>NZ_CM142718.1:3317500-5685985 GCF_054898145.1 Pseudomonas sp. TMB3-21 | reverse complement strand
ACCGGCGGCGCCTGTACCACCGCTATCGCCATCAGGCTCGCTCCCACGTTGGATTACCACCAGACGCAAACTACCTTCTCGCCACTTACCCCGGTGGGAGCGAGCCTGCTCGCGATGAGGCCGGATCAGGCAGCGAAAACCTCAGTCCTCCTTCTTCATCAAGCCCGCCAACGCCGCGAACGGGTTGTGCGTCGCCTTGGCGATCTTCGGCGTGCTCAGCGAGCCTTCGTGGAAATACTGCTGATCGGTGTAGCGCGAGTGCTCGTTGTCATGGCAATACAGGCACAACAACTCCCAGTTCGAGCCGTCCTGTGGGTTGTTGTCGTGGTTGTGATCGCGGTGATGCACGGTCAACTCGCTCAGACGCTTGCCGGAAAATTCCCGGGCGCAGCGGCCGCAAACGTGCGGGTACATCTTCAGGGCCTTGTCGCGGTAACCCATTTCCTTGTCGCGCTGGTTGTCGGCGAGGATGCGGTCCAGTTTCGACGTGTTGGTCGGCGTTGACGAACTCATGGGTTCACCTTTGTAAAAGACTAATGACGGTTATGAACACATTACCCGTAGGAGTTTAGCTCAGCCCTTGAGCTTCTCGGCAATCCAGATGGTGTGGCGGGTGCCTTTGTTGCCGTGGGCAAACACCTGCACTTCCTCGGCCTTGAAGCCGGCCTTCTTCAGTTTTTCAGAAAACTGCTTGTCGGCGCTGGCTGACCACACCGCCAGAACACCCTTGGGCCGCAGCGCTTTGGCGCAGGCACTCAGCCCACCTGCGGAGTAGAGCCAGCTGTTGGCCCGTTGCGTCAGGCCTTCAGGGCCGTTGTCGACGTCGAGCATGATTGCATCAAAACCTTGTGGCTCGGCCTGCAGGACTTTCGCCACGTCTTCCATGCGGATCACCGTGCGCGGGTCGAGCAACGGATTGCCGGATTTCTCCCCCAGCGGCCCGCGGTTCCATTCCACGACGCCAGGCACCAGTTCGGCGACCACCACTTCGGCCGTTTTACCCAAGTGCTTGAGGGCCGAGGCGAGGGTGAAGCCCATGCCCAGGCCACCGATCAACACCCGCGAGTTCGGGCGTCCGGCAACCTTGCGACAAGGGATTTCCGCCAAGGCATCTTCCGAGCCGTGCATGCGTGTATTCATCAGTTGCCCGCCGTCGCCACCCTGGATCTTGATGACGAAATCCTCACCGTATTCGAACAGGCAAAGGGCACCGCCGTTTTCAGGAATGGGCGCGGTGTCGAGCAGAACGAAACGTTTCATGGGGCTCACTTGAGAAGAATGGGCATTGGGTAGGGCAAACGAACGTAGTTGGGAGTAGCCTGCAAACAGACAACAAGGCCAACGGAGCCATTGATGAAGCGCACTATTCTAACGGTCATTGCCTTGGCCGCGCTCTCGATAACTGCAGTGCAGGCTGCGGATCTCCAAACCATCCCGACCACACCTGCACCGTCGCCCGGCTCGCCTGGCACGGCAACGCCCACGCCATACCCGCAAATCACGCCCAACAGCGTGCCCAAGGCTGGGCCGGGAAGCGGTGGACCGCCGCTGTTGCCGCCGATCAGCGTGCCCAATCCACCCAAGGATCAGCCGTTGCCGGGCCTTGAGCAGGACGGCACGAAGATCAAATCGCCGGGCGGTTAAACCTGTTGAGAAAGCAACTGGCCGTCAGCCATGCGCAGGCGTTTGGACAGCGAGACCGCCAGCGCACGGATAATCTTGGCGGCAATTTTGGGCGCATCGTTGAGCATTTTTTCCAGCGAATCCTTGCCCAGATTAAGCAGCTGGCAATTGCTCGCCGCCACGCAAGTGGCCGAGCGCCGTTCACCGTCGAGCACGGCCATTTCGCCGAACGCGCGACCGCTGCGCAACGTGGCCATGGTCACTGCTTGCCCTTCGCTGTTGGTTTTTTGCACGGCCACCTGGCCGGTGTGGATGATGCACATGAAGCTGCCGGCATCGCCCTCATGGAAAATCTCTTCGCCTTCAGGCACGGCGCTGATGCTGAAATAGCCCGAGGCCGCTGCAAAGTCAGCAGGCAGCAGCTGATCGAACAGGCCGCAGTCCATGAGCCAGTAGCGGATTTCGTTGTTCAGTAAGGTCGGTTCTGACATGTCGTCACGTTCTGGTTTTTGTGGTTTGTCGCGGTTCAGGCGTTGGTGCTCACTGCCAGTCCCTTGTGGGAGCGGGCTTGCTCGCGATGGCGGTGTACCAGACAACAATGATGTCGACTGACACGCCCTCATCGCGAGCAGGCTCGCTCCCACAGGGTCTGTGTTTTATCGCGCCAAGCGTTCTGGTGTTGAGACCAGACCACCCGCCCAAGTTCCTCAGGCAATACCCAAAACCTTGAAAACAAATGCGTATTCGAGTGCTACGTCACGCAATCCCTGATAACGCCCGCTCATCCCGCCATGTCCGGCGCCCAATTCGGTCTTGAGCAGCAAAGGATTCGTGTCGGTTTTGGTGGCGCGCAATTTCGCCACCCATTTTGCCGCTTCCCAGTACTGCACGCGACTGTCGTTGTAGCCGGCAATCACCAACGTCGGCGGATATGCCTGCGCGGTGACGTTTTCGTACGGCGCGTAGGCCTTGATCCGATCATAAACGTCCGGCTCTTCAGGATTGCCCCATTCGTCGTATTCCGTGACGGTCAATGGCAGGTCCGGGTCGAGCATGGTGTTGAGCACATCCACGAACGGCACTTCGGCGATCGCTGCGCCGAACAATTCCGGACGCATATTGAGCACTGCGCCGATCAGCAAACCGCCGGCGCTGCCGCCGCTGACCGCCAGTTGTTTTGGGGTGGTGTAGCCATTGTCGATCAGGTGCTCGGCGCAAGCGATAAAGTCGCTGAACGTATTGTGCTTGTGTTCCTGCTTGCCGGCGCGATACCAGGCTTCACCCAGTTCGCCGCCGCCGCGCACGTGCGCGATCGCAAAAGCGACACCGCGATCCAGCAGACTCAGGCGGGCGTGGGAAAACCACGGGTCGAGGCTTTCGCCATAGGCGCCGTAGCCGTACAGATATAGCGGCGTTGGCTGACCGAGTGCTTCACGTTTGACCACCAGGCTGATCGGCACTTGCGTCCCGTCCGGCGCGGTTGCCCACAAGCGCTGGCTGACGTAGGCATCCGCATCGAAAAGGCCGAGCACCGGCGTTTGCTTGAGCACAACCTGCTCACCGCTGGCCAATGCCAATTGACGGATCTGCGCCGGACGGTTCAACGCCTCGTAGCGCAAACGAATCCTCTCGCTGACGAATTCCAGGCTGTTTTGCACGTGCAGACTGTAGGCGGCATCCGGCAACTGAACGCGATAACTCGGCAGATCCTGCGGGTGGACTTCGATGATCGGCAAGCCGCCTTCGCGCAGGCTGAGGGTCATGGCGCCGGCATTGAGGCTCATGCCGTCGATCATTGTCGAATCGCGATGGGGGATCAGGTTTTGCCATTCAGCCTCGGTCGGCGCGATGCCGGTATCGACCGCCGTGTACAGCGCGAAATTGATGCCGTCGCGGTTGGTGCGGATGAACCAGGTCCATTCGCCATCCCGTACGCCGTGATCGACATCGTATTCGTGGTCCTCAACCCTTGGCGCAATGCAGGTAAACGGCTGATGCGGCTGGAAGGCGTCGAGCACCCAAACTTCGCTGGTGGTCTTGCTGCCCAGGGCCAGCAGCAATTGCTGCTCGGAGCTTGAACGGTAGCAGTGCAGAAAGAAGCGACCGTCCGGCTCGTGGAACACTTCTTCGGCCGCCGTGCCGTCCAGCCGATAGCGGAACAGCTTGTGCGGGCGATGGGTCTCGTCGAGGACACCGAAGAACAGGGTCAGGCTGTCGTTGGCCCAGGTCATGCTGCCGTCGCAATCCTCGAACTCCAGTTCGCTGACGCGGCCGCTGGATAATTCCTTCACGAACAGCGTGTAAATCTCATCGCCCGCCGCGTCGATGCTGTAGGCCAGGCGCTGATGGTCCGGGCTGATGCTGAACGCGCCGAGGGAGAAGAAGCCGCCGTTGGCCAGTTCATTCGGGTCCAGCAGCAGTTGCTCGCGACTTTCGTCGAGCTGCAGGCTGTCATCGGCAGGTCGCGGGCAACGGTAGTGACGGGCGTATTCATCGCCGGCGGTGGTCCGCGTGTAATACAGGTACGGACCCCAAGGGGAGGGCAGCGACAGATCGGTCTCGAGAATGCGCCCCTTGATTTCTTCGAAGAGGGTTTCACGCAACGCTGCCTGATCGGCGGTCTGCGCGTGTTGATAGCTGTTTTCCGCTTTCAGGTAATCGAGCACCGCAGGGGTGTCGCGCTCCTGCAGCCAGGCGTACGGATCAGAACCGTCAGCCTTGTGGGCAATGGGCGCGCTGGTGACGTTGGCGGGTACGGGCATGAATGGCTCTCGAACAATGAACGGAATATGGGTTTTGCACCGTGCTAATGCGGGCTTGTGGCGATGGGGCTTGCCCCCGCTCGGCTGCGAAGCAGTCGTTAACCGGTCACCGCCATTGGACGATAGGTTGAGGTGACTGTTTCAGGGCCGCTTCGCGACCCAGCGGGGGCAAGCCCCCTCGCCACATTGCCCGACTGGCATTGGGACAAGCCGGGCAGGCGAAAAGTCGTTACTATAAGCGCCTCTTTGCCTGCCTTGCCATGGACACCATGACCGAGAACGACTATCTGATCGCTTGGGGCCTCTACGCCTTTGCCGCTTTAGGCTGCCTGCTGGTGTGGATGCGCATTACCCGCTGGACGTGGCGCTGGCTGCGTGAGCCGCTGCGGCTGCTGGTTGCCGTGTTGCTGTTCACCCCGACCATCATCGACCCGGTGAAAGAAAAGATCGCGCCGGCCATCGCCATTACGGCGCTCGACCTGATGTTCAAGGTCGGCAACAACGCCTGGCGGGCGATCTCCGATCTGTTCATGTACGGCATGATCGCCTTCGGCATCTACCTGGTTTTCGTCGCGATCCGTTTCCCGATCGAGCGCGCCTCCAACGCTCGCAAGGAACAGGCCGCCGCTAACCAGGCGGCCGCGCGCGTCGACGAATCCGAAGACGATCAACCCTTCGGCGGTGCCGGCGATGATCGCTACGGTCGCCCACCGGTGCCGAGCAACCCCCAACGCATGCGGGTCGAACCCCGTTTGTAAGCCGGCCCTGAAGCGAGAGTCCGAACATGTGTGAGTTATTGGGCATGAGCGCCAACGTGCCGACCGATATCGTGTTCAGCTTCACCGGGCTGATGCAGCGCGGCGGCCGCACCGGGCCACACCGCGACGGTTGGGGCATCGCCTTCTACGAAGGGCGTGGCCTGCGCTTGTTCCAGGACCCGGCCGCCAGTTGCGAATCCGAAGTGGCCAACCTGGTGCAGCGGTATCCGATCAAGAGCGAAGTGGTGATCGGGCACATCCGCCAGGCCAATGTCGGCAAAGTCTGCCTCTCCAATACCCATCCATTCGTCCGCGAATTGTGGGGACGCAGTTGGTGTTTCGCGCACAACGGTCAGCTCGCCGGTTTTGAACCGATCAAGAGTTTCTACCGTCCGGTCGGCGACACCGACAGCGAAGCGGCATTCTGCGACCTGCTCAATCGGGTGCGCGGTGCGTTCCCGGAGCCGGTGGACATCGAAGCGTTGCTACCGGACCTGGTAAACGCCTGCGCCGAATACCGTGGCAAAGGCGTCTTCAATTGTCTGCTCAGCGATGGTGACTGGCTGTTCTGTTATTGCTCGACCAAACTGGTTCAGATAACCCGCCGCGCACCGTTCGGCCCGGCCCGCTTGAAGGATGTCGATGTGATCGTCGACTTCCAGGCCGAGACCACGCCCAATGATGTGGTGACGGTGATCGCCACCGAACCGTTGACCGAAAATGAAACCTGGACCCGTTACGAACCGGGCCAATGGAGCCTGTGGCGACGCGGTGAATGCGTCAGCCAGGGCAAGACCGAATAAGGACTCTGCCTCATGTTGCTCAGTTATGTACGGCTGGTGTTGTTTGCGGCGGGCCTGTTGATCGGTGTCCAGGTGCCGGGTTTCACCAGCGACTACGCCAAGCGGGTTGAAGCGCATCTGCTCGAAGCGCAGACCAGTCTCAGTGGTTTCCAGGGGACGGCCAATCAGTTTTTCAAAGGTGACATGCAGGCGTTGGTCGCGCATTACCGCGCCAGCGAAGACCCGATCTTTCGTAGCGATGCTGACAGCCTGAGCAATATGCTCAACCGTCAGTTGGCGCTGGATAAGCAGTTCCAGGCCATGCAGGGTCCGTGGTACATCCGCTTTCTGCAGGTGGTGTTGGCCGCTGATCCGGATATTCGCAAGGAAACCTGGAACGGCTACAGCTACCAGATCCTGCTCACCCCGGAAGCGATGATCTGGGGCATGAGCGGCGCGTTGTTGCTGTCGTTCGGCATTGAATGCCTGTTCCGGCTTATCGACTGGGTTGTACTGGGCGGCAGGCGTTTGCGTCAGAGCCGGCCGATTGAAGATCGGGATGTGCGGGGGTTGTAACGCTCGACGCGGTCTATGTGGCGAGGGGATTTATCCCCGTTGGGCAGCGAAGCGGCCCCAAAAAATGGGACTGCTTCGCAGCCCAACGGGGATAAATCCCCTCGCCACAGGATGCGATCAGTCAGCGAGGACGATGTAATCCTCACCCACCTTGGCCGCATACCCCTCCAACACCTGCTGACACAACGCGACAATCTCCTCGACCCATTCCACCCCGGTCCGCCACGACACCACCACCTGCAAGTCCGGTGGTCGCTGGTCGATATCGAGTAACGTCAACTCCCCACGCGCCAGTTCCTCAGCCACCAACACCGGCGGTAACGCGCCGATACCGAAGCCATCACGCAGCAACCGGGTAATCGCCGACACCGAATTCACGCAGTTCAACCGTGGCGTCATCACGCCGTTCGCCTGCATCAGGCTCAAGATGTCCTGATGCGGGTGGGAGTTTTTCGAATAGGTAATGATCCGCTCACGCGCCAGATCGGCGATGCCAGCATACGTGCGGTTATAGATGGATTGACTGGCGACGATCCAGCCCATCGGATGGCTGGCCAATTCCAGGCTGCGCACACTTTCCTGGCGCAGCAGATCGGTTTGCAGAATCAGATCCAGGAAACCTTTTTGCAGCTGATCACAGAGGTTAAGTGAGGTATCGGCGACCAGCTCGATCTCTACCAGAGGATAGTGATCCATCATCTGCGCCACCAGTGGGCTCAGCCAGGTATGAATGACTGTGTCCATTACGCCGATCCGCACCCGACCGACCTTGCTTGAACGGGTCTCGATCGACTGCTTGAGCGCCTGCATGGTGTCCATCATCTGCTCGGCGTAGTCGAGCACTTTCAAACCTTCCGGCGTCAGGCTCACACCGCGCGAATCACGCAGAAACAGCTTCACCCCGAGCTCGCCTTCGAGCACCGCGATGCGGCTGGAAATCGAGGCCTGGGTGGTGAAGAGTTTGTCTGCCGTGAGGCGGAAACTCTTCAGCCGGGCGACCCAGACAAAGGTCTCAAGAAACTTCAGATTCATCGGTCAGGCCTGCGAGATAAATTTTTCTTATGTCTGGAGCGCGGTTTTATTAGTTGGACGCGACAGGGGCGGGCGCCCAAAAATCAGGCTATCCGGTTCCCACGATAGGCGTCGTCGGGGCTCAGAACAATACCAATAAAATTGCGCGGAGATTTGCCATGAGTGCGCCCGACACGCTCGACATCCCCAAGGTCACGGCCCGCCCGGGACCTTTCGACTGGTATCGCAACATCAATCAGCAGGAGCGTCGCACGTTCTGGAGCTGCAAGATCGGCTACGGTCTGGACGGCATGGACACCCAGATGCTCAGCTTCGTGGTGCCGACCCTGATTGCAATGTGGGGCATCACCACCGGCGAGGCCGGGCTGATTCACACCAGCACCTTGATCGCCTCGGCCATCGGCGGCTGGGTCGCGGGGATTCTCTCTGACCGCATCGGTCGCGTGCGCACCTTGCAACTGACGGTACTCTGGTTCGCGTTCTTCACGTTCCTTTGCGGCTTCGCACAAAACTACGAACAACTGCTGATCAGCCGGACTTTGATGGGCTTCGGTTTCGGCGGCGAGTGGACCGCCGGCGCGGTGTTGATGGGCGAAGTGATTCGCGCCAAAGATCGTGGCAAAGCGGTGGGCATGGTGCAATCGGGCTGGGCACTGGGCTGGGGTTTGACCGCCATTCTGTACGCGCTGCTGTTCTCGGTGTTGCCTCCGGAAGACGCCTGGCGTGCGCTCTTCATCCTCGGCATCGTCCCGGCGATTTTTGTGATTTTTGTCCGTCGTCTGGTCAAGGACCCGGAAATCTATCGCGAGGCCAAGGCCAGGCAGGAGCCGAGCAACCCGGCAAAATTTTATGAGATTTTCGCCCCGGGCATACTTTCCACCACCATTCGCGCGTCGATCCTGACCACCGGCGCACTCGGCGGTTATTACGCGATCACCTCCTGGCTGCCGACGTTCCTGAAAAACGAGCGTGGTTTGAGCGTACTCGGCACGGGCGGATATCTGGCGATGGTGATCGTCGGTTCCTACGTCGGATATGTCATCAGCGCATATTTGACTGACATTCTCGGTCGCAAGAAAAACTTCATTTTGTTTGCGGTCGGCTCGTTCACCATCGTGCTGCTCTATACGCAGCTGCCGGTCAGCAACGGCGTGATGCTGTGGCTGGGCTTTCCGCTGGGCTTTTTTGCTTCGGGGATTTTCAGCGGCATGGGTTCCTTCCTGACGGAACTGTTCCCGACGCGCATTCGCGGTTCAGGCCAGGGCTTTTGCTACAACATCGGGCGGGCACTGGCGGCGTTGTTTCCGCTGCTGATCGGTTTGCTTAGCCAGACGGTACCTTTGAGCGTAGGCATCGGGGCGTTTGCGGCGGTTTCCTACGGCGTGGTGATCCTGGCGGCGCTGAGCCTGCCGGAAACTCGTGGCAAAGAACTCGACGCGCAGTAATCTGCCTGCATCGAAAAGAAATAAAACCTACAGGAGTGTTCACCGTGAGCCGCCTGCTATTGAACTGCGACATCGGCGAGAGTTTCGGCAACTGGACCATGGGTCTGGACGCCGAAGTGATGCCCTTCATCGACTGCGCCAATGTCGCCTGCGGTTTTCACGCCGGCGACCCGAGCATCATGCGCAAAACCGTCGGCCTGGCCTTGAGTCACGGCGTGCAGATCGGCGCGCATCCGGCTTATCAGGATCTGGTCGGTTTCGGCCGGCGTTCCATGGCCTACAGCACCCAGGAACTTCAGGACATTATGCATTACCAGATCGGCGCCCTCGACGGGATCTGCCGGGCCCAGGGCGGACGTGTCAGTTACGTTAAACCCCACGGCGCGATGTACAACGACATGATGGCCAACCCGGCGCAATTGCGCGCTGTTCTGCAAGCCGTAGCGTCTTATGACCGGACGTTGCCATTGATGCTGATGGCCACCCGCGACAACAGCGCTGCGCAACAACTGGGTGATGAATACGGCGTAACGCTGTGGTTCGAAGCGTTCGCCGATCGCGCCTACGACAGCGGTGGGCGGCTGGTTTCGCGTGCGCTGCCGGGCGCGGTGCATCACGAGTCAGAGGTGATCATCAAGCAGGCGCTGACGATTGCCCGTGGCGACAACCTCACGGCCAGCGATGGCAGTGCCTTGCACCTGCAAGCCAACACCCTGTGCGTACACGGCGATAACGCCAGTTCCGTGGCAGCGGTGCGGCGTATTCGCGAAGCCCTCGACCAGCAGAGCGCACCATGAAACTGCGCGTGGAAGTGGTGGCGCTGGATTGCCTGATGGTGCGGCTGTTCGATGAGATCAGCGAAGACAACATGCCGTGGATGCTCGCGGCCAGTGAAAACCTGCGGACGGCGTTCGCGGCGCATTTGATCGATCTGGTCCCGTCTTATACGACGCTGATGGTGCATTACGACCTGACCGCGCTGAACCCCACACAGGCGCGGGAATTGATCGCCGCCGCCTTGATCGACCTGTCACCCAATGCGCGCATTCGCGGCAAATCTCACGTATTGCCGGTCTGGTATGACCTCAGCGTCGGCCCGGAATTGAGCCTGTTGGCGCAGCGCAGCGGGCTGGCGGTGGCTGAGGTGATTCGCCGTCACAGCGAGCGTGAATACCAGGTATTCGCTTTAGGCTTTGCGCCGGGTTTTGCCTTCATGGGCCTGGTGGAAGAAGTGTTGGCCGCACCGCGTTTGAATACACCACGGAAAAAAGTCGCGGCTGGCAGCGTCGGCATCGCCGAGAGGCAAACCGCTGCCTATCCAGTGGTGTCGCCGGGTGGCTGGAACCTGATCGGCCGCACGCCGACGAAATTGTTCGACCGCGAACGCGACGGTTACAGCCTGATGCAACCAGGCGATACCGTGCGCTTCGCGGCGGTCAGTCATGCCGAATTCATCAATCTGGGCGGTGATGACACGCCGCTGGAGGTGCAGGCATGAGTCAACTGACGATTGAAGCGAGTACGCCGTTATGCCTGTTGCAGGACGCCGGTCGCTTCGGAGTTCGCCATTTGGGGGTTACCCAAGGCGGTGCGCTGGATTGGCCATCGATGGCATGGGCGAACTGGTTGCTGGGCAATGCTCTGAATGTGCCGGTGATTGAAATCACTCTCGGCGGATTTGCCGTGGTGGCCCAGGAAGACTGCATGCTCGCGCTGGCCGGCGCGGACCTTGGCGCGCAACTGGACGGCCAGGCACTGGCACCGTGGCGCAGCTTCAAATTGAATAAAGGTCAGCGTTTGCACTTCACTCAACCGCTGCTGGGAGCGCGGGCTTACCTTGCCGCACCGGGCGGGTTTGATGCGCCGAAGGTGTTGGGCAGCAGTGCAACAGTGGTTCGTGAAGAACTCGGAGGTCCGGATGGTCTGGGCCGGGCGCTGACCAAGGGAGCCTCGCTTAGTTACTCGATGGCAGCGCCGTTGCTGATGCGTGAAATACCCCGTGATCGGCTGCCTGATTTCAAGTCCGACGCGCCGTTGGACGTCGTGCTCGGGGCGCAGATTGGTCATTTCAGTGGGCAGAGTCTGTTCGATGCATTCAACAGTGTGTGGACCCTCGACAGTCGAGCGGACCGGATGGGCATTCGTTTACTGGGTGCTGCGCTGGAATATCAGGGTCAACCGATGATTTCCGAAGGCATCCCGTTGGGCGCGGTGCAGGTTCCGCCGGACGGGCAACCGATCGTGTTACTCAATGATCGGCAGACGATTGGCGGTTATCCGCGGCTGGGCGCGTTGACACCGTTGGCGCTGGCGCGGTTGGCGCAGTGCCTGCCGGGGGCGACGGTGCGGTTGCGGCCGGTGGTGCAGGAAATGGCGCATCGGGAGCATGTCGAGTATCTGCGTTGCTATTTGGATCGCTAGAAGCTTCGCGGGCAAGCCTCGCTCCTACAGGTCCCGGGCTAGTTCACAAAGTTTGTGACCGGCATCAATAACCTGTGGGAGCGAGGCTTGCGCGCGAAGGCGGCTTTCCAGACAAGGAAAATCTCTATTTGGAAAGAAACCGCATCCCTTCCTCCAACCCTCGCAACGTCAACGGATACATCTGATCATCAATCAAATCCCGCACAATGTTGGTTGACGCTGTATAGCCCCACGTATCTTTCGGGTACGGATTGATCCAGATGAGCTTCTTGTATTTCTCCTTGAACCGCTGCATCCACATATAGCCGGCTTCTTCGTTCCAGTGCTCGACACTGCCACCCGCCTGGGTGATTTCATAAGGCGCCATCGCCGCGTCGCCGATGAAAATCACTTTGTAATCAGCGCCGTACTTGTGCAGCAAATCCTGGGTAGAAGTGCGTTCCGACGTGCGACGCATGTTGTTCTTCCACACCGACTCATAAACGAAGTTGTGGAAGTAGAAATACTCAAGATGCTTGAACTCGGTCTTGCACGCCGAGAACAACTCCTCGCAGATCTTCACATGCGCGTCCATCGAGCCACCGATGTCGAACAACAGCAACAACTTGACCGTGTTGCGGCGCTCGGGTCGCATCTGGATGTTGAGCAGGCCGGCATCTTTGGCGGTGTGATCGATGGTGCCATCGATGTCGAGCTCTTCCGCCGCGCCTTGGCGAGCGAATTTGCGCAGACGACGCAAGGCCACCTTGATGTTGCGCGTGCCGAGTTCCACCGAGTCGTCGAGGTTCTTGTACTCGCGCTGATCCCAGACCTTGACCGCTTTGCCCTGGCGTTTGCCGGCATCGCCGACCCGGATGCCTTCCGGGTTGAAACCGCCGGAACCGAACGGGCTGGTGCCACCGGTGCCGATCCATTTGTTGCCGCCAGCATGGCGTTCTTTCTGTTCTTCAAGACGCTTTTTGAATTCTTCGATCAACTTGTCCAGTCCGCCAAGAGACTGAATCGCCGCACGCTCTTCATCGGTCAGTGAACGCTCGAATTCCTTGCGCAGCCAGTCTTCAGGAATCAATGCTTGAAGGTGATCGTCGAGTTTTTCCAGACCGTTGAAATAGGCCCCGAACGCCCGATCGAACTTGTCGAAATGCTTTTCGTCCTTCACCAGAATCGCTCGCGACAAGTAATAAAACTCGTCCATGTCGGCAAAGGTCACGCGCTGTTTCAGCGCGTTGATCAGGTCCAGTAGCTCGCGCACCGAGACGGGCACCTTGGCTGCGCGCATTTCATTGAACAGGTTGAGCAGCATGGCTATCTTCTCAAATGATCAGCGAGTGCCGCGACGGCTCATGAATGCCAGACGCTCAAGCAATTGCACGTCCTGTTCGTTCTTCACCAACGCACCGGCCAACGGCGGAATCGCTTTGGTCGGATCGCGTTCACGCAGCACCGCTTCGCCAATGTTGTCGGCCATCAGCAACTTCAGCCAGTCCACCAGTTCCGACGTCGATGGCTTCTTCTTAAGGCCCGGTACTTTGCGCACGTCGAAGAACACGTCGAGCGCTTCGCTGACCAGGTCCTTCTTGATGTCCGGGTAGTGCACGTCGACAATCTTCTGCAACGTGGTGCGATCCGGGAACGCGATGTAGTGGAAGAAACAACGGCGCAGGAAAGCGTCCGGCAATTCCTTTTCGTTGTTCGAGGTAATGATGATGATCGGGCGTTTTTTCGCCTTGATCGTCTCGTCGATCTCGTAAACGTAGAACTCCATCTTGTCGAGTTCTTGCAGCAGGTCGTTGGGGAACTCGATGTCGGCCTTGTCAATTTCATCGATCAGCAGAATCACCCGTTCTTCCGATTCGAAGGCCTCCCAGAGTTTGCCCTTTTTCAGGTAGTTGCGAACATCGTGGACCTTCTCCGTGCCGAGCTGCGAATCGCGCAGGCGGCTGACGGCGTCGTACTCGTACAGGCCCTGATGCGCCTTGGTGGTGGATTTGATGTGCCAGGTGATCAGCTTCGCGCCAAAGGACTCGGCCAGTTGTTCGGCGAGCATGGTCTTGCCCGTTCCCGGCTCACCCTTGACCAGCAACGGACGCTCCAGGGTGATGGCGGCGTTGACCGCAAGCTTCAGGTCATCGGTGGCGACGTAGGCCTGGGTGCCTTCGAACTTCATCTGCTAATCCTCGAACGGTGATGCCGACCTGAGCGAGGCAGGGCGGGGCGCAATAAAATGGAGTACCCGACTATAACGCGCCGCCCCGTCGACTGTGAACGCAGACGGCCTATTCAGTCTCTGAATGGCGCGTCACATCTTGACTTGATCTCGAGCCATTGCCAGTATTGAGATATCGCCATTTTGGCGATAGCTTGCACGGCATGTCTACCAATACAGATTTCGCGATACCTACCGCATTCAATTGCGCGAGAAAGGCCACCCGCCGCCCCATGTTCATCTGACCGGGGGAGGCGTGGATGTAATGCTTAGCCTGGAAACGGTGCAGGTCATTATTGGCAAGGCGCCGCCGTTGATCATCAAGGAAGCGCTGGCATGGGTCAGAGACCATCAGGCGCAATTGCTCGAGGACTGGAAACGATGCTACCCATGAAGAGACCGCGGTTGTCTGCGGTAGAGGCATTGCCGGACTATCGTCTGGCCCTGACGTTTATCGACGGTCAAAAGCTAATGCTCGATCTGAGGCGGGATCTGGAAGCTTATTCCGGATTACGACCGTTGCTGGACGAACATGTCTTCGAGGCGGCGATTTTGGGTGATGACGGCTGGAGCGTCGAATGGCCTCAGCAGGATATTCAGATCGGCGCCGACACCCTTTACCTGGACGCGCTCGCGCAAAACGCTGCAGATGACAACACCCGGATCTTCATTGACTGGCGCGCGAGAACCGGGTTGCCGCTGAACCAGGCGGCAGAGGCATTGGGCGTCAGCGCTCGGAGTATCACGCGTTACAGCAGCGGTCGGGAAGCCGTACCTCGTTCATTGGCGCTGGCTTGCCTGGGTTGGGACTGGTTGCAGCAGCAAGCTCAGCCGGCAAAAGCGGCCGAGGACACCGGCCGCTACACCGTCACCCGCAAACGTTAACCGGCATCCGGTTTCGGCCGCTCATAACGGGCATTGAATGCCTGCACAAAACCATTACGCAGAATCTGCAAAAACGCCTCAAACGCGTTGACGTCTTGCTGGTGCACATTGCCGCTCAGTTCAACGCGAGTGGCGAACTGGTTTTTCTGTTGGTTTTTGAGCACGGTTTCGGTGCCACCGACCAACGCTTCCCAGACAGAGCGGAACAAGCCTTTATTCTTGTTTTCGACATCCTGCTGCCAGTTGAAGACGTCTACATCACGCAACAGCGGTTTGATATAGCCCTTCAGTTGGGCATTGTTGGCTTCGGCTTCAATGACCACATCACCGTGGCCGGCATTAAAGTCGAATTTGCCATAGGCAGAAGCAAAGTCGTTCATGCGCTTGAGCTCAATGCCTCTGGCACGCAAGCGGAAATCGAAGTCTTCAAAGTCGCTCAACGGGTCGAATGTTGCCGTGGCTTCCAGCGGCGCATGTCCCAACAGCAAGGCCTTGCCTTCGAAGCGGGCATCGCGCTTGCCTTCGGTGTCGACGACGTTGGTCAGGTTGAAAATGCTCGCGTTGATCTGCGTCGCGTTCATGTTCACCGGGGGCTTGGAATTGAAATTGCGGAAGCTGACCTTGCCGTCGTTGATGCGCACCTCGTTCAGGGTGATCGGCGCCAGCTTGGCCAATTGTTCACGCCAGTCTGTGCCTTGACCCGTCTGGGAGTTCTGCTTGTTGGCGCCGCCGTCGACGAAGTTCACTTCAGGGTTAAAGAACTCTACTTCGGCCACCACAGCATGGTCATACCAGAGCGAGTGCCAGCTCACGGCCAGTTCGATCACTGGCGCATTGACGAAGGGCACCGGCACCTTGCCGTCGACTTTGACGATCTTCAGACCGTTGATCCTGTAAGCGCCGCGCCACAGGGCCAGATCGACGTCCGTCACCTGGCCACGGTAATCGCCCATGTCGGCCAGCTTGTCGTTCAGGTAATCCCGAACCAGATAAGGTAACGCGATATGCAGTGCGATCAGCAGCACGACGAGGCCGGCGAGGACCCACAGGGGCCAACTGTATCTACGTTTCATAATTGCAATTCTCCAGCGGTGTAAAAGCATTGACTGCGCTGTCGGCCGGACGTTCGACTGACTGGACGCCCACGGGCAACAGGCATACCGTTATGGGCTTCTCCAACGCTGTACAAGGACCCAGCCATGAGCCGTATCTTTGCTGACAATGCCCACTCCATCGGCAACACGCCGCTGGTCCAGATCAACCGTATCGCCCCGCGCGGTGTGACCATTCTGGCCAAGATCGAGGGGCGTAACCCCGGTTATTCGGTCAAGTGCCGGATCGGCGCCAACATGATCTGGGACGCCGAAAGTACCGGCAAACTCAAGCCTGGCATGACCATCGTCGAGCCGACCTCGGGCAACACCGGCATCGGCCTGGCGTTCGTCGCAGCCGCGCGCGGTTACAAATTGATGCTGACCATGCCAGCGTCCATGAGCATCGAACGGCGCAAGGTGCTTAAGGCCTTGGGCGCCGAACTGGTGCTGACCGAGCCGGCCAAGGGCATGAAGGGCGCCATCGAAAAGGCCGCCGAAATCGTCGCGAGCGACCCGTCCAGCTACTTCATGCCGGGCCAGTTCGATAACCCTGCAAACCCGGCGATCCACGAGAAAACCACCGGCCCTGAAATCTGGAACGATACCGACGGTGCCGTCGATGTATTGGTGGCGGGCGTGGGAACCGGCGGAACCATCACCGGTGTGTCGCGGTACATCAAGAATACGCAGGGCAAGCCGATTCTGTCGGTCGCGGTTGAGCCGGTGTCTTCCCCCGTTATCACCCAGGCGCGGGCGGGTGAGGAAATCAAGCCCATCGCACCGCACAAGGTCCAGGGCATCGGCGCCGGGTTTGTGCCGAAAAACCTCGATCTGTCGATGGTTGACCGGGTTGAGCTGGTCACTGATGAGGAGTCGAAGGCGATGGCCCTGCGCTTGATGCAGGAAGAAGGAATTCTGTGCGGCATCTCTTGCGGCGCTGCGATGGCAGTAGCCGTTCGATTGGCGGAAACGCCGGAAATGCAGGGCAAGACAATCGTAGTGATCCTGCCCGACTCGGGTGAGCGCTACCTGTCGAGCATGCTCTTCAGCGATCTGTTCACCGAGCAGGAGAACCAACAGTAACCGCGAACAGACGGTATTCGATGGGGGATTGATTTCACGTCAGCCCCCGTTCAGCCAGCCTGTGTTATCAAGAGCTTTATTGCGCTTTCATCAATACAGAATATGAAAAGAGCAGGTTATTCCGCCGGCCTTGAATGTCTATCATGGCCGGCTGCCGCGTCGGGTAAATGGCGTTGAGTAAAGTTGTAATTGATCAAGGAGTTGTTGATGAACGTTTCCCTTGCCGCGAAGGCGTCCGTGTTGCTGCTGTTTCTGGGCAGCACGCTGTATGTGCATTTGCGTGGCAAGGCGCGCTTACCGGTCCTGCGTCAGTTTGTTAACCATTCAGCGCTGTTTGCCCCCTACAACGCCTTGATGTATCTGTTCTCCCGTGTGCCCTCTGATCCCTATCTAGACCGCAGCAAATTCCCCGAACTTGATCTGCTCAAGGACAACTGGGAAGTGATCCGCGACGAGGCCATGCACCTGTTCGACGAGGGCTACATTCGCGCCGCCGAGAACAACAATGACGCCGGGTTCGGCTCATTCTTCAAAAAAGGCTGGAAGCGTTTTTATCTCAAGTGGTATGACAAACCGCTGCCGTCGGCCGAGGCGCTCTGCCCGAAAACCGTGGCATTGGTCAGCAGCATCCCCAACGTCAAGGGCGCCATGTTCGCCTTGCTCCCGGGCGGCAGCCATCTCAATCCGCATCGTGATCCGTTCGCCGGTTCACTGCGTTATCACCTGGGCCTGTCCACGCCGAACTCGGAAAACTGCCGCATCTTTGTCGATGGCCAGGAATACGCCTGGCGCGATGGCGAAGATGTGATGTTCGACGAGACTTACGTGCACTGGGTCAAGAACGAAACCGGGACAACCCGGGTGATCCTGTTTTGCGATGTGGAACGGCCGCTGAACACTCGTGTCATGACCCGCATCAACCGCTCGATCAGCACCTTCCTCGGCCGCGCCACCGCGCCGCAAAATGTCGAAGAAGAGCGGGTTGGCAGAATCAATCAGGTTTACGCGTGGAGTAAACGCTTCAGTGACACCTTCAGCGGCGCGGTCAAGCAGTGGAAACGTCGCCATTCCAAGGCGTACCGCGTGATGCGGCCGGTGCTCGCAGTGGTGGTGCTTACGTTGTTGGGGTATTGGTTGTTTGGGTAACGATTTTGCACAAAAAAACCGCTCGAATTGAGCGGTTTTTTATGTCTGGATTCTAGCGCCGTCCGGCACGCACGTTGACTTGTTAAAGCAACACATCTCTATCATTCAACGCAATTTCTATTACCTGCTCTGGCGATAATCTCTGCGAGTAATCCGCATCACCGAAGTATTCGTCTGGCCAGAAAATCAAATCGGATACGCGTTCATTGGGTATGTTGATTGCCAGCATGTTTAACCAAAAATCGATGTCATGCTCGGACCCATCGCACTCCATCACCCTTCGAGCGAGCTCTATCAGCTCATGCTTGGTTACATCTGCCACGCGCCGTTCATACGGTGTTGCTAAGACCTTGCGAACCCAAGTGTCGTGGTCCTGGCCTCCATAAATACCTTGAAAGTCGATGTACTCAAGCTGGGTCATGGCCTCTCGATTGAACGCGGCCAACTGCTCCCGAGTTTGTTCGGGATGTCCGCAATCAATTTGCTCAGACAATATCGTCAGCCGAGCGACTAAGGATTCATCCAGCAGCGGGGGCATCAAATCAGGGCGAAGTTCCATATGTTTTCTCACGATCCATTTAGTCTTTGAATCCCGGCAGGCCTTGGTCAGCACGCCAGTCTTTTACTGTTTTAGTAACGCCCTCGGCGGAGTTGTCCGCACCGGGTTCCGGATGGAAAATTAGGTCGTAGCCATCAGGATGGCCTGCAAGCCGACTGAATTTCTCAAGTAACTCGCCAAGCTCTTCGTCCGTACCGCCTTTGTTAACGATACGTATGTTCTTGATGAAGGCAATGAATGCGGCTTCGGTAAAATCAGAAATATTGTCCATGTTGTGTCTATTTCCTTCTGTGAAGATCAATGTGATTTCGTGGGGTGTTAACCCTCAAGTTATCCACGTCATATACCGCGCCGCCGTCTTTAATTAGTTCGACGTGGTGTATTTCATAGGTGACGCGTTTCCCCACCGAGTCCCTGAATCCAACAGTAGGGGCGTTCCCATTTAGAGCACGCGCCTGATCGTCCTCACTCAGCTGGCTAAATAGCTCAGGATCGTTGCTTACTGCCCTCCAGAACGCACCCCTGAAAGAATCGAAGCTGCTAAAGCCTTTGCCGCTGAGTTGGCTGGCAATTCTTGTTGGTATCGGGGCACCGAGTCCAGAACTCGCCCCAGCTAACCAGATGCCGGTCACGTCTTTTCCTTGCCCCGTCACGGTGCCGGGATCAAGGCGAACATTCATCACGATGTACAACGGCTGCACACCAGACCCAGCCGGGAACACCAGAATGAAATCTTTGTAAGCGTCTGGTTAAATCGGGCTGACGATGATGTTATCAGCCTGTTCGGTGGGCGGATAAATCCAGATCTGTGGCGCCTGTGGTGCGCCTTCTAATGCTGGAATCCCTGGGGTGCTGGACGGGTCGGTGGCGGGTGTCCATATCAAGGTTACGCCGTCACCAAAGTCAGCCACTTGCTGGGAGCCTCGGGCAGCGAACTGCACTACGGGGATCATTTCCCAATCACGCCGCTTCTGGGTGTTGTACCCGTAGCCCTTTAAGGTGCCATCGGCCTGCTGCTCAACGGTTAGTCGGACACGTGTGCGTCCTACTTTGAGCGACTGGAGCTGTTCTTCTGTGTATAGGCTGCTGTCGCCCAAACTGGATGGCCACAGCAATGCAACCACTCCCGCCAATGCACCAGCAGCAACACCCGTGATAGCACCGGACGCCACAGCACCGGCCGTATACAAACCGCTACAAGACACACCGCCAGCGGTGGCAGTAGCAGCGCCGCCTAATAAAAGTGTTCCCAAAGAGGCAGGTAGGGTGCCACTGATTTTCTTGAGAGGAATGTTTCCTTGTGCATCGGTTTCAAACCCACCCAGCAAGGCAAACTCGCCATATCGGCTAATCGCATCGGTGGGAATAGCTGCGCTGGGGCTGGTGTAGTTAATGGCCCCGTCTGGCAGCGTGCAACTCTTGGCGAAGACGCATCCGTGTGGGGCCACTTCATCTCGCTTCTTGATCGCACTCCTACGTGCGTCGGCTTCTCGCTCGTTTCTTTCGTTCGCCGCCAGTGTTCTGTTCCAAGCCGCCTGCGCTGCCTGAGTCGCCTCGGCATGTAGCCGGTTGCCGTCTCGCCCATTACATCCCAGATAATTCGGAAACAGGTTTTCAACCGCCATAGCACCCCCTGTGCAAACTGACGATCCATGTCTCGCCGTTTAGATGCCGGAGGACACTACGCCATGCTGGTTTGGGGTGTATGTAGGACGGTTCCCAAGTTTATGAAAAGTTGATCCGGATAACATCGACAGGACTCACGGTGCACGCCTTCCTTGATGGGAACGCGAGTGTTGAACCCTCATTTGCTCAACGCATGCTCCGCGCGCACCGAATTCATGAACGCCTGCATCGCCGACGACTGAATGCGATGGCGCCGGGTGATCAGGCCGAACGGTGGCAGACGCGCTTCGAATTTGATCGGCAACACCGCGAGCAACTCGCGCCCGGGATAATCCTCGACCACCGACACCGGCGTGACGCCCAGCATGTCGGTCTGCTGCACCAACGACAGCAAGGTCATGATCGAAGTGGTTTCGACGATGCTGCTAGGGATGTCGACCCGCGCATTGTGGAACACCTGATTGATGATCGCGCGCATTGGGCTTGGGTGTTGTTGCAGCACCCAGGTCATGTTCTGCAACTCTGCCCAGCTCAGGTGTGTTTCCTTAGTCAGCGGATTTTGCGCACCGGCGATCACGCACAAGGCTTCTTCGCCGAGGCTGTCGAACAGCAGTTCTTCGGCCCGAGCACCAGCAGGAATTCGTCCCAGCACAATGTCCAGCTGATCTTGCAGTAAGGCTTGCACCAGCACGTCGCTGGTGTCGACCTGGATGCTCATCGACAGGCGTGGATGACTTTGCTTCAGGGTGGCGATGGTGCGCGTCAACAAGCCCGAGGCGAGGGCCGGGATGGCGCCGACCGCGACCCGGCCAAGGTTGCCGGATTCGAGCGCCACCAGCTCTTCGCGCATGCCACTGAGTTCGGCGAAGACCATGCGGGCGTAGTACGTGACGGTTTCCCCGAACGGGGTAGGGCGCATGCCACGGGGCAGACGCTCGAAGAGTTCAACGCCGAGCAGGTCCTCGGCTTCATGCAGCATCTTGGTGGCGGCCGGTTCAAAATCACCATCGGCGTGATGCGCGCATGCTCGCCGCGAAACACCAGGCCTTCCTCGATAGTGCAGAGGATTTCACCGATGCCGCGGGCCCTATCCGGCGACGTCGGATGCGCGCGGGACGTCAGTGGGGACGCTGGCGATCGATCGATTCCTGCGGCCGGTGTGCTTCCAGAATTATCCGGATGGGTTGCTGCCGCAGGCTTTGCAGAATGCCAATCCGCTGGGGATTCGGCGGTTGGTGGACGGGGAGGTGAGTGCTTCGGCCTTGTTGTGACTGGGCTGACGCCATCGCTGGCAAGCCAGCTCCTACAGTGTTTCAGGTGTATCAGGATTTTGTGAGCACTTCCGATCCCCTGTGGGAGCTGGCTTGCCAGCGATGGCGTCTAGAGCCTCACCGCATGATTAACCGGCCACCCCAACCGGCTTCACCACCGCAGGCTTCAACACCAGCCACAACGCCGCCCCGATCAACACCCCGCCATAGATATGCGCCATCGATAACGGCTCATCCAGCAGCAGCGCGCCCCACAACACGCCGAACGGCGGAATCAGGAAAGTCGTGGTCATTGACTTCACCGGCCCGATCGAACTGAGCAGACGGAAATAAATGATGTACGCCAGCGCGGTACACATCAGCCCCAACCCCAGCAGCGACAGCCAGACACTCCAGCCGCCCCAGCTCGCTGGCGGCTGAGTGATCACGCTGTAGCCGAACAGCGGCAACAGGAACAGCGTTGCTCCGAGCATGCTGCCCACCGCCGAAAGTCGACTGTCCAGACCACCGGCCTGATCCAGCCAGCGCCGCGCAAGAAAACCGGCAAAACCGTAGCAAGTGGTCGCGAGCAGGCAGGCGAGGGCGCCCATCAGCAGTTCCATGTCGAACGCCACCGGCCCGGCGCGCGTCAGGATGCCCACCCCGAACAGTCCCAGACTCACCCCGCCAAGTTTGGCTGCAGTGAGTTTTTCATGGAAGAACAGGCCGCCGATCAACACGCCCATCAGCGGCGTCGTCGCATTGAAAATCGCCGAGTAACCGGCGGGCAGCACTTGCGCTGCCACGGAGTACAGGGTCGCCGGGATGCCGGAGTTGATCACCCCCAGCAACATCACGGTCTTGAGTTTGCCTTTGAAATCCCAACTGATGCGCATCAGGCCGAGGATCACCAGCAAGCCGGCCGCCGCAATCGACACGCGGAAAAACGCGGTTGGCACTGTGCCGATGACCGGCGCGATGATGCGCATGAACAGGAAGCTCGCGCCCCAGATCGCTGCCAGCGACAGTAATCGGACAATATCGACAGGGCTCACAGTGCACTCCTTCCTTGATGGGGACGAGAGTGTTGCTGAGTGTGTCTTCTATCGCAACCGAAAAACGAGCATTCAACTTCCCAGGACCGCGCCTGTAACGCGCCGCAAAAATTCCCCTTCTCCTGCACCCGGTTCACTGGCTAAGCTCAGGGCTCAAGAATTCCCGCAGAGGTCTCACCATGCCGCAGCAATGGCCAGCCACCGACATCGCCCGCAGGATCCTCGATGGCTTTGACGATTACCGCGAGCATTTCCGGCAGATCACCGACGGCGCCCGGGCGCGGTTCGAGCAAGCGCAATGGCAGGAGGCGCAAACGGCCTCGGCAGCGCGCATAAGCCTGTACGAAGAAAAAGTCGGCGAGACCGTTGGACGGCTGCGCGAAGCTTTTGAAACCGACACGTTGATGGACGTCAGTTGCTGGCCATTGGTCAAAAGCGCCTATATCAGCCTGATCGATCTGCGCTTCGACGATGAGTTGTCCGAGACCTGGTACAACTCGATCTTCTGCGTGCTGTTCAGCCACGACCTGATCAGCGACGGCTGCATGTTCATCCACACCACCCGGCCGAGCCTGCGCCGGGCCCGCGCTGCGCAAACCCGAACCTACAAGCCTCAGGGTCAATTGTCGGTGATGCTGGCAAGCATTTTTGCCGACTACCGTTTCAGCGAGGACTACGCCGACTTGCCAGGCGACCTCAGCCGCCTCGAAACGCAACTGCGCGAGAACCTGCCGGACTGGGTCTGCAAAGACCCTGAGCTGAGCGTCGAACTGTTTTCCTCGGTGCTCTACCGCAACAAAGGCGCGTACCTGGTCGGGCGGATTTACACCCGGGACGAACAGTGGCCGCTGGTAATACCGCTGCTGCACCGTGAAGGGCGCGGGATTCAGATCGATGCGCTGATCACCGATGAAGCGGACGTGTCGATCATTTTCTCGTTCACGCGCTCCTATTTCATGGTCGACGTGCCGGTGCCGGCAGAGTTCATCGGTTTCCTGCGGCGCATCCTGCCGGGCAAGCACATTGCCGAGCTGTACACCTCGATCGGTTTCTACAAGCACGGTAAATCGGAGTTTTATCGCGCGCTGATCAATCATCTGGCCAATACCGACGACCAGTTCATCATGGCCCCCGGCGTGCGCGGCATGGTCATGAGCGTGTTCACCCTGCCGGGTTTCAACACCGTGTTCAAAATCATCAAGGACCGTTTCTCTCCGTCGAAAAACGTCGACCGCGCCACGGTGATCGAGAAGTACCGGTTGGTGAAAAGCGTTGATCGGGTGGGGCGCATGGCCGATACCCAGGAGTTCGCCGATTTTCGATTTCCGCTGAGCAAGTTCCAACCGGCGTGTCTGGAGGAGTTGCTGGAAGTCGCCGCGTCCACGGTGTCGGTTGAAGGCGACACGGTGTTGATCCGCCACTGCTGGACCGAGCGGCGGATGACACCGCTCAACCTTTATCTGGAAAACGCCAACGAAGCGCAGGTGCGCGAGGCGCTGGAGGATTATGGACTGGCGATCAAGCAGCTGGCCGCGGCGAATATTTTTCCCGGCGACATGCTGCTGAAGAATTTCGGCGTAACCCGTCACGGCCGCGTGGTGTTTTACGACTACGACGAAATCTGTTTCCTGACCGAAGCCAACTTCCGCCACATCCCGCAGCCGCGCACGCCGGAGGATGAGATGGCGTCGGAGCCGTGGTATTCGATCGGGCCGCTGGATGTGTTCCCTGAGGAGTTTCCGCCGTTTTTGTTTGCCGACTCGGGGCAGCGCAAGTTGTTTGATCAGTTGCATGGCGAGTTGTACAACGCCGATTACTGGAAAAGCCTGCAGGCGGCGATCCGAGAGGGGAAGGTGATCGACGTATTCCCGTATCGGCGCAAGGGCCGGGATACCGAGTAGGAATTTGCGTCCGCTGCGCGGCCGAATCGCGAGCAGGCTCTCTCCCACAGTGGATCTACAGAGAGCCGGTAAACTGGCGGCGTCGCAGTCAAGTGTGGGAGCGAGCCTGCTCGCGATTCGGCCGCGCAGCGGTCGTAAAATCTGCGACAATCGCACCTCTGCGCCACTAGACGACTGAATTGCGTACCCGATGACCGACGAATCGCCCTCCATCGACACACTGCTGAAAAACCTCGATCACGCCATGCTCGCCGACCGCCACCGGCTGCGGCGGCAGTTGCTTGAGCTGCGCAAGAAACCCGATGAGGCCAGGCTGGCCCAGTGGGTCGCGCGCATGCAGGCATCCTGTGATCAGGTGTTGGCGCGGCGGGCCAGCCTGCCGGTGGTGCGTTATGACGACAGCCTGCCGATCGCCGCCAAGCGCGACGAGATCAAAGCGGCGCTGCTCAAGCATCAGGTGCTGATCATCGCCGGCGAAACCGGTTCGGGTAAAACGACTCAGTTGCCGAAGATCTGCCTGGAAATCGGTCGCGGCCAGCATGGCCTGATCGGCCACACCCAGCCGCGTCGAATTGCAGCGCGCAGTGTCGCCAGCCGGGTCGCCGAAGAACTTGGCACGCCGCTGGGCGCGCTGGTCGGTTATCAGGTGCGGTTCGAGGATCAGAGCGATTCCAACACCCTGATCAAACTGATGACCGACGGCATTCTGCTCGCGGAAACCCAGAATGATCGCTACCTCGAACGCTACGACACGATCATCGTCGACGAAGCCCACGAACGCAGCCTCAACATCGACTTCCTGCTCGGTTACCTGAAAACCCTGCTGCCGCGTCGCCCGGACCTGAAAGTCATCATCACCTCGGCCACCATCGACCTGGAGCGCTTTTCCAGGCATTTCGACGATGCGCCGATTGTCGAAGTCTCCGGCCGCACTTTCCCGGTGGAAACCTGGTACCGCCCGTTGACGCTGGAGCAGGACGAAGAGGGCAACCGCGTCGAGGATGACCTGACCGTGGATCAGGCTATCCTTGCCACCCTCGACGAAATCGCCGCGTTCGAACGCAGCGAGCGCAAGAGCCCCGGCGACGTGCTGGTGTTCCTGCCCGGCGAGCGCGAAATTCGCGACGCCGCTGACATGCTGCGCAAGGCCCAGCTCAAACACACCGAAATTCTGCCGCTGTACGCGCGTTTGTCGCCGGCCGAACAGCAGCGAATTTTCCAGTCGCACCCGGGCCGTCGTGTCGTGTTGGCGACCAACGTCGCGGAAACCTCGCTGACCGTGCCCGGCATTCGCTACGTGATCGACAGCGGCACCGCGCGCATCAGCCGTTACAGCTACCGCGCCAAGGTCCAGCGTCTGCCGATCGAAGCCATTTCCCAGGCCAGCGCCAATCAGCGTAAAGGTCGCTGCGGCCGGGTTGAACCGGGCATTTGCGTGCGCCTGTTCAGTGAAGAAGATTTCCTCGGGCGCCCGGAATTTACCGATCCGGAAATTCTGCGCACCAACCTCGCTGCGGTGATCCTGCAAATGCTGCATTTGCGTCTCGGCGAGATTACTGATTTCCCGTTCATCGAGCCGCCGGACGGCAAAGCGATCAGCGACGGATTTAACCTGCTGCAAGAGCTGTCGGCAGTGGACCGCAACAGCCAACTGACCCCGCTCGGTCGTCAGTTGGCGCGGCTGCCGGTCGACCCGCGCATGGGTCGCATGCTGCTGGAGGCGGCCAAGCTCGGCAGCCTGCAGGAAGTGCTGATCGTCGCCAGTGCCATGTCGATTCAGGACCCGCGCGAGCGTCCGCCGGAGCGTCAGCAAGCGGCGGATCAGGCGCACGCACAATGGAAAGACATCGATTCGGACTTCGCCGGGCTGGTCAATTTGTGGCGCGGTTTCGAAGAGCAGCGCCAGGCGCTGACCGCGAGCCCGCTGCGTAATTGGTGCCGCAAGAATTTCCTCAATTACCTGCGGCTGCGCGAATGGCGCGACTCGCACCGTCAACTGAGCCTGATCTGCCGCGACATGCAGTTGAGCCTGAATAAAGAACCGGCGGATTACCCGAAACTGCACAAAGCCGTGCTGTCCGGATTGCTCAGCCAGATCGGGCAGAAAACCGAGGATGGCGATTACCTCGGTGCTCGGCAGCGGCGCTTCTGGATTCATCCGTCATCGGGCCTGGGCAAAAAGCGCCCGCAATGGCTGATGACTGCGGAACTGGTGGAAACCACCAAGCTCTATGCGCGCATGGTTGCCAAGATCGATGCCGACTGGATCGAGCCACTGGCCGGGCACCTGATCAAGAAAAACCACTTTGAACCGCATTGGGAGAAGAAGCGCGGCCAGGTCGTCGCGTTCGAGCAAATCACTCTGTTCGGGCTGATCGTGGTCGGTCGGCGGCCGGTGCATTACGGCCCGATCGACCCGGTGGTGTCGCGCGAGTTTTTCATTCGCGAAGGCCTGGTGCGCGGTGAAATTCAGTCCAGGGCCAAATGCCTGACGGCCAACAAACAGTTGCTCGAACAGCTCGACGAACTGGAAGCCAAGGCCCGTCGCCGTGACATTCTGGCGGACGAAGAAACCCTGTTCGCGTTTTACGACGCGCGCCTGCCGGCGGAGATTCACCAGACCGCGACGTTCGACAGCTGGTATCGGGTCAACAGCCAGAAAGATCCGCAACTGCTGATCATGCGCGAAGAAGACGTGCTGGCCCGCGAGGCCAGTGAAGTCACCGCGCAGCATTATCCGGACACCTTGCACATCGGTGATCTGGAACTGGCGCTCAGTTACCATTTCGAACCGAACCACCCGCGTGACGGCGTGACTCTGCGCGTGCCGGCGCCATTGCTGCCGATGCTGCCGCCGGAACGTCTGGACTGGCTGGTGCCCGGCGTCATCGAAGCCAAGTGCATTGCACTGGTGCGCAACCTGCCGAAGGCACTGCGCAAAAACTTTGTGCCGGTGCCGGATTTCGTCAAAGCCGCGTTGCAGCGCATGACATTCGCCGAGGGTTCGCTGCCGCAAGCGTTGGGCCGTGAACTGCTGCGCATGACCGGTGCACGGGTCAGCGATGAAGCCTGGGCCGAAGCAGCGCAACAGGTGGACAGCCATTTGCGGATGAACCTGGAAATCGTCGACGGCCAGGGCAAGTTTCTCGGTGAAGGTCGCGATCTGGCCGAGTTGACCGCGCGTTTCGCCGAGGCCAGTCAAGCTGCGCTGGCAGTGCCGCAAACCGCGAAAAGTCAGCAGCCGGTGGAGGCGAAAGTCTTCGCGGCGGTGGCGGAAAAAACCCAGCAGAAGATCGCCGGGCTGTCGATGACGGTGTATCCGGCGCTGGTGGAAGAAGCAGGCACGGTCAAGGAAGGGCGTTTTTCTACTCCGGCCGAAGCCGAGTTCCAGCACCGTCGCGCCTTGCAACGTTTGCTCATGCAGCAATTGGCGGAACCGGCAAAATTCCTCCGTGGCAAGCTGCCGGGTCTGACGGAACTGGGCCTGATGTACCGCGAGTTGGGCCGCATCGACAGCCTGGTGGAAGACATTTTGCTGGCCAGCCTCGACAGCTGCATCCTTGAGGGCGAAGACCCGCTGCCGCGTGACGGCGCCGGTTTGGCGGCGCTGGCCGAACGCAAGCGCGGCGGCTGGACGGAGCACGCCGAGCGGCTGGCGAAGCTGACGCTGGAGATTCTCAAGCTGTGGCACGGCCTGCAAAAACGCTTCAAGGGCAAGATCGACCTGGCGCAAGCCGTTGCTCTGAACGACATCAAGCAGCAGCTGAGCCATTTGGTGTACCCGGGTTTTGTCCGGGAAACGCCAATGCAGTGGCTCAAGGAGCTGCCGCGTTATCTCAAAGCCATCGAGCAGCGTTTCGAAAAACTCGGCGCGCAGGTGCAGAAGGACCGGGTCTGGAGCGGCGAATTGTCCGGTCTGTGGGCGCAATACCAGGCTCGCGCGAGCAAACATGCGCAGGAAGGCAAACGCGATCCGCAGCTTGAGTTGTATCGCTGGTGGCTGGAAGAATACCGGGTATCGCTGTTTGCCCAGCAGTTGGGAACCAAGGTGCCGATCTCGGATAAGCGGTTGAGCAAGCAGTGGAGTCAGGTAGAGCCGTAGGCCCGAGGCTTGCGCAAAACCTGTGGGAGTGAGCCTGCTCGCGATGGGGCCATCACATTCAACATCTGTGTTGCATGTCAGGGCGCCATCGCGAGCAGGCTCGCTCCCACAGGTTTTTGTTTCGCCTGTTGATGGGATTCAGCCAGCAAATAGGGCGAAAACCCAACGTTTATGGCAAACTTCGCGCCTATAAACGCCGGTCCCGCTGTTTTGAGCCTTCGGCGGTTCGGACGGATCGGAATAAGCGATGCCTTGCGTGCTTCCGCCACGGGAGCAGCCCATTTGTGTGTTGGTACGTCGGTGCCAGCGCTTTCTGCCTGAACAGATTAGAGAAACGACCATGCATAACGTCGTCATCAGCGGCACCGGCCTCTACACCCCGGCCAATAGCATCTCCAATGAAGAGCTGGTGCAGTCTTTCAACGCCTATGTCGCGCTGTTCAATGCCGACAATGCTGACGCCATCGCGCGTGGCGAAGTGGAAGCATTGACCGAGTCCAGCGCGGCGTTTATCGAAAAAGCCTCCGGCATCAAAAGCCGCTTCGTCATGGACAAGGACGGCATTCTGGATCCGCAGCGCATGGCGCCGCGTCTGCCGGAGCGCTCCAATGACGAATGGTCGGTGCTCTGCCAGATGGCCATCGGCGCCGCCGAGCAAGCCTTGCAGCGTGCCGGCAAGACCGCCGCTGATATCGATGGCGTGATCGTCGCCTGCTCCAATCTGCAACGCGCCTACCCGGCCATCGCCATCGAAGTCCAGGAAGCGCTGGGCATCGAAGGTTTCGGTTTCGACATGAACGTCGCCTGCTCCTCGGCGACCTTCGGCATTCAGGCTGCGGCCAACAGCGTGCAACTTGGCCAGGCCCGGGCAGTGCTCATGGTCAACCCGGAAGTCTGCACCGGCCACCTGAACTTTCGTGACCGCGACAGCCACTTCATCTTCGGCGACGCTGCCACCGCAGTGATCATCGAACGCGCCGACCTGGCGACGTCCGCTTACCAGTTCGACGTGGTCAGCACCAAATTGCTGACCAAGTTCTCCAACAACATCCGCAACAACTTCGGCTTCCTCAACCGCGCGGCGGAAGAGGGCATCGGCTCGAAGGACAAACTGTTCGTGCAGGAAGGTCGCAAGGTGTTCAAGGAAGTCTGCCCGATGGTTGCCGAGCTGATCGCTGCGCACCTGGAAGAGAATCAGCTGAACGTCGGCGACGTGAAACGCTTCTGGCTGCACCAGGCTAACCTGAGCATGAACCACCTGATCGTGAAGAAGCTGTTGGGGCGCGAAGCCACCGAAGAAGAAGCGCCGGTGATTCTCGACACCTACGCCAACACCAGTTCTGCGGGTTCGGTGATCGCGTTTCACAAAAACCAGGATGACCTGGCCGCCGGTTCGCTGGCAGTGCTCAGCTCGTTCGGCGCCGGTTATTCGATTGGTAGCGTGATTCTGCGTAAGCGTTGATTTAATGGGCGCTTCATTGCCACAGATGTCTCTGTGGCGAGGGGGCTTGCCTGTGGCGAGGGGGCTTGCCCCCGTTGGACTGCGAAGCAGTCCCAGAATATGCCATTCAAAACATCTGTAACTTCCTGTTTACCAGTATTGGGACCGCTCCGCGCTCCAACGGGGGCAAGCCCCCTCGCCACAGATCATCCCCTGTCACAGATCATCCCCTGCCACAGATAAATCCCCTGCCACAGAATCTCACCGCAGGGGTTTTACAAGCACAAAAAAACTCGCGCTGCTGCATCGGTCAGATCAAGGACCGTCACACCAGCGCGAGTTTGTGAAAGCAGCCCAGGCATCCTTACCCAGGCTGTATTACCGCTAAATCAGAACTTGGCTTCAGCATCCAGTTGCAGGGTGTTGATTTTCGAGTCCCGCAGCGTGGCGTTGGTGTAGTCGGATTTTGCCATCAGGTAAGTCGCGCCCAGCGAGAAGTTCTTGTCCAGCTCGTAGCTGACTTTGAACTTGCTGCCACGCGAACCGGTGAAACCGTTGGCGAAGTCAGAGTCGGTGAACGCGCCGACCACAGCGTTACGCTGCACGTCGCGATAGTTGTAGTCCAGACCGAAGCCGTAGATCTTGGACTTCACACCGGCCAGCCAGCCCATGTCCTGATCGTTGCTGGCATCGTCGTTATTGACCACCTGACCGTACAACGACAGAGGCATTGGCAGACCGCCGATGTCGAGCTGGCCGAAGCCTTCGTACAATTTGAATTCTTCGTTCGGGCTGTTGCCGTTGATTGCCAGTGCGGCAGGGATGGTGGTGCCACCAGCGGTGATGTCGTCGTCGTTGTCGTAGCCGTAAACGCTGCCGCCCACGGTCAGCTTCAGGCTGTCAGTGATCGCGAAGCGAGCGCCCAACTGGCCTGCGTACAGACGCAGGTCGTGCTTGAACTGCACGCCGTCGCCGTCGACGTTGTCCTTGAGGGTGTAGTGACCGGCGCTGCCGAACAGCTCGGTGCTGCCGCCCAGTGGATATTTATAGGTGACCGCCAGGCCTTCCGGGCTGATGTCTGTGTCCCAGATGATGTCGCCCATGCTCACCCATTGCTGAGGCATCTTGCCGCCAACGATGTGCAGGTTTTTGATCGCATCCGGGTGGTAGTCGACGTAACCCTGGTCGAGCCAGATGGTCTTCTTGTCGAAGTAGTTGTCCAGGCTCTGGTTGGTGGAACGCGCGTCGTCGTTGTTACCGGTGGCAATACGGATGCCGGTGTCGACTTGCGGATTGATCTCGGTGTAAGCACCCAGACGGGCACGAACGCGTTGACGATCCTGGTCGCGGTTGTTCGACACGCCATCGTTCTTGACCGTCTCCTGACGGAAGCGCACGTCACCCTTGAACTGGGTCTTGGCGGCCCACGCCAGTTTCTGGTCGAAGTTGCTCAGTTCATTGGTCTTCTTCGCAGTGGCGGCTATTTGCTCGTTGGTCTCTTGCTGAGCCTGGCGGGCAATCTGCTGCTCTTTCTGATCGCGAGCGAGCTCGGCTTGCAGTTCGCTGTGCTGAGCGGCGCTGATCGAGCCGTTCGCCCGGAGCATGTCGAGCAGTTTGGCGTCGACTGCGGCGCTGGCCGGAACGCTAAGGGCCAGGAGCAGACCGCCACACAGGACCGCCGCAGTTTTCGTGGAAGCAAGACGCATATCAATCTCCGAAGATGAAGAGGATGAGGAATCATCCAAGGCACAACCGACCGTTGTCGGACGGAAAACAGTGGCCGGGTTAGAACCCGACGCTCTAAAAACTGGCGTCAGTATCGCGATGGTTTATGACAAAGCGGTGGCAAACTGATGGCGTCTCGATGACGATGTTGCGCGTCGGTGAACTTTTGCCCAGGGGCTCTGTCGCCGGAAGGGAGGTGTCTAAACAGCGCTGATAGGCGATACTCGCCGGGCTGCCATATGATGAAACGGAAGGTATCGATGCCATTGCAACGTCTGGAAAACATGTCCGATATCGGCGCGCACACATGGGACGCCCTGGTGCCAGAGGCTCAGCCGTTCCTGCGGCATGCTTTTTTGAGTTCGCTGGAAGACAGTGGCAGCGTGGGTCCGCACTCCGGCTGGCAGCCTGAACATCTGCTGCACATGGAAGGCGGGCGCCTGATTGCGGCGTTGCCCAGCTACCGCAAATGGCATTCCTATGGCGAGTACGTGTTCGACCACGCCTGGGCCGACGCCTGCGAACGTGCCGGCATTGACTACTACCCCAAATTGCTGGCGGCAGTGCCGTTCAGCCCGGTCAGCGGGCCGCGCCTGCTGGCGGCTACGGTTGAGGACGGGTTCGAGCTGCTGAAGAGCATCCCGGGGTACCTGGAAATCGAAGAGCTCTCCAGCGCCCACATCAATTTCACCGACCCGTTCACCGACGCCGCACTCGCCGAGCAATCGGGTTGGTTGCAGCGCATCGGCTGTCAATACCATTGGCACAATCGCGGTTACCGGGACTTTCAGGATTTCCTCGACGTGCTCAGCTCGCGCAAGCGCAAACAAATGCGTAAAGAACGTGAGCAAGTGGCGGGGCAGGGGATTGAGTTCGAATGGCTCGAAGGCCGGCAGCTGGATCAGGCGCAGTGGGATTTCGTTTACGCCTGTTACGCCAATACTTACGCGATACGTCGGCAACGGCCGTACCTGACGCGAGAATTTTTCAGCCTGTTGGCCGAGCGCATGCCCGAAGCGATTCGCGTTGTGTTGGCCAAACAAGGCTCACGCCCGGTGGCCATGGCCTTCAGTCTGGTGGGTGGCGACAATTTTTATGGCCGGTATTGGGGTTGCCTGGCCGAATTCGATCGCTTGCATTTCGAGACGTGTTTTTATCAGGGAATGGATTACGCCATCGCCAACGGTTTTCAGCGCTTCGATGCCGGAGCGCAAGGCGAGCACAAATTGATTCGCGGATTCGAGCCGGTGATCACCCATTCCTGGCATTACCTGCGCCATCCCGGACTGAAAGGGGCGGTAAAGGATTTCCTGCAGGAGGAGCGGATCGGGGTGCTGGCGTACGCCGAAGAGGCGCGGACGGCCTTGCCCTATCGGCAAGGCTGAGCCGCGTCTTCGTATCAGGTGCCTTCTTTGCCCAGCCATCGATACGTGACGCCACCGATTACCGCTCCGATGAGCGGCGCGACCCAGAACATCCACAGCTGTGCAATGGCCCAGCCCCCGACGATGACGGCCGGGCCCGTGCTGCGTGCCGGGTTGACCGAAGTGTTGGTGATCGGAATCGAGATCAGGTGGATCAGCGTCAAAGCCAAACCGATGGCAATGGGTGCCAGACCCGCGGGGGCTCGCTTGTCGGTGGCGCCAAGGATGATCAGCACAAACATCGCGGTCATCACCAGCTCACAGACGAAGCCTGTTGCCAGCGAATACTTGCCTGGCGAGTGTTCACCATAACCATTGGACGCGAGACCTGCGGAGAGATCAAAGCCTTCCTTGCCGCTGGCGATGAAGTAGATCAATGCAGCAGCAACGATGCCGCCAATGATCTGGGCAATGATGTAAGCGGGCAACTCCCTTGCCGGGAAGCGCCCCCCGACGGACAAACCGACCGAGACAGCCGGGTTGAGATGGCAACCGGAAATGTGCCCAATGGCAAATGCCATCGTCAGCACTGTAAGACCGAATGCCAAAGATACGCCTAACACACCGATACCCAACGGAGAGGACGCGGCCAGCACCGCACTGCCGCAACCTCCCAACACCAACCAGAACGTACCTAACAACTCAGTAACTGAACGTTTGAACAGCGACATGAGAGCGTCCTTGACAGGCTTCCCTGTCCCGACCGTAGCGAATAATGCATCCTGCAGACTTACTACAAGCTCATATCCAGAACCTTGGCTCAGTACAGCAGGCTTTTTGCAAAATTCTAGCGAGTAATCGACGTGCAATCGATGTTCACGCTGCTGTGCAGTCAATCAATACCCACAAACCCGCCTGTCTGGTGCTGCCACAACCGCGCATACAATCCGCCATGCGCCAGCAGCTCGGCGTGGGTGCCGGATTCGGCGATGCGGCCTTTTTCCAGAACCACAAGGCGGTCCATGCGGGCGATGGTTGAAAGACGGTGGGCAATTGCGATCACGGTTTTGCCCTGCATCAGGGTCTCCAGACTTTCCTGAATCGCGGCTTCCACTTCCGAGTCCAGCGCCGAGGTGGCTTCGTCCATGATCAGGATCGGCGCATCCTTGAGCAGCACTCGCGCAATGGCGATGCGCTGGCGCTGACCGCCGGAAAGTTTCACTCCGCGCTCACCCACGTGCGCGTCAAAACCGGTGCGACCTTCGGCGTCCGACAGCAACGGGATGAACTCGTCGGCGCGAGCCTTGTGCACCGCCTCCCAGAGTTCTGCGTCGGTGGCGTCGGGTTTGCCGTACAAGAGATTGTCGCGAATCGAGCGATGCAGCAGCGACGTGTCCTGAGTGATCATGCCGATGCGCTCGCGCAGGCTTTCCTGGCTCACCTCGGCGATGTTCTGTCCATCAATGACGATCTGCCCGCCTTGCACGTCATAGAGGCGTAGCAGCAGATTGACCAAAGTCGATTTGCCGGCACCGGACGGGCCGATCAAGCCGATTTTTTCACCGGGTTTGATCGTCAGATTGAGGTCGCCGATGATCCCGCTCTTCTTGCCGTAGTGGAAATCCACCTGCTCGAAACGCACTTCGCCGCGGGCCACGGCCAGCGGTTTGGCCTGCTCGCGATCGGTGACGCTGACCGGTTGCGAAATGGTCTGCAAACCGTCCTGCACCATGCCGATGTTTTCAAAGATGCCGGTCACCACCCACATGATCCAGCCGGACATGTTGACTATGCGAATCACCAGACCGGTCGCCAGCGCGATGGCACCGACGGTGATCAGCGACTGCGTCCACAGCCATAACGCCAGGCCCGTGGTGCCGACGATCAGCAAGCCGTTCATGCTGGTGACCACGAAGTCCATGCTGGTGACGACGCGGCCGGCGAGTTGCGCCTTGACCGTCTGCTCTTCGATGGCTTCCTTGGCGTACTGCTGCTCGAAATTGGTGTGCGCGAACAGCTTCAGCGTGGTGATGTTGGTGTAGCCGTCGACGATTCGCCCCATCAATTTGGAGCGCGCTTCCGAGGACACCACCGAACGTTCCTTGACCCGCGGCACGAAGTAGCAGAGGGCGCCGATGTAGGCGGCGATCCAGGTCAGCAGCGGGATAATCAGGCGCCAGTCGGCTTCAGCAAACAACACCAGTGCACTGATCGCGTAGATCAATACGTGCCACAGCGCATCCACGGCCTGCACGGCGGAATCGCGCAACGAGTTGCCGGTCTGCATGATGCGTTGGGCGATGCGCCCGGCGAAATCGTTCTGGAAAAAATTCAGGCTCTGCTTGAGCACGTAACTGTGGTTTTGCCAGCGGATCATGCTGGTCATGCTGGGGCTCAGAGTCTGGTGCACCAGCAAGTCATGCAGGCCGACGAAGACCGGGCGCAAGATCAACGCCACCACCGCCATCCACGCCAGTTCCAGGCCATGGACCTTGAAGAAGTCAGCGTTCGGCGTGCCTTGGGTCAGGTCGATGATGCGGCTCAGGTAACTGAACAGCGCGACTTCGATCAATGCACCGAACAGGCCGACGGTGAGCAGGACGGCGAAGCTCGGCCAGACCTGCTTCAGGTAGTAGGTGTAGAAGGGGAAAACCCGATCGGGTGGCGCGGCGGTAGGGGCGTCGCGGAAGATGTCGATCAGTTTTTCGAAACGGCGATAAAGCATCAGTTCTCCGCCCGCGTACGGGCTCTCCATTGAACAATTGAGCGGCGGCGCCACGCGCCTGCCGCTCAGAACATCCTGCGTAACTTAGTCGATGCGCTTGGCCGACTTGATGAACACAGGATCAGCCGGTACGTCTTTCATGCCGCCACGGGTGGTGGTCGGCGAGTTGACGATGATGTCGACCACGTCCATGCCTTTGACCACTTTGCCGAATACCGCGTAGCCATCACCCTGGTCGAGGAAATCGTTGTCCTTGACGTTGATGAAGAACTGGCTGGTGGCCGAATCCGGCGCCGAGGTGCGAGCCATGGAGAGCGTGCCACGGACGTTATGCAGGCCATTTTTCGATTCGTTCTTGATCGCAGATTTGGTTTCTTTCTGCTGCATCTCCTTGGTGAAACCACCGCCCTGAACCATGAAGCCAGGAATCACACGGTGAAAAATCGTGTTGTTGTAAAAGCCTTTATCGACGTACTCCAGGAAGTTCTTGGTACTGATCGGTGCCTTGACTGCATCCAGTTCGATTTCGATCTGGCCGTTGGTGGTTTCCAGCAACACGTGCGGCGCTTTGGCGGGCGTGGCGGCCATCAGGTTGGCGGCGAACAGAACGGAGCCGGCGACGAAGGCGATTTTTTTCAGCATGGGTCAGTGATCCTGATTGAGGTTTTATCGACTGCGGTGAGGAACTCGAGCAGTGTCTGGTTGAAGCGTTCGGGTTGATCCAGCGGGGTGGCATGGCGCGAATCGGCGATGACCACCAGCCGCGCATCGGGCAGCAGTTTTACATAGGTTTCTTTCAGCGACACCGGGGTGTAGTCCTGGTCTGCGCAGATAATGAGGGTTGGACAGGACACCTTGGAAAGTCGTTCCTGAACACCCCAGCCGACGATCGCATCGAAGCTGGAGAGATAAGCATGTTTGTCATTTTTTGCCCAGCGCTCGGTCATCTTTTGCCGCAAATCCGCCTGCTCGGGTTTGGGGAATAGCTTGCCAGCCAGTGCTTTGCCGACCGTGTGCAGGCTGAGCACGCGCATCAGGCTCCAGCGCTTGAACCACTGCCAGTAATCATCGCGGCTGCGCAGTTTGACTTCGGGTCCGCTGTTTACAATGCACAGGCTCTTGAGCATTTGCGGCTGATCCACGGCCAGTTGAAAACCGATCATTCCGCCCATCGAAAGCCCGACGTAATGCACCGGGCCCAGGTTCAAATGTTCGATCAGGGCGATCAGGTCGGCGCTGAAACCGGCGATGCTGTAGCGCTCGCGGGGTTTGTCCGAACGGCCATGGCCGCGTACATCCGGCACGATCACCCGATAATGGGCGGCCAGCGCCGGGATCTGCATTTCCCAGTCCAGGGTGCTGGAACCCAGCCCATGAACCAGCAGCAACGGCGTACCGTGGCCGTATTCCTCGTAGTGCAGGTTGCAACCTTCGTGTTCGAAATAGGCCATGCATTCACTCCATGTCAGGCTTGTTCAGGGGCGGCAAAAGGCGCATCCAGCGGCGCAGTGTCGAAGGTGCGCAGCAGTTCGATCAGGATCTGCGTCGCCGGGCCCAGCGGTTTGTCCTTGTTCGAATAAAGATAGAAGCTCGGATTACGGCTGCCGCCCTGATCCAACGGTAGCAGCTTGAGCGTGCCTTCCCGCAGTTCCCGTTCGATCATGTGCCGCGGCAACCAGGCAAACCCCAGGCCGCTGCTGACAAATGTCGCGGCGGTGGCCAGGCTGCCGACGGTCCAGCGCTGTTCCGCTCCGAGCCAGCCGACATCGCGCGGTTGCTGGCGGCCGGAGTCGCGAATCACCACCTGCATCTGACTTTCCAGGTCCTGGAAATTCAGCTCCCGGTTCAAGCGATGCAGGGCGTGTTCGGGGTGCGCAACGGCGACGAATTCGACATCGCTCAGTTCCGCGCCCAAGTAACCGGGAATGCTGAAGCCGGTGATCGCCAGGTCCGCGACACCTTCGAGCAGAACTTCTTCGACGCCCGACAACACTTCCTCGCGCAACCGCACGCGACAGCCGCGGCTCTGCGGCATGAAAGCGGTCAGGGCCCGTACCAGCCGCGCGCTTGGGTAGGCGGCGTCGACCACCAGCCGCACTTCCGCTTCCCAACCTTGTTCCATGTGATGGGCCAGGTCCTCCAGTTGACTGGCCTGTTTCACCAGTTGCCGGGAGCGGCGCAGCAGCACGCCGCCCGCTTCGGTGAGCACGGCTTTGCGCCCGTCGATGCGCAGCAATGGCACACCGAGTTGATCCTGCATGCGCGCAACGGTGTAGCTGACCGATGACTGCGAGCGATGCAGCGCTTCGGCCGCCTGGGCGAAACCGCCATGATCGACCACGGCTTGCAACGTTCGCCATTGATCGAGGGTCACGCGGGGCGCTTTCATGAATAGCTCCTCTTGTCTAAGCTGGCAGTCCTTATTGGAGACTGCCGAATGAGAAAATTTTGTTGTGTGGTTTTGGCGATGCTGCCGCTGACTGCGTTTGCCTATCCGATCGATGTTCAAAAACAGCTGAATGGCCTGAGCATCGATTACAACGCGTATGACACGGATGCCGACATCGCTTCCATTCAGGTGAACAACTACGGCAGCACCGATGCAATCTGTAGGGTGGTTTTCAGCAACGGTCCGGAAGCTCCGCGCAACCGCACCATTGAAGTGGCAGCCGGCAAACATAAAAACGCCACCGCCAAGTTCAACCGCACGATCATCAAGATGCGCATCAATCTGACCTGCACCCCGAAATGACTGCAAAACCTTGTAGGAGCGAGCCTGCTCGCGATAGCGGCTCGTCAGTCGATATCGATGCTCGGTGCCACCGCGATCGCGAGCAGGCTCGCTCCCACATAGAGTATGCGTAGCTTATAAACGAATTTATCGATGGGTTGCAGCAGTTATTTGCGCTTTTTCATCGATATGACACTGTTTAACCTTCACTCCATCGCCCTACAGCATTCTCAGATGGAGGCTACATCCCATGTCCCACGTTCTGATCATCGAAAGCAGTGCCCGTCAGCAAGACTCGGTTTCCCGTCAACTGACGCAAACCTTCATCAACCAGTGGAAAGCTGCGCACCCGGACGATCAGATCACTGTGCGAGACCTGGCTGCCAATCCGGTGCCGCATCTGGACATCAATCTGTTGGGCGGCTGGATGAAGCCTGCCGAGCAGCGCAGTGACATCGAGCAGATTTCGCTGGAGCGCTCCAACCAGTTGACCGATGAATTGCTGGCCGCCGACGTGCTGGTGATGGCCGCGCCGATGTACAACTTTGCAATTCCCAGCACCCTCAAAGCCTGGCTCGACCACGTACTGCGCGCCGGTGTGACCTTCAAATACACCGAAACGGGGCCACAGGGTTTGCTCACTGGCAAGCGCGCCTTCGTGCTTACCGCTCGCGGCGGCATTCATGCCGGCGGTTTGACGGATCACCAGGAACCGTACCTGCGTCAGGTCATGGGCTTCATCGGGATTCACGACGTGACCTTTATTCACGCAGAGGGCCTGAACCTGGGCGGCGACTTTCAGGAGAAAGGCTTGAACCAGGCCAATGCCCGACTTTCGCAAGTCGCCTGACCGTTAATCGCCAGATAATCGCCGATTGTTTTAGTGACCCGGCGCAACCCTTCAAGCCTGTACGCGCATCGACCTCCCTTTGCACTTGTTGCATCTGAGTGCTGTAGCCCGATTGAACGCATTAGCGAGATCGGGCTTTTTTTTGCCCGGGATTTGTCGGGTGTACTCACCTTTGTAGGAGCCGGCTTGCTGGCGATGTCGGTGTCATCTGCGACATTGGTGTCTGCTGATACACCGCGATCGCCAGCAAGCCGGCTCCTACACGGAATTGTGCGTCTCGCGATAACCGGCAAAACCCGCTATCGTCGCCGCCCATTCAGAACGAGGCGAGCATGGGCTATCTACTTTTTGTCACGCTGATCCAGGCATTTTCCTTCAGCCTGATCGGTGAATACCTGGCCGGTCATGTCGACAGCTATTTCGCCGTGCTAATCCGGGTAGTGCTGGCGGGGCTCGTGTTCATTCCGCTGACTCGCTGGCGCTCGGTCGAACCGGCGTTCATGCGCGGCATGCTGCTGATAGGCGCGTTGCAGTTCGGCGTCACCTACGTTTGTCTGTACCTGAGCTTCCGGGTGCTGACGGTTCCGGAAGTGTTGCTGTTCACCATACTTACACCGCTGCACGTGACGCTGATCGAAGATGCGCTGAACCGACGATTCAATCCATGGGCACTGATTGCAGCGCTGGTGGCGGTGATGGGCGCGGCGCTGATTCGCTACGACCGCATCAATCCGGATTTCTTTATGGGTTTCCTGTTGTTGCAACTGGCCAACTTTACCTACGCCGCCGGGCAGGTACTTTATAAACATCTGGTGGCGCGCCATCCGAGTGATCTGCCGCATTACCGACGCTTCGGTTATTTCTACCTCGGCGCTCTGGCGGTAGCGTTGCCGGCGTTTCTGCTGTTCGGCAAATCGGACTTCCTGCCCGAAGCTCCGCTGCAATGGGGCGTGCTGCTGTTTCTCGGCCTGGTCTCGACGGCGTTGGGCTTGTACTGGTGGAACAAAGGCGCGTGCCTGGTGCACGGCGGGACGCTGGCGGTGATGAATAACCTGCATGTGCCCGTGGGGTTGCTGATCAATTTGCTGATCTGGAATCAGCATGAAGAGCTCGGCCGGTTGTTCCTCGGTGGGTCAGTGATTTTGATGGCGGTGTGGATCAGTCGGCTGGGTGTGCGCCAGTCGTTAACTGCACCATGAACCCCTGTAGGAGTGAGCCTGCTCGCGAAAGCGGTGTGTCAGTTGATATTGATATCGTCTGACACACCGCTTTCGCGAGCAGGCTCACTCCTACAAGGGAAAAGCTGTGCTATATCACATGTTTTTCGGGTTCGGAAATGTGGCTTGCGCCCAGCATGGCCGGCAGCAGCCCCGCCCGCAAATCCCCGCCGCTCGGCTGCTGATACAGGCTCAAGCCAAACTCCGGCAGCACCGCCAGCAGGTAATCGAAAATATCCCCCTGAATCCGTTCGTAATCCGCCCACTCCGTGGTGCGGGTGAAGCAGTAGATTTCCAGCGGAACGCCCTGCGCAGTGGTTTGCATCTGCCGGACCATGCAGGTCATGTTCGGCTGGATGTCCGGGTGGCTCTTCAGATACGCCAGCGCATAGGCGCGGAAGGTGCCGATGTTGGTCATCCGCCGCCGGTTCGCCGACATCGCCGCGACGTTGCCCTGCGCTTCATTCCAGGCCTTGAGCTCGGCCTGTTTGCGGCTGATGTAGTCGGTCAGCAGATGGACCTGAGACAGGTTTTGCTCTTCTTCATCGCGGATAAATCGCACGCCGCTGGCGTCAATGAACAGGCTGCGCTTGATCCGCCGTCCGCCGGACTGCTGCATGCCGCGCCAGTTCTTGAACGACTCGGACATCAATCGCCACGTTGGAATCGAGACAATCGTCTTGTCGAAATTCTGCACCTTCACCGTGTGCAACGTGATGTCGACCACATCGCCATCGGCGCCGACCTGCGGCATCTCGATCCAGTCGCCGACCCGCAACATGTCGTTGCTGGTCAACTGCACGCTGGCAACGAATGACAGCAGCGTGTCCTTATAGACCAACAGAATCACCGCCGACATGGCGCCCAGACCTGACAGCAGCAACAGCGGTGAGCGATCGATCAACGTTGCAACGATGATGATTGCGCCGAACACGTACAAGACCATTTTCGCCAGTTGCACGTAGCCTTTGATCGAACGCGTGCGGGCATGTTCGGTACGTGCATAAATGTCGAGCAAGGCACTGAGCAACGCGCTGATCGCGAGCACCATAAACAGAATGGTGAACGCCATGGCCGCATTGCCAAGGAAAATCACGCTGGTCTTGCCCAGCGCCGGTACCAGTTGCAGACCGAACTGGATCACCAGCGACGGCGTCATCTGTGCCAGGCGGTGAAACACCTTGTTATGCCGAAAGTCGTTGATCCAGTGCAGCGCCGGTTGGCGACCGAGCAGTTTGGTCGCATGCAGAATCAGGTAGCGCGCCACTCGTCCGAGCACCAGCGCCACCACCAGCAACATCAGCAGTCCCAGACTGGAATGCAGGAGCGGGTGCTGATCGAGCGCACCCCAGAGGTCTTGGGCGTTGAGCCAGAGCTGTTTTATATCCATGGGTAAAACCGGTTCTTCTGTTGGACGCGACGGTCGATTAGAGCATTTAAGACGCTTTGCGTGACGGTTGAGGACAAATCAGGCAACAAAATCACCATTGTTTGCTGCCGTTTGCACAAAGAAACTCGGCCTGCGCGCTCGAAACCGGTACCCTATGCAGCTGTTTTTTTGTATTTCTTCGAGGTAGCACCCGTGTTTTCCCAATTCGCCCTGCACGAACGCCTGCTCAAAGCCGTGGCCGAGCTTAAATTTGTCGAGCCAACGCCTGTGCAAGCAGCGGCCATCCCGCTGGCGCTGCAAGGGCGTGACCTGCGGGTGACAGCGCAAACCGGTAGCGGCAAAACCGCTGCGTTCGTTTTGCCTATCCTCAACCGCTTGATCGGCCCGGCGAAAGTCCGCGTCAGCATCAAGACCCTGATTCTGCTGCCGACCCGCGAGCTGGCCCAGCAGACCATCAAGGAAGTCGAGCGTTTTGCCCAGTTCACCTTCATCAAATCCGGCCTGATCACCGGCGGTGAAGATTTCAAGGTTCAGGCCGCCATGCTGCGCAAGGTGCCGGACATCCTGATCGGTACGCCGGGGCGGATGATCGAGCAACTGAACGCCGGCAACCTCGACCTGAAAGAAGTCGAAGTGCTGGTCCTCGACGAAGCCGACCGCATGCTCGACATGGGTTTTGCCGAAGACGTCCAGCGTCTGGTGCAAGAGTGCACCAATCGCCAGCAGACCATGCTGTTCTCGGCCACCACCGGTGGTTCGGGCCTGCGTGAAATGGTTGCCAAGGTGCTCAACAACCCTGAGCACCTGCAACTGAACAACGTCAGTGACCTGAACGCGACCACTCGCCAACAGGTCATCACCGCTGACCACAACCAGCACAAAGAGCAGATCGTCAATTGGCTGCTGGCCAATGAGACCTACCAGAAGGCCATCGTCTTCACCAACACCCGCGCCATGGCTGACCGTATCTACGGCCGCCTGGTGGCCCAGGAATACAAAGCGTTCGTGCTGCACGGTGACAAGGACCAGAAAGACCGCAAACTGGCCATTGATCGCCTGAAGCAGGGCGGCGTGAAGATCCTGGTTGCCACCGACGTTGCCGCTCGCGGTCTGGACGTCGACGGCCTCGACCTGGTGATCAACTTCGACATGCCACGCAGCGGCGACGAATACGTCCACCGTATCGGCCGTACCGGTCGCGCCGGCAACGATGGCCTGGCCATCTCGCTGATCTGCCACGGCGACTGGAACCTGATGTCGAGCGTCGAGCGCTACCTCAAGCAGAGCTTCGAGCGCCGCACCATCAAGGAAGTCAAAGGCACCTACGGCGGACCGAAAAAGGTCAAGGCCTCGGGCAAAGCCGTCGGCGTGAAGAAGAAAAAAGTCGACGCCAAAGGCGACAAGAAGAAAACCGGCGCCAAGGCACCGACCAAGCGCAAGATCGCCAACCGCCCGAAGACCGACGCCCTGTCGCTGGTCAGCAAGGACGGCATGGCGCCACTCAAGCGCCGCAAGCCGGAAGCGCCGGCTGCTGAGTAACGCTTTCTTCGCGCAATAAAAAACCCGGGCAGTGATTGTCCGGGTTTTTTTATGTCTGGAGTTTGACCATGACATCCCCCGCAAGAGCTGGCGATACTTAGGCCGTCGGCTTTTCGTAGGCTCTGGCGAGCTTCAGGCCATCTCCGCTCCGTAGGAGCTGGCGAAGCCTGCGATTTTTTGATTAATCGACTCAGCTATCAGCCTTCTTCTCCGCCGTGTCCAGTTCCTTCAAACGCTGATCAATCAACTGGCACTTGTCCGGCACGTCCGCGCTGGCAGTGTCCAGGTTCATTTGCTGCAGTTCATCGTTGATCTCTTTGGCCTTGTCCGGATTCTGCTGCGTAAGTTCAGACACTCTCTTGGCCAGTTGATCGCGCTTGATCGTGGCTTCTTCGGGTGTGCATCCCCAAACGGGAAGGGCGAACGCAAAGGTGGCAGCGAGGGTGAGCTTCATAAGAGTTTTCATGGAATGGCCTCTGATCCGTATCGGGCGGTTAAGCGGTTGAGGCTGATGGTGGGGTGAAAGTTCCGTCGGTGGAGACGTGACTGGCGAAACCGCTGTCACTGCGGTTGAGCACATTGTGCAGGTCCAAACGGGCGTCACTCCCGTCGGTAATGCGGCTGGCATGCCGGAGCGGGCCTGCTGCTGTTACCAGCGTGAGGTGACCACCGTCTTGGACCGAACGGCGCCCTGATTGCCGGTAAAGACGTCAGCCTGATCGCTGGCCAAAACCTCCGCAACGTCGGCACCCTGCGCGCCACCAACAACCTGTCGGCCCAAGCCGGCATTGACCTGGTCAACAGCGGACTGATCGAGGCGGGCAATCGCCTCGACCTGCTGGCCAGCAACGACATCAACAACCTCGGCAGCGTCCTGCAAAGCGGTCGCGACCTGACCCTGAAGGCCGGGCGCGACGTCAATATCGTCCCCACCCAACTCAGCAACAGCGTGGTCCTGGACAGCAGGCACACCAGCAGCGATATCACTCAACTCGGCAGCACCGTTACCGCTGGCCGTGATCTGTACGTCGAGGCAGGGCGCGACATCAACGTCATCGCCAGCCAGATCGATGCAAAGCGCGACATTGCCATGGCTGCCACGGAAAACCTGACTATCGGCTCAGCCGCGGACGAGGAGCATTCCCTGTCCAAGAGCAAACGGTTGACGGTACAGGAAGACCACGTCGGCCAGGTCATGTCGGGCGTCACCGCCGGCGGCGATGTGGCATTGAGTGCCGGGCAAAACCTCGCGGTCATCTCCAGCCGCATCACGGCAGGCGACGAAGCGTATCTGGTGGCGGGCGATCGGCTCGACATTCTTGCAGCGCAAGACAGCGATTACTCGCTATACGACAAGAAGAAAAAAGGCTCTTTCGGCGCGGTGAAGACCAAGCGTGACGAAGTGACCGATGTGAAAAACATCGGCAGTGAAATTACCGCGGGTGGGGACCTGACGCTGGTTAGCGGTGGGGATCAGCGGTATCAGGTGGCGAAGCTCGACAGTGGCAAGGACATCGTTATCGACAGTGGGGGCTCGATACTTTTCGAAGGTGTCAAAGACCTTCATGACGAAAGCCATACCAAGAGTGATAACGACGCGTTCTGGAACTCATCCAAGGGCAAAGGCAATACCGATGAGACCTTGCGCCAGACCCAGATGAACGCCAAAGGCGACATCGTGATTAAAGCGGTCGACGGTCTGCAGATCGACATCAAGGAGGTCAACCAGCAAACCGTCAGCCAGACCATCGATGCGATGGTCCAGGCCGACCCGCAACTGGCCTGGCTCAAAGAGGCCGAAGCGCGCGGCGATGTGGATTGGCGCCAGGTCAAGGAAATTCACGAGTCGTTCAAGTACAGCAACTCGGGATTAGGCCCGGCGGCGCAGTTGATTGTTGCGATTGCAATGGCGGCCATTGTCGGACCCGCGGCACTAAGCGCTTTGAGTGCCAGCATGGGCGCGGGATGGGCCGCCGGTTTTGCAGCCGTAGCGTCCAGTGCAGCGACGAATGCGGCCACTAGTTTTATTAATAACGGAGGGGATCTGGGCGCGGTATTCCAAGATGTGACGTCTTCCGATGCGCTTAAAGGTTACGTCATTTCGGGGGTGTCGGCCGGTTTGACAACAGGTTATTTCAACGAATGGACAGGCACTACGAGGAATCCGCTCACAGGGAATATTAGCAGCCCGCCGCTCAACACAATGACGGGTGTCAACCAGTTCGCTCAAAATCACTTGCTCCAAGGTGGTACGTCCGCTTTGCTGGGTAAAGTGCTTGGGCAGGATGTGCACATGAGTGACGTGTTGAAAACGGCCGTGTTCAACACATTGGCGGCGGCCAGTTTCAATGCGGTTGGTGATTACACCGTAGGTATAGAGGACGGCTCGATGCGCAAAATCGCCATCCATGCAATGGTCGGTGGCCTGCTCGCCGAAGTCACGGGTGGCGATTTCAGAACGGGCGCTCTGGCTGCTGGAGCGAACGAGGCATTGATCAGTTATCTGGACACAAAGCTTAAGGGTGATGACAACCTGCTGACGATGAGTTCACAGATTGTGGGTGTATTGACGGCCACAACCGGGAAAGATGTCGATGCAGCAACAATGGAAAAGGCGGCCTGGGTGACGAAAAACGCTTCACAATACAACAGGCAGTTGCACAGAGAAGAGAGGGAATTGGCCAAGCAACTTGCGGCTCGAAGTAATGGGAAATTTACCGCTGAGCAAATTGAAACGCAGCTTCGTTTATCCTCAGTCAACGGAACAGGGATTACGGGTGTGACGGATATGGTCGCCAGTGGTACAGGTATTTACGATACGGGCGGCAACTGGATCGCTCTGGGCAATGGTCAATACGTTCAAAATTTCCAACCCGCGGACAGGGAGGTAATCGCGTACATAAGCTCTGCTACGGATGCATATTCATGGACGATAACAGCACAGACAGGATTCACGTCTATCAGCGATAACGCCGACTGGTCGAAAACTCCCAGCGGGCCTGGTACTAGAGACTCTTTGAGCGGTTATCCATCCGACGAAAGTGGACGTTACCGTGTGCCCGTCATTATCGATGGGGCAGCCTACGCTCCGCGGTATATGCCGTGCGCAAATGCAGAGTGCCTGGCAACGGGAGCGAATATTGACTTTGGTGATTCAGAGACGCTCAAATGGCTGAGAGCGGCAGACGTAAAGACCGTTAACGACATCGGATGGATAATGGGCGTCGCCGCCATTCCCGCGGGTGGTGTCACATCTGCGATATTATCGAACGGGTCGGTTGCAGCTTCATTACTGTCCGGCTATTTAAAAGATGAAACCCTTTCGAGCCTTGCAACCAACTTGTTGAGTGACTCTTTCGAGATGTTCGCTGTGCGCGGCGGCCTGTCTGAAGAAGCCGCTAGCAAGTTAGCGAACGGCATGGGAGCAGCAGGGGTCTGGGACGCCATTGCGGGAAAGTCAGTGGACATATTAGAGAAAGCGAATGATTGAAGCACTTAAAAAACACAGACACTGGATAGGACTGCTGCTGCTCGTCGTCGCTATAGGTGCGGGATTCATAAGGTTCGACGGCAGCTGGAAACGTTTTTTTTCGATGGTGCTGCTCCAGCTCTGGTTTGCACGGGCTGTTTACAATTATCTGTGCGGTGGGTGGGTCGGTCTGGGATTGGGGGGAATGGGCCCCAGCGGAGACCCTAAAATACGGGCTGGGACGGCGGCATTTGCGTTGCTTTTGTACTTCACCGTGTTTTTTCTATTCTGACTATGTGGACCGAACTGCTTTTCCTTGGCTCTCACCTGCAATAAGCCTGACTAAGGCAGTGCGGGTGAGCCCGCTCCCACAGATTCTCGCCTATGCACAGAGCCGCTCCGGCAGGAGCCGGTGGGAGCACGCTTGCAGATGTTCACTCACCGGCTATTCCCATGACAGCAACTGCTCGGCGCCGCCTCCTCATACCGATCGTGATAAGTCATCCAATCCATAATCTCCCGTTCATTGCGCCCCTTAGGCATCAAATCCAGGTAGTTATAAGCACCCACCAACATATCCAGCCCCCGCGCGTAAGCGGAATAAGTATGGAAAATTTCCCCATCCTCTCTGCGGTAAAACACACTCAACCCAGGAAGCTCTTCCTCGGTGGCGTCAGACTTTTCGTAGTTGTAGGTGGCTTTACCAGCAGCGACGTCCTCCGCTCGGAACGACACCCCAAAGTCATAGTTGAAATCGCAGCCTTCGGACGACACCCAATCAAACTTCCAGCCCATACGATGCTTGAACGGCTGAAACTCCAGATAAGGCGCATGGGAAACCACCACCACCGCGACGTCGTGATGTGCCAGATGCAAATTGGCACCATCGATGTGATCGGCCAGAAACGAGCAACCGGGACAGCCTTCATCCCAGCCTTTGCCGTACATGAAATGGTAGATGACCAGTTGGCTGCGGCCACCAAACAGGTCGGCCAGTTTCAGCTCGCCATTGGGGCCTTGGAAATGGTAGTCCTTGTCGATCTTCACCCAGGGCAGCGCGCGACGCTCAGCGCTGAGTTTGTCGCGCTCTTTGGTAAACGCCTTTTCACGGGCCAGATGTTGTTTGCGGGCGGCGAGCCATTCTTCCCGGGAAACCACGGGATGGTTCTGAATGTTCATCGGGATTTCTCCTGCGTGAGGCTGGGAGGTGACTTACACCTATAGTCGCGCGACCACCGGGTCATTCGACATACCGCCGGTCAGCGCCTGCTAAAAGCAGAGCTGAACGGCTAACGAGCGCACCGGTCACAACCTAGGAAGGCCATCTCACTCACAGGCTTTGGAGGTTGAATCAGGATGACGACTTACAACTGGGATTTAATAGAACGCTTGTTGCACGAAGTGCAGAACGGTGAACCCAGCTTCACGCCTCGGCCGTATGCTGAACAGTACGTGGCAGAGAAGGCATCCGAAGGTGTGCAGACTGAAAACGTCGACCATCTGAAAGCTGTGGCTGGCGAGTATGAAAGTCTGCTGGTTGAGCGCGGTTATATCGAAGCGCGCCCGGAGGAGCAGGGCGGCACGGGATCCAATTACATTCTGACGCCAAGGGGCTCGAGTCTGTTGAGCCTGATCGATAGCAGCATTCCGGGTAATGACCATCCACGTCAGGTGCTGGATGAGCAGGAAGATGCGCTGGATGAAGTGACGTTTGATGAAGTGGCATCGAAGGCGCAGATCGCCTGATTTGAGCCATGACCCATGTGGGAGCGGGCTTGCCCGCGATTGCGGTTAGTCAGCTGATAAATAAAGTGACTCAACCACCGCATTCACGAGCAAGCCCGCTTCCACATTGCATTTGCGCTCGAATTTAGCCTTGCTTGGCGCCCTTCAAACACTTCAAATCATTGAAGTCCTTACGCACCCCTTCGATTTTCTGAAGCAACCGCTGCCGTTGCTCCGGCGTGCTCTCCGCCATCAAATCCACGAACAGGGCGCGCGCCTGAGCTTCGGTATTGGCGAAAGCCTGGCGGTAAGCCGGCGTCCATAAACTCTCGCGGTTCACCAGAAGCGTCTCGATTCGCTGTGGGAATTCTGCACTTTGACGCTGCGCAACGGCTGCACTGAACTGATTCTGCCAATGTGCACGGTTGGCGATCCACTGCTTATTCTGATCGCCTAATGCGGAGGACCAGGCAGCGACTCGTTTCTGCTGGGTCGGACTCAACGGACCAAGCCAGTCGTTCATGCGTTTTTCCATGCGCTCGCTGCGATCCTCGATCTGGTCAGCCAGCGACGGTTTCACGTATTCCTGCTGACGCTTGCGCTGGTCCTTGGCGAAGGCTTCATTCATCTCCGCCACTTGCTTGTCATCCAGCCCTTTCAACAACTGGATCGCCGACGGTGTGATTTCGCGGGCGGTCTGCGCGATCGCCTGTTTGGCTTCGCGAGTGCGCTCTTGCAGCGCGGCGTCGGTGACCTGATTGGTCTCGACCATCGTTTGCAAGCGATCCAGCCAGTCCAGATAACCGGGCAATTGCGTGGAGCAATGCCAGCTCAAATGCTCCTTGAGACGATCATCGAACCAGTCTTTCTGGTCACCGCTTATGCTCAGGTAATCACTGAGCGTCCACGGAATGATCACATCGAGATTGCGATAAGCCAGGCCGACGCGGCTGCATCCACCGAGGGCGAGGCTGAGGGTGAGGAAGATAGCAAGACATTTTAACCAGCGCGACATGGGCGAGTCCTTGCGAAAGCGTAGGTTGTCATGTGATCGCAGGATGAGGCTGGCAGTTCAGCCAATCAATAAAAAGCGCGTTCTGCCTTGATGGTCACCAGGCCGTCACACCGGCTGTTGTGCCCGGAGTACGCGGAGCAATCACTACCGCTAAGGCTCGAGTCACTGTAGATCAGGTTGAGGTCGACGCCCATGAACGCCCGGGAAAGTTGCACTGACCAGTCGGTGAAGCTGCCGATATAACCGCCGTCTACCGACACCGGTGCATTGAGCTGATGGGTGGTGTATTTCATGCTGACCCCGATGCCGAACGGCTGATTGCCGCCAAGGTCGGCGAAAACGGTGCTGTTCTGTTTGTCGGGATCGTTACTGAACGCTGCACCGAAGCGGCTGCCGAGCAAGGTCAGACCACCGAACAGTTCCTGGCTGTCGAGGGTGTCGACTTCCGGGTAGCTGTAATGAATCATGCCGACTTCGTAACCGAGCGTGTGATCGAAAGGCTGTTTGAAGCCGAAGTACGAATCGACTTCAAGGTTGCTGCCGGGGCTCAGGCCCATGCTCGGTGACCATTGACCCACGTAGAAGCCGCTGCCATGGCTGAGGTCCAGGCCACCGTGGAACGAACCGGTGCTGGCCGGTTTGACCAACCCTTGGGCCATGCTGCGCGAGGGTGTTGTGCCGAGTTTGAGGTCGAAGTCGCCCAGCTCGCGCTGAAATACCTGTGCGTTGGCGACCGAACACGACAGCAAGGTGCCGAGCAATAAGCAGGAGGGTTTGAGCATGCGTCACTCCATGAACGGCGAGCGCAGGCAACAAACCTGCTGAAACGCTTGATCTAGACGTGTGCAAGGATACCGACGAATGCATGGCGCTGATGGCCGTTCGTCGATTTCTGAGAAATTGGATTAACTGCGGAGGTATTCGGGAGGAGTTCCAGTCCAAGCGCTTCGATGCTCAAAGCGCTTATGGACCAGTGATCGCGGGGATCTTGTAGCGGTTTACTTCTTGCCCAGAGTGATCTGCTTGGACGGGCCGAAAGTCTGGCCGCTGACGCCTTTGGCAATTTGCTGGATCTCGCCGCCAGACTTGAGGAACGCAGCGATCTGGTTGTTGATCGACTCGCTGGTTTCAACGGCTGGAGCTGGCTTTGCTTTGCTGGTGGATGCTTTTACACGCATGGCGGCCATTAACCTGTAGAAATTAACTTGGCCAGGCATAGTACAGGAAATACTTGACAATTGCTTGGCAAATATCCCCCTGAAATACTTATCACAGGAAACGGATTATCCGCGAGTTGTAGTCGGAAAGATAAGGCTAAGCCGCTGTTTTACATCATAAGAATGAGCACGCACATTGCTACGCCGGCCACCTGTAGCAGATAAAAACTGACCCCTTGGTCTGACGAGCGGGCATCACCGTATCTGAAACGATCAGCTAAACCGCGGCTTGCAGAGATTTTCGCCCGCCACCGGCCTGACCCGTCAACGCCGCTCGCAAAACCGGGTAGAATGCCGCCCACGCAATGAGGGTATTGGAAATGGCTTTAGTCGGGCGCTACAACAGTTTGCAAGTGGTTAAACACACGAACTTCGGTTTATATCTGGACGGCGGCGCGGACGGCGAAATTCTTTTGCCGAACCGTTATATCCCCAAAGATATTCCCAGCGAAGATGAGGATTGGCTCAACGTTTTTGTTTATCTGGACAGCGATGACAAACTCATCGCAACAACCGAAAAGCCGAAAGTGCAGGTCGGTGATTTCGCCAGTTTGAAAGTCGTTGAAGTCAACAGCATCGGTGTGTTCCTCGACTGGGGCCTGCCCAAGGATCTGTTGCTGCCGTACTCCGAAGAAAAGCGCCAGATGACCGCCGGCGAGTATGTCGTGGTGCACGTTTATCTGGACAAGCACACCCGCCGCATTACAGCGACTGCGCGCCTGGACCGGTACCTGGACAAAACCCCGGCCAGTTACACACCGGGCCAGGAAGTTGACCTGCTGGTCGCCGAGGCCACCGATATGGGTTTCAAGGCGATCATCAACAACAAGCACTGGGGCCTGATTCACAAGAACGAAATCTTCAAGTTCATGCGCGCCGGTAAAGAAGAGAAGGGCTTCATCAAGGAAGTCCGTGCCGATGGCAAGATCAGCCTGAGCCTGCAACCGGTTGGTGAGGAAGCGGCAACCAGCCTCAATTCAAAAATTCTCGCCAGGTTGCGCGAAAATAATGGTTCGTTGCCGGTGAGCGACAAGAGCGATCCGACCGTCATCACCAGCATGTTTGGCGTCAGCAAGGGCAACTTCAAGAAGGCCATTGGTGCGCTGTACAAGAATGGCCAGATCGTTATCCATGCTGATCGCATTGAACTGAGCTGATCCCCGCAGCGCAACCAGCCCTTGTAGCAGCAGGCTTTGCCAGCTGCTACGGACGCAGGCTTGGTCATGTCACCCAGCCGGACCGTCTACCCGCTGCTGTGCTGGTCAGGCACCATGCCAAAGTACGCGGCAAACTTGCGGGCACTGGGAAACCGCTCAGGCTTGGTTTCCTTGGCCACCAGTGCCGTGGCAATGACTGGGCCGATGCCGCGCACAGTCATCAGTCGCTTCGCCGTCATGTCGGCGTTGGCGGCCACTTCCAAGCGTCCCGTCAGCACGCTGATGCGCTCGCCCAAATGGCGCCACTCGCCGCAACGCTTTAACCGGTACAGTGGCTGGATGGGCAAGGTTCGCTGGGAGCGCAGCCTGGGTGCCGGCTTCGATCCACGGGTGGGTTTCTCGCCGGAAGTGGCGGCGAATTGGGCGCAGATTTGATTTTGAGGGTGCGGCGCATCCGAAAGGCAATGTTGAAGCGTTGAAGGAGATGGGGAATTTGCATAAGTTTTCGATTTAAGGGTAGGGCCACCAAGTCTAGAGACTAGGCTTGGTGGCCCTCAGACTTCAGGTATATCTTTTCTCCATGACGAATGGTGGTGCTTTCCAGTTTGGCCCTTTTGTTGCCAGCCCCTTCTCTCCCTTTGCTAAAACACCTTTCTCGAATAGTCGTGCATAGGCTTGTTGAAGCTCTCCATGTCGAAGAGCCTCAGGCTTATAACGCGCTATCATCAGGTCTAGTTGGGGTGTCGCCTTTACTAAAGCGAAGACAGTAATAATGTCGTCTATGGATTCATTGCGGACGAGCTGCTCAATTGTGTTCATTACAGCATCTCCTTCAGCATACGTTGATAGTCCCGTTCGTCCTGCTTCGCAGCTGCGGCCAGTGCTTCTGACGTGTAAAGCAAGGAGGGATCGTCTTTCATTTTGAAATCTTCCAAGGTCGCAGTATGAACATTGTTCCACACGGCAGATTCCGCATCAGGCATTTCGGTATCTCCATAGCCCAATGATTTAAACCTTTCAAACTCCCTGATTTCATGGATGTAAAAGCGCTTATCCGTGTCGGTTATCAATAGCTCTCCACGGAGAATTTTCTCCAATCGATCGATCATCACTGAGTTTGCGTCGGACGGATTAAATTTGGAAAGATGCAATTTCACGATATTGACTCCTTCTTGTGATGCCACGTCAGATATCCATTCCAGGTCTAATATCGGTCCACCTGTATTTTCTGGATTGAAATCGCGACCGCTGTGTTCCCCTGTCACCGTTGCCCCTTCATAAGGACTGTTGAATACGACAAGCAGCGGAGGGATTCCGGATGCAGCCGGAAATATCGTGATATAACCACCAAATTCATAGCTGTCCAGACTTGGAAATGGGTCAGTTCGCCCTTCAATCGGCGTGACTGTGGCTCCTTGGTAAATAGGCAGGTCGGGTTCGGCAAGAGGAAAACTGGTCGACGGGTTTTGCTTGTGTGCGACTGGCGTCCAAGTGACGACAGGACCATTAGGGAAGGTGCTGGCAGAAATATAGACATTCTTAGTCGAGTCGAAGTGCGCGAGTCTCACCGGCACATTGGCGGGTACTGCCCTCTCACTTGTTGACGCGACGATGATCTCAACTCTATTGCCTGATGTTTTTGCGCCCAAACGCAGCGGCAGATCGATTTCTCCTATTGTAGTCGCGACCTCGAATAGGGCGTCATCCGAGACGATTAGGAGTTCCGATAAGGGGACACTTACGGAATAGAGATCTCCATTGCCAAGACGTGATGGTGCAAGTAATGCCGCGAAGCCGACCAGCAGCGGTGCACCTAGGGTCGCGATTGCGCCGGTAATGGCAGATATCGCTGCGCGCAGCGAGGCTCTTAGCGCCAATGCTGCACCTGGCCCGATGTTTCTTGCACCAGTGGTTCCTGAAAAGGCAAATCCTGATGCTGCAAGGTGACCAACGTTGATAAATATCGGCGCCGAGGCCTGTCCCCGCTCCGCGTTCTTCAGTTTGATAAGTCTGGTCGCAAGTTGGGCTTGCCGTTTCGCTACAGCAATGGCGGTATCTACGATTTTTCGGCGAAGCTCCAAAATCTCGCCTTCGCGCTGAAGCTTTTGGTGTATCGCCTCAATCTGCCGTTCCATTTCACTTTCGAGACGAGATTGTTCCGCTGCGAACTGATCGGCAGCCTCTAACGAATTCGCCTCGACTTCGGCTATGGCAGCGTTTAGCTTGGCGATGCGAGCTTGATCTTCGGCAGCAATCTTCAACTGCAGGCGTCTGAGTTCTTCAGCGCTTTTGATTTGGCTCTTCTTAAACTCTTCCTGCGCTCGTTGATGCTCTTCCATATTACGGCGATTCGCGTCCACCACCGCGCGTTGAGTTTCTTCCTCCTTCAAGCGGGCCAATTCCGCTAAGACACGCTGGGCCTCCTCTGAGCTGATGCGGGCAAAGTCCGCCGCGGCCTGCTCCGCCGCCGCATGCGCGGCAACTCGGGCGTGCTCGGCTGCTATTCGTTCGCCTTCGGCCAGCGCCGCGATTCGGGCTTGCTCCGCCGCTATTCGTTCAGCTTCGGCCAGCGCCGCAATTCGGGCTTGCTCGGCTGCTACTCGCATAGCTTCGGCCAGTGCTGCAACACGCGCTTGCTCAGCCGCAGCGATCTGTTCTTGCACGTGTGCAGCGGCAAGCAGGTTTTGTACGTGTGCTTGCTGATTGTTTAATAGCTGAATCTGCTCAGTTAGCAGCTTAGCCGTGTGGGCAGACTGGTAAGAGTTTGCCCATTTTGAATAAGCAGGCCCATAGGGAGTGACTGATCTGTCCAGAGCTTGAGCTCGGATTAGATAATCCCAATAGTTGCATTGAGCGGACTGTGCCCATAGAAATCTGTAGTGGTCAACTAATCCCGGACACGACGTTAAGTTTTTCTTCGGCCCGAGCTGGCGCCAGTCCACCGTTGAATTGATGGGGTCGAATCCAGTTGTAGCGATGCATTAAGAAATGGCTGATATCGCGCTGGGCTTCTTGAGCAGTTCTGTAGCCCACGGTCGGTATCCATTCAGTTTTCAAGCTGCGGAACACCCGCTCCATCGGCGCGTTGTCCCAGCAATTTCCTCGACGACTCATGCTCTGACGCATGCGATAACGCCAGAGCCGCTGGCGAAACAGGCGGCTCGCATATTGCGACCCTTGATCCGAGTGAAACATTAGCCCTTGAGGCCTTCCACGCTGTTCGTAGGCCATGTCCAGCGCCTTGATCACCAACCCAGCATCTGGTTTTTCTGACAATGCCCAGCCCACTATCCGGCGCGTAAAAAGATCCAGCACGACTGCCAGATAGTGCCATTTCCCCTGGGCCCAAATGTAAGTGATGTCGCCGCACCACACCTGGTTGGGTGCCGGGACATCGAACTCCCGATTCAAGATGTTCGGGATATCCAACCGTTCAACCGTTGCTCGTTTATAGGCATGAGAACCAGGTTGTTTACTGACGAGATCAAGCTCGCGCATCAAGCTGCGCACTTTGAACCGACCGAGTTGCTCACCATCATCACGCATCAGCGAGAGAAGGCTACGGCTGCCGGCAGCACTGCGACTTTGTGAAAACAACTCGCTCACCCGGCTGCGCAACCGAAGCCGTTCGACATCAGGCGTTCGCCGCTTGAGGCGGTGGGCGTAGTAACTTGAGCGGTTGATTTCAAACACTTGGCACAGCCAATCAACCGGCTCGTGGACGCTCAGCTGATTGATCAGCGCGTACGCTCGTGATCTTCCGACATCAAGAGCGCGGTAGCCTTTTTTAATATCGATTTTTCCCGTTCAAGACGGGCGATCCGGGCTTCCAGCTCCTGGATTTTCTGCTGCTCCGGTGTCAGCGCTTTGCTCTGCGGAGTGACGCCTTGGCGTTCCTTCTGAACCTGGTCAACCCAACGGCGCAGGGCCGACTCGCCGACGCCGAGTGAACGGCTGGCTTCGATGTAGCTGTAGTTTTGCTTGAGCACGAGGTCGGCAGCCTCGCGTTTGAACTCAGCGGAAAAGGAACGGCGTTGTTTGGTCATCTGACACCTCGATCTGGCGAGCATTCTCGCCTAAATGGGTGTCCGGTTTCATTAGACCACTACAATCATTAGCCTGCACCGTATAAGCGTAAAGTGCGGTCGTCTTTTGCTGTATTAATATGTTTCTGATATTGACTTCGTGCTGATATGACTGTGCAGGTGTAGCCACATGCGCCGGATGTAACTCTCTTGCAGTAGCGAGCTCAACTTCGGTTAGCCTCGGCAAATCCTGAGACTTCGCCGAGTAATCGTTTTTTACCCATGCTTGCGTGACTTTTATTTTATCTCTTGTTTCACGTCTAAGGCCTTCGGTATGGGTGATGCCTGAGCCCATTCCGCCAGGGCGGGTTGGCGGAACACGAAAACCTCCACCTACTGGATTTGTTCCGGGCTTTGGATGCTTTCCGACGTAGGTGGTGTCCAGGTGGACGGTATTGTTTTCTCCGTTAACAATTGTCTGTGCCAGGTCCAGCGGAGGACCTTGTTTCTCGGTCATGATTTATCTTCCTTGAGCAACAAGTGGGTAATGCTCAATCAGATTACTTCAAGGCACATCAGGCTGGGTCTGAACTGGTTGTGAGTAGTTCGATGTAGAAGTTGACTGAAAATTCACGGATTAGGTATGCAAGTAGAATTCTCCTACGCATTAACAGATATTTCTTATGTAGTTACAGGTAGGTTCTTGTGGGATGTGTTTTAAGCACTAAGTGGAATTTTCGCTCTGCAACAAAACCATCACCCATAAAAAAGGCCGCTGCAAACGCAGCGGCCAAAGTAAGACGTGGATCAAGGAGTAACAAATCAACGTCAGGGAACATGGGGTGATGATTCGAAAGGCTTCAAATCATCTGAATCTTCGCGGTGGCGTGCGCTGAGCAGCTTCCGTCGCTTCGTGCTGGCCGCCCGGTTGGCGTGAAAGCCCGGCGAGAATAAGCCATTGTTCTTGCAGGAAAAATAGCGATTCCGACATGCACTGTTGCAGTCTCGGCAACAGTCCAGACTGTGAAATCTGCCTCTCCCGTGTAGCAGCCTGCGTCCGGCTGCGCACCAGTCGCCAATCAATCGTTTGAAAGTACACATCGCGGGTGATGCGCTGCCGGACGCAGGCTGCGCCAGCTGCTATGACCGGGTATTGCTTCTACTGAGAGTCTTACTGCCATGGATTGTGCAGTCGTGGTCTTCCAGTGAGCATCACCCGCCGCAGCGCCGACGGATTTGCACTGCAGGTGATGATCGGCCTGTGCCTGATCTGGGGCGTTCAGCAGGTCATGATCAAATGGGCAGCGCCGGACATTGCACCGGTGATGCAGGCGGCCGCTCGGTCAGGTATTTCGGTCTATCCACCACCGGTGATCGCGGTGCAGGCGATTGCTTGAACTTACACTGCGGGATTCAGATCAATTCAGTAACAGATCATTGCTTCATTTGCCGAGCATTGCGTAGGACTTCGGACTATTATCAGTGCGAAGGGGCTTCAGAATTTCAGCCGCTCAGCACTACCCTGAAGGGGGCACCATGAAAGAGAAAATCCAAAACTGGCTGCACGATCTGGGTGTTGCACTCGGTTTGATCGAACCACCTATGCAACCTGTACCTATTCGTACGGACGACGAACAGCGTCGACGCCAGCAACGCCGGCGGTAAATAGCTTCGGGTAGATGATGGGCACCGCCGAACGCAGCCTCGCGGTGCTCGACAGCTGCTACAGGGCGTTCTTCGCAAGGGGGCGGTTTTAATGCCGCCCAATCTCGATCAAAAACCGACTCAAGTCATTCGCCGTCCTGGCGGTCTTGAGCATTTGGTCCTCTTCGGCGGTAAATGCCGTCAGGCCCAACTCATCTTCCAGATGGAAGATCAATTCCTCAATATCCTCTTTGTCCAATCCCAAATCCTGCAGACTGGCGTTGTCGGCGAAGTCTTGCTGATTTTCCAGCAAGCGGCTGATGAAGCGGTGGACGGCGGCGCGAACGGCTGCTTTTTTCATGATTGTTCTTCACGAACGTTGACGTAGCTCTTCCCGCGCTCGAGTACAGCAGGCTCGATCTCGGGGGCTCTTCACAACAGCATTCTGCAGACGAAAAAAACGGGTGTGGCAACCGACGCCACACCCGTCAAAGAAAGCATCAAGTCGAGTACAGTTTAGATCGCAGTCGCCACCCCTGCCGGACGACGGGACAGCAGGCTCACCGCGACGAAGCTCACGAGGCTGACCCCCAGGCTGTAATAGATTGGCGTATTGGCGTCCATGCCATCGGTGTACATGAACACCAGAGCAGTCACGAAGCCAAGCGCCATGCTGGTGATCGCCCCGGCCGTGGTTGCACGTTTCCAGTAAATGGCGCCCATCAGCGGGATCAGCATGCCGCCGACCAGCAGGTTGTAGGCGAGGGTCAAGGCGCTGATCACATCGTTCACGACCAACGCAATGCCCAGCACCACGATGCCGGTGAGGAGGGTGAACAGCCGGTTGCTGTTGACGTTCGACGGCTTGCCGCCACGCAGTTTCGGCAGCAGGTCTTCAGACAGCGTGGTCGATGCCGCGAGCAGGCCGGCGCTGGCGGTGGACATCATCGCAGCCAGTGCTGCGGCAATGACCAGGCCGCGGATACCGTCCGGCAAAGACACTTTGACGATGGCTGCGAAAGCGTTGTTGACGTTGTCCAGATCCGGGATCAGTACGTGCGCCGCCATGCCGATCAAAGCGCAGACCAGGCCGTAGATGATGCAGTAGATCCCGGCGGAGGTACCGGCCACTTTCGCGACCTTCTCGCTGCGTGCAGTGAACACGCGCTGCCAGATGTCCTGGCCGATCAGGATGCCGAAAAAGTAGATCAGGAAGTAAGTGATGATGGTGTCCCAGCCGATGCTCGTGAAGCTGAAACTGGCCGCCGGCAACTGCGCCACCAGTTGGTCCCAGCCACCTACGCGATACATGCAGATCGGCAGCAACAGGAACATCAGGCCGACGGTCTGGATGCCGAACTGGACGATGTCGGTCAAGGTCAGGGACCACATGCCGCCGATGGTGGAGTAGATCACCACGATGCCGCCGCCAAGCAGCACCGAAACCCAGAACGGAATGTCAAACAGCACTTGCAGCACGGTGCCGATGGCCAGGATAGACGTCACCCCGATCATCAGTGCGTACGCGAGCATGATGGTCGCGCTGGCCGTCCGCGCCATTGGGTTGTAGCGCTTTTCCAGCACTTGGGTAACGGTGAATATCTTCAGTTTCAGCAACGGTTTGGCGAGGAACAGGTTGATCGCGATGATCCCGCAACCCAGTGCAGCACACAGCCAGAAACCGGAAATGCCATGAACGTAGCCCAGGCGCACGGTGCCCACGGTCGACGCACCGCCCAGAACCGTGGCGGCCATGGTGCCCATGTATAGGCCAGGGCCGAGGTTGCGACCTGCGACCAGATAATCTTCGTGGGTTTTTGCCTTGCGCATGCCGTAGTAACCCAGCACCAGCATTGCCACGGCGTAAATGATGACGACCAATAAATCCAAAGCCATGATGGCGTGTCTCCGATTGTCTTTTTTATGGTGAGGCTGAAATCAATTTCTGTGGGGAAACCCATTCCTGTGGGAGCGTTGACCACAGGTGATGCGTTTGATCAGGCGGCTTGTCGCATTGCCGGTTTAGCGAGCGTATCCGTGCCCTTGCTGCGTGGATCGTTCGGCCCGAACACGGCGGCCGGTTCCGGGAACAGACCCAGCAAGATGAGGTACAGCACCGACGCCAGGCCCAGTGTGATGGGCAGGCTGATGTCGATGCCGCCCGCCAGTTCGCCCAATGGGCCAACGAATTGCCCCGGCAGGTTGACAAAGCACAGACCGACCAGCGCGCTAGGGATCCATGCGCCCAGCCCGCGCCAGTTCCAGCCATGGGTAAACCAGTAGCGACCGCCTTTTTCGCCGCGAGTGAACACTTGCAGGTCATCCGGGCAATAGAAGCCGCGACGCACCAGCAGACCGATGATCATGATCACCATCCACGGGGTGGTGCAGGTGATGATCAGTACGGCGAAGGTCGACACGCTCTGCACCAGGTTTGCCGCAAACCGTCCGATGAAGATGAAGGCAATCGACATCACCCCGATCAGCAGCGTCGCTTTGACCCGTGACAGCACACGCGGGAACACGCTCGACATGTCCAGCCCGGTGCCGTATAGCGCTGTGGTGCCCGTGGACATGCCGCCGATTACTGCGATCAGGCATACCGGCAGGAAAAACCAGCTCGGCGACACGGCCAGCAAACCGCCGACGTAATTGTTGGCGGCGATGTAGTCCGGCGCTTTGATCGCGACGATGGTGGCGGTGGCGAGGCCGAACAGGAACGGGATCAAGGTAGCGATCTGTGCCGCAATCACCGCCAGCATGATCTGGCTTTTCGGGGTTTCTCGTGGAATGTAGCGAGACCAGTCACCGAGGAACGCGCCGAAGGAAATCGGATTGCTCATGGCCACCAGTGCCGCGCCGATGAACGCCGCCCAGAAGCCGGCCTGACCCATCGCGACAGTGCCGCTGAACTGGCTGTCGAACGTCGGCGCGAAGGCGAAGGCCCCGAGCAGGAACAGTGCACTGGCCGCCCACACCGCAATGCGGTTGACCCATAACATGAAGCGGAAACCATAGATGCAGACGATCAGCACCAGTATCGCGAACAGCCCGTAAGCCAGGCCCAGTGACAGGTCGGTTTCCGGTAGGCCGATCAGGCGTTTTGCGCCACCGATCAACGCATCACCCGAGCTCCACACCGACAGCGAGAAGAAAGCAATCGCGGTCAACAATGACAGAAACGAGCCGACGATCCGCCCGTGCACGCCGAAGTGCGCACCGGAAGACACGGCGTTGTTGGTGCCATTGAGCGGACCGAACAGGCCCATGGGTGCAAGAATCAGCGCGCCGAGCAACACGCCCAGAACAATCGCCCAGACACCCGCCTGGAACGACAGCCCGAACAGCACCGGGAAACTGCCGAGTACAGCGGTGGCAAAGGTATTGGCGCCGCCGAAGATCAGGCGAAACAAGTCGCTGGGGCGGGCGTCACGCTCGTGGTCCGGGATCTGTTCGACCCCGTTTGTTTCGATGCTGCTAAGGCTTTTGTCGTTGTTATTATTCATGATCTGCTCCGATCATAAAGGCGCGCTCATCGTGTGTGAGCGTCACCTGTTTGGCTAAGGGGGTGGCAGCCCTTCCGGCATTGCGGATAAATGTTCGTGGCAGGCCAGCCATAGGCCTTGTTGTTGTCGGCGAAACACAATGGTTTCGCGCTCCTGGCTGAAGTGATGCTCCCCTTGCATGCGCAGCTCGGTGGCCACGTCATGGATGAAAATCGCCACGTCACCCTGCAGGCTGACGTAAGCGTTGCTCGAGGTGCACGACAGCACCTCGAAGCCATCCTCGGCGCGCCAGCTGTCCCACAGCGCCTGGTAGGCATCGCGCGACAGTAGAGGCTGTTCGAGGGTGTAGAACACGAAGCTGGCATCGGCGCTGAACGCACCGAAGTAGGCTTCGCGATCGTTACGGGCAAAGGCTTTCACCAGTGCAGCGGCAGCACTTAAGACCTGATCGAGTCCGTTCATGACCGATCCTCAGCGATGGGCCACGCCCGGCAGTACGCAGAGCATTTCGTACAGCAGGTTAGCGGCCAGCAGCGAGGTATTACCGGTGGTGTCGTAAGCCGGCGAGACTTCTACCAGATCGCAACCGATCAGGTCGAGACCCTGGCAGCCGCGAATGATCTCGATTGCCTGAATAGTCGTCAGACCGCCGATTTCCGGGGTGCCGGTACCGGGTGCCCAGGCTGGATCGATGCCGTCGATGTCAAAACTCAGGTACACCGGACCGTTGCCGACTTTTTCGCGCACTTCAGCCATCAGCGGCGCCAGGGATTTGTGCCAGCACTCTTCGGCCTGCACCACGCGGAAGCCTTGTTTGCGGCTCCAGTTGAAATCTTCCGAGGTGTAGCCTTGAGCGCGCAGACCGATTTGAACGACACGATCGCAATCGATCAGGCCTTCTTCGGCCGCGCGACGGAAGGTCGTGCCGTGGGCGATTTTCTCGCCGAACATGTGGTCGTTCACATCCGCGTGGGCGTCGATGTGCACCAGGCCGACCTTGCCGTGCTTCTTATGAATCGCACGCAGGATCGGCAGCGTGATGGTGTGGTCACCGCCCAGCGTCAACGGGATCACGTTGTGTTCAAGGATGGCGTCGTAGGATTCTTCGATGATCCGCACGGCGTCCAACAGGTTGAAGGTGTTGATCGCCACGTCACCGATATCGGCGACCGACAGGGAATCGAACGGTGCGGCGCCGGTGGCCATGTTGTACGGGCGAATCATTACGGATTCGGCGCGGATTTCGCGAGGTCCGAAGCGGGTGCCGGGGCGCAGGGACGTGCCGATGTCCAGCGGTACGCCAACGAAGGCAGCATCCAGGCCGGCAGCGGTAGGCACATGGGGAAGTCGCATCATGGTGGCGATGCCGCCGAAGCGCGGCATTTCGTTGCCGCCCAGTGGTTGGTGAAGAATCTTGTCCACGGGTAGGGCCTCATCGTCGTTGTTTTATTTATGTCGGTGCACGCCTTAGAGAGAGACGGGCACCGGAGTGGGGCCGATTCTGCAAAATGTAGTGGCCGGGAAGAATCGCTACGGGCAAATACTTAGTTCAGATTTTTCTAAACTAATGGGCGTGGCGGCGATAGACTCGCAGTGCTCATGTAGCAGTTGCCGAGCCTGCGAGGCTGCGTTCGGCTGCGCAGCAGTCGTAAAACCTGAGCATGAGGTTTCCTGAAACTCCGTTTCGCCTGATGGCACGACTGCTGCGCAGCCGAACGCAGCCTCGCAGGCTCGGCAGCTGCTACAGGACCTCATCGTCTATATGTGCTTTTGCTGGAGGCCCCATGGCCAACGCTTTACCCGACCTGAAACTCCTGCGCATTTTCGTCAGCGTGGTCCGGCATCAAGGCTTTGCCACCGCGCAGCAAGAGCTCAACCTCTCGACATCGGCGATCAGTACCTACATGAGTCAGCTCGAAGCGGCGCTCGGTCTGGTGCTGTGCCATCGCGGGCGGGGCGGTTTCAGCCTGACCAGCAAAGGCGAATTGTTCCATCAGGAAACCCTGCGCCTGCTCGGTGAGCTGGAAGGGTTCGAGCAATATGCCGCTGCGCTGAAAGGCGAGTTGCGCGGTACGCTCAACCTCGGCGTGATCGATTCCACTGTTAGCGACAAGGCCCTGCCATTCGCCGAAGCCATTGGCGCCTACAGCCAGGAACACCCGGCCGTGCATTTGCACCTGTCGGTGATGAGCCCGTACGAACTGCAACTGGGCGTGCAGGACAACCGTCTAGACCTGGCCATCGGCGCGTTTTCCACGCGAATGAGCGGCCTGGTCTACATGCCGCTTTACCGCGAACAACACTGGCTGTATTGCAGCAGTCGCCATCCGCTGTTCAGCGAACGGCGCATCCCCGAGCAAGTGATCACACAGCAGCGCATGGTCGGTCGTGGTTACTGGAGTCAGGCCGAACTGGCCCGTCACGGCTTCAAGCACAGCGCCGCGACCGTCGAAAGTATGGAAGCGCAGCTGATTCTGGTGCTGTCCGGCGCCTACATCGGATACCTGCCGGAGCACTATGCCCAGGCCTGGGCTGACAAGGGCGATCTTCGCGTTCTGCTGCCGGCGACCTTCGGTTATCAGGCGCCGTTTTCGATGATCGTGCGCCGTGGCCGCAGCCGTGAACCGTTGATCCAGACGTTCCGCGACTTGCTCAAAGCGCAGCTCAATCCGGTTGCCTGAAGGAAGCCAAGCCATGCCCAGAATCCACTGCCCGCGCTGCCTGCGCCCCGACAGCCATTGCCTGTGTGCGCTGATCCCCCACCTCGACAGTCGCACCCGCGTGCTGCTGTTGCAGCATCCGAGTGAAGTGAATCATGCGCTGAACACGGCGCGTTTGGCGGCGTTGGGCCTGAGCAATGCCGAGCTGATCGTCGGGGAGGTATTCGGGAATTTGCCAGCGCTGCTGAATCAGCCCGGTTATCGCGCACGGCTGCTGTTTCCGGCGGATGATGCGCAGACGTTGCAGACTTACGCCGTGAACGATGAGCCGATGCTGCTGGTGGTGCCGGACGGGACCTGGCGAAAGGTGAGTAAAATGTTGCACCTCAATCCGCTGCTGGCAGCATTGCCGAGAGTGACGCTGGCGGCGGGCGCGGTGTCGCGTTATCGCTTGCGCAAGGCCCCGGGGCCGGGCGCGTTGTCGACGATCGAAGCGATTGTGCAGGCGTTGCAGACACTCGAAGCGCCAGCGGAATTTGACGCGTTATTGAAGCCTTTCGATGCGTTGATCGAAGGGCAGATTGCGGCGATGGGGCAGGAGACTTACCAGCGTAATCACGTGCCGCAATAGCCATGGTTCATAAGGGCCTCATCGCGAGCAGGCTCGCTCCCACAGGGATTGAGTTCCCCCAGAAAAACTGCGATCCACTGTAGGAGCGAGCCTGCTCGCGATGGCGGGAGAACAATCACCGCAACCCGAGCCAGAGATTATCTTTCCCGCATCGCCTCAGTCCGCGCTTTCAACACCGGTTTCAACAAGTAATCCAGCACACTTTTCTCGCCAGTAATGATATCGACGGTCGCTACCATCCCCGGGATGATCAGCAGCGGCTTCGCATCACCGCCCAAGTGATTTTTATCGGTGCGCACCTGAATCAGATAAAAGCTGTTGCCCTTGTCATCCGTGATCGTGTCCGCACCAATCAGCTCAAGCTTGGCGCTCAGTCCGCCATAGATCGTGTAGTCGTAAGCGCTGAACTTGACCATCGCTTTCTGGCCCGGGTGCAGGAAGGCAACATCCTGCGGTCGCACCTTGGCTTCGATCAGCAGATTCTCTTCGATCGGCACAATCTCCACCATATCGTTGCCTGGCTGAACCACGCCGCCGATGGTATTGACCTTCAACATCTTGATAATTCCGTGCACCGGCGATACCACGGTGGTGCGGGATACACGGTCGTCGATGGCAATGCTCGACGCAGTGATCTTCGACAGGTCCGTGCGTTTCTCATTGAGCTCTTTGGCGGCTTCCGAGCGAAACGCTTGCTCGGATTCGTCCATCTTGCTTTTGATCTCGTTGATCGCCGATTCCGCACGCGGTATCGCCAGCGTCGTGGCATTCAGCGAGCCACGGATTTCCACCGCACTGCGCTTGAGTCGCAGAATCTCCACCGGCGATACCGCGCCCGTGCCGACCAGCGGCGCCGACATGTTCATTTCCTGTTGCAACAATGCCAGGCTGGAGCTGAACTGACCCTGTTTGGAGCGAAACTCTGCCAGCTCCTGGGTTTTTTGCCGCAGTTGCTCGCTAAGCGTGCGTTGTTCACTGGCCAGTTGACGCTGCCGTTGATCGAACAGCGAGCGTTCGTCAGCGGCCACTTGCGGCGCCTTGGCGATCACTTCCGGCGACAGCTTGAACGGTCTGCCTTCGGCCTCGGCGGAGAGGCGTTCGACTTGCGCCGTCAGCGCGTAGCGATCCGCTTCACTTTCGCCCTTGTTCGACAAAAACCGCGTGTCATCCAGCCGCAGCAACGTGTCGCCCTTGTTTACCATCTGCCCTTCACGGACGAAAATCTCGGTGACGATGCCGCCCTCAAGGTTCTGGATCACCTGAACCTTGCTCGACGGAATCGCCTTGCCTTCGCCCATGGTGACTTCTTCAAGCACGGCGAATTTGGCCCAGACCACGGCGGTGATGATCAGCCCGGCGGCCAGCCACACGGTAATCCGCGACCAGCGAGGGGAATCCTGCAAGGCGGCGCCGGCCGTTTCCGGCATGAATTCGCTTTCGGCGGTTTTGCCGAAACTGCCGAAGTAGCCCCTGTCTTTCGATGACGCTGCGGGTGAATCAGACATGGACAACTCCTAAACCGCCGCAGAGCCGACGCGGCCCTTGCGTAGTGCATCGATGACCGCTTCTTTCGGACCGTCGGCGACGATCCGCCCATTGTCCAGCACCACCAGCCGGTCCACCAGGCTGAGCATCGAAGTGCGGTGGGTGACCAGCAACAAGGTCTTGCCTTGCATCCAGCCGTGGAGTTTCTGCCGCAGAACATCTTCGCTGCTGTTGTCCATGGCGCTGGTGGGTTCGTCGAGCAGCATGATCGGCGGATCGAGCAGCAGAGCCCGCGCCAGCAACACGGCCTGACGCTGACCGCCGGATAACAGCTGACCGCGTTCCCCCACCGGCCGGTCAAACCCTTGCGGGTGCTGACGCGCCAGTTCGGTAACGCCGGTCAATTCGGCCACTTCGAGCATGCGCGCATCGCTGATGTAGCGCGCGCCCAAGGTGAGGTTGTCGCGCAGACTACCGGCCAGCAATGGCAAGTCGTGGGCGACGTAACCGATTTGCTGGCGCAGGTCGGCGACGTCCAGTTGCCGCAGGTCCAGGCCATCGAGCAGCAACTGGCCTTCTTCCGGCGCATAAAAACCCATCACCAGCCGGGCCAGGGTACTTTTGCCGGAGCCGCTGCGACCGATGATGCCGATGCGCTCGCCAGGTTTCATGCTGAAGCTGACGTTACCCAGCGCCGGCGTGCTCTGGCCATTGTAGTGAAAGGTCACGCCGATCACGTCGAGTGCACCTTGCAACTGGGTGCGCTCCAGCGGACGTTGCTTGGCATCGCGCTCCTGCGGCAGGGTCATCAGCGCGTCGGTGCTTTTCATGGTCAGTTGCGCCTGTTGATAGCGCGTGATCAGACCGGCGATTTGCCCGAGCGGCGCCAGAACGCGACTGCCGAGCATGTAAGTCGCCACCAGTGCGCCGACGCTGAGGTTGCCGGCGATGATGCTGTACACCCCGGCGACAATGGTCGCCATGCCGGCGAATTGCTGAATGAACAGCGTGCCGTTGGTGGCCATTGCCGAGAGGTTGCGCGCGTGGCTGTCGAGGCGGGTGAGGGCGCCGTGGGTGCTCTCCCATTTGTGCTGGCGTTCACTTTCGGCGCTGCAGGCCTTGAGGGTCTCCAGACCGCCGAGGGTTTCGATCAGCAAGGCCTGGCGTTCTGCGCCGAGGGTCAGGCTTTTCTGCACGGTGTCGCGCAGGCGCGACTGAATCACCATGGCAAAGATGATCGTGATCGGGAACGCCAGCAGCGGAATCACTACCAGCCAGCCGCCGAGCAAGCCGATCACCACCAGCATCAGCACGGCGAACGGCAGGTCGATCAAACTGGTCAGGGTCACGGCGGTGAGGAATTCGCGCAGCCCCTGGAAGTCGTGGATGCTCTGGGCGAAACCTCCGATGGTGGCCGGTCGCGCTTTCATCGACATGCCGGTGATACGCTCGAACAACGTCGCGGAGAGGATCACATCGGTTTTCTTCCCGGCGGTGTCGAGCAAGTGCGCACGCACCAGGCGCAGCACCAGTTCAAAACCGGTGCCGATCAACAGCCCGATCGACAATACCCACAAGGTCGACGTGGCCTGGTTCGGCACCACGCGGTCGTAGGTCTGCATGACGAACAGCGGCACCATCAAACCCAGCAGGTTAATCAGGAAGCTGGCAAGAATCGCATCGCTGTACAGCCATTTCGATAATTTCAGGGTGTCGCGAAACCACGCATCCACCCTCGGTACCAGCGGCGCGCGCAGGTCTTCGAGCTCGTGGCGCGGGCGCGCGAACAAGGCTTGCCCCGTGTAGTCGGCCGTCAGTTCTTCACGGCTGACCCATTGCTCGCCGCCGTCGGCTTCGCTGGGCAGAATCAACAGGCGCCCGTCATCGCCGACGCGTCGCAGCACGGCGGTGCGTCCGTTGGTGAGCATCAGCATGACCGGCAGATTGAGCGGCGAGATGTCCGCCAGCTCGCGCCGCAACAGGCGCGCCTGCAAACCGGCCCGGGCCGCTGCACGAGGCAGCAGGTCCAGGCTCAAGCGTTGGTGTGCCATAGGCAGCCCGGCACTGAGGCTGGCGCGACTGACAGTCGCGCCATGAAGTTTGCAGAGAATCAACAGACCATCCAGAAGCGGGTCGTCGAAGCTCAGCCGCGGATCGACGCCGGTATTGCCGGTTTCCATGCTGGTCACACTGATTGTTCCTGTAGATCTGTAGTAATGCAGCTGAGCGCAGGCGTCACCGAAGGCTTGAATATTTTGATCTTAAGGACAGCAAGATCAAAGGATCGCAGCCTCCGGTAGCTCCCACGGCTTATCTGAGTTCAGGCAAACGGGCTTCGCTTTTCACTTCAGTCTGAGCGACTGCATCGGCCGGCAGCACCACTCGTTGCTTGCTCAACAGCTGGCCCATGTTCGCCAGCACACGGTACATGGAATATTCCTCGGTGTAGCGAACTTCTGTGTAGCGACGGTTGGCGTTGTAAAGTTCGTTTTCGCTGTCCAGCACGTCGAGCAGGGTCCGTTGGCCGAGACCAAACTGATCCTGATAAGCGGCGCGCACGCGAGTGGTCGTCTCGGCGTATTCGCGAGCGGTCGGGGTTTGCTTGCGCGCGTTGACCATGGCGTTCCAGGCCAGGTGAATGTTTTCGTTGAGCTGACGCAGGGCGTTGTTGCGAATGTCCATCGCCTGGTTGATCAGGTGTGCGTTGGAAGCCAGACGAGCCTTGTCGCTGCCGCCGCGGAACAGGTTGTAGTTCATCACCACACCGACGCGCCACTCGTTGTCGTGACCTTCCTCGCCTTGCACGTTGTTGTTCGCGCCCACTGCAGCTTCAGCGTCGAAGCGTGGGTAGAACGGCGACTTGGCAACTTCGTACTGGCTCTCGGCCGACTGCACATCAGCCTGGGCGGATTTCAGGTACGGGTTGTTGTCGACCATGCTGGTCTGCGCGTCTTGCAGATTGGCGGGCATTTCACCGCGGATCGACGGCAGGGTTTCCAGTTCGTCTGGCATACGTCCGGTGACGGCGAAGAAGTTCGACTCGGCATCGGCCAGATCGACTTGCGCGGTGTCGAGGTTGTTCTCAGCCAGCGCGCGACGGGCAGTGGATTGATCGGCGTCAGCATTGCTGCCGATGCCGCGCTGCGTGCGCAGGCCGATCTGGTCGTTGACCCGCAGGTGCGCCTGCAGATTGTTGGTGGCCAGTGTCACCAGCTCGCGACGCTTGAGCACTTCAAGGTAGACCTCGATGGTGCGCAGGGCCAGATCCTGGGCGGTGCCCTGAGCGTAATAGGCCCGGGAATTGACCACGCCTTTGGTGCGCTCGACTTCGTTGGCAGTGTTGAAACCATCGAAGAGCATCTGCCGCAGACGCAGTTCCGATTGGGTGTAGGTGAGGATTTTGGTGTTGTGGTTGCCGAACGCCCGGGTGTTGGTGTTATCGCTGTACCCGCGCCCGTACGCGGCATTCAGATCCACCGACGGATAAAACCCGCCTTTGGCAACTTTTACATCTTCGTCAGCGGACAAACGGCTGTCTACGCGCGAAGCCAGTTCCGGGTGTGTGGCGAGGGTACTTTGGATGGCCTCTGTCAACGACATGGCCTGAGCCTGAGTTGTGCAGGCCATGGCCAGTAATATCGCGCTGCAGAGGGGTGTTAAAAGGCGCATGGATGCATCTCCCTGGATTCTGATGGTGCTTTATCAGTCGCCAAATATTTGACGACATTTATAGGTAAAACCGTTTCATGCTTGTAACAACAGAGCTAAGAACATTCCAGCAAAAAGTTAAGAAGAATTTCTCATAAACCTTATTCTAAAAAAAACTTATGCGCTATGCTGATTCCACGACATTGTTCACTCGTAAAACCCTTGAAGCAAGAGACTTGTAGCGCGATCAAGGGAACGTACAAAAAGTTCCATCCACTTATCGACATAGAGCGAAGAAGTGCTGGAGAGGAGGAAAAGTGTAACGGTTTGAGCGACATTTTTTTGTCACTCTGTGTGGTTCGACCGTTACAGATCGTTGACAGGGCTGCATTGCACGGTGAGTTGGATGCCACAGATGGCGAAGATTTTCACTGTTGCGGGCTTAACTGAAAACGAAGCGCTGGACGTAATTGAGGACTGACTTGCGGCTTGTTTTATCGTGCCCGCAGTCTTCAGCTACCAGCCACCTGCTCGAGCCAGTGCACCTTCTTCGCTGACAACAGGTGCCGACAGCGGTTGGCAGCGGAGGAAATGTTAATGGCTACGCTCATCGGTACCGTCACTCAAATCATTGGCCAGGTGTTCGCGGTTGCGGGCGATGGCGCGCGTCGGGTCTTGACCGAGGGCGACAAGCTGTACGCTGGCGATCAGTTGATGACCGGAGCCGACGGAGCGGTAGCGGTGCGCTTGCAAAACGGCCAGGAGCTGACGTTAGGGCGTGGCAGCAGCCTTCAGATGAATGCGCAGCTGCTTGCCAATCAGGCGCCGCACGTGGATACCGCTGACGCGACCACGCCGACCCAGGCGCAACTGACCGATGTCGAACAGCTGCAGAAGGCCATCGCTGCGGGCGCTGACCCGACTCAAACCGGCGAAGCCACGGCGGCCGGCCCGGGCAATCCGGGGGCACCAGGTGGTCCGCTGGGTGGCGGCCACAGTTTCGTATTGCTGGAAGAAGTGGCAGGGCGCGTCGATCCTACCGTCGGCTTCCCGACCGAAGGCTTCAACGGCATTCCCGAGTTCCCGCTGGGGCGTCTGGCCGGTGACCCGGATAACGGGGATGATGGCCTGGGCGATCCTGGCGACCTCCCGGTTAATCCGATTGATCCAGTGGACCCGGTTGACCCGGTTGATCCAGTGGTCCCCGGTGACCCGCAGGTTCCCAACACGCCAAACAACCCTGTCACCCTGACGGGCCTCTCGGTGGCCGGTGGCGAACTGACGGTCAACGAAGCCAACCTCGCTGACGGTTCCGCACGCGACGCTGGCGCGTTGACCCAGAACAGCACCTTCAGCATTTCCGCACCGGATGGTCTGACCAGCCTGAGCATCGGCGGGATCAACGTGATCAGCGGTGGCGTGGCTGCCGGTTTCCCGCAATCGATCACTACCCAGTTGGGCAATACCCTGACAGTGACCGGCTACAACCCGGCCACTGGCGTGGTGAGCTACAGCTACACCCTCACCGGCAACGAAACCCATTCGCCCGGTGACGGCATCAACAACCTCAGCGAACAGTTCACCGTCGTTGCCGGCGACAACAACGGCGATACCGCTACCGGTACGCTGGACGTCAACATCAGCGATGACGTGCCGCAGGCAGTCGATGACAGCAACGACAGCACGGCTTCGGAAAACCTCGTCACGCTGACCGGCAGTGTCCTGCCGAATGACGCGCAGGGCGCCGACCGGATTCCGGTTGGCCCCGACAGCGGCCCTATCATCGGCGGCACGTTCACCGGTACCTACGGCACGCTGGTGCTCAACCCCAACGGCACGTACACCTACACCCTCAATACCAGCGATGCGGATTTCAAAGCGTTGACCGGTGGCGGCAATGGCACTGAGACGTTCACCTACACCCTCACCGATGCCGACGGCGACACCAGCACCGCCAACCTGGTCCTGGAAATCAATAACAACGATGACCCGGTGGTTATCGATGGGCTGACACTTGCGGGCGGCGAGTTGACGGTCCGTGAACAGAACCTCGGCGACGGCACCAGCCCGGACGCGGCGGCACTGACCCAGAGCGGCACGTCCACCATCACCGCTCAGGACGGCGTGCAAACCCTCACCGTCGGTGGTATCGCCGTGGTCACCGCGGGCGTGGCAGCAGGCTTCCCGCAATCGGTCGTCACACCGCTCGGCAGCACGCTGACCATCACCGGTTTCGACAGCGTTACCGGCGTCGTCAGCTACAGCTACACCCTGGCCGACAACGAAGCTCATCCAAGTGCCAATGGCAGCAACAGCATCGCCGAACAATTCGCTGTGACCGTGGTGGATGACAACGGCACCACCGCCAATGGCAGCCTCGACGTCAACATCGTCGACGACGTGCCGCAAGCGATCAACGACAGCAACACCGGCACCGGGTCCGAAGCCCTGCCGGCGCTCGAAGGCAATGTCCTGACCAATGACGTGCAAGGCGCCGACCGTGTCGCGACCGGGCCGATCACTGCCGGTACGTTCACCGGCACCTACGGTACGTTGGTGCTCAACGCCAACGGCACGTACACCTACACCCTCGACGTCAGCGACGCCGATTTCAAAGCCTTGAATGGCGGCGGCAACGGCACGGAAAGCTTCGTCTACACGCTCACCGACGCGGACGGCGACACCAGCACCGCAACGCTGGTGCTGAACATCAACAACAACAACGATGACGTGATCCTTAACGGCCTCGACGTCAACGGTGGCGAGCTGACCGTTTCCGAACAGAATCTCAGCGACGGCACCAGCCCTAACACCCCGGCGCTGACCCAAAGCGGCACCTTCACCGTCACCGCGCTGGACGGCCTGCAAACCCTGACCGTTGGCGGCATCGCCCTGGTCACCGGTGGCGTCGCCGCAGGTTTCCCGCAGTCGACCGTGACGCCGCTGGGCAGCACGCTGACTATCAACGGGTACAACCCGATCACCGGCGTGGTCAGCTACACCTACACGCTGGTCGACAATGAAACCCACCCGAATGCCGACGGTGCCAACAGCATCAGCGAGAGCTTCGACGTGGTCGCGACCGACACTGACGGCAGCACCGCGTCGGGCCAGATTAACGTCAACATCGTCGATGACCTGCCGACCGCCAACCCGGATGCCGACACTGTGCAGGAAGGCGGCACGGTCAGCGGCAACGTGCTTAACAACGACATCGGCGGTGCCGATGGTCCGGCGCTCAGCGGTGCCGTGGTGGGCGTGCGCGCGGGTAGCGACACCGCAAGCTCGGCCATCGGCGGGCTGAACTCGCAGATCAACGGCACCTACGGTTACCTGACGCTCGACGCCAGTGGCAACGCGGTTTACCACAGTAATCCGAACGCAGTCAGCGCACCGGGTGCGACTGACGTGTTCACCTACACCGTGCGCGATGCGGACGGTGATGAAAGCACCACGACCATCACCATCAACGTGGCGGACTGCACTTTGGTTGCGGCCGTCGATACTGATGTCACAGTCAAAGAAAATGCGCTGGATCTGACCAAGGATGGCCAGGACCTCGCGCCTGGCACCGTCACTGGCAGCCAGTCTGGCAACACTGGCGAAACTGCGTCCGGCACCCTGGTCGGTTCGGTCACCGGCACGACCGGTGCGCTGACGTACACCCTGGTCGGCAACGCCACCGGGACGTATGGCCAGATTCAGATCAACCCGGATGGTACTTACACCTACACCCTGACTTCACCACCGACTACCACGCCGAATGCCAACGACGGGCCGAACACCCTGAGCGAAAGCTTCACCTATCAGGCCACCGATCCGCTGGGCAACAGCGTTACCAGTACGATTGTGATCAACATCGTCGATGACGTGCCTACCGCCTTTGTCGACCTCACCTCGGTGGCGGAAGGCGGGACTGTCAGCGGTAATGTGCTGGTCAATGACGTATTCGGCGCTGATGGCCCGGCCGCAGGCGGCGCAGTGGTTGGCGTGCGCGGCGGCAGCGACACCTCGAGTTCGGCCATTGGCGGTCTGAATTCGCAGATCAACGGCACTTACGGCTACCTGACTCTGGATGCCAACGGCAACGCCGTTTACCACAGCAACCCGAACACAGTTGGCGCTCCGGGTGCGACTGATGTATTCACGTACACCATCCGCGATGCCGATGGCGACGAAAGCACCACGACCATCACCATCGACGTCTCTAACAGTCGCCTCTTGGCGGCGACAGACAGCGACGTGAAAGTCTACGAAAAAGCCCTCGACCTGACTCGCGACGGCCAGGACCTGGCGCCGGGCGTCGTCGAAGGCAGCCGTCCAAACAGCACCGCTGAAACAGCGACTGGGACGCTGGTCGGTTCAGTCACCGGTGCGGTTGGCGCGATTACCTATTCGCTGGTCAGCAATGCCACCGGTAACTACGGGCAGATTTTGCTCAATGCCGATGGCAGCTACACCTACACCCTCACGTCGCCCGCCACGACCACGCCGGGCGTGGATGATGGCCCGAATCGGCTGACCGAAAGCTTCACCTATCAGGCCACCGACTCGCTCGGCAACACGGTCACCAGCCAGATCGTGGTTAACATTGTTGATGACGTGCCGATCGCCCACTGCGATTTTGTCTCGGTCGTGGAAGGCGGCACCGTCACCGGCAACGTGCTGGGCAACGATATTCTCGGTGCCGACGGCGCTGCAGCAGGCGGCGCAGTGATCGGCGTGCGCGCAGGCGACGACAATTCGAGCTCGGCCATTGGCGGTTTGAACACTCAGATTCAGGGCACCTACGGTTACCTGACGCTGGATGCCCAGGGCAATGCGGTTTATCACAGCAATCCGAACAGCGTGAAACCCGCTGGCGCGACCGATGTGTTTTCTTACACCGTTCGCGATGGCGACGGCGATGAAGCCACCACGACCATCACCGTCGACGTATCCAATAGCGCCCTCGTGGCCGCGACAGACAAAGATGTGAAGGTCTCGGAAAAAGCCCTCGACCTGACCCGCGACGGCCAGGACCTGGCCCCGGGCACAGTCATTGGCAGCCAGCCGGGTAGCACTGCCGAGACAGCGAGCGGCACGCTGGTCGGCTCCGTCACCGGCGCAGTGGGCGCGATCACTTATTCGCTGGTTGGCAACCCCACCGGGACTTACGGGCAGATTTTGCTCAACGCCGATGGCAGCTACACCTACACCCTCACGTCGCCAGCCACGACCACGCCGGGCGTGGATGATGGCCCGAATCGGCTGACCGAAAGCTTCACCTATCAGGCCACCGACTCGCTCGGCAACACGGTCACCAGCCAGATCGTGGTTAACATTGTTGATGACGTGCCGATCGCCCACTGCGATTTTGTCTCGGTCGTTGAAGGCGGCACCGTCACCGGCAACGTGCTCGGCAACGACAAACTCGGGGCTGACGGCGCTGCAGCGGGTGGCGCGGTCATCGGCGTGCGTGCTGGCGACGACAATTCGAGCTCGGCCATTGGCGGGCTGAATACCAAGATTCAGGGCAACTACGGTTACCTGACGCTGGATGCCCAGGGCAATGCGGTTTACCACAGCAATCCGAACAGCGTTAACCCTGCTGGCGCCACTGATGTGTTCTCTTACACCGTGCGCGATGGTGACGGCGATGAAGCCACCACGACCATCACCATTGATGTCAACAACAGCGGTATCGTAGCCGCCAAAGACACCGACGTTACCGTCTACGAAAAAGCGCTGGACCTGAACAAGGGCGGTCTGGATCTGGCGCCTGGCACGGTCACTGGCAGCGAACCCGGCAACGCCGGCGAAACCGCCAGCGGCACTTTGGTCGGTTCGGTCAGCGGCGCCAGCGGTGCGGTCACTTACACCCTGGTTGGCAACGCCACCGGTGCGTTCGGGCAACTGTTGCTGAACCCCAACGGCACCTACACCTACACCCTGACCTCGGCCCCGAAAACCTCGCCGGGCGCCAACGATGGCGCGAACAGCGTCAGCGAGAGTTTCACCTACAAGGCCACTGATGCGCTGGGCAACAGCACCACCAGCACCATCCAGATCAACATTGTCGATGACGTGCCAAAAGCCGTCGCGTCTGATCGTTCGGTGGCTGCGGTGGAGATCGATTCCAACCTGCTGCTGGTGATCGACGTCTCCGGCAGTATGAAGGACGCATCCGGTGTCGCCGGTCTGTCGCGCATGGCGCTGGCCAAACAGGCAATCAGCGCCTTGCTCGACAAGTACGATGACCTCGGCGACGTTAAAGTGCAGATCGTCACGTTCAGCAGCGATGCCGCCGACAAGACCTCGATCTGGGTTGATGTGGCCACCGCCAAGTCGATCATCTCCGGCCTGGTGGCGCACGGGGACACCAACTACGACGCAGCCATCAAAGTGGCGCAAACTGCGTTCAGCAACGACGGCAAACTGGCCGGCGCGCAGAACGTTGGCTACTTCTTCTCCGACGGTAAACCCACTGTGGGCAACCTCGATAAAACGGAAGAAGCTGGCTGGAAAAACTTCCTCGAAGCAAACAACATCAACAACTATGCGATCGGCCTGGGCAATGGCGCTCGCAATCTCAACCTTGATCCGCTGGCGTTTGACGGTACCGCCGGTACGGGCCAAGGCACCGACACCAACTCCGTGGTGGTGACGGATCTCAACCAACTCAACTCGGTGCTTTCCGGTACCGTGGTCGGCGCGCCGGTCACCGGTACGTTGTTGGGCGAGGGCGGTACCTTTGGCGCCGATGGCGGTTTCATTAAAGCCATCACGGTCGATGGCACCACTTACAGCTTCGATCCGAAAGGCAACAGCAACCAGGGTTCGCTGACGGTCAGCGGGGCGGCCAACCATGGCACCTTTAACACGGTCAACAACACCCTGAGCATCGCCACCGACAACAAAGGCACGCTGGTGGTCAACCTCGATACCGGCGAATACACCTACACCTCGCAGAAAACCACGACGGTTGTGTTGACGGAAAACGTTGGTTTCACCGTCAGCGACAACGACGGCGACCTCTCCAGCGCCAAACTGGTGATCAAGGTCATCCCGAACGGGGCACCGGTGGCAGTGGACGATCACGTCATCACCAACGTGCTCGCGCCTAACATCGTCGTGCCCGGTGAGCTGTTGCTGGCCAACGACAAGGATCCAAATGGCGATCAGATGACCGCCTCGCCGACCACGTTCAAGACCGGCTGGGCCGCGAAAGGCGCAGACTTTATCGGCACCAAATCGAATTTCGTTTTCACCGGCAGCAATGAGCAGGCAGTGACGATTGCTCGCAGCCAGTTCGTTGCCAACACGGCGGCGATGACCGCTGTGCTGGTAGTAGGCGGTGCGTTGGGCGCGGTCAGCAACCTCAATGCCAATGACGAGGACCGCATCACCGTCAACCTGAAACAGGGTGAAACCCTCAACCTGGATCACAACCTGGCGGCGGGCAACATCGGCATGCAGTACTCGGTCAACGGTGGCGCGTTCATGGCGCTTGCGGACGGCCAGACCCTTACGGCGAACTCGGACGGCACCTACCAAATCCGTGTCATCAATACGCTGGATACCCCGGGCAACGGCGGAACTGATTCCGAAGCGTATAAATTGACCATGACTGTCAATTACGCCAACGCCAAGGATGTCACTCCCGACGCACATGGCACCTACGCGGCCAACGACAGTCACGGCGGCAGTGACAGCGCGGCAGTGTCCATCAGCTATCAGGCTGGTCACACCATCGCCGGTACTGCAGGCGATGACGTGCTGGTGGCGGGCGCCGGCGATAACATCCTCAATGCCGGCAACGGCAACGATGTGCTTAGCGCTGGCGCCGGCAACAACGAGCTGCACGGTGGCGCCGGCAATGACTTGCTCTACAGTGGCGCAGGCAACGATTTGCTCGACGGTGGCACAGGCGTCGACACCGCCAACTACGCCAACGCCACGGCCGGGGTCAAAGTCGACCAGGGTCTGACAAATGCGCAGAACACCGGCGGTGCAGGCACCGATACGTTGACCGCGATCGAAAACCTCACGGGCTCCAGCTTCAACGACCAGCTTACCGGTGACAGCCGTAGCAACGTCATCACCGGCGGGTTGGGCAATGACATCCTCAACGGCGGCGACGGCGACGACTTCCTGATCGGCGGCCTCGGTAACAACACCCTGACGGGTGGTGCTGGTGCGGACACCTTCCAGTGGCTGAAAGGCAACAGCGGGCATGACGTGGTGACGGATTTCACCCCGGGTACCGACAAGCTCGACCTGTCACAACTGCTGCAGGGGGAAAACGCTACCGTCAGCTCGCTGGACGATTACCTGCACTTCAAAGTAATCGGCAGCGGCTCCGAAGTGATCACCAGTATCGATGTCAGCGCCATGGCCGGCGCTGCGCCGAACCAGACCATCGATCTGGCCGGTGTCAACCTCGCCAGCCATTACGGCGTGACGCCGGGTGCGGGTGGGATGGTCGCAGGCGGGCATGACACCGCGACGATCATCACTGGCATGTTGAATGACCACTCGCTGAAGGTTGATACCGTTTGATCTGATAACTGCAACAACGAAGCCCGCCATTCCCTTGTAAGGGATGGCGGGCTTTTTAATGCGCGTGATTTGGGGATGTCGCCCCCCGACCAGCGGTTCTAAAACCTGTGATTTATGACAGTAGCCGGCACATCGAGTCTGCCTTTAAATCATCTCGTCAGGCGCGCGAAGCACGGTGGGAGTTCACCGGTTAATGACGATTCCACTTCGCTTCCACCGTCGAGCATTTGTATCGGGAAGGTTTTCAAATCGCCGTCGACTGCCGTCGGTAGCACAGATTCGCTACACCCCTTGGGCTACTCGAGCCCGGCCAATGGAAGGAACTGCGAAATGACCGTATATGAAAGATTCAAGACGCTGACTGCACAACAACAGCGGCTGTACAACAATAGGGTGATGCTGGGCAACCTTCCCAAACGCAAAAACTCTGCGCCGACCCTGAAAAGCGCCGTGCTGCTTGCTGCGACCGCAGATGACCCAGGCAACCAGCTGCAGCGCAAGGACCGAAACTTTGCCATGGATGTGAGCATTGCCGAGTTCCCGGATGCCAGTTCCCAACAAAGGCAACGTATAAGGGTTCAGCTGATTTGGGATGGGTCTCCGATCGGAGCAGAGCAGACTTTTATCACTCCTTTGACGCCTGCCGAAATTACAGCGAAATTCCCGATGACATTTCAAGTTGACGCGGCGCGCCTGAATGTTCCTGGGCCGCATTCGTTGGGTTTTAAACAGTGGTATGGCATCAACGATGACGACTCCGATGAGCTTAGTATCAATATCGATATGGACCCGCCTACTCCTGTCGGTAAAGTAAATGTTCCTGCCGAAATTGAAGCGGAACAAATGATAACCAAGCAGTACCTCAAAACTCACGGGTTTGTTCTATTGAGCTGCAATGAGTGGGGCGGGGCAAAATTGCATGACAAAGTTCAATTTCGCTATGGCAAGTCATTGCCTCTGTCTCGTTTGATCGACGAAGTCGAACGCACGGATATGTCCATACTTCCGGAGACCCGTAAGCTGACAGAGGCATTTATTGGTGAGGAGGAGGGTGACCATTCGCTTTTTTATGTGCTTGTAGATCGTAAGGGTAATGAGAGCCTTCCATCAGAGTCCAGAGTACTGAGTGTAATTCTGTCAGATCCTCCGGAAAACTTGAATTTAAAAATTGAACTGCACGACGACGACGGAAAAATCCTGGTTGACGATGCACGGACCCCGGTTACTGTAATTATTACATACGATATCCCGTTGGATGGGGACAGGGCGCTAGTGAGCGTTGACGGGCAGATACCCATCAATGTTTCGGTTACGCAATCTCCGTGTGTGATTTCACTGCCGTATAAATATCTGCAAAACGGTAATAATGGTTTGAAAACGGTACCGCTTGTGTATCAGATCAGCCGCGGCAAGTTACTGTTTCCGAAAGTCCCTACGCCTAAGGATTTGACCATTGATCTGCGGTCACCGGTAACCGTTGATCCGGAGAATCCGGGTTTGCCGGGTTCTCCGCATCCGGATCTTTTACCCGTTAATGTGCAAGGCTCCGTCACAACTGAGGCTAACACGATCAGGGCAGGGGACCTCGTTGCCCCGGTTGATGCCACTGTGGACATTTATAAAGGGCATGAGGCCGGACAAGTGGTGTCTCTATTTGTCAACGGAGTCGCTGTTCCAGCGGACCCTGCCAACGCCAGAGGCAAGGGTGGCGTGTGGACGATGGACGGTTCTGAAACAGATGCGACGGTACTGGCATTTACGATTGAGCCAGGAATTTTCCAAGCCAGCGGAAACGATCCAGCCACATTGTGTCACTACAATGTATCGCACACTTTGAACGAAAATCTCAACCGTTCCCAGAATCAGCATGTTGACGTGTACATTGTGCCAATTAATTTACCAGTGCCAAAATTTTTGCACACGATCGATGATCTTGATGGGCCAACGTTAGGTTGCAGGTCCATTCGGGACGACTCGTTGCTGGGTAAGGTTATCGAAGTGGAAGTTCCTGGTGGTGAACCAAAACTGGCAAACCAAGACCTCGAATTTGTCTATCAGGGCTATTTAAACGACTTTACCGGCGGGGGTAATGATCCGGGTGCGGAGATCCCGGGCAATACGGTGACAGTTAGAAAAACCCCATCACCGGAAGAAGCAAGAGATGGTTTCCTGGTGAAAGTGCCCTACGCGCAATTTGCAATTACTAATGACGGTTGGGGCAAGGTTGCTTATAGCGCATCTATTGATGGTCAGACGATATCGGCCACCTCTGACCCCACCAAGGTGACGATGCGGATCAGCGGAGGTACTTGCCCAATCTGATGGGTTCACGGAGGCACGAAAGTGCCTCTTTTTTGTACTGTCAGGTAATTATCTAAGCCAGCCATGGCAGGCGAGAACTTTCCTTACTTTAAGAGAGATAAATCCTACATTTTTGCGTAGGAAGATTCTGTATTGTCCGCACCCTTTGGCGTCCCTGAACATTTAGCCGAAGGGACCGATTTTTTTAAAAGGTGCAGGCGCATGATATTGGGTAAAAAAATTTCAGGCGTACCTGATTCCACAGGTGCGTTCACAGTATTGTCATTGTCCGCTTTCTTTTTTATGAGCTGCCCGGCGTGGGCAGCGACCATCGTCGATAACGGCGCAACGCTGGACGTCGATTCGGCTACAACGCCAGTCACGGATTACCTGGTACGCAACAACAGCACTCTGAATGTCCAAGGGGCGTTAACCGAGAGCATCCGCGTGACATCCGGCTCTGCCCTCAACCTCAATGATGCGATGGTCAACGGACAAAATGGTGGCATTGGTGTCGCCATTAATAGCAGTAGCGCGGCCATCAATCGGGCGACAGTCAACAGTGATTCGACGGCCCTGTTGGTCAATCGCCCTAATGCGTCGACGCAGGGGTCCACCGTAACGGCTGCCGACAGTGAGTTCAACGGCGGTGAAACCGGTGCCGCCGTCTCCGGCTTGAGTACCCTCGAACTCATCAATAGCCAAGCGACCGGGACAACCGCGGGTAGTCACGGTGTGGACATTTTCGGCGGTGCAGTTCGCGCAACGGCGCGTACACACATCAGCGGTGATGTTGCGGGTGTAGTGATGGTCAATGATCCTGCACAACAGGGCAACGCTTCTCTGTTCCTGGACAACTCCACCGTGGAAGGCCGCAATGGCGCGGCAATTATCATTGATCAAGGCGTTGACGCCACCATCACTGTATCGAACAACTCCACGCTGATTGGCAGTAACGGAAACTTGCTCGAGGTACAGGGCGCTTCGGCGGCAGACATGGACATTGTGAACAGTCGCCTGCAAGGAAACGTGCAAATCACCGGGAACAGCACGGCCAGCCTGATGTTCGACCGGGCGGCGATGGCTGGCGATATCGTTCGTGAGGAAGGCTCTCTGGCCAATGTTGTCTTGAACAATGGATCATCATTCACCGGTCGTTTGAACGGCAGCAACCTTGCCCTCAACGAGTCGGATCTGACCATGGTGGACAACGACCGCATCGATACGTTGTCGTTGAACGACGGCACGGTCAACTTCGGTGTCCCTGGAGAACAGCGCGCCGCGCGCCAACTTGACGTCGTTACGCTTTCCGGCTCTGGCACCATTGCCATGCAGGGTAATTTTGCCACTGGGGAAAGGGACTTGCTAACAGCCGCAACGGCCACAGGCAGCTTTGATCTGGAGGTTAATGCGTCAGGCAAGGATGCCGCAGATCCACAGCCACTGACGCTGGTGCAGATCGAGCGTAACCAGGCCACTTTCTCGTTGCTGGGCGGCCGGGTTAATGTCGGCACCTGGGACTATGAACTGGCTGAAAGGACCAATACCGACGGCGGTACCGAGTATTACCTCAATCCCACCACGCGACTCAGCCCTGGTGCCCAATCGGTCGTGGCCTTGTTTCAAACGGCACTCACAGTCTCTTACGGCGAATTGAAGTCGCTGGAAAACCGCATGGGCGAGTTGCAATCGGACGCCAATCTGAACGGATTGTGGATTCGGCCTTACGGCAACGAGTACAAAGTTGCGGACGGTTCGGGCGTTGGCTACAGCCAACAACAGCAGGGATTATCCCTGGGTGTCGACACCCGACTGGGCCACAGTCAATGGCGGGTCGGCTTGATGGGCGGTTACAGCCAGTCGGATCTGTCGCTCGACGGCGGTACTTCGGCCGATGTCGACAGCTACTACTTCGGACCTTATTTCAGCTGGTCTAATCCGGACAATGGCGACTTCCTGGACGGCGCTCTGAAATTCAACCATCTGCGTAATGAATCCAAAGTCAGCATGAGTGATGGGCAGCGGGCCAAAGGTGACTATAGCAATTCAGCGGTGAGTGCATTGCTGGAGGGTGGTCGTCTGATCGATCTGGGCAATGACTGGTTTGCCAAGCCTTCGGTTCAGTTATCCGCTGCGGTTATCCAGGGCGGGAACTATCGGCTGGATAACGATATGCAAGCAGACAGTGATCGCACCCATTCATTGCGGACCAAGCTCGGTGTTTCGGCGGGTCGCTCTGTCAATCTGGGCAGTATGCGAGTGAGGCCTTACGGGCGGGTGGCCATGGTTCACGAATTTGCCTCGAACGATAACGTGCGGGTCAACGGCAACACCCTCAATACCGATTTGTCGGGTTCCGGTTTTGAAGTGGGCACCGGCATGACAGTTTCGGTGTCGGACAACATGCGCTTCGATGCGGGTGTGGATTATGCCAAGGGTAAAAACATTGAACAGCCTGTCGCGGTAACACTGGGGATGAGTTATCAGTGGTAGAAAAGAAGTAAAAAAACCGCTTTTAAGCGGTTTTTTTGTTGATGGTTCCCAAGCTCAGTTGCTTTCGGTTGGGTCCGCGGCTGCGACATGGGTGAATGTCCACGTATTGGACTCAGCGCTGTCGTCGTCGGATGAGACGGCGCTCACGACGTACGTACCGTTTTGCAGGCCTACGATTAACCCTGCCCATTTTCCGTCGTTGTTGGCAGGCTCAAGTTTGGGGCTGATGACGTCATTAACCTTGATTTTTACCGACTTCAACGCTTGAGTGACGCCGCGCACAACGACATAGGTGTCTGAGGTGGTGCCGTTGTCGGGAATCAGGCCTGACAGTTGGTGGACCCGCGTTTCCGACGGCGAGGGTCTCACCTCGAATGAGTACCGATCGGAAATACCGCCCTCCGGGTACTGTGGTCTGGCTTCGAGGCTATAACTTTTGACTGATAATCCGCTGATGGTTTTTTCGTAAAGTTGGTTGTCCTGGACAATTGCATCACCCAATGAAACTTCACCATCAAAGAGCTCGATAGTTTCGCCTGGTTCGGCGGAGCCTTTGACAATCAGCGTCGTCTCGTAGGTAAAACCTTCTTTCTCGATGACCGTGCCGCCGGTAGTAACCACGCTGTCGAGTGTCGCCGAAAGGATTGCCCTTACAGTGAATGTGCGTGGATCGCTGGACACCTCTCCACTGGTCATTTCTTTCGCAGTAAGGCTATACGTACCTATGGACACGCGTAAGCGGATTTCCCAATATCCATCATCGTCGACGGAGCCTGTAGCACTGGTTGGACTCCCATTATTGTAAAGGACAATGGTTTCAAGAGGTGTGGCGTAACCACTGACGGTCACGCTGTCGTCGCGGATTGTGGCGTCTGGTTCAACCGTTTGTCCGTTGGAATCCTTAACGTCATCCAGGGACAGATCAACGTCTGTCAGAACGGTGAAATTCCATGGGGGAGTTGATTCGTTATCGGTGTCGACTTCTTTGGCGGTGAGTTTGTATGGACCTTTGGCGACGGTTAGTTCGACTGTCCAGATACCACCGTCCGTAGCAGGAATTGATGGACTACCGATCGCTTGCGCATCGTTGAGTAACTGGACGCGCTCATGAGGCGTGACTTTGCCCCGCACGGTGAGCGCGTTGTCATAGGTTACGGTATCGGGAGCGACGGGATTACCTTGGGAGTCTTCAACGGAGTCGAGAGCAATATCGGCGCGTTGCAGGACGGTGAAAGTCCGGGGTGGGGTGGTTACAGCATTGTCGCCGTACATCTTTTTGGCAGTGAGTGCATAAGCACCCGGTATCACATCGATGATGGTTTCCCAGTCGCCGCTGTCTCCAACGGATACCGGCGGGCCCAGTACATTGCCCTTATCAAATAACTGAATGGTCGCCAGTGGCCGGGCTTTGCCTTTGATGGTTAACGTGTCATCGAAGGTTACAGTACCTTCTCCAACAGGAGCGCCAACGGAATCTTCGACAGCATCGAGCGTTAACCCGACATCATCGCGTACTGTGAAACTGCGCGGCTCGGATTCGTAGTCACCGTAAAGTGCCTTGACGGTAAGGTTATAGGTGGCATCAGTTTCGAGGTTTTCCAGGACGATTTTATAATCGCCCTTGCTTTCTACCGGCCCCTCGTCAAGTGGTATAGCGCCGTTGAAGGCCTGTACTTTTTCATTCGGCCGGGCTTTGCCTGTGATCGTCACCGACGTGAAATAGGTATTGCCAGCGTCTTCAACGTCCCCTTCTTCATCGATCACTCCCTCAATGCTCGGCTTTGCCCGCGCAACTATCAAATTCCGTGGCGGCGTGGAAACCGATTTACCATCCCAAACTGTCAGGGCATACCCTTTGAGTTTATTCAGTTCAAACAGACCGGTTGCCCATTTCCCTAGGCTGTCACTGTTTGCATTCGTCAGAATGTCAAATCCATCCCGTATCGACAGTGACCTGGACGGCTCGGCATTACCACTGATGATGATCTTGGTATCGAACGTCACGCCATTGTTAGGAATGAGATTCGCATTGGAATCCCTGACTTCCCGAATGCTCAAGACGGTCTCTGTTTCCTTGTTTTCAGTATCCGAAAAAATGTTCGTTGTTTTTGCGGTCATGGCGATTGCTCCGATCCTTGAAAGAGGGATAACGGAGGAATTTAAGGGGGGATTGGTAAATATTGGCTACTGTCAGAAATCACAGGGTGTACTGCATTTCAGATGAGTGGCTAGAGTGAAGTTATGCAGGCGACTTCAAGGTTTACTCTTTGCGAACGGTTTTTTGCCGCAGGATGTACACCGTCACGAGCACTGCACTGGTCAGCATGAAACCACGAGCCCACATCAGAGGCACCAGATAGCAGGAAAACAGAATGCTTATCCACATCATGCCAATGGCGTAAACCTTGCCTTTGAGTGGAATGCCGTTGCCTTCAAGATAATCACCAATCCACGGTCCGAGCCGTGGATGCTCGACCAGCCAATGATAAAAACGCGGAGAACTGCGGGCGAAACAGGCGGCCGCCAGCAGCAGGAAGGGCGTAGTGGGCAATACCGGCAGGAAAATGCCGATCACCCCCAGCGCCACGCTCAGCCAGCCGACGGCTAGCAGCACGTAGCGCAACATCGGGGAGCGGTTGCCTATGGGTTTGTCCATAGGCGGCACCTTAGTGGTGACGTGGCTTGAGGATCGCCGGTTTTTCGTCGGGTGCATTGCACAGCAGGTACAGCGCCGTCAGGGCTTCCGGGATCTGCACGATCATGTCATCCATCAGGTTGGCATCGGCCGCGATGTCGGAGAACTCCGGCTGTTCGTCGAACAGGCCCGAACCGACCATGATTGGCAGGAGCATTTCGCTGACTTCGTCTTCAGCAGTTTCGAACCAGGCAGCTTCACGCAGAAACACACCTTCCATGAAACCAATGCACCAGCCGCGCAGGTCGGAATCGTCCGGCTCTTCGCCAAGGTCAAGATCGCAAGGCAACTCGAATTCTTCATCAGCGGCCAGTTGGCGGGCGATGTGCGCCTTGAGCAGAATCAGCGTGGATTCGATCGCTTCGCGCTCGGTTTCGTCGGCGTAATGTGGTTCTTCTGCGAAGAGCGCGTCGATCCACTCACGCTCCGGAACCTCTTCCGAACAGATCGACAGGGCGGTGAGGTAGCCGTGGGCGGCCACATAGTCCAGCGCCTCGTCATGCAGTTCATCGGCGTCGAGGAAGACTTGCAGGCGGGTTAATTGCTCAGCGAAGGACATTAAAGGGCTACCTTGGGAATTAAACAGATGCGCGAATTCTAGGCCTTCTTGAGCACTCAGGCCAGCCGCGCGGCATATTTGCAACCCGAAACACCGCAATTCCTGTGGGAGCGTGCTTGCTCGCGAAGACGTCATCACCGGCGACAACGGTGATGACTGACCACCGCTTTGGCGAGCAAGCCCGCTCCCACAGGGGCCGTGTCGCATTTGCATTCATGTGTCTTCTCAGCGGCGCCCTCTGCCGGACAGCCCTCGGGTATACTCCCGCGTTTTGTGAATGCCCTGCCAGCGTCGCGGCTGATGTGAAGTGTCATGCAACGCGCACTTACGATTTGTCAGTGCAGCACGCGTGTTTCTGAACCAGCCTTGCAGGGATGTTTCGGTGATTTTTGGAGTTTTTATGCTCGAACAGGCTCAACGCGTTCTCAAGGACATCTTCGGCTACGACAGTTTCCGTGGCCGGCAGGGTGCGATCATTGAGCGCGTTGCCAGTGGCGGCGACGCCCTGGTGCTGATGCCTACCGGTGGCGGCAAATCCTTGTGCTTCCAGGTGCCGGCGCTGCTGCGTGAAGGGCTGGCGGTGGTGGTTTCGCCACTGATCGCGTTGATGGACGACCAGGTCGCGACCCTCGAAGAACTGGGCGTCGCCGCCGCAGCCCTCAACTCCACGCTGAGCGCCGAGCAGCAACGCGATCTGGCCGCGCGGATCAAGCGTGGCGAAGTGAAGATGCTGTACCTCGCGCCTGAACGTCTGGTCCAGCCGCGCATGCTGGCGTTTTTGCAAAGTCTCGAGATCGCCCTGTTCGCGATCGACGAAGCGCATTGCGTGTCGCAATGGGGTCACGATTTCCGCCGCGAATACCTGCAACTTGGCCAGTTGGCGGAGTTGTTCCCCAACGTCCCGCGCATTGCCCTGACCGCCACCGCCGATAAACGCACGCGGGAAGAAATCGTCGACCGCCTGCACTTGCAGAATGCCGAGCGCTTTCTGTCGAGTTTCGACCGCCCCAACATTTTTTATCGCATCGTGCCCAAGGAGCAGCCGCGCAAGCAGTTGCTCGCGTTCCTCGCCGAGCGCCGCAGCGATGCCGGCATCGTCTACTGCCTGTCGCGCAAGAAAGTCGACGAAGTTGCCGTGTTCCTCAGCGAGCAGGGTTTCCCCGCGCTGCCGTACCACGCAGGCCTGCCCAACGAAACACGCTCCCACCACCAGAAACGCTTCCTCAACGAAGAAGGCTTGATCATGGTGGCCACCGTGGCCTTCGGCATGGGCATCGACAAACCCAACGTGCGTTTTGTCGCGCACCTGGACCTGCCGAAATCCCTTGAAGCTTATTATCAGGAAACCGGTCGCGGTGGCCGTGACGGTCTGCCGGCGGATGCCTGGATGGCGTACGGCCTGCAAGACGTGGTGATGCTCAAGCAGATGCTGCAAAACTCCGAAGGCGACGAGCGCCACAAACGTCTGGAGCATCACAAGCTCGACGCGATGCTCTCGTTGTGCGAAGAAACCCGCTGCCGGCGCCAGACCCTGCTGGCCTATTTCGACGAAGACATGCCTGAGCCGTGCGGCCACTGCGACAATTGCGTCGATGGCGTGCAAACCTGGGATGCCACCGAGCCGGCGCGTCAGGCGCTCTCGGCGATCTACCGAACTGGCCAGCGCTACGGCGTTGGTCATCTGGTCGATGTGTTGCTGGGCAAGGACAACGAAAAAGTGCGCAGCTTCGGCCATCAGCATTTGTCGGTGTTCGGCGTCGGCAAGTCGATGGGCGAAAGCGAATGGCGCTCGCTGTTCCGCCAGCTGGTTGCGCGGGGCCTTGCCGACATTGACCTCGAAGGCTACGGCGGCTTGCGCCTCAGCGATAAGTGCCGGCCGCTGCTCAAGGGTGAAGTCACCCTGGAATTACGCCGCGACCTCAAGCCGCAAACCACCGCTAAGAGCAGCAAGAGTCAGGCAAGCCAACTGGTCCGCGGCGAAGAGCGCGAACAATGGGAAGCCTTGCGTGCGTTGCGGCGCAAACTGGCCGAAGAACACGGCGTGCCACCGTACGTCATTTTCCCCGATTCGACCCTGCTGGAAATGCTCCGCAGCCAGCCGTCTTCGCTGGCGGAAATGGGCACGGTCAGTGGCGTCGGTGCGCGCAAACTCGAGCGCTACGGCGAAGCCTTCCTCGAAGTGCTCGGTGGCCAGGCCGAGGTGCCGAAAGTGGTGGCCGACGTGCGCCACGAGCTGATAACCCTTGCCCGCGCCGGTATGACGCCATTGCAGATTGCCGGTCAGTTGCAGTGCTCAGAGAAAAACGTCTACACCATGCTTGCCGAAGCCATTGGCAAACAGCAGCTGTCACTGGATCAGGCGCTGGATCTGCCCGAAGATTTGATGGGTGAAGTTCAGGACGCGTTCCTCGACGGTGAAGGCGAATTGCCGCCCGTGGCAGAGATCGCTGCATTGTTCGCCGGGCGCGTGCCGGAAGGCGTTCTCTATTGCGTCCGCGCTGCGCTGCAATCTGAATTTGAGATGTGAATCAGTTATTTGCGCGCGGTGCGAGTGATGTAACGATTCAGTACGGTGCGAGCCTTGCCTCAAGCCAAAGGTCATGCTTAGCTGACTAATAATTAGTTTTTTCTATTTCAGTCTGATCATGAGTGTTTTATGCCGCTGACCGATCAACACCGTTTTGGCATGCAACTGGCCCATATGTCGCGCGGATGGCGCGCCGAACTCGACCGCCGGCTGGCCGGTCTTGGTCTTTCTCAGGCGCGCTGGCTGGTGCTGTTGCATCTGGCACGATTCGACGATGCACCGACCCAGCGTGAGTTAGCGCAAAGCGTTGGCGTGGAAGGGCCGACACTGGCCCGGTTGCTCGACAGCCTCGAAGGCCAGGGGCTGGTGCAGCGTCAATCGGTGGTAGAAGATCGCCGGGCCAAGAAAATCGTACTTTGTGCACCGGCCCGTCCATTGATTGAACAAATTGAAACCATTGCCACGCAACTCCGACATGAATTGTTTGAAGGCGTCGATGAGGCGGATTTGAAAGTGTGCATGCGGGTTCATGGGCTGATTCTGGCCAATCTCGAAAAGTCTTGAGGCAGAACATCGCAGCGGTCTTTTGAGATACGCCATTCAGCAGGCTATAAAGAACTTTCAAGTGGAACGTATTTGTACCGATGTGCGAGCGCCTACAGCTCGGTCGCGGTTATTTAAGGGATGCTCATGCTCGAAAGTTGGCACGTAGTAATGCGGTGTTGCAGCCAATGGTTGCTGGCAGGTGGGCTCGTCACTTATTCGGTCGCGGCATCCGCATTGGGTCTTGGTGAGCTCACCATACATTCGGCATTGAATCAGCCGCTGCGCGCTGACATTGCTCTAGTGGATGCCGCAGGCCTGGAGGAGGGCGATCTGTCAGTCAGCCTGGCCACCGCGGAGGAGTTCGGGCGCGCCGGGGTCGAGCGAGTATTTTTTCTTAATGACCTGAAATTCACGCCGATTTTGCGCGGCAATCGCGCCGTGATCAGAGTCAGCTCCGGCAAACCGGTCAACGAACCTTTTCTGAATTTTCTCGTGCAACTCAATCAGCCCAATGGTCGGCTGCTACGGGAATACACGGTGTTGATTGATCCGCCGGGTGCTCCCGGTATCGTCGCTGTTGCCGACGAGCCGGAGGCCAGTGCGCCGAACTCGCCCTTCCCGAAAGTCACGCCTGCCGCTGTGCCACCTGCATCGGCAAAAAAACCTGCTGCGAAACCTGGCGCACAACAACCTGCGCCGCCGGTGATCGACCCTGTCGCCGAGCAGTTGGCCGCCAGCGTCCTGCAGAACCAGCAGCTGCAAAAAAATCTCGACGAGCTGAATGCGAAGCTTCTGGCACAGGATGAGCAGATTGCCGGCCAGAAAAAGCAGGTCGTCGAGTTGCAAACCCGACTGGCCGAAGTACAACAGGCGCCGCCAGTCGCGGTGCCGGCCGCGCCCGTTTCGTCCGCTCCAGACCCGGTTGTCGTTGAAGAATCAGAGCCTGCAGACTGGCCCATGATCATCGGCTTGCTGGCACTGGCGGGATTGCTGTTGCTAGGTTTTTTGATTCGCCGCCGCAGGCAACAGGCTCAGGCGTCGCCACTACAGGGCGCAGTCCTGGCAGAGCAACTTGAACCGGTCCTTGACCGGGAGGAAGAGCCCGCCGCACAGGCTTCCGCACTCAAGCACGCCCCTCTGCATCACGAAGAAACGCCTTCTGGCGATGTGCTGGAAGGCGTCGGCATCTACATCGCCTATGGCCGGTTCTCCGAAGCATCGGCGTTGCTGCGAGAAGCGCTGGTCAAGGAGCCACAACGCACGGACCTGGCGTTACGGTTGCTCGAGGTATTGGGCAAACAGGGCGATGTGCCGGCCTACGATGCTCAGGAACAAAGCCTGATCGATAGCGGTTTTGACCCACATCAACTTCAGGAGATTCGCGAGCGCTACCCTAAAATGACCAGCGCGCCGACTCCTGTAACACCGGCGGCGCCGATTATCGCCCCGACCATCGCGCCCATCGTCGCGCCGGTGCAAACCGCCGACGCACCGCCAGACGAATTTGAGTTGAATCTTGACGACCTGTCCATGGATTCAAACTGGGATTTGATCAGTCCATTCGATGAAACTGCGTCTGCCAGTCAACCCGCCAGGCCGGACGAGTCGGTTTTCTCTTCAAACCTGCAAGTGATGCCCGTTGAGTTCGACATGTCTGACGAACCAACGCTGGATGAGACGGAACTGGAGTGGGTGGCCGAGCCGGATTCAAAGTCTCTGGATGACGCTTTTCTGGATGAATTCAGCGACCCGCTGCAGTCATTCGAGCTGGAACCTCTAAGCACCGAATCGATCGAGCTGGAACCCGCCGTACCTGCTCATGCCGACAAGCTTGAGCAAGCCCAGACCTGTATTGATGACGGCGATCTCGACAGTGCGATCGAGTTGCTCAACGAGTTGCTCGAGGACGGCGATGAACCTCTCAAGCAAACAGCCCGGACGCTGTTGGCCGGCATCCGGTGACCCTTTATCATGCCTGCGTCCACAGTCCAGGAGCCCGGCATGGCCGCGCATAAACCGGAAATCGTCATCACCTACTGCACGCAATGCCAATGGCTGTTGCGAGCGGCGTGGCTGGCTCAGGAACTGCTCAGCACGTTCGGCGATGACCTCGGCAAAGTGTCGCTCGTGCCCGGCACCGGCGGGGTGTTCCATATCTTCTGTGACGACGTGCAGATCTGGGAGCGTAAGGCCGAAGGCGGCTTCCCCGAGGCCAAGGCGCTCAAGCAGCGGGTCCGCGATCAGATCGATCCGGACCGCGACCTCGGGCATAACGACCGCAGTCAGTGAGAGGCCGCCTAAGCCGTAACAGTTTTCCTGCTGGCGCTGCCCGATAGCCGGCTCGACACCACGATCGCAACGATGATCAGCGCACCGCCGATCAACATGCGCACTGTTGGGGTCTCATTGAACAGCAGCCACGCCAGAGTGATGCCATAAACCGGCTCCATGGCGAACACCACGGCGGCGGTTCGCGCTTTGATCACGGCCAGGCTGGCGACGAACAGACTGTGCGCAACCCCGGTGCAGAAAACGCCGAGCAGGCCGATCCATAGCCAGTCGATGGGGCGCACTTGCGCCAATTGCGGCGCCGCCACCGGCAGCAGGCACAGTGCAACCACCACGTTCTGGCACAACGCAGCCTGCACCGGCGGAATTCGCCCGGAGCTGACGCGATTGGTCAGCGACAGCAACGCAAACAGCAGACCCGAACCCACCGCCCAGAGCAGCCCGGTGGTTGCGTCGCTGGCGAAATTGAAATCCGGAGTAACCAGCACCAGGCCAATGCTGACGAGCACCACCAGCAGAATCTCATTGGCGCGAATCCGCTCACGGAAGATCAGCCCTTCGAGTATCACGGTAAACGCCGGGAAACTTGCAAACCCCAGGGTCGCAATCGCTACGCCCGCGACTTTAACTGCTATGAAAAAACTTACCCAGTGTCCGGCCAGCAGTACACCGCTGAGCAGCAGTCGACGCCAATCCACAGCTTCAAGTTTGCGCCAAGGCGTCTGACTGGCGAATCTGGCGAAAACCGCCAGCGCCAAAACGGCGAACGCCGCACGGCCGAACACGATGACAGCGGGGGACGCGGCAGCCAGTTTGCCGAACACGCCGGTCAGGCCAAACATTAATGCGCCAATATGCAGGGCGCCGAGAGCGGTACGGGGAGTCATTGCGATCCTTAACAGTGTGCAGACAAAGCGTAGGAGCTGGCGCAGCCTGCGATCTTTTGATGTTGATGTTCAACAGAAGAATCAAAAGATCGCAGGCTTTGCCAGCGCCTACATTTAATCGCGTGCGCCTCGACAAGTCTGTCGGGCTACTACTGTCTTTTGTCGCCAGCCTCGCGTCGCAACTTCCCGGGCGGAACACCAAATTCACGCAATACCGCTGCAGCAAAGGCGCTTTGCGAGCTGTAACCCACCCGACTGGCGATCTCGCCAATAGGCAGCGCCGAGTCGCGCAAGAGGTTCACGGCGATGTGCAGACGGCGGCTGCGAATGTAGTTCATCGGCGTCTGCCCGCATTCCGCAACAAAACGCGCGTGCAGACGCGCACTCGACAACCCGGCGATACGCGCCAGGTCGGCGACCTGCAGCGGATATGCCGCATGTTGATCAATGTGCCTGTTCAGCGCGGCATAGGGCAAACGGCGGCCACCCACGGTTTCGGGCCGGGCGTTGTTCAGGCTGGCCAGCAGCAACACCGCGCCTTGTTGCGCGATCAGCGGATCGCTGACCTGACTGCCCGCCAACCAGTGGACCAGCTGGCTTTGCCCAGCGTCCAGCGACAGCCGCCCGGCGTTGTCGAGCAAGCGGCGGCTGGCGTCGGCGTGATCGCCCAGAGACTGTGAAAGCCACTGGTCGCCGGGCACGTCCAGCACCAGGCAACGACTGCCATTACTGCTGCCACAGGCGTGATGGAAACCGGACGGCACCACCACAAAACTTTGTTGCACCACCTGACTGCCGCGGCCGTCGACTTCGAAATCCAGTGCGCCTGAAAGCCCGAACACCAACTGCGCATGGTCATGGCTGTGGACGATCAGGTCGTGTGTGTAATGGCGGAGCGTGAGGATCGGTCTCATCGCAGGTCTCTCAATAACAGTCGCCGCCAGTCTACACCGAGGGCACACGTGGACGCTGTCACACGCCTGACTTATGCCTGTCATGGGTGATTAATCACAGCGGCGCAAGCTTGCCCAAACCATCGTAGAGGTTCGCCCATGACCAGCGCCGAGCTCGCCAACCCCAGTCGTAAGCAACGAGTGCGTACCCTGTGGATTTCCGATGTGCACCTGGGCACGCGCGATTGCCAGGCCGAACACTTGTCGGCCTTCCTCAAGGGCCACCACGCCGACACGATCTACCTGGTCGGCGACATCATCGATGGCTGGAAACTGCGCGGCGGCATGTACTGGCCGCAGGCACACACTAACGTGATCCGTCGTCTGTTAACCATGAGCAAGCGCGGCACCAAAGTGATTTATGTCACCGGCAATCACGATGAGTTTCTGCGGCGTTATTCAAAACTGGTCCTGGGCAACATCCAGTTGGTTGACGAAGCCATACACGTGACCGCCGACGGCCGCCACCTGTTGGTGATTCACGGCGATCAATTCGATGTCATCACACGCTATCACCGCTGGTTGGCATTCCTGGGTGATTCGGCTTACGAGTTCACCTTGACGCTCAACCGCTGGCTCAATCATTGGCGCGCCCGCTACGGTTATGGCTATTGGTCGCTGTCGGCGTACCTCAAGCACAAAGTGAAAACCGCGGTCAGTTTCATCAGCGATTTCGAAGAAGCCATCGCCCATGAATGCGTCAAGCGTGAATTGCACGGCGTGGTGTGCGGGCACATTCACCACGCCGAAATTCGCAAGGTCGGAGGGGTGGACTACCTTAATTGCGGGGATTGGGTGGAGTCGTGCACGGCACTGATCGAGCATTGGGACGGATCCATCGAGCTGTATCGCCTGGCGGACGCGCAGGCCCGGGAGGCTGGGCTGCGGGCGATCAAGGTTGCTGAGCCGGCTTGAAAAAAATTGGCTGCCCCATCTGGCCCCATCTGGCCCCATCGCGAGCAGGCTCGCTCCTGCATTTCAGCTGCGTATACGGTTCAAATGTGGGAGCGAGCCTGCTCGCGATGGGGCCGCTGTAAACACATCAAAGGTATCAGGCAGTCGAACGCTCCTCCATCGCCGCCTTGTAAATCGAGTTCTTCGGCTGCGCAAACAACCGCGCCAGCATCGGTTCAAAGAAGCTCAGCGGCAGCGTCTCATAAGCAGGATCAAACGCTGCCGCATCGTATTTGGCGCAGAATTCGATGGTCGCCTGATACTGCGGATGCCCGCTGAATTGCTCGCGCAAATGCCGATCCATGCCCAGGTGGTGGAAGAAATAGTAGCCTTGGAAAATCCCGTGCTTCTCGACCATCCACAGATTCTCGGCACTGACAAACGGCTTGAGGATCGCTGCCGCAATGTCCGGGTGATTGTAGGAACCGAGCGTGTCGCCGATGTCATGCAGCAGCGCGCAGACGACGTATTCCTCATCGCGACCGTCGCGCCAGGCGCGGCTGGCGGTTTGCAGGGAATGGGTCAGGCGATCCACCGGGAAGCCGCCAAAGTCGCCCTCGAGCAATTTCAGGTGCGCCACGATCCGGGTCGGCAATTGGCGGGCATAGGCGCTGAAATCCGCGGCGATGATCGCCCAGTCTTCCTGGGTGCCGTCCTGCATGTGGGTGAAACGAGCGTTGGCATTCATCGGCTGTCCTCTTTGATGCTGTGCGCTAGAACGGCACGCGCCGCAGAAGCATGTCGCGGTACATGGCGAAATCGCCAAGCAGGCTGTAAAGCGGGTGCTGAAAGGTCGCAGGACGATTTTTTTCGAAAAAGAAATGCCCGATCCAGGCAAAGCTGTAACCGGCCAGCGGCAACGCCAATAGCATCAACCAGGCGCCTTTGCTGATCGTGATGGCGAGAATCAAAATCACCAGCGTGGTGCCGATGAAGTGCAGTCGTCGGCAAGTACTGTCACTGTGCTCACTGAGGTAATAAGGGTAGAACTCAGCGAAGCTGTTGAAACGTTTGATGTTTTCCACGACTGCGATCTCTGTGGTGTTGGCTCTGGCTGCAAGTTGTTCTGCGGGTACCTTATTTGAGTCTAGAGTCATCATTGGCATCAGCCAGTGACAATGGGCGCCACTTTAGTATCCTTCGCAAATTCTCCGCGATATGCGGCTCACCCTTGCAAGTAACCGCCATGAGTGAACGAACGACTTCTTCGAGTTGGGCGATGGGAATTGTCAAAGCACTGGAGATGGACGGCCTGGATTGCCGGGTTCTGTTCAAGCAACTGGGGCTCGACTTCGCGGCGCTGAATGATCCGGATGCGCGCTTCCCGCAAGATTCCATGACACGGCTGTGGCAGCGTGCGGTAGAGCTGTCCGGCAACCCCGCGATCGGCCTGAACATGGGCAAAGTGGCGCGTCCGGCGTCGTTTCACGTGGCTGGCTATGCGTTGATGTCCAGTCAGACACTGGCTGAAGGTTTTCAACGTCTGGTGCGTTATCAGCGCATCATTGCCGAAAGCGCCGACCTGAGTTTCCGCCTGCTCGACGAAGGCTACGGACTGATTCTGACGGTGCATGGCGATCATTTGCCACCAACCCGGCAAAGCGCCGAGGCGTCACTGGCCTGCGCGCTGGCGCTGTGTGGCTGGTTGACCGGGCGGACCCTGCAGCCGCGCAAGGTTCTGCTGCAAGGCGACCAACCCGTCAACCTCGAACCGTATAATCAAACTTTCCACGCCCCCATGGTCTTCAACGCGCCGTATGACGCGCTGATTTTCGAGCGCGCCGACATGGAAGCGCCGCTGCCCACGGCAAACGAGGCCATGGCGCTGCTGCATGATCGATTTGCCGGTGAGTACCTGGCGCGCTTTTCCGAGAGTCGCGTGACGCACAAGGCGCGGCAGGTGTTATGCCGCCTGTTGCCTCAGGGCGAACCCAAGCGCGATACGGTGGCCCAGACGCTGCACCTGTCGCAACGGACGTTGCAGCGGCGTTTGCAGGAGGAGGGTACGAGTTTTCAGACGTTGCTGGATGACACCCGGCGCGAACTGGCCGAGCAGTATCTGGCGCAACCGAGGATGACTCTGCTGGAAATTGCCTACTTGCTGGGGTTCGCCGACCCGAGCAATTTCTTCCGCGCCTTCCGCCGCTGGTTCGACGCCACGCCCGGCGAATACCGGACGCGACTGGCGCAGATGGAGAAACCGGTCAGTGACGCCAAAACGCGGGAATACACAGCACAAACACGGTGATGATTTCCAGTCGACCCAACAGCATGCCGAACGAGAGGATCCACTTGGCGGCATCCGGCAAGGTGGCGAAGTTACCAGCGGGGCCGATGACTTCGCCCAGCCCCGGACCTACACCGGAAACGGTACTGGCCGCGCCGGTAAGGGCCGTCATCCAGTCGACACCCAGCAGTGACAGCAACAGCGCGATCACGCAGATGGTGATCGCGAAGAAAAACGAGAAGGTCAGAATCGAGCGCACGATCTCTTCGTCGAGGCGGTGGCCGTTGTACTTCTGCTTGATCACCGCGCGTGGGTGAATCAGCTGGTTAAGGTTGGCCTTGAGCAGGATGTAGGCAACCTGGAAGCGGAAAATCTTGATCCCGCCGGACGTCGACCCCGAGCAGCCGCCAATGAAGCCCAGATAAAAGAACAGCATCAGCGAAAAATTGCCCCACAGGCTGTAGTCCCCGAGCGCAAAACCAGTGGTCGTGACAATCGAGGTGACGTTCAGCGCCACATGGCGCAAAGCGTCCAGCCAATGCAACTGAGTCGTCCACCAATACCAGGTGCTGAGCACCAGCCACGTCAGCAGCAACAGCCCCAGCAAACCCTGCACCTGCTGATCCTTGATCAATGCCCGGCGATTGCCGCGCAAGGTAGCGACGTACAAAGTGAACGGCAGGCTACCGAGGATCATGACGACCACAGCCACCCAGTGCACTGCCGGTTGCGCCCAGTTGGCCAGGGACTTGTCGGAGGTGGAGAAACCGCCGGTGGAAATCGCCGACATCGCGTGGTTGATCGCATCGAACAGGCTCATGCCCGCCCACCAGAACGCCAGGCTGCCGAGAATGGTGATGCCGACGTAGGCCGCCACGATCAATCGCGCCACCATGTGCGAACGGGGCATGACTTTTTCGGAGCGGTCCGACGACTCGGTCTGAAAAAGGCGCATGCCACCAATGCGCAGCAACGGCAAGATCGCAACCGCCATGCCGATGAAGCCGATGCCGCCGATCCAGTGCAGCATCGAACGCCACATCAGGATGCCGGGTGACATCTTGTCCAGATTGTTGAGCACCGTCGAACCCGTGGCGGTAATCCCGGACATGCTTTCAAAGAATGAGTCGGTGTAACTGATGTGCTGCGTCAGCAGAAACGGTAGCGCGGCGAAAATGCATACCACCAGCCAGCTGCTGACGGTCAGCAGGTACATGTCGCGCGGGCGCAGGTGGACGTGCTCGGGACGCCCGGGAATCACCAGTGCCAGGCCGGCGACGAAGGTGATCATGCTCGCCCACAGGAACGAGGGCAGATCGCCGGTGCGCTCGAAAATCACCAGAGTGGCCATGGGCACGACCATGGCGATCGCCAGGGTGATCAGGAAGATGCCGATGATGAAACCAATTGTCCGTAAGGTCGGCAACGCCATGAAGTCCGCTCGGGCTGTGATTGAGGAAGGGCGCCATTCTACCCGTGGGGCGGGGCATGTAAACCGGCATGCTGGCGATGGATACCGCTAGAATAGCCGGACATTTTTTCTGGAGGTGGCCGATGCAGGCTCTCGACGCTTTGCTCAACCGTGTTTCCGTTCCCCGACTGCTCGACCCGCCGCCCACCGCAGCGCAGCGCGAAGTGCTGTTCGGCGCCGCGATGCGTGCGCCGGACCATGGCCATTTGCAGCCGTGGCGCTTCCTGACAGTCGAAGGATCAGCGCGCGAGCAGATGGGCGAGTTGCTGGCTGAAGCCGCGAAGCTGCACGATGGCGATGTGTCCGAGGCCGCAGTGGACAAGGCGCGCAATGGCCCGCTGCGTGCGCCGTTGGTGGTGGTGGTGATCGCTCGCTTGCAGGCTCACGTCAAATACCCCAAGTCCGAGCAGTTGCTGGCGGCGGGCTGTGCAGCGCACGGGATTTTGCTGGCGGCTTACGCGCAAGGGATTGGTGCTGTGTGGCGCACCGGGGAGCTGGCCTATTCGCCGCACGTGGCCAAAGGCCTGGGCCTGGCCGCAGGGGAGGAGGTGATCGGGTTTCTTTATCTGGGCACGCCGCAGAAAGAGCCGCGGGTGGCGGAGAAGGTTGATCTGAGCGAGTTCGTCAGCGCCTGGGTCGCAAAGGCCTGACGACAGCGATCTAATGTAGGAGCGGGCTTGCGGGGTTGACTGATACGACGCCTTCGCGAGCAAGCCCGCTCCCACAGGGATTACGGTTGAACAACAACCCCCGGCACCAACGGTAATTCCAGACTGGCCACAAACCCGCCCTCCGGGTGATTGGCCAGCACCAGACTGCCGCCATGTCGCTCCGCCGCGCGCCGTGCGATTGCCAATCCCAGGCCGTGCCCCGCGGCCGTCTGCCCCGGCGCGCGGTAGAACGGCTCGCCCAATTGACTCAAGTGTTCTGCCTCAACCCCCGGCCCGTGATCGCGAACGCTGATGACAATCCGCTCACCCTGCCGCAGTGCCAGCATCTCGATGGGTAATCCACCGGGCTGATTGAAGCGCTGGGCATTGCGCAGCAGATTGTCCACGGCGCGCTCGATCATGGTCGGCCAGCCCTTGAGGCTCAATTGCGGCTCGGCTTGCAGATGAACGCTTTGCTCGGGCGATCCCAGTTCAGCATCTTTTTGCAACGTACTTAGCAGCGCGTTCAAGTCGACATCCTCGGCACTGGCGTTGTCGGCATCCACCCGTGCCAACACCAGAATCTCGCTGATCAGCGCTTCAAGACGGTCACACTCACGGGTCAGGCGCGGCCATAGTTTTTCCCTTTCTTCCGGATTGGCGCGCTCCGCCAGCGCCAAGGCGATGCGCAATCGGGCGAGGGGCGAACGCAATTCGTGAGATACATCACGCAACAGCTGTCGCTGGCTGCCGATCAGGCTTTGCAGGCGAGCGCCCATGCGGTTGAAATCGTTGGCCAGTACGCCAAATTCATCGCGCCGGTTGGCCAGTTTCACCAGGCTATTCTGCTGATAAGTGGTCTGCCCCAGATCATGCACGGCACCGCGCAGGCGACTCAGCGGCCGGGTGATCGACAAGGTGACGAATAGACTGAACAAGGTCAGCACCACCAGCGCAATCCCCAGGGCACTCAGGGGCCAGAGCAGACTTTCGCGGTGCCACGAATCCAGTTCCGGATGCGGGATGCGGTAGATCAGCAGGTAGGTGTCGCCGGTTTTTGCGCTGGTGTATTCGTCCGTCAAACGCCGCCACGGCAGGCGGCGATCATCGTTGTTCTGGCGGGCTTCAAAGGCGGCGGCGCGACGTGGAAAAGTGCCGCGCACCACCGGGTCACCGCTTTCGTTGAGCACCTGAACGTCAATGTGGTACTGACGTTTGCGCTGTTTGAGAATGTCCTGCGCCGCCTCTTCACCCTGAGCTTCGAAAGTTTGCGTCCACTGTTCGGCCAGCGTGTTGAGCCCCGGATGGCGGCTGAGAATCCACGCATCCTGGTTGAGCATGTGCCCCAACAGAATGGAAAGACCCGCTACCAGGGCAATGGCCAACCAGAAGCTGGCCAGAATTCGCCAGAACAATGAGCGCACAGAAAATCCTCAAACAAATGTCGGTCAATGTGGGAGCGAGCCTGCTCGCGATAGCGGTGTGCCAGTCAACATTGCGTGATCTGATACACCGCTATCGCGAGCAGGCTCGCTCCCACATGGAACCGCATGGAAACAGGCCCGACGGGGTCAGCCGTCGGACCTGGGTCAGCGCATTATTGCGCTTTTTGCGGTTGTTGCGCTTTCCAGGCTTTGAACTCTGCCCATTCGGCGCGACGTTCAGCTTTCTTCTTCTGCATGTCATCGAATTGCTTCTGTTGATCCGGTTTCAGCAGGGCGCGTACGTCAGATTCAGCTTTTTTGCGGTTGGCAGCCATTTCGTCTTTCATGGCTTTCTGGTCGGCTGGCGACAGCTTCTCCAGGTATTTGTCGACCACTTGCTTACGGTCGTGCATTTGCTCGCCCATGATCTTGCGAATCTGCTCGCGCTGTTCGCGGCTCAGGTCCAGTTGGCTGTACGGGCCCTTGCCGTGCATGCCGTGCATCTGACCACCGTGACGCGGGCCGTCCATCGGGCCGCCACCTTCAGGCATGGCCATGGCAACGGTTGGCAGAGCGGCAGCGAACATCAGAGCGATAAGAGTCTTGCGCATGGTGTATCTCCTTGTCTCGTTTCCGGTACGTTCCGGATGAGTTCAGATTACGCAGATCAAGGTCAGCGGCGGTCAGGGAAGCGTAAAGCTTCGGTAAAGAGGATTTTGTACCCGCCTGACAACCCGACAGTCACCCAGGCCCCTGTAGCAGCTGTCGAGCCTGCGAGGCTGCGTCCGGCGGCGCAGCTGTCGCAAAACCTGAAAACGCGGTGTAACTGAAAAAATCACATCGAGGACTGACGACGGCTATGCCGCCGGACGCAGGCTCGGCAGCTGTTACAAAGTTGCGGTGCTTTTACAGGCTGTAGTAATAACCGCGGCTGCGCAGCGCCACGATGCGGGGGCGGCCGTCGGGGTGCGGGCCGATTTTTTTGCGCAGGTTGCTGACGTGCATGTCCAGGCTGCGGTCATACAGGGTCAGCTTGCGGCCGAGGGCGATTTGAGCCAGTTCCTGCTTGTCCAGTGGCTCGCCGGGTTGTTTGAGCAGGGCTTCGAGCAGGCGACTTTCGGAGACAGTGAGGGTGAATTCCTGATCATCGATGCTGACCACCCCGCGCATCGGGCTGAAACACAGGTCGCCCAGTTCGAGCTGGCTGGACACGGCCGCCGGATGGCTACGGCGCAGCACCGCGCGCAAGCGGGCGGTCAGTTCCCGTGGGTCACAGGGTTTGGCCAGGTAATCATCGGCGCCCAGCTCCAGGCCGAGGATACGGTCCAGCGGTTCGCCGCGAGCCGAGAGCATCAGCACCGGCAAGTCCGGGTGATCGCTGCGCAATTGCTTGAGCAATTCCAGGCCACTGCCGTCCGGCAGCATCACGTCCAGCACCACTGCTGCCGGCGACGTTTCGGCCAGCGCACGACGGGCACTCTGGCCGTCGTGACAGGCACGCACCTGAAAGCCTTCCTGGCTCAGCCAGCTGACCAGCAGCTCACACAGCTCCTGATCATCATCAATTAATAACAGCTCGCTCATGACTCACTCAATTTAGCCATTGTCGACGTTTTCTATACGCACCGCTGGCGAAGATACCGCAGAGCAGAGCCAATAGCGCTACTCCTGCGCCGACCACGAACCATTGCTGTTGATCCGTCAGAAAGCGCCGCAACGGGCTGCCTGACTCGTTTTCCTTGAGCTGCTGCTTCAGGCGCTGATTGTCCTGACGCAACCGGCTCAGTTGCACGCTTTCACGTTCGGCATGGGTGCTTTGCAGTTGCTTGCTCAGTTCTTCCCTTTGCTGCTCGCTCACTTTCAAGCGCTGCTGCAATTCGGCGATCTGACTACCAGCGCTCAACGACAGCGGAGTCGCCTGACTGCCCTCGGCAGATTCTTCCCCGTGGGCGGGTGCCCCGATCGCTAACGTCACCAACATCAGATACAACGGACCTTTGCGCATAGGAGCTCCTGATTCCAATTATTATTGGGCAGGCTATCGGCAGGTAAACGGGAATAATGAGCGATTGATAGCGCGATGAACCGGGAAGGTTCATCGCGACACATGAGACTAGGGCAGGACTTGCTTGAACGGCTTGACCGACACATTGGCGTAGACGCCGGCCGCGATGTACGGATCGGCGTCGGCCCAGGCCTGTGCGGCGCTCAGGGAATCGAATTCGGCAACGATCAGGCTGCCGGTGAAACCCGCAGCGCCGGGATCATTGCTGTCCACCGCCGGGTGCGGGCCGGCCAGTACGATGCGGCCTTCGCCTTTGAGCACTTGCAGGCGCTCAAGGTGGGCAGGCCGTGCGGCCAGGCGGGCTTCCAGGGAATTGGCGACGTCTGTGGCAATGATTGCGTAAAGCATGTCAGTCCTCGGTTTTGGGCGTTGTGGTATCAGCGTCGTGCATATGACGGGACAGGTAGATGCCCTGTGCGATCAGGAACAGCAACGTCAGGCCCAGGCTGCCGAAGACTTTGAAGTCGACCCAGTATTCCTGGAACGTGAACGCGACGAACAGGTTGGCGGCACCGCAAAACAGGAAAAACGCGATCCAGGCAATGTTCAGGCGGGTCCAGACCGGGTCTGGCAACGTCAGCGCATGGCCCATGATGCGTTTGATCAGCAACTGTTCACCGATGAAGTGACTGCCAAGGAATGCCAGGGCAAACAGCCAGTTGACCACCGGCGCTTTCCATTTCAGGAAAGTCTCGCTGTGGAACGCCAGGGTCAGGCTGCCGAAGACCAGACAGGCAATCAGCGTCAGCCATTGGCTCTTTTCCAGCTTGCGCTGCTTGAAGTAGAGCGCGCCGTAGACGACCAGGGAACTGATGATCAGCATCGCCGTGGCGCTGTAAATTCCGCCGACAGTCACCTGATGGCCGGCAATGTCGACAACCCGTGGGTCAATTTTGAAAACGATGAAAAAAAGCAGGAGCGGGATGAAATCGATGAATTGTTTCACAGTGGCAGCCAGAAGCAGGATGTGGCGGCATAATAACAAACATATGGGCGCGCGATAGCGCCAGCTGATTTGAGGTTACACATCCCTGTGAATGTTGATTTGCACTGCCACAGCACAGCCTCCGATGGCGCCCTCGCGCCTGCGGTCCTGGTTGCGCGAGCGTTCGAGAAAGGCGTGCGAGTCCTTGCCTTGACCGATCACGACACCCTCGAAGGCCTCGAAGAGGCGCGTAGCGCAGCGACGGCGCTGGGGATGCAACTGGTCAACGGTGTCGAATTGTCCTGCACGTGGGGCGGTGCGACCATTCATGTACTGGGTTACGGTTTCGATGTGACGGCGCCGTCGCTGGTCGAGGCCATTGCCCGACTGCACGATGGCCGCTGGCTGCGGTCCGAGGAAATAAGCCGCAAACTGGCGTTGAAAGGCATGCCCGGTGCGCTCGAAGGCGCTCGGGCGATCCAGCAGGAACTCGGCGACAGTGGCAACGCGCCGGCCCGTCCGCATTTCGCCGACTGGATGGTCCGTGAAGGTTTCGTCAAGGATCGCGCCGAAGCGTTTCGCAAATGGCTGGGGGCCGGCAAGCTGGGCGACGTCAAGCAACACTGGCCGACCCTTGAAGAAACCGTCGAAACCCTGCGTGCGGCGAACGCCTGGGTCAGCCTGGCGCATCCCTGGCATTACGATTTCACGCGCAGTAAACGCCGGCGCCTGATTGCCGACTATATTCAAGCAGGGGGCCACGCCATCGAAGTGGTCAACGGTCATCAGCCCGCCGAACAAGTGGGCAGCCTGGCCATTCTCGCCCGTGAGTTCGGTCTGCTGGTCAGCGCCGGCAGTGATTTTCATGGCCCTGGAGGCTGGTCCGAGATCGGTGAATATCGCCCGCTCCCGGAGGACCTGCCGCCGCTGTGGTGTCGGTTCAAACATGACCCAATTATTGCCGCCGTCTGAACAGGTAGAGAACGTGAGTCAATTTTTCCAGATTCATCCGGAAAACCCGCAAGCGCGCCTGATCAAACAGGCTGTTGAAATCATCCGCAGCGGCGGGGTGGTGATTTATCCCACTGACTCGTCCTACGCTATTGGTTGCCAGATCGGCGACAAGAATGCCGTGGAACGCGTGCGCCGCTTGCGTCAACTGGATGACAAGCACAACTTCGCACTGATCTGCAGCGACCTGTCGCAACTGGGCATCTTTGCCAAGATCGACACTGGCACCTTTCGCATTCTCAAGGCGCACCTGCCTGGGCCTTACACTTTCATTCTCAACGCCACCCGCGAAGTGCCAAGACTGTTGCTGCATCCGAAAAAACGCACCATCGGCCTGCGCGTGCCGAGCCATCCGATTGCTCTGGCGCTGCTTGCAGAGCTGGGCGAACCGTTGATGAGCGTGACGCTGATCATGCCTGGCGACACGGATCCGCTGACCGACCCCTACGAAATGCGGCAATTGCTCGAGCATCAGGTTGACCTGATCATCGACGGCGGCTACGGCGGGATCAAGGCGTCGACGGTGATCAGCCTCGCCGACGGTGAACCGGAAGTGATCCGCGTCGGTTGCGGCGACCCTGCGCCGTTCATGGCCGAGGCCTAGATGTCTGCAGTGGAACCCGTCGACAGCCAGGCCGGCGCCCAGCAGGAACTGCCGTTCGCCATGGTTTATGGCCAGGCCGTCCTGGAAATGCCGCTGGACCTGTACATTCCGCCCGACGCGCTCGAAGTGTTTCTCGAAGCCTTCGAAGGCCCGCTCGATCTGCTGCTGTACCTGATCCGCAAACAGAACATCAACATCCTCGACATCCCGGTGGCGGAAATCACCCGCCAATACATGGGTTACGTCGAGTTGATGCAGTCGGTGCGCCTGGAGCTGGCGGCCGAATATCTGGTGATGGCGGCGATGCTGGCCGAGATCAAATCGCGGATGCTGCTGCCGCGCGCCGAAACCATCGAAGATGAAGAAGACGATCCGCGTGCCGAGCTGATCCGGCGTCTGCAGGAGTACGAACGCTTCAAGGCCGCCGCCGAGGGCATTGATGGCCTCAGCCGGGTCGGCCGCGATGTCGTGGTGCCCAAGCTCGACGCCCCGGAAGCGCGGGCGCGCAAGCTTTTGCCGGACGTCAGCCTGGAAGAGCTGCTGATGTCCATGGCCGAAGTCCTGCGCCGCGGTGATATGTTCGAAAGCCACCAGGTCAGCCGCGAGGCGCTGTCCACGCGCGAACGCATGAGCGATGTGCTGGAGAGGCTCAAGGGCGGCGGATTTGTGCCGTTCGTCGAGCTGTTTACCGCGCAAGAAGGGCGCTTGGGCGTTGTCGTGACCTTTATGGCAGTCCTCGAACTGGTCAAGGAATCCTTGGTCGAGCTGGTGCAGAATGAGCCCTTCGCGGCGATCCATGTCCGAGCCCGAGCCGAATAACGAGTCGAATCATGAACCTGACTGAACCCCGCGAGCTGGCGCCACTGCTTGAAGCTTTTCTGTTGGCCTCGGGAAAACCGCAATCGCTTGAGCGCCTGTTCGAACTGTTCGAGGAGGGTGAGCGCCCGGAGCCGCCGGTTTTCAAAAAAGCGCTGACGCTGTTGGCCAAATCCTGCGACGGTCGCGCCTTTGAGCTGAAGGAAGTCGCCTCGGGGTATCGCCTGCAGATCCGCGAAAAATTTTCACCCTGGGTCGGCCGTCTGTGGGAAGAACGCCCGCAGCGCTATTCCCGCGCCATGCTCGAAACCATGGCGTTGATCGCCTATCGCCAGCCGATCACCCGGGGCGAAATCGAAGACGTGCGTGGTGTGGCGGTCAACAGCCACATCGTCAAAACGCTCATGGAGCGCGAGTGGATTCGCATCGTCGGTTACCGCGATGTGCCCGGCAAACCGGCGATGTTCGCGACGACCAAGGTGTTTCTCGATCACTTCAACCTGAAAAATCTCGACGACCTGCCGCCACTGGCCGACCTGCGCGAGCTGGAACCCGATCCGGTACTGGACTTCGACGATGCGCCGGTGCCGGCAAGCCTGCAGGAGTTGGCCGACGCCAGTGCCGAGCCGGAAGAGCCGAAGGAAGAAACCAGTTTCCACACGTTGTTGCTTGAGCTGGACACGATGGAGGAGGGGATCAAGACGGACTTTGATGATTTGTTGCGTGATGGCGTGGAAACTTCAACCGAAGCGATCGTGGATCAGCCTGAGACCGAGCCAGCCCCGGAGCCTGAAATTGAAGTTGAACTTCAGCTCAAGCCAGACGCCCCAGTCGAAGCAGCGCTTGAAGATGACGTGCTGGGTGTTGTCGAAGCCCGCGAGAAACTTCTGGCCGCCATTGCCGCGCTTCAACCGTCTGCACCCGAGCCGGAGTTGACCGACGAGGAAGCCGAGGCCCGGGCTCTAGCTGAAGCCATCGAAGCCGAACGCCGCGAATTCGACGACTGAACCGGTTATCGAGAACGACAGATATCCCTGTGGGAGCGGGCTTGCTCGCGAAAGCGGTGGGTCAGGTTACGCAGATGTCGACAGACCCCCCGCATTTGCGAGCAAGCCCGCTCCCACATGTTTTTTGCGCATACGGAGAATTGGATGAGCTCAACCAAAGACCCCTGCATCAGCGTCTGCAAATTCACCGAGGAGCAAATCTGCATCGGGTGCGGACGCAGCAAGCGCGAGATCAAGGCCTGGAAGAAGCTCGACAAGTCCGACAAACGCACTGTGCTCGCAGAGGCGGCCATGCGCTTGATCAAACTCGGCGCCACCGGTCGGCGGAAAAAATAACCTGGCGCCCATCAGCTAGTCTCTGATGCGCAAACGCGTGCATGAGCGTATGATTCGCGACCCTTCGGCGATCGCTTCGCCCAGGTTCTGCAAAAAGTACCCAGATTTACATCGCTTCAGGACGCTCAATTCAGCGCCGCCTGAACAGACCACACCGGGAGGTGCCCAGATGAGTATCAAAGACCAGAAAGACGGCTCTAAAGACGATCAGGAAATCGGCCCAGCAGGCGAAAAACTGCAGAAAGTCCTCGCCCGCATCGGCGTCGGCTCCCGCCGTGACGTAGAAGCCTGGATCAGCCACGGCCGCATCAAGGTCAATGGCAAAGACGCCACCCTCGGTCTGCGCGTCGACCTGCATGACGCCATCACCATTGATGGCAAGGTGATCAAGCGCGAAGAAGCCGCCGAGTCGGTTCGCCGCGTGATCATGTACAACAAACCTGACGGTGAAATCTGCACCCGTGACGACCCTGAAGGGCGTCCGACCGTGTTTGACAAGATGCCCAAGCCGAAAGAAGGCCGCTGGATCAACATCGGTCGTCTGGATATCAACACCACCGGTCTGCTGATGTTCACCACTGATGGTGAGCTGGCCAACCGTCTGATGCACCCTTCCTACGAGATGGACCGTGAATACGCGGTACGTGTGCGCGGCGAAGTCGATGACGAAATGATCGAGCGTCTGAAGGCAGGCGTTGTCCTTGAAGACGGCCCGGCCAAATTCACCGACATCAAGCAGGCGCCGGGCGGCGAAGGCTTCAACCACTGGTACCACTGCGTGGTGATGGAAGGTCGCAACCGCGAAGTCCGTCGTCTGTGGGAATCCCAGGGCCTGGTGGTCAGCCGTCTGAAGCGTGTGCGTTTCGGTCCGGTGTTCCTGAACTCCGATCTGCCGATGGGTCGCTGGCGCGAAATGAGCCAGTACGAAGTCGACATTCTGAGCGCTGAAGTCGGCCTCACGCCTGTGGCCATGCCGCAGATGAACGCCAAGAGCAAAGACAAGCTCGACCGTATGCAGCGCAAGTCGTCGCGGCCAATGGGCAAGACCGAACGCGTTCGCACATTGCGGCCAGCTGCGGGTACTCCGGCTGCCGGCCGTGAGTCCCGCGAGCCGCAGATCGAAGGCGAGCGTCCATCGCGCAAGCCAGTCGCGCCTCGTGCTGACGGTGAGCGTGGCCCACGTACTCCGCGGCCGGCCAACGGTCGCGGTGCACCAAGTGGTGGTCGCAGTGATCGCGGCGCGCCAGCAGGCCGTGGTGATTCCGCTCGTGGTACGCCGGTGGCTGACCGTCCTGCCGACACCAAGCGCCCGGCCAAGCCAGCGCCGAAACGTCCGGGGATCAAACTGGTCGACGACAAGCCATCGGGCAAACGCCGCGGTGCACCCGCCGGTTCGGGTCAGCGCCCGGGCTTTGGTCGTCGCAAGCCTGAGTGATCGGGTGAGCGATAAATGAAAAACGCCAGCCTTCGGGCTGGCGTTTTTGTTTGCGTATGCGTTTGGTTGGCGGATGAATCCAAGGGCCTCATCGCGGGCAAGCCCGGCTCCCACAGGTTTCGCATAAGCACACATCTCCCGCGCATCCCAGAAATCCTGTGGGAGCGTGCGGTGCGGCGATCCGACTTGTCCGCGAAAGGCGTCGCCGCGGATCTTGTGGGAGCGTGGCTTGCCCGCGAAGGCGTAATTAGCACCACCGCAGATCACCTCGACACCCTATCTCACCTGGCAAATATTCTTTACGCAATGTCAGAAAATCCTGACGGGATTTCCCCTTAGATACTCGACATTCACGCTTAAGCGAGAGATGTAAGGAAATCCTGCCGGGAACCCGCCGATTAGCATCCAAGTAACGCTCTGGCGCGCTTGTTTCACAGACGCTGTGAGGGTGAGATGCGCTCCATACCTGCCGTGCAGGTGCATAACAACAAGGAGGCGCAATGAACGCCGTATTCCCTATCCATTTCCTCCCGTGGGACCGTTTTTTCAGCGTCCCCGCCCACGACCCGCAAAGGTCTGACTCAGTATTTGCAGCCGCCCGAGACCCTCAGGGCGGACACAGGCAATCCCGGCATCCGACCCACTGATCCAGCGGTGTCTGGCAGCAGGGGGTTAGCGGTGTACAATGCGCCGCGTTTTACCTGTGACCTCCTGCGCAAATGCGCAACTTTCGAGGCTATCCGCCTTGTTCACTCCGCCACGCCACAAGCGTTTCGGGTTCGATTTCGTCACAGATAAAAACAAACAGGTGGCGCATGACCGTTGTAAATACGCTGAACTCCTGGTGCCTGCGCTGGGGTTTGATCGGCGCTGCTTGAAATCGCAACCGAGCAGCAACGTCTAGTGAACATCATCAAACCTTGCGTGAGACCCTTTTCATGAGTGGACAAAACTCGCATTCAGGCGAGCTGAAACGCGGCCTGAAGAATCGTCATATTCAACTGATCGCCCTCGGTGGCGCGATCGGTACCGGCCTGTTTCTCGGCTCGGCCGGCGTGCTGAAATCCGCCGGCCCGTCGATGATCCTCGGCTACGCCATCTGCGGCTTCATCGCGTTCATGATTATGCGCCAGCTTGGCGAAATGATCGTTGAAGAGCCAGTCGCCGGTTCCTTCAGCCACTTTGCGCACAAGTACTGGGGCGGATTCGCCGGGTTCCTGTCGGGCTGGAACTGCTGGATTCTGTACATTCTGGTAGGCATGTCAGAGCTGACCGCGGTCGGCAAATACATTCACTACTGGGCGCCGGACATCCCGACCTGGGTGTCGGCCGCCGGGTTCTTCGTGCTGATCAACCTGATCAATCTGGCCAACGTCAAAGTCTTCGGTGAGGCCGAGTTCTGGTTCGCGATCATCAAGGTGGTGGCGATCGTTGGCATGATTGCCCTCGGCAGCTATTTGCTGGTCAGCGGCAACGGCGGCCCGCAAGCCTCGGTGAGCAACCTGTGGTCGCACGGCGGTTTCTTCCCGAACGGGGTCAGCGGACTGGTGATGGCCATGGCGATCATCATGTTCTCCTTCGGCGGTCTGGAAATGCTCGGTTTCACTGCAGCGGAAGCGGACAAACCGAGGACCGTGATCCCGAAAGCCATCAACCAGGTGATCTACCGGATCCTGATTTTCTACATCGGCGCGCTGGTCATCTTGCTGTCACTGACGCCTTGGGACAGCCTGCTCGCGACCTTGAATGCCTCTGGTGATTCCTACAGCGGCAGCCCGTTCGTGCAGGTGTTCTCGATGCTCGGCAGCAACACCGCTGCGCACATCCTCAACTTCGTGGTGCTTACCGCGGCATTGTCGGTGTACAACAGCGGCACTTACTGCAACAGCCGCATGCTGTTGGGCATGGCCGAGCAAGGCGATGCGCCGAAAGCACTGGCAAAAATCGACAAGCGCGGTGTACCGGTTCGTTCACTGCTGGTTTCGGCGGCGGTAACGCTTATCGCGGTATTGCTGAACTACTTGATCCCGCAAAGCGCGCTTGAGTTACTGATGTCGCTGGTAGTCGCCACCTTGGTGATCAACTGGGCGATGATCAGCTACTCGCATTTCAAGTTCCGTCAGCACATGAACAAGACCAATCAGACGCCGTTGTTCAAAGCGTTTTGGTATCCGTATGGTAACTACGTCTGCCTGGCGTTTGTGGTGTTCATTCTTGGTGTAATGTTGCTGATTCCAGGGATCCAGATCTCGGTGTACGCGATCCCGGTGTGGGTTGCATTCATATGGGTGTGCTACGGCATCAAGAACAAGCGCAGTGCGCAGCATGCGTTGCAGCCTGCGGTGAAATAACGCTGCGCTCAGGAACAAAAAACCCGGCCACGTGCCGGGTTTTTTTTTGGAATTATTTATATAGGGTTTGCACGTCTGTCTCTGCATCTTTGACGACGTTTCCTACAGCGATTTCGGAAACTTCGGTGAAAAAGTTAAAGGGTTCAAGTTTGGGAAGTTGCCTACAACTCGCGCCATTAGTTTTATTTTAGGCTTACGCTCCATAACACAGGGAGTGGAAATTATGGCAAGCCATAGCTATATGACGATTACCGGTAAGCATCAAGGGTTGATTTCTGCAGGCTGCTCGGGATTTGACTCTATAGGGAACAAGTGCCAGTCCACGCACACGGACGAGATCATGGTGCTGGCTTACTCGCACGATATGGTTGCCGGGCAGGAGGGTGGCCACCAGGCTGGTCGGGGCAAACACATGCCAATCATGATTACAAAAGCCATTGATAAGTCATCTCCGTTGTTAGCGAGTGCGCTGCATGCGGGTGAAGAGGTGGAGTGCGTCATCAATCTTTTCCGGACGGCCTCTGCAGGAGGGCAGGAGCGATACTTCTCAATTCATCTGGCAGGAGCGCGTATAGCGCATATCAGTCAGCAAGTTCCTCACGCTATTCGCATGAACGATGCGGAGCCGCAAGAGCATGTCTCGATCCGATATCGCGAAATCGCCTGGGCGCACGTGCCTGGCGCGACAAGTGCTCATTGCACGTGGGGTAATGAGGATGAATGAGGCGTCATGTGATATTCACGATGTGTCCAAAGCCGCTTCCGATCTGGTGGCCGCTGGGTGCACGATCGGGTTGAGGCATCTGGCAGATGGAACAGCACGGTTGCGATTCAGTGCGCTTGTTTCGGCGTACGCGGATGAGGTTATTCAGGCGGTTGACCAGGGATTCATCAGCGCATGGCAAGGGTTTCAGGAGCTAAGAGCCGAGCATGACGAATTATTGTCAAAGGCTGGCTTTTACCTTCAGAACGGTATTGGTGTTGCGGGTGGTGTGGTGCAGGTCGGGACGGGTGTTTCGATTATTGGCAGCTCGGGAGGGCTCGCTGTCGTTCCTGGAGGGCTGATGATCGGACATGGTGCGAATAATATTTATGAAGGCTTAGGGAATATTTACAATGGTGCGGGTGCACCGGGTGTTGTTGGACCTGTTAGGCAGCTTTACCAAACGGCCCTGAGGGATGAGACGCGCGGTGATGTTGCTTACTACTCTCTGGATTGATTTTAGCAAGCTACGGAATGTTTAGGCAGGTGAAAAAGCCCGATGTATTCGAATTATTTAGGCGTGATCCAGTTAATTATGAAGTGGCATATCGTCAGTCGGGCAAGCTGGCTTTGACGTTTGAAGCACTCGTTGATTTTTTCACATTGGATGCAATGGTTAAAAAAGGTATATATCCTCGGGAAAAATAGGAGTCGACTTGTTGAGTTTTTCACGTCTTTCCGCGCATTCTCGGAATATAAAAACGCAAGCCGAAAAAAACGAAAATTACGTATGCGGTTAAGTAAGCGCCGTCTAGGTATTTGTCGCTAATGTGGACGAAATTTGTTATGCCCCAGACAGCAAGCGCCGAGGGTAGGCCTGAGCAGCCTAAGACCATTAAAGTAACTGCGATGTGGTATCGGATGTTTTCAAGATTCATTTCTGATGTCTTCTATCAGCTGGCCCGGTAGATTAATATGGCCGTTCGGAGCCGAGCAACGCCCCTATTGAAAATCAGAAATCGCTGTAAGAGAAAATACCGAGAAAATTACCCTGATCGCGCCTGCACCACCTGATGGTCTGCAATTCAAAAACCATTATTCACGCTATCCTGCACGCTCTAAAACCCGGACGCTTTTCCATGCTGGTAATCTCCAACAACGTGCACCTCCCCGATGCCGAGATTGAGCTGACGGCCATTCGTGCTCAGGGCGCGGGTGGGCAGAACGTCAACAAGGTGTCCAGCGCGATGCACCTGCGCTTTGACATTCCGGCCTCGTCCTTGCCCGAGTTCTACAAGGAGCGGCTGCTGGCGCTACGCGACAGTCGCATCACCAGCGAAGGTGTGTTGATCATCAAGGCCCAGCAATACCGCACGCAGGAGGCCAATCGCGCCGATGCGCTGGAGCGGTTGACCGAGCTGATCCTGAGCGCGACCAAAGTCGAAAAGAAACGCCGTCCGACCAAACCGACCCTTGGCTCGAAGAAGCGTCGGCTGGAATCAAAGTCACAGCGCGGCAGCATCAAGGCCGGGCGCGGCAAGGTAGATTTCTAGCGGGCGTCGCGTTCTTCCCGGTGCTTTTCATTAAGGTGCTTCGGCGCTTGCCGGTACAGGTAAACGCTCAGAGCCAACCCGCTAAGCGCGGCAAGCGCTGCAAACAAAAAGATCGACGCAAAGCCAAAGCCTGCCGCAATCGCCCCGGCCAATGGGCCAGTAATGCCCAGCGACAAATCGATGAACAGCGAATACGCCCCGACGGCCGCGCCGCGACTGGACGCCGGTACCAGATTGACCGCCTCCACGCCCAGCGCCGGGAACACCAGCGAAAAGCCGAAACCGCTGAGTGCCGCACCGGCCAGTGCCCATTGCGCGTCGGGCGCCAACCACAGCAGCAACAAGCCCAGGGTTTCTACCGACAAACAGGCAATCGCCACACGAAAGCCGCCAAGACGGTTGATCAGGTTGCCGAACAGCAGGCGCGCGCCGATGAAACTGGCGCCGAACAGGCTCAGGCACAGTACCGCGTTGTCCCAGTTGAGCGTCGCGTAATACAAGGTGATAAACGTGGCGATGGTGCCGAAGCCGATCGAGCCCAGCGCCAGACCGCAACCGTGCGGCAGCACGCGCCCGAGCACATGCATGAACGGCAAGCGCTCGCCGACCACGATCGGCGCGGCGGTCTTGGGCCAGGCCAGCGCCAGGCCCAGCACGGCCAGCAAGACGATGCTCGCGCCCATGCTCCACAAACCCAATTGATCGACCAGAAACACCCCCAGTGGTGCGCCGACTGCCAATGCGCCGTAGCTGGCGATGCCGTTCCACGAGATGACTTTGGCGGTATTCGCTGCCCCCACGCGGCCGATGCCCCAGCCGATCGAACCGGAGCCAACCAGGCTTTCGGCACTGCCCAGCACCAGTCGGCCGATCAACAGGCTGATAAGGCTCAGCATCGGCAAGCTTTGCGTCCACGCCGAAATCAGCATGAACACGCCACTCAAACCGCACCCGGCGAGGCCGTACATCACCGCCAGTTTGCTGCCTTTGTTGTCGATGATTTTCCCCGCATACGGACGGCTGAGCAGGGTGGCGAGGTATTGCACGCTGATCACAAGGCCGGCAACAACGGCGCCGAAACCGAGGTCGGTGTGGACGTAGCCGGGCAGTACGGCGAGGGGAATGCCGATGTTCAGGTAGCCGATGAAGGTAAACAGGACGATGGAGACGACTTGCAGCGTGACCGCCAGGGGGCGCTGGTTTTCAGACATGAGGTAAAGGTCCACGGAGCAGCAGGATAGATAGGCTGCTTATGATAGCGGCGCGAACGGCCATGGGTCGTGGAAAAGTAAAACTATTTGCCGGACGGCCAATTTCAGGATTTGGCGGGGGCGACCAGATGCGTCGTGACCAGGGCGGCCAGGGCATTTTCTTCAGTGCCGAAACGGGCAAGCAAGGCGGCCTGTTTTTCCGGGGAGAGGCGGCTCCAGATCTCGATCATCTTCTCGGCAGTGCCGATCAGAATGCTGGCCTGCAGCTCTTCATCAACAGGCGGGATGATTTTGTCGGTCATGGCAGGGCTCGGGGTTCAGGCGGTGTGGAAAGCGCATGTTAGCGCTTTCCACACGGTCTGGCATTGCGGGTGTTTCAGTCTTCGCTGTCGGCCTGGCGGCGTTCAGTGGCTTGTGTCGGCTCGGGCTGTTGGTCGCCGGCTTGTTGCGTGGTTGTCTGCTCAGTTTCGTGCAGGCTTGGGAAGGGGAGATTAGGAATCTCGTGCATGGTTCGCGCTCCTCGCAAAGTCTGTTGATAGATCTGGTAGATCCGCGCTTTTACAAAGCCTGCGCAGGATACAGCAGGAGAAATGACAAATAGACTTTTATCTCGATTTTCTGCGACCAATGGCCGCACCTAGGAACTTTACGCAAAACCTGTAGTAGCTGCCGAGCCCGCGAGGCTGCGTCCGACTGCGCCACGCACCCGACGCAGCCTCGCAGGCTCGCAGGCTCGGCAGCTGCTACAGGGGAACCGGTAGGCTATTTATTTGCAGACTTTGGCGATGGCTTCCGCCAAAAGGTCCAGGCGCGTTGCATCAATCCCGGCGACGTTCGCCCGACCCGTGCCAACCATATAAACGCTGTGATGATCACGCAGGTTTTTCACCTGATCCGGCGTCAAACCGGTGTAGGAAAACATCCCGCGCTGTTCACCAATGTGGGCAAAGCGCTCACGCAAACCGTACGGTTCCAGCGCCTCCACCAGACCGCTGCGCAACTGGGCGATGCGCAAACGCATGGCTTCCACTTCGTCAGCCCAGAGGCTTTTCAGCTCCGGATCACCAAGAATCGTTGCGACAACAGCCGCGCCGTGATCCGGCGGCGTCGACCACAGGTTGCGGGCGATGTTGGCCAATTGACTGCGGATATCGATCAGCTTATCGGCGGTTTTCGCGCAAACAATCAATGCACCGGCGCGGTCGCGATACAAGCCAAAATTCTTCGAGCACGAACTGGTGATCAACACTTCCGGCAGTGCCGCTGCGAACAGCCGGGTAGACCAGGCATCCTGTTCCAGTCCGTCGCCAAAACCTTGATAAGCGAAATCAATCAGTGGCACCAGATCGCGGCTGCGCACCACATCAAGTACCTGCCGCCACTGGTCATGATTCAAATCGAAACCGGTCGGGTTGTGGCAGCAGGCATGCAGCAGCACCACATCGCCCTTCGGCGCTTCACGCAGTGCTGCGAGCATTGCCTCGACATCAAGACGATTATCGCTGCCAACATAAGGGTAGTGGCTGACCATGACCCCGGCGGTAGCGAAAATGGTTTCGTGAATCGGCCAGGTCGGGTTGCTCAACCACACACCACGACCCGGCAGGCATTGCGCAATGAAATCCGCACTCAGGCGCAGGGCGCCGGTACCGCCCGGGGTCTGCGTAGCACCGACGCGTTGCTCGGCGATCAGCGCCGAGTCGGCACCCAGCACCAGTTCATTGATGGCTTTGCCGAATGCTGGCTCGCCATGACCGCCGATGTAGGTCTTGGTGGTCTGACGATCCACCAGACGCTGCTCGGCCAGCTTCACCGCTTGCGGAATCGGTGTCAGGCCGAAGGAGTCTTTGTAGACCCCGACGCCGAGGTCGAATTTGCCCGGGTTCTGGTCCTGCGCGTAGGCCTCCATGAGGCCCAGAATAGGGTCGCCGGGAACTCGGCCAATGGCGTCGAAATGCATTATTTGCGGCCCTCGGCGACTTTCGCCACGTCGTCAGTGCGCGCGGCCATGATGAAGTCGTTGCGGTGCAGGCCCTTGATCGAGTGGCTCCACCAGGTCACGGTGACTTTGCCCCACTCGGTGAGCAGGCCTGGGTGGTGACCTTCGGCTTCGGAGATTTCGCCGACGGCGTTGGTGAACGCCAGCGCGTGCTTGAAATTCTTGAACAGGAAAACCTTCTCCAGCTGCATGACGCCATCGCGGACTTCGATATTCCAGTCCGGAATCTGCTTGATCAATACCGGCAGTTCTTCGTCGCTGACTTGCGGTGCATCGGCGCGGCAGGCTTCGCAGTGGGCTTGGTTCAATGTGGACATGGTCTGTTTCCCGATTCGATTCTTGTTAGACGTTACTATTTTTCGGCGCGTGCCGCGACTGCCGGGATATTCAGGCAGCCTTGGGTTTAGGCGGAAATTTGGGTGCGTGCAAGCCAAGCGTCATGCCTTCCTTGACCATGCCCATGATGTCTTCGTGGGCCAGATCAAACAGGCGCTTGAGATTCGGCAGGACAAAATACAGCGGCTGCAGAATATCGATGCGGTACGGCGTGCGCATGCACTCCAGCGGATCGAAGGTCTGATGCTCAGGTTCGTCCGACAGGCAGTAAACGGTCTCTTTCGGCGAGGAGAGGATGCCGCCGCCGTAGATGCGCTGGCCTTCAGGTGTGTCCACCAGGCCAAACTCGATGGTCATCCAGTACAGACGCGCGAGATAAACGCGTTCTTCCTTGGAAGCCTGTAGGCCAAGTTTGCCGTAGGTGTGGGTGAATTCGGCAAACCATGGGTTGGTCAGCAGCGGGCAGTGGCCGAAAATCTCGTGGAAAATGTCCGGCTCCTGCAGGTAATCAAGCTCTTCGCGGGTACGAATAAACGTCGCCACCGGGAACTGCTTGTTAGCGAGCAATTCGAAAAAAGTCTGGAAGGGGATCAGTGCCGGCACGCGAGCCACCTGCCAGCCGGTGGTTTCGCCGAGGACTTTGTTGATCTCGCCCAGTTGCGGAATACGGTCGTGGGGCAGGCCGAGTTTTTCAATGCCGTCCAGATATTCCTGGCACGCACGCCCTTCGATCACTTTCAACTGGCGCGTGATCAGCGTGTTCCACACCGCATGTTCTTCGGCGGGGTAGTCGATAAAACCTTGCGCATCGGGCTCGCGAGCCACGTATTGCGTCTGTTTCATGCTGCTCTCCTGCTAGGGGATATCGTTCTTGTTATGTCCTGCTTTGGACTTAGAAGTACCTCATCGGGTGCGGGGTTGCAGCACATGCAGCGTGCTGCGCGTAGGAGAAATCGCTGAATTCCGTAAAATATTCGTTACGATTCGAGTCTGATGGCGCAGTTGTTGAGATATTCAGGTTTGAAAAGGTCCGCGCGTGTCACATAATCTTGACAGAGAAATTCGGCCTTTCGCAAAAATACTGTGATAGCGGGCTTGCTCGCGAAAGCGGTCTGTCTGAACCATCAATTTTGAATGCGTCGCCGCTTTCGCGAGCAAGCCCGCTCCCACATGTTTTGCGTGTGGCAATACTTATTTCCCGCTTTTCAGGCGTTTTATATGCGTATCAAAGTTCATTGCCAGAACCGCATCGGCATCCTGCGCGACATTCTCAACCTGCTGGTCGAGTACGGCATCAACGTCGCTCGCGGTGAGGTGGGCGGTGAGCATGGCAATGCGATCTACCTGCATTGTCCCAACCTGATCAACATTCAGTTCCAGGCGCTGCGTCCGAAGTTCGAATCGATTGGTGGGGTATTTGGCGTCAAGCGGGTAGGGCTGATGCCCAGCGAACGTCGGCATATGGAGCTGAACGCCTTGCTCGGTGCTCTGGAGTTCCCGGTGTTGTCGATCGACATGGGCGGTTCCATCGTGGCGGCCAACCGCGCGGCGGCGCAATTGCTCGGCGTGCGTGTGGATGAGGTGCCGGGGATTCCGTTGTCGCGCTATGCCGAGGATTTTGACTTGCCGGAACTGGTGCGCGCCAACAAATCGCGGATCAATGGCATGCGGGTGAAGGTCAACGGTGACGTGTTTCTCGCTGATATCGCACCGCTGCAATCCGAGCATGACGACAGCGAAGCCATGGCCGGTGCGGTGCTGACCCTGCACCGCGCCGATCGGGTCGGGGAACGAATCTACAATGTGCGCAAGCAGGAGCTGCGGGGTTTCGACAGCATTTTTCAAAGCTCGAAGGTGATGGCGGCGGTGGTGCGCGAGGCCCGGCGCATGGCGCCACTGGATGCGCCGTTATTGATAGAAGGCGAAACCGGCACCGGCAAGGAACTGCTGGCGCGCGCCTGTCACTTGGCCAGTCCGCGCGGGCAGTCGCCACTGATGGCACTCAACTGCGCGGGGCTGCCGGAATCAATGGCCGAGACCGAGCTGTTCGGCTATGGCCCCGGCGCATTCGAAGGCGCCCGTGCCGAAGGCAAGCTCGGCCTGCTGGAACTGACGGCGGGCGGTACGCTGTTTCTCGACGGCGTCGGCGAAATGAGCCCACGCTTGCAGGTGAAATTGCTGCGATTTCTGCAGGATGGATGCTTTCGCCGTGTAGGCAGTGATGAAGAGGTCTATCTGGATGTACGAGTTATCTGCGCGACGCAGGTCGACCTGTCCGAACTGTGCGCCCGCGGAGAATTTCGTCAGGATTTGTATCACCGCCTCAATGTGCTGTCGTTGCACATCCCGCCGTTGCGCGAATGCCTCGATGGTCTGACGCCGTTGGTCGATCACTTCCTCGATCAGGCCAGTCGGCAGATCGGTTGCCCACTGCCGAAACTGGCGCCGGCGGCGATGGAGCGGCTCAGTCATTACCATTGGCCGGGCAACGTTCGGCAGCTGGAAAATGTGCTGTTCCAGGCGGTTTCCCTGTGCGACGGCGGTACGGTCAAGGCAGAACATATCCGACTGCCGGATTACGGCGTGCGTCAGCCGCTTGGCGATTTTTCGCTGGAGGGCGGGTTGGACGCGATAGTCGGGCGCTTTGAAAAAGCCGTGCTGGAGAGTTTGTATGCCGAGCATCCCAGTAGCCGGCAACTGGGCAAGCGCTTGGGCGTTTCGCATACGACTATTGCCAATAAATTGCGTGAGTATGCAGTGGGCAAGGACAACACCTGACCCTGCGGCGGTGGGGCTTTTGTGGCGAGGGGGCTTGCCCCCGTCGGCTTGCGAAGCAGCCCGATATGCAGCAAGCGAATACTGCCAAGTAACGCATCGGCCGGTTTTGCGGCCGCTTCTCGACCGAACGGGGGCAAGCCCCCTCGCCACAGGGATTCTGTGTTGGCTGCAAGCGGTCGGCGCTTGCCGTAAGCGGCATAACAGCGCCGGTTTTTCGTCTTCGGCACAATTATCAAAACTCCTCTGATCCCCTCAGGCCCAGCGTTTGCCGGGCCTCGCGCTGCCAGAAAAAAGTTGGTCTGCAAATTGCTTAAGGCTCAGCAGTACAGCAGTGGGCGGCAAACGTCCGGCATGCAGAGGAATGAGTGTGGACAAGTACCTTTATGTGGCAATGACCGGCGCCAGCCAGAATGCACTGGCGCAGAAGGCTCACGCGAACAACCTCGCGAACATCTCTACCAACGGTTTCCAGAAAGACCTGGAGCAGGCGCGTTCGATGCCGGTGTTTGGCGACAGCTTTCCGGCGCGTGCGTTTGCGCTGTCGGAACGGCCGGGCACTGACTTCTCTCCAGGTGCGCTGGTGCAAACCGGACGTGAACTCGATGTCGCCGTGCAGGGCAATGGCTGGCTCGCTGTGCAAAACCCGGATGGTGGCGAAAGCTACGTGCGCACCGGCAGCCTGAACATCGATGCGCTCGGCGTATTGCGCGCCGGCAACGGCATGCCGGTGATGGGCAACGGTGGGCCGATTTCCGTGCCGCCCGAGCAGCAGATCGAAATCGGTGAAGACGGTACCGTCAGCATCCGTGCGATGGGCGAAGGTCCGCGCGTGATGGCGGAAGTCGACCGGATCAAACTGGTCAATCCGGATTTCAAGAACATGACCAAGGGCCTCGATGGCTCGATCCACACCAAGGACGGCCAGCCGGCGCAAGCCGATGCCAACGTCAAACTGGTGTCCGGATTTCTCGAATCGAGCAACGTCAATGCCGTGGAAGAAATGACCTCGGTGCTGGCGCTGGCGAAGCAGTTCGAACTGCACATCAAGATGATGAATACCGCCAAAGAAGACGACCAGGCCATGGCTCGGGTCTTGCAACTCTAATAATCATCACAACGTCGCGCCGTTAAACAGGCGCACGAGGAGAATCGAATGCTTCCGGCTCTGTGGGTTGCCAAAACAGGTCTGTCCGCCCAGGACACTAACCTGACCACCATTTCCAACAACCTGGCCAACGTGTCGACCACGGGGTTCAAACGTGACCGCGCCGAGTTTCAGGACTTGCTGTACCAGATCAAACGCCAGCCAGGCGCTCAGTCGACCCAGGACAGCGAATTGCCGTCTGGTCTGCAAGTGGGTACCGGTGTGCGCATTGTCGGCACGCAGAAAAACTTCAACGCCGGTAGCCTGCAAACTACCGAGCAGCCGTTGGACATGGCCATCGACGGTCGCGGTTTCTTCCAGATTCTGCAGCCGGACGGCACCACGTCCTACACCCGTGACGGTACCTTCCACCTCGACTCGAACGGTCAGATCGTCAACTCCAGCGGCTTCGCGCTGGAACCGGCGATTGTCATTCCCAACGACGCGCAGACCTTCACCGTCGGCAAGGACGGCACCGTTTCGGTCACCGTCGCCGGCAACCCCGCTGCTCAGGTGATCGGCAACCTGCAAACCGCCGACTTCATCAACCCGGCCGGTCTGCAAGCCGTGGGCAACAACCTGTTCCTGGAAACCGCCGCCAGTGGCGCGCCGCAAGTCGGCACGCCGGGCCTCGCCGGTTTCGGTACCACGCTGCAGAACACCCTGGAAACGTCCAACGTCAGCACCGTTGAAGAGATGGTCAACATGATCACCACTCAGCGCGCCTACGAGATGAACTCCAAGGTGATCTCCACCGCCGACCAGATGCTCTCGTTCGTAACGCAGAATCTGTAATCAAGTCTTGGGCGGCCATGCGGTCGCCAGCAACACCGTGAGGTAGGGTCATGAATCGCTTTGTATCTGTTCTGGCACTGAGTGGGATCACCGCGCTGGCGGGCTGCGTCGCGCCGCCGCCCAAGCCGAATGACCCTTACTACGCCCCGGTGTTGCCGCGCACGCCGCTGCCGGCTGCGGCCAATAATGGCTCGATCTATCAGGCCGGTTTCGAACAGAACCTGTACAGCGACCGCAAGGCATTCCGGGTCGGTGACATCATCACCATCACCCTGAACGAGCGCACGCAGGCGAGCAAGAATGCCAACTCGCAAATCGATAAAAGCAGCGACACCAGTGTCGGCCTCACGTCGTTGTTCGGCTCCAGCCTCACCACCAATAACCCAATCGGTGGCGGCGACCTGAGCCTGAACGCTGGCTACGGCGCCGACCGCTCCAGCAACGGCGACAGCAAGTCCGGCCAGAGCAACAGCCTGACCGGTTCGATCACCGTGACTGTTGCCGATGTATTGCCCAACGGCATCATCGCCGTGCGCGGCGAGAAGTGGCTGACCCTCAACACCGGCGATGAGCTGGTGCGGATTGCCGGTCTGGTGCGTGCAGATGACATTGCTACCGACAACACCGTGTCGTCGACCCGCGTTGCCGATGCACGTATCACCTACTCGGGCACCGGTGCCTTTGCCGATGCGAGTCAGCCTGGCTGGTTCGACCGTTTCTTCCTCAGCCCGCTGTTCCCTTTCTAGGTGGCTACGTTGAATTTCAGAAGTCTCACCGTCGCTGCCCTGATGCTCTGCGCAGCCTTCAACGCTCAAGCCGAGCGGTTGAAGGACATCGCCAGTATTTCCGGCGTGCGGTCCAACCAATTGATCGGTTACGGCCTGGTGGTCGGGCTCAACGGTACGGGTGACCAGACGACGCAGACGCCATTCACGCTGCAGACGTTCAACAACATGCTCTCGCAGTTCGGCATCAAAGTGCCGGCGGGCTCGGGCAACGTGCAGTTGAAGAACGTCGCCGCCGTGTCGATCAGTGCCGATTTACCGGCGTTCGCCAAGCCAGGTCAGCAGGTCGATATCACTGTTGCGTCGATCGGTAACTCCAAGAGCCTGCGCGGCGGCACCTTGCTGCTGACGCCACTCAAGGGTATCGACGGCAACGTTTACGCGATTGCTCAAGGCAACCTGGTCGTTGGCGGGTTTGATGCCGAAGGCCGCGATGGTTCGAAGATCACTGTAAACGTGCCATCGGCCGGTCGCATTCCCGGCGGCGCTTCGGTGGAACGGGCAGTGCCGAGCGGTTTCAACCAGGGCAACAGCCTGACGCTGAACCTCAACCGCTCCGATTTCACCACTGCCAAACGCATCGTCGACAAGATCAACGAATTGCTCGGCCCAGGCGTGGCCCAGGCCATCGACGGCGGATCGATCCGTGTTAGCGCACCGCTTGATCCGAGCCAGCGTGTCGACTACCTGTCGATCCTCGAAAACCTTGAAGTCGACCCGGGTCAGGCGGTGGCGAAAGTCATTATCAACTCGCGCACCGGCACCATCGTGATCGGCCAGAACGTCAAGGTATCGCCGGCCGCCGTCACTCACGGCAGCCTCACCGTGACCATCACCGAAGACCCGATCGTCAGCCAGCCGGGGCCTCTGTCAAATGGCCAGACGGCGGTGGTGCCACGCTCGCGCGTCAACGCGGAACAGGAAGCCAAGCCGATGTTCAAGTTCGGCCCCGGCACCACCCTCGATGAAATCGTGCGAGCGGTGAACCAGGTCGGCGCAGCGCCAGGTGACTTGATGGCGATTCTCGAAGCGTTGAAACAGGCCGGTGCGTTGCAAGCCGACCTGATCGTGATCTGAGGACGACGACCATGGATATGCGCAAGGGTATGGGCGTCAGCGGCAACGATTCGGGTTCCTACTCGGACCTCAATCGCTTGAACCAGCTGAAGGTCGGCGACAAGAACAGCGACGGCAACATGCGCAAGGTGGCGCAGGAATTCGAGTCGCTGTTTATTGGCGAGATGCTCAAGTCCATGCGTTCGGCCACCGACACACTGGGCCAGGACAATCCGCTCAATACCGAGGCGGCCAAGCAGTACCAGGAAATGTACGACCAGCAGCTGGCCGTTTCGATGTCCCGCGAAGGCGGCGGCATTGGTCTGGCAGACGTGCTGATGCGTCAGATGTCGAAGAACAAACCGCTGGCACCGGGCGAAGCGGCAACGCTGTCCGCGGCCAAGCAGGAAGCGGCGAAAGCGGCAGCCCATACGCCGATCGCTGCCGGCACAGTCGCCACCGATGGCCCGTTGTCGCGCATCAATGGCCAGCGTCCGCTGTGGGCTTCGCGTGCCGTCAACGCACCGCAAGCGGCGGGCGAGGGCGGCCATCGCAATGACATGGAATTGATCAATCAGCGTCGTCTGGCCTTGCCGCCGAAACTGGCCGATCGCTTGCTCGCCGGTCTGGTGCCTTCGGCCACGGTGAACGCTGCGACCGTCGACAAGGTTGCGCTGCCGGAACGCACCGCAGCAGCGACCGGCACGGGCGCGTTGTACAACGGCGACTGGCTGGCGAACGCGCAAGCGGCAGCGAATCCCGGCCTGCAGATTCACGGGCGAGCTATTGCGCAAATTCCGCTGGCGCCGGCAAAGAAAGCGTTCACTTCCTCGGATGAATTCGTCAACACCATGCTGCCGATGGCCAAGGAAGCGGCCGAGCGCATTGGCGTCGATCCGCGTTATCTGGTGGCCCAGGCTGCGCTGGAAACCGGTTGGGGCAAATCGGTCATGCGCGCCCAGGATGGCAGCAGCAGCCACAACCTGTTCGGCATCAAGGCCAGCAGCAACTGGAAGGGTGATTCGGCGCGCGCCATCACCAGCGAATTCAGGAATGGCGCGATGGTCAAGGAGACGGCGCAGTTCCGTTCCTACGACTCTTACAAGGACAGTTTTCATGACCTGGTAACGCTGCTGCAAAGCAATGATCGCTATCAAGATGTGCTGAAGTCGGCCGATAACCCAGAACAGTTTGTACGCGAGTTGCAAAAGGCCGGTTACGCAACCGACCCAAACTACGCGAACAAGATTTCGCAGATAGCCAAGCAGATGACGAGTTACCAAAACTACGCTGCAGCGGGCGCTTCAACCACGCCTCTATAGGCACTAGGCATAAGGTCTGAACCATGAGTTTGCTCAATATCGGGATGTCGGGTCTGGCCGCTGGCCAATCCGCATTGATGACAACCGGCAATAACATTGCCAACGTCGACACCGCCGGGTACTCACGCCAGCAAACAGTGCAAGGCACCAAAGCCTCGCAGCAGTATGGCAACGTCTTCATCGGCAGCGGCACGACCCTGGCCGATGTGCGTCGGGTGTACAACAGCTACCTCGATGCGCAGCTGCAGACCACGACTTCGTTGAACAGCGATTCGGCTGCCTACCTGAACCAGGTCACGCCGCTGGACAAACTGCTGTCCGACAGCGGCACCGGCCTGAACGGCGCCCTGACCAAATTTTTTGCCTCGGTGCAGAACGTCAACGCCAAACCGGGTGACGACGCGTCCCGCCAGTTGCTGCTGAGCGACGCGCAGGCCTTGAGCAATCGCTTCAACTCGGTCTCTTCGCAGTTGAACGAGCAGAATGCCAACATCAACGGCAACCTGACGAGCATGGCCGATCAGGTCAACAAGCTCGCCACGACCATTGCGCAACTGAACCAGAAGATTTCCGAAGTCTCCGGGGCCGGCGGCACGCCGAACGATCTGCTCGATGCGCGTAATGAAACCGTACGCCAGCTGTCGACCTTCACCGGTGCGCAGGTCGTTGAGCGTGAAGGCAGCCTCGACATTTATCTGGGCAGCGGTCAGCCGCTGGTCATGGGCAACACCGTCAATAAACTGGAAACCGTGCCGAGCAAGGACGACCCGGGTCGCCTCGCGTTGCAGCTCAATCGCGGTGCCAGCAGCGTCGACATCACCTCGATCATGACTGGCGGCGAGATTGGCGGTCTGTTGCGTTATCGCAGCACCGTGCTCGACCCGGCCATGAACGAACTGGGTCGGGTGGCGCTGGTCGTCGCCGACCAGATGAACACGATCCAGGCCCAGGGCATCGACAAGAACGGTGACTTTGGTTCGACCCTGTTCAGCGGCATCAACAGCGCCGCACAGATGGCGCAGCGCAGCGTTGCCACCATCGGCAACAGCGTCGGTTCGGGCAATTTCGAGGTCAGCATCGAGGACACCGGCAAGCTGACCCTCAATGATTACAAGGTCACGTTTACCAGTGCAACCGACTACACCGTGCAGCGTCTGCCGGGCAACACGGCGGTAGGTTCTTACAGCACCGCGACCACGCCGGCACCGGTGATCGACGGGTTCTCCCTGAAGCTGGCCGGCGGTACCGCTGCGGCCGGTGACACGTTCAAGATCACCCCGACGCGCAACGCTGCGTCCACCATCAAGACCGAGATGACCGACTCCAAGCGTCTGGCCATCGCCGCCCCGCTGGGCGCCGCCATTGCGGCCGGCGGCAGCGGCACGTTGTCGATTCCGGCCAGTGGTCAGCCGACCCTGACCACCAAATTCGACATCGACGACGTGGCCATCACCACGGCGATGCAGACCGGCCTGAAAAACTCCACGCCGACCAAAATCGTCTTTGGCGATGTCTCCGCTGACGGCACCAGCCAGACTTACCAGTTTCTGGATGCCAAAGGCGGCGTCATCAGCAGCGGCAGCATCAAACCTGGCCAGAACAACACCCTGAGCCTGAATATTCCGCTCAAGGACGCCTCGGGTGCGCCAATGCCTGCGCCGCCGGCCGCGCAGTACACCGTGAGCTTCGACATGACCGTTGCCGGCTCTCCGGGCAAGGGCACCGCGATCAACGTTTCACTGAGCCAGCCGGGCACGCTGGACAACCGTAACGGCACTGCATTGGCCGGTCTGCAGACCGCGCAGACCGTAGACACAGGCTCCGCCAGCAAAGGTATTTCCCTGACCGATGCCTACGGCAAACTGGTCGAAGGTGTCGGTTCCAAAGCGGCGCAAGGCAAGCTCGATACGGCTGCGACCGGCGCAATCCTGGCCAACGCCAAGGGTGCACGCGATTCGGTATCGGGTGTCGACCTCGATGAGGAAACCGGCAACCTGGTCAAATACCAGCAGTACTACACGGCGTCGTCGCAGATCATCAAAGCCGCGCAAGCCATTTTCAGCACACTGATCAACAGTCTTTAAGGAGTCGTAGTCCATGCGCATTTCTACCGCCCAGTTTTACGAGTCCACGGCTGCGAACTATCAGAAGAATTTCGCCAACATCGTCAAGAGCAGTGAAGAGGCCAGCAGCCTGGTTCGTGTCAACACGGCGGCCGATGATCCGGTCGGCGCGTCTCGTCTGTTGCAGTTGGGGCAGCAGGCTTCGATGCTGGATCAGTACGAAACCAACGCTACCACGATCAAGGCAACCCTGGGCACCTCCGAATCGGTGATGACCAGCATCAACAACGTGCTGCAACGCGCCAAGGAATTGGCCGTGGGTGCGGGTAACGCCGGCTACACCGACGAAGACCGCCAGGCCAACGCGTTAGAGCTTGGGCAGATCGAAGAGCAGCTCCTGAGCCTGATGAACAGCAAGGACGAAAACGGTAAGTACATTTTTGCCGGCTCAAAGGGCGACACCGTGCCGTTCTCGCGCAACAGCGATGGCACCTATAGCTATAACGGCGATCAGGTGACTCTTGATCTGCCAATCGGCGATACGATGTCGATGGCCACCAACAGCACTGGTTGGGACGCGTTTCAACAGGCAATCAATACCAGCCGCAGCGAGGTCAGTCTTACGGCTCCTGCAGTGGATGATGGCCGTATCACCCTTTCCGATGGGCAGGTCTCTTCAAACGTTTCCTATAACAGCAAGTTCCGCAGCGGCGAGCCCTACACCGTAGACTTCGTCAGCGGCACCCAGCTCAAAATTACTGATTCGGCCGGTAATGATGTGACTGCAGAAGCCAGCCAGGGTGGTGCATTCGATCCTGCCAGCAAGGCGGGCCAAGCGGTCACCTTCCGCGGTGTCGAGCTCACGTTGAATATCAACCTGGCTGCCGGTGAGGCCCCGGGGACCGTGTTGCCAGGTCATACTTTTACCCTGGCGGCCAAGTCGGATTCGTTCACGTCCACCCGTGCGCCCGGTAACCCGTCAGCGACGCAGGTGACGGCGACCAGCATCACGAACCCGGCTGATTATCACGCGAGTTTCCCTAGCGGTTCCGCAATCCTGAAGTTCACCAGCGCCACCGATTTTGAACTGTACGCCGCTCCCCTGACTGCCGACAGCACACCTGTGTCGACCGGCACCCTGGGCGGCAACGTCGCCACTGCGTCGGGCGTGAGTTTTACCCTCAACGGAACGCCGGGCGCCGACGATCAGTTCAGCGTCGCGGTGAATACTCACGAGACCCAGAATATCCTCGACACCGTCAATCAGTTGAAAACCGCTTTGAGCACGCCAACCAACGGTGATCCGATCGCCGCGCAAAAGCTTCAGGCGTCATTGGCCGCAGGCATTGGCAACCTGGCCAGCGGTACCGATCAACTGTCCAGTGCTTTGAGTTCTGTGGGTGGTCGGGGTGCGGCGCTGGATACTCAGTTGGACACCAACCAGAGCCTCAAGCTGGCCAACACCCAGACTCAGTCGGGCATTCGTGATTCGGATCCGGCTGAAGTGCTGACCCGCCTCACCTTGCAGCAGACCATGTTGCAAGCCTCGCAATTGGCGTTCAGCAAAATTGCTCAGCTGGGTCTGTTCAACAAGATTTGAACCTGTATCTGCCGAGCTGTCAGCCGTCTTTTTTTAAGCGGTTCCGGGGCCTCCACCTGAACGGGTAGAGGCCCACCGCTCGAGAGTTTTTCTGCCGTGAATCAACGTCCTCTTGTCAGCATTGTCATCCCCGCTTTCAATCCACGCTTCTTCAGTCAGGCATTGGAAAGTGCGCTCGCGCAGACCTACGAACAGGTTGAAATTGTCGTGTGTGATGATTCGCACGGTGACGAAGTTCGCGCCATTGTCGAGACGTTCAAAGAGCCACATCACCCGGTTCGTTACCTGCGCAATCCGCAGCACCTGGGCTTGCAGCAGAATGTCTTGCGCTGTGTGGAACAAGCCCGCGGCGAATTCATCAAAGTGCTCTGTGACGACGATCGCCTGTTTGCACCCAGCGTGGCCTTGCAGGCACAAGTGCTGATCGACCATGCCGACGTCAGCGTGGTATTTGCTCTGCGGATGTTTGGCGATGCCGGTAACTTCATCCTGCCGCCACGAGTCGACAATTGCCGGTTTTCGCCGAACGACGCCCTGCTCAAGGGCGACGACATGTTGGCAATTTTCGAAGGCACGCCGAAAAATTTTCTCGGTAACTTCAGTTCTACAATGATGCGCCGGGACGACGTACTGATGTTGCTGCCGGCATTGATTCAAGAAGGTGCCGGCTTCGTCGCCATGCTGGATTTCGCTTTGTTTGTCTGCCTGATGCGTCGCGGGAACCTGGTGACGCTCAACACTGTCTTGAGCACCGAACGCCTGTATCCGCAACGTTTGAGCAGCACTCCGGAAATGCGCAAAGCAGCAACGGTGGAGTGGAGTTGGCTCTCGCAAATGCTTGCGGTGCGCAGTGGCGAATCGGCACCTGCATCCGGCTGGGTGCGCTATATCGACCTCGATAAAATCAATGGCCAACCCCATGCCTGGGAAGAGCTATGTGTCGTCCGCGTCCTCGGCAATCGCAACACGGTGGTGAGTGGACGCGTGGGGGCCGACAGCCACAGTTATGCCGATTTCTATCGCGAATGGCTGTCGATACGGTGTTTTTCAGAGGTTGAACAGCGCTGCATGCCGCAGCGTATCGCGAGTTGGCCTTACCGTCCGCAGATCGTGCCGATCATCATCGACAGTGCCTCTGACAGTGCCGCACTCAATGCGACACTGCAAAGCATCGCTGCCCAGCTGTACGCCCCTCAGGCCGTTCTGGTGTTATCCGAGGCTGCGTGTGCAGCGCACGAGCGCGTCGTGCAGTTGCCTTTTCAGTCAGACTGGGCGCAGCAGCTCAATGCGCTGGTCCCGCAACTGGAAGGTGCGCACTGGTTTTACCTGCTGCAGGCCGGTGACGTAGTGCGTGAATCGGCATTGCTTATTCTTGCCGAACGCATCGCTCATTCGACCGCTATCCGTTGCGTCTACAGCGACGAAGGTGCGTTGGTCGAGGGTGAATCGGTCGACCCGGTGTTCAAACCCGATTTCAACCTCGACCTCATGCGCGCCTACCCCTATGTCGGCCGCACCCTGGCCTTCGAGCGCCAACGGTTCATGGCGCTGGGCGGTTTCGATAGCGCACACGGTGAGCTGGCGCCGCATGACCTGATGTGGCGGATGGTCGAAGAGGCCGGGCCGCAAACCATCGAGCATATTGCCGAAATCCAGGTGGAGTCTCGCCTCGCCTTTGCAGACTGGTTGTCGCAGTCCGACTTGATTGAAAATAATGCCGGCATGGTGAGTGCGCACCTGGACCGCATTGGTGTGCCGCATACGATCCGGCAGGAGGCCTTGCCGCTGATCAATCGCATCGACTACCACCGTTTCACGCGTCCGTTGGTGTCGATCATCGTTCAGACCGGCGAGTCGCTGCATGCGTTGCAGCGTTGCATCGAAGGCTTGATCGAACGCACGGCATACTCTGAATACGAAATTCTGATTGTCGACAGTGGTACCAATAACCCGGCGATGCTCGACTGGCTGGACGCCATGACGCAGTTGGGGGCGAAAATGTTGCGCGTGTTGCGTTATGCCGGTCCTGCCAACGATGCCGCTATTCGTAACTTCGCGGCGAGCCTGGCCTTTGGCGAGTATGTGCTGCTGCTTAGCCCGCAGACCGTGATATGTGACGCAGACTGGCTCGATGAGCTGCTCAATCATGCCCAGCGGCCAGAAGTGGGCGTGGTCGGTGCGCGCATCCTCAGCCCTGAAGGCAAGATCGTCAGCGCCGGGTTGATTCTGGGACTCGCGGGGCCGGTGGGCTCACCGTTTTATGGCGAGGCTGCAGGCGCGCGTGGCTACATGCAGCGCCTGCACGTGACACAAAACTGGAGCGCCGTCAGTGGTCACTGCCTGATGGTGCGCAAGGACGTATTTGATGAGCTTGAACACTTCGATGAAGCGACATTCACCCAAGGCCTGAGTGACGTCGATTTAGGCTTGCGAGCCAGCGCGAACGGGTACCTGGTGGTCTGGACGCCTTACGCGAGTGTGGTATGGGTGGCTCAGGAGGTTGCGCCGATGGTGCCATCGGCACTGGCGCGGCAAGAGCGAGAGCATGAGCTTTTCTATCGCAAATGGTTGCCCCAAATCGCGAGGGATCCCGCATACAACCCGGCCCTGAGCCTCGGTGTTTCGAGCTTTAGCCTGGAGCCGTCGCTGCGCGATAACTGGAACCCTTTGCGTAATCGCGCAGTGCCGTTGATTTTGGGGTTGCCGGTCAACAGCAGTGCGGTCGGCCACTACCGGGTGACCGGACCGCTGGCCGAGCTTGAAGCGGCCGGCAGGGTAATCGCGCGAGTAGCCTATGAATCGCCGTCTACGATCGAGATCGAGCGTCTGTCTCCCGATACCATCATTTTGCAGGGCCGTTACAGCGAAGGTGCTGCCAGCGACATTCTGCGCATGAAAAAATACTCCAGCGCGCTGCGTGTATTCGAACTCGACGACTACATCGTCAGTGCTCCGAAGAAAAATACCCATGCCCGCAACAAACCTCTCAACATCGAGCAAATGCTGCGTGAAGGCATCAGCCTGTGTGATCGGGTGGTGGTCACGACCCAGCCATTGGCCGATGCGTTGTCGAGCATGCACAGCGAGATTCGCGTAGTCCCCAACATGCTTGCGCCGGACCCGTGGGCAACTCTGACCAGCCAGCGTCGCACTTCGCGTAAACCTCGAGTCGGTTGGGGGGGCGGCACGAGCCATACAGGCGACCTGGAAATCATCGCCGACGTCGTGCGCGAATTGGCCGATGAAGTGGAGTGGGTGTTTTTCGGCATGTGCCCTGAAGGGTTGCGTTCGTATGTCCACGAGTTTCACTCCACCATCAGTTTGCAGAGCTACCCGTTCAAACTGGCCAGCCTCAACCTCGACCTGGCACTGGCGCCGTTGGAATTTCACATCTTCAACGACTGTAAAAGCAACCTGCGCCTTCTGGAATATGGCGCTTGCGGATACCCGGTCATCTGCACCGACACCGAGGCCTATCGGGGCCACTTGCCCTGCACCCGTGTCTTGAGCAACAGCACGGACGAGTGGCTGCAAGCGATACGCATGCACCTGGCGGATCCGGACGCCAGTTATCGCATGGGCGACGAACTGCGTGATGCGGTTCAACGGGATTTCATGCTGCGCGGCGACAACCTGAACCACTGGTTATGGGGCTGGTTGCCCGACTGATGACCGTTCCCCAACATCGCTGAAGCCATACATCGTCCGGACGCGCATGCCTCCGGACTTTTTTTTGCTTGGCAATTGGCGTGCTTCCTGCAAGTCACCCGCATATCGCCATAAAACCTTCACTCAAAAGGTGTGGAGGGCCATGGCGCAGGAAAAATGATGTGGATCTGACGGTTGGCCAACCTTGCGGGAGGCTGCCGCATCGAGCGAAGAGCAAGAGGACAGCGATGAAGGCAGTAATTCTGGCAGGCGGCCTGGGTACGCGGATTAGTGAAGAGTCGCATCTCAAGCCCAAGCCGATGATCGAGATTGGCGGCAAGCCAATTCTTTGGCACATCATGAAGCAGTACTCCGCGCATGGCATTCATGATTTCGTGATTTGCCTGGGCTACAAGGGCTATGCGATCAAGGACTTCTTCGCCAACTATTTCCTGCATACCTCCGACGTCACGTTCGACATGTGCAATAACCGAATGGACGTGCACCAGAATTACAGTGAGCCGTGGCGCGTCACGCTGATCGATACCGGCGAAGAGACCATGACGGGCGGACGTCTGCGTCGCGCGGCGCGTTATCTGGAGGGCGAAAAAGCATTCTGTTTCACCTACGGCGATGGTGTCTCGGACCTCAATATCGGCGCTCTGGTGGACTTCCATCTGGCGCACGGCAAGCTCGCAACCGTGACAGCGGTACAACCGCCGGGACGTTATGGCGCGCTGGAGCGCGACGGCGACACGGTGTTGGGCTTCACCGAAAAACCACGCGGCGACGGTGGCTGGATCAACGGCGGTTTTTTTGTCCTGTCGCCCAAGGTTTTGCCGTACATCGCTGATGATCAAACCTCTTGGGAAGCCGAACCCCTCGCGGCGCTTGCGGGCGAAGCTCAACTGCAAGCGTTCCAGCACGACGGCTTCTGGCACCCGATGGACACCCTGCGAGACAAGAATCACCTGGAAGCCTTATGGCAGAGCGGGGAGGCCCCATGGAAGCAATGGGACTAAGCCCGGAATTCTGGAGCGGCAAACGGGTGTTGTTGACCGGTCACACCGGCTTCAAAGGCAGTTGGCTAACCCTCTGGCTGCAAAGCCTGGGGGCCGAGGTCAACGGGTTCTCGCTTGATCCATCGACCGAGCCAAGCCTGTTCGAACTCGCGCGTGTTCATGAAGGCATCAACGATCAGCGCGGCGACCTGCGTGACTTGGGTGCCTTGCTGGAATTGATCGCCGAGACCCAACCGGAAATCGTCCTGCACCTGGCGGCTCAACCGTTGGTGCGCGAAGGGTATCGCGATCCGCTGGGGACCTACTCCAGTAACGTCATGGGCACCTTGAATCTGCTTGAGGCCATCCGTCAGGTAGGCGGTGTGCGGGCCTGCGTGCTGGTCACCACTGACAAGGTTTACGCCAATCAGGAATGGTTGTGGCCGTACCGTGAAAACGAAGCGCTCGGTGGCCACGACCCTTACAGCAGCAGCAAAGCCTGTTGCGAGTTGTTGGCCCAGTCCTACGCGGCTTCGTTCTTCCCTGCTGAAAAATATGCCGATCATGGTTTGGCGCTGGCCACGGCGCGGGCGGGCAATGTTCTGGGCGGCGGTGATTTCGCCCCGGAGCGGTTGATTCCCGATGTGCTGCAAGCCTGGTCCGCGGACAAACCTGTCACCCTGCGCAACCCGCACGCAGTCCGTCCCTGGCAGCACGCGCTGGAGCCGCTGGCCGGTTACCTGCAGTTAGCCGCGGGCCTTTACGAGCAAGGCCCGGCGTTCGCCGGTGCGTGGAACTTCGGCCCGAGCGAAGCCGACATGTGCAGCGTCGGCGAAGTCGTCGAATTGCTCGCCAGCCGCTGGCCCCAGGCACGTGGATTGCGCATCGAGCCCAGTGATATGCATGAAGCCGGTCTGCTACGTCTGGACAGCAGCCGGGCTCGTCAACTGCTGGCCTGGCAACCGCGCTGGTCGTTGCAACAGTGCCTGACCCAGACACTCGACTGGCACTTGGCGTGGCAGAACGGCGATGACATGCGCGCCTTCACCCTGGGTCAGTTGAACCTGTATCGAGGCGCGTTGTGAGCGAATTTCTGCTGAACGCATTGCCGCTGAACGGCTTGTTCAGCGTGCAGCACAAACGCTTCGAAGATGATCGCGGGCACTTCGCCCGGCTGTTCTGTGAAGGTAGCCTGAAGGCGTTTGACCAAGCGTTTCATATTCGTCAGATCAACCATTCCTGCACCCGCGAACGGGGCAGTGTGCGCGGTTTGCATTACCAGGACGCGAACGCGCCGGAAGCTAAATTGATCACCTGCCTGCGCGGCGAAGTCTGGGATGTCGCCGTTGATTTGCGGCCCGACTCCAAGACTTTCCTGGACTGGCACGCCGAGTACCTGCGAGCCGGCGACGGGCGCAGCCTGCTTATCCCTGCCGGATTCGCCCATGGCTTTCAGACGCTGACCGATGACGCCGAGTTGCTCTATCTGCACAGCGCCGACTACGCGCCGGCGCACGAAAGTGGCCTGTCGGTGAACGATCCTCGGCTGGCGATTGCCTGGCCGTTGCCTGTCAATAATCTGTCAGCCAGGGACGCCAGCCATCCCTTGCTTGATGAACGTTTCCCTGGAGTACGTCTATGAATTGCCGTGGTTGCGGTACTCCTTTGGCCCTGCCGCTGATCGACCTCGGCACCTCTCCGCCGTCCAATGCTTACGTGCGCGCCGATCAACTCGACCAGGCCGAACAGTGGGTGCCACTCAAAGTCGCGGTGTGTCAGCAATGCTGGCTGGTGCAAACCGAGGATTACACCAGCGCCGACAGCCTGTTCGACGCCGAGTACGCTTATTTCAGTTCGTTTTCCAGTACCTGGCTGGCGCATGCCGATCGCTACGTTGCCGAAATGGTTGAGCGCCTGGGCCTGGACACCGACAGCCGCGTGGTGGAAATCGCCGCCAATGACGGATACCTGTTGCAATACGTGGCGGGGCGCGGCATTCCGTGTCTGGGTGTCGAGCCGACCCACAGCACCGCGCAAGCGGCACGGGAAAAGGGCCTGGACATCCGCGAGTTGTTCTTCGGCCGAGAAACCGCTTTGCAGTTGAAAGCCGAGGGCTGGTCCGCAGACCTGATGGCCGCCAACAATGTGTTGGCGCACGTCCCGGACATCAATGATTTCCTCGGTGGTTTCGCGACACTACTCAAGCCCGCCGGCGTGGCGACGTTCGAGTTCCCGCAGCTGCTGACACTGATGGCCGGGCAGCAATTCGACACGCTGTATCACGAACACTATTCCTACCTGTCATTGACCGCTGTGCAGACGTTGTGTGAACGCAACGGCCTGCATGTGTTCGACGTCAGTCGGCTGTCGACCCATGGCGGTTCGCTTCGGGTATTCGTGCAACGGGCCGACGGGCTACGTCGCGACGTGCAACCCGCCGTGGCGGCGCAGTTGCACGCCGAACTCGCTGCCGGGGTGAAAACCCCGGCTTACTACGCGACTCTGGCCCCCGCCGCCGAGGCCATCAAGCACCAACTGCTGCGTTTTCTGCTGCAGGCAAAAGCCGAGGGCAAACGCGTAGTCGGTTACGGCGCCGCCGCCAAGGGCAACACGCTGCTCAACTACGCCGGGGTCAAGCCAGACCTGCTGGCGTGGGTAGCAGATGCCAATCCGCACAAGCAAGGTAAATACCTGCCGGGTAGTCGCATTCCGATTGTTTCGCCGGCGCAGATCGATGTGGAGAAGCCCGATTACATTCTGGTTCTGCCCTGGAACCTGTTGAACGAAGTCAGTCAACAACTGGCCCACGCCCGCGAATGGGATGCTCGTTTTGTGATCGCCGTACCTGAGTTGACCATTCTGTGAAGGTCCTGGTCACCGGAGCAACCGGGTTTGTCGGTCGCCATCTGGTCACTGCTTTGCTTGCCCGTGGATGCGCGGTCCGCGCTGTGGCACGCAACGCCGAGACCGCTGCGAACCTGCCGTGGATCGACGCGGTAGAGTTCGTTGCCGCCGATATTCATGCCGCTGACCTCGATATGCTTGCATTGACCGCCGGCGTTGACGCTTTGGCGCATTTGGCCTGGCCGGGTTTGCCGAACTATCAGGCACTGTTTCATTTCGAGCACAACCTGATGGCCGATTACCGGTTCATCAAGGGAGCGGTCGAGGCCGGCGTCTCGCAAGTGCTGGTGACCGGGACGTGTTTCGAATACGGGCTGCAGAGCGGGCCGCTCAGCGAGCGGACCCCGCCGCAGCCGGACAATCCATACGGGTTAGCCAAAAACACCTTGCGTTTGTTCCTGGAAAATCTGCAGCGGGTTCAACCTTTCAATCTGCAATGGGCACGTCTGTTTTACCTGCACGGCGAAGGGCAAAACCCGAACAGTTTGCTAGCGGCGCTGGACCGCGCAATCGATAACGGTGACGACAGTTTCGACATGTCGGCCGGGGAACAATTGCGTGATTACCTGACCATCGAGACAGCCGCTGGCTACCTCTCGACGATCCTGCAACAGCGTGACTTCAACGGCGTAATCAATTGCTCCAGCGGCCAGCCGATTTCGGTCCGAGCGCTGGTCGAGGAACGAGTGCGTCAGCGGCGTGCGGCGATCCGTTTGAATCTTGGTCACTACCCGTACCCGACGCACGAGCCGATGGCGTTCTGGGGTGTAGCGGACCGTTTGCAACAGTTACTGGGAGCAGATCATGAGGCATGAGTTGTATCGGGCCGCCGGCCTGCCGGTGTTGCAGAACCGCACCTTTGCCGACCCGGCGTCCGCCAGAGCCTCGGCGTGTGCCGACCTGGTACTGGTCCAGGATGAGAAGAGCGGGTTGATCTTCAATCAGGCCTTCGATGCGAACACACTCAGCTACGACGCCGACTACCAGAACGAGCAGGCACATTCGGGACAGTTCCAGAAACACCTGAGTGATGTCGAAGGCATCATTGCCCGCCATTTCAGGGGGCGGGAGCTGATCGAAGTCGGTTGCGGCAAAGGCTACTTCCTCGAGCTGCTCAAAGGGGCGGGCTACACCATAACCGGCATCGACCCGGCGTACGAAGGCAGTAACGACGACGTCATCAAGGCACCGTTTACCCGCGGCCTTGGCCTGTCAGCCGACGCCATCGTGCTGCGTCACGTGCTGGAACACATTCAGAACCCGGTGGGATTTCTCGCCGAAATGGCCGATGCCAATCAGGGCGGGCAGATATACATCGAAGTGCCGTGCTTCGACTGGATTCTGGAGCACCGTGCCTGGTTCGACCTGTTCTACGAACACGTCAATTATTTCCGCCTCGATGATCTGCGCCGGATGTTCGGCACGGTCCACGAGGCCGGTCACCTGTTCGGCGGCCAATACCTGTACATCGTTGCAGACCTGGCAACCTTGCGCCTCACGCCTGAACAACCGGTGCCACGCCTCGACCTGCCTTCAGACTTCACCCGCAGCCTGGACCGGGCAGTGCAGATTATTCAAGCCGCACCCGAAAAAGGATCGGCGATCTGGGGCGCCTCCTCCAAAGGCGTGATTTATTCGCTGTTCCTGCAGCGAGCGGGTGTAGCGGTGGACCGCGTGGTGGATATCAATCCGGCCAAACAAGGACGCTATTTGCCCATCAGCGGTGCGCGGGTGTCCTCGCCCGCGGAGGCGATGGACGCCTTGCCCAAAGCCGCCAATCTGTTTGTGATGAACTCCAATTACCTCGAAGAAATCAAGCGGATGACCGGTGGACGTTATGTCTATCACGCCGTCGACAGCGCTTCGTTCCAGTGACTATTGAGATGAAAAAAATGACCGACAACACCATCAATAAAGCCTTCGAAGCCGAATGCCAGGCAGAAATCGCTCGTCAGGGCGACGACCAGAAATTGGCCGGCCTGGCCCGGGATTTCTTCAACGAATCGGCTCGGCACAAGTACAGCTACCACTTCTCCTGGATGGGGCGCCCGATCATTCAACTGCCCCAGGACATGATGGCGATGCAGGAAATCATCTGGCAGGTCAAACCCGATCTGGTCATTGAATGCGGTATCGCTCACGGCGGCTCGATCATCTACTACGCATCATTGCTGGAGCTGCAAGGTCACGGTGAAGTGCTGGGCATCGATCTGGACATTCGTGCGCACAACCGCGACGCCATCGAAAGTCATCCGATGAGCAAGCGCATCAAGATGATCGAAGGGTCGAGCATAGACCCGCAGATCGCGGCACAAGTGCGTGCTGCGGCAGAAGGCAAGAAAGTCATTCTGGTGCTGGATTCCAACCACACCCACGATCACGTGCTCGAAGAGCTGCGCCTTTATGCACCGCTGGTGTCGGTGGATAGCTACTGCGTGGTCATGGACACCGTGGTGGAAGACATGCCGGCCGACTTCTTTCCTGACCGTCCCTGGGGCCCGGGCGACAATCCGAAAACCGCAGTCTGGAAATACCTTGAGGAAAACCAGGACTTTGAAATTGATCGGCAACTGCAAAACAAGCTGCTGATCACCGTGGCGCCGGACGGTTACCTGCGTCGCGTTCGTTAATCAAAAACAGTTTCAGGTTCTTGGCGATTGGCCGGTTGTGGGGATTGAAGATGCAAGTTCAAAACAGTGCTCGAAACGACGTTGCTCCGCTGAGCGAACGGCTCACGGTGGTGGTGATTTCCCATAACCGCAATGCCTTTCTACGGCGTACCTTGCAGTATTACAGCGCCTATCCCTGCACGATTCTGGTCCTGGATTCTTCCTCTCAGGGCGATGAACAGCTGGCCCGGGAGTTCCCGTCTGTGGACTACCGCCATTTGCCGCAATACACCTACAAAGGGTTGCAGGAAAAGCTGACCTACGGCGTCAGCCAGGTCACTACGCCGTTCATGGTGTTCGCTGCCGATGACGATTTTCTGCTGCACCGTGCTCTGACCGAATCCGTAGAGTTTCTGGAAGCCAATCCTGACTATGGCGTTTGCCATGGCTACGGGTTCATGTACCTGGCCCGGGCGACGGAGGTGAATTATTACCGCCGCGATCGCAAGGTACATGAGGACTACAACTCGGAGTTGGCTGAAGACCGAGTCGTGCGCTTCATGGATAATTTCCTGCCGCCTTTCTATGCGGTCACGCGTACTGATTTGCTGCAAGCCTGGTACAGCCTGTTGCCCCAGGGCACTGGTTTCGAATGGCAGGAAATCGGCCATACGTTCTACCTGCTGGCGTGCGCCAAAGCGCGGATTCTGCCTATTCCGTTTGCGGTACGGGAGATCAATTACGGTGCCTCGGAGCACAACACCAACGTCTTGACAGTCCTGACCTTCAAGGATGCCAAAAGCGTTGCCGACCGCGAGCAGTTTGCCGAGTTTTTGGCCTCGATTCCGACGCCAATCAGGGAAATGGGCGCGGCCCGTGCCAAGCAGGTTGCTCTGGACAGTTTTTCCGCCATGGCCGATTGCCTGCTGGAAGGACGCTCACTCAAAGGTACCCAGATCATTCGTTCCGCGTGGACTCAGGCAGGAGAAGAGCCGAAACGGACATTCGGTCCCGAGCAGTTTGTCGAGATGCCGTTCTACAACAAGCCGATATTCGACCTGCTGACCGAGTTTGAATTTCTGTTGCATGCCATGCCGGCTGGCCGGATTCAACTTCAGGAGCTCGAAGGGATTCTGCTCAAGCAACACGAGCTGATGCGCATCCACCCCAATGACAATGACCGAACCGTGCGCAGCCGATTGTGGGAAGCGTTAAGCCTGAACGTGTTCAACCGGGAGGTGGTCAAGCGGCTGGCGCTGTCGCTTGAAACCAGCGAAGAACCGCAGGAAGGTATCAAGCTGAAGGCTTGGGCGGAGCGTCTGGACGCTTTGCCCGGTCAGCAAAACCGCCGACTGTTCGAAAACATGCCATCGGGTCGTTTGCTGAATTGGCTGCAAGCACGCAATCCGGACGCTCAGCAACTGACTTCGATTGCCGCGCATTTGGCCAAACACCATGGCGGTCCGCAATTCTGCATCCTGCTGTTGGATCTGGATGGCGACATGTTCAAGTTGCAATCTACGTTTGACAGCCTGGTGGGAGGTCACTGCAAGGCGTTCAGCCTGGTGGTGTTGACTACCGGTGATTTGCCCGCAACCACGACCGCGCGCGACACCGTGCATTTCGTCAAAGTCACGGCCAACAACTATGTCGAGCACATTAATCAGGGCGTTGCCCAGTCTGCAGCTGACTGGGTGCTGCTGGTCGAGGCGGGTGACCAATTCACCGAAAGCGGTTTGCTCCGCGCCAGCCTGGAGCTGTGTGGCGCCGAAGGCGTGCGTGCGGTAGCCATGGATGAAGTTCAGCGTCAGGCCAACGGTGCGCTGACCCAAGTATTCCGCCCTGGGGTCAACCTGGATTTGCTGCAAAGCGTGCCTTCATTGATGGCCAGGCATTGGTTGATCCAGCGCGATGTCTGGAAACAGGCCGGTGGCCTTTCGAGCGACCATCTGAAGGCACTGGAGTTTGACCTGTTGCTGCGTCTGATTGATCAAGGTGGGATGGCAGGGCTGGCACACCTGGCCGAACCTTTGCTTATCTGCAACGCGCCGGAGACCGAGGAAAACGCCCAGGAACGTCAAGTGTTGGCCCGCTCCCTGTCAGCGCGGGGCTACCGCGCTCAAGTCAGCTCGGCGCTGCCGCTGACTTACCAGATCGACTATCAACACGCCGCACGACCGCTGGTGTCGATCATCATCCAGAGTGATGACAACCTTGAATGCGTGCAACGTACGCTGGTCAGTGTTTTGCAACGCACCCGTTACCAGCGTCACGAAATACTGATTGCCGATAATCACAGCCAATCCCAAGAGTTGTCCGACTGGTTGAACAGCCTGGAAGCGAAGGGCGACCGGATTCGTGTACTGCGCAGCGCCCAGCGTGTCAGCCCATCGACGTTGGCCAATGCGGCCTGTACCGAGGCGAAAGGCGAGTATTTGCTGCTGTTGTCCGCAGGGGCGCAGGTAATCAACGCCAACTGGCTGGAAAGCCTGATCAATCAGGCGCAGCGGCCCGAAGTTGGCGTTGTCGGTGCCAAGCTCATGGATGTTCGTGGCGTAACCACTCAGGCCGGCCTTGTTCTTGGTGCGAATGGCGACATTGGTTCGGCGTTGGTCGGGCAGCGCAAGGACGAATTGGGCTACCTCAATGGTCATCAGGTTGAGCAGAACTATTCAGCTGTTTCAGGTACATGCCTGATGATTCGCAAGGACCTGTATGAAACAGTCGGTGGTCTGGATGAAGAGCATTTTGCCGAGGCCTTCGCGGATGTCGATTTGTGCTTGAAGGTCGCCGATGCTGGCTATCTCACCGTCTGGACGCCACAAGCCCAGTTGCTGCATTCGGGTGAGCTGCCTGAGGCTCCTGGGGTGCGTGCTGCGCTGCAGGACAAGTGGCGTGCCCGCTTCGAGCACGATGTGACGTCCAACCCGAACCTGATCCTGACCGGCAAAGGCTTCGCCCTCAGTGAACCGATCAGCCTGAACTGGGCGCAGTTACTCGCCTGAGTCTGTGCGGTGAAGGGGGAGGGCGAAGCGTTCATTGAGCCTGTGCGCGGTGCGCGTTGACTGAAGTCGCGCGCGCTGCAGCTTGCTTCCAGGCCCTGGTGCCCATCCGGCGATCAAGCCTGGAAGGCGGCCTGGCGGGTCAGCGATCAAGTATCGCTTGCACGCTGATTCGGCAAAATAGCGTGACCTGCGAGTCATAACGCGCATCTTCACTGTATTGTATTGATCGGGAAGGTGGTGCCTGGCCTGTTTCTGGCCCAGTGATAACCCTTTTTCTTCCCGTTGTCGGCTCGAATGAGGCGACATTTTTCTTTGTTTGTCGGCGCCCCTCGATTCCTTGCGAGCGGTGGTATCAGGCTGTTTTTTATTGGGAAGCCGTAATGATTGGCATAAAAAGCATTGCGAGCTACGTACCTGTAGCCGGCGTGGACAATTACGCACAAGGTGCAAAATTCGAGAAGGATGAAGACTTCATCCTGGGCAAGATCGGTTCGGCTTTCCTGCCGCGCAAAGACGCTGATCAGGAAACTTCGGACTTGTGCGTAGAGGCAGTCAATGCACTATTCGCCAATAACCCGGACTTGAAGCGCGATTCCATTGATGTACTGATCGTTGTCACCCAGAACGGCGACGAGGAAGGACTGCCTCACACTGCGGCCATCGTTCAGGACAAGCTGGGCTTGTCGACCAACGTAGCTGCATTCGATATTTCCCTGGGCTGCTCTGGCTATGTCTATGGCATTTATGCGATCAAAGGATTCATGGAAGCCGCTGGGCTGAAGAACGGCTTGTTGGTCACGGCCGACCCTTACTCCAAGATCGTAGACCCGGAAGACCGCAATACCACAATGCTCTTTGGTGATGCCGCAACTGCAACGTGGATGGGTGAAGACGCACCGTGGCAATTGGGTAAAGCCAAGTTCGGCACCGATGGTTCTGGCGCGCCCCATCTTAAGGTCACCGATGGCGTGTTCTATATGAACGGTCGTCAAGTCTTTAACTTCGCACTGCTGAAGGTGCCAGCGCACTTGCATGAGTTGCTCGCTGACTCCGACCTTTGCGCTGCCGACATTGATGCTTTCTGCATTCACCAGGGCAGCGCCGCGATTGTCGACGCCGTGGCGCGTCGCTTTGAGGGGGAGCCGGAGAAATTCTTGAAGGATATGGTCGAGACCGGCAACACGGTGTCTTCGAGCATCCCCTTGTTATTGGAAAAGCACGTATTGGACTCTGACTGGAAGCGCATTGCGATCAGCGGATTTGGCGTGGGTTTATCCTGGGGCTCGGCGATTATTTATCGTCCTTGACCTCACGCTGAATAGAGAAACGCTCCCGCTAAGGAGCGTTTTTTTTTTGCCCCTCAACAGGCAGGTGTAAGCCTGTCCACAGGGTTCAGAGGTGAAGCCAATTACATGACGTCATTTATTTTGCCTGCCATCTGGTCTGGCGGCCTTGATTTACGGGGGGTGGCAGTGTGATGGCAATATTTTTTCAAAAACCCCTAAAGCAAGTTGCATTTACGACGATAACTATTACGTAGGTTCTCTAGGCCACACCCGGCGGTTGCCAGGGCCGGAAGCCGCAGTATCCAACCAACGAGGAATTCGTCATGGCTTTAACAGTAAACACTAACGTTACATCGTTGAACGTTCAGAAAAACCTGAACCGTGCTTCCGACGCTCTGTCGACTTCGATGACTCGTCTGTCTTCCGGCCTGAAAATCAACAGCGCTAAAGATGATGCCGCTGGCCTGCAAATCGCCACCCGTATGACCTCGCAGATTCGTGGTCAGACCATGGCAATCAAAAACGCCAACGACGGTATCTCGATCGCTCAGACCGCTGAAGGCGCGATGCAGGAATCGACCAACATTCTGCAGCGTATGCGTGAATTGGCCGTACAAGCACGAAACGACTCCAACAGCACAGACGACCGTGCTGCTCTGAACAAAGAATTCGCGACCATGTCGGACGAACTGACTCGTATCGCCAATTCGACCAACCTGAACGGCAAGAACCTGATCGACGGCTCCGCTGGCACCATGACCTTCCAGGTCGGTTCCAACACTGGCGCTGACAACCAGATCACCCTGACTCTGGACAGCGGTTTCGACGCAGCCACTCTGAGCGTTGACTCTGGCGCCATCGCCATCACCGGTACTGACAGCGCCACTGCAGAAGCCAGCTCTGCTGCTGCAATCGACGCGATCGACGCGGCACTGAAAACCATCAACACCGCTCGTGCCGACCTCGGTGCTGCACAAAACCGTCTGACCAGCACCATCTCCAACCTGCAGAACATCAACGAAAACGCCAGTGCTGCACTGGGTCGCGTACAAGATACCGACTTCGCTTCCGAGACTGCACAGCTGACCAAGCAACAAACTCTGCAACAAGCTTCTACCGCAGTTCTGGCTCAGGCCAACCAACTGCCATCCGCTGTACTGAAACTGCTTCAGTAATAGCTGGTGAGTTTTGGGCGGGGGAGTGCGTTTATCGCACTCTCTCGCTTTTTTGATTTAGCGAGGTGATGGACATGGATATGAGCGTGAAGCTGAACTTGTCTTATCCTGCGGCCAAGCCGGTAGTGCCCGTTGCTGAGGCAACCGCAGAAAAGCCTCGAGCTGATGCTGCGCCAGTGGCATTGGTCAAGGATGAGCCCAAAGATGCAATCAGTGAGCGGGATAAACTGAAAATGGCCGTTCAAGAAATTGAAAAGTTCGTGCAGTCGGTCAAGCGTAACCTGGAGTTCTCTATCGACGAGCCTTCAGGCAAAGTCGTTGTCAAAGTTATTGCCAGTGATTCCGGTGAGGTGGTCCGTCAGATCCCCAACGCAGAAGTCCTGAAACTGGCCACTAGCTTGAATGACGCGAGCAGTCTGCTGTTCAGCGCGAGAGTCTGACGGCTGGCATGAAACTTGTTGCTATGTTCTTTTGAGCGTTGTAGTGGTCAAAAGACCGGCGAGACACTGAAGGGAGATTCACATGGCAAGTCCAATTCTACCGGGCCTGGGCTTAGGCTCCGGCCTCGATACCGGTGCAATCGTCAAGGCATTGGTCGATTCCGATAAAGCAGCCAAGCAAGGTCAGATTGATCGGGGCGCAAAAACCAACACCTCATCCATTTCCGGTGTTGGCAGTCTCAAGTCATTGCTCGCCACGTTCCAGGCATCCCTGAGGACGCTGGGCAATACTATCGAGCCGCAGTTCACTGGTTTCTCCGCCAGCTCTTCCGATCCCAAAGTCCTGACGACCACCGCTAACAACTCGGCGGTTAATGGCATTTACAAAGTCAATGTCTCGCAGCTCGCGACAGGCTCAAAAGTTGCCACTGCTGCCTTCGATGGCGGTTCCACGGCTTCCGTCAATGGCGGAGCTGCCGGCTCGTTGACCATCTCCCAAGGCGTGCCGGGGGGAACAGCGAAAACCTACGACCTCGATATACCTGCCGGCTCTACCCTCGAGTCCGTTGCCAAAGCGCTCAATGACAAATTTCAATTCAGTGGCCTGAGCGCCAACATCATTACCGACAACTTTGGCTCGCGACTGGTCGTCAGCTCGGCGAACACTGGCGCGGGAACTGATATCTCGCTCAGCGGTGTGGGTCTCGATGTTGACGGTTCCCAGGTCATCCCTGCAGTGTCTACCAAGACCTCTGCGGGGTCGGTTGGCGCACTCGCGAAGGACGCTTTGTTCACGGTTGATGGTCTCTCGGTCAGCAGTCCGACCAACAAACTGGAGAAGACTGTTTCCGGCCTGTCGATGACGCTGCTTGGCACAGGCCCATCGCAAGTTCTGGTGACCACCAACACCGATGGTTTGAAGGCCTCGATTCAGAAGTTCGTCGATGCCTATAACGCAGTGGCCAATGCCGTTACGGCACTGACCAAGCCCTCGCTCGATGACGATGGCAAGCCGACCATCCCCGCAGCATTGACCGGCGACGCGATGCCACGCTCGATACTTGCAGCCATGCGCGGGCCATTATCGGAAACGGGCACCGGCGACAAGCTAACGGTATTGTCGCAGCTGGGTATTACCACGGATCAGAAAACCGGAGCGTTGAATTTCGACAGCACCAAGTTCAGTGCTGCGATGAATGACAAGAAGCTCGGCGGGGAAGTGCAAACGCTGTTTTCCGGTGAGACTGGTCTTCTGGCTCGCATGAGCAAGGTGTTGACACCTTATACCGAGACCGGCGGAATTCTTGATGCACGCAACACTGCGCTCACCAAAACCAAGACGAAACTGGCCAACGACCAGTTGGCACTGGATCGTCGAATTGAAAGCCTCACCGCTGTACTGACGAAAAAGTACAACGACATGGACACGCTTGTCGGTAAGCTCAAGGCCACTGCGAATAACATCACGTCGATGTTCGAAGCCATGGCTGCACAGCAGAAGAACAGCTGACAACATGGAAGCGCCAAAAGCCCGGCAGCGTCATTTGACTCTCCGGGCTTTTGTGTTTTGGCGACTAAAGTTTTTTGACGCACCGTCGATATATTGTTTATACGAACCACAGATTTCATATGAGGTAGAACATGAACCCGATGTTAGCCCTTCGCCAATACCAGAAGATTGGCGCGCAAGCGCAGACTTCCGAAGCCAGCCCCCATCGTCTCGTGCAGATGCTGATGGAAGGTGGCCTTGATCGTATTGCCCAGGCCAAAGGCGCGATGGAGCGCAAAGACATTCCTAACAGGGGTGTGTTGATCGGAAAGGCCATCGGCATCGTCGGTGGTTTGCGTGAAGGTCTTGATCTCGAAAACCAGGCGGAGTCTGTAGGTGAGCTGGATAAGCTGTACACCTACATGATGAAGCGTCTGGCCGAAGCCAACATCAAGGCCGATCCAAAGATACTCGACGAAGTCGCCGATCTGCTACGTACCGTCAAAGACGGTTGGGATGCTATCGCCGCGCCGGGTCCGCAGTTTTAAGGAGATCACCATGAGTCTTGTCTTGCAGCGTATCGAACAAACCCGTGAAGGCCTGGTGGGTGCACTGGCCGAGCGAAACTGGGAAGCCATTGGTGCATTGGACCTGGCTTGCCGATCCTGCATGGAAGACGTTTTGAGTGAAGCTGCCGTGGACGAGGCCGCGTTGCGCGACAACCTTGAAGAGCTGCTCAGTGTGTACAAAAAGCTGCTCGAAGCAGCGACGGGCGAGCGTCAGGCGATAGTTGAGGAGATGTCGCAGATCCATCAAGCACAGAGTGCAGCAAAGGTTTACCATCTGTTCGGTTGAAAAACCGTCAGTTAATCGAAACTTTTCTGCGCCATAAATTTGACTGTGCGGCTTTTTTTGACTTAACTAGTGGCTGTTTACGATTACCAGACGTCTACAGGCATATGGTGTCTGCAAGCGTCCAGCTTGCCCCTTTTTGGGCATCCGAGTTTGACTAGGGAAGTTGCTATTGCATGTGGCGTGAAACCAAAATTCTGCTGATAGATGACGATAGCGTCCGCCGCCGCGACCTGGCGGTGATTCTAAATTTTCTTGGTGAAGAAAATTTACCCTGCGGAAGCCATGACTGGCAGCAGGCGGTCGGCTCATTGTCATCCAGTCGTGAAGTGATCTGTGTCCTGATCGGGACGGTCAATGCGCCAGGCGCACTTTTGGGCTTGTTAAAGACACTCTCAACCTGGGATGAGTTCCTTCCGGTTCTGTTAATGGGCGATAACTCTTCCGTTGACCTGCCTGAAGACCAGCGGCGCAGAGTGCTTTCCACCCTCGAAATGCCGCCCAGCTACAGCAAACTGCTGGATTCGCTGCACCGTGCCCAGGTCTATCGCGAGATGTACGACCAGGCCCGCGAGCGCGGTCGCCATCGTGAACCCAATCTTTTCCGCAGCCTCGTCGGCACCAGCCGGGCGATTCAGCACGTCCGCCAGATGATGCAGCAGGTCGCCGATACTGACGCCAGCGTGCTGATCCTCGGCGAGTCCGGCACTGGCAAGGAAGTGGTCGCGCGCAACCTGCACTATCACTCCAAGCGACGTGACGCGCCGTTCGTACCCGTCAACTGCGGCGCGATCCCGGCCGAGCTGCTGGAAAGCGAGCTGTTCGGCCATGAGAAGGGCGCTTTTACCGGCGCGATCACCAGCCGCGCCGGACGCTTCGAACTGGCCAACGGCGGCACTCTGTTTCTCGATGAAATCGGTGACATGCCGCTGCCCATGCAGGTCAAACTCCTGCGCGTGTTGCAGGAGCGCACCTTCGAACGCGTGGGCAGCAATAAAACCCAGAGCGTTGATGTGCGCATCATTGCCGCAACCCACAAGAATCTCGAGAGCATGATCGAGATCGGTAGCTTCCGCGAAGATTTGTACTATCGCCTGAACGTGTTCCCGATCGAGATGGCGCCGCTGCGTGAACGCGTCGAAGACATTCCCCTGCTGATGAACGAATTGATCTCGCGCATGGAGCACGAGAAGCGCGGTTCGATCCGCTTCAACTCCGCCGCGATCATGTCACTGTGCCGTCACGGCTGGCCGGGCAACGTTCGTGAACTCGCCAACCTGGTGGAACGCATGGCGATCATGCATCCGTACGGTGTGATCGGCGTGGTCGAACTGCCGAAGAAATTCCGCTATGTCGATGACGAAGACGAGCAACTGGTCGACAGCTTGCGCAGCGATCTCGAAGAGCGCGTGGCCATCAACGGTCACACGCCGGATTTCACCGCAAACGCCATGCTGCCGCCGGAAGGTCTCGATCTCAAAGACTACCTGGGTGGTCTCGAGCAAGGGCTGATTCAGCAAGCACTCGATGATGCCAACGGCATCGTTGCCCGTGCTGCCGAACGCCTGCGGATTCGTCGCACAACGCTGGTTGAAAAGATGCGCAAGTACGGCATGAGTCGTCGTGACGGTGATGAACAGGCGGATGATTGACGCCTGTTTTTCAAGTCGCTCATTTATAAGCGGTTTTTTTTAGGCACGGGTATTGCTACATCCCTCGCAACGTTCCGTTTCACTGACGGTCAGCCAAGCGAGAGAGCACAATGCCCCAAGCCGCCCAGATTCTTCCTGTCCCAGACGTATCGGGGCAACCCCCGTCCGTAGAACAGGTGAGCCGGCTTGGCCTTGAGCAGGCATTTTCGCTGTTCAATCAGATGTCCAGCCAGTTGACTGACTCCTACAGCTTGCTCGAAGCGCGGGTCACCGAGCTCAAGGGTGAGCTGGCAGTGGTCAGTGCTCAGCGCATGCAGGAGCTGGCGGAAAAAGAACGCCTGGCCAACCGCCTGCAAAACCTCCTCGATTTGTTGCCCGGCGGTGTCATCGTCATCGATGCCCAAGGCATCGTCCGTGAAGCCAACCCTGCCGCTTGTGAGCTGCTCGGTCTGCCCCTTGAGGGCGAGCTGTGGCGCCACGTGATTGCCCGGTGCTTCGCGCCTCGCGAGGACGATGGTCACGAAATCTCGCTGAAGGACGGTCGGCGATTGTCGATCGCCACTCGTTCGCTCGATGCCGAACCTGGTCAACTGGTGCTGCTCAACGACCTGACCGAAACCCGCCATCTGCAGGCTCAACTGGCTCGCCATGAAAGGCTGTCGTCGCTTGGCAAAATGGTCGCTTCGCTGGCGCATCAGATTCGTACGCCATTGTCGGCTGCGCTGCTCTATGCCAGTCACCTGACCGAGCAGGCATTGCCGGTGGAAACCCAGCAGCGTTTTGCTGGACGACTGAAGGAACGTCTGCACGAGCTGGAGCATCAAGTCCGCGACATGCTGGTGTTTGCGCGCGGCGAGTTGCCTCTGACGGATCGCATTACCCCGGCGCTGTTGATGCAGTCGCTGCAATCGGCTGCACTGACCCACGTTCAGGAGTTGCCGATCCGCTGGCAGTGCGACAGTCATGCGGGAGAGTTGTTGTGCAACCGCGATACGCTGGTCGGTGCCATTCTCAATTTGCTCGAAAATGCCATCCAGGCCAGTGCCGGTGAAGTGCGCCTCAAGGTTCATCTCTACACCCGTGGCGACACCTTGCGCGTGTGCGTCAGCGACAATGGCAGTGGCATCGACAGCGAAATACTGGCGCGATTGGGTGAGCCATTTTTCACTACCAAAACCACCGGCACCGGCCTCGGCCTGACGGTTGTCAAGGCAGTGGCGCGTGCCCATCAGGGCGAATTGCAGATGCGCTCGCGGCCGGGTCGCGGCACGTGTGCGCAAGTGATCCTGCCGCTTTTCTCCAGCGAGCGGCCCAATGCGCAGGTTGCGGAGTGAGCATGCGAATCAAGGTTCTACTGGTCGAGGATGACCGTTCGTTACGCGAAGCATTGGCCGACACGCTATTGCTCGCCGGCCACGATTACACGGCTGTCGGTTCCGCAGAAGAAGCGCTGGAAGCAGTCGCTTTCGAGTCCTTCAATCTTGTGCTCAGTGACGTCAACATGCCCGGCATGGACGGCCATCAGTTGCTTGGTCTCTTGCGCGCCCGTCAGCCGCAACTGCCGGTTCTGCTGATGACGGCACATGGCGCAGTCGAGCGCGCAGTCGATGCCATGCGCCAGGGCGCAGCGGATTATCTGGTCAAACCCTTCGAGCCCAAAGCACTGCTCGATCTGGTGGCGCGCCATGCGCTGGGTAATCTCGGCGCTGTGGAGGGCGAAGGCCCGGTCGCTTTCGAACCGGCCAGCGCACAGTTACTGGAACTGGCCGCGCGGGTGGCGCGCAGTGATTCCACAGTATTGATCTCCGGTGAGTCCGGCACCGGTAAAGAAGTGCTCGCCCGCTACATCCATCAGCATTCCCATCGTGCCAGCCAGCCGTTCATCGCGATCAACTGCGCGGCGATTCCGGACAACATGCTTGAAGCGACCTTGTTCGGTCACGAGAAAGGCTCGTTCACTGGCGCCATTGCGGCACAGGCTGGCAAGTTCGAACAGGCCGACGGCGGCACGATTCTGCTCGATGAAATTTCCGAAATGCCACTCGGCCTTCAGGCCAAACTGCTGCGCGTTCTGCAGGAGCGTGAAGTCGAGCGTGTCGGCGCACGCAAACCGATCACTCTGGATATTCGGGTGGTTGCAACCACCAACCGTGACCTGGCCGGCGAAGTGGCGGCGGGGCGATTCCGTGAAGATCTCTACTACCGGCTCTCGGTGTTCCCGCTCGCCTGGCGGCCATTACGCGAGCGCACCGCCGATATCCTGCCGCTGGCAGAGCGGCTTTTGAACAAGCACGTCAATAAAATGAAGCATGCGGCAGCCAAATTATCGCCCGCGGCACAGGCATGTCTGATTAGTTACCCATGGCCGGGCAATGTGCGCGAACTGGATAACGCCATTCAGCGCGCGCTCATCCTGCAGCAGGGTGGTTTGATCCAGCCACAGGACTTCTGCCTTACCGGGCCAGTCATCTTTGCACCTCTGTCGCCAGTCGCGCCGGCATCGATGGGTACGCTGCAAGCCGAGTCTGAACCTGCCGGGGCGCTGGGCGATGACCTGCGTCGTCGCGAATTCCAGATGATCATCGACACCCTGCGCGCCGAGCGTGGTCGGCGCAAGGAAGCGGCCGAGCGGCTGGGCATCAGTCCGCGCACTCTGCGTTACAAACTGGCGCAAATGCGCGACGCCGGGATGGATGTGGAAGCGTATCTGTTCGCCACCTGACGAGGGCTGCGACAATGTCCCGCAGGCCTTTTGTTCAGCGCTGCCATCGAGCTGGCACCGGTCTTGCTAACACCTCATTACCCGCCGAGTGAGTGTCAAAAAATTGCGGGTCGCCAAAGAGAGCAGATCATGAGCCAAGGTATTGAATTCAATCGATTGATGCTGGACATGCGGGCCATGCAAATGGATGCCATGTCTGCGCCTAAGTCGACTGCCGCCGTCCCTGAATTGAGTGGCAGCAGCTTTTCCGACATGCTCGGTCAGGCCGTGAATAAAGTCAGCGAAACCCAGCAAGCGTCCAGTCAGTTGGCCTCCGCCTTCGAGATCGGCAAAAGCGGCGTCGACCTGACGGACGTGATGATTTCCTCGCAGAAAGCCAGTGTGTCTTTTCAAGCGCTGACCCAGGTGCGTAACAAACTGGTTCAGGCTTACCAAGACATCATGCAGATGCCGGTATAAGGACGAGATTGAGTCATGGCAGATGCAGCCGCCGATAATGTTCCGGCCAAGTCCACTCCGATAGACGGCAAAGCGCCGCTGTTCGGTTTGTCCTTCCTGGAAAACCTCTCCGAGATGACCATGTTGCGTCAGGTAGGCCTGTTGGTCGGCCTGGCTGCGAGCGTGGCAATTGGCTTCGCCGTCGTGTTGTGGTCGCAGCAACCGGACTACCGCCCGTTGTACGGCAGCCTTGCCGGTATGGACGCCAAACAGGTCATGGACACCCTGGCCGCCGCTGATATTCCTTACACCGTCGAACCTAACTCCGGCGCCTTGCTGGTCAAGGCCGAAGACCTGTCCCGTGCGCGGCTCAAACTCGCGGGCGCTGGTGTCACTCCCAGCGATGGCAACATCGGTTTCGAGATTCTCGACAAGGAGCAGGGCCTGGGCACCAGCCAGTTCATGGAGGCGACGCGTTATCGTCGCGGCCTTGAAGGCGAACTGGCGCGGACCATTTCCAGCCTGAACAACGTCAAGGGTGCGCGGGTGCACCTGGCCATCCCGAAAAGCTCGGTGTTCGTGCGCGACGAGCGCAAGCCAAGCGCGTCGGTTCTGGTCGAACTGTATTCCGGCCGTTCGCTGGAGCCGGGTCAGGTGGTGGCGATCATCAACCTGGTCGCTACCAGCGTGCCAGAACTGAGCAAATCGCAAATCACCGTGGTCGACCAGAAGGGCAACCTGCTGTCGGATCAGGCGGAGAACTCCGAACTGACGATGGCCGGCAAGCAATTCGATTACAGCCGTCGCATGGAAAGCATGCTGACCCAGCGCGTGCACAACATTCTGCAGCCGGTGTTGGGCAACGATCGCTACAAAGCCGAAGTCTCGGCTGACGTCGATTTCAGCGCCGTCGAGTCGACCTCCGAGCAGTTCAACCCGGATCAGCCGGCGTTGCGCAGCGAGCAGTCGGTCAACGAACAACGCACCACCAGCAATGGCCCGCAAGGTATTCCCGGCGCACTGAGCAATCAGCCGCCAGCGCCAGCCTCGGCGCCGCAAACCACCGGTGGTGCTACGGCGGCGGCCGGTATGGTGCAGCCAGGCCAGCCGCTGCTGGACGCCAACGGTCAACAGGTCATGGACCCGGCCACCGGCCAGCCAATGCTCGCACCGTACCCGGCGGACAAGCGTCAGCAGTCCACCAAGAACTTCGAGCTCGACCGTTCCATCAGCCACACCAAACAACAGCAGGGCCGTTTGAATCGCCTGTCAGTGTCGGTAGTTGTCGACGATCAGGTCAAGGTCAATGCGGCCAACGGTGAAACCAGCCGTGCGCCGTGGACCGCTGACGAACTGGCACGCTTCACGCGTCTGGTTCAGGACGCCGTTGGTTTCGATGCCAGCCGTGGCGACAGCGTCAGCGTGATCAACATGCCATTCTCCGCCGAGCGCGGTGAAGTGATCGCCGACATTCCGTTCTACTCCCAGCCGTGGTTCTGGGACATCGTCAAGCAAGTGCTGGGTGTGTTGTTCATTCTGGTGCTGGTGTTCGGTGTACTGCGTCCGGTGCTCAACAACATCACCGGTGGCGGCAAAGGCAAGCAGCTGGCCGGCATCGGCAGCGACGTCGAACTGGGTGGCATGGGCGGTCTTGACGGCGAACTGGCCAACGACCGCGTCAGCCTCGGTGGTCCGCAGAGCATTCTGCTGCCGAGCCCAAGTGAGGGCTATGACGCACAGTTGAACGCAATCAAGAGTCTGGTGGCAGAAGATCCGGGTCGTGTGGCTCAGGTCGTGAAAGAGTGGATTAACGCTGATGAGTGATAACCGAGTCGCTGCCGAAAAACTGACCAAAGTCGACAAGGCCGCGATCCTGCTGCTGTCGCTGGGTTCGACCGATGCTGCCCAGGTGTTGCGCCACATGGGGCCCAAAGAGGTCCAGCGTGTCGGCGTGGCCATGGCCCAAATGGGTAACGTGCACCGCGAGCAGGTCGAACAGGTGATGAGCGAGTTCGTCGACATCGTCGGCGATCAGACCAGTCTGGGCGTTGGCTCCGACGACTACGTGCGCAAAATGCTCACGCAGGCGCTGGGCGAAGACAAGGCCAACGGCCTTATCGACCGTATCCTGCTGGGTGGCAACACCAGCGGCCTCGACAGCCTGAAGTGGATGGAACCGCGCGCCGTGGCCGACGTGATCCGTTACGAGCACCCGCAGATCCAGGCGATCGTGGTGGCGTATCTCGACCCGGACCAGGCCGGCGAAGTGCTTGGCAATTTCGACCACAAGGTGCGTCTGGACATAATCCTGCGCGTCTCGTCGCTGAACACCGTGCAGCCAGCAGCACTTAAAGAGCTTAACCAGATTCTCGAGAAACAGTTCTCCGGCAACTCGAATGCCTCACGCACCACCCTCGGTGGCATCAAGCGTGCGGCCGATATCATGAACTTCCTCGACAGCTCGATCGAAGGTCAGCTGATGGATTCGATCCGCGAAGTCGACGAAGACCTGTCCGGTCAGATCGAAGACCTCATGTTCGTGTTCAACAACCTCGCCGACGTCGACGACCGCGGCATCCAGGCGCTGTTGCGCGAAGTCTCCTCCGATGTGCTGGTGCTGGCCCTCAAAGGCTCCGACGAAGGCGTCAAGGAAAAGATCTTCAAGAACATGTCCAAACGAGCGGCCGAGCTGCTGCGCGACGACCTCGAGGCGAAAGGCCCGGTGCGCGTCAGCGACGTCGAAACCGCACAGAAAGAAATCCTCACCATTGCTCGCCGTATGGCCGAAGCCGGAGAAATCGTTCTCGGCGGGAAGGGCGGCGAAGAGATGATCTAAATTCACTATGTCGACCAAACACGATGAGTCCCAAACCGACCTGATCCGTGCCAAGGATGTCGGTGGTTTCGATATCTGGTCGCTGCCAAGCTTCGATCCGCATGTGCCTGAACCCGAGCCGGAACTGGAGCTCGAGCCCGAGCCGCCGGAGATGGAGGAAGTGCCGCTGGAGGAAGTCCAGCCACTGACCCTCGAAGAACTCGAAAGCATTCGTCAGGAGGCCTACAACGAAGGCTTCGCGGTGGGCGAGAAAGAAGGTTTTCATAGCACCACGTTGAAGGTTCGTCAGGAAGCGGAAGCCGCTTTGGCGACCAAGATTGCCGCGCTTGAGGAGCTGATGGCTCATCTGTTCGAACCGATCGCCGAGCAGGACACGCTGATTGAGCGGTCGCTGGTGGACCTCGTGCAGCACGTCACCAAACAGGTGATTCAGCGGGAACTGGCCATCGACTCGACGCAGATCGAAAGCGTCATGCGTGACGCGCTCAAGCTGTTGCCGTTGGGCGTGAATAACGTGCGTCTGTTCATCAATCCGCAGGATTTCGAACAGGTTAAAGCCCTGCGCGAGCGTCACGAGGAAACCTGGCGCATTGTCGAGGATGAAGCCTTGCTGCCTGGTGGCTGCCGCGTTGAAACCGAGCACAGCCGCATCGACGCCACGGTGGAAACCCGCGTCGCCCGCGTGATGGACAAGTTGTTCGATCAAATGCACGAACAGTCCCTGAACCCGTCCGCGCCCGACATAAGCCTTGAATTGCCGATCGAAACCAAGCCGGTCGCCGAGCCAGTAGCGAACGATCCCGATGCGCCTTGATCGCACCAGCTTCGCCAAGCGCCTGGGTACGTATGCCGAGGCGACTGAACTGGCCGGCGCGCCGATTCTCGAAGGTCGCTTGCTGCGTATGGTCGGCTTGACCCTTGAGGCCGAAGGCTTGCGTGCCGCCATGGGCAGTCGCTGCATGGTCATCAATGACGACAGTTATCACCCGGTTGAAGTGGAAGCCGAAGTCATGGGCTTTTCCGGCAGCAAGGTATTCCTGATGCCGGTTGGCAGCGTCGCCGGCATCGCCCCGGGCGCTCGCGTGGTACCGCTGGCCGACACAGGGCGACTGCCGATGGGCATGAGCATGCTCGGTCGGGTGCTGGATGGTGCCGGTCGCGCGCTGGACGGCAAAGGCGGAATGAAAGCCGAAGACTGGGTGCCGATGGACGGCCCGACCATCAACCCGCTCAAACGCCACCCGATCAGCGAACCGCTGGACGTGGGCATTCGCTCGATCAACGGCCTGTTAACGGTGGGGCGCGGTCAGCGTCTTGGCCTGTTCGCCGGTACCGGCGTCGGCAAGAGCGTACTGTTGGGCATGATGACGCGTTTCACCGAGGCCGACATTATTGTCGTCGGCCTGATCGGCGAGCGCGGTCGCGAAGTCAAGGAATTCATCGAGCACAGCCTCGGTGAAGAAGGCCTCAAGCGCGCCGTGGTCGTTGCGTCCCCAGCGGATGATGCGCCGTTGATGCGCCTGCGCGCTGCGATGTACTGCACACGCATTGCCGAGTATTTCCGCGACAAGGGCAAGAACGTGTTGTTGCTCATGGATTCGCTGACCCGATTTGCCCAGGCCCAGCGGGAAATCGCCTTGGCCATCGGTGAACCGCCAGCGACCAAAGGGTATCCGCCATCGGTGTTCGCCAAATTGCCAAAACTGGTGGAGCGCGCCGGTAACGCCGAGAAGGGCGGCGGTTCGATCACGGCCTTTTACACCGTTTTGTCTGAAGGTGATGATCAGCAGGACCCGATCGCCGATTCGGCGCGAGGCGTGCTCGACGGCCACATCGTGTTGTCTCGCCGCCTGGCCGAAGAAGGTCATTACCCGGCCATTGATATCGAAGCGTCGATCAGCCGGGTCATGCCGTCGGTGGTCACGCAGGAACACATGAACCGCGCTCAGTATTTCAAACAATTGTGGTCGCGCTACCAGCAAAGCCGCGACCTCATCAGCGTGGGCGCCTACGTCCCCGGCGGTGACCGCGAGACCGATCTGGCGATTGCCCTGCATCCGCAGCTGGTCAAATACCTGCGGCAGGGTTTGAACGACAGCATCAGCCTGGGTGAGAGCGAAGCCTATCTCGGCTCGATCTTCGCGCCCGCGGCCGGCGGTTAATCGATCATGGCGCAGAGTCGGGCAGCTCGCCTGGCGCCGGTGGTCGAAATGGCTGAAAAGGCCGAGAAGACCGCTGTTCAGCGCCTGGGGCATTTCCAAGGGCAGGTGCGTTTGGCTGAAAGCAAACTGGCTGACCTTGAGGCGTTCCGTCTCGATTATCAGGAACAGTGGATCGTGCGCGGCAGCAGCGGTGTTTCCGGTCAGTGGCTGTTGGGCTATCAAGGCTTTCTCGCGCAGCTGGGCATCGCCATCGATCAGCAACGCCAGAGCCTGGCCTGGCACCAGAACAATCTCAATAAGGCGCGTGACACCTGGCAGCAAGCGTTCGCCCGGGTCGAAGGGTTGCGCAAACTGGTCCAGCGTTACACCGATGAAGCGCGGGCGCTGGAGGACAGGCGCGAGCAGAAGCTGCTGGACGAATTGTCGCAGCGGTTGCCGCGCAGGGATGAGTTTTGAATCAGTAAGCCGTCAGCCTTGCCGCCATCCGCGTCAAATGCTAAACCTTGTACAAACATATTCATCAATGACAAGGAAGCCGTTCAATGTCAGTTCAAACCGAAACTTCCCAGGATGGGAAAAAGCTGACGATATCGATCAAGGGACGATTCGATTTCACCACGCATCAGGAATTTCGTGAGTCCTACGAGAATCTTGAACCAAAACCCGAATATTTCGAAGTTGACCTGAAGGGCGCCACCTATCTCGACAGTTCCGCCCTCGGCATGCTGTTGTTATTACGTGATCACGCCGGCGGCGAAAATGCCGAAATCACGCTTACTCACGCCAACGCCGATGTGCGTAAGATTCTCGCCATTTCTAATTTCGAACAGATCTTCGACGTAGCATGACCGCTGTGCAATCCTCGCTCGAGCCGCTGACGATCCTCATCGCCGAAGACAGCGCCGCCGATCGCCTGCTGCTGTCGAGCATTGTCCGTCGTCAGGGTCATGAAGTGCTGACGGCTGCCAATGGAGCCGAGGCGGTTGAAGCGTTTCGTCAGCAGCGTCCGCAACTGGTGTTGATGGACGCCATGATGCCGGTGATGGACGGCTTTGAAGCTGCGCGGCAGATCAAGGCGCTGGCCGGGGAAACCCTGGTGCCGATCATCTTCCTCACGTCGTTGAGCGAAAGCGAGGCTCTGGCCCGTTGTCTTGAAGCCGGTGGCGACGACTTTCTGGCGAAGCCGTACAACCTGGTGATCCTGGCTGCCAAGATCAAGGCGATGGATCGCTTGCGGCGCTTGCAGGAGACCGTGCTGCAGCAGCGTGACCAGATCGCCCGACATCATGATTACTTGCTCAATGAACAGCGCGTGGCCAAGGCGGTCTTCGATAAAGTAGCCCATTCTGGTTGCCTTAGCGCTCCCAATATTCGCTATCTGCAATCGCCTTATGCGCTGTTCAACGGCGACCTCCTGCTGGCAGCCTTCACGCCTGCCGGGCACATGCATGTGCTGCTCGGCGATTTCACCGGCCATGGTTTGCCGGCCGCAGTGGGTGCCATGCCTCTGGCGGAAGTGTTCTACGGCATGACTGCCAAGGGCTACGGTTTGGCGGAAACCCTGCGTGAGATGAACGCCAAGCTCAAGCGTATCCTGCCGGTGGACATGTTCTGCTGTGCAACGCTGTTGTGTTTGAATTTTCAGCGACGCTCACTGGAAGTGTGGAACGGTGGCATGCCGGACGGTTATTTGCACACGATCGCCAATGGCGAGCGAACGCCGTTGGTGTCTCGGCATTTGCCGTTGGGCGTACTGAGTGCGGAAGCTTTCGCCGATAGCACCGAAGTCTTTCCCATGGCGCCTGGCGATCGGGTCTTTTTGCTGTCCGACGGAGTGATCGACACCTGCGATGCCAACGAGCAGTTGTTCGGCGTGGAGCGCTTGCAGCAGGTTTTTGCGGCAAATCGTCAGCCCGACCATTTGTTCGAAGACATTGAGCAGGCATTGCGCGATTTCCGCGGTGAAGCGCGCGACGATGTCAGCATGGTCGAAGTCTGTCTGTTGGAACCTGCGCAGTTCACCCCGCCGCCGCTGGTCTACTCGGACAGCGGCCAGTCCTCACCTCTGGACTGGTCGGTAAGCTTCGAGTTTCGCGCGGCCACGCTCAAACGCTTCAATCCGTTGCCTTACATGCTGCAATTGTTGTTGGAAGTTCATGGCCTGCGCTCGCAGAGCGGTGCACTTTACAGTGTGCTCGCCGAGCTGTATTCCAACGCACTGGAGCATGGCGTGTTAGGTCTGGACTCCAGTCTCAAACGCGATGCCGCGGGTTTTGCCCTCTATTATCAACAGCGAAACTCACGTCTTGATGCGCTGCAGAATGGCTATGTCCGGGTGCATCTGGAAGTGTCGCCGAGAGGCGATGGCGGTTGTCTGGTCATTCGCGTCGACGACAGCGGCAAAGGCTTTGACGTCGAGCGAGTCCTGGCGCGTCCGCTCGATGATGTCCGTCTGTCAGGCAGGGGAGTGAGCGTGATCCGCCAACTCAGCCATGGCGCGAGTTGGTCCGACGATGGTCGAAGTGCCCGCGTGGAGTTTTTCTGGGACGCTGAGGCATAATCCACGCATTCTTGATCAAGGAGTGAGCAAGTGGCTGACAGACATCTGGACCACAACGTGTTAACCGCGTTGCAAGAGGTCATGGAGGATGACTATCCGATTTTGCTGGATATCTTTCTCTCTGATTCCGAAGAGCGCCTGAACGTCTTGCGCAATGCCGACACGGCTGAATCAGTGGGCGCTACCGCCCACAGTTTCAAGGGCAGCAGCAGCAATATGGGCGCCATTCACCTCGCTGAGCTGTGCAGTGCGCTTGAGCAAAGGGTTCATCACGTCCCCCTTGAAGTTATCAAGACGCTGATTGTTGAAATCAACAACGAGTTCGACATTATCCGTCCTCTCTATGAAGCTGAACTCAAACGTTCCCGCGCCGAACCGGGGGACCCCCAGCGTCCTCATTGAAAATGCTGGCGCAAACCTTGCATTGATCTTCGTATCTGTACATTCGATCCCAGTGCAGCGGAGAGCGTTTCATGCCCGTCACCCAAAATATTCTGCTTCAGGCCGCCGCACAGGCCAAAACTCAAGCGGCCTCCGCCAAGTTGTCGGCGCAGCCTGCTGAGCCCGGGGACAAGGCGTCCAGCTTCTCTCAGGTGTATGCCAGACAAGGCCAGAGCAAGCCTGTTGCCACAGCGGATGCGCCGGTGAAACCTGTACGGGACAAGACTCCCGACGCCCCGAATCGCAAGGATGTCGGCAATGACAAGTCTGCCGCGCCGGACGCCTCCGTTGCCGATAGCGGCAAATCCTTGCCCGCCGAGAAACCGGCGCCGTCCGATGACAGGGCAGTGAGCGAGGACGCATCGGATGCGGATCCGGATGCGGCGCCGGTCGCCGATGCCGCGCCGGTAGACCCCGCTGTCGATCCGTTATTATCAACCGAATTGCAAATAACGACTCCGGCCCCCGCTGTGCCGGAGGCTGTCGTCGCGACGCCTGCGCAACCCGCCGTCGATGCGGCCCTAACGGCAGCACCTGCGGCTGCGCTGACGCAGGCGTCTGCAGGCGAAGGCGAATTCGATCCTGAGGCCGATCCACTCGACGCTTTGCCGGCCCTTCGCATGGCGATGGAGCAGGGTGGTCATATTTCCGCGAGCAGTCAGGCTCAGCCAAAGGCTGCTGCGGTCTCCGCTCAGGCCCAGGCTGACGGTGAAACCACAGCGGCGCAGAATTTTGCCGCCGGCATGGCAGGTATGCTCGATGTGCAGGCGGACCAGGACGGCAGCAGTGAGCGCGGCGAGAAAGCTTTCAGTGGCTTGATTGATGATGGTCTCAAGGACTTGAAATCGGCGACCAGCGATACTCGCGTTGACGACTTTGCCAACCGTCTGGCGGCGCTGACGCAAGCCGCCACGCCGAAAACCGCCAACGCCGTGCCGGTCAATCAACCGATCACCATGAACCAGAGCGGCTGGACTGAGGAAGTGGTAAACCGGGTCATGTACCTGTCCAGCGTCAATCTCAAGGCGGCGGATATTCAGTTGCAGCCGGCTGAACTGGGTCGCCTCGATATCCGGGTCAACATGGTTCCGGATCAGCAGACCCAAGTGACGTTCATGAGTGCCCATCCGAGTGTTCGCGAAGCGCTGGACAGCCAGATGCACCGCTTGCGTGACATGTTTGCGCAGCAGGGCATGGGCCAGGTCGATGTCAATGTTTCCGATCAGTCGCGCGGTTCGCAGCAAGGGCAGGAACAGGCGCAGCAGAGTCAGTCTGGTCGAACCAGCGCCAATGGCGGTCGCCTGGATTCGGTGGATGACGAGCCTTTGCCGACGGTTGCCGAGGTGGCGGCTGCGACCTCCAGCGTGATCGGTTCCAGCGTCGTTGATTATTACGCCTGAGGCAAAGCACATCCTCCTGTGGGAGCGAGCCTCCTCGCGAAGACGGTTTTGCATTCAACACCTCTGTTGACTGTCAAGCCGCATTCGCGAGCGGGCTCGCTCCCACATTTGGTTCAGGGTTTGTCCCTCCAATCTCCTCCCGGACACTTCTGGCATAACACTTGCTCTTGCCTTGCCGTGCAACTGTGAAAACCCGAATAGTGACGGATTATTGGCATGGCGAAGAGCGAAACAGCAGCAGTAAAAGACCCCGCAACCAAAGGCAAACTCAAGCTGATCATTTTGATTGTGGTGGCCTTGCTGCTGGCGATCGGCTTGTCCGTGGGAGCGACGTGGTTCTTCATGCAGGGCGCTCAGAGCAAGCCTGACGCAGCGGCAGAAACCGCCCCGGTCGGCAAGCAGGCAGCCGTTTTCGAGCCCATGGCGCCGGCCTTCGTGGCCAATTACAACCAGAGCGGTCGTCAGCGCTACATGCAAGTCAGCATCACTATGCAAGGGCGCAATCAGGCTGACCTTGATGCGCTGAAAGTGCACATGCCGGTCATCCGCAACAACCTCGTGATGCTGTTCTCCGGACAGGACTTCGCCACACTCGCATCGCCCGTGGGCCAGGAAATGTTGCGCCAGAAAGCGACGGCCAGCGTCCAGGAAGTGGCGCAGAAAGAACTCGGCAAAGTGGCCATCGAACAGTTGCTTTTCACTAATTTCGTACTGCAGTAGGAACACGACATGGCCGTGCAAGACCTGCTGTCCCAGGATGAGATCGATGCGCTATTGCATGGTGTCGACGATGGTCTGGTACAGACCGATAACGCTGCTGAACCGGGCAGCGTCAAAAGCTACGACCTGACCAGCCAGGATCGCATCGTCCGGGGACGCATGCCGACCCTGGAAATGATCAATGAACGTTTCGCCCGCTACACCCGCATCAGCATGTTCAACATGCTGCGTCGTTCGGCGGACGTTGCCGTCGGCGGTGTGCAGGTGATGAAATTTGGCGAGTACGTGCATTCGCTGTACGTGCCGACCAGTCTCAACCTGGTGAAGATCAAGCCGTTGCGCGGCACCGCGCTGTTCATCCTCGACGCCAAACTGGTGTTCAAACTGGTGGACAACTTCTTCGGTGGCGACGGCCGTCACGCCAAGATCGAAGGGCGTGAATTCACCCCGACCGAGTTGCGCGTAGTACGCATGGTGCTTGAGCAGGCCTTCGTAGATTTGAAGGAGGCCTGGCAGGCGATCATGGAAGTCAACTTCGAGTACATCAACTCGGAAGTGAACCCGGCCATGGCCAACATCGTCGGCCCGAGCGAAGCCGTTGTGGTCTCGACTTTCCATATTGAACTCGACGGCGGTGGCGGTGACCTGCACGTGACCATGCCGTATTCGATGATCGAGCCAGTGCGCGAAATGCTCGACGCCGGCTTCCAGTCGGACCTCGACGATCAGGACGAGCGCTGGGTCAACGCGTTGCGTCAGGACGTACTCGACGTCGACGTGCCGATTGGTGCCACGGTTGCCCGTCGACAGTTGCGCCTGCGGGACATCCTGCACATGCAGCCGGGCGACATTATCCCGGTGGAAATGCCCGAAGAAATGATCATGCGCGCCAATGGCGTACCGGCCTTCAAGGTCAAGATGGGCTCGCACAAAGGCCACCTTGCGTTGCAGGTGATCGAGCCGATCGAGCGCCGCTGACCGGCGCTCCAACCCCCTATTTGCAAAATGACTGTTTCGAATTGAGCAGTTGCACGCCGAGGACAAATGATGGCTAACGACATGAATACCCAGGACGACCAGGCGCTGGCCGATGAATGGGCTGCGGCTTTGGAAGAGTCGGGCGACGGCGGGCAGGACGACATCGATGCTTTGTTGGCCGCTGATGCCGCGAGTTCGCCGTCCAATCGCCTGCCGATGGAAGAATTCGGCAGTGTGCCGAAAAACAACGATCCGGTCACGCTCGACGGTCCGAACCTGGATGTGATCCTCGATATCCCGGTGTCGATTTCCATGGAAGTGGGCAGCACCGACATCAACATCCGTAACTTGTTGCAGCTCAACCAGGGCTCGGTGATCGAACTCGATCGTCTGGCCGGCGAGCCGCTCGATGTGCTGGTCAACGGCACATTGATCGCCCACGGTGAAGTGGTGGTGGTCAACGAAAAGTTCGGCATTCGCCTGACTGACGTGATCAGCCCAAGCGAACGCATCAAGAAGCTGCGCTGAGTGAAAAAGGTTCTAGTGTGTGTGCTTGCTCTCGCGCTGCTGGTGCCGTTTGGCATTCTGGCAGCAGAGCCTGTGGCCACGGCCGCCGCGACAGCTGCTGCCGCGCCTGCTGTCGGCGGCGGGGTGGCGGGCCAACTGACACAGCTGGTGCTCGGTCTGTTGTTGGTGCTGGGGCTGATTTTCTTCCTCGCCTGGCTGCTGCGCCGGGTTCAGCAGGCCGGGCCGGCGGGCAAAGGGCAGGTGATCGAACTGATCGGCTCTCGCGCACTCGGTCCGCGTGATCGACTGATGCTGGTACAGGTCGGTAACGAGCAGATTCTGCTTGGTTTGAGTCCTGGCACCATTACCGCCTTGCACGTGCTCAAAGAGCCGGTCGAGGTGCCGAGCGGAAATGAAAAAGCGACCCCCGAGTTCGCCCAGCGCCTGATGGAGCTGATGGGCAAGGATCATAAGGATAAGAAGTAATGGCTGCGCTCCGCATCATCTTGACGCTGGCCTTGATGCTGGCCGCGCCGCTGGTTTACGCCGCCGATCCATTGTCGATTCCGGCAATCACCCTGGGCACCAATGCCGAGGGCGCTCAGGAATATTCGGTCAGTCTGCAGATTCTGCTGATCATGACTGCGCTGAGTTTTATTCCGGCGTTCGTCATGCTGATGACCAGCTTCACGCGGATCATCATTGTTTTCTCGATCCTGCGTCAGGCGCTGGGCTTGCAGCAGACGCCGTCAAACCAGATCCTCACCGGCATGGCGTTGTTCCTGACGTTGTTCATCATGGCGCCGGTATTCGACCGGGTTAATCAGGATGCCTTGCAGCCGTATCTGGCGGAAAAACTTTCGGCTCAGGACGCCGTTGCCAAAGCGCAGGTGCCCATCAAGGATTTCATGCTCGCGCAAACCCGCAGCAGCGATCTGGAGTTGTTCATGCGCCTGTCCAAGCGCACCGACATCGCTACTCCGGATCAGGCGCCGTTGACCATCCTTGTACCGGCGTTCGTCACCTCTGAACTGAAGACCGCGTTCCAGATCGGTTTCATGATCTTCATTCCGTTCCTGATCATCGACCTCGTTGTCGCCAGCGTGTTGATGGCCATGGGTATGATGATGCTCTCGCCGCTGATCATTTCCCTGCCGTTCAAGATCATGTTGTTCGTGCTGGTGGATGGCTGGGCGTTGATCATCGGCACCTTGGCGAGCAGCTTTGGAGGTGTTTCACCATGACGCCGGAAGTTGCGGTCGACATCTTTCGTGAAGCGCTGTGGCTGACCACTGTGATAGTGGCGGTCCTGGTGATTCCGAGTCTGTTGGTGGGCTTGATGGTCGCAATGTTCCAGGCCGCCACCCAGATCAACGAACAGACGCTGAGCTTTCTCCCGCGTCTGCTGGTGATGCTGGTCACGCTGATCGTCGCCGGTCCCTGGCTGGTGCAAACCTTCATGGAATACATCCTGCAGTTGTACGGCAATATTCCGCGGGTCATCGGCTAGACCATGGAATCGCTGCTGCAACTGACCGATACCCAGATCAGTACCTGGGTGGCAACGTTCATGTTGCCGCTGTTTCGCATTGGTTCGTTGCTGATGGTGATGCCGATCTTTGGTACCACGCTCGTCCCGACGCGCGTGCGCCTGTACTTCGCGCTGGCAATCACCGTGGTCATCGCTCCCGGCCTGCCGCCGATGCCACCGGTCAATGCGCTGGACTTGTCGGCGTTGATGTTGATCGCCGAACAGATCCTGGTTGGCGCAGTGCTGGGGTTTTCCCTGCAGCTGTTCTTCCACGCCTTTGTGGTGGCCGGGCAGATTGTCGCGATCCAGATGGGCATGGGCTTTGCGTCCATGGTCGACCCTACAAACGGCGTATCAGTAGCGGTGATCGGCCAGTTCTTTACCATGCTGGTGACCTTGCTGTTTCTAGCGATGAACGGCCATCTGGTGGTCTTCGAAGTGCTCAGTGAAAGCTTCACCACGTTGCCGGTCGGCAGCGGTCTGATGGTCAATCATTTCTGGGAGCTGGCCGGGAAACTGGGCTGGGTGCTGGGTTCTGCGCTGCTCCTTGTGCTGCCGGCTATCACTGCATTGCTGGTGGTCAACATCGCTTTCGGCATCATGACCCGTGCGGCGCCGCAGCTGAACATTTTCTCCATCGGCTTTCCGCTGACGCTGGTGCTCGGGCTGTTTATCGTCTGGGTCGGCCTGGCGGACATTCTCAATCAGTATCAACCGCTGGCCTCCGAGGCTTTGCAGTTTTTACGCGAACTGGCACAGGCGCGCTGAGTCATGGCTGAGAGCGAAAGCGGCGCGGACAAAACAGAAGACCCCACCGAGAAGCGCAAGAAAGACTCGCGGGAAAAAGGCGAGATTGCGCGCTCCAAAGAACTCAATACCCTGGCAATCATGCTGGTCGGCTCTTCTGCGCTGCTGATATTCGGCGGCGCGCTGGCGCAGGAACTGATGGAGTTGATGCGGCAGAATTTCACTCTTTCGCGAGAAGTCATCCTCGATCAACGCTCGATGGGTACGTACCTGCTGAGCTCGGGTTTGATGGCGTTGCTGGCGATTCAGCCGATCATGATCACTCTGGTGCTGGCTGCGATCATCGGCCCGATCTCCCTCGGCGGGTGGTTGTTCGCGGCAGGGTCAATGGCGCCGAAGTTCAGCCGCATGAACCCTGCGTCCGGCCTCAAGCGCATGTTTTCCTTCAAGGCCGTGGCTGAACTGCTGAAGGCACTCGCCAAATTCATCATTACCCTGGCCGTGGCCATGATGGTGTTGTCGGCCGATATCGACGACCTGATGCGCATCGCCCATGAACCGCTGGACATGGCGATCATCCACAGCTTGCAGGTGGTGGGCTGGAGTACGCTGTGGATGTCCTGCGGGTTGATCATCATTGCGGCGGTCGACGTGCCGGTGCAGCTGTGGGAAAGCCACAAGAAACTGCTGATGACCAAGCAGGAAGTGCGCGATGAGCACAAGGACCAGGAGGGCAAGCCAGAGGTCAAGCAGCGGATCCGTCAGCTGCAGCGTGAAGTGTCCCAGCGTCGGATGATGGCGGCAGTTCCCGAGGCGGACGTGATCATCACCAACCCGACGCATTACGCCGTGGCCCTCAAGTACGATCCGGACAAGAGCGGCGCGCCGATGCTGGTTGCCAAGGGCAGTGACTTCCTGGCGCTGAAAATCCGCGAAATCGCTGTTGCCAATAACGTGCTGCTGCTGGAGTCCCCGGCCTTGGCGCGTTCGATTTATTACTCCACGGAACTGGACCAGGAAATACCGGGCGGGCTGTATCTGGCGGTTGCTCAGGTATTGGCCTACGTCTACCAGATTCGTCAGCACCGTGCAGGTAAGGGCAAGCGCCCCGATCCGCTCAAGGACGATCTGCCGATTCCGCCAGATCTGCGCCGCGATTCCTGAGATGTGTCTGTAGCAGCTGCCGAGCCTGCGAGGCTGCGTTCGAGGACGCAGTCCTCGCCAGCCGTTAGCACAGGATTCATGCGCCGACGCAGCCTCGCAGGCTCGACAGCTGCTACGCCCGTTTGCGCCCCAATCTCCATTTCAAACCCTCTAATCCCTGCCTCTGCAAAAGTTGGAAGGCTTCTTGCAGTAGCGATTCTGCGCCTGCTTTGGGCGTCAAAAGTTTGCTTTAAAGGAACGGGGAAAATTGGTGGATCGCTCTCAGTTATTCAACACTGCTCGCACAAACGTTGCCGACTTGAGTCGAGGCAATCTGGGTGTGCCGTTGTTGCTGCTGGTCATGCTGGCAATGATGATGCTGCCCATCCCGCCGTTCCTGCTGGACGTGTTTTTCACGTTCAACATTGCGTTGTCGATTGTTGTCCTGCTGGTCTGCGTGTATGCCTTGCGGCCGCTGGACTTTGCAGTGTTTCCGACCATTCTGCTGGTCGCAACGTTGTTGCGGCTGGCGCTGAACGTCGCGTCGACGCGCGTGGTCATGCTCCACGGTCAGGACGGGCATGCGTCTGCGGGCAAGGTGATCCAGGCGTTCGGTGAAGTGGTCATCGGCGGCAACTACGTGGTCGGTATCGTGGTTTTCGCAATCCTGATGATCATCAACTTCGTCGTGGTGACCAAGGGTGCCGGACGAATTTCCGAGGTGAGCGCGCGCTTCACCCTGGATGCGATGCCCGGCAAACAAATGGCGATCGACGCCGATCTCAACGCTGGCCTGATTGATCAAAACCAGGCAAAACTGCGCCGGACGGAAGTCGCGCAGGAAGCCGAGTTTTACGGGTCCATGGACGGTGCCAGCAAATTTGTCCGCGGTGATGCCATCGCCGGCTTGCTGATTCTCTTCATCAACCTGATTGGCGGCATAGCCGTCGGGATCTTCCAGCACGGCATGACTTTCGGCGATGCCGGCAAGGTCTACGCGTTGCTGACCATCGGTGACGGTTTGGTGGCGCAATTGCCATCACTGCTGTTGTCCACGGCCGCCGCTATCATGGTGACCCGTGCTTCCGGTTCGGAGGACATGGGCAAACAGATCAATCGGCAGATGTTCTCCTCCCCCAAAGCGCTGGCGGTGGCAGCCGCCATCATGGCGGTGATGGGTATCGTGCCCGGCATGCCGCACTTTTCCTTCCTGAGCATGGCGGCTGTCGCAGCGGGCGGCGCCTACCTGTTCTGGAAAAAGCAAAACGTGGTCAGGGTGCAAGCGCTGCAAGACGTCAAGCGTCAGCAGGAACTGCTGCCGTCCCCGGCCCGCGCGCAAGAAACCAAAGAACTCGGCTGGGACGACGTGACACCGATCGACATGATCGGCCTGGAAGTCGGCTATCGCCTGATTCCGCTCGTGGATCGCAATCAGGGTGGGCAGTTGCTGGCGCGGATCAAGGGCGTGCGCAAGAAGCTGTCCCAGGACCTGGGCTTTTTGATGCCAACCGTGCACATCCGCGATAACCTTGACCTGGCACCGAGTGCGTACCGTCTCACATTGATGGGCGTGATCCTCGCCGAAGCAGAGATTTACCCGGACCGCGAGTTGGCGATCAATCCCGGTCAGGTCTACGGCTCGCTCAATGGCATCACCGCCAAAGATCCGGCTTTCGGTCTGGAAGCTGTCTGGATCGAAATCAGCCAGCGTGCGCAGGCACAATCGCTGGGTTACACGGTGGTCGATGCCAGTACCGTTGTGGCCACTCACCTGAACCAGATTTTGTACAAGCATTCCAGCGAGCTGATTGGTCACGAAGAAGTCCAGCAACTCATGCAGTTGCTGGCCAAAAGCTCGCCTAAACTGGCAGAAGAGCTGGTTCCTGGCGTGGTGTCGTTGTCGCAGCTGCTTAAAGTCCTGCAAGCGCTGCTGGCCGAGCAGGTGCCTGTGCGGGACATCCGCAGCATTGCCGAAGCCATCGCCAACAATGCCGCCAAGAGTCAAGATACTGCCGCGCTAGTGGCCGCTGTGCGGGTGGGTGTATCCCGCGCAATCGTCCAAAGCATTGTAGGCACTGAGTCCGAGCTGCCAGTTATCACGCTGGAACCAAGGTTGGAACAGATATTGCTCAATAGTCTTCAGAAGGCGGGACAAGGCTCGGAAGAGGGCGTTCTGCTGGAGCCAAGCATGGCTGAGAAGCTGCAGCGTTCGTTGATCGAAGCCGCGCAGCGTCAGGAAATGCAAGGTCAACCGGTGATTCTGCTGGTAGCCGGCCCGGTTCGCGCGATGTTGTCGCGATTTGGCCGACTGGCAGTCCCGGGTTTGCATGTGTTGGCTTATCAGGAAATTCCTGACAACAAGCAAGTGACCATCGTTGCGACAGTAGGGCCCAACGGCTGAGGGTAGTGGTTTATGCAAGTTAAGCGTTTTTTCGCCGCCGATATGCGTCAGGCCATGAAACTGGTTCGTGATGAGCTGGGCGCTGATGCGGCCATTATCGGCAATCGCCGGATTGCCGGTGGTGTCGAGCTGACGGCTGCCCTCGATTACACCCTGTCGGCGCTGGCCCCGCGTGTTCCGAACATGGAACTCGAGGATGAACTGCGCAAGACCCAGTCGCGGATCGTCAACGCCCAGGCGGAATTGAGTCTGCGAGGCGAGGGTGAGAGCGAGAAGACTTCCAATCGCCAATTGTTCGCCGGTTTGCCGTTGACTGCCGCCGAGCCACTGATCGAGCCGACCCTGGCCGAACCGCGTCGTCCTGCGCCGGCCCCTGCCGCCGCAACCGGTGTTGATCCACGGGCGTTCGACTCGATGCGTTTCGAACTCAACAGCCTTCGCGAACTGATGGAAGTACAACTTGGTTCGCTGGCCTGGAATCAGCTGCAGGGCAGCCGTCCGGCGCAGGCCAACCTCTGGCGTCGCTTGCAACGCATCGGCTTGTCCGGCCCGTTGTCGCGCGATCTGCTCGAGATGATTACCGGAATTGAAGAACCTCGTCAGGCCTGGCGCATGTTGCTGGCGCACCTGGCGCGAATGATCGCCACCCCGGACGTCGAGCCTCTGGAAGAGGGCGGTGTGATTGCCATGGTCGGCCCTGCCGGCATGGGCAAAACCACCACGCTGGCCAAACTCGCGGCCCGTTACGTGCTCAAGTACGGCGCGCAGAGCATCGCGCTGGTCAGCATGGACAGCTATCGCATTGGTGCCCAGGAACAGCTGAAGACGCTGGGTCGGATTCTCAATGTGTCGGTCACTCACGTTGATCCGGGCCAGTCGCTGGTGCAGGCGCTGGAGCCGTTGCTGCGCAAACGTGTAGTGCTGATCGATACCGCCGGCCTGCAGGCCAGCGATCCGGCACTGCGCATGCAACTCGAAAGCCTGGCCGGTCGTGGCATCAAATCAAAAAATTATCTGGTCCTGGCAACCACCAGCCAGAAACAGGTTCTAACCGCCGCTTATCACAGTTACAAGCGTTGCGGCCTGTCTGGCTGCATTCTGACTAAACTGGATGAGACGGCGAGCCTGGGCGAGGTGTTGAGCCTGGCCATCAGTCATGAATTGCCGGTGGCGTACCTGACCGACGGACCGCGGATTCCGGATGATTTGCATCTGCCGCGCCGTCATCAACTGGTCAGCCGCGCCGTCAGCGTGCAAATGCAGGAAGAACCCAGCGAAGAAGCCATGGCTGACATGTTCGCTGACCTCTACCACAGTCCGACCAAGCGGGTTGGCTGAGGTGATAATGAACAGTTTTCGTACCTACATCGATGGTCTGCCATGCATTGTTCCATTTGTGAACGCGCAGCCAGTAATGTGGCCTCCGTCTATGCAAGACAAGGTAAAGAAATAACATGGGCAGCATGCATCCCGTACAGGTGATCGCGGTGACCGGCGGCAAAGGTGGCGTCGGCAAGACTAACGTGTCAGTGAACTTGTCCCTGGCTCTAGCTGAGCTCGGCCGGCGCGTCATGCTGCTGGACGCCGATCTGGGGCTGGCGAACGTCGACGTTCTGTTGGGGCTGACACCCAAACGTACTCTGGCCGACGTGATCGAAGGCCGCTGTGAACTGCGCGACGTATTGTTGCAAGGGCCTGGCGGAATTCGCATCGTCCCTGCCGCGTCCGGCACCCAGAGCATGGTTCATCTGAGCCCGGCGCAACACGCCGGCCTGATCCAGGCGTTCAGCGATATCGGCGACAATCTCGATGTGCTGGTCATCGACACCGCTGCGGGTATTGGTGACTCGGTAGTCAGTTTTGTTCGCGCCGCGCAAGAAGTGTTGCTGGTGGTGTGCGACGAGCCGACCTCGATCACGGACGCCTACGCGCTGATCAAACTGCTGAACCGCGATTACGGCATGAACCGCTTCCGCGTCCTGGCCAACATGGCCCAGAGCCCGCAGGAAGGGCGCAACCTTTTCGCCAAGTTGACCAAAGTCACAGACCGCTTCCTCGACGTCGCTTTGCAGTACGTCGGTGCAGTGCCGTATGACGAAAGCGTGCGCAAGGCGGTGCAAAAACAGCGCGCCGTTTACGAAGCGTTCCCGCGTTCCAAATGCTCCCTGGCTTTCAAGGCGATCGCGCAAAAGGTCGATACCTGGCCGTTGCCTGCCAACCCTCGTGGGCATCTGGAGTTTTTCGTCGAGCGCCTCGTGCAACAGACCGCAGGACCCGTGCTATGACAGCTACCGGTTACAACGTTTACAAGAAGTCGGCACCTGACGCGCAGTACGAGTTGATCGAGCGTTACGCGCCACTGGTCAAGCGCATTGCCTATCACTTGCTGGCGCGTCTGCCAGCCAGTGTCCAGGTAGAAGATCTGATTCAGGCCGGGATGATCGGCCTGCTCGAAGTGTCGACCAAATACGACGCCAGCAAAGGCGCAAGTTTTGAAACGTACGCGGGCATTCGAATCCGCGGCGCGATGCTCGATGAAGTGCGCAAGGGCGACTGGGCACCTCGCTCGGTCCACCGCAATACGCGCATGGTCAGCGACGCAATTCGCTCGATTGAAGCTAAAACCGGTCGTGACGCTAAAGATCACGAAGTTGCGGCCGAACTCCAATTGAGTCTCGACGATTACTACGGGATTTTGAACGACACCCTGGGTAGCCGTTTATTCAGTTTCGACGACCTGTTGCAGGACGGCGAACACGAAGGGTTGCACGAGGACGGCGCGAGTGCACACATGGAGCCGTCACGCGACCTGGAAGATGAACGCTTCCAGGCGGCGCTGGCGGATGCCATTGCCAACTTGCCGGAGCGTGAGCGGCTGGTGTTGGCGCTGTACTACGACGAAGAGCTGAATCTCAAGGAAATCGGCGAAGTCCTGGGGGTCAGTGAATCCCGGGTCAGCCAGTTACACAGCCAGTGCGCGGCCCGTTTGCGGGGGCGTTTGGGGGAGTGGCGAGCGCGCTGAAGGCAGTGTGGGGACACTGCGAACGTGGCTGGTGTGGTGTTTAACCGCGCCGGTCGCGATCTGCTGTGCTCCAGACAGTCATCGAGTGTTTGCCGGATTGATTGAAGTGGCGCGCCCAGGTGCTGGGCGCGTTTAAGACTGCTTGGAGGTCGAATTGGACAAGAACATGAAAATCCTCATCGTTGATGACTTCTCAACGATGCGGCGGATCATAAAAAACCTGTTGCGTGACCTTGGGTTCACCAACACGGTCGAGGCTGACGATGGCACCACCGCCATTCCGGTTCTCAACAGCGGCAGCATCGACTTTCTGGTAACAGACTGGAACATGCCTGGCATGACCGGTATCGACCTGCTGCGCCACGTGCGCGCCGATGAAAAGCTCAAGCACCTGCCGGTGCTGATGGTGACCGCTGAAGCCAAGCGCGAGCAGATCATCGAAGCGGCCCAGGCCGGTGTTAACGGCTATGTGGTCAAGCCCTTCACGGCCCAGGCGTTGAAAGACAAGATCGAGAAGATTTTCGAACGCATTGGCTGAGAGACGGCGCCACGGGGGAGCTATGGACAACAACGAATCTTCACAGGGTAATTTTGAATCGACCCTGAAAAAACACGCGGTCGAGCTGGTCGAAAGCCTTGAAAAAGGCAGGTTCGGCGACGCGGTGCAATTGATCCATGAGCTCAATCAGACCCGTGACCGCGGCCTGTATCAGGAAGTGGGCAAACTCACACGCGAGCTGCACAGCGCGATCGTCAATTTCCAGATTGACCCGCACATGCCGCAAGCCGAGGAAGTGTCCCAGATAACAGACGCCACCGAGCGTCTGGGTTATGTGGTCAAGCTGACCGAGGCCGCCGCCAACCGCACCATGGACCTGGTTGAAAACGCCACGCCACTGGTCAACGGCCTGAGCGAAGAAGCGCAGGCGCTGAGCGCGGATTGGGGACGGTTCATGCGTCGAGAGGTCGGGGCTGAAGAGTTCCGCGAACTGGCCCGGCGAGTCGACGGTTTCCTGACACGCAGCAGCGCTGACAATCGCGTGGTAGCGAGCAACCTCAACGACATCCTGCTTGCTCAGGATTATCAGGACCTCACCGGCCAAGTGATCAAGCGTGTGACCCAGCTGGTCACCGAAGTTGAAAGCAATTTGCTCAAGCTCGTGCTCATGGCCAGTCAGGTGGACCGCTTCGCGGGCATCGAACATGACCGTGATGCGATGCTTCAAGAAAAAGATCCGCAAAAACATCTCTCTCAGGGTGAAGGTCCGCAGATTCATGCCGATAAAAGAGAAGACGTTGTGTCCGGTCAGGACGATGTGGACGATTTGCTATCCAGCCTAGGGTTTTAGAATTTTAGGTTTTTTAGGTTTTTAGACCTGTAGGAGCACCCCCTTAATGAGCTTCGGCGCCGATGAAGAGATCCTTCAGGATTTCCTGGTTGAGGCCGGCGAGATTCTAGAGCAGCTGTCCGAACAGTTGGTCGAGCTGGAAAGCCGACCGGATGATGCGGATCTGCTCAATGCAATTTTTCGCGGTTTTCACACTGTAAAAGGAGGCGCCGGCTTCCTCCAGCTCAATGAGCTGGTGGAGTGCTGTCACATCGCCGAGAACGTCTTCGACATCCTGCGCAAGGGTGAGCGTCGCGTCGACTCGGAACTGATGGACGTGGTTCTCGAAGCACTGGACGCAGTAAACGCGATGTTTACCGAAGTCCGCGAACGCAGCCCGGTCACGGCCGCGACCCCTGAATTGCTGGCGGCGCTGGCACGTCTGGCAGAACCGCAGAGCGCGGATGAAGTCGCTCCTGCTGCTGAGGTGGTTACAGAACCGGTCGCCGAAAGCGATTCGGGCGACATCACAGACAATGAATTCGAACAACTGCTGGACTCACTGAATGCCGTCAAGGCACAGGCTGAGGCGCCGGCATCTGCTCCTGCTCCTGCTGCTAGCGGTAGCGCGGCGAGCGACGAAATCACCGACGACGAATTCGAATCGTTGCTCGATCAGTTGCATGGCAAAGGTCAGTTCGCCATTGATGCGGTCACTGTCCCTGCGGCACCAGCCGCTCCAGCCGCGCCGAAAGCCGCGGGCGACAGCTCCGACATTACCGACGACGAATTCGAAGCACTGCTCGACCAGTTGCACGGCAAAGGCAACTTCGCCGTTGGCGCGCTGGAATCGGCGATTGCCTCAGTCCCGACACCGGCTGCTCCCAAGGCTGCAGCGGCCGGCGGCGATCTGATCTCCGATCACGAGTTCGAATCGCTGCTGGACGACCTGCACGGTAAAGGCAAGTTCACCGAAGTCGGCACCGGATCGGCAGCTGCCACCGTAGCCGCGCCTGTCGCCAAGGCCGCGGCGCCTGTCGCCAAGGCGCCCGCGCCGAAAGCCGAAGCACCGAAGGCTGCTGCTCCAGCGCCGGCCCGTGCTCCGGCCGCGCCAACACCGGACAAGCCGCCGAGTGAAGCGGAAACCACGGTACGGGTCGACACTGCACGCCTCGACGAAATCATGAACATGGTTGGCGAGCTGGTGCTGGTGCGTAACCGCCTGGTTCGTCTAGGTGCCAACAGCGCCGACGAGGCCATGTCCAAGGCGGTGTCGAACCTTGACGTAGTCACCGCTGATCTGCAAACCGCGGTCATGAAGACGCGGATGCAACCGATCAAGAAGGTCTTCGGGCGCTTCCCGCGTCTGGTTCGCGACCTGGCTCGCCAGCTCAAGAAAGAGATCAACCTGGAACTGGTCGGCGAAGAAACCGACCTCGACAAGAACCTCGTCGAGGCCCTCGCCGATCCGCTGGTCCACTTGGTGCGCAACTCGGTCGACCACGGTATCGAAGAGCCGGCCGAACGCGAAGCGATGGGCAAGCCCCGCAGCGGCAAGGTCATCCTGTCTGCTGAACAGGAAGGCGACCATATCCTGCTGTCCATTTCCGATGACGGCAAAGGCATGGACGCCGACGTACTGCGCGGCATTGCCGTGAAGAAAGGCCTGATGGACAAGGATGCGGCAGACCGCCTGAGCGAGTCAGACTGCTTCAACCTGATCTTCGCCCCGGGGTTCTCGACCAAAACCGAAATTTCCGACGTGTCCGGTCGTGGCGTGGGCATGGACGTGGTGAAAACCAAAATCGCCCAGCTCAACGGCACCATCAATATCTACTCGACCAAGGGCAAGGGCTCGAAGATCGTGATCAAGGTCCCGCTGACCCTGGCGATCATGCCGACGCTGATGGTCATGCTGGGCAATCAGGCCTTCGCGTTCCCGCTGGTGAACGTCAACGAGATTTTCCACCTCGACCTGTCGCGTACCAACGTGGTGGACGGTCAGGAAGTGGTGATCGTGCGCGACAAGGCGCTGCCACTGTTTTACCTCAAGCGCTGGCTGGTCAGCTCCGCCGCTCATGAAGAGCAGCGAGAAGGCCATGTGGTGATCCTTTCGGTGGGCACTCAGCGGATCGGCTTCGTCGTTGATCAGCTGGTGGGCCAGGAAGAAGTGGTCATCAAGCCATTGGGCAAAATGCTCCAGGGAACCCCGGGCATGTCCGGCGCCACCATCACCGGTGACGGCCGCATTGCGCTGATTCTCGATGTGCCGAGCATGCTCAAGCGTTACGCCGCACGGCGTATTTGATTCTGGGGGAGCGGGGCGATCAAAGCCTCGCCCCCGCCTAACGGAGTTTTTATGGCAGTCAAAGTCCTGGTGGTGGACGATTCGGGGTTTTTTCGCCGCCGCGTCTCGGAAATTCTTTCAGCGGATCCAAACATCCAAGTCGTCGGCACGGCGACCAACGGTAAAGAAGCAATCGATCAGGCGCTCGCCCTCAAGCCCGATGTGATCACCATGGACTACGAGATGCCGATGATGGATGGCATCACGGCCGTGCGTCACATCATGCAACGCTGCCCGACGCCGGTCCTGATGTTCTCCTCGCTGACTCACGAAGGCGCCCGCGTAACTCTGGATGCGCTGGACGCCGGCGCGGTTGATTTCCTGCCGAAAAATTTCGAAGATATTTCGCGTAACCCCGACAAGGTCAAACAGCTGCTTTGCGAAAAGATTCTGAGCATTTCGCGCAGCAATCGTCGCGTCAGCACGTACAACGCCCCGGCTCCGGTGGTTGCGCCAGTTACGGCGCCGGTACCCGCTAGTGCCAGCAGCAGTTACGCGAGCATGGCACCGGCACGTCCGGCTCCTGCGCCGACCCCGACCCGCGCGCCTGCGGCCAGTCCGTCGTCTCCGTCGCCCAAACGCAAAGCCTATAAACTGGTAGCCATCGGTACATCCACCGGCGGACCGGTTGCGCTGCAGCGTGTCTTGACGCAATTGCCGGCCAACTTCCCGGCACCGATCGTGTTGATTCAGCATATGCCCGCGGCGTTCACCAAGGCTTTCGCCGAACGTCTGGACAAACTCTGCCGCATCAATGTCAAGGAAGCCGAGGATGGCGACATCCTGCGTCCTGGCCTGGCGCTGCTGGCGCCGGGCGGCAAGCAAATGATGATTGACGGCCGTGGTGCGGTGAAGATTCTGCCGGGCGACGAGCGCCTCAATTACAAGCCGTGCGTGGACATCACGTTCGGTTCGGCCGCGAAGTCCTACGGTGACAAGGTTCTGGCGGTGGTGTTGACCGGCATGGGTGCCGACGGTCGCGAAGGCGCACGTCTGCTCAAGCAGGGCGGCAGCGCAATCTGGGCTCAGGATGAAGCGAGCTGCGTGATCTACGGCATGCCGATGGCCATCGTCAAAGCCGACCTCGCCGACGCGGTCTATGGTCTTGACGATATTGGCCGTCACCTGGTCGAGGCGTGTATCTGATGGATGTACTCAGCCTGATCGGGATTATCATGGCGTTCGTCGCCATCATCGGCGGAAACTACCTCGAAGGCGGTCACCTTGGCGCGCTGGCCAACGGCCCGGCAGCGTTGATCGTGATCGGCGGCACCGTCGGCGCAGCCCTGCTGCAAGCGCCGATGAGCGCCTTCAAGCGGGCGATGCAAATTGTCGGCTGGATTCTGTTTCCGCCTCGCGTCGACCTGGCGGGCGGCGTCGATCGCGTCGTCAACTGGAGCCTCACTGCACGCAAGGAAGGTTTGCTGGGTCTGGAAAGTGTGGCAGACGCCGAAACTGACAGTTACTCGCGCAAAGGCCTGCAGCTGCTGGTCGATGGCGCTGAACCGGAAGCGATTCGCAGCATTCTGGAAGTGGATTTCTACACCCAGGAAAGCCGCGACATCGAAGCCGCGAAATTTTTCGAGAGCATGGGCGGTTACGCGCCAACCATTGGCATCATCGGTGCGGTGATGGGCCTGATCCATGTCATGGGCAATCTGGCCGATCCATCGCAACTGGGCAGCGGCATTGCCGTGGCGTTCGTCGCCACCATCTATGGTGTGGCAAGCGCCAACCTGGTGTTGCTGCCCATTGCCGCCAAGCTCAAGTCGGTTGCCTTGCGCCAGTCGCGTTATCGCGAAATGTTGCTCGAAGGCATTTTGTCGATCGCCGAAGGTGAAAACCCTCGCTCTATCGAGTTGAAGCTTCAGGGCTTCATGGATTGATGGAGGAGGTGAATCGTGGCTCGACGCAGGCATCGTGAAGAACATGTAAACCATGAACGCTGGCTCGTTTCATACGCCGACTTCATCACGTTGCTGTTCGCCTTTTTTGTGGTGATGTACTCCATTTCTTCGATCAACGAAGGCAAGTACAAAGTCATTTCGCAAGCCCTGGTCGGCGTGTTCAACGACGCCGATCGCGCGCTCAAGCCGATTCCGATTGGCGACGAGCGCCCGTTGTCCGTGACCCCGGCCAAACCGCTGGTCAAGGACAGCGAGCAGATCGACGCCGGTATCTCCGGCGCGAGCGACCCGCTCAAAAGCATTGCCGATGACATCAGCGCTGCGTTCGGTGACCTGATCAAATCCAACCAGATGACCGTGCGCGGCAACGAGCTGTGGGTCGAGATCGAACTCAATTCCAGCCTGTTGTTCGGCAGTGGCGACGCCATGCCCAGCGACATGGCATTCAGCATCATCGACAAGGTGGCGGCGATCGTGAAACCGTTCGATAACCCGATTCACGTCGAAGGCTTCACCGACGATCAGCCAATCCGCACTGCGCAATACCCGACCAACTGGGAACTGTCCTCGGCCCGTTCGTCGAGCATCGTGCGCATGCTGGCCATGCAAGGGGTTAACCCCGGTCGGCTGGCGTCGGTCGGTTACGGTGAATTTCAGCCGGTGGCCAACAACGCCACCGTTGAAGGCCGCGCGCGCAATCGTCGCGTGGTCCTGGTGGTGTCGCGCAACCTGGATGTGCGTCGCAGTCTGACCGGCACCGGTACCGCTCATGCGCAACCGGACGCCGCACTGAAGCGGGCTGGCACACAAACTGCACCTACCCCGGTCAAGTCGCCGGGACGAGAGAGCGCCGTCAATTCTCCGTCACCCGCATTAACACGTTGAGCTATTTTCCCGGTCGATCCAGCCGGGTGGAACGATCCGAATGAGAGTCTGGGCAGTCGCCAATCAAAAGGGTGGTGTTGGTAAAACCACTTCCTCCATCGCTCTGGCCGGGTTACTGGCCGAGGCGGGCAAGCGCGTGGTCGTGGTCGATCTCGACCCCCACGGCTCGATGACCAGTTACTTCGGTTATGACCCCGACAGCCTGGAGCACAGCAGCTACGACCTTTTCCTGCACAAGGGCAGCGTGCCCGCAGGTTTGCCTGGGCAACTGCTGCTACCGACCAGTCACGCAAGTATTTCCCTGCTGCCGTCGAGCACCGCGCTGGCCACCCTTGAGCGTCAGTCGCCGGGGCAAAGTGGCCTGGGGCTGGTGATTGCCAAGAGTCTGGCGCAGCTGTGGCAGGACTTCGATTACGCTGTTATTGACAGCCCGCCGTTGCTCGGTCTGCTGATGGTCAATGCCTTGGCGGCCAGCCAGCAATTGGTGATTCCGGTGCAGACCGAACACCTGGCAGTCAAAGGCCTTGAGCGCATGGTCAACACCTTGGCGATGATCAACCGTTCACGCAAAGTCGCGCTGCCTTTCAGCATTGTGCCGACCCTCTTCGACCGCCGCACTCAGGCGTCGCTGGGCACCCTGCGCGTGCTTCGCGATAAATACCCGGAAGAGATCTGGCAAGGCTACATTCCCGTCGATACGCGGCTGCGCGATGCCAGCCGTGCCGGCGTGACGCCTTCGCAATTCGACGGCAGGAGCCGTGGTGTGCTGGCCTATCGTGCGTTGCTCAAGCACATGCTCACAACACAACTCGTTCCGCAGGTGGCTTGATGAATTCATTACCTGTAGGAACTGCCGCAGGCTGCGATCTGTTGATCTTGCTTTGCGACGTTTTCGAGATCGCTAAAAGATCGCAGCCTTCGCCAGCTCCTACAGGGGCGTGCTCATGAGCAAACCGCTGAAGATCACTTCACGCCCGCAACTGGCGCTCCAGTCTTATCTGGACAACTTGTTGATGGATGCGACGGAAGCGTCGTTGGCGCCGGAAATTGAAGCTGCGCCCGAGGTGGTCGAAGTTGTCGAGGAGGAGGGCGCACTGGATGAGTTCCAGGCAGCAGTTCTCGAAGAGCAGGCCCGCGATGCACAGAAACCTGCAGTAGCAGCCGTGCCTGTTGTCGCGCCAATCCTCGCCACCGTCGCCAGGGCACCGGTTGTCCTTGAAGAGGCGCCTGCACCGTTGCTGGCCCCCGTTTCGACCATCGCGCCGCTGTTGCAAGCCTTGGTGCCACCGGTTGTCGAAGTGCACCTGCCACCGAGCAACACGCCGCCACCGGTAGCGGGCAACGGTCGACCGGCCTGGGCCGCGGAGCCGTTCGAATGCCTGTTGTTCGATGTCGCCGGTTTGACGCTCGCCGTTCCGCTGGTGTGCCTGGGCTCGATTTATTCGTTGGCCGGCCATGAGCTGACGCCGCTGTTCGGTCAGCCGGAATGGTTCCTGGGGATCCTGCCGAGTCAGGCCGGTAACCTCAAAGTGCTGGACACTGCGCGCTGGGTGATGCCCGACCGCTACCGCGATGATTTTCGCCAGGGCTTGCAATACGTTATTTCGGTTCAGGGCTACGAATGGGGGTTGGCCGTGCATCAGGTCAGCCGCTCGTTGCGCCTGGACCCCAACGAAATCAAATGGCGCAGCCATCGCGGTCAGCGACCGTGGCTGGCTGGCACGGTGATCGAACACATGTGTGCTTTGCTCGACGTTTCCGAACTGGCCGAGCTGATCGCCAGCGGCGGAGCAAAGCACATGGGCGGCAGCAAGCCGACGCTCAAATCAACCTAACAAACAAGTACGGGCAGTCACTGCCCATACACGGAACACACACCGCCAGCGCGGTTTTTCGAGGGGCAGGGTATGAACGACAAGGCAACAGCGGCAAAGGGCTCCGAAGATCCGATCCTGCAATGGGTGACCTTCAAGCTCGATAACGAAACCTACGGCATCAACGTGATGCGCGTTCAGGAAGTGTTGCGTTACACCGAAATCGCTCCGGTTCCGGGTGCGCCAAGCTACGTGCTGGGCATCATCAACCTGCGCGGTAACGTGGTCACCGTGATCGACACCCGTCAGCGCTTCGGCCTGATGAATGCCGAAATCAGCGACAACACCCGCATCGTCATCATCGAAGCCGACAAGCAAGTGGTCGGGATCATGGTCGACAGCGTTGCCGAAGTGGTTTACCTGCGTCAGTCGGAAATCGAGACGGCGCCGAACGTCGGTAACGAAGAGTCCGCCAAGTTCATTCAAGGCGTGTGCAACAAGAACAACGAACTGCTGATCCTCGTCGAGCTGGACAAGATGATGAGCGAAGAAGAATGGTCGGATCTGGAGAACATCTGATTGATTCTTGAGGTAGCGGTAGTTGTCCTGTTCCTGTTCTGGGCGGGCACGCTGGCAATGTTTCTGGCGTACATACGCGCTCAACGACAGATTGCCGTGCAACAGGCCGAGGGCGATGCGCTGCGTGATCAGCGCATCAAGGACCTGGCCAAGCGCGTCGACGATTATCAAAGTGGCAACGTGCGCATGGGCGAAAGCCTGCACGAGCTGCGCGCAATCGTCGCGCCATTGCCGGACAAACTGGCGCAGCTTGAACAGCGCGACCCCTCGAGCCTGTCGTTTGCCCAGGCGGCGCGATTGGTGGGGATGGGCGCGAGCGTCGACGAACTGACGGCGTCCTGCGGCCTGACCCAGGCCGAGGCCGAGTTGATGCGCAAGATGCACAAGAACTGATTGCTACGATCGCCTCGAAGCCGCTTTCGCGAGCAAGCCCGCTCCCACATGTAATCTCGGCCGGTCACAAAATCCGTGTTCGCCGAAGATCAAATGTGGGAGCGGGCTTGCTCGCGAAGGCGTCCTTAAAATCTCAATAATCATCCCCACGCTCGGTCACATCCTTCTCGACCATCGGCGCATCCGGATCATGTCCCTGCGGGAACTTGCCCTTCAGATTCCACGCGAACGCAATGATCTCGGCAATGGTCCGATACAACTCCTCTGGAATACTGTCGCCCAGTTCCATCCTCGCCAGCAACTTGACCAGTTCGGCATTCTCGTAAATCGGAACTTCGTAATCCCGGGCGATCCGCAGGATTTCTTCGGCCAGTGCTTCGTCACCTTTCGCAGTGAGAGTCGGCGCGTGGGTTCCGTCGTATTTGAGGGCGATGGCCTGGCGGGGAGTATCGGAGGTGTTCATGCGGTTTCGTCGACCCAGCGCTGTTCCAGACGGGTGTGAGCGCCTTGCGGCGGTGTGCCGAGGTGGCAATCGAGATCGCCGACGTTGAGGCCCGAGGCCAGCAGCTTTTCACGCAATCCGGCGAGGTTGCTTTCGATCAGATTCGCCGTGTACGGCCGTTCAGCCCACAGCTGACTGGACAGGCTGCCCTTGATTAACTGCGCCTGAATCTGCATAGGCCCTAGCGGCTCCATGTCGAACGCCAGCTCGACGCGCCACAATTGCTGCTTAGGCTCGCGTTCGTCACGGCGCTCGTTGGGCAGCTCCTTTTCGGGGGCGTCTTCACGCTGGAATTTAACTTGTAGGGGCACGATGTCTTGCAGATTGCGCATCGGGATTTCCAGCTGCCAGGTGCTCATCAGCCGGCCATCATCCGTCACGCCGGTTTGCTCCAGGCTCGATAATTGATGGGTTTGCAGACGTGAGACTGCCGCGGCCGCAAGACGCAATAAATGTTCAAGATCGCCTTCGCCTTCCGAACTTTGCAGCATGCGCTCCGGCAATGGAAAACTGCCCGGCTGCGGCTTGGCGCTGACCTGACCGAGCATCCCCAAGGCGCTGCGCACGAAGCTCGGCATGGTTTGCGCCAGCGTATTGGCGGCGATGATCGCGTTCAGGTGGGTATTGGCCGGCAAGCCCGGGGTCAGTTGCGCAATGAGCTTGAGCAGATCGCCTTTCATGTCGGGGGCCAGTGACGGGTTCTGTCCGGCCAGCAGCTTGGCTTCCAGAAACTGGCCACTGTTGGCGAGCGCCTGGGCCAGACCTTTGGGCGTGCTCAGTTGTTGTACGTCCGGCAGGCCGGCCAGCAGCCTCTCAACCGCTGCGCGCAGATCGCGCGGTGTTTGCTCGGATGCCGGCATGTTTTGCAAGAGTTTGAGCAGCCCGTCCAGCGAGCCCTGACGGCTTTGCTGGCTGACCAGTTGCTGAGTGACAGCCAGTTGTTCCTGACGGTTGCTCAGCGGAACGAATTTCAAGGTGTGCGCATCCTGCACCAATGCGCTGAGCAGCGTGCCGATGCGCAAAGGCGTCGGGCTATCGATACTCATCGTGCTGCCGGCTTGTGCGGTGTTCAACAAACTCACCAGCGAGCGAAACACGGTCGGCTGGCCCGGCACCTGCGGCAATACCTGGGACGTCAGCACTTTACCTTGCAACAGCGTGCCGACCGGCAACTGTGCGGTGTCGAGGCGGGTGAGGGTGGCCACATTCGAGGCGATCGCCTGCTGCACAGTCACGGCCAGGTTGCCCGCAGACGGCTGAGTGATCGCCAGGTTAGTGCCTTGGGGCAGCGGCTGCGTGCTGGTCGCTTGCACGGTGGTCTGGCGGCCACTGTCCAGCGTGACCTTGAGCAACAATTGAAAGGTCTGATCCGCCTGCTTCAACGACAGCACTTCAGCCTTGGCGCTCTGGCCGGCAGCGATCAAGCCCTCCATCGGCGCCAGCAGCTTGAGGAGCTCGCCGCTGATGACTTGCGGCCGCGAGTTCGCGGGCGAGGTCGGCGGCAGCGGGAAGATGTTCATTTCGCCTGTCATACGCGGTCACAACCTGAAGAAATTGCCCTCTTTAGAGTAGGGCACGGCATGTATAATGCCGCCCCGTTGTCATCGGGGCGCTAAAAACATTGCATTTGTTTGACGCAGCTCTCTGGAACGGGTCGCCAATGCACTTATCCTGCATCTCTTTAGCGGCCGCACCCTTGCCGACTTGAACCGTAAAGGCCCGTGATCTCTTGACCAGTCCAGTCCTGCAAACCGTTGCCCTCGCCTGTGAGCGAGACCTTCGGCTGCTCTTCGAAAACCTCGAATTGCGACTGGGCAGCGGCGAAATGCTGCAGATCAGCGGACCCAACGGCAGTGGCAAAACCAGCCTGCTGCGCTTGTTGTCCGGCCTGATGCAACCGACTGCCGGCCAAGTGTTGCTCAACGGCCAGCCGCTGCACGAACAACGCAGTGAGCTGGCGCGCAATCTGTTGTGGATCGGTCATGCCGCTGGCATCAAGGACTTGCTGACACCAGAGGAAAACCTCAGCTGGCTCTGTGCACTGCATCAACCGGCGTCTCATGAAGCCATCTGGCAGGCGCTCGCGGCAGTGGGCCTGCGCGGTTTCGAAGATGTGCCCTGTCACACGCTGTCCGCCGGGCAACAACGTCGCGTGGCGCTGGCCCGCTTGTATCTGGCCAGCCCGCCACTGTGGATTCTCGACGAGCCATTCACCGCCCTCGACAAGCAAGGCGTGGCGCAACTTGAAGACCATCTGGCCGAGCACTGCGAGCGCGGTGGCTTGGTGGTGTTGACCACCCATCACACGCTGACCCGGATGCCGGCCGGCTACCGCGATATTGATCTGGGGAACTGGGCCGTATGAGTGTTTTCGGCCTGTTGGTCGCCCGCGAGGCACGTCTGCTGTTCCGCCGTCCTGCCGAGTTGGCCAATCCGCTGGTGTTCTTCGCCATCGTGGTCGCGCTGTTCCCGTTGGCGGTCGGACCCGAGTCTCAATTGTTGCAAACCTTGTCTCCGGGACTGGTCTGGGTGGCAGCGCTTTTATCGGTTCTGCTCTCGCTGGACGGGCTCTTCCGCAGTGATTTCGAGGATGGTTCCCTGGAACAGTGGGTCCTTTCGCCGCACCCCCTGCCTCTTCTGGTTTTGGCCAAGGTGCTGGCACACTGGGCTTTCTCCGGTCTGGCGCTGGTATTGCTGGCACCGCTGCTCGCGTTGATGCTCGGTTTACCGGCCGCCTGTCTGCCGGTGTTGCTGCTTTCATTATTGCTGGGTACACCGGTGCTGAGCTTGCTCGGAGCGGTGGGTGCAGCGCTGACGGTCGGGCTTAAGCGCGGTGGCCTGTTGCTGGCGCTGCTGATTCTGCCGTTGTACATCCCGGTGCTGATTCTTGGCAGTGGCGCCTTGCAGGCCGCTTTACAGGGAATGCCGGCGACCGGTTATCTCTTGTGGCTTGGTAGCCTGACCGCCCTGGCGATAACCCTGACACCCTTTGCAATAGCGGCTGGCCTGAAGATAAGCGTCGGCGAATAATAATAAGCTCTGCTCAATTCTTGACCACTTCGTCAAGAAAGCAGACCCTTGACTGCTCGCGACAACGAGCGGCAACCGTGATGGAAATTGCAATGAACTGGACCTGGTTTCACAAGCTCGGCTCACCCAAATGGTTCTACGGCATCAGCGGCAAAATGCTGCCGTGGCTGAGCGTCGCCGCGTTATTGCTGATCGGCGTTGGCGTGGTGTGGGGCCTGGCGTTTGCTCCGCCGGACTACCAGCAAGGCAACAGCTTTCGCATCATCTATATCCACGTGCCTGCCGCGATGCTGGCGCAGTCCATCTACGTGATGCTGGCCGTTTGCGGCATCGTCGGGCTGGTGTGGAAAATGAAACTGGCCGACGTCGCCCTGCAATGTGCTGCCCCCATCGGCGCGTGGATGACCGCCGTGGCGCTGGTCACCGGCGCGATCTGGGGCAAGCCGACCTGGGGCTCATGGTGGGTCTGGGATGCGCGATTGACGTCGATGCTGATTCTGCTGTTTCTGTACTTCGGTCTGATTGCGCTGGGCAACGCCATCAGCAATCGCGACAGCGCGGCCAAGGCCTGCGCGGTACTGGCGATTGTCGGTGTGATCAATATTCCGATCATCAAATATTCGGTGGAGTGGTGGAACACCCTGCATCAGGGTGCGACCTTCACCCTCACCGAAAAACCGGCCATGCCCGCCGAGATGTGGCTGCCGCTGCTGCTGACGGTACTGGGTTTCTACTGTTTCTTCGGCGCCGTGCTGTTGCTGCGCATGCGTCTTGAAGTGCTCAAGCGTGAAGCCCGCGCCAGTTGGGTGAAAGCGGAAGTGCAGAACAGCCTGGAGGTCGCGCGATGAGTTTTGCTTCGTTCGGTGACTTTCTCGCCATGGGCCATCACGGCCTGTATGTCTGGTCGGCCTATGGCATTTGCCTGGCGGTGCTGATCCTCAACGTCGCGGCGCCGATCCTGGCCCGCAAGCGGTATCTGCAACAAGAGGCGCGTCGTCTGCGCCGGGAGAACGGCAAGTGAATCCGCTGCGCAAAAAGCGTCTGATCATCATTCTGGCAATCCTCGTCGGCGTCGGCGCGGCTGTCGGCCTGGCCCTGAGTGCCTTGCAGCAGAACATCAATCTGTTTTACACGCCCACCCAGATTGCCAACGGCGAAGCGCCGAAAGACACGCGCATTCGCGCCGGTGGCATGGTCGAGGCGGGTTCGCTGCAACGGTCCGGCGATTCGCTGGACGTGAAATTTATCGTCACCGATTTCAATAAATCCGTGACCATCAGCTACCGCGGCATCCTGCCCGATCTGTTCCGCGAAGGGCAGGGCATTGTCGCCCTCGGCAAACTCAACGCAGACGGCGTGGTCGTGGCCGATGAAGTACTGGCCAAGCACGATGAAAAATACATGCCGCCGGAAGTTACCAAAGCCCTGAAAGACAGCGGCATGTCAGCACCCACTCCAGCGAAAGAGGGCTAACCGATGAGTTCTGCACTGTATAGCTCGGGTCTGTTCATTCCCGAACTGGGCCATCTGGCGATGATTCTGGCGCTGTGTTTCGCGCTGGTTCAGTCCGTGGTGCCATTGTTCGGAGCCTGGCGTGGCGATCGTTTGTGGATGAGCCTCGCGCAGCCAGCTGCCTGGGGTCAGTTTGCGTTCTTGCTGTTCGCCTTTGGATGCCTGACCTACGCCTTCATGGTCGACGATTTCTCAGTCGATTACGTCGCCAGCAACTCAAACAGCGCCTTGCCGTGGTATTACAAATTCAGCGCGGTGTGGGGCGCACACGAAGGCTCATTGCTGCTGTGGGCGTTGATTCTCGGCGGCTGGACTTTTGCTGTTTCGGTATTCTCCCGGCAATTGCCCCAGGTGATGCTCGCGCGCGTGCTGGCGATAATGGGCATGATCAGCACCGGGTTCCTGCTGTTCCTGATCCTCACCTCCAATCCGTTTGCGCGGATCCTGCCGCAAATTCCCACTGACGGGCGCGACCTCAACCCGTTGCTGCAGGACATTGGCCTGATTGTGCACCCGCCGATGCTGTACATGGGTTATGTCGGTTTCTCGGTGGCCTTCGCATTCGCCATTGCCGCACTGCTGGGCGGGCGCCTGGATGCGGCGTGGGCCCGCTGGTCGCGTCCATGGACCATCGTCGCCTGGGCCTTTCTCGGCATCGGCATCACCCTCGGTTCGTGGTGGGCTTACTACGAACTCGGTTGGGGCGGCTGGTGGTTCTGGGATCCGGTGGAAAATGCCTCGTTCATGCCTTGGCTGGTCGGCACGGCGCTGATTCACTCGGTGGCGGTCACGGAAAAACGTGGTGTGTTCAAAAGCTGGACGGTGTTGCTGGCTATTGCGGCGTTCTCGCTGAGTTTGCTCGGGACGTTTCTCGTGCGTTCCGGCGTGCTGACCTCGGTGCACGCCTTCGCCTCCGACCCTGAGCGCGGCGTGTTCATCCTGATCTTCCTGATGTTTGTGGTCGGTGGTTCGCTGACGTTGTTCGCCCTGCGCGCGCCGGTGGTGAAAAGCCATGTCGGTTTCAATCTGTGGTCACGGGAAACCCTGTTGTTGGGTAACAACCTGGTGCTGGTCGTGGCGGCCTCGATGATCCTGCTTGGCACGCTGTACCCGCTGATTCTCGATGCGATGACCGGCGCCAAGCTGTCGGTTGGCCCGCCGTATTTCAACGCGCTGTTCATTCCGTTGATGGCGTTGCTGATGATGGTCATGGCGGTCGGCATGCTGGTGCGCTGGAAAGACACGCCGGTCAAATGGCTGGTCGGCATGCTGACGCCGGTGTTGCTCGGCAGCGCCGCCTTGGCGGTGGTCGCAGGTATCGTGTACGGCGATTTCAACTGGGCGGTCATTGCAACCTTCATGCTCGCTGCCTGGGTGTTGCTCGCCGGCGTGCGCGATATCTTCGACAAGACGCGCCATAAAGGTCTGATCAAGGGCTTGCCTACGCTGACCCGCAGTTATTGGGGCATGCAGACCGCTCACCTCGGCATCGCCGTGTGCGCGCTCGGCGTGGTGTTGTCGAGTCAGAACAGTGCCGAGCGCGATCTGCGCCTGGCGCCGGGCGAGTCGATGGACCTGGGCGGGTATCAGTTTGTATTCGAAGGCGCCAAGCACTTCGAAGGCCCGAACTTCACGTCCGACAAAGGCACGGTTCGGGTGATCCGCGACGGCAAGGAAATCAGCGTGCTGCATCCGGAAAAGCGTTTGTACACCGTGCAGAATTCGGTGATGACCGAAGCCGGGATCGACGCCGGTTTCACCCGTGACCTCTACGTTGCGCTGGGTGAACCTCTGGGCGACGGGGCCTGGGCCGTGCGCGTTCACGTCAAGCCGTTCGTGCGCTGGATCTGGTTCGGCGGCTTGCTCACCGGCCTAGGCGGCTTGATCGCGGCAATGGATCGGCGTTATCGGGTCAAAGTGAAAAGCCGCGTGCGTGAAGCACTGGGCATGACAGGAGCCACGGCATGAAGCGCTGGTTGATGCTGTTGCCGCTGGCCATTTTTCTGCTGGTCGCGGTTTTTCTGTATCGCGGTTTGTACCTGAATCCGGCCGAGTTGCCCTCGGCGATGATCAACAAACCATTCCCGGAGTTTTCCCTGCCGGCGGTGCAGGGCGACAAGACCCTGACCCGCGCTGACATTCTCGGCAAGCCGGCGCTGGTCAATGTCTGGGGCACCTGGTGCATTTCCTGCCGGGTCGAGCATCCGGTGCTGAACAAACTGGCCGGGCAGGGCGTGGTGATTTACGGCATCAACTACAAGGACGTCAACGCCGATGCCTTGAAGTGGCTGGCTGAATTCCATAACCCGTATCAGCTGGATATTCGCGATGACGAAGGCACGTTGGGCTTGAACCTCGGTGTTTACGGCGCTCCGGAAACCTTCTTCATCGACGCCAAAGGCGTTATCCGCGACAAGTTTGTCGGCGTAATTGACGAACAGGTCTGGCGTGAAAAACTCGCCGGTAAATATCAGGCGCTGGTCGATGAGGCCAAGCCATGAAGCGCTGGATTGCCGCTGTTGTTTTGGGCTTGAGCATGGCCGGCATGGCCCACGCGGCCATCGATACGTATGAGTTCGCCAGGGAGAGTGATCGTGAACGATTCCGCGAGCTGACCAAAGAGCTGCGCTGCCCGAAATGCCAGAATCAGGACATCGCCGATTCCAATGCGCCGATCGCAACCGACCTGCGCAGAGAGATTTTTCGTATGCTGGGTGAGGGTAAATCCAACCAGCAGATCATCGATTTCATGGTCGACCGCTACGGTGATTTCGTCCGCTACAAGCCCGCGCTGAACGCCAAAACCGCGTTCCTCTGGTTCGGCCCCGCCGCTCTGTTGCTGGGCGGGTTTGTCATCATTGCCGTGATTGTCCGTCGTCGCCGCGTGCAACGTTCCGACACCCCGGACTCGCTTTCTGCCGAGGAGCGCGAGCGCCTCGACCACCTGTTGGATAAAACCAAGAATGATTGATTTCTGGCTCGCTGCAGGTCTGCTGCTTCTGGTTGCCCTGAGTTTTCTGCTGATTCCGGTTGTGCGCGGCCGTCGTGCGCAACTTGAAGAGGATCGCACGGCCCTCAACGTCGCGCTGTATCAGGAGCGCGTTGCCGAGTTGCAGACACAGCAGGAAGAGGGCGTGCTCGATACCGCGCAAGTGGACACCGGTCGCGCCGAAGCGGCGCGCGAACTGCTCGCAGATACCGAGGGCGTCGAAGCGCCACGCGTGTCGCGTCTGGGCAAACCGTGGCCGTTGCTGGCGGCGATTCTGGTGCCGGTGCTCGGGCTTGGGCTTTACCTGCATTTCGGTGCCAGCGACAAGGTCGAGCTGACCCGCGAATTCGCCCAGGCTCCGCAATCGATGGAAGAGATGACCCAGCGCCTGGAGCGCGCAGTCGAGGCTCAGCCAGACTCGGCGGAAGGCCTGTACTTCCTCGGTCGCACCTATATGGCTCAGGATCGTCCGGCCGACGCGGCGAAGATTTTCGAGCGCACTGTGGCGCTTGCCGGGCGTCAGCCTGAATTGCTCGGGCAGTGGGCGCAGGCGCAATACTTTGCCGATGGTAAAAAATGGTCGGACAAGGTTCAGGCGCTGACCGACGAAGCGTTGAAGGCCGATCCGAAGGAAGTGACCAGCCTCGGCCTGCTGGGCATCGCCGCGTTTGAGAGCGAGCGTTATCAGGACTCCATCGATTACTGGAATCGTCTGCTGGCGCAATTGCCGCCGGAGGATAATTCCCGCGCCGCGCTGCAGGGCGGAATCACCCGGGCCAGCGAGAAATTGCTCGCCAGTGGCGGCAAGGTGGCCGAAGCGCCGGTGGCCAAGGCTGCAGCGCTGCTCAAGGTCAGTGTCGACCTCGCCCCCGAGCTCAAGGCCAAAGTCCAGCCCGGCGACAGCGTGTTCATCTTTGCCCGCGCCACGTCCGGCCCACCGGCGCCGCTCGCCGCGAAGCGCCTGACCGTGGCCGACCTGCCGGCGACTGTCGAGCTGGGTGATGCCGATGCGATGATGCCGCAATTGAAACTGTCGAACTTCCCTGAAGTCCAACTGGTTGCGCGCATTTCCCGCGCCGGCCAACCGACGGCCGGCGAGTGGATCGGTCGCAGCCAGCCCCTGGCCAGCACCACCACCGCACCGCAAAAACTGACAATTGACAGTCCGGACAAATAACAGGAAGCCTTCATGACGGCCATCGCTCGTATCACCCTGCTCAGTATCATGGTCCTGGGCTTAAGCGCGTGCGCGGTCCAACGACCAGAGCCGACGCGAACGCCGCTGCCGCCGATCCCGCCGTCGCAGCCGAGCCCGACGCCGTCCACCTCACCGACGCCGAGCAAGCCAAGCATCCCGGCGAAACCCGCAAAACCGGTGCCGCGCACCTCTGCCAGCTTCGCCCCGCCACCGGGTGGCAACAGCCACTGGGACGCGAAACTCGGCGTATACGTGCTGGAAGACCAGACCAACACCTTCTACCGCCAGCGCACGTATTACCGCTGGAACAACGGCTGGAGCCGCTCGATCAGCCCGAACGGGCCGTGGGAAGACACGGATATTCAGGGTGTTCCGGGAGGGTTGGGGCGCAAATTCGGGCAGTGACTGCCCAGGCAAAACAAGGCGACCTTCGGGTCGCCTTTTTGTTATGGTCGCCGAATTAATTCCGGGCTGAACAGGCTTGGGACAGCCAAGAGGTTTTATCGATGTCGGGCAGGTTGATCTATCTCATCGGACCCTCAGGTTCGGGCAAGGACAGCCTGCTGGATGCCGCGCGGTCACAATTGGCGCAACGCAATTGTCGTATCGTGCGGCGAGTCATCACGCGCTCGGCGGAAGCCGTGGGCGAAGCGGCCCACGGCGTCAGCGCGCAACAATTCGCCGATATGGAGGCGCAGGGTGAGTTCGCCCTGAGCTGGCACGCCAATGGCCTCGCTTATGGCATCCCCCTTGAAATAGACGATTGGCTGGCGGCGGGGCAAGACGTGCTGGTGAATGGCTCCCGTGGTCATCTGTCGGCCACCCGACTGCGCTATCCGAATGCGCTGGTCCTGTTGCTGACGGTGGATGACGCAGTATTGCGCCAGCGTCTGCTGGCGCGCGGGCGGGAATCTGCCGCCGACATCGAACAGCGCCTGGCACGCAATGCCCGGTTCAGCGCCGATGCTGGCACTGACTCATCACTGCAGGTGATTGATAATTCCGGGCCGCTGGAGCAATCGGTGCAGCGCCTGCTTGCTTGCCTCGACAGGTAATCCGATCGGCCTTCGAGCGCCTTCCAATCACACTCTGTAAAACAACCGCAGTTCACGCGGCTGAATTCCGTGCTTGAATAAATATAACTCTAGGGTTACTTTTGTCTAAGCCCGAGCAAGGAGGCGCGTGGTGCAAAGCAGGCTTTTGATCAAGGAATTGGAAGAGGCGGGTTGGGTACTGGATCGAATCACGGGTAGTCATCACCTTTTCACTCATCGTTACAACCCCTACACGATTCCCGTTCCTCATCCAAAAAAGGATCTACCGATCGGAACGGTCAAAAGTATCAGGAGGCGACCCGGGCTGTTGTGCCCGCAAGCCAGTTACGCAGGAGATCCATAAATGCAATATCCAATCTGTATCGAGTGGGGCGACGAGAAAACCGCCATCGGTATTCAGATCCCTGACATTCCCGGCGCGGTGACGGCTGGGGATACCTTTGAGGACGCTTATAACGCGGCGATCGAAATTGCCCACATCATGCTTCAGGAAATAGCGGCTGACGGTGCGCCCATTCCCATGCCGACCTCGGCGGCCGAGCATCGCGGCAACCCGGATTTTGCCGACATGGGGTGGGGCATGCTGGAACTGGACATCGCGCCGTACATGGGCAAGACCGAAAAGGTCAACGTCACGCTGCCGGGCTATGTGATTCAACGGATCGACCGGTATGTGCGCGAGCACAACGTCAAAAGCCGCTCGTCCTTTCTGGCGGATGCGGCGATGGAGAAGCTGGTTCGGCATTGAGTCTGTATCACCACCTTTGCGGGCAAGTCAGCTTGCCCGCGAAGCTTTTAGCGCGATATCAAGCAGCAGCGAGCGAACGCTTCTCGGAAACACTCAGGAACCGCACCAGCGCCAGTAACGGGAAAGCGCTGCCGACAATCACGATCCACAACCAGCCACCGTGTTCATACACCGCGCTGGCAATCGATGAACCGAACGCGCCGCCGATGAAAATGCTGGTCATGTACAGGGCATTCAGGCGACCACGGCTCTTGGCATCAAGGGCGTAGACCGCGCGTTGGCCGAGGACCATGTTCATCTGCACACAAAAATCGAGGACTACCCCGGTGACCGCAAGGCCGATGACGCTGTAGACCGGATGGATGAACGCCGGCAGGAAACTCAGGCTGGCGAATAGCAGGGCCAGCAGCGATGCCATGCGGGTATGGCCGGCATCGGCGAGGCGGCCGGCGATGGGCGCGGCGATGGCACCGATGGCGCCGACCAGGGCGAAGATCGCAATTTCGGTTTGCGACAGGCCATGATTGCGCGCCAGTTCCAGCGGAACAGCGGTCCAGAACAGGCTGAATGAGGCAAACATGCAACCCTGATAGAACGCGCGCTGACGCAGCACCGGTTGCTGGCGTAGCAGCGTCCACAGGGAACCCAGCAACTGGCCGTAAGTGGCGTTATGGTCGGGTTGGCGTTTGGGAATCGTCAGCGCCAGCACGATGCTGATCGCAGCCATCAAGCCCGCTGCAATCATGAACATGGCACGCCAGCCGAAGTGGTCGGCGATCACACTGGACACCGGCCGCGCCAACAGGATGCCGAGAAGCAAACCGCCCATGATCCCGCCGACCACGCGGCCCCTGGATTCTTCCGGGGTCAGGTGTGCCGCCAGGGGGATCAGGATCTGCACCGACACCGAACTGAAACCCACCAGCAACGAAATCAACAAAAACACGTTGGGCTGATCGGTAAACGCCGCGCCGAGCAGACTGGCAATCGCGACCACGGTGGTGATGATCATCAGCCGGCGGTTTTCCAGCAGGTCGCCCAGCGGTACAAGGAAGAACAGACCCAGCGCGTAGCCAATTTGCGTCAACGAAACGATCAGGCTGGCCATGGTGCTGGTCAGGCCGATGTCCGGCGCGATCAGGCCGATAATCGGCTGCGCATAGTAGATGTTGGCTACGATCGCGCCGCAACAAAAGGCGAACAACAGCACCATGCCCTTGGTCATCGTCGCGGCGCCATGAGTGGCCTGATTCGGTTGATTCATCTTGAGTCTCGTCGAACTGAATGGGTGGGAGTGAGCGCAGATTAAAGCGCTGTCCGACATCTTTTGAATCAATTTGCAGTGATAGTGATTATGCCAGGGGGGAATGGGTGCTCGCAGGCTTCATTTGCCCGGTAAATCGCCATAAAAAAAGGCGGCCTCAAGGCCGCCTCCTTAGTACAGCCAATGTTCACTGACCCGTGTAAATCTGGTCAAAAATCCCACCGTCATTGAAATGGGTTTTCTGCACCGTGCGCCAGTCTCCAAAGGTCTTTTCCACCGAGAGGAAATCGACCTTGGGAAAACGATCGGTGTACTTGGCCAGCACTGCCGGGTCACGTGGACGCAGGTAATTAGCCGCAGCAATCTCCTGACCTTCCGGCGACCACAGGTACTTCAGGTATTCCTCGGCTGCCGCGCGGGTGCCTTTCTTCTCGACGACTTTGTCGACCACTGTCACGGGCGGTTCGGCTTCGGCGGAGACGCTTGGGTAAATCACTTCGAACTGATCGCGACCAAATTCGCGCGCAATCATTTCCGCCTCGTTTTCGAACGTCACCAGCACGTCGCCGAGTTGGTTGGTCATGAACGTGGTGGTGGCTGCACGGCCGCCGGTATCCAGCACAGGCGCTTGCTTGAACAGTTTGCCCACGAATTCCTTCGCCTTGTTTTCGTCACCGCCGTTCTTCAGCACATAACCCCATGCCGACAGGTAAGTGTAACGGCCGTTGCCCGAGGTTTTCGGGTTCGGCACGATCACCTGGACGCCATCCTTAAGCAGATCCGGCCAATCCTTCAGGGCTTTGGGGTTGCCTTTACGGACGATAAACACGGTGGCCGACGTGAACGGCGCGCTGTTGTTCGGCAGGCGGGTAACCCAGTTGTCCGGGATCAATTTGCCGTTGTCCGCCAGGGCATTGATGTCGGTCGCCATGTTCATGGTGATCACATCAGCCGGCAGGCCGTCGATGACCGAGCGCGCCTGCTTGCTTGAGCCGCCGAAAGACATCTGCACGGTGATATTTTCTTTGTGCTCGGCTTGCCAGTGTTTCTGGAAGGCTGCGTTGTAATCCTTGTAGAAATCGCGCATCACGTCGTAGGACACGTTGAGCAGCGTCGGTGCGGCCTGGGCGAAGCTGGACAGGGCGAGGCCAGCAGCCAGAAGTGAGGCGCCAAAGAGTTTTTTCACCGCGCATTCCTTGTTCTGAATTTATTGATGAGGCAATTGCCAGCGACTATAACCGCGTCGGCATAGGCCTTTAAAGATTAAAAAGCTCTGTGCTTATTCCAGTTTCTTGAACAGTTGATTGCCGCATCGGCAGCAAAATGCGGCGCCTGCTTCGTGGCTGTTTTTCTTGCACACCGGGCAATCGGTTTGCAGCTGTTCGCCGCGCATGGCGTTGGCGAGCTCTGCGGTAAAAATCCCTGTGGGCACGGCGATGATTGAATAACCGGTGATCATCACCAGGGATGAAATGACCTGGCCCAAGGGCGTCTTCGGCACGATGTCGCCGAAGCCCACCGTGGTTAACGTGACGATCGCCCAATAGATGCCTTTGGGGATGCTGGTGAAGCCGTGCTCCGGCCCTTCGATCACGTACATCAAGGTACCGAACACCGTCACCAGGGTGCAGACGCTGACCAGGAACACCACAATCTTCTGCTTGCTGCCACGCAACGCCGACATCAGGTAATTGGCTTGCTTGAGATAGGGGCTGAGCTTGAGCACGCGGAAAATCCGCAGCATCCGAATGATCCGGATGATCAGCAGGTACTGCGCATCGGCGTAGTAAAGCGCGAGGATGCCGGGGACGATCGCGAGCAAATCCACCAGCCCGTAAAAGCTGAAGGCGTAACGCAAGGGCTTCGGCGAACAGTACAGGCGCAGGCCGTATTCGATGGCGAAGATGAGCGTAAAGCCCCACTCGATGTACGCCAGCAGGTCGGCGTAGTTCTGGTGGATCGAGTCGATGCTGTCGAGCATCACGACCACCAGGCTGGCCAGAATGATCAACAGCAAGATGCCGTCGAAGCGCTGCCCGGCCTTGGTGTCGCTCTGGAAAACCATGACGTAAAGCTCTTCACGCCAGTTTTTGTTGCTGTCCATGGAAACCGCCCAAACCAATGATCAGCGCAGCCTAGGTTGATTCTCCTCAGGAAGGCAAGGTGTACGGCTGATTGCGACTTTGCCGAGCACCTGAACGGCCGGGCGAATCAGCCAGCAGGCGAGGATGAACGGCGCGGTCAGCGTGGGCAGACCGATCGCGGCAAACACCGGCGTCAGCGACAGCGCGAAGGCAATACCGAGCAGCGGCAGCCAGGGTTGCTGGCGCATTGAGTAAAGGGCGAGGGCGGCGAGGACGCAGTTGTAGCCCCCAAGGCCAAGTAATGCGGTGTAAACGTCTTGGTGCAGCAAGCTCCAGCCCATACCCGCGACCGACGCCAGCATTGCCCAGCAAAACGCCCGACGATCAGCGATGAGCAAGCCGGCGGCAATCATCGCCCCGGCCAGCGGGTGGCCGAGAAACATCACCTGGCCCAAGCCTTTGAAGGGCGCCGCGAGCATGTTCGGTGTGTTGATTTCGATCAGATGTGCAGTGGACGAGGGCGTGGCGAAGCACAGTAGCAGCCAGCTCAGCACCACGAAGGGCGCGGTGTAGGCGGGCAGGTATTGGCTGACGCGTGCGCGTTTGAGCCATTGCTGGGTAACCATCGCACTCAGGCCGCCCGCAGCGATGATCAGCGGCGGCAACAGCGCGGACCACGGAAAATACAGGCTCAGCAGCAGGCCGAGCAGGACACCGTTGTAGCTGAACAGTCCCGCCTGACGATCAGCCTTTGCGTAGTTGCGCCGTTGCGCGGTGAGCAACCCGGCGACACCGCCGAGCAGGGCGCCGCCGAGCAGCACCGGCGCGGTAAAAAGAATCGCCAACAGGCACAGCAGGCCGCACAGCGGATCGCGCTGGAGGAAGATCTGGCTGAAACCGTTGAGCAGGGCAGTCGCCCAGTCGGGGCAGTGGGTGTTGAAGTGGTTGGCAGGCATGGCAGTTCTGAAAGTCAGTGAAACCGAGGTGCCTGCTTCGCGAGCAAGCCCGCTCCCACACTGAATCTTTGTTCAGTCATTGAATCTGTGGTGTACACAAATCAATTGTGGGAGCGGGCTTGCTCGCGAAGAGGCCGGTGTGGGCGCTAAATCAATGTTTCGATACGCAACGAATTAGTCGACCCCGGCTGCCCGAACGGCACACCCGCCGTGATCAACAACGTATCGCCACGCTGCGCCATCCCCTGGGCCTGTGCAATTTCCAGTGCCGTCGAACACACCTCATCCACCTGACGCAGGCGATCATTGACCACCGAATGCACGCCCCAGGCCACGGTCAGTCGGCGAGCCGTTTGCAGATTCGGCGTCAGGTTGAGGATCGGCACCGTCGGCCGCTCCCTTGCCGCGCGCAGACTCGAGGTCCCGGATTCGCTGTAATTCACCAATACCGCCACCGGCAGCACATTGCTGATGCGGCGGATCGCACAGCTGATCGCATCGGACACAGTCGCTTCGGCTTTCGGCCGGCTCACGTCCAGTTGCGCCTGATAATCCGGACCGTTTTCCACCTGACGGATGATCTTGCTCATCATCTGCACGGCTTCCAGCGGGTAGTCGCCGGACGCGGTTTCCGCCGACAGCATCACCGCATCTGCACCTTCCGCCACGGCGTTGGCAACGTCAGTGACTTCGGCGCGGGTCGGGGCCGGAGAGAAGCGCATCGACTCAAGCATCTGCGTCGCCACCACCACCGGTTTGCCGAGGGCACGGCAGGTCGAGATGATGTTCTTCTGAATCTGCGGCACGCTTTCCGCCGGGACTTCTACGCCCAGGTCACCGCGAGCAACCATGATCGCGTCACTCAACTCAGCGATTTCGCGCAGTTGAGTCACCGCCGACGGCTTCTCGATCTTGGCCATCAGGAAGGCTCTGTCGCCAATCAACTCACGCGCTTCGCGGATGTCCTGCGGTCGCTGCACGAACGACAGCGCGACCCAATCCACACCCAGCTCCAGACCGAAACTCAAGTCGCGCCGGTCCTTGGCCGTCAACGGGCTCAGGTCCAGTACGGCTTGCGGCACGTTGACGCCTTTGCGGTCGGACAATTCGCCGCCGTTAAGCACGGTGGTGTCGATCGCATCGTCGTACTTGGTGATCACACGCAGACGCAGCTTGCCGTCATCGAGCAGCAGGTCCATGCCTGGCTCCAGTGCGGCGATGATTTCCGGATGCGGCAGGTTGACTCGACGCTGATCGCCCGGCGTCGCATCAAGGTCCAGGCGCAGGGCCTGACCGCGATGCAGTTGCACCTTGCCGTCGGCGAACTTGCCGACCCGCAGTTTCGGGCCTTGCAGGTCCATCAGGATGCCCAGCGGATAATTCAGCTGGCGCTCGACTTCACGAATCCACTGAAAACGCTTGGCGTGGTCGGCGTGATCACCATGGCTGAAGTTGAGGCGGAAGATATTGACTCCCGCCTGCACCAGTTCACGGATGTCCTCGATGCCGTCGGTGGCCGGGCCAAGGGTGGCGAGGATTTTGACCTTTTTGTCAGGCGTCATGTTTTGGGTTCTCGAGAATCAGAATGGCGCGGAAGTCATTGACGTTGGTGCGCGTCGGCTCGGTGACGATCAAGGCGTCCAGTGCCTGGAAGTAGCCGTAGCCATTGTTGTTGTCGAGTTCGTCGCTGGCGCTGAGGCCGAGGGCTGCCGCGCGCGCGTAGCTGTCCGGAGTCATGATCGCGCCGGCGTTGTCTTCGGAGCCGTCGATGCCGTCAGTGTCACCGGCCAGCGCGTAAACGCCGGGCAAACCTTTGAGGCTGTCGGTCAGGCTCAGGAGGAATTCGGCGTTGCGTCCGCCACGCCCATTGCCGCGCACCGTCACCGTGGTTTCGCCGCCCGAGAGAATCACGCACGGCACCGGCAACGGCTGACCGTGCAAGACCACTTGCCGGGCGATGCCGGCGTGGACTTTAGCCACCTCGCGCGATTCGCCTTCCAGATCACCAAGGATCAAGGGACTGAAACCGGCCTGACGCGCCTTCACCGCCGCCGCTTCGAGCGACTGTTGCGGACGGGCGATCAGTTGGAAATGACTGCGCTCGAGACTCGGATCACCGGGTTTGACGGTCTCCGATTCGGGGCTTTGCAGCCAGGAGCGCACCGAGGCCGGAATGTCGATGGCATAACGTTTGAGAATCGCCAGTGCTTCGGCGGATGTGCTCGGGTCGGCCACGGTCGGGCCGGAGGCGATCACCGTGGCGAGGTCGCCCGGTACATCGGAAATCGCGTAGGTGTAAACAGTGGCAGGCCAGCAGGCCTTGCCGAGACGGCCGCCCTTGATCGCCGAGAGGTGCTTGCGCACGCAGTTCATCTCGCCGATGGTTGCGCCGGATTTGAGCAGGGCTTTGTTGATCGATTGCTTGTCGGCAAGGGTGATGCCTTCGGCTGGCAGGGCGAGCAATGCAGAGCCGCCACCCGACAGCAGGAAAATCACCCGGTCAGCTTCGGTGAGGTTGCTGACCAGTTCGAACACGCGCCTGGCGACAGCTTGACCGGCTGCATCAGGGACAGGATGCGCGGCCTCGACCACTTCGATTTTTTCGCACGGGGCGCCGTGGCCGTAGCGGGTTACCACCAGGCCGGAGACTTCACCCTGCCAGCAGCGCTCGACCACTTGCGCCATGGCTGCCGCGGCTTTGCCGGCGCCGATGACGATCACCCGGCCGCTGCGATCAGCCGGCAGATACGCCTCGAGAACTTGCTGCGGATGGGCCGCGTCAATGGCTGTGGCAAACAGCTCGCGCAGGAATTGTTGCGGATCGACCGACATGGCGGGCTCCCGGAATTTTTTGTTGTTCTAAGGGCAACGCGGCCTGTAGGAGCCGGCTTGCTGGCGATGCAGGCGATGCGGTCAGTCTGATAAGCCGCGCAGACCGCATCGCCAGCAAGCCGGCTCCTACAGGGGATGACATTACTTATCGCGAATCGAGAAATTCGCCATGTGCTCCAGGCCTTTGATCAGCGCCGAGTGATCCCAGTTGCTGCCACCGATGGCCGCGCAGGTGCTGAACACTTGCTGGGTATTGGCGGTGTTCGGCAGGTTGATGCCCAGTTCGCGCGCGCCGGCCAGGGCCAGGTTGAGGTCTTTCTGGTGCAGGCTGATGCGGAAGCCTGGGTCGAACGTGCCTTTGATCATGCGCTCGCCGTGCACTTCGAGGATCTTCGAAGAAGCAAAACCGCCCATCAGTGCTTCGCGCACCTTGGCTGGATCGGCACCGTTTTTCGAAGCGAACAGCAGTGCTTCGGCAACTGCCTGAATGTTCAGCGCAACGATGATCTGGTTCGCCACTTTCGCGGTCTGACCGTCGCCGTTACCGCCGACCAGGGTGATGTTCTTGCCCATCGCCTGGAACAGTGGCAGCACACGCTCGAATGCATCGGCATCGCCGCCGACCATGATGCTCAGGCTTGCAGCCTTGGCACCGACTTCACCGCCGGACACGGGTGCGTCGAGGTATTGCGCGCCTTTCTCGTTGACCTTGGCCGCGAAGGTTTTGGTGGCGGTCGGCGAGATCGAGCTCATGTCGATGACGACTTTGCCCTTGCCAACACCGGCGGCAACGCCGTCGGCGCGGAACAGCACGTCATCGACCTGCGGGGTATCCGGAACCATGATGATGATGAATTCGGCTTCTTGCGCGACTTCTTTTGGGTTGGCCAGGGCGACAGCGCCGCCAGCAACCAGGTCAGCAGGCGCAGGGTCGTGGTGAGCCGACAGGAACAGGCTGTGACCGGCTTTTTGCAGGTTCAATGCCATTGGGTGGCCCATGATGCCGGTGCCGATAAATCCGATTTTAGCCATGTGAAAATTCCTCTTGTTTTTGTTGCTACTTCATACAAATGGAGAACTGCCTCTGTAGGAGCCGGCTTGCTGGCGATTCAGGCGCTGCGGTCTGATTGAGACCGCGCCGATGCCATCGCCGGCAAGCCGGCTCCTACAGGGATCAGTGTCAGATCGCGTTATGGCTTTTAAGCCAGCCCAAACCCGCTTCAGTCGTGGTCAGCGGCTTGTATTCGCAACCCACCCAGCCCTGATAGCCGATGCGGTCCAGATGCTCGAACAGGAAGCGATAGTTGATTTCACCGGTGCCTGGTTCGTTGCGTCCTGGGTTGTCCGCCAATTGCACGTGGTTGATTTCACCCAGGTGCGATTGCAGCGTTCGCGCCAGGTCGCCTTCCATGATTTGCATGTGGTAGATGTCGTATTGCAGGAACAGGTTGGCGCTGCCGACCTGTTCGCGAATCGACAGGGCTTGTGCCGTGTTGTTCAGGTAGAAACCCGGGATGTCGCGCGTGTTGATCGCTTCCATCACCAGTTTGATGCCCGCCGCTTGCAGCTTGTCGGCCGCGTACTTGAGGTTGGCAACAAAGGTTTTTTCCACGGTGGCATCGTCAACGCCTTGCGGACGAATCCCCGCCAGGCAGTTGATTTGGGTGTTGCCCAGCACTTGCGCGTAGGCGATGGCCAGGTCGACACCGGCGCGGAACTCTTCCACCCGGTCCGGCAGGCACGCGATTCCGCGCTCGCCCTTGGCCCAGTCGCCAGCAGGCAGGTTGAACAGCACCTGGGTCAGGCCATTGGCGTCCAGTGTGGCTTTGATTTCGGCGGAGCTGAAATCGTAGGGGAACAGGTACTCAACACCACTGAAGCCGGCCTTGGCGGCCGCTTCGAAACGAGCGAGAAAATCCTGTTCGGTGAACAGCATGGACAGGTTGGCTGCGAAACGCGGCATGGTGGTCTCCCTTAAATTTGTCAGGCCCACTGTAGGGGCGGGCTTGTGTGGCAAGGGGATTTATCCCCGTCAGGGCGCGAAGCGGCCTCAAAACTGAAAACTGCGGCGTATCAGGTACACCGCACACGAGGTTCACGACTGCTTCGCAGCCTAACGGGGATAAATCCCCTCGCCACAAAAGCCTCGCTCCTACAGAGGGAGCGATCAGCAGTTAATCAAGCATCGAAATCGCAGTCGGCGCATCGTTGCCGACCAACGCCAGGTCTTCAAATTCGTTGACCGCGTTGATCTCGGTACCCATGGAAATGTTGGTCACGCGTTCCAGGATAATCTCGACGATCACCGGCACCTTGAACTCTTCGATCATTTCCTGAGCCTTGCGCAGGGCAGGCTGGATCTCGGACGGTTCGAACACACGCAATGCCTTGCAGCCGAGGCCTTCGGCGACCGCGACGTGATCGACACCGTAGCCGTTGAGCTCCGGTGCGTTGAGGTTGTCGAAGGACAGCTGCACGCAGTAGTCCATGTCAAAACCGCGCTGCGCCTGACGGATCAAGCCCAGATACGAGTTGTTCACGACCACGTGGATGTACGGCAGCTTGAACTGCGCGCCCACTGCCAATTCTTCGATCATGAACTGGAAATCATAGTCGCCCGAGAGCGCGACAACCTTGCGCGTCGGATCGGCCTTGACCACGCCCAGCGCTGCCGGAATGGTCCAGCCCAACGGGCCGGCCTGACCGCAGTTGATCCAGTGACGCGGCTTGTAGACGTGCAGGAACTGCGCGCCGGCAATCTGCGACAGACCGATGGTGCTGACGTAGCAGGTGTCTTTGCCGAACACCTGGTTCATCTCTTCGTACACGCGTTGCGGCTTGACCGGCACGTTGTCGAAGTGAGTCTTGCGGTGCAGGCTGGCTTTGCGCTGCTGGCAGTCTTGCAGCCAGGCGCTGCGGTTTTTCAGTTTGCCGGCGGCTTGCCACTCGCGAGCGACTTCGATGAACACGGTCAGCGCGGCAGCGGCGTCGGAAACGATGCCCAGATCCGGGGTGAATACGCGGCCGATCTGCGTGCCTTCGATGTCGACGTGAATGAACTTGCGGCCTTCGGTGTAGACGTCGATCGAACCGGTGTGACGGTTGGCCCAGCGGTTACCAATGCCCAGCACTACGTCGGATTTGAGCATCGTCGCGTTGCCGTAGCGATGCGAAGTCTGCAAACCAACCATGCCGACCATCAACGGGTGATCGTCCGGGATCGTGCCCCAGCCCATCAGGGTCGGAATAACCGGGATGCCGGTCAGCTCGGCGAACTCGACCAGCAAGTCGCTGGCGTCGGCATTGATGATGCCACCACCGGCCACCAGCAACGGGCGCTCGGCTTGATCCAGCAGGGCCAAGGCTTTCTCGACCTGAATACGGGTCGCGCTCGGCTTGGCCAGTGGCAGCGGCTGGTAAGCGTCGATGTCGAATTCGATTTCAGCCATCTGCACGTCGAATGGCAGGTCGATCAGCACAGGGCCTGGACGGCCGGAGCGCATTTCATAAAAGGCTTTCTGGAACGCATAAGGCACCTGGCCCGGTTCCATGACGGTGGTTGCCCACTTGGTCACTGGCTTGACGATGGCGGTGATATCGACAGCCTGGAAGTCTTCCTTGTGCATACGGGCGCGGGGCGCTTGCCCGGTGATGCACAGAATCGGGATCGAGTCGGCCGAGGCGCTGTAAAGCCCGGTGACCATGTCCGTGCCGGCAGGGCCGGAAGTGCCGATGCACACGCCGATATTGCCGGCCTTGGTGCGGGTGTAACCCTCAGCCATGTGCGAGGCGCCTTCAACGTGGCGAGCGAGGACGTGATCGATGCCACCGACCTTCTGCAAGGCGTTGTACAGCGGGTTGATCGCGGCGCCCGGGATGCCAAAAGCGGTATCAACCCCTTCGCGGCGCATCACCAGAACGGCGGCTTCGATTGCTCTCATTTTGCTCATGGTTTTGTGCCTCTTACGTTTTGTAATTGTATACAAGTGGCTTTGCGCAGAGTGTATTCACGGCGGATGGCGCAGGTCAATCCATTTTCTCAAGCGCCTGTTTCATTCGTCGGAAGCCTGTCTTGCTGTGGCTTTTCGTCGCATGTGGCGTTTTTCGATAATTATTGTATACAAAATAATAACTCATTGTGTTCTATTTGTTGCATCGGCCTGCGTCACTTGAGCGCAGGACAACGGCTTTTCCTATAACAAAATGAGGACAGCACCATGAGCGCTTTAACCTTGAACGTTGCAGTCAACCTGACCAGTCAGGCCATCTCCGCCGGCCGCGCCATCAGTGCGGCCCCTTTGACCATCGCCGTGCTGGACGCGGGTGGGCACCTGCTCAGCCTGCAGCGCGAAGACGGCGCCAGCCTGTTACGCCCGCAAATCGCCATCGGCAAAGCCTGGGGTGCTGTTGCCCTGGGTAAAGGCTCACGTTTGCTGGCGCTGGACGCCCAGCAACGCCCGGCATTCATTGCCGCATTGAACAGCCTGGGGCAGGGCAGCGTCGTGCCGGCACCGGGTGGGGTGTTGATACGCGATCAGGACGGGAAAGTGCTGGGGGCGGTCGGCATCAGCGGCGATCTGTCGGATGTCGACGAACAGTGCGCGATCAGTGCGATTGAGGCGTTGGGGTTGCGGGCGGATGCGGGGGTGAGTGCTTGAATCTGTAATGGTTGAATGAACGCTTTCGCTAGCAGGCTCGCTCCCACAGGGGGCAATAGTGGACACAAAAATGTCGGCACACCGCGAGTCCACTGTGGGAGCGAGCCTGCTCGCGAAGCAATCTCCCAGACACATCCAGCTAAAAGTGTGCCCCTCGGTTTTCAGCTCATTGATCTAGTCTTCCCATGAATTCATCAATGAAAGAGGCAAAGGAATGCCTGAGTTGTCAGCTTCACATCGTTTGCGCCTCGGGCGTTACTCCGAGAAAAATCGTATTTACCTGTTGACTACCAACACCCTCGGTAGAGAACCTGTTTTCAACAATTTCGCTTTGGGCAGATTGGTCGTCGAGCAATTTCGTGCAGCGCAAGACCTGGGCGCTGCTAACTCATTGGCCTGGGTCGTAATGCCTGATCACTTTCATTGGCTGATCGAATTGCAGCAAGGTTCGCTGAGTGCACTGATGCAAAAGACCAAATCGTTGAGTACCAAAGCGGTGCATCAGGCCACGGGGCGTGAACTGAGCCTTTGGCAGCAAGGCTTCCATGATCGAGCGCTACGCCGTGAAGAAGACCTGGTAAAGGTCGCCCAGTATGTTGTGGCGAACCCATTGCGGGCCGGGCTGGTTGAGAAGCTTGGCGACTACCCGTTGTGGGATGCGATTTGGATTTGAGTTAATCGGGTGCGCCTTTCGCGAGCAGGCTCGCTCCCACAAGGGTTTTATGTCCTGCATGAAAATGGAGTACGCCACATGAACCCTGTGGGAGTGAGCTTGCTCGCGATTGGGGCCATGCTGTCTTTCAGTCCGGCTCACACCCCTTCAGCACCAACCGAATGATCGTCTGCGCCGCCGCTTCGTAATCCTCTTCATCCAGCTTGGCCTTGCCGGTGATCGCAGTGATCTGCCAGTCGAAGTCGGCATACGTCTGGGTCGCGGCCCAGATGCTGAACATCAGGTGATTAGGGTCGATGGGGGCGATCTGGCCGCTGTCGATCCAGGTCTGGATGCAGTCGATGTTGTGTTTCGCCTGACCGTTAAGCTGCTCCACCAGGTCCGTACTCAGGTGCGGGGCGCCGTGCATGATTTCGCTGGCGAACACCTTCGAAGCAAACGGTAGATCGCGCGAGATGCGGATTTTCGAACGAATGTAGCCGCTCAGTACTTCACTCGGGGCACCGTCGGCGTTGAACGGTGTCGAAGCCTGCAGAATCGGTTCGATGATGCTTTCCAGGACCTCGCGATAGAGGTTTTCCTTGGATTTGAAGTAGTAGTAGACATTGGGCTTGGGCAATCCCGCCTTGGCTGCGATATCACTGGTTTTGGTCGCAGCGAAGCCCTTGTCGGCAAATTCTTCACTGGCGGCACGCAGGATCAGTTGTTTGTTGCGCTCGCGGATAGTGCTCATAAACCAAGGGGTTCCTTGCCTGTTCTGGCGGTGGCGCATGGTAGCACCGGCCTCGTCAGACGCTCAAGAATGCCCCGAGCAACGCCGGCCGCGCTATGCTGCCCGGCATTCACTTTTGAAGGACATCACATTCATGGCAGGAAGCAGCTTGCTGTTGCTGATCGACGACATCGCCGCAGTGCTCGACGATGTGGCGTTAATGACCAAAATGGCCGCGAAAAAGACCGCGGGTGTGCTCGGCGACGACCTGGCACTCAATGCCCAGCAAGTCTCCGGCGTGCGTGCCGAGCGGGAAATTCCCGTGGTGTGGGCGGTGGCCAAGGGTTCGTTTCTCAATAAACTGATCCTTGTGCCTTCGGCGCTGGCAATCAGCGCGTTCGTTCCGTGGCTGGTCACGCCGCTACTGATGATCGGCGGCGCTTACCTGTGTTACGAGGGTTTTGAAAAACTCGCACACAAATTCTTGCACAGCAAAACAGAAGACAAGGCTGAACACGCAAATCTGGTCGAGGCGGTGGCCAATCCGGCAGTCGATCTGGTGGCGTTCGAGAAAGACAAGATCAAGGGTGCAATCCGCACCGACTTCATTCTGTCGGCAGAAATCATCGCCATCACCCTGGGCACTGTGGCTGGCGCTTCGCTGACCCAGCAAGTACTCGTGCTGTCAGGTATTGCGATTGTCATGACCGTGGGCGTTTACGGCCTGGTGGCGGGCATCGTCAAGCTCGACGACCTCGGCCTGTGGCTGACGCAGAAGCCCGGCCAGATGGCCAAAAGCATCGGCAACGGCATTTTGCGCGCGGCGCCGTACATGATGAAAAGCCTGTCGGTGATCGGCACGGCCGCAATGTTCCTGGTTGGCGGCGGGATTCTGACCCACGGCATACCAGTCGTTCATCACTGGATCGAAAGCGTCAGCGCGGGGGCGGGCGGTGCAGGGTTTATCGTGCCGACGTTGCTGAACGCGGTGGCGGGGATTGTCGCAGGCGCTGCGGTGCTGGCGGTGGTGATGGTTGTGAGCAAGATCTGGAAAGCGGCGAAGGGCTGAAGCCTGGCACTGTCCACCTGTAGGAGTGAGCCTGCTCGCGATGAGGCAGTGTCAGTCGACATCAATGTTGACTGGACCACCGCTATCGCGAGCAAGCTTGCTCCTACAAAGTTAGGCGTATGCAAAAATCTATAAAAAAAGGCCATTCGACTCGCATCGAATGGCCTTTTTTATTGCCGATGATTTACTCGGCGATCTGCAACTTGCGCGACTCGGTGTAAACGTAACGCACCTTCTCGTATTCGAACGGCGAGTTCAGCTGGCCGTAGCGGAAGCTGGTCTGGTTGCGTTTGTCGATGCTGCGCAACAACCACAGTTCAGGATGGTTGGAGCTGACTTCGGCGACGTTGAGGAAGTTGATGGCCGACTCGGCCGTGAAATCCACCGCCAGGCCGCCGGTATCGCGGATGTTGGATGGTCCCAGGATTGGCAGCACGAAGTAGGCGCCGCCCGGCACGCCGTAGAAACCCAATGTCTGGCCAAAGTCTTCGCTCTGGCGCGGCAGGCCCATGGCGGTTGCCGGGTCCCACAGCCCGGCGATGCCGACGGTGGTGTTGAGCAACAGACGTGCAGTGGTTTCCATCGAACGCTTGCCCTTGAACTGCAGCAGGCTGTTCATCAGGTTCGGCACGTCGCCGAGGTTGTTGAAGAAGTTGCTGACGCCGGTGCGCAAGAAGCTCGGCGTGATGTAGCGATAACCATCGACGACGGGCAGGAACACCCATTGGTCGAAACGGTAGTTGAAGTGATAAACCCGACGGTTCCACTCTTCCAGCGGGTCGTAAACGTTCAACGCGTTGAGCGTCGAACGTTCGAACTCACGCTGGTCGAGGCCCGGGTTGAACTTGAGTTTGCTCAGCGGTTCCTTGAAACCGTCGTTGTCGATCACAACCGGCGCATTGGCTTTGCTGTTGTCGGCATTGGCGACGCCTGCACAGAGTAGCGCTGCGATAAGCAGGAGATGTTTAGCCACGGAAAAACTCCAGCATGGCGTCGCTGTTGACGCGGTAATTTAGGTTGCCGCAATGGCCGCCCAATGGGTAAACGGTCAAACGGTCGCCAAAGGTCTTGCGCAGGAAACCGAGGTCGCCAGGGCCGAGGATCACGTCGTCGGCGTTGTGCATGACCGCGATTTTCGGGCTGTCGCGCAGGTAATCTTCGAGGGCATACAGGCTTACCTGGTCGATCAGCTGCAACAGGCTGCCGCCGTCGGTGCGCGCGCGCCACATCGGGATGACCTGCTCGGTGATGTAGCAGTCGAAGTCGCACTGCAAGGCACGCTTGAGGAACGGCGTGAGGCTGGTGCCCTGGGTAATCGGATGCTTGGGTGGCGTGATCAGGCCGCGACGGTTGATCAGGTCGGACGTGAAGGCAATGTCGGCCGCCGAGAAGCGGAACGAGGTGCCGATCAGCATCGCCATCTGCTCGTTGCTCAAGTGTTGCTTGGACTGCTGAAAGTCGTAGAGCAAGGCGTCATTGAGGTCGATGTAACCCTTCTGCTGGAAGTAGCGGGTCAGCTTGCTCAGCACCAATTCGTAAAAAGTGGTGCTGTCGGTGATGCCCTTGACCTCGGTCTGCACCAGCCGGTCGAGGTTGGTGATCGAGGTGTACAGGTTGACCGGGGGATTGAGCAGCAGAACTTTCTTGAAGTTGAAGCTGCGACGGGTTTCATCCAGGTGCGCGACGAATGCCGCATCCAGGGCGCCGAGGCTGTAACCGGTCAGGTAGTAATCGGTCACCGGCACGTTGGGGTTTTGCGCCCTGACGGCCTGCATTACCCGATACATGTCTTCGGCATCTTCCTTGGTGATACCTGGCGTGGCGAAGCGCGATGCAGAGCTGATGAAGTCGAAGCTGGTCGGCGACGACAATTGCACCACGTGATAACCGGCCTTGTAATACAGCTTCTTCAAGTACTCGTTGAGGCTGCTGTCATAGCGTGCACCCGTGCCGGCAATCAGGAAGATCAGCGGGGCGGCTTTATCCTGGGTCGCAATGCGATAGGTGAGTTTCTTGACTGACCAGAAGTTGTCCGGCAGTTCGAACTCACGCTCCGGGCGCAAAGTGACGCTGCGATCCTCCTGATCGATGTCATCGTCCAGCGGCAGCTCCGGACGCAGGTCCGGAGGTGTCGTGGCAATGGTCGCCTCGAACGGGTTGGTCAAGGGGTAGCCATAACTGGCGGCGTCGATGTCGACCGCCAGTGCGGACGCACTCAAAATAAGGCCGCCAAATAAGGCGGCGAAGCGCAAGGAACGGAGCATGACTAGATCCCTAAGAGGAAAGGTGCCGATAAAAGTTGCAGGCTATGACCGCCGGGGTTGCGCCAAGTGCCATGGAACGGCACCCATCAGGCCTAATTCGGAGTAATAGTAGCTGGACGATACACTTTGCAGCTATTTCGTGACTATTTATCTGTTACGCGCGTTTGCTTAAAGCTGCCGGGCGATTAAGCTGGCCGCCGTTTTCGTATCGTTGGAGTGTGCCATGTCCCGCCGTTTACCCGTGATTCTACTGCTTGTTCTGCTGCCATTATGGCTGGCCGCCAGTTATGGCGCACGCTATGGTTTCATGGAGGATGCGCAGTGGGTCGGCGTCTGCGTGGACGAGGCCAGCCGTTGGGAATGCATCGTTCGCTCGAATCTGGGCTTGATGATCCACTTCCAGATTCTCGGCTATTCGGCACTGGCGGCGGCCATTATCGGTTTTGTGATTCCTGGGCGGGCCGGATGGTGGCTCGCGGTGTTGGCTCTGGTGTTCGGGCTGCCGGCACTGGCGCTGTATAACACGACGCTGGCGGTGTTTGCGGTGGTGATTGCCGGGTTGCGGTTGGTGCGGGCGCCCCGCGGCGTTTGAAGAATCGCATCGCCAGCAAGCCGGCTCCAGGATTTATGGCAAGCGTATATCCATGTAGGAGCTGGCTTGCCAGCGATGGCGTCAGAAGCTGCGCTGCAAATCTATCGCCAGCAAGCCGGCTCCTACAGGATTTATGGCAAGCGTATATCCATGTAGGAGCTGGCTTGCCAGCGATGGGGTCAGAAGCTGCACTGCAAATCAGACCTTGCGAACCCGCAAGCATCGCCACAACGCAGCCACCATCAACACACTCACCAGCGCCCAGCCCCACGCCTGCTGATTCAGCAAACCTTCGCGATACAGCTGCGGCGCAATGCCCGCTCCAACGACGAAGGTCAGCAGGGCAATTTCCCGACGCGGCACATTCACCGGACGGCACAGGTATACCAGCGCCGGAAGGATGAATGCGACGCTCGGAAAGCTGCGATAACGTGGGTCGAGCACCAGCTCAAGCATGGTGACTGCAGCAGCGAAACCTGCGGCGGCCACCAGCCAGCCAGCCCGGCGTTCCAGCACCGCGAATGCACGTCCACGCCATCCTTCGCGGGCACTCAAGGTGAGCGCGGCATGCGCCAGCACCAGCAAATTCAGCCCGGTCAGCAGTGCGACCCACAGCCATTCGCTGGCAAACCGCGTGGTCACCCGCGCCAGATCTCCCCAGGCGCCAAGCGCGCAGGCAGCCAAAGCAGCCAGCAGCGGCAGCACCAATGCGGCGCGGGTGCTACGCACTCGGCCGCCGAGCAGCAGCGTGCCGACGAAGATCAAGCCACCCACCGCCAGCCATTGCGACCAATAAGGTACGTTCGACACCGGCCCGGCCAACACGCCTTTGTCCTGGCGATCGGCATCAAACAGACCCCAGTAACCGCCGACCGCACCTTCACTGGCACGTTTCCATGGCTGGTCGAAGGCTTCGATCAGGTTGTAACGCCAGCCTTCCTGCTCGGCCATGATGACGAAACCGCGAATGAATTTGGCTTCATTGACGCGGCTCGGCAGGGCGGTTTCGCGCTGTCGGCCTTCGCTTGGCCAGCCGGTTTCACCGATCACCACATCCTTGGGAGCGAACTTGTTGCCAAAAACCTGGCGTACTTCGGCGACGTGCTGCAGCGCGGCGTCGATGTTCGACGGATCGTCTTCCCAATACGGCAACAAGTGAATGGTCAGGAAATCCACCGCCGGGGCGACTTCCGGGTGTTTCAGCCAGAACTCCCAGACATCGGCATAGGTGACCGGTTGCTTGACCTGGCTTTTGACCTTGTTGATCAGCCTTGCCAGCTGCGCGCCGGTGATTTCCTTGCGCAGCAAGGTTTCGTTGCCGACGATCACCGACGTGACCACATCGGCGTTGGCGTTGGCAGAAGCAATCAGCAAGTCGACTTCTTTTTCGGTGTCCACCGCATTGCTGTTGACCCACGCGCCGATCATCAATTTCAAACCGTGCTTGCGCGCCAGATCAGGCAACGCCTCCAGGCCGGTCATGGAATAAGTGCGAATGCATTCGAAGCGCGTGGCCAGCAATGCCAGATCGGCATCCATGCGCTCGGGGCGCAGTTTGAATGGCACGTCGAACGGTGATTGATCTTTGTCGAATGGCGTGTAGGAGGCGCATTGCAGCTTGTGCGTTGCGCTTGCCACGTCCGGCAGAACCACCGGTTTGCCGAGCCCGTACCAAAAGCCAATGAGGGCAAAAAGCCCCAGCAGGCAGGCGAATAGATAAGCAAGAAACGGAAAGCGGGATGTCGCGGGCATGGTCAGGCCGTCTGGGAGCAAAGCGGCGCATGTTACCTGCATTTAGCACTCGCTTGGGTGGTCTGCACGATTTTGACATGCAAAGTTCGGGCGGATCGACCGCTGCGTTGATGGCGATCACCATTAATGGCTTTCTGATGTCGTTTCTCGATGTTTTGAGGTCGTTGGCAGAGCAGGTCGCCATTGGCGTCGGGTTGATGATCAAAAGCGTCAGTACTCCGCTGATGTTTGAACGAGTTTGCGGTGAGCGTGATGGAGGCGCTGAGCACCATGACAATACGTTGACGCGGCTCGGCATTCGTCGGGCGCAGCACTTTCGGGGAAGTAACGATGAAGATTCGACGACTTTTAGGCGCGGGTGCCGCTCTGGTGCTTGCGGTTGGCTCCGCCCAAGCCCTGGCCGCGAAAGGGGCTGTGACCATTGGCTACGTTGACGGCTGGTCCGACAGTGTCGCGACCACCCACGTCGCGGCCGAAGTGATCAGGCAAAAGCTCGATTACGATGTGAAACTGCAAGCGGTCGCCACCGGGATCATGTGGCAAGGCGTGGCCACCGGGAAACTTGATGCCATGATGTCGGCCTGGCTGCCGGTCACACACGGCGATTACTGGACCAAGAACAAGGACCAGGTCGTCGATTATGGCCCGAACTTCAAGGACGCAAAAATCGGTTTGATCGTGCCCGAGTACGTCAAGGCCAAATCCATCGAAGACCTGAAAACCGACGACACCTTCAAGAATCGCATTGTGGGCATCGACGCCGGTTCGGGTGTGATGCTCAAGACCGATCAGGCCATAAAGGACTACGGTCTGACCAGTTATCAACTCAAGGCCAGCTCCGGCGCTGGCATGATTGCCGAGCTGACCCGTGCCGAGAAGAAAAACGAATCCATCGCTGTCACCGGCTGGGTGCCGCACTGGATGTTCGCCAAGTGGAAATTGCGTTTCCTCGACGATCCGAAAGGCGTGTACGGCGCGGCAGAGACCGTGAACAACATCGGCAGCAAGGAACTGGAAACCAAGGCGCCGGAAGTGGCGAAGTTCCTGAAGAACTTCCAGTGGGCGTCGAAGGATGAAATCGGCGAGGTGATGCTGGCGATTCAGGACGGTGCCAAGCCTGACGCGGCGGCCAAGGCGTGGGTGGCCAAGCATCCGGAGCGTGTGGCTGACTGGACTAAATAACAGTCACCTCGTTTAAACCTGTGGGAGCGAGCCTGCTCGCGATTGCGGTACATCAGTCAGCACTTGTTGACGGGTACACCGATATCGCGAGCAGGCTCGCTCCCACATTTAGTTCCATGTGCTGGAAATTGGCGCATGGGTCATGTCGTTCTAATACTAAGGTCGTCTGGAACCTGTCCCGCAGCCGCATAAAGTGGATGACGTTACAACTTCATCTGTGCTGCGAGGATAAAAACAATGAACGACAGCATTTACCTCTCGATTCAAAACAGCCCCCGCTTCAAGGAGCTGGTTAGTAAGCGAGAAAAGTTCGCCTGGATTCTTTCGGCGATCATGCTTGGGCTTTACTCCGGATTCATCCTTCTGATTGCTTATGGGCCGCATATATTGGGCGCGAAGATCAGCCCTGAGTCTTCCATTACCTGGGGCATACCGATTGGTATCGGGCTGATTCTCTCAGCCTTCGTCCTGACCGGCATCTACGTGAAACGCGCCAATGGCGAATTCGACGACCTGAACAATGCGATTCTCAAGGAGGCTCAGCAATGATCCGGCGTCTAATGGCTCTATTGAGCATCGCAGCATTTGCACCCGGTGCCTGGGCGGCTGACGCCCTGACCGGTGCAGTGGCCAGACAACCGCTGAACGTCGCCGCGATCCTGATGTTCGTGGCGTTTGTCGGCGCGACCCTGTACATCACTTACTGGGCGTCGAAGAAAAACAACTCGGCCGCCGACTACTATGCGGCCGGCGGCAAGATCACCGGCTTCCAGAACGGTCTGGCGATTGCCGGTGACTACATGTCAGCGGCGTCCTTCCTGGGTATTTCCGCGCTGGTGTTCACCTCCGGTTATGACGGCCTGATCTACTCGATCGGCTTCCTCGTGGGCTGGCCGATCATTCTGTTCCTGATCGCCGAGCGCCTGCGTAACCTGGGCAAGTACACCTTTGCCGACGTGGCGTCCTACCGCCTTGGGCAAACCCAGATCCGTTCGCTGTCCGCGTGCGGTTCGCTGGTGGTGGTGGCGTTCTACCTGATCGCGCAGATGGTCGGTGCGGGCAAACTGATTCAGTTGCTGTTCGGTCTCGACTACCACGTTGCGGTCATTCTCGTCGGTATCCTGATGTGCATGTACGTGCTGTTTGGCGGCATGCTGGCGACCACTTGGGTGCAGATCATCAAGGCTGTGCTGCTGCTGTCCGGTGCCTCCTTCATGGCGCTGATGGTGATGAAGAGCGTCAACTTCGACTTCAACGCACTGTTTACCGAGGCGATCAAGGTTCACCCTAAAGGTGAAGCGATCATGAGCCCGGGCGGTCTGGTGAAAGATCCGATTTCGGCCTTCTCGCTGGGCCTGGCGCTGATGTTCGGTACCGCTGGCCTGCCGCACATTCTGATGCGCTTCTTCACCGTGAGTGACGCGAAAGAAGCACGCAAGAGCGTGCTGTACGCAACCGGTTTCATTGGTTACTTCTACATCCTGACCTTCATCATCGGCTTCGGCGCGATCCTGCTGGTAAGCACCAACCCGGCGTTCAAAGACGCGGCGGGCGCGCTGTTGGGCGGTAACAACATGGCGGCGGTGCACCTGGCCAATGCGGTCGGTGGCAGCATCTTCCTGGGCTTCATCTCGGCCGTAGCGTTTGCGACCATTCTGGCAGTGGTTGCCGGTCTGACCCTGGCCGGTGCATCGGCGGTGTCCCATGACCTGTATGCCAGCGTGATCAAGAAGGGCAAGGCCAACGAGAAGGATGAAATCCGCGTCTCGAAGATCACCACGATTGCTTTGGCAGTGCTGGCGATTGGTCTGGGCATTCTGTTCGAAAGCCAGAACATCGCATTCATGGTTGGCCTGGCGTTCTCCATCGCGGCGAGCTGTAACTTCCCGGTGTTGTTGCTTTCGATGTACTGGAAGAACCTGACTACGCGTGGTGCGATGATTGGCGGCTGGCTGGGTCTGATCAGTGCCGTTGGTTTGATGGTGCTTGGGCCAACTATTTGGGTGCAGATTCTGCATAACGAGAAGGCGATCTTCCCGTATGAGTACCCGGCGTTGTTTTCGATGATCATTGCGTTTGTGGGTATTTGGTTCTTCTCGATTACTGACAAGTCCAAGGCTGCGGACAATGAGCGGGCGCTGTTCTTCCCGCAATTTGTTCGCTCGCAGACTGGGCTTGGGGCGAGTGGGGCGGTTGCTCACTAAGGGTTTGATGAGTTAACTGCTGGAATGGAAATGCCCCGGTCGAGAGATCGGGGCATTTTTTTGTGTTGGCGATCGACCCGGCTTGCACGCGAAAGCGGCCTCCAATCCGACTGCATTTCTGCGGATATACAAAAATCCCTGTGGGAGCGAGGCTTGCCCGCGAAGGCGGCCTCCAATGCGACCCGATTTTACGGATGTATTCAAATCCCTGTAGGAGCGAGCCTGCTCGCGAAGGCGTCTGTGACCCAATCATTTTTCCCGCTATTGCCGCACTCCCCGCGACAACTTCTACACTGGTAATTCCGGCGCTTTACGCGGCCCTCCGACAACCACTACTCAAGGAGTCAGACCCATGCCCGAAAAGACCTGCGATTGCCCTCAATGTTCGTGCAAGCTCGGCGAACATTCCATAGCGCGCCACGGCAAGCATTACTGTTGCGACGCTTGCGCCCACCATCATGCAAACGGTGAAGCATGCAGCAGTGAAGGTTGCAAATGCGCGGCTCCAAAAAAATAGCAGCGCAAAAAAAAGTGGAGCCTATTCGGGCTCCACTTCCAGTTTCAGGCTGTCATCATCCAGCCGCTTGGTATGTCGTATCACGCCGCCAAGTCGTCGCCCGTCCACGTTGACCAAGACTGTATTCGCCTTCTCCAGGTCTTCTGGCAAAGGCGCATGCACGCGCAAGGCAAAGCGGTTTGGCTCATTCTCAACGGGCTCGAGGCCTACCTGGCACTCGGCACTTTTAGTGATGCGGCCAAAGAGTGAATCGATGCCGTAGTCGATGTGACCCAGGCTGGTCAGCGGCGTGGTCGTCATCATTTATCCTCCCGATCATTTACCCGGCTGGTCGCCACGTAACATTCTCCACCCCGAATTTTTCCGCCATCGGTTTACTGGTTTTTTGCACCTTCTCGCGCCCGAACCGCGGAATCCGGCCCACGCCCGCATCACAGCTCGCCCAATGCCATGCCTCAGTGTTATCCATTTTGTCGAGGCGGATAATGAAGGACTTGGGGGCGCCGTGCAGGGTGTATTCAATGACGAAAAGTTTTGCGTTGTTCATAAAGCCCTAATTCCTCCCTCTAGTAATAGAAGGATCGTCCTGGTGGCGGAAAATTCAGTTGGATTGTCAGGCGGTAGTGGTCGATAGCGACAGGGTTTGGGACCTGTACTCGGCAAGTCGTGAAAAAGGTCAATGAATGCTGATCATCGCCCTTAAGGGGGGGCGAATAGAGCGCCCGCGCCTGTGCGCGACATGACTGGCCAAGGCCGCGCTCTGTTAGAATCGCCGGCATTGACTTCACGAGGTGCCCCCATGAGCGAGCCGATCCGTCTGACACAGTACAGCCACGGCGCAGGGTGTGGCTGCAAGATTTCGCCGCAGGTGCTGGAAGTGATTCTCGCCGGCAGTGGCGCGCAGAATCTTGACCCTAAACTGTGGGTGGGCAACGCCTCGCGCGATGACGCGGCGGTGTATGCGATTGACGAGGAACGCGGGGTGGTTTCGACCACAGACTTCTTCATGCCGATTGTCGATGACCCGTTCGATTTCGGCCGGATTGCCGCCACCAACGCGATCAGCGATATCTACGCCATGGGCGGCGATCCATTGATGGCGATTGCGATTCTTGGCTGGCCGGTCAACGTGCTGGCGCCGGAGATTGCCCGGGAAGTGATTCGCGGCGGGCGGTCGATCTGCGATGAGGCGGGGATTGCGTTGGCCGGCGGCCATTCCATCGACGCGCCGGAGCCGATCTTCGGCCTGGCCGTGACCGGGCTGGTGCACAAGCGCCATATGAAACGTAATGACACCGCCACCGTCGGTTGCCTGCTCTACCTCACTAAACCGCTGGGCATCGGCATCCTCACCACGGCTGAAAAGAAGGGCAAGTTGCGTCACGCCGACATCGGCCTCGCCCGCGACTGGATGTGCACGCTCAACAAACCGGGCAGCCGTTTCGGCAAGCTCGACGGCGTCACGGCGATGACCGACGTTACCGGGTTCGGTCTGCTCGGGCATCTGGTGGAGATGGCCGATGGCAGCCACGTCACTGCGCGCATCGAATACGCGCGGGTCCCGCAGCTGCCCGGTGTCGAGTATTACCTGGAGCAAGGCTGCGTCCCCGGCGGCACCTTGCGCAATTTCGACAGCTACTCCAGCAAGCTGGGGCGGATTCAGGAGTTGCACAAACGCGTGTTGTGCGATCCGCAAACCAGCGGTGGTTTGCTGATTGCGGTGACGCCCGAAGGTAACGCGCAGTTCCTCGAAGTCGCCGCCGAGCTGGGCCTGTCGCTGCAGCCGATCGGTGAACTGGTCGAGCGACAGACAAACGCGGTCGAGGTGTATTGATGCCCATCGACGTCACCGATTACCGCGACATCTTCCTGCATGACCGGCCGATGATGGACACGCGCGCGCCGGTCGAATTCGTCAAGGGTGCCTTCCCCGGCGTGGCCAACTTGCCGCTGATGAACGACAGCGAGCGGCAGCGCATCGGCACCTGTTACAAGGAACAAGGCCAGCAGGCGGCGATCACCCTCGGCCATCAACTGGTGTCCGGCCCGATCAAGGCGCAACGCATCCAGGCCTGGGCTGAGTTTGCCCAGGCTCACCCTGATGGCTTGTTGTACTGCTTTCGCGGCGGCTTGCGTTCGCAGATCGTCCAGCAGTGGCTCAAGGACGAGGCGGGCATCGATTTTCCGCGGGTCGGCGGTGGCTACAAAGCCATGCGCACCTTCTTGCTGGGGACGCTCGAGCAAGCGCTCACCCAGAGCGATTTCGTCTTGCTGGGTGGCATGACGGGCACCGGCAAGACTGAAGTGCTTATGCAGTTGAACAATGGCCTCGATCTGGAAGGTCACGCCAATCATCGTGGCTCCAGCTTTGGCAAACGCGCGACCGGGCAGCCGTCCAATATCGATTTCGAAAACCGCCTGGCTGTGGACCTGCTGAAAAAGCGGGATCATGGGATCGAGCAGTTCGTACTTGAAGACGAAAGCCGCATGGTTGGCAGTTGCGCCTTGCCGTTGCCGCTGTTTCAGGGCATGCAGGAGTTTCCGATGGTGTGGCTCGAGGACAGTCTGCAAGGTCGGGTCGAGCGGATCCTGCGCGATTACGTGGTAGACCTGTGCGCCGAATTTATCGGCGTGCACGGGGAGGAAGGCTTTGCGTTGTTTTCCGAACGTTTGCTGGCGAGCCTGAACAATGTCCAGAAACGCCTTGGCGGCGAGCGACATCGGCGGATGCTGATCCTGATGGAAGCGGCCTTGGCCGAGCAGGCGCGCAGTGGTGCGGTGGACCTGCATCGCGACTGGATCGAAGGGTTGCTGCGAGAGTATTACGACCCGATGTATGCGTTTCAGCGCGAGAAGAAAGGCGCACGGATCGAGTTCGTCGGGGAGCAGGCGGCGGTGCTTGAGTACCTTCGCCAGCGGGTCATTCAGCGACGCTGATGTTGAATCGGCGGGCCCGCGACGAGGCCCGTCCATCCCCTGTAAATCCTAAAGCAGCGCCGCTCCGATCAGCCCGCTGACCACGCCGATTCCCATCGTCATCAGCGCCACGCTCAGCAGCACCCGCGCGTCGAAATCCTTGCGCAGCATCAACAGCGACGGCAGGCTGATGCTCGGTAGGGTCATCAGCAACGCGACCGCCGGTGCAGTGCCCATGCCCAGGGTCATCATGGTTTGCACGATAGGGATTTCGGCCGCCGTCGGGATCACAAACAGCGTGCCGACAATCGCCAGAGGAATCAGCCAGAGCAAGCTATTGGCCATGGCTCCGTCGATGTGCGGGAACACCCAGACGCGCACGGCGCCGAGTACCAGCACTGCGAGGATGTATACCGGAATGGTGCTCCAGAACAGCTGCCACAGGGTTTTTGCCCAGCGCGTCAGGAAAGGCTGGGTGTCTTTGACTGTCGCGTTAGTGACCGCTTCGACTGCCGCTTCCGGCAGTGTTTCCGGGCCGGCAATACGCTGAGCCACCAACGACACGCCGAACACCAGCACAATCCCCGCCACCAGACGCAATGCCGTGAAGCCCCAGCCGAGGACGAAGCCCATGAACACCAACGTGGCTGGATTGAGCACCGGATTGCCGATCCAGAACGCCAGCGCTGCGCCCACTGAAACGTTCGAGCGACGCATGCTCGCGGCCACCGGAGCCGCGCAGCATGAGCACATCATCCCCGGCAGGGCGAACAAACCACCGCGCACGGTCGAGGCCACCCCGGCGCGGCCGAACAGGCGCAGCAACCAGTCTCGCGGAATCAGTACTTGCAGCAGGGAACCGAGGATGACCGCCAGCACGGCGGCTTTCCAGATCGCCAGAAAATACACTTTCGCGTAGATCAGGGCGGCAGCCAGCGGGGCGGTCTGGGCGTCGTTGAGTATGGAAGCGCCGATGCTGTGATTGTCAGCGGCGACGAACGCCTTCAAATAGTAGGGCGACCACTTGACGTAGTAGAGGCCGATGCAGGCCACCAGCACGAACAAGGCGGGTTTCCACCAGAACGACCAGCCCCGCGAAGGGTTGGCTGTGGTTGAGAGCGACATGGGGAGGATCCGGACAAAGGGAGATGGGCTGCATGATAGCCCAGCCCCTTGGTCGATGCTGGTATTCGCCGGTCGGGTTAACCGAACGCGATCAGCTTGGGCAGGTTTCCTGACCGTTATCCAGGCCTTGCTGGTAGGTGTGGCTCTGCAGGCTGGCCTTGCCGTTGTGCCACGTCAGAGTAAGCACGTAGAGCGAGTCGAAATCGCTGGAGGCCCAGTCTTCGGTAATGTTCTGCTTTTTGCCAACCGCTTCGCCCGCCACCTTGTTGATCAGTTCAGGCAGGTAGCCGTGCGACCAGGCGGTATAGATCACCGAGTTGTGATACTTGTCTTCCAGCAACTCATCGGCCAGATCACTGGTGTCATTGGCCGAGAATTCGATGTTCACCGGCAGGCCGAGCTTGATGGCGCTGGGGCTGATGGTCATCAAGGGACGAATGTAGCTGTAAGAGTTATCCAGTTCGCCTTCTTCGACATTGCGCGTCGGGTTGGCGGCGAACACGTAGTCCGCCTTGCCGAATTTTTCCGGCAGCAGGGTGGCCAGGTCAATGGCGCGGTTCAGGCCCTGGCAATTCAGCTGGCCGAGGCCACCGGCGGGTTTTTCCGCGTGACGCAGAAACACCAGTGTCTGGGTACCGTCTGCCGGTTGAGCGCGGCTTTCGCTGGACTCCAGCGACAGAAACAAGGCGCTCACGGCCAGCAAGACTGGCAGCAGGATGTAGGCGCGATGTTTGAAAGGCTTGGCGAATTTCAAAAAATTCATCATTCGATAGATATTCTTCAGCACAGTCGGTTAAGGCTGACAAACCTCTACACCCCTAGCTCCCAGCATCAGGTGGTTTCCATGTCGTTATGGCATTTGCGTTTACTAGCGGGCAATGCTCAGAGTCCTCGAGGCCCGTTTGGTTCGATCACCGTCAAGTGCGCAGCACTGTAGCCGCGACCCGGTCGGGATTGGGGTAAAGCTTATCGACAGGATGTTACGGTTTGTAGGCGCTGCCGTAGGCTGCTGTTGCAAACTTTGCGACCGCAGCCTCGCGGGCTCGGCAGCGGCTGTAGGGATCGGGGATTATTGCTGATGGTGTAAGGGTTTTTTCCCGTTCGGGGTTTGTGCCCGACGCCGCACAAGGCCTAAGCTTTCGCCCCCTACGACTTTCGTCTAATCCGCCGTTTTTGCAGGAATTCCCATGTCCAGTCAGTTCCCCGAAGCACGTCCCCGCCGTCTGCGCCGCAATGCGAGCCTGCGCAACCTGTTCCAGGAAACCGAATTCAGCGTGAGCGACCTGGTGCTGCCGATATTCGTCGAGGAAGAAATCGACGATTTTGTGCCGATCAACAGCATGCCCGGGGTGATGCGTATCCCGGAGTCGAAACTGGCCGGCGAGATCGAGCGCTATGCGCGGGCCGGGATCAAATCGGTGATGACCTTCGGCGTGTCCCATCATCTGGACAGTAGCGGCAGCGACACCTGGAGCGACAACGGTCTGGTCTCGCGCATGTCGCGGATCGCCAAGGACGCGGTGCCGGAAATGATTGTGATGTCCGACACCTGTTTCTGCGAATACACCGACCATGGGCACTGCGGTGTGCTGCACAACCACGAAGTCGACAACGACCAGACCCTGATCAATCTGGGCAAGCAAGCCGTCGCCGCCGCCCGGGCCGGTGCTGACGTGATAGCCCCGTCGGCCGCCATGGACGGGCAGGTTCGGGCGATCCGCAAGGCACTTGATGAGGCCGGTTTCAATCAAATCCCGATCATGGCCTATTCGACCAAATTCGCCTCGGCGCTCTACGGCCCGTTTCGTGAAGCCGGCGGCAGTGCGCTCAAGGGCGACCGCAAAAGCTATCAGATGAACCCGATGAACCGCCGCGAAGCCGTCCGCGAATCGTTGCTGGACGAGCAGCAAGGCGCCGACGCCTTGATGGTCAAACCGGCCGGCGCGTACCTCGACATCATCCGCGACATCCGCGAAGTGTCGCGCCTGCCATTGGCGGCTTATCAGGTGAGTGGCGAGTACGCAATGATCAAGTTCGGTGCGCAAGCCGGAGCGATTGATGAGGATCGCGTGGTCCGCGAAAGCCTCGGCGCGATCAAACGCGCGGGCGCGGATCTGATTTTCACCTACTTCGCTATGGACCTGGCGTTGGCGGGAATTTAAGCCGCACGCTGACTCGGTAAAGCTTTCTGGATCATGTGAAAAACGGCCGAATCCCGTGTTGCCGGAAATACTGTTCGATCACTTTCGGATCGGAGCACGTCTCGGCAATCGCCACATAGGTGTCTGGACGCAACAGGTAAAAGCCGTTGCGCGCCAGGCCTGCCGCTTCGAACGCGGAGCGCCAGCCGAACACCTGCAAGAGCAAATGATGTTCAGCGCACCAGGCGATCATCTCTTCGCGGAAAAAGGCCTCGCAGCGGAGAAGCTGCGGGGCCTTTTCGGTAAGTGGCGCGGATCAGAAGTCGATGGTGCCCGACAGCTTCGCCACGCGCGGTTCGCCTTGGGTCAGGTAACCGCCCTGAGCCGATTCCCAGTATTTTTTGTTGGCGAGGTTTTCCACGCCGAAGCGCAGCGTCACATCTTTTTCCTGAACCTTGAAGGCATAACGAGCGCCGGCGTCAAAGCGGTTCCAGGTGGGCAGGCTGAGGTTGTTGGCGGCGTCGGCGTATTGCCCGCCGGTGCGCAACATGCGGCCATTCAACGCCACGCCTTGCAGGCCCGGCACATCCCAGTCGACGGAGGCGTTGAACTGGAAGGTCGGCACGCCGATCGCATCGTTGCCGTCATTGAGGCCACCGGCGGTGTTCTTCAGTTCGGTGTCGATCAGGGTCAGGCCGCTGATCAGGCGCAGGCCGCTGAGCGGTTCGCCGAAGACGTTGAGCTCGACGCCTTTGTTGACCTGTTCGCCTTCGCGCACGTAACGCGCGGTGGTGGCATCAATGATCTCGGTGTAGCCGTCACTCGGCTGCTCGATACGGAATACCCCGAGGCTCGCGCCGTAGGCGCCCATGTCGATCTTGACCCCGGCTTCAAGCTGCTTGGAACGCGCCGGTGCATACACTTCGTTGCCATTGACCACCACGCGGCTGAGCGCCGACGTAGGAGAGGTCGGCCCCTGCGCCAGACCTTCGATGCGGTTGGCATAGAACGACACGGTATCCCACGGTTTGTACACGATGCCGTAGACCGGCGTGGTGATCGCTTCATCGTAGGAGGAAGTACGACTGCCGGACCCCTCCGGCGCGTAACCATAACCTTGCACCACCAACTGCTGGCGACGCAGGCCGACGGTCACCAGCAGGCGATCATCGAAGAAACCGAGCGTGTCGGATACCGCAACGCTGCGATTGAACGTTTTGCCGACGATACCCGGATCGTTGAGGTCGCCGCCGGCGAAGTTACCGACCGGCGAAGGCGTGTCCACCGGGTGGTAGATGTTGTTCGAATAACGGGTCAGGTCGAAATCGTAGGCGCTGCGTTGTTCGGTCCAGATCCCGGCAAGGCCGAAATTGAGTTTATGGCTGACAGGGCCGGTGTTGAATTTGCCGTTGAGTCCGCCCATCACGCTTTTGTTGTCTTCGTCGTGAGGGATGAACGAGCCGGTCGTCACCGAACCGCCGTCATTACCCACTAGCGTCGTCGAGTTGTAGCGACCGACTTCGCGAGTGTGCTTGGCGCCGCCGGCAATGTAGGCGGTCCAGCTGTCGTTCAGGTCATATTCGGCGCGCAGCATGCCGAAGGTGTCTTCGATTTCAGTGAAACCCCATTTGGGCGCGTAGTTGGTGTCGGCCGATGGCGCATCCGGGATGTGCGTGGCGTTGCCGACGTTGACGCTGTTGCGACCGGCGTTGATCCGCTGTTTCTGGTAGGCGAAATCGCCGGACACGCGCAGGGCATCGCCGCGGTAGTCGAGGCCGAGGGCGAACAGTTTGGAACGCTGGTTTTCTTTGTCGATGGCAGTATCGCCTTCGCGTTGTGCGAGGTTGACCCGAGCGCCGAAACGGTTGTCTTCACCGAAGCGCTGGCCGAGATCCAGGTGTTGGCCGATTCGTCCTTCGTCGCTGATGTCGGTGGTAAAGCGGCGCAACGGCTCATCGCCGGCGCGCTTGGGTTGCAGGTTGACGCCACCGCCGATGCCGGAGCCGGTCGGCGTCACCCCGTTGATGAAAGCGTTGGGGCCTTTGAACACTTCCACGCGCTCGAGGGCGTCGGTGGAAATGATCTGTCGCGGTAGTACGCCGTACAGCCCGTTGTAGGAAATATCGTCGCCGTTCAATGGCAGGCCGCGGATCATGAAGACCTGTGCCTGGTTGGAGAAACCGCTGGCCTGACGCACCGAAGCATCGTTGAGCAGCACATCGGCGATGTCTTCGGCCTGTTGATCCTGAATCAGCTGCTCGGTGTAGGAGGCCATGCTGAACGGCACGTCCATGATGTCCTGGTTACCCAGCACACCCATCTGCCCGCCGCGCGCCACTTGACCACCGGCGAAGGGCGGCGGCAAGTCCGAGGCTGTCGGGGCTTGCGCATTGACGTTGACGTCGCCCAGCACCAGCGCCTTGTCGCCGTTGTTGGTGGTATCGGGCGCAGCGTGGACAGTCACGGACAACGAGCAGAGCAGGGCGAGAAGTGTCGGGCGAAAAGGAACGCCAATGCGGCCTGGAGTAATCATGTTTCGTACCTGCGGCACGCCGCTAGTGAGGTAAGAATGGCGGGCGCAGAGAACTCCTTGCGCAGATACGACTCCAGGCGCGAATGATAGTTTTTCTCAGTAACGTCGCGCAATGGATTTGTCGGATTGGTCTGTGGGAAATGTCTGGCGGGAACGGGGAGGGGCGGCGACAGTCATAGCCTGCGCCATGCCATTGATCGTATGGTGACCTCGCCTCAACGGTTTTGATGGAGCACCATGCAAGCCAATCGATTGATCATAAGCGTCGCTGCCCTGCTGATTCTGGCCGGTTGCGGCACTCAGCGCGTGCAGGAACCACCGGCGCGCAAGCCCGCCGAGGTCAAGGCGGAAATCATGCGCCTGCTGCCGGCGAAAACTGCCGACCGTCAAGGTTGGGCCACGGACATCTACGTCGCTTTTGCCACGCAGGATATTTACCCGTCAACGCAAAACCTGTGTTCGGTATTGGCTGTCACCGAGCAGGAATCGACCTTTCAGGTCGATCCACCAGTGCCGGGGCTGGGCAAGATCGCTCGCGAAGAGATCAACCGCCGGGCTGCGAAAGTGCACATCCCCAGCCTGTTGGTGAGCGGCGCGTTGCAAGTGCGTTCGAGCAATGGCAAAAGCTACAGCGAGCGCCTCAATGCTGCGCGCAGCGAAAAGGAACTCAGCGCCATTTTTGACGATTTCATCGGCATGGTGCCCATGGGGCGCACTTTGTTCGGTGGCTTCAACCCGGTGCACACCGGCGGCCCGATGCAGGTGAGCATCGACTTTGCCGAGGCGCAGTCGCGCGATTACCCGTACACGGTGGACGGCTCGATTCGACGTGAAGTGTTCAGCCGACGCGGCGGCATGTATTTCGGCATCGCGCATTTGCTTGGCTACCCAGTGAGCTATCAGCAACCGCTCTACCGTTTCGCCGATTTCAACGCCGGCTGGTACGCCAGTCGCAATGCGGCCTTTCAGAACGCGGTAAGCAGAGCTTCGGGCATACCCCTGGCGCTGGACGGCGATCTGGTTCGCTACGATTCAATCATGCCGGGCACTACCGAACTGGCGGTGCGAACCCTGGGCAAACAGTTGGGCATGCGCAATCCGACCCTCCGCGATCAACTGGAAAAAGGCAAAAGCCTGGAGTTTGAAGAGACTGAACTCTATGAACAGGTTTTCAAATTGGCCGAGCAAGCCGAAGGCCGAACGTTGCCGCGTGCGGTGCTGCCGGGGATCGTTCTGCAGAGCCCGAAAATCACGCGCAAGCTGACCACGGCGTGGTTTGCAAAACGGGTAGATGAGCGTTATCAGCGGTGCATGAAGCGGGCGGGGCGCTGATCAGATTATCTTCACCGCGCGGCCGATGGCCTGAATCGGGCCGGTTGGTTTGCCGGTCGGTGAGCCAGTGGGGTTTTCCAGCGTTAACTCGAATAGCTGATCCGCTTGCAGCGGCGGCAATTTGTCCAGCGGCACGGTAAGCGTTTGGCCGGGTTTGACCAGACCGAGCGAAACCGGTCCTTGCCAGTCCGTACCCTTGGTCCAGAACTCCAGTGCCTTGTCCGCCGGAACTTCAAACGCGCCCAGCGGGATCAGCTGGATTTCCCTCGAGTCGCTCGCCTGAATCACCCAGCCCGGGGCCTTGTCCTGCGGCGCGACCAGCACCACAAGGTACGTCGGTTTGACCGTGGTCTGCGTCAACATCAGAGCACCCAGCAACAAAGTCGCGGCCAGACCCGCACCGGCGAGTCCTCGCCAAAGCGGTAGCAGATTCCACCAGGATGGAGAAGCTACGGTCGCGGCTGCCGGTGCACGGTTGAAACCGTGCACGCTGCGCTCGATACGCTGCCAGAGGTGAGGTGAGGGTGTCTGCGGCTCGGCCAGTTCGGTCAGGCCGAGCAAGCGCCGCTCCCAGGTGTCGACGGCGCTGCGCAATCGGCTGTCGTCGGCAAGGCGCTGTTGCACCTCGATACGCCGTTGCGCCGAGAGCGTGCCCAATACGTATTCGCTGGCGAGTTCGTCGAGTTCTTCCGGTGTTTCATTCGTCGGTCCGGTAATCATCCCATGCACTCCCGCAATGCCGTCAGGCTCCGCTTGATCCAGGCTTTGACGGTGCCCAGCGGGGTGCCGAGTTTGTCTGCAATCTCGGCGTGGGAATAACCGTCGACGTAGGCATGCACAATGCAGCTGCGTCGCGCCGGTTCCAGTTGCTCCAGACACCCATGAATGCGTGAAGAATGCACCTGGGCATCAAAGCTTTCCGTGTGATCCTGCTCATGCTCGGCAACCTCGCCATATACCTCGCGGCTGTTGTCGCGCAGAAAATTAAGCGCCAGGTGCCGGGTCACGGTGAACATCCAGCCGCGCGCCGATCCCCGTGACGGGTCAAAACGTGCGGCGCCTGCCCAGATTTTCAGGAAGGCGTCGTGCACGATGTCTTCGGCCAGCGCCGTGTCGCGCACCAGACGCTTGGCCACTCCCAACAAGCGTGGGCTCTCTTGCACATACAAATCCCGCAAGGCCTGGCGCTCCCCGCGTGCGCAAGCTGCCAAACGGTCTTCGTAATCAAAGTTTGATTCAGGCAAGGACACAGAGCTCAGCCGTCAGAAATGGATACCCATGCAATCTAGCAAACAATTCCGTAAATGTCGGAGCGAAGGTGTGTGTCAGCCGATACGCGCACGGCTGACACAACACCTCATGGCATCAAGACTGCGACCAGAAAATATAGTCAGCCTGATACTTCACCACTTCTTGCTTGCCCTTGTTGGCCGCCGTGCACTCGGCACTTGGCGCCACGCCGCCCTTGAGCGCGACGCGCTGGATGTAACTCACGCCGGTCATCGCGCCTTTGCCTTCGGCAGGATTGGCCTTGACCAACTGATACGGCAGATTGCCGGCGCTCGACGGCGCCACGGCCAGTTGCGTGCCGGTCACTTTCGAACCGTCTTTGGCCTGCCATGTGGCGGGCGGGCCGAAGTAGGTGCCAACCTGTTTGCCGCTGCGATCATTGAGCACTGCTTTGGGACCGACAAATACCCATTCGGTCTGGCCGGCCGCGTTCGCCTTGTCACGGCATTCGTAAGTGATTTCGCCGACGCCGGTGGTTTCCATCGAGACTTTGTGGCCATCGGGCACTTTGATGGTGTCGGGCAGGCTGGTCTGGGCGTAGGCTGCCGGGATGGCGGCAAACAGACCGGCGAGGCAAATCAGTTGTCTGGCGTTCATGATGTTTTCTCCGAAAGTGGGTAACCCGCTCGGCAGCATCAGGGGCTGCTACTGGTACTACCCGTCGGATCGCGATTTGGATGCAGTGCGAAAAAAAGAAATTTTTCGGCAGGCCCACAGTCAGCTGCTACAACGTCAGGATCGTCATTGGAGGTGTTTATGTACCAACTTTATGGGCACCAGAATTCCGGCGCCGCCGCGATTGAAGCCGCACTTGAGCTGTGTGAGATTCCTTATCGCTTCATCGACGTCGAATCATCTCCAGAATCGGCGACAGCGCTGGAAAAGCTCAATCCGCTCAAGCAGATTCCGACGCTGCAATTGCCTGACGGCAGCATTCTCACCGAGAGCGCGGCGATCCTGATTCACCTTGGCCTGGCGTTCCCAAAATCAGATTTGCTGCCCAAAGAGCCTATGGAGCGCGATCAGGCGATTCGTGGGCTGGCCTTTATCGTCAGCAATTGCTACGCCGCCATCGGCGTCATCGATTACCCGGAGCGCTGGCTGGCCGAAGCGGATCAGGCGTCCATGGATAATTTGATGGCTGGCGCGCGCACTCGATTGCACTGGAGTTGGGAGGTGTTTGCCGATCAGTTTTCGGGCGAGTTGTATTTGGGCGATGAGACGCCGGGCGCGCTGGACGTGTTGGCGGCGGTGGTCAGCCGGTGGGCGGGGAGTCGGGAGCATTTGCGCAATGCGCGGCCGGGGTTTTTCGCCTGGCTGGAGCGAATCGACCGGCACCCGACCCTGGCACCGGTGTTTGCGCGGCATTGGCCGGTTTAATTCAGCCAACTATGGCTATGTCTGGGTACTTAATGCCGGGTACATATCCATTTCTGCGGTAATGGCTTCAATTTGGTTCGCTTTTACAGCGAGTCACTTGGGGCCGGGCCGCGTAGGCTTCTCCAAGTGACCCGCTGTAAGAGCGGAACCCATAGCAGCCATCACCGTAAAACCGGATATGTACACCGACAAATCCACTGCAGCCTGACAGAAAGCCATCTCGAGCAAGCCTCGCTCAGGTGATCGCATATCAAGTGCAGGAGCGCTTGCTCATGTAAGCGGCAGGTCAGTCAACATCGTAATCGACCAATCGACCAATCGACCAATCGACCAATCGACCAATCGACCAATCAACCACCTACGCAATCAAGCCGTCCTCCCGCTATTCACCCCGAATATATTGCTCCAGCTGCTGAATCAACTCAGCCTGCTCGGCAATCGCTTCCTTGACCAAATCGCCAATCGACAGCAAGCCGATCAGCTTCCCATTCTCCACCACCGGCAAGTGCCGCAGGCGTTTGTCGGACATGATGCTCAGGCAGGTGTCGACGGTTTGGTGGGTGTCTACCGTGATCACTGGCGAGACCATGATGTCGCGCACCGGCGTGCCCACCGAAGAGCGGCCATGCAGCACCAGCTTGCGGGCGTAATCGCGCTCGCTGATGATTCCCAACACCTCTTCATTTTCAACCACCAGCAAAGCGCCGACATTTTTCTCGGCCATCTTCATCAGCGCTTCGAGCACCATGTGATCGGGTTTGATCTGGTGCACTTCCTGATTTTTTTGATCTTTCAACTTGAGCAGTTGGGCGACGGTTTTCATGGTGGTTACTCTGGTGTTGTCGTTGTTCCTGAAGAATCGTAGACGCTGGCCCGCAGAGCAAGGCGCAAAGCGGCAGATAATGCGCAAAAAACGTCATTTACCGTTTTTTCAACGCAAATTGCAGGAGCCAGCCTGCTGGCGATGACGGCGACCAATGAAAATCAGTCCGACTGAACACCGCGTCACCACACGCCAATGCCCTCATCAATAGCATTCATGTCGCAATACGCAGTCTCTCCCACGATGACAGGTACAATCACCGCCTGATTCAAACTCGAGGTTGCAGTGGTGGATTTACAGCGGGGCTTCGTCCTGACGCGGCATTGGCGTGATACCCCGGCCGGCACCGAAGTCGAATTCTGGCTGGCGACCGACAACGGTGCCCAACGGGTTCGTCTGCCGCATCAGCCGTCGGTGGCGTTTATTCCGGCGGTTCAGCGCGAACAGGCTGAACTGCTGTTACGAGGTGAAAAAAACGTCGAACTGCGCCCGTTGGCTTTGCAGGATTTCGAGCATCGCCCGGTGCTCGGTCTTTATTGCCAGCAGCACGGCCAGTTGATGCGCCTGGAAACGGCGCTGCGCAAGGCCGGCGTCGAAGTCTTCGAAGCCGACGTGCGCCCGCCGGAACGCTACATGATGGAGCGGTTCATCACTGCGCCGGTGATCTTAGGCGGCACGCCCGATGCCGACGGCCTGCTGCGTGACGCGCAGATGAAGCCCGATCCAGATTACCGCCCGGCGCTGAAACTGGTGTCTCTGGACATCGAAACCACCGCGCGCGGCGAGTTGTATTGCATTGGCCTGGAAGGCTGCGGCGAGCGTCAGGTGTATATGCTCGGGCCGCCCAACGGTGATGACAGCGCCGTGGACTTCCAGCTCGAATACTGCGACTCCCGCACCGTCTTGCTGAAAAAGCTCAACGAATGGTTCGCCCGCTTTGATCCCGACGCGATCATCGGCTGGAATGTCGTGCAATTCGATCTGCGCGTGCTTCACGAGCACGCGCGACGCCTGGGTGTGCCGCTGAAACTGGGGCGCGGCGGTGAGGAAATGCAGTGGCGCGAACACGGCAGCGGCAATCATTACTTCGCCTCGGCGGCGGGGCGGCTGATCATCGACGGCATCGAAGCCCTGCGCTCGGCGACCTGGAGCTTTGCGTCCTTCAGCCTGGAAAATGTTGCGCAAACCCTCCTTGGCGAAGGCAAGGCGATCAACAATCCGTATCAGCGCATGGACGAAATCAACCGCATGTTCGCCGAGGACAAACCGGCGCTGGCCAAGTACAACCTCAGGGACTGCGAGCTGGTCACGCAGATTTTCGCCAGGACCGAGTTGCTGACCTTTCTGCTGGAACGCGCCAGTGTCACCGGTTTGCCGGCGGACCGCAGCGGCGGATCGGTGGCAGCGTTCACGCATTTGTACATGCCGCTGATGCACCGGCAGGGGTTCGTAGCGCCCAATCTTGGCAGCAAACCCGCTGAAGCAAGCCCGGGTGGTTTTGTCATGGACTCGCAGCCGGGCCTCTACGAATCGGTCTTGGTGCTCGATTACAAGAGCCTTTATCCGTCGATTATCCGCACCTTTCTGATCGACCCAGTGGGCCTGATCGAAGGCCTCAAGCATCCCGCTGACGATGAGTCGGTTGCAGGCTTTCGTGGCGCACGCTTCTCCCGCAGCCGACATTGTCTGCCCGCCATCGTTGCGCGGGTTGCCGAAGGTCGCGAAACCGCCAAGCGCGAGCATAACGCACCGCTGTCCCAGGCGTTGAAGATCATCATGAATGCCTTTTACGGCGTGCTCGGCTCCAGTGGCTGCCGGTTCTTCGATACACGGCTGGCGTCTTCGATCACCCTGCGCGGCCACGAAATCATGCTGCGCACCCGCCAATTGATCGAAGCCCAGGGCCACACGGTGATCTACGGCGATACCGACTCGACGTTCGTCTGGCTGCGTCGTGCCCACGGGCAGGAAGAGGCCGCGCAGATCGGCCGCGCGCTGGTGGACCACGTCAACCAATGGTGGCGTGAACATGTGCAGCAGGAATACGGGCTGGACAGTGCGCTGGAGCTGCAATTCGAGACCCACTACAAACGCTTTCTGATGCCGACCATTCGTGGCGCCGAGGAGGGCAGCAAAAAGCGCTACGCCGGGCTGGTCACCCGCGCCGACGGCAGCGATGAAATGGTCTACAAAGGTCTGGAGACGGTGCGCACAGACTGGTCACCGCTCGCCCGGCAATTTCAACAGGAACTGTATTTGCGCATCTTTCAGCGCAAGTCGTATCAGGATTACGTGCGCGATTACGTGCGCCAGACGCTCGCGGGGGCGTTCGATGATCGTTTGATTTACCGTAAGCGCCTGCGCCGCGCCCTCGACGATTACCAACGCAATGTGCCGCCCCACGTGCGCGCTGCGCGTCTGGCCGACGAGTTCAATGACCGCCAGGGCCGACCCCGGCAGTATCAGAACGGCGGCTGGATCAGTTACGTGATCACCGTGGCCGGGCCAGAACCGCTGGAAATCCGCACGGCGCCGATCGATTACGATCATTACGTGACGCGGCAATTACAGCCGGTAGCGGACGCGATTCTGCCGTTCGTGGACGACGACTTCTCAACCCTGATTGGGGGGCAACTGGGCCTTTTTTAAGTCCAGCAGTGACAACGTCCAGTCGTCAGGGATGCTGTGGAAATACTGTTTGAGCGCTTGCTTGAACAGCGCAGGATCGGCGGCGACTTGCGCGAACAGCGTCATTGAAGAGCGAAATTTCAGGTCGTCGGGATGACCGAAAATATCAGCGGCGGACCGTTGTTTGACGTTCAATACCAACTGCGTGCAGGCGCGCAGACGCTTTCCGAGCAGTGGGTGTTCGAGGTAGGCCACTGCTTCGTCGGCCGACTGGATGGCAAAATAGCGCGACATCTCGCTGCCGCCAAGCCCGGCCAGTTGCGGAAAGATGAACCACATCCAGTGCCGGCGTTTTTCTCCGGCTTTGAGTTCTTCCTCGACTTTGCCGAACACCGGGTCCTGCGCATGGATAAAGCGCTGCAGATTGAAAAAATCTTGTAGATCGGTGCTTCTCATGCAGAAGCCCTCTGACATAACGGCATTGGCTCAGACCATGGCCAGGCGCTGTTTGGTTTGCGGCGCACGAAATGCCTGGTCCAGCGCCTCCAGGTCCCCGGGTTGAAGTTGTAATTGTGCCGCTTGTGCATTTAGACGCACATGTTCCGGCCGAACGGCTTTAGGAATGGCGATGACGCCTTCCTGCCGCAGAATCCACGCCAGCGCTACTTGCGCGGGGGTTGCGTCGTGTCGGGTGGCGATATTTTTCAGTGTCGCGTGAGCGAGCATCTGGCCGCCCTGGCCGATGGGACAATACGCCATGAGCGGCATTTGCTGATTCTGCTGCCACGGCAGCAGGTCGAATTCGATGCCACGTTCTTCGAGGTTGTAGAGAACCTGATTGGTCGCGCAGGCCGGATTGGCCAGTTCCTGCAGGTCATCGACGTCAAAATTGGACACGCCCCAGCGGCCGATCTTGCCTTCATCGCGCAAGCGTTCGAACGCCTCGACCGTTTCTTCAAGGGGATACTGGCCGCGCCAGTGCAGGAGGTACAAATCGATGTATTCGGTGCCGAGCCGTCGCAAGCTGCGCTCGCAGGCCTGCGGTATGCCATTGCGGCTGGCGTTGTGCGGATAAACCTTGCTGACCAGAAAGACCTTGTCGCGTTGACCACTGATGGCTTCGCCGACCACTTCCTCGGCGCCGCCCTCTGCGTACATTTCAGCGCTGTCGATCAGCGTCATGCCCAGCTCGATGCCTTGGCGCAGCGCCGCGATTTCGTCTTTGCGCCGTGAGTCGTCTTCGCCCATGCGCCAGGTGCCTTGGCCGATGACCGGCACATGGACGCCGGCCAGTTCGAGGGTTCGCATCAAAACCTCCTAGCAGGAAACCGATTGATACTACGATGGGCAGCAAAATCGCCCGGTGGTTCCCTTGCAGAAGCGCCAGCGCCCCCGACCGGCGCACCCCCGATCAAGATAGTTGCGCAGCCCGTAGCAGCTGCCGAGCCCGCGAGGCTGCGTCCGGCTGCGCAGCAGTCGTAACTTCTGCACGCGAGGTTTCACTGCCACACCGCGTTGTGGGTTTGGCGACTGCTTCGCAGCCGGACGCAGCCTCGCGGGCTCGGCAGCTGCTACAGGTGTGCGCGTTTAGACAGGTGTGCGCGTTTAGAGGGTCGAGAATTTCAACACGGTGGATTGTGTGTAGGTTTTGCCCGGGTCCAGGCGTGTAGACGGGAAGTCCGGCTGATTCGGCGAGTCGGGATAGTGTTGGGTTTCCAGAGTGAAGGCGCTCCAGTGGGCGTAGGTTTTGCCCGCCTTGCCCTTGACCGAACCGTCGAGGAAGTTGCTGGTGTAGAACTGCACGCCGGGCTCGGTGGTGTACAGCTGCAAGCGCCGACCGGATTGCGGGTCGCTGACATCTGCGGCGAGTTTGCCAATGTCACCCTTGGCGTCCAGCACCCAGTTGAAGTCGAAACCACCCTGTTTCGGTTCGGCAAATTTCAGCTGCGGGTGATCGGCCTTGATGTGTGTGCCGATCGCCGTGGGTTTAGTGAAATCCATCGGCGTGCCGGCTACCGGTGCCAGTTCACCGGTAGGAATCAGTTTGCCGGTGACGGGCGTGTAACGGCTGGCGTGCAAGGTCGCGACCTGCTGCAGAACATCGCCGTTGCCCGCGCCTGCCAGGTTGAAGTAACTGTGATTGGTCAGGTTCAGCACCGTCGGTTTGTCGGTAGATGCCTTGTAATCGATGCGCAGCTCGTTGTTCTCGGTCAGGCTGTACGTGACCTCGGTTTTCAGATTGCCAGGGAAGCCCATTTGCCCGTCCGCCGACAGGTACGTCAGGGTCACGCCAACTGAATCCTTATCCTTGGCGGGCTCCGCCTTCCAGACATGTTTGTCAAACCCCTGAGCGCCACCGTGCAATGAATTGGTGCCGTCGTTGAGAGGCACCTGATAACGCTTGCCGTCCAGTTCAAACGCGCCATTGGCCAGGCGATTGCCGAAGCGTCCGATGGTAGCGCCGAAGAACGCGGTGCCGGCCTGATAGCCGTGCACATCATCGAATCCAAGCACCACGTCTTCGATTTTGCCGTGTTTGTCCGGCACTTTCAGCGACTGCAAAATGCCGCCGTAGGTGATGACGGTGGCCTCCATCCCGTGGTTGTTACGCAGGATGTATTGCTCGACCGGCGTGCCGTCATCGGTTTTGCCGAAAACTTTATGTTCGCTGGTCAGGCCGTTGGCCTGGGTGGAGAGAGTGGCAATCATCAGGGACAATCCTAAGCCGTAAAGCGAGGGACGAAATATAAGCATGCTGACCATCCTTTTTGTTTTTGTGATTTATTAGTCATACCAATGATCTGTGGTTTTGATCACGGCTTAGATATATAGCCTATTGAGCTTGGTTTTCAATTATAAAGTATGACTAATTAGCGGCAGGTCACAGGCGAGTCGCGTTATGGACCGTCGGTACTGCACTTTTTCATCTTTCACGGCTCTATCCTTGGCCAGCCCGCGGCGATCCCCACCGCCGGCCCATGCCAAGTTCATAATCCATGGTTCGAGTTTCACCCCTCATTTCTGCGCATCTACGCCGCCTCAGCTTGCTGTTCGTCGTCCTGTCGACGTTGTTAACGGCCGGCTGCAGCCACCGCGACGGCCAGGGCATCATCACTCAGTTCCGCGAAGGTAAACCCCAGGAGTTCCTGCAAACCAGCGTTGACCGCATGGCGACCCTGGCGATGCGCGATAACCTGGACAGCCTGTATTTGCTGATGAGCAAGCTGTACCTGCGCAATCCGCAGGAGTTGAAAAAATCCGGTTTTCTCGACGCGCGCACGGCGGAAAAGCAGGTGCGCATGGCCATCGAACAGCAACAGCCGCTGCCGACGCTGGGCGGCAAAAAGGACCTGGCGGCGCTGAGTTTTGCCATGAGTCCGGAGTTTCTGGGCGACCGGGTAGGCGCGTTCATCTATGCCATCGGTAGCATGCTCGTCACGGCCCATGGCAATCGTGTCGAGTTCTACATGACTGATGCGATCAACCCGACGTTCGTCAACAACGCTGCGCGCAACATCGAAAAAGCCACTTGGATTCTCAGCCAACGGCAGAACAAGCAGGGTGAACCGTTGTTGTTTTCCAATGAGATTTCGGAGGAGGGCAGCAACCTGAGTTTTGCGGTGGAGTTCGGCAAGATCGTGTCGCGCCTGGATTTGCTGACGCAGATGCTGGATGAGCGTTATCGGCGGATCGGCTTGAATTACGCGCAGAGTTTGTTGTTTTTGAATTTTTTGCCGGTGCAGTGAGGGGGCTTGCTTGAGTCTTCGTCGGTATTGCACGCCTTGCTTTGCTGATGTCTTCAGTCGCCGTAGGAGGGAAGCTTCTCGCGAAGGCGGACTTCTGATTTTGCTGGATTCTTGAGGGTGTAACCGGTCCCCTGTAGGAGCTGGCTTGCCTGCGATGGCTATGTCTTGGGCGGTTAGATTTTTGCTGGTGTACATATCCGTTATTGCGGTCAGGGCTGCTATCGGTTTCGCCCTTACGGCGAGTCACTTGGAAATGCCTACGCGGCCCGGCCCCAAGTAACCAAGTGCTCTTGCCCCTGACGTACGGTGGCTCGCTAGTGCTCGCCATGCCTTCGCTCCGGTCCTGCTCCGTGGGCCCGGCGCGATCGGCCATCCTTGGCCGTGCGCGCCTAACCCGGCATCCTTGCCGGGTTGCCCACTGCGCAGAACCTCCACTCAGCCTCCCGAGGGGGCGCTAACCGCCACAGCCGCCGAGGCGGCCTGATAGCCGACCTGGCTGCGCATATTACGTTGCGCCGTATGCTGATCGTTCCCGCGCTCTGCGTGGGAATGCAACCCGTGACGCTCTGCGTCACAGCAGCGCACGGCTGCACTCTTGCGTCGACTTCGGAACGCGGAGCGTCCCGGGCGGCATTCCCACGCGGAATGGGAACGATCAGCAGTGGAGCGGGCATCTGGGACTTTGCTTTGCTTTGCTTTGCTTTGCTTTGCTTTGCTTTGCTTTGCTTTGCTTTGCTTTGCTTTGCTTTGCTTTGCTTTGCTTTGCTTTGCTTTGCTTTGCTTTGCTTTGCTTTGCTTTGCTTTGCTTTGCTTTAGATCTTGATCTTGATCCACCTGCCCCTTTCCCAGAGGCCGAACGCAGGTGTTGCGCAGGGGCACCGCGGCAAGGATGCCGCGGTAGTCGCCCCCGGCCATGGATGGCCGATGGCGACGGGCCCCCGGAGCAATGCCGGAGTGAGGGCATGCCGAGCCAGAGCGAGGCACCGAATGGCGGGGCGAGAGCCTTTTGGTTACTTTGGGGCTCTTTTCCAAAGTGACTCGCCGTAAGGGCGAAACCAATACCAGCCCCAACCGCAGCAACGGATATGTACACCCCTCAAAACAAAAGTCGCCTGACGCACCGCCATCGTCGGAACGCCGCCCGGAGCAAGCCCGCCCCGAACAGCTTCCCGCGCCAAACCAAACCAGCAAACGCCGCAGCAACAAACGACTACCTCACCATCAGAGCAGCGGAATAACGATAGTCCCCATCGTTCTAAAGAGTTATAAGAAAAATCGCTATGCTGCGGGCCAGTTTTTCCCCGCAGTCTGAGTGGATGTCTTGATGGATTTGGTGAACGTCGGGTTGGTCGTGGCAGGGCTGGTGGTGGGCTTCATCGTCGGCATGACGGGCGTGGGCGGCGGTTCGCTGATGACGCCTATTTTGCTGTGGTTCGGTATCAACCCGGCGACGGCCGTCGGCACCGACTTGCTGTACGCCGCCATCACCAAATCCAGCGGCGTTCTGGTTCACCGCAAAAACAAGAATATCGACTGGGCGATCACCGGTTGGCTGACCCTTGGCAGCGTGCCAGCGGTGGCGATGACGTTGTGGTTCCTGAGCACGCTGCACACGTCGCCCGATGCGATGAACGCCGTGATCAAGCAGGCCTTGGGCTTCGTTCTGTTCGCGACCGCCCTGGCGATTTTCTTCAAGAAACGCCTTCTGGACTTCGCCCACAAGCGTGCGGGTGGCCATTACAACCCGAGCGGTTCGCGCCTCAACGTGCTCACGGTGATCACCGGTCTTGTGCTGGGCACCATGGTTGCGTTGACCTCGATCGGCGCCGGCGCACTGGGCACCGTGGCGTTGTTCATCCTCTATCCGCTGCTGCCAACGCGCCGCCTGGTCGGTACGGAAATCGCCCACGCGGTGCCACTGACCCTGGTCGCCGGTCTTGGCCATGCCAGCATGGGCAACATGGACTGGCACGTGTTGGGCTATCTGCTGATCGGCTCGCTGCCGGGCATTTATCTCGGCAGCCACCTGACCGGCCGCATCTCCGATGAAGTGTTACGCCCCTGCCTGGCAACGATGCTGGTGTTGATCGGCTATAAGCTAGCGTTCTGATCTTTATTAGCTTTCAATCCCGGCGCTGGTCGTCGATAAAGCGATGAAGGGCGAGCGATGAGTTGCGCCCGGTCGGTTGCGCAATGAGCGCGCTGACCTAAGCTTTTATCCAGGCGAGACACAATTGCGCTGCGTCACCCGGAACAATCACCGCGATGCGCAATCATTAGAGCGTGGATATCAAAAGGAGATGCGCATGCTCAGGTCCTTGACCCTGACTACCTTGCTGGCTTTCGCCTGCCCCTTGCTCGCCGCCGATGGCGACTCACCGCTGGACATGGACAAAGGCCGCTCGCGCCCGCTGATTGTCATCGCGCCGAGCACGGTCGACCCGGCGTGGCTAAGCCTGAAAAAATCCCTGGACCAGCCCGAAAACCGCAAAGGCTTCACCGACCGAAGCATGGTGTTGTACACCGTGTTCAATCTGATGGGGCAGCGCGAAGGCAAAGACCTGGGCCCGCAAGACACTGCGGCCTTGATTCGCTCGCTGAAGTTGGGCGCTGGCGCGAAGACCAAGGTCATTCTGGTGGGCAAGGACGGCGAAAAGAAACTCGAGCAGTCGGACGACATTGACCTGCAGAAGATTTTCAGCACCATCGACGCCATGCCGATGGCGGAAAAAGAAGCCGCGATGGCGGCCCCTCCGCCGGCCGCCGAAGTAGCACCGGCCCCGGCCAAGGGCGCCAATACCAAGCCGGCGAAACCCGCCAAGACACCGCAAATGCCCAACGATTGAGCCGGCGACCAACGCTCAATATTGCACGCAGCGGCCGGCCCCCTGTAGCAGCTGCCGAGCCTGCGAGGCTGCGTCCGAGTGCGCAGCACTCGCCAAAGCATTCGCGGTTTATCCGACCGTTCATCATGCCGACGGCGACCGCTGCGCGCTCGGACGCAGCCTCGCAGGCTCGGCAGCTGCTACAAGGGCATCGCAGGTTCGGCAGCTGCTACTTGGATTCGGGTGGTTGCGAGATAGTCGTCAATAGGTGATGAGCGATTTTGATTCGCTCCGGGATGGGAAAATTTTTGTTGGCGAGTATCACGACGCCGATATCTTTCGAAGGCACGTACGCAGCATAGGCGCCGAAGCCGCCGGTCGAACCGGTCTTGTTGTACAGCGCATTATCGGGTTGAAGCTGAGGCGGGTTCAGCCACTCGACTTTGTGCGGCTCCATCGCCATTGACGTCGAATTACCCGCCAACAGTTGCTCCAGCGTCACCGGGTACGGATAGATTTCCCAACCCAGGCCCTGAGTCATCTCCCCGACCTTGTAGTAACCCGTGTGCGTCGTGGCAATAGCCTGCTGCATCGACGCCTCGAGACCCTTCGGCTGCAGGTTCGCCTGAACATAGCGGATCAAATCCGCCGCGCTGGTTTTGATCCCGTACGCCTGGGAATCCAGCGCGCCAGGCCCGACCCGAACCGGTTTGCCGTCCTTGTTGTAGCCCTGAGCATATAAGCCCATCTGATCCGGTGGCACCTTTAGCCAGGTGTGCTTCAAACCGAGCTTGGGCAGCACGGTGTTCATCATTACCTCATCGAACGGCGCACCCATGCGCTGGGCGGCCAGGTAACCGAACAGCCCCAGGCTCGGGTTCGAATACTGGCGATGAGTCCCCGCCGGGTAAACCGGCTGCCAGTCTTTGAAGTAACCGAGCATTCTGTCTGGCGCGTCTGCCTCGCTCGGAAACTGCAGCGGCAATCCGCCGGCAGAATAAGTGCCAAGCTGAAGCACACTGATGCCGTCGAAGGCACTGCCGCGCAGCGTCGGTAGAATCTGACTGGCCTTGTCCGACAGCGACAGTTTGCCAGTGGCCTGAGCATAAGCGGCGAGGGTGGCGGTGAAGGTTTTGCTGAGCGAGCCGATTTCGAACAACGTGTCCGGAGTCACCGGCTCCCCGGCTTCTTTCGAGGTCACGCCGTAATTGAAGAAACGCGGCTGGCCTTTCACGGTGATGGCGACGACGAGACCGGGGATCTGCTGCTGCCGCATCACCGGTTCGACGGCGGCGTTGACCAGGTTTTCGAGGCGATCATCTGCTGCCATGCAGTGACCTGTAGCGAGCAATGGCACGAGCAAAGCGCAGGACGCCATTTTATTCAGTTTGTTGCCAGGCATGATCAATCTCTTCCGCTGAGGGGCGGGCAAAATCTAAGCAGTCTGAAGGGGTTTGACAACCTTGCAAGCCAAGTCGGCTTTTTTCAGAGATTACCGCCCGCCCGAATGCTACGATCCCGTTAGCTCCGCTCTCGGATAATCGCCATGCAAGAAGACCTCGACGCGCCTGCCCGCAAGCGCACTCACAACCTGGCCCACGACCTGGTCGCCAAACTGACTCAGAGCATCCTGCTCGGCCAAATGCAGCCGGGCGACAAGCTGCCGTCAGAAAATACCATCGTTGTGGAACACGGGGTCAGCCGCACCGTGGTGCGTGAGGCGATCTCCAAGTTGCAGGCGTCCGGGCTGGTCGAAACTCGCCACGGCATCGGCACCTTTGTGATTGAGCGGGCGCCGGAGCAGGGGCTGCGCCTGAGCGTCGACACTGCATTGGGTGAACGCGGCATTCTGGAATTGCGCATGGGCCTGGAGACTCAGGCAGCGGCGTTGGCCGCCACGCGCCGCACGGTTCAGCAAGTGCAGCAAATGCGTGAAGCGCTGGACGATTATCAGCGCCTGCTCGCCAATAACGACAGTTGCGTGGAGGCCGACAAGCGTTTCCATCTGTTGATCGCCGAAGCTACCGGCAATGTCTGCTTCAGCGAAATCATGCAGCATCTGGGTAGTGCCATGATCCCGCGAACCCGCGTCAATGCGATCGAGCGCGGCGCGGCGGATCTGACCAAGCTGGGGCAATTGGCCAATCTCGAACATGAGGCCATTCTCAACGCGATCAAGCGTCAGGACCCGGACGCCGCGCGCGCCGCAATGTGGTTACACCTGACTAACAGCCGCGACCGCTTTCTCGCCGACCGTGACTAACCGTTGGTCTACTCGACCGCACCTTGCACGCGGCAGCGTTTTCCAAACTGTACGGCCCAGAGTTGCTGGACCTCATCAATGAGGTGCGTCATGTCTAACGATTCGATGTTCCAAGGCGGAACGCCCAACACCGACCCTGCTGATCCACTGTCCGAATCGGGCATGGATCACGATGCGCCTCCAGGCATGGATCCTTCCAAGGATCCAGCCGTCACCGAACGTCCGGATGACTGGAAAGATCCGACGGCGGACGAGGACATGCCACCGGCCGACGAACCTTCGCCGCTCTCCGACGACAGGCGCTAAACAAAACCCGGCCTGTGTGCCGGGTTTTTTGTGGACGGCAGGCTGATCACGTCATTGTTCTACACGGGTAAGTCGTGCACCCATGACCGCTATCCGCCGTTCCAGATTCAACGCCAGCACACTCGCCAGCACGACCACCGAGCCAGCCACCACCATCACCGTCGGCTGCTCGCCCAACGCAAATGACGCGATGCCCATGGCCGTGGGCGGGATCAGGTACAGCGTCATCGTCGCGCGGCTCAGGTCCACATGCGCCAGCACATACGCCCAGGCCAGGTACGCCAAGGCGCTGGGAAAAATGCCCAGGCCGATCACCGCCAGTTGCACATTAAAGTCCGCGCTGAGCACTTCGCTCGTCAGTCCAGGCAGATACACCAACAGCAGCAACGTGCCGAACCAGACCGTGTAACACACCAGCGTCAACTCGTCGTAGCGTCGCCCGTGGTGCTTTTGCAGAGCAAAATAAAAACTCCAGGACACTGCCGCCAACACAATCAGCCATCCGTGAGCGTCGATACTGCCGAACCCTCGATCACCCGCCACCACCGTCACGACGCCGAGCAAACCCAGCAGGACGCAGCCCCAGCGCCACGGGCTGATGCTGTCCTTGAAGACGAAGCGGGCCAGCAACGTGCTGAACAGCGGCGTCGATTGCGCCAGCACGCTGGATGCACCGGCGCTGACACTTTGCTGACCCATGTTCAGCGCCACGTGATGCAGGCTCACTGCAAAAAAACCGAGGACAATCATTAGCGGCAAATCGCGCAGGTTCGGCAAATGAATGCCCTTGATCATCGCGACCACGGCCATGAGCGCCGAGGCCAGCAGGAACCGTAGCAACGCCAGATGCCCCGGTTCGTACGCCTGCAAACCGATGTGAATCCCCGTCGGCGAGTAAGCCCAGCACGCCACGACAAATGCCATGGCCAGCATGATTTTTACGGGGGAAGAGGGGGCGGTGTTTTCAGCTTGCATGGTCGGTCACCTGAGGGCTCATGCGTTGAGTATCAGAACTCAGACCGTTCGCCACAACTGACTTATACTGGCTTAACCGTTCACTTTTGGTGATGTATGGAGCTGGCGCAGATACGCATGTTCAAGACCGTGGCTGACGAGGGCAGCATCGCCCGCGCAGCGGAGCTGTTGCATTGCGTGCCGTCGAATATCACCGCGCGGTTGAAGTCTCTGGAGGCGGAACTGGGTGTGGCGTTGTTCCTGCGCGAGGGCAGGGGATTGCGTATCAGCCCTGCAGGCCAGACGTTTCTGATCTATGCCTCGAAGATGCTTGCCCTGGCGGCGGAAGCCAAACGCGCAGTGGATCCGTGCGCCGAACCTTCCGGCCCTTTGCGCATCGGCGCTATCGAGTCGTCCGCCACCGGCCGGTTGCCACGCCTGCTGGGCAAATTTCACCAGCGCTTTCCGGCAGTTGCCCTGGAATTGACCACCGGCGCCTGGAGCCAACTGCTCGATGACACCCTCAACCATCGGCTCGATGGCGCGATTGTCGCGGTCGACGTCGAGCGCTCCCAACTCCGGCGCACACCGATGTACCGCGAAGACCTGCTGCTGATTGCCTCGACATCCTTGGGCCCGATACGCGATGTCGCCGATTTGCAGGACAAGACCGTGTTCATGTGGCCCGTCGGTTGCCCGTACCGCGCGGCGCTGGAACATTGGCTGTTACGTCAGGGGCAAGCGCTGCCGATCGTCAGCCTGGCCAGTTATGGTGCAATTGTCGGGTGCGTCAGTGCCGGAGCCGGCGTTGCGCTGGTGCCTAAAGGCGTGTTCGATCAATACGCCAGGGGCGCAGGTTGTGCCGGCTACGAATTTGCCGAGCTGACCGCCATCGACAACCTGTTTTACTGGCACGAAAACGCCGGAGTGCACCCGGCGCGCGAGGCGTTTGTGGCGATGTTGCGTGAGGAGTTTGCGTAACGGCTGCGCAAATTCGAAAGATTACGGCTTCTGGAACCGTCCCATGTGCGGAATTTATCGATCTGGATCTATGCTTGAACAAACGGATGGCACTTGCGCGAACCGTGGCGGACTAAGCATCAGGCCGCGCAACCGCGACCCTGCGCACTGACATGGATTGGACATGAACGAAAAGACATTACAGAACAAATCGCTGGTGATTCTGCTGTTCCTGGTGACCCTCGCCTTCATCTGGATTCTGTTGCCATTTTACGGCGCCGTGTTCTGGGCAGTGATTTTGGGCATCGTCTTTGCGCCGATGCAGCGCCGGATGCAACTGAAGTTCGGCTGGCAACGCAATATCACCTCGCTGGTGACCCTGAGCATCTGTTTGGTGATCGCGATTCTGCCGGTGATTATCATCAGTGGATTGCTGGTTCAGGAAGGCGCCACTTTCTACAAAAACGTCGAAAGCGGCGAGCTGGACATCGCCGGCTATGTGGCGCAGTTCAAACAAAGCCTTCCCGTGTATTTCCAGCATCAGCTGGATCGCTTCGGTATGGGAGAACTGAACGGACTGCGCGAGAAAATCGTCAAAAGTGCGATGCAGGGTGGGCAAGTATTGGCCACTCAGGCGTTCAGTTTTGGGCAGGGCACGTTCGAGTTCATCATCAGTTTTTTCATCATGCTGTACTTGCTGTTCTTCTTCCTGCGTGACGGCCCCGAGCTGGCGCGCAAAGTGCGCGCCGCCGTACCTTTGCAGGAAAACCAGAAACGTCGCCTGCAGCTGAAGTTCAACCGGGTGGTGCGCGCAACGATCAAGGGCAACCTGCTGGTGGCTATCACGCAGGGTGCGTTGGGCGGGTTTATTTTCTGGTTTCTCGACATCCCGAGCGCGTTACTCTGGGCGGTAATGATGGCGTTTCTGTCGCTGCTGCCGGCAGTGGGTGCGGGCATTGTCTGGGCACCCGTGGCCGTGTATTTCCTGCTCAGCGGGATGATCTGGCAGGGCACCGTGCTGGCGTTGTTCGGGGTGTTTGTGATCGGCCTCGTCGACAACGTGCTGCGCCCGATCCTGGTGGGCAAGGACACCAAAATGCCGGACTACATGGTCCTGATCTCGACGCTGGGCGGCTTGTCGGTGTTTGGCCTCAACGGCTTCGTCATCGGGCCACTGATCGCCGCGCTGTTCATGTCGAGCTGGGCGATCTTCAGCGAAACCAAACCACGGGTACAGTTGCCTTCCTAAGCGCAGAACTGACCCTGGACGATGCGTTGCGACAAGGCCTGCGCGGCCGGCAGCGAGGTAAGCGGGCCACTGATCGGCTCGCCGTCCTGCATCAGGTACCAACAGGCGAGCAAACCCAGCTCCCTGAGTTGGGCGGGGACGGCGCTGCCGATAACGGACATGATCTGAACCTGGGACATGGGTAACCTCCAATCAATCTATGGGGCTACTTTACGGATCCGGCGTGCGTACGAACAATCAACGCTTTCAATAGTCGTCATTGATGCCAGCGAGGTTTGACCGCCGCAGTCGGCCACCTCGCCGAGTGAGGCGTGCCGAAATCTGCAGTGACACAAGCCGACTGTGCGTGGGGCACGCTGTACATTTTTTCGTATGGTTCTGAACCCGCTCAATTGCTCATACACTGTGGCCATTGCGTGAAATCCTCGCGCCATGGGCCTTTGCTGGAGTTGTTAGATGCTGTCACTGCTCACCGATCATCCGTTGGTTTGCGCGCTGCTACTGATCCTCATTGATCTGAGCCTCTGGCATTTGTTGAGTGTCAGCGGCAGTCAGTGGAAATTGGCGGTACGCCTGCTGATTTTCGCGCTGTTCAGCATGGTGCTGTTCAATGAAGGCATGAACCCGCTTCAACCCGCGCCGTTTGCCGGCAATGTGCCGCTACACCTCGCGGCCACCGGTTTGCAGATTGGCTGGTGGCTGTTCGGTGCGCGAACGCTGACAGTGCTGATCGGCGCCGTCATGATGCAGCGCGTCGGGCACACCGGGCGTTTGCTGCAGGATCTGCTCGGCGCGGTGATATTCCTGATCGCCGTCATCGCGGCATTGGCCTACGTGCTGGAACTGCCGGTCAAAGGCGTGCTGGCCACGTCCGGGGCACTGGCGATCATCGTCGGCCTGGCCTTGCAAAGCACCCTCAGCGACGTGTTTTCCGGCATCGTGCTGAACACCACCAAACCCTATCAACTGGATGACTGGATCTCCATCGACGGTATGGAAGGCCGGGTCACCGACATCGACTGGCGCGCCACGCGCCTGCAAACCGCCCAAGGCAGCATGGCGGTGATTCCCAACTCGTTGGCGGCCAAAGCGAAGATCATCAATTTCAGTCGACCGATAGACATCTTCGGCATTTCCATCAGTCTGCAACTAAGCCCCCATGTACGCCCGAGCACGGTGATCGAGGCGCTTGAACGGGCGATGCAGGGCTGTCGCCAGTTGTTGAGCAAACCGGCACCAAACGTCTCTTTGAAGAGCTCTAACAGCAGCGGCGTGGAATATGAAATCAGCGGTTTTGTAGAGTCGATGGACCAGAAACGCATGGTGCGCAATCAACTCTACGACCTTGCGTTTCGCCAGTTGCAGGCCTCTGGCGTGTCCTTGTTGTCCAGCGTCGAGTCGAATGCACCGGCCGGTTTATCGCGGCCGAGAGCGCTGCTGGACAGCTCAAGCATTTTTTCGGGGTTGAGCGAGGAAGAGAAAGAGGCGTTCTGCGCAAACATGACGCTGCAGACTTTCCGCGCCGGCGAATTGATCTTGCCGGCCGGGGAGGTCAGCGATCACTTGCTGATCGTCGAATCCGGTGTGGTCTCGGTGGAATTGAACCGAGGCGGCATCAAGTTCGAGTCCGGCCGCATGGGCCCGGGCGAAGTGATCGGCGAGGGCGGGATCTTGTCCAACACATCGCTGCCGGCGGACTTTTCCGCCAAGACGTATTGCAGCGTGTACCGGCTGGAGAAGGACTATCTCAAACCGTACCTCGATGCACGGCAGGACATCGGCGACGCCATGAAAGCGTTGCTGGATTATCGCTTGAACAAGGCGCAGACCCTGACTCAGGAAACCCCGCAAGTTGCACAGAAGCGGGGGTTTTTACAGTGGCTGCGGCGGCGGGCGTAGAGTGGCCTACCCGATTTGCGCACTATTGGCTATTTGTGCGCAGGGCCTGGGCGACTAACTTGGCTGCACACATTTTGTAGCCGGAGCCTTGGCATGAAACCTCGTATCGATTTCTACACCGCATCCCCCGACGCCCTCAAAGCCATGATCGCGCTGGAAAGCGCCGTGTCGATGTTGCCCCTGGAAAAAAACCTGATCGAGCTGGTCAAGCTGCGTGCTTCGCAGATCAACGGCTGCGCGTTCTGCCTCGACATGCACACCGCCGATGCGCGCCAGGGCGGCGAGACCGAACGTCGCCTGTACACCTTGTCGGCCTGGCGTGAAACGCCATTTTTCACCCCACGCGAACGCGCCGCGCTAACCTGGACCGAATCACTGACACTGCTGAGTCAGACGCACGCCCCGGATGAAGATTACGAGTTCGCCTCGGCGCAATTCACCCCCAAGGAAATGGTCGACCTGACCGTTGCCATCACCACCATCAACGCCTGGAACCGTCTGGCAGTGGGCTTTCGCAAAATGCCCGCAGCAGATCAATGAGCATCCGCTGACGGCGCGGCCGGTGGTTGCACCTTGCGCATCAAGGTCACCATCGGCGTGGCGATGACAACACACGCCCCCGTCATTAAAAACCCATCGCCGCAGGTTTGTGTCTGCGCTCCGCTGTGTGGCGCCAGTCGTCGGAACGAGCGTAAGACCATCGATAAACCTGTGCGGGAATGCATTGCTTCCCGTTAATAGGAAGCATTACTATTCACGCCCCTTTTGCGCAGCACGCCGCAATGACTCCCAAGTTGCCCCGCAGACACGGCTTTTTCGAGCATTACGAAGAGTTGGTTGGCACCTGGACCCGACGCCTGAGAAATCGTCAGCAGGCTGAGGATCTGGCCCACGACACCTTCGTGCGGGTGCTCGAGTCGGATTCGACGGCGGTGCAGCAGCCCCGGGCCTACTTGCACCAGACAGCGCGCAATATCGCTGTGGATGGTTATCGGCGTGAGGATCGGCGGGGCGCCATGGAGTCGGAGGCGATCGATCACAGTGTGTCGTCGTCCGGCGACCCGGAGCATTTCATGCGGGCGATCCAGTTGGCTGATTCCATCGAGCGTGCACTGGCCGAACTGCCGGTCAACTGCCGCCAGGTATTCGTCTGGCAGAAGATCGAAGGGCTGACCCAGGCGGAAATCGCCGAGCGCTTGGGCCTGTCCAAGAACATGGTGGAAAAATATATGATCCGCACCCTGCGGCATCTGCGCGATCGTCTGGAGGGTTTGCAGCCATGATCTTCAGCGCCTTCGCACCTCTAGCCCAACAGGAACTTCCATGACGGATATTGGCGACTGCGCATGCGGGCAAACTGCGGTTCGCGATGAGGCGGCGCGTTGGTTCGTGCGGCTGCAGGAACCGGCCATTGACGTTCACGAGTGCCAGCGTTTCGAGCGCTGGCTGCACGAACACCCGCAACATGCCGACGAATTCCAGGTGCTGCAGAGGATGTGGGCAGCGGCGGATTTGTTACCGGCTGCGCGCCTGCAAGCCCTGTGCGAAACCCCGTCGGAACGCAGTAAACGGCGACCGCTGCTGCGTTATGCCGTGGCCGCCAGTGTGTTGGTGGCGGCACTCGGTTTCGTACTGTTCAAGGGGACGAATTCCTCCGGGACGTACAGCGCAGATTATGCGACCGCGTTTGGTGAGCGGCGGCAAGTCACGCTGCCGGACGGGTCGGTGGTGGAGCTGAACAGTCGCAGTCGGCTCCAGGTGCGTTATGCAAAAGACCTGCGCAGCCTCGAACTCACGGCGGGCGAAGCGATGTTCACCGTCGAGCACGACAGTCACCGGCCGTTTGTGGTGGACACAGGCAACGGCAGGATCACCGTGACCGGCACGCGTTTCGATGTACGCCGTGATGTCGGCGAAACCCGCGTCGTGGTGGAGCAGGGCACGGTCAAGGTGCAGGGACGAGAGGCAGCGGTTGGCGATTTCATCAGCCTCACTGCCGGCCTCGCCACACGGGTCGATGCCCAGGGGAAAGTGACCGCAGCCTATGCAGTCAATCCTGCGGACCTGACCGCGTGGCGCAGCGGCAAACTGGTGTTCCACAACGCTAGCCTGCGTGAAGTGGCTGAGGAAGTGTCGCGTTACCGCGACAAACCGCTGACTGTTAGCGATGAAAAAGTGGCCAGTCTGCGCCTGACCAGCGTGTTCAAATCCGACAACACCGACGCGTTGCTCAAAGCCTTGCCGAGCATTTTGCCGGTGGCCGTGCGAACGCTGGACGACGGCAGTCACCAGATAATTTCAAAATAGATTCAGGTTTTTTTCGAGTTCATCGTCTTCTTGTCCAACTGCAACTGGTTTGCATTAACAGACGCACACTCTTGCGATCCACAGGACACCGTTCGACGTGAAAAAAACCTCTGCCCAAAACAATAAATTCTTCTGGATGCCGTTAACCCTCGCGTTGGCGATCAACGTTGCTACGACGCAGGCCTTCGCCGTTGACGCTATTCGCATTCCGGCCCAGCCGTTGGGTCAGGCGCTGAGTGAACTGGGTCAGCAAACCTCTCTGCAGGTCTTTTTCAGCCCGGAACTGGTGGCAGGAAAACAGGCGCCGGCGGTGGATGGAAACCTTTCGCCGGAACAGGCCCTGCGCGTATTGCTGCAGGGCAGCGGTCTTGAGTACCAGATCAACGAAGGCTCGGTGACCCTGACGCCGGCGCCGACTTCCGCGAGCACTGGTCCGCTGGAGCTGGGCGTGACCGACATCAAAGTGGTCGGTGACTGGCTCGGCGACGCGGACGCCGCCGTGGTGCAGAACCATCCCGGTGCGCGCACGGTGATCCGCCGCGAAGCGATGCTCGAGCAGGGCGCGATGAACGTCGGCGATGTGCTGCGTCGGGTGCCGGGGGTACAGGTGCAGGAGGCCAACGGCACCGGCGGCAGTGACATTTCCCTGAACGTTGGTGTGCGCGGCCTGACGTCGCGTCTGTCGCCACGCTCCACGGTGCTGATCGACGGCGTGCCGGCGGCGTTCGCGCCGTATGGCCAGCCGCAGCTGTCGATGGCGCCGATTTCTTCCGGCAACCTCGACAGCATCGACGTGGTTCGCGGTGCCGGGTCCGTGCGCTATGGGCCGCAGAACGTCGGCGGGGTGATCAACTTCGTTACTCGGGCGATTCCGCAGCAGGCCACTGCGGAAATCGGCACGACCCTGGAGACCTCGCAACACGGCGGCTGGAAACACATCGACACGGCGTTCGTCGGCGGCACGGCGGACAACGGCATCGGCGTGGCGCTGCTGTATTCGGGCGTGAACGGCAACGGTTACCGCGAACGCAACCACGGCAACGACATCGACGATGTGCTGCTCAAGACCCATTGGGCGCCTACCGATGTCGACGATTTCAGTCTTAATTTTCATTACTACGATGCCAGCGCCGACATGCCCGGCGGCCTCACTCAGGCGCAATACGACGCCGATCCGTTTCAGTCGGATCGCAATAACGACAACTTCAGCGGCCGCCGCAAGGATGTCTCCTTCAAGTGGGCGCGGCAGATCGACGACCGCACCCAGGCCGAAGTGCTGACCTATTATTCCGACAGCTTCCGTGGCAGCAATATCGCCGCCCGTGATCAGCGCACCCTCGGCTCATTCCCGCGCACTTACTACACCTTCGGCATCGAGCCGCGGGTTTCGCGCGTGTTCGACGTCGGGCCGACCACTCAGGAAGTCAGCGTCGGTTATCGCTACCTCAAGGAAGGCATGCACGAAGAGGCAAGCCGTCTGGCGCTGGTCAACAACCAGCCGGTGGTGCGTCCGGGGGCGGACGGCCATGTTTATCAGGATCGCACCGGCGGCACCGAGGCCAACTCTGTCTACATTGACGACAAGATTGACGTCGGCAACTGGACCGTTACACCGGGCATCCGCTTCGAACACATCAGCACTGACTGGCACGACCGCCCGGTACTCGATACGGCGGGGCGGCCGGTGACGGAGAAGAACCGCAGCATCGAAAGCAACGAGCCGCTTCCAGCACTGAGCGTGATGTATCACCTGTCCGATGCGTGGAAACTGTTCGCCAACTATGAGACGTCGTTTGGCAGCCTGCAGTATTTCCAGCTTGGCCAGGGCGGTACGGGTGATGAGCCGGCTAGCGGTCTGACCCCGGAAAAGGCCAAGACCTACGAGGTGGGCACGCGTTACAACAATGATGTATGGGGCGGCGAGGTGACGCTGTTCTACATCGACTTCGACGAAGAGCTGCAATACATCAGTAATGATGCCGGCTGGACCAACCTCGGCGCAACGACGCACCAGGGGCTGGAAGCGTCGGTGCATTACGACCTGGCGGCACTGGATTCACGGCTGGACGGGCTGACGGCCAACGCCGGTTTCACCTACACCCGTGCGGTGTATGAAGGGGAAATCCCTGCGTTCAAGGGCCGTGACTTGCCGTTCTATTCACGCCAGGTAGTGACCGCCGGCCTGCGTTACGACATCGACCGCTGGACCTACAACGTCGATGCGTTCGCCCAATCGAAACAGCGCTCGCCGGGTACTGCGGTAAATGCCGATGGCAGTTTCAGCGGCGCTTACATCACCGAAGGCACGGCGGACGGCCAATACGGCGACATCCCTGGCTATGTCACCTGGAACGTGCGCGGTGGTTATGATTTTGGCGCGCAGCTGTCGAACCTGAAACTCGGTGCCGGGGTGAAGAACATCTTCGACAAGCAATACTTCACCCGCTCCAGCGACAACAACGCGGGCATGTACGTCGGGGCGCCTCGCACGTTCTTCGTGCAGGCAAGCGTTGGGTTCTGACAGGCCGACAGGCAGGGGACTGCGCCGAACACAAATCCCGTGTCCGGCAGCAGTTCTGTAGGAGCGAGTGATGCGGCAGTCCGACTTGCCCGCGAAGACGGCGTCACATTCACCAAAGCCCTAAACCTTCAACACCTTCCCACCGATCGCCACCGCCACCAGCAAAATGGCCATCAACCCAAAGGCAAAACTCAAACTGCTGGCGTGGGCGATGAAGCCGATGACTGCGGGTCCGGCCAGAATGCCGGCGTAACCCAGCGTGGTAATTGCCGGCACGGCGACGCTTTCCGGCATGACCGTTTGTTTGCCGACGGCGGTGTACAGCACCGGGACAATGTTGGAACAGCCCGCGCCCAGAAACGCATAACCGACCAGCGCCAGTTCCCAGGTCGGTGCAAACGTCGCCAGAAACAAACCCGCAGCGGCCGTCAGACCGCCAAACACAATCACTCGCGTGGCGCCGAGGCGGCGGACAATGGCGTCGCCGGTCAGGCGGCCGATGGTCATGGTCAAGGCAAACGCGGCATACCCGAGGCCGGCGTAGGCCGTGTCGATCCCGCGTTCCTGGGTCAAAAACACCGCACTCCAGTCAAGCGCCGCGCCTTCGGCGAGGAACACGATGAAACACATCCCGCCAATAAACAGCACGATGCCGTGCGGCACGGCAAATGCCGGGCCCGAACTTTCGCTGCCATACGGCAACATATGCGGCGCGGCTTTCAGCATCGCCAGCAACAGCACTACAATCACCACCGCCATCGCCCCCAGCGGCGAAAGGCCCAAACCGAGCAGCGCGCTGACACCCGCCGCACCGACAATCCCGCCGAGGCTGAACAGCCCGTGGAAACCCGACATCATGTTCTTGCCGCTGGCCCGTTCGACGATCACGGCTTGCAGGTTCACTGTCGAGTCCACCGTGCCCAGGCCTGCGCCAAACATGAATAACGTCGCGATCAGCGCCGGTATCGAAGTCACCGTCGCCAACAAAGGCAATGCTGCACAGATCAGCAAAGTGCCGCCGACCGCAACCCGACGACAACCAAAGCGTGTCGCCAACAGGCCGGCCATCGGCATCGCCAGAATCGAGCCCACGCCGAGGCACAACAGCAGCAGCCCGAGCGTGCCTTCATCCAGCCCGGCGCGGGCCTTCGCGTACGGTACCAGCGGCGCCCATGCGGCAATCCCGACACCGGCAATGAAAAAAGCCACGCGCGTGGACATTTGCTCCAGGCGGCCGGGCACGAAAGTGGTCTGGGTGTTGAGGCTGGTCATATCAATCCTTGGCAAAAATCGTCGCGTCCCCAAGGGACAGTGACTGACCGGGGTGGTTCGATCATCGGGTCAGTCAGGCCGACATCCTTGCACAGCCCGTCGTTGTTTCGCGATATGTTGCACAGCTTCAACGGGTGTGAAGGAGGCGTCATGCCGCCGTTCTACGATGCACGAGGCAACATTTACGGGGTGGTCGCGCCAGCCGCGGTGCGCACCGCAGGAATCGATTTGCCAGAATGCGCCGATCAGGCCGCGCAGAGCCGCGAGGCGTGGGCGGGGGCGGCGATTGAGGTCTTCTGTGGTTGGGCGCCGGGGACGCAACCGCCGGGCAGCAAAGCCCATCGCTGCGATGGATTGCTGGTCGGGCCATTCCAGTCGACGCCACCGTTCGACCTGCTGATCGTCAACACCGATGGCACCCTGGCCGAACGCAGCGGCAACGGCCTGACGATTTTCTCTCAGGCCCTTTGTGATCAGGGGCTTTTGCCTCAGGACGAACACTGCTCGCTGCGGGTGCATCACGATAAGACTGATACCCGGTCGCCCGGTGAGACATCAGTGAAAAGCGCAACGGTTGATGGTATGCAGGGCTTTTGGCTGGACCTTGGCCAGCCTTCGTTCGGACCGGCTGCGGTCAGTGCGCAGGGGGTTGCAACCGTATCGTTCAACGGGCGTGAATTGAGCCACGTGCCGCCGTTGTCCGCACTCAACGATGTCTGGTCGCGCAGCCAGTTCGCCCGGGTGGGCAATCCGCATTGCGTGACGCTGGTGGACCATGTCGACCAGTTGCCGAGCAACGTGCAGATGCGCGCCGCGCCGCTGTGCGAAGGCTTGACGCGCATTGCCTATGCGATGCCGACCGGCGCCGGGCGACCCTGCCCGGCGGGGATCAATCTGCAATGGGCGGCGCTTCAGGGTGAGCAGCAGGTTGCCGCGCGAGTGTTCGAACGTGGCGAAGGGCCGACCGCGTCTTCCGGCACCGGTGCGAGCGCCGTCGCCTGTGCGGCGTGGCGGGTCGGCTGGGTGGCGGCGGGGGAGGTAAACGTGGTGATGCCCGGTGGGACGGCACCGGTTTTGCTGGAGGAGGAGCAGGGCGAGTTGAAGCGGGTCAGTTTGTTTGGTACGGCGCGGTTGATGCGGTGATCATCGGTGATCCTTCGCGAGCAGGCTCGCTCCCACAGTTGATCGCTGTCTGACACATGATCGGTGTCCACTGCAGATCGATTGTGGGAGCGAGCCTGCTCGCGCCAGTCAAGTCACCCTGTTTCTTAGCTCAAACCACTGAACTCCACCACCGGCATCTGCCGCTTCATCAATACTTTCCCACCGCGCACCGAATACAGCGGCAAGCCCTGACTGCGGATTACCTCGTAATCGCTGTCCGCCGACAGAATCAGCAGATTCGCCGGGCGCCCGCGCTCCAGTCCATAACGATCGCCGAGGGCCATGGCCTTGGCGCTGTTGTCGGTGATCAGGTCCAGCGCGCTTTGCAGGTTGCGATAGCCGAGCATGTGGCAGATATGCAGACCGGCCTCAAGCACCCGCAAAATGTTGCCATTGCCCAGCGGATACCACGGATCGACGATGGAATCCTGGCCGAAACACACGTTCATGCCGGCTTCCAGCAACTCGTTCACCCGGGTCACGCCCCGACGTTTCGGGAAGTTGTCAAAGCGCCCTTGCAGGTGAATGCTTTCGGTCGGGCACGACACAAAACTGATGCCCGAGTGCCCCAGCAGGCGGAACAGTTTGGCGCAGTAGGCATTGTCGTAGGAGCCCATCGCGGTGGTGTGACTGGCCGTGACCCGCGAACCCATGTCGCGGCTTCGGGCTTCTTCGGCCAGCACTTCGAGAAAGCGCGAATGCGGGTCGTCGGTCTCATCGCAATGCACATCCACCAGGCAACCGGTGCGCTCGGCGAGGTCCATCAGGTATTTCACCGAACTCACGCCCTGATCACGGGTGTACTCGAAATGCGGAATGCCGCCGACCACATCGGCGCCCATGCTGATCGCTTCTTCCATCAGCTCACGGCCATTGCGGTACGACTCGATGCCTTCCTGGGGGAACGCGACAATCTGCATGTCGATCAGGTGGCGACTTTCCTCGCGCACTTCGAGCATCGCCTTGAGCGCCGTGAGCTGCGGGTCAGTGACGTCGACGTGGGTGCGCACGTGCTGAATGCCATGCGCGGCAAGGCTCTGGATGGTCTTCTTCGCGCGGGTCTTGGTGTCTTCTTCGGTGATAGTGACCTTGCGCTCGCCCCAGCACTCGATGCCTTCGAACAGCGTGCCGCTCATGTTCCAGCGCGGCTCGCCGGCGGTCAGCGTCGCATCGAGGTGAATGTGCGGCTCGACAAAGGGCGGCACCACCAGATTGCCGGCGGCGTCGAGGTCTTCGGAGCCCAGGGTCGGCGCTTCGGTTTGCCGGGCGATGCTGCTGATCAGACCGTTTTCCAGGTGCAGTTCATGCAGACCTTCCTGGTTGCGCAGGCGAGCGTTGATGATGTGCATCAGGCGAATCCTTTTAGAGATCTTGTAGTGGCGCGCTGGCGCTGCGAACGCCGAGTACACCCGTCAATAGCACATACGTTAACGCGGCAGCGGCAATCCCTACCAGCGGCGCGACCCACGGTGAACTGAAGGCCGCGACCGTACCGAGGGCGTAAGCGCTGAGACCCGGCCAGTTGAAGGCCGGCAATTGCGTTTCGGCCAGGCGTGGATAGTGGCCGCGATGACGATAGAAGAAGTCCGCCATGATCACCCCGCCGATCGGTGGGATCACCGTGCCCAGCAGAATCAGGTACGGCACCAGCATGTCGTACATGCCCAGCAAGGCCAGCAGCGTGCCGATCACCGCGCCGGCCAGCGTCACGGTTTTACGCCGCCCGGTGCGCAGCAGATTGCACCCGGCGACGGCGAAGTTGTAGATGGTGTTGTCCTGCGTGCTCCAGATGTTCAGCAGCAACATGGCCATCGCTGCCATGGCGAAGCCTTGCAACAGCAGCACTTCGACCACGTCTGGCTGTTGATAGACGATGGCCCCATAGGCGCCGATCAGCACCATCAGGCCGTTGCCGATGAAGAAGCCGATCAGGCTCGCCAGCACCGCGACCCGCGCCGAGCGGGAAAACCGCGTCCAGTTGGTCGCCTGCGTGGCGCCACTGACAAAAGTGCCGAACACCAGGGTGATGGCGGTCGACCAGTCCAGGCTGCCGGTCGGCACCACGGCGAGCAAACCGTCGAGCCCGCCGACCTTGACGGTAGCGACCCACATCGACAGCATCAGCAGTAACATCATCGCCGGCACCGCGATGTACGAGAGAATTTCCAGACCGCGATAACCGATATACGCCGTCGCGCAAAACGCCAGACCAAACAGCACCATCAGCGCCAGAACGCTGCCCTGGCTCAACTCGAAATACTTGCCCAGCACCACCGCCGCCGTGGCCGTGCCCCAGGCGTACCAGCCGATCTGGGTGAACCCCAGGATCAGGTCGCTGAGTTTGCTGCCCACTTCGCCAAAACAAAAACGCCCCATCAGCACCGAATTGAGGCCGCTCTTGAAGGCGATGTAACCCAAGGCGGCGGCGTACAGGCCCAGCAGCAGATTGCCGACGATGATCACCGCCATCATCTCGCCGAAGCTGAACGCAACGCCGAGCTTGCCGCCGGCAAACATGGTCGCGGTGAAAAATGTGAAGCCCAGTAACACCATGGCCGTGGAGGCCAGGCTTTTGCGCGCGTGCATTGGGACTTCGCTGAGGGGGTAATCGTTGCCGGCGTCGTTCTGCGTCATGGAGCAGTCCTTGCGAAATGGGGAGACGCGGAGTGGGTTGCAGTGGTCGTGCCAGAATAGGGATTTGCGGTTCTGGGGGGATCGCACCTCCTTTGAGGAAGAAGGGCACAAAACCGGTGCAACTGACGAAACACCGGCCCCTTGCAGGAGCAAGCCGGGGCCGGGCAGTGTTCCGACGATAGAGGACTTTTGCTCTGCATTGATGTTGCCTGTTCAAGCGTAATCGCGAGCAAGCTTGCTCCTACAAGGCATCAGCAGCGCCAGCAGGCCTGATAAGCGGCAAGAATCGCATGAGCGCTGCAACAATGGCCTCCGGCGCATCCTCCTGAACCAGATGGCCGGCATTGGGGATTGCCTGGAATTGCGCGCCCGGAATCATCCGCTGCAGGGCGCGGCCGCGCTCAATGGGAATCCACTGATCGTCCTCGCCCCAGAGAATCTGAACCGGGCAGCGAAGGGTCGGGTACAGCGATTCCACTTCGCGGGTATAGCGCTGATCCATCTGCGCAATCTGCCGGTAGAACGCGGCTTGCCCCGGCGTGCCCAGCCACGGCTGCACGTAAGGGCCGAGTTCATCATCGGCCATTTCCCGTTTGATCGCCCCGCGAATATAAGCCGGCACCATCGCTTGCTGGATGTAATCCGGGACACCACTGAACGCCGCTTCGTGCTGGCGCACATGCTGCACAAACGGCGAACCCCATGGCGTCAGCGCGACCGGGTCGATCAGCGTCAGGCTGCGGTAATCCTTGCCGTTCAACAGATGCGCACGCAACGCCGTGGCCCCGCCGAAATCGTGCGCGACCACATCAGGTTGCTTCAGCCCCCAGTGATCCAGCAGTTGCGCGAGCAACTCGTTTTGCACGCCCAACGAGACATCGCCGTCGACTTTTTCCGATTGCCCGTAACCCAACAGGTCGAAGTAATGCACACGGTGCGTGGCGATGAAATGCGGTGCGATGCGATGCCACACATAAGAAGAGAACGGCGTGCCATGCACAAATACCAGCGGCGGCCCGTCACCGCGCACCGCAAAGCGAATGGAGTGCCCGTTGAAACGGAAAGTTTGCGGTAGCGGCCAGTCAGTCATGAATGCGTCCTCTTTGGGGGCGAGCCGAAAAAGCATAGGCAAAAGCCATCGGCCCCGGCAATTATTTGATCGCTCGGATCAACAGGTCGACTACCTGTGATTTCTGACAGTAGATCGTGTCCGACCTTGATGCTATTCCATAGGCCATGGACGTTATCAGCCTGCATCACGGAACGCCTCAGTTGCTGGTCATCGAACCGCGCGGTTTGGCAGTGCGCGACGTTGCGTACTGGCGCGCGGAGATCGTACGAACGGCTGAAACCCGAGTGACGCGACAGGTGTTCGACGCGGCGGGTCGGCGTGTTGAGCAGTGGGATGCGCGCTTGCCCATGCCTGCCTTGAGCCATGCCTTCAGCTTGTCAGGAAAGGTGTTGGCCAGTGACAGCGTCGATGCCGGGTGGCGACTCGCCCTGTTAGAACAAGCCGATCAAAGTGTGAGTCGCTGGGACAGTCGCGGCACCCGGCAGGACACCGAGTACGACAGTTTGCTGCGACCGCGCGCGGTGACGGAACAGGCACATGCGGACAAGGCGCGAGTGGTCGAGCGCTTCGACTACGGCGCCGCGGGTGCTGAGTTCAACCTCGGCAATCAGTGTGGCCGGCTGATCCGCCACGACGATCCGGCCGGTACCCGTCACATGCCCGAATACGATGTGCGCGGCTCGGCGCAGTGCGAGATCAGTCATTTTCTGGCAAGCCTTGATGCGCCAGACTGGCCGTTGCATGCACGCGAACGCGATCAGTTGCTTGAGCCGGTTCCTGGCCTCGAAAGCCGCTGGACGTACAACCCGGTTGGCGATCTTTTGAGCCTCACCGACGCTCACTCACATCGACGGCATTTCGCGTTCACCGTAGCCGGACAGCCCAAGGCAGGCTGGCTGCAACCGGCCGGTGCCGCAGCGCCGGGGCAGTGCCTGGTGCAGGACATCCGCTACAACCCCGGTGGCCAGGTCGAACGGGAAGCCGCCGGCAACGGTGTCGTCACTGAGGCACTGTATGCGCGGGAGGATGGTCGTCTGCTCCGATTATCGGCCGGGTTGCCGGGCGCGCCGCTCCTGCAGGACCTGCACTACCAGGTCGACGCGATCGGCAACATTCTGCAGATCGACGACCACGCGCTGCCGATCCGCCATTTCCAGAACCAGCGCATCGAGCGCACCTGCATCTACGCTTACGACACGTTGGGCCAATTGATCCGCGCCATTGGCTGGGAAGCCGAGAGGGCCGCGCCGCTGCCAGTCGCGGCTTATCGATCATCGTCCAGCGCAAATGCCGTCCTCAACTATCAGGAAGAATACGACTACGACGCATCCGGCAACATGATCGAGCTACGCCATAAGGGCGCGCAACCGTTCACCCGGCGCTGGGCCGTCTCGCACGTTAGCAACCGCAGCTTGCTCAAAGACGATGACAATCAGCCGCCGGATTTTGCCGACGGATTTGATGACAACGGCAACCTGCGGTTTTTGCAGCGCGGCCAGCCCATGATGTGGGACCTGCGCAACCAGTTGTCCAGCGTGTCGCCGGTCCAGCGCCATGACGAAGCTGACGACTGTGAACGTTATGTCTACGGCGGGGGTGGGAAACGCCTGCGCAAAGTTCGCACCGCGCTGGCCGCCGCGCACACCATCATCGCCGACGTGCGTTACCTGCCGGGGTTGGCAATCCATCAACATTCGAGTGGCAAGCAACACCAGGTGCTTGATCTTGAGGCTGGGCGCAACCGGGTGAAATGGCTGCAGGGGCCGCACGCTCCGGCGTTTCAGTTACGCTACCAACTGACCGACCACCTCGGCTCCGGCGTGCTGGAACTTGACGAGCAGGCCAACGTGCAGAGCCGCGAAGTGTATTACCCGTTTGGCGGTACCGCGTACGAAGACCACAGCGATCAAACCGGCGCCTACAAAACCAGTCGTTATTCCGGCAAAGAACGCGATGCCACGGGGTTGTATTACTACGGGTATCGCTACTTTGCGCCGTGGTTGAGCCGATGGATAAACCCGGACCCGGCGGGGGCGGTGGATGGACTGAATTTATATTGTTTTGTCAGTAATTCGCCGGTGGGGCATGTAGATGTGGATGGGCGGATGATGGAGGACGATGATTGGGCTATTCCAGAAAATATCGATGATATTGCTGAAGCTAACGGCACACTTTCCTTACAACCGATTGTGTTAGAAGAGGGGGATCTGGAATCGCAAGATTCGCACTTGAACTTAGAGTCATTTCAAGGGCCAACGAATGCTTCGGCGGAGTTGGATTTTCAGTTGATGGTGGAAAGAGCGTTTAGCGGGATTTCGCAAGATGCATTGAGCGCTGAAATACCTGAACAAGCGCCTATCGCTGAAAGGCAAAAAAAATCCCTGCCTTGCCCGCCATGCGGCAAATCTTTTCGAACCAACAGTCACTTGAATAAACATTTAATGTTGCATGCAGGTGTAAAGGCCTTTAAATGCGATATGGCCGAATGTGGCAAATTTTTTGCTGAAAAAAGTAATTTAGTGAAACACATGAGGACTCATACAGGTGCAAAGCCCTTTAAATGCACTTGGGACGAATGTGGCAAATCTTTTTTTGAAAAAAGTAATTTAGTGCAACACATGAGGACTCATACAGGTGAAACGCCCTATAAGTGCAGCGTCTGTGGCAGATTGTTTTCTTCTTCAAATCGCTCAAAGACCCATATGCGAGCTCATACGGGTGAAAAGCCCTATCGATGCCTCACCTGTAACAAATCGTTCATGCGGCAAGATACTCTAAATGTTCATATCCGCACTCATACCAGAGAGACCATTCGTCTGCACGCACCCAGAGTGTGATAAAAGGATGCGCATAACATTAGTCAGCTCAAGCACGCAAAAACAACGTTCGCGTCCTAGCTGAATTGCGAGATTGAAGGCTGTAGTGCGGCAAGGGCGACTTCATGCATTATCAGCCTACGTATCAAAAGATCGTTCAGCCAGAAGTAGTGCAAGTTCGGGGCCAATGCCTATCGAGCTCTAAAAACCACGCAATCGGTGGTTTCCAGCTCATATTTCACTCCCCGCGATAAATACATCCGCTGGTACAAGTTTCATGAATCCGAATCGCACTAAGCTCCGGCAACAGCGGCTTCAGCTCACCCCAGATCCACTTGGCCAACACTTCACTGGTCGGATTCTCCAGGCCAGGAATGTCATTCAGATAGTTGTGGTCCAGACGCTCGTACAGCGGTTTGAAGATGGCCTTGATCTCGGAGAAATCACGAATCCAGCCCGTGTGCGGATCGAGGTCGCCGCTCAGGTGAATGGCCACTTTGAACGAGTGACCGTGCAGGCGACCGCACTTGTGGCCGTCCGGGACGTGGGGCAGGCGGTGGGCGGATTCGAAGGTAAATTCTTTGAAGATTTCCACGGTATGACCTGTAGGGCTTGATATACGGGGGTTCTGGAGTTTGGTCAGTCGCTGGTGTACTGATCAATGTACTGATTGGTCGTTGCTGGGGGTCACAGCGGTCATCCATTGCGAGATTGCCGACTGGCGCCAGGCGACCGAGTTGGGACCTATTCTAACCTGTTTTGGGAATGTGCCCTCCCTGATCCGGCGATAAACCGTATTTCGGCCGAGCCCGGTAGTGTGAAGCACCTCGTCGAGGCGCAGGAAGCGATCAATTTGTTCTGCTACTGCCATGATGATGCTCCATGCCGCGCGTGGCGGCAGAAGGTGGTGATGGGGTTATTCGTCGTCGTCTTCTTCGTCTTCTGGCCAACCCTTCAGGTCTCGCGCCCAAGCCGTCCACTGCTGCCGTTGTTCTTCGCTCATTCCATCCCAGCGTCCCGCGACATCAAGCGACACGGTCTCTCCGGCCTTGAGCGTCACGGTCCCACAGTTGGAGCCGAGGTCTTCGTCTGCGTATCGAACGGTGATCTCGTCATCTGGGTGGCGCTTTGAAAGTTCAGTCAGGACCGGAAGGGGGCACGACCAGGCGGTGTCGAACGAAAGCTCGTTGGCATCCAGATCAATGACCTGGGCGTATGCGTTCCACTTAGTCCCCCAAATATCGCGGGCGAAGTCCAATGTGTTGAAATGGCCGCACGAACGCTTGTTACGCAGCATCTGCACGAATTGTTCGAAGCCTTCGTCGCTCAGTTTGAGGACGTCCACCCGGCTGCGATTGGATTGCTGCAGCGAAGCTATCAGCGGGTGATCATCCAGCGGCTGCGCTGTGATGACTGCCGCTGCTTCCTCGGCGGCGCAGTCGATGCCGTTCCAAGCGAACTGTCCATGAAATGGGAGGATGGTGTTGAAATCGATCTTGCCGCTTTCGTTGATAAGCGACTTCAGGACGTGGGCGGGCGCATTTACTTTGTTGGTCACATGGTTTGGCATGGCAATAGAATTCCTCGCCCGCCGTTCACCGGCAGGCTGGTAGGTGGAAGAGGGGTTAAACGGTGGTGGTCGGCCCGAAGCCGCAGATCGTCAAAGTCTCATCGACTTCTTTCACGACCTTGAACTGGAGAGTCACCGACCGCTGGGTAGATAGGTTGAAGTAGTCCCAGTACCTGACCGTCCACTCAGCCATTTCCTTATGGCGTGGACCGACAACAGTTCCGTAGATGCCGCAGGCGCCGAGGTAGCCCATGAATTCGTCAATGTTCATGTAAGGCCGAACTTCGTGGTCATCGATGTCGAGCATTCGCTCAAACAGCTCGGCCATCTTCACTAGCGAATCGCGAAAGTACTGACTGGTTACGAAGTGCTTTTTGTAGAGCGCCCAGATCTTGAGGGTGATGCCGCCGGCGTCGAACGCGGGCCAGGCTTCGTCCTCAACTTTCAGATTGGCTGGATCGAATGCAATTTTTACGATCATCGCCGTGGCCCCGAGTAGATGAGCCAGGCCATGTAGGCGAGGGCAGAGACTGGGATGATCATGTCGTCACCTGCAGGCCCAGCCGTCTGGCGCTCCGCTCGAAAAAATCACGCATCTCGAACGGTGTGTAGTTGTTTACCTTTATGCAGGTGTCCGAGGGCAGCTCAATCACCAGCGCCGCGCGGGAGGCCTGCCAAGCAATCCATGCCGCATGCACTTCGCCGCCGAGATATCCATCCTCGAAGCGCGCCATGCAGGTGTCGGACAAGCCGAGGTAAGCGCTGGTCATCGCCCAGGCCTCGAACTCTTCACGCAACTTTTCGTTCATGAGTACACCGCTGCAACAGAGAGGAAGAGAGCGCCCCAGAAGCAGGCGCTTACGGCTGCGACTTTGAGCATCATGGCGTCACCTCTGAGGCTTCTGGAATATCCTCAAACTTGTAAGTGTTGATGACGCGCTCTTCGACACCGGAGACCTTGATGAATTTGGCCTCTTCAACCCATGGGTAGGCGTCTGGTTCGCCATGCTTGCCGCCGCCGCTCATCTCACAAAAGGCAAGAGCACGGCCATCAGGCAAGATGAAGGCCTTCACATCGACGTCGTAGTTGCGCTCCCAGCTGTAGTGGCACCACGACGGAACTCCGGGGGCACCCACCGCGTTGTAACGCACCTCGTTCACCGCGTCATCGTGCGAGCTCTCATCGTAAAGCTGATCCAGGTCCTCGCCAGACATGGACGCCAAGTCCTCAAGCGTAACGAGGCCATTTGGCGCATCGCGCAGGCTGTCGTACTTGTAGCCGAAAGCATCGATTCCGTGGCGCATCACCAACAGCTTGGCCATCTGGCTTGCAGTGAGCGTGTTCAGTGAGCGATGGATGTTTGCATCAAGCATGCGGATTCCTTTGCCGCTATAGCGGCTGACATTGAGTTAATGAAAAGTGAGGGGGAGGGGCGGGAATCAGGATTTTCTTGGAGGAGTGAAGATTTTGTGTGGAGGAGTACAGATGTGCTCCTGTCAGGATTTGCCTGCCAATGCGCCCCGGGCTTGCCATCCAACCCATGCTCGCTGAAGGGCTTCGTCACAATATTCGCCGTAACGTGGGTCATCTTTCGGCAACAAATCGCGGACGAGGCTAAGCGGCGCCTGCGGCCATTCCCGGCGAACCCACGCTACGAACTCTTTCCGCTCGTCCAGCACCACAGTTGCCGGCGCGGGCAATGGGTTTAGCAACGGGTTTGGCGAGTAACGCAAGGCAGCCTTGTAGGCAGCGCCAAGTCGATCATCCAAATCTCCGCCAGCCATGCCGGCCTCATTAAAAGCAATGATCATCTTGGCGCGAACGTCATAGCAACGCTCGACAGGCATGCACGCCATTTGCTGTTCGTCTTGGCGTTCGACGACTGGGGTGGCAAGCGCCTTGATGTGGACTCGGCCACCGATGTAATGCCAGTCAACCTTGCAGCCGGTCGCGGCAGATAGATTGCGGCAGATATCTTCAGCAGCGTCCTTCGAGATATCCACCAGACAAACACTTTTGCCATTTTTGAAAACGTCGTCATCGCATGGCGGAAGTGCCGTAATCGTTTTATTGATCATGGCTCGTCGTACTCCATTGGCGGCATGGGAACGATGCCGATGATTTTAGGATCGAGTTCGCTTGCTACCGATGCGGTGGGCTTACCGTCAAGCGCTTCGGCTGTGGCGGTAACGATGTGGTACGCAGCATCATCCACGCGCACCAAGCCCTCGGCATTTGACTCATACCAAGCCAGCAGTAGGCCATACTGATCATCCATTCGCTGATCCGCTGCGTTCAAGCGCTGCTGCAGGGCGTCACGCTCGGCGGTGACACGGTCGTGATCCGCGACCAGCACAACAGTGATGCACCCGAGGGATGCGCCTTCAGCGAGCCCGGTGCTGCATACGTGGTAATGCTTTACGTCGCTCATGTTGGAGTCCTTGCCGGGTCATGCCCGGGCGGTGGAGTGGATTCAAGTTTCGAGGTAGGCGGCTATGAATTGCGTAGCCGCTTCAACATTGATGGCGTTTCCGTAGGCGCGCAGGCGTCCCACTCGGCCGGATATCCCATGAGCCAGCGGGGATGTTCCGGGCTCAACTGGCCGCCACTTTCCATCTCGGCAGAAGAGCCAGTCAGAATCTGCCCATCTACCGTTAACCGGGCCGGGCCCGCTATCGCCGCTATGTCCTGCAGCCTTTTCTGAACCTTGTGGCCGCTTGGCCGGTGAGACCTTAAGGCTTCCGCAGCGCTCGCCCCCCGATTGCAATCCGCCATCGGCGTCGGCCAGCCGCTCAGCTTCACCACCCCCCCCAAATTCTCCAGCCCCCTCTTTGTTTCCGGCTGGTTCTTCACGTTCGCCAAGGGCGTTGGCCATCCGCACAGGTACGCCTGTCTTGGTAGCTGGTCGTTGCGATCGGCTCCACCCCTCTGAGCCACCATTCCCGGAGTGTCCTTGTGATCCCTGGTGGTCGGTGTGACCCAGCCAGTACACACGGTCTCTGATGTGCGGCGCGCCGACGCCCGCAGACGGAAACGCGATGGCCCCAAAGGCGTAACCCATGGCTTCCATGTCAGCGTGTACAAGGTCGACCCAAGGCTCGACAATCTTGCTCGCAACCTGCTCTCCAGCAACAACTGGAGGCTTTCGCTCTTTGATGAGCCAAGAGAAAGACGGCCACAGATGCCTTGGGTCCTCAAACCCAGCTCCAGCGCCTGTCGCGCTGAAAGGTTGGCAAGGACAGGAACCGGTCCAAATAGGTCGGTCATCTGCCCAGCCGGCGCGGCGAAGTGCGATAGACCATCCGCCAAGGCCTGCAAAGAAGTGGCACTGCGTAAATCCGAGCAGGTCGCTTGGGTGAACATCCTCGATACTCCTTTCATCCACGACGCCTGGCGCTATGTGGCCGGCTTCAATCAGGTTGCGCAGCCATTGGGCGGCGTAGGGGTCAATCTCGTTGTAGTAAGCGGCCATGGCTACGCCTCGCCGGATGGCGTTATTCGTAAGAAAGATGGGGTTATTCGTCGTGACAGATGCGCAGCGCTTCGCGCCTGTAGGCGAGCTCAAGTTTTGCGCGGCACGAATCGGATATGCTGATTTTGTGTCGCGGGATTGAAAGCAGCGGCAGCGCACCACCGGGCCCCATCGCATGCAGATGGTGAATCATCAGCGTGATCGCCTCGCCCTGTTCCTCGATGCCGCTCCAGGCCATCAGCTCAGCCAGTGCTTGGCGGGTTCCGGCCATGCAGTGGAGCCTGATTTCTTCCTCGCCGCGAGTCTTTCGCCTCGCCGCAGTCTTTGCCGATCGTTCTTTCTGCGCGGCTGCCATGGCTTACCTCTTCTATTCCGCTGGCCGGGATTCCCAGCCAGGTCTGTCGTTTGCGTTGCTGGACTCGAAATCGTTTCACGCAGCAACCTTGACCTGATTCCAGGCACCGACCGCGCTGAAGATGCGGTAGGCCTGCGCCTCGTCGAGGGAAACAAAATCAGGAATCGCGATCCAGCCCGAGGCCACCAGATGCTGCGGGTTGGCACTGTCGCGAATCTCTTGGTAGCAATGCTCGATCACTTCTTCCAGATGGTCAGAGAGGTACATGCCTTCCGGCGCGACTTCTACCGACTTCAGATAGTGATTGCCCATCTGGTCAAGGCAGAGCGCGCTGAGAAAGATGGTCCAGCGGTGAGTGATTTCGCAGACGGCCTGGCCGATCTTGCCGGGCGCAATGTTCTTCAGGGACTTGTAATTGATCATCCCTTGCCGGCCACTGGGGTCGATGTTGACCACCGCAACGTGGTTCGTTCGCACCAGTGAGCGGCACGACCGTTCGACGCGGGCCTTGAGGTTATTTGGCTTTCGAACCTTGCTCATGCTGCCTCCAGAGCTTCCCGTTGCAGGGGATAGTCGATTTCGTATTCCGCGATCAGCCGCAGCAGCACCTTTGGGTTGATCTCCAGCCTTCTGGCGCACGCCGCACGAGAGCAGCCGATATCCCGAATGGCTGTGATGCGCTCAACCAGAGCGACATCCTTCGCCCGGATTTTTTGGCGGCTGAACTTAAGACCGTTTTGACTGGCGATGCGCTTGAGCGTTGTCCGCCCGATACTGAGCTTCGCGCACATCTGATCTTGCGTGAGACCCTCGATAATCAGGTCTCGAATCACCGGCACCAGTGTCAGATCCTCCTGATGGGCTGCTGCTGACACCCGGCTAGCGAACTTGATGCCGTACTGGGCGGCGATGTGAGTCGCACGCCGATTGCTGATGTGCAGCTCCTTGGCCGCCGCCACGATGCCTTTGTGGTGGTAGGCCTTCATCTTCTCTGCGATGTCCGCCTCAAACGCCTGCGCCTTGGCTGTCTTCGCCATGCGCACTGCATAGTTGCGCTTTGCAGGGCAAGGTTCAGACCCTGATGAGGGCACAATTCTTTCGCTATTGAACGGGCCGGGGTTGAACAAGCTTCGGCTGATCGGCACCACGTCGATAACGCGGCCGGCGGCGAGATAACCGCCCACGGCCTCGGCAAGCCAAGCGCGGTCGGTGTTCTTCTGCTGGATGCTGCTGAGTTCCAAACTGATCATGCTGCCACCTTAACCAGCCTCACGCCGGCCATGCTGAAGTTTGAGCCTTGGTCCGCAACCATTGCGTCCAGGGCTTCCCAGTTAACCGACAGGACCGATATAGGGGCTTGCCCGTATGCGACGGCCTTGACCAAGTCCAGCAGGTCGAATACTTCGGCCTGAAGATTCGTCGCCTGCTGCACTGGTGCGGCCGCTGGCTTGACCGCAGTCTGGGAGACAGGTGCGGACTTGATCGGCGCAGGCGTTACGACTGGCGCAGGCTCGGCGATAGGCTCGACAACCACTTCCTTCGCCTTGGCGTCCTCAATCTTTTGCAATTCCTCTTTTCGGATCTTCTCGCGCAGAGCCTCGGCTTTCGCTTCCTCTGCTTTGTCGTGCTCCGAGATCCGAAACTTGATCAGCGTCACCAGGTCGTCATTGGCTTTCGTCACCAATTGCTGAAGGTCGTTGAACAGGAAGGTGTGGTCGGCTGCCAGTTCGGCAAGGCTGGTGAGGTTCAAGCGAATGCTGTCGGCCGTTTGGCTCGCATCGATCTTTGCCCGGGCCATCTCGGTATCGACTGAATCCTGCAGGCTAGCGATAGTGCGCTTGTTCTTCATGGCGCCGGCGAAGTCGGCATGCACGTTCGGCAGGACGACTTTGCCCAAGGTTTTGTTAATCGCTGCGATGTGATCAATCAGCGCCTGCTCAGCTTTTTGCTTGATGCTGGTCTTGACCACCAGCTCTTGAGCCTTCACCAACTTGTCGACTTTCAGTCGGGTTTCGCGGGCATGCGCCGAGACGCGGTCCAGCGACGAGAACAGCTCTTCGATGGATTGCGTTTGCGACAGCGCCTGCTTCTTGGCTGCCGCTACAGCTTCCTCAACATCAGCGCACCACTTGACGGCTTTCTTCGCGTCGGCGAAGTCCTGATCTGTGGTCAGCGTGGTTTTTACCGAATCAATTACTGCCAGAGCGGACTGCTCGAACACTTTCAGGTTGCTGGCGGTGACCATGCCAGTCAGTTCGATGCGCAGCGCTGGCAGCTCGTCAGGTGCTTTGCCGACAACGATAGAGGGGGCGTCCGCCACGACGTGACCGCCGAGATCAGCCTCGAACTGTTTCCAGCCTTCCACCAGTTGCTTCGCACGGCCAGCGACCGGGCGATATTCCATGCTCACGAAGTTTTCAGCGGTGCCGTCGGAGCAAACGAAGATCACTCGTTCTGCACCGCTCACCAGCAACTGCTGCTCAAGCTGCCAGTAGTAGTGCGGGTCCAGGTCTTCAGATTTCACTTGTGCTACTAGCGATTCGTTCCAGAGCTTATGCTCGAACAGTGTCTCGCCGAGCATCGTTGCACCGTCCATTGAGGCGAGCAGGTTGCCCGAGGTGCCAACCACTGGATACAGCTCCTCGCCGATCATGACCTCGACCAGAGGCCGGGCCAGCGCCTCAGTGGCGTGGCCCTTGTCGAAGATGAACTGCTGGGAGGGCGTGACATCTGGCGCAATTCCGGTTTTCTTCAGCGTCAGCAGGTCGGTGCGGGTCTGATACTTCGAGGCGCCCATCATTGCAGGAGCCTCGGACGCGGTGAAATGCTGGGCGCGCAGTGCGTGCCACTCGGCGGAGCCTTGAGCTACGTTATGGATTTTCATGCTGCCTCACCTTCGAGTGGCTTCAGCTGGTTGATGGAGTCGATTTGTTCGGCGGTCAGCGTGTATTTGCTGCTGACAGTCGCAATCAGATGATCAGGCGACGATTTTCCGTCCTCGATCGCCTTGCGCCACTTCGGCAGGTTCTCTGCCAGCTTTTCATCGGGATATGCTTCAAGAGCTACTGGCGCCTCGATCTTTGGCACGCTCGCCAACGCTTGGCCGGGCTCGCGCTCTTTCGGCATATCCTGCAGCTCCTCCGCAACAGGCATGCCGCGCAGCACATCGGGGAAGACGTCACGCAAGGCGAAGGCGCGCGCCCGCATCTGACGCATCCGTTTCGGATGTTGTGTCCAAGGGCCGGCCTTGCCGACGAGTCCCGCCGTCTTTGCATCGTCCATGGTGTAGATGCGTACCTGCTCGTTTTCACCGCGGCGTTTAACGCGGCAAGTAGCCGTGTGCCCGTCGTCTTCTTCGTACACGTACTCGCAGAGAGGTGAGCCGCGTACCAGAGCAATCACAGCGTCACCCCAGAGCGCCGGCCGCCCATTGATGACTGCGATGTTCTGCATTGCCTGTAACGGCTGAAGGCCAAGCTCCAAACCCCACTGGATCGCCACCAGGATGTTGCCGGGGTTGCCGAGGAATTCTTTCGGCACGATGGTCGACTTGGCGAGGATGTCGGCGAAAGCCATTGCCTCGGTAAGCGACGACGGCGTCAGGCTGAAACTTTGCTTTGTGGTTAATTCGGACACGACGAAATCCCTGCCGCGATGCACGCAGCGTTTAAAATGAGTGGATGATTGGCGCTGAAGGAAAAGGTTTAACGCTGCTGCTGAACCCGATAGCGAAGAACCTGAAGGACTCGGCCGCCGTAGCTAGGTTCTGCGTACTGCTCAACTGGGGCGCCGAAGAATCCGCGGCGCTCGGCAAGGCTGTATGCCTCCCGGAGGTTGTGTGCGCTGATGTCTTCGAGCTGCTCGTCGATCAGGCTTTTTACCGGTGCAGTCGTCATGCCGCTCTCCCTGGCCGACGCGCAACCGCACGATTCAGCCTGTCGCAGTAGTGGTGGAATTCTTCGATGGTGATCTTGTTCGCCTGCAGGAAGCTGGTGATGTTGCGCAAGGCCAGCACCTCATAGAGGGGAGGGCAGGTTTCGCAGGCAAGCTCATCGAGGTCGTTGTCGATCGCTATGTGAGGGCTCACAGCTCGTCATCCTCGGCCTGAGCCTTCAGTGCGTCGTCTGCGAGCGGCTTTAGCAACGTTTCGGCAATCTCGCCAAGCTTGCCCAGCGGGTGGTCGCTGTGGCCCAGCAGTTCGGCGGTGGCCACCTTGTCGGCCTGTCCTCGCTCTGCGGTGATGACCAGCCAGCCCAGCGCAGAAGTTTGCACTTCGTTGTCGGCAAGTCGGTTGTTCACGAACTCATCAACCGCCAGAGCGAACTGTGCAGCGGTCACGCCCTGCGGGCTGCGCATGCGGCACTGGAATGACACACCACAGCCTCGCAGCAAGTCTTCGGCGGCGTTGTAGATCCACTCGGCCCGGGCATCATCCCGAGGGCTGTCGCTCACTGGAGGCGGCTGGCGGTTTTCGTAGTTCAACTGAGCAATCAGTGCTGCGTTCATGGTCGCCTCCAAGTGGCGGGGTGCTGATCCAACAAAACTCGGCTGCGACCTCACACACGGCCAGCTGTCGGAGGGCGCCGTGGGAAGTCGCATGCGGGTTGTGTCGGCTAATTCAAAGGCATGAAAAAGCCCGCGGGTGCGGGCTCTTGCGGATCGTCGCCAGTATTAGCGCAATCTGGCGCTCGGCACGTTCATGAAACTGACTACCAAGAATTTATCGTTTTCCATCTTGAAAAAAAGCCACCCGAATTCCAGATCCGGATCATCTTCTGCATGACCATGTTCGATCCATGAGAACCCTGGCTCAAGTGGCTCGCCGTGCGGCTGATCGATTACCGCCTTGATTTTCCACTCCGGATATTTCTCGACTTGCTTGAATATGCGGGCCATGAACTCGCTGATTTCCATTTGTCCATCCTCTGTTCTTCCGGATATAGCTCGGATTGTAAGCCGCATCCGTGATTGATGCAGGGGGCCGCATTGCGCGGTGCAGAATTCGTCCGCATCGGGGTGTGATCTTGTGGTCAGTCGCTTAGTAGGGCTATTCAGGCTACGCATTCCACGACGCTTGCCTGCTCCCGGAATCGCCACCGGGACTCTCGTTTGGCCTTGTTTATAGACTGGAGCAACCCAGTAAGCACCCAAGGGTCGAGCCGTAGACTGAAGATCACACCCCGATACGCTCTCATCGAGAGGATCGGGTGGGTTCAAGGCAGCTTTCAGCGTGACCACCCACGCTCTCAACCATCGCTGCATAAGGGCAGTTAGCGACAGGCTGTCGTTGGCGCTGGTTGGTCAGGCTGCGGCAGGGATCACCACCAGAACGGTGCTGACCAGCGTGCCCGATTGTTTGAACGACGCTTCCGGCAGCGTTTCGATGCTGCCACCGCGCTGTTCGACGATCCCGCGGAAATCTTGGGTCAGCGCGTCATCGCGGAAGGTCACGCCCGAGGGCATGATCGCTACGAGTCTGCCACCGGGCTTGAGGAATTTCAGTGCGTGGACAACGTGGTGAATATCGCTGCGTTTCTTATCGAAAGGCGGGTTCATCAGCACGCGGTCATAGATGGGTTTCGGCTCAACCTTCAAGAAGTCGCCGGGCTCAGAAACGCCTGACAGCGGCAGATTCAGTGCCATCAGCGCTTTGTGGTTGTCCGGGAGTAGCTCGTGCATATCGACCATGACACCTGCAGCAGCAGAGTTTGCGGCCACCGCCAAAGCACCACGCCCGGCGCTTGGCTCCAGCACCATCATCCCGTCGCCGATCATGGCGAGGTCTGCCGCTTGCTTGGCTATGTGCGGCGGAGTAGGGAAGAAGCCGAAGTCCTGCGGAACGGTAACCTCGCCGGTCATTAGGATGTTTTCGATTGCATCGGCAGCGTCACCATCAAACAGATGCGCCTTCGCCTTGGTGTTCCACTTGCCGCCGGCAGCCTTGAGCGTTTTATCAAGGCGCAGGTACAGGCTCTTGTCGAGCTGGCCGCCGGTGATGAACAGCTTGTTGCCTTCGGTGCGCGAGGCGCTGAGTAGCCCCATCACTTCATTGTCGACTTTCATTTGTGACTCCCGGTTGTTTTCCCAATGCACCCGTCACCAGGTGCATCAGTGAAAATTTCCGTTCTCCACCACGCGCATCGCCTCGGTTTCCCCACCTGGCCGGGTCACACATTTCGTATTCAGTGTTATTCCCGACTGGCTTGCGTGGTTTCGCGTACTCACATCTGGTGAGCACGGCCAGTTCCAGAGCTGGCATGGCATCGACTATTTGTTGCTCGCGCTTACCGGATCGGGTCCGGGGTAGTCGATGGCGAGGATCCTGAGCTGTTAAAGAGCGCAGGCCTTGTTGAGGCCCTTCGCAGTGGCTGTGAGTCGCTGCGATGGGTGAACAATAAGCCAATGCCTAATACCTGTAAATAGGTAATGCCTAATTATTTTCAAATTTCTTCTTCGCCGAAAGTCCGCGGGTAAGGGGATTGCATTTCCGGATTGAGACGTTAAGCTTCGCCTAACCTGTATGGATGTACAGCATTTGAAAAGGAGGTGTTTATGGCGCAGCAAACCAACAAGAAGAGTCAAGGGCCGGTGACTATCAGCCCTATGGAGCGGCTTACCATGCGCGTGTCGTCGATGATCAATCACCCGATCGCCCAAGAAAGGCGGGAGGTCAGGATTCATCGGCTGGACACGGACGGGGAGAGGGAGTGGCAGGAAATCGTGAATGCGATCTCAGAAGCGGATGGGATCGACCTGACGCGCCATCATGAAGATGCGTCGATTACACTGAGGTGGGAACCTTCAGATGAGGAAGAAAAACCCGCTCAGGTGGCAGACCCATTAGATGCAGAGGGGCCGGCGCCTTTCTGACAGGTACAAAAAAGCCCGCTCAAGTGGCGGGCTTCTAAATACATCGCGTCTCAGACCAAATTGCCATTCCACACGAATAGCACGCGTGCCTGGATGTATGTCTCTTCGATAAAGATGTCCTCGGCCTTGTGCTTGCGGTTATCCGAGATCATCTTGAACTTGTCCTTACCCTTCATCTGCAAGCGCTTGATGTACTGGAATCCACCGTACGAAAAGTAGTAGATCCCGTCGCCGATGAATTCCTTGATGCTGATGTCGACCAGGCAGGGGTCGCCATGCTTGATCGTGGGCGTCATTGACTGACCCCAGCCTGTGATCACCTTCAGGTGGTAATGCTCCCTGAACTCAACGCCCATTGAGCGCAGGTGAGAAGGACTGATGCGGATGTCCTGAAGCAGCTCGGGGTAGTCATGGGCCACCTCACCATCGCCCAGCGCGCCGCGCACATCGTAGTGCGCGATCCAGACCTCGTCACCCACCTTGCCGGGTCTGTAGGCGTCATTAACTAAGACACTGACAATTCCCTCAGGCTCGCTCCCCTCGGCAATCGCCAGAATCCTTTGAAGACGATCTTCGCCCAGGCTCTTGCCTGCCAGCATCTCGCGAACCTTCTCCGCCGCAGATGAAGCCGCAGCATGCCCGGCGCCCACCAAAGCAGCCTGGCCTGATAGCTCGTCGGTGCCGTTCGAGTAAGTGAAGCCTGCGCGCAAACCCCAGTGCTCCGGTCCAACCACGTCCGAAAAATAGGCGATCACGTCCATCAGTTTGGACTTGTCAATCCGGCCGTTGTTAACCCAGCCCTGAATCGACGGAGGCTTCACTGAGAAGTCGTCTGCGAGTTTCTTCTTTGATACGCCCTTGGCGATCCGCGCGGCCTCGATGGCTGCGCCTAATTCCGGTCCAGTAAGCATTGCCTAATTTAGCCCATTCATATATCGGTTAGGCAATGGCTTGTCTTGAATAAGGTAATGCCTTATATTCACTTCAAATCTCCAGGAGAGAACTCATGAAATCAGCAGATGCAGCCAAAGAAGCATCCCGTTTGCTGGGCAGCCAAGCGGAAATGGCGCGCCTGCTTCAGGTAAAGGCGCCAACCGTTAACCAATGGTGCTCCGGCGAGCGCGCGGTACCAGCAAAGCGCGCCTTGCAAATCGAGGCATTGACCGATGGCCAGATCAAAAAGGCCGACCTTTGCCCAACTTTTCCATGGGCGCAGATCGCTTCTGCGGCCAGCCAAACCCTTTCTGCCGCTTAAACCAATTCAGAAGCCACAAGGAGCAACACATGTACGCCGACCAATCACACAAGCGTGACACGCCTCGGAAGGTGCGTTTCAACAAAACCCTTGACCGAATCCTGCACAGAGCAGCGGAGCGCGCAGAGATGCAGCACGCCACCTATCTGTACGAAATGATCGAGTGGGCTGTTGAGAACGGTGCCATTGAAGCGCTGAGCAAGGACGAGAAGAAGTCTAGCGCTGCATAGAGGCCCTTTGGAGGTGACCAGTGCCTGAAATTGACTACGAGCACCTGACTGATGGTGCTAAGCGGAGAGTCGCGGCCTTTGCACTGAAGAAGGGCTTAGACATCGACGAAGCGCTCGAGGCGATTGCCATCGAGTTTCTGGCAATGGGAGGACCCTCACTTATGAGGCGACCCAAAGCCAAGCTGTACCAATTGACGCCCAAAGAGGGCCTCAAAAGTGACACTTAAAGATCTCAAATCGCACGCACAAAAAAGCCACCGGGCAAGGGTGGCTTCTTGTGCAGCACTTAATACAACGTTCTGGAGCGAATAATGCACCACTCAAGCCTAACGAGCAATACCCCCGCGAATGTCGCGACACGTTTTGCTGGTTCTGAAAACGTGTCGCGGGTTTCGATGACCAGTATCGAGCTGGTCGATTTTATCAACTCAACGAAAGAAGAGGGGCAGCCGGAGCTTCGCCATGATCATTTTATGGCGAAAGTGCCGCGCGTTATCGGGAAAGCAGCTCCCAATTTTTTGGGAACTGACTCCTACGCCAATGGAAGCGGGGGCAAGGTAGTCCGGCGCATCTATATCTTCCCTAAGCGCGAAGCCTGCTTGATGGCGATGTCCTACAGCTACGAGCTTCAAGCTCTGGTGTTCGACAGGATGACTGCGCTGGAGGAGCAGAGCTATCAGCCGGCAGCTCTCCCGTCATATGCCGAAGCGCTGCGTCTCTATGCCGACCAGATCGAGCAGACCGCCGTGCTACGCGTTGAGAATCATCAGCAGGCCGAGAAGATCGCCAGCCTTGAATCCATCTTCCAGGTAGGCATGACGCCAACTCAATTCTGCAAGCGCCTGAATGGGGTCAACTGCCAGCAGGTCAACAACGCGCTGCTGGCCCGCAAGTGGATCTTCAATTCTGAGCGCGACGAGAATCGCTCGGTCAAGTTCCGGGTTGGCTCAATCGCCCGCGACAAATACCTCACGGAGAAGGTGACCACCATCTCCAACGAAGGTATGGACTCGTTTTCCAAGTACACGCCGATACTCCTGAAGGAGGGTGCCAAGCGTCTGCACGATCTCTACATGGCTCAGAAACTCCCAATGAAAAAAACTTGGGATGGTCAGTTCTGCCACTGCAAGGCGACAGAGGAGGACTTGGCATGATCGGTCCTACCTACCAGCAGCTTATCGAGCGCGCCGCCACTACTGCGCTTGATCACTTCAAGGCGCAGAACACTAAAAAGACCCTCAAGGCCGAACTGCGCTCGATGTACGACACCTACTTCGAAGCTCACGGCCGGCCCGCCGGGAAATTTGACCCGTACAACGACGACTTCTTGCCCGTGATGAATTTCACCGAGGCTCAATTCCAGCGTGTGCAAGCTGCCAAGAAGGCCGAGTACAACGCCTTGCGCCGTCACCACACTGCGCTCCGAGCACTTGAGTCGTTCAACCCAGCCGATCTCAAGGGGGTCGCATGATGCATTACTTCAAAAGAAATATTGGCGACTACCACAAGAAGGCTGGGCGCCTGACGATGCTTGAGCACGGTGCGTACACGCTCTTGCTTGATGCGTGCTACGACCGTGAGCGATTCCCTACTTTGGAAGAAGCAATCGACTGGTGCTGGGCACGCAACAAGGAAGAAGTCGACGCAGTTGAGCTTGTTTTGCGCAAGTTCTTTGAGCTTGTCGATGGCGTTTACATCCAAGCGCGGATTCAAGACGAGATAAACGCCTATCACGCTACAGCTCTGAAAAATAAGGAGATTGCCGAAAAGCGTGAAGAGGTGAGACGCACGAAGCGTGTACCAAATAGCACGGAGCGTGCACCACTCGTGCACGAAGCGTGCACGGATGGTCACCTAACCACTAACCATAAACCACTAACCATTAACCAAGAACCAATAGATCAAGAGACTTGCGCACCTGCGGTGAGCGAGGCGCAGGATCTGTTCCCGAAGTTCTGGGCGCTCTATCCACGCAAGCAGGACAAAGCCAAGGCTCTGAAGGCGTGGACGAAACTCAAGGTCAATGACGAACTGTTCAACCTGATCGCCAAAGGACTCGCCGCGCAGGTTGTGTCTGCCGACTGGCTCAAGGACGGCGGCAAGTACGTCCCAATGCCGACCACCTGGCTCAACGGCAAGCGCTGGGAAGATGAGGTCAAGCCATCCAGCAACGTGCACCAGTTCCCGGCATCGCGTCACACCGGCTTCGACCAGCGTGATTACAAGGCGGGCCTGACTGCTCGCGGGGACGGCACCTATGACTTCTGAGCCGAAGAAAATCGATCTCGACATCAACGACATCGAGCGCCGTTTCGGTGTGATCGCCAAGCAGCCAGCCGAATGCCCGACTCACGGCAAATACGCCGCGGTCATTCGCAAGACCAGCGACATCGCGTCCGGTTGCCCGGAGTGCGCCGCAGAGATTCAGGCGCAGCGCGATCAGGAAGAACAGCGGGCGATGTATGCCCGCATTGCCGAACAGCGCTTAGAACGCAAGCTGGGGGCCTCGCTGATTCCCAAGCGTTTCATGGGCAAGAACTTTGCCGACTTCGTTGCTGACACTGCAGCGCAGAAAGCCAATCTGGCGAAATGCGTCGAGTACGCCGAGAAATTCCCGCAGCACTTGGAAGACGGGCGCTGCATCGTGATGACCGGCACGCCGGGTACCGGGAAGACGCATCTGGCCGCCGCCATCGCTGGGCACGTCATCGTCAACCACAACGCCACTGCCGTGTACCGCACTGTCGGCGGACTGCTCCAGTTCATCAAGGGCAGCTACGGCGACCGCGCCGAATACACCGAGTCGGAGGCGTTCGCCAGTCTGGTCGAGCCATCGCTGCTGATCATCGACGAAGTGGGCGCCACCAAGCCGACCGAGTTCGAACTGGCCACCTTGTTCGCCGTGATCAATGGGCGTTACGAGGCGCAGCTGCCGACCATCGTGATTTCCAACATCGACGCCAAGGAGTTGGGCGCAGTGCTGGGTGATCGCTCGGTCGACCGTCTGCGTGAGGGTCGGGGCATTGGTCTGGTGTTCGAGGGCGCGTCTGAGCGCAGCAAGCGGAGGGCATCGTGATGACCACCAAAACCCAAATCGGATTTGCCTCAGGCCTTGCAGGTTTTGGCATCGGTATTTTCTGCGTCCTGATCACAATGGCGGTGACAGCATGATCATCACCTGGGAACAACTGAAAGCCCTGCTCAATACGTCGGTGGTCATTCACGACGGACGTGATGGGTATTCCTTCGCGAGGGCGACGGCATGAGTGATTACTCGAAATTAAAGCAATTGGCCGAAAACTACCTGCGCTTGATCGACGATGAGGATAGCGATTCTTGGATGGAGGCAAGTGACGCCTACGACGACGCTAGCGGCGCGGATACGGTGCTGGCCCTGATTGCCGAGAACGAAACCCTAACTAAGATCTTCGCCGATGCGCCAAACCTGCCGGATACAGACGTTGAATGGCTGGAGAAGACACGCGCACTTGAAGTTGAGCGCGACCACCTCAAAGCCGAAGTCGCCGGCCTCAAGACCGGCTACGAAGCCTATGAGCAGGTAGTGCAGGGGCTCAAGGCTGAGAACGAGGTGCTGCGCAAGCTCGTCCCGAGCAAAGAAATCATCTGGTGCGCCTGCGGTGACGGCCATGCGGCCAACAGCTACGGCGCGGGGTTCATGGATGCGAACAACGGCGTGTGCGCGAATTGCGACGCCGCCATGAGCAAGGAGCCTTCCCATGGTTGAGATAGTCATGCGTCACCGCACAGACACCAGCCGCCTCAATGGCTTCCTCGACGGAACAGATTTTTCCAAGCCGAAGAAAATCATCATCAAGGATCTCGACCGCAGCGGGGAGCAGAACAAAAAGCTCCACGCCTCGCTGACCGACATCGCCAACCAGGTGGAGCACGCCGGCCGCAAGTGGGACGTGCTCATCTGGAAGCGCCTGCTCACCGCCGCATGGCTGCGCGAGGCGGGCGATCAACCTCAGATGATTCCTGCGGTCGATGGCCACGGGTTCGACGTGATCTACGAGCGGACCTCGAAGCTGACCGTGAAGCAGTGCGCAAGCCTGCTGGAGTGGATCGCAGCATTCGGCGCCGAGCACGATGTCCGCTGGACGCAGAAGGATTTGTGGGAGGGCCGTTACTGATGCTCGCCACCAAACAACCGAAGGCCAAGACCTGCAAGAACTCAGTATGCAGGGCCTCTTTCGTGCCTCAGCGCCTCGGGCAGGCGGTATGCAGTCCGAAGTGCGCGCTGGCCACCGCCGACGTGAACCGCGAGAAGGCGCGCAAGTCGCTGGCCCAGATCGAGCGCCGGGAGATCAAGGTCCGCAAGGAGAAGCTGAAGAGTCGCGGCGACCACATCCGCGAAGCTCAGCAGGCTTTCAACGAATACATCCGCGCACGCGATCAGGCCGCCGGCCACCTCTGCATATCCAGCGGCAAGCCATTGGACTGGAGCGGCAACGCGGTAGATGCCGGACATTACCGCAGCGTTGGATCCGCGCCGCACCTTCGCTTCGATGAGCGCAACTGCCATGCCCAGAGCAAGCAGGACAACCGGTTCCTCTCGGGTAACGCCGTGGATTACCGGATCGGCCTGATTGCGCGTATCGGCCAAGAGGCGGTCGACGCGCTGGAAGCAGATCAGAGCGTACGCAAGTACACCGTGGAAGATATCAAGGCCATCAAGGCTCACTACCGGGCGAAGGCCAGAGAATTGAAAAAGGGGGAAGCCGCATGAAGATCCATTCCGCACGCCAGGCTTGGCACGATTGCAATTACAACCCAGCCCCCGGCCAGACCTCTGATGCTGCTGAGCTGGGCGTGAGAGTGCAGAGTACAGAGCGCGGTCCCACAGCGAACCCAGCGATGCACGGAGCGCTGGCGGGTCACATCCAGTCTGCGATCGCGCGGCTCCATTTCCAGCTTCGGGCCTTTGGCAATGCCATGTACGCGGCTGAGCCTACAGATGATGACCGGGAGGGCGCCGAAGCAGCGGTATTCAACTTGGCGTGTTCTCGGGTGGAGCGCATGACCGCCAGCAAGCGGGAGCGCGCTGAGTATGTCGCCAAGGGTGTTTTCCGTCGGTACCGGTACATGCACCAAGGCGGACAGTCAGCCAATGCCGATCCGCTGATCAAGCCCGAAGTGTTCCGTGCATGGATGAGAGGGGAGTACGGAATCGAGCTTCCGTCCGCGGCATGGGGGCGGGATTGGGAGCCGTTTGTGCAGCTCTGTTTCGATGCCTGCTACGACATTGACGCTCGAGCTTTGAGCCCGATTGGTGGGGTGATTTACAAGATGAGAGAAGCCGCTTGACTTCCCGCACGGCTGAGGGCATCATTTCGCCATAGTTAGCATTTTGCCTTCGGCAACGTGCACAGTAAACACCCAAACCCGGCCACCGCGCCGGGTTTTTTATTGCCAGAATTTTGCGTGGTAGAGCAGCGGTCAGCTCGTCGGGCTCATAACCCGAAGGTCGATGGTTCGAATCCATCCCTCGCAACCAGTTTCCCAAACCCTCAGAGCCTCTGACTTGTCACGCTGATGAGGGCTCCATTCAGGCCCTCTGCATCCGCAGGGGCTTTAATACCCGCCAGAATGCAAAAAGCCCCGGCAAATTCGGGGCATTTCGTTCCGACGCGGAGAAAAGAGAGGGCGACTCCAAAGGGTGCGGACACACCCAGAGAAGTCGCCAGATCGCAGAACCAGCCTGCAAGCCAGCCAAGGCCCTCACTGCTCGCGCGAGCGGGGCGGAGCCTAGCAGAAAATCAAAAGGCTTTGCAGATGTTGACAGAATGCAGATGCGGTAATTGCAAACGACTTCTCGCCCGAGTGGGTGAGTTTACTGAGCTCCAGATCAAATGCTCCCGATGCGGGACGTTGAATCATGTGAAGGCCGCGAGCCTCGAGCAATCGCCTTTGAGCGACATGAAAGCGGAATCCTCCGCGCCAATCATTCGACTCAATAGGTGATAAAAATGGAACCACAAGTAATCGGCAGCAACTTTCGCAACGCCCAAGGCCGGGAAACCATCTTCACCCCAGCAGAGAACACTGGAGGCATGATCGTTCGAACCGCGACTATTCACTGCGGTTTTGGCTTCGCCATTCTTGCCACCGGAACTGCACTCCCGCCAGCCTTCGGTGATTTGACGGTTCCAGTTGTGCTTACTGTTCGTAGCGACGCCGCAACCAGCAGCAGCTACAGCGGCTCCTCCGCGACCTTGCCGTTCCCGGTAATCATTCCTGCCGGTAAAGGTCTCTACTTCTCAGGTGATTCAAGCCAAAAGGACCGTGCTTACGTCACCTACGATCCTGTGGTCTGACTGAGTGCAGGCCCGCCTTGAGTGGGCCTGCTTTTTCATCTTCTACCCGCGCTTTTTGCTTTCTGGGGAAAGTGACTGAGTAGCACGAATCTGGAATTGCGAAACAGGCGCATAAGGGCGTCGACGCAGTGAAGGATTACAACCGGCAGCGTGGGAAGACACGCGCACCTATTCAGGGCCTCAGCATGTGCTGGGGCCTTTTCGTTTTTGCTCCCCTCAGGGGAGATCACCGGAATGCTCAATATGCCAGACAGACCTGAGAGCTGGGCCAAGTTCTGGGAGGCAATGAGCAATCCGCTTCTACAGGGCGCAATCATGGCGATCCTAATCTCCCTCTTGCGTGTCTTGTACGACGCCAAAGAAACCAGCAAGCGCCGCATCATTTTCGAGGCGCTGATCTGCGGAGGCCTGAGCCTGTCCGCCAGTAGCGTTATCGCCTGGATGGAGTGGCCCTCGAATCTTTCGGTTGCTGCCGGAGGGGCTATTGGGTTCCTCGGCGTGACTGCCATCCGCGAAATGGTGACCCGCTTTCTGGGGCGCAAGGTTGACTCGTTATGAAAGCGTTCGCCGCTGCAGCAATCATCCTGCTTGTTGGCCTGCTGCTCATAGGTATTCAGCAGTCGCGTGTTGTTGCGCTGAAGGGCGAGGTCGCGTTCGAAGCAGGCGAGAAGAAGAAGGCCGTCGACGCCAACACTGAAAGCCAGGCCACGATCACCACGCTACGGGCCGAAGCCCAGCGCAACGCTGACTACCTGAAAGACCTAAACAAGCGAATCAAGGCCAGCGAAGACAAAGCCAAAAAGGCGAGGAAAGACTTTGAAGACCTCAAACGCAACAGTAAGCCTGTTCGTGATTGGGCTGCTCAGCCTTTGCCTGACGGCCTGCGCGGGAAAGCCGCCAGTGGTAACAAAGACACAGGCCGTAAGAATTGAAGCGCCTGAGCTGATCCCCTGCGAGCGGGTGGACCAAGACGAAGCCGACCTTCGCCTCAATGGTGACGTGTGGGAGCTGAAGGATCAGGCCATCAAGCTGCTCGACACGTGCGCCGACCAGGTGGACGCGCAGATCAAGCGCAGCCAGAGCAAGTAATCCGCGACACGTTTCGCGCAACCGCATTTTGTGTCGCGATATTGGAGATTGGTATGAGCGATCAATCAGGTGAGCACGTTCACTGGGTAAACGATGGGAGAGGGCGCCGGATGGTTTTCGTAGATGGCGAGCTCGTCAATTGGGTGCTGTATGCCAACACTAAAGCCGGTATTGCCGTGGTCTGCGATGACCCTCCTACATGCGCTGACGGCGAACACATCGACTTCCATCCGGTATGGGGAAAGGTCGATGTTGTCGCTGAGGTGGGCGTATGACCGCAGACATTCACGACATCGCCGACCAGCGCCCGCACCTGGTGGTGGCCGCAAGCGATGGTGCTCACGTCATTCCGCATGCCCTGATCCGATCAGTCATTGCCGGTGACAAGCCGTCCGCCATCCTCAGTGAGCCAGTAGTGCAGCGGATCATTGAAGAGTGGCTGCAGCTGATAACCGAATAAGGATTCCCATGACAACGAAGCAACCCGACTGGGAGCGCATTGAACAGCTCTTCCGGGCTGGCCTGCTCTCTGTCCGTGAGATAGCCGCAGCTTGCGGTGTATCCCATACAGCAATCAACAAGCGGTCGAAGGCTGAAGGCTGGGATCGCGACCTGAACGCCAAGATCAAGGCGAAGGCTGATTCGCTGGTTTCCAAACGTGAGGTTTCCACAAAGGTTTCCACGGAAACACTGGCAACCGAACGTGGAATCGTAGAGGCGAATGCTGAGGTCATTGCTGACATCAGGATGGCTCACCGCACAGACATTGGCCGGTCGCGCAGACTCGCCAACAAGTTGCTGGATGAGCTGGAAGCGCTGACTGATGAGCAGGGCACCATCAAGGAGTTGATTTCTCAGTTGAAGGAGGCGGACGACGACGGCGATGCAATGTCCGACGTTCTGGCCCTTGCACACAAGATGGGCGTGCTTCCATCTCGCACCAAGACCATGAAGGAGCTGGCCGAGACACTGAAGACTCTGGTTGCCCTGGAGCGTCAGGCCTACGACCTCGATACCAAATCTGGCGGCAACGACGCCGACGAGCTCTCGAAACTGATGGACGATCTATCGAAGGAAGCCTGACATGAAGCCCGAGCACTTGAAGCTGCTCCGGGATAAGCGTTGGAGGCTGAACAATCTCTACTTCATCACGGACAAGCAGGGCAAGAAGGTCCGCTTCCGGATGACGGACGAGCAGATCGAGTACTTCGATGGGATGCACACGCGCAACATCATCCTGAAGGCTCGGCAGCTCGGCTTCACCACTGAGTGCTGCATTATCCAGTTGGACGCGGCGCTGTTCGAGTCGGCCAAGTGCGCTCTGATTGCTCACACCCTGAACGACGCCAAGCGCCTGTTCAGGGAGAAGGTCAAGTATGCCTATGACAACCTGCCTGCTGAGATACGCGCTGCCAACCCTGCTTCTAACGATGCTGCTGGTGAGCTGGTGTTCAGCAAGGGTGGTTCGCTCTATGTCAGCACCTCATTCCGGGGCGGTACGCTGCGTTACCTGCACGTATCCGAGTTCGGGAAGATCTGCGCCAAGTTTCCCCACAAGGCCAGAGAGATCGTCACCGGCGCCTTCGAGGCTGTGGCCACCGAATGCTTCGTCACGATTGAATCGACGGCGGAGGGCCGGGCCGGTTACTTCTTCGACTATTCGCAGAGCGCAGAGAAACAGCAACTCGCCGGCGTGCCCCTGGGCCTACTGGACTGGAAGTTCTTCTTCTTCAGTTGGTGGAAGAACAAAGCCTATTGGCTTGACCCGTCCGACGTGGTCATCCCGCAGCGCCTGACCGACTACTTCACTGAGCTGTTCGCCAAGCATGGAATCGACACGAACCCAGGCCAGCGCGCGTGGTACGCGGCCAAGGAGAAGACGCTCGGCGACGATATGAAGCGGGAATACCCGTCGATACCGGCCGAGGCCTTCCAGCAATCCATTGAGGGTGCGTACTACGCGCGCCAGTTCACCAAGCTCTATTCAGCGCAGCGCATCGGTCCGCTTCCAGATAACAGCCACCTTCCGGTGCACACGTTCTGGGACATCGGTGTGGGCGACTCTACCGCGATCTGGTTCGTCCGGATCGTGGGTGATGAATATCACGTCATCGACTTCTACCAGAACAGCGGGGAAGGGCTGAGGCACTACATGAAGGTCTTGAAGGATCGCGGTTATCAGTACGCGGACCATTGGGGGCCTCACGACATCGACAACCGCGAGTTCAGCAGTGATGCGAAGACGCGGCGAGAGATGGCTCGGGAAGGTTACGAGATCGACGGTGTGCATTACCGGATGACGTTCTCGGTGGTGCCAAAGATCGGCGTAGACGACGGGATCGATCAGGCCCGAGAGATCCTGCAGCACTGCGCCTTCGATGAGGCCAAGTGCGAGGAGGGGATTTCCTGCCTGGAGAACTACCGCAAAGAGTGGGACGACAAGAAGGGGTGCTGGAAAGACCGGCCGCTTCATGACTGGTCGTCACACGCGGCGGACGCCTTCCGCTACTTCGCTGTCGCGAAAACGAAGCGCGCAGCAATGACCCATATCCCCGTCACATTCACTTTCTGAGGCCATATGCAATGCCCAACTACAGCGCCATCAGGCAGGAGTACAGCGATGCCTTGCCCGGTTGGCAGCTGGTCAAGCGTTGCGTAGCTGGCCCGCGAGAGGTTCGCAAGTACAACGAATATCTGCCCATGCCGGACCCGCTCAACCTGTCGCCTGAAAATTGGGCCCGGTATGAGCAGCTGAAGAAGCGCGCCATGTTCCTGAACGTGGTTGGCCGCACTCGCACCGGGCTACTCGGCGCGGTGTTTCGCAAGACGGCAGAGATCAAACTTCCCTCGGCAATCGACTACTTGCTGGAGAATGCCAGTGGCGACGGTTCGAGCCTTGAGCAGCTGAGTAAGGAGTCCACTGGGGAATGCCTCGACACAGGACGCGGCGGCCTGCTGGTGGATTTCCCGAAGGTTGAATTGCCTGAGGGTCAGACCTCACTCACGGTCGCCCAGGCTGCCAATGCTCGAGCCTACGTTCACTTCTATCCAGCTGAGAGCATCGTCAACTGGCGGGAGGACGTGATCGACGGGGTTAAGCGCCTGACGCTGGTCGTCCTGCACGAAAAGCTCAACGAAGTTACCGATGATGGATTCGAGTTCACCGCGAAGGATCAATACCGGGCACTGCTGCTGATTGGTGGCAGGTATGTTCAGCGCGTGTACACCGAAGACGTGCCGGACGGTCTCGAAAGCAACCCGACCGACAAGGCCGGCAAACCTTTCGATCACATCCCGTTCCACTTCTTCGGCGCCCAGAACAACGACGCCAGCATCGACAAGGCTCCACTGGAAGACCTGGCCGAGGTCAACATTCTCCACTACGGCAACAGCGCCACGGTGGAAGAGTCAGGCTTCATCGCATCGCAGCCGACCCTGTTCATCACCACTGATATTGACCCGGACAGCTTTATCAAGCTGAACCCGAACGGCATGCAGATCGGCTCGCGCAGAGGCCACAACCTCGGCAAAAGCGGCACTGCCACCTTTCTTCAGGCCGATGAAAGCCAGCTGGCCCGCGAGCTGATGAAGGACAAGGAAGAGCAGATGCTCATGATCGGCGCTCGCATTGTCCAGCAGGGCGGCGGCGCGGAGACGGCAGAGGCTGTTCGGATACGGTACAGCTCTGATAATTCGGTGCTCGGCACGATCGCGGGCAACGTGTCCGAGGCGATGCGGTTGGCTCTGTTCGACGCGCAGCGGTTCATGATGGGCGCCGTAGATGAGACCGGGACCGTATTCTGGCTCAACCAGGAGTTCTTCGATCAGGTCATGGACGCTCAGGCGATCCTGGCTCAGATGCAGCTCTGGCAACAGGGCATCATTGCCAAGAAGGATGTCCGGGTGAATCTGCGCCAAGCTGGCGTGCTCGAATCCGACCGAACCGATGAGGATATCGACGCCGACCGCGAGAACGATCCGCCGATCGTCGGCAGCGAGGATCTTCTTCCCGCTGACAAGAAGCCCGAGGTGATCGATGAGTAGTGCAGGCTACCTGACGGACGCTGCCACTCGGCACCAGGTTTACGTCCAGCGATACGCCGGCGGCAACCTGAAGCGGGTTGCATCGTTCATCAGCAAAGCCATAAACACCGCGAAGGCTCGCGTCACAGCTGGCCTAAGCGCTTACGGGACTCGTCGGTACAACTCGCAGATAGAAACGCTCCAAGGCGATCTGCGGGGCATCTACGACGACTTGAAGGGCAGAGCTCAGCTGGACCTCGGCGAGTTCGCGGTCTACGAGGCTGAGTTCAACGCAACCATGCTCGGCAAGGTGGTTCGAGCGGTAGTTCAGCTCAACGTGCCGTCCGCTGAGATGGTGAGCGCTGCTGCGCTGGCAGACCCGCTACAGCTCGAAGCTCGAAAGGGTGTGCAGCGCATCAGCATCGCCGGTGCGCTCGACCAGTTCGGGACCAAGAAGGCCGCCGAAATCATTGGCGAGATTCAGATTGGAGCCAGCTTGGGCGAGACCAGCCAGCAGATCGGCAGGCGCCTCACCAGCATCCACCAGCTGCATCAGGATCAGGCGACATCGCTCGTCAGGACCATGACCAACCATGTCGCCAGCACGGCGCGCATGGAGACGCTCAAGGCGAACGACGACATCCTGAAAGGGTGGCGATGGATCTCAACGCTCGACAGTAAGACGAGCGCCATGTGCCAGGCGCGCGATCAGCATCTGTATGGCTGGGAAGATCCGAAGCCGCCCGGCCATTGGAATTGCCGATCAAGCGCGCTGCCTGTCCTGAAAGATGAGTTTGCTCGCGAAATCAAAGGCTCCACTCGGCCCTCAATCGGCCCTGACGGAGTTGAGTTGGTGTCGAGCAAGACGAGCTATCAGGACTGGCTTTCACGTCAGCCTGCTGCCTTCCAGCGGGATGTGCTCGGGCCGAACCGGTACGCGCTGTTTTCGAAGGGCGAGCTGACTCTCGATAAATTCGTCGATGACAACGGCAAGACGCTGACCCTTCAGCAATTGAAAGACCTTGAGCCGCGCGCCTTCGAGCGAGCAGGGCTCTGACATCGAATCATCAAACGACCGGCCATGAGCCGGTTTTTTACGCCCGCGGCTGAGCCAACGGCAAATCATCCGGGGGATGAAATGAAGGTTATCGAAATTGAGGTAAAGGGCTGCACTGGTTCAGGAAAGTCGCACGTGCTGGACCTGATTGAGCGAGCCTTGAAAGCTGAATACGGACCACATACACAGGTGGCTTCATACGACTTAAGTGTTGAGCGCGGGTTGACGAGCGAGCACCAGCCTCCCAAGGCAAAGGACACGGTGTTCGTTCTGACTGAAACCAACCAGCCGATCAAGGCGTAAGGGGTAACCATGAAATACAAGATCAGCAAGGCCGAATACGAAGAGCTCGATGCAGCTATTCAGGCGCTTTACAAGGCGATGGGCGATGACTTCGTTCTCGTCGTTGAGGGCTTACCCACCAGTGGCGAGGATCTGGAAGGCCTGAAGCGCCAGAACCAGACGCTGCTGGACGAAGCCAAGGAGGCCAAGCGCCTCCGCCGCGAGGCAGAAGAGGCCCGCACGCAGCAGGAGCGGGACGCAGCCAAGGCTCGTGGCGACTTCGAGCAACTGTACGCCAGCAGTGAGCAGGCCCTCGCGGCCGAACGTGCACGTCTTGCCGAGCTGACAACCAGCATTGAGCGCCGCGACCTGACTGCGGCGGCCTCGAAGATTTCCAGCAGCATTGCCGACGGCGAGAACGCCGAGATCCTGGCCGAGTTCGTCGAGCGCCGCCTGAAGATCGTTGAAGGCCAGGTCAAGGTCACGGACGCCTCCGGCAACCTGACCATCGCAACAATCGAAGACCTGGCAAAAGAATTCCAGCAAGCGCCGCGCTACGCAGCATTGGTGCGCGGCACGCAAGCGAACGGTGGCGGGGCTACCGGGGGTAAGGGTGGCGGGGCCACCAAAACGTGGGAACAAATGACCGGCATGGAGCGAGTAGAGCTCCGCCGAACCAACCCCGCCGAGCACGCGCGCATGAAAGCCGCGGCTGAGGCCAAGTAAAAGGATATTCCGCAATGCCAACCATTCTCTCGGACGTCGTCTTCCGCGACGAACTGCGCGACTACATCAGCGTCAACACTGTTGAGCGCACCGCGTTCTTCCAGTCGGGCATCCTGACCAACAACTCGGATATGTCCCAGCTGCTGGCCAGCCCATCCAACACCTTCACCATTCCGTGGTGGGTTGATCTGGACGCGTCCATCGAGTCGAACTACTCGAACGACGTATACACCGACATCGCGGTACCGCTGTCGGTCACCAGTGCTTCTATGCAGGCGCGCGCCGCGTACCTCAACGAAGGTTGGAACTGCATGAACTTGGTGAAGAACATCACCAAGCAGGACCCGCTGGAGTTCGTGGCCGGTCGCCTGATCTCCTACTGGCAGCGTGTTGCCCAGCGCCGCGCCATCGCCACTGCGGTAGGTATCTACAACGACAACATCGCCTCCAACGGCGGTGACATGGTCGTAGACGCCGGCGGCATCATCAACCCTACGGCAGTGATTCGCGCTAAGGGCTCGATGGGCGACTACACCGGCCAGCTGGGCGGCTTGAGCGTCATTGCCATGCACTCGGCTGTTCACACCGAACTGTCGATCCAGAACCAGATCGATTTCACTCCGATGGCCGATCAGACACCTGAGTTCGGTCGCTTCCAAGGCATGCGTGTCGTGCTCGATGACGGTATGCCAGTTATCGGCACCGGTCCGACCGCCAAGTACCTGTCGATCATCTTCGGCCCGGGCGCCATCGGTTATGCCGAGGAGCAGCCTGAAGGCGAAGACGGCCTGGAATACGAGCGAACTCCGGATCGCGGCAACGGTGGCGGCGCCGAAACCCTGTGGACCCGTCGCAACTTCGTTGTGCACCCACTGGGCTTCTCGTTCGACAGCGTGACCATCACCGGTACGCCGACCACCACCCGCCCAATCTCGGCGAACTGGTCCGACCTGGCCCTGGCAACCAACTGGAGCCGCAAGTTCGCTCGCAAGCAGGTGCCTATGGCGTTCATCACTTCGCTCGTAACTGCGGCGTAACTGCTGTCTGGCCCCTCCGGGGGCTGGGCACTTGAAGGAGACACAACATGCCAGTTCAAAAAGACAATCACATCGACCCCAACCTCAAGGCCCGCTGGGGCTTTGCTGGCGAAGAGGGCGACATCACCGTCGGCCCGCAGACTGTCGGCGAGACCGGCGGCGTCGATACTACCCGCACCCGCTCGGACGAAAGCGCCGCTCGCAACAATGGTGGCGGCGCTGAGCCATCCAGCGAGGCATTGCAGCTCGCCGCAGTGAACGAGCTCGCAGCAGGCCTGGAGACCGGCGTACTTAACCCAGTTGAGGGTGACGGGCCAGCGCTGCGCATCCATCAGGCTTTGAGTGGTATCCAGGCAAGCATGACTACCCTGGCTGAAAGCCGCGATAGCGCTCTTGAAAAGGCTGAGTTGCTGCAGAAGCAGGTAGACGACCTTCTGGCCCAGGCGGAGAAAGACCGCCACGAAGACGCAGAAGCGAAGGAAATCGCTGAGCTGAAGGCAAAGCTGGACGCTGCCAAAGTTACCTACCGCGCCAACGCCTCGAAAGAGTCGCTGCAGAAACAGGTGGACGATCTGCCTAAGGCGTAACACCCGGGGCTTCGGCCCCACTCATTCCAGCGGAGGCCAGATGGCAACCTACATCACCGTGGCGGACGTTGACGCCATCCTCGGGCCTACTTGGGCCCCTGATGACAAGAAGGCGCGCGCGGTCCTGCAGGCCAACGCCTATCTGACCTCGCTCAATCTCACCGGCGTTGATATGGACGCCATCCCTGAAGAGGTGAAGCAGGCCGGCGCCGAACTGGCAGTGGTCGCCTCTCAGGGCAAGCTCTACCAGCAGCACACCGAAGGCTCTTTGGAGGCGAAGACGGTGAAGGCTGGCTCGGTCACGACCAGCAAGACGTTCGCCTCGATCGATTCGAGCAAAAGCACGTCACTGCCTGACGGCGTCCAGTTCGCGCTTGGCCTGCTGGGCCCATGGCGCGCCAGCGCCTTCAGCTTCAACGTCTACAGGTGACCCATGGGCATGCGCGAAGAGATTCAAGCCGAGCTGGCGGAGGCGTTCGATACCGATCTTGCTGATGCGGTTCAGGCATTCACCGGTGGCGTGACTCTACCGGGCACGTGGGATCCGGTAACTGAAACCAGCACCGATCCGGTGGTAATCGCCTACAGCGGCCGCGGTGTATTCGACGAGTTCAAGATCGACCGCGTCGATGGCATCAACATCCGAGCCAAAGACCAGTTGCTGATTGCCCTCACCAACGAAACGGTCGGCAATGGCATTCCTGATATGGGCCACAAGATCAACGGCTATGACGTGGTCAACGTCCAGATTGACCCGGCCGGCGCCCATTACGAGATCCAGCTGAGGAAAGTCTGATGACCACCAAAGCGGGCTGGAGCCATAGCCTCACTGAGTTTGCTGATCAGGCTGGCGAGGACATCACCCAGATGGCGCGCGTCATTGCGACCGCCATGCTTACGGAAGTGGTGAACCGCTCACCGGTGGGCAACCCTGAGCTCTGGCAGGCGAACGTCGCTCTGCGCGCAAAGAACGTGGGCCTGGCTGACGCATACGACGCCAATGTCGACACGCGCAACGCGGCACGCACCGGTGGCCGGGCCTTCAAGAAGCTGACCAAGCGTGAGCGTGAAGAGAACTATTTCGTCAAAGCGCAGGCTGCAGGGAAGGGCTACATCGGCGGCACGTTCCGAGGCAGTCACCTGGTATCGATCGGCGCGCCGGACATGAGCGTGACTGACAACGTCGACCCTTCTGGCCGCGACACCATCAGCAAGGGCAGCATGCTCATCAAAGCCTCGGGCCAGTTTCCCGTCATCTACATCCAAACAAACAGTCCCTATGGCGAAATGCTGGAGCTCGGCCATTCCACGCAAGCGCCAGGCGGTGTCTACGACTTGGCCTTCATCGGCGTATCCGAGGCATACAAATGACCTATGAGCAGATCAGGTTGCTCATCGTCAGCCGAATGGCTGCGTTTGCAGGGCTCGCGCCGGAGCGAATCGATTACCCGAATCAACCGGCCGTGTTCACGCCGCCGGAAACCGGTCTGTGGTGCCGGCTGAACATCCAGTACGCATCGGCCTTCATGGCCGGCATGGCGGACCGGCCGTATACCCGTAAGCCCGGGCAGATCAGCATCCAGTGCTTTGCTCGCGTGCGCACCGGGACCAAAGCGCTGAACGAACTGGCCGACTTGCTCGAAGCTCACTTCGCCTACTGGATGTCCGGCGACCTTGAGTGCATGGAAGCCAGCCAGGTGGTCGCCGGCGAGTTCGAGGGCTTCTACCAAATCAACGTCAACATCCGGTTTCGCGCCGGCTGAGAGGAATAAATGCAAAGTACCGACTACGTGCCGGGTGTTTCTGGCTGGAAGATTGGCAAGGAGCTCATGGAATTCAATGGCGGCCCGTGGGGGCCGGTGAGAATTGGCGATCTGAGTAAAGCAGTCGACTCCAAGTCGCCCGCAGACAAACCTCAGCCCGAGCCATTCATCGTTGTCGACGGGGTGGCTTACATCCGGCAGGCCGAGGTCGATGAAGCCCGTATCCCGAAGCCAAAGATCGCTTCTGAGTGGTCCGTGAAAGTTGAGCTGCTGAACGGCCGCTATGTGGCGTCCGGCATCGGGCTCGGGCTGGATTCGCAGTTCCTTGTCTCTGCTGATCGCTTTGCAGTCAATGGGCGAGACGCCGGGCAGATCCTCGACGATTTTGCCAGTCACATCTCCGCGACGGCCGAGCAAATCAAGCCGGTTGCCGAAACTGTCCGCGACGTACTCCGCGAAGAGCTCAAGCCCGGCGGAATTCTGCACCGCAAGTAACCAGCCCATTGGGCCTGCCAACCCCGCCATGAGCGGGTTTTTTTATGCCCGCGAATAGGAGGCTCCAATGAGCTCAGGCGCAAAAGTTGTAAGTCACATCATCAAAGAGGTGACGCCTGGCGTTACTCCAGCCGGCACATGGGACACGCTGCGCCTCACCGGCAACGCACTGACCCCGACCGTCAACACTGAGGTCAGCGACGAAATCACCGATACCCGGCTCAGCCAAGGCTCGGTGGCCACCAGCATTGATATCGGCGGCGACCTGTCCGCAGAGTTCTCGTTCGGCTCGTTTGACCAGCTACTGGAAGCGGCCTTCTATGGCTTGTGGACCGCTGACGTGCTGCGCGTGGGCGATACCCGCCACACCTTCAGCATCGCCAAAGGCTACAACGATGTTGGCGTCTACGGCGTGTTCAAGGGCGCTCACGTTTCGACGTTTGCCCTGGATATCCCATCCGAAGGCAAGGTCACCGCCACGTTCAACATGGCGTGCCTGGATTACACCGACGGCGAAGTGCCGATCGTTGTGGCGCCGAACGCCCCGACCACCACGCCGTTCCTGTCGAACAACAACGTCGGCACGATTCTGGTTAATGGCCTGTCGTTGGAAGGCGTAGCCTGCGTCTCGGCCATGACCGTCAACCTCGACAACAGCCTCCAAACTCAGCGATGCCTTGGCTCTGAAAGCCTCGGCCCGGGCGCGCACATCGCCACCGAAGCAGCCATCACCGGCAGCATCACGTTGGCCTGGTCGCAACGCGCTTGGGAGATCTGGAAGAACACTTTCACCCGCGCGCCGATTGCTGTGGTGTTTCCGATCACTGATGCGCTCGGCAACAAATACACGTTCAACTTCCCAGCAGTGGAAGTGGATGGAGAGCTTCCGAACGGCGGTAAGCGGGACCTGATCGAGGTGACGCTGAATTACACCGTCGCCAAGCTCAGCCCCACCATCACCCGAGAAGCTGCTGACCCTACTCCGTAACACCTTTGACTGCTCCGGCTCGAACGCCGGCCGGGGCGGTCCTTTTATTGGCGTGGCGTTGAGGATTGATCATGGCTTTGCAACTGGGCAAGAAGAAGGCTGCCGCCGCTGGCGAGCAGTGGAAAGACTTCGATAAGGACACCAAGGTGTTGCTTTCCGGCATCGACAATGCCGAGTACCAGATCGGCCTTGAGCGCATGCGCCGCCGCCTGGTGCGGAACGACTCGCGCTTCGAAGAGGGCGAGGTCGGCGTAGTTGCCGGCGAGAAGACCGAGCACCAGAACCACGCGATGCTGCTCAGCCACTTCATTGTGAAGGACTGGGCCGGCGTGCTTGACTCTGAAGGCGACCCGATCAAATACAGCCCGACAGTTGCCGCAGAGCTGCTGGAAACGAACATCGAGTTTTTCATCTTCGTATTGCGTGAGAGCGGCAAGATCTCCGCCGTAAACGCTGAAGAGCTGGAAGAGACAGTGGGAAAGCCGTCGCCCGCTTCCAGTGGGAAAGAGAGTGGGCGGGCCAAGCCGAAAAGCGGCGCACGGTCTACCAGCGCCTAAACCTGAAAATTCCCGGCGAGCCTGCTACTGATCCGATTACGGCCTACCTGCTGAACACCTTCCGCAACGTATGCCGGGGTCGCCGGTTCATCGCCGGCATGGCTGGGGCGTTCCCCCTGCCGCTGTCGGGTCGGGAAATATCAGACTGGCTGGACTCGCACCCTTCGCCATTGGCTCGGGACGAGGTGGACGAGGTGATGTTTGCGCTGGATGCGGTGTGCTTGGCTGGGGATGGCGAGGAGTAAAACTCCACATCTGGAGCTTAAACGAGGTGAGATGATGGATACTGATAATGTAAATCGAGTTGGATCAATGAGGACTGAGAGCGCCAATCAAAGGACTATCTTTGCGGGTCGCGTGGATCTCGCCGATCAACCACTGATTGAGCGAGCTTTCATCACACATGAAAGCTCTGCAAGGGCCGCGTTATGCGACGTAGAGACGGTAGATGTTGTCCTGAAAGTCCAGAACTAACCTGCCAGCCTTAAGGACAAGAACACCAATTATAAGGCTTTCGCCGTGGTCTCCATCGTCCACGAGGTTTGACGAAAATACGTCGGTCTCGTACTGGTTTCCAGTTTCAGGCAGAAAGATATGAGCTAAGTGCTGGGTTGAATCAGTCCATCCTCCGCCATTTCGCAACCTCGCAGTGCCGATCTGTGGGCATCCAGCTTCAGCGATCAATTTTGGCGTCGCATAGTTATTGTCGGCGCCGGTGTCGACCAGCGCGTACGTGGGCTTAAGGCCTGTGAGCATTTTTGGTCCTGAGCCGTGGTCCGGGTCGTATCTCAATACCGCGATGACAACCGGCCTGCCTGGCGGGCGGTCGTAAGCTTTCCCGTCTTTTCGTAAAAACCTGATTTGTGCGAATTTGGTTCCATCCGGTACGGCGTATGCACTCACTGGGATCTCCTTGAAAATGCTCGTATGTTGATCTGCTGTCCGCCGAACGCTACTACCTTGTTTGCCATTGAGCTACTGAGGATTCGTACAGGCGGTTTTGGCGCTTCCCTCGGATGGTGGTAGATTCACCTGAATCATGAGAAGGAGTTCTAAAAACGTGAAATTGCTTAAAGCAGCGGCACTCATATTTTGCGCCGCAGTCATGTCGGGCTGCGCACAGCCACCGAAAAAGCCTGATATGCCACTCTCGCAGGTGCATCCAACTCCAATTTGCGAGGGCGAGAAACAGTGCTCGGAAATGTGGGGCCGAGCTATAACCGCCGCGTCTACGGTTACTCGTATGAAGGTCGCAACTGTGAATGACACCTTCATCCAGACCTATCCAACTAATCAGATCGGTTATTTGAATGGGCAGGTATACAAGCAAGGCCTCGGTGATGGGCGATATTCGATCGTTGGAAAATTTGATTGTGGGCGACAGAGTTGGTGCGATGGGCTCAGGAACAGCGCTCAAAATTTATTTAACGTTTCTGTCCAGGGTTTTACCCCTGTAAAAAAATGACCTCCGCGACCCAACCGGTTGCGTGAAGACGATTCCATAAAAGAAAACCGGCTTATTGCCGGTTTTTTTACGCCCGGAGAAAATCATGTCTCAAACTTCACGCCTCGTTCTTGAGATCGACAGCCGGGACGCCGAGAAGAAAGCAGATGACACCCGAAGAGCTCTCAGAGAGGTCGAAAAGGCCGGCGTCGGCATGCGCCCGGCGATGGCCAAAGCCGGCGCATCACTGAAAGACCTGGGCGACAAGGCAGGCTCCGCATCACCACAGGTTGCAGGTATGCGGCAAAGCCTCAGCAACCTGGCCTTATCGGCTGGGCGCCTCCCATTACCCCTGGCAGCAGCAGCAACGGCCATGCTTGCGGCCGTCAAAGTGGCAAAGGACGCCGAGGCATACACCAACCTCACCAACCGGCTGAAATTGGTCACGGAAGGCTCCCTGCAGCTCGCATTCGCCCAGCAAACCGTGTTCCAGGTAGCGCAAGACACCCGGCAGTCGATGGAATCCACCGGACAGGTTTACCAGCGGATCGCGCAAAACGCCAAACAGCTGGGACTCAACTTTGGCGAGGTAGCCAGTATCAGCAAGACGGTTAGCCAAGCCGTCGCGCTTAGCGGTGCCAGCGCTCAGGCTGCCGACGCTTCCATGGTTCAGTTCGGCCAGGCTCTCGCCTCGGGTACGCTCCGCGGCGATGAGCTCAATTCGATCATGGAGCAGACACCGGCACTTGCCCAGGCGATCGCTCGGGGGCTGGGCGTCACGATCGGTCAGCTCCGGGCAATGGGCGCAGAAGGCAAGCTCACATCGGAAAAGGTGGTTGAGGCCCTGCAGAACCAGAGGGACAAAGTAGACCAGTTGGCCAGCAGCCTATCGGTCACCAGAAGCCTATCGGTCACCAGAAGCCAGGCAATGGTTGCATTCAACAACTCGTTAATGATGACTGCCGGCAACCTGGACAACGCAACGAGTGCGAGCAGTCGTTTTGCATCGGGCATCCTGTCGCTCTCCCAGGCGATGGATCGATTCAACTCCGGAGAATTCCTCGACTTCTTCCGTGACGACAAGCAGACAGTCGCCGGGCTGAATAACCAGCTCAGTGTGACCATGTCGGAGATGCGCGACCTTGGCGACTTGCGAGCCAAGCTCATGAAAGGCCAGGCCGGCGACACGGCGTTCTACAAATTCAAGTTTTACAACGTGGATGCCCTGGACAAAGAGATTTCCGGCCTAGATGCGAAAACCCGCACTATCACCGCGCTCAAAAACCGCATGCAGAAGGGGGCTGCTGACGTGGCCGCCCAATCACCCGTCGGTGACGCCCGCACCGACGCAACGAACCCTGCTTACGAAAAGATGCTGGAGACCCTGAAGAAGCAGGCAGCCCTACAGGGGGAGAACACCGAAGCCGCCAAGGTCCGCTACGCGATTGAGAGCGGCGAGCTCGGCAAGTTGTTGCCAGCACAGCAGAAGTTGCTTCTGCAGTACGCCAAGGAGAAGGACGCCAAACAGTTATCAGAGGATGCGACCAAGAAAGCCGCGCAAACCAGCGAGCAGGCAAGAAACGCCACGCAGCGCGCCTTCGAGACCTCAAGCGAGGGCTATCAGCGGCAGATCGAGCTGATCAATGTCACAACCGATAAGCGCAGGGAGGCGTCCGAGGCGACCAAGCTGGCTTTCGAGATCGAAGCGGGGAAGCTTGATGGCCTAACCGAGAAGCAAAAGGTTTATCTCAAGGGTAAGGCTGAAGAGCTGGACGCACTTAAAAAAATCAAGGAGGCAAACGAAGCCGCCGCCAAATTCAACGCGTTCCTGATTTCTCAGCAAAGCCAAACGCTGACCCAGAAGAATGGGTACGACATGGACCTTGCCGGGCTCGGATCGGGCGATAAAACCCGTGAGCGTCTGCGCGAGGAGATGCAGCTGCGTCAGCAGTATGAGAGCGATCTAAAAGAACTGGCAGCCCAGCGAACCAGCGAGGATTTGAATCAGGGCGAGTACATTCAGCAGACCGAAGCCCTACGCGAGCAGCTAGCCGCGCGCCTGGTCAACCAGCAGGACTATTACAACCAACTGGATCAAGCCCAGCAGAACTGGGTAAGCGGTGCTTCCTCAGCCTTTCAGACGTATTCCGACGAAGCGGCCAATGTCGCCGGCCAGACCCGAGATCTGTTCAGTAACGCGTTCGGCAACATGGAGGACGCCATCGTTGACTTTGTGAAGACCGGGAAGCTGTCGTTTTCTGATCTAGCCGACGGAATCATTTCCGACCTTATCCGCATTCAGGTGCGGCAGGCGGCTGTAGCCATGTTCAGCAGCTTTGCCGGGGCAGGGTTTGGCATGGGTTTCTCCGGCGGTGGCTATACCGGTGACGGCGGTAAGTTCGAGCCGAAGGGCGTGGTGCACGGTGGCGAGTTCGTGGTGAAAAAGGAAGTTGTCAGCCAGCCAGGTGCAAGGGAATTCCTCGAGCGGATGAACCGCAACTCCAACGGATACTCCGATGGCGGCTATGTCACTCCTACTGCGGCTGCAGCTACTACCAGCGTCACACAGGGCGCGTCTTCCAGTGGAGCGGCGCCGAGCATCACCCAGCAGTTCAGCTTTCAGGGCACGCCTGACGACTCGACCATCAGCCTTGTAAAGGACGCCGCTTATCAGGGCGCGAAAGGCGGATACGAGATGGTTATGCGAGACCTGAAACAGAACGGACCTATCCGCCAGCTGATCGCGCGGCGCTAAGCCTTAAGGAGTAACGCATGGCTCTCACGTGGCCGGCTTCGCTGCGCCCGTCAGAAATGACGTGGGGCGTCGTCAACAACAGCAGGGCGTTCACCTCGACGCTTTCGAACGCCCAGCAAATCGTCGGTTTCGCGGGTGCTTACTGGCAATGCACGCTGACGTTTGGGCTCCTGACGCGCGCGCAGGAGCGCGAGCTCACGTCATTCCTCGGCAAGCTGGATGGGATGTTCGGGACTTTCAACCTACCGGCATTCACTCGCCGGCGCACTGTCAGCGTGGGATCGCTCACAGTCGTAACTGGCAATGCCCAGGCTCGCAGCATGCTGATTCAGGGTGCCACACCAAACGCTCCTGTGTTCAGCGCTGGCGACTACATCACGATTGCTGGCGAGATGTTCGAGGTAACTGACCCTGTTTCCTCGAACGCACAGGGGAGGGTGACAGTCACGCTTAACAAGCGGATCCGCAAGACCATGACGGCTGGTGCAGCGATCGAGTATCTGAACCCTTACTCAGAAATGCGCATGACTTCGGATACCTGGGCTCTGTTAATCCGTCCGGTCGTCGCCAACGGCAGCTACCAATTCAGGGAGGCGTTCTGATGCCATCGGCATTCCCATTCAGTCAAAGCGTCGTGGACATCATCGCGACAGGCAAATTTATGCCGGTGTACGCCGTGCAGCTCGATTTTGTCGACGGCATGGTCTTCGCGCACACCGGCACCGGCCAACTGGTCGTTGATGGCATCACTTACGACGGCGTAGGCAATTTCGGAGAGGTGAGCCAGTCGCAGGAAAGCGACAACTCAGGTTCGCCCATGTCGGTCGACCTGACCTTGAGCGGGCTGGACTCTTACATCCTTTCCGAAACCAACGTGCGCGGGTGTCGCGGCCGGTTGGCCAAGGTCCTATTCGTAGTGTTCGACGAGGCCGGAAACTACGCCGCCGACATCCTGTTTTCCGGCCGCATGGACGCTGCCAAGTTCTCGTTCGCCGGCAATGGAGAGGACGGCAACAGCATCACAGTGCCGGTCATTGACCGCATGGCGGAGTGGAGCCGGACCGGTACCGAGCGATTCACCGATGAGAACCACCGCGCGCGCCACGGCGGTGATCGATTCTTCTATGCCATCGCCCAAATGTCCGAATGGCCCATTTACTGGGGGTCCACAAAAGACGCTCCCACATTCAATTACGAGTAACCGCCCATGCGACAAAGAGACTGGACCACGCGTCTGCATGACGTGATCAAGGCTGCCCAAGGGCGGCCTTTTTCGTGGGGCGAATTCGACTGCTGCCTGTTCGCGGCCGACTGCTCGTCAGCTGTAAGCGGTGTGGATCCTGCGGCGAACTACCGCGGCAAATACAAGACCGAGAGCGGCGCAAAGCGGCAGCTGAAGAAGCAACACGGCAGCCTCGAAGCTGCTTGGGATGCCTGCTTCTCAAGGGTTGCCCTGCCATACGTCCAGCGCGGCGACGTCGTGCTGTACGACGCGCCGCGGGGCCGAAGCATGGCTGTCTTCTGGGCTGGCGATTACTGGTCAACGACCGATGACGGCGTTGCTCGGGTTGACTGTGAGCCGCTGGCTGCATGGAGAGTTGAATAATGAGCTCTGGAGTAAAGAAACTCGCCCAGGTTGTCGTTGGTGCAGTGGTTGGTTTTGCGCAGGGCGGCCCTTGGGGCGCTGTCATCGGCGCGGGCCTGGCCTTCTACGCCGCAGAGCAGCAGGAAAAGCTCAACACCAAATCACCACTCCGCGACAACGAACCATCCGCCCAAACCGTCAGGTCATCGAAAGCGCCGGTCCGCTTCATTCTCGGGCGCGTGGCGACTGGCGGCGTATTGGTGTGGGCGCAAGAGCAAGCGGGTTTCCAGGGTGAGGGCGAATGGCTCCACATGGTGTACGTGCTGAGCGAGGGCCCAATTGATGCACTGGAAAACATCTATCTTGGCGAGGAAGAGATCGGTTCGTTCGGTGCGTTCGCAAGTTACGAACTGATTGTGAATCCCACGCAAGTTAATGCGTTCCTGCTGGCCAACTGTGCCGGCTGGAAAGATAGTCAAATCGGACGCGGACTGTCGTTTGTTCGGTTGTCACTTCGTTACAGCGCTGAGAAGTACCCGTCCGGCATCCCAGATGTCCGCTTTGTCGTGCGCGGGCGCAATGATATTTACGATCCACGCTCCGGCACAGTTGGTTATTCCAGCAATACCGCACTCCACATGCTGTGGTTTCTGCGCGCAAGATGCGGCGTGCCCGACGATGAGATCATTTTCCCCACCTTTGTCAGTGCTGCCAACGTCTGTGACGAGGGCGTCACCAACGCGGACGGCTCGGTCAGTCAGCGCTATCGGTCGTCCTGCGTAATCGGCGCCGACGAGCAGCGCACCGGCGTACTGCAAAAGCTGGAGGCGGCCTGCGCCGGCAAGCTGATTCGTGTGGGCGGTAAGTGGATGCTCCAAGCGGGGGCATATTACGGCCCGTACGACTTTGAAATCACCGAAGACATGGTGATTGGCACCATCACCGGCAGCACCGAGCCAACCAACGACGCGGCCATCAACACGGTGCGCGGCACCTTCATTGATCCGTCCCAGTCCTGGACCGAGACGGACTATCCAGAGGTGCGGGTTGATGAGTGGGTCGTCGAAGATGGCGGTGAAGCCGCCGAGACGCTGACCTTCTCCTACGTTACCGATCCTTACCAAGCTCAACGCCTGGCGAACATCGAACTGCGGCGCCGTCGCGGCGGCGGGACAATCAACATTCCGATGAATCTGTCCGGCTACAACTGCCGTCCGGGTCGCGTCATCCGGGTCAATCTGCCTTCGCTCAACATCCTTGGGGAGTTCATCGTTACCAACTGGTCGATGGGCAACAAAGACGGCTGCAGCGTGTCGGTCGCCCAGTATGAGCCGGCAATTTTCAGCGACGCAGTGGGGCAGCCGTACAACCCGATCGGCTTCATCAATCTGCCAGCCGGCGGGCTGGGGTCGCCGACGAATCTCACGTGGACCCAGCAAGCGACCGCAGAAGTGATTCAGGGCGTGCTGTCGTGGCTTCCACCGGCAGGCATCGTGAAGGAATACATTGTCACCGTGCGCCAAGGCGTGAACGTCACCCAGTCCCACAACGTTCCGGCGACATCCACGGAATGCGCTATTAACGGTCTGCTGTCTGGCAACTACACGATGAGCGTGGCAGCAGCAGGTCCATTGGCTCGGTCGGGTGAGGCCGCTATCTCCGTCAGCATCAACGGTCCGCCTATCCCAGAGTCGTGCGTCGTTCAGTCCTCGATCGATAACATCGTGCTGATTCCGCAGAATCCGAATTACGGTCTGAACGGCGGTACCTACGAGTATTTCTTCAGCACCTCGCCAACGGCAACAGCGGCAGATGCGGATTACTTGGGGCAAGGATTGTCGTTCACCCATACTGGGCTGGCGTTCTACACGAATTATTATTACTTCGTGCGCTCGTCAAATGCCTATGGGAAGAGCGCATTCCTGTACGTGCCGGCGTCTACATCCAACGACATTTCCGCCTACCTGGCTGCAATGGCAGGAAAGATCGGAGAGACGGAGCTCGGTAAGGACCTTCTGGACAGAATTGACCTGATCGATGGCAGCGGCCCTGGCTCGGTAAACGAGCGGCTGCAGGACCTGCAAGACGAGATCGGTGATCTGGTCGATGCTCTGGTCTATGTTCCGACCGACCCCTACGTAAGGGACAACACTGTCAGGGCTGGCGACAATCTATGGACAGCGATTGCCGACGTTCCAGCAAACGCAGATGGATCGAATGGGCCGCCGAACGCGACTTACTGGGTGAACAGCGGCCAGTCGATCAGGACCGCCAACGGCCTTGCGGCTCAGGTCACTCAGAACACCGCCAACATCACTACCGTGGACGGCAAGACGACAGCGAATGCTCAACAAATCTCCGGCTTGCAAACGGAGCTGACCGGTAAGGCGAGTGTCGATGCGCTGAACAGCTTGACCGGGACAGTGACGGATCAGGGCGACACCATCACTGCGCAAGGCTCCGCTATAACCGGCATCACGTCGCGGCTTGGTAGTGCGGAGACGGGGATAGCAGCGCAGGCCCAAGCGATCACCGATCTTGATACTGAGGTCACGACGATCGATGGAAAGGTAAACGCTCAGGCGACGAAGATCGATGGCGTGTTTGCTCAAGTTAATCCCGCGCTTGCAGGGGATACCGCAGGATACGCAGGCTCCGACCAGATGTTCGTCGGTGTTTGGTCAGAGCAGTCCGCTCGCATCGAGGACGGCGTAGCGACCGGGAAACGGATCGATGTGGTGCAGGTGTCCGTCAATGGAGTTTCATCTGCAGTCCAGACGGAAAGCCTGGCCCGGGCATCTGCCGATAGCGCCATGGCAAGCCAGATCGCAACGGTGCAGGCCGTGGCCAATGGTGCCTCAGCTGCAGTTCAGACGGTGTCGCAGGCTCAGGCAAGCACTGATGGCAAATTATCGACGATGTGGTCGGTGAAAATGCAGGTCAACGCTCAAGGCCAGTACGTTGCTGCTGGTATTGGGCTTGGTATTGAGAACACAGCTGCCGGGCTGCAAAGCCAGTTCTTGGTTAGCGCTGATCGCTTCGCCATCGTCAACGGAATCAACGGCAACCTGTCCGTTCCATTTGCGGTTCAGAACGGCCAAGCGTTTCTTCAATCTGCCTTCATTCTCGACGGCACCATCACCAACGCCAAGATCGGCAGCTATATCAGTTCCACCAACTACATCGCCGGTCAGCAGGGATGGATTCTGAACAAGGACGGGACTCTGGAGATCAACGGAGTAGTGCCTGGTCAGGGCCGTCTCATCATTAACTCGCAAAACGTTTCGGTGTACGACGCCAATAATGTGCTGCGCGTCCGTCTCGGGTATCTGGGGTAGAGCATGGCCTATGGAATGCGTACATGGGGCGCCGATGGGGCGCTCCAGCTCGATGAGAACTCATTCACGATGCGAGTGGTGCTTACAACACTGGTCTACTTTCCACTCGGGGGCGCCAAGGCCAGCCAGGATTTCTCTGTGCCTGGTAGCGATGCTTCGAACTCTGTCGCGATTGTTATACCTATCGGCCCATACGACGAGTCCACTGCTTACCAATTCGAAACCGAGATGCTTGCTGGGGTTGCGCGTGTCTACAACCACACGCGCACATACGCGGCGAGTTTTTCCACCAGCGGGACCATGCGGTTGATGGTCATAAGGTTTGCCTAATGAGCTATGGACTTACATTCATCAACAACAGCAACCAGGTTGTGATTGATTCCGAGTTTGCTCGGCTCAATGTAATTTGTAAGGGCCGGTATGCGCCGACGGAGGGGGGAGGTTTAGGCTCAACGACCTACTTCCCATTGGTCATCACCAGTCAAGAGCCTCCATTGGTGTTCTGTCGACCAGACACTGGGGGGCTCGCCGGACTTACTGCTATGCAGCTGATCGGATCGGCCGGTAACTGGACCGGCTTTTACGTCAGGGCTTATGACGTGAACACAGCTCAACCAAATGGTCGTTACTTCGCTGCAACTTTTGGCGCGCAGCCGGTCGCCACCTACGGCATGCGATTGTGGGATGGCGCGTCGAAGTTACTGTTTGACTCAGGCACTCCGACGGCATTGTTCACCCGATCATTTCAAAATTGGACCTACGTTCGTTCCGAAACAGCGCAGACGGGCAGCGTTAGTAGTTTCTATACCGTGCCCTTCAACTTCCCAGAAAATGAGTACCTTCTGATCAACACTTTCGGAATGAAGATGGTCACCGGGTCTTCGGGTGGACGGCTTCTGAAAACCCTCTGGGATTTTAACGCGGGAGTGCTGTACGCCGTGACGGCGGGATTCCAAAACCCCTTCGCTTTTTTCATGCCTGCTGTGTTCGCCAAGTTAAGCGTTTAGTAGTTCCTGCACTATCACGCCGCCCATGAGCGGTTTTTTTATGCCTGAAAAATAGGAAACATCATGGCCAAGCAGACGATCAACCTCGGCACTGCGCCTACCGGTGTGGGCGGTGACACGCCGCGAAGTGCATTCACCAAGGCGCAGAGTAATTTTGATGAGTTGTATTCCAAGTTTGTGAACCTGGGTTTAGGCGAGCCTGTAATCGTTTCCAGCGTGAATGCGGATACGATGCAAACCTTCGGTTTCTATTACGTGACCGGCTCCACTATGACACCGTACCCAAGTGGCTGGCTTTTTGTTCAGCCGGTCAGTCCAGCCTATTGCGCACAAACGTTCATCAGTGAGTTGGATGGCAAGCGATATACCCGCACAAAACGCACAACTTGGGACCCTTGGGTATACATAGCTCCCGCTGTTGGTACCGTATCTCAATCTGGTGGCACTGCCACCGGAGCTATTATTGAGAAAGGTACTGGCGCCAACGGTCAGTTCACTAAGTTTGCCGACGGCACAATGATATGTGTTCGTACGGTGAGTCTTGGGTCGCTTGTGGTGTCTGCTCAAGCTAACGGTGTTGCATACCTCGGTTTAAACGGACTGGCCTTCGCGGCTACTTTTGTAGACTCTCCAGCCGTGACAATGAGTGTCGTGAACGGCGGTGGCCTGGGCTGGGCGGCAATGGGGTCGGCTTTCCCATCTCTCTCTGCCACTCAAAATTTCTTTCTGATGGTTCCTTCGGTAGGAACCTACTCGTTCAACGTGCAAATCATTGCGATTGGGAGGTGGTTCTAATGCGAATTAATCTTTCGCCTCAGCGTCGTGATGACGTTCTAGAAGTTATTAAAAGCGGTGACTCACTCATTATTAATGGCGAAATCTTCGACTTCACGCCGCTCGGTGTCGGCGATACCTTGCCAGCGTCTGCAGTCTCGTCGGAATGGTTTTGGGGAGATATCGACAGAACTGAAAGTGGAATCAGTCTGACGCTGTTCTTGCCTTTGCCTTGGAACTTCAGCCAGGAACAAGCCTTTCCCGTTCCGCTGGAGTACGTGCCAGATGGTCCGGTTGTATTTCCTTCGCCGCTACCAGAGCCTTTCGCCGAATCGGTACCCGAGGTCATCCAATGAATATCGACTGGTCCCAAGTCGTCACAAAAGCCATGAAGCTTGAAGCTCAGCAAGCCGCGCAGCTGGCGGCCGCCAAAGCTGAGTTGACCTCGAAAAACTCAAAGGCTCTTGTCCAGATCGCCCGCATTCAAGAACGAATCGACACGATCGGCTTCGGCATCGATATCGGCGAAGCAACTGCAGAGGATGAGGCTGAGCAGGCCGCGCTTCTGATCAACCTCAAGGCATGGAAGACCTACAAGTTCGCCTTGGGCAAGGTCACAACTCAACCAACCTGGTATGCCGCGCCACTGTGGCCAGTCGAGCCCGCCGTCCCGGTAATCGTAGCTGACCCCCAGACCATAGTCTTCGACATCAGCTGACTCGCCAATCAACCCAACGAAACCCGCCATCGAGCGGGTATTTTTTTGCCCGGAGAAAAGTATGCGCACCTCAATCAAAGGCATCGACCTCATCAAATCGTTTGAGGGCCTGCGCCTGAACTCCTATCAGGACTCGGTAGGCGTCTGGACTATCGGCTACGGCACCACTCGCGGCATCGGCCCGCGCATGACCATCACGAACGACCAGGCCGAGCAGATGCTCATGAAGGATATCGCCCGGTTTGAGCCTGAAGTGGAGCGGCTTGTGAAAGTCCCGCTGAACCAGCACCAATGGGACGCGCTGCTGAGCTTCGTCTACAACGTCGGGGCGATGAACCTCGGGACGTCGACGCTTCTGAAGTTGTTGAACACCCGCAACTATGCAGCCGCTGCAGAGCAGTTTCCGCGTTGGAACAAGGCGGGGGGCAAAGTGCTCAACGGATTAGTGAAGCGGCGCGCCGCCGAGAGACGGATGTTCGTAGGCGGGGCTTAGGTCGCCCGGCTGGACACATGGGGCTATCATTCGCCCATTCTCAGATTGAAAGGTGGCAGCATGGAAGGTTTAGAACTGAGTCCGAATATCGAGCGTGCGGCCGACAAGCTTCTCGCTCAGATCACCCGGGCAGACTCGATGATCATTGCGGCGAAGGCGGGCGCTAAGGCTGAAGGCTTTGTTTTCGGACTGGAATCGGCCCGCGCACTGCCGGAGGCAGTCATCGACAAACTTTACGTCATCTTCGATTCAGCGACCGAAGAACGACTACGCGCGTTGACGTCTGCTTAAAACAGCCCGGTTTCCTCAATCGGCTTGATCAGATCCGGGCCTTGATTGCGCACATTGCCAATCGCCCGGTCAACCTTGAACCATTCGAAAGCCTCGGTAGGTTCGCCTTGGTGCAGCACCATCTGTTCGGCGCGCTCCTTCGGTGTGGCCGGGTCCAGCCATTCGCGGGCCAGCTCGGGCGATAGCGTCACCGGGCGGCGGTCGTGGATGTCGACCATGCCGCCGGCGCTGTCGGCTGTGATGATGACAAAGCCGTCGTGCTCGCTCGGCTCATGCTCGGCGTTCGGGTATTGGCCAATCGCAGCGCACAGGATTGGCGAGCGATCCCGCCGGCGGATTAGGTAAGGCTGCTTCTTCGGTTCGCCTTCATCCACCCACTCGAACCAGTTGTTGATCGCGATGATTGCTCGGTGCGGCCAGATCGCACGGAAGAACGGTCCGTGCGCGACTTTCTCAACTCTAGCGTTGATCGGCGCTGCACGGTCCTTGGCCCAGTGCGGCCGCCATCCCCAGCGAACCATGTCAGCGTGCAGGTACTCGCCTTCCTGATGGAAGATCGCCAGCTGAGTGGTGGGGGCTGCGTTGTAGCGTTCGAACGGTTGGTCGCCGGCGTTGTTGATTAGCGGGTTGGGCATGCTCAACGCAGCAACGAAGTCATGAATTCCTTGATACTGGGTGAGTCGTCCGCACACGGTCAGTTCCTCGCTGGTCTCTCAGCGTAGACCAGAGCCCGAATAGATCGTTGCGTTGCCGATGGTCAGCGGCTTGTTGATCATCCGTCCGACGGAAACGATACTGTTTATCTATCCAGTATCGAGCAAGCAAGATGTATTTCCTAATCACCCACATGAGAGAGCACGGCGTCGCCCGGTCTTGGAAGGATATTCAAGGCCAAAAACCGATCAGGGGCGACATCAACATCAGGAGTCAGATGTGCCAGGCTCTTAATAGAAGCAGCGATATCGCCGAGATCCGGCCGCAGGGCATGCCGCTCGACGCGACTCCTCTGCCGCCACTGCTCGATGCTCGACTGTCGGGAATGGCGACCAACGCTTTCACGCTGAGCGGTTTGGAAGAGCTCGACGGCCGGCTGTATGCGCAGTCGTGGTATTGCAGGGAGGCGTAATCACTTCGGAGTCACCAGATCTGCCCACTCTTGCATCATAGGGCGGCGCTGCTCCAGATAGGCCGCGTGGTTGTACACGTCACGGATGAAGCTGCTGTCGGCGTGGGCAAGCTGGCGCTCGATCCAGTCCCGGTTATGCCCTCGTCCATTCATCTCGGTGGAAAACAGGTGGCGGAATCCGTGGGGTGATTGCTTGCCAGTCAGCCCGCAGGCGTCCAAAACGTTGTTGGCGTAGTTGGTGCCGATCGGCAGTGTTGAGTCACTTCGGTTTACGAATACGTAACGCAGGTGACCGGTGATAGGCAGCATGCTCTTCAGAACCTCGACTGCCTGAGTCGATAGCGGGACCGAGTGATCTCTGCGCATTTTCATCTTGGCGGCGGGCGTGGTCCAGGTAGCGGCGTCGAGATCGATCTCCGACCATTCGGCGCGCCGCACTTCGCCCGGCCGGGACGCGGTGTAGATCATCAGCATGAGCGCAGCGCGCAGCGGGTGACCGGACGAGGAAGCCTGAATAGCAGCCATGGTCTTTGGCATTTCGCTGAAAGGTAGGAACGGGTGCGGCTTGTGCTGCCCCATCTTTTCCGTGACCGCGTGCATCTCGGCGGTCGGATTGACTTCAATCAGTCCGATGGCGATGGCGTAACTGAAGACCTGCCCGGTTCGTTGCCGAACTTTCACGGCAGTGGCCACCGAGCCGCGCTTCTCAATCTTGCGTATCAAGCTGATGACGTCAGCGCGCTTGATTGAGTCGATCTGCCTTGTGCCGAACACCGGCAAAACATCCAGCTCCATCAGGTTGCTGATGATCCGGAACGTGCCGGGCGAAATACTTCCCTTCCTGAATGCCAGCCACTCGTCATACACACGACGGAAGGTTCGGTCGCCGGCCTCGATCATCTCGGCCTTCTTTTCCCTTCTCGAATTGCGCGGGTCAATCCCGCTGGCAATGTCTTCCCGTGCCGCGTCTCGACGTGCGCGCGCTTCCTTTAGGCCTGTGTCCGGGTAAGTCCCGAACGAAATACGCGCCTGCTTACCAAGCCAAGTGAAACGAAAATGCCAGCTCTTGATGCCGCTGGTAGCTATATAGAGGGAAAGTCCAAGCGAGTCTGGAAGGGTATATGCCTTGTCCTTCGGCTTGGCCTGCCTGGCCGCTGTGTCCGAGATAGCCACTAGTACATCCTCTGCTTTCAATTCTCAATGTACTGGATGATGTACTAAGTCGGTGTCACTGGGAAGGTATCACGTGGTACGCGGTGATACTCGGATGTCGCCTGATACGGGGGTTATGGGGTTGTTTTTGAAACGGAGGGGTTTTTGGCGGGAGGCTACCGTGGAATCTTTGAAGATTTCCACAGTGTTTTCAGCTCTGTCAGGTGGCGATCGCCGCGGCGATATGGGCAGGCGGCGAGTTTAACAGCTTGCGTTTGGGCTTGCGGGAAAACACTGACTAAAGGGTCAATAAGCGCTCGCCCAAACCGCCCGAGGCGGCGAGTTCGAGAAACTCGTCACCCAGCCGGCGACTCTCGTCTATCGCCGCGCGCCAGTATTTTTGCCGGCCTGCAGCATCACCCATGAAGCGCTTGAAGTCGTTGCGGTCCGGCAGTTTGCCGTAGGGCAGGCGCGCCAGGTATTCCTTCGACGGCGCCAGCAGCAAGACATCCTGCAGGCGCGCAGGGCAGGCGCGGCGCCACGGCAAGGTTTTGTCGAACCAGCCGGGAATCACCCGGTCGGTGAAGTGCGGATAGAGCACGATGTCGCTGCCGCTGTAAGGCAGGTCGAGATGATAGTCGAGCAGGCCGCCATCGCGGAACATCCCCGCGCCGGCCCCCGGCAAATCACTGACGCCTTGCATGACCATCGGGATCGAACCCGAAGCGAGCAGCGCCTGACGCAAATTGCCGGCGTTGAGTGCGACGAAACGCGAGGGGAAATCGTTGAGCGCATCCAGCGGAGGCGCCAGGCGTGGATCGTGGATGATCAACCGTTCGAAATGCTTCGACAGTCGCGCGCGACCCCGCAGGTTGTCGGCGATCACCGATGACAGGCCGAGGCCCAGCCGCCCGCGGTGATCGTCCGCGAGCAGGCCGTGGCTTCTGACGACCATGATGTTCAAGCGGTAATGCGGGTTATCCAGAATCGATGCATCGCGACCGTCGAGCAGCTCATCGAGCATGCGCTGCGAGCTCTGGCTGATCTGCGCCATGGTCACGCCTTTGTTGAAATGCTGCTCGGTGTATAAATGCCCGAGGCGGCGAATCCCTTCGGCGGCATCCGGCAGGCAGGCGCTGGCGAAGCGCCAGGAGCCGACCGATGCACCGATCAGCGAACGTTCGCGCGGCGCAGCAGGCAGCCATTCGCCGAACAGTGCCAGGTCCAGACCTTGAATCCCCAATGCCTTGGGCCCACCAGCGGCACCGGGCAGCGTGCCGACGTCGGCGGCGCTTAAGCCGTTTTCACGGATGCGGGCAAAGGCCCGGGGGCCGGCCTTGAGCGTCAGGGAAGGGAATTTGATATGGATGGCGGTCATACCGGCCTCGATGTCTGGCGAGCGGGGATTATATACAGAGCACCACGAAAGGTGATGACCGAACCCGCCCTGTAGAGCCGGCTTGCTGGCGATCGCGATAGCGATGCAGACGCCGCCATCTCCAGCAAGCCGGCTCCTACGCGTGGCGCGGTGCGACCATGATGGCAATTCAGCTTCAATTAAGTTCGACTGACTAAGGTAGCCGCCGTACGCAACACATAAAAAATACGGAGACTCCCATGAAAACCCTGACTGCCCTGTTCACCGCCTCCCTGATCGCCATGACGGCCAGCATCGCTCAAGCTCGCGACCTCGGTCCGGACGAAGCCCTGAGACTGCGGGACGCTGGTACCATTGTGTCTTTCGAAAAGCTCAACGCTACCGCCATCGCCAAGCATCCGGGTTCGACCATCACCGAAACCGAGCTGGAAGAAGAGTACGGCAAGTACATCTATCAGGTGGAACTGCGCGATCCGCAAGGTCTCAATTGGGACCTGGAACTGGATGCGGTGAGCGGTGCGGTGCTCAAGGATCATCAGGATACGTAATGAAGGTGTTTTCCTCGAAATGCCGCGTCAGCAGCCGATTGGCCCTGGCGCTCCTGGCGTTTTGCTCATTGGCCATGGCACGCGACCTCGACCAGGACGAAGCCCTGCGCCTGCGCCAGCAAGGTGTGATCATGCCGCTCGAGCAATTGCTGAAGCAGGCGCTGGACCGCTATCCCGGGTCGAAACTGCTCGAAGCCGAGCTTGAAGAAAAACACGACGTCTACATTTACGAAGTCGAATTGCTGACCCTCGAAGGTGTGGTCCGTGAGCTGGACCTCGATGCAACCAATGGCCTGCTATTGCAAGACAAGGAAGATTGACCGATGCGTTTGCTTCTGGTGGAAGACCACGTGCCCATGGCCGATGAACTGATCGCCGGCCTCAACCGCCAGGGTTACGCGGTCGATTGGCTGGCCGACGGTCGCGACGCGGTGTATCAGGGCAGCAGCGAGCCCTACGACTTGATCATTCTCGACCTCGGCCTGCCTGGTGTGCCGGGGCTTGATGTGTTGGCGCAGTGGCGGGCTGGGGGGTTGGCGACCCCGGTGCTGATCCTCACGGCGCGCGGCTCGTGGGCCGAGCGCATCGAAGGGCTCAAGGCCGGTGCCGATGATTACCTGACCAAGCCGTTCCATCCCGAAGAATTGCATTTGCGCATCCAGGCGTTGTTGCGCCGCTCCCACGGCAAGGTCAATCAGCCGACGCTGCAATCGGCCGGGTTGCACCTGGATGAAGGGCGGCAGTGCGTTTCGCGTGACGGCGCTGACATCCAGCTCACCGCTGCGGAGTTTCGTTTGCTGCGCTATTTCATGCTGCACCCGGAACAGATCCTCTCGAAAAGCCACCTCGCCGAGCACCTGTATGACGGCGAAACCGAGCGCGATTCCAACGTGCTGGAAGTCCACGTTAACCACTTGCGGCGCAAGCTTGGGCGCAGCGTGATCGAAACCCGTCGCGGTCAGGGTTACCTGTTCGGCGGGCAAGCGCAGTGAGATCGATCCAGCGCCGCTTGAGCCTGGGCCTGATCAGCGTGATGGTGATCGTCGGCCTGGTGCTCGCACAGACCAGTCTGTGGCTATTCGAAATGGGCTTGCAGCGCTACCTCGAAGCCGGGCTGCGCAACGACAGTGAAAGTCTGCTGGTGGCGCTGGTGCGCGGACCGCAGGGTTTGCAGCTGGATGAACGGCATTTGTCGCCGGCGTATCAACGACCGTTTTCCGGGCACTATTTCCGTATCGATTTTGCTGACAGCCACTGGCGATCCCGCTCATTGTGGGATCAGGAACTGCCGCGCCTCGACCATCCCGGCCTGCACAGCAATCTGCAATTAGGCCCGGAAGGCCAGCAATTACTGGTGTTGCGTTCAGACTACCGACGTCTCGGCCAGTCGATTTCGATCAGCGTGGCGCAAGATTACACGCCGGTGCGCGAGAGTTTTCAGCGCATGCACCAGATCGGTCTGGGCCTGGGCCTGGCGGGGTTGCTGCTGATTCTGCTGTTGCAGCGGATCACCGTGCGGCGTGCGTTGCGGCCGCTGGAAAAGGCCCGCGAACAGATCGCTCAATTGCAGCAGGGCCAGCGCTCACAGCTCGACGATCAAGTGCCGGTGGAACTGGAGCCGCTGGTGGCACAGATCAACCATCTGCTGGCCCATACCGAAGACAGCCTCAAGCGCTCGCGCAATGCCTTGGGCAATCTCGGCCATGCATTGAAAACACCGCTGGCGGTGTTATTGAGCCTGGCGTCGAGCGAAAAACTGGATGCCCATCCCGAGCTGCGCAAAATCTTCAAAGACCAGTTGGAACAGGTCCAGCAGCGCCTCAGCCGCGAGCTCAATCGGGCGCGCTTGTCTGGCGATGCGTTGCCAGGGGCGTTGTTTGATTGCGACGCGGAATTGCCGGGGTTGCTCGCGACGTTGAACATGATTCATGGCGACCATCTGCAGTTGAGCTATCGCGCCCCGGCCGGGTTGTCGCTGCCTTGGGATCGTGAGGATTTGCTGGAGTTGCTCGGCAACCTGCTGGATAACGCCTGCAAATGGGCGGATGCTGAAGTGCGACTCAGTGTGGTCGAGACGGCCGCAAGCTTTCAACTGAGTGTGGAAGATGACGGCCCGGGCATCCCGGAGGCACAGCGCGATCAGGTACTGAACCGCGGCACACGGCTGGATGAACAGACCGATGGACACGGATTGGGACTGGGCATCGTGCGCGACATCGTCGATACGTGGGGCGGGGTGATGCGGTTGGAAGAGAGCGAGTGGGGCGGGTTGAAAGCGCTTATCGAACTGCCTAAACGTTGATGCCACGCCGTCGTCTTCTTCTGCGTGATGCAAATTGGCAAACCCGCAAACGCCCCCCTATCGTAGGAGCCGGCTTGCTGGCGATGGCGTTTTCCGAATCGCCATCGCTGGCAAGCCAGGTTCCTACAAGGGCGGGATTGTCAGCTGATGATCGTCGGATCAAACCCGAAACTGATCCATCAACCCCTGCTGCTGATTCGCCAGCCGGTTCAGCGACTGGCTCACCCGCGCCGATTCGTTCGCCTGCCCCGACAGCGATTCAGTCACATCGCGAATGGTCGCGACGTTGTTGTTGATCTCTTCCGCCACCGCGCTCTGCTCTTCCGCCGCGCTGGCAATCTGCAGGTTCATGTCGCTGATCACCGTCACCGCATCACCAATCTGGCGCAACGCCGTCACTGCCTGACCGACTTGCTCGACACTGCCCTGAGCCTGGCGATGGCTGTTGTTCATCGAGCCCACCACATCCTGAGTGCCGGCCTGCAACTGCTCGATCACCAGACGGGTTTCCTCGACAGACTCCTGGGTCCGTCGCGCCAGATTGCGCACTTCATCGGCCACCACGGCGAAACCACGACCGGCCTCACCGGCACGGGCCGCTTCGATGGCTGCGTTGAGCGCGAGCAGGTTGGTCTGTTCAGCGATAGCGCGGATCACTTCCAGCACCGAGCCAATCTTCTCGCTGTTCGCCGCCAGTCCTTCGACTTGCACCATCGCCGCACTCATGTCCGCGGCGAGGTTGTCGATGCTGGTCGTGGTCTGGTCGATCACAGTCAAACCGCGACGGGTCGCATGATCGGCATCGCGCGCAGCCTGGGCAGCTTGCGCGGCGCTGCGGGCGACGTCTTGCGCGGTGGCGCTCATTTCGTGAGAAGCCGTGGCAACCTGATCCACCTGACGGTATTGCTGTTCCATGCCGGCACTGGTCTGGGTCGCAATGGCCGAAGACTGGTCCGCCGTGCTGCGCGCGTCCTGCACTGAGCGTTTCACTTCGGCGATGATCGGCTGCAACTTGTCGAGGAAACGGTTGAACCAGCCGGCCAACTGGCCGAGTTCGTCCTGCTTGTCGTAGGCCAGGCGCCGGGTTAGATCACCTTCGCCACTGGCAATGTCTTCGAGCATATGCGCGACGCCAAGAATCGGTCGGGTCACGCTGCGCGCCATCAGCCACACCAGCAGCAGACCGATCAGCGCGGCCAGTGCGCCCAGGCCGAGTTCGACCAACGCGCCGGCGGTATTGCTTTCATCGAGTTGTTTTTCCAACGCTTCCGCCGGTCCGATCAGCACGCGCTCCGGCACATCAAGCAACACGCCCCAGGATTTTCCGCCGGGAATCGGCTCGAACGGCGCCAGCACTTTCAAGTGACGATCGCTGTGCAGGCTTTCGGTGCGGTTGCTGCTGGCGAGCAACCGAATCAGCTCGGCCCCGTTGGCGGTGTCCACAGCGTCTAGACGCTGGCTGAGTTTGCTGGCGTCCGGGCTGTAGGCGGCGAGCAGACCCGCCGGGCTGATGATGCTGACGTGGGTCTGGCCGTCATAGAGCTTTTTGCTCGCAGCCTGACTGACCGCTTGCAGGCTGTTGAGGTTGATGTCCGCCGACAGTGAAGCGATCACCTTGCCGTTGACCATCAACGGGAAAACGATGCTGGTCATCAGCACGTTCTGGCCGTCGATCACGTAGAAGTACGGTTCGATCACGCAGGGTTTGAGTGTGGTGCGCGGGCAAGTGAACCAGGCGTTGGCCGGTTCGCCGCTGGGGCCGGTTTTGGTGTCGGCCATGTCGCTTTCGGGAAGCGCCATTGAGGTCACCTTGCCTGGGGTCGGCTGCGACCAGTACAGGGCAAAGCGGCCTTTGTCGTTACTGCCGAGCTCTGCCTGACCGGCGAACAGTTCGTCCTTGCCGTCCAGCGCATTGGGTTCGAACACCAGCGACAGGCCGAGCAGCTCCGGGTTGGCCTGCAGCGCCGCCTGAACCTGGCGGGTCAGGTCTTCACGTAGGTCGAAGGCATCCAGAAAACGCTTTTCGGCCTGATCGCGCAGGAACAGCACCTGCCGCGAGAAACCGTGACCGTATTGGTAGGCGTCCATGAATTGCTGGCGAATCCCCAGCGCCTGATTTTCTCCTTGGGATTCGATCCGCGCCTGAGCGGACTCGGTCAGCATCTGCGTGCTCGAGGCTTTGACCATTTTGGAGCTGTGATCCATGCGATACAGCGAAAGGCCGACCAGCAGCGTCACGATACCGGCAAGACACAGCCCGGCCAGCAAGGTGATTTTCCATTGGATGGAGAGTTGTCTGAGCGACATGGGAAAACGTCCTTATTCTATAAATATCTGAGACTTGGCACTGTAGCGGCCGCGCAACGGCTTTCTTTATGCCGGCCATCGAAGCATTGGTAATGGGGTGCATGCCGAATAGAAAAACCCTGTGGCGAGGGGATTTATCCCCGTTCGACTGCGCAGCAGGCGCAATCTATGTCGACGCGGTTCACTGGGGTCGCTGGGGGCCGCTGCGCGACCCAACGGGGATAAATCCCCTCGCCACAGATAAATGTCTTTGCCAGAGATAATTCCCATAGCCAGAGATAAATCTCTTTGCCTCAGATAAATCCCCTTTTTACATACCGGTCACTTTGACACCGGCCCCACTCTGCGGCACAGTGCGCGCCCTCTGATAAACCTGTTGTTCACCCCGCTGGCGGCGCCTCGCAGACCGTCGGCCGGACTCATTTCGTTTGGCCTGAGGTAAAGATGATTAATGCAGTAATTGCCGCGGTTGGCGTGATGCTGATACTCAGCCTGTGCCGCGTGCACGTCGTGATTGCGCTGATCGTCGGCGCGCTGGTCGGAGGTTTGACCGGTGGCCTGGGCATCGAAGCGACGCTCAAGGCATTCAACAGCGGCCTCGGCGGCGGTGCGACCGTGGCGTTGTCCTACGCGTTGCTCGGCGCTTTCGCCGTGGCGATTGCCAAGTCCGGCCTGGCCCACGCTCTGGCGGACCGCGCGCTGACCATGGTCGATCGCCATCACGCGAGCGGCGGCGGTCGGGTCAAATGGCTGCTGATCGGTTTACTCTGGGTCGTGGCCATCGCCTCGCAGAACATTCTGCCGATTCACATCGCGTTTATCCCGCTGCTGGTGCCGCCACTGCTCTATGTGCTGACCAAGCTGCAACTGGATCGTCGCTTGATCGCTTGCGTGATTACTTTCGGCCTGATCACGCCGTACATGTTCCTGCCGGTGGGCTTCGGCAACATCTTCCTCAATGAAATATTGCTGGCCAATGTCGCCCGCAGCGGCGTCGATATCAGCGGCATCAACGTGACTCACGCCATGGGTATCCCGGCGCTGGGCATGCTGGTGGGGTTGGGTGTGGCGTTTATCAGCTACCGCAAGAAGCGCGTGTACGACCTGGCCAAAATCGAGCGGGTCGAGCAAGTGGCGGTGCAGTACAATCCGCTGAGCCTGATGGTCGCCGGTGTGGCCATCGCGTCAGCGTTCGTCGTCCAGTTGCTGTTGGATTCGATGATTATTGGCGCGCTGACGGGTTTTCTGATTTTCTCGGCGTCGGGCATCGTCAAATGGCGCGAAACCGATGATCTTTTCACCGAAGGCATGAAGATGATGGCGATGATCGGCTTCATCATGATCGCCGCATCGGGCTTCGGCGAAGTGATCAAGGCCACAGGACACGTGCAGTCGCTAGTGGAAACCTCGGCATCGTGGATCGGCCACAGCAAGGCCATCGGCGCGTTGCTGATGTTGCTGGTCGGTCTGCTGGTGACCATGGGCATCGGCTCGTCGTTTTCCACCGTGCCGATTCTGGCGGTGATTTTCGTGCCACTGTGCGTGCAACTGGGTTTCAGCCCGCTTGCCATTGTGTGCATCGTCGGCACCGCCGGTGCGCTGGGCGATGCCGGCTCGCCGGCCTCGGACTCGACCCTCGGCCCGACCTCCGGGCTGAACGTCGACGGCCAGCACCACCACATCTGGGACACCGTCGTGCCAACCTTCCTGCACTACAACCTGCCATTGCTGGCGTTCGGCTGGGTGGCCGCGATGGTCCTTTAATCTCAATCTCTGTGAGAACGAGCTTTGGTGGCGAGGGGATTTATCCCCGTCCGGCTGCGAAGCAGTCGTAAGACGCTGCTTCGGGGCTGCTTCGCAGCCCAACGGGGATAAACCCCTCGCCACAGATAAATCCCCTCACCACAGAAGCTCGCTTCCATAGAGGGCAGCGTTACCGTGCATTCAACTTTTGATCCGGCGTGCCGTTAAAGCCTTTATACACGCCAATAAAATCAAAAGAGTGAACCGTCATGCGCATGAGCCTCAAGGCTAAAGTCCTGTCCCTCGCCGTCCTTCCGGTGTTGCTCTTTGCGCTGGTCATCAGCGTGGCCACGTTGTTCATTCTGCAGGAGCAGGCGCGCAACGAAGTCGACGAGACGCGCCAGCGCCTGCTCAACGATGCCAAGGCGACGCTGCAAAGTTATGTCGCCGTGGCCATGACCACGATCAAACCGCTTTACGAAGCCGCCGCCCCCGGCGATAACGCAGCGCGGGCTCAAGCGATCAAGTTGCTGTCGAGCATCAGCTACGGCAAGGACGGTTACTTCTTCGGCTACGACTCGGAAACCGTGCGCCTGTTCAAGGCCAGCAGCCCGGAAGGCGTGGGCCAGAGCTTCAAGGAAAACCGCGATCCGAACGGCGTGTACGTCAACCGCGACCTGGTGAAGGTCGCCAAGGACGGTACTCACTACCTGCAATACAGTTCGCCACTGCCGGGTAACAGCCAGGTGCTGGTGCCCAAGCTCGGCTACACCGACTACCTGCCCAAGTGGGACATGGCGGTGGGCACCTCGGTCAATCTCGACGGTATCGAGGCACAAGTCGCGCTGGTCGAAGCCAAGGTCGAGGAGCGCATGCACGGTGTGGTGCTAACCATCGTTGGCCTCGCGGCGGTGGCGCTGTTGGTGATTGGCGTTGCTGGCATGCTGCTGGCCAACACCATTCTGCGTCCGCTGAACCAGATGAAAGCCAACCTCGACGACATCGCGGCGGGCGAGGGCGATCTGACCCGACGCCTGACCATCACCAGCCAGGATGAACTCGGCGAGCTGGCCGGATCGTTCAATCGCTTTGTCGACAAGATTCATGGCCTGGTGCGGCAGATTACCGAAATGACCTCGCAACTGACCGGGCTGGTCAATCAGGTGTCCGCTCAGGCCCAGCGTTCGGATCAGGCGATGGAGCGTCAGCGTCACGAAACCGATCAGGTCGCCACTGCGATCAATCAGATGTCGGCCGCGGCGCAGGAAGTCGCCAAGAGCGCGCAAAACGCTGCAGTCGCCGCGCAACAAACCGATGAAGAAGGTCAGTCCGCCAAGCGCGTTGTCGCCGGCAGCATCGTCAAGATTCATGCGCTGGTCGATGACATCCGCAGCAGCGGCGTATCCCTCGACAGCCTGCAAAAGGATGTTTCGTCGATTGTCAGTGTGCTCGGGGTGATTCGTTCGATTGCCGAGCAGACCAACCTGTTGGCGCTGAATGCCGCCATTGAGGCTGCGCGTGCGGGCGAGGCCGGGCGGGGGTTTGCGGTGGTCGCGGATGAGGTTCGGGCGCTGGCCAGTCGTACGCAGATCAGCACTCAGGAAATTCAGGGCATGATCGACCGTTTGCAGGCCGGCACGCAGTCGGCGGTGGAAGCGATGCGCCGTTCGAGCGAAGCGGGGGACGGCACGTCGGCGCAGGCCAACGAAGCCGGCGCGTCGCTGGACACCATGGCGCAGCTGATCGCAACGATCAATTCGATGAACGCGCAGATCGCCAGCGCCGCCGAGGAGCAAACCGCGGTGGCGGAGGAGATCAACCGCAGCGTGCATCAAATTGCTGTTGCCGTGGACAGCGTCGCCGACGAAACCCAACTCGGCGCCCAGACCACCCGCAGCCTGGCCGACCTCGGCCAACGCTTGGGCGGCCTGGTCGGTCAGTTCCGGATTTGACAATGACACTAGTCCTGTAGCAGCTGGCGAAGCCTGCGTCCGGCCGCGCCGCAGTCGTAAAATCAGCTTCGAAAACTTACGACTGCTGCGCCGCCGTACACAGCATGACGCAGGCTGCGCCAGCTGCTACGGGTGGCGAGGGCGGCTACTGCCTGTCCCAATACGGCACCGCGCCAAAACACTCCAGATAAAAATCAATCACCGTTCTCACCTTCACCGACAGCCGCCGACTCCCGGGCCACAACACAGCAATCTGCTGCGGCTCGAAGCTGTTGGACGCTTCATATTCCTTCAGCACCGGCACCAGCGTGCCACTGCGCACCGCTTCGCCAATCAGCCATGACGGAAACATCACCAGCCCCAATCCTTGTTCGGCAGCTTGCGTGAGCGTATCGGCGTGGTTACCGGTAATCGGTCCTTTGACGGAGTAGGGCGTCCAGTCCTTCTGATCGCGACGAAAAAACCAGCGCTGCTGCCCCGCCGCGCCTTTGTAGGCCAGGCACTGATGGGTCGCGAGATCCTGCGGATGTTGCGGTGTACCGTGGCGCGCAAGGTAGGCCGGGCTCGCCGCCACCAGAAAGCGATGGGGTGCCAGAATCCGCGCCTGCATGCTCGAATCATGCAGCGGGCCGATGCGAAACAGCAGGTCGGCGCCTTCATGCAGCGGATCGATATAGTGATCGGTCTGCTGGATATCCAGGTGCAACTTCGGATAACGCTCGCACAATTGCCCAAGCCAAGGGGTCAGGTGCCGCTGGCCAAACACTACCGGCGCATTGATTCGCACCAGCCCGCCGGGTTCGCTTCGCTGTTCCTGCAGGGCTTGTTCGGCTTCCTCCAGTTGCGCCAGCACCAGTCTGGCGTGGTGGCCAAGCATTCGCCCGGCCTCGGTGGGCGTGACGGCGCGGGTGTGGCGATAGAGCAATTGCTGGCTCAGAGCTTGTTCCATCAGTTGAATCTGTCGGGAAATCGAAGAGGGCGCCAGGCCTTCGCGGCGGGCGACTTCGGAGAAACTGCCGTGGTCGAGCACCGCAACAAACAGGCGGAGCGCTTTGAATCCCAAATCACTGAAGCCGTTCATGGGCAATCCTGTTGTGCGTATCGCGCAAAAGTGTTGTCGGGATGATCCCATTTATCGCAAAGCACGGCCAACCGATAATGCGCGCACTTCTGCACATCCCTGGTGATCGTGCTTTCTTGATAACGGGTGGGTTTTCGCCAATGCAATCTTCTTCAACCGAAACCGCTGCAACGCCAGCGGTAAAACCCGGGCTGCGTGTGTTGTTGCTGCCGCTGGTTATTCTGGCCGGCATGGGCCTGTCAGTGGAGGCGGGCCTTTTAGGGCCGCTCGGTGTGCAAGTCGGACACTTGTGGGCGACCTTGAGCATCTTCGGCGTGGGCACCGCGATTCTGTTTCTGCTGTTGTTATTCAGCGGTCCGCGGCAGGGCCCGGCATTAAGCGAGCTACCTCGCTGGCAGTTGATCGGCGGGTTTCTCGGGCCGATATACGTGGTGGTGCTGACGATGGCGACCCCGCATATCGGCGTCGCGATGACCATGATCGCGATTCTATCCGGGCAGGTCGGCAAGAGTGTGCTGATCGACCATTTTGGCTGGTTCGGTGCCACGCGCAAAAAGGTCAACGGTGAACGTTGGCTGGCCTTGCTGCTGATTGTGGCGGCGCTTGTTCTGATTGCTCGGGGTTAATGATGAATCTGATTATTTTGTTGGCGGTGGTCGTGGCGGCCGGTGCAGTACTAAGCGTGCAAGCGGCAATCAACGGGCGTCTGGGTGAGACGGTCGGCGTATTGCGCAGCAGTTTGCTGACGTTTGCGGTAGGTGCTGTAGTGACGGGGCTGCTGATTCTGTTTTTTGAACCAGCGCATGCGATGAGCCTGCTGGACGTGCCGAAGTGGCAGCTCGGCGGGGCATTGTTTGGTGTGGTTTACATGATCGTGATGGTCGGCGCCGTTCCTCGCGTAGGGACGGCCGTGGCGACGGTGGCAGTTATTGTCGGCCAGTTGGGCATGGGCATGTTGATCGATAACTTCGGCTGGCTGGGAAATCCGGCGATTGAATTGTCGGGAAGTCGCGTCTTGGCAATGGTACTTCTGGGTTTGGCGCTGGTTTTCATGTATCGCAGCAGTTCGCGGGAGGCTTGACGCCTCAATTGTTTTCACCGCATAAACAAAAACGGCCTCTATCAAATAGAGGCCGTTTTTTTATGCAGCTACAACGGTTATCGCAAGACAGTGCTTACTTGCGATCTTCCAGCTTGGAAATATCACGCGACTCGTAACCGGTATACAACTGACGCGGACGGCCAATCTTGTACGGGCTGGAGAGCATTTCCTTCCAGTGCGAGATCCAGCCAACGGTCCGAGCCAACGCGAAGATCACGGTGAACATGCTGGTTGGAATGCCGATCGCCTTGAGGATGATCCCCGAGTAGAAGTCGACGTTCGGGTATAGGGAACGTTCGATGAAGTAAGGGTCGGTCAGCGCGATCTCTTCCAGGCGCATGGCCAGTTCGAGTTGCGGATCGTTCTGAATACCAAGCTCCTTCAACACCTCGTCGCAGGTCTGCTTCATCACGGTGGCGCGCGGGTCGCGGTTTTTGTAAACCCGGTGACCGAAGCCCATCAGCTTGAACGGATCGTTCTTGTCTTTGGCCTTGGCGATGTAGGTGTCGATGTTCGACACATCGCCAATTTCGTCAAGCATGGTCAGCACAGCTTCGTTCGCGCCGCCGTGGGCAGGGCCCCACAGTGCAGCGATGCCGGCGGCGATGCAGGCAAACGGGTTGGCACCCGAAGAACCGGCCAGGCGCACGGTGGAGGTCGAGGCGTTCTGCTCGTGGTCGGCATGGAGGATGAAGATCCGGTCCATGGCCTTGGCGAGTACCGGGCTGATCGGTTTGATCTCGCACGGCGTGTTGAACATCATGTGCAGGAAGTTCTCCGCGTACGAAAGATCGTTGCGCGGGTACATCATGGGTTGGCCCATGGAGTACTTGTAAACCATCGCTGCCAGGGTCGGCATCTTGGCAACCAGACGGATTGCGGAAATCTCGCGATGCTGCGGGTTATTGATGTCGAGGGAGTCGTGGTAGAAGGCCGAGAGGGCGCCGACTACACCGCACATGACGGCCATTGGGTGGGCGTCGCGGCGAAAGCCGTTGAAGAAAGTCTTCAGTTGCTCGTGGACCATGGTGTGGTTCTTTACGGTGCTGACGAACTGGGCCTTCTGTTCTGCAGTTGGCAATTCGCCGTTGAGCAGCAGGTAGCAGGTTTCCAGGTAGTCCGACTTTTCAGCCAGCTGTTCGATCGGGTAGCCGCGGTGCAGCAGAATGCCGTTGTCGCCGTCGATATAGGTGATCTTCGATTCGCACGAGGCGGTCGACATGAAACCAGGGTCGAAGGTGAAGCGGCCCGTGGCCGTCAGGCCCCGAACATCGATTACATCGGGACCAACGGTGCCGGTTAAAATGGGCAGCTCGACGGGGGCTGCGCCCTCGATGATCAACTGCGCTTTTTTGTCAGCCATGTGGCCTCCTATTTATGCTTGAACCATCAGACAGACCCCCCACGCAGGGCCCGCACCACTATAGTGAGATAAATTCGAATGTCAATTTGCCTAAAGTCTTGCTCCAGAAGGCTTTAACCGTACTTTTTCCTCGAAATTGCCTGCCATTTACGCCTTTTATTCAACTTGCGCAATCCGCTATTAGGGGAAGGTGAACGCGTTGTCATTAGTAGCCTAACTGTCTATACTCGGCCACCGACCGCCAGGGGCTTTTGGGCCTGCTTTATTGGGGGTCGCATCCCTGGGTGGTGGTTACCTGACCAGTGCACTCCCCAACAACTTTGCCCTGATTGTTAGGGGCTCTTCAGTGTGAAAAAAAGCCGTGAATAGCCAACGACCTGTAAACCTAGACCTAAGGACCATCAAACTCCCCATCACCGGCGTTACGTCGTTTCTTCACCGTGTTTCAGGCATCATCCTCTTCCTGGGCCTTGGCTTCATGCTTTATGCATTGGGCAAATCCCTGGGTTCCGAGGAAGGTTTTGCCGACGTGAAGGCAACCTTGACCAGTCCGCTGGCCAAGTTCGTAGCATGGGGCCTGCTGTCCTCCCTTCTGTATCACCTGGTAGCCGGTGTGCGCCATCTGATCATGGACATGGGCATCGGTGAGACGCTGGAAGGCGGCAAGCTGGGCTCGAAAATCATTATCGCCGTGTCTGCGGTGTTGATCGTTCTGGCGGGAGTTTGGATATGGTAACCAGCGTTACGAACCTGTCGCGTTCAGGCCTCTATGACTGGATGGCACAGCGTGTGTCTGCGGTCGTTCTCGCGGCTTATTTCATCTTCCTGATCGGATACCTCGTTGCGAACCCGGGCATTGGTTTCGACCAGTGGCACGGCCTGTTCGCCCACAACGGGATGCGTATCTTCAGTCTGCTGGCCCTTGTAGCCCTGGGCGCTCACGCCTGGGTCGGCATGTGGACCATCGCGACCGACTACCTGACGCCGATGGCGCTGGGCAAGTCCGCGACTGCAGTACGTTTCCTTTTCCAGGCAGTATGCGGCATTGCGATGTTCGCCTACTTCGTCTGGGGTGTGCAGATTCTCTGGGGTATCTGATTCATGGCTAACATTCCAACGATTTCTTTTGACGCCATCATCATTGGTGGTGGCGGTGCCGGCATGCGCGCTGCGCTGCAGCTGGCCCAGGGCGGTCACAAGACTGCCGTGATCACCAAGGTTTTCCCGACCCGTTCGCACACCGTTTCGGCCCAGGGTGGCATCACCTGCGCCATCGCTTCCGCAGATCCAAACGATGACTGGCGCTGGCACATGTACGATACCGTCAAGGGTTCCGATTACATCGGTGACCAGGACGCTATCGAATACATGTGTCAGGAAGGTCCGGCTGCAGTTTTCGAACTGGACCACATGGGGCTGCCGTTCTCCCGTACCGAACAGGGTCGCATCTATCAGCGTCCGTTCGGCGGTCAGTCGAAGGACTACGGTAAAGGTGGCCAGGCCGCCCGTACCTGCGCCGCTTCCGACCGTACCGGTCACGCACTGCTGCACACGCTTTATCAGGGCAACCTGAAAGCCGGCACCACGTTCCTCAACGAATACTACGCAGTCGATCTGGTGAAGAACCAGGAAGGCGCGTTCGTTGGTGTGATCGCGATCTGCATCGAAACCGGCGAAACCAGCTACATCCGTGCCAAGGCTACCGTTCTGGCCACCGGCGGCGCCGGTCGCATCTACGCATCCACCACCAACGCCCTGATCAACACCGGTGACGGCGTCGGCATGGCATTGCGTGCTGGCGTGCCGGTACAAGACATCGAAATGTGGCAGTTCCACCCGACCGGCATCGCCGGCGCGGGTGTACTGGTTACCGAAGGCTGCCGTGGTGAAGGTGGTTACCTGATCAACAAGCACGGCGAGCGTTTCATGGAGCGTTATGCTCCGAACGCCAAAGACCTTGCTGGTCGTGACGTAGTTGCCCGTTCGATGGTTAAAGAGATCATTGCCGGCAACGGTTGCGGTCCGAATGGCGATCACGTAATGCTCAAACTCGACCACTTGGGCGAGGAAGTGCTGCACAGCCGTCTGCCAGGCATCTGCGAACTGTCCAAGACCTTTGCGCACGTTGACCCGGTGGTTGCTCCGGTTCCTGTTGTTCCGACCTGCCATTACATGATGGGCGGCGTGCCAACCAACATCCACGGTCAGGCGATTACTCAGGGCGACGACGGCGTTGACGCCATCATCCCGGGCCTGTTCGCGGTAGGCGAAGTGGCTTGCGTATCGGTTCACGGCGCCAACCGTCTGGGCGGCAACTCGTTGCTCGACCTGGTAGTGTTCGGTCGCGCGGCCGGTCTGCACCTGGAAAAAGCGTTGACCGACGGCATCGAATACGATGACGCCACCGACGCCGACATCACTGCTGCACTGGCACGTTTGTCCGCTCTGAACGAGCGCACTACCGGTGAAGACGTGGCAACCCTGCGTCGCGAACTGCAAAGCTGCATGCAGAACTACTTCGGTGTATTCCGTACCGGCGAATACATGCAGAAGGGTATTGCCCAGCTGGCCGACCTGCGCGTGCGCATCGCCAACGTCAAGATCAACGACAAGTCGCAGGCCTTCAACACCGCTCGTATTGAAGCGCTGGAACTGCAAAACCTGCTGGAAGTGGCTGAAGCAACTGCCATCGCCGCCGAAGTGCGTAAAGAGTCCCGCGGTGCTCACGCCCGTGAAGACTTTGAAGATCGCGACGACGAAAACTGGCTGTGCCACACCCTGTACTTCCCGGGTGACAAGCGCGTGACCAAGCGTGCCGTGAACTTCTCGCCGAAAACGGTGCCGACTTTTGAACCCAAGATTCGGACTTATTAAGGGTGGCTGCCATGTTGAAAGTCAGTGTTTATCGCTACAACCCTGATCAGGACGCCGCGCCGTTCATGCAGGAATTCGAGGTCGATACCGGTGGTAAAGACCTGATGGTGCTGGACGTGCTGGCCCTGATCAAAGAGCAGGACGAAGGTTTTTCCTATCGTCGCTCTTGCCGTGAAGGCGTTTGCGGTTCCGACGGCATGAACATCAACGGCAAGAACGGTCTGGCCTGCGTCACGCCACTGTCTGCTGTTGTAAAAGGTAACAAGTTGATCGTTCGTCCGCTGCCAGGTTTGCCGATCATCCGTGACCTGGTCGTCGACATGAGCATCTTCTACAAGCAATACGAGAAGGTGAAACCTTACCTGCAGAACGATTCGCCGGCTCCGGCCATCGAACGCCTGCAGTCCCCGGAAGAGCGTGAAAAGCTTGACGGTCTGTACGAGTGCATCCTGTGCGCTTGCTGCTCGACTTCTTGCCCGTCCTTCTGGTGGAACCCGGACAAGTTCCTGGGCCCGGCTGCTTTGCTGCAAGCGTATCGCTTCCTGGCAGACAGCCGCGACACCAAGACGTCCGAGCGTCTGGCTTCGCTGGATGACCCGTTCAGCGTATTCCGCTGCCGCGGGATCATGAACTGCGTCAACGTATGTCCCAAAGGCCTGAACCCGACTAAAGCCATTGGTCACATCCGTAACATGTTGCTGCAAAGCGGCGTGTGATTCGGCAGCTTTAACCGCAACACCGCTGTACCCGTAGATGCTACGGCGCAGGCTTCAACCGGCGCCGTAGTTTTAACCTGAGCAGCAGCTTAAAAGGCTGCGGCTCTTATTTTGAAGAAATGAGACAAGCAGGGGCATCCGGGCTGGTACCCGGACTATCAGCGTGATCCTAGGTGGCTTGTTTTAGTCGCTGCATTCGGACTTCTGCAAGTTTGCTCGGTGTCGACGCCGGTGGTGTTCCCCTAACCGAGGGTGACCAAGCATGCAAGAAAGCGTGATGCAGCGCATGTGGAACAGCGCCTACCTGTCCGGTAGTAACGCTGCCTATGTGGAAGAGCTCTACGAGCTCTACCTGCACGACCCTAACGCTGTGCCAGAAGAGTGGCGCACCTACTTCCAGAAGTTGCCTGCTGACGGCAACTCTGCCACCGATGTTTCGCACTCCACGATTCGCGATCATTTCGTCTTGCTGGCAAAGAACCAGCGCCGCGCCCAACCGGTCTCCGCCGGCAGCGTGAGCAGTGAGCACGAGAAGAAGCAAGTTGAAGTACTGCGATTGATCCAGGCCTACCGTATGCGTGGCCACCAGGCAGCCCAGCTTGATCCGCTGGGGCTGTGGCAGCGTCCTGCACCTGCAGACCTGTCAATCAATCATTACGGCTTGACCAATGCCGATCTTGATACGACCTTCCGTGCCGGCGACCTGTTCATCGGCAAAGAGGAGGCGAGCCTACGCGAAATTCACGAAGCGTTGCAGCAGACATATTGCCGCACCATCGGCGCTGAATTTACGCACATCACCGATTCCGAGCAGCGCCAGTGGTTCCAGCAACGTCTGGAAAGCGTACGCGGTCGTCCGACTTACTCCGCCGACGTCAAGAGCCACCTGCTCGAGCGTGTCACCGCGGGCGAAGGTCTGGAAAAATACCTGGGCACCAAATACCCGGGTACCAAGCGTTTCGGTCTGGAAGGCGGCGAAAGCCTGATTCCGATGCTCGACGAGTTGATCCAGCGTTCCGGTTCGTACGGCACCAAGGAAATCGTCATCGGCATGGCCCACCGCGGCCGCCTCAACGTATTGGTCAACACCTTCGGCAAGAACCCGCGCGAGCTGTTCGACGAGTTCGAAGGCAAGAAGAAGGTCGAGCTGGGTTCCGGTGACGTTAAATATCACCAGGGCTTCTCGTCCAACGTGATGACCACCGGTGGTGAAGTTCACCTGGCCATGGCGTTCAACCCGTCCCACCTGGAGATCGTTTCTCCGGTGGTCGAGGGTTCGGTTCGCGCTCGTCAGGATCGTCGTAACGATCCTACCGGCGAGAAGGTGCTGCCGATCTCCATCCACGGCGACGCGGCATTTGCCGGTCAGGGCGTGGTGATGGAAACCTTCCAGATGTCGCAGACCCGCGGTTTCAAAACCGGCGGCACCGTGCACATCGTGATCAACAACCAGGTTGGTTTCACCATCAGCAACCCGCTGGACTCGCGCTCCACCGAGTACGCCACCGATGTTGCGAAAATGATCCAGGCGCCGATCCTCCATGTGAATGGCGATGATCCGGAAGCCGTGTTGTTCGTGACCCAGCTGGCCATCGATTACCGCATGCAGTTCAAGCGTGACGTGGTCATCGATCTGGTCTGCTACCGTCGTCGCGGCCACAACGAGGCCGATGAGCCTAGCGGCACCCAGCCGATCATGTATCAGCAGATCACCAAGCAGCGCACCACCCGTGAGCTGTACGCTGATCGTCTGACCCAGGGCGGTGTGCTCGACGCAGAGCGTGTTCAGGCGAAAGTCGACGAATATCGCAACGCGCTGGACAACGGTTTGCATGTCGTAAAAAGCCTGGTCAAAGAGCCGAACAAAGAGTTGTTCGTGGACTGGCGTCCGTATCTGGGCCACGCCTGGACTGCGCGCCACGACACCAGCTTTGACCTGAAAACCTTGCAGGAACTGTCCGCCAAGCTGCTGGAAATTCCGGAAGGCTTCGTGGTTCAGCGCCAGGTCTCGAAGATCTACGAAGACCGTCAGAAAATGCAAGCCGGCGGCCTGCCGATCAACTGGGGTTACGCCGAAACCATGGCGTACGCGACCCTGGCGTTCGAAGGTCACCCGATTCGCATGACGGGTCAGGACATCGGTCGCGGTACGTTCTCGCACCGTCACGCTGTCTTGCACAACCAGAAAGACGCGGGCACCTATGTCCCGTTGCAGAACCTGTACAAAGGCCAGCCACGTTTCGATCTGTACGACTCGTTCCTGTCTGAAGAAGCCGTTCTGGCGTTCGAATACGGTTACTCGACCACCACGCCTGAGGCGCTGGTGATCTGGGAAGCCCAGTTCGGCGACTTCGCCAACGGTGCTCAGGTTGTGATCGACCAGTTCATCACCAGCGGCGAGCACAAGTGGGGCCGTCTTTGCGGTCTGACCATGCTGCTGCCGCACGGTTATGAAGGTCAGGGGCCGGAGCACTCTTCGGCACGTCTGGAGCGTTACCTGCAGCTGTGCGCCGAGCACAACATTCAGGTCGCTGTACCGACCACCCCGGCGCAGATCTACCACTTGCTGCGTCGTCAGGTGATTCGTCCGCTGCGCAAGCCGCTGATCGTGCTCACGCCGAAGTCGCTGCTGCGTCACAAACTGGCCGTGTCGACCCTGGAAGATCTGGCTCAAGGTTCGTTCCAGACCGTTATTCCGGAAATCGATGCACTTGAGCCGAGCAAGGTCGAGCGCGTAGTTCTGTGTAGCGGCAAGGTCTACTACGACCTGCTGGAAAAACGCCGTGCCGAAGGTCGTGATGACATCGCCATCGTGCGTATCGAGCAGCTGTACCCATTCCCTGAGGACGACTTGAACGAAGTCCTGGCTCCGTACACCAATCTCAAACATATCGTTTGGTGTCAGGAAGAGCCGATGAACCAGGGTGCGTGGTACTGCAGCCAACACCATATGCGCCGCATCGTTGGCAATCACAACAAGTCGCTCGTACTCGAATACGCCGGCCGTGATGCTTCTGCTGCACCTGCTTGTGGTTATGCATCGATGCACGCTGAGCAGCAGGAAAAACTGCTGCAAGACGCCTTTACTGTTTAACGCCTTCGCGCACCTGAAACCGAATTTAAGGACCCACAGATAATGGCTATCGAAATCAAAGCCCCCACTTTCCCGGAATCGGTTGCCGACGGCACCGTTGCCACCTGGCACAAACAACCGGGCGACGCTGTAAAGCGTGACGACCTGATCGTCGACATCGAAACCGACAAGGTTGTGCTGGAAGTGCTGGCGACTGCCGACGGCGTGCTGGGCGCTATCGTCAAGAACGAAGGCGACACTGTTCTGTCCGACGAAGTCCTGGGCTCGATCGAAGCGGGCGGCGCTGCTGCCGCTCCAGCTGCAACCGCAGCTGCTGCTCCGGCTGCGGCACAAACTGCTGCTCCTGCCGCTGAAGGCGAAGACGATCCGGTTGCTGCTCCGGCTGCTCGCAAGCTGGCTGAAGAAAACGGCATCAACATCGCTTCCGTTGCCGGCACTGGCAAAGGCGGTCGTGTGACCAAGGAAGACGTGGTAGCTGCCGTTGCTGCGAAGAAATCCGCTCCTGCTGCTGCGCCTGCCAAGGCTGCTGCACCGGCTGCCGCTGCTCCTGTGTTCGCTGCCGGCGACCGCATCGAGAAGCGCGTGCCAATGACCCGCGTGCGCGCCACCGTTGCCAAGCGTCTGGTCGAAGCCCAATCGAACATGGCCATGCTGACTACTTTCAACGAAGTCGACATGACCGAAGTCATGGCCCTGCGTTCGAAGTACAAAGACCTGTTCGAGAAGTCCCACAACGGCGTACGCCTGGGCTTCATGTCGTTCTTCGTCAAAGCGGCCACCGAAGCGCTGAAACGCTTCCCGGCTGTCAACGCGTCGATTGACGGTGCCGACATCGTTTACCACGGTTACGCCGACGTCGGTGTTGCCGTGTCCAGCGACCGCGGTCTGGTAGTGCCAGTTCTGCGTAACGCCGAACTGATGAGCCTGGCTGAAATCGAAGGCGGCATCGCCACCTTCGGCAAGAAGGCGCGCGACGGCAAACTGTCCATGGACGAAATGACCGGCGGCACGTTCACCATCACCAACGGTGGTACCTTCGGTTCGATGATGTCGACCCCGATCGTCAACCCGCCGCAAGCGGCCATCCTGGGCATGCACAACATTCTGCAGCGTCCTATGGCGATCAACGGTCAGGTCGTTATCCGTCCGATGATGTACCTGGCTCTGTCCTACGATCACCGTCTGATCGATGGCAAAGAAGCTGTGACCTTCCTGGTTACCATCAAGAACCTGCTGGAAGACCCGGCTCGTTTGCTGCTGGATATTTGATAGAAGCAGCTGCAAGTTTCAAGCTGCAAGCTGCAAGAAACGGCAGTTTGGCTCGAAGCTTGCGGCTTCACGCTTGCCGCAAATAAGAGGATTTTTTGAATGTCGCAGAAATTTGACGTAGTAGTGATCGGCGCTGGCCCTGGCGGCTATGTGGCTGCCATTAAAGCAGCCCAGCTGGGCCTGTCGACGGCCTGCATCGAGAAGTACACCGACAAGGAAGACAAACTGGCGCTGGGCGGCACTTGCCTGAACGTTGGCTGCATTCCTTCCAAGGCGCTGCTGGACAGCTCCTGGAAATACAAGGAAGCGAAAGAAAGCTTCAACGTTCACGGTATCTCCACCGGCGAAGTCAAAATGGACGTCGCTGCGATGGTTGGCCGCAAGGCTGGCATCGTCAAGAACCTGACCGGCGGCGTTGCCACCCTGTTCAAGGCCAACGGCGTTACTTCGATTCAGGGCCACGGCAAATTGCTGGCTGGCAAGAAAGTCGAAGTCACCAAACCTGACGGTACAGTAGAAATCATCGAAGCCGAGAACGTAATCCTGGCTCCAGGTTCGCGTCCGATCGACATTCCACCGGCTCCGGTCGACCAGAATGTCATCGTCGATTCGACTGGCGCACTGGAATTCCAGACCGTACCCAAGCGTCTGGGCGTCATCGGCGCTGGCGTGATCGGTCTGGAACTGGGTTCCGTCTGGTCGCGTCTGGGTTCGGAAGTGGTTGTCCTGGAAGCGCTGGAGACTTTCCTGATGGCAGCGGACACCGCTGTTTCCAAGGAAGCGCTGAAAACTCTGACCAAACAGGGTCTGGACATCAAACTGGGCGCTCGCGTGACCGGCTCGAAAGTGAACGGCGACGAAGTCGTTGTGAACTACACCGATGCCAACGGCGAACAGACCATTACTTTCGACAAGCTGATCGTAGCCGTTGGTCGCCGTCCGGTGACCACTGATCTGCTGGCTGCCGACAGTGGCGTCACCCTCGACGAGCGCGGTTTTGTGCACGTTGACGATCACTGCGCCACCACCGTACCGGGCGTTTTCGCTATCGGTGACGTGGTTCGCGGCATGATGCTGGCTCACAAAGCTTCGGAAGAAGGCATCATGGTTGTCGAGCGCATCAAGGGTCACAAAGCCCAGATGAACTATGACTTGATCCCTTCGGTTATTTATACTCACCCGGAAATCGCGTGGGTTGGCAAAACCGAGCAGGCCTTGAAAGCCGAAGGCGTTGAAGTTAACGTCGGCACCTTCCCGTTCGCCGCTTCCGGCCGTGCCATGGCAGCCAACGATACCGGTGGTTTCGTCAAGGTCATCGCAGATGCCAAGACTGACCGCGTATTGGGCGTCCACGTGATTGGCCCGAGCGCTGCGGAACTGGTTCAGCAGGGCGCGATCGGTATGGAATTCGGCACCAGCGCTGAAGACCTGGGCATGATGGTTTTCTCCCATCCGACCCTGTCTGAAGCCTTGCACGAAGCCGCTCTGGCTGTGAATGGCGGCGCCATCCACATTGCCAACCGCAAGAAGCGTTAAGACACAATAAGAAACCACGGCGGTCTGGCCCGTCGTGAGCCTTGCATGCAAAGCTCACCGCGGAATATCCGCTGGACGCAGCCTTGCGTAGCTGCACCGGTTGTCCGGAAAGGCTACGCAAGCAGCAGTCACAGGTGGTGCGGCACTTGAACAAGTGCAGCACCGAATGCGCAGTACCTAACGAAGACGGTAATAAGCATGAATCTTCACGAGTATCAGGGTAAGCAGCTGTTCGCTGAATACGGCCTGCCAGTTTCGACCGGTTACGCAGTAGACACTCCGGAAGCAGCAGCAGAAGCGTGCGACAAGATTGGCGGCAGCGAGTGGGTTGTCAAAGCCCAGGTTCACGCCGGTGGTCGCGGTAAAGCGGGCGGCGTTAAGCTGGTTCGCAGCAGAGAAGACGCCAAAGCGTTCGCACAGCAGTGGCTGGGCAAGCGTCTGGTGACTTACCAGACTGACGCCAATGGTCAGCCAGTCACCAAGATCCTGGTTGAATCGTGCACTGATATCGCTAAAGAGCTGTACCTGGGCGCTGTCGTTGACCGTTCGAGCCGTCGCATCGTGTTCATGGCTTCCACCGAAGGTGGCGTGGACATCGAGAAAATCGCTCACGATACTCCTGAGAAAATTCTCAAGGCCACTATCGATCCACTGGTTGGTGCTCAGCCATTCCAGGGTCGCGAGCTGGCATTCCAGTTGGGTCTGGAAGGCAAGCAGGTTGCCCAGTTCGCCAAGATCTTCGTAGGCCTGGCCAAACTGTTCAAGGATCACGACCTGGCTCTGCTGGAGGTGAACCCGCTGGTGATCAAGGCTGACGGCGATCTCCACTGCCTCGACGCCAAGATCAACATCGACGCCAACGCCATGTACCGTCAGCCTAAGCTGAAGACTTTCCACGATCCGTCGCAAGACGATCCGCGCGAAGCGCACGCTGCCAAGTTCGAACTGAACTACGTAGCGCTGGAAGGCAACATCGGTTGCATGGTCAACGGTGCTGGCCTGGCCATGGGTACCATGGACATCGTCAACCTGCATGGCGGCAAACCGGCCAACTTCCTCGACGTGGGCGGCGGTGCTACCAAAGAACGCGTTACCGAAGCGTTCAAGATCATCCTGTCCGACACTAACGTCGCTGCAGTACTGGTCAACATCTTCGGCGGCATCGTTCGTTGCGACATGATTGCCGAAGGCATCATCGGTGCAGTGAAAGAAGTCGGCGTGAAAATCCCGGTTGTTGTTCGCCTTGAAGGCAACAACGCTGAGCTGGGCGCTAAAGTACTGGCAGAAAGCGGTTTGAACATCATCGCTGCAACCAGCCTGACCGACGCTGCTCAACAAGTCGTTAAAGCTGCGGAGGGCAAATAATGAGCGTCCTGATCAATAAAGACACCAAAGTTATCTGCCAGGGTATCACCGGTTCGCAAGGTAGTTTCCACACCCAGCAAGCCATCGAGTACGGCACCAAGATGGTTGGTGGTGTAACTCCGGGCAAGGGCGGTACCGAGCACCTGGGTCTGCCAGTGTTCAACACCGTGAAAGACGCTGTTGCTCAAACTGGCGCTACCGCCAGCGTGATCTACGTTCCGGCTCCTTTCTGCAAAGATTCGATCCTGGAAGCTGCTTTCGCCGGCATCAAGCTGATCGTTTGCATCACCGAAGGCATTCCTACCCTGGATATGCTGGATGCCAAGGTCAAGTGCGACGAGCTGGGCGTAGTCCTGATCGGTCCTAACTGCCCAGGCGTGATCACTCCAGGCGAATGCAAGATCGGCATCATGCCAGGTCACATTCACTTGCCAGGCAAGGTCGGTATCGTTTCCCGTTCCGGCACCCTGACCTACGAAGCTGTCAAGCAGACGACTGACGCTGGTTTCGGTCAGTCGACTTGCGTCGGCATCGGTGGTGACCCGATCCCGGGTTCGAACTTCATCGACATCCTGAAGCTGTTCCAGGAAGACCCGAAGACCGAAGCGATCGTAATGATCGGTGAGATCGGCGGTTCGGCTGAAGAAGAAGCGGCTGCTTACATCAAGGCACACGTGACCAAGCCGGTTGTTTCCTACATCGCTGGTGTGACTGCCCCTGCGGGCAAGCGCATGGGCCATGCTGGCGCAATCATCTCTGGCGGCAAGGGCACAGCAGACGAGAAGTTTGCTGCCCTGGAAGACGCAGGCGTGAAAACCGTGCGTTCGCTGGCAGATATCGGCAAGGCTTTGTCCGAGCTGACCGGTTGGGCTGTTAAGTAAGAGCAGTTTCAAGCTGCAAGCCTTAAGCCGCAAGCTAAAGGCAGTAGTCTTGGACAGTTCTTGAATGACGCTTCACCAGACAAAGGCCACCTTCGGGTGGCCTTTGTTGTTTTCGAAGATTAAAAAGATCGCAGGCTCGTTGCACTCGACAGCTCCTACGGGAAATCCGAAATCTTGTCGGATTGTGTAGGAGCTGTCGAGTGCAACGAGCCTGCGATCTTTTGACCTTTATATATGTAAATGCGACACAGAAATGTCGCAGATCGGAATGTTCGCCCTGCAACAGTGCGTTTGTCGTGCAAATTCGTTAGGCTAGCCGCCATTTTTGCGTCCGCGTCCCACAAGGAAGCTTCGCGCTAAAGGGTCGGGCCTATGCGGTTCGACAGCATTTCCCTCACCCATAAGGGAAATCCATCTCTAAATTCCGATTCAGTAGTGTGGTATTTCCCCAATGAAAGTGTTGAAAGGTCAGGACATCCTGGCGCTTGGTTTTATGACGTTTGCCCTGTTCGTCGGGGCTGGCAACATCATCTTCCCGCCTATTGTCGGTTTGCAGTCCGGGCCTCATGTCTGGATGGCAGCGTTAGGCTTTCTGATCACTGCGGTCGGTCTGCCGGTGATCACTGTGGTGGCGTTGGCGAAAGTCGGCGGCGCAATGGATGCCTTGAGCAGCCCGATCGGCAAGGTGGCCGGCGGCATCCTCGCGGCAGCCTGCTACCTCGCTGTAGGCCCGCTGTTTGCTACACCGCGCACGGCGACCGTGTCGTTCGAAGTCGGTCTGGCGCCGCTGACCGGCGAAAGCCCTTTGGCGCTGTTCCTTTATAGCGCCGTGTACTTCCTGCTCGTGTTCTTCATTTCGCTGTATCCAGGTCGGTTGCTGGATACCGTAGGACGTTTCCTCGCGCCGCTGAAGATTATCGCCCTGGCGATGCTCGGCATTGCGGCGTTCGCGTTGCCGGCCGGTGATATCGGCGTAGCGACGCCGGAATATGTCGCAGCACCGTTTTCCCAAGGCTTCATCAATGGTTACCTGACCATGGATACCCTCGGCGCACTGGTGTTCGGCATCGTCATCGTCAATGCCATTCGTTCGCGCGGTGTCGAGTCTCCGGCGCTGATCACCCGTTACGCGATCATCGCCGGGCTGATCGCCGGTGTCGGTCTGGCGCTGGTGTATGTAAGCCTGTTCCGTCTTGGCTCGGGCAGCCATGAAGTGGCTGCCGGTGCGACCAACGGCGCGGCGGTATTGCACGCCTACGTGCAGCACACCTTTGGCTCTTTGGGCAGCGGTTTCCTTGCTGTGCTGATCTCCCTAGCGTGTCTGGTGACGGCGGTCGGTCTGACCTGTGCTTGCGCAGAGTACTTCAGCCGTGTGCTGCCGCTGTCCTACAAGACCTTGGTCATCATCCTCGCTGCGTTCTCCCTGCTGGTGTCCAACCTCGGCCTGACCAACCTGATTGCGTTCTCGATCCCGGTGCTGACGGCGATCTATCCGCCGTGCATCGCGCTGGTGGCCCTGAGCTTTTGCAAGGATTTCTGGAATGAGCAGACCCGTATCGTCGGTCCGGTGATGCTGGTGTCGTTCATCTTCGGCCTGATCGATGCGCTCAAGGGCGCAGGTCTGGCGGGCTGGATGCCGACGCAACTGACCCAGCTGCCGCTCAGCGAGCAGGGCCTGGCGTGGCTGGTACCGTCGGTGATGACGCTGGTGGTCGCGGTGATCTGCGATCGCCTGCTGGGCAAACGCGAAGAAGCTCTGGCTTAAACTGCTTTTCTGCCCGCCACAAGCGGGCTTGAGCAGCTCTCTGCAAAGAATGGAAATGCCCCGTATCAATCGATACGGGGCATTTTTTTTGCGCGTGGTGCAGTGTCTTTTCGCTTGAGCTAACGTCGAACACACGCAAATCACCTGTGGGAGCGGGCTTGCTCGCGAATACGGCTTATCATTCAACATCGAAGTCGACTGACTCACCGTCTTCGCGAGCAAGCCCGCTCCCACAAGGTTCTGTTTCAACGCAAACACATCAAAAGGACCCGCATGTCGTTCATCCAAGCCAACCTGATCCACATTCTCGCCGCCGTCTGGTTCGTCATTTGCTGGGGTGGGTATACCCGTTATGCAACGTGGAAGGGCCGCGATACGGCGTGCCTGGCCAGTGTGCTGCACCTGTATCGGGAGGACTGGATGCGCCGCATGCTGCTGCGCGACAACCGCATCGCCGATGCCAGCGTTGTCGGCAATCTCGAACGTAACGCCTCGTTCTTCGCCTCCAGCACGTTGATCATTCTGGCCGGTATTCTGACCGTGCTGGGCGCGTCCGAACGTGCGGTGTCGTTGCTGGCAGACATCCCCATGGTGCAGCAGGCGTCCCGGGGTATGTCTGAAATCAAGCTGTTGTGCCTGGCGATGGTGTTCGTCTATGCGTTCTTCACCTTCAGCTGGTGTATGCGTCAGTACAACTTCGCGGCGATCCTGATCGGCTCTGCGCCCATGGTGGGGGAGCGCCATGTGTCCGAGCAGGAGCGTAAAGCCTTCGCCGCCCGTGCGGCTCGCGTCATCTCCATGGCGGCCAACCAGTTCAACTTCGGCCTGCGTGCTTATTACTTCGGCATGACCATGCTGGCCTGGTTCGTCAGCCCGTGGCTGTTCATGCTGATGAGTGCTGGCGTCGTAATGGTGCTGTACCGCCGCGAGTTTCACTCCGATGTGCTCGACGTGATGGTGTATACACCTACAGAGGCACCTTTGCCTGATGCAAACAAAGAGGCTGTTTGATGAGTATTCCGTTCTGGTGTGTGTTTGTTAGTGCATTGCTGATCTATGTGGCCCGCATGCCGGTGGCGAAGGCGATGAAAGAGCAGGGCGGCTACAACAATCACCTGCCACGCCAACAACAGGCGCAACTGACTGGCTTCGGTGCACGCGCGTTGGCGGCGCATCAAAACAGTATCGAGGCATTTATCCTGTTTGCAGCGGGGGTCTTGATGGCGCATACCACGCAAACGGCGGGGTGGTTGATTGATACGCTGGCGATCATGTTTGTGCTAGCGCGAATAATCTACCTGCTGTGCTATTGGGCAGATCTGGCCTGGCAGCGCAGTCTAGTGTGGGTGGTCGGACTAGTGTGTTCGCTGTTGTTGATGATTAGTCCGACTTTTAGAACTGTTTCGCTCTAAGCCCTACTTCAAAAATGCAGACAAAAGAAAACCCGCACTTGGCGGGTTTTCTTTATCACGCTAAAAACTGAATCAGTTTTTAGGTGCTTCTTCTTTTGCTGCCGCTTCGTTCGATTCGGCCTGAGCTTTGGCAGCTTCAGCGTTTTCTTTCGCAGCGTCGTTCACTTTATCCTGTGCTTTGTTCATGTCCTGCTGAGCCTGCTCAGCATGTTCGTTGGCATCTTGAGCTTTGTCCTCGGATTTTTTATCGCAGGCAGCGAGACCGAGGGAAGCGGTCAACATCAAGGCAATAGCAAAAGTCTTACGCATGGGGTGGATCTCCTTATGGAAAATATCTACTGGCCTTTCGAGCATGGCCCTTCCGGTTAAGTTCCTCAATTTGTTCAGATATATAAGATTGTTTTTCAGTGGGACTTCTGCCGCTTGGCATGTTGCTTATTATCGGCTCTAACGAGAATGTTTATCATATGTCTGAGAACCCCGTTTTTGAGCGTGCGACACGGTTCCTGTCGGCGTTGCGGCACTGTCAGGTGCTTGGGCTGCGTGTACACAGCGCCAGCAATGAAGGACTGACTGTGATCCTTCCATACAGCGAAAAAATTGTCGGCAACCCGCGCACCGGAGTGATTCATGGGGGGGCACTGACGTCGTTGATGGACACGGCGTGCGGCATGTCGACCCTGTGCGTGCTGGCAGAATTCGAAGTCTGTCCGACCCTCGATCTGCGCATCGATTACATGCACGCCGCCGAACCCCATAAAGATGTGTACGGATTCGCCCAGTGCTACCGGGTCACGACCGACGTGATCTTCGCTCGCGGTTTCGCCTACCAGGACGACCCGGAGCAACCCATCGCACATGTAGTGGGTACATTTATGCGCATGGGCAAAGCCGTCAAGGGCACTAAAGGTTTTGGCGGCGCCATCGCCGGGAACGCGCAATGACCGATACGTTCAAGGAGCAATTGCAACAGGCCCACGCGCTGGGCGACTACGCACCGCTGCTGCAGATGATTCCCTACGCCGGGCTGATCGGCATCGAATGCTCGCGGGTCGGCGACGAGCTGCTGTTTCGGCTGCCAGCCAACAAGGACAACATTGGTAATCCTATTCTGCCGGCGATCCATGGTGGTGTGATCGCCGGTTTCATGGAATTGTCCGCCGCCCTGCATTTGCTGATTTCCACCGGTTCGCCGGGCGTGCCGAAGATCATCGACTTCTCATTGGACTATTTGCGTGCCGGGCAATTTCGCGACACCTGGGCCCGCTGTCAGGTCTGTCGCCAGGGGCGGCGCGTGGCTAACGTGGCGGTGACAGCCTGGCAAAGCGTCGAATCGGAGCCCATTGCTACCGCCCGCGCACATTTCAAAATCGAAGAGCCCTTGAAATCCTGATCTCAGCCCCCAACTTTGATGACAACCCGCCGCCGACCCTGAAGGTCGCGGCCACTGCCATCTGATTGGAGTTTGATGACCATGAGTGTGGAAACTCAAAAGGAAACCCTGGGCTTCCAGACCGAGGTGAAGCAACTGCTGCACCTCATGATCCATTCGCTGTATTCCAACAAGGAAATTTTCCTTCGCGAATTGATCTCGAACGCCTCTGACGCTGTCGACAAATTACGTTTTGAAGCACTTTCCAAGCCGGAGTTGCTGGAAGGTGGCGCCGAGCTGAAAATCCGTGTGAGCTTCGACAAGGACGCCAACACCGTCACCCTCGAAGACAACGGCATCGGCATGAGCCGCGAAGACGCGGTCACCCATTTGGGCACCATTGCCAAATCGGGCACTGCCGATTTCATGAAAAACCTCTCCGGCGATCAGAAAAAGGATTCGCACCTGATCGGTCAGTTTGGTGTCGGTTTCTATTCCGCATTCATCGTTGCCGACAAGGTTGACGTGTTCAGCCGTCGTGCCGGCCAAGCCGCGAGCGAAGGCGTGCACTGGTCCTCAAAAGGCGAAGGCGAGTTCGAAATTGCCACTGTCGAGAAAGCCGATCGTGGTACTCGCATTGTTCTGCACCTGAAATCCGGCGAAGACGAATTCGCCGACGGCTGGCGCCTGCGCAACATCATCAAAAAGTACTCCGACCACATCGCGCTGCCGATCGAGCTGCCGAAAGAAGTCGCCGCTGCTGAAGGTGAAGAGCAACCTGCCGCCGAATGGGAAACCGTCAACCGCGCCAGCGCGTTGTGGACCCGTCCTCGCACTGAAGTGAAGGACGAGGAATATCAGGAGTTCTACAAGCACGTCGCCCACGACTTCGAGAACCCGCTGAGCTGGAGCCATAACAAGGTCGAAGGCAAGCTGGAATATTCCTCGCTGCTGTATGTGCCGGCCCGCGCTCCGTTCGATCTGTACCAGCGCGAAGCGCCGAAAGGCCTGAAGCTGTATGTGCAGCGCGTCTTTGTCATGGATCAGGCCGAGTCGTTCCTGCCGCTGTACCTGCGCTTCATCAAAGGTGTGGTGGATTCCAACGACCTGTCGCTGAACGTGTCGCGGGAAATCCTGCAGAAAGACCCGATCATCGATTCCATGAAGTCGGCGCTGACCAAGCGCGTTCTCGACATGCTGGAAAAACTGGCGAAGAACGAGCCTGAGCAGTACAAGAGCTTCTGGAAGAACTTCGGCCAGGTCATGAAAGAAGGCCCGGCTGAAGACTTCGCCAACAAGGAAAAAATTGCCGGTCTGCTGCGTTTCGCATCGACCACCGGCGACGAAGGTGAGCAAGTGGTGGGTCTGGCCGATTACCTGGCGCGTGCCAAGGAAGGTCAGGACAAGATTTACTACCTCACCGGCGAAACCTACGCGCAGGTCAAAAACAGCCCGCACCTGGAAGTCTTCCGCAAGAAAGGCATCGAAGTGCTGCTGCTGACCGATCGTATCGACGAGTGGCTGATGAGCTACCTCAGCGAGTTCGACGGCAAGAGCTTCGTTGACGTGGCGCGTGGTGACCTGGATCTCGGCAACCTGGACTCGGAAGAGGACAAGAAGGCCGCGGAAGAAGTCGCCAAGTCCAAGGAAGGTCTGGTTGAACGTCTGAAAACTGCACTGGGCGATTCTGTCGCTGAAGTGCGGGTTTCGCATCGTTTGACCGATTCCCCGGCGATTCTGGCCATTGGCGAACAGGACCTGGGGATGCAAATGCGCCAGATCCTCGAAGCCAGCGGGCAGAAGGTCCCGGAATCGAAGCCGATCTTCGAATTCAACCCGGCTCACCCGCTGATCGAGAAACTCGACAACGAGCAGAGTGAAGAGCGCTTCGGCGACCTCTCGCACATCCTGTTCGATCAGGCGGCGCTGGCCGCCGGCGACAGCTTGAAAGATCCGGCCGCTTATGTGCGCCGTCTCAACAAGCTGCTGGTTGAACTGTCGGTCTAATCGGCAGGTAAGAAAAAACCCGCTTCGGCGGGTTTTTTTTTGACTCCTCGACCCTGATCCCTAACGGGTTGTTGCGCAGACACTGTTCTTCAGGCCTCTTCGCGAGCAGGCTCGCTCCCACAGGGTTTCTGTGTCATCCACCGACTGCGCATCCGCCACCAATCCTTGTGGGAGCGAGCCTGCTCGCGAAGGCGTCTTTAAGCTCAGTACACAACTACGGCAATTCGATGCGCTCTATCTCCCCCGGCACTGTCGGCCAGTCGCCGGCGGCCCAGCGGCGCCGCGCTTCATCAATCGCAGTCGGGTCACTGGCGACGAAATTCCAGTTGATCCGTCGTGGTCCGTCCAGCGCAGCCCCGCCAAACAGCACGGCGTGGCAGTCGCTTTCAGCGAACAAGGTCAGCTCCTCCCCGGCAGGCAACACCACCAAGGCGTGCGGCTCGATCAGCTCGTCTTCCAGCTGCGCTGCACCGCTCAGCACATACAGCGCGCGTTCTTCATGTTCGGTCGGGATCAGCAATGTCGTCGCCGTCTGCAGGTGCAATTCGGCATACAGCGTAGGAGAAAGCACCGGGACCGGCGATTCCAGACAAAAGCCTGAGCCGGCTATCATGCGAATTCGCACGCCCAGGTTATCGCTGACCGGCAAGGTTGCCGCCGGATGATGGCTGTAGTGCCCCGGACCCTGTTCATGCTCTCGGGGGGACGCGAGCCAGACTTGCAAGCCATGCATCCTGAAGCCGCTTTCCAGCAGTACTTGCGGTGTGCGCTCAACATGGGCAATCGCGCTGCCGGCCGTCATCCAGCTGACATCGCCGGCGTCCACGACTTGATCGGAACCGAGGCTGTCTTTGTGCTGGATCTGCCCCTGAAACAGGTAGGTGAGGGTGGACAGCCCGATGTGCGGATGCTGGCGGATGTTCATGCCTTTACCGGCCGGGTAATCAGTCTCGAGCATATGGTCAAAAAACACGAAGGGCCCGACGCTGCGGCACTTGGCTGATGGCAAGGGGCGAAGAATCGGTTGACCTTCGACATCTTCGGCGCGGGGGCGAATCACGAGCGGAGTGTTCATGGTGCATTCCAGGCTGTGCGGGTGACGCATGAAGCATAACCCGCCGGCCCGGACGTTGCCGCTATTGGCTGAAGGCGCCCTCGGACAAATGAGTTTCAATGCTGACGTCGGTAGTGGTCATCAGCTTGTGGATAGGGCAGCGGTCGGCCACGCGGTGCAATTCATCGCGCTGAGCATCGGTGAGCACACCTTTCAAAGTCAGCTTGACGTGCAGGGCGTATTTGCCTTTCTGTTCTTCGCTGTTATCACGTTTGACTTCGACGGTGACGCCGGTCAGCGGGATGTCCTTCTTCTTGGCGTACATCTTCAGGGTCAGCGCTTTGCAGGCGCCCAGTGCGGCATCGAAATAATCGTGCGGCTCCGGTGCCGAGCCCTCACCGCCTGCGGTGGTAGGGGCGTCGGTAAACAGTTCGTGCTCATCGATCTGCACGCTGTGACGAAGACCTTCGGCGGTTACGGTGTTGACGGTGACAGTCATGTGAAACCTCGCAGGATGTAGGAAAACGATCGATGTTGAGCGCGCGCGGTGGCTGGGCGCCCTGAAGTTATAGAGCATTCTCACGCAACCGCGTTCCAAGGGTTTGTATCGGTGAACCCTCAATGGGGCGGCGGGGTCTACGCTGTTCCTGACTTTCGGAGATCGCCCGTGCCCCTGATTCGCTCCAGTGTTGCCTGCCTGTTGGCTTTTTGCTGCGCGAATGCCAGCGCCCGCGAATACGCCTACAGCGATGCGCACCTGCATTATGTGGATTTTTTCCAGGAAAGCGCCGGCATGCCGAAATTACTCACGGCGATGAAGGAAAATCGCATCGAGCATGTAATGATTTCCGGCATTCCGGTGGCGAAGAAATGGCACGAAGATGAACCCAAGCGCCCGCGTTATTACGCCGGTGATGACGCCGATGCCTATTGGTACAGTGCGACGGACGTGATTGTCGCCGCCGCAGTGAACAAACTGACTCCCGAACAGCGCCCGTATTTTCACCCGTTCCTGTCTGGCTTCAATCCCAACGACAAAAACTCTGCCGCGCACATCCAGCGCATGCTCGATCTCAATCCCGGGCTATGGCAGGGCATCGGCGAAGTGTTCACCCGCCACGACGACTTGACCGCTCTGACGTCCGGCGACACGCCACGGGCGAATAACGAAGCGATGACGCGGATCTACCACCTTGCTGCCGAAAACGATTTGCCGGTGATGGTGCATTCTAATATCACCTCCAAGCGTGAGCGCAATCCGCTGTACCTGGCAGAAATCGAAGAGCCGCTACGCAATCATCCGCACACCCGTTTTATCTGGGCGCACGCCGGCACCAGTGCGGAGATTCACCGGCACCAGACTCAGCTGGATTTTCTGCTGCCGACGCTGACCCGCATGCTTGAGGCCTATCCCAATCTGTTTATCGACCTGTCTTGGAGCATGCTCACGCCTTACCTGCTGGACGAGCAGGGCACGCCACGCAAAGAGTGGCTGAGCCTGGTAGAGCGTTTCCCTGAGCGCTTCATGCTCGGCTCGGACGTAGTAGGACGATTCAACAAGCTCGGTCAGGAACTGCACAGCTTCAAACCGTTTCTTGATGCTTTGCCTGAGGAAGTCGCGCGAAAAGTCGCGCGGGATAATTTCCTTGCGGTCCTGCCGCGCACGGTGCGCTGACACGGCCCGTTGATCCACTGGCTGGCTCGCGACGGTTGCGGGGGTCGTCATCCGGGCCTATGGTCCAAACGAGGTATTGCCGGCGACACGTACTGGATGGCGGGTCGTTGGGTTCAGTCCATCCAGTGCGGATTCTCCGCAGCGAGGTGACGCCATGCCGAATGATTTACGCCCCGCAGTGCTCGAACTGATCGGCAACACGCCACTGGTTCGGGTCAATCGTTTTGACACCGGTCCGTGTACGCTGTTTCTCAAACTCGAATCACAGAACCCCGGTGGATCGATCAAGGATCGCATCGGGCTGGCGATGATTGATGCCGCCGAACGCGACGGTCGCCTGCGGCCCGGCGGCACCATCGTCGAAGCGACGGCCGGCAACACCGGTCTTGGCCTGGCGCTGGTCGGCCGCGCCAAGGGTTACCGGGTGGTGCTGGTGGTGCCGGATAAAATGTCGACTGAAAAAATCCTGCACTTGAAAGCCATGGGTGCCGAGGTTCATATCACCCGATCCGATGTCGGCAAGGGCCATCCCGAGTATTACCAGGATGTGGCGGCGCGCCTGGCGGAAGATATTCCCGACTCGTTTTTCGCCGATCAATTCAACAACCCGGCCAACCCGCTGGCTCATGAATGCAGCACTGCGCCGGAGATCTGGGCGCAAACTCAACACGACGTGGATGCCATCGTCGTCGGCGTGGGGTCGGCGGGCACGTTGACCGGGCTCACCCGTTTTTTCAGCCGTGTGCAGCCAGATCTGGAAATGGTCCTGGCTGATCCGGTCGGTTCGGTGATGGCCGAATACAGCCGCAGCGGCACCGTCGGTAAACCCGGGTCGTGGGCGGTTGAAGGCATTGGCGAAGACTTCATCCCCTCGATTGCCGACCTGTCCAGCGTGCGCCACGCCTATTCGATCAGCGATGAAGAAAGCTTCGATCACGCCCGTCAGCTGCTGCGCGCCGAAGGCATTCTCGGCGGTTCGTCGACCGGTACCTTGCTGGCGGCGGCGTTGCGCTATTGCCGCGAACAAACCGAACCGAAGCGGGTGGTGAGTTTTGTCTGCGACACCGGCACCCGTTACCTGTCGAAGGTCTACAACGACCAGTGGATGAACGATCAAGGCCTGCTGCAGTACAAGCATTACGGTGATTTGCGCGATTTGATCGCGCGACGTTTCGAGGACGGCAGGGTGATCAGTGTCGGCCCGGACGATACGTTGCTCACGGCCTTCCAGCGCATGCGCCTGGCAGATGTTTCGCAACTGCCGGTACTGGAAAACGGCCAGCGCCTGGTCGGGGTTATCGACGAGTCGGACATTTTGCTCGGCATGCAGGAGGACGCTTCGCACTTTCGCATGAGCGTCGCCAGCGCGATGACCGACAAGGTCCAGACCCTGCCGCCCGGCGCCAGCCTGTCGCGGCTGCAGGCTGAACTCGACCGCGGCCTGGTGGCGATCATTGCCGATTCTTCGGGTTTTCATGGCTTGATTACCCGGGTCGACCTGCTCAATCACTTAAGGAGATCGCTGGCATGAGTCAACACGACGAAACCGGCGCACCGCGCGCATTTGCCACCCGGGTGATTCACGCCGGGCAAGTGCCGGACCCGACCACCGGGGCGCTGATGCCGCCGATCTACGCCAACTCCACCTACCTGCAACAAAGCCCCGGTGTGCACAAGGGGTTTGACTACGGGCGCTCGCATAACCCGACGCGTTTTGCGCTGGAGCGATGCGTGGCGGATCTGGAAGGTGGCACTCAGGCGTTTGCCTTCGCGTCCGGGCTGGCGGCGATTGCCAATGTGCTGGAACTGCTCGATGCCGGCGCGCACGTCGTGTCGGGCAATGATTTGTATGGCGGCACCTTTCGGTTGTTCGACAAAGTGCGTAAGCACAGCGCCGGGCATCGCTTCAGCTTTGTCGACCTGACCGATTTGTCTGCCTTCGAAGCGGCGCTGCAGGAGGACACGCGGATGGTCTGGGTCGAGACGCCGAGCAATCCCTTGCTCAGCCTCACCGACCTCGCCGCCGTCGCGCGCATTTGCCGTGATCGCGGGATTATCTGCGTGGCCGACAACACCTTCGCCAGCCCTTGGATCCAGCGACCGCTGGAGCTCGGTTTTGACATCGTTGTGCATTCGACCACTAAGTATTTGAACGGTCACTCCGATGTAATTGGCGGTATTGCGGTGGTCGGGCAGAACGCCGATTTGGCCGAGCGGTTGGGTTTTTTGCAGAATTCGGTCGGGGCGATTGCCGGGCCGTTTGATGCGTTTCTGACATTGCGCGGGGTGAAGACGGTGGCGCTGCGCATGGAGCGCCATTGCAGCAATGCGCTAGAGCTGGCGCAGTGGCTGGAGCTTCAGCCGCAGGTGTCGCGGGTTTATTACCCAGGGCTGGCGTCGCATCCGCAGCATGAGCTGGCGCGGCGGCAGATGCGCGGTTTCGGTGGGATGATTTCCATTGATCTGAACAGCGATCTGGCCGGGGCGCGGCGGTTTCTTGAGGCCGTGGAGATTTTCGCGTTGGCGGAGAGTTTGGGTGGGGTGGAGAGTTTGATCGAGCATCCGGCGATCATGACGCATGCCAGTATTCCGCCTGAAACGCGGGCGCAGCTGGGGATTGGTGATGGGCTGGTGCGGATGTCGGTGGGGGTTGAGGATGTTGAGGATTTGAGATCGGATTTGGCGCGGGCGTTGGGGCGGATCTGAGTTTTCGGTTGGAGTGGGGTCCTATTCCGTCTGCTATGTCATGGCTGATATCGGGTCCGCTTATACAGCCATCTCTTTTCAAGGCCTTTGTTGATGATCGTTCCCAGCCTGGCTAACCGTCAGGCCGGCTATCAGGCCGCCTCGGCGGCTGTGGCTGTTAGCGCACCGTCGGGAGGCTGAGTGGAGGTTCTGCGCAGTGGGCAACCCGGCAAGGATGCCGGGTTAGCTGCCGCCGGCCATGGATGGCCGATGGCAGCGTGCCCACGGAGCAGGGCCGGAGCGAAGGCATGGCGAGCCTAAGCGAGCCACCGGACGTCAGGGGCAAGAGCACTTGGTTACTTGGTGTCGGGCCGCGCAGGCTTTTCCAAGTGACTCGCTGTAAGAGCGAAACAAATACAAGCCGTCACGGCAAAAATGGATATGTACACCAAGAAAATCTCAAGCGCCTAAATGTCAGCTATCGCGAGCAAGCTTGCTCCTACAGTGGACCAAGAACATTCGCGAGGATCAGGCCGAACCGAACACCCACAGCGACATCATCAGCGAAGCGGCCACTCAGCTACCTTTTACAGCCTTCCCGTTAACAGTCCCATCAAGCAGCATGATGTTGTACTCCTTCCCATCCGTCTCAACCTGCTGCAAACGAACCAACAGATAATCCCAATCCTTGGCAAACCACAGCACGGTAGTGCGCTTGCTTTGAGTCGGATCCCGTACTCGCTCAACCTTGATCGCATCGATCTGGCCAGCCTTGGTATCGACTTTCTCCGAACCCAGCACACGGAAGTCATAAGTGTCGATTTCACCATCATCGACGACCTGATAACTCATGCTCTTCTTGCCAGCGGCCACGTCATGTTGCAGCGCCAACTGATAAGTGGATTTGTCGACCATGCCGCGATTCAGCGGGATCTTGACCGCGTCGCCGCGATCGGTACCGGTGACCATCTTGTTGGTCCAGTCGAAATCCAAGTCAGCCTTCTTGGCTTTACCCAGGCCGCCACGCTCGAAGTGATAGGACTGAGGCAGCAGAGCGTCCTTGTCGACGGTCAGAGTGCTTTCTTCGGTGAGGCTGGCGATCATCATCGACGCCTTGAAGCTGAGCTTCCAGACACCGTTGGCTTCCTTGGTCAGGCTGCGCTCGGCGGTGCCGCTCATGGGCAGCTGTTTCCAGTCGGCGGTGTAGCTGGCGGAGAAAGGTTGAAGGTCTGCAGCCTGCGCAAAAGGCAGGGCGAGCAGGGCGCAAGCGAGGAGCAGGGCGCGACGCATAATATCTCCTAGATTCGAATCAAGTGGCCGCTGGGCGCAAGTAACTTGCCATCCAGTAAAGCACCATCCTCGCCGAGCGATAAACGACCCTCGGCAAACCAGCGCACAGCCATCGGGTAGATCAGGTGTTCCTGGGTGTGGACTCGTTGCGCCAGACTCTGCGGCGAATCCTGCAACTCTACCGGTATTACTGCCTGTACGACCAGTGGTCCGCCATCGAGTTCCTCGGTGACGAAGTGCACGGAGCAGCCATGTTCAGTGTCACCGGCCTCCAGCGCACGCTGGTGGGTGTGTAACCCTTTGTATTTGGGCAGCAGCGAGGGATGGATGTTAAGCAGGCGGCCCGCGTAATGGCGCACGAAGTCAGCGCTGAGAATGCGCATGAATCCGGCCAGGACCACGAGTTTGGGGTTGAAGGCGTCAATCAGTTCGATCAGCGCGGCATCGAAGGCCTCGCGGCCTTCAAACGCTTTGTGATCCAGGGAGCGGGTTTCGATGCCCGCATCCCTGGCGCGTTGCAGGCCGTAAGCGTCGGCGCGGTTGGAAATCACCGCAGCGATGCGAACCGGGCTGTTGCCGGTCCGCGTGCTGTCGATCAAGGCCTGCAAGTTACTGCCGGTGCCGGACAACAGCACCACGACATCACAAGTTGCTGGCATCAGTGAGCCTTAAGGTTCTTCAGCTCGACCTGAGCCGCGCCTTCGGCAGCAGTGGAAATCTGGCCGATCACCCAAGGCTGCTCGCCGGCTTCACGCAGTACGTTCAGCGCAGTTTCAACGTGCTCCTGAGCCACGCAGATAACCATGCCGACGCCGCAGTTGAGTACACGGTGCATTTCGTTTTCGTCGACATTGCCTTGCTCTTGCAGCCAGTCGAACACGGCAGGGCGGGTCCAGCTTGCGACATCAACCACCGCTTGTGCGCCTTTTGGCAGAACACGCGGGATGTTGTCGAGCAGGCCGCCACCGGTGATGTGTGCCATGGCCTTGACCGCGCCGGTTTCCTTGATCAGCTTGAGCAGCGGCTTCACGTAGATACGGGTCGGGGCCATCAGCAGGTCGGTCAGCGGCTTGCCGTCGAGCTGGATGTTTTCGATGTCGGCGCCTGCCACTTCGATGATCTTGCGGATCAGCGAGTAACCGTTGGAGTGCGGGCCGGAAGACGGCAGGGCGAGCAGGGCATCGCCGGCAGCGACTTTCGAGCCGTCGATGATTTCGGATTTTTCCACGACGCCAACGCAGAAGCCGGCCAGGTCGTAGTCTTCGCCTTCGTACATGCCCGGCATTTCAGCGGTTTCGCCGCCGACCAGGGAGCAGCCGGACAATTCGCAGCCAGCACCGATGCCGGTCACGACCTGGGTCGCGGTCTCAACGTTGAGTTTGCCGGTGGCGTAGTAATCGAGGAAGAACAGTGGCTCGGCGCCGCAAACCACCAGGTCGTTCACGCACATGGCAACCAGGTCGATGCCGATGCTGTCGTGCTTGTTCAGGTTCAGCGCCAGACGCAGCTTGGTGCCCACGCCGTCGGTGCCGGAAACCAGCACAGGCTGTTTGTAGCCGGCCGGGATTTCGCAGAGGGCGCCGAAACCGCCCAGGCCGCCCATGACTTCCGGGCGCGCAGTGCGCTTGGCGACGCTCTTGATGCGTTCGACCAATGCTTCACCGGCGTCGATGTCTACACCGGCGTCCTTGTAGCTCAGGGAGGGTTGCTTGCTCATGATCCAGGCCTTTAGGGGGGATTCAGGGGTAACGACCAGGTCCAGTGGGACCGCCGAAACAGACGAAGGCAGCTGCCATGCGCGCATTTCAGGGTGCCCGGCTATTGCCGGTCTGCGAAGGCGCGCGATTTTATCAGGCTTGAGGGACAGCGGCCATCCTCACGCCGACGGCAGGGACATATCCGCTCAAAAAAAGCTTCAGGGTGCGAGCGGTTTGCAATGCTTAAGGCGGTATAAGGTGACGCCATTACCGTCTATCGTTAGGGCAGTGCGAAAACTTACCCGGGACGTGTGAATGTTTTGCGCGGGGCGATGGTCACAGCCTTGCTCGATTGTCTTCACGCGGCCTGTTCCAGCCGCCCTTGTCGTCAGGAATCTTCCATGCGTTTTTCCGGATTGTTGTTTGCAGGATGTTTGTCCCTGATCAGCCTGGCCAGTCAGGCAGAAACCGTTAAAGGCCTTTATCAAGTGCGCGAGCCTGTCAGCAGTCAGGCGCCCGAAGAGCGTACCCAGGCAACCCAGCGAGCGCTGGAAACGCTGGTAACGCGTCTGACCGGCGATCCCAAGGCCGCACAGAATCCGGGCCTGGCCGCGATTCAGAAAGATCCGCAGCAGATCATCAGTCAATACGGTTTTGAAGCCGGGCCGCCGGAGGTACTGAAAGTCGACTTCGATCCGGCATCTACCCAGGCAGCCTTGCGTCGCGCCGGCTTGTCGCTGTGGGGCGCGAATCGGCCGTCGATCCTGAGCTGGTGGTTGAATGATTCCACCGAAGGCTCGAGCCTGGTGGGCGACGGTCAGGCCAGTGCCGCGCCGCTGCGTCGGGCGGCTCAGCATCGTGGTTTGCCGCTGCGTTTGCCGCTGGCCGACCTGAGTGAGCAGTTGGTGGCCACTGCGCCAAATCTGGAAGGCGCCGACCCTGCACCGTTGCGCGATGCATCAGACCGTTACAATGCCGACGCCTTGCTGGCGGTGCATGCCCGCGAGGAGGGCGGTCAGTGGCAGGCGAAATGGCAACTGTGGCTCGGCGACAAGAAGGAGGCGGGCAGTGTTGAGGGCGCGGATCAGGCTGCGCTGGCCGATGCGGTCATGCTGGCCGTCAATCAACGCCTCGCGCCGCGTTTTGTGGTCAAGCCGGGAGCCAGCGGCGAGCAACTGCTGGAAGTGCAGGGCATGAATCTTGAGCGTTATGCCACACTGGGCCGCTTGCTCGAACCGTTTCGTGGGCGCCTGCAAAGTGTTGACGGCGACCGAATTCTTTATCGGGTCAATGGCAGTGCCGAGCAGCTGCGAGCGCAACTGTCACTGGCAAAACTGCTGGAAGTGCCTGCCGGTGAAGTACCTGCGCCAGTCGCACCGGTTCAGCCCGTGGACGGCAGTACCGCACCTGTCCAAGCGCCAGCCCCGGTGGTGACGCCGCAATTGCGTTTCCGTTGGTAGATTTTCTTTCCTTATATAAAGCAGGAGTTTTACATGGCCGATACGCGGCGTTGGTTTTGGCTCGGTGGGTTGGTCCTGCTTTGCGCATTCCTGTGGCTGTTACATCCGATTCTCACGCCGTTTCTGGTGGCGCTGCTGCTGGCCTACATGTTCGACCCGCTGGTGGATCGTCTGGAAAAGGCCGGTTTGTCCCGCACATGGTCGGTGGTGGCAGTGTTCGCGCTGATCACGCTGATCTTTACCGCGCTGTTGCTGGTGCTGGTGCCGATGCTCGCCAAGCAGTTAATCCGTTTGTACGAGCTGGCGCCTCAGATGCTCGACTGGTTGCAGCACAGCGCGTTGCCTTGGGCCCAGTCTAAGTTTGGTCTGTCGGATGGTTTCTGGAAGTTCGACAAGCTCAAGGCTGCCATCAGCGAACACATGGGGCAGACCACCGACATTGTGGGTGTGGTGCTGAGTCAGGCGACGGCTTCGGGCCTGGCGTTGATCGGCTGGCTGGCTAACCTGGTGCTGATCCCGGTGGTGGCCTTTTATCTGCTGCGGGACTGGGACCTCATGATGGCCAAGATCCGCAGCCTGCTGCCGCGCGACCGGGAAGAGCGGATCGTCACATTGGCCGGCGAATGTCATGAAGTACTGGGCGCGTTCATACGCGGGCAGTTGCTGGTGATGGTGGCCCTGGGCATCATTTACGCAGCGGGCTTGATGATTGTTGGCCTGGAGCTTGGGTTGTTGATCGGACTGATCGCCGGGCTCGCGGCAATCGTGCCGTACATGGGCTTTGTCATCGGCATCGGCGCGGCATTGATTGCCGGCCTGTTCCAGTTCGGTGGCGACCTCTATCCAATGATCGGCATCGTTGCGGTATTCATGGTGGGTCAGGCGCTGGAAGGGATGGTGCTGACGCCTTTGCTGGTCGGCGACCGCATCGGCCTGCACCCGGTAGCAGTGATTTTCGCGATACTGGCCGGTGGTGAATTGTTCGGATTCACCGGCGTATTGCTCGCACTGCCAGTGGCTGCAGTGATCATGGTGCTGGTGCGTCATGTGCATGATTTGTACAAGGATTCGGAAATGTACAGCGGTGCCGAGGATCCTAAACTGTAAGGTCGTTCGGTAGTGATAACAGGCCAGTCCGGTTGATTGACGGGCTGGTCTGAACGCTTGCGGTGTTACCCTGACACCGCCAATGAAACGGTCACCAAACCGCAGCAATTACGCAAACCATTGATTTTGCTTGTGGTCTGTCGCATTGTGCGGCCAGCTTCACGGGTATAAACTTCGCAAACTTTACACAGAGGCCACTAACGGTTCCCTTGGAACTGTTCAGTCAGGATGAAACCGATTCAGCTGCCCTTAGGTGTGCGTCTGCGTGACGACGCAACCTTTATCAACTACTACCCAGGCGCCAATGCCGCTGCACTCGGCTATGTCGAGCGGCTTTGCGAAGCCGACGCCGGTTGGACCGAGAGCCTGATTTATCTCTGGGGCAAGGACGGGGTAGGGCGCACGCATCTGTTGCAGGCCGCCTGCCTGCGTTTCGAACAGTTGGGTGAACCGGCGGTGTACTTGCCGCTGGCTGAGTTACTGGATCGCGGCATCAGCATTCTCGACAACCTCGAACAGTACGAACTGGTGTGCCTGGATGACCTGCAGGCGGTTGCCGGTCGTGCAGATTGGGAAGAGGCATTGTTCCATCTGTTCAACCGACTGCGCGACAGCGGTCGGCGTCTGCTGATCGCGGCATCGACTTCACCAAGGGAGTTGCCAGTGAAGCTGGCGGACCTCAAATCCCGCCTGACTTTGGCGCTGATCTTCCAGATGCGCCCCCTCTCCGACGAAGACAAATTGCGTGCGCTGCAGCTGCGCGCATCCCGTCGCGGACTGCATCTGACCGACGAAGTGGGGCATTTCATTTTGACCCGTGGAACTCGCAGCATGAGTGCGCTGTTCGAGCTGCTGGAGCGACTCGACCAAGCGTCACTTCAAGCTCAGCGCAAGCTGACCATCCCGTTTCTGAAAGAAACTTTAGGCTGGTAAAAGCAGAATTTTGCGTGGGATCGGCAGTTTTCAGACGTCAAAAAGCCCGCTTTCCTACAGGTTATAGGCTGCGAACGGTCTAAATTGGGGATTCGCGCTTAGATGTTGAGCCGGAACAGGGAAGTCACATAAAGTTCGATTGAATTTGCAAATGAGGATGATAGCGGGCATAGTCGCGGCTTCTTCACCTCTCTCAGCCACGGTCGTGCCCATGCTAAATCGCTTCGCACCCCTCGTGCCTCTCGCACTCGTTACCCTTCTGTTCGGTTGCGCCGCCCATACTCCAGTGGTCGAGCAGGCGCCTCAGCAGCAGGTTAGAAACTCGGTTACAGCCCAGTCGTCTTCGATACTTTTCCAGCGCGAACTGGACCAGCAAGAGCTCGCGACCGACAAGGAACTGGCGACCTTTGCCGACGGCAAGTCTTACCAGCTTCCGGTTCTGGCTGACAGCATCCTTGAACGCGGCATGTCCCTGATCGGTACCCGTTACCGTTTCGGCGGAACCTCCGAGGCCGGGTTCGATTGCAGCGGCTTCATTGGCTACCTGTTTCGCGAAGAAGCCGGGCTGAATCTGCCACGTTCAACTCGTGAAATGATCAACGTTGATGCGCCGCTGGTTTCGCGCGGCAACCTCAAGCCGGGTGATCTGCTGTTCTTCGCGACCAACGGTCGTCGCGGCCGTGTCAGTCACGCCGGGATCTACCTGGGTGACAATCAGTTTATCCACTCCAGCAGCCGCCGCAGTGGTGGTGTCCGGGTCGACAGCCTGGGTGACAGCTACTGGAGCAAGACTTTCATCGAGGCCAAACGCGCACTCGCAATGGCCCCTACCGTGGTCACTGCGCGCAAATAAGTGTCTAGAATCGCCACTCCGGTGGCGAGCAACGCCTCTCTGCAACGGAGTAGGCGGACACTTTGTAAGGCGAAGTTAAAGTCTTACTTGAAGTTTGCCGCGTAGCCGCTAGAATCCGATCTATTATTAATGGCAAACCGCCTGCGCCTCGCGTTGGCGGTTTTGTTTTCTGCCATTACGGTGGAAAAAAGCCGCAGCCAGATCAGGATGTTCTGCCCATGACCATGTCGGCCCGCCTCGCAATCATGATCTTCGCCGCGCTGCTGAGCGCCTGCGCCAGCCGCACACCGCCGCCGCCCGCGCCGGTGGTTCGCGCGCCCATCGTCTTCGCTCCGGCGCAGGATTTTTCACCCGAAGCTCAGGACGTGCTGTTCCGAGCGTTGGGCCTTGTCGGCACACCTTATCGCTGGGGCGGCAACACCCCGGACTCAGGTTTCGATTGCAGCGGGCTGATAGGTTACGTCTACCGTGACGTCACCGGCATCGCCCTGCCGCGCACCACCCGCGAGATGATCAGCATGCAAGCCGCCAGTGTCGGCAAGGAAGGCCTGCAGACCGGTGACCTGATTTTCTTCGCCACCAACGGCGGCTCACAAGTCAGCCACGCCGGGATCTATGTCGGCGAAGGCCGCTTTGTGCATGCGCCCGCCACGGGCGGGACGGTGAAGCTCGATAGCTTGTCGAAAGCTTACTGGCAGAAAGCCTACCTCAGCGCCAAGCGCGTTTTGCAACCTGAGCACCTGGCGCGCAACCCTTAACCGTCAGAGGTTGTCATGACCGCTCGCACGCTCAACCTCGACGATTCCCTTTATCAATACCTGCTCGACGTTTCCCTGAGGGAAACGCCGTTGCTCAAGCGTCTGCGCGACGAAACCCAGGCGATGCCCATGGCCCGCTGGCAGGTGGCGCCGGAGCAGGGACAATTTCTCGCGTTGCTGGTAAAACTGATCGGAGCCAAGCGTGTGTTGGAAGTCGGCACCTTCACCGGCTACAGCGCGCTGTGCATGGCGGCAGCGCTGCCGGAGGACGGCTCGCTGATTTGCTGTGACATGCCAGGGGATTACAACGACATCGCGGAGCGTTACTGGCAGGAAGCCGGACTGGACGCTCGAATCGACCTACGCCTCGCGCCGGCGCTGCAAACGCTGGGTCAGATCGACAAGCCCGAGCATTTCGATCTGATCTTCATCGACGCCGACAAAGCCAATTACCCAAGCTACCTGGAACACGCGTTGCGCTTGCTGCGCGTCGGCGGTCTGGCGATATTCGACAATACGCTGTGGAGCGGGAGAGTGCTTGAAGCGAATCCCGAGAGTGCGGACACCCGCGCCATTCAGGCGCTCAATCTGGCTTTGAAGAATGATGCGCGGGTTGATTTGTCACTGTTGCCGCTGGGCGATGGTTTGACGTTGTGCCGGAAGCGGTAGAGCGCAGCGCCTGTGTTAGCGAGTCTGCTCGCGAGAGCGGACTGAATGCTGGCATTGATGGTGCGCTACTGACGCCATCGCTGGCAGGCCAGCTCCCACAAGAATGACCTGTGACAACTGGCGCAGCCTGCGTCTGATCGCGGCCCGAGCCGGACGCAGGCTTCTACGGTTTTATGCTATGGCGCACACCGAGTTACTTGGCCGCCGACACCCGCCAAACCTTATTCCCCACATCATCCGCTACCAACAGCCCGCCCTGCTGATCCACCACTACGCCCACCGGCCGGCCCATGGCTTTCTCATCGTCATTAAGAAAACCGGTCAGCACATCAATTGGCTGCCCGGTCGGTTTGCCCGCAGCAAACGGCACGAAAATCACCTTGTAGCCACTGTGCGGCTTGCGGTTCCAAGAACCATGCTGACCGATGAAAGCGCCTTCCTTGAACTGCGCCGGCAGCTCGTTGCCCTCTGCAAACGTCAAACCCAGCGAAGCTGTATGCGGGCCAACCGCATAATCCGGGGCGATCGCCTTGGCCACTAAATCAGGATTCTGCGGTGTCACGCGCACATCCACATGCTGGCCGTAATAGCTATAAGGCCAGCCGTAGAATCCTCCGTCCTTCACCGAAGTGATGTAATCCGGGACCAGATCGCTGCCGATCTCATCCCGCTCATTCACCGCCGTCCACAACGCGCCGCTCTGTGGCTCCCAGGCCAAACCGTTCGGATTGCGAATGCCGGAAGCGAAAATCCGATGGTTGCCCGTGGCCCGATCAACTTCCCAAATCGCCGCGCGACCTTCTTCCTGATCCATGCCGTTCTCGCCGACATTGCTGTTGGAACCCACCGTCACGTACAACTTGCTGCCGTCCTTGCTGGCGATGACATTCTTGGTCCAGTGATGATTCAACTTGCCGCCCGGCAAATCGACGATTTTGATCGGCTGCGACTTGATCGCCGTCTCGCCCGCTTCGTAATGGAAACGCAGCAAGCGATCCGTGTCCGCGACGTACAGGTCAGTACCAACCAGCGTCATGCCAAAAGGAGAGCTGAGGTTTTCCAGAAACACCGTGCGTGTTTCGGCAACGCCATCGTGATCGGCATCGCGCAACAGAGAGATTCGATTCGCGCTGGGCACGCCGGCACCGGCGCGGCCCATGACTTTCTCGGTGACCCAGCCTTTGATGCCTTTGCTGTCGTCAGGCTTGGACGGTGCATTGGTTTCGGCCACCAGTACGTCGCCATTGGGCAGCACGTAGAGCCAGCGCGGGTGATCCAGGCCTTCGGCAAACGCCGCGACTTGGGTTCCCGCTGCCGGAACCGGTTTGGCTCCTTCGGGCCACCCGATCGCGGGCGCGATGTTCACAGTCGGTATCAGGGTCTTGTTCGGTTCCGGCAATTTTGGCGATGGCCCGGTGCCATCGGACACCTGCAGCGTGGAGGTTTCGCCGCAGGCCGCAAGCCCTCCGGCGAGTACGATGACGAGAGCGAGTTGGGGCTTGCGCATGCTGATCTTCCCTATGAATGCAGTGGCTTGATCAGTAGAGAAGCGCAAACCCGCGATGGTTCAACCGATCAGCCACGCGCTTCCTTGAGGAGCAGGGCGATGCCGGGGTGATAGTTGCCGGCCTCATTGTGCAACTTGCGGTAGGCGTACGGGAAATACCAGGCGACGGCGCAGGTGTGTTCCTTCTGCAAATCGTCGACCATGTCCTGGAGCTCTTCCGGGGTGGCGCTGTGCTGGGATTTTTGCGGCGCTACGAACAGGCAGCCGAGTTTCAGATCGCTGGCGTAGCTGATTTTCCTCGCCTCGCTGGTGATATCGGCCAATGCCTGTGTCAGGTTCAAGCTGTTGACCTTCGGCCAGCGTTGTGAGGCCTGAATGAAGGCACGCTCTTCGCTGGTGGCAATCAGCAAGTCGGCGCGAGCGTTGCGTTCACCTTCTTCATTCTGTTTGCGGGTCGGTGTTTGCTGCAGCGTGACCATTTCCGCCATCCACGCAGCGGCCGAGAGCACGCTGAGGTTGGCTTTTTCGTCATGCCAGTAAGGCGTTTCGTTATCGCCGCGCACGGCGTTGAAACGGTCGATGCAATCGAACCAGCGTTCGAGCGCCGGGCGCAGGAATTCCAGCTTTGGATTGCTGATGATCATGCCTTGCATGTGGCTCACCCTTGTTATTGTAATGTGGCAGATGTGGCTCTTTGATATCACTGCTTGAAGTGTGGCACAAGATCGGCGACAGCAAATGGATCGACGTAAGTTATTTACCCCGCTGCCTCCCGGCTTCAATTGACGCTCCACCCCCAACCCTCTAACCTTCGCCGCTTGTTTCAGGTGCTCTGTGGCCGTGGCCGACAGGGTGAAACAGGGAAACCGGTGAGTGCGCTCTTCCAGTACATGGGAAGCCACAATCCCGGCGCTGCCCCCGCAACGGTAAATGAGTAAACACTGCGTCTTGAGCCACTGTGTCGATTGTCGACATGGGAAGGCGCGCAGTCAGGCGAACGCCGCTCATGAGCCCGGAGACCGGCCTGATTCATCCAACGGCATCACGGTGGGCGATGCCAGGCTTTTTGCCGTCTATTCTTGTGTCTGCCCGCCGTTATCCAGTCTCAACGGAGAGCTCCCCCATGACCGATTACCCTGATCGTGACGAACGTCATCTGGCGCGCATGTTGCGCAAAAAAGCCGTGATCGACGAACGCATCGCCAATTCCCCCAACGAATGCGGCCTGCTGCTGGTGCTGACCGGCAATGGCAAAGGCAAAAGCAGTTCGGCGTTCGGCATGCTCGCACGGTCGATGGGCCACGGCATGCAGTGCGGCGTGGTGCAGTTCATCAAGGGGCGCAACTGTACCGGTGAGGAAATGTTCTTCCGGCGCTTCCCGGAACAGGTCCGCTTTCATGTGATGGGCGAGGGCTTCACTTGGGAAACCCAGGACCGCCAGCGGGACATCGCCGCCGCCGAAGCCGCGTGGGAAGTCTCTTGCGAACTGCTGCGCGATCCGTCGATTGGCCTGGTGGTGCTCGACGAATTGAACATCGCGCTGAAGCATGGCTACCTCGATCTCGATCAGGTGCTCAGCGACCTGCAAGCGCGACCACCGATGCAACACGTAGTGGTCACCGGTCGGGGTGCAAAACCGGAGATGATCGAACTGGCCGACACCGTCACTGAAATGGGTGTGATCAAACATGCTTTCCAGGCCGGGATCAAAGCGCAAAAAGGCGTAGAGCTGTGAACCAGCCACGTCATTGCCCGGCGGTATTGATTGCCGCGCCGGCTTCCGGCCAAGGCAAGACCACCGTCACCGCCGCGCTGGCCCGGTTGCACCGCAATCAGGGGCGCACGGTACGCGTGTTCAAATGCGGACCGGACTTTCTCGACCCGATGATTCTCGAACGCGCCAGCGGCGCGCCGGTGTATCAATTGGACATGTGGATGGTTGGCGAGCAAGAAAGTCGCCGACTGTTGTGGGAAGCCGCCGCCGAAGCCGACCTGATTCTGATCGAAGGCGTCATGGGGCTATTCGACGGTACGCCGTCCAGCGCCGACCTGGCGCGACACTTTGGTGTGCCGGTGCTCGCCGTCATTGACGGCACGGCGATGGCGCAGACCTTCGGTGCCCTGGCGTTAGGGCTGGCGAAATACCAGCCGGATCTGCCGTTCGCCGGCGTCCTGGCCAATCGCGTCGGCACCCTGCGTCACGCGCAATTGCTGGAAGGCAGTCTGACCGAAGGTTTGCGCTGGTACGGCGCTTTGTCCCGCGAGACCGGGATCGAATTGCCAAGTCGCCATCTCGGCCTGGTCCAGGCCAGTGAATTGAACGATCTCGATGTGCGCCTCGATGCGGCGGCCAACGCGCTGGCCAGCAGTTGCGAAGTGGCGCTGCCACCGCTGGTGGAATTCGCCGCGCCAGACGTTATCGCTGTCGAGCCATTGCTGGCCGGCGTGCGGATTGCGGTGGCGCATGACGAAGCGTTTGCGTTCACCTACGGTGCAAGCCTGGATGTGCTGCGGGCCATGGGCGCCGAGCTGCTGTTTTTCTCGCCGATCCGAGATGCCGATCTGCCCGAAGCGGACAGCCTTTATCTGCCCGGTGGCTACCCGGAATTGCACCATGTAGCGTTGTCGCAGAACACCTCGATGCTGGAGGCCATTCGCGCCCATCACGCGGCGGGCAAACCGCTGCTGGCCGAATGTGGCGGCATGTTGTATCTGCTCGACTCGCTGACCGATGTCGAAGGCACTCGCGCTGAACTGGTCGGGTTACTGCGCGGCGATGCGGTGATGCAAAAGCGCCTCGCCGCGCTGGCCTTGCAAGCGGTCGAGCTGCCGGAAGGCCTCTTGCGTGGCCACACCTACCATCACTCGCTGACCTCCACCGAACTTGAGCCGATTGCCCGCGGGCTGAGCCCCAATGGCGGGCGCGGGGCGGAGGCGGTGTACCGCGAAGGGCGAATGACGGCTTCGTACGTGCACTTTTATTTTCCGTCGAATCTTTCAGCGGCTGCCGCGTTGTTCGCGCCCGACCTTAAGGACGCCTTCGCGAGCAGGCTCGCTCTCACAGTTGAAGATATGTTGCCTGAAGAAACTCGTTCCACTGTAGGAGCGAGCCTGCTCGCGAAGGGGCCATGAGCGACAACGCCTTCACTCAGGCAGAGCGCGAGGCCGTCTACAAAGCCATCGCCGAACGCCGCGACATGCGCCATTTCACCGGCGGCACCGTCGAGCCCGAACTCCTGCAACGCCTGCTCGAAGCCGCTCATCACGCGCCAAGCGTCGGCCTGATGCAGCCCTGGCGCTTCATCCGCATCAGCGATAAAGCGTTGCGCGGTGAGATCCGCCAACTGGTAGAAGCAGAGCGCATCCGCACCGCCGAAGCCCTCGGCGAGCGCAGCGACGACTTCATGAAACTCAAAGTCGAAGGTATTAATGACTGCGCCGAAGTACTGGTCGCGGCGCTGATGGACGACCGCGAGCGACACATATTCGGCCGTCGCACGCTGCCGGAAATGGACATGGCCTCGCTGTCCTGCGCAATCCAGAACCTGTGGCTGGCGTCCCGTGCCGAAGGGTTGGGCATGGGCTGGGTGTCCTTGTTCGAGCCGCAGGCACTGGCGGATCTGCTGGGCATGCCGGCCGGCGCGAAACCGCTGGCGGTGATTTGCCTGGGCCCGGTCGAGGCATTCTATCCGGCGCCGATGCTGGTACTCGAAGGCTGGGCGCAAGCGCGTCCGCTGAGCGAAATGCTCTATGAAAATTATTGGGGAGTGGGGCAATGAGTGTGGCGTTATTGAGTGTCGCCGCGGTTGCGCTGGATGCGCTGCTGGGCGAACCGAAACGCTGGCATCCGCTGGTGGCGTTCGGCCGTTTTGCCGATCGCATCGAGCGCCGTTTCAACGGTGAAGGTCGCGGCTGGCGCAGTCATGGCGTTACCGCGTGGGTGATCGCAGTGGTGCCGCTGACGTTGCTGGCCACGGCGTTTTCCTGGGCGCCTTACATCGGCTGGATGATCGAAATTGCGCTGCTGTATTGCGCGCTCGGCATGCGCAGCCTTGGTGAGCATGTCGAGCCGGTCGCGAAAGCGTTGCGCAGCGATGACCTCGATGAAGCGCGCAGGCGGGTCGGTTATCTGGTCAGCCGCCAGACCAGCGAGCTGGATAAAACCGAAGTCGCCCGCGCCGCCACCGAGTCGGTCCTGGAAAATGGCAGCGACGCGGTGTTCGCCGCACTGTTCTGGTTTGCCGTGGCCGGTGCACCCGGCGTGGTGCTGTATCGCTTGAGCAATACGCTTGATGCGATGTGGGGTTATCGCAACGAACGCTTCGAGCGCTTCGGCTGGGCGGCCGCGAAGATCGACGACGTGCTCAACTACATTCCTGCCCGCCTGGTGGCGTTGACCTACGCACTGCTGGGTAAAACCCGACTCGCGCTGAAATGCTGGCGCACCCAAGCGCCGCAGTGGGACAGTCCGAATGCCGGTCCGGTGATGGCCGCAGGCGCCGGTGCATTGGGGGTCGAACTGGGCGGGGCGGCGATTTATCACGGTGAGTTGCATCAGCGCCCGCAACTGGGCGAAGGCGTGCTGGCGGACGCCGATTCGATTGATCGTGGCTGGCAATTGGTCCAGCGCGGGGTATGGTTATGGCTGCTGATTCTCTGCGTCGGAGCTGAATTTTATGCTTGAACACGGTGGACGCTTGCGCCAGGCCGCGCTCGAATACGGCATCGCCGAAGGCGAGTGGCTGGACCTCTCGAGCGGGCTCGCGCCCTGGCCTTTTCCTGTCCCGGAAATTCCCCTGCGCGCGTGGGCACGCTTGCCGGAAATCGACGATGGCCTGGAGCAGGCAGCTTGCGACTATTACGGCGCCGCACACTTGCTGCCGGTGGCCGGCTCACAGATGGCGATTCAATTGCTCCCGCGCTTGCGCCGCGTCGGCAAGGTCGGTGTGTTGTCGCCGTGCTACGCCGAACATGCCGAAGCCTGGCGCCGCAGCGGTTACATCGTGCGTGAGGTGCTGGAGCAGGAAGTCGATTTCTATATCGATAACCTCGACGTACTGGTGGTGGTCAACCCGAATAATCCCACCGGTTTGAGCCTGCCTCCGAGCCGACTGCTCGGCTGGCACACAAAAATGGCGCAACGCGGTGGCTGGCTGGTCGTCGACGAAGCGTTCATGGACAACACGCCGCAGTTGAGCCTGGCGCCTTTTGCCCATTTGGTCGGTTTGATCGTGCTGCGTTCGTTCGGCAAGTTTTTCGGCTTGGCCGGGGTGCGTCTGGGCTTTGTGCTGGCTGAACGCAAATTGCTCAGATTGCTCGCCGAACAGGTGGGGCCCTGGGCCGTCAGCGGGCCCACTCGCGTCATCGGTCAGGCCTGTCTGCTCGACACCGACGGCCACGCACGCCAACGCCTGCGCACCGAAGAAGCCAGTGAGCGGTTGCGGCAGTTGCTGGAAAAATCCGGCTTCCCTGCGCAGGGCGGCTGCGCGTTATTTCAATGGGTGGTCACCGACCGTGCCGAGCAGCTGCACGACTTCATGGCCCGGCGCGGCATTCTCTTGCGACTGTTCATCCACAGCAGCAGCGTCCGTTTTGGTCTGCCCGCTGACGATTGCGATTGGCAGCGCCTTGAGCAAGCATTTATGGCGTTCAACAAGGAAACCCGATGACCACGTTGATGGTGCAGGGCACCACTTCCGATGCCGGCAAAAGCACACTGGTGACGGCATTGTGTCGCTGGGTCACGCGCCAAGGCGTGCGGGTGGTGCCGTTCAAGCCGCAGAACATGGCACTCAACAGTGCCGTGACCGCAGACGGTGGCGAGATCGGTCGCGCGCAAGCAGTGCAGGCGCAGGCGGCTTTTTTGCCGCCGCACACCGACATGAACCCGGTGCTGCTCAAGCCCAACAGTGACACCGGCGCGCAAGTGATCATTCATGGTCGCGCGGTCACGACGATGAACGCGGTCGCTTATCACGACTACAAAACCATCGCCATGCAAGCGGTGCTGGCGTCCCATGAACGGCTGAGCGCAGCCTATCCAGTGGTGATGGTCGAAGGCGCAGGCTCGCCGGCGGAAATCAACCTGCGCGCTGGTGACATCGCCAACATGGGTTTTGCTGAAGCGGTGGATTGCCCTGTGGTCCTGATCGCCGACATTAACCGTGGCGGCGTTTTTGCCCATCTGGTCGGCACGCTGGAGCTGCTGTCGACAAGCGAACAGGCGCGGGTCAAAGGCTTCATCATCAACCGTTTTCGCGGCGACATCGCGCTGCTGCAGCCAGGTCTCGACTGGCTTGAAGCGCGCACCGGCAAACCGGTGATTGGCGTCTTGCCCTACGTGATGGACCTGCATCTGGAAGCCGAGGATGGCATTGATCAGCGCCAGACCGGCAAGGTCGAGCACGTTCTCAAAGTCGTGGTGCCGGTGCTGCCGCGCATCAGCAACCACACCGATTTCGATCCGCTGCGCCTGCATCCGCAAGTCGATCTGCAATTCGTCGGCCCCGGTCAGGCGATTCCATCCGCCGACCTGATTATTCTGCCCGGCTCGAAGAGCGTGCGCAGTGACCTCGCTTTTTTGCGCGCCAACGGCTGGGAAACCGCGATCGCCCGTCACTTGCGCTACGGCGGAAAATTGCTGGGGATTTGCGGCGGTCTGCAAATGCTTGGCCTGCAGGTGCACGACCCGCTGGGACTGGAGGGCGCGCCGGGTTCGAGTGCCGGTTTGGGTTTGCTGGCGTTCGAAACCCGACTCGAGCAAGAAAAACAATTACGCAATGTGCGCGGGCGTCTGGCGCTGGAAGATGCGCCGGTCAGTGGCTATGAAATTCATGCCGGCGTCACGACCGGGCCGGCGCTGGAGAATGCCGCCGTGCAGCTGGACGATGGCCGTTGCGATGGCGCGCAAAGTGCCGACGGGCAGATTTTTGGTACGTACTTGCATGGGCTGTTCGAATCGCCGCAGGCGTGCAGCGCGCTGTTGCGCTGGGCCGGCTTGCAGGACGTGCAGGAGGTCGATTACCACGCTCTGCGCGAGCGCGATATCGAGCGATTGGCGGATCTGGTGGAACAGCATCTGGATACCCGGCTGCTGCGGGAGCTGTGTGGGATTTGAGGTGCTTTCCAGAATGCCATCGCCAGCAGGCTGGCTCCCACAAGTTTCGTGTTGAATTGAATTGTGTGAACGGCGCAAAACCTGTGGGAGCCAGCCTGCTGGCGATGAGGCATTCACCGTCTTCGAAGGCTGGCTCCCACAAGTTTCGTGTTGGATTCAATAGTGTGAACGGTGCAAAACCTGTGGGAGCCAGCCTGCTGGCGATGAGGCATTTACCGTCTTCGAAGATTTCAAGGAATAAACCATGCTCCAACTGATCCTCGGCGGCGCCCGCTCCGGCAAAAGTCGCCTGGCGGAAACCCTCGCAACAGACACCGGGCTCAAGGTCATTTATCTCGCCACCAGCCAACCGCTCGATGGCGAGATGAACGAGCGTATCGCCCATCACCGTGCCCGTCGCCCGGCCGAATGGTTGCTGATCGAAGAGCCCGTCGAATTGGCCCGCGTCCTGCGCGAAAACGCCGGCGCCGATCGGTGTCTGCTGATCGACTGCCTCACGCTGTGGCTGACCAATCTGCTGATGCTCGTAGACAATGATCGCCTGACCGCCGAGCGCGAGGCCTTGCTGGACTGCCTGGCATCACTGCCGGGTGAAATCATTTTTGTCAGCAACGAAACCGGCATGGGCGTCGTGCCGTTGGGTGAGCTGACTCGCCGCTACGTCGATGAGGCCGGTTGGCTGCATCAAGCCCTGGCCGAACGCTGCCAACGCGTCGTCCTGACCGTCGCCGGTCTACCCCTGACTCTGAAAGGAAGTGCTTTATGACCCAATCCTGGTGGCTGAACCCGTGCCAGCCGATCAACGCTGCCATCGTCGAGCAGGCCCAGGCGCGCCAGCAACAGCTGACCAAACCGGCCGGTTCGCTCGGTCGACTGGAAACGGTAGCGGTGCAATTGGCCGGGATGCAAGGCCAGGTAAAGCCCAGCGTTGATCAGCTGTGGATCGCCATTTTTGCCGGCGATCACGGCGTGGTGGCTGAAGGCGTGTCGGCATTTCCGCAGGAAGTCACCGGGCAAATGCTGCACAACTTCGTCACCGGCGGGGCGGCGATCAGTGTGCTGGCGCGGCAACTCGGCGCGTCGCTGGAAGTGGTCGATCTGGGTACCGTCAACCCGGCACTGAATTTGCCAGGCGTGCGTCACCTCAACATCGGCCCCGGCACCGCCAATTTCGTCCATGGCCCGGCGATGACAGTTGCTCAGGGCGAACTCGCCTTGCAGGCCGGGCGTGACAGCGTGTTGCGCGCAGTGGCGGCGGGCAGTCAGTTGTTCATCGGCGGCGAGATGGGCATCGGCAATACCACCGCGGCGAGTGCATTGGCTTACGCGTTGCTGGACTCCCCCGTGGTGCATCTGACCGGGCCGGGCACGGGCCTGAACGCAGCCGGCGTCAGCCACAAAACGCAGGTCATCGAGCGCGCGTTGACGCTGCACGGTGCGCAACACAGCGATGCCTTGCAGACGCTGTTCAACCTCGGTGGCTTTGAAATCGCGGCACTGGTCGGCGCCTATCTGGCATGTGCGCAGCAAGGTGTTGCGGTGTTGGTGGACGGTTTCATTTGCAGTGTTGCCGCCCTGGTCGCGGTGCGCTTGAATCCTGAATGCCGCGCTTGGCTGCTGTTCGGGCATTGCGGCGCCGAGCCGGGCCATCGTCATGTGCTCGAAACGCTGGGTGCCGAGCCGTTGCTCGATCTCGGCCTGCGTCTGGGCGAGGGCAGCGGTGCCGCGCTGGCCGTGCCGCTGCTGCGTCTGGCGTGCGACCTGCATGGCCAAATGGCGACCTTCGCTGAAGCTGCCGTTGCGGATCGATCGGCATGACCTTGCGCCTGGACTTCTTGCGCCACGGTGAAACCGAACTCGGCGGTGGTCTGCGCGGCAGTCTCGATGACGCGCTGACCGATAAGGGCTGGGCGCAAATGCGCGCCGCGGTGGTTGAGCAGGGCCCCTGGAATCGCTTGATCAGCTCACCGTTGCAACGTTGCGCGCGGTTCGCTGAAGCGTTGGGCGCGCAGTTGGATCTGCCGGTGCAGCTGGAGAAAGATCTGCAAGAGCTGCATTTCGGCGCATGGGAAGGGCAGAGCGCGGCGGCGTTGATGGAGACCGATGCCGACGCGTTGGGCTCATTCTGGGCGGATCCTTATGCCTTCACACCGCCTCAAGGTGAGCGAGTCGCGGATTTCTCAAGTCGCGTGCTGGCCGCTGTCGAGCGTCTGCACGCGGCTTATGCCGGCGAGCGGCTGCTGCTGATCAGTCATGGCGGAGTGATGCGTTTATTGCTGGCACAGGCGCGCGGATTGCCACGTGAGCAATTGCTCAATGTCGCAGTGGGCCACGGGGCGATGTTTTCCCTGTCGGTCGAATCCGCGGGTTTGTTGAAGGAAGTGAGCTGAGCATGCTGCCATTCTGGATCGCCCTGCAATTTCTCGGCAGCCTGCCGATTCGTCTGCCGGGCATGCCGTCCCCGCAGGAATTGGGCCGCTCGCTGCTGTTTTACCCGCTGGTAGGGCTGCTGTTTGGTGTCATCCTGTGGGTCTTCAACGAACAGTTGCTCGGCGCGCCATTACTGCTTCACGCCGCATTATTGCTGACGGTTTGGGTGATGCTCAGCGGCGCCCTGCACCTGGATGGTCTGGCCGACAGCGCCGATGCCTGGCTCGGTGGTTTTGGTGATCGGGAGCGCACGCTGACGATCATGAAAGATCCGCGCAGCGGACCGATTGCCGTCGTGACGCTGGTGCTGGTACTGCTGCTCAAGTTCGCCGCGTTGCTGGCGTTGATCGAACAGCACAACAGCGTTTTTCTGATTATTGTTCCGCTGCTGGGGCGTGCTTCCTTGCTGGCGTTATTTCTGACGACGCCTTACGTTCGCCCCGGAGGATTGGGACAGGCATTGGCCGATCATTTGCCGCGCACGGCTGCTAAGCAGGTGTTGCTGATTTGCGCAGTGGCTTGCGTTGTCTTTGCAGGCCTCGACGGCTTTATCGCCCTCGTTGTAGCGGCGCTGCTGTTCGCCTGGCTGCGTCAGCTGATGATTCGGCGACTGGGCGGCACCACCGGCGATACTGCTGGAGCGCTACTGGAATTACTGGAAATGACCCTGCTGGTCAGCGTTGCACTATTCCCGTAGGAGCAAGCTTGCTCGCGAAGCAGGCGCCTCGGTCTTGCAGTGGAAACCATGCCATCGTTCTTCGCAAGCAAGCCTCGCTCCAAGGGTGAGATGTATCTAAATATTTGCTTTTATCCTTTCGCGGGTATATACACGCACCATGCTCGAATCCCAATGTTTATGCATCAACCTGCGTCGCGCCGCTCGTGGCGTCAGCAGGCACTATGACGGCGCTCTCGACGGCTTCGGAATCAACGTTGCCCAGTATTCTCTGCTGTGCAATCTGCAGCGTCTTGATCAGCCGAGTATTTCCACCCTGGCCGAGGCCATGGGCCTGGATCGCAGCACGCTTGGACGCAATTTGCGCGTGTTGGAGGGCGAGGGGCTGGTGTTGTTGGTCGAAGGCGATGACATGCGCAACCGCATCGTCAAATTGACCGACACCGGCGCCGAGCGTCTCAAAGCCGCGTTGCCGGCGTGGGAAGCGGCGCAGCAACGGTTAGTCGATCGTCTAGGCACTGAAAAACGCGAAATCCTGCTGCAACTGTTGGATGAACTGGCCTGAAGCCGGTTTTTCTCGATCTTAAGCGGGTATATACCCGCTAGCGGAGAATAATAATGACATCGATGTGGCGTACGTGCGGTTGGGTACTGTTGGGGAGTGCGCTGATTCTGGCGCTGTCCTTGGGCGTGCGCCACGGCTTTGGGCTTTTTCTCGCGCCGATGAGCGCTGAGTTCGGCTGGGGACGCGAGACATTTGCGTTCGCCATCGCCTTGCAAAACCTGATCTGGGGTTTGGCGCAGCCGTTTACCGGCGCCTTGGCCGACCGCTTCGGCGCGGCGAAAGTGGTGCTGATCGGCGGTGTCCTCTACGCAGTGGGCCTGGTCTGCATGGGCCTCTCCGATTCAGCCGTGACCTTGTCCCTGAGCGCCGGCCTGTTGATCGGCATCGGCCTGTCCGGCACGTCCTTTTCGGTAATCCTCGGCGTCGTCGGTCGCGCCGTGCCGCCGGAGAAACGCAGCATGGGCATGGGCATCGCGAGCGCTGCCGGTTCCTTCGGCCAGTTCGCCATGCTGCCCGGCACGCTGGGGCTGATCGGCTGGCTCGGCTGGTCGGCAGCATTGTTGGTGCTGGGTCTGCTGGTGGCGCTGATTGTGCCGCTGGTGAGCATGCTCAAGGACAAGCCTTTGCCGCTGCTCGGGCACGAGCAGACTCTTTCCGAGGCACTGCGCGAAGCGTGCTCGCACTCGGGATTCTGGCTGCTGGCGTTCGGCTTTTTTGTCTGCGGTTTTCAGGTCGTGTTCATTGGCGTGCATTTGCCGGCCTACCTGGTCGATCAGCATCTGCCTGCCACCGTCGGCACTACGGTGCTGGCGCTGATCGGTCTGTTTAACATCTTCGGCACGTACACGGCCGGCTGGCTGGGCGGGCGCATGTCGAAGCCGCGCCTGCTGACCGGGTTGTATTTGTTGCGGGCCGTAGTGATCGGGTTGTTTCTCTGGGCTCCGGTCACCACCACGTCTGCGTACTTGTTCGGCATGGCGATGGGTTTCCTGTGGCTGTCGACAGTGCCATTGACCAACGGCACCGTGGCGACCTTGTTCGGCGTGCGAAACCTGTCCATGCTGGGTGGCATTGTTTTCCTGTTCCACCAACTCGGCTCGTTCCTCGGCGGCTGGTTGGGCGGGGTGGTGTATGACCGAACCGGGAGTTACGACTTGATCTGGCAGGTAGCGATTCTCTTGAGTGTGTTGGCCGCGGCGCTGAACTGGCCGGTACGCGAGCGGCCGGTGGCGCGCCTGCAAACACAGGTGACGGCGGTATGAACAGTCTCTGGCCACAAGTCGCCGTTGGAGCGGGCGGCGTTTTGCTGCTGGCGCTGGCGTGGTGGGGCTGGCAGCAGGGCGGGCTGGCGTTGATGCAGTTGGGCATGGGCGCTTGCTAGCTGGCGGTGAGGGCGAGTAACTTCGTTAATGACGAACTCTCAAGGATGCACGAACATGCTGATGCGCTGGCTGGCAGTTCCCGTATTAATGGTGGCGTTTACCGGTTTGGCCCAGGCGGCGGAATGTCCGGAGCTGCTCAAGGGCTCGTTGCCCAAGTTGCGTGCCAAGGAATCCATCGACCTGTGCCAGCGCTTCGCCGGCAAACCGCTGGTGGTGGTCAATACCGCAAGTTTTTGCGGTTTCGCCCCACAGTTCAAAAGCCTCGAAGCGTTGAATCAGCGCTACAAATCTGAAGGGCTGGAAGTGATCGGCGTGCCGTCCAACGACTTCAAGCAGGAGTCCAAGGACGGCGAAGAAACCGCCAAGGTCTGCTACGTGAATTACGGCGTCACCTTCACCATGACCGAGCCGCAGAAGATTCGGGGTGACGATGCCATCAATCTGTTTCAGGTGTTGGCCGCACAAAGCAGCGCGCCGAAATGGAATTTCTACAAGTACGTGGTCGATCGCAAAGGCAAGGTAATCGCCGATTTCTCCAGCCTGACCAAGCCGGATGATCCCGAGTTCATCGCCGCCGTCGAGAAAGCCATCGCTTCGCAACCCTGATCGATGCGCATAAAAAAGCCCCGCCTCTGGACCAGAGTGCGGGGCTTTTTCAATTCAGGTGGCGCAGCCTTCAGCCCCGCCGTGAATCATCAGAAACGGTAGGTAGCACCCACACCAAAACCGTTCGCCGAGTTTTCATACTTGGCGCTGTAGGTCTGGCGACCGTTGTCGTCGTTGACCTTGACCGACTCTTCCAGCAGGTACGAATACGCTACGTCAATGGTCAGGTCGTCGGTTGGGCTCCAGCCAGCGCCCAGGCTGAAAATCTTGCGGTCGCCAGTCGGGATGCGTGGGGAACGGTTTTCGTTGTTGGTCGGTGCCTGATCAACCGAGAAGCCGGTGCGCAGAACCCATTGCTTATTCAACTTGTACGACGCACCGATGGCGTGAGCCCAGGTGTCGTGCCAGTTTTGTTCTTCAGTGATCGTGCCGAGACCGCGAGCGGCCAGAGCGGCAGGCACACCTTCGTTCTCGACGGTGATCTCTTTCAGGCGGCTCCAGCGGGTCCAGGTGCTGCCTGCATAAAGAGTCCACTGATCATTCAGCTCGTGAGTGACCGAGAAGTCGACCGACTCAGGGGTGGTAATGTCCAGCGACGCGTCGAACTTCTGGTTCGGGTTCTGACCCAGTGCGCCGAGCAGGCCGTAGTTGACCTTGGTGTCACCGTCCAGCTTGTACTTCACTTTCGAGTGATAGGTCAGGCCGACGCGAGTGCTGTCGGTAGCTTGAACCAGCACGCCGATGTTGTAACCCAGCGCAGTGTCGTCGCCCTTGATCTTGACTTGACCATCGGGTGCGCGCGGATCCAGCGACAGGTTCGATTCCAGCTTGCCGTCGATGCGGTTAATGGTCGGGCCGAAACCGATCGACACCTTGTCGTTGAAGGCGTAGCTGACAGTTGGCTGCACAGTGACGATTTTGACTTCGCTTTTGCTGCCGAAGTAACGACCGGCGAAACCGTTTTCGTAATCGGTCACCAGACCGAACGGTGCGTATACGCCGACACCGAATGCCCAGTGCTCATCGATTGGCTTGACGTAGTAGCCCATCGGAACGGCAATGAACGGAACCATGTCACCATCATTGCTGCCGCCATTCGGGCGCGAGGTGGCGTCGCTGATATCGGTGTGTGCGTCGAGGAATGCAGCGCCGCCGGTGACTTGTTCGCGCTTGATGCGCGCCATGCCGGCAGGGTTGCCAAATACTGTACTTGCATCATCGGCAGTCGAAGATCGCCCGGCAAAACCAGTACCCATCCCGCTGATGCTTTGTTCGTTGATGGCAAAGCCACTCGCAAATAGCTGGGTGGATGCCATGGCAGCGGCGAGGGTAAGTGTGGTTTTGAGCATTACTTTTTTCATTATTAGAACTCCTGGTGATCACCGGGGCGAAAATTACCAACATTTTCGTCCCAGCGCTATAGGCTGTATGCGTTGAGCTAGAGCGGTTTTGTAGGACAATCCGACCATATTCGGATCGTGTTGCGCGATCTTTCAAAGATGGGGATTCAGCAGGCGACCTGATTCAGCGGTGAAACACATGTCTGCCAGGCGTAGGTGAAGTCTCTCAGGCGGCCTTGGGGCTGGAAGGTCTGGCGCCAGATCCGGGCCATGCCCAAAAGATCGTCGGCTTCGGGGAGCGGGGTGTTTTGTTCTTCAACCAGCAACCAGGCGATGGCTGTGGCGTAGCGAAGATTGACGGTCAGTTCGAGGTGCGGTCCACTGAGGAACGCATGCTGGCTGGCCAGTCCCCGAACCAGGCTGGCGCGTTCCGGATCCAGTGCGAGGTAGTGGTCCCAGAGCGCTTGATGGCGAGGCTCGTTGATTCGGTACAAACCGTGTCCACGGCGGTCGTGCAGGGCGGAACCAAGGGCGGACTGACTGGCGGCGATGCCCAGCAGCAGGGATTCGGCAGTTGCGCTATGGCGTCCAAGGTAAATCAAGGTTGGACGGATCACATAACGACACAGTTCGCTGGCAGCGATACCCATAACACCCTCGGAACGTGAAGTGGTCGGCGAGTCCTGAAAGGGGGCCTTGGCAGCAGTGGATCGAATCAGGCTCGCCGCAAGCGGATCACGCCGCTTGAGTTGAAGTGTAGTGTCATATTCGCGCTGTAAAGGACTGTTTTTAAAATATTTCCGGCTTCGAGTTATAACCGTTATATCCCTTGGTGCTTAAGCCTTGCCGAGAAATCGGGAAATTTTCGGCAATAAAAAGCCCCGCATTTAGCGAGGCTTTTAGGTTTGCAGCTTTTGCAGCGTATCAGGCAACGAGTGCCTGACGAGTACGCTCGATCACGGCCTGCAGCGGTTCGGCGCTGGAGTACTGATCGGGGTAGAGGCGTTCGCTATGGCGGGCGATGCCGTGTTCATTGACCAGGGTGAAGCTGAAGCAGCCTTTGCGAGCGGCCATGATCAGGCAGTTCATTGGGGCAAAAGCGTTGGTCAGGGCGCGGATAGCATCCTGGGTGTGGATTTGAGTAGACATAGTCATTGGTGTTCCTACAAGCGACACGGATAAGAGCCGTGCAAAATTAAAACGTTCCAGTGACGTCGACCACCGTTGGTCGTACGAAGAACCCGACTGGAACAAAGCAGCCAGTTTGAAGCGCTGATAATTGGCGCGCTTGGGCTGGCAGGTAGGTACTTAGGAGGGCAGGCAACACATCAAGGGCAAAGGTTCGGGGCCCGGGGTGAAGATCCTGATCAATTTGCAGGCTGGTTCGGTCAGAGTAAGTGGTCTTCGCAACACCCTTTGCTTTTGATTCAAAGGCTGTGTTGACGCAAGATTTACCTGGAAACCATCGAGGTGGTCGATCCCGCTTGTTCGGTTAGGGCTTCCTTGAGGGAGGCTGACCGGGGGGATTTGTTCGACCAGAATTGACTTTCAGCTTGGTACTAACGCCGCGGATAGTAACGGATTGGTTTGCAGAAGGGAAGATACGTTTACAAAAACATCTCTGCCCAGGCTCCATGTACGGAGTTCATTCATAAAACGGCATGAGCACCGGCGCGATAGCTGTCCCTGGCAGGTTAAATCCGACCGTTGGTCGCTACCGCCCATCGCCCAATCTTGGCGCATTTTTAGATAAGCAAGCGATTTATCCCCAATCCAAGTGAAAATTCGCTCCGAAAAAGCGCGTGTATATAACCATCACACTGTTACTTGTGCACAAAGGTGCCACAGGCAGTCACAGGAGTGTCACATTGCCTGCGTCGAGAGTGGGTGCCTGTATCCGAAATTTAAGTCAATGAAAAACATCGCTTTTTTTTACTGGTGAAAAAATCGTCAGTTTGACTGCGAGCCCCGTTCCATAGGGCTTTGCGAGAGTTCAAAGGCGGTTGTCCACTGAGTTATCCACAGCTTCTGTGGATTGTCCCAAGCGCTTGCTCTAGGACGGGCGTGCCGCGAATTTTCGAGCTTTACCTGTCAGAAAAAAAGAGTAGAGTGGCGCGCCTTCCGATCTGTCCCACAGTGCTTTATGAAGTTTCGCTCAGTACCAGATTCCGTTACCTCCCCACCGTCAAGTGTTACCCCACCCAAGCGTATGTCGATGCGCGTGGCCGAGTGGCTGCTCGATAGCCCGCGTCTGAGTGAGAACACTAGCGTCAAACACTTGGCCGGGCGGCTGCTCAAGCAACCGGCCCGCGAAGGCGTGGTCGCTGCGCAAAGTCGCCTCGGCCAGCTGATGTGCCGCGAATGCGGGAATGCCCGCGACCGTCGGATTGGCCACGACCTTTTGCGTCAGGCCGCCCGCGCAGGCGATCGCCGCGCCTTGCAGGAACTTGGCCTGGTCGAAGACTGAGCTGTCCAAGACCTGACGCCTTGGTTAACCTTCAAGCTTTAATTCATCGGCAGGAATGGCTATGGCTATGGACTTGACCAGCATATTGCTCGGTCTGGCGGGTGCTGCACTGCCTCTTCTGGTGTTGGCGTGGCAGCTTCAGCGCCGGGCAAGCAGCACGCAGTCGGATGTGGCCCTGCTGGAAGAGCGTCTGGCCATGGCCAACCTGGCGCAGGACGGGCTCAACGCTCAGCTCGAAGCCTGTCGCGACGAAGTAGCAGACCTCGGCCAGGCTAATGCCACCAAGCAGGCTGATCTGGCGGCGCTGCGGCGCGAAGTCGAGTTGCTGCAGATCGAGCGTGATGACGCCCGCGACGCCGCCCACGCCTGGAATATCGAACGCGCCGGCAAAGAGACTGAGTTGCGCCGACTGGATGCGCAGGCGGCTTCGCTTAACGCAGAGCTGCGAGAGCAACAGGAAAGCCATCAGCAACGCCTCAACGACCTGCAAGGCTCGCGCGACGAGCTGCGCGCGCAGTTCGCCGAACTGGCGGGCAAGATCTTCGACGAGCGTGAACAGCGCTTTGCCGAGACCAGCCAGCAACGCCTCGGGCAATTGCTCGATCCGTTGAAAGAACGCATCCAGTCCTTTGAAAAACGCGTTGAAGAAAGCTATCAAGCCGAGGCGCGTGAACGCTTTTCGCTGGCTAAAGAGCTAGAGCGTCTGCAGCAGCTGAACCTGCGCCTCAGCGATGAAGCCACCAACCTGACCCGTGCCCTCAAGGGTCAGAAAACCCAAGGTAACTGGGGCGAGCTGATTCTGGAGCGGGTGCTTGAGCACGCCGGCCTGGAGAAGGGTCGCGAGTACCAGACCCAGGTCAATCTCAAAGGCCCGGATGGCGAGCGCTTCCAGCCTGACGTGATCATTTATCTGCCGGGCGACAAGCAGGTGGTAGTGGACTCGAAGGTCAGCCTCACGGCCTACCAGCAATACGTCACGGCGGACGACGATGGCATCGGCCAGATCGCACTGAAGCAGCACGTGCTGTCGTTGCGCACCCACGTCAAAGGTCTGGCCGGCAAGGACTACAAGCGCCTCGATGGCTTGCACAGTCTGGATTTCGTGTTGTTGTTCGTGCCGATCGAAGCGGCATTCTCCGCAGCGCTGCAGGCTGAACCGACGCTGTTTCAGGAAGCTTTCGACCGCAACATCGTCATTGTCAGCCCGACGACCTTGCTGGCGACGCTGCGCGTGATCGACAGCTTGTGGAAGCAGGAGCGGCAAAGCCAGAACGCCCGGGAAATCGCCGAACGTGCCGGTTGGCTGTACGACAAGTTCGTGTTGTTTATCCAGGACCTTGATGAGGTCGGCAATCGCCTGCAACAGCTGGACAAAGCCTACAGCTCGGCGCGCAACAAGCTGACAGAGGGGCGAGGCAATCTGGTCAGCCGCAGCGAGCAGCTGAAGTTGTTGGGGGCACGGGCGAGCAAGAGTTTGCCGGTGGATCTGCTGGAGCGGGCGATGACGGATGTGGATGGCCTGGCCGAGTTGCCGGAGTAGCTAAAACTACAACGGCAAATGCCGGCTCAACAACGCCCTCAGCGCCGCCGGTTTCACCGGTTTTGGCAGGTAATCCAGCCCCGCGGCATGCACCTGAGCCACCATCTCCGGGCGGCCGTCGGCGCTGATTACCACGCCCGGTACCGGTTCGCCCAAGCGCGTGCGCAGCCACGCCATCAGTTCGGTGCCGGTCTCGCCATGGTCGAGGTGATAGTCCACCAGTGCCAGTTGCGGACGCATTCCTGCATCGAGCAACTGCGCGCATTCCGCGCGATTACGCGCGGTCCAGACCTGGCAGCCCCAGCGCGTCAGCAGGCTGTTCATGCCGATCAAGATGCTGTCTTCGTTGTCGATGCACAGCACCTGCGCGCCACTCAACAACTTGCCGTTTATCTCACTGATGGCGACTGGCGCCACAGTTTGCGCCTGCGCCAATGGCACGCTGACACTGAACATCGTGCCGCGCCCCTCCCACGAGCGAACCTGCAGCGTGTGGCCCAGCACGCGGCACAACCCGTCGGCGATCGCCAGCCCCAAACCCAAGCCCTTCTCCGCGCGGGTCTGGTGACTGTCGAGGCGTTTGAACTCTTCGAAGATGACTTTTTGCTTGTCCAGCGCAATCCCCGGACCGCGATCCCACACCTCCAGACACAATTGCCCCTCGCGCCGCCGAACGCCCAGCAGCACCGGGCCTTTGGCGTAACGGAACGCGTTGGTAAGGAAGTTTTGCAGGATTCGCCGCAGCAGTTTGATGTCGCTATAAACGCGCAAGGTGCTGCCGCGCACACGGAAGTCCAGGCCCTGTTCGCCGGCCAGCGCCTTGAACTCAGCCGCAAGGACGTCGAACAATTCGTCGAGCGCAAACGCCTGAGGATCAGGATTGATCTTGCCGTTTTCCAGGCGAGAAATATCCAGCAGATCGCTGATCAGGTCTTCGGCTGAGCGCAGCGAACTGTCCAGATGCCGGACCAGTTTCTGCGCTTCGTTGGACAAGCCGTCATCCTGGTGGGAGAGGGCGGCGGAGAACAGGCGGGCGGCATTCAACGGTTGCATCAGGTCATGGCTGACGGCCGCGAGAAAACGGGTCTTCGACTGGTTCGCCGACTCGGCAGTGCCCTTGGCTTCAGTCAGGGCCACGTTCAATTGCGACAGTTCATGGGTGCGCTCGGTGACCCGCCGTTCCAGGCCTTCGTTGGCCTCGGTCAGCGCCTGTGCGGCCTCGCGGAATGCGGTGATGTCGGTGAAACTCATGACGAAACCACCACCCGGCATCGGGTTGCCGATCAGTTCAATCACACGCCCGTTGGGGAAAAGTCTTTCAGAGGTGTGAGCCCGGCCCTGACGCATCCAGTGCAGACGACGAGCAACATGCACTTCCGCCTCGCCGGGGCCACACAAACCGCGCTCGGCATTGTGGCGAATGATGTCGGCAATCGGTCGACCGACACTGATCAGGCCGTCCGGATAGTTGAACAGCTCCAGATAACGACGGTTCCAAGCCACCAGCCGCAACGATTGATCCACCACGCTAATGCCTTGGGTGATGTTCTCGATAGCGCCTTGCAGCAACGCGCGGTTGAACTGCAGCACTTCGGAGGCTTCGTCGGCGATCCGGACGACATCCTCCAGCTGCATTTCCCGACCTTCAATGGCGGCTTTCACCACGGCGCGGGTCGATGACGCACCGAGCACACCAGCCAGCAGGCGCTCGGTGTGGGCGATCCATTCACTGTCGGCGTTCTGGTTCGGGTTGAATCCTTTGCCCTGGCGATAGGCGAAGCGAATGAAGCTCTGACGAGCACGTTCTTCACCGACAAACCGCGCGGCCAGTTGCAGCAGATCGTCGATTTGCACTGCCAGCATCGAACGGGCGCTGGGGCGGGCGCTGATTTCCTGACCGATGAAACGTCCGGCCTGCCAGTGCTCCGAAACGCGTGTACGTGACAGCACCGAAACCCAGGCGAACAGTGTGAAGTTGCCGGCCAGTGACAGCACCACACCTTGGGTCAAGGGGGTGATCGGCAGGTTCAACGGATTGCTGTGCAACCACGCCAGTCCTGGAAAAGTGTTTAGCGACAAGCCCAGGCTGTGAGCGGCAATCGGCAGGACCAGCGTGTAAAACCACAGAAAGGTCCCTGCCGCGAGGCCGGCAAACACACCACGGCGATTGGCCTGTTTCCAGTACAGCGCGCCGAGCATGGCCGGAGCCAATTGAGTCACGGCGGCGAAAGCGATCTGGCCGATGGTGGCCAGGCTGGCCGTCGAGCCGAGCAGGCGATAGCTCACATACGCCAGCAGCAAAATCACCACGATGCTGACCCGGCGCACCGACAGCATCCACTGGCGGAACACTTCAAACGGCCGCTCGGCGTTGTTGCGGCGCAGCAGCCACGGCAACAGCATGTCGTTGGACACCATTGTCGACAGCGCCACGCTCGCGACGATGACCATGCCGGTCGCCGCCGACGCGCCGCCGATAAACGCCAGCATCGCCAGCGCAGGGTGGGCTTGCGCCAAGGGCAGACTGATAACGAATGAGTCGGGCAGCACCGAGCTGGGCAGCAGCATCTGACCGGCGAGGGCGATCGGGACTACAAACAATGCGGCCAAAGCGAGGTAGGCCGGGAACACCCACTTGGCCAGGCGCAGATCCTGCGGGTCGATGTTTTCCACGACGGTGACATGGAACTGCCGCGGCAGGCAGATGATCGCCATCATCGCGACCCCGGTCTGCACCACCATCGACGGCCAGTTGATGGTTTCCTTCCAGTATTCCTCGAGACGCGGTGCGAGCATGGCCTGGTCGAACAGGTCTTCAAAACCGTCGTACAACCCGTACGTCACGAACGCGCCGACCGCCAGAAAAGCGAACAGCTTGACCAGTGACTCGAACGCAATCGCCAGCACCATGCCTCGGTGGTGCTCCGTGGCGTCGAGGTTGCGGGTACCGAAGACAATGGTGAACAGCGCGAGCACCAGCGACACGATCAGTGCCGTGTCCTGGGCGCGCGTGCCCATGGCGTCGGCTCCGGCGCCGATCAGCAGGTTCACGCCCAGCACAATGCCTTTGAGTTGCAACGCGATGTAAGGCAACACGCCGACCAGGCAGATCAGCGCGACGACAATGGCCAGCGATTGCGATTTGCCGTAGCGGGCGGCGATGAAGTCGGCGATCGAGGTGATGTTTTCCTGCTTGCTGATCATCACCATTTTTTGCAGGACCCACGGCGCGCAGACCAGCAACAGGATCGGCCCGAGGTAGATCGGCAGGAACGACCAGAGCTGTTCAGCGGCCTGACCGACCGCGCCAAAGAACGTCCAGCTGGTGCAATAGACGGCCAGCGACAGGCTGTAAACCCAAGCGCGCACCCGTGGCGGCAGCGGCGTGCTGCGGCGATCGCCGTAAAAGGCGATGGCGAACATGATGGCCATATAGGCCAGGGCGACGGCGGCGATCAGCCCGCTGGACAGAGACATGGAAACTCCCGGCAAAAGACACCCGGGACTCCCGCCCGGCACGACAGTCTCGCACGCCGGCCGGCGTTCGTCAGTGTCGACCAAGGTCGAGGCGTGGCGGGGTGTCGCAGGGTTTCATTCGGAGGGATCTTCGGTGTTCTTAAGGGCCTCTTCGCGGGCAAGTCGCCCTCACTGATTCAACGCAATCTCCACCAACCAATGCAGTTCGCCCAATTCCAACGGTGCCGTCGCAAACAGAATCCGGTACACCATCGGTGCCGCCAGTAGATTGATCAGCCGATCGACACTCGGCTGCGTCTCAGCGGGATAGCGATCCAGAATCGTCTGCAACTGCGCGCCGATGATCGTCACGCAAGTGCCCGGCGTAGGGCTCGATTGCGCGTCTCGCAGCATGTCGCGCCCGGGTTCGGAGCTCATCTCATCCAGAAACTGCTCCGCCCAGGCGAGGATGTCGCCGCGCAAGCTGCCAGTGTTGGCGGGCTCGCCGTCAGGCTGCATCCGCGCCAACGCCACATCGGCGAGCAGCGCCGACAAATCCCCCCAGCGCCGGTAAATCGTCGATGGCGTCACCCCCGCGCGCATGGCGATTTGCGGCACGGTCACGCTCGAGCGCTCCTGCTCCTGGAACAGCTCGCGCACAGCCGAATGGATCGACTCTTGTACCCGGGCGCTTCTGCCGCCGGGGCGTAAACCTTCTCTAATAGCCATAAGTCAGACCTTAACACAAAGAATTTGCTTTAAGCGCGGGCCGGTAGCACACTCCGCAAAAGCAAAAAATTAGCTTTTGCGGAGTGTACCCATGCCAAGTTCAATTTCGAACCGTTCCAGCCTGTGGTTTCTGGCGATCACCTTACTAAGTTTTCTCGCCGCTTCCACGGCGCCGACGCCGCTCTATCATCTATATCAGGTGCAGCTGCAGTTTTCCGCGGCAACCCTGACGGTGATCTTCGGCGTCTACGCCATCAGTTTGCTTGCTGCCTTGCTGACCGTCGGATCCCTCTCCGATTACCTGGGGCGCAGACCGGTGATTTTCACTGCCGTCCTGCTCAATCTGCTGGCGATGGTGCTGTTCATCAAAGCCGACAGCGTCGCATGGCTGATCAGCGCGCGGGTGCTACAAGGTTTTGCTACGGGGATGGCCACAGCGGTTGTGAGTGCCGCGTTGCTGGACACTGACCGTCAGCAGGGGCCGCTGGTCAACAGTGTCGCGCCGTTGCTCGGCATGGCTTTCGGGGCGATGGGCTGCGGCTTGCTGGCCGAATATGCGCCGTGGCCGCTGCAGCTTACTTATTGGGTGCTGTTGTCGATGTTTGTGGTGCAGGCGTTGTACGTCTGGCGCTTGCCGGAAACTGTCAGCGCGCAGCCCGGTGCGTGGGCATCATTGCGGCCGTCGCTACATGTTCCGATGCAGGCGCGGCAGACGTTGTGGCGAGTGCTGCCACTGAACATCGCGGGCTGGGCGTTGGGTGGTTTTTATGCATCCCTCGCGCCGTCATTGGTGCGCACGGCCACGGGCTCGACTTCCAACCTGATTGGCGGTGCCACCGTGGCCGCCCTGACGGTCACCGGTGCACTGATGATTTACAGCTTGCGCAGTCGGCCGGCGGACCAGTTGCTGCGGATAGGTGCGAGCCTTTTGCCAGCCGGTGTTGCATTGATTCTGGTGGCGGTGCACAGCGCCAGCCTGTCGCTGTTTTTTATAGGCACCTTGGTGGCTGGCTGCGGCTTCGGCGCGAGTTTTCTAGGTACGCTGCGCAGCGTTGTACCCTTGGCGTTGCCCCATGAAAGGGCGGGTTTGATGTCGGCGTTTTATGTGCTCAGTTATTTGGCATTCTGCCTGCCCGCGCTAGTGGCGGGGAGCATGACGCGCTCTTTTGGTCTGATCGCGACCACCGATGGCTATGGCGCGGTGTTGATCGTTCTGTCGCTCGTGGCGTTGTGGACATTCCTGCGCCAGCCGGCGGAACGTCGCTCCAATCCCACGCTTGGCAAAAATCCCCTGTGAGCGAAGCTTGCTTGCGAAAGCGGTAGCACAGACAACATTTACCTCAGGCTTATAGGCATGCATATCTACAAACCAGATAACTTATAGAGATATTACCCGTTATATAGATATTCGATTCTGTTCCACCATTAACTCCACCTCTCCAGAGGACAGGAGTTCTTCATGAAATGCAGCGCGACCCGATTCAAACCCTTCAGCCATTTGCAGCATCCGCGCGAAGTCATCCGCCAATTCACCCCCAACTGGTTCGCCGCGACCATGGGCACCGGCGTGCTGGCGCTGGCGCTTGCACAACTACCCTTCGCCAATCCTGGTGTTCACGCTTTGGCCGAAGCGCTGTGGCTATTCAACATCCTGTTGTTCACTACATTCACTGCGCTCTATGCGGCACGCTGGATAATGTTCTTCGACGAAGCGCGGCGCATCTTCGGCCACTCAACGGTTTCGATGTTTTTCGGCACCATCCCGATGGGGCTGGCGACCCTTATCAACGGCGCTCTGCTGTTCGGTGTGCCGCGTTGGGGTGAGGGCGTCATTGCGGTCGCTGAAGCGCTGTGGTGGCTGGATGTAGCAATGTCGCTGGCCTGCGGCGTGCTGATCCCCTATCTGATGTTCACTCGTCAGGACCACAGCATCGACCAGATGACGGCGGTCTGGCTGTTGCCAGTCGTAGCAGCGGAAGTAGCGGCCGCCAGCGGAGGCTTGCTCGCTCCGCATCTCGCCGATAGCCATTCGCAATTTTTGATGCTGGTCACCAGCTACGTGCTCTGGGCATTTTCCCTACCCGTGGCATTCAGCATTCTGACAATCCTGTTGCTGCGCATGGCCCTGCACAAACTGCCACCCGCCAGCATGGCCGCGTCCAGCTGGCTGGCGCTCGGCCCCATCGGCACTGGCGCGCTCGGCATGTTGCTGCTGGGCGCCGATGCGCCGGCCATCTTCGCCGCCAACGGCCTGCCCGGTATCGGCGAAATGGCTGCCGGCCTGGGCCTGATCGGCGGCATTCTGCTCTGGGGGTTTGGGCTGTGGTGGATGCTGATCGCGCTGTTGATCACCGTGCGTTATCTGCGTGCCGGCATTCCGTTCAACCTCGGCTGGTGGGGCTTCATCTTTCCACTGGGCGTTTATGCGCTGGCCACGTTAAAGCTCGCCAGCACCTTGCAGCTGACGTTCTTCACTGTTTTCGGTTGTGTGCTGGTGGCGTTGCTGGCGGTGATGTGGCTGATCGTCGCCCGGCGCACCGTGCAAGGGGCCTGGCGCGGCGAACTATTTGTTTCGCCATGCCTTGCAGGATTAGCAAAATAAATCACGAAGATTAGGTAATGTGTGGCCCTGAATCTGAATCTCTACCCAGACAAGGGACACACGGAAGATGAGTCACCCCTCACAGTTTGCCTTGCTCCGCACCCGGCGCTTCCTGCCTTTTTTCATCACCCAGTCGCTCGGCGCGTTCAACGACAATGTCTTCAAACAATCGCTGATCCTCGCCATTCTGTACAAGTTGACCATCGAGGGCGATCGTTCGATCTGGGTCAACCTGTGTGCGCTGCTGTTCATCTTGCCGTTCTTTCTGTTTTCGGCGCTGGCCGGGCAGTTTGGCGAAAAGTTCGCCAAGGACGCGCTGATCCGTCTGATCAAGCTCGGCGAAATCGCTATCATGGCGGTCGGCGCCGTCGGCTTTGTGTTCGAGCACCTGGCGTTAATGCTGGTGGCGCTGTTCGCCATGGGCACGCACTCGGCGCTGTTCGGGCCGGTGAAATATTCCATTCTTCCGCAAGCGTTGCATGAAGATGAGCTGGTCGGTGGCAACGGCCTGGTGGAAATGGGCACCTTCCTGGCCATTCTCGCCGGCACCATCGGCGCCGGGATCATGATGTCGTCGGCGCAGTACGCGCCCATCGTGTCCGTAGCGATCGTCGGCATCGCGGTACTCGGTTACCTGGCCAGTCGCAGCATTCCGCGTGCCGCCGCATCAACGCCGGAAATGCGCCTGAACTGGAACATTTTCAGTCAATCCTGGGCCACTTTGAAGCTGGGCCTGGGGCAAACGCCGGCGGTATCACGCTCGATTGTCGGCAACTCGTGGTTCTGGTTTGTCGGCGCGATTTACCTGACGCAAATCCCTGCCTACGCGAAGGAGTGGATGCACGGCGACGAAACCGTGGTGACACTGATTCTTACCGTATTCTCGGTCGGTATCGCACTCGGCTCGCTGCTCTGTGAAAAGCTCTCGGGGCGCAAAGTCGAGATCGGTCTGGTGCCGTTCGGCTCGTTCGGTCTGACCGTATTCGGTCTGCTGCTGTGGTGGCATTCCGGAGGAATACCGGACAGCGTCAGCGGCCACGGCTGGATTGAAGTGCTTGGGTTTGGCCACACCTGGCTGGTGTTGATCGACATTCTGGGTCTGGGTATTTTCGGTGGCTTCTATATTGTGCCGCTGTACGCGTTGATTCAGTCGCGCACCCCGGAGAACGAGCGGGCGCGGGTGATTGCCGCCAATAACATTCTCAATGCCCTGTTCATGGTGATCTCGGCGATTGTCTCGATCGTATTGTTGAGCATGGCCAAGTTGTCGATTCCGCAGTTGTTTCTGGTGGTCTCGCTGCTCAACATCGGCGTCAACGCTTATATCTTCAAAATCGTCCCCGAGTTCAGCATGCGCTTCATGATCTGGCTGCTCAGCCACTCCATGTACCGCGTGGAGCATCGCAACCTCGATGTGATCCCTGACGAAGGCGCCGCTTTGCTGGTGTGCAATCACGTGTCCTTCGTCGACGCCTTGCTGATTGGCGGCGCAGTGCGTAGGCCGATTCGCTTTGTGATGTACTACAAAATCTACAATCTGCCGGTGTTGAACTTCATCTTTCGCACGGCCGGCACGATTCCGATCGCGGGGCGTCAGGAAGACATTCAGATTTACGAAAAAGCCTTCACGCGCATCGCCGAGTATCTGAAGGATGGCGAGCTGGTGTGTATTTTTCCGGAAGGCAAGTTGACCGCCGATGGCGAGATCAACGAGTTCAAGGGCGGGCTGCGGCGGATTCTCGAAGAGACGCCAGTGCCAGTGATTCCGTTGGCTTTGCAGGGGTTGTGGGGGAGTTTTTTCAGCCGCGACCCCGACAAAGGGATATTCCGTCGGTTATGGTCGCGGGTGACGCTGGTCGCCGGGCCGGCGGTCGCGGTGGAATCGGCTGAGCCAGTGAAGCTGCAAGCCTTGGTCGGCGAGTTGCGCGGGACGCTGCGTTAACCTCTGTCAACTGGCGCGGGCCGCGGCCATGCGTGCCCGCTCTGGCGCAGTGTCAGCTCGCCATTGCCAAACGGTTGCGGCCTTCGCGCTTGGCCACGTACAGGGCGCTGTCGGCGCGGCGCAGCAGGCTCTCGGACGATTCGCCGGGCAACAAGGTCGAGCAACCGAGGCTGACCGTCAGTTCAATGGTGTTGCCGTCGGCGGAATATTTGCGTGCCTGCGCGGCAAATCGCAAACGCTCGCCGACCATCGCGGCAGCTTCGCGACCGGTGTTCGACAGCAGGATCAAAAACTCTTCGCCGCCGAAGCGGAACACCATGTCGACATTGCGCAGCTGACTTTTGATCGACGCGGCAACTGCCCGCAGCACATCGTCACCGGCGCTATGCCCGTGCGTATCGTTGATGTGTTTGAAGTGGTCGATGTCCAGCATCAGCAACGACAACGGTTGCAGATGACGCCGGGACATTTCGATTTCCCGCTGCAACGTCTGGTCCATGGCGATGCGATTGCCGGTGTCGGTCAGCGGATCACGCAGTGCACTTTGCGTTGCCGCACGATAGAGCAGGGTGTTGCGCATCGGGTACAGCAGCGCCGATAGCAACGACTCGAGATTGGCCTGTTCCTGCACGTTGAAACGTTTGTTGCGACGAAACACCAGTTCGCCCAGATGCTCGCCTTCATGGCTGAGGCTGTAGCTGACCGAGTGGTGGCCGCGCACACCGAACTCCAGGCGCAAATCGCTGGCGTTGTGTGAATAGCTCAAGGCATCGAGCGGAACCAGTCGCTGAATCTCCCGGAAAAATAGCCCGAGAATGCGTTGCGGTTCCAGACTCGTTTGCAGCTGGAGGCTCAATTGCTGACGCAGTTGCGCAAGACTGACTGGCCTCTCCAGAATTGCAGGCTGTTGACCAAAGCCCAGGCGCTGCAATTTGGCACTATCGAAGTCAATTGCGTTGGTCTGGGAAGGTGATTTCATGTGGCGCCCCTAAGCAGTAAGCTGTCTTACAGGCTGGGTGAGAGCGGCTTTAGGCTGCGCGTCGTACCGGTCCGTCAGTCCCGTAGGACATCTCGTACAAGTCTAATCTGCTTTGTCGAACTTACGTAATCTGTCGACTCAAGCGGCGCTCCATCTGCTGTCACACGGCGTGTCTGAGCAGAATTAGAGCTGAAGTTATGGCATTCAGTTCACTCGATATAAAACCCTTCAAAATCAGTATTTTGGATGGTTAAACAACGGATTCCAAAGGTTTGCGCGGCATTTGTTTGACTGCTTCATGCTCATTTATCACGCTGTTGTCGTTTCGCGACGAATTTTCGTCGCGAAACTTATGCGACGTGCGGCACTACTGAGCGTTGAATGCCTGGCCGTTGATACCGGTGCTGTCCGGGCCCATCAGGTAGAGATAAACCGGCATGATCTCTTCAGGCGTCGGGTTGTTCAGCGGGTTCTCACCGGGGTATGCCTGCGCGCGCATGCTGGTGCGGGTGGCGCCCGGGTTGATGCTGTTGGAGCGTACCGGTGCCACGGTGTCTACTTCGTCTGCCAGGGTTTGCATCAGGCCTTCGGTGGCAAATTTCGATACGCCGTAAGCGCCCCAATAGGCACGACCCTTGCGGCCGACGCTGCTGGAGGTGAACACCACTGAGGCGTCCTGCGACAGCTTCAAAAGCGGCAGCAAAGTGCTGGTGAGCATGAACATCGCGTTAACGTTGACGTGCATGACCCGCATGAAGTTTTCGCCGGACAGTTGTTCGATCGGCGTGCGCGGACCGATGATCGACGCGTTGTGCAGCAGGCCGTCGAGATGACCGAACTCGGTTTCAATCATCGCCGCCAGCTCGTCGTATTGATGCGGTTGAGCGGTTTCGAGATTGAACGGGATCACGGCCGGTTGCGGATGACCCGCCGCTTCGATCTCGTCGTAGACCTGAGTCAGATTCGCTTCGGTTTTGCCCAGCAACAAAACGGTAGCGCCATGGGCGGCATAAGTCTTCGCAGCGGCCGCACCGATGCCACGACCGGCGCCGGTAACCAGAATGACCCGGCCCTTGAGCAATTCAGGGCGGGCGGAATAATCAAACATAACAATCCTCAGGACAAATCAAAAAGGCAGACATCTCGTATATGGAAGCGAACTCTCTGTGGCGAGGGAGCTTGCTCCCGCTCGGCTGCGAAGCAGTCGTGATGCAGTCAACTCTTTGTGACTGATTCACACTTTTTGGGGCCGCTTCGCAGCCCAGCGGGAGCAAGCTCCCTCGCCACAAAAAAGTTGTGTGCCTTAGAGCTGTACTGCCACATAAAAGCGCGCTGGTCAGCAACTACACAACGCGTTATCCAGCACTTCAATCAACTCCAGCGGGTGATCGATCACGGCGTCCGCGCCCCAGTGCTTCGGGTTGTCATCCGGGTGAATGTAGCCGTAGGTCACCGCGCAGGTCTTGGTCCCGGCATCACGGCCGGACTCGATATCGCGCAGGTCATCGCCAATGAACAACACGCTGGCCGGGTCCAGATCCAGCAGTTTGCACGCCAGCGTCAGCGGTTCCGGGTCTGGCTTGCTGTTGGTCACATGATCCGGGCAGATCAACACTTTCGAGCGCTCGGCCAACCCCAGTTGCTGCATGATCGGCTCGGCGAAGCGCACCGGTTTATTGGTGACCACGCCCCAGATCAGATTGGCCTTCTCGATTTTCTCCAGTACTTCGGCCATGCCATCGAACAGATGGCTATGCACCGCGCAACCCTTGAGATAACGGTCGAGAAACTCCTGACGCAATTCCTCGAAGCCGGGCGAATCCGGGTCCATGGAAAAGGTCGCAGCGACCATCGCCCGCGCACCACCAGAAATTTCGTCGCGAATGTACTGCGGGTTGATCGGCGGCAGGCCGCGGTCAGCGAGCATCGCCTGGGCAATCGCAATGAAGTCCGGCGCGGTGTCGAGCAGCGTGCCGTCCATGTCGAAAAGAACCGCTCTGAGACGCATCGCTTTACTCCTCGCGCAGGGTTTGAATCATGTAATTGACGTCCACGTCGGACGCCAGCTTGTAGTGTTTGGTCAGAGGGTTGTAGGTCAGGCCGATGATGTCCTTGACGGTCAGACCCGCCATGCGGCTCCAGGCACCCAGCTCGGAAGGGCGGATGAATTTCTTGAAGTCGTGGGTGCCGCGCGGGAGCAACTTCATGATGTATTCAGCGCCGACGATGGCGAACAGGTACGCCTTCGGATTGCGATTGATGGTGGAGAAAAACACCTGGCCGCCCGGTTTGACCATTTTGTAGCAGGCGCGAATCACCGACGACGGGTCCGGCACGTGTTCGAGCATTTCCAGGCACGTCACCACGTCGAACTGCTCAGGCATCTCTTCTGCCAGTGCTTCGGCGGTGATCTGCCGATATTCGACGGTCACGCCCGATTCCAGCTGATGCAACTGCGCGACCGCCAGCGGTGCTTCGCCCATGTCGATGCCCATCACGGTCGCGCCGCGTTGCGCCATGGCTTCGCTGAGAATGCCGCCGCCGCAACCGACGTCGAGGACCTTCTTGCCGGCCAGGTTCACGCGCTCGTCAATCCAGTTGACCCGCAGCGGGTTGATGTCGTGCAGCGGCTTGAATTCGCTCTCACGGTCCCACCAGCGATGGGCCAGCGCTTCGAATTTGGCGATCTCGGCGTAGTCGACGTTGCTCATGTTCAATCCTCTAAAACCTGAAAAATCCTGTTGCCCCGGCATTTGGTCCGGGGGGCTTACAATTCGTTCTGGCCGCTGATGCGCTGGCCCCAGGCCTTGGCGATGGCAGCCAGCTGTTGTTCGTCCATGCGTGTCAGGCGGCGCTCGTCGAGCAACTGCTTGCCGGCGACCCACAGGTGTTTCACGCAGTCGCGACCGGTGGCATATATAAGCTGCGACACCGGGTCGTAGACCGGTTGCTGCGCCAGCCCGGACAGGTCAAACGCGACCATGTCGGCCGCCTTGCCGATTTCCAGCGAGCCCACGTCGGCTTCGATACCCAGCGCGCGGGCGCCGTTCAGCGTGGCCATGCGCAGCGCGCGGTGGGCGTCCAGCGCCGTGGCCGAGCCGGCAACCGCTTTGGCCAGCAACGCGGCGGTGCGGGTTTCGCCGAGCAGGTCGAGGTCATTGTTGCTGGCCGCGCCGTCAGTGCCGATAGCGACATTGACACCCGCCTGCCACAAACGCTCGACCGGGCAGAAACCGCTGGCCAGTTTAAGGTTCGACTCCGGACAATGAATCACATTGGTGTTGCTTTCTACCAGCATCGCCAGGTCTTCTTCGCTGATCTGGGTCATGTGCACCGCCTGAAAGCGCGGGCCCAGCAGGCCAAGGCGTTCGAGGCGGGCCAATGGCCGTTCGCCTGTCTGCTCGACGGCTTGCTGCACTTCGAATGCCGTTTCGTGCACGTGCATGTGGATCGACGCGTCCAGCTCTTCGGCGATCACCCGGATTTTCTCGAGGTTCTCATCGCCGACGGTGTAAGGCGCGTGCGGGCCGAATGTCACTTTGATGCGTTCGTGATGCTTGAGGTCGGTGAACAATTCGACGCCCTGACGAATGGCTTCGTCTGCCGAGCCGGCGCCGGGGATGGGAAAGTCGAGAATCGGAATCGCGATCTGCGCGCGGATGCCGCTGTTGTGCACGCGCTCGCTGGCCACCTTGGGGAAAAAATACATGTCGGAAAAGCAGGTGATACCGCCCTTTATCTGCTCGGCGATGGCCAGATCGGTGCCATCGCGCACGAACGCTTCATCGACCCACTTGGCTTCGGCCGGCCAGATGTGGTTTTCCAGCCAGGTCATCAACGGCAAATCATCGGCCAGGCCGCGAAACAGCGTCATCGCGGCATGGCCATGGGCATTGATCAGGCCGGGGCTGAGCAGCACGTCCGGCAATTCACGGATTTCGCTTGCTTCAAGCTTCAGCGCGGCGGAACGTGGGCCGATAAAGACAATGCGCCCGTCGCGAATGCCCACGCCGTGCTCCTTGAGGACGACGCCTGCAGGTTCGACGGGTACCAGCCAGGTTGGCAGCAATAACAGGTCGAGCGCAGCGGCAGGGTTTGGCATCGAAGGTCGGTTCCAGAGCTTTTGTCAAAGAGGGCGAAGTATACCCGAGCGTCTTCGCGGGGGGCTCGCTATAATCGGCGGCTTTGTTACTGAGTACGGGGTGTGGGATGCGCGATCGACTGTTGGCTGCGGAGAAGGTGAAGGCCATCGATTGGCGAGATGGCGCCCTGTATCTGCTCGACCAGCGTATTTTGCCGTTCGAGGAAACCTGGATCGCCTACACCAGCGCGGCCGGCGTGGCCGAGGCGATTCGCTCGATGGTCGTGCGCGGCGCGCCGGCGATTGGCATCAGTGCGGCGTACGGGGTGGTGCTGGCCGCCCGGGCCCGCTTCGCCGAGGGTGGCGACTGGCACGCGGCACTGGAAGGAGACTTCGCGCTGCTGGCTGACTCGCGTCCGACGGCGGTGAATCTGTTCTGGGCACTGGCGCGCATGCGTGATCGGCTGGACCGCCTGAAAAAGCACGCCGATCCGTTGGCCGTGCTGGAAGCCGAGGCCATCGCCATCCACGACAGCGATCGCGAAGCCAACCTGACCATGGCGCAGCTCGGTGTCGACCTGATCCGCAAGCATCAGGGCAACGCGCAGACCATTCTGACTCACTGCAATACCGGCGCACTCGCCACCGGCGGCTTCGGCACGGCGCTGGGGGTGATTCGCGGGGCGTTCATCGAAGGCATGGTCGAGCGCGTTTACGCCGATGAAACCCGTCCATGGCTGCAAGGTTCGCGGCTGACCGCATGGGAGCTGGCCAACGAAGGCATTCCCGTGACGCTCAACGCAGACTCCGCCGCTGCGCACATCATGAAGACCAAAGGCATCACCTGGGTCATCGTCGGCGCCGACCGCATCACCGCCAATGGCGATGTGGCGAACAAGATCGGCACCTATCAGCTGGCGGTCAACGCCATGCACCACGGCGTGCGCTTCATGGTGGTGGCGCCGAGTTCGACCATCGACATGAACCTCGCCAGCGGTGACGACATCCCGATCGAAGAGCGCGACGGCCGCGAATTGCTGGAGGTCGGCGGCAAACGGGTTGGCGCGGATGTCGATGCGTTCAATCCGGTGTTCGACGTAACGCCTGCGGATCTGATCGATGTGATCGTCACCGAAAAGGGCATCATCGAACGGCCGGATACCGCCAAAATGGCGCAGTTGATGTGTCGCAAGCGGTTGCATTGATGTTCTTCAGCGCCTGATAAATCGCCTTCGCGAGCAGGCTCGCTCCCACATTTGACCAAGTCGAGCGCATATTTTGCACACGACACAGCTCCATTGTGGGAGCGAGCCTGCTCGCGAAGGGGCCCTGAAACCAAAAACACCTATCATCTGACCCCGAAATCTGCGTCAAACCCAGCTCTAAGCCCCTCTGATCCCCTATCAGCCCCTCACCACTCAACTAACTACACTCCATGCGCATCTGGGGGATAGGTGCGTGGCGGCTCTTGTGATAACATTCGGCGGTTTCCAAGGTAGCCCGATGTGGCTGCCTTTACTGCGCAGATCCATGGCATAAATCGTTGATTTGTCGTAAGTCGCTGCATGGCACTCAGCCTGCAGCGGCGAGCTTCGTTCGTCCCATATGGATGTGACGAGGTTTCACCAGAAAAAGGAATCAGGCTTCTCATGGGCGAACTGGCCAAAGAAATCCTCCCGGTCAATATCGAAGACGAGCTGAAGCAGTCCTACCTCGACTACGCGATGAGCGTAATTGTCGGGCGGGCACTGCCGGATGCGCGCGATGGCTTGAAGCCCGTGCACCGGCGTGTGCTGTTCGCGATGAGCGAGCTGGGCAACGACTTCAACAAGCCGTACAAGAAATCTGCCCGTGTTGTCGGTGACGTGATCGGTAAGTATCACCCCCACGGTGATACCGCGGTGTACGACACCATCGTTCGGATGGCGCAGCCATTCTCGCTGCGCTACCTGCTGGTAGACGGTCAGGGCAACTTCGGTTCGGTGGACGGCGATAACGCCGCGGCCATGCGATACACCGAAGTGCGCATGACCAAGCTGGCGCACGAGCTGCTGGCTGACCTGCACAAAGAAACCGTGGACTGGGTGCCGAACTACGACGGCACCGAAATGATCCCCGCGGTCATGCCGACCCGTATTCCCAACCTGCTGGTCAACGGCTCCAGCGGTATCGCCGTGGGCATGGCGACCAACATTCCGCCACACAACCTCGGTGAAGTCATCGACGGTTGCCTGGCGCTCATCGACAACCCCGAGTTGACCATCGATGAGCTGATGCAATACATCCCCGGTCCGGACTTCCCGACCGCCGCGATCATCAACGGTCGCGCCGGCATCATCGAAGCCTACCGCACCGGTCGCGGGCGCATTTACATGCGCGCCCGCTCGACCATCGAAGACATCGACAAGGTCGGTGGCCGTCAGCAGATCGTCATCACCGAACTCCCGTACCAGCTGAACAAGGCCCGTCTGATCGAGAAGATCGCCGAGCTGGTTAAAGAGAAGAAGCTGGAAGGCATCACCGAACTGCGCGACGAGTCCGACAAGGACGGTATGCGCGTCGTGATCGAACTGCGTCGAGGCGAAGTGCCTGAGGTGATCCTCAACAACCTCTACGCCCAGACCCAGTTGCAGGCAGTGTTCGGCATCAACATCGTCGCGCTGATCGACGGCCGTCCGCGGATCCTCAACCTCAAGGATCTGCTGGAAGCCTTCGTGCGTCACCGTCGCGAAGTCGTCACCCGCCGTACCGTGTTCGAACTGCGTAAAGCACGCGAACGCGGTCACATCCTTGAAGGTCAAGCGGTTGCCCTGTCGAACATCGACCCGGTCATCGCCCTGATCAAGGCTTCGCCGACACCGTCGGAAGCCAAGGAAGCGCTGATCAAGACCGCGTGGGAATCGTCCGCCGTAGTCGCGATGGTTGAGCGCGCCGGTGCCGATTCGTGCCGTCCGGAGACCCTCGATCCGCAATACGGTCTGCGTGAAGGCAAGTACTTCCTGTCGCCGGAACAGGCGCAAGCGATTCTCGAACTGCGTCTGCACCGCCTGACCGGTCTGGAACACGAGAAGCTGCTGGCCGAGTATCAAGAGATCCTCAACCAGATCGGCGAACTGATCCGCATCCTCAGCAGCGCCACGCGCCTGATGGAAGTGATCCGCGAAGAACTGGAAGTGATCCGCGCCGAATACGGCGATGTGCGTCGCACCGAGATTCTCGATGCCCGTCTCGACCTGACCCTGGGTGACATGATCCCGGAAGAAGAGCGCGTCGTGACCATTTCCCACGGTGGCTACGCCAAGACCCAGCCATTGGCTGCGTATCAGGCTCAGCGTCGTGGCGGCAAAGGCAAATCGGCTACCGGCGTCAAGGACGAGGACTACATCGCGCACCTGCTGGTCGCCAACAGCCACACCACGCTGCTGCTGTTCTCCAGCAAAGGCAAGGTGTACTGGCTGAAAACCTACGAAATCCCGGAAGCTTCCCGCGCTGCCCGTGGTCGTCCGCTGGTCAACCTGCTGCCGCTGAGCGAGGGTGAATACATCACCACCATGCTCCCGGTCGATCTGGAAGCCATGCGCAAGCGAGCTGACGCCGAAGACGCCGAAAGCATCGAGACCGATCTCGAAGAGCTGGAAAACAGCAACGAAACCGAAGAAGAGCGCAAGGCGCGAATCAAGGCTGCAGACAAAAAGAAGGCCCCGTTCATCTTCATGTCGACTGCCAACGGTACGGTCAAGAAGACTCCGCTGGTGGCGTTCAGCCGTCAGCGTAGCGTCGGTCTGATCGCGCTCGAGCTGGACGAAGGCGACATTCTGATTTCTGCTGCCGTCACCGATGGCGAGCAGGAGATCATGCTGTTCTCCGACGGCGGCAAGGTCACCCGCTTCAAGGAATCCGAAGTTCGCGCCATGGGCCGTACCGCTCGCGGTGTGCGCGGCATGCGTCTGCCGGAAGGGCAGAAGCTGATTTCCATGCTGATCCCGGAAGAAGGCAGCGAGATCCTCACTGCCTCGGCCCGTGGTTACGGCAAGCGCACGGCGATCGCCGAATTCCCTGAGTACAAGCGTGGCGGTCAGGGCGTTATCGCCATGGTCAGCAACGACCGCAACGGCCGTCTGGTCGGCGCGGTCCAGGTGCAGGATGGAGAGGAGATCATGCTGATTTCCGACCAGGGCACACTGGTGCGTACTCGCGTCGACGAAGTCTCCAGCCTGGGTCGTAACACCCAAGGCGTGACCCTGATCAAACTGGCCAGCGACGAAACGCTGGTCGGTCTGGAACGGGTTCAGGAGCCGTCGGAAGTCGAGGGCGAGGAGCTCGAAGGCGAGGAGGGCGAAGAAGGTGCAGTGTTCGACGGTGAGGTCGTGATCGACGACGCAGTCGAAGACCAGCAACTCGACGCCGCCGCAGACGAAGAACCGCAAGAGTAAGCGGACAAACAGGGGGCGGATGAAAATTCGCCCCCTTGTTGTTTGTCCCGTTTGAAAATTTGCGACACTGCACTTCCTTGATGGGTAATGCTGCTCTCTTGAGGTTTGTTTGATTCATTGTGGCGAGGGAGCTTGCTCCCGCTGGGCTGCGCAGCGGCCCCTGTTTTTTTTGTGAGCGCTTCGCACTCAAGCGGGAGCAAGCTCCCTCGCCACGGATTCATCCATGCCTGAAGTGAGTGGTAACCCTGTGGGGGCGAGCTTGCTAGCTCCCACAGTGCAGACTCAAGATTTATGTGACCACCAAATCAGAGCGAGATTGGATGTGAGCAAGAGAGCCTATAACTTCTGTGCCGGTCCTGCGGCGCTTCCTGAAGCTGTTCTGAAGCGCGCTCAGGGTGAACTCCTCGATTGGCACGGCAAGGGCCTGTCGGTCATGGAAATGAGCCATCGCAGCGATGAGTTCGTGTCCATCGCGACCAAGGCCGAGCAGGATCTGCGTGATCTGCTGAATATCCCGTCGAACTACAAAGTGCTGTTTCTGCAAGGTGGCGCCAGCCAGCAATTTGCTCAGATCCCTCTGAACCTGTTGCCCGAAAGCGGCACCGCCGATTACATCGACACCGGTATCTGGTCGCAGAAAGCCATCGAAGAAGCCTCGCGCTACGGCCATGTCAACGTTGCCGCCACCGCCAAGCCTTACGACTATTTCGCCATCCCCGGCCAGAACGAATGGAACCTGTCGAAAGACGCCGCCTACGTTCACTACGCACCGAACGAAACCATCGGCGGCCTGGAATTCCAGTGGATCCCGGAAACCGGTGATGTGCCACTGGTCGCCGACATGTCCTCGGACATTCTTTCGCGTCCGGTAGACATCTCGCGTTTCGGCATGATCTACGCCGGCGCACAGAAAAACATCGGCCCGAGCGGTCTGGTGGTCAACATCATCCGCGAAGACTTGCTCGGCAAGGCCCGTTCCCTGTGCCCGACCATGCTCAACTACAAGGTCGCGGCGGATAACGGCTCGATGTACAACACCCCGCCGACCCTGGCCTGGTACTTGTCCGGTCTGGTGTTCGAATGGCTGAAAGAGCAGGGCGGTGTCGAAGTCATCGGCAAGCTCAATGAAGAAAAACAGCGCACGCTGTACAGCTTCATCGACGCCAGCGGCCTCTACAGCAACCCGATCAACCCGTCCGACCGTTCGTGGATGAACGTGCCGTTCCGCCTCGCGGACGACCGTCTCGACAAACCGTTCCTCGCCGGCGCCGACGAGCGTGGCCTGTTGAACCTCAAGGGTCACCGTTCCGTAGGCGGCATGCGCGCCTCCATCTATAACGCCGTCGACATCGGTGCGGTCAACGCGCTGATTTCGTACATGGCAGAGTTCGAGAAGGAACACGGCTAATGTCTGAGCAAGAACTCAAGGCACTGCGCGTTCGCATCGATGCGCTGGACACCAAAGTCCTCGAGCTGATCAGCGAGCGCGCACGCTGCGCCCAGGAAGTGGCGCGGGTAAAAATGGCCTCGCTGGCCGAAGGCGAAGTGCCGGTGTTCTATCGTCCCGAGCGCGAAGCTCAGGTGCTCAAGCGTGTGATGGAGCGCAATCAGGGGCCGCTGGGCAACGAAGAGATGGCGCGGCTGTTCCGCGAAATCATGTCCTCGTGCCTCGCCCTCGAGCAGCCGCTGAAAGTCGCCTACCTCGGCCCTGAAGGCACGTTCACCCAAGCGGCGGCCATGAAGCATTTCGGCCACGCGGTGATCAGCAAGCCAATGGCGGCGATCGACGAAGTGTTCCGCGAAGTGGCTGCCGGTGCGGTGAATTTCGGCGTGGTCCCGGTGGAAAACTCCACCGAAGGCGCGGTCAACCACACGCTGGACAGCTTTCTCGAACACGACATGGTTATCTGTGGCGAAGTCGAGTTGCGCATTCACCACCACTTGCTGGTCGGCGAAAACACCAAGACCGACAGCATCAGCCGCATCTATTCCCACGCGCAGTCGCTGGCCCAGTGCCGCAAGTGGCTCGACGCACACTACCCGAATGTCGAACGCGTCGCGGTGTCGAGCAACGCCGAAGCGGCCAAGCGGGTCAAGGGTGAGTGGAATTCGGCGGCAATTGCCGGCGACATGGCGGCAGGCCTGTACGGGCTGACCCGTCTTGCCGAAAAAATCGAGGATCGCCCGGACAACTCCACGCGATTCCTGATGATCGGCAGCCAGGAAGTGCCACCGACCGGCGACGACAAGACCTCGATCATCGTTTCCATGAGCAACAAACCCGGCGCCCTGCACGAATTGCTCGTGCCGTTCCACGACAATGGCATCGACCTGACGCGCATCGAGACACGTCCGTCGCGCAGCGGTAAATGGACCTACGTGTTCTTTATCGATTTCGTCGGTCACCACCGCGATCCGTTGATCAAAGGTGTGCTGGAAAAGATCAGTCAGGAAGCAGTAGCACTCAAAGTGCTGGGTTCCTACCCGAAAGCAGTTCTCTAAGGGGTAGCAAATGAGTGGCGACTTCCTCGCTCTGGCACAGCCGGGCGTACAACAACTTTCGCCTTACGTTCCGGGCAAACCCGTGGACGAACTGGCGCGCGAGCTGGACATCGATCCGTCGAGCATCGTCAAACTGGCGAGCAACGAAAACCCGCTGGGCGCCAGTCCGAAAGCGCTAAACGCGATTCGTGATGAACTGGCCGAGCTGACCCGTTATCCCGACGGCAACGGTTTCGCGCTGAAGACCCTGCTGGCCGATCAGTGCCGCGTTGAGCTCGATCAAGTCACGCTGGGCAACGGTTCCAATGACATTCTCGAGCTGGTCGCGCGCGCCTACCTGGCGCCGGGCCTCAACGCGGTGTTCAGCGAGCACGCGTTTGCGGTCTACCCGATCGTCACGCAAGCCGTCGGCGCTACCGCTAAAGTGATCCCGGCCAAAGACTGGGGCCACGATCTGTCGGCCATGCTCGCCGCGATCGATGCCGACACCCGCGTGGTGTTCATCGCCAACCCGAATAACCCGACCGGCACCTGGTTCGGCGCAGAAGCGCTGGACGAATTCCTGCAGGACGTTCCGGCCCACGTGCTGGTCGTGCTGGACGAGGCCTACATCGAATACGCCGAAGGCAGCGACTTGCCGGACGGTCTCGATTACCTGGCGGCGTACCCGAATCTGCTGGTCTCGCGCACCTTCTCCAAGGCTTACGGATTGGCAGCTTTGCGCGTCGGTTACGGCTTGTCGACTGCCGTGGTGGCCGATGTGCTCAACCGCGTGCGTCAGCCGTTCAACGTCAACAGCCTGGCCCTCGCCGCTGCGTGCGCTGCCTTGCAAGACACCGATTACCTGGCACAAAGCCGTCGCCTCAACGAGGCCGGCATGCAACAGCTGCAAGCGGGTTTCCGCGAGCTGGGTCTGAGCTGGATTCCATCCAAAGGCAATTTCATCTGCGTCGATCTCGGCCAGGTGGCCGCGCCAGTGTTCCAGGGTCTGCTGCGTGAAGGCGTGATCGTGCGCCCGGTGGCCAATTACGGCATGCCGAACCATTTGCGCATCACCATCGGTCTGCCGACGGAAAACACGCGTTTCCTTGAGGCACTGACCAAGGTTCTGGCTCGTGGTTGATGTCACTACACTGCAACCTGCTGCACCTATGATCGGTCGCCTGGTGGTGGTCGGTCTGGGTTTGATCGGTGGTTCGTTCGCCAAAGGTGTGCGTGAAAGTGGCCTGTGCCGCGAAGTGGTCGGCGTCGATCTCGATCCGCAGTCGCGCAAGCTGGCGGTGGAGTTGGGCGTGGTCGATCGCTGCGAAGAAGACCTGACCGTTGCCTGTCAGGGTGCCGACGTGATCCAGCTCGCCGTGCCGATTCTGGCCATGGAAAAAATGCTCGCGCGTCTGGCGGCGATGGATCTGGGCTCGGCGATTCTCACCGACGTCGGCAGTGCCAAAGGCAATGTCGTGCGTGCTGCCACCGAAGCCTTTGGGGGCATGCCGCCGCGTTTCGTCCCGGGCCATCCGATTGCCGGTTCCGAGCAGAGCGGGGTGGAAGCCTCCAACGCCGAGCTGTTCCGTCGCCACAAAGTCATTTTGACACCGCTGGATCAGACCGATCCGGCCGCACTGGCAGTGGTTGACCGTTTATGGCGCGAATTGGGCGCCGATGTCGAGCACATGCAGGTCGAGCGTCATGACGAAGTGCTGGCGGCGACCAGCCATTTGCCACACCTGCTGGCGTTCGGCTTGGTCGATTCATTGGCCAAGCGCAATGAAAACCTTGAGATCTTCCGTTACGCTGCCGGCGGTTTCCGTGATTTCACAAGAATCGCGGGAAGTGACCCGGTCATGTGGCACGACATCTTCCTCGCCAACCGCGAAGCTGTCCTGCGCACACTCGATACATTTCGCAGCGACCTCGACGCCTTGCGCGACGCGGTCGATGCAGGGGATGGGCACCAATTGTTGGGCGTGTTCACACGCGCACGGGTTGCCCGCGAGCATTTCAGTAAAATCCTGGCCCGCCGGGCCTATGTGGACGCTATGAACTCCAACGACCTGATTTTCCTGGCACAACCTGGTGGCCGCCTGACTGGGCGGATTCGTGTACCGGGCGACAAATCGATTTCCCACCGCTCGATCATGCTCGGCTCCCTCGCCGAAGGCGTCACCGAAGTCGAAGGCTTTCTTGAGGGCGAAGACGCCCTGGCGACCTTGCAAGCCTTCCGCGACATGGGCGTAGTGATCGAAGGGCCGCACCACGGCCGCGTGACCATTCACGGCGTCGGCCTGCATGGCTTGAAGCCAGCGCCGGGCCCGATCTATCTGGGCAACTCCGGCACCTCGATGCGTCTGCTGTCCGGCCTGCTGGCGGCGCAGAACTTCGACAGCACCCTGACCGGCGACGCCTCGTTGTCCAAGCGTCCGATGAACCGCGTGGCCAATCCGCTGCGTGAAATGGGCGCCGTGATCGAGACCGCTGCCGAAGGTCGTCCGCCGATGGTCATCCGTGGTGGTAACAAGCTCAAAGGCCTGACCTACACCATGCCGATGGCCAGTGCCCAGGTTAAATCCTGCCTGCTGCTGGCCGGTCTGTACGCCGACGGCAAAACCACCGTCACCGAGCCAGCGCCGACCCGCGATCACACCGAGCGCATGCTGCGTGGCTTCGGCTACCCGGTCAGCGTTGACGGCGCGACGGCGTCGGTCGAGTCCGGGCACAAGCTGACCGCGACTCACATTGAAGTGCCGGGCGATATCTCGTCTTCAGCGTTCTTCCTTGTCGCGGCTTCGATTGCCGAAGGTTCCGAGCTGGTGCTCGAGCACGTCGGCATCAACCCGACCCGCACCGGCGTCATCGACATCCTGCGTCTGATGGGCGCCGACATCACCCTGGAAAACCGGCGTGAAGTCGGCGGCGAACCGGTTGCGGATCTGCGCGTACGGGCGGCTAAACTCAAAGGCATCGAGATTCCCGAAGCGCTGGTCCCACTGGCCATCGACGAATTCCCGGTGCTGTTCGTGGCCGCCGCCTGTGCCGAAGGGCGCACCGTGTTGCGCGGCGCCGAAGAGCTGCGCGTCAAGGAATCGGACCGCATTCAGGTCATGGCCGATGGCTTGCTGGCCCTTGGCGTCAAATGCGAGCCGACGCCGGACGGCATCATCATCGATGGCGGCCTGATCGGCGGCGGCGAAGTGCACGGTCACGGCGATCACCGCATTGCCATGGCCTTCAGCGTTGCCTCGTTGCGCGCTACAGCGCCGATCCGCATCCATGACTGCGCCAACGTTGCAACGTCGTTCCCGAACTTCCTCGCGCTGTGCGCCCAGGTCGGCATTCGTGTGGCACAAGAGGCTCAATCGTGAAAAATATCGCACCGGTCATCACCATTGATGGGCCAAGCGGCTCTGGCAAAGGCACGGTCGCCGGCATTCTGGCCAAGCAACTGGGCTGGAACCTGCTGGACTCCGGTGCGCTTTATCGCTTGCTGGCCTTCGCCGCGCATAACCACGGCGTCGACCTGACCAACGAAGAACTGCTCAAGCAACTTGCCGCTCATCTGGATGTGCAGTTCATCGCGGCGACCGACGGTCAGCTGCAGCGCATCATTCTGGAAGGGGACGAGGTCAGCGACGTGATCCGTACCGAGAGCGTCGGCTCGGGTGCGTCGCAGGTTGCCGCACTACCGGCGGTCCGCGAAGCCTTGCTGCAGAGGCAGCGAGCCTTCCAGGAGATGCCGGGCCTGGTCGCCGATGGGCGCGACATGGGCACCGTAGTATTCCCGGACGCGCCGCTGAAAATCTTCCTGACTGCCAGTGCCGAGGAGCGTGCGCGCCGTCGTTACTTGCAGTTGAAGGGCAAAGTCGATGGTGTTAGTCTGTCGAGTCTGCTAGATGAGATACGTGCACGCGATGAGCGTGACACCCAGCGAGCGGTAGCCCCGCTCAAGCCGGCGGCTGACGCCATTCAGCTGGATTCCACGGAATTATCCATCGATCAGGTGTTGCAACGCATCATGAGCGAGATCGCACTCCGCGATATCGCCGGGTGACCAAGAAGCGTTTCAGGGGACCAGTCATAGTCCTGCGGTGCTTCTTTAAATGAACGTAACCCACGTCGTCTGGGATGTGGAGATGGGCGTATTCTTCGCCCTTATACTCAGGAATTAAAATGAGCGAAAGCTTTGCGGAACTCTTTGAAGAAAGCCTAAAAGCCCTGAACCTTCAGGCAGGCTCCATCATCACCGGTGTTATCGTTGATATCGATTACCAAGCACGTTGGGTAACCGTTCACGCTGGCCTGAAGTCTGAAGCACTCATCCCGCTTGAGCAGTTCTACAACGACGCTGGCGATCTGACTATCAATGTCGGTGACGAAGTTCACGTTGCTCTGGACTCGGTTGAAGACGGCTTTGGTGAAACCAAGCTGTCCCGTGAAAAAGCCAAGCGCGCCGAGTGCTGGATCGTTCTGGAAGCAGCCTTCGCAGCCGAAGAAGTGGTCAAGGGCGTTATCAACGGTAAGGTTAAAGGCGGCTTCACAGTCGACGTTAACGGCATCCGTGCGTTCCTGCCAGGTTCTCTGGTTGACGTTCGTCCAGTGCGCGACACCACGCACCTGGAAGGCAAAGAGCTGGAATTCAAGGTCATCAAGCTGGACCAGAAGCGCAACAACGTTGTCGTTTCCCGTCGCAGCGTCCTGGAAGCCGAGAACTCCGCCGAGCGCGAAGCTCTGCTGGAATCCTTGCAGGAAGGCCAACAAGTCAAAGGTATCGTCAAGAACCTCACCGATTACGGCGCATTCGTCGATCTGGGTGGCGTCGATGGCCTGCTGCACATTACCGACATGGCTTGGAAGCGTATCAAGCATCCATCGGAAATCGTCAACGTTGGCGACGAGATCGATGTCAAGGTTCTGAAGTACGATCGCGAACGCAATCGTGTTTCCCTGGGCCTCAAGCAGCTGGGCGAAGATCCATGGGTTGCTATCAAAGCCCGTTACCCAGAAAGCACTCGCGTTACCGCTCGTGTAACCAACCTGACCGACTACGGCTGCTTCGCTGAGCTGGAAGAAGGCGTTGAAGGCCTGGTACACGTTTCCGAAATGGACTGGACCAACAAGAACATCCACCCTTCGAAAGTCGTACAAGTCGGCGACGAAGTGGAAGTTATGGTTCTGGACATCGACGAAGAGCGTCGTCGTATCTCCCTCGGCATCAAGCAGTGCAAATCTAACCCATGGGAAGATTTCTCTGGCCAGTTCAACAAGGGCGATAAAATCTCCGGCACCATCAAGTCGATCACCGATTTCGGTATCTTCATTGGTCTGGACGGCGGCATCGACGGTCTGGTTCACCTGTCCGACATCTCCTGGAACGAAGTGGGCGAAGAAGCCGTTCGCCGCTTCAAGAAGGGCGACGAGCTGGACACCGTTATCCTGTCGGTTGACCCGGAGCGCGAGCGCATCTCCCTGGGTATCAAGCAACTGGAAAGCGATCCGTTCTCCGAGTACGTTCAAGAGAACGACAAAGGCGCAATCGTTAAAGGCATCGTAAAAGAAGTTGACGCTAAAGGCGCCATCATCACTCTGGCCGACGATATCGAAGCGACTCTGAAAGCCTCCGAAATCAGCCGTGACCGCGTTGAAGACGCGCGCAACGTTCTGAAGGAAGGCCAGGAAGTAGAAGCCAAGATCATCAGCGTTGACCGCAAGAGCCGTGTAATCCAGCTCTCCATCAAGTCGAAAGACGATGCTGAAGAGAAAGAAGCCATCCAAAGCTTGAAAGACAAGCCTTCGGATAGCATCGCTGCTGGTCCTACCACTCTGGGCGACCTGTTGCGTGCACAAATGGAAAAACAGAACTAAGTTCTGTCAGACCATAGAAAAAGGGCGACTTCGGTCGCCCTTTTTCATGCCCAAAATTCACCACCCCCGCCCCAACCCTTGTAGGAGCCAGCCTGCTGGCGATTCCTGAAATCACCACTCCTTCCCAGACAAACCCCACCATCACTAACACCCCATGCCCATGTTCTTCCCAACTTAAAATCCCTTCATCCCACTGTTCCATGAACCATCCCCCCAAAAAAACTGTCCCTTTCTTTAACAGGATCAAATGCTTAATTGCAGCTACTCTATAGCCTGAAGCAAACGCCAGTCGGGCAGAGCGCCCGACATAAGGAAGTGAATGAACAAGCTCATCGTCACATTGGTTCTACTGACATTGGCGGGCTGTGCAACAGGTGCCAAAACTCACTCAGTGCGTGGGGTTAGCGGCATCGAGGTTGATTGCTCCGGCCTGGGCTCAGGCTGGGAAAAGTGCCATAAGCGCGCGGCCAAGGAATGCAAAGGCGCAGGCTACAAAGTAGTGACGCGATCCGATGATGCCAAGGATGAAGACCAATACCCATTCGGCTTCAATCCCGCAGGCCTGGTAACCCGAACCATGTTGGTGATTTGCAAGTAAATCTAGCGAAGGAATAGCGGTTCAGTGCCCCGTAATCGGGCAACGCACTGCTGGCGGTAGCGTGGAGAAAGTCGGACTGTTCAAATTCATCCGGTCATGCTAAAACCTTGGTAGCGATTTTCCTAGCTGCTTGAAAAAGAAGGGAAAAATATGACGAAGTCGGAGTTGATCGAACGAATTGTCACCCATCAAGGGCTGCTCTCATCCAAGGATGTGGAGCTGGCCATCAAGACCATGCTTGAACAAATGTCCCAATGCCTGGCCACCGGGGATCGGATTGAGATTCGGGGTTTTGGTAGTTTTTCTCTGCATTACCGCGCGCCAAGGGTTGGGCGGAATCCTAAGACTGGGCAGTCGGTGAGCCTGGATGGGAAGTTTGTACCGCATTTCAAGCCGGGGAAGGAGCTGCGGGATCGGGTGAATGAGGAAGAAGAGGAGGGCCTACTTTAAGGCCTCCACAAAGCAAGGAACCGTAAATGCGTAATTTTCAACGAGTACTGCTGGCCGTTTTGGGCTTGCTGATTGTTCTGGCAATCCTTGCGTTCGTTCTTGAGAACCAGCAATCAGTTTCGTTGCAATTCGTGGGTTGGGCGGGGCCAGAACTCCCTGTTGCCGTTGCTGTGGTAATTGCGTTTCTTCTTGGAATGCTGATTGGTCCGGTGACTGTCCTTTTGAGACGCAGTACACGCAGGCGGAAGCGTCCCTTGGTCTGAACTGGTTATCACCGTCTATCGCTAATGAAGGTGAAGAATGTGTGTGCGCTGAATGACTGATTGCGACGGCTTCACGCCTGTCCGGTATTTTCAAGCTCTAACCTGAGTTGCTGGCGAGGTAGCGCCTTGCCTGAAAATCGCAAACATGCGATGCTTCCCTCATTATTTGTTGCGCAAAATGATGATGCTCCATCTTCAGCCATTAGTTGCTCCTTGATTGATCCCGAAGAAAACAGTTTAAACGGAATTAGATGAATATGAGTGTCTTTCTTCGAAAGCTGATGCTTTATGTACCAGTAAAGTTGGTTCCTGCGGTGTCAGGCATATTCTTGGTGTTCTTCCTTTATAAGTCGTTTCCAGCCGGTGAATATGTAAGTTATTCCGTTAGCTTGTTCTGCTCTTTAATGGCTGCTCAATTGTGTGCCGGATGGGTGGGGAACTCGTTTATATACTATTATTCAGGTGTTGGAGATAGATCGAGTTTTGTCTCGAATTGCATATTCGTCATATTATGCATTGCGCCATTTGCTGCCCTTTTGGCGGCTACAATTTCCGCGATGTTTGTAGATGAAAGCGGCGTTTTTGTCCTTGTATGGTTACTATGCTTGAGTCAAATTGTCTTTTTTTTCTTGTCCTCGATATGTCAGGCCGGTTTCATGGTGAAACAACAGCTAGTTGCTGTGATCTTGCAAGCAGCTGCGCAAATCGGGCTGGTTCTATATTACTTTAACTTTGCCGAGATCGATCTAGAGAATGCATTGTTCGCATTGATAGCGGGCTATTCTGTCGCGGTTATTTTGATGTTCGTATATCTTTCTCGTATTTTTATTTTCTCTAATCCTTTTTCAAATGTGGGCCAGCTAAGATTTGATCTGAAAAGCATATTCCAATATGGCGGTGCGCTTTCGCCATGGATTTTTGGGATGTTAGTTATGGCGGGCGCGGACCGGCTAGCAATCGGATATTATGAAGTTCAATTTGGTGATTCATATTTGTCACTTAAAGATTTGTTCGTAGGGGGTGGCGGCCTTTTAAGTATGCCGCTGCTAATGATGGTGCATCCATTTTTAATAAAAAAATTCAGAGATGGTGTCTTTGCTATAAGCATCATAGAAAGCTCCTCTAGTTTCCTTATAGTGGCTTTTGCACTTCTATGGTCCGTGTTGTATTTTGTTGGTTTTGATTTTTTTGAGAGAGTTACGGGCAAGGAGTTAGGTGCATCACGATTAATAATTTTCTACGCATTCGCCGGCGTGTTTTTGAACAGTGCAGCGGTGTATTTCCAGAAACGTCTTGAAGTTCATAGAAAAATGAAACTCTTGGCATTTCTTTCGTTGGCCTCCGCGCTCATGTCTATAGGTTTTGCCTGGGTTGGAGGATATTTTTGGGGGCTGCACGGGATCGCTCTCGGAGTATTGTTGGCGCAACTCGTCTATTTTGTTTATGTCATATCGAGCTTGTATAAACGTCTTAGTGTTTATAGGTGCTTTACTCTCCCGGTGATAATTTCATCTTTAGCTTTTTTATCAGGATATCTCTTAAATTTTGCATTGACATCGGAATTAGACAACGCGATCTGGTGGGTGGATTCAGTTTACTGGCTGGCTGGGTTTTCAGTCGTATCCATCTTTGCATTAATAAAAGGCGTCAGATGGAGCGAGTTTATGAAGGCTACCCTATAAGGTCGTGCGTAATTTCGCAACCAAGTTGCTATAGGCTCCATATGTTTGAGTAGGCAGGGACTGCAGTATCACAAGAATGTGCACGAAAGCGAATTCTTGTGATGTAGGATAATGTTAGTGGAATCTTTCAGTAGGATGCATGGTAATGGCTTTTCTAGAAGATCTTAGGTTGTGGCTTTCTAAAAACTTAGCGCCAGTGATATTTCTGAGTGCTTATTTTCTTACGGTAGTTTTAGGAAATATAATATACTGGCTTCCCTTCGGAAGAACGCTGTTAGAGCGAGACAGCTACACTGCGAAAATTCTTGGGTTTGAAACTCTTTTTACTCCGGGCTATTGGTTGTTGCTTTTTCTGCCTTTTTTAATAACGCCGTTAGTCGTAGTATTGGTTAAGTATTTTTTTAGTGGCGTAATCGAAAAATATGCCGCGAAAATACGGGAGTTTTCTATATTTGAATATTCCTTTATAGCCGTGATTTTTTACTCTTTTGTACTCTATTCGCTAATTCGAGCCGACGCATTTTCACTGTTCTTGGCTGGGACTGATTCGGTGTCCTCTGTACTCGCGAGATTTCAAATCAGAGATCAGTTGGGTTTTGCACCTCTCGCGGTGTTAATGTCGATACTTCATTATCTTTCAATTTATTCTTTAATAAGATGGATGCGTTGTAAACAGTCTTTCTGGCTAGTCACAACCATCTGCAATACGATGTTGATGTCATTGTTTTTAACTATGCTCAACATGAAGTGGCCTGTGCTAATTTTTTATGCCGGCCTTGTATTAGCAATCTTTGTCTACGCAAAGCGTTATGCATACCTGAAAACTATAATGGGCGGGGTGTTGCTTGTTTTCATGTATTTCTTGATTTCTGCTTTTGTATTCAGACTCGCACCAGCGATAACGACACCCCCACTGGCGGAAACGTCAGCGCCCGTCGTCGAAACGCCTGCTGTGGTGATACCGAGCATTAGTACGCCAGAGAAATCAACGGTAGAAAATAGTGTCGACGATGATGTAGATACTAAAGTTCCCGATTTAATAGAGAATGTTACAAACGTAGGGGGGGCGGCAGCTCAAAATGCTCCGATGCTGCTATTTAACGTAGTTAACAGGATGGCGATAATCTATCCCTACTACTATGAAGTTTTTACGCAGGAGGGCGCAGTGTGCGGCGGTGTCATGGCTCAAGCGAAGGTAGGGCAACCTTGCCGCCCAAGTACATACATTTACGGTCGGATATTTGATGATCAATTTAAAGGTAGAGGAACCGCGCCCGCGGCGGTGCAAGTCTCGGCCTATGCTCTAGGTGGATGGTCGTTAGCCATCGTCGCATTGCTCTGCGCATCAATTATCCTCGGAATATTTGCATCACTCCCGCTTGGAATTAGTGCGACAGTTGGATCGCTTGCCGTCACTGGAGCCATCACCGGTTATCACTTTTCCCAATTGCCTGGTGAGGGCCCGATTTTTTATGATCACGGGATTTTTTGGACGTTTTTGGTGCTTGGGGTATTTGGACTGTGGCGAGTGATAGGTTCGGCCTTTGGTCTGCTCACCGAGAGTGCCAATAGTTAGTTGTTACATGAGGCGTAGGATTGCGCCCGCTTTAGCTTCTGAATCTTTTCAGCCAAGTGGGCGCATACTTCTGGGATAACTTGAACACCTGTTCATCGATACGCAGAGATACGTTAAGAGGCCGAAATGAGTAAGCGCGTAGTTTTGGTAGGGTTTTGTGTCGGCGACGAGTATTTTGAGAAGTTTTCCAAGGGTGACCCTTATCCGCAAGTTGCTGCTTACAAATTAGAAAGCAGGTTTCTTGATGCCCTGCGCATTGACGGTAATGTTGTAGATACGGTAGCGACGATCGCTGTCTCTACATTTCCTCGTAACAGGAAAATATACTTTCCCGGTGGGCGTAACAATGCTTCTAATGGCGAGTCCAGTGTTATACCTTTGATTAATCTCCCACTATTGAAAATAGTCACTCGTTTTTTTGGTGTGCTTGGTGGTTTGCTGAAATCGCGTAAAAGACAGATGAGCATTGTTTGTGTATATGCAGCTCATACGCCAAATTTACTCGCCGCTTATGTGGTACGAAAAATATTTGGAATACCCTTTTTTGTTTACATACCTGATCTGCCAATCTATATGGATATGGGGATGGGAAGATCTTTTGTTACACGATCGCTGAAAAAACTGGATGCCTGGTTGATTGATTGTCTGATCGACAATTCTTCGGGTGTATTTGTTGCTAGTAAGTATATGGTTACTGACAGTGCCAAATGGTCAAGTAAGCCATATATGGTTCTCGAAGGCATCGCTAATTCAGCGGTTGATCAGCGAGAAATATCTATCGGATCGCTAGCTCCAAAGGTAATTTTTTATGCTGGAGGTTTAAGCAAAGCCTACGGAATTGTCGAGTTGGTAGAGGGTTTTATCAAGGCAGAATCCGGCTACGAACTTTGGCTGTGCGGTCGCGGAGAACTGGAACCCTATTTGTCGGAAATGGCTTCATGCCATCCTTCGATTAAATATTTAGGGTTTCTCAGTGCAAGAGAAGTTGAAACGATACAATCCAATTCGGCTTGTCTCATTTTGAGCAGAGACCCGCGTGAAACATATACGCGGTATTCGTTTCCGTCCAAATTGCTAGAGTACATGGTTAGCGGTGTGCCAGTTTTGACTACACGGTTGAGCGGAATTCCTGATGAATACCACGATTTTTTGAATGTGATTGAAGACCCCTCAATTGAGGGTATTTGTGCTGCTGTCACCACATTCTGTGCATCTGATCAGGAGATTTTGTCCCAAAAGGCAGCTTGTGGTAGAATTTGGGTTTTGAAGAACAAAACTAGCTCTGCCGTCGGACGAAAAATTATAGATTTTATGGAGATGAATAATTGAATTATTTTAGCGGTAAGAAACTTCTAATCACCGGCGGCACCGGTTCTTTTGGCAATGCTGTGCTTAAGCGCTTTCTCGATACAGATATTGCTGAAATTCGAATCTTCAGCCGGGATGAGAAAAAACAAGACGACATGCGGAAGTTTTACGCGAACTCCAAACTTAAGTTTTATATTGGTGATGTTCGGGATTATCAGAGCGTAATCAATGCCACGCGAGGCGTGGACTATATTTTTCATGCTGCAGCATTGAAGCAGGTCCCTTCATGCGAATTTCACCCAATGGAAGCGGTGAAGACTAACGTCCTGGGCACAGAAAACGTACTTGAAGCGGCCATCTTGAATGGTGTCAAACGCGTCGTTTGCCTTAGCACAGACAAGGCAGTTTATCCCATCAATGCGATGGGTATCTCCAAGGCGATGATGGAAAAGGTAATGGTTGCCAAGTCACGTGGGGCCGATGACGACAAAACTGTCATCTGTGGCACGCGTTACGGCAATGTGATGGCCTCTCGTGGATCTGTGATTCCACTATTTATTCAGCAAATTCGCGACGGCAAGGCTCTTACCCTTACGGATCCGAATATGACGCGTTTCATGATGACACTCGCTGATGCTGTGGATCTAGTGCTTTATGCATTTGAGCACGGAAATAACGGTGATATGTTTGTACAAAAAGCGCCCGCAGCTACCGTCGAAGTTCTCGCCAAAGCATTAACCGAAATGCTCAATCTACCTGAACATCCTATTCAAGTTATTGGTACTCGCCATGGCGAAAAGTTGTACGAGGCACTGTTAAGTCGTGAGGAAATGGCTTGCGCTGAAGATCGTGGTGAATATTTCCGAGTACCGCCAGATTTGCGAGATTTGAATTATGCAAAATTTGTAGAGCAGGGCGAGGAAAAGATATCTAGAACTGAAGACTACAATTCGCACAATACTGTAAGACTGGATGTGGAAGGTATGAAACAGCTACTGTTGAAGCTTGATTTCATGCGCGCCATTCAGCGTGGCGAGCACGCCACACCTGAGGAATGACGGAATGAAAGTTCTGATCACCGGTGCTAACGGTTTTGTTGGTAAGAACCTTATCGCTCACCTTAATGAGCGTAAAGATGTAGAGATCGTGCGTTTCACCCGCGACGATGAGGTGTCTAGTCTGCCTGCTCTCGTGGGCGAGATGGATTTTGTGTTCCATCTGGCTGGCATTAATCGTCCTAAGGACCCAGAGGAGTTCGTAACTGGTAACGCGGATTTGACTCAAGCATTATGTGATGCCTTGGCGGCTTCGGGTCGCGCTGTACCGGTAATCTATACATCATCAAGTCAAGCCGCGTTGGATAATTCATATGGCAGCAGCAAAAAAGCTGCAGAACAAGCACTGATTGAATTCGCCAATGCGACCGGCGCATTAGTACGTATATTTCGTCTTCCAAATGTTTTTGGTAAATGGGCTCGGCCGAACTACAACTCCGCTGTGGCTACTTTTTGCCACAATATTGTCAACGAAATACCGATCCAGATTAACGATCCCGATGCAAATATTAACCTTGTATATATAGATGACGTAATCAATTGTTTCGTCGCTGCGATGGATGGGAAGTTTTCAGCAGATCAGTTTGCCCTGGTGGAGCCTCAGTATTGCATTAGTGTTGGTGCCCTGGCGCATCAACTGCGGGCGTTCCGTGACAGTCGTGAAACGCTAATCACGGAGCCTGTCGGAAATGGACTAACTCGAGCACTATACTCTACATATGTTAGTTACTTGACGCCGGATCAGTTTACTTACGGAGTACCTAAATATGGTGACCCGAGGGGTGTGTTTGTTGAAATGCTCAAGACGGCCGACAGTGGGCAGTTTTCGTATTTTACAGCTCACCCTGGAGTGACTCGCGGGGGGCACTACCATCATTCGAAAACTGAAAAATTTCTTGTGATAAAAGGTAACGCATGCTTCCGTTTTCGGCATATTGTCTCGGGCGAATTCTACGAGTTATTTACAGCAGGTGAAAAGCCTGAAGTTGTGGAAACTGTTCCAGGATGGACTCACGACATTACCAACGTGGGTGACGAGGAAATGATCGTGATGCTGTGGGCAAACGAAATTTTTAATCGCGACCTCCCTGACACCTACTCGCTTCCGCTATCACCCGCATCGTAAGAACCACCGGAATCCCTGCTCTATATTTAGGGGCGGGGTTCCAGTGCCACTCACTGAGATTCGCGTCGGGCATACTGGATCGATGACTGTTCGGGGGATATGAATATCTTTATCATTTTTTCTAGATATCTTCATCGATCAATTCAGGCGGCCTTCCGATGATTCCGGCATCGATTGACCATGGTTCGATTCGCTCCACTAGGGTTTTGCTGTCAGTCGAAGCCCTGTGGGTTATGGATGTGTAATGATGGCGGACATGATCAATCTCAGCTGCCGCCACCTCTGTGTTTAGTTTCACCCTGCACCTGACCAAAGCGGCTCGATGACCAGGACTTTTTTGCTTTGAATTTCTCTAGGAAAACGGTGAAAATTGTCCATCATATCTCGATCAATTTCTTGAATTTGGCGATTGAAAAATGAAAAAACTGAAAGTCGTGACGGTAGTTGGAACGCGTCCTGAAATTATTCGTCTGTCACGTGTGATGGCTGCACTGGACGACTATTGTGAGCACATTCTTGTCCATACGGGACAGAACTATGACTACGAACTAAATGAAATTTTCTTCCAGGATCTAGGCATCCGAAAACCCGATCATTTTTTAAATGCCGCGGGTTCAACCGGCGCCGAAACCATTGGGAACGTAATTATTGGTGTGGACCGAGTACTGGCCGAGATTGAGCCGGAGGCCCTGCTGGTGCTAGGCGATACAAACAGTTGCATGGCCGTCATTCCTGCCAAGCGCCGAAAAATACCGACTTTCCATATGGAAGCTGGCAATCGCTGTTTCGACATGCGGGTGCCTGAAGAAATCAATCGTCGAATTGTCGATCACACAGCTGATATAAATCTGACTTACAGCACCATTGCTCGCGATTACTTGCTTCGTGAAGGGTTATCGCCGGACATGGTAATTAAGACGGGCAGTCCGATGTTCGAAGTACTTAATTATTACCGTGAGGGAATTGAAGGGTCTGACGTAGTTTCGCGCTTGGGGCTCGAAAAGGGTAAGTTTTTCGTCGTCAGTGCTCACCGTGAGGAGAATATTGATTCTGACAAGAATTTCTCCAAACTTGTGCAAGCGCTTAATACAGTTGCGGAGCATTATGGTTATCCCGTCATAGTCTCAACCCACCCGCGTACTCAAAAACGGGTCGATACTATGGGAGTGAAATTCCACGAGAATGTACGGTTACTAAAACCTCTTGGTTTTAAGGATTACAATAAGCTTCAGTTGGACTCCAAAGCTGTATTATCTGATAGCGGAACTATCAACGAAGAATCCTCGATTCTTAACTTTCCAGCTTTGAACATCCGTGAGGCCCACGAGCGCCCAGAGGGCATGGAAGAGGCTTCCGTGATGATGGTTGGGCTGGAAGCTGAGAGAGTGATGCAAGGCCTCCAGATTTTGGAGAATCAAAGTCGAGATCAAGAGCGTAGTTTGCGTCTTGTAGATGACTACAGTATGCCAAACGTAGCAGAGAAAGTTGTACGGATTATCCACAGCTATCGCGACTATGTAATGCGGACCGTTTGGAGAAGGTACTGATACGAATGGCTATTCGTATTTTATTATTCACTCAGTGGTTTGACCCCGAGCCCACATTCAAGGGGCTCGTCTTCGCTCGCGAGCTTGTTGCGCAAGGATTTGACGTCGAAGTAGTTACTGGTTTTCCAAATTACCCCGGAGGGAAATTGTATCCGGGCTACAAAATAAAGGCGCTGCAGCGGGAGGTCATTGACGGCGTCCAAGTTACCCGGGTGCCACTTTATCCTAGTCACGGACAGAGTGGTGTTGGTCGCCTGCTCAATTACGTTAGTTTCGCTGCAAGTATTTTAGTCTACGGACTTTTCCGTGCGAAAAAGCCCGACGTTATATACGCATATCATCCTCCCTTGACGGTCGGAATCGCGGCTGCGCTTGTGCGCTTTTTCCGACGCGTTCCTGTCGTATACGACATTCAGGATATGTGGCCAGACACCCTCAGGGCCACAGGGATGTTTTCGAACGAAAAACTGCTAAAGGTTGTCTCTCGAGTCTGTGATTGGGTATATGGTCATGTAGATCAAATAGTAGTTTTGTCTCCAGGGTTCAAACGTCTTCTAGTGGAGCGTGGTGTACCTGCTCAAAAAATTGATGTCATCTACAACTGGTGCGCAGAAGATATGGTGCGCGATACGTGCAGCAATCCTCCCGCAAATTTTCCTGCGCCTACGAGCTTTCGCATACTGTTTGCGGGAAATTTGGGCAAGGCACAGTCGCTGGATACCATCGTTGAGGCTGCTGAATTGCTCAAAGACCAAGCCATTCAAGCAGCGTTCATTTTCCTTGGTAGAGGTGTTGAAGCCGCTAGGCTGGAAGAGCTCGTCAAAGCTAGGGGGCTCGATAACGTTTTCTTCCTTCCCGCAGTTCCGATGCAGGATGTAGGAGCCTATTTGGCCAAGGCCGATGCATTACTTGTCCATCTCAAGAAGGACCCGCTCTTCACCATTACTATTCCTTCTAAAACCCAAGCTTATATGGCTGCTGGCAAGCCGATTCTGATGGCTGTTGACGGGGATGCTGCGGACTTGGTAAGGATGGCGACTTGTGGGGTTGTGAGCGAATCGGACAATCCGCTGGCGCTTGCGGAGGCGGTCTCGACTTTGATGGGAGTTTCAGCTGAAGAACGCAGGCAAATGGCTGCTAATGGGAAGGAGTTCTATCAGAAAGAACTATCACTCCGAGTAGGAGTTCAGCGATTTGGTGAACATTTCCGGCGCTTGTCGAAATGAATTCGACGCTCTTTCTCTCACATGATGTTATGTAATTAAGGACCTCCAATGTGTAAGCGCCTCTTCGATATCGTGGCTTCTTTGGCCGGATTGATTATTCTGTCCCCGGCAATCCTGATAATCGCGTTGCTGATCAGTAAACGGCTCGGATCACCAGTTTTGTTCCGGCAAGTAAGGCCAGGGATTGGAGGTACGCCTTTCGAGATGGTTAAGTTCCGCACTATGAGAGACGCGCTAGATGCATCCGGTAACCCTCTTCCCGATTCAGAGCGCATGACCGATTTTGGCAGATTTCTTCGTGCTAGCAGCTTGGATGAGCTTCCCGAATTATGGAATGTAATCAAAGGCGATATGAGCCTTGTCGGACCCCGTCCGTTGTTAATGGAATATCTGCCCTTATACGATGAATTGCAGACCCGGAGGCATGATGTTCGTCCTGGCGTAACGGGATGGGCACAAATAAACGGCCGAAATGCACTATCTTGGGACGAAAAGTTCGCACTCGATATATGGTACGTAGACAATCAGTCGCTTTGGCTTGACCTGAAGATCATTTTCCTTACGGTTAAAAAAGTGTTGATCAGGGACGGCATCAGTGCTGAAGGCGAAGTAACAATGTCTAAGTTCACCGGTTCAAAGAAATGAGAAAATTGGCAATATTAGGTGCGAGTGGTCACGGCAAGGTGGTTGCCGACACTGCAGAATGCTCCGGATGGCAAAATATAGAGTTTTTTGACGATGCGTGGCCCCGAATGTTATCCAACGGCGTCTGGCCGGTGGTTGGGACGGGCGCCGACCTGCTCAGTCGATTAGGGGAATATGAAGGCGTCTTGGTAGCTATCGGTCTCAATGGTGTCCGCCGAAAAAAAATCGACGAACTAAAAGCTTCTGGTGCGCACTTGACTGTGCTCGTTCATCCTTCATCCATAATAAGTCGTTATGCTGATGTTGGTGCTGGCACTGTGATATTTGCCTCTTCGGTAATAAACGCGTATGCGTCGGTGGGTGAGGGGGCAATCCTCAATACCGGATGCAGCGTTGATCATGACTGCGTTCTCGGATCCAGCGTGCATATTAGTCCTGGTGCCAGGTTGGCGGGGGGAGTTCATATTGGAGACGAAAGCTGGGTAGGCATTGGCGCTTCTGTCAAGCAAATGGTCAACATCGGCACCAATGTGATCGTAGGTGCCGGTGCCTCGGTGGTCTGTGATATCTCTGATAACATGACAGTCGCTGGGGTACCAGCCCGAGCGCTTGTAAGGTCTTGACCATAAACCATCACATTCGTTAATGATGGGGCGTTTGAATCTGTAGGCGCCTTTTTAAACACTTCATGGCAGGTAAAAACCGTGTTGAATACCCCATTTTCTCCTTGGCCTTCGTTCACTGAAGAAGAGGCCAATTCCGTTAGGGACGTTGTGCTTTCCAACAAGGTCAATTACTGGACCGGTCAAGAATGCCGTGCCTTTGAGAAAGAGTTTGCCGCTTGGGCAAGCACGGAATACGCGGTCGCTCTGGCAAATGGTACCGTTGCGTTAGATCTCGCCCTGAATGCATTGGGCCTTGGGGTCGGAGACGAAGTTATCGTTACTCCGCGTACCTTCCTCGCATCGGTGTCCAGCATTGTCAACGCTGGTGCAGTACCCGTGTTTGCTGAAGTCGATCGCGATACGCAGAATATTACCGCGGAGACAATTAAAGCGGTGTTGACTCCCCGCACCCGGGGCATTATTTGCGTTCATTTGGCCGGTTGGCCCTGTGACATGGACCCCATCATGGAGCTCGCCGCTCTTCACGATCTCAAGGTGATAGAAGACTGCGCTCAGGCGCATGGAGCGAAGTACAAGGGCCGCCCCGTAGGTTCAATTGGCCACATTGGTGCGTGGTCTTTTTGTCAAGACAAGATTATGACCACCGGTGGTGAAGGTGGGATGGTTACTACGAACGACCGAAGCTTGTGGCTGAAAATGTGGTCATTCAAGGACCATGGAAAAAGTTGGGAAGCTATTTACGAACGTGAACATAAACCTGGCTTTCGTTGGTTGCATGAGAGTTTCGGCACGAACTGGCGGATGTTGGAAATGCAGGGAGTCATTGGCCGGATTCAGCTTCGTCGTATGGTCGAGTGGCGCAGCAACCGAATTGCTTACGCTGAACAAATATGGTCTGTAGCTCGCGAAATGAAAGGGTTGCGGGTTCCTGAAGTTCCCGAGACTTGCGACCACGCAGCTTACAAATGTTATGTTTTTGTAGAATCGGAGCTATTGCAGCCTGAATGGAACCGCGATCGCATACTGTCTGAGATAAATGCCATGGGTGTCCCATGTTTTTCCGGTTCTTGCTCTGAGGTGTATCTAGAGGCAGCTTTCGACGGCACGGGCTGGCGCCCGGAAGATCGGTTGCCAGTTGCTAAAGAATTGGGTGAGACAAGTATGATGTTCCTGGTACATCCGACGCTGACTAAGGCAGAGATCAACATGACCTGTGAGGTGATTTCCAGTGTCATGCAACGGGCTTGCAAGGCTTGAAAATGAACTTGCTTGCGGTAAATCTGCTGATATGTGCGCCTCAGCCTTGTTTTAATCATGCGAGTGATTCTGAGGAAGGTATGTATTTGGTATACCGCTGCATTGCTCGGCTTCAGAGATTTGGGTTGCGGAATGTGTATCGCCTGGGGATATCAGCGTCGGCTCGGAATTTTGTACACATTGAGTTGGTGGTGAATTCAGCTCTAAAACTGCGCACTAGGTAGTTGAAGGGTGGGCGAGTTTTTTTTGAATTAGAGCATGCGTCCGGAGACGTAAACTCGTAGAAGATGATTAACAGGGGAGCGTCTCGAGGTGTACGACGGAATTATGGATAGGTTACGCGCACTATTGCTGGGGCTGCCACGTCGTCAGAAGAGGCTGATTCAGGTCACGGCTGACGTGATTTTAGTTTGGGTGGCATTGTGGCTTGCGTTCCTGGTACGCCTCGGGATCGACGATATGGTAAATCCATTATTGGCTCATACCTGGCTTTTTTTGAGCGCTCCCGTAGTGGCTATTCCGCTATTCATCCGTTTTGGTATGTATCGTGCGGTAATGCGATATTTCGGCAATGATGCTCTAATCACAATAATAAAAGCTGTTAGCCTTTCTGCTTTAATACTGGGTGTGATCGTCTACTGGTATAGCAATCACCAGAACATAGTTCCCCGCTCGATCATCTTCAACTATTGGTGGTTGAGCTTGATAATGGTCGGCGGATTGCGTTTGTCGATGCGTCAGTACTTTCTAGGTGATTGGTTTTCAGCGGTGCAGCACGTCCCGTTTACCAATCGCGATAATGGTTTGCCGAAGGTCGCGATATACGGTGCCGGCGCCGCGGGAAACCAATTAGTTGCCGCTTTACGCATGGGGCGTATTATGCGTCCAGTTGCGTTTATCGACGATGATAGCAACATAGGTAATCGTATTATTGCGGGCCTCCAGGTGTACAAGCCTAAACATATTCAACAAATGATTGAGGCTAGCGGGGCACAGGAAATTCTCTTGGCCATCCCCTCAGCCAGCCGTGGCCGTCGACGCGAAATTCTCGGTTTTCTTGAAGGATTTCCATTACACGTTCGCAGCGTACCGGGATTTATGGACCTGGCAAGTGGCCGGGTAAAGGTTGACGATATCCAGGAAGTGGATATTGCTGACCTCCTGGGTCGCGATGCTGTACCAGCTCAGGGTGAGCTTCTAGAGCATTGCATAAAGGGCCAGTCAGTTCTCGTCACTGGTGCAGGAGGGTCAATCGGTTCCGAATTGTGCCGCCAGATTTTAGATTTACACCCGACTACATTGATACTTTTCGATCACAGCGAATTCAATCTTTACAGCATTTTGTCTGAATTAGAGCAGAGAGTGGCCCGCGAGTCTTTACTGGTTCGCCTCCTGCCGATCCTTGGTTCGGTGCGAAACTCTGAAAAATTGTTTGACGTGATGAAAGCGTGGAATGTCAGCACGGTATATCACGCGGCCGCATATAAGCATGTACCCATGGTCGAGCATAATATTGCCGAAGGAGTGCTGAATAATGTCATAGGCACACTCAATACTGCTCAGGCTGCCTTGAGAGTTGGTGTGGCGAATTTTGTATTAGTCTCCACCGATAAAGCGGTGCGTCCAACAAATGTGATGGGAAGCACCAAGCGACTTGCTGAACTCACGCTGCAGGCTCTTAGCCGTGAACTGGCTCCGGTTTTATTCGGTGATAAGACAAACGTTTCACGAGTCAATAAAACTCGGTTTACCATGGTTCGGTTTGGCAATGTTTTAGGGTCTTCAGGATCCGTGATTCCGTTATTTCACAAGCAGATCAAGTCTGGTGGACCTATAACCGTCACCCATCCCAGAATCACCCGCTATTTCATGACAATTCCTGAAGCCGCGCAACTCGTGATTCAGGCCGGATCCATGGGGCAGGGCGGCGATGTCTTCGTTTTGGACATGGGTGAGCCGGTAAGGATTGTGGAGCTTGCGGAGAAAATGATTCATTTATCTGGTCTGAGTGTTCGCTCGGAAAAAAATCCACATGGCGATATTTCGATAGAGTTCACGGGATTGCGTCCAGGTGAGAAGCTGTATGAAGAACTATTGATCGGCGACAACGTGGCAGCTACACAACATCCGATGATTATGAGCGCTAGTGAAGACCACATCGCTTGGGACATCCTCAAAGCGAAGTTAGATGAGCTTTTGTGCGCTGTGGACAATGATGACTACGCACGCGTTCGTCAGTTGCTACGCGACACGGTAAGTGGATATGCGCCTGACGGAGACATCGTGGATTGGATATATCAACAGCGGCGTTTAGAGCCTTAACATGGATTTGAGAAACGTCAGCGTGCGGAGGTCAAGCCCAGATTCTGGGTAATACCGCCACCAATTTGTAATTCATATTCAGAAACGAACCTTTTTTTGACAAGACGGGCTCATGATCTAGTTTTGAAATGCAGCTACGGAAAAGCTGCATACCTAAACGATGTCATGGAGTTTCAACATGCGTACTAGCTTTTTATCGGCACTGGTTTTTGCCCTGCTCTCCAACGTGTCGATGACTGCAGTGGCGGTGTCAGCCTCACAAAACGAGGTTGGCAGTGCAGCTCAGAATGTACAGACGCCGGCCCAGGCCTCATCAAGCAAGGTCGATCTGAACCAAGCCGATGCAGCAACGTTACAGCGCGAACTGGCAGGCATCGGAGAGGCAAAGGCAAAGGCCATTGTTGCCTATCGCGAGAGTAATGGTCCCTTTTCTTCGATTGATGAATTGCTCGAAGTTAAGGGCATCGGCAAGGCGATTTTGGAAAAAAATCGTGGGAGATTGCAGTTAAACTAAGCATATAACCTAGTACTTGAGGCCGGTCTTTGACCGGTCTTTTTGCACGTGCGTCAAGTATGGTGCTTTGCTCATAAGTAAAGAAAGATTTGGCGCTTGTGGCCATGCTGATGATTTGAAGATGAAGCCTTCTACACAACCGGCAAGGCGAGGTGTAAGTCAAGAGCGAGGGTCACGCGGTTGATGACCCCATTAACGCCATACCTCAAACCCGCCACTAGTCCTGGATTCTGTGCCCCCGACCTTGTGGAGCCCAACATTCATGGTGCAAGTGATGCCCGCTGTAAGATTTCCAATGCGGCGAGCATTTTCCGCCACTGCTGAACCTAGATGCGCGACCATCCGCTGGGAAAACGCGTCATCCGCTGCGATGAAAATCTTGTTCAGAAAGCCTGACCGCAACCCGAACGGCCAGTCATGGGTGCGGGTGCACACCGGCAGCTTCCTTCATAATCGCTGATCCTGCTCTACTACCACCAAGGCGGTTGTTGGCAATCGCGGCTATCTGACCCCGCCACAGCCAGCCAACGGCGCCACTCACTATTCCACTACGACTTTGCCGCTACCGCCAAAACGGGTTGAAACTGCAAGTAAACGCTCCACCTAGAGCATCCTATGTAAAATAGGGAAGTTCCACGACCGCATATGCGTGAGAATGTTATAGCGACTATGTACCCTCACCAATATAGGTTAGCGTCTCGCTTCTATCATACTTTGAAACTGTCGGCGGCATAGGTGAAAGGTCTATACATTTTGAACTGCTACCCCGCGTCCTCTACTCCGCTTTATCCATATCATAGATGGCTTCTCCACATACAAATGTAAGAGGAGCGCTGCCCCGTACGCGCAAAAGGTTGCTACGGGGATTGCGGAGTACGGGCCTAATCCTGAGTCTACGAGGATGTACATGATGGCATAGCCGAATAAAGCGTGGACAACATAAAGAGGATAGCTAATGTCAGAAAGATGAGACAGTATCGAATTTTCTTTAATTCTGTTCCTCATTAAGAAACATGAGTAAAACACTCCTAAAGCTAGCAAATACCCAATCACCCACTGAACTATGTAACTTGCAGGTTCGGCTACTCTAAGCCACGAAATAAGAATTAGTGCAGTGACGCATGTTTGGACTGCCCAAAACTCTTTGTGGGTGAGCGTTCCTTTGAGCATTGAATAGTAAGCTGTTCCCAGCATGAGAAGCAGCCCGGAAGCTACTTGAACACCTATCAGATAACCCTGTGTTTTGAGTGTCAGTCCAGCCGCAATTGCTATCATAACTGCGAGTGTGATGTATCTTTTCACACCGAAATTAATTATCCGTGTGCCAAATACGCACATTGCCAGATAAAAATAAATTTCAACCTCAAGCGTCCAGCTAATACCATCGATGCGCGTCACGCCCAAAGGTCCGCGCGTAATAACGCCAAAATGCGCAAGGATATCACTGGCGGTAAATCTATATACGACATCCGCGTATGCTGATAGTACGTAAAGAGCAAGCATTACAATACAGAATCCAGCAATGTAAACCGGATAAATCCGTAAGGCCCTCCGATATAAAAATCCAAGCCTACTGTCGTTTTTTAGTGAAAAAGGTATCACTAGGCCGCTAACTATAAAGAAAACTCCGACACCGAACTGACCAAATACGATGCAGTATTCAGCTATCCATTTAAGTGGGAAATCCAGAGCAGGGAAATTCGGAATGGGGGCGACGCCCATCATTTCGGAAATTCCTGGGTGCATAACCCAAAATATCCCAACGTAATGAGAAATCACTACTGCGATGGCTCCAATACCCCGAAGGAGGTTGGCAAAAACTATTCTCTCGGTTGGCATGGATATTTCTGCGTGTGGTTATGTCGGCGCGCAGATTACCATTGGCTTTATTTGGGGTCGCGAGATTTCCGCTCACCTGCTTAAAAAAATAGATCTCCCGTGGCGCTTGGTCCGGCCTGAGATGTATCCCACAAGGAGGGCGCGGCAGCTTACAAAATATGGTACGGAGCCCCGGCATGAAGCGGAGCAGACAAGCTTTTGGATAAATGTTTGCTCACGCTGATCCATCGTTACATCGAGGCGAGAGGTGCATCAGGACAGCATTCCGCTGTTGCCATTGCTGTCGAGCATCGTGCTCAACAAATTCGACCGCGAACAGAGCTGCGACGTGTCGATTTGTACGCTAGGTGGATGACCCGAACATACAGTGCAGAGCCGTCGTGCTCGCGAGCAAGTGAAGGCAGGGGTCAAACCCTTCCTCAGGCAGCTCTTGAAACTCACTCTGAATAGGAAAAGGACCGCTTGACACGGGTTTGGGTCTACGCCTATGCCGGTTATGTCATGAGCGCGCGTCAGCTAAGGCTGTGAGTGGCGACAATTAGAATTGGCTGCGCTACCAGCTCAGAATCGTGCTGCGTGGAACAGATCGTCGCTGGCGAGTGAATGGACGATGCTAACTCGTACCAGCCGATCCCGGCTAACGACACGCGCAGCGCCATTCGTCGCCACCGTAAAAATTACGGATATCATATCCATCAAAAATTATGCATATAATATCTTCCATATCCGCTTGCCCGTTATGCGCTTACTCGTCCATTACAGGAGCACCCAAATGAATCCCTCCCAACCCCTAGGCACAGCCCTCATCACCGGCGCTTCCTCCGGCATCGGCGCGATCTACGCTCAACGCCTGGCCGCACGCGGTTTCGACCTCCTACTGGTCGCCCGCGATGAAGCCCGCCTCCAGACAGCCGCGACCCAATTCCACGCCGATCACAACGTCCAGGTAGAGGTCCTCAAAGCCGACCTCACCCAAAAAGACGACGTACTCAAACTCGAACAACGCCTGCGCAGCGACTCAAGCATCACGCTATTACTCAACAATGCCGGCGTCGCCGCCGACGGTCTGCTGGCCAATGCCGACTTGGACCAGCTCGACCGTCTGATCCAGCTCAACGTCACGGCCGTCACACGCCTGGCCTCAGCCGCCGCCGCAAGTTTTGCCAAGGCAGGGCGGGGCACGATTATCAATATTGGCTCGGTGGTGGCGCTTTTCCCCGAGCGTTTCAATGCGACCTACAGCGCCAGTAAGGCGTATGTTCTGAGTCTGACTCAGTCGCTGAATGCGGAACTGGACGGCACCGGCGTCAAGGTGCAAGCCGTATTGCCGGGTGTGACACGCACCGAGATTTGGGAACGCTCGGGGATTGATGCGACGCAGATTCCGGCGGACATGGTGATGGACGCTGATGAGATGGTTGATGCTTCGTTGGCCGGTCTGGATCAAGGTGAGCTGATCACCATTCCGTCGCTCCCGGATGCTGCCGAATGGGATGCATTTGTCGCGGCGCGTTATGTGATGGCGCCGAACCTGTCTAAAAGCAAAGCCGCCTCGCGTTACAGGTGAGGTGTTCTCCATTGGCTTGAGGGTATTGCGGTATGAGTGATCGTCGTGTGGTTGTAACCGGTATGGGTTTGGTGTCTCCGCTAGGTTGCGGGGTCGAGGCGGTGTGGGCGCGATTGTTGGCCGGACAGTCGGGCTTGCGCAATTTGCCGGACGACGTCGTGGCCGATTTGGCGGCCAAGGTTGGCGGAGCGGTGCCGACGATGGCTGAAGATGCCGAGGCGGGTTTTGATCCGGACCTGGCGACGCCACCTAAGGAACAGAAGAAGATGGATCGCTTCATTATGTTCGCCATGGAAGCGGCGCGTCAGGCGCTGGTGCAGGCGGGTTGGCAACCACAAGCCGCTGAGGCGCAAGAGCGCACGGCGACCATCATCGGTTCTGGTGTCGGCGGTTTCGGTGCGATTGCCGATGCGGTGCGCACTACCGACACCCGTGGTCCGCGACGGTTATCGCCGTTCACTATTCCTTCTTTTCTGGTGAATCTGGCGGCGGGTCATGTATCGATCCAGCACGGCTTTAAAGGTCCGTTGGGTGCTCCGGTAACGGCGTGTGCAGCGGGTGTTCAGGCGATTGGCGATGCGGCACGGTTGATTCGTTGCGGCGAGGCGGACATTGCGGTGTGTGGTGGCGCGGAGGCTGCGATTGATCGCGTCAGCCTGGCCGGTTTTGCCGCGGCGCGTGCTTTGTCCAGTGGCTTCAACGACGCGCCGGAGCGTGCTTCGCGACCGTTCGATCGTGATCGTGATGGATTTGTGATGGGCGAGGGCGCCGGGCTTTTGGTGATTGAGTCGCTGGAACATGCGTTGGCGCGGGGCGCGCAACCGTTGGCAGAACTGGTCGGTTATGGCACCAGCGCCGACGCTTATCATCTAACGGCAGGGCCGGAAGACGGCAGCGGTGCGCGTCGCGCGATGTCGCAGGCGTTAGCTCAGGCGGGCGTTTCACCGGCGCAGGTCCAGCATTTGAATGCGCACGCGACCTCGACACCGGTTGGCGATTTGGGCGAGCTGGCGGCGATCAAGGCGTTGTTTGGAGCGGAAAACAAAATCGCGGTGACGTCGACCAAATCGGCCACCGGGCATTTGCTTGGCGCGGCGGGCGGGCTTGAGGCGATCTTTACGCTGTTGGCGATTCGTGACCAGATTGTGCCAGCAACGCTGAATCTGGATAACCCGGACCCGGCCGCGCAAGGCGTGGACATCGTGCGGGGGCAAGCGCGGCCGATGGCGATCGAGTATGCACTGTCCAATGGCTTCGGTTTTGGCGGGGTGAATGCCAGCGTGTTGTTCAAGCGTTGGGCGGGTTAATCCCGAGTTGTTTCAGGTAGTCACGCGTGACGTCGAGAATCCTCTGAGCCAGCACAGGATTCTTGACACTGCGTGACAGGGTTAGCGCGCCGACCAATTTCGACATGAGAACGAGTGCACGTTCGGTGATATCGTCACCTTTGAGCGTGCCTTCCACTTGATCCCGCCTGGCGTTGAGCACGGCATCGCTGGTTGGACTTTGTTGCCCACGCAGGCCGAGCTTCGAGGACATGGTCGGTAGCGGGCGGCCTTGATGGGGCGAAGTCCGGTGCCATCCCAACAGGTAGCTGTCGATGAATACCCCCAGCGGAAAACTCTGCCTGTTCGAGCGGTGCGTAACAGCGGATTCCCGAAAAAATCCAGAGTTTGCACCATAAACAGAGTTTAACCGGCGGGAGATCGGCCTACCTCGGGCTGTGGCTGATCTAGTCACGATAGTAGGGAACGGAGCAGCCCGACGGGCGCCCCGCACTATGGCGTCATGGTCGTGCGAAAGGTGCCAATCAGCCGCCCAAATCCGGTCACCACATTTTCTCCAAGGCTGTATTATGATTCCGTCTACATTGAAGTTGGGCGTCGGAGCTGGTTGATCTTTGATGTTTATCACGACAGTCGTAGCGCGAACTACCAAATCCGAAGTGCGATTAAAAATCTTTCGAGCGAAGACGATGTGAAACATGAACCATCTTTCATGCACGATGCTTTTGGATGCGCACTGTTGTCAAAGGCTTCAAGACAATTCGCCATTTTCACGTCGAAGGGACACGTCGCCCCCACTGTGGATTGACACAACATCGGATTGTGAACGACATCTTGCTTGATGGTTACCGCTGTTTTTTCACACCACACGGGGATATGTTCACGCGGCACCTCGCCATAGTCCCGGAAAGCGTTCTCGAACGATGGTTCCAGCTCCTCGGGTAACTGTGCGACGAGATATATAGCGCAATCTCCAGAGCTGATCTTGTCTTCTGGAGGATAATGACATTCTAGCCCCAACCGCTCGCCCTCATGAATCGTCCAGTCAACACTAACCTGACCAGGAGAGTCCTGATTGGATGGTGGAAAGCAGAACCGCTCAGTCACTTCGCCATTTTTCTCACGAGTCAGACATGCATCCATAGTTGAGGTGTGAAAATTGTTGCCGATATAAGCGACAGCGCTCGGAATATGTAGTGGCTTTCCTTCAGCGTAACTTTGAAAATATGAAGAGACTAAAGGCTCTTCTGCGTTAAACATCTGGTCATAGTAAGGTAGGCGAAGAAAGCGATAGCGATGAGAGATAGGCTTGTATCGAGTGAATTCTATAGCGCAGGTCCCGTCCATACTACCGGATGGCAAAACCGAACTGATAGTCCCCAGTGAATTGCATAAAAGCATGGTCCCTTCAGGGATGAAAACGGGCGTTTCTTCTAGATCAACATATTGATCCCAGTCGCCGGCAGGAACAAATACGGGGCCCTCCACTGGTCCTGTCGGATATACCCAATCAGAAGTAGCCTTCGTTCTGACTGTGTTAAAACATAAAGGCTCCAAAAAACCGCCGCGTCCCAACATGGCCGCTTTTACCGGATAGGTATCAGTGCCAGTTCGCCATGTTTGAAGACAATAGTCAGCAAAGCCACCGACTTTAAAACCCGGTACGTTGATAGACACTTTCGTGACGCTTATATCATAGGGGACTCGAAATGCTGTTGGATTTTGATGGAAAACAATCGTTCTTGTGCGTGAGAACTCAAATATGAGAGCCCCGATGCAGATTGCGATAATTATCAGTGGTAGAAAGACTACAGTTTTTCGCCTCATACGTTCTCTATTTTAATCCTTATTTTTGTAAGCACGATGGTAGTGGATAACCAGTATTCGTCCTAGTGTAATCTCGGCCCCATCGACCCTCAAGTGAGTCGGTAGTGTTCTATGTGGGAGGGTAGGGCTGGTCGTTTGGTCAGCAATATCTGTGGTAACAGATTACGCGTGAATGAAGGATCAGCGGATCGCAAAACTAGACAGGTGTCGGTAAGGATCCACAAAGCCGTGTTCTGCAGCGGGATGAGCAGTATGAAGACTGTCGGAGCAAGTCAGCCTGCGATTGCGTCCTATCGAACGCCTTCGCGGGGAAGCCCCGCTCACACAGAGGCTGCCTAGCTTCAACGGTCCTGCGCATCCTTGGCATCCGCTTGCGCATTGCGTTCAGCAACCCGTTTGCGTTGCTCATCGGTCAATTCAACCTTATTGGCGGTGTCGCGCAACATCATCAGACCACCAACGATCGAACCGATCGCAACAACCAGAATTAACCAGGCATACCAGGGCATAGGGCTCTCCTTGAGGGCAGGCCGGCTGGCGCGTTTCGCCAACCGATCGTGCATACCACTTTGAGCGATTGTTGATCGCAGTGGTTCCATTTTATGCCTGGCCGCTTCCTGCGCAGCGGTGTTTTTATAAACCGGTCAACATCGCATCAGCCGGGGCATCCGCACGCAGTTGCGCGGTCAGCATGAAGTACACGAACCCCACGGCCATGAAGCCGAGGAAGATCAGCCCGATCATTGTGTTGAACCACGCCATCGCCACCAGGCATACCGTCGCCAGCACCAGCGCGATGATGGGCACCAGTGGGTAGCAAGGCGCGCGAAATGTGCGCTCCAGGTTCGGCTCGGTTTTGCGCAGTTTGAACAGGCTGAGCATGCTCATGATGTACATCACGATGGCGCCGAACACGGCCATGGTGATCATCGCCGCTGTCAGCGTCATGCCGCCGAGGTTGATCAGGCCGTCGCTGTAGATCGCTGCGATGCCAATCACGCCGCCCGCGAGGATCGCCCGGTGTGGCGTTTGGAAGCGTGACAGTTTGGCCAGCGATGCTGGCAGATACCCGGCGCGAGCGAGGGCGAAAAATTGCCGCGAGTAGCCGAGAATGATCCCGTGAAAACTCGCCACTAAACCGAACAGGCCGATCCACACCAGCATGTGCAACCAGCCGGAGTTTTCGCCGACCACGGTTTTCATCGCTTGCGGCAGTGGATCGTTGATGTTCGACAGTGTGCGCCAGTCACCGACGCCACCGGCGAAGAACATCACACCCATCGCCAACACCACGAGGGTCAGAATGCCGCTGATGTAGGCTTTGGGGATTGTGCGTTTCGGGTCTTTGGCTTCTTCGGCCGCCATGGCTGCGCCTTCGATGGCGAGGAAAAACCAGATGGCGAACGGTATCGCCGCAAACATTCCGGCAATCGCGGGGGCGCCGAACTCGTTGGAACCGGCCCAGCCGTTCAGGGCAAAATTACTGAAGCTGAACGCCGGCGCGACCACGCCCATGAACACCAGCAATTCAGCGACGGCGAGCACGCAGACCACCAGTTCGAACGTCGCCGCGAGTTTGACCCCGAGGATGTTCAAACCCATGAACACGATGTACGCGCCGACTGCTGCGTGTTTTGGATCGAGTGCCGGAAATTGCACGTTCAGGTAGGCACCGATTGCGAGGGCAATGGCGGGCGGGGCGAAGACGAATTCGATCAATGTCGCGAGTCCGGCGATCAGGCCACCTTTCTCGCCGAAAGCGCGCCGGCTGTAGGCAAACGGCCCGCCGGCATGGGGAATTGCGGTGGTCAGCTCGGTGAAACTGAAGATAAAGCAGGTGTACATGGTCGCGACCATGAATGATGTGACCAGAAAACCGAGCGTACCGGCCACACCCCAGCCGTAACTCCAGCCGAAATATTCACCGGAAATCACCAGCCCGACTGCAATGCCCCACAGGTGCAACGTGCCCAGCGTGGGTTTGAGTTGTGTGTTCATGCGTTTGCTCCCTGAACGGTTGGAAAGCTCGGGGGAGGGCGTCTGCAGTGGGCGTGCCAGTGTGCTGGGGGAGGTCGTAAAGTGGTGGAAGGGGTCGTATCGGGGATGATTTGTTTGGGATGAGGAGATTTTGTGCGTCAGTTGAGGGCAGTGTTGAGCGTGATGCCGCCTTCGCGAGCAGGCTCGCTCCCACAGTGAATGCGTGGGCCTTGACACCACCGATCCCTGTGGGAGCCGGGCTTGCCCGCGATGGCGGTGGTTCAGTCAGCACGGATGTTGGCTGGCATGGCCCTATCGCGAGCAGGCTCACTCCTACAAAATGCGTGGGCCTTGACACCACCGATCCCTGTGGGAGCCGGGCTCGCCCGCGATGGCGGTGATTCAGTCAGCACGGATGTTGGCAGGCACGGCCCTATCGCGGACAAGCCCGGCTCATACAGGATCAGTGGTGTTTCAGTGATTGGCTACAGATTCGCCTCGACGGTTACTTCTGTTCAGCCAGACACTCACGCAACGCGGTATGCCACTCCGGCTGACTAACCCCCCAATCCCGCTCCAACCGACTGCAATCCAGACACGAATTCAGTGGCCGGGCAGCAGGCGTCGGGTAGTCGCTGGACGGAATCGGCAGCAACTCCGCACAAGGCTTACCCTGCTCACGCAACGCTTCGCCAATCGCTTGGGCAAAACCGAACCATGAAGTCTGACCCTGAGCAGTCAGGTGATAGGTGCCCCAAGCGGACGCCCCCGATTGCCAGCGTTCAATCAGCGCTAGAGTGTTCTCGGCAATCGTCCCCGCCCAGGTCGGCGCGCCGATCTGATCTGCAACAATCCGCAACTCTGGCTTCTCTTGCAACAGACGCTGCATCGTCAGCAGAAAATTGCGGCCATGGGTCGAGTAAACCCAACTGGTGCGCAGGATCAGGTGTTTACCCTGCACATCAGTGATGGCCCGTTCTCCGGCCAGCTTGCTTGCTCCGTAAACCCCAAGCGGATTGGGCACATCTTCTTCGGTGTACGCGGCAACCTTGGAGCCATCGAACACATAATCGGTGGAGTAATGAATCAGCGGGATGTCCAGCGCCAGCGCTTCTTCGGCAAAAATCCTGGGCGCGGTGGCGTTGATGGCAAACGCTGTGTTCGCCTCGCTTTCCGCCAGATCAACGGCGGTGTAAGCCGCGGCATTGATGATCAGATCGGGGCGGATCGTGCGCACCTGCTGGCGAATGTGCTCCGGTCGCAGCAGATCAAGCTGCTCGCGGCCGGGCACGATCACTTCGCCGACGCTGCCCAGTCGGCGCTGTAATTCGCGGGATACCTGACCGTGCTTACCGCTGATCAAAATTCTCATACGCTCAGGTGTTCCGCTTTAGAAGTGTCATTCGCGGATAGAAGGATCATTGCTCTTCCCCAGCCAGTTTGGCGAGGTACTGGCCATAACCGGTCTTGCCGAAGTAGCGCGCGCGTTCGAGCAATTGCTCGCGGTTGATCCATTTGTTTTCGTAAGCGATTTCCTCAAGGCAGGCAACTTTCAGGCCCTGACGATGCTCGATGGTCTGCACGTATTGCGAGGCTTCGAGGAGGCTGTCGTGGGTGCCGGTGTCGAGCCAGGCGAAACCGCGCCCGAAGCGTTCAACCTGCAGATCGCCGCGTTCGAGGTAAGCATTGTTGACGTCGGTGATTTCCAGTTCGCCGCGCGGCGACGGCTTGACCGCTTTGGCGATCTTGATCACGTCGTTGTCGTAGAAATACAAACCGGTAACGGCGTAGCTCGACTTCGGTTTTTTCGGTTTTTCTTCGATGGAGAGGGCGCGGCCTTCGCTGTCGAAATCGATCACGCCAAAGCGCTCGGGATCTTTCACCCAATAACCGAACACGGTCGCGCCGGACGCGCGTTTCGCCGCGCTTTGCAGCTGCTCGCCGAAGTGCTGGCCGTGGAAGATGTTATCGCCGAGGATCAAGCACACCGGGTCGTTGCCGATGAATTCTTCGCCGATCAGAAATGCCTGGGCCAGGCCATCCGGGGTCGGCTGCTCGGCGTAGCTGAAGTTCACGCCAAATTGGCTGCCGTCACCCAGCAGATTACGGTATTGCGGCAGATCCTGTGGCGTCGAGATCACCAGAATGTCTTTGATGCCAGCGAGCATCAGCACCGAGATCGGGTAGTAGATCATCGGTTTGTCGTAGACCGGCAGCAGCTGTTTCGACACGCCGAGTGTGATTGGATGCAGACGCGTGCCCGAACCGCCCGCCAGAACTATTCCCTTGATCATGCGAGCAACTCCTTTGTATTGATGGCGCCCAGTCGTTCGCCTTGATAGCTGCCGTCCTGAACCCGACGGCACCATTGCAGATTATCGAGGTACCACTGCACGGTTTTACGCAGGCCGGTTTCGAAAGTTTCTTCCGGCACCCAGCCGAGTTCGCGTTCGATTTTGCTGGCGTCGATGGCGTAGCGCAGGTCGTGGCCCGGGCGATCCTGAACGAAGGTGATCAGGTCGGCGTAGTGTGCGATACCTGCAGGTTTCTGCGGTGCCAGTTCTTCGAGCAGCGCGCAGATACCGCGTACTACGTCGATGTTGGTTTGTTCGTTGTGGCCGCCGATGTTGTAGGTTTCGGCGATCTGGCCTTCGGTGACGACTTTCAATAGCGCCCGGGCGTGGTCTTCGACGAACAGCCAGTCGCGCACTTGCAGGCCATTGCCATACACCGGCAGCGGTTTGCCCGCCAAGGCGTTGAGGATGACCAGCGGAATCAGTTTTTCCGGGAAGTGGAACGGGCCGTAGTTGTTCGAGCAGTTGGTTAGCAGCACCGGCAAACCGTAGGTGCGGTGCCAGGCGCGGACCAGATGGTCGGACGCAGCTTTGCTGGCGGAATAGGGCGAGCTTGGCGCGTAGGGCGTTGTTTCGGTGAACAGATCGTCGACGCCGTGCAGGTCGCCGTAGACCTCGTCGGTGGAGATGTGGTGAAAGCGGAACGCGCTTTTTTCCGGCTCGGCGAGGGTCTGCCAGTAGGCGCGGGCGGCTTCCAGCAGGCTGTAGGTGCCGACGATGTTGGTCTGGATGAAATCCGACGGACCGTCAATGGAACGGTCGACGTGGGATTCCGCCGCCAGGTGCATGATCGCCTGCGGCTGGAACCGCGCGAGCACGGCGCTGACGGTGGCCTGGTCGACGATGTCGGCCTGCACGAATTCATAGCGCGTGTCGTTGGCGATGCTGGTCAACGATTCAAGATTGCCGGCGTAGGTCAGCTTGTCCAGGTTCAGCACTTCATGGCTGGAGTGTTGAATCAGCTCGCGAATAAGCGCGGAGCCAATGAAACCGGCACCGCCGGTGATGAGGATACGCATGTTGGCCAGCCTTTTTCGGAAGTCGATAACGCAAATAGGCGTAGCTTGTCGGCAGCGTCGGGGTAAGGCAATAGAAGTGTTGATCCGATTTGGAATTTGTCGAGTTGTTAGTGCACTAATGGGACCACCGGGAGCAGGGCTTGCCCGCGAGAGGGGCGTGTCAGGCGATATGGATATCGGCTGACGCACCGCTATCGCCGGCAGGCCAGCTCCCACAGTGGACCGAGTACATTCGGGCGGATCAGGCTGAATTGATGACCTATATCGCGAGCAGGCTCGCTCCCACAGTGGATCGCGGTCATTGAAGTAACCGCGTTCCCCTGTGGGAGCGTGGCTTGCCCGCGATGAGGCCGTGTCAGGCGATATGGATATCGGCTGACCCACCGCTATCGCCGGCAGGCCAGCTCCCACAGTGGACCGAGTACATTCGGGCGGATCAGGCTGAATTGAAGACCGACTTCGCGAGCAAGCCCGCTCCCACAGTGGATCACATTTACCCAGACAACCTCGATCCCTGTGGGAGCCTGGCTTGCCAGCGATGAGGCCGTGTCAGGCGATATAGATATTGGCTGACCCAACGGCATCGCGAGCAAGCTTGGCTCCTACAGATGTTGAGTACATTCGCGAGAATCAGGCTGAATTTGAGGCCGCCATCGCTGGCAAGCCAGCTCCTACAGTTGATCGCGTTCATCCCAATCACCTCGTTCTTTACACATTCTTTATCCCCCACCCACCCCCTCGATCTCGCGCCTTTACACCCTCCCTCCCGACAATACCTCCACAAGCGGCAACAAGCCGTAACACGGAGATTGACCCATGAGCATTCTGGACGGGGTGTCGCTGCTGCTGGCAGCGGCGCTGTTCATTTATCTGTTGGTGGCGCTGTTGCGCGCGGACCGGAACTAGGGGCGGCTAATGCACAGTTATGACTATTGGCTGATTCTGGCCTTCTTCGCGTTGGTGCTGATACCGGCACCGTTTCTCGGGCGGTTCTACTACAAGGTGATGGAAGGCCAGCGGACCTGGCTGTCACCGGTCCTCGGACCGGTCGAGCGCGGTTGCTATCGCGTCGCCGGCGTCGATCCGCAGAGCGAACAGAGCTGGCAGAAATACGCCCTGGCGTTGCTCGCCTTCAACCTCGCCGGTTTCGTGTTGTTGTTCACGATCCTGCTGTTCCAGAACTACCTGCCGCTCAACCCGCAGAACCTGCCGGGGCAGGAATGGACGCAAGCTTTCAACACCGCCGTCAGCTTCATGACCAACACCAACTGGCAGTCATACAGCGGCGAAGCCACGCTCAGCTACCTCAGCCAGATGGTCGGCCTGACCGTGCAGAACTTCGTCAGCGCCGCCACCGGCCTGGCCGTGCTGGTCGCGCTGTGTCGTGGCATCGGGCGCAAATCCAGCCGCACTGTCGGCAACTTCTGGGTCGACATGACCCGCGCCACCCTCTACGGATTGTTGCCGCTGTGCCTGCTGCTGGCGCTGTATCTCGTCTGGCAGGGCGTGCCGCAAACCTTCGCGCAGTACGTGAGCGCTGTGACGATGCAAGGCGTCGATCAGATGATCCCGCTCGGCCCGGCGGCCAGTCAGATCGCGATCAAACAACTGGGCACGAATGGTGGCGGTTTCTTCGGCGTCAACTCGGCGCACCCGTTCGAGAACCCGACCGCCTGGAGCAACTTGTTCGAGGTGGCTTCGATCATTCTGATCCCGGCCGCGCTGGTGTTCACCTTCGGCCATTACGTCAAAGACCTGCGCCAGAGCCGCGCGATCATCGCCTGCATGCTCGCACTGTTCCTGATCGGCGGGGCGACCTCGCTGTGGGCCGAACATCAACCGAACCCGACCCTGAACAACGCCGCCGTCGAACAGACCGCGCCCCTCGAAGGCAAAGAAGCGCGCTTCGGCACCACCGCCAGTGTGCTCTGGTCGGTGACCACCACCGCCGCATCGAACGGTTCGGTCAACGCCATGCACGACAGCCTCAACCCGCTGAGCGGCATGGTGGCGATGGTCAACATGATGGTCGGCGAAGTGATCTTCGGCGGCGTCGGCGCCGGGCTCTACGGCATGTTGCTCAACGTGCTGATCGCGGTGTTCCTCGCCGGTTTGATGATCGGCCGCACCCCGGAATACCTCGGCAAAAAACTTCAGGCCAAAGAAGTGCAATTGCTCGTGGTAACGCTGCTGGTGATGCCCGTCGGCGTACTGGTATTCGGCGCAATCGCCGCCAGCCTGCCGGGCCCGGTGGCATCGGTGAGCAACCCCGGCGCGCACGGTTTCAGCCAGTTGCTTTATGCGTACACCTCGGCCAGCGCCAACAACGGCTCGGCGTTCGGTGGCTTTGGTGCCAACACTGCGTTTCACAACCTGATGCTCGGCTTCGGCATGTTGCTTGGCCGCTTCGGCTACATCCTGCCGGTGCTGGCGCTGGCCGGCAGCCTGGCGATGAAGAAAGCCGCGCCGATCAGCCCGAACAGTTTCCCGACCCACGGCCCGTTGTTCGTGACGTTGCTGACCGTGACCATTTTGCTGGTGGGCGGTTTGACCTTCCTGCCGGCGCTGGCGCTCGGTCCGATTGCTGAACATTTGAGCCTGGGTTTCTGAGCCTGATGCCAATCAGTCAGACAAAACCCGCTCTGTAGCAGCTGGCGCAGCCTGCGTCCGGCTGCGCAGCAGTCGTAAAGGTTTTCCTGACGCCGCGCATGGGTAAGGTGAACGACTGCTGCGCAGCCGGACGTCCGAACGCGGCCAGAGGCTGCGCCAGCTGCTACAGAGTTCGGATTATGGGTTCGCTGATTGGTACTGGATTTCAGTTCTCTTTTTAGGAGCAGAACATTGAACATGCCCGCAAGTAAACCGGTAGCCGCGAAGGCGCCGGAACAACCGAAAACCGCAATGTCGGCACTATGGCGACCGGCGCTGCTGCAAGCCTTCGTCAAGCTCGACCCGCGTCAGTTGAAGCGTTCGCCGGTGATGTTGGTGGTCGAACTGACCGCCATTTTTACCACTGTGCTGTGCTTCATTCCCGACCCTGCGGTGCCGACTTTCGTCGCCGCACAAATCGCCCTGTGGCTGTGGTTCACCGTGCTCTTTGCCAACTTCGCCGAGGCACTGGCTGAAGGTCGCGGCAAGGCTCGCGCCGACAGCCTCAAGGCCGGCAGCGAAGGTCTCAGCGCACGTCGCAAAGCAGCCGACGGCAGCTTCCAGATTGTGCCCGCCACCAGCCTGCGCAAAGGTGATGTGGTGCGCGTCGCGGCGGGGGAAATGATCCCCGGTGACGGCGAGGTGATCGAGGGCATCGCGGCAGTCAACGAAGCGGCGATTACCGGTGAATCGGCGCCGGTGATTCGTGAGTCCGGTGGTGATCGCTCGGCGGTCACCGGCAACACTCGTTTGGTCTCCGACTGGCTGCTGGTGCGGATCACCAGCAACCCCGGCGAGTCCACACTCGATCGCATGATCGCCTTGGTCGAAGGCGCCAAACGCCAGAAAACCCCGAACGAAGTGGCGCTCGACATTCTACTGATCGGTCTGACTCTGATCTTTCTGCTGGTGGTCGTCACCCTGCAACCATTTGCGTATTTTGCCAACGGCAGCCTGCCGCTGGTGTTCCTCGTGGCGTTATTGGTCACGCTGATTCCGACGACGATTGGTGGTTTGTTGTCGGCCATCGGGATTGCCGGGATGGACCGGCTGGTGCGCCTCAACGTGATTGCTAAATCCGGTCGCGCGGTGGAAGCGGCGGGGGATGTGCACGTGCTGTTGCTGGACAAGACCGGCACCATCACGTTCGGCAATCGTCGTTGCACGGCGGTGTATGCCGCGCCCGGCGTCAGCGCCATGCAACTGGCCGAAGGTGCGCTGTTTGCATCGCTGGCCGATGACACGGCGGAAGGCAAATCCATCGTCGAGTTTTTGCGCAGCCTGCATCCGCAACCCGAGCCTGCCGCCGAGTTGCTGACCGGCGTGCCGTTCAGTGCCGAGACGCGTTTGTCCGGCGTGGACTATCAGGGTCGCGTGTTCCGCAAAGGTGCGGTGGATTCGCTGCTGGATTTCGTTGGCCTGAAGCGCGCTGATCTGGCCCCGGCACTGACCCGGGAAATCGAGCGCATCGCGCAGAGCGGTGGCACGCCGTTGCTGGTCTGCGCGGACGGTAAATTGCTTGGCGTGATCCATCTTAAAGACGTGGTCAAGCCCGGCATCCGCGAGCGTTTTGCCGAACTGCGCAAGTTGGGGATTCGCACGGTGATGGTCACCGGCGACAACCCGCTGACCGCTGCGGCGATTGCGGCAGAGGCCGGCGTCGACGACGTGTTGGCCGAGGCCACGCCGGAGAAGAAACTCGCACGCATCCGTCATGAGCAGAACGACGGTCGCCTGGTCGCGATGTGCGGCGACGGCGCCAACGACGCCCCGGCCCTGGCGCAGGCGGACGTCGGCATGGCGATGAACGACGGCACGCAAGCGGCGCGCGAAGCGGCCAACATGGTCGACCTCGACAGCGACCCGACCAAGCTGCTGGACGTGGTGCAGATCGGCAAGGAATTGCTGGTGACCCGTGGCGCGCTGACGACGTTTTCGATTGCCAACGACGTGGCCAAATACTTCGCCATTTTGCCGGCGCTGTTTGCTTCGATTTATCCACAGCTGGGCGTGCTTAACGTCATGCAACTGAGCAGTCCGCAGAGCGCGATCCTCTCGGCGATTGTGTTCAACGCGCTGATCATCGTCGTGCTGATCCCGCTGGCGTTGCGCGGCGTACGTGTGCAAGCGGCAAGTGCGGCGGCGTTGTTGCGGCGCAATTTGCTGATCTACGGATTGGGTGGATTGGTGGTGCCGTTTGTGGGCATCAAAGCAATCGACATGCTGCTGACGGCGTTGCATTTGGTTTGACGATAAGTCGCTGTGGAGCGGCCTTTTGTGGCAAGCAAGCTTGCGTGGCAAGAGAGCCCTTGTGGCGAGGGAGCTGCTCCCGCTGGGCTGCGAAGCAGCCCCCATCCAGCCACCGCAAGCCTTCAGGTCCACCGCATTCGCTGTATTTACGACTGCTGCGCAGCCGAGCGGGAGCAAGCTCCCTCGCCACAGGTTATCACTTGTCACTGGCAATCCATTTGCACTGAGATTTTTCCAATTCGAGGATTTAGCAATGTCCAAAACCCTACGCCCAGCCCTTAGCCTCCTGGTGCTGATGACCCTCATCACCGGCATCGCGTACCCCTTGCTGGTCACCGGCATCGCCCAGGTCGCATTCCCCGATCAAGCCAACGGCAGCCTCATCCACGATGCCGACGGCAAAGTCCGCGGTTCATCCCTGATCGCCCAGGATTTCACCGGCGACACCTGGTTCCACCCGCGCCCATCCGCCGGCGCCTTCGCCACCGTATCTAGCGGTGCCAGCAACCTCGCACCGAGCAACCCGGCCCTGGCGACTCGGGTGATTGAAGACGCCAATAAACTCCTGGTACCCGCTCAAGGCCCGGTGCCGCTGGCGCTGCTGACCACCTCAGGCAGCGGCCTCGATCCGCACTTGCCTCCGGCCGCGATTGCCTATCAACTGGCGCGTGTCGCGGCAGCGCGTAACCTGCCGATGGCGAAGGTGCAGCAGTTGCTGGATGAACACATCGAACAGCCGCTGGTAGGGCCGCCGGTGGTAAACGTGTTGGCGCTGAACATCGCGCTGGAAAGCCTCTAAATCAGCGGCGCCACCATTCGCGAGCAGGCTCGCTCCCACAGGAGAATACATTCCAATGTGGGAGCGGGCTTGCTCGCGAAAGCGACCCAACAGTCACCACCAACCCACAGGACAATGCTATCCCCTGTAGGAGCGAGCCCGCTCGCGAAGGCGACCCAACAGTCACCACAAGCCCCACAGGAGAATACATTCCAATGTGGGAGCGAGCCCGCTCGCGATGGCGACCCAACAGTCACCACAAGCCCCACAGGAGAATACATTCCAATGTGGGAGCGAGCCCGCTCGCGAAGGCGACCCAACAGTCACCACAAGCCCCACAGGACAATACATTCCAATGTAGGAGCGAGCCCGCTCGCGAAGGCGACCCAACAGTCACCACAAGTCCCACAGAAAAATGCTATCCCTGTGGGAGCGAGCCTGCTCGCGAAGGCGACCCAACAGTCACCACCAACCCCACAGGACAATACATTCCAATGTGGGAGCGAGCCCGCTCGCGAAGGCAATACAACAATCACCCTTTCACTATCTGAATAAAGTGAGCTTCAAGCATGAGCAACTCCGGCCGCGCCGACGCGCTTCTAGCAGACCTGCCCCGCAATGGCCGTGGCCGTCTCAAGGTTTTCCTCGGCGCCGCACCCGGTGTCGGCAAGACCTACGCCATGCTGCAAGCCGCGCACACGCAACTGCGCCAGGGCGTCAAAGTCCTCGCCGGCGTCGTCGAAACCCACGGCCGCGCTGAAACCGAAGCCCTGCTCGGCGGCTTGCCCCAGCAACCGTTGGTGCGCTCGGAATACCGTGGCGTGATGCTCGAAGAAATGGACCTCGACGGCCTGCTCGCGGCAAAACCGAAGCTGGTCCTGGTCGACGAACTCGCCCACAGCAACGCCCCCGGCAGCCGCCACGCGAAACGCTGGCAAGACATTCAGGAGCTGCTCGCCGCGGGCATCGACGTGTTCACCACCGTCAACGTCCAGCACCTCGAAAGTCTCAACGACCAAGTTCGCGGCATCACTGGCGTACAGGTCCGCGAAACCCTGCCCGACTGGGTGCTGCAAGAAGCCTACGAATTGCTGCTGATCGACCTGCCACCCCGCGAACTGCTCGAGCGCCTGCGCGACGGCAAGGTCTACGTGCCGGAGCAGGCGCGGGCGGCCATCGATGCGTTTTTCACCCAGACCAACCTCACCGCGCTGCGCGAACTGGCGATGCAGACCGCCGCTGCGCAAGTCGACAACGACCTTGCCCAGGGTTATCGCCAACTCGGCCAGGCGGCGCCCGCCGTGCGCGGTCGTTTGCTGGTCGGCGTCGATGGCGATGAACACGCCGAGCGCCTGGTGCGTCACGCCAGCCGCGTCGCCCAGCGTCGGCATCTGCCCTGGAGCCTGGTGCACGTCGACAACGGCAGCGCGCGCGATGAGCAAGCGCGCCTGCGCCTGCAAAGCGCCCAGCAACTGGCCGAACGTCTTGGCGGCGAAGTGGTGCTGCTGCGCGCCGGCGAGGTGGCGAAAACCCTGATCCAGCACGCCGCCGAACGCCGCGCCAGCCTGGTGCTGGTCGGCCAGTCTCGACAGCGCCTGCGTCGACGCCTGTTCGGCGGCGGCCTCGCGTCACGTTTGCTGCGCAATGCCCGCGGACTGGAAATCAACGTCCTCGACAGCGACCACCCGCAGCATCCACCGCGGCAACGCTCGGCACTTTCGCTGGTGTGGTTCGACTACGCGCTCGCGCTGGTTGCGACGCTGTTGGCCACCGCACTCGCCTGGGCCGTGGCCAGCGTCCTGCCGCTGCCGAATATCTCGCTGGTGTTCCTCGCCGCCGTGCTGCTGGTGGCGGTGCGCAGCAGCCTTGGCCCCGCGCTGGCCTGCGCGGCGATGTCATTCCTGACCTACGATTTTCTATTCATCCCGCCGAATTTTTCCTTCAGCATTCAGCGCGAAGAAGACGTGCTGACCTTGCTGTTTTTCCTGCTGATGGCCGCGCTCACCGGCAACCTCGCCGCGCGTCAGCGTCGGCAGTTGCAAGCGCTGCGGGACACTCAGGAAGAGACCAGCGAACTGCTCGATCTGTCGCGCAAACTCACCGCCGCCACCGACCGTCAGGCCGTGATCAGCGCCGCCGCGCAGCACCTCGATGGCTGGACTGATTTAAGCGTGTGCCTGCTCAATCGCGATGGTGCGGCTGGCTGGAAAGTTGAAACCGGTGGGCCGCTGGAATTCAGCGAAACCGAACGTGCCGCCGCCGATTGGGCCTGGCAGCACGACCAACCGGCCGGTGCCGGCACCGGCACGCTGCCGGCCGGACGTTGGTGGTGGTGGCCGCTGTCAGTGGAAGATGGGCCGCTGGCGATCCTCGGCGTGTGCGCCAAAGAAGGCCAGACCTTGAGCGGCCAACGCCGGCGTTTGCTGACGGCGTTGAGTCAGCCGCTGGCCCAGGCACTTGCCCGCGCGCAACTCGCCGACGACCTCGAAGCAGCGCGCCTGCATGGCGAAACCGAGCAACTGCGCAGCGCGCTGCTGGCCTCGGTCTCGCATGATTTGCGCACACCGCTGACGTCCATGCGCGGCAGCATCGACAGCCTGCTGGCGCTAGGCGAGGCGATCCCCTTGGAAGATCGCCGCGAGCTGCTCGAAGGCACCCGCGATGAAGCCGAACGCCTCGACCGCTACATTCAGAACCTGCTGGACATGACCCGTCTCGGCCATGGCGCATTGAAACTGGCGCGGGACTGGGTGGCCCCGGCAGACATCATCGGCAGCTCGCTCAATCGCCTGCGCGCCGTGCTGTCGCCGTTGCAGGTCAGCACCGAACTGCCGGCCGATATGCCGCTGCTGTATGTCCACGCCGCCTTGATCGAACAGGCGCTGGTCAACGTGCTGGAAAACGCCGCGCGCTTTTCACCGGTCCACGGCCGCCTGCAACTGCGCGCCGGCTCGGGCGATGACGAGATCTATTTTTCGGTCAGCGATGAAGGGCCGGGCATTCCCGAAGAGGAGCGCGCGAAGATTTTCGACATGTTTTACACCGCTGCGCGCGGTGATCGGGGCGGGCAGGGCACCGGGCTGGGGCTGGCGATCTGTCAGGGCATGGTCGGCGCCCATGGCGGGCGGATCAGCGTCGCCGACGGCATTGAAGGCCGCGGCACTTGCATCACCTTGCACCTGCCTTTGCAGGAACAACCGGCCCTGGAGAGTGAGCGTTGAAATCGAAGCCTGATACTCTTCGCCCATCTTCCTGCCGTGACCGCCAATTATGAGCCAGACCGCGACCATTCTGGTCATCGACGACGAACCGCAAATCCGTAAATTCCTGCGCATCAGCCTCGCGTCCCAAGGCTACAAAGTGCTTGAGGCCGGCACCGGCAGCGAGGGCCTGGCGCAAGCCGCGCTGAACAAACCGGACCTGCTGGTGCTCGACCTCGGCCTGCCGGACATGGACGGCCAGCAAGTGCTGCGTGAATTTCGTGAATGGTCGACGGTGCCGGTGCTGGTGCTGTCGGTGCGCGCCAGCGAAGGGCAGAAAGTCGAAGCGCTGGACGGCGGCGCCAATGACTACGTGACCAAGCCGTTCGGCATTCAGGAATTTCTGGCGCGGGTGCGCGCGTTGTTGCGCCAGGCACCGACCGGCGAAGTTCAGCAGGCGGCACTGACATTCGGCCCGTTGACCGTCGACCTGGCCTATCGCCGGGTATTGCTCGACGGTGCCGAAGTCGCGCTGACCCGCAAGGAGTACGCGGTGCTTGCGCAACTCGCGCGGCATCCGGGAAGGGTGATCACGCAGCAGCAATTGCTCAAGGACATCTGGGGGCCGACGCACACCGAGGACAGCCATTACCTGCGGATCGTCGTCGGCCACTTGCGCCAGAAGCTCGCCGACGACCCGACCCGACCAAGGTTCATCGTGACCGAAGCGGGGGTTGGGTACCGGTTGCTGGAGGAGGGCGGTGTCTGAACATACAGCCGCGTGGCGATGGAGCTTTTGTGGCGAGGGGGCTTGCCCCCGTTGGGCTGCGCAGCAGCCCCTAACCATACAATCTCATTTCTTCAGGCTCACCACATGTCTCGGGCTGGGGCTGCTTCGCAGCCCAACGGGGGCAAGCCCCCTCGCCACAAAAAGCTGCCCTGCCACAAAAGCCACAGGTGTTTGCACCCAAACAATCAAGGCTCGCTCTTCTGCTCACTCTCATACCGATCCAGCGTATCCCGCGCGATCTCACGCCCTAGCGCGATCAACTCCGGCGCCTTGTAAAACTCGAAAAACCGGCACACCCGTTTCGGCACATTGATCAAAATATCCGGCGGATACCCGGCGATCTTGTACTGCGCCAGCGACGTCTGCATCACCTCGAAACTCTGGTTGATCAAATCCAGCAACGACGCCGGCCCGACGTTATCAATAATGAACGACCCGGTGGCCGACTTCGGCGCACCCGCGTGTTCAGGCGCCGCCGCCGGTTGCTGCGCTTCCGGCTCAGCCGATTCGATCCAAGGATTGATATCCGCTGCCTCGGCCTTCAACGCTTCCTGTTCCAGCAACAACAACTTCTCCGCCGTCTTGCGCCGAAACGGCATCTTCGACCCCAGCGAACTGACCAGGTTATCGAAACGGCTTTTAAACGCCGGCGGACGCGGAATCACCGGCAACTGATAGTGGCGCTGATTGGTGGAGTTGAGATTCACCGCAATGATCAAGTCGCAATGACTCGACACCACCGGCACGATCGGCAACGGGTTCAGCAGCCCGCCATCCACCAACATGCGATTGCCCTGCATCACCGGCGTAAACAAACTGGGAATCGCCGCCGAAGCGCGCATGGCCTGATGCAAACAGCCTTCCTGAAACCAGATTTCCTGCTGATTCGTCAGGTCAGTGGCCACCGCCGTGTAAGGAATGCGCAGTTCTTCGATGTTGATTTCGCCGACGATCTTGCGGATTTGTCCGAAGACCTTTTCCCCGCGAATCGCCCCCAGACGAAAACTCACATCCACCAGGCGCAACACGTCGAGGTAGTCCAGGCTCTCGATCCAGTTGCGATAGTCTTCGAGTTTGCCGGCGGCATAGATACCGCCGACCACTGCACCCATCGAACAACCGGCAATGCACGCGATGTCGTAGCCGCGCCGTTCGATTTCCTCGATAACGCCGATATGGGCATAGCCCCGGGCTCCACCTGAACCCAGCACCAATGCGACACGCTTTTTCATGAACCGCCCTCGTCTGACAAGGTTGAACAATGCACCCATCGTGGGTCGCGCTTCAATCGCCAAGGTCGCCAGGCGGGGTGACAACGTCGTTTTTTCGACACTCCATGGCGGCTCAGGGTTATTCTCGCCTGCGCTACGGTTTCGGCGTGGGGAAGGCACTTTTCCCTTGCCAGACCGTCATACGTGCACGACTGTTTACCTAATGTTGAGGTGTGTTTAATGAAAGCCTGGATCTGTGTGCCCTTGATCGCGCTGGTGCTCGCCGGTTGCGCTGGCAAAACCGCTTACCGTGACAGCTGCGCCAGCGGTCTCGATGCGGCGTGGCGCGAACTGGACCTGGCCAAGGCGGAAGGTTTCGCCGGCAATGTCAGTTACTCCAAGGCACTGTCGCTGTTGACCGGCGCCAAGACACAACAACAATTCGAAGCATTCGAAGGCTGCAGCAAGAAAGCCGAGAAAGCTCGCTTCTATATCCGCGAGTCGCGCGCAGGCCGTTGAGGCCTGAGCAAACGTCAGTGGAATTTCAAGTCAGGGAGTAAGTGATGTCGGCCTTGGTTGATCAGTTAGTGGCTCATGTAATGGGCCTGGAAGTGCGGGTGATGGTGTGTCAGGCGCGTTTAAGTGAGCGCACCGACCCGGAGGCGTTGCACGATCTGCGTACCACGGTTCGCCGTTTGCGCAGTTTGCTGCGACCCTTGCGCGGCTTGCCTGGCGTCGAGCAACTGGAATCGGCGGCCAAGGCTGTCGGTGACCTGACCACACCGTTGCGTGACCGCGAGGTGCTGGCGGCGTACCTGCTGGAACACGATCAACCCGAGGCCGCGCAACGGCGCATGGCGCAGATGGCCAAGGCTTATCCACAAGTCGCGAGCAGTGCGCAAGTGACGCAACTGTTGATGATCCTTGATGCATTCCCACGCTTTTTGCGCGCGGCTCAGCATCAGGGTTTGCTCAACGGCTTGCGCAAACGCGTGGAAAAACGGCTGGGCAAGCAATGGGAGAAACTCGATGAGGCGTTGCATGATCCTGCGCATGATCGCCACCGTTTGCGTCTGCTGATCAAGCGCGTGCGTTACGGCATCGAGGCCTACCCAGAACTGGATCGCCTGCCGAAACCGGCGGCGCCGCGTTTGAAGTCGGCGCAGGCCGCGCTGGGCGATTGGCATGATTGCTGGCAGTGGCTGGCCCGTGCCGAACAGGAAGCGGATCTGCAGCCATGCGTGCCGGTCTGGCAAACCACCATGGCCAAAGCCGAAGCCCGCGCCGATCGCGTGCTCGACAAGCTCAGCGCCAGTTGCTTCAAATCCTGACCCACCACCGATCCAACCTGTAGGAGCGAGCCTGCTCGCGATGGCGCACCGTCAGTCACTGTCACTCTGGCAGTGAAACCGCTTTCGCGAGCAGGCTCGCTCCCACAGGGGCTCGTCGATGACTGGCCCCGTCCTATCTATCCGCCTCTTTGGCCAAAACACGTCCTGCACCCTCCGCGCCCACTGGTTAATATCCCCCCATTCTTTTCCCGTCCCGAGGTCCTCATGCGCTTTTCCGATTTGCTCGACGCCGTTCGCAGCCAACCCCAGGCGCTGACCATCCCGGCCGAATGGGCGCGGGGCGGGCAAGCTTCGGCGGCCTGGTCGCGGCGTTGCAATATGAAGCCATGCGCGCAAAAGTCCCGGCGGACCGTCCGGTTCGTTCGCTGGCAATCACCTTCGTCGGCCCGGTCGAGCCGGACGTGCCGGTCAGTTTTGAAGTGGAAGTGCTGCGCGAAGGCAAAGCCGTCAGCCAGGTGTTGGGTCGGGCACTGCAGAAAGGCCAGGTCGTGACGCTGATTCAGGGCAGCTTCGGCGCCTCGCGTCCGTCCGAAGTCGCGGTGACGGCGTTGCCCGCGCCCGAGATGAAGCACTGGGACGACTGTCAGGAATTGCCGTACATCAAAGGCGTCACCCCGGAATTCATGCGGCACACGGCGATGCGCTGGAGTGTCGGCGGTTTGCCGTTTACCGGTAACAAGTCGCGAGACATGGGCGGTTGGGTGCGTTTGCGCGGGGACGTGAAGGAAGAGGCGCTCAGCGAGTCGCACATTCTGGCGCTGGTCGACGCCTGGCCACCGGCGCTGTTGCCGCACCTGAACAAACCGGCGATGGGCAGCACGCTGACCTGGACCATCGAATTCGTTCAGCCGTTACGGGCGCTGACCACGCTGGACTGGTGCAAGTACCTCGTGGAAATCGAGCATGCCGCTGACGGCTACGGTCATGCGGCGGCGAAACTGTGGAGCGCGGACGGGCAGTTGATTGCCATCAGTCGGCAGACCGTGACGATCTTTGCCTGATGCTTTTTAACTGATCAGTGCCGACGGTGGCGCTCACGCCAGGCGCGCCACCAGCCACCGCTGAGGAAAAATCGCGGGAAGGTCAGGAACTGCTCGATCATCAGCCGCGAGACCGCATCTTTGCGTCCACTGAACGGCTCGGAGGCCTCGGCCTCCAGGCTGTGACCGTGACGTTGCAGGCCTAACGCGGCGAGCAGACCGATGACGCCAATCGCGAAGTTGACGAAGCTCAGGCCGAACACCCCGCAAACCAGCAGCAAAAACGCCACGATGAACAGCGGCACGGCAATCAGGTGCAGGACCAGATTGGTCGGGTGCTGATGATTGTTCGGGTAAGCTCGCCATTGCCAGGCGGGCAGGTTGGGGTGACGTTTGCCCATGATGTTAATCCTCAATCCATGTTGAACACATGTTTGAAGAATAGGCCCGCCCGATCAGCCCGGCGAATCAAGCTTGGCTATCGAAGTGATAGCGGCCATGGTCAAACTCGATACTGCCCGCATGACCTTCATCGCGAGCAAGCTTTGCTCCCACCTGCATTGAGTACATTCGCAAGAATCAGGCTGAATCGAAGACCGCCATCGCAGGCAATCCAGCTCCCACAGTGGACCGCATTCACCCAGACACCCTCGATCCCTGTGGGAGCCGGGCTTACCCGCGATGAGGCCCTTACAAACGCAGCTGCCCAATTGCCTTGCTCAACTCCCCGGCCAACGCCGCCAACTCCTGACTGGTGGTCGCCGAACTCACCGTCTGCTGCACGGTGTTGTCAGTCACATCACGAATACTCACCACCGCCCGGTTCATCTCTTCCGCCACTTGGCTCTGTTGCTCCGCCGCCACCGCAATCTGCGTATTACTTTCGCGCATCTGCGCCACGGCGCTGGTGATTTCTGCCAAAGCCGCACCCGCCGCCTGCGCCTGTTGCACGCAGTGATCGGCCTTGAAGGAGCTTTCCTGCATGAAGTCCACGGCATCCCGCGTCCCGGCCTGCAAGGCGGACACCATCTGCGTGATCTCGTCCGTCGACGCCTGCACGCGCTTGGCCAGGTTGCGTACTTCATCGGCGACCACCGCAAAACCACGGCCCATTTCCCCGGCACGCGCCGCCTCAATGGCCGCATTCAGCGCCAGCAGATTGGTTTGCTCGGCAATGCTGTGAATCACATTCACCACACCGTTGATCTTCTGACTGTCTTGTGCCAGCCGCTGGATCATCTCGGCCGTCTGCTGCACCCCGGCTGACAACCCGGAAATTGATTGCTGCACCCGACTCACCACCTGCTGACCGCTGCCCGCCAACGTATCGGCCGTCTGCGAAAGGTCCCGCGTGGCGCCGGCATGTTGAGCGATGTGATAAACCGTCGCCGTCATTTCGTTGATCGCGGTGGCGGCCTGATCCGTTTCGCTTTGCTGACCCAGCATGCCGTGGCGCACATCGGTCATGCTCGACGCCAGCCGCGCCGCACCGACATCCAGTTGCCGCGCAGTATGGGCGACGGTGTTGACCACCCGTTGATACCCAGCCTGCATGGCGTTGAACGCGTTCGCCATCTGCCCGACTTCATCCCTGGAGGCCAAAGGCACCCGCGCCGACAGATCACCGGTTTGCTCGACATACAGCATCACGTCTTTCAACGTATTGAGCTGGCTGAGCAGAAAACGGATCAACAGCTGCGAAGCCCCGAGCATCGCCAGCATCAGGATAAACACGGCCACTGCGTAATTCGCCAGACGCTCCGTGAATACCTGAACCAGGCTCGGACCCTGGGCAATCACCGCGACCTGTTGGCCGTCTGCGCGTTTAAACACTTGCGCGCCTATTACCGGGCTATCGCCGAACAACGGCATCGCCTCCAGTTCGACCCAGCCACCGGAATCCTCCAGTGCCAGCAACGGTTGCCCGTTCAACATGGGCGCCTGCCCGTGATTGAAAACCACCACGTTCTGCGCTTTAGGCAGTGCTTGACCTTGCGGCCACGCGCCCAACAATCGCGCCTGCGACTGGGCCGAAGTTTTCAACGCCTCAATGCGCGCCTGTTGTTCAAGCTGCACGGCATACAACACCAGCAACAGCGTGGTGACGAAAGCGACGGCATTTACCGCCCAGAATTTGTACTTCAACGAGATGTTGCTAAGCCAGGCACCCATGTAGGTTTTCTCTGATAGCGGAAACAGCATTGGCAAGGTGCCATCATTGTGCCGCTATCGAATCAGCTGGATCTTGATGTGGGTCAAGATTCCCCACAGCAGCCAACCCCGGGCGGAATGCGCTATCCTGCGCGCCTTCAAAATTCCCTCGCTACAGGATCCATCGCCATGAAAGCCGCACTCGTCGAACTCATCACAAAAATCAGCTCCGGGTGCATGAGCGATGAAGAAATCGCCAAGGTCGCTGACGAAGCGGCACAGGCCTACGCGGACCCTGCGGCTTTTCTCACAGCCAATCCGGACATCAACTACGACGAGACTTTCCCGATTCCGTTGGGCGAGTGGGTGGTAGTCGGCAGCCTGCCGGAAACCGTGCTGTTTCAAGCCGACACTTACATGGACCTGTTCGCGCAGATCGTTGCCTCGTTCGGCCCGGGCGTCGATTTCAATATCAAGCCCAAGCAACTGGCCAAGACAGAAGCCCTGACGGCGTTGAACCGCATCCAGGTGCAGATGGGCAGCATGAACAAGGAAAACGGCGGCTACACGCTGATGAACTTCAGCCAGTTGCTCGACGACGAACTGCAAGTGGTGCTGGTTTTCGGCAATGACGTGCCGCGCGTGCTTGAGCTGTGCGCCGAAGTCGGCATCACCGCCGCGCCATCGCTGGAAGCGTTGAAAGTGGCGATTCACGTTTAATGGAATAATACGGAACCCTGACATTCGCCGACTATCCTAAGAGGGCACACCACTTATAGGGAGCGACACCATGGGTTCCACGTTCAACGGCCTGATTGGCCTGATCATTCTTGCTCTGGATATCTGGGCAATCATCAACGTACTGAAAAGTGGCGCTTCCACAGGCATGAAAATCGTCTGGGTACTGCTGATCCTGCTGCTGCCAGTCCTCGGCCTGATCATCTGGGCCATCGCCGGCCCACGCGGTAACGTGCGGATCTGACAAGGTTCCCCACACGCCACCGACCTGGTCTGACCCCGATCTGTAGGAGCTGGCTTGCCAGCGATAGCATCACCGCGGTTATTGAGATGCACCGCGCCGATCCCATCGCTGGCAAGCCAGCTCCTACAAGTCAGTGTTTGTCGGACCAGCATTATGTTCAGCACCTACAAGGGATGACGCGGACCCTGCAACTGAGGTTCGACCTGTCATCTTCCGCGACGTAGAATGCGCGCCTTTCCCGGGCAATCGAGCCGATCGATTGGCCATCATGGGCGGGTAACCGTCCGTTGCCACCGCATTCATCGGAGCACTTCCCATGAGCACCACCCCGACCAGCGAATACCTGGAAACCCTCTACGAAGGCTACGGTCAGCGTTTTCGCATGGAAAAACTGCTGCACGAAGTGCGCACCGAACACCAGCACCTGGTGATTTTCGAAAACCCGCGCATGGGCCGGGTCATGGCGCTGGACGGCGTCATCCAGACCACCGAAGCCGACGAATTCATTTATCACGAGATGCTCACCCACGTGCCGATCCTCGCGCATGGCACGGCCAAACGCGTGTTGATCATCGGCGGTGGCGACGGCGGCATGCTGCGTGAGGTTGCCAAACACGGCGGCGTCGAGCACATCACCATGGTCGAGATCGACGGCACGGTGGTCGACATGTGCAAAGAGTATCTGCCGAATCATTCCAAGGGCGCGTTCGACGATCCACGCCTGAACCTGGTAATCGACGACGGCATGCGTTTCGTCGCGACCACCACTGAAAAATTCGACGTGATCATTTCCGACTCCACCGACCCGATCGGCCCGGGCGAAGTGCTGTTTTCCGAGAACTTCTATCAGGCCTGCCGTCGCTGCCTGAACGAGGGCGGCATTCTGGTGACCCAGAACGGTACGCCTTTCATGCAGATCGAAGAAGTCAAAACCACCGCCGGACGCCTGCGCAGCCTGTTCCCGGACTGGCATTTCTATCAGGCCGCCGTACCGACTTACATTGGCGGCTCGATGACGTTTGCGTGGGGCGCGACCAACACGTCTTACCGCAAATTGTCCCGCGAAACCCTGCAACAGCGCTTCGCCGGCAGCGGCATCATCACCCGCTACTACAACCCGGAAATCCACATCGGCGCCTTTGCCTTGCCGCAATACGTGCTGCAGGCGGTCAACAAACCAAGTAACGACTAAGTTGTTTCTGTAGGAGCCGGCTTGCTGGCGATGCAGACGCCTCGGTCTGCCAGCCACGCTGCGATTATCCGATCGCTGGCAAGCCAGCTCCTCCACGTTTTTCATGGCAGCACAGCGCAATCCCGTTGAACGATCACACGGTGCAAAAGTCCAGATAGTGGTAAGCCCACTTGCGGGTTTTATCGAGGAGGCACCGATGCAACAGTGGACAGTCACTTACGTGGATGATCACGGCGAAACAGTCGAAGAAATCTTTGAGTTCGAAGAGTGCCCGGACAAAGAGCAAGCCGCCGCATTGCTCAAGGAGCGGCTTTTCCCTGTCGCCGCCAAACTGGATCTGAACGATCTGGAAGGGCGCACCGACGACGCCAGCGTAAAAAGTCTCAAAACCCAGAACAGCATAGAAATCCTCGGCATTACTCCCGTTACTCCCGTCTAATATCCCCCGTGGCACAATTTTGAAACACCAGGCCTTGGCAGCAGCTCGGACTTGCGGCTACTCTGCAAGCGAGATCAGCGAACGGATCGCGCTAAGGTCTGGTCTTGTCAGCTACATGCTTGCTTCCCGGCGGTAACGTGGTTACCGCTTCACTCGCCGCCAGCGGCTGCGCAGTTGGGAATACGGAAAGTCTATCCATCAGTGTGAGGGGGACGATTCATGAGCACAGCCTATCAAGAAGACATCAGCAGCAACGTGCTGCGCCGCATGAAAGAAGGCGGTTTCGATTTTTCCCGGTTTCATCCCATCGAGTTCTACGCCATTTTCCCGGACGAGGAGCGGGCACGCAGGGCGGCAGGTCACTACAATGGCGAATCCATGAACGCACAGATCAGCGTGCGCGATGACGGCGCGTGGTATCTGGAACTCAGCAAAGTGATGTCCGCCACTTATGACGGCATCGGCGATTTCGAGCAGGATTTCGAGGCCGTGGTCGAGCCTTTGGGCGGCATCATCGAAGGGTGGGGCGTCAAGCAGGAGGTCCGAGGGCGACTCGCCTGACATCATGAACAGCGACAACATCCGCTAATGGCTAACCTCCGGGTTGGCCATTTTTCGTTCAGGTGCGCTGAACGTAAGACGTGCCGAAAGCTTGGGCAAAAAAAAGCCGCCTGAGCGGGCGGCTAAAAGGGAAGTTTGGGCAGATTTCCTGCGAGTGCACGGATTATCCCCACTCGCATCCACCCTGAGAAATCGCCTCTGACTATGTCGCTGATAGCCTTTACCCCGCCTTGCAATGAGGCGCAGCTAATCCAGTGCGAGCGCTTAGCGCACAGAAACGGTGCGGCCTGTTTAAGCCGATTACGCAACCGATTGATACCAAAGCGATTCTGCCGATGGCACGGGCCTTGCGATGGCTTACGCGTCCGGGTGACAAGGAGCACGGTATGATCCGCACCTATTTTGATGAGATGTACGATGCCGGCGGCCAGGTCCGCCCGCATTATCGGGAGTTTGCCCGTTGGCTGGCGGACACCCCCGACGAGCTTCTGGCCCAACGGCGACGCGAAGCCGATCTGCTGTTCCATCGCGCCGGCATCACGTTCACGCTCTACGGCGACGAGCAGGGCACAGAGCGGCTGATCCCGTTCGACACCATCCCGCGCAGCATCCCGGCCAGCGAGTGGCGAATCGTCGAGCGCGGCTGCATTCAGCGAGTCAAGGCGCTGAACATGTTCCTCGCTGACCTCTATCACGAGCAACGCATCATCAAGGCCGGCATCATCCCGGCGGAACAGGTCCTGGCCAACGAGCAATATCAGTTGGCGATGCAGGGGCTGGATTTGCACCGCGACATCTATTCGCACATCTCCGGCGTCGATCTCGTACGCGATGGCGACGGCACGTACTACGTGCTCGAAGACAACCTTCGTACGCCCAGCGGCGTCAGTTACATGCTTGAAGACCGCAAGATGATGATGCGGCTGTTCCCCGAATTGTTCTCCGCCCAGCGCATCGCGCCCATCGACCATTACCCGAACCTGCTGCTCGACACCCTGAAAAGCTCCAGCCCGATCGACAACCCGAGCGTGGTGGTGCTGACGCCGGGTCGCTTCAACAGCGCGTTTTTCGAGCATGCTTTTCTGGCTCGGGAAATGGGCGTGGAACTGGTGGAAGGCGCCGACCTGTTTGTTCGTGACGACAAGGTGTTCATGCGCACCACGGACGGCCCGAAAGCGGTCGACGTGATCTACCGCCGGCTCGACGATGCCTTCCTTGATCCATTGGCGTTCAATCCCGATTCGATGCTTGGCGTGCCGGGGCTGCTGTCGTCCTATCGCACCGGCAACGTCGTGCTGGCCAATGCTATCGGCACCGGCGTGGCGGATGACAAATCGGTGTACCCGTTCGTCACGGACATGATCCGCTTCTACCTCGACGAAGAGCCGATTCTGAAGAATGTGCCGACGTGGCAGTGTCGTAATCCCGCCGAACTTTCCCACGTGCTGGCCAACCTTCCGGACCTGGTGGTCAAGGAAACCCAGGGCTCCGGCGGTTACGGAATGCTGGTAGGGCCGGCGGCGACGGCGGCGGAAATCGAATCGTTTCGACAGCGGATCAAGGCCAAACCCCACGCGTATATCGCGCAACCGACGTTGTCGCTGTCGACCTGTCCGACCTTTGTCGAAAACGGTATCGCGCCGCGGCACATCGACCTGCGTCCGTTTGTATTGTCTGGCCGCGAAACCCGGGTTGTCCCCGGCGGCCTGACCCGTGTCGCCCTGCGTGAAGGCTCCCTGGTGGTGAATTCCTCCCAGGGCGGCGGCACCAAGGACACCTGGGTGGTCGAGGATTGAAGGAAGCCTGCCATGTTAAGTAGAACTGCCTCGGATTTGTACTGGATGTCGCGTTACCTGGAGCGGGCGGAAAACCTCGCGCGGATGCTCGACATCAGCTATTCGCTGTCGCTGATGCCACAGGATGGTCGCGGTGACGGCTTGCACGAACTCGCCATGCCGTTGCTGATCACCGGCACCCTCGAGGATTACCTCGAGCGCCACGGCGATCTGCATGCCGAACGCCTGTTGCATTTCTTTGCTTTGGACGCGGCCAACCCGGCGAGCATCTACAGTTGCCTCGGTTCGGCCCGCGCCAGTGCACACGCGGTGCGTGGGCGAATAACCGCCGACATGTGGGAAAACATCAACGCCACCTGGCTGGAAATTCGCGGGATCGCCGATCAAGGCTTGAGTCGCTACGGCATGAGCCGTTTTTGCGAGTGGATCAAGGAACGTTCCCACCTGTTTCGTGGCGCGTCCTACGGCACGATCATGCGCAACGATGCGTTTCGCTTCATTCGCCTGGGGACGTTTATCGAAAGGGCGGACAACACGCTGAGACTGCTCGATGCGCGCTACGAAATGGCCGGCGATCAGGCCGAAGCGGTCAGCGATGGCACGGCTCACGCGTATTACCAGTGGAGCGCGTTGTTGCGAGCCTTGTCGTCCTTCGAGGCCTATACCGAAATTTACCGCGACGCCCCCGGCGCCCGGCATGTCGCCGAATTGTTATTGCTGCGCGCTGACGTGCCGCGTTCGTTGCGCGCCTGCACCGAAGAGATCGACCAGATTCTCGCGCAGCTGCCCGGCGCCAACGGTCGACCTGCGCAGCGTCTGGCGGCCGAGATGGACGCACGCCTGCGCTACACCGGCATCAGCGAAATTCTCGACGAAGGCCTGCATGCCTGGCTGACCGAGTTCATCCCGCTGGTGCGCCAGCTGGGCAACGCCATTCACAGTTCGTATCTGGAGGCTGCATGAGACTTTCCATAAGCCACGAGACCACCTATCACTATGAAGATCAGGTGCGGGCGAGCATCCAGTATCTGCGCCTGACTCCCCACGACAGCGAGCGCCAGCACGTGCTGAGCTGGCAGCTCGACCTGCCGCGCCCGGTGCGCGCGCAGCTTGATCCGTTCGGCAACATCCTGCACGTGCTGACCATGGACGAGCCGCACGAGGCGATCATCATTGGTGCGCGCGGCCAGGTCGATATCGACGAATTGCGCGAAGCCGAGAATGAGAGCCAGTCAGCGCTGCCGTTTTTGCGGTTCACCCGCCTGACCGAAGCCGACGAAGACTTGCGTGCTTTTGCCGGCAAGGAATGCAAGCAACGTCGCGATCGCACAGCGTTGATCGATTTGATGCACGGGCTGAACCAGCACATGACTTACACGCCGGGCTCTACGGCGGTCGACACCAGCGCGGCGAATGCTTTTGCTGGTCGTGCGGGCGTTTGTCAGGATCACACTCACGCGTTTCTGGCGTGCGCGCGCAGCCTCGGCATTCCGGCGCGGTACGTGTCGGGCTATCTGTACACAGAGGATTGCGAACACCTGGCCAGCCATGCGTGGGCGGAAGCCTGGCTGGATGACGCTTGGTACAGCTTCGACGTGACCAATCAGCTGACGAGGCCCGAGCGCCACTTGAAACTGGCAGTAGGCCTTGATTACCTCGATGCGTGCCCGGTCCGCGGCATGCGCCGGGGCGGCGGGTGCGAGCAGATGCACGCCAAAGTCTTCGTCTCCCCGACACCGATCCCGATCCCGATCCCGATCCCGGCGCCAGTGATATCCGTCCAGCAGCAGTGAGCGCCGAGGCTGCACGCAGAAAAGTATATTCACCACAAAACCCGTAGGAGCCGGCTTGCTGGCGATGGCGGCGTGTCAGCCAACATCAATGTGGGTTGACCGGGCCTCATCGCGGGCAAGCCACGCTCCTACAGGTTTTGCGGCGTTCTTACTTTTTGGGCGCCATCTACGAATCAGGGCTTAACCTTGCGCCCCGCCATATGCTTCAAATACCCCACCAGCATCTCCAGGTCTCCATCCGGTAACACTGCCGCTGAAAACCCGGGCATTTTTGCTTGCGGCCACTGCCGCAGACTCTGCGGGTCGCGAATGTAGCGCTGCAAAAACTCCCCGCCAAAATATTCGGTCGGGCTGAATGGAATATTCAGATCCGGCCCAAACTGCGCATCCCCGGCACCGTTCAATCGATGACACGCCAGACAATTCTTCTGAAACAACGCGAACCCCTGGTTCACCGGATCATCCGCCTTCAATGCAGGATCAGGCAGCAAGGCAGGGAAGCGCTCCGCCACCGGCGCCATGCGCTTGATGCTCGCGACTTGAAACGGCCATTGTTCGGGGCTGATGCTGCCGGCCTGAGGGTCAGTCCAGACCAGGTAAAACGGCCCGGCGCTGTGTTTGCCTGCGGACAGCCCGGGCCACGGTTGCGCCGGATCCTCAATGGCCAGCCACGCCCGCGCGCCATGAGCGTTGAGTAACGGTGCCGCCGCCAGCTCGGCCGCAAACCCGTCCGAGGCCACGGCTTGCAGGTGCTGATCAGGTTTGACCCCGTGCAACAGCGCCGCCAGCGGCACCGCGCGGTAACTCATGTCCCGCTTGTAGGACACATCTTTTTTAATCGTGATGGTTTCGATCTGAGGATGCTTGAGCAACTCCTCGGTTTGCCAGCTACGCGAATAGTCGCCCAGATCGAGATCAAGCTGAGCTGCGTAAAGCGGTGCGCCGAACAGCAGGGCCGCCAACAGAATGAGCGCTTTCAAGGATCGCCGTCCAAGTCAGGGATGTGCGGCAAGGTTGGCACAGCCGCGCTGGCCCGCAAAGCGAGCCAGTCACAATTTGGCGCGACGGGATAAAATCTTCAGCTGTTTGATTTGAGCGATCAGCCGAGCACCTTGGTCAGGTTCGGCAAGATCAACACGAGCGTGGTGGCGAAAAGAATGAGACCGGCTTGACGTACTTTCGATTGCTTGAACATGGCTTGACCGCCTTTTTTGTTATTCCCTGATTGCCTGCCCGCATATCTCCATGACGGCAGAGCGTTGCACTTCCTGTAAGACGAGTGCCTCGGCAAAACCCGACGACGACTTCGTTTCTCTTCACCTTAGAGCTCGTTAAAGGCCGCGTCACACTTGGCTTAGATCCATTTCGTATGGTCCGCGCGCTAACGGTTGTTAAAAAGGTATGAGGCCTATTGCCAGCTTCTTCGCCGCCCTTTGGCTAGACAGCTTCAGCCACTCTATCGGTCAACTCGTTAGCAGACTACCGTCCGTCTGAGCGTGGTCGTCAATCTCGCTGAGCGTTGCGGTCATTGAATTCGTAATCGCTCGGCATAAGGTGGAGGTCTGCATTCAATCCTGCTCAGCGGTTCGAGGACGTCATGACCCAAGCTTTGATTTTTGATGCGTTACGCACGCCCCGCGGCAAAGGCAAGGCGGACGGCGCCCTGCACAGCGTCAAACCGGTGAACCTGGTTGCCGGACTGCTCACCGCATTGCAGCAGCGTACCGACCTCGACACCCGTCAGGTCGACGATGTGGTCCTGGGCTGCGTGACGCCCATCGGCGATCAGGGTTCGGACATCGCCAAGACTGCAACGCAAGTGGCCGATTGGGACGTCAGCGTCGCCGGCGTGCAGATCAACCGCTTCTGCGCCTCAGGCCTCGAAGCCGTCAATCTCGGCGCGATGAAAGTGCGCTCCGGCTTCGAAGACCTGGTGGTGGTGGGCGGGGTCGAATCGATGTCGCGGGTGCCGATGGGCAGCGACGGCGGCGCCTGGGCGCTGGACCCGCAAACCAACCTGCACAGTCATTTCACCCCGCAAGGCGTGGGCGCGGACCTGATCGCCACGCTGGAGGGCTTCAGCCGTCACGACGTCGATGCCTACGCTCTGCATTCCCAGCAGAAAGCGGCGCGCGCACGGGCCGACGGTTCATTCAGCAAATCGCTGGTGCCGGTGCAGGATCAGAACGGCATTGTCCTGCTTGATTACGATGAGTTCATTCGGGCCGAAAGTACTTTGGAGGGACTCGGCAAACTCAAACCGAGTTTCGAAATGATGGGGCAGTTGGGTTTCGACGCCACGGCGTTGCGGGTCTACAGCCATGTTGAACGGATCAACCACGTCCACACACCGGGCAACAGTTCCGGGATTGTCGACGGTGCAGCGCTGATGCTGATCGGCTCCGAAGCCAAGGGCCGCGCGCTCGGCCTGCAACCTCGGGCGCGCATCGTCGCCACCGCAGTCACCAGCACCGACCCGACCATCATGCTCACCGGTCCTGCACCGGCCACCCGCAAAGCCTTGGCCAAGGCCGGGCTGCGGGTCGAAGACATCGACCTGTTCGAAGTCAACGAAGCCTTCGCCTCGGTGGTGCTGAAATTCATCAAAGACATGGCCATCGACCCGGACAAAGTCAACGTCAACGGCGGCTCGATCGCCATGGGTCACCCGTTGGGCGCGACCGGTTGCGCCATTCTCGGCACGCTGCTTGATGAGCTGGAAACCCGGCGCCTGCGCTACGGCCTCGCGACCTTGTGTGTCGGCGGCGGCATGGGCATTGCCACCATCATCGAACGCCTCTGAGCCCCGACTTCAAGGAAACTGTAATGACCGAAGCCATCCGTTACGAAAAAGGCCAGGACGCTATCGTCGTCCTGACCATCGACATGCCGGGCCAGAGCGCCAACACCATGAACGCCGTGTACCGCGAAGCCATGGCCGCGTGCGTTGCTCGACTGGTTGCGGAAAAGGACACGGTTGCCGGCGTCATCATCACCTCGGCCAAGAAGACCTTCTTCGCCGGTGGTGACCTGAATGAATTGATCAAAATCGGCAAACCCGAAGCCAAAGCGTTCTACGACATGGTGCTGACGTTGAAAGCTCAGTTGCGCACCCTCGAAACCCTCGGCAAACCGGTGGTCGCCGCGATTAATGGCGCGGCGCTGGGCGGAGGCTGGGAGATCTGCCTGGCCTGTCATCACCGGATTGCGCTGGATAATCCAGCCGTGCAACTTGGCTTGCCCGAAGTGACGCTTGGCCTGTTGCCGGGCGGCGGTGGGGTGGTGCGGACGGTGCGCCTGCTCGGTCTGGAAAAAGCCTTGCCGTATCTGTTGGAAGGAAAAAAAGTCCGGCCGCAACAAGCCTTGCAGGCGGGGTTGATTGACGAACTGGCGAGCAACGTCGATGACATGCTGGCCAAGGCGCGCGCCTGGATCGTCGCCAACCCTGCCGCGGTGCAGCGTTGGGATGTGAAGGGCTATCAGATTCCGGGTGGTACGCCGTCGAATCCGAAAGTCGCACAAATGCTGGCGATCGCGCCGTCGATCCTGCGCAGCAAAACCCAGGGCTGCCTGCCCGCGCCGGAGAAGATTCTCTGCGCGGCGGTAGAAGGCGCTCAGGTCGATTTCGACACCGCGCACCTGATCGAAACGCGCTACTTCACCGAATTGACCACCGGCCAGATCTCGAAAAACCTCATCGGCACTTTCTGGTTTCAACTCAATGAGATCAACGCTGGCGGCTCGCGCCCTCAAGGTTTCGCACCTTATGTGACGCAAAAAGTCGGCGTGCTGGGCGCCGGGATGATGGGTGCGGGCATTGCGTTTGTCAGTGCCTCGGCGGGCCTCGAAGTGGTGCTCAAGGACGTCAACCTCGCCGCTGCCAAGAAAGGCAAAGCGCATTCGGCGGCGCTGCTGGACAAGAAAGTCGCGCGCGGCCAGATGAGTGCCGAGCAACGTGAGGCGATCCTGGCGCGGATCTGTCCGGCCGAAAATGATGAGGACCTGGCTGGTTGCGACCTGGTCATCGAAGCGGTATTCGAAGACCGGGAATTGAAAGCCAAGGTCTCGGCCGCCGCGCAGAAAGTCGTTGGCCCGGATGCGCCCATCGCTTCCAATACCTCGACCTTGCCGATCAGCGGCCTCGCCACTGCCGTGCCCGACCCGAGCAAATTCATCGGCCTGCATTTTTTCAGCCCCGTGGAGAAAATGCCGCTCGTGGAAATCATCAAGGGCAGCCACACCAGCGACGAAACCCTGGCCCGAGGTTTCGATTTCGTCCTGCAGATCAAGAAAACCCCGATTGTGGTCAACGACAGTCGCGGCTTCTTCACTTCGCGAGTGTTCGGCACCTTTACCAACGAAGGCATCGCCATGCTCGGCGAGGGCGTCAGTGCGCCGATGATCGAGACCGAAGCGCGCAAGGCCGGCATGCCGGTCGGGCCTCTGGCGATCTCCGACGAAGTTTCCCTCAGCCTGATGAGCCATATCCGCCAGCAAACGGCCAAAGACCTGCAAGCGGAAGGGAAACCACTGACGGAGCACCCGGCCTTCGCCGTGATTGATCTGCTGCTCAACGAATACAAGCGACCCGGCAAGGCCGCAGGAGGCGGTTTTTACGATTATCCTGCCGGTGGCCAGAAGCATCTGTGGCCGGAGTTAAAGAGCCGTTTTGAGCAAGCTGACGGGCAGATTTCGCCGAAGGACGTGCGTGATCGGCTGCTGTTCGTGCAAGCCATCGAAACCGTGCGCTGCGTGGAGGAGGGCGTGCTGACCTCGACGGCAGACGCCAACGTCGGTTCGATCTTCGGTATCGGCTTCGCTGCCTGGACCGGTGGCGCGCTGCAGTTCATTAACCAATACGGGGTAAAGGATTTCGTCGCCCGCGCGCAGTACCTGGCCGACGCGTACGGCGAACGGTTCGCGCCGCCCGCGCTGCTGCTGGAAAAAGCCGCCAAAGGGGAGACGTTCTAAGGGACAAGTGACGCACTCCGGGGCTTGCCTGCCATCGTGTTTCAGGGCAGGCTCTGGGGTGTGCATTATTCCCTTCACGTGTCAGGTATTTTTTATGTCGTTACGCATCTGCATTCTGGAAACCGACATTCTGCGTCCGGAACTGATCGATCAATACCAGGGTTACGGGCAGATGTTCCAGCGTCTGTTCTCGCAGCAACCTATCGCCGCGGAGTTCACCGTTTACAACGTGGTGCAGGGCGAATATCCGAGCGATGACCTGACCTTCGATGCGTATCTTGTCACCGGCAGCAAAGCTGATTCCTTCGGCACCGACCCATGGATCGAAACCCTCAGGGCTTATCTGTTGAATCGCTACGAGCGGGGCGACAAGTTGCTCGGCGTCTGCTTCGGCCATCAATTGCTGGCGCTGTTGCTGGGCGGCAAAAGCGAGCGCGCGACCCAGGGCTGGGGCGTTGGCACGCACAGTTACAAACTCGCGGCGAAGGCGCCGTGGATGAGCCCGGTCAAGGAAGAGCTGACGTTGCTGATCAGCCACCAGGACCAGGTGACGTCATTGCCGGAAAACGCCACGGTCATCGCTTCCAGCGATTTCTGCCCGTTTGCTGCTTACCACATCAACGATCAGGTGCTGTGCTTCCAGGGGCATCCGGAATTCATCCACGATTATTCACGCGCGTTGCTGGATATTCGTCAGGAAGCGCTGGGCGAGCAGGTTTATTCCAAAGGAATGGCCAGCCTTGAGCATGAGCATCATGGCGCGACGGTGGCGGAGTGGATGATGCGGTTTGTGGCGCACAAGCCAGAGGCGGTTAAGCCTTCCTGACCCATGCCGAGCAGCTTCACTCCCACGGTTCAATGTGGGAGCGAGCCTGCTCGCGATTGGCAGCGACGCTGTTTAACCTGCAGTGCACAGTCCTACAACCAGCCCGACCGCTTGAAACTTGCCCACAAACTGACGCATCCCACCGCAATAAATCCCAGCACACCGAAATAGCCGTAATGCCAGGTCAACTCCGGCATGTTCTGGAAATTCATTCCGTAAATCCCTGCCACTGCAGTCGGAAACGCCAGAATCGCCGCCCACGCAGCGAACTTGCGCTGCACTACGCTCTGACGCGAGGCTTCCAGTAACACGCCGATTTCGATGGTCTGACTGGCGATGTCGGCTAGCGTCGTCAAATCCTCCATCTGCCGCGTTACATGGATCTGCACATCGCGAAAGTACGGGCGCATGTTCTTGTCGATGAACGGAAAGTTGAGCCTTTGCAGTTCCTCGCCGATCTCCACCATCGGCGCGGCATAACGCCGTAGACGCACTACGTCGCGACGCAGGCTGTGAAGTTTCTGAATGTCGCGCTCATTTAACGAACTGCACAGCACGTTGTGCTCCAGTTCATCAATTTCGGCATGGATCGCTTCGCCCACTGGCTGATAGTTTTCAATAACGAAGTCGAGGAGGGCGTACAGCACGAAATCTTCGCCATGTTCGAGCAGTAGCGGACGCGCTTCACAGCGTTGCCGGACATGGGCGTAGGAGGCAGAGTGACCGTTGCGCGCGGTAATGATGTAGCCCTTGCCGGCGAAGATGTGCGTCTCGATGAATTCCAGTTTGCCGTTATGGCGGATCGGCGAATACGTCACGATGAATAGCGCATCGCCAAAGGTTTCCAGCTTCGGTCGACTGTGTTTTTCCAGGGCGTCTTCGATGGCCAGTTCATGCAGATTGAACTGGCGTTGCAGGTTATTCAGCTCTTGTTCATTCGGTTCTTCAAGACCGATCCAGACGAAGTGGCCAGGCTTTTCCGCCCAGGCCGCCCCTTCATCGAGTGTGATATTGGTGACTTTTTTTCCGGAGCTGTAAACCGCAGCAGCAACAACTCTACCCATGGTTCTGATTCGCTTCTTATGTGCAAGTGGCAGTGGCAGGCAGGTATCAGCTTAGCCTTGTCTGCTGTTTGAGAGTCAGCAAAATCGGCAGAGTTCGCCAGCAAAAGAAAACCCGCACTTGGCGGGTTTTTTCAGGCAGTTTGCAGTTGCCGGTCCATCGATGCGATGCACTCGCGCATCTGCTCGCGACATTGCGCGATCAACATGGGCATGTCATCCATGCTCAACCCTGCGGTGGGAATCGCCGGAAGCGAGCGGATCAGAATTTTCCCACTGCGCCAGCGGTTAAGTCGCATGTGTTTGACGTAACTGCTGACACACACCGGCACGATTGGCACGCCTGCGGCGATCGCCATCTGGAACGCACCTTTCTTGAACGGCAGCAGCTCTTCGCCAAGATTGCGCGTGCCCTCCGGAAACACCCAGATGGACGTGTCTTCATGCTGCAAGGTGTGAGTGGTGGTCAACATGGACTGCCGCGCCTTCTGTGCGTTGCCGCGGTCGATCAGCACGTTTCCGGCCAGCCAGAACAATTGCCCGAACAGCGGCACCCATTTCAGGCTCTTTTTGCCGATGCACACGGTGCGGCGGGGCACCACATTGCCGAACACAAACAGATCGTAGTTGGATTGATGGTTGGCGATGATCACGCAGCTTACAGGTTTATCCATCAGCGGCCCCACGTCAGACTTTACCCGCAGCCGCAAAATGCACATGGCCGGCCACGCATATAGGCGTGCGCACAGACGACTGTTGTCCGGATTGAACGGCCGACACAGGCCCAGTAACACGCCAAGCACTCCGGCCAGGACAAAGTGCAGGCTCATCAACAACATACGCAACACAAACAGCATCTGCAGGCCCACCAGCGCAAAAGGTGGCGCAGTGTACGGATGTGCACTGTTTTCGGCAATTGCTGGCAGGGAAACAGGAGATGGGCGATGTTTGACCACATGTTTCGGCCTGGGCGTCAGAGCCGTCCTAAAGCCCCTGTAGATATAGCTACGAGGTATGTACGAAAAAGCCCGACGCGGACGTCGGGCTTTTCAATGATGCCGGTCGGGCTTAACCCATGTATTCCTGATCAAGGATGATCGCGTTGTCCAAGGTATCGAGCAGGCCCTTGCGCACTTTCAGTTTGGTGTTCTTGTGAGCCGTCATGTTGATCTTCTTCAATTGACGTGCGGCTGCCATTGCCGCGCCTTGCAGCTCATCAGCCGACACCACCGTGTCAAGGAAGCCCGCATCAACCGCGCTTTGCGGGTTGAACATTTCGCCATTGATCACTGAACGGTGAAAGGCCGACTTGCGCAGACGATCTCGCGCAATCTCGATACCGGCGTGGTGCATGGTCATGCCGATCTGTACTTCGTTCAGGCCAATGCTGAAAGGCCCGTCGACGCCTATTCGGTAATCCGCCGACAGAAGCAGGAATGCACCCTTGGCCACCGCGTGGCCCGGGCAGGCGACGATGACCGGGAAGGGGTGAGACAGTAGACGACGGGCCAGTGTCGAGCCGGCCGTCACCAAAGATACCGCTTCTTTAGGACCCGCTGTCATTACCTTCAGGTCATAACCGCCGGACAGGATTCCCGGCTGACCGGTAATGATCACCACGGCACGATCCGTCACGGCTTGATCCAGTGCCGTGTTGAACGCAGCAATCACGTCCGGTGAGATTGCATTGACCTTGCCATTGCTCAAGGTCAGGGTCGCGATACCGTCTTCGAGATGGTAGGAAATCAACTCACTCATGACGCTATTCCTTGTATGAAAGTTGAAGCAGACGTTACCCACCGCAGCAGGCCAGGTAAAGCGCCGTGACTGACCCGCCAGTCACCCTTTTCCCACGCGCCGCGTGTCGCCAGCCTTGTCTGCGGTGTTTCGCCTTCTATATAGAAGAAGACGCAGAGCCGGAGATTGGCAGGTTTGCCATGGCGCACGGCTGGCAAGATCATCTGAATCCCTAACCGCATGAAAATTCTGCAAAAAAAGTTTGCCATCAGAAAAGCTTTCGACTACATTAGCGCGCCTCGACAGACAGAAGATGTTTGTAGAGATACGGTGAAGTGTCCGAGTGGCTTAAGGAGCACGCCTGGAAAGTGTGTATACAAGAAATTGTATCGAGAGTTCGAATCTCTCCTTCACCGCCAAATTCGATGTAACCAGAACCCCTGATTTCGAAAGAAGTCAGGGGTTTTGTGGTTTTTGGGGTCTGAAAATACTGTGTCTAAAAGTGCGGTTCAGGCATTTCTGAGTTCATGTAGGACGCGTGAATCTCTTGTCGGAAGCAGGGCGGGAAGACCAGATACGCCGGGGCGTTCAGGGGATTCTATCGCTCACGGATGCGCGGTTGCAGGAGGGTTTCCATATCTCGCTCAGGGGTACAGAATGACCCGATACCCGGCAATAGCCGATCCCTCTGTCTGGAATGAGTGCGTGCAGTTCTGCAGGAGTTCACCATGAAGCAGGCAGAGCTGGAAAAGATCCACGTCGAGATCGTCAAGCTAATCGCCGAGCAGCGCAAGCTAAACGCTGAAGCGGGCAAGATGACTCGTGAGACCTTTTGGTATCCGGTCGCTGTCGCGACAGGTTTGATTGGCACGGTGGCTACCGTTACGACTGTATTGATCAAGCTTATGTAGAACAGGTTTTCACCCCGACGCAATTTGCATGCTCACTCGAACGGAATCGAACACCATGCCATTTCTCATCGCAATCTATCGCCTCCTGGCCCTGTCCTTTACGGCCACGCTGATGTTCTTCGTTTCCTCTTCGGCCATTGCATCCGCCCCGGAGCCTTACCCAGACGCCAATGCCAGCGACCCTGCGAAGCTCGGTTGGATGATCGGTTCTCCACCTCCCGCCGAGCGCACCGTGCGTTTTGATGACGGCAGCTATTTTCGGTTTCCGGCGATGCGCTGGAGTGTCTCGAATTTTCGTCAGCTCATGCCGACAATCAATGTATCGCGAGGGCTCGGCGCGCCTACGTCGTTGAAGTCCGTATTGCGCGAATACATCGACGCCATCAGCTTCACACCGCTTGGGGCAACGTCGCCGATGACGTGGGAGCAATCCCTGCCCGCGGCTTACACCGACGGTATCGTGGTGATGCACCGAGGCCAAGTCGTCTACGAGCGCTACTTCGGGGTATTGAAACCGGAAGGGCAGCATGCGGCGATGTCGGTCACCAAATCCGTGGTCGGTACGCTGGGCGCGATGTTGGTGGCTGAGGGGCGAATCGATGCGGATAAGCGGGTTGTCGATTATGTTCCCGAGTTGAAGAACTCCGCGTTCGGCAACGCGACGGTGCGCCAGGTTCTGGACATGACTACAGGCCTGAAATACAGCGAAGACTACGCCGACCCTAACGCCGAGGTCTGGGCGCACGCCAACGCCGGCAATCCGTTGCCCAAACCGGCGGACTACACCGGTCCTCGCAGCTACTACGAATTCCTGCAGAGCGTTCAGCCCCAGGGTGAGCACGGCGCTGCATTCGCCTACAAGACTATTAACACCGACGTGCTCGGGTGGGTGATCGCGCGGGTGACGGGGCGTAATGTCGCGCAGTGGTTGTCCGAGCGCATCTGGAGTCGGCTCGGGGCGGAACAGGATGCCTACTTCAGCGTGGACTCCATCGGGACGCCGTTCGCGGGCGGCGGTTTGAACGCGGGCCTGAGGGACCTCGCAAGGTTTGGCGAGATGCTGCGCAATGATGGCCGAGCCAACGGCCAACAGATCGTGCCTCAATCAGTCATCGACGATATCCGTCGGGGCGGCGACAAGCAGGCATTCGCAAAAGCGGGTTATGACCTGCTCAAAGGCTGGAGCTATCGATCGATGTGGTGGGTAACGGGCAAGGAGGGCGGAGCTTTCATGGCGCGCGGGGTCCATGGGCAGCGCATCTATGTGGACCCGGATGCCGAAATGGTCATTGTGCGGTTTGCCTCACATCCTGTTGCGGCCAATGCCGCTAACGATCCGGTTACCCTGCCGGCTTTCGAAGCACTGGCTCGATACCTGAAGTCGTTGCCCTGATGCATCGAAGGTCTTGGCATTTTGAGCGTTCCACTCGTCGGCAGATGGATTTCATGAACCACAAGTCCGGTAATGACCGGCTAGTCTCAAAATTCTTGGTGATCGGTATTTTTCGGGCAAATCGGGCTTGCCGGTGCCGATCGCGTTTGAGGGGTGTAGATATGGCTCATCCGTATAACGAAGACGACGGGGCAGAATTTCCGATCAACAACTGCGTGCAGTGCGGGCAAACCGAATATGTGGCAAGTTTTGGTGAAGATAAGATCAAAGTCGGCAAGATGAAATCCATGGTCAGCCGCGGGCCGAAGTCGAAGTTCATGCCCAAGGTGGCGGCTCCGGTCAGGAAGTGATGAAGCCCACTGGTAGAACCCCGTCATCGAACGGGGTTTTTTATATCTGGCGGATTATTTTCACCACACGGTATTTTGCAGAAACTTTCACAAAGTTTTCACAGGGTGAGCCGTAATCTCAGCTCATCCGTTAGAAAGCAATACCCTAGCCCGTCTCCCCAGCGGGCTTTTTTTTGCCTGTCATAAAACCTTTCCCGTGATTGCTGTCCAAACGTCGCCGATGGTTGAGTCAGCGCGTCTGGATTTTCTCTGTTCCTGACAATCAACCTCGATCCCTTTTTTGATTTGCCCAAATTTTTTGAGGTTCTTGTCATGCGTTTAACTCTGCCTGCACTGGTTTTGGGACTGATGGTTGCTCAAGGTGCACTCGCTGCTGGCGACGGCACAGCCGCGTTGGGTGGTGGTCTGGGCGGTGCGTTGGGTAACGTCGTCGGCCATAACATGGGCGGCAGCACCGGCGCGGCGATTGGCGCGGGCGTTGCTGGTGCAGCCGGTAGTGCAGCTACCGCACGTAAAGGCAGCCGTACGAAAGCGGCGATCGGCGGTGGTGTTGGCGCGGCGGGCGGTTCTGTAATTGGCAACAGCCTTGGCGGCAAGACAGGATCCACCATCGGCGCAGGCGTGGGCGGCGCTCTGGGTGGCGGCGTCGGAAGCAACCTGGCGAAGGGCCACAAACGCCACTGATCCGATTGATGGCCAGCTGCCACAATTTAGTCATTCGGTATGAGTGGTTTCGATCAGGCAGGTGCTAGACTCCGTTCATCCGTAGTGCGTTCTTCCCCCCGACGCGGAATTAGAGGTTCATATCATGCGTTTGACATTGTCCACGTTGTTTCTGGGACTTTTGGTCGCTCAAGGTGCAATGGCGGCCGGCGATGGCACGGCTGCAGTAGGCGGTGGTATCGGCGGTGCATTGGGTAACGTGGTCGGCCAGCAAATGGGCGGCAGTACCGGTGCAGCAATCGGCGCAGGTTTGGGCGGCGCAGCAGGCAGCGCAGTTGGCGCGCCTAAAGGCAGCCGCACCGCGGCGGCCGTCGGCGGTGGCTTGGGCTCGGCCGGTGGTTCGGTAATCGGTAACAGCATTGGCGGCTCCACTGGCTCCACCATCGGCGCAGGCCTTGGCGGCGCGGCAGGTGGCGCAGTCGGTAATAACCTGGGCACCGACGATCGCAGTTCCCATTCTGGCAACGGCCACAAGAACAAGTACAAGAAGAACAAGCACAAAAACAAACACCATTGATTTGATCCCGAATCAACTGAAACCCGGCCAAGCGCCGGGTTTTCTGTATCTGTCGCCAGCGCGCAGGAACGATTGGCCGCAGGGCGCCTCGAACTTAATACATCCCGGTATTGATCGAGGCTCGTCATGACTCCTGAAACCGAAGGCAAAGAAGAAAAAGGTCCAAGCGGACTCCCGTTCATCAATGATCCCGGTAACGAAGATCCCGGATCGCTGATGGATGACGCCACCGTGCCGCTCAATGATTCTGATGATGCGGGCGACGTGGGTAATCTCGAATATGAAGAGGAAGATGAGGACGAGGATGAACAGTGAGGTAACTGCGTCATGAACCTGGCCGACGGGAGAGCGTTTCCGATCGGCCCTGATCACCGCAGGCTCTCGTCCTCGAACGTTGTCAGAGGTGCATATGAACACTGATCCTGAAGACACAGACGTCGATGACACACCGGAGTATCCACTTCCGTCTCCAACCGATTCGCTAAGCCGCGACCAGCGTCCACCGGATGACGAACCTGGCATCGAGCAAGTGCCGAACGAGGATGTCCGGCGTACAGATAGAGATAGCCAGGCTGATCCCGGTAACCCGGATATCGCAGAGGAAGAAGGTTCTAAGGAACCCCGTTGAGCGGTTGCCATTGGTCGGGTGAAAGGCACCTTTGCGACGTGATCGCTGCCGTACATTCAGGTAAGCAACTCTATCAAGGAGACGCACCATGATCAGATCAACCCTCACGGCCATCACTGTGGCTGGCTTGTTATCCGTTAGCTCGGCTGCGGTATTCGCTCAATCTACAGGCGCACCCGTCGATAAAGGCGGAGCACCACCATCCACCGAAATGAATACGGGTTCGGGCAGTGGCAATGCGTTGCCGCCTGGCAGCATTGACAGCGGTAATAGCGGCGACGCCAGCGGGAGGAGCACCAGCCCGGGGACTGGAAGCGGATCCATGAGCGGTGGCAGTTCGATGGGGAACGGTTCGGGCGGTGTGACTGGCGATACCGGTAAAGCAGGGATGAGTAGTGGTAAGAAGGGGAGTTCGGGTACGCCGGCTGGGAGTAAGGATGGGGCTGGGGGCTAGTAGTTATTTACCGATTCACCGATTCGCCCAGCTAAATGCTGGGCGTTTTTATGTTTTAAGTTTGATAGATTCTGTCAATTGTAGAGATATTCTTTTTTTGTCCAGTCAGAGCAGAATCATGCTTCGATCATCATAGGCAAAGTTATTTACGAAATTGTTTCCATGATTTTGTTATATTTTTCAGTAGATCCACCCGCCAAAGATGTTATCCACCGCTTGAAAAAATCTTCCTGCTCCTGAATGTTATTGGTAATGTCCGTGTCCTCATAGTCGAATATTCTTACCATGTCCTCCCTATCTGCTCGTCTCCCCAGCTCCATCTGATAGGCGACCATGCCACAGGACATTTGTGATGACATTCGTGACGGGTACACGTTAACTTTGGCGCCCTTACACAGGAAAGATATATGAGGGTAATCTGCTCTTAATAACCCGAAGCAGTCGAAGCAGTCATGAGATTCATAGATTTTGCTTTTTGTATCACCAATAATGAACCTTAGCTCGGCTCGCGATTTATGCACTTCTATGACGGCGTTTTGAATGACGCCCCCGATACGGACGGAAATATCGCATTTTATCATTGAGGCTTGCTCGATGATTTATCCGATTTAATCCACTGCATAAAATACTCCTTTTGTTCTTCCGGCTTGTTAGTCAAATTGTGTTCTTCGTAGTCGAATATATAAACCAAATCTTCTCGCTCTGCCGGCTTGCCCAGAATTAGCTCATAAGCTTTCAGCCCGAGAGTCATTTGTGCGGACATACTAGACGGATGGACATTTATTTTAGATCCTTTGCAAAGGAACAGGATATCAGGATGGTCCTCGCGTACACGTCCAAAGCACTTATAGAAATTACGGTCGCTGTAGGTCTTGTTGTACCCGTTTGTTCTAGTGAACGTGATAGATATTGCGGAGCTGTCGCAAACTAATTGTGCCGTCTCTTGCCGTCCCTCTATACGGATCGTCAATGAAACAAGGGTTATCATTTTTTTATCTTCCTGTTTGGATTAATTAATGAGTATCCTAATTCTTTACGGTTGTCGAGGATGAGAGTGGCTCCGAGCACGTCTTCATTGTTTATCTGGTTTTTTATAGCAATTTCTTTTTCTCTTCCAAACTCGTAAAGCGAGCCGAGCTCGGCACGTAAATCGTATCCTGGTATTTTTTGAAGTGTATATAGCCATCCTGTTCTAGTGTTATAGCTTGTTGCGAAATCTATTCCTACTTCTCTTAAGGGAGATGTACTGATGAAATTGCTTGGTGGATCATCACTGTCAAGAGAGTGCAATAGTAAGTCGTTGCTTTTACCCTTGCTTTTAAAGCCGTTTTTAAATACATCACTGGGGTCAATCTGATCTCCCCGATATAAATAATCCTCTTCGCTCTTAGGCTTAGGTGCAACGGGTTGTCCCTCATCAACCTTAGCCTTCCCCGCCGGATCTTCAACTCCCTCAGTCTGCTTACACTTCCCCGTCCCTGGGCACTCAGCCAACCCCAACGGATCAACCCACCCCGTCGGATTCCGCGTGTAATGGTACTGATTCAGTCCACCCGCCAACCGAATCGGATCCGGGGTCAGGAACCGGCCGACACTTGGATCATAGTAGCGATGCCGGTTGTAATGCAGGCCGCTCTCAGCGTCGAAGTATTGGCCTTGAAACCGTAATGGCTGGTCGAGGATCTGGCAGGTATCGCGGTTGAGGCGGGTGAGGCGGCCGTAGGCGGTGTATTGGGCGGCCCAGACGATTTCTCCGCTGTAATCCGTGAGTTCCTGCGGCGTGCCGAGGTGGTCGAGTTGGTAGTAAAAAGGGCAGGCCTTCTTCGGGCCTTTGCCGTCGAGCATCGCCAGCGGGCGAAAGCTGCCGGGTTCGTAAACGTAGCTGCGGTAATGCTCGCGACCGCTTTCTGCGACGAGGTTGTCGCCTTGCCAGAAGAATTGGGTCCTGTGCCCGTCAACGGTTTTGCTGATGCGCCGGCCGAAGGCGTCGTAGCGGTAACTTGCGCTGCGACCATCGGGCGTGGTGACGCCGATCAAGCGGTGCTGGCAGTCGTAACGGTATTCGGTGACCAGTTTTTGCGCGGTGCCGCGGCGTTCGCGGATCAGGTTGCCGAAGGCGTCGTAGTCGTAATGGCGATCTCCCTGCATCAGCAGGCGGTTGCCTTTGACGGTGGTCGGGCCGGGGCGGTCCTGCATCAGCAGGTTGCCAGCGGGGTCGTGGGCGAAGCTTTCGGGCTGTTGATCGCGGCTGTGACGGACGCGGATCAGGCGATTGAGCGGGTCGTATTGGTAGTTGCGCTGGCCGTGGCGGGTGTCGGCAATGTGCTCGAGATTGCCGTTGTCGCTGTAGGCATAATCCCGGCGATACAGCGATCGCTGGTTTTGGCTGACAGCGTGAGCCTGCAAACGGCCCTGATCGTCGTAGGCGTATTCGCTGAGCAGCAAGCCTTGCTGGCGATTCTTTTCTCGACCGGCGACGAACGTGTGTGAACTCAGGCGCGCGCCGTTGAGATCAATGCCCGTGAGCGCACCACCATTCGCACGCTGATAATCCAGTTTGCTGCCATCCGGCAGGCGCATCCGCTTGAGCTGGCCGCAGGCGTCGTAGCCATAGCGCAGCGTGCCCCAACCTTGATGTTCGGTGATCAACCGGTCCTGAAGGTCGTACTCAAATTCCAGCGGGTGGTCGTGGCCGTCATCGACGCCGGTGAGTCGCCCAAGTGAATCGTAGCGATAGGTAACCTTGATCCCATCGGGCAAGGTTTTAACCAGCAGACGCCCGGCCGCGTCTCTCTCATACGCGGTGACCAAAACCGAACCGTCATCACCAAACTCGGTTTTTTCCAGCAACTGCCCATTAAGGTCGTACGCATACGCAGTGCGCCGCCCATCAAAACCGATTTCCTGTCGGATCAATCCGCCAGGTGTGTAGTCCAGCTGATATTTTTCCCCGGATTCGTTTTCAATCTCCGTCAGCAGCAGCTGCGCGTTGTCGTAGCGATACTTAAGCTGGGTGCCATCAGGATTGATGCGCCGGCTGACCAGGTGCAGATCATCGGCATATTCATAGCGGGTAAAGCGCCCGAGTTCGTCGCGCTCGCCGGTGATCTGGCCGTAGGCGTTGTAGCCGTAAGCGCGACTGGCGCCTGTAGGCAAGGTCGTCTGCAGCAGTCGGCCAACGGCGTCCCATTGATACCGGGTAACCGCGCCATGGTCGTCCTGGAGGGTAGTCTGGCGCCCTAGAAGATCGTAAGAAAACCGCCGCACACCGCCATCCGGCAAGGTTTCTTCGACCAGTTGCCCCAGATCGTTCCACACCAACAGATGCCCGCTGGTGTCCGGGTAACGGATGGTGTGCAGTTGCCCTTTGTCGTTGTAGTAATAGCGGGTGACCTGACCGTCCGGGTCGGTCGTTTCGGTGACATCGCCCTGAGCATTGCGCTCATATGTCCACACCGCTTTGCCGCGATAGCGTGCGTGCAGGAAACCGTTGCGGTACTCGTAGGACGTCGGCTCCTCGTCCGGCGGAATCAGCGCTTCGAGGCGCCCGACGTCGTCGTAGCGGTATTCCGTGATGGCGCCGAGCGCATCCTGCTCGGCGATGAGCTGACCCTGATCGTCATACGCCTTGAGTTGTTCACCGCCATCCAGCCCGACCCGGCGCACCAGCCGCGCCCGATCATCGTGCTGATAAACCTCCTCGCTGCCGTCGGTGTTCTGCACAACCACACTGCCAGCGTCATCCCAGACATAACGCGCTTCCATCTGCGCAAACGACGCCCAATGCCGGACACATCGCGCCGCCTTGCCGGACTTTTCCCACTCCCAGAAGAAACTTGCCCCACCGGCCAGTTGCCGCTGCAGAATGACGTGCTGATCGTCGTAGTCGTAACGTTCGCTCTCGCCGAGCGCGTTGGTCGCTTCAATCAGCCGATGGCAAGCGTCGTAGCGATAGGAAACCAGCGTCTGCTCGGTCTGCCAGGCCTCATCCAGACTGACCGCCGGCACGAACACCTGATAGTCGACCGCGATCAAATGGCTGCGGTCATAACGCAACAACAGCGCCCGGCCCGCGCCGTTTTCCACCCGCTGAATGCGGTCCTGACGGTCGCGCGAAACACGCAAGCGGTTGCCGTACGCATCGCTGATCGCAGTCAATCGACCGTTGTGAAAGTGATAAAACCGCGGAACGTCGCCGGCCTGCGCGAGGATCAGCTCGTCGCTTGAATCGCCGAGATAAATCGCCGCTCGCGACAAACTGTTATGAATCGTCGGCCGCTCAGCGCTGGGCAACGGAAACGTCGTACGCCGGTTTTCATGGTCGATCCAGATGACCGACTCACCGACTATCTCCAGCCGATGCGATAACGAATGGCTCCAGCCAAACCCCAATCCGCAGTCGATCTCGACGGCGCTGGTGCGATAGAGCCGGGTGAAATCAAACGGCAACACACCGTCCAGGGTCCCATCAACCAGCGTCAGCAGTTCCTCGCCGGTAACCATCGAAACCGGGCACTTGTTGGTCGCGGTTTTATCAGCAGACTCGGCACTGTCGCCGTTAGGATTTTTCGCCTGATCCGGCGCGTTGTCGCGCTCTTCAACCCGGCCAAGACGTGTTTGCGCTGCGGATTTTTCACGAGCAATTGCAACCGGATTGCGGACCTCAATCGTCGGGCTGCCGCGAGGGGTGATCTGCAGTGGAACCACCGGCGAAGGCTTGATCGGCGCATTGCGCGCGCTGACCATCAGTGGTTTGAGCATGCTCGCGTGCGGCGCAAGTTCCGACTGCGCTGTCAGCTCTGCAAGACGCAAACCCGCGGCCGCCAGCCATTTTCGTGCTCTGTCCGATTTAACCCGGTTCAGCACCTTGGCGCTTATTCCAAGCTTCAGGCCTGTAGGACCCGTGAGTGCCACCAGCAGGAAACTCACCAGAATCTCTGTGCGAATTTCCGCCACGACTTCAGCGATGAATTGCGGCGGCAGCATCCGCAACCAACTGGTGAACGCCGCCAGATGGATGAACATCAACGGTTCGTCGCTCAACACCAGCAGCACTTTGGCAATGGCATCGGCGGGGACATTCAGGAGTGCTTCGAGCTCCTGCTCGGTCAAATACTCAAGCAGTTTTTCGCTGTTGGCCTGCAGGTCCGCCATCAGTGCGAAAACCTGCTTTACGTCACCCCACAAACCCAGCAGCGACTTCTCGAAACCGTTCCAGTCAGCCTGTTGCAGGATGCCGTAGCGCCGAACGAAGCCCGCTTCGGAAAACTCGCGCCACAGCGGCTCGAACTCGCTCGTCCATTCACCCCGCAGCCAGCCTTCAAGCTCGCCGATAACGCTTTGATAAGACGCGTACAGCGCTTTGACGTGATCCGCCGAAACGTTGGGAAAGAACGTGATGCGGTAACGGTGACCGCGCCAGCATTCGGCCACTTCAAGAATGCCGCTCGGCCCGATGGTGTGATGGACGGGTTGATCGAAACTGATTTCACCCTCGGGTCCTTCGATGATCCGCTCGAGCATCACCGGTGTATCGCCGATGGGCACAAACCGAGCGGCCTCAAACATATGCACCAGGGTCAGCGGGCCTTCAGCGGGACAACGGGTGACCGTCGAACTGACCGGCGAGGTGAGTTCCTTCGGCGCGGTCAAGCGGACCTCGTTGCCGACCTTGAATACTTGCTCTACACCCAGCGCCCAACCGGTCCAGTAGCTCTCAGCCCAGGCATCGTAGTCATTTAGGCTGAGCCGAAAATCATCGAGCAGCGCCTCGACATCTGGCTGATCGGGGTTCATCGCAGCGACCACCAGCAGGCCGACGGCGTTGTTCAAGGCCAGGATCTTGTCGGGTTTGAACATTCGCAGTCCCTTTGCGCGGATCGGTTGAAGCGCGACTTTGCGGGGGATCTACAAATAAAGAAGTCGGGAAAAGAGGCGTTTGTTGTAGGGCAAATCGCTAAATGAATATCCGGTCAATGGACACAGGTTTTTACACCGGGCCAAGGATTGCCCGTTGCTCTGAGCCGTCCGCGCTCGGTATGCTGCTGAACCCTTTAATCAATCCTGGTCGAACGTCTTCGCGTTCTCCGGGGTGTCATTAAAAACGGATCAGATGTGATGAATGCAGCGCTGAAAGAGCTCCGCCCGATCAAAGCCGTGATCTTCGACATGGACGGCTTGCTGCTCGACACCGAGGGCATTTACACAGAGGTCACGTCGATCATTGCCCAGCGCTACGGTCGGACCTTCGATTGGAGCGTCAAACAGAACATCATCGGCCGGGGCGCGGCTGATCTGGCCCGTTATGTGGTCGAGGCGCTGGACCTGCCCATCAGTGCAGAAGAGTTTCTGCAGATCCGCGAGCCGCTGATGCGCGAGCGTTTTCCGACGGCGTTGGCGATGCCGGGTGCTGAGCAACTGGTTCGGCATTTGAAGGCGAACGACATTCCTATCGCAGTCGGTACCAGTTCTTCGCGCCAGTCATTCGGACAGAAAACCACCCTGCACCGTGACTGGTTTGCGTTGTTCGATTTCATCGTCACGGCTGATGATCCGGAAGTTGGCGCAGCGAAACCGGCGCCTGACATTTTCCTCACGGCGGCGCGGCGGCTGGGTGTGGCCCCCGAGGATTGTCTGGTGTTTGAAGATTCACCGTTTGGCGTGACCGCTGCGAAAGCCGCGGGCATGACTGCTATCGCGATTCCCGACGCGGCGATGGCCGATGAAAAATACGCCCATGCCGACCGCATCCTGCGCTCGCTCAAGGCGTTTACGCCAAGCGTCTGCGGCCTGCCGGCGCTGGAGTGGGCGTGATATTCGCCGATGCAAAAACGCCGGCAACCTGATCAAGGTTCCCGGCGTTTTCGCGTCTGAGCGCAAGTGAAATCAGGCGCCGAAACCACCGTCGATGGTCAGGCTGGCACCGGTGATGTAGCCGGCTTCCGGCCCTGCCAGATAGGCCACGAAACTGGCGATTTCTTCCACCGTGCCGTAGCGACCGACGGCCATGAGCGGCATCAGGCTGTCAGCAAAGTCGGTGTTGGCCGGGTTCATATCGGTGTCGACGGGGCCGGGCTGCACATTGTTGACAGTGATCCCGCGTGGGCCCAGGTCGCGGGCGAGACCCTTGGTCAAGCCGACCAGCGCCGATTTACTCATGGCGTAGGTGGCACCTCCCGCGAAGGGCATGCGGTCGGCGTTGGTGCTGCCGATATTGATGATGCGACCGCCATGAGTCATGTGAATCGCGGCAGCCTGAGTGGCAACGAACACGCTGCGCACGTTGATGGCCAAGGTCTGATCGAAGTCTTCCAGTTTGAAATCTTCCAGCGGCGCGACGGCCAGCACGCCGGCGTTGTTGACCAGAATGTCCAGACCGCCGAATGCATCGACAGTCGCGCTGACTGCTCTGCGGATGGCGTCGGCGTCAGCGCTGTCAGCCTTGATCGCCAGCGCTTTTCCACCAGCGGCAATGATGCTGTTTTGCAGTTCTTCGGCTTTGGCGGTGGAGCTGACGTAAGTGAAGGCGACCGTCGCGCCTTCTGCGGCCAGGCGTTTGACGATAGCCGCGCCGATCCCGCGGGATCCGCCTTGAATGAAAGCCACTTTGCCGCTGAGGTTTTGGGTAGTCATATCGATCTCCAGAGTGCCGGGGCGAGAGGCCGCGGTTGATGGAGCTCAGTATCTTCGGCTGATTACCCTCTGAGTAGACTGCAATCGCTATAGTCTGTGTAAACCAGAAGTTTAGAGTGGCGGTCATGGAAACTTTCAGCAGTATCGAATGCTTCGTGCGCAGCGCCGAGGTTGGGAGTTTTGCCGAGGCGGCACGCCGCTTGAGTCTCACGCCGGCAGCGGTGGGCAAGAGTGTCGCAAAACTGGAGGCGCGGCTGGGTGTGCGGCTGTTTCAGCGCAGTACCCGAAGCCTGCGATTAACCGAGGCCGGCCAGCTGTTTCTCGGCGAAGTCAGCGGTAGTCTGCTAACGATCCAGAATGCAGTGGCGAACCTTGCCAGCGCAGGAGGGCGACCGGCGGGCACCTTGAAAGTGAGCGTGGGAACAGTGTTCGGGTGCTTGTACATCGTGCCGCTGCTCGGGGAATTTTTGCAGCGGTTCCCAGCGATCAACCCCGATTGGCATTTCGATAATCGCCAGGTCGACCTGATCGCACAGGGTTTCGATGCGGCCATCGGCGGAGGTTTCGAGCTGCCTCAAGGGGTGGTCGCACGCAAACTGACGCCGGCGCATCGTGTACTGGTGGCGTCCCCTGGCTACCTGTCACAACGAGAGCCAATTTTTGAGCCAACCGATCTTCAGCACCATGACGGCATCCTGATTCGCTCGCCGCAGACCGGGCGTGTGCGATCCTGGCACCTGACCGGACGCGAGCAACAACAGAGCCCGCTTATGCTCAGGGCGCGGATGACCATGAGCGATTCCGAAGCGGCGTGCGCGGTGGCGACTCAGGGGTTGGGGATCGCCTTGGTGAGCATGCCGTTTGCGGTGAATTACCTGCAGGCGGGGACGTTGCAGCGGGTATTGCCCGACTGGTACATCGATGACGGGCACATTTCGATTTATTACGCCGAGCACAAATTGTTGCCGGGCAAGACCCGGGCATTTGTGGATTTCATCATTGAGCAGTTTGCCGAGCAGCAGTTGAGGACGCGGTTCAGCGCGGTGTGAGCACGGCGTTGGACCGAGGTGCGGCGATAGCGGGTAAGTCGGAATGCCGCACCACTGGCTCCCAAACCGCGGCTTACGCCTTGGATTTGCTGATGATATTGCCCGCATGCAGTCCGCATTCTTTCTGCGTGGCTTCTTCCCACCACCAGCGACCTTCACGTTCATGCTGGTTTGGCAGCACCGGGCGGGTGCACGGTTCGCAGCCGATGCTGATGAATCCGCGCTCGTGCAGGCTGTTGTAGGGCAGCTCCAGCATGCGAATGTAACCCCAGATCTCTTCGCTGGTCATTTGCGCCAACGGGTTGAATTTGTACAAGGTGCGTTCAGGGGTGGAGAACGCGGTGTCGATCTCCATGACCGCCACGGCGCTCCGGGTGCCGGGGCTCTGGTCACGGCGCTGGCCGGTTGCCCAGGCTTTTACAGCCGAGAGTTTGCGCCGCAGTGGCTCGATCTTGCGAATCCCGCAGCATTCGCCATGGCCGTCCCGATAGAAACTGAACAGGCCTTTTTCCTTCACAAACGGTTCAAGTTTGCTGTAGTCCGGCGACACCAGTTCGATGTCGATCTTGTAATGTTCGCGAACCTGGTCGATGAAGCGATAGGTTTCCGGATGCAAGCGACCGGTGTCGAGGCTGAACACTTTGACGTTTTTGTTCAGCTTCCAGGCCATGTCCACCAGCACCACGTCTTCGGCGCCACTGAACGATATCCACAGCTCGTCACCGAACTCGGCAAACGCGAGCTTCAGGATGTCCTGGGCAGATTTGTTGGCATAGGTCGTGGCGAGTTCAACGACGTCGAACGATGGGCTCATCAGGGCGGCTTCCTACAGGTCGGTGGCGCTGGGCGCTCTATATGGGGCTGATGGTAACAAAATCCTGGGGCCGCTGGCGTGCCCTGTGCGTTGCGCAAGCCCGTTCGACTCGCTAGAGTTCGGCAGTCTTTTTACTCGCTCGACTCAATAATCACTACAAATGGGAGTGTCTTGTGGAAATTGCCTGTCTGGATCTTGAAGGTGTCCTGGTCCCGGAGATCTGGATCGCCTTCGCCGAAAAAACCGGGATCGAATCCCTCAGGGCGACCACCCGGGATATTCCCGACTACGACGTGCTGATGCAGCAGCGCCTGCGCATTCTTGACGAACACGGGCTGAAACTCGCCGACATCCAGCAAGTGATCGCGACCCTGAAGCCGCTGGACGGCGCCGTCGAGTTCGTCAACTGGCTGCGCGAGCGCTTTCAGGTGGTGATTCTGTCGGACACGTTCTACGAGTTTTCCCAGCCGTTGATGCGTCAACTGGGTTTTCCAACCTTGCTATGCCATCGTCTGATTACCGACGATTCCGGGCGGGTGACCAGCTATCAGTTGCGTCAGAAAGATCCGAAACGTCAGTCGGTATTGGCCTTCAAGAGCCTGTATTACCGAGTGATTGCGGCAGGCGATTCCTACAACGACACGACGATGCTGGGCGAAGCGGATGCGGGGATCTTGTTCCACGCGCCGGACAATGTGATCCGCGAATTCCCGCAGTTCCCGGCGGTGCACAGTTTTGAGGACTTGAAACAGGAGTTCATCAAGGCTTCGAATCGGGCGTTGAGTTTGTAAGCCCGACCCCTGTAGGAGCTGTCGAGTGAAACGAGGCTGCGATCTTTTGATTTTTCACGATCAAAAGATCGCAGCCTTCGGCAGCTACAGGTTTTGCAGGGTATCGAGCAACACCTTCACCTTGGTGATTGACTCCTGATACTCAGCCTGCCACTCGGAATCCGCGACAATTCCGCCGCCGCCCCAGCAGCACACCTGCCCATCCTTGACCAGCAAGCTGCGGATTGCGATAGAGCTGTCCATTTTTCCGCGTACGTCGAGGTACACCAACGATCCGCAATACAATCCGCGGCGGGTTGGCTCCAGCTCATCAATGATTTGCATCGCGCGAATCTTCGGTGCGCCGGTGATCGAGCCACCGGGAAAGCTGCCGGCTATCAGGTCCAGTGCATCACGGTCATCCGCCAGTTCGCCGGTTACGCTGCTCACCAGGTGATGCACGTTCGGGTAGCTTTCCAGGCTGAACAATTCCGGGACGCGCACCGAGCCGATTCGGCAGGTGCGTCCCAGGTCATTGCGCAGAAGATCGACAATCATCAGGTTTTCCGCGCGATCCTTGGGGCTGGCGAGCAGTTCGGCGGCGTTTGCGGCATCTTCCGTAGCGGTCAGGCCACGAGGACGGGTGCCTTTGATCGGTCGGGTTTCGACGTGTCGCTCGCTGACCTTGACGAAACGTTCCGGCGACAGGCTCAGCACCGCGCCGCCGTCGGGCAGACTCTGGAAACCGGAAAACGGCGTAGGACAGGCGTCTCGCAGCGCGCAGTAAGCCGCCCATGGATCGCCCTCGCATTCCGCGCGGAAACGCTGGGCAAAATTGACCTGGTAGCAGTCACCGGCCTGAATGTAGTGCTGAATGCGCTCAAATGCCTGGCGATACTCACCGGCGCTGAGGTCGGCTTTCATCGGCGCTTTCAGCTTGAACGGCTCGACCGATTCAGCAGCTGGCTGGCTGAATAAAACGATCAGCCGCTGACGTTCACTGTTGCGCAACGCCGGGTGAAACACCAGTTGGGTAGTGGCTCGATGGTGATCACTGATCAGCGCCCAGTCGTACACACCGAAACGCGCATCGGGCAATTGCAGATCGTCGTGCGCCTGGGTTGGCAGGTTTTCCAGATGGCGGCCGAAGTCATAGCTCAGGTAGCCGATCAAGCCTCCGGCGAAGGGCAGGTCGAGGGGAACGCTGGCTTCGCCAAGTTGTGTCAGATTGTCCCGCAGGCGTTGCAGGAAATCCCTGCCGCTCTCGTCGGGCGAAACCGTGAGCTGTTGCAGCGGCCACGCGCTAAGCAGGTCATAGCGGCCGCGATCGGCAATCGGTCGACCGCTGTCGAGGAGAACGGCGCCAGGGGCATGGCGAACTGCCGCGAAATAGTCTGCGGGATTGGCGCGATAGGGCAGCGGGTGTACGGAGCAGGTCAGCATGGGCGGGGCAGGTCAGCCATTGAGGCGGGGTGGCGATTGTAGTCTGCCCGGGGGATTGCTCCTAGTGGTGACGTCGGCGATTGGCAGGTGGGTGGCAGGGTGTAAGACCTGCTGCGCTTGCCCGGCCGTCATCGCTGGCAAGCCAGGCTCCTGCGGGATTTGTGTTGTGCCGGGTGGGCTGCTTGCCACGGGCTCTGTAGGAGCAAGCTTGCTCGCGATGGGCGCGACGCAGGACCTGGGTCAGCCCTCGACCGCTGGAATATGCCCGAACATTTCCTGCACAAACGCCATCCGCTCCTCAACCGTCTCGACCACGCCGCGAGCCTTGAGATCTTCGAGCCGTGCTTCGACCGCGTGCGTTCGCAATGTCAGGCCACAATCATTGGCAATCTGAATATTCAACCCCGGGCGGGCGTTCAGCTCGAGAATCAGCGGGCCTTTTTCCTGGTCAAGCACCATGTCGACACCGATGTAACCCAACCCGCACAGCTCATAACAGCCGGCAGCAAGTTTCATGAAACCGTCCCAGTAGGGCAGCTGCACGCCATCCACTGCATTGGTTGTGTCCGGGTGTTTGGTGATGATGTTGTTCAGCCAGGTGCCGCGCAGCGTCAGGCCGGTTGCCAGATCGACACCGACGCCGATAGCGCCCTGGTGCAGGTTGGCCTTGCCGCCGGACTGACGGGTAGGCAGGCGCAACATCGCCATCACCGGATAACCCATCAACACGATGATGCGAATGTCCGGCACGCCTTCGTAGCTGATGCTTTTGAAGATCTGGTCCGGGATCACCCGGTATTCGACCAGCGCCCGGTCCCGGTGACCGCCCAGCGAATAGAGGCCGGTGAGGATGCTCGAGACATGGTGCTCGATTTCCTCGTGGCTGATGATCTTCCCGGAGACCGTGCGATAACGCCCCTCGAAGCGGTCGGCGATCACAATGATGCCGTCGCCGCCCGCGCCCTGCGCCGGTTTGATCACGAAATCACTGCGCCCGCCGATGATCTCGGTGAGGTTGTCGATTTCCTTTTCCGTGGAAATCACGCCGTACAGCTCCGGCACATGGATGCCGGCAGCGATGGCGCGCTCTTTGGTGATGATCTTGTCATCGACGATCGGGTACAGGCTGCGCTTGTTGTACTTCAGCACGTAGTCCGCATTGCGTCGATTGATGCCCATGATGCCCCGGGCTTCCAGGGCCTTCCAGGTCTTCCAGAAACCGAACATCAGGCGTCAGCCTTCTTCAGGAATGCCTTGAAACGCACCAGTTCCGTCAGGCGGTAACCGCGATAGCGACCCATGGCCAGCATGAAGCCGACGAGAATCAGCAGGATCGCCGGGAAGGTGAACACGAAGTACACCAGTTCCGGCACGCTCATGATCAGGTGCGCCAGCGCGGCGGCGAACAGCGTGCCGATCGCCACTTTCATTGCATGACTGGCACCGCGTTCTTCCCACGTGATCGACAGACGCTCGATGGTCATGGTCAAAATCACCATCGGGAACAGCGCGACCGACAGTCCGCGTTCCAGCCCGAGTTTGTGGCTGAACAGGCTGATCGCCGCAATCAACACCACAACGAAGGTCAGCACTACCGACAGGCGCGGCAACATCTGCAGTTTCAGGTGTTCAAGGTAGGAGCGCAGCGACAGTCCCAGCGCGGTGATTACCGTGAACAGGATGATGCCGAAACCCAGCTGGGTTTCGCGAAAGGCGAGGGCGATCAGCACCGGGGTAAACGTGCCGAGCGTCTGCAGCCCGATCAGGTTGCGCAGGATCAGGATCACCAGCACACCAATCGGGATCATGACCATGATCATGAACGTCTGCTGGGTTTGCAGTGGCAAGCCGTACAACGAATATTCGAGGAAATTGGCGTCGGTGTTTTCGTCGGTCAACTTGGCCAGGCGAATCGCGTTCATCTCGCTGTTGTTCATGCTGAAGGTGACAGTGGCTTTCTTGCCGCCATCGACCGTGATCAGGTTTTCATCGCCGGTCCACCACAGCAGGCGGTCGGTCGGCAGGCCCTGTTCACCGGTCTCGGGATTGAAGAACAGCCAGTCGGCGCCGTTGAAGCTGCGCAGCCAGAGTTCAGGTGACTGCGGCTGATCGGCGACCAGCCGGATGGTGTGGACCTTTTCAACCGGTACGTGAGCGAGCGACAGCAGCAGTTCGACGATTTTTGCCTTATGCCCGACTGATGGATCGCCGCCCAGCAGCAGCTTCACATTGTCATCATTGACATTGTTCACACGCTTGATGGCTTCGCCGATGAACGTCTCGACGTCGGCCGAGTGCTGGCGGATCGGCGCGAGCAAGGCTTCGACAGCCACCTTTTCTGCACCTTCGACGGCGATGCTGTCGCGGAAGGTCGGACCTTTGACCTTGGACTTTTCCCCGGTGTAACGCTTGGTCAGCACCAGACGGTAATAAAGAGTCTGATTGCCCTTGGCGCGACGCGCTGACCAGGTGACCTTGCGGTTGCCGTCGACGCGGTTCACGGCGACGCCGTAATTGTTGGAAATGAAGCTCTCGTTGAGACTCACGTAATCGCGGCTCAGCGGTGGCACGAACATCTGGATCTTGACCGGATCTTTGGTGCTGGCGACGAACTCGACCTTGGCGTCGATGTTCCATAAGTCGTCGGTGGCGTCTTCGGTGACCGGAATGCCGAGCACGAAAATCTGATAGGCCGTAATCGAAATGCCCAGCACCACCAGGATGGCGATCAGGAATTTCAGATGAAGGGTAAGAGAGCGCATGGTGATTACTCTGCGGTATGTGCGTCGGTGGCGCAGGCAGGTTTGCCAGCAGCGTATTTAAGACTTGGGTCGACCAGCGCGTCGAAGCGTTTAAGCGCTTCGGAGCCGATCAGCAGCGGGTATTGGAAGGCGCTGCGGTCGGTCAGGTTCACTTCGATACTGCGTAAGGCCGAGCCCATGCAGATGTCCAGCTCGATGACCGGACGGGCAGTGTATTTTTTGCCTTCATCAGGATCATAGTCGCCAGCGCGACGTTTGATCTTGCTGACCCGGGCTAGTGGCCGTTCGATGGGGTGCGAATGTGCAGCGTCGATGGCCAGGTAGAAACGCACCCAGGATTCGCCATCACGTTTGAAACGCTTGATGTCACGGGCGCTCAGAGAGGCGGTTTTCGCACCAGTGTCGAGTTTGGCGGCGACCTCCAGGTTGATGCCGTCCAGGGAAGCGTACTCGTTAAGGCCGTACACGGTTTTCCCCCCCGCGGCGGCGATGCCGGGCAGGCAGAGTAGATATAAAAATGTTGGGAAAGGCTTGAGTCTCATAGATCCTGATGCGCAGCGGTCCGTGTGTCGATTCTAGGCCCTGGCAATAATGAATGCGCAAGCTCCCGCGTGTGCCTGGCCATTTTTTTGCGCCAGGCAGGGCAGATGTCAGAGACAAATGCGGGCGGCATTCTAGCACGGTGGTTTTATGGCGCCAGCGCTGGCCAGCGGCTATGAGTGGTTGGGGGTTGGTGCTTTATCAGGCGGACCGCTTTGTGAGATTACCTGTGGAGGCGATGGCTGCGTCTTGGGCGATTAGGTTTTGTCGGTGTACATATCCGTTGCTCCGGTGATGCCGATATTGGTTTCGCCCTTACGGCGAGTCACTTGGAAAAGCCTGCGCGGCCCGGCCCCAACTAACCAAGGGCTCTTGCCTCTGACGTCCGGTGGCTCGCCTAGGCTCGCCATGCCTTCGCTCCGGTCCTGCTCCGTGGGCCCGGCGCGATCGGCCATCCTTGGCCGTGCGCGCCTAACCCGGCATCCATGCCGGGTTGCCCACTGCGCAGAACCTGCGCTCAGCCTTCCGACGGTGCGCTAAACGCCACAGCCGCCGAGGCGGCCTGATAGCCGACCTGGCTCGCGGTGTTCCGCCACCACACAAAACCGTGTAGCAGCTGGCGCAGCCTGCGTCCGGCTGCGCAGCAGTCGTATATCGGGCAACGCGGTTTGTCAGATGGACCAGTGCGCAGAATAGACGACTGCTGCGCAGCCGGACGCAGGCTGCGCCAGCTGCTACGGGTCCTGTGTCGTATCGGACAGAATGATCCTGCCCGGATGGCGCCGTTGCTTTGCTTCAGATCTTGATCTTGATCTTGATCTGCCCCGTCGGAAGGCCGAGCGCAGGTTCTGCGCAGTGGGCAACCCGGCAAGGATGCCGGGTTAGCTGCCGCCGGCCATGGATGGCCGATGGCAGCGGGCCCACGGAGCAGGACCGGAGCGAGGGCATGGCGAGCCTTAGCGAGCCACCGTACGTCAGGGGCGCTGGCGCTTGGTTACTTGGCGCTCTTCCAAGTGACCCGCCGTAAGGGCGGAACCAATAGCAGCCCTGACCGCAGCAACGGATATGTACACCTTCAAAAAATCCACGTCACTTGACACACCGCCATCGCGAGCAAGCTCGGCTCCTACAGGGGGATGCGTATACCTAAAAAAATGCGTTATTAGACGATTGTCGACAATACCTATTTATCCTTTGACTAAACCCCCGGCATTAGCTAATTTTCACGGCATCAGCTTTAAAGGTGTCGACAATATGCTGGCTCAACTCGATCCCCCCGTCATCCAGGACGACACGGAAACCCTCTCCGAAAACGTCTTCCGCCGCATTCAGGCAGCCATCGTCAAAGGCGAGATCGCCCCGGGCAGCAAAATTTCCGAGCCAGAACTCGCTCGCACCTACGGCATCAGCCGCGGACCGTTGCGCGAAGCCATCCACCGGCTCGAAGGCCAGCGCTTGCTGGTGCGCATACCGCACGTCGGTGCGCGGGTTGTTTCCCTGAGTCACGCTGAACTGATCGAACTCTACGAAATCCGCGAATCCCTCGAAGGCATGGCCTGCCGTCTGGCTGCTGAACGCATGACCGCCGAAGAAATCGACGAACTGCGCCGCGTCCTCGAAACCCACGAGCGCGATGAGGCATTTCAGGCGGGTGTTGGCTATTACCAGCAGGAAGGCGATTTCGACTTTCATTACCGGATTATCCAGGGCAGTGGCAACCGCACCCTGACGCAGATGCTCTGCGGCGAGTTGTATCAACTGGTGCGCATGTACCGCATCCAGTTTTCCACCACGCCCAACCGCCCGCATCAGGCCTTCGCCGAGCACCACCGGATTCTCGATGCCATCGCCGACCGTGACGGTGAGCTGGCCGAGTTGTTGATGCGCCGCCACATCGGCGCGTCCAAACGCAATATCGCCCGTCATTACCAGGGCGGCGCTAACCCGACAGCCACTGAACGAGGTGAGTCATGAGTTCCAACAAGAGCACTCCAGGCCAGCGTTTCCGCGATGCGGTCGCCAGCGAGCATCCGCTGCAAGTGGTTGGCGCGATCAACGCCAACCACGCGTTGCTGGCCAAGCGCGCCGGTTTCAAAGCTATTTATCTGTCCGGTGGCGGTGTGGCTGCCGGCTCTCTCGGCGTGCCGGACTTGGGCATTACCGGCCTGGATGACGTGCTCACCGACGTGCGCCGCATCACCGACGTCTGCGATCTGCCGCTGCTGGTGGACGTCGACACCGGTTTTGGCTCGTCGGCGTTCAACGTCGCGCGCACGGTCAAATCGATGATCAAGTTCGGCGCTGCAGCGATTCACATCGAAGACCAGGTCGGCGCCAAGCGCTGCGGTCATCGCCCTAACAAAGAGATCGTTTCGCAGCAGGAGATGGTCGACCGCATCAAAGCGGCCGTCGATGCGCGCACCGATGACAGCTTCGTAATCATGGCGCGTACCGACGCATTGGCAGTGGAAGGCCTCGAGTCTGCGCTGGATCGTGCAGCCGCGTGCATCGAAGCCGGCGCTGACATGATCTTCCCCGAAGCCATCACCGAACTGGACATGTACAAGCTGTTCGCCAGCCGCGTGAAAGCGCCGATTCTGGCCAACATCACCGAATTCGGCGCGACGCCGCTGTACACCACCGAGCAATTGGCCGGTGCCGACGTGTCGCTGGTGCTATACCCATTGTCGGCGTTCCGCGCGATGAACAAGGCGGCGGAAAATGTCTACACCGCGATCCGCCGCGACGGCACGCAGCAGAACGTCATCGACACCATGCAGACTCGCATGGAGCTTTACGATCGCATCGACTATCACACCTTCGAGCAGAAGCTCGATGCGTTGTTTGCCGCGAACGCAAAGAAGTAATCCGGTCTGTGTAGCAGCTGCCGAGCCTGCGAGGCTGCGTCCGAGGCCGAAGGACTCGCAAACTGGTTCGCAGCCGAACGCAGCCTCGCGCTGCTCGACAGCTGCTACGAAATGACGCGTTAACAATTGCCGATTCCCTAACAAATTCAAAAATTGGAGACAGCAAATGGCCGAAGCAAAAGTACTCAGTGGCGCCGGGCTCCGGGGCCAGGTTGCCGGGCAAACCGCATTGTCCACCGTGGGCCAGTCGGGTGCCGGTCTGACTTATCGCGGCTACGACGTTCGCGAACTGGCGGCTGACGCGCAATTCGAAGAAGTGGCCTATCTGCTGCTGTTCGGCGAGCTGCCAACCAAGGCGCAACTGGCCGATTATCAAAGCAAACTCGGCAAGCTGCGTGACCTGCCGCAAGCTTTGAAAGAAGTGCTGGAACGCATCCCCGCCGACGCCCACCCGATGGATGTGATGCGCACCGGCTGCTCGTTCCTGGGCAACCTGGAGCCGGAAAAAGACTTCTCCGAGCAGCACGACAAAACCGACCGCCTGCTGGCCGCCTTCCCGGCGATCATGTGCTACTGGTATCGCTTCAGTCACGACGGCAAGCGCATCAATTGCGTCAGCGACGAACAAACCCTCGGCGGCCATTTTCTGCATTTGCTGCACGATAAAAAGCCGAGCGAGTTGCACGTCAAAGTGATGAACGTTTCGCTGATTCTCTACGCGGAACACGAATTCAATGCTTCGACGTTCACGGCTCGAGTCTGCGCTTCGACCTTGTCTGATCTGTTCTCCTGCGTGACGGCGGCCATCGGTTCGCTGCGCGGCCCCTTGCATGGCGGGGCCAACGAAGCGGCGATGGAAATGATCGAGCGCTTCGGCTCGCCGGAAGAGGCGGTCAAAGGCACCCTCGGCATGCTCGAGCGCAAGGACAAGATCATGGGCTTCGGTCACGCGATTTATAAGGACAACGATCCGCGCAACGAGGTGATCAAGGCCTGGTCGAAAAAGCTCGCCGATGAAGTGGGTGACACGGTGTTGTTTCCGGTCTCCGAAGCCATCGACAAAACCATGTGGGAGCAGAAAAAACTGTTCCCGAACGCCGACTTCTACCATGCGTCGACGTACCACTTCATGGGCATTCCGACCAAGTTGTTCACACCGATTTTCGTCTGCTCGCGCTTGACCGGCTGGGCTGCGCACGTGTTCGAACAACGCGCCAACAACCGCATCATCCGCCCGAGCGCCGAGTACACCGGCGTCGAACAGCGCAAGTTCGTGCCAATCGAACAACGCTGACCGGTTGGGGCGGGCTTAACCGGGATCTGGACTCTACGCAGATCCTTGTGGGAGCGAGCCTGCTCGCGATAGCGGTGGGTCAGTCGACGTCAATGTCGGATGTGACTCCGTCATCGCGAGCAGGCTCGCTCCCACAGTGGATCGTGTTCAGTTCAAATCTGCTGCCACGCCCCAGCTTTTCGCAATTACCGTGACCGAGTCCTGACGATGAACACTGAATTCCGTAAACCGCTGCCCGGCAGCCATCTGGATTATTTCGACGTCCGTGCGGCGGTCGAGGCCATTCAGCCTGGCGCCTACGACACGCTGCCATACACCTCCCGCGTGCTGGCGGAAAACCTCGTGCGTCGCTGCGACCCGACCACGCTCACCGATTCCCTGAAGCAATTCATCGAGCGCAAACGCGACCTCGACTTCCCTTGGTTCCCGGCGCGCGTGGTCTGCCACGATATTCTCGGCCAGACCGCCTTGGTCGACCTCGCCGGCCTGCGTGACGCCATCGCCTTGCAAGGTGGCGACCCCGCGCAAGTCAACCCGGTAGTGCCGACGCAATTGATCGTCGACCACTCACTAGCGGTCGAGCGTGGCGGCTTTGATCCAGAAGCGTTCGAAAAGAATCGCGCCATCGAAGACCGGCGCAACGAAGACCGTTTCCACTTCATCAATTGGACAAAAAAGGCGTTCAAGAACGTTGATGTGATTCCGCCCGGCAACGGCATCATGCACCAGATCAACCTGGAGAAAATGTCCCCGGTGATTCAGGTGCGTGACGGCGTTGCGTTCCCCGACACCTGCGTCGGCACCGACAGCCACACGCCGCACGTGGATGCGTTGGGCGTGATCGCCATCGGCGTCGGCGGGCTGGAAGCGGAGAGCGTGATGCTTGGCCGCGCGTCGTGGATGCGACTGCCGGAAAGCGTCGGCGTCGAACTGACCGGCAAGCTGCAGCCGGGCATCACCGCCACCGACATGGTGCTGGCGTTGACGGAATTCCTGCGCAAGCAAAAAGTCGTCGGCGCATGGCTGGAATTCTTCGGCGAAGGCGCCTCAAAACTGACCCTCGGCGACCGTGCGACCATTTCCAACATGGCTCCGGAATACGGCGCCACCGCCGCGATGTTCTATATCGATCAGCAAACCATCGATTACCTCAAACTCACCGGTCGTGAAGACGAGCAGGTCCAGCTGGTCGAGACTTACGCCAAGACCACCGGCCTGTGGGCCGACAGCCTGAAGGGCGCGCAGTACGAACGCGGCCTGACTTTCGATCTGTCTTCGGTGGTGCGCAACATGGCCGGCCCGAGCAATCCGCACGCTCGCGTCGCCACCTCGGATCTGGCCGCGCAAGGCATCTCCGGCCAGTGGGACGAGGTGCCCGGGCAAATGCCGGACGGCGCGGTGATCATCGCCGCCATCACCAGTTGCACCAACACCAGCAACCCGCGCAACGTGATCGCCGCCGGCCTGCTGGCGCGTAATGCCAACAAGCTCGGCCTGACCCGCAAACCGTGGGTCAAATCGTCGTTGGCGCCGGGTTCGAAAACCGTGGCACTGTACCTTGATGAAGCCGGCCTGACCCATGAGCTGGAGCAGCTCGGTTTCGGCGTGGTGGCGTTCGCCTGCACCACCTGCAACGGCATGTCCGGCGCGCTCGATCCGGTGATCCAGCAAGAAATCATCGACCGCGATCTGTACGCGACCGCCGTACTCTCCGGCAACCGCAACTTCGACGGCCGGATCCACCCGTACGCGAAAAACGCGTTCCTCGCATCGCCACCGCTGGTAGTCGCCTACGCCATCGCCGGGACCATTCGTTTCGACATCGAAAAAGACGTGCTGGGCCTCGACGCCGACGGCAAGGAAATCCGCCTGAAAGACATCTGGCCGAGCGACGAAGAAATCGACGCCGTCGTCAAAGCCTCGGTCAAACCTGAGCAGTTCCGCCAGGTTTACATCCCGATGTTCGCCATCCATGAAGACTCCGGGCCGAAGGTCACGCCGCTGTATGACTGGCGCGAAATGAGCACCTACATCCGGCGTCCGCCGTACTGGGAAGGCGCGTTGGCCGGGGCACGCCCACTCAAGGGCATGCGCCCGCTGGCAGTGCTGCCGGATAACATCACCACCGATCACCTGTCGCCGTCGAACGCGATCATGCTCGACAGCGCCGCCGGCGAATACCTGGCGAAAATGGGCCTGCCGGAAGAGGACTTCAACTCTTACGCAACGCACCGTGGCGACCACCTCACCGCACAGCGCGCAACCTTCGCCAACCCGAAACTGTTCAACGAAATGGTCCGGGAAAATGGCAAGGTCAAGCAGGGCTCGCTGGCCCGGGTTGAGCCTGAAGGTCAGGTGATGCGCATGTGGGAAGCTATCGAAACCTACATGGAGCGCAAGCAGCCGCTGATCATTATTGCCGGCGCCGACTACGGACAGGGCTCGTCCCGCGACTGGGCGGCAAAAGGTGTGCGTCTGGCTGGCGTGGAAGCGATTGCCGCAGAAGGTTTCGAGCGCATTCACCGCACCAATCTGGTCGGCATGGGCGTGCTGCCGCTGGAGTTTCTGCCGGGCACCGATCGTCACACGCTGGGCATCGACGGCAGTGAAACCTATGACGTGATCGGCCAACGTACCCCGCGCGCGCAATTGACGCTGGTGATCAATCGCACGAACGGCGAAACCCTTCAGGTGCCGGTGACCTGCCGTCTCGACACGGCGGAAGAAGTCTCGATCTACGAGGCGGGCGGCGTGCTGCAACGCTTCGCCCAGGACTTCCTCGAAGAATCGGCGGTTGCCGTCTAAAAACACGATGTGCGAGCAGGGGACTTCAAGTCCTTCGCTCGCTATGAAGGAGCACCCATGGCTCACGCACCTCAAATAAAGATTCCCGCCACCTACATGCGCGGCGGCACCAGCAAAGGCGTGTTCTTCAGCCTCAACGACCTCCCCGCAGCGGCGCAAACCCCAGGCCCGGCGCGGGATGCGTTGTTGCTGCGGGTCATCGGCAGCCCGGACCCGTATGACAAACAGATCGACGGCATGGGCGGTGCGACCTCCAGCACCAGCAAAACCGTGATCCTGTCGAAAAGCACCAAGGCCGATCACGACGTCGATTACCTATTCGGTCAGGTCTCCATCGACAAGCCTTTCGTCGACTGGAGCGGCAACTGCGGCAACCTGTCGGCGGCCGTCGGTTCGTTCGCCATCAGCAATGGCCTGGTGGACGCCAGCCGTATTCCGCAAAACGGCGTTGCAGTGGTGCGCGTGTGGCAGGCCAACATCGGCAAGACCATCATTGCCCATGTGCCAATCACCAACGGCGAAGTGCAGGAAACCGGTGACTTCGAACTCGACGGCGTGACCTTTCCTGCTGCTGAAGTGCAGCTTGAATTTCTCGACCCGGCAGCGGAAGAAGAGGGCGCTGGCGGTTCGATGTTCCCCACCGGCAACCTCATTGACGACCTCGAAGTGCCCGGCGTTGGCACCTTCAAGGCGACACTGATCAATGCCGGGATCCCGACGATATTCGTCAACGCTGAAGACATCGGTTACACCGGCACTGAGTTGCAGGGCGCGATCAATGGCGATCTGAAAGCGCTGGCGATGTTCGAGACCATCCGCGCATACGGCGCGTTGCGCATGGGCCTGATCTCCAGTCTCGACGAAGCCGCGAAACGGCAGCACACGCCGAAAGTCGCATTCGTCGCCAGACCGGCGGATTACATTGCGTCGAGCGGCAAGGCGATTAACGGCGGGGACATCGACTTGTTGGTGCGGGCGTTGTCGATGGGCAAATTGCACCACGCGATGATGGGCACCGCGGCGGTGGCGATCGGCACGGCGGCGGCGATCTCCGGCACGTTGGTCAACCTGGCAGCGGGCGGCGTCGAGCGCAACGCTGTGCGCTTCGGGCATCCGTCCGGCACGTTGCGCGTGGGCGCGCAAGCGACGCAAGTGAACGGCGAGTGGACAGTGAAAAAAGCCATCATGAGCCGCAGCGCGCGGGTATTGATGGAAGGCTTCGTGCGCGTGCCGGGCGATTCATTCTAGATTCATACAACGCTCTTGTAGGAGCCGGCTTGCTGGCGATCCAGGCACCTCGGTCTGCCTGACACACCGGGTTGCCTGGATCGCCAGTAAGCCGGCTCCTACAGGGAACGAATTCCAACAATAAAGAAAATCAGTCCTGAACCGAGGTCCCATCAACGAACCACCTCACGAGTGAATCGAACATGAGCACCAACGTCGACCAGAACAACCGCCCCGACTACGATTCGGTCCTGCAGGACATCGCAGACTACGTTCTCACTTATACAGTCGAGTCTGAGGAAGCGCTGAACACCGCACGCAACTGCCTGATCGACACCCTTGGCTGTGGGCTGTTGGCGCTGCGCTTTCCCGAATGCACCAAGCACCTCGGTCCGATCGTGGAAGGCACTGTCGTCCCGCACGGCGCGCGGGTACCGGGCACCAGCTACCGCCTTGATCCGGTGAAAGCGGCGTGGGACATCGGCTGCATCGTCCGTTGGCTCGACTATAACGACACCTGGCTGGCTGCCGAATGGGGCCATCCCTCGGACAATCTCGGCGCAATTCTCGCGGTCGCCGATCACCTGTCGCAGAAGCGTTTGGCCAATGGCGACGCGCCGCTGACGATCCGCGCGGTGCTCGAAGCGATGATCATGGCCCATGAGATTCAAGGCGTGATCGCCCTGGAAAACTCGTTCAACCGTGTAGGCCTTGATCACGTCATTCTGGTCAAAGTCGCCTCGACCGCTGTCACTGCGAAACTCATGGGCGCCAATCGTCAGCAACTGCTGTCCGCTTTGTCCCATGCATTCGCCGATGGTCAGGCACTGCGCACGTATCGCCATGCGCCCAACGCCGGCTCGCGCAAATCCTGGGCGGCGGGCGATGCGACCAGTCGAGGAGTGCGCCTGGCAGACATCGCCATGCGCGGGGAGATGGGCATCCCCGGCGTGCTGACCGCCAGGCAGTGGGGTTTCTACGATGTGTTGTTCAGTCATATCAATAACGACCTGGCGCTCAAGGCAGAAGACAAACGTGCCTTCAGCTTCAGCCGGCCGTACGGCACTTACGTGATGGAAAACGTGCTGTTCAAAATCAGTTTTCCTGCCGAATTCCACGCGCAAACCGCTTGTGAAGCGGCAGTGACCTTGCATTCGCAGGTGAGGAATCGCCTGCACGACATCGACAAAATCGTCATCACCACCCATGAGTCGGCAATCCGCATCATCTCCAAAGTCGGTCCGCTGGCCAATGCGGCTGACCGCGACCACTGCATTCAGTACATGACCGCCGTGCCGCTGGCCTTCGGTAACCTGATCGCCGAGTACTACGAAGACGACTTTCACGCAGCCCATCCGATCATCGATGTATTGCGCGAGAAAATGGTCATTGTCGAAAACCCCCAGTACACGCGTGAGTATCTGGAGCCGGACAAACGCTCCATTGCCAATGCGATCCAGGTGTTTTTCAAGGACGGTACGAGCACCGCGAACGTGGTGGTGGAGTATCCGATCGGCCACCGTCGGCGCCGTGCTGAAGGCATTCCATTGCTGGAGGACAAGTTCAGGGCGAACCTGCTGACACGATTCACCGGTCAGCGAAGTGAGGAGATTTTTGCGTTGTGCAAGGATCAGGCAGCGCTTGAGGCGACGCCGGTGAACCGGTTTGTGGATTTGTTTGTGATCTAGGAGTTACACCGAGTCATCGTTCTTCGCGAGCAGGCTCGCTCCCACATTTGATCTGTGTTGACTGAAAAATATGCAGACAATGCTGAACCCTGTGGGAGCGAGCCTGCTCGCGAAAGCGGCCTCGCTCCCACATTTGACTGTGTTGTGTCTGAAGAAGCAGATCAACTGTGGGAGCGAGCCTGCTCGCGAAGGCGGCCACGCAGTGACCACAACTTTACTTGAACCGCCGCTCCACGCCTTTCTCCACCAGAATTTTCGCGGAAATCTCTTCCACCGAAAAATGCGTGGAGTTGATGTGCGGGATGTTCTCGCGGCGAAACAGGTTCTCCACCTCGCGCACTTCGAATTCGCACTGCGCGTAACTCGAATAGCGGCTGTTGGGCTTGCGCTCGTTGCGGATCGCGGTAAGGCGGTCCGGGTCGATCGTCAGGCCAAACAGCTTGTGCTGGTGGGCGCGCAGGGCGCTCGGCAATTGCAGGCGTTCCATGTCGTCTTCGGTCAGCGGATAGTTCGCCGCGCGAATGCCGAACTGCATGGCCATGTACAAACAGGTCGGCGTCTTGCCGCAGCGCGACACGCCCACCAGGATCAGGTCGGCCTTGTCGTAATAATGCGTGCGGGCGCCATCGTCATTATCGAGGGCGAAGTTCACCGCCTCGATACGCTCCATATAGTTGGAGTTGGTCCCGATAGAGTGGGATTTGCCCACGGTATAGGAAGAATGCTCGGTGAGTTCCTGTTCGAGCGGGGCCAGGAAGGTCGAGAAAATGTCGATCATGAAACCATTCGACATTGCCAGGATCTCACGGATGTCCTGATTGACGATGGTGTCGAAGATAATCGGCCGGAAGCCGTCGGTTTCAGCGGCTTTGTTGATTTGTTGTACCATGGCCCGCGCTTTATCCACGTTGTCGATGTACGGCCGCGTGAATTTGCTGAAGGTAATGTTTTCGAACTGCGCCAGGAGGCTTTGACCCAGGGTTTCGGCAGTAATGCCGGTGCCATCGGAGATAAAGAAAGCAGATCGTTTCATTTGCACCTTGGGCCTTTAAGCTAATGAAGATTCTTGGATATGATAGGCGCGATTTGCCGGCCGCCAGTGGCTCGCATTCTCACTTATTTTCCAGGTCCAGGCCATATAGCTGGCAAATGCTCTTCCAGAGCGCCGGCTTCTGAGCTTTTCCAACACAGTTAGTGGAGAGATCACCTTGGTAGAGTACGTAGTTTCCCTCGATAAGCTCGGCAAACACGACGTTGAGCACGTGGGGGGCAAGAACGCATCCCTGGGCGAGATGATCAGCAACCTGGCGGGCGCCGGTGTATCGGTACCTGGTGGCTTTGCCACGACAGCTCAGGCATATCGTGATTTTCTGGAACTGAGCGGCCTGAACGATCAGATCCACGCCGCCCTCGACGCCCTGGACGTCGATGATGTGAACGCCCTCGCCAAGACCGGCGCGCAGATCCGTCAGTGGATCATGGAAGCCGAATTCCCCGAGAAGCTCAACGCCGAGATCCGCACCGCGTTTGCCACGCTGTCGGCTGGCAACCCTGACATGGCCGTGGCCGTGCGCTCTTCCGCTACCGCCGAAGACTTGCCGGACGCTTCCTTCGCCGGTCAGCAGGAAACCTTCCTCAACATCCGGGGTGTCGAAAACGTTATTCGCGCCGCCAAAGAGGTGTTCGCTTCACTGTTCAACGACCGTGCCATTTCCTACCGCGTGCACCAGGGCTTCGACCACAAACTGGTCGCCCTGTCGGCTGGCGTGCAGCGCATGGTCCGCTCCGAAACGGGTACCGCCGGCGTAATGTTCACCCTCGATACTGAATCGGGTTTCCGTGACGTGGTGTTCATCACCGGCGCTTACGGCCTGGGCGAAACCGTTGTACAAGGTGCGGTCAACCCGGATGAGTTCTACGTGCACAAACACACGCTGGCCGCCGGTCGTCCAGCCATTTTGCGCCGCAACCTGGGCAGCAAAGCCATCAAGATGATCTACGGCGAAGTCGCCACGGCCGGCAAATCGGTCAAGACCATCGACGTCGACAAGGCTGATCGCGCGCGCTTCTGCCTGAGCGACGCCGAAGTCAGCGAGCTGGCCAAGCAAGCGATGATCATCGAGAAGCACTACGGGTGCCCGATGGACATCGAGTGGGCCAAAGACGGCGACGACGGCAAGCTCTACATCGTTCAGGCGCGTCCTGAAACCGTGAAGAGCCGCACGTCGGCCAACGTCATGGAACGCTACCTGTTGAAAGAAACCGGCACCGTGCTGGTTGAAGGTCGCGCCATCGGCCAGCGCATCGGCGCCGGCAAGGTCCGCATCATCAAGGACGTGTCCGAGATGGACAAAGTCCAGCCGGGCGACGTGCTGGTGTCCGACATGACCGACCCGGACTGGGAACCGGTCATGAAGCGCGCCAGTGCCATCGTCACCAACCGTGGCGGGCGTACCTGCCACGCGGCGATCATCGCTCGCGAACTGGGCATCCCGGCCGTGGTCGGTTGCGGCAACGCCACCCAGTTGTTGAAAGACGGCCAGGGCGTGACCGTGTCCTGTGCAGAAGGCGACACCGGCTACATTTTCGAAGGCGAACTGGGCTTCGACATCAAGAAGAACTCCGTGGATGCCATGCCGGATCTGCCGTTCAAGATCATGATGAACGTCGGTAACCCGGACCGCGCCTTCGACTTTGCGCAGCTGCCGAATGCCGGTGTGGGCCTGGCCCGTCTGGAATTCATCATCAACCGTATGATCGGCGTGCACCCCAAGGCATTGCTGAACTATGACGGTCTGCCGCAAGACATCAAGGACAGCGTCGACAAGCGCATTGCTGGCTACGATGACCCGGTCGGCTTCTATGTCGAGAAACTGGTCGAAGGCATCAGCACCCTGGCTGCAGCGTTCTACCCGAAAAAGGTCATCGTGCGCCTGTCGGACTTCAAGTCCAACGAATACGCGAACCTGATCGGCGGCAAGCTATATGAGCCGGAAGAAGAAAACCCGATGCTGGGCTTCCGTGGCGCCTCGCGTTACATCAGCGAAGCGTTCCGTGATTGCTTCGAACTCGAATGCCGCGCCCTCAAGCGCGTGCGCAACGAGATGGGCCTGACCAACGTCGAAATCATGGTGCCGTTCGTCCGTACCCTCGGCGAAGCGAGCCAGGTTGTCGACCTGCTGGCTGAAAACGGTCTGGCGCGTGGTGACAACGGTCTGCGCGTGATCATGATGTGCGAACTGCCGTCCAACGCGATCCTGGCTGAGGAATTCCTCGAGTTCTTCGACGGCTTCTCCATCGGCTCCAACGACCTGACTCAGCTGACGCTGGGCCTGGACCGTGACTCCGGGATCATCGCGCACCTGTTCGACGAGCGTAACCCTGCAGTCAAAAAGCTGTTGGCCAACGCCATCGCCGCGTGCAACAAGGCCGGCAAGTACATCGGCATCTGCGGTCAGGGCCCTTCGGACCACCCGGACCTGGCCAAATGGCTGATGGAGCAGGGCATCGAAAGCGTTTCGTTGAACCCCGATTCCGTGCTGGAAACCTGGTTCTTCCTGGCTGAAGGTCAAGCGCCGGCTTGATGGTGTAAAACGTCCGCTCAAATGCCTTTGTAGGAGCCGGCTTGCTGGCGATTGCATCACCACGGTTCCCTGACAGACCTCGGTGCCTGCATCGCCAGCAAGCCGGCTCCTACAGGGATGGACATGAAGTCAGCGGCGGCCGTTTTTTTTGATTCAATCAGGGCGGGCTCCTCTGGAAGCCGCCCTTTTTTGTGCAAGAGCATTATGCAAAGCAGCAGCAACCTGTTTCCTGTCGCCCTGATCAGCGCCGAGCGGCGCGGCGATCTGAGCGAAGACGTTTATCGTTTGAAACCCGGCAACAGCCCCGACGGAACTGTCGAGCTGGCCGTCACCCGCCTTGGCCTGGCCGATGAACCGGCCGTGCGTGGCGTACCGGTGATTCTGTTGCACGGCAGTTTTTCCAATCGGCGCTTCTGGTTTTCGCCGAAAGGCTTGGGGCTGGGCGCTTACCTGGCCCGCCTGGGATTCGATGTGTGGATTCCCGAAATGCGCGGTCATGGCCTTTCCCGGCGCAACCACAACTACCGCAGAAACCGTGTCGCCGACTACGCCCGTCATGATTTGCCAGCGATCGGCGCCTTCGTTCGTGAGCAGAGCGGCCAGGTCCCGCACTGGGTCGGCCATTCGCTGGGGGGCATTACTCTGGCGGCGGCGCTGGGCGGCGAATACATCGGTGAGCCAGTGGTGGCGTCTGCCGCGTTCTTCGGCACGCAAGTCAGCCGCACATACTGGCCGTTGAAGATTCCACCGGTGGAGTGGGGCGGTCGCTTCATTCTCAAGCGTTTCGCGCAGCTGTCCGGTTCGCGGCTCAAGCGCGGGCCAGAGGACGAGCCGATCGGTCTGGCCTTGGAGAGCATGCGCTGGTATGGCTTGTTCGGACGTTTTGGCGACGCTGATAAGGACTGGTGGGCGGGGTTGGCCGAGGTGAAACTACCGGTGCTGGCCGTGAGCGCGGCAGGTGATCACCAGGATCCGGCATGGGCGTGTCAGAAACTGTTCGATCAGCTGGGTTCAGAGCACAAGCAATTTCTTGTCCTGAGCCGCGAGCAAGGCTTTGGCGATGATTTCGGCCATGTCGAGATGCTCGTCAGCAAGGCGGCGCAAATCGAAGTCTGGCCGTTGGTGGCTCGTTGGCTGGGCGATCAGCAAACGCTTCTGCTCGGCGACCATCCGGTACTGGCCGCAGTGGTCGGAGGCTGACGCTCTATCAAGGGCATTCCGCTCTGATCGGCTTACGGCTAAGCTATGACGCATTACGCTTTTCCGGTCACATTGCGACATCCTCGACGTCTTCTTTTCTACAGGAGTTTTTCGATGAACCATTACCTTACGCCTGACCTGTGCGACGCCTATCCGGAGCTGGTGCAGGTGCTGGAACCGATGTTCAGCAATTTCGGCGGCCGCGATTCCTTCGGCGGCGAAATCGTGACCATCAAGTGCTTCGAAGACAACTCGCTGGTCAAGGAACAGGTCGAGCTGGACGGTAAAGGAAAAGTGCTGGTAGTCGATGGTGGCGGTTCGCTGCGGCGGGCGCTGCTCGGTGACATGCTGGCCGAGAAAGCCGCGAAAAACGGCTGGGAGGGTCTGGTGATCTACGGCTGCATTCGCGACGTGGACGTCATCGCACAGACTGATCTTGGGGTTCAGGCCCTGGCCAGTCATCCGATGAAGACCGACAAGCGCGGCATCGGTGACCTCAACGTGGCTGTCACCTTCGCGGGCGTGACCTTCCATCCGGGTCACTACGTTTACGCGGACAACAATGGCGTGATCATTTCGCCAAGTCCGCTGAAAATGCCTGAATAAATCGCGAATCAATCAAGGGGTGAGGATGTTCGAGGAAGACAACGCGCAGTGGGGGCTGGTGCATGCCCTGGTGCTGGATGGTAAAGGCGGTGCGCGTTCGATAGCCCGGACAGAACTCGACGAATTGCAGCTGCAGGCGCATGAAAGCCTGTGGCTGCACTGGGATCGCAGTCACCCGCAAACTCAGACCTGGCTGCGCAAATCCAGCGGGCTGAGCGAATTCAGTTGCGACCTGCTGCTCGAAGAAAACACCCGGCCGCGCCTGCTCGCGCTGCCGGATTCCGAACTGTTGCTGTTCTTGCGCGGGGTCAACCTCAACCCCGGGGCCGAGCCGGAAGACATGGTCTCGGTGCGCATTTTCGCGGCGGCACAGCGGGTTATTTCCCTGCGGCTGCGACCGTTGCGCGCCACCGACGAATTGCTGATGGAGCTGGCTGAAGGCAAGGGGCCGAAAACCGCATCCGAGCTCATTCTTTATATGGCGCAGTACCTCACCAACAAGGTGCAGGATCTGGTCAGTTGCCTCTCGGAAGTGGTCGATGAAGAAGAAGAAAAACTGGATGCCGACGAACGGTATACACCCGAGCATGGTGCCATTTTGCAGATCCGCCGGCGGGCCGCTGCGCTGAAGCGATTCCTGGCGCCGCAACGGGAAATTTTCGGCCAACTGACGCGCTTGAAACTGCCTTGGTTCGTCGAAGATGACGGCGATTACTGGAACGAATTGAACAACAGTCTTACCCGCTATCTGGAAGAGCTGGAGTTGACCCGCGAGCGGGTGGGGCTGGTCCTCGAGGCCGAAGACAGACGCTTGAGCGTGCGCATGAACCGCACGATGTATCGCTTCGGGATCATCACCGGGATCTTTTTGCCGATGAGTTTTCTGACCGGTTTGTTGGGGATCAACGTGGGAGGAATTCCCTTCTCCGAAAGCCCTTATGGTTTCATGATTGCCTGCCTGCTGGTGGCATCCGTGGCGCTTGGGCAGTGGTGGTTATTCCGACGTTTGCGTTGGGTCTGACAATGCGTCATGTGACCTGTGCAAATTTGGCCGCGTCTTTCACAGACATCACGAGAGGTGCGTATGCACGATCCGTTTGAACAGTCTTTACGCGACATGCTGAACGCTTCACCGTCCACCCGCGACGATGATGCGTGCCTTGGCCGTGTGTTGAAAACCGCTAACCGCCAGGTCGGCGCTGGCGACCTGTTCAGCCTGTTGGGCCGCTGGCTGCCCGCGTTGATGATCGCCCTGAATAACGGATCGGCACACGTCTCGCCGGTTTCCCGTCGTCGCAAACCTACCGTTCGCACCGCTGATAAGGCTGATTGAATATGGAACTTGATCTCTGGACTCAGAGCCTCGTCACTGCAATGACTGCGTTGTGGACCAAGATTGCGAATTTCATCCCGAACCTGTTCGGCGCACTGGTTGTGCTGCTGTTGGGCTTCGTGGTCGCCAAGCTGCTGGACACCCTGTTGTCCAAGTTGCTGGCTAAGCTGGGGCTAGATCGCCTGATGGGCGGCACCGGTCTGACAAAATTATTGTCCCGGGCTGGCCTGCAGGTGCCGATTTCGACGCTGATCGGCAAAATCGTCTACTGGTTCGTTTTGCTGATATTCCTGGTTTCTGCAGCGGAATCTCTTGGACTTGAGCGAGTCTCAGCTACGCTTGATATGCTTGCGCTGTATTTGCCGAAAGTATTTGGCGCCGCGCTGGTGTTGCTGGTGGGCGTGCTGCTGGCGCAACTGGCCAACGGGCTGGTGCGTGGCGCGGCAGAAGGCGTAGGGCTGGACTACGCTTCAGGGCTGGGGCGAATTGCCCAGGGCCTGGTGATTATCATCAGTATTTCGGTGGCAATCAGCCAGTTGGAGGTCAAGACTGACCTGCTGAACCACGTGATTGTCATCGTATTGATTACCGTTGGTCTGGCGGTAGCGCTGGCCATGGGGCTTGGAAGCCGGGAAATTGCCGGTCAGATTCTTGCGGGAATCTATGTGCGTGAGTTGTATGAGGTTGGGCAACAAGTGCGTGTTGGCGAGGTCGAAGGGCAGATCGAAGAGATCGGCACGGTTAAAACCACACTGCTGACCGACGAGGGTGAGCTAGTCTCTCTCTCTAATCGGATCTTGCTGGAGCAGCATGTGAGTAGCCGCTAACCCGGCAAACCCTGCTAATGTATGCCGCCGCAAATGCCCATCAGGGTTGCGGCGGACATTGACCTGACTGTCGGCCCGACTTGTTTTGAATAAAGCTCAATCGCTCTCTACGCGCTACGACCCCCGCGAGCTCTCTGATGAGGAGTTGGTCGCGCGCGCGCATACCGAGCTGTTTCACGTAACGCGCGCCTATGAAGAATTGATGCGGCGTTACCAGCGAACATTATTTAACGTCTGTGCACGATATCTTGGGAACGATCGCGACGCAGACGATGTCTGTCAGGAGGTGATGTTGAAGGTGTTGTATGGCCTGAAGAACTTCGAGGGGAAATCGAAGTTCAAAACCTGGCTCTACAGCATCACGTACAACGAATGCATCACTCAGTATCGGAAGGAACGGCGAAAGCGTCGCTTGATGGATGCTTTGAGTCTGGACCCGCTTGAGGAAGCGTCTGAAGAAAAGGCGCCGAACCCTGAAGAAAAGGGCGGACTTGATCGCTGGCTGGTGTATGTAAACCCGATCGACAGGGAAATTCTGGTGCTACGATTTGTCGCAGAGCTGGAATTTCAGGAGATCGCGGATATCATGCATATGGGTTTGAGTGCGACAAAAATGCGTTACAAACGTGCTCTAGATAAATTGCGTGAGAAATTTGCAGGCGTGGCTGAAACTTAGTTCGACGCAAATATCTCTTACGTGTAGGCAAGTTCTGATAGACTTGCCGCCGAGTTGTCCCCCGGTTTGCGGGACTGCTTCACAATCACCAGATGGGGATTTAACGGATGAAACTGAAAAACACCTTGGGCTTGGCCATTGGTTCTCTTATTGCGGCCACTTCGTTCGGCGCTCTGGCACAAGGCCAAGGCGCAGTTGAAATCGAAGGCTTCGCTAAGAAAGAAATGTTCGACAGCGCTCGCGACTTCAAAAATAACGGCAACCTGTTCGGCGGCTCGATCGGTTACTTCCTGACCGACGACGTTGAACTGCGTCTGGCCTACGACGAAGTGCACAACGCGCGCACTGAAGACGGGACGAACGTTAAAGGCGCTAACACCGCTCTGGACGCTCTGTACCACTTCAATAACCCAGGTGACATGCTGCGTCCTTACGTCTCGGCCGGTTTCTCGGACCAGAGCATCGACCAGAATGGCAGCAACGGCCGCAACCGTTCCACCTTCGCCAACGTTGGCGGCGGTGCCAAGCTGTACTTCACTGACAACTTCTACGCCCGTGCCGGCGTTGAAGCTCAGTACAATATCGACCAGGGCGACACCGAGTGGGCTCCTAGCGTTGGTATCGGTGTGAACTTCGGTGGCGGCTCCAAGCCTGCTGCTGCTCCAGTTCCAGCACCGGCTGAAGTCTGCTCCGACAGCGACAACGACGGCGTTTGCGACAACGTTGACAAGTGCCCGGACACCCCAGCCAACGTAACTGTTGACGCTGATGGCTGCCCAGCAGTTGCTGAAGTTGTTCGTGTAGAGCTGGACGTTAAGTTCGATTTCGACAAATCTGTTGTTAAGACCGACAGCTACGGCGACATCAAGAACCTGGCTGACTTCATGAAGCAGTACCCAGCCACCAGCACTACTGTTGAAGGTCACACTGACTCCGTCGGTCCTGACGCTTACAACCAGAAACTGTCCGAGCGTCGTGCAAACGCCGTTAAGCAAGTTCTGACCAACCAGTACGGTGTTGAATCGTCCCGCGTTCAGTCTGTTGGCTACGGCGAATCCCGCCCAGTTGCTGACAACGCTACTGACGCTGGCCGCGCTGTAAACCGTCGCGTAGAAGCGCAGGTTGAAGCTAACGCTAAGTAATTAGCCGCAGCTCTGAGGAAAGCCCGGCTTAGGCCGGGCTTTTCTTTGTCTGCGATTTGCCTGGAGAAAGGAAAATCAGCAACATTCAAGCCGACTGGTCTGCCGTTATCGCGGGCAAGTTTTGCTGCCATTCGCTCTGTACTCCGTACGCCGCCACTTCACCGATCACAAGAATAGCCGGGCTCTTCAATACAAAGATGTAGGCATCTTCCTGCATTGCTGTGAGGTTGCTCCGACATTCCCGTTGATGCGGCAAGGATGCATTTTCAATCATCGCCACCGGCGTATCCGCAGCCAGGCCTCCGGCCAGCAACTGTTCACGGATCTCGCTCAACTTCGCTACGCCCATGTAAATCACCAAGGTCGTGCCGCTTTGCGCCAGCGCTTGCCAGTTCAGGCTGCTGTCATCCTGCGTGTGCGCCGTCACCAGCGTCACGCCGCGGGCCACACCACGCAAAGTCAGGGGAATGCCGCACTGCGTCGCCCCCGCAAGACCTGCAGTTATGCCGTTGACCAGTTCGACCTCGATTCCCTGTTCCCGCAACCACTGCGCCTCTTCACCGCCCCGACCGAAAATGCATGGATCGCCACCCTTGAGCCGCACCACGCATTTGCCTTGGCGGGCATAGCGCAACATCAGCCGGTGAATAAACGCCTGTGGCGTCGAGCGGCAGCCTCCGCGCTTGCCCACCGGAATGATCCGCGCGTGCGGACAATGCTCAAGCACCGCCTCGTTCACCAGATCGTCGATCAACACCACAGCCGCTTCCTTCAGTGCCCGAACAGCCTTGAGGGTCAACAGTTCCGGGTCACCGGGGCCTGCACCCACCAGCCAGACTTTTGCATTCATAGTGTTTTCCTCAGGAGATGATGGCGAGCGGCTGCGCAGCGGCAGCCAGCAAACGCTTGATTTCCGGAACGCAGGAACCGCATTGCGTGCCACAGCCCAATTTTTGTTTTAAACCCGGTAAATCCAGACCGCTGCTGATACCGGTGCAGATGGCGCCCTGGCTGACGTTCATGCAGTTGCAAAGAATTTTGCTGCCCGCCGCCGGCATGCTGGCGTTGCCCGGCGGTGCGCTCAGCGGCGCCAGCAACCAGCGCCGCAACTGCTGATCCGCGCGGCCTTCGAGCCAGAGGTTTTGCAGCCAATGTTGGGCAAGGGTTTCACCCGCGAGACGAATCGCGGTGATCCGGCCGTTTTCGATGCGCACCCGTTTGCCAATCGCACGTCCCGGGTCGTCATAGGTCAGCACCGGTCCTTCGCTGAGGCCCAGGCACTGGTCGATAGCGTGCAGCACGGCAGGCTCCGGCACGGTAAGGCTGGCGGCGCGTATGAGCAGTGCTGGACGTTCTCGACCGGCCAAGCTGAGGCTGACGTAGGAAAACGCTTCGCACAGCGGTCGTAGCGTCTCAAAATGCTGTTGAACATCACCTTCGACCAGAGCGAAGAGCGTCCATGGCAAATTCGCCGGTTCGAGACGCACGCCGCTGTGTTTCAACTCCGGCTGTTTCGACAAGGGGTCGAACGCCGGTTGAGTGATTGTATTGACACCGCCCTTGAGGAAGCGGTCGCCCCAATGCATGGGCAGGAAGGCCTGCCCAGGGCGCAGGCTGTCGTCACTGGCGACGGCAACAATCAGCGAACCTCGACGACTTTGAAGGCTGACCAGATCGCCCGATTGCAGGGAATGCCGACCTAGCTCATCCGGGTGCAGGCTCAACTGCGCTTCGCTGACGTGACCGAATAATTGCGCGGCCGTGCCGGTTCGGCTCATGCCATGCCACTGATCGCGCAGACGCCCGGTTAGCAAGGTCAGCGGGAACTCTGCATCCCGTTGTTCTTTGGCTGCGAGGTAAGGATCGGCAATGAACCGCGCGCGGCCGTTGGCGGTGGGGAAAACCCCATCCAGATACAGCCGTGCCGTGCCGTGCGTCGCGCCTGAGGGGAAGGGCCATTGCTGAGGACCGAGTTGGTCGATCAGCTCATGGCTGATGCCCGACAGGTCCAGGTCGCGGCCGCGGGTCAGCAGTTTGTATTCATCAAAAATCTGCGCGGGTGACTTGAAGGCAAACAGGCTGGTTTGGCCTGGACGCAGACGCTTCTCCAGGCGTTGTGCGAAATCCACGGTAATCGACCAGTCCGGACGGGCTTCACCCGGTGCGACTACCGCTTGCCGCACGTGGGAAATCCGCCGCTCGGAGTTAGTCACCGTGCCTTCCTTTTCACCCCAGCTCGCGGCCGGTAGCAGCAGATCTGCAAAGGCGGCCGTTTCTGTAGTGCGGAAAGCTTCCTGCAAAACCACAAAAGGGCAGGCCTGCAATGCCGCGCGCACGGCATTTTGATCCGGCAGCGATTGCGCAGGGTTAGTGCAGGCGATCCACAGTGCCTTGATTTTGCCGCTGCCCACCTGCTCGAACAGCTCGATGGCGGTCAGCCCCGTACTTGCCGGAAGTTGTTCGATGCCCCAATAAGCCGCTACTTCAGCGCGATGTTCAGCGTTGGCCGCTTCGCGATGGCCCGGCAGCAGGTTGGACAAACTGCCGGTTTCCCGGCCGCCCATGGCATTCGGCTGACCGGTCAGAGAGAAAGGTCCGGCACCGGGACGGCCGATTTGCCCGGTGACCAGGTGCAGGTTGATCAAGGCGCTGTTTTTTGCGCTGCCCGCCGTCGATTGGTTCAGGCCCATGCACCACAGCGACAGGAAGCTCGGCGAAGTGCCCACCCATTCGGCGCACTGGCGCAGTTGCGCGGGACTGATCCCGCATAGCTCCGACACGCTCTGTGGCGTGTAATCGCGCACCAACGCCTCAAGTTCCTCCAGCCCGTCGGTGTGTGCTTCGATGAACTCGCGGTCAATCCAGTCTTCCTTCAGCAGCAGATGCACAATCCCATGGAACAAGGCGACATCGGTGCCAGGCAGGATGGCCAGGTGCAAGTCCGCCAGGTCGCAGGTGTCGGTGCGACGCGGGTCAATGACGATGACTTTCATCTGCGGCCGACGGGATTTCGCTTCCTCCAGGCGTCGGAACAAGACCGGATGGGCGTAGGCCATGTTGCTGCCGACGATCATCACACAGTCGCTCAGTTCCAGGTCTTCGTAGCTGCATGGCGGTGCATCAGCGCCCAGGCTGCGTTTGTAACCGACCACTGCAGACGACATGCACAGCCGCGAATTGCTGTCGATGTTGTTAGTGCCCACCAGGGCCCGCGCCAGTTTGTTGAAGGCGTAATAATCTTCGGTGAGCAACTGGCCGGAGATGTAAAAAGCCACGCTGTCCGGCCCGTGCCCGGCGACGGTCTCGGCAAAGACATTGGCGGCGTGATCGAGCGCGGTGTCCCAGTCGGTGCGGCTGCGCGCGAGGCCTTTGCCCAGGCGCAATTCGGGGTATAGAGCGCGGGCGGTGAGGTCGCCGGTCAGGTGCAGGGTCGAACCTTTGCTGCACAGTTTGCCGAAATTGGCCGGGTGCGCCGGATCGCCGCTGACGCCGAGGATGCGCTCGCCGTCATGTTCGATCAGCACGCCGCAGCCGACGCCGCAGTAACAGCACGTCGAGGCCGTGATCTGACGGTTCATCAGCTGGCTTCCTGCAGGGGAACGGGCGCCAGGTCATCGTCCTCGTCAACGGTCGCGACGATCGATTGGGCGCCAAACATCAAGTGATCGCGAATAGGCCCGATGCCGTGGTTCTCGCGAATTTTCTGGAGATACCAGCCGCCATCAGCGGTATCGCCATACAGGCAGGCGCCAACCAATACGTCATCCTTGATCACCAGTTTTTTATAAACCCCACTGATCGGGTCGCAGAGGGTGATGGTCTCGGTGCCTTCGCCGCCCATGAAGTCGCCGGCGGAGAACAGGTCGATGCCGGTAACCTTTAGTTTGGTCGAGGTCACCGAGCCCTTGTAAGTGGCAAATCCCAATTGAGCCAGGTGGTTGGCGCACACCTTGGCCTGTTCGAACAGCGGCGCGACCAGGCCATAGGCGATGCCACGGTGACTGGCGCATTCGCCGATTGCGTAAATCCGTGGGTCGTAGGTTTGCATCGTGTCGTTGACCAGAATCCCCCGAGTGCACGGCAGGCCGGATTTTTCCGCGAGTTCGGTGCGCGGACGGATGCCGGCAGCCATCACCACCAGGTCGGCGGGAAGGATGTCGCCGTTCTTGAACTCAATCGAGCCAACCCGCCCGTTGCCGGCATCGTGCAGGGCCAGCGTCTGTTCACGCAGGCGAAACTGCAGGCCGCGAGCTTCCAGGGCGGCTTGCAGCAATTGGCCGCTGGTTTTATCGAGTTGTCGCTCGAGCAGCCATTCGCCGATGTGCACCACCGTGACGTGCATGCCGCGCAGCATCAGTCCGTTGGCCGCCTCCAGGCCTAGCAGCCCGCCGCCGATGACCACCGCGTGTTGATGCGTTTTCGCGGTGTTGATCATCGTCTGGGTGTCGGCAATATCGCGGTAGCCGATCACGCCCTGCAGGGTGTTGCCGGGGATCGGCAGGATGAAAGGCGTCGAACCGGTGGCGATCAGCAGGCGATCGTATTCGGCCTCGGTGCCGTCGTCGGCGATGACCCGGCGTTTGATCCGGTCGATTTCCACCACGTTGCGGTTGAGCAGCAGCGTGATGTTGTTCCTGGAGTACCAGTCGAGGTCGTTGAGCACGATCTCCTCGAACGTTTGCTCGCCGGCCAGCACGGGTGACAGCAGGATACGGTTGTAGTTGGCATGCGGTTCAGCGCCGAAGACCGTGATGTCGTAGAGCTCGTCGCTCAATTTGAGCAGCTCTTCCAGGGTACGAGTCCCGGCCATGCCGTTGCCGATCATCACCAGTTTCAATTTTTTCATCAGGTTCTCCGGGGAGTCTGCACTGGCCTCATCAGGCGCTCAGGTCGTGCTCGACATATTTCGCGCAAACAAAAAAAGGCGCCCCGCTAGTTGCCTAGCGAGGACGCCTTTGTCCTGGTCCCGTTCTCTCGGGCAGCGCACCCTTCATCGTTGAAGGCTGGGCTTTATGGGTGATGGGATGGGTAATGCAGTGGTTGTGCCAAGTTGTGCGGCCCGGCGGATCTGCGGGTATTGCCAGGCTGAAGGAGGGTTTTGCTGCACCGAATTAATGCGAGGTGCCCGTTTTGAGGCAGAAGATCGCAGCCTCGTTGCACTCGACAGCTCCTACGGGGAAACGTGATTCGCTTGTAGGCGCTGGCGTGTAGGAGCTGTCGAGTGCAACGAGGCTGCGATCTTTCAACCACGAAAAATCAACACCAGCAGCACCAGATTCACCACCAGCGAAACCAGTGCCATGGTCCGCCAGACCTTCAACGGCTCGCGCTCCAGCAACGGTCGTGGGCGCACGCTCAAACTGCGTCGCTCGCCCTGTTCCAGCAGCAGCAACCATTCTTCTGCCGTTTCGAATCGCGCACCGGGTTCCACCGCGACCGCCCGCTCGAGGCTCTGCGCCAGCCATTCCGGCAGGTCCGGGCGGTAGCGACCAGGACTCACCGGCAGGCCAAATCGCGGACGCTGAAAAGCTTCGATTTCACCATAGGGGTAATGCCCGGTGAGCAGGAAATACAGGGTCACGCCGACCGCATACAAATCCTGCTGCGCAGTCGGCGCATCACCACGAAAAGCCTCTGGCGCAATGTAGCTGGGGGTGCCGGGCAGGGCGCAGGCCTGGTCTTCGGACAAGCCGGGGCAGTAGGCGAGACCGAAATCCAGCAGGCGCAACTCACCGTCGTCCCCCAGCAGCAGGTTTTCCGGTTTGATGTCGCGATGCAAAATTTGCCGGCGATGCAGCATGCCCAGCGCCCGCAGCAAGCGCTCAGCCAGGTCCTGCCATTGCGCCAAAGGCAACGGCCCCGCCTGCGCGTGCAACTGCGCGAGGGTGGAACCGGAATATTCGCGCATCACGTAGTACAAATGCTGACGCTGACTGGCCGCATGCACCTCCGGAAAATGCCGCCCGGCCACGCGTTTGAGAAACCATTCCTCAGACAGCAACGCCTGCCCGGCCAGATGATCGTCATGTAGTGCCGCCGGTAACGTCTTCAATAACCAGGATTGCTGTTGCGTATCGCGCACTCGATAAAGCAGCGATTGCTGGCTCTGCGCAAGAACCCCGTCAATCTGCCAGCCTTCGAACATCTGGCCCGGTTTCAGCGTGGGGGGCAGCGGCCATTGCTGCAGATGAATAAGCGCATCGCCAATGCTGGTTTCGCCAAGCGCGTCGACCCGCACCAACAACGCGCTGGCGTTGTCTTGACTGCCGGCCAGGTGCGCCGCGCTGACCAGCGTCTGGGCGGCGCTGGATAAATCCGGCTGGTCGCGCAGAATAGCCGCAATAGCCGTATCCCCCAAAACAGCCCAGATGCCATCGCTGAGCAGCACGAAACTTTCATCGACACGCAATTCGCCGTCGAGAAAATCCAGCACCACGTGTTGATCCAGTCCCAGCGCGCGTTTCAGCACGTGCTGCATGCCCGGTTGATCCCAGACGTGATCTTCGCTGATGCGTTGCAACTGGTCAGCGTGCCAGCGATAAACCCTGCAGTCGCCGACGTGGGCCAAGGTAAACCGCCTGCCGCGCATCACCAAAGCGCTGACCGTGGTCAGCAGCGGTAGGCCACCGCCGTTGGCTTGCAACCAGCGATTCTGCGCGAGCAGCAAGCGGTCCAGTGCCTGCGCGACACCCCAGGTTTCCGGGGTGGCGTAATAATCCAGCGCCAGTGCCTGCAGGGTCGAACGCGCGGCGAGGCCGCCATCGGCACACTGGCTGACGCCGTCGGCGATGGCGAACAGGTAACCTTTGCTCGCTGCCAGCGCCGGTGCGGGTGTCACCAGGCGCAAGGCGTCCTGATTTTCCTCGCGGGGACCGGTGGCGCTGGCTTCGGCGAAACTCAGTTGCAGGCTCATTCAGTGTTCAGACCCGCGCCGCCGTCACGGCGGCCGAGCCCCAAGTCGTTCTCCAGCGACGTTTCACACCGTGCAGACCGAACCAGGCAAGCACGCCGAGGCTGGCAAACAACCACAACGCCAGTTGATAACTGCCGGTGCTCTGCTTGATCGCGCCCATGCCGGCGGCCAGTGCGAAACCGCCGATGCCGCCGGCCATGCCGATCAGGCCGGTCATCACGCCGATCTCCCGACGAAAGCGCTGCGGGACCAGCTGGAAAACCGCCCCGTTACCCGCACCCAAACCCAGCATGGTGCAGACGAAAAGGGCCAGTGCCGCGTAGGAACTCGGCAGGTTGAAGCCCACGGCCGCAATGCAGATCGCCGCGACGGTGTACATCGCCAACAGGGTGCGGATGCCGCCGAAGCGGTCGGCCAACGCGCCGCCCAAGGGGCGCATCAGACTGCCGCCAAACACGCAGGCGGCGGTGTAGTAACCTGCGGTGACCGGGCTCAGCCCGTATTGATCGTTGAAGTAGCCCGGCAGGGCGCTGGCCAGGCCGATGAAACCGCCGAAGGTGACACTGTAGAAAAACATGAACCACCAGCTGTCACGGTCGCCCAAGGCTTTGAAATAGTCGGCGACTGACTTGGCTTTCGGCCGCTCGGGGGCGTTTTTGGCCAGCCAGGTGAAGACGATGAGGGTCACAATCAGCGGGATCAGCGCAAAGCCGAATACGTTGCTCCAGCCGAACGCGGCCGCCAGCACCGGGGCGATCAGCGCGGCAAGCACCGTCCCGGAATTGCCGGCACCGGCAATGCCCATGGCTTTGCCCTGATGCTGCGGCGGATACCACTGCGAGGCCAGCGGCAAGGCGACGGCGAAGGATGCACCAGCCATGCCGAGGAACAGCCCCAGCAGCAGCGCTTGTTCGTAGCTGTGAATGCCGTGCATCCAGGCGACGAACAGGGCGCAGATGACAATCACCTGGCCGATCAGCCCGGCGGTTTTCGGCGACAGGCGATCAGCGAGCATGCCCATGATGAAGCGCAGTATGGCGCCGGCCAGAATCGGCGTGGCGACCATCAGGCCGCGTTGTTGGGTGGTCAACTGCAAGTCGGCGGCGATCTGCACCGCCATCGGACCCAGCAGATACCAGACCATGAAACTCAGGTCGAAATAGAGAAAGGCTGCGAACAGGGTCGGGGTATGGCCGGATTTCCAGAAGCTTGAATTCATCGCGCACCTCAGCGGTTGGTCGTCTCGAAAAGAGTCATGAGCTTGCGAGTGGGGCGCCGGCCCGGCCGCACCACCGACCCCGTGTCGCGGGGCCAAAACAAAAAAACGCCGCCACCCGATTCGCCGTGAGGCAAACAAGGTGAGCGACGTCTTTGTCGTGGGTGGGGCAACCGCCGTTGGTTACCTGTGGTGATTACATAGCGAGATTTGTGCCAACCCTTTGAAACCGGGTCGTCCATCTGTAGGAGCCGGCTTGCTGGCGATCAACATCGAAGGGGTATGGCTGACACAACGAGGTGCCCGCATCGCCAGCAAGCCGGCTCCTACGGGGCGGCTATCGTTCGCGAAGGGATCTGACAGGTGTCACCCGGCTTCAGCCGAGCAACTCACTCATCGCAATAATTTGCTCCGCCACGTGAATCAGCTTCTGCTGGCGACTCATCGCCTGACGGCGCATCAGGGTGTAGGCCTCTTCTTCATTGCACGCTTTCATCTTCATCAGCATGCCCTTGGCCAGCTCGATTCGCTTGCGCTCGGCCAGTTGCTGGTCGCGGGCATGCAGTTGCGCACGCAGGGCCTGGTCGCTTTCGAAGCGTGCCATGGCGACGTCGAGAATCGGCTGTAAACGTTGTGCGTGAATACCCTCGACGATGTAGGCACTGACCCCGGCCTTGATCGCCTGGCGCATCACATTCGGGTCGTGCTCGTCGGTAAACATTACGATCGGCCGCGGTTGGTCGCGGGAAACCAGCACCACTTGCTCCATCACGTCCCGGCTCGGTGACTCGGTATCGATCAGAATCACGTCCGGGCGCACCGTTTCGACGCGCGCGGGCAGGTCGATGGTCAGGCCGGACTCGTCGATCACCTCGAACCCGGCTTCCGTCAGCGCCGCTTTCAGGCGCCCGACTTTTTTCGCAGTGTCGTTGATCAGCAGGATACGCAGCATGTTCGCAATCTCCTGTCAGCGGCGGGCGAGAAGGGCGGAGCTGTCGCTCAGGGCGTGCAGCTTGAAGCTCTGGGCATACGCGACGGGGTCGGAGCCGTCCCAGATTTTGCCGTCGATCAACTGGCTGCTGCGCATGTCCGCCACGTTGGCGGCAACCCCGACAGCGGTGGCGGCCTCCCGGTACAGGTCCAGTTGCTGCACGTGCCGGGCCACCGCGAGGTAGTCCGGATCGTCGCGCAATAATCCCCAGCGGCGGAACTGGGTCATGAACCACATGCCGTCGGACAGATGAGGCAGATTGACCTCGCCATTACCGTGGAAGCGCAGCGCGTGGGGGTCCTGCCAGCGATTGCCGAGACCGTCGTCATAATCGCCGAGCAGGCGTGGTTCGATGCAGTCGAGCGGCGCGTCGAGGAACTCCGGCGCGCTCAGCAACTGCGCAGTGCTGCGACGATTTTCGGTGCTTTGTTCGATAAAGCGGCTCGCTTCGAGAATCGCCATCACCAGCGCGCGCGCGGTGTTGGGGTATTGCTCGACAAAGGCGCGGGTACAACCCAGCACCTTCTCCGGATGATCCGGCCAGAGGGTCTGCGTGGTCACCATGGTGAACCCGAGGTTGTGTTGCACTGCGCTGGCAGACCAGGGCTCGCCAACGCAAAAGCCATCGATGCGCCCGGCCTGCAGGTGCGCGACCATTTGCGGCGGCGGCACCACCACGCTGGTGACATCGTGCAGTGGATGAATGCCCTGGCTCGCGAGCCAGTAATACAGCCACATGGCGTGGGTGCCGGTCGGGAAGGTCTGGGCGAAGGTCAGTTTTGGGCGAGTTTGGTGCACGTGTCGTTCCAGTGCTTCAGGACCGGTCACGCCCAGCGCTTGCAAGCCATGGGACAGGTTGATGCTCTGGCCGTTCTGGTTCAGGCCCATCAACACGGCCATATCAGTGGAGGTCACGCCGCCGATGCCCAGGTGCACCGCGTAGATCAAACCGTACAGGCTGTGCGCGGCGTCGAGTTCGCCACTGACCAGTTTGTCGCGCAGGTTGGCCCAGGACGACTGGCGCTTGAGATTCAAGCTCAGCCCATAGGGCTGAGCGAAGCCCTGGGTGGCTGCGACCACCAGCGAGGCGCAGTCGCTGAGGGCCATGAAGCCGAGGTTGATTTCGGTCTTTTCCGGGGCGTCGCTGCCGTTGACCCAGGCCAACGGGCCGGCTGTGGTTTGTTTCATGAGCAAACACCTTCCAAAAAAAACGCCGTCCCAGGCTCCCGCGAGAACCGAGCCTTGTGACGACGCCATTGTCTTTCGACTCATCCCGTCGTTGGCATGAGTGCTGATGCAGTGACTGGTGCAAGGCATATGCCAGTGCCGGTGGATTTAGCTGCGCGCCTCGCGCACGACGGTGATGCCCGGCTATAATCGCCGCCTCATTTCGCCGCACTCGAGACCACGCCGCCCATGTACTCCCTGGCCCGTCAGCTGTTGTTCAAACTCTCCCCGGAAACCTCCCACGATCTGTCCCTGGACCTGATTGGCGCGGGCGGGCGTTTGGGCCTCAATGGCATGCTCAGCAAGGCGCCAGCGAAAGTGCCGGTGACCGTAATGGGCCTGGATTTCCCGAACCCGGTGGGGCTGGCGGCCGGTCTGGACAAGAACGGCGCGGCCATCGACGGTTTCGCGCAACTGGGTTTCGGTTTTGTCGAAATCGGCACCATCACTCCGCGTGCGCAGCCGGGTAATCCGAAACCACGGATTTTCCGTCTGCCGGAAGCCGAGGCGATCATCAACCGCATGGGCTTCAACAACCTTGGCGTCGATCATTTGCTGGCGCGGGTGGCAGCTGCAAAATACAAAGGTGTGCTGGGCATCAACATCGGCAAGAATTTCGACACGCCGGTCGAACGTGCTGTCGATGATTACCTGATCTGCCTGGACAAGGTTTACGCCCACGCCAGTTACGTCACGGTCAACGTCAGCTCGCCCAATACCCCGGGGCTGCGCAGCCTGCAGTTCGGCGATTCGCTCAAGCAACTGCTGGCGGACCTTGCCACCCGCCGCGCGGAACTGGCGCTGCGCCACGGCAGACATGTACCGCTGGCTATCAAGATTGCCCCGGACATGACCGACGAGGAAACCGCACAGGTCGCGCAAGCGCTGCTTGAAACCGGAATGGACGCGGTGATCGCGACCAACACCACCCTGAGTCGCGTCGGCGTTGAAGGCATGGAGCACGGCGACGAGGCGGGCGGTCTGTCCGGTGCGCCGGTGCGCGAGAAGAGCACGCATACCGTGAAAGTGCTGGCCGCAGAATTGGCCGGTCGCTTGCCGATCATTGCCGTGGGCGGCATTACCGAAGGCAAGCATGCGGCTGAGAAGATCGCTGCCGGTGCGAGCCTGGTGCAGATTTATTCCGGCTTCATCTACAAAGGCCCGGCGTTGATTCGTGAGTCCGTGGATGCGATAGCAGCGCTGCGCTGACCTGCAGCTGCCGAGCTTGCGAGGCTGCGTCCGGCTGCGAAGCAGTCGTAAGTTCTGCACCCACGGTTCATCAGATTGATCGCATTGGCGGGTTTCACGGCGGCGTCGCCGCCGGACGCAGCCTCGCGGTGCTCGACAGCTGCTACATGTGACCGCGTTTCCAAAGCATAAAAAAGGGCTCCTCGAAGGAGCCCTTGGGCCGAAGCCCGCCGCCCGGATGGGGCGTGCGTGGTAAGTCGTTACGTAATCAGATTGTCGTGTCGGAGTGTTAAGCCCTGTGTCAGCCGACGGCGTGAAGTTCGTTGAGTCTGTGGATTCCCGCAGTGCCGGTCATACCGTCCCAGTTGTCGCCGCGTCCTTCTCGCCAGCCGTTAATCCAGGCTTGACGTACCGACGGTAGAGTAAATGGGCAAAGCTCACGGGATTTGCCACCAACGCCGTATTGATATCCGCGCAAAAATGCTCTTTCCAACGGATCACGCTTAAGTCTTCTCATAGGGTGTTGCCCTCACTTGTTGACTGTATTTATCGCGTTGACCTCGAATTGAGGTCTGGCAGAAAATCTCTGCCGTTGGGGCTCGCTGCCGGCGTCGCGAGCCAAGGTGTTGACGCCGTTGCGACGTCAACCTGTGTTGAGTTCTAACCAATGAGTCACACAGATGGAATGATCGTTTTGTCATAAGCACGTAACCGTTAAGGTGCTATGGCCATAAGTAACATGATGTTCGGTGCAGGTTTATTGGCCAAACCCCGGTATGATCGGCCCCCACGGTAAATGACAGGTTCAAACCTTTAACGAGAATCGCTCGTGTTGCTGCGAGTATTATTCGACGAAGGGTCGCCTTATTAGATTTTGTTGCATCACGCTTTTTATCTGCCTGTGCATCTAAGCTCATTTGACCCGAGCAGCACGGGTGGGACGGCACACCTTCGTGCCACGCGGGCGCTCTTCAAGAAAAGCGCCTGATTGAAAACCGGGCCGGCAATGCGTTGCCGGTCCACTAGCCAAAGGCTCTGGAATCACCATGTCCGATCGTTTCGAACTCTTCCTCACTTGCCCAAAAGGCCTTGAAGGCCTGCTCATCGAGGAAGCCGTCGGGCTTGGCCTTGAAGAAGCGCGCGAGCACACCTCTGCCGTGCGCGGCATGGCCACCATGGAAACTGCCTATCGTCTGTGCCTGTGGTCGCGTCTGGCAAACCGGGTGCTGCTGGTGCTCAAGCGTTTCCCGATGAAGGACGCCGAGGACCTTTACCACGGCGTGCTCGACATCGAATGGCAAGACCACATGCTCAACGACGGCACCCTGGCCGTTGAGTTCAGCGGGCACGGCTCGGGCATCGACAACACGCACTTTGGCGCCTTGAAGGTCAAAGACGCGATCGTCGACAAACTGCGTACGCCGCAGGGCGATCGTCCTTCCATCGACAAACTCAACCCGGACCTGCGCATTCACCTGCGTCTGGACCGTGGCGAAGCCATTTTGTCTCTCGACCTTTCCGGCCACAGCCTGCACCAGCGCGGTTATCGTCTGCAGCAGGGCGCTGCGCCGTTGAAGGAAAACCTCGCGGCCGCGATTCTGATTCGCTCGGGCTGGCCGCGCATTGCCGCCGACGGTGGCGCGCTGGCTGACCCGATGTGCGGTGTCGGCACGTTCCTGGTCGAAGCGGCGATGATCGCCGCCGACATGGCGCCGAACCTGCGTCGCGAGCAGTGGGGCTTTACCGCCTGGCTGGGCCACGTCCCGGCACTGTGGAAAAAGCTTCACGAAGAAGCCACTGAGCGTGCCGCTGCCGGTCTGGCCAGACCACCGCTGTGGATTCGTGGCTACGAAGCTGATCCGCGCCTGATTCAACCGGGCCGCAACAACGTCGAACGTGCCGGCCTGAGCGAGTGGATCAAGATCTATCAAGGCGAGGTCGGCACCTTTGAACCGCGTCCGGACCAGAACCAGAAAGGTCTGGTCATCTGCAACCCGCCGTACGGCGAGCGTCTGGGCGATGAAGCGAGTTTGCTTTACCTCTACCAGAACCTGGGCGAGCGTCTGCGTCAGGCCTGCCTTAACTGGGAAGCCGCCGTTTTCACCGGCGCGCCGGACCTGGGCAAGCGCATGGGCATCCGCAGTCACAAACAGTATTCATTCTGGAACGGCGCGCTGCCGTGCAAACTGCTGCTGATCAAGGTCACCCCGGATCAGTTTGTCACCGGTGAGCGTCGCACCCCGGAACAGCGTCAGGTCGAGCGTGAGCAGGCCGAAATCGAAGTCGCCGACAACGATGTGGCGCCAGGCAAATACGAGAAGTACAACAAGAACGGCAACCCGATCAAACCGGCCCCGGTGGTGATCGAGCAACCGCGCTTGAGCGAAGGCGGGCAAATGTTTGCCAACCGTTTGCAGAAAAATCTCAAGGCGCTGGGCAAGTGGGTCAAGCGTGAAGGCATCGATTGCTATCGCATCTACGATGCCGACATGCCTGAATACTCGATGGCCATCGACCTGTATCACGATTGGGTCCATGTGCAGGAATACGCCGCGCCAAAATCCATTGATCCGGAAAAAGCTTCGGCGCGCATGTTCGATGCCCTGGCTGCGATTCCGCAAGCGTTGAACGTCGACAAGAGCCGCGTGGTGGTCAAGCGCCGCGAACGTCAAAGCGGCACCAAGCAATACGAGAGACAGGCAGCCCAGGGGAAATTTGTCGAGGTCAACGAAGGTGGCGTCAAGCTGCTGGTCAACCTCACCGATTACCTCGATACCGGTCTGTTCCTCGATCACCGGCCAATGCGCTTGCGGATTCAGAAGGAAGCAGAGGGCAAGCGCTTCCTCAATCTGTACAGCTACACCGCGACCGCCAGCGTGCATGCCGCCAAAGGTGGCGCGCGCAGCACCACCAGCGTCGATCTGTCGAAAACCTACCTGGACTGGGCGCGACGCAACCTGTCGTTGAACGGTTTCTCTGACAAGAACCGTCTGGAGCAGGGCGATGTGATGGTCTGGCTGGACGCCTGCCGTGATGAGTTCGACCTGATTTTCATCGATCCGCCGACGTTCTCCAACTCCAAGCGCATGGAAGGGATTTTCGACGTGCAGCGCGATCAGGTGCAGTTGATCGACTTGGCCATGGCGCGTCTGGCGCCGGGTGGCGTGTTGTACTTCTCCAACAACTTCCGCAAATTTGAGCTTGAGCCAAACCTGACCGAACGCTACGCCGTGGAAGAAATCACGGCCAAGACCATCGATCCGGATTTCGCCCGTAACGGCAAGATCCATCGGGCCTGGAAAATAATGGCGCGTTAACACCGCAATGAACTGCAGGAGCGGCCAGTGGACGCTCCTGCAGTCCATTTCTGTGCTGGTCAAATTAGTGGCTAATAGCTATAACTCAATCATGGCCAATGGGCTTTTCCGGCACCTGGCGTTATGAGTTGCCTCTATGTCGTTGCACGCCGTGCGCCCGAAGATTCTGGGTTTTATCAGTGAAGATGTTTCGGCCCTGCGGGCCGCGCTGCTGGTATTGCTGATCGGCGGGTTCTTCACCGGACTGCTGGCCTGGTCGACGCTGAATCTGTTCCACCAACAATTACGGCAACGTTTCCAGCTGCTCGCCAATGAGCGTTACAGCCGTATCGAAGAACGTTTTGATGATCAGCAGCAGCGCCTCGATGGTCTGCGCCGATTTTTCATCAATTCCGTTAATGTCGACCGCGACGAATTCGACGGCTATACCCAGCCGCTGCTGCGCCGCACTCAGGCGTATTCCTTTGCATTGCGCGTCAGTCAGGCCGAGCGGCCCGTGCTGGAGCGGCGTATGCGCGAGGAAGGCTTGCCCGGCTTCAGCATTCGCGAGCTGGACGCCAACGGCCAACTGCAACTGGCCGGAGACCGCGATGAGTATGTCCCCGTGCTGTTCAGCCGAACTCAAAGCAAACTCGGTGCGCCGCTGGGCTACGATCTGCTCGCGCAACCTTTGCGCCGTGCCACGCTGGAACGGGCCGACCAGCATGGGCAGATGGCGGTGTCGCAGCCGATGCATCTGGTCAGTATCGAACCCGCTAATGCTCGCGGCGTGCTGCTGGTGGCGCCGGTCATCAATGCCGGCGAAAGCAAACCTTACGGTTATGTGATGGCCGTGATCAGCATGCGTCAGTTGCTTGCGGATGGGTTGCCAGAAGCCACGCGCGATTACCTCGCTGTGCGCATTCTGGACCTGTCCACCGATGATCAGCACGAAGTCCTCTATGAATCCGCGAACCGTGCGGCGCCCAGTGATCTGGCGGCGACCCGGCTGCTGCGCCTTGCCGATCATGATTACCAAGTGGACATCCAGCCCAGCGAGGCATTTTTAAAAGCCAATCATTCGTCGGTGACCAGCGTAGTGGTGCTGGGTGGTTTGCTCAGTCTGATGCTGAGTGCGTTGCTCTACGTGTTGGTGAGTCAGCGTCAGCGCGCGCTGAAACTGGTTGCCCTGCGCACCGAGGAACTGCACGCCCGCGAGCAGGAGTTGCGCGGCACTCATGGGCAACTGCGCGGGGTGCTGGATGCAGCGACCCAAGTGGCAATCATTGCCACTGATCTACGCGGTGTGATCAGCACGTTCAATGCCGGCGCGGAACAGATGCTCGGTTACGCGAGTGCGGAGGTGGTCGGGCACATGACCCTGGAAAGCCTGCACTTTCCTCGCGAACTGACGGCACGCTCGGCCGAGCTGAGCGCGCGCTACGGCAAGCCCATTCCGACCTGCCAGGCGATGCTGGTCGAGGGCGGCGAGGAGGGCGGCCATGAAGCGCGGGAATGGACGCTGTTGCGCCACGACGGCAGCCACTTGACGGTCAACATGCTGGCGACGCCGCTGCTCGACGAGCAAGGTTTGTGGGTCGGCCACCTGGCCATCTGCATCGACATCACCGAACGCAAGCGCGTACACGAAGCGCTGGCGGCCCGGGACTCGTTGCTGAAGAAGCTCAGCGCGCATGTTCCTGGCGGGATCTATCAATTCAAAATGGAGTTCGACGGGCGATTCAGTGTGAACTACGCCAGCGACGGCATCCGCGAGATCTACGAGTTGGAGCCCGACGTGCTGCTGCTCAACGCCGAAGCGATTTTCACCCGCATCCATCCTCAAGACTCCACCCGGGTTCGCGCCTCGATTCGCGCTTCGGCGGAAACGCTCAGCCCTTGGCGCGAGGAATACCGCGTGCAGCTGCCGCAGCGCGGCGTGCGCTGGGTTCGCGGCGAGGCGACGCCCGAAGAGCTGCCCGGTGGCGGCGTACTCTGGCACGGATATATTTCGGACATTTCCGATTTGAAGCGAGTGGAAGAGGAGTTGAGGGCACTGTCGATCACTGATTCGCTGACCGGCATTCACAACCGCCGCTACTTTCAAGAGCGCCTGACTACGGAAATGGCCCGGGTCGAGCGGGGCGGTGGTCAGCTCTCGGTGATCATGCTCGACATCGACCACTTCAAGCGCATCAACGATCTACACGGCCATGCGGTGGGCGACAAAGTGCTGCAGACTGTTTGCGCCCGGATCGGCCATCGCCTGCGTCGCACTGATGTGTTCTGTCGTCTGGGCGGCGAAGAGTTCATGGTGCTCTGCCCGGACATCGACGGCGAGCATGCCCGCATATTGGCACTGGAGTTGTGGCAAGGCTTGCGCAGCACACCCATCGACGATGTCGGGATCGTCACCGCGAGTTTCGGGATCGCCAGCTGGCGCCTCGGAGAAGGCGCCGACGCCTTGCTGCTGCGCGCGGATTCGGGGGTTTATGCGGCGAAACAGGCAGGTCGGGATCGGGTTGAGGGTGAGGTGCAATGAAACCAGCCTATGCGCAGGTCCTGTAGGAGCAAGCTTGCTCGCGATTGCGATTTGTCAGTCACACATTGGCTGAATGTGGCGGCGTCATCGCGAGCAAGCTTGCTCCTACCTTTTGGGATCGGTGTTCGTTACAGCACCGAAGCGGTTTCCGGCAATTTCGGCTGGCGATACAGGTCGAGCAGGACCTGATCCAGTACCGACGAAGCACCAAACGGGGCTTTGTCGTTGAGGATGGCCACGACCGCCCAGGTATTGCCATTGATGTCGCGGCTGTAACCGGCAATCGCCCGTACAGTGTTCAAGGTGCCGGTCTTGACATGAGCTTCCCCGGCCATCGCCGTGCGTTTCAGACGCTTGCGCATGGTGCCGTCGGTGCCGGCAATCGGCATCGAGCTGATGAATTCGGCCGAATAAGGACTCTTCCATGCCGCCTGCAGCATGCCAGCCATTTCACGCGCACTCACACGCTCGGCGCGGGACAGGCCGGAGCCGTTTTCCATCACCAAATGGGGTGCGGTGATGCCTTTCTTCGCTAGCCACTGACGCACTACGCGCTGCGCTGCCTTGGCATCGTCGCCATCCGCGTCGGTGCGGAAGCGCTGGCCGAGGCTCAGGAACAACTGCTGCGCCATGGTGTTGTTGCTGTATTTGTTGATGTCGCGAATGATTTCCGCCAGGTCCGGCGAATAAGCTCGCGCGAGTACTTTGGCACCGCTTGGCACCGTCGCCAGTCGATCACGCCCCTGAATGCTGCCGCCCAGTTCTTTCCAGATGGCGCGCACGGCGCCGGCGGTGTAGGTCGCGTGATCAAGCAGCGACAGGTAAGTCTGTGAGCTGCAGCCATCGCCCAGCTGACCGCCGACGGTCACGGTGACGCTGCCGTCGGGCTGGTTGACCGGGTTGTAACGCACGCCACCGGCGCACTGCTTGGAATTGACTGCCTTGACCTGGTTTTCGATGCGAACGGTGGCGATCGGCGGCTCGACTGAAATCAGCACCCGGCCGTTGTCATTTCGCGCGACAAAGCGCAGTGCCTTGAGGTTGACCAGCAACGAATCGGGTTTGACCAGGAACGGTTTGTTGTCGTTATTGCCGTCGTCATTGAAGTCCGGCAGTTGCGGTTGCACGAAGAAGTTGCGGTCGAGCACCAGATCGCCGGTGATCTGCGTTACGCCGTTGGCACGCAGATCGCGCATCAGCAGCCAGAGTTTTTCCATGTTCAGCTTCGGATCACCGCCACCCTTGAGGTACAGGTTGCCGTTGAGGATGCCGCCGCTGAGGGTGCCATCGGTGTAGAACTCGGTTTTCCACTGATGGTTCGGGCCGAGCATTTCCAGCGCGGCGTACGTGGTCACCAGTTTCATGGTCGAGGCCGGATTGACCGAAACGTCAGCGTTGAAGATGGTCGGCGTGCCAGGGCCGTTGAGCGGGATCATCACCAGCGACAGGGCGTTGGTTTGCAGTTTGCTGGCCTTGAGCGCTTTTTCGACGTTGGGCGTCAGACCGGTATTGATAGGGGCGGCGGAAACGGTGAAGGCCAGCGGGAGAAGAAAACCGGCCAGTAACAGTGGACGCAAAGATTTGATCATGTGAAATAAAACCCTACAGCCGAGGGGGAAAAAGACGAGGGCATGCTGAAAAATTCCCTCAGTGGTCATGAAAGTGTCGGCATTATGCCCCAAGGTGTGTCGGCTTGTGCCGTGCCCCGGTCGTCTAATCGGCTATTTTTTTACCGACGGTCGCCAGCGCCACCCAGAGAGTCGGGCAATTGGCCGCTTAAACTGCTAAAGTGCCGCCCGTTATTACTTATGAGGATTGTTCCAATGGCGACTAACCGTTCCCAGCGTCTGCGCAAAAAACTGTGCGTCGATGAATTTCAAGAGCTGGGTTTCGAGCTGAACCTGGATTTCAAAGAAGATTTGGCTGATGAAGCCATTGATGCTTTCCTCGACGCGTTCCTGAAAGAAGCCATGGAAGCCAACGGTCTGGGTTATGTTGGCGGCGACGACTTCGGTCTGGTTTGCCTGCAGAAGCGCGGCTCGGTATCCGAAGAGCAGCGTGCTGCTGTTGAAGCCTGGCTCAAAGGCCGCAGCGAACTGACCGAAGCGACGGTCAGCCGGCTGATCGACGTCTGGTACCCGGAAAAGCCGATCAATCCGGTAGCTTGATGTTGTGAAAAGAACGGCGACCTAGGGTCGCCGTTTTTTTATGCCTGAAGATCAAGAGATCGCAGCCTCGTTGCACTCGACAGCTCCTACAGTTGGAATACGCTTGCCCTGTAGGAGCTGTCGAGTGCAACGAGGCTGCGATCTTTTCAGACCTTGCGCCAATTCAGAATCACCAGCGTCAGTACCCCCGCGACAATCCCCCAGAACGCCGAACCGATGGAGAACAGCGTCAGCCCTGACGCCGTGACCATAAAGGTGATCAACGCCGCTTCCCGTTCCTTCGCCTCGGTCATGGCAATGCTCAAGCCATTGATGATCGAGCCGAACAAGGCCAGCGCCGCGATCGACAGCACCAGTTCTTTCGGCAACGCGGCGAACAAGGCTGCCAGCGTCGCACCGAACACCCCGGCGATGCCGTAGAAAATCCCGCACCAGACCGCCGCCGTGTAGCGTTTGTTGCGATCTTCATGGGCATGCGGCCCCGTGCAGATGGCCGCGCTGATCGCCGCCAGGTTGATCCCGTGGGAACCGAATGGCGCCAACAGCAACGAGGCGATACCGGTGGTGGTGATCAGCGGTGAGGCTGGCACGTTGTAACCATCCGCGCGCAGAACGGCGATGCCGGGCATGTTCTGCGAGGTCATCGCGACCACAAACAGCGGGATGCCGATGCTGATGGTTGCAGCCAGGGAGAAGTGCGGCGTGGTCCAGACCGGCGTCGCCAGTTCCAGATGGAAGTTGCTGAAATCCAGCAGACCCATGAATCCCGACAGCGCGGTGCCGATCAGCAGCGCAGCGAGCACGGCGTAGCGGGGCGACAACCGCTTGATCAGCAGGTAAGTGAAAAACATGCCCAGCACCAGCGGGGTGCGATGCTGCGCGGCGACGAAGATCTCACTGCCGATCTTGAACAGAATCCCTGCCAGCAACGCGGCCGCCAGCGATGCGGGAATCTTTCTCACCAGCCGCTCGAAGCTGCCTGTCAGGCCGCAAATTGTTACCAGTACCGCGCAGGTGATGTAGGCGCCAATCGCTTCGCCATAACTGACGCCGCCCAGGCTGGTGATCAGCAGCGCCGCGCCGGGCGTCGACCAGGCAATGGTGATCGGCGTGCGATAGCGCAGCGACAGGCCGATCGAACACACCGCCATGCCAATCGAAATCGCCCAGATCCACGAAGAAATCTGCCCGCTGCTCAGCCCCGCCGCCTGGCCGGCCTGAAACATCAACACCAGAGAACTGGTGTAGCCGGTCATCATCGCGATAAAACCGGCGACGATGGCTGACGGTGAAGTGTCGGCGAGAGGACGAAGCTGTGTGCGCGTAGCGTCGTTCATGACTGCAGTGTTTCCTTGTTTTGATAAAGAGGGTGACTCGATCGACAGCCTTGCTCCCACAGTCCCTGCGCAAAGCGGCGGATTCTGTGGTTAAGCCTAAACTCAAATGTGAGCAATCGTTGCAATACAGCCGAGGCGACAAACAGCCGTACAGTCGTGTTGCCACCATTCATTGTGTACAATCGCCGTGTTTTTTACGCGATACTTGCCAGCGACCCACTGTGCCGTATTACAGTCACGGTCTATTCGCCGCAGTTCTCCCGACTCGAGTGCCCATGAACGAACAGTTGCAACCCCTCAAGAAACAACCGCGAGCAGGCAAAGCCGGCCGCAGCGGCACCCAGGACGATATTGTCTATGCGCATATTTTCGAGGCCATCCTCGAACAGCGCCTGGCGCCCGGCACAAAGTTGAGCGAAGAAGCGTTGGGGGAAATTTTCGGGGTCAGTCGCACTATCATTCGCCGCGCACTCTCGCGTCTGGCCCATGAAGGCGTCGTACTGCTGCGTCCGAACCGCGGCGCTGTGGTTGCCAGCCCGAGCGTCGAAGAGGCTCGTCAGGTGTTTCTGGCACGGCGTCTGGTGGAGCGGGCCATCACTGAACTGGCCGTGCAGCATGCCACGGCCGAGCAGATCGCCGAATTGCGGCAGATGGTCAACGACGAGCGCGACAGCTTCTCCCGTGGTGATCGTGGCGCGGGTATCCGTCTCTCCGGTGAATTCCATCTGAAGCTGGCCGAAGCGGCAAGGAATGCCCCGCTGATCAGTTTTCAGCGCAGCCTGGTGTCGCAAACGTCCCTGATCATCGCCCAGTACGAAAGCGGCAACCGCTCGCACTGTTCCTATGACGAGCACACCCAGTTGATCGACGCGATCGAAGCGCGCAACGCTACGCTGGCGGTCGATCTGATGATGCATCACATGAACCACATCGACAGCAAACTCAACCTCGACGAAGAAAGCGCGTCGGATGATTTACATGCGGTGTTCTCGCATTTGTTGCAAACCAAAAAGCCTGGGCGTTCGAGCGCGAAAATCTAACACCGCCCCCTGTAGGAGCGAGCCTGCTCGCGATGGTCGTTAACGATTACGCGAGAAGCCTGACACCCCGTGGCGCCCTCAGGTGTATCGCGAGCAGGCTCGCTCCCACAGAGGATCAAAAAAATCCCCCGGTATCTTACGATCGCGGGGGATTTTTTTTGCCCGAAGAAATCTTACCGCTGATGCACCTGATCCCCGGCCGCATACGTCTGCAGCACCGTCCGGTCATCGCCCAGCGTCATCAACACGAACAACGTTTCGGCAATGTTGGTCGACTGCTTCAAACGATAGCTCAGCAACGGCGTCGCGTTGTAATCCAGCACCAGGAAGTCGGCATCGGTGCCCGGCTGCAACGTGCCGATCTTGTCTTCCAGACGCAGTGCCCGCGCGCCACCGAGCGTTGCCAGGTACAGCGACTTGAACGGGCTCAACCGCGCGCCCTGCAACTGCATCACTTTGTATGCTTCGTTCAGCGTCTGCAGCAGCGAGAAACTGGTGCCGCCGCCGACGTCGGTGCCCAGGCCCACGTTGACTTTATGCTTCTCGGCCATCGGCAGGTTGAACAGGCCGCTGCCGAGGAACAGGTTCGAGGTCGGGCAGAAGGCGATCGCCGAACCGGTTTCCGCCAGCCGCGCGCATTCGTCGTCGCACAGGTGCACACCGTGGGCGAACACCGAACGTTCACCCAGCAGCTGGAAGTGATCGTAAACGTCGAGATAACCCTTACGCTCCGGGAACAGCTCCTTGACCCACTCGACTTCCTTGAGGTTTTCACTGATGTGGGTCTGCATGTACAGATCCGGGTATTCGCCGAGCAACTGACCGGCGAGGGTCAACTGTTCGGGCGTGCTGGTCGGTGCAAAGCGTGGAGTGACCGCGTAGTGCAGGCGACCCTTGCCGTGCCAGCGCTCGATCAGCGCCTTGCTCTCGACGTAGCTCGATTCGGCGGTGTCGACCAGATAGTCCGGCGCATTGCGATCCATCATCACTTTGCCGGCGATCATTCGCAGGTCCAGCTGCTCGGCGACTTCGAAGAACGAGTTCACTGATTGCGGATGAACACTGCCAAACACCAGTGCGGTGGTGGTGCCGTTGCGCAGCAGTTCCTTGACGAAAATGTCCGCGACTTCATCGGCATGGGCCTTGTCGGCAAACTGGCTTTCGCACGGGAAGGTGTAAGTGTTGAGCCAGTCCAGCAGCTGTTCGCCATACGAGCCGACCATGCCGGTTTGCGGGAAGTGGATGTGCGTATCGATGAAGCCGGGAGTAATCAGGGCGTCTTGATAGTGCGTGATCTCGATATCCGCCGGCAGCGTCGGCAGCAGCTCGCTGGCGTGGCCGACGGCACTGATCTGACCGTTGTCGACCACCAGCAAGCCGTCTTCGAAATATTCATAAGACGCCTCGATACCGACTTCGGCGGGGTCGGCGATGCTGTGCAGAATGGCGGCGCGATAAGCTTTGCGAGTCAAAGGCATTGTCGTTCTCAATTCGTGGCAGTTAGTTCGAAGCCTGGCTGCGCCGGGACGCAGGCAGCAATTTGGCAATCGATGATCCGGCACTGGCAGTGTGCTGGCCGAAATCGGCGTTATAAGTGGCGATGATTTCGCCAGCGATGGAGACGGCGATTTCCACAGGCAGCTTGCCTTTGACTTCGCCGATGCCCATCGGGCAGCGCATGCGTTGCAGCACGCTGCTGTCAAAACCGCGATCACGCAGACGATGTTCGAACTTCATCCGTTTGGTCTTCGAGCCGATCAGGCCGAAGTAGGCGAAGTCGTTGCGCTTGAGGATCGCGGCGGTGAGTTCCAGGTCGAGCTGATGATTGTGCGTCATGACGATGCAATAGCTGCCAGCGGGCAAATCATCAATTTCATCCACCGGTTCTTCGCTGACGATTTTGCGCACGCCGTGGGGGATGTGTTCGGGGAATTCGGCATCCCGCGAGTCGATCCAGCGCACGCGGCAAGGCAGGCTGGCGAGCAACGGCACCAGTGCGCGCCCGACATGGCCGGCGCCGAATACGGCGATCTGCGCCTGCACCTGACCCATCGGTTCAAACAGTAAAACGGTCACGCCTCCGCAGCACTGGCCGAGGCTGGCGCCGAGGCTGAAGCGCTCAAGATGCGTGTCCTGTTTACCGCTGGCGAGCATCTCGCGGCCGATCTGCATGGCTTTGAACTCCAGGTGCCCGCCACCGATGGTGTCGAAGGTCTGGTTGGCACTGATGACCATTTTCGAACCGGCATTGCGCGGCGTCGAGCCAAGCTCTTCGATGATGGTCACCAACACGCACGGTTCGCCGCGATTTTGCAGGTCAGCGAGGGCGTCGATCCAGTTGTACATGTTTCACCTCGACATCTGTGTTGTCTGTTCGGGCCTCATCGCTGGCAAGCCAGCTCCTACAAAGTTTGCGTCGCCCGCATAAACGCGAATCACCGCCTATCCGTAGGAGCCGGCTTGCTGGCGATCCAGCCGCCTCGGTCCTTACAGCGAAGCCAATTCGACTTCAGCCTCAACAGCCTTCGCCACCTTCAACTGGCGCATCTGCTCACAGCCCCACAACACCCGCTCCGGCGTCGCCGGCGCGTCGATTTTCGGTTGATGTTTGTAATCGCCCAGGCTCGCCACGGCGTCCTTGATCGCGCACCACGCGGCGATGCCGAGCATGAACGGCGGCTCGCCGACGGCCTTGGAATGGAACACCGTGTCTTCCGGGTTCTTGCGGTTTTCGACCAGCTTCACGCGCAGGTCCAGCGGCATGTCCGCCACGGCCGGGACTTTGTAGCTGGCCGGGCCATTGGTCATCAGCTTGCCCTTGTTGTTCCAGACCAGCTCTTCCATGGTCAGCCAGCCCGCGCCCTGAATGTAGCCACCCTCGACCTGGCCGATGTCGATGGCCGGGTTCAGCGAGTCACCGACGTCATGCAGAATGTCGGTGCGCAGCATCTTGTATTCGCCGGTCAGGGTATCGACGATGACCTCGGCGCACGCGGCACCAAATGCGTAGTAATAAAACGGCCGGCCGCGCGCCTGGCTGCGGTCGTAAAAGATTTTCGGCGTCTTGTAGAAGCCGGTACTCGACAGCGACACCTGGGCGAAATAGGCCTGCTGGATCAGCGCTTCAAACGTGAGGATGTGATCGCGCACGCGCACATGACCGTTGTGGAATTCCACGTCTTCTTCGCTGACTTTGTATTGCCGTGCAGCAAATTCGACCAGGCGTTTCTTGATGATTTCTGCCGCGTTCTGCGCGGCCTTGCCGTTCAGGTCGGCACCGCTGGAAGCGGCGGTCGGCGAAGTGTTCGGCACCTTGTCAGTGTTGGTCGCCGTGATCTGCACGCGGTCCATTTCGACCTGGAATACTTCGGCGACGACCTGCGCGACCTTGGTGTTCAACCCTTGGCCCATTTCGGTGCCGCCGTGGTTCAGGTGGATGCTGCCGTCGGTGTAGACGTGGATCAGCGCGCCGGCCTGATTGAGAAAACTCGCGGTAAAGGAAATACCGAATTTGACCGGCGTCAGCGCCAGGCCTTTTTTCAGGATCGGGCTGTTGGCGTTGTAGCGACGAATCGCTTCGCGGCGCTCGGCGTACTGGCTGCTTTCTTCCAGCTCGGCGGTCATTTCCTCGAGCATGTTGTGCTCGACGGTCTGGTAGTAATGGGTGACGTTGCGTTCGGTTTTACCGTAGTAGTTGGCCTTGCGCACGGCCAGCGGATCGAGTGCCAGGTGACGGGCAATCGAGTCCATCACTTCTTCGATCGCAACCATCCCTTGCGGGCCGCCGAAACCACGGTAGGCGGTGTTCGACGCGGTGTTGGTCTTGCAGCGGTGACCGTTGATGGTCGCATCGCCCAGGTAATACGAGTTGTCGGCATGGAACATCGCCCGGTCCACGATCGACGCGGAGAGGTCCGGCGAGCAGCCGCAGTTGCCCGCCAGCTCCAGCGCGATCCCGTGCAGGCGACCGGTGCTGTCGAAGCCGACATCGTATTCAACGTAGAACGGGTGACGCTTGCCGGTCATCAACATGTCTTCGACGCGCGGCAGGCGCATCTTGGTCGGCTGGCCGGTGAGGTGCGCGATCACCGCGCACAGGCACGCCGGGCTCGCGGCCTGGGTTTCCTTGCCACCAAAACCACCGCCCATGCGGCGCATGTCGACGACGATCTTGTTCATCGACACGTCAAGCACTTCGGCGACTAGCTTCTGCACCTCAGTAGGGTTTTGCGTCGAGCAGTAGACGATCATCCCGCCATCTTCGGTCGGCATCACCGAAGAGATCTGGGTTTCGAGGTAGAAGTGTTCCTGGCCGCCAATGTGCAGCGTGCCCTGAATACGGTGCTCGGCGGTCGCCAGCGCGCCGGCCGAATCGCCGCGCTGATGCGTGTGGCTGTCGAGCACGAAGTGACGTTTGCGCAGGGCTTCGACCACGTCCAGCACCGGCTCCAGATCTTCGTATTCGATGATCGCCGCCATCGCTGCTTTGCGTGCGGTTTCCAAGTCTTTCGCGGCCACCGCGAGCACCGGTTGACCGACGAATTGCACATCGTCAATCGCCAGCAACGGATCGCCCGGCAGCAGCGGCCCGATGTCTTTCAGGCCAGGCACGTCCTCGTGGGTAATGGCGATGCGCACGCCTTCGAAGGCATAGCAGGGCTTGGTATCGATGCTGATGATTTTTGCGTGAGCGCGGTCCGACAGGCGAGCGTACACGTGCAGCTGGTTGGGAAATTCCAGGCGGTCGTCGATGTACTGCGCTTCACCGGAAACGTGCTTGGCGCCGCTGTCGTGCTTGACGCTACGGCCGACACCGCTGGTCAAATCCTTGGCGAACAGTTCAGCCAGTTCGGCCTGAGTCTTCTCTACAGCGTGATGATTAGACATAAGCGGTCACCCGAGTCTCGATGTGCGGTGTTTGCAGTTCGATGAAGTATTTACGCAGCAGATTCTGCGCGCCCAGCAGGCGATATTCCTTGCTGGCGCGGAAGTCCGAGAGCGGCGTGAAATCTTCGGCGAGGGCGGCGCAGGCGCGTTCGATGGTGGCGCTGTTGAAGGGCGCACCGATCAGAGCGGCTTCGCAGTTGCCCGCGCGTTTCGGGATGGCCGCCATGCCACCGAAGGCGACGCGGGCGTCGGCAATCACGCCAGTGTCGACACGCAGATTGAAGGCCGCGCAGACCGCGGAAATATCATCGTCAAGACGCTTGGAAACCTTGTAGGCGCGGAACAGTTGTTCGGCACTGGCACGCGGCACGATGATCTTTTCGATGAACTCGCTTTCCTGCCGTGCGGTAACGCGGTAATCGATGAAGTAATCTTCCAGCGCCAGGGTGCGGCGGGTTTCGCCTTTGCACAGAACGATCTGCGCACCCAGCGCGATCAGCAGCGGCGGTGAATCACCGATCGGCGAGGCGTTGCCGATGTTGCCGCCCAAGGTGCCCTGGTTGCGAATCTGCAAGGAGGCAAAGCGCTGCAACAATTCGCCGAAGTCCGGGTACTCGTTCTTCAAGGCTTCATAGCAGTCGGAGAGGGCGGTCGCGGCGCCGATTTCCAGGCGATCGGTAAAGCGTTCGATGCGCTTCATCTCGACGACATTGCCGACGTAGATCATCACCGGCAAGGTGCGATGAAACTGGGTAACTTCCAGCGCCAGATCGGTGCCGCCGGCCAACAGACGCGCTTGCGGATAGGCGTCATAGAGGTCGGCCAGATCGGCCACAGTCAGCGGCACCAGGCAGCGCTTGTCGCCGCTGTTGAGTTCGCCGATGTCGGTGGGGGCGATGGCTTTCAGGCGGACGATGGTGTCCGCTTCACGGGCATCGAACTGGTCTGGTTGCTTGCCGCAGCAGGATTGCTCGGCGGCTTCCAGAATCGGCCGATAGCCCGTGCAGCGGCAAAGATTGCCGGCGAGGGCTTCGTGAGCTTTATGGGAATCCGCCTGTTCGCTGTTCTTCTGCAAGGCAAACAGCGACATGACGAAGCCCGGGGTGCAGAAGCCGCATTGCGAACCGTGGCACTCGACCATGGCTTTTTGCACGCTGTGCAGTTCGCCCTGGTGCTTGAGGTCTTCGACGCTGATCAGTTGTTTGCCGTGCAACGACGAGACGAACGTCAGGCACGAGTTGAGGCTGCGATAGCGAATATGTTCGCGGCCATTGTCATCCGTCTGCAGTTCGCCGACGACCACGGTGCACGCGCCGCAGTCACCGCTGGCGCAGCCTTCTTTAGTGCCGGGTTTGCCCACATGTTCGCGCAGATAATTGAGCACGGTCAGGTTTGGGTCCAGGGCGTGCTCGCTACGGAGTTCCTGGTTAAGTAAAAACTGGATCACGGAAGGCCTCGCAGACTCATTATTGTTGTTAACCGACGTGGACCGAATTTATCAGGTCTGACTTTGTGGTCAATGATTTTCTGACTTAAAGGTCAGGAAAACTCATTTTGTCGATCAACAACGTGTTACTTCATTATTGACCCTCACGGGATACCCTGCTTTTTTTGCGGGAATCATGCCAAAACCGCCGAGTGGGCACTCCGCCACGACCCTTCACTTGCGCTACACTGCGCCGCTTGTGAAGACCAAAGAGTTTGAAGGGACAACCATGACGTTCAAGGCGCCGGACAGCCTCGCCGAGCAAATCGCCCACCACCTCGCCGAGCGCATCATTCGTGGCGAAATGAAGCCCGGTGAGCGCATTCAGGAACAGAAGGTCACGCTGGCACTCAACGTCAGCCGCGGATCGGTCCGCGAAGCCTTGCTGATCCTCGAACGCCGCCACTTGATCGCGATTCTGCCGCGCCGTGGCGCCCACGTGACCGAACTCACCGTGCACAAGGTGCAGAGCCTGTGCACGCTGATGAGCGAGTTGTACATTCTGCTCGGCAACGCCGTCGCCAAAGGCTGGCAGGTTCAGGCTGACATGGCGCCGTTCGTGCAGATTCAGCAGCGTCTGGCGGCCAGTTGCGAGCGTCAGGACATCCGCACTTTTGTCGACGACAGCTTCAGCGTGATGCGCGCGGCTTACCCGTTCGCCAACAATCCATACTTGCAGGAAACTGTCGAGAATCTGCAACCGGCCATGAGCCGCGCGTATTTCCTTGCCCTCGACCAGCGCAAGGCGTCGATGAGTGAATTCCTCGAGCTGTTCGAACGCTTGCTCGCGGCCGTGCTGGCCCGCGACTTTCCACTGATCCGCGAAGTGCTGACGGCCTATGCCCAGCGCAGCAGCGATCTGGTGGTTTCCGCCCTGGCGGACGCTTAAGGGTGCGGCTGAAGTGCATCAAGCTGGCGGGATTCAAGTCCTTCGTCGACCCGACCACGGTGAACTTCCCCAGTAACATGGCCGCAGTAGTCGGGCCCAATGGTTGCGGCAAATCGAACATTATCGACGCCGTGCGTTGGGTAATGGGTGAGAGCTCGGCAAAAAATCTGCGCGGCGAGTCGATGACCGACGTCATCTTCAACGGCTCGACCAGTCGCAAACCGGTGAGTCAGGCCAGCATCGAGCTGGTGTTCGACAACTCCGACGGCACGCTGGTGGGCGAATACGCCGCTTATGCGGAAATTTCCATTCGCCGCAAAGTGACCCGCGACAGCCAGAACAGCTACTTCCTCAACGGCACCAAGTGCCGTCGGCGGGATATCACCGATATCTTCCTCGGCACCGGCCTCGGGCCGCGCAGCTATTCGATCATCGAGCAGGGGATGATCTCCAAACTGATCGAAGCCAAACCCGAAGATCTGCGCAACTTTATCGAAGAAGCCGCCGGCATATCCAAATACAAGGAGCGCCGGCGCGAGACTGAAAACCGCATCCGCCGCACCCACGAAAACCTCGCCCGCCTGACTGACCTGCGCGAAGAGCTGGAGCGTCAGCTTGAACGCTTGCACCGGCAGGCCGAAGCCGCCAAGAAATATCAGGAATACAAAGGCGAGGAGCGTCAGCTCAAGGCTCAGTTGTCGGCCTTGCGCTGGCAGGCACTGAATGAGCAGGTCGGGCAGCGCGAAGCGGTGATCGGTACTCAGGAAGTCAGTTTCGAAGCCTTGGTCGCCGAACAGCGCAATGCCGATGCGAGCATCGAACGCTTGCGTGACGGCCACCACGACCTGTCCGAGCGCTTCAATCTGGTGCAGGGCCGCTTCTATTCGGTCGGCGGTGACATCGCGCGGGTCGAGCAGAGCATTCAGCACGGCCAGCAGCGTTTACGGCAATTGCAGGATGACCTGAAAGAAGCCGAGCGCGCGCGCATGGAAACCGAATCGCATCTGGGCCATGACCGCACGTTGCTGCTGACCCTCGGCGAAGAGCTCGACATGCTCACGCCCGAGCAGGAAGTCACCAGTGCCGCCGCTGAAGAAGCCGCTGCCGCGCTGGAAGAATCCGAAACCACCATGCACGCGTGGCAGGAGCAGTGGGACGCCTTCAACCTGTCGTCTGCCGAGCCGCGGCGTCAGTCCGAGGTTCAGCAATCGCGCATCCAGCAGCTGGAAACCAGCATGGAGCGTCTGGCGGATCGCCAGAAGCGCCTCGGCGAAGAGCGGGCGTTGCTTTCGGCCGATCCGGAAGATGCGGCGATCATGGAAATCAGCGAGCAGTTGGCGGCCTCCGAAGCCACGCTTGAAGATTTGCAGGCCAGTGAAGAAGCGCAAGTCGAACGCCTCGAGCAGTTGCGTCAGGAGTTGCAGCAAGCGCTGACCGCGCAGCAGCAGGCCCAAGGCGATTTGCAGCGTCTCAACGGGCGCCTTGCCTCACTTGAAGCCCTGCAGCAAGCCGCGCTCGACCCAGGCACTGGAACGGCAGAATGGTTGCGAGAACAGCAACTGCTGGATCGCCCGCGTCTGGCCGAAGATTTGAAGGTCGAAGCCGGATGGGAGCTGGCGGTGGAAACCGTGCTCGGCGCCGACCTGCAAGCGGTGCTGGTCGATGACGTTGGCGACTATGATCTGGCCGGTTTTTCCCAGGGCGATCTACGGCTGGTCAGCCCGGCCAGCGATGGCGTGCGGGTGCCCGGCAGTTTGCTCGACAAGGTCGAGGCGAACATCGATCTGTCGCCGTGGCTGGCACAGGTCAAACCGGTCGACAGTCTAGAACAGGCGTTGGCCCTGCGCGGTCAGTTGTCGGCCGGGCAAAGCCTGATCAGCCGCGACGGTTACTGGGTTGGTCGGCACTTTTTACGCGTGCGTCGCGCCAGTGAAGCGGAAAGCGGCGTGCTGGCGCGCGGCCAGGAAATTCAGGACCTGAGCCTTGAACGCGAAGAGCGCGAAGCCACGGTCGAAACCCTGGAAACGCAACTGCAAAATCTGCGTGCACAACAGCGTCAACAGGAAAACGGCCGCGAACACTTGCGCCGCTTGCTGCAAGACGAAGCGCGTCAGCAGGGTGAATTGAAGGCGCAGTTGTCCGCCGGTAAAGCCAAAGCCGAACAACTGACCTTGCGTCGCACTCGTCTCGACGAAGAGCTCACCGAGCTGGCCGAACAACGCACGCTGGAGCACGAAAGCGTTGGCGAAGCGCGCCTGCAGTTGCAGGATGCCCTCGACGCCATGGCGCTCGATACCGAACAGCGCGAATTATTATTGGCCCAGCGCGACAGCCTGCGCGAGCGCCTCGATCGCGTGCGTCAGGAAGCCCGACAGCACAAGGATCACGCGCATCAACTGGCGGTGCGTCTGGGCTCGCTCAAGGCGCAGCATGACTCGACGCGCCAGGCTCTTGAGCGGTTGGAGATGCAGTCCGAGCGCCTGACTGAAAAGCGCGAGCAACTGAGCCTTAATCTGGAGGAGGGCGAGGCGCCGCTGGAAGAGTTGCGGCTCAAACTCGAAGAGCTGCTCGATAAACGCATGACGGTCGACGAGGAACTCAAGACCGCGCAGATCGCCATGGAAGACGCCGACCGCGAACTGCGCGACGCCGAAAAACGCCGTAGCCAGGCTGAACAGCAATCGCAGCTGATCCGTGGCCAGATGGAAACGCAGCGCATGGAATGGCAAGCCCTGACCGTGCGCCGCAAGACTCTGCAGGACCAGTTGCTGGAAGACGGCTACGACCTTCACGGCGTGCTCGCCACGTTGACCGCCGAGGCCAACGAGAAAGACGCCGAAGAAGAGCTTGAACGCATCGCCGCGCGCATTCAGCGACTGGGCGCGATCAACCTCGCAGCCATCGACGAGTATCAGCAACAATCCGAGCGTAAACGTTATCTGGACGCTCAGAACGACGATCTGGTGGAAGCGCTTGATACGCTGGAAAACGTGATTCGCAAGATCGACAAGGAAACCCGTAACCGTTTCAAAGATACCTTTGATCAGATCAACAGCGGTTTACAGGCGCTTTTCCCAAAAGTTTTCGGTGGTGGCAGCGCGTATTTGGAACTGACGGGCGAAGATCTACTCGATACAGGGGTGACGATCATGGCGCGACCGCCCGGAAAGAAGAACAGCACCATCCATCTGCTGTCCGGCGGTGAAAAAGCCTTGACCGCGCTGGCGCTGGTTTTTGCGATTTTCAAGTTGAATCCGGCGCCGTTCTGCATGCTCGATGAGGTTGACGCGCCACTCGATGACGCTAACGTCGGACGCTACGCCCGGCTGGTCAAAGAGATGTCGCAGACGGTGCAGTTCATCTATATCACCCACAACAAGATCGCCATGGAAATGGCTGATCAATTGATGGGGGTGACGATGCATGAGCCAGGTTGTTCGAGACTGGTGGCAGTGGATGTCGAGGAAGCGATGGCGATGGTGGATGCCTAGGAATTCGCTTCTTGTAGGGTAAGTATTTTTAGTCTGTAGGACTTTTTTACCGTCCTTTACTTGCTGGCCAATCGACATAATCGTCGAAGCTGTTGAGACAGACGGTGTAAAGTTGCCTTTGGTCGTGCTAGTTTAATGTCAATTTTTCGTATACGTGGGCAAAACGCCTGTCAGAACATAGAGTTGGCGCCACGTTTTAAAGCGGTTTGCGAGTTGTAAACCCCTTATTTTTCAGCATTTTTTATAGAGGCACGGGATTACATGGAAATCGGTCTGCGCGAGTGGCTGATCGTCATCGGCATTATTGTCATTGCCGGTATTCTTTTCGATGGCTGGCGCCGGATGCGCGGCGGCAAGGGAAAACTGAAATTTCGTCTCGACCGCAATTTGTCCAATCTGCCCGACGAGGACACCAGCGCCGAGCTGTTGGGCCCGCCCCGGGTACTGGATACCCACAAGGAGCCGCAGCTGGACGAGCACGATCTGCCGTCGGTAAGCATGCCTGCCCGGGAAACCCGTGAATCGGGTTCCAAGCGCGGCAAGCGCGGGCACGGTGAGCCTTCGCAAGGTGATTTGAATCTGAACCTGGATCTGGACGGCGGCCCAAGCTTCAGCAGTGCTGATGATTTCCCGGATGACACCAGACCGTCGCCATCGGCCAGTGACAGAGAGCAGCCGCAAGCTGAAGAAGTGCTGGTGATCAGTGTGATCTGCCGTGATGCGGCGGGCTTCAAGGGCCCAGCGCTGTTGCAGAACATTCTCGAAAGCGGCCTGCGTTTCGGCGAGATGGATATTTTCCATCGCCACGAAAGCATGGCCGGTAACGGCGAAGTGCTGTTCTCGATGGCCAATGCGGTCAAGCCCGGCGTATTCGATCTGGACGACATCGACCACTTCAGCACCCCGGCCGTGAGCTTCTTCCTCGGTCTGCCAGGCCCGCGTCATCCCAAGCAGGCTTTTGATGTGATGGTCGCCGCGGCACGTAAATTGTCGCAAGAATTGAACGGCGAGCTGAAGGATGACCAGCGCAGCGTTCTGACGGCTCAGACGATCGAGCATTACCGCCAGCGCATTGTTGAATTCGAGCGTCGTGCCCTGACCCAGAAGCGTTGATTCGACGGTTGGAACAGGCTTTTGTGGCGAGGGGGTTTACCTCCGTTGGGCTGCGAAGCGGCCCTAAAACCATCCAGCCCGGTCTGCCAGTTAAAGCGTGGTCGCGGTATTTACGACGACTACGCCGCCGAACGGGGGTAAACCCCCTCACCACAAAGTGCAAGCCATCAGGCTATCGTGATTTAAATTGAGCAGCCTCGGCTGCTCTTTTGCTTTATGAGAGAACACCCATGACCGCCGCCAAAACCCGCATTCTGGAACTGCGCGCTGAGCTGGATCAGCACAACTATCGCTATCACGTGCTGGACGAGCCGAGCATCCCGGACGCCGAGTACGACCGCTTGTTTCATGAGCTCAAGGCTCTGGAAGCGGCCAATCCCGAGCTGGTGACCAGCGATTCGCCGACCCAGCGCGTCGGTAGCGCGGCGCTGTCTGCGTTCACGCAAGTGCGCCATGAAGTGCCGATGCTAAGCCTCGGCAACGCCTTCGAAGAAACCGACATGCGCGAGTTCGATCGCCGGGTAACGGAAGGCCTCGATCTGCCGGTCGGGGATTTGCTCGGCGGCGGAGCGGCGGTGGAATACAGCTGCGAACCCAAGCTCGATGGCCTGGCGGTCAGCCTGCTGTATCAGGATGGCGTGCTGGTACGCGGCGCCACGCGTGGCGACGGCACCACCGGTGAAGACATCAGCGTCAACGTACGCACGGTGCGTAACATCCCGCTGAAACTGCAGGGCAGTGGCTGGCCGGCGACCCTCGAAGTGCGTGGCGAAGTGTTCATGTCCAAGGCCGGGTTCGAGCGTCTCAACGCCACGCAACTGGAAGTGGGCGGCAAAACCTTCGCCAACCCGCGCAATGCGGCGGCGGGGAGCTTGCGTCAGTTGGATTCGAAAATCACCGCCAACCGCCCGTTGGAATTCTGTTGCTACGGCATCGGCCAGATTTCCGCCGACATCGCCGACACCCATATCGGCAATCTCAAGCAGCTTCAGCAATGGGGCATGCCCATCAGCCGCGAGTTAAAACTTGCTCACGGCATCGACGAGTGCCTGGACTACTATCGCGACATCGGTTCACGCCGCAACGACCTGACCTATGAAATCGACGGTGTCGTATTCAAGGTCAACAGTATCGCGTCCCAGCGCGAACTCGGGTTCCGCGCCCGCGAACCGCGCTGGGCCATCGCCCACAAATTCCCGGCGATGGAAGAACTCACCGAGTTGCTCGACGTGGAATTCCAGGTCGGTCGTACCGGTGCGGTCACCCCCGTGGCCCGTTTGAAACCGGTAAAAGTGGCCGGCGTCACCGTGGCCAACGCGACCTTGCACAACATGGACGAAGTAGCACGCCTGGGCTTGATGATCGGCGACACGGTGATCATTCGCCGAGCGGGCGACGTGATTCCGCAAGTGGTGCAAGTGGTCACCGAGCGCCGCCCGGAAAACGCCCGGGCAGTGCAGATTCCCGAGCAATGCCCGGTGTGCGGCTCGCAAGTTGAGCGCACGCAACTGGTCAAGCGCAGCAAGGGTCGCGAGACCTTAAGCGAAGGGGCGGTGTATCGCTGCGTCGGCCGCCTGGCCTGCGGGGCGCAACTCAAGCAGGCAATCATTCACTTTGTCTCGCGCCGCGCGATGGACATCGAAGGTCTGGGCGACAAAAGCGTTGAGCAATTGGTCGACGAAGGTCTGGTGAGTTCGCCCGCCGATCTGTATGCCTTGAAGTTTGACGACATTGTCGAGCTGGAAGGGTTTGCCGAGCTGTCGAGCAAGAAGCTGCTCAGCGCCATCGAGGACAGCAAGAAGCCAAGTCTGGCGCGCTTTATTTACGCGCTCGGCATTCCTGATGTCGGCGAAGAAACGGCCAAAGTGCTGGCGCGCTCTCTGGGTTCGCTGGAGCGGGTTCAGCAAGCGCTGCCGCATGTGCTCACGTATCTGCCGGATGTGGGCCTGGAAGTGGCGCACGAGATTCACAGCTTTTTTGAGGAAGAGCACAACCAGCAGGTCATCAAGGATCTGCTCAGGCACGGTTTGCAGATTCAGGATCAGGGCGACCTGGGCGCCGAATTCGCGGCGAGCACCACGCTGGGCGGTTTCCTCGACAAATTGCACATTCCTTCGGTTGGGCCGGGCGGGGCGCAGAAACTGGCGGACCGCTTCGGTTCGCTGCAAGGCGTGTTCACCGCAGACTGGCTGGACATGCGTCAGGCCCTGCCGGAGAAACAGGCAAATTCCGTGCGAGAGTTTTTTGCGATCGCTGAAAACCGTCAACTCGCTGAAGCCGCCGAACAGCAGTTGCGCGATTTCGGCATGCATTGGCAGAGCGAGAAAAAAATCGTCGAAGGGTTGCCGTTGGCCGGACAGACCTGGGTGCTGACCGGTTCGCTGGAATTGATGAGCCGCGATGTCGCCAAGGACAAACTGGAAAGCCTCGGCGCCAAGGTCGCGGGCTCGGTCTCGGCCAAGACCCATTGCGTGGTGGCCGGGCCGGGCGCAGGTTCGAAGTTGACCAAGGCCAATGAGCTGGGGTTGAAGGTGCTGGATGAAGAGGCGTTTGTGGCGTTTTTGAGTTCGCACGGCATTACCGCGTGATGCCCGTCGCGAGCAGGCACGCTGCCACAGGTCGACAGTGTTTCTTCTGCGGAATGCGATCCACTGTGCGAGCGAGCCTGCTCGCGAAAGCGATATCAGCCGTCGCGCAGTAAACGGGAACGCTCGCTGCCACAGGTCGACAGTGTTTCTTCTGCGGAATGCGATCCACTGTGCGAGCGAGCCTGCTCGCGAAAGCGATATCAGCCGTCGCGCAGTAAGCGGGAACGATCTTGACAGGGTAATGATCTAGTCTTGGCAAGCCCCCAGGGAGAGATCGCCATGTACCGCTTCTTCGAACAGCTCAGCTCACGCATTGCCGCGCCTTTCATGGGCGAGCGTTCGCGCAACAGCAAGGTCTGGCAGTGCCGCTGCGGGCAGTCGCTGTTCTTTCCGAACACTCAATGCCTGGCCTGCCTGGCGATGTTGGGTTATCAGCCGCAGCACAGTCGCCTGTCGTCGCTGCAACCGGGTCCTCAGCCGGATACTTGGCGACTTGATGCCGAGCCTGAGGCCGGGATCTTCCGCCGTTGTGGCAATCTCGATTCCCCGGCCGCGTGTAACTGGTTATTGCCGGCCGATGATCATGAGGTGCTGTGCAGCGCCTGCCGCTTGAATCACACTATTCCTGATCTGACGATACTCGAAAACCACGAACGCTGGCGCAAAGTAGAAACGGCCAAGCGGCGTCTGGTTGCACAGCTGATCAGCCTCGGTTTGCAGGTTATTCCGAAAACCGTGGACGAGGCGGGTGGGCTCGCGTTCGATTTCATCGGCGTCGATCTGGAAGGTAAACCACCCACCACCGGCCATGCCAATGGCTTGATCACGCTCGACATCAAGGAAGCGGACGACGCCCATCGCGAGCAGGTGCGGGTGCAAATGCACGAACCGTATCGCACTTTACTCGGCCATTTTCGGCATGAGGTCGGGCATTATTACTGGGATCGCTTGATCGCCGGCAGCCAATGGCTGGAGCCGTTTCGCACGCTTTTCGGGGACGAGCGCGCCAGCTATGCCGACGCCCTGGAGCGGCATTATCAGCAGGGTGCACCGCTCGACTGGCAGACACGCTGCGTCAGCGAGTATGCGACCATGCACCCGTGGGAAGACTGGGCGGAAACCTGGGCTCACTACCTGCACATGATGGATGCTGTGGACACCGCGCTGGGCTTTGGCATGAGTGCGCGGGAAATGGATCTCGACTACCAACCATTTCCACCCAGCACGCTTTACGACCCCGAGCATCCGGGTGGCGCGGCGTTCCTGTCATTCGTCAACGCCTGGATCGAACTGGCCGGCATGCTCAACGAGTTGTCGCGCAGCATGGGCCAGCCGGATTTTTATCCGTTCGTTCTGCCGCCAGCCGTCATTGCCAAGCTGCATTTCATTCATCTGGTGATCCAGCAAGAGGGCGGCAGGGCAGATGAGGTGGTGCAAGACCTGTAACCTTCGCAAAATAACCCAAACCTGTAGCAGCTGCCGAAGGCTGCGTCCGGCTGCGCAGCAGTCGTAAACCCGGCGTTCACGGTCGGGCCGACAGTTCGCAGCGGCGGGTTTAACCGACTGCTGCGCAGCCGGACGCAGCCTCGCAGGCTCGACAGCTGCTACAGGGTGCGGTGATGCGCGGGAGCAACGTCGGCCACCCGGCCGCTGTTTTGCTTGATGTGCATGTCCTTGAACCCATTCATATTTTTTAATCTGCGCGAACGGTTGTAACTTCGTCTCAGACAGGTACAATGGCGCGGCTCGCCGTCAGGTGAGCGTCGTTATGGTGACCCCATCGGTCCCTCCGCAACGATTACCCGTGAACCTGGTCAGATCCGGAAGGAAGCAGCCACAGCGGGAACATTGTGTGCCGGGGTGTGGCTGGTGGGGTTGCCTCCATAACGCAACACGGATGTCTTTCGCGTTACCTACCCATTATTGTTTTCATGCTCTGCCAACGGACGCTGTCCGGGGCGGATTTTTTTTCGTCTGCGTTTTGTGACTCGCAATTGGAAATTGCAGCGCTGGCCCAACCCCGGGTCTTAGCGATTGGCCCCATCGACTGCGGGTTCTCCGCCGATGTATAGACGAATAATGTCATCAATTTCCCCGGACATTTTCATCCTCAACAGAGTGCGCAGAATTCGCTGTACCGGCACGTTCGGATCATTGCGCACAAAGCAGCCGACTTTCTGCACCTGCAATACCGCAACGCCTTGTAGTTGCTGTTCGGGCTGCAGGCGTTGGTTGAACCACTCCAGCGTCCACTGATTGCTCACCGCATATTGGTAACGCCCGGCCAGCAGTTTCTCCAGCACCTGCTCCTGATTGCGTGCGTCTTCCCGGAGCAGGCGCTCAGTATCGAACAGCGGTTGCAGGGTCGGGTAGCTGTAGCCGTGCACGGTGCCGATGGATTGTCGCGGCAAATCCGCCGTAACGATCGGTGTGGCTGACGCCTGCTTGCTGACCAGTAGATCCGGTTGGCTCCAGAGCAGAATGCTCCAGATGTAGTCGCCGGACTGATTCGGCAGCCATGACTGCGCGGCGTAGCAGCGAATATCGACCTCGCCGCGTTCCATGGCGTTTTGCACACGCGCCCGGGGCAATACATGAAATTGCGCCGGTGCGCCGACCTGGGTCGCGAGGCTGATCATGACGTCATGCAGGATGCCCTGGATTGGGCGGCCGCGTTCCAGTTGCACCATCGGCATCGCCCAACTGTCGGGCACCACGAAGCGCAGTGGCGGCTCGGCGGCGGCGCTCAGACTCATCAACAGCATTGCCCCCAAGGCCAGCCGCATAAACACTCCGATACAAATGAAAACCGAGCCGCGAGCGCCCGCAAAATGCATCTTAGCCAGAATAGACGAGCGCACCGGATGCAATTTTGCCCTTGCTCCGCTAGCATTAGCCGCTTCTGCTTTCCAGTGGCGACGGTTTTCGATGAGTTATCAGGTTCTTGCACGTAAATGGCGTCCGCGCTCGTTCCGCGAAATGGTCGGCCAGACCCATGTGCTCAAGGCTCTGATCAATGCCTTGGACAGCCAGCGGCTGCACCACGCTTACTTGTTCACCGGTACGCGCGGGGTGGGCAAGACCACGATTGCGCGGATTATTGCGAAATGCCTGAACTGTGAAACAGGTATCACTTCGACACCCTGCGGGGAGTGCTCGGTGTGCCGTGAAATCGATGAAGGCCGCTTTGTCGACCTGATCGAGATCGACGCCGCGAGCCGGACCAAGGTCGAGGACACCCGCGAGCTGCTCGACAATGTGCAATACGCCCCCAGCCGCGGGCGCTTCAAGGTCTACCTGATCGACGAAGTGCACATGCTGTCCAGCCACTCCTTCAATGCGCTGCTGAAAACCCTTGAAGAGCCGCCTCCCTACGTCAAATTCATCCTGGCAACCACCGACCCGCAGAAACTTCCCGCGACCATTCTCTCGCGGTGCCTGCAGTTCTCCCTGAAGAACATGACGCCAGAGCGCGTGGTCGAGCATTTGACCCACGTCCTCGGTGTGGAAAACGTGCCGTTCGAGGACGATGCGTTGTGGTTGCTGGGCCGCGCCGCCGATGGTTCGATGCGCGACGCCATGAGCCTGACCGACCAGGCGATCGCTTTCGGTGAAGGCAAGGTCCTGGCTGCCGATGTGCGGGCGATGCTTGGCACACTCGATCACGGCCAGGTCTATGACGTGCTGCACTCGTTGATTGAAGGCGACGCCAAGGCGTTGCTCGAAGCCGTCCGCCATCTGGCTGAACAGGGGCCGGACTGGAACGGCGTGCTCTCGGAAATTCTCAATGTGCTGCACCGGGTTGCCATCGCCCAGGCCTTGCCTGAAGGCGTCGACAATGGTCACGGTGACCGTGACCGGGTGCTGGCACTGGCCCAGGCGTTACCAGCCGAAGATGTACAGTTTTACTACCAGATGGGCCTGATCGGGCGCCGTGATTTGCCCTTGGCACCGGACCCTCGGGGTGGTTTCGAGATGGTCCTGCTACGGATGCTCGCGTTCCGCCCGGCAGACACGGCGGACGCCCCGAGGCAACCGCTAAAGCCAGTGGGGATCAGCCAGGCCACAGTTGATTCCGCAAACTCAGTGGCTGCCGCGCCTGTCGTCGCGCCGGTAGCCCCTATGGCGGCTGCACCCGTTGCGGAGAACACTCCGCCGAAGCCGAAGCCGGAGCCGGAGCCTGTGGCGACGGTCGCCGAACCGGAGCCCCTAGCGGAGCCGGTCGCGATCGAACCGGTTGTCGACCTGCCGTGGAATGACCCGGTCGAGCCCGAAGTGGTGCAGCAGGCGGCGGTCGAGCCCATGCTGGAAACCGCCGCCGAGCAGCCCGAATTGCCACCGATGCCGTTGCCAACCCCGGACAGTGTCGTGCCCGATGCCCCCGAGTGGGCTGCCGCGCCGATTCCGGAACCGTCTGTCGCCGAGGTCGATGCCGCCACGCCCGGCGTCGACCTTGATGACGAGCCGCCGCTGGATGAAGATTACATCGAGCCTGACATGGATTCGTCCTACAGCTACCTCGATGAGCTGGCCAGCGAGCACGCTGCCGAACCGACGCCGGAACCCGAACCTGAACCGGCCGCGATGCCGGCGACCGGTCTGGCGCTGCAATGGCTGGAGCTGTTCCCGAAATTGCCGATTTCCGGTATGACCGGCAGCATCGCCGCCAACTGCACGCTGATTTCCGTTGATGGCGACAATTGGTTGCTGCACCTGGATCCGGCTCATAGCGCTTTGTTCAACGCGACCCAGCAACGCCGTCTCAACGACGCGTTGAATCAATATCACGGGCGCACGCTGTCCCTGAGCATGGAGCTGATCAAGCCCGAGCAGGAAACTCCGGCTCAGGCAGCGTCTCGTCGACGTGTCGACCGTCAGCGCGAGGCCGAGGCGTCGATCCATGGTGATCCGTTCATCCAGCAAATGATGCAGCAGTTCGGTGCGGTCATCCGTAACGATACTATTGAACCTGTCGAAGCTCTGGTCAGTCAGGGCTAATAACTGAAGGCGTTCGGTCGCAGGGCCGGGCGCTGTTTTAATCCAAGTACTTTGAGGTGATTCCCATGATGAAAGGTGGCATGGCCGGCCTGATGAAGCAGGCACAGCAGATGCAGGAAAAGATGGCCAAAATGCAGGAAGAACTGGCCACCGCCGAAGTCACCGGTAAAGCCGGCGGCGATATGGTCACCGTGGTGATGACCGGTCGTCACGACGTCAAGCGTGTGAGCATCGACCCGAGCATGGTTGAAGGTCTGAGCGAGGATGACCGCGAGATGCTGGAAGCCGTGTTCGCCGCCGCCGTCAACGACGCGGTGCGCAAGATCGAAGCCAACAGCCAGGACAAAATGTCCGGCATGACCGCTGGCATGCAACTGCCGCCGGGGATGAAACTGCCATTCTGATTCGCCAACGCGGTTTGAATGAGCTACACAAAATGCCAGGCATCGCGCCTGGCATTTTTGTTTCTGGTGATGGGCGAAGAAGGCAACTCGCTCTCGGGCAGAAACATCGAACGCTGCCCCCCTGCAAAGGTCTGCTCCCTATACCGCCAATTTTCATCGATCACAGGAGACGCTCACATGCCAGACGCATTGACCCTCAACCAACGATTCGTATTGGCGTCCCGCCCGACAGGCGCGCCGACCCCGGAAAATTTCCGTCTGGAAAGGGAAGCCCTGCCTGATCTCGCCGATGGTCAGGTGTTGCTGAAGACCCTTTACTTGTCGCTCGACCCCTACATGCGCGGGCGTATGAGTGACGCTCCGTCCTACGCCGCACCGGTAGAAATCGGTGAAGTGATGACCGGCGGTGCTGTCAGCCGCGTCGAGCGCTCACTTAATCCGAAATTTCATGAAGGCGATCTGGTCGTCGGCGCGACGGGATGGCAGAGCCACAGCATCAGCGACGGGCGCGACATCATGCCGGTGCCGTCCGGACTGCCAAGCCCATCAATGGCGCTGGGTGTGTTGGGCATGCCCGGGATGACCGCGTACATGGGCCTGATGGACATCGGCCAACCGCAAGAAGGCGAAACCCTGGTCGTGGCCGCAGCGTCTGGCGCTGTCGGTTCGGTTGTCGGCCAAGTGGCGAAGATCAAGGGGCTGCGCGTGGTGGGCGTTGCCGGCGGCGCGGACAAATGCCGCTACGTGGTGGAAGAGCTGGGGTTCGACGCCTGTGTCGACCATAAGAGCGACAATTTCGCCGAAGAGCTCGCTCAAGCCTGCCCCGAGGGCATCGACATCTATTACGAAAATGTCGGCGGCAAGGTGTTCGACGCCGTTGTGCCATTGCTCAACGCCAAGGCACGCGTGCCGCTGTGCGGTTTGATCGCCTCCTACAATGCGCACGAAGCGCCGAGTGGTCCGGATCGCCTGCCGTTGCTGCAGCGCACATTGCTGACCAAGCGGGTACGCATTCAAGGCTTCATCGTCTTTGACGACTACGGCGATCGTCAGCCGGAATTCGTCAGCGCGATGGCGCCGTGGGTACGCGACGGCAAGGTCAAGTTCCGGGAGGACGTGGTCGATGGACTGGAGAACGCACCCGAGGCATTCATCGGTCTGCTGGAAGGACGCAACTTCGGCAAACTGGTGGTGCGGGTTGCTCAGGACTGAGTAATTGTCGCTGCTATTTGACGCTCATCAGAGGCGCGGGTATAAACCGCGTCTCGTTATGTTGTCGGATGTTTCCTCATGAGCTTCAGCCCTTTGATTCGTCAACTGATCGATTCCCTGCGAATTCTGCCGGGCGTGGGTCAGAAAACTGCCCAACGCATGGCATTGCAGCTGCTCGAGCGTGATCGCAGCGGTGGCTCGCGTCTGGCATCGGCGTTGAGCCAGGCCATGGAAGGGGTGGGCCACTGCCGTTTGTGCCGCACACTGACTGAAGATGATCTGTGCCCGCAATGCGCCGACACCCGTCGCGACGACACGTTGCTTTGTGTGGTGGAAGGGCCGATGGACGTTTATGCGGTGGAGCAGACCGGGTTCCGCGGTCGGTATTTCGTGTTGAAGGGCCACTTGTCGCCGCTGGACGGCCTTGGGCCGGAAGCGATTGGCATCCCGCAATTGCTCGAGCGCATTCAGCAAGCAGGCACGTTTACCGAAGTCATCCTCGCGACCAACCCGACGGTCGAAGGCGAAGCGACCGCACACTACATCGCCCAGTTGCTCAACAACAAAGGCCTGATCGCCTCACGCATCGCCCACGGCGTACCGCTGGGCGGCGAGTTGGAGTTGGTCGATGGCGGGACGCTGGCGCATTCATTTGCCGGGCGTAAGCCGATCGCCTTGTAATACTTGAAGTGACGCCATCGCGAGCAGGCTCGCTCCCACATTGTATTTAGCGTTCACAAAATTCCTGTGGGAGCGAGCCTGCTCGCGATGCAAGCAACTCGGTTCACCCGATTCACACAATCCTGTTGAAAACCAAGCAAGCGCTCGGTTAACTTCGCTGAACCCCTCAGTGGAGTTCGCCGATGCCTGCCTTTCAGGAATACTTCGATCCCGGCCACCAATTAGTCCGTGACAGCGTCAGACGTTTCGTCCAGCGCGAGATCCTTCCGGACATTGATCAGTGGGAAGAAGCCGAAAGCTTTCCCCGCGAGCTCTACCTCAAGGCTGGCGCAGCGGGCATTCTCGGCATTGGTTACCCGCAAGAGCTAGGCGGCAGCCACGAAGGTGACCTGTTTGCCAAGATCGCCGCCAGCGAAGAATTGCTGCGCTGCGGCTCCGGCGGCCTGGTCGCGGGCCTCGGCTCCCTGGACATCGGCCTGCCTCCCATCCTCAAATGGGCCCGTGCTGAAGTCCGCGAGCGAGTGGTGCCGGCCGTGCTGACCGGTGAAAAAATCAGCGCGCTGGCCATTACCGAACCCAGCGGCGGTTCCGACGTGGCCAATCTGCAAACCCGGGCCTTACGCGAAGGTGATTTTTACCGGGTCAGCGGCAGCAAAACCTTTATCACCAGCGGTGCGCGCGCTGATTTCTACACCGTCGCGGTGCGCACAGGCGCAACCGGTTTCGGTGGCATCAGCCTGTTGCTGATCGAAAAAGGCACGCCGGGTTTCACGGTCGGTCGGCAGTTGAAGAAAATGGGCTGGTGGGCGTCGGACACGGCTGAGTTGTTCTTCGACAATTGCCTGGTGCCTGTAGGCAATTTGATCGGCGCCGAGAACATGGGCTTCGCCTGCATCATGGGCAATTTCCAGAGCGAGCGCCTTGCCCTGGCACTGATGGCCAATATGACCGCGCAATTGGCGCTCGAAGAAAGCCTCAAGTGGGCCCGGCAGCGTGAAGCGTTCGGCAAGCCGATCGGCAAATTTCAAGTGCTGAAACATCGTCTCGCCGAGATGGCCACGGCGCTGGAAGTCTCGCGGGAGTTCACGTATCGCCAGGCGGCAAAAATGGCGGCGGGGCAGAGTGTGATCAAGGAAATTTCGATGGCCAAGAATTTCGCCACCGACACGGCCGACCGAATCACCCACGATGCGGTGCAGATTCTCGGTGGTCTGGGATACATGCGCGAAAGTCTGGTGGAGCGGCTTTACCGCGATAACCGGATTCTGTCGATCGGCGGAGGGACGCGGGAAGTGATGAACGAGATCATCAGCAAGCAGATGGGGCTTTAATTTCTGGGGTTGCAGGTATTGCTATCGTCGGAATGCCTGCTCTGGGCGGCATTCCGACGAAGAGGCCGGTACAGGCGCCGCTTATTTATCGGTCAACGCGAACTGCGTCAGGCAAAACGTCGGTATGCCCATATCCTGCAATCGCTGCGAACCGTTCAGCTCTGGCAGATCAATAATCGCGGCCGCCTCATGCACCCGCGCGCCCATACGTCGAATCAGGTTCGCTGCTGCAATCAGGGTGCCGCCGGTGGCGATCAGGTCATCGAACATCACCACAGAATCACCTTCGCACAGGCTGTCGGCGTGCACTTCGAGAAACGCTTCGCCGTACTCTGTCGCATAACCCTCAGCCAACACGTCGGCCGGCAGTTTGCCTTGCTTGCGGAACAGCACCAGCGGCTTGTTCAACTGATAGGCCAACACCGAGCCGATCAGAAAACCACGGGCATCCATGGCGCCGATGTGGGTGAAATCGGCCTCGACGTAGCGGTGCGCGAAACTGTCCATCACCAGGCGCAACGCTGTAGGCGATTGGAACAGCGGGGTGATGTCGCGGAAGATCACGCCGGGTTTCGGGAAATCGATCACGGGGCGGATCAGGGATTTGATGTCGAAGGAGTCGAAGACCATCGTCGAGGTGTCCTGGCAGGCTACAAACGACGCAGTATAACGGTGGCTGAACCGTTTCGCTCAGCCACCATCCATCAGATCAACTATCGATGGCGCCGCCCGCGAGCGCGCACAGCTGAATCGGGTCGAGAATGTGGATTTCCTTGCCCTCGGCCGCAATCAGCTCATTCTGCTGAAATCGCGTGAAAACCCGGGACACGGTTTCCACCGCCAGGCCCAGATAATTGCCGATTTCATTGCGCGACATGCTCAAACGAAACTGGTTGGCCGAGAAGCCGCGAGCCCGGAAGCGCGCCGACAGGTTGACTAGAAAAGTGGCGATGCGCTCGTCGGCAGTCTTTTTAGACAGCAGCAGCATCATTTGCTGGTCGTCGCGAATTTCCCGACTCATCACGCGCATCAATTGCCGGCGCAGTTGGGGCAACTGCAGCGCAAGTTCGTCCAGGCGTTCGAAGGGGATTTCACACACCGAAGTGGTTTCCAGCGCTTGCGCTGAGACCGGGTGCCTTTCAGTGTCCATGCCCGACAGCCCGACCAGCTCACTCGGCAAATGAAAACCGGTGAGCTGTTCTTCACCGCCGTCGCTCAGGCCGAAGGTTTTTAAGGCGCCCGAGCGGACGGCATAAACCGCTTCGAAAACGTCGCCCTGGCGGAACAGGAATTCGCCTTTTTTCAGCGGGCGACCGCGCTTGACGATTTCGTCCAGCGCATCCATGTCTTCCAGATTCAGTGACAGTGGCAGGCAGAGGGGGGCGAGACTGCAATCCTTGCAATGGGCCTGGGTGTGAGCACGCAATTTGACTGGCTCAGACATTTCTTCAATCCTTGTGGGAAAAACACACATAAGACGTAAGGGTAACCCACGACAGGACATTCAGGCCAGCTTGCGGCGATTTTGCCTTAGGCATTCAAATCACTCGGGAAAACCGCTGGCGGTGCTGTTGCTCCAGGTACGCGTCGAACACCATGCACACGGAACGGACCAATAGCCGGCCGGCGGGCAGCACGGTGATTTTTTCGTTATCGAGTTCGATCAGGCCATCGCTGGCCATGCCTTGCAATTGCGGCCACAGCGCGCCGAAGTAGCCGCGAAAATCGATGTTGAAGGCATGTTCAATGTCGGCAAATTCCAGATGGAACGTGCAGATCAACTGCTGGATGACCGCGCGGCGCAGGCGGTCATCGGCGTTGCATACCAGGCCGCGATGGGTCGCCAGTTGCGCCGAACCCACGGCGTTCTGGTAGTGATTCAGGTCACTGCTGTTCTGACAGTACAGATCGCCTATCTGACTGATCGCTGAAACTCCCAGGCCGATCAGGTCGCAATGACCGTGGGTGGTGTAGCCCTGGAAATTGCGTTGCAGGGTGGATTCTTCCTGAGCAATTGCCAGCTCATCGTCGGGCAGCGCGAAATGGTCCATGCCGATGTAGCGGTAGCCGGCGGCGGTCAGCTGCTCGATGGTGCGCTGAAGGATTTCCAGTTTTTGCGCCGCGGTCGGCAGCTCGTGGCTGTGAATGCGCCGTTGCGGCATGAAGCGTTCCGGCAGGTGCGCGTAGTTGAACACTGACAAGCGGTCGGGTTGCAGGCTGATGACTTCTTCGACTGTGCGGGCGAAGTTGTCCGGAGTCTGTTTCGGCAGGCCGTAGATCAGATCGATGTTGATCGAGCGAAACTGCAGGGTTCGCGCAGCATCAATCACTGCACGGGTTTCTTCGAGGCTTTGCAGGCGGTTGACCGCGCGCTGCACCGCTGGGTCCAGATCCTGCAGGCCAATGCTGACCCGGTTGAAACCCAGTTCCCGCAGCAGGCCCATGGTCGACCAGTCGGCCTCCCGGGGGTCGATCTCAATACCGTAATCGCCGGAGTCGTCGTCCAGCAAGTTGAAGCTTTTGCGCAGTCGGGCCATCAGCTGGCGCAGTTCATCGTGGCTCAGAAAGGTTGGCGTGCCGCCGCCGAAGTGCAATTGCTCGACCTTTTGCGCCGGGTCGAGATGACAGCCAATCAACTGAATTTCCTGCTCGAGACGTTGCAGGTAGGGCAAGGCGCGTCCGCGATCCTTGGTGATGACTTTGTTGCACGCACAGTAGTAGCAAATGTTCGCGCAGAACGGCACATGCACGTACAGCGACAGCGGCCGCTGGGCCTTGCGGCTTTCGCGCAGAGCGTGGAAAAGGTCGAAAGTGCCGACGTGGCTGTCGAACTGCACGGCCGTCGGATAGGAGGTATAGCGCGGTCCCGCCAGGTCGTATCGGCGGATCAGATCGGTGTCCCAACGAATGGCGTCGAGCATCATGCGGGCGTTCCCCGGATAGGCTGGCAGTGTCAGCCAGTCTATGAGGCAGGCGCTCGGGACGTGTTGATTTGCATCAAGGGAGCGCCGACCTGTAGCAGCTGCCGAAGGCTGCGATCTCCTAATGACCCATCAACCAATGCTGATGCGGGCCGGGCAGGGTCCAGAGGCCGAAGAGGATGACCAGCAAGCCGCCGGTCATGCGCACGCTGCGTTTGCGCAACAGCGCCGTGACGCGCTCGGCGGCCAGGCCGGTGGCGAGCAATACAGGCCAGGTACCGAGGCCGAAAGCCAGCATCAGCAATGCACTGTCGAGCGCATTGCCCTGGCTCGCTGCCCACAGCAACGTGCTGTAAACCAGTCCGCAGGGCAGCCAGCCCCACAGTGCGCCCAACAGGAGGGCGCGAGGCAGGCTCGAGACGGGCAGCAGTTTGTTGGCAACCGGTTGAATGTACCGCCACAGCCCGCGACCAAGGCTTTCGATGCGGGTGAGGCCGCTCCACCATCCCGCCAGGTACAGGCCCATGGCGATCAACAGCAAACCGGCGAGGACGCGCATGAACATCGCGGCGGGACTGTTGGCCACCGCCCATCCCGCCAGCCCGATCAGCAACCCCGCCGTGGCATAACTGAGAATTCGTCCAAGGTTGTAAGCCAGCAGCAAACGAAATCGGCGGCTGCGTTGTTCCTTGGGAATTGCCAGGGTCAGCGCACCCATCAAACCGCCGCACATCCCCAGGCAATGGCCGCCGCCAAGCAGGCCGAGGATTAGCGCAGACACCAGCAGTGGCGCCAATTCAAGCATGTGGTGGCGCCTTGTCGTCCGGTTTCACCGGCTGACCGCTGGCCTCATCGACGGCGGCCTGGTGATTCGGGTCCTGGTCGTCGAACAGAATGCTGTGGGCCGGGCCGTCGAGGTCGTCGTACTGACCGCTGTCGACTGCCCAGAAGAAAATATAGATCGCGATGCCAACGATCAGCAGCGCGGCCGGGATCATCACGTAGAGAGCTGGCATGGGTGAGCTCCATGCCCGCGCGGCTCAGGCCGGCAGCGGGCGGGTTTCTGGCGTGGCGTTGGCGGCGGGCGCGCTCGGCAGGCGAGTCAGGCGCAACGCGTTCAACACCACGGTCAACGAACTGATGGACATACCGACTGCGGCCCACACTGGCGTGATCCAGCCGAGGGCGGCAAACGGCAACATGAGGCCATTGTACAACCCGGCCCAGAGCAAATTCTCAATGATCACCCGCCGGGTCCGTCGAGCGAGACTGAAGGCTTGTACCAGCGCGTCGAGTCGATTGGAAAGCAGCACGGCATCGGCGCTGGTCTTCGCCAGATCAGTCGCCGAACCCATCGCCACGCTGATGTCGGCGGCGGCCAAAACCGGCACGTCGTTGACCCCGTCGCCGAGCATCAACACTTTGCGACCTTCCTTGTGCAGCTGCTGCAGCACCTGCAGTTTATCGTCCGGACGCAAACCGCCACGGGCTTCATCGATGCCCAATTGCGCCGCCACGCTGGCGACCATCGGCGAGCTATCGCCCGACAGCAACAGCGTCCGCCAGCCGCGAGCCCGGCAGGCGGCGAGCAGCGCGGGCGCGTCATCACGCAAACGGTCGTCGAGCACAAACCACGCCAGCGGCCCATCAGCGTCGCCAAGCAACAACCATTGGCCCGGTTCATCGGGCATCGACGGAACGGCTGCACCGCTCAATCCGCAGACAAATACCGGCTGGCCAATCCGCAGACGTTGCTCGCCCACCAGGCCTTCAAGGCCCAGCCCCGGGGTGCTCTGAACGTCTTCAGCCGCCGACGGTGCACGGCCAAACGCCCGGGCAATCGGGTGTTCGGAGCGATTTTCCAGGGCGGCAGCGAGGCTCAGGCATTGATCGCTGTCGAGCGCGCCGAGCGGACGAATCGCACGTAAGGCCAGGCGACCTTCGGTGAGCGTACCGGTCTTGTCGAAAATCACCGTGTCGATCTGGTTCAGGCCTTCCAGCACGTGACCGCGAGTCAGCAGCAAACCGAGTTTGTGCAACGTGCCGGTGGCAGCGGTAAGCGCCGTCGGTGTGGCAAGGGACAACGCACACGGGCAGGTCGCGACCAGCATGGCGAGGACAATCCAGAAGGCACGAGACGAATCCAGCTCCCACCAGACCAGGCCGATGACGGCCGCGGCAATCAGCGACAGCAGCAGAAACCATTGCGCGGCGCGGTCGGCAATTTCTGCCAGCCTTGGTTTTTCCGCCTGGGCGCGGTCGAGCAGGCGCACGATCGCGGACAGCCGCGTGTCGTGCCCGAGCGCCAGCACTTCGACCGTCAGCGCGCCTTCCACATTCAGTGTGCCAGCGGTGACGGCATCGCCGGGCGTGCGGGGTTGCGGCAGGTATTCGCCGGTCAGCAGGGATTCGTCTACGCTCGACTGACCTTCGAGAATCTTGCCATCCGCCGGGAGGATCGCGCCGGGATGCACCAGCACGCGATCACCCACACGCAATTCGCTGAGCAGGATGCGTTCGCTCTGGCCATCAGCGCTCAAGCGCAGGCACGAGGCCGGCAGCAGATTGACCAGTTGCGCGGTGGCGGCAGCGGTGCGTTCGCGGGCGCGGCGCTCCAGATAGCGCCCGGCCAGCAGGAACAGCGCGAACATGCCGACCGCATCGAAATACAGTTCACCGACGCCAGTGATCGAAGTCCAGATGCCGGCGATGTAGGCGCTACCGATCGCCAGCGACACCGAAACGTCCATGGTCAGATGCCGGGTGCGCACATCACGCATCGCCCCTTTGAAGAAAGGCGCGCAGCTGTAGAACACGATCGGTGTGGTCAGGAACAGTGCGACCCAGCGCAGAATGGTGTGCAGCTCGGGGCTGAGGTCGATGTTGAATTCCGGCCAGGTGGCCATGGTCGCCATCATTGCCTGAAACCACAGCAGGCCTGCGACGCCGAGTTGCCGCAGCGCCAGACGATTCTCGCCGGCCAGTTGTTCGCTGGCGCGGTCGGCTTGATAAGGATGACCGGCGTAGCCAATCTGGCGCAGCTCGCTCAGGACCTGGCTCAGCGGCAATTGCGCATCGGCCCAGCGTACATGCAGACGGTGATTGGACAGGTTCAGGCGCGCTTCGGCGACAGCGGGCAGGCTGCGCAAATGTTTTTCGATCAACCAGCCGCACGCGGCGCAGCTGATGCCTTCCATCAACAGGGTGGTTTCGGCGAGTTCGCCGTCGTGGCGGACGAAGGGTTGTTGCACGTCGGCGCGATCGTACAGCGCCAGCTCATCGACCAGTTGCACCGGCAAGCCTTCCGGGTTGGCCGAGGCTTCACTGCGATGCTGGTAATAATTTTCCAGACCCCCGGCCACAATGGCTTCGGCCACAGCCTGGCAACCCGGACAGCAGAACTCGCGGGTATCCCCGAGGACGGCGGCGGTGAAGCGGCTGCCAGCCGGGACGGGCAGGGCGCAGTGGTAGCAGGGGGTTGGCGTGGTCATCATTCGGATCTATGTCGTCTGGAAGGGCCTCATCGCGAGCAGGCTCGCTCCCACATTTGATCTGTGTCTTGCACAAAATGTTGTACACCAGAAATCCACTGTGGGAGCGAGCCTGCTCGCGATGCGCGAAGCGCGACTTTAGTTTTTCAGGTCCTCGGCGCCTTGCAGCGGTTCGTCACCCAGCAGCATGTCCTTGTCGTGGCTGACCTGTTCTTCCTCGAACATGCGCCAGGTCTGGCCGTCCTGCACGCCTAGCAACTCGACAAAGCGTCGACCTTCAACCTTGTCGTTCACCTGGCCGATATAACGACCCGGTTCGGAGCCGCTTTGCACCAGGCTGATCTTGCGATCTTTTTCCGGCTGGGTCGGCGAAATCAGGTTCAGCTCGAGGCTGGCCGGTTGGCTGTTGCCGTTCAGGCGCACATCGACTTCGCCAGTCTCGCCGTCCAGGTGCACGTTGGCGCGCAGCAGCAGGGTTTGGGCCAACAGTTCGCGGTCCAGTGACCGGTTGATGCCTTTGCCGGCTTCGTAATAGTTGTCGTTGACCAGGTTGTCCGGGTTTTTCACCGCGATGGTCACCATCGACAGGGTCAGCGTGACCGAACACGCGAGGATGCCAATGATGATCCATGGCCAAAGGTGTTTGTACCAAGGGCTTGCGGCGTTTGTTGCAGGCATGTTCACTTCTCTCAACGAATTTGTGGGCCGATGAATCGGCTCTTGGCTTCAACGTGAATCCCGGCGTCGTCGGCATCCTTGAGGATGAATTTCACCTCGTTGGTGCTCGACGGCAGCTTTTCCGGCGCCATGGAGAGCTCAACCGGCTGACTGAAGATTTCTCCGGCGGCGACTTTTATTTCGCGTCTGCCCTGCAGTTTGAGATCCGGCAGACCGACCGCGTCCAGCAGGTAAGTGTGATCGCGCTGGTCTTTGTTCATGATCTTCAGGCTGTAGACGTTCTCGATCCGGCCTTCGGCGTTTTCGCGGTACAGCACGCGATCCTTGCTGACGTCGAAGCCCACCAGCGAACGCATGAAAAACGCACCCGCGAGCAGCGCCATCATGGTCAGCAAGACCACGGCGTAACCGATCAGGCGCGGCCGCAGTTTATTGGTTTTCTGCCCCGACAGGTTGTGCTCGGTGGTATAGCTGATCAGGCCGCGCGGGTAGTCCATCTTGTCCATGATGCTGTCGCAGGCATCAATACAGGCGGCACAGCCGATGCATTCGACTTGCAGGCCATCGCGGATATCGATGCCGGTCGGGCACACTTGAACGCACATTGTGCAGTCGATGCAATCGCCCAGCCCCATGGCCTTGTAGTCGACGCCTTTCTTGCGCGGACCGCGGGACTCGCCGCGACGCGGATCGTAGGAAACGATCAAGGTGTCCTTGTCGAACATCACACTCTGAAAACGCGCGTAAGGGCACATGTAAATGCACACTTGCTCACGCAGCCAGCCGGCATTGCCGTACGTGGCGAGGGTGAAGAAGCCGACCCAGAAGTACGACCAGCCATCGGCCTGGCCGGTGAAGAAGTCGATGGTCAGCTCGCGGATCGGTGAGAAATAGCCAACGAAGGTCATGCCAGTGGCGAAACCGATCAGCAACCACAAGGTGTGCTTGCTGAACTTGCGCAAGAACTTGTTGGCGCTCATCGGCGCCTTGTCGAGCTTGATGCGCTGGTTGCGGTCGCCTTCGGTGACCTTCTCGCACCACATGAAAATCCATGTCCAGACGCTTTGCGGGCAGGTGTAACCGCACCAGATGCGGCCCGCATAAACGGTGATGAAGAACAGACCGAAGGCACTGACGATAAGGATGCCCGAGAGCAGGATGAAGTCTTGTGGCCAGAAGGTCGCCCCGAAGATGAAGAACTTGCGTTCGGGCAAATTCCACCAGACTGCCTGATGCCCGCCCCATTTCAACCAGACCGTACCGAAATACAGCAGGAACAGGCCAGCTCCGCCGATCATGCGCAAATTGCGGAACAGGCCGGTGAAGGCTCGGGTGTAGATTTTTTCTCGCGATGCGTAAAGATCGACGGTTTTGCTCGCGTCTTTGGCAGGCGGAGTGACGTCGTGTACCGGAATCTGGTTGCTCATCAGTTGCATCCCACGGCAGTGGAAGATTGCCTCGGTCAGTACGTGCCGACCGCGGTCAAAAGGGATATTGCAGTGGCGCAATGATACGCCTGTCGCTCGGGATCAAGGGTGCGACCTTTGGTCGCGTTGGGATAATTCAATTGATGGTGTAATGACTTGAATCAATTGACAGGTGAATTATGGACCGTTTCCAGGGCCGGAGCGCTTATTCAGCCCACGGGTTGAGCAAGGGGACGCCACTGGATTGAAAGTCACCGACGTTGCGGGTGACGACGGTCAGGCCGTGTACCAGTGCAGTCGCGGCGATTAGTGAATCGCTCTCGTTGGCGCGGTCTGGCACATGCAGACCCGCACAGCGCAATGCTACAGCGGCGTCAACCGGAAGGATGCGGGCATCGAACGCCGGCATGACATGCCGCTTGAGCCAAGTGCGCAATATCTTGCCCTGCGCGGCGTCCCGTCGCTCCATGCGCAGCACACCGGTTTCCAGCTCCTTCAAGGTGATCGCCGAGATGAACATGCGGGGCGCGATGACGCTCTTCGCCCAAGCCACAACGTTTGGGTCAGCGTGAGGTTTGCGCAGCTCGGAAATAACATTGGTATCCAGTAAAAACATCAAGACAGGTCCACAGGGCGATGAGTGATGACGGCGCGCTCGGTCTCGAACTCGATGTCTGCCGCTTCCGGCATCATCAACAGGTCGACAATACTTGCGTTGACGCCAGTGAGTTTTTGATAGTCCTCAATGCTTAGCAGTACATGAGCCGGCTTGCCACGGTCGGTGATTATGACCGGGCCTTGGCGCGCGGCTTTTTTGGCACTGCTTGTGTCCTGGTTGAATTCGCGGCTGGAAATAGTAGTGATCGACATGCTTGCCGTCCTGTGTGAGATTGCTTGTAGCAACGTTACTACCTCAAAAATCATCTCACAACCCGGAAGTGACGAAATAGCCTGCCTTCGGTCGCGCGGTCAGAAAAAAAGGTAAAAAAAAAGGCCCCGTCCATTCACATGGGCGGGGCCTTTCCATTGCATCGAAGTATGCCTTATTGCTTGTCTTCCGCCGGAGCTTTCTCGCCATGCGAGAGGCTGTAGACGTAAGCGGCCAGCAAATGAACCTTGTCGTTGCCTTGCAAATCCTGCTGCGCAGGCATCTGGCCCTGGCGACCGTAACGGATGGTCTGCTGCAGTTGTGCGAAGCTCGAGCCGTAGATGAACGCGCCCGGATGTGTCAGGTCAGGTGCGCCCATGGCCGGCGTGCCTTTACCGGCAGGACCGTGGCAAGCCACGCAGTTGGCCGCGAACAATTTCTGCCCGGCGACCGGGTCAGCCTTGGCGCCTTCCGGCAGCTTGCGGCCATCCAGGTTGGTCACGACGTACGCAGCAACATCAGCCACGCCTTGCTCGCCGATCACTTCCGCCCAAGCTGGCATTACGGCGTGACGACCGCCCATGATGCTGGTCTTGATGGTTTCTGCCTCACCGCCCCAGCGCCAGTCGGCGTCGGTCAGGTTCGGGAAGCCATAGGCGCCTTTAGCGTCGGAGCCGTGGCAGACCGAGCAGTTGGAGGCGAACAGACGGCCACCCATCTTCAGGGCTTGCGGGTCCTTGGCGACTTCTTCGATAGGCATGGAAGCGAACTTGGCGAAAATCGGCCCGAAACGGGCGTCCGACTTGGCCATTTCCTTTTCCCACTCGTGAACGCCGGTCCAGCCGCTCTGGCCGTTGGCGAACGCGGTCTGCTTCTCGTTATCCAGGTAGTTGTAACCTGGCAGCAGGCCTTTCCAGTTGCCCAGGCCCGGGTACAGCACCAGGTAACCCAGCGCGAAGATGATGGTGCCGACGAACAGCATGAACCACCATTTTGGCAGTGGGTTGTCGTACTCCTCGATCCCGTCGAAAGAGTGGCCGACTGTTTCTTCCGTCTGCTCGGCGCGCTGACCCTTGCGGGTGGACAGCAGCAGCCAGGTCAGGGCGAAGATGGTGCCCAGACTGAGGACTGTGACGTACAGACTCCAGAACGTAGTCATTCTTTGTTACTCCTAGAAGCTTGCTCGACGTGCTTGATGGCTTCGGGATCATCCGCGAAAGGCAGCAAGGTCGCGTCTTCAAACTCCGACTGGCGCTTGGGGCTGAACACCCACAGCGCCAGTCCGATGAAGGCCACCATTACAACAACGGTGCCCAGGCCACGAATCATCCCGATATCCATCTAAATCACCGTTTGCTTTTGATGATGGTGCCCAGGCCTTGCAGATAGGCCACCAGCGCGTCCATTTCGGTTTTGCCCTTCACTGCATCCCTGGCACCGGCGATGTCTTCGTCGGTGTAAGGGACGCCGAGCGTGCGCAAGACTTCCATTTTCTTCGCGGTGTCTTTGCCGTCGAGCTTGTTTTCCACGAGGAACGGGTAAGCCGGCATTTTCGACTCCGGCACTACGTTGCGCGGGTTGTACAAATGCGCACGCTGCCAGTCATCGGAGTAACGACCGCCGACACGGGCCAGATCCGGACCGGTGCGTTTGGAACCCCACAGGAACGGGTGATCCCAGACGCTTTCACCGGCTACCGAATAGTGACCATAGCGTTCGGTTTCAGCACGGAACGGGCGGATCATCTGCGAGTGGCAGCCGACACAACCGTTGGCCATGTAGACGTCGCGGCCTTCCAGTTCAAGCGCGGTGCGAGGCTTCATGCCTTCCACCGGCTTGTTGGTGACATCCTGGAAAAACAGTGGAACGATTTGCGTCAGGCCGCCGATGCTGACGGCGATAACCATGAAGAAGGCCAGCAGGCCAATATTCTTCTCGACTGCTTCATGCTTCATCAGTGAGCTCCAACTACAGCAATCTGTTCAGCAGCTTTGGCTTCAGCCGGGTTCGAGGCACGTACGGTACGCCATACGTTGTAGGCCATGAACAGCATGCCGCTGGCGAAGAACGCACCGCCGACGGCGCGGACGATGAAGCCAGGGTGACTGGCTTGCAGCGCTTCGACGAACGAGTAGGTGAGGGTGCCGTCATCGTTGATTGCACGCCACATCAGACCCTGGGTAATGCCGTTGACCCACATCGAAGCGATGTAGAGCACGGTACCGATGGTCGCGAGCCAGAAGTGCGTGTTGATCAACGCGATACTGTGCATCTGCGCACGACCGAACAGTTTCGGGATCATGTGATAGATCGCGCCGATCGAGATCATCGCTACCCAGCCGAGCGCGCCGGCGTGTACGTGGCCGATGGTCCAGTCGGTGTAGTGCGAAAGCGAGTTGACGGTCTTGATGGCCATCATCGGGCCTTCGAAGGTCGACATGCCGTAGAACGCCAGCGAGACGACCAGGAAGCGCAGGATCGGGTCGGTGCGCAACTTATGCCAGGCGCCCGACAGGGTCATCATGCCGTTGATCATGCCGCCCCAGCTTGGCGCCAGCAGGATGATCGACATCGCCATGCCCAGCGACTGCGCCCAGTCCGGCAGCGCGGTGTAGTGCAAGTGGTGAGGGCCGGCCCAGATGTACAGGGTGATCAGCGCCCAAAAGTGCACGATGGACAGGCGATAGGAGTAGATCGGGCGCTCGGCCTGCTTCGGCACGAAGTAGTACATCATCCCGAGGAAGCCGGTGGTCAGGAAGAAACCCACCGCGTTGTGACCGTACCACCACTGGATCATCGCGTCCGTCGCACCCGAGTAGGCCGAGTAGGACTTGAAGAGGCTGACCGGCAGCGAGGCGTGGTTGACGATATGCAGCATCGCCGTCACAACGATAAAAGCACCGTAGAACCAGTTGCCGACATAGATATGCTTGGTCTTGCGCTTGACGATGGTACCGAAGAACACCAGCGCGTAAACGATCCACACAATGGCCAGCAGAATAGCCAGCGGCCATTCCAGCTCGGCGTATTCCTTGGTGGTGGTCAGACCCATCGGCAGGGTGACGATTGCGCCGATGATTACTGCTTGCCATCCCCAGAAGTGGAAGGCCGCAAGGCTGTCGGAAATCAGTCGCGTTTGGCAGGTTCGCTGCACGACGTAATAAGAAGTGGCAAACAGTGCACAACCACCGAAGGCAAAAATCACCAGGTTGGTGTGCAACGGGCGCAGGCGTCCAAAGCTCGTCCATGCCAGACCGAAGTTCAACTCCGGCCAGACCAGTTGCGAGGCGATGAAGACACCGAGCCCCATGCCAAGGATCCCCCAGACCACCGTCATGATGGCGAACTGGCGGACTACCTTATAGTTATAAGCAGTCGGACTGATTGCTGTGCTCATTCTAAGGTTCCACGGTTTGGGTGTTTTATTAGGAGTAAAAATCGGCCGCAAGTATGTAGAAAGCGGGGGGTCATTGCAACGCGCCATGACCTGCGTCAATGCTTTCAGAAGCTGATTCTGCGGCCTTTCCATGCGCCGCGTAAGGGCAAAATTACCCATGGACAAAATGTCGCAGTGAGCGAACAGGTCAGAGGGTTCAAGTCATCTGTAACGGGGTGTGTTCAAACGCAGAGGGCAGGATAATGTCCGTAATGAGCACCATAGCCGTTAACTACCTGCCTTTGCGGCCTGTCCTTGAGCAAAAGTGTTCAAACACATCAGATGAAATCGACTATTTACCGGCAGATATTCGCCGCATCGGGGAAAGCTTAGACCCGAATGCGGGGAACCGAAAGGCGTACCAAGGGAGGGTGCGACACTTGGTCGCAAAGGGGCAGGGAACTGCCGCATTCCGCTGGAATGCAGCAGTAGAGCGGTCGAGAACTATTCGCTTTTGCGTTCAGCCTGCAGGCGTTCTGTATCCAGCCCATGCGAGAGGCTGTACACATAAGCCGCCAACAGTTGCACTTTATCATTGCCGAGCAACTCGTTCTGCGCCGGCATATGACCCTGACGACCATGGCGTATGGTCTGCTGCAGTTGCGCCAGGCTCGTCCCGTAGATGTAGCCGGCCGGTTGCGTCAGATTCGGCGCGCCCATGGCCTCGGTGCCTTGACCGTTGGCTCCATGACAAGCCGTGCACGTGGCGGCGAACGCTTGCTGCCCGGCCTGCAGATCGGCACTGGTGTCCGCTGGCAACGGCAACCCGGCCAGTTCATGACGTACATAAGCGGAGACATTCTTCACGCCCGCCTCCCCGAGAATCTCACCCCAGGCCGGCATCGCCGCCATGCGCCCGCCCATGATCGTGGTCTTGATCATTGCTGCTTCACCACCCCAGCGCCAGTTATTGTCGGCGAGGTTGGGAAAACCGAACGCGCCCTTGGCGTCCGAGCCGTGGCACACCGAACAGTTTGAAGCGAACAGGCGTCCGCCCATTTTCAGCGCTTGCGGATCTTTGGCCACTTCCTCCAGCGGCATCGCGGCGAATTTGGCGAAGATCGGCCCGAACCGGGCGTCCGCCTTGTTCATCTCCCTTTCCCATTCGTGGACGCCGGTCCAGCCGTCCTCGTACCCCGGCAAAATGCCTTTCCAGTTGCCCAGGCCGGGATAAAGCACCAGATATCCGACGGCGAATACCAGCGTGCCGGCGAACAGCATGAACCACCACTGCGGCAGTGGATTGTCATACTCCTCGATGCCGTCGAAGCTGTGGCCCATGGTCTGATCGACGCTGCCCTTGGTTTCGCCCTTGCGCGTACCGATCAGCAGCCAGGTCAGGCCGATCAGGCTGCCGATGGTCAGTACGCAGATCCACGTACTCCAGAAAGTAGTCATGGCCGGGTACTCCTCGTGACGGGTTCTTGGGGGCTGTCGGTGGGTGGCTCGTCGGCAAACGGCAACAGGCGCGCTTCGGCGAAATCGGCATTGCGCTTGCGATTGAAAACCCACAACGTCAGCCCGATGAAGGCCACGAACACCACGACCGTGCCCAGGCCGCGGATCATTCCGCTGCTGATCTCACTGATGATTTCAAAGGGCATGGCTCACCTCTTGCTCTTGATCGCAGTGCCGAGCACTTGCAGGTAGGCGACCAAGGCGTCCATTTCGGTCTTGCCCTTGAGCGATTCCGTGGCGCCGGCGATGTCTGCGTCGGTGTACGGCACGCCGAGGGTGCGCATTGTCCTGATCTTGCTTTCGGTGTGGCTGCTGTCGAGTTGATTGGCCACCAGCCACGGGTAGGCCGGCATTTTCGATTCCGGCACGACGTTGCGCGGGTTGTACAAATGCGCGCGGTGCCAGTCTTCGGAATAGCGACCGCCGACCCGCGCCAGGTCCGGACCGGTGCGCTTGGAGCCCCACAGAAACGGGTGATCCCATACGCTCTCTCCGGCCACCGAGTAATGCCCATAGCGCTCGGTCTCGGCGCGGAACGGCCGGATCATTTGCGAGTGGCAACCGACGCAGCCTTCGCGGATGTAAATGTCGCGGCCTTCCAGTTGCAATGCAGTGTACGGCTTCATGCCTTCGACCGGTTTGTTGGTCACGTCCTGAAAGAACAACGGGACGATCTGGGTCAACCCGCCGATGCTCACGGCCAGGACCATCAGCAGCATCAGCAGGCCGACGTTTTTCTCGATTGTTTCGTGTTTCATGGCGGACTCCTCAAGCCATCTGCGCGGCAGCGGCGACTTCGGCAGGCTGCGAGGCCCGCACGGTGCGCCAGGTGTTGTAGGCCATCAGGAACATGCCACTGAGAAAGATCGCGCCACCGACCAGGCGCACGACAAAGCCCGGGTGGCTGGCCACCAGGGTTTCGACGAAGGAGTAGGTCAGCGTGCCGTCTTCGTTGATCGCGCGCCACATCAAGCCCTGGGCGATGCCGTTGACCCACATCGAGGCGATGTAGAGCACGGTGCCGATGGTGGCGAGCCAGAAGTGCGCGTTGATCAGGCCGATGCTATGCATCTGCGCGCGGCCGAAGATTTTCGGAATCATGTGGTACAGCGCGCCGATCGAAATCATCGCCACCCAGCCGAGTGCGCCGGCGTGAACGTGGCCGATGGTCCAGTCGGTGTAGTGGGAGAGGGCGTTGACGGTTTTGATCGCCATCATCGGGCCTTCGAAGGTCGACATGCCGTAGAACGCCAGCGACACCACGAGGAAGCGCAGGATCGGATCGCTGCGCAACTTATGCCAGGCGCCCGAGAGCGTCATCATCCCGTTGATCATCCCGCCCCAGCTCGGTGCCAGCAGGATCAGTGACATCACCATGCCTAGCGACTGCGCCCAGTCCGGCAGCGCGGTGTAGTGCAAATGGTGCGGCCCGGCCCAGATGTACAGGGTGATCAGCGCCCAGAAGTGCACAATCGACAGGCGATAGGAATACACCGGGCGCTCGGCCTGTTTCGGCACGAAGTAGTACATCATCCCGAGGAACCCGGCAGTCAGGAAAAAGCCCACCGCGTTGTGCCCGTACCACCACTGCACCATGGCGTCGGTCGCCCCGGCGTACACCGAATAGGATTTTCCGAAGCTCACCGGCAGCTCTAGATTGTTGACGATGTGCAGAATCGCCACGGTGATGATGAACGCCCCGAAAAACCAGTTGCCGACGTAGATGTGTTTGGTCTTGCGCTGCATGATCGTGCCGAAGAACACCACGGCGTAGGCGACCCAGACAATGGTGATCAGAATGTCGATCGGCCATTCCAGTTCGGCGTATTCCTTGGAGCTGGTGTAGCCCAGCGGCAGGCTGATGGCCGCCAGCAAAATCACGACCTGCCAGCCCCAAAAGCAGAATGCGGCGATTTTCGGTGCAAACAACTGCGTCTGGCAGGTGCGCTGCACCGAGTAGAACGAGCTGGCGAACAGCGCGCAGCCTCCAAAAGCAAAGATCACCGCGTTGGTGTGCAATGGGCGCAGGCGGCCGAAGCTAGTCCACGGCAAATCGAAATTGAGTTCGGGCCAGACCAATTGAGCCGCGAGAAAAACCCCGAGACCCATGCCGACGATGCCCCACACCACCGTCATAATGGCGAATTGGCGGACCACCTTGTAGTTGTAGGCGGTACTGATAGAAGTGTTCATGGTTCCCCATCCACGGTTCAGCCGAAGTGATCGCGCTTGCCAAAAGCGGCGCGTCCCTCGTCTGGAGTTATAGGCAGACTAAAAGCGAGGCAAGCATGAACAAACAGCACAAGGCCAGTATTGACGGGGATCAATGGGCGCAGTGTGTGCGCGAACATGGCTGGCTGTGGAATGCGGCGGCGGCACCGGCCTCGGCCACGCTGATTCTGGCCCATGGCGCCGGCGCGCCGATGGACAGTGCCTGGATGAACGACATGGCTGGACGCCTTGCTGCGCATGGGATCAACGTGCTGCGCTTCGAGTTTGCATACATGGCGCAACGGCGTGTCGACGGCGGCAGACGGCCACCCAACCCTGCGCCGAAACTGCTGGAATGCTGGCGTGAGGTGTACGCCGTGGTGCGACGCCATGTCACTGGGCAGTTAGCAGTCGGCGGCAAATCCATGGGCGGGCGGATGGCCAGTTTGCTCGCGGATGAATTGGGCGCGGATGCGCTGGTGTGCCTGGGGTATCCGTTTTACGCGGCGGGAAAACCGGAGAAACCTCGGGTTGAGCATCTGGCCGCTTTGAAAACGCCGACGCTGATTGTGCAAGGCGAAAGGGATGCGTTGGGCAATCGCGAGACGGTTGAAGGGTATGAGTTATCGGCGCAGATCGAGGTGTTCTGGTTAGCCGCGGGGGATCATGACTTGAAGCCGTTGAAGGTTTCGGGGTTTACCCATGAGCAGCATTTGGCGGCGGCTGCGCAGGCCGTGGTCAGTTTTTTGCACCGATGATTGCGCCAAGGCCGATCCACCGATCAGCCCTTGTCTGGAGCTAGAAGTCATTCAGGTCAGGAAAATGAAGCTTGCCCACTATCCAGGGTTCGACAATTTCGCACTGTATCGTTCGAAGAAATGAACCCCATTCTCCTCGGTTATGGGCGTCTGGACCTGTGACCGTCAAGAGCAAATACTCATCACGGAAAGTGTCATAGGCGTAGATCAGCCAGAAATCATTGGCAGCGTCGCCGAGTGCAGCCGTGCGGTAATACTGGCCCCGGCCAAAAATACCGGGTAACTCACTGCATATCTTGTAGTTGTAAAAGTGCGCAGCGAAATTGTGCCAGTTACTCATTTGTTCAAACAGCGCTGAGATCTTGACCGCTGGCATCCAGGCCTACTTCGTAATGGGGAGCCTGCCAGTGATCACAAACTTATCGAACACTTTCTGTCCATCACGCGCGGCTTGCCGAACATCCAGGAATGTCAGTTCATCACGAACTTCCTTTTTGCCGGGTTTGTCGGTCTTTCTGGTGGTGGCCATCGGAGCCTCCGAAGGATGTGTATTCATGCTGACCAGCTTATGTGAATAAGTTTTGACCGGCAAACAATTGAGCTCGGCTCTGAGACAGGCAAGTCGGTGGATTCTGGCTGGGTTGTAGGCTTTGGCCCATAAATTTGTAGTCTTGGGAAATCAGTGGAAATTTGCCGGATATTTCATTCAGGATCGACAATAAAAAACCCGGAAGCTTTCGCTGTCCGGGTTTTTTTATAAGCATCGATCAGCGGTTAAACCGCTCCACCAGCGAATACTGGGTATTCGCCGTCTTCGTCAGCTCTTCACTCAGCAGTGCCGAGTGCTGCGCCTGCTCGGACGTTTGATCCGCCAGCTGGGAAATATTGCTGATGTTGCGACTGATCTCCTCAGCCACTGCGCTTTGCTCTTCCGTTGCCGCCGCAATTTGCGTGGTCATGTCGGTGATGTTTGCCACCGCTTCGCTGATCCCCACCAGCGCCTGATCCGCTTCCAGCACCCGCGCTACACCTTCTTCGGCCTGACGATGTCCGGCTTCCATGGTTTGCACGGCAGTGCTCGCGGTGTGCTGCAGCTTGGCGATCAGGGCATGAATCTGTCCGGTCGATTCACTGGTGCGCTGCGCCAGTTGGCGAACTTCGTCAGCCACCACCGCAAAGCCGCGACCCATCTCGCCGGCACGCGCCGCTTCGATCGCTGCGTTCAGTGCCAGCAGATTGGTCTGGTCGGCGATGCCTTTGATCACGTCGACCACGCCGCCGATTTCATCGCTGTCCTTGGCCAGTTGCGTGACGGTTTGGCCCGTTTCGCCGACCACCACCGACAAGCGCTGAATGGCCTCGCGGGTTTCCCCGGCAATATCGCGACCACGTCCGGTCAGGCGATTGGCTTCCTGCGTGGCGTCGGCCGTGCGCTGCACGTGGCTGGCGACTTCCTGGGTGGTGGCAGCCATCTGGTTGACTGCGGTGGCGACCTGCTCGGTCTCCACGCGCTGACGTTCCAGCCCGGTCGAACTGTTGTGTGCAAGGGTGTCGGATTGCTTGGCTTGCTCGGTCAGGTGCTCTGCCGTGTCCTGCAGACGGGTCAGGCAGGTTCTCAGGCGGGCCTCCTGACTGAGAATCGACATTTCCAGACGCGCCTGAGCACCGCGGCTGTCGGTGTACATCTGCGCGATCAGCGGGTCGGAGGTGGTCTGTTCGGCCAGGCGCAGCAGGCGCTTGAGGCCGCGTTGTTGCCAGCTCAAACCGAGCAGGCCCAGTGGCACCGACAGGCCTGCGGCCAAAGCAAAGCCCCACTGCGATGTGAGCGTCGCGCCGATCATGAAGCTCAACTGGCTGACCAGAATGAACGGCAGCCAATCCTGAAGCACCGGCAGCCATTTGTCCGTGGAAGGAATGGCCGACTTGCCCTGGTTGATGCGTTGATAAAGCGCTTCGGCACGGCGGATCTGCTCGGCAGTCGGTTTGACCCGAACCGATTCGTAACCGACCACCTGCTTGCCTTCAAACACCGGCGTCACGTAGGCGTTAACCCAGTAATGGTCGCCGGTCTTACAGCGATTCTTGACGATGCCCATCCATGGCAGGCCTTGTTTCAATGTGCCCCACATATGCGCGAACACCGCGGCCGGCACGTCGGGGTGACGGACCTGGTTGTGCGGCGCACGGATCAGTTCGTCACGCGAAAACCCGCTGATCTCGACGAAGGCGTCGTTGCAGTAGGTGATCACGCCCTTGGCATCGGTGGTGGAAATCAACCGCTGCTGAGCCGGAAAAGTCCGTTCGCGTTGTGTAACAGGCTGGTTGTTGCGCATGGCTTTTTCAATCCGTGAGGCTTTGGGAGGTTGTCGGCGCCGTCAGGAATTTATTGAAGTTAATTTTTCAATAATCAGCGGCGCGTCGCAAAACCAGCGTTGCGTCAGCCGGCGAGCATCGGGTAGGTAAAAAGGCCGAAGTGCAGCAAGTTCAAGCCGAAATGGGTGGCGATGGCTGCCCCGAGCCCACCGAACCGGTAAGCCAGCCCATAACCTAGCCCGGCCAGCCCGGACAGCAACACCCACTGCCAGCCCGCGCCTGCGTGCACCAGGCCAAACAGCAAGGATGCGAGCAGCAACGCCAGATCCTCGCCATAAGGCAAGTGCTTGAAGCGCCGGCTCAGACCGCCCTGGATGTAGCCGCGAAACAGTGCCTCCTCGACCAGCGTCACCAGCAGCAGGTTATTGAGCACCCACAGCCACGCCTGATCGGGCCATTTCGGCGCCCAACTGATCAGCCCCAGCAACAGTGCGCCGCCCAGCGCCAGTACGCTGCTCAGTACCAGTCCCGACATCGCGGCATAGCAGGAAAGACGCAGAGAACGCCGCCCGACGATCCATGGGCAGACCAGCAACAGCCAGAACCCAATCAGCGGTTTGTCCAGGTTCAGGTACATGGCGAAACGCACCGCATCATCGGTAAAACGTTGTGGCGCGATGACACGACCACCGTAGAAACCCGGCAACCAGTGCAACGCCAGGGCCAATGCCATGAACAGGAACAGCGCGTGACCGAGGTAAGGCGCAATGCGAATCTCCCGCTGGCACACGGCAACGGCGGCGATCAGCAGCAACACCACCGAAAGTGTGGCGAGCCAGCTAACATGGCCGAAGATCAGCGCGAGTGCGTAGCCGAGGGAGAGGAGGGCGAGATACGTCCATGGCAGGGCGGGCATTTGATGTCCTAGTGTCAAGATTCCGCAGGCACCACTTATTTCCCTACAGGGGGAGTTAGTGTTGCTCGCGAAACGGTGCCGGATTATAGGGACCTGCGGCCATAAACAAAAACACCGCCCGAAGGCGGTGTTGTTGTCAGCGAACAATCACGACGCAATCAACTGCCGCAGCACGTAATGCAGAATCCCGCCCGACTTGAAGTATTCCACTTCATTCAACGTGTCGATCCGGCACAACACTTCGATTTTCTCACGGCGGCCGTCTTCGCGGGTGATCACCAGCGTCAGGTTCATCCTCGGCGTCAGCTCAACGCCTGTCAGGCCAAGAATATCCAGGGTTTCCTTGCCGGTGAGGTTCAGGCTTTTGCGGTTCTGATCGAGCTTGAATTGCAGCGGCAGCACGCCCATGCCCACCAGGTTGGAACGGTGGATCCGCTCAAAACTTTCAGCGATAACGGCTTTCACACCAAGCAGGTTGGTGCCTTTGGCGGCCCAGTCACGGCTCGATCCGGTGCCGTATTCTTGCCCGGCGATGACCACCAGCGGCGTGCCCGCTGCTTGGTAACGCATGGCGGCGTCGTAGATCGCCATCCGTTCGCCGGTAGGGATGTAGATCGTGTTGCCGCCTTCCTCGCCGCCGAGCATCTCGTTGCGAATGCGGATGTTGGCAAAAGTGCCGCGCATCATCACTTCATGGTTGCCGCGTCGCGAGCCGTACGAGTTGAAATCGCGGGGCTCTACGCCTTTTTCGCGCAGGTACTGGCCAGCGGGGCTGTCGGTCTTGATGTTGCCGGCCGGGGAGATGTGGTCGGTGGTCACCGAGTCACCGAGCAGCGCAAGCACCCTGGCGCCCGCGACGTCCTTGATCACCGGCGGCGGGCCACCAATGTCATCAAAGAACGGCGGATGCTGGATGTACGTCGAATCGTCCTGCCAGACATACGTCGCCGCCTGCGGCACTTCGATCGCCTGCCATTGCTCGTCACCGGCGAACACTTCGGCATATTCCTTGTGGAACATGGCGGTGTTGACTTGATTCACCGCTTCGGCGATTTCTTCGCTGCTGGGCCAGATGTCGCGCAGGTAGACCGGGTTGCCATCTTGGTCATTGCCCAACGGGTCGCTGCTGATGTCGGTGCGCACCGTACCGGCCAACGCGTAAGCGACCACCAAGGGCGGCGAGGCCAGCCAGTTGGTTTTCACCAGCGGGTGCACGCGGCCTTCGAAGTTGCGGTTACCCGACAACACGGAAGCGACTGTGAGGTCAGCCTTCTGGATGGCTTTCTCGATGGGTTCCGGCAATGGCCCGGAGTTGCCGATGCACGTGGTGCAGCCATAACCGACCAGATCGAAACCGAGTTGGTCCAGATACTGGGTCAGTCCTGCAGCCTTGTAATAGTCGGTGACCACTTTCGAGCCGGGCGCGAGCGAACTCTTCACCCAGGGTTTGCGGGTCAGGCCTTTTTCCACAGCTTTTTTCGCCACCAGCCCGGCGGCCATCATCACGCTCGGGTTGGAGGTGTTGGTGCAAGAGGTGATCGCAGCAATCACCACCGCGCCGTTCTTCAAACGATAAGTTCGGCCGTCGTATTCGTAATCGGTTTCGCCGACGAGATCGGCGTTACCCACTGCAACACCGCCGCCGCCTTCACTCTCCAGGCGGCCTACTTCCTTGCTGGCGGGTTTGAATTGCAGTTCGATGAATTCGTTGAACGCTTGCGCGACATTCGGCAGCGAGACGCGGTCCTGCGGGCGTTTCGGCCCGGCCAGACTTGCTTCGACGCTGCCCATGTCCAGGGCCAGGCTGTCGGTGAATGCCGGTTCGGTGCCGGGCAGCCGCCACAGACCTTGCGCTTTGCTGTAGGCCTCGACCAGTTTCACCGTTTCCAGCGGACGACCGGACAGGCGCAGGTATTCCAGGGTCACGTCGTCGACCGGGAAGAAACCGCAGGTAGCGCCGTATTCCGGGGCCATGTTGGCGATGGTCGCGCGGTCGGCCAAGGGCAGGTCGGCGAGACCGTCACCGTAGAATTCGACGAATTTGCCGACCACGCCTTTCTTGCGCAGCATCTGCGTGACGGTCAGCACCAGGTCGGTCGCCGTGATGCCCTCGCGCAACTTGCCGGTAAGTTTGAAGCCGATCACTTCCGGAATCAGCATCGACACCGGTTGACCGAGCATCGCCGCTTCCGCCTCGATGCCGCCGACGCCCCAGCCGAGCACGCCGAGGCCATTGATCATGGTGGTGTGGGAATCGGTGCCGACCAGCGTGTCAGGAAACGCATAGATGCGACCGTCCTCGTCTTTGGTCCAGACCGTGCGGCCAAGATATTCGAGGTTCACTTGGTGGCAAATGCCAGTGCCCGGCGGCACCACGCTGAAATTGTCGAAGGCGTTCTGCCCCCAGCGCAGGAAGGCGTAACGCTCGCCGTTGCGCTGCATTTCGATGTCGACGTTCTGCTCGAACGCGCTGGCGCTGCCGAACTTGTCGACCATCACCGAGTGGTCGATCACCAGATCCACCGGCGACAGCGGATTGATCCGCTGCGGAGCGCCGCCAGCCTTGGCCATCGCGGCGCGCATGGCGGCGAGGTCGACCACGGCCGGCACACCGGTAAAGTCCTGCATCAATACCCGCGCCGGACGGTACTGGATTTCCCGGTCCGAGCGACGCTCCTTGAGCCAGGCGACAATCGCCCGCAGATCGGCGCCAGTGACGGTTTTTTCGTCTTCCCAACGCAGCAGGTTTTCCAGCAGCACTTTCAACGACATCGGCAGCTTGTCGAGATCACCGAGGCTCTTGGCAGCGTCGGGCAGGCTGAAATAATGGTAGGTCTTGTCGTCGACTTGTAAGGTTTTAAGACTATTCAGGCTATTAACAGACGGCATTACGATCACTCCTTTGAGCCCGCACGGCTACGGACTGAGGGGACGGACAGAGCATTAAAGCTAGCCCTGTTTTAAGTAGCTGGCTAATAACTGGACTCTATGAGCGCATCCAGGGTTCCGAACTCGGCTATCATGCGCCGGTTTTCGTGACAGGCTTTGCTACAGGGCAAGTTTGCGCATCGATGGTTTGCCGATTGCCCAGGAGATTTGATGAACACCCTCTTTATGCATTGCCGACCGGGATTCGAAAGCGAAGTCTGCTCGGAGATTTCCGAGCACGCCGCGCGGCTGAACGTGGCCGGTTATGCCAAGGCCAAGACCGCCAGCGCCTGCGCCGAATTCATCTGCACCGAAGAAGACGGCGCCGAGCGCCTGATGCGCGGCCAGCGTTTCGCCGAGCTGATTTTCCCGCGCCAGTGGGCGCGCGGAATGTTTATTGATTTGCCGGAAACCGATCGCATCAGCGTGATCCTCGCGCACATGGCCGATTTCCCGTTGTGCGGCAGTTTGTGGCTGGAGATGGTCGACACCAACGACGGCAAGGAACTGTCGAACTTCTGCAAGAAGTTTGAAGGCCACCTGCGCAAAGCGCTGATGGCGGCCCGCAAACTGGTGGACGACCCACACAAGCCGCGTTTGTTGCTGACGTTCAAGAGCGGCCGTGAAGTGTTCATGGGCCTGGCCGAGTCGAACAACTCGGCGATGTGGCCGATGGGCATTCCGCGCCTGAAGTTTCCGCGTGAGGCACCGAGCCGATCGACGCTGAAGCTGGAAGAGGCGTGGCACCACTTCATCCCGCGTGATCAGTGGGACGAGCGCCTGCACAGCGACATGACCGGCGTCGACCTCGGCGCCGCGCCTGGCGGCTGGACCTGGCAACTGGTCAATCGCGGCATGCTGGTGACGGCCATTGATAACGGTCCCATGGCGGAAAGCCTGATGGACACCGGGCTGGTGCAACACCTGATGGCCGACGGCTTCACCTACAAGCCTCGCCAGCCGGTGGACTGGATGGTTTGCGACATCGTCGAGAAACCTGCGCGCAACGCGGCGATGCTGGAAGAATGGATCGGCGAGGGACATTGTCGCGAGGCGGTGGTCAACCTCAAGTTGCCGATGAAACAACGTTATGCCGAAGTGAAACGCTTGCTCGAACGCATCGCCGATGGCTTCAAAGAGCGCGGGATCCGGGTCGAGATCGGCTGCAAGCAGCTGTATCACGATCGGGAAGAAGTGACCTGCCATTTGCGTCGGCTGGATGTGAAGAAGCCCAAATCCCGCTGACTGGACGCAAACTCTGTAGGAGCCGGCTTGCCGGCGATGGCCGTTACGCGGTGTATACGACCCACCGCGGCGCCCGTTTCGCCAGCAAGCCGGCTTTTACAGGTTGGGTGTTTGCCACAGATGACCGATCACCCGGCATTGCGCGACAATGCTGGCCAGTTTCAGGAGTAAATCATGAGTGAAATGTTTGATACGCCGGTAGACGGCACCCTCGACGCCACCGGTCTCAACTGCCCGGAACCGGTGATGATGCTGCACCAGCACATCCGAGACCTGACGCCCGGCGGCTTGCTCAAGGTCATCGCCACCGACCCGTCGACCCGTCGCGATATCCCCAAGTTTTGCGTATTCCTCGACCACGAGCTGGTCGCGCAGCACGAAGAGGCAGGCACCTACCTCTACTGGATCCGCAAGAAACTCGCTTAACCCGCCGAACTGCTGATGCGGATCCGCTTGCGTGCACTGCGCGTCAGGCGGATCGACAGCATCAGCGCCGCGCAACTCAAACCGACGATCAAACCCTGCCACAGCCCGCTCGGGCCGCTCGGCGTGCCAAACCAGTCGGTCAGCCCCAGAATGTAGCCCACCGGCAAACCGATGCCCCAATAGGCAAACAGGGTCAGGATCATCGTCACCCGCGTGTCCTGATAGCCGCGCAGCGCGCCGGCCGCCGTCACCTGAATCGCGTCGGAAAACTGGAACAGCGCCGAGTACACAATCAGCATCGCCGCCACGTGAATCACCGTCGGATCAGCCGTGTAAATGGTCGCGATCTGCTCGCGCAGCAACAGCATCATGCTCGCGGAAATACACGCGTACGCCAGCGCCGTGCCCATGCCGACACCGGCGGCGAAGCGCGCTTCACGCGGCTGCTGACGCCCGAGCGCCTGACCGACGCGAACGGTCACGGCCATGCCCAGGGAGTAGGGGATCATGAACACCAGCGAGCTGAAGTTCAGCGCGATCTGATGCCCGGCGACCACCGTCGCTCCCAGGCTGCCGATCAATAGCGCAATCACCGCGAAGATGCTCGATTCGGCGAACACCGCGATGCCGATCGGCAAACCAATGCTCAGCAGACGCTTGATCACAGTCCACTGCGGCCAGTCGAAACGACTGAACAATTGACTCGACTGATACGCCGGCGCCCAGCGTTCCCAGCCCGCCATGCCCAGCGCCATCACCCACATGACGATGGCAGTGGCCCAGCCGCAGCCGACGCCGCCCATGGCCGGCACGCCGAAATGGCCATAAATGAAGATGTAGTTCAGCGGAATATTCAGCGCCAGGCCGCACAGGCCAAGGACCATCGCCGGCCGCGTGCGCCCGAGCCCGTCACTGAAGCAGCGCAGCACATGATAAATCGCCACCGCAGGCAAGCCGCTGGCGATGCCGTGCAGGTATTGCATGCAGGGGCCGATCAGTTCGGGGTCGACGTTCATGATGTGCAGAATCGGCTCGGCGCCAAGCAGCATGGCGGTCGCCACCAAGCCCACGACCAGCGCCAGCCACAGGGCCTGGCGCACGATCAGACCGATCTCGCTGTGGGTGCCGGCGCCAAAGCGTTGGGCGACTTTCGGCGTGGTCGCCAGCAGTGTGCCGGTCATCAGCAGAAACACCGGCACCCAGATCGAGTTGCCCAGGGCCACCGCCGCCAGATCTCGCGGCCCGACCCGGCCGGCCATCACCGCGTCGACGAAACCCATCGCGGTGGTCGCCAGCTGCGCGACCATGATCGGCAGCGCCAGGCCGAGCAGGTTTCTCAGCTCCAGGCGAACTCGGGCAGGGCGGGTGAGGGGGGCGGCGTCAGAGCGTTCAGTCACGGCATTCAAGGGCAGAGCGTCCAGAAAAATTATGCACACAGGCGGCCCATTCTACGCCTTGACGCATCGGTCAGGAAAAGACCTGTGTTAGCGATTTGTAATCATCGATAGCACCGTTGTGGCGAGGGAGCTTGCTCCCGCTGGACTGCGCAGCAGTCCCAACCTCACATGCGGTGTGCCTGCTGGTTAAGGTCGCTCAAGTGGGGGACTGCTGCGCAGCCCAGCGGGAGCAAGCTCCCTCGCCACAGAGGGGCACGGTGATTTCGAATCCCGCTGGCCCACTGCACAGTTCTCCGCCTACACTGCCGATCCGCCAAAGGAGCCTGCTCATGCTGATTGTTGCCGACGAAAATATCCCGCTGCTCGATGCCTTCTTCGAAGGGTTCGGCGACATTCGCCGGGTGCCGGGACGCTCGATCGACCGCGCGACCGTCGCCCAGGCCGACGTGTTGCTGGTGCGCTCGGTGACCAACGTCAACCGCGCGTTGCTCGAAGGCAGCAAGGTGCGCTTCGTCGGCACGTGCACCATCGGCACCGACCATCTGGACCTCGACTATTTCCAGCAGGCCGGCATCACCTGGTCCAGCGCCCCCGGCTGCAATGCCCGCGGCGTGGTCGACTACGTATTGGGCAGTTTGCTCACCCTGGCCGAAATCGAAGGCGCTGACCTTGCCACGCGTACTTACGGCGTGGTTGGCGCCGGTGAAGTAGGCGGACGATTGGTCAAGGTTCTGCAAGGGCTGGGCTGGAACGTACTGGTGTGCGATCCGCCTCGACAAGCCGCCGAGGGTGGCGATTTCGTCAGTCTTGAACAGGTCATCGAGCAGTGCGACGTGATCAGTCTGCACACGCCGCTGAGGAAGCACGGCAGCGGTTCAACCTGGCATCTGTTTGATAAAAATCGTTTGAATCAGCTTAAACCCGGTGCCTGGCTGATCAACGCCAGTCGTGGCCCGGTGGTCGATAACGCCGCGTTGCGCCAAGTGCTGCTGCAGCGTGAGGACTTGCAAGCGGTGCTGGACGTCTGGGAAGGCGAGCCCGAGGTCGATGTGGCACTGGCCGACCTGTGCGTGCTGGCGACGCCGCACATTGCCGGTTACAGCCTGGACGGCAAGCAGCGAGGGACGGCGCAGATTTATCAGGCGTACTGCGATTTTCTCGGGCAACCGGCCTCGGTCAGTTTGAACCAACTGCTGCCGCAACCGTGGCTGTCGCAAGTGACTTTGCATGCCGGTGCCGATCCTGCCTGGGCGCTGGCGATGTTATGCCGGGGTGTGTACGACCCGCGTCGCGACGATGCGGATTTCCGCCGCAGTCTGGTCGGTAGCGTAACCGAGCAGCGTGCGGCGTTTGATGTGCTGCGCAAGCAGTACCCGTCGCGGCGGGAGATTGATGGGCTGCAGGTGCGGATTGAGGGGGAATCGGCTGAACTTCGCAAGATTGTGTTGGCGTTGGGTGCAACGGCTGTCTAGTAGAGACCGAGTTGGCCCGTGACAGGGAGTGCAGCGCCCTCAAATAACACCCACAAAAAACCCGGCAATCAGGCCGGGTCAGAAATACGGTGGCTACATCACTCTTGTTCGGCAGGTTTGACCAATCGCTTTTCCAGTTCGCTGCAGGCGTCCTGGATCATGCTTTCAGTGATCGGAACTTCTCGCCCCTGCTCATCAATAATCGAGCATCCCAGAGACTGGTCGGGCTGGGTGCGGATCACTTGAATCTTGTCGTCGCTGCTGTGTTGCAAGGACATGGCCTGTCTCCTCATCAGGTTGTGTACTCACTGTAGAACCGTCAGGTGACCGGGCTATGACAACTCCCTGCGATCTTTCCGCGACGGCCGGTACAGTCCACCAGAAATGCCGCCCAGTTGCCAGCCGGACCTTAGACCGATAGCGTCTAGCAACTAGTCAATGCGGTCATAATTAACCTGACTCATTGTGATTTACAGAGTTCCACCCCATGCAGTGCCGTAAGCTGACCCCTCAATGCGGACCCGGAAAAACCTCATGCTCTCTGCCCGTTACCGTCGCGCGATCCGCTTGGCCAGTCGCTTTCTTGTGCCGTACAAGTGGCACGCCTTGGGAGCCTTGCTGGCGCTGATTGTCACCGCAGGCATTACGTTGTCCATGGGCCAGGGGATCCGGCTGCTGGTGGATCAGGGCTTCATGACCCAGTCGCCGCACCTGCTCAACCAGTCCATCGGCCTGTTCATGCTGTTGGTAGTCGGTCTGGCGATTGGCACATTTGCGCGCTTCTATCTGGTCTCGTGGATTGGCGAGCGTGTCGTTGCCGACATTCGCCGTCAGGTGTTCAACCATTTGATCTACCTGCACCCGGGGTTCTACGAAGACAACCGCAGTTCCGAGATCCAGTCGCGATTGACCGCCGACACCACCTTGCTGCAGTCGGTGATCGGCTCTTCGTTGTCGATGTTTTTGCGCAATTTTCTGATGGTGATTGGCGGCATTGTTCTGCTGTTTGTCACTAACCCCAAGCTCACCAGCATCGTTGTGGTTGCCTTGCCCCTGGTGATCGCGCCGATCCTGATTTTCGGGCGCCGGGTGCGCAGCCTCTCGCGTCTGAGTCAGGACCGGATCGCCGACATCGGCAGTTATGTGTCCGAAACCCTGGGCCAGATCAAAACCGTGCAGGCCTACAACCATCAGCCTCAGGACGAGCAACGATTTGCCTTGACGGTGGAAGAGGCGTTCAACACCGCGCGCAAACGGATCTTTCAGCGGGCCTGGCTGATCACGCTGGTGATTGTCCTGGTGCTTGGCGCGGTCGGCGTGATGCTGTGGGTCGGTGGCATGGACGTGATGGCCGGGCGGATTTCTGCAGGCGAGCTGGCGGCCTTCGTGTTCTACAGCCTGATTGTCGGCAGCGCCTTCGGCACGCTGAGCGAAGTCATCGGTGAATTGCAGCGCGCGGCCGGCGCAGCCGAGCGCATCGCTGAACTGCTGCGTTCGGACAACATCATTCAGCCACCGACGACCGGACTCGTGACACTGCCCGAGCGCGTGAAGGGCGATCTGGTTCTGCAGGATGTGCGTTTTTCCTACCCGTCGCGACCGGAAAGTTACGCCCTCGATGGCTTGAATCTGACCATCAGGGCCGGTGAAACGCTTGCTCTGGTCGGTCCCTCCGGCGCCGGTAAATCGACAGTTTATGACTTGCTGCTGCGTTTTTACGATCCCACCGACGGTCGCATTCTGCTCGATGGCGTACCGCTGACGCAGCTCGATCCGCTGGATTTGCGCCGTTGCTTTGCGCTGGTCTCGCAAACCCCGGCGTTGTTCTTCGGCAGCATCGAAGAAAACATCCGCTACGGCAATCCGACTGCAACGCTCCAGCAGATCAAGGACGCCGCGAAGATCGCTTACGCCCACGATTTCATCGAGCAAATGCCCAACGGTTACCAGACCCACCTCGGCGACGCCGGCCTCGGTTTGTCCGGTGGCCAGCGCCAGCGCCTGGCCATCGCCCGCGCGCTGCTGGTCGATGCGCCAATTCTGCTGCTCGACGAAGCCACCAGCGCCCTCGATGCGCAAAGCGAACACCTGATCCAGCAAGCACTGCCCAGCCTGATGAAAAACCGCACCACTCTGGTCATCGCCCACCGCTTGGCCACGGTAAAAAACGCCGATCGCATCGCCGTGATGGACCAGGGGAAACTGGTGGCGGTCGGCACGCATCAGGCGTTGATTGCGAGCAATGCGTTGTATGCGCGGCTGGCGGCTTTGCAGTTTAGTGATAGGCATGAACCGCATGAATGAGGGCTGCTGAATGGTCGTGGGATCGGGCATTATGTCGGCCTTGAATCGCAAGCCCGGATGAGGATATGAGCCGTTATCAGCCACCGTTGACCCTGACTGCCCGAATGCTGGCACTGATCGCCGAGATCAGCGAACAAATCGGTCAGCTTTCGGCTGTGGAGGCTCGTCGCCAAACGCCGCAACTGCGCCGCAGCAATCGGATCCGGACGATTCAGGCTTCCTTGGCCATTGAGAACAATACGCTGAGTATCGAGCAGGTCACGGCCGTTCTTGCCGGGCGCCGCGTGTTGGGGCTGCCTCGGGAAATTCAGGAAGTAAGAAACGCGTTTTTGGCGTATGAGGCTATGCCGGACTGGCAGCCCGGCAACAGAACAGATTTGCTGCGCGCGCATGAGTTATTGATGGCTGGACTGATTGACGATGTCGGGCAGTTGCGCCAAGGCGGCGTGGGTATCTATCGCGGCGAAAAGCTGGTGCATATGGCGCCACCGGCAAGTCGCGTCAGTCACTTGATTGATGACTTGCTGGCATGGCTCAACAGTTCTGATTGGCATCCGCTGATTACCAGCTGTGTCTTTCACTACGAATTCGAGTTTATTCACCCGTTCGCTGATGGCAATGGTCGTATGGGGCGACTCTGGCAGACATTGATACTCAGTCATTGGCGGCCGGTTTTGGCTTATCTGCCAGTTGAGGCGGTGATTCGAGAGCAGCAGGATGCTTACTACAGGGCGTTGTCGGCGGCGGATCAATCGGGCGAAGCGACGCCTTTTGTCGAGTTCATGTTGCAGGCATTGAGCCTTGCGCTTGGGGAAGCGGCCGGATCTGAAATTATGACCGACCAAGTAACCGACCAAGTAACCGACCAAGTAAACAAATTGCTTCGCACCCTTCGCGGCAGCGCTCCACTCAAGGTGAGCGAACTGCTGGTAGCGCTCGGACTGGCGCACAAGGCGACGTTCAGGGCCAATTATCTCAAGCCGGCACTAGCGGCCGGTCTGATTGAAATGACAAATCCTGATTCACCTCGAAGTCCGGTGCAGCGCTATCGACTGACTGCGTTGGGCGAAGCGGCCTCAAGATAGATAATTCGATCGCCAAAAAAATGCCCGCATCAACCGATGCAGGCATTTTTGTCAGCGCCTGAAACCATCCTCACTGATCGTCAAAATACCGCTCATGCCAATCCACCAACGGCTGTGGCGAGTTGAGCTTCTGGCCGTAAATCACCGAGTAAGACAACACGTTCTGCACGTACTGCCGGGTTTCATCGAACGGGATGCTTTCCACCCAAACGTCAAAGCTCAAGTGGTCCGCGCCGCGCAGCCACTGGCGGACGCGGCCGGGGCCGGCGTTGTAAGCGGCGGAGGCGAGCACGCGATTACCGTTGAACTGGCTGTGGACCTGGCTGAGGTACGCCGCACCGAGCTGGATGTTTTTGTCCGGATCGAACACCTGCTGGTGCGACGCCAACGGAATGCTGAACTTGCGAGCGGTTTCCTTGGCGGTGGCCGGCATCAACTGCATCAGGCCGCTGGCGCCGACGCCGGAGCGGGCATCGTCCATGAATGCACTTTCCTGTCGAGTGATGGCGAACACCCAACTCGAATGCAGGCCTCGCACCTTGGCTTCACGCACCAGCGTCTCGCGGTGAGCCATCGGGAAGCGGATATCCAGATCGTCCCAGTACTGCGCCTGGCTGATGGTGCGGATCGCCGGGAAGTACCATTTCAGGTCGTAGGCCAGTTTTGCCTGAGCGACCATTTCGTCGCGGTTGAAGTGGCGGCTCACGTGATACCACTCACGGCGACCGTCGACGATCTGCCCGCGCGCATGGAATTCCAGCGCCCGACGCACGCCCGGCGTGTTGCGCACCTTGTTGATCAGGGCCTGACTCATCACCAGCGGTCTGTTGTTCAACGAATAGGATGATTGCGAGCGGTCAGCGGCGAGAAATCCGTAAAAATCGCGCTCACGGGCCAGGTTTTTGTACAAGTTCTGCACTTCCGCATTCTGCGGTTGTGCCAGTTCCAGGCTGCGGGCCTGCCAGTAACGCCAGCGATTGGTGGTCGCCAGATCAGGTGGCAGACGTCGAGTCAGCTGATAGGCATCGTCCCAGCGCGCCAGACGCAAGAGCAAACGCAGGCGCCATTCCGACACTGTGTTATCGCGCAATTCCGGGTCATATTTTGTCATGACTTCCAGCGCACGACCGTCAAAGCGTTTGGCCAGGGTCAAGCCGATTTCCCGGGCGATCGCGACTTTTTCATCACGGGAAAACTGCATGCTGCTGGCGTAGCCATCGAGCAGCGCCATGGCTTTACTCGGGTCCTGTCGGGCCAGTCGGCGCAAGCCAAGGCTGACCACGTCGGACATCGGTTCGTCAGCGGGAATGAAGCGCGACGGCTGATTGAGCAGCTCGGGTTTTTGCGCCACATCGATCAGCAAACGACCGCGCGGGGCGAGGGTGGTCAAACCATTGACCAGGCTGTTCGCCAGCGGATAGTTGCGCGCCTGGGCCGCAAGCTTGGCACGCTCCCAGCGTTTTTGTTCGGTCAACTGGCCTTCCGCAGCCCAGATGCCAAACAGCGCGTCGCACGCAGCCGGTTGGGATTTGCCGGTCAGCCAGAGTTTGTTGGCGTTGGCGTAACCTTCCGATTTCTGGTTATGTCCGATCTGATATTGCGCGTTGAGGCAGTCCAGCTCCGTGAAATTGAGCTTGGGGTCGTAATACTTGACGAAGGTCGCCCAGTCGCCGCGCTCGGAAAGCCAGCGCAACCAGCGCAATTTCATCCAGTTGGCTTGCGGCAGGTCGCCATGCTCGGCGAGGAATTTCTCGATCTCGGCATTGCTCGCGCTTTTCAGGCGCGCAGTCAATTCGTCATACGCCAGATACGGTTCCAGCGGATAGTCGCTGAGTGCCTGACTGTAGCGCATATACGGGCCGGTATCGCCCTTGGCCAGCGCACGCTTGGCTTCATCGTAATATTGGCGCTGGGTGGACAAGTCCACCGCCTGGGCGGTTTGAACGGCAGTTGCTGATAAAAGAAAGCACGACAAAAGACTGAAAAGGCGACTGCGCATGAGACATCCGGGCAGAGAAATCATGACAAGTACCGGCATGGCCGACACTGAATAATCTGTAGCTTAGCCTTTTGCCAGCGACGGGCGAAAGCTTTGCGGCCGTGTCTGCACAAGTTCGCAACATTTCTAATGCAGAGTGCTCGTAAGTTGAAATTGCCGGCCTTCTGAAGCCTCAAGTCAGGTAGAATGCGCGCCCGGTTTTTGGAGAAGCTCATGACCCTGCTCAAATTCAGCGATGTGTCCCTTGCTTTCGGCGCTACGCCGTTGTTGGATAAGGTGTCCTGGCAGATCGCCCGTGGTGAGCGGGTGTGCATCATCGGCCGCAACGGCACTGGCAAGTCCAGCATGATGAAGCTCGTCAAGGGCGACCAGAAGCCCGATGACGGCTCCGTTTGGCGCGCACCCGGCCTCAAGATCGGCGAATTGCCGCAAGAATTGCCGGTAGCCGACGAGCGGACCGTGTTCGACGTGGTGGCTGAAGGCCTGGACGGTGTCGGAGAACTGCTCGCGCAGTATCACCACCTGAGCCAGAACATCGTCACTGATGCCGACCTGGACAAGCTGATGCACGTTCAGCAAGACCTCGAAGCCCGCGACGGCTGGCGTCTGCAGCAATTGGTCGACAGCACCTTGAGCCGTCTGCAGTTGCCGGCCGACAAGACCCTCGCCGAACTGTCCGGTGGCTGGCGTCGTCGCGTCCTGCTGGCGCAGGCGCTGGTTTCCGAACCGGATCTGCTGCTGCTCGACGAACCGACCAACCACCTGGACATCGGTGCAATTGCCTGGCTTGAAGAAGCGCTGAAGGATTTCCAGGGCGCCGTGCTGTTCATCACGCACGACCGTTCTTTCCTGCAGAACCTCGCCACGCGCATCCTTGAACTGGATCGCGGTGGTCTGATCGACTGGAACGGCGACTACGCCAGTTTCCTCGTGCATAAAGAAGCCTCGCTGGCCGCAGAAGAAACTGCCAACGCGCTGTTCGACAAGAAGCTGGCCCAGGAAGAAGTCTGGATCCGCCAGGGCATCAAGGCCCGCCGCACCCGCAACGAAGGCCGCGTGCGAGCCCTCAAAGCCCTGCGCGTCGAGCGCAGCGAACGTCGCGAGCGCACCGGCAAGGCCAACATTCAGCTGGACACAGCGGACAAATCCGGCAAGCAGGTCATGGTGCTCGAGAACGTGAGTTTCGCTCACCCGGGCGGTCCATTCCTGATCAAGGATTTCTCGATGGTCCTGCAGCGCGGCGACCGTATCGGCTTGCTCGGCGCCAACGGTACCGGCAAGACCACGCTGCTCAAATTGATGCTCAGCGGTCTGCAGCCTACCAGCGGCACTGTGGAGGAGGGCACGCGCATCGACGTCGCCTATTTCGATCAGTTGCGCCATCAGCTGGACCTCGAAAAAACCGTGATCGACAACGTCGCCGAAGGTCGCGACTTCATCGACATCGATGGCCAGAGCCGGCACGTGCTCAGCTACCTCGGCGACTTCCTGTTCAGCCCGCAGCGAGCCCGCACGCCAGTCAAGGCGCTGTCCGGTGGAGAGCGTGCGCGGTTGCTGCTGGCGAAACTGTTCAGCAAGCCAGCCAACCTGCTGGTCCTCGACGAACCGACCAACGACCTCGATGTGGAAACACTCGAGTTGCTGGAAGAGGTCTTGCTGACTTTCAACGGCACCGTGCTGATGGTCAGCCACGACCGGGCATTCCTCGACAACGTGGTCACCAGCACCCTGGTCTTCGAAGGCGAAGGCAAGGTTCGCGAGTACGTTGGTGGCTATCAGGACTGGATCCGTCAGGGCGGCTCGGCGCGTCTGCTGGGCGTGACCGAAAGCAAATCCGGCAAGGCCGACCTGACGTCCGCTGTCGTGACGGCTGATGCTGCACCGGTCGCGGCGGCAGTCGAGGCACCGGTCGCCAAGAAAAAACTCAGCTACAAATTGCAGCGTGAGCTGGAAATGTTGCCGGCGCAGATCGAAGCCATGGAAAAGCAGATTGCAGCGGTTGAAGCGCAAATGGCTGATGGTGGTTTTTATCAGCGCCCGGCTGCAGAAACCGCTGCAGTGATCGCCCAACTGGAGCAATTGCAGGCAGAGCACGACGTGATGGTCGAACGTTGGGCCGAGCTGGATGCCTGATTGATCCTGCACTGAAAAAGCCCGGCGTTTAGCCGGGCTTGTTGTATGCCGATCTGCCAAGCACCGCAGATCGAATGTGGGAGCGGGCTTACTCGCGAAGACGGTGGATCAGGCAACTTGATGTTGGATGAGGCGCCGCCTTCGCGAGCAAGCCCGCTCCCACATTGGTCAGTGATTTTTTCAGTTTTTGTTGGCCAGGCGTACCGCCAACACATCGCAAGGCGCACCATGCAGCACGTCGTTGGCAGTGGAGCCCAGCAGCAATGCCAGACCATGGCGGCCATGGCTACCCACCACGATCATGTCGCAGCCTTGCTCTTTGGCCAGGTGATGAATCTCCTGGCGCGGCTGGCCGTAGGTCAGGTGGCTGAACTCTTTCGAGAGTTCAGGATACTTGATCATCAGCCGTTCAAGGCGCTCCTTGGCCTGATCGAATTGCTGCTGCTGCAACTGCGAAAGGTCCATTGGCACGTCGCCACCAAAGGCCATGGCCATAGGTTCGACGATGTGCACCAGGGACAACTTCGCTCCATTGCTCACTGACAATTCGCGAGCGCGGTGGATTACAGGATCGCACTCTTCGGTTAGATCTACAGCGACCAGAATATGGTGGTAGGGCATGAGGTGCTCCTCCTGAGGATTGCAATGTTGGTAAGTATGGCTTGTTTCGGGCGCGTTGGTTTCAAGCTGAGCCGAAGCGCACATGAAAAATCGGGAGTACAGATATGACGGTCTGGATAGTGGTGTCAATCCTGCTGGTGGTTTTGAGTCCACTGGCGTGGTTGCGTCCATCCCGTGGACAGAGCGGGCGCATGGCTTTGCGCATGGAAGCCCGACGCATCGGATTGGCCATGCAGTTAGCGCCGCAGGACTGGCCGCACTGGCTGAGCCAGGAGCCGCCTAGCCCTTGCGCGCAATATCATCGGCCGCGTCGTGGCACTCAGCCGGCGTGCTGGAGTTACTGGCAGAAATCGCCCGGCGTGTGGGTCAATCAGTGGCAGGAACCGTGTGAGAATCCGACGCTTCTGAATCATTTCGAAAAATTGCCAGAGAACGTCTACAAGGTCGAAGCGGACAAGCAGATGATCACCTTGTATTGGGGCGAGAAGGGCGAAGCGGCGGTTTTGCAGCAAATCGATACGACCCTCAAAGCCCTCGCCTGAGCCCTGAACCGCGAACTTCTGTAGCAGCTGCCGAGCCTGCGAGGCTGCGTCCGGCGACGAAGTCGTCGTAAAATCGTGCCTGCGGTACGGCTGTGAGACATGGGCGCCTTGTCTTACGACGGCTTCGCCGCCGAACGCAGCCTCGCAGGCTCGGCAGCTGCTACAGGAGGTGGCGTGCTCTCAGGCAATAAAAAGCCCGACATTCATCGTCGGGCCGGGTTGGCCAGGCAGGCCGGAAACTTCATTTGGCAACTCTTCGCACAGCGTTCGCTGAACGTTGAATCCCTCGCCAAGTCCCAACAGCGTAGCGTCTCGAACAGAAGCTGCCGCGGATTAGGGCGAATTTTCTAACTATTGATTCTATGAATAGCCGCACATGCACCCGTATGTTTTGAGTATGGGCGGTATGAAAGTGACCGGAAAGTCTACTTTCATCCCCTATTTTGGGCGATTGACAATTGTCAGGATTTCCCTGAAGGTGACGTACCCGAATCAAACGGGCGTATGAATTGAGCGTTTGCCTGTAATAACGTTCCTACAGAATCCCGACTATCGCGTTGGCGGGTGTGCCGGGTGGATGGGCGTAGCATCGACGATAAGCGTCCCTGCCAAGCCCTTCGCCTGCGTCCGACGTGTACTGTTCAGCTTCCATATCGTGGAGATCAGTTGATGATTTACGAAGGTAAAGCCATCACGGTTAAAGCTCTTGAGAGTGGCATCGTCGAATTGCAATTCGACCTCAAGGGTGAGTCCGTCAACAAGTTCAACCGTCTAACCCTGAACGAACTCCGTCAGGCGGTAGACACCATCAAGGCAGATGCTTCGATCAAGGGTGTGATCGTCAGCAGTGGCAAGGACGTGTTCATCGTCGGCGCCGACATCACCGAATTTGTCGAGAACTTCAAGCTGCCTGATGCCGAGCTGGTTGCTGGCAATCTGGAAGCCAACAAGATTTTCAGCGACTTCGAAGACTTGAACGTCCCGACGGTCGCCGCGATCAACGGCATCGCCCTCGGTGGCGGTCTGGAAATGTGCCTGGCGGCGGATTACCGCGTCATGTCCGCCAGTGCCAAAATCGGCCTGCCGGAAGTCAAACTGGGCATCTACCCTGGCTTTGGCGGTACCGTTCGTCTGCCACGTCTGATCGGTGCCGACAATGCGATCGAATGGATCGCTTCCGGCAAGGAAAACCGTCCTGAAGACGCGCTGAAAGTGGGCGCAGTGGACGCAGTGGTCGCACCTGAAAAATTGCAGGAAGCGGCCCTGGAACTGGTCAAGCGCGCCATCTCCGGCGAGTTTGACTATAAGGCCAAGCGTCAGCCGAAGCTGGAAAAGCTGAAACTGAACGCAATCGAACAGATGATGGCTTTCGAAACCGCCAAAGGTTTCGTTGCAGGCCAGGCCGGCCCTAACTACCCGGCGCCCGTGGAAGCGATCAAGACCATTCAGAAAGCGGCGAACTTCGGTCGCGACAAAGCGCTGGAAGTCGAAGCGAACGGTTTCGTCAAACTGGCGAAGACTTCTGCAGCGCAGAGCTTGATCGGTCTGTTCCTGAACGATCAGGAACTGAAGAAAAAGGCCAAGGCCTACGACGAAATCGCCAAGGACGTGAAGCAGGCTGCCGTACTCGGCGCCGGCATCATGGGCGGCGGTATTGCGTATCAGTCGGCGTCCAAAGGCACGCCGATCCTGATGAAAGACATCAACGAGCACGGCATCGAGCAAGGTCTGGCTGAAGCCGCCAAGCTGTTGGTCGGTCGCGTTGATAAAGGCCGCATGACCCCGGCGAAAATGGCTGAAGTCCTCAACGGTATCCGTCCAACCCTGTCCTACGGCGACTTCGGTCATGTGGATCTGGTGGTCGAGGCTGTCGTCGAGAACCCGAAGGTCAAGCAGGCCGTACTGGCTGAAGTCGAAGACAAGGTCAAAGAGGACACCATCCTCGCGTCCAACACCTCGACCATTTCCATCACCTTGCTGGCGAAAGCCCTCAAGCGTCCGGAAAACTTCGTCGGCATGCACTTCTTCAACCCGGTGCACATGATGCCGCTGGTGGAAGTGATCCGTGGCGAGAAGTCCAGTGAGCTGGCCGTTGCCACCACCGTTGCCTACGCAAAGAAAATGGGCAAGAACCCGATCGTCGTCAATGACTGCCCGGGCTTCCTGGTCAACCGCGTGCTGTTCCCTTACTTCGGCGGTTTCGCCAGGCTGGTCAGCGCTGGTGTCGACTTCGTCCGCATTGACAAAGTCATGGAAAAATTCGGCTGGCCTATGGGCCCGGCGTACCTGATGGACGTAGTCGGCATCGACACCGGTCACCACGGTCGTGACGTAATGGCTGAAGGCTTCCCGGACCGCATGAAGGACGACCGTCGTTCGGCCATCGACGTGCTCTACGAAGCCAAGCGCCTGGGCCAGAAGAACGGCAAGGGCTTCTACGCTTACGAGACCGACAAGAAGGGCAAGCAGAAGAAAGTCGCCGATCCGTCGGTACTGGAAGTGCTCAAGCCGATCGTTTACGAACAGCGCGACGTCACTGACGAAGACATCATCAACTGGATGATGATCCCGCTGTGCCTGGAAACCGTACGTTGCCTGGAAGACGGCATCGTCGAGACCGCAGCCGAGGCCGACATGGGTCTGGTCTACGGTATTGGTTTCCCTCCATTCCGTGGCGGTGCGCTGCGTTACATCGACTCGATCGGTGTGGCAGAGTTCGTTGCCCTGGCTGACCAGTACGCTGATTTGGGCGCGCTGTACCACCCGACCGCGAAGCTGCGTGAAATGGCCAAGAACGGCCAGAGCTTCTTCGGTTAAGCGCCCCCAACTAGAGTGAGAGTGACTATATGAGCTTGAATCCTAGAGACGTCGTGATTGTCGACTTCGGTCGTACTCCGATGGGCCGCTCCAAGGGCGGCATGCATCGCAACACCCGCGCCGAAGACATGTCGGCGCACCTGATCAGCAAATTGCTGGAACGTAACGTCAAGGTCGACCCTAACGAAGTTGAAGACGTGATCTGGGGCTGTGTGAATCAGACCCTGGAACAGGGCTGGAACATCGCCCGCATGGCGTCGCTGATGACTCAGATCCCGCACACAGCTGCCGGCCAGACCGTCAGCCGCCTGTGTGGTTCTTCGATGAGTGCCTTGCACACTGCCGCGCAAGCGATCATGACCGGCAACGGTGATGTGTTCGTCGTCGGCGGCGTCGAGCACATGGGCCATGTGAGCATGATGCACGGTGTCGATCCGAACCCGCACATGTCGCTGTACGCGGCGAAAGCCTCGGGCATGATGGGCCTGACCGCAGAAATGCTGGGCAAAATGCACGGCATCACTCGCGAACAGCAGGACGCTTTCGGCGTGCGCTCCCACCAGCTCGCTCACAAGGCGACCCTGGAAGGCAAGTTCAAAGACGAAATCATCCCGATGCAGGGCTATGACGAGAACGGTTTCCTGAAACTGTTCGATTACGACGAAACCATTCGTCCGGAAACCACCCTGGAAAGCCTGGCGGCATTGAAGCCAGCGTTCAATCCAAAGGGCGGCACCGTGACGGCCGGCACTTCCTCGCAGATCACTGATGGTGCTTCGTGCATGATCGTGATGTCGGCGCAACGCGCTCAGGATCTGGGCATCCAGCCGATGGCAGTGATTCGCTCGATGGCAGTGGCAGGTGTGGACCCGGCAATCATGGGCTATGGTCCAGTACCGGCGACACAGAAAGCACTCAAGCGCGCGGGCCTCGGCATCAACGATATCGACTTCTTCGAGCTCAACGAAGCTTTCGCTGCACAGGCTTTGCCAGTGCTGAAAGATCTGAAAGTGCTCGACAAGATGAACGAGAAGGTTAACCTGCACGGCGGCGCAATCGCCCTGGGTCACCCTTTCGGTTGCTCCGGTGCACGTATCTCCGGCACATTGTTGAACGTGATGAAGCAGAATGGCGGCACCTTCGGGGTAGCTACCATGTGCATTGGTCTCGGCCAAGGCATCTCCACCGTCTTCGAACGCGTTTAAGCGTTCCGTTGATGGAAGCCGGGGCCAAGTGCCCCGGTTTTTGTTTTTCTGGATTTATTTTGTTTTTATTTTTGCAAAGAGTTGAGAGAGGGCCAAACCATGCCGATACAACCTGGGCTCTACCAACATTACAAAGGTCCGCAATACCGCGTATTCAGCATCGCGCGGCATTCGGAGACCGAAGAAGAAGTGGTCTTCTACCAAGCCCTGTATGGCGATTACGGCTTTTGGGTGCGTCCCTTGAGCATGTTCATGGAGTCGGTCGAAGTTGACGGCGAACAGGTGCCGCGCTTTGCTCTGGTGCAGGCCGAACCGAGCCTTTTTTCCAAGCCATAAGCTGAGTGCGCGCTGAACCCTGCGCTTGACCTCATCTTGTAGCCACTATATATAGCGGTGCCGCGTCAGGCGCCAACCGCCTTTCACTTCTAGAATTCAGGAATTTTCTGATCCATGGGCAAATCGCTGGTCATTGTGGAATCCCCGGCTAAGGCCAAGACCATCAACAAGTATCTGGGCAACCAATACGTGGTGAAGTCGAGTATCGGCCATATCCGAGACCTGCCCACCAGCGGTTCGGCTAGCGCCAGCAAAGAGCCCGCTGCCAAGCGTGGCAAGGCCGCCGCAGGTGAGGGTCCGGTACTCACGCCCAAAGAGAAAGCGCGCAAGCAGCTGGTCTCACGCATGGGTGTCGATCCCGATCATGGCTGGAAAGCCAAGTACGAGATCCTTCCTGGCAAGGAAAAGGTCATCGAAGAGCTGCGCCGGCTCGCCAAGGATGCTGACACCATCTATCTCGCAACCGACTTGGATCGCGAGGGGGAAGCCATTGCCTGGCACCTGCGCGAAGCCATCGGTGGTGACGACAGCCGCTACAAGCGCGTGGTGTTCAACGAGATCACCAAGAAAGCCATTCAGGAAGCGTTCTCCAAACCTGGCGAGCTGGACATCAACCGTGTCAACGCTCAACAGGCGCGCCGTTTCCTCGATCGTGTGGTGGGTTACATGGTTTCGCCGCTGCTGTGGGCGAAAATTGCCCGTGGCTTGTCTGCCGGCCGCGTGCAATCGGTTGCCGTTAAGCTGGTGGTGGATCGTGAGCGCGAAATTCGCGCGTTTATCCCTGAAGAATACTGGGAGATTCACGCCGATCTGGGCACGGCCAAAGGCGCCACCGTGCGCTTCGATGTCGCCCGTGAAAAAGGCGAGGCCTTCAAGCCGCTGAACGAAGCGCAGGCCATGGCCGCGCTGGAAAAGCTCAAGGCTTCCAGCTACAGCATCGTCAAGCGTGAAGACAAACCGACCAGCAGCAAGCCGTCGGCGCCGTTCATCACGTCCACCCTGCAACAGGCTGCAAGCAATCGCCTGGGCTTTGGCGTGAAGAAAACCATGATGATGGCCCAGCGTTTGTACGAAGCTGGCTACATCACCTACATGCGTACTGACTCCACCAACCTCTCGGCCGATGCCGTGACGATGGCGCGCTCTTATATTGAAGAGCAATTCGGCAAGAAGTACCTGCCGGAAAATCCGAACGTCTATAGCAGCAAGGAAGGCGCACAAGAGGCTCACGAAGCAATTCGTCCGTCCGATGCCAACACCGAGCCAAGCAAGCTGTCGGGCATGGAGCGTGATGCCGAGCGCCTCTACGAGCTGATCTGGCGCCAGTTCCTCGCCTGCCAGATGCTGCCGGCGCAATACCTGTCGACCACTGTGACCGTGGGTGCTGGCGATTTCGATTTGCGCGCCAAGGGCCGCATCCTCAAATTCGACGGCTACACCCGTGTGATGCCGCAGATCGCCAAGCCGGGCGACGATGACGTGCTGCCGGACATGGCCCAGGGCGACGTGATGAAGCTGATCAAGCTTGATCCGACCCAGCACTTCACCAAGCCGCCGGCTCGTTATTCGGAAGCGAGCCTGGTCAAGGAAATGGAGAAACGCGGCATCGGTCGTCCTTCGACTTATGCGGCAATCATTTCGACCATCCAGGACCGCGGCTATGTGGCGTTGCACAACCGGCGCTTCTATTCCGAGAAGATGGGCGACATCGTCACCGAGCGTCTGTCCGAGAGCTTCTCCAATCTTATGGATTACGGCTTCACGGCCGGCATGGAAGAGAACCTCGATGACGTGGCTCAGGGTGAGCGCGACTGGAAAAACGTGCTTGATGAGTTCTACGGCGACTTCAAGAAAAAGCTCGAAGTAGCCGAAAGTCCGGACAGCGGCATGCGTGCCAACCAGCCGGTCATGACTGACATTCCATGCCTGACGTGCGGCCGCCCGATGCAGATCCGTACTGCCTCGACCGGTGTGTTCCTCGGTTGCTCGGGTTACAGCCTGCCGCCGAAAGAACGCTGCAAAGCTACGGTCAATCTGGTTCCGGGCGACGAAATCGCCGCGGACGATGAGGGCGAATCGGAATCCCTGGTTCTGCGAGGCAAACATCGCTGTCCGATCTGCAGCACGGCGATGGATGCTTATTTGCTCGACGAGAAACGCAAACTGCACATCTGCGGTAATAACCCGGATTGCGCAGGGTACGAAATCGAAGAGGGAAGCTATCGCATCAAAGGCTATGAAGGTCCAAGCCTGGAGTGCGACAAGTGCGGCAGCGAGATGCAGCTCAAGACCGGCCGTTTCGGCAAATTCTTTGGCTGCACCAACCCGACGTGCAAGAACACCCGCAAGCTGCTGAAAAGCGGTGATGCGGCGCCGCCGAAGATGGACCCGGTGAAGATGCCTGAGCTGAAATGCGAAAAGGTCAACGACACCTACATCCTGCGCGACGGTGCTTCGGGTCTATTCCTGGCTGCGAGTCAATTCCCGAAAAACCGCGAGACCCGTGCTCCGCTGGTCATGGAAATTGTGCCGCACAAGGACGAGATCGATCCGAAGTATCACTTCCTTTGCGAAGCGCCGAAGAAGGACCCGGATGGTCTGCCAGCGGTAATTCGCTACAGCCGCAAGACCAAAGAGCAGTACGTGCAGACTGAAGTCGACGGTAAGCCGACTGGCTGGAAAGCGTACTACGACGGTGGGAAGTGGACAGTGGAAGACAAGCGTCCGGCGAAAGCCAAGGCGTAACTGCTTGCGGCGCGTGCCTGGATGGGCGCGCCGTCGTCAGGTTCTTTGCGAGCAAGCCCGCTTCTACATAAAAGGCCGCCTGAAACCCTCTAGGTTTTCAGGCGGCCTTTTTGTTTTTTGCTTGCGGCAGGCGCAGGTGATCCACGACACTGTCCGACTTGCCTGAGCGCTTATTTCGTTGTGGAGGCTGCCGTCATGGCCCACGAACTCTATACCCGTACCAATCAGAAAATCTATTTCGCCGGTCTTTCGCTGGAAGCGCTCGCCAAAGCTCAAGAGGGTGGGGCAATGAACGCGCTGGCGCTGATTCAGGCCAATCGCGAATCGGCGCTGTTTCATCTTTACGGTGCGCTGCTGGGGTTGTGCCATGAGATTGCCGGCTTCTATCGTTTGCCTCAAGCCAACGCACCGCGGGCGGAGATGCTGCTCACGCGAGAAGTGCTCGATGCCATCGCTATTCCTGAAATGGCCGAAATGGTCGAGTTGGTGCAGAACCCGGAAACATGGTTGGCAAGATTGCTGTCGTCCCATGCTGCTCTGTTTCAGCCTCCGCGCGTACCTCATAAACCCAAGGGTGATGTGACACAGCCGCTGATCCAGGCCGTGAACCTGGACGAAAAAGCAGTGCCGCAAGAGCTGACTCGGGAAGAGCTTGAGAGCTGGCGTCAGAGCCTGAAAAGTCTGGCAATCCGTTTTCGCGAAGGCCTGAGCGAGAGCTAAGGCTGTAAAACTCAGGTGGGAAACCTGATCCTCTGTCAATTCAGGGACGGGTGCTGTCAGAAATGTCGCTTCGAGTAGGCATCTGGTCAAGATCCCGAGCGAAGCCTGGCTGATGCCTATATAATCGCCGCCTTTCGTGGAGATCCGACCTTTATGCCAACGTCCTTTCTAGAAATTGTCGAGTTACCAGACGGCCGTATCGAGCTGCGCAGAGCCGAGGACGAAGGTTCTCTGGTCACTTTGGATTTCTCCGAGGATGCCAAGGCTTTCCTGCAGGGTCAGCACGTGGAGGTCGCAAAGGCGATGCTGAGCGTCGGCGTTCAGATGGCGGGGCGCCTGGTTGAGGGTGACTTCACCACTGATGAAAGTTCTCGGGTTCTTCACTGATCCCGTTCATCGTTTTGGTTTGATCCCGTTTCCGACCGGCTTCTCTTCCTTGGAGAAGCCCTGCGCATTAAATGCGCACTCTGTTTAACCTAATCGAATGTTCAGGCTTTGTGCGTCGCCGGTACGGGCTGCAGTGATCAGTTGTTGCCGCGATGCCGTAGTCAGTGGGTTCAACCAACTTACAACGGTGTGGCTACGGCCTAAACGTAGCGCCTCGCACGTTAGCTGCTGTGCGCTTTGGGTGCCACGGGGTTGCAGCAGCAGGATGCGTTCACGGTTCAACCCGGCATCCCGTAGCCAGGCTTGCGTAACGCTGGCCGGCGGCGCGATCAACGTCAGCCATCGTGCATCCTGATCCTGGCTCAACTCCCGCAGTACAGGTGCAAGAAGGTTGAGGCAATTCCCGGCCGCACCTCGTAGCGACAATTCGCTGAAAACATCCGGTTCAGCGCTCCAGGGCGCCTTGACCACATCTTCCAGAATCGGCGCCATCGGCTGCACCATGAATGCCTCGAACAACGGCAGTTGGGCTTGCTGTGAGGTGTGTGGGAACTGCATAAAGCCTCCTTTAGCGGCGAATGACGCCAACGCTCAAGCCTTCAATCACCAGTTCCTGATCTTTCAGGTTTACTTCGATAGGGGCAAATTCAGGGTTTTCGGCCATCAACCAGACCTTGCTGCCGTCTCGCTTGAAGCGCTTGACGGTGACTTCGTCGCCGATGCGCGCCACCACAATCTGGCCATTGCGGGCTTCACGAGTCGTGTGAACGGCCAGCAGGTCGCCATCAAAAATGCCTACGTCCTTCATGCTCATGCCATGCACGCGCAGCAGATAGTCGGCGCGCGGATGGAAGAAGGCCGGATTGATGTTGCAGGACTCTTCAATGTGTTGCTGGGCAAGAATCGGTGCACCGGCGGCCACTCGGCCAATGATCGGTAGCGTCGAGTCGTCCGCCTTGGCTTCAAAGCCGGGGATGCGAATACCGCGGGACGCACCCGGCGTCATCTCGATTGCGCCCTTGCGGGCCAGTGCTTTCAAGTGTTCTTCAGCCGCGTTGGGCGACTTGAATCCCAGTTCCTGAGCGATTTCCGCACGGGTCGGCGGATAGCCGTTGTCTTCGAGGCAGCGTTTGATGAAGGCCAGAATCTCTGCTTGGCGTGGCGTCAGCTTTAGCATATTGATCGCTCTGTCTTTTTATACAGTGACTGGGATTATATACAGTAGAAAGCTCTTGGCAATGCCCCTTTTTTCATTCGGCGCCGGACGGTCAATCCAGCGGCTGATTAACAACGTCGAGTTGTGTGGTTAAATAGCTGACCGACCATTCCCAAAACGGACCGGCAGGCTTGACAAGGGCTGGGCTGAAAACGTATGTTTCAAACAAGTGTTTGTCAGGCGGAGTAGCCATGGCCCAGTCGGAAACCGTTGAACGCATTCTCGATGCTGCAGAACAGCTGTTCGCGGAAAAAGGATTCGCTGAAACCTCTTTGCGTCTGATCACCAGCAAAGCTGGGGTCAATCTGGCTGCGGTGAATTATCACTTCGGCTCGAAGAAGGCTCTGATCCAGGCGGTCTTCTCGCGTTTCCTGGGGCCGTTCTGTCTGAGTCTCGATAAAGAGCTTGAGCGCCGTCAGGCCAAACCCGAAAACAAACCGTCCCTCGAAGAGCTGCTTGAAATCCTCGTCGAGCAAGCGCTCGTGGTGCAGCCACGCAGCGGCAACGACCTGTCTATTTTCATGCGTTTGCTCGGACTCGCTTTCAGTCAGAGTCAGGGTCACCTGCGCCGTTATCTCGAAGACATGTATGGCAAGGTGTTCCGCCGTTACATGATGCTTGTCAATGAAGCTGCCCCGCGTATCCCGCCTATCGAGCTGTTCTGGCGCGTGCACTTCATGCTTGGAGCCGCCGCGTTCAGCATGTCGGGCATCAAAGCACTGCGGGCCATTGCCGAGACTGATTTCGGCGTCAACACGTCCATTGAACAAGTCATGCGTCTGATGGTGCCATTCCTGGCTGCCGGCATGCGTGCCGAAACCGGCGTGACCGACACGGCGATGGCCACCGCGCAACTTCGACCACGTAGCAAATCGACACCGATTGCCGCCAAGGTTTGACTGCGCACGGGTGGGCGCAGCAGCTGACATCCGTTAAGCTAGCCGCCCATGCCGACTCTCGTTCTGAACCCGCTTCCCACTGATATTGCCGACCTGCCGGGTACAACCCATGGCGGAGCAAGCGTGCGAACCGGTCTTTTTGTTTTCAAGGAATTCTTATGACTGCTGGCCTGCAAGGCTCGTTGATGGTGGACGTCGCCGGTACCTGGCTGACGGCCGAAGATCGCCAATTATTGCGCCAGCCTGAAGTCGGCGGCCTGATCATCTTTGCCCGCAACATCGAGCACCCGCGTCAGGTTCGTGAACTGAGTGCCGCCATCCGCGCCATTCGCCCGGATCTGTTGCTGGCGGTGGACCAGGAGGGCGGTCGGGTTCAGCGTCTGCGGCAAGGCTTCGTTCGCCTGCCGGCCATGCGCGCCATCGCTGACAACCCGAACGCTGAATATTTGGCCGAGCAATGCGGCTGGATCATGGCAACCGAGGTATTGGCCGTTGGCCTCGACCTGAGCTTCGCGCCGGTGCTGGACCTCGATTACCAGCGCAGTGCCGTAGTCGGCACCCGCTCGTTCGAAGGCGACCCGCAACGCGCCGCGCTGCTGGCGGGTGCGTTTATCCGCGGGATGTACGGTGCTGGCATGGCCGCCACCGGCAAACACTTTCCGGGGCACGGTTGGGCCGAAGCAGATTCGCACGTGGCGATCCCCAACGACGAACGCAGTCTCGACGAGATTCGCGCCAACGACCTGGTTCCCTTCGCGAAATTGAGCAAGCAATTGGCCGCGGTCATGCCTGCTCACGTTATTTACCCGCAAGTCGATTCACAGCCCGCCGGTTTCTCCCGGCGCTGGTTGCAGGACATCCTGCGCGGCGAATTGCAGTTCGACGGGGTTATCTTCAGCGACGATTTGTCCATGGCCGGCGCCCACGTGGTCGGCGATGCTGCCAGCCGTATCGAAGCCGCACTGACGGCCGGCTGTGACATGGGGCTGGTGTGTAACGATCGCGCGGCAGCCGAGCTCGCCTTGAGCGCGGCGCAGCGCCTGAAAGTCCGACCTTCCGAACGCATTGCGCGAATGCGCGGGCAGTCGTATGCCGGCACTGAATACCGTCAGGACCCACGTTGGCTGACGGCCATCGGTGCGCTCAAAGACGCCCAACTGATTGAATAAGGACTTTACGTTATGACGGTTTACGCGATTATCGGTGGCACCGGCCTGACTCAACTCGAAGGCCTGAGCATTCGCCAGTCACTGGCGGTTGATACTCCTTACGGCGCGCCTTCTGCCGATGTGCAGATCGGGGAATACGCCGGCAAGGAAGTGCTGTTCCTGGCACGCCACGGCCATCCGCACCGCTTTCCACCGCATCAGGTGAATTATCGCGCCAATCTCTGGGCGTTGAAGCAAGCGGGTGCGCAAGCCATTCTGGCAGTCAATGCCGTTGGCGGCATTCACTCGGCGATGGGCACCGGACATTTCTGCGTCCCGCATCAGTTGATCGATTACACAAGTGGTCGTGAACACACCTATTTCGCCAGCGACCTGGAACACGTCACGCACATCGATTTCAGTTTTCCTTACAGCGAACCGCTGCGCCAGCAGTTGATTGCGGCGCTGGCGGCTGAGGGCGTCGCTTACAGCGATCAGGGCGTGTACGCCTGCACCCAAGGTCCGCGTCTGGAAACCGTAGCTGAAATCGCGAAACTGGAACGTGATGGCTGCGATATCGTCGGCATGACCGGCATGCCGGAAGCGGCACTGGCCCGCGAGCTGGAACTGGATTACGCCTGTCTCGCGCTGGTGGTGAACCCGGCGGCGGGCAAGACCACGGCTGTGATCACCATGGCCGAGATCGAGCAGGCGTTGCTTGAGGGAATGGGCAAGGTGAAGTCGACATTGGCGCGGGTGCTTAAGGGCTGAGCCTCACTTTCATCGGGTTGACGCCTTCGCGAGCAAGCCCGCTCCCACATTTGGCCTGTGCTGTACACAAATGTATGAACACAGGAAATCAAGGGTGGGAGCGGGCTTGCCCGCGAAGGCGGTCTACCCGGCGCTGAAGACCTCAGCGCTTCTCCAGCTTGTCCGGCAACGGCGCGAACAACGCTTCAATATCATCACTCTGCAACTTCCAGTCTCCAGCCGAGCGTCCATCCAGCACGCCCGCCGCCAGGTCGGATTTTTCCTTCTGCAGATGCTGAATCTTCTCTTCCACCGTGCCGCGAGCAATCAGCTTGTACACAAACACCGGTTTCTCCTGCCCGATGCGATAGGCGCGGTCGGTGGCCTGGTTTTCAGTCGCCGGGTTCCACCACGGGTCGTAGTGAATCACCGTGTCTGCCTCGGTCAGGTTCAAACCTACGCCGCCAGCCTTCAAGCTGATCAGAAAGATCTGACGCTTGCCGCTCTGGAATTCTTTCACCGGCGTGCGTCGGTCACGGGTCTGTCCCGTCAAAATCGCGTAGGCCACCCCGCGTTTGGTCAATTCGATCTCGATCAGCGACAACATTGAAGTGAACTGTGAAAACAGCAGAACCCGGCGACCTTCCTCGAACAACTCCTCAAGCATTTCCATCAGGCTATCAAGCTTGCCCGAGGTGCTGCCCTTGGGTGGCAGTGCAGCATCGTTGACCAAGCGTAAATCGCAGCACACCTGGCGCAATTTCAGTAATGCTTCGAGAATGATGATCTGACTGCGGGCCACGCCTTTGCGGGTGATTTCGTCGCGGACTTTCTTGTCCATTGCCAATCGCATGGTTTCATACACATCGCGTTGGGCTTCGTTGAGTTCCACCCAATGGATGATCTCGGTTTTCGGCGGCAGCTCGGTGGCCACTTGCTCTTTGGTCCTGCGCAACAAAAACGGTTTTATCCGACCGTTGAGGTGTTGAAGTCTGACTTCGCTGCCGCGCTTTTCAATGGGTACGCGGTAATCGCGGTTGAAACTTTTGACGTCGCCGAGCCAGCCCGGCAACAGAAAGTGAAACAGCGACCACAGTTCGCCCAAGTGATTTTCCAGCGGCGTGCCGCTGAGGCACAAACGTTGGCGCGCGTTAAGTTCGCGGGCAGCCTGGGCGGCTTTGCTGTTCGGATTCTTGATGTACTGCGCTTCGTCCAGAACCAGTACATGCAATGGCTGCGCGGCCAGTCGCTCGACGTCTTTGGGCAGCAGCGCATAGGTGGTCAGGATCAGGTCGTAGTCTGCGAGGTGCTCGAAGTGCTTTTTGCGCCCGGCGCCATACAGCGCAAGCACCTTAAGCTGCGGCGTGAAGTGTGCCGCTTCGTCCAGCCAATTGGGGATCAGACTGGTGGGCATCACCACCATGCACGGCCGGTCCAGGCGTCCAGCGTCTTTCTCGATGAGAATGTGCGCCAGGGTTTGCAGGGTTTTTCCCAAGCCCATGTCATCCGCGAGAATGCCGCCGACCTCCAGTTGGCGCAGTGACTGCATCCAGCTCAACCCCTCCAGCTGATACGGACGCAAGGTCGCGTTCAAACCTTCGGGGGCGACCGCCGTGTAATCGCGAATGTCCCGCAGGCGCTGGGCGAAGGTGCGGATCTGCTCACCACCTTCCCAAAGCAGCGGCATGTCTTCCAGCGGGTTCAAGCGAATGGCATCAGCCTTGCTCAGGCGCAGCGTCGTCTCGCCGGGGTCTTGCAGATAAAACTCACCGAGGGTCGCAAGTACCGGCTTCAGGCGACCGAGGGGCAGGGCGACTTGCAGCGGGCCGTGCTCAGAGTTCGGGCGATTGGGGATGTTCACCAGAATCAGCTCGTCGTCGCGGCGTCGGGCGAGGCGTTCAGGGTTGAGGATTTCGGTGTGGGAGCGCATCAGGTTGAGCAGGATCGGCAGCAGGCTGAGGCGCTCGCCGTTGACGATGATCCCCAGTTCCAGATCAAACCAGTCACGTTCCGGTACCTGTTCTACGGTGGCGTACCAATCGTCAACGGCGGTCAGGTCGAAACCGAAATCCTCATCAATCTGCAGCTCCCAATTCTGGGCGCGCAGCTTCGGCAGTTCATTGAGGGTAAAGGTTAGCCAGGCGCTGTCATTGACCATCTCATAGAGTTCGCCCGCGCTTTCCGGCAAGGCCTTGCTTTGCCGGGTGGCGATCTTGAAGCCGAGGATTCTTAACTGTTCCCTGTAAGCCTGTTCGACTTCCGGATGACGTTTTATCCGCAGCGTCTGGGTTTCCTGGCGAATCAGCACGTCAGTGTTTTTCTGTCCGCTGACGTACTCATCCAGATAGCTGAAGGACAGCGCCGCACGATGCTGGATGTAGCGTTGCATCTTGCCGTTGCGCGGCTCAAAGGCGCTGAACGCGATACTCGCCAGCCACAGGCGCGGTATCGGCTGGACGTTTTCAACCAGCACCTGAGGCGACGCTTTCGGCCCGCGGTTTTCCAGAACGGCCTGAAGTTTTTCCAGCAGTTCGGCGTCCTGTGCGGCGGCAGGATAAGCCAGGGTTTCCTGAACTTTCAGCAGTACGGCCGCACAATGCTTGCAGTTGCTGCGGACCGGACAGGTGCAGGTTGCATCGACCATCAGCAGGGTGGCTTTGGCTGACTCGCGCAGGCGAATGGTCTGACGGTAAACGTTACCGCCGGAGCCTTCGCAAGCCGCCGTAATCGTGGCGTCTGCAACCTCGACAATTCTGACGCGATTCTCCAGCGCGTAGCGGCGGCCACGTTCCAGACTCTGTTCCTTGAATCGGCTGACCCAGGAAGGTGCGAGGGGTTTGCTCAGGGTCGCAGGCATAGGGACTTCAATCAGTCCGGAATTTCTTCGGGGACTGGGCGAGGTGCCGGTGCGGTCAGCGATGTGATCTTGATCAGCAGACCCAAGTGACCATTGTCGAGAAAATTAAGCTGGCCATTCTTGGTGTGGCTTTCCTGCTTCAAGCGTTCGCTGGCGGTGACCATGCCATTGGCATCGATTTGATTGACCCAGAAATCCGCATCGACGTCGGTGAAGCGTCCCAGCTTCAAACTCAGGGTGCCCTCGATCGGGAATTGGCCGAACTGCTCGGCGCCTTCACTGATCGCGACCTTGCTGACTTCTTCGCCGAGATTCTGCTGCCAGGCTTTATGCAGCAATACCGTGTATTCACTGCTCGCCGTCAGCTTTTCAACTTCCGGGTTGAGGCTCGGTGTGCGCAAGCTGTCGGCGCTGAGGCGTTGCGCCCCGGCAGCCCAGTCTTCTGGCGCGGCTCGGCTGACAATGGCCGGTACGGCATTCTGGCGGACCAGAATCATTTCAACCTGATACAGATCGTCGGCAAATGCCGCAGGGGTGACCAGGGTCATCAGCAACGTCAGCGTGTGAAACAGGCGCATGCGGCGTCCTTCAAGCAATTTTCGGAATGAGGCGCTCGAACAGCGCCTCTACAGTATTAAAGCGCTCTTCCGAGCGTTCCATCGGCACCTGGAATTTAAACATCGTCGCGCCTTCGAATTTGTAACGCTTCGGCTGGCTCTGGATGAGTTTGATCAGGGTCAGCGGGTCCACCGGCGTCTGCGCGGCGAACTCGATTCGGCCACCTTGCGGGCCTCCGTCGACTTTCTTGATGCCCAGTATTTCGGCCTGCAGCTTCAGCGCAGTAATCCGCATCAGGTTTTTGGTCGGCTCGGGCAGCAGGCCGAAACGGTCGATCATCTCGACCTGCAGGTCCTTGAGACCTTCCTCGTCCGTGGCCGAGGCAATGCGTTTGTACAGAATCAGGCGTGCATGTACATCCGGCAAATAATCTTCAGGGATCAATGCCGGAACGCGCAGATTGACTTCCGGTCCGCCACCCAATGGTTGATCGAGGTTAGGCTGCTCGCCTTTGCGGATCGACTTCACCGCACGCTCGAGCATTTCCATGTACAGCGTGAAACCGACAGCTTGAATCTGCCCGCTCTGGCCGTCGCCCAGCAACTCGCCGGCGCCACGGATTTCCAGGTCGTTGGTGGCGAGCACGAAGCCCGCGCCGAGGTCCTGAGTATTGGCAATCGCTTCCAGACGCTTTTCCGCATCGGCAGTGATCTGCTGGCGCGGCGGCGTCAACAGGTACGCATAGGCCTGGTGGTGGCTGCGACCGACCCGGCCACGCAACTGGTGCAGCTGCGCCAGACCGAATTTGTCGGCGCGCTCGATGATGATGGTGTTGGCGCTCGGCACGTCGATGCCGGTCTCGATGATGGTCGAGGCGATCAGCACGTTGAAGCGCTTGTGGTAGAAGTCGCTCATCACCTGTTCGAGATCGCGTTCACGCATCTGCCCGTGGCCGATGCCGATCCGCGCTTCCGGTACCAGTTCAGCGAGGTCGGCGGCGCATTTCTCGATAGTCTTCACGTCGTTGTGCAGGTAGTAGACCTGCCCGCCGCGCAACAACTCACGCAACAGCGCTTCCTTGACCGTGCTTTTGTTCTGCTCCATGACGAAGGTCCGCACCGACAGACGACGCGCCGGCGGTGTGGCGATGATCGACAGGTCACGCATGCCCGACACTGCCATGTTCAGCGTGCGCGGAATCGGCGTGGCGGTCAGGGTCAGGATGTCGACTTCGCTGCGCAGGGCTTTCAGTTGTTCTTTCTGTCGGACGCCGAAGCGGTGCTCTTCGTCGATGATGACCAGCCCGAGGTTTTTGATCTTGACGTCGTCCTGCAGCAACTTGTGCGTGCCGATGACGATGTCGATCTTGCCCTCGGCGAGGTTGGCGACGGCGGCATTCACTTCCTTGGTCGACTTGAAACGGCTCATCACTTCCACGGTCACAGGCCAGTCGGCGAAGCGGTCGCGGAAGCTGTTGTAATGTTGTTGGGCGAGGAGGGTGGTCGGCACCAGAATCGCCACCTGGCGGCCACCGTGCACGGCAATGAATGCTGCGCGCATGGCCACTTCGGTCTTGCCGAAACCAACGTCGCCGCAGACCAGTCGATCCATTGGTTTGGGCGCGAGCATGTCGGCACGCACGGCTTCGATGGTGGTTTGCTGGTCCGGAGTTTCTTCGAACGGGAAGCCGGCGCTGAACGTCGCGTAATCGGCTTTCGGATCGGCGAAGGCGTAACCTTCGCGAGCGGCGCGGCGCGCATAGATGTCGAGCAATTCGGCGGCGACATCGCGCACTTGCTCAGCCGCTTTGCGCTTGGCTTTTTGCCAGGTTTCGGAACCAAGGCGGTGCAATGGGGCCAAGGCGTCGTCGCTGCCGGTGTAGCGGGCGATCAGGTGCAGGTTGGCCACTGGCACGTAAAGCTTGGCGTTTTCGGCGTATTCGAGGGTCAGGAATTCCGCGGCCTGGTTATCGATTTCCAGGATGGTCAGCCCGAGATAACGGCCTACGCCATGATCGATGTGCACCACCGGCGCGCCTTCGCGCAGCTCGGTGAGGTTTTTGATCACGGCATCATTATTGGCGTCGGTGCGTTTTTCGCGGCGACGGCGCTGCATCACGCGCTGCCCGAACAACGGGCTCTCGGCAATCAGCGCCAGGGCTGGATCGTCCAGGACCAATCCTTCGTCAAGCGGTGCGATGGTAATCGCCAGGCGCTCTTTGCTGGTGACGAAATCCGGCCAGCTGTCGACAGTCTTCGGTCGTAGTTTCAGGCGTTCGAGCAACTCCAGCAGCACTTCTCGACGGCCCGCGGACTCGGCGGTGAACAGCACGCGGCCGGGGAACTCATCGAGGAAACCGGCCAGCGCCGCCAATGGCTGGGTCGCCTTGGCTTCGATGGCCAGGTCCGGCAAAGCGCGAGCCGGAAAACGTTCACGACCGACGCCAGTTTCCACGTCCTGCTGGCTGGCGACCACGCGCGGCCAGTTTTTCAGACGGGCAAAACAGTCTTCCACCGGCAGGAACAGCTCGGCGGGTGGCAATAAAGGACGTGCGGGGTCGACGCGTCGCTCTTCGTAACGGTTGCGCACGTCGTTCCAGAAATTTTCCGCCGCTTGTTCGATGCCTGGCAGGGAGAACACTTGCGTGTCCTGTGGAAGGTAATCGAACAGCGTCGACGTTTCATCGAAGAACAGCGGCAGGTAATACTCGATGCCGGCGGGGGTAATCCCGCTGCTCAGGTCCTGGAAGATCGGGCAGCGCCGGAAGTCGACATCGAAGCGTTCGCGGAAGCGCGCCTTGAAGCGCGTAACCGCATCCTTCTGCAGCGGAAACTCACGCGCCGGCAACAGCCGAACGGTCTCCACTTTTTCGATGGACCGCTGGTTTTCCGGATCGAATGTGCGCAGCGTTTCGATTTCGTCGTCGAACAAATCGATGCGGTAGGGCAGTTTGCTGCCCATCGGGAACAGGTCGATCAGCGAGCCGCGCACGGTAAATTCGCCGTGTTCGTACACCGTGTCGACATAACGGTAACCGCTGGCTTCAAGTCGGGTGCGCATTTGTTCGACGTCGAGCTTCTGCCCGATATCCAGCACCAGACTGCTGCCGAGAAGGAATTTGGTCGGCGCCAGTCTGTGCAAGGCGGTGGTGATCGGCACCACCAGCACGCCATGGCTCAGCTCCGGCAATCTGTATAAGGCTGCGATGCGCTGGGAAATGATGTCCTGATGTGGCGAGAACAGGTCGTAGGGCAGGGTTTCCCAGTCCGGGAAATGCAGCACCGGCAAATCCGGGGCGAAGAAACCCAGCTCCTGCTCGAGTCGCTCGGCGCTCTGGCTGTCAGCGGTCAGCAGCAGGGTAAAGCGCTTGGCAGCACTGGCTGCCTCGGCGATGGCCAGGCTCAAGGCGGCACCGGGCAGGTTGCCCCAATGCTGTTTACCTGCCGCAGCAGGGAGTAGCGGTAGACGCAGAACGGGCACGGAAGGTTGAGCTCCAAGCGTTGCGACAAAGTCGGTAATTGTAACGGCCCCGGGTGCCGCCTGTCAGTTGCAGACTGTGTCTAATACGCACGTCGGGTGAAATGTAGTGGTAAAGACAAAATCCCGCGGTTTTTTGTTCAAAAATGATGAATATGTAGTGGCAAAACCACCATGTGTTACGGAGGGTTACGGACACTGTGGTGTGTTGTTCAAAAAATTGACTATCCCGCAGCCCCCGGGTTTACTGGGCTGGAGCGAAGCGTAAATTTTTTGAACAGGAAAATGTTACCGTTCGCGCGACAGGTGCGCATTGCTACGAGGAACACTCGGCGGCATAATGTAGCCCCTTTTTTCTGCCCCTACATAGTGGAAGGTTCCCGTGACTCAGAAGCCCGACCAGTGTCTTGGTGAATGGATCGACCGTGAAGCACTCGCAGAAGCGATGATTCCGCTTATCGGTCAGCTCTACCGCAATAACAACGTGGTGAGCTCGATCTATGGCCGCAGCCTGATCAACCGTTCAGTCATTGCGATTCTCAAAGCTCACCGCTTTGCTCGTCACCGCCAGTCCGATGACAGCGAATTGTCCGTCCACGAAACATTTCCGCTGCTGAAGGCCATGAGCGAACTCAAGCTCGGCGCTGCTTCGGTAGACCTGGGCAAGCTGGCCGTCAAGTTCAAGGCCGAAGCCAATGGCCGTAACGCCGAGCAGTTCGTTCGTGAAGAACTGGCTGACGTCGTTGGCCAGCAAAACGTCAACGCTCGCAAGGGCACCGACGTTGTCCTCTACGGTTTCGGTCGTATCGGCCGTCTGCTGGCACGTATCCTGATCGAGAAAACCGGTGGCGGCGACGGCCTGCGTCTGCGCGCCATTGTCGTGCGCAAGGGTGCCGAAAACGATCTGGTCAAGCGCGCAAGCCTGCTGCGCCGTGACTCGGTGCATGGCCCGTTCGATGGCACCATCACCATCGACGAAGCCAACAACACCATCACCGCCAACGGTAACCTGATCCAGGTTATCTACGCGAAAAATCCTACCGAAGTGGACTACACCCAGTACGGCATCAAAGATGCGCTGCTGGTGGACAACACCGGTGTATGGCGTGATGCCGACGGTCTGGGCCAGCACCTGGCCTGCCCGGGCATTGATCGCGTTGTCCTGACTGCGCCTGGCAAAGGCAAGCTGAAGAACATCGTTCACGGTATCAACCACGGCGAAATCACTGCTGACGACAAGATCGTTTCCGCGGCGTCCTGCACTACCAACGCCATCGTGCCGGTGCTGAAGGCTGTCAACGACAAGTTTGGCATCGTCAACGGTCACGTTGAGACGGTTCACTCGTACACCAACGACCAGAACCTGATCGACAACTTCCACAAGGGCGATCGCCGTGGCCGTAGCGCCGCGCTGAACATGGTCATCACCGAAACCGGTGCTGCCACCGCTGCTGCCAAGGCATTGCCTGAACTGGCCGGCAAGCTGACCGGTAACGCGATTCGCGTTCCGACGCCGAACGTGTCGATGGCCATTCTCAACCTGAACCTTGAGAAAGCCGCCACCCGTGAAGAGATGAACGAGTACCTGCGCTACATGGCGCTGCACTCCGATCTGCATAAGCAAATCGACTACGTCAATTCGCAGGAAGTGGTTTCTACCGACTTCGTTGGCTCGCGTCACGCCGGTGTTGTCGATGCCGAAGCAACCATCTGCCAGGATAACCGCGTTGTTCTGTACGTTTGGTACGACAACGAATTCGGCTACAGCTGCCAGGTAGTTCGCGTGATGGAAGACATGGCCGATGTAAATCCGCCTGCATTCCCGCGCTAAGCTTTAATGGTAAATGAGAGCGCCCCGACTTAGGTCGGGGCGTTTTTGTTTGGGTCAGTGGCGTTTTCAGGAGCATGCATTTTTGATTCGATGGACGATTGTTTTCCCGATGCTGTGCGCTGCATTGTCCGGCTGCGGCAATGGCGACTCCATGGAAAACTTCAGCGGCCCGACCATGGGCAGCACTTATTCCATCAAATACTTGCGCCACGCCGATCTTCCCGCTGCCAAGGGTATCCAGCGCGAGGTCGAGCAGATCCTTGCCGACGTCGAGCGGCAAATGTCCACTTACCGCAGCGACTCGGACATCGCACGGTTTAACGCGTTGCCTGCGAACCGCTGTCAAAAAATGCCCGCGCCGGTGCTCGAATTAATCCGCGTCGGTCAATCTCTGTCAGAACAGAGCGAAGGCTCGTTTGACCTGACGGTAGAACCGCTGCTCGATCTCTGGGGTTTCGGCCCGCAGTCGCGTGGAGAAAATGTTCCGGACCCGCGGGCGCAGGCCGACGTGCGGCAACGTGTCGGTTACCGCCACTTGCGAATCGATAAAGACCGGTTATGCAAAGACGCCGCTGTCGAAGTTGATTTCAACAGCATCGCCGCCGGTTATGCCGTCGACAGCATCGCCGCCAGGCTCCAGGCGCTCGGCATTCAAAACTACCTTGCTGAAGTGACTGGCGAACTCAAGGCTGCGGGCAAAAAGCTCGACGGTTCAGCCTGGAAGATTGCCTTGGAGGAACCCCGGGATGATCAGCAAGTGGCTCAGCGCATCCTCAGCGTCGATGGCTACGCCGTTTCCACCTCCGGCGCCTACCGCCACTATTTCGTGCAAGGTGGCAGGCGTTATTCCCACGCCATTGATGCGCACACCGGCGCGCCGGTCCTGCACACACTGGCGTCGGTCACGGTGCTTCATCCTTCAGCGTTGATGGCCGATGGGCTGTCGACCCTGTTGCTGATTCTGGGTCCTGAACGGGGTTGGGACTATGCCCAGCGCCATGACATCGGTGCATTTTTTGTGATACGTGCCGATACAGGTTTCATCGTTCGCGCAAACACGGCTTTCGAGCGCCTGGCGGGCAGGGGAAAACAGCAAACCGAGCATTGAAAACTGGCGTTGTAGCGCAGGCGAAAGTAGCCTACGACGCGACCAAGGGTTAATGTGCCCGGCGTTGACGCTTCTATAGACTGTGTCCGGGTTCTGCACTGACCCCAAATTGTTCCTTCACGCCGCAGATCGGCGTGATTTAGCCGCAGGTGCCGAGGGCGCCGCGGCCTGTTCTGAGGAGTACGCATGGCTGTCTACAACTACGACGTGGTGGTGTTGGGTTCCGGCCCCGCCGGAGAAGGCGCGGCAATGAATGCCGCCAAAGCAGGACGCAAGGTGGCGATGGTCGACAGCCGTCGTCAGGTCGGCGGCAACTGCACCCACTTGGGCACCATCCCGTCCAAGGCACTGCGTCACTCGGTCCGGCAGATCATGCAGTTCAACACCAACCCGATGTTCCGGGCGATTGGTGAGCCGCGCTGGTTCTCGTTTCCGGACGTGCTGAAAAGCGCTGAAAAAGTCATCTCCAAACAAGTCTCGTCGCGCACGGGTTACTACGCCCGTAACCGCGTTGACGTGTTTTTCGGCACCGGCAGTTTCGCCGACGAGCAAACCATCGAAGTGGTCTGCGCCAACGGTGTTGTCGAAAAGCTTGTGGCCAAGCACATCATCATTGCTACCGGTTCGCGCCCGTATCGTCCGGCCGACATCGATTTCCATCACCCGCGTATCTACGATAGCGACACCATCCTCAGCCTCGGCCACACCCCGCGCAAACTGATTGTTTATGGCGCCGGCGTCATCGGTTGCGAATACGCGTCGATCTTCAGTGGTTTGGGCGTACTGGTTGAATTGGTCGACAACCGTGGTCAGTTACTGAGCTTCCTCGACTCGGAAATTTCCCAGGCGTTGAGTTATCACTTCAGCAACAACAACATTACGGTCCGCCATAACGAAGACTACGACCGTGTTGAAGGCGTGGACAACGGCGTGATCCTGCACCTCAAGTCCGGCAAGAAGATCAAGGCCGACGCCTTGCTCTGGTGCAACGGTCGTACCGGCAACACGGATCAACTAGGTCTGGAAAACATCGGCGTCAAGGTCAACAGCCGTGGCCAGATCGAAGTCGACGAGGCTTACCGCACCTGCGTACCGAACATTTATGGTGCCGGTGACGTCATCGGCTGGCCGAGCCTGGCCAGCGCCGCCCACGACCAGGGTCGTTCTGCAGCGGGCAGCATTGTCGATAACAACAGCTGGCGTTTCGTGAATGATGTGCCGACCGGCATTTACACGATTCCGGAAATCAGCTCGATCGGCAAGAACGAGCAGGAATTGACTCAGGCCAAAGTGCCTTACGAAGTCGGCAAGGCGTTCTTCAAGAGCATGGCGCGCGCACAGATTGCCGGCGAGCCACAGGGCATGCTGAAGATCCTATTCCACCGCGAAACCCTGGAAGTGCTTGGCGTGCACTGCTTCGGTTATCAGGCGTCGGAGATCGTGCACATCGGTCAAGCGATCATGAACCAGCCGGGTGAATTGAACACGCTGAAGTATTTCGTCAACACGACGTTCAACTACCCGACCATGGCCGAAGCCTATCGGGTAGCGGCGTACGATGGCCTCAACCGGCTTTTTTGAGCGGCTCCGGCCGGTGGCCTGAGCCGGCCGGGGAGACCGATTTCAGCAATTCTCGAGCGTGGCGCTGGCCAAACCGGGAAAGTCTGTAATCAGGCTGTCAACGCCGAAGTCGGCGAGTCTACGCATTAGCGCGGGCTCGTTGACTGTCCACACCGATACATGCAGCCCCTGACGCTGCGCCTTCTGCAGGCGTTCCGGGGTACACAGCGTCCAGTTCAACGCAAGAATTTCACAGCCGTAGCTTTGCGCGACTTTCAAGGGGTCGAGCCAGGCGTACTCGGCCACCAATCCGCGCGACACGTCCGGCACAAGGTCCAGTGCCGCCTTCAACACCTCCCGTGAACTCGAGGTGATGGTGATCTTGTCGAGCATGCCGAAGCGTTGAGCCATCTCACGAATCGCCAGCACGGTGGTCGCGGCGCGGGTGCGTGAAGCGCTTTTGACTTCCAGTTGCCAGTGCTCGAAGTCGCATTTTTCGAACAACTCTTCCAGCGTCGGGATCGGGCACGGTTTGATCCAGCCCGGGCCACCTTTGCGTGCGTCGTAGGTCACCAGGTCTTTTGCGGTGTGTTCGACGACCTTGCCACGGCGTTCGGTGGTGCGCTTGAGCGTCGGGTCATGAATGACCATCAACTCGTTATCCTTGGACAGGTGCAGGTCCAGTTCGCAACGGCGCACGCCGTGCTTGAGGCACTCCTGAAAGCTGGTCAGGGTATTTTCCGGTGCTTCGCCCTTGGCGCCGCGATGGCCATAGATGAGGGTCACGGGATCTTCCTTAATTTAAATGCCGGATTCGTTTTGTTCGCGGGCCAGACGTCTTTCCTGGGCCTGCTTCTGCAAAATATAACGGGCGAGCAACTGCCGCTGGGCATCGGTGGGGCGCTGGAACTCGGTGCCCACGTCATAACCGTCGCCCTTCGCATCGCAATGGGTAACACGTGCACGTAGCAACAGGCCGAGCGCTTGCGGCATCAACACCAGTTTCACCGAGAGGTGCGCGCCCGTAGCAATCGGCGTCGGGTACTGAAATTCGACGCCGCCTTCGGAAATGATCACCGGTTGCGGCTCGCCGATCTGGCCGAGCACGGTGATCGCGATGACCTGGCTGAGCAGGTCGATGCGTTTGTTCTGCGATTTCAGGAAAGCGGCGATGTTGCGATCGCGCTCACTGATCTGACGCAGCAGGTGTTGCGACTCAAATTCACTCAGATGCAATTCACTGAGCAGGTTGAAAAGTGGTGATGCATCCTGCAACACATCCTGGTCTGCAGCTTCGGGAGCGGACAGGGGCCGAATTTCCAGTGCGATCGAATCCTCGATACGGTAGTATTCGCGGCGATCTTCTTCATCTAATGTCGACATGGCGAACCCATGGTAGCGGCGGTGGTCTGAGTGTAAAGCTGGTTACCGACCCCCGCCACAAGGACGTTCCTTTTCCCTCCGAACAAGCCCCGACATGTTCAGACCTCTCTTCGTATTTATTGGCACGCGTTATACCCGTGCAAAGCGTCGCAATCATTTTGTGTCGTTCATTTCCCTGACTTCGATGATCGGACTCGCCCTCGGCGTGGTCGTGATGATCGTCGTTCTGTCGGTGATGAACGGCTTCGATCATGAGATGCGCACCCGCGTGCTGGGCATGGTGCCCCACGCGACCATCGAGTCCGGTGAACCGATCAACGACTGGCAGGGCCTCGCCGCCAGGGTCAAGCAGAACCCGCAGGTGACGGCCGTTGCGCCGTTCACGCAGATGCAGGGCTTGCTGACCAACAAAGGCAAGGTCTCCAAAGTGCTGCTTAATGCGATCGACCCTGCGCTGGAACGGCAGGTGTCGATCATTGACCAGTTCATGCTGCAGGGCAAACTAGACGACCTCGCGCCCGGCAGCTTCGGCATCGTGATCGGTGACAAAGCCGCCGCCAAGCTTGGCGCGGCAATCGGTGACAAGCTGACGTTCGTTGCACCGGAGGTCACTGTGACCCCGGCGGGCATGTTCCCGCGCATGAAACGCTTTACCGTCGTCGGCATTTTCCATGTCGGTGCCGGTGAAATCGACGGTTACCTGGGCGTCACCAACCTGCAGGATCTGGCCAGGCTGCACCGCTGGAAACCCGATCAGGTGCAGGGCATCCGCCTGAAGTTCGACGACCTGTTCCAGGCGCCACGCACTGCCTGGAACATCGCCCAGCAGCTCGGCGAAGACCGTTACTACGCTCGCGACTGGACCCGCACCCACGGCAATCTGTATCAGGCAATCCGCATGGAAAAAGCCATGATCGGTTTGCTCTTGCTACTGATTGTTGCGGTGGCCGCGTTCAACATCATCTCCACGCTGGTGATGGTGGTGAACGACAAGAAAGGTGACATCGCCATTCTGCGGACCCTTGGCGCCACGCCGGGTACGATCATGGCGACGTTCATGGTTCAGGGCACGGTCATTGGTGTCGTCGGCACGTTGATCGGCGCCGTGGTCGGGATCTTTGCCGCGATGAATGTCAGCGCCGCGATTTCGGCGCTTGAAGGCCTGATCGGGCACAAATTCCTCAACGCCGACGTGTACTTCATCGATTACCTGCCGTCGCAGGTGCAGAGCCAGGATGTGTTGATGGTCTGCGCCGCCGCGTTGGTTCTGAGTTTCCTCGCCACCCTGTATCCAGCCTGGCGTGCCGCGCGCACCCAGCCTGCGGAGGCGCTACGTTATGAGTGAGTCGGGCATGAGTGATAAAGCAATCTTGAGCTGCCGTAACCTGGGCAAATCCTATGAGGAAGGCCCGGAGTCGGTGGAAGTCCTGGCCGGTCTGCAACTTGAGTTGCATCCGGGTGAGCGTGTCGCGATTGTCGGCACCTCGGGCTCGGGCAAAAGTACCTTGCTGAACCTGCTTGGCGGTCTTGATACACCGTCGAAGGGCAGCGTCTGGCTGGCCGGCGAAGAACTGTCGGCACTCAACGAAAAAGCCCGCGGCCTGCTGCGTAACCGCTCGCTGGGTTTCGTTTACCAGTTTCACCATTTGCTGCCGGAATTCACCGCGCTGGAAAACGTCTGCATGCCTTTGCTGATCGGCAAGACGCCGATCCCTGAAGCGCGTCAGCGTGCGACAGCGTTGCTGGAGCGGGTAGGGTTGGGCCATCGCCTGGAGCATAAACCTTCGGAATTGTCCGGTGGCGAACGTCAGCGTGTGGCCATTGCCCGTGCGCTGGTGAACCAGCCAGGCCTGGTGATGCTCGATGAGCCGACCGGCAACCTCGATTCCCACACCGCGCAAGGCATTCAGGATCTGATGCTCGAACTCAGCACCTCGATGCGCACCGCGTTTCTGGTGGTGACTCACGACATGAATCTGGCTCGTCAGATGGATCGCGTCCTGCACCTGCAGGAAGGTTGCCTGACTCCAATCTGACCGACCGAAACCCGACAGCGCTGAAAAGTGCGTCGGGTCTTTTATTTTTATACGGTGCCCCAGCGAATGTTCAGACCGTTATCGATCTTTATCGGCACGCGCTATACCCGCGCCAAGCGCCGCAATCGCTTTGTTTCCTTCATATCGATGACCTCGATGATCGGCCTCGCCCTGGGTGTGTTGGCGATGATCGTGGTGTTGTCGGTGATGAATGGTTTTCAGCGCGAAATGAGCTCGCGCATTCTCGGCATGGTGCCGCACGCCACCATCGTCGGCGTCAATCCGATCGACGATTGGCAGCCGGTGGCCGCCGCCGCCATGAAAAACCCCGAAGTGACGGCCGCCGTGCCGTTCACCGAGATGGAAGGCATGCTGTCCTACAAAGGCGCGATGCAGCCGATTCAGGTCAGTGGCGTCGATCCGGCGCTTGAAGGCAAGGTCTCGATTGTTGCCAAGCACATTGTTCAGGGGCGTCTGGATGCCTTGCAACCTGGCGAGTTCGGCGTGGTGATTGGTGAGATTACCGCGCGGCGTTTCCGCCTCAATGTCGGCGACAAGATCACCCTGATCGTGCCGGAAGTCAGCACCGCACCGGGCGGTATCACCCCGCGCATGCAGCGGCTGAACGTCGTCGGCGTGTTTAAGGTGGGTGCCGAACTGGACGGCTCGATGGCGCTGATCCACCTCGCCGATGCCGCGCAGATGCAGCATTGGCAGCCCAATCAGGTGCAAAGCGTACGTCTGGCAGTCAAGGATTTGTACGCCGCGCCAAAGGTCTCCAGCGATATTGCCGGCGGACTGGGCACGGCGTACCGGGCTGACGACTGGACGCACACCCAGGGCAGCCTGTTCAGCGCAATGAAAATGGAAAAAACCATGATCGGCCTGCTGTTGCTGATGATCGTCGCGGTGGCGGCGTTCAATATCATCGCGACCCTGATCATGGTGGTGAACGAGAAGGGCGCAGACATCGCGATCCTGCGCACTATCGGCGCTACGCCACGGCAGATCATGGCGATCTTCATGGTCCAGGGCACCGTGATCGGCATCGTCGGCACCTTGCTCGGCGGCGTGCTGGGCGTGATCGCCGCGCTGAACGTCAGTGAGTTGGTCGGCTGGGTTGAGCGCGTCAGCGGCCAGCACATCTTCAGTTCCGACGTGTACTTCGTCAGCAACTTGCCATCGGAGCTGCAGGCTGGGGATGTGGTGTTGATCTGTTCGGCGGGCTTTGTGTTGAGCTTTCTGGCGACGCTGTATCCGGCGTGGCGAGCGGCGAAAATCGAACCGGCAACGGCATTGCGCTATTCGTAAGCCGTCAGACCGCTATCGCTGGCAAGCCAGCTCCCACAGGGATTTGTGTAGTCCACATATATGCGAACACACAAAACACTGTGGGAGCCGGGCTTGCCCGCGATGAGGCCAGACCTGCTGGCCTCAATCCCCCTTGGGCAATTCGATCTCGAATCGCGTCCAGCCCCGATCCGATTCACACCGGATCTGCCCGCCATGGGCACGCACGATCGACTGCGTAATCGCCAATCCCAACCCTGCATGCTCGCTGCTGCCTTCCTGTCGTGCTGGATCGGCGCGGTAAAATCGATCAAACAAACGCGGCAATAATTCCGCCGATATCACTTTCCCGGTATTTTCGATTATCAGGCTCAAGCCTGTAGATCGATCAATTATCCGCACCCGAACCTCGCCATTTTCAGGGGCAAACCGCAAGGCATTGTCCAGCAGATTGGAAAGTGCTCGCCGCAACATATTACGGTCGCCCAGCAACTGCCCACTGCCATCACGGTTAAGCGTCACTCGGGCGTCTTCGGCCAGCGGCGCAAAAAACTCCAGCAACACATCCACTTCCTCCGCCAGGTCCAGCAATTCACGCTTGGGCGCCAGCAACCCGTGGTCCGCCTTGGCCAGGTACAGCATGTCGTTCACCAGCTGTGCCATCCACTGCAATTCCTCAAGGTTGCTGTGCAGGGCCTCGCGGTAATCTTCGATCGGCCGTGGGCGGGTGAGGGTGACCTGGGTATGGGTCAGCAGGTTCGACAGCGGCGTGCGCAGTTCATGGGCGATGTCGGCGGAGAATGCCGAAAGACGCTGAAAAGAGTCGTCGAGGCGTTCGAGCATGGCGTTGAAGTGGTGGGCCATTTCCGCCAGCTCCGGGGGCATGTTCGCTTCCGGCAAGCGAGCATTCAACGATTGAGCCGATACGCCGCTGGCGACCGCACCCATGCGGCGCAATGGGCGTAAACCACTGCGCGCGGCCCAGGCGCCGAGCAGCGCGGTGGCCAGTGCCGACAAACCGACGGTCAGCCAGATGAGGCGCTGCATGCGCTGCAGGAAGTGCTGGTGATGGGTGATGTCGAGCAATAATGTCAGTTGCGGCGAGCCAGGCTTTTCTGGAAATAGCGGTGCGTTCAGGACGCGATAGTCGGTGCCGGCATCGCTTACCGTCGACAGCCCGGGCTTCTGCGGCAACTGCTCGGGCAAGCGTGTTGAGCTATCATACCAACGTTGACCGTCGCTACCGGTGATGCGCAGCGACAGATCAGCCTGGCGGCTCAATTCATCCGCCAGCCTGACCTCGCTTTCGCTCGATTGAAGGTCGTGCAGCGCCCGGCGCAGGCCAATCAGTTTGCCATCCAGCAGTTGCTGGTCCAGCTCGACGAAATGCGCCTCGCTGGCGTGGCTGAACAACAGTCCGGCGAACAACGACACCACGGCCGTGCAGGCGGCAAACAGCAACGCCAGGCGGCTGCCAAGGGAAAGTTTACGCATCAGAGGAGGCGCTCTTCGAGCACGTAGCCCATGCCGCGCACGGTGTGGATCAACTTGTTGGGGAAATCATCATCGACCTTGAGGCGCAGGCGCCGGATCGCGACCTCGATCACGTTGGTGTCGCTGTCGAAATTCATGTCCCAGACTTGTGATGCGATCAGCGACTTGGGCAGGACTTCGCCCTGGCGCCGCAGCAGCATCTCCAGCAGAGCGAACTCCTTGGCGGTAAGGTCGATGCGCTGACCACTGCGCTCGACGCGGCGGCGGATCAGGTCTAGACGCAGATCGGCCAGTTGCAGGCTGGTTTCCTGGTGTGTAGCGCTCCCGCGCCGCAGCAGGCTGCGCACTCGAGCCAGCAATTCGGAAAAGGCAAAAGGCTTGACCAGGTAATCATCGGCGCCCAACTCGAGGCCGTGCACCCTGTCCTCCACGGCGTCGCGGGCCGTCAGAAAAAGTACCGGTGTGTCGAGCCCTGCGCTGCGCACCGCTTGCAGAATCTGCCAGCCGTCGCGGCCCGGCAGCATCACATCGAGAATCAACAGCGCGTAGTCACCGCTCAGTGCCAATTGTTGCCCGGCGTTGCCATCGGCCACCAGCTCGGCATTGAAGCCGGCCTCGGCCAGGCCTTGACGCAAATAATGGCCGGTTTTCGGTTGGTCTTCGACAATCAGCAGTTTCATGGGCAGCTCGAGGCAAATGGAACGGACGCTTTATACCGTGGGTGGCTTCGCGACAGGCCAACCTGACAAAGTTGTAATCTGCCCGTCAGGTTATGGGCAGTCTTGGCAGTTTAGAGTTTTCACACGCTGAACCCTATCTTGTTGGAGTACGACTATGTTTTTGCGCAAACCTCTGCTGCTGGCCGCGTGGTTGTTGGCACTGAGCTCGCCGACTTGGGCTTCGCCAGCGCACACCTTTGACTTTGGTCAGCCGGCCGCGGCCGCGAAAGCGACTCGCACTGTGGACGTGGTGATGGGCGACATTTCGTTCGCTCCGAAGGCGATCAAGATCAAGGCCGGTGAGACAGTTCGTTTCGTGCTGGTGAATAAAGGCCAGTTGCTGCACGAATTCAACCTCGGCGATGCGGCGATGCATGCGCGGCACCAGCAGGAAATGCTCAAGATGCAGCAAAGCGGCATGCTCACGCCTACGGGCATGAAGGAAATGGACCACGGGTCCATGGACCATGGCATGAAGCATGATGACCCTAACAGCGTGCTGATCGAGCCGGGCAAAACCGCCGAGCTGACCTGGACCTTCACCAAAGCCACCGGGCTTGAGTTTGCTTGCAATATTCCTGGCCACTACCAGGCGGGCATGGTCGGCAAGTTGGCCATAGGCGCTGGTCAGTGAAACGCGGCGGCGATCTTGCTAGAATCGGCTGATTCTTCAGTCAGGTTTCCGCCATGCATCCCGCAGCCGAACACTCGCCGCTGGGCAAATCCAGTGAATACATTGCCACGTACACGCCGTCCCTGCTGTTCCCGATTCCGCGCACCGCAAAGTGGGCCGAGCTTGGTCTGACGGCTGAAACTCTGCCATACACCGGGGTGGACTTCTGGAACTGCTTCGAGCTTTCCTGGCTGCTGCCATCCGGCAAGCCGGTGGTGGCGATCGGTGAGTTCACTATTCCGGCGGATTCGCCGAACATCATCGAATCCAAGTCGTTCAAGCTGTACCTGAACTCGTTGAATCAAACCCCGTTCGCCGACACCGCCAGCCTCGAAGCGACGCTGGCCAAGGACTTGTCGGCCGCCGCCGGTAAAACCGTGGGCGTACGCATTCGCAGTCTGAATGAAGTGGCGGCGGAAGGCGTCGTTGCGTTGCCGGGCGTGTGCATCGACGACCTCGACATCAGCGTCAGCAACTACGAGCAGCCGCGCCCCGAATTGCTGCGTTGCGATGATTCGCGCATCGTTGAAGAGAGCGTGCACAGCCATTTGCTCAAATCCAACTGCCCGGTGACCAGTCAGCCGGACTGGGGCAGCGTGGCGGTGGAGTATCGCGGTGCGGCGCTGGATCACGCCAGTCTGCTGGAATACATCGTGAGCTTCCGCCAGCACTCCGACTTCCATGAGCAGTGCGTGGAGCGGATTTTCCTCGACCTGCAACGCCTGCTGAAACCCGAGAAACTGACGGTGTATGCGCGTTACGTGCGGCGTGGCGGGTTGGACATCAACCCCTATCGAAGCACTGAAGAGTTGCAGTTGCCGAACCATCGTCTGGTCCGCCAGTAACGCCGTCGGTTGCAAATCGCAGGCAGCAAAAAGCCCCGCTATCGCTAGCGGGGCTTTTTTGCATGCGGAGGACTCAGATCCCCATATTTCCCAACGTTTGTACAATGTTGCGCAGGGTACCGGCGAGGGTAGGGTGTTCCAGTTCGAAACGCTCGACAGCCAGGTTCACGTTGTCGGCGAGGTTGGTGTCCTGGGTTTTGGTTTCCAGCTCGATCTCGGCGTCAATCTGCGCCATCAAGTCGCGCAGGTTCTCGCGCTCGGCTTCGGTGAGCGGTGAATTCTGTTCCAATTGCTCGCGCAGAGTATTGAGTTGTTCTTGCAGTTCGCGGGCAGGCATGGCGTTCTTCCTTTTAATCGATAGGCACTGGCATAGACCGCAGCAGCGCGTCAAAGGTCTATGGCTGAGCTTTAGATTAATCCACTCGTGCCCAATCTGCATGATCCCTGTCAGGGCTTTTCGCCTTTGAACCGACGCAGGCTGATATCGGCCAGGCAATTGTCGAGTTCACCGAGATGATCGATCACTGAGTGCACGCCCAAAGCGAACAGATCCATCGTCGCCTTGCCGCGTTTCATTTCACGCTCCTGCGGCGACAGTGCCTGCCATTCGTTCGGCGTCAGCCCGCAGAGGGAACCGTAGGAGGCCAGGCCAATTGTCCATAGCCCGGCGTTCAACCCGGATTGCAGCAGTTGCGGTTCACCGCTGACCAGCACGCAGCCGTCCAGGCGTTCAACGCCCAGGTTCATCAGCGCCTGCCAACAGGCATGCGGAGCGGGCCACGGATTGACCGTCGCGGGGTGTTGCGATGGCTTGATCCAGGTGGGCAAGTCGGCAGCGAGCGAATGACTTAGCTCAAGAGCGTGCTCATCCAGCCAGGCGCAGGGGATTTGTTGAAGCTGCAAGCTGCGCAGGCTCTCTAGTGCGCCCGGGGTGACGTTGGCATTTTCGGCAGAGTGTTCGCGGTGCAGGCGCGTGCGAGCGCCGAAATCCACCAGGCAACCCGTGAGGCCAAACAAAACGGCAGTCAGGCTGGGTGCTGCGAGAGGCGAGGCTTCGACGCGCGGCATATCAACTTCCCTGAAAATAAGCACAAGGCTAGGCGGCGTTGGTGACAGTTGGATGACAAGGATGTGAATCGCTTCGTTTGGACGAATCATCGGTAGGCCAGCGCGTACATAAGTGCCTAAAGCGACTTTTCCGTCTTATACTAGCCACCTTAACGCCCGGGCCAAGTGCCCCGGCCAGTACAATCCAAGGAGTTCTTCTATGCGCTGGAGCAATCATCTAGCTCGGCTTTCTGTGTGCGCCAGTGTGCTGCTGGTTCCGTTCGCTGCTCAGGCAGCGACGGAAGATGACCCTTGGGAAGGCTTCAACCGCCCGATCTTCAAATTCAACGATGTGCTCGACACCTATGCGCTGAAACCTCTGGCGCAGGGTTATCAGTTCGTGACCCCGCAGTTTCTTGAAGATGGCATTCATAACATGTACCGCAACGTCGGTGATGTCACCAACCTTGCCAACAACATCATGCAAGCCAAGCCAACAGCCGCTGGCGTCGACACGGCCCGCCTGATCTTCAATACCACCTTTGGCCTGCTGGGTTTCTTTGATGTCGGCACCCAGATGGGGCTGAACCGCAGCGACGAAGACTTCGGTCAGACGCTGGGCTATTGGGGTGTAGGAAGCGGCCCTTATGTTGTGCTGCCACTGCTGGGCCCGAGCACACTGCGTGATACACCGGCCAAATACGTCGACGGCTACACCAGTCCTTACCGTTACATCAACGACGTGCCGGTCCGTAACTCGATCTTCGGCCTGAATATCGTCGATACCCGCGCGAGCCTGTTGTCGGCGGAGAAGCTGATCAGCGGCGACAAGTACATCTTCGTACGCAACGCCTATCTGCAGAATCGCGAATTCAAGGTCAAGGACGGTCAGGTAGAAGACGATTTCTGATCTCGATCGTTGAACGCAAGAAGGCGGCCTCAGGGCCGCCTTCTGCTTTTGTGAAACTGCCTATTTCATCTTCAGGATTGTAAGGCCGAGTTTCTGACTGCCACCGTCCTGGTCCTTGACCCACACCACTTTGGTGTCGGCTTCGAGGCCTTTCAACGCCGCGTGATCGGATTCGATGCGCACGTTGATGCGGTCGCCGACCTTGAACGATTGTGGTGCCTCAACTTGCATCCCGCTGCTGGAAAGGTCGATGCAGACGGCTGCAATCTCGTCCCCCTCATGAATCAGCGCCACATCCGCATCAATCTGCATGCGGATGAAATCACGCTTTTCGCTGTAGTCCCGATCGCTTTGAGGCATGGGCTTCATCCTTCCATTGGGTTACGGTTTTGACAGTTCTTATAACTCTCGGTCATTTGACAAGTAAAGACGTCAAGCGACGATCGGCGTGAGCTTGAAACGCCCCGCGGATGGGAGTACCGTCTGCGCCTTAGAAGGGCACCTCTAAGTGGATCTGTGAACCGGGCAAATGCTCGAAAGCAGTGCGTTAGAGAGGCTAGAAAGCGAATCCAGTAGTCTGTGCCGGGTGAATTACCCAGCCCGCTACGCCAACCTAATTCTGGCGCCGTTTGCCCACATGCCAAAAACCAGTGCCACGCTGCTGATAATCGATGATGACGAAGTAGTGCGCGCGAGCCTCGCCGCCTATTTGGACGACAGTGGTTTCAGTGTCTTGCAGGCCAGCAATGGCCAGCAGGGTCTTCAGGTATTCGAGCAGGACAAGCCCGACCTGGTCATCTGCGATCTGCGTATGCCGCAGATGGGCGGACTCGAACTTATCCGTCAGGTCACTGAGCTTTCGCCACAGACCCCGGTCATCGTCGTGTCCGGCGCAGGCGTGATGAATGATGCGGTCGAAGCCTTGCGCCTTGGCGCTGCCGATTACCTGATCAAGCCGCTCGAGGACTTGGCGGTGCTCGAGCACTCTGTGCGCCGGGCGCTGGATCGTGCGCGTCTTTTACTGGAAAACCAGCGTTACCGCGAGAAGCTGGAAAAGGCCAACCGCGAACTCGAAGCCAGTCTGAACCTGCTGCAGGAAGACCAGAATGCCGGTCGCCAGGTGCAGATGAACATGCTCCCGATCAGCCCGTGGAGCATCGACGAGTTCCAGTTTGCTCACCAGATCATCCCGTCGTTGTACCTGTCAGGGGATTTCGTCGACTATTTCCGCGTCGACGAACGCCGGGTTGCGTTTTATCTGGCGGATGTCTCCGGCCACGGTGCCTCTTCAGCATTTGTCACCGTACTGCTGAAATTCATGACCACGCGTTTGTTGTTCGAATCCAAACGCAGCGGCACGTTGCCGGAATTCAAGCCTTCGGAAGTCCTCGGCCATATCAACCGGGGCCTGATCAGTTGTAAGCTGGGTAAACACGTCACAATGGTCGGTGGAGTCATCGACGAGGAGACAGGTTTGTTGACCTATAGCATCGGTGGTCATTTACCGTTGCCTGTGTTGTACACGCCAGACAGTGTTCGGTACCTGGAAGGCCGCGGTCTGCCGGTCGGTCTCTTCAAAGAGGCGACCTATGAAGACCACGTGCTCGAACTGCCGCCTGCGTTCAGCCTGACGCTGATGTCGGACGGCATTCTGGATCTCTTGCCAGAACCTACACTCAAAGAGAAGGAAGCGGCGTTGCCCCAACGGGTCAAGGCTGCGGGCGGCACCCTGGATGGGTTGCGTCGGGTTTTTGGATTGGCCACGCTGGGGGAGATGCCGGATGATATCGCCCTGTTGGTGTTGAGCAGGAATCTTCAATGAGTACCGGTAGAATCCAGTTCGCCGAGCAGGACGGCACTTTCGTCCTGAAGTTCGTCGGTGAAGTTCGCCTGACCCTGTGTTCGGCCTTGGATGCGACTATCGAGCGGATCTTCACGGCGTTGAACTTCAACGCAATCGTGATCGACCTGACCGAAACCCGCAGCATCGACAGCACCACCCTTGGCCTGCTGGCCAAACTGTCGATTTTGTCGCGGCAAAAGGTCGGCCTGCTGCCGACCGTGGTCACCACCCATGAAGACATCACCCGTCTGCTGCAGTCGATGGGCTTCGAGCAGGTGTTCAACATCGTCGATCGTCCGATCCCGTGCCCTGAATGCCTGACAGACCTGCCGGATCAGGATCAGTCGGAAGAGGTGGTGCGGATCAAGGTGCTGGAAGCTCACAAGATCCTCATGGGCCTGAACGACTCCAATCGTGAAGCGTTTCATGACCTGGTGAATGCGCTGGAGCGGCACTGATCTTGAGTTGACGCAATTTTCCCTGTGGGAGCCGGCTTGCTGGCGATGGCGTATCGAACATCACCACCTGTTCAAGCCAGTGCCCTGTAGTACTCATATCCAAACAAAAAAAAAGGGCGAACCCACCAGGGTTCGCCCTTTTTGCATTACCGGTGAATCAAATCACAGCTTGGCCTGCAACAGCGCCTCAAGCTTCTCTTGATCGCGAGCAAACTGACGAATGCCCTCAGCCAGTTTCTCGGTCGCCATCGCATCTTCGTTGGACAACCAACGGAACTGCGCTTCGTTCAGGCTCAAACGCGCTTCACCGGCATGGCCCGGTGTCAACTTGCGCTCCAGCTTGCCAGTGTCCGCTGCCAGTTTGTCGATCAGGTCCGGACTGATGGTCAAACGGTCGCAACCGGCCAACTGCTCGATCTGGTTCAGGTTGCGGAAGCTCGCACCCATGACAACGGTCTTGTAGTCATTGGCCTTGTAATAGTTGTAGATGCGCGTCACCGACTGCACGCCCGGATCATCCGAACCGGTGTAGTCGTTGCCGTTGGCCTTTTTGTACCAATCGTAGATCCGGCCCACGAATGGCGAGATCAGGAACACGCCCGCATCGGCACACGCTGCTGCCTGAGCAAACGAGAACAGCAGGGTGAGGTTGGTCTGGATGCCTTCTTTTTCCAGAATCTCGGCAGCACGGATACCTTCCCAGGTAGAAGCGATCTTGATCAGCACGCGGTCACGGCCGATGCCGGCCTTGTCGTACAGCTCGATCAGACGGTGCGCGCGCTTCAATACGGCGTCAGTGTCGAACGACAGGCGCGCATCCACTTCGGTGGAAATGCGCCCAGGAATCACTTTCAGGATTTCTTGCCCGACCGCGACACCAAAACGGTCGCTGGCCAGGCCCACATCACCTTTGCAGTCGCTGACGCAAGCGTCGAGCAGCTCGGCGTAACCGGTGATGGCCGCCGCTTTGAGCAGCAGGGAAGGGTTGGTGGTGGCGTCTACAGGTTTGACGCGAGCGATCGCTTCGAAGTCGCCGGTGTCGGCAACCACGGTGGTCATTTGCTTGAGTTGTTCCAGCTTGGAAGTCATGGGCGTGCTCTGTCCTATGGGTCTGTTGACATTACCCGAGCGCTTGCAGCCACTCAAGGGCGTGTACGTGTATCGATGGCCCCGTTGGCAACAGCCCTGGAAAGGCTGTTTGAAAGGCGGGGCGCGGTATCGATTGTTCGATGCTCAAAGACGCCACAGGTTCAACCGGGGTAACCGCCCGGCGAGCGATCACCGAAAATGCATCAACGTCCTTCGAGCAATGTCGCGGCCTGATCGAGCAACGCCAGTGGCTCTTTGGATTTGTGAATATCCACCGACAACAACTGGCGAAATTTTCGCGCCCCCGGAAACCCGGTCCCCAGCCCCAACACATGCCGGGTGATGTGATGCATCGAACCGCCGTCGTCAATATGCGCGGCTATGTAGGGTCGCAACTGCGCCAGTGCTTCGGCCCTGCTGATGACCGGCGCCGTGCTGCCGAACAGCTGCTGATCCACCTCGGCCATGATGTAAGGATTATGATAAGCCTCGCGCCCCAACATCACGCCGTCGAATATCTGCAGGTGCTCATGACAGTCTTCCAGCGTCTTGATCCCTCCGTTAAGGATGATTTCCAGGTCGGGAAAGTCAGCCTTCAATTGCGCCGCGACGTCGTAACGCAGAGGCGGAATGTCTCGATTTTCCTTCGGTGATAACCCCTCCAGAATCGCAATCCGCGCATGCACGGTAAAACTGGTGCAACCCGCCTCGCGAACCGTGCCGACGAAATCACACAGCTCGGCATAACTGTCGCGCCCGTTGATGCCGATGCGATGCTTCACCGTCACCGGAATCGACACCGCATCGCGCATCGCCTTCACGCAATCGGCCACCAACTGCGGATGCCCCATCAGCACTGCGCCGATCATGTTGTTCTGCACCCGATCACTCGGGCACCCGACATTCAGATTCACCTCGTCGTAGCCGTGCTCCTGCGCCATTCGCGCGCAGGCAGCCAGATCCAGCGGCACACTGCCACCAAGCTGCAGCGCGAGCGGGTGCTCGGCCTCGTTATGCCGCAGGAAACGCTCGTGGTCGCCATTGAGCAGCGCGCCGGTGGTGATCATTTCGGTGTAGAGCAGGGCGTGTTTGGAGAGCAGGCGCAGGAAGAAGCGGCAGTGACGGTCGGTCCAGTCCATCATCGGGGCGACGCTGAAGCGACGGGACAGTGCGGTGCTTGATCCTGCTGGGCTAAAGCTCTGTTTATCTAACATTTTCTTCAACGTGTTCTGGACGGTATTTCGGGCGTTTTCAGGCGTTTTTGAAAGCTCGGTGGTACGAAGTACCACTTCAAAACTGACGCGTACCACTTTCAATATGGCGAATATCAGGGCAAGAAAACTGGCGGATGGGACTGTGAGCTACACCGCTCAGATCCGCATCAAGCGCGACGGAGTGCAAGTCTACCAAGAGTGCCAGACCTTCGCCCGGAAACAGGCGGCGTTTAGCGTTTTCCGTAGAGTCAATGCCCGATATCAGTAGTGATGGGTTGGGAGTGATGGCTCACCCCGTATCCACACTCTATTTCTCATACAGGTTCGAATCAGGAGTGTCACCATTATTGTGCACGGTTGAGCGCAACTGACTCTCAGGGCCTAAAAGGATCCGGTTCGCCCGCGCATTGTTCCAAGCGCCCAATCACGTCAGGTCCCGTTTTGGCGACGTCGATTCTGCCAGTTGCATCCAGATAGATGTCTATCGTGCGCCCCCATTTGGGCTTGATATCGATGCACCTTTGAAAGCCTGCATCAGTCCACCAATTGAACATCATGAAGAAGTCCTGATCTGGAAATATGTAGCTGAACTCAACAGCCGAGCCTCCGTGCTTGATGTCTCCTCGGTGAATTCTGTCTTGAGTGTTCCAGACGTATTGAAACTCTTCCTTGCTGTCGGGAGAAAAATTTACGGCTACCACCGGAGAGGCGAAGTACCAAAATGCCAAAGGCCCGACTACAAGGAGCAAGAGTAACCAACGACCGTACCGGACTTTAGGCTTATTTGCAGACATGCGGTCGAACCCCTTTTCCCCATGCTTTGACGGGTACAGCGAGCACTTCGTCCATAACCCTCTTGGCTGTGATGCCTCCGTTAGGATGTTGTTGGTAGAGTTTCACGCCAATGCTAATTGAGATCCTGTCAGGCGCGTCATCCCACGCTCTGAGACCATCGAAAGACATCATGCACAGGTCAGAGCGATTCGCTGGTGATGAGTCAGCGAGGCGAGGTAGTTTATTAGTAGTGGACGCGCGCAATGGGGTCGCTCTGTATGGTTACCACTGGCTGCGAGGGCGTTGCCGCGTGTGAAATATGCCGAGGATTTGAAGCCGGTCACCTTCTACCCGATACGTTATTAGGTAAGACCAATTGGGCACTGCCCACTCTCGCGTCTGTCTGACTCGCCCTTCACGGCCCATGGCGGGAAACTGGGCTAGTTTATCCACGCTTGCAAAAATAGCCTCCGAGAAGTCGTCTGCAGCCTTGGGGTTTTCAAGAGCAATGTAGTTGGCCTCGTCCTCCAGGTTCCTGAGTGCTTGTTCCAGCCACTCAACCCGCATTCCGACTCCAGCGCCGGGCACGCATCGCCGCCACTTGGTCATCGCTGGCGAAATTGCCTCGATCGGCTTCCATTACGGCTTGTTCAATCTGAGCGGTCAGCGCTTTCTCGTGCTCGATGTAGTCGCGAAGAATGTCCATAGCCAAGTAGCTGGCGCTCTGGCCGTTTGTCTTGGCCAGATCGGCGAGAGAATTCGACAGGTCTTCTGGCAAGTTCAGGGATATCCCGGTCATGGCAGCCTCGATGTGTGACGTTTGTCGAGCATCTTACACCGTCGAGAGTCTGCTTGAACCAACACGCCGTCACTGCTTCCATGCCAAATATGTCATCCCGGACAAGCCCAAGCATCAACACCAACCACCCCGTCCCAACAGCGCCAATCTCCCCACCCACCTATCCGATATCTCCTACAAAATTTGACCGCAACGCCTCCACAACGTTAACTGTATATTCGTACAGTATTGGAAGTCGTGCGTCATGAGTTACTCAATTCTAGGCCCCATCAGCGAGGGCGGGTTCAGGTTGCCGTTGTGCCTGTTTCAGGTGCCGGCAGGTTTTCCGTCACCGGCAGCGGATCACATCGAGGCGCAGATATCGCTGGATGAGGTGCTGAATGTGCGGGCGCCGCATGTCTATCTGGTGTCACTCACAGGGGAGAGCATGCAGGGTGCGGGTATTTATGAAGGCGATCTGGCGATTGTTGACCGTTCGATAGAACCGGTGCACGGCAATGTGGTGATTGCTTTGCTGAATAATGAACCGGTGTGCAAGCGTCTTTGCCTGCGTGGGAAGGATGTGATTCTGCTGTCGGATAACCCCAAATACCCGCCGCGCTACGTGCTTGAAGGGGACGAGTTGACGATTTGGGGCGTGGTGACGAGCAGCGTGCGCAGCCATGTCTGAAGTCCCGGCGGTTTTTGGCCTGATCGATTGCAATAGCTTTTACGCCAGTTGCGAGCGGGTGTTTCGGCCCGATCTGGCGAAGGTGCCCATTGTGGTGCTCTCCAATAACGACGGCTGCGTCATCGCACGCAGTTATGACGCCAAACCTTTTGTGAAAATGGGTGAGCCGTACTTCCAGGTCAGGCACAAGCTCAAGCAGCACGGTATCGTCCCGTTCTCTTCCAATTACGCGCTGTACGGCGACATGAGCGAGCGCGTGATGAGCCTGATCGAGTCGATGGTGCCGGCCGTCGAGGTTTACAGCATTGACGAAGCCTTCGCCGATCTTACTGGCATCGTCGATCTGGACAGCCTCGGTCGCCGGATTCGCAGCCATGTGCTGCGCTGCACCGGCATCCCGGTCGGGGTCGGCATCGCTCACACCAAAACGCTGGCGAAACTGGCCAATCACACGGCCAAGCGCCTGCAAGCGCAGACGGGTGGGGTGGTGAACATTTGCGACGCGGTCAAACGTGACTGGGTCCTGCGCAACACTGACGTCGGCGAGGTGTGGGGTGTCGGTCGACGAATGAAGATGCATCTGGATGCAATGGGGATCAAGACCGCGATGGACCTGGTCAAAGCCGATCCATGGACCTTGCGCAAAAAATTCAGTGTTGTCATCGAGAAGACTGCTCGCGAGCTAGCCGGTACCGCGTGCCTTGAGCTGGACGAGCCTGACCCGCCGAAGCAGGAAATCTGCTGCAGCCGAATGTTCGGCAGACGTCTCACGGAATTGCCGCCAATCAAGGAAGCGGTCGCGACCTACATGATGCGCGCTTCGGAAAAACTCAGGGCGCAGAATTCGTTGTGCAGGAAGATCCGCGTCAGCATCCGCACCGGCATGTTCAACCCGGACGAAGCCAGGTACGCGAATGGGGTGGTGGTCGATCTGCCATACCCGACGGATGATGTGCGATTACTTACCCGGTTGGCAGTCAATGCACTCGATCGGGTGTTCAGGCCGGGGTTTAAATACAGCAAGGCGGAAGTGTTGCTGCTAAACCTGTGTCAGCCCGGCGAGTACACGGATGATCTGTTTGCAGCGTCCCAGGCCACCGACGCGACAAGGGTGATGGCAGTGCTGGATCAGATCAACAGCCGGTGGGGCAGAGGCACTTTACGCACTGCCAGTGTGCCAAGTCACCCGGAATGGGCCATGCGACGGGAGATCATGAGCCAGAGCTACACCACAAGACTTGATCAGCTGTGGAAGGTGCCCTGTAACTAGTGGCCTAGGCGGCGAACGCTGCCTACATCATCACGGGCCACTTGCGCCGGCACCGTGCAGGCGCCGGTAGTGCCAGGCAAATTCAGCCTCCTTGCTGATGGGTCAGTGTTACACGATGCCAATAAAAGACAGGATAAACAGGACGATCACGACGGCGCCGACGATGTAGATAATGTTATTCATGGTTTGCTTCTCCAGGTTGGTAGGGGGCTGACACGTTGGTGTCTACTACAACGGACAGCCTCGATGACGATTCCGTTCCGCAGGCATCACCTGCAATGCAAGTGACGTACAAACGTTGCAGGAATTACTTGCTCAGATGAATTAAGTTAACTAAATTCAAACAGGTGCTTTTGGTGTACCGTCTGGTTACTAACCACGTAGAGATCAATAATGTCCAAGCTCGCAGAATTCCGCCAACTCGAAAAACACCTTGCCGAACAACTCCAGGCGCTTGAAGCCTTGAAGGGCGACGCGGGTCTGAAAAAAGAAATAGAGTTCGAGACCAAGTTGCGCGACTTGCTCGCCAAATACAGCTACAGCCTGAAGGATGTGATCAACCTTCTTGACCCGAAAGCGGGTCGTCGCACCCCTGCGAACGAGCCAAAAACCAGTACTCGCAAGCCGCGCGAAATGAAAGTCTACAAGCATCCTAAAACCGGCGAAGTGGTTGAAACCAAAGGCGGCAACCACAAAACCCTGAAGGAATGGAAAGCTGAACACGGCTCCGCCACCGTCGAGTCTTGGCTGACCAAGTAAGACGCAGCTGAAGAAAAAACTGGGCCCCTTGAGGGCCCTTTTTTTATCGCGCCTATTGGTGCGGACCGCTTATGGATCAGGAACGACAGCGCTTGCGGCGATTCGCTGAAGACATTCAAAGGGCGCAGGTTCTGGTATCGAGTCGCGCAGACAAGGTAATAACAGCGGCCATTTTCGATGGGTTCAAACAATGCAACAAGTTCACCGCCGTGCAACTCATCCTGCACCAGTATTTCCGGAATCAAACCGAAGCCAATGCCGGCCGAGACCGATTGAGTCAGATGGGCCGTAAGCTCGAAGTGCGGGCCTGATTTCATATGTCGGTGATCAACACCATGGCGATCAAACCAGTCTGATCACGCGCCGGGCCTGGAAACAACGTTAAGCAGTGATTGGCTTCAGCGCGCAGCCTGTCGCGGGAAGTAGACAGAGAACACCGTGCCGTCCTGTGCATCTGAACTCACCGACACGACTCCGCCGTGCGCGACGGCGATTTCCCTGACGATAAACAGACCGAGGCCGACGCTGCGCACTTCACTGTCGGTTTGAGTGCCACGGGTCATCGGCTCAAACAGAACGCTCATGATTGCTTGCGCAATCACAGGCCCATGGTTGTGCACGGAGACGATGGCCTGCTCATTCTCCAGGCGGGAGGTGATCGTGATCGGTTGGTCCAAATCTCCGTAAGCCACGCTGTTGGCCACCAGGTTACCGATGATTTGCTGGACGCGATCTGCATCCAGATGAGCGCTGCCCGCGCCGATCGATTGGTGGACCAGCGTCGATTGTGGAAACGCTACTCGCAGCTCATCGACAATCTGCCCAGTGACCTGATGCAGATCCATCGACGCAGGCGCAATGTTCAAACCGCGGCCAACGCGGGCGAGGGCGAAGTCCAGCAAGTCGGCAATCATCCGTTGCGCGCGCTCGGATGACTGGCCGATGTGGCCCAGCAAGCGGGTTTCTTTGGGGCTGCGCTCTGCGGTGCTGAGCATTTGCGAAGCCATTTTGATCGCCGTGAGCGGATTCTTCAGATCGTGGCTGACGATGGCCACCATCTGTTCGGCAAACGTGGCGCGCCGCTGAGATTTCTCATAGGCCATTTTCAGCTCCGCCTGAGCTTGCTGGAGAGCAGTCTCGGCCGCGGTCTTTTCGCGTAACAGGTCTTCGGCGACTTTTCGCGCACGAACCAGTTCACGTTCGTACTTGTCGCGATCCGTGGTACCGAACAAGGCCAGTTCATAGAACGCGCCGTTGGCGTGTTCGCGCCTGACACCGTTGAGCAGCATGGTCACAGTGCGTTTGTCGCGATGCACCAGATCGAGTTTGACCTCCGCGACGGAGCCCTGCATCTGCATGAGCGGCGCCCAGTGGGTTTGATGAAAAATTCGCCCGCCCATGGTCAGCAGGTCCTGAAAGCGTCGACCGATCAACTCGGCGGGTTCGAAGCCGACCCAATTGCCGAACGTCTTATTGCTTTGCAGGATCGTGCCGTTTTCCTTCGTGACGACCAATCCGCAGGGGGCCAGCTCGAACAAAGTTTGCGGGTCGGGCAGCACCGGCTCATCGCTCGGCATGCGCGCCTACCCATGGCGACAGGAAGCTGTCCATGGCGTCGGAGCACGCACTCGGCGCGCTCATGTGCGGGCAGTGACCGACGTTGTCCACCAGGCACAAGGTGCTGTTGGTGAGCACATCGTGCAGGTATTCACCCACGGCAACCGGAGCGATGAGGTCGTCAGTAGACTGCAGAATCAAGGTCGGGGTAGTCAGGCCGGCAATGTCTTTGCGGTTGTCCGACATGAACGTTACGCGCGCAAATTGCTTGGCGATCTCCGGGTCGGTCCTGCAAAAACTGTTGGTGAGCTCTTCGCCCAACGCCGGTTGGCCCGGCGCGCCCATGATCGCCGGGGCCATGTTGCTGGACCAGCCGAGGTAATTACTGTCGAGGGTGTCGAGCAGGGAGTGGATGTCTTCGAGCTGGAAACCGCCTACATAGTCGTCGGAATCGATGTAGCAGGGCGACGGACCGATCATCACATGAGCGGCGATTCTGCCGGGCGCCTGACGATCGGCCAGAGCGCCGATCATCGCGCTGACCGAGTGGCCGACGATAATCACCGGGCCGCTGGCGAATTGGTCGATGATTTCGTTGAGGTCCTGCGCATAACCGCCCAGCGAGTTGTACTTCTGCGCGTCGTAAGCGCCGAGGTCCGATTGACCAGCGCCCACCAGGTCATACAGCACGACCTTGAAACGATCCGCGAATGTATCGACAAGGTAACGCCACATTGTCTGATCACAGCCGAAACCGTGAGAAAACACCAGTGTCGCCGGACCGTTGCCCCTGACTGTCACGTTGTTGCGGTGTTGAAGGTCCATGCGAGGGGTTCCCGGTCGAGCCTAAAGTGTTTGGCCGTGGGGGAGTTTAGATAGTCCCGCGCAACAGGTCACGCTGCATTAGCGATTGGTCACGCGCTTGGTAGCCGACGCCATGGTGCCGCTACCGCAATTGATATAGGACGAGGTTTTCAACCAGCGGTTATCCGGGTAGTAGGAAAACAACAACTGGCCGTCTTTCATGGAATTGATCAGTTTGCGCGCTACCGCCGGTCGGACTGCCGGGCAGCCGAGACTGCGACCGATCCGCCCATTCGCCCGCGCGAGTACCGGGCTGACGTAAGGAGCGCCATGAATGACGATTGCACGGTCGAAAGCGTTATCGTTGAAACCCGGCTCCAGACCTTGCATGCGCAATGAGTAACCGTTTTGCCCGACATAACTTTGCTGGGTGCGGTACAAACCGAGGCTGGTGGCAAAACTTTCATTCTTGTTGGAGAAATTGACAGCCATGTTTTCGCCGGTGTTGCGACCATGGGCGACCAATTCCTGAAACAGTAACTTGCGCTGTTTTAAATCGAACACCCAAAGGCGCTGTTCGGTCGAAGGCAGGGAGTAATCGATCACAGCAAGTCTTTGCGCAGGGGCTGCGCCTTGGGCGATGCTGCATTTTGAGGCGCGTACTGCGAGGTTGATGACGTTGGCATTGGCTTTGGGCGCTGCTTTGATAAGAGCGGTCGCGAGCGAATCGGCGTAGGCTGACGGTGCGGACATTGCAGTCAGTAAGAGTGCCGGGAAGACACAGCCAAAACGTAATAGCGCCATATAGATGTCTCATCTTGTTGAGTTCGAGTCTAGCAGTGCGTTGGGATGCCAGGCGTTGAATGTGGGGGATTAAGGATTATTCATGGTGCTTTTAACAAGGTTATTCGTCATAAGCCGCGTTTTTTTTATGGGCTTTCTGATCAGCGGCACTGCTTTGGCCGAAACTTCGCCGATTGAGCTGACATCTACGGCCAGCGCCCACACTGCGCCCGATGACAACGTCGGTCGGGCTATCCAGGCGTCGCTGGAACCGTTGAAAAGCGCCTTTCCGCCGCTGCTGACTGCACCCCGTCATCGACGTGTGGACGTCAGTCGTCTGGTGCTGGATTTTTACGCTCATCGCGCCTATCGACCGGCATGGACTCAGGACGCCGACATCGATCAATTGATCACCAGCCTGCAGGCGACGGACATTGACGGTTTGACGCCAACGGATTTTCACATCGACGAACTGGTCCGATCCCGGGCGACTTTGAAGGCAGCGCCTGCCACCCCTGAGCAGCAAGCGGCTTTTGATCTGGTCACCACGCATACCTTCATTAGCGCACTGATGCAGCTGCGGCGCGGCAAGGTCGACCCCGCGCGGCTGGATAATCACTGGAATTTCGATGCCAACGGTGTCGACCCGCGTGACGACGTCAACGCTTTTTTCGCCGCTCTGGACAATCACGACGTGGCAAAAGCGTTTGCCCAGGCCCCGCCGCAAGAAGCGGTGTATGTCGGGTTACGCCAGGCCCTGGCGCAGTTGCGCGGTGTTCGTGAGCGCGGCGGCTGGCCGAAGGTGGTGGTCGATCATTCGCTTAAACCTGGCATGGACGAGCCGGCCGTTGCGCAGTTGCGTGCGCGACTGGTTGCTGCAGGCTTCCTCGATTCGCGTCTGATCCGCGGCACTCAGTACGATGGCGCCGTCACCGCTGCGGTGAAAAAATATCAGAACGAACAATACCTGACCGCCGACGGCGTGGCCGGCGCGACTACGCTGGCGGCGTTGAACGTCCCGGTCGAGGCGCGTATCGATCAGGTGCGGGTCAACATGGAGCGGGCGCGCTGGCTGCTTTACAAACTCCAGGGCACGTTCGTGATTGTCGATATCGCCGGCTACAAGGTGGCCATGTACCGAGATGGCCAGCCTATATGGCGCTCCCGCGTGCAGGTCGGCAAGGCGGCGCGCAATACGCCGATCTTCCAGGCGCAGATCAGCTACATCACCTTCAACCCTACCTGGACGGTGCCGCCGACAATCCTCAAGGAAGACGTGCTGCCGAAGGTTCAAAGCAATCTCGATTACCTCGCCGCCCACCGGATGCGCGTGCTCGATCGCGAGGGCAACGTGCTGGACCCCTCGACCGTCGACTGGAGCAATCCGCGCGGCATCAGTTTGCGCCAGGACGCCGGACCGGACAGCTCGCTGGGGCAGGTGGTCATCCGTTTCCCTAACGATTACGCGATCTATCTGCACGACACCCCGCATCGCGAGCTGTTTTCCAGAACCATTCGCGCAACCAGTTCGGGCTGCATTCGTGTGGAGAATCCGCTGCAACTGGTTGAGTTGCTGTTCAACGACCCGGTCAAATGGAACAGCGTCGGTATCCAGAAGCAACTGGCCACTGGCAAGACCCAGAACATTCTGCTGCCGGTCAAAGTCCCGGTGTTGCTCGCCTATTGGACAGTGGACATGGGCAGTGACGGGCGCGTGGCGTTCAAGCCCGATGTGTATGGCTACGATGCGCCAGTGTTGAGAGCGTTGAATCGGCCTTCGCAAATGCCCGTGGTGAATTTACAGGCAGCAAGGGTGGCGCCGGGCAACCTGCGGTAAGGACAACTGGTGTGTGCCTTGACGTACACTAGGCGTGCCATTTCCAAGGGTGTCGGGCCTTCGCCCATGCCGTACTCCTGCAGGACTAGCTTTTGCCTATCTCGCTAGACGATCCGCGCCATGCTACCGGCGCCGCATTGAAACGGCTGCCGCTGCGCAAGGCCGCGCTGCTGTTTGTCGGCGTCGTGTGTCTGTGCCTTTGCGGTCTGTTGTACCTGCAACTGGAGCAATCGCGTCGGCACGATCTTGCGTCGGCTGAAGAGGACTCTGCAAACCTCACGCGTGCCATGGCCCAGCAGGCTGAAGATACTTTCATGAAAGCCGATCTGGTGCTGACCAGCCTCGCAGACTGGATCCAGGCTGACGGCTTCAGCGGAGAACAGAAGCCCCTGTTACGCAAAACCTTCGCCCGCCGGGTGCAGGCACTCAACCAGCTGCACGGTGTGTTTCTGTTTGATCAGAAGGGCCAGTGGGTGGTGACCTCGTTTGAAGATCTGCCGCGCGGCTCGGGTGTTGAAGACCGCGAATATTTCAGGTTTCACCAGCAGAATGTGTCGTCCATTGCGCACATCGGCCCGGCCATTCGCAGTCGCGAAAACGGCGAATGGATCATCCCGGTTTCCAAACGCGTGAACGACGAAAGCGGCCGGTTCCAAGGTGTGTTGATGGCCGGCATCAAGATGTCGTATTTCGACCAGTTCTTCAAAAGCTTCAGCATCGATAACGATGGCTCGATGTTCCTCGCGCTTAGCGACGGCACGCTGTTGGCGCGACGCCCTTTCGTGGAGGCACAGATTGGCAAGTCGCTGTCCAAGGGCGAGATCTTCAGCAAATACCTGGCTGGCGCGACGTCCGGCAACGCGATGATTCCTTCCGTGCTGGATGACACCGTGCGCCTGCATGGCTTCCGTCAGCTCGATGCTTACCCAGTGGTGGTTTCGGCCGCTTCATCGAAAGATGCCATTCTCAAGGACTGGTACGCCACTGCATTTCATTCCACCGTGATCGTTGCGCTGGTCGTGCTGGGCGTAGGCCTTTTTGGCTGGGTGTTTGTGCGTCAGGTGCGCGTGGGTGAACGCATCGAAAAGGATCTGCGCAAGGCCCAGGAGGCGCTGAAATTGATCGCGACCCACGACAGTCTCACGGGGCTGGGTAATCGTCGGCTGTTCGAGCAAGCGCTCGACATCGAGTTTGGCCGAGGCGCTCGGCAATCGACGCCGTTGAGTCTGATCCTGCTCGATATCGACTACTTCAAACGCTACAACGATGCCTACGGACACGTGGCCGGCGACCACTGTCTTGTACAAGTTGCGAAAGCAGTCAAAAGTTGCTGCCAGCGCCCGACGGACCTCGCCGTACGTTACGGGGGTGAAGAGTTCGCTGTGTTGCTATCCGATACCGACATCCATGGGGCGATGGCCATTGCCGAACAGATCAGGCGTAGCGTCATGGCGCAAAACATTCGTCACAGCGGCTCGCCCAACGGTTTTGTCACGGTCAGTCTCGGCTGCTATGCGTTCGTGCCGACGGGGCACGATGACAAGGAAGTGTTCATAAAGCGCGCGGACGCTGCGCTGTATCAAGCCAAACATTCGGGTCGCAACCGCTCAGCGGTGCTCTCACTGGAAGGCACGGTTGAGGCGTTGATGCGCTCGGACCGTTAGGCGGTAACTGCGGGACTGATCCAGAAAGCTGCCGACGATGTCCGTCATCGGCTGCCTTTGCGCGTTCAGCTGCCTGTGCCGCCGCCCGCTCCACCGGTGCCGCCACCTGCTGCACCCGTGCCACCGCCAGCGCCGGAGCCACTGGTGCCGCCACTTCCGCCAGCGGGTGGCGCGGGTGTCGGATTAACGCTGCCATCGGTATTAGGACGCGGGGGGGCGCTCGGGTTTGGCACTGTTGTAGCGCCGCCGACCGATCCGGATTTGGTGCCGGTAGCGTCTGCGCCATCGCCAGAGCCTGCAATTGCAGTAGCGGAAGCTGCAGAGAGCAACCCGGCCAGAAGCAACGGCGTGATTTTGATCTTCATCATCGTTCGTCTCCAAGGGTGAGTCGTTACTTCATGTTGGTGTCGGCGGCGATGAGGTTGGTGCCCATTGGATGACGAGCGGTCGTGTTGCGCAGCTGCGCGTCAATCAACGCAACCACCCGAATGTGGCGAGGTCACACAAAGATCATCCGCGACAGGAGCGCTGGCCTGTGAAGAATCTGCGAATTGCAACGTTCAACGTCAATGGCATGCGCGCCCGCCTGCCCAATCTGCTGGCCTGGCTGGAGCGGGAGAAGCCGGACATCGTCTGTCTGCAGGAGCTGAAATCGGTGGACGCTGCATTTCCCGCCTCAGACATCGAGGCCGCCGGTTATGGCGCGCTCTGGCAAGGGCAAACGTCGTGGAACGGTGTGGCGATTCTGGCACGGGATGCGCAACCGCTTGAGAGTCGCCGAGGTTTGCCCGGCGACGACAGCGACACCCAAAGTCGCTACATCGAGGCAGCTGTGCACGGCGTACTCGTCGGTTGTTTGTACTTGCCCAACGGCAACCCGCAGCCGGGGCCGAAATTCGACTACAAACTGGCGTGGTTCGAACGGCTGATCAGCCATGCAAAAGATTTGCAGAGCAGTGAACATCCGGTGGTGCTGGCCGGCGACTACAACGTGGTGCCCACCGATCTGGATATTTACAACACGCGCTCCTGGCTCAAGGACGCGCTGCTGCAGCCGGAAAGTCGCGAGTGCTACCAGCGCCTGCTCGATCAGGGCTGGACGGATTCCCTGCGGCATTTGTACCCCGAAGACCGTCTCTACACCTTCTGGGACTATTTCCGACAGCACTGGCAGAAAAATTCCGGGTTGCGCATCGACCACCTCCTGCTCAATCCGGCATTGAGTCCCTACCTGCACGAAGCGGGCGTTGATGCGTGGGTGCGCAATGAACCGCACGCCAGCGACCATGCACCGACCTGGATCCGGTTGGGCACGCGCAAGCGTCGCTGAGTTTGCCGAGTCACGGCAATTGCCTGAATCAATTGTTGTGACCGGGAGCTTATGCTTTATACATGGCGACCATTGGCGGAGATATCCGCGATTCCCTGCACAAGGATCTCGCAATGAACGAGCCACGCTTGAGCAATCCTGCGCTGTACCTGCAACGCCTCGGTTTCGACACGCCACCACAGCCCACGCTCGAGACTCTGCGTCAGCTGCAATTGCGTCATACCGGCGTTTTTCCTTTCGAAAACATCAACACCCTCGCGGGCCTTCCAGTGCTCATCGACCTGCCATCAATCGAGCAAAAACTCCTTCACGAAGGTCGCGGTGGCTACTGCTATGAGCTGAACGGGATGTTCTTTGCGCTGCTGCGGACGCTGGGTTACGACGTGCGCGGCATTACCGGTCGCGTGGTGATGGGCCAGCCCGAAGGGGCGTGGACGGCACGCACCCACCGCCTGAACCTTGTTGTTGTGCAGGGCGTGCGCTACATCACCGACGTCGGGTTCGGCGGCATGGTGCCCACGGCGCCACTGCTGCTCGATACTGAGGACGAGCAGGCGACTCCCCATGAACCTTATCGAATCGAACGACATGAAGACGGCTACACCTTGTTCGCCAAGGTCGCGAGCGAATGGCGGGCGATGTACATCTTTGATCTGCACCGTCAGGAAGAGATCGATTACGCCGTCGGCAACTGGTACGTCTCGACCTATCCGCAATCCTCGTTTGCCAGGCAACTGATGGTGGCACGAACGGGAGAGGGCTGGCGTCGCACGTTGAACAACGGCAGCTTCGCGATTCATCGGATTGGACAGGAATCCGAACGGCGGGAAATAACCGGGCTGGATGAATTGGCCGAAGTGCTGAATCGTGAGTTCTCCATTCGGCTGCCCAAGCATGCACAGGTCAGGCGCGCGTTGGCGAAATTGCTCGCACCTGCTGACTGATTCGACAACCCTGGGCAATCCTCACGCTGGCGCAGTTAGAGCGCACATCGGCAGGCTTATTGCAGAAATGTTGTGGCGTGCGCCAACCAGTTTTCAGGAAGATTTGAACGCCTGTTCATAATTTGACTGGTGAGTTGTATACAACTCTATAGACATTTGTCGTGAGTCTTGCATACAGTGTGCGCATAACAAAAAACCAGGGAACCCCCCAATCATGAAAACGCCCCATGTTTCACACCAACGGCCTGAGGACGAAAACCTCGGGGTCGGCGCGAATATGGCTTACGGCCTGCAACACGTTCTGACCATGTACGGCGGCATTGTCGCGGTGCCATTGATCATCGGCCAAGCGGCCGGGCTGTCACCGGCGGACATCGGTTTATTGATTGCTGCTTCATTGTTTGCGGGGGGCTTGGCAACATTACTTCAGACGCTCGGCTTACCGTTCTTCGGTTGTCAGCTGCCTTTGGTGCAGGGCGTATCGTTCTCCGGCGTCGCGACCATGGTGGCAATTGTCAGCAGTGGCGGGGAGGGTGGGTTTCAATCGATTCTGGGCGCGGTGATAGCTGCATCGTTGATCGGATTGTTGATCACGCCGGTGTTCTCGCGAATTACCAAGTTCTTCCCGCCGCTGGTGACGGGGATCGTAATCACCACCATTGGCCTGACGCTAATGCCGGTGGCTGCACGTTGGGCGATGGGCGGTAACAGCCAGGCACCGGACTTCGGCAGCATGTCCAACATTGGTTTGGCCGCAGTGACGCTGGTGCTGGTGTTGTTGCTGAGTAAAGTCGGTAGCGCGACCATCTCGCGTTTGTCGATCCTGCTGGCGATGGTCATCGGCACGGTGATCGCAGTGTTCCTCGGCATGGCGGACTTCTCCTCGGTCACGCAGGGGGCGATGTTCGGCTTCCCTACACCGTTTCACTTTGGCATGCCGACGTTCCATTTCGCCGCGATTCTATCGATGTGCATTGTCGTGATGGTGACGCTGGTAGAGACCTCGGCAGACATTCTCGCGGTTGGTGAAATCATCGAAACCAAGGTCGACTCCAAACGCCTGGGCGACGGTCTGCGCGCTGACATGCTGTCGAGCATGATCGCGCCGATCTTCGGCTCATTTACCCAAAGCGCCTTCGCCCAGAACGTTGGGCTGGTGGCGGTGACGGGGATCAAGAGCCGTTTCGTGGTGGCCACCGGCGGGATGTTCCTGGTGATTCTCGGTTTGCTGCCCTTCATGGGGCGAGTGATTGCTGCTGTGCCGACCTCCGTGCTCGGCGGCGCCGGCATTGTACTGTTCGGTACCGTGGCTGCCAGCGGCATCCGCACGCTGTCGAAAGTTGATTACCGTAATAACGTCAACCTGATCATCGTTGCGACCTCCATCGGTTTCGGCATGATTCCGATTGCCGCGCCGAACTTCTACGATCAATTCCCGAGCTGGTTCGCGACGATTTTCCATTCGGGCATCAGTTCATCGGCGATCATGGCCATCGTGCTCAATCTGGCGTTCAACCACCTGACTGCGGGCAACTCCGATCAGCAGTCGGTGTTTGCGGCGGGCACTGAGCGCGTACTGCGTTATCAGGATCTGGCGGCGTTGCGCGAAGGGGATTATTTCAGCGAAGGCAAACTGCGTGATTGCGACGGCAAGGAGATCCCGGTGGTGGAAGTGGATCACGGGCATGGCGAGCCGCGGGCGGTGCATGTGAAAAGCAGTGAGCATGTGTAGCAGCTGTATCAGACGTTAGATCGACAATCGCCCGAAGGCTTCAAAGCATTTCGGGCGATTGCTCGATGAAACGACAGACACAAAAAAGCCCCTGAATCCTTCGATTCAGGGGCTTTTTGTTTATCGCTGTCTGGCTCCACGACCTGGACTCGAACCAGGGACCCAGTGATTAACAGTCACTTGCTCTACCAACTGAGCTATCGCGGAATGGCGTGTATGTTACTGATTCAAAAAGAGAAGTCAAGCATCTGTTATTCGTTGAACAGATTTGGCGAGACGGGCGGCGGTTTATCGGCGATTGGCGGTTACCAGAAACGCAGGAGCGGGCTACCATGAACGCCCGGGAGCGGTTACACGCGCTGCCGGCCATTCGCCGAAAAGGTACGCGTCATGACCCACCTGTTTTTCACACCTTGCCCTAGCGGGGTGTTCGCATGAGCATCGCTCAAATCAGTCTGCCAAAAGGCGTGGGCCCGCACGCCGAGAAATTGCTCGATGCAATCACCCAGGCCGGCACCGCTGAAGAATTGAATCGTGCAGGCGGCAAGGCCGAAGGTTTTGTGCTGGGCCTGGAAAGCGCCAAAGCCATCAAAAGCCAGATCGCAGAATCGCTGTACGTCGCCTACGACGATGCCGCCAGCCAGCGCGCCACCGAACTGGCTTAACCGCCAAAGGTAACGGTGGCCAGTATCAGTTTGTTGTAAAGCAGCGTCGCGCCCAGTTGTACCAGCCACAAGGCCAGGCCGCCGAGGAACACGCCGGTGGCCACTTGCATCACCAGGTTGCCGCTGCGTTGTTTGGCCGGGGTGCGAGGGATGAAGTCGTCGTGGTGATCGAGGTCGTCGCGCTCGGCGCGCAGGTCATCGTTTTTCATGTGGGTTCTCATCAGAATTCAGGTGTACGCAAAACCTGTAGGAGCCGGCTTGCTGGCGAAGCGGTCACAATCGCCAACATTATGTTGGCAGGTTGTCCGCCATCGCCAGCGAGCCGGCTCCTACAAACTAGATGTCTGCAGTCTAGGGGGCTTGGTTGTCGATTTGAGATTTATCTTGTACAAAAAAACGGGAAGCCATCAAGCTTCCCGTTTTTCGTATCAGCAACTCACTCAGATCACCGCAACAATCGCCTTGGTCACCGCATCGATGTTGTTCTGATTCAACGCGGCCACGCAGATGCGGCCGGTGTCGAGGGCGTAGATGCCGAACTCTGTGCGCAGACGGGTCACTTGCTCCACGGTCAGGCCCGAGTAGGAGAACATCCCGCGCTGACGGCCAACAAAGCTGAAGTCGCGCTGCGGGGCATTTGTTGCCAGCAGGTCGACCATCTGAGTGCGCATGCCGCGAATGCGCAAACGCATTTCGGCCAGTTCTTCTTCCCATTGAGCGCGCAATTCCGGGCTGTTCAGCACGGCGGCGACGATGCTTGCACCGTGGGTCGGCGGGTTGGAGTAGTTGGTGCGGATCACGCGTTTGACTTGCGACAGCACGCGCGCGCTTTCTTCTTTCGATTCGCTGACGATCGACAAGGCACCGACGCGTTCGCCATACAGCGAGAAGGATTTCGAGAACGAACTGGAAACAAAGAACGTCAGGCCGGATTCGGCAAACAGACGCACGGCAGCGGCGTCTTCGTCGATGCCATCGCCAAAGCCCTGATAGGCCATGTCGAGGAACGGTACGTGACCCTTGGCTTTCACGACTTCCAGCACGTCTTTCCAGTCCGCCGGGCTCAGGTCCACGCCGGTCGGGTTATGGCAGCAGGCGTGCAGCACGACAATCGAGCCGGAGGGCAAGGCGTTCAAGTCTTCCAGCAGGCCGGTACGGTTTACATCATGGGTGGCTGCGTCGTAATAACGATAGTTCTGCACCGGGAAACCGGCGGTTTCGAACAGCGCGCGGTGGTTTTCCCAGCTGGGGTCGCTGATGGCCACGACAGCGTTCGGCAGCAGCTGCTTGAGAAAATCGGCGCCGATTTTCAGCGCGCCGGTGCCACCGACGGCCTGGGTGGTGATGACCCGGCCCGCAGCGATCAACGGAGACTCATTGCCGAACAACAGTTTCTGCACAGCCTGGTCGTAGGCGGCAATGCCATCAATCGGCAAATAGCCACGGGAGGCGTGTTGAGCGACGCGAATCGTCTCGGCTTCGACAACGGCGCGCAGGAGTGGAATTCGCCCCTCCTCGTTGCAGTAAACACCGACCCCCAGATTGACTTTGCTGGTACGGGTATCGGCGTTGAATGCTTCGTTGAGGCCCAGGATTGGATCGCGTGGTGCCATTTCGACAGCGGAGAACAGGCTCATTTTTGCGGCGGCTCTGAATGGGGGGTGGAGGGACGTGTCGCGCTCCAGCCGAATGCACTAGAGCGGTGCACAAACGGGGAGCTAGTATAGAGGCCATCCCCGATCGATGGCGACAGACGTTTCCGCTTTTACTGAAAGTTTTCTCGATTATTTTTCGACCGTTAGTCGATTCGGCGCGTCAAAGACTTCAAGGGATGTAGGACGTTTGCCTTGAAAGCGCAAGCAATCGGCTCCACATTGAGATCAATCCAGTTTTTTCCTCGGGCGACGTCGGTCGTTTGCGGTCTTTCTCGTTCCTGTCCGGTGTAGCCGAGCGGGAGTGAACCCAGAGGTATTTCATGTCTGAATTCCAGCTAGTCACCCGCTTCGAGCCCGCCGGCGATCAGCCGGAAGCCATTCGCCTGATGGTCGAAGGCATCGAGGCCGGGCTGGCGCACCAGACGTTGCTCGGTGTGACCGGTTCGGGGAAGACTTTCAGCATCGCCAACGTCATCGCTCAGGTTCAGCGTCCGACCCTGGTATTGGCACCCAACAAAACCCTGGCCGCGCAACTGTACGGTGAATTCAAGGCGTTCTTTCCGAATAACGCCGTCGAGTATTTCGTTTCCTACTACGACTATTACCAGCCGGAAGCGTACGTGCCGTCCTCGGACACCTTTATCGAGAAAGACGCCTCGATCAACGACCACATTGAGCAGATGCGTTTGTCGGCCACCAAGGCGTTGCTGGAGCGCAAAGACGCGATCATCGTCACCACGGTGTCGTGCATCTACGGTCTGGGCAGCCCCGAGACGTATCTGAAAATGGTGCTGCACGTCGATCGCGGCGACAAGCTCGATCAGCGCGCCTTGCTGCGCCGTCTGGCCGACCTGCAATACACCCGCAACGACATTGATTTCGCTCGCGCAACCTTTCGGGTGCGTGGCGATGTGATTGATATCCACCCGGCGGAATCCGATTTCGAAGCCATCCGCATCGAGCTGTTCGATGACGAAGTGGAAAGCCTGTCAGCGTTCGATCCGTTGACCGGTGAGGTCATTCGCAAACTGCCACGTTTCACGTTCTACCCGAAAAGCCACTACGTGACTCCGCGCGAAACCTTGCTCGGCGCCATCGAAGGGATCAAGGTCGAGTTGCAGGAACGTCTCGAATACCTTCGCTCCAACAACAAACTGGTCGAAGCCCAGCGTCTGGAACAGCGCACCCGTTTCGACCTGGAGATGATTCTCGAACTGGGCTACTGCAACGGCATCGAAAACTACTCGCGCTACCTCTCGGGTCGTGCCTCCGGGCAAGCGCCGCCGACGCTGTTTGATTACCTGCCGGCCGACGCGCTGCTGGTGATCGACGAATCGCACGTCAGCGTGCCGCAAGTCGGCGCCATGTACAAAGGCGACCGTTCGCGCAAGGAAACGCTGGTGGAATACGGCTTCCGGCTGCCCTCGGCGCTGGACAACCGGCCAATGCGTTTTGACGAATTCGAAGGGATCAGCCCGCAGACAATTTTTGTGTCGGCCACGCCGGGCAACTACGAGGCTGAACACGCTGGCCGCGTGGTCGAACAACTGGTCCGCCCGACTGGCCTGGTCGACCCGCAGATCGAGATCCGCCCGGCGCTGACCCAGGTCGACGATCTGCTCTCGGAGATTGGCAAACGTGTCGCGCTGGAAGAGCGCGTCCTGGTCACCACTCTGACCAAGCGCATGTCCGAAGACTTGACCGATTATCTGGCCGATCACGGCGTGCGCGTGCGCTATCTGCACTCGGACATCGACACGGTGGAGCGGGTCGAAATCATCCGCGATCTGCGCCTCGGTACGTTCGACGTGCTGGTGGGGATCAACCTGTTGCGCGAAGGTCTCGACATGCCGGAAGTTTCGCTGGTGGCGATTCTGGACGCGGACAAGGAGGGCTTCCTGCGTTCCGAGCGCTCGCTGATCCAGACCATTGGCCGTGCGGCGCGAAACCTCAATGGCCGGGCGATTCTGTATGCCGACCGCATGACCGGGTCGATGGAACGGGCGATCGGCGAAACCGAGCGGCGTCGCGACAAGCAGATCGCCTTCAACCTGGCCAACGGCATTACGCCCAAAGGCGTGTTCAAGGACGTTGCCGACATCATGGAAGGCGCCACGGTGCCGGGTTCGCGCAGCAAGAAGCGCAAAGGCATGGCCAAGGCCGCCGAGGAAAGCGCCAAGTACGAAGCCGAATTGCGCTCGCCGGGGGAAATCGCCAAACGTATCAAAGGTCTCGAAGAGAAGATGTATCAGCTGGCGCGGGATCTGGAATTCGAAGCCGCGGCGCAAATGCGTGACGAGATTGGCAAGTTGCGCGAGCGGTTGATCGAGGTCTGATATTTGCGTGCAAGCCCGCTCCTACAAAGAACCGATTCTAGCGGGAACAACTTGCTCTACTGTAGGAGCGAGCCTGCTCGCGATAGCGTTATTCCAGACGCTGCAGTCCCCATTGACGACCGCCGCATAACCACGTCAACAAGCCAAAGCCGGCATATCTGCCCTGCTCACTGGAGCCGGGCGGGCTACGCCTGTTACCATTCGCGCTTTGTTTTATCTTCATTTCGAGACTTGCCATGACCACCGTCCGCACGCGCATCGCGCCATCGCCTACCGGGGACCCCCACGTAGGTACCGCTTACATCGCTTTGTTCAACTATTGCTTTGCCAAGCAGCACGGCGGCGAGTTCATCCTGCGGATCGAAGACACTGACCAATTGCGTTCGACCCGCGAGTCCGAGCAGCAGATTTTCGACGCGCTGCGCTGGTTGGGCATCGACTGGAGCGAAGGCCCGGACGTGGGCGGCCCGCACGGTCCTTATCGCCAAAGCGAGCGCGGCGATATTTATCAGAAGTACTGCCAGCAACTGGTCGAAATGGGCCATGCCTTCCCGTGCTTCTGCACCGCCGAAGAGCTGGACCAGATGCGCGCCGAGCAACAGGCTCGCGGCGAAACGCCGCGTTATGACGGTCGTGCGCTGCTCCTGTCTGCGGAAGAAGTCGCCCGTCGTCTGGCCGCTGGCGAGCCACACGTGATTCGCATGAAGGTGCCGAGCGAAGGCGTCTGCGTAGTGCCGGACATGCTGCGCGGCGACGTCGAGATCCCGTGGGATCGCATGGACATGCAAGTGCTGATGAAGACCGACGGCCTGCCGACGTACTTCCTTGCCAACGTGGTCGATGACCATTTGATGGGCATTACCCACGTGTTGCGCGGCGAAGAATGGCTGCCTTCGGCGCCGAAACTGATTCTGCTGTACGAGTACTTCGGCTGGGAACAACCAGAGCTGTGCTACATGCCGCTGTTGCGTAACCCGGACAAGAGCAAATTGTCCAAACGCAAAAATCCGACATCAGTCACGTTCTACGAGCGCATGGGTTTCATGCCGGAAGCGATGCTCAACTATCTGGGTCGCATGGGCTGGTCGATGCCCGACGAGCGCGAGAAATTCTCTCTGCAGGAAATGGTCGACAACTTCGACCTCAAGCGCGTTTCTCTCGGCGGGCCGATTTTCGACATTGAAAAACTGTCGTGGCTGAACGGCCAGTGGCTGCGTGATCTGCCGGTCGAAGAGTTTGCCTCGCGTCTGCAGACCTGGGCGCTAAACCCCGACTACATGATGAAGATCGCCCCGCACGTGCAAGGCCGCGTCGAAACCTTCAGCCAGGTTGCACCATTGGCGGGTTTCTTCTTTGCCGGTGGCGTGAATCCGGATGCCAAGCTGTTTGAATCGAAAAAGCTTTCGGGTGATCAGGTTCGTCAGTTGATGCAGTTGATTTTGTGGAAACTGGAAAGCCTGCGTCAGTGGGAGAAGGACAGCATCACTGCGACGATTCAGGCGGTGGTGGAATCCCTGGAGCTGAAGCTGCGTGACGCCATGCCGCTGATGTTTGCCTCCATCACCGGCCAGGCCAGTTCGGTTTCAGTGCTGGATGCGATGGAGATTCTCGGTCCGGACCTGACGCGTTTCCGTCTGCGCCAGGCCATCGACTTGCTTGGTGGCGTGTCGAAGAAGGAAAACAAGGAGTGGGAAAAATTGCTGGCGAACATTGCCTGACTCCACTCAATGCCACCTGATTAAACCGTTCCCATGTAGCAGCTGCCGCAGGCTGCGTCGGGTTGCGCAGCAACCCCTTGCCCGCGCGCCACAATCTGTCTGAAAGGGCAGAGTGCCTGTAAGTCGAGCGCGCCCCGAGCCTTCCGCAGCTGCTACAGGGAACGTGTCACCCCGACATTACGGGGGCGGGCGGTAAGTGATTGTTATGTCGGCAAAAAACTTTGGAAATTGTTAAAAATAAGTTTGACACACTTCCAAAGCGCCATTAAGATTCGCCCCGTCCTCAGCGATGAGGGGCTTTAGCTCAGCTGGGAGAGCGCCTGCATGGCATGCAGGAGGTCAGCGGTTCGATCCCGCTAAGCTCCACCAATTTACACTTCAAGGTCTGGCCACACCGGCTTTGAAGCGATCAACACTCAGCGTTGATCTGGTGTATAGAAGGGTTTGCGTCCCCTTCGTCTAGTGGCCTAGGACACCGCCCTTTCACGGCGGTAACAGGGGTTCGAGTCCCCTAGGGGACGCCAGTTTTACAGAAGCGATGTTGCAAAATGTCGCTCCGCCGCGAGGCGAAAAATCCGGGGCTTTAGCTCAGCTGGGAGAGCGCCTGCATGGCATGCAGGAGGTCAGCGGTTCGATCCCGCTAAGCTCCACCAATTTACAGTTCAAGGTCTGGCCACACCGGCCTTGAATCGATCAGCTCTCAGCACTGATCAGTTGTATAGAAGGTTTTGCGTCCCCTTCGTCTAGTGGCCTAGGACACCGCCCTTTCACGGCGGTAACAGGGGTTCGAGTCCCCTAGGGGACGCCACGATTACCCGCTCTGCGGGATTTTATAAGGGTCATTCAATTATTGAATGGCCCTTTTGTTTGTCTGGCGTTTGGCCAAATCCCCCTCGATCTTACACACCGTTCTTCAGACCGGCGGTCACAGTCATGACTTGCGAAAAATTATTATGCGAATAATATTCTAATCGTAATATTCGGAGGCAACGATGAACGATAAAAAAGCTCAAACCCGCGAACGCATTCTCAAGGCTGCCAGTTCAGCGTTGATTCAGCGCGGTCCGGCTGAGCCGAGCGTAGGCGAAGTGATGGGTGCAGCCGGCCTGACTGTCGGCGGCTTCTACGCACACTTTGAAAGCAAGGACGCGATGATGCTGGAAGCGTTCAAGCAACTGCTCGGCCACCGCCGTGGCTTGATCGCCGACATGGACGCCGAGCTGACCGGCGAAGAGCGTCGCGCTTTGGTCGCTGCGTTTTACCTGTCACGCAAGCACCGCGATTCTTCCGACTCTGCCTGCCCGATTCCCGCATCCGTGGGTGAGCTGGGCCGTCTGCCGGATGCGTTCCGAGTGGCCTTGAATGAACACGTTGAATTGATGGTCGCGCAGTTGGCGGCCAGCCCGGAAGACAGCGAAAAAGCTTTGGCTGACATAGCGTTGATGGTGGGTGGTTTGGCGCTGGCCCGCGCGTTGGGGCCGGGTGAGTTATCCGATCGATTGCTGCGCGCCGCTAAATCGGCGGTGCTATGACCTGAAGGCCTTGGCCTGAGGAGTGGGAGCGATGGGCACGTTAAAGTGGGTTCGTGGCGTTAATGGCACCTTGGGCTGGTTTGCACCGCAATTGGTCGCGAGCAAAATGCGACTGGCATTCATGACACCGCGAGACCTGCCGCCTCGTGACTGGGAGTTGCCGCTGCTGGCCAAATCCGAACGCATTACCCTGCGTTTCGGGCTCTCCGCCTTGCGTTGGGGGCAGGGCCCGGCGGTATTGCTAATGCATGGTTGGGAAGGGCGGCCGACGCAGTTTGCCAGCCTCATTACCGCTCTGGTCGACGCCGGTTATACCGTGGTCGCGCTGGACGGTCCGGCGCACGGTCGCTCACCCGGTCGCGAAGCCAATGTCGTGCTTTTCGCTCGGGCCATGCTCGAAGCCGCCGCTGAATTGCCGCCGCTGCAAGCAGTCATCGGTCACTCCATGGGTGGTGCCAGTGCGATGCTCGCCGTGCAACTGGGCTTGCGCACCGAAACCTTGGTGACCATCGCTGCACCGGCGCGAATTCTCGGCGTGTTGCGCGGTTTTGCACGCTACGTGCGGTTGCCCCCGAACGCGCGTTCGGCGTTCATCCGCCAGGTCGAAAACGATGTCGGCATGCGCGCCGCCACGCTGGATGTCGCGCACTATCAACTCGATATGCCCGGGCTGATCGTTCACGCCGAAGACGACAAGCTTGTCGGGGTCAAAGAGTCGCAACTGATTCATGAGGCCTGGTTCGACAGCCGTTTATTGCGCCTGGAAGAGGGCGGACATCAGCGCGTGCTCGCCGACCCCCGGGTGATTAATGGCGTGTTATCACTGCTGTCTGGCCGCAGTCTGCAATCGCGCCAATCGGCCTGAGCATCCGTTACACTGCCCCGGTCGCAATAATCTGACCGGGAGTGGGGCATGGGCTGGGATCGGGCAACGCCTTTTATCATTGATCTGGAAGTGGCTGCCGAAGACATCGACGGTCTGGGTCACGCCAATAACGCGGTGTACGTGACCTGGCTCGAGCGCTGCGCCTGGCGTCATTCGCAGCGGCTCGGGCTGGATCTGGTCGAGTATCGGCGGCTGGATCGGGCAATGGCCGTGGTGCGTCACGAGATCGATTATCTGGCGGCAGCCTACGAAGGCGACGAACTGCAGCTGGCGACCTGGATTGTCGACTGGGACCAGCGCCTGAAGATGACCCGTCATTTCCAGCTCAAACGTCCGCGTGACAACGCCACGCTGCTGCGCGCGCAAACTACTTTTGTCTGCATCGAATTGTCGTCAGGCAAGCCCAAGCGCATGCCGACGGAATTTATCGAAGGTTATGGCCCGGCGTTGCAAGCTCCTGCCTGACAGGCGCTTACCTTTTGGCAGATGAAAACCAGTAAACTGCCGCACGTTTTTCGTCGAGTGTGTTTTTCATGCAAATTGCTTTGGCGCCCATGGAGGGGTTGGTCGATAACATCCTGCGCGACGTGCTGACTCGCGTCGGTGGCATCGATTGGTGCGTGACCGAGTTCATCCGTATCAACGACCAGTTGCTCACGCCGGCGTACTTCCACAAGTTTGGCCCTGAATTGCTGACCGGTGCCCGCACCGCGTCGGGTGTGCCGTTGCGCGTACAATTGCTCGGTTCCGATCCCGTGTGCCTCGCGGAAAACGCAGCCCTGGCTTGCGAGCTGGGTTCTGAAGTCATCGACCTGAACTTCGGTTGCCCGGCGAAAACGGTCAACAAATCTCGCGGCGGGGCGGTGTTGCTCAAGGAGCCCGAGCTGCTCAACCAGATTGTCGAGCATGTGCGCCGCGCCGTTCCCGCGCACATCCCTGTCACTGCCAAAATGCGCCTGGGCTTCGACAGCCCCGACGGTGCCTTGGTGTGCGCCACGGCGCTGGCCGAAGGGGGCGCGGCGCACATTGTGGTGCACGCGCGGACCAAAATGGACGGCTACAAACCGCCGGCGCATTGGGAATGGATTCCCCGGGTGCAGGAAGTGGTCAAGGTGCCGGTGTTCGCCAACGGCGACATCTGGAGCGTCGAAGACTGGCGCCGCTGCCGCGAGATCAGCGGCGTGGAAGACATCATGCTCGGTCGCGGACTGGTGTCGCGTCCGGACCTGGCTCGACAGATCGCTGCGGCGAGAGCCGGTGAAGAAGTGGTCGAGATGACCTGGGCCGAATTGTTGCCACTGCTTCAGGACTTCTGGCTGCAGGCCAAGGATCAGATGACCGCGCGCCAATCGCCCGGTCGTTTGAAGCAATGGCTGGCCATGTTGACGCGCAATTACCCCGAAGCTGTAGAGCTCTTCACCGTTTTGCGACGCGAAACCGAGCTGGACCAGGTCTCGCGTTTGCTGGGTTTGCCAGTGGCCGAAGCGGCCTGAAAAAAATCTTCAAACAATCTCTTGAAAAGAAAACAGCGGTCCCTATTTAGGGATTACGCGATGCCGAATTCGGGTCGCGGAGAAAAAAACTTGCTGATTGTTTTCAGGAGATTTGAATCATGACTACTGCATTTTCCATGGCCCCGCTGTTCCGTTCCTCGGTAGGTTTCGACCGTTTCAACGACCTGTTCGAAACCGCCCTGCGCAATGAGCCAGGCAGCACTTACCCACCTTACAACGTTGAAAAACACGGCGACGATCAGTACCGCATTGTCGTAGCCGCCGCGGGCTTCCAGGAAGAAGACCTGGAGTTGCAAGTGGAGAAAGGTGTGCTGACCATCAGCGGCGGCAAACGTGATACCACTGAAGGCGTGACCTTCTTGCATCAAGGCATCGCGCAACGCGCTTTCAAGCTGTCGTTCCGGCTGGCGGACCATATTGAAATCAAGACCGCCGACCTGCGCAACGGCTTGCTGAGCATTGATCTGCTGCGGGTGATCCCGGAAGAGGCGAAAGCCAAACGTATCCCGATCAACGGGACGCAAAAGCCCGCGCTGCAGCACTGAGCGTGAGCGAGAAAGAAGGGCGCCATTGGCGCCCTTTTTTTGTTATTGAAGCAGCTTCTGCAACCCATCCACCGGCACCGGCGCGCTGTGCAGATAGCCTTGATAGTAATGACACCCCAGCCTCTGCAGAAACTCCAGTTGCTCTGCCGTTTCCACGCCCTCGGCGATTATTTTCAAGCCCAGACTGCGGGCCATGGCGACGATGGCGCGGATGATCTCGGCATCGTTGGGGTCGGTGGTGGCGTCGCGGATGAACGACTGATCGATTTTCAAGGTGTCCACTGGCAGGCGCTTGAGGTAGGTCAGCGAGGAATATCCGGTGCCGAAATCATCCATGGCGAAGCTGACGCCGAGCTTTTTCAGACGACGCATTTTGCCGATGGTGTCGTCCAGATTCTGAATGACGATGCCTTCGGTGATCTCCAGTTTCAGTAACGAATAGGGCAGGCCGTGGCTGCTGAGGCTGTGTTCGATGCGTTCGACGAAATCGTTCTGACGAAACTGCCGCGGGCTGATGTTCACGCACAGGCTGAAATCCAGTGGATCGATCAGGTCTTGCTCGATCAAGTATTTGAAGGCGTTGCAGGCTTCATCGACGATCCAGGTGCCGACCTCCAGAATCAGCCCACTGTCTTCAAGTACCTTGATGAATTCGTGGGGCGATTGCGCGCCGAGCTCCGGGTGATTCCAGCGCACCAGCGCTTCGGCGCCGACAATGCGGCCGTCACGCGCATCCACCTGGGGCTGGTAATGCACGCGGAATTCACCGCGGGAAATGGCCAAACGCAAGTCCGTTTCCATGCGCAGGCGTTCGCTCGCGGCCTTCTGCATGGAGTTGTGATACATCTGCGCGGTATTGCGACCCGAGTCCTTGGCGCGATACAGCGCAATGTCCGCGCGCTTGAGCAAATCGATCGGGGTCGAGCCGTGATCGGGAATCAGGGCGATGCCGATACTCGGCGTGACTTGCAAACGCTGGCCGTCGAGAAACATCGGTGCCGAGAGCAGCTCGCGCAGGGTATCCGCCAGTTCCAGCACCTGATCACTGACTTCGTCGCGCGAACCTTCCAGGCCACTGAGCAGCACCACAAATTCATCGCCGCCAAGTCGCGCCACGGTGTCTTCCATGCGCACGCTGGCCTCGAGGCGAGCGGTGATGATCTTCAACACCGTATCGCCCACCGGGTGTCCCAGTGAGTCATTGATGTGCTTGAAGTGGTCGAGATCGAGGAACATCAGTGCGCCGCGCAGATTGTGCCGTTTCAGCAGCGCAATCTGCTGGCTCAGCCGATCCATCAGCAGCGCGCGATTGGGCAGGTTGGTCAGCGGATCGTGATAAGCCAGATGCCGAATCTGCGCCTCGGCATTTTTCAACAGGCTGACGTCCCGCGCGGTTAATAACAGGCAGGCGGTTTCATTGAGCGTGATCGGTTCTACCGACACTTCCACGGTCAACAGGTCGCCACGCTTGTTGTGCGCGAGCATTTCCTGATGGTGCACGCGGCCTTTGAGTTGCAGCTCGGCCAGCAGCGCCTCACGCTGTTTTTCGTCGGCCCAGACGCCGACCTGATGCACTGTGCGCCCCAGCACCTCATCCGCGCGGTAGCCCGTCAGACGGCAGAAGCCGTCGTTGACCTCCAGATAGCGGCCGGTGTCGCGTTCGGTGATGGTGATGGCGTCGGGACTTGAGTGGAAAGCTTTGGCGAATTTTTCTTCGCTGGCCTTCAGCGCTGCCTCCGAGCGCTGCTGCTGGGTGATGTCGCGCAGGGTCGTGACGATGCAAGGCTGGTCGCCGACGCTGATTTGCCGGCTGGAAATCACGCAGGTCAACACCTGGCCGTCCTTGTGCTGCACGTGGATCGCAACATTGTTCAAGCCCTGTTCGCGGATGACCTGTTCGATCCGCTTCAGGCTTCTCGCCGACGCGTCCCACAGGCCGATTTCGTCGGCGCTGCGACCGATCACCTCGGCGGTGCTCCAGCCGAAAGTCTGGGAAAAACTGGAATTGATCTCGATGAATTGGCCGGTGTCCTGTTGCGTCACGCAGATCGGGTCCGGGCTGACCTGGAACAGCGTGGCGAATTTTTCTTCGGAGGCGACCAGTTTCTGCTCGCGCTCCACTTGATCGGTGATGTCCAGCAATGTGCCGGCCATGCGCAATGGCACGCCGTCGTCGTCGCGATAGAGGCGGGCGCGGCTCTCGAGATAGCGCGAACTGCCATCGGGCAGCTGCACGCGGTAAGTCAGTTGGTAATTGCCGGCCGGACCCTCGCGCAAGCTGCGATAGGCGTCGCGCATGCTCTCGCGTTCCTCTCCGGGGACACCCTCGAAAAACGCCTCGAACGATTCATGAAAAGGCTTGGCGTCGAGGCCGTGCAGTTGTGCGGCGCGCGCCGAGCCGTACAGCATGCCGCTGGGAATGTGCCAGTCCCAGGTGCCGAGCTGCGCCGAATTCAGCGCCAGGTCGAGCCGCTCCTGGCTGTCCTTGAGTGCATGTTCGGCGACCTTGCGTTCAGTCGTGTCGAGGAACGTGCTGAGCAGATATGGCTGGCCTTCAAGTTCGACTTTCTGCGCGCTGAGAATGCCGTCGTGGATCTGCCCGTTGCTGGCACGGAACTGCACTTCCATGCTGGTCAACTCACCCTTGGCTTTGGTGGCGATGACCAGCGCCTCCCGTTGCTCCGGGTGCACCCAAAGACCCAGTTCCAGCGTGGTGCGACCAATTGCATCCTGCACCGGCCAGCCGAACAGGCTTTCGAAATACTGATTCGCTTCGGTGATCAGGCCGTCTTCCTGACGGGTCAGCAAGACCATGTTCGGGCACAGGTGAAACAGCGTCGCGAAACGTTTTTCCGAGCTGCTCAGCGCCTGTTCGCGCTGGCGCTGAAGGGTGATTTCGCGGATCACCCCGATCATGCGCGGACGCCCGTGTTTGTCGGGCAGCAGGCTGCCGCTGACCTCCAGCCAGTGCAGACTGCCGTCGGGCCAGCGAATGCGGTGATGCATTGCCTGTTCCAGTGGCGCGCCGGCAATCACTGCGTGGAAGGCGCGAACGGTTTTCGCGCGGTCTTCGGGCGGCAGCAGGTCGAGGTATTCCAGGTCCTTGGGCAACGGTTGTCGCGGATCGAAGCCGAATAGAGCCTGCGTTCCCCGCGACCAACTGATCTGCCCGCGCTCGATGTCCCAATACCAGGCACCGAGACGCGCGCCATTAAGCGCGGCCAGCAATTGCGGGGCACTTTCCCAGCTTTGTTCGGAATGTCGCGGGTCGATGGCCTGGATGCGGGGCATCGGCGGCATACGGTCAAACGATTTCGGCATTGGCAACAAGCCTTGAACTGGTTGGGGCGTTAGTGACCGGAAATCCTGGCTCTATAGGAGTAGCACAACTCAGCCGTGAGTCCCTGGCAGATCGATTTGCGCATCCAGCAAAGCCATAAAGGCTTTCGCCGCGTTCGACAGCGTCCGTTCGGTGTGCACGATATAGCCTAGCTGGCGAGTGAGCTGTATGCCCGGCAATGGAATGCTTGCGACCTGATCATCGAGCATCGTGCGCGGCAGCACGCTCCAGGCGAGGCCGATGGAGACCATCATCTTTATGGTTTCCAGATAGTTGGTGCTCATGGCGATGTTCGGCGTCAGCCCCTGTGCTTCGAACAGGCGCTGGACGATATGGTGAGTAAAGGTGTTGCCGCCTGGAAACACGGCCGGATGCCGTGCGATGTCGGCCAGGTTGACCGCACCGTTGCTGATCAACGAATGTTCTGGGGCAACCACAAAATCCAGCGGGTCGTCCCACACCGGCGTGGCCTTGACCAGATTGTGCGGCTCGGGCGCCAGGGTGATCACCGCGAGTTCGGCACGGCCGTGGAGGATTTCCTCGTAGGCCACTTCCGAATCAAGGAACTGAATATCCAGCGCGACCTGTGGGTATTGGCGAGTGAAGGCGCGTAACAACGGCGGCAAACGGTGCAGTCCGATGTGGTGACTGGTGGCCAGCGTCAGGCGGCCGGTCACTTCGCCGGTCAGATTGGTCAGCGCACGCCTCGTGTCGTCCAGCACGTTCAGAATCTGGTAAGCCCGCGGCAGCAAGGCACGTCCGGCCTCGGTGAGGCCGACTTCGCGGCCCAATCGATCGAACAATCTTACGTTCAGTTGCTGTTCCAGCCCGGCGATGCGCTTGCTGATGGCCGGCTGCGTCAGGTGCAGCCGTTCGCCCGCGCCGGAGAAGCTGCCGGTCTCGGCGATGGCAATAAAGGCATTAAGGTTGGCGAGGTCCATTTGCAGTATTCCAGTTGGTTATCCAAAGCATAAAAAATATGAATTTGAGTTATTTAATGTAACCCCCTAGGATCGACCTCACAAGCCAAAGGGTTATTGAGCTTCTCGAAGCCCGGGGCATAGAAATACGCTGATGAGGAAAACGTCTGATGGCCGGCAAAACGCTCTACGACAAGCTCTGGGATTCGCATTTGGTCAAGCAGCGCGACGATGGCTCTGCGCTGATCTACATCGATCGTCACATCATTCATGAAGTGACGTCGCCGCAGGCCTTCGAAGGCCTGCGCATTGCCGGGCGCAAGCCGTGGCGCATCGATGCCAACATCGCGACCCCGGACCACAACGTACCGACGACGCCGGAGCGCAAGGGCGGCATCGAGGCCATTGCCGATCAGGTCTCGCGTTTGCAGGTTCAGACCCTCGACGACAACTGCGATGAATACGGCATTGTCGAATTCAAAATGAATGACATCCGCCAAGGCATCGTCCACGTCATCGGCCCGGAGCAGGGCGCGACCTTGCCGGGCATGACCGTGGTCTGCGGCGACTCCCATACCTCGACCCACGGCGCATTTGGCGCGCTGGCTCACGGTATCGGCACCTCCGAGGTCGAACATGTGCTCGCCACGCAGTGCCTGGTCGCCCAGAAAATGAAGAACATGCTGGTCTCGGTCGAAGGCCAGTTGCCGTTCGGCGTGACCGCCAAGGACATCGTCCTTGCGGTGATCGGCAAGATCGGCACGGCCGGCGGTAATGGCCACGCGATCGAGTTCGCCGGCAGCGCGATTCGCGATCTTTCCGTCGAAGGGCGCATGACCATCTGCAACATGTCCATCGAAGCCGGCGCTCGTGTAGGCCTGGTGGCGGCGGATGAAAAAACCGTGGCCTACGTGAAGGGCCGCCCCTTCGCCCCGAAAGGCGCGGAATGGGACCTGGCGGTCGAAGCCTGGAAAGACCTGGTGTCTGACACCGATGCGGTGTTCGACACCGTGGTCGAACTCGACGCGACCCAGATCAAACCGCAAGTCAGTTGGGGGACTTCGCCGGAAATGGTCCTGGCCGTTGATCAAAACGTGCCGGATCCGGCGCAGGAAGCCGACCTGGTCAAGCGTGGCTCGATTGAGCGGGCGTTGAAATACATGGGCCTGACCGCCAACCAGGCGATCACCGACATCCAGCTGGACCGGGTTTTCATCGGTTCCTGCACCAACTCGCGGATCGAAGATTTGCGCGCAGCGGCCGTGATCGCCAAGGGCCGCAAAGTGGCTTCGACCATCAAGCAGGCCATCGTGGTGCCGGGTTCAGGTCTGGTGAAAGCGCAGGCGGAAGCGGAAGGTCTCGACAAGATTTTCCTCGAGGCCGGTTTTGAGTGGCGCGAGCCGGGTTGCTCGATGTGCCTGGCGATGAACCCGGACCGTTTGGAGTCGGGCGAGCATTGCGCATCGACCTCCAACCGCAACTTCGAAGGGCGGCAGGGCGCTGGTGGTCGTACCCACCTGGTGAGCCCGGCCATGGCCGCAGCCGCTGCAGTGAATGGTCGTTTTGTCGACGTTCGTGAATTGATCTGAGGAGCGCAGCATGAAAGCTTTTACCCAGCACACTGGACTTGTCGCGCCGCTGGATCGTGCCAACGTCGACACCGACCAGATCATCCCGAAGCAGTTTCTGAAATCGATCAAGCGCACCGGTTTTGGTCCGAACCTGTTCGATGAGTGGCGTTATCTGGATGTCGGGCAGCCGTATCAGGACAACTCCAAGCGCCCGTTGAACAAGGATTTCGTGCTCAACGCCGAGCGTTATCAAGGCGCCAGCGTGTTGCTGGCGCGGGAAAACTTCGGCTGCGGCTCCAGCCGCGAGCACGCGCCGTGGGCCTTGGAAGAATACGGTTTCCGCAGCATCATCGCGCCGAGCTACGCCGACATTTTCTTCAACAACAGCTTCAAGAACGGTTTGTTGCCGATCATCCTTGGCGACGCAGAAGTGGATGAGTTGTTTCAGCAGGTCGAGGCAAATCCGGGTTATCAGCTGCAGGTGGATTTGCAAGCCCAGACTGTCACCCGCCCGGATGGCAAGGTTTTGAGCTTCGAGATTGATGCGTTCCGCAAGCATTGCCTGCTCAACGGTCTGGACGATATCGGCCTGACCTTGCAGGACCACGAAGCGATTGCGACCTTTGAAGGCAAGCACCGCGCGAGCCAGCCTTGGTTGTTTCGTGATGCTTGAGATTGATGTAGTCAGCGCGGGGCCCTTCGCGAGCAGGCTCGCTCCCACATTGATTTGCAGCGTTCACAAAACCTGTGGGAGCGAGCCTGCTCGCGAAGACGGCAGCCAAAACAACACAAATGTAAGGATGTGACTATGCCCCACACCGCCCAGCACACCCAGGTCGTCCAGAAGCAATTCGGTGAACAGGCCGCCGCCTACCTCAGCAGCGCTGTCCACGCTCAGGGCGCCGAGTTCGCACTGCTACAGGCCGAACTGGCCGGGCAGGGCAATGCACGTGTGCTGGACCTGGGTTGCGGCGCCGGCCACGTGAGTTTTCACGTCGCCGCGCTGGTCAAGGAAGTGGTCGCCTACGATTTGTCGCAACAAATGCTTGATGTAGTCGCGGCGGCCGCAGTCGATCGTGATCTGGCTAACATCAGCACCGTTCACGGCACCGCCGAGCGTCTGCCGTTCGCCGAGGGCGAATTCGATTTCGTCTTCAGCCGCTATTCAGCGCACCATTGGAGCGACCTCGGTCTGGCCCTGCGCGAAGTTCGCCGGGTGCTGAAACCCGGCGGCGTGGCGGCATTCATCGACATTTTGTCACCGGGCAGCCCGTTGTTCGACACCTACTTGCAGAGCGTCGAAGTACTGCGCGATACCAGCCATGTGCGCGATTATTCCGCCGGCGAGTGGTTGCGTCAGGTCAGCGAGGCAGGGTTGCATACCCGCAGCACAACGCGTCAACGTCTGCGTCTGGAGTACAGCTCCTGGGTGGAACGCATGCGCACGCCGCAGGTGATGCGCGCCGCGATCCGCGAGTTGCAGCAATCGATGGGCAACGAAGTACGCGACTATTTCGAGATCGAAGCCGATGGCTCGTTCAGTACCGATGTGCTGGTGTTATGGGCTGAAAAATAAGCGCTTGAAAACAAGTGCCGCGACATTTGAATTTTCCGGGCGCGCCACGGGCGCACCGACTGATGACATGAGGAAAGCATGAGCAAGCAGATTCTGATTCTCCCAGGCGACGGTATTGGCCCGGAAATCATGGCCGCAGCGGTCAAGGTGCTGGAACTGGCGAACGACAAGTACAGCCTGGATTTCGAGCTGAGCCACGACGTGATCGGCGGCGCCGCCATCGACAAACACGGCGTACCGCTGGCTGACGAAACCCTAGACCGCGCCCGCGCCGCTGACGCCGTGCTGTTGGGCGCGGTGGGCGGTCCGAAATGGGACACCATCGAGCGCGACATCCGCCCGGAGCGTGGTCTGCTGAAGATCCGTGCGCAACTGGGCCTGTTCGGCAACCTGCGTCCGGCCATCCTCTATCCGCAACTGGCCGAAGCGTCGAGCCTGAAACCGGAAATCGTTGCCGGCCTGGACATCCTGATCGTCCGTGAGCTGACCGGCGGCATCTACTTCGGCGCGCCCCGCGGCACCCGCACCCTGGAAAACGGCGAGCGTCAGGCTTACGACACGCTGCCGTACAGCGAAAGCGAAATCCGTCGCATCGCCCGTGTCGGCTTCGACATGGCCCGTGTACGAGGCAAAAAAGTCTGCTCGGTGGACAAGGCCAACGTACTGGCGTCGAGTCAACTGTGGCGTGAAATCGTTGAGCAAGTGGCCAAGGATTATCCGGATGTCGAGCTCAGCCACATGTACGTCGACAACGCCGCCATGCAACTGGTGCGCGCGCCGAAGCAGTTCGACGTGATCGTCACCGACAACCTGTTCGGCGACATCCTCTCCGACCAGGCGTCGATGCTGACCGGTTCCATCGGCATGCTGCCGTCGGCCTCGCTGGATGCCAACAACAAAGGCATGTACGAGCCGTGCCACGGCTCTGCGCCGGACATCGCCGGCCAGGGCATTGCCAACCCGCTGGCGACCATTTTGTCGGTGTCGATGATGTTGCGTTACAGCTTCAATCAGCAGGATGCGGCGGACGCCATCGAGAAAGCCGTGAGCCTGGTGCTGGACCAGGGGCTGCGCACCGGTGATATCTGGTCAGCCGGTTGCACCAAAGTCGGTACGCAGGAAATGGGCGACGCAGTAGTCGCCGCGCTGCGGAATCTGTAATCTCTCGGGCCCGCTGCCACTTTCAACTTCGAAAGCAGCGGCCCACTTTTCAAGAAGGTGTAGTTGCGATGAAACGTGTAGGTCTGATCGGTTGGCGCGGTATGGTCGGTTCCGTGCTCATGCAGCGGATGCTGGAGGAGCAGGATTTCGATCTTATCGAACCGGTGTTTTTCACCACTTCCAATGTCGGTGGCCAAGGCCCGTCCGTGGGCAAGGACATTGCTCCGCTCAAGGACGCTTACAGCATTGAAGAGCTGAAAACCCTCGATGTGATCCTGACCTGCCAGGGTGGCGACTACACCAGCGAAGTGTTCCCGAAGTTGCGCGAAGCCGGCTGGCAGGGTTACTGGATTGACGCTGCCTCCAGCCTGCGCATGCAGGATGATGCCGTCATCGTGCTGGACCCGGTGAACCGCAAGGTCATCGACCAGCAGCTCGATGCCGGCACCAAGAACTACATCGGTGGCAACTGCACCGTCAGTCTGATGCTGATGGGCCTGGGCGGGCTGTTCGAAGCCGGTCTGGTCGAATGGATGAGCGCCATGACTTATCAGGCGGCTTCCGGCGCCGGCGCGCAGAACATGCGTGAGCTGATCAAGCAGATGGGCGCCACCCACGCCGCCGTCGCCGATCAACTGGCTGATCCGGCCAGCGCCATCCTCGACGTCGACCGCCGTGTGGCCGAGGCCATGCGCAGCGACGCGTACCCGACCGAAAACTTCGGCGTGCCGTTGGCCGGCAGCCTGATCCCGTGGATCGACAAGGAGCTGCCGAACGGTCAAAGCCGCGAAGAGTGGAAGGCGCAGGCCGAGACCAACAAGATTCTGGGTCGCTTCAAGAGCCCGATTCCGGTCGACGGCATCTGCGTGCGCATCGGTGCCATGCGCTGCCACAGCCAGGCGCTGACCATCAAGCTGAACAAAGACGTGCCGATCGCCGACATTGAAGGGCTGATCAGTCAGCACAACCCTTGGGTCAAACTGGTGCCTAACAACCGCGACATCAGCATGCAGGAGCTGAGCCCGACCAAGGTCACCGGCACCCTGAATGTACCGGTGGGTCGTCTGCGCAAGCTGAACATGGGTACGCAGTACCTCGGTGCTTTTACCGTCGGCGACCAACTGCTGTGGGGCGCGGCCGAACCGCTGCGTCGCATGCTGCGGATTCTGCTTGAGCGTTGATTGATTGAAGCAATAACAAAGCCCGCGCTTCGCAATAAGCGCGGGCTTTTTTTTATATTTGGGGCGCCTTTCCGACCGCCATCGCTGGCAAGCCAGCTCCTACAAATTATCCGCAACACCCACAAATTCTGTAGGAGCTGGCTTGCCAGCGATGGGGCCGGAACATGTAACCAACCTCCTGCAGACAACCCCAGACTCTGTAGGAGCTGGCTTGCCAGCGATGGGGCCGGAACATGCACCGACAATCCCACCGAATTGCCTGCACGCCACCCACCCGGTAAAGTGCCGCTCCCCCCGTTTCGCCTGAGGTAGAACCATGAGCCAGTCCTTTGATATTGCCGTGATCGGCGCCACCGGAACTGTCGGCGAAACGCTTGTGCAGATCCTCGAGGAGCGCGACTTCCCGGTGGGCGATCTGCACCTGTTGGCCAGCAGCGAATCGGCCGGGCACTCCGTACCGTTTCGCGGCAAGAACGTGCGAGTGCGCGAGGTCGACGCGTTCGATTTCAGCAAAGTGCAGCTGGTGTTTTTTGCGGCAGGCCCGGCAGTTACCCTCAGTTTCGCCCCGCGTGCCACGGCTGCCGGTTGCTCGGTCATCGACCTGTCCGGCGCCTTGCCAGCCGACCAGGCGCCGCAAGTGGTGCCGGAGGCCAACTCAGCAATACTTGCCGGTCTGAAGCATCCGTTTCAGGTCAGTAGCCCAAGCCCGGCGGCCACTTCGCTGGCGGTGGTGCTGGCACCGTTACTCGGTTTGCTCGATCTGCAACGCATGAACCTGACGGCGGCGCTGGCGGTCTCGGCCCAGGGCCGCGAAGCGGTGACCGAACTGGCCCGGCAAACCGCCGAGTTGCTCAACGTGCGCCCGCTGGAGCCGACATTCTTCGACCGGCAAATGGCCTTCAACCTGCTGGCGCAGGTCGGCAAGCCGGACGCACAGGGCCATACACTGCTGGAACAGCGCCTGGTGCGTGAGCTGCGTCAGGTCATGTCCCTGCCTTCATTGAAGATTTCCGTGACTTGCATTCAAGCCCCGGTGTTTTTTGGCGATAGCTATAGCGTGACCTTGCAGTCAGCAAGCGCGATCGACTTGGCCAAAGTCAACGCAGCACTGGAAGCGGCCCCCGGTCTAGAGCTTGTAGAGGCCGGCGATTACCCGACAGCAGTGGGTGACGCGGTCGGGCAGGACGTGGTCTACGTTGGTCGGGTTCGCGCGGGAATCGACGACCCGTCGGAACTTAATGTCTGGCTGACGTCAGATAACGTGCGCAAAGGCGCGGCGCTGAATGCTGTGCAGGTGGCTGAATTGTTGATAAAAGACCTGCTGTAAAAGATACTGGAAACAATTTGCAGAATGAATCCGGCCGGGCGCTATGCTTGGCCAGATGTATCTGGCGAGTCACCCTGTGGGACTTTCCGGGGCACGAATGAAACGATCGCGCGCGACGACTCTTCGCCGCCGCGCGCAATGCCTTACGGCAGCGACTAATCAACACCTTCTCGCTGGCCGAGGAATGTTCAAACAAAGGATGAGGCTATGGTTCAAGTTCGCAAACTGGTGTTAGCAATAGCGGCCGCCTCGGCGCTGTCCTCCGGTATGGCGCATGCCCTCGGCCTCGGGGAACTGACCCTGAAGTCGTCGGTGAACCAGCCGCTGGACGCAGAAATCGAATTGCTCGACGTCAAGGATCTTACCGCTGCCGAAGTGGTGCCGAGCCTGGCGTATCCCGAAGATTTCGTCAGGGCAGGGGTCGACCGTCAGGCGTTCCTCAATGACCTGAGCTTCACCCCGGTGCTCAACCGCGGTGGCAAAAGCATTCTGCGCGTTACGTCCAGCAAGCCGCTGTCCGAACCGATGTTCAAATTCCTGGTTCAGGTGACGTGGCCCAACGGCCGCTTGTTGCGCGACTACAGCGTGCTGCTTGATCCTTCCAAATTCTCGCCGCAGACCGCCGACGCAGCTGCGCAACCGGCGCCTTCGCAAACCGCCACTGCGCCGGTCACCGGTGCGACCAAGACCACCGAATACACCACCACGCCGCGCGATACCCTGTGGGAAATTGCCGCGAAGGCGCGCAATGGCGGTTCGATCCAGCAGACGATGCTGGCGATCCAGGCGCTCAATCCTGACGCATTTATCAACGGCAACATCAACCTGCTGAAAACCGGTCAGGTGCTGCGCCTGCCGGATCAGACCCAAAGCACCAGCCTCGCGCAACCGGCTGCTGTGGCTGAAGTGGCCGCGCAAAACACCGCGTGGCGTCAGGGTCGTCGTTATGTACCGAAAACCGGTGCTGGCCAGCAGCAACTCGATGCCACCAACCGTGCACGCAACGACGGCACTCCGACGCAACCTGCTCAAGACAAACTGAGCCTGGTTTCTGCTGAGACGGCCAAGGCCGGCGCCGCAGGTGTGGGCGGCGACGCCAAAGCGTTGAACAACAAGCTGGCGGTGACGCAGGAAAGCCTCGATACCGCCCGGCGTGACAATGCCGAGCTGAAAAGCCGCATGACCGATCTGCAAAGTCAACTGGACAAGCTGCAACGCCTGATCGAACTGAAAAATAATCAACTGGCCAAGTTGCAGGCTGGAGGCGCCGCCGGTGCTGCCGCGCCTGCTGGCACCCCGGACGCCTCGGGTGCTGTGGAAACCGCGCCAGTGATTTCGGCTGAATTGACGCCCAACCCTGCGACGGTTCCGACAGACGCCGTGCCGGTTACGCCAACGCCTGATGCGGCGACTCCCGAGGCTGTCCCGGCGCCTGTTGAGACGCCCGTCGAGCCGGCTCCGGCGTCCTCGGACGATCAGAAATTCAATGACCTGCTGACCAATCCGGTGCTCCTCGGCCTGATCGGTGGCGGTGCCGTGGTGCTGCTGCTCCTGCTGCTGTTGCTGGCGCGTCGCCGCAAAGCCCAGCAGGAAGCCGAGAAGCACACGCGCATGGCCCGCGCATTGTCCGAAGAGCAGGAATTCTCGGCCGAACACGATCTGCCGGAAAGCAGCTTCGAAGGTCTCGAGGTTCCGCCACCCAGCGTGAAGCTCGCAACCGCACCAACCCCTGCACCAGTGCCGACGCCAGCGCCCGTAATTGCCCCGGTCATCGTCACACAGCCGATCGCCGCGCCATTGGTCGCCCCATCCGGCGACCCTGATGCCGACGTTCTGACCAAGGCCGAGTCGCATATCGCGGCCGGCCGCCTGAATCAGGCCGCTGCTTTGCTCGAAGATGGCATCAAGGAAGAGCCTCAGCGCAGTGACCTGCGCTTGAAACTGATGGAAGTCTACGGTCAGCAGGGCGACCGCGATGCGTTCGTGGGTCAAGAGCGTCAACTTGTCGCCAACGGCGAAAACTTCGCCCGCGTCGAAGAGCTGAAAAGTCGCTTCCCGGCCATGGCTGTTGTCGCCGCCGGTGGTATCGCGGCGGCGGCTATGGCTGCTGAGCTGGACGCGCAATACGTCAAGGATCTGCTGCTGGACGAGCCGCAGGAGCCCGCGCCGACAGCGGCAGAGGATGACTTTGACAGCGCGTTCGACCTGAGTCTGGATGATCTGGAAACTGCCTCGCCTGCGGTGGTTACGCCAGAGCCGGAACCAACGCCAGAGCCTGCAGCAGAACTCGACGAATTCCCGCTGGATGACGACCTGAGCTTCGCCTCGGTGCTGCAAGAGCAGACTGAGCCCAAGGAAAATCTCGACGATCTGTCGGACTTCGATCTGGACATGGACCTCGGTAATGATCCTTCGCCGGCAACGTTGGCCGAAGACGATTTTCTGCTGAGTCTGGATGATGAGCCCAAGGATCTGCCAGTCGCGGACGTGAAAGCTGAGCCGGCGCTGGATGATCTGGAGCTGCCGGCTGATTTCGACCTGTCGCTGGCCGATGAAATGGATACGCCGGATGCGTTTGCAGCCGAGCTGAACGACGTTAATGCCGAACTTGATCGTCTGTCGCAGAGCATGGCGGAGCCGACATTCACCGAAGAAGACGCGATGGCCTCCGCTGCTGACGAGCCGGAATTCGATTTCCTCTCGGGCACTGACGAGGTGGCGACCAAACTCGATCTGGCTCAGGCCTACATCGACATGGGCGACGCCGATGGTGCCCGGGATATCCTCAACGAAGTAGTAACCGAGGGTGATGCCGGTCAGAAAGGTGAAGCCGAGGAGATGCTCTCGCGCCTGGTGTGATCAGCGACAGGCAATAATCAAACGGCAGCCCCTTGGGGTTGCCGTTTTGGTTTCTGCGTCGATGCACTGGCATCCCTGTGAGGCGGCCTTATAATGCCCGCCTTTGCGACCATCAGCAGGCTGTCACCCCTTGGCAAACTTAGATAATCCGGCCGCCGAAATGGCGCCCGAGGGCTTATTCCGGATCGCGTTGGGCGTTGAATACAAAGGCTCACGCTACCGCGGCTGGCAACGTCAGGCGTCCGGTGTGCTCACCGTGCAGGAAACCCTGGAGAATGCGTTGTCCAAGGTGGCTGATTCACCGGTCTCGCTACTTTGCGCCGGGCGCACGGACGCTGGCGTGCATGCCTGCGGGCAGGTTGTGCATTTCGACACCCCGGTCGAGCGGTCGATGAAAGCCTGGGTCATGGGCGCCAACATCAATTTGCCCCACGATGTCAGCGTGACTTGGGCGAAGGTCATGCCGGCGCATTTCCACGCGCGCTTCAAGGCAATCGCCCGTCGCTACCGCTACGTCATCTACAACGACCAGATCCGCCCGGCGCACCTGAACCAGGAAATCACCTGGAACCACCGTCCGCTCGACGTCGAGCGCATGGCCGAAGCCGCTCAGTACCTGGTCGGCACGCATGACTTCAGCGCGTTTCGCGCCGGTCAGTGCCAGGCCAAATCGCCCATCAAGGAGCTGCATCACCTGCGCGTGACGCGTCACGGCAAGATGATCGTTCTCGACATCCGCGCCAGCGCTTTCCTGCATCACATGGTGCGCAACATCGCCGGAGTATTAATGACGATTGGCACCGGCGAGCGGCCGGTGGAGTGGATGAAGGAGGTGCTGGAGAGTCGCATTCGCCGTTCCGGCGGCGTAACGGCCCATCCTTTTGGCCTGTATCTGGTGCAGGTCGAGTACCGCGACGAGTTCGAATTGCCCGAGCGTTACATCGGCCCACACTTCCTGACCGGTTTCGCCGAACTTGGCGGCTGACGCCCTTGAACGCATTTGTTACCATCCGGGACTTTCACTGATTTGGCCTGAGGTTTATCGACATGTCAGCCGTTCGCAGCAAGATTTGCGGGATCACTCGCATAGAAGATGCGTTGGCGGCGGTCGAGGCCGGGGCCGATGCCATCGGTTTTGTGTTCTACGCCAAGAGCCCGCGAGCGGTGACGTTCCAGCAAGCGCGCTCGATCATCAAAGCGCTGCCGCCGTTCGTGACCACCGTGGGCCTGTTCGTCAATGCCAGCCGCTGCGAACTGGGAGAAATCCTCGATGCCGTGCCGCTGGACCTGTTGCAGTTCCATGGCGACGAAACCGCTGACGCATGCGAAGGCTGGCATCGTCCGTACATCAAGGCGTTGCGGGTCAAGGCGGGCGACGACATTGCCGCCGCCTGTGACGCTTTTCCGAGTGCCAGCGGTATCTTGCTGGACGCCTACGTTGAAGGCGTGCCGGGCGGAACCGGTGAAGCGTTCGACTGGTCGCTGATACCGCAAGGCTTGAGCAAGCCGATCATCCTCGCGGGTGGCCTGACACCGGATAACGTCGCTGATGCGATTGCCCGGGTTCGGCCTTACGCGGTGGACGTCAGCGGCGGGGTCGAGGCGAGCAAGGGCATAAAGGATCACGCCAGGATCAAGGCATTCATCAAGGCAGTACGCGTTACTTGATGTGACGGCTGGCACACTGCCGCCGTCCACAGGCATGGCTGAGGGTTTTTGGGGTGTGCGCAGGTCACGTTTCAGCTGATCCGGCATCCCGCAATCATCGCCACACACATGAATTTAGCTCAAGGGCATACGCGGGGCTGCGAACCAGAGCGTTCGAGCCGCCGGTACTGGAGAAAGAAAGCATGAGCAACTGGTTAGTAGACAAACTGATCCCTTCGATCATGCGTTCCGAGGTCAAGAAGAGCTCGGTGCCTGAAGGTCTGTGGCATAAATGCCCGTCTTGCGAAGCGGTGCTGTACCGTCCAGAGTTGGAAAAGACCCTGGATGTCTGCCCCAAGTGCAACCATCACATGCGCATCGGCGCCCGCGCCCGCATCGACATTTTCCTCGACGCTGAAGGCCGCAACGAGCTGGGTGCGGACCTCGAGCCGGTTGACCGTCTGAAATTCCGCGACGGCAAGAAGTACAAGGATCGCCTGACTGCTGCGCAAAAGCAGACCGGCGAAAAAGACGCGTTGATTTCCATGAGCGGCACCTTGATGGGCATGCCGGTAGTGGTGTCGGCGTTCGAGTTTTCCTTCATGGGCGGTTCGATGGGGGCGATCGTCGGCGAGCGTTTTGTTCGCGCTGCCAACTACGCGCTGGAAAACAAATGCCCGATGATCTGCTTTGCCGCTTCCGGTGGTGCGCGGATGCAGGAAGCCCTGATCTCCCTGATGCAAATGGCCAAGACCTCCGCGGTACTGGCGCGTCTGCGTGAAGAAGGCATTCCGTTCATCTCGGTGCTGACCGATCCGGTCTATGGCGGTGTTTCTGCCAGTCTGGCGATGCTCGGTGACGTAATCGTCGGCGAGCCGAAAGCCCTCATCGGCTTTGCCGGTCCGCGCGTGATCGAGCAAACCGTTCGCGAAAAACTGCCGGAAGGTTTTCAGCGTAGCGAATTCCTGCTGGAGCATGGCGCGATCGACATGATCATTCACCGCCAGGAGCTGCGTCCGCGTCTCGGCAACCTGCTGGCGCAACTGACCGGCCAGCCGACGCCCAAGTTTGTCGCCGCCCCAGTCGAGCCAATCGTGGTACCGCCGGTGCCAGCCGGCCTATGACCGAACGTACCCTTGGCGAGTGGCTCGCCTACCTTGAGCAGTTGCACCCTTCGGCCATCGACATGGGCCTTGAGCGCTCGCAACAGGTAGCGTCCCGCATGGGGCTGGGCAAGCCGGCGCCTCGGGTGATCACGGTCACCGGCACCAACGGCAAGGGTTCTACCTGTGCATTCGTGGCGTCATTGCTGCGGGCGCAGGGCCTGAAAGTCGGTGTCTACAATTCTCCGCACCTGCTGCGTTACAACGAGCGGGTGCAGGTCAATGGTGTCGAAGCGACTGACGCCGAACTGTGCGCAGCCTTTGCCGCCGTGGAAGCGGGGCGTGGCGACACGTCCCTGACCTATTTCGAGATGGGGACCCTGGCAGCGTTCTGGCTGTTTCAACAGTCTGCGCTGGACGCTGTGGTGCTGGAAGTCGGCCTGGGCGGACGCCTGGACACGGTTAACGTGGTAGACGCGGACATCGCGCTGGTCACCAGTATCGGCGTCGATCATGCCGATTACCTGGGCAACACCCGTGAATCGGTGGCCTACGAAAAGGCCGGCATCTTCCGCCGCGGCGCGCCTGCGCTGTGCGGCGATCTGAATCCTCCGCAACCCCTGCTGGACAAAGCGCGCGAGCTGGCTTGCCCGTTTTTCCTGCGTGGGCGCGATTTCGACCTGGGCGTGACCGAGCACAATTGGCAATGGCGCGGTCTCGATGCGCAAGGTCAAGCTGTCGAGCTGCGTGACCTGCCGCTGCTCGATCTGCCTATGGAGAACGCCGCTCTGGCATTGCAGGCGTATTTGCTGCTCGGGTTGCCTTGGCTGGGTGAGCAGATCATTCAGGCGCTGAAAGCCACGCGAGTGGTCGGGCGACTCGATCGCCGCCAGTTCGAATGGCAGGGCAAGCGTCTGAATCTGTTGCTGGACGTAGGGCACAACCCGCATGCGGCCGAATATCTGGCGCGCCGGTTGGCAAGTCGACCGCCGGCCGGCAAGCGTCTGGCCGTGTTTGGCTTGCTCGCGGACAAAGACCTGGATGGCGTTGTCGGTGAACTGAGTGGTAGTGTCCAGCACTGGGCCGTGGCGCCGCTGGATTCTGCGCGGACACGGCCGGTCGCCGATTTGTACGCGGCGTTGCAGAACCTTGGTGCTTCGGTAGCGTCGTATGACAGCGTCACCGCTGCTTTGGAAGGGCAGTGCGCGCAAGCGACGAGCGACGATGAGATTCTGTTGTTCGGATCATTTTATTGTGTCGCCGAGGCCCTTGAATGGCTGGCCCGGCGCTCCACGGAGGACGCGGCAAATGGCATTGCTGGATAAGGCATACAAGCAACGCATGGTTGGCGCTCTGGTTCTGGTGGCGCTGGCGGTGATTTTCCTGCCGATGCTGTTCTCTCGTCAGGATGAACAGCGTCAGGTAACGGTTGAAGCCCCGGCTGCTCCGCAGGCGGCTGTTGTGCCGCAAGTGGAGGTCGAGCCGGTGGTGGTGCCTGAGCCGCAAGCCCTACCTCAGGAACCGGTGCCGAGCGATGATGAAATCGCCCAGCAGGAAGAGCCGACGATGCCTATCGCACCGGCTGCGCCTGCAGTTCCCGTGGCGCCTGCACCGGTTGCCAAACCGGTGGCGCCGCCTCCTGCGCCCGCCGCTGTGCCGCCGGTCAACAAACCCACCACCGCGCCAAGCCAGCCCATCACTGCGGCACCGGGAAAACCTGACACCACGCAAAGCCGGGTCGATGCCAATGGCCTGTCGGTCAGTTGGTCGGTGCAATTGGCAAGCCTGGCGAACCGTGCCAGCGCGGAAAACTTGCAGAAAACCCTGCGAAGCCAAGGCTATAACGCCTACATCCGCACGGCCGACGGCAAGAATCGGGTGTTTGTCGGGCCGCTGATCGAGCGCGCCGAAGCCGATCGCCTGCGTGATCTGCTTAACCGTCAGCAAAACCTCAAAGGTTTTGTAGTGCGCTTCCAGCCAGAGCGCGGCTGATCCGACAAGATTTGAACTATCGCCCCGATTTGAAATGCACTGCTAATCGCAGCTTACCGATCAGCACCGGCTCTGCTAAAATGCGCCGCCTTATCTGTCTGTAGGCTGCACCGTGCCATTTACCTGGGTTGACTGGGCGATCGTTGCAATCATCGCCATCTCCGCATTGATCAGTCTGAGCCGCGGCTTCGTCAAAGAAGCATTATCGCTGGTGACCTGGATCATCGCAGGAGTCGTCGCCTGGATGTTCGGTGGTGCATTGTCCGAGCACCTCGCTGGCTATATCGAGACACCTTCAGCGCGCGTGATCGCGGGTTGCGCAATCATGTTTGTAGCCACGCTGATCGTTGGCGCAATGATCAATTATCTTATCGGCGAGTTGATACGTGTCACCGGGCTGTCCGGGACCGATCGATTCCTCGGCATGGCTTTCGGTGCCGCGCGTGGCGTGTTGCTGGTGGTCGTGGCGGTCGGGCTGTTGAGCCTGGGCCCGGTACAGCAGGATGAGTGGTGGCAGCAGTCACAGCTCGTGCCAAAATTTCTATTGGTCGCAGACTGGTCCAAAAACCTGATCCTTGGGTGGAGCAGTCAGTGGCTTGCCAGCGGTATCAGCGTACCCGCTGATATTCCGTTCAAGGAACAGCTCTTGCCGACGGCGAAAACGCCTCAGTGAGTGCTGTTCAGTTCAGATCCATAAAGTAGGGGTTGCGTCGCATGTGTGGCATCGTCGGTATCGTCGGTAAGTCGAACGTCAATCAGGCGCTGTATGACGCGCTAACCGTCCTCCAGCACCGCGGCCAGGACGCTGCCGGTATCGTGACCAGCCATGACGGCCGGTTATTCCTGCGCAAGGACAATGGTCTGGTGCGTGACGTGTTCCATCAGCGTCACATGCAGCGCCTGGTCGGTCACATGGGTATCGGCCATGTGCGTTACCCGACTGCGGGCAGCTCGACCTCGGCCGAAGCTCAACCGTTTTACGTCAACTCGCCTTACGGCATCACCCTGGCGCACAACGGTAACCTGACCAACGTTGAACAGCTGGCCAAGGAGATTTACGAATCTGACCTGCGCCACGTCAACACCAACTCCGACTCTGAAGTACTGCTGAACGTGTTTGCGCACGAACTGGCCCAGCGTGGCAAGTTGCAGCCGACTGAAGAAGACGTCTTCGCCGCCGTGACTGACGTGCACAACCGCTGCGTCGGTGGTTACGCCGTTGTAGCAATGATCACCGGTTACGGCATCGTCGGTTTCCGCGATCCGCACGGTATTCGTCCGATCGTCTTCGGTCAGCGTCATACCGACGAGGGCGTCGAGTACATGATCGCCTCCGAAAGCGTGTCCCTGGATGTACTCGGCTTCACGCTGATCCGCGATCTGGCGCCGGGCGAAGCGGTCTACATCACTGAAGACGGCAAGCTGCACACCCGTCAGTGTGCCAACAACCCATCCTTGACCCCGTGCATTTTCGAACACGTCTACCTGGCGCGTCCGGACTCGATCATCGACGGCGTATCGGTGTACAAGGCACGTCTGCGCATGGGTGAGAAACTCGCCGAGAAGATTCTGCGCGAGCGTCCGGACCACGACATCGACGTGGTCATCCCGATCCCGGACACCAGCCGCACCGCGGCCCTGGAGCTGGCGAATCATTTGGGTGTGAAGTTCCGCGAAGGCTTCGTCAAGAACCGCTACATCGGCCGTACCTTCATCATGCCGGGCCAGGCGGCACGGAAAAAATCCGTTCGGCAGAAACTCAACGCCATCGAGCTGGAGTTCCGCGGCAAGAACGTGATGCTGGTGGACGACTCGATCGTTCGCGGTACCACCTGCAAGCAAATCATCCAGATGGCCCGCGAAGCTGGCGCCAAGAACGTCTACTTCTGCTCCGCAGCGCCAGCCGTTCGCTATCCCAACGTGTACGGCATCGACATGCCGAGCGCGCACGAATTGATCGCGCACAACCGTTCTACGCAGGACGTCGCTGACCTGATCGGCGCCGACTGGCTCATCTATCAGGACCTGCCTGACTTGATCGAGGCGGTCGGTGGCGGCAAGATCAAGATCGACAAGTTCGATTGCGCGGTGTTCGACGGCCAGTACGTCACCGGCGACGTCGACGAGGCTTACCTGAACAAGATCGAGCAGGCCCGCAACGATGCCTCCAAGGTCAAGACGCAGGCAGTCAGCGCGATCATTGATCTGTATAACAACTGAGTAATTACCGGCCCTGAGGGGCCGGTTTTGTATCTGGCTTTTAATTGACGGGAATAGGGAAAGGAGTGACAGCATGAGTCAGGATTGGGATGCCGGTCGGCTGGACAGCGACCTCGAAGGCGTAGCGTTCGATACCCTGGCCGTACGCGCCGGTCAACACCGCACGCCGGAAGGCGAACACGGTGATCCAATGTTCTTCACCTCCAGCTACGTATTCCGTACCGCTGCCGATGCGGCCGCGCGCTTTGCCGGCGAAGTGCCGGGCAATGTTTACTCGCGATACACCAACCCGACCGTCCGCGCGTTCGAAGAGCGCATTGCCGCGCTGGAAAGTGCCGAGCAAGCTGTCGCCACCGCGACCGGCATGGCGGCGATCATGGCCGTGGTCATGAGCCTGTGCAGCGCGGGTGATCATGTGCTGGTGTCGCGCAGCGTATTCGGCTCGACCATCAGTCTGTTCGAAAAGTACTTCAAGCGCTTCGGCATCGAAGTCGATTACGTGCCTCTGGCTGACTTGTCCGGTTGGGACGCGGCGATCAAGGCCAACACCAAATTGTTGTTTGTCGAGTCGCCGTCCAATCCTCTGGCGGAACTCGTGGACATTGCCGAACTGGCGAAAATCACCCACGCCAAAGGCGCGATGCTGGTGGTCGACAACTGCTTCTGCACGCCTGCACTGCAGCAACCGCTGAAGATGGGCGCGGACATCGTCGTGCATTCGGCGACCAAGTTCATCGACGGTCAAGGCCGTTGCATGGGCGGTGTAGTGGCCGGTCGCAGCGAGCAGATGAAAGAAGTGGTTGGTTTCCTGCGTACTGCGGGGCCAACCTTGAGCCCGTTCAACGCCTGGATTTTCCTCAAGGGCCTCGAAACCCTGAGCCTGCGCATGAAGGCGCATTGCGCCAACGCACAGCAACTGGCCGAGTGGCTGGAGCAACAGGACGGCATTGAAAAAGTCCATTACGCCGGCCTCAAAAGCCATCCGCAGCACGAGCTGGCTCAACGTCAGCAGAAGGGCTTCGGCGCGGTCGTGAGTTTTGAAGTCAAGGGCGGCAAAGAGGGCGCCTGGCGCTTCATCGATGCGACCCGTCTGATTTCGATTACTGCCAACCTGGGTGACAGCAAGACCACCATCACCCACCCGAGCACCACTTCCCATGGTCGTCTCGCTCCGCAAGAGCGCGAAGCGGCGGGCATTCGTGCCAGCCTGATTCGCGTTGCGGTCGGTCTGGAAGACGTGGCAGATCTGCAAGCCGATCTGGCGCGCGGGTTGGCGGCCTTGTGATCGAGTTGTCGACGCCGACGACGGGCACCCACGGCCGCGTTGCGCTGGTCACCGGGGCAGCGCGCGGGATTGGTCTGGGGATCGCAGCCTGGTTGATCAGCGAGGGCTGGCAGGTGGTGCTGACCGACCTCGACCGAGAGCGCGGTTCGAAAGTGGCGAAGGTGCTGGGTGACAATGCCTGGTTCATCGCCATGGATGTGTCCAACGAAGGTCAGGTTGCGTTGGGCGTTGCCGAAGTGCTGGGACAGTTCGGTCGGCTGGATGCGCTGGTGTGCAACGCGGCGGTGGCCGATCCGCACAACATCACGCTGGAAAGTCTTGATCTGTCGTACTGGAACCGGGTGCTGGCGGTAAACCTCGGCGGGCCGATGCTGTTGGCCAAGCACTGTGCGCCGTATCTGCGCGCGCACAGCGGCGCCATCGTTAACCTGGCATCGACCCGCGCCGGGCAGTCGGAGCCCGACAGCGAGGCCTATGCGGCGAGCAAGGGCGGTCTGCTGGCCCTGACCCATGCGCTGGCCATCAGTCTCGGTCCGGAGATTCGTGTCAATGCCGTCAGTCCGGGGTGGATCGATGCGCGTGATCCTTCTGCACGGCGTGCCGAGCCGTTGAGCGATGCTGACCATGCGCAGCATCCGGCGGGCAGGGTGGGGACGGTCGAAGACGTCGCAGCGATGGTCGCGTGGTTGCTGTCCAGAAATGCCGGATTCGTCACGGGGCAGGAGTTCGTGGTGGATGGCGGCATGACCAAGAAGATGATTTACAGCGAGTAATTCGCGCCTCAAGTATGGATGTTGAATGTACTGCCGCCTTCGCGAGCGAGCCCGCTCCCACAAGGGAATGCATTTCAAATGTGGGGGCGGGCTTGCTCGCGAAGGCAGTCTTACGGCAGCAACCTCCACGAGGATTGACACCGTTTTGTCTTTTTCAGAAAAACTTCAATCCTGCTATTGACTTAGCTTCGGTAGGTGCGTAAATTTCGCGGCCTCAGAGAAGCAAAGGGTGATTAGCTCAGCTGGGAGAGCGTCTGCCTTACAAGCAGAATGTCGGCGGTTCGATCCCGTCATCACCCACCATTTTTTGAGACTCTTGCGCAAGCAAGAGGGAAGCTGAAAAGCCTCCACCGACGCGCAGCGGTAGTTCAGTCGGTTAGAATACCGGCCTGTCACGCCGGGGGTCGCGGGTTCGAGTCCCGTCCGCTGCGCCATATTTTCCGAGTCAGATTTTCTGATTCGAGATTAAAAGCCTGAGATGAAAATCCCTGAGCTTTTAATCAGACGAGTTACTTGGACGAAAGTCCAAAGCGATACGCAGCGGTAGTTCAGTCGGTTAGAATACCGGCCTGTCACGCCGGGGGTCGCGGGTTCGAGTCCCGTCCGCTGCGCCATATCTGCTTCAAGGCCCACTGAACGCCTTTAAGCTACGAAGAACAACCTCTGGTTATCTTCGAGTCGATAGCAAAGACCCTGGTCGAAAGACCGGGGTTTTTTGTGTCTGAAATTTGGCTTTCGTGTTTGTCTATTTACCCAGCGCGCACTTTCCAGCCAATCCCTGCATAAAGTTCCCACAGGATCTCTGTCGATCACAAAACCTGTAGGAGCCAGCCTGCTGGCGATATGGCCATCAAAGTCTACAAATCCGATGGTTTCATCAGCGCACCGCCTGTGGCTCAACCCTGCAGATAAACCGCATGGGTATGCGTGTACTCATACAGTCCATGCTTGCCATCCGCGCCGCCGATCCCGGATTTGCGCACGCCGGCATGGAAGCCCTGCATCGCTTCGAAGTTTTCCCGGTTGACGTAAGTCTCGCCAAAATCCAGCTCGCGCATCGCCTGCATGGTTTTGCTGAGGTTGCGGGTGTAGATCGACGACGTCAGGCCATAGTCGCAATCGTTGGCCATGGCGATGGCCTCATTGAGATCGTCAACGATCTGGATCGGCAACACCGGACCGAAAATTTCCTCGCGCATAATCTCCATGTCGGCACTGCAACCCGCCAGCACGGTGGGTTGAAAATGAAAGCCATTCGGTAGATCGGCAATCTGCCCGCCGCTGATCAGACTCGCACCTTGGCTTAACGCGGTGCGCACCTTGCGGTCGACGCTGTCCAGGCCCTGACGGTTGATCAGCGGGCCCATCTCCACGTCCGCCTGCGCAATCGGATCGCCGTAGCGGGTGGCGCTCATTGCCGCGGCAATGCGCTCGATGAACTGATCAGCCACCTTGCGTTCGACGTACACACGCTCCGCGCAATTGCACACCTGGCCGCTGTTGATGATCCGCGAATCGCGAATGGCCTTCACCGCCAGATCGAGATCGGCATCCGCCAGCACAATCGCCGGCGCCTTGCCGCCCAATTCGAGGTTGAGCTTGGTGATGTTCGGCGCGGCAGCGGCCATGATTCGAGAGCCGGTATCGACGCTACCGGTGAAGCTGATCATGTCGACGCCTTTATGCGCACTCAACGCTGCGCCGACTCGACCATCGCCGCACACCACATTGAACACGCCGGGCGGCAGATCGGTTTCGGCGACCAGGCGGGCGAACTCGAAACAATTGTTTGGTGTTTCTTCGCTGGGTTTGATCACGATGGTGTTGCCGGTCAGCAACGCCGGAGCCATCTTGCGCGCGATGAGGAAGAACGGAAAATTCCACGGAAGAATCCCGGCTACCACGCCGAGCGGTTTGCGGAACAGAAAGATGTTTTCGTTCTGGCGATCGCTGGTGATGATTTCGCCTTCGATGCGCCGCGCCCACTCCGCCATGTAGTCGAGATAATCAGCCGTGAAGTTGACTTCGACTTCCGCCAGCGCGCTGATCTTTCCCTGCTCCAGGGTGATGGTGCGCGCCAGATGGCCGACGTTTTCACGTAGCTTGGCGGCGATCCGGCGCAAGTGCCCGGCACGTTCGATAGCCGGTTTGCGCGACCAGTTTTTTTGCGCAGCGCGCGCGGCGGTGAGCGCGCGGTCAACGTCTTCAGCGGTTGAGGCCGGCACCTTCGACAGCACAGCGCCGGTAGCCGGATTGATCACCTCAATGTGGGCAGCGCTGGCGACAAACTGGCCATTGATGAAATTCTGGTAAACAGGCACGGATGACATGTGGCGACTCCTGAACAGATCAATAGGTACGGGACGGTGCCTGGGCGTGGTCCGGCGTGCGATAGCGGGCGAGGGTGGCCGTGGCGCTCTGACGCAGCAGGCTGATGTCGATGGCCACCGCGATGAACTGGCAGCCCCAACTCTGATAGCGGCGCGCGTCTTCTTCATTCGGCGCCAGGATCCCGCAAGCCTTGCCAGCCGCGAGGGTGGCCTGCACCGCGTGTTGAATGCGTTCCTGAACTTCCGGATGACCGGGATTGCCGGCGTGGCCGAGTCCGATGGACAGGTCCGCCGGGCCGATGAACACCGCGTCTACCCCTTCAACGCCGGCGATGGCTTCGACGTTGTCCACGCCGGTACGCGATTCCACCTGCACGATCAGGCACAACTGCTCATGCGCGGTGCTCAGGTAATCGGGCACGCCATCCCACCGTGTAGCGCGGGTCAAGCCGCCGCCGACGCCGCGAATGCCGTGCGGCGGATAGCGCATGGCGCGGACCAGTGCGGCGGCTTGCTCGGCGGTTTCGACCATCGGAATCATCAATGTCTGCGCACCGATATCCAGCAGTTGCTTGATCAGGTTGGCGTCGCCGTTCACAGCGCGTACCACCGGCGCCGTGGCGTAGGGCGCCACGGCCTGCAACTGTGCGAGCACGCCCGGTACTGTATTCGGCGCATGTTCACCGTCGATCAGCATCCAGTCGTAACCGGTCGTGGCGACAATTTCGGCGGCGTAGCCGGTGGCGAAACCGGCCCAGATACCGTACTGCGCGGCGCTGTCGGTCAGCGCTGCTTTAAATGCGTTGTGGGGCATGTTCATGACGGTTCCTTATCAGCGGTTGTATGGCCGATGCAGTTGGCATTCCGGGTTGAGAATTACGCCGAAGCCGGGCTGATCGAGGGCCGACAGGCGCATGCGACCGTTGACCGGCACCGGCTCGCCGAGTAATTGCGGGTGGAACATCGGCACCACTTCGTCAGCCTTCGGCGCCATCATCAAGAATTCGGCGAAGGGGCTGTTATGCCGCGTCGCCACAAAGTGATAGCTGTACACCGAAGAACCATGGGGGATGACCAGCGCGTTGTGTGCGTCGGCGAGGGCGGAAATCTTCACCAGTTCGGTGATCCCGCCACACCAGCCGACGTCAGGCTGAATGATGTCGCAGCAACCCATTTCCAGCAGCATGCGGAAACCCCAGCGGGTCGCTTCGTGTTCGCCGGTGGTCACCAGCATGCCTTTTGGCACGTTGTTGCGCAGCGCCGCGTAACCCCAGTAATCGTCAGGCGGCAGCGCTTCCTCGATCCACTTCAAACCGTATTCATGGGCGCCGACCGCCAGTCGGGTCGCGTAGTTGAGGTCCAGGCTCATCCAGCAATCGAGCATCAGCCAGAAGTCCGGGCCGACGCGTTCGCGCATGGTCGCCAGTTCTTCGAGGTTCTTGCGCAGGCCTTCTTCGCCTTCGGCCGGGCCATGGTGCAACGGCATCTTGCCGCCGATGAAGCCCATTTTCTGTGCCAGATCCGGACGGGCACCGGTGGCATAAAACTGCAATTCATCGCGCACCGCTCCGCCGAGCAGCTGATGGACGGGCTCCTGGCGGATCTTGCCGAGCAGGTCCCACAGCGCCAGATCGACCCCGGAGATGGTGTTGATGACGATGCCCTTGCGCCCGTAATACAGGGTCGACTGGTACATCTGGTCCCAGATCTTTTCGATGTCGGTCACTCGCGCGCCTTCCAGAAAACGCGCCAGGTGCTTCTCGACGATGTAAGCCGCCGGCTCGCCGCCGGTGGTCACGGCAAAACCGACCGTGCCATCGCTGGCTTCAATTTCGACCACCAGCGTGCCGAGCACGTTGATACCGAAAGTGCGGCGGCTCTGCCGATACTCGGGGTATTTGCTCATCGGCGTGGCGATGTGATCGTCGATCCAGTGGCCGTCCGCCTGATCGTGATAATCCGCGCCGCCACCGCGCAGGGTGAACGCACGCACGTGTTTAATTGTTGGAATGCCCATGGTGTGACTCCTCAGGTTTAAACGGTGGCCGGTTTGTTCGAAGCTTTTTGCCCGGGGGCGCGAACACCCAGGACCAGCAACGCGGCCATGACAGTGGTGGACGCCAGCACATAGAGACCGGCGGCCGGGGATTGGAAGGCGCCTTCAGCCCAGTTCTTCAGCACGGGGGCGATGAACCCGCCGAGGGCGCCGAACGAGTTGATCAGGGCGATGCCGGCTGCGGCGGCGCTGCCCGCGAGGTAACTGGACGGGAACGTCCAGAACACCGGTTGCACGGCGATGAACCCGGAGGCAGCGAAGCACAGGGCGATGATGCCGAGGAACGGACTGCTGAAGGTCACCGAGCAGGCGATACCGGCGGCCGACATCAGCAAGGTCAGGCAGGCGGTGCGGCGGCGTTCGCCGGTGCGGTCGCTGTACGCCGGGATGAAGTAAGCGGCGACGATTGCGCAGATCCATGGAATGGCCGTGACCAGGCCAACCATCAACCCGACTTTGGTGCCGAGCAAGCCGCCGACCTGAGTCGGCAGGTAGAAAACCACGCCGTACACACTGGCCTGGATCAGCAGATAGATCAGGCACAAATAGAGCACTGACGGTTGGCACAGCACGTTGAGCAAACTGCGGCCGTGGTTCTGTTTATGGCTGTCTTCCTGATCGAGCAGCGTCTGGATCTGCACGCGCTCTTCGGCGGTCAGCCATTTGGCATCCGATGGGCGATTGTCCAGGTACCAATAAGCCCAGATGCCCACGGCGGTGGCCATCAAACCTTCGACTGCAAACAGCCACTGCCAGCCGTGGAAACCGGCGAAGCCATCCATTTCCAGGAGCAGGCCGGACAGCGGGCTGCCGAAGATGAATGCCAGCGGCGCGCCGAAGTAGAAGAACCCCATGGCCTTGCCGCGCACGGCGTTGGGAAACCAGTAGGTGAGGTAGAGGATCACGCCGGGGAAGAATCCGGCTTCGGCCACACCCAGCAAAAAACGCAGCAGGTAAAAGGTGGTTTCGTTGTGGGCGAAGACCATGGCTGCAGAGACCAGGCCCCAGGTGACCATGATGCGGCACATCCACAAACGGGCGCCGACGCGGTGCAGGATCAGGTTGCTCGGCACTTCGAGCAACGCGTAGCCGACGAAGAACACCCCGGCGCCAAAGGCGAAAGCGGCGTCGCTGATCCCGGTGTCGGCTTGAAAGGCTTGCTTGGCGAACCCGACGTTGGCGCGGTCGAGAAAGGCCATGATGTACATCAACAGCAGGAAGGGCAGGAGCCGCCAGGAAATTTTGGCGAGCAGAGGCGCGGGTAGAGTCTTCATCGCAGTTTTCCTTTGGGAGGGCATTTGTTCTTATGGGGAAGACTGTACGGCGGTGAATCGATGCGTTACAAATCGAATCTAGCTAACAACTGATACCTTCACGGTATCGATGAAAAAGAGCTCGCCATGACCACTCCAGCCATTTCCCGCAGCTTGCTCAATCGCCTGCGCTACAAGCATCTGCACATGCTCGTCGCGCTTAGTACCAGTCAAAACCTGCACCGCGCCTCGCAAAGCCTGAACATGTCACAACCGGCGGCAACGCGCATGCTGCATGAAATCGAAGACATGTTCGGTTGCGATCTTTTCGAACGTCTGCCTCGCGGGATGCGCCCGACGGCGTTGGGCAGTGAGCTGATTCGTTTTGCCGAGTCGGCCATCAGTGGCCTCGACCGTTGTGCTGAAGACCTGATCGCGCGGCAGCAGGGTGGCTACGGTTATCTGTCGATCGGCACCATCATGGGCGCTGCGCCCGACCTGGTCATGGACTCGATTGCCGAGATCAAATCACTCAATCCGCAACTGCGCATTCGCATCATGGGTGACACCAGCGACCAGGTTATCCAGCTGCTGGAACAGGGCCGTATCGACCTGGCCATCGCACGGCGCAACGCCGCCACCGACAGTGAGCATTACCTGTTCGAGCAGTTGGGCAACGAGCGGCTGTTGGTGGTGGTGCACGCCGGCCATCCATTGGTGAAGCGCAAAAAACTCGATCTGGCGGAACTGGTCAGTGGCTGGCCATGGATTCTGCAACCGGAAACCAGTCCGGCGCGGATTGGTCTGGATCAGGCCTTGCAACGCCAGGCCTTGCCGACGCCGGCTGACATCATCGAATGCAGCTCTGTTTATTCGATGCAGCAACTGATTCAACTGACCGACGCGATCATGGTGCTCTCGGAAACTGCACTGCGCGACTACCTGAAGATGGGCTTGGTCGTCGCGTTACCGGTGGAGCTGGACGTGCAATTGGCGCCTTTCGGTTTGCTCTTGCGCAAAGGTGAACACATCAGTCGCGAACTGGGTTTGTTCATCGATTTACTGCGCCGCAAGGCGGCAATTTTCTGATTCATCGGTCAGATATACGTAACCAGTTGTTTTCTAATTTCATATAAATCTATAAAGTTAACCTTTCGGTCAGCTTTGCACTGTCAAATCAGCCCTTTGCTTCGTCAAAAAGGGCTTCTGCACGACTCGAGATTCCCAGAATACAAACACAAGGGCGGATCCATAACCGCCCAGAGGATGATCCATGTCCAACCGTGATATATCCCGGCGCTCGTTCCTTCAGGGCGGGCTGGTAGCGGGTGTGAGCGTGACGCTCACGCCGCTCAGCAGTCAGGCGCTGGCGGCCTTGATGGAAAACAGCGTGACGGTGCCGTCCGAGCAATGGCTCGGCAACAACGGCAAGGCGCGCGCACGTAACGATGCCTTGTCGAAAGTCTGCGGCAGCAAAGTGTTTGCCCGCGACATCCGCGCCAAGGACATGCCCGGCTGGCCGCAGCAGCAGGGTCACGCCATGCTGCTGAAAATCACCAAGGCTGATCGCATCTACGCGGGCTACGACTTGACGTGGCTCGGCGCCGATTTGCAGCCGGACCGTATCGTCACCGCCGCCGACCTGGACAAGGACGGCATTGTTTTCCCGGAGGAGCACGCGCCAGATCCGCTGCTGCCGGAAGGCAAGGTGCCGATGTTCATCGGTCATCCGGTGGCGATCCTGATCTGGAACGATTTCGAACGCTTCCGTCAGGCCAAGGCCAAACTCAAATTCAATGACAAAGCCATCCGCTACGGTGCGCAGGTGCCTTTCTACGAAGGCGATCCGTACGGCAGTTTCCGCTACGTGCGCGTCGGCGGCGCGACCTCGGCGGACGAAGATGAATTCGCCAGCCTCAAGGACTCGATCCTCTTTCCGATGCTGCGCAACCGCCGACCGGTGTGGGATTCCCAGCCGAACCTGCACGGCAACCTGACCGAGCGCGGGCTGTTCTACGCCGACCGGATGAAGCAGCAGATCGAGACGCCGCCGGACAACTGGCTGGTGTTCGACGAGCGCTACAAAACGCCGTCGATCGAACCCGCCGCGCTGGAGCCGGACAACGGCAACGGCTGGTACGACCCGGCCACGAAAACCCTGCATTTCGTGGTCGCCACCCAGTGTCCGCTGGAAACCGCTACTGACACCGCGAAGATGATCGCGCCGTCGCGTTTCGGCCTGGCCAACCTCAATTTGCACCCGGGTTATACGGTCGGCTACGGCTCCAAGGACCACAACATTTTCGTTTACTACGCTGCGCTTGCCGCGTTGTATGGCGCCGGTGTGCCGGTGCGACTGGCCAACGATCGCTACGAGCAATTCCAGAGCGGCATCAAGCGTCACCCGTTCGACATTCGCTATCAACTGGCGGTCGACAAGACCGATCACAGCTTTAAGATTTTCCGCGCCGAGATGAGTGTCGACGGTGGCGGACGCATTAACTACAGCCCATCGGTGGCGGCGGTTGGCGCGACCGCGGCGCAGTCGATCTACTACATGCCGCAGAACGACTTGCAGGTCACCGCCTACCATTCCCGCGCTGTTGAAGCCGGATCGATGCGCGGCTACGGCACCCTGCAAAGCATGGCGTCGACGGAAATGATGGTCGACGAAATTGCCGATCGCCTCGGTGTCGACGCGATTGACCTGCGTAGAAAAAACGCTCTGCGCTCGGGCATGAAAAACACCCAGGGTGCAATCCCGGCCGGTGCCTTGCGTCTGCATGAAATTCTCGACAAGGCTGCGGTTCACGAGGTCTGGAAAAACCGCGCCGCGATCAAAAAACAGCGCGAGGCAAAAGACCCGGATAACTGGTACGGCGTAGGCTTCGCGATCTGTCAGAAAGACTTCGGCACCGGTTCCGAAGCGCCGATGGCCAGCGTCGAATTCAACGCTGAAGGGCGCATCCACTTGCGCCATATCGGCATTGAAATCGGCACCGGCATGTCCACCTCGCAAGCACTGGTCGTCGCCGACTTCCTCGGTAACCCGGCGCACGAGGTGAAGACCGGCGAGACTGAATGGCACGAGTTGCAGATCATCACCGGCGGCAACCCGTACACCATGAGCCAGGCCGAGCAGGACAACTGGCTGCGCAATCCGCGCTGGGTCGGCAAGATTGCGTCGGCTTCGTCAGCGACCAACTCCGCTTATTACTTTAGCCACGCCACCCGTGAAGCGGCCCGCGTGCTGTTCAACCACGGCCTGTGGCCGGCGGCGTTGCAGATCTGGGGCCAGGGTCCCTATGGCGGCCAGGCCAACCCTTATGTGGTTCGCCGCGAAGACGCGCATTGGGTCGACGGCAAACTCACCGCCAACGGCATGCAGCCGCTGACATTTGCAGAACTGGCCAAACATGCCCACGAAAAAGGCCTGGTGACTGGCGCGACCGTGCATGGTTTCAACCGCTGGAGCTGGGCCGAGTCCGAGTTCAGCATTGATGGCGTGCGCGAACGTTTGCCGCTCGATGGCCTGGCGGTCAAGTACGGCGACGGCGCGCCGAGTGTGAAAAAAGCGCAGATGAACAGCGCCGGTTTCCATCTGCTCGACCGTCAGAACACGCATTACCCGGACACCCAGCTGAACAACGCGGCCGTGACTTATTACAGCCCGGTCGCGACGCTGGTGGAAGTGAAAGTGAACAAAGGTTCACACGAAGTGGAGGTGCTCAACCATCACTCGTGGGTCGAGTGCGGGCGGGTGCTGGTTGAAGAGTTGGTCAGAGGTCAACTCGAAGGCGGCATTGCCATGGGCATCGGCCACGCGCTGATGGAAGACATGCCGCTTTACGAGGGCGGGCCGGGGGAGGGTGACTGGAACTTCAACCGCTATCGCTTGCCGATGGCGCGGCACGTTGCGGTGTGGAAACAGACCGCGGAAATCCTGCCGCCGCTGTCGCCGAGCGACCCGTCCAAAGGCATTGCCGAAGTGGTGATGATCCCGGTGGTCGGCGCGATCGGCAACGCCGTGGCGCACGCCATCGGTAAACGTGTTCGCGACCTGCCTCTCACTTCTGCCCGCATCAAGGAGGCCCTCAATGGCTAACCGTCCGCTTCAACTGACCCTTAACGGTCAATCCGTCGGCCCGGTGGACATCCCTGATGACCTGCCGATGATCGACTATCTGCACGAGTACAAAAACCTCACCGGCTCGCGTCTCGGCTGCGGTCAGGGCATCTGCCATGCCTGCGTGGTGATCGTCGACAACCCGGACGGCACCAGCGAAGAAGTGCGCACCTGCATCACCGGTGCGCATTACTTCGAGGGCAAGAAAGTGCGCACCATCGAAGGACACGCGACTCGCGATGAGCAAGGTCAGGTCACCGGACTGAACCCGATCCAGCAGCGTTTCGTCGATGAGTTCGCGTTTCAGTGCAGCTACTGCGCGCCCGGTTTCGTGAATGCCGCCACGGTGTTGGTGGAGAAGCTGCAGCGTCAGCCGATCGTTAAAAGCCAGCTGGAAAAAGTCATTGAAGACAGCCTCGGTCACCATATCTGCCGCTGTACCGGCTACGTCCGCTACTACAGCGCCACGCGCAACGTGCTGACTGATCTCGGCCTGGTCAAGGAGGGTTAAGCATGAAGCATTTACTTTCCCGCCTGGCGTTGGCGGTCGGTCTGGCTGCGCCGGCGTTGATGGCGCAAGCAGAGGATCAGGTTGCGCGTGGCGAATACCTCGCGCGCGCTGCCGATTGCGTGGCCTGCCACACGGCACCGGGCGGCGCGCCGTACGCGGGCGGTCTGCCGATCATTTCGCCGTTCGGCACGATCTACGGCACCAACATCACCCCGAGCAAGCAGCACGGCATCGGCCTTTACAGCGATGAGGAGTTCTTCGCCGCACTCACCAAAGGCAAACGTCGTGATGGCGCGAACCTGTATCCGGCGATGCCTTACACCTCGTATCACCTGATGCCTCGGGCGGATTCAGATGCGATTCACGCGTACCTGAGAACGTACGAGCCGATCGAGCGTCCGGCGCCGGTGACCAGCCTGAGTTTCCCGTTCAACGTGCGGCTCGGCCTGACCGGCTGGAACATGCTCTACGGCAAGGACATGAAGCTGGCGCCCACCGAGGGTAAAAGTGAAGCGTTCAAGCGCGGTCAGTACATGGTTGATGTGCTCGGCCACTGCGGCGAATGCCACACGCCACGTGGCTTGCCGGGTGCCATGCAACTGGACAAACGCATGACGGGCGGTGTGCTCAATGGTTATCTGGCACCGAGTTTGCTCGCCGATGATCTGGCGGCCCGCGGCTGGAATCATCAGGACCTGAGTTCGTTCCTCAAGCACGGCATGAGCGCGCAGGGGACGATGTTCAACGAGATGTTCCCGGTGTTCCACAACAGCACCCAGCGCCTCAGCGATCCGGATCTTGCGGCGATGGCGACGTTCCTCCTTGGCGATCAACCGCCGGCCGCCAAACTTGTCGCCGACGTGCCACTGGATCAATTGGCTGCCAGCGCCAAACGTGGCCGTCAGGATTACCTGAACGTCTGCGCCGGTTGCCACGCTCCAGAAGGCGAGGGCAAGCCGCACATCGCTGTGGCGATGCGCGGCAATACCACGTTGCGCCTGGAAGACCCGCGTAATTTGCTGAGGGTGATCGAGGACGGGATCGGCGAGCAGCAATTTGTCGGGTTCGAACGCATGCAGCCGATGCCGGGGTTTGCCGACAAGCTGAGTGACGAGCAACTGACTGATCTGTTGAATTACCTGCGTCAGGGTTGGGGCGGGCAATCGGCTGAACTTGCGGTCAGTGACGTGCAGAAGCTGCAAGCGGACGCACCGCCCGCCGAGCACAAGGCGCACTGACATGCAGCATCTCGATCTGCAAGTGATACGCCGGGCGCTGCAATGGTCTACGGCCGGTCAGCGCATCTGGCTGTGCACGGTGCTCGCCACCTATGGCTCGGCGCCGCGTGCGCCAGGCTCATTGCTGGCGGTGACCGCTGACGGGCAATGGATCGGCTCGCTCTCCGGTGGCTGCGTTGAGGAGGATTTCCTCGAGCGTGTCGCCGAAGGGGCGTTTACCGAGGCGATCAGCGTCGTTCGTTATGGCGAAGGCGATGACTCGCGCTCACGCGTGACGCTGCCCTGCGGCGGCGTACTCGATGTGCTGGTGGAGAAACTGGAAGCTGACTGCGATGTGCAGGCGCACTTGCGCGAGCTGGAGTCGGCGTTGCTCGGTCAACGTCGATTGATCCGCGAGATTGATCTGGCCAACGGTGCGCGCAGCCTGTTCACGGATCGCGAGCAGGGCGCGCGTATCGAGCGTGAGATTGACCGGGTTCGGGTGCGCATTGGCGCTGCGCAACGGCTGCTGCTGGCCGGGTATTCCAGCGTCGCTCAGGCGTGTGCGGAATTTGCGGTCGGCTTGGGTTTCGAGGTGATTCTGTGTGATCCGCGCGACGAAGTGCTCGATGGCGTGGTGCTGGAAAATGTCGAGATTCGTCGGCAGTTGCCTTCGGTGTTCATCGCCGACGGCGGTTGTCACAGCGATACGGCGGTGGTGGCGCTGACTCATGATCCGCGCATTGATGACCTGGCGATGATGGAGGCGGTGCGCACTGATGCGTTTTATATCGGCGTGATGGGCTCAATGCAGACCTCACAGAAACGCTTCGAGCGGCTGCGACGGATTGGCGGTTTGGGCGAGGCGCAACTGGCGCGGATTCATGCGCCGATCGGGCTGAACCTGGGCAGCAAAACCCCGGTGGAAATCGCGCTGGCGGTGCTGGCTGATATCGTGCGAATCCGCAGCGGTATTCCGCGGGATCGACTCTGAAGTTTTGCAATGATCCCTGTTGAAGCCATACACAGATTCGAGGGTCGACACAGGACCCGCGGGAGCAAGGCTTGCCCGCGAAGGCGTCGGTTCATTCAGCATCTTATTGATTGACACTCCGCCTTCGCGAGCAAGCTTTGCTCCCACAACGCTCTCCCGTTCGCCATAAAAAAGGGCCGCATCAAGCGGCCTTGTTTCTATCCAGCCCTCAAAACCCCAGCCTGTCCCGCAACCCGTAATACCAGGCGCCCAGTGCCGCAAATGGCGTGCGCAACATCTGCCCTCCCGGGAACGGGTAATGAGGCAGGTCAGCAAACGCATCAAAACGCTCAGCCTGCCCACGCAACGCTTCCGCCAGCACTTTGCCGGCCAGGTGCGTATACGTCACGCCGTGACCGCTGCAGCCTTGGGAATAATAAATGTTGTCGCCCAGCCGTCCGACCTGCGGAAGGCGCGACAGAGTCAGCAGAAAATTTCCGGTCCATGCGTAGTCGATTTTCACGTCCTTGAGCTGCGGGAACGCCTTGAGCATTTTCGGCCGGATGATCGCTTCGATGTTCGCTGGATCCCGCGCGCCGTAGACGACGCCACCGCCGAATACCAAGCGTTTGTCACCCGTCAGACGGTAATAGTCGAGCAGGTAGTTGCAGTCTTCAACACAGTAATCCTGCGGCAACAGACTCTTTGCCAAAGCATCGCCCAGCGGCTCGGTGGTGATCACCTGAGTGCCGCAAGGCATCGACTTCGCGGCCAGTTCCGGCACTAGATTGCCGAGGTAGGCGTTGCCCGCGACGATGATGAACTTGGCGCTGACCTTACCCTGCGGCGTATGCACCACCGGATTCGCGCCGCGCTCGATACGCACCGCCGGTGACTGCTCATAAATGGTGCCACCCAGCGACTCCACGGCAGCCGCTTCGCCCAGTGCCAGGTTCAACGGGTGGATGTGACCGCCACTCATGTCGAGCAGGCCGCCCACGTAATGATCGCAGCTCACCACTTCACGGATGCGCTGCTGATCCATCAGCTCCAGCTGCGTATGACCGAAGCGTTCCCACAAACGCTTCTGGGATTCGAGATGGCCCATCTGGCTGGCAGTGATCGCAGCAAACACGCCGCCGTCTTTCAGGTCGCACTGGATATTATATTTGGCGACGCGCTCGCGAATGATGCGGCCGCCCTCGAACGCCATCTGGCCCAGCAGTTGAGCCTGCGTTGGGCCGACCGTCCGCTCGATGACGTCAATGTCGCGGCTATAACTGTTAACGATCTGACCGCCGTTGCGGCCCGAGGCCCCGAAACCCACTTTCGCGGCTTCCAGCACGGTCACCTTGAAACCGTTTTCCAGCAGAAACAGGGCAGAAGACAGCCCTGTGTAACCGGCGCCAATCACGCAGACATCCGTCTCGATATCACCCTGCAACGCCGGACGCGGCGGCACTGCATTGGCCGATGCCGCGTAATAGGACTCTGGGTAGGAAATGTTCGCCATCCGGCAGCCTCTGTTTAATATATTTTACGAGTGCGTCGATCCTACCCGAGTTAAAAATCGACCGCCAGCTGGCGGAAAATCTTCGTCGCAACGGCGAAATTAAATATTTTGCATATTCATAGGGTTAGCTCAAAAAAAGGTGTTGACACCCCTTCGGAATTCCGTAGAATGCCGCCTCACAGCAGGCACGTAGCTCAGTTGGTTAGAGCACCACCTTGACATGGTGGGGGTCGTTGGTTCGAGTCCAATCGCGCCTACCAAACAAAATCCGCTCTGCTGGGCGGTCTAGAAAGGCTCACCGAAAGGTGGGCCTTTTTTGTTGTCTGCGATTTACTGGCGCCCGAAATCTGCGGGTGGATAACTTGCACACTCGATACTGTGCGGGCACTTGCGAACGAGCGAAAAGGGCGCCGACGGCAGGCGCATTCAGCGCTGCCGTCGGCAGATCAATCATTCCGCCAGAATGCAAACCCAGCGATGATCGTGTCGGTAAGGTGCTCGGGTGAAGTTCACGTCCGAGACCAGGGTCAGGCCGCACTGCTGAAGCGCTTCGGTCAGTTGCACGAGTGTCTCTGCTTCGATTGTCATTGCTGTTACCTCGCCAGATTACTGCGTTCATAATTCTTGACCGGCAGGACAACGGGCAAATTCATTTTTTTAGTGTCGCTCTCTACTTGAGCGGGCGGGCGAACAGTGCATTCATGGACTACTACTTTCAGGCTCACCCAACGATGATCTGATGGGAGTCTCTCGATGTATGTTCATTGGTCTCTCGCCGCGATTCACCTCTTGGCATTAGCGCTCGGCTTTTGGGCGGTGCTGACGCGTGGCGCAGCGTTTCGGCGTCTCGCCACCGGGGTGGGCGAGGCTCGCAGCGTGTTGGGCGCGGATAATCTGTGGGGGATTTCAGCGCTGTTGCTGCTGGTCACAGGTGGGATGCGGGCTTTTGCCGGGTACGAAAAGGGCGCCGACTACTACCTTCATCAACCGCTGTTTCATCTGAAGATGACGCTGTTAGTCCTCATCCTCCTGTTGGAAATCGCACCGATGGCGACGCTGATCAAATGGCGGATCGCGCTGGGGCGAGGCGCGCCTATCGATACCGTTCGTGCGAAGGTGTTCGCGCGGATCTGCCACGTTCAGGCGCTACTGATGATGTTGATGATTGTGGCGGCGACAGGTATGGCGAGGGGAGTGGCGTTTGTTCAATGACGCGGTCCTACGCAAGCTTCGCCAACTGCTGCTTGATTTACGCAGCGATCTGAAATGTCGTAGTTCTTGCGAGCCTGTAACGGCCTGCCCTGGAGCAGGCCTTCGCTTCACCAGTACTTCTGATGAATCCATTTCCGGTCAATTCCTTTAACCGAATTCAGCTTACTTCGCGTTCAACTTGCGCAGTTCTTCGTACGTCGCCGACTGGACAAACCAGAAGCCCGAAATGACGCACCACACCAGAGTACCCAGGATGAACGCGCCGACACCGGACCAGAAGCCCTGAACGAACATGCCGACTATTGAGGTGATGACGATGATGGCCAGCAGAATGTACATGACGGCGTTGTTGACGCTGATAACGATGTCTTTCAAGTGAATTCCCTTTTGGATAATTGTCCTCTGGCGCCCTTGGTTGACCGCCAGTGGCAACATGATATTGCCATCGCTGCGGGTTTTGCCAGTCGCTGGTGAGCCTTCGTCTGATAATAGTTTTACGGGGAAGGAAGTCTTGTAAGGTGCGTTCGCACTTTTCTCTGGTCGAATGCGAAGCGTCTGACAGCCAGCGCGTGGAACAGGCCGGTAGTATCAGGGGAGGGTCAGATGGGGGGGACGGTCGAATCTTAGCCAGCCGTTGTTCGGGGGGTGAACGGGCTGGCTACTGATTGCAGCAGAATTCAGGACTGTGGTTTGTCCGGGGCGGTCAAACCTGCCTGAATGCGCTGATAAATTTCTTCGCGATGGACAGCTACGTCCTTTGGGGCGTTGATGCCGATTCTGACTTGCTGGCCACTTACGCCCAAAATGGTGATCGTAATGTCGTCGCCAATATTTATGCTTTCACCGACTTTGCGGGTGAGTATCAGCATGGTCTTCTCCTTGATTTCTTTGTAGGGCACCTGATTCGAACAGTGCAGAGGTCGGTGGTATGTATAGATTAGTGCGAAGCTTCACGGTTTGGGTGCCTCTTTCTGACGCGCAGATGCTGCATTAATTCCCAAGGCGTAACTATACAGAGGCCGCACCCATCATTCTCGTTGTTTTGAGCCCATTTTGCGGCACTCAGGAAGTATTCATGGATGGTAAAATCCCCTTTTTCAGTATTCAGAGGGAAGCGTAGTGCGCAAATTGGCCTTGGTAATCGCAGTACTGGCACTGGCGGCATGTGGCGAAGGCAAGAATACCGATGCGCCCAAGCCCAAGCCGGCAGCGGAGGCGACGTCTGCACCGGCCGCTGCGCCTCAATGGCACCTCGAAGTGCGCGGCGAGATAACCCAGGCGGTCAGCGACCTTAGCGGATGGCTGATCGAGCACAGTTACGTCTCCAGCGTGATCAGGGAGGAGGGTAAAACGCGGATTCTGATGGGGCCCTATGCATCGAAAGCCGAAGCAGAGGCCAAACAGGCAGAGGTGCTCGCAGCACTCAAGAAGGCGAAGAAGCAGAACATCGAAGTGCTGGTTATCGAGCACCCGCTGATTCAGTAAGGCTTGATCGCCGGCGCGATCACGCATAAAAAAAGGCCTCGGGTAATGAAACCCGAGGCCTTTGCATTTCGCGAACAGTCAACCACACGCTTTCATGTCTACCGGGCCGACAAATTCATTGGCGCGTCCCATCACACAAGCCACGCTCTGATTGCGCTGCCGTTCCCACGCCTGAACGGGATAAGTCTTGCTCCAGGCTTCATACAATTGCCGATCCTGTTTCGACAGCCGCAGGCCATATTGTTTGCTCATGTAGAAATATGTCCGGGCGATCATGCCGCGAATCGAAGGCCGCGGCATCACCTTCTTCGCCTTGAAATCCACCTGAGTCAGGCAAGATCCATACTGGCCCGGCTGCTCCGGTAGCCAGCCAAAGCTGAAATTGCTGCGGTCGCCGTTCACTTCTCCGATGCTCGGCACCAGATTGTGCAGATCTGCTTCGGCTTTCTGATAGATCGGGTCATGACGTGTGCAGTTTTTACGTCCGCCCTGTTGCCAGCACTGCCGCTGATGCCCGATCTGCCAGGCCGGGACGATATGTTCCCATTCAATGCGGGACGCGCGTTTGGCGTTTTTTCGCGGGACGTAGCCGCAGGCCGACAGGTTCACCTTGTTGCCGGTGTATTTGCACCCGCAATAAAACTCGGTGGACTGCGGCGCATAAAGCTTCCAGGCGACTTTCTTGGCTTCGTTGAAGGTGCGGGGGGCATCTGCCTGAGCAACCGTGGTGAACAACATCAGCAGCAAAACAAAACAACGGACACTCATTGACTCTCCTTCGGCACAACCCAGAAAATCTGCACGCCGCCATCGTCGCGGTAGGCGAGGGTGACGTTGTCGTTCTCATCAATCTCTTCGAGCAGGCGCTCCCACTCAGCCACTGGTTCGTCCGGAAGACGGAAGATCAGTGCGGCTTTGGCTTTTTGAGCGGTTGGAGAATTGATGATTTTCTGGACGCGAATGCCCATGAGTTCAAAGGCGTCGGGTGAGGCGGGAGCGATGGCCACAGGATTATCCTTATTAAGCTGTACGTGCATACAGTATTTAACTGTAGGCATTTTCGCAACTGCTTAAAATTCAAGAAAATCCTCTGACAGCGATTTTTGCCATTTTGTGTAGGACGGGGGAATTAAATTTGTCGGAGTAAAACGAGCCACTCGCCAGAACTGGCGAGTGGATGCAGCAATGTCAGACTGAGCTCAGCCGGACGGGGTCAGATCAGTATTCCCAGAACATCCGCTGCAGCTCTTTGCTGTCGCTGGTCTTGGTCAGTGCAACCATGGCCAGGATCCGAGCCTTTTGCGGATTAAGGTCGTGCGCTACAACCCAATCGTATTTGTCATCCGGTTGTTCGGCATTGCGCAGTACGAAACCGCCAGCGTTGACATGAGAAGAGCGAATGATTTGTACGCCGTCTTTGCGCAGGGCTTGCAGGCTTGGCACAACGCGCGAGGACACCGAGCCATTACCGGTACCGGCGTGGATGATGGCTTTGGCGCCGGACTGAGCGAGCGCTTTGTAAGCGGTGTCGCTGACGTTGCCGTAGGAATAGGCAATTTCTACATCCGGCAGAGACTTGATCTGCTTGATGTCGAATTCCGAATCCATGGTGTGGCGCTTGGCCGGCAACCGGAACCAGTAGGACTTGCCTTCGACGACCATGCCAAGCGGACCCCAGGCACTTTTGAATGCCTCGGTCTTGATGTTGATCATTTTGCTGACATCGCGACCCGACTGGATTTCATCGTTCATGGTCACCAGCACGCCCTTGCCGCGGGCCTCTTTACTACTCGCCACGGCCACGGCGTTGTACAGGTTCAGCATGCCGTCCGCGGACATTGCCGTGCCCGGACGCATCGAGCCGACGACGATGATTGGCTTGTCGGTTTTTTCCACCAGGTTCAGAAAGTACGCGGTCTCTTCCAGCGTGTCGGTGCCGTGGGTGATGACGATGCCATCCACGTCAGCGCTGTCCGCCAGTTCCGCCACGCGGCGACCCAGTTGCAGCAGGTTGTCGTTGGTGATGCTCTCGGAGGCGATTTGCATGACTTGCTCACCGCGAACGTTGGCCACTTGGCTCAGTTCCGGGACCCCTGCGATCAATTGTTCGATGCCGACCTTCGCCGCCTGGTAGGTGGCACTGTTGGCAGCGCTGGCGCCCGCACCGGCGATGGTGCCGCCCGTGGCGAGAATCACCACATTGGCCAGCTTTTGTTGTGTCTCGACTTCTTTCGCCTGAAGGGCGGAGGGTAATAGCAGGAGGAGGGCCAAAGTGCCCGGAACGAGGGATCTGAAAGCAGCTGTCATTATTTTTATCTCTCTAATTGTTAGATGGTGCTGACGCAGTTTTCTTTTGGAAGTGCCTCAAGCTGATCTGAAAGCCTGAGGCTAATCAAAGAGAGCAGGATCTGTACCAGTCATGCGCAGGACTGAGAAAAGCCTCCAAGTTGATGATATTTATCACTAAACCAGATTGTGAAATTACAGTGCTGTATTCCTGTCGTCCGGTATTCCGACTACACAACGTATTAGCGTTCGGGTTCCCGGCAGAACTCGTGTGTGCTTTCACCTGGTTTTCACTCACTGAGCAAATGGACGTTAAAGAAACTCGCGGGACGGTCGATGTCCCTTCAAAGGATCTTTTCTCAGGAGCTCACATGTCGTTTTCCGTAGGTTTTCCCAATCCGGCTGCTGTCACCATCGGTGGCAAGTCCACGGCCACCATCAATGCGTTGAACGAGTCCGCCGATCAAACCTCGGCACTGGTCCTGGGTGAAGAAAAAGAGGGTGATTCGAATCAGGTTCGTACGGGTGGCGGCGCACCTGCAGAAGCCAGGGAAGAGAGTGGAAGCACTCAAAGCATTGCCGTTAAAGTACTGCTCAAACGCATGCAGGAACTGCAGCAGCAGTTACGCGAACAACAGCAGCAGTTGGCCGCTGCGCAGGCCGCGGCTTACCCGACAGAGGAAGCCAAGGCGACGGCCGTGATGTCGATGCAAGGCCAGATTGTCGAGACAAATGGCGCATTGGCGCAGGTGACTGCCAGCTTGATCAAGGAATTGGCCAAGGGCGGTGGGTCGGGAGGGCTGGTCAGTACCACCGCATAATCGGCGATGTATGAATGGCCGTTCGGCCGTTGACAATTATCTGTAGGGTTCGCATAGTTCGATCAACGCAAACGTTTGCGCGGCAACCTTTCCGGCGGTAGTATCGACCGCAACGGTAACGTCAGCGCAATGCGTTGCCAAAAAAATAATCATAAGATCGGAGTGAACCCATGAAGCTGCCATTCGCTGGACGTCTTCTTGCTGTCGCTATGCTGGCTGCCGCATCCGCTGCCATGCCTTTCTCCTCGGCATTCGCCGAATCCCCGGAAAAACCTAAAGTCGCACTGGTCATGAAATCACTGGCCAACGAATTTTTCCTGACCATGGAAGATGGCGCCAAGGCTTATCAGAAAGAACACTCCGGCGAATTCGACCTGATCTCAAACGGCATCAAGGACGAAACAGACACCGCCAACCAGATCCGCATTGTTGAACAAATGATCGTTTCCAAAGTTAACGCCCTGGTCATCGCACCCGCCGACTCGAAGGCGATGGTGCCTGTGATCAAAAAGGCTGTGGACGCCGGCATCACCGTGATCAACATCGATAACCAGCTGGATCCGGCAGTCGTCAAAAGCAAAAACATCACCGTTCCGTTCGTAGGCCCGGACAACCGCAAAGGCGCGCGTCTGGTCGGCGAGTACCTGGCCAAACAGCTCAAGGCCGGTGACGAAGTTGGCATCATTGAAGGCGTTTCCACCACGACCAACGCGCAGGCCCGCACTGCAGGCTTCAAGGATGCGATGGAAGCGGCGCAGATCAAGGTCGTGTCGCTGCAATCCGGTGACTGGGAAATCAACAAGGGCAATCAGGTTGCCTCCTCCATGCTGAGTGAATACCCGAACATCAAGGCCCTGCTGGCCGGCAACGACAGCATGGCGGTCGGCGCGGTTTCTGCGGTGCGCGCGGCCGGCAAGGCGGGCAAGGTGCAAGTGGTCGGCTATGACAACATCAATGCAATCAAGCCGATGCTGAAAGATGGTCGCGTCCTGGCCACGGCCGATCAGTTCGCAGCGAAACAAGCGGTGTTCGGCATTGAAACAGCGCTGAAAATCATCAAGGGCGAGAAAGTCGACAGCGGCGCTAATGGCGTGATTGAAACTCCGGTCGAGCTGGTTACCAAGTAGTCCTTCTGGCGACACAACGGCGCTCGTCCGACCGGTCGAGCGCATGGAGATTTTTTTATGTCAGTTTCCGCTCCGATCGCTGTCCTCTCGGTCAGCGGCATCGGCAAGACCTATGCTCAACCTGTCCTGACGGGTATTGATTTGACGCTGATGCGCGGCGAAGTGCTGGCGCTGACCGGCGAAAACGGTGCCGGTAAAAGTACGCTGTCAAAAATCATCGGCGGGCTGGTCGCACCGACCACTGGCCAGATGCAGTTTCAGGGGCAGGATTATCGTCCTGGCAGTCGCACCCAGGCTGAAGACCTTGGTATTCGGATGGTCATGCAGGAACTCAATCTGCTGCCGACTCTGTCGGTGGCCGAGAACCTGTTCCTTGATAATCTGCCCAGCAACGCGGGCTGGATCAGTCGCAAGCAATTACGCAAGGCGGCCATTGAGGCCATGGCTCAGGTCGGGCTCGACGCGATTGATCCGGATACCCTTGTCGGTGAGTTGGGTATCGGTCATCAGCAAATGGTCGAGATTGCCCGCAACCTGATCGGCGATTGCCACGTGCTGATTCTCGACGAACCTACTGCGATGCTGACGGCCCGTGAAGTCGAGATGCTTTTCGAGCAAATCACCCGTCTGCAAGCGCGTGGCGTGTCGATCATTTATATCTCGCACCGTCTCGAAGAATTGGCGCGAGTGGCCCAGCGCATCGCGGTGCTGCGCGACGGCAATCTGGTCTGCGTCGAACCGATGGCCAATTACAGCAGTGAGCAACTGGTCACGCTGATGGTCGGCCGGGAGCTGGGCGAACACATTGACATGGGAGCGCGCAATATCGGTGCACCCGCCTTGACGGTCACTGGCCTTAGCAGGTCCGACAAGGTTCGCGATGTGTCTTTTGAAGTGCGCGCCGGGGAAATCTACGGAATTTCCGGCTTGATCGGGGCAGGGCGCACAGAACTGTTGCGCCTGATTTTCGGCGCCGATGTGGCGGACAGCGGCACCGTGGCGCTGGGTTCGCCGGCGCGCGTGGTGAGCATTCGATCACCGTCAGACGCGGTGGCGCATGGCATTGCCCTGATCACCGAAGACCGCAAAGGCGAGGGCCTGCTGCTGACCCAATCGATCAGTGCCAACATTGCCTTGGGCAACATGCCGGTGATATCCAGCGCCGGGTTCGTCAATGACGGTGAGGAAGTGTCTCTGGCTCAGCGTCAGATTGACGCCATGCGCATCCGCAGTTCCAGTCCGACGCAACTCGTGTCAGAACTGTCCGGCGGCAATCAGCAAAAAGTCGTCATTGGTCGATGGCTGGAGCGCGATTGCTCGGTGATGTTGTTTGACGAGCCCACCCGAGGCATCGACGTTGGTGCCAAATTCGACATTTATGCCTTGCTGGGCGAGCTGACGCGGCAGGGTAAAGCGTTGGTCGTGGTCTCCAGCGACTTGCGTGAACTGATGCTGATCTGCGACCGCATCGGCGTGTTGTCAGCGGGGCGTCTGATCGAGACCTTCGAGCGCGATAGCTGGACCCAGGATGACTTGCTTGCAGCCGCGTTTGCCGGCTACCAAAAACGTGATGCGTTGCTCAACGAAGCAGCGCCTAGGGATTTTTCATGAAAACTGCAACGTCTGTCGGCAAACGTAGTGGCAACTTTTACGGCCTCGGCACCTACCTCGGCCTGGCCGGTGCCTTGCTGGCGATGATCGCGCTGTTCTCTGCCTTGAGCAGCCATTTCTTCTCTTACGATACGTTCAGCACCCTGGCCAACCAGATTCCGGATTTGATGGTGCTGGCGGTGGGCATGACCTTCGTGTTGATCATCGGCGGCATCGACCTCTCGGTAGGCTCGGTGCTGGCGCTCGCCGCGTCGACGGTGAGTGTAGCGATTCTCGGCTGGGGCTGGAGCGTTCTGCCGGCAGCGCTGTTGGGCATGGCAGCGGCGGCATTGGCCGGGACCATCACCGGTTCGATCACGGTGGCGTGGCGCATCCCTTCATTTATCGTGTCGCTCGGCGTGCTGGAAATGGCCCGTGGCGTGGCTTATCAAATGACCGGCTCGCGCACCGCCTACATCGGTGATGCATTCGCCTGGCTGTCCAACCCGATCGCTTTCGGCATTTCGCCGTCTTTCATCATTGCGTTGCTGATCATCTTCATTGCCCAGGCCGTGTTGACCCGCACGGTGTTCGGCCGTTACCTGATCGGCATCGGCACCAACGAAGAGGCCGTGCGTCTGGCGGGGATCAATCCAAAGCCCTACAAGATTCTGGTATTCAGTCTGATGGGGCTGCTGGCCGGTATCGCCGCGCTGTTTCAGATTTCGCGCCTGGAAGCGGCGGACCCGAATGCCGGTTCCGGTCTGGAGCTGCAGGTCATTGCCGCCGTGGTGATTGGCGGCACGAGTCTGATGGGTGGGCGCGGCTCGGTGATCAGCACGTTTTTTGGCGTCCTGATTATCTCCGTACTGGCAGCCGGCCTGGCGCAGATCGGTGCAACTGAACCGACCAAGCGCATCATCACCGGCGCGGTTATTGTGATTGCCGTAGTGCTCGACACCTATCGCAGTCAGCGCGCAAGCCGGCGGACCTGAGTCATGGCAACAATCAAGGATGTGGCAGCACTCGCGGGGATTTCCTACACGACGGTTTCCCACGTGGTGAACAAGACGCGCCCGGTCAGTGAAGAGGTGCGGATCAAGGTCGAAGCGGCCATCAAGACGCTCGACTACGTGCCCAGTGCGGTGGCTCGTTCGCTGAAAGCGAAAACCACGGCGACCATCGGACTGCTGGTGCCAAACAGTCTCAACCCGTATTTTGCCGAACTGGCACGAGGCATTGAGGATTACTGCGAACGCAACGGTTACTGCGTGATCCTCTGCAACTCCGATGACAACCCGGACAAGCAGCGCAGTTATTTGCGTGTGTTGCTGGAAAAGCGCATCGACGGTCTGATCGTGGCTTCGGCGGGCGGTGATGGCGGTTTGGCGGAAGGCCTCGCCGGCGTGCGTACGCCGATGGTTATTGTCGACCGAGGGCTGGAAGGGCTCGATGCGGACCTGGTGCGCATCGATCACGAATTCGGTGCCTATCTGGCGACCCGCCATCTGCTGGAACTGGGTCACCGGGACATCGCCACGATTGGCGGCCCGGCCAGCACCAGCGTCGCGCAGATGCGTCTGGCTGGTTATTGCCGCGCCTTGACCGAGGCGGGCGTCGAAGTGTCTCGCGGGCGCATGTTCGAGAGTGACTTCACCAGTACCGGCGGTTACAACGCCGCCGCGATTCTGTTGGAAAAGGAGCCGCCCAGCGCCATCTTCGCCGGCAACGACATGATCGGCATAGGTGTATTGCGCGCGGCTGCCGAGCGCAACATTCGTGTGCCAAATGAATTGTCGGTCATCGGTTTCGATGACATCCAGATGAGCCGTTATGTGTATCCGGCGCTGACCACCGTCGGCCAGTCCATTGTGCAGTTGGGGGAAATGGCGGCCGAAGTGCTTTTGCGCCGGATCGCCAACCCGACTTTGCCTACCGATCAGCGGATCGTCACGCCCAGTATCGTTTTGCGGGAATCGACCGCGCCGCTCGCCGGCCTGTCTGCCCAAATTCGCTGAACCAGTAACCAGACCCGCTGAAACCGAATTGATGAGTAGCAATGTATGTCAGCAAAAGTAGTGGTGATAGGCAGCCTGAACATGGACCTGGTGACCCGGGCTTCACGTCTGCCCCGGGGCGGTGAGACGCTGATTGGCCAATCTTTTACCACCGTCTCCGGTGGCAAAGGTGCGAACCAGGCCGTTGCCGCAGCGCGCCTCGGTGCGCAGGTTTCGATGGTCGGTTGTGTCGGCAGCGATGCCTACGGCAACGAATTGCGCGAGTCGCTGTTGGCCGACAACATTGATTGTCAGGCCGTCAGCACCGTGGAAGGTGCCAGCGGTGTGGCCTTGATCGTGGTCGACGATAACAGTCAGAACGCGATTGTCATCGTGGCCGGCGCGAACGGTGCGCTGACGGCAGACGTGATCGATCATTTCGATGCGGTATTGCAGGCGTCGGACGTGATTATCTGTCAGCTGGAAGTGCCCGATGCGACAGTGGGCCACGCGCTCAAGCGCGGCCGGGAACTGGGTAAAACCGTGATCCTCAATCCCGCTCCGGCCAGTCGTCCGCTGCCGTCAGACTGGTACGCGGCCATCGATTACCTGATTCCCAATGAAAGCGAAGCCTCTGCCCTGAGCGGATTGCCGGTGGACTCACTGGAAACCGCTGAAATGGCGGCGACCCGTCTGATCGCCATGGGCGCTAGCAAGGTCATCATCACCCTTGGGTCGCAGGGTTCGCTGTTTGCCAACGGGCAAAGTTTTGAGCATTTCCCGGCGCCGAAGGTGAAGGCGGTCGATACCACTGCGGCTGGCGACACCTTCGTCGGCGGTTTCGCAGCAGCGCTGTCCGCCGGCCAGAGCGAGGCCGAAGCGATCCGTTTCGGTCAGGTCGCCGCCGCGCTGTCTGTGACTCGCTCAGGGGCTCAACCTTCGATACCCACCTTGAAAGACGTTAAGGCATTCACAGCATCATGAAAAAAACTCCTCTGCTCAATGTCGCACTGTCACGGCTGATCGCCTCGCTTGGCCATGGCGACATGGTCGTGATCGGCGATGCCGGACTGCCAGTGCCGCCGGGTGTCGAGCTGATCGATCTGGCGCTGACCCACGGCATCCCGGATTTCGTCAGCACCCTGAACGTGGTGCTCAGCGAGATGCAGGTCGAGAGCCATGTGCTCGCCGAAGAAATTCTGCAAAAGAAACCCTCTGCGCTGACGACGCTGGATGCATTGGATGCCGAGGGAGCGCTGGGGCGACGTGAGTTGCTCAGCCACGACCAATTCAAGGTCCTTAGCCGACAAGCACGGGCGATTGTTCGTACAGGCGAATGTCAGCCGTACTGCAACATTGTTCTAGTGGCTGGGGTAACGTTCTGATCGGCTGTTTCTTCCTGGTTTTCCCACGCACAAGGAGTGCGCCATGCACCGCTATGCTAAAAAACTGCCCCAACTGCTTCGGAGTTTCCTGCTTTTGTCCCTGATTAGCGCAACCAGCGTCCACGCGGCGGAAAAAATCGATCTGATCATCGACACCGATCCCGGTGCTGACGATGTGGTCGCATTGCTGTTCGCGCTGGCGTCGCCGGAAGAGTTGAATATCCGTGCGTTGACCACCGTTGCCGGCAATGTGCGCCTCGACAAGACATCGCGTAATGCACGCCTGGCTCGTGAGTGGGCGGGGCGTGAAGATGTTCCGGTGTACGCCGGCGCGCCCAGGCCGTTGATGCGCACGCCGATCTACGCAGAGAACATTCACGGTAAGGAAGGCTTGTCGGGGGTAGCGGTCCACGAGCCGAAGAAGGGTCTTGAGCAGGGCAGTGCAGTCAATTATCTGATCGACACATTGAAGACTGCCAAGCCACACAGCATCACTATCGCCATGCTCGGCCCGCAAACCAACCTGGCCCTGGCGCTGATTCAAGAGCCCGAGATCGTTCAGGGCATCAAGGAAGTGGTGATCATGGGCGGTGCGCACTTCAATGGTGGCAACATCACTCCGGTGGCCGAATTCAACCTGTTCGCCGATCCGCAGGCAGCTGAAGTCGTGCTGAAAAGCGGGGTCAAACTTACCTATCTGCCATTGGACGTGACGCACAAGATCCTTACCAGCGAAACCCGTCTGAAGCAGATTGCTGCGCTGAATAACAACGCAAGCAAATTGGTCAGCGGGATTCTCAACGAGTACGTCAAAGGTGACATGGAACACTACGGTCTTCCGGGTGGCCCGGTCCATGACGCCACGGTGGTTGCGTATCTGCTCAAGCCGGAGCTGTTTACCGGGCGCTCGGTAAACGTGGTGGTCGACAGTCGCGAAGGGCCGACGTTTGGTCAGACCGTTGTCGACTGGTATGACGGCTTGAAAGCGCCGAAGAACGCTTTCTGGGTGGAGAACGGTGATGCGCAGGGCTTTTTCGATCTGCTGACCCAGCGCTTGGCGCGATTGAAGTAAGCGTCAGACCCGCAGGCAACCGCCTGCGGGTTTTATTCCTTGCCTGGATGCACCATGTCCATATATTCGACGAGGTACTTCTCAAATACCTGCGCAATAAATGACTGGGCCGCTTCGGTGCCCAGTTCCTTGACCAATAGATCGATACCAATGATTGCCAACTCTTCCGGGCTGCCCGGGCTATAGGAGCTATGTCCTTGTGGCCACTTGGCCTTGATGTCGGCGTCGATACTTACGATGGTCATGATGGCGCTCGTGAATATGGAAAAGTCTGGGTGCGAGTTAACCATTTTGCAGGGCTTTTGGCACTCCGACTTAGGCATGAGAGAAGGGCTATGCGACACTTGGTCTTTGATGATTTCCGAAGGATCACGTTGTGCAGATCGATTTGAACACTCCGGACGGCCTGACCCTTGAAGCGGTGCGTCAGTTGCTGGCCTCTGCCAGCGACGATGAGCATACGCAGCTGCGAGTCACCAAAGGCGGCATTGCCTATATCTCGTCCGGCACCGTGGGCGGTACTGACATCGACGGGCTTTTGTTTCGACTTGAGACGTGGGCCAAAGGCTCGGGGTATGTCGGGCGTGTCGCAGCCAGTGACGAAGTCTGGGTCATGCAGATTTTTAACGCGCTCAAAGAGAACTGGCCGAATCCGCCCTTCGACTACATCGACGTGTATTGAGCCTGTTCATATCCAGTCACGATTGAAGGATGGACGGGGCATTCTGCTCAGGCAAACTCGCGGATTCTTCGATTCGTAGGCAGAGTGCTAGCACTCTTCTTGAAACGAAACGCCGGATCGGCGGTCGCACGATCTCAGTTTAATTAACGAAATAGGAGGCTTCATGCCTTGGAAGCTCGCGTCATTGGGTACTTTGCTGGCGGCAACGCTGCTGGCTGGTTGCAGCAGCACGTCTACCGAGACGGCACCGGACCCTGTCACGACGACTGATGCCGGTCATAGCCGTTGTGAGGCAAAGGCTGCGGAATTCACCCTAGGCAAAAAGGCTTCGCCCGAATTGCTGGAACAGGCTCGCACCCGCGCAGGTGCGCAGAATGCACGGTTCCTGATGCCGTCTGACATGGTGACGCTGGAATACCGTTCCGATCGTCTGAACCTGAACACCGACGCCAGTCAGATCGTCACTCGCGTCAACTGCGGCTGATTGTTCCGGCTTTTGTATCGGACATAAAAAACCCCGTCACATGGACGGGGTTTTTTTAGTGCGGCAGAAAATTACTCTGCGCGGACTTGTGCAGCTTGCATACCCTTTTGGCCTTTCTCAGCCACGAAGGAAACGGTTTGGCCTTCTTTCAGGCTTTTGAAACCGTCGCTTTCGATAGCTTTGAAGTGTACGAACAGGTCGTCACCGCCACCTTGAGGAGTGATGAAGCCGAAGCCTTTTTCATCGTTGAACCATTTAACGGTGCCGGTTTGGCGATTAGACATGGTGTATCTCCAAGAAACATATATTTTTTCAGTACTGTGTTGCTCAGGCCAACTGGGCACACCGGGGTATCATAGTCGAAATGTTCGATTTGGGACCCCCCCGGACGTGCTGTTTGACCCTCACCAACGCATTCTTTGTTGCTGGGTGTAGCTGGAAGCCCCGTTTTACAAGGCTTTCAGCCGAAAGTAAAGACGATAAAAAAAGCTGAAAGACCTGCGTAAATCGTGTGAAAAGTCTCAAATCCAGGGCTTTTTATCGGCCTGCGACCTGGTCATAGCGTCTCTTTTCTCATTTTTTCGCGGGGACATCGGCTTTGCATTTGGCGATCTGACCCAATGCTTTCTGCTGCAGTTCCGGGGTGGCCTTATTGTCCATCAAAGCCTGAATATCTGCAGCCGGGTAAGACTTGATCGCATCAGCACCGCATGCGCAGTGAGCTTTCGCCGCTGCCGCGCCGATCTGTGGAGTGGCAGCCGTAGTGCACTGAGTCATGTACTTCTCGCGCTCGCCCTTGGGCCAGTCGGCGTGAGCGGCCAGCGGCAGCAGCAGGACGACGGGGGCGATGACGGCGAATAAACGTTTCAGATGCATGCTGGGATGCTCCTTGTGGGTCAATGTCTTGTTATCTGAGGGGTAAAGGGGGGATCAAGTTCAGCACTCTGGCATAAAAACCGTAGATTGGCGCCGCTGGATTCCTCGTTGCCGCGATGACCGTTCATCTGTGCTAGCATGCCCCGCTCGGGCGTTTGCAGGCCCCGGATGACCTTCAGTCCCGGCAGCGGCAAGTGTTCGAATAACCCTGATTTGAATCCCAGTCACTCTGGTTCGGTTTTCCGGTTGGCCGCAAGGCTCCTGCCGCTGTAAGGCAGGCGTTCGTCATTGAATGGCCTGGATCGAATCTTGTACTGGCTCATCCCAACCCACGTGACCTTTGGTAGGGGTCACCACTAGGAGAGGAGGCGCCATGCCAACTATTACTCTTCCCGACGGCAGTCAACGTTCATTCGATCACGCGGTTTCCGTAGCCGAGGTCGCCGCATCCATTGGTGCCGGTCTGGCCAAGGCCACCGTGGCCGGCAAGGTCAATGGCAAGCTGGTCGACGCCAGCGACATCATCTACAGCGATTCCACGCTGCAAATCATTACGCCAAAGGATCAAGAGGGGCTGGAGATCATTCGCCATTCTTGCGCTCACCTGGTCGGCCACGCGGTCAAGCAGCTGTACCCGACCGCCAGAATGGTCATCGGCCCGGTCATCGACGAAGGCTTCTATTACGACATCGCCTTCGAGCGTCCTTTCACCCCGGACGACCTCGCCGCGATCGAACAGCGCATGCAGCAGCTGATCGAAAAAGATTACGACGTGATCAAGAAAGTCACTCCGCGCGCCGAAGTGATCGAAGTGTTCAAGGCCCGTGGCGAAGATTATAAGTTGCGCCTGGTCGAGGACATGCCGGATGAACAGGCCATGGGTCTGTACTATCACGAAGAATACGTCGACATGTGCCGTGGTCCGCACGTGCCGAACACGCGCTTTCTGAAATCTTTCAAGCTGACCAAGTTGTCCGGCGCCTACTGGCGTGGCGATGCCAAGAACGAGCAATTGCAGCGCGTTTACGGCACCGCATGGGCAGACAAGAAGCAGCTGGCGGCCTACATTCAGCGCATCGAAGAAGCCGAAAAGCGCGATCACCGCAAGATTGGCAAGCGTCTGGGCCTGTTCCACACTCAGGAAGAGTCGCCGGGCATGGTGTTCTGGCACCCGAACGGCTGGACGCTGTATCAGGTGCTCGAGCAGTACATGCGCAAAGTTCAGCGCGACAACGGCTACCTCGAAATCAAAACGCCGCAAGTTGTTGATCGCAGTCTCTGGGAGAAATCCGGGCACTGGGCCAACTACGGCGACAACATGTTCACGACTCAGTCGGAAAACCGCGACTACGCAATCAAGCCAATGAACTGCCCTTGCCACGTGCAAGTGTTCAATCAAGGCCTGAAAAGCTACCGCGAGCTGCCGATGCGTCTGGCCGAATTCGGTGCCTGCCACCGTAACGAGCCATCGGGTGCGCTGCACGGCATCATGCGTGTGCGTGCATTCACTCAGGACGACGCCCACATCTTCTGTACTGAAGAGCAGATGCAGGCCGAATCCGCCGCGTTCATCAAGCTGACCATGGACGTCTACGCCGACTTCGGCTTCAAAGACGTTGAAATGAAGCTGTCCACTCGTCCGGAAAAACGCGTAGGTTCCGACGAGCTGTGGGATCGCGCCGAAGCGGCATTGGCTGCAGCCCTTGATAGCGCTGGCCTGCCGTATGATCTGCAGCCGGGCGAGGGCGCGTTCTACGGTCCTAAGATCGAGTTTTCGTTGAAAGATTGCCTTGGCCGTGTTTGGCAGTGTGGTACTCTGCAGCTCGATTTTAACCTGCCTGTCCGTTTGGGAGCCGAATACGTCTCCGAAGACAACAGTCGCAAGCACCCGGTCATGCTGCACCGGGCGATCCTCGGATCCTTCGAACGTTTCGTCGGGATCCTGATCGAGCACTACGAAGGGGCATTCCCCGCGTGGCTGGCTCCGACACAGGCAGTGATCATGAACATCACTGACAAACAGGCCGATTTCGCCGCCGAGGTTGAAAAAACTCTCAACGAAAGCGGATTTCGTGCCAAGTCTGACTTGAGAAATGAAAAGATCGGCTTTAAAATCCGCGAGCATACTTTGCTCAAGGTCCCTTATCTCTTGGTTATCGGAGATCGGGAAGTCGAGATGCAGACTGTCGCTGTGCGTACTCGTGAAGGTGCTGACCTGGGCTCGATGCCCGTCGCCCAGTTCGCTGAGTTTCTCGCGCAAGCGGTTTCCCGGCGTGGTCGCCCAGATATGGAGTAATTACTATTAAGCGTGAAATGAGACAAGATAAACGAGCTGCACCGAAAGCCCCGATCAACGAGAATATCTCGGCACGCGAGGTTCGGTTAATTGGAGCTGAAGGTGAACAGCTTGGGATTGTGTCAATTGAAGACGCGCTTCTTAAGGCTGAAGAGGCCAAACTGGATTTGGTGGAAATTTCCGCCGATGCAGTACCCCCTGTTTGCAAACTGATGGACTACGGCAAATCGATCTTCGAGAAGAAGAAACAGGTTGCCGCGGCCAAGAAAAACCAGAAGCAGATCCAGGTTAAAGAAATCAAGTTTCGTCCAGGGACGGAGGAAGGGGATTACCAGGTAAAACTGCGCAACCTGGTACGTTTCCTGAGTGATGGGGACAGGGCCAAGGTATCCTTGCGATTCCGCGGCCGTGAGATGGCCCACCAGGAGCTGGGGATGGAACTCCTCAAGCGGGTTGAAGGTGACTTGCTCGAGTACGGTTCGGTCGAACAGCATCCTAAGATGGAAGGACGCCAGCTGATCATGGTCATCGCCCCGAAAAAGAAGAAATAATCATCAGGGCACGGCAGGCCTTCTGATTATGTTTATCAACTGAATGCGGAGTATCCGAACATGCCAAAAATGAAAACGAAAAGTGGTGCTGCTAAGCGGTTTCTGAAAACTGCTAACGGTATCAAGCATAAACACGCTTTCAAGAGCCACATCCTGACCAAAATGTCGACCAAGCGTAAGCGTCAGCTGCGCGGTAGCAGCTTGCTGCACCCGTCCGACGTTGCAAAAGTCAAGCGTATGCTGCGCCTTTGCTAATTTTTGGTTAAGAATAGAGGAAGTAACTCATGGCTCGTGTAAAGCGTGGCGTCATTGCCCGTAAACGTCACAAAAAAATTCTGAAACTTGCTAAAGGCTACTACGGCGCTCGCTCGCGCGTATTCCGTGTTGCCAAGCAAGCGGTAATCAAGGCAGGCCAATACGCCTACCGTGACCGTCGTCAGAAAAAACGTCAGTTCCGCGCTCTGTGGATCGCTCGTATCAACGCTGGTGCACGTATTAACGGTCTGTCCTACAGCCGTTTCATCGCCGGCCTGAAAAAAGCGTCCATCGAGATCGACCGTAAGGTTCTGGCTGATCTGGCAGTGAACGAAAAAGCGGCGTTTGCTGCGATTGTCGAGAAAGCTAAAGCCACCTTGGCTTAAGTACCCCCGACAATCACCAGGCCTCACCTCCGTGGGGCCAGGTGTTAAACGTCATAAATAGGGGAAGAGCCTTCAAGCTCTTCCCCTATTTTGTATCTGGAGTCTGTACATGGAAAACCTGGATGCGCTCGTCTCTCAAGCACTAGAGGCTGTGCAAAGCGCTGAAGATATCAATGCCCTGGAGCAAATCCGGGTTCACTACCTTGGCAAAAAGGGCGAATTGACTCAGGTGATGAAGACCCTGGGAAATTTGCCGGCAGAAGAGCGTCCGCAAGTTGGCGCCCTGATCAACGTTGCCAAGGAGCGTGTCACAGAGGTTCTCAATGCCCGCAAGGCGCTGTTTGAAGAGGCCGACCTGGCCGCCAAACTGTCTGCCGAGTCCATTGATGTGACCCTGCCTGGCCGCGGCCAGACCTCGGGTGGTCTGCATCCGGTCACGCGCACTCTGGAGCGTATCGAACAGTTCTTCACCCACATTGGCTACGGCATCGCCGAAGGTCCTGAGGTCGAAGACGATTACCACAACTTTGAAGCGCTCAACATCCCAGGCCATCACCCGGCCCGGTCGATGCATGACACCTTCTATTTCAATGCCAACATGTTGCTGCGCACCCATACCTCGCCGGTACAGGTCCGCACCATGGAATCGAAACAGCCGCCGATCCGCATCGTCTGCCCGGGTCGTGTGTATCGCAGCGACTCCGATATCACCCATTCGCCGATGTTCCATCAGGTCGAAGGCCTGCTGGTCGATCGCGATATCAATTTCGCCGACCTCAAAGGCACCATCGAAGAATTCCTGCGGGTGTTCTTCGAAAAAGAACTGGCCGTGCGTTTCCGTCCTTCGTATTTCCCGTTCACCGAGCCATCCGCTGAAGTCGACATGGAATGCGTGATGTGCAGCGGTAAAGGCTGCCGCGTCTGCAAACAGACTGGCTGGCTGGAAGTCATGGGCTGCGGCATGGTTCACCCGAACGTATTGCGCATGTCCGGGATCGACCCGGAAGAGTTTTCGGGCTTTGCCTTCGGCATGGGCGTTGAGCGTCTGGCCATGCTGCGTTACGGCGTGAATGACTTGCGTCTGTTCTTCGACAACGACTTGCGGTTCCTCGCGCAATTTCGCTAGTCGTAACGAATTCTTAGGAGAGCAGGATGAAATTCAGTGAACAATGGCTGCGTGGCTGGGTAAGCCCGCAGGTAAGTCGCGACGAGCTGGTTGCTCGTCTGTCGATGGCCGGTCTTGAGGTCGATAGCGTTACGCCGGCCGCCGGTGAATTCAATGGCGTGATAGTGGGCGAGGTGCTGAGCACCGAGCAGCACCCGGACGCCGACAAGCTGCGCGTTTGCCAGGTCAGCAATGGCTCCGAGACTTTTCAGGTTGTGTGCGGAGCGCCGAATGTGCGCCCGGGCCTGAAAATCCCGTTCGCTATGATCGGCGCGGAATTGCCGGGCGATTTCAAAATCAAGAAAGCCAAGCTGCGTGGCGTTGAATCCAACGGCATGCTGTGCTCGCAAGCCGAGTTGCAGGTGGGCGAAGGCAACGATGGCCTGATGGAGCTGCCGGTCGATGCGCCGGTTGGCAAGGACATTCGTGAGTACCTGGGGCTCGACGATGCCAGCATCGAAGTCGACCTTACGCCGAACCGGGGTGACTGCTTGTCTTTGGCAGGTCTGGCCCGTGAAGTCGGCGCGTTGTATTCCTCCGAAGTTACCCGGCCGGTCGTGGCCAGCGTTCCTGCCGTGCACGATGAAGTGCGTTCGGTTGAAGTCCTCGCGCCCGCTGCATGCCCGCGTTATCTGGGTCGTGTGATTCGTAACGTCGATCTGTCCAAGCCCACGCCGCTGTGGATGGTCGAGCGTCTGCGTCGCGCAGACGTCCGTAGCATCGACGCCGCCGTCGACATCACCAACTACGTGATGCTGGAGCTGGGTCAACCGCTGCACGCCTTCGATCTCGCCGAGATCAACGGTGGCATCCGAGTGCGCATGGCCGAAGAAGGCGAGAAGCTGGTATTGCTCGACGGTCAGGAAGTGAGTCTGCGTAGCGATACGCTGGTGATAGCGGACCACACCCGCGCTCTGGCCATTGCTGGCGTCATGGGTGGCGAGCACAGCGGCGTCAACACCGCGACCACGCGCGACGTGTTCCTCGAGAGTGCGTTCTTCGACCAGATCGCCGTCGCTGGCAAGGCCCGTTCCTACGGTCTGCACACCGATGCTTCGCACCGCTATGAGCGCGGCGTGGACTGGCAACTGGCCCGTGAAGCCATGGAGCGCGCCACTGGCCTGCTGCTGGAAATCACTGGCGGTGAAGCTGGCCCGATCATCGAAACCGTCAACGAAGAATACCTGCCGAAGATTGCCCCGGTTACCTTGCGTGCCCAACGCATCACCCAGATGCTCGGCATGGAAATGGACCCGGCCGAAGTCGAGCGTTTTCTCAATGCTTTGGGTCTGAGCGTTTCCGCTGACGGGGCAGGGCAGTGGCGCGTTGAAGTGCCAAGCCACCGCTTCGACATCAGCCTGGAAGTGGACCTGATTGAAGAGCTGGCCCGTCTTTACGGTTACAACCGTTTGCCGGTCCGTTACCCGCAAGCGCGTCTGGCACCGCAAGCCAAGGCCGAAGCACGCAGCGATTTGCCTGAACTGCGTCGTCTGCTGGTAGCGCGTGGTTATCAGGAAGCGATTACTTACAGCTTCATCGATCCGAAACAATTCGAGTTGTTTAATCCGGGTGTCGAGCCGCTGCTGTTGGCTAACCCGATCTCGAACGACATGGCGGCAATGCGTTCTTCGCTATGGCCGGGTCTGGTCAAGTCGTTGCAGCACAACCTGAACCGTCAACAGGATCGCGTTCGCTTGTTCGAAAGCGGCTTGCGATTTGTCGGTCAGCTCGACGATCTGAAGCAAGAGCCGATGATTGCCGGCGTCGTTTGCGGCAGCCGTCTGCCGGAAGGCTGGGCGCAGGGTCGCGATGTCGTCGATTTCTTCGACGTCAAAGCCGATGTGGAAGCCGTGCTGGGCTTTGCCGGTGCGCTGGATTCGTTCAAATTCGTCCCGGGCAAACACCCCGCGCTGCACCCGGGGCAAACCGCGCGCATTGAACGCGAAGGGCGTCTGGTTGGTTTCGTTGGCGCGATCCATCCTGAATTATCGAAAACCCTCGGTCTCGATCGTCCGGTCTTCGTGTTCGAGCTGGTTCTGGCGGAAGTGGCACTGGGTAAAATGCCTGAATTCCAGGAGTTATCGCGCTTTCCTGAAGTGCGACGTGACCTGGCGCTGATTGCGGCTACGGACGTTGCGGCCAGTGCCGTGCTGGACGTAATCCGTGAAAATGCAGGCGAATGGCTGACAGACCTCAGGCTATTTGACGTATATCAGGGTAAAGGCATTGATCCTGATAGAAAAAGCCTCGCCGTCGGCTTGACCTGGCAGCATCCATCGCGCACTCTTAATGACGATGAGGTGAATACCACAACGCAAAACATCCTCACCTCGCTCGAACAAAGGTTGAACGCCACGTTAAGGAAGTGACGTATGGGGGCTCTGACGAAAGCTGAGATGGCGGAACGTCTGTATGAAGAGCTGGGCCTGAATAAACGGGAAGCCAAGGAATTGGTCGAACTGTTTTTTGAGGAAATCAGGCACGCTCTTGAAGACAACGAACAAGTCAAATTGTCCGGTTTCGGCAATTTCGACCTTCGGGACAAACGCCAGCGGCCTGGCCGCAATCCGAAAACGGGGGAAGAAATCCCGATCACGGCTCGCCGTGTGGTCACCTTTCGTCCAGGGCAGAAGTTGAAGGCCCGAGTTGAGGCTTATGCTGGAACCAAGTCATAACGACGAGCTACCCGTCATCCCAGGCAAACGCTACTTCACCATTGGTGAAGTCAGCGAGCTGTGTGCGGTAAAACCGCACGTGCTGCGCTATTGGGAGCAGGAGTTTCCTCAACTCAACCCCGTCAAACGCCGCGGAAATCGCCGGTATTATCAGCGCCAGGATGTGCTGATGATCCGGCAGATTCGCGCGCTTCTTTACGATCAGGGGTTCACCATCGGCGGCGCGCGCTTGCGCTTGTCCGGCGATGAAGCCAAAGATGACACCACTCAGTACAAGCAGATGATTCGGCAGATGATTGCCGAATTGGAAGATGTGCTGGTTGTACTCAAGAAATAAAATCCTGCTTTTAAATACTTTCAGTTTTCAAAAGCTTGCGATATATTCTTGAGCGTTCTTCGAGGCGAAGAACGAGTTTCACGCCTAGTCGGGGCGTAGCGCAGTCCGGTAGCGCACTAGCATGGGGTGCTAGGGGTCGAGTGTTCGAATCACTCCGTCCCGACCATATTTTTCAATGACTTAGGCCAATGTTCGCGCATTGGCCTTTTTCATGTGCGTGACATTTGCGTGACTTCTCGAACGCATATGGCTTAACAGAACCCGGACACTGTGCCGGGTTCTTTCGTTTTCGGCTCAGCCACACGCATTACTCAAAGCTTGGAGTGCTGTCGGAGCTGAATTACACAGCGTCCCCATGACTCTTGCCTCGGCTATGCACAAATTGCGGGGAGTCATTCGTACCCGTTCCCCGCTGGCCGTCTCCAAACGGCTTGTATACTTCTGGAGTAACGCTGGACCCAGCCGACCTCAGCTTAGGCACAGCCACTTGGTTGAGGGGAGCGGGGAGCCTGGTACTCGGTTGTTCCATATGGTTAAGCTTGTCACCTCCGGAGCTCGTATCGATGTCAGTTACGCTACGCGGCTGAACTAGACAGCGGTCTGAAACTGCCGTGGTAGTTGTACTGGCCGGCTGTTGAAGAGACGTTCTTGCATCAGCTTCGGAGCGCTCAGTCGATGCCCTGGCGCTAGCGGTATAATTCTCGTCTAGCCACGCTACCAACTGGACTGCGCGATAAGGCCGCTGACCTGGAACCGCTTCCAACCGTAGCGCGATGCGGTCCCTGTTAATGTCGTTGACCTGGAATCCACGCAGTTCAAGATATTCATCAATAAAGTGTTCGACATCCCACGCTTCGGTGATTGAGACGAAGATGCTCTCGATCTTCCCGGAGTAGCGCTTTTTATCTGAGCGTTGCCAAGGCATGATACAAACTCCGTAATATCAAAGTGATACTATGGCGTCGTCATGTTAGCTTGGCAATATGTCATTCTTGCGAGCGATCATTGGTCAATAACGCTTGAAGAAAGATCACCTGTCCTGCCCAAACCATGCTTACGGGGGAGCGCGAGACTGGCTCGGCTCTATGCGGTGAATTCGCTTACTCAACGCGGACGCCAATTCAAGGTGGTCTACTTCAGCTAAAGCCTGGCAGGTCAGGTGGCGGCAGTGGAGGGTGGGCTGGCGATTGCTGCGATCACTCAGTGCACCGTATCTGCATCTGCATCGCTCCAGGTGCTGGGTAGCGAGCACGGCCTGGGGAGTATTGAACCTTTGGAGGTGTCAATCCTGCGTAGCCGGGCCTCTTGCGGCTCTAAAGCGGTGAATAGCCTGCATGCTTTTATCATCAGTGCGCTGAAGTCCAGGCGTAAACCGGCTTATCCATTTAACCTGAACCGCTGTATACGCAAGCGTAGGTACGTGGTGTGAGAGGACGTCGGATTTTAATCAGCCTTCTGATTCCAGTCCGCTCGTCGAGCCAATCGCACTCTCTCTCCAACCAGTTCCTCTCAAATGTATGCGCAGACCCTGCGCTGCAGACAGGAGAGAATTATGATTGACGATAACAACGGTCCTGAAGCTCCATATCCGGGCCCAGAAGAGCAAACACCCGACACGGGCGAAGGTCATGATTCCGGTCTTGATCAGGCTGAGTCCGAGCCTAAGCAGGGCACGGGCGAAAGGCCGGTAGACTGGAATCCGCCGCCTGGGAACCCAGGGTCTGATCAGGATGCCCAGACAAACCGTGACAACGGCGGGGCCAACTAGGCACCCGCGAATGCATATAACTTTATAAAACCCGGCCACAGCGCCGGGTTTTTTTGTTTTCGGCTTAGCGACGCCTGTCGCCAGAAGGCGAAAGTCCTGTCCTCATCTCCCGTCATTTTCAGATCACAGCAAGAGGCTGCGATTCAGGAGAAGTAGACTTTCGCTGGTGCCCACAGCGTTGGTCCCACCGGATCAGTCTTCCGGCAGGTTATTGAAGATTTTTTCCAGGGTGCCGTTCAGTTTGGTGATCTGGGCCTCGGTCAGGCCTTTGAAACTTGTGCGGAAGATATCGCTGGTGCCGTGCTGGATTTCTTCGATGGTGTGGCGGCCGACTTCGGTGAGTGAGACTTGCGTCACGCGCCCGTCGCTGGCGCTGGTGTTGGTCTCTACCAGGCCGTCAGCTTTCATGCGATAGACAATTTTGGTGATGGTCGAGAGCTTGGCGATGGCATGGATTGAGATTTCCGAAATGCTCGACTCGCCATTTTCCTTGAGAATGAACAGAATCCGCCAGCGCGGTATGTCCATATCGATTTTTTTCAGCGCTTTCTCCATCGCCATGGAGTAACGGCCGTGCAGGCGCGCCAGCCAGTAGAAGGGAAACTCCTCTTTCTTGAAGTCTTCGCTGGCGGGGTTGTATCGGCTCAGGCGCTTTTTCGGGGTGGTCATAAAGGTGGCGTAGTCTTTCTCGTGAGCTGGGTTTGATAGCGGGCGCCATTGTCGCGCCGCCCGCTGCAAAAAACCAGCGGGCACGCCACAGCACGCCTCAGGCGAGACCTTCGCGCTTCAGACTCTCACGAAAGTGTCGGCAACCCTTGATCAACAACGCCAGGGTAAGCGCGACCGCAAAGGCATTGAGCAGGGAAATCGACGAGCCGACCATCGCCGGATTCTCGAACAGCCTGTCGGTAATCAACGCGACCGCCGTAGTCCCGAGACCCAGGCCGATCAGGTTGGAAATCAACAGGAACACCGCGCTGATCTGCGCCCGCATCTGGTTCGGCGGCAAAATCTGCATGGCCGCAGTGGAGGCCGGCATCGGAAACGAGGCGAAGAACATGGCCGGCGCCAGCAGCGCTACAGACATCCACAGTTCGCTGACCTGGGTGAACGCGACGGCGGGCACCGCCATGCCGATCGCGCCTATCACGCCCGCGCGAATCGGCGCGTCGCTGTAACCTCTCTTCGCCAGCCAGTCGATCAACCAGCCGCCGCAAAACACACCACTGGTATTGGCCAGCAACACTACGATCCCGAGCATGTAGCCGGTATCGCTTGGGGCGATGCCGAATTTGCGCATGTAGAAAGCCGGGGTCCAGCTGAGCATGCAGAACAGGGTCATCGCGTAGAACGAAAAACCCAGGTAGTGGCAGGAGAAAGTCTTGCGGTGTAACGCCAGAAAGGCGAACGCCTGTTTCATGCTGGGCGCATGGACCTTGCCCTCGGCGTCCAGTTTCAGGCCCTTGCGCGCCGGGTCGCGAACCGTCAGCGCGATCAACAGGGCAACCAGCACGCCCGGCAAGCCCACCAGGAAAAACGTCACCTGCCACGGGCGCATTTCGCCCAGCAGCGGTACGGCGACGCTGTCGAGATTCTTCAGCAGATCGATCACATATCCGCCAATCAGAAACGCCACGCCGCCACCGATGAACGAGCCGATGGAATAGATCGCCACGGCGCGCCCGAGCTTTTCCCGGGGGAACATGTCGCTGAGCATCGAGTAGGTGGCTGGCGACAGTGCCGCTTCACCAATCCCTACGCCGATGCGGGCCATGAACATCTGCAGGAAATTTTTGCTCAGCCCGCACAGGGCGGTCGCCAGGCTCCAGAACGCGACGCCGATGGCGATGATTTTCGGGCGGGAGAACTTGTCCGCCAGTAGCGCGATCGGCATGCCCATAAAGGCATAGAACAGCGAGAAAGCCAGGCCGTGCAGCAAGCTGAATTGGGTGTCGGTGAGCTGCAGATCGTGTTTGATCGGCTCGATCATCAACGCCAGGATCTGCCGGTCGATAAACGAAAAAATGTACGCGAGCATGCAAATGGCGACGATGTACCATTCGTAGGCATAGCTTTTGCGGGTGACCTCGGTGGGTGTTTTGCTGGTCATGCTGTTGGCCCCTTCAGGGTTGGCAATCAGTCAGTCGGCGGCAGCGGGGATGTGCAATTGGGTGTATCGGTGACGCCATCGTTACCTGAGCGCTAGGCCCTGGTGCGTTATTGGTTTTGTTGTGCGGTCCAGGTTGCCAATCCGTTGGCATGGGGGTGGTGCAGAACCTTTTTAGGCCCTTGTTTGGCGGGACTCTATGCGCCAGGCGCAGTGCCTGTTCCGGGCGCGCAGAAAGCGTTTGGGTGGCGCAAAAATTGCTTTCCATTTCCACTAAATTTCGCCGTGTCTGCGGCTCGGCTAGGTCATTTTCTGGAGGCGCTTGCGCATGTTGGATCAACGCTTTTCGCTCCGTGAACATTGCTTGCTGAGTTCCGATGGATTCGGCGAGGTCCGGGATCGCGTCAGTCATTACCTGTGGCCCCATCAGATGAAAATGCACCAGGGCGGCGCCCTGCAATCGCAGCTGTATGGCGTGTTCTTCGGCAGTTCGGCGCTGTTCGATCTGCACTACGGCGCACCGGTGGAAATCGACGCCGGCGATATCAGCGACTTCTACCTGATCCGGGTCACCCTCGAGGGTGGCGGCATGGTCAGCCTGGGCAAGCAGAATGCAATTCTGCGCAAGGGCGGGCTGACCATTTCCTCGCCATCCGAGCGCAGTTTTATCCGTATCGACAAGGACTGTCGCAACCTCATTTTGCGTGTCGATCGCCAAGCCCTCGAACGTCAGTTGCAGGTGTTGCTCAATCGCCGGATGCGCCAGCCGCTGGTGTTCGATATTCAGGTCGACCCGGCTCATCAAGGCATGGCGACGGTACGCGCGACGCTGGATTACATCTGCCAGCTCTACGGCGACACCGGCCAGATGTTGCTGGCTTCGGCCATGGGCGGCAGCCTGTCGGACTATCTGCTGTCGGTGCTGCTGACCCAGTTGCCGCACAATTACTCGGACGATTTGCTGCAAGACCAGCGCCAGCCGATGCCGCATCACGTCATGAAAGCCCGCGGCTACATTGAGCAGCATCTGGCCGAACCGATTGCCCTGGCGAGTTTGGCGCAGTACTGCGAGGTGTCGATCCGCACCCTGCAAAATGGCTTCACGCGCTTTCTCCAGCAAACGCCCAGCGACTATGTGCGCACCCGCCGTCTGGCGCTGGTGCACCTGGCGTTGCAGCAGGCCGGGCCGGCGGACAGCGTGACGGATATCCTGCTGCGGCACGGCGTCGCCAGCTTCGGACATTTCGCCATGCAGTACCGCAAGCAATACGGCTGCCTGCCGTCCGAGACGCTGCGACGTCAGGCCTGATGCTCTGCAGGATCAGCCTTGGACAAACCGCTGAGCCCGGTCCAGTTGCGAGTTGGTCCTTTGAATGAGTCACTGACCGCTCCTGCGATTAATAACACTGGCCGCGAGCAGCGTGCATCTTGCGTACCATGCCGTCGAAGAATTTCACCGCAAAGCCGCTGTCACGAATCAGCATGGCCGAGAGCTCGGCGCATTTTTGGCTGATCTCTTCCGGCAGCAGATTGTCTTCACCGCCCAAGGCACCCGCCTGGCACTGGATTTCGGCGGCACGTTGCACTGTCCACAACAGGAAGAACGCCTTGGCGATGCTGCTCTCGCCGACCGCGATGCCGTGGTTGCGCAGCACCAGGATGTGCTTGTCGCCGAGGCTGTCGATCATCCGGGCTTTCTCATCATCGAACAGGGTGATGCCTTCGAAGGTGTGATAGCCGATCCGTCCGTACAGTTGCGCGCCGTAGAAGTCGTGATGGGCAAAACCTGCCTTCTTCATGACGATGGCCGAAATCGGCGTGGTGTGGGTGTGAATCAGACACTGGATGTCCGCGCGCGCACCGTGCACTGCGCTGTGCAGGGCGAAACCTGCCGGGTTGCCGTCGTACGGCGAGTCTTCGAGTTTCTTGCCGTGCAGGTCGACCTTGAGCAGGTTGGTCGGCGTCACTTCGGTGTAATTGAGGCCGAACGGGTTGACCAGATAATGATGCGCCGGGCCGGGCAGGCGCGCGGAGATGTGGTTGAAGATGGTTTCGGTCCAGCCAAAGAAATCCACCAGGTGGTAGCAGTGCGCAAGTTGCACCCGCAGTGCCCATTCTTCATCGCTGTAGTGCGGCGGATTGGCTGATTCGGTCTGGTTCATTTTGGAGTCCTTGTCTGGGGAATCAGTGGCGGATCTGCTCGCCGCGAAAGCGTGCGAGGGCAATCAGGTGGCGGGTGACGGGCATCGGGATCGCCATGCAATCGGCCAGTTCCAGCACCGCGTCGCCGATGGCGGCCAGCTCCAGCGGGCGGCCTTTTTCATAGTCCTGCAGCATCGAGGTGCGCACGGCGCCCATGCCGGCACCGAGTTCGAGAAACGTCTGCGGATCGATGCTCACGCGCGCGCCGTGAGCGGCGGCCGTCAGCAGCGCTTCGTGCAGGCAACTGCTGACCACGTCGCGCAGTTCCGGCAGGCTGTAAAGCTGTTCGAGGGTGGCGCCGGTGATCACCGAGAGCGGGTTGGAAGTGATGTTGGCGATGATCTTGGTCCACAGATTGTCGCGAATGCGGTCGGTGGCCCGCGCTTCGATCCCGACACTTTCGATCAGCGCGCGCACCTGCTCCAGGCGCGGGCTGAGGCGGTTGTCGGGCTCGCCGAAAATCATCAGATGCGGGGTCTGCGATTCGGCCACGGCAGGGGACGGGCAGTGCGCGGTGATGAACACCACGCAGCCGATAACGTGCCGCAGGTCCAGAGCCTGGCTGAGGATCGACTGCGGATCAACCGCACTCACTTGGCGCCCGTCGTAGCGTCCGCCTTCGCCGTGGAAGTACCACCAGGGCACGCCGTTGACCACCGGGATCACCACCGTTTCGGCACCGATCATCGGTTGCAATTGCGGCAGCAAATCCGCCAGGCCGTGGGACTTGGTGCAGAGAAAAATCAGGTCCTGCACGCCAAGGCTCGCGGCGTTGTCGCTGGCCTCGATCCGCACGTGGTGCTGCCCGTCCAGATCAGACAGGTGAATGCCGTCACGGCGAATGGCAGCCAGTGTTTCACCTCGGGCGAGAACGTTGACATTAAGGCCACCGACAGCCAGCCGTGCGGCCAGGGTGCAGCCAATGGCACCGGCACCGGCGATGCCGATGCGCAAGGGGGTAGCGTTCATCGTAGCTCCGGATTATTCAAAGGAATCGACATCCATCCCACTGACCCACCGCGATCCCCCGTAGGAGCCGGCTTGCTGGCGATAGCGTCCAACCAGGCGATATCCACATCGACTGACCCATCGCTATCGCCAGCAAGCCGGCTCCTACGGGATTGGTGGCGTGTTGTCACGTAGCCAGCATCTCCTGATGCTTGCTCGCCAACCCCAGATACGCTTCGATCACCCGCGGGTCATCAGCCAGTTGCTTGGCCGGCCCCTGCATCGCGATCTGCCCGGTTTCCAGCACATAGGCGTAATCCGCCACCCGCAGCGCGGCGCGTGCGTTCTGCTCCACCAGCAGGATCGACACCCCTTGCTCACGCAGGGCCGTGATGATGCGGAAGATTTCCCGGGTAATCAGCGGCGCCAGACCCAGGCTCGGCTCATCGAGCATCAGCAGCTTGGGCTTGGCCATCAGCGCCCGGCCGACGGCAAGCATCTGCCGTTCACCACCAGACAGCGTCGCCGCCAGTTGCTCGCGACGTTCCCACAGCCGTGGAAACAGTTCATAGACTTCGCCCAGGGTCTCGCTGTAGCGCCGGTCGCCGCTGCGATGGCGTTGAAAGGCGCCGAGCAGCAGGTTGTCGGCCACGCTCATGCTGGTGAACAGCTCGCGTTTTTCCGGGACCAGGCCGAGGCCCCGCGAGACCATCACTTCGACCTCCGGCAGGGTTTCCAGGCTGCCGTCGAAATGCACCTGGCCGCGGGAACCAAGCACGCCCATGATCGCCGACAGCAGGGTGGTCTTGCCGGCGCCATTGGGGCCGATCACCGTGACGATCTGGCCCTTGCCGACCGTCAGGCTGGCGTTGCTCAGCGCCTCGACCTTGCCATAGGCCACGCTCAGGTCCTTGATCTCCAGCACGGCATCGTTGACCTGGTTACGCGGCGCGAGCTGCGGTTCAACTTGCATGTTCATCATTCAACTCCTCCCAGATAGGCTTCCAGCACGGCCGGATCCTTCTGTACGTCTTCGGGCAGGCCTTGGGCGATCCGCTGACCAAACTCCATGACCACCACGCGATCCACCAGGCCCATCACGAAGTCCATATCGTGCTCGACCAGCAGAATCGCCATGCCTTCGCTGCGCAGGCGGCTGAGCAGGATGCCCAAGGCTTCCTTTTCCTTATGGCGCAGGCCAGCCGCTGGTTCATCGAGCAGCAGCAGGCAGGGATCGGCGCACAGGGCGCGGGCGATTTCGAGGATGCGTTGCTGGCCGAGGGACAGGCTGCCGGCCTCGGCTTGCAGGTAGTCACCCAGGCCCACGCGCTCCAGCTGACGCCGCGCTTCGCCGAGCAGTTCGGCCTCTTCGCGGCGCTCCAGGTGCAGGGCCGCCGACAGCACGCCTTGCTTTCCACGCAAATGCGCGCCAATGGCGACGTTCTCCAGCACGCTCATGTTGCCCAGCAGTTTCACGTGCTGGAAGGTGCGGCTCATACCCAGGCGGGCGACCTGTCGCGAGCTCAGGCCGTTGATCTTCTGGCCCATGAACAGCACGTCGCCACTGGTAGGGGTATCGACCCCCGATAGCTGGTTGAACATGGTGCTTTTACCGGCACCGTTAGGGCCGATCAGCGCGAGGATTTCACCGGAGCGTATTTCCAGGCTCATGTCGTTGTTGGCCACCAGCCCGCCGAAGCGCTTGGTCACGTTGCGTGCTTCGAGGATCAGTTCGCCATGCTGTGGCAGTTGCCGGCGTGGCAGGGGAGCGGCGCTTGCGTCGACCTCTTGCGCCTTGGGGCAAACGCGCCAACGGGCCGGTACCAGCCGCGTCAACAACGGCCACAGGCCGCCGGGTGCACGTTGCATCAGCACCACGATGAGAATGCCGAATACGATGGTTTCGTAGTTGCCGGTGTGACCCAGCAGGTGCGGCAACCAGTCCTGCAGCCATTGCTTGAGCATCGTCAGGATGCCCGCGCCGAGCAGGGCGCCCCAGACGCTGCCAACGCCGCCGATCAAGGCCATGAACAGATAATCGATGCCCATGTTCAAGCCGAACGGTGTCGGGTTGACGAAGCGTTGGGTGTGCGCGTACAGCCAGCCGGAAATCGCCGCGAACACTGCAGAGATGACGAAGATCACCATCTTCGAGCGGAAGGTATTAACGCCCATCGACTCGGCCATCACCTGACCGCCCTTGAGCGCCCGAATGGCCCGCCCTTCGCGGGAATTCAAAAGGTTTTGCGTGATGACGATGGCCACCAGCAGCAGCGCCCAGATCAGGTAGTAGATGTCTTCGCCTTTATCCAGCGTCAGGCCGAACAGGGAAATCGAGGGCAGGCCACCGACTCCAGTGTGGCCGCCGAGGGACTCCAGCGTACCGAACAGGTAATACAGCGAAAGCCCCCAAGCGATGGTCCCGAGTGGCAGGTAGTGCCCGGACAATTTGAGCGTCAGTGCGCCAAGAATCAGCGCCACCGAGGCGGTGAGCAGCACCCCCACCAGCAGCGTCAGCCACGGTGATGCGCCGGCCCAGGCCAGCCAAACCGGCAACTGTTCGGTGGTGGTCAGATAAGCCGAGGTGTACGCGCCCAGCCCGACGAACGCGGCCTGGCCGAAACTGGTCATGCCGCCGACACCGGTCAGCAGCACCAGGCCCAACACCACCATGGCGTACATCCCGATGTAGTTGAGCAGGGTCACGTAGTACGGCGGCAACAGCAGCGGCGCGACGCCCACCACCAGCAACAGGGCAAGCAACAGATAACGCGGACTCATTCTTCTTCCTCCACATGACGGCTGGTGAACGAACGCCACAGCAGGAACGGAATAATCAGGGTGAACACGATGATTTCTTTATAGGTACTGGCCCAGAACATCGAAAACGCCTCGATCAGGCCCACCGCCAGCGCGCCCAGTGCAGCAGCGGGGTAGCTCACCAGCCCGCCGATGATCGCGCCAACAAAACCCTTGAGGCTGATGATGAAACCGGAATCGAAATACAGCGTGGTGATCGGTGCGATCAGGATCCCCGACAGCGTGCCGATCAGCGCGGCGAGCAGGAAAGTCGACTTGCCGGCCAGCGTCGGCGAGATCCCCATCAGCCGCGCGCCCATGCGGTTCACGGCAGTGGCACGCAGGGCCTTGCCATACAGCGTGCGCTCGAAAAACAGGTACAGCCCGACGATCAACCCCAGGGACACTGCCAGCACCCAGAGGGTCTGGCTGTTGAACGTCACCGGGCCGAGTTCCAGTCCGGCTTCGGAGAACGGCCGGGTGCGGGCGCCTTCGGGCCCGAACAGCAACAGGGCGATACCGACCATGCTGACGTGCACGGCGATCGACACGATCAGCAGCACCAGCGAACTGGCCGAGGCGATCGGCTGGAACACCAGGCGGTAGATCTGCGGCCCCAGGGGCACCACCAGCGCCAGTGTCAGCAATGCCTGCACCGCCATTGGCAATTCGGCCAGGGGCAGGGTGTTGATCAATACCGCCAGCAGCCCGGCATAGCCGAGCTTGAAAAAAATACGTTTGGGAAAGCGAAACGCCTGGCTCGTGCGCGCAGCACCCCATACATCGAGTGCGCAGTCGATCAGCGTCAGGCCGAGCAGCAGCCAGACCAGGGCAGTCGGGTGCCCGCTTTGCAAAGTGGCCATGGTCAGGGCGCCATAGGTCACGAATTCACCTTGGGGGATCAACAGGATCCGGGTCACGGTGAACACCAGGAGGATCGACAGGGCCAGCAGTGCGTAAATCGCGCCGTTGGTCATGCCGTCCTGGCCCAGCAGCATGGCTATCTGGAAATTCATAATGAGAGCTCTTTCTACAGATTGAAGATCACGCGCGCCTGCCGGCGAAGGTCGACTCGCCGGCAGTCGGGCAGCGGGCTGTGCGCCCGGGTCAGTTGTCTTTCAACAACATCCAGTTGCCGTTCTTCACCACGATCAGTTCGCGACCGCGCTCGTCGAAGCCGCTGTGGTCTTGCGCCGTCATGTTGTAAACGCCTTGGGTACCAGCCAGTTCGTGGCTTTGCTCAAGTGCATCACGCAAGGCCGCGCGAAATTCCGCAGTGCCCGGTGCAGCTTTGGCGGACGCAATCGGAATCGCCTGTTGCAGCAACAGGCCGGCGTCGAAGGTGTTACCGCCGAAGGTCGCCGGCTTGCTGCCGTTGAGCTTTTCGTAGGCGGCGGTGTAATCGCTGGCGATTTTCTTCGAAGGGTGACTTTCGGGAATCTCGTCCAGTACCAGCATCAGGCTCGCGGCCAGGACGGTGCCCTCGACTTTCTTGCCGCCCAGCTTGAGAAAGTCGGGCAGTGCGGCGCCATGGGTCTGGTAGATCTGGCCGCGATAACCTTGGTCGAACAGGGTGGTTTGCGGCATCACCGCCGAGCTGCCAGGCGCTGCAACCAGAACCGCATCGGGACGCGCGGCGAGGATTTTCAGGCTCTGCCCGGTGACCGAAGTGTCCTGACGCTGGAAGCGCTCATTGGCCACGACCTTGATGTTCTGCTGCGCGGCGAGGCCGGCGATGACCTTGGCCCAGTTCTCGCCATAAGGGTCGCCGGTGCCGACAAAGCCGAGGGTCTTCACGCCTTTTCTGGCCATGTGTTCGAACAGCGCCTTGGCGATCAGATCATCGTTTTGCGTGGTCTTGAACACCCATTTCTTCTGCTCGGTCATGGGCAGTACCACGGCGGCGGTGCCCACCGGCGCCAGTAACGGCACGCCTGCTTCTGCGACGAACTGGATCACGCCCATGGCGTTGGGTGAACCGCTCGGGCCGATGATGGCGTCGACCTTTTCTTCATCGATCAGCTTTTTCAGGGCCTTCACCGTGGCCGTCGGGTCGCTCGCGTCATCCAGGGAAATGTACTTCACCGTTTGATCGCCAGCCTGGGTCGGCAGCAATGGGACGGTGTTTTTCTGAGGCAGGCCGACCAGCGCGATCGGACCGGTGGAGGAGGTGATGACACCAATTTTCACTTCGGCCTGCGCGGCGGCGGCGCAGGCGGCACTCAACAACAAGGTGGACACGGCTTTTTTGAAAAGCATGACTTTCTCCGAAGAGTTGCAACGCTGCAAAAGGCTAATGGCCGACCGCCTCGATCACCACGTGATGCGAATGCGGCCCAAGGTACGGCCCTGTTTTTTTTCTAACTGCTGCCAGACCAACGAGCAGATTGCATGCCAGAAATCTTTCTGGTGCATCGGCTGCGGGTGTTACCGGGGCCTGCGATGCATTCGTCTGGAGGCCTTCGCGGTGGGGTGATTTGACGGGAAGGGTGAGGGTCGCCGCCGGGCAGGGCGAGTCGCCACCACGCCATGCCGAACAAGGCTTTGATCTGGATCACGAAGCTTCGAATTTGCTGAAAAAAGCCGACATCAAAAATCAAAAAACCACGTATTTTTTTAGTGATTATTGCAGCTGATTCCGCGCTGAAATATTTTTCTGAATGCACGAATCCGTCAGGTGCAGTCGTTCGTAATTTTTGGAAATACCTGGAGTGGTTTGGTCTTTGTAAAAGACGTAAAACATTGATAAACAGAGGAAAAAAATAAGAATATGGAGAATTATATACTTTTTTATAGTGTTACCAAACTGCACGCAGCTGGTGCGCATGGTGAAAATCTGCACCGAAAATACACACTTTTTTATTGGATAAAATTCAATTGACATTTCACGTAAATATTACGATTTTAGATTTAAGCATTTGCAGCGCCTTCATGCAGAGGGCGTCCGTTTTGATGACACATAAACGAGCAGGTAGAGAGCATGTCGATTGTTGTCGAGGATTTAGCCTTAGGCGGTAGCGGCCTTTCGGTCATGGTGAAAGACACCATCGACATTGCCGGCCATGCGACCCGTGCCTCCAGCCAGGCGCTGGCCGATGCGCCCGCTGCCACCGAACATGCGCACGTGGTTCAGGCGGTCCTGGATGCAGGCTGCCGAATCACCGGAAAAACCGGCCTGCATGAATTGGCCTTCGGCACCACCGGGCTCAACGCCTGGACAGGTACTGCAGCCAATCCTCGTCATCCGGGCTACATCCCCGGTGGCTCTTCCAGTGGTTCGGCGGCGGCTGTGGCTGCCGGTCTGTGCGACTTCGCGCTGGGCACCGATACCGGCGGCTCGGTGCGGATTCCCGCAGCGTGCTGTGGGGTTTTCGGGCTCAAACCAACGTTCGGCCGGGTCAGCCGCAAGGGCGTCATGCCGGCGCACAGCACCCTCGACTGCGTAGGGCCGCTGGCACGGGATATGGACTGCCTGATTGAAGCGATGCATGTCATCGACCCGAGCTTCAAGGCGCCAGCAGCGCTGCCGGAAAACCTTTCGATCGGCGTGGTCACGGTGCACGCCGACGAGCGAATCCACGCCGTCGTCAACCAGGCCCTCGCTCGTTCGCGGTTTCCGCTGAGCGAGCAAGCGCTGCCAGGCATGCTCGCCGCATACGGTGCCGGGATGGTGGTCATCAACGCCGAAACCTGGGCCGCGTGTGGCCATCTGCTGCAAACCGGCAAGGTTGGTGAGGATGTCGCCGGCCGCCTGCGTGCCGCCAGCCTGACCACTGCCGATTCCGTCGAAGAAGCCGAGATCGTGCGCCGCGCTTTCACCGCAGAGGTGGACGCCGCCCTGGCGATTACACCGATCCTGGCCATGCCGACCATGCCCGATTTCCCTTTACTGGTCGCCGATGCGGCCGACACCCGCGCTGCGTTGGGGATGACCTCCCTGGTACGCGCTTTCAACCTTTCCGGTCACCCGGCTCTGAGCATTCCCCTGGAAAGCGCTTCGGGACTTCCGGTTGGCCTTCAACTGATTGCCGCCCATGGCTCGGACGAACTGCTGTGTGCAGTCGGCCGCGAGCTGGTCCGGCGCCTGGAAGAGTAATCGACATGCTGACTATGGAGAAAACCATGACTGCGCCAAGCGAGCTGGATCAACAGCGCCGCGCGCCGATCACGGCGAATGACGCGTTTCAGAAGCTGCTGGTCGAGATTCGTGAGCGTGCCCGGAACGAAGAGTTCGACCAACAAAAATTCATCTCGCAGGACGTGATCGAGCAGTTCCGCACGCTCGGCGTCTATCGCGCGCTGGTGCCCAAGCGCTTCGGGGGTGACGAGCGTTCGCCGGCGGAGTTCTGCCAGATGGTCGAGGATATCTCCATCGCCGACGGTTCCGCCGGTTGGGTTGCCAGCTTTGGCATGAGCCCGGTTTACCTGGCTGCACTGCCGCTGGAAACGATCAATAAAATCTACGCCGATTCGCCTGACGTGGTGTTCGCTGGCGGGATTTTCCCACCGCAGCCTGCGTCTTTTGTTGAAGGTGGCCTGGAGGTCAACGGGCGCTGGAAATTCTCCAGCGGCTGCATGGGCGCATCGTTGATTGGCGTGGGCATCAGCCCGAAAAACGGCGACATGCTCGGCCTGCCACGGCTGGCGGTAATGCCGCGGGAAAAGGTACGCATCGAGGAAACCTGGAACGTCGTCGGCCTGGTCGGCACCGGCAGCCATGACGTCGTGGTTGAAGGCGTGGTGGTGCCGGAGGAGTGGACTTTCGTACGCGGTGGCCCGTCGAATCTCGACGAACCGTTCTTCCGTTATCCGTCGCTGTCGTTCGCGACACAGGTGTTGTCGGTGGTCGGCCTCGGCGTTGCGCGGGCAGCGCTCGATGAGTTGAGCGGCATGGCCAGCGGACGCATCTCCGTGACCGGTGCGCCGTCGTTGTCTGACCGGCCACTGGCCCAGGTCGAGATGGCCAAGGCCGAGGCTGCGCTGCGTGCTGCGCGTTCGTGGTTCTACCAGTCCATCGACGATGCCTGGACCAGTGTCCTGGCAGGCGATCCGGTGAGCGTCGAGCAGACCAACATGCTGCGCCTGTCTTCAACCCACGCTACCCGGGTCGCGGCCGATGTCGCACGCACCGCGCAAATGCTTTCGGGCATGAGCGGCGTGTACCGCACCAGCCCGCTGTCGCGTTTTGTCAACGATACCCAAGTCATTACCCAGCACGCCTTCATGGGCGATATGACCTACCAGAACGCCGGCGCGATCTTCTTCGGCAACAAGCCGCTGCCTGGCTACCTGTAACTTTTTTCCTACTGAATGGTGAACCCCATGACCGATAAAAAAACCCTGCGAGTGTTGTTCTGCATCGGCATCAACCAGAACTTCTTTGATGCCCCACGTCCCGAGGCTCTGGAAGTCTGGGCCGCGTTCGGCGCCATGTGGAATGGCATCGCCGATCTGCCGGGCGTGACCGTGCTGGGCAACATGGACGACGACCAGAGCATGGTCGGCCCGTCCGCTGGCTGGCCCTGGACTACTTATCTGCTGGCCGATGTGCCAGACATCGAGACCGTCCACGCCGCCTGCAATCTGTTCCGCACCACTGACGTCGGCGATGGCCCTTACAAACTCTGGAAGTACTGCAAGGTCGAGGCCCGTACCGGTCGCGAACTGATCATCCAGCGCTGAGTCGAGGGACATCGCCATGTCATCACAAGAGCATTTGCGCGCGCTGGAACAGCGGCTGGAACACCTGGAAAGCGAGAATGCGATCCGCGCCTGCATGAATCGCTACATGGTTCTTTGTGATGAGTTGGGCGTGGATTCGCCTCTCGATGAGCTGGCCGGATTGTTCACCGCACAGGCGGTTTGGGAAGGCAAGGGCGCCAAGTACCAGAACAGTTTCGGCAGCTACCACGGGCGTGATGCGATCAAGGCAATGTTCGCGACTTACAGGGTCGAGCCGGCGCACTTCGCGTTGAACGTGCACTTCCTGACCTCGGAACTGATCCAGGTCAGCGGCGCCGTCGCGCAGGCCAGTTGGGTGATGTTGCAGACCTCGACGTTCGCCTCGGGTGCCTCGCACCTCAACAGCGCCCGCCTGACCGTGGAGTTTGCTCAGGAACAGGGGCATTGGCGAATGGCGCACTTCCAGACCGAGAACCTGTTCAGCCGTCCGGTGGACACCTGGAACAGTGACGCGCACCTGCCCGTACCCGACAAATCCGGCCAGTCCTGACAGCAATACCCAGAATTCTTAGAGTCGGCGAGCCAGCCGACGAGGAGTGATCGTGAATAACCTGATATCCGCTGTAAACCTGGACGCCAGCCCGTCCGACCTGGTCTTGCATGATCGAGTGCACACTTCGCTGTACACCGACGCGAAGATTTTCGATCAAGAGCTGGACAAGATTTTCTACAGCACCTGGATCTGGGTTGCCCACACCAGCGAGATTCCCGAGTCCGGCAGCTACAAGAGCACCTACGTCGGCAAGCAACCGGTGATCGTCGTGCGCGACCGCAAGAAGGAAGTGCATGTGTTGCTCAACCGCTGTCGCCACCGTGGCGCCACGGTCTGCGAACACAAGAAAGGCAAGACCAACAGCTTCGTGTGCCCGTACCACGGCTGGAGCTACGCCCTGGATGGCAGCCTGCGCGGCGTACCGCACCCGGAAAGTTACGGCGATTGCCTGGACAAGTCCGAACTGCCTTTGATCAGCCTGCGGGTCGAGCAGTACAACGGCATGATCTTCGCCACCTTCAAGGACGATATCGAGCCCTTGGCCGACTTCCTCGGCCCGGCAAAAAAGTGGATCGACCTGTTCATGAAGCAGGGCGCCGGTTACCCGGTGAAAGTCGGTGGCGAGCATCGTTTCCGCTTCCCGGGCAACTGGAAGATCCAGCTGGAAAACACCACCGACGCGTATCACTTCCCGCTGGTGCACAAGTCGTTCCTGTCGTCGGTGGATGAGCAGACCCTGGCGTTGTTCGACTTCGTTGAAGGGCCTGGCTACGTCGAAGACCTGGGCAACGGCCACAGCGTGATGGTGATGATTCCTGACCTGGTCGACCTGGAAGCCAACCTCGACCTGCCGATCCCCGAGCGCTTCGAAGACCTGGCCGTCCAGCTGCGCGCCGAAGGCCAGGACGAACAGTCGGTGCGGCGCATTGTGCGAGCGGTAGGCGGTTCCGGTTTCAACCTCAACCTGTTCCCCAACATCGCTTGTTCCATGGCGTTCTTCCGGGTGCTGCAGCCGATCGCCGTGGACGAGACCGAAATCCATCACGCGGTGATCACCATGGACGGCGGCCCGGCGGTGGCCAATCGTTATCGCCTGCGCCTGCACGAACACTTCCAAGGCCCGATGGGCTTTGGCACCCCGGACGATTCCGAAGCCTGGGAGCGTGTACAGCGCGGCGCCAGTGCCGGCACCGACCTGTGGATCATGCTCAACCGCGGCTTGCCGGGCGAAACCAAATCCGAAGACGGGCTGGTCAGTGACGTGAGCGCCGAGACCGGCATGCGCGCTGGCTACCAGCAGTGGAAAAAGATGATGTCGGCCTGAGTCGACGGAGAACACCATGATCAATCTGCAATTGCTCAACCAGGTCTGCGCTTTCATCTGGCAGGAAGCGGACATGCTCGACCACGGCGATTTTGCCGAGTGGCTCGACCTGTGGACCGAGACCGCCACCTACATCATCCCGATCGACCCGCTGGAAACCGATTACGAGAACACCCTGAACTATGCCTACGACGATCACCACATGCGCCAGTTGCGCGTGACCCGGTTGACCAGCGGCGAATCGATTTCCACCACCCCGCGGGCCCGCACCGTGCGCAGCCAGTCGCGCTTTCGGCTGCTGTCGGACGAGGGCGGAGTTGTCACCGTACGCTGTGCGCAAAACCTGCGTGAGTTCCGCAAAGACGTGCTCAAGCAGTACACCGCCGATGTCACGTTTCAACTGGTGCGCAGCGGCGACAGTTTCAAGATCCAGCGCAAGCTGATCCAGCTGATCAACTCCACCGATACCCTCGCCGGTATCGGCTACATCCTCTGAGGACGTTGCCATGACACAGGTTGCATTGGTCACCGGCGCGGCGCAGGGGCTGGGTAAAAGCATCGCCAAACAACTGCTGGCCGCCGGTTACCGGGTGGTCATCAGCGACCGTTCGCTGGAGTCGGCGCAAGCCACCGCCGCTGAACTCGACGCCTCTGGTGAGCGGGTGCTGGCGCTCAAGCTCGACGTGACGAGCAAGGCTGATTTCGAAGCAGCACTGGCCGCTGTGGTGGCGCACTGGGGCGTGTTGCATGTGGCGGTGAACAACGCCGCGATCACCCTGACCACTCCGGTGATGCAGATCAGCCCGGAAGAGTTCGACCATGTCGTCAGCGTCAATCTGCGCGGCACCTTCGTCGGTTGCCAGGTGTTCGGCAGCTACCTGGCGGCCCAGGGTTACGGGCGGATCATCAACATGGCGTCCCTGGCTGGACAGAACGGCGGCACCGCGACCGGCGCGCATTACGCCGCGTCCAAGGGCGCGATCGTCACCCTGACCAAGATTTTTGCCAAGGAGCTGGCAGCGTCCGGCGTCACGGTTAACGCCATCGCTCCCGGCCCCATCGAGTCGCCGGCGGTACGTGCTGCCGTGCCACCCGAGCGTCTGGAAAAACTGATTGAGGCGATCCCGGTCAAGCAATTGGGCAACGCCGCGTTCCTCGGCAAGCTGATCGTGCAACTGGCCAGCGATGACGCCTTCTTCACCACCGGGGCGACCTGGGATGTGAACGGCGGGATCTTCATGCGCTGAGTCTGGCGCTGCATGTTTGAAGAAAATGTTTTAGAGAAACGACGGGGCCGCTCAACTGCGCCCCCCTGACAAGCAATTCGGGATGGTCCTGTATGAGCGATCAATTATTGAAAGTCGTCGTGCGCAAACGCGAAGAGCAGGGCGAAGGGGTGGTCGTACTGGATCTCAGTGATCCCGCAGGGCAACCGTTGCCAGCCTTCGAAGCGGGCGCGCATGTCGATATCCACCTCAAGACCGGCCTGGTTCGCCAGTATTCCCTGTGCGGCGACCCGGCCAACGCCGGCGCCTATCGGCTGGGCGTACTCAAGGATCCTGCCTCGCGCGGCGGTTCGGTGGCGGTGCATGAGTTGTTGCAGGAAGGTCGCGAAATCGAGATCAGCCTGCCGCGCAATCACTTCCCGCTGGCCAGCGACGCCAAGCGCTCGATCCTGATCGGCGGCGGCATCGGCATCACCCCGATGGTCGCCATGGCCTACGCACTGAATGCCCGCGACAGCGATTTCGAATTGCATTATTGCGGCCGCTCGCGCATCCGCAGCGCGTTTCTCGAAGAGCTGGGCAGCGCGGCGTTTGCTTCACGCCTGCACACGCATTTCGACGACGAAGCGCCCGAACAGAAACTCGACCTGGCCAACGTGCTGGGCACCCCGCAAGCCGGCGTGCACGTGTACGTCTGCGGGCCGGCCGGGTTCATGGACTGGGTCATCGCCCAGGCGCTGGCAGCAGGTTACGCCGACGATCATGTACACCGCGAGTACTTCCAGGTCGAAGTCGATGCCTCGGGTGCCGGTTTCGAAGTGGTGGCGCAACGCAGCGGCAAGACCGTACAGGTTGCCGAAGGCCAGAGCATCGTCGACGCCCTGACGGCTGTCGGCATCAAGATTGAAGTGTCCTGTGAGCAGGGCGTTTGCGGCACCTGCTTGTGCGACGTTATCGAAGGCGAACCGGATCACCGCGACGTCTATCTCACGGACGACGAAAAATCCGCCAATGACCAGATTCTGGTGTGCTGCTCCCGGGCCAAGTCCTCGAAGCTGGTGCTGGATATCTGATAGACCGGAGGGTAAGACCATGGTCGATACAACTGGATTTCGTAACTCAATGGCAATGCTTGGTGGCGCGGTTTCGGTCATCACCACCGACGGCCCCGCCGGGCGCTTCGGCTTCACCGCTTCGGCGGTGTGCAGCGTCACCGACCAGCCGCCGACGCTGCTGGTGTGCATGAATCGCTCGTCGTTTTCCAACGTGCATTTCAAGAGCAATGGCGTGCTCAGCGTGAACGTCCTGACCGCAGGTCACCAGGAAGTGTCGGGCGCGTTTTCCAACCGCAACCTCGATACCGATCAGCGTTTTTCCTGCGCATCCTGGAGCACCCTGGAAAGTGGTGCACCGTTGCTCGATGAAGCACTGGTGAGTTTCGACTGCCGGATTGCCCAGGCCCATGAAGTCGGTTCACACACCATTTTCTATTGCGAAGTGTTGGGCATTCGTAATGGCGAAAGCCAGGAAGGCCTGGTGTATTTCAATCGCGCTTACCACCGCTTGGGAGATGCCTCGAAAGCGAACTTCTGAGTGGGTAAGATGCGATATGACTTTCCCGTATCGTTGACTGTTTGAAAAATAACTATAAAGCGGTTGTCGCTGTTCTGGCGAATGACTGTACTACGACTTTTTTTGCAGTAAGTGGTTATAAAAACAATACTGCGGATTGACTGCCAAAGTTGCACTTTGCTGATTTGATCTGCTTCCACTAGCCGTGCCTTTGTGCATGCAAAAAATAAAGGAAAGTTCGATGTTTCAGAAGAACTGGATAAACCGTGGGCTATCCACTGCGGCCGTGATGGGGATCTTCACACCGCTGGTTGCGCAGGCAGATTTCGTTAAAGATAGCCAGGTCAGCCTAGGGATGCGCAATTTCTACATCGACCGCGACTTCAAACAGGATGACGCGTCGCAATCACGCGTCGGCAGCTGGACCCAGGGTTTCGATTTCCGCGCCATTTCGGGTTACACCGAGGGTACGCTGCAGTTCGGCCTGGACCTCTCGGCGCAGTATGCCTATCGCCTGGACGGCGGCGGTGGCCGTGGCCCGGACAGCATCATTCCGTATGACGCAAGCAAGGGCGAACAAGTCCGGGACTACGGGCGTGCGGCACTGACCGGGAAAGTTCGTTACAACAAGACCGAACTCAAGGTCGGTGAACTTCGTCCGACCTTGCCGGTGGCTTATATCGATGATTCCCGGCAGTTGATCACTACCTATCACGGTGTGCAGATCGAATCCAAAGAAGTAGACAAGCTGACGCTGACCGGTGGGCGCTTTACCGAAATCAGCTCTCGGGAGTCTTCCAACAGGGAAAAGATGTATCTGTTTAACGGTCCCAATGTTAAGCGTCGCAGTGATGGTTTGAATTTCGGCGGTGCCACTTACATGTTTACGCCGAATCTGTCCGGTACTTATTTTTTCGGTCAGCTGGAAGACATCTATAAACAACATTATCTGGGCTTGGCCTATAACCATGACCTGGGTGCCGGCTACGGCTTGAAGACCGACCTTCGCTACTTCAATAACAGTGAGGACGGCAAAGCGCTGTATGGCGATATCGACAACAAGTCCTACGGGATCATGACCTCCCTGAAAAAGGGTGCCCACACGTTCGGCGTCGGTTACCAGCGCATGCTTGGCGAATCGAGCTTCCCGACGCTCAACGGCTATGCGCCGCAACCCTACCTGGTGAACTGGTCGACGGTGGCGTTCGTCAAGCCAAACGAAAGCTCCTGGCAACTGCGCTACGACTATAACTTTGCCGGCATGGGTTTGCCGGGGCTGAAGTTCATGACGCGGTACATGCGCGGCACCGGTGTCGATCGGGGCAATAACGCCCTCGACCAGAACGTCGAGAGCGAACGCAACATCGTGCTCGGCTACGTGGTGCAGAGCGGGGCGCTCAAGGACGTTGGTTTCGAATGGCGGCGCATCGACGTCAAGACCCGTTATGGCAATGGCAATGCGTCAGGTCCGGACTATCAGGAAAACCGCCTGATCACCACTTACACCTGGAAGTTCTGAAGTCTGCGGGAGCCGTTCGCGGCTTCCAGTATTGCCTGCGCATCGGGCAATTTTCCAGATGGTTTTTCCTTGGCCCGGATCGCTCCTCCCGGGCATTTTTTTTGCTCTATTCAAAGCCTCTACGGCGTGGCGGTGGCAGGAGAAGCCGGAGTCACCCGCGCTGTGGATTTATTAAGCGAAGAACTGACGCGCAGCATGAACCTGATGGGCTGCACCCACCTCAACCACCTGGAGCCCGACAGCCTGTTCCAGCGCCGCATGCAACCGCACAAACCCTGAGCCATACCGAAAGCCTGTGGGAGTGAGCCTGCTCGCGATGGCGGAGCAACAACCAATGGAGATGTTGAATGTGCCGACCCCATCGCGAGCAGGCTCACTCCCACAATGATCTGCGCAACGCCACAAATCCCAACCCATACGAAGAACCTGTGGGAGCGGCGGTGCGACGATTCGACTTGCCCGCGAAGGCGGCGCTTCAGGCAGCAGAGATTTTGAATGTGCCGGCCCCTTCGCGAGCAGGCTCACTCCTACAGGTCAGTGGGGGTATTGCGTTGCAGAATCGGAATGAAGCTTGCGCGTTTCGGCCAGTGATTCGCCAGGGCCGTTGCTAGGATCGGGGCTTATCTACAGGAGTGTGAATTCATGAATATCAGTGTTATCGGCGGTGGTCATGGTTGTTATGCGGCAGCGATCGAGCTGACGGAAAAAGGCCATTCGGTGCGCCTGTGGCGCCGGGACAGTGCCGCGCTGGAAACCTTGCAGGGGCTTGGTCATCTGCTGGTGCGCGACTTCCGTGGCGAACGCAAAATTAGCCTGGGCCAGCCCGGCGACGGTCTGACCCTTGCGTTCAACCTGCCACAAGCCGTAGCCGATGCGCAGCTGCTGGTCATTGCCTTGCCATCGACCTCCCACCAGGCCCTCGCTACCGAACTTGCCCCTCTGCTGCGCGACGGCCAGGTGGTGTTCCTGCCGCCAGGTACATTCGGCAGCATGGTGTTCGCCCAGGCGATGGCCAAGGCCGGCAACCACGCCGAAGTGGCGTTCGCCGAAACCGGCACCTTGCCCTATCTCGCTCGCAAACACGGCGACAATCAGGTGGTGATCAGCGGCTACGCAACCCGTCTGCCAACCGGGGTGTTCCCGAGTCGTCTGAGCGAGTCCGCATTCGCCGTATTGCGAGAAGCCTACCCAAGCGTCGAACCCATCGAAGACGCCCTCAGCGGCGCACTGATGAACGCCGGGCCGATCATCCATCCGCCGCTGATCCTGATGAATGCCGGCCCCCTTGAACATTTCGACACCTGGGATATTCACAACGAAGGCACGGTGCCGTCGATCCGTCGAGTGACCAACGCCCTTGACGCTGAACGTATCGCCATCCGTGAAGCCATGGGCTATGGCGCGCCGCATTTCCCCTTGGCTGACCACTACGCGAGCGACGGCGATGAGTGGATGTACGGCCGCGGCGCCCACGGCAAGCTGACCGATAGCGGCGACTGGCGAGAAGACATCGACCTGCAAAAACACCGCTACATGCTTGAAGACACACGCCTGGGCCTGTCATTTCTGGTCTCGGTCGGACGCTGGGCCAATGTGCCGACGCCAGTCGCCCAAGGCTTGCTGAGCCTGGCCACAGTGGTCAGCGGCATCGACCTGTACGGCGAGGGACGAACCTTGGAAAACCTCGGCCTGGATCAACTGAGTCGCAGCGCCATGCAGCACTGCCTGACCCAAGGACTGCAGGCGTGAGCGCCGTCGAGCAGCGCATCTGCATCGTCGGTGCCGGGCGGATGGGCGAAGGGATTGCCCTGGCATTCATGTTCGCCGGGTTGCCGGTGACTCTGATCGACATCAAGCAGCGCGATGCGGCGGCGCAGGACCACTACTTTCGCCAGATCGAGGACCACTTGCGCAGCGAACTGGCAACACTGGCGCACCTGGGTTCACTCGACGCCGCGCAAGCCGAACAGGCGCTGAGCCGTTTGCGCGTGTGTGATCGCGAGCAGAGCGTCGGCGATTTGCAAGCCGCCGCCGTGGTGTTCGAGGCCGTCCCCGAGGTCCTGGAACTCAAGGCGCAAACCTTTGCCTGGTTAAGTGAGTCGTGCAACGCTGAAACGGTGATCGCATCGACCACTTCAACGTTCCTGGTGACGCAGCTGGCAGCGCTGGTCACCCACCCGCAGCGCTTCGTCAACGCGCATTGGCTGAACCCTGCGTTCCTCATGCCGCTGGTCGAAGTCAGCCGCAGCGAGACTACTAGCCCGCAGGCAGTACAGCGCCTGATGGCCTTGCTCAAGCGGATCGGCAAAGTCCCGGTGCAGTGTTCTGCGGCGGCCGGTTACATCGTGCCGAGAATCCAGGCGTTGGCGATGAATGAAGCGGCGCGGATGGTCGAGGAGGGCGTGGCCAGCGCCGAGGATATCGACACGGCGATTCGCGTAGGTTTCGGCCTGCGTTTTTCGGTATTGGGGATGCTCGAATTCATCGACTGGGGCGGCGGCGACATTCTGTTCTATGCCTCGCACTACCTGGCGCAAGCCATCGATCCCCGCTTCCTGCCGCCCAAAGTCATCGCCGACAACATGGCCCTCGGGCACAACGGGCTGCGCGAGGGGCAGGGATTTTATGCTTACCAGGACGTTGATCTGCAAGCCTACAAATTGCAGCGGCTGGGTGAGTTCACCCGCAAGCTTGACTTGATGGGATTGTCGCCAGTATTCAATGGTGGGGTGGTGAGGTCCTGACCTGGAATACCGAGCGCCCGATTCCGCACCTGCTGCGTTCGATCGCGGCCCGAGCCGAACGCAGTCTAAAAACATACTTTTTCTGGTAGTGAATCGAGGTTGTCATGAAGCTGCGCCGGTGTATGCGGCCTTCTACGCCACCGACGGTCAAGTGCCACGTTACCTGCACATCTGGCCCTACGCCGCGCTCGAACAACGCCTGGACGTGCGCACTCGCGCCGTACAAGACGGCATCTGGCCCCCGGAGAATTCGGGCCCGCAGCTGCTGGGAATGCATTCGACGATTTACCTGGCGGCGAGTTTTTCGCCGTTGCAGTGAATGCAGATCAACGCTGAAAAAATCAACAGTGTGTGAGCAGGGCTTTTCTGTGGGAGCGAGCCTGCTCGCGATGGACTCAAGGGCGCCGCGTTCATTCAGAAAGTACGCGTCATCGTTTACGTCCATCGCGAGCAGGCTCGCTCCCACGGGGGAAAACGTCAACTCGCGGTACAAGCACAATCAACGGAAGCCGTCACCACAGCAAGGGACTTGTAACAGTCACACCCCCAAATACCGCCGAGACAACTCCGGCGTATCACTGAGCTGCCCCGGCGTCCCACTCCACACCTGCCGCCCCTTCTCAATGATGTGGTGACAATCCACCACGCGCGCCATCTCTTTCAAATTCTTGTCGATCACCAGAATCGTCTCGCCTTCAGCTTTCAAACTCGCCAGACAACTCCAGATCGTTTCACGAATGATCGGCGCCAGCCCTTCTGTGGCCTCATCGAGAATCAACAACTGCGGGTTGGTCAGCAGCGCTCGGGCAACCACCATCATCTGCTGCTCGCCACCGGAAAGCGTCTTCGACAACTGATCCTGGCGCTCCTGTAAACGTGGGAACAGCGCGTAGATCCGCGGCAGATCCCACTTGCCCCGGGTCGCCGTCGCCAGCAGATTCTCCCGCACACTCAGACTGCCAAATCCGCGGCGGCCCTCAGGGACCAATCCCAACCCAGCCTGGGCGATGCGATAGGGCGGGGCGCCACGCATCTCCCGACCGTGAATCAGAATGCTGCCCGCGGTCGGTTTGAGCAGCCCCATGATCGACTTCACCGTCGTGGTCTTGCCCATGCCGTTGCGTCCGATCAGCGACACCACCTGACCCTGTTCGATCTTCAGGTGCATGTCGAACAGCACCTGGCTCAGGCCGTAACCGGCCTGCAATCCACTGACCTCAAGCATGTTCTTCTCCCAGGTAGGCGGCGCGTACTTGCGGGTCGTTGCGAATCTGTTCGACGCTGCCGGTCAGGATGGTCTGGCCGTACACCAGCACGGTAATGCGGTCCGCCAGGGCGAACACCGCGTCCATGTCGTGCTCCACCAGCAGGATCGCGTAGCGACCCTTGAGTTCGAGCAACAACTGCGTCATCCGTGCCGACTCCTCAGCGCCCATGCCTGCCATCGGTTCGTCGAGCAACAACACCGAGGCCTCTTGAGCCAGGGCCAGGGCAATTTCCAGCTGGCGCCGTTCACCGTGGGACAACTCACTGACCAGCGCCTGCCCACGTGAATCTAGCCCCACGCGTTGCAGATAATCTGCTGCCGGCGCCAACAGACGAGCGTCACTGCCCAGCGGCTTCCACATGCCAAATGTCTGGCCATCCCGGGCAGCGATTGCCACGGCAATGTTTTCCAGCAGGGTAAATTCCGGATACAGCTGGCTGACCTGAAAGGCGCGCGCCAGGCCGAGGCGAGGGCGCTGGTGGGCGGGCACGTCGGTGATGTCCTGACCGCTGAGAAAGATCCGCCCCTTGTCCGGACGAATCTCCCCGGCGATCTGCGAAATCAGCGTGGATTTGCCAGCGCCATTGGGGCCGATGATCGCGTGCAGTTCCCCCGGTGCAATATCGAAGCTTGCACCGTTGGTGGCCTTCACCGCACCAAAGGATTTTTCCAACGCCTGGATCGACAGTTGCGGATTCATGGGCGCACCTCGCTGACAATGGCGGACGTGGTTGGCGTCACGGAAGTCTTGCGCCGTTGCGGCCACGGGCTGAGCAGCAGGCCGTACAGGCCTTTTTTGCCGAACAGCACCACCACCAGCAACAACGGACCGAAGATCAGTAGCCAGTGCTCGGTCCACAGGCTCAACACCTGCTCCAGTCCCAGGTACACCGCCGCGCCAAGTACCGGACCGAGCAGAGTGCCAACGCCCCCCAGAATGACCATTGCCATCAACTCGCCGGACTTGTGCCAAGCGCCCATGTCCGGGCTGACAAACATCGCATAGTTGGCCCACAAGATACCGGCCAGGCCACCGCCGACCCCGGCAATGACGAAGGCCGTGAGCCGATAGCGCAGCGGATGCAGACCCAGGCTGACGCTGCGCCGTTCGCTCTGCTTGAGGCCGCGCAGCACGTAGCCGAAGCGCGAGTTCACCAGTCGCCGGCAGAACAGCAGCCAGGCCACCAGCAACCCCAGGCACAGGTAGTAAAACTGCACCGGGTTGTCCAGATCCAGACCCGGCAGCGTATTGCGCTCGCTGAGCAGGATGCCGTCGTCGCCGCCGTACAACGACAGCGAACTGAGGAGGAAATACAGCATCTGGCCGAACGCCAACGTGATCATGATGAACTGCACACCGCTGGTACGCAGCGAGAGATAGCCGACCACCAGGGCGAACAGCGCGCAAACCAACAGCGACAGCGGCCAGACGATCAGCGCACTGCTGGAGCCGTCCCAGCCCCACAACGGCATGGCCTGCGAGGTGTGGAAACCGATGACGCCGACCACGTAGCCGCCCAGACCAAAGAACGCCGCATGACCGAAGCTTATCATCGCGCCATAGCCGATCAGCAGGTCCAGGCTGGCCGCGGCCATGCCGTAGATCGCCAGGCGGGTGAACAGGCTGATGAGGAAGGGTTCGTGCAACAGTGACGCAAGCAGCGGCAGAAGGGCGAACGTCGCCAGGCAGAGCAGATCGATAAGGACTCGACGGGACATGTAGTTTTCCTCAGGCGCGGGCGGGCAACAGGCCGCGTGGACGGACCAGCAGGACGACGGCCATGACGATGTAGGCACTGGCGGAAATAAGCCCGCCACTCAAGGTGCCGCTGACTTCGGCAGGCAACAGTTGGTCGAGCAATTGCGGGATGTACGCTCGCCCGAGGCCGTCGACCATGCCAATCAACAAGGCACCGGCGAGGGCGCCGCGCACTGAGCCGACACCGCCGACGACGATCACGACAAACGTGGTGATCAGGACCTTTTCGCCCATGCCGATTTCCACCGACAGCAGCGGGGCGGCCATGAAACCGGCGAGTCCGCAGAGCACACAGCCGAAGACAAACACCAGGGTGTAGAGGCGAGCGATGTTCACGCCCAAGGCACCCACCATCTCGTGATCGTCGGCGCCGGCACGTATCAGCATTCCCAGGCGGGTATGGTTGATCAGCAGCCACATCGCAACCGCCACCAATGCCCCGGCAGCGATGAACAGCAGGCGGCTGACCGGGTACATCAACCCTGGCAATACTTCGACGAAGGTGCCGTACCACTCGGGTGTCGGCATGGCCGGCGGGCTGCGACCGAACAGCACGGTGATCAACTCGTTGGTGAAAAACACCACGGCCAGGGTGGCTAGCACCTGGTCGAGGTGATCGCGGGTGTAGAGACGGCGCATGATGCTGGTTTCAATCAGCAGCCCGTACAGTGCAGAGCCCATCACCGCCGCCAGCCCGGCAAGCCAGAACGAACCGCTGAGCGAAGCGGTGTAGGCGGCGCAGAACGCCCCGACCATGTAGAAAGCGCCATGGGCCAGATTGATGACGCCCATGATGCCGAAAATCAACGTCAGGCCCGAGGCGAGCAAAAACAGCAAGGCGCTGTACTGCAGGCCGTTCAGAATTTGTTCAAGTAACAGCATGCTGGGAATCCTGTGAAAAGTGCCGGAAATGTGCGCAGTCCCGCGGCGAGGGAGCTCGCTCCCGCTGGGGCGCGAAGCGGCCCCCGCTCTTTATTTTCAAAAGAGCGGGCTGCTGCGCAGTCCCGCGGTGGCAATCTCCCTCGCCACAGGTCACAGGGCGCATTCGGCGGCGAAGCTGTCCACTTGCGATTTGGCGATCGTCTGCACCGGCACCTGAATCAGCTTGCCGTTGGCATCGGCTTCTACGCGCAGCAAGTACCAGTCGATGACCGCATGCTGGTTTTTGCCGAAAGCGAAATCGCCACGGATCGAGTCGAACTTGACGTTGCGCAGTGCGTGTCGAAAGGCTTCGGGATCTTTCATGTTGCCGCCCACACTCTTCAGTGCTGCACCGATCAGACGCGCCGTGTCATAGGTCTGAGCGGCATAGACCGTTGGCACGCGCTTGTATTTTTCGCTGAAGGCTTTGACGAATGCCTGGTTGGCCGGGTTGTTCGATCCAGGGTTCCACAAGGTCACGATGTTCATGCCTTTGGCGACATCGCCGGTGGCGGCGAGCATGCGTTCGTCCATGGAGAACACAGGCACTACCATCGGGATCGTTTTGCTCAGGCCCGAGCTGCCGTATTGCTTGGCGAAGTTGATGCCAGCACCACCGGGGTGGAACTCGAAAATTGCATCCGGCGCCAGTGAACGCACGCGTGCCAGTTCGACCGAGAAATCCAGTTGGTTGAGCTTGGTGTAGATCTCGGTGACCTCACCTTTGTACGTGCGCTTGAAGCCTTCCAGCGCATCGCGTCCGCCCTGGTAGTTGGGTGCCAGGATGACCATCTTTTTGTAGCCCAGCTCGTTGGCCGCGACGCCGGCCATTTCATGGATCGTGTCGTTCTGGTACGAGGCCACGAAGTAGTTGGGCTTGCACTGCTTGCCGGCCAGGCTCGAAGGGCCGGTGTTGTTGCTGATGTAGAAGCCGTCCTTGGTCGCCGTGTTGACCACCGCCGCCAGCACATTGGAAAAGATCACCCCGGTGTACAGCGAAATGCCGTCCAGGCTCATCCGGTCGATGATCTGCTTGGCGCGGGCCGGTTGCAGTCCGTCGTCCTCGACCAGCAGGCTTACGGGCACACCGCCGAGCTTGCCGTCCTCCTGATCGATGGCCAGTTGGAAGCCATCGCGTGAGTCTTCGCCCAGATAACCGGCAGGGGTAGAGAGGGTGGTGATAAAGCCGATGCGCACCGGGTCCTGGGCTTGAGCCAGCAGACTGGCCACGCAGCTGGCCGCCAGCAATGTACCCACGAGTAGTTTTTTCATAGTGCCGCCTTTAATGAAGTCCGCATCGCGCGAGACGTAGTTGTTAGTGGAGGGCAGTAAAAAATGTGCGGGTGCCTGGAAATTTGTATTGGCTGTGGGTTCCAGTGTCAGGTGTTGCTCTCGGTAAATTTCTCGTAGTACAGGCGCGTCTGGTCCAGGCCCTGGTCAGCCAGCCATTGCTTGATCGACTCGACCATCGGCGGTGGCCCGCACAGGTACATGTCCATGTCCTGGTCGCGAAAATCGGCGGGGTTGAAGTGCTCGGTGATGTAACCGCGCTTGCCGCTCCAGTCCGGGGCCGGATCGCTGATGACCGGGGTGAAGCGAAACCCGGGAATGCGCTCGGCGTAGGCGGCGATGCGCGTGGTTTCGCAAAGGTCTGCAGCGTTGCGCACGCCGTAGTACAGATGCACCGGGTGTCCGCAACCACCCCGCTCCGCGAGTTCATCGAGCATGCCCAGGAACGCCGAGAGCCCGGTGCCGCCAGCCACAAACACTAACGGCTTGTCGACATGGCGCAGGTAAAAGGCGCCGAGGGGCGCTTCGAGCATGATCTCGTCGCCAATCAGGCTGCGCTCGCGGATGTAATTACTCATCAGGCCATCGGGCAGCAGGCGGATCAGAAACTGCAGCTGGTTACTGCTATTGGGACGATTGGCAAACGAGTAGGAGCGCTTGCCGTTTGTGCCCGGCACTTGCAACCTGGCGTACTGGCCGGGCAGGAAGTCCAGTTGCTGGCCATCGGCACCGGCATCCAGGTGCAGGATGGCGGTGTTCGGCGACACCTGCTCGACTGCCCGCACAATGCCCTTGAGCCGCTCCGGCCCGGCGGCATTGCACAGGGTCGAAGCGAAGTCGAAGTAGAACGCCGCGTCGGACTGCACCCGGGTCTGGCAGGTGAGCATTTTGCGTTGGCGCATGTCATCGGCCGACAGTGCTTCATCGTCGACGTAGTCCTGGCTGTACTGGCCCGACTCACAGCGACCCTGGCAAGTGCCGCAAACCCCTTCGCGGCAATCGAGTGGGATATTGATGCCGTTGCGCAGCGCCGCATCGAGCAGGATTTCATTGTTCTGGATCGGGAAAAACAGGGTTTTCCCGTCGGCGAAACTGAACGCGACCTTGTGACTCATAATCCAGATTTCCGCCGGTCAGAGATGATAGAAATCGAGCACCGAATTGATGGTGTCGTTAAGCAAAAGCGCATGCTTGCGGGTGATCTTCCAGCTGTCGCCATCGGGCCGCAGGTGATAGGTAGCGCGACCGAAAAATTCTTCGGCGGTTTGCAGGCGGTAGTAGAGGGTGTGCCAGTTGACCCGCACCTCCAGCTCATCGTTGTCCAGCGGCGCAATCCGCACATTGCTGATCAGGTGCAGGGTGCGTGGCATCGGGATGGTCGATGCGGCCTTGCCGGTGCGGATGCGGAACACCCGGTCCTCAAGGCCGCCACGGTTGGGGTAGTAAATCAGCGACATGCTTTTTTTCGGGTCGGTGGTGTAGACGTGCTCCGAGTCCCATTGCGGCAAATGGAATTCGCTGTCGTCGCTGAACATCGACACGTACGTGTCCCAATCCTGGGCGTCGCAGGCTTCAGCGTTGCGATAAAAAAATTGCTCGATGCGGTACTGCAGTTGCGAATTCATGTTCACACCTCACGCAATTTCAACGGTTGCTCTTCAGCGGCCATGCGCGCCAGACCTTCGAGCATGAAGCGCTGCCAGTTGCCATGCTGATTGACGTAGAGGCCCTCATGGGTGAACTCGGTGCCGGTCAGCGCCGGTGAGATGCCGATGGTTTCGCTGTTGGGCGTTGCGCCCTCGACCCACTTGCCGGTGCCGCGGGAAATGTCGCTCCAGCGCTCCAGGCGTGCCTGGAAACCGCGCTGTGCTTCGCGAAATTCCACCAGGTCGTCGGGGGTGCCCATGCCGGACACGTTGAAGAAGTCTTCGAACTGACGAATGCGGTTTTCCCGATCGGCATCCGACTCGCCCACCACGCCGAGGCAAAAGCTGTTGATCTCGGTTTTGTTCCAGGCGATCGGGCGGATAATGCGCAGCTGCGAACTGATCTGGTCGAGGAAGAACATGCTCGGGTAGATGTTCAGGTTGCGCAGCCGGTGCATCATCCATTCGGCTTTGCCCTGGCCGTGCTCTTCGAGCAGGCGCGGCATGATCGTCGCGTAACCGGGACGCACCGCCGGGTTGGGCATGTCGCTGAACAGCAGGCTGTGACCGTTGTGGAAGGCGAACCAGCCGTCGTCGGTTTCCTTGTCGCCCGCGCCGAGCTTGCTGTAGTCCAGCGTGTCGGCGCCGACCAGGCCTTTCTCGCTGTTGACCTGCTGGCGATGCTGCACGGTAGCCACGTAGTTGTAATGCACGGTGCTGACGTGATAACCGTCCAGGCCGTTTTCGTTCTGCAGTTTCCAGTTGCCGTCATAGGTGTAAGCGGACTTGCCCGGCAGCACTTCGAGTTCACCGGTGGGCGATTGCGCGACCATCATGTCGAAGAACACCTTGGCATCGCCGAGGAAGTCCTCAAGGCTGTCGCTGCCATCGACGTTGAGGCTGATGAAGACAAAACCCTTGTAGCTTTCGATGCGGGCTTTTTTCAGGCTGCGGGTGGCTTTGTCGAAACCCTCCGGATACTCGCCAGGCGCTTTGACCTTGACCAGCCGGCCGTCACTTTTGTAGCACCATGCGTGGAACGGGCAGGTGAAGGTCGATTGGTTGCCCTTGCCGACGCGGGTCAGGGTGGTGCCGCGGTGTTGGCAGGCGTTGATCAGCGCATTGAGTTGACCGTCGCCGTCGCGGGTGATGATCATCGGCTGGCGCCCGGCGCGCATAGTCATGAAATCATGCTTGTTGGCGATTTCGCTTTCGTGGCAAGCATAGATCCAGTTTTTTTCGAAGATCAGTTGCATTTCCAGATCAAACAAATCCGGCTCGGTAAACATATCCCGGGCAATTCGGAAAATACCTTCTGCCGGACGGAAGTCCAGGCAACCCTCGATAAAGCTTTTCCACTGTTCTACGCTTTTTGCACTGCTCATTAATCGATACCTCGTTGCATCGGGCTAATTCGTGCATTCAACAAGTTGTTCGTGTCTGCATTAAATAAGTTGCCCGCGTCGGGGTCTATCCGCTTTGTCGGCAAACACAGTCCATAAAATTGGCCGGCGGGCCCTGGCCCAGTTATAGCTGGTCAGCAGCAGCACGGCGGATGAGGGGAATTGATATTTCGAAGTAAACGGATATGAGTCTCGAATTAACAGGATAGAGACTCTGGTGACAATGCTGCCTAATCATTCGCGATGCGTGCTGGCTGTCTTGCCGAACGATATCAATCATAACGACTCATGCTGAATATTTTAATAAAGAAACAACTGCCAACTATTGGAGCGATCACTTTGGTCGCGCCGTTACTTGATGTGTTCGCACATTGAATAAGAGGGGATAAGTTATGTTTCAAGCGAGTTGGTTTACCCGTTGCATGCAGACGGCCAGCCTGGCCGGAATAATTACGCCAATGATGGCCCAGGCGGATTTCGTTGAGGACAGCCATTTGGCGCTGGGCTTGCGCAACTTTTATATCGATCGCGACTTCAAGGGCGAAAACCCGAAGAACTCCCGCGTCGGCAGCTGGACCCAAGGCTTCGACCTGCGCTTCATCTCGGGCTACACCGAAGGGCCGCTGCAGTTTGGTCTGGATGCTTCGATGCAATACGCCTACCGGCTCGACGGCGGTGGTGGCAGGGGGCCTGACAGCATCATTCCCTATAGCGTCAGCAAGCAAGAACAGGCCACCGATTACGGCCGCGGCGGCTACACCGCCAAGGTGCGCTATTCCAAAACCGAATTGAAATACGGTGAACATCGGCCAACACTGCCGGTGGCCTACACCGACGACTCGCGGCAACTGGTCACCACGTATCATGGCACCCTGATCGAGTCCAAAGAGGTGGACAAGCTGACGCTGACGGGCGGGCGCTTCACCGAAATCAGCGGTCGCGAATCCTCCAACAGCGAAAAAATGTATTTGTTCAACGGCCCTGACGTGCAGCGCCGCAGCGACGGGCTGAACTTCGGCGGTGCCAGCTACGCGTTCACGCCGACGCTGACCGGGACCTATTTCTACGGTCAGTTGGAAGACATCTATCGCCAGCATTATCTGGGTGCAACCTACCTGGCAGATCTGGGCGGCGGTTACGCTCTGAAATCCGATTTGCGCTATTTCAATAACAAGGAAGATGGCGACGCGCTGTACGGTCGCATTGATAACCGCTCCTACGGCGCCATGACCACCGTGCGCAAAGGTGCACACTCCTTTGGTCTGGGTTATCAGCGGATGCTCGGCGACAGCACGTTCCCAACCCTCAATGGTTACGCGCCGCAGCCATACCTGGTTAACTGGTCCGCCATCGCCTTCGTCAAGCCCAACGAAAAATCCTGGCAGGCGCGCTATGACTTCGATTTCGCGGGTGTGGGTGTGCCGGGTTTGAAGCTGATGACGCGGTACATGCGCGGCACTGACATCGATCGCGGCGCGCTCAGCGACAACAGCGAATCGGAGCGCAATATCTACCTGTCCTACGTGGTTCAGGAAGGCCCGCTGAAGAACCTTGGCGTCGAATTGCGCAACATCAACGTCAAGTTCCGACACGGTAATGACTTCGACGAAAACCGCCTTATCACCACCTACACCTGGAAATTCTGGTAAGCGATCAGCACCACCCGAACAAGATTTCGGGCTTCGGCGCTTTAACAATTCCAGGGGGTAACACCTGCCTGCTCATCTGGGCAGGTAATACCCAACCACGCCTGGTGTTTAGCGCATGGCTATTGTGCCGCCCCGTGGGCGTCTGCTCTTTTTTGCAGCGCCATGCCTGTGTTTACGGCGTAAGAAGGGCTTTCAGGGGCATGGGCGGTCCTGGCGATGCGCTGTCCCTATCCGATTATTCGGTGAATGTTATCCGTATATTTCGACCGGGCCTCGGAGCCAGGCACGCGGCATGAAGATTGCTCTTTCATAGAGAGGCGTGCCGTTAGAGCGCGTTCATAAAACAGCCGTGGGTGCCCCGTGATGAGTACAAGTCCTGATGTACATGTTCGTGACATTCGTATTGATCGTTATGACCTTAATGGTGCGCGGCAGTGGATGGCCGGGATCTGTGGGCCGCATCTGCTCAAGACCAGCCAGCCCAACCGCATTCAGTTCCATCACAGTGGCAATGTACTCAAATCCATGTCCACTACGTTGGGGGTAATCGAGTACGGCACTGACGTCACGGTCGGCATCGAAGACGCCGAACACCTGAGCAGCTACAGCCTCAGTCTGCCCCTCGTCGGTGAACAGCACCTGAGCAAGAGCGACTGCCAGGTAACGTCTGATCGGGACTGCGCAATCATCGTGTCGCCTCACGAAAACCAGGAACTGACGATCAACGGTGATTGCCGCAAGATCCAGGTCGTCATCACCCGTGCGGCCATGCGCAAATCCCTTGAAGACATGTTGCAGCGACCCTTGGAAACCCCCTTGCGTTTCGAACCGATGATGGACGCCGTCAACGGTTCCTCCGCCTCCTGGTGGCGCATGGCGCGCTACTTTATCGGCGAACTGGAGCGCAGCCGCGAGCTGTATGACCAGACGTTTTTCACCCGCGACATCGAGAGTTCGCTGATCAAGGGGTTGATCCTCGCCCAGCCGAATAACTACTCCGAAGAGTTGCGCGATGTGCTCGGCGTCAAGTTGCCGCACTACCTGATTCGAGCCAAGCAGTACATCCTCGAAAATGCCCGCGAACCGCTGCACCTGGAAGACATCGAGGCAATTTCCGGTGTGTCGCGGTTCAAGCTGTTCGAAGGTTTCAAAAAATACTTCGGCATGTCGCCGATGGCGTATCTGAAGAAGCACCGGCTGGGTGCTGTGCGCCAGGAAATTCTCGAGGACAAGTCGGCGCGCAATATTTCGGCGATCGCCATGGGGTGGGGATTCAGCCACTTGGGACGGTTCTCCAGCGAGTATCGCAAGCTCTTCGATGAAACCCCGAGCACTACCGTGCAACGTAACGAAGCTCGCCGAAACCGGTCGCTTTGAGCCATGGCCGGGCTATCGGTTCTCCCACTGCCTGGCGCTGGCACGGGGCTTGATCTGTCGAGGTTGTGCCAGACACCGGTTTTCACCAGCCGCTCGCGGCAAGAAAGTCATCGGCTGCTCGCCCGTGAGTTGGTCGAACACGATCTGAGTTGGCGCAGCGGCAATGTCGACACGGCGTTTTTCCGTGCTGAAGTTGGCCGTTGCCAATTGTTTGTCCTGCGTTACGGCGCCGAGGTTGAGGTACGGCCAAGGCCCTTTACCGATTTCGTCCTGATGCAGATGCCGTTGCGCGGACGGGCGAGTATCGAGTGCGATGGGTTGGCGTTGGAGCTGGAGGCGGGCCAGGTGGCCGTGCTTTCGCCTAATCGACAGGCGCGACTGATCTGGCACAGTGGCTGCGAACAGTTGCTGCTCAAGGTGCCGCGCTCATTGTTGAGGCTGATGCAGGAAAGGCTGGTGGACGACGGCGGGCTGGCCGCCAATTTCAGCTTGCCGCCCGCTTACCGGCTCGACACCGGTCAGGCGCGTGGCTGGTTGCGCCTGGTCGATGATTTGCTTGAGCAACTGGGCGCCAGCGCAAGTGAGCCGGTGCATGCGCACTGGCTGCGACATCTGGAGGAAAGCCTGCCGCTGTTCCTGCTGACCCATCCACCGAAAGTCGACGGATCACCGATGGCGGCCGTTGAGTCGCCGGCACAGCGTCAGGCCTTGCGGCAGTTGCATAAGATCGAAGACTTGATGCGCGGTCGTCTGGGTGACGCACTATCCCTGGGCGAACTGGCAGCTGCGGCGGGGATGAGCGAACGCAGCCTCAACACCCTGTGCCAGCGCTGTTACGGACAAACGCCCATGGAGCGGTTGCGCAACCTGCGGCTTGAGGCGGTGCGTGATCGTTTGCTGGGTCGTTGCGACGTGAGCATTACCGAAGTCGCTCTGGAGCATGGCTTTGGCCATCTCGGTCGTTTTGCCCGTTACTACCGTGAGCGATTTGGCGAACTCCCGCATCAGACCGCGACTCGATAATCACCGTGAGGGTGCCTGCGAGCCTTCTCGTTGTGGGTACACATTCCCTGTAGGAGCGAGCCTGCTCGCGATCGCGGTGTGTCAGTCGAGATGATGCTGGCTGACATGACCTCATCGCGAGCAGGCTCGCTCCCACAATGGATTTGCGTAAATCTGTGGGAGCAGAGTTGTGCCATTGCCAGGGCGCGCGAGCATCTAGCGCTCGGCGCTGTCCGCCCAGTTGCCCATTAGCGTGTTGGACGGCCGTAGTTCGTCGAGCAATTTCTTCGCTGTTTCAATACCGGCCACGGGCAACCCGGTGGGGTCGAGCAGGCCGATCTGCACCAGAACGCTGGCCTGGTCCCAATAAATGTGTTCGTGACACAGCTTGTCGCCACGGAATTTGATGACCCCGAGCATCGGAATTTCAACGTACTTACCCGTCGGCGCAACATCAGGCAGCATCCAGTCGATTTCACTGGTATGGGTGAAACACATCACGAATTCGTCGACGATTTGCGAAGCGCCAACCGTGCGAGAAATGGGCACCAGCTTCATGTCCGGTGGATTGGCATGGACAAAATGGTTCTGGTAGAAGCGGCTCAACTCGCGGTAGCCGACGCCACCCGTCATGGTCGGGATGTGATTGACGTAAGGTTCGGCCACCATGGTCGCCATGGTCGCCGGGACATCGCGAACGGCAAACTCGTATTCGATGTGCTTTTCCCACAGCTCGGACAGGTTGTAGTTCGGGCCGATGGCCTGCTTGAGCGCCGCGATGCTGCGTTGATGGGCCATCAACGCGGCTGGCTTGTTGTAGTGCATGCCACCGTTGCGGGCGAAGGCATGGTCGACGTCGGGGTAGGTGTAAATCTCGACGTTGTTGCGGCCGCCCAGGCGCTGACTGATCTGCAGACGGGCATTGGCATCGCAGTAGCCATCCTGTTCAGCGAAGTGCAGCACCAGGCGACCTTTGATGTTGTCGGCTTCGTCGAGCAACTGTTCAATGCCCATGCCGTAATAGCCCACTGAACAGGCGGCGTCGGTTCGGGTTGCCGTCAGGTAGGCCAGCTTGCCGCCCATGCAGAAACCCACATAGCCGAAACCGACGTCCTCGACTTCGGGCAAATCGCTGAGGGCCTTGAAACTGGCATCGATGTCATCGACAGCCTTGTCCACGTCCATGCGTTGAAACAACTCGATGGCACGGGCGAAGTCGGCTTCGGTGTAGCCCAGTTCTACGCCCGGTTCCAGTCGCCAGAACAGGTCCGGCACGAGGGCTACATAGCCTTCCTCGGCGTAAAAATCGGCCACTTCGCGCATGTTGGCGTTGATGCCGAAAATTTCCTGGCCGATTACCACGCCGGGGCCTTTGCCGCTGGCGGGTAGCGCCAGATAACCGGTGAAGCTGCCGCTGCCGTCGCTGGCTTTTACGGTGATCATCTTGCCCATGGTGTTACCTCGTTATCGACTCATCATCAGGTTTTATTGGCGTTGTTCAATGGGAGCTGTCGAGCGATTCAGGCCGGGTCACGCAAACGCTCGAACCACACGCGGGGCGAGAGGCCCTGATCGGGGCCGAGGATCGAGAAACCGCCGTCCACCGGAATGTCCACCCCGGTAATCCAGGACGCGCCATGGCTGCACAGAAAGGCGACAACCTGGCCAATCTCCTCGCCGCGCCCGACGCGTCCAAGCGGGTGAAAGGTCGCCCCTACACGGTCGGCCACTGCAAGGTCGCCGCCGCTCAGGTTCGCCACTGACGGCGACCAGGTCCAGGCTGGCGAGACGCTGATGACCCGGATCGAAGCCGGTGCCAGGCTCACTGCAAGGTTTCGCGTCAGCTGCAGCAATCCGGCTTTGGACGCCGGGTACAGGGCTCGCCCAGCCGCGCCGAACTTGCCGCCGGTGCTTCCGATGTTGATCACCGTGCCGCCTTCATTCATATGTGGCGTGGCTCTCTGTACGAAAATGGCCGCCGACACCAGATTGATGTTGAGGGTGTTCAACCATTGCTCGCGGTCTGACTGTAGCCCCTGATCGTCGTAGACACAGGCGTTGTTGACCAGAATGTCGAGACGACCGAAAGCGGCCAGCGTTGCGTCGATGCAGTCATCGATATCCTCGTCCAGTTCGACATTGCAGACGATAAAGCGACAGCGCTCACCCAGCTCACTGGCCAGCGCCGCCCCGGCATCACGATTGCGGCCGACCAGCATGACGCTGGCGCCGGCGTTTAACAGTTGGCGAGCAATGTCAGTACCCAGACCCTGGGTGCTGCCCGTGACAATCGCCACCTGACCTTGCAGGTTGGCGGTAGGAATGGACTTCATGGCATTGACTCCAGGGTGCTTGCGACATCCGTGACAGTGGCGATCAACCGCATGCTGTCCAGCGCCGCCAGATGAGTCGCGGGGCGCGCGGCGGCGCAGGCGTCGGCGAGCACCGTGACCTCGAAACCGCAATCGACGGCATGCCGTACCGTGCTTTCCACCACCGAGTGGGTGGCGACGCCGGCGATCAGCAACTGTCGCGTTTCGAGCTGACGCAACAGGGTGTCCAGCGGTGTGCCATAAAAAGCGTTGATGCGGGTATGAGTGACGACGAACTCGTGCGGACCTTCCAGCGGTTGCAACTCGGCATGGAACTGCGCGCCCCAAGTGCCTTCCTGAACGGCGCCGCTGGCCGCGACGGCACGCAGGATCGGCGCGTTCTGTATCAGGTCGGCATAGTCCGGGCGGTACGCCACGCGCACATGAATGATCGGCCAGCCCCGTGCGCGGGCACCTTGCTGCAGCCTGATGGCGGCGTCCAGCACGGCCTCCCGTGCCGGATCATCGGCTGCGAGCCCGACCCGGATGCGCCCGTCAGGGTGCAAGACGTCGTTCTGATAATGCAGGGCCAATACGGTCGGGCGCCCCATCAGACAAAGACCTCAAGGTTGGCGAACACATCGTTGCAGTTGATAAGGTCAACCCGCTTGAGCTGGATTTTCCAGCCGCCGCTGTCCTGACTGGCCAGTTTGTAGGTGTAGCGCCCGGCCAGCTGGCGTTGTTCAAGACGCCATTCGCTCACCTGGAACGTCGCGCTCACCACCAGCAGCCCTTGGCTGTCGAGCCCTTCGACCATCACGTTGCCCACCAGATGAGCCGTGCGGGTCTGTGGTTGCTGCGACCAGTTGCGTACGTTCTCTAGCCGGCGGATGCGCACTTCGCGCAGCATCCGGTTTTCCCAGAACAGTGAGATGTGCTCGAAAGGGTCGGCCTGCCCGTGCAGGTGCGGCACCCAATACATGCCCGCATCGGTAAACAGTTGATCCCATTCCCAGAATCGTCGCTCATCCAGCAGGCGTGCTTCGCGATAGAGGAACTGCTCGATCTCGCGCAAAGTTTCGTTGGGTACCTGGGCCGGGATCAGGGCGTGAGTCGAGACGTCGAAGGTACGATCAAGCAGCATGAGTGCTCTCCTTGGCGATCAGGGTGGCGGTCATATAGTGCTTCCAGGCGGCGAACTGGTTGCGCATCGGCAGCTCGCTGGTGCCATTGGTCGAGACCGCGCCATCAGGCAGCAAGCGGTCGGTGCCGGCATAACGATGCATGCTGATCCATTCACCGCCACGGGTCATGTTGCCCTCCTGACAGCGGGCATAGACTTCGACGTCGTCGGGCATGACGTTGGAGGAGGGCGAGTTGATGACGTTGGCGTACGTCAGCGCCCGGTCAAAGACAGCATCCGGAGCGCCTTTGCAGCGGAACGTCTGGATTTCCACCAGGGTGCGGTCAACGGCCATCGGCCGGATTACCCGGAACTGCATGAACACGGTGTGGGGCGAGCCGCTGCCGTAGATCACGGTGTTGTGGCGATTCATCCCCATGATGCCTCGGGCACGTTCTTCGCCATAGGCATCGCTCAGGCATTCGAAGTGGGCCTTGGACACGTCGTCGCGCTCGGCGGCTGCCGGGTCAAAGATCGCTTCCATGTAACCATGCCCATTGTTGTAGGCGCGCAGTTCGAGCTTCTCCCAGAAATCATATGGCTCGCCGTTGCCGTCCATGATCAGCAGTTCGAATGGCATCTCTCCCAAGGATTCGGCCTCGCTGCGGGCCGCGTCCACTGAAGACTCATGGGTGACGCGAGCGTGCATGGTGTCGTGGAGGTTTTCGTAGAAGACTTTCCAGTTGGAACGCTGCGTGACCCGAAAAATACCGCCGGCCACTTCGACTTCACCCACTGGCGAGCGATCGCAGAGGTTGTCGATGGACGTGATCACGCCGCCGAGAAAGCTTTTCAGGTCGGGACCATGATCGATCTGACTGGCGAACACGAAGCCCCGATAGCTGTCGACCCGCGCCAGGCTCACCATTGAAAAGTCCGGGTGCCTTGGGTTGAAGCAGGTGCCTTCGAAGCCGTTTTTCAGAGGCGCCGAAAGGTGCTGGCCGTCCAGTTTGAAGGTCCATGCGTGGTAAGGGCAGCGGAAGAACTTGCCGACGTTGCCATCGCCTTCGGCCACCAGTTTGGCGCCTTTGTGCGGGCATCGGTTGTAGAGCACATTGACGTTTTTATCGGCACCTCGAACCAGAATCACATCCTGATCACCGATGCGTGTGGTGTGGTAGTCACCGCCGTTTTTGACCTGGCTTTCATGGCCGACATAGATCCATGCCTGACCATAAATTCGCTGCATTTCCAGATCAAACAGTTGAGGGTCGGTGTAGACGCTTTTGTGCACGCTGTCGTCGCGGATCAGTGCCGCGATCTGTTCGTTCGACGGGATCATGATGTCTCCTTTTAACCAGCCATAAAGAGGTGCGCGGTACAGCAACGCACTCACAAATCGAGCACCAGGCGAGCGCTGGAGGCGCGCGATACACAGGTGCAGAAGCTGCCGTCTGCCCGTTCGCGCTCCGACAGACAACTATCGCGGTGGTCAGCGGCGCCTTCGAGCACCTGCGCCACGCACACCCCACAGTCACCGCGACGGCAATCGAACATCGGGTCCAGATCGGCCTCTATCATTGCGTCCAGCACGCTTTTGCCCGCGGCCACCTGAAGCGTTATTCCACTGCTGCGCAGCTCTACTTCAAAACCGGCTTCGGTCTCGGTACCGAGGCTTCCGATGAACAATTCGCTGTGCAGTTGGTTGTCGTCCCAGCCCAGCGCGCGAGCGGTCTGCAGCACACTGCTGATCAAAGATTTTGGGCCGCACACATAAAGTTGACGTCCGCTGCCGGGCGATTCCAGCAGTCTGTTCAGGGGCATGCGCCGCGCCGGGTCGCCGCCGCTGATCCAGCATCGGGAGGTGCCGAGCGCCTGGACCTCTTCCAGATACGCCATGCGGTCTGCGTTGCGACCGGCATAGTGCAAAGTGAATGGCTGCTGACTGGCCGCGAGCGATCGGGCCATGCCAAGCATTGGGGTGATGCCTATACCTCCCGCGATCAGCAGGTAGTCACTGGCATTTGCCACCAACGGAAAATGGTTGTTGGGCGCACGTACGCTCAGTTGCTGCCCGACTTGCACCTCATGCATCCACCGCGAACCACCGCTGCTCTGGTCTTCCAGTTGCACCGCGATCTCGTAGTGAGGGTTGCCAGGCAGGCTGACCAACGAGTAAGCGCGCCACATGGGTTTTCGGCCTGGTATCTGCACTTCGATGTGCGCACCAGGGCTGAAGCCGGGCAGGGTTTGGTCGGCGTCAGCGACCAGGATCAGGCGACGAATTTGAGGCGTGAGCGGGTCTATCCGTTCGATACGCAAAGACAGGCTGGGCATGCACGATTCCTGAACGGGGCGAGCGCTGCTCGCCGTTGAAGTCGTACACACTGTAGAGAGGGGGGCAGGGGTGGAAAAAGCCGATACCGGCAAGTCGATAGCCGCATCTTGCGTAAATACGCAGATCCTCAGGAGTCTTCTGACTCACTTCGAACGTCCGGGTGATCGATCATCTCAACAGTGCGAAGGCTATCCCATACCCCCATCACCTGAGTCACCGCTGCATCCAGCGTGGCATGGGGAAGACCATCGCGCGCCAGTGTCGACAAGCCCAAGAGAAAACTGTCGAACACGGCGGCGAGCGTTTCCGGTACCACCGTTGAGGGCAATTCCCCATCAGCAATGGCGCGGTGAATACAGGCAACCATACCCTCGCGATTCTGGTTCCTCGCTTGTGTGAGCGGCTCGGAGATCGCCTTACTCTCTTCCGAGCACGCACTCATCAGACCTAACGCCACCAGACACCCACTGGGGTGATCGGGCTCGCACTGCATTTTCGCTGACCGGCGAAGGGTGAGCTCGATCGCCCCCCTGGGCGGCAAAGTCGTATCAAACAGACTGTCGGTGACCCGGCCGTGGGTGGTGAGGTAGCGCTCCATTACCTCATTGAACAGGGCCTGTTTCGAGCCAAAAGCGGCGTAAAAGCTAGGCGCCGTGATGCCCCCTCCGATTTTCGATTTGAGCTGGCTGAGCGATGTCGCTTCGTACCCATGTTCCCAAAACAAATGCAGAGCCTGAGTGATTGCCACATCACGGTCAAAGGTGCGCGGACGTCCCATCTGTGCCATGTCGTGTGTTCTCCAATATGATATTTAAATACTGATCGTTATATAAGTCGTTGACGACCTGCCTGCTCTTCTCTACATTCATACCGACCAGTATATAAGTGAGAGCGGTCGAATGGCTACAGATGAGCAACAGGGCGAAAAGCTTCCGATGGGTGCGCTTCTGGCGCTGGCGATGACAGGTTTTATCTGCATCGTGACTGAGACGTTACCTGCGGGTTTGCTGCCCATGATCGGCAGTGGCCTGGGGGTGTCGGCATCATTGGCGGGGCAGATGGTGACTGTCTACGCATTGGGGTCGCTGCTGGCAGCCATTCCACTGACGATCGCCACGCAAGGCTGGCGCCGCAGGACCGTATTGTTGCTGACGATTTTGGGGTTTCTGGTATTCAATTCGATCACGGCGCTGTCTTCTCAATATTGGCTGACTTTGATTGCGCGGTTTTTCGCCGGAGTGTCAGCGGGTCTGGCCTGGAGCCTCATCGCCGGTTATGCGCGACGCATGGTCGTCCCCCGATTGCAGGGCCGCGCGCTGGCGGTAGCGATGGTGGGTACACCCATCGCGTTGTCGCTGGGGGTACCTTTGGGAACCTGGCTGGGTGGATTCATGGGCTGGCGCATGGCTTTTGGATTGATGTCCGGACTCACCTTGGTACTGATCGCCTGGGTGCTGATCAAGGTGCCTGACTACCCTGGCCAATCTTCCTCCCAGCGCCTGGCGTTACGTCAGGTGTTTTTCACCCCCGGCGTACGCTCGGTGCTGGGCGTCGTCTTCACGTGGATGCTGGCTCACAACATTCTCTACACCTACATCGCGCCCTTCGTTGCCAAGGCTGGGCTGGCGAGTGACGTTGGTTTTGTATTGCTGGCATTTGGTGTCGCGGCGCTGGCGAGCATCTGGGTAACAGGACGGCTGGTTGATCGCCATTTGCGAAAGACAGTGTTGGCCAGCCTCGCCACCTTCGCAGCCGTTTCGGTTTTCTTCGGCTTTTTTTCCAGCTCAGCCTTGGCCATTTACGCCGGTGCTTTTATCTGGGGCCTGACCTTTGGGGGCGCCGCCACGCTTTTGCAAACCGCCCTTGCCGACGCAGCAGGCAAGGGCGCAGACGTTGCGCTTTCGATGAACGTCGTGGTCTGGAATGGCGCCATCGCCAGCGGTGGGCTACTGGGTGGCGTGTTGCTCGGCCATTGGGGAGTGGGTTCTTTTCCCTGGGTTTTATTAATGTTGTTACTTCTGAGTCTGGTGATTGCTTCACGCGCGCAGGTGCATGGTTTTACGCGAGGTGACAGGCAGTCCAGTCAAATGGTCGCTGGTCATTGATGTGAATGCGGCATCGCGCTGCATGTCAGGCGAAAATGATCCAGAGCCTGTAGTAAATGCAGGGTTCTGCGAAGGGCGCGGCGGCGCCGTTAACCGACAGATCCTATGGTTTAATGGGAGAATTCAAGGAGAAATTGATATGGAAAAGACGTTAAGAAATCCGCTGTTTCTTACAGGTCTACCATTGGCTGTTTGTGGTGTTGCTATCACTGCGCCAGGCTTGTGGATTCCAGGCTTGGCATTGATGCTATGTGGATGGGCCAAGAGCAGTAAAAAAGCGTGAAGTCATCGCAGGGATGATTAGTTCGATCGAGTGTGGCTCCACCATCAGCGCACGGCTGACGCTCGCAAATCTTTACTACCGTTCGTCGGCACCCGAGCACCAACAGACACTTAGAGAGTCGATCTAGTAGCCCAAAATGAAGGTTCCTATGCGATCTCTAATTCTCGATATGCCCAACGGCCGTGAGCTCGTTGATGAGCTGGATCTTGCGACTGAGCAGATGATGTCCATGCCGGTCGAACACATCGGCAGCGCTGAATGGCAGGCGGCCGCTTGCCGCCAGCAACAAGCCTTTAGAAAGTGGCGTGAATATCTTCATCGCATGGCTGACGGACGAGTGTGTATCGAGACGCTGAAAGTTGCCTGAAACCGAACCCAAACGTATTCCGGAGGGTATTGCCATGACTGACGAAAAAAAAGAAGAAAAGCCTGACGACGACACCCCGGCGCATTCCACCGAGGAAGAGCGCGAGCGTTTGAAGGATTTCAACAAGGGAGGCATTCCGCCGGGATCCTGCTGATAAAAAGCTCCAGTACACCGTTCGTCCATTCCACGGCACTCGCCATAAGCCATCCTCTCTCATGTGTACGCACGGACGTCCCGCGCATCAGATCGGAGAGTCAGCATGGATATTGATGAGAAGGCCCCTGGCAATGTGTCCCAGCAGCATGTAACGGTCGGTACCGACAACGAAACGGGCCATGATGCCAAGACCCATGAAGCCGAGAAGCAGCGGCCTGCTGATGAAGACGCAGAGCTAGAAGAAGATATGGCGGACGTGGATGCTGCTGATTCAGTTGCACCAGAGCATCCAGCCAACTGAAGACCAATCTACAATGAAAAGCCCGGCCATGACGCCGGGCTTTTTATTGCACGGACGGGTCACTGCAGACCGGCCCGCAGCGTTATTCCGGCTTATTCGGCCACTTCGACCCGCCAGGACTTGCCATGTGTGAACAACTCAATATTCGTACAGCCAGACCCGAAGACGAAGCCGCCGTCCGAGCCTGCGCCATACAGGCGTATTCCCAATACATCGAAGTGATCGGTCGAAAACCGGCGCCCATGCTGGCGGATTTCGCCGCGCAAATTTCCGCCGGTTACGTCTATGTATCCGCCAGCGAGCAAGAAACGTTGCAAGGCTTCGTCGTTTTCTACCCGCAGGCCAAGCACATGTTTCTGGAAAACGTCGCTGTAACTGACGCGGGACGCGGGAAGGGGATCGGTAAGTCACTCATAAACTTTTGCGAGACCCAAGCGATCAACCTGGGCCTGTTCAGCGTCCGTCTCTATACCAATGCAAAAATGACCGACAACCTCTCAATCTATCCGCGCCTGGGTTATTGCGAAGTCGAACGGCGATCGGAAGACGGATTTGATCGCGTCTACTTTGAAAAGCGCGTGGGCTGAGGCGCACGCTCAACCCACTTTCGAATACCGTCAGACTGCTTGTTGCTGGTGACTGATTACCTGGCCAGACCCTGGCATTTTCGCAACCAGCAAATGCGCATGTTCTTCCTGCGGGATATCGATGTAATGCAGCGTCGTTTGGGACTCTTCATCGGGCGTGTTGACTTCGAAGCTACCCACAATCTGGATCTTGCGCATGGATACCTCAATCGACTCCTCTGCCAGGGCTTTCGCCATTCTCGCGTGGTTCGCTGCGATTTCGCTAAGAGTTGACACGTTACATCTCCCGGTGACTGCCAGGCTTTCGCTGGAGTCGTTATGCGTTAATAAAAATAGCTGCCGTGTCAGAATTTCGACGTTCCCTGGCTGCTATGGACGGCCTGTGCAATCGTTAAGCCAGTCAGACCGGTCATATTCCGCCTGGGTTCCATAGGGCGACGAACGGCATTTCAAGCCACTTTGCGCTTACTTTTTTCCGGCTGATCGCTCATCCCGGGCTGAACAGCTGGCGAATCAAATTCGGCGTACTGCCGGTCCAGCGTTTGAACGACCTTCTGAAATTTGCTGCATCGGTGAACCTCAAATAGTCCGCCACCTGTTCATTGCTGAAACCCTTGACCTGATACAGGTACAACGCCACATGTTTGCGCACCAGATCCACTTGCTGCTGGAAACCGGTTCCGTGTTTGTGCAGTTTTCGCTTGAGGGTGGCGGGGCTCATGGAGAAGGCCGACGCCGCCAGCTCGAGGCTCGGCGCCTGGCGAATGTGGGTTTGCAGGTAACGATAAAGGCAATCGATAAAGCTCGATTCAAAGCCCAGCTGCCCAATCTGCAACTCTGCCTCCTGACGCGCGACCTGGCCGGCGGTGGCCGAGGCGCCGGGCCACGTATCGGCCAGATACTCCCGGGGGATTCGCACAAAGTCGAGCGGGCGCCGGAACTGGGTGTGCTCACCCAGGTGCACCCAATACTGTTCGACATAGCGCGGCTCGGCGTGGCTGAAACTGCATTCCCAAGGCAGGCGCTGACCGCTCAGTGCGCGACTCATGGCGATCAGCGAGGTCATGCTCGCTTCCAGCAGAAAGCGCCATTGTTCTGTCGCGCCGCAACTGTCCAGCCAATAGACGTAGGCGTGTTTCTCATCGAGCACCAGCCGTGGTGCTGTCAAAGGACTGAGCAGCGCCGGTTGCCGCACGAGCGTGTCGAGCGCCTGATGCAAATTCTGCGCATGGCGCAAGGCGTGACTGGCCGGGCCGTAATGACCCGGCAGCAAACGCTGGCCGAACAGGAAACTGCTGTCATCGGCATCCAGCAGGTGCCGACTGTTGCTGATCAGCCCGAGAAACTGCTGCGGGCTGAGGCGTGTCTGGCCGGCCAGGATGTCTTCATGGAACAGCCCGGTGCCGCGTAGCAGGCGATGACTGTCGATGTCGCGGGACAACGCCAGATCGATCAGGGTCGCCGGTTGGTAGTGGCCGGGAATGAAACGGCTGTCGGTTTCGTACCACGTCGTTTTGAGGGTCATGAGCGCGCCTCAGGCCGATCTGGCCAGCGGCTGTTTGGCCCGGGCCAGCGCCAGGTTGAGGCGTTTGAGCAATGCGTCCGGCGCCTCATTGAGCGCCATGACCACCGCCGTACTGGCGGACAACTGCACACGCTCGCCGTGTAGCCGGGTTTTGTGCGCCAGGCCCTGCACCGCATGCTGCAGCTCCAGCGCCTGCACGCGAGCCTGGGTTTCACCGGTATTGGGCAGCAGCACTACAAAACGGTCGCCGGCCAGTCGGCAGAGCAAATCCTGACGCCGCAGGTTGAGCAGCAGCAAATGACTGAGTGCTTGCAACACCGCGTCGCCTTCGGCATGCCCGAAAGACTGATTGATCGCGGTGAAGTTATCGACGTCCACCACGAGCAAGGACAGTGGCTGCTGCTGGCGCTGACTGTCCTCCAGGCTGGTGATCAATTGACGTTTCAGATAATCGGCGCCGCCCAACGGCGTGACTTTGTCGAACAGCCGATGTTCGCGAAAAAGTTTTTCGCGCTTTTCCATCTGCGCGCTGATCGCCAGTTGTTCGCGGTGCCAGTGATAAATGCCGATGGTCAGCAAAATCATGCCCACGGGCATGGGGCCGGATTCCAGCCAGTGGTCCCAGGTGATGCTGTCGGGCAGGCGGATGAATTCGTCGAGGCTGTCGATCCACCAGGAAAAGAAGATTCCGCTCAGGCCCATCGCCAGGTAATTGGTGACGCGTCCGGCGGGGCGGCTTTTCAGCACCAGGCCCAGCCATACCAGGGCCAGCAGCGCAGAACCGCCTTCGCCGATGATGTCGAGCCAGACCCATTCGCTGACGCTTTTCAGTTCGCCGCAGGCCAGGTGCAACAGTAATCCCGCGTTGGCCGCCAGCAACAGCACGGCGAGTTTCCAACGATGGGGTTTAAGCACTGAGAACATGGCCGCGGATCCTTTGATGTAGAGCGATGCGCGTCAGCACAGCAGATGTTTGTGACAGTGGGGTGACGGGGCAGGGAGGTCGAATCAGCTCACGGCGCAACGAATTTTTTTTGCCTGGTGAAACTGTGGCGAGGGGGTTTACCCCCGTTCGGTCGCGTAGCGGCCGCCATCAGATGCGCCGCGGGTTTGAAGGGGAGTGCTTCGCACTCCAACGGGGGTAAACCCCCTCGCCACAAAAATCCCCTCGCCAGAAAGTCAGCGCCCAGCTCAGGTCATTTCAGCTCATTTGCCCGCTTCAACCTACGCGAAACCCTGTTTTAAAGGCTTCGCGCCCATTGCCTGTCACAGAACGGTCATCCGCCAACCCTAGCTTGCCCTCCCAGTTGCCGGGTCACTTGCCTGGCGTTGGCGGATTTCTGGGGGAGACATTCATGTACAAGCGCAGCAGCAGCGCAGGTGTGGTCAGGTTCACGCTCACCGCATTGACCCTGGCGATTGTCAGTGAGCGTTTGAGCGCGGCCGACGCCGTTGCGAACACTGAGCATGTCCAAGTGGTCGGGCAAGCGGCGAGCATCGACCAGGCGCTCAAGGAGCAGCGCAGCTCCGACAGCATCAAAAGCGTGGTGCACGCGGATGGCATGGCCCAGTTGCCGGATGAAAACGTCGCCGAAGCGGTGCAGCGCCTGCCGGGTGTCAGCGTCGAGCGCGATCAGGGCGAAGGGCGTTTTGTCAGCGTTCGCGGGCTGGGACCGGACCTCAACAGCGTGACCATCAACGGCACGCTGGTGCCGTCGCCGGAGAGCGAGCGTCGCGCCGTCGCACTGGATGTATTGCCCTCGGAACTGGTGCAGTCGCTGTCGGTGATCAAAACCCTGACGCCCGACATGGACGCCAACTCGCTGGGCGGCACCGTGGACGTCAAAAGTCTCTCCGCATTCGATCACAAGGGCCTGTTCTACACCGGCAGCTCTGAGGCCAGTTACGACAAAAACACCCACCAGACCAGCCCGAAATTTTCCGGCGCGGCGAGCAACCGCTTCAGCCTTGGCGACGGCATCGACAACTTCGGCGTGGCCGCCGCGCTGAGCTGGCAGAAACGCGATTTCGGCTCCGACAACGTCGAAACCGGCGGCGCCTGGGACTTCGAGCAAGGTGCGCGACTGGAGGAATTCGAACAGCGCGATTACGACATCAGCCGCGAACGCGCCGGCGGCGGTTTGAACTTCGATTACAAACCCGATGACCTCAGCAGCTATTACCTGCGCACGCTCTACAGCCGCTACAAGGACAGCGAAACGCGCAACGCCGCCAGCTTCGAATTCGCCGATCCACAAGCCGCCGGCGAGGTGGGCGATGCTGAAGGTTCTCGCAATCTCAAACAACGCGAAGAGACTCAGGAGATTCAATCCTACGTACTCGGTGGCGAGCGCATGTTTGGTCTGTGGACGCTCAGCGGGCAGGCCGGCTACAGCCGTTCCAGCGAAGACAGCCCGGGGCATATCGCCGACGCTGCGTTCACCGGCATTGATGATTTTGCCGACAGCGGTTTTTACGACAACGACAAGCCGCGACCGATCGTAGGTCAGGCATTTTACAACCCGAGCAATTTCAGCCTCGACCAGGTTGACTGGGAAAAACAGAACACCACCGACACCGACAAAAACCTGCGCCTGGACCTGGCCCGCGACTACGACCTGAGCGGTTATGCCTCCCAGGTCAAATTCGGCGGCAAGGTCAGCCGGCGCAACAAGGACAACGACCTCGAAGCCTGGGCCTACGAAGACTTCGACGACCTGGGTTTCAGCGATGACCAGCTCAACCTGTCGGGTTTCCAGAAGGGCCGCCTCGATTATCGCCTCGGTCAGTTTGGTCCGGGCATCAGCGGCAGCGCCATCAAGCAACTGCTCGGTGGTCTGAATCGGGCGGATTTTTATGACGAAACCGAATCCCGGGTCAACGATTTCAAGATCAGCGAAGACATCAACGCCGGCTACCTGATGAACACTGTCGATATCGACGACTGGCGTTTCATTGCCGGTATGCGCTACGAGGGCACCGAGTTCGAGGCCAAAGGCACCGGCGCCACCGACGGCGAGTTTCAGGCGACCGACACCAAACGCCGTTATCACCATTGGCTGCCGGGCCTGCATGCGCGTTATCAGCTGGACAAAAACACCCAGGTCCGCGCCGCGTGGACCAAGTCCGTGGTGCGCCCGACCTTCGGCCAACTGGCGCCAGGTTTTGTCATCGACGATGACGAAGCCACCTTCGGCAACCCCGAGCTCAAGCCGCTGGAGTCGAGCAACCTTGACCTTGGCATCGAGCATTTCATGGGGCGCGCCGGCACGGTGTCGGCATTCGTCTTCTACAAGGACATCAAGAACTTCGTCTACAACACCGACCTCGCCGGCACCGGCGCCTGGGCCGATTTCGCCGAGGCGCACACATTCGCCAACGGTGACAGCGCCAAGCTGTATGGCCTGGAACTGGCGTATTCGCAAAAATTCGACTGGCTACCGGCGCCGTGGAATGGCGTGCTGATCGGCGCCAACACCACCTTCAGCCGCTCGGACGCCGAGATCGAAGGCTTCGACGCTGCCAGTGGCGTTAACCGCACACGCAGCATCGATCTGCCCAACCAGTCCGACACGGTCGGCAACCTGATGCTCGGTTGGGAAGACGACAAGCTGAGCCTGCGTCTGTCCGCCAATTACAAATCCGACTACCTCTATGAGCTGGCCTCGATCACCGACAAGGCCCACGACTCGCACGTCGATGCGCAGACCTTCGTCGATTTCAGCGCGCGTTACTCGCTGAGCAAAAACCTGCAAGTCAGCTTCGAGGCGCAGAACCTCACTGACGAGTCGTATTTCGTTTACACCGGCCACCGCTCCTACAACGGGCAATTCGAAGAATACGGCCCGACTTACAAGCTCGGCCTGACCTTCACTCACTTCTGATATTCCCGGGGCTGCGGCCTCACGACAAGGATTCGCCTGTTGATGAGCACTTCATTTCTACCCGCGCGCCACTGGTTCGGCGCAGTGATCTGCCTGGTGGCCGGCCAGACGCTGGCAGCCGCGCCGAGCCTGACGCTCACGCCTTGGGCGGCGAACCTGACGGTCAACGCCGTCGCATTTCTGCCCGCTGAATCGGCCAGCGAACGCCTCGCCGCCAGCGAGCGAGACGGCTTGCTGCTGCTCGATGCGCAAGGCCGCGAGCTTGCGCGGCTGCCGGGCTCTTTCAGCGGGATCGACAGCCGCGCTGCGGGCCAGCACACCCTTGTGGCCAGTCTCGACAACGCGCGGCAACAGGCGCTGCTGGTGAGCGTCGATTCAGCCGGACGCCGCTGGGGAACGCCGGTTTACCTGCCGACGCGGGACTACCCGGTCAACGGCGTGTGCCTGTACCGCGACGACGCCAGCAACCTGTTTGTGTTTCTGGTGGGCGAGGAGGGCAAAGGGGAGCAATGGCTGGTGGGCCACGGTTCGACGCTGAACCCGCAGCCGCAACGCGTTCGCGCGCTGCCATTGCCGCCGTCGGCCAGCGATTGCCGGGTCGACGACGCTGCCAATCAGTTGATCGTCAATGAACAGAATGTCGGCTGGTGGGCCTACCCGGCGCATCCTGAAGCCGACGTCACGCGCACTCCAGTGGCCATGCGCGCACCGTTCGGCGCGATCAAAGAGTCGGCGGGCGCCATGGCGTTGGTGCCGGGTGGCATCGTTGCGCTCGATCCGAAAGCCGCGCAGTTGCACCTCTATCAACAGCATGGCGAAAGCTGGTCGTCGCAGACGGTTTTGCAACTGCCCGGCCTCAAGGAAGCGGACAACCTCGCCGTGCGGCCGACTGCCAAAGGCGTGCAGATCATGCTGCGCGATGACGACGACGGGCGTCTGTATCAGGGCGACATCGACTGGCAGGCCAAACCACAGCCATTGGCCTCGGTGCTGTCGAGCGTCAAGCCGCTGGCCCAGAGCGATCCCGTCGGTCGCCAGGGCGATGCGGCGGATGACCCTGCGATCTGGATTCACCCGCAGCAACCGGCGCTGAGCCGGGTGTTGGGCACCAATAAAAAACAGGGACTGCTGGCCTACGATCTGCAAGGCAAGTTGCTCCAGGAGTTGCCGGTCGGGCGTTTGAACAACGTGGATGTGCGGCCCAATTTCAAACTCGGCGAACACAACGTCGACCTCGCCGTGGCGAGCAATCGCGATCGCAACAGCCTCAGTCTGTTCAGCATTGATCGTCAGAGCGGCGAGCTGCGCGAGGCCGGCGAGATCGCCACGCCGCTCAAGGAAATCTACGGCATCTGTCTGTTCCAGCCGGCGAGCGGCGAACTCTTCGCCATCGCTAACGGCAAGGATGGCACCTTCCTGCAATACCGCCTGAACGCGCAGGACGGCAAAGTGCGCGGCGAGCTGGTGCGCCAGTTCAAGGTCGACAGTCAGCCCGAAGGGTGTGTCGCCGATGATCAGCGTCAACGGTTGTTTATTGGCGAAGAAGACGTCGGCGTGTGGGCGGTGGATGCCCGCGCTGATCAGCCGGCGACGTTGACCAGCGTGATCAAGGTCGGGCCGCAACTGCATGCCGATGTGGAAGGTCTGGCGCTTTATCAAAGCGCAACGCGCGATTACCTGGTGATTTCCAGCCAGGGCAACGACAGTTATCTGCTGCTGGATGCCGAGCCACCGTATGCCTCTCGCGGAGCCTTTCGGGTCGGTTTGAATGCCGACCTCGGCATCGATGGCGCCTCGGAAACGGACGGCCTGGAAGTCACCTCGATGAACCTCGGTGGGCCCTGGAGCCAAGGCATGCTGGTGGTGCAGGACGGTCGCAAACGCATGCCCGAGCAAACGCAAAACTTCAAGTTCGTGCCATGGGCCGAGGTCAGCAAAGCCTTGCAGCTGCCTTGACCAGAACTGTCATCAACCTGTCATCCGTTTTTCATCGAATAGCTCAAGGGCCGTCGCACATCGCCGGTCCGAAAGCGCCAGACAAGGAGTTACACCATGCAGGCCACGCTTGAACACATGACTATCTGGGGCTTGATCAGTGACGCCAGTCTGCTGGTCAAAGCCGTCATGCTGACCCTGTTGCTGGCATCGCTGCTCAGCTGGTTTCTGATCATCCAGCGCAGCCGCGTGTTGCACCGTCAGGAACGGCAGATGAATGCCTTCGTGCAGCGTTTTCGCAGTGCGTCCGACCTGCAACCGCTGTACCGCGAAACGGCTGAAATTGTGGGTGGTGTGGAGCCGATTTTTTATGCCGGATTGCATGAGTTCAGCCATCTGCATCAGCGTTCCGGCAACAGCGCCGACGTGGTGCAACAAGGTGTCGAGCGCGCCTTGTACGTGGCCATCAGTGAGCAGGAAGTGCAGCTGGAAAAGGGTTTGCAGTTTCTCGCCACGGTTGGCTCGGTCAGCCCCTATATCGGTCTGTTCGGCACCGTATGGGGGATCATGAACTCCTTCCTTGGGCTGTCTCAGGTGCAGCAGGCCACGCTGTCCACCGTGGCGCCGGGCATCGCCGAAGCACTGATCGCCACCGCCATCGGCCTGTTTGCGGCGATTCCTGCGGTCATCGCCTACAACCGCTTTTCGTCGCGCAGCCAGACTTTGCTGACGCGCTATTACGCCTTTGGCAATGAGCTTCAGGTGCGTCTGCATCGCACCTTGCACGGCGCGCCATTGAACCTGGCGGCTGCCGCCTAAGGAGCATCGACATGCTGGTCAAACCGCAGCGCAAGCACGGGCCTAAAGCCGAGATGAACGTGGTGCCGTACATCGATGTGATGTTGGTTCTGCTGGTGATTTTCATGGTCACCGCGCCGATGCTCACCCAAGGCGTGAAAATCGAACTGCCGAAAGTGGCCAGTCAGGCGCTGGCCACCGACAGCCGTCAGCAGATTCTCACGTTATCGGTGAAGTCCGAGGGGGGTTACTACTGGAACCTCGGCAGCGAACTCGATACGCAACATCACACCGACAGCGCCGTGACGCTGGACGATATGCGCGCCAAAGTGACGCAAGTGGTTGCCCAGCGGCGAGACACGCAGGTCTACATTCGCGCCGACAAGGACGCCGGATACGGCAGCGTCGTTGCGGCCATGGCAGCGCTGCAGCAGGGCGGGGTGACTGACCTCGGGCTGGTGACCGAGGCGCCGCAATGACCGCGATGATCATGCACGGGCCGGCCGCGATATTGTCGGGCCGCCTGCGCAGCGGCTTCTGGCAGAACGGCCTGGCCGCCGCTCTGGCAGTGGCGCTGCACGCAATCGTGCTGGTGCTGCTGGTGCACGGCTGGTCGGTTGCGCCACCGCCCGCCGCGCAGCCTGCCGTGTTGAGAACGCAGTTAGTGATGCTGGCACCGACGCCTGCTCCGGCACCTGCAGCTGCGGTCATTCCCGAACCTGCGCCTGCACTGATGGAACCGGCACCCGCACCTGCGCCCGAGCCGGTGATTACGGCCCCGGTCAAACCCGCTGTCGATCCGCAGATTCAGGCGCAAAAGCTTGAGCAGGCGGTGTTGGCGCGCAAGCGTGTCGAGGACAAAAAACGCGAGCTGCATGCTGAGCAACAGCGTCAGGCATCGGAACAACGTTCCCGTGAAGCGCAAGCCGACCAGCAACGGCTGGCCCGGCAACAGGCGCAGCAAGCGCAACAGGCAGAGCAGGCGCGGCAGACCGCTGAACGCGCACGTCAGCAATCAGCACAAACCGCTGCCAGCAGTCGGCAGTATCTGCCGCTGAGCAAGGAAGCGCCGGACTACCCCCAACGGGCCCTGGACAAAAATCTTGAAGGCGATTGCACCGTGGAATACACCGTCAACGCTCAGGGCAAAGTCGAAAACCCGAAGGTGCTCGACGGCTGCCACCCACTGTTCATGCGTCCTTCGCTGGCCGCGGCCAATACCTTTCGTTATCAGCCCAAAGTGGTTGATGGGCAAGTGGTTGCGGTGCCTGCGGTGCGCAATACGTTCCACTATCGGATCAAGTGAGAACCCGGACGCAGTCTTCGGCAGCTGCTACAGATCCCACGCACGCCCGGCCTTCGTAGCAGCTGGCGCAGCCTGCGTTCGGTTGTTAAAGGTCTCATGCACGCCCGGTCTTCGTAGCAGCTGGCGCAGCCTGCGTCCCGCTGCAACAGGTTCAGGGTTTCTGATCCTTTTCGCAATTGACCATCCACGACACCCCAAACCGGTCAACCAGCATCCCGAAACGTGCGGCCCAGAACGTTGCTTCCAGTGGCATCTGCACGCTGCCATCCTTCGACAACGCGGCAAATACCCGCTCCGCCTCGGCAATGCTGTCGACGTTGAGCGAAATCGAACAACCGGCCATGTCATCTGTAGGGCGGTCGGGCGTCGTGTCCGATCCCATGATGGCCTGATCGTCCACCGACAGTGAGGTGTGAATGATCAGGTTGTGCAGGTCGGCCGGAAAATGCTCGCGGGCGGGGCTTTCACCGAATGTCATCATCACGTCGATTCGCCCCTGCAGGGCTTGCGCATAAAAAGTGAAAGCGGCTTTGCAGTCGCCGTTGAAGATGAGGTAGGGGTTGATCTTCATGGGGTGGCTCCCGGTAACGATGCAGGCCATGGGGGTGGATCGCCTCCGACGCTGCAGTGATTGGATTAATCAGCAAAGCGCTAGAGGCGGCTATTGGCAACTCTCGGTTAGATGATTTTCATATTGCAACGGTAAGTTTTATGGTTTCACTTGCGCAATATATGCCCAGCGACATCGGGGTGATTGACCTGATCGCCTGTACGTCATCACTGATTAAACGTCAGCCAACTGTTTCTAAAGCATTTTAGTTGTACAGTCCCGGCCGCTGTTAAACGCAGCACCGCTGGTAACAAGGACGCTGTACTTATCAAATGGAGTTCCAAGACGTGACTGACTTTGAAAGAATCGAAACACAATCGAGCGAACCGGCCCCGGGTTTTTATGCCCGATTGAGCGCTGGCTTGCAGTGGCTCAACGAACGCGCCTGGCCGTTGAGCATCGCGATTTTGCTGACTGCTGGGGTGTATCTCTACCAGTACATTCAGGAAGAAAAGATCCCGCTGAGCATCACCTCGTCAGCGGTCCTCACTGCGCTTCCGGTCATGTCCGCCATATTGGTGTTTGTAATATCGATCCTGGTTGCGTTTGTACTGATGCCGATTTTCGTTCTGTTTCATCGACTCGATGATTCCGGCCGGCGCCTGAGTGACGATTTCAGTTTCGGCCCGCGCTCGGTAGAACGTCGTTCGCGACATCTGCGAGTGCTGGGACGATGGGGCGCCAGTCTGTTGGTCCTCGGTATTTTTTGCGCAACGCTCAGCGTCATCGGCTCGCAAGTCACGGGCACTTGGTATTGGGGCCTCGCGGCGGTCGGGGGGACCGGCGTGACGGTTGCCATTTACTACTGGCTGATGACGAGCGGCATCGAAGGGCCGGTGTCGACGGATTTTCGTTTCGCCTGCGTGATGTCGGCTTTTGTTCAGGTCGGCGTCATTCTCAATGTCACCATCGTGGCAATCGACATCGCAGGTCAGTACGTCAGTAACCTCTGGTGGCTTGTGCCGTTGATGCTGGTGGAATTGCTGATCGTCTGGATCATCCAGCTGCTGGGCGCCCTGTTCGTGGTGAGGATGCGCAGCCATCAGAACCCGGTGGCTCTGGTAGCGTCCGCCGTCACGGTGCTGGTCATCGTGCTAGGCCTCTATCCACCGACCGGTGCGAAACTCGGCGGGTTTGCCTTTCAGGTCTCAGCCTCCGGAGCGCGCAATTGCACAATCATGAATTTCGGTCCCGAGAGTAAAGGGCTCGATACGCTCACGGATCCCGAAAAACCCGGGTTCAGTCGCCCGCTGCGCGTGGTTGCCGAGGCCGACGGTACTTACTTTGTGCGACTGTGGAAGACCGATTCCAAAGCCGTCCAGTTTGTCCCGCGCGCCAGTTTGATCGGTGTCGATGTTTGTCCCGCGAAAAAGAACACGGCTTCCGCAGCAGCCCCCGCAGCGGTCTCAGGCTGAAGTAACATGGCGGATTGCAGTTAACGCCTAGCCGGGTCCCGCGCCTCATGCCACTTGCCTTGAACCGTTTTACCTCGCTGCTCGACCAGGGCCGGCGTGCCTTGCTGCTGGTTTGGGGCACCTCCCGCGGATTGTTTCTGGGGCTGGTGGTGGCGACGCTGATCGCCGGCATTCTCCCGGCGCTGGCCGCCTGGCTGGGGCAGCGTATCGTCGATGCCGTGGTTGCCGCGATGCAATTGAACACGCAACAGGGCAGTGCGCCGTTGTGGCCGGTGGTGCGTTACGTGTTGTTCGAAGCCGGGGTGCTGGCGTTGCTGTCCGCCACCCAGCGCGCCTTGTCGGTCCAGCAATCGCTGTTGCGCGTGCAGCTGGGGCAGAAGGTCAACACGATGATTCTGGAGAAAGCCCAGACGCTCTCGCTGGTGCAATTCGAGAATTCCGAGTTTTACGACAAATTGGTGCGGGTGCGGCGCGAGGCGTCGACCCGGCCCTTGGCATTGGTGATGAAATCGCTCGGGTTGATCCAGAACCTCATCGTGCTGATCAGCTTCGGTGTGTTGCTGGTGCATTTTTCGCCGTGGGCGCTGGTGTTGTTGGTGGTGGGTGCGTTGCCGGTGTTTTTTGCCGAGGCGCATTTCTCCGGCGATGCCTTCAGATTGTTCACTCGACGCGCACCGGAAAGTCGCCAGCAGAATTACATCGAGACGCTGCTCTCCCATGAGGGCTATATCAAAGAGGTGAAACTGTTCGGCTTCGCGCCGTTGCTGTTGCAACGCTATCGCGAGACGTTTGCGCGTCTGTACGCTGAAGACCGGCAGCTGACCTTGCGCCGCGATGGCTGGGGATTTGTGCTGGGTTTGCTGGGCACCGCTGCGTTTTATCTGGCCTATGCCTGGGTGGTGGTCGACACCATTCACGGCAGTATCACCCTCGGCCAGATGACCATGTACCTGGTGCTGTTCAAGCAGGGGCAGACCGCGGTGAGCAACAGTCTCTCCGCAATCAGCGGTCTTTATGAGGACGGCCTGTACCTGTCTAGCCTGTATGAATACCTCGCCGAACCGGTGATCGCCGACACCGGCCGGCTGACGGTGGGCACGCTGCCGGGGGATGGTTTGCGCTTCGAGCAAGTGAGTTTTCGCTACCCGGGAGCGAGTCGCGCCGCGCTGGAGAATATCGATCTGCATTTGGTGCCGGGGCACAGTGTGGCGCTGGTGGGCGAGAACGGTTCAGGCAAAACCACGCTGATCAAATTGCTCACGCGGCTTTACCGTCCCGATCACGGTCGCATTCTGCTGGACGGCAGCGATTTGCAGGCATGGGAAGAAGACGCGCTGCGCCGACGCATCGGGGTGATTTTCCAGGATTACATCCGCTACCAGTTTACCGTCGGCGAAAACATCGGCGTGGGTGACACGTTGGCATTCCATGATGAACAGCGCTGGCAGGAAGCTGCCGCCGAAGGCATGGCCGCGCCGTTCATTGAACGTCTCGATCGTGGCTATGCAACGCAACTGGGGCGCTGGTTCGCAGGCGGCCAGGAATTGTCGGGAGGGCAGTGGCAGAAGGTCGCGTTGTCGCGCGCGTACATGCGCCGGGACGCCGATATCCTGATTCTCGATGAGCCCACCTCGGCACTGGACCCGGCCGCCGAGGCCGCAGTGTTCGAGCACTTCAGTCAGCACACCGAAGGCCGCATGACGCTGCTGATTTCCCATCGTTTTTCCAGTGTGCGCAACGCCGATCACATCATCGTGCTGAATCAGGGCTCGATCCTCGAACGCGGCGATCATGACAGTCTGGTCGCTGCCGGCGGGCGTTACGCGCAGTTATTCGGTTTGCAGGCCAAGGGTTACCGATAGCGCTCAGGATTGCGGCGAAGGCCGGACCACTAACGGCCCGGCCATCTGCGGCGGTCTGGTTTTCATCAAACCTTCCAGCGCCTGACGATACTGGCTGTTGCCGAGGCTCATGCTGTTGTTGTGCGTCCCACCCGGCACCAGCAACAGGCGTTTGGGTTCGTTGGCGGCATTGAACAGTTGCTGGCTGAAACGCGAAGGCATGAACTGGTCAGCCAAGCCGTGCACCACCAGCAGCGGCATGTCGATGTCGACGATCTTGTCGATCGAGTCGAATTTCTGCGACAGCAACCAACGTACCGGCAGCCATTTCACCGGCAGTTTGCTTTCCGCCACTTGCGCCACCGCGTCACCCAGCGTGGTGAACGTGGACTCGATCACCAGTCCGCGCACCGGAACTGCAACGTCGTCTTTTTTAGCCTGCGCGGCGAGGTCGGCCGCCAGATCGACGGCCACCGCACCGCCCAGTGAATGGCCGTAGATCAGGCGTTTACTGGCGTCAGGTTGCATCTGCGTGAAACGTTCCCAGGCAATGCGCGCGTCTTCGTAAACACTGGCCTCTGACGGAAGATCGCCTTTGCTCCGGCCAAAACCGCGGTAGTCGATGGCCAGCACCGAATAGCCCATGGCGCGCAGCTGCTCGATCCGGAACGCCTGGCCCGTGAGGTTCCAGCGCACGCCATGCAGGTAGAGGATCGACGGCGCATCGCGGCGCGCTGCCGGCCACCACCAGGCATGCAGGTTTTGTCCGGCCTTGAAATCGGCCGGTTTGATGTCGAACTCCTGGACGTCTGCAGGCAACCCGCGATACCAACGGGCCGTACCCGGCTCGATGCGAAACAGCAACTCGCGTTCTGTTTGTTCCAGCACACCACAACCCGCGGGCAGACCGACAATCAGCGCGGCCATGCACGTCAGCGTCAACCAGCGTCGGCGCAGGCGGGTGAGGAGGGGAAGGGGCATTGGACGGATTACCGTTTAATGACTGGAGTCCGGTTTTTAACAGATGCGTGGCAGGGGCGGGAAAAATTGCGACAGCCGTGCGTTTTGGGGGCGCGACGCGGCCCTCAAACTGGCACCGCTGCCGCAGTCAGGCTCTCTGGCACAGGAAAACAGTCAATCCACTTGCAACACAATCTTGCCGATGTGATCACCGGCTTCCATCCGGGCATGCGCCTGTGCGGCTTCAGCCAGCGGGAACACCTTGTCGATGATCGGCAAGCAGCGCCCGGCGGCGAGCACCGGCCAGACGTACTCGCGCAACTGCTCGGCGATCGAGGCTTTTTCTTCGCGGGTGCGGGAGCGCATCAGCGAACCGGTGATCGTTGCGCGTTTGCCCAGAATGGCCATCAGGTCGATGTCCTTGGCATGCGCACCGCCAAGAAACCCCAACATCACCAGACGTCCGTCCATCCCCAGCGCCGCGATGTTCTGATTCAGGTACGAGCCGCCCATGATGTCGAGAATGACATTGACGCCCTTGCCGGCGGTTTTTTCCTTCAATACCTCCACAAAATCTTCATCGCGATAGTTGATCGCCTCGGCGCCCAACTGGCGGATCGCCGCACACTTTTCCTCGCTGCCCGCTGTAGCGAACGCTTTGACGCCGAATTCGCGGCACAGCATCAACGCGGTGGTGCCGATGCCGCTGGTCCCGCCGTGAACCAATGCACGCTGGCCTTTGCTGGCGCCGCCGATGTCGAACAGATTCGCCCACACCGTGAAGAATGTTTCCGGGACGGCCGCCGCTTGCACCCACTCCATGCCATCAGGAATCGGCAGGGTCTGGCTGGCCGGCGCGACGCAATATTGCGCGTAGCCGCCGCCATTGGTCAGGGCGCACACGCGGTCGCCGACAATGAATTCGCTGACGCCTTTACCGATGGCCACTACTTCACCGGCGACTTCCAGGCCGGGGATCGGGCTCATGCCCGGTTTCATCGGGTACTTGCCGCTGCGCTGAATGACGTCGGGGCGATTGACCCCGGCGGCGTGCACGCGAATCAGCACTTCGCCCGCATCGGCGACGGGCACCGGTTCCTGACGCGGCTTCAGCACCTCCGGCCCGCCGGGTTCGGTGATTTCAATCAGGGTCATGGTTTGGGGCAGAGTCATTTTGGAGTCCTGTTGTAAGGCGTTCAATTAAATGGGACCGCGCAATGTTGCGGTTGATCAAAAGATCGCAGGCTGCGATTTTCAGACCTCAAGAGCAATTCAGCAGCGCCGGCGGCCGACGACTCACCAGGCGCATCACCAGCTCCAGCAACAATGCCACCATGATCGCCCCGGCCGCGATGCCGAACAATAATTGATGGTGACCGCCACTGGCATTGAACAGCGCCGAATAGGCAAACCCTGCAATCGCCTGGAACGTGGCGAACGACACGGTGGCGCGGCTCCAGGCAATTTGCTGCTGGTGATGATTCGGAATCAGTTCGTGAACCCGCGCCAGTGCCAGCGGAACGATGCCGGGTGGAAATGACCCGAGGATGACCGCGAGCAGTGCCAGTGCTGCAAAGGAGTTGGTCAGCGCGAGCAGACTGACGGCTATCGCCTGCACTGCCAAGACTAATCGGATACTCAGTCTGGCGCCGAACCGGTCTGCGAGTAAGCCATAACTGACGGGGCCGATGATCGCGCCCACCCCATACATCACCCAGATCAGAGCTCCGACATGCGCTCCGGCACCGAGCCCGCGGGCCACGTAATCCACCAGGAATACCATCGCCGGGACAAGGCCGGCGGCCATGAATGCGTACTGGGCGAACAACAGGTAAACACCTGGGGCGGTTGTCACCTTTGCAGCGTCTACCGATGCATTGTCAGTTACAGCGTGACGGGTTGGTACGGTTATGGCCGGAGCGTACGCGACCGGTGCCCTACGACGTGTGGCTTGTGACCCATGCGGACTTGCGGCATACGGCGCGGGTGCGGGCGGTAATCGATGAGATCGTTGCGGGGTTTTCAGGGGCGGGGGATTAACGTTTATAAAAGATCGCAGCCTCGTTTCACTCGACAGCTCCTGCAGGGATTTTGAATTCCTTGTAGGAGCTGTCGAGCGAAGCGAGGCTGCGATCTTTTGATCTCCAACTTTTACGGCATTTCCGGCAATTCCTGTGGGCGCAAGTCAAATACCAGCACTTCGGCATCCACGCCGTTACCCAACGTCAATACCTGTTCCTGCCGCAACCGCACGCCGTCGCCTTCCTGCAACTGCACGCCGTTAAGTTCAACGCTGCCGCGCGCCACGTGCACGTAGGCATAACGATTGGCCGCCAGTTCGAGCGTGGCGCTTTCCTTGCCGTCGATCAGCGCTGCGTACACCCGTGCATCCTGGCGCACTTTCAGCGAGCCCTTGTCGCCGTCAGGCGAAATGATCAGCTGCAAGCGGCCACGTTTTTTCTGCGTACTGAAGTGCTCTTGCTGATAACGCGGTTTGGCGCCGCTCACTTGCGGCACGATCCAGATTTGCAGGAAATGCACCGGGCGCGTCTGCGAGTGGTTGTACTCGCTGTGAGCCACGCCGCTGCCGGCGCTCATCAGTTGCACATCGCCAGGACGAATCACCGAGCCGGTGCCCAAGGTGTCTTTATGTTCCAGAGCACCTTCGAGCACGTAGGAGAAAATCTCCATGTCGCGGTGCGGGTGCTGACCGAAACCTTTACCGGCCGCGACGCGGTCGTCATTGATCACCAACAGGTCGGAAAAACCCTGCTCTTCCGGGTTGCGGTAGTTGGCGAAGGAAAAGGTGTGGAACGACTTCAACCAACCGTGATTGGCCGCACCGCGATCAGAAGCTTTGCGAAGAGTCAGCATGATGAAATCTCCTGTTGGGACGTTGATTCGTCCGAGTGAGGAGAAGGTTAATGTTTACTGCTGGGTGCAATAAGTAGATGAAAATTGAAATACTGTCCTGATGGAGTTGACAGTTAACAGTGGATCTGCGGAAGACGCCTTGCTCGGCCATAATGCATCCTGTCTCGCAACTGACCGCTTTGCTCCCACAGACTTTGCACCTGCAGTTTTAGCGTCCACCCCCATTTTGACTCCAGTGATTACGTATTCATGAAAACCGTGGCAATGGTGCTGTTCCCCGACTTTCTCCTGCTCGACATGGCCGGGCCGATGGAGGTTTTTTCCATCGCCAATCGTTACCTGCCGCCAGGCGAGCATTACCAACCCACGACCATCGGCACCGAGCCGGGGCCGTTGCGGGCGTCCAACGGCGTCAACGTGCAGGCCGATGTGCACATCAATCAGGCCAACGAGCGTTATGACTTGCTACTGGTGCCCGGCGGTCCCGGCGCTTACAACGAACGACACCCGCCGCTGCTGGCCTGGTTGCAGAGCGCCGTCAGCCGCGCCGGTGGCTACGGCTCGATCTGCACCGGTGCCTTCGTACTCGGGCATGCCGGTTTGCTCGACGGCTACCGCGTGACCACGCACTGGCATTACACCGAACGCCTGATCAAGGGTTTCCCCAAAGCCAGCGTCGAAACCGACCAGATCTACGTGCAGGACCGCAACCTGATGACTTCCGGCGGGGTCACTGCCGGCATCGACCTGGCACTCGCCGTGGTTGCGCAGGACCATGGCAAAAAAGTCGCTCAGGACGTCGCCAAAGTCTTGCTGGTGGTGATGAAACGCCAAGGCGGGCAGGCACAGTTCAGTCCGTTGATGGCCGCGGTGGCCCCTCAAGAAACGCCGGTCACGCGGGTGCAGAATTACGTGCTCGAACACCTCGGCGAAGGGTTTACGATTGAGCGCATGGCCGGTCTGGCCACCATGAGTACTCGGCATTTCGCGAGGATGTTCACTCGGGAAGTGAACTTGACACCCATGGAATTCCTCCAGAGCGCGCGCATTGATTGCGCGAGAAATTTGTTGGAAACCAGTGAGTTGCCGCTCAAGACGGTCGCCTTCAAAAGCGGCTTCGGCAGCGTCCGGCACATGCGCTTTCTGTTCAGTGAAAAACTCGGTTTGACCCCCACTCAGTATCGCGAGCAGTTCAGTTGACCCGGTTTTGTCCGTTGCGCGCACCGTGATGGCCGCGACGCTCCCTCCGTGGCAGTTGTGCCGTCATCATCGCCTGCCAAGATAGTGCTGAACTCTTTGCAATGGAGGTGCGCGAGCCTGGCGCAAGCGCAAGCGGCCCGGGTTTGCGCACATGAGCGCGCATGAACAGCCTCAGAGATTTGAACAGCGCGGCCGTGCTGCAATTCGGCCCCTACGTGTATCACCCTCGGCAGCGGCTGATCCTCGATGGCGACCGGCCGTTGCGCATGGGCGGTCGGGCACTGGACATTCTGCAGGTGCTGGTGCAGCGCGCCGGCTGCGTTGTCAGCAAAGACGAATTGATCGCCGAGGTCTGGCCGACGTCGGTGGTCGAAGAAATCAACCTGCGCGTGCACATCGCGGCGTTACGTCGTGCTTTGGGTGACGGGCAGAACGGCCAGCGTTACATCGTCAATATTCCACAGCGTGGTTACAGCTTTGTCGCGGTGGTGCAGCAGGTGCCAGCAAGTGAGCAGACCTCGATAGCGGCCGTGCAGAAACCGCAGCACAATCTGCCCGCACGGCTCACTCCGGTCACCGGTCGCGATTCCATTGTCGGTGGTCTGGTCCGGCAGTTGCCGGTCCGGCGGCTAATGACTTTGGTCGGCCCCGGCGGCATCGGCAAGACCACCGTCGCACTGCGCGTGGCGGAGTTACTGTTGCAGCACTATCAGGACGGCGTTTGGCTGGTTGATTTCGCCAGCATCGATGGCCCGGCGCAGGTCGTCGATCATTTGACGAGGGCCCTGCAACTGGAGAGGGGCACTGGCCTGGAAGCGTTAGCGCAACGGCATGCCTTGCTGGTGCTGGACAATTGCGAACACGTCTTGGACCGCTGCCGGACGCTGGTCGAGGCGCTGATCGAATCCGCACCACGCCTGTCGATTCTCGTCACCAGCCGTGCGCCGTTGATGGCATGCGGAGAAACGCTGCTGCGTTTGCCCGCGTTGGCAGTTCCACCGTCGACGTCAGTGCACACTGTCACCGAGTCCATGGGCTATTCGGCAGTTCAGCTGTTCGTCAGCCGCGCGCGCAACCGTCAGCACGGGTTTGCCCTGCGCGAGCAGGACCTGCAAAGCGTGCGGGAAATCTGCCGACGCCTCGATGGCTTGCCGCTCGCCATTGAACTGGCCGCGTCGCATATTGATGCCTTGGGGCTGGTGGGATTGCAGGCGCAACTGGATAACTGCTTTGAGTTGCTGACGCTCGGTCGGCGCACGGCGGTGCCTCGACACCAGACGCTCAAAGCCACACTGGACTGGAGCTATGAACAGCTGAGTGAACTTGAGCAAACCGTGCTGCAACGGTTGGCAGTGTTCAAATTAGCCTTCACCCCCGACGTCGCGATCGGCGTGGTCAGTTGCGCGGTGCTGTCGCCGAGTCGACTGCTGGATGCGATGGAAAGTCTGGCGCGCCAGTCGTTGCTGTCACTGGAGCAGGGCAGTGGCCTGACTCGCTACCGGCTCCTCAACACCACCCGCACCTATGCGCTGGAAAAGCTAGAACACAGCGGCGCATCGCGCGTCTTCGAAAGGCGTCATGCCCGCTACATCAGCCAAGTGCGCTGGCGCTCAAACCGACAGATGGCCCTGCAACCCGTCGAGTAGCTGTCGGGCTTTGATCACGTCCGGGGTGGCAAAGCCTTCGGTGAAGCGGCCGTAAATCGGTGCGAGCACTGTGTGAGCTTGCGAGTGCCGGCCCTGATGCTGCCAAAGCCATGCAAGCGACGTCGCGCTGCGCAGCTCCCACGCCAGCGCGCCCTGATGCCTGGCTACGCTCAACGCCCGGATCAGCACGGCTTCGGCGGTTTCGGCGTTGCGTGGGCAATCATCCACCAGCAGCGCCTGCGCCTTGGCACGGAGGATTTCCGCAGTGCTCCAGCCTGCCGTGCCGGCGTCCGCTCGTTGCAATAAATCATCGTCGACGAACGCGGTGTCGAGCGTGATCATCAAGTCCTTGATCAGCCCGACACCTGGCCTCAGCGGCGCCTGCACACCGGCGTGGTCGATCACCTGCGCATACTGGCGCCCCCAGGTATAGAACAGCAGCACCGAGTGTTTCTGCGCTTGTTCGAGCAGGAGACGCAGCAGCTCGCGAGCGGTTTGCGTGTCGCCGTTGTAGTGCGCGATCAGGCAGCCGGCCATCGCCAGGGTGTAGCAGATGGACGTGCCATGGTCGATCTGAATCGCGATGTCCAGCGCCTGGCGAGCGGTGCGCCAAGCCTTTTCCGGTTGGCCTTGCAGCCAGAGAATGCGCGCCAGAATCGTCAGCGCTGCAACGCTCTGATCGTATTGCACGCCGAACCCGTGAGTGAAGCGGTTAAGGTGGCCGCTTTGGGCCATGCGCTGGAGGACCTGGTCGGCATCCGCCCGTGCGAGCATTTGATCACCGGAAAAGTGCAATGCCAAGACGCGAAGTCGCTGCGTGCTGAGCGACAACAGCGCATCGTCCGGCAGTCCCAATCGGTCGAATTGCTCGCTCTGTTCGAGGGCCATCTGGTAATTGGCGCAGCTCAGGTTCACCGCCATGTGGCCGGACAGCGCACGCAGTTGACCGGCCACGTCATCGCATTGTCGGGCCAGGGATCTGGCGCTGGCGAAAGCTTCGATGGTCTCTGCGGTGCCGCCCTGGGAGTGGTAGCAGGAACTGCCCAGCGCCAGCTTCAGGACCATTTGCAGTTGAGGGCAGGGTGTCGGTGATGCCTCAAGCAACGCCAGTGCCTTGCGCACGTAACCGCCGTGTTCCTTGAGCAGCGACAGTTCCTGCCACAGGGGGGCCGATGTCGCGGTCAGCTGGATCGCCAGTGTCTGCGGACCGTCTCCATTCAAGCCCCAGTCGAGAGCCGAGCGAATGTCCTCAAGGCTTCGGGCGTAGCGCTCGATCCAGACCGCTGTAGCAATAAGCTCCCAGTTGAGTTGCGCCTGTTGCATCAACATCAGGCAGCGCTCAGCGTGACGTTGGCGGGTGGCGTCCAGCTCGGCGCTCTGTTCGAGTTTCTCCACGGCGTAGCGGCGCGTGGTGTCGAGCAGGCGATAGAACACGTGTTCATCGCCGACTTCCACGTTCAGCAGCGACTTGGCCACCAGTTGCGTGATTGAGCCAAGCACTTCACCCGGTTCGATGTGCTCGCCGATGATCACGGCCGCAGCGGACTCCAGCGTGAATCCCGCGTTGAACACCCCCAGGCGGCGCAAACAGGTCTGCTCGCAGGTGGTGAGCAGGGCGAAGCTCCAGTCGAGCGTGGCGCGCAACGTCTGGTGGCGACCCAGCGCGGTTTGAGTGCCGTGAGGGGGCAGTCGGAAACAACCTTGCAGCTGCGCCAGCACAGCGTGCATTCCGAGGCTGCCGACTTGTGCGGCGGCCAGTTCCAGCGCTAGCGGGATGCCATCCAGGCGACGGCAGATTTCGATGGCATGGGGCAGTGCGTCGTCGGTCAGTTCAAAACTTTCATGGCTGGCCATGGCGCGTTCGACAAACAATTGCAGGGCTGGAAATTTCAGGGCGTGAGCGCGGTCCGGCACGGCAATCGGCGGCGGGCAATCCAGCGAATCGAGACGCTGCACAAATTCCCCCTCGGCTCGCAAACTCTCGCGGCTGGTCGCCAGGATGTGCACGTGCGGAGCAGCACGCAGGATGCTTTCGCTGAGCAGCGCAATGGCGTCGATCAGGTGCTCGCAATTATCGATCACCAGCAGCATGTGTCGTTCGCGCAGCGCGTTCGCCAGGCTGCCCGGCAGTTCGACTTCGTGCAGGGACAGCTCGAGCAGGGTTGCCAGGTGCGCAGTGATCATCGAAGGGTCGTTGATCGGCGTGAGATCCAGCAGGCGAATGCCGTCCCGGTAATGGCCGATCAACTGTTCGGCAACGCGCAGCGCCACGGTGGTTTTGCCAATGCCGCCGGGCCCGACCAGGGTTATGAAACGCTGCCGTGAGAGCTGCACGACGAGGCTGTCGATCAGGCCTTCACGGCCGATCATGCGTGTGCGGCGCACCGGCAGATTGTGAGCATTTGAACGGGCAGCTGCGCCTTCCGGCTGTTGCTCGATGTGCTCGACGGAGTAGGGCGCGACGAAGCTGTAGCCGCGCTGCGCCACGGTGATGATGTAGCGCTGGCCAGCCTGACCGTCGCCGAGGGCTTTACGCAACGCCGCCATGTGCACGCGCAGGTTGATGTCTTCGACCACGCTGTCGGGCCAGACCCCGGCGATCAGTTCCTGTTTGCTCACCACACTTCCAGCGTGCGCCAGCAGGATCAACAGAATGTCCATGGCGCGGCGACCCAGGCGCAGCGGCTGGTCGGCTTCCATCACAAGGCGTTGAGCCGGGTAAATCCGGTAGGGGCCGAAATGGATGGCCGGGGCGGGGGAAAGGGTCAACGTGTCACTCCTGCTTGCATCCGTCTAATTCGCGGTTTAGCGGCATATTCCTCAGGTTTTTCCAGGAGCGCAATCGACAATTAACAACGTTTAACTCGTCTCGCCAAGTGGCTACGCCCGACACTCCGGGTAGACAGCCGCACGATGTCACGCAGTAGCGGTCCGCGCCTCACATTCGCCAGGGAGACACCGCATGAGCACGTTTACCACCCGAGACGATACCGAAATTTACTACAAAGACTGGGGCAGCGGTCAGCCCGTGGTGTTCAGCCACGGCTGGCCACTGAACGCCGACAGCTGGGAATCGCAGATGATTTTCCTGGCGTCCAAAGGTTATCGGGTCATCGCCCACGACCGCCGTGGCCATGGCCGCTCCAGCCAACCGTGGGCCGGCAATGACATGGACACCTACGCCGACGACCTCGCGCAGTTGATCGAACTGCTCGATCTCAAGGGCGCCGTGCTGTTCGGCTTCTCAACCGGCGGCGGCGAAGTGGCGCGCTATATCGGTCGCCACGGCACTGCACGCGTGGCCAAGGCCGGGCTGATTTCCTCGGTGCCGCCGCTGATGCTCAAGACCGAAGCCAACCCGGGCGGTTTGCCGATTGAAGTCTTTGACGGCATTCGCGAGGCGTCGCTGAAGGACCGGTCGCAGCTGTACATCGACTTGGCCAGCGGTCCTTTTTTTGGCTTCAACAAACCCGACGCCAAGCCTTCGCAAGGCATGATCGACTGGTTCTGGATGCAGGGCATGACCTCCGGCCACAAGAACGCCTATGACTGCATCAAGGCCTTCTCCGAAACCGATTTCACCGAAGACTTGAAGAAGTTCGATGTGCCGACGCTGGTAGTGCACGGTGACGCCGATCAAGTGGTGCCGATCGAAGCCGCCGGCATCGCTTCGGCAAGACTGGTGAAGGGGTCCACGTTGAAAGTCTACCCAGGCGCCCCGCATGGTTTGACCGATACCCACAAGGATCAGCTCAACGCCGATCTGCTGGCGTTTCTCCAAGGCTGACGCACTTTGTAGGAGCCTGGCTTGCCAGCGATGGCGTCTTCAAAATCGCCATCGCCAGCAAGCCGGCTCCTACGGGATTTTGTGGCGTGGCGACGCTCGGGAGCATGCCCTCAATCCTGTAGGAGCCTGGCTTGCCAGCGATGGCGTCTTCAAAATCGCCATCGCCAGCAAGCCGGCCCTACAGGGTTTTTTGTCAGTTCGAATCAGGTAGGCAGGCTGGCGGCTTGGCGGGTGTTTGCCGGGGCAGGACGCAGTTGCGGGCGCATGGCATGGCAGCGCCATGCAAACGGGTTGATACCTTCGCTGCGGGTAAACCTGTGGCAGAAGTGGGCCTGGTCGCAGAAGCCGCATTCGAGGCTGATTTGCGTGAGGCTGAGGTCGGTGCTACGAATCAGGTGTTTGGCGCGGGCGATGCGTTGATCGCGTATCCAGTCTTGCGGCGACAGTCCGGTGCTGCGTTTGAAGGCGCGGGAAAAGTGACTGCGGGAGAGGGCGCAGGCGCTCGCCAGTTCAGCCACTTCAATGGTCTCGCTGAGGCGATCGAGGATCAGTTGCTTGGCCAGGCTTTCGCGCCACGAAGCAAGCCCGCCCAGGTTTTTTTTGCGCGTTTCAGTGGCTGCCGCGCACGCGGCGTTTTGCTGAAAGTGAGCCATGGCAAATGTCCGTGTGAGTGGTCTCCATTTTTGGCTGCGCAGCTCCGGCAAGCGAGTTAAACGTTGTTAATTTCACCTGTTGGGTGGGCACGATTGACTGAAGTCAGACACAATCGCAGTCCGGCTGATTGGCTGGACGCTCACAACACAATGGAACCGTGCCTATGAACCGTAATGATCTGCGCCGCGTCGACATGAACCTGCTGGTGATTTTTGAAGCGTTGATGTTCGAAAAGAACCTGACGCGGGTGGCCGAGAAATTGTTCATGGGCCAACCGGCAGTAAGTGCGGCGTTAGGGCGGTTACGCGATTTGTTTGACGATCCGCTGTTGCTGCGTAATGGTCGCGGCATGGAACCGACGGCGCGGGCGCTGGCGATCCTCAAGGAATTGCAGCCGGCGATGGATGTTATTTCCGGTGCGGTCAGCCGGGCCAAGGAGTTTGATCCGACTACCAGCTGTGATGTGTTCCGCATCGGTCTGTCCGACGACGCCGAGTTCGGTTTGTTTCCGCCGTTGTTGACGCAACTGCGCGAGGAGGCGCCGGGGATCATTGTGGTGGTGCGTCGGGCGAATTATTTGCTGATGCCGGCGTTGCTGGCCTCGGGTGAGATTTCGGTCGGGGTGAGTTACACCACGGATTTGCCGGCGAACGCCAAGCGCAAGACGCTGCGCGATATCCCCTGCAAAGTGCTGCGCGGTGACAAACGGCCGGGGCCGATGTCCCTGGACGAATACTGTGAGCGGCCGCATGCGATGGTGTCGTTTTCGGGAGATTTGAGCGGCAATATCGATCTGGATTTGGCGAAGATCGGGCGCAGTCGTCGGGTGGTGCTGGGTGTGCCGCAGTTCAGCGGGTTGCGGGCATTGCTCGCCGGGACGGAGATGATTGCGACGGTGCCGGATTACGCGGCCTGTGCATTGGTCGAGGGCTGTGCGTTGCGGGCCGAGGATCCGCCGTTTCCGATCGAGGCGGCGCAGTTGTCGATGGCCTGGAGCGGCGTGCATGACAATGATCCGGCGGAGCGCTGGTTGCGCGGTCGGATTGGGCAGTTCATGTCGGCGCCTTTGCAGGTTTCCTAGCGGCCAGTCTTGGCGGCCTCTGGGGCTGACCAGGCTTTGAAAGTCGTCCGGCTCTCCCGTGTTTACTCAGTATCTACATGGGCAAAGCTTGTTCGCGAATGCGGCCTGGCAGCCACCCAAAAACCCGCCAATGTACCCAAAACATTGCAGGAGCTGGCTTGCCAGCGATGGCGTCATCAACCCACCATCGCCAGCAAAGCCGGCTCCTGCAAACCGGGTTCGCACGCAGAGCGCCTGTTCAAACCCGGCACTGTCAATCAGCCGCAATCTCTAAAAACAGCCATCCACAAAAGACCGCGACCCTCCAAAAAGAATCGCGGTTCTTTCTCCCTCAAAAACATCACTGCTGCAAAACAGTCGCCTGATTATCCGCGCCAAACTGCTGCACGGTCGCCATTTGCGTCACGCCACTCTGGTCGACGCTGGCCATGTTGCCCGTCCCGCCCTGGGTCACGTAAGCCACGTTCATGCTGTCGGTCTGTTTGACCGTGATCTGGTTGTCGCTGCCGTACATTTGGTTAGTAAGCGCCTGATTGCCGGTGCCGGACTGGTCGAACTCGGTGATGTTGCCCGAGCCGGTAGAGGAGCCTTCCGCCAGGTTGGTGGTACCGCGTTGCGAGGCGATGAGGATGTTGTCGCTGCCGTTCTGGTCGAAGTACAGCTCGTTGTACGAGTCGGCCTGGGTGACCGTGGTTTTGTTGCCGCTGCCGGTCTGGTTGGTGGTCATGACATGGCCGACGCCATCCTGGGTGAAGTTGGCGATGTTGTTGTTACCGGCCTGGTTGACGGTCGCACGCTGATTGCTGCCGAACTGTCCACCGGATTCGGGGCCTTTCCAGTTGCTGGCGTGGACCTTGTTGCCGTTGCCCACCGAAGTGGCGTTGAGCACATGGCTGTCACCGGTCTGGTAGGTGAAGTGCACGTTGTTGGTTCCTTGCTGGTACAGCGCAAGGGTTGAGCCGACCGACTCGAACTGGTCAGCGTAGATCGCGTTGAGGTCGCCGACTTGCAGGATCTGCGCGACGTTGTTTTCGCCGAAGCTCTGATCGACCACGGTTTCGTTGGTTTGCCCGTTCTGGTTGACCGTGGCCTGGCTGGCGACTTGCGAGTCTTGCCAGACTTCGGTGCCGTTGAAATCACCGAGCTGGTTGATGGTGATGGTGCCGCCGTCACCGAAACTCTGGTCGCCATAGGCGTAGTTGCTCTCACCGGCCTGGTTGATGTTGATCTGTCCGGCCATGTGGCCGATCTGTTCGGCGGTGCCGTAGTTGGCGGTGCCGAACTGGATGACGGTCGCGTTGTTGCCGGCACCGAAGATGAACTGTTCGATGTTGGCTTCGTTGCCTGCACCGACCTGATACGTGGTGCCGGTGCTGGCGTCCTGGGATTCCTGATAGACGAAGGAGAAGTTACCCGTGCCTTGCTGCTGTTGCAGCGCCTCGTTGGTACCCAGTGTCCCGACAGACTGGCTGGCATGGCTGATGTTGAAGCTGCCGACCTGTTGCTGGGTGATGGTGCTGCCGTTTTCGAACAACTGCTCGGCGTAACCGGCGTTGAATTCGCCGGCCTGATCCTGGGTGATGACGCTGGTGGCGTTGTCCTGAAACGCCGCTGCGTCGTTGCCGCCACCCAGTTGTTGCTGGGTCGCGCTGGCAAAACTGGCCTGGCTTTGCTTCACATCGGCGATGTTGGCGGTACCGAGCTGGCTCTGGCTTGAAACGCTGTCGTCCGCCATTGCCTGGGCACTGACAATGACCAGGATGGCGGCGGTGAGGGGCGTCAGTTTGAACATGATGAAACCTCCGGGTTGTTGCAGTGCTTAACGATACTGTTTGACCGAAACGCTCATGCCGTTCCCAGCCTGGTTGACGGCGCTGGAAAGCCCCGTACCCGCCTGGTCGATGCTGGCGTCGTTGTTGTTGCCGTTCTGGGAAATCTGCGCGCGGTTGTGGTTACCGTTCTGAGTGATTGACGCGGCGTTGCCGGACCCTTGTTGAGTGATCATTGCCATCAGGTCGCTGCCTTGTTGCAGGATGAATGCCTCTTGATTGCTGCCCGCCTGGACGATGCTGCCGAGCAGCGACTGGCCGTTCTGTTGCAGCAGTGCGTGGTTGGCCTCGCCGATCTGTTCGATCAGCGCTTGCTGGCCGATCGGCGCCGGCAACTCGCCGAGGTCAGCGCCGGGGGCGATGTCTTCGTTTTCCATCAAATCGTCGGCGCGCAGAACGGCGCTGCTGCATAACGCAAGCAGGCAGAGCAGGGCGGCGGTCGACGTTTTCATGACGTTATCCTCTGGCAAGCGTTCGCCCCCTCAACCGATGCGATTGAGGGGGCGATGGCTCAGTTGGCGATGACTGTGACCGAGCGCACCGTGCCCTGTGACGAGCGAATGGTTGCAGTCGGATTGGCCGATGGAACCACCGTGGTGCTGTTGCTCACCGTCAGTCTCCAGCGTCCGGTCAATGGCACGGTGGTGGTGCCCAGCGTCACCGGTCCGGTCGGGGTCGAAACCTCGACAGTGATGGTGTTGCCGGTGGTCACCGACGAGGTACCGCTGAAGTCCCAGTTGAAGCGGTTGTTGGAACGCGCTGTCACCGTGGCCGCTGTCACCGCGAAGTTCTCGGCGGCTGGCCGTGGCGAGACTTGCACGGTGACCGTTCCCGGGGTGGACAAGGCGCCTACGCTGTCCCTGGCGATGTAGGTGAAGGTCGTGGTGAACGCCGTCGTGACGGTGGCCGGTGGGGTGTAGGTGATCACCGTGCCGTTGGAGCTGACGGTGCCGCGACCTGCCGCAGGTTGGGTGACACTGGCGATGGCCAGCGGTACGTTGCCTTCCGGATCGGTGTCGTTGGCGAGCACGTTGATCGGGATGGCCACACCCAACGTGGCGATGCTGTCGTTGACCGCCACAGGCACCTGGTTAGGCGCCACGGTGATGGTCACGGTCGCCGGGGTGGCCGAGGCCAGGCCTTTGACGTCTTGCGCCTTGTAGGTGAAGGTCGTGGTCAGTGGAGCATTGACCACTGCCGGTGGCGTGTAGACCACCGCGGTGCTGCCGCTCAACGCCACCGTCCCCTGGCCGGCGGCCGGTTGGGTGAGCTCGGTGATGCTCAGCGGCGTGTCGCCGTCGGGATCGTCGTCGTTGGTCAGCAGGTTGAGGGTCAGCGGGATGCCGAAGCTGGTGCTGCCGCTGTCGGCCACTGCCACCGGCGCCTGATTCTCGCCGCTGTCCGGTGCCGTTCCCACTACAACCACTGGCTCGGTGTCGCTGCCGCCGGCGGCAGATTTCACCGTGACGGTGGCGGGTGGTTGCGCGAGGTCGGAAATGGTCAGACGTTGCAGCGTGCCGGTTTTCGACAGCCGTCCATAACCTTGAGCAACCATGTCTGGCACGGCCACTTCATCCGTCGAGGTGGCTTCGATCAGCAGGCTGTTGTTGCTCCAGTTGTAGCGGGCGGTCTGGATTTTCACCAGGTCGGTGACCTTGCTCGACACGGCAGTTGGCCGGGTCGTGCCGGTAGGATTGCTGGCAGTGACCACGACCACAGGAGGCACTGCACCGGTAAACTGACGTTGTCCGAAGAACAGGCCGTTGTTGTCACCGGTCATGTTGATCAGGCACGGCGACAGCGGTGGCCCGGGGACCAAAGCGACGGTTTCACGGAAGCACAGGCTCGAACTGTTGCTCGAGTCGCCGAAGACTTCCACTCGGGTACTGCTGGCTCCCGGGCCGGTGGGTGTACGCCGGTAGGTGGCGCGGCCGATTTCCACCGGGGTCTGTGCACGGTTGTCGAGGACTTTGCCGGACACAGTGAACAGGTTGGTTTGAATCGTTCCGGCCGGACCTTGAATCCGCACGAAGTTGGTGTTGTTGGGGCTGCCCGTCACTTGTTCGGTGAGGTTAGGGTCGCCGACGAAGGTTTCCACTGCGCCAGTGTCCGGGTTCACTTCAGTGTAGGGGCCGTTGACGCTGCGCAGGAACGGCCCGATGTTGCCGCCCAATACGCCGCTGAAATCGCCCGGCGCGCCAATGCCGATGTCGCGGGTGAGGTTGATTGCACGGCGACCTGGCGCCGTGACGTTGACCGTTTCCACCCCGTACGGGTGAGTGATGGTGTAGATCCCGGCGGTGGGTACCGAAACCCGCAGGCGAATCCGCGCGAAGGCGACCTGATCGCCTTCAGCCGGGACTTCGGAACCGAACGCCGCTTCGAGGGCTGCGACGTAGACTTCCAGCTCGTAACCGCTGTTGCCGACTTGCGGGATCGAGGTTTCCGCGGCAAACCAGAACGCTTCAGGCGGCCAGTTGTCGGGGAAAATCATCGGCTGGGCATCGTCGTAGATGCCCGGTTCCGCCAACAGAATGCACATGTAGGACGGCGGCACCGTGGCCGGCACGCGCGAACTCGCGGCGCGCGACTGGCACAGTTCCATCGACAGGTTGTTGTTGTCCTGAAACCACATCGGGAATTTCCCGGTGGCAAAGGTGTAGGGACCGGGGTCGACAGCGGCAAGCTGCGCGAACGCGCTGCCGGAGAGCGATAGCGTCAGTCCCAGGGCGTTGAGCGCCAGGCGTGGCCAATTGTTCATGATGCCTCCTGATACGAATCTGGGCATGTGAGTGTTCATTGCACGATGACCACTTCTTCGGTATCGCTGCCGCCATTGGATGACGTCACCCGAACCTTGGCCGGTGGGATCGGCGAGATCCCGGTGGCCAGGCTTTTCACCGCACCTTCGCCACTGAGGGCTCCGATGGCGGCGCCACTGCCGGACGTGGCGGTGAGCACGGGGGGTGAGGTTTCGTCGCTGGTGGAAGCCACGAGCGTCAGTTGCCCGGAGCTGAGGCTGTATTCGGCACGCTGGATCACCACCAGGTCGATCAGCGCCATCGACAGGGTGGTTGGTGTGCTGGTCGCAATGGCGACGTGGTTATCCGCGGTCAATTGCAAGGTGCTTGGCAGACTCGGGTTGACCGAGGATTGCGCGTACCAGTTGCCGGTGGTGTCGGCCTCGGTCAGGTTCAGCACCGGGTCATTACTGGTCAAGGTGACGGTGGCCGGTGGCGGCGGGGCCTTCACGAACACGTCTTGCTGAGCGACCGGCGCGCTGTCGCCGGCCTTGCGTGAATACGTGCTGCGCTCGGTGATCATGGGTGTAGGTCGCACCACCGTCGACAACTTGCCGGAGATCCCGAACAGCGTGGTCCGCAGGTCGAGGCCGTTAGGGCCTTCGATGCGCACGAAGTCGGTGTTGAACGGGCTGCCGGTGACGGCCTCCTGGAGGTTCGGGTCGCCGATGTATTGCTCGGCCGCACCGGTCAGCGGATTGGTCTCGGTGTAAGGGCCGTTCACGCTGCGCAGGAATGGCCCCACATCACCGCGCAAGGCGCCGTCGTAGGTTTTCGGTGTGCCGATGCCGATGTCACGAGTCATATTGATCGCGCGGTCGCCACCTGCCGGCACGTCGAACACATCGACGCCGTAAGGGTGAGTGACGACATAGGTGCCGGCGGTGGGCACGTCGACCCGAATGCGCACACGGGCAAAGCTGACCTGATCACCTTCGACCGGTTCTTCAGCGGCAAACGCCGCCTCGATGGCCGTGCCGAATTCCAGATCGATGCCTCGGCCGGCGTCGATAATCGTCGCGTCAGCGGTAAACCAGAAGGATTCGTCGGGGAAGTTGGTCGGGAAGACGATCGGCTCGGCGTCGTCAAACACGCCCGGCGTCGGCAGCAGCGTGCACATGTACGACGGAGCACCTGGCGCCCCGGGTGCCCGGGAGCTGACCGCTTTGGATAAACACAGATCCAGGGTGCGGCCGTGGGTGTCCTGATACCAGGCGGCAAAAGAACCATTGGCGGGCAAATAGGGGCCGGGATCGACGGCAAACAAAGCGGCCTGGGCCACCCCGTGGGTCAGCGCGGTCACGGCAAGAGCGAGCGCAGTTTTGGACAGTAAAGGGTGCATGTGTATTCCCTCTATCGGAATGCCTGTCCCGTGGGGATGGGCCAGTTGCGAGGGTATCGGCAACTTCCATACCAACCGCGCAAAACGCCTGTTTCAGGCCCGGGATAGAGGCTTGTGCGGCTGATATGCCTGCAGTTTCCGCTTGGCCCGAACGGGCCATGGGCCCCAGGGTTGGGGTCAGGTGGGGAGGGTGGGGGATGTCGGCAATCCCATAACCGGGCAAAAACCCGACTCTGGGCTATAACCCTATTGGGGAATCGTCGGGAACAACGCCCATGACTACGTCGACGCAAGCGCTGCCGTCCGGGGAGCCTGACAATCAGCTGAGTCCGCGCAAGCAGCCGTTCAATCTGCTGCGCTGGTTTTCGCTGATCAGCATGGCGGTGATCGGAACGGTGGCCGTGGCGTTGGGCGCCGTGTCCACGCGGTTCGTGATTACCGAAAGCGTGCAGCGTGATGCACTGTTAACGTCGCAGTTCATCCGCGCGATTGCTTCGGCGGAAGTACGCCATGTGTCGATTCCCAACGTACGCACCATGGGCGAACTGCTGGATCCGCGAAAAGACCGCGATTATCCCGATGTCGACCCGTTGGCCCGGGCCAGTGCCCGCGGCGAGTTCCTTGACCATATCGAACACTTGCCAGACGTAATTCTCGCCAATATCTACGCGCCTGATCGCATGGTGATCTGGTCGACCAATCCGGCCTTGATGGGCACCACGATCCATAGCGATGAAGACCTCGACCACGCGTTTGCCTCGAAAACCGCGGTGTCGGCCAGTTATCACAGCGTCGACGAAACCCGCATGGAGCAGAAATTCATTACGCCGCCGGACTACATCTTTATCGAGAACTACATTCCCCTGTTTGATGCTGACGGCAACACGGTCACGGCAATGGTCGAGATCTACAAGGAGCCCAAGGACCTGATCGATCGCATGGAGCGCGGTCTGGTGCTGATCTGGCTCGCGACCGCGCTGGGCGGGGGGCTGATTTACCTGGGGTTGTACTGGATCGTGCGGCGTGCGGCGGTGCTGCTGGCGGCGCAACAAAAGCAGCTGATCACCAATGAAACCTTTGTCGCACTCGGCGAGATGTCATCAGCGGTCGCGCACAGTTTGCGCAATCCGCTGGCGACCATTCGCTCCAGCGCCGAGCTGGCCCTGGAATTCGACAGCGGCCCGGCGCAGAAGAACATCAACGACATCATCGGCCAGGTCGATCGCATGTCGAAGTGGGTCCGGGAGTTGCTGCAGTCGCTGCGGCCAATGCAGGACGAGGTCGAACCGGTCAACCTGGTCGCGGCGCTGCACGACAGTTTGATGGCCTTCGAGCAACAGATCGCCAAGGCCCGGGTGCGGGTGATATTCGAGCCAAAAGAAACACCGATGGTCCTCAGCCAGCATGTGCAACTGACGCAGATCCTCAACAGCCTGCTGGCCAACGCGGTGGAGTCCATGGACAAGGACGGCACACTGACCATCACCCTTGAATCAAGCGATGCCCAGCACGTGAGCGTGAGGGTGAGCGACACCGGTAAAGGCATGAACGAAGAGCAACGCCGCATGGCTTTCCGACCATTTTTCACCACCAAACAGGGCGGTCTCGGCGTCGGTCTGGTGCTGGTCAAGCGAATCATGGAGCGCTGTTGCGGCTCGGTGAGCCTGCAAAGCCGCGAAGGCGAGGGGACCTGTGTGCAACTGACGTTCAAACGGCTCCCTGAAAACGGGTCAGGTTTCCCCCAATAGTGGGGAAACATTCCCCGGTCTTGGATCAATCAGATAAAGCGATAACCTGTTGTTTATACAGGAATTAATTTCTATCGATAGCCCATCCCACGCCTGGCGAGGTAATTGCAAAGCCTCAGGAAGCCGGCGTTCTCCAGGCGGTTGTTCGACCCTGCCCACCCCGTGAGCAGTAGCGGCGAATACCTTCAGTTGGACCGTCCTCCACGTTCAATGCCACCTACACTGAACCGAAACACGGCTGCGAAGGTTTGGTTGGCATTCAGGACATACCTCATGCAAAGACTGGAACGACAATTTCCTGCTTTTGCCAGGCTGATGGCCCCAGGCCCGGGCTGGCGTGGCCGGTTCAACTTGCTGCGCTGGTTTTCCTTCGGCAGCTTTTTCATCATTGCGGCTGTGGCGCTGGGTCTTGGTTACATTTCTACGCGTTTCGTGGTGACTGAGAGTGTCGAGCGCGATTCAATGTTGACCGCGCAATTTATTCAGGCCATGGGCGATGCCGAAATCCGTCATGCCTCAATCAGCCCCGACAGAACCATGGGCGAAATGCTCGATCCGCGCCAGGACCAGGCTTACCCCGATGTCGAACCGGCCACCCGCGCCTCCGCCCGCGTCGAGTTTCTCGATCATGTGGAGCACCTGCCGGACATTTTGTTGGCGACGGTGTACGCCGAAGATCGCACCATCGTCTGGTCGACCAACCCTGAGTTGATTGGCGTGAACATCAAAGACGATGAGGAGCTGGAGGAGTCCTTCGCCATGAAGGAATCGGTGTCCACCAGCTACCATGAAATGGTCGAGGAACGCCCCGAACAGCGCCTGTTGCGCGAGCCGGAAAATCTGTTCATCGAAAACTACATCCCGATGTTCAACGCCGACAAAAGCAAAGTGGTGGCGATGGTCGAAATCTACAAGGAGCCGGTCGACCTGGTCGCGCGGATTCAGCGTGGGTTCAAGGCGATCTGGTTTGCGACCGTACTGGGCGGCGCGGCGATTTACCTGGCGCTGTTCTGGATTGTCCGGCGCGCGGCCAAACTGCTGGAGAGCCAGCAGCAGCAGTTGATCACCAATGAGACGTTTGTGGCGCTGGGCGAGATGTCCTCGGCGGTGGCGCACAGCTTGCGAAATCCGCTGGCGAACATTCGCTCCAGCGCCGAACTCGCCCAGGAAATCGCCAGCCAGAGCTCACAGAAAAACATCGGCGACATCATTCAGCAGGTCGATCGCATGTCGCGCTGGGTTCGCGAATTGCTAGTGTCGCTGCGCCCGATGAATGATGACCATGAAGCGGTCGACCTGGTATTGGCCATCGAGGACACCCTGAATGCCTTCGCGGCGTTGATCCAACGGTCGAACGTCGAGGTGCGTTTCACGCCGCAGGCCTGTCCGCCAGTGGTCAGCCAGCGCGTGCTGCTCACGCAGATTCTCAACAGCCTGTTTGCCAACGCGCTGGAAGCGATGCCCGACGGTGGGGTGCTGACCATCGCGGTTCATTCGCCGCATGCGGGGCAGGTGAGCATGACCCTGAGCGACACCGGCAAAGGCATGAGCAAACAGCATCAGCAGATGGTCTTCAAACCGTTTTTTACGACCAAACAGGGCGGGCTGGGCGTTGGCCTGGCCTTGGTCAAACGCATTATGGAGCGGTTCGAAGGCTCGGTCGCACTGACCAGCCAGGAGCAGGAAGGAACCCGCGTCAGTCTCAACTTTATGGTGGCAACCGGAGGGGAATATGGAGCGCAGCATATTGCTGGTCGAGGATGACGAACTGCTCGCCGAAAATATACAGACCTATCTGGAGCGCAAAGACTTCGAGGTGACGGTTTGCCACTCGGCCGAGAATGCATTGGAGCAATTGAACACCTTTGCGCCCGATGTGGTGCTGACCGACAACTCGCTGCCGGGCATGAGCGGCCACGACCTGATCCAGAAACTGCGCATCAGCGCGCCGGATCTGAAAGTGATCATGATGACCGGTTACGGCAACGTCGAAGACGCCGTGGTGGCGATGAAAGAAGGCGCGTTCCATTACGTCACCAAGCCGGTGGCGCTGCCGGAGCTCAAGCTGTTGCTGGACAAGGCCCTGGCGACCGAACGAATGGAGCGCACGCTGTCGTTCTATCAGGAACGCGAGGCGCAGAAGTCAGGTGTCCAGGCTTTGATCGGCGACTCGGCGCCTATTCAATATTTGAAAAGCACCATCGGCCAATTGCTCGACGCAGAGCGGCGGATGGCCAACGCCGACCTGCCGCCCGTGCTGGTGGAAGGCGAGACGGGCACCGGCAAGGAACTGGTCGCCCGTGCCCTGCACTTTGACGGCCCGCGCAGCAAAGGCCCGTTCATTGAATTCAACTGTGCTTCGATCCCTTCCAATCTGGTGGAGTCGGAGCTGTTCGGCCACGAGAAGGGTGCATTCACCGATGCCAAGGACCGTCGCGTTGGCCTGGTCGAGGCGGCGGATGGCGGCACGCTGTTTCTCGATGAAGTGGGCGAGATGGACCTGCTGTTGCAAGCCAAACTGCTGAAACTGCTGGAAGACCGGACCATTCGCCGGGTCGGCTCGGTGAAAGAACGCAAGGTCGATCTGCGCGTGATCAGCGCGACCAACTGCAACCTCGAGCAGATGGTCCAGCAGGGCAAATTCCGTCGCGACCTGTTCTTCCGCCTGCGCATCATTTCGATCAAAGTGCCGCGTCTGTATGCCCGCGGCGAAGACATCCTGGTGCTGGCCCGGCATTTCCTGGCGATCCACGGCAAACGTTATGGCAAACCGCACCTGCATTTCAGTGATCAGGCCGAATCGCTGATGCTCAGTTACACCTGGCCGGGCAACGTTCGCGAATTGCGCAACATGCTTGAGCAAACCGTATTACTGGCGCAGAGCGATACCATTGCCGCGCACCAGTTGAACGTCTGCCTGAGCCTGGTCGACGACCCGCCTGTAATGCAGGAAGCCCAGCACCACGAGCCACGTCCGGTGTACTGCGGCAACGAGTCGATGAACCTGCCGGAAGTCGAGCGCGACATGGTCCGCAAGATGCTCGACAAGACCGACTGGAACGTCACCAAATCCGCACGCCTGCTGGGCCTGAGTCGCGACATGTTGCGCTATCGCATCGAAAAACTCGGCCTCGCGCGCCCGGACAAACGTCAGTGGTAAACCGGATCCACCGGGCCCTGGCGGCTGAGGCACGCCAGCAGGCACGTGGGGTCGACGACCTCTTTGTTGACATACACGCCACGCTCCACGTCGTAGGAGCGTATGAACACGCGAACGCTGGTGTCGGCCACCGTCGGCAGGCGTGAATCGGTGAACACGTGCTCACTGGCGATCGGGATGAAATCCTGCGGCGCGGTCGGAATGTACGTGCGCGGCGGCACCGTACTCAGGCTCGGCGGAGCGGGGTGAGCGAAAGGCTGGTTGTCGCCGTAATAAATGATGTTACTGCTGTAGTCAGTCGTCGGTGTCAGGCTTTCGTCGGCGTAAGCGGTGGTTGTTGCGCTCAGGGCAAAAGCAAGCAACAACGTCAGTTCGGTGAGTTTCATGGCAGCACCTGCGGCAGCGGAGTTTGTGCGTTTCCCCAAGGCCGTTAACTATAGACGCCCGCCGCCGGCGATGCCCGGCATGCCCCCACAATCGCATTCTGCAGGAGCGAGCTTGCTCGCGATGACTGACTGCCAGGCACCAACAAAACTGAATACCCAATCGCATTCGCCAGAAAACCCGCCTCCAAAATTTGGAGGCGGGCTTGCGTCCGTTGCATGGCAAACGCTAGATAGAACAGCTCCCACCCGCAAGTTCGACGCGCTTGAACTGTGCATTGTCATCCAGCGGCGTGATCGCCAACAGTTGATCCAGGCGGATCTCCAATGGCCCATCCGCCGCCTCCAGGCAGAGAAATTCCTCTTTGGTACTGGAGGTCCGTGTGGTCAGCGCTTTGGCGACCAGACGACCGCCGTCGATCAACTCGATGTCCAGTCGATAGCCGCGCAGACACGCGATTTCCAGGTAGTCGTGGAGGTCGCAGTTCAAAGGCTGATACGCGTTCATGACATTACTCCCGGCAACCCTGCAGTTTGATGATGAAGTGACCGTGCTTGCTGATCGCCTCGGCCACCAGCGGATTCGTCGGTTCGACGTGACAGAACCGGCACTCATTCAGCGCAATATCTTCTTCCTGAACGACTTGTTCATCAAGGAACTGTCGCGCGTAGGATTTCGCCAGTTCGCTTTTCCGCAGTTGCCGCTTTCATCGAACAGTAACGGGCGGATCGTTTTGCGGGCTGACGGAGGAGCCGCTGGAAGTGATCGAAGTCGACCTGATTTGCCGCGAACACCGGTTGCCGGAAACAAAAGAAGAATAGAACCACCGCACACCTGCAACAAGGATTTGATTGCGCCCGGATGCTCAAGTGCTTTTGTGGCGAGGGGGCTTGCCCCCGTGAGTCGTCCATGGAAGCTCCCCAGACTGATGTCCCGTCCCAAATCCACGTTTGAATGAAATCGCCAATCCGTACCTGACACAGGCGCAAACCTGTGTCTGCGATGCTTAAACACGACTGCGTCCGATCGTGGCCCGAGCCGGACGCAGCCTTCGGCAGCCGCTATAGGGGTATCGTTCAGATCAGGCGTTGATCGCGGGGAAATCAATGTCGGTCAATGCGACGTTGTTGAGGTAGTTGGTCAACGTCTGAGAGGCCACATGCGCGATCACTTCGATCAGCTTCGCATCATTGATGCCCGCTTCTCGCGCGGCTTCAATCTGCTCACCGCTCAAATGGCCACGGCTCTCGGTGATCTGCTGAGCGAGCGTGGCATAGGCGTTCAAATGACCTTGCCGCGCATCGAGAATATCCTGCGCAGACAACCCGGCTTTACCGGCGAACATCGTGTGCGCCGCCAGGCAGTAATCACACCCGTTGACCTGAGAAGTGGCGAGAAAAATCGCCTCTTTTTCAGTAGCGCTCAACGACGTTTTTCCCAGCGTTGCCGACTGCTGCATATAAGAGGTAAGCACGGCCGGCGCATGGGCGAGGGTCTGGAAAACATTCGGCAGAAAACCAATCTTCTTTTGCACGCCTTCCAGCAACGGGCGCGTGGTATCGGTGGCTTGTTCGAGGTTCAGGGTGGGGATGCGGCTCATGGTGATTCTCCGGAATGAAGGCGCGGGATGCGCTGGGTACGGCTTCATCCTAATGAGTGACGCTGGCCTCTCGGCTGCAAATCGTCGAAGATATGGCACAGATCGTCCAAAACTGTCTTCGGAGTAGCCCTGATGGATCGTTTGTCCACTTTGCTTAGCCACTTCGGTGTCAGCGCCGGGACCTTTCACAGCGGCGATTTCTGTGGCGTCACGGCGTTCGACGGCAGTCAATCAGGCGGGCATCTGCACCTGTTGCGCAGCGGTGAGCTCAACCTAAAACTGGCCGACGAGCGCGATATCTCCCTCACTTCGCCCACGCTGATTTTCTTCCCCCGACCCTATCGTCATCGGCTGTCGGCATCAGAGCACGCCGATACTCAACTGGTCTGCGCCTCGCTGACGTTCGATGGTGGCGCCGGCAATGCGCTGGCAGCGGCTTTGCCCGATTACCTGATTCTGGACCTGCGGGACGTGCCGTCTCTGGCCGGTACGCTGGAGTGGTTATTCAACGAAGCCTTCGATGGCATTTGCGGGCGCGAAGCGATGATGGATCGCTTGTTCGAATTGCTGGTGATCCAGCTGTTGCGGCACATGCTGGCCAATCGCACGCAAGCCGTCGGCATGCTCGCCGGACTCGCTGATCCGCGTCTGGCGCGCGCCTTGAACGCCATGCACGACACGCCTGCAAAGCCCTGGACCGTGGCCGAATTATCCGCCAGCGCGAACATGTCCCGTGCCAGTTTTGCGGACTACTTTCGTCAGGTGGTGGGGCAGACGCCGGCCGATTATCTGCTGAGCTGGCGCGTCAGTCTGGCGCAGAAACGCCTGCGTGAAGGTCGCTCGATTGCGCTGATCGCCACTGAGGTCGGCTACGAAAGTCCTTCGGCACTCGCCCGCGCATTCCGCCGCAAAACCGGTGTCAGTCCACGGGAGTGGGCGCAGCAAATGAAGACTCGCTGACACGTGTGTGGTAGCCCGGCAGCCCGCCCGGCGAAGTCGCGAAGCTCTTCTATACTGGTGTTCCGCAGATTTCCCAACCGTTGAGAGCGAGGAGCGCGAGCATGACGATACGTATTGGCGACGAGGCACCGGATTTCACCGTTGAAAGTACTGAAGGGCCGCTGCATTTCCACGAGTGGATCGGTGACACCTGGGCCATCCTTTTTTCCCATCCGAAAGATTTCACCCCGGTCTGCACCACGGAACTGGGCTACATGGCCGGCCTGAAACCGGAGTTCGACAAACGCAACACGAAGATCGTCGGGCTCAGCGTCGACCCGGTCAGCAATCATTCCAGCTGGGCCAAGGACATCGAAGAAACCCAGGGCCATGCGGTCAACTATCCAATGATCGGCGACGAAAATCTGGTGGTGGCCAAGCTCTACGACATGATCCACCCCAATGCCAGCGGCGGCGCCCGCACCGCCGTGGACAACGCCACCGTACGCTCGGTGTTCATCATCGGCCCGGACAAAAAGATCAAGGCCATGCTGGTTTATCCGATGAGTGCCGGACGCAATTTCGATGAGGTCCTGCGGTTGCTCGATGCGATTCAGTTAAACGCCAAACACACAGTGGCGACACCGGTGAACTGGCGTCCGGGGGACGACGTGATCATCCCGACGTCGGTGTCCGATGAGGATGCGAAAAAGAAATACCCGCAGGGTTTCACTACTGTTAAACCGTATCTGCGCACGGTGGCCCAGCCTAAATAACGGAGGGCAAAATTGTGGGAGCATGCGGCGGCGCTCCCACAGTGGTTTTGTGGCTGGCGCTGATGGTCAAACCACCGGCGCCGGTTTCGCCAATTCAATCCCCGCCGCGCCCAGGCGCTTCAAAATCTCGAACAGCAAATCGCTCTTGGTGGTGCCGACGATTCTCGGGCTGCCGACGTAACCGGTGACGGTCAAGGTAATACCATCAGGCGAAAGTTTGCTGAAGCGGACCATCGGCTCGGGTTTGTCGAGGATGGTTTCATGTTCGCAGAACGCGTCGTACAGCAAGGTTTTGACCTGCTCGGGATCGATGTCCAACGGGAAGGTCAATTCCAGCGACGCCACCCCTTGAGCGCTGCCGCCCAATGTCACGTTGCGCAGGTTCTGCGAAATCAGCTGCGAGTTAGGCACGATCACGATCGAGCGGTCAGCCAGCTGGATTTCCGTGGCGCGCACATTGATCCGGCGGATGTCGCCCTCGACGCCGCTGATGCTGATCAGGTCACCGACCTTCACCGGGCGTTCGGTCAGCAGGATCAGCCCGGAGACGAAATTCTTCACAATCTCCTGCAAACCAAAGCCGATGCCCACAGACAGGGCGCTGACGATCCAGGCCAGGTTGGTCCACTCAACGCCCAGTGATGACAGCGTCATCAGAATCACCAGGGCATACCCGATATTGGCGAACAACGTGCTGAGCGAGGCCCGCATGCCCGGGTCCATATCGGTTTTCGGCAGGAACTCGTCATCCAGCCAGCGCCGCAACGAGCGGATCAGGTACACCCCAATCAACAGCGCAAGCACCGCATTGAGCAGGTGGCCCGGAATGATATTGAGGCGGCGCAGGCCACCGCCGCCAAGGATCGCGAAGACGTTGGTCAATAACTGCCCCAGCGTCGTGCCGACCCCGCCGACCACCAATGTGACGATCGCCAACAGCAACAGTCCTGCGCGACTGACGCCCGAGAGCACGGTCGAGATCTGCTCAAGGCGACGGTCCTCAATGGCCATGACCTGCTTGACGGATTTGCCGCTGGGGCTTTTGGGCGAGAACAGGTATTCGCAAGCGTCCTTGGTCAACTGCATCAGCAGGTAGAAACCACAGAGAACGATGAAACCCCAGACCAGTTCATAGGTGATGAACCGCGCCAGCGAGATGTAGCCGGTCAGCAGTGACAACAGGGCAATGACCGTGGCGAACCCTGTAAACGTGTACAGCAGACCGGCGAAGGTGGTGCTGGCCTCGGCGGCTTCACCTGACGCCACGGCCTGGCGGCGGACCTTGCCGGTACGCACCAGCAGCACCACCAGAATCAACAGCACAATCAGTGCAACGATACCGCGCCCGGCAATCACCATGCCGCTGCTCACGCCCGCGGCGTTGGTCATCTGAATGATCGCCACCAGTATCAGCAGCACCCCGGCAAGCAAGCGTGGGAAAGGTTTCAGCGTCAGCGCCACCGAATCGGCGATAGTCGGCAAGCGCCAAGAGGGATGTTGCGTCGACAGCAAGGCGCGGCTCAGCGCGCTGATCAGCACGCAGGTGTAGGCGAGTTTTTCAAACTCCTGGGAAAATGTCGTGAGCATCGGGGGCAGCGGAGCGTCCCGGGTGAGCGCGTAAAACAAAACGTGCAACGCCACGCCGGCAGTCAACACGGTGGCAACCACGCAGGCGAGCGCGAGAGCACTGCGGCGCAATCGTCCTTCCGGCACGCGATGAATGCACAACCAGGTCAGCCCCCGTTCCGCCAGTCGACGACCCAAGGTCCAGACCACCAGCGCGAGCGTGAGCAAGGCGCAGGTGAAGAGACGCTGGCCGGGTTGCCAGGCGTGCCGCAGCGCTTCTTTGGCATGAACAAAGAACACGCTCAGGCGTTGTCGGTCATCGGCAGACGGCGTCAAGACCGGCCACCAGAAGCCCGGGTTAAGAATACTGCGGGTGCTGAGCGTCAGTTCGCTTTCGAGCAAATTGCGCCGAAGCCCGGCGATTTGAGTGATGAGTTCGGTGGCGCTGGTTTTCAATGCGGTCAGGGTTTTCAGGCTGGCGTCGACCTTATGTTTCTGCTCGGTCAGCGTGACCCGTTGTGCGGCGATCTCCGATTGTTCCGCCGCCACCTCATCGTCCGGCGCCGGACCGAGCACACTCAGTTGCGCGCCCAATTGAGTTTGTACTGGCAGCAGCGCCGCGGTCAGCCGATCGACATCGAGAATGAATATCTGCACCAGATCCTGCGGACCTTCCAGCTGGTTGTAATTGTCGACCAGCGAGACCTGCTGTTTGAGGGTATCCAGGCGCAGTTGCAGGGCTTGCAGCTCGCTTGGCGAGACGGCAAGTGCTGCAATGCCGGCCCGGGGCACTGCGGTTTCTGGCAGCTCTGCCGCCGACAGCGTCCCGGCAATCGTCACGAACAGCGTTAAAACGACAAGAATCATTGCGTTCAATGCATGACGCATGGCATGGCTCGACTTGTTGATCACCCAACCCTTGAGGTTAGGTCAAGCGGCGGTCGCCACAATAAAACTTTGTCCACGGCGCAAAACGGTGCCTGCGCCGTATATCGGAATGCGGGAACGCTTGACGCCAGCGATTCTCCAAACGATGACAGTCCATTGGGTGGAGTTTGAGCATGAATAGCGAACGGAAGCAGCAAGCCCTCGCGGCCTGGTATCAGCTTTTGAACGAGCCGCTAATCCGCATGGATTGTGAGGATCAGTACGACGAATTGCTCAAGGCGGCTGATGAAATGGAACGGTTGGAGATCATCAACAGCACTGAATGGCGACAGCTTGTTCGTGAAGCGGGCCTGGCGTTTGCCAAGGCGACGGCAGGCGTAGAGGGAGGCACATAGCGACAGCGTTAAACAACATTCACTTCGGCCTGTTGTGTAAACCATCCCATGATAAGCGCGCAGGCCAAATGACTTGCCGCTGAAGGCTGCACGCTCAGCGCGTAAACCCCCAATGTTTTCAACGGCTCGCAGAAGGGTATCTTCAACACACCGTGCTCGATTGATTCCGCTGCCAACGTCCTGTCCATCATTGCCGCCCCGAGCAGAAAAATACCGTTGCTCATGCGAATGCTGTCTGGGTAGGCATCCGGGTATGAACGCACCATCCGGCTGTATGAGCCAGGTTCAGGTGTAGGCCAGCAGGCGGCCACAAAGAATCACCGAGAACCACAAGACAATCGACAGCAGTGCTTGGACTTTGCCAAGCGCGGGGGAGGGGACGTCGGTGTCCCAGCGGCTGACCGTGCGGTAAATGCCGACGTGGAACAGCGCGGCATTGATCCCGGCCGTCGCAATCAGGCCAAGCTTCAGGATGAATACGTTGTTGGAGGCGAAGTCGTGCGGGTGGGCGCAAAACATCATCAGCCCGGCAGGCACGATCAGCAGTAGCGCAGCCAGAGACCAGATCAGCAAGTGACGAGCCAGCGCCGTCACCGCGATGTTTTTGGAGAGCCCTAGCACGCGCAGATCGAACATCACCACGGAGCCGACCAGCACCGTGAAACCGATGATGTGCACCACTTCAACCAGCGGGTACAGCCACAGCTCCCCGCGCATCGCCGCACCCAGCGCCGAGTCGCCGAGCCAGTCCAGCCAGCCTGCTCCGGCGGCACTGTCACTGGTCTGCATCAGCGCAGTTCGATGGTCTTGCCGTCGACAGAAATGCGCTCGGCGCGCAATTCATCGGCTTTCTCGCGATTGGGATAGCCCACCACTGTCGCCTTTCGCCCGACCGTCAGCATCTCCTTGGTCAGCCCACGATTTTCCATGCGTGATGGCGGTGCAAGCACCACATTCCAGGTTTTCTCCGTGGTCTTGAACTTGATCAAACCGTGAGGATGCGAATAGCCGGTCTCTTCTATGGTGCCTTTCAGCTCCAATTCATTTTTGGAATCGTATTCGCTCCAGCCGTGATGGGCGAATGCTGCCGTTGCCGTCAGCAGAGCGGCCAACGCGATGCCACCGAGTGTGCCTTTCATGACAGGTCTCCTGTTTTCAGCTCAGATGCTGTTCAAGGATAGTCGGCAGATTTTTCATCAGTGGGCCGAGTCATCGGGTTTGTGTTTCAGAAAAAGTATTGAATCGTGCGGCTCCCGGTTTACAAGCCCAGAATCCAGCCGATCCCTGCGCAACTGATCACCACCAGCCATGGCGGCAATTTCCAGAACATCAACGCCACCAGCGCCAGCAATGCCAAAGCAAAATCTTGGGGTTTGACGATGGCGCTGGTCCAGACCGGCTGGTAAAGCGCAGCCAGCAACAGGCCGACCACCGCCGCATTGACACCGATCAGGGCCGCTTGCGCGCGTTTGTTTCGGCGCAGCTGCTCCCAAAAAGGCAAAGCACCGACGATCAGCAGGAAGGCCGGCGCGAAGATCGCCAGCAGGCAGATCAGGCCTCCTGTCCAGCCATTGGGGGCCGTGTTCATCGACGCACCCAGAAAAGCGGCGAAAGTGAACAGTGGACCCGGCACCGCTTGTGCGGCGCCGTATCCCGCAAGAAAGGTTTGATTGCTGACCCAGCCGCCGGGCACCACTTCGGCTTGCAGCAACGGTAGAACCACGTGGCCACCGCCGAACACGAGTGAGCCGGCCCGGTAAAACGCATCCACCAGAGCCACGGTTTGATAAGGCAGCCACTGAGCCAGCAAGGGCAACCCCATCAAAAGGACGATAAACAGCATCAAGCAGATGGCCCCGATTCGCCGGCTGACCGGGATTTGCAGCGGCTCAAGTTCGGCATTCTGCTCAGGTTTGAACAGCAGCAGGCCGCCGATGCCGGCAGCGACGATCACTCCGACCTGGCCCCAGGCGGACGGCTCAAACAGGACGATGCAGGCCGCTAGCGCCATGAGGGTGACGCGTGTGGCGTCCGTGCACAGGTTGCGCGCCATGCCCCAGACCGCTTGCGCGACCACTGCCACCGCAACGATTTTCAGACCGTGCAAGGCCCCGGGCGTGATCAGGCTGCTGTCATGCGCAAGACCCAGCGCAAACAGAATCAGGACGATAGCCGACGGCAGGGTGAAACCCGCCCAGGCAGCCACTGCGCCGGCATATCCCGCGCGCGCCAGGCCGAGCGCGATGCCGACCTGGCTGCTCGCCGGCCCCGGCAGAAACTGGCACAGCGCCACGAGGTCGGCGTAGCTGCGCTCGCTCAGCCAGCGCCGTCGTGTCACAAATTCGTCGCGGAAATAGCCGAGGTGCGCGATAGGGCCGCCAAAGGACGTCAGCCCAAGGCGCAGGAAGATCAGAAATATTGCCCAGCCATTGCGGTCATCGGTGCGCAGATCGGTCATGCAGGTGCCTTCCTGAAACGAACGGACTCACTGTCGCGGTCTGCCATTCTAACCATGGCCTACGCTTGTTCGTAGGTGACAGCGAGCTGATTATTCTGCACGTTAGGCATGTCCGTTTGGCGACATCTGCTGGCTTGTTAGCGTTAGTCGGCAATTGCCAGTCGCGCTACAGTCGTCGCCACGCCTCGGCAACTCCCGGAAATCCTTATGACACGCCCACGTTTCCTCCCCGATAACTTCACCCTGACACTGCTCGCGGTGGTGATCATCGCCAGTTTGCTGCCTGCCAGCGGCCAGGTGGCCGTCGGTGTTGGCTGGCTGACCAACATCGCCATTGCTCTGCTGTTTTTCCTGCACGGCGCCAAATTGTCACGCGAATCAGTGATCGCGGGTGCCGGGCACTGGCGGCTGCACCTGTTGATATTCGGCCTGACGTTCGTGGTGTTTCCTTTATTGGGTCTGGCGCTCAAGCCCTTGCTGTCACCGATGATCGGCGACGATCTGTACATGGGCATGCTTTATCTTTGCGCGCTCCCGGCCACGGTGCAGTCGGCGATTGCCTTTACCTCGCTGGCTCGCGGCAATATTCCGGCAGCGATCTGCAGCGCAGCGGCGTCCAGCCTGTTCGGGATTTTCCTCACGCCGTTGCTGGTGACACTGTTGCTCGACGTGCATGGCGATGGCGCTTCGACGCTGGATGCAATTCTGAAAATCAGTGTGCAACTGTTGCTGCCGTTTATTGCTGGTCAGATCGCGCGGCGCTGGATTGGTGCATGGGTGGCGCGCAACAAAGGCTGGCTGAAATTTGTCGATCAGGGCTCGATTCTGCTGGTGGTGTATGGCGCTTTCAGCGAGGCAGTGATCGAGGGGATCTGGCAGCAGATTCCGGCGTGGGAACTGGCGGGGCTGGTGGGCGCGTGCTGCATCCTGCTCGCTCTGATACTGGTGGCGTCGACTTTGCTGGGCAAAGTGTTCGGCTTCAATCAGGAGGACCGCATCACCATCCTGTTCTGCGGATCGAAGAAAAGCCTGGCGACCGGTGTGCCCATGGCGCAGGTGCTGTTCGCCGGCAGCACGATCGGCGTGCTGATTTTGCCGCTGATGCTGTTCCATCAGATTCAGTTGATGGTCTGTGCGGTGCTGGCGCAACGCTTCGCCAACCGTCCCGAAACAGTTCCCGAATTGATGGCCCAGGTTGATCCTTGATGGTTACCGCGCTGAGGTGGGGCATCATGCATGCCGCCACTTCAGCCGGAGGCACTGCGCTGGCGGTCAGGCCTTGCTGGCCGCCAGATAGGCGCCGAGGCGACGGCCCATCTCTTCGCCCAACACCTGCAAGCCGCTTAAAGGACGGACCATCACCTCAAACTCGACAATTTTTCCCTGTTCATCGAAGCGAATCATGTCGATACCTTTCAGTTCCTTCCCGGCGACTTTCGCGCTGAACTCCAGCACCACATTCAAACCGTCCGCTGTCGACAATTCGCGGTGATAGCGGAAATCCTCGAATACGTTGAAAACTGTGTTGAGAATCATCGAGACCACGGGAGCACCGGGGTAAGGCGTATGAGCCATCGGTGAGCGGAACACCGCTTGCGGGTCGAGCAAGCTCGGTAACGCTTGCAAGTCGCCCTTGCGAATCATCTCGTGCCATTGGTTCAAGGTGGCAGCGGCGGCGGGGTGCAGGTTCAGTTCGGACATCGTCTATTCCTGGGTTTTTGTTCTTGTTTAAGGATGATTGGGGAAGCCCGCACAGAGACTAGATGAAAAAACGAACTTGCTGCGCTGTGTTTTCTCGAAGGTTGTAATGACAAAAGAGCAGAGGAACGCCCGCCGATGAGCAAAACGATCAATGCCAGCGATCTGGGCATTCACCTCAAGCGCGACGACGAAAACGCCTTGTTCAACTGGTTTATCGCCAGCTTCCTGATGGGCAAGCGCATTCAGGCTGACATCGCAGCGCAAGCCTATCGCGTGATCGTCGAGAAACACGCACGCGACACCGTTCGAAAGCTCGCAAGTTGTACGCACCGCGAACTGGTTTCAATGTTGGGCGAAGCGCGTTACGTGCGCTACGACGAGACCACGGCTGCGCGCCTGTTGAGCCTGAGCAAGAAAATGATCGATGACTATGCTGGCGGGATTCTCAACATCCACGTCGCCAGCGAGGACCGCCAGGCGTTTGAAAAGCGCTTGAGCGAATTCGAGGGCGTGGGGCCAAAGACCGTGGAGATTTTCATGCGCGATGCGGCGGCGGTGCTCTATTGAACGGCATTGTCGCAGGGCCAGCGGTGTTTGTCGGTTGCGCCGGCTGGAACTTGCCGCGTGAACACTGGCCGATGTTTACCGAGCACGGCACCCACCTGCAGCGCTACGCATCGCAGTTGAGCGCCGTGGAAATCAACAGCTCGTTTTATCGACCGCATCAACCGCAAACCTATGCGCGGTGGGGGCAGTCGGTCTCGCCGGGGTTTCGCTTCTCGGTAAAGATACCCAAGCTGATTACTCACGTTCAGCGGTTGCAGGACTGCGATCAACTGCTGGACGATTTCCTTTTCCAGTGCACGATGTTGGGAGAATCGCTGGGGTGCCTGTTGGTGCAACTGCCGCCATCTCTGGCGTATGAAGAGGCCATCGCCACGGCGTTTTTCCGGGCACTGCGGCATCGCTATGCGGGAGCCGTGGTCCTCGAGCCCCGACACGAAAGCTGGTTGCAGGCTGAAGCATTGCTGATTGAGCATCGGGTCGGGCGGGTGGCTGCCGATCCGTCAGTTATGAGTGGCGGGGAGATTCCGGGTGGCTGGCCAGGCATTCACTATTGGCGCTGGCATGGCTCACCGCGTATTTATTACAGCGACTATGACCTGGAGCGATTGCGAGCGCTGGCCCGGCAGGCACACATCAGCGCGCACGCCGGCATCGCCACCTGGTGTATTTTCGATAACACCGCCGGTGGCTTTGCCTTGGGTAATGCGCTGATGTTGCGCGAACTGTTGAACAGTGCTGCGCAGCGTTTATCTGCTGAGGATTAAACGCTGCGTCGAGCCGATCAGATCACCCCGCACGCCACTCGGTCGCCGCCACCGCCCAGGGGCTTTGGCATGTCCGCGTGGTTGTCGCCGCCGGCGTGGATCATCAGCGCGTGTCCTTTAATCTCGGAGAGTTTTTTCAGGCGCGGCGCCAGTACTGGGTAATTGGCGATGCCGTCAGCGGTCACGTACACCGCCGGCAAATCGCCCAAGTGACCATCGGCGTAAGGGCCCAGATGCTTGCCGGTTTTCTGCGGATCAAAATGCCCACCCGCCGCCAGCGCTGCACCTTTGACGCCATCCTTCATGCCCGCTTCGCAGCTGCCGTTTTCGTGCACGTGGAAACCATGGACGCCGGCCGGCAGGGACTTGAGGTTGGGGGTGAACAGCAGACCGTAGGGTGTCTCGCTGACATTGATGGTGCCGATCGCTTGCGGCGCGCCGTCGGCGCTGACAAGGTTTATCGATACTTCCTGCGACGCTGCGTGAGCAGTGCCCGCCGCGAGAAAACCGATGACGCCAATCCATAGGGAACGATTCATGGGTTACTCCTGATCTGAAAGGACAAGTTGAGAGCCTGACGGCATTAACTGTGGATGAATTCAGCCGGGCGATGAGGTATCGCCCGTGTAGAGGTGAGAGTCGACCGGGCTTTCAGAAGTTTTAAACGGGTTGAAGTGTATTTGTTACCAGAAGCGTGTGAAGTGGACGGACTGATCGTGTCTGCTGGCTGCAACGCAGTCACCTGTGGGAGCCGAGCTTGCTCGCGATGGCGTCCGTCCTGCGCACTATTTTCTACAAATATTTATCAGTAACAGCCCCTTCGGACGCACTGGACACCGTCTTCGCATACTTGGCCAACACCCCGCGCTTGTATTGCGATTCCGGCCGCACCCAGCGGGTTTTGCGTTCCGCCAGTTCGGCATCGGACACCTGCACCGTGATCTGCCGCGTTTCAGCATCGATGGTGATCCTGTCGCCGTCTTCAATCAGGGCAATAGGCCCGCCTTCGAAGGCCTCCGGCGTGATATGCCCGACCACGAAACCATGCGAGCCACCGGAAAATCGTCCGTCGGTGATCAGCGCCACGTCCTTGCCCAACCCTTTGCCCATCACCGCCGACGTTGGCGAGAGCATTTCGCGCATGCCTGGGCCACCCTTTGGGCCTTCGTAACGGATCACGATCACATCGCCGGCCTGGACCTCGCCATTCAGAATGCCGGCCAATGCGCCTTCTTCACCGTGATAAACCCGGGCGGTGCCGTCGAAGCGCAAGCCTTCCTTTCCGGTGATTTTCGCCACCGCTCCGCTGGGCGCCAGGTTGCCGCGCAGCACGACCAGATGTGAATCCTTTTTGACCGGCCGATCAAACGGCAAAATCACGTCCTGCCCCGCAGGGTAATCGGCCACGTCGGCGAGGTTTTCCGCCAGGGTCTTGCCGGTCACCGTCAGCACGTCGCCGTGCAGCATGCCGGCGCCGAGCATGCGTTTCATCAGCGGTTGAATGCCGCCTATAGCCACCAGTTCGCTCATCATGTATTTGCCGCTGGGACGCAGGTCGGCAACCACCGGCGAGACCTTGCCCAGCTCGACGAAATCATCCAGCGTCAGCTCGACATCCACGGCGTGCGCCATGGCCAGCAGATGCAGCACAGCGTTGGTCGAGCCGGCGAGGGCGATGACCACGCGGATGGCATTCTCAAAAGCCTCGCGGGTCATGATGTCCCGCGGCTTGAGGTCCAGCTTCAGCAGCTCCATCACCTGCTGGCCGGCGCGAAAACTGTCCGAGGCCTTGTCGCTGCCCACGGCATCCTGCGAACTCGACCCGGGCAGGCTCATGCCCAACGCTTCGATGGCCGATGCCATGGTGTTCGCGGTGTACATGCCACCGCACGAACCGGGGCCGGGAATCGCCACTTCTTCGATCTGCTTGACCTGGATTTCGTTGATGTCACCGCGCGCCTGCTGGCCCACCGCTTCGAACACCGAAATGATGTCGGTGTGGCCGGCGCCCGGGCGGATCGTCCCGCCGTAGACGAAGATCGAAGGGCGGTTGAGCCGCGCCATGCCGATCAGGCAGCCCGGCATGTTCTTGTCGCAACCGCCCACGGTGACCAGGCCGTCGAAACCTTCACACCCGGCGACCACTTCGATCGAGTCAGCGATCACCTCGCGCGACACCAGCGAATATTTCATGCCTTCGGTGCCGTTGGCGATGCCGTCGGAAATGGTGATGGTATTGAAGATCACGCCTTTGGCGCCGGCGGCATTTGCGCCTTTTTCCGCCTCCAGGGCGAGCTTGTCGATGTGCATGTTGCACGGCGTCACCATCGCCCAGGTCGAGGCGATGCCGATCTGCGGCTTCTTGAAGTCCTCGTCGGTGAAGCCCACGGCCCGCAGCATGGCGCGCCCGGGCGCACGTTCGATTCCGTCGACGACTTGAGAGGAATACTTGCGCAAATGGTCGTTGTCGCTCATGACTTTTCCTCACGGTTATTTCGCGGAAATCAAAGCTCAGTATAGAAGCGATCGTTATGCAAACCTCGACCATCAAGTCGGGAACAGACGCGCGGGTTTGCCTGGTCGTGATATTCTTCGCAACAACTTGGTTTGACCTATTCAGTTTGCGTGTCTTCAAGACGCGCCAACAGAATCACTGTCGCTCAAGTAGCTGAGGCCAAAAACGATAAAAAGTCAGTTCAGCAGGGACATATAAACTGAGGTCGATTAACACGTCGGCCTTGTGTGCCCACCCTCCGATTCTTGTACGCTGCCCCACGACATCCTGCCTGAATGTCGTTGAACAGGGGCCTCGTCATGAGAGCGGCAGGGCGGATGGCGTTTTATCATAGGTGCTACAGATGTTTAAAAAAATGAACACGGCCCTGCTGGGGCTGGCTTTGTCGATGGGGATCACTTCCGTTCAGGCGGAAGAGGCAAAGAAAGTTGATGTCCTGCTGATCGGCGGCGGCATCATGAGCGCCACACTGGGTGTCTGGCTGAATGAGCTGGAACCCGGCACTTCAATGGAAATGATCGAGCGTCTTGACGGCGTCGCCCAGGAAAGCTCCAACGGCTGGAACAACGCCGGTACCGGGCACTCCGCTTTGGCTGAGTTGAACTACACCCCGGAAGACGACAAGGGCAACGTACAGATCCCGAAAGCCGTTGAAATCAACGAAGCGTTTCAGATCTCCCGTCAGTTCTGGGCCTGGCAGGTTCAACAGGGCGTGCTGAAAAAACCGCGTTCGTTCATCAACTCCACACCGCACATGAGCTTCGTGTGGGGCGATGACAACATCAAGTTCCTGAAAAAACGCTACGAAGCCCTGCAAGCGAGCCCGCTGTTCGCCGGCATGCAGTACTCCGAAGACCCGGTTGTGATCAAGAAGTGGGTTCCGTTGATGATGGAAGGGCGTGACCCGAACCAGAAAATCGCAGCCACCTGGTCGCCGATCGGCACCGACGTCAACTTCGGTGAAATCACTCGCCAGTTCGTCGCGCACCTGCAAACCACCCCTAAGTTCGACTTGAAACTGTCCAGCGAAGTGCAGGACATCACCAAGAACGACGACGGCACCTGGCGCGTCAGTTACAAAAACCTGAAAGACGGCAGCAAGTCCGAAACCGACGCCAAGTTCGTCTTCATCGGCGCAGGCGGCGGTGCATTGCATCTGCTGCAGAAGTCCGGCATTCCTGAAGCCAAGGAATATGCAGGCTTCCCGGTTGGCGGCTCATTCCTGGTGACCGAAAACCCGACTATCGCCCAGCAACACCTGGCCAAGGCTTACGGTAAAGCTTCGGTCGGCGCACCACCGATGTCGGTTCCACACCTGGACACCCGTGTTCTGGACGGTAAGCGCGTCATTCTGTTTGGCCCGTTCGCGACCTTCAGCACCAAGTTCCTGAAGGAAGGCTCGTACCTCGACCTGCTGACCACCACCACCACGCATAACGTGTGGCCAATGACCCGCGTCGGCATCAAGGAATACCCGCTGGTCGAGTACCTTGCTGGCCAACTGATGCTGTCCGACGAAGACCGCCTCAACGCGTTGAAAGAGTACTTCCCGAACGCCAAAGCTGAAGACTGGCGTCTGTGGCAGGCCGGCCAGCGTGTGCAGATCATTAAACGTGATGAAGCAGCCGGTGGCGTGTTGAAGCTGGGCACTGAAATCGTTGCTTCGGCTGACGGTTCGATTGCCGGTCTGCTGGGCGCTTCGCCAGGTGCTTCGACCGCTGCGCCGATCATGCTGACCGTGCTGCAGAAAGTCTTCAAGGACAAGGTTGCATCGCCTGCCTGGCAGGAAAAGCTGCATCAGATCGTGCCGAGCTACGGCACTCAACTGAACGGCAATCCTGAAAAAGTGGCGCAAGAGTGGGCCTACACCGCCAAGGTGCTGGAACTGACTCCGCCACCGGCCATCGGTCAGGCGGTGGCTCCGGCCGCTGCACCGGCTGAAGCGCCGCAGGCTCCGAAAGCCAATGCTGCGAGTGATATGGCTCTGTAACTCGAAGCCATTTGAAGGCCCGCTGAACCGGTGACGGTCAGCGGGCTTTTTTGTGGGCTGGCGTTTTCGATTGCAGGATTCCGATGATCTGGTGTGGATGTTGGTATAGCACTTTTATTGTTGGAGCCTGTTATTTGTGACAGTAGGCGGCCATATGAAACGGTCATAGAATTCGTCTGGTAGCACGCATGAAGCGGAAATATCATTCTGGAGCAAGTTGACATGACTACTGGAAAAGAAATAAAAGTTGACTCCGTTGCAGGACATTTCAAAGCAACTATAAATAGACTCGAATTTAACGGAGACGAAAATAGGCTGCTCTCATACCCTATAAACTACTCACAAAATAAATTTGCGTGGTCTATTCAAGCGGAGCAGCTTTCAAAAGCTGAACGCACAGTTGTTATTATCAATTTCCCTACGAAATTGGAACCTGTGAGTGAAGCACAATTTGAGTTTTCTGATAAACTTGACAGCGAAACCACCGCGGCTGCCTATGTTGTTGTATACGATGCACAGCACCTGGCAAAAAAATTCACTTCAAAATCAGGATCGCTCTCCGTAACGTATTCTCAGGGCACTGCTGAGAATAACCGTGGATCTTTTAATTTTGAGGCAAAACTCCACGACAAGATTGTGAAAGTCAGCGGAGATTTCGACCTCACTGGACGGACCTCCGCGAACGCCGGTTTCGCCAAGCGTTCAGGGTGAAAGTTCAAACCCGGCAATGCGCAGTCACGTAGGTCCATACCGCCAGGGTGGTGGAACTGACTCCGCCACCGGCCATCGGTCAGGCAGTGGCTCCGGCCGCTGCACCGACTGAAGCGCCGCAGGCTCCGAAAGCCAATGCTGCGAGTGATATGGCTCTGTAAACCAGAGACGTCACTGAAACCCACTGAACCGGAAACGGTCGGTGGGTTTTTTTATCCCCGCAATTTAAGGATTCGCCCTACAACCATCTGAAATTTTCCTGACTTTTTATCTATTCGATCTCCCGCAAAGTCCCGTCCGCTATTTTCTGCGCGAGGGATTGCTCATGCCGGTTACCGTTTCTCTGTTCTCTTCATACCCATCGGTGCGGTGATGGAGCACATCGCCCGTATCGAAGAGGAACTCGGTCAATTCAACGACACGTTGAGTGTGTATCGCCAGCAACTGCAAAGTGCTGTGAGCCGCAGTGCCGACAAGGTCAGCCGCTTTATGGACATGCCTTCGTTGATGGGCATGGAGCGGAGAATAACGCTCGGCAATACGACCACGTCGGTTAGCACGGGTGATGACGACTTTATCTCCACTGTTGCGCAGTGTCCCGACAGCGGGATCCTGCAGATCGAGAGCAAGTTCGAATCGGTTTATGACATTCCCCTGGGCAATATCCAGGTCGATGTCATTGCCGAGGATGGCGGCGAGAAGAAGGTCGTTACGCTGAATGAACACGGCAAGGGCGAGTTCAGAGGAGTGCCCGGGAAGTTCTACCGGGTCCATGTCCAGAGCGAAGTAACCCCCGAGCAGGTTGATGAGCTTTTCACTTCCTACGACGGCCTGACCCAAAAGTTGAACGGCTGGCTGCGCACCGAGTGGGACGCGTTCAAACCGCGCTGGTCGCAATCGACTTCAGCCGCCGTGGGCAACGGACTACTGGCGGGAAGTTGGGCGGCGATTACCGGTGTCTGGGACAGCCTCAGTTTGCTCTCGGACATTCTTCAGGATCCCCGCAAGCATGCCGAGCGGCTGGGCGAGGGCGCTAATCAGCTGGCCGAATTGGCGCAACAATTTCCGGCAACGATGGAAAAAGTCCAGCTGCTGGCCAGTGATGAAGCGGCGTTATGTCTGCTGTTGCGCACTGCCAGTCTCTGGCTGGACATGCTGCCGCCCGGCGAGATCGCCGGTAAAACGGCGGAAGCGGTTTCAATGGTTGTGGTGCAGTTGCTGATCGATATCTTGGTCGGGATTGTGCTGACTTTCGCCGGTGCAGCGGCAGGTATCGCTTTTTTGAGCCGACGACTTGCCCATTATGGCGCGCGCATTCTCAGCGCTGTATTGGGGTTCGTTAAAGCAATCTTCACGATCATCAATAACTTCATGACGTATGTCGATCGTTACAAGGCGGTCGCCGCGCGGGGAGTTGCCGCGGGGATTAAAAAGGGCCGCATGCAACTGCGCTGGAATGCGAAGCGCAACACCACGATCAAGCAGGACGAACACTTCGACAACGCGCCGGATCAGGCGAAAAACCCTAACGGCGACAGTGCCGAGTCCGCTGATAAAACCGCGACCAACAAGTGTCCGGTATCGATGGTTACCGGCGAGGAATTGCTGACGCTGGTTGATGGAAGTTTATCTGGGGTTTTGCCGTTCGATTTCACCCGGCTCTATCGCACCAGCGCCGTCGAGATCGATTGCGGGTTGGGGTTTGGCTGGAGCCATTCGTTATCACATCGGCTGCAGATCGCTGGCGATTCGGTCATCTGGATCGACCATGAAAACCGCCGTACGACGTTTCCGTTGCCCAGCGCTGAGCGGCCGACGATTCATAACAGTTTGTCGCGAGCGGCGATTTATCTCGGCGATTCAAGCGACGAGCTGATCCTCGCGCAGGCCGGCGACGTTCCGCGGTTTTATCACTTTCACAACGGTCGATTGACTGCGATCAGCGATGCGTACGGCAACCGCTTGCGTGTTTCGCGCGACCGTCAGGACCGCATTCAGCGGGTGGAAAACGGCGCGGGCCGGGCGCTGTTGTTGCGTTATGACCGCAGCCATTTGATCGCGGTCGACTATCAGGTGTTCGTGCCGGCGGTCAGTCTGGATGAAGCCTGGCAGACCGAGCAGACGCTGGTTTCCTACCGCTACGACGCCTGTCATCGGCTGATCCAAGCGAGCAATGCGCTCGGCGAGAGCGAGCGTTACGACTACGACGATCAGCACGTCATCCTGCAGCGGCAACTGGCCGGTGGGGCAAGTTTCTTCTGGGAGTGGGAAAAGTCCGGCAAGGCGGCGCGATGTGTCCGGCATTGGGCGTCGTTTGCGCAGATGGAAGCGCGTTATGTCTGGGATGACGCTGGCAGTGTGGTTGTGCAGAACACCGACGGCAGCGAGGAGGTTTATCAGCACGATGATCGGGCGCGGCTGGTGCGCCGGGTCGGGCTGGATGGCGGTGAACAACTCAAGGCGTATGACGATCAGGGTCAGCTCATCGCCGAGCAGGATGCGCTCGGCGCCATCACGGAATACCGCTACGACGACGTCGGGCGCCTCGAAGCGCTGATTCCGCCGGACGAGGAGCCGACGTCCTACGAGTACCGCAACGGTTTCCTGCACGCACGCTATCGCGGCAAAGCGGTGTGGACATATGAGCGCAATGCTCAGGGCGATGTCACCGAAACGACCGACCCGGACGGTCAGGTCACCCGCTATTACTACAACGACAAAGGGCAACTGCACACCATCCGTTACCCGGACACCAGCGGGCATCTGTTGGTGTGGAACGATCTGGGGCAACTGGTCGAAGAAACCTTGCCGGATGGCGGTGTGCGGCGGTTTTCTTACGATCTTCTAGGGCGCCAGACTACCCTCCAGGACGACCATGGCGCGGTTACCCGGTATCAATGGGACGCCGTTGGCCGACTGCTGCAGACGACCTTGCCTACAGGCGCCAGTCGCGCTTACGGCTACAACGCCTACGGCCAGATCACCGGCGAGCGCGACGAACTCGGGCGCTTTACCCGCTATGAATATGCCGATGATCTGCACCTGGTCAGCCGGCGCATCAATCCTGATGGCACCCAGCTTAAGTATCGCTACGACAACGCGCAGCTGCTGCTGACGGAGATTGAAAACGAATCCGGGGAAAAATATCAGCTGGACTACACACCTGGCGGATTGATCCGACAGGAAATCGGTTTTGATGGGCGGCGCACTGCGTATGCGTACGACCTTAATGGGCAGTTGCTGGAAAAAACCGAGTTTGGTGATGACGGTTCGGTTTTGGTCACCGCGTATGAGAGAGACGCGGCCGGGCGTCTGCTGGTTAAAACCTTGCCCGATGGGATCAAGGTTACCTATCGCTACGATTCACTTGGGCGACTCACCGGCGTCGATGACGGCCACGACCACCCGCTGGAATTTGAGTACGACCTTCAGGACCGGTTGATCACCGAACATCAAGGTTGGGGCACGCTGCGCTATGGCTACGACGCCTGCGGCCAGCTCAAGCGGATGCGCCTGCCGGATGGCAGCAAACTGGATTATCAGCGTGCGAATGGTGGTGCGCTCACGGGCATTGATCTCAACGGCGCGCGCCTGAGTTCACACACGTTCGTCGCCGGTCGAGAAAAGAATCGCCAGCAAGGCTTGCTGCTCAGCGAATACGCCTACGACGATCAGGGCCGTTTGCAGGCTCACGCTGTCAGCCAAAACCAGCGATCGCTGTATCGCCGGGATTATGCCTACAGCGACAACGGCAATCTCGAGCACATTGCCGACACCCGCCACGGCCAGCGCAACTACCAATACGACCCGCTCAATCGCCTGATCCGCGTCCGTCACAGCCGCGATCAACAGCCCGAAAGCTTCGCCCACGACCCCGCTGGCAACCTGCTGATGCAGGACCGCCCCGGCCCGACCACCGTCAAAGGCAATCGGCTACTGATGCAGGGCGACCGTCATTACGACTACGACGCCTTCGGCAACCTCATCCGCGAACGCCGCGGCACCGCGCAAAAACTGGTCACCGAATACCGCTACGACAGCCAGCACCGCCTGATCGGCGTCACCACTCCCGATGGTCGCAGCGCAAGTTACCGCTACGACGCCTTCGGCCGGCGCATCAGCAAAACCGTCGACGGGCACACCACGCAGTTCTTCTGGCAAGGCGACAATCTTGTCGCAGAAAGCGGGCGCGAGCATTACCGCAGCTACGTTTACGAACCCGGCAGCTTTCGCCCGCTGGCGATGCTCGACGGCAAAGGCCCGAAGAAGGCCTGCCCTTTTTACTACCAACTCGACCACCTCGGCACGCCGCAGGAACTCACGGATTACAGCGGCGAAATCGTCTGGTCAGCGCAGTACAACGCTTACGGCAAGTTAACCGATCTCGTACACGGCGGCGGCGAGCAGCTCCACCAGCCGCTGCGGTTTCAAGGCCAATACTTCGACACAGAGAGCGGCCTCCACTACAACCGGCATCGGTACTATGATCCGAATGTCGGCCGCTACCTGACGCCGGACCCGGTGAATTTAGCGGGCGGGTTGAATCAGTACCGGTATGCGCCGAATCCGACGGGTTGGGTAGATCCACTGGGGTTGAACGGGAACTGCCCGCCGCCGAATAAACCTGGATGTGGGGCGCCGGATGATACGACTGGCGCCAAGGTTGATGAAGGTGAGCCACCACTTCCGAAGCCAAGCGCTGAAGAGCTGGGTAAAAGCGAGATTCACAGGCTTAACGACAGTCAGGGTATGCACATGGTTGGCAAGCATGGCCCGGAGGTGCCAGATCAAGCGTTCAAGCAGCGGGGAATTGACGGTACGGACCCAATCACTGGTAAGCGCCCGTGGAAAAAGAAAGGCAACCCCAGCTCAAGATTTATTAATTACACAATGATGCACAAGGCTTACTTGCTTGCAACAACTAGGGAGGAGCAAGGGCTACCACGTTTTACAGGAAAAGACGGTAACGAGAATGATATCGTCAGAATGAGGCTTCCCGGAGCGGGAGAGGGTTACTTTCCTAATCCGAAGTCGCCTGAGAATCCTAAGTATATGAGGCTGGATGGTTTCGAAATGAAATTCGATCCCGAAACCGGTATTCCGTTTACCTTGTTTCCCATTAAATAGGGGAGAGCTATGCTCATTGATTGTGGAAGCGGCCTGCCGTACATACCTACACCTTCGTATTTTTTAGGTTGCTTTGATATCTATGATCGTGAGGAGACTTTGGGTCAAGAGTTGGAGAGTTTTGATCCCAATGATCCCGCAGATAGGCAGACATTGATCCTTAAGTACTGTCTACCGAGAAAGCGATCATATCGACAGAGATTTCTACTTTTTAAATGTCTTGAGGATGCTTTAAAGGATCCCTGCTACGATTTCGACGCGCTGCTAAAATACGACCCTGAAGCGTATTCCTCATTCCCTCAAGGCTGGGACGAGATGGACAACGTCAGAGCTTTCTTCGAAGATATTCTGCGCCTGGCTACGGTTGAATGGAAAGACGACCTACAGAAAGCCGCTCTGGAGGATCAAGCTACTTGGAGCTGATATCTAAAGAACCTATAGGTTTGTGAGCGCTTCTCGCTATGGCGCGCAAGCATCCAGATTATGCTTCAAGTATACGGTTCAGTGGTGATTTCGCTACGCCCGGCTCGCGAACATTTGCTCTCAACCACAAAAACTCCCGAGCCCTACAAAACCAAAAGCCAAACCCACCAACCGGCGGTCACCCCACCTGAATTTTCCCACCCCCCACAACTCAACCGCCTGAGGAGCACTTGCTCTTTGATGGCGGTGTATTCCGCTGGGGGACATTTCAATGATTTCAATCGAAGACTTCAGGAGCAAATCTCACGAGTTGCTGATCGAGATGGATGCCGCGACGATGGGGATGATGGTGTTGGTCTCATCCCGTTGTGTGTCGGGGCCGGCGTGGGAGGAGGCGACGTTGCGGCATCACAATGCCTGCGAAGGTTGGAACGAATTTCTCAATGCTCCTGACCCTGCATCGACACCTGCGCCAAAAATCAGTCCGACCGGTCAGGACTGAATGGATATAACGCGATAACACCATCTGATCCGTACTTTTCCCTCTCACCTGCATCTGTAATGCGCGCGGCCAGCGGCCCACACTGGCATCTCTTTCAGAGCAGGAGGCAGCGATGGCCAAGATGTCGATTTTCCTCGGTGGATTTCTGGTGCTGACTATCTTGATCGGTGCGCTCGCTACCATCTCTCCCGTCTAGTCCTTCCAGCAAGTCCAAAGTACAACGCCTCCACACGGGAGGCGTTGCAGTTTCAACGACAGCGGTTATTGCAGGTCGAACCGATCCAGGTTCATTACTTTGGTCCACGCAGCGACAAAGTCTTTGACGAATTTATCCTGCGAATCCGCGCTGGCATACACTTCGGCCAATGCGCGCAACTGCGCATTCGAGCCAAACACCAGATCGACTCGCGTCGCCGTCCACTTCGCTTCACCGGTCTTGCGATCCCTCCCTTCAAATTCGGTGTTGTCTGGCGAAGTCGGTTTCCATTCGACGCTCATGTCCAGCAGGTTCTTGAAGAAGTCATTGGTCAACGCTTCCGACTGCGCCGTGAACCCACCGTGACGAGTTCCGCCGACGTTGGTATTCAACGCGCGCATGCCGCCAATCAGCGCCGTCATTTCTGGCGCCGTGAGGTTCAGCAGTTGCGCCTTGTCGATCAACAAGTGTTCGGCCGGAATGCTGTAGTGCGATTTGGTGTAGTTGCGAAAGCCGTCGGCGATCGGTTCGAGAAACCCGAAGGACTCAACATCGGTTTGCTCTTGCGAAGCGTCCATCCTGCCTGGGGTGAACGCCACCGTTACGCTGTGACCGGCATTTTTCGCGGCTTGCTCGACGCCGGCGCTACCGGCCAGCACGATCAGGTCAGCCATCGAAATTTTCTTCCCTCCACCTTGTGCGCCGTTGAATTCGCTCTGAATTCGCTCGAGGGTATCGAGGACTTTAGCCAGCTGCTCGGGTTGATTGGATTGCCAGAATTTCTGCGGTGCAAGGCGCAACCGACCGCCGTTGGCGCCGCCGCGTTTGTCCGAACCGCGGAACGTGGAGGCTGCCGCCCAGGCTGTGGACACCAGTTGCGAGACCGACAGGCCGGATTGCAGCAGTTGGCTCTTGAGCGCGGCCACATCGCTGTCGTTGACCAAGGCGTGGTCGACGTCGGGAATCGGGTCTTGCCAGAGCAGTTCTTCGCTTGGCATTTCCGGGCCGAGGTAGCGCGAGAGGGGGCCCATGTCGCGGTGCAGCAGTTTGTACCAGGCGCGCGCGAAGGCATCGTCCAGCTCCTGCGGATTCTCCAGATAACGCCGCGCAATCGGTTCGTAGATCGGGTCGAAGCGCAATGCCAGGTCGGAGGTCAGCATCGTCGGGTTATGGCGCTTGTTTGGGTCGTGGGCATCCGGAATCGTGCCGGCCCCGGCACCGTCTTTGGCGATCCACTGATTGGCACCGGCCGGGCTCAGGTTAGGTTCCCACTCGAAACCGAAGAGGTTTTCCAGATAATTGTTGCTCCACTGGGTTGGCGTGGTGGTCCAGGTGACTTCCAGGCCGCTGGTGATGGTGTCCGGGCCTTTGCCGGTGCCGAAGCTGTTTTTCCAGCCCAGGCCCTGCTGTTCCAGGCCGGCGGCTTCGGGTTCGGCGCCGACGTTATCCGCAGGGCCGGCACCGTGGGTTTTGCCGAAGGCGTGACCGCCGGCGATCAGCGCGACGGTTTCTGCGTCATTCATCGCCATACGGCCGAACGTTTCGCGAATATCTTTCGCCGAGGCGAGCGGGTCGGGGTTGCCTTCCGGGCCTTCCGGGTTGACGTAGATCAAGCCCATTTGCACGGCCGCGAGCGGGTTTTCCAGGTTGCGACCCTTGTCGGTGCGGCTCTCCTCATTTTCGCCAGGCTCTGCTACCAGTGGGCCTTCGCCGGGTTCCTGCATCGGCTCATTGGTTTTGCCATAACGGGTGTCGCCGCCCAGCCACTTGTTTTCCGAGCCCCAGTAAACCGATTCGTCCGGTTCCCAGACGTCCGGACGACCACCGGAGAAACCGAAGGTCTTGAAGCCCATCGACTCCAGCGCGACGTTACCGGTGAGGACGATCAGGTCAGCCCAGGAAATTTTAGGGCCGTATTTTTGCTTGATCGGCCACAGCAAGCGGCGGGCCTTGTCGAGGCTGACGTTGTCCGGCCAGCTGTTGAGCGGGGCAAAACGCTGCTGTCCGTAACCGGCGCCACCACGACCATCGCCGGTGCGATAGGTGCCGGCGCTGTGCCAGGCCATCCGCACAAACAGGGGGCCGTAATGGCCGAAGTCCGCCGGCCACCACTCTTGCGAATCGGTCATGAGTGCGCGCAGGTCTTGTTTGAGCGCTTCAAAATCGAGGGTCTTGAACGCTTCGGCATAGTTGAAATTTTCGTCCATGGGGTCTGACAGGGACGAGTGTTGATGCAGGATCTTCAGATTCAGTTGGTCAGGCCACCAGTCGCGGTTCGTCGTGCCACCGCCAGCGGCGTGGTTGAACGGGCATTTCGATTCGTTTGCCATGTGCGAGCTACCTTTTTGGTCGTATTCATTCGACTACACGGCCCGATATGGGCGTTTGAATAGCAACAAGCGAAGTCGATGCTCAAGCTGTGGCCCGGCAATTCGAACAACTGATCGGCTGAACACGCAACCTGTTCACAAACGCAATCGAGTTGCTCCACGGGCGGCCTTGGTCCGGCTTCGGACTCATTCCTGTCTCCTTATCAGCACTACACCGGCCAGCTTATGATGCCAGCGCCGGGGTAAGGTTAGACCCGACTGCGGGAGTCAGCTAATAGGTGCAGTGTTGCGCAGTGATAGGGAGAAACTTTCGCTCGCCGCCATCGCGGGCAGGCTCTGCGCCCATGGGTTTTCCAGCACTCTCGGTTACCTCATGCAGCAAGGCACTCGCAAAAAAACTAATGAGAATCGCTACGATTCGTTGTCTGTTTCGCCGACATGCGCGTCATGGTTAGTAATGTCTTCCATTTCGCAGGATCTCCCATGTCACGCTTTGCTCGTCCGTTGCATCCACTGGCGCTGTCGGTGGCGATGGCTTTCGTTGCAATGCCACTGTCTGCCGCTGAGTCGCCAACCGTGGACGCACCCGCCAGCGCGGTGCGCAGTTTCTCGATTCTGGCGGGGGATCTGAGTCGGGCGCTCAACAGCCTGGCCGAACAATCGGGGCTGGCATTAGCCTTTGATCCCGCGCTGACCCGTGGCAAAACCAGCGCAGGATTGAACGGTCAATTCGCCACACCTGACGCTCTCGCGCAACTGCTGCAGGGCAGTGGCCTCAGCGCCATCGCGCTGTCGTCCACGCGCTATCGCATCGAGCCGATGGCCGAGGCCACCGAAGGCACTCTGGAGTTGCAAGCTACCAACATCAACGGCGGCTACCAGAGCGAAAGTCCGACCGGCCCGGTTGACGGTTACGTCGCTACGCGCTCGTTGTCTGCGACCAAAACCGACACGCCGCTCAATGAAACGCCGCAGTCGATATCCGTGGTCACCAAGGACCAGATGCGCGCCCAGGGCGCGGAAAGCCTCAACCAAATTCTGCGTTACACCGCCGCTGTGGTCCCGGAAACCCGTGGCTCAACGGCATCGCGCCTGGACCAGATGACCATCCGAGGCTTTTCCCCGGCGGTGTACCTCGACGGCCTGCGCATGCCCGGCAGCCGCGATGCCTCGCCACAAAAAGACGCCTTCGACCTTGAGCGCGTCGACATTCTTCGCGGCCCTTCGTCGGTCCTTTACGGCCAGGCCAGCCCGAGCGGTGTGGTCAACATGGTCAGCAAGCGGCCGCTGGACACGCCGTTCCATGAGATCGGCGTCGAGTACGGTACCTTCGACAAGAAGCGCACGACGTTCGACCTTAGCGGACCGATCGACGATCAAGGCATCTACTCCTACGGCCTCGCCGGCCTGTATGACGAAGCCGACGGCCAGCTTGAACACACCGAAACCCAGCGCCAGTCGATCTCTTCCGCGTTCACCTGGCGGCCGAATGCCGACACTTCGCTGACCTTGCTCGGGCATTTCCAGAAGGACCCAAAAGCTGCTTCGTACGGTTCGACGCCCGCGTGGGGTTCGGTGCTGGACAGCCCGCTTGGGCGTGATATCGATGTCGATTTCTACGACGGCGAAAAAGATTTCGAGAAGAGTGACCGCGAGTATTTCTCCCTCGGTTATCTGTTCGAGCATCACCTCAACGACGTCTGGACCTTGCGCCAAAACGCTCGCTATCTGCGCAGCGAAGGCGATTACCGCAGCCTCTACAACAGCAACCTGATGGCGGATTACCGCACCTCGAGACGCTCGACCATCGCCGCCGACGTTAACCTCGAGTCTTACACGCTGGATAACCAGGCGCAGGCCAAATTCGACACCGGTCCGTTGCAGCACACGTTGCTGTTCGGCGGTGATTATCAGAACACCAGCACCGACACCAAATCCGGTTTCGCCGGTGGCCCGAATCTGGACATCTTCGAGCCGGTCTACGGCCTGCCGGTCGCAACGCCGGCCTTTCAGAGCGATGGCACGCAACGCAATCAGCAAAAAGGCCTGTACCTGCAGGACCAGATCAAGTGGGACAAGTGGGTGTTGCTGATGGGCGGCCGCTACGACTGGGCCGACAATAACAACAGCACGGTCGATCTGCGCACCAACCTCAAGAGAAAAACCTCGCTGGACAGCGAAGCGTTCACCGGGCGCGTCGGTCTGGTGTACCTGTTCGATAACGGCATATCGCCCTACGTCAGTTACTCGGAATCGTTCGAGCCGCAATCGGGCACCGGTTTTGGCGGCTCGGTGTTCAAGCCTACCGAAGGCAAACAGTACGAGGTCGGCATCAAGTATCAGCCGCCGGGCAGCAACAGCTTTATCACCGCGTCGATCTTTGACCTGCGTCAGAGCAACGTGCCGACGCTTGATCCGGATCCGACTCATATCTGCGGCGCGGGGCGTTGCCAGGAGCAGTCCGGTGAAGTGCAGTCCCGTGGTTTCGAGCTGGAAGGCAAGGCCAGCCTCAACGACAACCTCGACATCACCGCCGCTTACGCCTATCTGGACAACCGCATCACTAAATCCAACAGCACCGTCAGCTACGCGCCGCTGAGCGACATCGCTTCCGCCGAGGGCACGACCACTTATGGCGTGCCGCGGCACACAGCCTCGGCATGGGCTGACTACACGTTCCACGACGGCGTCGCCAAAGGCTTCGGCGTCGGAGCCGGGGCGCGCTACATAGGCTCGTCCTGGGGCGATACCGCCAACACCTTGAAAGTGCCGGGCTACACGCTGTTCGACGCCTCGGTGCATTACGACATCCCGGGCATCAATAGCCTCAAGGACAACCTTCGCCTGGCGGTCAACGCGAGCAACCTCGCCAACAAGGAATACGTGGCGTCCTGCTTTTCGTATTCGTGGTGCTGGTACGGCGCGCAGCGCACGGTTCAGGCGAGCGCGACTTATCAGTGGTAATGCGCGGACGCACCGCCGGCCAGAGCCTTTGATGCGCTAGCGCGATGCGCTTGTCCCTGTCGCCATTGATCGCTGCGACTGCCACAATAGTGGTTTGTCGCAGCGGCTCGATCAGGCGGATCAAATGGGTGACCAGGGATTTCGGTACGACCAGCAAATGTTTATCGCACAGCAGGTCCGCAGCGACCGGTTGCATCAGCTTTTCCATCAATCATTCTCCGCAGTATTCGGCAGTTTTCTCGCTGCGGTGATGCTGTGCTGGGTGTGCTGGGACCGCTTCGATCATCGAGTGATCACGTGGTGGCTGGCGATTCTGACGGGATCAGCACTGTTGCGCCTGTTGATGTTCGCGTTGTATTTCCGTCGCGGCGCCGGGGGGCCGGATCCGCAGCGGTGGGAACGAATCTACTGGATCACGCTGGTCCTTTCCGCCGGCATCTGGGGTGCCGGTGCGCTGGCACTGATGCCGCCAGATGATTTGTTGGCGCAGGCGCTGGTAATGTTGTTTACCGTTGGCATGTCGGTCAGCGCGGTGTCGCGTTACTCGGCGTATCGGTACATGACGCTGGTATCAATCGGCCTGGTGCTGTTCCCGTCTACGTTCTGGCTGTTGTTCCAGCCGTCCCCCCTTCAGTTCGGTATAGCTGTGGCCGTGCTGGTTTTCACTTCGTTTGTGGCCAGCGCGACGCGCAAAATGTCCGACGCATTGGAAACCGCTTTTCGTTTGACCCGCGAAATGGAGCTCGCCCATCGCTTGTCCCTGCACGCCGCGCAGACGGATGAACTCACCGGCCTGAAGAACCGCCGGGCGTTTTTTGCCGAGGCGTACTTGCTGTTCAACCACTGCAAAAACAATCGCGTGCCGTTGTGCGCGGTGATGCTGGACATGGACCACTTCAAGCAGATCAACGATTCCTACGGGCATCAGGCCGGCGATCAGGTGTTGCGGCAGATGGGCGTGCTGATCGGCCAGTGCTTTCGCGAGGCTGACGTTTCCGGTCGAATGGGAGGGGAGGAGTTTGCGGTGCTGTTGCCCAATACCTCGATCGACCTCGCCACGGCCATCGCCGAACAACTGACGCGTTCCATTTCTGCCCTGATGACCGGGCCGGTGCACCGCATTACCGCCAGCCTTGGCGTGGCGGCGATGGAGGTCAATGACAATGACCTGCATAGCTTGCTGAACAACGCGGACAGGGCGTTATACCGGGCGAAAGCGCGCGGGCGTAATCAGGTGGCGGTGGCGGAGTGAGGGCGTTCTGAGGTTCTTGTGGTGTGAGGGTTGGCCTCATCGCGAGCAAGCTCTGCTCCCACAAGTTTTTGTTTTGTATGCAAGGTTCGGGATCGCCCGCGATGGCGGCAGGTCAGTCGACATTGATGTTGAATGTGCCGGCCTCATCGCGAGCAAGCTCTGCTCCCACAGGTTTTTGTTTTGTACGCAAGGTTCGGGATCGCCGCAATCCTGTGGGAGCCGGGCTTGCCCGCGATGACGGTAGCGAACCCGCCGCCTGCCAAACCTGACACCGCGCAATCACCCCCGATACCGCACCGCCTCGAGAAACAACGCAAACGCCGGCGATGCCTGACGCCGGCTCGGGTAATAAAGATGAAACCCGGTAAACGGCGCGCACCAGTCATCCAGCACCGCCACCAAACGTCCGTCCTCAATGTACGGCGCCACCATATCTTCCGGGATGTAACTCAAGCCGAAGCCGTCAAGCGCCGCCTGCAACAACTGGTACACGCCATTGAATGTGACTTGCCCCGACACCCGCACGTTCAGGCTTTCCTGATCCTTTTTGAACTCCCACGTGTACAGCCCGCCATTGGTGGGCAAGCGCAAATTGTTGCACGCATGTCCGGTCAGGTCTCGCGGGGTCAGCGGCTGGATACGATCGGTGAAATACGCCGGTGAACCCACCACCAGCATGCGCATGTCCGCCCCGATGCGGGTGGCGATCATGCCTTGCGCAACGTCTTCACCGAGGCGCACACCGGCGTCGAAACCCTGCGCGGCGATGTCGACGAAACCGTAGTCGCAGCACACCTCCACGGAGATGTCCGGATACTGCGCCAGGAACGGTTTCAACACCGGCCACAGGATGTATTCCAGCGCGTGGTCCATCGCATTGATGCGGATGTTGCCGGCCGGCGTGTCGCGCAGATCGCTCAACGCCGCCAGCTCGATCTCGATCTCTTCGAAGTGCGGGCCGATTTTTTCCAGCATGCGCTGGCCTGCTTCGGTTGGCGATACGCTGCGCGTGGTCCGGGTCAGCAGGCGCAAGCCCAGTCGCGCTTCCAGGCCACGGATGGTATGGCTCAGCGCTGATTGGGAAACGCCGAGCCTGGCAGCCGCCTTGGTGAAACTGCGCGCGCGCGCTACTGCCAGAAAGGCCAGCAGGTCATTGGCATTTTGCCGAAGCATTCATGAGTCTCCCTCATAGGTCTAAACCGATTCTAGTGGCTTATCAGTTGAACGCGTCATCGTTAAATTAAGTGAGTACCCACAACTTTATCGAGAATAGCCATGAAGAACCTTGCAGCCTCCGCGCTCTCGCTTTCACTCCTGGCCTTTGATGCCCACGCTCAGGAGACCCCGATGCTGACCGTCACCCCAAACGGCTCCCAACCCTCGGCCAAAGGCCCGGCAGATTATTTCACCGGCAGCGTGCGCGTTGATGCGCCGTTCAAGGGTACCGAGCCGGCGCGGGTCAGTGGCGCCACAGTCACCTTCGAACCGGGCGCTCGCACCGCGTGGCACACCCATCCGCTGGGCCAGACGCTGATTGTTACGGCTGGTTCGGGTTGGGTGCAGGAATTCGGGCAACCGGTGAAGGCGATCAAGTCGGGCGACACTGTGTGGATTGCGCCGAAGGTCAAGCATTGGCACGGCGCCACCGCGACCACCGCCATGAGCCACATCGCTATCGCTGAAGTGCTGGACGGCAAGGTCGTCGAGTGGATGGAACAGGTCAGCGCCGAGCAATATTCCGCCGCGCAATGACCTGACCGGATTACCTGAGGGAGCAGAGCTTGCTTTGACCTGTGGGAGCAAAGCTTGCTTTGACTTGTGGGAGCAAAGCTTGCTCGCGAAGAACGGTGATGCGGTCTCACTGACAGATTGCATCATCGTTCTTCGCGGGCAAGCCTTGCTCCCACAGGTGATCTGCGCAATTTTGCGATCGGATCAAGCCCCTTCAAATCATCTGCGGCAATTTATCCAGCATCTTGTCCAGCGTGATCGGATACTCGCGAACGCGGATCCCCGTCGCGTTGTAGACCGCATTGGCAATCGCCGCACTGACGCCGCACAGGCCCAGTTCCCCGACACCCTTGGCTTTCATCGGCGACGACACCGCATCGGTCTCATCGAGAAAAATCACTTCCTGATGCGGGATGTCGGCATGCACCGGCACTTCATAACTGGCCAGGTCGTGATTGACGAAAAAGCCGCGGCGCTTGTCCACCGCCAGTTCTTCCATCAACGCCGCACCGACGCCCATGGTCATCGCGCCGATCACCTGGCTGCGCGCCGACGTCGGGTTGAGGATCCGACCCGCCGCGCACACCGCCAGCATCCGTCGCACCCGGGTTTCACCGGTCGCGCTGTCGACCGCCACTTCGACGAAATGCGCGCCGAAGGTCGACTGCTGAAACTTCTTGCTCAGCTCGGCAAACTCGATCGTGTCCTCGGCAACGAGTTCCCCGGCCTGAGCCGCCTTACGCAGAGGGAAATTGTTGCCACCTGAACGCACTTCACCGTCGGCGAACACCGCGTCCTCTGCGCTGACGCCCAAGCGCTGGGCAACCGCCTCACGCAGTTTGACGCACGCCGCATACACACCCGCCGTCGAGCAGTTGGCCCCGAATTGGCCACCGGAACCGGCCGACACCGGAAAGCTCGAATCGCCCAGGCGCACGACCACTTGGTCAAGCGGCACGCCCATCATTTCCGCCGCCGTCTGCCCGATGATCGTGTAGCTGCCGGTGCCGATATCGGTCATGTCGGTTTCCACCGTGACGATGCCCTGATCACTGAGGCGCACCCGCGCGCCGGATTTCATCAACGCGTTATTGCGAAACGCCACGCCGACGCCCATCCCGATCAGCCAGCGCCCGTCGCGTTGCGTACCGGGTTGCGCATGACGTTTGTCCCAGCCGAAACGCTCGGCGCCGGTGCGCAGACATTCCACTAGCTGGCGCTTGGAATACGGCCGAGCGGGGTTGGTCGGGTCGACCTGGGCGTCGTTAAGGATGCGGAATTCGACCGGGTCGAGTTTGAGCTTTTCTGCCATCTCGTCCATGGCGATCTCCAGTGCCATCAAACCGGGCGTTTCCCCCGGCGCGCGCATGGCGTTGCCTTCCGGCAGATCGAGGGTGGTCAGGCGCATTGTCACCAAACGGTTTTCACCCGCGTAGAGCATCTTGCTCGGCTGCGCGGCGCGCTCGACTTTGCCGCCGGGCAAATCGCCGGACCAGCCTTCGTGAGCCATCGCGGTGATCTTGCCGTCAGCGCTCGCACCAATGCGAATGCGCTGGACCGTTGCCGGTCGGTGCGTCGTGTTGTTGATCATCAACGGCCGCGACAGCGCGACTTTCACCGGCCGCTTTGCCAGACGTGCACCGAGCGCGGCGAGCACCGCATCGGAGCGGATGAACAGCTTGCCGCCGAAGCCTCCGCCGATGTACGGCGAAATCAGCCGCACGTTCTGCTTCGGCATGCCAAGGGTGGTCGCCAGATCAGTGACAGACCAGTCGATCATCTGGTTCGAGGTCCACAACGTCAGTTTGTCGCCTTGCCACGCGGCCATCGAGGCGAACGGTTCCATCATCGCGTGGGCCTGATCGGGCGTGAAGTAAGTCTCGTCCAGCTGCACGGGCGCCGCCGCATAGGCTCCGGCGAAATCGCCGTGCACCGTATCGGCCATCTGGTCCTTGGCTTCGACGCCCGAGGCGCGCGAACTGGCAAGGTCGAAGGCGCCCTTGGCGATAACATAGGAGACGTTGACCAGTTCGGCGGCGGCGCGGGCCTGCTCGAATGTCTCGGCGATCACCAGTGCGACGGCCTGATGGTAGTGATCGATCTGCGGCCCGCCGAGCAGAGGCGCGGTGTTGTATTTGCCCTTGCCGAGTTTGCCGGCATTGGCGGCGGTGACGATGGCAATCACGCCCGGCGCGGACTCAGCCAGGGCCAGGTCCATCGAGGCGATGCGGCCCTTGGCGATGGCCGAGCCGACGACCGCACCGTAGGCCTGGTTCGCCGCAGCGTCGTGATGTTCATAGGCATAGGGGGCGTGGCCGGTGGTTTTCAGCGGGCCTTCGATGCGAGGTGTGGCCTTGCCGACCACCTTCATCTGATCGATCGGGTTGGTTGTGGCGGGCGTGTCGAATTTCATGCCTGAACCCTCGCTTGTGCTATCACCGAAGCGAGCGTGCGCTCGACCAGGGTCAGTTTGAATGCGTTCTGTTCGGTGGTTTTAGCGCCGGCGAGCAATTGTTCGGACACCGCCATGGCGCCCTTGGACATTGCCGCTTCAGCTGCTTCCACTCGCCACGGTTTGTGCGCAACACCGCCGAGAGCGACGCGGCCGGAGCCGTCCCGTTGAATCACGGCGCCCACCGAAATCAGGGCAAAGGCGTAAGACGCTCGATCGCGGACCTTCTGATAAATGTGGGTGCCGCCCAGCGGTGGCGGCAGGGTGACCGCGGTGATCAGTTCGTTCACCGCCAGTGCGGTTTCGATGTTGGGCGTATTGCCCGGCAGACGATGAAAATCGGCAATCGCAATAGTGCGCGTGGTGCCGTCGGCGCGCACGGTTTCGACTTGCGCATCCAGGGCACGCATGGCCACCGCCATGTCGCTCGGGTGAGTGGCGATGCACGCGTCACTGACGCCGAGAATGCCCAATGGCCGACTGAATCCGCCAATCGCCGAACAGCCGCTGCCGGGCACGCGTTTATTGCACGGCTGGTTCGTGTCGTAAAAATACGGGCAACGGGTGCGTTGCAACAGATTGCCCGCCGTGGTGGCGCGGTTGCGTAATTGACCCGAGGCGCCGGCGAGCAGGGCTCGGGAGAGCAGGGCGTAGTCCTTGCGCACGCGGGCGTCGGCGGCGAGGTCGGTGTTGCGCACCAGAGCGCCGATTTTCAGGCCGCCTTCGGGCGTGGCTTCGATCCGGTCGAGGGCCAGGCCATTGACGTCGATCAGATGGGTCGGCGTTTCGATGTCGAGCTTCATCAAGTCCAAAAGATTGGTGCCGCCGGCAATGAAGCGCGCACCTTCGACCTGGGCCGCCAGCGCAGCGGCTTCGGCCGGGGATTTGGCGCGTAGATAACTGAAGGGCCTCATACGCTGACCTCCGCGACTTCGCTGATCGCATCGATGATGTTTGAGTAAGCACCGCAGCGGCAAATGTTGCCGCTCATGCGTTCTTGAAATTCGCTGGCAATCAGCTGCGGCTGGTCAGTGAGGGTGGGGCTGACGTGGCTGGGAATGCCGTCGCGGATTTCTCCGAGCACGGCGACCGCCGAACAGATCTGCCCCGGCGTGCAATACCCGCATTGGTAGCCGTCGTGTTTGATGAACGCTGCCTGCATCGGGTGCAGTTTGTCTGGCGAGCCGAGCCCTTCGATGGTGGTGACTTTCGAGCCTTCGTGCATCACCGCCAGGGTCAGGCAGGAATTGAGGCGCCTGCCGTCGACAATCACCGTGCAAGCGCCGCACTGGCCGTGGTCGCAACCTTTTTTGGTGCCGGTCAGTTGCAGGTTTTCGCGCAAGGCATCGAGCAGCGTGGTGCGCGTGTCGACGTCCAGTGACTGCTGTTTGCCGTTCACCTCGAACGAGACTTTTTCCTTGATCGGGCGCGCTGCGTTAGCGGCAGACGCACGCGCGGAAATGAAAGGTGGCAGCGCCACGGCAGCTGCCGTCACTGCGCCGACAATCAAAAATTTGCGCCGGGAGATCGACATCAGGTCACGGTCGTCCATTGGTTCGATTCCTCTAGATTTTCGGGGCGTTGCCAGTCCTCATCAAAAGAGTGACCCGTGCGCTCGCAGAATGTTTTTGCGGTATTGAGCTATAGAGTTATGCGTCGGGCTCATGAATCGCCCGGCGGGCGGCTGCCTATTCAGTCCATAGTAGAAAGATTGAGGGTTTCTATTAAGGGCGTGAAACTGCATGAAGTGATGAGGTGAATTCATTAATGGCAGCGTTTACTTTTAGACGAGCCGTTTGTGCACGTTATGATAGGCGCGCCGTATTCGCGGGATCGTTACGCAGGCTTCGCCAGCTGCTACCGGGATCAGCGTAGCTTTGTAAATTGTCGACAGTGTTTCAGAGAGCCTCATGCCCCAGATTACCCACTACAAAATTCCGTGCCCTGAGCCCGTTAATAGCCAGATCCTGCAACTGGTGGTCGATAACCTCAGCGACATCAGCATGGTCGCGATCCCGCCGAGCAACCTGTTGTACAACGTCTATCAGTACGCGATCGGCTTCGAGGTGCATCTGTATCTGGAGGCATTGAACGGGACGAAAGGCATTGCGGTGGAGCTGCTGGTGGCGTCGGATGACGACGACCCGGAAAAGGTCCTCGGTTTCCTGCTGTACCTGCCGATGCAGGACGATCCCGATGCGTGCGGTGTGGCGTATATGGCGGTGCACGCGGGTCATCGTCGACAGAGCATAGCCCGGCGAATGCTGCGCGAGATGGTCGGCCGTTACCCGCATGCGGAGCTGAGCTGTGCGGTGGCCAAGGTGCCGTATTTTGAAGCGACGGGTTTTCAGGTGACGGGCGTGCGCGGGACGCAGGTGCTGATGAACACCCGCGATCATGCCAGCGACGGCTTGATGGGGATGCTGGATGTGGCGCCGATCTATAGCTCGCTTGAAGTGCGACAGATCCACACCTACCTGCTGCAAAAGCACGGCAAGCGGGCCATGCTCGATGCGGAAAAACAGCGCGACCGGCATCTGGACCAGCTGACGCATCGCGCGAATGAATTTGTGCGGCAGCGGCTTGGCAACGGGATCGGTTAAGGCGACAGAGTGCGTGTAGGAGCAAGCGTGCTCGCGATGGTGTCGGATGAACCGATATATTAGTAAATGACACACCGCCATCGCGAGCAAGCGTGCTCCTACGGGACAATGTTTGAGTTTCTTTCAACCATCCCCACAATGATTTCAAACAACTCTTGCTGAGCATCTGCCCCGTTGATTTCTCCCTTCGCAGCAGCATGGGATAACGCTTCCGCGGCGCCGAGCATCGCGCGCAGTCCGGCAGGACGGATTTCACCGGATCCTGCGAACGGGGCGAGGTGGTTGCGGCACTTGCCGAGGAAAATCGCTTCGTACTCGCGCTTGATTTTCGCAAGCTCCGGCGAACCGGCCAGCGCGGCGATCACGCCGGAAATCTCGTTGCCTTGCAGCAGCACACAGTCGACATAACACGCAGCGATCAGCCTCGCAGTACCGACCAGCGTCGGCTCGCACTGCGCCAGCGCCTCATCCATCAGCAGCGTCTGCCGAGCGTCGAAGTCCTGATACAGCGCCGCCAACAGTCCGGACCGTGTTGTGAAGTGGTCGTAAACCACCGGTTTGGTGATGCCGGCCTGCTCGGCCAGACGACCCAGGGTCAGCGCATCGGTGCCTTCTTCGCGAACGAGTTGCCAGGCGACATCGAGCAGTTGCCGCCCACGGGCTTCTCGTGACAGGCGTCGTCGTGGAGCGGGCGCAGCCAGCGATCGGCTTGTGTCAGTGATTGACATCGCTATGTACCATAAGTAATTTAACGGCGTTAACTTACCGAAAGTATATAGTTGTCGTCCCGGACGCTCAATCAGGAGTTTCAGCATGCGCACGCTGATCGTTGTCGCTCACCATGATCCCCGCTCGCTCACCCACAGCCTGGCGGCCCATATTGCCCTGGGTCTGACGCAAACCGATGCCACCGTGGAGATGGCCGATCTCTCGGCTGAAGGGTTTGACCCAAGGTTCAGCGCGGCGGACCTGGCGGTGCATCATCAGGAGGCGCCAGCGCCGGCCGATGTGCTCGCCGAACAGGCACGAATCGACCGCGCCGATGACCTGGTGATGGTGTTTCCGGTGTATTGGTGGTCGATGCCGGCGCTGCTCAAGGGCTGGATCGACCGCGTGTTCGCCAATGGCTGGGCGTTCGATTTCAGCGCCGATGCCAAGCTTGAAAAAAAGCTGCGGCATTTGCGCGTTCACCTGTTCGGAGTCGGTGGTGCAGACGCGGGCACCTACGCTCGGCACGGCTATGCCGACGCCATGAAAACCCAGATCGATCACGGGATTTTTGACTACTGCGGTGCGCAGGTGGTGACGTCCGAGTTGCTGCTGGAATCTGAAACCCAAGACCCGGCGATTCATCTGCAGGCCGCACTCACCTTCGGACGAGGGCTGAATCTCCCAAGTTGAACACCAGCGCTTTTAACCCACACTCTGGATCCGCGTCAGGAAACTCCGGTGGATTCTCCAGTCGCTGCTCAAAACGCAACCCCGGCGCTTCTCGCATCACACCTTCAATAAGGAAATCGGCACCGAGTGCCGGGTCGTTCATGCAGGCCAGCACCGTGCCCTGCGGGCCGAGCAACTCGGGCAAGCGGCGCAACACACGCTGGTAGTCCTTGGTCAGCAGGAAACTGCCTTTCTGAAAGGACGGTGGATCGATGATCACCAGATCATACGGCCCCTTGCCGATCACCTTGCCCCACGACTTGAACAGGTCGTGGCCAAGGAAAGTCACCTTGCTCAGGTCATGGCCGTTCAGGCGATGATTATCGCGGCCCCGACTGAGCGCCGGGCTCGACATGTCCAGGTTGACCACATGCTCGGCGCCACCCTCGATGGCCGCCACCGAGAATCCGCAGGTGTAGGCAAACAGATTCAACACCCGCTTGCCTTGTGCGTTGGCGCGCACCCAATCGCGACCGTAACGCATATCGAGGAACAGCCCGGTGTTCTGCTTTTTGCCCAGGTCGACGCGATATCGCAGGCCGCCCTCGATGATGGTCATGTCATCGATGACGTCCCCGAGCAGCCATTCGGTGGTGCTCTGCAGCAGGTAGCGATGTTGCAACGCCAGGGTGTGCGCAGCGGATTGTTGCCATTCAGGTGAGGCAGCAGCCGCCATCAGCAACTGCTTCAGCGCTGCCAGTTGTGCCGCCTCCGGCTCTTTAAACAGTGACACCAGCACCACGCCTTGCAGCCAGTCCACCGTGACCTGCTCCAGCCCCGGCCAGCAACGGCCGCGGCCATGGAAGAGCCGGCGCGTTTCATCCGGTGCGTCTGCCAATGCCTTGAGCAAATGATCGTGGAGGGTGGAGAGGGCGTCAGAGTTCATTGGGCAGCGTCGGCAATTCAAGGGGGTGGCATTTTACCCAAAATTGCGCCGGCGTGACCCCGCAAAGCTGTCGCTGCACCTCTCTTGAGGTGTTAAACGTCACTTTTTATCAGTTGCTTGTATCAAAAGTGAATTTCCGCGGAGCGCGCTGCTCATACCTCATAAGCAGCGGATTTGAGCCCGCAACATTATTCGAGTTATCAGGGAGTGGCAGCGTATGTGTCCAGAATCCAAGGCGGGCAATAACCGACCTGAGGGATTGATTCTTGTAGTTGAAGATGACCCGTTGATCCTGGAGTTTCTGGTCGAAATTCTTCTGGACGAAGGCTTCAAAGTTGAATCCAAGGTCAGTGCGGATGAGGCATGCGTTTATCTGGAAGAGCATGCAGACAAGGTTCGTCTGTTGCTCACCGATATCACTATGCCGGGTGCAAAGAATGGTGCGGACCTCGCCAACCACTTCGGCGACCGCTGGCCGGACAAGCCGATCATGATCATGTCTGGCTACGAAACCCCGGAAACGTCCGGAGTGCGGCACGACGTCAAGTTCATCAAAAAGCCGTGGGCGATGGGGCAGTTGCTGGATACCGTGGAAGCGGCCTTCTGCTCGGAACCGGTCCGCCAAAATACTTCGAGTGGTGCGGTCATAGAGTCTCGCTGATGCTACATTGCTGGCCAGGTGTTTCCGCCTCTAGCGAAAGGAAGTTTTTTCTTGTCAGCGAATGCATCCGTTTTCAATAAGCCCTATCGCGCGTTCCTGTTTGACATGGACGGCACCGTGCTCAACTCGATTGCTGCCGCCGAGCGCATCTGGACTACCTGGGCTGTGCGCCATGGCGTTGACGTCGAGTCATTCCTGCCGACTATCCATGGTGTGCGGGCTGTCGACACGATCACCCGACTGGGACTGCCCGGAGTGGATGCCGAGGCGGAAGCGGCCTGGGTCACCGAAGCAGAAATCGAAGACGTAGAGGGCATCGTCGAGGTGGCGAGTGCGGCAGCGTTTCTGCGGTCGTTGCCGGCGGACAAGTGGGCTATCGTGACCTCTGCGCCGAGATTGCTGGCGTTACGCCGTATGGCTGCAGCGGGCATTCCCGAGCCAGCCGTGATGATCACGGCCGAAGGCGTCAGTGCCGGTAAACCCGATCCCGCAGGCTACAAACTCGCAGCGCAGCGACTCGGCGTCGAGATAACGGACTGCCTGATTTTCGAGGATGCGACCGTCGGCATTCAGGCAGCTGAAGCCTCGGGTGCAGACCTTGTCATCATCACCTCGACCCATGCCCAGCCCCTCGAAACCACGCATGCGACGCTCGCCGATTACGCATCGGTCAGCACGGCCACAGATCCCGACGGCGAGTTACGGCTCACCACAATCAACACGGACCAAAGCCAGAATCGCTAATCCTGTAGGTTCTGCTTGTCTCACATTCTCTACGCGCTCCACGGGTGAAACCGTTCACCGGCAGCGCAAAAAAACCGGCTGTTCGAGAAGATCGAGCAGCCGGCGTTGGTGTTGGGTGTGCTGTCGTAAATCACGGCCAGGCCATTTACTGAGCAAGAATGGCCTGAGCCAGTTCTGCGTCGCTCGCCGTCAACCCAGGATTTTTCTGACGGATATCCTGCATTACCGACTCCAGATACACGCCGCGAATCGTGCCGCCACTGGCAACGAAACTGGAAGCGTCATCCCGGGCGGGGATCATCATTTTGTCATCCTTGAACGTCGAATACAGCGAAGCGGAGACACCCGCCGACGTGGCAACATCTTTTGCGTCAACATCGGCCAAGGCCGAACCAACGGGCAAGCACAGCACGAGCGAAGAGATGAGTAACAGACGGCGCATAACGGTGTCCTCCGACAACATAAAGCGTAAGGGATGTATTACACAGTCTAGGATCGATTACGCAGGTCTGTAGTTCCGGGCCACATAAATAATCAATTTTGCCAACTGCATCACCGCAGATCAGTTGGGCGGGCAGGTCGCTACCCTCCGTTGCACGCAAGTGATCCCGACCGATGATCAGCCTTTGCGCGGGCAGGCGTCACGCGGGCTATGCTTGGCAGTGCGCCCATCACCATGGGAGAACTGCAATGCTCAACCTACGCACTGCCCGCATGCTGACTGATTACAAACGCTGGGCCGACCGGCGCCTGTTTGACAGCCTGGCAGCCCTGCCGCCGGGTGAGGTCTATAAAGACCGCGTCTCGGTGTTCAAGAACATGATTGGTACCCTCAATCACATCTACATCGTGGACTGCATCTGGCAGGCCCACCTCGAAGGCCGAGGCCACGGTTTCAAGACGTCCCACGATCTGCTGCACCCGGATTTGCCGGAGCTACGCCTGGCACAAAACGACATCGATAACTGGTACTGCAAATGGACCGCCTGGCAGACAGATGCGTCGCTGGAAAAAGCGGTCGAATTCACTTTTGTTTCCGGCGAAAGCGCCACCATGAGCGCCGGCGAGATGCTCCTGCACGTCGTCAATCACGCCAGCTATCACCGTGGCTGGGTGATCCAGATGTATTTCGAGATACCGGCCATGCCGCCAGTAACTGACATGCCGGTGTACTTGCGCGAAGCCGACCCGGGTGCTTTTCTCTCGCTTGATCGACCGGCAATGGCGCCGACATGTGTGGGTAGATACGCGAGCGCAACCAACGTTTTGCCGGATCGTTATCGTTGAAGCAGTCCCACACCATGGACCGCTAGGACAGCACTATCTACTCCGTCAACACCTTGCGAAACGTCTCCACCAACGGCCGCAGATTGATCCGGTGCCACGCCGCCCACAGCGGCGTGGTAAAGGAAATCCACGGCACTTCCCGCAAGACCACTCCCGGCGGTGCGTTGCGGCTCAGGCCTCTCTGGATCATCGCGACGCCGAGTCCCGACGCCACCAACCCCAGTGCAGTAAAGGGTTCAGTGGCCTTCATGCGGATGTCCGGGGTGAAACCGGCGCGGATGCAGGCGCTGACGAAGTCGTCGTGGCTGGCCGCATTCTGGCGATGCTGCACGCCGATCCATTCCTGCTCCGCGAGATCGGCCGGTGCCAGTTTAGGCTGCTGCGCCAGCGGATGATGCTCGGGCAGGGCCAGCAACATCGGGTCGTCGAGCACCTGAAATCCGAGCAAATCCGGGTCGTCACCGACCGGTGGTTCGCTGACCAGAGCGATATCGAGACTACGCTGACGCAGCCCTTCGAGCTGCTCGGCAGAGCTCAGGTTGTACAGCGCGATATGCACGCTCGGCCGCTCTGCGCGCAGCACTCGCAAGGCATTCGGCAAGACGCCGGCGTGCATGGCGTTCTCGATGTAGCCGATGCACAAACCGCCTTCTTCCCCGCGACCCAGGCGTTTGCCGAGGGATTCCAGACGATTGGCGTGGGTCAGCAGGGCACGGGTTTCGGCGAGGAACGTCTGGCCGTCGCGTGTCAGGCGAATGCGCTGCTGGCTGCGTTCGAACAGGGTCAGGCCCAGGCGTTCTTCAAGCTGAGCGATCTGCCGGCTCAGCGGCGATTGGGAAATATGCAGGCGCTCGGCGGCGCGACCGACGTGTTCTTCTTCGGCGACCGCTACGAAATAGCGCAATTGGCGGATGTCGATCATGTCAGACCTACGGGGACTCAAGTGCTGCAGATTATGTCTTGGACGGTCCGACCACCGCAATCTACGATCTGCTCAATGGTCATCAACGACCTCTGAGCATTACGAGGATTGAATCATGAGTCTGAAAGACAAACTGCCGGGTGCACTCGGTTTTGGCACCGCGCCATTGGGCAACATGTTCCGCGCCATTCCCGAAGAAGAAGCGCAGGCCACCGTGCACGCCGCTTGGGATGCTGGCGTGCGCTACTTCGACACCGCGCCGTTTTACGGCTCGGGCCTGTCCGAGATTCGCCTGGGCACCGCGTTGTCTCAGTACAACCGTGACGATTACGTGCTGAGCAGCAAAGTCGGCCGGGTGATCCTCGATGAAATCGAAGACGCTGCGGCGCGTGATCTGGGTGAGAAGAGCGGGGTGTTCGAGCACGGTCGTGCGAACAAAATCGTTAACGACTACAGCGCCGACGCGACGATGCGCTCGATTGAAGACAGTTTGAAGCGTCTGCAAACCGATCGCCTGGACATCGTCTGGGTGCATGACATCGCTCAGGATTTCTACGGTGATCAGTGGCTGGAATATTTCAACCAGGCGCGTACCGGCGCGTTCAAAGTCCTCACCCGGTTGCGCGAAGAAGGCGTGATCAAGGGCTGGGGGCTGGGCGTGAACAAGGTCGAGCCTTGTGAGTTGACGCTCGATCTGAGCGAAGCACAGCCGGATGGCTTTCTCCTGGCCGGTCGCTACACGCTGCTCGACCATGATCGCGCGCTGCAGCGGTTGATGGACGCTGCCTTGGCGCAGAGCGTCGAGATCGTGGTCGGCGGCCCGTACAGCTCGGGCATCCTTGCCGGCGGTGCGCATTTCGAATATCAGCAAGCCAGCCCGGCGATTGCAGGCAAGGTCGAGCAGATCAAACGCATCGCAGCGGCGCATGGCGTCGATATCAAAGCAGCGGCGTTGCAATTCTCGTTGGCCAACCCGGCGGTGGCGGCAGTGATCCCGGGCTCCAGTCGTCCGGGGCGGATCGCGGAAGACGTTGCGGCATTGTCGGCCGTCATTCCAGCGGCGTTCTGGCAGGCGATGCGCGAGGCCAAACTGGTCTGCGAGCGTGCGCCGTTACCGACGACAGGAGCATGAGCATGAAGATTGATTTGAGCGGAAAACTCGCCATCGTCAGCGGCAGCACTGCCGGTATCGGCCTGGGCATCAGCAAGGCACTGGCCGAATCCGGCGCCGCGGTGGTGGTGATCGGGCGCGACGCGGCCAAGGTCGAGGAGGCCCTGGCGAACATTCGTCAAAGCGTTCCCGATGCACAACTGCGAGGTTTGACTGCTGACCTCGGCACCGCTGAAGGCGCCGAGCAATTGTTCGCCGCCGAGCCGCGCGCCGACATCCTGGTGAACAACCTCGGGATCTTCAACGAGGTGGATTTCTTTGATACGCCAGACAGTGAATGGACGCGGTTTTATGAGGTCAACGTCATCTCCGGCGTGCGTCTGTCGCGGCATTACGCGCCGGGGATGGTCAAGCAAGGGTGGGGCAGGGTGATCTTCCTGTCCTCGGAATCCGGCATCGCAATCCCGGCCGATATGCTCAACTATGGCGTGACCAAAAGCGCTAACCTTGCGGTGTCCCATGGTTTGGCCAAGCGCCTGGCCGGCACCGGTGTGACGGTCAACGCGGTTCTGCCCGGACCGACCTTGACCGATGGGCTGGAGCAGATGCTCAAAAGCGCTACCGCTGCGTCGGGCCTTAGCGTTCAGGAGGAGGCCGACGCGTTTGTGCGCAAGGCTCGGCCGACGTCGATCATTCAGCGCGTGGCGCAGGTGGAAGAGGTTGCGAATCTGGTGGCGTACATTGCTTCGCCGTTGTCCTCGGCCACCACGGGCGCGGCTCTGCGAGTCGACGGCGGTGTCGTCGACAGCATGGCGATTTGAGTTTTCAGTTCATCTATAGAAAGTATTGAGAGAGAAAAATTTATGGCGACTGCATCAGCGACGATCGATATTCCGGCTTCGGCCGATAAAGTGTGGCAGTTGATCGGCGGCTTCAATTCGCTGCCGGACTGGCTGCCCTTCATTGCTCAGAGCGAACTGAGCGAAGGCGGGCGCGTGCGCAGCCTGCGTACGGCGGATGGCGCCGAAGTGGTGGAACGTCTGCGCACCTTTGACGACGCGGCGAAAACGTACAGCTATTCGATTGTGCAGGCACCATTCCCGGCCACGGATTATCTGGCGACGATCCTGGTGGAGACTGAAGGCGAGGGCGCTCGCGTGACCTGGTCGGGGCGTTTTGCACCGCAAGGCGTGAGCGAAGAAGAAGTGGTGGCGTTGTTCAGCGGGATCTATCAGGGCGGGCTTGAGGCCCTTCGAGGCAACTTCCCGGCCTGATAGTCGCATCGGCCGGTGGGAGCAAAGCTTGCTCGCGAAAGCGGTGGGTCAGTTGGCAACTGCGTGCCTGACCGACCGCTATCGCTGGCAAGCCAGCTCCTACAGGTTTTGTGGGTGGTTTGTAAGTTTTGGTACGACTCAAACCCGTAGGAGCCGGCTTGCTGGCGATGGCGGTGGCGATATTGATGTTGATGTTGAGGCCAATGGTGAATGTACAACCGCCATCGCGAGCTAGCTTTGCTCAGACGGCGGACAGTGGACAGGGTCAGGTCTGGGGGATCAGGCGTTGTTGGCAATCGAGCATCAACAGCGCGCCGCCGAGTTCACTTGTGCCGACCTCTAGCTTAAAGCCGTGAAGGCTGACAATCGCTGCAACGATCGATAAACCCAGGCCAAATCCGCTCTGTGGATGGCCACCTTCAGCGCGATAAAAGCGCTGGAACACTGCCTCACGTTCCGCCATCGCAATCCCCGGGCCGGAGTCGAGCACCTCGATTCGCGTGCACCCGCCTTCGTCACTCCCTCGCAAAATCACCTTGCCCCCCGGCGGTGTGAACTTGATCGAGTTGCTGAGCAAGTTCGCCAGTGCCTCGAATAACAACGCTCGATCACCGTACAGCGGCGGCAACGCGTCAGACAATTGCAGACGAAAAACCAATTCGCCTTCTTCCGCGAGCGGCAGGTAAAAGTCGTGCAGTTCCTGCAACAACGGCTTCGGATCGAGCTGCACAAAACCGGAACGCCGCTGCCGGTCCTCCAGTTCTGAAATGCGCAACAAACCGCGAAAGCGCGCCATCAATGTGTCTGCTTCAGCCAGCACCGAGTCCAGTTGCACCGCCAGCGGCGAACCGTCCTCGGCGTGCTGTTGAATCCGGTAAAGCTGCGCGCGCAAACGCGTCAGCGGAGTGCGCAAGTCGTGGGCGATGTTGTCACAGACTCCTTTGACTTCATTCATCAGACGTTCGATGCGTTCAAGCATGGCGTTGACGATGGCGGCGAGCATGTCGAGTTCGTCGCGGCGGTTGGACAGCGGCAGACGTCGGGTCAGGTCGCCGGCAACGATCGCTTCGGCGCTGGCCTGAATCGCGCGAATGCGCTGCAGAGGCCGGCGGCGCAGCAAGTGCCAACCGATGATGCCCGGCACAATGGTCAGGCTCATGCCCCAGAGCAAGGCGTGCAGGATGATCCGGGTCACCGCAAACAGCGAGCCGTTGTCGCGCATCAGAATCAGCCAGCGACCGTCTTTGGCCTGGGTCGCCACAGCGTCGCAGCTGTCCCTGGGCAACGTCGGGTCATCGGAATCGGCGCAGTCGCTGAGCATGTGGATCTTGCCGTCCAGGGGCAGGCCTTCGGGGATCTGTCGCAAGGCGCCGCTGAGGTAACGATGCTCGGCGTCGAACAGGCCATAAGCGTCGATGCCGCGAATGTCGAAGGTCATGCTGACGGCGAGGGCGTCAACCAGTTGCTCGCCGGAGAATCGTGAAAACAGATGCTGACGTTGCATCAGCGAATGTTTGGCAAGGTTGTCCAGATACGAAGACACCTCGTAATACATGACCCCCATGAGGATCGCGCTCCAGACCACGAACAGCGAACTGTACAGCCCCAGCAAGCGGCTGCTGGAAGAGCGCCAGCCGTTAGAGGGGTTCGGCAATGACATAACCCGAACCTCGCACAGTCCGGATCAGTGGGACATTGCCGGGCGGGTCGATCTTCTTGCGCAGGCGGCCGATGTGCACGTCGATCAGGTTGGTGCCAGGGTCGAAGTGATAGCCCCAGACCTCCTCGAAAATCATCATCCGCGAAAGGATCTGCCCGGTATTGCGCATCAGGAACTCCAGCAGTTTGTATTCAGTAGGCAACAAGGTGAGCAACTGGTTGGCACGGCTGGCTTCATGACTGATCAGGTTCAGCTCCAGGTCGGCGACCCGCAACGTGGTCGCTTGCGCGGTGACGTTGTTCTGCCGACGCAGCAGGACTTCGACCCGAGCGGCCATTTCGTCGGTGGCGAACGGCTTGGTCAGGTAATCGTCACCGCCGGCGCGCAAGCCGCGCACTCGCTCGTCGACATCGGAGAGGGCGCTGATCATTAGAATCGGCGTGGTAACGCCCATGGTCCGCAGGGTGGTGACGATCGTCAGGCCATCCAGCTCGGGCAGCATGCGATCCAGGGTGATCAGGTCATAGTCACCGCTGACCGCGCGTCTCAGGCCTTCGCGACCATTGTCGACCCAGTCGACATCAAGGCCATGGCTGCTCAGTTCGGCAACAATTTCCCGAGCGGTCACAGCGTCGTCTTCGATGGTCAAGATGCGGGTCATAGGTGGCCTGATTTGCGGTTCACGACATTGCTCGACATTTTGCCTACAAATCTTCGTTTGGTTCCTGAAAAAAACTTCATGAAATTTCGCTGTTTCTGCAATGCATAAAACCCGCTGCTCAGTGCCATTTCTTGCAAATTGCATGGTGGAAGGAAGTTCAAAATATCTAAATTACTGAAAATAAACGAGTTATTAGCCGCACCAAATTGGCACGCTGACTGCAATCACTCCTTCAACAACATGTAACAGCATCTTTCCTGCCTGGAGCGAAAAACAATGATTAGATCCTCGGATGGTTTCTATCCTGCCGCAGAAGAATCGAACGCCAGATCAGGCGTTTCATGGGGCGCGATTTTCGCAGGGGCCGCAGCTGCGGCGGCGTTGTCGTTGATCCTGGTGTTGCTCGGCTTCGGTCTGGGCTTCTCGGCCGTTTCTCCTTGGGCCAATGAAGGCGTCAGCGCTAAGGGCCTGGGCATCTCAACCATTATCTGGCTGGCATTTACACAAATCGTCGCATCCGGTCTGGGCGGTTACATCGCCGGTCGTCTGCGTGTGAAGTGGGCCAACATGCACGGTGATGAAGTTTACTTCCGTGACACCGCACATGGCTTCCTGGCCTGGTGTGTTGCCACACTGGTGACTGCGACCCTGGTTGTCGGATCGGTCAGCAGCATCGTCAGCGGTGGTGTGCAAGCCGGCGCCAGTGCAGTGGGCGGCGCAGCGAGTGCAGCGACGCAAGCAGCCGGTACAGCTGCCAGCAATACCGACAGCGATCAGTACGGCTACTTCGTCGACAGCCTGTTCCGCGATGATCGTCCAGTCGCTGTCAGTGATGACGCTGCCCGCAGCACCGTGACCCGCATCTTTGCGCGCGGCCTCAGCGAGGGTCAATTGTCTGCAGAAGATCGCACCTATCTGGCGCAACTGGTTGCTCAACGGACCAACCTGAGCCAGGCCGATGCTGAACGTCGTGTCGATGAAGTGTATGCACGGACCCAGAAAGCCATTGCTGACGCCAAGCAGGCTGCCAAGGAAGCTGCCGACACCGCCGCTAAAGTCGCTGCCATGACCGCGCTGTGGATGTTCGTCGCACTGCTGATTGGTGCTTTCTTCGCCAGCTTCGCTGCAACCTTTGGTGGTCGTCGTCGGGATGCCGTTGAGTACCTCGAAACCGATGCCTACGTGACCCCAACTCAAGTTCGTTAATAAGGAGTACTCCCATGCGCTCATTACTGCTGCTGTTCCTGGGCATCCCGATCCCGATCATCATCCTGATTGCGTTGCTGACATAAAATTGTTCCGAGGCTTATGCCTCCGCCGCTTCCGCCTTTGGTGGAAGCGGTTTTTTTATGGCTGGTCAGTCAGATCTGTTTTTCGGTTCATCCATCGACCATCGCCGCCGATACTTCATCACGCCGAGCCGTTTGTCTTGTATATACAGCCGCTCAGTTGAATTTCTTGCTATAAACGCACTCCGATAATCACCGCAACGGTTGCCATAGAGCAGTTTCCGGGCTTTGTCGGCCACATTCGCTGAGTTTTCAGTTGCTGGGGCCTCGACTCGGCCTTAGACTGCCGCCCCTCGTAAATTGAGTGCCGGGTGGCGCTTGGAATAAATGGCGCCTTTCCGCTGGCCAGACCTGGTCTGCCGGATCGCTCCCTAATTCGCCTTAATGCACGTTTTTTTATAGAGATATCAATGACAAAGGACAAGTTGCTGGCCATGCCGGCGGATGACTACATGAATGCCGAGCAACATGCTTTTTTCTCCGAGCTGTTGAAGAACATGAAAGTCGAAACCCACGAGCGCATCGAACAGAATCGCATCGCCATCGAGAGCCTGGACACCCCGGCCGATCCGGCTGACGCTGCTTCTGTTGAAGAAGAGCGCACCTGGCTGGTAAACGCGATCGATCGCGATCAGCGTATGCTGCCTCAGTTGGAACAGGCGCTCGAGCGCATCAAGGAAGACAGCTTCGGCTGGTGCGACGACAGCGGCGAGGCCATTGGCCTCAAGCGTCTGCTGATCAGCCCGACCACCAAATACTGCATCGAAGCTCAAGAGCGTCACGAACAGATCGACAAGCACCAGCGTCAGGCCTGATTTCGTAACGCCCCGCATCGCGGGCAAGCCTTACTCTTGACGGAGTCAGGCTTGCCCGCGATGCTTTTTTTCGTCTGCAGAAAAGTGTCGTCTGTATTTGTTGATCTGCTGCAAGGCCCACGACTAACGGACCATAGATAATGGCGTTGTAGTGGCGTTTAATGCGCAGACAACAATTACAAACGACGTGGGGTGACGAAATGACGAGAGACGGATCTCTGGCTAAGGCCGTGCCTGCACCACTGCCTGCCGCGAAAACCCGCTGGCTGTCACCGACGCTGCAAAGCATCGCCCTGATGCTGTTGGTGTGCGGCCTGACGCTGGGTAGCTGGCCACTTTACGTTGGGCTGCCAGTGGCGGTCATGGTCGTCTGGCTGCCCCGATTACGTGCGCGGGCAGTGCCCGAGGAAATCGCCGACGGCGGCGCGAGCGCGATGGCCGAGCTGACGCGTGATCTTTCCTACACCACCAGTCACAACGCACTGTCCGCCGCAGGCGTCGCATACTCGGTGCGGCAGCTGGCCGACAAGCTGCAATCGCAACTCGGTGCGGCGGCGCGAATTGTCAGTAACGCCGAAGTGATGATCGCCACCGAACAAGCCACCTCGACCCTCAGCCGCGATGCACTCAGTGCGGCGAGCGAAGCGCATGAAAGTAGCGCGGCCGGCAGCGCCGAGTTGAACGAGTCGATCACGCGCATGCATCAGCTCAGCGAACGTGCCAATAGCAGCCGCGAACTGATCGAAGCGCTCAGTGTGCGCAGCGACGATATCCAGCGCGTCACGCTGGTGATTCAATCCATCGCCAGCCAGACCAATTTGCTTGCGTTGAACGCGGCCATCGAGGCTGCAAGGGCAGGGGAGCACGGCCGTGGTTTTGCGGTGGTGGCCGATGAGGTTCGTGGACTGGCCGCGCGTACGGCGACTGCGACAGGTGAGGTCGGTGAGATGGTCGCCGATATCCAACGGCGCACGGCACAAGTCGTCGAGCAGATTCGCCAGCTGTCCAGCGACCTCGACATCGGTGTCGAGCAGGTCGAACGCACCGGTTCGCATCTGCAAAACATCGCCCGTCTGGCGGCGGGGGTTGAACGTCAGGTCAGCGAAATCGCCGAGGGCGCCAACACCAATCGCGAGCAACTCGACAGCCTGTTCCACGCCATCGAGCAGATGCGCAGCGACCTGGCGATCAGCGATCAGCAAACTCAGCGCCTCGCCGAGGCGGCGGTGCAGATGGAAGGGCAGGCTGAAACCATCAGCGAACGCCTCGCCGAAGTCGGTCTGGATGATTACCACCAGCGCATTTATGACCTGGCCCTCGAAGGGGCCAATCAGATCGCGGGACGCTTTGAAACGGATATCGACGAAGGCCGGGTCAGCCTCGACGATTTGTTCGATCGCAATTACCAGGCAATTCCCAACACCAGTCCGGCGAAATTTCAGACGTGTTTTGATCGCTACACCGACCAGGTTCTGCCGGCCATTCAGGAACCTTTATTGCCGCGCCATGAAGGCCTGGTATTTGCGATTGCCTGCACGCAGCAAGGTTATGTGCCGACGCACAACAAGGTATTCAGCCAGCCGCTGACCGGCGATGTGCAGGTTGATACCTTGCAGAACCGCACCAAGCGAAAATTCGCCGACCGCACGGGCATTCGTTGCGGCAGTCATCAGCAGGCGGTGCTGCTGCAGACTTACACTCGGGACACCGGAGAATTGATGCACGACTTGTCCGTGCCAATCATGGTGAAGGGCCGGCATTGGGGCGGTCTGCGGTTGGGGTACAAGCCGGAAAACCCACGTTGATGCGTGGCTGCTTTTCGGTGTTGGGGCGTGGGATGCATGAGACGTTTTGGTACGACACAAATCCGTAGGAGCCGGCTTGCTGGCGATGGCTGCGGTGAAGGTGATGCCTCCATCGCTGGCAAGCCAGCTCCTACAAAGGATGTTATTTGCCGTTGTGCAAACGTACGTTCAACTCGTCGACCATCATGGCTTCTTCGCCGTCGGCCAGTAACCATTCCTTGAGAAGTTGGGTTTGGTGCGGTTCCCAGAAATCCGCTTCTGACACTTTAGTCTCTGGCTCCAGTTGATGTGCTTCGATGAAGTCATCAATGGCGCTCCCTTCAGTCGGCAAGCCCAGTTGAGCGAACAGGGTTTCCAGATCGTGTGCGGGCAGATCCATATTTATCTCCTCAGAATGTTCCGGTCGCATCAAATACGCGATCGACAAATGCAGTGTCATTGCATCTGAGGGAAAGGTGCGCCAAGAGTTCGAACGGGTTGGAACGCTTCCAGCGAATTCCGCACAATGATGGCAATAGGCTATTGATTAACATCATTCGTGCGATTACGATGCCGTCGCGTTTTTGGCGTCATAGAGCCGCCATGCGAAAAGTCCGTACATGGATGTAGGCGACACACCTTCTGGTTTCCGGCCTTGCAGCGCCGATCCGGCCACTCCTTGCACGAATTCTTTCGAGCCGACGCATCTCCGATCCCGCATGAAAAGGATGTAAGCAGTGAAGCGTCTTATGTATCTGATGGCCATCGCGCTTGGCTTGTCATTGACCGGTTGTGTGTCGTTCACACCGCTGGGCCCCATCGGCGAGCCCTTGCAGCCCTCGTCATCGACGCTTGACCGCAGTGCCGAAATCCGCGATGTGGTGATCTCAGCACCCAAGCTGGACGAGAGTGCACGCGCCAGCGGCAGCCGGCAATTGACCGAGCAGATCAGTACCTACGTCGACAAGAGCGACTATTTCAAGCGAGTCGTCGTATTCCCGGCCAAGGCGGGTGAAGACGATGTGGTGCTCAGGTTCAACCTGACGTCGCTCGCTGGCAAACGCACCATGCACCCGGCGTACATCCCCGGTGCTTTGCTCACATTGACCATCTGGATCTGGGTCGATGGCCCTATCTATGTCGACAAGTACGACCTGGCCGGCGAACTGATCATCGAAGACCGCCACGGCAAGCAACTGGCGAAGTCGGTCGAGCAGGTCAAGCTCGACAAGAATGTCGGTCTGTGGAACGCCGATTACTTGAATCCACGACTGGGCGGTACTCAATTGCGCGAACTGATCGCCCAATTGCTGGCCACTGCCACGCCACAATTGCAGACAACGTCCAGGGAACTCGCCGCCCATGAATAAGTACTTTTTGCTGATCTTGTTACTGGTCAGCAGTACCCTGACCGGCTGCATCTCTTATTCCAAGCACGAGCTGGCAGCGGTCGAACAGTGGCCGCCGGCCCAGGCCCGACAGGACAAGCCGACGGCCTACCTGCACGTCACCACACAACAGCAGTTCAACGGTGAACTGTCAGGTGGCGGCGGCGATGCGGCGCTGGTGGAAAAGAGCATGCTCGACACCTTCAAGGAGTCTGGCCAGTTTAAAAACGTCACCACCGACAAAGTCGAATCGAATCTGTACGTGACAAGCACTCTGACCAACAACGAGCAGGGCAATATGGCCAGCGCGTTTTTGACCGGTTTTACACTCTTCGTGATTCCAACGACGTACAGCAACACCTTTACCCTGGAAACGGTGTTCAAGGATCAGGACGGCAAGTTGCTCGGTAAAATCGTCAAGCAGGAAAGTACCCGCACCTGGTTGCAGATTTTGTTGATCGTTGGGTTGCCGTTCAATGAGCGTGGAGACGGTCTACTTGATCACCTCACCCAGAGCACGCTGGATGAAGCAGTCAAACGCAAATTGATCTGAAATTTCTGTTGAAAAAGGCGTGTAACCTTTGCGGTTGACACGCCTTTTTGCTTTCTACGGTTTTGCCGTTCGGCCGCCTTCGAACAAACCCCACCTCTCAGGCTTTCAATGCGCCCGCATCGACGGCAGCCTTCAGCTCTTGTGCCGACTCCGCTGCAGCAACGGCCGCACCTTCCGACGTCTTGAACCAGCGGTCTTTTTCGACTTGATGATAAGTCACAGCCGTCAGTGGTGGTTTGGCGCGCATTACAATGACTGCCTGGAATTCGCCGTCGACTTCTCTGGCTTCGCCCCGGATAAAAAATTCACCGATATCAAATTCCGTCACTTAGCAGCCTTCCCTTGGAAATTGTCTGTTGTGTAGAAAGCCGCCCGGCCCGGGAACGGATTCATTGGTCGCGCAGTATGGCAGTAGTTGCATGCCGACGGCTGAGATAAGTCGTCGGCATGACGAAGCGTCATTGAAACGAGGTGGCGGAGCTATTCATGCGCCATTCAAGTGCCCGGGCGAGGGCGCACGCTTCATTGTGGTTGCTGCGGAATCCTCTTACATGGCCTGTGGAGATTTCCTTGATATGGAAGAAGGAATTGCCGGCCAATATCACTTGAAAACGCGGAATGGTCTGCCGTTCCTCGGGCCCGGCTGCATCGCCGAATAACGCGGGATGCAGTGTCGAAACGTTGCGCATAGGTGTCGCATGGGTCGGAACGTAGTGGGTCAGGGTGCTCATAGGAAGTCCTTTTCGGTGTTTTGCCGACGTGTGTACGTAGTTTTGAGTAGTCTGCGGGAGCATCGCTGCTCTAGAATCACCCTCACTGGTTGGCGATTGATCACATCTAAAGCAATTTTTTGCCGCCGATATGTAAGAAAAGTGCCTTTTTCGAAGCGCCTTTTCCCTAAGATCTGTAATCCGTTTTTTTCTGGCAACCAACAGGGCTTTTTCCTTCAGCTTTTGGCGAAGGCCTGGCGAGACGACGTGCAAGACTTTCCATTAGTCTTCACGCACTTCGCGACGAATGAGCGCTCAGCTCCTCTCGGGATGCCAACCGGGTCATTTGGCGACACCATCGGCATTGCCGCTTTTTTCTGCTGTGCGTTCTTCTGCGTGCGGCATCATTTTCAGATGTGGGGATGTTTCCTTGGCAGTAAGTAATCTCGATATGCATGCTTTGTTCGTGCTGGGTGATCTGCGAGCGAAGCTGGTTAAACAATTCCAGTCGCGTTTTGTTTACGTCACCGAACAGAACGCCGAAGGCATTTACATTGCCGAACTCGACACTGAGTCCGCTTTGGTGGTGGACGACAAACCCGGCCTGAAACTCAAGGTTGGCGATCATTTCAGCGCCGCCGTGTTGCCAAGTCGCGAAGGCGGCAAACTGGAAATCCGCTTCCGCGAAATCAAAATGACCGTGTACGGGCTGGGCGACTATGCCTTTGTCACCACGGCCGACGGCGAGGCGGTGATTTTCAAGGAAGGCCACAGCGTGGTGATGGTGTTCGCTGCTCACCAGCAATTGCAGGAAGGCTTGACCAAGACACTCAAAGCAGTGACAGCCAAGGCTGCCAAGTGGCGTAAAGGCGAGCTCATCACCTTCAAGGCCAGCGAGTAATGCCGCTGACTCGCGCCGATTTTCATCTGCAAAACCTGGCCACCGCTCAAGCGGAAGCCCAGCGTCTGTTCAGTCAGAAAGTAGTGCTGCAGGGCGCGTGGCTTGGGTGGGTTGCCTCGCAGATTTACACGTTGCAGCCGGCGGAATACGCCAGCATGGTTCGCCGAGAACTGGCGCGACTGCAGGAAACGTGCGGAAAATAATCCGCCCCCCTCGAAAGCAGGAACCTCTACTACAGTCAGTTGACTGAGTATTCTGAGGCTTGCGGTCTTCGTCAGGCCATCCTGCTATTGCTGTGAACAGCACGAGGTGCAAAGCATGAACGGATTTCGACGGCTGCTGGCCGCTACGTTGGCCACTTTCGGTTTGCTGGTGTCGCCCACCCCGGTCTTCGCCGCCCAAGCGCCGATCCACTTTGCCGATCTGAACTGGGAGAGCGGCAGCCTGATCACCGATATCCTGCGCATCATTGTCGAGAAGGGCTACGGTCTGCCGACCGATACGCTGCCGGGAACCACCATCACGCTGGAAACCGCACTGGCCAACAACGATATACAGGTGATCGGCGAAGAATGGGCTGGTCGCAGCCCGGTCTGGGTGAAGGCAGAAGCAGAGGGCAAGGTCGTTGGTCTCGGCGATACCGTCAAAGGCGCGACCGAGGGCTGGTGGGTGCCCGAATATGTCATCAAGGGCGATCCGGCCAGGGGCATCAAACCGATGGCGCCCGACTTGCGCAGTGTGACCGATCTGCCCCGTTACAAAAGCGTCTTCAGCGACCCGGAATCACCGGGCAAAGGCCGCTTCCTCAACAGCCCGATCGGCTGGACTTCCGAAGTCGTCAACAAGCAGAAACTCAAGGCTTATGGCCTCGACGACAGCTATGTGAACTTCCGAAGTGGCTCCGGCGCTGCGCTGGATGCAGAGATCAGTTCATCGATCCGCCGTGGCAAACCGATATTGTTCTACTACTGGTCGCCCACCCCGTTGCTTGGCCGCTTCAAGCTGATTCAGCTGGAAGAGCCAGCGTTCGATGCCGAGGCCTGGAAGACCTTGACCGACGCTGATAATCCCAATCCGAAACCGACCCGCTCACTGGCCTCGAAGCTGTCCATTGGCGTGTCCACGCCATTCCAGAAAGAGTATCCGCAGATCGCCGAGTTTTTCAGCAAGGTCGATTTCCCGATCGATCCTCTGAACAAGGCGTTGGCGGACATGAGCGAAAAACACACGCCACCGCGTCAGGCTGCGGAAGCGTTCATGAAGGCTCATCCGGACGTCTGGCAGGCCTGGTTGCCGAAGGATGTGGCGGACAAGGTGTCGGCTGGGCTGAAATAAATGGCCGGGGCGGGTGTAACCCGTAACTGTGGGAGCAAAGCTTGCTCACGATGCTTTCAAAGCCACACCTGCGCCGTGCACTTCGAGAAATGCCAACTACGAGGATTGTTCAAATCCACTGTCGGGATCGTTGACCATGACGTTTTTGTTGGCTCAATGGCTGGTATCGATTTTCGCGACGATCTGGCTGATCCATGTGTACTGAGCGCTGGGCGGTCGGTGGCGGCGATTGCCGCGGTGCCGCAAGTGCCAGCGGAAGGCAGCAGCCACGCGCGACCCGCGTATACAGCCCGCGTCCGGCAAACTTAACTCCGATCTTCCGTGTGCCGACTGCTCACTTCGGCCGGCACATCATCCCCGGCCATGCGCTTGCGAAACAGCGCCGCCCGCGCCAGCAACAGAGTGGTCACCGGCACGGTAATCGCCAGCAGGATCGGAATCAGCCAGGCATGCAGGACAGGTGCAGATTTCAGCGCGGAAAAGTAGATGATTGACCCCAGCGCCACACACCACGCGCCCAGCGTTGAGGCCAGCGCGGGTGGATGCATGCGTTGAAAAAAGTCCTTCAGTCTTAAAAGGCCGACAGCACCCAGCACCGCGAACAGGCTGCTGAGCACCAGCAGGATCGCCACCGACACTTCCACCCATATAGACAGTTCAGCGTTCACTCGATCACCTCGCCACGCAGCAGGAATTTCGCCAGGGCAAACGAGCCCACGAAGCCGAACAGTGCGATCAGCAGCGCCGCTTCAAAGTACGTATCACTGGCATAACGAATACCCAGGGTCAGCATCATCAGCATCGCGATGATGTACAGATAATCCAGGGCCAGCACCCGATCCTGCGCCGATGGGCCTTTGAACAGGCGCGCCAGGGTCAGCACCATTGCCAGCGAAAAGATGAACAGGCTCAACAGGATCGCGTTCGACAGCAGCGGGCTCATTCGAAGATCTCCATCAATGGGCGCTCGTAGGTGTCCTTGAAGTGCTGGATGAACAGCGCTTCATCCTCAAGATCGAACACGTGCAGCAATAAAATGCTGCGGTCCAGCGCCAGTTCCGACCAGACCGTGCCGGGCACCACCGTGCAGATCATCGCCAGTGCTGCCAAACCGTTGGCATCGTGCAGGTCCAGCGGCACTTTGATGAATGCCGAGCGCGGCGGTCGGCGACGGTCATTGAGGACGCTCCAGGCCACGGCGAGGTTGGACTTCACCACATCGCAAAGCACTAGAAAAAACAGCCGCACGATCACGCCGGGTCGACGAATGCGCGTCGGCAGTGGCCGCAACTTGCGCATCATCACCGGCGCGCACAACCCCAGCACGGCGCCCAGCAGCAGATGGCCGGGGCTCAGCGACTGGTTCAGCAGCAACCACAGCAGCCACAGCGCCAACGACAGCCACGGCGCGGGAAACAGACGCTTCATGGCAACTCCTCCACCAACGCCGCTCTGGCTTCGGGGCTGGGCACGGCGCGCGTGCCCATGACCGCGATCACGTATTGCTGCGGGTTGTTCAAGGCTTGCGCGGCAGACTGGGTGTACCGCAGCAGCGGTTCGGCCTTGAAAGTCAGCGCAACGCTCAAACCCAGCAGTGCGATGATCGGCAGACATTCAAACAGTCGAAGCGCTGGCGACGGCCGCTCTTCCGGCGTCCAGAACCGCTGGATGCCGACTCGCGAAAACGCGATCAGTGACGCCAGGCCGGACAGGATCAACAACGCCAGCAACCCCCACGCCGCATTCGACACCGGCTCGTCTGCGCCATTGCCCAGGCCCATCGGGTTGAGCAGGGCGCTCAGCAGGTTGACTTTGCCGATGAAGCCGGACAGTGGCGGCATGCCAATGATCAGCAAGGCGCACGCTATGAAACTCAAACCGAGAAAGGCCATGGTCCAGGGGATCACTTGACCGACCACGGCTTTTTGTTCGTCATCGAGGTTGATGCCCTTGGGCGGTTGCAAGGACTCCATCGGCCGCGCGATCAGGTCACCGTCGTCGTACAGCGGCATCTCGTTGGCTGAACGTGAACGCTCGATCAGCTCGGCCAGCAGGAACAGCGCACTCAGCGCCAGGGTCGAACTGACCAGATAAAACAGCGCAGCGCCGATCAGGTTCGGCTGGGCGAAACCGATGGCCGACAGCAGAATCCCCGCCGACACCAGGATGCTCAAACTGGCCACGCGCTCCAGACGCTGCGCAGCGAGGATCGCGACGGCAGCGCAAACGATGGTCGCCATGCCGCCGTAAATCAGCCAGTCGCCGCCAAAATACGCCGACGCACCAGCCTGCCCGGAGAACAGCAGTGTCCACAAGCGCAGCAAGGTGTAGACGCCGACTTTGGTCATGATCGCGAACATCGCCGCCACGGGGGCGCTGGCCGCAGAATAAGCGGGTGCGAGCCAGAAGTTCAGCGGCCACATCCCGGCCTTGGCCAGAAACGCCACGGCGAGAATCCCCGCGCCAGCGTGCAACAAGCCGCAATCGGCTTCCGGCACCAACGGGATTTTAAGCGCCAGATCGGCCATGTTCAGCGTCCCGGTAACGCCGTAGATCAGTGCCGCGCCGATCAGGAACAATGACGATGCCAGCAGGTTGATCGAGATGTAATGCAAACCTGACGACACCCGCGCGCGGCCCGAACCGTGCAGCATCAGGCCGTACGACGCGGCGAGCAGCACTTCGAAAAACACGAACAGGTTGAACAGGTCGGCAGTCAGGAAGGCCCCGTACAGGCCCATCAACTGAATCTGAAACAGCGCGTGAAAACTCGAACCGGCGCCGTCCCAACGGGCCATTGCAAACAGCAGGGCGCAGACACCGATGATGCCGGTCAGCACCAGCATCATCGCCGACAACTGATCGACCACCAGCACAATCCCGAAAGGCACTTGCCAGTTGCCCGGCAGGTAGACGCCGATCGAGCCGGGCAGGCCGCTTGATTGCGTCCACAACAGCAACGTCACGGAAATGCCCAACCCGATCAGGCTGGACAGCAGGTTGATTCGAGCCTTCAGCGGCCGGTGTTTCTCGCCCAGCAGCAGCATCACGGCGGCCGTCAGCAGCGGCAGCAGAATCGGAGCAGCAATCAGGTGTGCCATTGCATTCATTCTTTAGGCTCCCGGCCATCCACATGGTCGGTACCCGTCAGGCCCCGCGAGGCCAGCAGCACAACGAGAAACAACGCCGTCATGGCGAAGCTGATGACAATAGCGGTCAGCACCAAAGCCTGGGGCAACGGATCGGTGTAATGCAGAAGATCCTGCGGCACGCCGTCCTTGATGATCGGCTCCTTGCCGATAAACAGGCTGCCCATGCTGAAGATGAACAGATTGACGCCGTAGGACAGCAGACACAGGCCCATGACCACTTGAAACGTTCGGGGGCGCAGGATCAGCCAGACGCCGGACGCGGCCAGAACGCCGATGGCGATCGCGATGACTTCTTCCATCAGACGGCTCCTTTGGTGGCGACGGATTTAGGCAGGGTCGCGTTTTTGTGGCCGCGAACGGATTGGTGAGCGATGGCCGTCAGGATCAGCAGCGTCGAACCGACCACCACCGAGTACACGCCGACGTCGAAGAACAGCGCGCTGGCGATGTGAATTTCGCCAAGCAGCGGCACGCTCAGGTGCCAGGTGTGAGTGGTCAGGAACGGGTAACCCACGGCCATTGCGCCGAGCCCGGTGACCGTTGCGGACAGCAAACCGGTGCCCATCCAGCGCAAGGGACGCAGATTCATTTGCGCTTCGACCCACTGCGTGCCCGCGACCATGTACTGCAGAATGAATGCCACCGACATCACCAGGCCCGCGACAAAACCACCGCCGGGCTGATTGTGGCCGCGCATGAACAGGTAGGCAGACACCACCAGCGCGATCGGCAACAGCAGGCGCACCAGCACCGCTGGAACCATCATGAAGCCCAGTGCGGTGTCGCTGGCCGAACGCGGGTTGACCAGATCGGTCGCCACGTCGGGCGCCAGCAGGCGCTGTTGGGTCGGCAGTTGCAGGCTTTCCTTGGGCGGGCGGAAACGTCGCAGCAGGGCGAAAATGGTCAGGGCAACGGCCGCTAGCACGGTGATTTCGCCGAGGGTGTCGAAGCCACGGAAATCCACCAGCATCACGTTGACCACGTTGCTGCCGCCACCTTCAGGCAAGGCGCGGCTGAGGTAGAACGACGAAATATCGTTGGGCGTCTGGCGCGTGAGCATTGCGTACGACAGCAGAGCCATGCCGGCACCGACTGCAATCGACAGCAGCAGGTCCCGCAGACGACGGATGCGCGCCTTGCGCAAGGTGCTCGGCAGCGGCGTGACCTCTTCGATCCGCCGCGGCAACCAGCGCAAGCCGAGCAGGATCAGCACGGTGGTCACCACTTCGACCACCAGTTGTGTCAGCGCCAGGTCTGGCGCCGAGAACCAGACGAAGGTAATACACGTCATCAGGCCGCAGACGCTGACCATGGTCAGGGCCGCGAGCCGGTGATATTTGGCTTGCCACGCCGCGCCCAGTGCGCAGGCAATCGCCAGCACCCAGAGGGTCACGAACACGATCGAACCCGGGATCTTCGGCCGATCGCCCCAACTCAACTGGCTGTGCAGCATCGGGATCAACCCGGCCAGTACGGCCGCGACCACCACGAGAAACAATTGGGTTTGCAGGCGCCTGGTGCTCATCCGCCGTTCAAAACGTCGGGCCAGGCGCATCATGACCACCTGGCTGCGCTCGAACATGCGCTTGCCATTGAAGTGGCCCACCACTGGCGGGTATTTGAAACGCCCGCGCTTGAGCTGTTTACGTAACAACAGGTAGAGCAAGATGCCACCGGACATGGCGACCAGGCTCATGAGCATTGGCGCGTTCCAGCCGTGCCAGATCGCCAGGCTGTATTCCGGTAACGTGCCGCCCACGACCGGCAGGGCAGCGGCGGACAGCAGCGGGCCGACCACTTGTGAGGGGAAAATCCCGACCACCAGGCAGGCGAACACCAGCAACTCGACCGGCGCGCGCATCCAGCGTGGTGGTTCGTGCGGGGTGTGCGGCAGGTTGGTGGCCGTGGGGCCGAAGAACACGTCGACGGTGAACCGCAACGAGTAGGCGACGCTGAAGATCCCGGCGATGGTTGCGACGATCGGCAAGGTCAGTTCGATCCAGGCGGTCGCATTGATAAACACGGTTTCCGCGAAGAACATTTCCTTGGAGAGAAAGCCGTTCAGCAGCGGCACGCCCGCCATCGAGGCGCTGGCAACCATGGCCAGGGTTGCGGTGAACGGGATCAGTTTGATCAGCCCGCTGAGTTTGCGAATGTCACGGGTACCGCTTTCGTGGTCGATGATCCCCGCTGCCATGAACAGCGAAGCCTTGAACGTGGCGTGATTGAGAATATGGAATACGGCGGCCACTGCGGCCAGGGGGCTGTTCAGCCCGAGCAGCAAAGTGATCAACCCGAGGTGACTGATGGTCGAGTAGGCCAGCAGCCCTTTGAGGTCATTCTGAAACATCGCGCAGTACGCGCCGAGCAACAGCGTGCAGGCACCGGCGCCGCTGACGATGTAGAACCATTCTTCACTGCCCGACAGCGACGGCCACAACCGTGCAAGCAGAAAGACCCCGGCCTTGACCATCGTCGCCGAGTGCAGATACGCCGACACCGGTGTCGGCGCGGCCATCGCGTGGGGCAGCCAGAAGTGGAAAGGGAATTGCGCGCTTTTACTGAGGGCGCCGATCAGAATCAGAGGAAGCAGGACAGGGTAGAGGGCATGTGCGCGAATCAGCTCACCGGCGGCCAGGACCTTGTCCAGGTCATAGCTGCCGACGACATGGCCGAGCAGCATGACCCCCGCCAGCAGGCACAACCCGCCCGCGCCCGTGACCATCAATGCCATGTAGGCACCGCGTCGCGCGTCGGCGCGGTGATGCCAATAACCGATCAACAGGAATGAGAAGAGGCTGGTCAGCTCCCAGAAAAACACGATCTGAATCAGGTTGCCGGAAATGACCAGGCCGAGCATGGCGCCCATGAACGCCAGGAAAAAGGCGAAGAATCGCGGTACCGGATCGTCCGGCGACATGTAGTAACGGGCGTACAGCGACACCAGCGTGCCGATGCCCAGCACCAGCATGGAGAACAGCCAGGCGAACCCGTCCATGCGCAGCACGAAGTTCAAGCCGAGGCTGGGCAACCAGAAAAATTCTTCACGAATGACCCCGCCATCGGCGATCTGCGGGTACAGCAGCGCCACCTGGATGGTGCCTATCAAGGCCACCAGGCCAGCCAGCAGGGATTCAGTGTTACGCGCGTTGTGCGGCAGCAGGGCTGCCAAACAGCTGCCGACAAAGGGCAGAAGCAGTAGAACTATCAGGGACATAGGCTTCTAATCTGCGGAAGTTTGTGAAGCATCATACGTGCCAGTCCCCGGATCACCAAACGTCAAGCTGTCGCAGAATCCTACAAGGTAGCCGGAAAATTCCTGTATTTCATTGTTTCAAAGGTCTGTATTGAGCTTAGCGAGAGGCCTTGCGGTTGCTGCAAATCTTGATGCTTAACCTTGGGTTTCCTGCTCTAGCGCTTCATTAGCCTCAACCTTTTTACCCTTGGTCTTCAACTCACTGACAATCACCGCCGCCACAATCAGCCCCGCGCCGAGCAATGCGATCGCCGGCAAACGCTCCCCTGCAAGACGCCCGACGATCCCGGCCCACACCGGCTCACCGGCGTAAATCAACGTCGCCCGGGTCGGCGAAACGCTTTTCTGCGCCCAGTTCATCGCCACTTGAATCGCCGCACTGGCGGCACCGAGGCCGAGCGCGCTGCCCAGCAGGAACCACGAAAAATCCGGGATCACTTCCTGGGTCGGCATCACCATCAGGAACGCCAGCACCGACGTGGTTGCCAATTGCACCACTGTCACCCGGCGCACATCGACCTGGCCGGCGTAGGCGCTGATCAAAATGATCTCTGCCGCGATCGCCACCGCGCTGATCAGCGTGACGATTTCACCCGGGCTGAAATTGAACGACGCGCCCGCCGGGCCGGACACCAGCATCAGCCCGGTGAACGCCAGCATGATGCCGATGCTCGGCATCAGCCCCGGGCGCCGGCCCAGCACCAACCATTGCAGCAGCGGCACGAACGGCACGTACAGCGCGGTAATGAATGCCGACTGGCTGCTGGGAATGCTCTGCAAGCCGACCGTCTGCAGGCCATAACCGAGCATGATCGCGACGCCGATAAACGCGCCCGCTCTGAGTTCGAATAGCGTCAGGTCGCGCAGATGACGCCAGGAGAACAGCGCAACGATCAACGCCGCCGCTGCGAATCGCAGGCCGACAAAAAACATCGGCCCGCTGACCGTCATCGCGTGTTGCACCAGCAGGAACGTGCCACCCCAGACCATCGTGATGACGACCAGCACGCATTCAGCTTTACTCAAGCGAGTGAAACGAGGAGAGGAGTTCAACGACGTCATAACCTTGCGCGCTACCTGTGGGCGACGCACAATGCGCCGAATGGTGCGCAGTATACTGCCCAACCCCATCCAGTGAGCAATATAGTGCACAAAGATTCCAGCCAACGAGCCTCAGTCCTGCAGCACGTCAGCCTTAACGTTCGACGTCTGCGCCATGCGGCCGACATGAGTCAGACCGCGCTGGCAGAAAAGTCCGGGGTCAGCCGCCGCATGCTGGTGGCTATCGAAGCCGGCGAGAAGAACGTCAGCCTGACCACCCTCGACCGTGTGGCGGAAGCGCTGGACGTCGCATTCAGTGATTTGATCCAGGCGCCCGACGCCCGCGATCCGAGCCGCATCAATGAGGTCGCCTGGGCCGGTAAGATTACCGGCAGCAAAGCCGTGCTGCTCTCCAAAGCCACCGCGACCCGAGAAGTCGAGCAATGGGAATGGTGCCTGCAACCGGGCGAAGTCTACCCGTCGCAAGCCGATGCCGAAGGCTGGAGTGAACAGATCTACGTATTTGCAGGTTGCCTGACACTGTTGTTAGAGGACACGCCGTACGAAATTGCGGCCGGCGAGTTTTATATGTTTGCCAGCAACCAGCCGCATGCTTATCGCAATGATGGGCCGGTGGCGGTGCAGTTTGTGCGCAATGTGGTGATTTAGTGTTCTGGTGGTCTGCAGAACTTTTTTTGGCGAACCCTGACCAGTGAGAGCGGCATGAGCAAAATCGACAGCGCATCGGAGCCAGCCGCCATTCGCCACGCAGACATCCTGATCATCGGCGGTGGCCTCAGCGGCGCCATGCTCGCGGCGCAGCTGTTGCGCCTGCCGGGCAAGCGCTCGGTGCTGGTGATCGAACCCCGCGCCGAACTCGGTCGGGGCGAAGCGTACAGTGCGGTCGAACTCGGCCATACGCTCAATGGCAACGCGGCGCGGATGAGCGTCGACCCCGACAACCCCGATGACCTTACGCAGTGGCTGACCGCCTACATTGCCGCCGGCGGCTGGCCGCAATCCGATGAGCAACACGTGCCGGTCAGTGAACTGTTTCCGCCACGAGGGATTTTCGGCCTGTACGTGCAGCAGCGTCTGGCTGAAGCGCAGGCGCAGGGCGCTGTCGAGGGTTCGACGATTGAACACGTGCAGGCAGAGGCGGTTGATCTGCACACCGATGATCAGCGTGTTTTGCTGACGCTCACTGATGGCCAACAATTGCAGGGCGCTTGCGCGGTGCTGGCGACGGGGATGTTTGCCGCTGCGCGCACGCCGCAGACGGAATCCAGCGGGGTCAACGCCGCAGCGCTCGATCCGTGGGACGTCGCCGCCATGCGTCAGCTCGATCCGCTATCGACCGTGCTGATCATCGGGTCCGGCCTGACCATGGTCGATGCCGTGGTGTCGCTGGAACAGGCCGGGCACCGTGGACCGATCGAGGTGTTTTCCCGGCATGGCTTGCTGCCGCACGTGCGTCGACAGCCTCCGGCCTGGGTGGATTTCCTCGCTGCCGACCAGCGCATTTGCACGCCGCGCCAATTGGTCCGCGAGTTGCGTCGGCATTGCCGGGATGCGATGGCGCAAGGCATTGACTGGCAGGCACCGCTCGACACCGTGCGGGCGCACATCGGCCGCTTGTGGAGTCAGGCGACCGACGTGCAGCGCCGGCAGTTTGTACGGCATGTGCGGCCGTGGTGGGAAAGTCATCATCACCGCTCGCCGCCGATGAGTGCGCAGCTGGTGGAGCGGTTGCATGGGGAAGGACGGCTGCGAATTCAGGCCGCGTCGTTCAAAGGGCTGGAGCCGTCCTCGGAGGATGGGGTGAGCATTCGCATTCGGCGCCGTGGCGAGGCGGATACGGTTGTGGTCAGTGGCGCGGCGTTGATCAATTCCAGCGGCATCGAATACGACTGGCGGCGAGTTGCGCGACCGTTGCCGCAGCAGCTGCTGGCGCGAGGATTGGTTCAGTCGGGGCCGTTGGCGTTGGGTATCGCTGCGGCGGTCGATGGCGCGGTGTTGAACGCTGACGGTAAGGTCGCCAATCGCCTGTTCGCCATGGGCCCACCCTTGCGCGGCATGTGGTGGGAAAGCACCGCCGTCACCGACGTCGCCAGCCAGGCCAAAGCCCTCGCCATCCGGCTGGTCAACATGTAGCGCTGTCTGCTACGGAGGTTTGTGGCTTTCCGCTTGCAACGGGCCGCGCGCGTGATGCCGGTTGGATTTACGACTGCGCCCCGAGCATCTCCACCGGATAGGAAAATACATAGCCTTCGCTGCGCACGGTCTTGATATAGGTCGACTCCCGAGAGTCGTCCATCAGCCGTTGGCGCAGACGGCTCACCAGCAAATCGATGGACCGGTCGAAGAGGTCGGCGTCGCGGCCCTGGGTGAGGTTGAGCAGTTGGTCGCGGCTGAGCACCCGTTGCGGGTGATCGAGGAACACGCGTAGCAGGCGGTATTCGGCGCCGCTGAGGGCGACCATGGTGTCGTCTTCGTCGAGCAAATGCCGAGCAGTGGTGTCCAGGCGCCAGCGACCGAAACCGAGCAGACGCCCGCTTTCCGTGATCAGCAGGTTCGGCGGCAGCATGCGGGTGCGGCGCAGTACGGCGTTGATCCGCGCCAGCAATTCGCGGGCGGCGAAGGGCTTGGTCAGGTAGTCGTCGGCGCCCATTTCCAGGCCCAGAATACGGTCGGTCTCATCGTTGCGAGCGGTGAGCATCAGGATCGGCGTGGCTTTATGCTTACCTGCACGCAATTCGCGGCACAGGACCAGGCCATCATCGCCAGGCATCATCAGGTCGAGGACGATCAGGTCGACGGTATTGGCCTCAAGAAAGCTGCGCATGTGCCGGCCATCGGCAACCACAGTAGTGCGCAGGCCATTTTTTTTCAGGTAATTGCCGACCAGTTCGCGGATCTCGCGATCGTCATCCACGATCAGGATGTGGTTTACATGCTCCATCGCTCTGTCCTCTTGTTTTCATCCGTTGCTTCGCTGACTTCAGGCAAACGCTGTCAGCAGATCTTGCTCCAACGCTTGCTGCGAATTGCCCGTAATGTACCCGATCCCTGGAGCAAAGCTTGCTCGCGAATACGGATTTGGATGTTGCCCCGTACTAGTGAATGCACTCGATCAATTGTAGAAGCTGGCTTGCCAGCGAAAGCTATGTCCTTGAGGACCGGGTTTTGCAGTTAATGACTACTTTACAAAGCTTTTTCCAGTTCAACCGGAGCGAACGTATACTGCCGCGCATGAATCCCGACTCCCCCCTAAGCGCCTGGCAACACGCGATCGAACACAAAGGCTTCGTTCAGGACGAAGCCCAGGAACAGGCTGTCTGGGCGCTGCAGAAATGTCACGAAGCGTTGCATGAAGGCCGGGCTCCGATCACCGGTGTTTATCTGTGGGGGCCGGTCGGGCGGGGTAAAACCTGGTTGATGGACCAGTTCTACCAAACCTTGCGTGTTCCGGCCCGGCGCCAGCATTTCCATCATTTCATGGGTTGGGTGCATCAGCGCTCGTTTCAACTGACCGGTACGGCCGACCCACTGAAAGCGTTGGCTCGCGAGTTGAGTGCGGAGGTGCGCGTGTTGTGTTTTGACGAACTGTTCGTCAATGACATCGGTGACGCAATCATTCTCGGGCGTCTCTTTGAAGTGATGTTCGAGGAGGGCGTGGTGGTGGTCTGCACTTCCAATCAGCCGCCGGAGCAGCTGTACGCGGATGGCTTCAACCGGGACCGTTTCGTGCCGGCCGTCAAGGCGATCCAACAGCATATGCAGGTAATTGCGGTGGATGGGGGCGCCGATCATCGCTTGCAGCCAGGCACCGGTCTGCAACGGTACTGGGTCGCCGTTTGCGGTGAGCCGAGCGCGCTGAGTGAGGTCTTCAACACGCTGACCGTGGGCGAGCAGGTCAGCCGTTCGCCGATCTCGGTCGGGCACCGTTCGCTGGCGGTGGTGCAGGCCAGCCCGACAGTGCTGTGGTGCCGCTACGCCGATCTCTGTGAACAACCGTTTGCCGCCATGGATTTCATGACCTTGTGCGACCGGTTCAAGGCTATTCTTTTAAGTGATGTGCCCAACCTCAGCGCGCAACAGCGCGAGGGGCGGATCGCCCGCGGTACCGAGGATGGCGTCGAGCGCGTTGCTGCCGGTGATCGGCATTTGCCGCAGCTGTCGGTGCATGACGACGGTGTGCGGCGATTCATCGCGCTGGTCGACGAATGCTACGACCGTAAAGTGCCGCTGTACCTCGAAGCGCAGGTGCCGATGGAATCGCTCTACACCGAAGGGTATCTGGCATTCCCGTTTCGCCGCACCCTCAGCCGCCTGCAGGAAATGCAGCTGCAACGTTTCGCCGAGGCCTGACCCGAAGGAGTGCCACTGTGCATCAGCCTTTGTCCCACCATCTGCTGACCATGGCCTATCAGAACGCATGGGCCAACCATCGACTCGCCAAGGCCTGGCGTCAGCTGAGTGACGTCGAACTGAGCGCGCCGCGAAGCGGTTTTTTCCCCAGCCTGCGCGCCACCCTCAACCATATCCTCACCTGCGACTGGTTTTACGTGGATGCGTTGGAGCGCGAGCTGCGCGGCGATGCTCCGCACCCTGACTGCCTGGTGTTTTTCCAGGACGACGAGCCGTGCTCCAGCGCTGCAGACCTGCAGCGCGAGCAATCCCACGTCGATCGCCGATTGCTCGCCTATTGCGAACAGTTGCGTGACGCCGACCTCGGCAAGCTCGTGACCATTGCCCGAGAAACGCCGCAGCACGACAGTCGCTTGCGCCTGCTGTCGCACCTGTTCGAACACCAGATCCATCATCGCGGACAAGTACACTGCATGCTCAGTAGCACCCCGGTTGCACCGCCGCAACTCGACGAGTTTTTCAGTGTCGGTGAAGCACACCTGCGCGCCGCGGATTTCGCCGAGCTGGGCTGGACCGAGGCGTTGATCTGGGGCACGGGCGTGCAACCGTTGCAGTGAGTGCGTGACTCGCGCTAGGGTCGCCGGACCCTGCAGCGCGGATGGCGCGCTGAGGCAACCGCGCAGTAATCGAGGATGGAAATGGAATCCGCAGAAATACGTGTACTTCAGGCCAGCTACACCAACCCGCTGCATGCCGAGGCGATTGGCCTGGTGCTGAATGCCTACGCTGAAGACCCGATGGGCGGTGGTCACTCGTTGCCCGCTGAAGTCCTGGCTCAACTGCCACAAGAACTGGCCAAACGTGCCCACGCCTTCAGCGTGCTCGCATTCGTCAACGGCGAGCCCGCGGGGCTGGTGAACTGCTTTGAAGGCTTTTCGACGTTTGTCTGTCGGCCACTGGTCAATGTTCACGATGTGTCAGTGGTGCCGAAGTTTCGCGGTTTGGGCCTGAGCCAGAAGATGCTGCAAAAGGTCGAGGACATTGCCCGCCAGCGCGGCTGCTGCAAGATCACTCTGGAAGTGCTGGAAGGAAATGCAGTGGCCCAATCGTCTTACGCCAAATTCGGATTCGCTGCCGGCATGTTCGACCCGGCGCACGGGCGGATGCTGTTCTGGACCAAGCCGCTGTAAATTCAGGCGCTGATCAAAAGCCCTCGTTGCCTTACAGGTAACGGGGGCTTTTTATTGGTTGGTGTCTGGGCGCCTTCAGTTGCGCTCGGGCGCTTGTTTTGAAGGTCAGGGCTTTATTGCAACAGGCCGCTCCAATACCTTCCCGCATCATCAACAACAGCCTTGCTCATCGCCGTCAGGTAATGCGCGGCCCAGATGTGTCGGTCGGTATCGCGATTGAAGGCAGCGTCCCGGTCAGCTCCCTGGCAAGGAACAGGAAGTCTGAGGCCATGGCGAGCGCATCGCAGAGGGGAACGTCTCGGGTGACATGGAAGAGGGGTTGGGTTGAGCAGTAGATTAAGGGGGTGAGGCCGATGGTTTTTAGATCTGAGGGATCGGGCTGATTTGTTGTTGTCATGTTTTGCTCCAGGGTTCGAGGAGCTGCCACATTCGTTTCCAAGCGAATGGGTGGCAGCTATGCGCGGGTTGGAAAACCGGGAACCATGGAACCGGCACGCCCGAGGGCGTCCCACGCACAGCTGCCATATTCAAGAATACGGCCGTGATACGGGCTGCATTCATGAAGGGTGACGGAGCGTTCGATTCGACGGGTTTCCAAGCCCGATCGCTGAATGGTCAGCGACTTCCGGAGAGTATCCCGTCGAAGAAAAACGCAACAAGGCATCAAAGTGCCCAAAAAACACGATTCGGATTTGCCTACAAGGTCTGCGGACGTCATCCGATATTTCAACACTTGAAGTAAACAAGCTGCGAGGCAGTGGCGGTTGGATAAGTCTGTGCAATTTAATGCGACCTCAACGCCTAATTGAAGGCGTGTCATTCGCGGTCATAAATCCCCCGCCAAAACAAAATTAGATACATCTTTGGGAACCGTCCTACATCAATACTTGTTTCGCTTTGTTAGCGTGCTCGACAGGTTATATGCCCAGGCTATGGATGGCCGACCCCTTGTACGAACCCTAAGTACTTATCAGGACTCACCCTGCCAAGGGCAAAAAAAGGAGCAACAAATGTTCAACGCTTCCTCGCTACCGCGCCTCACTTTGACAGTCGATGTTTCCACGCATGACGTTCAAAGCCTCGTTTTCTCCCCCAGTACACCCCTCAGCAGACCTGACATTCCGACGGTGGGGGCGGCACGTCAATGTAGTATCTGCACTTGGATCAAGTCTTCTCTGCCACTCGTGTCCAGTATTACTGCTTAAGGGGCTAGCCTATGTTCGCGCCGGCCAATACTGCGCACTTTGCGTTATTAATTCCCGCTGTTCGCAACGACTTTCAGGTACTGGGGTTCAATGGCACTGAAGCCATCAGCCACTTGTATGCGATTCAAATCGAATTGGTCAGCGAGTTCCCTGATTTCGATCTGGAGAGCCTGCTCAGTCAGCCGGCATTCCTTCAGTTCGGCCTGAATGGCGAAGGTATTCATGGCCGACTGGAAGATGTTTTCGTGGGTGAAACAGGTAAACGCCTGACCCGTTATCATCTAACCTTGGTGCCGGCCCTGCATTACTTGCAGTTCAGCCACAACCAGCGGATTTTCCAGCATCTGACAGTGCCGCAAATCGTCGCCCAAGTGCTCCAGGGGCATGGTATCCAGGCTGATGCCTATACCTTTCATGTGAGCACCAGTCCAGAGCGCGAGTACTGTACCCAGTATGCGGAAAACGATTTCGAGTTCATCCAAAGGGTGTGCAGTGAAGATGGAATTTCGTGGCACCACCAACACAGCGAAGAGGGTCACCATCTCGTATTTACCGATGATCAGACCTTTTTTCCCAAGCTGGGGGGTACACCGTATCGGCAAGGCTGCGGCCTGGTGGCGGAACACCCGGTCGTCAGTCAGTTCTCCATGCGCTTTAGCACCCGTACCAGCACGGCCACGCGCCGAGGCTATGATCCAGCGCGCCCAAGCCTGTTGTTGCAAAGCCAATTTACCGCTGAGTTCAGTCCTGCACTGGAAGACTACCGCTACCCGGTGCTGCACGAAAATGAAAAGCTCGGCAGACAGCTTGCCCGGCAGTCCCTGGAGCGGCACCGTGCCGACTACCAGCTGGCCGAGGGTAAAAGCGACCAGCCGACCCTGCGCAGCGGCCACTTCTTCGATCTGACTGAACACCCGCGTCAGCAGTGCAACGATTTGTGGTTGTTGCTCAGTGTGACGCACTCAGGCAAGCAACCTCAGGTACTGGAAGAAGCAATCACCAGCGACGTTGAATCCGCAGACGGCTTTACCCAAGGTTACCGTAATAGCTTCAGCGCGATTCCCTGGGATGTGTTCTACCGTCCACCGTTGGTTACGCGCAAGACAATGTTGGTCAGCCAGACGGCCCGTGTCACCGGGCCCAAAGGTGAGGACATCCATTGCGATAAGTACGGACGGGTCAAGGTCGAGTTCCATTGGGACCGCGCCGAACTTGGCAGCGACAAGAGCAGTTGCTGGCTGCGGGTGTCGTCCAGCTGGGCGGGGGACGGCTTCGGTGCGGTGACAATCCCGCGTGTCGGCATGGAAGTGGTAGTGACCTACCTGGAGGGTAATCCCGACAATCCTTTGATTACCGGGTGTGTGCCTAACAAGGTTACGCCTGTGCCATACCCCTTGCCCGCGAATAAAACCAAAACCGTGCTGCGCAGCCAAAGCTCGCCCGCCAGTGGCGGCTATAACGAGCTCTCGATTGAAGACCGTAGCGGCCAGGAGCTGATCTCCCTGCGTGCTCAGCGTGATATGGAGCAGAAGATCGAAAATGACAGCCGACTGGAGGTGGGTAACGAACGCCGCGAAACCATCAAGGGCAATAGCATTACGGGCTGGAAGCCGAGGAACTGCGCACCGTCAACGCTGACCGTAAAGTGGATCTCAAAGCCAATGACTATTTGCAGGTCGCCGGCAGCAGTCATACCCGTGTAGGGCAAACAGTGGTGATTGAGGGAGGTCAGCAAGTCCACCTCAAGGCCGGTGCCCATCTGATACTGGATGCCGGAGCCAGCATCACCTTGAAAGGTGGCGGGCAGCACATCGTGATCAGCCCGAAAGGTATTTTCAGCAGCACCGAGATTCAAACGGGTGGCGCGCCTGCTGCCGGAACCGCGGCTGCTCCGGTGTTGCCAGGGATGCTTGAAGGGTTGGCAACACCGTCAGCATTGCCGCTTCCCAGCCTGCCGTTTTACCAGGAGCAAGCGGTGGCAGGTGCTCTCTTACCTATTCCTGACTGTCAGCTCGATGCATCAGGTCAGTGCCCAATCCACCAGCCGGGGGAGGCGGCATGATCGAGACCCTCTCCTCACCCTTTGAGACGCCTGGAGCTTCGCGAGTCCTGTGTGTGATTCTGGACGCCAGTTTCGATCCGCAATTACCAGCGCATGCCGATCAAGCCATTGGCTTTGGCTTCCAACGTTATGTGCCGCTCTTCGACGAGACCCCTTATGCGGGTTTGCAAGTGGCCGGGCCTTTCGCGTTGCTGTGTCCTGCACCTGGTGCTTCGATGGAGCATGCCAGCAGGTTGCTGGAACGGGCAGATGCCGGGTGTGTCGCCTATCTGGAGGATGAGCAGTCCTTCGAGCGAGCCGTTGAACATTGGCGCAGCCTGCTGACCATCAGCACCGATGACACGCCTGCCCAGATGATGCGTTTTTTCGATCCGCGCTGGCTGGAACCGCTGTTGAACAGCCTCGATGAAACAGAGCTGTTGCAGTTCATGGGGCCGCTCACTGGCTTGGCCTGGCGCAACGAGCTGGGCTGGCGATATCTGGCTAATCCCCAACCGGATCCGCATGCAGAAATTCAGCAGCCTGGTTGGTTGCACATTGACGTCGATCGCCAGGCGCTTATGGATCAATACCGTTTGAAAATTCTGGCGGGACGATTTGCCTTGGGCTATCAGGCGGTACTTGCGATGCCTGAGCCGGTGGAGTTCGTTTATCGGCAACTACTTGGCGCTCAGACCGCAGGGTATCTGCAACTGGCCGAGCAGGAACGCTGGCTGCGTCTGGCGTTACGTCAGGGCGATGGATTCTGGGGACGCACTCCAAATTCCGAATTATTGGCCCGTGATGACCTGGGCCTTGGCGACAAGCTAATCGAGCTTGAGCTTCTCTGAGTCACAAGGACGATGATCCCGATGAACAATACCTATACCGTTAAAGATGGCGATACGCTGGGGGTAATTGCCCGGCAATACGGTGTTAACACGGCCGAGATACAAGCGCTTAACCCGATCATTACTAATCCCGGCTACATCAAGCCTGGTTGGGAACTGAAGCTGCCCGACACCGCGCCCAAGCCGGGACTGCCGCCGCCGATGTACGCAGATAACACCAGCTCCGTCGCACTCAAGGGCCAGGCCCAGTGCGATGAGGAATTGGTCGATGTAGCCCATATTACCGGTGAGCCGCATTTTTTTATTCTGACGGATAAACAGTCCAAGGCATTGAAGAAGGAAATCCGCGCTGTCCAGAAGGTGATGGATGAGCTGCATCAAAATCTCGCCAAAGCGCTGCCTGCTATGCAGTGCAAGAAAACTCAAAATCCCGGCGCCAGCTGTGCGTGCTCCGGCTGTGTCAAAGAGGCTTGGGCAGTCAAAGCTGAAGGCGCCGGGTTGCTGAAGCGCGACCTCAAACCCCGGCAAACCAAAGCGGCACCGCCGACAACCGATAAAGATCTTCAGGGGGCTATATTCGCCTTGCAGCAGGCGCGTGATTGGTATCAGGCTTACGAGCCCAGGTCTTATGGCTGGACGCAATTTGAAGACAACTGGAAGTTATTGAAGAGCAAGAAAATCACGGAGCTGGATCAGGAAATAGGCAAACTCCGCGCTGAATTGGCGGCTCAGAAAAAAGCCGAATCCGATGACAGCTCAACCAGCGCAAGCAACGCCGCCCCGGATCTCAGGCATGGCAAGGGGCGCAGCAGTGAGACTCAGCGTGGCAGCCAGACCAGGTCCGGCATTACCGTGGTGGAAGTCATCCTGTTCAGCGACCCGACTCGGCGTCATTACGTCTCGATCCCTTGGCGAAGTACCACCGCATGGAACGTTCGAGTCCCTACGCGCGTCATGGCCGGGAAACCCTTCAACAAGCAACTGGCCGCAGACCTGATCAAGGACATCAAAAACGCCGTCGGTGAAGGGCGTAGAGCCGGTCCGTTGGGCAATCTGGAGCTCAAGATCAGTACCTGGACCAGCAAACAGGACAACCTGCTCAATACGCTGCATCAGGAAGTGTCCTGGACGTCCAATCAGAGCGACGCGTCGCGCTACGCGATCAGTGCCGAAGCCCACGCCCTGCGATTCGCGGCCAGCGCCAGCGCAGGGGTTAATAACTGGAACCCCAAAGAAGGCAGTATTGACGTGGGTGTCAAAGGCAGCGCGGCGTTCTCGTTGGCGGAAGCTTCAGCGTCCTTGAATTCGTATTTTCCTGATCAGGGCGGATACGTCGCGAACATGGTTTATCGTAATGCCCTGAAACAGGAAGTGCTGCATCCGATGGGCGTGTTTCGCATGAGTGGCAAGTTGGAGCTGTCATGCTTTGTCGGAGCGAAGTTACAGGGCGAGGCTGGGGTCAAAACGCAATACAAGCCGACGGAAACCCCCGCCGGAGCAACCGCGTTACTGGGTACGCCGACCATGGAAGTCGGCCCCGGTGGCAATATCGGCGTCAAGTGCGATGCGTTTGCAGGAGCGCAAACAGGCGGTGCTCTCAGTGGGGCTTTTGAGTGGGTTGAGCCGGAAAAGCAAGGGACGGGCAAAGCCTTCGTCGGTCAGGCAAACGCCAACAGCAATTGGGCTAAATTGGCCGAGCTCAAAGTAGAAGGGAATGTCGCTTTGGGTATTGGTGCCCATGGTGAGATTGGTATCAGTATCGCTGATAACCGGTTGGCATTTAACTGTAAAGGCTCGCTGATATTTGGCCCTGGTGCGGGCGGTGGGTTTGGTGCGTTGGTGGATGTAGAGCAGGTTGGGAAGCTGACATTGCTGTTTTGTAATGCCTTGGCTGATGTTGACTACAGGCACCTCTCGGGAGTTACTGAGGATGCGTTTAGGTACATGGCGTCCGGGCTATATCAGGTGGCGACCTCGCCCGCAAAGTCGTTCAGCTCTGCGTTCAAAGATGGTGCCTTTGAGATGATTAAGTGGTGGGATAAGAGAGCAGCCACGAGGATCGAAGCTGAAGCACTGGCCAATTATCTAATCGGTCATGAGAAAGATAAGATCATCCGGGTTGGGAATCAGGCTATACAGCTGAGCGTGTTGCCGCCTGAAACCATGGGGCCGATGGTCTATCTGCTGACAGAAGGGGTTGTCGCCAAGGGAATTGGCAGCTTCAACGAAAGGCAGGAGCAGGCACTCGTCATTCTTCTGTCCGAGGTACGTCGCTGGAGACAATTTATTGAAGTGCTGGAGCATTGTTCACTCGACGGGACAAAAGTTAAGGCCATGAATAGTCTGGAACGAATCAATGACTTGCTTACCGGCGATGAGCAAGACAAATTCAATCGTTTCATTGACAGTTTGGCGGTTAAGCAGAATTCCGATAGTCCGGCCCGAGCAGCCTGGAAGCCTAGTAATGCCTGGCGTAAAGAGAAAGTGCTGGTGGCCGCACAGAACAGCGGTAGGTTTGATGGTTTGGCATAAACGTTGAGCAAATAAAGAGGGCGCACATATAGCGCCCTCATTCTGCCTGCTTTAAAGCGGCAGATCGGATTGAACTGAACAGCGGAAGCTATAGCCCGGGTAATACCCGTTTTTTACAGGCTCATCTGCCCATCGCCGTACTGTACTCGCGGTGAGCAGTGGATCCTCTGGATAACCCGATCCCCTATGAATTCGGAGAGTGCCTGTCTCGGGGCCAGTAGGGTTAATCAGTGGTGAGACACGGTAATAGTCTTTGTCGTACCAATCATTGACCCAGTCGGTGGCATTTCCGGACAGGTTGTAAATCCCCAAGGGGTTGGGAACAAAGCTATCAACCGCAAAGGTGAGGCGTTTACCTTTACCTGATGCAGGGAAGTTACGTCCATAGTTCAAACTCCCATTGTCGGTGGAAAACACTACATGTTGACCACGATTACGTGCTGCATATTCCCACTGGGCCTCCGTGGGCAGATCTACCGGGAAACCACTTAGCTCCCCTAACCAACCGCAATAATCTTTAGCTTCTTGCCAGCTTTGGACCGGCGCTGGCAGCATGGGACCGTAAAACTTTGCCTGCAATTCTTCTCGTTTGCGATCTTCCGCTTCAAATAACGGTTTGCCCTGAGCGATAAAGAACAGATCGAAATCCCCCAGTGTTGTCTGGAATTTTGACAGGGAATAACTGCTCAGTTTAACGGGATGAACAAAGTCATCATCACCGTGCATGCTGATGCGCCCCATCCGGCCCGGCTCCACGCCGCAGGGCCAATCGCACAAATTTGTAGGGTCATCGTCATACGGCCAACCAAAATCCCCCATCTGGAACTCGCCACCTTCGATAAACACCATGTTATCCAGTGACTGCACCACTGTGTTCAGTAGCTTGCCGCGAACCTCGGTGGAGAGTTTTGGGTATTTATGCTCGATGGTTGCATTGATTTCAGCGACTTTATCCGGCGAGAGTTTCTGGCTTTTTGGTAAAGGAGAGGTTTGCGCTTGGCAACCTGTCACCAGCAGTAACGTATAAATAAGTAAAAAGATGTGTCTTACCACAGGAATGTCCTTATACATGTAATCCGAGGTGCCAAGCCTAACATTTTTGTGCTCTTGCATGGTTCTCGATCTCAGTGCAAAAGACGATTGAGGGGGTTGAGTGGGGGAGGGATGAAATGCTTGTTTTTGGGGGGGCGGCGCGAAATGCTATAAGGGCAGAAGCCGAGGAACTGACCAGTTTCTAATCAGCCATAATCAGGAAAAACCGAGATCGGTTCATTAACAGTATGGCGGTTATCCAGTTCCGATAGTCCGGCCCGAGCAGCCTGCAAGCCTGCTAATGCTTGGCGTAAAGAGAAAGTGCTGGCGGCCGCACAGAACAGCGGCAGGTTTTATGGTTTGGCATAAACGATGAGAGAATAATGGGGGCGCATTTATAGCGCCCTTATTACCCCTGATTTATATGGGCTGATCAGATTGAACAGCACAGCGGAAGCTAAAGCCGGGGACATGCCGCTTCCTTACAGGTACCTCTGCCCATCGCCGTACGGTACTCGCGGTGAGCAGCGGGCCTTCACCATAGCCTGATCCTTTAAGAACTCGAAGCGTGCCTGTCTCGGGGCCGGTAGGGTTAATCAGAGGTGAGACACGATAATAGTCCTTGCCGTACCAATCATTGACCCAGTCGGTGGCATTTCCGGACAGGTTGTAAATTCCCAAGGGGTTGGGGACAAAACTATCAACCGCGAAAGTAAGGCGTTTACCTTTACCTGATGCAGGGAAGTTACGCCCATAGTTTAAATTTCCATTGTCGGTGGAGAACATCACATATTGGCCGCGATTGCGGGCTGCATATTCCCACTGGGCCTCTGTGGGCAGGTCCACTGGCAAACCACTGAGTTTCCCCAACCAACCGCAGTAATCTTTTGCTTCTTGCCAACTTTGGGTTGGTGCAGGCAGCTTCGGGGCGTAAAAAATTTCATGCAATTCTTCTCGTTTGCGATCTTCCGCATCAAACAACGGTTTGCCGTGAGCAATAAAGAACAGATCGAAATCCTCCAGTGTTGTCTGGAATTTCGACAGTGAGTAACTGCTCAGTTTAACCGGATGAACAAAGTCATCATCACCGTGCATGCTAATACGCCCCATCCGGTCCGGCTCCACGCCGCATGGCCAATCGCACAGATTTGCAGGGTCATCGTCATACGGCCAACCAAAATCGCCCATCTGAAACTCGCCACCTTCGATAAACACCATGTTATCCAGTGACTGCACCACGGTATCCAGTAGCTTGCCGCGAAGCTCTCTTGAGAGTTTCGGGTATTTATGCTCGATGGTCGCGTTGATTTCAGCGACTTTATTCGGCGAGAGTTTCTGGCTTTTTGGTAAAGGAGAGGTTTGCGCTTGGCAACCTGTCAGCAGCAGTAAAGTGAAAATAGGTGATAAAATGTGTCTTACCACAGGAATGTCCTTATATATGCAATCCGAGGTTCGAAGGCTACCATTTTCTGAGCTCGCATGAACGCCAAGCCAATCTACAAGCGTCAACTCCGTATGAAGATGACGTAAGGTGGATAGATATTCAGCTTTAGTTTCGCAAGCGCGAACATACACATACCGTCCGGCAGGCGAGCAGTGCCCCATATTTCGACAACAAAAAAGGGCGCCCCAGGAGACGCCCTCTTTACCTCACCGCTTGTAACTCTCCGTCATTTGCGCAGTTTGATCGTCCGGAACGCGCAGCTCAGCATCTTGCTGACGCTGGTTCTCCTGCTGGCTCAACCGCAAACTCTCGTAGTAATAGCGCATGCGTTCTGCGCCACCTTCGGCAAATGCACTCACCGAAACAAAAGTCATCAGCCCGGCAACAATCAAAGGTGTCGTTTTCATGGTCTGCCTCCCACTAAGCATGTCGGATGCGATTTCGTCCATGAAGCAATACTGCGCGGGCATTATCTGCCGATCCCGTTAATTGGGAATTAACTGTGCTCAGAGCTTCCAGTCCAGGCTCAGGGTCACCGTACGCGGGGCGCCCCAGTACACGCCGTTATAGAAACCGACGTTGTCGTAATACTTCTCGTCGAGCAGGTTGTCGACGTTCAGGGATGCCGACAGGTGTTCGTCGAAGGCATACCGCGACATCAGTTTGACCACGGTGTACGCCTCCTGCCGAATGTTTGTGCGTTGGGTGATGATGCCTCCATTCGCGGCCCGACCGACCGGGCGATTGGCTGTTCGGTAAATGTCGCTCTGCCAGTTGAGCGCGCCGCCGACGGTCAGCGCCTGCCAGTTCCCTGGCAAGCGATACGAAGTGGACAGGCGCAGCATGTTCAACGGCTGATTGGTGTTGGCGCGTTTGTCCTCACCCGTCACCGAATGGGTGTAGGTGTACCCGGCAATCATGTTCCACTGCGGCAAGACTTCGCCGGACAGTTCGGCTTCGAAACCCTGGACCTTGTTGCCTTTGCCGTTGGACTTGTAGAACTCCTCGTTGGTCACCGGGTCCGGCGGCACCGAGTCATCGAGTTCGGCGACGTTGTCCTGTTTGCTCCAGAACACTGCCGTGGCGAGGTTCAGGCGTTCTTCCAGCAAGCTGCCCTTAAGCCCCACTTCATAATTGCTGCCGACTACCGGTTCAAGATATTGGCGATTGCTGTCGCGGTAGGTTTGCGGCTTGAAGATGTCGGTGTAGCTGACGTAGGCGGTGTATTCAGGCGTCAAGTCGTAAAGCAGCCCGGCGTAGGGCGTCCACATGTCGTTGTGCTGCTGAGAGGTCGCATCGACGCTGCGCAACTGCAGATTGTCAGCGTAGGCGTTGGTCGTGCTCGTGGATTTCCAGCTGCCGTAACGACTGCCGAGCACGGCGTGCAGGTCGTCGGTCAGGCTCAGGCGGGTTGCCAGATAACCAGCCTTTTGCCGAGTGCTGCTGCTGGACGCTTGCAGATCGGTCACGGTGTCATTGAACTTGGGAATCGCGCTCATGTATTTCCAGTCGGGGACGTTGGCGTAGTCCGACGCGATGTCACTGTCGGTGTAGGGATTGTCGTCACTGCGCTCGGCCTCGCCATAACCGAACATCATTTCGTGCTCACGGCCAAATAACGCATAGGGCCCGGACACGTTGAAGTCATACGCCTTCATCTTCTGCTCGCCGATCATGTGGCTGACGTTGGCCACCATGCCGCTGCGATCGGCCTCGGGGAAGCCGTTGCCGCCGTAGTAGATCTTGCCGTCGGTGTCGCTCTCGCGATGGGTGTAGGCGGCTTTCAGGTGCCAGCCCTCGCCGAGATTCTGATCCAGCGTAGCGAAAGCGGTTTTGTCCTTGAGCGGCCAGGAACTCCAGGGTGTAGCCATGTTGGTGGACCGTCCGAGCCTGGCTTCACTGCCGTCGGCGTTCCAGTACGGCACGGTGCCCCACGACGTGCCCTGCACCTGTTTGTCCTGATAGTCGTAACCCACGGCGAGCACCGTGTCGTCGGTCAGGTCCGCTTCGAGAATGCCGTAGCCGACCTCCCGTTGCAGTTGATAGTTGTCGAGATAAGAGTGGCTGTCGCGGTAGGCCAGCACGCCGCGCCCGCGCAGGCGTCCATCGAACCCCAGCGGACCGCCGACATCCACGTAGCTGTAATAATTGTCGTAGCTGCCGCCGCTGACACCGCTCATGGCTTGCCATTGCGAGGTAGGGCGCTTGCGCACCATGTTGATGGTGGCCGAGGGATCGCCGGCACCTGTGGTCAGGCCGGTCGCGCCGCGTACCACTTCGATACGGTCGTAAATGATCGTGTCGGCGTCGGACTTCATGTAGCTGAACGTGTTGAGCATCCCGTCGATCTGGAAATTATTGATCGGGTAACCGCGCGAGGAATAACTGACCCGATCGGAATCGTTGTGTTGCACAACAATGCCGGTGGTCTGGCTCATGGCTTCGGACAGCGTGCCGAGTTTGAAATCGTCCATCTGCTGGCGGGTTACCACCGAAACCGACTGCGGCGTTTCCTTGATCGACAGGTTCAGGCGGGTGGCGCTGCTTATGGCGCCGGTGGTGTAGGACTGCGTGTTTTCAGTGGTGCGGCCCAGGTTTTGCCCGGTCACATTGGTGGCGTCAAGCTCCAGAACATCGCGCCTGGTTTGTTCTGACAGTTCAGTTTCTGCAAACAGCTCAGGGCATAGCGCTGCACTGCACAGACCAAGGGTAAAAGTCATGGAACGGGTGATAGGCGCGAACATCGCTGCCGACTCCTTGTCGTCGATGGAAAAATTTCCGTTGATTCAAGGACGAAGGAGGGCGGCGATAATTAGCAATAAACGAGAATAATTACTATTTGTGAATATGTCACAAGCTTGTAGCAGCTGCCGAGCCTGCGAGGCTGCGTCCAAACCGTGTCGCGATCGGACGCAGGCTGCGCCAACTGCTACAAAGGGCATGCGGTTACTTGAGGACAATGCCCGCCGGGTCGGCTTTCACCTTCGGCTTGATCAGGCTGAAGTCGATCAGCGCTTTCTGCTGACGCTCGAAAGGATTGCCAATCAACAGTGGTCGCGGCTTGAAACTGTCGCTGACCAGGCTCTTGCTGTGATCAAGTTCATCGAAACTCAACCCGGCCATATCCGCCCAGGTGTGGATCAGGTGCGAGCTGCTGTAAGGCCGGCCAAGGTCTGCGGCGAAATCCCAATTGTGCTTCTCTCGCCATTTTGGCGATGCCCAGGCCATGAACGGAATCGTGTACATCGGCGCCGTCGGCTTGCTCTCGTTGCGGCCCAGCGTGCTGTGGCCGGGCGAGTCAAACACGTCTTCGCCGTGGTCGGAGAGGTACAGCAGGAAGCCGTTCGGGTCGGATTTGGCGTAGTCCTTGATCAGGCTCGAGACCACGAAATCGTTGTACAGCACCGCATTGTCGTAGCTGTTGTACGTCGGCAATTGATCGTCACGTACGCCGTCGGGCACGCCGTTGCGATCCTTGAATTTGTCGAACGTCGACGGATAACGGTACTGGTAACTCATGTGTGTGCCGAGCAGATGCACGACGATCAACTTGCGTGGCGCGGCATCGGTCAGCGCCTTGTTGAACGGCGCGATCACGTCGCCATCGTACTGCGCGGCGTTCTGGTTGCGATTGTTGTTCAGGTACACCTGCTCGTCGGCCTGTTCGGAGAAGGTCGTGAGCATGGTGTTGCGCTTGGTCATGGTCTGCTGGTTGGTAATCCAGAACGTCTTGTAACCCGCCTGTTTCATCATGCTGACCAGTGACGGCGTCGACAGGTACAACCCCGGATTGTCTTCATCGGCAAAGGTCAGGACCTGTTGCAGCGCCTCGATGGTGTAGGGGCGCGGGGTGATGACGTTGTCGAAAACCGCCAGCTGATCCTTGAGTTTGTCCAGTTCAGGCGTGGTCTCGCGCGGGTAGCCGTACAGGCTCATGCGCTGACGGTTGGTCGATTCGCCGATCACCAGCACCAGCGTCTGGGGCTGATCAGCGCTGACATCCTTGAGGTTTTTCAGCGGGGCGATCTTGCTCGCGCTGTGCAGCATGTCCTGCATGCCGGCGAGGGTGTCGAGATAGCGGTGGTACGCCACTGCCATCTGCCATGGCACGGCCGGCTCGATGCGGGTTTCGAACTTCTCGAAACCTTCGGCAAAGTTGCCCGTGCGCATCGTTTGCTTGATCAGCGGATAACCCACCACTGCGATCACGATGGCGGTCGCCGCCACCAGTGCGCGACCACGCGGCATGTACACCGGGCGCAGGCGCGTCCACAGGAACCAGGCGAATGCGGTGTGGGCGAGGAATGCCGCGACCATCCACCAGGCAAAGTACTGGGTCATGTACTCGCCGGCTTCAGAGATGTTCGACTCGAACATGATGAAGATGACGCTTTGCGAAAATTCCTGCTGATAGATGAAGAAGTAACCCAGGCTCGCCATCGAACAAGCCCACAGCACCACGCCGATTACCGCCGCCATCACGCGGGTCTGTTTCGGGAACAGCAACATCGGCGCGAGCCAGATGGCACTCATCACGAAGGCCTGACGAAACCCGCTGAAACCGGAGGTGCCCGTCAGTTGGATCAACAGTTGGGTAATGCCCGAGAAGTACCAGAAGAACATGAACAGCCAGAGAAATCCGGGCCAATCGAAACCTTTCGCAGTCGTGTTGCTGCGTTCAAACGTCGCCATTCAGGGCTCCAGCAAATGATTCGAGGTGGCTGGCGCAGGCAGCGGCAGCAAATAGCGGACACGCAAAATTCAGCGGGCGGCCACAATGAGAAAATTATGACCAGAGTGGTGTGAAAAGTTCGTGAGCTACCCGGTTTCCCAACGGCCGTGGCGGTATCGGGTTACCGCACAGCGCGGTCAATCCCGGGTTTTGATGAGCGCTACGCAGGACGCAAACCTGCCACGCCAATCGCCTCCCAAGGAAAGGGACATGCCTGATCATTCGCTTGTAGCGCCTCCATTGAATGCTGGAAAAGTACTGGCTTATGCCGTTTCAACGGTCTTTGCCCATCGACCGATCGTCATCACTGCCGCGTTGAAACAATTCACCGCGGCGCTCGCCAGGCTCTACCCGGACCTGCACATCAACGTGCTGACCACCACGCTCAACGTGCCGGGTTGGGACGTCGGGCACGAGCGCGACAACACCGTTATGCCACCGGGGGAGGACGGCGCCAGGCATTCCACGGTGCCGCTGTTCGAGGTGATGATCGCCTCGGTCACCGGCAAAGCCTCGCTGTGGTTTACCTCCGGGCACTTTCTCAGCGACGCGAGCGGGCGGCGCCTGGATGTCGAGATGCGGGAAGTCGAAGCGTTACTGCGAGGTTTGCCGGACGTGATGATCGGCGCCCTGCAAACCGCACTCGCGGACTTCTGGAACGAGCCGCTGGCCGGTGAGACCAAGCGTTGGCAGTGGCTGGCCGACCTTTGCAAAGGCGCATTGCTGATCCAGCTTGCACCGGGCAACAGTGACGATCGGCTGGATGCCGAGCAAATCCGCACGCTGCAGCAAATTGCCCATTGCCCGCAACGATCCGAGCGCCAGCAGGTGTACGGGGAGAAAGCTACTGAAGCGTTTCTGGTGCGCTATCAAACGGGTCAGGACGAAGCGCTCCGGGTCCTTACCCGCAGCGCAGTGCTGGTGACGCGTACGGTGGCTGACCGGGAAATAATCCTGCAGTTTTTCCCCGATGGAACCGTTGCATCATTCAACACACTGCAAGCCTTCGCCGAGGCGCAACGCGTGACCGGTTCGTCGACCAGCCACGTGGTGCTGGACGTTCAGCCATGGACTATAAACACCGATGTGTTCGTCACGTTGGCCCAGGCGATGCTCGACTCGCAACTGGAGCGTGTCGCCGATATGGGTGATATCGCCGGGCAGGATTTGCCAGCGCTGGAGTCGCGGTATGCCGAGATCAGTGATGTCTCAAGTTTTTTTCACGCCTCCGCTGACCACGCATCGACATCGACAATGCTCGACAGCGTGCTCGACAACCAACCCGACTGGCTGCCGCTTGCCAGCACCGAGGACCTGCTGGCCTACAGCCGATACCTGCTGGAACTCGCGGCATTGCAGCAAGCCACGGATGGCCGGGCTTATGACGACGGCATCGACAGCGCCGCCGTGTTTGCCAGGCATGCGCTGGAGCAGGCGATGGTGGATTTCGGTCCGGCGTTCGACCCCGACGCCTTGTTGGTCACGCAGGTTCGCTATCAGGCCGATGCACCCGGCGCTGCGACGGGCACGGTCGTCAGCCAAACCGATACCCTGACCCGGCGCGCCTTGAAAAATCTGGGTGGTCTGCTGCACGCTGCCACCACGCTACGCGACAAGAACGGCGCGCCACTGCCGGATTGGGTAAACGTCGACACTCTGCGTGAGCTGATGTCGCGAGCGGATATCGGCACGGCTTACCCACTGCTGGTCAAGCGCGAGCTGCTGGGCGACAAAGCACTGCGGTTTGAGCGGGAAACACGCTTCGCCAACCAGTTGCGCCTGCAACTGCCGATGCTGGCGCTTGAATACAAAGTGACCGGCAATGGCCATGTGACCGAGGCCGGCTATCGGCAAGTGCTCGCGCTGGTGCAAGCCGAGACCGCTGCGCGCACCCTTGACCTGCAGCCGATCGTGCTCAGGGCGCTGGCCTTTGTGCTTGACGAGGCAGACCGCACAGACGTGGTGAGTAATCAGTTCGTGATCGGCCCGCAAGACACCAGCCACGGACCTTTTCTTCTGTACCGGCCGTTCTACGCACCGGTGTTCGTCGAGTGTGCGTCCTGGCCAACGCTGTTGGAGCGGATCCGCGACGACTCGTCGATCAACAAAAGCGTGCTGGATTGGCTTGAGCCCGACGCCCGCAGGATTTACAACCACGGAGGCTTCACTGAACCACATCTGCCGAGGGTGATCTTTGATGTGGACTTTTCGACGATTACGGCGGCGGCCCCACCGGTCCTGTGTGATGAAGTGGTGGTGGGCGATGTGTTCAGCGCACTGTATCAAGCGAATGCCGGCGTGCTGGTGCGCCAGGCTGACGAACAGACGGTGTCGAACGCGGAATATCGCTGGGCGACGCTGGAGGGCTTGGGCGAAAAAGTACTCGACTCGATTCTGGGCGCGGTTCTGCCTTACCTGCGCGGTCCGGCTGCCGCCGCGGGTTGGCTGCTGACCACCGAGTCCGCCGTCTTGAGTGCCTTGCGCACCCTGGACCAGGGTGACACCGGCCCGACCCGGCAGTTGTTATTCACGCTGCTCGGACAATTGGCGATGGCAGCATTGGTTCATCGGTTTCAGCCCGGCAATGTGTCCGACCTTCCGGTTCGATTGCCCGCGTCGCGAGGCAGCGTATCCGCCCGGTACACGCCGCCCATCGCTGCCACGACGCAAATAACCGATTCGGCCGTGGATTTTTCCATGGCCCCGTCCCGCGATTCGCGAGCGGCGCTCGAGCGCTATTTACAGGTCCATCCCGACACGGTTGGACCCGTCATAGAGGCCGCGCCGCTGCCTGGCATTCACGTGGTCGATGGCCGCTGGTACGCACGGGTTCCCGGAAGAATCTCCGGCTGGGGCTGGGCGCCGGTGACGCCGGCGCAGGGTCGCAATGTGCACCTGCTGGATCGCAGCGCCGCGCCGATCAAATGGCTGGAGCTGTGCAACAACGGCGAGGGTTTGTGGGACACCGCGCCTGAGTTTCGTGTACGCCATGGCGGTGGCGGTGCCAGTCGGCTGGGTGAGTACGTGTTTGGCGATCCACAGCTGAATGCCGAGCGCGCCGCCCGGACACAACGCTTGCAGGTGCTCGAGGAGCAGCGACTGGCGCTGGATAAAGAGATCAACCATGCGCGGGATGCGGGCAACGATGCCTATGTAGAATTTCAGCAAGAAGCGCTCAAACTGGCAGACGCCTCGAAAGGATTCGCTGAAGCGCAAGGTGCGCAACAGGCTCAATTCAAACGTGACATGGCCGCTGCGCAGCAGAAATTGCGGATATCCAATCAGACCAGACTTAAAGCGGGTGAGTTGTTCGTTGAGCTGCAACTCAAATACATCGCCCTGCTCGACAAGGTCCGGCCAGTGCTCGATGCCGATGAACATTTCCTGCGCGAAGCTCGTTACGAGTTTCTGCAAGAAAGGCTTTTGCGCTGCAGCATGACGGAATCGGCGCTGGAGAGCGTCTCCAGCACCCCGCCGGAACTGGGCTATTCCAAGGAAAGCGTTTTTCCTTTGGCCTACGACAGCCCCGACGCTGCGCTAGGCATTCCTTACAACGCGCTGTTCGAGGCGCGCAAACGAATCCTCAAGTTCTATCCGCAGCGAATAGCGGTCAGTGAGATGCTGGAGGCCACAGCTGCGGAACTCGCGTCGCTGGATGAGCAAGTATCTAAAGGAAGGCGAGCCAGCCATTTGCTCGACGCGGTGAAAACGCGAAAGCTTGACACCGACATACTGAGGATTTTCGAAGTGATCTCCATTCGGGGCGCGCTGACCGGCGACCCGTTGGTAGAGCCGAGCATGCTCGAGGCGGCTGGGCTGGAGGGCATCAGTCGTATACCCGTCGGCCGTGTGACCTGGCATCTGCTGGAACTGGATGCGGGGACAGGCTATACGCCCAACGAGCGGATTCTGCTGCTCAAGGACGCCGTGCGGCACTACACCAATGCCTTGGGCCTGGCCCATTACCTGGAGCGGCCCGCAGGTGGGATGTCTTACGTGCCGGAAGAGTTCGTGCGCAAGTTCACTGCCCGCGTGACGGAATTTCGCAGTATGGCGGAAGAAGCGCTGGCGAAAGTCGCCCGCGCCGAAGTGCTGGGGACCGTTGACGAACCGGTCGCTGCCAGCGGCAAATCACGCTCCAAACGCACACGCAGCCCGACTCGACGCATCATCGAGACCGCCGAAGGCATGGTCATGGGCGAGTCAAGTGACGAAACGGACGAGCCGGACGAGACCATCGTGGCGACCGATCCGTATTCTGGGGCGCACACCACGTATTACCGGCACGACGCTGCAGAACCGATCTACACCGAGCGGCGCGTCGAATCGCCGATGACACCGGTGCCTCCGGTCAGGCCGCTGCCGGGTCTGAACAAACTGCTCAAGGAAGCACGCCTGCTGCTGGCCGGACTCGCTGAGTTCAAAGCCAGGGTCAGCCAGAGCGCGAGCAGGCAACCGGAGCCCAAGAGCCAGGAAGACACGTTGGTCCGCCAGGCGAACAAGCTCGATGAAACAGCGGTAGCGATCAACCTCAGGCTCAAGGAATTTTCTCAGAGTCAGCACGACAACGCCGTCGACCTGAACGCGCGCTTGACGGTCGCTAGTCAAGCGCTGCGGGACGAAGGTGTGCGCCTGCGCATCGAAGGGGCGCGGCGTTTGCCGCCGACCGTGGGCAATCTCGAATACCTGCTGGAAAAAGGTGAAGTGCGCATCGGCAACTCGAACTGGTCGGACAAATCCACAGCGTCAGGTGGTGCGGACTTTCTGCTTGAGTTTGAAGTGCTCGACGAAAAAGCGCTGGCCAGCAAGCATCACAAGGCACTGTGGTATGCGCATTTTCATTGCCATGAGAAGAGCGCTGGAACGATGAAGAAGGGGCACTTGAAGTTGGCGGCACTCAGGTACAAGACCTATGCCGACCAATTGCGAGAGGCGCAGACCAGTCAGATTCAGGCCATTGAAAGCGCCAATATCAGCAAAAGCGTGGCGACCAGGCTTTTCTTCAAGCGCCTGCCGCCCGGCGAACAGGGTAAATAACGGGCACAAAAAAACCAGGCTGACCTTCTAACGGGAGGGTCTGAGCCTGGTTTTCTGTCGATTAATTGTGCAGCGCTTTTTTCGTCGTGACTGGCAACCGATAGTCAGCAGGTTGGAACTGCTGCAAAAGCTCTTGCAGGTGAGCGACTTCGCGCATAAGCAATTCGCGCTCATCGCGCAGCTGACGCAGTTCGTCGCGACGAATGGTGACGTACAGGGTTTGTAGGGGACGAGCGGTCATCAAATTGTCCATGGATCACCTCGCAAGCTTGCATCAACTGTGTTCTGGCCGCTCTTCGAACGGGACATAAACACTATCGGCAGCAATTTTGATTTCTTTTGCCCCAGATGGGAACTTTTTTATTTTTCATGGTCGTTGTGTCTTCGGCACGATTCCCGGCGTTATCTATCAGTATCGGGCACAATGCACGGAAACTTCGTCGCAAAGCTCTGGACTAACCCCCATTAGTCGCGTTGCGCTATAACCTTTGACACACTTTATTTGTAGTAGGGAGCATCAGTACATGCAACTCGGGATTATTGGACTGGGCCGCATGGGCGGCAATATTGCGCGGCGCCTGATGCTCAACGGTCACACCACCGTTGTGTACGACCGCAATACCGCTTTTGTCGATAACCTCGCAGCCGAAGGCTCCAAAGGCGTTATCGACCTGCCAGCCCTGGTGGCCGGCCTGGCCAAGCCGCGCGCGGTGTGGGTCATGCTGCCAGCCGGCGCGCCGACCGAAGACACCATCGAAGTACTGAGCACGTTGCTGGAACCCGGCGACACCATCATCGACGGCGGCAACACCTTTTATAAGGACGACATCCGCCGGGCGAAAAGCCTCTCGGAAAAAGGCCTGCATTACGTTGACGTCGGCACTTCCGGCGGCGTCTGGGGCCTGGAACGCGGTTATTGCATGATGATCGGCGGCGAAGCCGAAGTGGTCAAACGCCTCGATCCATTGTTTGCCAGCCTCGCCCCGGGCATGGGCGATATTCCGCGCACCAAGGACCGCAAGTCCGAAGATGACCGTGCCGAGCGCGGTTACATCCACGCCGGTCCTGCAGGTTCGGGACATTTCGTGAAAATGATTCACAACGGCATCGAGTACGGAATGATGCAGGCCTTCGCTGAAGGCTTCGACATTCTCAAGACCAAGGCCAGTGAAAACCTACCGGAAGACCAGCGCTTCGACCTCAATGTCGCTGATATCGCTGAAGTCTGGCGCCGCGGCAGCGTGGTGTCGTCCTGGCTGCTCGACCTGACGGCGGACGCTCTGGCCAGCGATCCGAAACTCGAGGGTTACTCGGGTTCGGTCGCGGACAGCGGCGAAGGTCGCTGGACCATCGAAGCTGCCATGGAGCAATCGGTGCCGGTACCGGTACTGTCGAACTCGCTGTTCTCGCGCTACCGTTCACGCGGGCAGGGCACCTTCGGCGACAAGATTCTATCGGCGCAGCGCTTCGGCTTCGGCGGCCACGTGGAGACTTCGAAAAAATGACCCGGTTGATCCGCAATAAATCCAAGGCTGAACCCGCACCACCGACCACGCTGTTTCTGTTCGGCGCGCATGGTGATCTGGTCAAGCGTCTGCTGATGCCGGCGCTGTACAACCTGAGTCGCGACGGTTTGCTGGGGGATGGTTTGCGGATCGTCGGCGTTGATCACAACGCTATTAGCGATGAAGCCTTTGCGAAAAAACTCGAAGACTTCATCCGTACGGAAGTGGCGGCGAAGGTCGGCAAGGGCGACGAGATTCTCGACCCGCACTTGTGGGCCAAGCTCGCCAGTGGCATCAGCTACGTCCAGGGCGATTTTCTGGACAACAGCACTTATCAAGCCCTGGCGGCGAAAATTGCCGCCAGCGGCACCGGCAATGCGGTGTTTTACTTGGCCACCGCGCCGCGTTTCTTCAGTGAAGTGGTACGGCGGCTTGGCGCGGCCGACCTGCTGAAGGAGACCCCCGACGCCTTCAGAAGGGTGGTGATTGAAAAGCCGTTCGGCTCCGATCTGCCGACTGCAGAGGCGTTGAACGCCTGCCTGCTCAGTGTCATGTCGGAAAACCAGATCTACCGGATCGATCATTACCTGGGCAAGGAGACGGTGCAGAACATTTTGATCAGCCGCTTCTCCAACAGCCTGTTCGAAGCTTTCTGGAACAATCATTACATCGACCACGTGCAGATCACTGCCGCCGAAACCGTCGGCGTGGAAACCCGTGGCAGTTTTTACGAACACACCGGTGCCTTGCGCGACATGGTGCCCAATCACCTGTTCCAGCTGCTGGCGATGGTGGCCATGGAACCGCCGGCCGCATTCGGTGCAGACGCGGTGCGCGGCGAGAAAGCCAAGGTGGTTGGGGCGATTCGCCCGTGGACGACCGAAGAGGCGCGCGCCAATTCAGTCCGCGGCCAGTACCGCGCTGGCGAAGTTGATGGCAAACCGTTGCCCGGTTACCGCCAGGAAAACAACGTAGCGGTCGACAGCACTACCGAAACTTACGTTGCGCTCAAAGTCATGATCGACAACTGGCGCTGGGTCGGTGTGCCATTCTACCTGCGTACAGGCAAACGCATGAGCGTGCGCGACACCGAGATCGTCATCTGCTTCAAACCGGCGCCGTACGCGCAGTTCCGTGACACCGAGGTCGATGAGTTGCAACCGACCTATCTGCGCATCCAGATCCAGCCCAACGAGGGCATGTGGTTCGACCTGCTGGCCAAACGGCCCGGCCCGGCGCTGAAAATGGCCAACATCGAGCTGGGTTTTGCCTACAAGGATTTCTTCGAGATGCAGCCGTCCACCGGCTACGAAACGCTCATCTACGATTGCCTGACCGGGGACCAGACGCTGTTCCAGCGCGCTGATAACATCGAGAACGGCTGGCGCGCCGTGCAGCCGTTCCTCGATGCCTGGCAGCAGGACGCAAACGTCGAGCATTACGCGGCGGGTGAGGACGGGCCGGCTACGGCAGAAGAGTTGCTGACTCGCGATGGTCGCGTCTGGCACGGCCTCGGATGAGTGAGCCGACGCAACAACCCATTCGTTTTTTGCTGAGTGACATGGACGGCACCTTGCTGCTGCCTGATCACAGCCTCAGTCAGCGCACCATTGACGCCGTGCGCTCCCTGCGCAAGGCGGGCGTGCTGTTCAGCCTGGCGACGGGCCGGCCGCCGAAAGCCATGCTGCAACAGATCGAAGCGCTCGGCGTGGACCTGCCGACAGCGGCGTTCAACGGCGGCACGATCGTCAATCCGGACGGTACGTTGCTGGTCGCGCATTACCTACCGGCGACCGCAGCGCTGACCGCCCTGACGCTGTTTGGCGATTTGCCGGACATTGAAGTCTGGGTGTTCAGTGGCGGCGACTGGCTGCTCAAGGACCCGACCGGGCCGATGGTGCCGCGTGAGCAGAGTGGTCTGGGGTATCCGCCGGTTGTGGTCGAGTCGTTCGAACCGTACTTGTCGCGCATCGACAAGATTGTCGCAGCGAGCAACAACGCTCAACTCTTGATCGAACTGGAAGCGCAGTTAATTCCGAAAGTAGAGGGCCAGGCGCAGGTATCGCGCTCGCAACCGATCTACCTGGATGTCACTGCGCTGCTGGCGAACAAAGGTGAAGCGTTGGCGACACTCGCCAAACACCTCGGTGTGCCGCTGCAACAGACTGCCGCCATGGGCGACGGCGGCAACGACCCGCCCATGTTCCACCGCGCCGGACTGTCGATCGCCATGGGGCAGGCCGAAGACGCCGTAAAGCGCCAGGCAGACGTCGTCACCGCCGCCAACACCGAAGACGGCGCGGCCCAGGCCATCGAACGCTACATTCTTCCGCGATAACTCAAACTCCTGTGGGAATACCTTGTGGTAGCAAAGCTTGCCAGCGATGACGCCGTGTCAGCCACCATCCATGCCACCTGACCCACCGCTATCGCTGGCAAGCCAACTCCTACGGTGAATCGGGGGCACCAAGAATCCCCCTCGCTGATCGCGACTAAAGGCTGCTTACCAAGTCCCAGTCACAGCCCCGGGCAAACTCAATTTGCCACTGTCCACAAACCGCATCGTCCCAAACAACCCCCCAGCCAGCTTGCCACGCAAAACGTAAGGCAGGTCATCCAGAGTTTGCGACCTGGTCAGCCCAACGGTCTGGCGAAACACGGAGAACGCCGACACACTCACCGGCACGATCAGCACGGTTTCAGAAAACCGCGCAATAGACCCGGACTGGTCGCTGACGCCGGAAGCAAGGGGCTGCCCATTGACCTCCAGATCCAGCGCCACGCCGTTGTAATCGATGGTCGTGTCATTGGGATTCTGCACGCGGATTTTCACCGCAAAACGCACTTCCATGCCCTGACCTGGCATCGGCTCAAGTCCGACCACGTTGATGTTCAACGGATCGTGCTGGGGCAGCAGGGCGCAGGCGCTGAGGGTGAGCATCAGCAGGGAAAGAATCAACGCGTGGACACGGCGCATGGGCACACTCACTAAAAAGAAAAAGGCCGAACCCGCTAGGCTCGGCCTCACGCCTGCCTAGCGGTTCATCTGTCCGACCACCCCGGGCACTGCCGGTTCAGCCTTGCTTGTAACCTCGGGATTTTCCATCACCTGAAGAATCGACGCTTCCGGGTCGAAATCATCTTCTTCCAGCTCGATGAATTCCTCCGGCAGGAAGATGTTCAGCACGATAGCGCACAACGCGCCGACGGTGATCGGCGATTCGAAGATGTTGTGCAGCGCCGTGGGCAGCTCGCGCAAAACCTCCGGCACCGCCGCGACGCCCAGGCCCAAACCGAGGGAAATGGCCACGATCAGCATGTTGCGTCGATGCAGCCCGGCCTCGGCGAGGATCTTGATACCCGCCACCGCGACCGTGCCGAACATCACCAGCTCGGCACCGCCCAGCACCGGTTTGGGCATCAGCTGCAGCACCGCGCCAATCATCGGGAACAGCCCCAGCAGCACCAGCAGCCCGGCAATGAAAAACGCCACGTAGCGGCTGGCAACGCCCGTCAGCTGGATCACCCCGTTGTTCTGCGCAAAGGTCACCATCGGCATGCTGTTGAACACCGCCGCCATCGCCGAGTTAAGCCCGTCGGCCAGCAGCCCGGACTTGATCCGGCGAATGTACAGCGGACCCTTGACCGGCTGCCGGGAGATCATCGAGTTGGCGGTGAGATCGCCCGCTGCTTCCAGTGGCGATACCAGAAAAATCACCGCGATCGGTATGAACGCCACCCAATCGAAATTGAACCCGTATTTGAACGGCACCGGGACGCTCATCAGCGGCACCTCAGGCATGCTCGCAAAATCCACGTGCCCCATGAACCACGCCACCGCATAACCGAGGGTCAGGCCGATCACGATTGCCCCGAGGCGCAGGAACGGCACATCGACCCGATTCAACACCACAATCGTCCCGAGCACCAACGCAGCCAGCGCCAAGTGACTGCCGGCGCCCAGGTCCGGCGCGCCGAAGCCGCCAGCAATATCGGTCATCGCGACTTTGATCAGCGACAACCCCATCAGTGTGATGATCGTGCCGGTGACCACCGGGGTGATCAACATCCGCAGTTTGCCGATGAACTGGCTCAGCAGCACCTCGATGAACGCGGCAAAAAAACACACGCCGAAGATCGTCGAGAGTATCTCCTCGGTGCCGCCACCTCGCGCCTTGACCATGAAGCCGGCGCTGAGGATCACGCTGATGAATGAAAAACTGGTGCCTTGCAGACAGAGCAAACCGGAGCCGACCGGGCCGAAGCGTTTTGCCTGGACGAAGGTGCCCAGGCCCGAGACGAACAGCGCCATGCTGATCAGGTAGGGGATCTCACTTTGCAGGCCGAGGGCGCTGCCCATTATCAGTGTGGGAGTGATGATGCCGACGAAACTGGCCAGCACATGTTGCAGCGCGGCGAACACCGTTGCGGTCAGATGAGGGCGGTCGTCGAGGCCATAAATGAGATCGTTGTTGCGCGGGGCGGGGGCTTTTTCAGAAGCGGTCATGATGATGTGCGTGCCTGCAGGCGGCCGGGTCAGAAAATGGACGCGCAGGATGCCAGAAAGCCCCTGTCCTAGCGAGCGATGAGCATTGCAATGTGAGGCTGCAAGGCAATGACCTGTGGCGAGCAGGTTGCCTGCCTCGCCACAGTCTTGAGCAGGTTTACGCGACCACTCGATAACACGGCACGTAGTCTGCACCGCCGGGCAGTTTCATCCGGTGCTGAGCGACGAAGGCCTTCAGCAACTGATCGAGCGGTTGCATGATCGCCGCGTCGCCACGGATCTGATACGGACCGTGTTCTTCGATCAGGCGAATTCCCTTGTCCTTGACGTTGCCGGCGACGATGCCGGAGAACGCGCGCCGCAGGTTGGCGGCCAGTTCGTGGGCCGGCAGGTCGCGGCTCAGTTTCAGGTTGGCCATGTTTTCGTGCGTCGGGTCGAACGGACGCTGGAAGCCTTCGTCGATCTTCAGCAGCCAGTTGAAATGGAACGCGTCGTTGCGTTCGCGGCGGAACTGTTTCACCGCTTTCAGACCCTGGGTCATCTGCCGGGCCACTTCCGCCGGGTCGTTGATGATGATCTCGTAATGCTGCTTGGCCGCGTCCCCCAGCGTCGCGCCGACAAACGCGTCGAGCTGCTCCAGATACGGCGCGGCATGTTTCGGCCCGGTGAGGATCACGGGGAACGGCACGCCTTTGTTGTCCGGGTGCATCAGGATGCCGAGCAAGTACAGGAATTCTTCGGCAGTACCGGCGCCGCCTGGAAAGATGATGATGCCGTGACCGACGCGCACGAAGGCTTCCAGACGTTTTTCGATGTCCGGCAGAATCACCAGCTCGTTGACGATCGGGTTCGGCGCTTCTGCGGCGATGATGCCGGGTTCGGTCAGGCCGAGGTAACGTCCGCCGTGGATGCGCTGTTTGGCGTGGGCGATGGTCGCGCCCTTCATCGGGCCTTTCATCACGCCGGGGCCGCAACCGGTGCAGATGTCCAGACTGCGCAGGCCCAGTTCGTGGCCGACTTCCTTGGTGTATTTGTATTCTTCGGTATTGATCGAGTGCCCGCCCCAGCAGACCACGATTTTCGGCTCGATACCGGGACGCAAGGTGCGCGCATTGCGCAGCAGGTGGAATACGTAGTCGCTGATGCCCTGGGAAGTGCTCAGGTCGATTCGCTGGCTGTCGAGTTCATTCTCGGTATAGACGATGTCGCGCAGGGCGCTGAAGAGCATCTCGCGGGTACTGGCAATCATTTCGCCGTCGACGAATGCGTTGGCCGGAGCGTTCAGCAGTTCGAGGCGCACACCACGGTCCTGCTGGTGAATGCGGATTTCGAAGTCTTTGTAAGCTTCCAGAATGGTCTTGGCGTTATCAACATGGGCGCCGGTGTTGAGAATGGCCAGGGCGCACTGGCGGAAGAGGGTATAGGTGCTGCCGGATCCGGCTTCGCTCAGTTGTTGAACTTCGCGTTGAGAAAGGGTTTCCAGGCTGCCCTTGGGGCTGACGGAGGCGTTGATTACATGTCGTTGGGTCATTCAGTAATCCTTAAAACGATGTCACCCGCCGACGGCGCATGGCATCCGAATAGTGTGTATCCAAGAAAGAAGATGGCACGAACTGAGCTGTATCGCTACGTTCCCCTTTGACGATGAAAAGATGTAAAGGAGCCCCAGCATAGCTAAATCCCCCACAGAGGCGATAATGCCCCGCAGTCTTTTTGCCGATCACGTGAGGAAACCCGACGCAATGTTCGATATCCAGCCGCAAAATCCCGAATTCTACCGCCGCCAGACGCGCCGCAGTACGGTCATCATCGCCCTGATTTTCCTGGCCTTGGCGATGACGCTGTCGACTGCGGCGGTCAGCCTGTTTGGCGAGCCGGGCGGCGATAATCTGCGCTTCAACGTGGGTGGTGTGTTTGTCGCGGTGTTGCTGATGGTTGCGCTGATGCGCAGTGTGTTCTGGGAACAGGAATGGATGGCGCCGGCGGTCTACGGCTGGCAGCTCAAGCGCAGCCTGATGAGTGTTACCAACGTCATGCATCAAGTGACAGCGGCGGTTGAGAGAGAAGATCCGAGCGCCATGAAGCTGCTGCGTTTTTATCATTTGGGGTTGAGCCAGATGCACGAACTGGATGGAAATTCCAGCGATCATGGCCAGTTGATACGGGAGATGGATCTGCATAAGGACAGGATGGAATCCTTGGGGCTGGACCCGAACCAGACCCGTTTGAACCCGGCCTGGATCGATGCCGTGAAGCAACCGGCGTCCTGATCAACTGATTGCTCGCTGAGTTTCAGTGTGAGCGTTGGGTCGTCCGGCGTTTGATCAGCGTGGCGTAAATCACCAGATTGATTCCCAACACCACTGCGCCCAAAACCCATTGAATACCGGGCGTCAGACCTGCCGGATAAATGATCGGCCAGACGTAATGGTCGATGAAACCGCCGCCATAACCGGTTTGCCCGGCGGCAAGGCGGGTGGAGTTTTCCCAGGTTGTCAGCGGGCAGGGCAGGTGCAGGACCTCAACACACACTCCCCACAGTGCTGCGGGCAGATGCAGCCAGATCAGCGGCCGCCAACTGAGCACCAGCAGCCCGCCGAACAGCACGAACAGAATGAACGCCAGATGGAACAGCACCAGGCCGTCGGCGGCGATTCGATAAAGCATGGCTGGGCTCCACGTTATGTTGCTGATGCGCGGAGTCTGGCGCGAACTTCTGGCCAGGTACAGGTCCGATTGTCCCCATCACTGACCATGGAAAATCAGCCCCGGCGAAACCGGATCAGTGATCATCCACCGGCAATTCATCCGGATGAGCCGCGCGGAAGCCTAGCGTTTTGTCGATCCACGCATTCAGTTCGTTGACCCGCACCGGTGGCTTGCCCGGATAGTCCTTGAGGGCCAGGCGCAGGCGGCTTTCAATTCCCGAAACTGATCGAAGATTGCGGGTCTTGATGTATTGCCCGATAAAGCAGTCAAGCTGTAAGCGTTCAGTCTTGGAAAGATGAACATACGGCAGACTGACGACGGGATTCGATGAAAAATCGTCGCGCAATTTAATACTCTTCAAGTCTTGGATGTATGGAGATTTCAGCATTTGCTGACTGATCGGTCAGCCAGATAACTCAATGGTTATGCGGCGCGCATGCTATCCGGAGTAACCCGTAATGTATGTAATACAATCTGGTTGTCTGACAAGCGGTGGAATATCAATCTGCCAGTGACCGCCAGACTGTCTCTGCCATGAGACAGTCCGTGTAACGGATAACGAAGCGAACGGTCTATACAGGTATCAATCTATGAGAGGTTTTTGGCGATACTGATCGGATCCAATCGCTTCCTCGATCAGCGATGCATCTTTGTTTCTGACATTGCCAACAGCTTTACTGACCCTGTACCACTCGAACGCGTCGCTGCTTTCCCCCTGTAATAGAGCCATTTGCTCGGCACGTTCGCGTGGCGTGGCAGGGTCCAGCCATTCCCGCGCCAGTTCCGGGGAAAACACCACCGGCCGACGATCGTGGATGTCGAGCATGCCGCCGGCGCTGTCTGCCGTGATGATCACAAAACCGTCATCGTCCCGCGACGGCTCATCTCGTTGGGGAAACTGGCCGATGGCGGCGCAAAATACCGGCGCGCGATCACGGCGGCGGATCAACCACGGCTGACGGGTAGAATCGCCAGGCTCTGTAACCCATTCAAACCAGCTGTCGACCGGCACGATTGCCCTGCGTGACCAGATCGCCCGAAAAAAAGGACCGTAGGCGACTTTTTCGACCCGCGCATTGATGGGTGCCGCACGGTCTTTCGCCCAATGCGGGCGCCATCCCCAGCGCACTTTGTCCGCCGTCAGGCCGTTGTCTTCCTGATGCAGCAATGCCAGCTGATCGGTAGGCGCGGCGTTGTAGCGGGCCAACGGCTCGTCGCCGACGTGATTGATCAACGCATCGGGAATGCTCAGCACCGCGACAAAGTCATGGATGCCGCGGTATTGGGTCAGTCTTCCGCACATGGGGGTGATCTCTGGCCAAACGTTTTGATTAATCATCTTGAGTCAGAGCGCGGCCCGCAAGTTCGCTCTCCTTGACAACTTGACCGCACTCCGACCCTCTGCGAACGCCGCGAGTCATTCGTCAAATAACCAGTGAATAAGGCATTTTGCTGGCCCCTCGGTGACCTGCACCTCGGCAAAATCGCTTCATTTTCAGCCGGTTAGGGCAGGGTTTAAATGCGGATTGTATGGATCACACTGGTTTCCCTCGGCCTGACAGGCATCGCTGTCTCCGCGTCCGCCAAAGAGCTCAAGGACAACGACCGCTACATGTGCAGTTGGGGCGCGGGTACGGCGGCAAGGGCGCAGGAGCTCAAACTCGCAGGCGTGTCGTTGTATGCCGCCCGGCAGAAACTTCAAACGTACAAATTCAACAAGCCGTGGATGCGCATGATGGCCATGGGCATTACCGAGCAAACTTACGACAGCTCGTCGCGCCTCAAGCCGGCAGCGTTGCGCAAGAGTTTTTATGACGATTGCCTGCGCTACAAATTGGCGCGCAAGTGATCGCGCCTACAGACCTTCCGCCAACAGCTTGAAATAGCCGGGGCTGTCCGATAGCGAATTGTGCCCCGCACCCGGTATGACCTTTAACGTTGCCACCCCGGGGGCGAAATGCTCGAGCAGCGCTTCAGTGCTGGCGCGCGGGATGACCTCGTCATTTTCAGCCATCACCAGCAGCGTCGGCACGTTGATATCAGCGGCGTATTTGAACGATTCAAACGTGTCCTTCAATAACCACTTCACCGGAAAAATCGGGTACTGGCGCACCGCGAGGTCTTTCAGGCTGTTGTAAGGCGTGATCAGCACCAGACGCGTCGCCGGACGGTGGCTTGCCAGGCGCACCGCGACGCCGGAGCCGAGGCTGCGGCCCATCACGGTAATCTGTGGATGTTCGCCGTAAACGCTGTCGAACAGGGTCATCGCATCGCGCTGGATCGCTTCCTCCGAGGGCGAGCCGGTACTGCCGCCAAACCCCCGATAGTGCATCAGGTACAACGCATGTTCGGGAAACGCCTGGCTGAACTCCGGCAGGTTCCTCGAGACATCCTCGGCATTGCCGCCAAAATAAATCAGCGCTTTGGGCCCCGCGTGGGGTCTCACACTCACCAGCACTTGCGCGTCGGCGACCGCCAGCGTCATCAGGGTCTCGGCACCACCGACAGTACGCGGTTGCGGGAAATAGATCAGCGAGCGTTGAAACACGAACAGCGCCGCGCAGAGCGCCAGGTACAAGAGAACGGCGATGGCGAGGATGGTCATCAATGTTCGCGGCATTCGGCTAACGTTAGGGGTCGGCATTGATTGCTCTTGGCCGTAGTGTGCAGGTGCTTGAGCGCTGCCAGAGTGTAGTTGAACCCAGGCAAGTGGGCTGAAGAGGAGGGCACCGATGCCCATCGCCGCCAAATGGCTGAATGTCCTGCCCAGCGAAAGGGCCGCGCTGATCCTCGGCTTCGGCTTTCATTTCTGCGTGCTCGCCAGCTATTACCTGGTGCGGCCGTTACGCGATGCTCTGGGCCTGGAAGGCGGCGCCGGTCAGCTGCAATGGCTGTTCACTGCGACATTCGTAGTGATGCTGCTGATGGTGCCGGTGTTCGGTGCCCTCGCTTCGCGCCTGCCGGCCACGCGTTTTGTGCCGCTGATTTATCGTGCGATTGCCTTGTCGATGTTGCTCTTCGGTGGATTGATTGCCAACCACGTCGCACCGGTCGCGGTCGGGCGGGTTTTTTTCGTCTGGATCAGCATTTACAACCTGTTCATCGTGTCGATTTTCTGGAGCGTGCTGGTCGACCGTTTCTCCAGTGAGCAGGGGCGGCGGCTGTTTGGTTTCATTGCGGCGGGCGGCACCCTTGGCACGTTCATCGGGCCGCTACTGGCGGCCACCATGGCCACGCGACTCGGGCCGGTGGCGCTGACGGTCGGGGCAGCGCTGCTGCTGGAAATGGCGGTGCGCTGCTTTCGTGCCTTATTGTCGCGCACGGCCTCGCAAAGCGGCCGTTCGTCGCTGGATGACCGGCGCATGGGCGGAGGCATGTTGGCCGGAATCACCCTGATATTGCGCTCGCGCTACCTGCTGGGGCTGGTGCTGTTCATGCTGTTGCACACCAGCGCGGCGACATTGTTGTACTTCGAACAGGGACGAATTGTCGCCGACAGCTATTCTGATGTGGCCAGCAGGACGCAATTCTTCGCCCTGGTCGATTTGACCGTGTCGGCGCTGACCCTGATCTTCCAGCTGCTGCTGACCGCACCCCTGATTCGCCTGATCGGCATCGGCGGTGCACTAGCCATGTTGCCGCTGGCGACCATTGTGGCGTTTACGGCGATGGCCATGGCGCCGGTGCCGGCCACGGTGGCCTTGTCGCAAGGGCTGCGCCGCGCCGTCGAATTCGCGATCGTGCGACCGGCCCGCGAGGTGCTCTGGACGGTGGTCAGCCGCGAGGAAAAGTACAAGGCCAAGAATGTCATCGAGACGCTGGTCTATCGCGGCGGCGACGCGGCCAGTGGCTGGTTGTCCGTCGGTTTGACGACAGTGGGCGCGGGGTTCGGGCTGGTCGCGCTGGTGATCGTACCGATTGCCGGATTGTGGGGCGTTTTATGCGCCTGGCTGGCCAGGCAGCAGGCGCACAAGGCGCAGCGCAACGAAGCGGAGGAACACGGCCATGAGCCGCACTGAAGGTTTCACACGTCGCAAATTACTCACGCTGGCTGCCGGTGCTTCGGCGGTCCTCACCTTTGATCGGGCCTTTGCGACTACTGCGCCATCGAAGGACACAGGAGGCAAGACCATGCTGACCCGCGCCATTCCTTCCACCTCCGAACCATTGCCGCTTGTCGGTCTGGGCACGTATCGCGGCTTTGACGTCGCGCCCTCCGACGCCGCTTACAAGAATTTGCCCGCAGTGCTCAGTGCACTGTTCGCAAAAGGTGGAACGGTGATCGACAGCTCACCCATGTACGGTCGCGCCGAGCAGACCACTGGCGAGCTGCTGTCGATCCATGAACCCCGTTCGCCGGCGTTTCTGGCGACCAAGGTGTGGACTCGCGGGCGCGAGGAAGGCATTGCGCAGATGGAAGAATCCTTCCGGTTGCTGCAGACCGACCGCATCGACCTGATGCAGATCCATAATCTGCTGGACTGGAAAACCCACCTGCCGACGCTGCGCAAATGGAAGGAAGAAGGGCGCATTCGCTACATCGGCATCACCCACTACACGGCGTCGGCCTACGATGAAGTGGAGGCGGTGCTGAAGGCCGAGCCGCTGGATTTTCTGCAGATCAACTACGCGCTGGATGACCGAGGCGTGGAAAAACGCATCCTGCCGCTGTGCCGGGAGCGCGGTGTGGCGGTGATGTGCAATCGGCCGTTCGGCGGCGGCGGATTGCTCGCCCGCTTGAAAGACAAACCGCTGCCCGGCTGGGCGTCACAGGTGCAGGTCAACAGCTGGCCGCAATTGGCGCTGAAGTTCCTGCTGGCGCATTCGGCGGTCACCTGCGTGATCCCCGGCACCGGCAATCCGCGTTACATGGCGGACAATGCCGGTGCGGGGTTCGGCCCGATGTTGACCGGTGCACAGCGCGAGCAATTGATTGATCTGGTGGGTTAAAAACAGTTTGCGTCAGACCAGATAGCGGCGAAACCAACCCAGCGTCCTGTCCCAGGCGAGCTGGGCAGCGGCTTCGTCGTAACGCGGTGTGGAATCGTTGTGAAAGCCGTGGTTGGCCCCCGGGTAGATCCAGGTTTCGTACGTCTTGCCGCCCGCTTTCAGCGCCTGTTCGTAGGCTGGCCAGCCTTCGTTGATGCGCGTGTCCAGCTCGCCGTAATGTATCATCACCGGCGCTTTGATTCGCGGAACATCCTTGGCCTCTGGCTGCCGGCCGTAGAAGGACACGGCGGCCCCCAGCTCCGGAAACGCCACAGCCGCCGCGTTGGCTACACCGCCGCCGTAACAGAAACCGGTGATGCCGACCTTGCCTGTGGTTGCGTCGTGCTGCATCAGCCACTCGATGGCGGCGAAAAAATCATTCATCAGTTTCTCGGGGTTAACGGTCGCCTGCAGCTCGCGACCCTTGTCATCGTTGCCCGGATAACCGCCCACAGACGTCAGGCCATCTGGCGCGAGCGCGATGAACCCGGCTTTGGCCACCCGCCGCGCAACGTCCTCGATGTACGGATTGAGCCCGCGATTTTCGTGAACTACTACCACGGCGGGCACTTTGCCGCTGGCCTTGGCCGGACGCACCAGATAGCCACGGACCTGGCCGTTTCCCTTCGGCGAGGGATAGGTGATGTATTCGGCGATGATGTCCGGGTCGGTGAATGCCACCTGCTCGGCCAGCGCGTAATTCGGGCTCAACGAGGCGAGCAACGCCCCGGCGGTCAATCCACCGAATGTGAATAGCGCGGCGCGATCGAGAAACTCTCGCCGATTGATTTTGCCATGCGCGTAATAGTCATAAAGCTCCAGCAGTTGCGGGGCGAAGTCTTTGGCGGTCAGTCGATTCATCTGTTCAATTCCTCCAGAAGGTAGCGGCGCCAGGTTCGCTCGCGATGGGCAAACCTGGCTCCCGTGGATAAATCGCGTCAGCGCCCGCCGACGACCATGCTGCTGAACGGCTCCACGTAGGCCTGCAACGTCACCAGCCCGCCGACCAGAATGGCCAGGACGATCGAGTGGAAGAACACGTAGCGCAGGATTTCCCCTTCATGGCCATACCAGCGCGTGGCGGTCGAGGCCACCACGATCGACTGCGCGTCGACCATTTTGCCCATGACCCCACCGGAGCTGTTGGCAGCGGCCATCAGTACCGGGCTGAGACCGAGCTGCTCGGCGGTGACGCGTTGCAGGCCGCCGAACAGCACGTTGGAAGCCGTGTCCGAGCCGGTCAGGGCGACGCCGAGCCAGCCCAGCAGCGTGCCGAACATCGGGTAGAAAATCCCCGTGGCGGCGAACGCCAGTCCCATCGTCGCGTCGAGTCCCGAGTAGCGCGTGAGAAAGCCGAGGGCGAGCATCGCGACAATGGTGATCAGCGAATACCGCACCACCCATATCGTTCGCACGTACTGCTTGATCAGCTGCGGAATGGAGTAGCCCATCAGCAGGCCGCCGAGAATGGCCGACAGGAGAATGCCGCTGCCGGTGGCGGTGAGCCAGTTGAAGCGATACACCGCGTCTTCGGTTTTGGCCGTCGGCACTACCGGCGGTACTTTTTCGATCTGCTGGTGAATAGTCGAGAAGGTGATGGTCGGTGCGAACACCGGGTTGGCTTCGCGCATCGGCTTGCCTTGCGGATCCAGCCTGGCTGAGTTGGTCACCGGGTCGATGGCCGGGCGGGTGTCGAAAATGTTTTTGAAGCTCTGAGTGCCCCAGGCGAACACGAAGACGGTCAGGATGATCCACGGCATCCACGCACGCATCACCGCCGAGCGGTTTTCACTGTTGAAGCTTGAGGTCGCTGTCGGTTTGACGTCGTGCTCTTCGGCGATTTTGGAGTTGTCGACTCGCCCCGACAGCGCGGCCGAGGTGTGGATGGTGGCCGGCTTCCAGACCTTGATGAAGCCGGTCAGGCAGGCCATCGAGATCAGTGCCGCGATCACGTCAACCAGTTGCGGCCCGTGGTAGTTGGACACGATGAATTGCGGGACGGCGAAGCTGACCCCGGCCACCAGAATCGCCGGCCAGATTTCCAGCATCTTGCGCCAGCCGGCGAATGCCCAGATCAGCCAGAACGGCACGATCACCGAGAAAAACGGCAGTTGCCGACCGACCATCATCGACAGCTCCATTTCATCCAGCCCGGTCACTTTGGCCAGGGTGATGATCGGCGTGCCCAAGGCACCGAACGCGACGGGTGCGGTGTTGGCGATCAACGCGAGGCCGGAAGCGGCCAGCGGCGAAAAGCCGAGGCCGATGAGGATGGCCCCGGTCACCGCGACCGGCGTGCCGAACCCGGCAGCGCCTTCGAAGAACGCGCCGAAGCAGAAGGCAATCAGCAGCAGCTGCAATCGTCGGTCGTCGGTGATGCGCGCGAGGGAATCCTGCAGTACCTTGAACGAGCCATTCTCGGTGGTCAGCCGGTGCAGGAAAATGATGTTGAGGACGATCCAGCCGATCGGCAGCAGACCGTTGGCGGCGCCGTACAGCGCGGCGGAACCGGCCATGTCGGCAGGCATGTCGAACGCGAAAATAGCAATGAGCAAGGCTGAACCCAACGCCATCAAGGCCGCCAGGTGCGCTTTAACATGGAAAAACGCCAGGGCCGCCAGCATCACCACAACCGGCACGGCGGCCATGATGGTTGAAAACACCGGGCTATTGAACGGATCGTAGATTTGCTGCCAAACCATGTTCCACCTCTGCTTTTATTGTTGGTAATGCAGACCCCGGGGGGGACGGTGGCTTGTAGTATAGGTGGCATTACGACGCTGTCAGGCCAGGTTTCCATCGGTTTGAGTGAGCGATTTTGGTGCGTGAAGATGGCTTAACCACGATGAGGATGCAGTGATGACTGAACGGCATTTGCTTCACACGGAAACGCTTTCCAATGGATGCGAGATCAAGGTCAAGGCCGAGATTCTGAGGGATGGTTCGTTGGGGATGTTTATCGGGGTGTACTTGCCCAATGGCACGGCGGTCGAGGAAAACGACCATCCAAAGCTGCATTTCCTCGACATGGAAGGGGCGATGGAGTGGGGCGTCGGGGAGGCCAGGAAGATCGGCAACAGTCAACAGACGTTGTAGGGTCCGATAATCCTTGTAAGCCGGAGACCAGCACCGGCCACCTACTGATTCCCAACGCCCGCCTCGTGCGGGCTTTGTCGTTGAGGCCGATTGATCGTTGCTCTTGAAGGCTAACTGCAGGTTTCAAACGGCCGCCTGAACAACCTGTCAACGAGCCTGTAAACTGCACCACTTATCTCCACAAACAAGAGCACCTCATGGCGAACCAAGACATCTCCTTCCTGCCCGACCCAGACGCAGATTCCATCTCTTCCGACGTTGCCGGTTTTGCCGGGCTGCTGGTTTCCACGCAGATTCCGACCCGTGCTGACGGCAGTCTTGAATTGGGCGGAATTGTCGAACAGAGCGAGTGCACGCTGCAGGCGTTGAAAGTGGCGCTTGAACGTTCGGGCAGCTCGATGGATCGGGTGCTGCATCTGACCATCTACCTGACCGACATGGCTGATCGCGCCGCGTTCAATGAAGTCTACAAGCGCTTTTTCGCGAAACCCTGGCCGGTGCGCGCCGCAGTTGGCGTAGCGGCGTTGGCAGTTGAGGGCATGCGTGTGGAAGTGACGGCAATGGCTGCGAAAGGCTGAAGCCGGCGATCAGCGTATCAGGTGCAACTGACGCTGACGGCTTTGGCGGCGCGCAGCAATTGCTGCTTTACATCGACCGGTATGCGCTGTTTTTTCAGGCGCTGCTCGAGGAAGATCTGGTCGCCGCGGGTGTCCACTTCCGCGTCGATCACGGCGTTTTTGGCTTCGATTGACGCCGCGTGCGCCTCGATGGCCCGGTCAACTTCTGCTTCATTGGTGGCGGCATCGAGTGCGCGGATCAGCGCCGCCACTTCGTCCTCTTCCGCCTTGGCATAATCGTCAACCGTCAGCCCGGCCGCGAGCGCACGCGCCTGGACTTCCACACCTTTGAGGGTTTGCTTGGCTTCGCCACACAGCGATTGCTGCGTCCGGGTACCAACCGCCTCCCAGTAAAAGAGCCCGTAAGTGGTCGTGGCGATCAATGCCACAACGATGGACGCTGCCAGAATCCGCTTCACGGCGACGCTCTCGAATGCCTGGCGGGTGACTCTTCGCTCGAACATTGTGTTGCCTCTGCCAACGAACTAAAAGCGTAGCACTGGAATCGGTTTAACCCCGATTCCAGTGCTCGTGCAAGCACTATGCGGACCGGCTGATCAAACCTCGGTCCATTCAATGGTCTCGGATTCGCGCCATTTCACCTCCGTAATGCCATAACGCTCGGCCTGCGGCTTCGATAGAGTCTTCAGCGGCCGCCGCCCCGGTTTGGGAATCGGCGCAATGCCAGCGTCACAACTCGCCCAATGCCACGCATCCGCGTTTTGCATCATTTGCGCGCGGATGATGAAGGATTTGGCCTTGCCATGAAGGTTGTATTCGATGATGTACAGTCCCGTGCGATTCATAAGGCCCCCCTTAATGCTCTTAAGCAAATGAGTGGGCCCGTCAATAAAAATTCAAAAGAATTGCGCAGTGATTTTTAGCTCTTGATTTGCAATGGGTTTGCTTGAGTTGCGTTGATCTATCCGCCGCTAACCGTCCAGTGTTTTACGCCCTCGTCGAAGACCATCTGCTTGATCTCGTAAGCGATCCCATATGCCAGGGAGTCTTCGGCGGCGATGACTTTTTCCTCGGCAGACAGGCAGTGGAAAATATCCAGTTTGGTCTCGGCGTGGGCGGTTTCCAGGGAGAAAATCTGCACGTAGCGCGCCAGGTCGTTATCCAGGCTGGACAGGTATTCGCGCAGGCGTTGGTGATCTACGGATTTCTGATTGAAATACCAGTTCATCGGGTGAATCAGAAAACGTGAGTGCGGCGAGGTGATGCGGTGCCCTGCGGCGAGAAACATGATCATGCCCATCGATTCGATATTGCCGGCATTCACCGCGCAGAGCGGCACCGGCAACGACTTCAGAAACGTGTACAGGGTGAAACCGAAGTTGGTGCTGCCACCCGTGGTGGACAAGTTGAGCATCAGCGAGGTGGCCCCCTGATTCAGGGCTTCAAGGCAGCAATCACGGAATCGCTCAGTCGTGCCCTGATCGATCTGGCAATGGAAGTGGACGATGTGTTCGCTCATCGGCTTGTCCTGCTCTCTGGAGGGCCGGTTCAGCCCTTGTGCTTGATTTAAGGATTGACCGGTTTCAGAAAAAATCAACGTCGCTGCGCAGACGCGTTCGTGTAGCAGCTGCCGAGCCTGCGAGGCTGCGTTCGGCTGCGCAGCAGTCGTCAGTTCCGGGAACAAGGTTTTCCTGACCCACCGCATAGGTCTGTTTTACGACTGCTGCGCAGCCGGACGCAGCCTCGCAGGCTCGGCAGCTGCTACAGGGGCCTGCGGGAAAACGGGGATTTGTATCGCCACGTATCGCCGGCGTACGGAGCCATGTTCGCTTACAAAACCACGACATTGGCGACACGAGCGCGATACACGGCACCTGCTTAATCGGGCCACCACAAACGGTATCAACCCGGAGAAGAACCATGTCACTGATCAAATCCCGTCACCCAGGTCGTCTTTACGCGTTCGCCCTGGCCACCGTAGCTGCACTCGCCAGCTACTCGGGCGTTTCCCAAGCTGCCGACCCTGTGCCGGCAAAAAGCTGGCAGGCCGGGCTGCATCGCACTGATTTGCTGCGCCAGGACCTTGATGTTTCCGGGCGTGAAGTGATCCAGGTTCGCGTCGACTTCGAGCCAGGTGTTGCCTCGCCCAATCATTCTCACCCTGGCGTGGAAGTCGCTTACGTGATCGACGGGACGTTCGAATATCAACTCGAGGGGCAGCCGCCGGTGACGCTGAAAGCGGGGGATTCGCTGTACATACCGGCGGGCACCGCGCACATCGCCAAGAATGTCGGCACGGGCAACGCATCGGAACTGGCCACCTACATCGTCAAAAAAGGTGAGCCGCTGGTGGTGATCAAGCCATAAACGAGCGTCAGGGACGGTTTCGCCGCGCAACCAGTGGGTGGATGGTCAGTGCAATCATGATTGCCAAAGCCATCAATCCTGTGGCGACGGCGAAGGTGATGCGCATCCCGTGCGCTATGGCTGCGGGTGGCGCCGTGCGGATATCTGCCACGCCGGTGGCGAACACGAACACGGCGCCCAGCGCGGCCGCACCAGTGATCAAGCCGAGGTTGCGCGACAGATTCAGCAAACCCGAAATAACGCCGCGCTGGTCGGCTGCGACGTCAGCCATTAGCGCGGTACTGTTGGCGGTCTGAAAAGCACCATAACCGAGCGTCAGTAGCATGATCGATGCAACGTAACCAGCCATGCCCAGCGTCTGCGGCAATATTGACAACGCGAGGCCGCCGATCGCCATCGCGATCAACCCGGCGAGGGTCATTGGGCGGGCACCGAAACGGTCGGCCATCCGCCCGGCGGGCACACCCGTCAGCGCCGCCACCACCGGCCCGACTGCGAGAACCATCCCGATGGTCACGGCGTCAAGCCTCAGTGCATGCGCGAGATAAAACGGCCCGACCACCAGCGTCGTCATCATGACGCTCATCACCAACGCACTCATGATCAGGCCGCCGCTCAGCAGCGGGTCCCGAAACAGGCTCAACTGAATCAGTGGCGAGGCAGCGCGCGACTCGATGAGCACAAACAGCCCGACGCCGGCGACACTTGCTACCAGCAAAGCAGCATTCACCACTCCGAACTGACCCTGTCCCAGCGTCACCGACAATGCGTATGCCGCCAGCGTCAGGGCCAGCACCAGCGTACCGGGTGCGTCGAAGCGTGGCGGCGATGTGTCGGTTTTGTTGCGGTCGGCTGGCAGATAGCAATGACCGAGCAGCCACGTCATCAGGCCCAGCGGCACAGTGATCAGGAAGAGTGCGCGCCAGCCAAAACCCTCAATCAGCAATCCGCCGAGGGACGGCCCCATGGCCGTGCCAATCGCTGACATCGTCCCCAGCAAGCCCATGGCGCCGCCGGTTTTATCCTTCGCGACCGTCTCGCTGACCATTGCCAGGGTCAGCGCCATCATGATGGCTGCGCCGAGCCCCTGCAGCGCCCGGGCAGCGATCAGTATGTCCAGAGTCGGTGCAATGCCGCACAGGCCCGACGCCAGAGTAAACAGCGCGATTCCGATGAGCAGCAGACGCCGACGACCGATCCGGTCGCCGAGCCGCCCGGCACTGACAATGAGTGTGGTGATGGCCAGCAGGTAGGCGATGACGATCCACTGCACCTGCTGAAAACTGGCGCCGAACGCCTGTGCCAGAGTGGGCAGCCCGACGTTCGCGATGCTGGTGCCGAGTGACGACAACAGCATTGATAGCGACAGGCAAAGCAGTGCCCAGCGCCCGGATGATGTCCGTTGACCGCTGACGGCAATGGTCGATTTCACGTTATATCCCTCGATTTCGTTAGCGCCTGCAGCGACGCTGTTCGAAATCTACGCCGAGGCCTAACATGGCGGAAGGCGCACGGGTTGCACTTTATACATGCGCGTCACGCCCTATGACCTTGCCGCAGAGCGATGCCTGTCGATGCCTGATCTGAATTTGCTGGTGACCCTGGATGTGCTGCTCGCCGAAGGTAGCGTCGCGCGCGCGGCCAAGCGATTGCAGCTCAGCCCCTCGGCTATGAGCCGGGCGCTGGCGCGTCTGCGTGAAACCACCGGCGACCCGCTGCTGGTGCGCGCCGGACGTGGCCTGGTGGCGACACCGCGCGCGCTGGAACTGCGCGAACGCGTCAGTCAATTGGTGGAGGATGCGCAAGGGCTGCTGAGACCGGTGCAAGCGCCTGATCTCGCGCAACTGAGCCGTACGTTCACGCTGCGCATTCGCGAAGGCTTCGTCGAGAACTTCGGTGCGGCACTGCTCGCGCGCATCGCCGAGCAGGCACCGGGCGTGCGCCTGCGTTTCGTCGACAAAACAGACAAGGACAGCACGGCGTTGCGCGACGGCAGTGTCGATCTGGAAACCGGTGTAGTGGGGAAGTCGGCCGGACCCGAGTTACGCACGCAAGGCTTGTTTGGGGATCGCTTTGTGGGTGTGGTGCGCGTCGGCCATCCGCTGTGCGAAGGCGACATTTGCGCCGCACGATATGCGTCCGGTAAACATGTCAGCGTGTCGCGGCGCGGGCTCGACAGCGGGCCGATCGATGCAGCGCTGGCGGCGGTTGGGTTGCAACGGCAGATCGCCACGTTTGTCGGTGGTTTCTCCACTGCGCTGGCCCTCGCGCGCAGTACCGATCTGATCGCCACTGTTCCCGAGCGCCATACAACTAACCTGCGAGAGGGACTGTTCAGCTTTGAATGTCCGGTGACGCTGCCGACGTTCACGGTCGCGATGCTGTGGCATCCGCGCATGGACGCCGATCCGGTACACCGCTGGTTACGCGGTTGCTTGCGAGAGGTGTGCGCGGATTATGAGAACCACGTGGCACGGGCGAGGTGATCTTCGAGCACGTCGTTCAAAAAACGGAACTGATCGTTTAGCCCTACCACTTCATTGCTAAAATGATTGGCGGCGGCGGGCATCAGCACATCATCGAACGCCTCGTCGAACAGCAGTTCGAAAGTCTTGCGCGAGACGTGCGTCTGCGCGTAGTAGTTGCGGCCAAACACCGGAAAACTCACGGCAAGGGTCACGGCGACAATCATGATGGGCACTCCTCGGTCAGCACGTACCAGGAAAATACGCTGAGGGTAAAGGCTGTCAGGGCCAGGCAAGTGAGTAGGTGGATAATCATGATTCGCCCCTCCGATGCGGGGTTTTGCGTTGGGTTGAGAGTGATCCTACGCTGACGGTTATTGGGCGGAAGGCATTCGTCGCGATGGTGAATATCGACGGCAGTGATGGTCGGGCTTTGGTGGCGAGGGGGCTTGCAAGAGCATCATCAAACCCAAGTCCGCCACCTATACTCAAATCAAGCCTTAACCCCCCGAACATCCCGTTCCCCGGGGAACCTGCAGGAAATCACGATCTTGAACCTGCGTTCGCTGATCGTTGCTGTGCTGCTGATATTGGCCGGGTGCGCCACGCCTGAGCGCGCGCCGGTATCCGCGCCGCCGGTAGTGGTGTCCCGCAGCACATGGCAGCAAGTCGACCGCGAGATAGTTGCCGCGTCGCGCTCGGCCACCGAACAAAGCAAGATCTACGCGCGCGGGGCCATGGACTACTGGCGCACGCGGGTCTATCAACTGACCGAAGAAAATTTCATCCCCTGGTTCAGCAGCTACTGGACCCAGGAATGGCTGTCGATGAAAGTCAGTTGGTACGCCATCAGCGGCTCGGACGAGCAGAATCAGTCAGAGAAACGGCTGGCCGCATATCTGCTGGAGCAATACCAGCGGCGAGTGCTGGCACCGGTCGCACTGGAAATCGATCCCGATCAGATTCTTGGCCTGGCCACAGCGTTTTACGTCGACATTCTCCAGGAAGAATTGCAGCGCATCTCCCAGCGTCACGGCGTGCCGATGGCCCAGCTCAACGGCCGCATCCAGAAGATTCCGGCCATTGCCCTGGGACCGCCTGCAGCACGCAACGCTTCGCTGTACCAGGTGGTGCGCACGCAGCCGCTGAATACGTTGCCGGCTTACGCGGCGTTGATCGACAAGATTCACAAGGCCGGCGGTGACAGGGGCGTGGATTCGACCGACACCGCCATGGCACCAGTCGCCAAGCGCGCCAGCAAGCGGATCGAAGCCGAGATGGCCCCGCGTGGGGCGGCCAGTGCCGTGGCCGCCGTGGCCGGGAAATTGGCTGGGGCGCTGATTTCTGTAGGCGTGGCGGGCGTCAGGGCGGTGATTCAGGCCAATGACCGGCCCGACAGTGAGGCGCTGATTCGCAGCAGCCTGGGCAACACCTTCGACAAGGCGTGGATCAAACTGGTGCAGAATCCGACCACCGGCGTGATGGCGGGGACGCTGTACCTGGCGGCGCAAATCGAGGGCAATCTGGCCAGCAGTCTGCAACCGTCGGTCGGTCTCGAAGCCGGCACGGTCGAATGGAGCCCTGGGCAATCGACTAACCCGCAGATTGGCCCCTAACTCACGCAGGAGAATGACCATGTCATACGTCGACGGTTTTGTGCTTGCCGTGCCCACCGCCAGCCGCGAGCAATTCCGCCAGCACGCCGCCACCGCCGCGCCGGTGTTCATCGAGTGCGGTGCGCTCAGCGTCGCCGAGTGCTGGGGCGATGACGTCCCGGATGGCAAAGTGACGTCGTTCCCAATGGCGGTGAAGCTCAAGGACGATGAAACCGTGGTGTTTTCCTGGATCATCTGGCCCGACAAAGCCACGCGCGACGCCGGCATGGATAAAGTCATGAAGGATCCGCGGCTGCAGGCCGACATGAATGCGATGCCGTTCGACGGTCAGCGCATGATCTTTGGCGGTTTCGAGGTGATCGTCGAAGCCTGACTCGTACCGGATCACTCCGACACCGGGGTGATCCGGCAACTTTTGCGTTGCTGGATTTCCCGGTCTGACGGCCGCTCCCGGATAAACTCGAAACGCGGCTCACCTTCGCTATAGTGAACCAGCCAGCCCCATTCCAGCTCGGACTCAGCCTGACCAGCCTGCGGCGGCGCGGCCCACCAGGGTTCTTTGCTGATGATCTGTCGCATGGCGTCCTCCCGTTGAATCGGTTGGGTCAACTATAACGTGCCTACAAGGAGCTGCCAGGCGTGAGCGACGAAGCCCATGAGCCGGTCAAACGGCTGTTTTTTGCCCTGAGCTGCCCGGCCGAGCAACGCCGGGCCATTGCGCAGTGGCGTAACGCGCTGGAGCTGCGGATCGGGCGCCCGGTGCCGACGGAAAATTTTCATCTGACGTTGCTGTTTCTCGGCGCCGTAGGTGCGGCGCATATTGCTGAGATTTGCACGGCAGCAGGCAAGGTTCGTGTGCCAGGGGTGGCGTTGCGGGTGGCGCTGGATCGTCTGGATGTCTGGCGCAGGGCAGGGGTGCTGGTGCTGGCGCCGGAACAGGCGCCGCCGGAGTTGCTGAGGCTGGTGTACGCCCTGGAACAGGCGATGTTACCGTTTGGGCTGGAAGAAACGGTGAAGGAATTCCGACCGCACGTGACGCTGATGCGCGAATTCCGCGCACCGGTGCCGGAGTCCGCTACGCCGCCGGAATTTTTTCTGCGTGCTGATCGCTTTGCGCTGTTCGCATCGCACAAGGGCCGCTACCGGGCGTTGGCCGAATGGCCGTTGGTTGCGCCATAAAAAAAGGCGCCCGAGGAGGGCGCCGAATTCACCTGAACCGAGGAAGCCAGGTGAGGCCGTTCTAGACAGAGGTGCAGCGGTGGTAAGGCGCTGCGTGAACGGAAACGGTTGAATGGTGTGTGGCCAGCGATGGGTTCTTCGCTGGAATACCGCCATCGCGAGCAAGCTCGGCTCCCACAGGTATGCGGGTCGCCTACAGTTCTGCGTTTCAACACAATCACTATGGGAGCAAGGATTGCCCCGGGCGGTGTTCCAACGAAGCGTCGGATTCAGCGCCTACTTCCCGAGCTTCACCCGAGTCCAGCCGCGCGTCATCACCCGCTGCACACCGATCGGCATGTCGGGAATCGCATACAAGGTCGCTATCACCGCTTGCGTTGGATATGAGCCCGGATCATTGCGAATCGCGTCATCCACCAACGGTGTCGCCGCCGCGTTGGCGTTGCTGTAGCCGATGTTGTTGGTGATCTCGGCGATGATCTCCGGACGCATCAGGAAATTCATGAACAGGTAGGCATTGTCGACATTCGCCGCATCCTTGGGGATCGCCACCATGTCGTAGAAACTGCCGGCGCCTTCTCTCGGAATGCTGTAATCGATCTGCACCTTGCCGCCGGCTTCCTGGGCGCGGGCCTTGGCTTGCAGCACATCACCGGAATAGCCCACCGCCACACAGATGTTGCCGTTGGCCAGATCGGAGATGTATTTCGACGAATGGAAATAAGCCACCGACGGCCGAATCTTCATGAACAGCGCTTCCGCTTCGGCGATCTGCGTCTTGTCCTTGGAGTTCACCGGGTAACCCAGATAGTGCAGGGCGGCCGGCAGCATCTCGGTTGGTGAGTCGAGAAAACTGATCCCGCAGGCTTTGAGTTTTTCCGCATTCTGCGGTTTGAACAGCAGGTCCCAGGAATTGACCGGTGCGTTGGCGCCGAGCACTTCCTTGACCTTCTGCGGATTAAAACCGATGCCAATCGACCCCCACATGTACGGGAACGCGTGCGCGTTATCCGGGTCGCTGGCCGCAGCGTTTTTCAGCAGCACCGGGTTGAGGTTTTTCCAGTTCGACAGCTTCGATTTGTCCAGTTCCTGATACACGCCAGCCTTGATCTGCTTGGCCAGAAAACTGTTCGACGGCACCACGATGTCGTAGCCGGATTTGCCCGCCAGCAGGCGCGCTTCAAGCGTCTCGTTACTGTCGAATACATCGTAGGTCACGCGGATCCCGGTTTCGTCTTCAAACTTTTTGACGGTGTCCGGGGCGATGTAATCCGACCAGTTGTAGACGCGCAGAACCTTGTCATTGGCCTGGGCGCCGGTGGCTATCGCGCCCAGTAAGGACAGTGTCAGCAGAGTTCTGCCAAACATTTTCATCGGTACAACTCCAATTCTTATTCAAATCACAAAACACAGCTAATCGACTCACCCCACTTTTGTAGGAGCTGTCGAGTGAAACGAGGCTGCGATCTTTTGATCTTGAAAAGCAAAATCAAAAGATCGCAGCGTGCCGCAGCTCCTACAGGGTCAGGCAGTGGCGGCTGGTTGCGGCTGCCACGATTCACTGGCGGTCTGGTCCATCGCTTCCTGGATCGCTCGCTTGCGATTGGCTTCGGCGCGGCGGCTGAAATACCAGACCAGGAAAGTCACCAGCGACACCGCCAACAGAATCAGACTCGCCACAGCATTGATCTCAGGCTTCACCCCCAGACGCACCGCCGAGAACACCTCCATCGGCAAGGTCGTCGAGCCCGGTCCCGAGACGAAACTCGCCAGCACCAGGTCATCCAGCGACAGCGCAAACGACATCATGCCGCCGGCCGCCAGAGACGGCGCGATCATCGGAATGGTGATCAGGAAAAACACCTTGAACGGCTTCGCTCCGAGGTCCATGGCCGCTTCTTCGATGGACAGGTCCAGTTCACGCAGACGCGCAGAAACAACCACCGCCACATAGGCCGCGCAAAACGTCGTGTGCGCAATCCAGATGGTCACAATGCCTCGCTCCATCGGCCAGCCGATCAGTTGCGCCATCGCCACAAACAACAGCAACAGCGACAGACCGGTAATCACCTCCGGCATCACCAGCGGCGCCGTGACCAGACCGCCAAACAGCGTGCGGCCCTTGAAGCGCGTCACGCGGGTTAGCACGAACGCGGCCAGCGTGCCCAGCGCCACCGCCGCGATGGCGGTGTAGCAGGCAATTTCCAGCGAGCGCAGCACCGAGCCCATCAGTTGCGTGTTGTCGAGCAGACCGACGTACCACTTCAGCGACCAGCCGCCCCACACCGTGACCAGTTTCGAGGCGTTGAACGAGTAGATCACCAGAATCAACATCGGCAGGTAGATGAACGACAGGCCGAAAATCAGCATGAACTTTGAAAATCCGAAGCGTTTCATCCCCGACCCTCCATCTCTTTGGCCTGGCTACGGTTGAACAACAGGATCGGCACAATCAGGATCAACAGCATCACCACAGCCAGCGCGGAGGCCACCGGCCAGTCGCGGTTGTTGAAGAATTCCTGCCACAGCACGCGACCGATCATCAAGGTCTCGGGGCCGCCCAACAGTTCCGGAATCACGAACTCGCCCACCACTGGAATGAACACCAGCATGCAGCCGGCGATGATGCCGTTCTTGGCCAGCGGCACGGTGATTTTCCAGAAGTTGTTGAAGTTGCTCGAACCCAGGTCAGATGCGGCTTCCAGCAGGCTGCCGTCGTGCTTGACGAGGTTGGCGTACAGCGGCAACACCATGAATGGCAGGTACGCGTACACCACGCCGATATACACCGCAATATTGGTGTTGAGGATTTCAATGGGGTGGTCGGTCAACCCGGTCCACATCAAAAAGCCGTTGAGCAAACCGTTGTTGCTGAGGATGCCCATCCACGCATACACGCGGATCAGGATGGCGGTCCAGGTCGGCATCATAATCAGCAGCAGCAAAACGTTTTGCGTTTCCTTCTTTGCTTTGGTGATGGCGTAGGCCATCGGGAAGCCGATTCCCAGGCACATCAGCGTGCTGAAGAAAGCCACTTTCAGCGAACCGAAATACGCCGAGATGTACAGCTCGTCTTCAGTCAGCAACAAGTAGTTGCCGACGTTCAACAGAAGCTGAAATTTCTGCTCGGCGAAGGTGTAGATCTCGGAGTACGGCGGGATCGCCAGCGCCGCTTCCGAGAAGCTGATTTTCATCACCAGAAAAAACGGCAACATGAAAAACAGGAACAGCCACAGGAAAGGGATTCCGATGACGAGCTTGCGACCACTCGGCATCAGCCGCAGGAACTGCTGATTGAGTGTTTTCATGAGCGCAGTACCACGCCGCTGTCGTCTTCCCACCACACGTAGACGTTGTCGTCCCAGGTCGGACGTGCGCCACGGCGTTCGGCGTTGGCCATGAACGACTGGACGATTTTGCCGCTCGGCAGCTTCACGTAGAACACCGAGTGGCCGCCAAGGTAGGCGATGTCGTGCACCTTGCCTTGCGACCAGTTGTAGCGGAACTCGGGCTGAGTGGTGCTGACGAGCATTTTTTCCGGGCGGATGGCGTAGGTGATCGACTTGTCCTGTACCGAGGTGCTGACGCCATGACCGACGTAAATCTTCTGTTCCAGATCGGGGCTGTGAATGATCGCGTGGCCTTCGAGGTCTTCCACCACGGTGCCATCGAACGCGTTCACGTTGCCGATGAATTCGCAGACCATGCGGCTGACCGGCGCTTCGTAAATGTCGACCGGGCTACCGATCTGCGCGATCCAGCCCAGGTGCATGATCGCGATGCGCTGAGCCATGGTCATGGCTTCTTCCTGGTCGTGCGTCACCATCACGCAGGTCACGCCGACGCGCTCGATGATCTCCACCAGCTCCAGTTGCATCTGCGAGCGCAGCTTTTTGTCCAGCGCGCCCATCGGTTCGTCCAGCAACAACAGCTTCGGACGTTTGGCCAGCGAACGGGCGAGGGCGACGCGCTGACGCTGTCCACCGGAGAGTTGATGCGGTTTGCGTTTGGCGTATTGGGTCATGTGCACAAGGCGCAGCATCTCTTCGACGCGGGCGTCGATTTCGCTGGCCGGCAGACGGTCCTGCTTGAGGCCGAAAGCGATGTTTTGGGCGACCGTCATGTGCGGGAACAGGGCGTAGGACTGAAACATCATGTTGATCGGGCGTTCGTACGGCGGCATGTCGGTGATGTCGACACCGTCGAGGAAAATTCGCCCGTCGGTGGGGCGTTCGAAGCCTGCGAGCATGCGCAGCAAGGTTGATTTGCCCGAACCGGAACCGCCGAGCAGGGCGAAGATTTCCCCTTGATGGATCTCAAGCGAGACGTCGTCGACTGCGCAGGTTTCGTCAAACTTCTTGGTGACGCGATCGACTTTCAACAAGACCTTTTTCGCGGCTTGCTGACCTTCAAGAGCCTTCCTGTGAATGCTGGAGGCGTTTGCCATGTGAAACTCCCAACAGGTTTCAGTCGTCGGGCCAACGCGGCCTGACTTAAGAGTGGATTGCAAGCCCAAAGCGAGCAGTGCCAGAGCGTTCAACGGCGGTCCTTTGGGAAAGAGCGCTTGTGTGGCGAGGGGGCTTGCCCCCGTCCGATTGCGGAGCAATCGTAAACCGGCCACCGAGTTCCATCTCAGGATCTCGGTGGCTGATTACGGGGTTGCTTCGCACCCCAACGGGGGCAAGCCCCCTCGCCACACAAGCCCCTTGGACACACAAGCCCCTTGGCCACACGAGCTCGTTCCTACAGGGAGTTGCCTTTGAATCACTGGCCCATACCCATCGGGCTTATTCGGCGCCGCCGTCCTGGCTGCCTGGGTCGTACTTGTTGTTATTGCAGTGTGTTGTTTCGCAAGTACGGACGCGCCAAAGCACGTCCGCCAGTCTTGCGGGGGCAGTCAATAAATGTTTTGAATCAGCGGGCTTTACGCAGCGCAGCCCTTTGCCGGCAGGCATCGCCAAACGCCTGGAAAATTCTCAGATAAGAAGGATTGGAAAGAACCTGCCATTCCGGGTGCCATTGCACGCCGACGGCGAAGGCTTCGCTGTCCTTTACGGAGATCGCCTCGATCAAGCCGTCTGGCGCAATCGCTTCGCAGCGCAGCCCTGTTGCGAGTCGATCAATCCCCTGGCTGTGAATCGAATTCGCCTGAAACTGCTCCGGCAAATCCAGCGCCTGAAACACGCCGCCCGTTTGCACGATGACAGCATGCGCGGGAGCGTATTGCACCGCCAGTTGCGGGCTGTCCGCTTCGCGGTGATCAAGCATGCCCGGCAGCTCGTGCACCTTCTGATGCAGGCTGCCGCCGAACGCCACGTTCATCTCCTGGAAGCCCCGGCAAATGCCGAGCACCGGAACGCCCGCAGCGATGGCTGCACGCAATAAGGGGAGGGTAGTGGCGTCCCGCGCCGGATCGTGATCCGTGCCGGGAGCGCTGGCCGGGCCTTGATAGTGGAAAGGCTCCACATTCGACGGCGAACCGGTCAGCAGTAAACCGTCGAGCTGCGCGAGCAGGTCGTCGATTTCAGTCAGATCACCCAGGGAAGGAATGACCACGGGAAGCCCCAGAGCCGCGACGCTGACAGCACGCAAGTACTTGTCGCCGCTGACGTGGTAGGGGTGCAGGCCAATCTGTTTGACGCATGCAGTAACGCCGATCAATGGCTTGAATGCCATTTTTATCACCTCGAAGTTTCACACTTGAACGAGCTTTTCCGGAGCTTAGCCTTGTTGATTTTAATTAACAACTCTCATGTAAAAAATTCTAAACGCCACACGTCTAATCTTCATGATTTCTGCAGTGCTGGCACTTTATCTGGCCCTGTCGTGCCCTAAAAAGGCCTGAAAATAAAGGATGAGGCGCTGGGTGTTCGCTATTGACTTCACTTTGCCGTTCGGGTTGACTGAGCTCGCGAAACAGCAGTGAACATAATAATTAACAGCCTATAGGTGCATCATGTCGGTCCCTCTGCGTACCGTTCAACTCAACGAAGCAAACGCATTCCTTAAGAAATATCCTGAGGTTTTGTACGTCGACCTTCTGATTGCGGATATGAACGGTGTGGTGCGCGGCAAGCGCATCGAACGCACCAGTCTTCATAAGGTTTACGAAAAAGGCATCAACCTTCCCGCGTCATTGTTTGCCCTGGACATCAACGGTTCTACGGTGGAAAGCACCGGCCTGGGTCTGGACATCGGCGACTCTGACCGCATCTGTTTCCCTATCCCCGACACCCTCAGCATTGAGCCATGGCAGAAGCGCCCGACCGCGCAACTGTTAATGACCATGCACGAACTCGAAGGCCAGCCGTTTTTTGCCGATCCGCGTGAAGTGCTGCGTCAGGTCGTGAGCAAGTTCGACGATATGGGTCTGACCATTTGCGCCGCGTTCGAACTCGAGTTTTATCTGATTGATCAGGACAACATTAACGGACGTCCGCAATCGCCACGCTCGCCTGTGTCCGGCAAACGTCCGGTGTCGACTCAGGTGTACCTGATCGACGACCTCGACGAATACGTCGATTGCCTGCAAGACATCCTCGAAGGTGCGAAAGAGCAGGGCATCCCTGCCGACGCCATCGTCAAGGAAAGCGCCCCGGCGCAATTCGAAGTCAACCTGCATCACGTCAATGACCCGATCAAGGCCTGCGACTACGCGGTGTTGCTCAAGCGTCTGGTGAAAAACATCGCCTATGACCACGAGATGGACACCACGTTTATGGCCAAGCCGTATCCGGGTCAGGCGGGCAATGGTTTGCACGTGCACATTTCGATTCTCGATAAAGAAGGCAACAACATCTTCACCAGCGAGGATCCCGAGCAGAACGCCGCGCTGCGTCACGCGATCGGCGGTGTGCTCGAGACCCTGCCGGCACAGATGGCTTTCCTCTGCCCGAACGTCAACTCGTACCGCCGCTTCGGTGCGCAGTTCTACGTGCCGAACTCGCCGAGCTGGGGCATCGACAACCGTACCGTGGCGGTGCGAGTGCCGACCGGTTCGGCGGATTCGGTACGCATCGAGCATCGCGTTGCCGGTGCGGATGCCAACCCTTACCTGCTGATGGCGTCGGTGCTGGCCGGTATTCACCACGGCTTGATCAACAAGATCGAGCCGGGCGCACCGGTGGAAGGCAACAGCTACGAGCAAAACGAGCAGAGCCTGCCGAACAACCTGCGCGATGCCCTGCGCGAACTGGCGGACAGCGAAGTCATGTCCCGCTACATCGACCCGCTGTACATCGACGTGTTCGTGGCGTGCAAGGAAAGCGAGCTGGCCGAGTTCGAGAACTCCATCTCGGACCTTGAGTACAACTGGTATTTGCATACCGTCTGACGCAACACCGCTGATCAACTGTGGGAGCGAGCCTGCTCGCGAAGGCGGCAGCACGGTCAACATAGATGTCGCCTGACACACCGCCATCGCTGGCAAGCCAGCTCCTACAAGGGGATTGGCGGTGTACACAAGCTCTGCGAACACCGCTGATCAACTGTGGGAGCGAGCCTGCTCGCGAAGGCGGCAGCACGGTCAACATAGATGTCGCCTGACACACCGCCATCGCTGGCAAGCCAGCTCCTACAAGGGGATTGGCGGTGTACACAAGCTCTGCGAACACCGCTGATCAACTGTGGGAGCGAGCCTGCTCGCGAAGGCGGCAGCACGGTCAACATAGATGTCGCCTGACACACCGCCATCGCTGGCAAGCCAGCTCCTACAAGGGGATTGGCGGTGTACACAAGCTCTGCGAACACCGCTGATCAACTGTGGGAGCGAGCCTGCTCGCGAAGGCGGCAGCACAGTCGACATTGATGTCGCCGGACACACCGCCATCGCTGGCAAGCCAGCTCCTACAAGGGATTGCGTTTCAAGTTTTAACTGACGATCACTTATTCCTCCGCGTCGAGTCACCACAATGACAAACACTCGCAGCGACTGGGAGCAACGCTTCCAGTCCTTATCCATCGAAGGCCGCGCGTTTATCGACGGCCAATACCGGCCGGCACTCAGCGGCGATGCCTTCGAATGCATCAGCCCGGTCGACGGCCGGTTCCTGGCCAACGTCGCCAGCACTGACGAAGCCGATGCCAACGAAGCGGTAACCGTCGCCCGCCGCACCTTCGAGTCCGGAATCTGGGCACACCTGGCCCCGGCCGAACGCAAGCGCATCCTGATCCGCTTCGCCGATCTGATCCTCGCCAATCGCGAAGAACTCGCTCTGCTCGAAACCCTCGACATGGGCAAACCGATCAGCGATTCGATGAACATCGACATTCCAGCGACCGCGAACGCGATCCGCTGGAGCGCCGAAGCCATCGACAAAATCTACGACGAAGTCGCCGCCACGCCGCACGATCAACTGGGCCTGATCACCCGCGAACCGGCCGGTGTCGTCGCCGCGATCGTGCCGTGGAATTTCCCGTTGATCATGGCCAGCTGGAAGTTTGCTCCGGCCCTCGCGGCCGGCAACTCGTTCATCCTCAAGCCTTCGGAAAAGTCGCCACTGACCGCGATCCGCATCGCGCAGCTGGCGCTGGATGCCGGCATCCCGCAAGGCGTGTTCAACGTTCTGCCGGGCTATGGCCATACCGTCGGCAAAGCGCTGGCGTTGCACATGGACGTCGACGTGCTGGCCTTTACCGGCTCCACTGCGATTGCCAAGCAACTGCTGATCTACGCCGGCCAAAGCAACATGAAACGCGTCTGGCTCGAAGCAGGGGGGAAGAGTCCAAACGTGGTGTTCGCCGATGCGCCGGATTTGCGCGCAGCTGCACACGCGGCGGCCAGCGGGATTGCCTTCAACCAGGGCGAAGTCTGCACCGCCGGTTCGCGTTTGCTGGTGGAGCGCTCGATTCGCGAGCAATTCATCCCACTGCTGGTGGAAGCGTTGCAAGCATGGCAACCGGGGCATGCACTCGACCCTGCAACCACGGTCGGCGCGGTTGTGGATCAGCGGCAACTGGACAACGTGCTGCGCTACATCCAGATCGGCAAAGACCAGGGCGCGAACCTTATTGCCGGCGGTAACCGGACCCTCGAAGCCAGCGGTGGATTGTACGTGGAGCCGGCGATTTTCGATGGCGTGACCAACGCCATGACCATCGCGCAGGAAGAGATCTTCGGCCCGGTGCTGTCACTGATCACTTTCGACACCGAAGAGGAAGCCCTGGCGATCGCCAACGACAGCATCTTCGGCCTGGCCGCCGGTGTCTGGACCAGCAACCTGAGCAAGGCGCACACCTTCGCTCGCGGCTTGCGTGCCGGCAGCGTGTGGGTCAACCAATACGACGGCGGCGACATGACCGCGCCATTCGGCGGGTACAAGCAGTCGGGTAACGGTCGCGACAAATCGCTGCACGCGTTCGACAAATACACCGAACTCAAAGCGACCTGGATCAAGCTCTGACACCTCTAAATCGGTGGCCGCCGGCCAGTGTGGGCGGCCCTCGGAGAAACCTATGAAAACAACAACACATGTAAACAGCTACTACGCCGCCACCCGCAACTTCACCGGTGACTTTCCGGTGCTTGAGCAAGCCGTGGATTGCGACGTCTGTGTGATCGGCGCCGGCTACACCGGATTGTCCTCGGCGCTGTTCCTTGCCGAAGCCGGGTACAGCGTGACCGTGCTCGAAGCCGCCAAAGTCGGTTTCGGTGCCAGCGGTCGCAACGGTGGGCAACTGGTCAACTCGTACAGCCGCGACGTTGATGTCATTGAAGACCGCTACGGTGACAAGACCGCTGAAGTGCTGGGCAGCATGATTTTTGAAGGCGCTGACATCATCCGTCAGCGCATCCAGCACTACGACATCCAGTGCGATTACAAGCCCGGCGGCATCTTCGCCGCGCTGAATAAAAAGCAGCTCAAAGGCCTGGCCGAGCAGAAAAAAAGCTGGGAACGCTACGGCAATAAGAACCTGAAGATGCTCGACGCTGCAGACATCAAACGTGAAGTCGGTTGCGACCATTACGTCGGAGGCCTGCTCGATTTGCAGGGCGGCCATGTCCACCCGCTGAACCTGGCCCTCGGTGAAGCCTCGGCGATCATTGGCCTGGGTGGCAAGATCTACGAACAATCGGCGGCGGTGGAAATCACCTACGGCGAACCGATCACCGTGCGTACCGCCAAAGGCGTCGTGCGCGCCAAGTATCTGCTGATTGCCGGCAACGCCTATCTGCCGCAGGGCCTGGACAATCGCGTGACCAGCAAAAGCATGCCGTGCGGCTCGCAAATCGTCGTCACCGAACCGTTGTCCGAGCACGTCGCGCGCAGCCTGATCACAAACAATTATTGCGTGGAAGACTGCAATTACTTGCTGGATTACTACCGCCTCACAGCAGACAACCGCCTGCTGTACGGCGGCGGCGTGGTCTACGGCGCGCGCGAGCCGGATGACATCGAACAGCTGATCAAGCCGAAAATCCTCAAGACCTTCCCGCAACTCAAGGACGTGAAGATCGACTACCGCTGGACCGGCAACTTCCTGCTGACCATGTCGCGCATGCCGCAATTCGGTCGTATCGAGAAAAACGCTTATTACATGCAAGGCTACAGCGGTCACGGCGTCACGTGTTCGCACCTGGCCGGGAAGCTGATCAGCGAGATGATCCGTGGCGACGCCGAACGCTTCGACGCTTTCGCCTCGCTCCCGCACATGCCGATGCTCGGCGGCCGCACCTTCCAGGCCCCGCTCACCGCTCTGGGCGCCGCGTACTACGCGCTGCGTGATAGGTTTGGTATCTAAGTCAGCCACAACTGGCGCCGACTCAATATCTGTGGGAGCAAGCCTGCTCGCGAAGACGGCGGCACTGCCAACATCAATGCTGCCAAAACCACCGCTTTCGCGAGCAGGCTCACTCCTACAGTCCGCCAACGGTGTACACAGAATTGGCAGTTGGCCCGGACCAAACTGTAGGAGTGAGCCTGCTCGCGAAGAGGCCATCACTGCAGACACAAGCCCAATCATGCACCGCACAATGGCCATCAACCTCACCGCCTTCAGCAACACCTGCAAACGTGATTTAATACCCGCCTTTCACCTCTCCGGGACAGGGGAAGCGGTATTTTCGCGGTCAAAAGTCGCCCGCCATCCATCCCCATAACCCTTGAGTATTTTTCGCATAAGGCTGTCATGGACACGGGCTCACGACTCAAACTGGTACGCGAAAGCTACAAACTCTCCCAGCGCGAGCTGGCCCGGCGCAGTGGCGTGACCAACGCCACCATTTCCCTGATCGAACAGAACCGCGTCAGCCCCTCCGTCAGCTCCCTGAAAAAGCTGCTCGAAGGCATCCCCATGTCCCTCGCGGATTTCTTCACCTTCGACCAACCGCCTCGTGAACATCAATACGTCTTCCGCGCCAATGAACAGCCCGACCTGGGCCGCCATGGCCTGCGTCTGCTGCTGATCGGCGCGTCCGTGCCGAGCCGGCAGATGCGACTCTTGCGCGAGCAATACGCACCCGGGGCGAGTTCGGGAGAAGAGCCGATTGTGCATTCCGAAGGCGAGGAGTGCGGGCTCGTGACGCGCGGCACGGTTGAGCTGACGGTGGATGGGCAGATCAGCGTATTGAATGCCGGCGATGGCTATTACTTCCCGACGACGCTGCCGCACCGGTTTCGCAATATCGGCCAGGATGAAGCGGAAATCATCAGCGCCAACACCCCGGCAAACTTCTGATCCTGAAACGAGCGCCGCCCTGTAGCAGCTGCCGAAGGCTGCGTCCGCGGCTATCACCCATCCCGGATGGATGCAGGGTCTAAAGGATTAATACCCAGTAAATGGACTTCATTTCATGACTATTCGCTATAGCGACGCCATGCTCGAAATCAAAAGGGCCGCCCAAGGTGACGCGCAGGTTGCGTTTGACATTCGCCTTCAAGCAATACGTCATCAATGTATCGGGGCCTACACCTCGGACCAGATGATGGCGTGGACCAAAGGCTCAGCAAGTGATGGTTATGACGTGCTGATGAAGAAGCACTTTTACCTCGGTTGTATCGACGGCCAACCGGTGGCGACAGGCATGCTGGATCTCGACAACCGCGAAATCGGTGCGATCTTTGTCCTTCCGGATTTTATGCAGCGTGGGATCGGTCTGAGAATGCTCAGCCATCTTGAACGCGTTGCGCGGGATTTGGGGCTCAAGGAGGTCATTCTCGACGCTACGTTAAATGCAGCGGATTTTTACCGACGCTGCGGATATGTAGGTGAGGCATCTGCCATCTATCATTCGCCAACCGGTCTTCAACTGGCGTGTATACCAATGGCGAAAAGTATTGCCTGAATTCCCCCCGGCCACCGGATGACTTGACCCATAAAAGTTTGATCATTAGTTGTATCTGCGCTGAAAACAACGAAGCCCCAACTTTCGTCGGGGCTTCGTTTTTTGCGTTTGTCGCAGTTGTTAACTGCCGCGTGCCTGAGTTACTGCTTGGCCTGCGGCGAATGCGGATTCGGGTTTTTGTGCTTCGGTCCCGCGACTGCCCAGGCGATCAATCCGAGCAACGGAACGAACACGATCACGACAATCCACACCAGTTTGTCGCTGGATTTGCCTTCGGCTTTGCGGACTTTATTGATAGCCCATAGCTCGACCAGTACAAGAATTGCCGCCAGTACGATCCAGATGGTTTCGATTTGCATTGGTCACCTCCTAAGGTCTTGTCATTAGGTGGTTTTCTGGGGGCAGGGTTCCATCTTTTATTGGGGCGCTCTCGGATAAAAGATCGCAGCCTCGTTGCACTCGACAGCTCCTACGAATTCGCGGGTGGCTGCTGAAATGCGGTACTTCACACATCCGTAGGAGCCGGCTTGCTGGCGATAGCGATAGCGGCGATGCATAGGAAGCCGCCATTGCTGGCAAGTCAGTTGCGCGTTCAATCGGGGGTAACGGCATATGGATTCAACGGAGCACACCGCTTAATTCGGCTTCCAGTGACCGCCGCCCGACTCGCAATCAATTTTCGCCTGGCTCAGGTTGTCGGCGCCGTAGTAATAGGTCGTGACCTTGGCATTGTCCGGGACGTTAGGCCGCTCGCTGTTTTTGTCTTTACTGGTGGAATGGGGATTGGCCAATGATTCCTGGGTCAGTGTGGCGACACAGGTGGCCTGGTAACGTTCTGCGCATTGAGCGACTTTTTTCTTGGTGCTGGTGATCATTTCCTTGCTTTCATTGCTGCACGACCAGTCGATGGCGTTCACCGGCATGCCTTCGTACTCATAACAGCTGTGGGATTCGACGACCGGCACGGACGGGCTTTGGGAGCGGGTCTGCACGTCACAGGCTTCGGCGAAGACCAAGGTAGGGCTGAGGCTGGCGATCAGAAGCAGGACTCTACTGTTCATCGGGGTTTCCTCTCCAATGGCGCGTCCCTAGAGCTTAGTTCAGCGCTGATAGAGTTTCGAAACTTCGACAGGGCGTACGGTTCAATACGTTTTCGGCTAACACGCGTGGCAGTGTCGGACGCAGCCTTCGGCAGCTGCTACAAAAATTCCGCTGGTCAGAACAATCATTGGTTTAATCGATATCGAACATCAAAAAAGGCAAGTTCTGTTTTTCTGTCATGAGAGGAGGATAGCGTCATACCTGTTTCGCCTCTGAAGGAATCTGCGCGATGAGAATGTCTACCTGGCTGGCCCTTGTCGCCGTAATGACCGGCAGCTTCACGGCCATCGTGCCGGCCTACGCTGCCGAACCTTCCTGCCATTTCCTGCCGGTGGCCAACAGCGCCGCCCATTTGCAGCACGCACAAACGGTTGGCGTGTTGTACAGCGAAAACACCATCGACACGCTGGCGTACCTTGAGCAGTACCACTCGGTGGCGCTCAACGGTGCGAAGAATCCCGAGCTGGATTCTCGGATCAGCGGGGCGTTCGTCAACAGTTCCGATCCTCAGCGGGCAATCAATTGGTTGATGACTTCGTTGCAGAAAGAGTTTGCGGCGGTGACGGTCTACGACAACCTCGACGCGCTGATGCATGCTCGTCCGGATGTGGTGGTGATGCTCGACACGTACAGCCGTCTGGTGTCCAAACGCAACAATCAGGTTGAAGCGCGGTTCATGGCGAAGTTTTATGATTCGAACCTGCAATACATCGGCAAAGCTGAAGGCTCGCGGATGCAGCAGATGCCCTCGGTGTGGGTGAAAGGCAAAGCGGCACCGGAGATTGCGGCGCAGATCGAGCAGCAAACTGCGTTGCAAGTGAATGCGCTGAAGCAGTTCGACACATCACTGAAAGCACTTGTAACTTCCGGCACCATCGCCCAGCTTGCGGTGCAGCAATAAGCCCACTTGCCCTTGAAGGAGGTTGCTCGCTAATGTGGGCTTGCAACAGGCGAGAATGTTGGCGGACTCGGCTCCTTCGCGAGTAAGCCCGCTCCCACACGGAGTTATATGTGGCGAGGGGGCTTGCCCCCCGTTGGGCTGCGAAGCGGCCCCCTCCATTCATTCAGGCATCATGGCGTGCCGAACATCGCGGTCCAGTAAATCCCCGAATCACTCTTCGGATCGACCGCATACGCCGCGCCCAACTCCTGAAACTGCGGGTTCATCAGGTTGGCGCAATGACCAGGGCTGGCGATCCAGCCGTCCACCACTCTGCGCACGGTGTCTTGCCCGGCGGCAATGTTCTCGCCGACCTGCTGACCGACGTAACCGCCCAATTCCGCCCGGTCGCCGGGTGTGCGGCCGTCGCGATCCTTATGATCAAAATAATTATTGTTGGCCATGGACCGAGAGTGGCTTTCGGCTGCCGCCCCCAACACTGCGTTCCACGTCAGCGGCGCGGCAGCGGCGAGGTTCTGGCTGCCGCACTGGCGTGCGCGACTGCGCGCAGTATTGACTTCGGCCAGCAGCTTTTGACCTTCCGCCTGCCAGTCGCCCAACCGCGCACTCAACAGTGGGCGCGCCAGCACGATTCGCCATTCGCGCCCCTCGCGGCTGACGCCAATGTCAACAAACTGCGGGTCGAGCACCACCTGGCAGAAGCTCTCGCGAATGGCCGTCATCGCCGACTGCGCGTCCCGCGGCCCCGACAGACTGATCGCCTGCACATTGACCATCGGATAACCCGCGCTGGCCATAGCCTGCTGCAGGTTGCCAACACCTGTGGCCGAAAGCGCCAGACGTGGGTCGCCGGCCAGGGGTGGCAGCTCGGACGAGACCTCACCGGCACATTTCTGCACTTCGCTGCGGTAAGTGTTGATTGAGTCGATCAGCTGTTTCTCGTCGACCGCCCATGCATTCATGACGAACGACAGACCCAAGGACAACGCAGCAAAACGCCTGACGGATGATGTGAAACCCATGAAATATCTCCCTTGAACGGACGGTGCCCATGATGCGTGAAGTTGCGCCTGTTGAGGCAATGCATTTACGCAAAATGTTGCACGACAGTGGCTATCATTTCACTACTACACTCAACCGACCCCGGCCAACCGAGTTAATCCAACTATGCGTCAAAACTGGATAGCCACCTTCCTCGCAATCACCCTTCTTGTTGGCCCGGCAGCTGCCGCCGAACAGGAACAAAAGCAACAAGCGGCCGAAAACAAGGCTGAAGTCCTCGAGCAGAAAGCCGCCGATAACAATCGTTCGGCGCCCGCACCCAAAGCCGAAGCCATTACCCAATCCGAAGTTCAGGCGGTAGACCCCGAAGGCGTCGCGCCGCTCGATGACGCCATCACCTGCCTGGCGCGCTCGATCTACTGGGAAGCCAAAGGCAAGGATTCCGCCGATATGGAAGCCGTGGCCAACGTCGTCATGAATCGACTCGGCCACAAGGGTTTTCCGGACACGGTGTGCGGTGTGGTCAAGCAGGGTTCAGAAGCGAAGAACTGCCAGTTCTCATGGTGGTGCGACGGTCGCGCAGATTCGGTTCAGGAAGAAGTGCCCTACGCGCTCGCCAAAGAAATCGCCCGCAAGGCGCTGAACAAGCAGCTCGTGGACCGCACCAAAGGGGCGCTGTATTTCCACGACCGTACGGTGCGTCCGGATTGGTCGAAGACGTACATCAAAACCGCAGACATCGGTTTGTTCCGTTTCTACAAACCGCGTCAAGCCACGGCGAAGTAGCCCGTACTGTCTGACGCGAAACCTGTGAGCACGGCTTGCCGGCGAAGGACTTGAAGGGCGCCTTGACGGTCAAGCCGTGCTCCGTTCAACAATGCGTACTTACAGTTCCATGCCCAGGAAAATCAATGTATTGCCATGGGCTTCGGCCGAAGCACGCTGGTTGTAGCTGTCGCGGTGCGAGCAGTTGAAGCCGTGCTGAGCCTCCGGGTACACAACGATTTCCACGTTCTCGTTGTTTTCGAAGCGCTCGGCGATTTTCTCCACGGCTTCCAGTGGAATGTGGCTGTCTTCTTCACCAAAATGCATCAGCAGCGGCACTTCAATTTGATCGGCGCGTTCCAGTTGGTCCTGGATACCGCCACCGTAATAAGCGATCGCCACATCCACCAGGCCATTGGCGGCGGTGTGGTACGAGAGCAGGCCGCCGAAGCAGTAACCGATCGAGGCAATGCCGCCATCCAGACCCGGATGGGCTTTCAAGGCATTGATGGCCAGTTCGATATCGACTTGGGCTTTGGCGATGTCGGTGGCGTTCATCAGTTCGACGGCGCGTTTCCAGCCCGGCTCGTCGTAGGTGAGCTCGATGCGGTGGCCGCTGCGCCAGAACAGGTCCGGAACGATCACCACGTAACCGTCGGCCGCGTATTGTTCGGCGACCGAGCGAATGTGTTCGTTGACGCCGAAAATTTCCTGGATCAGGACGATGCCCGGGCCTTTGCCGGTGTGCGGGATAGCCAGATAAGCGCCGAATTTACCGTCGGCGCTGTCGATGTCGATCCATTGGGTGGTCACGCTCATGGTGGCTCCTGTCTGCACAAGTGAAGTAAAAGTGAAGGCTGTCACGTTAACATTTCAGCGATTGTTGCGGTGCCAGAAGAATCGCGACAGCAGCGCATCGAGACTGAGCTTGCCGGCACCGGAAAAGACCAGCGGCAGCAGGGCGACGAGGTAGATCAGCGGCAGTTTGAAGTTGCCGTGCCCTTTGTTGCTGATCGCATAGCCTTGGGCAAGCTCACTGAATGTAGACCAATCGGCGGGCCAGTGAACGGCAGCCGTCGCCACAATGGTCACCACAATCAGGATGAGCGCGCTGATGCGCGTGCCCAGTCCAGCCAGCAGCGCGAGGGCGCAGATCAGTTCAGCCCACATCGACAGTTCCCAGTTCCAGGTGGCCGGCACATGGTTGAAGGGAAACGGAAAGCGCTCCTGAATGTCGGCGAACCAGTTTTCGCCGTTAAATTTCTCCAGACCAGACTCGAAAAATTCCCAGGCGAGGAACACCCGCAGCGTCAGCGGCGTGATCCAGTGGCCGGCACGGTCGAGGTTCAGGTGCAGGCCTTTCACGGCCGATAAAAATGAGGTGGTCATGGGCTTGATCTCCGGTAGTCGGGGAGGGGGCCGCAGCGTGCCCCGCGCAGGTGAGTGATGCGCTCTGATCGGCAGGGCCAATCGACCGGCACAGTTCATCAACCGGGTGTATCTGTGATGTGTCGTAGCAGGGGGCTTTTATGCGGTGATGTGTCTGAGGCGGGGTCATATACAGGCTGATACAAGACTCAAGTTGTAACCGTGTAGCCGCTGGCGCAGCCTGCGTCCGACTGCAAAGCAGTCGTAACACTGGCGTTCTGACACACCGCGACCGCTGATGAAACGACTGCTGCGCAGCCGGACGCAGGCTGCGCCAGCTGCTACACGGGCCGAGTGTTTTCCGGCGGGCGGGCAGATGACGCTCAGGAAAATTTGCTATACATTTTCCGGCCGTCCCTTGCATGGTGAAACCGCTTCATGTCTCTCGCGCTCGAACGTCTAGTCGCTGGCACGCCGATTCCTTTCGCCGGTAACCGTGTCACAGTGGTCAGCCCCGAACTGGCAGCGCGTTTTCAGCCCGGGGACCATTTGCTGGTGGAGCAGGTCAGCGGTGAACTGCTGCTGATCCCGGTGGCGGATCAGCAAGCGGCTGTGGTGGCAATCGAGCAGGCAGAAACAGCATTCAGCTTGATGTCCGCGGTTTCCGATGGAGCCATCAGCGATTTTTTCGACCAGTTCGCCCGGCGTCTCGAAGACCCGCAGTGCTGGGCGTTGATCGCGACCGCTAATTGCGCCGATATCGAGAGAGCGAAAACCCGCGGGCGATCGACCACGCGGCTGCTCGCCGACGAGCGCATGCGTCGCGACATGATCGCCGGCCTGCGGGCCTGGCGTGACGCGTCGGCGTCGCGCGGCAAAGTGATCAGCAGCGTCGAACATGACGGCTGGACCGTCGAACAAGTCGTCGCGCCGCTGGGCATTGTCGCTTTCGTATTCGAAGGTCGGCCCAATGTGTTCGCAGACGCTGCCGGTGTCTTGCGCACCGGCAACACCGCGGTACTGCGAATCGGCAGTGATGCGTTGGGCACCGCTCAAGCGATCGTGGCCCACGCCTTGAATCCGGCGATGAATGAAGCCGGCTTGCCGGCCGGGGCGGTGTCGCTGGTGGAAAGCGTCAATCATGCAGCCGGTTGGGCGATGTTTGCCGATCGACGTCTTTCACTGGCGGTGGCTCGCGGTTCGGGTCGCGCGGTCAGTCAGCTGGGCAGCATCGCGCAACAGGCTGGCACGGCCGTCAGCCTGCACGGTACCGGTGGCGCGTGGTTACTGGCAGATCAGGACGCAGATGCCGGGCGTTTTGCCGCCGTGGTCCGCAACTCGCTGGACCGCAAAGTCTGCAACACCCTCAACGTCTGCCTGATCCACCGCGACCGCGTCGCCGACCTGGTCCCATTGTTTCTCGAGGCGCTGCAACAGGCCGGCGTCGCACGAGGGCAGGGCTGTAAATTGCACATCGTCGAAGGCAGCGAAACGTATTTGCCGAGTGCTTGGCAAACCGCCAGCGTCGAAGTCTATCGCGCCGAAGGGTACCGCACCGAGCCATTGGCCGAACCGTTGCCGGAAGGGCAACTCGGTAAAGAGTGGGAATGGGAAGAGACGCCGGAAGTCAGCCTGCACATTATCGACGACCTCGACAGCGGCATTGCTTTGTTCAACCGCTACAGCCCGCAGTTCACTGTGTCGCTGATCAGTGAAAACGCGGCGACTCAGGATCGCTTTTACAACGCAGTCAACGCGCCGTTCGTTGGCGATGGCGTTACCCGCTGGGTCGACGGCCAGTACGCCCTGAACAAGCCGGAACTGGGACTTTCAAACTGGGAGAGCGGACGCCTGTTTGCCCGCAGTGCGATTCTTTCCGGCGATGGCGTGTTCACCATTCGCAGTCGGATGCGGCAGACCGATCTGTCGGTGAAACGCTAACATTCGCTAGACGAGCCTCGAACGAGACATCGAAAACGCGGCTTCATCGCCGCGTCAGTCTTCCACTGACTCGCACACTCCGTTGGATGCTTTGCCCTTAGATGAAACCGCGACCGAGTCGTCTTCGGCAATCACGATTGTAAGCGTCACATCCGCCCCCTTGGCCTCGAAGCGGCGCTCATTGATGGCTTTGGTTTCGGCTTCCTGGGTACCGATCATTACAGCCCCATCCTGATCGGCCTGCACCAACAGTTTTCCGGGACACTCAACTATGAATGACGGCACTCCCGGCAGACTGTTGGCCTGAGCTGTATTTGCAGTAACCAATAACGCCATGATTGTCAGAACGGACTTCATCTCACATCTCCAAAGGCTCACTGCTGGATACCGTTAACAATAGCTGTATTTGCTGCGCAGACGACAAACAAATAAGGCCCCGCTCGATCACTCGGGCGGGGCCTTTCAGTTAGCGGGTGTATCAGTAGAAACGGTCAATCACCCGCGTTTCATTCTGATTCTGCATCGAGGACCAGGCCTGTTTCAGCGTCTGCAGAACATTACCGATAAAGTCTTTATCCGCAGCGGCTTTCTTGCCGACATAACCTTGGCCGCGACGGTACATCTTCAGTCGGGCCAGCAGGTTCTGGTTGTTCTGGTCGAACTCGGCTTCGTGGGCGTGCGGCGACAGGCAGTCGATGTGCACCTGACCCGATTTGCTGATCCACAGAATGTGGCTGTCGTGGCTGTCTTTTTGCGCAGCGAACAGACGAGCCAGTTCATCGATAGTCGGTTGATTATTCAGATTCATCATGTAAACCCCTTGACCATTTGGTGATCTTTCAAAGTTGATTCGCTAATACAGGTAGCCCATCGGTTAGTTGATCCCTGGCACCGAAACCAGGACGTCAGCGGTCGACCGTCGAAATGACGGGGACGCGCATCTGCTGCATGTAGTCGTGTTGAATAACTGCTACGCAATAGCGTCACAACGAGGAGAAGCGGCGAAAACCTTTTGGCCACTGCCGACGTTTTGAGGGTCGGTCACAAGCTTCATGAGGATTGATCGCCAGCGTTTCTCGTCCTTGTACTGGACGTTCAGGCCAGGTCAGCTTCTTCAATCTGCCTTGTGGGCAGCGTGTATCCGGAATAACAGCTCGGCGGTCAGACGAGCTTGCTCAAACATGTTGCCTGTCTCCCGATCGGGGTGACGTCTGCATCATGCAAGGGCAAATCGGAGGCGTCAACGGTTTTGTAGTGATTATTTTCAAGCACTACATATTGTCCGACAAAGACGTTTTGGAATTAAAACCGGGTGGTTTCTGCGGAGCTTTTTTGCGGAATCAAGCTCTGCTGGCGGGTTTCGCGCTGCGTTTGGCAGCGGTTGCAGGCTTGCGCTTGGTGGGTTTTCGTTTGTTTTTCCAGGGTGTCGCACCCCGTCCGGACGGGCTTGCCGGGCCGCTGATGGTCAGGCTCAGGCCGGCACACCGCGCCACTTGCTTGCTCATCCACGCCGCTTGCTTGGTGACGAATTCCTCCAGGCTCATCTCGCCGCTTTGCACCATGTCCAGGGCTTGTTCCCAGATGGCTGTGGTGCCCGGGTCGGCGATGGCGCGCGGCACCGCGTCGATCAGGCTGAAGGCAGCCGGCGTCGCCGCCAGCGCCTTGCCGTTCTTGATCAGATAACCGCGATCGAGCAGGCCTTGAATGATCGACGCGCGGGTCGCTTCGGTGCCGATGCCGGTGGTGTCCTTGAGTTTTTGCTTGAGCAGCGGATCCTCCACCAGTTTGGCGACATTTTTCATCGCCTTGATCAGATCGCCCTCGGTGAACGGCTTGGGTGGCTGGGTCCAGAGATCCTTCAGCTTGACGTCGGCCACTGCGCAGTCACGGCCCTCGGCCAATGCCGGCAGCGTTTGCGGTGCCGGTGCTTCGCGGCCTTTGGCCGGCGCCAGTGCCTCGGGCAAGGCGCGCTTCCAGCCCGCTTCGACAATCTGCTTGCCGACGGCGCGCAAGGATTCCCCGGCGCAGTCGAAGTCGGCCTGAGTGCGATCGTATTCGTGGTTGGGCAGAAACTGCGCCAGGTAGCGAGCGCGGATCAGGGTGTAGACCGCGCGCTGCTTGCCCACCAACCGGTCGAGATTTTTCGCTGCCGCCGTGGGGATGATGCCGTGGTGAGCGCTGACCTTGGCGTCGTTCCAGGCGCGCGAACGGCGTTGCGGTTGCAGGTGGTCCTGCAAGGCATTCAGTGCCGGATCGGCCTGGCGCAATGCCGCGAGAATGCCTGGTGCTTCAGCGTGCTGACTGACCGGCAGGTAACCGCAGTCGCTGCGCGGGTAGGTGATGACTTTATGGGTTTCGTAAAGCGCCTGAGCGATGTCGAGGGTTTCCTGAGCGCCGAGCCCGAGTTTCTTGGAACACACTTCCTGCAACGTGCCCAGATCGAACGGCAATGGCGCGACTTCACGCATGCGCTCGGTGCGCAGTTTGATCACCCGGGCGGTCGTCGCGCCGATCATCGCCGCCGCGGCCTGTTGCGCCAGCGGCTGATTCAGGCAGCGATCCTGATCGTCGCACGCGTCAGAGGGCGCGCGCCATTGCGCGGTGAATGCCGTGCCGTCGTGCAGCAATTGCACGTCGATGGCCCAGTAAGCGACCGGTACAAAATCGGTGATGGCGCGATCGCGATCCACGACCAGACGCAGGGTCGGCGTTTGCACCCGGCCCACCGGCAACACGCCCTGGTAACCGGACTGTCTTCCAAGCAACGTGAACAACCGGCTCATGTTCATGCCGATCAGCCAATCCGCCCGTGAACGCCCGAGTGCCGAGTGATACAGGCTGAACGTCTCGGCGCCGGGTTTCAGCGAAGCCAGGGCCTTGCGGATCGATGCATCATCGAGCGCCGATAACCACAAGCGTTGAATCGGCCCGCGATAAAGACAATGCTCGACCAGTTCCCGGGCGATCATCTCGCCCTCACGGTCGGCATCGGTGGCGATCACCAATTCATCGGCTTCACCGAGCAGGCGCTTGACCGCTTTGTATTGGCTGGCGGTGCGCGGTTTGACGGTCATCTTCCACTTGTCCGGGATGATCGGCAGATCCGCCAGCACCCAGCGCTTGTAACGCGCGTCATAGGCATCCGGCGGGGCGGTTTCCAGCAAATGGCCGATGCACCAGGTGACCGTGACATCTGTTCCCAGCCAGCAGCCGTCGCCGCGTCGCTTGGCGCCAAGCACCGCGGCAATGTCTTTGGCCTGGGAAGGTTTTTCACAGAGGTACAACCGCATAACCACCATCGTTCATCAAGTGCCGGGAAGTGCACAGAATGGCGGCTGAGGAGCGATCGGGCAATCTTTATCTGTATGGATGTACAGCAAAGCTGTTGCGCCAGTTTGCCGCAGACGAAATGCGCTCCGTTTGGCTGTGAGGCGGTCGTGACTGAAAAATTTGCGTTATACCTGATCTACCGTGGTCTCATTTTTTGCGGCCGCTGCATGACCCATCGCGGGCAAGCCGGATTGCCGGATTGCCGCATCGCACGCTCCCACAGGTTTATCGTCGTATCGAGGAACGCATGTCATGAAAAGCACCGGTCCCAGTCCTGTCATCACCATTGCCGAGCAGCCAGGTTGTCTGTTGGTGAAATTCCACGGTATTCAGGTAGCAGCGTCCACCCGCGCGCTGGTGCTGCTGGAGGCCAATTACCCGCCGGTGTATTACGTGCCGCGTGAGGACATCGCCGAAGAGTTTTTCGCCCGTACCGACCACACCAGCTATTGCCCGTACAAAGGCGACGCGAGCTATTTCAGCCTGCAGGTTCCGGGGCATGAGGGCGCCAATGCGGTGTGGACTTATGAAACGCCCAAAGTGTCGGTCGAGCAGATCAAGAATTACGTGGCGTTTTATCCCGATCAGGTGACATTCGAGGTTCTCAAAGACGTCGAGTGATCAGTGGGTCAGCGTGAGTTTTCAATGTCTGCACCAGCCCAACGCCGTGCCTGTGCGCGGCGTTTTTTTGCAGGGGTGTTTGCTCATCGGGTGGCGTTTACCAGCGTCGATTCGTCAATCTGAGCGATCGAAGTGACCCCGGTCAGTGTCATCGCCACGCGCATTTCCTTGGCGAAAATATCCAGCAGGTTTTCCACGCCGCGTTGACCATCGGCCGCCAGTGCATAGGCCATGGAACGTCCGAGCAGGACGCCTTTCGCGCCCAGCGCGAGCATGCGCACGACGTCGAGACCCGAGCGAATGCCCGAATCGACCAGCACGGTCAGATCATTGCCCACCGCTTGCATGATCGGCGGCAATGCCTTGGTGGTCGACAGCACGCCGTCCAGCTGCCGCCCACCATGATTCGACACCACAATTCCGTCTGCGCCGAAGCTGACCGCGTCTTTGGCATCCTGCGGGTCGAGGATGCCTTTGATGATCATCGGGCCTTGCCAGAAATCGCGAATCCACTCCAGATCGCTCCAGCTGATCGAGGGATCGAAGTTGTTGGCCAGCCAGCCCATGTAGTCTTCGAGGGTGACGGCTTTGCCGAGGTACTTCGATATGTTGCCGAGGTCGTGCGGGCGTCCCATCAGGCCGACGTCGAAGGCCCACTGAGGTTTGGTGAGGGCCTGCAGCAGGCGCCGCGACGAGGCGAAGCGCCCGGACATTCCCGAGTGCGCATCGCGATATCGAGCGCCGGGGGTTGGCATGTCGACGGTAAACACGAGGTTCTTGACCCCGGCGGCTTTTGCCCGTTCGAGGGCGTTTTTCATGAAGCCGCGATCTTTCAGTACGTACAACTGGAACCAGATGTTTTGCTCGGTTTGCGCCACCACTTCTTCGATCGAGCAAACTGACACCGTGGACAGGCACAACGGGATGCCTTTTTTCTCGGCCGCTCTGACCGCCTGCACTTCGCCACGGCGGGCGAACATGCCGGTCAGGCCGACCGGCGCGAGGATGACGGGCATGGACAGTGGCTGGTTGAAGAGGGTGGTTTCAAGGCTCAGGGTTTCGACGTTTTTGAGGATCCGCTGGCGCAGGCTGATGCCGGTGAGGTCGGCGCTGTTGGCCCTCAGCGTGTGTTCGGCATAGGCGCCGCCGTCGATGTAGTCGAAGAGGAATCGCGGAAGTTTGCGGCGTGCTGCCTCGCGGTAGTCGGATGCGGATGAGATGATCATAGTGCCTCGTTCGGTGAGTGGCGGGGCGGTTGCATCGGGTCAGAGTAGCGAAAATGGCTGGGGTTTGCGGTAATTGTCTTGGCCTTGCGGTGTGTGGTGGCCATCTCTTGGGCTGGTGTACATATCCATTGCTGCGGTGATGGCTGATATTGGTTCCGCTCTTACAGCGGGTCACTTGGAGAAGCGCCAAGTAACCAAACGCTCTTGCCCCTGACGTCCGGTGGCTCGCCAAGGCTCGCCATGCCTTCGCTCCGGTCCTGCTCCGTGGGCCCGGCGCGATCGGCCATCCTTGGCCGTGCGCGCCTAACCCGGCATCCATGCCGGGTTGCCCACTGCGCAGAACCTCCACTCAGCCTCCCGACGGGACGCTAACCGCCACAGCCGCCGAGGCGGCCTGGTAGCCGACCTGGCTCACGTTATTCCGCCCCCACACAAATCCGTGTAGCAGCTGGCGCAGCCTGCGTCCGGCTGCGCAGCAGTCGTAAAATCAGGCGGCGCGGTTTGATAGATAAACGCATGCTCGGGATCGAGTACGACGAAAACAACGACCACCACGACGACTGCTGCGCAGCCGGACGCAGGCTGCGCCAGCTGCTACACGTTCTGTGGCGCGTCGGGCTGAATGGGTCTAGCAGACGAATCTGGGAGCTGCTTGCTTTGCTTTGCTTTGGATCTTGATGCTGATCTGGATCTGCCCCGTCGGAAGGCCGAGCGCAGGTTCTGCGCAGTGGGCAACCCGGCAAGGATGCCGGGTTAGTCGCCCCCGGCCATGGATGGCCGATGGCGACGGGCCCACGGAGCAATGCTGGAGTGAGGGCATGCCGAGCCTAGGCGAGGCACCGAATGGCGGGGCAGAGCGCTTTGGTTACTTTGGCGCTTTTCCAAAGTGACTCGCCGGAAGGGCGAAACCAATAGCAGCCTTAACCGCAAAAACGGATATGTACACCCTCAAAACAACCGTCGCCCAACCCACCGCCATCGTCGGAACGCCGCCCGGAGCAAGCCCGGCTCCCACATTTGATCGGGTGCATTCGCAAGCAAGTGGTCGCCGACACGCCGGGCGCTATATTGAGCAGGCTCGTCGCCATGTAAGCATCAAGCCTGCTCCTTTCAGCCCCAATCAGTTGGTATCAAGATCCACATTCTTGGTCTCGCGCAAACAGATCATCCCCACCACCAGGCTCACCCCGGTAATCACCACCGGGTACCACAACCCATAGAAAATATCCCCGGTATACACCACCAGCGCGAACGACACTGTTGGCAAGAAACCGCCAAACCAGCCATTACCGATGTGATACGGCAGCGACATCGAGGTGTAGCGAATCCGTGTCGGGAACAATTCCACCATCAGCGCCGCCAACGGGCCGTAGCACATCGCCGAGATGATGATCAGCGCCACGATCAGCGCCACGATCATCGGCTTGTTGATCGCCTGAGCATCAGCCTGGGACGGATAGCCCGCCAGGGTCACCGCGCCGCGCAGAGCAGCTTCATCGTAGCCGTCGATTTTCACGTCGCCGATGCTGACCTGCACGCCGCTGCCGGCAGGGGCCGCTGCGCTGGAATAGGGCAGGCCCTGCTTGACCAGGAAGGTTTTGACCTTGTCGCACGGGCTGTCGAATTTCGCCTTGCCCACCGGATCGAACTGGAAGGTGCAGGTCGCCGGGTCGGCCAGCACAGTGATCGGCGCCTGACGGCTGGCCTGATCAATCGCCGGGTTGGCGTAATGCGCCAGGGTCTTGAAAATCGGGAAGTACAACGCGGTGGCCAGCAACAGCCCGATCATCAATATCGGTTTGCGCCCGACCTTGTCCGACAGCCAGCCGAAAAAGATGAAGAATGGCGCGCCAATCATCACGCTGACGATCAGCAAACTGTTGGCCAGCGCCGGGTCCATGCGCAGAAACTGCGTAAGGAAGAACAGCACATAAAACTGCGCCGCGTAAAACGTCACCGCTTGCCCGGCGTTGATGCTGAAAAGCGCAATCAGCACGACTTTGAGGTTTTCCCATTTGCCGAAGGAATCACGCAGCGGCGATTTTGAGACCTTGCCTTCTTCTTTCATTTTCACGAAGGCAGGGGACTCGTGCAGGCTCAGGCGAATCCAGGTCGAGATGCCCAGCAACACAATGGAAAACAGGAACGGCAGACGCCAGCCCCAGACTTCAAACTGATCGCCGGTGAAGTAGCGGCAGCCCAGCACCACCAGCAGCGACAGCAGCAGACCGAGGGTCGCCGTCGATTGAATCCAGCTGGTGTGAAAGCCGCGTTTACCCATCGGCGCGTGCTCAGCCACATACGTCGCGGCACCACCGTATTCGCCGCCCAGCGCAAGCCCCTGCAGCATGCGCAGCACCACGAGGATGATGGGCGCGGCGATGCCGATACTGGCGTAGGTCGGCAGCAAGCCGACGCAGAAGGTCGCCACACCCATGAGGACGATGGTGGCGAGGAAGGTGTATTTGCGCCCGATCATGTCGCCCAACCGTCCGAATACCAGCGCGCCGAACGGCCGCACGATGAAGCCGGCAGCGAACGCCATCAAGGCGAAAATGAAAGCCGTGGTGTCGTTGACCCCGGCAAAAAACTGCTTGCTGATGACTGCCGCGAGGGCGCCATAGAGGAAAAAGTCGTACCACTCGAAGACCGTCCCGAGTGATGAGGCGAAGATGACTTTTCGCGTATCCGGGGTGGTGATCGCACCGGGCACGGCTTCCAGAGGCTGCACATGTTCTGACATATCGGTATCCCTCACAGTGATTGTTTTTGTTGTTCCACTGTCGGCGCCGGCCTTGTGGTCTGGCGTCGCTACTGTCCATTCAACGCTATCTGCATCGGTCTTTCCGTTACTACAGTGTCCGTGGATGATGACGGGTGTGTGGCAAACGCCTTTGGCGTGATGATGCTCCTGGTATCTGGTTCCAGAATCAGTTGCGCAGCTTTTTCAGCAATCATCAGCGTAGGCGAACATGTGTTGCCCGAGATGATGCGCGGCATGATTGAAGCGTCGGCGACGCGCAGGCCGGGAATACCGTGAACCTTGAGTTGCGCATCAACCACCGATTGCTCGTCATGACCCATGCGGCAAGTGCCCACCGGATGAAAGATCGTCGTGCCAATGCGCGCGGCGGCTTCGTGCAACTCTTCCTCGGTCTGCAAACTGTCGCCCGGCAAATATTCGACCGGTTTGAATGCTTGCAGGGCCGGCGCGGCCACGATGCGCCGGGTCAGGCGAATGGCATCGGCAGCGACGCGCAAATCTTCCGGATGGCTCAGATAATTGGGTTGGATCGACGGCGCGTCCTGCGGGTCAGCCGAACGAATATCGACACGGCCGCGGCTTTGCGGGCGCAGATCACACACCGACGCAGTGAAGGCGGGGAAGGCGTGCAACGGCTCGCCAAAGCGTTCGAGCGACAGTGGTTGCACGTGGTATTCGAGATTGGCCGAGGTCTGCTCCGGCCCCGAGCGGGCAAACGCACCGAGCTGACTCGGCGCCATCGACAGCGGGCCACTGCGGTCATACAGATAGCGCAAACCCATGCCCATTTTGCCCCACACACTGCCGGCGATCTGATTCAGGGTGCGCGCGTTTTCCAGCTTATAGATCAGGCGCAATTGCAGGTGGTCCTGAAGATTGCCGCCCACGCCGGGCAACTCCATGGCGACGCCGATGCCGAGTTTTTCCAGCAGCGGGCGAGGGCCAATGCCGGAGCGCTGGAGGATGCCCGGCGAGCCGACGGAGCCAGCGCACAAGATGATTTCCTTGCGGGCCTTGAACGTCCTTGCCTGGCCTTGCCACTGAGCCTTGACCGCGGATGCCCGGCCGTTTTCTAGCAGTACGCGGTCGACTTCGACGCCGGTCAACACGGTCAAATTGGGCCGTTGACGGACCGGTTTGAGAAAAGCCTTCGCCGCGTTCCAGCGGATCCCGGCTTTCTGATTGACCTGAAAGTAGCCGCAACCTTCGTTATCGCCCTCGTTGAAATCGTCCACGCTGGCAATGCCGCTTTGTCCGGCAGCGCTGCGGAAGGCATCGAGAATTGGCCACGACAGCCGCTGGCGTTCGATGCGCCACTCGCCGGCAGCGCCGTGGAATTGCGAGTCGCCGGCAAAGTGATTTTCGCTTTTCATGAACAGCGGCAGTACGTCGTTCCAGGCCCAGCCCGAATTGCCGTCGCCGGCCCAGCCATCGTAATCGCTGGCCTGACCGCGCATGTAGATCATGCCGTTGATTGAGGAGCAACCGCCCAGCACCTTGCCGCGTGGGTAGCTCAAGGCCCGTCCTTGCAGGCCGGGTTGCGACTCGGTTTTGAAGCACCAGTCGGTGCGCGGGTTGCCGATGCAGAACAGGTAACCCACGGGAATATGAATCCACGCGTAGTTGTCGCGGCCGCCGGCTTCGAGCAACAGCACGCGGTGTTGCGGCGAGGCCGAGAGTCGATTGGCCAGCAGACACCCGGCCGGTCCGGCACCGACCACGATGTAGTCGAATTCATCAAGGGAAGTCTGCATCCCTGACCTCTTACTGTTGTTCTTGTTGCCAGTCATCCTAGTTGTTAGCTTTCGTTAAAAGAATGTTAGTTTTTGCGCAGCTGCTGTGCATTTTCAAACAGCAACTCTTTCAAGGAAGGTTCATGTTTGACTGGAATGATCTGAGGTTCTTTCTCGAATTGCAGCGCAGCGGACGCTTGCTCACCGCTGCCCGGCGACTGAACACCACGCATGCCACGGTGGCCCGGCATATCGAGGCCATTGAAAAGAGTCTCGGTACTGCGTTGTTTGTTCAGCACGCTCAGGGCTACGAGCTGACCCCCGCCGGGGAAGCGCTGCTTAAACACGCCGAAGCGATGGAAAATGTCGCACTGCTGGCTGAAGAAGAGATCACTCAGTCGACGGCGCCGCTGGGCAAGATTCGCGTCGGCGTGACGGAGGGGCTGGGCATCATGTTTCTCGCCAGTCGCATGAATGGGCTATTCGAGCGTTACCCGGGACTGGAAGTGGAACTGGTGGCGGTGCCACGCTTTGTGAGCATTCTCAACCGCGAAGCCGAGATCAGCATTCACCTCGAGCGCCCGGCCGCGGACATGCTGGTTACCCGCAAGCTCTCTGAGTATCGACTGGCGCTGTATGCCAGTCAGGCATATCTCGACCGCTCACCGCCGCTGCGCAGCCGCGAAGACCTCGGGCGGCACGCGTGGATTGGTTACGTCGACGACCTGCTGTTCAGTCAGGAACTGAAGTTCCTCAATAGCTTCTGCCGCAATCCGCAGGTGGTGTTCCATAGCACCAGCGTCATCGCCCAACAACAGGCTGCACGCTCCGGGCTGGGGATCGCGGTATTGCCGTGCTACATGGCCAGCGCCGATCCGGGCCTGGTGGCCCTGTTGCCGGACGAGAGTATCCAGCGCAGCTACTGGATCAGCACCCGACGCGAGTTGCACAAATCCGTGCGCTTGCGCGTGGTCTGGGATTACGTGGTGGAATTGTGCGAGCGCGAGCAAAACCTGTTGCTGGGAATGCCGGCTCTGTAGAAACACGCTTGCTCGCGAAAGCAGTTCGTCAGTCGCTGATATCTGACGGCTGTACCGGCCTCATCGCGGGCAAGCCACGCTCCCACAAGGGGCGGCTCTGTGCGCGAATTCTGAGTCTGCCACTCAACAAGCTAACGACGCGATCCCTGTGGGAGCGTGGCTTGCCCGCGATGGCATCGGCTCAGGCGACAACAATAGTGACTGACACCACGGGCAAGCCGGATCGCCGCCGCGCTTGCCCCTACATCACGAAAAAATTTCAAATTCACTGCTGGCCAGGCGTTCGCCGTTGACCAGGATGTGCACGGCATGGCGTCCGGCGTAATGCTTGCGCGTAGTGAGTTCCTTGATCTGCTGACTGCGAGCAACGAATTCGCTGGCCTTGCCGGGCAGTGTCAGGGCTTTGAGTTTGAACACCTTCGCCGAGGTGCTGCCGTTGGCTTTTACGTAGTCGATGGCGTAATCGATCACCAGCCGCTGACTGTTCTCGACAGTCGATTTGACGGTGAACGACAGGGTGATTTTCTCCCCGAGCCTGACGACGGCAGGTTCAACTTGCGCATCAATGATCTCAACCTCAGGTTTACCGCCCGCGCCAATGATCGCCAGTGCGCGGTTATTGCCCTGTTTGATCAGGCTGCGCAGCGCATGTTTGGCGATCCAGGCCGTGTGGCGGTTCTCCAGCGACCAGCTTTCAATGAGGTCAAGCACCCACTCGGAGTGGTCCTTGGTGATGTCGTTGAGGTGATTGGCCACCGACTTGCGCACGTACAGGCTTTCGTCGGCCTTGAGGTTATCGAGGATCGCCGCTGCAAACGCGGGGTCCGCCTGAATGCGCTCCAGACGGAACGACCACGGCAGACGTGGCCGGCAGCCTTCACTCGCCAGTCGCCGCACATGCTCATTTTCATCCAGTGACCACTCGTGCATCACCGCCAGGGTGCGCTCGAAATGGCTGCGCAGAAAATACCGGATCGCAAACTCAGCGGAGCCGAAGGTAGTGAAGTATTTGAGGGCCGCCATCGACCGCTCGAACGAACGGCCACCGTACAGTGCGACGTAATGTGGCAAGGCAATGCTGACGAATCCGCTGTTCAGGCGCGGTGCGAGCGCGTAAAGCACATCGATTGATTGTTCGTAGTTAAGTGGCAACACCGCATGCAGGGACTCGCTGACCCGGGCCATGCGCTGCATGATCGACAACTCGGCGAGTCCCTGGTTAGCCATTTCAAGGAATGTTTTGGCGTTGAACGCGGGATAGACCGCAGTCATTTCTGTGGCAATGTGCTCAAGGCGGGCGGCGTTGAAGATTTCCTTGAGGGCTGGGGCGGGTTGTTCGGCAGCCATTATGAATTCCTCGCCGATTGCTCTTCCAGCTGATCCGACTCAAACAGCTTCGCCAGTTCCGCCCGTGCTTCCTGGGCTGTCTGCAGCACCTTCGCGGCATCGTCGTACACCGCGTGCTGCGCCTCCAGAACTTGTTCATCGTGATGCTTGAAGCGCTTGATCCGTGCATCGGCCTGCGCTTGGGTCAGACCCAGGCCGACCAGCGTACGCCGGCTCATTTCGAGGCTCGAATAATACGTCTCGCGAATCGCCTCGGCGCCGAGGTCGACCAGCCGGTGCACATGCTGACGGTTACGGGCGCGGGCGATGATCTTGATGTGCGGGTACAAGCGGTGTACGACCTCGGCCGTTTTGATATTGGTTTCCGGGTCGTCCGTGGCGATCACGAAATATTCGGCCTGCTCGACTTTGGCCGCTTTCAGGATTTCCGGGCGCATCGGGTCGCCGTAGAACACCGGCACGCCACCGAAACTGCGCGACAGCTCGATGGTTTCCACCGACGTATCGAGGGCGACGAACTTGATGTTCTGCGCCCGCAGGATGCGCGCCACGATCTGCCCCATCCGGCCCATGCCGGCGATGACCACACGCGGCTCGTCGGTATCGATCTCGCGAAATTGTTCCGGGACCACCACCGGTTGCACCTTCGGACTGACCAGTCGCGCGCACAGCAACAGCAGCAGCGGCGTAACCGCCATGGAAAGGGTGATTGTCAGCACCAGCAAGTCGTACAGACGCGGTTCGAACAAACCCTGATCGCGGCCGATCTTGAACACCACAAAGGCGAATTCACCGCCCGCCGCCAGCACAATGCCGAGGCGAATCGCACTCACCTTGCCCAGACCGCCGGCCAATCGCCCGACGACGAACAACAACGGCAGCTTGATGGCGATCAGCAACAGCGTCAGCCCCAACACGGTAATCGGCGCAGTGAGCAGCAAGCTCAAGTTGGCGCCCATACCAACGCTGATGAAAAACAGGCCCAGCAGCAAACCTTTGAACGGTTCGATCTGCGCTTCCAGTTCGTGGCGATACTCGGAATCCGCCAGCAGTAATCCAGCCAGGAACGCCCCCAGCGCCATGGACACGCCGACCTGATCCATCAACCACGCCGTGCCGATAACCACCAGCAACGCCGTGGCTGTCGAGACTTCAGGCAAACCGGTTTTGGCTACCACGCGGAATACCGGGCGCAGCAGATAACGTCCGCCGATCACCACCACGGCAATACTGCCCAATACGCGCAAGCCGAGATTGATGTCTTCGGCCGTGCTGGTGGTGTGATCACTGCCGGCCAGCAGCGGCACCATCGCGATGAGCGGAATCGCAGCGATGTCCTGGAACAACAGAATCGCGAACGCCAGCCGCCCGTGGGGGCTGGTCAGTTCCTTGCGCTCGGCCAGGCTTTGCAGGCCAAACGCGGTGGAAGAGAGCGCCAGACCGAGGCCCAGCACGATGGCGCTGTTCAGCGGTTGCCCGAAGACATACAGCGCAACCACGCCGATCACCGAGGCCGTCAACACTACTTGCGCCAGGCCGACGCCGAACACCGCTTTGCGCATCACCCACAAACGTCGCGGCGACAGCTCCAGACCAATAATAAACAGCAGTAACACCACCCCGAGTTCCGAGAAATGGCTGACGCTTTGCGGATTACCGATCAAACCCAGCACTGACGGGCCGATGATCACCCCGGCAAACAAATACCCGATCACCGCCCCCAGTTGCAGGCGCTTGGCCAGCGGAACGGTGAGCACGGCCGCCAACAGGAACACGACGGCGGCTTGCAACAGGTTGCCTTCATGGGGCATGGGGAACTCCAGAACTCGATACGGCGGGGTCGACAAGGATAAGGCGTGATTCGAAGAACGTCAGCCTGAGACGTGGAAGATTGTATAAATGAGCGGTTGTTGCGGATTTACGCGCATCAATACGGAATGTTTCGTTACCGCCGCAGTCGGAGTGCTGTCATGAAAACATTACCGGAGGTTCACCCATGAACAACAAGACCCTTATTGCCAGCCTTGCCCTTGTTGCCGGGATGGCCGGTGTCAGCTCGATGGTTCAGGCAGATGAACCGCATAAAACCGTTCAGCCTAGCTCTACCAATACCCGTGAGCTGGTCGAAAACGATCGCGCCCCGGACATTTACATGCGTGCCGACAAGGCCATCGACTGGAAAGCCAAAGGCCTGAAAGCGCCTGGCAAAGAAGAGCAGTGGGTTGAGAACAATGGCAAGTACATGCGCGTGAAGACCACTAACGGCACGATTGTGGAAATCACCCCAGTGAAGAAGCAGAAGTGACTTCACGGTGAATGCCTTTCTGGCCAGGGAGGGCCAGAACGTTACGCGTTCAGTTCATTTCCCCCTTGTCCCACAAATGCACCAACTCGCCAGGCGCCTTGTCCTCAGGCACTTTCAGCACCATCCGGTCATCCTTTTCATTTAGGCGATAGCGCACTTCGATTTCATAGAAGCGCTGGTCATTCTTGCCCGGGCTTTCCTGAGTCAGCGGCAGGCAGTCCTCCAGCAACGTACAGATGCGAGTGCGCTGAGAGATATCGCATTGCGCGAACTCGATTTCACGAGGGCGTGAAAGCGCATGGATCGGCGCAAAACCCCCTTGCCGCGAGAGGCACACCACCGCTTCATCGCCCAATGTCGGCAGAGTTTTCATGCAGCCTCCTCAGTCAGTTTGACCCCCACTTCAGCCCAGGCTTTAGCCACCGCTCGAACCTCATCCGCGCCGAAATTCCTGCGCGCATGAGCCACGGTCAACATCGCGAATTCTTCGAATGTCGCCTCGCTGGACAGTTGTTTGTCGCACAACGTGTCATACCAGATGCGTCCGGCTTTCTCCCAGGCAAATCCGCCCAGCGCCACGGCCGCCAGATAAAAGGCGCGGTTGGGAATGCTGGAATTGATGTGCACGCCGCCATTGTCCTCCTGGGTGATGACAAATTTGCGCATGTGATCCGGTTGTGGATCCTTGCCGAGCAGCGGATCGTCGTAGGCGGTGCCGGGATGCGACATCGAGCGCAATCCGACGCCTTTGATTCTAGGCGTCAGCAGGTCGGCGCCGATTACCCAGTCGGCTTCTTCAGCCGTCTGGCGCAGCACGTGTTGCTTGATCAACACGCCAAAGACGTCTGAAATCGACTCGTTCAAGGCGCCGGACTGGTTGGCGTAGATCAAACCGGCTTCACTTTCGATCACCCCATGGGACAGCTCGTGGCCGATCACGTCCAGTGAGCGAGTGAAACGCTCGAAAATCTCGCCATCGCCGTCACCGAACACCATCTGCGCGCCATTCCAGAAAGCGTTCTCGTAATCCTGGCCATAATGCACGCTGCCGATCAGCGCGAAGCCCTGATTGTCAATGGAATCGCGACCGAATACTTTCCAGAAAAAATCATAGCTGGCGCCCAGGGCATCGTAAGCTTCGTCGACCGCTGGATCGCCTGTGGCGGATTGGCCCTCAAGCCGGGCGGGCATCCCGGGCAGCAGCATTTTGCCCTGCGCGTCATGGACGCTGCGTTGCGCCAAACCAGGTTTGCCAGGTTGCGGCAGAAGTGTAGTGGCCGGCGGGCGTTGCGGCGGGGCGGGAGTGTGTCTAAGTGTGCGCACGTGGGTCAGCGTGGTCAGCGCACTGGAGCGCTGACGCTCGGAACCATGGGCAATGATCCGGTTAAGAATGTAGGGAGGAATGAAACTGTGCAGCGGTCGTGAGTCGGTCATCAGAGCGTCCTTACCCGAGTACGAAGTTGTTACTCATGTGAGCCGGCGGGAGGCTTTCGGTTCCATGGATTGCCATTGACGACCAATTCTGCGAAAACCTCCGTCCACGCCCTTTAGATCTGGGCGATTGTTTTTCGAGTAAGGCGTATGAACGAAGAATTGCACATTGTTGATCTGGAATTGGGTGACGGTAAGGCTGCCGTCAAAGGCGCGCTGATCACCACCCAGTATCTTGGGTGGCTGGAAGATGGTACCGAGTTTGATTCTTCCTACAGCCGGGGAAAACCGTTCCAGTGCGTGATCGGCACGGGTCGGGTGATCAAGGGCTGGGATTTGGGAATCATGGGAATGCGGGTTGGCGGCAAGCGCAAATTGCAGGTGCCGGCGCATCTGGCGTATGGGGAGCGGACGATGGGGTCAATTCCGCCAAATTCGAATCTGGTGTTTGAGATTGAATTGCTGGAGGTGCTGACGCGGGATGATTGATTTTCTCGGTGGGCTCGCGAATTCGCCCAACCCGACCAAGGGTCGGTCTGCGACTTGTTTCCCCGCACCTGAGGCTTTACTGTATATAAACACAGTAAAGGCGTGCCCTATGGAACTCATCGACAAGCTCAGCATCCTCGCCGACGCCGCCAAGTACGACGCGTCCTGCGCCAGCAGTGGCGCGCCCAAGCGCAGTTCCGAGAGCAAGAGCGGGCTGGGTTCGACCAATGGCATGGGTATTTGCCACAGCTATACGCCGGATGGGCGCTGCGTTTCGCTATTGAAAATCCTGCTGACCAATTTCTGTCTGTATGACTGCCAGTACTGTGTGAACCGGCGTTCCAGCGACGTGCCACGCGCGCGCTTTACGCCGGAGGAAGTGGTGACACTGACCATGGATTTCTACCGACGCAATTGCGTTAGCGGCCTGTTTCTCAGCTCCGGGATCATTCGTTCAGCCGACTACACCATGGAGCAGTTGATCCGTGTGGCCAAGCTGCTGCGCGAGGATCATGAGTTTCGCGGCTACATTCACCTCAAAACCATTCCCGAGGCCGACCCGGCGCTGATCGCGGAAGCGGGGCGGTACGCCGATCGCCTCAGCGTCAATATCGAACTGCCGACCGATGCCAGCTTGCAAACCCTGGCGCCTGAGAAGCAGTTGGTCTCGATCAAGCAAGCGATGAAGACCATCTACACCGGCGAACAGACGGTGCTCAATGAGCCACGCTTGCCGAAGTTCGCCCCAGCCGGGCAGAGCACGCAAATGATCGTCGGCGCCGATGACACTGACGACAGCACCATTCTTCACGGCGCGCAGGCCCTGTACGGCAATTACAAATTGCGCCGGGTTTACTATTCGGCGTTCAGTCCGATTCCCAACAGTCCGAAAAGCGTGCCACTGGCTGCGCCGCCATTGATGCGTGAGCACCGTCTGTATCAGGCTGATTTTCTGCTGCGCAGTTACGGCTTCAAGGCGGGCGAACTGTTCAACGGCCCCGGGCATCTGGCGCTCGACATTGATCCGAAGCTGGCTTGGGCACTGGAGAATCGCGAGGTGTTTCCACTGGACCTCAATCGCGCTGAAGCCTCCTTGATCGCGCGGATTCCAGGTATCGGTCTGCGTACCACGGAGCGATTGGTGGAACTGCGCCAGCAGCGGCGCATCCGTTATGAGGATCTTGCGCGGATGCGCTGCGTCCTCGCCAAGGCCAAGCCGTTTTTCATCACCAGCGATTACCATCCGCAGCAGGCCGAAGTCACCAGCCACATGCTTTATCAGCAACTGCGCGACCGGCCGCAACCGCAGCAGATGGGGTTGTGGGGATGATCAATCTGGACTGTGACGACCTGTTCGACGTCTGGCGTCAGCAAGCCCGCTGGCTGCTCAGCCACGAGGTTGACCCCAGTCAGGTCAGCTGGGCCAGTGAAGGCGTAGCCGACCTGTTTGCCAGCGAAAATGCGCCGCCGGATATACAGGGGCCGTTTCAAGCGCGGATCCCGCGAGCACTGCTCGATACCCTCGAAAGTGCTGCGCGCTATCGCGGAGATCAGCGCTGGAGCCTGCTTTACGAAGTGCTGTGGCGGGTCAGTCATGGTGACCGCACGGCGATGATGGCCGGTGACAGACTGGGCAGCGAACTGCAGCGCAGAATCAAGCAGGTCCGGCGTGAAGCTCACCATCTGCATGCTTTCGTCCGCTTCGTCGAAACACCGCTCAGCGAGGGGCCGCAGTACGTTGCCTGGCATGAACCGGCGCACGACATTTTGCACAGCGCCAGTGAGCACTTCATCGGCCGCATGGGCCGCCATCGCTGGTTGATCGCGACACCTCGCGACGGGGTCTATTACGACGGTGAACAATTGATTTACCAGCGACAATGCCCGCCCGAATGGCAGCAACTGGCGAAAAACGTCGATGATCCGCACGGGCAGATGTGGCTGACGTATTACAGCCACATTTTCAATCCGGCGCGGCTGAACCCGAAAGTCATGCAAGGGCATTTGCCGGCGCGGTTCTGGAAGAATTTGCCGGAGGGCGCGCTGATTCCCGGGTTGATCACCCAGGCGCGCACCGGTAAACAACAGGACGGACAAGCCAGCAGCATCAAGGGCAGGGGTGGCAAGCGCATCGCGCTGGGTGAGCTGGAGCGCAATCAGAGCTCATGAAAAAGCCCCCCATCGAGTGAGCAATGGAGGGCCTGGATGTCTCTGGTATCAGATCAGACTTTGACGATCCATCCAGCCGGCGCTTCGATGTCGCCAGTTTGTACACCGGTCAGCTCTTTGTAGAGCTTCTGGGTGATCGGGCCAACTTCGGTTTCGCTGTGGAACACGTGCAGGTGATCGTTGTAGCGGATGCCGCCGATCGGGCTGATCACGGCGGCGGTACCGCAGGCGCCGGCTTCCTTGAAGTCCGACAGCTTGTCGATGAACACGTCGCCTTCAATCACTTCCATGCCGAGACGGGAACTGGCCAGTTCGATCAGCGACAGGCGGGTGATACCCGGCAGAACCGATGGCGACTTCGGCGTGATGAACTTGTTATCGTGGGTGATCCCGAAGAAGTTGGCCGAGCCGACTTCTTCGATTTTCGAATGGGTCATCGGGTCCAGATAAATGCAATCTGCGAAGTTCTCTTTCCTGGCCTGGGAACCCGGCATCAGGCTGGCGGCGTAGTTGCCACCGACCTTGGCCGCGCCGGTGCCTTGCGGGGCTGCACGGTCGAAGCTGGAGATCAGGAAGTTATGCGGGGTCAGGCCACCCTTGAAGTAGGCGCCGACTGGAATGCAGAAAATCGAGAAGATGAACTCAGGCGCAGTACGCACGCCGATGTTGTCACCCACGCCGATCACGAACGGACGCAGGTACAGCGCGCCGCCAGTGCCATAAGGTGGAATGAAACGTTCGTTGGCGCGAACCACCGCTTTGCAGGCTTCGATGAACTGTTCGGTTTCCACGAACGGCATCAGCAGACGTGCACAGCTGCGCTGCATGCGCTGGGCGTTCTGATCGGGTCGGAACAGGTTGATCGAACCGTCTCTGCAACGGTAGGCCTTCATGCCTTCGAAGCATTGCTGCCCATAATGAAGGGCAGTGGAGCCTTCGCTGATGTGCAGTACATTGTCTTCGGTCAGGGTGCCTTCGTCCCACGAGCCGTCACGCCAGTACGACAAGAAACGCTTGTCAGTCTTGATGTAGTCAAAACCCAGCTTGTCCCAATTGATGCTTTCGTTACTCATGACACCCTCTATCACTGAACAACCGCCGAAACGGTTCAAGGCTTCTGACATATTTTGGATGGGGACAACAATACTTCATTCCGGGCCTGTTTCGCAGCCGGACTATCGCCTGAATGGCATATTTCTTAGCCTGCTATGAAATAAACCTCGATCCCTGGCGACACCAAACCCTGTGGCGAGGGAGCTTGCTCCCGCTCCAGTGCGCAGCGCTGGTAAAGCCCGGCACTGCGGTGTATCAGGCGCAACCGCAGTGAAGCAGTTGTGGTTGCTTCGCAACCCAGCGGGAGCAAGCTCCCTCGCCACAATTGATCGCGTTTACAAGTGCAACGCGTGACCGAGCGCTCGCAACGCGGCTTCCTGTACCGCCTCGCCCAACGTCGGGTGCGCATGGATGGTGCCAGCGATGTCCTCCAGTCGCGCGCCCATTTCCAGGCTTTGCGCAAACGCGGTCGACAATTCTGAAACGCCAACCCCCACTGCTTGCCAGCCGACAATCACGTGGTTGTCGCGACGCGCCACGACCCGCACAAAACCGCTTTTCGATTCCAGCGTCATCGCCCGACCGTTCGCGGCGAACGGGAAGTTCGAAACGATGCAGTCCAGACCCGCTGCCTTGGCGTCGTCCGGCGTCTTGCCGACCACAACCAGCTCCGGATCGGTAAAGCACACCGCCGCAATGGCGGTCGGGCTGAACTCGCGGGACTTGCCGCTGATCAACTCGGCCACCATTTCGCCTTGAGCCATCGCCCGATGCGCGAGCATCGGTTCGCCGCTCAGGTCGCCGATGGCGTAGACATTGCGCATGCTGGTTTGGCATCGACTGTCGATCTTGATCGCCGAGCCGTTCATGTCCAGATTGAGCGCTTCAAGATTCCAGCCTTGGGTATTCGGTTTACGACCGACAGCCACCAGAATCTGATCACTTTCCAGATTCATTGAACCCCCGTCGGGTGTCGAAACCTGCAGAATATTTCCAGCAGCATCAAAGCTTTGAACGCTGTGCTTCAAGTAAAGCTTCACGCCGAGTTTTTTCAGTTCGTCATGCACCGGTTGCGTCAGCTCAGCGTCGTAAGCCGGCAGAATTCGATCCTGCGCCTCGACCACGCTGACATCCGCGCCCAGCTTGCGGTAAGCGATCCCCAACTCAAGACCGATATAACCACCGCCGACCACGATCAGCCGCTTGGGAACAGCCTGAGGTGCCAGCGCTTCGGTGGAAGAAATGACCGCGCCGCCAATGGGCAACATCGGCAGGTTCACACTTTTTGAACCGGTGGCCAGCACCAGGTGCTCGCATTGGATCCGCGTGTCGCCGACGTCAACCGTTTTGCCGTCAATGACCTTGGCCCAGCCCTGAATGACCTGAACCTTGTTCTTCTTCAACAGCGCCGCGACGCCGGTGGTCAGGCGGTCAACAATACCGTCCTTCCACTCGATGCTTTTGCTGATGTCGAGGGTCGGCGCCGAAACGCTGATGCCCAGCGCCGAATGCTGGCTGTGCTGCTGTGTCTGGTGAAACTGTTCAGCCACGTGGATCAGCGCCTTCGATGGAATGCAGCCGATGTTCAGGCACGTGCCGCCCAGAGATTCGCCTTCCACCAGAATGGTCGAAATGCCCAGTTGGCCAGCGCGAATAGCCGTTACATAACCGCCGGGGCCGCCGCCGATGATCAGCAGTGTGGTGTGCAAAGTCTGCATCGTTTACTCCATGAACAGGGTGGCGGGTTGTTCCAGCAAGCCACGAATGGCCTGGATGAATAGCGCCGCGTCCATGCCATCGACCACGCGGTGATCGAAGGAGCTGGAGAGGTTCATCATCTTGCGGATCACGACCTGGCCTTTGACGACCATCGGCCGTTCAACGATCTTGTTCACGCCGACTATCGCTACTTCCGGCAGGTTCAGCACCGGGGTGCTAACGATCCCGCCCAACGCGCCGAGGCTGGTCAGGGTGATGCTCGACCCCGAAAGCTCGTCGCGGTTGGCCTTGCCAGTGCGCGCGGCCGTGGCCAGGCGCGAAATTTCCGCCGCGTTGTCCCATAGGCTTCGGGCTTCAGCGTGACGCACCACGGGCACCATCAAGCCGATGTCGGCTTGCGTGGCGATGCCCACATGCACCGCGCCAAGGCGGGTGATGACCTGCGCTTCGTCGTCATAACGGGCGTTGATCTGCGGGAAGTCGCGCAGGGCGACGACCAGGGCGCGTACCAGGAACGGTAACAACGTCAGTTTGCCGCGCGTGGCGCCATGTTTTTCGTTGAGGTGAGCGCGCAGTTCTTCAACTGCGGTCACGTCGATTTCTTCGACATAACTGAAGTGCGCCGCACGTTGAGTGGCGTCCTGCATGCGCTGGGCTATCTTGCGGCGCATGCCGATCACCGGAATCTGTTCTTCATCGTTGCGCTCGGCGTAAGCGCTGGCGGCGGTCGATGCGTTTGACTGACCCGCAGCCAGATAGGCATCCAGGTCTTCATGCAGCACGCGACCGGCCGGGCCGGTGCCGCGCACCAGGCGCAACTGGATGCCGAGGTCGAGCGCATGTTTGCGCACAGCCGGCGAGGCCAACGGTCGCTCATCGGCTTCGCGAGCGACTATCGGACCAGGGCAAACCGCAGCGCGTGGCGATGCCGTGGCAGCCACAGCGGGTTTGCTTTCAGCCACTGGCTCAACTTTTGGCGCAGGAACCGGCGCTTCTTTCGGAGCAACCGCCGCCGGCTGAGCCGACTCTCTCACATTGCCCGCGCCTTCTACTTCGATGCTGATCAGCACACTGCCGACCGCCATGACTTCGCCCGGCACACCGCCCAGCGCAATCACCTTGCCATGCACCGGCGATGGGATGTCGACCATCGCCTTGTCGGTCATGACATCGGCCAACACCTGATCTTCCACGACCATGTCGCCGACCTTGACGTGCCACACCGACAATTCAACTTCTGCAATGCCTTCACCGATGTCCGGCATTTTAATAACGTGCGTGCCCATTCAGACCTCCATAACCCGTTTCAACGCCGCGCCCACTCGGGTCGGCCCTGGGAAATACGCCCACTCTTGCGCGTGCGGGTAGGGCGTGTCCCAACCGGTGACGCGCTCGATTGGCGCTTCCAGGTGATGGAAGCAATGCTCTTGCACCAGGGCGACCAGTTCGGCGCCGAACCCGCAGGTGCGGGTGGCTTCGTGAACCACTACGCAGCGGCCAGTCTTTTTCACCGATTTGACGATGGTTTCGAGGTCCAGCGGCCACAAGCTGCGCAGGTCGATGACTTCCGCGTCGATGCCGGTTTCTTCAGCGGCCACTTGCGAGACATACACCGTGGTGCCGTAGGTCAGGATGGTCACGTCCTTGCCCGGACGAGTGATGGCAGCGACGTCCAGCGGCACGGTGTAGTAGCCGTCCGGCACTTGCGCGGCAGGGTGTTTCGACCAGGGTGTGACGGGACGATCGTGGTGGCCATCGAACGGGCCGTTGTACAGGCGTTTCGGCTCGAGGAAGATCACCGGGTCATCGTTTTCTATGGAGGCGATCAACAGGCCTTTGGCGTCGTAAGGGTTGGACGGCATGACCGTGCGCAAACCGCAGACCTGAGTGAACATCGCTTCGATGCTCTGGCTGTGCGTCTGGCCGCCATAGATGCCGCCGCCGCAAGGCATGCGCAGGGTCATCGGCGCGGTAAATTCGCCGGCCGAGCGGTACCGCAGGCGTGCGGCTTCGGAAATGATCTGGTCTGACGCGGGGTAGACGTAGTCGGCAAATTGAATCTCGGCCACCGGCCGCAACCCATAAGCGCCCATGCCGACGGCAACGCCGACGATGCCGCTTTCGGAGATCGGCGCATCGAATACGCGGGAGGTGCCGTACTTGGTCTGCAGGCCTTCGGTGCAGCGGAACACGCCGCCGAAGTAGCCGACGTCCTGGCCGAACACCACAACGTTGTCGTCACGCTCAAGCATCATATCCATGGCCGAGCGCAGGGCCTGGATCATGGTCATGGTGGTGGTAGTCATGGCGGTTTCCGGCTGAATATTATTGTTGTGATCGTTCATGTCAGATCCCCAACTCTTGACGCTGGCGCTTCAAGTGCTCCGGCATCTCTTTATAGACGTCCTCGAACATGGTCGCCGCGCTCGGGATCTGGCCGCCGGCGAGGGTGCCGTATTGCTCGGCTTCTTTCTGCGCAGCGATCACTTCGGCTTCCAGATCGGCGCTGACAGCGGCATGTTCCTCTTCGGACCAATGGCCAATCTTGATCAGGTGCTGTTTGAGACGCACGATCGGATCGCCTAACGGGAAAAAGCTCCAATCGTCGGCAGGACGGTATTTAGAAGGATCATCAGAGGTCGAGTGCGGGCCGGCGCGGTAGGTGACCCATTCGATCATGGTTGGGCCAAGATTGCGGCGGGCGCGTTCGGCGGCCCAGGCGGAGGCGGCGTACACCGCGACGAAATCGTTGCCATCGACCCGCAGGGACGCAATCCCGCAACCGACACCACGACCGGCAAACGTTGTAGCTTCACCACCTGCGATCGCCTGGAACGTGGAGATCGCCCATTGGTTGTTGACCACGTTGAGGATCACCGGCGCGCGGTACACGTGGGCGAAGGTGAGGGCGGTGTGGAAGTCGGATTCAGCGGTAGCGCCATCGCCGATCCAGGCCGAAGCGATTTTGGTGTCGCCCTTGATTGCCGAAGCCATGCCCCAGCCCACGCCCTGTACGAATTGGGTGGCAAGGTTGCCGGAAATGGTGAAGAAGCCGGACTCTTTCACCGAATACATGATCGGCAGTTGGCGGCCCTTGAGCGGATCGCGCTCGTTGGACAGCAGTTGGCAGATCAGGTCGACCAACGGCACTTCGCGCGCCATCAGGATGCTTTGCTGGCGATAGGTAGGGAAGCACATGTCATCAATGTTCAGCGCCAGAGCCTGGGCGCTGCCGATGGCTTCTTCGCCGAGGCTCTGCATGTAGAACGACATTTTCTTTTGACGCTGGGCGACCACCATGCGGTTGTCGAAGATGCGCGTCTTGAGCATGGCGCGCATGCCTTTACGCAGGATCTCGACCGGCACGCCTTCACCCCACGGACCGAGGGCATTGCCCTGATCGTCGAGCACGCGAATCAGGCCTTTGGCCAGGTCGGCCGTGTCGGCAGGTTCTACGTCGATAGCGGGTTTGCGCACCGTGCCGGCGTCGGTCAGCCGCAGGTAGGAGAAGTCGGTTTTACAGCCTGGTCGGCCCGACGGTTCGGGAACGTGCAGGCGCAACGGTTCGTATGCTGGAGTCATGGCTTCTACGCTCGATCTTGTGAATTTCTTGTAGTGAGCTGACCGTCATTCCACGTGTGATGGAAATCTTGTCCTACAAACATCATAGGCGTCGCGTAGGAGAATATTTCTCTCTGTTTCGTTGCGCTGGTGATCATTTGGAGATAAAAAACCTGCATAAACATAAAAATCAGGTGGTTTTGTCTCATGCGCAAACTGGACCGTACCGATATCGGCATTCTCAACAGCCTTCAGGAGAACGCCCGCATCACTAACGCCGACCTTGCACGCTCGGTCAATCTCTCGCCGACACCCTGTTTCAATCGGGTCAAGGCAATGGAGGAATTGGGGCTGATCCGTGAGCAGGTGACGCTGCTGGATGCCGATTTGCTGGGATTGCACGTCAACGTGTTCATTCACGTCAGCCTGGAGAAACAGGTGGAGGAGGCGCTGCAGCATTTCGAGGAGGCGATTTCGGATCGGCCGGAGGTGATGGAATGCTACTTGATGGCCGGTGATCCGGATTATCTGATCCGTGTGCTGGTGCCGACCATTCAGTCGCTGGAGCGCTTCATGATGGACTTCCTCACCAAAGTCCCGGGCGTTGCCAACATTCGCTCAAGCTTTGCGCTCAAGCAGGTGCGCTACAAAACTGCTCTGCCGTTACCTGCCGGTGGAATGATTCTAAGTAAGTAGTTTTCGGCTTTGTTCTTCATAAAGCAGGCTGGCCTTACATGTCGTTACAGCAGAAGTATTTGTTCTGCATGTAATCCGTTTATATTCGTTCTCCTTGAATCAGGCGCGATGAGCTGTCAGGAGAAATAATATGAAGTATGAAATGTTGGGTGCGGCATCGCTAGACGGTGCTGTATTGGAAAAAGAGTTGCCGGGAGCTAGCATGCCGGACATTGTTTTGTTGGCGAGCGCACTCGATGTTCGACCTGATGATCTGGATGCGAATGGCAACTTGAAAGATTTACCACCTCCCGTATTTGGACCTTACGTAGAAGATGAATTTGAATTCAAGTCCATCCATCCCGGTTCGCTTTTTGACCTCGGGGCCGAAGACGGTGCAGAAATAAACAGCGGTTGGTGTCCGGGCGGCAGTGCCAGTGGTGGGGTCTGCAAACCATTCAATAACAATCGAACTCACTGGATGAGTACGTATAGCGGCGTACGAAATCTGCCAATCCACATGGCGATTTTGCCCGGCACCCATAACTCGGCGTTCGATAAACAGGCTTCCACAGCGCCGAGTTCCGAAGTTTGTCAGGACGTTTCACCGCATGTTCAATTGAATTCGGGTATACGGGTTCTGGATATTCGTGTTCAATATTTCTCGGGATATCCAGTGGGTCATCCCTCACGTTTTTCGATATTTCACAGTACTACCAATGGCAGGACGGTGCAGTACGATATTGTACGAGGCGTTAAATCCTATCATTATGGGCAGGGGTGGGATAGAAGGCGTGAGATTGTAATTCTCGACTTCCACGAATTCAAAAATTTCACTGTCGCCGCTCATGCGGAATTAATCAGTATCTTGAAGACGTCTTTTGGTGATTCTATTATTTCACCTACCTACAAAGAGTTAAGTATTTCGCAAATTTGGCGGTTGCCAGGATATAAGAATACGGTGATCGCCTACAACAATGGCGCACGTGACAGTAGCTTCTGGCCAGGCGTCAACCAACGCTGGATCGGCTCCAACACACCTTCGGAATCGCAGCTCAAGGCATTTATTGATCGTGTCGGGTCGGAAAGTAAACCTGCGGGCGAGCTCCGCTCCATTCAGGCCGCCCGTTATGTTCTGCCTTTTTTTGTACCCAAGGACATGTCCGGTCAACTGATGTCCTGGTTTGCTGCAGGCTCTGCCGGCCACCCCATCATGAAGTATTTCATCATCAATTGTGATTGGTCTCTGCGTCATAGGCTCGTCGATAACATCATACATTCCAACTATTTTCGCGCTCAGGCGCTGGGGCTGCAGGATCTCAAGTACCTGAACGCAGGAGATCCAGCGATTCAAGGGACGTCGCCAGTGCGGCACGCAATGCTGAGCATCAACAATCAGCACTGGGCTGCAAGGGTGACGCTGCCGCCGATTGTGGATGACGAGCCGCATCGGTTATTGGTCTGCTCTGACGCGGACGCTGAAATACAGTTGGACCTGCAAGGCAGTGACGTTGCGCTTGAACATGTCACGCTGGTCAAAGGCGATGCCTTAGCGTTTGTGTGTCTTGACGGCTCCCGGCGATGGGCATTGCAGGTTCAGGAATGCACGCCTGCGGAACAGGGTCACAGCATTCCCGCCCCTGGGGATGGTGAAAAATTCATTCGATACGCGATCTCTCATGGCAACTACGCACCGCTGGTGTCGCTGCCGAAGCTGGCAGAGGCAAACAGTGTGGTAATGGTCGTTTCCATTGCATTGTTGGAAACCAGAATCCGCGATGGCCTGGGACCGAATGACTTTGAACATGTCATCCGGCCCGGAGAAACCTGTGCGTTCACTTACGACGCCGAAACTGGTAGTTGGAGCCTGGAGTCAGTAATGAAAAACGTCATAACTGATTGAGCGGAATCTTCAAATAGGTAACGCCATTCGCCTCAGCCGGCGGCATATTCCCCGCGCGCACGTTCACCTGAATTGCCGGCAGCAGCAACGTCGGCATCCCCAGCCCGGCATCGCGCTCGGTGCGCATCTCGACGAAGGCTTCCTCATCAATGCCATCGCGCACATGAATGTTGCTCTGGCGCTGTTCGCCTACCGTCGTCATGCACCGCGATTCGCGGCCCTCGGGCGGGTAATCGTGGCACACGTATAAGCTGACGCTGGCCGGGAAGGCCAAAATTTTGCGGATCGATTTGAACATCTGGCTGGCGTTGCCGCCGGGGAAGTCGCAGCGGGCGGTGCCGACGTCCGGCATGAACAAGGTATCGCCGACCAGGATCGCGTTGCTATCGATCACATACGCCATGTCCGCCGGCGTGTGGCCGGGAACATGCAAGGCGGTGGCCTTGAGATTGCCGATCATGAACGACTCGTCCGGCGCAAACAGATGATCGAATTGCGAGCCATCGCTGCGAAATTCCGGCTCAAGATTGAACAGCGTCTTGAACACGTCCTGAACCTTGCTGATCGACTGGCCTATCGCAATCTTGCCGCCCAGCTCCCACCGAAGGTAAGGCGCCGCCGACAGGTGATCGGCGTGCGCATGGGTCTCCAGCAACCACTGCACCTGCAAGCGATGCTCGCGGACGAAGGCGATAATCTTGTCTGCCTGCGCCGTGCCGGTTCGACCACTCGCTGCATCGTAGTCGAGCACCGGATCGACGATTGCACACTGGCCGCCATCGACTTGATAGATCACGTAGCTGTAGGTCGACGAGGCAGGGTCGAGGAAGGGTTCGATCAAGGCAGGCATGGGAGCAGATTCTTTCTGGGCGAGCCATGAGGGTAAATTCATTTTCCCTGCGTTGACCAGCCCCGAATTAATTCAATGCACTAAAAACCGGCGCGAGCTTTATCCTGTCACCCATCGATACCGGGCGTTCCCGGCTTTTCAAAGATCGTGAGTTTTTTATGCTGCTGGCAAGTTTTTTTGGCGTGGTCATGGGCGTGGTACTCGGCTTGACCGGTGCCGGAGGTGGAATCCTGGCGGTGCCCGCGCTGGTGCTTGGTTTGGGGTTCAGCATGACGCAAGCCGCCCCCGTCGCCTTGTTAGCGGTGGGCAGCGCGGCGGCGGTGGGCGCCCTGGACGGCTTGCGCCACGGCCTGGTGCGCTATCGCGCCGCGTTGTTGATCGCTTTGCTGGGCGCGCTGTTTTCCCCGATCGGCATCTATTTCGCGCATCAGTTGCCGGAAAAAATCCTGATGGTTCTGTTCAGCCTGCTGATGACCATGGTCGCCTGGCGCATGCTGCGCCGCGAGCGCCAGGTCCAAGGTCCCAGCGACCATGGCCACGCCAACTGGGGCCAGAAAAACTGCATGCTCGATCAGCAAACCGGGCGCTTCTCATGGACCGCCAAATGCACGGCGACACTGGCTGCTTTGGGCGCGGTGACCGGTGTGGTCTCGGGGCTGCTGGGCGTGGGTGGCGGGTTTCTGATTGTTCCGGCGTTCAAGCAACTGACGGACGTGCAAATGCGCGGCATCGTTGCGACTTCGTTGATGGTGATCAGCCTGATTTCTGCAATCGGCGTGATCGGCGCCTTTCACGCCGGGGTGCGCATCGATGATGTCGGTGTGGCGTTTATTGTCGCCAGCATCGTCGGCATGATCATTGGCCGCAAGCTTTGCGAGAAGGTGCCGGCGCGGGCGTTGCAGATCGGGTTCGCGAGCATTTGCCTGGCGATTGCGGCTTGTATGCTGATCCGCGCTTGAAGCTCAGAGTGGGCGGTAGTGCAGGGCGAACGTCAGCTCAACCGACTGCCCTTGCTCCAGCAGCCGCAACCCCGGCCGGCCGGGCAAGTGGTGCGCATTGACTGGATGGCTCACCGGTTCGATGCAGAAAAAACCCAGGTCCAGCGGGCAATAGAGCAGGTAGTAATCGCTGCCGCCGGCCTGGCAGTCCAGCGCATAACCGAGGTCCGGTTGCTCGATTCGGCAGCGGCCATCCCATTGGCAAAAACCGTTATCGACCAGCGTGTCGGGTAATGCTCGCAGCTGATCAAAATCCCATTCGCCGGGCAGTTTGCTCAGTGCTGTCGGTAACCTGGAAGCGTCGCACAACCAGACCTTCTCGGCCTTCGCTTGCAATCGCGTGTTCAATGTCCGCGGGAAATACGGGTGCAGACCAAGACCGTGCCACGCAGCGCGATCATCCAGATGAGTCACGCGCAGCTCAATGCTCAAGCGACCGTCGCTCAGCAGAAACCGTTGCCGGGCGCGGTAGGCGAATGGCTGGGAGCTGTCGAGTTGCAGGACAATTTCATCATCGGTTTGGGACAGCACCTGCCACGGTTGCTGCCAGGCACTGCCGTGAATGGGCAGCGCTTCGGTGAGGCTGTTGGGCGTGAGTGCCAGCCAGCCGTCCGGACAATCGAAGCCGCCTTCGGCGATGCGATTGGACCACGGCGCCAACGGAAAACAGCCCAGCTTGTTTGCCAGGCCGGTGTTCGAAGCTTGCGCATTGCTGTGACGAAACAGCGGCTGACCGGTGCCGAGGACCGTCCAGTTGACGATGGCACCGCCGCGTTCGGGGGAGAGGGTGAGGCGGGTGAGCGAGTCTTCGAGTTCGAGAAGTGTTGGAGTCATGTCAATCCTCAAATCCACCGATGCCTGTTTAGCAGCCTGCGTCCGTCTGCGCAGCAGTCGTTGAACCAGTCCATGCGGTCAGTCAGATACATGCGTTGGCCAAATAACGACTGCTGCGCAGCCGGACGCAGGCTGCGCCAGCTGCTACAGGTTATGGATGGATTACAACACCAGATTCGGCAACCACAGCGAAATAGCTGGAATGTAGGTCACCGCGATCAGCACCAGGAACAGTACGCCGTAGAACGGCAGCAGTGCTTTTACGGTACTTTCAATACTGACTTTACCCACGGCCGACCCCACAAAGAGCACCGCGCCCACCGGCGGTGTTATCAATCCAATCCCCAGGTTCACCAGCATGATCATGCCGAACTGCACCGGGTCCACGCCAATGTCCAGAATCACCGGCATCAGGATCGGCGTCAGGATCAGGATCAGCGGCGCCATGTCCATCACCGTGCCGAGCAACAGCAGCATGACGTTGATGCACATCAGGATCACGTAACGGTTGTCCGACAGGGTCAGGAACATCGTGGTGATTTTCGCCGGGATCTGCATCAGCGTCATGATGTAGCCGAAGCTCGCCGCGAAGCCGATCAGGATCATCACAATCGAAACCGTGCGTACCGTGCGGTGCATCAGCTTTGGCAGTTCGCTCCACTTGTAGTCACGGTAGATGAACATGGTCACGAAGAACGACCATAGCACTGCAATCGCCGCCGATTCGGTGGCGGTGAAGATACCCGAGAGAATGCCGCCGAGGATGATGACCATCGCCATCAGGCCCCATAAGGCTTCGCCGCAGATCTTCAGCGCCTGGCGCATCGGAATCACTTCGCCTTTAGGGTAGTTGCGCTTTTTAGCGAAGATCAGGCACAGCACCATCAGGCACGCGCTCATCATCAGGCCGGGAACGATGCCGGCCATGAACAGCGAGGCAATCGACACGGTGCCGCCCGCGGCAAGCGAGTACAGCACCGAGTTGTGGCTCGGCGGCGTCAGCAACGCTTGTACCGAACCGCTGACCGTGACCGCGGTAGCGAAATCACGTGGATAGCCACGTTTTTCCATTTCCGGGATCAGCACCGAACCTACCGAGGCGGTGTCCGCGACCGAGGAACCCGAGATCGCGCCAAAGAATGTCGACGCCATGATGTTGACCAGCGACAACCCGCCGCGGACAAACCCGACCAGCACACCGGCAAACGCCACCAGGCGCCGCGACATGCCGCCCTCGGCCATGATCGCGCCCGCCAGAATGAAGAACGGAATCGCCAACAGAGAAAACTTGTTCACACCGCCGGCGACTTGAATCATGACCGCCTGGTACGGAATATCGATCCACCACGCGCCGATCAGGGCGGCAAGGCCCAGGGCGTAAGCGACCGGCATGCCGATCACGATCAATGCGATGAAACTGCCCAACAGAATCAGAGCGTCCATTTATGCGGCACCTTCGCTTTCTTCAACCAGGTCGAAACGCACGACCCGCCGGTTGCTCTGGTCACCGAGCAGAAGTTTTTCCAGAACAAACAGCAAGGTCAACAGGCCGCCTATCGGGATCGGCATGTAGGTAATGCCCACGCGCAGGGTGGGCAGCGCGCTCATGAACTGGTTCCAGGTCGACATGCAGAGCTTGGCGCCCCAGATGGTCATGAACAGGCAGATGGTGGCCATCAGCAGTTGGGAAACGATGCTCATGGTATTGCGCAATTTCGGCGACATGCGGTCGGTCACCATGGCCACGGCCATGTGCGCACCGGCGCGATAACTGGCGGCGGCACCGATGAACGTGAACACCAGCATCATCAGGATTGCGACGGGCTCCGGCCAGCTTGAGCCGGTGCCGAGGACGTAGCGAGCGAAAACGCCCCAGGGAATGATTAACGCGATGGCTAACACGGACAGACCGGCCACCCAGATGCAGGACATGTAAATCCTGTCGTTAATACGCAGCAGCAAATTCTTCATCGGGTTCCACCGTAACCGGGCGCACGCTGACTGACATCTGTGTCAGCGGCGCCGGGCCTGCTTGATTGCTATAGAGATTTATTGAACGGCTTCGATACGCTTGAGCAGGTCAGCGTATGGCGCACCGTATTTCTGGCGGACCGACGCGGTGGCGTCATAGAACGGTTTTTTGTCGACGGTGATGAACTCGACGCCGGCAGCCTTGAGCTTCTCTTCGCTGCTGGTGGATTTTTTGTCCCACAGCACGCGCTCCTCGGCCTGTGCGGTTTTGGCGGTTTTCTTCACCAGCGCCTGTTGCTCGGGGGTGAGTTTTTCCCAAGTGATTTTCGACATCACGATCGGCTCAGGCAGGATCAGGTGGCCGGTCAGGCTGTAGTACTTGGCGTTCTGGTAGTGGTTGTGTTCAAGCATGGTTGGCGGGTTGTTTTCCGCGCCGTCGATCACGCCCGTCTGCAAGGCACTGAAGATTTCGCCGGTGTCCATCGCGATGCCGTTACCGCCCATGGCGTTGATGGTTTCGATGAACATCGGGTTGCCTTGTACGCGGATCTTCATGCCTTTGAGGTCGGCGAGACTGCGTACCGGTTTCTTGGTGTAGAGGTTGCGCGTGCCGCCATCCATCCAGGCCAAGGCCACCAGACCGAATTCGGAGTTGGTGATTTTGTCGAGGATCGCATCGCCCACTTCACCGTCGATCACGGCACGCATGTGCGCCTGGTCGCGGAAGATGAATGGCATGTTGAACACGTTCACATCAGGCACGACCGGGCCAACGATGCCAAGACTGACGCGAGCCATCTGGATGGCACCGACCTGCATCTGTTCGATGACTTCCTTTTCCGAACCGAGCACGCCGCCGGGGAACATTTTGACGGTCAGTGCGCCGTTGCTGTCGGCCGTGAGGGTCTTGGCCATTTGTTCTTCCGCCACCACGGTTGGATAACCCTTGGGGTGGATGTCGGCAATTTTCAGTTCCAGCGCGTGAGCGACGCTGCTGAAAGTGAAGGCCAGCGGGAGTGCAGCGGCGAGCAAAGTGCGTTTGAAGCCCATGAGGGTGTCTCCAGTGTTGTTATTTTTTTTGTGTTCATTCAAGGCGCAGCGGTGGAGCAGTGTCGCTAGGGATTGAAAACAGGTTCAGCCAGACCTTTCACGCCAGGGTTGAGGGCGAACACACCGCCCGCCAAAGACTGTTCATCCTGATCGCCGCCGGGACGGATCGAGGTGACGAACAAGGTGTCCATGCGGCTGCCGCCAAAGGCGCACATGGTCGGTTTTTTCACCGGCACTTCCAGCGAACGGTCGAGCCGGCCATCCGGGGTAAAGCGGTGAATCAGGCCTGCATCGTTGGCGCAGATCCAATAGCCGCCTTCGGCATCGACCGCAGCGCCATCGGGACGACCGGGGAACTGATTCATGTCGACGAACAGCCGACGATTGGACGGCGTACCGTTGTCGATGTCGTAATCGAAAGCCCAGATCTGTTGAATCAGCGGGTGTGAATCCGACAGGTACATGGTTTTGCCATCCGGGCTGAATGCCAGGCCGTTGGGCACGATGAAGCCGTCGAGTTGCGCGGCGATCGGTCCTTGCTGCCCGGCGCTGTAGCGATACAGCGCGCCCTCGGCGGCATTGGCGCCCATGTTCAACACCATGCTGCCAGCCCAGAAACGGCCCTGACGGTCGCAGCGGCCATCATTGAGGCGCATGTCGGGACGTGCGTGGTCCACGTGTGCCAGCGGTTCGCTGTCGAGGCTGCCATCGTTGTTTGGGCGCAGACGGAAAAAGCCGGTTTCCATGCCCGCCACCCAGCCGCCATCGCGGTGACGTGTCAGGCAGGCGAGCATCTGCGGGGCGGTCCACGCGTCAACGTGGCCAGTGTCCGCGTTCCAGCGTTGCAGGCCGCCGGCCGGAATATCCACCCAGTACAGGGCGTTTTCCTCGGGCACCCAGACCGGACTTTCACCGACCGCGTTACGGGCATCGACAATCAATTCAGCGTGCATGGCAACTCATTCCCTGGGCTTTTATTGTGGGGATCGGTGCGGGTTCAGTCGCCAAACGGGCCGGCCGCGCAGAAGGCGCCGCCCTGATAAACCCGCGCCGGATCATCAGCGGCCGGCATCGGCTGGGCTTCGACCTTGTCGCGAAATACTTCGGAGCTGTCCTTGGGTTTGAACCCGAGCAATGCCGCGTGGCGGTTATCCCACCAGATGTCCTTGTTATCCGACATGCCGTACACCACGGTGTGACCGACGCCCGGAGTCGTCAGCGCACGTTCGAGCAGTTGCGTCAGGTCGCCGAAGCTCAGCCAGGTGCTCATCATTCGGCGGTTTTGCGGTTCCGGGAACGACGAGCCGATGCGGATGCTGACGGTCTCGATGCCATAACGGTCGAAGTAGAAAGAGGCCACGTCTTCGCCGTAGCATTTGGACAAACCGTAGTAACTGTCCGGGCGGCGAGGGGAGAGGGCGTCGATCACTTCATCCTGTTTATAGAAGCCGATGACGTGGTTGGAACTGGCGAAAATCACGCGCTTCACGCCATGCCGGCGCGCCGCTTCGTAAATGTGAAAGACGCCGCAGATGTTGGCGCCGAGGATGTCTTCGAACGAGTGCTCGGTCGACACGCCGCCGAAGTGCAGGATCGCGTCGACGCCTTCGACCAGTTGATGCACGGCCTGCTTGTCGGCGAGGTCGCAGATGACGACTTCTTCGTGCTCGTCACGGGCCGGCGCGATGTTGGCGATGTCCGACAGACGAAGAACGTTGGTGTAGGGGCGCAGACTTTCGCGCAGGACTTTGCCGAGGCCACCGGCGGCACCGGTCAGCAGCAAACGATTGAAAGGGGCTGGAGTGGTAGTCATGAAAGTCCCTGGACACGCAGTCGTTATTAAATTTGTTGTAGGTTGTCGTACGACATAGTCGAAGTATCGTAAGCCTTTCCGGGTCTTGTCAACGCGACTTTGGTGGAAGTTGACGGAGGGTGTCTCACCTCCGAATAGCGATGGACCCGTGGGAGCAAAGCTTGCTCGCGATGCGGTGGGCCAGCCACCAGTGATGGCAACTGACACGGCCCCATCGCTAGCAGGCTAGCTCCCATATTGATCGGGCATATCCAGACATCCGTGTTTAGGTCTGCCCGATAACGCCTTACAACAACGAAAGCGGATAGCTGATGAAAATCCGGTTCTCATCGAATTCGTTGGTGCTGAAGTCTCGGCGAATCGTCGCGTTACGCCATTTCACGTTGAGGTTTTTCAGCGCGCCGCTCTGCACGGTGTAGGCCAGTTCCGATTCGCGGCCCCACTCCTTGCCGTCGGTGATTGCGCCGGTGTGCACGTTGTCGCCGCTGATGTAGCGGTTCATCAAGGTCAGGCCGGGCATGCCGACGGCAACAAAGTTGTAGTCGTGACGCAACTGCCAGGATTTTTCCTTGGCGTTATCGTAGCTGGCGTTGTAGCTATCGTTGGCCAGTGTGCCGCCGCTGGTGCCGTTGACGCGCATCCAGCCACTGTCGCCGCTGAGTTTCTGCAGGCCGACGTAGAAGGTGTTGCCGCCGTATTTGGCCGAGAGCAAAGCGAAGGCGGTTTTGTTGTCGAGGTCGCCGGCCAGTGCGCTGCCGTCTTCCTTGCCGTTGAAGAAGCCGAGGTTGGCGCCCAAGGTCCAGCTGCCGACCGGTTGGCTGTGGCTGACGTTGAAATATTGCTGCTGGTAGATGTCGGACAGTTCCGAATACCAGACGCCGACCAGCGTGCGTTTGTCGTTGAAAGCGTATTCACCGCCGCCGAAGTTGAAGCGGTCCGAGGTGAACGCGCCGCGACCGTTCATGGACATGTCTTCCATGCTCGCATCGTTACGCGGGCTGTTGCCGCGAAACTGGCCGCCGTAGAGGGTCAGGCCGTTAATTTCGCTAGAGGTGATCTGGCCACCGCGAAAGGTTTGTGGCAGCGAGCGGCCATCGTCGGAACGCAGAATCGGCAGCACCGGCATCCACTCGCCGACCTTCAGTTCTGTCTTCGAGACCTTGCCTTTGAGCGCCACACCGAGCCGACCAAAGTTGTCCGCCGGGCGACCGTCGCCATGGATCGGCAGCAACTGGGTACCGCCGGTACCTTTACCGCCATCGAGCTTTTGCGAGTACAGGCCGAGCACATCAACCCCGAAACCCACGGTGCCCTGGGTGAACCCGGACCGGGCGTCGAGAATGAAGCTCTGCGTCCACTCTTCAGCCTTGCCCTGCGGGTAGGCCGGGTTGGTGAAGTTACGGTTGAAGTAGGCGTTGCGCAGGTTCAGCGTGGCTTTGGCATCATCGACGAAACCTGCAGCATTGCCGGTCATGGGCAAAGCGAAGGCTAATCCACCGAGGCCGATCAGGCTCAGGGAATGACGAGGTGCGAAGGCTGGACGGAGACTTTTGACGGAGGAATTGCGGACGAGTTTGATCACTATGACGCTCCCATGCTGCTTTTTTGTTTTTATTGTCGTTATACGTCGTCGTACAACATGGAGGCGATTATTTGCGAGGGTTCAGGGGATGTCAATCAGAAGTTATAGGATGACTGAATGTGATACCTGACTATCACCGCCAACCCGCGTGTGAACCGGAATTTGGGAGCGGTGGGAGCTTTGCCCACTGGGAAATGAGCGTCAGTCGGCAATCATCGGCGGGAGTGTTCCCAACAGCGAAACAGCCGCCACCGCGCCAATGCCCAGTAGCCATTCCAGCATCACGCTGGCCCGTAACGTGCCCAACCGCTGTTCGCAACCTTCGACCTGTATCCGGTTGAACAAGGCCAGCCCCAGCATCAGTGTCACCAGCATCACCTTGATCAGCAGGATCAGTGCAAATCCGCTGAACAACGGCGTAGGCCAGAACTGCCCGGTGAGTACGCGCACGTTGATCAGTCCGGTGATCAGCAATCCTGCAACCAGCGCGTAACCGATCCCGCTGAAGCGACGCAGGATCGCGCGAACATCATGACCGACCGGTTGCCGCAGGATCATAACCAGCCACATCAACCCGCCGAGCCAGGCACCCACGCAAACCAAGTGAACAATCTGATTGAGGATCAACAACTGACCGCTCAACCCGTCAAGCAAGGCGCCATGACCGACCGGTGCCAGTGTGGCCAGGAGCAAGCCGCTGAGTATCAGGCGCAGAGGTTGATGGTTGTGCAGGGGAGCCCATAGCACCGCCATCAACATAACGTTCAGCAACAGGTGCCAGACCCACACTTCTCCGAAAAAAGTCTTGCCCAACACCTTGCCGATCATCTCTGGATCGAACGCCGCGTCCGGCCTTCCCGTCAGGGTCGCAGTGATCAACAGCAGCCAGGCGATGCCGCTGACCAGCGCCACCGCCACCAGCCAGCGACTGATGCGCAGCAGCGACGCATCGAGCGCGCTTTCTCCGCGCGACAACATCGGCTTGAACACCCACGCGCCGAACAGCATCAGCACTACGGTGAAATGCACAAAACGGCACAGCACCATCGCATCCGGCATGGGTTACTCGCCCACCGTAAAACTGTAAGTGCCTTCAAGTTTGTGGGTGTCGACCGACGTCACGTTCCATTTGACCGTGTAATCCCCGGCAGTCAGTGGCGCTGCGGGGGATACGATCAAGGTGTTCTTGTCGCTGCCGTTAATGCTCAGGTTTTTCACCAGAACTTCGTCGCCGTCCCTGGTGAGCGTGACCGTGCTGAAGTCCGCTTCGACGCCTTCGGTGAACACCAGGCTCAATTCTGACGGCGGCGCGCTTACGGTGCTGTCGGCCGCCGGTGTCGAACTTTTCAGATGCGCATGGGCAAATGCCGAAGAAGCGACGAGCAGTGAGCCGAGCAGGGCGGCAGCGGTCAGGGCGGTTTTGAACAGCATCGTGGATACCTCGCGGGCAGGTTCGAAGAAGCGCGCAGTTTACCTTCGAGAGACGGTGTGTACGACGTTTGCTTTTTACGCGGTCGCTGCGACGTAGAGCGGATGCTAGTCTTGGACAACGCTGCAGTCAGGGAGCCCTCATGGGCAATCACAAGATCGAGATACGCCGCAGTAACGTCGAGAAAATTCTGCTGGGGGCCGAGAAAGTCTTTGCCGAAAAGGGTTTCGGCGGCACTGCGATGGCCGACATCGCGGCTGAAGTGCAGCTGCCGCGTTCCAATCTGCATTACTACTTCAGCACCAAAAGCGAGCTTTACAGCGCTGTGTTGTTTGATTTACTCGAGGTCTGGAAGCAGGACGCGTTGTGTTTCGAAATGTTCGACGACCCACGCGTGGTGCTCAGCAGCTACATCCGCGCCAAAATGAACCACTCCCGCAGCCGTCCGCACGGCTCGAAAGTCTGGGCCAACGAAATCATTCACGGCGCACCCACCCTGGGGGAGGCGCTGGACGTCAGCCTGTACGACTGGGCCAAGATGAAGGAAGCGAAGATTCGCCAGTGGGTAGAGGACGGCCGCATCCTGCCGGTGGAACCGTCGAGCCTGCTGTACATGATCTGGGCGTCGACCCAGCATTACGCGGATTTTGATCATCAGGTGAACATTTTGAATGACCACCAGCCGCTGTCGGACATGCAGTTTGAAAGAGCGGTGCAGACGGTGACGAGTGTGATCTTGCGCGGGATTGGGTTGGAGCCGTAGTTAGCAAGTCGCAGGTTGATTAACAGATCGCAGCCTCGTTTCACTCGACAGCTGCTACGCAGATATCCGCGCCCCAGCCGGACCTATGTAGCAGCTGTCGAGTGCAACGAGGCTGCGTTCGTTCAAAGATCAAACCACATGATACGGATTTCTCGGGTCATGATTCCAGTCCAGAAACGGCTTGCCATTCTCCATCGGCACCATCTCGATGCAGTCCTCCACCGGGCAGGTGATCTGGCACAGATTGCAGCCCACACACTCTTCATCAATCACCTCATATTTGTGCGTTCCGTCGATTTGCCTGACGCTGGCCACCGCCTGGTGTGAGGTGTCTTCGCAGGCGATATGGCAGCGACCGCAACCAATGCACGCGTCCTGATCGATCCTCGCGATCACTTGATAGTTGATGTCCAGGTACTTCCAGTCGGTGGTGTTCTCCACCGCGCGACCGGAAAAGTCCGCAAGGCTCGCGTAGCCCTGAGTGTCCATCCAGCGGGACAAACCGTCCTTCATCTCTTCGACAATGCGGAAGCCATGCAGCATCGCCGCCGTGCACACCTGCACCGAACCGCTGCCCAACGCAATGAACTCCGCCGCGTCACGCCAGTGGCCGATGCCGCCGATGCCGGAAATCGGCAGGCCGTGAGTCTGTGGGTCACGAGCAATTTCGGCGACCATGTTCAGCGCGATCGGCTTCACCGCCGAGCCGCAATAACCGCCGTGAGTGCTTTGGCTGCCGACGGTAGGGTAGGCGACCATGCGCTCCAGGTTGACGCTGGTAATCGAGTTGATCGTGTTGATCAACGACACCGCGTCCGCACCGCCACGATGCGCTGCGCGGGCAGCGACACGGATGTCGGTGATGTTCGGCGTGAGCTTGACGATCACGGGTAGCGAGCAGTACGTCTTGCACCACCGCGTGACCTGCTCAACATACTCGGGCACCTGGCCAACGGCCGCGCCCATGCCGCGTTCCGGCATGCCGTGCGGGCAACCAAAATTCAGTTCGATGCCATCGGCGCCAGTGGCTTCCACCAGCGGCAGAATGTATTTCCACGATTCTTCAACGCACGGCACCATCAGCGAAACGATCACCGCGCGATCCGGCCAGTCCTTTTTGACCTGAGTGATCTCCCGCAGGTTGATCTCCAGCGAGCGGTCAGTGATCAATTCAATGTTGTTGAAACCCAGCACTTCGCGATTGGCGCCGAAGTGCGCGGAGTAGCGCGACGACACGTTGACCGCCGCCGGATCCTCACCGAGGGTTTTCCAAACGACACCGCCCCAACCGGCCTCGAATGCGCGAACCACGTTGTAGGCCTTGTCGGTCGGCGGCGCGGAGGCCAGCCAGAACGGATTGGGTGATTTGATGCCAGCGAAAACAATCGACAGATCGGCCATTTACGCAGCCTCCACGTTAAGCATCAGTTGCGCGTTGATCGCCTCGGCGGCGAGTTTGCCGTGCTGTACGGCTTGCACGGTCAGGTCTTGATCGAGACTGGTGCAGTCGCCGCCGGCGTACACCCCAGGAATACTGGTGCGCAGGTTGGCGTCCACTTCAATGCGCTCGCCGATGCGTCTGAGCTCACGAGCCAGCGGGTCGGCGAGGGCACTTGAATCGAAGGCCTGGCCGATGGCTTTGAAGATAGCGTCAGCGGCCAGTTCGAAGGTTTCTCCTGTTGTTAGCAGGCAGCCTTCCACCAGCGTTGTCCGAGCGAAGCGCATGCCGCGCACGTGGCCGCTGTCGTCGAGCAGCACGTCTTGCGGTTGCGCCCACGTCAGCAACCGCACCTGATTGGCTTTGGCGATGTCCTGTTCGTGACCGGTCGCGCCCATGTCCTCGACACCGCGGCGATACACCAGATTGACGTCGCGTGCACCGAGACGCGCCATTTGCACGGCCATGTCGATGGCGGTGTTGCCAGCGCCGAGCACGATGCAACGGTCGGCCAGCGGCAGTTGCGTTAGATCGTCGGCCTGGCGCAATTCGCGGATGTAGTCGGTGGCGGCGAGCAGGCCCGGTGCCTCTTCGCAGGCAAGCCCCAGCTGTTTGCTGGCGGCCAGGCCGAGACCGAGGAACACGGCATCAAATTGCTGATGCAATTCGCTGAGGGTCAGGTTTTCCCCGAGTTTGTGCCCATGACGGATTTCGATCCCGCCGATCTGCAGGAGGAAATCGAGTTCCTTCTGCGCGTAATCGTCGACCAGTTTGTATTTGGCGATCCCGTATTCATTCAGTCCGCCGGCCTTCTCCCGAGCTTCGAAAATCACCACCTCATGCCCGTGCATGGCGCTGCGATGAGCGCAGGACAAACCGGCCGGACCGGCACCCACCACGGCGATGCGTTTGCCGGTAGCGGCCGCGCGCTGGAAGGGGTGGGCCTTGAAGTGTGCGTTGTCGACCGCGTAGCGCTGCAGCAAGCCGATCAAGACCGGCGCGCATTCCTGCGCGTTGTTGCGCACACAGGCTTGCTGGCAGAGGATTTCCGTCGGGCACACCCGCGCGCAGCTGCCGCCGAGGATGTTCGCCGAGAGGATTTTCTGCGCCGCGCCCTGGACGTTGTCCTGATGGATATTGCGGATGAAGGACGGAATGTCGATGTCGCTGGGACAGGCATTCACGCAAGGTGCGTCGTAGCAGTAGAGACAACGTGAGGCTTCCAGGTGCGCCTGGCGTGCGTTGAGCGGCGGCGCCAGATCGCTGAAATGACTGGCGAGAGCGGCCGCGTTTTCGTGCGGGTGCGGTAGATGGTTCAGGGTTTTGATCACGGTGTGGGCCTCAGGGTTGTTGAGGTGCTGCCTCTTGTGGGCAGTGGTATTTGTGGTGTCCGGACTGGCGTCTTCGCGAGCAGGCTCGCTCCCACAGGATTTGTGAACACCTGAGATCCCTGTGGGAGTGAGCCTGCTCGCGATAGGCCGAAGGCCTCGATCTCAGCGTTTCACAGCAGCAGGCTTGTTCAACTCTGCCCGCTTGCTCAGCAAATCAAACACCGCCGGATATGCCGGCCGTTCGACGTAGCGCCCGGCACCACGCTCGGCGCGCAGATCGCCATCGGCCCATACCACACGGCCCTGGCTGATGGTGTGGCTCGGCACGCCGCGCACGGTTTTGCCCTCGAAAATATTGAAATCAACCTGCTGGTGGTGCGTCTTCGCCGAAATCGTCCGCGTACCCTGCGGATCCCAGAGCACCAGGTCGGCATCGGCGCCGACCCGAATCGCCCCCTTGCGCGGGTACAGGTTGAAAATTTTGGCCGTGTTGGTCGAAGTCAGCGCGACGAATTGCTGCATCGACAAGCGCCCGGTGTTGACCCCCTCATCCCAGAACACCGCCATGCGGTCTTCAATGCCGGCCGTGCCGTTGGGGATTTTGCTGAAGTCGTCACGGCCGGCGGCTTTTTGTTCGGCGCAAAAGCAGCAATGGTCGGTGGCGGTGGTGTGCAGGCTGCCGGATTGCAAACCGTGCCAAAGCGCTTCCTGGTGGCCGCGAGGGCGGAAGGGCGGGCTCATCACGTAACCGGCGGCGGTCTGCCAATCCGGGTGCTGGTAGACGCTGTCGTCCAGCAACAGATGTCCAGCCAGAACTTCACCGTAAACCTGTTGACCCTTGCTGCGCGCATAGGTGATTTCGTCGAGGGCTTCCTTGGTCGAGACATGCACCAGGTACAGCGGCGTGCCCAGGGTTTCGGCGATCCGGATCGCGCGACTGGCGGCTTCACCTTCCACTTGCGAAGGGCGCGACAGCGGGTGCGCTTCCGGACCGGTCATGCCTTGCGCCATCAGCTTGCGTTGCAGGTGATAAACCAGTTCACCGTTTTCCGCATGCACGGTCGGCACTGCGCCCAGTTCCAGGCAACGCTCGAAGCTTGCGACCAAGGTGTCGTCGGCCGCCATGATTGCGTTTTTGTAGGCCATGAAATGCTTGAAGCTGTTGACACCGTGATGGCTGACCAGCTCGCCCATGTCCTCGCGAACCTGCTCGCTCCACCAGGTAATGGCGACGTGAAAGCCGTAATCCGAAGCTGACTTCTCGGCCCAGCCGCGCCACTGGTGAAAGGCTTCCATCAGTGATTGCTGCGGATTGGGAATCACGAAATCGATGATCGAAGTCGTGCCCCCGGCGAGACCCGCAGCGGTGCCGCTGAAAAAGTCTTCACTGGCCACGGTGCCCATGAAGGGCAACTGCATGTGCGTGTGCGGGTCGATGCCGCCCGGCATCAGGTATTGGCCGCTGCCGTCGAGCACTTCGGCGCCGGCGGGAATATCGAGGTTTTCACCGATGGCTTTGATCACGCCGTCCGCGCAATACACATCGGCACGATAACTTTCATCATGGGTAACAACGGTGGCGCCACGGATCAACAAAGACATGCCGAGTTCCTCGCAGGCTATGACCGACTTGTGCCGGTTCTAAGTGTTTTATATGGAGCCGGCGTCAAAAGGGGTATTCCTGTCAACGCTGTCAGGAATAGAAGCTAGTCTTAGAATTGCGAATCAGCAAGAATAATTTTCATAAGCTTATATCGATCCTAAATAGCTGAAATATAAGAACTAATTACGCAAATCACCAAAATGGTGAGCCTCATCACCATTTTGACGCACTTGACAGGATCCGATTATCGACAAGATTTTCTATATGAAATCAGCCGCTTGAGAATGGTCTATGGTTGATGCGCAGTGTCAGAAAAAAAGAGCGATGCACCACTTTGAGTCTTGACCGTATCGACAACTTGTCCGGCATTCGGCCTGAGTGCCTCTCAAGTTGCTCAACGCTCTCCGAAATGCATTTATAAAAACAACAACATCAATACGTTACAACGAGTTATGGAACTGCCCGATGCGCAAACGGAGTGCCCGGCACGGTTATTGATGCCGTCAGCCCCTGATGAGCAAAAAATAATTCAAAGAACAGTGGAGCGGCCATGCAACAGATCAGATCGCAAGTGACCGAACGCGACGGCTTGTTCGAGCTCGAAGCCGGCAGCGACGTCCTCGACAGTCCCCGTTACAACCACGACATGGCACCGACCAAGGTGCACGAGCGAACCTGGAACAAATGGCACATCACGGCCCTGTGGGTCGGCATGTCCATCTGCGTGCCGACCTACACCCTCGGCGGCGTATTGACCGCGTATTTCGGTCTGAGCGTTGGCGAAGCGTTGCTGGCGATTCTGTTCGCCAACATCATCGTGTTGATTCCGCTGACGCTGAACGCTTTCCCGGGCACCAAGTACGGCATTCCGTTTCCGGTGTTGCTGCGCTCGTCCTTTGGCATTCTCGGTTCCAACGTGCCGTGTCTGATTCGGGCGCTGGTGGCGTGCGGCTGGTTCGGCATCCAGACGATGTTTGGCGGGCTGGCCATTCACCTGTTTATGGGCTCGGTATTCGAGGGCTGGAAATCCCTCGGTGGTACCGGGGAAGTCATCGGCTTCATGCTGTTCTGGGCGCTCAACCTGTGGGTGGTGATTCGCGGTGCCGAGTCGATCAAATGGCTGGAAACCCTCTCGGCGCCACTGCTGGTTCTGGTCGGCGTGGGCCTGTTGGTCTGGGCAATGCCGAATGTGTCGATGACCGAGCTGATGGCAATCCCGCCCAAGCGTCCGGAAGGCGCGAGCGTGGTCAGTTACTTCGCCGCGGGGCTGACCGCGATGGTCGGTTTCTGGGCGACGTTATCGTTGAATATTCCGGACTTCAGCCGCTATGCGAAAAGCCAGAAGGATCAAATCGTCGGGCAGATCATCGGCTTGCCGCTGACCATGTTCCTGTTCGCCGCGCTGGGCGTGGTGATGACCGCCGCCTCGGTGAAGCTGATTGGCGTGACCGTGTCGGATCCGGTGTCCCTGATCGGGCACATCCAGAGCCCGGTATGGGTGGCCATCGCTATGGCTCTGATCATCATCGCCACGCTGTCGACCAACACGGCCGCGAACATCGTTTCACCGACCAACGACTTTCAGAACATTGCGCCAAAGCTCATCAATCGCACCAAAGCGGTGATGCTGACGGGGCTGGTCGGCCTGGTGCTGATGGCGCATGAATTGTTCAAGAAGCTCGGCTTGATCGTGTCCGACGTGAGCCTGGAAACCGTTTATTCGAACTGGTTGCTGGGCTATTCAAGTCTGTTGGGGCCGATCGCGGGGATCATGGTGGTGGACTACTTCCTGATCAAGAAACAGCAGCTGGACCTCGCCGGGTTGTATCGCGACGACGTTTACCCGGCGTGGAACTGGTTCGGGTTCATCGCATTCGGTGTGCCGGTGGCGTTGACGCTGCTGTCGCTGGGCAGTGACGCGTTCAGCTGGTTTTACAGCTATGGCTGGTTCACCGGCTCGGCGTTGGGCGGGGTGATTTATTACGGCTTGTGCGTGATGAAGCCGCAGCCTTCGACCGTGAAATCTGCGGTGTAGCGGATGGCGCTTTCGCGAGCAAGCCCGCTCCCACAGGGGGATGCAATCTACATGTGGGAGCGAGCCTGCTCGCGATGACGGAATCAGATTCCCCCGATTACTGCCTTAAAAAACCTATAACAAACGCCTGAGGAGATCCCCATGAACGCAGCCGTAGACGTTCTGCAATCCGCTCACCAGCACATCAACCGCGATCGCCTGTGGCAGTCGCTTATGGAGCTGGCCACGCTCGGCGCCACCGTCAAGGGCGGTGTCTGTCGTCTGGCCCTGACCGATCTCGACCGTCAGGCCAGAGACATTTTTGTCAAATGGTGCGAAGACGCCGGTTGCTCCGTGAGCATTGACGGCGTCGGCAATATCTTCGCCCGTCGCCCCGGGCGCAATCCGGATCTGCCACCGGTGATGACCGGCAGCCACATCGACACCCAACCCACCGGCGGCAAGTTCGACGGCTGCTTCGGCGTGCTTGCTGGCGTCGAAGTGCTGCGCACGCTCAACGACCTCGGCGTAGAAACCGAAGCGCCGCTGGAAGTGGTGGTTTGGACCAACGAAGAAGGTTCACGCTTCGCCCCCTGCATGATGGGCTCGGGCGTGTTCGCGGAGAAATTCACCCTTGAGGAAACACTGGCCAAGGTCGACGCCGAGGGCATCACGGTCGGCGAAGCGCTCAACGCCATCGGTTATGCCGGCACGCGTGCCGTCAGCGGCCATGCGGTCGGCGCCTATTTCGAAGCGCACATCGAACAGGGTCCGATCCTTGAGGACGAACGCAAAACCATCGGTGTCGTCATGGGCGCGCTCGGGCAGAAATGGTTCGACCTGAAACTGCGCGGCGTTGAAGCTCACGCCGGTCCGACGCCGATGCACCTGCGCAAGGATGCCCTTGTCGGCGCGGCCCTTATCGTTGGCGCGGTCAATCGTGCCGCCCTTGGCCATCAGCCTCACGCCTGTGGCACGGTGGGTTGCCTGCAAGCCTATCCGGGCTCACGCAACGTCATCCCCGGCGAAGTTCGCATGACGCTCGATTTCCGCCATCTGGAACCGGCGCAGCTTGATTCGATGATTGCCGAAGTTCGCCAGGTCATCGAATCAACCTGCGAGGCGCACGGCTTGTCTTATGAGCTGACACCGACCGCGGACTTCCCGCCACTGTATTTCGACAAAGGCTGCGTCGATGCCGTGCGCGGTGCAGCGCACAGCTTGGGCTTGTCGCACATGGACATCGTCAGCGGGGCAGGGCACGACGCTATTTTCCTCGCCGAGCTCGGCCCGGCCGGGATGATTTTCGTGCCGTGCGAAGGCGGCATCAGCCATAACGAAATCGAAAACGCAGCGCCGGATGATCTCGCGGCAGGTTGCGCGGTGCTGTTACGAGCCATGTTGGCTGCGTCGGCAGCAATCGCCAAGGGGGGCCTCGCTGCCTGAATTGACGACCGTTATCAACGCAAAGCTTGCTCCCGAGCCGACCGCAGATTCTGTGCACGGCCCAATCTGCAGGAGCAAGCCTGCGCCAACCGATGTGCATTGTTTGCTCGCACTATCTCAACCCTCTGCGGTCGACATCTTCACAGAGCGCCACCCGCTGGCGTGACAAGATATGTGGAGAGCCAATGAGCCAGGACGTCCTGTCAACCGAAACCAATCGTCGCCATTTGCAGCAGATCATTGCCGGCTTGTCCGACGGCGTGATCGTGCTGGATCCCGATCAAACCATTCGCTGGGCGAATGAGGCTGCGCTGGCCATGCATGGGGTGGCGCAAGTCAGTGATATAGGGCGCAACGCGAAGGAATACGCCAAGCGATTTGCGCTTCGTTATCGCAATAATCACACTGTTCCGGTCGATAATTACCCGATCCAGCGTGTGTCGCGCGGCGAAGTTTTCGACGATGTGCTGGTCGAAGTGACTCACGCGGATAACGATGAGCGCAACTGGGTGCACAAGGTCCGTGGCATGGTGCTGACCGACAACCAGGGCGAAGCGGAGTCAATGGTGTTGATCATGGACGATGTCACCGAATGGGCCAGTGCCGAGCAGCGCTTTGAAAAGACTTTCAACGCCAACCCGGCGCCGGCGGTGATCTGTCGTCTCAGCGATTTGCGCTACATCAAAGTCAATTCCGGTTTTCTGGAAATGACCGGATATGCCCGCGATCAGGTCATCGGCACGGCTACCTATGAGCTGGATATTCTGGAGGGTGCCGAGAACAGGGACCTCGCCAAACAGCGCTTGCGCGAGGGCGCGACCATCCCGCAAATGCAGGCCGAGCTGAACCTGCCCGAAGGCGGCAGCAAGCAGGTGATCGTTGCCGGCCAGCCACTTGAACTGAATGACGAAGCCTGCATGTTGTTTTCCTTCGTCGACGTTGAGCCCCGGCACAAAGCCGAAGTGGCTCTGCGACAGAGTGAAGAGCGCTTCGCGAAAGCTTTCCGCCTCAGTCCGGTACCGATTGTGGTGTGCAGCGCGCAAGATCAAGTGGTGATGGATGTCAATGAAGCGTTTCTCGACACCCTGGCGTATCCCAGCGAAGAAATACTCGGAAAAACGATCAGCGAACTCGATTTTTTTCATGACAAGGGCGCCAGTGCCCGATTGTTTGCGGCACTGGAGAAGATCGGCAGTCTTGACCGCATCGACGTAACCTTGTGTAAAAAAAGCAATGAGCTGATCGAATGTGCGGTTTCGGCAGACACCGTGAACATCCAGGACAGCCCCTGCTATCTGCTGGTCCTCATGAACATCACCGAGCGCAAGCGAACCGAGCTTGAACTGGTAGCGGCGATCGAGGAGGTAATGAAGGACGCGTCCTGGTTCAGCCGCACGCTGATTGAAAAACTCGCCAACGTAAAAAGCGTCAACTCGCCGAAACTTCCAACTGTCTCCTTTACTGATCTCACGGCGCGAGAGCGCGACGTTCTGGGCCTGATCTGCGAAGGACTGGCTGACAAGGAAATCGCCGCCCGACTTAAATTGGCACCCAATACCGTGCGCAATCATGTCGCGACGGTCTACTCCAAACTTGATGTACACAGTCGCAGTGAGGCGATCGTCTGGGCACGCGAGCGCGGTCTGTTTTCCACCGAGCGGCGGCCGGCCGGTCGCTGAGGTGCAAATGCACTAGTTGCGCCAGTGCAAATTGATGTGGTGGCGCGGAGCGGTGGTTCTTAGTCTGTGAAGGTGCGCTACAAGTCTGCATCGGTAGTGCATCCCTTCAAAACAGCAAAGGAACAGCCTAATGGTCGCAGCCACCTTGCAGTCGATTGTGCAGGGTAGAGGTCAGTCGAAATGATCTCCCTTACACACTTGCGTACGCAGCTCGAGCACAGCTTTTCGCCGCTGGCTTGCGAGTGCACATTGACCGGGGATCACTCATTGACGGTCAAGCTTTATCACCCGGATTCTGGCCAGGTGGACCTGGTTGTCAGCGGCTTGAAAGTAGCGAATTTGCGCACCCCGGCGTCGGTGCAGGGATTAATTGAAGAGCTGCGCTACGAACTCCAGAGCAACAGTCTCCCGCGGTCCAATCCAGTCATGTAGTCGCCATCGCCAGCGTTGATTATTGCTACCTGACTCGATATTTCCCCGGACTTGGCTGGTTTGCTACAACTGGCATTCACGACTGAGTGAGCTATAAGAAATACGATGGCTATTTCTCTGTGATGCGCTCGCAAGGTTCTATCGGCGTTCGCGGTATCGCAGACATCTTTCGTTCCTTACTGCGGGTCCGCCTATGAACAGTCTTGGGAAACGCGTTATCGCATCGCTTTCGTTGGTCTTTTGCGTTGCCATCCTTGGTGGCTGTGCCAGTCCGCCACCGCCGGCCCCCGCTGCTGCGCGGCCCGCGCCACAGCGCACCTGCGACACCTCTGAACAAACTGACGTGCTGGGCGATATGCGTGCGGACGGGCAGGTGACACGGGTGACCACGCTTACCCGATGCGTCACCCAGTAGTTGCCGCGAGCGGTGTTTATTCTTTATAACGAATAAATCTATACGGACTGTCAATTCTGACAGTCCATCTGCTCTGGATTTTCTCGATAGTGGGTTGGCCTGTGTTTAAACACCGACCGACCCATTATCGAGCCTTCGCCATGAGCATGCTTTCAGATCCCGTATTTGCGCCAGTGGTGACACCTTTGAAGAAAAGGAAGTCGACATGATTGATTATGAAAGAGATCCCTGGGCGGACGCGATCCTGACGGTTAACGTCAAGTCGGTTGAGCATCAAAATGGGCGAGGGTGTATTCGACGTTACAAATGTTCCCGGCTTCCAGTTAAGTCATTTTGATCGAGTTAAGTTGCCGGCTTTTTCTTGTGAATCGTATGATTTACAGCGATTTAAAAGTCGCTCCGTTGGATATGTGCGCCCATCACCGATGTGCCATTGGAGTTTCGTTATGACCAACACGATAACACCCGGGCCCGATGCTCCATGCCGTGATTCAGCGCGCCAGGCAGGCTCTTGGGATGGTGCAGAATTTTATGTGGAAGGCGAAAAATTAGTTCACGGTCTTCGCTTTGGGTTGCTTGCCGCAAGAGAGAGCGTAATTACCATAAAGGCTCCGGGTATAACCCAGTTGTCCATGGTGCTGGTTAACGAAGGCAGCTTGAAGTTAACTTCCACTCCGGAATTCGGAAGCCTCCTTCCTCTGATCAACGGAGTATTTCAATGCACGGTCACTCCGCAAGCAGGTCAAACAGGCAAAGGAACTTTCGTGTTCTACAGCCCGGATGTAGACACTGCATTGGAATTTGATTTGAGCGTGCCTGGAGCGCTCTTCACTTTTGAAAGTCTTTCCCTAAACCCTTTGCCTATTCCACCCGATAAATTTCTGTTGCCTGCAGGCGTGCCAGTGGTGAGGATCGTTGCGTATCTTAGGGATTTAAAAGATGTTCCATTGGCGAATGTGACTGGAAAGTTTTTTCATCCCGACATGACGCCGCGTACCTTCACGACAAGCGCCAGTGGCAGACTACATTTTGCAGTGGTAAATCATAATTATCCGACCGGCTTTAACTTTACAATTGCAGCATTGGCAGAGTTACCTGAAGGGATCGTGGTAATAAGGCTGATTGTAGAAGTGCAATAGCGGCTTTCCTTACTGCTCAGAATATTGAAGTGCTTACGCAAAACACGGCAGTAGTGACAATTTCCTGATATTACACGTTTGAAGAGAAGGGGGTGGATATGACGGGTCATGGAAAGAATCCCTGGGCGGACGCGGTCCTGAAAGTTCGTGGCAAATTGGTGAACCCGGACGCCGGCATTGTGCTGCTCCGCGACGAGGGAAACGAGATCAGTCTCGAGGGGGTGTCAGACATCATAGAAACCGTCGGACTGCTTCTCTCGGACGGAGGTGGCTTGAACGTAGACGCCAATCCCGCCTTCGAGGCCTGGAACCCTCCTGAGGAGAAGAAATTCGTCTGGACAGTCACCCCAGGTGCCGGCAAGAGCGGCCATATCAAGCTGCTTCTGATCAGTCGCGAGGGGGAGCCAATATCCTGGGAGATCTCTTGCCGGGTGCTTTCATCTAATCTGAGCGACGAAGCGGATGTGATGATTGGCGGTGTGCCCGTGTCGGCACAAGGCAATTTGTTTTTTCGCGACATTCGCCAGACCGTCACTCTGGTGTCAAAAGCCGGCAGCCCGCTGGGCGATCACCCGGTGGGGTTGAAGTGTGTGGTCAGAAGCAATCTTAATGACCGTGATGTGGTGAGCACACCCGCCTTCGATAGTCCGCAGACCGTTCACAGCTGGGCGGTAACTGGCTCTAACAATAGTGGCTCCTTCGTGCTGAGTTTGACGGGCGAAAACATGCCGACCCCTATTACATTGCCGTTCAGTACATTGCTGTCGAGTGATCTTGCCATGGAAATAACGGTAATGCTGGACGGCATCGCCATATCGCCTGACGGTGAGAACTTCATTGGCGGCGTGACGCGTAAGATCTCACTTTATTATAAAAATGGACATGTACTTAGAGATATCCCGCTGACTCTGGACGTGATACCTGTTGCCGGAGTTGAAACAAGTGACTTCCAGAGTGATCCGTCACTGGGTGATCCGTCGGTCGCCCATCAATGGGATATTACGCCGGCCGATAAAGTTGGAACCTTTAAGTATAAAATTGCCATTCCGGCGGAGGAGGCTTGCCTTGTCTCCCCGGTCAATCGTCTGGAATCGAGCGTTGATTTCAGGTTCATCGATCTGTTAGATCAGCCATTGCCTTTTCCACCGAAACCGACACCTGTCTATAGAAATATTTTGTACGCGGCCGGCGTGGCACTGAAAGCGAAGGATGGCACACCCATGGTCGCCATACCGGTAACTTTTGATATTGCAGAGCATGGAGAGTTCAGTGCTAAAACCGGCGACGCGGGTAAGGCTGCTGCAGGGCTAGTCAGGTTCACGACCGTTGGGAAAAGAGAGCTGCGTGCGGTGGCATCGCTTCCAAGCGGTGACTTCACTGTCGAGGCATGGATAGAGGTGGTTTGACCAGAACGGCCAGTAGCCGGCGATTACATATCGACTAAATAGTAATCGCGGCAACTTGTCTTCCGCTGGAAGACATGTTGAAGGGATGCAACATGAAAAATCCTTATTTATATAATCACCCTTTGAACGGAAGTGCTCTTAGTGTCATCCGCAATTGGTGAAGTGACATGAACAAAACCGTTAGTGCTAACAGTTCATCCGTTCGCCTAATGCTTGGTATTTCATGGATCAATGTTTTTAAAATCCATCACTGACTTCCGAGGCCGTCATGACTGTCCTGTTAAAACCCGATTCAGCTGAACAAGGCCCTGTATATATCTGCCACGGCGCTGAAGGCGATTTTCACCACACGCTCAAAATAGCGGGAATGGCGGACAGCATCTGGTTCGCTGGAGAAGTTAGTCTCAATTTCGCTACCGGCGAGACACCTGAAATCATTACCGATCCCCCAATCGGTGATCTTCGGCCATTCGATCCGCAGGGCGTTGAGTGGAAGCTCCATTGTCCGGCAGGAGGAGTCGACCGGGCATTTGAATGCTGGGTGCAAAGCGAATACACGGCGACGCCTTCCAGAGTCCAGATGCATCTAGGACATTACCGCCGGATTGTTCTCGATGCCCGAGCCCCCATCAAGGCGCCGGTGGCAGGTGACAAGGTCACGGCTGCGGTGACTGTCGGATCCTATTACACCGACGAACGTCTGGACGGTATTGATGTGGAGTGGTCGGTCAATGGAGATCACGTCGCGACCATTCCCACCGATGTCAGCGGCGAAAGTGCGTTCAGCCACACTGTCAGGCTCCAGGACAGCACTATCAAGGCGACCATTCAGAGTCCCTATGACGGCCCCCCACAGGAAAAGGAGTTCGAAATGACTGTTTATGAACAAAGCCCCTGGACGGAAGCAATCCTCACGGTCAACGGTAAGCAGGTGAAATGGAATGACCCAATTGTGCTGCTCCGTGGAAAGGACAACGAGCTCAGCGTAGAGGTGGAACCAGCGATCGCAAAAAGTCTTAGATTGGAATTGGTGGAACACGGGGGCTTGATTGTCGCAGCCTTGCCAGCGTTTGAGACGTGGACGGATCCGGTTGGAGAGAAATTTAACTGGACTATTACCCCTGAATCCTCCAAAAGCGGCCATATCAAGCTGCTTCTACTCAGCCGCGATGTGGACGCGCCTTGGGAACTTTCATGCCGGGTACTGTCTTCCGATCTGGCTGATGAAGTGGCGAAAATTCAGGTGAATGGTAATGATATTCCACTTGAAGGTGTCCTGTTTTTCCGCAACGAACCCATGACAGTCACTGCGGTGCCAATGGATGGCAGCCCGCTGGCCGGCGGTAGTTTGGAGTTAAAAGCTATTCCGTTGACCGGGGTCTCCGATGCCAATCTGACTGTGACCCGCAGTGACGATCTTACTTGGGCAGTGAACGCCCACACGTTGAGTGGCACCTTCAAGTTTGAGCTGGTAGCGGCCGACGTGCCCACCGGCATTAACTCGCCGGTTTGCAAAGTGATGTCGCGCTGGTTAACCGAGGAAGTGGATAAGATCAAGGTGGATGGTGTTGACATTCCGGCAACGGGAGTTACGTTCTTCAGGAATGAGTCCAAAACCGTCACTATTACCTATAAACCGCACAGTCCCCTGCAAGGCTACCCGTTAGAACTGGCGGGAGTTGAACTCAGCGACGGAATGTCGGGAAATGTGGATGTAACCAGCACAGGAGCGCACACGTGGGGGGTAAACGCCCACACGAACAGCGGCACTTTCAAACTTGAATTGAAAGGTACCGACATGACCGTTAGGGTGAAGACTCCGGGCTGTAAAGTGATCTCTCGGGATTTGTCGGCAGAAGTGGACAAGGTACAAGTGGATGGCGTCGATTACCCCTCCACCGGTATTGTACTGTTTCGCGGCGTGCCTCAGACGGTGACTGTAACCTATAAGGAAAACAGCCCGATCGCAGACCATCCTTTGACGCTTACACCCACAGTCGCGACAGGTCTGCAACCCTCTGATGTGAAAGTGACTACTCCTGGTGATCATACCTGGACGCTGACGGCATCAACCCGCAGCGGTACGTTCTGGCTTGATCTGACCGGACACGAGATGAGGAGCGGCATAAAACTGCCCACCAGTAAGGTTTTGTCGCGCCATCTGGCGGATGAAGCTGACGTGCTGATAGATGGAGAACCAGTGCCTGCCGAAGGTACAGCGTTCAGAAAAAATACAAGTCGATTAGTGACACTCAGGCCTAAATCTTCGAGTCCGTTGAGTGGTTATCCGATAAAACTCAAACGTCGTTTGATTGAGGGGCTTGAGCCTGGGGATCTGGTCAGTGCACCGATTTTTGACTTGGAGCAAAGTGCTCATCGTTGGGACGTTACCGGGTTAGCCGGGAATGGCACATTTGAACTGAGCTTCGAAGGTGCCGGCATGACTTCAGCGCTTACCGCGCCTGTTTGTCGGGTAGTCGGTTCCGTGTCTGATTACTTCACTATTCAACTGGACGGCAGACCGCTGGCTGAGGGTGAGAAGATGCTACTCACCCGGTATGGACTGCACACTATTACTTTCATACCCAAAAACGGCACGCCAACTCCCAAGCTCAAGTCGTCTTGGGGCTCAACCCCGCCTGCGGGCGTTGAAATGCTCCCTGCTGCGGGTGTACCCCAGACAGTCGATCCCGTCAAGGGAGCGTCCTGGGAGGTAAGATGCCTGGACAGCGATGGCGAATTTTCGCTGAAGGCCGCTTTTGAGGGTTCAGACGCGGTTGCGATGGAGGTTCCGATGTCGGTGGCGGCAGGGCCATATAGATTGGTCTTTACTTATCTCGGCGTACCTTTGCTGCCTCCTCCTGCGATGTGGCCAGGTTACATCGGATACGAATATAGGCCTAGAATACGCGTTCGCACTTATGCGGATGCTCCCGTCGTAGGTATAACAGTTCAGATCATTGCCCCTGGTTTCGACGATGGTGTTGGAACAACCGATATTTTAGGGCACGCAGACAGCTCACAGTTAATCAAATTCGAAGCATTGGGTGACTACGAACTCATTGCAAAGACCACGGAAGCGACTGGCCGGGTATCAATGACGAGGTGTCTAGTTAGTGTAATGGATAAACCTTGATTGCGTCACACCCTAGCCGAAGCGTACAGCGGCGCTGAGTAGAGGAACTCGCCGCTGTTGCGTCGAAGCGTGTTAAGGGTCGGAATCAATAGGAGACGGTGTGACACATGCCGTCTCCCCTTGGTCCTGCGAATCTATGAGCGCGCACCGTGTCGCCGCCAATGGCTCACGACAGAAAACCACCATCCACATTCAACGAAACCCCCGTCGTGTAACTCGACGCATCACTCGCCAGAAACAACACCGCACCTGCCATCTCGCTCGGGTCCGCCACACGCTTGAGCGGAATCTGCGCCAGCGCCGTCTTCAGGATCGCATCGTTCTTCACCAGCGCCGAAGCAAACTTGGTATCAGTCAGACCCGGTAGCAAGGCATTGCAACGAATGTTGAACTGCGCACATTCCTTGGCGAATACCTTGGTCATGTTGATTACCGCAGCCTTGGTCACTGAATAGATGCCCTGGAAAATCCCCGGGGAAATACCGTTGATCGAGGCCACGTTGATGATGCTGCCGCCGCCGTTGTCGCGCATCAGTTTGCCGGCTTCGACCGACATGAAGAAGTAGCCGCGAATGTTCACGTCGACCGTCTTCTGGAAAGCCCCGAGGTCGGTGTCCAGTACGTTGCAGAATTGCGGGTTGGTCGCTGCGTTGTTGACCAGAATGTCGAGGCGGCCGAACTGTTCGCGGATGCCGGCAAAGACCTGGCTGATCTGTTCCATTTCACCGATGTGGCAAGCGACCGCGGTGGCTTTGCCGCCAGCGGCGATAATGGCGTCGGCGACATGCTGGCAGCCTTCGAGCTTGCGGCTCGAGACGATCACGTGGGCACCTTGCTGGGCCAGCAACTTGGCGATGGCTTCGCCGATGCCGCGGCTGGCACCGGACACAAAAGCGATCTTGCCATCGAGGTCGAACAACTGAGTCTTGGACATGGGATTCCCTTATGAAAGGTCTTGTTATTGGTCAACGGCGATCAAAGGCTGGATTTCTGAATGACCTGCAGGCTCATCTGCTCGAGCAGTTTGTTCATGTGAATAAACGGCGCGAAGCGTTTGTCCTGGGTCTGACCATGGAAGAAACGGTAATAGATCTGCTGCACGATACCGGCCAGGCGAAACAGTCCGTAGGTGTAATAGAAGTCGAAGTTGTCGATCTGGATGCCCGAGCGCTGCGCGTAATAATCTACGAATTCGCGGCGGGTGAGCATGCCCGGCGCATGGCTCGGCTGACGGCGCAGCAATTGCACCGGCGCCGGGTCGCCGGCTTCGATCCAGTAGGCGAGGGTGTTGCCCAGATCCATCAGCGGATCGCCCAAGGTAGTGAGTTCCCAGTCGAGCACGCCGATAATCTGCATCGGGTTGGTCGGGTCGAGGATCACGTTGTCGAAGCGATAGTCGTTGTGCACGATGCTTGAAGTCGGGTGATCGGCGGGCATCTTGTCGTTAAGCCAGGCCTTCACCGCCTCCCACTGCGGCGCGTCCGGGGTCAGCGCCTTTTCATAGCGCTCGCTCCAGCCCTTGATTTGCCGCGCAACGTAACCTTCCGGTTTACCCAGGTCGCCCAGTCCGCAGGCGTTGTAATCGACTTGGTGCAGTTCGACGAATTTGTCGATGAAGCTCTTGCACAATGCTTCGGTTTTCGTCGAGTCCAGGCCCAGTTCCGGCGGCAGATCGGAGCGCAGGATGATCCCCTTGACCCGCTCCATCACGTAGAACTCGGCGCCGATCACTGACTCGTCAGTGCAGTGCACATAGGCTTTCGGGCAATACGGGAAACCGTCGCGCAATTGATTGAGGATGCGGAACTCGCGGCCCATGTCGTGGGCGGACTTGGCTTTGTGGCCGAACGGCGGGCGTCGCAGGACAAATTCCTGTTGCGGGTATTCGAGCAGGTAAGTCAGGTTGGACGCGCCACCAGGAAACTGGCTGATGCGGGGCAAACCGCTCAGGGCTGGAATGTGCGCTTTGAGGTACGGATCGATCAGGCTGGCATCGAGTTCTTCGCCGGTTCGGATTTGGGTGGATTGGTCAGTAAGCGCCATGCTTATCCCTTCTGCTTATTCTGGAGGCCTGAAACTATTGGCTAATCTAATGCGCGCACGGGACAGCGACAACTACGATCACCCCTTATAGGTGAGCGTGTTGCCGGGCAATCATTGCTCTTGATACGCCCGTTTGAATTGTCCTACAGGACCGCCTGACTCTCCGCTGTCGGCAAGTCAATCGGTGTCAAAACCGGTTGCCCGGAAAAGAATGCCGCCAGGTTGCGGCCGACCAGTTCGACGGTGCCCTTGGTAGCTTCCGGCGACAGCCCTGCAACGTGCGGCGTCAGGATCACGTTGCTCAGGGCCTTGACCGCGTCTGGCACCAGGGGCTCGTGATCGAATACATCGAGTGCTGCGCCGGCAATGCGTCGCTGTTCAAGAGCACCAATCAAATCAGCAGTCTGAATGACGCTGGCGCGCGCGATATTCACGATGAACCCGTTAGGTCCCAGGGCGTCCAGCACCGATCGGTTGATCAGATGCCTGGTGCCCAGTCCGCCAGGAGTGGCGATCACCAGAAAGTCTGAAGCGCGCGCCAGTTCAGTGGGCGTTGAGCAGAATGCGTAAGGTACGTCGCTGCGCTGCTGGCGGTTGTGGTAACTGACCTTCATCTCGAAACCGTTGGCGGCGCGTTTGGCAATGGCCATCCCGACCGCGCCGAGCCCCAGAATGCCCAGGTGCTTGCCGGCCAGCGAGGGGCGCATGATTTTCGGCCATTCCCCACGGCGTACGGCGGCGTCGCAGCGGGGAATGTCACGCACCAGTGCAAGCAGCATCGCCATGGCGTGGTCGGCGACCGAGGAGGCATTGACGCCGGCGCCGTTGGTCACGGTGATGCCGCGGTCGGACGCAGCCTGCAGATCGACGTGTTCGTAACCGGCGCCGATCACGCAGATGATCTTGAGCAGGGGCAGGGCGGCCATCTCTTCGGCATACAGGCCCAGAGGCCCGCGCGTCAATACGGCATCGATTCGCGCACCGTGGGTCGCGATGGCCTCAGCGCGTTCAGCAGGAGTCGGAGCCAGAATCAGGTGGAAACCCTGATGTTCGAGGATCGGCAAATAATCGTTGATGGTTTCAACCAGTACCAGAACGGTTGCGGGCATGCTGGGCTCCTGTGGCTCGAATATCGCTTGAGGGTGCTGGCTCGAATCTGCTTTGGCAATGAGCAAAGACCACCGCCTCCAGATGATCATAGCCGCATCGGCGACGGAAGATTTTTGGCGGACGAGAAAGTTTGTTGCCGCATGAAAAATTTCATCGAACCGAGCAGAACCCGCACCACGGGGCGTGAAATCATCACAATGCGTATTGAGCGATTCCGTTACCGAACGACCAGTTTTCCTTTTTCACTTCAACCAGATTGATGAACACATCTTCGAGGCGTATCGCCAGTTGCGCATTGAGGCTTTCGGCGATGGTCTTGTAGAGCAGCTTCTTCTGGTCGACGGTTCGGCCTTCGCTGAGCGTGATCTGGATGATCACCAGGTTGTCGGTGCGGCTGATACCCAGGTATTGCGGGTCGTAGATGAAGTGCTGTTCATCGTGTTCGCTAAGAATCTGAAAGTTATCGCTCTCTGGCACGTTTATGGCGCTGTGCATGGCCGCGTAGATGAGTTGGCCGATGCGTTTGGCGTACGTGGGATCTTCTTGCTGTTTGATGCTGACGCGGACCAGTGGCATGGCGCGGACCTCCAGTTGGATGAGGATTGCTTATGAATGCATGACGGTAGACGGTTATCGAGGGTGCTGCTGTTTGGCGTTCCCGCATTATGAGACATGGATGCATCCGGCAATTGCTAACGGGTTGTATTTGGGGCTGCTGCGCAGCCTTACGGGGACAAGTCCCCTCGCCACAAAAGCTCGCTCCCACCTGGGGAAGCTGAGTTCAGCTGGCCGATTCGCTTAACCGCTCCTCAGCCAAGTCTTTGCTTCTGTTCATTTATCCCGGACAATCGCGCCCCTGTTTCGACCAGGGCGCTGCCTGTCGGATTTTTCCGACTCGTCCTGGCCGGGTAGCAACTGACCGGAATGTGGAGATCCCACCGGATGAAAGATCAGGCCAATAGCGTCGATGAACGCTATGTAACGGCGACACCAGCGACGCTGACAAGCTGGAACCGCCATGACACCACCTGGATGCTCGGCCTGTTCGGCACAGCAATCGGTGCCGGCACGCTGTTTTTACCGATCAATGCGGGGCTCGGCGGTTTCTGGCCGTTGCTGATTCTTGCCGTGTTGGCATTTCCGATGACGTTTTATGCGCACCGTGGCCTGACCCGATTTGTATTATCCGGCCGCGAAGGCGCGGACATCACGGAAGTGGTCGAAGAGCATTTCGGCATCAAGGCCGGAGCCCTGATCACTCTGCTGTATTTCTTCGCGATTTTCCCGATCCTGCTGATCTACAGTGTGGCGTTGACCAATACCGTGGGCAGTTTCCTCGAACATCAATTGCACATCACGCCGCCACCGCGCGCGATTCTGTCGCTGGTACTGATCCTTGGTTTGCTGGCGGTGGTGCGTTGCGGCGAGCAGGTGATCATCAAGGCCATGAGCCTGATGGTGTATCCGTTTATCGTCGCGCTGCTGTTTCTGGCGGTGTTCCTGATCCCGCACTGGAATGGCGGCATTCTCATCACGGCAACCACGCTGCCGGAGCCGTCGGCGCTGCTGCACACGCTGTGGCTGGCGATTCCGGTGATGGTGTTCTCGTTCAACCATTCGCCGATCATCTCGGCGTTCGCGGTAGACCAGAAGCGTCGTTACGGCGAGCACGCCGAGGAGCGCAGTTCGCAGATCCTGTCGTGCGCTCATGCGTTGATGGTGGTGATGGTGCTGTTCTTCGTCTTCAGTTGCGTGCTGACCCTGTCGCCGGCGCAGCTGGCAGAAGCGAAGGCGCAGAACCTGTCGATCCTGTCGTACCTGGCGAATCACTTCAGCAACCCGACCATCGCTTTTGCGGCGCCACTGATCGCGTTTGTGGCGATTTCGAAATCCTTTCTCGGGCATTACATCGGTGCCAGTGAAGGCTTGAAAGGCTTGATCGTGAAGAGCGGCAAGCGTCCGGCGCCGAAGACGCTGGACCGTCTGACGGCGGCGTTCATGCTGGTGGTTTGCTGGATTGTCGCGACACTGAATCCGAGCATTCTGGGCATGATCGAGACGCTGGGCGGCCCGATCATCGCGGCGATTCTGTTCTTGATGCCGATGTATGCCATTCGCAAGGTGCCGGCGATGGCTCGGTATCGCGGGCAAGCTTCCAATGTTTTTGTGGCCGCGGTAGGGCTGGTGGCGATATCGGCGTTGATTTATTCGCTGAGCGCCTGATCGTTCGCAGAGTGTCCTGAGTACGGCTGATCCGCCATGCGGGTCGGCCGTTTTTGTGCTCAGGGTCCAGACCGGGCAGCGGTTTCATGTTGACGCAGGACTGCGCGCGGAACCGTCAGATCCGAATCATTTCCCGCACCTTCGCCGTCAGCAAATCAAAGGTAAACGGCTTGGTGATCATCTGCATGCCCGGGTCAAGAAACCCGCCGCGCACGGCCGCATGTTCTGCGTACCCGGTGATGAACAGCACCTTGAGGTCCGGCCGGTATTGCCGGCCGATTTCCGCCAGTTGCCGACCATTCATCCCGGGCAGGCCGACGTCGCTGATCAAAAGATCAATGCGTTGAGCCGAGTTGAGGATCGGCACTGCGCTAGGGGCGTCGACGGCTTCAACGAAGGCGTAACCCAGGTCACTCAGCACCGTGCTGACCAGTACGCGCACAGCGGGATCATCCTCGACGATCAGCACGGTTTCACCGTTCTCGGCGATCAGCGCGTGTTGAATATCGACGGGTTCTTCCTGATGGATGTCGCCCCCGAAACGCGGCAGGTACAGGTTCACCGTAGTGCCTCTGCCTTCTTGGCTATCGATCATCACGTGACCGCGCGATTGTTTGCTGAAACCGTAGATCATCGACAAGCCAAGCCCGGTGCCCTGGCCGATGGGTTTGGTGGTGAAGAACGGGTCAAAGGCGCGGTTGATGGTGCTTTGTGGCATGCCGCAACCAGTGTCCGTAACGCTTAGCACCACATAGTCTCCGGGTTCGAGATTACCGTGGGCTGCGGTGAAGTTCGCATCCAGGTATTGATTGCTGGTTTTGACCACCAGGTTGCCGCCGGTCGGCATGGCGTCGCGGGCGTTGATCACCAGGTTGAGCAGGGCGCTTTCCAGCTGATTGGGATCGGCCTCCGCCACCCACAATTGCGGGTCCAGTTGCATATCCATGTGAATAGTTTCATTGATACTGCGTTGCAGCAATTCGCCCATCGAAACGACCAGTGAGTTCATCTCGACGGGTTTCGAATCCAGCGACTGGCGTCTGGAAAAAGCCAGCAGCCGATGGGTCAGACCGGCCGCGCGGTTGGCGGAGGTCACGCCCAAATCGATCAGGCCATCCAGATCATCGGTGCGGCCCCGGGCCAGGCGCCGGCGCAGCAACTCCAGGCTGCCAATGATGCCGGTCAGCATGTTGTTGAAGTCGTGGGCGATACCGCCGGTGAGTTGACCGACCGCTTCCATTTTTTGCGACTGGCGCAGCGCTTCTTCATTGTGACGCAATTGGGCTGTGCGCTCCTCGACCTGTTGTTCCAGGGTTTCGAGGGTGGTCTGCAATCGCAATTCACTTTGACTCAGGTCGATCAACCGATCCCTGGCTTCGTACTGTCGTCGGCGCCCACGCAGCGCCGTGGTTACCAGACTGATCAGCGTGACCGGATGGAAAGGACGCTCCAGGAACGTGACGTTGCCCAACTGCGGGCCAAAGCGGGACGCGGGATTTTGTTCCGGACCACCGTGATATGTCAGCAGCACGATAGGCAGATCCGACCACGCTGGCTGTTCCTCGATCAGGCTGAACAGCGGCCCGAGATCACTGCCAAGCAGAGCCTCGGAAGAAATCAGCAACAGGCCCGCACCGTTCTCCAGCTCCGCGCAAAGCTCCATCAGGTTGCGGGTGATGATGCCATCGTAACCCGCTTCATTGAGCATCATTAACGCAAGCTGGCTGTCACGTCCAAGTGGCGCGAGGATAATTGCGCGTTCGGAGGTCGCGTGCCCGACATTCACTGGGCTTCTTCCTCAAGCAGCGGCTTGCTTTCACCCATGTAGGTTGGCACCCCGCGCAGCACGCCCTGGAACGAATCCAGCGGCTTGCCGATGGTCATCCCGGTCGAACTGATGCGATATTCGCGAATGGTCGACTCGTGGCTACCCGTGCGTTTCTTGATGACCGAAATCGCCCGGCGGACCTGGCCCAGCGCCTCGAAGTAACGCAGCAGAATCACGGTGTCGGCCAGATAAGTAATGTCGACGGGTGCCTTCATGTCGCCGACCAGGCCATGCTGGGCGACTGTCATGAATGTTGCGGCGCCACGGCGGTTGAGGTAGAGCAGCAACTCATGCATGTGCAAGACCAACGCATTCTCTTCCGGCATTGCGGCCTGATAGCCGTTGATGCTGTCGATCACAACAGTCTTGATATCGCGCTCATCGACGCAGCGGCGCACGCGGTGTGAAAACTCGCCCGGCGACAGCTCTGCGGCGTCGACTTGCTCGATCAACAGATTGCCGGTGGCTTGCAAGGCTTTGAGATCGATGCCCATGTTCTTCATGCGCTCGAACAGCAGACCGAGTTCTTCGTCGAAGATGAACAGCGCGGCTTTCTCGCCACGAGCCACGGCAGCGGCAGCGAAGATCATCGAGATCAGCGATTTACCGGTACCGGCCGGACCCAGGATCAAGGTGCCGGAGCCGGTTTCGATACCGCCGCCGAGCAGGGCGTCCATTTCCTTGATCCCGCTGGACAATTGCAGGCGGTCATAGCCGCCGCGATGCTCGGCCGCCACCAGCCGCGGAAACACATGCACGCCATCGCCCATGATGGTGAAGTCGTGAAAGCCGCCACGGTATTTCTGCCCGCGGTATTTCACCACGCGAACGCGGCGGCGTTCAGCACCATAGTTAGGGGTCAACTCCTCAAGGCGGATGACACCGTGCGCGACACTGTGCACAGTCTTGTCGAGGGATTCAGTGGTCAAGTCATCCAGCAACACTACCGTAGCGTCATAGCGCACGAAGTAATGTTTGATCGCGAGGATCTGCCGACGGTAACGCAGCGAACTCTGCGCCAGCAGACGAATCTCGGAGAGGCTGTCGAGCACCACGCGGGTCGGTTTGACGCGTTCGACCACTTCGAAAATCTGCCGGGTGGCTTCGCCCAATTCAAGGTCGGAGGAGTAGAGCAGACTTTGCTGGTGCTCAGCGTTAAGCAGGCTTTCCGGCGGGGTCAGCTCGAAGATGTGGATGTTTTCATCCAGCTCCCAGCCATGTGACCGCGCGCCCTGGCGCAACTCATGCTCGGTTTCGGAAAGGGTGATGTACAACGAGCGCTCACCGGCTCTTGCGCCGGCCATTAAAAATTGCAAAGCAACCGTGGTTTTACCGGTGCCGGGTTCGCCTTCCAGCAGGAAGACGTGACCGCGAGACAAGCCACCGGCCAGGATGTCATCCAGACCTTCGATGCCGGTGGCGGCTTTTGCACTGAACAACTCGTTAGACGTAGTCAAAAAAAGCCCTCTCATGACTAGGGGAAGTGAGGCAGCAAGCCTGAATAGCCTGAATGAACTGCCTGATCACTTGACCTTTGGCCGAGAGAGCGGTTCCACAATATTTAGCGGTTATTACAGGCCCTGTTGAAGGGCCGGGTCGTCTGGATTCAATTGTTCGAGTTGCGCGAGCAGAATCTGCACATTCTGCAACTGGCCACTTTCCTTCCAGTAATTGATCAGCAGGACCCGGGCGCGACGGTCGGCGGGGTAGCGCTGAACGATCTCCTGCAACTGTTTCTGCGCCGCTTCCAGTTCTTCCTGGTCGTGCAGCGTGGTCGCGAGGTCGTAGCGGTAGTTCTTGTTGTCGGGTTCCAGCTCGACGGCTTTGGATAAGCCAAGCAAAGCGAACTCACTTTGATCGTGGTGCAGCAGCCACATGCCCAGCGCATGTTGCAGATAGGCCGAATCGGGCTGTGCTTTCAATTGCCTGGCCAGCAACAGGCGAGCCGCTTCACTCTGGCCCTGTTTGTCCAGCACTTCGATCTGCATCACCAGCGCCGGCAGATTATCCGGGGCAAGGCGCAAGGTGTGTTCGAGGGCCAGCTGCGCTTCTTTGTACTCGCCATTGTGCACGTGCAATCGGGCCAGCTGGATCTGGTTGTCAGCGGTCTCCGGGGTGTTTTTCAGTGCTTGCTTCCACGCATCGACCGCCTGCTGCAAAGGCCCGAAATACAGGCCGAGATTGTCCGGTGACAAGCCGAGCAGGGCATTCACGGCGGCAAATCGGACGCTTTGATCGCTGTCGTCCAGCAATGGCCCGAGGAGCAAACTGCGTTGCCCGCCGGGAACCAGTCCGCTGATGCTTTGAATAGCAGCGATGCGCACAGTCGCCGATGGGTGCTGCAGGTCGACGCCGGCCAGTTTCAAGGCGACCGAGCTGGGGTAATTGGGCAGTTCGGCGTGCAGCCAGATGCGCCGCTTGGGCGAGATGTCCGGGCGGGCGAGTTGCTGATAAAGCACCCGCGCGGCACCTGGGCGGCCTTCGCGGGCCTGGATCAAGGCTTCGCTGTAGCCGCGCTTGATCGCTTCCGGTATCACCGGCGTGCTGCTGCGCAGGTACAGCCAGGCGACGCCGATGGCGAGCAAAACGCACAGGCTGATGATCAGGTAGCGGCGGGACTTGGGCATGCAAATATCCGAAGCTGGCAAGCTTTTGCAAAGCAGCCAGCTTCGGTCAGGCTGGGCTGCGAGTCAAACCTGGCATTCTGCATAACAGTCGCGGCCAGTCAATCAAGCAGCTCCGGGCGCTGACGAAACTGTTCGAGCGCTTCGGGATTGGCCAGCGCATCGGTGTTTTTGACCGGTTGGCCATGCACCACGTTGCGTACTGCCAATTCGACGACTTTGCCGCTGATGGTCCGCGGAATGTCCGTGACCGCGACGATTTTTACCGGTACATGACGCGGGGTTGTGTTGGCGCGAATCACCTGGCGGATTCGTTCTCGCAACGCGTCGTCAAGCTCGACGCCGTCCTGCAGGCGCACGAACAACACCACGCGCACGTCGTCCTGCCATTGCTGGCCGATAGCGACGCTGTCAGTGACCTGCGGGACTTTTTCTACCTGACGATAAATTTCCGCTGTGCCGATGCGCACACCGCCGGGATTGAGTACCGCGTCGGAGCGGCCATGAATCAGCATCGCGCCGTGAGGCAACTGTTCGGCGTAATCTCCCTGCGCCCAGACGCCGGGGAACAGCCTGAAATAGGACGCGCGCAATTTGTCTCCACTCACATCATTCCACAAGCCTATGGGCATGGCGGGGAAGTGACGGGTGCAGACCAGCTCACCTTTCTCGCCGATCACCGGGCTGCCGGCGTCGTTCCAGACTTCAACGGCCATGCCGAGGCTTTTGCCCTGGATTTCGCCGCGACACACTGGCTCCAGCGGATTGCCATTCACAAAGCACGAGACGATGTCGGTACCGCCCGACATCGACGCCAGGCACAACTCGCTTTTGAAATCCCGATAGACGTAGTCATAACTCTGCGGAGACAGCGCGGAGCCGGTGCACAAGAGGATTTTCAGGCTGTCCAGCTCATGGCTTTGCCGAGGTTTTACGCCGCTGCTTTCGAGAGTCGCGAGGAACTTCGGGCTGGTGCCGAAAACGCTGATGCGCTCGTCGTCGATCAGATCGATCAAACGCTCGGGCCCAGGATGAAAGGGCGAACCGTCGTACAGCACCACCGCGCTGCCGACCGCGAGGGCCGAGACCAGCCAGTTCCACATCATCCAGCCGCAGGTGGTGTAGTAGAACAAACGGTCGCCGGGGCCGAGATCGCAATGCAGGCCGTGTTCCTTGACGTGTTGCAAGAGCACGCCGCCGGTGCCGTGGATGATGCATTTGGGCACGCCGGTGGTGCCGCTGGAATAGAGGATGTACAGCGGATGATCGAAGGCTACGGCGACGAAGTCAGGTTCGCCGCCCGCTTCGTAGAAGTCATCCCACAACGCGACGTCGGCCTGAGTGTGGAAGTGCTCGATGCGTGCCTGCGGTCGCGCATATGGCACAACGATCAATTGCTGCAGCGTCGGCAGGCGCTCGAGTATTTCGTTGACCTTGCCGTCTGGTCGATGTCCTTGCCGGCGTAATGGTAGCCGGCGCAGGTGATCAGCACTTTCGGTTCGATCTGGCCGAAACGGTCGATCACGCCTTGAGTGCCGAAGTCGGGCGACGAGCACGACCAGATCGCACCGAGGCTGGTGGTGGCGAGCATGGCCACCAGCGTTTGCCAGGTATTGGGCATGCACGCGGCAACGCGATCGCCGATGCCGATGCCAGCCGCCTGCAGGCTGTTCTGAAAACCGGCGACGTGTTCTGCCAGTTCTGCCCAGGTCAGCTGTTCGCGCTGCCCGCTCTCGCCGATGGCGATTACCGCCACGGCATCGTCGCGTCGACGCAGCAAGTGCTCGGCGAAGTTCAGCGTGGCCCCGGGAAACCAATGGGCGCTGGGCATTTGCGCGCCTTCGATCAGCACCGCGTCTGGTTGCGCGTGAAAGCGCAGGTCGAAGAAATCGACGATCGCCTGCCAGAAATCCTCCCGTTGATCGATGGACCACTGGTGCAGGGCAGGGTAGTCATCAATCTTCAGGTGATGGCGATTGTTGATGAAGCGCCGGAAAGCGTGCATGCGCGTTTTGCCGATGCGTTGGGCGCTGGGTTGCCAGAGGATGTCAGACATGAGTTGCCTCTTTTTCTACCTTCGGATCCATTCGCGAGCAGGCTCGCTCCCACAGAGAATCACCTTTGGATGTGGGAGCGAGCCTGCTCGCGAAGAACGATAACGCGGTCTGTCGAACAGTTACTGCGCCAGCCACCCACCATCAATATTCCACGCGGCCCCGCGCACCTGGCTGCCGGCCTCGCTGCACAGGAACAGCACCAGTTCACCCAACTGCGGCGGGGTCACAAACTCCAGCGACGGTTGCTTTTCGGCAAGCAGATCATGCTGCGCCTGTTGCGGATCGGTCCCGGTGGCGATGCGGTCATCAATCTGCTTCTGCACCAGCGGCGTCAGGACCCAGCCCGGGCAGATCGCGTTGCAGGTCACGTTGCTGGTGGCCGTTTCCAGGCCGACCACTTTAGTCAGACCGATGACGCCGTGTTTCGCCGCCACGTACGCCGCCTTGCCCACCGAGCCGACCTGGCCGTGCACAGAGGCGATGTTGATGATCCGTCCCCAGCCCTTGGCGCGCATGCCCGGCAAGCTCAAGCGTGTGCTGTGAAATACCGATGACAGGTTGATCGCGATGATCGAATCCCAGCGTTCGACAGGGAAGTCCTCGACCGCTGAAACGTGCTGAATGCCGGCGTTGTTGACCAGAATATCGACGCCGCCGAACTCCCGCTCAGCGTAGGCCAGCATGTCGGCAATCTGCGCCGGGTCGCTGACATCGGCCGGGTGATGGCCGACCTTGCCACCGCTGCTCTTGTTGAGTTGCTCGACCTCGGCGATCACTGTTGCCGCATCGCCGAAACCATTGAGGATCAGGTTCGCACCCGCCTTCGCCAGGCTCAGGGCGATGCCCAGGCCAATGCCGCTGGTGGAGCCGGTAACCAATGCCGTCTTGCCTGAAAGAGTAGTCATCAATACCTCACACAATGCCAGTGGCGTAGAACGTACCGATCACCACGAAAACCGCCAGGGTCTTGATCAGCGTAATACAGAAAATGTCTTTGTAGGCTTCGCGGTGCGTCAGGCCGGTCACCGCGAGCAAGGTGATCACCGCGCCGTTGTGCGGCAGGGTATCCATGCCGCCGCTGGCCATGGAGGCCACACGGTGCAGCACTTCCAGGGGAATGTTCGCAGCATTTGCCGCTGCGATGAAATCATCGGCCATCGCCGCCAGAGCGATGCTCATGCCGCCCGATGCCGAACCGGTGATGCCCGCCAGCAGGGTGACGGTCACGGCTTCGTTGACCAGCGGATTGGGGATGTTCTTCAACCAGTCGGCCAGCACCAGGAACCCTGGCAGCGAAGCGATGACCGCACCGAAGCCGTATTCCGAGGCGGTGTTCATCGCCGCCAGCAGTGCACCGCTGACCGCACTTTTACTGCCTTCGGCCAACTTGCTGCGAATCGCCTGGAAGCCGAATGCCAACACCATCAGGATGCCGACCAGCAGCGCTGCCTGAACCGCCCAAATGGCCGTGAGTTTGGCGATTTCGGTGGTGACCGGCGCGCTCATGCCCGGCAGTGCAAGGCTGTGGGTTTTGCCGTACCACTGCGGAATCCAATGGGTGAACAGCAGGTTCATGATGCCGACCGCCAGCAATGGCGAGAGGGCGAGCCACGGGTTGGGCAGTTTGATGTCAGCGGCGGTTTCCGGCTCGTTGCGCAACTCGGTGCCGTAGCCTTCGCCACTGCGCTGAGCTTTGTTGCGTTGCCGCTGGAGGAACAGCATGCCGGCGCTGAAAACGAAAATCGTGCCGATCACGCCCAGCCACGGCGCTGCCCACGCGGTTGTGTTGAAGAAGGTGGTGGGGATAATGTTCTGGATCTGCGGTGTGCCGGGCAGGGCGTCCATGGTGAACGAGAAGGCGCCGAGCGCGATGGTCGCCGGGATCAGGCGCTTGGGGATATTGCTCTGGCGGAACATCTCGGCGGCAAACGGATAGACCGCGAAAACCACCACGAACAGCGATACGCCGCCGTAGGTCAGCAAGGCGCAGACCAATACGATCACCAGCATCGCCTGACGGGTGCCGAGCAAGCGAATGGCGGCAGCAACAATCGAGCGCGAGAAACCCGACAACTCGATCAGCTTGCCAAACACCGCACCGAGCAGGAACACCGGGAAATACAGTTTGATGAATCCGACCATTTTTTCCATGAACACCCCGGTGAATGCGGGGGCAACGGCGGATGGGTCGGTGAGCAGGACGGCGCCGAGGGCGGCAATCGGGGCGAAGAGGATTACGCTGTAGCCACGGTAGGCGGCGAGCATCAGCAGCGCTAGGGCTGCCAAGGCAATGGTCACACTCATGGTGTGTCTCCTGGATTGTTATTTTTTTGGGTGAGGCTGGTAGGAGAGTGCTTTAGCGAGATTTGTGCCAGATTCGTAACATTCTGATTTATATGGATATTTAGCGGATTTTCACGTGGGCGTTATGAATATATCTCAATCTGGAGATATTTGATGTTTGAGATGGACCCTTCGCGAGCAAGCCTTGCTCCCACAGGTGATCTCCTTGGCGCCTGAAAATCAAGCCTCTGTGTGAGCAAGGCTTGCCCGCGAAGAGCCTCTGTCTACCAATGGAGATCAATGTCTCTTTACAGAGACTCAACAACCCCCAACGCCACCATCTTCTTGTACAACGTCGAACGGCCCAAGCCCAATCGGGCCGCCGCCTCAACGACTTTGCCCCCGCATTGCGCGAGTGCATGCTCAATCAGCTGCCGATCAAACCGCTCCCGTGCCGCGTTGAATGTTTCCAGCGCAACCGGTTCGAGCACCGTTGAAATGGTGCGCTCCACTGGCGTGAACGTCCCGATTGCCGCGCGGATGTCCCCGGCGTTCAATACCAGATCATCACTGAGCAGCGCCGCGCGTTCCAGCACGTTGCGCAACTCGCGAATATTCCCCGGCCAGGCGTGTTGGGCCAATAACGCCAGTGCTTGAGGGTTGAGCTCGTGCTGACTGCGCAGTTCTTCGAGAATCGCTTCGCTCAGGGCCGGCAAGTCATCCAGACGATCGCGCAGCGGCGGGACCTGGATCGGCAGGACGTTGAGGCGGTAGTACAAGTCAGCACGGAATTCGCCGCGCTTGATCGCCGCTTCAAGGTTGGTGGAGGTCGCAGCGATCACCCGCACATCGCTTTGGATCACCTCATTGGAGCCGACCGGCTCGAATTCTTTTTCCTGTAAGACCCGCAACAATTTGCTCTGCAACGGCAGCGGCATATCGCCGATTTCATCAAGGAACAGCGTGCCGCCTTGGGCGATCTGCAACTTGCCGACGCGGCCTTTGCGATCAGCACCGGTAAACGCGCCGGGCGCGGTGCCGAAAAACTCCGCTTCCAGCAACGCCTCGGGGATGGCCGCGCTGTTGATGCTGACAAAGGCTTTGTGCGCGCGCGGCGAAGCGCCATGAATGGCCTGCGCGAGCAGTTCCTTGCCGGTGCCGGTTTCGCCCAGCAGCAATACTGGCGAATCGGCGCTGGCGCTGCGGCGGGCGCGGCGTTTGACTTCCAGGCTCGCCGCGCTGGTGCCGATGAAGTGGGCGAAGTTGTATTTGGTCTGGCGTGCGCGCAGCAACGAGCGCGTGGAAGCAAGCTCTTCCTGCATGCTCATGTAGCGCTTGAGCATCGGCGAGAGGCTGCGCAATTCATCGAACAAGGCAAAACCGATCGCGCCGATGACCACACCGGCGTCGTCGTGAATTGGCAGACGCATGACCACCAGGGGTTCCTTGGGCGTGTCCTGCATGTCGAGCAGGATCGGCCGACCCGTGCGGACGACCTCACGCAGCAGGCTGCCGGGGATCACGCTTTCGCAAGGTTTGCCGATGGCCACTTCCGCCGACTCCAGGCCGAAGCGCCGGGCATAGCGTTCGTTCATCCATACGATGTTGGCGTCGCGGTCGACAATCACCGTGCCTTCACTCGACTGCTCGATGATTTCGAACAACGAACGGATCGCCAGCAGTCGAACGCGCTGGTAATCCTTGAGGCTTTCGGTGGTGTTCATGGGGGCTGATCCTGATTGTGTATTGCCTGTGCGGACGCCATCGCGAGCAAGCTCGGCTCCTACAGGTTCGCGGTGAAACCATAAAATCCATGAGCGCCGAAGATCCTGTGGGAGCCGAGCTTGCTCGCGATGGCCGCAACGCGGTGCACGGGCCCCACGGGGTTATCGCGCATGCGCCGCCGCCAACAGCTCTTTGGTATACGGATGCTGCGGCGAATCAAATACCTCATGACTGGCACCGCGTTCAACCACTTTGCCGTCTTTGATCACAATCAGGTCATGCGCCAGCGCGCGCACGACTGCCAGATCATGGCTGATAAACAGATACGTCAGGCCATGTTTCTCCTGCAATTGGCGGAGCAGGGCGACCACTTGCTTTTGCACGGTGCGATCCAGCGCCGACGTCGGTTCATCGAGCAAAATCAGCGCCGGTTTCAACACCAATGCGCGGGCAATGGCGATACGCTGGCGTTGACCACCGGAGAACTCATGCGGATAACGGTGCCGGCTCAGCGGGTCGAGGCCGACTTCCTGCAGCGCTTGAATGACCTGCGCGTCACACTGAACGGCGCTGGAATGGCTGTGCACTTCAAGGCCTTCGCTGATGATCTGCGCCACCGACATACGCGGGCTCAAACTGCCAAACGGATCCTGGAACACCACCTGCATTTTCTTGCGCCATGGCCGCAGTTGCTTTTGCGTCAAGCCATCCAGTGCTTCGCCCTGAAAGCGAATGCTGCCATCGGAATCGAGCAGCCGCAGGATCGCCTGGCCCAGCGTCGATTTGCCGGAACCGGACTCACCCACAATGCCCAGGGTCTTGCCGCGCTGGATGTTCAAGCTGATGCCATCCACTGCGCGCAGGTAGGTCTTGCGCCGAAACAGGCCTCCGCTCAGTTGAAACTGCACGTTCAGGTTGTCCACTTCAAGGACATTTTCACGCTCGTCCCGGGGCAGCGCTTCACCTTCCGGCTCAGCGTTCAGCAGCACGCAACTGTAGGGATGTTGCGGTTCGGTGAACAAGGTTTCGCAGGTCGCCTGCTCGACGATTTCGCCGGCCTTCATCACGCACACGCGCTGGGCGATGCTGCGCACCAGATTGAGGTCGTGGCTGATCAGCAGCAGCGACATGCCAAGGCGCTGTTGCAGGGATTTGAGCAGAATCAGAATTTTGCGCTGAACGGTCACGTCCAGCGCTGTGGTCGGTTCGTCGGCAATCAGCAATTGTGGTTCGCAGGCCAGCGCCATGGCGATCATCACCCGTTGCCGCTGGCCGCCAGACAGCTGATGCGGATACGCCTTGAGTCGTTCCTGGGGTTTCTGAATGCCCACCAGCTGCAGCAGTTCGAGAATGCGCGTCTGTGCCGGTTTGCCGGTCAGGCCCTTGTGCAGCAACAGGGTTTCGCCAATCTGCTTTTCGATCGTGTGCAGCGGGTTGAGCGAAGTCATCGGCTCCTGGAAGATCATCGCGATGCGGTTGCCACGCAGTTCCCGCAAAACCCTGGACGAGGCACCGAGCAATTCCTTGCCGTGATAGCGAATGCTGCCTGTCGTCTCGGTACCGGTTTCGGGCAGCAATTGCAGGATCGAGTGCGCAGTGACCGATTTGCCGGACCCCGACTCACCCACCAGCGCCAGGCATTCGCCGGGACGGATGTCCAGGCACAGGTTACGGACCACGGTCTGACCATTGAAGGCGACGCACAGATCACGGATTTCGATCAGGTTGAGACTCAAGTTTGTAATCTCCGCATCAGCATTGTTGTTCAAGTCCGGCGATCAAGATCGAGGATCAAGATCGAGGATCAAGATCGAGGATCAAGATCGAGGATCAAGATCGAGGATCAAGATCGAGGATCAAGATCGGGGATCAAACGCATCGCGCAATGCCTCGCCTATGAACACCAATAAAGAAAGAATCAGCGCCAACGTGAAAAACGCCGTCAGCCCCAGCCAGGGCGCTTGCAGGTTCTGCTTGCCCTGACCGATCAGCTCGCCCAGCGACGCGCTGCCGGCCGGCATGCCGAACCCGAGGAAGTCCAGCGCCGTCAGCGTCGAAATCGCTCCGGTCAGAATGAACGGCAAGTAACTCAGCGTCGCGTTCATCGCGTTGGGCAGAATGTGTCGCACGATCACTTTGCGATCGGTCAGGCCCAGCGCCCGGGCGGCTTTGACGTATTCCAGATTGCGCCCGCGCAGGAACTCGGCGCGCACCACGTCGACCAGTGCCAGCCACGAAAACAAGGCCATGATCCCCAGCAGCCACCAGAAATTCGGCTCGACGAACCCCGAGAGGATGATCAGCAAATACAGCACCGGCAATCCCGACCAGACCTCCAGCACCCGCTGGCCGATCAAGTCGACCCAGCCGCCGTAATAACCTTGCAGGGCGCCCGCTGCAATACCGATCAGCGCGCTGATTACGGTCAGCATCAACGCAAACAGAATCGACACCCGCGCACCGAAAATCACCCGGGCCAAGACGTCGCGCGCCTGGTCGTCCGTGCCCAGCCAATTTTCACTCGATGGTGGGCTGGGCGCGGGTTTGCTCAAGTCATAGTTGGGCGTGTCGTCACTGAACGGGATCGGCGGAAACAGCAGCCAGCCACCGTCTTTCCTGATCAGGTTCTGCACATAGTCGCTGCGGTAGTCGGCCTGGAAGGGCAACTGTCCGCCGAACTCCTGTTCGGTGTGGCGTTTGAGCACCGGGAAATACAGCGAGTCCTGGTAGCTGACGACCAGCGGTTTATCGTTGGCGATCAATTCGCCGCCGAGGGTCAGCAGAAACAGACCGATGAACAACCACAGCGACCACCAGCCACGGCGGTTTTTCTTGAAGCGTTCCAAGCGGCGACGGGCCAGCGGCGAGAGCGTGAGCATCAGGCATTCCTCGCGGCGAAGTCGATGCGCGGGTCAACCAGCGTGTAACACAGGTCGCCGACCAGTTTTATCAGGAGTCCGAACAGGGTGAAGATGAACAGCGAACCGAACACCACCGGATAGTCCCGAGACACGGCGGCTTCATAACTCATGCGGCCCAGGCCATCGAGCGAAAAGATCACTTCGATCAGCAGCGACCCGGCAAAAAACACGCTGATAAACGCCTGCGGAATACCCGACACCACCAGCAACATTGCGTTGCGAAACACATGGCCGTAAAGCACACGGCGTTCGCTCATGCCTTTGGCGCGGGCGGTGACCACGTATTGGCGGGTGATTTCGTTGAGGAAGGAATTTTTGGTCAGGATGGTCAGGGTCGCGAAACCGCCAATAACCAGCGACGTCACCGGCAACACCAGATGCCAGAAGTAATCGGCAATTTTGCCCACGGTCGACAAGGACTCGAAGTTGTCCGACACCAGGCCGCGCACCGGAAACCAGTTCAGCGACGTGCCGCCGGCGAACACCACGATCAGGAACATCGCGAAGAGAAACGCCGGCATCGCGTAACCGATGATGATCGCGGTGCTGCTCCAGATATCGAAATGACTGCCATGACGCACCGCTTTGCGAATGCCCAGCGGGATGGACACCAGATAAGTGATCAGCGTCGCCCAGAGCCCTAGGGAAATGGTCACCGGCATCTTTTCGAGGATCAGGTCGGTGACCGTGGCGCCGCGAAAAAAGCTCTTGCCGAAGTCCAGTTGCGCGTAGCTTTTGAGCATCAGCCACAGGCGTTCGGGTGCCGGTTTATCGAAGCCGTACTGCTTTTCAATTTCCTTGATCAGTTGCGGATCAAGGCCGCGACTGGCGCGCGAGCTGCTGCTCATGACTTCGCTGGAGCCGCCGCCGACACTGCCGCCGCCGATGCCCTGCAGGTGCGCGATTGCCTGTTCGACCGGACCACCCGGTGCAGCCTGCACAATGATGAAGTTGACCAGAAGAATGATCACCAGCGTCGGGATGATCAATATCAGGCGCCGCAGAATATAAGCCCACATCAGTGCGGCCCTCCGGGTCTGCCACGTTTGATCAGTTCAGCGGTCATCTGCTGGTTGGTCAGTGGCGTGGTGCTCACCTCCCACCAGCTTTCGATGACTTCGTCGTTAGCCGCCTGCACGCTGGGAATTCCGAAGCGGTTCCACCACACCGTCGAACTGCCCGGCGGATAGTAATTGGGGATCCAGTAATAACTCCATTGCAGCACCCGGTCCAATGCATGGGCGTGGCGCAACATGTCGGTTTTGGTGGACGCGCGCACCAGCCCGTCGACCAGTGTGTCGACGGCCGGGTTCTTCAACACCATGTAATTGTTCGAGCCCGGATCGTTTGCCGCGACCGAGCCGAAATAGTTGTACAGCTCATTGCCGGGAGAGGTGGTCACCGGGTAGCCGGTGACGATCATGTCGTAATCGCGGGACATCAGGCGATTGACGTATTGAGACGAATCGATACGGCGGATGTTCAGGTCGATACCGATCTGCTTCAGCGTGCGCTTGTACGGAAGTAACATTCGATCCAGGCCGTTCTGACTGATCAGAAACGTGAAGCTCAGGGGCTTTCCTTCGGCATTCACCAATTGATCGCCATCGGGTTTCCAGCCGGCCTGTTCGAGCAGTTTCAACGCTTCCAGTTGCTTGTCGCGGATCATGCCGCTGCCGTCGGTTTTTGGCGCCTCGAATACTTGGGTAAATACTTCGTCCGGTATTTGCCCGCGCAACGGCTCCAGAATCGCCCGTTCGGCAGCGTCTGGGAGCTCGAGCGCGGCGAGCTCGCTGTTGGAAAAATAACTTCGCTGGCGGATATACAGGCCGCGCATCATCTGCCGGTTGGTCCATTCAAAATCCCACAGCATAACCAAGGCCTTGCGCACGCGCAGGTCCTGAAACAGCGGGTTTTGCAGGTTGAATACAAACCCTTGGGCTGACTGCGGCGCATTCTGTGCCAAGTGAGCCTTTTGCAGTCGACCGTCGCTAAGCGCCGGGCTGTCGTAGCCGATCGAGTAACCGGTAGCGGAAAATTCGCGGTTGTAATCGTAAGCGCCACCGCGCAAGACCTGTCTCGCTACGTCTGTGTCGCCAAAATACTCGATGCTGAAGTGATCGAAGTTGTACAGGCCACGACTGACTGGCAGGTCCTTGCCCCACCAGTCGGGATTGCGTTCAAAAGTGATCGTGCGCCCGGAGTCGACCTTGCCGACCCGGTACGGGCCGCTGCCCAAGGGAGGTTCGTAACCGCCGCCGCCAGCGAAATCGCGGGTCTTCCACCAATGCTCCGGAAGTACCGGCAGGGTCGCGATGTCGAGGGGCAGGGTGCGGTTTTCATTGGTCTTGAAGTCAAAGCGTACTGTGCGCGGCGACTCTACCTCGACGCCTTTGACGTCGGCGAACTGAGTGCGGTAGCGCAAACTGCCTTGGGTCATCAGCAGGTTGAATGTGTACCGCACGTCTTCAGCAGTGATCGGTTTGCCATCGGCAAAACGCGCTTCGGGGTTCAGGTAGAAACGTAGCGAGAGGCCGTCATCGGACCGCTCCATTTGCTGCGCCACCAGGCCGTACACGGTGTAGGGTTCATCCTGCGAGCGCTGGGCCAGAGGCGAATAGAGCAGGCCGTCGATCTGCGATACGCCGATGCCCTTGTCTATATAAGGAAGGATGTGATCGTAGTGACCGATCTCCAGCGCCGAGCGGCGCATTGTGCCGCCCTTGGGGGCTTGTACATTGGTGTAGGCAAAATGACTGAAGTTGGCGGGATATTTCGCCGGTTCGCCATACACGGTCAGCGCATGCTGTGGGGCGGCATTCACACCGGCAGCACTCAAAAGCAGTGCCACGGCAGTGAGCAATAAAGTAGGGAAAGCCAGTCGCATTATCAGCCTTAAAGCCGGGTGGTCAAAAAGCGTAATTTGTACGCTAGCGGCGCGTTCCTCGCCAGCCGTATCGCGTAACCAAAACACAACGGCCCGCCAAAAAGGCGGGCCGTTGTACAGGCAATCAGACGATGATCAGTCCTGACGGCTGGTCACTTCGAGCAGGTGATAGCCGAATTGGGTTTTCACCGGGCCTTGCACGACGTTGATCGGCGCGCTGAAAACCACGGTATCGAATTCCTTGACCATTTGACCTGGACCGAACGAGCCCAGATCGCCGCCCTGACGGCTGGACGGGCAAGTCGAGTTGGCCTTGGCCACTTCGGCGAAATCAGCGCCGCCTTCGATTTGCGTTTTGAGTTCGTTACATTTGTCTTCGCTGGCAACCAGGATGTGACGGGCAGTGGCTTTAGCCATGGGAAAATACTCCTTTCAACGTTCGGTAAAATGTTGAGCCTACCGGATTCAGTGGCCCATTTCTTCTCAAAGTTCCTTCGGATGTCTACAGGCCGGCCTTGCGCAGCCGTTCGGCATGCTGCACGTACAGGCCCACCGGGTCGACGCCGGGACGGACTCGGCCAGCGGTCTGATTGATGCTGTCCATGTGATCCAGCGGATAGTCGGAGCGAATTACTTTGCCCAGGTGGGAGCTGAAACGGCCGACCATGCCGTCGTTGTGCTCGGCCTCGGTGGAGAAATAGTGGGAAAAGGCACGGCAAAATCCGTGCAATGGGTCCAGCTTGTTGGCGCCTTCGTCCAGAACGCTTCCCTGCAACGTGCCGCTCCAGGAGTAGTAGCGAACGCCATTGACCTGGTCGCGGCCCTTGCCGCCCCACGTGGTTGGCAAGCCCTGCGGGTATTTGTCATTGAATGCGCCCACCCCTTCAGTAGTCAGCGCGTTCAGCGCAGCAACGGCATTTTGTGGCATTTTTTGATGACCGCTGAGTACAGAGATGAAATCTGCAAACAGCGTGGCCACGGTTTCTGCGACTGCTTCCGGAAGTTTCCCCGGCGTGAGCGCCTTGCGCAGGAAATCGGCCAGTTCCGAGCCGTGATTTGGACCGCTGACGGAAGTGACCGACGCGACAAGCTCTGGCGCAACCGCAGCAGCGTAACGCACGGTGAGTGCGCCTTGACTGTGTCCTATCAGGTTGACTTTCTCGGCGCCGGTGCCGTCCAGCACTCGTTCGATTTGCGCCAGCAGTTGTATGCCGCGCGTTTCGTTGCAATGGGTCGCTGAAAGATGAGGGATGAACACCCTGGCACCAGCGCTGCGCAGGGCTTGTTTGATGTCGTGGAACAAGTCGACCCGGCCAATTCGATCAAAACCGAAAAGCCCATGGACCAGCAGAATCGGAAACTGAGTCGTTGCATTCCGTTGCATGTGCGTACCTTCTTCGGGGAAGTTGATTGGGGTGTCCGGGTTTCACTCTAATGCACTCTTGCGCAGCCGCGATGTATGAAAAGTCCGCTGTAGAACGGCGAAAACGGAATAGGTCTGGTACGAAAACCCGTATGTCCACGAGGTCTTGTTCCGAATCTTCGGACGTCCTTTCAACGACTTCTGCGCGGAGCATTGAAGCGCCTTACTCGGCGATAGGCATTTGCCCCAGACATCCGGCGCATTCGCCCGACATCGCCCTCCGGCAGATTCGCGATTAAATAAGCCTCGATTGTTGCCATCCTCAGGCAACGCGATTTCCATGGAATGGAGTAAACCAATGAGCACAAGCGAAGCCGGGATCCCTCAAGAAATCGGGCTATCCGTACCCGTCCTGCATCAGGCGAGGGGCGCCGTTCTGGACCCTGCAGACAGGAAAGCCATCATCCGGATTCGGCCTTATACCGGCATGGCATGTGGCGACAGATTGCTGGTGTCCTGGACGGGTCTCGATGTCGAGGGTGTTGTGTATCGCCGCGAGTTCGCGCGTTTCATCAGCGAGCGGCAGGTGGGTGCTGCCGTCGTCGTCGTCATCGATGGCGAACATATCGCGGCACTCGACGGCGGTTCACTCGAGGTTTACTACACACTCCAGAGTGCACGGATAACCGAGCCTGCACGGTCCGGCTCTTTGCACTTGAGCGTGGGCGATGCCAGCACAGGGCTTTTGCCTGCATGTGTTCCCGAAGCGGTACGCGACACGCTCGATCCAGGCCGAGTCCCGCAAGGCACGCTTGTGACCATCAGAGCGTATTCGCGAATGTCGGTCGGCGACCGTGTTGAGCTGTACTGGACGGGTATTTCCCCGCAGGCAAGCCTGACGGATACGCTGATGATCGAGGCATTTGCGCTGGGTGGGGAGCTGTCATTCTGGATCAATCCGGAGCAAATAGCGCCGAACCTCAACAGCACCGTGACCATTGCGTATTCAGTCCGGCAGGGCGAGGAAACCCGCCACTCACAGCCTGCACAATTAATGATCGGGCCGCTGATCCGCGCTACGCTGGCGCCGCCAGAGATTCTGGAGGCTGACAACGGCTGGCTGGCGCTGGAAGATGTGCTCGAGGGTGCAACCATTTCCATCGTTGACGCTGAGACAGAGGACGGTGAGCTGGTCTATCTGAAATGCAATGGCGAGTATTTCAGTCATCGTGACGCGCGCGAGATTTCGAAAGAGTCGGCCGGCGAACCGCTGGAGTTCAGCGTGCCTTACCCGTTTTGGAAAGAACACCGCGGGTCGACCGTTAAGGTGTCTTACTCGATTGAGCGGCTCGACGATGTCACTCAACAATCCGAAATGGCGTTACTGCAAGTGCGTTCATGACGCCGCCCAGCCTTTGCAAGGCCGGACGGCTGAAGCTCAGGGTCGACGCAGCCGCGTTGCCGCCTGAAGCAATAATTGCTCCGTGGCGCTCCAGCCCAGGCAACCGTCTGTGACCGAGACGCCGTAACGCAGCGACGGGCTCAAAGGCTGGCAACCTTCGAACAGATGACTTTCGATCATCATGCCGATCAACGTGGTGTCACCTTGCAGACGCTGCTCGAGTACATCAGTGAATACTGCCGGTTGACGCAGCGGGTCTTTGCCGCTATTAGCGTGGCTGCAGTCGACCATGATCCGTGCCGGGATCTTCAGCTTGCCAAGCTCGCTGTTCACCTGAGCAACGCTGTCGCGGCCGTAGTTCGGCCCGCGATGGCCACCGCGCAGGACGAGATGGGTATCAGGGTTGCCCGGTGTGTGAACGATGGCAGGATGTCCCTGACTGTCGACACCGAAATGACGGTGAGGGTGGGCGGCCGACCGCATGGCGTCGCTGGCAACGGAAATCCCGCCATCGGTGCCGTTCTTGAACCCGACCGGCATGCTCAGGCCGCTGGCCATTTCCCGATGGATCTGTGATTCGGTGGTGCGTGCACCGATCGCGACCCAGCTGAGCAGGTCGTCGAAGTAGCCGGCGGCCATCGGTTGCAGTAATTCGGTGGCGATTGGCAAGCCCAGCTCCAGCATTTCGCGCATGAGCGCCCGGGACAATGTCAGGCCGGGGGCCATGTCATCGCTGCCGTTAAGATGCGGATCGTAAGCCAGGCCTTTCCAGCCTACCGTGGTGCGTGGTTTTTCGACGTAGGCGCGCATGACCAGCAGCATCTGGTCGCTGACTTCAGCGGCGAGACGGGCAAGGTTGCCGGCATACTCGAGGGCGGATTCGGGGTCGTGAATCGAGCAAGGGCCGACGATGACCAGCAAACGGGAGTCTTCACCGTTGAGGATCGAGCGGACGGCATCGCGGTGGCTGGCGACTTGTCGGGTCAGCGTATTGCCGAGCGGCAATTGCTGTTTGAGTTGCAATGAGGTTGGCAGACGCACCGTCAGCGCTTCATTGGCAGGGCTCAGAGTGGACAGTGGCAGAGCAGAGACGGACGAGTTCATATTCAGGCTTCCTGGGCAGGCGGCGGGTTCGTTCCCGCGCACTCGGCCCTACTGGGGTGTTCGACAATTGGCCGGTTTGACCGCGTGTGTGTGCTTGCCACCTGCGGGTGACCGATCGGAGGCGGCAGGCTGTCCCGAGCGGAGGCTGCTAAATCGCCAGGCGGTAAAACTGTCGTGACGGTAATAAGTGGCGTAGTTCATGTCGTTAATCCTCAAGTGTTTGCAAAAGTGGCAAGCTGAAAAAACAAAACCCCCGATCGGGAAGCCGACCGGGGGTTGAGAAATCTCTGGTGGCGACCCGTTTGAAGTGGGCGCCGTGTGGGTATCAGGCGCGCCAGTGGCTAAACCAATACCCAAAATAAAAGCTAACGGACGGACTGACATTATTCACCCGGGCAGCCGCAACCGAGCGCAGGGCGCTGACGGTACTAAGCGGTGAGAGGGTGTTGAACATGATCGATCTCCGATGAATGCGCCGAGCTTACTAGAGGCCGGTACGCGGATTCAATCAGAAAATGCTATCGATTGACGCAGGCACTTCTATTGCTTGAGCGCCGCGCAGGTTGTGACACACTCAGCTCACTTGCCCGGATACAGCCCGATCATGACGCACTCGACCCTCACCCCCGGATATGAATTAAGCCCGGCTACGTCCCGAGACCTGGATTTCGCCCGAGCGCTGACCTGTGAATCCATGCTGCGCTATTACATTCAGCACGACTTGCGCTGGCAGGATGAAGCGTTTGACGTGGCCTGGGCCGGGCGGGAAAACCTGTTGATCCTGAAAGGTGAGGAGCGCGTGGGTTACGTGAGTCTGAGTCGCGACGCCAGGGCCCTGTACATTCGTGAACTGCACGTGCTGGACGCCTTTCAGCGGCAGGGCGCCGGTTCCTGGGTGATCGATCAGGTTTTCGCGATGGCCTGCAAGGAACGACGCCCGGCATTGCGGTTGACGGTTTTTCAGAATAATCCTGCAAAAGCCTTGTATGAGCGAAAGGGCCTCACGGTGGTCGGTAATGACGATTGTTTCTTGAGAATGCAGCGTGACGTCGGAGCCCCGAGTGTCTGAAACGCGCATACGACAAGACTTTCAAGACGAATTGAAACTGTTTTAATGACGCTGGCCGCTAGGTCTGCCAGTTGCTTTTTGCTAAGGTGTCGGCAACTCAATATGACCATATCGCGAGGTGTCTGCTTGATTAGGGTGCTAGTGGTCGATGACCATGATCTCGTTCGTACCGGCATTACACGAATGCTGGCTGACATCGATGGCCTGCAAGTGGTCGGCCAGGCCGAGTCAGGCGAAGAATCCCTGCTCAAGGCGCGTGAACTGAAGCCCGACGTGGTTCTGATGGACGTGAAGATGCCAGGCATCGGCGGCCTCGAAGCCACGCGCAAAATGCTGCGCAGTCATCCGGACATCAAGGTTGTTGCGGTCACCGTGTGTGAGGAAGACCCGTTCCCGACGCGCTTGCTGCAGGCCGGCGCGGCCGGTTACCTGACCAAGGGCGCGGGGTTGCCCGAAATGGTCCAGGCCATTCGTCTGGTGTTCGCCGGGCAGCGTTACATCAGCCCGCAAATCGCTCAGCAGCTGGCGATCAAGTCTTTTCAGCCGACCAACGATTCGCCGTTCGACGCGTTGTCGGAGCGAGAGATCCAGATCGCGTTGATGATTGTCGGCTGCCAGAAAGTGCAGATCATTTCCGACAAGCTGTGCCTGTCGCCTAAAACCGTGAACACCTACCGTTATCGAATTTTTGAAAAGCTTTCGATCAGTAGCGACGTCGAGCTGACGCTACTGGCGGTTCGCCACGGCATGGTAGATGCCAGCCTCTGAACATGACTGATACTTTCGATCCAAGCGCGTTCCTGTCCACCGTCAGTGGTCGCCCAGGTGTCTACCGCATGTTCGACAGCGAGGCGCGCCTGCTTTATGTCGGCAAGGCGAAAAACCTCAAGAATCGTCTGTCGAGCTACTTCCGCAAATCGGGCCTGGCGCCCAAGACCGCCGCGCTGGTAGCGCGAATCGCCCAGGTCGAGACTACGATCACGGCGAACGAAACCGAAGCGTTGTTGCTCGAACAGACGCTGATCAAGGAATGGCGGCCGCCCTACAACATTCTGATGCGTGACGATAAATCCTATCCTTACGTGTTTCTGTCGGACGGGCAATTTCCGCGCCTGAGCATTCACCGCGGGGCGAAAAAGGCCAAGGGCAAATATTTCGGCCCGTACCCAAGCGCGGGAGCGATTCGCGAAAGCCTTAGCCTGCTGCAGAAAACCTTTTTCGTTCGCCAGTGTGAAGACAGTTATTACCGCAACCGCACACGGCCGTGTCTGCAATACCAGATCAAACGCTGCAAGGCGCCGTGTGTCGGTCTGGTCGAGCCCGAGGTTTACGCTGAAGACGTGCGGCACTCGGTGATGTTTCTGGAAGGGCGCAGTAATGCCCTGACGGATGAGTTGTCGGCAGCGATGGAAGAGGCGGCGGTCAATCTCGAGTTCGAGCGGGCTGCCGAATTGCGCGATCAGATCTCGTTGCTGCGCCGGGTGCAGGATCAGCAGAGCATGGAAGGCGGGTCGGGCGACGTTGATGTCATCGCGGCATTTGTTAACCCCGGCGGCGCCTGCGTTCACCTGATCAGCGTACGGGGCGGGCGGGTGCTGGGAAGCAAGAACTTCTTCCCGCAGGTCGGCATCGACGAAGACGTTTCAGAGGTCATGGCGGCATTTCTCGGACATTATTTCATCAGCAGCCCCGAGCGCGACCTGCCAAGCGAGCTGATCGTCAATGTGGTTCACGAAGATTTCCCCACCGTGATCGAGGCGATTGAAGAGCTGCGTGGTCGTGAATTGACCATCAGTCACCGGGTGCGCGGGACCCGCGCACGCTGGCAACAGTTGGCCGTCACGAATGCCGAGCAGGCGCTGGGTGCGCGGCTGGCCAACCGGCAGCATATGGGCGCCCGCTTCGAAGCGCTGGCGGAAGTGCTCAAACTCGATGAGCCGCCGCAGCGTCTGGAGTGCTACGACATCAGTCACTCCAGCGGTGAAGCGACGGTGGCATCCTGTGTGGTATTCGGTCCGGAAGGTCCGATCAAGTCTGATTACCGCCGCTATAACATCGAAGGCGTGACGGCTGGCGACGATTACGCCGCCATGCATCAGGCGCTGACACGACGCTTTAGTAAGCTCAAGGACGGCGAGGGCAAGCTGCCGGACATTCTGTTGGTCGACGGCGGCAAAGGCCAATTGTCGATGGCGCGTGATGTGCTCAATGAACTAGCCGTGCCCGATCTGATTTTGCTCGGCGTGGCCAAAGGCGCGACTCGCAAGGCCGGTTTTGAAACGTTGTATCTGAATGATGCCGCGCACGAGTTCACCTTGCGCGGCGACTCACCGGCCCTGCATCTGATCCAGCAGATCCGCGACGAGGCGCACCGTTTCGCGATTACCGGGCACCGCGCCCGTCGTGGTAAAACCCGCCGTACGTCTACGCTCGAGGGTGTTGCCGGGGTAGGGCCAACGCGCCGCCGTGATTTGTTGAAACATTTTGGTGGATTGCAGGAGCTGTCTCGTGCCAGCATCGAAGAGATAGCCAAAGCACCCGGAATCAGTAAAAAGCTCGCAGAGTTGATTTATGCAAATCTGCACAGCGAGTAGAATGCCACCTCACCTCGTAGCCAGTTGTGCCGATGAATATCCCTAATCTGATTACCGTACTACGCGTCCTGCTCATCCCGATCTTCATTTTACTGTTCTACCTGCCGTACCAATGGAGTTACATGGCGTCCGCTTCGGTGTTCGCATTTGCCGCCGCGACGGACTGGCTGGACGGGTATCTGGCCCGCCGTCTCGAACAAAGCACACCGTTTGGGGCTTTCCTCGATCCGGTTGCCGACAAGCTGATGGTTGCGGTCGCGCTGGTGTTGCTGGTGCAGGAGCACGGTAATCTGTGGCTGACACTGCCGGCGGCCGTGATCATCGGGCGCGAAATTGTCGTCTCGGCGCTGCGTGAGTGGATGGCCGAACTGGGCGCACGTGCGCACGTTGCGGTATCGAACCTCGGCAAATGGAAAACCGCCGCGCAGATGCTGGCGCTGGTGATCCTGCTGGCCAATCCGTCGAGCTTCACGTTCTGGGTTTTGCTGGGCTACGCCTTGCTGCTGATCTCGGCCGGTTTGACCCTGTGGTCCATGGTCCAATACCTGCGCGCCGCCTGGCCGCATCTGAAGACCGAGGTCGAAAAGAAATAAAACATTTTTGAATCAAAGGGTTGACGGGGCATTCGGTTTCTATAGAATGCGCCTCACCAAGACGCGGGAATAGCTCAGTTGGTAGAGCACGACCTTGCCAAGGTCGGGGTCGCGAGTTCGAGTCTCGTTTCCCGCTCCAGGATTCAGAAAAAAGCCACTCAGATGAGTGGCTTTTTTTCGTCTGGAGTTTCCCGCTGTCAGTGTTTGTGTTGGGTGCAGGTTGTTGCTTTCGGTAGGCCTGGCCCTGAAATCGGGCTAAGCCTATTGGCAGCTACAGATACGTGCGGAAGTGGAATCAGCCCTCGATGAAAACCTTCAGCGGTGGTTCGTGCATCAGGAAGTTCTGGTGCGAGATGTTCCAGGCATAGGCGCCCGCGAGAGTGAATACCAGCAGGTCACCAATTGCTAACTGCGGCACCGGTTGTTGCCTGGCGAGGACGTCCTTGGGCGTACACAACTGACCCACCAGCGTTACGAGCTGGTCGCTGATTTGCGCCGGCTGCGAGCCTCGCAGTACCGTGAACGGATGGTCGTGGCCTTGTGCCGCAGGCGTGCGGAAGTGGTGAGTACCGCCGCGTCCGATGGCAAAAAACTCACCATGGCTGCTTTTGATGTCCAGCACCTGCATGAGGTAATAGCCACAGGCAGCGCTGATGAAGCGGCCGATCTCGAAACGTATGCGGGTCGCGCCCATGTCATACTCGTCGATCAAGCCCTTCAGGCCCTGACAGAACGATGGCCAGTCGAATGACCTCGCCGCATCCTGATAGTTGATACCCATTCCTCCGCCAACATTCAGCAGCGGTAGTTGCAGGTCGTGGTCGGTGCACAGCTGACGGAAGGTCAAAAAGTAGCTGCGAATCAATTCAAGGTGCGCGTTGACATCCAGCTGGTGCGACAGCAGATGAAAGTGCAGCCCCTTGAGCTCCAGCGACGGCTCTTCGCGCAGCAATTGCAGGGCGTTTGCCAGACCTTCTTCATCCAGACCGAACGGCGTGGGTTTGCCGCCCATGACCAATCGACTCTGCGGTGCCTGAGCCAGCTTCAGATTCAATCGCAGCATTACCGGAGCCCGCACACCGCGTTCGCGGGCGATGCGTGCCAGACTTCGCAGTTCGGTCACGCTCTCCACGTGAAATGCTGAAATCCGGTACTGCATCGCAATGTCCAGTTCGCGATCGAGCTTGCCCGGGCCACCAAAAATCAGCGGCTGGTCGGGGCACTGCTCATGCAGCCATGTCAGTTCGCCGCCCGAGGCCGCCTCGAAACCATCCACCCACGGCGCAAGGGTTTTCAGCACCATGGCTTCCGGGTTAGCCTTGGCTGCGTAGAACAATTCGCAGTTTTCAGGCAGCACCTGACGCAGTGCCTTTACATGACGTTCAAGGGCCGGCAGATCGTAGACGTACGCGCACAATGGCGCGTCGTGTTCGGCCTTGAGCTGCTCGATGCGGCGGGTGACGGAGGCAGGAAGATTCATGCGCGTTTCCTCTTTTCAGTGATCGTCAGCGGACTGGGCAGTGAGGTGTAACCGGCCTCTCGGTCGGCGCGCATCATCAGGCGCGTCATGAAGTTTTCTTTACTCGGGAAAGGCGCGCCGGCGCACAACTCCCGCAGTTCTGTGGGATGGCCGAGAAGCGCGGATTGCGCGTGCAGCAGGTCGCCGATTCGCGCCCATAGCTGTTGTTCCAGCACGTCGCTGCCGTTGGCCAGGTGGAAAATCGCTTCGCCGAGATTGTTCACCAGTGCGCAGTAACCGACTCGCTGCCACGCCTTGTCCGCGCTGTAGTACACCGAGCTGCGAGTACGTTCATCCAGCGCACTCAGACGTTCGGCGGGCCAGATTTCAGGGACCAGCTTGGTGCCTTCCAGATCGCGAATCCAGATGTGGTCAGGCAATCCGTCTTCACTGAAACCAATCACCGTATTCTGCAGATGCGGCTCCAGCACTACGCCTTGGCGGAACAGGCAATACAGCACACCTGCGAGCATCTGGCTGGCGTAGGCATCCAGCCAGTTCAGCGTGGCTTGCTCAATGGTCAAACCCACCTTTTTGGCGTAGCGCCGCACCTGTTGGCGGCACACGCTGCGACCTTGGTTATCCCAAGTGAACAACGCCATTGCCACTTGCGGCTGGTACCGCTCGCAGTCGGCGACGGAAATGTTTTCCCGGTAAACGATACCGAAGCATTCGGTGACTTCGCGAGACTCTTCGAGCGTACCCAGGGCGCTGAGGTCCAGGCTGGTAGCGCTTGGCTCGGACATCAACATGAAGCCCGGTTGTTGTGTCGCCAACTCGCTCATGATCGGGCCGAGCAGACGAGTGAGGGCGACGGCGCTGTCCAGTTCATACCAGGCGTTCTTGCGTACGCAGTTGGTCAGACGCACATGCATCGAGAACTTCATGAAATAGGCCATCTGCGGATGGTAGAGCGTGCGCACCGACGACGTCGGGTACATGGCCTGACCGAGGGGGCCGAGGTATTCGATCAAACCCTGTTGTTGCGCACGCTGTACCAACGGGTCGGCCAGCACCCGGGCGACTTCCCAGGGGTGGCACGGGTAGGCGTCTTCGCGTCCCGACAGTTGGCGCAGAGTACTGCGCGGATCTTCGCCCTGATGATGAATAAGCGTGGGGTCGACCTTGAACCAGTGCAGCTGAAAGTGCGCACCGACTTCCGGCGAGCACGCCAGCAGGTCGTCAAGGGAGACGCCTTCGCGACTTTTCGGTGTCGGATGCAGAGCGTGTCCCCACAGCTGATGCTGCTCGGAGGCCAGCAGGCTGTTGGCCGCGTCGTTGGCCGGGCGTGAATGACGCAAAAAGGTGCTAGTAACTTGCAGGCTGTTGGCGACCTGTTGCAGCATCTCGCCGACGCGGTCGGCACCACTCAATGGGGTACAGAGCAGGCGCGCCAGTTCGAGGGCTTTCAACGGGCGCCAGCTCTGGTTGCTGCCTTTGAAATAGGGCGCGCTGGTGTAATGGCAGCGACCCAGAAGGCTGGCGCGATCAATGCGTATGACCAACCGGCCAGCAGGCAGGCGAATGCTGATGCAACGGCCGTTGGCCTGGCGCAGGCTCATCGGCAGATCATGCGCCTGATAGTTCAGGTTCGCTTCGTTGCGTGGCAATGCATACTCGCGCAGATAGCAATTGAGCAGGCACTCGATGGCATGTCGCTGGGCTTCGCCATCGAGGGCGTTATCGTGCAGCGATACGGGGTTCAACGATGCAGTGTTCATAACGAGCGTCATGCCGGAATCTCCCGGGAGGTCATCAATAGAGGGCGCGCGAGCACCATGGCCGTCATGGCGGCCAGGCACGCAATAAGGAAGGGGGACGCGATGCCGCAGGTTTGACTGACCAGTGCGGCGGCGGCACCCGCAGCGGTACCGGCCCATTTGCCACTGGAGTCGAACCAGCCGAACAATCGACCGGCGCTGCCTGTTCGGCTGCGCTGGCTGAGGCAGCGGTGCAGCCCGACAAAACTGAGCAGCATGCCGGCCCCGCTGATCAGACGCAGAATAAACAGCAGCTCGGCCTGCACGCTCCAGAATTGCAGCGCGTTACTGATTGCGAGCAACGCCAGCCCCGGCAACAGCAGGTTGCTCTGCTGTCTCTGTACCCAAGGCAGGGCCAGCAGGTAAACCAAGTGCGGCAGGCTGTAGAGCATGCCGATCACGGCATCGCTGCCAATTCCCAGTTGCTCGCCGAAAGGCATGAAGTAGGGAAAGGTGACGACCATCGCGAAGCTGAACAGAAACTGCACGGCCAGCAGCCGTGGCATGTCTTGCGGCAGTTCGCCCAATGCCTCGGCTTTTTTACTGCCCAAGACATGCCTGGGGGCATCCTTGGGCAACGGCAGGATGAGTACGAAGGCCAGCAGGGGTAACCAGGCCAGATAGCGATACAGGCTCAACCCCATGCCTTGAGCAGTCAGCAGCCCCAGCAGAATCGGGCCACTGATCATCGCCAGGCGCGCCGAATACTGTGTCCAGTTCAGGGCGCGGGATAAATCGCCGCCCTTGAACTGGGTCGACAGGTAGGCATTGGATGCCGCCATCGCGCCGCCGAAGGTGCCCTGGATGATCAAGGCCAGGACGAATACCGTCAGATTGGGGCTGAAGCCTGCCAGCAGAAAACCCGCGAACAATCCGGCATGAGCACGCAGCAACGACAAGCGACAGCCGTTGCGATCGGCCCAGCGTCCCCAGATCGGCGCCGCCAGTGCGGTGCATAGCGTCGGCAACACGAACAGCACTCCGATGGCCCACCCTGGCGTGTCAGGTGCGAGGTCAGCGAGGATGCGCGGCAGGTACAGTGGAATACCCAGCGCTGTGAAGGCTGAAAGGTAATGTCCCAGCAGGACGCTGGAGATCAGTCGCCGTTGCATGGGGTGTCCTCCTGCAGGAAGTTCGCCGCGCTGTAACCATAGAATTTGTTGATGTCGCTGGCGCCTGAATGCGCCTTGCTGAACAGGCTGCCGGCGCTGAGCAGGTATTTCACTGGCAATTTCGGGCTGTCGAGCAGCCATCGGCGCGCATCGTCGCAGTCGATACCTTCGGCTTCGAGTTGTTGCAGGCAGGTCCTCAGACGCTGACGCAGCGAGTCGTACAGGCCGGATCGCGAGATCAGGCCTGCGGTCGCTATCGCTTCCAGGATCGCAACAATGTTCAACTGCAACGTGATGGTGCAGAACATCTCGGCCAGCGGCTGGCTGCTGTCGACGCGAATGCGCTCGTCCTGCAAGGCCGCCGGCAGATCAGCGAGATGCGGGCAGGCAGTGGCGAAACGCTGAGGCCACAAACGAGCGGCGTCGTTGTCCTTCATCAACAGACGCAATGGCTGACCTTGCTCGAACATCAATACGGCGTTCTGCTGGTTGGCCTCCAGCGCGATGCCGTAATGCAGCCACAGTCGCAGATGCACCTGCAGCAGTAGATCGAGATAATCATCCAGCCAGTGTTGCAACGACCCCGCGTAGAAGCGCTCGGCCAGTTGTTCAAGGAACAGGCGCCCGTCGGCAAGCGGGCTGGCCAACGCGGCGACTGGAACCAGAGTGATGTTCTCCAGCCCTGTCGGATAACGGCGCGCGATATAGGCCAAATGTCGACTCTCGGCGGCATGACCACCGTGTTTTTCGTCCACGTGCAGATAACGTGACGACAGCGCCACATCGCGCTCGGTCAGGGCCTGCAAGGTGGTCTGGAACCAGTGACCGTCGTAGAGGGTGCCGGGCTTGATCAGGCGCAAATTGCGCGCACCGAGCGTGCTGACCAACAACGGCAGTTTGATATGCCACTGAGGTTGAGTGATGCAAACCACCGTGCGCACGGACAGCGTTGGCTCGACCTGCATCGCGGTACGCGGAGCCTTGAGGGACCCATCAGGCAAGCCGTATTGCTCCAGTTCGCACCATGTCAGCGGGTGCACTGGCAGTAATGAATGACTGTTTTGCAGGGCTGATGACAAGCCGACTTCCTCGAAGTCCGGCCAGTGCGGCGGCTGCGCGCTGGTCAGGGTCAGGGCGTTGTTGGGAATCGCCAGCCAGTTGAGTTCGAAGCGCGGCGCGAACTCCGGCGCGTAGCCTCTGAGCGCGGCGGCATCGAAACCGCTTTTGGCCCGTGCCGTTGGATAAAACGGGTGATCCAGGTAGCTCGCCAGTTGATCGATCTTCAGCAACCTCTGCGACCAATCCTTCAGGTCGGTCACATCGCTCAGCGCAGGCGCATGTTGCCGATACGCCTGATTACACAGGGTCCGGTGTTCGCTCGCGCAATCGGCTTCGTTCAGATACGCCGCGAACAGCGCCAGACTGTCTTCGTCCAGGCCGTGGCTCAGGTGGCCGAGCCAGAGCGCGTAGCCGCGTTGAGTCTCGCCGTGGCCTTGTGGCGACACTTTGATCCAGGCGTCACCTGTTCCGATCCAGTCCTGCAACGGATACGCCTGGACCACCGGCAGCCAGAGTTCGTCGGGGCCCAGGTGGGCGATTCGCAGCCAGCTTGCATCGGACTGATGCTGCAAGTGTTGACTCAATTCTTCCGGCATCGGGCAAATCTGTCCTGCGCTGACGATCCCCCGGATGTCCTCCCGCAGGCAGCAATCGATGATGCGTCCAGTCATGTACGCCTGATCCTCGGCGTCCGGATACCGGCTCATGACATCACCCACTTCAGGTTGTTCAGCGTCATATTCAGTTGCGCTTCGAGGCTTGCTTCATCCGGGGCGATCAGTCTCAGTACGCCAACATAGTCCTTGTTGGAATGGCTAATGGTCACGGTGTCGCCGGTGTTGTGAAGTGCGCGGTAATCGCACCAATGGCTCTCACTTTCGCGATTGAAGCTGGCACTGGCCTGTTTCAGCTGTCCCGAACAGTCGGCTACAAGGTAATGAACGGTAGCTTCGGCCTGCGCGGGTTGTGTATCGACCAGCTTTTCTCCCAGATGCAGAGCGATGATGCGGTCGAACCAGCCCTGTGGCAGAAGTCTGTCCAGCAGGAACTCGCGGCCATCACCGATGCTGCGGTAGTTGATCTCGACCAGTACCGGGCCGTGGGCGGTCAGAATGAACTCGCTGTGGCAAACGCCGAAATTGACCCCGAACGCGGCCACTTGAGCCAGGGCGCCGGCGCGCTGCGCGCGGCTGAGTTGGCCATTCCAGCGTGCGGCGAGTTCTACGAAATGCGGCGGTGCCGAAAGGGTGACGTCGAAGCCACCGATGGCTTGCAGATTGCGCCCGTCGCCCAGCGTCTCGAGGGTAAATAAAGGACCCTCCATGTACGCCTCCAGCAACAACGCCCGGTCCGGCTGCTGCTGCCAGAACTGCTCGCAGTAAACGGCCAGATCGGCGGCGTTATGACACAGTCTGACGTCCAGGCTGGCGACACCTTCACGAGGCTTGGCGACCACTGGCCACGGCGCATCGGTAGGCAGTCTGGAATTCGATGTGATCACCTGGAACCAGGGGCCGGGCAAGCCGAGACGTTGCATGCGCTCGCGCATGGCTGCCTTGTTTTTTGCCGCATAGCACAGTTGCCAGTCCTTGCCGGGGCATTCGAATACCTGCGCCACCATGGCTGTCGCGGTCTGCAGGTGATCGCTGTTGGAGAACACTGCAGCGGGGCGCAAACCCTGACTGTTGAGTGTCTCGACGACCGCGAGCGGGTTGAACACATCACATTCGATAACGTGCAGCTCATCCGGCGAAATGTGCGAGGTGGCGAGCAGGCGCCGGTGCTCCTGAGCGTGGTCAGTAATGATCACGATCGGCAACCCGCGTGCGTGCGCGGCAAACAGAAAACCCTCGAGAATGGCTGGGTGGGCGACGTGGGCGAGAATGACGAATGGGTGTTCCATGGCAGTTTCCTGGGGGCAGCTGCTGACCGTCCCGGAGGATCGGGCAGCAGATTGACAGGGGCGCAGATGCGCGGTTTAGAAGCGGTAGTTGACGCCGAGGGTGAGCGAGCGCTCTGGCGCGGCTTGACGACCCCATGGGCTGGTGTCGATACCGCGGAAGTAGTACTCGCGGTTGAACAGGTTGCTGACCCCCACGGACGCGGTCAAAAGGCTCTCGTCCGCCAGCTTGAATTCACGCTCAAGGGCTGTGTTCCAGAGCCAGTAAGCAGGCAGTTTGCCCACGCTGGCGGTGGCATCTTCATCGCTGGAGTTGGCAGCATCGGTGTAAGCGCTGCTGACATACAGGCCGTCAAGGTTGTAAGTCCAGTGCTCGGCAAAACGGTAACGACCGTCAATCGTGAACTGATTGCGCGAGGAATACGGCACTTCGTTGCCCTTGAATGTGCCGTTGCGTTGCTTGGCATCGAGGTACGCAAAGCTGGCGTGCAGGTCCAGATCAGGGAGCGCTTGCGGCGTCCAGAAAATCTCGCTCTCGAAACCCTGGTGACGTGTGCTGCCAAGGTTATTGAAGCGGTCAGTCGTGGCGTTGTAACTGATCTGGTCGTCGAAATCGATGCGGTACAGATTGAAATCTACGCGCAGGCCGTCCCACGGTGTATAGCGCACGCCGGTCTCATAGTTCCACGCCAGTTCGGCGCCGACATCGCCTTCCTTGACGATCTGCGTGACTTGCGGTGGGCGCAGGGACTTCTGGGCGTTGGCGTAGACATACCAGGTGTCGGTCGCCTGATAACCCACTGTGAGGCCCGGCAGCCATTCTTCGGATTTGTTCTCGCGCGAGAAGCCGGTGATGCCGTCTGCGTAATCCATGCGGGCATTTTCGTAGCGCACGCCGGGGGTGATGGTTAGACGATGATCAAGCAGGCTGATGGCGTTGCTGAGGTAGAACGCGCGGGCGTCGTCATCGAACTTCCAGTCCCGGAATGGCGTCGTTCTACCGGTAGCGACGCTCTGGCGGTTGACCTTGTAATCGATGTCTTCGCTGACATAACGGGCGCCCAGCAACCAGGTCTGGCCAACCGTGTCGCCATCGATGGTGGCACTGATGCGCGGCTCCGAGCCCCAGACTTTGAAATCGCGTGGACCGTCCTGTTTGGTCACCGCCGTACCGTCCGGAGTGAACGGCAGGCCGACGACGAAGTTGCGGTAGCTGTCGTGGGCGAAATTGGTCCAGCTGTATTCCACTGAGTCGAACGGCCCTATGGCGCCCAGGCGCTGGGTGTAGGTACCCCATACGCGATTGGTGTCGCCCTCGAAGCGGTCCAGCGGGCGCGTCGATTGCCGTGGATCATCTTTGTAATCCTTAACGCTCAGTGCACCGGCCAGGTCCATATCGGCCTTGTAGTGCTGGATACCGAAGCTCAGATCGCGATCGTCGTCGATGTTCCACTGTCCGCGCAGACGGTAATTCTGAACATCGGTTTCGGAGTGCTCGCGCCCGGATTCGCCACCCAGGGTGTTGAGGTCCAGTTGCAGGCCGAAGTTGTCGGTCAGGTAGCCGCCGGTGCCCAGATAGTTGTCCCACAACCGGCGCCCGCCAGCGTTAAACGTCAACTTCTCCTGCAGCGTGGTTTCCCACTCGCGCGGAATCGGCTTGCTGATGAAATTGATTACTCCGCCAACGTTGTTCGGGCCGTATTGCACCGCGGCGCCCCCACGCACGATATCAATGCGATCGACAGTGGCCATGGTCATCGGAAACAGTGACATACCCGTCTGGCCATACGGTGCCAGTGCCAGCGGGATGCCATCCGACAACGCTTGAATCCGGCCGCTACGACTTTCGTACAGGCCGCGTACCGATATCTGTGGCAAGGCGCCGGTGCCGGTTTCGTCAAAAATCTTGACGCCCGGTACCCGTTGCAACGCATCGTCCAGACCGCGAACGCTGGCTTTTTTCAGTTCGCTTGCGTCAACGACGCTGCGGCTGCCGGCGTAGGTACGCACCTCTTGATCGCTGGCCGTGCCGAGAACGTCACCCTGAATCACCACGGGCACCAGTTCCATGCTGCTGGCAGGGCTGGCGGACGCATCGACGGGTTGTTCGGCGGCCATGGCAACCTGGCAAATACTCAACGTGATGAGACTGAGAGAAAAATGTAGGGAATTTGTTGTTTTCATGTGGGCTACGTTGGCTCATCTTTTCGGTTGGAGAGTTACGGTTGGAGAGAATGCAGGCGGGCTTTCAATGCGTTATGCAGCAAGCCCCGGTCTTCACCGGCGAGAAAACTCCGGATCCCGCGAGCGCGCCACAGCGTGTTTTGTTCGGGCGTGCGGGGATTTGGGCAGAAAGGTATTGCGGCGCTGAAGCAGGCATCGGCCATGTTTTGCAGCGTTTGCCAGACTTGAGGGTTGAGCGGATCGGGTCCCAGGCCTAGATCGAGGGACAGGTCCAGCGCGCCCTCCATGATCATGCCGACGCCCGGCAGTTGCAGGATGTCGTCGAGCGCGTCGACCCCGGCGCGGCTTTCGATCATGGGAATAATCGGCGTCTGACGATTGGCCAGATCAATGTATTCGGGTAATGGAAGGCGACCGAACCCGGTGATACGGCCACCGGTGATTCCACGCTTGCCCAAGGGAGGGAAGAAGGCCGCTTCGATGGCGCGCTGAACTTGCGCGGCACTTTCGGTACGTGAAAGGACGATGGCTTCGATACCGGCATCCAGCGCCCGACCGATCAGTTTTTCGTCCACTTCGGGTATGCGCAGCCAGGGCGAAATACCCGCGGCCTCACACGCGCGGACACAATGCATGATGTCTTCTTCAGAGCGCAGCAAGTGCTCAAGATCCAGAATCACGAAGTCATAGCCCGCAAATGCGAGCATTTCGCAGAGCATCGGGGACGGTAGAGAGTTAAGCAGGCCGTAGACGTTGTTCCCTGCGTGTAACCGGGAGAACACTGGAGAGGTTCGTATCACTGCGCTAATCCTTCAGGCTGGGTGCGCGCTAATAGTAATCATTCCCAAACATAAGTAAACATTTTTAGTCAGCGCTACGGGATATTCGATCTATCATCCCGAGCGAATCGTCTGGCTTAAGGACGCAACGTCTAAATGGAGAACACAATGACCGACACCAAGCCACGGCTTTCCAAAGCCATCCCGATTCTGGCGTCGACGGATATCGCACGCACACTCGATTTCTACAGAGGATTGGGGTTCAAGGCTCAGCATTTTGAAGATTTTTCTTATGGGATGGCGGCCTGGGGCGACGTCGAGCTGCTTTTCTGGAGCTGCGCTGACAAGTACATCGCCGAAAATACGTCCTGCTACATTCGCGTTGACGATATCGATGCCGTGCATGCGGTACTGAAGGGTGCGTTACCGGAACTCCAGGACGTGAGTCGCACAGCCTGGGGCACCGCCGAGATTTACGTCATCGATCCGGATGGCAACCTGCTGAAGTTCGGGCAGTCGCTCGATTAAAACTATCGTGGTGCAGTGCTGCGGCGACAAAAAAAGCCACTCGATGAGTGGCTTTTCTACATCTGGGGTTTACGTTCTCCGGGGATTGCTGATCAGATCTGGCAAATCAAAGCTTCGGCAACTGCCCGATACGCCCCATCATTTCCGTCACGATCTGCAAGTCCAGCAGAAACTGGTCAACCGTTTTGAACTCGTTATCGGTATGGCCGGTGTATTTCGCCTCAGGCCGCGCCAGGCCAAACTGCACGCCATTGGGTAATTCATGCACCGAAGTCGCGCCGGCCGAGGTGCCGAATTTATGTTCCATGCCCAGGTTTTCGCTGGCAACGGCCAGCAACGCCTTGACCCATTCGCCTTCCGGATTGCGGTACATCGGTTCGGCGACCGAATAATCGAACGCCACGGCGACCTTGGACTTCTTGCTCCAGGCGTCCAGCTTTTCGGCGATTTCAGTCTTGAGCACTTCCGCAGACTTGCCCTTCGGCACACGCAGGTTGACCGCCAGCTTGAAGTTTTTTTCATCCATGCCGACAAATGTCAGCGAGGTGGTCAGCGGACCCATGAACGCATCGGAGAAGCCCACGCCCAATTTTCCACCGAGGTAATCGAGCCCCCAGTTGTCGGCGGCGTAGCGGGCGGCGTCGGTAATGTAGTTGTGCTTGAGCGCGACTTTGCCGTCGAGGCTATTGATGAAGTCGAGCATTCTGGCCACCGGGTTGACGCCGGATTCTGGCTCGGAGGAGTGCGCTGAAACACCGGTAACTGCCAGTTTGACGCCCTTGTCGACGACTTTGGCCGTCACGCTGAAGTCGCCACCATTGCGCTTGACGTAGTCCGCGCCGGCCTTCTCGAGTGTAGCGGCCAGTTCGGCGGGTTGGTCGGTGACCAGCGTAGCGACCGAAGCAGATGGGATCTGGTTGGTCGCCAGGCCGCCGGTCATGCTGGTGATTTCGGCGCCTGTGCCCTCGGCTGGGCGCCGGGCAAAATTCGCCATGACCGTGCCGGAGCCTTTTTCAGCAATCACTACCGGGTAACCGCCGTCCAGCGCCAGGTTGTAGTTGGGTGTCGGGTTGCGTTCGAAGTAGTAAGGGATGGCGTCACTGGTGGTTTCTTCGGTGGTGTCGACCAGCAGTTTGAAATTGCGCGCCAGGGGCAGTTTTTCTTCCTTGATGACTTTCATGGCATACAGCGAAACGACGATGCCGTTCTTGTCATCCTCGGTGCCGCGACCGTACATGCGGTCGCCGATCAGTGTCACCTTGAAGGGGTCGAGCCGCGTGCCGTCCTCCAATACCCAGTTATCTGGAGTCACTGGCACTACATCGGCATGCGCGTGAATGCCGACGACTTCAGGGCTGCTGCCTTCCAGCGAAATCTCGTAGACACGGTTGTCGATGTTGCGGAATTTCAGGTTGAAGGCTTCTGCGAGGTTCTTGATCTTGTCGGCGATCTTGATGAATTCCGGGTTGTCATGCTGGGCCATGCCTTCGACCTGAAAGGTCGGGATGGCCACCAGTTCGCGCAGCGTCTCGGTCGCGGCGCTGCCGTACTTGATCCGCGCGTAGAGGCCAAGCAGACGATGAATTTCGTTCTGTTGTTCAGCGGTGAGGGACTTGTCGCCTAGGAAAGCGCCGATTGCCGGGCCAATATCATTGGATTTGGCCAGGTCGGTTTTCGCCAGGCTGGCGAGGAACTGGCGGAAATCCGTAACCGAGGCCTCGTCAAACGTCTTGAGGATGGTCGCGTTTTGTTGCGGCGTAAGGTTGGCCTGGGCCGATGTGGTGAAGGCCGACAGGCCAGCCACGAGCAGAGTTGTCGCAGCCAGATGTTTGAACGAAAAGTGCATTGCGGAGCATTCCTTTGCGGGTGTGGTGAAGGTGATTGAAACAAAACATTTCCAAGGTAACACCACTGAGCGATTGGGCAATCGCTCATTCGGAATGTGTCGCGGAGCAGGCTGAAAGGGGCGCTCAGATGTAAAAAATGAAATTCAACTGGCTACGTTATAGGGTAACAATATAATCTGTATCCCGATTCCCTCGCGACTCTTTCAACTCACCCTTTTTGCAGTGCGAACTTTTCATGACTGTTGCTACACACCCTCCCGCTGGAACGGCGATTGGCCGACTTCTGTCTATCGATGCCTTACGCGGCATGGTGATTCTTTTCATGCTGCTTGACCATGTGCGTGAAACGTTTTTCCTGCATCGGCAGGTGTCCGATCCCATGGACATCGCCACGACGGAACCGGCGCTTTTTTTCAGCCGCACCCTGGCGCATTTGTGCGCGCCGGTGTTCGTCCTGCTCACCGGCCTGTCCGCCTGGCTATACGGCGAGAAATATGCCGGCAGAAGCGATGTTTGCAGCTTTCTGTTTAAACGCGGTCTGTTTCTGGTGGTGCTCGAATTCACCCTGGTGAACCTCGCGTGGACGTTCCAGCTGCCACCCACCGTCATCTACTTGCAGGTGATCTGGGCGATTGGCTTGAGCATGATGGCCCTGGCGCTGATGGTTTGGTTGCCGCGCCCGATATTGCTCGCGCTGAGCCTGGCAATCATCGCCGGCCACAACCTGCTCGACGCGGTGCATTTCCCGATTGAATCAGCGATGCATGTGCCCTGGGCGATTCTCCACGACCGTGGCTGGATCGATGCCGTCGACGGGCTTCGTCTGCGCACTTCGTATCCGGTGCTGCCATGGATCGGCGTCATCGGGCTGGGTTACGCCATCGGACCGTGGTTCGGGCGGGCGGCCGATGCGCAGACTCGTCAGCGCAGACTGTTGATCGCAGGTGTCATGGGATTGATCGGGTTCGTGGCATTAAGGCTCTTCAACGGTTACGGCGAGGCGCCGTGGCATGAGGGTGAGACCGCCGTGCAGACGCTGATGAGTTTTTTCAACATCACCAAGTACCCGCCGTCACTGCTGTTTGTCACGCTGACCCTGAGTGTTGGCTGTTTGCTGCTTCTGTGGTTCGAACGCCTGCACACCACGCGGTGGCTGCGACCGCTGACTGTATTCGGTTCGGCGCCGATGTTCTTCTATCTATTGCACTTGTACGTACTGAAAGTGCTGTACCTCATCGCCGTTGCGCTAGCAGGGCCTAATCAGGGCATTTTGTTCGGTTTCGACTCGATAGTCGCGGTGTGGCTCACTGCGATTCTGTTGACGATCGCACTGTATCCGCCGGTGAAATGGTTTTCGGCATTGAAGGCGCGGCGGCGTGACCTTGCGTGGTTGAAATACCTGTGACCCGTGCACTTTTATAAAGCCCGAGCGCTTCGATTGCACTAAGGGAAGGCATCGCGTTGAACGTGTAGACACGCTCAACGTCGAGAAAACCTTTGTAAATCAGTGTTTTTTTAATCTGGCACAAACACTGCAAGACATCGGTCAGGCCCACCGCGAATGCAATCGAGTGGGCAGCCCCTCGATCAACGACGATCGATTCACGGGCAACATCGGTGGACCAGGCACAGTCGTCTGCAGTCGATACCGCAAAAGAACAGGCAAAGGCGCCTGGAACCGAAAGGTTTCAGGCGTTTTTTTTTGCTTTCTGAACCGCTTTAGCCGGGTGCTTCTTATGAATTCCAATGTTGCCGCGTTGAACAAATTGCAAACTCTGGTGGTGATCGGCAATGGCATGGTCGGCCATCATTGCGTTGAACAGTTGATTGAGCGGGGCGCGCTTGAGCAGTATCGGCTGCACGTGTTCAGTGAGGAGCCGATGCGCGCCTACGATCGCGTGCACCTTTCCGAATACTTTACCGGCCGCGATGCCGAGTCGCTGGCCCTCGGTCACGCTTCGCTCTATCAGACGCCGGGCGTCACGCTGCATCTGGGCGTACCGGTGCTGGAAATCGACCGCGCGCGGCGTCAGGTGATTACCGCACAAGGATGCGTCGCTTACGACAAACTGGTGCTGGCCACGGGTTCATATCCGTTCGTGCCACCGGTCGAGGGCGCCGAGGGCAATTCACGACTGGTTTACCGGACCCTTGAAGACCTCGACGCGATTCGCGCCGCCGCTGCCAACGCCAGACGCGGCGTGGTGGTGGGTGGTGGATTGCTCGGTCTCGAAGCCGCCAATGCGCTGAAAAGCCTTGGCCTGGAAGCGCACGTCGTCGAGTTTGCACCGCGCCTGATGCCGGTGCAGCTGGATGAAATGGGAGGCATGGCGCTTAAGTCGCAAATCGAACGCCTCGGCGTCGGCGTGCACTTGTCCCGCGCAACCCAGTCGATCACGGCGGGTGAGCAGTATCGCTATCGAATGAATTTCGCCAATGACGAATTTCTCGAAACCGATCTCATCGTGTTCTCCGCCGGCATCCGCGCGCAGGACGCGCTGGCCCGGCAATCGGCGCTGGAGATCGGCCCGCGTGGCGGCGTCGTAGTGGACAACCACTGCCTTAGCAGCGACCCGCATATTTATGCCATCGGCGAATGCGCTTCGTGGAACGGCAGCCTGTTCGGCCTGGTTGCGCCGGGCTACCAAATGGCACGCGGCGTAGCAGCGGTCCTGTGCAATCAGGTCGCCGAGCCGTTCATGGGCGCGGACATGTCGACCAAATTGAAACTGCTCGGCGTCGATGTCGGCTCCATCGGCGACGCTCACGGCAGCACGCCGGGCTCACGCAGTTATCAATTCATCGACGAAGCCAGCGCCAGCTATCGTCGCCTGGTGGTGGATGCCACCGGCAAACATGTGCTCGGCGCGGTGCTGGTCGGCGACAACAGCTATTACGATACGTTGCTGCAATACATGCAGAACGCGATTGCTTTGCCGGCGGAACCGGCGAGTCTGATTTTGCCGTCTTCCGCAGGCGCACCGACACTGGGCCCGGGGGCGTTGCCGGAATCGGCCACGATCTGCTCGTGCCACAACGTCACCAAAGGTTCGATCTGCTCGGCCATCGACGGCGGCTGCAGCGACCTTGGCCTGCTTAAAGCGCAAACCAAGGCCTGCACCGGTTGCGGCGGTTGCGCGGGTCTGCTCAAGCAGGTTTTTGAACATGAGCTGATAGCCCGAGGCGTCAGTGTTGATAAAAGCCTGTGTGAACATTTCGCCTACACCCGTCAAGAGTTGTATGCATTGGTGCGCGTCGAAGGGGTGATCACCTTTGAAGAGTTGCTCGCCAAACATGGTCGCGGCCATACCGGTTGCGATGTGTGCAAACCCGCGGTCGGTTCGATTCTCGCTTCGTGCTGGAACCAGCCGATCATGGATGCGTCGCTGGTGCCGCTGCAGGACACCAACGACACCTTCATGGCCAACATGCAGAAGAACGGCACTTACTCGGTGGTGCCGCGCATTCCCGGTGGCGAGATCACTGCGGACAAACTGATCGCGATCGGTGTGGTCGCGAAGAAATACGACCTTTACACCAAGATCACCGGCGGCCAGCGCATCGACCTGTTCGGCGCGCAATTGCACGAGTTGCCGGACATCTGGGCCGAGCTTATCGAGGCCGGTTTCGAGACCGGCCATGCCTACGGCAAGTCCACCCGGACAGTGAAGTCCTGCGTCGGCAGTACCTGGTGTCGCTACGGTGTGCAGGACAGCGTGCAAATGGCCTTGACCATCGAGGACCGCTATAAAGGCCTGCGCTCGCCGCACAAGCTTAAGTTCGCGGTGTCCGGTTGCACCCGCGAGTGCGCCGAGGCGCAGAGCAAAGACGTCGGTGTGATCGCCACCGAGAAAGGCTGGAACCTTTATATCGCCGGTAACGGCGGCATGCGCCCACGCCACGCCGAGCTGTTCGCCACTGACCTCGATGACGCCATGCTGATTCGCTACATCGACCGTTTCCTGATGTTCTACATCCGCACTGCGGACAAATTGCAGCGCACCTCGGTCTGGCGCGAAAGCCTCGAAGGCGGCCTCGATTTCCTCAAGGACGTGATCATTCACGACAGCCTGGGCCTCGGTGCGGAGCTCGAAGTGCAGATGCAGCTGGTGGTCGATCGCTACGAATGCGAGTGGGCCAATGCCCTCAAGGACCCGCAAAAACTCAAGCGCTTCCGCACCTTCGTCAACGATAAACGCCCCGATCCGGACATTCATTTCGTTCAGGAGCGCGGTCAGCGGCGCCCGATCATGGCCGCCGAACTCAACCTTATTCCCGTCACCGAGGAGATTGCCTGATGAGCCAGATCAATACGCAACCCATCGCAGCCATGACCGGTGCCGAGGTGTGGACGCCGGTGTGTGAACAGCAGGACCTGGTCGACAATTCCGGGGTGGTGGTTTGGCTGGACGGTGCGCAGGTGGCGCTGTTTTATCTGTCGGCGGCTGAAGGTAAAAACCTCTATGCCATCGACAATCACGACCCGCAATCGGGGGCCAATGTGATCGGCCGTGGGCTGATCGGCAGCATCAAGGGCGAGATGGTCGTGGCATCGCCGATCTACAAACAGCATTTCCGTCTGGAAGACGGCAGCTGCCTGGAATACCCGCAACAGCGTCTGCGTGTGTGGCCGGTGCGCTTAAATCAGGGTGTGGTTGAAGTCGGCAAGGCATGACGCCAGATAAGACAGTGGCGCTGCCTGCCCTGTGGGAGCCGATCTTGCTCGCGATGGCGACGTGACATTCAGCGTTTGAGTTGACTGTCCGACCGCGATCGCGAGCAAGCTGTGCTCCCACAGACATCCATGCGTCTCAGCGGGAGATAAGCCCGTGGTCCATCGCGTATTTGACCAGTGCTGCGGGCTTATCGATGTTGAGTTTGCGCCGAATGCTCAGCCGGTGGGTTTCCACGGTGCGCACGCTGATGTCGAGTTCGCGGGCCATTTCCTTGTTGTTCAGACCTTGGGCCATTTTCGACAGCACCTGGTTCTCGCGTGGGGTCAGCTCGTTGTCGGTGGTTTTATCGGCAATCAAACGCTGGGCGATCTCGGCGCTGTAGAAGGTGCCGCCGCTGGCGATGGCTTCGATGGCGGCGATGATTTCCCGTGACGGTGCGTTCTTCAGCACGTAACCGCTGGCGCCGGAGCGCACCGATTCACTGACATATTCGTAGTTGTCGTACATGCTCAACACCAGCACTTTCAGCGCCGGATACTGACCGCGCAGAACGCGGGTGAGTTCGAGGCCGTTGATGTCCTGCAGGCTGATATCGACCAGCAGCAGATCCGGCTGGCAGCGGCCGACCATCTCGATGGCGTCCGCACCATTTTCAGCTTCACCCACGACTTCAAGTTGGGCCATGACCGACAGCAGCGCTCTGATGCCGTCACGCACCAGCGAATGATCGTCAACCAGGGCAACACGGATCGGGGAGGGCAGGTTCATCGCAGGCATTCACTCTTAAAGGGCGGATCAGCGTCTTGCGCCGGGAATTTTCATCGGCAGCAGCACATCCAGCACGCTGCTGCCCGGCATGGATATCAGTTCAAGGCGGCCACCGAAATGTTCGACACGTTCGCGCATATTGCGCAGGCCGATGCCGGCCTGGTGACGTTCAACCTGGGCGACGTTGAAGCCGATGCCGTCATCGACCACCGTCAGTCGAATGGAATCTTCAGAGCCGTGCAGGGTAATCGAAACGTGCCTGGCCTGCGCGTGGCGCTCGATATTGGTCAGGCCTTCCTGGACGATGCGAAACAGTGACACAGCAGCGCCATCGACCAAATGGCAGTCGAATTCATTGTCGTTGTACGTGACCGTGAGCCCGCTGCGTTGCTCGAATTCTTCGGCAAGCTGGCCGATGGCGGCGGACAAACCCAGGGTGTCGAGCAGGGAGGAGCGCAGGTCGTGGGAAAGACTGCGCACCTCGCCAATCGCCTCGCCGAGCCGTTGAGTGGCTTCGCGCAAAATGCTCAGCCCCTTGTCCTGGCCATTTTCCAGCACGTGGCTGGCGAGCTCGAACTGAAACTTGATCGAGACCAGCACCTGGCTGATGCCGTCGTGCAGCTCACGGGACACTCGTGAGCGTTCCTCTTCCTGCAGGCTGACGATGCGCTGAGTCAGGCGCTGCAGTTTTTTGTCGGCGAGGCGGTGTTCGCTGACGTTGAGGGTCATGCCGCTGGCGAACACGAAAAGCACGGCCACCAGCGCCACGGCGGCAATCGCCAGCATCGTGGTGCGAATGCCTTGCGCCACTTCGTCGCGAGCCTGTTGGGTGGCGCGTTCGACGTCCTCAAGGTAAATGCCGGTGCCGAGCATCCAGCCCCAGCTGTCCAGCATGACGACGTACGCAAGCTTGTCGGTGACCTGGCCGGACGACGGTTTATTCCAGGCATAGCGCTGAAAGCCTTCCCCCGATTGCGCGCTTTTAAGCAGCGCCTGAATGACTGGCAAACCTTGCGGATCTTTCATGTCCCACAGGTATTGACCGACCAGATCGGACTGGCGCGCGTGCATCAGGCTGCGGCCCTCGCGGTCGTACACGAAAAAATAGCCGTTGATGCCGAAGCTGAGTTTGCGCAGTTCTTCCAGTACCTGGCGCTGTGCCTGCGCGTCACCCTGGCCATTGTCATAGAGCGGGGCGATCAGGCTCTGCGCCATTTCGACGTAGTTTTTCAGCTCGGCGCGTTTGCTGGCCAGGATGCTGTCTTCGATCAGTTGGGCCTGTTGATCACCGAGCTGGCGGTTCAGCGAAATCACCAGCGCGCAGATAACCGCGATCGCGAGTACCAGCGGTAGAATCCCGAGCGCGACGATTTTGTGTTTGAGCTGCATCTGGGTTCCCGGCTGGACGGAGGAAAGCGGTGGCGAGGCATCATATGCCAAAGCAGCGTATACCCAGAAGCGTGGCTGGACGGAATGATCGTGCACCTGAATCGGTCATTGGAAAAGCCAATCCAATGGCCTCGGGAGTCTGCTCAACTCAGGCGCATCTGGTCTGCCAGAAAATCGATCAATGCGGTAACGCGCTTGCTGCAGGGGCCGCTCGAAGTGACGGCGTGGAGATCTACGTGAGGTAGGGCGTAGTCGTCCAGTGCGGTGGATAACAGATTCTGTTCCAACTCACGTTTTATTTCCCAACGGTGTTTTAACATGATGCCGTAGCCCTTCATGGTCCAATGCCGCAGCACAGCGCTATCATTAGCGCTGCGATTGCCAGTGACTTGAACGTATTTGCGTGTGGTTCGATTGATCAGACGCGTTTGAAGCTGTTCTTCGAGTTGCTGCAGGGCGAGCGTCACGGTTGAGGTGGCTACGGATTGCTGGCGCGCCGCGGCGGTGAGCCTGCCGGTATCGGCGATTCTGACCAATAAGCGTAAGGCATCGAAACTGTCCATAGATCCCTCTTGGGCGCGCTAAAGAATGGCTGCCTTATCCATCGATCCGATGGCCGCGGATGAAAATGGCTAAACAGGCCGCAGCAGCAAAGACAAACAGGGCTGTCACGACATTTGCTGCCTCGAGCATGACACCAAAAAGTGGCGTCCCGGCTGTTTGGCCAAGTGCCAGAACGAGGAAGGGGATACCCAGGCCCAGGACCGGGCGATCTGGAAACAGGTCGATGCCCTGAATCAGATAGACGCCTGTAGAAACAATATAGGCGGCGCCGAATACGCACATGGCCGTGAAGCCAAAGATCGGAGAGAGGGTCGCTGCAGCCAGGCTCAGGATCCCGATCGCCATCCCTAGAAGCGCCAGACCATGCATTCTGCGCGTACCGTAGCGGTTTGTAAGCATGCCGGTTGTACACCCGCTGATACCGGCAGCGCCGAGTGCTATCCAGGCCCAGGCGATGTTGATGTCGTTAAAGCCAAATTTATTACGCAGGAGGTCTGCGCCGAACGTCCAGATCGCAGTACTCGCCAGGCCCATGAGAAAGGCGCTGCTACACAGTGCCAAAAGACCGGGCCTTTGCAGCAGTTTTACGGAGAACCGGGATGCGGTGTCAGTAGCGCCCTGCGCAGGCACGGCAAACCACAGCCACACGGTGACGCTGCCGCCGATCAGCGCAAACAAAGCATAAAGCTCTCGCCATGCCCCGTACGCCAAAACAGCGGCCAAGCCTGAAAAGACAATGCCTGCGGCTGTGCCCGCGTTAATGAAACCGTTCGCTCTGGGGCGATCCCTATCCGCGAGCAGGGCGGCGACAGCGGAGGCGAGCGGGGGCGACGTCAACCCCGTGCTCAGTCCCGCGAGCGCAACGCCGCAGCCCAGCACCAATCCCGAGCCGGCGAAGACAATCAGTCCCATGCCAATTGAAGCGGCCAGGCCTGCGCTGACAGCCATTGCGCGAGGGCTCAGCCTGCCATTGCTCAGAAAGGTCATGATGATGCCAAGACAATAAGCCGCAAAAGCGCTACCGCCGATCCATCCCGCAGCGGATACACCGAGGCCAAGATCGTTGCGAATCTGCGGCAGGAACAGGCCGTAGGCAAATCTTGCCAGGCCGTATGACAAAGCAGTCAAGGCGAAGGCAGCGGCTATCAGGTTATTGCCCGGCTTCATGAGTGGCGTCCTCGAGCACATTCGACCAGCGTGAGCGCAGCGCTCTTGGCGTCATCGATAATTGACACGTTTGAAACGGTGGCGGCCGCCGTTGCGCCCTCGAACAGTAACCAGATCTGATTACGTAGTTCAGCGTCCTCTTGACCGAGCGCAGCCAATACACGCGCGGCCACTTCAGCTCTGAATTCCAGCTTTTGACGCTCAACCAGCCTGGCGATTTCCAGGTTGGCTCCGGCGTATTCGCCACGGGCGCGCAGTAGCATGCAGCCGTGTGCGCCCCTGAGTTTTGTCCAGCAACGAAGCGTATCGAACAGTGACCCCACCGGGTCATTGCTGCTACTTTCCAGGGCGAGCTGTTCCATGAAGGCAAGATGCCTGGCCTCAAGTACCGCGATGACCAGGCCATCCCGTGAGCCAAAATGCTTGTACAGCGTACGCGTTGAAACGCCAGTGGAAGCGAGGATGTGGTCGATACCTATTCCACGAAAGCCTTGCTCCTCGAACGTAAGCGCTGCACCGGCGAGAATTTCATTTCGTTTATCCATGCAAATGAGTGTAAAACGATCGCTTTACCGGTCAAGCCGATTATTCGGATAGTGGGCTCGCCGACGTGCGAGCACCGCGGGTAATGCGCTGCAATGTAGAAGGGGAGTGTCATTGAAGAATACCTGGCTGGCGACGGTGGTCGCTTCCACCATCAGCGTGAGCTTCTGGCTGACGGCGTCCTGGATGGCGGGGGTGAATGAACCGTGGGACGCGCAATGCTACTGGACCGTTCTCTATCCAGCGGCTTTGGCGCTGACATTGATTCTTGGGCTAATGTTTTCAAAACATGCATGGCTGTCGGGTCCTATCGTCATGTTCGGACAGATTCCGTGCGTGATGGCGACCTCCGAAGCGAGTCCTTTGCTCGTTGTCGGCCTTTTGTACGCCCTGCTGTTATCTATCCCGGCAGCGATGCTGTCGTGGGTCGCGCGGGCGTTATACAGGCGAATGACCGTTAGCTGACGCAGAAAAAGCGATAGTCCCGACGTCGGCCTGCGATTTCGGCCACGTCGCCTGGGCGATGCGCAAAAAGTTCTCACCAAAAATCCCATCGATATCCGAAGCGCTGTAGCCCATGAGCGACAGCTGCGCAGCGACGGTGTTGAGCCTCTCGGGTTGCAGCTGGGTGTGCCCAGCCATCTGCCCGTAATGTTCCGGTGGCCACCAGTCATTTGCGTTTTCGCCGGCAGGCAAGTCATCGAGAGAATGGAACTCGGTATCCAGGCCCAGGCCGATGTGACCGGTCCCGACTCGCTCGGCCAGGTAATCGATCTGACGGATGAAAGCGGCGACCGAGGCCTCAGGATCTCCCATGAAAATCCGTAATCCCGTCAGACCTATCACGCCTCCCTGCGCTGCGCAGGCGAAAATCTGCTCGTCGTCGATTGTTCGTGGATGCTCAAAGATGGCCTTGACGTTGGTGTGAGAAAAGATCACCGGGCGTTGAGATATGGCCATGGTCTCGAGGCTTGAACGTTTACTCGCATGGGAGCAATCGATGATGATGCCGGCCGTGTTTACAGCGCTGACAACGTCACGCCCCAAATGGGTCAACCCCATTCCCGAACCATGACAACCGCCTGCAACGGGGTTGTCGCGATTGTAGGCCAGCAGCATCTGGCGAACCCCAAGCGCCGCGTACAGCTCGACCATCGCCGGGTCCTGAAGGAGCATGTTGGACCCTTCGAGATCAAAAGAGACCGCCATCTTTCGATGCGTGAGGGCATGGCGAATGTCGTCAGTGGTAACGACCTGCACGTAGTCTTCCGCATGGGACGCAATCCAGCTTCTAAACCCTGCAATCACCTGCATCACCGTACTGAACGGCGTCATGTCCATACCGACGTTTATCGAGACATGCTGAAAGCCTGCATCTCGATACCTTGCCAGGCCCGACATGTCGTACCCGGGAATCAGGGGGAGACACGCGTGCGCTTCCCATCGAACGACAGGCGTTGTGCTGGATTTCGAAGGGCTGGACATCTTGATAACTCCGCTATTGGGTTGCCTGTGGGAGCCTTGTCGTGGCCGAAAAACGGTAGCGTCTACGTAGAACTACGTAGACCGCGCGTACGTAGTAACGCGGATTTATTTGTAGACGGCATGCGCGGATATTGGGCCAGCTCCGCTCAGCGGACACAATTATAAAAAATTACCGCCGCAGTCACTGGCTGTCGGCAGGAGACACGCTATGCCCCGTATGGCTAAACACCTCGCCTGGTTTGCCGTGGCTGTCCTGGGAGCGTTCGCGCTGAGTGTCGTGGCCTTGCGCCGCGGCGAAGCCATCAACGCCCTGTGGATCGTAGTCGCAGCAGTCGCAATCTACCTCGTTGCTTACCGTTATTACAGCCTGTTCATCGCCACCAAGGTGATGCAGCTGGACCCCAATCGTGCCACGCCCGCCGTGCTCAACAATGACGGTCTGGACTTCGTGCCGACCAACAAACACGTGCTCTTCGGCCACCACTTCGCCGCCATTGCCGGTGCCGGTCCGCTCGTCGGCCCTGTGCTCGCCGCGCAAATGGGCTACTTGCCCGGTACGCTCTGGCTGATCGCCGGTGTAGTGCTGGCGGGCGCGGTACAGGATTTCATGATCCTGTTCCTCTCCACCCGTCGCAACGGTCGCTCGCTGGGCGACATGGTCCGAGAGGAAATGGGTCGCATCCCCGGCACCATCGCGCTGTTCGGCTGCTTCCTGATCATGATCATCATCCTTGCGGTGCTGGCGTTGATCGTGGTCAAAGCGCTGGCCGAGAGTCCGTGGGGCATGTTCACCGTGATGGCGACCTTGCCGATCGCAATGTTCATGGGCATTTATATGCGCTACATCCGCCCGGGTCGTATCGGTGAAATCTCGATCATTGGTGTGTTGCTGTTGCTGGGCTCGATCTGGCTCGGTGGGCAGATCGCTGCCGATCCGGTCTGGGCCAAGGCATTCAGCTTCACCGGCGTGCAAATCACCTGGATGCTGATTGGCTACGGTTTTGTCGCAGCGGTATTGCCGGTGTGGCTGATCCTCGCTCCGCGTGATTACCTGTCGACCTTCCTGAAAATCGGCACCATCATTGCGCTGGCGATCGGCATCCTGATCACCATGCCCGATCTGAAAATGCCGGCACTGACGCAGTTTATTGACGGCACCGGGCCGGTGTGGAAGGGCGGTCTGTTTCCGTTCCTGTTCATCACCATCGCGTGTGGTGCGGTCTCCGGTTTCCACTCGCTGATTGCTTCCGGCACCACGCCGAAATTGCTCGCCAGTGAAGGCCATGCCCGCTACATCGGTTACGGCGGCATGCTCATGGAATCGTTCGTCGCGATCATGGCGATGGTCGCCGCTTCGGTGATCGAGCCGGGCGTTTACTTCGCCATGAACAGCCCGGCGGCTATCGTTGGCAGCGACGTAGTAACGGTTGCACAGACTGTCAGCAGCTGGGGTTTTGCGATCACTCCGGAAGCGTTGCAGGCGGTGGCCACCGACATCGGTGAAACCACGATCCTGGCCCGTGCCGGCGGTGCGCCGACCCTGGCGGTCGGTATCGCGCAGATTCTGCACAGCGTGCTGCCGGGTGAGAACACCATGGCGTTCTGGTACCACTTTGCGATTCTGTTCGAAGCGCTGTTCATTCTGACGGCCGTTGACGCCGGTACCCGTGCCGGCCGCTTCATGCTGCAGGATCTGCTCGGCGCCTTCGTGCCGGCGCTGAAACGCACCGAATCCTGGACCGCCAACCTGATCGCCACCGCCGGCTGCGTGGCGATGTGGGGGTACTTGCTCTATCAAGGCGTGATTGATCCGCTCGGTGGCATCAACACCTTGTGGCCGCTGTTCGGCATCTCCAACCAGATGCTGGCCGGTATCGCCCTGATGCTCGCCACCGTTGTGCTGATCAAAATGAAACGCCAGCGCTACATCTGGGTGACCATGCTGCCTGCTGTCTGGCTGCTGATCTGCACTACGACCGCGGGCTTCATCAAGCTGTTCGACGCCAACCCGGCGATCGGTTTCCTGTCGCTGGCCAAGAAGTACAGCGATGCGCTGGCCAATGGACAGGTGCTGGCACCGGCGAAAAATATCGATCAGATGCAGCATGTGATCTACAACGCGTATACCAACGCGACGCTGACGGCGCTGTTCCTGTTCGTGGTCTTCAGCATCCTGTTCTTTGCGCTCAAGGTCGGTATCGCCGCCTGGGGCACCAAGGAACGCACGGATAAAGAAGCGCCGTTCCAACCTGTGCCAGATGCCTGAGCGAGGAGGGCCGCATGTTCAATGACCTGAGTCGCCTCGGGAAATACCTCGGTCAGGCCGCGCGCCTGATGGTGGGGATGCCCGATTACGACAACTATGTCGAGCACATGCAGACCAAACATCCGGACCAGCCGTTGATGAGTTATGAGGTGTTCTTTCGGGAACGTCAGGAGGCTCGTTACGGCAGCAAGGCCGGACCGAAGTGTTGTTGAAATACATCTTCAGGTAACACGATAAAACCGTAGGAGCAGAGCTTGGCCAGTCTGACTCCTACGGTTTTTTTTCGTCCATGGTAAACGTGCTCACGGTAGCTCTTCCCAAGAGACCTCGGTCAAACCAGCAGAACTTGCATGTTCGAGCAAGCGCAGGTGATCGTCCTGCGGGTACGACTCCCCATACAAAAGGCCTACGCCGGAGTGCAGGCACGCGTAATACCAGGCATCTTCATCGGTCATGTGTGAATCCGGCTGGACGAATATTCGTCGAGCCTTGCTAAAGCTGTAAGTGATTTGAAAATGCCGAGGGCGCGTCATCCGATTCTCCAGGTGATGTCGCTACGACATTAGTGGCGGAGTGCCAGTTCCGTGGCTGCTGTAAAAAATTAAGTAACCGGTCAAGAAAAAGCCCGCTGATAGCGGGCTCTGACACATCACGAAGTATTCAACTGCCGCCGCTACCACCTCCACCGCCACCACTGCTGCTGCCGCCACCCGCCTTGTCACCGCCGCCGGTTTTCGCGCCGCCAGGGGTCGGGCCGCTGTCAGTGGTTCCGCCGTCGGCACCTTTGGGCAACGAGCCGGCATCCGGGTCGGCATTGGTGCTTGGGGAGGCAGGCTGCCGGGTGTCCGTCGCCCCATCACCGGACATGCCCGTGCCAGTCGAGGTGGCCGCCATAACGTGAAACGAGCACGCCGAGAGGATGCCGGCAAGCGTGAGCACCGCAATTCTGTTGTTCATCATTTTGAATCTTCCTTGCGAGTGGATGACACCACATTGGAAGTGCGCTGCTTGAAAACGTGCGAGTCAGCGGACGGGCGGCATGCTCAATCGACGATTTCCACGCGCTCGGTGGCAAGAACGTATCGCTCATCAATTCATTGGAACTCCCGAGCGCAGTTTTTCGTCATCTGAATGGATGGGCTTCAGGCACATGACGCTGCAGCCCCGACACGCTTGTTTTTCATTTCGAAGGCGAGGACGACATGAATACTTCAGATAACAGGACTGATAATCAGCCTGGCAATCAGCAATCCGGGGGACCGGAAAAGGGCTTTGACCAGATCAAGGAAAATGTGACAGAGGCGCTCGGTGGTGCGCGGCAGCAAGCGGATGCGCAATTCGGTCAATACCGCGACACGGCAGCAGACCAGATTGAAGCACTGGCCCAGGGCGCCAAATCTGTGGTCTCGGAAATGGAAAGCAAGGATACCCTCGGCATGTCCGATTACCTTGCCGATGTTGCCGATTCGATGACCGGGCTGGCCAGCAACCTGCGTGGAAAAAGCGCCGAGGAACTGTTGCACGACGGCGCCGATCTGGCGCGGAAAAACCCGACACTGTTCATCGCCGGCAGCATCGCGTTGGGCTTTGCGCTGTCACGGTTCCTCAAGGCGGGTACCGCACCGGCTGCATCTTTCAACGATGATCGTGATCCGGCCGAAAGCAGCTCGATGCCGCCCTCAGGTGGTTTCGGCGCTCAGCGACCTTACGAAAGCTCCATGCCTTCGCGCGGCGGGTCCGAATCCGGGCTGGCAACCGGCATTACTCCGACCTCGCCAAATGAGCAAGACCATCCCTCGGACTTCGCCTCGTCTGCAACGCCCGGGTCCTCGACATCGACCTCGAGCCCAACCACAAATCCGACCTCCACACCGGGCTCCGCAAGCTTCAACTCGACGCCAGGTTCCTCGACTTACAAAGGAGAGCTGTGATGAACAGAGAAGATACTGAGTTGCCGGGTAGCCGTCCTGCTGCCGCGCCGGAAAACGATGCCTCGGTTGTCGGGTTGTTGCGCCAGCTATCCCGCGAAGTGCCAGCGCTGTTTACCAAAGAACTGGCGCTGGCCAAGGCCGAGCTGCAGGCCAGCCTCACCACCATGAAGGCCGGGATAGCCGGTGTGGCCGGGGGCGCGATCGTGCTGCTCGCCGGTTTCATCATTCTGTTAATGGCGGTGGTTTACGGCCTGAGCATGGTCATGGCGCCCTGGCTGGCGGCATTGATCGTTGGCGTGGTGGTGATGATCATTGGCTTCACCATGCTGCAGTCCGGCAAGAAGCAATTCGAGCCATCCAACCTCAAGCCTGATCGTACGCTGGACGCCTTGAACAAAGACCAGGAAGCGCTGCGGAGGAAAGTCTCATGAACCGTGAATTCGACATCGAATCAGAAAGAAGCCCTGAAGACATCGAGCGCGAAATCGATGCTCAACGCGAAAGCATTGGCAACATCGTCGATGCCCTGGAAAGCAAGTTCACTCCGGGGCAAATGTTCGACCAGGCCATGGGCATGATGCAAAACAACGGCACCACGTTCCTGACCAATCTGGGCACCAGCGTGCGCAACAACCCTGTGCCGGCGGTCGTGACGTCGGTCGGATTGCTGTGGCTGATGATGAGCCAGAACCGTCCACCTGCAGCACGTCATGTGTACCGCACAGGGCCGGATCAGGACAGAACAGGCCAGTGGGCCGATGGTCTGTCTGATGGCGTCGACAGCGCCCGCGACCGTATGCATCAGACCGCCGATTCGCTCAAGGGCGGCTATCAGTCGGTCAAAGGCAAGGCGGCTCATCTGGCAGACAACCTGTCATCGGCCACCGACAGCCTAAGCCACACCGCGCATGACGTCAGCGATCGCATCAGCCACACCGCGCACGATGTCAGTGACCGTGTTGCACGCAGCACCCAGCAGATGGGCAACCAGTTCAATCAGTTGCTCAGGGACCAACCGCTGGTGGTTGCCGCTGCAGGCATCGCTTTGGGTGCGCTATTGGGCGCTGCATTGCCGTCTACCCGTACCGAACAGCGTTACATGGGCAAGACCAGCGCGGACATTGCAGACAAGGTCAAACAGCAGGCACGCGAAGGGATGGAAGCGGTGCGTGACACGGTTACCAAAACTACCGACCATCCCGACACCAAGGAGAATTCAAACGCCAACACCACGGCCAACGCGAGCTCGAATGCTCAATCTTCGACGCAAACACCCAAGCCGGGTGGTACCGCTGCGGATTTGTCAGGGGGGTTGGGTACGCCTTGAGCAAAACAAAGCGGGAGGCCTTGAGAGCCTCCCGCTTTTTTTGCAACTCACCACAGATGACTCAGTTTCCGTCTGCCACTTTGCGTTCGATCTCTGCGGTCTTGCGTTGCAGCTCGTCCACCTCCTGCTCTTTGACGCGAGTCGACGAAGGCGTGATCGTTTTGTCCACGCCATCGGTATCGCTGTCGCTGTCCTGAAGGTCGCGTTCAACCACATTCACCGGTTTGCCTGCCGCATCGGTGGGTGGCGCATTCGCCGGTTTGCCAGTGTTCACACGGTCGTCGTTATTCATTTCACATTCCTCCGTTGGCTTACATCAGTGGAGCATCGCGGCGGCCCAAAAGTTTGACTGGATCGCGCCGTGCTCGACGATTGGCACCCGAGGCGTGACGGTATCCACCCGGCAAAAAAATGCCTCTGGTCGGCATTCCTGAACCTATGCCGACAATCGCTGATCCATCCAGAAATACGTCAGGAATCCGACCGCCATGAACTCCTTCAGAAACCTGCTGACGCCGGCCCATGAGCGACGACTGCGTGCGCTGGATCGCTGGCACCAAACGCTGGACAACGCCGCGCTGCGCAGGGAGTCTCCGGATGCCTATCACGAGGAACTGCTGCGTCAGACAGACGAGATGGACCGCCAGTGCATTGTCAGTTGGGAAGAGTGGCGGGACTTGCGTCGTGAAGCGGACCAAGCGTATTTGCGCGCGGTCGCGGGTGATGATTATCACTGAGGGTCGCTAATGAACACCGACCTGAGATTCGGCATAGAAGAGGAATACTTCATCACCGAACTGGCCAGCCGGAGAATGTTCGCGCAGCCGTCTAAAGCAGCCATCCAAGCATGCGAAGCGGCGCTGGGTGAGTACTTTGCCCTGGAGATGTTCCAGGGTCAGATCGAAGTTGCCTCGCCGATTTTCAACAATGTCGCCGAGGCGGCTCATTACCTTGATGAAGCCCGCGCCAGCCTGCGCCATGCGCTCGAACCTCATGGCTTGGGCTTATTAAGCGTGGGCAGCCATCCTTTGGCCGACTGGCGCACGCAACGTGCGACCCAGCAGCCGCATTTTTGCAAATTGTTTGAAGACTACCGTCACGTCGCGCAGCGTAGCGTGCTTTCTGGATTGCACGTGCATGTTGAAGTGCCGAGCCAGCTGGACCGCATACGGGTGATGAACGAGGTCCTGCCATGGACGCCATTATTGCTCGCGCTGAGCTGCTCGTCACCGTTCTGGGACGGCGCTGACAGCGGCTACATGAGTTATCGGCAGACGGCCTGTGACGAGTGGCCGCGGATGGGTATTCCGGAGTTCTTCGCTGACGAGCTGGCCTATGACGCCTACGTGGCGTTGCTGATGCAAACCGGCGCCATCAAGCAGGCCGGTGATTGCTGGTGGGGCGTTCGACCTGCGGGCAAATACCCGACGCTTGAGTTACGCATGACCGACGCCTGCCCGCGCGTGGACGACGCGCTGTGCATCGCCTCGTTTTTCCGTTTGCTGGTTGCCTACGCCATCGAGCACGCGCAACCCGGCGCGGACTACTCGCAAAATTCCCGCTGGATACTCCTGGAGAACCGTTGGCGGGCCAAACGCTACGGCGTAGAGGCTGCCTTCGTCATCGAGGGTTACGACCGACCGTTCACCACCGAGCAATGGCTGTTCCGGGCGCAACAGGTACTGGGTAAAACAGCGCACGAGATGGGTGTGGAAGACGTCTTTCGACAGCTGCGCCGAATGCTCGCAGAAGGCAGCAGTGCGCATCGACAGCTGGGGATTTTCCAGCGCACTTTAACCGACGGCAACGATACCCAGGCGGCGCTGGCGGCGGTGGTCGATCACTTGATGAAGGAAACCGCGAAGCCATCACGCTTCGTCGACCACACGCTGGAAACATTGAACGCCGGTTGAGGCAGTGTGCCTGATTAGTATCAACTATCTGGAGAGCACGACCATGTCGGAAGCAGTCAGCTATTTCATGATCGCCATTGCGGTGTTCATTTTGCTCGTGGACTTGTGGGCAATCGTCAGCGTGTTCAGAAGCGACAAGCCGGTCGGCATCAAGGCGGCATGGGCGATCGGCCTGATCGTTTTTCCGGTCATCGGGCTGATTGCCTGGGGCATCGCCGGACCTCGTGGGATCAAGCAAGGACCAACGTCGCCCGAGCACAGCAAAGGTTGAAGGCGCGATCGGGATTTCCCACGCAAAAGTGACCAAGCCCTGAAATCCAGGGCTTGGTCATTTTCACGATTGCCTCATACCGCAATCGGTGTGAATTAAATAAACCCATGCCGCACCACAAATCCTGTGGGAGCATGGCTTGCCCGCGAAGGCGGTGGATCAGTCAGCAAAGGTGCCAACTGTTCGTGCCCCTTCGCGGGCAAGCCCGGCTCCAACAGGTTTTAGGACCCGCCGCAGATTTGCATCCTCCACGGCTGAGTCAGACTTTCGCCGGGTTCTGCTTCTCCGGGTCGATGCCATAGAGCACAATCGCCTCGGTCACTTTTTCCCTTCCAATCGCGCCGTCATCAGCCAGCGCCTTTAATGCCGCCAGTGCGATGAAATGGCGATCCACTTCGAAGAAGGTGCGCAGTGACTCGCGGGTATCCGACTGCCCGAAGCCATCCGTGCCCAATGCCACAAAACGTCGTTTGGGCACGAACGGGCGGATCTGGTCGGCGAAGATTTTCATGTAGTCCGTGGCGACCACCACCGGGCCCTGCTTGTTCTGCAGGCTACTTTCCACATGACCGATGCGCGGTTCCTGATCCGGATGCAGCAGGTTCCAGCGTTCCGCGTCCTGGCCGTCACGGCGCAGTTCGGTCAGGCTGGTGACGCTCCACACCTCACTGCTCACCCCAAAGTCCTGTTGCAGCAACTGGGCGGCGGCAATCATCTCCTGCAGGATCGAACCGCAACCCATCAACTGAACATGCTTGCCTTCGACCGGCTGTGGCGGAGCCGAGAGCCGGTACATGCCTTTGAGAATGTCCTGTTCAACACCTTCGGGCATTGGCGGGTGAGCGTAGTTTTCGTTGAGCAGGGTGATGTAGTAATAGATGTCTTCGTTTTCGACATACATGCGGCGCATGCCGTCCTGGATGATCACCGCCAGTTCGTAAGCGAAAGTCGGGTCGTAAGACACGCAGCACGGCACGGTGGAGGACAGCACGTGGCTGTGCCCGTCGTCATGCTGCAGGCCTTCGCCCATCAGCGTGGTTCTGCCGGACGTGGCACCCAGCAGGAACCCCCGGGCGCGGGCATCGCCTGCCGCCCAGGCCAGATCGCCGACGCGCTGAAAGCCGAACATCGAGTAGAAGATGTAGAAGGGCACCGTCATTATGCCGTGCGTGCTGTACGACGTACTCGCGGCGATCCATGAGGAAATGCCGCCGGATTCATTCAGGCCTTCCTGCATGATCTGGCCGTCGCGCGCCTCTTTGTAATAACTCAACTGGCCGGCGTCCTGGGGCGTGTACAACTGGCCAACGTGGGAATGGATGCCGATCTGACGGAACAGGCTTTCCATGCCGAAGGTGCGTGATTCGTCCGGAACAATCGGCACGATCAGCTTGCCGATGTTCGGGTCCTTGAGCAGCGTGCCGAGGATGCGCACGAACGCCATGGTAGTTGAAATCCCGCGCTCGCCGGTGCCTTTGAGCTGGGTGTCCAGCGCCGATAACGGCGGAATCTGCAGGGGCTCGACGGCACTGAAGCGTGCCGGAATATAGCCGCCGAGTTGCGCGCGCCTGGCTTGCAGATAAACGGCTTCGACACTGTCCGCGGCCGGTTTGAGGTAGGGCATGTCGCCCAGTTGATCGTCGCTGAGGTCCAGCCCGAAACGATCACGGAACGCCTTCACCGCGTCGTCGCCCATCTTCTTCAGCTGATGGTTGATGTTCTGGCCTTCGCCAGCTTCGCCCATACCGAAGCCCTTGACGGTCTTCGCCAGGATGACGGTCGGCCCGCCGGTGTGGCGCATCGCGGCTGCGTAGGCGTTGTAGACTTTTTCCGGGTCATGGCCGCCGCGTGACAACTTCCAGATCTCGTCATCGCTGAGGTCGCTGACCAGTTCGAGCAACTCGGGGTACTTTCCGAAAAAGTGCTCACGAACGTAAGCGCCGTTTTGCGATTTGTAATTTTGATAATCGCCGTCCACGCATTCCATCATGCGCTGGCGCAGCAAGCCGCTTTTGTCTTTTTCCAGCAAGGCATCCCAACCGCTGCCCCAGATGACTTTGATGACATTCCAGCCGGCCGCCCGGTACAGGCTTTCAAATTCCTGGATGACTTTGCTGTTGCCGCGCACGGGTCCGTCGAGGCGCTGGAGGTTGCAGTTGACGACAAAAATGATGTTATCGAGCTTCTCTCGACCGGCCAGGGAAATCGCCGCCAGAGATTCCGGCTGATCCATCTCGCCGTCACCGAGAAACGCCCAGACTTTACGACCTTGATGCTCTTTCAGGCCACGGTCTTCGAGGTAACGCATGAACCGCGCCTGATACGCTGCGGTGATCGGCCCGAGCCCCATGGATACCGTCGGAAATTGCCAGAAGTCTGGCATTAGCCTTGGATGTGGGTAGGAAGAAACGCCATCGCGGTCGGTCTCGCGGCGGAAATTATCCAGCTGGTCTTCACTCAGGCGACCTTCGAGATAAGCGCGGCCGTAGATGCCTGGCGAGGAGTGGCCCTGGATGTACACCATGTCGCCGGCAAATTGCTCGGTGCGCCCGCGGAAAAAATGCTCGAAGCCAACGTCGTACAAAACGGCCGCCGAGGCATAGGATGCGATGTGTCCGCCCACGTTCGAATGCTTGCCGGCGCGCAGCACCATGGCCAAGGCGTTCCAGCGAATGTAAGCGTTGATCCGGCGCTCGATGGCCAGGTCACCGGGGTAGGGCTGCTGACGGTCGACCGGGATGGTGTTGACGTAAGGCGTGGTGACGCGCCCATAGAAATCACCGTGACGGTTGGCATCGAAATCAAGCATTTGATCGATCAGGTAATGAGCGCGAGAACGCCCTTCGACGCTTGCCACCGATTCGATGGATTCGAGCCATTCGCGAGTTTCTTGTGGATCCTCGTCGAGAAACAGGGGTTGTTGAGCCATCGTCGTCTCCTGGACAGTGCAGCAGCACCGAGTCGTTTGGTGCCTGGTGAAGGGGCGCGGGTAGACGCCAGCCTTGAGGAATTTTTGTAGTTGCAATTGCAACTACGAGTGAGAACTTAGCCTGCGCCACGCTACAATTGCAACTAAATCGAATTCATCAGAAGGGTGAAGCATGTCGTCAAGTGATCCGGATACCTGGTTCAGATTCGTCCGGGCCCACCGTTGCCTGATCCGCGAAATCGAGCGTCGGCTGGCTGCCGCCGAGCTCCCGGCTTACGCCTGGTACGACGCGTTATGGGGCCTGGAAAGCGGCCCGGACGGCAGCCGACGCATGAGCGAACTGGCTGACGTCATGGCGATCGAGCGCTACAACCTGACTCGCCTGGTGGACCGCCTGGAGGCCGAGGGCCTGGTCACCCGCAGCCGTGCCAGCGACGACGGTCGTGGTGCGTATGCCGTCATCACCGAGAGCGGCAAGGTACTGCGAAAAAAAATGTGGCAAGTCTATGAAGGGGCGGTCGACGAACTGTTTCTGGCGCAGTTCGATAGCGAGCAACAGCAGGTCTTCAGCGATGCGCTTGAGCGCGCGGCAACGGCCGCGCGCAACAGCGGGCGCGCGGGTTGAATAACGTGCGCGGTCATTGCAGCAAATAACGGTTCATGGCTTCACTGACGCACGTCTGTGCGATCCGCCCGTCATCGGCCAGAGCCCGCAACGCCAGGACGACAATCCAGCGTTTATCCAGCGTTGTGTCGAGGGTCGCTTCAGGCGAGTCAGCACCCAGCGTCACGAAGCGTGACGTGATATGGGCACCGATCTGATCGGCGACATGCCGGCCATACCCCGTCACCGCCACCACCGGACAATCGTCGAGGCTCATGCAGTCGAGCAAATGCGCTGATCGCCGCGGCATGGCCGGATGCATGCGGTTCCATCGCTGCGCCCTGTCTGCATCCCGCGCCAACCGCGTATAGCTGGGGCAACTCCAGAGCTCGCTTTCGACGCCCCAGTCCTCGCGCAACATTTGCGCCGCGGCAACCACCGACTGCAATGCGCGGCCAGCGCCCAACAAGCGAACCCTGGGACCTGCGGCTTCAGCAGCGACTTCGCTGAGCCTGTACATCCCCCTGAGCGCGTGGCTCGCGCTGACTTGGCTGATGGGCGCAACAAAATCATAAGGCTCGTCATGCAGCGCCATGTAGTAAAAACCGTCGTTGCCTTCCACGTACAGGCTGTGCAAAGCGGCGAGCGCAATAGCGTGCGCTTCGGCACCGCTGGCGGGGTCGAAAGGCATGCACTGCGGGTTGGCGGCCAGCCAGATCGAGACCCAGGGATGAGCGCCCTTGGGCCAGCGCGAGGGCAGGGTCTCTATGTCATTGCACAGAATGCCGCGATGGGCCGACTCGTTTGAAAGGGCGCACAGTTCGGCGGACGTCGCAGAACTGGCGAGGTACAACAGGGGTTTTTCGCTGGCACAGGCGGCAGGACTAAAGCGCAGCGGCCACGCATTGATTCGGGTGTGAGCGCCATCGATTTGCGACTGCTTGTTGGCGCGCACGACCCAAATATGTCGGGCGGTTCCGGGATCCCGTTCCAGTCGATTGGCGATGTCGATCATGGTGTAGAGCGGAGAGCAAAACCCCACAGTGTGCGGCTGCGTCATGCTGCGGATTTTATCAATGCAAGCCTGAGCGGCAACGCGGGTATCCGGTGTTTTGCTGAAGCTGGAAAAGCCGATCATGCCTGATATCTCCGTGCGATCCATCGTGCTTGCACCATACTGCACGCCTCAATATGATTGCAAATGCAATTAAAATGTCCTCAACAGGAGATTTCATATGAGTGCGTCTTACCCCATCACGCTTTACACAGCGGATACACCCAACGGGCAGAAAATCAGTATTTTCCTGAAAGAAGCTGCCATTGATTGTGAAAAAGTGAAGTTCGACCTGTCCGCGGGCAGGCAACATTCGGCGGATTTTTTGCGGATCAATCCCAATGGGAAAATTCCGGCCATCGTTGATCATGAGGCTGGTATCTCGGTTTTCGAATCCGCTGCCATTCTCGGTTACCTGTCGCAAAAATTTGAATGTCTGCAGCCTGATTCTTCTGCTGTAAAACTGTCCGTTCAGCAATGGTTATACTTTCAGGTAGGGGCCATTGGTCCGATGCTGGGGCAGTTGTGGTGGTTCCTGCACGGCAGCACGACACCCAACGAAGAAGCCATTGCGCGCTACCGTAAAGAGGCGCTGCGAATCTATGGAGTGGTGGACAAACAGCTGGCCTCGCACAGTTATCTGGCTGGCGATGAGTACTCCATCGCCGACATCGCGGCGTTCACCTGGCTGCGTACCCATGAAGAGCTGGCGCTGGATATCACGTCGTATACCCATGTGGTGCGCTGGCTGGCGGTGATTGAGTCCCGTCCTGCCGTACAGGCAGGGCTCGCCGAATCTCGCAACGCTCCAACGGATTAACACGGGACTGGCCTGGGAGCCTCCCGGGCCTCAACGCCGCTGACTGGTACAGAGGAGGGCGGATGTCCGACAGTCCGTTTGACATCGGCTAATGCAATATTGATTCAGTGCCCACGGGCATCCTTGTAGTGTTGATTTGGCTTTACTACGTAGCGGGACCGAGATTGAATCATTGCCTCAATTGAGATGCAGCAGCGCAAACGTCAGCCGCAACCATAAAAAAAGGAGTTTTTATGAGCACTCGGTACTTGAAAGGGGGCAAAGCGTTACACCCGATTTCGCAAATGGATGAACGTCTGAGAACTGCTTTTGAAAAATGCCTGTTGCCTCTGGAGGGCTGCCATTACGCCTATTTCCTCACGTCCAAGGCTCGTGAGGTTGAACCAAGAATCTTTTCCAACTATCCCGAGCATTGGCTCGATGTGTATAAAACCGAGGGTTACCACCTCATAGATCCTGTCATCAGACACGGCATGAAATGTATAGCGCCGTTCTTTTGGCATGAGGCGCTTGAATCGAAGGATTCAGGGATGGGGCGGGAGGTGTTTGCGTCCTCGGAGAAATACCGGATATCCGATGGTTTTACTTTTAATCTGCATGATGCCCACGGGCTTTTTGCCGCATTGAGCATCAGCAATACCGAGCGTCGTCATGATTTTGAGCAGTTCATGACGGGAAACGCGGCGGAAATCCAGATGACACTCGTTCAATTTCAAAGCCGTTTAACGAATTGTTTTTCCCTCAATGAGCTTTTTCCTGATCTGGATGAGACCGGCCTGTCGGATCGCGAGTTGAGCGTGCTCAAGTGGGTTGTCATGGGTAAGGCATACAGGGAAATTGCCGCCATTTGTGCCATCTCGATTCGCACTGTGAAATTCCACATGGCCAATGTCGTCAATAAACTTCAAGTCTGCAACGCCAAGCAAGCCGTGTACAAAGCCGTAAGTCTGGGGTTGGTCTAAAAGGTGCCTGCGCCTTGATTAGCAGGTGATCTCCAGTGCCTTGCGCAGTGGCTGTTTACTCTTCGACTCGATCACCTCCTTGAGTCGCTTATCATTTTCGGAAGACACTGGCATATTCAGCAACAGCACTTTTTCCCCCGGTGAAGCCTCGCCTGTAGCCAACACTTCATACAGCCATCCCGCCCTTAGAACGATGCGCGACATGGCCTGGCTGACCACCGTAATGATCGATCGCAAACCCTGTCGAGTGGCGTGATCGTGCATCGCCAGAAGCAACATTTCGGTGATCGGTGCTCTGCTCAGGCCTAGTGCGCGGGAACGGGTCTTGTCGACGAAAAAGCGGCTGGACTCAGCAATCAACGGGTCTTTGGGCAACGTACAGTCGAAGAAGCCGCGAAAAGGTCCCTCCACCATGTAAGGGTTCAGCGTATTGATCAAACGAAGGCTGGCCAATGGTATGCCTGCATAGACGCCTACCAGGTAGGTTGAAGAGGCATTGTCATATTCGTCAATCTCCCTGCCCTCGTTAACGATGACCCGCCAGTCCAGACGGTCGGCGAACACTTCCTTTCTCAATCGGAACAGGTTGCCCATCAGTTCTTCTGAGGCATCTGAATAATCGACTTTGTGAAAAATTACCTGGTCCATGCGTTTATGAATTCCGTCCGTGTACAACTACATTAATCGGTTTGTAACGCGCGAGGAGAATGGCGATTGAAACTGCAAAATACAACTGTACCTAAAGACAGGTGTAAAAAAAAATACAAACCTGCACTGAGGTACAGTTGTAGAGCAAAAGAGCAACGTTAATTATTGGGTCGGGTTTATCTGCAGATTTGTGAGCAGGCTATCTACGTAGATAACTAAGTTGACTCTTACAGGAATAACAAGATGAATGTTGCAGCCCGTCATGACGTCAAGGAAGACATCACCCAGCATGAAATTTCTGCCCTGAAAACACGCTTTAACCTGGCTGATGCCCACACGCACCAGGATCAGAGTGTGACTCAGCGAAAAATTGTCGAGCGCTTGCCCGAACTCTGGTATCGCGCGCAAAACCGCACGCAGTATCAGAGTGAACAGGAATTCATTCAGGCGTTTTTTTCCTTTCACGGACAACAACACGCGCTTAAGCGACACGATGAAATTTACCTCGTGTACGCCGCCTCAATTGCGATGCACATCACCGCAACCTACCTGCGCAAACGCAACATGAGTGTGGGATTGATCGAGCCTTGCTTCGATAACCTGCACGATCTGCTCAAACACATGGAAGTGCCGTTGACTGCACTGGATGAAAGCCTTTTCCAATCGCCAGCAAGCGTCTACACAAAACTTCAAACGGCAGCAGCCGATGTTGATTCGATTTTTCTGGTAGATCCCAACAACCCGACCGGTTCAAGCATGTTTGCCACTGGCGCCGACACCTTTGTGGAGGTGGCGCGTTACTGCAAGGACCACGGCAAATTGCTGATTCTGGATTTCTGCTTTGCGGCATTTTTCAAAACAGCAGGCGGCTGCCGATTCGACGCTTATGCAATCCTGGACGACATTGGCACCCAATACATCGTTATGGAAGACACCGGTAAAACCTGGCCACTGCAGGACACCAAGTGCGCAACGATCATGGCCAGTACGGACATCAACGCTGACATCTACAGCATCGTCACCAGTGTATTGCTGAACGTCTCGCCCTTCATTCTCAATGTGGTGACCCAGTACATTCGAGACAGTAGCGAAGACGATTTCGAATCTGTTCGCAGCGTGCTTGAAGTCAATCGCACAAGCGCCAAACGCCACCTCGATGGCCATTTTCTTCGGTACGTAACGCCCATGGTCGAAACCAGCGTTGCGTGGTTTGAAATCATGCGGGGGGGTGTCACAGCCGATGACTTGCAGGCGTATTTGATGGAGTACGAAGTCTACGTGTTGCCTGGCAAATACTTCTACTGGAGTCAGCCGCAGGCGGGGCAAAAGTACATTCGTCTGGCATTGGCCCGCAAACCCGACGAGTTCGAGCAGGCCGTCAACACCATCGCCCGCGCTCTGGAGCAGTACCATGACTGATCCCATCATCCCGGTTATCGATGCCACTGTGTTCATGGGCATGCACCATGCCGATCCGGGCATCCGAGAGACATCCCTGGCTTTTTTCAACGCCTTCTATTCACGTCAGATCCTGATGAGTTTCGGTCAGATCGGAATGTGCGATGCCATCATCTGGAAGAAGAGCCGCCAGTTGCAGGATGTCTATTACCCCTTTATGGACGTCCTCCATACGGACATGGACATTCAGCGTCAGGGCTATTGCAGCAAAGTCCTCAAGCGTGCCTGCCTGCAGACGAATTGGGCGCATCTGAGCGTCGAAAAAAAATTACTCGCCGCGCAGGTAGTCGAGCATCAGCAACCACTCTTCACCCACGACAGTGCACTGCGTGAACTGGAAGCGTTACAGCCTTTCCTGCAACCGTTTCCTTCATTGATAAATGGCCCCGTCTTCCCTGAGAAACTGCAAAGTCTTTACGAACAGTCCCGTGAGATGTCCATTGAACAGGAGGACTTTCAGCATGTCGGCTAAAAATGTTTTCGTCCCGTTGATTACCCCGCTTGATGAGCAATCGCGTATTTGTGAAACCAGCGTGCGCCGGTTGATGCACAGCTCCAGGCCCTTCGTTGACGGGTACATTCCCTGCCTGACTTCCGGTGAGGGCTGGCGCCTGGGGCGTCGCGACTGGCAACGTATGCTGGAGCTGACGCTTGCCCACGCACAGGATAAAACAGTGATCGCTGGCATCGAACGTGCCACTACGGCCGAGGTGATTGAATACGCGCTGCTGGCCCAGGAGCTGGGTGCTCAGGCGATCATGTTTACTTCGCCTTTCGCATCCGGGACGAATCAGAAAGACATCATTGAGCATTACCGCGCCGTTCATGACGCCGTTTCCATGGATATCTTCATCTACAACGAGTCTGCGCTATCCGGCAACGAAAAAAGCTTTGATACGTTAATGGCGATTGCGCGGTTACCCAGGGTCATCGGCATCAAGGATTCACCCTCGCAGCCGCGCGTCCAAAGCGAGATCGATCAGCTGCGCAATGAGGGTCTGGATTACTTCCTCGGCTGGGAAATGCTCCTGGCTAGAGAGCTGCAGTCCGACGGCAATGTCGTGTCGTTGGCCAATCTGGAACCTGCACTCTGTCGCATGGCAATAAGTGCACAGCAACCTTTGGTAAGTGCGCTGGTGGAATCGCTCGACCAGCGCTTCGAACTCGCTGCGGACGATTGGTACGCGCACGTCAAAAAGGAACTCAAGGCGCGAGGCATCATCACCACGGACCAAGTGTTGGTGGCAGAGGGGGCCATGGCATGAACGCACAGCAAAAAGATCTGTTCCTGGCCAATCGCGCCTGTATCAAACAGCTTCAGCCATTGCCCGCACATATCCTGGCCTTTGAGCGTGACTGGATCGATTCAACGATCCAGAAAACGCGAACTGCCAACACGCCCTCCGACCTGGCCGGTTTGCGCAAACAACTCGCGGAACTGGTAGAACTGGAACGCAGCGTAATGCCGCCCAGCGCAGCCTACGTTGGCGATCATATGACGCGTGAGGAATTCAAGATCCTGGTGCAGGAGTTCGCGCTGGATGGCCTGACCGAGGCGCAGGTGTTCTATCACCTGATGCCTCGACTGAGCCTCGCCGCTCAGATGCCTATGTTGCGGATGATGATTGATGAGTTCGGCTCCGGCAATCTCAAGCGTTCCCACACCACGCTGTACATAGACCTGCTGAACGAATTGCAGATGCCGACCGACCTGGCGTTCTACATTGACGTCAATGCTGCAGCCGGGTTCTCGTTTCCCAACATGTTTTGCTGGCTGACAATGCGGGCGGATGATCCGTCGTATTTCGCGGGAGTCATTACCTATTTTGAAACGGTCGTGCCGTTTTTCTTCGAGTGTTACACATCGATTTGTTCGCGTTTGCAAATCAAGGCTCACACGTATTATTCCGAGCATGTGCACATTGATGTGTTTCACGCCATCGAAGGCCAGCGTTTGCTGAAAGCGATGGATGCGACGGGCGATCTGGACCCGGTCAAAGCGTGGGAGGGCATCTGTATGGGACGGGAAATTACTAATGCAGCCTTTGATGCGGCGGTCGATAAGGCCAGGCGTCAGAAATTTTTTGACAAGGAGCGTGAGATTGAGCAAGCCCTCTGAGTTTCATCGCCCCGGCAGATTCACCGTGGAAATCGGCGACCAGCTTTTTGAAGTGCCGCACACGTGCCCGCACCGAGCAGGGTGGCTGGAACACGGTATGGTCAATGAACAGCGCAAGAGCATCACCTGTCCATTGCATTTTTCCGTGTTCAGTCTGGAGACCGGTGAGCAACTGAGCGGCCCGCCCTGTGGGCGCCTGGATGTCAGACGCTTGATTTGATCATTGCTTTTGGCGAGTCCTGCGCCGTGAATGGGGGCAGGATTTCGCCAATATCGCGTCGTTGTCAGCTGACAGACAAATGAACCCGCCGCTATCCACATGGGTTCCATCCGTTTACTTCCAGGTCAGCGCCTTGACTAGCCTGGAGGCTTTTGCATTCAGCTTCAGGATCGCGATACTCCGGGCACATCCATATTGATCTTGCGCCACGCCGCTTGGGCAAAACTGTAGACGGAAAAAGCGATCAGGCCCAATGCGATAATCATCAATATGACTGCACCTGCCGGCAGGTTCTGCAGGGCATCGAGCGCGTCTTTCATGCCCGGCGGGTCCATGGCTTTATAGGCCGAGCCGCTGACCAGCAGTAACACGGCAATTTCGATGAAGACTACGCCTCGGGCAATCAGGCCGAATCTAGAGACCGGACGCACATAACGCATCACGTCTTCATCCGCTTCGAAGTACTTCTCGAACGTCGCCTTCCAGCCTTTGATGATGTGAGCAATGCCGACGCCCAGTGGCACCAGTGCGATGAGGTAAACCAATACGTTCGAATATTCCCAGGACAGCAGGCTGGCCAGCAGGTCCTTGGTCTGACCACCTCCGGAATCGCCCGAGCTCTTGCGCCCACTGACGAGTAGACCCAGGGCAAAAAACGCCAGTGCGCCATTAACCAAACCGCCGGCCAGCAATCCGGTACGAATGACAAGGCCTTTGAATTCCTTGCCGTGATGATCGACGTCGCGGGTCGCTTGCAGCACACGCCAAGCGGCGAACGCCAGCAGGCCCGCCACTACCAGCCCGACCAGCACGTAACCGAATGGCTGGCTAAACAATGCTTCCAGGCTTTTGTGACTATCCTTGGGTTTAGTCGAGTCTTGAGCCGCCAGTAACGCGAAGATCCCGATGATCAGGTAAATAACGCCTCGCGCGGCATAACCGCCGCGTGCGAGAACAACCAGGCCTTGATGAGCGGACATACGTCTGATTCCAGAAAAAGTATTACTACAGAAGACCCATAAACCCGCAAGGCGTTCGAAAAAATCAAAGCAAGGCTCACGCCTGTCGCGCCGCCGCATTCAGGGTGAAAGAACGCTGCGTTGTCCTCATGCTCTGGTTGATACGGCTGGTGTTCATTCGGCGGAGTAAAAGCAAGGATCAAGTAACAGGTACGACCTCTATGTCCTGAAAGCGCCATCGCCGCGAACTTCATCCGATCAATTCGGTCGACCAGTCAGCGGCTTCTTTTCGCACGACGATCCAGAAATACTTACAACAATGGTGATCGCGATGAATTGTCTTATTTGTGTCAACGCCGCAGAGCGCATTCAATGTCATGGGCCCTGGGAGGAAAGGGACTGTCCTGACTGCGGACGCTATCGGGTGTCCGATGAACTGATTCTCGCGCTGATCGACCAAGGACAAATCTTCGACGTCGTGAAAACCCGAGGCTGGCTGGACCGGCAACGGATGCAAGTGGCGATTCCGGCAATCGTAAAAAGCGAGGCGCTGCTGGTTTCTTGAGTTTATTGCGCAGCCCCACGCTGCTTCAAAAGCGATCGAGTCGGTAGGGGTGCAGCGCGGGCAAACCGGGCTTCGCAGAACCCGCTGACACCAGTCCACAAACCAGTTCGGCAGTCACCGCCGCCTGGGTCAAGCCCAAATGCTGGTGCCCGAACGCCAACAGCACCTTGCCCTCACACACCCGGTCGATGATCGGCAGGGAATCCGGCAGCGACGGACGAAAGCCCATCCACGGAGTCGCCTCCTCAGCGTTCAGATCCCGACGAAACAGACCTTTGCTCAGGTGATGCAACTGCCAGGCGCGCTGCATGTTGGCCGGGCTGTGCAGGCCAGCGAATTCGACGGTGCCTGCCAGCCTCAGCCCGGCGGCCATCGGCGTCATGATGAATCGGCGTTCCAGTGAGGTGACGGCGAAGGGCAGCCGATTGTGTTCATGGGGCAGCATCAGGTGATAACCGCGTTCGGTATCCAGCGGGATCTTTTTGCCGGTCAATGCGGCGGTCAATTCGGCTGAATGAGCCCCGCAGGCGATCAGTACCTGCCGAGCTTGCAACGTGCCTTGGTCGGTGACGAGTGCAACGCCATCCTCGTGCAAGTGACCGCCCTGAACATGCTGTTGCACAAACTCCACGCCACTGGTTTGTGCGGCGTTCACCAGCTCGCAAACCACGCGATAGGGATCGAGAAAATGCCCGGTGCGCGGGAAGAACAGCCCGCCCTGAATCTGATGGCTGAGGTGTGGCGCGACGTTGTGCACTGCACCGGCAGACCAGAAATCCACCGGCACCTGTTGCTGATGCAAGCGCTTTTGCAGCGCTTCGATCGCCGGTCGCGCGTCGGCGCGTTCGAACACTAGCAACGAGCCGTCCTCCTTCAGCAGGTCGGGACGCTCAATGGTCGTCAGCAACCGCTGCCACGCACCCAGGCTGCCTTCATTCAGCGCGCGCAAACCGGCGACTGTTTGCTGGAACGGCGCCGAGCGCAGGTTGAGCAACAGACGCGTGAACCAGGGCAGGGCGCGCGGCAGGTATTTCCAGTCCAGGCGCAGCGGCCCCATCGGGTCCATCAGCATCGACGGCAGCCGTTTGAGAATGGACAGGTCGGCAATCGGGAACACCTGCTCGGTCGCCAAATGCCCGGCGTTGCCAAACGAAGCACCGTGGCCGGGCGCCTGTCGGTCGATGACCACGACCCGCAAGCCTTGACGCGCCAGGCGCAAGGCGCAGGCAACACCGATGATGCCGGCGCCGACGATGGCGATATCGTGCGGCGGGTTAGCCGTGTTTGGGTCGCGCATGTTCCGGGGATCCTTGCGGTGGCGTTTTTCAGGCGAGATCGGCTGACCAGCTCTCATACCATTGCCGGAACAACGCGTATTGTTGCTCGGCATAGCGGCGCTGGGAATCGCTGAGTTCGTCGGTCTCATTGAAATGCAGGGCGTAACCTTGATCGCCGTTGAGCACCATCAGGTGCTTGTAAAACAGCACCAGGTCGCAACCTTCATCGAACGAGGACAGCACGGCCAGCGCCGATTCCAGTTCGCGTGCCAGGCGGCGTGCCTTGGCGTCGCCGTTGGCGGCCTGCCTGCTCAGGGCTACCAGTTGCAGCACTTCACGCGGCAGGGCATTGCCGATGCCGGTGATGGCGCCGGTGGCGTTGCAGTTGACAAAACCGTGCACCACTTGCGTGTCGACGCCGACCATCAACGTCACGCTGTCATCTTTGCCGGTGATGTTTTCGGCGGCGTAGCGCAGGTCGGCGGCACCGCCAAACTCCTTGAAGCCAATCAGGTTCGGATGCTCGCGACGCAGTTCGAAAAACAGCTCGGCGCGGGTCGCAAAACCATAATAAGGGCTGTTGTAGATGACGGCCGGCAACTCTGGCGCCGCCTCGAGGATGGCCGCAAAGTGAGCTTTTTGCGCGGTGGCGGAGGCACCCCGCGACAGCACGCGCGGAATCACCATCAAGCCATGCGCGCCTACCGCTGCCGCATGCGCCGCGTGAGAAACCGCTTCGCGACTGTTGACGGCGCCGGTGCCAACGATCGTCGGCACACCGGCGTCCACCAGACGCGCAACGCCTTCCTGGCGCTGGGCTTGCGTAAGCAGCGGCCAGTCGCCCATGGAGCCGCAATACACCACGGCGCTCATGCCGATATCCACCAGTTCACGACCTTTGGCCACCAACGCATCGAAGTCAGGTTTTCGCTCGGCGGTGCAGGGGGTCATCAACGCCGGAATGCAGCCAGTGAAAATGTTTGCGCTCATCAATCTAGCTCCTGGGAATTTTTCAAGTCTGGATAAGGGGAGGGGGCCATTCAGATGCCCCAGGCGAAAGGGTCCTGGTCGTCGATCAGCAAGGTGCTGTCGGCCGTCATGTAAGCGCGTCCGCTAATGAATGGGCGGACACGTTTGCCTTCCCATTCGAAGCGGCCTTCGAACTGGCTGCCGGTGATGCTCGCCTGAACCCAGATCTCGCCCTCGGCGAGTTTGCCGTCGGCCGCCAGACACGCCAGTTTGGCGCTGGTGCCGGTGCCGCAAGGGGAGCGGTCATAGGCTTTGCCGGGGCACATGACGAAGTTGCGGCTGTCCGCCTCGGCATCGTCGGCGAACAATTCCACGTGGTCGATCAACGCGCCGTCTTCGCCGTGAATTCCTTGAGCTTCCAGCGCTTTGAGTATTGACCAGGTGAAAGCGCTGAGGGCGTCGACGTTGTCCATGTGCAGCGCATGGCCATGCTCGGCCACCAGGAAAAACCAGTTGCCGCCCCAGGCGATATCGCCGTAGATGCGGCCGTAACCTGGCACTTCCACCGGCACCAGTTTGCGATAACGGTAAGCCGGCACGTTGCGCAGCGTGACCGCGCCGTCTTCGTGCAGGGTGGCACTGACCGCACCGACGGGTGTGTCGATGGTGTGCACCCCCGGGCTGATGTGCCCAAGATAATGCAACGATGCGACGAGGCCGATGGTGCCGTGCCCGCACATACCGAGGTAACCGGCGTTGTTGAAGAAGATCACCCCGCAGGTCGCTGCGGCCGAAACGGCTGGGCAATACAGCGCGCCGACCAATACATCGTTGCCTCGCGGTTCGAGCAGACAGGCTCGGCGCCATTGATCATGCTCATCACGCAGGGCGTCGCGCTTTTCAGCCATGGAGGTGCCGGGCAGGTTGGGGAAACCTGACATCACCAGGCGCGTGGGTTCGCCGCCGGTGTGGGAATCGATGACGTGGAGTTTTTTCATGGGAGGGTCCATTCAGTGACGGCTCGGCGTTAACACTGAACTTGCGGACGGCGCGGCGATTGATGTTTTATGTCGGGTAGGATGACGAAATCGGCATAGTTGGAGCGCTGGAGGGCGTTTCGCAATTCAACGGGGGCGAGCCCCCTCGCCACAGGGCAGCGCTCGACACCGGCGCGACCGTGCGGCAATCTGCTAACACTTGCAGAAGTAAAGCTTGGTGGGAGCAAAGCTTGCTCGCGATTACGCACTGTCAATCGCCGACAATCTTGAGCAGAGGCAGCAAAACCAATGACACCCAACGCATTCGCTCACCTTTGCCAAGACCCCGACTCATCTCGCGCGCAAACCCTCGAAGACCTGCTCTCCAGCATCGCACCGCTTTTGCCAATGCTGGACGTTATCCCCAACGCCACCATTTTCATCAAGGACAGCCAGGCCCGTTATGTCATGGCCAATCGCACGCTGGTCCAGCGCTGCGGCCTGAAGGACTTGAAACCGCTGCTGGGGAAAACCAGCGCCGAGGTGTTTCCGGCACAGTTGGGGCCGGGCTATACCGAACAGGATCGCCGCGTGCTGGAGCAGGGTTTGGTGTTGGAGGATCAACTCGAACTGCACCTTTACGGCAGCCGCGAACCCGGCTGGTGCCTGACGCACAAGCAGCCACTGTTGAATCGGGAAGGTGTAATCATCGGCCTGACGGGTGTTTCGGTTGACTTGCAATCAGTTGCTGACACCCACCCGGCTTATCAACGGCTGGCCGCTGTCGATCAACATATCCGCGCTCATTTCCACCGGCGCATCGCATTGGCCGAACTGACTCGCATCGCCGATATCTCGGTCGCGCAACTGGAGCGGTATTGCAAGCGTGTATTCCACCTGACGCCACGGCAAATGATCCAGAAGATTCGCCTCGAACATGCGCATCGACTGCTGATCACCGCATTGCCCATTACCGAGATTGCATTGCAATGCGGCTATACCGATCACAGCGCATTCACACGTCAGTTCAAAGATTTGACCGGGTTCACGCCGCGCCAGTATCGGCAGGCGACGTCTGGTTGAGCGGGGGCCTGGATATCCGCTTGATGGCGACGGGCGATTCTCAGCATGCCCCACAGCATCGAAATAGCAATCGCCAGCCAGGCGGCGATCATGCTGAAGATTGTCATTGCAAGGCTCATAAATTCCTCCACTGCTGTGTCGTCTTCCTGCTCTCCCTTTTAATGACCCTGTGATGGCACAGGGATTCAAATTAATGGCCCGTCTGATGGCCAGAAACGACAAAGCCCCGAATGAACAGGGCTTTGTCGTTATCGTGGTGCAGTTGTGAAGGTGCAGTTACCGGTTGCGAGTGACCCGCCACACGGTGTTGGCCAGGTCATCAGCGATGATCAAAGCACCACGCGGGTCGACCGTGACACCCACAGGCCGGCCGCGGGTCTTGCCGTCCGTGCCACGGAAGCCGGTGGCAAAGTCGACGGGCTCGCCCGCCGGCTTACCATTGCTGAACGGCACGAAAATGACCTTGTAGCCGACCGGGTCAGGACGGTTCCAGCTGCCGTGCTCACCGACGAAAACGCCATCGGCGAATTTCTCACCCATTTCCGGTATCGAGAAGTCGACGCCGAGCGCAGCCACGTGCGAGCCGAGGCTGTAATCCGGTTTGATCGCGGCCGCGACCTTCTCCGGATTCTGCGGTTGCGCACGTGAGTCGACGTTCTGGCCCCAATAGCTGTAAGGCCAGCCATAGAAGCTGCCTTCGCGCACGGAGGTCAGGTAGTCCGGTACCAGATCAGGCCCCAATTCATCGCGCTCGTTGACCACCGCCCACAGTTGCCCGGAATCAGGCTGGATGGTCAATGCAGTCGGGTTGCGCAAGCCGGTTGCGTACGGTTTGTGCGCACCGGTTTCGGCATCGATCTGCCAGACCATCGCCCGGTCGATCTCGACCTCCATGCCGCGCTCGGTCACGTTGCTGTTCGAACCGATGCCGACATACAGGAAGCGTCCGTCAGGGCTGACGGCCAGCGCCTTGGTCCAGTGGTGATTGATTTCGGCTGGCAGGTCAGTGACTTTGACGGGCGGTCCGCCGGCCTGAGTCTGGCCGTCGACATAGTCAAAGCGCACCAGCGCATCCTGGTTGGCCACGTACACTTTGTCATTGGCGAAAGCCAGGCCATACGGTGCGTTGAGATTTTCCGCAAACACGGTTTTGGTCTCGTACGTGCCGTCGCCGTCAGCATCGCGAAGCAGGGTCAGGCGATTGCCGCCCTTGACCTGAGTGTTGCCCTTGGCTTTGATGTAGCTGGCGATGACATCCTTGGGCTTGAGTTTCGCGGCGCTGCCGCCACGACCCTCCGCCACAAGAATATCGCCGTTGGGCAGCACCAGCGTCTGGCGCGGAATTTTCAGGTCGGTGGCGATGGCCGTAATGCTGTAGCCCTCGGGCACCGTGGGTTTTTGCTCACCCCAGGCCGCCGGTTCAGCAATCTTCATGCTCGGCAATAACGTGTGCTGCACTTCTGGCATTTTCGGGTCCGGCCCGCGTGCCTGGGTCTTGTCACCGTCGGCACCGCATGCGCTCAGCAACAGCGCCATACTCAAGGCAGTCAATGCGCCTGGATATCTCATCGCTCATCTCCCGAACGCAGATTGGTCAGCCCTGTCCATGCCGCGACGAAGGCCAGAAGAGTGACGATCACGGACAGCACCAGGCCCGAAGGCATGGCCGCCCAGGCGTCCTTGGCGTGTTCGAAGGCGTTCACCAGCCCCAACACCCAGGTCAGCAACAGCAGCAGAAAATACATGACCGGTCGCCCGGACTTGCGCTCCGCGCGAAACAGATTCGCCAGCGCAAACAACAGCGCCAAACCACAGAACAGCAAACCGCCGGCAATCAGCCACGAGGCAAAATTGCTCCACTGAATCTGGTAGCTCTTGTAATAAGCGATGTCGCTAAGCAAACCGCCGAGAAACAGCGGAACCGTGCCGGCGAGGAGGATGGCGTGAAGCGGGCCAGGCGTACTTCGGTAGGTCGGTTGGACGGTAACGGTCATGTCGACTCCTAATGGTTCTGCGACCCTGGGCTGAACCTCAGCGCTGATCGGGTCCATCAGTGGCGCGCAGGTTGCGCCTAGGGAATGATCGCCGCATGCGCGCGATAGTTCCCGCGGATTCTGACCGAGATGCTTGCAGGAGCTGGCTTGCCAGCGATGGCGCCGGCGAATCCATTCGCCTGAAACTCGACGCACCGCGCGCTACTCAATTAATCATCCCTATTCTTAACAGTGGCGCATTGCCTTAGAATCGGCCGCAAATATCCAGAAGCCGGGCACACCAGCCGCGTGAGACAGGGACGAGACGCTATGTGGAATCTGCATCCGGAAGTGGCTGGCCCGGGCATCCTGTTCGTTCCTGGCACGGGCACGTCGCAATGTTGACCAAGCGGCGCAATTCCCTGATTGGCTTCATTGTCCTCGCTGTCGGCCTGGTCGGGTTCTGCGCATTGCTGTTGCTGAAGTCCGAAACCCAGCGCAGGGAGACGCGGTTTTCGGAATACGTGCAGAATATTTCCGGCATCGTGCGCAACCAGCTCGACACCAACGAAGCGGTGCTGGCGGGGTTTTCCGCTTTCCTGCAAGCCGTCGATCAAAGCGATACGGAAGCCGCCGCCCGCTATGCCGCCGCTGTGTTATCCGCCTACCCGCACATTTACATGCTGGAAGCGGCGAGGGCAGTTCCCGTCGCCGAGCAAGCGGCGTTCGAAGCGTTGCTGCAACGCACCTGGCGAGCAGATTTCCAACTCAAGGATTTCCCGAGTCTGGCCGGACAGCCGGGTCACCCTCAGGTCTATCTGAAGGAAACATGGCCGGTGTTGTTCATGTACCCGTCGCTGCCGGAATCCAGTTCGATCTACGGCGTCCGGCTGGAAACCGTCGGCCACTTGTCGTACGCCCTCGCGTTGACCCGCCATCATCAAAAACCGGTTGTCTCGCCGGTTTTTTCGATGTTCGAGGGCGATAACGCTTACATCCTGATGCAGTCAGTCACACGGCCATCGCAGGCGCGAGAGCAGGCGCGGCCGAATTTCTTCGGCAGCACGATGATGTCGTTGCTTCTGGTTAAAACCGGAGCGCTGCTCGAGGCCGTGAACGATGCAAACATTGATCCGCTGGTGCGCATCGATGCCATTCTTAAAACGGCGTCCGGTACGCAAAGTCCGGTTTTTTCCACGCCACCGCTACAGGCCGGTGTGCTCGATCGTTTCTTCTTGCCGCGCTTGGCCGACCGGGTCGAAATTCGCAACAATTCCCAGCCCATGACACTGGTGTTCGAACGTCAGCTACGGTTCACAGACGTACTGACTGACGAAATGCTGATCATCCTGACCTTGCTCGGCGGAGTACTGATCTGCATGCCGGTGGTGTTAGTCAGGCACTTCAAGGCCATCGAGCGAGCCGACCTCGAGCATCAACGTTCTGCCTACCTTGCCACCCATGACGTGCTCACCCAATTACCCAATCGCTACCTGTTCGCCGATCGCTTTGATCAAGCCTGGTCAAATTGGCAGGAAAACGGAGTGCAGTTCGCCGTCTTGTTGATCGACATGGATCACTTCAAGGACATCAATGACCGGTATGGCCATGAAGCCGGTGATCAAGTGCTGCGGGCGGTGGCCAGCCGCATGCTGCAAGCCACTCGCTCATGTGACACGGTTGCCCGGTACGGGGGAGATGAATTCGTCATTCTGCTGTCCAGCCTGACCCCCCACGAGAGCGCCCAACTGTTGGCTGCGAGGGTATTTGAATCCATTGCGCAGACCGTTGTCACAAGCGCTGGTGAGCTATCCATTTCGTGCAGTATCGGCGTCTCGTTGTGCCCGGAACACGGGCAAACTCTCGACACGTTGCTCAAAGCGGCGGATCAGGCAATGTATGGCGTGAAACAAGTAGGGCGTAGCGGGGTCGCCATGACCGAACCTGCGACGCATTAAATCAACCTTGATATCCGCATGAAAAAGAGACGGTGCATCAGTTGGGGGACATCCTGAAACATTTATCCCGAGAGCAACTCGAAGCCGAGGTGGCGAGCCTTCGTCTGGCGCTTGAGGCTGCCAGACTCGAGGCGCAAACGCCGCCCTCCGGCCGGGATGATTCCCCGCGCAACGACGCCGGGTCTGCACCGCCATCCGCGGACACGGACGACGACGCAAACCAGCGACAGTCTGGCGCCGTGACGACCGAACGACTTGTTTCAGCGCAAATGCAGGCGGAGCTGGAGGCCAGTCGCTCGGCCCTCGCCAGCAGTGAGGCGCGTCAACGGGCAATCTTCGACAGTGCCATTGATTTTGCAATGATCCTGACCGACCCGGACGGCAAAATCACCGACTGGAACTCCGGCGCGACTCAGGTCACGGGCTGGACCGCAGCGCAAATGCGTGGCCGCAGCGCAGCGCGCTTTTTCACCCCGGAGGACCGCGCGGCCGGGCGGATCGAGCTGGAAATGGCCATTGCGCTACGCGATGGTCGTGCCTCCGATGAACGCTGGCATTTGCGCCAGGACGGGCAACGCTTCTGGGCCTCGGGGGAAATGATGCCGCTGTGGGGTGATCACGATGTTCACCTCGGTTTCGTCAAGATTTTGCGCGATCGCACCAATGAGCACCTCGCGGGCCGGGCGATCGAAGAAGCTCAGGCTCGCTACCGCTTGGCCGTCAAAGCCACCAATGATGCGATCTGGGATTGGGATTTGACCTCCAATCGTGTCCAGTGGAATGACGCGCTTGAGCAGGCTTATGGTCATCCTTTAGCCAATGTAGAGATGACCGGTGAATGGTGGATTGCGCAGATTCATCCTGACGACCAGCAGCGTATCTACGCTTCAATCCACGCGGTGATCGATGGCAACGGCACAGCGTGGAACGGGGAATACCGCTTCAGACGAATAGACGGCTCGTACGCCCAGATACTTGATCGAGGGCACATTATTCGCGACGAGGATGGCCGCGCCCTGCGCATGATTGGCGCGATGCTTGACCTGACCCGGGTGCGCAGCACAGAAGCCGCACTGCGCCAGAGCGAGGAGCGTTTCCGTACGATTCTGGAGACGATCGAGGCGGCGTTTGCCATCGTTCAGGTCAAGTTCGATGCCAACGACGAACCCGTGGACTACCGCTTTCTGGAAGCCAACCCGGCGTTCGAGCGTCAGGCAGGTGTCGACCTGCGCGGTCGATGGGTCACTGAATTCGCGCCCGATCTGGAGCGTTTCTGGTTTGAAACCTATGGCCGGGTGGCAAAAACCGGCGTGCCGGCCAACTTCGAGAGTTACGCAAAAGCATTCGGTCGCTGGTTTGACGTGCGCGCGGTGCCTGTGGGCGATCGCGCCGATCGGCAACTGGCGATTTTATTCAGTGACGTGACCGGACGCCGTGCTGCCGAAGAACGTCTGCGCCAGAGTGAAATGATTGCTCGGGCGAACGTCGAGCGGGTCCAGCTCGCACTCGCGGCGGGTGCAATCTTCGGCACGTGGCACTGGGATCTGACTAAAGACAGTTTCACCGTCGACGAAGCTTTCGCGCGCGCCTTTGGCCTCGATACGGCGTTGGGGCACGAAGGTTTGAGTCTCGAACAGGTGATCGCCACCGTTCATCCTGAAGATCGGTCCGGGCTGAAAGCGGCGATTGATGAAGTGATTGCACGTGGCGGCGCGTACGCCCACCAGTACCGGGTGCGCCGCGCAGACGGCAAGTATTACTGGATCGAAGCCAACGGCCGCGTCGATCACGCTGAAGACGGCACGCCGGTCAGTTTTCCAGGCGTAGTGATCGACGTAGAAGAGCGTCGCTCGGTCGAGGCGCAGCGTGACCGTGCCACCGCCGCATTGCGCTCGCTGAACGACCACCTCGAGCAGCGCGTCGCCGAGCGTACGGCCGAGTTGATGCAGGCCGAAGAGAAGTTGCGTCAGTCGCAGAAGATGGAAGCGGTAGGCCAACTGACAGGTGGCCTGGCCCATGACTTCAATAATCTTCTGGCCGGCATTTCCGGTGCTCTGGAACTGATGGCGACACGAATCGCTCAAGGGCGCTTGTCGGATGTCGATCGGTATTTGCTGACGGCTCAAGGGGCGACAAGGCGAGCTGCGGCGTTGACGCATCGATTGCTCGCGTTCTCCCGACGGCAGACCCTCGATCCGCGACCGACCAACGTCAACACACTGATCGAGGGCATGAGTGAGCTGATCCAGCGCACGGTCGGCCCCAGCATTTCATTGAAGACAGTCGGCGCCGACGATCTCTGGCCTGCATTGGTGGACCCCAGCCAACTGGAAAACGCATTGCTCAATCTGTGCATCAATTCCCGCGATGCCATGCTCAATGGTGGGCAGATCACCATCACCACCGCCAACCAGTGGGTAGGTGCGCAGGAGGCACCGGCGCTGGATTTGCCGGCCGGCCAGTACCTGACGCTGTGCGTCAGTGACACCGGAGCAGGCATGACGCCGGAAATCGTCGCAAAAGCGTTCGATCCTTTCTTCACTACCAAACCTATCGGGCAGGGCACAGGGCTCGGTCTTTCAATGATCTACGGATTCGCCAAACAGTCAGGCGGTCAGGCGCGCATTTCTTCCGAGGTCGGACGCGGGACCACGATGTGGATTTACCTGCCCCGGTACTTTGGTGACGCGAGCGTTCAGGAGCAGGCCGAAAGCGATATTGCACCTGATTTTGCAGCAGTCGGCGAGACGATCCTGGTAGTGGATGATGAGCACACCGTGCGCACGCTGCTGGTCGAAGTCCTGGACGAGTTGGGCTATCGCGTCATTGAAGCGGCGGACAGTGCCCAAGGGCTCAAGGTTCTACGATCAGGGGTACGTATCGATTTGCTTATCTCTGACGTGGGTTTGCCGGGCGGCATGAACGGGCGGCAGATGGCAGACGCAGGCCGAGAGGTTCGTCCCGGCCTGAAGACCTTGTTTATCACAGGCTATGCCGAGGCTGCTGCCATTGCCCAAGGTCATCTTGAGCCGGGGATGCATGTGCTGACCAAGCCGTTTGCAATCGATACGCTGGTTTCGCGGGTGCGCAGGCTGATGAGCGGATGAACCTGCCCGGCCGGGCAGCTCAATGTGCGGTTCTTCGCCATGGTCGTCTGGAAAAAATTGCCCGACCGTCCGAGCAAGGCGCCGTGGCTGAGCGCCGCTGAGGCCGAGCAGATCGAACGTACCCTGGCTGTAGAATCGGAGGAGGGTGCCGGTGCCAGTGGCCACTCGTTCAAGCAATGCACATCATCAACGTGCTGATATGACAAGGCCCTGAATATTCAGGGCCTTGTCATTTGAAGACAGAAATCGAGCATTGCTTGGCGATTTTGGCGCTAACTCGCTTCGGCTCGCGTAATCGTACCCGCTTTCACCTCGTCGGCGTAACCGCTGAGCTTGATTTGCTCAAGGCTCATCAGCTCGCAGATTTTCTTCAACGCCTGCGCCTTTGTGCTGTTGGCTTCGCTGCCAGCCATGTCGGACAGTTGAACCACTGCCCAGCCGATAATCGAGGCGGCATCCTCGAGGTCGTAAAACAGTTCTTGCCGGGCAGTTCGGGGGCCTTGGAGGCCGCGTATCAGATCAGTCATCTGTAGTCAGTCCTGATGGCGAGGGATAAGTTCAGGCCTGACCGCCCACTGCGCGCCAGGCCGCTTGCGCGAGCTGCTGCCTGTGAAGTTCAGGACTCCCTTTGACTCTTTGGGAGAGCCAGGCTCGGCAATAACTCTCTGCGCAACCGATGATGAGTGATGGCATTAATTCGAAGGGTAATTCCAATAGTTCCCGACGGTGGGCAGGGTCATTGAACCAGTCTTTCAGTTGAGCGTTTCGGCGCAGATTGGCTTCCTTCAGCTGATCATTAAAACTGCTTTGCGCGACGGCAAAGCGCGCCTGGTACTGAAAGCGCGCCCAGTCCGGCTGGCCAACTACCCAATCCACGTAGCTATAAACCAATGCTTGAACCCATTCCCTGGTCGTCGTGACCTCTGCCAGGTAGTTATCGCGAAGTCGTGCCTGGTCATCAAGAGCTGTCATATACAGCGCAGCTACTAAACCTTCCTTGTTCTGGAAATGATGATAGATGGCCCCCACGCTCATCTCGCTGGCGACCCGGATGTGGTCAATGGTGGTCGCTTCAATGCCCTGTTGGTTGAAGAGTGCGAGCGCGCATTTGAGGATGTGCCGCTTGGACTCGGCACGGCGCCCCGGATAGCAGCGCTCAAGGAGGTCATCAGGTTCCATTCTTCAGTCCAGGCAAAAAGGACAATGGTAATTCAAACGATGGTGGGGCACGAGCGATTGACTGACATGCTTTAACGGAATAATGTTCCGTAACAGAACAATATTCTGTTTGACGATATCGACTCATCCAAGCCAGAGGAATTCCATGAGCCAGACTCTCAGCATGTACCAAAGCGTTGGTTCGTCCGCGTTCAGCAGTATGGCCTGCCAGATGGCGCCGTACTTCAGCACCATCAATCCGGAGATTTCAGTTTTGACCCCCGGTCGCAGCGAAGTGAAAGTGCCGTTTCGCAAGGAAATCACCAACCACCTGGCTTCGGTCCACGCCATTGCGCTGTGCAACGCCGCAGAACTTGCGGGCGGCATGATGACTGAGGTGTCCGTACCGAGCGGCGCGCGCTGGATCCCGAAAGGCATGACCGTCGAATACCTGGCCAAAGCCAAGACGTCCATTCATGCGATCGCGGATGGCAGCGCAATCGATTGGGAAACGGCGGGTGACAAGGTGGTTCAGGTCGATATTTTTGATGAGGGTGAGGTAAAGGTGTTTACAGCGCGCATCACGATGAATGTCAAAATCACCTGAGCAGCTGCAGCCATTTGGCTGAACCGCTGATCCTGGATGCAATGGCGAGCCGTGGCGATTTCGACATGCGTGCGGCGTTTACCAGGAAAAATTTGCCAAACGGCAGAAACGAAAAAGCCCTGAATAATCAGGGCTTTTTCGTATAAAGATGGCGGCGGCGATGTTCTTTCACGGAGTCCATAAAAGAGCCCATCAATGTATCGGGAGGCCAGTTGTAGCATGACTTTTTGACACCTTGGCAGGCCCAGGTACCAATGAGGACGGAGACGGGTTGCGTTAGATGGTGAAGCCAAGTGTGCGAAATCCTGGATCTTGCGAATCCAACGGGCTGGAGTTCGCCGTGGGATGGGATAGGGAAAATTTCCTGACGTCTAATCAACGGCAACTCTTGAACAAAGAACTGACTGCTTTCCCAGGACAGGGGTGGAGACTCCTGCTGAATTTCTTCTCTTCCAGCTGAGGTGATTGAAATAAAACGCCATTCGTCGGCGTCTTTGGGCACTTTCGATAATTGGCAAAGTCGGTGTATTAGCCCAAAACAGTAGGTTTATATGCGATCCCTAATCCTCGATATGCCTAATGGGCGTGAGCTGATCGACGAGCTCGATTTAGCGACTGAGCTAATGATGTCTATCCCCGTCGACCAAGTAGATGGTCGGCAATGGCAGGATGCTTTCGATAGGCAGCAAAGGGCGTTTGCCGAATGGAGAAAATATCTCCTGCGGTTGGCAGATGGCCGTCTGGCGGACCTGGAGCTGCAAGTTGCATGACTCAAAGTAGTCGGCAGACTTCGCTCATTGACATCGGTTTGTTCCAGATGACGTGGTGTCGCAGATACCAGCCAGTGATCCATGAAGCTGTTTTGTACATTTTACTTGTACAAGTATTCTCTCGTTGTATAGGTTTTGTGCCAAACTTCAGGTATGGAGCATTAAGTCAGCAAAATCGGTCCATACCACAGCGCAAGTTAATCGAGCCTTACCATGATTGTTAAAGACGACTTCAGATTCCAATCACACGTTCTTCTTGTGGAGCTTGACGCTGCAACAACCCAGCTGATGATGCTGGTCGTTGCAGGCGAGCTGTCAGGAGTTCATTGGGATAAAGCGTTCGCACGACAGAGCGCTGCCTACTCGGCGTGGGTCAGCGCCGCAGCGGGCGTTCAAGTAGACCCCATGCCAGTACTTGATGGTCGTCCTGCTGACGGGTCGTTGACTCAGGAAACGTGAGCATCCATTGATGCGAGCCCTTGAGTTCAGGAAGGCCTGCACTTACAGGCGGTGGAGGGTAGATATTTTCCGCTATCTCGACAGCAGCGACAGCGTTCATGGCGCCGCAGACCTGATCAAGAACTTGATGTGCCCCAAGACAAGATCGACGTGGCGGCCCTGGGTGCTACTAAAACGCTTGCGCTGCGCGGATTGATTTTGTCGAGGTACGCAAATAAAACAGGTGGGAAACAGAAAGGCTTGAAAGCGAAAAGGCCCCATAAATGGGGCCTTTTCGATGCGAATATGGCGGAGGCGATGGGATTCGAACTCATGGACCTGTTACAGTCGACGGTTTTCAAGACCGTTGCCTTAAACCACTCGGCCACACCTCCGTTTGCGTTGCGGGCGCCATAATACCTGAATGAAACACACTGTCAAACTCTCTACGTAGCTTGTTACAGAGCGTCTGTTATGATCTTTGCGACTGAACGTTTCAAACCAACAGGAGTGTCGCCATGCGCGAACAGGATTACGCAGTTAATAACAGCGTGCAGGCTGGGCAGCTAGAGGTTAGCCGCGTCCTGCGCAACACTTATGGCTTACTGGCCCTGACCCTCGCATTCAGCGGCGTGATGGCGTATGTCGCCCAGCAGATGCGCGTTGGCTACCCGAATATTTTCGTGGTGCTGATCGGTTTCTACGGCCTTTTCTTCCTTACCAACAAACTCCGCGATTCCGCGTGGGGCCTGGTGTCGGCGTTTGCCTTGACCGGTTTCATGGGTTTCCTGCTCGGCCCGATCCTCAACCGTTACCTGGGTATGCAGGGCGGCGCTGAAGTCGTCAGTTCAGCCTTCGCCATGACCGCATTGGTATTCGGTGGTTTGTCGGCCTACGTGCTGATCTCCCGCAAGGACATGAGCTTCCTCGGTGGTTTCATCACTGCCGGTTTCTTCGTGTTGCTGGGTGCGGTGGTTGCGAGCTTCTTCTTCCAGATCAGCGGTCTGCAACTGGCGATCAGCGCAGGTTTCGTGCTGTTCTCCTCGGTCTGCATTCTTTATCAGACCAGCGCCATCATTCACGGCGGCGAGCGCAACTACATCATGGCAACCGTCAGCCTGTATGTATCGATCTACAACCTGTTCGTCAGCTTGTTGCAGCTGTTCGGCATCATGAGCCGCGATGATTGATCGCAGGCTTTAAGTAAAAAACCCGCTTCGGCGGGTTTTTTATTGTCTTCGTTTTCTGTGGGTGACAGATCTAAAGATCGCGGCCTCGCTTCGCTTGGCTGCTCCTGCAGTAGTCGGTCGTGCGGTTACCGCATATCACTGTGCCATCGGCGGCAACCGTCGCTTGACCGGAGTTTTCTTGACGATGGCGGTGTTGGTTTCGGCATGGCTGTTGAGACGGTCGAGGAGGGTGTCCAGCTGTTCCATCGACCGCACGTGCAAGCGGGCAATGAAACAATCGTCGCCGGTGACCTTGTCGCATTCGGTGAATTCGGGAATCGCCTGGATCTGCCGCTCGACCTCCTGCAACTGCCCCGGCAGCGGACGAATGCGCACAATGGCCTGCAACTGGTAGCCGAAGCACTTCGGATCAATCTCCACCGTGTATCCCTTGAGCACGCCGCGTTCCTCAAGCCGTCGCAAGCGCTCGGCGACACTTGGCGAAGATAAACCGCTGATGTGCGCGAGGGCCTTGAGTGAACGCCGCGAATCTTCCATCAGTGCAGCGATGAGCACTTGATCAATGTCGTCGGTCATTGCAAATCCCCGATAAGGTAATTGTTGGCATATGCCTTCATAAGAAAGGCAGATCTGAAGTTTAGCCTGATTTATACACTGGAGATGCCTGGAGGCGGATTGACATAATTTGCACTCAAACAGAGGAGTCAGATGATGGACAATTCGATTCGGCGCGGATCATTCGAGATGACCGCCGCCATGCTGATCTCCGGGACCATTGGCTGGTTTGTGCTGGTTTCCGGGCAACCGGTGCTGGACGTGGTGTTCTGGCGTTGCGTGTTCGGCGCCGTCACTCTGCTGCTGATTTGCGCGGCGTTCGGCTTCCTGCGCCCCGGCATTCTGACCCGCACCACCTTCTTGCTGGCGGTCATCAGCGGCGTGGCGATCGTCGGCAACTGGGTGCTGTTGTTTGCCTCTTATTCACGCGCCTCGATTGCTATTGGCACAGCGGTTTATAACGTTCAGCCGTTCATGCTGGTCGGATTGGCCGCGCTGTTTATCAACGAAAAAATCACCCTGCAAAAGCTGTTCTGGCTCGGCGTTTCTTTTTTGGGCATGCTCGCCATTGTCAGCGCCCATGGCCAACAGGGCGAAAGCGGCAGCGATTATCTGGTGGGCATTGCGCTCGCGCTGGGGGCTGCGTTTCTTTACGCCATTGCGGCGTTGATCATCAAACGTCTGACTGGCACGCCACCGCATTTGATTGCGCTGATCCAGGTCAGCACCGGCGTGCTCCTGCTCGCGCCATTCGCGCACTTTTCGGCGCTGCCACAAGCGCCGAGCGCTTGGGCCAGTCTGGTGACGCTGGGCATTGTGCACACCGGCGTGATGTACGTTTTGCTGTATGGCGCGATTCAAAAATTACCGACGGCACTGACCGGGGCCCTGTCCTTTATCTATCCGATTGCAGCGATTTTCGTCGACTGGTTCGCCTTCGGTCATCGACTGGAGTTTCTGCAATGGGTTGGGGTTGCCGCGATTCTGTTGGCAGCGGCCGGCATGCAACAAGGCTGGACTTTTAAATTTCGGCGCCCCGTCACGCAGTCATGAGGGCTCAGATATTCCAGCGCGGCGCGGTTTTGGCCAGGCGCTGGCGCAGCAGACTGATGTTGCTCGCCAGCTGCTGGACCAATAAGCGGTAGCCGTCGAGAGGGCTGAACACCGGCGCCTCCAGACTGGCTTCGGTTGACGCTTCCAGTGGTCGATTGAGTCGCTGCGAAGCACCGGTTTTCAACGCCCGCGCCATGCCAATCAGTTGCACGCGGACCAGTCGATGCTCTGCGTTCAGCGCTGCCTGCAGTTGCGCCATAGCGTCGATATCGCGGACATCCGGGCGGGTGTTGCCGAGGATTTCCAGGGTGCTGACACACATCCGCAAGTGCCGCTGAATTGCATCCAGTTCGGTCATGGAAATCTTTACCTCTTTGGACACCGACGGCATCAGCGAACGCAGCTGTATCATCGCCATGTTAAGACGATTCATGACTTTCACGTGCTCGTCATCGTTCACCGACTCGCCGTTGAGGATGCGCCCGTAAATCGTCGCGCAATCGCGCAAGGCATCCGCCAGGTTGTAGCGCCATGAATACACCGCGTACAACGGCAGGGCGAAGGAAAATGCCAGGGCCAGTGCGCAGCCAATCAAAATATCGACCCCGCGCCACAATCCATCGCTGACCGGATTGTCGCCATGCCCGGCAACAATGAACACGGTAATTGCCGCCAGCAGCGTGGTGTAGCCGCCCTTGCCGATGGCGTGATAGGAGAAAGCCCCGCACACCACCGACATGGCTAAATACGTCACCCACGGCATGCCCAGCCATGACTCCTGGGCCATCAACAGCAGACCGATGCCGGCGCCGAGCAATGTGCCCGTCGCTCGCTCGACGGCTTTTTTGCCGATGTTGCCGTGGTGCTGCAAGCCGCCGATCACCACCAGCATCGTCACCGACGCCCACTCGCCGTGGGGCAGGTTGATGCCGGTGGTCAGCAGTATCGAAGCGAGCAAGCCAAGCGACACACGCACCGCGTGAATCAGTTTGGCGTGCCGATAGCGCCGATAAGGGTCCAGTAACGGACGCAGTAATCGGCGCAGGAGCGGTGGCAGTCGGTGGCTGTTGAACGTGCTCAGGCGTGCTGTCCTCAGAAGATGTAATCGGTGGTCAGGAAACTCGAACTGCGGCCGCTGATGATCTCGCTGATGAGGTCTTTGTTGGTTTCCTGAAATTTGGTCGCGACCAGCGTGCGAATCGAAAATACCCGCAGCGCATCATGCACCGACAACGTCCCTTCAGCCGAGTTCTTGCGGCCGTTGAACGGGTAGGTGTCCGGGCCGCGCTGGCACTGGGCGTTAAGGTTGATGCGCCCGACCTGGTTGGCGAACGTGTCAACCAGTCGGCCGACCGCCACTGGGTTGGTGCCGAAGATGCTGAGCTGCTGGCCGAAGTCCGACTCAAGGACGTAATCAATCACCGTGTCCAGATGCCGGTACGGCACGATCGGCACCACCGGACCAAATTGCTCTTCCTGATAAACACGCATCTGCGGCGTCACCGGGTACAACACCGCCGGGTAGAAGAATGACGCGCGGGCTTCACCGCCGTTGGGGTTGACCACGGCAGCGCCTTTGCTTACTGCATCCGCCACCAGTGCGTGCAGGTAATCAACCTTGCCCGACTCCGGCAACGGCGTCAGCGCCACGCCACTGTCCCACGGCATGCCGGGTTTCAGTGTTGCCAGTTTGGCATTGAATTTTTCGATGAACGCCTCGACCACGTCTTCATGCACGAAAAGGATTTTCAACGCAGTGCAGCGCTGGCCGTTGAACGACAGCGACCCGGTGACCGCTTCGCTCACCGCATTGTCCAGGTCGACCTCGGGCAGGATGATGCCTGGGTTCTTCGCGTCCAGACCCAGGGCGGCGCGTAAACGGTGCGGTTTCGGGTGGAGTTTTTTCAGGTCGCTGGCGGCTTTGTTGGTGCCGATGAATGCAAAGATGTCGATCTTGCCGCTGGCCATCAAGGCGCTGACAGTTTCGCGGCCACTGCCGTAGATCACGTTGATCACCCCGGCCGGGAAGCTGTCGCGAAACGCCTCCAGCAATGGACGAATCAGCAACACACCTAGTTTGGCCGGTTTGAACACCACCGTGTTGCCCATGATCAACGCTGGAATTAGCGTGGTGAATGTTTCATTCAACGGGTAGTTGTAAGGTCCCATGCAAAGCGCGACGCCAAGCGGCACGCGACGGATCTGGCCGAGCGTGTCCTGTTCCAGCTCAAAGCGGCTGGAGCGGCGATCGAGTTCCTTCAGCGCGTTGATGGTGTCGACGATGTAGTCGCAGGTGCGGTCGAACTCCTTCTCCGAGTCCTTGAGGTTCTTGCCGATTTCCCACATCAGCAACTTCACCACCGCTTCACGTTGTTCGCGCATTCGCCGCAGGAAGGTTTCGACGTGCTGGATGCGCTCGGCCACGCGCATGGTCGGCCACAGGCCCTGACCGCGATCATAGGCGCGGACGGCGGCGTCGAGGGCAGTCAATGCGGTGTCGGCGTCGAGCAGCGGTGTGCTGCCGAGAATCACTTGTTCGTCGCCGGTTTCGCCGCTCAGGTAGACCGGGCTGCGGACTTGGGCGAGGGCACCGGCCCAGGTTTTCAGCTCGCCATCGACCAGGTATTCACGCTGTTCGGTGGGGCCGTCGAGGCGGTATTTTTCCGGAATGTCGCTGGAGTGTGGAAACAGGTTGCCAAGGATTGCTGTGGTCATTTCGCTACTCCATGTGAGGTAAGCCATGCATTGGCGGCTAGCCGTTCAGATTCACTTCAAAGGTTATACGCCTTATTGCTCGGACTTTTTAAGTGCCGATCCGTCGATCCCGCGATCTTTTGACCTGAGCACACACAACGGCCAGTGCTGCGGGTAAACTCCGCGCTCTTTCCAAAGGAGTTCATATGAGTCACTACCAGCCGGGCATTCTCGCCACCCCCGTTCCGCCTCATGCCCGTCATATGTTCTTCGCCCTGCAATCCATCGAGGCTCTGCCGGCCGCGCTCGACAAGCTGATGACGCTGGTGGACGGCAAGTCGGCGGTGGTGGGGTTTGGTGAGTCGCTGGTCAAGGCACTGCACGTGCAGATCGACGGCTTGCGGGTTTTCCCGGCGATGGCCGGCGTCGGCGTCGACAATCCCTCGACCCAGCAGGCGTTGTGGTGCTGGCTGCATGGTGTCGACCGTGGTGAGTTGCTCAACCGCAGCAATGCCCTCGAAGCCGCGCTCGATCCGGCGTTTCGCCGGGTGCAAATGAACGAAACCTTCCGCCACCAGACCGGCCATGACCTGACAGGCTACGAGGACGGTACTGAAAATCCTCATGACGACGCCGCGGTCGCAGCGGCCTTGTTGGGTGAAGGCGCTGAAGGTCTGGTCGGCGGCAGTTTCGCCGCGATCCAGCAGTGGCAGCACGACTTCAAAGGCTTCAACGCGATGTCCGCCCATGAGCGGGACCACATCATGGGCCGCCGTTTGAGCGATAACGAAGAGCTGGATGACGCGCCGGTTTCTGCCCACGTCAAACGCACTGCTCAGGAAAGCTTCGCCCCGCAAGCGTTTGTGGTGCGCCGTTCGATGCCGTGGATCGAAGGTGATCGCGCCGGTCTGATGTTCCTGGCGTTCGGGTTTTCCCTCGATGCGTTCGAAGCACAATTGCGCCGCATGAGTGGACTCGAGGATGGCATCACTGACGGCTTGTATCGCATGAGCCGTCCGGTGACAGGTGGCTATTACTGGTGCCCGCCGTTGAAGGACGGTTACCTGGATTTGCGGGCATTGCGTATCGGCTAATTGCCCGAACTCTGGTCGTAACAAAATCCCTGTAGCAGCTGCCGAGCACCGCGAGGCTGCGTCGATCAACCGAATCAACTCGTCAGCTCCTAAGGGTAAACATTCCATTGCACCTATAGAGCCTGACTAACGGCTCTTGCCGGAAAAAAAGCAAAAGAGTACAAATGTACTCCATGACTAATCTTACTCCTCGCCGTACCGCCATCCTGACCTTCATCCGTGATCGAATCGCGGAACACGGTCAGTCCCCGAGCCTCGCTGAAATCAGCGAGGCGTTTGGTTTTGCCTCTCGCAGCGTGGCGCGCAAGCATGTGCTGGCGTTAACGGAAGCCGGTTTTATCGAGGTCAATCCGCATCAGGCGCGGGGCATACGCTTGCGCGGCCAACCGGCGCGGGCAGGGTTGCTCGACATTGCGATTCTCGGCCGGGTGGCCGCCGGTGCGCCGATCGGCGCCGATGCCGAGGTGCACAGCCGTTTGCTGTTCGATCCCGCAATGTTCTCCCGTGTGCCGGATTACTTGCTGAGGGTTCAGGGCGACTCGATGATCGAAGACGGCATCCTCGATGGCGATCTGGTCGGTGTGCACCGTAATCCGGAGGCGCTCAATGGCCAGATCGTCGTGGCACGGCTCGATGGCGAAGTGACGATCAAACGCTTCCAACGCATTGGCGACAAAGTTCAACTGCTGCCGCGCAATCCGGCTTATCAGCCGATTCTTGTGCGCGCCGATCAGGATCTGGCGATTGAAGGCGTGTTCTGTGGCCTTGTGAGGCAAGGGTGATGGGCGCCGTCGTCGCGCTGGATACACTGTTCAATGGCGGTCAGGTCTGGAAGGGGCGACCTGCGCCACCGGCCGCCAGCCCACAACCGACCGGCCATACCGCGCTGGACGCGGCATTGCCCACGGGCGGTTGGCCGGAAGCGGCGCTAACCGAAATCCTCCTGGTCGGGCAGGGCGTTGGTGAGTTGCAACTGGTGTGGCCGGCGTTGGCGCGACTGTCGGCGGCCGGTGAGCGCATCGTGCTGGTAGCCCCGCCTTATGTGCCATACCCCATGGCGTGGGTTAATGCCGGCGTCGATCTGCGCCAGTTGTCGATCATCCAGGCCAGCGAGCGCGATGCCCTGTGGGCGGCGGAGCAATGCCTGCGTTCGGGCAGTTGCGGCGCGGTGCTGTGCTGGCCGCAAAAGGCTGACGACCGTGCTTTGCGCCGCCTGCAGGTGGCGGCGGAAACCGGTTCGACCCTGGCGTTTGCCTATCGCTCGATGCAAGAGGCGCTGAATCCTTCACCTGCCGCACTGCGCATTGCCATCGATGCCAGGCCCGCGCAGTTGCGGGTGCTCAAGTGCCGTGGCGGGCTGGCCCGATCCGCACCCATTGCCTACCCTGTGGGGCATTGAGGTTGCCATGCGCTGGGTTTGCATACTTTTCCCGCAATTGGCGCTGGACGCGGTGCTGCGTCAGCGTCCCGATCCCGAGCAGCCTCTGGCTTTATTGACTGGCCCGGCGCAGCGTCGGGTGTTGCAGGCAGTCAATGCATCGGCCCGCGCGCTGGGCTTGCGTCCGGGGCAGTCGATGACGGCTGCGCAAACCCTGAGCAAAGGCTTTGTCACGGCGGAATACGACAGCGCCGAGATCGAACACTGGCAGCAGTTTCTGGCCGCATGGGCCTATCGCTTCAGTTCCCAGGTCAGCGTGCACTACCCGCGAGCGGTGGTATTCGAAATCGAATCCAGCCTGGGCCTGTTCGGTGACTGGCCGCAATTCGAAGCGCGTTTGCGCAACGAACTCGGCGAACTGGGCTTTCGTCACCGGATCGTCGCCGCGCCAAACCCGGCAGCGGCGCGAATACTGGCCAATGCTTATGACGGTCTGGTGGTGCCCGACGATCGCGCCTTGCAGCATTATCTGGGGCAACTGCCTGTTGACCGCATCGGCTTGGAAGCAAGCGTCGCCACGGCCTTAACGCGCATGGGTTTGCGCACGCTGAATCAGGTACAGGCGTTGCCCCGGCAGAGTCTGGCCCGGCGTTTTGAAGTGCAGGTGCTCAAACACCTGGACACGTTACTCGGCGCAAGACGTCTCGCGCTTGCATTCTATTTGCCGCCAGACCGTTTCGACGTGCGCATCGAACTCAACTTCGACGTGCAATCGCATCAGGCACTGCTGTTTCCGTTGCGCCGCCTGACCGGTGATTTGTCGGCGTTTCTCTGTGGCCGCGACAGCGGTGTGCAGCGATTCGATCTGCACCTTGAGCATGCCGGGCTGGCGGACACTGTGATCAAAGTCGGCCTGCTCAGCGCTGAGCGCGATCCGGCCATGCTTTTCGAACTGGCTCGAGGGCGACTCGAACAGGTTCAGGTCGCGGCCCCGGTACGCGGTTTTCGTCTGCGCGCAGAAGACCTGCCGACCTTCATTCCGCAATACCAGGAGCTGTTTGACGATCGTCCCCAGCAGTCCTTGCCTTGGGAACAACTGCGCGAACGCTTGCGTGCTCGATTGGGGGATGAGGCAGTGCAGGGTTTACGCTTTCAGGCTGACCATCGCCCGGAATGTGCGTGGCAGGCGAGGGTCGACAACCAGCGCAATGAAGTGCTGCCGGGCGTGCAGCGTCCGGGATGGTTGCTGACCGAACCCCTGGCCGTTCACGAACATTCCACGCGTATTCTCATGGGGCCGGAGCGGATCGAGTCGGGCTGGTGGGATGGTGGCGATGTGCGTCGCGATTATTACCTGATCGAAACCCGTACCGGCCAACAAGGCTGGGCTTATCGTGCGGTAGGTGAGAATGGCCCGTTGTGGTTGCATGGCTGGTTCGCATGAACTTTGAATATGCCGAGCTGCATTGCCTGTCGAACTTCAGTTTCCAGCGGGGGGCTTCCAGTGCACTGGAACTCTTTCAACGGTCGAAAAAACTCGGCTATCAAGCATTGGCAATCACCGACGAATGCACCCTGGCCGGCATCGTCCGCGCCTGGCAAGCGGCCAAATCTGTGGAGCTGCCGCTGATCATCGGCAGCGAAATCAGGGTTGAAAATGGTCCGAAACTGGTCTTGCTGGTGGAAAACCTACAGGGTTATCAGAGTCTGTGTCGGCTTATCACTCTTGCACGCAGACGCACGCAGAAGGGTTTGTATCAGGTGCTGCGTGAGGATTTCAGAGAGTCAATGCCGGGGCTGTTGGCGTTATGGGTACCGGATGCACTCGATGATGTCGAGCAGGGCCAATGGCTCAGGCAAGTGTTCGCCGATCGTCTTTGGCTGGCCGTGCAATTGCATCGCGGGCAGGACGATCCGCGGCGGTTGAAAGGGTTGTTGATGCTGGCCAAAGAATTGCAAATCCCGGCCGTGGCCAGCGGCGATGTGCACATGCATTGCCGGGCCCGGCGGGCGTTGCAAGACACCATGACCGCGATCCGACATCACCTGCCGGTCGCGGAAGCGGGCATGCGCCTACACCCCAATGGCGAGCGGCATTTGCGCGGCCTCGATGCGTTGCAATCGATCTACCCGCAAGCCCTGCTCGACGAGACCATGACCATCGCCCGGCGTTGCACGTTCGACCTCTGCCAATTGCGTTATCACTACCCACGCGAGTTGGTCCCTGAAGGTCAGACTGCCACGTCCTGGCTGCGGGTGTTAACTGAACAGGGCATACAGTGGCGCTGGCCCGATGGGCCGAAAACCGAAGTGCTGACTCAGATCGGCAAAGAGCTGGAGCTGATCGCCGAGCTGGGCTACGAAAGCTACTTTCTGACGGTGCACGACATTGTGCGTTTTGCCCGTGAGCAGCAAATTCTCTGTCAGGGCCGGGGTTCGGCCGCCAACTCGGCGGTGTGTTTTGCATTGGGCATCACCGAAATCGATCCTGATCGCACCACGCTATTGTTCGAACGCTTTCTCTCCAAAGAGCGCAACGAGCCGCCAGACATTGATGTCGATTTCGAGCACGAACGCCGCGAAGAAGTCTTGCAGTATGTTTTCCAGCGCTATGGCCGCACTCGCGCGGCGCTGACGGCGGTGGTCAGCACTTATCACGCGGCGGGCGCCGTGCGCGACGTGGCCAAGGCCTTGGGTTTGCCGCCCGACCAGATCAATGCCCTGGCCGATTGCTGTGGTCACTGGAGCGATGAGACACCGCCGGTGGAGCGTCTGCGCGAAGGCGGTTTCGATCCCGAGAGCCCTGTGCTGCACAGGGTACTGAGCCTGACCGGGCAACTGATCGGTTTCCCTCGGCACCTGTCCCAGCACCCCGGAGGTTTCGTGATTTCCGAACAGCCGCTGGACACGCTGGTGCCGGTGGAAAACGCCGCGATGGCTGACCGCACGATCATCCAATGGGACAAGGATGATCTGGACGCCGTCGGCCTGCTCAAGGTCGACATCCTCGCCCTCGGCATGCTCAGTGCGATACGCCGATGCTTCGATCTGCTGCGTCGGCACCGTGATCTCGACCTTAGCCTGGCGACAATCCCGGCCGAGGACGCCGCCACTTACGAAATGATTACCCGCGCGGACACAGTCGGCGTGTTCCAGATCGAGTCGCGGGCACAGATGTCGATGTTGCCGCGACTCAAACCCAAGACCTTTTATGATTTGGTCATCGAGGTGGCCATCGTTCGCCCCGGGCCGATTCAGGGCGGGATGGTTCACCCTTATCTTCGCCGTAGAAATGGTCAGGAAGCCGAAACCTATCCCTCGCCGCAACTGAAAACAGTGCTCAAGCGCACCCTCGGCGTACCGTTGTTTCAGGAACAGGTGATGCAGATTGCGATTGTCGCGGCCGATTACAGCCCCGGCGAAGCCGATCAGTTACGCCGCTCAATGGCGGCCTGGAAACGCCACGGCGGGCTTGAGCCGCACAAGCTGCGTCTAGCGGCCGGGATGAAAAAAAACGGCTACACACCGGAGTTTGCCGCGCTGATTTTCGAACAGATAAAAGGCTTTGGCAGCTACGGATTTCCAGAGTCCCACGCTGCCAGTTTTGCCTTGTTGACCTACGCCAGTTGCTGGCTGAAATGCCATGAACCGGCGGCGTTCGCTTGCGCGCTGATCAATAGCTGGCCGATGGGGTTCTACAGCCCCGATCAGATTCTGCAAGACGCGCGCCGGCATCATCTGAAGATCCGTGCGGTGGATGTGCGAGCCAGTGACTGGGACTGCAGCCTTGAGAAAATCATTGGCGCACAACCGGCCATTCGTATGGGGTTGCGAATGATCAAAGGCTTTCGCGAGGACGATGCCCGACGCATTGAGTACGCCAGGGCGCAGGGGGCTTTCATCGACATCGCCGACCTCGGCGAACGGGCGCGCCTCGATGCCCGGGCCCAGGAGCAGCTCGCCGATGCCGGTGCATTGCGCGGGCTGGCCGGTGACCGGCACCAGGCACGCTGGGAAGTGGCGGGTGTACAGAAGCAGCTCGGCTTGTTCAGCGGGTTGCCCACTCAGGAAGAGCCCGCTGTCTACCTGCCCAAACCCTCCGTGGCCGAGGACCTGTTGGCTGATTACAACAGTGTGGGAACTACGCTTGGCCCGCATCCGCTGGCGTTGTTGCGCGGTGAATTAAAAGCCCGACGCTGCCGCAGTTCCAAAGAACTGCTGGAGGTCGAACATGGCCGGCCGGTGAGCATCGCCGGGCTGGTGACCGGTCGACAACGACCGGGAACTGCCAGTGGTGTCACTTTCGTTACCCTCGAAGACGAGTTCGGCAACGTCAACGTCATCGTTTGGCGCGACCTGGCCGAGCGACATCGGAAGGTTTTGGTGTGCTCACAGTTGCTCAAGGTCGATGGCCGCTGGGAGAGCGAGGGCAATGTCCGGCATTTGATAGCGGGGCGCTTGAGCGACCTGACGCCACTGCTGGATGGCATCAGTGTGCGCAGCCGGGATTTCCATTAAATCCCTGCGGCTGTGAACGGTTTGGTAGTGGCGACACACTCGGAGTCCAACAGGTCAGGCAATGCTCGGCTATAACTCTATGAAACCATTGGCAACCTTGGTGCTCGAAACAAACGGGCGCCCGCCGATGCCATAGGGTTAATATCGCGCCTGACAGCCACTTACAGGACACTGAGCCAGTCAATGCAGTTTCTATCCAATAACCACGGATGTGTGGGCTGGAATGGTGAAATGGCCGAACGCATCTGTGCGTTCGACTGGAGCCTGACCGATCTGGGAGACATCCAGCACTGGCCGAAAAGTCTGTGCTGCGCAGTGCAAATGTTGCTCGCTTCGCCGTTGCCGATGGTGATGCTCTGGGGCCGGGCCGGTTACATGATTTACAACGACGCCTACTCGGAGTTTGCCGGGGGCCGTCATCCGTATCTGCTTGGAGCTCCGGTGGAACTGGGTTGGCCGGAAGTCGCCGAGTTCAATCGCCATGTGGTCGACACCTGTCTGGCAGGCGGCACGTTGTCTTTTCGCAACAAGGAACTGGTGTTGCTCCGCGATGGCGTCCCCGAAGACGTCTGGATGGATCTCTATTACAGCCCTGTTGCCGATGACGAAGGGATCCCCGCTGGTGTTCTGGCGATGGTGGTCGAGACGACCGAGTACGTGATCTCCGAGCGGCGCCGGCGCGAAGCCGAAGATGCTTATCGGGCCGATAATGAGCGGGTGCGACTGGCACTCAATGCCGGGGCATTACTTGGCTCCTTTGTCTGGGACATCAAGGGCAATACGCTGTCCGGCGATGAACGTTTCGCCCGAACTTTTTCATATCCTGCCACGCGCAACCTCGCTGACCTGTCCTCCGAAATCGCACAAGCACTGATTCATCCGGATGACCGTCGCTGGGTCCAGGAACAAGTCGATCAATCCGTGGCCAGCGGCGCACCTTTCAACGCGGAATATCGGGTGCAGCGCCCTGATGGCGCTTACCTGTGGGTGCTGGCCAGTGGTTGCTGCGAGTTCGATGAACAGGGCGAACCGTTCCGCTTTCCGGGTGTGCTGATCGACATACACGAGCGTAAAACTGCCGAAGAATCATTGTTGCGATTCACTCGTAACCTTGAGCAACGGGTTGCCGATGAAGTGAAAGCCCGCCTGGACACCGAAGAACAACTGCGTCAGTCGCAGAAGCTTGAAGCCATCGGCGGCCTCACGGGCGGAGTGGCCCATGACTTCAATAATTTGCTGCAGGTCATTGCGGGCAACCTGCATCTGCTCGCGCGGCATGAGCCGGACAACGCCAACGTCCAGCGCCGGGTCAGCGCGTCGATCGCAGCGGTCGAGCGCGGCGCGAAACTGTCTTCTCAGCTACTCGCGTTTGCCCGCCGCCAGCCGCTGACGCCGGCCGTGTGCAATCCCTGGCAAATCTTCGATGACCTCGGCGAGCTGCTACAGCGCGCGCTGGGTGAAACGATCCAGATCAACGTGAACCTGCCCGACGAGCCATGGCGGATTTTCGTTGACCGCCATCAAATGGAGAATGCCATTCTCAATCTGGCGATCAATGCCCGAGACGCCATGAAAGGTGAGGGCGTAATTGTGCTCGGTGCGGATAATGTCTGCCTTGATCACGAATTTTGCGCAGGCAAGGGCATTTTGGCCGGCGACTATATTCGCGTAGAGGTGGTGGACTCGGGTGTGGGCATGGCGCCGGAAGTGCTCGCCCAGGCGTTTGAACCGTTTTTTACCACCAAGGCTGATGGTCAAGGGACGGGGCTGGGCTTGAGCATGGTGTTTGGTTTCGTCAAACAAAGCGGGGGCCACATCGAAATGTCCAGCGAGGTCGGGCAGGGCACTCGCGTGCAGCTGTATTTTCCACGAAGCCTGCGTCCGGTGCCCAGTGAAACTACGACTCAGGATTCACCGCAACGCGGTGGACACGAGACCATTCTGGTGGTGGAAGACAACGAAGCCGTGCGTACGTCGGCGGTGGAATTGCTGCTCGAGGAGGGTTATCAGATTCTCACCGCTGCCAACGGTGACGCAGCGATGCAGCTGTTGCTGGAAGGCGTAGAGGTTGACTTGATTTTTACCGATGTGGTCATGCCAGGCCTGATCAAAAGTTCTGAACTGGCCGCCTGGGCCAAGGTGCAAACACCGCCCGTTGCGGTGCTGTTCACTTCGGGTCACACCCGCGACATTATCTCGCGCAACCATCAGCTCAGCGCCGACACCTGGCTGCTGAGCAAACCTTATGGTCCCGAAGCGCTGCTGAGCATGATTCGCGATGTGCTGGGCGGCTGAGTTTTCACCGGCTGCGCGACACGTATGCTCGTCGCCTGTAGGAGCAAGCTTGCTCGCGATAGCTATGGACCTGATAAGTCGCCATCGCGAGCAAGCTTGCTCCTACAAGCAAAGTCCCGGGCAATTCATGAACCTTTCAATCAAGGTCTACCAATGACTTCCAAGCGCACCTCGAACCCTCCTTCCGGCATGGTCAGAGTGCGTGGCGCTCGGGAACACAACCTCAAGAACGTCGATGTCGATATTCCCCGCGATGCCCTCGTGGTGTTCACCGGAGTCTCCGGTTCGGGTAAATCCTCACTCGCATTCTCGACCCTGTACGCCGAAGCGCAGCGTCGTTATTTCGAATCCGTTGCGCCTTATGCGCGACGCTTGATCGATCAGGTCGGCGTGCCTGACGTTGATTCCATCGAAGGCTTGCCGCCTGCGGTTGCATTGCAACAGCAGCGAGGCACGCCGAGCACGCGGTCTTCGGTGGGCAGCGTGACCACTCTGTCCAGCCTGATTCGTATGCTGTATTCCCGCGCCGGCAGTTACCCGGCGGGTCAGCCGATGCTCTACGCCGAAGATTTTTCGCCCAACACGCCGCAAGGTGCCTGCCCGGAATGCCACGGACTGGGTCGGGTTTATGAGGTCACCGAAACGTTGATGGTGCCGGATCCGAGCCTGACCATCCGCCAGCGCGCAGTTGCTTCGTGGCCTACAGCGTGGCAGGGGCAGAACTTGCGCGACATCCTCGTGACCCTCGGTTACGACGTCGATAAACCCTGGCGCGACCTGCCGAAAAAGCAGCGCGACTGGATTCTGTTCACTGAAGAAACCCCGACGGTGCCGGTGTACGCCGGGTTCACACCGGAGGAAACCAAAGTCGCGCTCAAACGCAAGATGGAGCCGAGTTATCAGGGCACCTTCACCGGTGCGCGGCGTTACATCCTGCACACCTTCAGCCATTCGCAAAGTGCGCTGATGAAAAAGCGCGTTTCGCAATTCATGCTCGGCAGCCCATGTCCGCTGTGCGATGGCAAACGGCTCAAGCGCGAAGCGTTGTCGGTGACGTTCGCCGGCTACGACATCGGTGAGTTGTCGCAGATGCCCTTGCTGCAGGTCGCTGAAGTGCTGAGACCGGTCGCCGCACGCAGCTACCTCGAACAGGCTGAAGAAGCCGGCGAGGTGTTGACCCATGATCAGACCCGCGAAGCGCGCCAGCAACGCGTGACCCATGGCGCCAGTGCCCATGCCAATGCACCTGACGTGCGCCACACACCCAACCTGTCGGTGGAAAAACGCCTGGCCGCGCAACGCATCGCTCAGGATTTGCTGGAGCGAGTCAGCACACTGACCGATCTTGGCCTCGGTTATCTCGCGCTGGAGCGCAGCACACCGACACTGTCGTCCGGTGAGTTGCAGCGGTTGCGTCTGGCGACACAACTGGGTTCGCAGTTGTTCGGGGTGATTTATGTGCTGGACGAGCCGTCGGCCGGTTTGCATCCGGCGGACGGCGAGGCGTTGTTTGAATCGTTGCAACGGCTGAAGGCTGCCGGCAATACCTTGTTTGTCGTCGAGCATGATCTGGAAACCATGCGCCGCGCTGACTGGCTGATCGACGTCGGCCCCGCAGCCGGCGAGCACGGCGGTCGTATCCTCTACAGCGGGCCGCCATCCGGATTGGCGCAGGTAGCAGACTCGCAGACGCGTGCCTACCTGTTCGCCGATCAGGTCACGTCACCGCGCGCCCCTCGCAAGGCGACCGATTGGCTGCGTCTGGAGGGCATCACCCGCAATAATCTGAATAACCTCAGTGCAGAGTTTCCGTTGGGCTGTTTTACGTCGGTAACGGGTGTGTCGGGTTCCGGCAAATCGAGCCTGGTCAGTCAGGCCTTGCTAGAGTTGGTGGGTGCGCACCTTGGGCGGGCGAGCCGTGAGAGCGAGGCCGAGGAGCTGAGCCTTGAAGACGATGCACCGCAAGTCAGCGGTGGTCAGGTGACGGCCGGGCTGGAATCGATCAAGCGCCTGGTCCAGGTTGATCAGAAACCCATCGGCCGTACACCGCGCTCTAACCTGGCGACCTACACCGGACTGTTCGACAGCGTGCGCAAGTTGTACGCCGCTACGCCGCAGGCGCAGGCCGAGGGCTACGACGCAGGGCAATTTTCGTTCAACGTCGCCAAGGGGCGTTGCCCGACGTGCGAAGGCGAGGGTTTTGTCAGCGTCGAATTGTTGTTCATGCCGAGCGTCTATGCGCCATGTCCGACCTGTCACGGCGCGCGCTACAACCCGCAAACACTGGCGATCAGTTGGCAAGGCCTGAATATCGCGCAGGTTTTGCAACTGACCGTAGAAGAGGCCGTAGAGGTGTTCGACGGGCAAGCGGGCATCCGTCGGTCTCTGGAGGTGCTGCGTGACATCGGGCTGGGTTATTTGCGTCTAGGCCAACCGGCCACAGAGTTGTCCGGCGGCGAAGCCCAGCGCATCAAACTGGCGACCGAGCTGCAACGCAATCAACGTGGCGCAACCCTGTATGTGCTGGATGAACCCACCACCGGATTGCACCCGCGTGATGTTGATCGCCTGCTCGAACAGTTGAATACGCTGGTGACGGCAGGGCACACGGTGATCGTCGTTGAACACGAAATGCGCGTGGTGGCCCAGAGCGATTGGGTGATCGACATCGGACCGGGGGCAGGGGATCAAGGTGGCCGCATCGTCGTCGCCGGCACACCGCAGAAAGTCGCGAAAACCAAAAAAAGCCGAACCGCGCCGTTTCTGGCGAGGACATTGGGGTGAGTGAGCCTACACAATGCGCCCTTGTAGGAGCAAAGCTTGCTCGCGAAGGCGATTTCAAATCCAGCATCAATGTCGCCTGACGCACCGCCATCGCGAGCAAGCTCTGCTCCCACAGTTAACCGAGTTAGGTCTTGAGGATCGAGCATTATCAAGTCCGCCTTCGCGAGCAAGCTCTGCTCCCACAATTAACCGGGTTGGCCGCTGGACCAGTGGTCGACATAAAACTTTGTAGGAGCCAGCCTGCTGGCGATTCGGGTTAAGCAGCGCCGTCGAGCGAGCGGCGGACTTTGTCCAGCAGTTCGCTGATCTGAAAAGGTTTGATCAGCATGTCCATGCCGTCGCCGAGGAACACCTGGCGATTGACGGCGTTTTCGGCATAGCCGGTCATGAACAGAATCGGCAAGCTTGCACGCCAGCAGCGCGCGACATCCGCCAGTTCACGCCCGTTCATGCGGGGCAGGCCGACGTCGGTGAGCATCAGGTCGATGCTGGTGTCGTTCTGCAGGCGGTCGAGTGCGCTTTCGATATCGCCGACCTGCGTACACCGGTAACCGGCATCCAGCAGCACTTCTGTGACGAACATGCGCACCGCCGCCATGTCTTCGACGATCAGCACATGTTCCCCCGACCCCTGCGGATCTACCGCGCTCGGCGTTTCCTCAACCGGAGTCGGATCGGCAGTGGCCGGCAGCATAATGGTCACTTCCGTGCCGCGCCGGGCGACGCTGCGAATGTTCGCATCACCACCCGATTGCCGGGCGAATCCGTAAATGCTCGACAGCCCCAACCCGGTGCCCTGACCCAACGGTTTGGTGGTGAAGAACGGATCGAACACCTTGTCGATCACGCTGTGTTCAATGCCCGTCCCGTCGTCACGAACCGACAAGGCGACATAGGCGCCGTCCGCAATCTTCAGGTCGCCGTGTGAGTACGCGGCATAGGTGGTGACCCAGATATTGCCGCCGTGCGGCAGCGCATCGCGGGCGTTGATCACCAGGTTGAGCACGGCACTTTCCAGCTGAATCGGATCGACCAGCGCGATGGCCGCTTTGGACGTCAGTTCGAGCTTGAGCGCAATGTGTTCGCCGATCGTTCGCACCAGCAACTCTTCCAGCGAGCGAATGTGCTCGTTGATATCGACCGGGCGTGTATTCAGCGGTTGCTGACGGGCGAACGCCAGCAGACGATGGGTCAGGGAAGCGGCGCTCATGGCTGAATTCAGCGCCGCATCCGCGTAAAACTGAACCTTGTCTGTGCGCGAGTCCGCGATACGTTTCTGGATCAATTCCAGACTGGTGATGATGCCTGTCAGCAGGTTATTGAAATCGTGAGCGATGCCGCCGGTCAACTTGCCCAACGCATCCATTTTCTGCACTTGCAGCAGCTGGGCTTCGGTGCGTACCCGCTCGGCGATCTCACGTTCGAGCTGCGACGTCGCATCATCAAGTTGCGCAAGGTGCGAGCGCTCACGGCGGCGATGCTCGGTCACATCCTCGACGAACACCAGGCTCAACTCGGGCGTATGGTACGGCGAGATCTGCCATTCGGTTTCCCGCAGTTCGCCCTCCACGCGCATATTCAACGTGCCTTTCCAGCGCTCGCCAGCCGTCAGGCGCAGGCGCAGCTCACCAAGAATCGAGTCTTGCTGATCGGCGAAACATTCGCGCAAGGCATCAGGGTCAAGGTTGTCGTGAATCAGTTGAGCGAACGCATGGTTGCACTCGTGCACCTTGAACTGGGCGTCGAGCACCGCGATCGGCGCCGATACATTGACAAAAATCTCGCGGAACCGCGCCTCACTTTCGCGCAGCGCGTTTTCCGTGTCGCGAACTCGCAGCAGGGTGCGCAGAGTCGCGAGCAGCACGTCCGGGTCAACGGGATGAATCAGGTAAGCGTCGGCACCGGCGTTCAGGCCAGTAATGATGTCGCCGGTCTGGATCGACGCGGCTGAAACGTGGATCACCGGGAGCAAGGCAGTGGCCGTTTCGGAGCGCAGTTTGCGCACAATGTCGAAGCCGCTCACGTCCGGCAGATTGACGTCGAGGATCAGCGCATCGATCGCTTCGCTGTCGATCAGCGCGAGGCCTTCGCCACCGGTACCGGCTTCGAGCACGATGTAGTCATGGCGCTCCAGACGTCGACGCAGGGCGTAGCGCGTGGCGACGTTGTCATCGACGATCAGCAAGCGGATGTCACGTTTCATCAGCAGATTCCGTTGCGATGGCCAGCGGGATGATTACAAAGAAGGTCGAGCCAACGCCCGGAATACTTTCCACCCCGACTTCGCCTCCGAGCAGCTCCGCAAAGCGTTTGCACAAGGACAATCCGAGCCCGGTTCCGCGCAGACGCTTTTGCAGAGGCGAGTCGACCTGGGAAAAGTCCTCGAACAATGCCCCATGCAGCTCGGGAGCGATACCAATACCTGTATCACTGACGGCAAAGCGCACATGATCCGCGCCTTCAAGCCGGGTGCTGACGCGCACTTCACCGCGAGTGGTGAACTTCAGCGAGTTGGAAATGAAATTACGCAGGATCTGCCCCAGCTTCTTGTCGTCGGTATAAAGCCTTGGCAAACCGACAGGCTCTTCGAAGATAAGATCCACGGCGCTGGCATCGACGATTGGCCGGAACATGCCCCGCAGCGCAGCGAACAGATCGAACATGTCGAACCACGCCGGCGAAATGCTGATACGACCGGCTTCGATTTTCGCCAGGTCCAGCAGGTCGTCGACCATATCGCTGAGCTCGCGTGCAGCGGTGCTGACGAAGGCGACCTGCTTGTGCTGCTCTACGCTTAGAGGACCGTCGAGTTCATCGGTCAGCAGACTGGCGATGCTCAGAATCGACCCCAGCGGTGTGCGGAATTCGTGACTCATGTACGACAGGAAGCGGCTTTTCAGATCCGAGGCCTGGCGCAACTCGTCAGCCTGATTGTCGAGCTCGGCATACAGGGCCAACACGCCCTGGTTGGTTTCATCGAGCTCTTCGCGCAGGGCCGTTGCTTCGCTTTGCAACCTGGCAATCAGCGCAGCCTGCTCGTCCAGCTGGCTCACAGGAACCTCAGGCATGACCTGCCTCCAGATCAATGGCGAGTACGGTGACATCGTCCCGGCCGCGACAGAAATCGCGATGCAGGAGGGTGGCTATCACCGCGGGATGGCGGTGCACCAGGCCTGGATAATCCTGCAGGTTCCAACGGGATTGAAGGCCGTCGCTGTACATGATCAATAGCTGTCCATTCACATTAGCGTAGTCAAAAGATTGTGCTTTGCGGTACTGCCCGCCAACGATGCCGGGGTGGGAAGCCATTCCGCGGGATTTGTCCGGGGCAATCAGGCTGGCGCCAATGTTGCCGATGCCGACGAATCGCAACGCATCATCGTGGCCATCGAACTGCGTGATGGCCAGTGCGCCACCACGGGTGCCGATCATGGCGTGATGGATGTCTTCAAGCAATAGCGTGGCCGACGTGAATGGGGTGAGGGCGAAGACTTCTTCGCCCGCCCGGGCTCCACGTTCTGCCTCCTCGCCATGCCCCAAGCCATCAATGAGCAGCGCACTGATCCGAGCGCCATCGAACGCAACGTGCCACACGTCGCCGCAGGCGGGATCGTTGTGTAAGGAATGCTGGCTGACGCCCATGCGGCAGTCGGCGGTCTTGTCCTGTCGCGGATAGAAACGCGTCAGCAACACCGTGCCGCGTGCATCGGCGTAGACATCGAACACTTGCGCCTGCCGCGCCACGGCGCCAAGGCCAATGCCTTGGGTGCCACGGGTGGAGAAGCCATCGGTCAGGCACGCGTGCACATCAAAGCCTTTGCCGTGATCTACCGCGAGTATTTCAATGCCGTCGCCCGATGGCCGCGGCAATACGCGCAGGTGCAGCTCGCCTCGAACGGCATGCTTGAGAATATTGCTCGCCAGTTCGGTGGCCACGAGCGCAACGCGACCTGCATCGGTGGCATCGAAGCCGTGTTCTTCGGCGAGTTTTTGCGCGGTGCGGCGTGCATGACCGATCTGACTGCTGTCCTCGATCGGTAGCACCTGCGTCAGCGTGCCTCGAATATTCATGTCCATCGGGTGATCGTTATGCGGGTGCCTTTGCCAGGCTCGGTTTCGAGTTCGAATTCTTCAACCAGCCGTTTGGCCCCCGTCAATCCAAGGCCGAGGCCGCCACCGGAGGTCCAGCCGTCGGTCATCGCCAGCTTGAGGTCCGGAATGCCGGGACCTTCATCGCGAAAGACCATACGCAAGCCTTTGCGTGAGCCTTCCTCGAGTATTTGCCAATCCATGTCGCCGCCACCGCCGTAGACCATGGTGTTGCGCGCCAGCTCGCTGACCGCCGTGACAAATTTGGTCAGGTCGATCAGGCGCATCCCGCATTCCTGTGCGAGCTTGCGCGCCAACTGCCGGGCGAGCACCACGTCCTGCTCGATAGCAATTGGTTGAGTGCCGTTGCTGAGCACGTTCATGTGGATTGCACTCGGTCTCGCAATAGTTTCATACCGCGCTCGACATTCAACGCGGTGCTTACGCCCGGCAATGTCATGCCCAACTCGACCAACGTGATGGCGACCGCGGGCTGCATGCCAACCAGCACGGTTTCGGCGTCCATGATTTTCGACAAACCGGAAATGGTACCGATCATTCGGCCAATGAACGAGTCGACCATGTCCAGTGCGGAAATATCGATCAGCACGCCACGCGCCGATGTTTTGCTGATGCGCTCGGACAGATCGTCCTGCAGCGTCAGGGCCAACTGGTCATGCATGTCGACCTGTATGGTCACCAGCAGGAAGTGGCCCATCTGTAAAATCGGTATGCGGTCCATTGGCTTAGTCCGCCTTGTTGACGGTAAGTCCCAGACGGGTCAGGGCCAGTTTCAATGCGTCCGCCAGGTTGGCTTTGGTCACTACGCCTTGTAGATCCAGTCCCAGGTGCACGATGGTTTGCGCAATCTGCGGACGCACGCCGCTGATGATGCAATCGGCACCCATCAGGCGAATCGCAGTAACGGTTTTCAGCAAGTGCTGAGCAACCAGGGTATCGACTGTCGGTACGCCGGTGATGTCGATAATGGCGATTTCGGAGCCGGTGTCGACGATCCGCTGCAGCAGCGATTCCATGACCACTTGAGTACGCTGCGAGTCGAGGGTGCCGATCATCGGCAACGCCAACACGCCATCCCACAGCTTGACCACCGGGGTCGACAGTTCCAGCAACTCTTCCTGCTGGCGCTTGATCACGGCCTCGCGGGATTTCTGGAAGGTGCGGATGGTGTGCATGCCCAGTGCGTCGAGCAGTTCGGACACTTCCCAGAGTTGCTCGGCCAGCAGTGCCGGGTTGTCCTGGTAGTGGTTTTGCAGCAATGCAAACAGCGGGCCTTTCAACGCGAAGATAAAGCTGGCGGTCTGGTGTGAGTCCTGGCCGAGCAGGGCGCGGCTGTGGGAGAGTTTTTCCAGGTATTGACGGATTTCATCCCAGCCTGGCAACGCGACATTCTGGCCGTTGCCTTTTTCCAGGCCGGAGATAATCAGATGCAGGAATTCTGCAGTCTGCTGCTTCAGGTCATGTTCTTTGAGATTGCGCGTGGCACCACTGGCCTCGAGGCCTTTTGACCATTCGGCGAGCAATTGCGCCTGGTTGTTCTTCAATGCGTCGAGTGTGGTGGTTTGCAGTGCTGCCATGTGCTGTAACTCCCAGGATAGTATGTGCCGGCTCCCTAAAATCAACCGACGCAATTCAATGACATTTGCGCTATGAAATAGTTGTTCGAGTCGCCAGGATTTTTCCGGCGTCACATTACTCTAGTTCGTGCCTGCCAACACTGCGCTATTTGCGCCGGGTTCGTTGTTCGGATGGAACCCTGTCCTCTGTGAAGCTTCGAAACTTCAAGGCCGATTATTTCAGCCGTGCCCAGACAGCTAAACACGAGGTGACTATGACAGACGAATCGAAGCCGCAGGGGCAGGATCCGCAAGGTTCGCCATCCGATCGCAATGACCCGGCGATTGGCCCGACGACTGATCCGCAGACCCCGGGGCAGACGGGCGGGCAAGTTCAGACGGGTGAGCCGGAGATTGCTGATCAAGCGGTGGATCAGAAGAATCACCATGATGACAATGACAACGAATTCAGCCCGGGCTTCAAACCCAATCCCGATCGCCCGGCTCCCAGTGATGACACCGACGCCGATATTGATACCGATGGCGGCTAATAAAAACCGCTCAAATAAAAAGGCCGCATCTTCAGATGCGGCCTTTTTTATGGCGGCGAGATTATGTGCTCGGATGAGCGGCTTGCAGCTTTTTAGCCATCTCCAGATGCTTTTTCAAATCTGGCAGCATTTTCTGCGCAAAACCTTTCAACTCAGTGGCGCCTTTGGTTTTGTCGTCGGTGACGGTGTTGGCTTGTTTCTCGAACAGTTTGATGGTTTCTTCATGCGCCATAACCTGGTTGTTGGCGTAGGCAGCGTCAAACGATTCGTCACGTACCTCGAGGATTTTCTCTTTGGCCTGCTTCACCAGCGTCGTGGTGTCCGGCACTTCGATGTCGTTCTTTTTGGCAATGGCAGCGAGTTCATCATTCGCCTTGGAATGATCGGTGATCATCATGTTGGCGAAGGCCTTGATGTCAGCCGACTGGCTTTTTTCCAGAGCAAGACGGCTGGTCTCGATTTCTGCGATGCCGCCGGCCGCTGCGTTATCGACAAAATCGTTGTCGGTGGCGGCGAACGCGGTGCCCATGCTGGTGCTCAGTGCTACAGCCATAGCGAGGTGGCGCAGGTTAAATCGGTCCATTGGTCAATCTCCACACAGGTTTTTTGTATGCGATCCAGATGATCGTTAATTAATTGAGGGCCGGAGGGCGGCAAAGGTTTTATCGCATTTCCCGGAGGACGACGAACGGCACCGCTGGTCTGATTGGCAGTCGACGAACGCGACCCTGGAGGCCATTCTGAGGATTGGTGAGCGCAATTGATCGCGTTCGCTACCGATCAACCAAACGGAGGTGTTCCATGCCGGTGACCCACGATCTTTATCAGGATTTGCAACTGTCAAAGGAAGAGATCCAGCAAAAACGCACCAAGGATCCGTTACTGGATTCATTGATCAATAAATATTCGCTGGCGGACGCCGACGTGGTCAAGGCGGAAAGCGCCCAGTCGGACGCACCGAGTGATGACGCACTCAAAAAACTCAAGGAGAAACGTCTGCAGTTCAAGAATAAGATCGTTGACCAACTTCAGACGCCTTCCTGACATTTATCCCGCCACCGATGACCGGTGCGTGAATCATTGAACGGCGTCGAATCCCGGCACCTCGAATGATCAGAATCCGAATCAACGGATGCCTGCGAGGTGCCACATGTCTGAACCCAAATTCCCCAGTGAAGAGCAGGGCGCATTCGACCCGATTCCTGCCCATCCGGAACCGTTGAGCCCTGGACGCACCACGGTTAATCCCGAGGAAGAGCCAGGCATCGATGAGCTGCCGAATAATGAAGGCGCGATACCGATGGACCAGGATGACGGCACGGACATCGATCGAGATCGAATCCGTGAAGAAACAAACAACGCCGATAGGGACGACGTGATCAACCCTCGCTGAACCCGATCCCTGTAGCAGCTGGCGCAGCCTGCGTTCGGCTGCGCAGCAGTGGTCAATCATGCGACGCGGTCGTAACGTGAACTCCATTGATAGAATTTACGAGTACGGCGTCCGATCGCGGTACGGCCGGACGCAGGCTGCGCCAGCTGCTACAAGGGGGCAGGTCATTCAGTTCAGCGCATTCAAAGGTTTTTGCAGCGCCGTACTCAGCGGCAATCTCGCCATGTGTGAAGCTTTCAGCGAGCCGAAATACAGCCAGTCGCCATACTCGCGTACCGTGGTGATCGGCGAGTAATTACCGTCGCTGGCGTCCTGCAAGTTGGCGATCACCTTGCCCTCAAGGTCCAGTCCCAGAACAAATGCACGTTTCTCCACCGGCGTCGGTAACACGGTCAGCGCTCGCACGATGATCTTGCGCAGCACCGGGTGCTGCGCCGTGGCGTCGAGCAGGGCACTACGCGGTGAGTACAGCGCCACCCAGAAACGGTCTTTGCCGTTGTATGAGAGGTTGTCCGGCAACCCCGGCAGGTTATCGATGAACACATCGCGGGTGCCGGCCTGCGGGCCGGTCAGCCAGTAACGGCTGATGCGATAGGCGCCGGTTTCGTTGACCAGCACAAAAGCCTCGTCGGGACCCAGCGCGACTCCGTTGGCAAACTCCAGTTTATCCAGCAGCAGCTCGGTCTTGCCGGTCTGGAAGTCATAGCGCAGCAAACGACCATCGCCGCCGTGCTCAATGATGGCCTCGCCGTCATGGCCATAACCAAAGCGGCTGGACGCATCGCTGAAGTATGCAAAGTGCCCGGAGTCGTCGATCACCACATCGTCGGTGAAGCCGAACGGCACACCATTTGCTTCGGTGCTCAAGGCAACCACCTGACCCTGCGAGTCCAGCGACAGCAAACCCTTGATGCCGTCGGCGATCACCAGCAAACCGCTGGGATGGCGCGCCAGGCCCAGCGGCCTTCCACCGGTATCGGCCAACACGCTGGTGGTGTTGCCGTCGAGACTGGTGCGCAATATGCGGCCGTCATGCAGGCCGGTAATCAGCACGTTTTCCTCCAGCAACAAGGCCTCTGGGCCGTCGATGCTGTCGGCGCCCACAGATTCGATATTTTTTAAATGCTCATTGTCAGCATAGAGGCCGCTGGTCAGCGAGGGCGCCGGCGCCGGTGACCAGGCCACCGGTTGCACTTTGGTCGGCATCAACAGCAAAAAGGCGCCACCCGCCACCAGGATAGCCAGCACGCCGTGACGAAACCGGAAAGACCGGCTCACGTCAGGGCTCCTTTCGCTGCCAGGTAACGGTGTGACATCACCCGCAACGCCTCCATCGACGCAGCCGATTCGTGATCGATGCGACGCTTGAGCAACAGTAGATTGGCAATACGCAGCGCCAGACCGCTGAACTGATAGTCCAGCGTGCGAGTGAACCGGGTGCCTTCGCCCTCGGCCGCACATTCGTAGATCAGCTTCAAAGACAACCCGTTGTCGCCCTCGGCGCGCGCGCACCAGCGCAGGCCAGGCAGGTACTCATCAACCCTCCAGCGCAAATGCCCGTCGCGGCCACCGGCGCGGATGTCTTCCTCGAACCGCGCGCCGGCATGCAGGGCGCCAGCCGGACCGTCAATGTTGAGAGACGAGGGGTGCCACTCAGGCCAGCGAGTTACGGTGCTGGCATAGGCGAGCACGTCAACCGGGTTGCCGGCAATGTCGATCTGATGCTGCATGCGGGTCATGGGCGTTCTCGTCGGGTGCAGATGGGTCGGCCACGATCCGTGGTGTCGCCGTGCCAGCAGAGTAGCTGATTGCGCGTGTCCATGCGGGGTTTACCTGGGTGTCACAAACGCCATGATCCGGTGCAAATCGAAATCAGGTGAGCGGGTTCCAGCGCTGCGACCAGTCATCGTCGGATTTGATCACTTCGCGCAGCAGGTCAAACGCTCGCTGCAGGGTGGCCGAGTCACGATCGCGGGAGTAGACGAGATAGGTCGGGTAACTGAATTCCGGAGCTTTAGGTACCGGCTCCAGCACGCCGCTTTCAAGGTAACTCTGGACCACTCGCGTACGAAAATAGCCGCTGCCGCCGTTCTCCAGAATGTACTGCAGGGCCAGCGGGCCGAGGTTGAAACTCAGCGCGGCCTTGGCTTTTTCCGGCAGTGCGGCATCGTGCTGACGACGAAAGTCCGGGCCCCAATCGATGTATACGTAGGGCTCGGGATTCCCCGCAAGACGCACCAGGATCAGCTTTTCTTCCAATACCTGCTCGACTTGCAGGCGCGGCCAGTATTCCGGTTGATAAACCAGTGCTGCATCAAGCACGCCCAGTTCCAGCTGGCGCAGCAGGTTTTCGCCATCACGAATTTCCATGCGCAGGGCATGCCCGGGAATTTTCTCGCGTAACTCGCCGGCCCAGCTGAGCATCAGTGGATTGCACAAACTCACCTCGCCACCGATGTGCAGCACATCGTGGTATCCCTCTGGCAAAGGCAAGTCCCGGCGCGCCGCCTCCCAGGTTTCCACCAATTGATTGGCGTACACCACAAACGCTTCACCGTTGGGCGTCAGGCGTGCACCGGCACGGTTGCGCACAAACAGTGTGCTGCCGAGCTGGCTCTCGAGTTTTTGCACCCGCGCCGTGATCGCAGTCTGGGTGACATGGAGTTTTTCGGCAGCGGCAGCGAGGCTGCCGTGGCGAACGATTTCGAGAAAAGTGCGGGCGAGGTCGATGTCCATGGGGCAGCCGGTGCGAGAGGTGCGCCATTGTAATCGCATACGTACCTTGTAGCAGCTGCGCAGCCTGCGTCAGGCTCGGCCTTGGCCAGGCCGCGATCGGACGCAGGCTGCGCCAGCTGCTACAAAAGCCCGATCAAAAGGCGAAACAGGAACAGCCGAATGCGCCCCAGAACGCGCGGAAATCACTCACCGGTGCGGACGACAATCGCGCCCGTTCATGGTTGTGCGCGTGTACCGCACAGGCGCCGACGCATTGATGCACTTGCGCGGTCAGCGGCGTCAGATTTTTCCAGTGCCCCGGCACCTTGGTCACAGGCGACCATTCAGGTACGACGGGAATGGCTGGCGGTCCGAGCTTCTCGAATTCGGCGGTGCCATAGACGATCTTGCCATCGACGATTGTCAGTACGGATTCGATCCATTTCACTGCCTCGTCTTCAATGTGGAAATAATCGGCGGACAGCGCAATCAAGTCCGCCAGTTGACCGACCTTGATCTGGCCTTTCTTGCCTTGCTCTGACGAGAACCAGGCGCTGCCATGGGTGAACAACTCCAGCGCCGTATCGCGGCTCAACCTTTGCGGGTACAACTCAAGACCGCCGACCGTGCGGCCGCTGACCAGCCAGTACAGCGATGTCCACGGGTTGTAGCTGGACACCCGCGTGGCGTCAGTGCCGGCGCCGACGGGCACACCTTCGGCGAGCATGCGCGCAATCGGCGGCGTGTGTTCGGCGGCCTTGGCGCCATAACGGTCGACGAAATATTCACCCTGGAAAGCCATCCGGTCCTGGATCGCAATGCCGCCGCCCAAGGCTTTCACCCGTTCGATATTTTGCGGTGTGATGGTTTCGGCATGGTCAAAAAACCACGGCAAGCCGTTGAACGGAATGTCGCGATTGACCTTCTCGAACACATCGAGCATGCGGCTGATGGATTCGTTGTAGGTCGCGTGCAACCGAAACGGCCAGCGTTGCTCAACGAGGTGGCGCACCACCGGCTCCAGATCCTGTTCCATGGTGGCCGGCAGGTCGGGCCGGGGTTCGAGGAAATCTTCGAAATCCGCAGCCGAAAACACCAGCATTTCCCCGGCGCCGTTGTGCCGCAGAAAATCGTCACCCTGGCCGTACTGCGAGGTGCTGGTCCAGTTCTTGAAATCGGTCAGTTCTTCTTTGGGCTTTTGCGTGAACAGGTTGTAGGCGATGCGCACCGTGAGCTGCTGATCGCGGGCCAATTGCTGGATGACCTGATAATCGTCCGGATAATTCTGGTAGCCGCCGCCAGCATCAATGGCGCTGGTGACGCCGAGGCGATTGAGTTCGCGCATGAACTGGCGAGTTGAATTGACCTGGTATTCCGGCGGCAGTTTCGGCCCCTTGGCCAGGGTCGAATACAGAATCATCGCGTTGGGCCGGGCGATCAGCATGCCGGTCGGGTCGCCATTGGCGTCGCGCTGAATCTCGCCGCCCGGCGGGTTCGGCGTGTCGCGGGTATAACCCACGACTTTCAGCGCCGCGCGGTTGAGCAGGGCACGGTCATAGAGGTGCAGCACAAAAACCGGTGTATCCGGCGCGGCTTTATTCAGTTCGTCCAGCGTCGGCAGACGTTTCTCGGCAAACTGGAATTCGTTCCAGCCACCGACCACCCGCACCCATTGCGGCGTGGGCGTGCGATCGGCCTGTTCCTTGAGCAGGCGCAACGCGTCGACCAGTGACGGCACGCCTTCCCAGCGCAGTTCGAGGTTATAGTTCAGTCCCCCTCGGATCAGGTGCAAGTGCGAGTCATTGAGGCCGGGAATCACCGTGCGGCCATGCAGATCGATGATTTGTGTGCCGGGCCCCTGCAGCGCCATGGCCTGAGCGTCGCTGCCGACCACGACAAAACGTCCGTCCTTGATCGCCACCGCACTGGCCTGGGGTTTCTTGCGGTCAACAGTGTGCAGGCGGCCGTTGTAGAGAATGAGGTCGGCGGGGGCATCGGGCATGGTTTTACTCCCTGCGAACAGCGGGCTGATCCAGGCACCGACGGCGCCTGCCGAGAGGCCTTGCAGTACACGGCGGCGGTTGAATCCATCGTGATCGTCAGGTGCGCTCATGGCAATGCACTCCGTTCAGTCGTTCCAAAATAAGGGATGGAATGCCGATGACTGACGCCTGCGGCCAAAGGAAATATAGTCCGCAAAATCGCAAAGGGCCTTTTTCGCAACCTCGAAACGACGAATCCCGCCTCAAGGGGCGGGATTCGTTTGCAGCCAGACGTGCGCCCTGGAAAGGGCGCGACGTGCTTACGCCGGGAACAGCTCGGACAATTTCATGGCCAACATCATGTCGCCTTCAGCGCGCAATTTGCCGCCCATGAACGCTTGCATGCCATCGGTCTCGCCGCTGACGATGCCTTGCAGGGTTTCGCCGTCCATCACCAGGGTGACCTGTGCGTCCGGGTTTTCGCCTTCTTGCAGCTCGCAGGTGCTGTCCTTGACGATCAGCGAGAAGTTTTTGGTTTCGTCGATGCGGAAACCGAAGACCAGGTCCAGGCCGGCAGCGGCCGCTGGGTTGAACTTGGCTTTCATTGCTTGTACAGCGTCAGCTACGGAGGTCATGGTTCGATCCTTTTGTTTGGGAATTACAGCTGGGTGATTACAGCCAGGGTCACAATAGTCCGGCCTCAGCGAAAAGTGATGAGGTCCGGGGCCTTCAGCAGTTGCAGGTGCGCGTAACTGTTGAAGGAAGCCAGGGACACCTCACGACCACGAAATTTCAGTTGGTTGAGCGAGGTGTTGACGATTTGCCAGTTCAATTCAAAAGCCTGTCTGGCAGGCATTTGCGTGATGAGGTGGAGCAGGGCAGTGATGGTACCGCCGGACGTGAACACCGCGATTTTCTGCGTACTGTTGGCCTGCTCGAGGATACGATGAAGGCCACCCTGAACCCGCTCGACAAACCCCAGCCAGCTTTCCAGGCCAGGCGTGTCATACGTACCGGCGAGCCAGCGTTCGATGATCAAGGCGAAGATACGCTGGAACTCGGCGCGGTTCTGCGCGGCATTGCGCAAGATGTCGAGGGCTTCGGGTTCATCGTCCAGCATGGCCGGCAGCAGCGCGCGGATCACCGCGTCGGCGTCGAATTCGTTGAAGGCGGGATCGGTTTCCAGGGTCGGCACCGCAATGCCGACGGCAGCGTATTGTTCCAGTGCGCTGTTGGCCGTGTGTTGCTGGCGGCGCAGGTCGCCGGCAAGGCAGCGGTCGAAGCTGATGCCGAGGCCCGCGAGGTGCTGGCCAAGGATTTCTGCCTGGCGGATACCGGTCGGCGACAGAACGTCATAGTCGTCTGCACCAAAGGAGGCCTGGCCATGTCGAATCAGATAGATGCTGCCCACGTCCGCGTCATCCCGGTACGTTGAAGGTTTGGCGAGGTTATGAGGATGGCGGTGAGCTGTCAATTAAAAAACATACGCTTGTTTGAAATGCCTGTTACAGCTCTGTTGCCAGAGGTTTCCCAGCTGGTCGCCAACGCGGCGCATGGGTATGCTGGCGTCATCCCGCGCAGTTTGTGTTGCGCATTGTAGTGAAGGAGTCCCTGTGGAGTTTTTGTCCGAGTACGCCATCTTCCTGGCGAAGACGGTGACATTGGTGATTGCGATTCTGGTAGTCCTGGCCAGTTTTGCCGCGTTGCGCAGCAAAGGCCGGCGCAAATCCAGTGGCCAGTTGCAGGTCAGCAAGCTCAATGATTTCTACAAAGGTTTGCGCGAGCGCCTGGAGCAGACCTTGCTCGACAAGGATCAGTTGAAGGCGCTGCGCAAATCCGAAGTCAAATCCGAGAAGAAACACAAGAAGAAGCCCGACGCCAAGGCCAAGGCGCGGGTATTCGTGCTGGATTTCGACGGCGACATCAAGGCCTCGGCGACTGAAAGCCTGCGTCACGAAATCACCGCACTGCTGACCCTTGCCACTCCCAAGGACGAAGTGGTGCTGCGTCTGGAAAGCGGCGGCGGCATGGTCCACAGCTATGGCCTGGCCTCGTCGCAACTGGCGCGCATCCGTGACGCCGGCGTCCCGTTGACCGTGTGCATCGACAAGGTCGCGGCCAGCGGCGGCTACATGATGGCGTGCATCGGCGAGAAGATTATCAGTGCCCCGTTCGCGATTCTTGGCTCGATCGGCGTGGTCGCGCAGCTGCCCAACGTCAATCGACTGCTGAAGAAGCACGACATCGATTTCGAAGTGCTGACCGCCGGCGAGTACAAGCGCACGTTGACCGTGTTCGGCGAAAACACCGAGAAGGGGCGCGAGAAGTTTCAGGAAGACCTCGACGTCACTCACGAACTGTTCAAAAACTTCGTCGCACGTTATCGCCCGCAACTGGCGATCGATGAAGTGGCCACCGGCGAAATCTGGCTCGGCATTGCTGCGTTGAACCGCCAGTTGGTGGACGAACTCAAGACCAGCGACGAATACCTCGCCGAACGGGCGAAGACAGCCGAGCTCTTCCACTTGCACTATGCCGAACGCAAAAGCTTGCAAGAGCGCATCGGCATGGCGGCCAGTGGTTCGGTTGATCGCGTGCTATTGACCTGGTGGAGCCGCTTGACCCAGCAACGCTTCTGGTAAGCCTGGCAAGCTGATACAAAAAAGCCCTGAGCCGGATGTCCGGTTCAGGGCTTTTTCATGGGCAGCGATTAACGGCGACGGAACAGTGGCAACGGTTCGTCCGTGGCAGCCTGATAAGTCACCGAGAAGTCCTTGAGGCCTTCGAGCGCCTCGTACGGATCTTTGTCTGGACGAATGGCAAACGCATCGAAGCCGCATCGACGCAGATAGAACAACTGATCACGCAGCACATCGCCGATGGCCCGTAGCTCGCCCGTAAAACCGTAACGGTCGCGCAGCAGCCGAGCATTGGAGTAGTTGCGGCCGTCGGTGAACGCCGGAAAATTCAAGGCGATAACCTTGAACTCATTGACTTCGTCACCGATTTCTTCCGCTTCTTCGTCAGCGTCCAGCCATACACCCAGGCCGCCATCACGGGCCTTGAGCATGCGGCTGTGTTCGCGCCACAGCTGCAGCGGAACGATGTAATCGTCGCAGTTGGTGATTTCGTCGATGTTGAAATCTTTCGGCAGCAGGTGCCAGGTTTCGTCGACGACTTCGTTGTTCTTAATGATTCGCTGCATAGACGCGCTCCTTGAAGAGGTCGATGCCAATACGCTGATAAGTGTCGATGAAGCGCTCGTCTTCAGTACGTTGTTCGACGTACACGTTGATCAGCTTCTCGATCACGTCAGGCATGGCTTCCTGGGCGAAGGACGGGCCGAGGATCTTGCCCAGGCTTGCATCACGGCTGGCACTGCCGCCGAGGGACACCTGGTAGAACTCTTCGCCTTTTTTGTCGACACCGAGAATACCGATGTGGCCGACGTGGTGATGACCGCAGGCGTTCATGCAACCGGAGATGTTCAGGTCCAGCTCGCCAATGTCGAACAGGTAGTCCAGATTGTCGAAACGGCGCTGGATGGATTCGGCGATCGGGATCGATTTGGCGTTGGCCAGCGAGCAGAAATCGCCACCCGGGCAGCAGATGATATCGGTCAGCAAGCCGATGTTCGGCGTGGCAAAACCTTGCTCGCGCAACTCGCCCCACATGGCGAACAACTGGCTCTGCTCGACGTCGGCCAGAATGATGTTCTGTTCATGGGAGGTGCGCAGTTGGCCGAATGAGTAGCGGTCTGCCAGGTCGGCCACGGCGTCGAGTTGCTTGTCGGTGATGTCACCTGGGGCAACCCCGGTCGGCTTCAGCGACAGGGTTACGGCCACATAACCCGGCTTCTTGTGCGCGAGAGTGTTGCGGCTGCGCCAGCGGGCAAAACCCGGATGCTGCTGATCGAGTTCAGCGAGCTGTGCGTCCTGGCTGTCCAGCGCCTTGTAGTCCGGGTCGACGAAGTGCTTGGCAACGCGCTGCACTTCGGCTTCGGTCAATGTGGTCTGGCCACCGCGCAGGTGTTCCATTTCCGCGTCGACTTTCTGTGCGAACACTTCAGGCGTGAGGGCTTTGACCAGAATCTTGATCCGCGCCTTGTACTTGTTGTCGCGACGGCCATAACGGTTGTAAACACGCAGGATGGCGTCGAGGTAGCTCAACAGGTCTTGCCACGGCAGGAATTCATTGATGAACGCGCCCACCACCGGCGTACGGCCGAGACCGCCACCCACCAGCACACGGAAACCCAGTTCGCCAGCGGCGTTGTGCACCGGCTCGAGACCGATGTCATGGACTTCGATGGCGGCACGGTCGGAGGTCGAACCGTTGACGGCAATCTTGAACTTGCGCGGAAGGTAGGCAAATTCCGGGTGGAACGTGGTCCACTGGCGGACAATCTCGCACCAGGGGCGCGGGTCGATCAGTTCGTCGGCGGCGACACCCGCGAATTGGTCGGTGGTCACGTTGCGCAGGCAGTTGCCGCTGGTCTGGATCGCGTGCATCTGCACAGTCGCCAGTTCAGCGAGGATGTCCGGAATATCTTCCAATGCCGGCCAGTTGAACTGCACGTTCTGCCGGGTACTGATGTGGGCGTACCCCTTGTCGTAGTCGCGGGCAACCTTGGCCATCATTCGCGTCTGTCGCGAAGTCAGTTGGCCGTAGGGCACCGCCACGCGCAACATCGGCGCGAAACGCTGGATATAAAGCCCGTTTTGCAGGCGCAGAGGGCGGAATTCTTCTTCGCTCAGCTCGCCTGCCAGATAGCGTCGGGTCTGATCACGGAACTGCTTGACGCGGTCCTCGATGATCCGCTGATCGTACTCGTCGTATACGTACATATAAGTCCTGTTCTCAGGCTTGGGCCGGTCGGATCCAGTGGCGTTTTTCGCTTGCTGAAGTTTCCGATACTGCCTCGGCAATTCTGCGCGCACGGCCGCGCACTCCCTACGGAGCCGGGGCAAGATACCAGTTTGGAGTTATGCGCAAAAGTGATGTTTGAATATATGTAAAGAACCAAAAGAACTAACGATATTCAATGTTGCTAAACCCACATTTGTGATGCGGGCAAACCTCGTCTTTACTGTGGTCGAGTCTTTATGCAATCACCGATAAAACCGACAAGAGGCGATGCAATGAGCAACCCTATCAAAGCTACAAAATCTGACAGTAAGGTCGATGCCTGGGCCATATTGTTTTTGATCATTCTGGTGGTGGGCACGGCGGTATTCTGGGTCAGTCATCAATAAACGACAGCATCCGGGCGACGGCCATGAGGTCGCCGCCGGGCTGGGTTAAATCTAAATTCCTGCCAGATGCAGAATCAGCTTCACCACGCCGAACAGTGTCACCGCAAATATGGCCGTGAACAGCACCCCCAGGATGACAAAGTGGATAGGCTTGCCATGAGTGAAATCCCGCTCGCGATTTTTTCCGCTTTGCACCCCGAGCGCCGCCGCCAGCACGCTGTGCACCATTTGCCACAGGGTAGGCGGTTTGTGGTTGGCCGGATCGTCCATACATCCCTCGTCACTGAGTGGTGAACAGCAAGCATAGACAACCGCAGCAAGGCCGGCGAATAAGGGCTTAGTTGTCGTAACCCAGGTTCGGCGCCAGCCAGCGCTCGGTAACGCTCAGCTCCTGGCTTTTGCGCGAGGTGTAACTCTGCACCTGGTCCTTGTCGATTTTGCCCACGGCGAAATATTGCGCCTGCGGGTGCGCGAAGTACCAGCCACTGACCGCCGCCGCCGGGAACATCGCGTAATGCTCGGTGAGGAACACGCCGCTGCGGCCGGCTTTCATTTCGCTCGCCTCAGGGTCGAGCAAGGCAAACAGCGTCGACTTCTCGGTGTGATCCGGGCACGCGGGGTAGCCCGGGGCAGGGCGGATGCCGGTGTATTGCTCCTTGATCAGCGCTTCGTTATCGAGCGTTTCATCCTTGGCGTAACCCCAGTAATCCTTGCGCACCTGCTGGTGCAGCCACTCGGCGCACGCTTCGGCCAACCGGTCGGCGAGGGCCTTGACCATGATCGAGTTGTAATCGTCGCCAGCGTCCTGATAAGCCTTGGCCACTTCTTCTGCGCCGATACCGGCGGTGGTGATGAAGCCGCCAACGTAGTCGGTGATTTCGCTGTCTTTCGGTGCCACGAAATCGGCCAGAGAGAAGTTGGGCTTGCCGTCAGTCTTGATGATCTGTTGACGCAAATGGTGCAGCTTGGCGAGCGGCTTACCGTCGTCGCCATACACTTCGATATCGTCGTCGCGCACTTGGTTGGCCGGCCAGAAACCGAACACCGCGCGGGCGCTGATTAACTTCTCGTCAATCAGTTTGGCGAGCATTTCCTGCGCGTCGGCGTACAGCGCGGTGGCGGCTTCACCGACCACTTCGTCCTGCAGGATGCGCGGGAATTTGCCGGCCAGGTCCCAGGAAATGAAGAATGGCGTCCAGTCGATGTATTCAGCGAGAACCTTCAGGTCGATGTTGTCGAGCACTTTCGAGCCGGTAAATGTCGGTTTGACCGGCGCGTAAGTGCTCCAGTCGAACTGCGGTTTCTTGGCGATCGCCACCGGGTAGCTCAGACGCTCGGTGCGGGCGCTGCGGTTGGCGGTGCGTTCACGTACGTCGATGTAATCCAGGCGGGTTTTTTCGACGAAACCTGCCTTCAATTCTTTCGACAGCAACTGCGTCGCCACGCCCACGGCACGGGAAGCATCGGTGACATAAATCACTGCGTCGTTGCTGTACTTGGGCTCGATCTTCACCGCCGTGTGCGCTTTGGAGGTGGTCGCGCCACCGATCATCAACGGCAGATGGAAATCCTGACGCTGCATCTCGCGCGCCACGTGAACCATTTCATCCAGCGACGGTGTGATTAGCCCGGACAGGCCGATGATGTCGCACTTCTGCTCCTTGGCCACCTGGAGGATTTTCTCCGCCGGCACCATCACGCCAAGGTCGACGATGTCGTAGCCGTTGCATCCCAGGACCACGCCAACAATGTTCTTGCCAATGTCGTGTACGTCGCCTTTCACCGTGGCCATGAGGATCTTGCCCTTGGCTTCCGGCTTGTCACCTTTTTCCAGCTCGATGAACGGGATCAAATGCGCCACTGCCTGCTTCATCACTCGGGCGGATTTGACTACTTGCGGCAGGAACATTTTGCCGGCGCCGAACAGGTCGCCGACGATATTCATGCCGGACATCAGCGGGCCCTCGATCACTTCGATCGGGCGAGCGAACGACTGGCGCGATTCCTCGGTGTCTTCGACGATGTGCGTGGTGATGCCTTTGACCAGCGCATGCTCAAGGCGCTTGTTGACCTCCCAGTTGCGCCACTCTTCGGTCTCGGCTTCCTTGACGCTGCCATCTCCCTTGTATTTGTCGGCGATGGCGAGGAGGGCGTCGGTGCCGTTTGGGGTGCGATTGAGCACCACGTCTTCAACGGCATCGCGCAGTTCCGCCGGGATCTGGTCGTAGATCTCCAGCTGGCCGGCGTTGACGATGCCCATGGTCAGGCCGTTGCGGATCGCGTACAGCAGGAATACCGAGTGAATCGCCTCGCGCACCGGGTTGTTGCCACGGAACGAGAACGATACGTTGGACACGCCACCGGAGGTCAGCGCATACGGCAATTCATCGCGGATGTAGGCACAGGCGTTGATGAAGTCCACGGCGTAATTGTTGTGTTCTTCGATGCCGGTGGCCACGGCGAAGATGTTCGGGTCGAAAATGATGTCTTCCGGCGGGAAACCGACTTCGTTGACCAGAATGTCATAGGAGCGTTTGCAGATTTCTTTCTTGCGCGCCTCGGTGTCGGCCTGCCCGGCTTCGTCGAACGCCATCACCACCACGGCGGCGCCGTAACGCTTGCACAATTTGGCGTGATGGATGAACTGTTCGACACCTTCTTTCATGCTGATCGAGTTGACGATCCCCTTGCCCTGAATGCACTTGAGACCGGCTTCGATCACTTCCCATTTCGAGGAGTCGATCATGATCGGCACGCGGGAGATGTCTGGTTCACCGGCGATCAGATTGAGGAAGGTCACCATGGCCTTCTTCGAATCGAGCATCCCTTCGTCCATGTTGATGTCGATGATCTGCGCGCCGGCTTCGACCTGCTGCAGCGCGACTTCGAGGGCTTCGGTGTAATTGTCTTCGCGGATCAGGCGGGCGAATTTCGCCGAACCGGTAATGTTGGTGCGCTCGCCGACGTTAACGAACAACGAGCTGCGATCGATGGTGAACGGCTCCAGACCGGAGAGGCGGCAGGCCTTGGGGATGTCCGGGATTTCCCGCGGCGCATAACCGGCCACGGCTTTGGCGATTGCTTCAATGTGGCCGGGGGTGGTGCCGCAGCAACCGCCGACGATATTGAGGAAGCCGCTTTGGGCGAATTCTTCGATGACCTTGGCGGTTTCCGACGGCAATTCGTCGTACTCGCCGAATTCGTTCGGCAAGCCGGCGTTAGGGTGCGCGGAAACGTGGGTGCTGGCCTTGTTCGACAGCTCTTCCAGGTATGGGCGCAGCTCGCTGGCGCCGAGGGCGCAGTTCAAACCGACCGAAATCGGTTTGGCGTGAGCCACGGAGTTCCAGAAGGCTTCGGTGGTCTGGCCCGACAAGGTCCGGCCGGAGGCATCGGTGATGGTTCCGGAAATCATGATCGGCAATTCGATGCCCAGTTCTTCGAACACGCCCTGCACGGCGAAGATCGCCGCTTTCGCGTTCAAGGTGTCGAAAATGGTTTCGATCAGAATCAGGTCGGCGCCGCCTTCGATCAGGCCTTTGGTGGCCTCGGTGTAGTTCTCCACCAGCTCATCGAAAGTGACGTTGCGATAGCCGGGGTTGTTGACGTCCGGCGACAGCGAGCAAGTGCGACTGGTCGGCCCGATGACGCCGGCAACGAAGCGCGGCTTGTCCGGGGTTTCCAGGGTCTTGGCGTCGGCCACCTTGCGCGCCAGGCGGGCGCCTTCTACGTTTAACTCGTAGGCGAGACCCTGCATGCCGTAATCGGCCAGGGAGACCTGGGTGGCGTTGAAGGTGTTGGTTTCGAGAATGTCGGCGCCGGCATCCAGGTAGGCTTTTTCGATCGCGCCAATCACGTCCGGGCGAGTCAGTACCAGCAAGTCGTTGTTGCCCTTGACGTCGCTCGGCCAGTCAGCGAAGCGTTTGCCACGGTAATCCTGCTCTTCAAGCTTGTAGCTCTGGATCATCGTACCCATGCCGCCGTCGAGAATCAGGATGCGCTTTTTGAGGGCGTGCTTGAGAGCTTGAAGGCGAACACTGCGATCGGACATTGGGACTACTCGGAAAGACCATGACGAAGGGGCGGGATCATAACAAACCTGTGCGGTTTTAGAGCATGTCAGGTTTTTGCATGAATATCGCTCATGTTGGCAGGTGCGCCGGGTCGGTAGAATTGCCGGGTTTTTACCTCACCAGGACCAGGGATATGGCATCGCGCTTCATCAGCATTTTATTGCTGTTTATTAGCTGGAGCGCCGTAGCGCAGGATCCGGCCACGTCCCCCGTCATTTCCTACAGCCGTGACATCCAGCCGATCTTCACGGAAAAGTGCGTCGCCTGCCACGCCTGTTACGACTCTGCTTGCCAGCTGAATCTGGGCAGCGGAGAAGGGGCGGCGCGCGGTGCCACGAAAACCCCTGTGTACGACGGCGAACGCCGCAGCGCCGCAGACCCGAGCCGCTTGTTTTACGACGCCTTCGGCAAACGTGCGTGGCAGCAAAAGGGCTTTTATTCGGTGCTTGATGCTCAGGGCAGTCAGGCTGCCTTGATGGCGCGCATGCTGGAGCTGGGCCACAAAACGCCGCTGCAACCCAATGCCAAACTCCCGGAAGGCATGATGCTGGGTTTGAACCGCAACAACGTGTGCGCCATGCCGGGCGAATTTGACGGTTACGCCGGTGCACATCCGCGCGAAGGCATGCCGCTGGCCGTTACGGGTTTAACCGATCAGCAATACCAGACGCTGCAACGCTGGCTGGCGTCCGGCGCGCCGATCGATGAGCAGGGCCTGGTGCCGTCCGCCCGTGAGGCGTTGCAAGTGCTGCAGTGGGAGAACCTGCTGAATGCCCCGGGCGCTCGGCAGAGTCTGGTCGGTCGCTGGTTGTTCGAGCACTGGTTTCTCGCCCATCACTATTTTCAGGACGGTGAGCCCGGGCATTATTTTCAATGGGTGCGATCACGCACGCCGACCGGCCAGCCGATCGATCTGATTAGCACACGCCGCCCGAATGACGATCCGGGAACGAAGATCTACTACCGCTTGTGGCCGGTGCAAGGCGTGATCGTGCAGAAAACTCACATCACCTATCCGCTGAGTGCGGCGAAGATGGCGCGGGTCAAAAGTCTTTTTTACAGCGGCAACTGGCAGGTCAACGCATTGCCCGGTTACGGACCGCAAACCCGGGCCAATCCGTTCAGCACCTTCGAAGCGATCCCGGCCGGCGCGCGTTACCAGTTTATGCTCGATAACGCCGAGTATTTCGTGCGCACGTTCATTCGCGGGCCGGTGTGTCGTGGCGAAATCGCTACCGATGTGATCCGCGATCATTTCTGGGCGCTGTTCCAGGCGCCGGAACATGACCTGTACATCACCGATCCAAATTATCGCGGTCAGGCCACGCCTTTACTGGCGATGCCGGGGCAGAACGATGACGTCGGCAGCGTCCTCAGTCTGTGGCACGACTACCGCGACAAACGGAATGAGTACGAAGCGTTGCGCCGCGACAGTTACGCCGATCTGCCGGCACCGAGCTGGTCGACATTGTGGGCCGGTAACGACAACGCGCTGCTGTCGATCTTCCGCCATTACGACAGCGCTTCGGTAACCAAAGGCCTGATCGGCGATGTACCGACAACCCTGTGGCTGTTCGACTATCCATTGCTTGAGCGCAATTATTATCAGCTGGCGGTCAACTTCGATGTGTTCGGTAATGTCTCCCATCAGGCGCAGACGCGTTTGTACTTCGACCTGATCCGCAACGGCGCCGAGCAGAACTTCCTGCGGCTAATGCCCGCTGACTCACGTGAGGATTATCTGGACGAGTGGTACCAGAACGGCGGCAGGGTGAAGATGTGGCTGGACTATGAAGCGATCGACGACGATAAGCCGACCGGTTTAAAGCTCGACGAAAAAGACCCGAAGCGCGATTTCGCCGCGCAGTTGCTCAATCGATACGGCGATCTCAACGCTAAGCCTGACCCGATCAACCGCTGCAGCGGCGCCTATTGCTCGCGGCCCGCTATCGATCCGCCGCTGCAGAGTGCCGAGCAGGCGCTGAGTCGCCTGACCTCGCGCCCGGCGGCGGGCCTGAAGGTGATTGATCATTTGCCGGAAGCAACGCTGTTGCGCATCGAAACGCAAAGCGGCAAGCGCGAGGTGTACAGCCTGTTGCGCAATCGGGCCCACAGCAATGTGGCGTTCCTGCTGGGTGAGTCGTTGCGCTACCAGCCGGGGCTGGACACCGTGACGATTTACCCCGGTGTGCTCACCAGCTATCCGAACTTCATGTTCAATATTCCCGCCGAGCAAGTGCCGGCGTTCGTCGACGCGATGGAGAACGCCAAGGATGCGAGTCGCTTCGAGAAAATTGTCGACCGTTGGGGCGTTCGTCGTAGTCATCCGCAGTTTTGGTTTTACTTCCACGACCTGAGCCGTTACCTGCACGAAACCGATCCGGTGGAAGAGGGCGTGCTGGACATGAATCGCTACGAGAATCTTTGAATCGACTTTTGACGGTGAGCCGGTGTCCCACTCTCATGGATACCCCGATCTTCTGTAGGAGCCGGCTTGCTGGCGATGGTGGGTCAGCCACGCGGCGTTGATTGACACACATCGCCAGCAAGCCGGCTCCTACAAAATGGGGTTGCTTGGGTATTGTGGACGGGAACACGACATGTTGATTTCAGTACAGGCATTGCGCGCGCTCGCAGCCTGGACGGTGGTTTGCCACCATTTCATGCAGATTTTTTTCGATTTTAAGGCTCGCGGCCCGATTGGTCAGCTGTTTATCGACAAGGGCGCGGTGGGCGTGGACATCTTCTTCGTCATCAGCGGTTTAGTGATTTTTCTCTCTACCGAAGGAAAGTCACTGCCGCCCGGACGTTTTCTGCTGTACCGCTTGTTTCGCATCGTGCCGGCGTATTGGTTGTACACGGCGCTGATGGCTTTGCTGGTAGTTTTCGCGCAACCGATGGTGCCGGATCAGACGATTGACTGGTCGCATTTCCTGCAGTCGCTGTTGTTCATTCCTACCGCAAACCCAGGCGGCTACGGGATTTATCCGACACTCAATGTCGGCTGGACCCTCAACTACGAAATCCTTTTCTACGTGCTGTTTGCCTGGGCATTGCTGTTCCGCCTGCAGCTGCGGCTGCTGATTGTGGCGGCTTTGCTGTTTGCCGTTTGCCAGGCGTGGACCGGCTACGGCTGGATCAGCCAGTTCTATCGCTCGGACATCGTTTACGAATTCCTGCTGGGCATCGCTATCGGCATGATTTACCGGCGCGGCTGGATCAAACCCGGTTTATGGCTGCCCCTGCTGGGCGTGGCTGGCGCACTGCTGGCGATTTACCACCTGCCGCCACAGCCACGATTCGTCACGTGGGGAATGCCGAGCGCGGTGCTGGTGATGGCCTGTATGTCGCTCGAACGTTTTTTCGAGCACAGTCGATTGTTCAAGCTGCTGGGTGATTGTTCCTACTCGGTGTACCTGATGCACGTGCTGGTGCTGTCCGCCGGTGGATTCATCGCACAGCGTTACGGTGTGAATCCTTACGTGATGTTCGCCGTGTGCGTCGCGACGATTGGTCTGGGGTCGTGGGCAAGCTATATCTGGGTGGAAAAGAGCAGCTATCGGTGGCTTAAAGCCAGAATCGACGACGAATCCTCCAGGGATAGCGAGCTGGCTCTTTCCCGACAAAAATACTAGGACTTTGTCCGGCGCGATGATTGGCGTAAACTGCGCCCAAGCCTGCGAGGAGTTTCCATGACCGCTATTACTATTACTGACGCCGCCCACGATTACCTGGCTGATCTGCTCTCCAAGCAGAATACCCCGGGCATCGGCATCCGCGTTTTCATTACCCAGCCTGGCACCCAGTACGCAGAAACCTGCATTGCCTACTGCAAGCCAGGCGAAGAAAAACCTGAAGACACCGCACTGGGGCTGAAAAGCTTTACTGCTTACATCGATTCGTTCAGCGAAGCTTTCCTGGACGACGCGGTCGTCGACTACGCCACTGACCGCATGGGCGGCCAACTGACCATCAAGGCGCCGAATGCCAAAGTGCCGATGGTCAACGCCGACAGCCCGGTCAACGAGCGTATCAACTATTATCTGCAGACCGAGATCAACCCGGGGCTGGCGAGCCATGGCGGTCAGGTCAGCTTGATCGACGTGGTTGACGACGGCATCGCCGTATTGAAGTTCGGCGGCGGTTGCCAGGGCTGCGGTCAGGCCGACGTGACCCTTCGCGAAGGCATCGAGCGGACCTTGCTCGAGCGCATTCCCGAATTGAAGGGTGTGCGTGACGTGACAGACCATACGCAGAAAGAAAACGCCTACTACTAAGGTGTTCGCTGCAGAAACAAAAAAACGGCACCCGTGAGTGCCGTTTTTTTATGGGTGATCGTGTCACTGCGCAGTGCTTGATCGTTCCCACGCGTGGGAACGAGTGGCAAGCGCTCAGGGGCGATATAGATGCGCATGCCCGGCACGGTACAGCGAGGACTCGCTGAACTGATCACTGCCCAATACCCGGCCTACCAGAATCAACGCTGTGCGGCGAAATCCCTTGGCTGCAACTTTCTCGGCAATATCCGCCAGCGTGCCCACCACCCAATCCTGATCCGGCCACGTCGCCCGGTGGATCACTGCGATAGGGCAGTCAGCGCCGTAATGCGGCAGCAATTCCAGCAAAATTTTATCAAGGTGATTGACCCCCAGATGGATCGCCATGGTCGCGCCATGCTGCGCAAGATTGCCCAGTTCTTCACCGGCGGGCATCGCGGTCTTGTCGGCATACCGCGTCAGAATCACGCTTTGCGAGACGTTCGGCAGCGTCAGTTCAGCCCCCAACAGCGCCGCGCACGCTGCTGTCGCGGTCACGCCGGGAATGATTTCAAACGGGATGTCGTGCTCGCGCAGGTAGCGAATCTGCTCGCCGATGGCGCCGTACAGGCTTGGGTCGCCGGAATGCACGCGCGCCACATTCTGACCCTTGGCATGCGCGCTCTTGATCAGTTCGATGATCTGTTCTAGATGCAACTCGGCGCTGTTTATCACGTGTTCCGCCTGATGGCCTTCGAGGACAGCGGCCGGGACCAGCGAGCCGGCGTAGATGATCACCGGGCAACTGCGGATCAGCCGTTGGCCCTTGACCGTGATCAATTCCGGATCGCCGGGACCTGCGCCAATGAAGTAGACGGTCATCGTCGGTTCCTGTCAGAAAGAAGGCTGGGCAACGCTTCAGATGAAGTTTGCTCATGATCAAAGATGGAAGTAATCGGGGTTACTACGCTGTGGAGGCCAAAGCGAGTGTGGCTTGGGCGTATTTCTGCCGACATATCAGCAATTTCGCCGGCGCCTGGTTCAACTGCTCGGCCAGCGCCAGCGCTGCGCTTTCCGCTACGCCATAACAGCCGGTGCGCTCGAACGCGATGTCTGAGCGGTGGCTGAGTTGCAGCTGATAACCGGCCAGTTGTTCGCTGCTGAAATACGTCAAGGGCAACGCCAGCTGTTCAGCCAGTTCTGTCAGGCCCGCTTCCTCACGCTTCAAATCGATACTGGCCAGGGCCTTGATCTGATGAAGCCCGATCTGATGCGCTTGCAGGGCCTGATCGAGCAGGGCCCGCAACGTGCTGGCCGGGCAGCCGCGCTGGCAGCCCAGGCCGATCACTAATGTCGGCGCTGCGCTGGCATCTGTCATGCGTCGTATTGACCAGCGCTTTTACGGCGGAACAACCATGCACTGATCAGGCCCAGGGCCAGCCAGAAGGCGATGTTGGTCAACTGCGAAGCGATTTTGAACTGTGATTCCAGCGCTTGCGGGGCGAGCATCGAATGTACTTCCGGCTGCGGTGCGCCGATCACGTGCGGGACGGCGAGGATTGCCACGCCCAGAACCTTCATCAACCAATGACGGCTGAACACGATCAAGGCGATGCCGACTGCGGTGGAAGCGGCCGTGCAGATCCACCAGACCTGGCGCTGGGCCAGATCGGCGGCGGCCGTGCCCGGCAACTCAGGTGGCAGGCCCAGTGTCGGCGCCAGCACGAAGGTCGCGTAACCGGCCAGACCCCAGAGCAGGCCCTGAGCGGTTTTGGTCGGCGCGCGCAGGGTGTAAAGACCGGCGAGCATCAAGGCGAAACCGACGGCCACTACGAGGTTGCCACCGGTGGTGGCCAGCACGCGCTGCCAGCCATCTTGCGGTTCCCATGCTTCGCCATCGTGGCTGTGTGCGGCCGCACCGGCAGCGTGCTCGTGAAGTTCAACGGCAGCCGGTTCGGATTTTTCGTAGGTCTCGGCCTGGGTAATCAGCGGCGAAACCCAGAAGCTTTGTAGCAGTGTCAGCAACAGGGCGGCCAGCAGCCCGGAGAAACCTGCGGTTTGCGCGATACGCTTGATCATGTCGGCAGGTCTCAATGGCACGGGAAGGCAGCGCTGTGACGGGTATCGTGCGCGGCGTTGTGGACCGCTTCAATGTGCGAGAAACCGGCGAAATACACCAGGGACACACCAAGGATCGATGCACATACGGCAGCAGTCAGGCGTTGGGTCAGGGTTGTGGTGGTGCTTTTATCGGCAGTGCTGCCGGTGCTGCTGATGGTCGACATGGCGCTTCCCTCTGGTCTGTCAGCGGGTGAATAGAGCGCATGAAATCCCTGCGGATCAGGCACGCAGAGGTTCGAACAGCGCCCGCCCACCGCGGGTTTGTCATTCAGCGAACGAAACGATCACTGTGTGTTGCGGGCCGGTCTCCGGGCTCACGAGGGGTTTGGCGTCAGCCGAAACCTGCAAGCACCACCTTCCCATGTCGATAACCCGACACAGTGGATCTGACGCTTCGCTCGCTTACCGTTGCGGGGGCAGCACCGGACTGACATGGCCTTGAGTAAAGCACATGATTCACCGGTTTCCCGTTTCACCCTGTGAAGGGCACCCGTAACAAAGCGTGTAGGAGAGCATGGGCGGGGGTTTGGCGTCAATTAGCATGGGTTCTCATCTTTGTGCCGAGGGGGCTTGCCTGTGGTAAGGAGATTTGCCTGTGGCGAGGGGGCTTGCCCCCGTTGGGTTGCGAAGCGACCCCATCATTCTTCCAGAAATACCGCGCGAGCAGGTCTGACGACGGCTTCGCCGCCGAACGGGGGCAAGCCCCCTCGCCACAGGAAAATCCTCATCACAGGCAAGCCCTTCAATAAAAGCAAGTCCCCTGACCACAATCGTCGGCGACGACTCCCGGACATTGACCCGCTCCCACGCGATGCGTAGCCTTGCGCCTTCGAGGTTCTTCGGCACTTGCCGAAGCTAAGAAGGGAACGCGGTCAATGCCGCGGCTGCCCCCGCAACTGTGAACGGTGCTGTTTGCTGCCACGCCACTGCAGATCCTGTCCTACGGATCCGCGGGAAGGCGCAGCGAATGCCAGGCCCAACGGCCGGCACACCGTCAGCCAGGAGACCTGCCTCGACACAGATTCTCACTACAACCGGGCGGGGTGATCCGGTGGCGAACTCTTCCGCGCGCGTCTGTCGCAGCGATTGTCGTCCCGTATGCCCGCCACCTTGCGATAGGGCATCCGATGAAAACACTGGCCAAACTTCCCGTCACCATCGTTACCGGTTTCCTCGGCTCGGGCAAAACCACCTTGCTGCGGCACATGCTCGACAATGCTCAGGGGCGTCGTATCGCGGTGATCGTCAACGAGTTTGGCGAGCTGGGCATCGACGGCGAAATCCTCAAGCAATGTTCGATCGGCTGCACTGAAGAGGAAGCCAACGGCCGCGTCTATGAACTGGCCAACGGCTGCCTGTGCTGCACCGTTCAGGAAGAATTTTTCCCGGTGATGCGTGAGCTGGTTGCCCGTCGCGGCGACCTTGATCACATCCTCATCGAAACCTCGGGCCTGGCCCTGCCGAAACCCTTGGTGCAAGCCTTCCAGTGGCCGGAAATCCGCAGCGCCTGCACGGTTGACGCGGTGATCACCGTGGTCGACAGCCCGGCCGTTGCCGCCGGCACTTTCGCGGCGTTCCCGGATCAGGTGGATGCCCAGCGCAAACTCGACCCGAATCTGGACCACGAATCGCCGCTGCATGAGTTGTTCGCCGATCAACTGGCGAGTGCCGACCTGGTGATCCTCAACAAGTCCGATCTGATCAGCCCCGAAGACCTTGCCCGCGTGCGCCTGGAAGTCGCCGAAGAACTGCCGCCCGCCGTCAAGGTCATCGAAGCCAGCAGCGGCCGCGTGCCACTGGACGTACTGATCGGCCTCGGCGCCGGTTCCGAAGAACACATCGACAGCCGCCACAGCCATCACGATCATCACCATGAAGGTGAAGACGATCACGACCACGATGCCTTCGACTCCATCTCCATCGAACTGCCGCAAGCCGACGAAAGCCTGCTGCTGGATGCGCTGACGCAACTGGTGGTCAAGCACGGCATTCTGCGCGTGAAAGGGTTCGCGGCGATCCCGAACAAACCGATGCGCCTGCTGATTCAGGGCGTGGGTACGCGGTTCGACAAGCATTTCGACCGTCAGTGGGGAGCCGATGAAGCGCGCACCACGCGCCTGGTGCTGATCGGTCAGGAGCTCGACGCCGCGTTGCTTGAAGCGCAACTGCGCGCCGCGCTCAGCGCTTAAGCCATGCACCTGCTCAGGACCCAGCCCGGCGGCTTTGTTTCGGATGACAATATTGCCGACCTCGGCCAGACGCCCGCCGAGCTGGTGATCTTGTGCAGCGGCGATTCCAGCCTCGCGTTGCTCGCGGAAGCGGCGCAGCAATTGCCCGATGATTACCCGAGCGTTCGCTTGGCCAATCCGATGCAGGTGCAAAATCATGCGTCGGTGGATTTGTACGTCGACGATGTATTGCGCCACGCCAAGGTCATTCTGATTTCCCTGCACGGCGGCATCGGCTATTGGCGTTACGGCGTCGAGCGCCTGGTCGAGCTGGCCGCGCGCGGCGTGCAGCTGATTCTGGTGCCGGGTGATGATCGCCCGGACCCGGAGCTTAGCGACCTCAGCACCGTGAATGCGGAAGATCGCGATCGCCTCTGGCAGTTTCTGCGTCAGGGCGGAATGAACAATGCGCTGAACTTCTTTCATTGCCTGGCGAGCGGTTGGCTCGGTCGCGATTACGCCTGGGCCGAGCCACAAACCCTGCCACGCACCGCGATCTACCATCCGCGCAAAAGCCCTGCGAACCTGAGTGACTGGCAAGGCGAATGGCAGCCCGGTCAAGCCGTGGCGGCGGTGCTGTTTTATCGCTCGCACTTGCAGGCCGCGAACACTGCGTTCATCGATGTCTTTTGCCAGCGCCTGCAAGCGGCCGGCTTCAATCCGTTGCCGATTGCCGTGGCCAGTCTGAAAGAACCCGGCTGCCTGACGGTGGTCGAGGACTGGCTTGATGAGGTTGGCGCCAGTGTCATTCTCAACACCACCGGTTTCGCCCAGTCCAGCCCTGAAGCGCCGCATTTGCGACCCTTTCGCCGCAATATTCCGGTTATTCAGGCGATTTGTGCGCAGGACAACGAGCCCGGCTGGCGCGCCAGCGAGCAGGGCCTTGGCCCCCGTGACCTGGCGATGCACATTGCGCTGCCGGAACTGGACGGGCGAATCATCAGCCGCCCGATCAGTTTCAAGGATCTGGCGTGGCGCAGCGAGCGCAGTCAGTCGGACGTCGTGTGCTATCGAGCCCAGCCCGAACGCATGGATTTTGTCGCTGAACTGGCGCGGCGCTGGGTTGATCTGGCGCGTGTACCCAACACGGAAAAACGCATCGCCCTGATCCTCGCCAACTACCCGACCCGCGACGGACGCATCGGCAATGGCGTCGGTCTCGACACCCCGGCCGCAGCACTGAATATCCTGCGGGCGTTGCATCAGCAAGGTTACCCGCTGCCGGCCGAACTGCCGGACAGTGGCACCGCGTTGATCCAGCAATTGCTCGGCGGCGTCAGCAATGACCTCGACACCCTCGACCAGCGTCCTTGTCATCAAAGCCTTCCGCTTGATGACTACCTGCAGATGTTCGACGCGTTGCCGCAGGCCAATCGCCAAGCCGTGCTGGAACGCTGGGGGCCGCCGGACAGCGATCCGATGTACCGTGGCGGACGGATGATGATCGCCGGGCTGCGCTTTGGCCTGACCTTCGTCGGGATCCAGCCAGCGCGCGGTTATCAGGTCGACCCGAGTGCGGTGTATCACGACCCTGATCTGGTGCCACCACATGGTTATCTGGCGTTCTATTTCTGGCTGCGAAACACCTACGGTGCCCACGCGGTAATCCATGTCGGCAAGCATGGCAACCTCGAATGGCTGCCGGGCAAGGGTGTCGGGCTCTCGGAGCACTGCTGGCCGGATGCGTTGCTCGGGCCGATGCCGAACATTTATCCCTTTATCGTCAACGATCCGGGCGAGGGCGCGCAGGCCAAGCGGCGCACGCAAGCAGTCATCATCGACCACCTGATGCCGCCGCTGACTCGCGCAGAAACCTATGGGCCACTGCGCAACCTCGAACTGTTGGCAGACGAATATTACGAGGCGCAACTGCTCGATCCGCGCCGTGCCCGCGAGTTGCAGCGCGACATTCTGCAACTGGTGCGCGACACGCACATCGATCGCGAATTGCAACTGGACGAGAAGCTGGACAGTGATGCCGATGCGGCGATCTGGCTGCCGCGTCTGGATACCTATCTGTGCGATTTGAAAGAGTCGCAAATCCGCGATGGCTTGCACATTTTCGGCGAGTCACCGAGCGGGCGTCTGCGCATTGATACGTTGCTGGCGTTGCTGCGCATACCCCGTGGTGATGGGCGCGGCGCGCAGTCGAGTTTATTGCGTGCGCTGGCCAAGGCGTTTGAGTTGGGATTCGATCCGCTGGAGTGTGCGTTGGCCGAGCCGTGGCCTGGGCCGCGCCCGGTGGAATTGCTAACCGTCACCGAAGAGCCCTGGCGCACCGCCGGCGATACCCGCGAAAGGCTGGAGTTGTTCGCCGCTCAACTCATCGCGCAAACGCTGATTCAGCCTGAAGCCAACCCCGACCTCTGTAGGAGTGAACCTGCTCGCGATAGCGGTGTGACAGCCAATAGGGTTATGACTGACCCACCGCTATCGCGAGCAGGCTCACTCCTACAGGGACCGAGGTGGGTGGAGGTAGGAGCCATCCTCGACCACCTCCGCGAAGTCGTCGCACCTCGCCTTGATGCCTGTGGCCCCGCCGAAATGAGCGGCCTGCTCGACGCCCTCAGCGGCCGTTTCGTCCCGGCCGGGCCGAGCGGGGCACCGAGTCGCGGGCGCCTGGACGTACTGCCGACCGGGCGCAATTTTTACACGGTGGACGTGCGCAACCTGCCGACCACCACGGCGTGGCGGATCGGTTTCCAGTCGGCGAACCTGATTCTGGAGCGGCACCTGCAGGATCACGGTGATCACCTGCGTCAGCTCGGTTTGTCGGTGTGGGGCACAGCGACCATGCGCACCGGCGGTGACGACATCGCCCAAGCCATGGCGCTGATGGGCGTGCGGCCGGTGTGGGCGACGGGCAGTCAGCGGGTCGACGATTTTGAAATTCTGCCGTTGAGCCTGCTTGACCGGCCACGGGTTGACGTGACGTTGCGCGTCTCGGGATTCTTCCGCGATGCTTTTGCCAATCTGATTCGGCTGTTCGATGCGGCCGTCCAAGCCGTGGCCGGGCTGGATGAACCTGACGACCTCAATCCGTTGGCCGCCAAAGTCCGCGCCGAGCGCGAAGCGTTGCTGCAGTCGGGGCTGGATGAGGAGGCTGCGAGACGACAGGCGGGTTGGCGAATTTTCGGGGCCAAACCCGGCGCTTACGGTGCCGGTGTGCAGGGCGCTATCGACGGTCGTTTGTGGCAGAGCCGCGAGGACCTCGCCGAGGTGTACCTGAACTGGGGTGGCTACGCCTATGGCGGTGCGGACGAAGGCACCGCCGCCCGCGAACAGTTCGCCCAGCGCCTGAGCCAGGTACAAGCGGTGCTGCACAATCAGGACAACCGCGAGCATGACTTGCTCGATTCGAACGACTATTACCAGTTTCAGGGCGGCATGCTCGCTGCGGTGGAAAGCCTCAGCGGTGAAGCGGCCGCCAGTTACCACGGTGATCACAGCCAGCCGGATCTGCCGAAAATCCGCACCCTGAAAGAAGAGCTGAACCGGGTGATTCGCTCACGCGCGGCCAATCCGAAGTGGATCGACGGGGTGAAACGTCACGGCTATAAAGGCGCGTTTGAACTGGCGGCCACCGTCGACAATCTGTTCGCCTTCGACGCCACCACGCAGTTGATTGACGATCACCAGTACGCGTTGCTCGCGGATGCCTACCTGCTGGATTCGGCAACCCGCGAATTCGTGCGTGAACATAATCCCCACGCCTTGCGGGATATGACCGAACGGATGCTGGAAGCGCAGCAACGCGGGATGTGGAAAGAGCCGGGCGAATACCAGCAAGCGCTGGAGAATTTGCTTTTGGATATTGAAGAAGACAGCTGACACGACACAGATCCCTGTAGGAGCTAGCCTGCTCGCGATAGCGCTGGATCAGTCAATATAAAGGGTGGCTGATCCACCGCTATCGCGAGCAGGCTCGCTCCTACAGGGTCCAAAGTGCCTTTGAGATCACCGACCATGACTGAGAATCAAAGATGACTGACAACCCGCATTTCCCGCTCTCTGCCGTGGTCGGCGCTGACGACCTGAAGCTCGCCCTTTGCCTCACCGCCATCGATCCAAAAATCGGCGGTGTACTGATCGAAGGCCCACGTGGCATGGCCAAATCGACCTTGGCCCGAGGCCTCGCGGACTTGCTCGCCAGCGGCCAATTCGTCACCTTGCCCCTAGGCGCGACCGAAGAGCGGCTGGTCGGCACCCTTGACCTCGACGCGGCCCTTAGCGAAGGCCGCGCGCAATTTTCTCCCGGTGTTCTGGCCAAGGCCGATGGCGGCGTGCTCTACGTGGATGAAGTCAATCTGCTGCCGGATCACCTCGTCGATCTGCTGCTCGACGTCGCTGCCAGCGGCACCAACGTCATCGAGCGCGACGGCATCTCCCATCGCCATTCGGCGAAGTTCGTACTGATTGGCACCATGAACCCGGAAGAGGGCGAATTGCGTCCGCAGTTGCTCGACCGCTTCGGCCTCAACGTCGCACTCGGCGGCCACACGGCACCGGCCGAGCGCAGCCGGATTATCCGCCGTCGACTGGATTTCGACAGCGACCCGCAGCATTTCTGCGCGGAGTGGGAAGGCGAACAGCAAGCGCTGCGCGAGCGCTGCCAACGTGCACGCACGGCGCTGGCAAGCATCCCGCTGGACGACGCCGCACTGGCGCGGATTACCGAGCGCTGTTTCGCGGCAGGTGTCGATGGCCTGCGCGCCGATCTGGTCTGGCTGCGCGCCGCCCGTGCTCACGCTGCCTGGCGGGGAGCGCAGGCGATTGCTGAAGAAGACATCGACGCCGTCGCTGAATTCGCCTTGCGCCATCGTCGGCGCGAACAGTCGCCGCCCGCGCCGCAACAAGGTCAGACACCTTCTGCGCCACCCTCGAATCCGCAAGAAGGCCAGGGCCAGTGGGGTGAGCTGCCCGCTCAGGCATTGCCCACCGGCGCCCGCCGTGAAGTCCCGAGCTGGCCAAAAAAGCCCTAGGCATTCGCCCTCGTTCAGAAGCGGGGGCGAATGCCAGACCCCGCGCCGGACACCTCGACCAAGGCAAACAGGGCCAGCGTCACATGGCACGCAGTGGCTCGATCAATTGGCCCGCAACCTTGCTCAACGGCCGCCCGCGTCAGCGCGCTGATGTGCAGTTCGAAATGCGCACGCGTTCGCCGCATGAACTGTGGCTGGTTATTGTCGATGCCTCGGCGTCGACCCGCCGGCATCACGCGTTAAGCGACGCCAAGGGTGTGCTCGCGCAATTGTTCGACGATGCCTATCGCCAGCCCGCTCGGCTGGCGCTGCTGACAGCCAGCGGCCACACGCCCACATGGCAGGTGCAAGGGCTGAAAGCCTCGGCGGGATTACGCCAGTGGCTGGATGATTTGGGAGCCGGCGGAGGCACCCCGTTGCTCGCGGCGCTGGATCAGGCGCAGCAATGGCTGAGCGTGCGCCGCAAGCGTTTACCGGCGGAGCAGCAGCGTTTGTTGTTGGTTACAGATGGCCGGGTAAAAGAATGGACGGGGTTGCCGACGCTGGACTGTCCGGGGCTGCTGGTTGATATCGAACGCGGGCCGATCAGGTTGGGGCGGGCGCGGCAGTTGGCGGTGGGGCTGGGCGCAGATTATTGCCATATCGATCAGCTCACGTCGGGCTGAACGCCGCGCCGGTCTTGAGCAAGCCCACTTCAGCACAGAGCGCAAAGCTCACCACGGGTTACTCTCGGCCCGCTCACTGATCGTTCCCACGCTCCGCGTGGTAATGCATCCGGCGACGCTCTGCGTCACGATTGTGCATGGCTGCAGTCCAGCGCTCACTCCGGAACGCGGAGCGAGGGAACAATCATCAATTTGGAATGCGGACAAACCCACGAGCCAGGCCGGCTATCAGGCCGCCTCGGCGGCTGTGGCGTTTAGCGCACCGTCGGAAGGCTGAGCGCAGGTTCTGCGCAGTGGGCAACCCGGCATGGATGCCGGGTTAGGCGCGCACGGCCAAGGATGGCCGATCGCGCCGGGCCCACGGAGCAGGACCGGAGCGAAGGCATGGCGAGCCTAGGCGAGCCACCGGACGTCAGGGGCAAGAGCCCTTGGTTACTTGGGGCTTTTCCAAGTGACTCGCCGTAAGGGCGAAACCAATAAAAGCCATCACCGCAGCAATGGATATGTACACCCGCAAAACCTGATAGCCCAAGACATCGCCATCGCCGGCAGGCCAGCTCCTACAGCCGATCGAGTACCCCCTCAAAAGTCCTGCAAAATCCGAGACCGCCATCGCGAGCAAGCTTTGCTCCCACAACATGTCGGTCCCTGGAATCGAGCAAGCTTTGCTCCCACGGCAGCCCCCTGAAGGTGGGAGCCAGCCTGCTGGCGATGGCGCCAGAGCAATCCGGGTGCGTCAGCGGAACAAATTGGTCCGCGCCAGCTCGATCACCTCATCACCACGCCCGCTCATCACCGCTTTGAGCATGTACAAACTGAACCCCTTGGCCTGCTCCAGCTTGATCGTCGGCGGCATGGCCAGTTCCTGCGTAGCCGTCACGACATCAACCAGCACCGGCCCGTCATGCGCAAGTGCACGGCGCAATGCCGCTTCCAGGTCCTCCGATTCTTCAACACGAATCCCCAGAACACCCATCGCATTAGCCATCGCCGCGAAATCCGGATTATGCAGATCGGTGCCCGTGTCGAGCATGCCGCTGGCTTTCATTTCCATGGCGACGAAGCCGAGCGAGGCGTTGTCGTAGATGATGATTTTCACCGGCAGCTTCAACTGCGCCAGCGAAATGAAATCCCCCATTAACATGCTGAAGCCGCCGTCGCCGGACATTGAAATCACCTGCCGGTCCGGGAACGCTGCTTGCGCACCGATCGCTTGCGGCATCGCGTTGGCCATCGAGCCGTGGTTGAACGAGCCCAGCAAGCGGCGTTTGCCATTCATCTTCAGATAGCGTGCGGCCCACACCGTCGGGGTACCGACGTCGGCAGTGAAAATCGCGTCGTCATCGGCCAGTTCGCTGAGCAGACGCGTGACGTACTGCGGATGAATCGGCCGACCGGGCGCGGAGGGCTGCGCCAGATCGTCCAGGCCTTTGCGCGCTTTTTCATAGTGCTTGAGCGACGACTCGAGGAAGCTCCAGTCAGCGCGATAGGGCAGGCGCGGCAGCAAGGCGGCGAGGGTTTCGCTGACGTCGGCGGCGATGCCCAGGTCCAGCGCGGTACGGCGACCAAGCGCCTGCGGGTCGTGGTCGATCTGAATGATGGTCGCGTCGGTGGGGTAGAACTGGCGATAGGGGAAATCGGTGCCGAGCATCACCAGCGTGTCGCAGTTGAGCATCGCGTGATAACCGGAGCTGAAACCGATCAACCCGGTCATGCCGACGTCGAACGGGTTGTCCCATTCCACATGTTCCTTGCCGCGCAATGCGTGCACAACCGGCGCGCCAAGGGCATCGGCCAACGCCACGACCTGGTCATGGGCGCCAGCGCAACCGGCCCCGCACATCAGCGTCACGGCATTGCTCTGGCTCAGCAGTTCGACCAGTCGATCGAGGTCTGTCGGCGCGGGCAGGGTGCGCGGTTTCGACAGCATCGGCCAAGGCTTGAGGTTGTCTTCGACTTCCTGCAGCGCTACGTCACCGGGGATCACCAGCACCGCCACGCCACGATTAAGGATCGCGCTGCGCATGGCGCGATGTAGCACCTGTGGCATCTGCGCCGGGCTGCTGACCAGCTCCACGAAGTGGCTGCATTCCTTGAACAATTCCTGCGGGTGGGTTTCCTGAAAATAATTCAGGCCGACTTCCGACGACGGAATCTGCGCAGCGATGGCCAGCACCGGTACATGGTTGCGGTGGCAGTCGAACAGCCCGTTGATCAAATGCAGATTGCCGGGCCCGCAGCTGCCGGCACACACCGCCAGCTCACCGGTCACGGCAGCGTCGGCACCGGCCGCGAACGCCGCGACTTCCTCGTGGCGCACGTGCATCCATTCGATGCTGTCCATGCTGCGCAGCGCTTCGGTGAGGCCGTTGAGGCTGTCACCGGTGAGCCCCCAGATGCGTTTGACGCCGGCCTGTTCCAGGGTGGTTGCCAATTGCTGGGCCAGGGTGATTTTCGCCATGCGGTGCTCCCGCTTAATGAGTGTCCTTGGTTACAAGGGACAGCGGCATGGCGTCCATGACTCCCGGCGATTTGATCGGGATCGGTTTGCGCATCAGCGTGCCGACCACCAGCGCGCCCACTAGAGACAGCAGACCCGCGACCCACAGCAACACGCTGAAACCACCGACGAAGGCCTGGCGGGCCAACGGTTCAATCAGCGTACGTGCCGCTTCAGGCAACAGGTTCATCGCCGCCGTCATGTCACCTGCGACCACCCGAGATGCAATCTCCTGCGCGTGATCAAGCCACTGCCCACCCTGCGCCAAGAGGCTGTCACGCAACAGTTGTTCGGTATGATGGGCCACCAATGCGCCGTAGACACCGATGCCCAAGACGATCGCACTGAAACGCATGGTGGTGCTCATGCCCGACGCCATGCCGGTGCGCTCGCGCGGCACGCAGGCCATGATGTTTTTTTGCGTGTCGCCATTGAGCAGGCCGGCACCGGCGCCCGTCACCGCAATCGCCAGTGCGAAAACCAGGTAACCGCCGCTGCTCACCGCCCAGGCGCTGAGCAGGTTGCCGCTGCCGACCAGCGTCAGGCCGGCCGCCATGATGGTCGCGGGCGCGAATCGACGCGCCAGACGCACGCCGATGCGCGGAAAAATCAGCATGGTAACGGCGAACGGCAGCATGCCCAGACCCGAGGCGATGGCAGAAAAGCCCAAGCCGTTCTGCAGATAAAAGGGCAGTAGCGTCATCATCACCTGAGCGCAGCCGGCATATAAAAACATGCCCAGCAGCGCGCCGATAAAGCGCGGATGCCTGAACAGTTGCAAGTCAACCATAGGCCGTCGCTGGACGCGTTCGATCACTACAAACAACCCCAGCAAAACAGCGCCGCCGATCAATCGGACATAGGTGACCGGATGGCTCCAGCCGATGCGGTTCGCCTCGATCAGGCCCCAGATCAGGCACAGCAAACTGGCGCTGAATGCCACGCTTCCCCATGGATCAAGCCGTGCCGATTGCGGATCACGGGATTCCGGCACAGCGCGCCAGACCATCGCCATCAAGAACAGGCCGACGGGCAGATTGAGATAGAAAATCCACCGCCAGCCGATGTATTCAGTGATCGCACCGCCAAGTGTTGGCGCCGCTGTCATCGCCACGCCCATGCAGGCGCCCCAGAACGCCCAGGCCTTGGCACGCTCGACTTCGTCATGAAAGGTGTGACCGATGGAGGCCAGCGCCGACGTCAGTAGCAGCGCCGCGCCCACGCCTTTGATCGCGCGGGCGATGTCGAGGAACAACGCGCTCGGTGCGGCGCCGCAGCCAATGGAAGCGAGGATGAAAATGCCGAGACCGCAGATCAGGGTTTTCTGCCGTCCGAAGCGATCGGCGATGCTCCCGGCGGGCAGCAGCAATGCCGCGAACGCCAGCATGTAGGCGCTGACCACCCATTCGATGTCCGCGAAACTGGCCCCCAGATCCCGGGCGATCGTCGGCAACGTCACGGCGACAATGTTGGTGTCGAGGACAATCAGCGAACACACTCCGGACGCGGTGAGCAGGGTCAGGCGCGGACTGACCCCGTTCATGAGGCGGTTGCCTTTTGGGCAATATCGGCAGGAACAAGGGGTTTGACGTGCATGGCCGCGGCTCTCTACTGTAGTGACAGATGAGCTTAGCCCGACCGCTGAGTCTTTTTATTAGCCAGGGACCGGCATTTCATTACCTTTGAGCTAATGCGCCAATGGACATTCGCCATTTCCGCTATTTCCTGGCCGTTGCCCGCCAAGGCAACTTCACCCGTGCTGCCGAGCAACTCGGCATCGCGCCACCGACGCTGACGCGGCAGATCCAGGACATGGAGAGCGAACTTGGCACGCGGCTGTTCGTGCGCCAGACCCGCGAAGTCAGCTTGACCGAGGCGGGCGCCGCACTGCTCGTCGAGGCCGAAGCCACTGTTCGCCAATTCGAAGCCGCGCAACGCAATGCCCAGCGTGCAGGCCGCGGCGACATTGGCCACATCGAATTGGGTTACGTGGCCTCGGCGGTTTACTCCGGGCTTCTGCAAAAGCAGGTGCAGGCCTTCAGCCGCGAGTGCCCGGATATCAGTCTGAACGTGCGCGAAAATCCCATGGTCAGTTTGCCGGCGCTGGTGCTGGAGGGACGCTTTGATATTGGTTACGTGCGCTCGCCCATGAACCTGCCAGACGGGCTCGACGCGATTCGCCTGGACGCGGAGGGGTTTGTCCTCGCGTTATCCGCAGAGTCGTGGTTGTGCCGCTTGCCGGACATCGGCCCCGAGCATTTGCAGGCTGAGATGTTCGTCCTCCCGGAGCAGATCAGCGGCACCTTGCAGGTGGCTGCCGAGGGTGGATTCGCGCCCAGGCTCGGTCCTCAACCGGGAGGGTTGGTAGCGGTGCTGGCGCTGGTTTCGCTGGGGCAGGGCGTGGCGGTGGTTCCCGAATCGGTGGTTGGGCATGTGGGGCTGCCGGGTGTGGTGTACCGGTCGATCAAGGGGTGTGAAGCGAGTTCATGGTTGTCGCTGGTGTATCGACGGTTTGAAAAGTCGGCGGCGGTGGTACGGTATGTCGAGCGGGTGCGGCAGGGTTCTTGAGGTTTTCGTCGGGTCAACGCGCGGAGCAACCTACTCGTGAACGGGCGTTGGACCCTGGTGCGGCAATCGCGATCAAGCTTCGCTTCTATAGTTTTGTATCAAGCGTGAATGGGTTTCTACAGATTTTGTAATGAATTCCCCCTGTAGGAAAAGTCGCTGCAGACTGTACTCTTCAAGGCCTTTTTCCTTTCTGGACTTGCATGAACACCCTCCTGGAGCCTCCCGGTTTCTCTTTATGCCTGCGCAAACGCGCTGCCTCGATGCACACGAAGCACCCGGTCTTTCGCCTTCTGAATCCTTCTGCCATTGCAATTCCACGGCCTCTGAGCCGCGCCTTGCCGTGCCCGGCATTCTGAATTTACTGAAGAGATCGAGACATTTTTATGGAATGGATTGCTGACCCCACCGCGTGGCTGGGCCTGTTGACGTTGATCGTGCTGGAGCTGGTGCTCGGCATTGATAACCTGGTGTTCATCGCAATTCTTGCTGACAAGCTGCCACCGGAGCAGCGTGACCGCGCGCGGCTGATTGGCCTGTCGCTGGCGCTGCTGATGCGCCTGGGCCTGCTGGCCAGTATTTCCTGGCTGGTGACGCTCACCCAGCCGTTGTTCGAGGTGTTCGACAAGAGCTTCTCCGGACGCGACCTGATCATGCTGTTCGGCGGTGTGTTCCTGCTGTTCAAGGCCACGATGGAGTTGCACGAGCGGCTCGAAGGCCACATCGGCGAGCGCTCGTCGAATACGGCCTACGCCATGTTCTGGCCAATCGTGGCGCAAATTGTCGTGCTCGACGCGGTGTTCTCGCTCGATGCAGTGATTACCGCTGTAGGCATGGTCGATGAACTGGCAATCATGATGATCGCGGTGATCATTTCCATTGGCTTGATGATCGTTGCCAGTAAGCCGCTGACCCGGTTCGTCAACGCCCACCCGACCGTAATCATGCTGTGTCTGGGCTTCCTGATGATGATCGGCTTCGCACTGACTGCCGAAGGCTTGGGCTTCCACATCCCGAAAGGCTATTTATACGCCGCCATCGGTTTCTCGATCCTGATCGAAATCTTCAACCAGATCGCCCGGGCGCGGCGCAAAAAGTCGGCGCAAGGCGTGCTTCCACTGCGCGAACGCACGGCCCATGCTGTTTTGCGTTTGCTCGGCGGGCGCAAAGTGGCCTCGGACGAAGTTGGCGAAGAAATTGCCGACCTGTTGGATAACGGCGAAACGCCCAGTGAAGAGCTGTTCGACCGTCGCGAGCGGGTGATGATCAGCGGTGTGCTGCAATTGGCCGAGCGACCGATCCGCACATTGATGACCGTGCGCGCCGACGTCGATCTTATCGACGTGGCCGACGATGCCGAAACCATTCGCACGCGACTGATGCACTCGTCCTACTCGCGGCTGCCGCTGATCCGCAATGGTGCCGTGGATGAACCGTTGGGCTTCGTGCACAAAAAGGAACTGTTGAAGGAATACCTGGCCGGCAACGAGCCAAGCCTGGAACACCTGGCGCGTCAGGCCATTAATCTGCTGGACAATTATTCGATCCTCAATGCCCTGGAGCAAATGCGCAAAGCCTCGACGCACATTGCCTTTGTGGTCAACGAGTTCGGCGATTTCGTGGGTGTGCTGACCATGACCGACATCCTTGAATCGATCGCCGGCGAATTGCCCGATGCCAGCGAGATCGAAGGCCCTGACGTTGTCGAAGACCAGGGCGGATTCATCGTCAGCGGCGCCTTGAACCTGATGCGCGTGCGCCAGCGAACCGGATTCGCGGCGGAACCTACCGAGGATTACCAAACCCTTGCGGGGTTGGTGGTGAGCCTGCTGGACCGGTTGCCGATGATCGGTGACAGCCCGGAGTGGGAAGGCTGGCGGCTGACCGTGGTGGCGGTGGAGGAGCGGCGGGTGACGCGGGTGTTGCTGGCGCGGATCGGCGAGTAATCGCGTCGCTGCATAAGACTTGCCCGCGATGCAGGCGCCGCGGTGTATCAGCGAGACCGTGTTGATGCTATCGCGGGCAAGCCGCGCTCCCACAGGAAATGCGCACCAAATGTGAACCTGCTACCCGCGCTCCGTGGCCATCGGTAGCGCCTCCAGATTTCCATTGCCGTAAGACTAAAACGGCAATTTCCCCCATCCCTCTGATTCAAAACACATTTCAAAATCTCCTGCAGGACGTCCACATCCTGTGGCACACTTTCTGCTGTCTATTCCGCTGTTACACACCAACGTCCGGTATATCGGAATATACATCACCCTGGAGTGCTTGCCATGCATCGCCGTCCTTCTTTGTTAAAAGCGTGTGTACTTGTGTTCGCGGCCACTGCGGCTGCTGTGGGTGTCGCGCAAGCGGCAGACAGCAAGCTCGACAGCGTTCTGGCCCGCGGAAAATTGATCGTGGGCACGGGCAGCACCAATGCGCCGTGGCACTTCCAGGGAGCGGATGGCAAGTTGCAGGGCTTCGATATCGATATCGGGCGCATCGTTGCGAAGGGGTTGTTCAACGACCCGGAAAAAGTCGAATTCGTGGTGCAGTCGTCCGATGCGCGGATTCCCAACCTGCTGACCGACAAGGTCGATATGAGCTGCCAGTTCATCACCGTCACCGCCAGCCGCGCGCAGCAGGTGGCGTTCACGCTGCCGTACTACCGCGAAGGCGTCGGCCTGCTGCTGCCGGCCAACAGCAAATACAAGGAAATCGAAGACCTCAAGGCCGGCGATGACAGCGTAACCGTGGCGGTGCTGCAAAACGTGTACGCCGAAGAACTGGTGCACCAGGCGCTGCCCAAGGCAAAGGTCGATCAGTACGACAGCGTCGACCTGATGTATCAGGCGGTGAACTCAGGGCGCGCGGATGCGGCGGCGACGGATCAGTCGTCAGTGAAATACCTGATGGTGCAGAACCCGGGTCGTTATCGCAGCCCGGCTTTTGCCTGGAGCCCGCAAACCTATGCGTGCGCGGTCAAACGTGGCGATCAGGACTGGCTGAACTTCGTCAACACTGCACTGCATGAAGCCATGACCGGCGTTGAATTCCCGACTTACTCGGCGTCCTTCAAACAATGGTTTGGCGTCGATCTGCCGACCCCCGCCATTGGTTTCCCTGCCGAATTCAAATGATCCCGTGAGGGCAGGGCGCGGCTGACGCGCCCTGTTCAAGGTACTGCTGACCATGAACTATCAGTTGAATTTTGCCGCCGTGTGGCGCGATTTCGACACGTTGCTGGTGGGGCTCGGTCTGGGCTTGCAACTGGCACTGGTGTCGATCGCCATCGGCTGCGTGATCGGCCTGCTGATGGCGTTTGCCTTGTTGTCGAAGCATCGCGCGTTACGGGTGCTGGCGTCGGTGTATGTCACGGTGGTGCGCAACACGCCGATTCTGGTGTTGATTCTGTTGATCTACTTCGCGCTGCCGAGCCTTGGCATTCGTCTGGACAAGATTCCCTCTTTCATCATCACCCTGTCGCTGTACGCCGGTGCTTACCTGACCGAAGTGTTCCGCGGCGGTTTGCTGAGCATTCCAAAGGGTCAGCGTGAAGCCGGCCTGGCAATCGGGCTCGGCGAGTGGCAGGTCAAGGCGTACGTCACCGTGCCGGTGATGCTGCGCAACGTGCTGCCGGCGCTGTCGAACAACTTTATTTCGCTGTTCAAGGACACCTCGCTGGCCGCGGCGATTGCCGTGCCGGAGCTGACTTATTACGCGCGCAAGATCAACGTCGAAAGCTACCGGGTGATTGAAACCTGGATGGTCACGACCGCGCTCTATGTAGCGGCCTGTTACCTCATTGCCATGATGCTGCGTTACCTCGAGCGGCGTCTGGCGATCCGCCGATAGGAGGCCCCATGTACGAATCCCCCAGTTGGTTGCATGAATTATGGGTGGCGCGGGAAGTCCTGTTGCAAGGCTTTCTGACCAGCGTGCAAGTCTCGGCGCTGGCAATTTTGTTCGGCACGATGCTCGGCATCGTCACCGGGCTGGTGCTGACCTACGGCAGGTTCTGGATGCGTGCGCCGTTCCGCTTTTACGTTGACGTCATTCGCGGCACGCCAGTGTTCGTGCTGGTGCTGGCCTGCTTTTACATGGCGCCGGCACTGGGTTGGCAGATCAGCGCGTTCCAGGCCGGAGCACTGGGCCTGACGCTGTTTTGCGGCTCGCACGTTGCCGAAATTGTGCGCGGTGCGCTGCAAGCCTTACCCAGTGGCCAGATGGAGGCGGGCAAGGCGATTGGCCTGACGTTTTATCAATCCCTTGGCTACGTGTTGTTACCCCAGGCACTGCGGCAGATTCTGCCGACCTGGGTCAATTCCTCGACCGAGATCGTCAAGGCCTCGACGCTGTTGTCGGTGATCGGCGTGGCGGAATTGCTGCTGAGTACGCAGCAGATCATCGCGCGCACCTTCATGACGCTGGAGTTTTACCTGTTCGCCGGATTTCTGTTTTTCGTCATCAACTACGCCATCGAATTACTCGGCCGGCACATTGAAAAGCGGGTGGCCTTGCCATGACTCAACCTACCACTATCGCCAGCGCTCAGCCCCTGCTGGACATTCGCGGGCTGCACAAAAAATACGGTCAGCTCGAAGTGCTCAAGGGCGTCGACCTGACCATGCAGCGCGGCAATGTCGTCACACTGATCGGCTCCAGCGGCTCGGGCAAGACCACGTTGCTGCGCTGCGTCAACATGCTCGAAGAATTCCAGGGCGGACAAATCCTGCTGGACGGCGAGTCGATCGGCTATGACGAGGTCGGCGGCAAACGTGTGCGGCATGCGGAAAAAGTCATCGCCCGGCATCGCGCGATGACCGGTATGGCGTTCCAGCAATTCAACCTGTTCCCGCACCTCAGCGCGCTGCAGAACGTCACCCTCGGCTTGCTCAAGGTGAAAAAGATGCACAAGGACGAGGCGGTTGCGCTGGCCGAAAAATGGCTGGAGCGCGTCGGTTTGCTTGAGCGCCGCGATCACTTTCCCGGGCAGTTGTCCGGTGGCCAGCAGCAACGCGTGGCGATTGCCCGGGCGATTGCGATGAACCCCAGTTTGATGCTGTTCGACGAAGTCACCTCGGCGCTGGATCCGGAGTTGGTGGCAGAAGTGTTGAACGTGATCAAAGGCCTGGCAGATGAAGGCATGACCATGCTGCTGGTGACCCACGAAATGCGCTTCGCTTTCGAAGTCTCGGACAAGATCGTGTTCATGAATCAGGGCCGGATCGAGGAACAGGGACCGCCCAAGGAATTGTTCGAACGCCCGCAGTCACCGCGTCTGGCCGAGTTTCTGAAGAACACGCGGTTCTGATTTTTCACAGAATTCATTTTTACATCAGGAGAAACACTCATGAGCATTACTCGTTACGGCACTGGCAGCACCGCCGCTGGCGGTCAGCCTCGCCCTTTCGCCCGAGCCGTTGAAGCCGATGGCTGGCTGCACGTTTCGGGACAGGTGCCGGCGGTCGACGGAGAGATCATTACGGGTGGCATCGTCGAGCAGACCCACCAGACCATGCAGAACCTGATCGCGATTCTCGAAGAGGCCGGTTATGGCTTGGAGGACGTGGTGCGTGCGGGCGTGTGGCTGGAGGACCCGCGGGATTTCACCAGTTTCAACAAGGTATTTTCCGAGTACTTCAAAAGTGAGCACGCACCGGCGCGTGCGTGTGTGCAGGCGAGCATGATGGTGGATTGCAAGGTCGAGATCGATTGCATTGCGTACAAGAAAAAGGCCTGAACCCTGCGGTGGATTCTTCGCGAGCAGGCTCGCTCCCACAAGGCAACGCATTCCTGTGTGGGAGTGAGCCTGCTCGCGATGGCGGCCTAACTGTCGACGACGCACTCTGGTTAAACTCCCGGCACTTTGTATGGGAATCACTGACATGACCGAAGACACCATCAAACGCCGGGCCCGGGGCCTGGATCGGGCGTTCGATATTCTCGATTTTCTCAAGGAAATCGGCCAGCCGCTGCGCCCGAATGAAATCGCCAGCGGCATCGGCAGCCCCAAATCCACGGTCTACGAATTGGTCGCCTCGCTGCTGGAACGCCGTATTCTGGAACCCGTCGGCAAGGACGGTCACGTCTACCTCGGCCGGCAGCTGTACTTCCTCGGCCAGGCGCACTTGCGCCATTTCGACCTGACCCGCGAAGCCGATCACGCGTTGCAGGAGATCGTCAGCCAAACCCGTGAAACGGCGCAGATGTGCCTGCTTAACGGACGCAAATACACCGTGGCGTTGATGAAGGAGGGCGAGCGGCACTTTCGCATTTCTTCGGACATCGGTGAAAACGCGCCAATCCCGTGGACGGCTTCCGGACGATTGCTGCTCGCGCACTTGAGCGACCAGGCCATCGCTGACCTGATCGACCCCGACGACTTCATTTTGCCCGATGGCGAGCGTCTGCCGCTGGAGCAGTTTCTGGCGGAGATCCGTCAGGCGCACATTGACGGTTTTTTCTCCTTCGACAGCGTCGCCGACACCTTCACGCATTGCTTCGCCGCCCCGGTCAAAGACCCGAGCGGCGTGGCCATCGCGACCCTGTGCATTGTCGCCCCGCGCGCCGATGCGAAGAAAAACCACAACGACTATCGCCGGGTGCTGATCGACAGCGCCAACAGCCTGGCGCGTCGCATCAACGAATAACAGCGGCTGCTCACGGCCGCGTACATGAGGAATTTGAACATGTCTTCTGTCCACTCTTCAGCCGCCGTGGAGAAAGGCGCTGCACACACCGGCGCCAACCTGGTGCGCGACGTCAGCCTGCCCGCGCTGGTGCTGCACCGCGAGGCGCTGGAGCACAACATTCGCTGGATGCAGGCCTTCGTCAGCAACAGCGGCGCGCAACTGGCGCCCCATGGCAAAACCAGCATGACCCCGGCGCTGTTTCGCCGGCAACTGGACGCGGGCGCCTGGGGCATCACCCTCGCCAGCGCCACGCAAACCCGTGCGGCCTATGCCCACGGCGTTCGCCGGGTGTTGATGGCCAACCAATTGGTCGGCACGCCGAACATGGCGCTGATTGCCGACCTGCTGGCGGACCCGGCATTCGAATTTCACTGCATGGTCGATCACCCGGACAACGTTGCGGACTTGGGCGCGTATTTCGGCTCGCGCGGTGTGCGCCTCAACGTGATGATCGAATACGGCGTGGTCGGTGGTCGTTGCGGCTGCCGCACCGAAGATCAAGTGGTCGCTCTGGCTAAAGCCATCAATGCGCAACCGGCCCTGGCGCTGACTGGCATCGAAGGTTATGAAGGGGTGATCCACGGCGATCAAGCGGAAACCGGCATCCGCGCATTTGCAGCGTCCCTGGTGCGTCTCGCCGTGCAGTTGCAGGACAGCGGCGCCTTCGCCATTCCCAAGCCGATCGTCACTGCCTCGGGATCAGCCTGGTATGACCTGATCGCGGAATCTTTCGAAGCGCAGAATGCCGGCGGGCGTTTCCTCAGCGTGCTGCGCCCGGGCAGTTACGTGGCGCACGATCATGGCATTTACAAGGAAGCGCAATGCTGCGTGCTCGACCGGCGCAGCGATCTGCACGAAGGCCTGCGTCCGGCGCTGGAAGTATGGGCGCACGTGCAGTCGCTGCCGGAACCGGGGTTAGCGGTGATCGCACTGGGCAAGCGCGATGTCGCGTATGACGCCGGTTTGCCGGTACCATTGCTGCGTTACAAAGCGGACGCGATTCCGGCAACGGGCGACGATGTCAGCGCCTGCAAAGTGACGGCGGTCATGGACCAGCATGCGTTCATGAGCGTGGCGCCGGGCGTTGACTTGCGCGTCGGGGATATCATTTCTTTCGGCACTTCCCATCCGTGCCTGACCTTTGACAAGTGGCGGGTCGGCTGTCTGGTGGATGAGCAGTTGAACGTCATCGAGACCATGGAAACCTGTTTTTAAGGTTTTGGACCGAGGTGCGGCCTTCGCGAGCAAGCTCGCTCCCACACTGGAATGCGTTTCCTGTGGGAGCGAGCCTGCTCGCGATGAGGGCCATCCAGACAACATCGCTACGGCAGAGACCTTATTCCAATGAATACCCGAACCTCCCCGCGCATCGCCCTGATCGGCGAATGCATGATCGAGCTCCAGCAACGCGCCGACGGCACGCTGCAACAAAGCTTCGGCGGTGACACTTTGAACACGGCGGTCTATCTCTCCCGCGAACTGGGCAGCGAGGGTTCGGTGGATTACGTCACTGCGCTGGGCGATGACAGCTTCAGCGATGCCATGTGTCGCAGTTGGGCGCAGGAGAACGTCGGCCTTTCGATGGTCCAGCGCTTGCCGGGTCGCCTGCCGGGTTTGTATTGCATCCAGACCGACGCAGCTGGCGAGCGACGGTTTCTCTACTGGCGCAACGAAGCCGCCGTGCGCGAATGTTTCACCACCGCGGCCGCCGCACCGATTCTGGCGGCATTGCCAACGTACGACGTGCTTTATTTCAGCGGCATAACCTTGGCAGTGCTGGGCGCGCAGGGGCGCGAAAAGTTGCTGGAAACCCTGATCGAAGCGCGCATGCGGGGTGCACGAGTCGTCTTCGACAACAACTATCGACCACGCCTGTGGGCGACAGTCGAAGATGCGCGGGCCGCCTACCGCAGCGTTCTGCCCCACTTAGATCTGGCGCTGCTGACCGTCGAAGACGAACAGGCACTGTTTCACTTTTCCGATTGCGACGCGGTGTTCGCGGCGTATGAGCAAATTGGTACGTCGGAGGTAGTGCTTAAGCGCGGCGCGGAGGCGTGTTTGATTCGGTGTGAAGGCGAGGTGTTTGAAGTGCCCGCGCAGAAGGTCGAGCGGGTAGTGGATACGACAGCGGCGGGGGATTCGTTCAGTGCAGCATACCTGGCCTGTCGGCTGAAAGGTGGCGATCCGGAGGAAGCAGCTGAAGCGGGGCATCGTTTGGCGAGTCGGGTTATTCAGGTGCCGGGGGCGTTGATTCCGCGGTGATGGAATGGCCGCCTGCTGCGCAGTCGATTCGCGAGCAGGCTCGCTCCTACAGTGGACTGTGTGCAGCATTCTTCAATCCCGATAAAACACCTGCACCAAGTGATAGCCAAACTTGCTCTTCACCGGCCCATGCACCACCCGCAGCGGCTTCTTGAAAATCACCGCATCAATCACCCCGACCATCTGCCCCGGCCGCACTTCACCAAGGTCGCCGCCACGTTTGCCCGACGGGCAGGTGGAATATTTCTTGGCCAACACATCGAAGGCTTCACCCTTGGCGATGCGTTGTTTCAGTTGCTCGGCTTCTTCCGAGGTCTTCACCAAGATGTGGCGGGCTTGAGCTTTCATCAGGACGATACCTTGCAACGGTGGTGACAGCGGGGCGCGCGATTATGCCTCAAGTCACTCGGAATGGTTGATCATCGTGCGAATCTTGTTGGCCAGCACATCGATTGAAAACGGCTTGGCGACCATGTCCATGCCGTCCTCGAGAAACCCTTGGCGCTCCGCAGCTTTTTCTGCATAACCGGTCATGAACAGCACCTTGAGTTGCGGCCGGTGCTGACGGGCAATTTCCGCCAGCTGGCGACCGTTCATGCCAGGCAGGCCGACATCGGTGACCAGCAGATCCACACGCAGGTCTGAATCGAGCAAGGGCAGGGCAGACTGGGCATCCTTGGCTTCATGAGCGTGATAGCCCAGTTCGTTAAGGAGATTGAGCACCAGCATCCGCACCGCCGGATCATCTTCGACCAGCATCACCGTCTCCCCGGCAAAGGCCGCCGGCGCCTCGGTTGTGGGCGGTGACAGCGGCTGTTCGATCTCCGACGACAGCAACCTCGGCAAGTACAAACGTACGCACGTGCCTTGGCCCGGCACGCTGTCAATGTCGACGTGACCACCGGATTGCTGGGCGAAGCCATAGATCATCGACAGCCCCATCCCCGTGCCCTGACCGATAGGTTTGGTAGTGAAAAAAGGGTCGAAGACCTTGGCCAGCACCGAAGGCGTCATGCCCGTGCCATTGTCGCTCACGGCAATCATCAGATAATCGCCAGGTTTGGCCGTCTCCACCGTCGGCACGGCACTGCCGTTCAGGTGCACATTGGCAGTAGCGATCAGCAGTCGGCCACCATCGGGCATCGCATCACGAGCATTGATCACCAGGTTGAGCAAGGCATTTTCCAACTGGCTGACGTCAGTGTTGACGGCCCAGATGTCGGCGCCGAGTTGCAGTTGCAGCTCGATGTGATCGCCCTTGGTGCGGCTGAGCAAATCTTCCAGCGAGTGGATCAGCTCGTTGACGTCAAGAGGTTTGCGATCCAGCGACTGGCGCCGCGAGAACGCCAGCAGACGATGGGTGAGGGCGGCGGCACGGTTGGCCGATGACACTGCTGCCTCGGTGAACCGGCCGATTTCCGCTGCGCGGCCGTCGGCAATGTAGCGCTGCACCAGGTCGAGACTGCCGATGATGCCGGTGAGCATATTGTTGAAATCGTGAGCGATGCCGCCGGTCAACTGACCAACCGCTTCCATTTTTTGCGCATGGCGGAGCGCGTCTTCCGCGCGCTCACGCTCGAACATCTCACTGAGCAGGTTTTCGTTGGCTTCGGCCAGCTGACGGGTGCGGGCTGCGACGCGTTCTTCCAGCGTTTCATTGAGATTGCGCATGGCTTCTTCGGTCTTTGTACGCTCGGTTTCATCGATCACAAAAATGTAGAAACCGTTCACCGCACCATCCGCGCCGTGGCGAGGCAAATAATTCATCAAGGCCTGCCGCACGCTGCCATCACGATGAGGGGTGCTGATGCTGAAGCGACAGGTATTGCCGGCAAGCGCCTGGGCGATGTATCCGGCGCGCAACGCGTATGCTTCTGGCCCCAGGACTTCGAGAACCGTCTTGCCATAGAGTTCTTGCGGCGTCAGCCCGTACCAGTCCAGGTACGCGGCGTTGTTCAGGCGGAAGCGTTCATCGCGGTCGACATAACTGATCAGGATCGGCATCGCGTTGATGATCAACTGCAACTCGGTCTGACTCTGCCGCAAGGCCTGCTCGGTGTGCTTGCGCTCGGTCAGGTCCAGCGCGGCGCCGAGGAAACGGATCGGCCGGCCATGGTGGTCCTTGTAGCAACGCCCTCGGGCAAACACCCAGCGGACCTGGCCATCGGCTTGTAACAGGCGATATTCCTCGGCGTATTCGGTGCCGTGGGTGATGCAATGCTTGATGCTGCGCGTGACCATCGAACGGTCTTCCGGGTGCACCGCCTCGAGGTAATCGCTGATCGGCAACTGGCCGGCGCGCTGCGGGTCGACGCCGTGCAACTGGGCGAAGTGCGCGTCGGCGATGAAGCGGTCCTCGCTGATGTCCCAATCCCAGGTGCCGACCGCGTCGGTGGCGGCCAGCGCCAGTTGCAGGCGCTCCTCGGTTTCGCGTTGCGCTTTGAGGCTGGCGGCGGAGCGCTGCTCGAGCTCCAGGGCAATGCGCCGGCGCTCGTTGGTTTCAATGGCCGTGACCAGGATCCCGGCGACTTGCGTACTCTCATCACAGATCGGGCTGTAGGTGAGGTCCAGCCAGAAATCGGAATTACCTTCGTTGCGCTGCAGATTAAAGCGCTGTTCGCTGTAGGTGCGCACCTGGCCCTGGAGAACAGCGCGGTAAATCGGCGCGGTGAAATCTTCGAGTTCAGGCCAAACCTGGTGTGTCGGCTGTCCGAAAGCGGCAGGATGCTTGTTGCCCGCCAGCAGCGCGAAGCCGTCGTTGTAGATTTGCGTGAGCTGTGGCCCCCAGAGGAGCAGCATCGGCATCGGTGAGTGGATTACGATGTCCACCGCGGTTCGCAGGCTTTGCGGCCAGGTGCTGGCGGCACCGAGTGGCGTGGCTGCCCAGTCGAGTCTGGCAATCAAGGCCTGGGCATCGCTGCCGATAGGTGATGCGTTCATCAAGATTTCCTGCACGTCTGTCGTGTGGCGGCGTCTACTATCCTATGTTGGTAGACGCGGGACGAATTTTTTCGGTCATTTTTTATTCATTGAATGTTGCGGATGCCTTTTGCCATGGAAATCGATGCCCTGTTACGTCTCTTGGCCACGCGAAATGGCTCCGATCTGTTCCTGTCTACCGGCGCGCCACCCAGCGCACGCTTCGACGGGGTATTGAAAATCCTCTCTGACCAGCCCTTCAAGCCGGGCGAGATAGCTGCAATTGCAGCGTCCATCATGGACGCCGAACAGCGTCTGGAGTTCGATCGGGAACTGGAGATGAACCTGGCAATGTCGCTACCGGGCGTCGGACGTTTCCGCGTGAACATCTTCAAACAGCGCAACGACGTGTCGATCGTGGCACGCAACATCAAGCTGGATATTCCGCGCTACGAGGACTTGCATCTGCCACCGGTGTTGCTGGAAACGGTGATGCTCAAGCAAGGACTGATGCTGTTCGTCGGCGCCACCGGCTCGGGCAAATCCACCTCACTCGCGGCCCTCATCGATTACCGCAACCGGCATGGCAGCGGCCACATTATTACCATCGAAGACCCTATCGAGTTTATTCATCGGCACAAGAAATCGATCATCAATCAGCGGGAAGTCGGCGTGGACACCCGCAGCTTCCACGCCGCTTTGAAAAACACCCTGCGCCAAGCGCCGGACGTGGTACTGATCGGTGAAATCCGTGATCGCGAAACCATGGAACACGCCCTGGCATTTGCGGATACCGGTCACCTGGTGATTTCCACGTTGCATGCGCATAACGCCCATCAGGCACTGGATCGCATCATCAATTTTTTCCCGGAAGAGCGTCATACGCAGCTGTTGCATGACCTCGGCAATAACCTCAAGGCGTTTGTTTCGCAGCGATTGGTGCGCACCCGCGACGGTCAGCGCCGGGCGGCGGTAGAGGTCATGCTGGGTACGCCGACCGTGGGCGACCTGATCCGGCGTAACGCGCTCGATGAGCTCAAAGGGATCATGGAGAAATCCGCCGAATCCGGTATGCAGACTTACGACGGTGCGCTGTTTGGCCTCGTCATAGAAGGCGCGATTACAGAGGATGAAGCACTCAAGCACGCCGATTCAGTTAATAACCTGCGGCTGCGGCTTAAGTTGCATACCGAGACAACACTCTCATCGCACTCGCCGTCGGGGGAGTGGGGATTAGTGGATTAACAAACATATATCAGCTCTACCGTTCGCGCCGAACCGAGCACTAGTGTTGATGCTTGCGTTGTAGTTACTTAAATTAATAATTTGTGCGTTGATCTTGATAATGATGTGGTTGAGTTTGGGAGGTGATAATCCATAACCAAATGAAGGCTACACAATGAAACTAGATCAACGTTTAAATCGAATGATCCTCGCCTCCGAAGATAATAACGCGTGCATGCAAGCGGATCTCGCGGAGCGCAAAAATGCAATCCACCGTATCGGTTCCAGTTTATTTGATGCATATGACGATGCAGATTTTACATGGGCTGAAAGTTATATGGTTTTGGAGGCGGAATCCTCTTTGTATAAAGTTCAGGCTCCGGCAATAGCCTTGTTTCAGGCTTTTCTGGAGTTGCCCCTGATATTATCGATATTTGCGGAGGAAAACCTGCATTCGAGAAACAGTTTTGTGAGCGCAGACGGTGGCCTGTATGTTTACAACCCTAAAGGATCAGTGGAGCTCACGGAACGCGTCAAGAGAGACCCAGAAGCCACAAGAGCTTTGCAGAACCTAGTGTCTGCCGCAAAATTTACCGGTGGCGAACTGTATTGCGCTCAGTATGCCAGTATTCCTCAATGGCTCCGTTTCCACGGGCTTGATGTGCCAGCGGATGCGGAGGGTGCCAGAAATCTTCTAAAATATCTTGAGGCGGATCTTCCCGCTGTCGATTACCTCGGTAATTACTGGGATCAAATTACCGGCCTCGACAGTACTTCCATAGTGCTGACCTCTGATGAAATGAAAAAGATTCGCCGACTTACACGGCAATTCGTACCGGCAAAAAAAAGTCTGCTGGATACATTGTATGAGGCTGCGCGGGACAATCTTCCAGATAATCCCAGTCATCATAACGCCGATGTACTTATTGCTGATCTGGTACTTGAGAGCTCATCCCAGGCTTTCGCAAAAAAATACATCGAACCTCTGCAGTGGTATGGGGTGAAAGAACATGAAGAAGTCAGCAAAGAAGAGCTGGGACAATTGCTGGTTACCGCGATATTGCTCGATCTCACTCCTTGGCAGGACGCGGGACGACATCGGGTCGGGACCTATGATATTTACGGCACCCATCTGGTAGATGCGCACCCGTTCTCATCTCGACTGGAATTGGAAGGGTACCTTGTCCAAAACGAACGGGTCTCACGGGACCTCGTACCACTTGCTTCCCACTTGTTACTTGCCCGTGTGGCGCCCGAGCTAATTGTGAAATCCATCCCGGCCGAACTAACGGTGGGCTCGGTACGTTGGGTGTTGTTTTCGCAAGCAGTGAGTTACATCGAGCTCACCTTGAAGGGCGCTGCACGTTACATGAGCTACAGCGAAATCATGGACTTCGCAGATGTAAAACCCGTCAATGAAGCGATGAAAAGTGTGCGGGCCATTGCCGCGATCGAATCGATTGTCGATTGGGCCGTGATCAACGAAGTGATTACGGCTGAGGCGGCTCTCTCGACACGCCAGCAGGCGCAGCAGAAAGCCGTTGCGGCTTACCAGGCATTCGCGAGCGAACTGGTCCAGACCGGCCAGGCGCTTTTGGCACCACTGCCCAATCGCCGTAAAATTGCATTACGAACTTTAAAGGGAGCGTTGCCCGGTTGTAATGTGCTTGAGGAGAAATTGCTCAGTCACAATACCCACAGACTCTCCAGGCCCTTCAAGATGTCAATGCTTGATTTGCACATAGAAGGGGACATGGAAGATTGGGATCGATGGGAGACGCCGGTTTTCCGCGATCTCTACCCGGCCCTGTATCACTTGCCATCAAATCAGGTCGCTTTCGAAGCCGCAGTGTCCGAGCACCACAGCAATCTGAAAGCCGCGCTAGCGACGACGATGAAGCTTGCCTTGTCAGGGCTGCCGATGCCTGATCGGGAAATTCTGAAATCCAGCAAAATAACCTTCTTTACAGTGCGTCCAGCCGGAGGCGAACTGGTAGGCACCCCGACTGGCCAAGCCGGATATTCGGGCACCAATCTCAAAACACCTCAACTTAAGGAAAGCCAACTAAGCCGAGATCAGGCAACCGGCCGCTACGGCGTCATCATGTGCGCTTCAGATAACAATGGTCGGGTGACGTGCTACGAAATGTTTACGCTGCGAGGCGAATGCCGCAAAAATATCAAACTCGGGCAGTTGATCAACGGTTCCGGGAAAATGCACTCGGCATCCAGAGTCGACTTCCACGGAGATCTGAACGAGCTGCAGCCTGCAGCTACACCGTATCACCTTCCTCTGGACATCAATGCCTACACCAAAGGTGCCAAATCCCGGAACGGTACCCTCAGTACGGTCGTGATTGAGAAGTTGGGATGCGTTGAAGCACCCTCCACAAGCTTTTCTCACGAGCGCAGTCTTTACACCAATTTCGTCAACCCGCAGTTCGGCCTCATTGCAAAGTTTATCGCGGACAACAAGTTCTTCGCCTCGATTGAAGAACTGAAATACGCAGCGACGGTGCCCACCGATCGCGAAAGAGCAAGCAACACTTTTGACGAGTGGGTCACCTTCATTGTTGATCTGATCGTGCCATTTAAAAAGTGCTCTGAAGATTTAATGTCAGGTGAAAGGAACAAAATTGTCGACGGCATCTACGGCTGCATCATGGATACGATCGGGCTGGTGTTCACTGCTCTAGGTGCGGTCTCCATGACGCTCACTACGCTGGCAAAGGTTGGTTCGGCCGCCTCAAAGGCAACGACTCTGGCACTCTACGCCGTCGAAACAGCGATTTCTGTTTTCAATCCGCTCGATGGGGTACCGACGCTCGTTTACAAAAAAATCAAATCCCTCTATCAGACTGGTTTACGTTTAAGCACGCACAGCCTTCATTTGATTGAAAAGGCTTCGTTCCATATGCGCTCACTGACCGGAGGTGCCAAATCCGTCGATTTGCTCCAGGCAGCGAACACTCGGCGCTTGAGCCAGGGTAAATGGCGACCGCATGGTAGTGATGCAGTAGCCTTTGACGTGCATGTCATTCTCAAGAACGATCAGTGGTACGCCATCAATCGGCATAACAGGCCTTGGGGCAAGCCGTTGACCAATTTCATCCCCACTCAGGAAGCATCACTGTCACGCGTACGCCGGTCGCTGCCCAATGACGTCAGTAAGCATCTGATTGAGCAGAGCCTGCCAATTGCCCGGCACAAAATCGACAACGCGCTATCGGTGCTTACAACGCCAGCCTTCACGTTCGAGACGGACCTTGCCATCGGGCTCTTTCTGGGGAGTTCTTCCAATGCTCGGGATCAATTGCTCAACAGCCTCAGAATAATCAGGGCCGACGTGCAAGGTGTTTCCGTGAGCAACGTTTTTCTGGACGGCTTCAAAGACCACGCAGGAACCATTTCGATACAGGCCGACAAGTACCAGGAATGGAAAAACGCGACTGATTCGGCGAAGAAGGATCATCAATATCTGACGATCAATCCGTACGGTCTGACAGATCGTTTTGCGCAGTCAGGGTACAACTATGGGCAAGTCGCCGATGACCTTATTCAGAGCCTGTTACGTGGTGGGCCGGGCGCGCTGGATCTGGTAAGCGCTGAAGATACACAAGGACAAGGCGCGACCGATCAGGCACTGAACGTGGCTGCCTTGCTGAACCTGGCGGCAGGAAATCACCCAGTGCCTGGCGGAGAAACGACGGCTGGTCATTACGATCATTCGCAAGCGCTGGTGAATGCTGACTCCTATGCGTTGTTGGTGGCGTTGCTCAGCCAGCGCATCACTAACGAGCAAGCGTTCAACGCCAATATGGACGTCATAAAATCAGCGATCGGCGCCAACGCGAGCGAGGCCGTTGCCGGGGCCGTAGTGGTCGACTTGAACGCGCGCTGAACCGACGGCGGTCAGTTGGAAAAACACCATCAAACGGCATAAAAAAACCCCGCGACCGAATGAAGGCGCGGGGCTAAAAATTTGGTTGGTTGCGGCCAACCAAAGGAGCTCGTTGAAACCTTACTGGGCGGCGACCGTCTCCGGTTGCCAGCCACCGCCGAGTGCTTTGTAGATCGCGACAATGCCGCGGTACAAATCAACTTCGGCCTGGGCCTGCGAATCTTCTGCGGCGAGGCGCTCGCGTTGCGCGTCGAGCAGCACGAGGAAATCGTCAGTGCCTTCGCGGTAACGAATCTGCGCCAGATTGGCGGCGGCGCGGCTTGACTCACTCTGGCGAATCAGCGAGATCAGGCGTTGCTGACGCTTGCCGTAATCGCTGAAAGCGTTTTCCGATTCTTCCAATGCCAGCAGCACTTGCTGTTCGTAGGTCGCCAGGGCGCCTTCAGCTTCGGCATCGGCGCCGCGCAACCGCGCACGCACGCTGCCCAGATCGAATGCTGCCCAGGTGATGCTCGGGCCAAGTGCCCAGGCGTTGGCCGCCGAAGAACCGATCTGCGAACCGCGCCCGGCGGTGAAGCCGAGGAAACCGCTCAAGCTCACTCGCGGGAACAAATCAGCCTTGGCCACACCGATGCGCGCGGTGGCTGCGGCCAACTGGCGTTCGGCACTGCGCACATCCGGACGTCGTTGCAGCAGTTCGCCCGGGTCACCAATCGGCAGTGCTTTAGCGATTGCCGGTAAATCTTTCGGACTGAGGTCAACGCTCAGCTTGTCCGGACGCTCACCCAACAGGGTGGCGATACGATTTTTTTGGCGAACCTGTTCGGCCTGCAGTTGCGGCACGCTGGCTTCAACGGAGGCCAGGCGGGCATCGGCACGCACCACGTCGAGCTGATCGCCGACACCGGCATCGCGCAGGCTTTCAGTGATCTTGCGCGATTCCTGCTGGTTGTTCAGGTTGGCCAGGGCGATCTTCTCGCGCAGCTGTGCACCGCGCAGTTGACCGTAGGCGTCCACCAGCTCGGCAATCATGCTGACTTGCAGCTGATACAGGTCCGCTTCAGCGGCTTGCTGTTCGGCGTCGCTGGATTCCAGGTTGCGCTGGATGCGTCCGAACAAGTCCAGTTCCCAGGCCATGTCCAGTCCCAGGTCATAGCGTTCGCTGTTAACCCGTTGCGTGGTCTGGCCCGGAATCTGACCTTTGCCCACTTCACTGCTGGCGCGACTGGTGATGGTCGGCATGGCGTCGTTGCTGGCGTCATCACGAATCGCCCGGGCGGCTTTCCAGCGCGCGAAAGCAACGCGTAAATCGCGGTTGCCTTGCAGCGATTGGGTGACCAGACGGTTGAGGGTCGGGTCTTCGAATTGCTGCCACCAGATGCCTTCGAAACGTGCGCGGTCGTAATTCTTTTGACCGGCCGCGCCGTCGGTGGCGCTGGTGATATTGGCCCGTTCGGTGGCCGGTGTCTGATAGTCCGGGCCGACGGCGCAGGCGCTCAGGGCCAGTACCAAGAGACTCGGCAGGAAGACTTTCAGGCTCATTGTTGCGCCTCCAGTTGCTTATCCAATTTGAGCGCTTTGGCAGCTTTGCGTTTTTCACCGCGCTCCACGAAGTTACGGATCAGCACGTAGAACACCGGCGTCAGCAGCAGACCGAAGAAGGTCACCCCGAGCATCCCGGAGAACACCGCCACACCCATCGCGTGACGCATTTCGGCACCGGCACCGCTGGAGAACACCAGTGGCACCACACCCATGATGAACGCAAGGGAGGTCATCAGGATGGGCCGCAGACGCAAGCGGCACGCTTCGAGCACCGCTTCCAGCGGACTCATGCCTTCATCCTGCTGTTTATCCTTGGCGAACTCGACGATCAGAATCGCGTTCTTACAGGCAAGTCCCACCAGTACGATCAATCCGATCTGGGTAAAGATGTTGTTGTCGCCTCCCCATGCAATCACACCGATGATGGCCGACAGCAACGTCATCGGCACGATCAGGATCACCGCCAATGGCAGGCTCCAGCTTTCGTACTGCGCGGCGAGTACCAGGAACGCCAGCAATACGCAGAGCGGGAACACGAACAGCGCGGTGTTACCGGACAGAATCTGCTGATAGGTCATGTCGGTCCATTCGTAGGTCATGCCGTTCGGAAGTTCTTCCGCGAGCAATTTCTCGATGGCTTTTTCGGCTTGGCCAGAGCTGTAGCCAGGGGCCGCTGCACCGTTGATTTCAGCGGTGATGAAGCCGTTGTAGTGCATCACGCGGTCCGGCCCCGAGGTGTCGCTGACCTTGATGAAGGTCGCCAACGGGATCATCTCGCCTTTGTTGTTGCGCACTTTCAGCTGACCGATCTGGTCCGGTTCAAGGCGGAACTGCTGCTCGGCCTGCACGTTGACCTGATAGGTACGACCGAAGCGGTTGAAGTCATTGGCATACAGCGAACCCAAGTAGATCTGCAGGGTGTCGAAGATGTCGCTGACGGCCACGCCGTGGGTCTTGGCTTTTTCCCGGTCGATGGCAGCATCGACCTGCGGCACGTTCACCGTGTAGCTGGTGAACAACGCGGCCAGTTCCGGCACGTTGTGGCTCTTGTTGATGATGTTCATGGTTTCTTTGTACAGCTCGTCGTAACCGAGGTTGCCCCGGTCTTCGATCTGCAGACGGAAACCGCCAATGGTGCCCAGGCCTTGTACCGGCGGCGGCGGGAAGATCGCCATGTAAGCTTCCTGAATCTCGGCGAACTGGCCGTTCAAGGCACCGGCAATCGCACCGGCGGACATGCTGGCGTCTTTACGCTCGTTGAACGGTTTGAGGGTCACAAACACGATGCCGGCGTTCGGGCTGTTGGTGAAGCCGTTGATCGACAGGCCAGGGAAGGCCACGGCACTGTCCACACCCGGCTGTTTCAGGGCCAGGTCGGACATGCGCTTGATCACGTCTTCGGTGCGGTCCAGGCTCGCGGCATCCGGCAGTTGCGCGAAGGCCACCAGGTATTGCTTGTCCTGGCCGGGTACGAAGCCGGTCGGCGTGCTGGAGAATCCGAAGAACGTCAGCACCATCAAACCGGCGTAGACGATCATGGCGATGCCGCTGCTGCGGATGACCCGGCCCACCGTCCCGACATAGCCACGGCTGGCACGTTCGAAGAAGCGGTTGAACGGACGGAACAGCCAGCCGCCCAACAGTTTGTCGAGCACTTTGGTAAAGCGGTCTTTCGGTGCGTCGTGGCTTCTGAGCAGCACGGCGGCCAGGGCAGGCGACAGTGTCAGCGAGTTGAACGCGGAGATCACGGTGGAGATGGCAATGGTCAGGGCGAACTGTTTGTAGAACTGGCCGGTGAGTCCGGAAATGAACGCCGCCGGGATAAATACCGCACACAACACCAGTGCCGTCGCGATGATCGGCCCGGTCACCTCACGCATGGCTTTCTTGGTGGCTTCGAATGGCGTCTCCCCCAGCTCGATGTGCCGTTCGACGTTCTCCACCACCACAATCGCATCGTCGACCACGATACCGATGGCCAACACCAATCCAAACAATGACAAGGCATTCAGCGAGAAGCCGAACAGGTGCATCACCGCAAACGTACCAATCAGCGAAACCGGCACCGCCACCAGCGGAATGATCGAGGCACGCCAGGTTTGCAGGAACAGAATCACCACCAGCACCACGAGGATCAGTGCTTCGAACAGCGTGTGAACCACCGCCTCGATGGAGCCGCGCACGAAGATCGTCGGGTCATAGACGATGCTGAAGTCCATGCCTTCCGGGAAGTTCTTTTTCAGCTCGGCCATCTTGCCGCGCACGTCGTTGGAGATGTCGATTGCGTTGGAGCCGGGACGCTGGAAGATCGGGATCGCCACCGCCGGTTGGTTGTTCAGCAGCGAACGCAACGCGTACTGGCTGGAACCGAGTTCAATGCGCGCGATGTCTTTGAGGCGAGTGATCTCACCGTTTTCGCCGGAGCGAATGATGATGTTCTCGAACTCTTCCTCCGAGACCAGACGACCCTGAGTGTTGACCGACAGCTGGAACGCGGTGGCATTCGGCGCAGGCGGAGCGCCCAGTGCACCGGCCGCCACTTGACGGTTCTGCTCGCGAATCGCCGTCACCACATCGGTTGCCGTCAGGTTGCGCGAAGCAGTTTTGTTCGGATCAAGCCACACCCGCAGCGAGTAGTCGCCCATCCCGAACAATTGCACATCACCGACACCGCCCAGCCGCGCCAGCTCATCCTTGATGTTGAGCAGGGCGTAGTTGGACAGGTAGAGCATGTCGTAGCGTTTGTCCGGCGAGGTCAAGTGCACAACCATGGTCAGGTCGGGCGAAGCCTTGTCGACGGTGATACCGATGCGCGTCACTTCCTCGGGAAGTTTCGGCTCGGTCCGGGTTACGCGGTTCTGCACCTGCACCTGCGCGTTATCCAGGTCGGTACCCAGCGCGAAGGTGATGGTCAGGGTGATCTTGCCGTCGGCGGTCGACTGCGAGGACATGTAGAGCATGTTCTCGACGCCGGTGATGGCCTGCTCCAGCGGAGCCGCCACGGTTTCACCGATGACTTTCGGGTTGGCGCCCGGGAAGTTCGCGCGGACCACTACGGTTGGCGGCACGACTTCCGGGTATTCGCTGATCGGCAACTGGAACAGCGAAATGGAGCCAGCGATCAGGATCAGCAGCGACAGCACCGCTGCGAAGATCGGCCGGGAAATAAAGAATTGGGAAAAATTCATCTGGTTTGTCGTCCCTTAACCGCGTGGGGTCGCGGCAGCCACTTTCACAACCGTACCCGGCGCGGCTTTGGCAGGCGCGACTTGGGGCAGGTTGCTGGCTTCCAGCGCTTGTCGTTGTTGAGCCAGCGCGGCGAGGGTTTGCTCGCTGGCCATCGGGATAACTTCAGGGGTGACCGGTGAACCAGGCCGTACGCGTTGCAGGCCCTTGACGATGACCGTGTCATCCTTGCTCAGGCCACTGCGCACGATGCGCAAGCCTTCGATTTTCGGACCCAGCTCAACGGCGCGGTACGCGGTATTGTTTTCGCCATCGAGCACCAGCACGAACTTCTTGCCCAGGTCGGTACCGACCGCTTCGTCATTGATCAGCACCGCGGAGTAAGTGCCGCTGCCGACCAGCTTCAGACGTGCATAAAGGCCCGGGGTGTAAGTGCCATCGGTGTTGTCGAAGACGGCGCGACCGCGGATGGTGCCGGTCTGCGGGTTGACCTGGTTGTCGACGAAGTTCATCACGCCCTGGTGCGGGTTGCCTTCTTCGTTCGACAGGCCCAGGTAAACCGGGGTGGTGGCGCCGCGTTTGCCTTGGCGGGCGAGGGCGGTGTATTTGAGGAAGACACGCTCATCGGCGTCGAAGTAGGCGTAGACCTTGTCGGTGGAGACGACGCTGGTCAGCGCGGTGGTGTCGGCGGTCACCAGGTTGCCGGCGGTGATCTCGGCGCGGCTGACGCGGCCACTGATCGGCGCGGTCACGCGGGTGAAGCTCAGGTTCAGTTTGGCCAGATCCAGTTGCGCTTGCAGCGCTCCGACCGCGGCGCGGGCTTCTTGGGAAGCGCTGGTGCGCGAGTCAGCCAGTTCGGCGGAAATTGCGTTGCTGGTGCGCAGGCGTTCACCGCGCTGGGCTTCGTTTTCACTGCGGGTGGCGGTGGCGCGAGCCTGAGAGACCAGGGCTTCGAGGCGGCGCACCTCTGCCTGGAACGGACGCGGGTCGATCTGGAACAGCAAGTCGCCTTTCTTGACCAATGCGCCTTCGGTGAAGGCTACGTCGTCAATCTGCCCCGAGACTCGCGGGCGGATCTGCACGGTTTCCGGTGCTTCAAGCCGTCCGGTAAATTCGTCCCACTCGTTGACGGGTTGCTCCAGTACTTTGGCCACGCTGACCTTGGCTGCAGGCGGAGCGGCAGCCGTGTCCGGTGTCTTGCCACACGCGCTCATCACCAGTACGGCCAGCAAGGCCAACGGGAAGCGCAAATGTTTAAGTGATTGTTCCATGGATGCATCCGCCAATGTATTGAGAATGGGCGGATGATGCTCGGCGAGGGGTGTATCACACGAATCGAATGGGGCGAAGGTAACTATCATTCGGAATGATACGAGGCCGAATGAAGCCCTCTAGCTTGCGCCTTTCGTTAGGCGGCTATCAATTGGTTTGAGGGTAATGCTGTGTTGCGTGCGTCGCAAGAATCAACGCACCACGGTAAGTGGCAGCAAGTCCAGATATACAAACCTGAAACCGCCGTGCAACCGGCTATATTAAATCCATTATCCGGGGTCTTAAGATCAAAAATGGGCAGGAAGACACAAAATGTTGGATTTAGACTTCGTCAAACCGGACGAGCTCGTCAAGCGCCTTTGTGCTCGCCTGCGCACAGAGCGATTGACGCTGCAATTAACCCAGGCCGACGTGGCCGGACGCGCCGGCATCGGGACCAACACCGTGTCCAACCTGGAAGCCGGGCGAAATGTCGGGTTTGAAAACGTGGTCCGCATAGCGATGGTCCTTGGACGCAGCAAAGAACTCGAACAATTGTTCATGCCGAAGCTCAATAGCCTGGACGACATTCGCCGCTATGAAACCAGCGTCAATCGTCAGCGTATAAAAAGGAAGATCACCGATGCTTGAACAGGTTGAGGTTTTCTACGTTGGCTGGGGTGAACGCTGGTTGTGGGGCACGCTGGTGAGGGCGGGGAGTTTCTGCAAACACTGTTGCTGGTGGGTGGCTCGCCTCAAGGTGCAAGGCCAAAGGCGTTAGTCTTCCGCAACCCTGAAGATGGAGCATTTACGACCGCCGCAACAGCTGCTTTTGAAGCCTGGCTGATCAAGTTTCCGGCCAAAGACGAACACCCTGAAGTCTGTGCTATCGAAATGGTCTACGCCGAGTGCTTGCGCAGGTGCGGTATCCAGACCCCGGACACGCAGCACTTCAGTCTGCCCAACGGGCTGGCTGCTTTCGCGAGTAAACGCTTTGATCGCATGGACGGTCAGCGCGTGCACATGCAAAGCCTCGCATCCTTTAGCGGAGCCGACTACAAGTCACCGGGTTCCCTGGATTACGTGAACTTCCTGCGCGCGACCCAGATGTGTACCAACGATGTGCGAGAAAAAGCGCTCGCCTTCGAGCGTGCAGTCTTCAACGTCGTTTTCAACAATCGGGACGAGCATCCAAAAAACTTTGCTTACGTCATGTCGCGTTCCGGCACATGGCATTTGGCGCCGGCCGATGATGTGACGTTCTGCGAAGGGCCCGGTGGCTATCACCAGATGGATGTGCTGGGAGAGGCTTTGGAAGTCGGTCGAGGCGCGATGCTGAGGCTCGCCGAGGAAGCTGAGGTTTCGATGGATACGGCAGCAGACATCATCAGCAGAACGTGCGAATCGGCCCGCCAGTTTTCAGCCTTGGCGCAAAGCCTGTTCCCGCAGATGATCACCGCAGACACCCTGCAGCGCATTCAACAGCGCATCAACGAGAACATTCGTTTGCTTCGGTAGAACGCCCGACTGACCACAGGCAACGCCTGATCTGGTCACTCTTGGTGAAACGAGTGATCCAGAACCAGGCGCTGACCCTGCAATTCGCGTCCCCGAGTGTTCATTCCAAATGAACGCGCACCGATAGACGCTCAGACATTTGCAACCCACGTCCCGTCATTCATTCGACGCTTGTACGCACTGTCCCGACTCGCCAACCAGAAATACAACGGCGAAGTCACCACCAGCCCCACCACCCAGGACAAATCTGCGCCGTTGATGTGTTGCGAAATCGGGCCCACATACAGCGGTGTGTTCATGAACGGAATCTGCACCGCAATCCCTACCGCATACGCCAGCAGAGCGTGCGGGTTGTAGCGGCCATAAATCCCGCCATCCACGCGGAAGATCGAGGCAATGTCGTACTTGCCCTTATGGATCGCGTAGAAGTCGATCAGGTTAATCGCCGTCCACGGCACCAGTACCACCAACAACACCAACACCATGTCGACGAAGTGGCCGATGAAGTCATTCGACGCAAATACCGCCGCAATCGCACAGGCTGCCAACACGAAAATGGAGATCACCGCACGGCTTTTGGCGGTTGGAATCCAGCGGTACGCGAAGGTCTGCACGAGCGTGATGATCGACAGCACCGCGCCATACAGGTTGAGGGCGTTGTGGCTGATTACGCTGAGCAGGAAAAGCACCAGCATCAGAGGGCCGATGGAGCCGGTGGCGAGTTTCACGGCTTCCATGGTGTCCATGCCGACCGGCGTGGCGAGGACGGCGACGGCGCCGAAGATGAACGACAGGCTGGAACCCAGCGCCGAGCCCAGGTAAGTGGTCCAGAAGGTGGACGCTACGGGCACGTCAGCCGGCAGGTAGCGGGAGTAGTCCGAAACGTAAGGGGCAAACGCGATCTGCCACAGTGCAGCCAGGGAAACAGTGGCGAGCCAGCCAGAAATGTTGAAGCCACCGCGGGTCAGGAAATCCGTGGTCTGAATGTGGGTGAAGATGTAGCCGAAACCCAGAACGATCCCGGCGCCCAATACCCAGGTGCCAATGCGGTTGAGCACATGGATGAAACGGTAGCCAATGATGCCGATGATCCCGGAGCCGATGGCGCCGATGACGATACCGACGGGCACGGGCACGCTGTCGACCACGCCGTGCAGGGATTTGCCCGCCAGCACGATATTGGAGGCAAAGAAGCCGATGTACATGACGCCGGCGATGACCACGACGAGCAAGGCGCCGAGCGAGCCGAACTGAGCGCGGCTCTGGATCATCTGCGGGATGCCCATCTGCGGGCCTTGGGCCGAGTGCAGCGCCATCAGCACACCGCCGATCAGGTGGCCGACGAGGATGGCAACGATGCCCCAGACCAGATTCAGCTGGAACAATTGCACACCCAGCGCGCCGGTGACGATCGGCAGCGGCGCGATATTGCCGCCGAACCACAGGGTGAACAGATCCCTTACCTTTCCATGGCGATCTTCCGGGGGCACGTATCCAATCGTGTGTTTTTCAATGAGCGGGGCGGAGGATGTTGCAGTGGTAACCATGACGAGCTCCAAGGCAAGGTGAGTACGTGGACGTACTTCGCTGTGCGCCGCCTGTGCGACGCTTTGTTGTTGGAACGATCATCTGCAATGGCGGCAGGGACGTAAATTAGTAAGTTTGTTGCTATAGACCTTAAAAAAAGTATCTCGCCCACGTTTTTGCTCCGGTATGTTGCATGCACTGTGAGTGCTGAAGAAAACAGCGTTTTTCTGCGCTTGTTTGGGGCGAAATCCCACGTTTACCGAGGTCCCGATGGCTGCCTACAACCTGCGCCAACTCAGATATTTTGTTACCACGGCCGAGTGCGGCAGCGTCGCCGAGGCGTCGCGCAAGCTGTATATCGCTCAGCCGTCGGTCTCAACCGCCATCAAGCAGTTAGAGGACAGCTTTGGCGTGCAGCTGTTTATCCGCCATCACGCCCAAGGTGTCTCGCTGACGCCCAGCGGCGCACGGTTCTACCGCAAAGCGCTGGAGCTGTTGCGGGTGGCCCATGAGTTCGAGCAGAACGCCCTGGCAGACAATGACGTGGTGGCGGGGCAGATCGATATCGGTTGCTTTGAAACGGTTGCGCCGCTGTACTTGCCGCGCTTGATCGCCGGCTTCAAGGCGCGTTGGCCGGGCGTGGAAATTCGCCTGCGCGACGGTGAGCAGCAGGAACTGGTGCAGGCACTGACGGCTGGCAGTATCGATGTCGCAATGCTGTTCGAACATGACTTGGGCGGCACTATCGAGACCACGCCGTTGATGCCGCCGCAGCAACCGTACGCGTTGTTGCCAGCGGATCACCGTTTTGCGCAGCAGGCCAAGGTGTCCCTGGCGGACCTTGTGCTGGAACCGATGATTCTGCTGGACGTGCTGCCCAGTCGCACGTACTTCGTGAGCATCTTTGAAGAGCGTGGGCTGACGCCAAATATCGTGTTCAGCTCGCCTTCAATCGAGATGGTGCGGGGGATGGTGGGTCGCGGGTTTGGCTTCTCGATTTTGGTGACTAAACCGTTCACGGAATATACCTACGACGGGCAGAAAGTCGTGTGCATTCCGTTGGCTGAAACGGTGACCGGCTCCGGCCTGTCTGCCGTGTGGCTGCGACGAGCGCCGCTGACTAAACCGGTGCAATTGTTTGTGGATTATTGCCGCGAAGAACTGGCGCGAATCCTTGGCTGAACCTGGAATGCAATCTGACAGACACCAGAAATCACCTGTAGGAGCCGGGCTTGCTCGCGAATGCGGCGGGCCAGTCAGCCAGCGGTGACTGACACACCGCGTTCGCGAGCAAGCCCGCTCCCACAGTGGATTTGTGTAATCAGATAACTTGGCGTATGACTCAGCCGCGTATCGACTCCAGCATCCGCAGCAGCATCGCGTCACACCCGGCCAGCTGCGCCACACTGACAAACTCATCCGGCTTATGACCCTGGTCCATGCTCCCCGGTCCGCACACTACCGTGGGGATGCCGACCGCATCGAACAAGCCACCTTCGGTGCCAAACGCCACCGTGCCAAACGCCCGCGAGCCGGCAAACGCCGCGATTAGCTCTGCCGCCTGACTGCGTTCATCCGTGACCAGGCCGGGATAGGCCGACAACTCCGTGAAGCGAATCGCACTGTGCTTGCTGACAGCTTGCATACGCGGCAATACCCGTTGCATCGCGTATGCCTGCAGCTCCTCAGCCACTTCACCCGGGTCCATTGACGGCAGCGCACGGACTTCAAAATCAAACCGGCAATCAGCCGGCACGATATTCAGCACCTTGCCGCCGTTGATCACGCCCGTCTGCACCGTGCTGAACGGCGGATCAAATCGCGCATCCTGTGTATCCCGCAGCCGTTGGCCAATCCGCCCGAGCTCGCCAATCAGCTCGGCGGCATGCTCGATGGCGTTCACGCCGTAAGGCGCGTACGCCGAATGGCACGCCTCGCCATGTACGTCGCAGCGCATCGCCAGCTTGCCCTTGTGGCCCAATACCGGCTTGAGTTCAGTGGGTTCGCCGATGATGCACAGCATGGGTTTCACCGGGCGTTGCTGCAGTGCCGCGAGTAACGAACGCACCCCCAGGCAACCGACTTCCTCGTCGTAAGACAGGGCGATGTGCACCGGCAGGCGCAAGGGTGCCTTGAGCAACTCCGGCACCAGCGCGAGCACGCAGGCGATATAACCTTTCATGTCCGCCGTGCCACGGCCAAACAGTTTGCCGTCACGCTCGGTCAGTTCGAACGGGGGCAGCGTCCAGGTTTGTCCATCCACCGGCACCACGTCGGTATGCCCCGACAGGACAATGCCCGGCAATTGCACCGGGCCGATGCTGGCAAACAGGTTGGCCTTGCTGCGTTCTTCGTTGTAAATCAACTCGCTGACCACGCCGAAACCCGCCAGGTAATCGCGCACAAATTCGATCAACTTCAGGTTGGACTCGCGGCTGGTGGTATCGAACCCCACCAGCGTCTCCAACAACTCGCGGCTGCTGCTCATCGGTCGTCTCCGGCCACGCCATAACCTGGGGAGCGGTCGGGTGCGAGGGCGCGGTCGATGTAGTCCTGCACTTGCGGGCGGTAGGCGTCCCAGAGTTTTTGCAGTTCACCGAGGGGTTGTTCTTCGGCCCAGTCCACCCGCAGGTTGATGATTGGCCAGGTCAATTCGCCCACCACCACCAGTGCGGCGGAGTGCACCGGTCCGGCTTCACCACCGGCGGCGATGGCGGCGTGCATGGCGGCCAACAGTCGATCGGCCAGTTGGCCTTCGCCTGACTCGAACGCCTTGACCATGGCCTCGATCACTGCGCGGTCTGCGAGCATGTTGCCGGCTGCCACACACTGTTCACCTGACACCGCATGGTGGGTGCCAAGGGTTTCACTGCCGCTGAAATGCACGGTGCGGCCCAGGTGATCAATCGCCGTCAGTTGCCGGTATTGGCTGTAGCCGTTACTCGTCAGCGCTTTGTCGAGGGCGTCGGCAGGGCCCAGGCCTTGCTCCAGCAGGTCGAGCACCTCCGGCCCCAAGGCTGGCAGCGTGATGTTCTGGGTCGACACCGCGCCGACACCTGGGCGCAGCCAGGGGCAGCGTGCCCCCACGGCGATGCTCGATGAGCTGATGGCGATGCCCATTTGGCCGGTGTCTGCGCAACGGGCGACGATTGAAAAGGTCATGGGTAACCTCCTTATTCCGGGATAACCGCGATCACATCGATTTCCATCAACCATTGCGGTTGACCCAGGGCCGACACCACCAGCCCGGTGGAGATCGGGAATACTCCCTTGAGCCACTTGCCGACTTCCTGGTACACCGGCTCGCGGTAGCGTGGATCGATCAGGTAGGTGGTGGTCTTGACGATGTGGCTTAGATCGCTGCCGGCTTCTTCCAGCAGTTGCTTGACGTTGCGCATGGCTTGCTCTGTCTGGGCGCGCGGGTCACCCAGGCCGATGAGGTTGCCGTCGAAATCAGTGCCCACTTGGCCGCGCACGTATACGGTGTTGCCGGTGCGCACGGCTTGGCACAGGTCATTGTCCAGGCTTTGGTTCGGGTAAGTTTCCTTAGTGTTGAACATGCGGATGCGAGTGTGAGTAGGCATCGAAAAACTCCGGCAGAAAGTGATCAGGCGTTGACAAGGGAATGGCGAGCGACCGGGGCGGCTTCGCGGTATTCAAGGTATTGGCGCTGGATGGCGATATGGTCGGCGACATACTTCGCATCGTGCCAAACGCCCCAGATAAACGATGAGCCACGGCGTGACTGCCACGGCAAACCCAGGAAGTAGATCCCGGCTTCGCTGGATACGCCGCGCTGGTGCTGCGGTTTGCCGGCGGCGTCAAATGCATCGACTTTCAACCAGCTGTAATCCACGGCAAAGCCGGTGGCCCAGATGATCGAGGTGATGCCCGCCTCGGCCAGGTCCAGCTCCAGGATCGGGTGCTTGATGCACTCCGCGTCCGGGAACACATGATGGGCTTCGGGTTCCAGGGGCAGGTCCAGGCCATTGCGTTCGACATAGGCGTCCGCTGCATCGAGCAAGGCCAGGTAGTTTTCATCGCCGCGCGCGAGGTTTTCCACGAGGTTGGGCTGGAACGTCGCGACGTTGCCATTAAAGGATTGCGTCAAACCGACCAGTGTCATGCCCTGCTGGGCCAGTTCACGGAAGTCGATGGTCTTGCCGCCCTGAGCGCCACTGACGGCGATCGTCACGTGTTCGCGACCCGGTTTCATCGCCGCCTGGTCCCATTCGCCCAGCACGCCCAGCCACCAGCAGAAATCGCGGTTGCGATAAGCGCGAGGCGGTCGGTCGTGGGCACCCACGGACAGGTACACCTGGCGACCGGAGCGCTGCAATTCGTCGGCAATCTGCACCCCGGAGGAGCCTGCACCCACCACCAGCACGCCGCCGGCCGGCAGTTGCGCGGGGTTGCGGTAGTCGGCGGAGTGGATCTGATGCAAAGAGGTGTCCTTTGGTGCAATCGCCGGGATCACCGGTTTCTGGAACGGCCCTGTTGCGGCCACCACCCGGTTGGCTTCGATCACGCCTTCGCTGGTCTGCACGGTGAAGCCTGGGCGGCCGACGTTGCGCACCACTGAGATCACGTCCACGCCGGTACGAATCGGCGCATTGAATTTGCGGGCGTACGCCTCGAAATAGTCCGCCACTCGCTCTTTTGGCGCAAAGCCATCGGCGGCGACGTCATCAAATTCCAGGCCGGGAAAACGGTCGTGCCAGGCCGGGCCGTTGGCGACCAGCGAATCCCAGCGGCCGGTGCGCCAGCGCTCGGCGATGCGGCTGCGCTCCAGCACCAGGTGCGGTACGCCTTGCTTGCTCAAATGCTCACTCATGGCCACGCCAGCCTGACCGGCTCCCACCACCAGGGTGTCTGTTTTTGTTATCGCTTCAGTCATGTGTCTGTCCTTGCGTCATGCAGTTGGATTCAGGTCTTGCATGACTTCAAGGCTAGGGGGGAGGGGGGCATTAATAAAATATTATTAAGCTGGCAAGTGAGCATAAATATCGGATGCAAGCTCACCCTATCGGGTGATTTCGAGAAATTGCCGGGTGTGGGACCATCCTTTCCATTCATTCAGTGAGTGTTTGAAGTGGAAAACGACCGGCTTTCTTCTGCGCAATGGTTCGAGCACATGGCTCATGTCACCGAAAGCATCGGGCAGGCAGGGTTCGCCGCCAGTTTGTTCGAAGCCCTTGGTTGCATCTGGCCGATTCAGGCCACGACGCTGTATTTGTATCCGCACGGCGGCATGCCCAGCGCGTTGTTCGAGCTGGACGGACCGTGGTTGCCGCAAGGTAACGTGCGCCAGTACCTGTCCGGTTTTTACCTGCTGGACCCTTTTTACGGAGCATGCGTGGAGAGAGTCAGCTCGGGGTGTTACGACCTGGCGGATGTCGCCCCCGATCACTTCGAACTCAGCGAATATTTCCAGTCGTTTTACCGGCATTCGCACCTTGAGGATGAGCTGAACTACATCCTGCAGTTGAGCAATGGCTCGAGCCTGGCGGTGTCACTCGCCTTTACGCAGAAGCTGGACGCAGCCACGACACAACAATTCAAGCGCATAGCACCCTGGGTGCTGGCCGTGCTCGGCAAACATTTTGTGGGCCTGGATGCGCAGGGTTCGCGCTTCGAAAGCCAGCTGGAGCAGCGCATCCACTCGGCGCTCAACAATTTTGGCTCCTCCATCCTCACCGAGCGCGAATGCCGGATTGCCCAACTGATCCTGCGCGGTCACTCCACCCGTTCGCTGGCCGAGCGCCTTGGCCTGTCGGAAGACACCATCAAGTCTCACCGCAAACACATCTACAGCAAGCTCGATATCGGCGCGCAATCAGAACTGTTTGCCCTGTTTATCGACTCCTTGGCCGAGGCCCAGGGCGTGCTGAGCAAAGACCCGCTTGAAAGCTACATGAACAAGTTCCGCTGAGCGCAAGACTACTAACAAGAGAGAAAAAACATGAACCTGCCATTCGAACCGAAACGCCAGACCGAGGATTATCAGAAGTCCGACGCGGCCCACCACATCCACGCGTTTATCGATCAGAAGGCGCTGAATGCCGAAGGTCCCCGGGTCATCGTCCGAGGCGAAGGCCTCTATCTGTGGGACAGTGAAGGCAAACGCTACCTGGACGGTATGTCCGGTCTGTGGTGCACCCAGCTCGGTTATGGTCGCAAGGATTTGACGGCCGCGGCTGCGGCGCAGATGGATCAGCTGGCCTACTACAACATGTTTTTTCATACCACCCATCCGGCGGTGATCGAGCTGTCCGAGCTGCTTTTCAGCCTGTTGCCAAGCCACTACAGCCACGTGATTTACACCAACTCCGGCTCCGAAGCCAACGAGGTGTTGATCCGTACCGTTCGCCGTTATTGGCAAGTGGTCGGCCAGCCGCAGAAAAAGATCATGATCGGTCGCTGGAACGGCTATCACGGCTCCACGCTGGCGGCGTCAGCGCTGGGCGGCATGAAATTCATGCACGAGATGGGTGGTTTGATTCCGGATGTCGCGCACATCGATGAGCCTTACTGGTACGCCCAGGGCGGCGAGCTGACCCCGGCTGAGTTCGGTCGTCGCTGTGCGCTGCAGCTGGAAGAAAAAATTCTGGAGCTGGGCGCTGAAAACGTTGCGGGCTTCGTCGCTGAGCCTTTCCAGGGTGCGGGCGGCATGATCTTCCCGCCGGAAAGCTACTGGCCCGAAATCCAGCGGATCTGCCGCCAGTACGATGTGCTGTTGTGCGCCGATGAAGTGATCGGTGGCTTTGGTCGCACAGGCGAGTGGTTTGCCCACGAGTACTTCGGTTTCGAGCCGGACACCCTATCGATCGCCAAAGGCCTGACCTCCGGCTACGTTCCCATGGGCGGGCTGGTGCTGGGCAAGCGCATCGCGGAGGCGCTGGTGGAGCGGGGCGGTGTGTTTGCCCACGGCTTAACCTACTCCGGGCACCCGGTCGCAGCGGCGGTGGCGGTGGCAAACCTCAAGGCGCTGCGTGATGAAGGCATCGTGCGCAGGGTGAAGGAGGACACCGGGCCGTACTTGCAACAGATCCTGCGTGATGTGTTCGGCAACCACCCGATGATCGGCGAGATCCAGGGCACGGGCCTGCTCGCCGCCTTGCAATTTGCCGAGGACAAGAGCACACGCAAACGCTTCGACGATGAGAACAGCCTGGCCTGGCAATGCCGCACTTTTGGTTTTGAAGAGGGGGTGATCATCCGTTCGACACTGGGCCGCATGATCATGGCGCCGGCACTCGTGGCCACGCGCGCGGAGCTGGATGAGCTGGTCGAAAAAACCCTTAACGCGGTAAACCGCACCGCGCGAATCGCGGGAAAGCTCTGAAGTGAGCCGTTCGCCACTCCTGCATGGGGTGGTGATCGACATCGTTACATCGCCCTGCGGGCAGACATTTTTTCTGCGAATGAATCACTAACGGCATCGAGCTCATCGGATGCCGCGGCGCCCTGCATTCACATTTCCAGGAGTCAGCAATGAATACAATAACAAACACAGCCGACACTCCCTCTCATCACGCTCCCTCCAAAGCGACGTCGTCGCGCCGGTTTCGACAGCCATTAGGGCTGGTCGGGCTGGTGCTCTTCGGCCTGGCGTACATGGTCCCGCTGGCGGTGTTCACCACCTATGGCCTGGTGACCGAGATGACCAAGGGTCACTTGCCCACCGCCTACCTGTTGACCCTCGCCGCCATGCTGCTGACCGCTTACAGCTATGGGCGCATGGTTCAGGCGCATCCTTACTCAGGATCGGTTTACACCTACACGCGCAAGGCCTTTGGTGCCTACTTCGGCTTCATCGCCGGGTGGACCTTGCTGCTCGACTACATTTTCTTGCCGCTGCTCAGCTATCTGCTGATCGGCATCTACATGTCCGAATACTTCCCGGCAGTGCCGACTGCCGTATGGGTGCTCGGCTCAATAGCCCTCGTCACAATTCTCAACCTCGTTGGAATCGAGTCGATCACCCGGGTCAACTGGATACTTGTTGTTGCCCAGTTGGTCTTCATTGTGGTGTTCGTCGCGTTATCGGTGCACAACCTGAGTGGGCAGTCCGCACCGGTGTCGCTGCTCGCACCTTTCCATCATGAAGGCTTCAGCGTGCCGTTGATCATGACCGGTGCAGCGGTGCTCTGCCTGTCCTTCCTGGGCTTCGATGCCGTGTCGACCATGGCCGAAGAGACGCCCAACCCGCGACAGACCATTCCGCTCGCGATCATGGTGGTGTCGTTGTTCGGCGGCCTGCTGTTTCTCGTCGTGTCCTATTTCGCTCAAATGGTTTTCCCCGAATGGAACAGCTTTGCCGACCCCGATTCCGCGTCGGTGGACGTGATGCGTCGCGTCGGTGGCGAACTGCTGGTGACGGCGTTCACCGCGACCTATGTGGCAGGCTGTTTCGCCTCGGCAATGGTCTCCCAGGCCAGTGTGTCGCGCGTGCTGTTTGCGATGGGTCGAGACGGCGCACTGCCTCGAGTGTTCGGCAAACTGGTCTCAAAAAAACGCGTGCCGGCCACGGCGATCATGCTGGTCAGCCTGTTTTCGCTGATCGCCCTGTTCATCACCCTGGACACCGTGGCCAACATGATCAGTTTCGGCGCGCTCTTCGCCTTTTCGGCGGTGAACCTGGCGGTGATCAAGCATTACCTGATCGACCAGCAGTTGCGGGGTGCCCGTAACTATTGGCTGTACGCGGCGCTGCCTGGGCTGGGCTTTCTCAGCACCGTCTGGCTGTGGACGAGCCTGTCCAGTATGTCGTTCACGATTGGTCTGTGCTGGATGGCCGCCGGGCTCGTTTGCCTGCTGGGTATCACGCGCGGGTTTCAGGTGAAGATGCCTGATTTGCAAATGGCGGAATAACAAAATGTCATCCATTGGGGAGTACACCATGTTCCATCTTGACTACTGGCAGCAGCGTGTTGCCCGCCAGACTTTCATCGACAGCGCGTTGATCGACGGCCAGCAAATAGGCGCGTTGTCCGGTGCGACCTTCGACGCCATCAACCCTGCGACCAATCAGCTGCTGGCGCGTGTCGCGGCGTGTGGCCCTGAGGAAGTGAACCTGGCGGTGCGTTCTGCCCGCCGTGCTTTCGATTCAGGCCCTTGGCGGCGCATGTCCCCGGGTGAGCGCAAGAAAATCCTGATCAGGCTTTCCGAGCTACTGATGTCCCACCGCGAAGAGCTGGCGCTGCTCGATTCGCTGAACATGGGCAAGCCGGTGATGGACGCCTACAACATAGATGTTCCCGGCGCCGCGCATGTTTTCGCCTGGTACGGCGAAGCCCTCGATAAGGTCTACGATCAGGTCGCGCCCACCGCCCGCAACGCGCTGGCCACCATTACCCGCGAAGCCTTAGGCGTAATTGCTGCCGTGGTGCCGTGGAATTTCCCGCTGGACATGGCCGCGTGGAAACTGGCACCTGCATTGGCCGCTGGCAACAGTGTGGTACTCAAACCTGCCGAGCAATCGCCGTTTTCCGCCCTGCGCCTGGGCCAACTTGCCCTGGAGGCAGGCATTCCGGAAGGCGTGCTGAACGTGGTTCCGGGCCTTGGCGAGAGCGCCGGCAAGGCTTTGGGTTTGCATCCCGACGTCGATTGTCTGGTGTTCACCGGCTCCACTCAGGTTGGTAAATACTTCATGCAGTATTCCGCCCAGTCCAACCTCAAGCAGGTCTGGCTGGAATGCGGCGGCAAGAGCCCCAGCCTGGTGTTCGATGACTGCCAGGACCTGGACCTGGCAGCGGAGAAGGCTGCTTTCGGCATCTTCTTCAATCAGGGCGAAGTGTGCTCAGCCAACTCCCGCCTGTACGTGCAACGCTCCATCCACGACGAATTCATCGAGCGCCTGATCAGCAAGTCGCGCGCATGGATGCCCGGAGACCCGTTGAACCCGGGGAGCGCTGCAGGAGCAATCGTCGACAGCGAGCAAACCTCCCGCATCATGAAAGCAATCAGTCAGGCCCGGGCCGACGGCGCCACGCTGTTGTCCGGTGGTGAGCAGGTGATCATCAATGGTTCATCAAACTTCATCCAGCCGACCCTTTTCGGCAATGTGAAAAGCAACATGAGCCTTTCGCGGGATGAAGTGTTTGGTCCTGTGCTGGCGGTGAGCGCCTTTGACTCTGAGGAGGAGGCCATCCAGCAAGCCAACGACAGCATTTACGGCCTGGCGGCGTCGGTCTGGAGCGACGATTTCAATCGCGCCCATCGTGTGGCGCGCGCCTTGAATGTGGGTACGGTTTCGGTCAATACCGTTGATGCCCTGGACGTGTCGGTGCCCTTTGGTGGCGGCAAGCAGTCGGGTTTCGGTCGCGATCTGTCGCTGCATTCCTTCGACAAATACACGCAACTGAAAACTACATGGTTTCAAATGCGCTGAAGTGACGTTTCGGGTCAGTTTAGCTCTATCATGAGCTAGTGTTCATGTACGCTCTTTCCAATAACTTGTTGGATACTGCCCTCATGAGAGACCTGCCGCCCACCGCGACCTTGCGCGCGTTTGAAGTTGCCACCCGACACTCAACCTTCACTTCAGCCGCACAGGAGCTACATGTCACTCAAAGCGCTGTCAGTCACCAGCTCAAGCATCTTGAGACCCTTTGGGGAGTGCAGTTGTTTGAACGTGGCAAGGCGTTACGCCTCACGGCAGCGGGGGCTACGCTGGCACCCATCGTGCGGGAGTTTTTCATCAGTCTGGAGGCCACTTTGGGTGATTTGCGCGAGCAAAAAGACAGGGTTCGACTCAGCGTCAGCACCACCTATTCCTTTGCGCTCAAATGGCTGCTGCCACGCTTGCCGCGCCTCTCTCGTCAGCACCCCGAGCTGTTGGTCTCGCTGGACACCACGGATAAAATAATCCACTTCTCTCACGGCCAGGCGGATGTTGCGATCAGGCTCGGCAAGGGTAATTACCCAGGGCTGCATTCGGAGTTCCTGTTTGGGGAGCAGGTATTTCCTGTGGCCAGCCCCGAACTGTTGCGGCGCGTCGGGACTCCGCAGAGCCCCGCAGAACTGTTGCATTTCCCGCTGCTGACGCGGGATGGTGCCGAGTTGGTGCCAAAATGGGAGGTGTGGTTTCAAGCCGTTGGACTGGCCTATTTGCCGCTCAAGGAGAGCGTCAGATTTGGCGATACCAATATGACGGTCGAGGCGGCCTTGCTCGGCCAGGGCGTCGCATTGGTGCGCAGCGGGCATGTCGAGAACGAAATCAGCGATGGCCGTTTAGTGCGACTGTTCGATGTGTCGCTTCCATCGCCGCTTGCTTACTACTTCGTCTGCCCCAAGGGAATTGAATCGCAGCCGCACATCGTCAGCTTTCGCGAATGGCTGGTCGGTGAGGCGCTGAAAGTACAACACGTAGACCAGGAGTCATGAGCATCCGTTCATGCTGCGATGAGGAGACTTCGCTGTAGTCCCTGCGCCGGATTGCCTAAAGTGGCGCATGCCTTTTCATCTCATCCTCCTCGTGCTGTTCGCCGCGCTCCTGCATGCCAGCTGGAATGCGCTGCTGCGTAGTGGCGTTGATTGGCCATGTGTTCCTCGGCGAGACGCTCACCGCCCGCCGGATACTGGCGTGCATAGTGATCGCCAGCGGCACCCTCATCATCAGCTGATACTGGAGGCAGGTTTAATGGACAACGTCTCACAAGCACCGCTGATTCTAATCACCGGTGGAAGTCGAGGAGTGGGTGCAGCCACTGCCCGCCTGGCGGCCGCAAGAGGTTATGACGTCGCTATCAGCTACGTTGCCAACGAGCCCGCAGCGCTGGCGGTGGTTGCGGATGTAGAAGCATTGGGGCGCAGGGCATTGGCGATGCGGGCCGACAGTGTGGACCCCCACCAGGTGGCCGATTTGTTCGCGGCCATCGATCGCTCGTTCGGACGCATCGACGTACTGGTCAACAAGCTGGGATGCTGTCGCCTCAGTCACGCCTGGAGGACCTCGGCTTCGAGCGGATGCAGCGAAATGCATATCAGTGGTGGTGAGCCGGGGCGGGTCGATCGAGTCAAGGACTCGATCCCCATGGGGCGGGGTGGTCAGCCGGAGGAAGTGGCACGCGCGATTCTGTGGCTGGCGAGCGCGGAGGCATCATTCGTTACCGGTACCTTCCTCGACGTGACGGGCGGTAAATGAGTCAAAGGCCCGGATCATCGGCTCCCTGCGCTCGGCTTCAAGTAACAGTGGGTTGCCTCACCTTGCGACTCAATCCCGGTGTCTTGCCCGTAATGCGCTTGAATGCGCGACTGAAAGCGGCCTGGGAGGTATAGCCCAAACGCTGCGCCACCTCTTCGATCGGCAGCCTTTCGAGGGTCAGCCACTGGCTGGCCAGCCGCATTCGCAGTTCGGTGACATAGCGCAGCGGGGTCATGCCAATCGTCACCTGGAAGCGATCCGCGAAGACCGAGCGCGAGGTATTGCAGTGCTCGGCCAGCTGCGCAACGGTCCAGTCGCGGCCCGGTTGTTGATGGAGCGCAAGCAGTGCACCGGCCAGGCGTGGATCGCGCAAGGCGGCGACTAACCCAGAGGCATTCCCGCAGGCGCACTCCACCCAGCCGCGAACGACCATGGCCGCCACCACGTCGGCCAACCGCGCGAGGATACCGGCGAAGCCGACACGTGCGGCGCTGACCTCGCGTTCCATGGTGGTCAGGATAGGCACCAATCCGGGGTAACGCTGGCCGCCGGCATCAATCAGCATCAGGCCCGGCATCAGCCGACCAAGACCATGGATGCTGCCCAGTTCAAACTCCATACAACCACTGAACAAAATAGTGCTCGGCGTGGGGCTGGCATGGGTTCCGGTATCCACCGCGCTGACGGTGTCACCGAGGGGCGCGCCATCTAAAAGGTCGATGTCTTGAACAGGCACGTCCGCATGGGAAAACAGTTGATGGGCCGCGCCATGGGAGATGAACACGGCATTGCCGGCGGACAGCGCGTAGGTGCTTCCGTCCTCCATTTGCAGCACCGCAGTGCCGACGGCCACGAAGTGGAACCAGGCGTGCCCAGGTTTTTCCGCGAAGCCCAAACCGAAGGTCGGACCCGTCTGGATACGCCGGTATTCCACGCCACGCAGGCGCATGCCGCGCAACAGCTCGTTGATGAGATCCGAGGAAAGAGCAAACTGATCTGCAGGCATTGTTCAGGTGTTTTAGTCAAAAAGTAGAGATTTCTGATCATAGATCATCCAGCTTTCCCCGCCTAGACTCGGCTCGCAATGAAAATTGGGAGATTCGTGCAATGACTGACTGTGTGTGTAATGCCGTAACCGAACGCCATCCCGGCGTCGGCTCGGACGTAGAGCCTGTGACCCCGGCGTGGATGGCCGTCTTCTCGTTGGCAATGGGGGTGTTCGGATTACTGACCGCTGAGTACCTTCCGGCCAGTTTGCTGACGCTGATGGCTACTGACCTGGGGGTGTCCGAAGCGCTGGCTGGTCAGGCGGTAACGGTGACTGCAGTGGTAGCGCTGTTCGCCGGCTTGTTGGTGCCAGGCCTGACTCGCGGCATCGACCGACGTTGGGTATTGCTGGGCTTTTCCACGTTGATGGTCGCCTCCAATCTGTTGGTCGCCATTTCCTCCAGCTTCGCGGTGCTGTTGCTGATGCGCATCTTGCTGGGCATTGCCCTTGGCGGGTTCTGGAGCATGGCAGCGGCGGTGGCGATGCGCTTGGTGCCGAGTGCTCTGTTGCCCCGGGCGCTATCGATCATTTTTAGCGGCATTGCCATCGGGACGGTCGTTGCGGTGCCGTTGGGCAGCTATCTGGGTGGTCTATATGGCTGGCGCAGCGCGTTCTTTGCAGCGGCGGCGGTCGGCATGGTGACCCTGGCGTTCCAGTCGTTCACTCTGCCGCGCCTTGCGCCTCGCCGGCCCGCACGTCTGCGTACCGTACTCGAGGTGTTGCAGCGCCCGGGCATCGCCATGGGGATGTTTGGTTGTGTGCTGGTGCACAGCGGCCACTTCGCGATGTTTACCTATGTTCGGCCATTCCTTGAAGGGACTACCGGCATCGGCCCGCAAGGCCTGTCACTGATGCTGCTGGGGTTCGGTGTGGCGAACTTCGCCGGCACGCTGTTGGCCGGGAAGCTGCTGGAGCGCCACCCGCTGGCCACTCTGGTGTTGATGCCCGCGCTGGTCGGCGTTGCAGCACTGGCGCTGGTGCTGTTGCCGGCCTCGTTGCCGGGGCAGGCGGTACTGCTGGCGATCTGGGGCTTGGCCTTTGGTGGTGTGCCGGTGGCGTGGTCGAACTGGGTTGCCAGTGCGGTACCTGATCAGGCGGAAAGCGCCGGCGGCATGGTGGTGGCATCTGTGCAGTCAGCCATCGCAACGGGCGCCGCGGCTGGCGGTGCAGTGTTCAGCTTCGGTGGCAGCGCAGGCGTATTCGTCGCGGCGGCCGTGCTGATGCTGCTGGCCGCGCTGCTGATTGCGCTGCGTGTTCGGGTGCCTTCTGCCCATGGCGTTCGCCAGGCCAAACCCGCGTTGCACCTTTGATCCGGTTTGCCAAACCGCTTCGATCCAGTCCGTCATCAGGAGTTAATCCATGAACAATACGACGTCTCACCAAGGACGCCTCAAATCGTTGCGCGCGGCAGGTATCGGCAATGCGCTCGAGTGGTTTGACTGGACCCTGTACGCAACCTTTTCGGTGTATCTGGCAAGCAATCTGTTCGACAAGACCGATGCGCGCTCGGCGATGCTCGCGACCCTGGCTGTGTTTGCGGTTGGCTTTGTCGCACGCCCTGTCGGTGGATGGTTGTTTGGCCGCCTGAGCGACCGGCTGGGGCGTCGGGCCATCATGGTGCTTACCATGCTGCTGCTTGCGATCAGCAGCCTGGGCATCGCGCTTATCCCTGACTACCAGAGCATTGGCTTGTATGCCTCGGTCGCGCTGCTGTTTTTCCGCTTGATGCAAGGGCTCGCCCATGGTGGCGAGACAGGGGTTTCCTACACCTATGTCGCCGAGATCGCCCCAAGCAAGCACCGTGGTTTATGGTCGAGTTCGGTCTATGTGGGGGTGACGCTGGGAGTGATGGCGGCGACGGCCGTGGCGGCAGCGCTGACCTGGATGCTGGGCGCGCAGGCCATGGGTGACTACGGCTGGAGGATCGGCTTCGCCATTGGTGGAGTGCTCGGTATTTACGCGCTGTTTTTGCGCCGCGGTGCACAGGAATCTCATGTCTTCGTAGAGCAGCAGGCGCAAGCGCTGCCGCCGCGCAAGCTGTCCACGGGGGAGATGCTACGCGTCGCGCGTAACATCGTCATGCTTGCTGCGGCCGCCAATGTCACCTACTACGCCTGGGTCACGTTCGGCGCTTCGACCGCGATTGCCCAGGGTATGGACGCCACGGGTGCCTATGTGGCCAGTCTCCTGGCGCAGATCCTGTGTGTGTGCTGGTTGCCGGTCTGCGGGATGTTGTCCGATCGGGTAGGGCGCCGGCCCATGGTCATCGCTTGGGGCCTGGGTGTGATCGTGCTGACCTATCCCATCTCGATAATGGTGACCACTGACCCCTACACGCTGTTTCTGGCCCAAGTGCTGGGGCTAGGCGCCTGGTCGTTGATCGCGGCGATTTTCCCTGCCGTGCTGTGTGAGCAGGTGCCCACCCAGGCACGAGCCCAGGGCGTCGGCCTGGTCTCGTCGGTTTCGGTGGCAATTTTTGGCGGCACGGCCCCCTATCTACACAACTATCTTAGCGGCGCCGACCTTGGCTATCTGTACGTCAGCTATGTCATCGGGTTGGGCGTAGTCACTGTCCTGGCAGGGTTTCTTATCGACGAAACGGCGGGCATCGATCTTGCGCACATCGAGGCGCCTGGTGCTCGAGTCAGCGCTGTCTCACGGCCGTTGATGGCCTCTCGGGACTAAATCAATTGGCTGGTCGATCTGCAGAATCAGCCGATCAAATGGGTATGACTCAATGAATTCCACAGACCGCAAAAACGCCGCTGCACGCGGTGAACGACCAGGCGCCGGCGTGACCGTCAGCCAGACTTCAGGGTCACGTCAAGCCGCGCGCGAGACCTGGGTCGAAGTCCCCTCGAAGTCGGGCCCAGCGGCTGCATGGTGCTACTCGGACCGCCGCGCCTACAGCGCGGGTGATTCGGTCTGCCTGTATCTGTCGTCGAACCGCCCACAAGTGAGACTTCGGATCTATCGTGATGGCGCCATCCCCCGCACGCTGCATACCACCGACAGCCTTGACGCTCGATTCCATCCCATACCCGAACGCGCCTATGAGCATGGCTGCCAATGGCCTGTCTTCATGCAATGGTCAATCCCGGCCGATGCCGAGCAGGGTGGCTATGTAGTGGAAATACGGGATGGTGCTGACTGCGTCCTCGGGCATCATCTGTTCATCGTCAAGGCGGTGCGCAAACGTGAAGATGCCTTGGTGCTCGTTGCGGCCACCTCGACGTGGGCCGCCTATAACGACTGGGGTGGCGCCAATCATTACTTCGGCCTCCACGCGGGCACGCCGCGTGGCCGCTCACCGTTGCTGTCGACGCAGCGCCCCTGGGCGCGAGGGCAGGTCTGGCTGCCGGAGGATGCACCACGTTGTGTCAACGCGACCCGGCCCCGCAAGCCGGGGCCCGCACGCTATGAATTCATCGAATGGGCCAACCTTAACGGCTACGCCAAGTACTACGCGCTGGCGGGGTGGGCTTCCTACGAGAGACCTTTTGTGGCCTGGGCCGAACAGCAAGGTTATACCGTGCATATCCTGACCCAGGACGATTTGCACCACGACCCGCACTCGCTTGAGGGCTACGCCTGCGCCGTCTTCGTCGGGCACGACGAGTACTGGACGCGGGAAATGCGCGACCATGTCGACGCCTTTGTCGAGGGCGGCGGCAAAGTCGCGCGTTTCGCCGGCAATTTCATGTGGCAGATCCGCCTGGAGGATGAGGGCCGGCGGCAGGTGGCCTACAAGTACGACGCTGGTGCGTTCGATCCTGTGGCGGCTACCGAGCCACATCGGCTAACGGGAGCCTGGGAAGATCCGAGCGTAAATCACCCCGGCGCAAAGACGTTCGGGGTGAATGCTCTGCGAGGGATTTACGCTAGTTTTGGAGGAATGGCTCCGCGCAGCCCTCGCGGGTATACAGTCTTCAGGCCTAAGCACTGGTCGTTTACGGGGACGGGCCTGGGTTACGCGGACATGTTCGGAGACGAACCCAACATCTTCGGCTATGAGGTTGATGGCCTGGAATACACGTTCGTCGACGGCCTCCCGGAACCGCTTTACACAGACGGTGCGCCCGGTGGATTGCAAATCCTCGCAATGGGATGGGCGACCAATGCCGAGCATGGCCGGTCCGAGGAGACCTATTCATTCATGCTTGGCGATGGCGATGCCCGGTTTCGGGCTTCCATCCTGGCACCCGACCTTAGCGACGCCAACATCGATTTGCATAGCCGCGGGGCCGGCATGATGGTGCACTTCCACAAAGGTCGAGGCGAAGTCTTTACCGCCGCCACGTGCGAATGGGTGCATGGGCTCATGCAAGCAGACATTTACACCGTGATGATCACAAAAAATGTGCTTGATCGTTTCTTGCGCAATACGCGGGAGGTTCGCTGATCGCCTTAAAAAGAAGGTTCAATCCGAGCGTTGGATCGCCTGGGTACCGGGGATCAGCCTCCTTGAGATCAATGTCGGGGTAAGCACCGATGGAGAAGCGCTTTTCCTTGCCATGCAGCCGATACTCCAATCGCCAAACCTTGGAGGGGGATTAGCCGACCTTGCTCGACGCCTTTACCTCCAAGTAGAGGCCAGGGACTTCGCCATCGGCGTGTTCGCCGGGCGAATTTAGTGGAATTCCATTACAGGCTATCAGGGTCCCCAAAAAACATCTGAATCCGCGAACGCAACCAACGCTCCCCCGGATCGTTATCCTGCGACCCGCGCCAGGCCATGTGCAGTTCGAAAGTCTGCACCGGCAACGGCGGGTCCTCAGCCCGCACTCCGCCCGCCGCCGTCAGCGCTTCGGCCGTGTAATCGGGCACGGTCGCGACGATGTCGGTGCCGCTGAGTAGCGTGCTCAGGCCGTTGAACTGCGGCACGGCCAGCACCACATGCCGTTTGCGCCCGAGTTTTTCCAGCTCTTCATCGATAAAGCCACTCAGGTCGCCGGCGAACGATACCAGCGCATGCGGCCGCGCGCAGAAATCGTCGAGGCTCAGCGGGCCCGGCACGGTATCGGCGCGAAGCAATTTCGGCAGGCTGCGGCGCAGCACCTTGCGTTTGGCGTTGGCCGGCAAGTCTTGCGTGTAGCTCACGCCGATCGAAATTTCACCCGAGGCCAGCAGGCTGGGCATCAGGATGTAGTTGGCGCGACGCACCACCAGCACAATCCCCGGGGATTCAGCGCGCAGGCGCTTGAGCAACATTGGCAGCAGAGCGAATTCCACGTCATCCGACAATCCGATGCGAAACACTGCGGTGCTGGTCGCCGGATCGAACTCGGCAGCGCGGCTGACCGCGGTGGAGATCGAATCCAGGGCGGGCGAGAGCAGGGCGAAGATCTCCACCGCCCGGGCCGAAGGCTCCATGCTGCGGCCGGTGCGCACAAACAGCGGGTCGTCGAACAGTCCGCGCAGGCGTGAGAGCGCCGCGCTGATTGCCGGTTGCCCGAGGAACAGTTTCTCCGCAGCACGGGTCACACTGCGTTCATGCATCAATGTTTCGAAAACGATCAACAGGTTCAGGTCGACACGACGTAGGTCATTACGATTCATCTGGTGTCCTGGCAGAGTCAAAGCTTGACGGGGGCGGTCATATGGGAACAATGGCCGGCATGAATATTACGGGCAAAGGCTGGTACTCTGCACCGAGTAAATTCAGATTTCCTACAATGGTAGCTGCGGTTTCCTACACTTCTTTGACGATGCCGCAGATGTTGCGAATCAATGACAGGCATGTCGACTATTAATAGCCACTGATGGTCTTGGGTCCAAAGCCCATATAGAGTTCAGGGCATTAGAGGTTTCTTTGACGAGGTTTGCGATGTCACGCACGATTCGTTTTCACAAGTTTGGTCCAGCCGAGGTGCTCAAATGCGAAGAGCATGCGGCCGCTCAGCCTGCGCCGGGCGAAGTGCAGGTGCGCGTCGAAGCGATTGGCATCAGCTGGTATGACACGCTCTGGCGTCAGAACCTGGCGTCGTCCCATGCTCGACTGCCATCTGGTCTTGGCAGTGAAATGGCCGGTGTCGTCACCGCGCTAGGCGACGGTGTCGATGACCTGGAAATCGGTGACAAGGTCGCCAGTTTTCCGGCCGAGAGCCCAAACGATTATCCGGTTTACGGCGAACAAATTGTATTGCCGCGCACTGCACTGACCCGCTACCCGGACGTGCTCAGCCCCATCGAGGCCAGCGTGCATTACACGCCGCTCCTGATCGCCTATTTCGGTTATACGGATCTGGCGCGGGTCAAACCTGGGCAATTTGCCTTGGTCACGGACGCCAGTCACTGTGCGGGACCCTCGTTTGTGCAATTGGGTAAAGCCTTGGGCGTGCGAGTGATTGCCGCGACCAAGACGGCCGATGAGCGCGAATACCTGTTATCGCTGGGTGCCGAGAAAGTCATCGTCACCGAGGAAGAGGATCTGCTGCTGCGGATCAACAAGATCACCGACAACCGCGGCGTTGACGTGGTTTTTGACGGTCTTGGCGGCCCGCAGATGTCACTGCTTGGTGATGTGCTGGCGCCTCGCGGCAGTCTGGTGTTGTACGGCCTGCAGGGCGGTAACCAGACGCCGTTCCCGGCGTGTGCAGCGTTCCAGAAGAACATCCAGTTTTTCGTGCACTGCATCGGCAATTTCACTGGCAAACCGGAACTGGGCATCATTCAGGACCAGGTGGCACTGCAACGCGCCTTGCGTGATATCAACCAGTTGACCGCAGACCGCGTGCTGCTGCCGCTGAAAACCCGAGTATTTCCGTTCACCGAGTTTGTCGAAGCGCATCGCTATATGGACGAGTGTCCATGCCGCGAACGAGTCGCGCTGCAGATCGAACCTGCGTAATACACCCCTGAAGAGTCCGTGCCAGCACGGACTTTTTTTCGCCTGTCGTAAAGCCATCAGCGGGGCACCCGTGACACCGCCGGTGAAACCGTTCAGCAACTGAACTGGTTTTTGCTCACCATCTGTATCTTCTAATCAATATTCAAGCCTTGATAATTGAATGATTACTTTCATCTCAAGGAATGAGTCATGGCTGAGTATCATGGTGATACTTTTGACTGCGTGACGTTGATGCATGTGCGAACAATCGTACAGCGCTCTGTTGTTTACAGAATATCCTCTGCTACTTCTTTCCTTATTTCTTGTGCTAATTGTCTGTGGGACGCTGTGGGATATTTCCTAGGACGCTGCTTCGATAGGGCACGCCCCCGTGAAATGGGGGTTTTCAGGTGGCTCATGGTCTGGCGGGCCCTCGGCGAGGTTCAGCCGCGCTGAATAATTAACCCACAAGTTAAGTGTTAGCATTTAACCATCAAGATCTGCACTTATTGATGGCCGGCAATGCCCCGCGCAGTGCTCTTCATTGATTGCGTGATATAGAACTTACAAGCATCAGGTAAACAAGATGACCAGTATCCATGACCAGGCGATGAACTATGTCTATCAACAAGTGCTCCAGCGCCTGCTGAATTATTTTTCGCGGGCTGAACGTACGGCATTACAACTGGTAATACAGCGTTTGGTCCTCGCAGCCGGGGGCATGGATCGCATCGGCGAGTACAAGGTGCTGACGATTCAAACCGGCACCAGAGACAGCTGTTACACCCTGGCGATGCTTCGCGCGGCTCAGTTGAGCATTGCCGGGCGCGCGCCAGTCACGTTTCAACTGCGCGTGGCGTCCTTGCGGTTGAACGGCATCAGCCTGACAGCCCGGGAAAACACTCAGCGCAGCTACAGCGCGCTGTTTTTACACGACGACCCGCGCGTTGAGGTAGTGACGGTAGACGATCGGCAGGTCTTGCCCTTCGACCCGCAGGCGGCGATCTCCGATGCCGGGCGCGAAGCCAATCGCATCAACCTGTTGATGGTGGGGCATCGTCGAGTGCGGGACCAGGCGATCAATGTCTGGGACGACTACTACCTGGCCACCGGCGAATTTTACGGGCAGATCGCGCGCTGGCGGGGCGGTGTCGATGCTTTCGTCTGCAACGAAAATCTGCGCCAGCAAAAGCTCTATATCACTGCGTTGAAACGGGCAGCCGCCAAGGTTGGGGTGCGGATTTGCACCCCTGGCAGCGACGGCTTCGAACAACTTTTTGACGTGCTTGATGAGCTCGGCAACGATTGCTATCGGGCGCTTTATACCAATCAAGGTCAAGCGCCCTGGCGTCCGGCGGAAGAGTTCGAAGCGTGTCGTCGCACTACGTTCGTCGACATTCAAGAGGTACTGGTCAGCAATCTGGAAGAGCGGTGGCCGCTGCTTACCGATTTCCTCGGTTTTCAACCTGACGAACTCTCGGCCCATTTAAGTGATAACGAATGCGTCAGTCCCTCGATCGCGGCTCACCTGCGGGGCCTGCATGCGTGCTTCGTGCAGGGGCGGAGTTATGAGTCAGGAGTAACCGACTATCTGCAGCGCTCTCTGGTGCTGATGCGTCGCAGACAAGTGCCCGAGCGGCTGTGCGATCAAGCTCGGGAAGCCTTCGGTAATCCGCTTCGGGCGTCGGAACGCCGCGCGCAGGCAGCAGCAGACGCACAGCGGCACCTGGGCTTGAGCGAAGCGCAACTCGTATGTCTGCTGTTTGCTCCCTTCAACGAAAGGGGCGCTGCACTGGAGCGTTTTCTGCGCCAGTGCCATCCCGGGATGCTGGTGGCAATGCCCGACCTGCATCGGGCCATGCAAGGCTACTCGGTGCCGGATCAGATTCTGCAATGGATGGTTGATGTCAGCGGTTTATCGGTGGCCCTTATCGGCACCCTTTATCATATGGGCCCCACACCCGAAGTCTACGGGCACACGCCTGAACTGACAGCCGTGGAAAACGCTACTCCCGCGAGCGGTGGCGACACAGCAGCGGCAGGTGAACGGTCCGTAAAACGTTGAAAGGACCACGGGAAACCGACTTTGCCTATCAAGCGGTGTATCGATACCTCACTCACTTGATCAACGAACCGGGCAACGACACGCAGGTCCGGTTGCCATCGCTGCGGCAGTTGTCGGAGCGTTTGAATGTGTCGATTTCGACCATTCAGTACGCTTATTCATTGCTGGAAAAAGAAGGGAGGGTCTTTTCGGTGGCCAAATCCGGCTACTTCGCCGTTCCAGTCTCCTTGATCGATCCGCTGGACAATGGCCGTGATCTGCTGGAAACGGTGTATGCCTGCACCCGACGCCCGGGGTCGCTGGTCTTGAGCGCCGATGAACCGGCATTGCTGCAGCCGTTGGACAGTCCTCTGCTATTGCTGGAGAGGGAATTGCTGCGCCAGTATCCACGCCAGACGGATACGGTTTTACAACCGTGCGGTGAGCTGCAACTGCGCACAGCGCTGGCCGCTCGCTACACCACCTCGGCGCTGCGCTGTTGGCATGCCAATGACGTGTATGTGGGTGCAGACCTGCGCGGCGTCCTGGAAATACTGATTGCGGTTTTAGGCCTCAAAGATGCCACGGTGCTGCTCGAGTCGCCTTGTGATTGGGTGATCTTGCGCCAGTTCCAGACGGCCGGGGTCAATGTGCTGGAATTGCCGCTGCAGCCTGAGGGCGGTGTCGATATCGATCAGCTCAAGGCGTTACTGGAAAACAGGCAGGTGCGCGTGGTGATGGTTTCATCGGCCGTCAGCATGCCGCATGGCAGTCAGGCGCCCGACGAGAACAGGCAGGCTGTCGCGCAACTGTTGGAAGGGCATGGTAGCTGGGTGGTGGAAAATGATTGCCACGGCGAACTGACATTCGAGGCGGGCGGCGGGCGTTTTCGAGATTGGCTGAATCCGGATCGGCTGATCGTGTTCTCGACCCTGGAAAAAATCCTCGGCTCCGAGGCGCCCTACGGATACGTGCTGTCACGGCATTTCAGCGAAGCCTTCCAGCGACATTTTTTGCTGCGCTCGTTTCGCCTGTCGCCGATCCGGCAAAAGGCTATTGCCCGGCTGTTCAGCAACGGTCGGATCGATCAGCATTTGCAGGTCTTACGGCGCTTGCTCAATGAGCGCAAAGGCCACATGACGCAGCTGTTGCAAGAGCGCCTGGGCGATGCCTTGCACTTTGTCGAGCCGCAGGGAGGCGCAACGATCTGGGTGCGTTCGCTGCGCCAAGTGGACGCGCGGCGGGTGTTTCGACGGCTGCTCACGCACCACGTAGTCATCGCGCCGGGGGAACTGTTCAGTCTGCAGGGGCTGCACTGCCAGCATTTTCGCCTGAGCCATACTTTTGGCGGCGATCACGATCTTGCCAGCGCAGTGAGTTTGCTCGGCGATGCCTTGCGCCTGGAATCTCTGGATTAAGCCGCGCGTTAATGCTCGCAGAGGCCGCGTGGATCGATCCCGTCGCGTTGCGGTCCAACTGCCAGTAAACTGCGCTCCATTTCCTGAACCACTCTTTTCCAGAGGTTTTTGCATGACACTCAGTCCTTTTGCGGGCAAACCGGCACCAGCAGAACTGTTGGTCGATATCCCGCGACTGGTGACGGCTTATTACACCGGTCAGCCTGATACGAGCATTTCCACCCAGCGCGTGGCATTCGGCACCTCCGGACACCGGGGTAGCTCGTTCGACCTGAGTTTCAACGAGTGGCACGTTCTGGCCATCAGCCAGGCAATCTGCCTGTACCGCGAGGCCCAAGGCATCGACGGCCCGCTGTTCGTCGGCATCGACACGCACGCGCTCTCGACACCGGCCGGCGCCAGCGCGCTGGAAGTATTGGCGGCCAATGGCGTGACCGTGATGATCGCCGAAGGTGACGAGTACACGCCGACACCGGCCATTTCACACGCCATTCTTTGTTACAACCGCGGCCGCACGTCGGGCCTGGCGGACGGCATCGTGATTACGCCGTCGCACAACCCACCACAAAGTGGCGGTTACAAGTACAACCCCACCAACGGTGGCCCGGCCGATACGCACATCACCAAGTGGATCGAAGCCAAGGCCAACGAACTGCTGGGCAACAAGCTCGCCGGTGTCAAACGCACCAGCCACGAACAGGCGCTGAAGGCGAGCACTACCCATCGCCACGACTACCTCAACACTTATGTCGCTGACCTGATCAACGTGATCGACTTTGATGCCATTCGCGACGCCAAGCTGCATATGGGCGTAGACCCACTGGGCGGAGCAGGGGTGCGCTACTGGTCGGCAATTGCCGAGCACTATCGTCTGGACCTGGAAGTGGTCAACCAACAGGTCGATTCGACGTTCCGCTTCATGACCGTGGATTGGGATGGCCAGATCCGCATGGACCCATCGTCCAGCCATGCGATGCAAGGTTTGATCGGCTTGAAAGACCGCTTTGACGTGGCGTTCGGCTGCGACCCGGATCACGATCGCCACGGCATCGTGACGCCGTCTGGCGGTTTGCTCGCGCCCAACAATTATCTGGCGGTGAGTATCGACTACCTGTTCCAGAATCGTCCGCAATGGCGCGCTGATGCCGCCGTCGGTAAAACCGTGGTCAGCAGCGGGATGATCGACCGTGTCGCCAAGCGTCTGGGTCGTCGCCTGTACGAAGTGCCGGTCGGTTTCAAATGGTTTGCCGACGGCCTGTTCGATGGCTCGCTGGGCTTTGGCGGCGAAGAAAGTGCCGGCGCGTCATTTCTGCGCAAGGATGGCGGCGTGTGGAGCACTGACAAGGACGGTCTGATTCCAGCCCTGCTGGCGGCAGAAATGACCGCGCGCACCGGTCGCGATCCAAGCCAGGCATACCGCGCATTGACCGATGAACTGGGCGAACCGTTCTCGGTGCGCGTCGACGCCAAGGCCAATCCGGAGCAGAAAGCGCTGTTGAGCAAGTTGTCGCCGGATCAGGTCACGTCTACGCAGTTGGCTGGTGAAGCGATTCAGAGCATCCTCAGCCATGCACCAGGTAACGATCAGGCGATTGGCGGCCTGAAAGTCATGACCGAGAACGGCTGGTTCGCGGCGCGTCCATCCGGGACCGAGGACATCTACAAGATTTACGCAGAGAGCTTCGTCAGCGACCAGCATCTGAAGCTGTTGGTGGCCGAAGCGCAAACGCTGGTGGATGGCGCTATTTCCGCTAAGTGAATGAACGCCCGCCAGTACTCAGCACCCTGTGAGAGCGGGCTTGCTCGCGAAGACGTCACTTTAGGCGCTGAAGCACTGGCCTGAAACAAAATGGGCGACCTCCACGGTCGCCCATTTTTTGCGCGGCATTCAGCCATTCAAGCCAAATCGACTAAGACAATTTCACTGTCTTCAACCGCCGTCACCCGCAATACTTGCTCATCGACCACTGCAACACCGTCTCGAGCTTGTGCTCGCAAGCCATTGACTTCAATGACGCCGGTGGACGGAACCAGGTAAGCGCGTCGGCCATTGTCCAGGCGATATTCAGCCGACTCGCCCGCTTTTAGATTGGCCGCGACCAAGCGCGCATCCGCACGGATTCGCAGGCTCTGATCGTCGCCGGCATTACCGCTGGCCAATGTCACAAAGCCTTCGCGTTGCCCCTTGGGGAAGGGCTTGGCGCCCCACGAAGGTGCTGCCCCGGCTTCGTTCGGGATGATCCAGATCTGGAAGATTTTGGTTTCGCTCGATTCCAGGTTGTATTCGCTATGAGCGATGCCGGTGCCAGCGCTCATGACCTGCACATCGCCTGCCTCAGTGCGGCCTTTATTGCCCAGATTATCCTCGTGGGTAATGGCCCCTTCGCGCACATAGGTGATGATTTCCATGTCGCGGTGAGGGTGCTTCGGGAAGCCCGTGCCGGCAGCGATGATGTCGTCGTTCCACACGCGCAGGTTGCCCCAGTTCATACGCTCAGGGTCGTAATACTCGGCGAACGAAAAATGGTGATGGGCATCCAACCAGCCATGGTGGGCGCCGCCCAGTCGATTGAAAGGTCTGAGTTCGAGCATGTTCGTCTCCTGGATAGGGTGGTAATGGCGAGCATCATCAATCAGGTATCCATCGATAAAAAGCGCAAAAACTGCCGCGCTATGATCGATTAACTTGATGTTTAGAGCGGTGCTTCAATTCCTACGCCACCTTCACTTCATCGCATAAGCCAATGACCTGTAAGCATTTCACTAGAAATGAAAAGCAAATGCGCACACCATAGCTTCAACAGCCTCACACCCTGGAGTCAGCCCGCGTGCCGCAACACACCCCCGAACTTCCTCCCGAATTACGTCCCTTGGCCGAGATGCCGCTAATCAAACGTTTGGCCGCGCGATTTTTCGGGCATGGCCTGACCCGTCTACGCGCTCAGCACCGGGCGTCCTGGCTGCACGGGCAGGCGGATGGCTTCCGTAGCGGGCACAGCGCCGGCGTTGATTACGGTTATAAAGAAGGCAAGCTGGAGGGGATGGAGGAAGGTCGGCAGGTATTGCTTATCCGCGATTCGCGCTCCACTGAGCACCGTCCGCCGAACATCGATGACAATTTGTTCGATGACTGGCGTCTGCCTTTGACGGCAGAATTGAAGAAACGCATGAAGGCCGACGTCGCCCGATTGCTGGCGCCCCACGCGCAGCCCAGCGCTGCGCAATGGAAGATGATCTTCAGCGATACGCCATCAACCTCGGTGATTGCCGGCGCAGGTGCGGGCAAATCCACCACGCTGGTGCTGCGTATTCTGCTGCTCAGCCATTATCTGGGCTTTGAACTCAGCTCGATGACCGTGGTGACGTTCACTCGAGAATCGCGCAAGGACTTCATCAACAAACTGATCGAATTATTCGCGCTGTGGGGGCGGGTAATCAGTGCTGTGGAGGCGCGAGAGCTGGTGCGCACCTTCCATTCGCGCATATTGCCGATGGTCCGTAGACTGCCGGGCTTCGAGCGCCTGCAGGCGTTCGAAAACCTCAGCCATCGCGCACAGGGTCAGGATGAGGACGTCGACAGCAACCCATTTGATCTGCGCATCAACGACGCGCAACGTCAGCAGCTCAATGCCTGTTATCACCAATTGCATACCAATGACGAGCGATTCCGCGAGCTGATCAAACCGCTGTCCCGGCATGCCTTGCAACTCAAGGAGCTGGAGCGCGATCACCCCGACGTGCAGAAGCGTGTGGCTGTGACCGAATTGGCGGCCAAGCGCGACGAAGAACTCTGCGATCTGATCGAGGATTTGTGGTTCGGCGCCGGTGCCTGGCCGATCAAGGGCATCGAGCCAAAGCGCCAGACGTTCGATATTAATGGCTCTATTTTATATAGCCATGGCTACATTCCGAGCCTGGATGCCTGGGTAGTGCTGGGGTTCGATCCTCGCGAAAACCCGCAGGTCAGCCGGCCAGGTTCCAAATTATCGGTCCGTGCAGAATGGGCAGTAAAACGTACCTTGTTTCAAGCTTTCTGCCGTAAGCCGTTGATATGGCTAGATAGTTACGAGATGTCCAAGCGCGTTTTGGCTTCGTTGGCTGGCGATGCCAGCGCCGGCCCGGGCTTCGAATACAAGGTCAAGGGTGAGCTGGGTTCTGCGCCGTTGCTGGACTGTTTTGTGGCGGCTGCCGGGTTCATCGAGAACCTCGGGCTCGACGTTCCCAACGCTGTCGGCCAGATGAGTTTCGCCAAAGACGATCCGGATCGGTTCTTCTTCGAGGCTCTGAGCCTGTATTGGCGCGCACTGGAAGATCACCTGCTGGACCAGAAGCCGCCGGTCATGACGTACAACCGCATGTTCGCTCTGTTCAGCGAGCATTCACCGGAAAACCTGAAGCTGTTGAGCGATGAATTGCTGCGACCCATGTCGCACCTGATGATCGACGAATTTCAGGACGTTTCACCGCAGATCGTCTCTTGGATACGGGCAAGTCTCGCCGAGATTCGCAGTCGTGGCCCGGCAATGCACGTAGGTCGCGGTGCGCAGCGGTCGTCCTTGTTGTGCGTCGGTGATGACTGGCAGTCGATCTACGGCTGGCGGGGCAGCTCGCCGACGTATTTCATGGAATTCAACAAGGAATTCCCGTCGCCGAGCAGCACAAAAGTCATGCTCAGCGAAAACTACCGCAGCCACCAGCACATCATTGATGCTGCTGAACACATCGTGCGCGCAGCGCCCGCTATTGCCGGGAAAAAGGCCAAGGCCAGCGGTAAGGCGCAATCCTTGCTGCCGGTAGAAGTCCTGGAACGCGACGATCAGGGCTTGGCCGCGAGGCTGATGGATCACTACAAACAGGGCGATTCAATCCTTATGCTGTATCGAAAAAGTGGCGATAAGTTATTGATCGAACAGCACATCCGGTCCGTAGTTAATGCTGATTCTAGCTTGCCATTCGAATTGCGCAGGTTGAAACAGTTGACCTACCACAGTGCCAAGGGCCTGCAGGCTGATGCCGTTTTCCTGCTGGGGGACTGCCAGCATTTGACCAGTTCGCCGTACAAGAATCAGGTGTACCGCATGGCCGGATTAGGCAAGGCCGAGGATAACGAAGCCTACGATAACGCGCAGAAGGATGAGATTTTGCGATTGGCGTATGTCGGCATCACTCGTGCGGTGAGCCACTGCTATTGGTATGTGGATGCGTCCGACACCCAAGCGGCGAATATGCCCAAGGCCTCTGATCGAGTGGACAAGAGCAAACCGTTCTTTATTGATCATCGGGGCATGTAAGCGCTGTGTGCCGCTAAACATAACTTGTAGCAGCCGGCGCAGCCTGCGTCCCGTTGCGCAGCAGGGTCAGGTAAACGGTCTTTGGAGTAGACGGCTGCTACGCAGCCGGACGCAGGCTGCGCCAGCTGCTACAGGATCATGTACTGAGCTTCACGCATAACTGCGCAGCGCAGCAGAAGGCACAAACGCCTCCAGCTCATCTTCAACCGCTTCAATGATTCGCTCGACATCCGCAGCGTTCATCACCGTCGCACACGGAATGCCGGCAATGGCAATCATGGTCTCGCCACTGGCACGGTCAAACAGACGGGCAATCATGCTGCCCGGCGCATCCATGCTCGCCTCGAATCCCATGGGATGAAAATGCCAGCGCATCAGCTGGCAGGCGTTTGGAAAGGTAACTTTGTTGCTGAAGCCCTTGTTCATGTGTGGCCCACCTGCATCATCGAGCGCTTCCGTTAGCTCATGTTAGGAGGGAAGAGCCTTCAATGGCTCAACCGGTGACTGCCATTAAAAGTAGCATCTGGATGTGAAATAAATGTGGATTTCTCAGGCCGTTTGGCGATTGGTTCCGTTTTTTTTGATCCGGGTCACAGCGTGGCATTGTCTAACAAAACTACATTATCGATTGATCGTTGATCGGGGCAGCGAATTTCGGCAAGCTCGGGTTTTCCGTACAGAGCCGTCTATGCACGTCGATGATGATGGTCCGCTGCAGACCGAGGCCACGCGCGATACCGTCATGCGCTATCACCTGCGCTGGAAACACCGGGACCTGGACGGGGTCATGGCGCTGTATCACCCCGAGGTTCAATACAACGACTTCTTCCAGGACCGCGTCATGGGCCTGAATGAATTGCGCGAGTACGTGCGCAGCAGTATGCCTCGGGATCCGGACGAGGCCCTTGAGCATTCGGACCGAATTCGTCTGGATGGCAACACGGCGTTCATTCAATACCGCATCACCTTGCGTGGCGGTGAAGGGCTGGTGTCGTTTCGGGCCAGCGAGGCGATTACCGTACGAGACGGTCTGATCTGGCGGATCAATGAGTACGCGTCTCTTGTGCATGAGCATCACGTCGGCACCAGTGCCGCCGCGAAGCGCCCAGCGGTCAGCCGCCTGGGGTTGTCGCCGCGCCAGTTGAGCTTTATGGCCGATGACCTGCAACAGTATTTCCAGCGTCAGCAGCCGTATCTTGACCCTGCGCTCGACCTGCAACGGGTGGCCAAGGAGAGCGGGTACAGCCGCAATCAGATTTCCTATCTGCTCAACCAGGTGCTCGGTCAAAGCTTCTATCGCTACGTCAACCAGGCACGCTTGCAACACTTGCTCGGAGCACTGGACAAGGCCACAACGCCGGTACGCATCGACGACCTGGCCTTCGCCGCCGGCTTCAATTCCTTGTCGGCGTTCTACAGCTGTTTTCGTCAGCACACCGGGCAGTCGCCAAAGGCTTACGTCAAACAAATTTCTTTGCGTGCACGCGCGCAAGACAATCCCTTAGACCCCGCACTAGGATCGACGCCATCGAAGTTTGATTGATGGAGTCTGGCATGTCGGCGTGGCGCAACATCAGTTTATGGATGGACCAACTCGACGAGCCGTTAAGTGCACGTCCGCCCCTGGAGCAGGATCTGGATGTCGACGTCGCGATCATCGGCGCCGGCTATACCGGCCTTTGGACCGCTTACTACCTCAAACGTCTGGCACCTGAGTTGAACATCGCCATCGTCGAAGCGCAGACAGCCGGTTTCGGTGCGTCCGGGCGCAACGGTGGCTGGTTGATGGGCAACATCCTTGGCGAAGACCGCTTGCTTGCCGATCTGTTGCCGCAGCAACGGCGTGCTTCCTACGACCTGTTGCACAGCATCCCCGATGAAGTGGAGGTGGTGCTTGAGCGTGAAGGCATCGCCTGCGATTACCGTAAAGGCGGGGTGTTGTATTGCGCTGCACGCTATCCCGAGCAGGAAACAAGCCTGCGCCAGTACCTCGACAAACTCTACAGCCAAGGGCTCACCGAGCACGATTATCGCTGGCTCGACCGTGAGCAACTCGCGCAACAGGTCCGCGTGGCCAAACCTTACGGCGGCATCTACGCCCCGCACGTCGCCACGCTGAATCCGGCGAAACTGGTGCGCGGGCTGGCCCGGACGGTCGAGCGCCTGGGCGTCAAGATCTACGAAAACAGTGCGGTCACCCATTGGCGTTCGGGCAGTTTGCGCACTGACAAGGCTCAGGTTCGTGCCCGTTGGGTTGTGCCGGCCGTAGAAGGTTACGCCACGACGTTGCCACCGCTGGGCCGCTATCAGTTGCCGGTGCAGAGCCTGATTGTGGCCACCGAGCCACTTCCCGCTGCGACCTGGGACGCTATCGGTCTGAGCCATGGCCAGGCGTTCAGCGAAAGCAGCCGTCAAGTCACCTATGGCCAGCGCACCGCCGACAACCGTCTGGTATTTGGCGCCCGCGGCGGCTATCAGTTTGCCGGCAAGTTGCGGCATCACTTTGACCTGACCACCAATGAAGTTGAACTGCGCCGTTACCTGTTCAGCGAGCTGTTTCCGCAACTCAAGGACGTGCGCATTACGCATGCCTGGGGCGGCAATCTGGGGATGTCGCGGCGGTTCCAGCCGCACATGCTCTGCGATCAGGCAAGCGGCATTGCGCTCGCGGGCGGCTACGGCGGCGAAGGCGTGGGTGCCAGCAACCTGGCCGGTCGAACCCTGGCGGACCTGATTCTGCACCGCGACAGCGAACTGGTCAGTCAGCCCTGGGTGATCACTCAGGGTGGCCTTCAGGCGCTCAAGGCGTGGGAACCGGAACCCTGCCGCTGGCTCGGTTACAACGCGATCATCCGCAGCTTTGTCCACGAGGATCAGACGCTGGCCAACCCGGCAAGCCCACCGTGGCGGCGTACCTTGTCCACCCGCGTGGCCGGGTTCATGGAAGGTTTGATGCAGTAATCACCACGCTTTTCATCCAAAGGCTTCATCGAGGTAACCCTATGAGCATCACCCAATTCAAAAACACCGCCACCCTTGAGCTGCAGGAGTCGAACCCGGTGGCCGTGCCATTGGGCACCCCGGTCGCTGTGGCGTCGACCACCAGCGTTGAACGCGACGATGGCGTCGAAACCGGCGTGTGGGAATGCACGCCCGGCCGCTGGCGGCGGCAGATCGTTGCTCAGGAATTCTGCCATTTCATTCAAGGGCGCTGCACGTTCACCCCGGACGACGGCGAAACCCTGCGCATAGAAGCGGGCGACGCACTGATGTTACCGGCCAACACCCTCGGTATCTGGGACATCCAGGAAACCGTGCGCAAGAGCTACGTTTTGATTTTCTGAACCTTGATCCTTTGATTGCCTGCCAGCCCTAAAAAAGACAAAAGTAACTACAGGAATCGACTCATGAATCGCAAGACACTGACACTGGCCCCACTGGCACTGGTCGCGACCCTCGGTCACGCGGCCGAAACGGTCAAAATCTACAACTGGTCGGAATACATCGCGCCGGACACCACGAAGAATTTCCAGAAAGAAACCGGTATACGCTTCAGCTACGACGTCTACGACAGCAACGAAACCCTGGATGGCAAGTTGATGACCGGCAAATCCGGTTATGACGTGGTGTTCCCGTCCAATCACTTCATGGCCCGACAGATTCAAGGCGGGGCGCTGAAGAAACTCGACAAGAGCCAGCTGCCGAACTGGAAAAACCTTAACCCGGTGTTGCTCACGGCGTTGCAGACCAACGATCCGGGTAACGAGCACGGTTTTCCGTACCTTTGGGGCAGCACCGGCATCGGCTACAACGTTGCCAAGGTCAAAGAGGTGTTGGGTGACAATGCGCCGGTGGATTCCTGGGATTTGATCTTCAAACCCGAGTACATGGAAAAACTGCAGAAGTGCGGCGTTGCGATTCTCGATAACGGCCCGGAGATGTTGCCCGCCGCCCTGAACTATCTGGGGTTGCCGCACCACAGTAAAAACCCGGAAGACTACAAAAAAGCCGAAGCGTTGCTGATGAAGGTCCGCCCCTACGTCAGCTATTTCCACTCGTCCAAATACACCAGCGACCTGGCCAATGGTGACATCTGCGTAGCGGTCGGTTTCTCCGGCGACATTCTGCAAGCGGATAGCCGCGCCAAGGAAGCCAGGAACGGCGTGGAAATCGGCTACGCGATTCCCAAAGAAGGTGCGCCTATCTGGTTCGACATGGTCGCCATGCCGGTTGACGCGCCGGACGAGAAGGCCGGCTACGCCTTCATGAACTACCTGCTACGCCCGGAGGTGACCGCCAGCATCACCAACCACGTGCATTACGCCAATGGCAACGAGCAGGCGGACAACCTGATCGATCCGGCGATCAAGAACGACACCAAGGTGTACCCAAGCCCGGAAATGATGAACAAGTTGTTTGCGCTGGAGGCCATGCCGCTGAACATCGACCGGATTCGCACGCGGTTGTGGAACAAGATTCGCACGGGGGGTTGAGGCATATTTTGTAAGGATTGGGTGCCTGTCGGGCGTTTGGTATCGCGGTAGATTCTTGCCTCTCAGGAACGGGTTGGAGGCAATGGAATGCGGATATTTACGAGTGCAGGACGTCTGAGGGTCGGTCGGTTTTCAGGGGTTGGGAGGGTTTATCTGCTTACGGCTGTCGTTGATCAACGACAGCCGTTTTTTTGTGATTGGCGGTTGGGGAGGTTGGTTGTTCGGGAATTTCGTGCAGCACAGGAGGAGGGTTGGGCGGAATTTTCGGCGTGGGTTGTGATGCCGGATCATATGCATTGTTTGGTGGAGCTGCGCCAAAAAACGCTGTCCGATCTTACGCGTCGTATCAAATCGCGAAGCAGTGTTGCCGTTAATCAGGCCTTGGGCCGGCGAGGGCGACTGTGGCAAAAGGGCTACCACGATCGAGCGGTTCGGCGAGAGGATGATGTGAAACACCTTGCCCGATACGTTGTAGCCAACCCCATACGTGCCGGCCTGGTCACCCGCGTCCATGACTACCCACTCTGGGACGCGTGCTGGTTATGAAAATTTGACGACTGGGATCTGCGCCGGACGCAACCTGCGTTCGGCTCCGGCATGTCCGGACGCAGCCTTCGGCAGCTGCTACAGGTCAGTTGTACGTTGTGATATTTCTCCGACCCGAGAAATGAGACGTGATAGACACAAACCGGTTTTGCCGTTATTTGATTTCTAAATTCAAGTTTGAATGGTCGCTTATTAAAAATCCCTGTTATTGCTCACTATAGAGCTCTAATAGGGCGATCAATTGGGGAAACTTGCCGTGGCAATCGTGTTTGCATCCAAAAAAAATCAGTAGACGGTTGATTTCGAATTGTGTCAGTTTTCTTTCGCCTTCATTGCGCGAGTGATTGGACGATCTCGCCGGAGATCGTTCTATTCCATAAAACTGAACCATAGCTAAACAAGGAAGTGTGTTTATGTCGAAACTAAAAAACACCGCTATTGATAATGCCGAGCAGGCCTTCCAGCCATTCGGTGGGTTGGCAGCTGCGAGTACTGCATACAACCAGATCAATACATTCGCCCATCAATATGACCGTGGTGGCAATCTGACCGTCAATGGCAAACCCTCGTACTCGGTCGATCAGGCCGCCACGCAGTTGCTGCGCGACGGCGCTGCCTATCAGGATAAGGATGGCAGCGGCAAAATCGAACTGACCTGCACGTTCCTGACTTCCGCTTCGTCCAGCGTCATGAACAAACACGGGATCAGCGGCTTCAGCCAGTTCAGCGCCCAACAAAAAGCCCAGGCCGCACTCGCGATGCAATCCTGGGCAGACGTCTCCAAAGTGACCTTCACTGAAAAGGCCACGGGCGGCGATTCGCACATGACCTTCGGCAACTACAGCGGTGGCCAGGATGGTGCAGCGGCCTTTGCCTACCTGCCAGGAACGGGTGCCGGTTATGACGGTACTTCCTGGTACCTGACCAACAGAAGCTACACGGCCAACCAGAACCCGGAGCTGAACAACTACGGCCGTCAGACCCTGACCCACGAAATCGGCCACTCCCTGGGCCTCGCCCATCCCGGCGACTACAACGCGGGCAACGGCAATCCGACCTACAACGACGCTACCTACGGGCAGGACACTCGCGGCTACAGCGTCATGAGCTACTGGAGTGAAAGCAATACCGCCCAGGATTTCACCAAGGGCGGCGTCGAAGCCTACGCCGCGGGCCCGTTGATGGATGACATTGCCGCCATCCAGAAGCTCTACGGCGCCAATACCACCACCCGCACCGGCGACACCACTTACGGCTTCAACTCCAACGCCGGGCGCGATTTTCTGAGCGCCTCTTCCTCGTCCGACAAAGTGGTGTTCTCGGTTTGGGATGCGGGCGGCAAGGACACTCTGGACTTTTCCGGTTTCACCCAGAACCAGAAAATCAACCTTAATGAAGCCTCATTCTCCGACGTTGGCGGCATGAAAGGCAACGTGTCGATTGCCAAAGGTGTATCGGTCGAAAACGCCTTGGGCGGTTCCGGCAGTGACTTGCTGATTGGCAACGGTGCGGCCAACGAACTCAAGGGAGGTGCCGGCAATGACATCCTTTGGGGTGCCGGCGGCGCGGACAAGCTGTGGGGCGGCGCAGGTTCGGACACTTTTGTGTTCGCCGCGAGCAGCGATTCCAAGCCAGGTGCAATCGACCAGATCCTTGATTTCGTCAGTGGCCTGGACAAGATCGACTTGACCGCTATCACCAAAGGCGCGGGCCTGCACTTCGTGAATGCGTTCAGCGGCGCGGCCGGCGATGCGGTGTTGAGCTCGTCTGGCGGCAACAGCCAGTTGGCGGTGGACTTCTCTGGCCATGGCGTGGCTGATTTCCTCGTCAGCACCGTAGGCCAGGCGGCAGTCTCGGACATTGCCGCGTGATGTGAAGCGCAAAGGAGGGCGGCGCAGACGCGCTGCTTTCTGCATCCGCGAGGAGTGACAAACTTATGATCCAACCGGTTTTCACCCATCGAAACACCGCGTGGCTATTGGCGACGTTCATCATGTTTTACGGAGATATCACCATGGCAACCAGCCTGAAACTGGCAGACCCTTCGGAACTTGCCGGGCTATGGCAAGCGACTTTGACCGGCGACAACGAATCGGCCGAGTCGCAGGCACAACAGGACAAACCTTCAAATGCCTGCACCCTCAAACTGCTGGCGGAAAAGACCCTGGGCGAGGGCGCCGAATGTCTCAGCGCTTGGGCAGGCGAAAAAGTCGTGGGCTGGTTTCCGGAACCCGACGGCATCGCCATCACCATGGCCGAAGGTTCGAAAGTGCTATTCCTGAGTCGGCAGCGCGATGGGCATTATCAAACTCGGTTGCGGTCCGGACTTGTTGTGATCATTAAACGTGAAGTGCAATGAGTATGAGCGGCACTTAATTAATTTGTTATGAAAGTGTAAGCACTACCTTGCCAGGCAGGCGAGGAATAATCCCTCAGGGAAGAGCCCCATGAAGATGGCAAACAGTTCGGTCACCACGCCCTTAATTGCGGCGCTGGGTGACTACAAGAGCATTTTGATCAGCGTCGGCTGCTTCACTGCGCTGATCAATATCCTGATGTTAGTCCCCTCGATATACATGCTTCAGGTCTATGACCGCGTTTTGTCTTCACAGAATGAAACCACGCTGGCCATGTTGTCACTCATGGTCGTGGGCTTCTTCGTCTTTATTGGTTTGCTGGAAATCGTCCGCAGTTTTATTGTCATTCGAATCGGCAGCCAACTTGAACGCCGCTTCAATTTGCGGGTTTATGAGGCGGCATTTGAACGCAATCTGCTCAAGGGCGAGGGCAATGCCGGGCAGTCACTGGGGGACCTGACCCACATCCGCCAGTTCGTCACTGGCCCGGCGTTGTTCGCCTTCTTCGATGCTCCGTGGTTCCCGGTGTATCTGCTGGTGATCTACCTGTTCAATGTGTGGCTGGGCGTGTTCGCAACCACTGGCGCATTGCTGCTGATCGGTTTGGCGTGCCTCAACGAAACCATGACTAAAAAGCCTTTGGGCGAAGCCGCGGTTTTTTCGCAGAAGTCCAGCCAGTTGGCCTCCAGCCATTTGCACAACGCCGAAACCATTCAGGCCATGGGCATGCTCGGTGCCTTGCGGTCCCGCTGGTTCGAGATGCACTCGCGTTTCCTCGGCCTGCAAAATCAGGCCAGCGACACCGGTGCAATCATCAGTTCTGTGAGCAAAACCCTGCGCCTGTGCCTGCAGTCGCTGGTGCTGGGCCTGGGCGCGTTGCTGGTGATCAAGGGCGACATGACGGCGGGGATGATGATTGCCGGGTCCATCCTGATGGGTCGAGTACTCAGCCCCATCGACCAGTTGATCGCCGTGTGGAAACAGTGGAGCGGCGCCAAACTCGCCTACCGTCGCCTGGACGATTTACTGCAAGCGTTCCCGCCCAACGACGAGGCGATGGCCCTGCCTGCGCCGAACGGCCAGATCAGCTTCGAGCAGGTCAGCGCCGGGCCGCCCGGGCAACGCAACGCGACACTTCATCTGCTCGATTTTCAGCTCGCTGCCGGCGAAGTGCTGGGGGTGTTGGGCGCCTCCGGCTCGGGCAAATCAACTCTGGCCCGGGTGCTGGTCGGCGTCTGGCCGATTCTCGGCGGCACCGTTCGGCTGGACGGCGCGGACATCCATCGCTGGAATCGCGACGATCTCGGCCCCTACATCGGCTATTTGCCGCAGGACATCGAATTGTTCAGCGGCAGCATCGCGCAAAACATCGCCAGGTTCCGCGAGGCCGATGCGCAAATGGTGGTCGCGGCTGCGCAGCAGGCAGGCGTACACGAGTTGATTCTGCGCCTGCCGCAAGGCTACGACACGCTGCTCGGCGAGGCTGGCAGCGGCGTCTCCGGTGGTCAGAAACAACGCATCGCCCTGGCGCGAGCCTTGTACGGCAAGCCGCGTCTGGTGGTGCTCGACGAGCCCAATTCCAACCTCGACGCCGTGGGTGAAGCGGCGCTGACCTCGGCTATTGCACAGATGAAAGCTCAGGGCACCAGCGTCATTCTGGTCACTCACCGTTCCTCGGCGCAGGCCCAGGCCGACAAACTGCTGGTGCTCAACGAAGGACGTTTGCAAGCCTTCGGCGCGAGCCATGAGGTGCTCAAGGCACTGTCCGGCAATCACCAGGTGAAAGCTGCGCCGACACCGGCCGGGCTGAGCATGAGCCGCCAGTATCAACCCATGACACGGAGTTCGGGTGTATGAGCAGCGTTGAGGAAGCCAGCATGGAACACCAATACATCAGCGAACGACCTGAACGCGATGCGGGGTTTTTCGCGCGCATGGGCTGGGTTCTGGCGATTGTCGGCGCTGGCAGTTTTTTTACTTGGGCCAGCCTGGCGCCGCTCGATCAGGGCATTGCGGTGCAGGGCACCGTGGTGGTTTCCGGCAAGCGCAAAGCTGTGCAGTCGATGAGCAGCGGTGCGATCAGTCACATTCTGGTGCGCGAGGGGCAGGTGGTGAAGCTGGGCGAGCCGCTGTTCCAGCTCGACCAGACGCAGGTTGCCGCCGATGTGCAGTCGCTGCAAGCGCAATACCGCATGGCCTGGGCCAGCCTGGCGCGCTGGCAAAGCGAGCGGGACAACCTGCCGCACGTGAACTTCCCCAGCGAGTTGAGCGATGCTGCCGATCCGCGTCTGGCGTTGGTGCTGGAAGGTCAGCGGCAGTTATTCAGCAGCCGCCGCGAAGCGTTTTCGCGGGAACAGGCGGCGTTGCGCGCCAACATCGAAGGTGCCGGCGCACAACTCGCGGGTATGCGTCGTGCGCGCAGCGACCTGACGGCGCAAGCCAGTTCGTTGCAGCAGCAGTTGAGCAATCTGCAGCCGCTCGCCGATAACGGCTACGTTCCGCGTAACCGCCTGATGGAACACCAGCGGCAGCTGTCGCAAGTGCAGCAGCAATTGGCCGAAAACAGCGGTGAGAGCGGTCGAGTGGAGCAGGGCATCGTTGAATCGCGGCTGAAGCTGCAGCAGCACGTCGATGAATATCAAAAGGAAGTGCGCAGCCAACTGGCCGACGCCCAGCTGAAAACCGTCACTCTGGAAGAACAGCTGAATTCTGCCGGTGTCGACCTGCGGCACAGTCAGATCATGGCCACTGCCGACGGCATTGCGGTGAATCTGAGCGTGCATACCGAAGGCGCCGTCGTGCGCCAGGGTGAGACGTTGCTGGAAATTGTTCCGCAGGGCACCCGCCTGGAAGTGGAGGGGCATCTGCCGATCAACCTGATCGACAAGGTCGGCACCCATTTGCCGGTGGACATTCTCTTCACTGCTTTCAACCAGAGCCGCACGCCCCGGGTTCCCGGTGAAGTCAGCCTGATTTCCGCCGACCAGATGCTCGACGAGAAAACCGGCGCACCGTATTACGTGTTGCGCAGCAGCGTCAGCGATCAGGCCATGGGGAAACTCAATGGCCTGGTGATCCGACCCGGCATGCCGGCGGAAATGTTCGTGCGCACGGGCGAGCGCTCACTCATCAACTACCTGTTCAAACCGCTGCTGGACCGGGCGAATTCTGCATTGACCGAGCAATAAGGATGTTGCGTTGTATGAACAAGCTTTTGATGGTGACGGCAGCCCTTGCGTTGGCGAGCTGCAACGTTGCACTGGCGATGGGGCCGTTTGAAGTTTATGAGCAGGCATTGCGCAACGATCCGGTGTTTCTCGGCGCTATCAAGGAGCGCGATGCGGGCCTGGAAAACCGTGCCATTGGCCGCGCCGGGTTGTTGCCCAAGCTCGGTTACAGCTACAACAAGGGCCGGAACAATTCCGATGTGTCCTACCTCAACGACCGTGGCCGCCGGCAGAACGATGAGCGCAACTACGACAGCTACGGATCATCGCTGACGCTGCAGCAACCGTTGCTCGATTACGAGGCCTACGCCACGTATCGCAAAGGCGTGGCGCAGTCGCTGTTCGCCGATGAAACCTTTCGCGGAAAAAGTCAGGAGCTGCTGGTGCGGGTGCTGGAGCATTACACCCGGGCGCTGTTCGCTCAGGACCAGATCGACATCGCCCTGGCGAAGAAAAAAGCGTTCGAGCAACAGTTTCAACAGAACCGGGAGATGTTCCGTCAGGGCGAGGGCACCCGCACCGACATCCTCGAAGCTGAGTCGCGTTACGAACTGGCCAGCGCTGAAGAGATCGAAGCGCGCGATGAACAGGATGCCTCGCTGCGCGAACTCGGTGCGCTGACGGGCGTGGCGGCGTTCGACATCGTCGATCTCTGGCCGATGAATCCGGACTTTCAAACGTTCACCCTGCAACCAGCGGGTTATGACGCCTGGCATGAACTGGCCGTGGCCAACAATTCCGACCTCGCTTCTCAGCGTCAGGCGCTGGAAGTCGCGCGCTATGAAGTCGAGCGCAACCGTGCCGGGCATCTGCCGAAAATCAGCGCCTACGCCACGGTGCGCCAGAACGAGTCGGAAAGCGGCAACACCTATAACCAGCGCTACGAGACCAACACCATCGGCGTCGAGATCAGTGTGCCGCTGTATGCCGGGGGTGGCGTATCGGCCTCGACTCGCCAGGCCAGCCGCGTGATGGAGCAGGCCGAATACGAACTGGACGGCAAGACCCGGCAAACCCTGATCGAGTTGCGCCGACAGTTCAGCGCTTGTTTGTCGGGGGTGAGCAAGTTGCGCGCTTATCAGAAAGCCCTGAGTTCTGCCGAAGCGCTGGTGATCTCGACCCGGCAAAGCATCCTCGGCGGCGAGCGCGTCAATCTCGATGCCTTGAATGCACAACAACAACTATTTACCACCCGCCGCGATCTGGCCCAGGCACGCTACGACTACCTGATGGCCTGGACGAAGCTGCATTACTACGCCGGCACCTTGAGTGCGCAGGACCTGGCAAAGGTGGACGAAGCCTTCGGGCGCGGACCTGAAACCTGAAAGACACAAGCCTGTCGGCGCTGCCGGACGCAGGCTGCGCCAGCTGCTACAGGGGCTGAGGTGCGCGCACAACTTATAGCAGCTGCCGGACGCAGGCTGCGCCAGCAGGTACAGGGGTTGAGGTATACGCACAATTTGTAGCAGCTGCCGAAGGCTGCGAAGCAGTCACCCCAGATGTTCATAAAAAGCGTGCTTTTCAAAGCACAGGGAATTTTTCTCAATACCACTAAGGACAGTCGCTAGATGAATAACAAATACAACAACCTCGCCTTGCTCTGCGCACTGGCAACCGCCAGCAGCGTGCATGCCGCGCCCTATGTTGAAACCGGCGCTTCCGGCAATCCCGAGAGCTGGCGCAGTGCCGAGTTCAATGCCGATTGGGGGCTCGGCGCGATCAACGCTCAGCACGCCTACGCGGAGGGATACAGCGGCAAGGGTGTAAAACTCGGCATTTTCGATCAACCGGTTTATGCAGCGCACCCGGAATTTACCGGCAGCCAGAAAGTGATCACCCTGGTCACCAGCGGCATTCGTGAGTACACCGACCCGTATATCCCGGTCAAAGCCGGGGACGCGTTCCGCTATGACGGCTCACTCTCGGTGGGTTCGAACGGCAAGCTCGGTGACCACGGCACACACGTTGGCGGCATCGCTGCCGGCAGCCGTGACGGCAATCCCATGCACGGCGTGGCCTATGGCGCGCAAATCATCAGCGCCGACAATGGCGACCCAGGGCCTGAAGACGGCATCATCCTCGGCAACGACGGCGCCGTGTACAAGGCGGGATGGGATGCCTTGATTGCCAGCGGCGCGCGCATCATCAACAACAGCTGGGGCATCGGCATCACCGACCGATTCGATCTGGGCGGGCGCAACCCGGCGTATCCGCATTTCACCGTGCAGGACGCGCAACTGCAATTCGACCAGATCAATCCGATCCTCGGCACACGGCAGGGCGGCGCTTATGACGGCGCAATCGCCGCAGCCCGCGCTGGCATCGTGACAATCTTTGCCGCCGGCAACGATTACAACCTCAACAACCCGGACGCCATCGCCGGCCTCGGTTATTTCGTGCCGCAAATCGCGCCCAACTGGGTCACCGTGGCGGCCCTGCAGAAAAACCCGAACCTCAGCAGCGCCGACCTTTACACCATCAGCACGTTCTCCTCGCGCTGCGGTTACACCGCGAGCTTCTGCGTGTCTGCGCCGGGCACGGCGATCTTCAGCGCGATCGTCGATGGCACCGGCGCCGATAACCTGACTGTCGGCTACCGCAACAAAAACGGCACCTCCATGGCCGCTCCCCATGTGGCCGGCGCGGTGGCGGTGTTAATGGAACGCTTCCCCTACATGACCGGCGCCCAGGTCGCCAGCGTCTTGCGTACCACGGCCACCGACATGGGGGCGCCGGGCATCGACGCACTGTATGGCTGGGGCATGATCAACCTGCGCAAAGGCATCGACGGTCCAGGGATGTTCGTGACTGAGCAAGACATTCCCGAGGCGTTCCGCATCGAAGGCGGTTACGGTGCCAGCCAGTTTGTCGCTGATCTGCCAGGCATCGGCGCGATCATCGACGCGGGCAAACCCACCCAGCGGGTGTGCACGGATGTGCACTGCGGCCTGGATGTATGGCGCAACGATATCTCCGGCCATGGCGGCCTGACCAAGCAAGGCATCGGCACGCTGGTCCTGAACGGCGCCAATACCTACACCGGCCCGACCCTGGTCAATCAGGGCCGACTGGCGATCAATGGTTCGCTGCTCTCGGCCGTCACCGTTAACGACAGCGGCGTACTCGGTGGCAACGGGCGCATCGGCGCATTGACTGCGAAAAGCGGCGGCAGCGTGGCCCCCGGCAATTCCATCGGCACCCTGCAAGTGGCCGGTGACGTGACCTTCGAGCGAGGCTCAACCTACGCGGTGGAGTTGTCGCCTGCCCGCAGTGATCAAATCGTCGCGGGCGGCATCGCCGTGATCGATGGCGCGACCGTGAGCCTGTCTCTGGAAAACAGCCCGACCGTGCTCAGCACCACCGAAACAAGCACACTGCTGGGCAATCGCTACAACATCCTGCAAGCGGCGGGCGGTATTCAAGGTCGATTTGGCGCGATCGTGCCGAATTACCTGTTCATTGGCGGCACGCTGGATTACGCCGCGACTGCTATCGAACTGGCGGTAGAACGCAACGCCACAGCCTTCGCCGACGTCGGCCAGACGCCCAATCAGCATTCGGTCGCAGCGGCGGTTGAAGGGCTGGGCGCGGGGAATTCGCTGTATGAAAGTGTGCTGCTGTCGCCGACTGCGAACGTCGCGCAACAAGCGTTCCAGCAACTGTCCGGCGAAATCCATCCGGCGCTCGGCACGCTGCTGATCAACGACAGTCGCTACCTGCGCGAAGCAGTCGGCGAGCGCTTACGTGAGCGTGATCTGTTCGACGCTGCTGCGCCGACTGATGACCGCAGCAATGCCTGGGTCAAAGTGCTCGGCGCGTGGGGCAAGAGTGATGGCGGCCATGACCAGGCCAGTTCCAGCAGTTCCATCGGCGGGCTGCTGGCCGGTGTCGACGGTTTGATCACTGAAGACACCCGCCTGGGTTTTGTCACCGGGTACAGCGACAGCTCGTTGAGCATGGGCGATGGCACGCATTCGTCCGCTTCGGTCGATAGCTACCACTTGGGCGCCTACCTGGGTCATGAAATCGATGCGCTGCGACTGAGCGTCGGCGGTGCTTACAGCTGGCATCGCATCGATGTAAAACGTGATCTGCACATGGCCGAGGTCAGTGGCAAACAGAAATCCAAGCGCGACGCGACCACCGCACAACTCTTCACGGAAGCGGCGTATCGGCTCGACCTGCAACCTTTGGCGCTTGAACCGTTTGCCAACCTGGCGTACGTGCACCTGAACCGCGACAGCTTCACCGAGAAGGGTGATGTCGCCGCGTTGAAGGGCGGCGAAGACAACCGCGACGCCGTGCTGTCGACCCTCGGTGTACGGGCGAGCAAGGCAATCGCGTTGTCGGACACGCAGAAGCTTGAACTGGCAGCGACGCTGGGCTGGCAGCACAATTTGAGTGATACAGGTTCTGAGGATCACCTGGCGTTCGCCAACGGCAACAGCGCGTTCAGCGTGCAGGGTGTGTCTCTGGACCGCAATGCCGCGGTGGTCGGCGCTCGCGCGGGTCTGGCGCTGGGTCGCGATACGCGCCTGAGTCTGGATTACAACGGCCTGATTGGCTCTCGCGAGAAAGACCACGGGATGGGTCTGACACTGGATTGGCAGTTCTGATCGGAAATCAATGTAGAAGCGAAGCTTGCTCGCGAAGGCGTCGGGTCAGTCAACCATGATGTTGAGTGACACACCGCTTTCGCGAGCAAGCTTCGCTACTACGGGGTTACGCCAGGCTCAGTCTTCCTCGCGAACCGTAGCCACCTCAGCAGCGCGCACTTTTACCTTCGACCCGGAGATGTCTTCGAACTCATAAAAGCCATCCTCAGTCTCGGTTTTCGGCATGTCCTTGGTCAGGTATTGAGTACCGTTCTGCAGCGTCACCACCGTTTGCGTCGAGCAGCCGGCGAGAGCCAGTACGGCTACTGCGACCAAAGGCAAACCCAGATTTCTGATATTCATAACCACCTCATCCTTAAAAACCACGCGATTGCTTCGTGCAACAATCGGCATTGTACCTGACGCGGTTAGGTGCAGTGGATCACTGGAAAGTTCGATGTCCGCGCAAAAAAACCAATAATGCGCCGCCGCTTATCCATTTCCGTTTGCGCCGGACCGGGCGTAGCTGGTATCTGTACGCATAACCAGTACTCGCTCGCCATGGCCCTGTTTTTCGTGATCGCTAATCCGCTCGACAATCCGCTGTATTACTTGAACAACTTCATGCAAGTGCTTGATTGGCTTGAACATCGCTACGCCGATGTGCTGAGCGAGCAGGAGCAATCCTTTATCCAGCAATTCGCCCGGTTGCCTCAAGCATCCCAAGCCCTGCTGGTGCGGCTGGTCATGCGCAAGGGTTTGCATTTCCGTGCGAGCAAACTGCATTACATGGAAATTGGCGACATCGCTTCGGCCGCCGGGCCGTTACTGGCGCTGGGCTGGATTGACGAGCACTCGCCATTATCACTCGACGCTTTATTCGAGGTGTTGCTCAAGGCGGAAATACTGCAATGCTTCGGCCACGCCATCGAACAGCCCAAAGGCAAAAAAAACGACTGGCTGCCAGTGCTGACCGAACACTTCCCCGGGACAAACGCCTTCACCCAGTGGTGCCCGGCATTGGCTGATCGCCTGCTAAGCCTGACCATCATGGATGTGTGTGACCGGTTGCGTCTGATGTTTTTCGGCAATCTCTACCAGGATTGGTCAGAGTTCGTCCTTGCTGACCTCGGCATCTTTACCTATGAAAAAGTCGAGTTCAGCGCCGACTCCCGGGGGTTGCGCAGCCGCGACGACGTGGATGCCTGCCTGTTTCTTCATGCGTGTCAGCAGCGTTTCGAGGATGGTGAAGCTGTGCAGGACATCGTCGAGGAGGTCAACGGTCTGGCCTTGAGCAATCCCTGGCTGCAAAAACGCCGCAACAAATTCCTCTTCCAGATCGCGCAATATTGCGAGCGCAGCGCAGATTTCCCAACCGCCCTGATGATCTATCGCAACTGTGCCTGGCCCGGATCGCGCCGGCGGCTGATCCTGGTGCTGGAACGCTGCGGTGAATACGCACTGGCCCTGGAGATCGCCGCAGCTGCCGAGCAAGCGCCGGAAAGCGCTGCCGAGCAGCAGCAATTGTTGCGCATGTTGCCCAGATTGCGCCGCAAACTCGGCGGACCGCCGATCAAGCGTGCTTCTCGCCGTGACATGCTGCGACTGGATCTGCAACTGGCCAGGACCGATCCGCTGCTGTCGGTGGAATTTCACGTCAAGGCGCATCTGGCGGAGGACTTGGCGCCGGTGCATTACGTCGAGAACAGCCTGATCAATTCACTGTTTGGCCTGTTGTGCTGGCCAGCGATCTTCGCGCCGCTGCCGGGTGCGTTCTTCCACCCGTTTCAACGTGGCCCGGTGGACCTTCATCACGAAGACTTTCACGCGCGCCGGGCTGATTTGTTTCAGACATGTCTGGACGAGCTCGACGATGGCCGTTATCTGCAGACGATTCGCCAACGCTATGCCGCGAAATGGGGCGTGCAATCGCCGTTCGTATTCTGGGGCGCGTTGAACGAGGACTTGCTGAATCAGGCGCTCGCCTGCTTGCCGGCAGACCACCTCAGGCACTGGTTCAACCGGCTGCTGCTGGACATCAAGGCCAATCGGACCGGCATGCCGGACCTGATCCAGTTCTGGCCGCAGGACAAGACGTACCGCATGATCGAAGTCAAAGGCCCCGGTGATCGCCTGCAGGATAACCAGCTGCGCTGGCTCGACTTCTGCCATGAGCATCAGATGCCGATCGCCGTGTGTTACGTGCAATGGGCGGAACAGAGCGCGTGAGTTACAGCATTGCCGTGCGGGCATTATGTGAGTTCACCGCCAAGGTCGGCGACCTCGACTTGCGTTTCACACCTTCGCCGACTGCGCTGGAGGGCATCGTTGGCCATCGCACAGTGGCGTCGCGCCGCAGCGAGGGCTATCAGAGCGAAGTAGCACTGGAAGGCCTGTTTCAAACCTTGAAGGTCAGGGGCAGGGCAGACGGCTACGATTCTGCGCAAAACTGCCTGGAAGAGGTCAAGACCTATCGCGGTGACCTCAGCAAACAACCGGCCAACCATCGCCACCTGCACTGGGCGCAAGCGAAGGTCTATGGCTGGCTGATGTGCCAGAAACTCGATCTGCAGCAGATCAACGTGGCGCTGGTGTATTTCGACATCGTCAGCGAAAAGGAAACCTGTCTGGTGGAGGCGTTCAGCGCCGCAGACCTTCAGGGGTTTTTCGAACAGCACTGCCGCCTTTTCCTCAAATGGGCCGAGCAGGAAATGGCGCATCGCGAAGCGCGTAATGCGGCGGCACAACAACTGGCGTTTCCCCATGCGCAGTTTCGTCCGGGGCAGCGGCACCTGGCAGAATCGGTGTTCAAGGCCATCAGCACCGGTCGTTGCCTGATGGCCCAGGCGCCCACCGGTATCGGCAAGACCGTCGGCACGCTGTTCCCGATGCTTAAGGCACTGGCACCGCAACAGCTGGACAAGGTGTTCTTCCTCACGGCAAAAACTTCGGGACGCAAGCTGGCACTCGACGCCGCCCAAGTCATTATCGACAGCGCCGATGCGCCACCGCTGCGTGTGCTGGAGATGATCGCCCGGGACAAAGCCTGCGAGCATCCGGACAAGGCCTGTCACGGCGAGTCCTGCCCGCTGGCCCAGGGTTTCTATGATCGCCTGCCAGCAGCTCGTCAGGCCGCCAGTGAGCTGACACTGCTGAACCAGAACGCCTTGCGCGAAGTGGCCATGAGGCACGACGTCTGCCCTTATTATCTGAGCCAGGAAATGGCACGCTGGGCCGACGTGGTGATCGCTGACTACAACTATTACTTCGACTTCAGCGCCTTGCTGTTCGGGCTGGCCCAGGCCAACAACTGGAAAGTCGCGGTGCTGGTGGATGAAGCGCACAACCTGGTCGAGCGTGGCCGGCAGATGTACAGCGCCAGCCTCGACCAAGCGGCGCTTAACGGCGTGAGAAAAAGTGCCCCTGAGGTCCTGAAGAAATCCCTGCAGCGGGTCAACCGTGAATGGAGCGCCCTGCATAACCAGCAGCCTGGCGCTTATCAGGCCTACGACAAGCCCCCGGAAAAGCTCCTTCAGGCGCTGTTCACCTGCAGCGCCAGCATCGGCGATTACCTTAACGATCATCCGCAGGGCCTGGACAGTGCTTTGCAGAGCTTTTATTTCGACATGCTGCAATTCTGTCGTGTGGCCGAGCTTTATGACGAGCAGTTCCTGTTCGACATCAGCAAGCGCGACCTCGACCGCCCGCGCAACCTGTCTCAGCTGTGCTTGCGCAATGTCGTGCCCGCCGGATTCATTCGCCCGCGCTTGACCGCTGCACGCAGCACCGTGCTGTTTTCGGCGACCCTGAGTCCACGCCACTACTACGCAGATCTCCTCGGAGCTCCGGCCAGTACGGTCTGGATCGATGTCGAGTCGCCGTTCCACGCTGACCAGTTGGCCGTGTCCATCGTCAGCCAGATTTCCACGCGTTTCGTCCATCGTCAGGCGTCGCTGGCGCCGATCGTGGACTTGATCGCCCGGCAGTTCGGCCAGCGACCGGGTAACTACCTGGCGTTTTTCAGCAGCTTCGATTATCTGCAGCAGGTGGCGCAGTTACTCGCAGAAAAACATCCTCACATCAAATTGTGGTCGCAATCGCGTGGTATGGCGGAAGGACAACGTCAGGACTTCCTCGATCAATTCACCGCACAGAGTCAGGGGGTAGGCTTCGCCGTACTGGGCGGCGCTTTCGGCGAGGGCATCGACCTGCCCGGGGCGCGGCTGATCGGTGCGTTTATAGCCACGCTGGGGTTGGCCCAGTTCAACCCGGTCAACGAACAGATGAAGCACAGAATGTCCGCCATTTTCGGCGCGGGCTACGACTATACCTATCTGTATCCGGGCGTTCAGAAAGTGGTTCAAGCCGCGGGAAGAGTGATTCGGACCCAGCAGGACGAAGGGGTGGTGATGTTGATTGACGACCGGTTTGACGACAGCAAGGTCAAGCAATTGCTGCCGCGCTGGTGGTCTGTCGGGGCAGCGAATACTCCTTGTGTGGAGTAGGATTTTTTCCCTTAAAAGACATGGACATATGCTGAAAAACACACCTGTTTGTAGAACGCGCGAAGGTGACCTTTATTAAAGGGGCAGGACATTCTTTTCCCAACCTTGATAAGGACATCAAGCCATGTCAGCAGCACCGAAATATTCGTATAGCCCGGACCAGGTCATAGAGGCCTTCGACAAGATCAGCCCAGCGCTATTCAAAGGAATCACCAAGGAGGCGATCCCGAAAGTACTGGTCGTCGCGGGCGTGCAGGGATCAGGCAAGACGTATCTGCTGGAAAAATCCCTACTGCAGCCAGAGAAAACGCATCCCTACGTCAATTACGTTCGCTTGTACCTGCCGAAATATCGGGAGGAGCATCCACAGTACGCCGACATGATCAAACTCGGCGTTTTGCACGCGTATGAGCATACCGAGGCCTTCGTCCGTGAGGTCTCGCAAAAGATTTTTGAGCAGGCTTTCGCCGAGAAGTACAACATCATCATGGAGTGTGCATTCGACAGCTTCGACTTTGCGACATGGCCACCAATGGCGACAGCGCAAGGCTATCAATTCGAGATACACATTGTCGGTTGCACCCAGGAGTTTGCGCATGTGTCGAGTATCGACAGGGGCCTGGCAAGTCTGAAAAAACAGGAGTTGGAGCGGTTCCTCACCACTCCCCAGCTAACTCTCAGCCTGAGCAATGCACAACCTGTCATCCGGGCTTTCGAGACGGCGGCCAAGGCAGTTAATAACTCGAAGATTTTTCTGTACCAGCGCGGATTCGGTGCCTTGTACGAGCGCAAATTGCAGGCCCAGAGCACCTATTGCAAAGCGGCCAATGGAGACATCACGACCACGACGACGAAAGTGCATTTCGCTTACAGTATTTACGCTGGCATTGTCGAAAACCCGGCCTATGGCGTAGACGATCGCGGCGATGTCATCAAAGCCTGTCACCTGACGCTGTCCAAAACCATTGCGGATAGCAAACTTGTTCCCGTTCATGTGTACAACGACCTGTACGCCTACATCGTCAAGCACGTGAATCGGTAACTCTTTCTGGCATAGATGCTTTTCGCCCTTTTCAAATTTTCGGTTTGTTTCATACTCCACCAAAGCATTCTGAAGTGAGAGCTCAATGAGCGAGGATCGAAGCAAAGCCAGCACCATCGAGGACGGGCGTTTACGCCTGCTGATCGATGCTGTGATTGACTATGCAATCTACATGCTGGATCCGGAAGGCATCATCACCAGCTGGAACGCAGGCGCCAAGCGGTTCAAGGGGTATGAGGAAGCCGAGATTCTCGGGCAACACTTTTCGCGTTTCTATACCGATGAAGATCGCCGTGTCGGGCTCCCGCAACGCGCGCTTGACACGGCAATCCATGAGGGGCGTTTTGAAGGCGAAGGCTGGCGCGTGCGCAAAGATGGCACGCACTTCTGGTGCCACGTCGTGATCGATCCGATCTTTGCGGCGACCGGTGAACTGCTGGGTTTCGCCAAGATCACCCGGGACCTCACCGATCGCAAGATGGCCGAAGAGACCCTTAAGCAGAGCGAGCAGCAGTTCCGGCTGCTGGTGCAGAGCGTCACCGACTACGCCATCTACATGCTCGCACCGGACGGTCGGCTGACCAATTGGAACCCAGGGGCTCAGCGGATCAAGGGCTACCGGCCCGAAGAGGTCATTGGCAAGCATTTTTCGCTGTTCTACACCCCCGAAGACCGTGCAGCGGGGGAGCCGCAGCGCACCCTCGACAGTGCAGTGCGCGAAGGTCGTTTTGAAAACAAGGGTTGGCGAGTGCGCAAGGATGGCACCCGGTTCATGGCTCACGTCGTCGTCGACCCGATTTGGGGTGAAACCGGCACCTTGCTTGGTTTTGCCAAGATCACCCGGGACATTACTGAAGCGACGATTGCTCAGCAAACGCTGGAGAAAACCCGTGAAGCGCTGTTCCAGGCGCAGAAGATGCAGGCGATCGGACAGCTCAGCGGGGGCATCGCCCACGACTTTAACAATCTGCTGACGGTGATACTGGGCAATCTGGAAATCGTGCGCAAACGTGTGGGCGACGACCCGCGCATTACCCGCCTGCTGGACAATGCCACACAAGGTGCCCAGCGCGGTGTTTCTCTGACTCAGCGGATGCTGGCCTTTGCCCGACGTCAGGAGCTCAAGACTGAAGTGGTCGAAATACCCCAGCTGATTCTGGGTATCAGTGGTCTGTTGCGCAGTTCCCTAGGTCCTTCGGTTGTTCTGGAAACGCAGTTCTCACCCACGCTTGAGCCGGTGATCGCGGACGTAAATCAGCTTGAACTGGCGGTGCTGAATCTGGCGACCAATGCTCGCGACGCCATGCCCCATGGCGGCAAGATCATCATCAGTGCAAAAACCGAGGAGGCCGAGGGGCAGCCACAGTTGCCTCAGACGACCGGACGCTACGTCTGCCTGAGTGTGACTGATACCGGGGAGGGCATGGACGAATCCACGCTGGCCATGGCCATGGACCCGTTTTTTACCACCAAGGGCGTAGGTAAAGGCACGGGGCTGGGGTTGTCGATGGTGCATGGCTTCACCGAACAACTGGGTGGCCGCTTCATTCTGAAGAGTCAGACGGACGAAGGCACGATCGCCGAATTGTGGCTGCCGGTATCAACCCGCGGTGCGCTAGCGACGTCGGCACCGGAAGAGGATGCGCCGCCGGTGCCTCGTTTATGTGTCCTGGTGGTGGACGACGACAGTCTGGTCCTGACCAGCACCAGTTTGTTGCTTGAAGACCTCGGGCATCGGGTGATCAGTGCAGTATCCGCCGCACAGGCTCTGAAAGTGTTTGACAGCGATCAGGCCGTCGATCTGGTGATCACTGACATGGCCATGCCGCAGATGGACGGTGCACAGCTGGCACAAGAGATCAGAAATCTCAGGCCGGACCTGCCGATCATTCTCGCAACGGGCTACGCCGAGCGTCTGGAGGGCTTCGCAACGAAACTGCCGCGATTGTCGAAGCCGTTCACTCAGCTCAACCTTGTGGAGATCATTGCCACGACAATGAAGTGACGAGACACCATCGGGCGCTCCGGGACAACGGCACTGAATCTTTCGCCGTCGTGCCGCTCACAATATTACGGCCCTGCGGAGCGCTTCAATCATGAACAATCTCACTGGAAATTCGCTGATTCAGCTGTTTTTTGAAGACGACGGGCAGACGCCGAATAGCCGTCTGCCGGTGCTGATCTATAAAAACCTCGGGCTTGATTCAGCGGACAAAGCCAGCGCATTCGAAGCCTTGTTCAGCGCCAACCACTGGCCTGCACAATGGCGCGCGCAGGTGTTCGACTATCACCACTACCACTCGAATTCGCACGAAGTTCTAGGCATCGCCAAAGGCCGGGCACGATTGAAGCTCGGCGGTCCCAACGGGGCGGAGCACGAGGTGCAAGACGGTGACGTGTTGATACTGCCGGCCGGCACTGGCCACTGCAGCCTGCAGCAAAGCGCGGATTTTCTGGTGGTGGGTGCCTATCCTGAAGGTCAGGAGGACTACGACATCCAGCGCCCCGACCCGGATACCCACGATGCATCCATTGTCCGAATTTCCAAAGTGGCGTGTCCCGTAACTGATCCGGTCTACGGGGGCACAGGCCCTTTGGTCGATACCTGGCTTGCCGGCTGAACTTGTCGGCTGCCGGTTCTTCTAACCCCTTTCGATTTCGTGCGTGATTCCCGTGCCAAAAATACTGACTGAAATTCCTCTGGAAGAAGCCCTGTCCGAGCACAACGCCAAAATGTTCGGCTCACCCAAAGAGCGCCTGGACTTCTATCGGCGGGAAATTCAATACGAAACCAGCATCCTGGCCAATCGCACCGATGCTTACCTGACCGCGCAATCCTTTCTGGTGATTGCCTTCGCGTCGTGCATGGCTAACCTTAATCCGGAGTGGGGGAAATTGTTTACGCTGGTAGTGCCGCCGTTTTTGGCACTGCTCGGTGTCCTCAGTTCATTGAATGCCTGGCCTGGCATTCGCGCCGCTTACGACATCATCGACCACTGGCATTTCAAACAGAGCGAACTGCTACGCAGTGAACCAGTGATGGGGGCGGCTTATGACGAGTCACCGTTGTTCAGTGAGATGGAGTCATCGCACAAGGGCTATCGCAAGTCGTTGTTGTTTTCTGTACGCACGCCGTGGATCTTCGCCACGTTCTGGATAATGCTGGGTTTTTACGGGTTTTATATTCAAGTGACCGATCCATTGAATTAAAACGCAAACCTGTAGCAGCTGGCGAAGCCTGTGTCCGCTTCGCCACTGCCACAGGGGCATAACGTCACTTACGCCGCCAGATTGCTCGCACTCATTTCTCTCTTGTACTGCGCTTTCATTTTTTCCATCTCGGCACCCAGCTCTTCCAGGGTAGCGTTGCCCAACAGCTTCTTCGCCTGCGGGAACATTTCCTCTTCCTCTTCTTCAATGTGGTGCTCAAGCAGTTCCTTGACCACTTTCACACGTCCGGAAAATTCGAGGCTGCCCGGATCAGTCTTCTTCAGGTCGGGCAGCACGAGCGCGTCCACAGTGCGGTGCTCTTCCTTCGCTTCGTAATACATAATGTCCTGCTCTTTGCCGCCAGCCTCTTTGAAAGCGGGATAAAGAATTTCTTCTTCAAGACGAGTATGAATAGTGATCTCCATTTCCAGTTTGGCGAGCAGATCAGTGCGTTTTTTCACACCCCGCTCGGTGGACTCGCTTAGTTGAGTGAGAATGGCTTTTACGCGTTCATGGTCGGCTTTCAACAGGTCAATGGCGTTCATGGTCGAATCTCTCATCAAGTCAGGGTTGAGCGCGAACGGTCTCTGGGCCGAATGTCGCTCTTACTGACAGAGCATATGCCGTGCCGCTTTTTAGAAATTCAAAATAATAAGCTATTTCAACAAGTTAGCCGGCCAGGAGATTACGCCCCTTCGTGCAGGTTGCATGAGCCTGTAATTTAACTCATGCAGTTCGCGGCTGCGCTTCAACAGACAGTTACCGGTCAAATTACCCGGCCGCACCGCTGATCAGATTCGCCATATTTCCAACTGAACTCGCGCCTCGCCGTTGCTCCCTTAATACAGACAACCGATGTCTTTATTGACCAGCGAGGAAGCAGCCATGCGTGCGATGACTTACCACGGAGCACATGACGTCAGGATTGAAACCGTGCCCGATCCCGTTATAGAAGCACCCGACGATATCATTCTGCGCGTCACGGCCACCGCCATCTGTGGATCTGACTTGCACCTGTACCGTGGGAAGATTCCGACCGTTGAACACGGTGATATTTTCGGTCACGAGTTTATGGGCATCGTCGAGGAAACCGGCAAGGACGTGACAGCCGTCCAGCGCGGGGATCGAGTCGTCATTCCGTTCGTTATCGCCTGCGGCGATTGCTTCTTCTGCCAGCAGGAGCAGTTTGCCTGCTGCGAAACCACCAACAGCGGCCCTGGTGCGAGTCTTAACAAGAAAATCATTCCGCCACCGGCAGCCTTGTTTGGTTTTAGTCGTTTGTACGGTGGCGTGCCCGGTGGCCAGGCTGAGTTGGTCAGAGTGCCGAAGGCCAATACCGGTCCTTTCAAGGTCCCCGGCACACTGGCGGACGAAAAAGTGTTGTTCCTCTCGGATATCCTTCCGACTGCCTGGCAAGCGGTCCTCAATGCCGGTGTAGGACAGGGTTCAAGTTTGGCCATTTACGGTGCCGGACCGGTTGGATTGTTGAGCGCTGCATGCGCAAGAATGCTGGGTGTCGACCAGATTTTCATGGTCGATCACCACGACTATCGGCTGGCTTACGCGCAGAAGACCTATGGGGTGATCCCGATCAATTTTGATGATGACGACGATCCTGCGGATACGATCGTCCGTCAAACGGCGGGCAGCCGTGGGGTGGATGCCGTAATTGATGCAGTGGGATTCGAGGCCAAGGGCAGTACAACCGAAACCATCCTGGCCACGCTGAAACTGGAAGGCAGCAGCGGTAAGGCCTTGCGCCAATGCATCGCCGCCGTGCGTCGTGGCGGGGTCGTCAGTGTGCCGGGCGTTTATACCGGGTTTATTCACGGGTTCCTGTTTGGCGATGCGTTCGACAAAGGCCTGACATTCAAGATGGGTCAGACCCACGTGCAGCGTTATTTGCCGGAATTGCTTGGGTACATTGAAACCGGCCGTCTGCAACCGGACGCGATCATTTCGCACCGGATGTCGCTGGAGCAGGTCGCCGAAGGTTACAAGATGTTCGACAAAAAACAGGAAGAGTGCCGAAAGGTCATCCTGACTCCGGGATCGAGCGATGTGCCGCTGACTGAGAACATTGCTGATGTGGCGCCGGTCCCCGCCATGTAAGTTCAATGCCTGGCCCGGGTACTAAAAAGCAGGAGCCAGGCTCACCGGCGAAGACAGTTCAAATCGTCTTCGCCGGCAAGTCTGGCTCCTACACGTTCATGCTCTGGATTCGTACGAATGCACCGGACGTTGCATGAGCGGTGGGGCCGTGGTCACCGCCGGGAAATCCTCATTCAGCAAGCGCAAATGTTCGATGGCTTCCTCGTACTTCAAATCCGCTTTCCTGCGCATGGTCTGGTATCGGTCGAACTGTTCCGCATCCAGGTCACTGCCCTCAAGCAGTTCGAATGCGCTGTTACTCAGCGCCTGAGCTTCTTCGAACAGATGGCGATTACGATCCAGGGCAAACGCCCGGCAAGCGGTGATTTCGTCGCGGGTGGAATAATGGATCATGTCGGGCACCTTTGATGTAGAGGTTCCTTCACAGGCCATCGCCTCAGGAACCGGACCGGAGAATTCCCACCCCGCGCGGGCAGGGCAGTGATAAAGGTATGACCGGCCAAGTTGCCGAAGGATTGCAATTTTATGAACGTAAAAACTTGATCAATTCAAACGTAACTGAGCTGAACCGACATCAAGCTTTTCGTTTCTTGCGCTGTTCATACCGCGCAAGTATCGGCTGCGTACTGATGCCGTGGACGAGGATGCTCAGCGCAACGACCGACAGCGTGAGGTTTAGGCACACGTTCGCTACCGACGGCTCCAGCCCATGGTTCAAGGCATAAAAAAGGTAGTACAGGCTGCCTATCCCGCGGATACCGAACCAGCCAATCAGCATTCGCTGACGCATCGGCAGCAAACCGCCCCAGGGCATCGCGATCACGCAGAGCGGGCGAATCAGGCAGAACAACACGGCGGCGATCGGCAGCGCTCGCCAGTCCCAATGCGAGATCAGAATCACCCCGAGCAAGGTGACGAGGAACACCTCCATCGCACGCTCCACCAAGCCACCAAAAGCCAGCATGTCGCTCATCATGATCCCGGCGGCGACCTGGCTGTCTTGCAGATTTTGCGTGTCGCCATGCACGGCGTTTTGCGGGTCGACGTCCAGGTGGCCAACCACGGGTTGCACGAGATGCTCGGCAGGTACTTCGTCGTCGCCGGTGGAGTTGACTTCCTCATGGCGCAAGGCGAGGCCCGCGGCAAATACCGACAAAAATCCATAACCATGAACTGCTTCGGCGCCGACATACGCCAAAGCAATCAACGCGAGGGCCAGGTAATCATTCGGGGAGAGGGTGCTGTCTTCATTCTTGATGCGCAGGGTCAAGGTCAATCGGCCGATACCGCGCCCCATAAGATAACCCGTGAGAAACCCTGCCGGGACGGCCCACAGTAAGTCGCGCAGCGCCCAGTCGCCGATCCAGCCGGTGCCCCCGTCGTGTTGCAACATCAGCAAACCGAGGATCACGAACGGGAAAGCAATGCCGTCGTTGAGTCCGGCTTCACCGGAAAGACCGAAGCGCACGCTGTCGTCATCACGGGCGTCGTTCACTTGCACCAAAGCGGCTAACACCGGATCGGTGGGGGCGAGGATCGAGCCGATCAACACCGACGCGCCCCATGACAGTCCAAAGCCATAATGCAACAACAGGCTAACGCCGCCGATTGTCAGCACCATCACCGGCCCCGCCAGACCGTAAGCGACTCGCCAGGTTTTATCTCTGAGCGGCAGGCGCAGTTTCAGGCCGCAGACGAACAGCGAAAAAAGCACCGCGACTTCCGTGAGGTGCTCCATCCAGACAGCCGCATCGTCAGTATTCAGTTCAAGAAAACCCAGACCCGAGGGGCCGATGGCAATCCCCAGCACCAGGCACACCGCCGAGGTCGTCACGGGCATCCAGCGCAGGTGAGATGAAGTCAGCGCCAGCGTCAACAGCACCGCACCGAGTACGGCAACCCATACCACGAAACTCACGATGCGTAATCGCCTGAGACTGTCGGAATGTATCGGACCACGCTAATCAACCGACTGTCGCGCGTACGTATTCTGGCGTCAGGACGTTGAACCAGAGCAGAATCATTTCAACCAGAATGGTCACCAGCACCAACAACCCCACACCCCACACACAGGCTGCATTCAGCAGGCCTTGCTGTTTGCGTTCATGCATGAAGGTTGGCAACCCCACGAACAGCAGGAAGGTGGAATAAGCCCCGGCGGCGCCCAGCACGATGATGGCCAGCCAGCGACTTGGGTACAGCCCTGCGATGCCAGCCAGGAAAAAGGGTGTCGCGGTGTAGGCCGCAAAACCGATGCACTGGTTGAGGGTTGGGCGCGAGTCAAAGGCGCGGGACATCCAGCGAATGAACATACCCATCAGCACTACGCCGATGATGATGGTCAGGTAGAGCATGACGCACAGCTGAAGAGCGCTGCTGGTGCTCAGTTTGACGGTCTCGTTTTCCGCCAGGCTCCAACCGACATAGGTGGTGCCGATAAACAGACACACAGCTGGAATCAGGGCAAGTAACAACAAATGGGCGAGGTAATGGCGCGGGTGCGCTTCCTCTTCCTTGCGAATATCGGTCCACGCGAAATTCGGTTGGGTGAACAGCTTGACGATGGGTGCGGACATGACGACCTCCTGATGTGGATCGGCCTGTGACAGAAGCCGCTTAAGGTATTGAGGTCTGAATTTCCTTCGGGGTTCATTTTTTCATTGGGCAATGAGCTGGACTGCAATGGACGGAATGATTAATTGCAGTCGAGGTCAACCGAGCAGCTCTCACTTTGGAAAATTGCCATGTCTCTTAGTGAATCGGTTGTTGAATATTTGCGTGAAAATAGCCTGCTGCTGACCACTGCCGAATCCTGCACTGCCGGCAAAATCGTCACGTTATTGGCGGAAGTGCCGCACAGTGGAGATCTGATCGAGAGCGGCTATGTGGTGTATTCCCCGGAGGCGAAGCAGCGGTTGCTCGGTGTTAATCCGTATACGATCGAAACCTTCAACCTGACCAGTTGTGAAGTGGCCCGGGAAATGGCCTTGGGCGCATTGCGCGACAGCACGGCCAACGTGGCGGTGGCCACTACCGGCATTCTTGGGCCGGAGGATGTGGACGGCATTCCTGCAGGTACGGTGTGTTTTGCCTGGGCGTTTCAGACCGGGGAAGGACGCTGTGTGTTCAGTCGGCGCGAGCGTTTTTTTGGGACGCGGTGTGAGGTGCAGCTGATAGCTGCAGAGCATGCGCTGAGGGAGTTGCCGCATTTCCATCGGCGGGCGTTGGCGGGGGAGCGGGAGTAGAGCCTTAGGCGCAGGCCAGACACTTCGCGTAGTTCTGGAGAGAAGAGGCGACTGCTGCGCAGCCGGACGCAGGCTGCGTCCGGCTGCGCAGCAGTCGTAAAATCCGAAGGTGGACACAGCAGTCGCAAAGACCTACAGCATCGGCTTACCGCCGGTGATGCCATAGCGCTGACCGGTGATGTAACTCGCCTCATCCGACGCCAGCAATACGTAAATCGGCGCCACTTCCACCGGTTGGCCCGGACGACCCAGTGGCGTTTCTGCGCCAAAGTTTTGCACCTCTTCGTCCGGCATCGTCGAGACGATCAGCGGCGTCCAGATCGGCCCCGGGGCTACGCAGTTCACCCGGATATTCTTCGGCCCCAGAATCTGCGCCAGCCCACCGGTAAAGTTGGCGATCGCGCCTTTGGTCGTGGCATACGCCAGGAGGGAAGGTTTGGGCATGTCGGAGTTGATTGAACTGGTGTTGATGATCGAGCTGCCGGGTTGCATGTGCTTCAGCGCAGCCTGACAGATGCGGAAAATGGCTGTGATATTGACGTCGAACGTCATCACCCATTCCTCATCGGGGATGTCTTCGAAGTTTTCATGGGTCATCTGGAAAGCGGCGTTGTTGACCAGCACATCAATGCGACCAAAGCGCTCGACGGTTTTATCGACGAGTGCCTGGCACTGCTCTTTTTGCGCCAGGTCACCCGGCAGCAACAGGCACTGACGCCCGGCTTGCTCGACCCAACGTGCGGTTTCCTGGGCGTCTTCGTGTTCGTTGAGGTAGGCGACCACGACATCAGCGCCTTCACGGGCAAATGCAATGGCGACCGCACGACCGATTCCGCTGTCGGCCCCGGTGATCAGGGCAATCTTGCCTTCCAGCCGGCCCGAACCTTTGTAACTTTGCTCGCCGCAATCCGGGTACGGGTCCATTTTTTTCTGGGAGCCAGGGACGGGCTGAGCCTGTTTCGGGAACGGTGGCTTTGGATAGTCGATCATCGGAATTCTCCTGTTCAAGGTAAACGAGCCAAAGGGTTGACCCATTCTTTTTGCCTTGAGTTCGGTTGGATTTACTGGAGCTGCCCAAAGCTCGAAACCATCGGGACACCGTTGTAGGAGCTGGCTTGCCAGCGATGACGGCTTCACATCCAACATCATTGTCACCTGAACCACCGCTATCGCTGGCAAGCCAGCTCCTACAGTTTTACCGTGGAAGAATCCAGATCCGTCTTCACGTGCGAGCTTTGCTTTTACAGCGCCCTGTCATTGCTGGGACAACCTCATCAGCCAATGCGTGCGCGCAAACTGCGCTCCATCCGCGCAATACCTTCCTCCAGCAATGCCCGCGGGCAGCCGAAGTTCAGGCGCACGAATTGCTGGCAGGCGTCGCCAAAATCTAATCCTGCACTCAAGCCGACCTTGGCCTGCTCAAGAAAGAATTTCTGCGGATCGGCCAGCCCCAGCGCCGAACAATCGAGCCAGGCCAGGTAGGTGCTTTGCGGCACATTGATGCTGACGCCCGGCAGACGGGTGCGAACCGCGTCCACCAGATAATCGCGGTTGCCCTGCAGATACGTCTTCAACGCTGCCAGCCATGGCCCGGCTTCGCTGTAGGCGACGCGTGTGGCTTCCATGCCCAGCGGGTTGACGCTGTCGACCATGCCGCAACGGGCATGATTGACCCGTTCGCGGATGGCGCGGTCCTGAATGATCATGAAGGATGTCTTCAGCCCGGCGATGTTGTACGCCTTGCTGGCCGACATCAGCGTGATGGTGCGGCGGGCGATTTCTTCGCTGAGCGAGGCGGTCGGAATGTGCACGCGGCCGTCATAGCACAGTTCGGCGTGGATCTCGTCGGAGATGATCCAGGCATTCTGCTCCAGGCAGATATCCGCGACGGCTTGCAGCTCTTCCCGGGGGAAGGCTTTGCCCAGTGGATTGTGCGGGTTGCTGAGCAGCAACGCGCCGCCGCCCTTGAGCGATTGGCGAAGTGTGTCGAGTGGCGTGGCATACGTGCCGTCCGCCAGCGCGTCGAAGTTCAGCTCGACCTTGTTCAGCCCCCAATGGCCCGGCGCATGCCGCAGCGGCGGGTAATTGGGCACCTGCACCACCACGTTCTGCTGCGGCTCGACCAGCGCCCGCAAAGCCATGTTGAAACCCGACTCCACCCCCGGCAGGAAAATCAGCTCTTGCGGCTGGACGCGCCAGGCGTATTTGTTCCACAGATCGGCGACGATTGCTTCGCGCAACCCTTCCTGCGCCACGCTGTAGCCGAGCAACGGATGCTCCAGACGTTTTTGCAGGGCCTGAACGATCACCGGCGGCGCGGCGAAATCCATGTCGGCGACCCACATCGGCAAGACGTCCGCCGGGTAACGGCTCCACTTGGTACTGCCGGTGTGGTGGCGGTCGAACACCTGATCAAAATCGAAAGTCATGCGCGGTCTCGTAGCAACAGGAGGGGAAAGGTCGCCATGATAATCCCACGCACCTGTGGGAGCGAGCCCGCTCGCGAAGGCTTGGCCTGCACCGCGCCGCGCATTTTCCAGCCAGCGTCTATGCTGGGCTAACCAACCCAGCCTATGCCGCGAAATACATGGAGTCGTCAATGGAGCCAACGTCCCTTACCGAAAAAGCGTTCACACGCAACCTGCTCGACGTGTTGATTCGCGCCGGGCTGATCGCCGTTCTGGTGTTGTTCTGCTTCGAAATCTTCAGCCCGTTCCGCGACCTGATGTTGTGGTCGCTGATCCTGGCGATCACCCTTTATCCGCTGCAAGAGCGACTCAGAGGGTCGTTGGGGCGCAAGGAAGGGCGTATCGCGACGCTGATCGTGCTGGTCGCGGTGCTCATTTTGATGGTGCCGGTCTACCTGTTGGGCACCTCGATTGCCGACTCGGTTGAGAGATCGATACAGGTGGTCAGGACCCAAGGCATTACCATTCCGCCGCCGTCCGAATCGCTCGCGGAGTGGCCTTTGGTGGGCAAGCCGCTGTCGGCGATCTGGCTGCAGGCGTCCACTGACCTGCCGGGGTTGACCGAGAAATACATCCCGCAGATCAAAGGCGTGAGTCTGGCCTTGCTGGGCAAACTGGCCGGCGTCGGCATGGGTTTCCTGACATTTATCTTCGCCCTGATCATCGCTGGCATTTTCATGGCCTACGGCGAAAGCGGCGCGCGCAGTGCCGTGCTGATTTCGTCGCGCTTCAGCGGCCCGGTCCGCGGCCCGAAAATCGCCGCGCTGTGCACCGCGACGATTCGTGCGGTAGCGTTAGGCGTGGTCGGCATCGCATTCATTCAGATGCTGCTGGTGGGCTTGGGATTTGTATTTAAAGGCGTGCCCGGCGCCGGTTTGCTCGCCTTGGCGGTGTTGCTGCTGGGGATCATGCAACTGCCGGTCACCTTGATCACCTTGCCGGTGATCGCCTATGTGTTCGCCACCGAAGGCGCCAGCACTGCGACCATCGTCTTTGCCATTTACGTGTTCGTCGCCGGCCTGGTCGATAACGTGCTCAAGCCGCTGCTGCTGGGGCGTGGCGTTGACGTGCCGATGCCGGTGATCCTGATCGGCGCGCTAGGCGGGATGGTCACCGGCGGCATCATCGGATTGTTCATCGGCCCGGTGGTGTTGGCAGTGGGCTATCAACTGTTCTGGCAATGGGTGCAGGACACACCGGACGTGGCGACAACGCCCTGAGCGAGCCTTTTCCAGGCGAAGCGCGGACTAGTTGCCGCGCTTCCACACCTTGACGTAGTCGATACGGAACGTGGAAGGCAGGTCGGCGTCGTCGACCACGCCGAACCATTGCCACATCGCCTCGCTGTCGAACACGATCTGCATCGGGAAGAAGAAGTTGGTGTTCTTCGCTTCCCGCACCAGCACGCCATCCACGTACCAGCGCAACATGTCCTGCTGCCAGTCGAAACCATAGACGTGGAAGGTGCTCGCCAGCCGCCACGGTGCGACCCAGGTGCTGCCGTCACTGAGATGCTCATCGCTTTGCGGCGTGGCCCAGACGTGGGCGTTCATGTTGTATTTTTTGTCGAAAGCGCCGTCCTTGGTCTTGCCACCAATCTCGAAGATATCGATCTCGGTGGCGTTGTCGGGCAGCCCGGTCCAGGCCAGCCAGAATGCACTGGAACCGGCGGAATTCATGGGTTTTGCCCGCGCTTCGTAGTAGCCGTAAAGCCCGCGTTCAATGGTGCGAACCATCGCCGAGCTGTAATCCTTGTAGCCCAGTTTTACGTACTTTTCGGGCAGGGTTTCCTTGCGGAAATAGATGTTCAGGTTGCCATTGTTGACGACCGCATTGGTCGGCAGAAACAACGCCGGCTTACGTCCCAGCGAATCAGTGCCGGTGGCGTTGTTGACATGCCAGCGCGTTGCGTTGAGCGCCGTCCCGTTGAAATCATCCGACAGCTGCGTGTCCAGCACCCATTTGCCAGCGTTGGCCTGATCGGACAACGGCGCGTTGGGGTTGGTGTGTTGTGGCACTTCGCCGAGGGGACCGACGCGGGTCCATGCCGTGGATTTCGCAGGTGGTGCCACTGACCACTTTTGCGCCAGGTAATCGAACGCGTTTTCCCGCTCGGCTTGCGAGCTCAGCAGGCGGTCGTAGACCAGCACTTCGGCGATGTCGCCGCGCAGGATTTCCGAAGTGCCGACGACGTTACGCGCCACCGCGAATGGACCGATTGGCACGTCATTGATTTCCAGAAAGTCCAGCTTCGGCTCGTAAGCCGTAGTCTGTTGAACGCTGATACCAAAGTTCGGCAGCATGTTGTCGTTATCGGCAAGTAGCGGCCGCGAACTGAACAAGCGCTGCCAGGCTTTGCCACCGGCTTGCTCAGGCAAACGCCTTGACACCACGAACACCGTGGCCGGGCCTTTGCTCTTACGAATTGACGAGCCGGAAAACGCCGCGGTGCCGTTCAAGCGCACCACCGGGCGGCCATTCATGGCGCTGTCGACCCGCAATGGCAGCGCCGTGGCCGCGACAGGGTCGACGATGATTGCGCTGGCCTTGGCGGATTTGTCTCGCCATCGGGTCACGCGGTTTTCGCCATCGACGGTGAGGGTCGAGGCGTCAGCAGCGTCGAGCCACAGCACCAGACCATTGAGTGGCGGGCTGGTGACATTGGCAAACGCATTCAACGCTGCCGACATCAACAGCGTGCCCAGCCATATTTCCCTGACCATGTGCATCTCCTTTCTTCTGAGCTACTGGCTCACTTGTGGGCAAACTGCGGTACCGGGCTCGAGCGATAACCGAGCGGGTTGTGCGATTGCCAGCGCCAGCTGTCGACGATCATCCGTTCCAGGTCGCGTTCGGCAGACCAGCCGAGTTCGCGTCCAGCCTTACTCGCGTCGGCCCAGCACTGGGCAATGTCGCCGGCGCGGCGCGGCGCAAACTGGAATGGGATGGTAATCCCGGTGACAGCCTCGAAATTGCGGATCATCTGCAAGACGCTGTAGCCCACGCCGGTGCCCAGGTTCCAGACATTGACGCCGCTACCGTCGCGCAAGGCTTGCAGGGCTTTGAGATGGCCGTCGGCAAGGTCAACGACGTGGATGTAATCGCGCACACAAGTGCCATCGACGGTCGGGTAGTCGCTGCCGTAAACGGTCAGTTCCGGAATGCGGCCAATGGCGACTTGGGTCAGGCACGGCAGCAGATTGCTCGGCTTGCCCGTGGGATCTTCGCCGATCATGCCGCTTTCGTGAGCGCCGATGGGATTGAAATAACGCAACAACGCGATGCTCCAGCGCGGGTCGGAGGTGGCCAGATCGGTGAGCAATTCCTCGATCATCAATTTGGTGCGGCCGTACGGGTTGGTCGGTTTGCCAGTGCCGAGGTCTTCCAGAATCGGTGTCCGTGCGGGGTCGCCGTAAACCGTCGCCGATGAGCTGAATACCAGGTTGAACACCTTTGCACGCGCCATCGATCGGCACAGGTTGAGCGTCCCGGCGACGTTGTTGGCGTAGTAGTCGAGCGGGTTGCGCACACTTTGCTCGACAGACTTGAGGCTGGCGAAATGCACCACCGCATCGATGTCGAAGTGACTGAAAATGTCGTCGAGCAGCTTCTGGTTGCGCACGTCACCTTCGATGAACTCGACCCGGGTGTGGGTCAGTTGCTCAAGACGGGTGATCGATTCGCGACAGCTGTTGCTCAGGTTATCGAGCACCAGCACTTGCTGGCCTGCGTTGATGAGGGTCAGGGCGGTGTGGGAACCAATGAAGCCGGCCCCGCCTGTGAGCAGCGTGGTTTTTCTGAGCATGATGTGTGATTCCTGTGCGAGAACCGTTTCAGCGGGTGGTGAAAACCGTCTTGAATTCTTGCGGCCAGCGCGGGTGCAGCAGGCTGTAGGCGAGGGCATACGTCAGGGCGCCGATGGCGATGTCGGCGATCAGATGCACGTAGCCGGTCAGGCTTACCTGGGTGGAAAAGGTCACAACGCTGGCGGCCATCACGAGCGAGGCGATGACGCTGCGGTAGTTGCACTCCAGAAACGCCCGCCAGCCGTAACCGATGGCGGTATTCAAACCGCGAATCTGCAGAGGCGTGATGATCAGCATCCTGACCAGCAGGGCCAACGCTGCGGCCATGCCGCCGTAAACAGCGCCGAGGCTGTAAACCAGCGCCAGGGCGAGCAGGGTGGTGCCGACTTCAGCCTTGAGGGTGAGACGGCTGCGATTGACCGCGACCAGCGCCGTGGTCGCGAACATGGCCAGGTTGCCGAGTGCGGCCGTGCAGGCCAGCACTTGCAGCAGAGGAATGGCGTCGGCCCACTTGGCGCCGAAGATCAGCAGGATGATGTCGTCTGCGGTCAGCGCGATGCCGATGAACAGCGGCGTCAGCAGAAAACCGCTGAGCGCCGTCGAGTCGCTGATGAGGCCGATCAGCCGCGAAGAATCCGCGCTGCGCCGGGCGAATGCCGGCAGGGCGTAACTCATCAAGCCGTTGTAGATCGCGGTGCGCGGCAGATCGATGATGCGCATCGCCAGGTTGAACATGCCGACAGCGCTCGCACCGGCCGTGATGCCGAGCACCACATTGACGCCGCGCTGCAGGGTTTGTGAACTGAGTACATTGATTGCTACAGGCGTGCCGGCCCTGAGGGTTTCGCGCAGGAACCGGGTGTCGATGTGGAACCCGATTCGCCTGGGCTCGCCGCGCATCAACACGATCACCGAAACGAACTCCATGATCAGCGCCTGTGCGATCACTGCCCAGGCGCCAAAACCCCACAACGCGACCGCAATGCCACCGACGCCGCCCAGCACCTTGCCCAGCAGCGTGCGGGTGGCGAGCATCTTGAAGTTGCCGCTGCGGCGCATCTGCACCACGTACACCCGCGCCATCATGGTGAAAAGGATTTTCACCGAGGCCACCGCAGTCATCCATTGCAACTCCGGCGAAGGCGCGTACTGCATCGCCAGGCCGCTAATGAGCAGAATCGACACCAGGCTGATCAGCACGGAAAACCAGAACGCGGTCGAGACATGACGGTCGTCCAGCTTTTCCTGGCGCACCAGCGGATCTTCCAGCACGGACGAGTAGATGATGCCGACCACTTCGACGATGGCGATAATCACGGTGCCGATGCCCAGTTCCGTTGGCGACAGCAGCCGGGCATAAACAACAAACGTGATCATCGAGAGGAAAATCAGGCCGAATTTTTCGGTGAAGATCCAGATCAATGTAACCAGACGATGATTGGCCATGGGCGAGACCTGGGGATTGGAACGACAAAGGATGAATTAACGAACCGCAGTCACCAGCGCCCGTAGCACCTGTAGCAGCTGCCGAGCCTGCGAGGCTGCGTCCGGCTGCGTAGCAGCCGTAAACCCGGGCAGCGCGGTGTATCTGGAAAACCGCGTTTGCCGAACTAGCGAGTACTGCGCACTCGGACGCAGGCTTCGCCAGCTGCTACAGGGGTCGCGTTGCCAGGCGGGGCGTGGTCAGGGAGCTTTGCGTAGCGTTTTCATCCGCGCATACAGGTAGCGCAGGGTCGGTTTGCCGTTGAAGACAATCAGTGTCTGCCACGAGTGCTTGAGCATTTTCTGGAAGACCTTGATCACCTGCGCGTGCTCGCCGCGCCGGGAGAACGTGCCAAGGAAGTCGGCATGGTTGGCCAGCACGAAATCTATGCGCTGCTGGCGCGTCAGGCGGGTGCCGTAAAGCTCCAGGTACAAGTCAATGAACTTGAGTTTGTGCGGGTAATATTTTTGCGGCTGCGCGGTGATGTTGCTGGCGTTGACCCCGCGGCGGATCAACACTTCGGGCACCGTGTGAACTTCCCAATGCTCTGCAATCCGTGTCCACAGTAAACGATCTTCGGCGTAGCGCAGCTTTTGATCAAAACCGCCCAGCGCAACAATCGCCTCGCGCCTGACGACCACCCCGGAGGTGCCATTGATGACGTTCTCGCGCATGAAATCGGCAAAGTGATTGCCGCTTTTACGCCGTTCTTCCCGTTGTTCCTTACCGTCACTGAAAACGCTCAGTTGATAGCAATCGATCAAGCCGACCCGATGCCCCGTGCGCGTCAGCTCAGCATAAAGCGCCAACTGCTTCTCGAGCTTTTCCGGGTGCCACTGATCATCAGCATCCAGAAACGCAATAAATGTTTCTTGAGCCTTGAAGATGCCTTTGTTGCGTGCGCTCCCCGGGCCCTCATTGGCTTGTTGAAGGAAGGTAATGGGAAACGGCGCCACGAAGTTCCTGACCATTTGCGGCCCGTCATCGCTGGAGCCGTCGTCGACGATGATCACGTTATCCGGCAACCGGGTTTGCCGGCTCAGCGAGGCCAGCGTCTGCTGAATGCTGCTGGCGGCGTTGTACAGCGGAATGACTACGCACACCGTGCCGGGTGATGGGGAAGCGTCGTTCAGCATGGGCTTTTCTCCTTGGACCGGGTCCCGGCGGACAGGGCCTGTGAGCGGACGGCATAAGCCGGTGCAGGCGAGCGAGCGGCCATGGCCGGTCGTTTGGAGTGGTGATGGCGGAACGTCAGAGCAAGTGTGCAGAACACCAGAAACTCCGCAGAACGGTAATTCGGTATCACGTACGCCACGTAATTGGTGACGATGAACAGCGCGATGATCACCAGCGCGCTGGCCCGGAACTGAGCAGAGCGGTCAGCCGTTACCGCTCGGTATTGTTTAATCAGCGCTTCGGCGAACATCAGGATCAACGCCGCCAGCTGCAGCGCGCCGCCGTTGAGCAAGGTTTCCATGTAACCGCTGTGCGCATTGCCGATATAACCCCAGCGCTTGATAAAAACGTCGGCATCCGGGCTCGACCAGAACGCGCCGTAGCCGTAACCGTTAAGAAACTGGCTATCGATCAGCGGCGTCAGCAGTTCCCAGATCAGCGTGCGGTCGGTCAGCGACGGATCGCGCCCCATCATCTCCAGCAGCAGCGTGTAGTTGCCGTACATGAAGGCGCAGATCAGCAAATAAACGACCGTCGCGGCGAAGAACGCCAGCAACGAACGGTTGACGCGCAGGCGGATCATCGTCAGGAAGTACCAGTAGCTGGCCGCGCCCGTGACGATCAGCGCAATGCCCGTCGCCGACTGCGCGAGCAGAATCGCCACCAGCGAAAAGCTCGCGTACAGCATCGCCATCACATTGCGTTGGCGGATCATCGGCAGCAGCAACAGGATCGCAATGGCATTGATCCGCGCGCCGGCATTCTTCTCGGTAAAAATTCCTTTGAACGCGCCGTCTCGTATACCGCCAGAGATGAAGGCAATGTCTGGCCTGATCACGGCGAAGATCAGACCGATCAACGCGGCAGCACCGATCACCGAACCGATCATGAAAGTAATTTTTTCAATGCTGTAGTTGTAGGCAACGAACCCGGCAAAGAACACCACGCTGACCATCGCGATAAAGCGTTTGAAGCTCAACATCGGGTCGCTGGACCAACTGATCGACGCCGCCACGCACACCAGAAACAGCAGCAGAAAAAAATTGTTGCGGTAAAAACTTTTGCTCAGGAACACCTTGTTGCGGATGAAGAAAAACAGCGGAACCAGCAGGGTCACCAATCCACCAATCTGATTGACCACGTTGCCCTCCATGTCCCGTTGCGCATCGTCCAGGGCAGCACCTTGCCCCAGGAAAAAAGCAATCACCTGGATGTAGAACAACACGCCGAACAACGTAAACCCGTCGCGCAGCGTGGAGTATCTGACTTCCAGTTTTCTCATGAACGTTCGCCCCCCAGCAGCGCCGCCAGGTAGGTGTGCACGGCGCGGCCACTGACGAAGCGATTGGCAGCGGCGATGCGCGCGTGCAGATTCGCATCGCGGGGGGCGCTCAGTTCGCCGGCGATTGCCTGCGCCAGCGCGGCGGGATCGTCGACGTCGACCAAGGGCGCGACCCTGCCGTTGTCGAGAATGTCCAGCGGACCGTGCGGGCAGCGGGTCGACACCACGGGCGTGCCGGTTGCCAGCGCTTCAACCAGCGCATTGGGGCTACCTTCGAAACGTGACGACAATACAAAGCAGTCGGCCGCCGCCACTTCCGCCATGGGCTGACGTGTATAGCCCGGCAGATCGACACGATTGGCCACACCCATTGCCGCCGCCTGTGCCTGCAACTGCGCGCGAAGATTGCCTTCGCCGAAAATGATCAGACGCGTGCCAGAATTCGGCAAACGGGCGAACGCTGCAATCAACGTATCGAAGCCTTTCTGTGGCGCCAGGCGACCCACCGCAACGACCACCGCGGTGGTTTTTTCCAGCAGCCAGGGATGGCTCGGCAGGCCCGGTGGCCTCTGCAGGAAATCGTTATCGAGCACCGGATTGTCGGCGATCGTCACGTCGCGCTTGCGCGCAATCGTCGTGTCGACCAGGTCCTGCGCCACGCCCCGTGATACGCAGATGACCGGATTGGGAATCAGCCGATACAGAAACGGCGCCAGCCAGTAAGCCGCGCGCACCGCCGCCGCCGGATTGACGTGCTTGTCGTGTGAAAACGCATTGCGTTCGCTGACGTGCAGGCGCTGCAGGGTGCCGGACAGTATCGAGGCGGCAATAGCCACCACGTTGACGTGGGTGAGGGCGGCCAGTTGTGCATCGAAGCGGTTGTGCCGTAAAAAGCGTGCCAGCGCCGGGACTGCACTGGCGCTGCGCGGGCTGTTCAGTTCGACCTGTTTGACCCGAGGATCAAGCAGCGCGACGTTCATGCCGCCGCCGGTGAGCATCAGCAGTGTGACGTCGTTGCCGGCCTCGACAAACGCACCGGCCAGTCTCGCCATCATTTTCTCGGCGCCGCCAGCGCTGAGGTCGTGGAGGATGATCAGCAGCTTTTTCATGATTGATTCCATACCTGGTAATAAGCCTGCGCGGCGTGGTGGCTGGTGTAAGGGCGGACGGCTTCGGCCAGGGATTGCCCACCCGGCGTGACCGCGGCAGACATCGCCAGGCTTTGCAGCAAACCTTCGGCCAGCGCCGGCACATCGTTGACCTTGACCAGTTGCCCCAAACGGCCGTGATCGAGCACTTCCCTCGGGCCGGTTTCGCAGTCGCAGGCCAACACCGGCGTGCCTAATGCCAGGGCCTCGATCAACACGGTCGGCATGCCTTCGTGTGATGAACTGAGGATCAGCAGCCGGGCCTGGCGGATCAGCGGATACGGGTTGCGCAGAAATCCAGTGAAATGCACCCGGTTGGCGATGCCCAGCCGTTGCGCCTGCGCGGTCAGTGCACCCCGTTGTGGGCCGTCGCCAGCGATGACCAGATCGGGCAGTGCCTCGCGGCTCAATGCCAGCGCATAAGCGTCGAGCATCACGTGAAAACCCTTGAGTTCCACCAGCCGGCCGACGCCCAGCCAGAACTCGCCTGGCAGGTTGGCGGGCATGGGGGTCTGTGCGGCGTTGAGCAGTTGCTCTGTTACCACTGCGTTCGGGCAATAGGTGATGCGTCGGCGGCCCCAGGGTATCCAGTCGGCGAGGGCGCTGCGCAAACCTTGCGACACCGTCACCACTTTGCCGCTGCCGCACAGATAGAGGGCGTAGAGCAGTCGCAGGCTGGTGACGCCGGTTCTTTGCTCGGCGCAATCAAGTGCGGTGTGGCGGGTGTAGATGACCTTGCATGGACGCCCCAGCGTGGCGAACCAGGTGCACAGGTTGGCCTGCTCCTTGGCGCTGATCAGGTGAGTGACCTTTTCGCGCCGGATAACCCTGCGCAACAGGACAATCGATTTGAGCATGCCGACCACGCCGCTGCCGGCGCCATCGATGGCGGTTGCACCCACAGCGTCCGGGGTGTCGCCGTTGATCACGAAAAAACTGACGCGCTGGCCATCCTTGAGAAATTGCTCGGCCAGGCGTTGCTGTACCCGCTCAACGCCCCCGTCGGATTCGAAATCTTTAAGAATAAACAGGATATGCATGGTCAATGACCCGCTGCTGAGAATGCGCTTCAGGGTGCGCTGATGTTGATCGACACTTTGCGTCGAACGATCATCGCCAACAGGTGGCAAAAGTTGCTCGGGTAGTCGATCAGGTAGCGCTTGATCGTGTGCGGCTCGCGGTACATGCGGTAGAAGGCGCGCAAGTGCAGACGGTCGACCAGCGCCGGGTAGTACTGTTGCGTGGCCATGGCCTCCTGGCGAATGAAGCCGCCGCAGGTAAACGCCACGCCCCTGAAGCCGGCCTGGAGGGCATTGTCGACAAACCGTTCCTGCAGTCCGGCGCCCAGCCCGACGATCAGAATGTGCGTTTCGCTGCGGCAGATGTCGGCGTGAATAGCCTCGGCCTGCTGAGCATTGAAATAGCCGTTGTGATAACCGGCAATGTTCAACGCGGGATAACGCAGCAGAATCTTCTCGATGAACAGCGCCAGTTCGGCCTGCCGGGCGCCGACGAAATACACGCGCTTGCCTTGCGCCTCGGCGCTGCTGAACACCGGGTCGGCAATGGAAGTGAAATCAAAACTTACCCGGCCCACCGCGCGCCCGGTCACGCGCGACATAAAAGTCGACATCAGCATGCCGTCGCAAAAATAGGCGACGGCATTGGATGGCTGCTTGAGGAAGCTGCCGATGGAGGCGAAGTTGACGAAGGAGAACGCTTTGTTCGCGTCCAGCAGCGCCGGCGAATATTGCTCGATCACGTTCAGTTTGATCATTGCATGCCTCCATCAACGACATGCGGCCAGGTTTGCCTGCCGACGGACACATAGGTGAAACCGCGTTTGCCCAGGCGCTGCGGATCAAACAGATTGCGGCCGTCGAAAATCAGCGGCTGCTTGAGCTGGCGTGCGAGCAGGTCAAAATCCGGTGCACGAAACGTTTGCCATTCGGTGACGATGATCAGCGCATCGGCATTCTTCAGCGCGGCTTCCTTGGTGCCCGCGAGCGTCAGGTCTTCGCGCTCGCCATACAGGCGCTGGGCTTCTTCCATCGCCTTGGGATCGAACGCCTGGACGCGCGCTCCGGCTTTCCACAGCGCTTCCATCAACACCCGGCTAGGCGCTTCGCGCATGTCATCGGTGTTCGGCTTGAAGCTCAGTCCCCAGAGCGCGAACGTCTTGCCCTGCAGCGCGCCATCGAAGTGCTCGAATATCTTGCTGAACAACGTGGTTTTCTGTTCGTTGTTACGCGCTTCCACCGCCTTCAGCACGCGGGCATCGATATCCACCGCCGTCGCGGCGTGAATCAAGGCTTTCACGTCTTTGGGGAAGCACGAGCCCCCGTAGCCAACGCCGGGGTAGATGAACTGGTAGCCAATGCGCGGATCGGAGCCGATGCCGTGGCGGACCATCTCGATATCGGCGCCGAGTTTCTCGGAGAGCGTGGCCATTTCGTTCATGAAGCTGATCTTGGTCGCAAGCATGCAATTGGCGGCGTACTTGGTCAGCTCGGCGCTGCGGATGTCCATGACGATGATCTTTTCGCGGTTGCGGTTGAACGGCTCGTAAAGCTCGCGCATCACCTCTTCGGCGTGTGCGCTGTCGGTGCCGATGATGATCCGGTCGGGGCGCATGCAGTCGTCCACCGCACAGCCTTCCTTGAGAAATTCCGGATTGGAAATCACGTCGAAGGTCAGATCGCTGCGCCCGTTCTCGGCCAATACCTCGGCAATGCGTGCGCGGACTACATCACCCGTGCCCACCGGCACCGTGGATTTGTCGACGATCACCTGATAACGGTCCATGTGTTGCGCGATGGTTTCTGCCACATTGAGGACGTACTGCAAATCTGCCGAGCCGTCCTCGTCGGGCGGGGTGCCGACCGCGATCAGCTGCACATCGCCGTGGCGCACGGCAGCCGCCAGATCAGTGCCGAACTGCAAGCGGCCGCTCTGGTAGTTCTCCCGCACCAGGGTTTTCAGACCCGGTTCGTAGATGGGCAACGTGCCCTCGATCAGCGCCTGAACCTTCGCGGCGTCGACATCCACGCACATCACCGAATGGCCGACTTCCGCCAGCGCGGCGCCCTGTACAAGTCCCACATAACCGATGCCGAATACGCTCACATTCATGGTGAAACCTCAGGTCGGGGGCGTCAGTAGATGTTTTTGGAAAAGAGGGTAAAGGGCGTTTTCACGAGGATTTTGATGTCCAGCCACAGCGACCACTGGTTGATGTAGTTGAGGTCCTGGGCGACGCGCTGCTGCATTTTTTCCAGCGTCTCGGTTTCACCGCGGTGACCGGTGATCTGCGCGAGTCCGGTGATGCCGGGCTTGAGGCGATGCCGGGCCATGTAGGCGCGGACTTTGCCGGTGTAATAGATGTTATGAGTTACCGCGTGGGGGCGCGGACCGACCAGGGCCATGGCGCCGAACAGCACGTTGAACAGCTGCGGGAGTTCGTCGATCGAGCTGCGGCGCAGGAAGCGTCCGAGCGGGGTGACGCGGTCGTCGTCGCGGGTGGCTTGACGGACATCGTCGTCCTTGTGCACGCGCATTGAGCGAAACTTCCAGACCCTGATCACTTCGCCGTCACAGCCATGCCGGTTCTGCTTGTACAGCACCGGGCCGGGGGAGGTGAGTTTGATCGCCACGGCCACGGCCAGCAGCAGCGGGCTGAGCAGGGTGATCGCTACCGCGGCCAGGGTACGCTCCAGCAAGTCTTTGCAGAACAGGCTGCCGGGGTGCGAGCTGATCAGGCTTTCATTGAGATAGAACGCCGGCATCCGTTCAATTTCCGAGATCGACTGATTGAGCAGCACCAGGCTGCTGAAATCCGGGATCCAGACCACGTCGACGTTCATGTCCAGCAAGTCGATGTACAGCGCCTCGATCATGGCGGCCTTATCCATGGGCAGCACCAGATAGACACGGCGAATCTCCATGCGATCGATGATTTCACGGATGTCATCGACCGAGCCGAGCAGCGGCAAAATGCTCGGCGCCGGGCCGGCATGGTCGGCGGTGGCGACAAAACCGAGCACCCGCGCACGGTTCGGCCGCGACAGTTTGCGCGCCAGTTCATGGGCGGTCGGGCAGGTGCCGAGAATTACCGAGCGGCGCTCGTTGCAGCGTTTGCTCGAATGCAGGCGGGTGAGGCAATGCAGGGGGATGAAACTGGCCGCTTGCAACAGGTAGCCGGCGATGGCCCAGACGATGATCACCTGTCGCGAGAAAATCGCACTGGTCTGGGTGATGAACGCGATGCTGATCAGCACCGCCAGCAGGATCAGCCAGCCGGCCAGCAACCGAGCGAGCCCGACCAGTAAACCGTGGCGTTTGTGGTAGACCTGCATGGCGCCGTAGATCGGCACCGAACCGAGCACCGTGAGAATCATCAGCACCCGGTAGGGACTGGCCAGAGCGCCAACGCGCCAGTAGACGAGCACCATCAACAGCACGTTGACCAAGGTCAGCGCGCACAGCCACTGACCCCAGAACGTCAGGCCTTTACGATGGGCGACTTGAGCGGTGTATTGCGGAGTCATCGGCTCAACCTCTGGACATGGGGCGTGAATCGGCCGCGCCGTGGAATCACGGCATAGGGGCAGGCACGCTGGTATGTGGCTCGATTGAGATAACGGGTGCAGCGAAGGGCGATGCGAGGTGACGTGCGACCAGCGTTACCTGGAGGCGTAATCGTAATCGTAGAATGTGTCCGAATGACTGTGGCCGTACTTGCGCGCCTTGCGCAGGTCGACCTGGTTAAGCACGATCCCGAACACTGGAGCGTGGCTCTGCTGCAACGTGGCGAGTCCTTTCTGGACCTGGCTGACCGGGGTGCTTTCTGCCTTGACCACGTAGATCACAGCGTCCGAATGCTTGGCCAGCAGCAGCGCGTCGCTGACCATTTCGGCCGGCGGCGAATCGATGATGATATGTCGGTAGCGCAATTTCAGGGCATCAAACATGCGCGCCACCCGCGGCGAGCTGAGCAAGTCCTGTGGCGGCGGCTGACGCGAGCCATGGCGGTGTTCGCCGGGGCCCGGCAGGCGTGCCGAGCTCAACAGGTCGAGCGAGGAGGGCGATACATTGCCGGCCGGTAGCATGTCTAGATTGCCCACCGTGCGGATGCAGTCTTCCAGGCGTGCGGTACCGGCAATCACGTTGGCCAGCCCCGGCGCGTCGGCCGGGAAGTCGAAGTTCGACGACAGGGTCGGCTGGCGCAAGTCAGCGTCGATCAGCAGCACCCGCTCCAGCGACGTTAGCGAGCAGGCAAGGTTGTTGGCGATGGTGCTCTTGCCTTCGCCAGAGACGGTCGAGGTAACGAGCACCACTTGCGCCGGCTGCTCATTGCTTTGCAGCATCAGCCAGGTGCGCAGGTTGCGAATGGTCTCGGAAAAACGCGGATGGTCATTGTCGTCAAACAGGCGCGCCAGTTGCCGACGGCTCTTCTTCATCACCAGCGGGACAACGCTGAGCAATGGGGTATTGAGTGTGCTTTCGACACTATCGTCAGTCTTGAAGGTGTTGCTCAAGGTATCGAACAGGAACGCCATGAGTACGCCGATCAACGCGGCAACCACCGCGACGATCGCCACGATCAGCGTCTTGCGCGGCTTGCTCGCTTCCAGCGGGGCAATCGCCGGGTCGACGATACGCACTTTGGTGGAGTCCATGTCCGAGGTCGCGGCGGTTTCTTTCAAGCGGGTAATGAAGGTTTCGTACAAGGCCCGGCTGCTGTCGACTTCACGCTGGAATTCGCGCAGCTGGAACTCTTTGCGCGAAATGTTTTGAAGCTGCGCCTTGTTGGTGTTGAACGAACCTTGCAGAGCCTGTTCGCTGGCCACCGCCAGCTGATATTGGCGCTCGATACCGGCGATCACTTGCTGCACCTGCAGACGCAGGCTGGTGGTAGCGGCGCGCAACTCAGACTGCGCTGAGGTCAACGCCGGGTGTTTAGGCCCGTAGCGTCCCGATAGCTCCTCGACCTTGGCCTGCGCCTTGGCCAGTTCTCCCTGGAATTGCTGAACCAGTGGGTTGGTCAGTACCGCCGGCACACTCGACAACCGGCTGAGGTCGCCATTGCTCAGCGACTTGGCCTGGCGATACTGACTTTCGGCTTCGGCACGATTGCGCCGCGCATCGATCATGCGATTGCCGGTCATTTCCAGTTCGTTGGCGCTGATGGTAGCAACGCCGCCGACATCGACCAGGCCCTGCTCTTCGCGGTAGCCCTGCAGTTTGTTCTCGGCGCGGCGCAGGTTATCGCGCAGTTCAACAAGGCGGGTGTTCATCCAGCTGGTGGTGGTTTGCGAGGACTTCACATTGGTGTCGAGCTGGCTGTCGATGAAACCCTGGGCCAGCGCGTTGGCAACGTCGGCGGCCAGTTTCGGGTCAGGCAGTTCCACTTCGATTTCCAGCAGCTGACTCTTGCCGACAAATTTGATGCTGGTGTGCAGCATCAGGTTTTGCGTGACCTGATTGAAGATGTCCAGTTCCGTGGGCGTGGGCTGCACCGGTGTGAGGAATGCCAGGCCTGGCAGCCACTGCCCGCTGTTGAGTTCGGCCAGCCATTGGCGTGGGGTGAACCACGGCTTTGGCTGTTGCCGCGGGTCAGTGATGGGATTGGTCGTAAGGTTGAGCTTGCGCACCGCGCGTTCCGCCAGCTCCCGCGATTGCAGCAGCGCCTGTTGGGTCTGCAGGTAATCGGTGGCATTGGTCGACGAGTCTTTGACCTGCTGGAACGACATCAGCGGTGGGTTTTTCTCGTTGATCAGCAGGGTTGCGCTGCCGACGTACTGCGGGGTGATCATCGACACCGCCACAATCGCCATCACCACGCTGAGCAGCACCAGCCAGCCGATGTTCCACTTGGCGCGCCAGATTACCCGCCACAGTTTCATCAGGTCGATGGTGTCCTTCTCTTCGCCGTGATGCTGATACAGATGCGCCTGAAGAGGACGTTCGATGTAGGTGCTAGGGCTGTTGTCCATGATTAGAAAAAGCCTTGTGCAATGGAGATGGTGTCGCCGGGGGCAATGACAGTGCTGCGGGTCACCGCATCGGTAAGGGTTGGACCGCCGTCACCACGTACGATGGTGACGCGCTTGATCGAGGCGCGTTCGGTCAGCCCGCCACCCAGGGCGATGGCTTTTTCCAGGGTCAGACCGGGCACGAACGGATAGCTGCCGGGCTTTTGCACCTCACCGTTGATGTAGAACGAGCGGTACTCGACCTGACTGAGGCTGACCTTGGGGTCGACCAGATAACCTTGCTTGAGGCCATCGACGATGATTTTTTCCACTTGCCCCGGGGTCATGCCCAAGGCGTTGATTTCCCCCAGGAACGGGTAGGAAAAGGTCCCGGCATCACTCAGCCGGATTTTTTTCATACTCAACTCCGGCTCGCCGAACACGATGATTCGCAAGACGTCACCGGCCGCCAGTTTGTACTGAGTACCGGGTTGGGCTGCCTGAGCGTCGGGCAGCAGCCAGAGCGCGAACAAAAGCACGAAGATGCGCGAGTTCATGGGGAAACCTCTAGAGGCTTACGTTGAAACTGATCTGGAAGACGTTGCGCTTGAAACTTTCGTTGTCGGCATCGGAATCGTTGTCGCGGTGCCGATAACCCAGCTCGATGTCCAGCCAGCGCCGCATTTCGTACACCACCGCCAGGTTGTAATCCTGAAGGTCGTCGGTGCGGTCCTGGCCTTCATATTCGTAGCGACCCATGCCGGCTTCGGCGATGGTGGTGATGCGCTCGGTCCAGCCGTGGCGCCAGCCGACCTGGGTGAACGTCGCTTTAACGGCATCGGAGCCGTCGTCGCCTTCGGCCATAGCCTGCTTGGCCAGGAAGGTGAACTTGGAATAGGTGCGGGGTTTCCAGTCCAGATTGACTTGCCAGGTCGGGTTACTGAGGTCGCCGGAGTCGTTCTCGTCAAATTCCTTGCGCTCATAGCCGATACGCACCTTGCCGGTGGTACGTGCAGTCACGTCCCACTCAGCGCCTGCCAGCACGGCATTGGATTTGCTGCTGCGCGGGCTGTTGGGCTCGACGTAGTCGAAAATCTTGTGGTTGTACTCAAGCAAACTGCGGGTGTTGCTGCCGAGGCGGTGGTACCACGTGGTGGACAATGCCGTGGTGTCGCGCTCTTTGTCGTCGTTGATGCCGTCAGCGTTGTCGTAGCGAAGGCGATCGTAGCTGGCGCCCAGATCGATCTGATTCAGAGCGCTTTTGGCGCCGTAGGTATAAACGCCGCCGACGCGCTGACTGCTGATCTCGTCATTGATGCCGTCGACAGCCGTCGAGGTGGTGCGTTCGTACTTGCGTGCCTCAGCTTCCAGTTTCAAGCGATGGCGATCGGTGAACTCCATCACGCTGTCCGCTCGCAACCGTTGTGCGGTATTCGAGGCGTCGGAGTCATCGTGATAGATGTAACGGGTCGGCTGCCAGATCAGTCGGGTGCCGCTGTTGCGGTCTTCAGCCTTCAGCTCGAAGGTGGGCGCAATTTTGGTCACCATGGTCGAGTCGACATCGTGCTCCAGCTCGCGAAAGTTATCATCGTAACTTTCGGAAAATAACAAAGTGGGGGTGAAGTCGAATCCATACACATCGATCGATTGTGGTTCGATGCTCCAGGCAGCGCCAGGATAAAAAGACATCATGACCAGCATGAGAGGGCAGTTAGACTTCAAACCCATATGTTTGCTCCTGACGAGAACAGCCTGGCTTTTATTTATTAGTCATTTGTTTATAGCTGCCATTGGCTGTCGTTCAAGGTGACTCAAGGGCACACATACCTGTTGTTCTCTGTTCAGGAACTGCAATAACAGCATGACGCGCTCGGCACCGAGCATGGACAGGAACACGCCTTCCAGTGGCGACAGCGGGCCGCGGATGATTTGCAGGGTGTCACCGGGTTCGAGGGTGGGCTCGGAATGCGGTTCCAGGGAGTTGATGCACCGAGTGCGCAGGTGCTCGATGACGTGATCGGGCACCGTGGCGGGCCCGTGGTTGAATTCGACGATGCGGCTGATGCCCCGCGTGGAACGAATCGGGCCCCAGTTATCTTCGCGACTCAGCTGTATGAACAGGTAGCCCGGAAACAGCAGCTCCAGGGTTCGTAAGCGCTTGCCCCGCTGCAAGCGTTCGCTGACCAGTTGAGGGCAAAACGTTATGTAGTTCTGTTGCAGAAGATTGATCTGAGCTCGCTCATCTTGCCGGGGCTTGCACTGCAACAGGTACCATTTGGAAGGGAGGGCGATAACTTCTTGCATGGGGGGAGCTCCATACATAGCGAAGATAGTTCAGCAGGCGACAGGCACAGCTACGCCATCGCGCTTGCCATCATGCAGCTAGTAGGCAGTGGCCCATGGAGGCCGGTGCATCGTCAGAAAGAAAGCGTCAATAGTTATAGTGGAGAAGTTGATGTATCAATAATGCAACAGATATCTGGGGTGGCTTTTAATTATGCGAAAAAATTCGCGCGATAGAGTTCATGGCAACTGCTGAAATCGCCTTTCGTTCTATCTAAATTCAAATTAGTAATGAAATTGTCATCGAGTTTTGTCAGAGCAAAGCTACCGCATGGTCGATACTTGCGACCCTAATTAAATAGCTTCGTGCGTGTCCTGACTTGCCGGGGGGTCAATTAACAATGCAACACTTATGGGCATTCCCCGAGCCGATATAGTTATCGTCCAGTCTTGGCGAGCTGTCAAACGCTACAAGTCAAAAAGAATGCCTTTTATCGAAAAGCAAAATTGATGAACTGTAAGTCATTGATGATTAAGGGTGTTGGTTTTCTGTCGGAAGAATTAAACTTTTTGCAAGTTTTGTAGTCTTTGCGATGGCTAACACAGAATGAAGTCATTGTGATGTCAGTTTAGTTGAGAACTACAGTCATGGTTAACGGCCCGGGCAACTTGCAAGGTCCTTCTCCCCAACTTCGGGCACTTTGCACCTGATCGGGGAGCGAATTCAATCTATTAATCGGCGCAGCCGCGTGGTGCAAGTGCCGAGGTGCGAGCCTGCAATTCGTCCCGCGTTTGCACGCACCCGGATGTCAGGATTTCTTTTTGCACGTCATCTCGGCTGCGCCATAGCCCCAAGTCACCCGCGCCTCACCCTGATGTTCCCGGAAACTTTCGTTCTGACCTTGATATCGGCTGCCGCTGGCGGATTGAGCGGCCGTCATCAGCGAGCGCTGGTCTTTATAAACGGCAGCGAGAGAAGGTGGTTCGGTTTGAAAGAAGGTCGCACTCACTGTGCCGTTGCGGCCACAGTCGTAGGTAACAGGCCCTGTCGAGGCAACAAGGCCATATGTGCTTTGAACTTCAACAGTACGTTGGCGATAACGGCTGCTGATGCACGCGGGTTTATCGTCGGACTTCCAGCATTCATCGCGACCTTTTATCCAGCCGCGCTGTTCGGCTTTCAACACTTTGGAATCGGCACCGGCATTTTTCAGAGCGGCGTTGTAGGCAGCCGCCAGCGTCCGGTCCAGCGCGGCCAACTCTGGGGTTTTGCAGATAATTTCCTCGACGCTGCTGGACATTTTTTCCGAGCATTTGAACGACGGACCCTGCGCTGCGGAGGCCGGCGAGGTGAATGCCAGCGCAGATAAACCGGCGCAAGCCAGTGTGCGATAAAAAAGCTTCATGATCACTCCTGTAGTGAAGCTGCACCGCGAACGTGCAGGTGTTACCCGGCATAGTCTCACAGGCACTGCTTTTCGCCGATGCGGGGCAGGGTTCCTATAGTTGATTTTATCGATTGCGATGAACTCAGAACGCAGAAAAGCGCCCGGTCCCGGTGCAGGAACCGAGCGCTCAACACTAGCGGTAAGCAGTTATTACGCCTGGCGCGCGGCCATTGCCGAGTAACTGTTCATCAGGTTGCGGTAGTTGGGGATGCGCTGGGAGAGCAGGTTGCCCAGGCCCTCGATATCGTTGCGCCAGTCACCCTGCAGCTCGCAGGCGACCGAGAACCAGTTCATCATTTGCGCGCCGGCTTGCGTCATGCGATTCCACGCAGCCTGTTGCACGGTGGTGTTGAAGGTGCCGGAGGAATCGGTGACCACAAACACTTCAAACCCTTCTGCCAGCGCCGACAATGTCGGGAAGGTGACGCAGACATCAGTCACCACACCGGCAATGATCAGCTGGTTGCGACCGGTGGCTTTGATCGCCTTGACGAAATCTTCGTTGTCCCACGCGTTGATTTGACCAGGACGTGCGATGTAAGGCGCATCCGGGAACATCTCTTTCAGCTCTGGCACCAGCGGGCCATTGGGGCCTTGTTCGAAGCTGGTGGTGAGGATGGTCGGCAGCTCGAAAAATTTGGCGACGTCGGCCAGGGCCAGCACGTTGTTCTTGAACTCGTTGGGCGAGAAGTCCTGCACCAGCGAGATCAGGCCAGTCTGGTGGTCGATCATCAGAACTACGGCGTCGTCTTTGTTCAGGCGGTTGTAGGTGGTCATGGTGAAATCCTTTATCGAGTGGGTTGGGCGTCGTTCAACATGGGCTCAGATTAAGGAAGTACAAGAACACGATAAAGAGCTTGAAAACGGTTTGACTGTCCACTCAGTTGGGACAATGGCCCGGCATCACTCCATTGGAAGCACTACCACGAATTTCGTACCGATTTTGCTTTCCGAGGACACCTCGATCCGGCCGCCGTGAGCACCAACGATTTGATCAGCAATAAAAAGACCCAGGCCGAGGCTCGAATAAGGCCCGTGGTCAATTGACGCTTGCGGCGAGTAACGCCCCATCGGATTGAAAATAAACGGCAGGACATCTTCCGGTATGACGCTGCCACTGTTGTGGACGCTGAACAGAAGGTTATCCCCCGAGACCTCCAGCGTGACCGTAACCGGCTGGCGACCATCGCCGTGTTGTACGGCGTTATTGATCAGATTGGAAAACACCTGCTCCAGTCGATCGCTGTCGAACTGACCTGTCGCCCGTTTGACCGATTTCAACTTGATGTTGGTTTCCGGATACACCGTTCTGGATTCATCGACAATCCGCTCGCAAATCGGGCTGAGGTCTATCTCCTGTTTTTTCACGGGGATACCCGGGCCGACCTGGGAACGGGTGAAATCAAGCAGATCACCGACAATCTGGCTGGCGCGTTTAACGCTACTGTAAATGCGCGAAGCGATTTTGGTGGGCCGTGCGCCCAGATCGTCCGAACGCAAAAGAACGTCCGCGCCCAAGAGTATTGCGCTCAGTGGCGTGCGCAGGTCGTGGCCGAGAATGCCAAGGAAGACGTTGCGTGAAGCCTGAACGGCTTCGGTGTAACTGTTGATGGACTCGGCCAGCGCCTGATCGATGGCTTCATTGAAGCGGATCATGTCTTCGACTTGCAGCTGCGTGCCGTCGGCTGATCGTTTCATCCACAGTTTAATCACGCTCGCTCGCAAGGCACGGAATTCCGAAACCAGTTGATCGATGGTAAAACCGGACATCAACCGGGTAATGGCATGGGTCTTGGCAGCGGTTTCGTCCTCTGACACGCCATGGCCCTGAGATTTTTCTACTTGTTCCTTCGCGGACTGTGCGGTTTTCAGATCCGCCGCGATGGTGCGCAGCATCAATTCAGCGTGATCGCGCAGGGCCGCCGTATCCAGCGGATTGCCAGGGGTGTCCATGGTCCGTGCGAAGTTTTCCCATTCCTGGACAATGGCTTCAATATTTTCGAGGATGAATCCGGATAAACGCATAGCTGTCCAAACCTGAACGTTGAACCGTGCATTGTGCTGGCTCGATGATTCAGTAGAGCATCAATCGTGCTTGGGGCGCAAAAACGTCGGTTCGCTCAACCCGGCGTGAGGTAAGCCGTTTATAAACAGGATTCGGTAACAGCCTTCATAATCGGGCAACGCATTTGATTTCGATCATGGAGGTGGACACGCCAAGCGCAACCACTTCCACCAGCGTTTGAGCAACTTGCGGGTCTTCGCCATAGGCTTCGGCGCGTATCGCAAACAGTTCGTCCGCACGGGACAGGAAGTTTCTGATATCGGTCACAAACAAGGTTTCTTCGACAATATGAGGCATGTCTGCGCCGAACGAATTCAACGTCGTTTTGACATTCTGGTACGCCATGCGAACTTGTTCAGCAATGTCGTTCTCACCCACGGTCTGCCCATTGGCGTCGACACTCAACTGGCCCGACAGATAGATCCAGTTGTCGACTTTTACGCCGTCATTGATAAGCCGCTTGAAGGGGCCGTTGCGCAGCACAACTCTTTCGGTGTTCATGGTGGCGATACCTTTTTATTGAAAATGTCGTTAGGCGAAACGAAGAAATCAGCTTAAAGAACGGCCCCATTGCTGGATGTCTTTAGCAAAAGCCTCGGGCACCTCCATGGCTGCAAAGTGGCCACCTTGCTCCATGACCCGCCAGTATTTGAGGTTATAACCGCGTTCAATCAAACTCCGCGGTGGGTTGGGGGATCTTGAGTCGGGGTAAGCGGAAAACCCGGTTGGAGTCTCCACGCGTCGACCGACTGGCATCTCAGTAACTTGCTCCATACGGCCAGCGGTGTAAAACCAGGCCGCGCTGGCAAATGCATCGTTCATGACGTAAATCATCACGGATGTCAGCAGTTGGTCTTTGCTAAATACGGTTTCGAATGATCGATCCCGTAAATCCGACCAGTCATGGAACCGTTCCAACAGCCAGGCAGCCTGGCCCACAGGATTGTTTGCCATCGCGTAAGCCAGCGAATGAGGTTTGGTGGACTGCAGTTGATAATAGGCACCCAAGCGAGATTCATACTCGGCGTGTGAGGTTGCGTATATGTGTTCTTCGGCGTCACCGGGCGCGGACTGGGGTGACACGATCAGCAAATTCAAATGCATGGCTTTAAGCGATTCGGCATAGTCGAGGCCGAGCCAGCCGACGACGCCAGCTCCCCAGTCGCCGCCTTGAGCCATATAGGTTTTGTAGCCGAGCCTTTCACGCATCAGTGTGTCGAACAGCCTCGCGGTTGTGCGGGCGCCGATCGGCTGCCGAGGCTTGCCACTTGAACCGAAGCCAGGTAGCGAAGGAATGACCACATCAAAGGCATCGGCAGTGTTATTACCGAATCTCGACGGGAAGGCCAGACGCTCGGCCACCTGCCAGAATTCAAACACCGACCCAGGCCACCCATGAACCATGAGCAAGGGTCGCTTGCCGCGTGCTTCACCCACGATGTGCAGAAAGTGAACGTCCAGGTCTTCGATTCTGGTCACGAATTGCGGATAACGGTTCAGCTCATCGACTGCCTTCTGCGTGTCATAACCATTGACCCAGTAATCGCAGATTGATTTCAAGAAAACCGGATCACAACCGTACCGCCAACCGGCACTCTCGGGCTCGATGGGGAACTCGTAAGTCCTGACTTTATCCAGAACGCTCGCCAATTTCGCAGTTGGCCATTCAACTTTGAATGGACGTATGTCTCCTTTCACTGCGGTGTCGGCGAATAAGGACAGCGGCGTTGCTGCCGAGGCCAATACTGCAGCGCCGACGAAACTGCTTTTCAACAATGTCCGCCTGTTAAAACCCTGTTGATCGTCGGATTGCATGATTAGCCTCTGATGTCTGGCGTAGGTATGGAATTTCAGAAACGTTCGTGACGCTTCATGTCTTGGCCATATGGCAGCGCAAATTCAGACTCACGACCGCAGAGAGGTGAACGCGCGGCGGAGTTCTTCAGTGAACAGTTTGGGTTGCTCCAGCGCAGCGAAATGACCACCTTTTTCAACTTCGCCGAAATAGATCAACTTGGGAAAAGTGGCCTCTGCCCAACTTTTTGGCACTTGATAGATTTCTCTCGGGAATACACTCACCGCTACGGGCACGTCGATGATGCCTCCGGCAAAGCTGTTTCCCGGATTTTCCCAGTAGAACCGCGCGGCAGAAGCACCGCTTCGGGTAAGCCAGTACAAGGAAATATCGTCCAGCATTGCGGTCAGGGAAATCGCTTCTTCGGGATCACCCTTGTTGTCCGACCATACCTGGAACTTTTCATAGATGTAGGTCGCCAGCGCTACGGGGGAATCGAGCAAGCCGTAGCCCATGGTTTGCGGTTTGGTCGACAGCTGTTTGAAATACCCGATGCCCTCTGTCTTGAAGACATTGGCTTGATCAACGGCGCGTTTTTCGTCGGGTGACAATTTTTCGGGAATGACCTCGGGGAACACGAACGCCCAATTCAGATGGATCCCGGCCAATCCCTCAGGTCTTAATTGACCGAGCGTGCTGGTGACGCTGGCGCCCCAGTCGCCCCCTTGCGCAACCCAGCGTTCATAGCCGAGCCGGTCCATGAGTTTGACCCAGGTCGCAGCGGTTTTATCGATGTTCCAACCCGGGGCAGTCGGCTTTGCGGAGAACGCATAACCGGGCAGTGAAGGGATGATGACATCGAAGGCGTCGCTCGCTTTGCCGCCATGGCGGACAGGATCGGTCAAGGGGCCGACGACCTCCAGAAACTCCGAGAACGAACCGGGCCAGCCATGTGTGAGTAAGATGGGGAGTGCATTGGGCTCAGCTGATTTAACGTGAATGAAGTGGATATCCAGTCCATCGATGTTCGTCAAAAACTGAGGTATCTGGTTGACTCGCCGTTCAAACGCTCGCCAGTCGTAATGATCGTGCCACGCTGCAATCAGCGCTTGTGCCTTTGCCAGCGGGACGCCTTGCGACCAGTCCTGCACGGTTTCCTTTTCAGGCCAGCGGGTAAGGGCGAGCCGGGCGCGCAGATCGTCAAGGTCGCTTTGCGCGATTGCAATGCGAAACGGCACGATGGCAGTGCCGGTAGGTTTTGCCGAAGGCGCGGAAGCAGCCAGGGCGGGGCCGGACAACAGGGGCAACGTCGACCCCGCCGTTATCGACAGAAGGCCAGCGCCAGAGAGAAACGGTAGAACCGATCCCGTTGTCACAGCGGCTTTGAGTACGCCGCGTCGTGAGAATGCGGACGTGATTACCGGAGGCGGATCAAGACGCACGGTTTCATGTTCGGTTTTATTGTCATTAATGTGCGTAATAAAATCCGACATGACTGTTCATCTCTACGCGATAAGTTGTATGGATGCTAACGGCGCAATACTCGTCGAACAATTGGCGCACCTTAGAATTGTATTTTCGAATAACTCAAATGATTGAACCGGATCTTCGCTCTTGGTAATTGTGGAAGGCGCGTCTGCGGTCTAACGAATGGTCAGAATGGCTGCGCCCATCAAACCGCCGATGACGGCGAGATGCTCCAGAGCAAGCTGAAACTCTTCCATTTTCCTTGGTGGCGGGTATCTCCAGAAGGCGTGGCCCAGCGGGATGCTGAGCAGGGTGAACACGCCCAGTGCCCCGGCACCCAGCCAACCCGTGGAGCGAAAATCGGTGACGAGCAATATCGAACCGACGAGTTCGGTGGTCACCATCAAAACCACGATCAGACGGGGCATTGGCAGCCCGTGGGCCTTGATTGTCTCAACCATCACACCGAAGTTAAAAATGCCGAAAAGACCTGCAATCCAGAAAAACGAGGTCAATATCAAACGGGCCAGAATCGAAAACGCATCGCTCATGAGCAGGTCATGGATCAGACTGGGCATTGCTCTACCTACGGTGAGTCAGCGGTTCACGCGACATTGCGCAAAGCCTGTTCACCTCGTACTTTAATGACTGTCTGCTGAATTTCTTACTCGCATTTCAGAGCTGTCGATCCTATGCCAACGCCTTCGCTGGAGCCCCGTAAAATCCCGCAGCAAGCACGTGCGCAGGCCACTATTGAGGTGATTCTGGAGGGGGCTACTCAGGTTCTCGCCACTGACCATCTGGCAGGGTTCAACACCAATGCGATCGCAGAGCGGGCAGGGACGAGCAACGGCACGTTTTATCAGTACTTCCCCAACAAGGAAGCCTTGTTGTTGGCGCTGATCCGACGGCAGAAGCAACAGATGTTCATCAATATTTCGGCATCGATGCAAGCGGCCTCAAACACAGATCTGGAGGGTGCCGTCCGCCTTTTAATCAGAGGCCGAATGAAACACCTGCGCGACAATCAGTCCGTCGCGTGGATCCTCACTCAGCAGGAAATGCATCTGCCCATTCACGCGATCAAGGCCGGGTACCTGACGCAAGGCAGTGAGTTGTTTGCGTCGAGACTTTCGCATTGGGGTGATACGGCGCGAGGCATTGATGTGTTGCGCGCGGCGACAACCGTGCCGGCGCTGGTTCGCGGCATTTTTGAGCGTTGGCTGAGCGACAGGCCTGAGAGTATGGACATTGCCGAGCAGGAAGCGGTGTGTGGCGTACTGGGTTACCTGCAATGCCTGAAGCGCATAGATCGCCGAGATGACTAAAGGTGTGGACACTGAAGCTGCTGTCAATCCACGAGCAGACGTCTGGAGAAAGCCATGCGCAAAATACCCCCTCTCAATTCCGTGCGAGCGTTTGAGGCTGTAGCTCGTCATCAGAGCTTTTCCATCGCTGCCAATGAGCTTTCGGTCACTGTCGCAGCGGTCAGTCATCAGGTCCGGCAACTGGAAGACGGATTGGGGCAAAAGCTCCTGGAACGCGGGCGGACAGTCACCCTCACGTCCGCCGGCAAAGCCATCTACCCGCTGTTGCGAGACAGCTTTGACCAGATAGCTCAAGCATTTGCCCTGATCGGTACGCCAACCGAGGGGGACGCCATTGAGGTGTCCACTACGCGCGCGTTCGCGGAAAGATGGCTGATGCCGCGCCTGGCGAAATTCAACGCGATCCATCCCGATATAGTGGTGTCCATTCATGCCTCGGAGAAAGTCATGGACTTGCGCTCCGAGAAGATCGATCTCGCAATTCGATATGGTCTGCCCGATGCCAATGCCCGTGGGCCCGTATTGTTCGAGGATCGCTACGTTGCGGTCGCGGACAAAAGCATTTGTCCGGCCGACCGTACCGCAACGATCAACGACTTTCACAACCGCTCGTTACTGGCATTCAAATGGAAAAATCAGTCGCTGGAAGTACCGTCATGGTCGGCCTGGCTGGCCCGCGTCGAGCATGATGCATCACGGCATCTGCGCACCTCCTGGTACAGCGAGGAAACCCTTGCGCTGCATGCGGTCGAGCGCGGGCTGGGGCCGTTGTTGTGCAGCAATGTACTGATCGACGATGAGCTGCGTTCCGGCCGGATGCATCGGGTAGACGGTCCGACCTTGCCCGGATTCACGTACTACCTGATAGAAGACCACCAGCGTGCGCCGCGCCGCAGCCTGTCAGTGTTCAAAGACTGGCTTCTGAGCGAGGCCGGCTCCTTCAAGGAAAATGCTGCGATTGATTGACTCGACATCAATCGACGATCACTTCACGAGACCGGCGACACTTCTCCCCATGTCGCGGCGGCACCTGGCCTTCAGGCTGGCGAGAGCTGGCATTGTTGTTCTGCAATCATCTGCCTGATCAACACGGGAATGGCGTCGAATGCATCGGCGATGGAAGCTTCATAGCGAGCGTCTCCGAATTCCTGATAGTCGATGGAGATGACGTGAGTCTCGTCCACACCCAGGTAGTGCGCACATGTCTGAATGTGGGTGTCGAGGTGGTTCATGTGCTCGCGAACACCACCCGGTCCAAAGCCGAACTCACCCCGGGCAGACAAGATGATCAGCTTCTTGCCACTCATGATCGGCTCCAGCGGATAGTCGCCCCGGTCGAGATCAAACGTAAACGTCTTGCCGATACGAATCACTTTATCGAACCAGGACTTGAGGGTTGCCGGCATTCCGTAGTTGTACATCGGCGTGCCGATCACGATGACATCAGCGCGATCAAGTTCAGCGATCAGTTCATCCGAGAGCCGCAGCTCCTCGCGTTTTTCAGGAGTCATTTGCGCTTCGGGGGTAAACACCGCAGCAATGCATTCCTCGGTCAAGTAAGGAGGAGGGGTGTGCCCGACGTCACGGACTATGACGTGTGTTTTGCCGTCGTGGGCTAACCAGGACTCGACGAATGCCTGGGACAGTTTTCGGCTCAGGGAGCGATCAGATCGTGCGCTGGCGTCAATATGTAAAAGAGTGGTCATGTGGCGGCTCCTTTAAAGCTGAGGTGTTATTACCTCAGCGGCTTAAACAAGTTGGCCATAGCGAGCGAGTGTTCGGCTATTGATGTTTATTTGAGCAGCGTCAAATAAAACTCAACAAGAGAGTTTATTTGTCGGGGCGCGAGGGGAGCGATTCACTTGCTGGCCAGCATCATCAGTGAGAATGTCGCCAGGGAGATTCATGGCATCGGCGCGCCGGCGCTGTCACCGTACGCTGAAGCAGGCAAAGAATAGTCCGTATCGTAAATCCGCCATAGCCAGTCAAGAAAAAATCAGGATAATCGCGTGAAGTTAAGATTTTCCTGGCGCGCTGAAGAAAATCGCGCGGCAACAGCACAACATTAAGGATTTGCGCCATGAAATCAGCTGGATATGCCTGGCTGCTGGAATCGCTGCGGCTTTCAGCGTTCCCCTTGCCCCGGCCGGCGAAGGTTCAGCCGGTTACCCGCATCAAGCGGATCGGGGAAACCCTGGCTGTGCCATCCAATATTGTGCCCGCCCCGGATGATCTGCTGGGGCACCTGTTATTCGCGCTCAAGCACGAAGGTATCAACCTCGCCATTCTGGCCCAGGCGCTGCCGCGAATCCCGGCAGCGAGCCTGGAAGCAGAACTGGAACGCGCCCCTAATGGTATCTACATCCGCAAAGCGTGCTTTTTACGTGAAGCGTTCACCGCTGAAGAACTGCGCCAGCACTCGCCAGTGCGAGGTGCCTTTGTCCCACTGTTCGACCCAAAACTGTACGTGACCATGCCCGGCGAGCGTAATTCTCGCTGGCGGGTGGAGTTCAACGGCATCGGGACGATCGCGTATTGCGCCACGGTTGAACGCACCCCCGAGATTGTCGCGCTCATTGAGCACGATATTCTTGCCCGCGCGCAGCAATTCATGCAAAACCTCCCGTCGGGAATGATGGATCGCGCGATCCAGTGGGCGTACCTGCATGAAACCCAGGATTCGTTTGCGATAGAGAAAGAGTCACCCAGCGAGGACAAAGCACGCAAATTCATTAAGTTGCTTCGCCAGGCTCACGAGCGCATCCCGCTGAGTGAGGACTACCTGGTCCACCTGCAGAATGCGACTATTTCCAATCCCTTTGACATGGCCGCGGGGTTTCGTCATGAGCAGAACCATTTAGCCAGTGGTCTGCAAGGCGCTGCGGGCGTGACTTACGTCCCGCCCGCGCCAGACCTGTGCCGTGAGCTGATGGAACAGCTCATGGCGCTGGGCAATGACGCTCCAGCGCGCATCGATCCTTTGATAGCGGCGGGAATCATCTCCTTCGGCTTTGTCTTCCTGCACCCCTTCATGGACGGCAACGGACGCCTCTCGCGTTTTCTGATCCACCAGACCTTATGCCGCGCCGGCGCATTGGAGAACGGGTTGCTGCTGCCTGTTTCTGTCGCGATGAAACGCGAGGAACGCCTGTACCTGGAGACGTTGCAGCAATTCTCCCGCCCGGCGCGAGAGTTCTGGGATGTGCGCTGGATCGATCACGGTCAATACTCGTTCAACTTTATCGGCGACCCGGCGATCTATCGCTATTGGGATGCCACTCCCGGGGTTCGGTTTACCCTGGAAATGGCCCAGCGGGCACTCGAAGTCGAGCTTCGTGAAGAGACAATATTTCTCGAGAACTTCGACAAGGTCGTGAGCGCGGTCAATGACGTGTATGACGTGCGCGGTAGCGACTTGGCCAACCTGGTGATGATGTGCCTGAGCAACAATGGAGTGGTTTCCAATAACCGTCGTAAACAGTACCAATATTCGGTTCAATCCGAGGTGCTGGACTACATTGAGCAGGTCACACAAGCCCTTATCAGAGAGCAAGCGTTGGCAAAACAACCGGGTGAAGACGACGATGAGTAAGTGGCATCAGCTATCACTGTGTGAAGAATGAATCGTCAGTTGTTCGTTTCTCTGGATGGGCCCAAGGGGACCGGCAAAACCACGCTGCTGGAGGCCGTTACGAAAGCATTGCGGGCCGATAACAAAAAAGTGATCCGGCTTTCCGAGCAAAAAAGCGATCCTTACAGGGCTGAAACAATGGCCCTGGTCAACCAGTTCGTGCGAAACCCCACCCGGGATCTGGAGTTGAGAGTCTGTGAGCGTTTTGCTGACAGCCGCGCCTGGATTTCCCGGCACGTGCTGACCAAACAGCCACCCGACAGCATCATCCTGATCGATCGCTGGTACCCGTCGGATGCCGCGTTTCGCCGGTTGATTCCGTTTGCCGAGATTCTGCAATTAAACATTGACCGACACGTGCGGGTGCCGGACCTGCATGTCGGGGTTGTTACCAGCCCTGATATTTCCTGGGCGAGGGCCGCGGCACGGCGGCGCGGGCTGAGCAGTACGGTGATCCATAGGCTGGAAGATCAGGTCGCTTGTACCGAGGCGTTCGAGCGAGCGATCGCAGATTACGGCTGGGTGTTATGCCGTAATGAAGGAACGATCGAAGACGCAACGATGCAGGTGGTAACCGAGATCCACAAAGTCCTCGGATGCTCCGCAGGCTAGGTTCGCCCTTCCACGCCCCTCGTAGCCGTCAACGCAAATCTTGTAGCAACTGGCGCAGCCTGCGTCCGGACGCGAAGCGGTCGTCTTTCTCACTTCAGCGCCGGGTCCTGCGGATTCATCTTCTTCCAGGCCTGCATCACGGCATGAGCTTTCGGCTCCTGCCCGCTGTCGAGGTAATACTGGATCAACGATAGACGAGCATTTCTGTTTGCGGGCTGCACTTTCAGCAGGCGCTCCAGTTCCTCGCAGGCTTCATTCACTTTGCCGCTTTCATGCAGAGCCACCGCCAGTACATAACCGTACTGCGCATTCTGAGGCTCGAGTTGCGCAGCTTTCTTCAAGGCACTCATGGCCGCCGCAACGTTACCGGCGCGAATCAGCGACAGCCCTTGGGCGTGCTGGAGGAGTGCTGCATCCGGATGTTGCTGCAGTCCACTGGCCAGCAGTTGCTGCGCTTCCGAACTTCGCCCGCCAGCCTCCAACCACTGCACAAGTGTCACCAGCGCCGGGTAAAAGTCCGGATCACGTTTGAGCGCGGTGCGCAGCAAGCCTTCGACTTCCGAACTGCGGCCACTGGCCTGATACAGCATTGCCAGGTTCAGGTTGGCCTCTGCGCGCTCGGCAAGGCTTTTTTGCACGGCCTCGTACTCACCGATCGCCGCCTGCCAATTGGCTTGTGCGCCGCCAAGACCATTGGTGCCGACACTCAGCAGCTCCCTCGCCGCCGCGATGCGCACGGCTTTGACCGGATCTCCCAATAATGGCGCGAGCAACGGCGCTCGCTCCGGCGGTGGCAGAAACGCACTGATCGCGCGCACTGCGCTTTCTCGTACTTCTGGCGCGGAGTTTCGAAGAGCCTCGGTCGCCAGTGTCAGCGCCTGCTCGCTGGGGTACGGCGGCAGCTCAGCGAGCAACGTGGTGCGCCGAATCGCCGGCAGGTCGCTACGTTGCAGCTGTTCATCAAGGGCTTGCGCTGCGCCCGGCTGACCATTACGGATCAACCACAGGCTCTCATCGTAACGGGAAGACTGAGGCGCGCTGGAGGCATTCCATGTTTTGAACTGGGCCGTGATTGTGTCGCCTGCCTTGCCTTGGTGGCAGGTGAGGCACGCGTCCGGGGTGCCGAGTTTTTGTGCCCGCTCCGGGTTCGGGATGCTGAAGCTGTGGTCGTGGCGAAAGTCGTTGCCCATGTAAAACTTGCCGGGCATGTGGCAATCCACGCACTGCGACCCTGGTGTGCCCGGAGCATGACGAGTGTGTTCGATGGCGTCGTAGTTCTTCGCTTGCAGGCCCTGGCCGTCAACGCCTGCGACCGATGTCTTGCCAGCCGTGTTGTGGCATTGCAGGCAAACGCCGTTACCGGGCGCCTTCAATTCGTTGCTGTGCGGGTTATGGCAATTGCTGCAGCGCACGCCTTTGTCGAACATTTTGCTCTGCGCAAACGAGCCGTGCTCGAAGACTTCGTCCTTGATTTTGCCATCCAGTGCGTAGAGTTCACGCGTCAGCGTACTCGGCAGGTAATCATCCATCAGCCGTTTGCCGACGGTGAAACCGTCACCCAATGGCGCCCGGCGCGCGTGGCAGCGAGCGCATGTTTCGATCTCGACGGTGGCGTCCTTGTCCTTGAGGTCCACGGCGAAGCCGGCATGGATCAAATCGGTTTTTTTCGCCGACCATTCGAGGTGATTCGACGCCGGACCATGGCAAGCCTGGCAGCCCACGCCAAGGCTGTTCCATTGACTGGCGAAGGTGCCGGTAGTGGCGTCGAAATTGCGTTTGAACCCGGTGGTGTGACATTCCACGCACATGAAGTTGGCGTTCTGGCTGGGTTTGCTCCAGTGCAGTGGATTCTTGAAATTCACGCCCTGACCGGCATACAGGTGAAACCAGCGGTTTGTTTCCGTATCCCACGCCACGCCCAGTGCTTGCAAGCGACCTTCGCCAACTTCGATCAGGTATTGCTGCAGCGGAGCAATGCCAAAGGTGTAGGCCACTTTGAAGTCGTTGTTCTTGCCATCGAGGCCGGGCGTGTTGACCCAGAACTCATCGCCTTTGCGAGAAAAACGCACAGCCTCTTTTTCGGCATTGACCGTGACGTTGTTGAAGTCTCCCAGCATGGTCTCTGCCGTGGCCGGTTGCATAGCCAACTGGTGGTGGGAACCTTGCCAGTCTTTGACCTGCTCACTGTGGCAGCCTTGGCATTGCTGTTCATCGACCATCGTGGCGGGTTTGACCGCTGGTTGTGGCTTGCTGATCGGTGCTGGTGCCGCAGCGATAACGGCAGGTGGAGCTACAGGCTTGGGCGTCACCGGGGCCGGGCTCAACAAAAACCAGCCGATGGCAGCGACTGCCGCCAGCAACACGCCGATGGCCAGCGGGTAAAGGTATCGAGCACTGGCCTTGGAAGATGCACCGGGGGTGGCATTGACTGCTTTGTTTTCACGTTTGGGCATTGCGACTTCCATAGTCCTGGTGCGGGTGCCATTTGGCGAAGGTACACATCACGGCGGTCGATTTATTTGCTGCCGGTAAACCAGCGAAAGTATGGATTGGCGCCATCCCCACGTATTACCTCACCGATGTCGCGAGCAGGACCGCTAACGAGCCTATACCGACTTCCTGCAACGGGTCACGCACGGTGTTCTGTTGACTGCGCAACAGGGAGCGGGAGTCATCGATGTTCCACGCTGGCAGAGGAGAGCGGTAGCGTTTGCGGCGGCTATCCTGTTGAATGCGCCACCGCTCGAACCGCTGCGCAAGACAGCGTTTCTGAGGGGCAGGGTAAAGGGCTGAGATTGACTTGATGCAAAGGAGCGAGCGCTATGGTTGTGGATTGGTCGGGTCAAGTGGCCCTGATAAGTGGAGCAGGCAGCGAACACGGCATCGGCATGGCCATAGCCCGGCGCCTTGGCGCACAGGGTGTCCGGTTGATCGTGACGGCCAGTAGCTCGCGCATTGATGAACGTGTCACCGAACTTCGCGCGGCGGGTTTTGAGGCGCAAGGGCGGCCGGCAGATCTCACCAAAGAAGACGAGGTGCGCGCGTTGGTGACGTGGGCGCAAGCGCAGTGGGGGAGGATCGACATTCTGGTGAACAACGCTGGCATGACGATGCAGGGCAGTCCAGAAACCTGCGACGAACTGGCGGACATGAGCCTTGAAGCCTGGAACCTGGCCATCGCGCGCAATCTGACCACGGCGTTCCTGTTAACTCAAAGCGTACTGGCGGGCATGAAGAGCCGCGGGTACGGGCGCGTCGTCAACGTCAGTTCGACCACTGGCACGCGGGCGAGTACACCGGGACAGTCTGCCTACAGTGCAGCAAAAGCTGCGATGGTGGGGATGAACATGAGCCTGGCGCTGGAAGTTGCCCATCAGGGCATTACGGTCAATTCGGTGGCCCCCGGCTGGATCGCCACCGCATCAACGCTGCTCGAAGAGGTTGAGGCGGCGAAAGCCACTCCAATCAAAAGGGCAGGTCGACCAGAAGAAGTGGCCGCTGCGGTCGCGTTCCTTGCATCACCCGAAGCGAGCTACATCACCGGCGAGTTGCTGGTGGTCGATGGCGGCAATTGTCTGATGGAGGACAAGTCGTTGCGCAGTTGATCGTCTCTTCGAACTTTCAACAGGCGTGCGGCATGGGTGAAGCGCATGACCAATACGATGAAGGTAAGGATTTGACGGCATGCAGCCGAATATCAATGGCTGGGCGTAGACCAGCAGTCACCATACGATTTTCATGGACGACAGAGATCCATTGCGGCATGGTTTTCAGCTTGCCTGAAACGGGAGTGAACAGCGAACTTCAGCCGTCCACGATCAGGCGCTGGGTCAGTGCAGAGTGATCACTTGCGCGCGGCTGATGTCACGGGAGCAACATGACTTACCGAACGGGAACAGAAGCTTTTGTACAAGGAGTTCGCACGCTGGTTCCGTTGATGCCCGGCGTCATTCCCTTCGGCCTGGTGACCGGGGTGTTGGCGATCGAAATGGGTATGTCGCCCGGCATGAGCATCGGCATGACGTTGCTTTTTTATTCGGGTTCCGCCCAGTTGGTCGCGCTGCAGCTTCTCCAAAACGGAGTATTGCCAGCCGCGATTATTGCCACCGCCCTGATTATCAATTTGCGCTTCATGATGTACAGCGCTTCGCTGGCGCCCTACCTGCACCACTTGCCCCGTCGCTACTCGTGGCCAGTGGCATACATGCTGTCCGACCAGTCCTATGCACTGTCCATCCTGAAGTTTTCATCCGGTGAACTGGGTCGCTTTGGCCCACATTTTCACGCCGGTACAGCCAGTGCCATGTGGCTGACCTGGCAGCTTTCAGTGATTGCCGGCGTGTCCCTGGGCGCAAGCATTCCGCAGACGTGGTCCCTGAGTTTCGCCGTACCGCTTTCATTTCTGGCGTTGCTGGTACCCAACATACGCAGCGCGCCGACCTTGGTCGCTGCAACCGTTGGCGGGCTGATCGCCGTGATGGCGGTTGATCTGCCCTATAACCTGGGTTTGGTGACAGCTTCCATCGGTGGCGTTATTGCCGGCCTGCTGACTGAAAGCGCCCGCAAAAAAAAACCTGAGCCGCGCCTGGGCGATCAGGAGGAAAGTCGATGAGTGATCTGGCTTTGTGGGGCATGTTCCTGGCGGTTGGCATCGGGACTTTTGTCATGCGTCTTTCGTTCGTCGAGCTGTATGGTCGCTTTCGAATGCCCACGTTGCTGAGTCGAGCGTTGGTGTATGTACCGGCGAGTGTGCTGGCAGCGTTGGTGTTACCTGCGGTGGTCTATCCGGGTGGCCAAGGTGGAATTGTGTTCGAAAACCCCCAGATACCTGCAGCCATCATTGCTGCCTGGGTGGCCTGGAAGACTCGAAGCACAGTGCTGACACTTGTTGCAGGTATGGCAGCACTGTGGGGTATCAAGCTCATGGTTGCGTGAAAGCCGATCGGGGTTTGATCTTCCTAAATCATGCTCTCATTTCTGATCTGGACAGTACCCCACACCGAGCTCATTCGCTCTTTAGTTCCGCCTGTTGAGGCTTGGCGGATCGCCGTAACGCACCCCAAGCAAGGCCCACTATCGCGGCAGCAGCGGAAGCGCATAGCACGCTCAATTTTGCAGCAGCCAGCAGGGCTGCATCGTCAAATGCCAGCGACGCAATGAAGATCGACATGGTAAAGCCGATACCGGCGAGCAGGCCGACGAGGACGATGCCAGGCCAGGTCACCCCGGTGGGAAGCTCACACATTTTCATTTTGACGAGCACGTAGGACGCCAATATCACCCCTACTGGCTTGCCGACAACCAACGCCAGCATCACCGCGATGAACACATGTTGTGAAAGTGCATTGTCGAGGTCCGCGCCTGCGAAGCTCACACCCGCGTTGGCCAGTGCGAACAGCGGCATGATGCAGAACGCTACCCATGGATGAAGTGTCATTTGAATACGCTGCACCGGGGAAAGCATCTCCCGCTGCGCTTGAAGGAGCTCTTTCAGTGGCTTGGCGACTGACTGGTCGGGAGTGTCCTTGGCAGAGAATCTATCCAGCAAATCGTGGAAATTTCTCTGGATCATATCCAGTGGTCGTTCTGTCATAGGCATTGAGCGCACTGGGCTCATGAGCCCCAGAAGCACACCCGCCAGTGTCGGATGCACGCCCGTCTTCAGCAATCCGTACCAGATGATCGCACCCGGCAATATATAAAGAGCCATCCGGCTCAGGCCCATTCGCTGGAACATCAGTAGCAGCAGAATACCGCCTGAGGCGATGGCGATTCCCGTGTAGTCCAGGCTCGCGGTGTAGAACACAGCGATGATCAGAATGGCCACGATGTCATCGATGATCGCCAAGGCCAGCAACAATACCCTCACGCCTCCGGGGATCGACTTGCCCAGCAAGGCAAGCACGCCGACAGCGAATGCGATATCCGTTGCAGTCGGCACGGCCCAGCCGTTACTGGCGGCTGTCCCATGGTTAATCGCAATGTAGATCAACGCCGGAACCACCACGCCACCGAGTGCCGCCCCCATTGGCAGGAGAGCCATCTTGAAGCTGGCCAGGGCGCCATCATGGATTTCCTGACGTATCTCCGCACCAACGACCAGAAAGAAAATGGTCATAAGGCCGTCGTTGACGAGGAAATGAAGGGATCGCGAGACGCTGGCCTCGCCATAACCAATGGTGATTTGCGTATGCCAAAGGTGTTCGTAGCTCTCGGCAAAAGAACTGTTCGCCCACACCAAGGCAACAATGGCTGCAATCAGCAACGCGATCCCGCTGACAGCTTCGATGTGTGAAAACCGTTCAAACGCTGCAAGTGCTTTTTCTGTAAGCACTTGAGGGCGGGGGATAGAAACAGGCAAGGGCTTATTTTCAGGCACTGGTATTCTCCGCTGGCGGCCCGACCAACGCTTGAGATTAACCTGCCCTGCGCATCATGCAGCAGAGCACCCGCCCCGATGGTATGAAATGTACGGGCCTGGGCGCAAATGTTTTGCCCATCAGGCTTGCCGTCTTATCGATCACACGGGTAGATTTATAGCGTTTTGCCATCGCAGCCTGGGGCCGTGCGGCCAGGCCGATCCTGGATGTCGTCATTAGAGCATTGGGCCGCCGGTCGGGTGCGTGAACGGAATAAACAGCTTTGGCAGAATCGTTGCAAACACAGCGCCATAGGGCGTGAACTCGATGCATTCCAGAGCAGTGCCAGTGGCAGCGGCTGTCACTGATATCGCGCATTGATGAGCGATCCTGTGCAGTGCTGCACTTTATTGAGGAGGCGCATGGCTGGGAGGCTGGTTGAGCAAGGCCGGTCGGGGGGGCAAATCGACCCGCACGTTATCCGCGTCACGACCTGCTGGTGTGACTGGCACTAATCCGAGGTTGGGCTGTCAGTAACTGGCGCCTGTGGGGACTAGGATCGTCTCCGATAGCAAAAGTCAGGCTACGTTTAGTGTTTTCTCCAATGCCTTTGGGCAAAACGCTCGCGATGGATTGCGTCTTGGATCGATTATTTTCTTATGCGGGCAACATTCTATGGGTTTGCTTCTCGATCCTCGTCACGACATTGATGCCGCTTTATTGAGCTATCGCCGGGTGTTCTGGTCACTGGCGCTGTTCAGTGGTGTGATCAACCTGCTGGTGCTGGTGCCGTCGCTCTACATGATGCAGGTGTATGACCGGGTTCTTACCAGTCGCAATGAAACCACCCTGATGATGCTCACCCTGATCGCGGTGGGACTGTTCATGTTCAGTGCCTTGATCGAATGGGTGCGCGGCGAGGTGATGATTCGCATGAGCGCCGGGCTGGACGAGGCCCTGGGCGAGCGGATTTTCGACGCCGCGTTCGCCCGCAGCCTGCGTGAGCACAACGCCAACCCGGCGCAAGTGCTGACCGATCTGGCGACACTGCGGCAGTTGATCACAGGCCAGGGCCTGATTGCCTTGTTCGATGCGCCCTGGTTGCCGATCTTCCTGGTGGTCGCGTTCATCTTCCATCCCTGGTTCGGCGTGCTGACGCTGGTGCTCGCCCTGGTGCTGGTCGGCCTGGCGCTGTGGGGCGAGTTGGCAACACGCGCGCGTCTGGGCGAGGCCAATCGGCTGGGCGTGCAGTCGTCGATCTATGTCAACAGCACCTTGCAAAATGCCGAAGTGATTCAGGCCCTCGGCATGCTCGGCCCGTTGCGCCAGCGCTGGAGCCTGCTGCAGCAACGCATCATCGCCGCTCAGGCGCATGCCAGCGATCGCAGCGCACGCATCACGTCGGCCACCCGCTTCGTGCGTATCTCGGGGCAGTCGCTGGCCCTCGGTCTGGGGGCATTGCTGGTACTTGAGGGGCAAATATCGGCGGGCATGATGATTGCGATGTCGCTGTTGCTGGGGCGAGCTCTGGCGCCAGTGGAAATCGCCATTGGTTCGTGGAAGCAATTCACCTCTGGACGCCAGAGTTACCAGCGCTTGAGTCAACTGCTCGATCAGCACCCGCGCGAGCGTCTGCGCATGCCGTTGCCGGCGCCTACCGGCGCGTTGCGTCTGGAGCAACTGTATGCCGGCCCGCCAGGCACTGCGCAGCCGATTTTGCGCGGGATCAATTTCAGCCTGGCCAAAGGTGAAGTGCTCGCCGTCGTCGGCCCCAGCGCCAGCGGCAAATCAACGCTGGCGCGGACGTTGGTCGGGGTCTGGCCGGCCATGGGCGGCTCAGTGCGTCTGGACGACGCCGAGATCAGTCAATGGTCCCACGACGCGCTGGGTCCGCACCTTGGCTACCTGCCGCAGGACATCGAACTGTTCGACGGCAGCGTGGCCGACAACATTGCCCGTTTTGGCGAGCAGGACGCCGACAAGATCATCGCTGCCGGGCGTCATGCCGGCATTCACGAAATGATCCTGAGGTTTCCCAAGGGTTACGACACGCCGCTGGGCCCCGGCGGGCTGGGTCTGTCCGGTGGACAGAAGCAGCGCCTCGGCCTGGCGCGTGCGCTCTACGGGCGCCCGTCGCTGATCGTGCTCGATGAGCCCAATTCGAACCTGGATGAAGCAGGCGAGCTGGCACTGGTGCAGGCGATCAGTGCGCTCAAGGCTGCGGGCAGCACCGTGGTGCTGATCACCCATCGGCCAAATGTGCTGGCAGTGGCCGATCACATCCTGGTGCTCAAGGACGGTACTCAACAAGCCTTCGGTCCACGGGACCGGGTGCTCAAGGCATTGATGCCCGCGCCAAAAGCGGTAGTGATCAGGGAGGCCGGAAAAGATGCGTGATGTAACCCCAGCAGCTGCTCACGATTCGATGCCGAACCTGCGCGACACCACAACGCTACCCCGCGCCAGTTCTGACGCCGGGGCCGCCGCACGCTACGGCATGGGTTTCCTGATTCTGACGCTCGGCGCCTTCCTGCTCTGGGCGTTCCTGGCGCCGCTCGACCAGGGTGTGGTCGGCAGCGGCACCGTGGTAGTCGCCGGCGAACGCAAGGCGGTGCAATCGCTCGTCGGCGGGGTCGTGGAAAAACTGTCGGCCGGCGATGGTGATCGCGTCACTCAGGGTCAGTTGATGGTGCAGCTCAATACGGTGCAGGCGCAGTCGCAACTGGACGTCACCCGGGGCAAGTTGCTAAACGATCGCGCCGTCGAGGCGCGGTTGATTGCCGAGCGCCTGGGTTCTGCCGAGATTCAATGGCCGGAGGAGCTGACTGAACGCGCCGCCGAGCCGCGCGTGAAGGCCGCGATGGCATTGCAGAGCCAGTTGTTTCTGACCCGCCGCGCAGAGTTGGGCAGCCGCCTGCAGATCATCGAACACGCGGCCGCCGCATTGCAGCAGCAATTGCAGGGCTACGAAGGCGTCAAGCGCAACTACGATGCGCAGATGCGCTTCCAGCAGCAGGAGCTGGAAGGCCTGCGCGATTTGGCCCGTGAGGGCTACGTCCCGCGCAACAAACTCTTCGAGTCCGAGCGCAATGCCGCCCAACTGGCCGGGCAGATTGCGTCCGGGATCGGCGATGTCGGGCGCACGCGCCAGGCGATCAACGAAAGCCGTCTTAAGGCGTTGCAGGCGCAGCAGGAGTTTCGCCGCGATGCTGAAACCCAGCTCAGCGAAGTCTCTGCCGAGGCAGCGGGTTTTGCCGATCAGATGCGTGCCTTGCAGTTTGAAGTCGACAACGCGGCGATCCGTGCTCCGGTGTCGGGGCAGGTCATGGACGTGAGCATTCATACGGTCGGCGGCGTGGTGCAGGCCGGTCAAACGCTGATGCAGGTGGTACCGCTGGATGCGCCAATGGCAATCACGGCGCGATTCGAGCCACTGATGGCGAACAAATTGCGCCCGGGGTTGCCGGTGCATGTGCATTTCACAGCGCTGCAACGGGTCGATACGCCGACGGTCACTGGCACGGTGACCACGGTGTCGGCGGACCAGTTGATTGATGAGCAGACGAAGCAACCGTACTTTTCCGCCAAGGTCGAAATCCCCGCTGAGACCGTCGCCTCGCTGCAGACAGCCGGGCTGCTGGTGCGTCCGGGCATGCTCGCCGATGTCACCGTGGTAACGGGGGAACGTACTTTGATGAATTACCTGATGAAACCGTTGCGTGAGCGCTTGCTCGCAGCGTTCAAAGAGGAATGAGCATGACCGCCCGTTGTCGCTATCGCTCCGGCATGTTGCTGGGTTTGTGTACGGGTTGGGCCGCGCTCAGTCCCGTTTGGGCCGCCGACAACGGCTTGAGCCTGACCGCTGCTTACGACGCCTCGCGCCTCAATGATCCGACCGTGCAGTCGGCCGCCCATGCGTTCGATGCGTCGACCCATGAAGAGGCGATCGGCCGTGGCGGGCTCTATCCGCAAGTGTCGCTGAGCTCGCGCTACGGCTACGGCGGGCGCACCGACGGCGGCGACGATACCAGCTACGTCAACAGCAACGACTACCAGGCAAACAACATCACGCTCGCGGCGCAGCAGCCGCTCTATGACAAGGCGCGCTGGGCCGCGTATCAAGAGGGCAAGGCGCGCGGCCGGTTGGGCACACAGATGTTCGATGTCGCAACACAGGCCCTGTTCGACCGGGTCGCCAAGGGCTATTTCGACGTTGCCCGGGCCGAGAACGAAATCAAGTTGATCGCCCAGCAAAAGGCGGCCATCAGCGGCTTGGTGACCCAGAGCAAAAAGCTATATGAGGGCGGGCAGGGTGCAGTCACTGATATCGATGAGGCCCAGGCGCGACTCGATCTGGTCGATGCCCAGGAGGCGGAAGCCCAGGCCCGCCGCGTGGCTGCGTTGCGGGCATTGTCCGGTCGCTCCAACGTGCCTATCGATGACATTCAGCCGATGCGCGAAGAAGTCGCCGCAGGTAACCCGATCCCGCCGGAACGTGACTTGCCTTACTGGACCGCGATTGCCCGCGAAGCCAGCCCCGAGCTGGCCGCCCGGCTGGCGACGGTGAAAGTTGCCGAGGCCCAGGCCGACAGCCAGCGCGCCGGGCATTATCCGACGTTGTCGCTGACTACTCAGCTGAGCCGCCGGGAAACCCGTCAATACCAGGACCTCGACCCGCGCCAGGATTCCTATTACGTCGGGGTTCAGCTGGATATTCCGCTGTATCGCGGCGGGGCAGTACGCGCCTCGGTGGCCAAGGCTGAAGCGCAACTGGCCGGCGCCCAGTCCGACTATGACGTGCAGCGCCAGCAATTGGCCGAAGACATCGAGGCCGATTACCTGGGCGTTGTTGCCGGATTTACCAAAAGCAAGGCGATGCAACGGGCGGTGGAATCCAACCAGCGGGCGCTGATCTCCACCGAGAAAGGTTTTCAGGGAGGCGTGCGCTCCACTGTGGATATTCTTGATGCGCAGCAGCGCGTGTTCCAGGCACGTCGAGACCTGCTCAACACCAAACTCGACATGTTGCAAAGCTACGTCAGCCTGCACACCCACACCGGCCAGATGAACCGCGCGGTGCTCGACCAGGTGGAAGACCTGTTCTGAAGTGGGTAAGCCCTGAATTCGCAGGCGCGAGCCTGATTTTGTGAACGCAACAGATACATTGTAGGAGTGAGCCTGCTCGCGAATGCGGTGTGTCATTCAACATATATATTGAATGTGCCACCCTCATCGCGAGCAGGCTCGCTCCCACACTGGATTTGTAGTCAACCTCCCTCTTGAATGCACGGAAAATCCCCACTGTGGGAGCGAGCTTGCCTCGCTCCCACCTCTGGTCACGCCGTAAAGTCGCCGGCCTGCAGTTCCTTGACGCCGACCAGTTGTATTTCGAAGTCTGGCGTAGCGTCGGCGTTGACGCTGCCGTAGAGGATGCCGTCGGCGAAGCGAATCTGGCCGGTGGCATTAGTGGCGTCGAAGGCATTGCTGCCGATGAAAGTGAAAGCGTCGATGTTGGCGGTCAGCGGGTTAGCGTCGAGGCCGGAGAAATCCAGGTGATCATTCTCGGTGGTCTTGAACCCGTTGATCACATCGCGCAAGGCTCCGACGTTCATGTCCGACAGCGCCGCGAATGCGTAGGTATCCGCGCCCGTGCCGCCAGTGAGAGTGTCGGTACCGGAGCCGCCGATCAGTCGATCATCGCCCGATCCGCCCACCAGTGTGTCGTTGCCCGCACCGCCGTTGAGGATATTGGCGCCGCTGTTGCCGGACAGGGTGTCGTCATAGGCGCTGCCTGTCACGTTCTCGATAAACTTCAAGGTGTCGAGCCCTGATCCCACCGTGTTTTGCTGCGCCGATGTCGACAGGTTGACCGTCACTGCCGCCGATGCCCGATCGAAGGACACCGTGTCATTGCCATCGCGACCGTCCAGCACGTTGTTGCCGGCACCGGCGAACAGTGTGTTGTTGAGCGAGTTGCCAGTGGCATTGGCAGCGCCAGCACTATCGATATACAGGTTTTCCACATTGCTGCCGAGCGTGTACGCCGCGAGGCTGCTGTGTACGCTGTCGATCCCGCCAGGCACCGTGTTGCTGTTGGTTTCGATCACGGAATCGTCGGCGTTGTCGACATAGTAAGTGTCGTTGCCATCGCCACCGCTCATGCTGTCGGCGCCGGCCGCACCATCGAGCACGTTATTGGCGGCATTACCGGTGATGAAGTTGCGTCGGTCGTTGCCGGTACCTTCGATGTCCGATACACCACTGAGCACGAGGTTTTCCAGGTTGGCGCCCAGGGTCCAGCTGACCGAAGATTGCACGGTGTCGATCTGCGAAGCCGAATCGTTGCTTTCCACCACACTGTCGAAGGCATTGTCTACCACGTAGACGTCGTTGCCATCGCCACCCGTCATGGTGTCGGCACCCATGTCGCCATTCAGCGTGTCGTTGCCCGAACTGCCGACCAGCGTATCCGCCTGGTCCGTCCCGTAAATATGCCCGCCCTGGTTCTGAGCGTTGTCGAAGATATCCTGCACGCTGTTGTTGTCGTTGGGGTTGCCCTGGAAGCCCAGGTCGCCGGCGATGTAATCAGCGAGGCGCTGGCCAACGATTTCCGCCGATTCCTCGTGCAAGTGCCAGACGTCATCGGGATACACCAGTGGATCGACTTCGTAGCGCAGGGGCAGGTCGTTGTAGTCCACGGCCAGCTTTACGTCGGGACGTTCGGCGGCGATGGCTTCCTGCGCAGCGCGGACATAGCCGACGCCCTCGACAATGGCGGCGATCTTGTCCTCGGCGTAGCCGCGGGCGCGCGCCGCGTCCTCTTGGTAGTGACCGGTTTCCATCATGTACACGTTGAAAGTGCCGAACTGCGCATGCAGGTAATCGAACACCTTCAGCGTCGCCGCCTTGTATTCCGCTGCCGCTGCCGGTTTATTCGTGGCGCGGGCAATCTCCTGGGCGGCTTCTTCGCCCTGGCCCCAGATGATGCCCATGGTGACGTTATCGATGGATTTCAGTTCGCTGAGCTGATCCTGCAGCAGCGTTACCGCACGCAGCAGCGCAGGGCCCGGCTGGTTGGTGTCGGTCAGCCACCAGCACAACTTGAGTTCCTCGACTCCCAGCGTGGACATGCCATTGACCGTGCTGCCGCCCACGGCGATGTCGATGCCGTTACCATCGGCATCGGTGAACTGGCTGCGCACGTCATAGTCGGTGTAGCGGTCCAGGTCCTTGACCAGCATCGATGTGCCGGACTGATCGTCGTCCTCGGTCATGCGCATCAGGCGCGCATTGGATTGACCGAGGGTTGGCAGGTAAAGGATGTCCTGCTGTGCGCGCTCGCCGAAGACGAAATCATCAGCGGTCAGGGTGTTGAGGTAGTTGCCGTTGAGCGCGATCTCGAAGCGGTTGCCCGCGGCGTCGGCATCGGCGGACTTGATGTAAGTCTTGTCGCCGGCCGCGTTGAGGGTCATGTACAGCGTGCCATTGTTGCCATCGCCCAGACCCAGGAAGCCCAGAGCCGACACGTCGATCTTGTCTACACCCGCGGTGAAATCGTAGATCGTGTCAGTGGCCGTGACACCGCCGCTGTCATAGTCGCGGTAGCTGTCGAGCACGTCTGTATAGCGGAAGGTATCCGCACCGTCGCCGCCGTAGAGCGAATCGCGCCCGGCGCCGCCGTCGAGGATGTCCGCGCCGGTACCGGCTTTGATGGTGTCGTTGCCGTTGAGGCCGAGCATCAGGTCGGCGCCCGCCGTGCCGGTGAGGCTGTCGGCGTTGTTGGTGCCGGTGATGGTGCTGGCTGGCGCGTCGGCCACTGCCAGCGCAAAGCTGTCGCTGACCGACGCGCCGGACGGATCGGTAGCTTTGAGCAGAACACTATAGGTGCCAGACGCGGTGTTGGTTGGCGTGCCGCTGAACGTCAGGTTGCTGGCATTGAAACTCAACCATGCGGGCAGAGGGCTGCCGTCGGCCAGGGTCGCGCTGAAGGTCAGCGTGTCCTTGTTGGCGTCGGCGAAGCTGTCTTGGGTCACGGTGTAACTGAACAGGGTTCTTTCGGTGGCGTTCTGGTCGAGGAGGGGAATGGCCACCACCGGCGCCACGTTGCTCGGCGGGTTCTGGTCAGCGAAGACGAAATGACTTGCCGTCAGGCTGTTTGCGAGATTCCCTGCCAACGACATTTCGAAGCGGTTGCCGTTGGCATCGGCAGTCAGGTCCTTGATGTAGGTGCGATTGCTCGAGGCGCTGTAGGTCACTTGCAGCGTGCCGTTCTGGCCGTTGCCCAGGCCGGTGTAGCCGAGTGCGGAGACATCGATCTTGTCGGCGGCCGCGTCGAAATCGAGAATCTGGTCACTGGCACTGGTGGAACTGGTGCGGTAGCTGTCGAGTTTCGAGGTGTAGCGGAATACATCGGCGCCCGAACCACCGGTGAGTTTGTCCGCGCCAGTGCCGCCGACCAGGATGTCGTTGCCAGCGCCGCCATTTAGCGTGTCATTGCCCGCACCACCGTACAATTGTTCGTTGGCGGCGGTGCCGGTCAGCGTGTCGTTGTTCGGCGTGCCATTGATCACGGCGGGGCCCGCGGGAACGTCCTGCACGGCCAGAGTAAAGCTGTCGCTCACGGAGGCATTGCTGCCATCGGATGCCGTCACCTGAATCGAGTAAGTGCCCGAAGCCGTGTCGCTTGGCGTGCCGCTGAAGGTGCGTGTGGCGGCGTCGAACGTCAGCCACGTGGGCAGTGCGCTGCCGTCGGCCATTTTCGCGGTGTAGCTGAGGCTATCGTTATCCGAATCGGTAAAGCTGGTCGCCGGCACCACATAGTTGAACGGGGTGTTCTCGGTCGCGTTCTGGTCCAGCAATGCGGAGGCCACCACGGGTGCGTGGTTGACGGTTGGCGACGTGGCAAAGACGAAATTGGCGCTGGTCAAGGTGTTGAGGTAATTGCCGTCCAGCGCTACTTCGAAGCGGTTGCCATTGGCGTCGGCTTCCAGCGACTTGATGTACGTCTTGGTCCCGGCCGAGTTGACCACCAGGTACACCGTGTTGTTTTTGCCGTCACCGAGACCGGTGAAACCCATTGCGGAGAGGTCGATCTTGTCGGCGCCGATGTTGAAGTCTGTGATCAGGTCGCCGAGGTTGGCGCCGCCAGTGTTGTAATTGCGATAGCTGTCCATGCGGCTGGAGAACACGAAGGTGTCCGCGCCAGCGCCGCCGGTGAGGGTATCCATGCCGGCGCCGCCGTCGAGCTTGTCGTCGCCCGCGCCGCCATTAAGGCCGTCGTTGCCCGCGAGGCCAAGCAAAGTGTCCGCCGAATCAGTGCCCGCCAGCGAGTCGTTACCGCTTGTGCCGGTGACCACACGATTGAAAATGAAGTTGTCCGCGGTCAGGGTGCTGGTCAGGTTGCCCGACAGGATCAACTCGAAGCGATTGCCGCTGGCATCGGCATCGTAGTCCTTGATGTATGTGCGGTCGTTGCTGGCGCTGTAGCTGATCTGCAAGGTGCCGCCGCGGCCATTGCCAAGGCCGGTAAAGCCGAGGCCAGCGAGATCGATCTTGTCTTGAGTGACGTCGAAGTCAGTGATGGTGTCATCGAAGCTGGAGGTCGCGTTGCGGTAACTGTCGGACTGCGAGGCGAACCGGAACGTATCGGCGCCAGCGCCTCCGGTGAGTTTATCGACGCCTGCGCCGCCCACCAGAATGTCGTTCCCGGCTCCGCCATTGATCGTGTCGTTGCCGGCCGCACCATAAAAAATTTCACTGGCGGCGCTGCCCACCAGGTTGTCGTTACCCGCAGTGCCTTGCACGGTAGTCATCGGGATGGTGGCGCTGACGTAGCTGCCGTCGCCGTACACCAGCGTGGCGCCCTTGCTGGTGTTGCTGATGGTATTGCCAATGATCGCGTTGCGATCGACGCCGTCTTCGTTGCGTTCTGCAACGCCGTAGGTCGACAGGTTGCTGCCGCTGATGATGTTGCCCTGAATGGTGTTGTCGCTGCCGTTGAAGTACTTGCCGGATACACCCAGGGTGTCGTCGTAGGCCTGGATGATGATTTCCGGCACAGGGTTGGCCAGGGAATTGTTATTGAGCGTGTTGTCGGTGACTTCGACGTGGTTGCTGCCGTAGATACGGATCCCGGCGCTACCGTTGTCATGGATATCAACGCCGCTGACGGTCACATCACTGGACAACTTGACCAGCACGCCTTCAGCGCCGTTGCCGTACACCTCGCCACCGGTAATGGTGATGTTGCTGGGGGAAGCGATGTCCTCACTGCCGCGCTGCACGACGATGCCATTGCCGCCATTGTTGTAGGCGACGTTGTTGGTGAGGGTGAAGTCGTGGGTGCTGGTGACGACGTTGAAACCGTGGCGGTCATTGTCGTAGGCAACGTTGTTTTCGAAGGTGCTGTTGCTGAGGAAGTCAGCGACGAAGCCGTCCAGGCCATTGCCGTGGGCCACGCTGTTCTTGATGACCATATTGACGGTCTGCTCGTGGGGGTCGAAGCCGTACCCGGAGCAATCCTTGATCTCGACGCTGTCGAGGGTGACGTTGGAGTCGTAGCCTTCCTGACCGGGAATGTAGCCATTGAACCAACCGTCGATCTTGCCGGTGGTGTTGTCGCGGTTACCGTCGATGGTGAGGTTGCTGATACCAAAGTCATGGGTTTCTTCGCCGTACGCAGAGCGGATGACACCGGTGATCTTGGTGTCGGAGCCGTCCGCCACCTTGACGTTGGTTTCGCCCATGCCGTCGCCGTACATGTAGACGTTGCTCTTGATCATGAGGCAGCCGTCAGAAGGTTCTTCGCCTCCTGAAACGATGTAGGTGCCAGTTGGCATATACACCTGTCCACCGCCTGCCGCGGCGGCCGCATCAATCGCACTTTGGATCGCCGCGGTATCGTCTGTGATGCCATCACCCATGGCGCCAAAATCTTGTACGTTAAAAATCATGAGCTTATCTCCGTAACAGGCTGAAACCGCGACATGCGCCAATAATCCATCGACGACCACCGTGTTATGACCCACCGCGAAGAAAAAGTTGTGACCGCGCATCGGCAAAAGTGTCAAAAAAACGTGAAAACCGATAGACGGTAGTGAGGTGTATCAAAAAAGTAACGGTCTATTGACGCTTTTAGCGCTGACAATGCTTTGGCACGCCGGTGGCCCGGCAACTACTCTGCAAAGCCGTTAGCATGCGAAACCAGGCGTGTGTCTGGTGTTCACCGAGAGGGTTAGGCTGAAGTGACAACGAATGCAGATGACCTGGCAGCGGCAGTCATTTTTGCTTGATGGAACACTGTCCAACCTGGCCGTGGCGAAACAGAATGTAGAGCGCTCGCTGCGGCACAATCGCCTCGTCGCTGTCGTTTACGTGTTTCAGGAACCTTTGCTCGCATGGGAATTTGTGAAGGCCAGGGAGCTCACCGAGGGCAGGAGCATCCCCAAGGCAGAATTTGTTCGGCAGTTGTTTGCAGCCAAAGAAGCTGTTCTGGAATTGAAAAGGACATATAGGCTGCAGATCCGCATTGATGTCATTGTCAAGAACACGGACGGCACCAATAGGATCGTCGAACTGGACGCTGACGCCGGCAAAATTGATGCTCTCGTCACCATTCGATACTCTCAGGACAAGCTCAATCAAATTTTAGCGGAGGCTTGACCCATGAAACCCGTTTCGGACGCCAGTCCTCTCTCAAACTTCTTCAGAAACGCCTCAGAATCAGACAAGCGTGCGGCTTACACTTCAGCAGCCTCGAAGGCCATTGAAAGCCAGCGCAAAGTGCTCGAAGAGGCGAAGGGCATCAGGGAAGCACGAGAACGCCACTGCGCCTGACGTTCTGCATTTAACAAACCCGACCTGACGGGCTGCTTGATATCTGGCAATCTGCCTGGCGATAAAAAATGCTCCGCATCGAAAGATACGGAGCATTTTTTCGTTATGGCGCACTTCCAATAGAGCGTGCGAGAACCGATCAGGCTGCCCACATTTTCCCAAGCGCGGCCGCCACGTCGTGCCTGCATTGATCAGTCACTGAACCCGGGTATTGGTCAAACATATGCGGTACTCCAGGGTAAACATGAAGCTCTACGGGTACGCCTGAACGCGAAAGCTTCAACGCGAATTCCACGTCCTCTTCCAAAAACAAATCCAATGCTCCGACGCAAATGAAACTCCGCGGCAATCCCTGCAGATCTGGCGCAAGCGCCGCGGAAAACAGGAAGGCTTTTGCGTCGTCAGAGTCGTATGACCCTTGCAGGCACTGCCAGCAAAACCGGTTGGCTTCCCGCCCCCAATTCAACGTTCCGGTAGTGGGGTTATCGACAGGAGCAAACGCCGAGCCCGTACGGTGATCGAGCATCGGATAAATCAGTACCAGACCGGCGACTGAATACTGGGCCCTTTCTCGAACGAGCAACGCCAGTGCCGCAGCAAGTCCGCCGCCCGCACTGTGGCCCATAATGACGACTCTGTTGGCATCAAGGCCAAGACGGTAACTTTCACGAAAAAGCCAGCTCAGGGCCGTATAGCTATCTTCCAGCGGAACAGGGAAGGGATGTTCCGGAGCCAGCCTGTAATCGACCGCAACGATCACTGCTTTCATCTCATTAGCCAGGTCGGCCAGGTAGTCGTCGGCCATCTCTGGACAACCCAGAACAAATCCTCCCCCGTGCAGATACAGAATGGCAGGCAGTGATTGAGCTTCGGATGTTTGATCGGGCCGGTAAATGCACAGACGAACCCCGGGAGCGCCGGGAGCGTCCGTTGTCCAACGCTGTTCGTAGCGCCCTGGCCTGGATGGGATAAAATCCGCGCTGATTCGGCTTCGAATGGCGGGAAGATGGGCGAGCGTCCATTCGCTGGACTTTTTTTCCAGAAATTGCGCGTATTCAGGGTCGAGTAACTTGGCAGCGTCCAATTGTCATTCCTCCTTGCAGGGGGCCGAATAACCCCCTGCAGGTTTACACTTTTATAACCAGCCTTTGACCTGCGCGCATACGGCCTGAGTAGAAATGCCGTAGCGGTCGTGCAGCGTTGGAAGCGCCCCTGCATCGAGGAAAGCATCCGGTAGCGCGATTTGCCTGAATGTCGGCGTAACGCCATTGCGCAGTAATACCGTTGCCACTGCTTCTCCCAATCCGCCAATGATGGAGTGGTTCTCTGCGGTGATTACCAACCGTCCCGGCTTGCGGGCCTCGGCGAGAATGGTCTGCACATCCAAAGGCTTGATAGTGGGCACGTGCAGGACTGCGACCTCTACGCCATCTGCCTGAAGTTCTTTAGCGGCTTCTAAAGCGCGCATTGTCATCAAGCCCGTAGAGATGATCAAAACATCATTACCGGTGCGCAATGTCTTGGCTTTACCAATTTCGAACTTGTACCCGTATTCGTCGAGCACCAACGGTACGTTGCCGCGCAACAAGCGCATGTACACCGGCCCTTGGTGGGCGGCGATAGCAGGTACGGCCTGTTCTATCTCCAGCGCATCGCAAGGATCGACGATCATCAGATTGGGCATGGCGCGGAAGATCGCCAGATCGTCGGTTGCCTGATGGCTGGGGCCGTAACCTGTGGTCAGACCCGGCAGGCCGCAGACGATTTTGACATTCAGGTTCTCTTCAGCAATTGCCATGCAGATGAAGTCATAGGCGCGACGCGAGGCAAACACTGCATAGGTCGTGGCAAAGGGGACAAATCCTTCCCGCGCCATCCCGGCTGCCGCACTCATCAACAATTGCTCGGCCATTCCCATCTGGTAGAAGCGGTCGGGATGGGCCTTGGCGAAAATGTGCAAGTCGGTGTATTTCGACAGGTCGGCGGACAAGCCAACGATGTCTGATCGCTGATCGGCGAGTGCAGCCAGTGCATGTCCAAATGGAGCGGATTTCGTGGCCTGACCTTCAGAAGCAATCGACGCAATCATCGCGGAGGTCGTCAGCTTTTTCTTTACGATCACGGGCGCCTGAGCCGTATTGTTATTGGTAGTGCTCATACAGTTTTCCCCTCTTCGAGGTTGTTCAGGGCGAGATCCCATTCATGCTCATCCACGCGGATGAAGTGCGCCTTCTCACGTGTTTCCAGAAATGGCACGCCTTTGCCCATTTTGGTGTCGCAAATAATGACTCTGGGCTGAGAACCTGGATGGCTGCGGGCAGCATCGAACGCCTTTACCAATGCGTCCAGGTCGTTGCCATCTACTCGTTGGGTGAACCAGCCGAACGCTTGCCATCGATCAACGATCGGTTCAAACGCCAGCACTTCACTGGAACGCCCATCGGCTTGCTGATTGTTGACGTCGACGATGGCGATAAGGTTGTCGAGTTTCCAGTGGGACGCCGACATTACGGCTTCCCAGGTGGAGCCTTCATTCAGCTCGCCGTCCGACAGCAGGTTATAAACGAATGACGCAGATTTTTTGCGCTTCAAGCCGAGGCAGGCACCCACCGCGATCCCCAGTCCCTGGCCAAGCGATCCGCCGGTGATCTCCATACCCGGTGTGTAGGTGGCCATGCCAGACATGGGCAGACGGCTATCGTCTGAACCGTATGTTTCGAGTTCGTCCAGAGGCACGATTTCAGCTTCAATCAACGCGGCATAGAGCGCGATCGCGTAGTGGCCGATGGAGAGGTAAAAGCGATCGCGATCTTCCCACTCCGGGTCTTCAGGTTTGTAGGTCATGGCATGGAAGTACGACACGGCCAGCAAGTCCGCTGCGCCTAGCGCCTGACCGACATAGCCTTGGCCCTGAACCTGGCCCATGCGCAATGCGTGGCGGCGAATGTTGTGGGCGCGCTGCACTAAAGTAGTAGACGACGCGCGAGATGGATTGGCAGTCATGGGGAATTCTCCGTTAACTCAACGATTGACCGAAGCGGCAGGAATGCGCAGTACCAAACAGGCGCCGAGACACAGCACACCGGTGATCAGATACATGCCAATGGCGCTTGAGCCGGTCGTGGTGGTGATCCATCCAATCAGATAAGGCGAGCAGAACCCCGCGAGATTGGCAAAGCTGTTGATGCCGGCAATACCCGCAGCAGCGGATACTCCACCGAGCAACGTGGTGGGCAACATCCAGAAAAGTGACGAGGCGGAAAGCACACCTGCCGCCGCCTGACACAGGCTCAAGACCGATAGAACCAGATTGCCTCCGAACATCGCCGCCAACGTGAGGCCCACGGCGCCCGCAATCATCGGGCCCACCAGGTGCCAGCGACGCTCTTGGTGTTTGTCCCCGCTACGACCCATCAATACCATTGCCACGATGGCGCACAGGTACGGAAGGCTGGTGAGTAAACCGATGTGCATGGTGTCGGAAACACCGGCATTGCGGATCAGGGTAGGCAACCAGAACGTGATCGCGTATTGGCCCATGACCACGCAAAAGTAGATGCAGGCGAGAATCCACAGGCGCCGATCTCGCAGGAACTCTCCGACTGAAGCGTGAGTGACCTTTTGGCTGTTGTCCTCGGCCAGTTCCTTGCTGACGAGCTCCTTTTCTTCATCGGTCAGCCAGGTAGCCTGGTGGACGCCATCCTTTAGATAAGCAAGGACCATCAGCCCGACAATCACAGTTGGAATGGCTTCAAGAACGAACATCCACTGCCAGCCAGCCCAACCCTGATAGCCGGCGAACTCCGTCATGATCCAGCCAGAAAGAGGCCCGCCGATCATTCCGGAGAGCGGGATGGCGATGAACCACAGCACCGTCATCTTCGCGCGGCGATAGGACGGGAACCAGTAAGTGAGGTAGAGCAGCAGGCCAGGCGCGAGGCCTGCCTCTGCGATGCCAAGCAGAAAACGCAGTGTGTAGAACTGCCATGCGGTTTCGACGAAAGCGAAGAGGGCGGAAATAATGCCCCACGAAATCATGATGCGGGCGATCCAGCGCCGGGCTCCGACTTTGTGAAGGATGAGATTACTCGGCACCTCGCAAAGGAAATAACCAAGAAAAAATACCCCTGCTCCCAGCCCGTATACGGTCTCGCTGAGGGATAGATCACTCATCATCTGGAGCTTGGCGAACCCTACGTTTACCCGGTCGAGGTAGGCGCAGAGGTAGCACAGCATCAAAAAAGGCATCAAGCGCCAGGCGGTTTTACGGTAAGCGCTGGACCGAACCGAGGCGGCGGCGTCAAGCGTCATGGTGGTGGTAATCATGATTGTCTGATCTCTTGTTTTTATAGAACGCCCGGCATGAACCCGACGTACCTTCGATCCAGAACTCAATGGGCCGATGACGGCCCGCCACTTGGGGTCAGTGGATCAACATACCGCCGTTGACATCCAGCGTGATCCCGGTGAGATAGGAGGACAGGTCGCTGGCGAGGAACAGGGCGGCATTGGCAACGTCTTGAGCGGCGCCCAGGCGACCGAGCGGGATGCTTTCGATGATGGCGTGGCGGCGCTCATCCTGCATGAGTCCACCGGTAATATCTGTGTGTATCAAACCAGGCGTGATGGAGTTCACCCGGATGTTGTCAGCACCGAATTCCCGGGCCATTGCTTTGCCGAGTCCGAGCACACCCGCTTTCGCAGCGCTGTAGTGTGGCCCGCCGAAAATGCCGCCGCCGCGCTGGGCTGAGACAGACGACATGCACACGATGCTGCCGGATGACTGCGTACGCATGGTGGGAATCACGGCTTGTGACATCAGCAAAGTGCCGCGCAGACTGACATCCAGCACAGTGTCGTAGTCGGCAGGACGGATATCCAGGGTCTTGATGGGCTGCGTGATGCCGGCGTTGTTGATGAGTATGTCGATACGACCGAATCGCTCGATGACTTTAGCGACAGCCGCTTTGACCTGCGTTTCGTCGGCAACGTTGGCGGCAAGCCCCAGATGGCCCTCGCCAAGGGCGACAGCTGCGTCTCGTGCAGCGGCTTCGTCGAGATCCAGAATGACTACTTGAGCGCCATGTTTGGCGAAGGTGACGGCAGTGGCGCGGCCAATGCCACGTTCCGAAGCTGCGCCAGTGATGATGGCGACTTTACCTTGAAGAAGCATGCGGGTTACCTCTGATTGTTTTTATGGTTCGATTCAGTGATCGATGATTCAGAGTGTCCGTGGACGGCATGCTGAGCAATAACGCAAACGTCACTGCTAGATGAATAAAATTCACCTCTCGTCATTCCAAATGACTAATGGTTGAATGAATCTGTCCCCCAGCGACCAAAAACAATAGGCAGAGCACTGATGCGCCAAGACGATCACACTCCATCCAACCTCCCACCGCTGAGAGCAATTCAAGCCTTCGAGCAAACGGCCCGTTTTGGCAACCTCGCCCGAGCGGCTGAGGTGCTTGACCTCACGCCATCTGCCATTAGCCACCAGTTGGCCAAACTGGAAGTCATGATCGGTCGACAGTTGTTCGTCAGGGCTGCGCGCGGGGTGACGTTGACGCCGGTGGGCGAGCAGTACCTGAAGGACATCTCCGGGCTGTTGCAAAGCCTGGAGGTGGCGACGGAGCGTGCAGCCAGTGACGTCAGTCTCGATTGCCTGAGGCTTCATTCATCCCCCAGTTTCGGACTGCTCTGGCTCATGCCCAGGCTTGAGGCTTTCCGGATCAGTAATCCGGATATCCAGATAAACCTCTCGTGCTCGTACGAGTCGCTGCATTTCAGCCGGGACAAGATCGACGTCGATATTCGCCACGGACGACCTAACTGGCCCAGCTATGAGGTTCGCACTGTGCGTAATGAAACCTTCGCTGTGCTGGCGTCCCCGAAGCTACTCGCGCGTTGCCCCATCAATAGCGCAGCGGATCTCCTGGTACAGGATCTGATTCTGTCAGAGGCGACCCTGCTCAAGTGGCCAGAATGGTTTGCGCAGCATGGCCTGGCACGACCGGAGAACCCTTATGCACTCAGCTTCGATCGGTCGTACATGACCCTCGAAGCGGCGAGCCACGGCTTGGGATTCGCTTTGGAAAGTGCACTGCTGGCGCACAAGTATCTGGCTAGCGGTGCGTTGGTCGAGGTCGCGCCGCAAGCATTGAGTTCACCGGTAGCCGCGCATCATCTGGTTTTTCCAAAAGCACACTCCAGCTTTCCTCGAGTCAGGCGATTTTTGCAGTGGATGGAGGGAGAGTTGGGGCATAGCTTCGTATTTTGATCATCGCTTAGATGTTCAGATCGACCCACACGGCAGCATGGTCAGAGCCGGCGTTTTCTTTCCTGGTCAGCTCGGGGTAAACCTCCCAACGTACTGGCCTTGAACCCGGCCACATCCCTTTGCGGAAAACCCCGCCAGCGTTCACTTTAAGAAAAAGCTCCGGCGACAGCAGCAAATAATCAATCTTATTGGCGGCAGTGCACGATCCATATGTTCCGGGATAACCACCGTCATCAAAACGTTCGTGAGTGAACGCGTCCTTCAGCGTCGTATCTTCAAGGAGCGGCTTTAATGCGTCGCTATCCGGCGTGTCGTTGAAGTCACCCACAACGGCGACATAGAGTTCACCTTGCTCGATCAGCGAGTCGTAGATTTCCTTCACTCGGCTGGCCTGAGCCAATCTTCGTTTGGCCGAGTCAGCGAGGCTGCCGTAGCCTTTGCTTTTGAAGTGATTGACTAACAGCACCAATCGCAGACCCGAGGGCATTGTCAGATAAAACTCTGGGCAATCCCTGGAAAATATCGGCGGTCCGCCGTCTACACGATCATCCACGTGGCTGCGCATGGTTCCGATGGGAAAGCCTGCGCGTGTGGCCACGCCGACATCAATGCCGCGCTCGTCATTCCCGTCGATCAACATCACGTGGCTGAACGGAGCGCCGCCCAATCCACCGATAATCTCGGTGTTGAAATCACGTAGCGCCGGTCTGCTTTCCGCTTCCACTACGGCCAGGACGTCGGCCTTCAGATCGATCATGACCCTGGCCGTGTTGCGCATGGCTTCCTCGTCAACAGGCGCCTGGATCAACTCCAGCGAACCGACCCAATCGGATCGTCCATTGGCAACAATTGTTATTTCGCCGTTGCGCGACCGTTTTACCAGGCTGCCGCGATTTTGCCGAAGCTGGACGAAAGGCCCGCGGTCTGAGCGGTGAAGTCCCAGCTCATCCAGCAAACGGACCATGCTTCGTTTGTCTGCTGCAGAATAGGCACCTTGCCCCAGCAAGCCGTTGAGTTTCGCGAAGCGCTCCAGGGTGGGCTTGCCTTCCGCCCATCCCTCAAGATTCATGGCTTTGGCGCGATTGAACAGGTTTTCGACGTTGTAGGTGGCCAGTCTCATTTGCGTTCCTCAGGTTTAATTGGCGCCCTGCAGTTCTTGAGTGGAGACCAGCTTTCCATGGGGTGATGACGTTGAGATGAACAACACTCCGCAAGCCCCGTCACACACCTGTCACCCGCACTTGCTAACTTCCCTAGCGCCTGCTCACTGACCGACACACCGCTATCGCGAGCAAGCTTTGCTCCCACGGGTTTACCGCTGCCCACGTTATCCAGGCCAATCGAAACCCTGTAGGAGTGAGCCTGCTCGCGATGGGGTCACGTCAGTCTCCGCTTTATCCAAGAGCCCTCAACCAAGGTGCCATTCAAGTTGTTCTCCACGCCAACCCGCCAACAAATCATTCTGCGCTCCGACAACCTGCGTTCCGATGACTTCGGTGCTCTGTTCTCAAAACTGTTCGGCGACCGCTACAGCGACACGCCGCCGCCACCCTCCAACATCATCATCGGCGGCGTTTACGGCAGGCACGACGGCGTCAGTTTCCGGCGCATGCACTACCACGGCGATTTCACCGTTACCTTCCCGGCCCCACAGGACGAGATCACGTTCGTCATCCCCACGGCCGGGGCGATCCTGTTCAACCATTCCTGCGAATCCATCGGTGTTTCCCACATCGGTCTGGCCATCGACAAGGCTGATATCCGCTCGATGCGTTTCTGCGACGATCACGCGCACCACGGGATTTCGGTGAATCGCCATCAACTCACTGAGCGCTTGTCGACGCTTCTGGGCAAACCGATTGTGCAGAAATTGCACTTCGAGCCGAGGGTGGATCTGAACACGGCGGCTTTTCAGGGGATCAAGGCGTTGATTGATCTGGCCACAGGCACTGAGTTCGATGTGCTGATCAACAGCGGGACATTGATGCCGTCACGCCTGCGCGAGATGTTAATTGATGCAGTACTGGAGGCGTGGCCGCACAATTTCACTGAAGCACTGCGCCAGCCGGCGCCGCAGATTGCTCCCCGGCATGTGAGGTTGGCGATTGAGTTTATTCGGGCGCATCCGCAGCAGTTAGTCAGTGGTGTGGAGCTCGCGCGGTTGAGCAATGTCAGTCAACGGGCGCTGCAGGAGGGGTTTCGGCGGTTTGTCGGGACTTCGATTGTCGCGTATCAGCGCCAGGTGCGGCTGGAGCGGGCTTATGAGGCGCTCGCGCAGCCATATTCGGTGTCGGTGACTGAGGTGGCATCGCGCTTCGGATTCAGCAACGTCGGGCGGTTTTGTCAGTATTTTCAGAAGGCTTATGGCGTCAGTCCTGCGGATCTGAAATCGCGCTGAGTGCCCGGCCACCCTCATGAGTGGCCGGAACCCCATCGTTTAGAACGCGTAGCTGGCTTTCAGGCCGCCGTTGAAGCCGTGGCTATCGCCGCCGCCGTTGGCGCCCAGTTCGGCGCCAAGGCTCAAGGCGCCAAGGCTGGCCATGACGTTGACGCCGCCGGTGAATTGATCGCGGTTGTCGAAGGCGGCACGTTGTTCGATGTCGAGGCCAAGCAGGTGGCCCTGGCTGTCGACTTCGCTGTTACCCAGCGTCCGCTCGTAACCCACTTGCAAACCCGGTACCAGTTGCCAGTTGCCCATCGGCACCGGGGCGAAGGCGACGTTGAGGTTGGCGACGGCGCTGCGGCGGGTTTCATTGTTGTCGTCGATGTCGAGAGCGAGTTCGCTGCCTTTTTCGTTGTAACCCTTCAGGTCAAGATGGCTGACGCGCAAGCCGAGGCTCGGTTCCAGGGTCATGCCGTTGACCGGCACGCGGTAGCCCAATGCCAATGTCCCGCCGGTGAGGTTGCCGTGGGTGTCGCCCTTGGCGGTGCCGAGGCCGCCGCCGAGGTCACGTTTGCTGTCGTAGTCGATATAGCCGGCGCTGGCGTTGGCGTCGACGAACAGGCCGCGGTCCAGGCTGGTGAAGCCGTAGCGGGCGCCGACGTTGAAGAAGGTCAAATCGGTATCGGCTTCGCCGCCTGCGCCGCCAACGCTGCCTTTGCTGTAGCCGAATCCGCCGCGGGTGGAGAGTTGTTCGGAGTAGCGCCAGGTGACGCCGACCATCAGGCCCTGGCTGTGTTCGTTGCTGCTTTGGGCATGCGACGAGCCATCGGTGCCCAGGTAACCGGCGAGTGCAGTGGTCCACAAGCGGTATTGGCCGACTTGCAGGTCGGTGCCGCTGGCGAACGGTGCGGCGGCTTGTTCGATCATCGCGTTCTGGCGCAACAGATAGCTGGCCGCGTCGGCGTGAACCTGACCACCGACCTCGGATTCGACGCCGCCAAGTGTGCCGGCGTCGATGGCCGATTGCAGGTAATAGTTGTAGGCGCTGTAAGTGCCGGACAGTTCGCTGTTCTGCAATTGCTGCAGCAGTCGCGCGCCGGCGGCGGCGTTGTCCATCAGGACGGCCTGACCCGGCAAGCTGTTGTACTCGACCAGTTTGCCGCGCAGCACATAGATGGTTTCCTGCGACAGGCCGAGGCCTTGTTTGAGGTAGTTGTCCATGCTGCCGTACTCGGCCGTGACTTCATCGAGACCGGCCTGTAAATAGCTGGCCTGAACGCCCAGCAGAGGCGCGTAAACCGAGGCCATGCTGGCTGGCATCGCTTTCAACGTGGCGGCGATGCGGGCGGCGGTGTAATCGTTGCTCGCCAGGTAGTTGGCCATGATCGTCGCGTCGTCGACGCCGGCAATGCTCTGCAACACGGCGGCGGTCCAGCCGGTGCGGTCTTTGCCGGCGGTGCAGTGGAACAACTGCGCAGCGTCGACACTGGCGAGTTCATTGAACAGTTTGCCGAACTGACTGCGCATCCCTGCATCGCTGACGAAGGCGCGGTTGGTCTGCTCCATCATGGCGACGGCGTCGGCAGCGCTGGTGAACGAGATGCTGGTGATGTCTGCGCCGGAGGTGGTGCTGCCGATGATGTCGATGTTTTGCCAGTTCGCACCGGCCAGCGGGGTGTCCGGCGTATCGGCGATTTCGCTTGGGGTGCGCAGGTCATAGATCGCTTTGATGCCGAGGTTGTTCAGGGTCGCCAGGTCCGACGCCGACGGGGTCAGCGCGTTAGAGCGGTAGAACACGCCACTGCGCAGGGTGCCGTCGTGGGTAGTGGAGTACGCGGTGGTAATGCCGGCGACATCACGAAAGTTATCGATGCCTTGCAGGCGCGGCGTATCGAAAGGAACAGACTCGGCAGCATGGGCAGCGGCAATGGACAGGCTCAGAACAGACAGCGAACACACAAGACGTTGAAACACGATGCAGCCTCATAAGATTAGCGTTGGGCTGGCTACTGTCTGTGATGAATGGAAACCGAATATGACAGTTTCGTTCGGAATGGAAATGGCGGCGTGATCGGGCCGTGGGGTGCGTGATCTGTCCCTCAGACAAGCCCGCCGCGTCTCACTCTGCCTGGTGATTCACCGTAAACCTCCTTGAATTTCTTGCTGAAAGCCGCCTGGGATTGATACCCCACCTGAGACGCAATGTCGCTCAATCCCAAATGCGAATGGCTGAGCAGGCTGAAGGCGAGCTCCATTCGAACCTGCGTCAACAATGCCCACGGTGAAACGCCCGCTACCCGCACGAAGGCTCGCATGAACGTGGCTCGGGACATGCTGGCAGTCTCGGCGAGCGCGTCGACTGTCCACTCGAACGCAGGATCCGCCAGCATCGATTGCCAGGCGCGGCCTAGTCGTTTATCGGACAGCAAGGCCAGCGTGCCGGTGTGTTGACCATGGCTGGCGATGTGCGCGCGCAGCAACAGTGTGAAAAGCGCCTGGGACAAGGCATCAAGCAGGAAATGGGCGCCGACCTGATCACTGTCCGCTTCGCCGCGCAGCATGTCGACCAGCGCCGGCAGTGGGGCACTGGCGGGGAGGGCAGCGCTGGGGATCACAAGGTGCTCGGGGAGGGCAGCGAACAACAGCGACGTACGATTGTAATGAAAGCCCCCGCAGAGCATGTCCAGGTCTGTACTCGCAACGCCAATGCGATACAGCGGCAGCGTGCCGCCGGAAACCCGCTTCGGTGTGCTGGGCGCAACGGTTTTGCCGACGCTGTGCATGATGTGCGGCGCGCCACGCGGCAGCAGCAAAATGTCCCCTGCACGCATGGGCAGGCGTTGCCCGTCCGCAAACTCAACCCGACATTCGCCCCGCAGCACGATGTGATAGGGCGCTTTGCCCAGGACTTCCTGCTGGTGATCCCGCGCCCAATCCCCCTCGAACTGGCACCGCAGATCCAGACTGCCGCGTACGTTGGCCAGGCTGATGAGTTTATCGATCGAATTCATGTGAGGGCTTCGCTTGAAAATTTGAGCGTAGTGGACTCGCGTCGCAGGGGAGTACCGCGCCTGTCGAGGCAATTGAGACGATCCAGCAATAAATTGAGCAAGACGCACAAAACCGGCTTTCGCATCCCCCGCAGACTACCTCCACATTCAACCCCTCGGAGAAGTCTCATGCTCACCTCTATGACTGCCTGGCTACGGCTGATCAGCAAAGTCGACACGTTCGGCACGTCCCTCATGCGATTGGCGATTGCCGTCGTTTTTTTATGGATTGGTGCGCTGAAATTCGTCCCGTATGAAGCCGATAGCATCACCCCCTTCGTCGCGAACAGCCCCTTCATGTCGTTCTTCTACGAGCATCCTCAGGACTACAAGGCTCACCTCACACACGAGGGTGAGTTGAACGCTGACAAGCGCGCCTGGCAGACCGCTAACAACACCTACGGTTTTTCGACCGGTCTGGGCCTCGTCGAGATTCTGATCGGTTTGCTGGTGCTGTCAAATCCGCTTTCCAGGCGTACTGGTCTGTTGGGCGGCGCGCTGGCCTTCGGCACACCGCTGGTGACGCTGAGCTTTCTGATCACGACGCCGGAAGCCTGGGTGGGCGCCCTGGGTGATGCGCAGCATGGCTTCCCGTACTTGTCCGGTGCCGGACGCCTGGTGCTCAAAGACCTGCTGATGCTGGCCGGCGCTTTACCCGTCATGGCTGACTCCGCACGTCAATTGCTCAGCGAGCGTTCGGCGTAATTCGTCGGTCACGATGTGGCGGGGGGAAACAGATTGCTTCCTGCAATTGTTTCACCCAGCACAATTAAGCCATGACATCTGTGCACATTCTCTGAAAAGGCTTTGTTGGTGAAACTGATCTCACAAGCGATCAACCCCTTCAGTTGTCGCAGCGTTCTCCACAACCGGGAGATGACCTATGCCTGGCACTACTCAATCCTGCACTGACGGCTGTTCTGCAACTTCAATCGTGCTGGATCGCGAGCACGAAGCGGGCTTCCTACTGCCGCAGTTCATGGGGGCGCTGGCCAGCGAGACCATGGGATTAACCCTGACGAACCGGTGCCAGCAACCAACCGGCCCAGGTGTGTTTGCAAGGCTCGGGGCCTCACTGATGCAGTCGCTGAAACTCCGATTACTCTTCGGCAAATAAGCGAGAACTTGAATATTCCTGATAGAGAACTGACATGAGCTACGACTTCGATCTGTTTGTCATTGGTGCCGGCTCGGGTGGCGTGCGCGCTGCGCGGTTTGCAGCGGATTTCGGTGCGAAAGTAGCGGTTGCCGAAAGCCGCTACCTGGGCGGTACGTGCGTGAATGTCGGCTGCGTTCCAAAAAAATTGCTGGTCTACGGTGCCCATTTTGCTGACGACTTCGAGCAGGCCGAAAGCTTCGGCTGGACAGCGGGAAAAGCGAATTTCGACTGGGCATACCTGATTGCGAACAAAAACCGCGAGATCGCAAGGCTCAACGGGATCTACCGAAAGCTCTTGATCAACAGCGGCGTCACGTTGCTTGAAGGGCATGCCCGATTGGCCGATGCGCACCATGTGGATATAAACGGCCAGCGTTTCAGTGCCGAGCGGATTCTGCTGGCGACCGGTGGATGGCCGCAGATCCCGGACATCCCGGGGCATGAGCACGCGATTACGTCCAATGAAGCGTTCTTTCTGGAACACCTGCCCAAGCGAGTCCTGGTGGTTGGCGGCGGTTATATTGCCGTCGAATTCGCCGGCATTTTCAATGGGCTGGGCGCAGATACCCGACTGCTGTATCGCGGTGATCTGTTCCTGCGCGGATTTGATCAGTCAGTGCGTACCCACCTGGCTGACGAGTTGACCAAGCGCGGTCTGCGACTGGAGTTCAACACTGACATCGTCCGCATCGACAAGCAGGCCGATGGCAGTCTGCTTGCAACGCTGAAGGACGGCAGGCAGCTGGAAACTGACAGCATTTTTTACGCCACGGGCCGCAGGCCGATGCTGGACAACCTCGGGTTGGAAAACACCAGCGTCGAACTCAACGAAGCGGGCTATATCGCCGTCAATGAGCATTTCGAAACTGACGAGCCTTCTGTTCTGGCGCTTGGCGACGTGATTGGTGGCGTGCAGCTGACGCCTGTTGCGACAGCGGAAGGCATGGCGGTTGCTCGACGGTTATTCCAACCCGAACACTATCGACCAGTCGATTATCGTCATATACCGACCGCTGTGTTCAGTCAGCCGAACATCGGCACGGTGGGTCTTACCGAGCAGCAAGCGATCGAGCAGGGGCACCAGGTCGTGGTGTTCGAGAGCCGTTTCCGCCCGATGAAACTGACCCTGACCGAATCCTCGGAGCAGACATTGATGAAACTGGTGGTCGACGCGGATTCCGATCGGGTACTGGGCTGCCATATGGTGGGTCCGGATGCGGGCGACATCATTCAAGGGTTGGCGATTGCGCTCAAGGCCGGTGCCACCAAACGACTGTTCGATGACACCATTGGGGTGCACCCGACCTCGGCAGAAGAATTTGTCACCCTGCGTACGGCAGTGGTCAGGCGGTGAAGGGCATTCGGTTGCTCAGCCGAAAGCAGATCAGCCCTTCACGCCGCAAACGTACGAGATACACTGCAACTCGCGTTTAATCTTCAGGTGACCCCATGCTGCTAAGACATCTGCGGTATTTGTTGGCAGTGGCTGACCACGGTGGCTTTACCCGCGCCGCAGAAGTCCTGCATGTGTCTCAGCCGACGCTGTCGCAACAGATACGGCAGCTGGAAGAAACCCTTGGCGTCAGTCTGTTTGACCGAACATCCCGAACTGTCCGACCCACCGATGCGGGGCTGGCCTACATCGAATGCGCCCGTCGCGTTCTGGTGGAACTAGCGGCCGGCAAGCGGGCTTTGCACGATGTAAAGGACTTGTCACGTGGCACCTTGAGGCTCGCCATGGCACCCACCTTCATGGCGTACGTCCTGGGGCCTTTAGTGCGTGACTACATCGCGCAGTATCCGAATATCCGCCTGGAGATTTTCGAGCTGTCGATGGGTGACATTGAAACGGGGCTGGTCAATGACTCGCTGGACATTGCGGTCGCATTTGACCAGGTGCGGAACGCCGATATCGAGTCAATCCCGGCATTTGTTGAAACACTGGGTCTGATGGTCGGGCGTGCTCATCCCCTGTATGACTGCGAGGACGCGTTGACGTCCGAACAGCTGGCTGAACTGGATTTCGCCTTGCTGACACCGGACTTCGCCACCCGCGTGTGTATCGACGAGTACTTCGCCAGGGTGAGGATCACGCCGAAAGTGCTGGTCCAGGTCAACTCAGTGAACACGTTGCTGGAAGTCATCCGCAACACGGCAGTCGCCACCATTCTTCCGGAACCCATCGCCACTCAGGATCGCGCTTTGCACAGGTTGGCCCTGCTCGACAAGGCGCCTCAACGTGGCGTGTCGATCCTCCGGCGCAAGAATAACTACCACAGCGCAGCGTCAGTCGCGTTCATGAACCTGATGCTGGGAACAGCGGGCGTGGAATCAGGCCAGGGTGCCGATCATTACGCCGAGTGAAATGCTGGATTGTGAATTGTGGTAATTCCGCTGTTTGGGAGACAGGGGCAAGATCACTCCATCGACGCGATCACCGGGTCGAATCCATAACAACCGGAGCAGGTCATGTCCCAGCAACCTATCAAACTTTATCGTCACCCATTGTCAGGCCACGCCCATCGCGTCGAGTTGATGCTGTCGCTGCTCGGGCAGCCAACCGAGTTGGTATTCGTGGACCTGGCGAAAGGCGCGCACAAGACTCCCGAGTTCCTGGCGTTGAACAGTTTCGGCCAGGTACCGGTGCTGGATGATAACGGCACCGTGCTGGCTGACTCGAACGCGATTCTGGTCTACCTGGCCGCTAAATACGGCAACGGCGAGTGGCTGCCCAGCGACCCTGTTGCGCAAGCCAAGGTACAACGCTGGTTGTCGATCGCGGCCGGTCAGATCAACTCAGGCCCGGCGACAGCTCGACTGATTACGGTGTTCGGTGCCGGTTACAACGCTGAAGAGGCGATCAGCAAGTCCCACAGTCTGCTCGCCGTCATGGAGCAAGAGTTGGGCAGCAGCAAATTCCTGGCGGGCGATAAGCCGACCGTCGCTGATGTCGCGGCTTATACCTACATATCCCACGCCCCGGAAGGCAATGTTGCGCTGACTGACTATCCTAACGTCCGTGCCTGGTTGAGCAGTATCGAGGCACTGCCAAATTTTGTTGGCATGCAGCGTACTGCCACGGGCTTGCAGCAAGTCTGATCGAACGGTCGGAGCTTCCCGGGAAATACCCCGGGCAAGCTCCGGTGATCGTCTGCTCGCTCTGGCGTGCAGATCTTGCTGTCCCTATGTCACGGCAGAGTCGCCTATGGATCGCTTTCAAGAAATGCAGATATTCATGACGGTCGCCGAAGAAGAGGGCTTCGCGGCCGCTGCCCGCCGTTTGAATATATCCCCGCCCAGCGTGACTCGCGCCATTGCTGCCATGGAGGAGCGAATCGGCACCCAACTGTTATCACGCACCACACGCAGCCTGCACTTGACCGAGGCCGGGCAACGCTATCTGGACGATTGCCGGCGAATACTCGGCGAACTCAATGAAGCGGAAGAGGCCGCTGCCGGCAGTTACTCTATTCCCTGTGGCCACCTGACGGTGACGGCGCCGGTGCTCTTTGGCGAGTTGTACATTGCCCCATTGCTGGCTGAATACCTAGACCAGTTTCCTTCCGTTAATCTCAACGCGTTACTGGTTGACCGCGTGACGAGCATGGTGGATGAAGGGATCGATGTGGCAATCCGTATCGGCCATTTACACGAGAATAATCAGCACGGCATCAAGGTGGGCGAGGTGCGCCAGGTGATTTGCGGCGCCCCCGATTACTTCGAACGATTCGGTCGGCCACGCCACCCCGGCGAACTCAGCTCGGCCAAAATCGTTATGTCTTCGGCGAGCCATTTGTTAAGCGACTGGCAATTTGAACATGACGGCAATCCATTGAGTTTTCGTTTCGATCCACGGTTGGTCGTGACCGCTAACCAGGCTGCGATCAATATTGCCTGCCTGGGTTGGGGCGTAACGCGTGTGTTGTCCTACCAGGTGGCCAGTCAGGTTGCGGCCGGTGAATTGGAAGTGGTGCTGCAGGATTTTGAACCACCCGCGTTGCCCATTCAGGTCGTTTATCTGAAGAGCAACCGCGTGCCCGCGAAGGTTCGCACCTTTGTCGATTTCCTCACGGACCGCCTGGGCGGTGACAAAGCGCTCAGACCGACCATGAAAAGTACCTTCTGATGGACCGCTTCCATGAAATGCTCATGTTCGAAGCGCTGTCGGAGCGGCCAAGTCTGGCGGCAGCGGCGCGTCGCCTGAATGTCTCCGGCCCGACGGTTGTTCGCGCGATTGCCCGGCTGGAGGCGCGTCTCGGTGTGGCTCTGTTACAACGCAGCACCCGTGGCGTGTCGTTGACGGAGTCGGGGGCGGCATTCATGGCTGACTGCTCGCGCATCCTCAAAGGAATCGAAGACGCCGAAGCCTCTGCCAAAGGCCTTCACGTACAGGCCCAAGGCAATCTGACGGTGTTGCTGCCACTGCTTTTCAGCCGCTATGTCATGACATCGTTGCTAGCCAATTACATGGAGGTGTATCCCGACGTCAAAGTGTTCGCTCATTACCATGACCGTTTCCCGAACATGAACGAGGAAGGTCTGGACGTGGCCGTGCTGGTGGGGCATCTGCCCAGTTCATCGTTGATCGCCAGGCCTGTGGGCTACGTGCGTTCGATCGTTTGTGCCAGCCCTGCCTATCTTGACGCCTGCGGTGTGCCCGCCGAGCCGGACGACCTTAAACGTCATCGGTTGATTGGCATCCAGGCTTATCGGGAGAAGATTCACTGGGATTTTTCCAGCCACGGTATTCAGACCACCCTCAAAGCCCGATCACGCGTCAGTTGCACCACGGCGCAAGCGGCCATCGATGCGGCGGTGCATGGTGGGGGCCTCACGCGTTGCTTGAGTTATCCAGCCTACGATTACCTGAAAAGCGATCGATTGCGCCGGGTCCTGCAACCTTTTGAACTGCCAGCGCTGCCCGTGCATGTCGTCTACCGCGAAAGACGAAGGGCCTCGATGAGGGTGCGCAGCTTTGTCGACTACATGGTCGAGGGCCTGCGCGAACATCCGGCACTGCTGCCGGATGCTCTTTGATTGATCAGCGACCCTGACCTGCGGTCGCTGAAACACTTCATTGGGCGGTCGCTGCCTTCTCGATCAGGCTGGCAACCACTTTTGGGTTGGACACCATCACAACGTGCGACGCGCCTTTGACCACAACGGTCTGCTTAGCATGTGCCCGCTCAGCCATGAAGGCCTGCGCTTGTGCCGGGATGTTTTTATCTGCGTCGCCGTAAACAAACCAGGAAGGAATGGTTTTCCAGGCCGGCTCGGTCGAAGCCTCATTGAGCGCAGCGACTGTCACGGGACGTTGGGTGGCAGCCATCAATCTGGCGTCCGCGTCAGGAACATCAGCGGCGAACTGCTCATGAAATTTTTCCTGCTGGATATACAGGTCCTTGCCGCCGTCAGCCAGGTCTACGGGCGCGGAGAGAGTCGGGCCCAAAGTGCCGCCGGGGAAACGCCCCGATAATTCTGCAGTGGATTCACCTGCTTCCGGTGCAATGGCGGCGACGTACACCAGCGCTTTGACGTTGGCGTTGCCGTATGCCGCTTCGGTGATGACGGGCCCGCCATAGGAATGGCCAACCAGCACGACCGGCGTTTTGATGCTGGCGAGCACGTCGGCCACCGACTGCGCGTCACCCTTGAGTGAGCGAAGCGGGTTAGCGGCTGCGATCACTGGATAGCCATCTTTTTCCAGAATTTTGACGACGCCATTCCAACTGCTGGAATCGGCGAAAGCCCCGTGAACCAGAACGACAGTCGGTTTGACCGGTGCAGCCAGCGCAGCGGTGGCACTGACCATTGCGGCCGCCAGGGCCAGACCTGCAAAAATCTTCTTCATCGGATGTTCCTGTCTAAGCGTGGGAGGGCAGTGAAGCGACAGGGATAGTTGAACCTGTCGCTGTGTTTCCCATGTGTCCGGGTATCCAGTGCTCTGCATGGAAACGTGTCTGATCCCACCTTTGCTACAGGCAGATACACGCCATCATTTCAGCGGGCGAAACAGTGGATTGCATTTTGTGGCCGTTCTCATCAAAGCGAATAAAGCAGAGCATGCGTTCAAGCACTTTGTTCAGGGCATCACTGCGGAGATAACCACCCGATGAAACGAGTCCTCATGCTGCTCGCCAATGGCGTCGAACCGATGGAGATGGCCGCGTTCACCGACGTGCTCGGCTGGGCCGATCTGCTCGGTGATTGCCCTGTCGAACTGGTGAACGCCGGCCTTCGCAGAAAGATCGTCACCACCTTTGGTTTATCGGTCAATCCGGGTTGTCTGTTGCGCGATCTGGATATCAGCAGCTTCGACGCGCTGGCGCTGCCGGGTGGTTTCGAACCGTCGGGATTTTATGAAGAGGCGCTCAGCGAGCCGTTTCTGCAGACGATTCGCTACTTTGTCAGCGCTGGCAAACCCGTCGCCAGCGTGTGCGTATCGTCGGTGTGCCTGGGCGTCGCGGGTGTACTGCGAGGCAGAAATGCCACGACTTATCACCAGGAAGGCGGCAAGCGCCGGAATCAGCTGGTGGAAACGGGCGCTGTGTTCGTCGATCGACCTGTCGTGGTCGATGGCAACATCATTACGTCCAGCGGACCCGGCACCGCCACTGAAGTCGCTTTTGTGCTGCTGGAAAAACTCACCGGTGCGCAGAACGCGACGTACATCCGCAAGAAAATGCGCTTTGCTACACCCGATCGTCATTGGTTCGAGACGCCACAGGTTCCAACGCAACCTATGTAGAGGTGATCATGAATAAAACGGATGAGCCAGGGGCTTCGCCCTGGCATGCGGGTGAGCGGCAGTTGCAGGAAAGCGTCGGCGTGGCGCAGCAGATGGAGCACTTCGGGCGAAAGGTGGTACGTGACTACATGCCGGATCAACATCGCTCGTTTTACAGCCAGCTGCCTTATCTGATACTGGGTGCCGTCGATGACAAAGGCATGCCGTGGGCGACGCTGATCGAGGGCCCGCCCGGGTTCGTCGATTCTCCCGACCCACGCACTTTGCACCTGCAGCGCCTCCCTGCAGACGGCGACCCGGTCAGACCTGCCCTGGCGAAGGGCGCCGCAGTCGGGCTGCTCGGTATCGACCTGAAGACCCGACGGCGCAATCGTATGAACGGCAACATCAGCACCGCCTCATCTGGCGGTTTTGCCGTTTCTGTGGTGCACGCTTTTGGCAATTGTCCGCAGTACATTCAGTTGCGAAGCGTAGAACCGGTCAGCGTCGGACGTTCCTCAGCCGACGTTGCGGCGCAATGCCTGACCGAACTGGACGAGGCGGCGAAAGAGCTGATTCGCAAGGCCGATACTTTTTTTCTCGCCAGCTACGTCGACCTGGACGGCGACCCATCGAAGCGCTCGGTAGACGTTTCGCACCGCGGTGGCAATCCGGGTTTCGTCAGAGTCCAAAGCAACGTGCTAACGATTCCCGATTTCGCCGGCAATCTGCATTTCAATACATTGGGCAACCTGTTGCTCAATCCCAGGGCCGGTTTGCTCTTTGTCGATTTCTCCACAGGTGATGTGCTTCAAGTGGCCGGCCGCACCGAGCTTGTGCTTGAGGGGCCTGAAATCGCTGCGTTCCAGGGCGCCGAGCGACTCTGGACCTTGACGGTGGAACAGGTCGTCAGAAGGCGGAGTGTGCTGGCGTTGCGCTGGGCATTCGAAGGTTTTTCGCCGAACAGTGTGATGACCGGCAGCTGGGAGAAAGCAGAAGGCCGCTTACAGGCCGATGCGCTGCGCGATCAATGGCGGCAGCTGCGCGTCACCCGCATCGTCGAAGAAAGCAGCACCATCCGCTCTTTTTATCTGGAGCCGGTCGATGGCGCGGGGATGCCGCGTTTCGAGGCAGGCCAGCATTTACCCGTACGGTTTGGCCTGGTCGAAGGGCAGGCGCCCCTTGTCAGGACTTACAGTGTGTCGAGTGCACCTTCGGACGATTTTTTCCGGATCAGCGTCAAGCGTGACGGCCTGGTTTCGTCGCACTTGCACAACCGGATTCAGGTGGGCGATCTCATCGAAGCCCGTGCCCCTCAAGGACGATTCACCGTGCAGGCCGATGAGCATCGGCCGTTGGTTCTGCTGGCCGCTGGCGTTGGGGTCACGCCGCTGCTGTCGATGCTGCGCGAAGTCATCTACGAAGGAGAGCGCACCCGGCGCACCCGCCCAACCTGGTTCATCCAGAGCGCACGGAGCCTGGCGGAGCTGGCATTCAGGGACGAACTGTTTGAACTGGCGACCCGTGCGAAAGACAAGATTCGCGCGTTAAGACTTCTCAGTCAGCCCGAGCAGAACGCTCGCGAGGGCGAAGACTTCGAGTTGGCTGGACGTGTGGATGTCGCTCTGCTCAAAGAGCTGCTGCCATTGGACGATTATGATTTTTACCTGTGTGGCCCGGGCGCGTTCACCCAGGCTTTATACGATGGCCTGCGTCAGATGCGCATTGGCGACGATCGCATTCACGCCGAGACGTTCGGCCCTTCGACCCTGGTGCGGTTGCGCGACCAGTTGACCCCGGCCGTCGAGCAAGTTCCGGCAGCCAGTAGCCCGATCAAAGTGCTGTTCTCGGCGTCTGCGAAAGAGGCGCGCTGGGAGCCGGGAAGCGGCAGCTTGCTGGAGTTGGCTGAAAGCAGGGGTTTGAATCCGGACTTCAGTTGCCGCGGCGGGTCGTGTGGAACCTGTCGTACGAAACTGGTCAGCGGGCAGGTGCACTATTTGAACTTGCCCGCAGAAATGCCGGCGCAGGGAGAAGTCTTGATTTGTTGTGCAGTCCCGGCGCAAAGCAAGGAGGGCGATGCCCCCCTGGTGCTGGATTTGTAACACGTGTCTCTATCGCTCATCCCGCATTCGCGGGGTGAGTGCTTGAGCAAACCTCCTTTCTCGTCTGGATGCTTTCAGGCAGCAACTTCTTCCAGACGGGCATGCACTGCGCAGATCCCGGGGTGCTGTGCCAATGATTTGAAGCTGCGATGGTCGGCGTCGAGTGCGTCGACTGAACCGGTTTCGATGTCGTACACCCAGCCATGCAAATTCAGCAGGCCTTTTTCCTGAGCCAGGCGTACGCTTGGATGGGTCTGGATGTTGGCCAATTGGGCGATGACATTTTCCCGAACCATCGAGCTGACCTTCGCCGCGTCATTGGCATGGGCGCGGGATTCATTGATGACTTTTGCCGACTCGGCGTGTTGCAACCAACCGGCAACAGCAGGCAGGTGAGCCATGCACGTGCACTTGGCCACGGCGGTCATTGCACCGCAATCGGAATGGCCGCAGATGACAATATCCGTGACCCCCAGCACCGCCACGGCGTATTCGACCGTTGCCGACACGCCGCCGGGATGGGGGCTGTAGGACGGCACGATGTTGCCGGCGTTACGGATCACGAACAGCTCGCCTGGCTCTTGTTGCGTCAATAATTCCGGGACTACGCGGCTATCGGAACAGGTGATGAACAATGTGCCTGGATGCTGCGTGGTGGCCAGATGTTTAAACAGGTCAGTGCGTTGTGGAAAGGCTTCTTTCTGAAACTTGAGTAAACCTTCGATCAGCGATTTCATGGTGTGTGCCTCTGTCTGAGAGTTGAATTCAACGTGCAATCAGTTGCTGCAGCCGCGACCGATGACGCTGTATTCAAGGACCCGGGTGTCGCCGTGGGAATCCTTGTAGGTCATCTGCACGGGCACCGGACCGCAGACGTCTGCTGCCGGAGTTATGTCGATGACTTTGGCGATGTCCAGGTACATGCCATACACATAGGGCGTGGCTTGCGGGGCGGCCGAAGCTTCTTGTGCATAGGCCGACAGCGAAGCGGTCAGGGACAGGGCGAGTAACAGAATTTTTTTCATGACGAATCCTCCAGGCAAATTGGGTGAACAGGTGAAGTCGATAAAGTGGGTTGAAGCAGGCCCGCTGAAGTGGCGGGCCGAATGACAGTTGCGGTCGCAATCCTAGAAAGGACGCAGTGGCAGGAACTTGCCGTCCAGCGTGATCACGGCGCGGTGACCACCTTCTGGATCCTCGACTTTTTTCATGTCGAGCTTGAAATTGATTGCGCTGATGATGCCGTCGCCGAACTGCTCGTGAATCAGGGCTTTCAACGTGGTGCCATAGATCTGGATCATTTCGTGGAAGCGGTAGATGGTCGGGTCGGTAGGAACACCCGACAAGCTCCCACGCAGGGGAATGATCTGCAGACGGGCGACCGAATCGGCGTCCAGATCCAGTTTTTCGCCGATCACTTTGGCGGCATTTTCCGGGAGTGGGTGCTGGCCAAGCAGGGCAGCGGTCACGTAAGCAAGACTAAGACCGGTGCCTTGAGCCACGTCTTCGAATGAAAGATTTTTGCGGGCTTTGGCGTCGAGAATTTTGGCGGTCAATGCGAGGCTGGTGTCGTTGTAAGCGTGGGACTGCTGCATGGTGTTGCTCCTTTCGGATGCTTGGGGTAACGGGGGTTGGGAAACGCTTGTTGCTTGGTGTGGACCCATGTTCTGCCGCTTGCTCGATAGCGTCCAAGACCGATATGCAATGCTTCGCATAAGCCCTTCCTATAGATCGGGGCAGTGGCTGAATAGCGGGGCGCAGGCAAAAAGAAGCCCGCGCTTGGCGGGCTTGGTGGCGACGGGAGCAGTTGTCAGCGGGAGGGTGATGCAGTCGGTGGCCTGTGATGCTTATCAGTTAGGCGACAGCAACGTTTCGCTGCGTGTCAGGCTTGCTGGACGAACGCCAATCGCACCGCAAATCCAATCAGAAGTGTGCCGAACAACCAGTGTTGTACGCGATGCGCGGTGATGCTTCGCTCCAGCCAGCGACCCACCCAGGCACTGGCGGTTGCGTAGACGCTATCGAACGCGAGCCCTGTGATCACAAGAATCAGCCCGAGCACGGCAAACTGCTCCGAGACCGACGATCGGGTTGGTTCAATGAATTGAGGAAGTAGCACGGAGCAAAAGAGCAGCGCCTTCGGGTTCAGCAAATTGGTGAGCAGCCCGCGTCGGAACGCCCCTCCCAGGGTGTGTGTTGGGGGGCTGTTCTCGGCAATGGCGGGAGCGCTCACCCCGCTCGTTTTGAACATCTGCAGCCCGATCCAGAGCAGATAGGCCGCTCCCGCATATTTCACGATATCAAACGTCCAGGGCAGAACCTTGAACAGCGTGGCCAATCCCATCGCGGCCAATGCCACATGGCAGGCTCGCGCCAGCGCAAGACCCAATGCTGTCGCGAGCGCTGCGGTTCTGCCTTGTTTCGCACCGGTTTGAAGCAGCAGGATCATGTCCGGGCCGGGCATCAAGAGAACCATTGAGATAGCCAGAAGGTACAGCGCTGTGTCTTCCATATTCGCGGTGCTCGACAGGAGATGAGGAAGACAATACTAGAGCGGAGGGGCGGGGCAGGTGGTTGCGTATTAAACTCTTGAGGGCCGTCTTATTGGCAGATCCTGCTCTTTATCAGGCTTGATGAGGACGTGTATGCCAACCGAGCGCTGCACGCATCAGCCCGGGTGTCACAACCTCAACGGGCCGCGTTGAAACGATCACCCAGCGTTTCCCGGAAATGCTCCAGCAGAAACTCTATGAACACACGGGTTTTAGCCGGCAGTACCTTGCGCGCAGAGTAGTACAAGGACACTGAACCCAGATCTACGTACCAATCCGGCAGCAGCCGAATCAGTTCACCGCGCTGTAATCCGGACCACGCTCGCTCCAAGGGTACTAACGCCACGCCCAGCCCCATCAGCGCGCACGCATTCAAGGCTTCCGGGTCGTTCATGATGGCTGTGGGTTTGAGGCTCAGATCAAAGGTATCGCCACCGGCATTGCGCAATGTCCAGGTGCGTAATCTGTTGGTGTCGGTGGAGCGCGTGACGATGCCGTCCTGGCCCTGAAGATCCGCTGGCACAAGCGGCAGCGGCTTGCCCTTTAGCCAATCCGGGGCCGCTACAGCGACCAGGTGAAGTTTGGCCAACTCTCGCGCAACGACGCCCGGGCTCAATTCCATACCGCCGCCAATCGCAACGTCGAACCCTTCCCCGATCAAATCCACGCGTCGGATTTCAAGGTGCCAGTCCGGCACCACCGCAGGGTAACGTTGCTTGAAAACCTTGAGCAGGGGCAACACGTAATCGTAGGCGAACGAAGGCGCCATGTTGACCCGCAGTCGCCCGGCCGGCACATCCCGCGCGTCGCCCAGTTGCGTCATGGCGCCCTGGATGGTTTCGACACTGCTCGCCACTTGTTCATACAGCGCCTCACCGGCCTCGGTGAGGGAAAGGCTGCGCGTGCTGCGCTGGAACAATCGGGTGCCTAACCTGGTTTCCAGACGCGCGATGTTTTTACTCACGGCTGCGGCGGAAATACCCATCCGTCGAGCGGCTTCGGAAAAACTGCGGGCTTCAGCGGCTCGCACAAATGATTCCAGGTTGCCCAGATTGTCCACGCCCATCTCCAACGTTCGGTTGAAGCTGATTCTACCTATTCGTGACTAATTGGATGCGACCGTTGAGCCCATAGTGGCGTCGATTGAATTTCATTGATCAGACCAGGGCAGAATCTCATGGGCAAAATGTTGATCACCGGCGCGTCCGGTCAGTTGGGCAGTGCGGTTGTACGATCGCTTGTGACGAAAGTACCTGCGGCGGACGTAGTGGGGATGGTGCGAGATAAGAGCAAAGCGCAGGCGCTGGTGGATGTGGGCGTAGAAGTGCGCGAAGGCGATTACCTCAACGTCCAGTCCCTGGTCAGTGCCTTTACCGGGGTGGAAAAAATCTACCTGGTGTCGGCCGTCGCCTTCAGCGATCGTGTGGCGCAGCACAAGAACGTCTTTGAGGCCGCGCGTCTGGCCGGTGTCCGGCATGTGATCTACACCAGCATCCAGCGGATCAGCGATGATTTTTGCCCCATTGAAGGGGTGACGGCCAGCGACCTCGAAACCGAGGCGCTGCTGAAATCATCCGGGCTGGATTACACCATCGTCCGCCATCCGCTGTACGCCGACGGGCTCTCCCTGTTTATCGGCGAAACTGCACCGCAGAAGGGCTTCAGCGCCCCTGCCGGTCAGGGGCGGGTGCCGCTGACGAACGTCGACGAACTCGCGGAAGGTGGCGCTGTGCTGCTCAGCCAGTCAGGTCACGAAGGCCGCGTTTATCTGCTGAACAGTGGGCAAGCCTGGTCATTTACCGACATCGCCGCCGCACTCTCGCGCATCACCGGAAAAGCCATCGGCTATCAGCCGATTTCGAACGAAGCCTTCGTCGCCGCCCGGGAAGCTGACGGCTGGCCTGCGCATGTCGCAAGCTTCATTGGCGGTTGGTTCAACGCCATCGAGAAAGGTGCATTCGATCAAACCAGCCGTACCCTTGAGGAACTCATAGGCCGCAAGCCGAAAGACCTTGAAGCCATCCTTCGAGACGCGTTCAAGCTCTGACGGGTGATTGCAGGTCGACCATGGAGGGTCGCTGCGGCCAGACCATCCTCGATCAACTCGAGACAGTTTCGCGGACGACGTCGATGAACGCCCGAAGTCCTGCCGGCGTATGACGGTTGGCCGGGTAGTAAAGGCGCAGCCCTGGATACGCGGGAGTCTAGTCCTCCAGCACGCGGATCAGACTGCCTGAGGCAATATGCGCAGCAGCGGCGAAATCATTGGTCCAGGCCAAGCCGGCGCCTTGCAGCGCGGCCTCCAGCATCAGGTGATGGCTGTCGAGTGTCAGCGATCCACTGACATCGACCGATTGTTGCTCACCACGCTTCTCGAATTCCCACTTGTAGATCGCACCGCTGGGGAAGCGCACACGGATGCAGTTGTGCGCGAGAAGATCGGCCGGCACTTTCGGTTTTTTGCAGCTCGCGAAGTACTGGGGAGAGCCGACCACCGCGAACCGCAGTGGAGGGGTGATCGCAATGGCGATCATGTCCTGCGGCACGCTTTCCGCCAACCGTATGCCCGCATCGAATCCGCCAGCAACGATGTCCACCAGGCTTCTATCGGTGACGATGTCCACCCGCATGTCCGGATAACGCCGCAAGTACTCCAGCACCACCGGCGTGAGCACCATGTGCGCGGCACCTTCGGAGGTGTTCAACCGCAGGGTTCCCGCCGGTGTATCGCGAAATTCGCTGACCGCCTCCATGGCCGCCGAGATATCCCGCAGAGCGGGCTGCACCCGAAGCAGAAACTGCTCGCCGGCTTCGGACAATGAAACGCTGCGCGTAGTCCTGTGGAATAACCTCACGCCCAGGCGCTTCTCCAGTGCAGCGATCGCATGACTGAGAGCCGATGGCGACATGCCCAATTCCACTGCCGCACGCCGAAAGCTGCGGTGAGTCGACACCGCGACAACGGCGTTAAGTTCGAGAAGCCCGGATTTTTGCATTGTGCTGGTTCCTGCATCAGTTCATACGATATTAGCCCGATTGTTTGGCACAGTACTGACGCTTATCTTGATCGCAGCCACTTAATGCATCGAGGTAAAAGCACATGACACGGATCAGCACACCGTTCGGGTTTCATTCAACCGCACAAGAGGTCATCGAAGGGGTCGACCTCTCGGGTAAACGCGCAATCGTCACGGGTGGGGCTGCCGGTATCGGCATTGAAACCGCACGCGCTCTGGTCAATGCCGGGGCGAACGTGACGCTGGCGGTCCGGCGTCCGGACGCGGCGCAATTGATCGCAGCCGAACTGCGCGTAGAGGGCAGGGGCAGTGTTGAAGTTCGTTCGATTGACCTGGCGGACCTCGCGTCCGTGAAGACGTTTGCCGAGGCCTGGTCCGAGCCGCTGCATATCCTGGTCAATAACGCGGGGATCATGGCCGTTCCCAAGCGTGAGCTGACATCGCAGGGTTTTGAAATGCAGTTTGCGACCAATTTTCTCGGCCATTTTGCACTCGTGCTCGGGTTGCAGGACGCCTTGTTCAACGCCGAGGGCGCCCGGGTTGTGTCGCTGAGTTCAAGCGCAAACCTGTTGGGCCCAGTCGTTTTCGACGATATCAATTTCGACTTTCGGCCTTACGAACCTTTCGCGGCGTATTCCCAGGCCAAGTCGGCCTGTGCGCTTATCGCCGTGGAGATCACGCGGCGCTGGGCAGATCGCGGGGTTTTCGCCAACGCCCTCAATCCAGGGGCCATCGCCACCAACCTGCAGAAGCACACCGGCGGACTGAAAACCCCCGTCGAGCGGCAGAAGAGCGTGCAACAAGGCGCGGCGACCTCGGTGTTACTGGCGTCTTCTGCACTGTTGGACGGTATGGGCGGGCGTTACTTCGAGGACTGTAATGAAGCGCAAGTGGTCCGCAAGCGACCTGCCGATTACACAGGCGTTGCGCCTTATGCCGTCGATCCTGATAACGCGCAGCGGTTGTGGCAGGTTGCTGGACAAATGATTGGCTGAAGCCAGCGTGGCTTGCTGTTCCCTGAGGCAGAACTGGAAGGCTGCCCGAGAGGTACGCGACAGGAAGACGGCCGACTTATTTTTCACACTTCCTTCACCGCGCACCAACCGCTTGACCCCTAGATTGGCGCCACTTGCGTGGTGCCGGTCGGGCTGACTCCCGATGGCGCCATAATCCTCCGTAACCGAGCGATGCCATGGCGTACATTCTGATCGATGATTCCCCGGCCATTGAGCCCCTTGAGCCTGTACGAAAGTCTGCCCCGGCGTGCCATCGTGCGCGCGTGTCGATGCTGCTGATAGCGGTAAGCGTGGCGCTCGTCTGCGTCTGGCTGGCGAGTGGTTCGCGGGTGGTAGAGCTGGGTCGATCCGCGCCTGTATCATTCCCAGGTCGCAGCGCAATGGCAGCGTGGGGACGTGTTGCTGTTGATCCGGTTTGAGTTGGCGACAGGCTGTTTTTGAACCGGCCTTGTGGAGACCCTGCCGAGGGGCAGAACCCGTTTTGGCTACGTTGATGTTTTCTCAGCTAATCATTTCCAATCGACGGCCGTTACAGTTTCGGCGAGCGCCTCGGCGTCGCGATGCCCTCAATTTAGACAAAGGAAGAAGTAGGTGAAACGGTATATCTCTCTTGCACTGATCGTATTGGCCGCAACGTTGGGTGGCTGTGCAGCCACGAAACCTACCAACGACGCTTCCTTGGTTGGTTCATGGAAAGGCTTGCGCGAGGCAAACGGTAAGTGCCAGTTCCTGTCATGGAATACCCACTTCGAGCCAAACGGAAAGTTCTCTGTCACGTTCTTTCGAGACGCACAGCAAACCCAAAAAATTCAGACTGAACATGGCACGTGGACTGCTGCAAACGGCACGAACGCCTTGAAAACCGACGGTGTGCGCTTGCCCGATGTTTACACTTATAAGTTCATCGATGCCAACACCGTCCACTACACCAATATCAAGTCAGACCCGTCAGGTGATTGCCAGGAAGACTATGCATTTACTGAGCGCCGTATTCGTGGCTGAGGTCAGCCGCTGCTGAGCGTGCTGTCAGTCAAATATCCAACCGGTGACAGACCCAAGTAGATTCCACAGCGTCGTTCATGATGTCCATGACGCTGGGAATCTGCTTCCCCAGGTGAGCAAACCGTATTACAAAAAATTAGCTAACTCAATATCGCGAACGGGGTAGCGGCGACCGCTAAAGCAGTCTTGGACTCATTCGTCATACTACGAAGGTGATCCCATAAAATCTCGGCATTCGCGCCCAGCGTTTCTTTACGACGATAAATATTAATATCCAGTTCTATATCAGACTCTTTATTGCCTGCACGAACCAGATCTTTTCTTTCTATATCGTTTCGTACAATCTCCAGTGGCAGCCATGCAACGCCTAGCCCGGTTATCGCCATCGAGCGAAGACCGTCTGCCAGAGAACAATCATGAGTTTTACGCAACGCTGGCAAATCCGGATTGAACTTCAACATTTTTTCAAGCGCCCAACTCAATGAACAGTCCTGGCGGTAATGAAGGTATGAAATCTCGCCTTTAGGTGAACTAACGCTATTCAAAGGTTCCCCCAGCAAGTTGGGCGCGCTTACGGGAACCAGCCACTCCCGGCCTATCTTCAGACAGTCGAGCTCGCCCAGTGGTACGATTTTTTCAAGGTGTTCACTGATCCCGTTATGGTTATCCGCGAAAGCGACAACAAAATCCACTGAGCGGTCATTCAGGCGGTTGAAGCACTCAGGGAGGTTTGCGAAGTCTATGGAGAAACGACTTCCTGCTGACTGCCTACTTACCCTCGGCAACCAAGCCGGAAAAAACGCTCTGGACATGATATGTGGCGCAACAATGGAAATTTGCCGTCTGTTATTCTCTTGAGTGCGGATGACCGAATTTCTTGTCTTCTCCAACAGCTCTACGATTTCGACTGCAGCAACATGAAACTCCGCCCCCGCATCGGTAAGCTCAAGCTGATGACGTGTTCGGTCAAACACCGAAACACCCAACCATTCTTCCAACGCTGTGATCCTTCGGCTCAAGCCGGAGGTTGTGACATTGCAATGTATCGAAGCTTGGGAAAAACTTCGAACGCGAGCCAGCACAATAAAATCCTTTAAGGTTCGAAAGTCCGTCATCTTGCTGATCTCGCAATTTTTTGATGGTCGTATCATGCCATGCGCAACCAAGGGTCTGAAAGTCGAAAAAACCGCGCAGGCGTGAAGTTTTGTCAAAAATCCATGCTAAATCCGCAACGTACGAAATTTTCAAACTGCTAAAACTTCAAAGCGCCGTCAACACCGCATGCAGCCGCGGGCTCTAGTCTGCGAGCGGAACATTCGGGAAAGGGATTTTCTACTACTTTACAGGGAAGTAAATATGGATAACTCACAGAAGACACTTATTTTGGGGTGTGCATCGACAGGCGCAAAATTCACGCCACGCAACCACTACCTCACAGGGGATCAGCTTCTCGACTCCATTTGCACGGGCGTTACCATCAAGGCAGATCAAGACGCCATCGTTCAAGAAGCGATTGAACTTTATAACCTGGGGTGCCGTTATTATCATTATCATGCTCGCAATCCGCTAACGCAGGAACAAACAACCGATAATGATATTTATCAAGCGGTGAGCCGAAATATACAACGCTCCTGCAAAGACGTGCTTTTGAGTTTTGGAGCGAGTCGCAATGGTAAAGAAGTTCAAGAAAACATTAAAAGGTTTGGCGAATGGGAACGGGTTAGCCAATGCGCGTTACCTCTACACTTCGGCGGCGCTCATTTTGTCACCATTCAGGCCGCGATAGAGCTGCAGATCATATGCGAGCTGGGAAAGAAAATACAAAAACTCGACTTTGAGTACATGTACAGCTCTGCTTTTCTCGAAGATATACGGAAATATGTGCCATCTGAACGTGTTGTGCAGGCCACGATGGAAACAAATTCTACAAGTAGAGGTGCCGACTACGGTAGCACTTCACCTTTAATACAGTTCCAGGTTTACAAGAGTGCGATTTCAGCTCGCCGACAACTGGGGCTGTTTCACGAAGTTGAATGGGTTCAACTGGCCCGAAGCTATGGCATGACACGGTTCGCTGTTGAACACCCATCCCTGCAGCTGGGCAGTTCCGGCCAGCTAAATATAATTCTACTATTTGGATTTTCCAGTCGCCTGCCTTTTCCATCATCCTATGAAGAGTTTTGCAACATCATCGAAGTCGCCAGAAGTTTGGAGTTTGACATCTCCAATCCGGATTATAGAAAGCGTAAAATAACCATCACTGTGGGTGCCGCCATCATCCCGCAACAAGCCCATCTGCATTACAAGAGGGTGGATGTTGGGCCACGGAAAGGGACCGAAATGTGTGCTTTAAGGCGACTTGCCACATACGCCTGTCAACCTGGAAGTGGCGTAGATATTTTACGTGTTGGCATGGAAGATACACCCTATGGTGTAGACGAGAATGGAGAGGTGCATATGTGCGATAACCAACAGCTCATGGCCTATGTCCGTGAAGAAATGAACCATAATGGTGTGACCCCTGAGCTCAACCCGGAAACGATACTTAATCGAATGGGGCTCGATATTGTCAGGCACGAACATCTGACAACGCAACGTCAAAGGCCGCTGGGCGTATCAGAATATGATGGAGCTTTTCAATGATTGACGTAAGCGCTTTGCGCCAGAACTCAGGGTATCGCTGGGTTATTCTTCTGATCGCAACGGTGGCCCAAGCGTGTGCCTGTTTCTTTGTACAGGGTATCGGGGCTATAGCCATCTTTATCCAGCAGGATTGGAACCTGTCCACGATGCAAATAGGACTATTGGTTTCAGCTGCGCAATTAGTTCCTATTCTCGGGTTGCTGGTTGCGGGAGAGTTATTAGACCGTTTTGAAGAACGCTTGGTCGTGGGTATGGGCACACTCATCGTTGCGGGTGCACTTTGCGCCTCAATGCTTGCTGACAGCTACCTGATGTTGCTTATGTTTTTGATCGTGGTGGGTGCCGGCTACAGCACTGCGCAACCTGGTGGCAGCAAGTCTGTGTCCAGCTGGTTCCCAAAAAGCCAGTTAGGTTTTGCAATGGGTATCCGCCAGGCGGGCTTGCCCTTGGGAGGTGCGCTCTCTGCGGCGGTACTTCCCTACGTTGCCACCCGTTGGGGATGGCAGTACTCCTTTTTAGTGGGCGGACTGGTCGCATTGTTTGGCGCTATAACGTTCTTGAGTTTTTATCGATCGGCCAGTCCTGTTAAGCCCCCTCGGGTAAACACTGACAGGAAGGATCTGAAAGCCATTCTGGCATCAAGAATCTCCATGTTAAGCGACCCGGCGATGAAGAACATCATGTTCTCTGGTGTAAGCCTTATTTCAGTCCAATATGGGATTTTGATATTTACAGCCCTTTATCTTTACGATCTACTCGATCTGAGCATCACTGCCGCTGCCACCTTACTTTTTATTGCTCAAGGAGCGGGCATAGCGGGTCGTATTATTCTGGCCGCCTGGAGCGATCGCTGTAAATCAGGTCGGTATTTCCCAGTGTTGATCTGCATGCTCGCAGTTATTTTCGGCCTGATTGTCCTCGCTTGGGTTCCACTACGATCTTTCTGGATGTTGAGCATACTGGTCAGCTGGCTCGGATTCTTCGGATTTGGTTGGTATGGCCCGTGGGTAGCCTACGTTGCTGATTCCGCGCCTTCAGACAAGACGGGTTTCGCCCTGGGTTTAGCCATGGCGATCAATCAGGTTGCCATTGTCGTAATGCCTCCCGCATTGGGTTTGCTAAAGGACACGACACAAAGCTATATACCAGGATGGAGCATCCTGATAGCCATGACTCTGACTGCATTGCTCTGCACGGCCTGGAGCACATTTGGCTCTTCAAAATTGCCGTCATTGATTAAATAATTACCGATGACGTATTTTTGCTTACTTTAAACAAAAGGTTGATTTTGATTATTCATAAATATTTTAGTTATTCTGACCTTTACGAGTTAGCAGAGCGTTCACATTCTGTACGCAGTGCTTGCATTTGCAGTAAAAAGAATTTAACAGGATGGGAGAGCCCTGCGAGATCCTTGCCCGAAACGCTATTGTTCGATATTGGTACGCTGAAGTATGACGTTGAGGAACTGTTGACGCTTAACGAATATCATCCCGAGGACACCCATTACTGGTCATTAGATGCTCCAATTGCGCCGCTCTATTTCCCCTACAATTTATGTAAAATCTCTCAATGTTCCATTTGCGGTCGCTGTTATTTGCGCTATACCGAGAGCGGTGCTTACCATATTGAGGATAGGATTCGTAGCCTGGTCCCGTCCTTGATCATTAATGCGCCTTTACCTTAGACAGCTGAAAGCTCCTGTTGAATGGTGTCAAATCTAAAGTCTGACGTCGCTTGGCGCGGCTCGGCAGCTCGTTCGATAAATGGGCGGCGCTCTTCGCCGAATGCGCAGGATCGTGCGCACCACGCGGTCAGTCTCGCCGGCAGTGATGCGCGCCGTGCATCCCGGCCAGAGAGGATCAATCGCGGGATGGTGATTGCGCGCGGCGAACTCTTCGGTTTCTTCCAGGCTTCGGCGCAGGAAGAAAATGAACGGGACAATCATGCCGCCGACGAAAAAAGGAATCCGCCAGCCCCAGTCGGCCACCGTTTCCGGCGCCATCCACTGATTCAAGCTATAGCCCAAGGCAGCTTCAGGCGTGCCGCCAGAATCAGTTGCATCCCGAGAACATCATGTACGTACCGTCGCTGATGAGTATTCCGGGGTTGGTGGCCGCAGGCATCGGCGTAAGCGTGGTGCCGGAGACGATGACCCGGCTGACCATGCCGGGCATCCAGATTGTGGCACTGGACCACCCGGAAATGATCAGCGAGCTTTCACTGATATCGCGCATTGATGAGCGTTCCCGAGCAGTGCTGCACTTTATCGAGGAAGCTCACGGTTGGGGCTAGGTCATAAGCGTCCATACCGAAACCGCGCGTTCACAGCAAAGCTTTCACCTGCAATCCGAGCACGAACGCGTTGTCGATGTCTTCACCGGAAAACGCGCCCTGTTCGATGATGTATTGCACATCCGGGCGCAGCGTCAGCCACGCAGTGGCCTGGTATCCGTAGCCAAGCTCGATCAATTGTTCGGCACTGTTCAAATTCGGGAATGCAGCGCCATTGTTCAGCGCGGCGTCCTGCTGCACATCGCGGCTGCGCGGATTGGGTACAGCCCGGCCATAGCCCAGGGCGACGCTGTAACGCGGGCGACCATCGAACGGTTTGTGCAGAACCACGCCGGTGCCGTACCACTTACTGAACGGTGAAGCCGCTTCGCTGGCCGCCGAGTACTGGCCGAATGCGTGCAGACGGCGGCCCTCGGACGATTGCGAACGCCATACGGCTTGATCGACCAGCAGATAATGGCCACCACGGCCAGACACTTCTTCATCGCTGCCGATGCGTTTTACGTCCGAACTGTCGTAGTAATAGCCAACTTTATATTCGCCGGGCAAGTCACCCGCGTGCTTGTAAACCAGTTCGATGGGCACCACTGTTCCGGTTGTGTGCTTGGGGCCTAAGTGCCAGGCGCGACTGGAATTGCCGTTGCTCTCAGGGTCGACATTAAAGGCAGCCACGCGCAGCTGCCACGAAGACGAGAGGTCGTACTTCACCCGCACGCCCAAGTGGGCGTTGGGATAGTTGGTCCAGCCACTTCCGCCGGACATGTTCAGCGGATGTCCGCAGAAACCCGCGTTCATGAAGTTGCAGAGGGTGCCACTGTCCAGGGCACCCAGGTCGTTGCCCATGGCCATGTAACCCAATTTCACGTTGAGCGCCGGGGTGAATAAAGTGCGCTCATAACTCAGTTCGGTCAGACGTGTGTAAAGACCGCCGTAGTTTTCCTGGATCGGTAAACGGTTGTCGACCAAATCTTCGGTGGCGCTGTTGCCGCGTCGGTCGTTGAGGGTCAACTGGACTTTGCCGGCGTTATCCACGCCATACATTTTGCTCAGATCGAACTGGCCGCCGAGCTTGATGTTCTGCGAGTACCGGGCCGAACGGTGCAGACCACCATCGGCGCTGTAGGCGGTTTCGCCACTGTAGTCGCCGGTGAATTTGATGCCGCTTTCGTCCATCTGGTGGCGCAGACCGCCCCAATCACCCGTCAGGGTATTGCGGGTCAAATGGTTCGAATCGGTATTGCTATCGGCGAAGGCGGGCAGGGTGGCGCTGCAGGTGAGGCCCAGCAGTAAGCTGAGCCAGCCCGCATGTGAAAAGCGGACAGCCAAAAACATGTGAGTCTTCCTGGTGGAATCTGGAACGATTTCGCATAGCAGCGCGGCACCCGCAGGTGCCGCGCACGGAGAGATTGCCCGCCAGTGAGACGGGCACAGCGGTTTACGGCAAGGCGTAAGCCATCACGTAGTCGCCACGATCAGTCGACTGGCGCGCACCACCGGCAGTGATGACGATGTACTGCTTGCCGGTTTTCGGCGATACGTAGGTCATCGGGCCGCCCTGACTGCCCACTGGCAGGCGCGACTTCCAGACTTCTTCGCCATTACCGCTGTTGAAGGCACGCAGGTAGAAGTCCTGAGTGCCGGCAATGAAGATCAAGCCACCTTGAGTCGACAGGGTGCCGCCGAGTGTCGGCAGACCAACCTTGATTGGCAGGTACATACGGATGCCCAGCGGGCCCGTGTCTTCAACGGTGCCGACTGGAACTTGCCAGGCGACTTTCTGCGTCTTCATGTCGATCGCGGTCAGCGTGCCGAACGGTGGGGCCTGGCAAGGAATGCCGGCCACCGACAGGAAGCGGTTTTTGTTGACCGCATACGGCGTGCCTTTGAGCGGCACGGCGCCCATCCCGGTGTTCAACGCTTCGCCACCGGAAGTGGCCTGACCTTTATTCTGCGACGGGATCATCTGAATCCACAGGCCCAGGCGCATGTCGTTGACGAAGATGAAGCCATGCACCGGGTCAGTGGAGATGCTGCCCCAGTTCATGCCGCCCAGCGAACCCGGGAAACTCAGGGATTTATCGGTGCCGGGCGCGGTGTACAAGCCGTCGTAGCGCATGCTTTTGAAATCGATGCGGCAGAGCAGTTGATCGTACGGCGTGGCACCCCACATGTCGGATTCGGTCAGGTGCTGCGCGCCGATCTGCGGCATGCCTACCGACTTCGGTTGGGTCGGCGAGTACGGTTCGTCAGGAATGTTGGCCGCTTTGACCGGCACCTCATCAACCTGGGTCAGCGGTTTGCCGGTGGCACGGTCGAGCACGTAAATCTGCCCGGCCTTGGTACCGATGACCAGCGCCGGAATACTTTTGCCATCTTTGCTGAAGTCGATCAGGCTCGGCTGCATCGGCAGGTCGAAGTCCCAAAGATCGTTGTGAACGGTCTGGAAAACCCAGCGTTCTTCACCACTGCTGGCGTCCAGTGCGAGGATTGACGCGCCGTAGGTGTGATCCAGTTTGCTGCGCTCGACACCATAGATGTCGGTGGACGAACTGCCCATCGGCAGGTACACCGTGTTGGTCGCCGCGTCATAGGACATGGGCGCCCAGCTGTTCGGCGTGCTGCGCACGTAATGGCTGCCGTCTGCCGGCGCGTTGCGATCCTGAGGATTGCCCGGATCGAAAGCCCAGCGCATGGCGCCGGTGATGACGTCAAAACCGCGAATCACGCCACCCGGCATGTCGCTCTGCACGTTGTCGGCAACACGGCCGCCCACCACAACCGTCGTGCCTGCCATCAGCGGCGCAGACGACAACTGATAATAGCTGTCCGGCACATCACCCAGACCCGCCTTCAGATCAACCTGGCCATTGTTGCCAAAACCCTGGCAGAACTCACCGGTGTCAGCATCGACCGCGATCAGGCGCGCATCAATGGTATTGGTCAGCAGGCGACGCTGGCAGTTGGCGGCCGGCGCTGGTTTGGCTTCGATGATGGTCGAATCAGCGGGCTGAGCGATCGCGGTGGTAGCGTCGAAATAAGCCATGCCGCGGCATCGCTGCCAGACCTTCGACTGGGCATTGATCGGGTTTTTCCACAGCTCCTTGCCAGTGTCGGCATCGAGCGCGATCAGGTTGTTGTGCGGCGTGCAGATGAACACCTTGTTACCGACCTGCAAGGGCGTGAGCTGGTCTTCGGCGCCGTTGCCATCGCTTTCAGCCACGTCGCCCGTGCGATAAGTCCACGCCACTTTCAGCGTGTCGACGTTGCTGCGATTGATCTGGTCCAGTGCGGCGAAGCGGCTGCCACCTTCGGTATTGCCGTAGTGGGCCCAGTCCTTCTGCGCTTTGTCCGGCTCGACCGGCGTCACTCCCGGACCTGTGCCGGTTGCGGCGACTGTCGGGTGCGCAACGAACATATTGCCGGCGGCCACCGCCAGCCCGATCGCCAGTACAGCAGCGATGCCATAGGCGCCACGGCCCGGAACGCCGCCGTTGGCACGCTTGAGCAGTGGATACACCAACGTAACGGCCAGGCCGATCACGCTGAACATGAACAGGCGTGAAAACACCGGCCAGAACACCAGGCCCGCATCGCTGATGGCCCAAATTGCCGTGCCCACCAGAAACGCAGCAAACAGCCAGGCACCTGCGGTTTTGAAACGAGCGATCAGCAGACCGGAGGCGGCCATGACCAGACCACCTGCCAGGAAGTACCAGGAACCTCCCAGACCGACCAATTTCACGCCGCCTGCAGCCAATGCCAAGCCGAGGAGGGCGATGATCACGCCAAGCCCAACCAGAATGAATTTTGATATGCCCGAGAGGCGTTGACTCTGCTTCACGTTGAATGTCCGGTAGAAATGAGACGTGCAGTATATAGATAGCTAACTACCTAGTTAAATCATAAGTTTCTGATGACGCTTAATCGCTTGCCTTGCGCGCCTGATCGCAGACGGGCGTGAACCAAGGGATTTGAGGGGTTGATAAAACCATAGTCGCTTTTTTAGTCAGGGGGAGGGGATTCAGGCGGTTAAATCAGCGACGGGATAACCTCGGCAGATCTGTTCCGGTGCATTTCACAGGGGCTATCTGACAGTCAATCCGGATGGAACGCTGGAAAGTGTTCGCGAAACCAGTCCCCAAATGCATGTACCTGAGGTGCCAGATGGGTTCCGCTCGGGTACAACACTGAAACCCGCCGTTGGGTAGGGCGGTAGGATTGCAATACTTCAACCAGCTCCGTCAAACAACCATTCATGGGATCGCCGTGGCCCTACCGTCTTCGTTCGACCGTATGAACGACTTCCTGAACACTCATCACATCCGTCCTGTGACCGACCATGTGTATCCGTTCGAGCACGGTTGTCACCTACTGCGCCGAGTGCTCAACGCCATTGACCAGATGTCATGATCACACCGTGTGCACAGTGCCGCCTGGCCTTTTTGCAGGGTTTGTGCGAAACCGCATTTCACGCAGCAATAAAGTGCTGAAGTGGATGGTTTTTTGAACTCTTCGCGATGTTCAGGCGGCAGGACAGATAAACCAGGGCGTACGTCTTCTTGTTCGTAAAAATAAAGGCTGATATCCCCATCAGTCTCCACCAGCCCCAACCTGACTTGGCCCAGGTGTTCAACGCCTTGCTGCCTAAGCTCCATCAGTAGTTCGCTAGAGGACATATTCAGCTCCTCAAACGCTTTGGTTTCGTATAATCCATCGCTAATGACGGTTATAGGTAAACCATCAATCCATGCTTCAAATTTTTTGCTTTTGGTCATGGCCAACACGGTAATGCGGTAAAGCAGCAAAAGTGTGAGAAAGACTACGGCGACCGGCAGCAACGGAACGTCATGGTAGAACGACACGTCGCCCGCAGCAGAGCCCAGCGTCAGAATGACCACAAGTTCGAAGAGCGAAAGTTGTCTGATTCCTCGCCGACCACTGGATTTTAAAAACAGAAACACTGCTACAAAGGCAAAAGTAGCTCGGAACCCCACTTCCAACAAAAACGATAGTGGGAACTCGTCTATCAACATCCGTTGCAAATCAAAAGGCGACATCATTACCTCTGTTTTTTTCTTGAATTGGGGCAGTAGAGCGCTAATTTTTTCGTTCCAATGAAGCTGCGCCAAGGGAACCGCTTTGCGTGGGGATGTCGGCTCGGCCTCGGCGCCCGCTTATAAAATTAGATTAGCCGCCGTACAGACGTGACTAGGACGAGGCAAATACGCCCAGTTGTTCTCAGGGGCTCATATGCCCGGGGTGGGTTGGTCGGTTCGCCGGCATGGCTGATAGCGGTCAGGCCAAAATCGTTGGATCACTGCCAACTGAGTCATCAGAGATAAAAAAATTCAATCTCTTGAAGTCATTGCGAAGCCGCACAGGCCTGCGAACTACACCACGTTGATGGTGAAACTGTCCGCAGAACCTGCCAGCAGCAATGTTTGAATAGGTAAAAAGTGCCGCCAAAAACGCGGCAACTTTCGGGTCGCTTATCTGTATCGCTCAAGCCAGTGAGCGTAGGGCGCAGGGAGCGTCCAGGATGCGTTATCCACGCCCAGTTCTTTGGCTGCAAAATACGGCCAGTGCGGATCAGCCAGGTGGGCTCGTCCAACAGACACCAGGTCAAGCTGACCCAATTCAATTGAAGATTGCGCAAGCTGTGGCGTTCCAAAACCCCAAGCAGATGTTACTGGCAGGCCCGTTTCACGGCGGACGCGCTCAGCGACTGGGCCCATGAAAGCCGGTCCCCAAGGGATATTGGTTTCCGGGATGGTGAACCCTACGCTAACGCTCAACAGATCCAGGCCAGCGCTTTTGAAGCCCCTCGCCAACTCGATCGACTCGGTTAGAGTTTGCTCATCGCGTCCGTCATATTCGATGACGCCAAAACGAGCAGTGAGTGGCAAATTTTCTGGCCATACTTCGCGAACAGCTGCCAAGGTCTCGAGCAGGAACCGGCTGCGGTTTTCGAAGCTTCCGCCGTATGCATCGGTACGCTGGTTAGAATGCTCGGAGAAAAAACTTTGTCCCAGATACCCGTGCGCAAAATGCAGCTCGATCCATTCAAATCCGGCTTCGCGCGCCCGGCGCGCAGCGTCAACAAAGTCCTGACGAACCCGTGCAATGTCGTCAAGGGTCATTTCTTCGGGAACCTTCGGCAGATTGGCGCCGAATGCTATGGGGGAGGGGCCGATGGTCTTCCACCCGTTGGGATTGCCGTCAGCGATGTGATCATCACCTTCCCAAGGACGGTTAGCGCTAGCCTTTCGACCCGCGTGAGCAATCTGAATACCAGGCACGGAGCCAGCAGCCTTGATGGCTTTGACTACGGGCACAAAAGCCTGCGCATGGGCATCGCTCCAGATACCGGCGCATCCAGGCGTGATGCGTCCCTCAGGAGAGACAGCTGTTGCCTCAACTACAACCAGGCCGGCGCCGCCTCGTGCCATACCTGCCAAGTGTACGAGGTGCCAGTCGTTGACCACACCGTCATCAGCCATGTACTGACACATTGGCGGAATGGCAATCCGGTTTTTTAAGGTGACGTCCTTCAGAGTGAATGGTTCGAATAGTGCTGACATCGGGAGGTTCCTCGTGGTTTAATTCGCTTGTTCGATAGTATTCGAAATATGGCGCACATTGAAACCCTTCGTTATCATCAGCACATGCGTGCCTTCAAACATCCTCTCCCAGCTGAATTCGTCCTCGAGCGTTTGCTTTACGCACTGAGCGATCCCGTACGGATGGAAATTGTTCGTTATCTCAGCGGCGTGCCTGAAGCGTCGTGCGGTGAGCTTGACGGCGGCCGACCCAAGTCCAGTGTGTCCCATCATTTCCGCGTATTGCGCGATGCCGGGCTTGTTCAGACGAGGAACGTTGGAACAACGCACATGAACTCGCTTCGGTCGGAGGAGCTTAACCTTCGCTTCCCGGGACTACTGGACTGCATACTTTCCCAAGTGTGAGCAGCTGATCGGCAGCTTGAAGCGCGCTTTTGCGTACGGGCTCATAGCACGGCGAGCAGACATTCGAGTTGTGTGCGCTATATATCCGTCCTCTTAAGTCGACATTTGCTAATCGCCTCTTTGTAGTGGTCTAATGAAACCGGACACCCATTTAGGCGAGAATGCTCGCCAGATCGAGGTGTCAGATGACCAAACAACGCCGTTCCTTTTCCGCTGAGTTCAAACGCGAGGCTGCCGACCTCGTGCTCAAGCAAAACTACAGCTACATCGAAGCCAGCCGTTCACTCGGCGTCGGCGAGTCGGCCCTGCGCCGTTGGGTTGACCAGGTTCAGAAGGAACGCCAAGGCGTCACTCCGCAGAGCAAAGCGCTGACACCGGAGCAGCAGAAAATCCAGGAGCTGGAAGCCCGGATCGCCCGTCTTGAACGGGAAAAATCGATATTAAAAAAGGCTACCGCGCTCTTGATGTCGGAAGATCACGAGCGTACGCGCTGATCAATCAGCTGAGCGTCCACGAGCCGGTTGATTGGCTGTGCCAAGTGTTTGAAATCAACCGCTCAAGTTACTACGCCCACCGCCTCAAGCGGCGAACGCCTGATGTCGAACGGCTTCGGTTGCGCAGCCGGGTGAGCGAGTTGTTTTCACAAAGTCGCAGTGCTGCCGGCAGCCGTAGCCTTCTCTCGCTGATGCGTGATGATGGTGAGCAACTCGGTCGGTTCAAAGTGCGCAGCTTGATGCGCGAGCTTGATCTCGTCAGTAAACAACCTGGTTCTCATGCCTATAAACGAGCAACGGTTGAACGGTTGGATATCCCGAACATCTTGAATCGGGAGTTCGATGTCCCGGCACCCAACCAGGTGTGGTGCGGCGACATCACTTACATTTGGGCCCAGGGGAAATGGCACTATCTGGCAGTCGTGCTGGATCTTTTTACGCGCCGGATAGTGGGCTGGGCATTGTCAGAAAAACCAGATGCTGGGTTGGTGATCAAGGCGCTGGACATGGCCTACGAACAGCGTGGAAGGCCTCAAGGGCTAATGTTTCACTCGGATCAAGGGTCGCAATATGCGAGCCGCCTGTTTCGCCAGCGGCTCTGGCGTTATCGCATGCGTCAGAGCATGAGTCGTCGAGGAAATTGCTGGGACAACGCGCCGATGGAGCGGGTGTTCCGCAGCTTGAAAACTGAATGGATACCGACCGTGGGCTACAGAACTGCTCAAGAAGCCCAGCGCGATATCAGCCATTTCTTAATGCATCGCTACAACTGGATTCGACCCCATCAATTCAACGGTGGACTGGCGCCAGCTCGGGCCGAAGAAAAACTTAACGTCGTGTCCGGGATTAGTTGACCACTACAGATGGAGATGCGAGCAGCCATTCCAGCACTGAAGATGCTTAGGGCAGGGCGCCTGGGAGAAATCGTGAATGCAACCTCCGAAGGGCGTTATGTGTAGCGCCGTGGCATGTACGGTGAGGAATGCTTCTGCAGTTATCGTGCCTTTATTTGACAGCAACGCATGGTAACTGTCGGTCAACGCGCCATGAATGCGTTTATCTCTTATGCCTGTATGCAGGAAATCAATGCGCTCGTGATGGCTATTGAACGCCAAGAACTCGTGATGCGCAGCAGTGTTTTCCTCAATGCTCGTGTGTTGGTAGTAAACATTCTGGTCGAGGCGTTTTCGCCCTAAGGCCAATGCTTGCTGAACATTACTCATGCCGGTCAGATGGTAAATAGTGTTTCGCCAGTGTCGAGGTTGGTGGCTAGTCAATCGAATAGGCGCGCCGTTAGATTCTGTTAATGATCGGCGTGAAAAAATGGACGCGTATTTTTCATCGTTACCTAGAGCGTGATTTATATCCAGAAGGGTCACCCGACGAGGTATTGCACGAAAAACATTCGCCTCTCGTCCACCGAGACGGAATTGACCATCAAAAGCAATGGCAAGTGTTTCACTTGTTTTTAAGACAACACGAAGCTTACCGCTGACGTTTTCCGTAAGCGCGGCATGCCCTTTAAGTTTAGGGACGAGAAAATTCTCAATATCACCGGCCAAATACTTTCGCCTCGCCGCCTTGCTAGGATGGATTCCGTTTCGTGAAAAGTACGCACTCAGGTTTCGAGAGGCATCGCGATTCTGGCTGAATCCAAGCCAGCTAAAAACTTCAGCTTCTGACATTTCCTTCTTCGGCGAGTAGTCCCAGAGGCGACCTGGATTATCTTCTTGCCATTTAGCGATTTCTCGCTGTTCCTGGGTCAGAAACTTGAGTCGTTTGACTGCGCGCCTGGCTAGAGGAATGTCGCTTTCAGCCAGCCAATGAACACGGGATTGAAATTGCTTTTCCGCGAAGTACCTAATTCCGCATTCGATGAGAGGCTTGCCATGGGCATCGACAACTACTTCTCCTGTCGTCCCTTTGATCGGCCTTTCGACCCAACAATTATAAGGTATTACTGCAACTTCGTTACCTCGTTGCCCAGTCGCTATCAATAAGTCGATCACTCGCAGCAAGATTTCTTCGCTGTCACTAAGTGGGTTGTTCGAACAAATGGCATAGGCTTCCATTGCCTCACGAGAGGGCAGCTTTTCATCAGATTTACGCTGTTTTACAGTGCGATCGGGATCATGCAGCGAAATATAGTCGTGACGGCGCTTTTCTGGTTTTGCATCATGCTCAAAGTGGATGGCGATCTCGGTTAATTGCAGGCTATCAATCGTCTCGGCTACTACTTGAAGGTGAGAGACCGCGTCATACAGATTCTTATAACCACTTTGGCGGAGAAAAACTACGACGCGATCAAAGTCATCCCGTGTCAATTGTGTTGGATCGGATACTCCTCGCTCAAACAAGGGGTTGTATATTCGCCGAATAGCAATATTGTATGCAGCCACCATCGAAAACTTCAGGCTCCGGGTGCGTTGTAAATAGATAATCAGGGCCTTGTTAAAATCTTGGAACACGAGGGGGAGTGGGCCCTTCGCCGGAGAAGGATAGCCCGTTTTTTCGAGGGCTTGCCGGTGCGTCTCGAAGGTGAGCGTATTTTGCTTTCCCCGTTGTGGTAACCAGCCTCCGACGCCCCATAACGATGACGCCCACGGTGTTGAAATCGGTAACGAATGGAAAAGCGCTTGTTCCCGTGTAACAAAACCTCCGAGGCGTTGACTTGCTCTAGAGAGCGTCATCTGCAGCATCCCCAGCTTGTTGCCGGCAGCGCTCGATCGTAGCGCTTACCGCGAGAATGGTCGTCTGATGCTGGGCCAGGGGCCGGTTGTGAATGAGATCACCGGCTAGTTCTGCCATATCGATGAACCGTTGGGCCTCCCGCTGGAGCGCCTCCTTTACCTGCTCATGGCGGCCGTCAGCAAAGGGGTGAAACTTCTTACACGTATAGCAGGCGTATATAGGGTTGTAGGGACAGTGGGTATGGACCGGCAGGGCGCAGGCACCAATATCGCCGATGTATTGCGTATCAATGACGCCGCGGACGGCTCTTTCAGGAGCAGTTTCGCGGTGTTGGACGATTTCCCCTGTTAATAAGCTGCGCATGATGCGTTGATAGGCCGGGCTCTTACCTAATGCTTTCTCTTTGATCCGGGCAATGTTGGGGGTGGCCGTTACGTAAGCACGCGCTGCAACCGTGCTGTTGTGTCCGAGCAGTTCGGCAATCATGTCTGCCGGAGTACCCTGATCCGCCAAGCCTTGCCCGAGGTGATGACGCAACAACATGGTTACCTGATTCGGCCTATCTATCCCAGCTTCACGCAGCTCGTATTTGAGGCCTGTACCGATTTCAATAATCGAGAGACGCCTTCCACAAGGATTGACAAATAATGGTTCACAGTCGCTACGAAAACGGCGTTGAATTTCTAAAACGTGCCGTGAGATTTTCTCACCCAGGCGGGTGGTTATTTTGCGGGGGCGCCGCTCAGGTCTGCGCTGGCCGAGTTTTTTGGCCATGGGTAACCACAGGGTGTAGTACTTCTTGTGATCATCGCTCTCAGTAAACTCAAAGTCAGCAATGTCGAGCGAATGAAATTGAATCGATCGAGGTGCGATCTCGAAACCCAAGTGAAGCACTATATTAAACTGAACATCCACCCAAGAGTCATATTTAAGTTCTCGCTCAATGCGTTTGAGCAATCGAATTTCTTCATCAAGTTCTAAACCAGACTGCGAGAGAAAAATTCGAGCATACGGGTCAACCCGATCTGACTTTACCTCCTTGATTTTTAAATATGTGACTGGATCGAAGCCATTGATTCCTCTATCCATTGCCCAACGATAAAACCTTCGAAATCCTACAAGTACTGCCCTCGTTTTTTTGATCTCTTCGAGAGCAGTGATTAGTTGATGTGTGGCCCAAGGAAGTCCGGCCGCGAGATTTGTACCAGGTAAAAAACGAAGGGTATCCGCGAACATTACCGCAGTTCGAGGTGCATATTTCTCAAGTGCATAAGCCATAAAGCCTTTGCCTATTTCGATTAGCTCTGAATTCAACTGGATCGCACTCCAATCAATTTTCAGTGCAATTCCACCGTCGTACCAGGTCCACACCTTCTGCCGCGTATCGACGTAGCGTGGCTGGTCATTAGTGCGAGTTCGAATTGCAACGTAATCGGGTCCCCTGAACACGTAAGCTGGCAAAGAGGAGGGTGGTGTTGCCTGTTTTTGGTCGGCTGATTTGGCCACGGCGAACCTCCTTAACTGTCAAGTCGGCTCCAGGCTGCCGAGGTGCGCTGGGCATTGTGGAGGTTGGCCGACTCCGCTAGATAACGACCTGCGTAACGGCGTGGCATCGTCGAGGTCTCAGACCAACCGCAGACTCGCCGCAGTTCGTCCGTGGCCCGTTCGAGGTCATGCCCACGCTTTTCGACCAGGTAAGCCAAAAAGTGGTCTGCAAAGGCGTGGCGAAAGTCATGCGCAGAAAGTGTAGGCAACAATCCTGGATGAGCCAGCTCAATGGTCAGAAACAGCCGGTCAAGAACGTTAGACAACGCGCGGATCGACAGCGGGCGGCCACGATCCGAGATGAACAAATAGCGATACAGCAATTTCATCGGTTTGCCATCACGCAAAGGGCGCCGGTCGCTCTGGATATAGCGCTCGTAGACCTCATACAACTGTGCGGAGATACCTACGGTCCGCCCGTGTGTTTTGAGCGCAGGCTCTTCAACGCGCGGATCGCGGGGATCATGTTCTCGATCATTGATGCTGACATAGGCGTGCTGAGACCCTTTATTGATATCCGTGGAGTAGAGCTTCAGAAGCTCTCCGCGACGGATGCCGGTCTCCAAGAGCAATTCGATCATTAGCCAATTACGCAGTTGCAAACGTTCCGGGAACGGATTCTCCACAGCGCCAGGGCGAATCAGTGTGCGAACGATCTGTAGTTGCGTATCTGTCAGGCTGCGGTAACGAGTGCGATCGGGACGAGCATTGATGATATGGCTCTCAAAGCGCCGCTCAATGACGTCGGCAACATCGGCAAATACCACGTTGATGTCAGCCTGTGTGGCTGAATTCTGACGGGCGCGCGGGATGTAACGGGTGACGCACCAAGACAGGTATTTCTTCAGCAGGCGCAGGTACTGATCACGTGTTCGTGAACTGATCTGCTGAAAAAGTACAGTGCCAGCTTTGCCGATTCTGGCGATCAGATTATCGGCATGACGGCCACTTTGGAGCCAAATAGCGTAACCGTCCAGCAAAGCCAGAATCGCCTCAAAGTGGCAGGCCAAGATGGCCTCATCGATATCCAGATCTCGGCTTTTGGCATAGGCGTAGAAAGCCTGGATCGCGCGCAGGTGCGCCGCAGCCGTGTTGTAAGCGCGGTGCCTGAGTTTGAGTTGGACGTAGATGAACGGAATGAGTATGGGCAAAGGCGTCGCATCACCAGCTTGTACAAGCAGCGGTAGTCGTTGACCTGAAGAGAACGTGCACTGAATCAGTTTCATCGACAGCCACCTCATTCAAGGAATCGTCATGAACACTATGGACATGGCCCGTTGAAAGAGTAGACGTCGAAAACGAATTGGTCGAATCAGTGGCTTAGGAGGCTCATGAACATTTCCAACATGGCCTGTCGTTTAACATAATATACATTCCACGTAACAGGATATTGCGGGATCAGCCCGGTGGCAGGTGCATTTCACGGTGGTGATTCCCATTGCTTCTCGTTTGCCTCCAAACGTTAAATCTGCAGCCACTATCCGGCTGGTCACACGCTGGCCGCTTTCCATGTGGTTTTCATCGCGATATTCACTCGCTGGATATCCATGCAGCTTGATTCAACCAGCGCCACCCACGCCTCAGCATTTATTGCCAAATGAATGCATCCTGCGATCCGCGCTCTCTGTGATAACCAGCCACGTTGGCCAACGTCAGCGCAGCATTCTCATCAGATAGGATCAAAAAAATTCGCGCTGTTGGACTCGTATGGGTACCGGCTGTTCGTGAACACACTTCGATATTTTCAAAGCATCCATCTAGGCTGTCCAGTGCCAGGCTGCGTCTGATCTTTTTAGAGACGGCGTGAAACAACGTTGGCAAATCATGCCAAGCAACAAGGTGGCTGTGGTCAGTTTCCCTGAGTCTTGAAGCCGTTTGCGATCCACATGCAGCAACTCGGCTGCTTTCGGGAACTGTGCGCGCCTTCGAGCAGCCAGCCCGGGAATTATCCATTGATGTCTTTCCCTTTTTGTTAGGTTCTAATTCTTACCTAGCGCGATATCGCCCCGTTTTGGACATATCCTTCAAGACGTGCTAACTTGATAATATATTCCATAGGGTTATAACTACACTAAATGTCTCTTTAGTCTAGTTATATAAAGATGCGAGCATCAGATCGTTAAATCTACCTCGCGAACCTTGGAAATCGGCGGTTTTCACTTGTACTACCCCAGCCGCCGACACCCTCCCAGGCGTTTTCGCTGGTCGTTGAAGCCTTACGGGTGGATCGCCTGCCACCCAATGACAGTCTGGCGGCCACAGATGCGTGACTTTGATGATGCGCGACCCATTCTGGATAACCTCAGAACACTCATTGAATCACCCTCGCGTACACCGCTCTATCAACATTCCCGCCGGACAAAATCACCCCTACCTTTTTCCCCTGCATGATTTCACGCTCTTGCATCAGTGCTGCCAGCGCTGCAGCACCCGCGCCTTCAGCCAGATTATGCGTGTCTGTGTAATACACGCGCATGGCCTCGGCAATCTCGCTGTCGCTGACGGCAACGATTCGCGCCGCACCGCTGCTGTAAATAGCCAACGCTTCCGGGATTGGCCGGCGCACGGCGAGCCCGTCTGCAAAAGTATCCGCCGAAGCGGTTTCGCAAATCTCGCCTGACTCGAATGACAGTTTCGCCGCCGCTGCCGCCTCGGAAACAACGCCCACTACTTCAGTTTTCAAGCCCAATGCATCGCGGACTGCGATCACTGCGCAAATCCCCGAGCCACAGCCGATGGGCACGTACACGGTGTCCAGATCCGGCGCGGCTTCAAATAGCTCAAGCGCATACGTCGCCACACCTTTGACCAGTTCAGTGTGGAACGGCGGCACCAGGTACAGGCCATGCACGTGCGCCAGTCGTGACGCCTCTTCGCGGGCATCATCGAAATCGTGGCCAAATTCAACCACCTCGCCGCCGAAACCGCGCATGGCGTTGTTTTTCTCTACCGAATTGCCTTGCGGCACTACGATCAACGCCTGCAAACCTAACGCCGTTGCCGCCAACGCGAGGCTCTGGCCATGGTTGCCGCGAGTCGCGGTCACGATGCCTTTTACCTCTGGGTGCGTCCGTTTAAGCCAATGCATGAAGGTGATGCCGCCGCGAACCTTGAACGCGCCCGTTGGGGTGTGATTCTCGTGTTTGACCCACACCGTGCAACCCATTCGCTGGCTTAACAACGGCCAGGCGTATTGGGCCGTTGCCGGCATGACCTGGTAAACCTGGCGAGCCGCTCGTTCGATTTCTTCACGCGTCAGACTGTACATTTGGGCACCTCCCGAAGATTTTGCTCAGTCTAGTCAGACGTGCCTGGCGCTGGCTTTCAAAAAACTGACCTGACTTTTGCGCGCCCTCTTCATTACTATGCTGAATATGAGCCGTCATAATCGCCTGCAGCCATCGCCCGCCCCGGAACCGGTTCGCCGTGTCGAGGCGGGGCCGTGGCTGATCGAATTGTTGCCCGGCTCCGCTTACGCGGCTCGCTACGTCGCGACTCATTCCGCGATCGGATTCGCTTTCGACAGTCAGCAAGGCTTGCATGCAATTGGCAGCGACCGCGTGTTGCCTTTTGTTTGTGCGCCCAACAGCCTGGCGTTCGTTCCTGCCGGTTGTGACGTGCTGTCCGAGTCGCCTGTTGGCGGTGAGTACCTGCGAGTTGTTCATCCCGAAGGCATGGAGCGGATGGCGGATCGCGTATTCAACAATCGTATCGATCCACAGGCCATTGCCCTCGCGCTGCACATGCGCCGCGCCCTGTTAAGGCCTTCTTTCGATGACGATTGGCAAGCCTGGGCAGTCGCCCTGACTGAACGGGCGCAGGATTTCGCGGTGCTATCGGCGCCACCCCAAGGCTCGATCAACAGCGGCCGCATGCGTTTGCTTGACGAGTTTATCGACGCCGGCCTCGAAGGTCCGCTAAGCGTGCAAGCAATGGCCGAGCTGCTCGGGTTGTCCGAAGGTTTTTTCATGCGGGCGTTCAAGCAGGCGACGGGCAAAAGCCCGCACAGCTACCTGATTGATCGACGCCTGGCCAGGGCCCGCGCCTGTTTAAGCAATTCGACCGCCAGCCTTTCGGCGATCGCCCTCGCCTGCGGTTTCAGTTCCCAGGCGCACATGGCGACGGCCTTCAAACAGCGAATTGGTGTCAGTCCCACGCAATTACGCGCGTGTTTTGGACGCGCTAAATCGACAGAATAAAGCGGCACTCGGCCTCGACATCTTCGCCACCCGGCGAATGTGCATGCGGCAAAAATCCGCATCGTTCGACGACTTTTCTGGAACCGACATTTTCTTCGATCACCAAGGGATGCCAGGCGCCCATTTCGAAGTCAGCTAAATAGTCTTCAATATGCTTGGCGACGCCACTCAAGGAATAGAACGCAGGATCGCGCGCATCGATGTGAGATTCAAACCAGTCTCGGTTGCGAACTTCAAATGCCAGCAGCGCTTCAGTATCGGTTCTTGTCAGCTCGCGAATGTTGAATGGTTGCATTAACCCGGCCTCCTTTGCTCAGGTCGAAAGCGGGCACTTTGATTGGCCGTATTGAGCACAATGCAAACCGCCCGACGTTCGAAGTAATTTATAGCGGCGTGTCAAAGCATACCGGTCAACTTGGCGAGCACAGCGACAACATAGCCACCAATAATCGAAAGGCCGAGTATGCCCCATGGACGAGTCCACCACTCCCCGTCCGGATTAGGTGGCATTGGCTGCTGGAAAACATTGAGTTGATCGACTCTGCCAACTGCAACCTGACTGGCCCCGGTTGCACCACCCGCCGTCATGGAGTGGTGCCATTGCATTTCCTCGACACGTTCAATTTGCCGCTGAATACGCGTGCCGAGTCGCCGGCCGGCCAACATCAATTGTTTGCCTACGATCATGACGCCGATCAAGCCCAGGAAAAGTAGGTTGCCGTCAGTGAACGGGTCTGCCTGGTTCAGGGTCGGTACGTTGCGCCAGACGAACCCTATATAAGGTTCGGTGATTTGGTAGATGGCATAGATCAGGTTCTGGATTGTTACGCCAATTTGCGCAAGAAAAACCGAATGGCTCATGATTTCCGCATTGCGATAGAGCGCCATTAGCAAACTGACAAAGTAAAAAAGTGCGCCACCGAATATCAATATGCCGCCGACACCCCGCTGAATACGGGAGCGCCTTACCGCCTGCTGTATGTTCATCCTTGTTCCTTTTCCTTGTTAATGCCTTGGGGGGGGTGAAGCAGATGCTGTGCGTTTCCGGATAGAGACTTCGCGGAGAAACACCGGCAAGGAGACTATCAGAGCAAATTAAACGTGTCCGCTGACGTTGCTCAACAGCACGAAAAGCGCCTGTTGAAACACGCCCCGGTTTACTTCCTGAAAGCTACACAACCTTGCGCCGTTGCCTACGCATACGCCAGAATCCGCCGGCTTGTGCGTCCGGAGGTCGCCCGGTAACTTGATTCGCGTCACTGCCCATCAGTGATCGGGTTTAGTCGCCCGGCTAAGGTAAAGCGGTCGTACAAGTATCGTCAGTCAGGTATTCGCCTGCACTTTCTGGTAGCTGTGCGCATGGCGTCCTCGGACGCGCCGGTTTTGCTTCTCCTTTCCGGTCGACTAACTTGCGCACAGCTGCCACCCTTTCGTTTAGTCGCGAGACGGTTGCGGCCCTTATTCAAAGGGAAGCATTCATGTTCAAAGTCACACCCAACCCACCGGACACCGATCCGGTCTCCCCGTACGAATCGGATTCAAACAAACTCAACCAGGCTGCCGAACGAGCGCTTGACTTCCACTTCGCGTCGATCGCCGACATCAAAGCCACACCGCGCAATCCAAGCACTTTGTTCATGGTCGATCCAGCGGCGACCACCGAAACCCTTGTGGTGTATCTGATCGAAACACTGGCATCGGTCGACGTCATGGTGCATGACCTGGTGGATCAATTGGACGGCGGTTCACGCCACGCGTTGCTAGGCATTTCCAACAGCATCATGCTCGCCGAAATCACCGCGAACCGGGTGCTGGATCAGATCGATCCGCCGGCGTAGTCGCCCTGCCCGCGCAGGACCTGCAAATGGAGACGCCTTGTGGCGAGGGGACTTGTCCCCGTTGGCCTGCGCAGCTGGCCCCTGCGGTCGATGAGCAACCAAAAGGGGGCCGCTGCGCGACCCAACGGGGACAAGTCCCCTCGCCACAGCCCCTCCCCCGCGCAAAAAAACAAAATCCCCATGTGTTTCCTTCGTGACTCCCTGCGTCGCAGTTCTTCACTGCCCGTTCCTGCACGTCTGGAGTTCGCTCAATGCCCTCGTCCAAAACCCTGCCCGCTGCGCTGCTGGGACTGGCCCTCTCTGGTCCGGTCATGGCCGAGACTCAAGGCCTGGAACTCGGTCAGGTGCTGATTCAAGCTGAAAGCCTCAGCGGCGAAGACCAGACGATTGAGGACGCCAGAGCGCGGCTGGCCGAAGTGCCCGGCGGCACCAACGTGATCGACATGCGCCGCCGGCTGCAGGGCCGCGTCGCCAGCAATCAAGACGTACTCGCCTATCAACCGGGCGTGTATGCCCAGTCGGCCGGTAACGAAGGGGTGAAAATTTCGATTCGCGGCTCCGGCATCAACCGCGCGCCCGGTGCGCATGCGTCCGGGCTGTACACGATGCTCGACGGTTTACCGCTGACCGGCCCCGGCGGCACACCTTACGAACTGCTGGAACCGTTGTGGCTCGACCACGTGGAAGTGCTGCGCGGCGCCAACGGTTTTGACCGAGGCGCCCTCGCCCTCGGCGGCGCCATCGATTACGTCAGCCACACCGGCTACGACGCCCCGCTGTTGCAGGTGCGCTACGCGATGGGCAGCCATGGTTATCAGCAGCGTCAAATCAGCTCCGGGCAGGTACTGGGCGCCTTCGATTATTACCTGTCTGCGACGGACGCGAGTGCCGAGGGCTTCCAGGATCAGACCGACAGCGACAGCCAGGGCCTGATCGCCAACGTCGGCTACCGCTTCAACCCGAATCTGGAAACACGGTTCTACTTTCGTTATCGCCAGACGGACAACGAGCTTGCCGGGCGGGTGACCAAACATTCCCTGGAGCACACGCCACGTGCGGCCAACCCCGCCTACGTGGCGCGCGACGACAGCCGCAAGCAGCCGGGCAGCACCTTCATCGGCAACAAAACTACCTACTACATCGATGATGATTCGAGCATCCAGACCGGCCTGGTCTATCACGACTATCCGATGGATTTACGCGAGGGCCCGAACCGTCTCAAAGTGGCGTACACCGACATCAGCGGCACCTTCGATTACAAGCGCCGCGATACGCTCTGGGGCCGGGAAAGCCGCAGCACGATGGGGCTGCGCGTGACCAAGCATTTGCCCAATGCCGGCGCCAGCGAACGGGTGCGCATCCCGACCGGCAACACCGCCGGCTACGCGCCGGGCACGCACATGCGCAATTTCACCTATCAAGGTTCGGACACTGTTCTGCATGTAGGCAATGATCTGGAGATCGCTGACGACCTGTGGCTGACCACCGGCCTCGCCGCCATTTATACCCGCCGTGAAAGCGCGGTGACTTACCCCGATGGCGGCGGTAAAACCAGCCTCGGCGACTGGGACTACGCCCCACGCCTGGGTCTGCGCTACCAACTGACGCCTGATGTGCAAGTGTTCGGCAATCTCAGCCGCTCGGTCGAAGCGGCGCATCCCTGGTCGCTGATCTACAGCGCCAATCAGCGCTTTCCGGCAGGCAGCGGCGCGGCGACCGGCACCCAGCGCGATCCGGTCAACCTGCAAAACCAGACTGCGACCACTCTCGAAATCGGCGGGCGCGGCGACAGCACGTTGGGGCAATGGAGCCTCGCCTGGTACTTCGCACAAGTGCGCCACGAATTGCTTTCGGTGCTGCCGGACGCCAACGCCGTCACGCCTTATGAACTCAACGCCAGCCCCACCGTGCATCAGGGCGTGGAAGCCAGTCTGCAGAGCGACCTATGGTCGAGCGCCGAAGGCGGCCGTTTGAGCCTGCGTCAGAGCTACACTTTCAGCGATTTCCATTACCGCAATGACGATCGATTCGGCGACAACCGCCTGCCGGGACTGCCGATGCATTACTACCAGGGCGAGCTGCGTTACGACTGGACGCAAGGTTTCTTCGCCGCGCTCAACACCCAGTTGGTGTCGAAAGTTGAAGTGGATTACGCCAACAGCTACGAGGCTGATCCTTATGCACTGTTCGGCGCAACCGTGGGTTACAACGCGCCCAAAGGCGACTGGCAGACCTGGCTGGACCTGCGCAACCTGACCAACAAGCACTACGCCGCCACCGTCACGCCTGGCTATGACGACAAAGGTGTAGACGCCGCACGGTCGACCCCCGGTGAAGGTTTAGGAGTTTATCTCGGGGTGTCGTGGAGCCTGCGCTAGCCCCGCGAAACCCACCCTGCGAGCAACCCCGCCGAGCAACTTGCCGGCGGCCGTCTATGCTCCGGTTAGCTTCTTTGACCGGACTCATACGCAATGCTTTCAGGCGCCACCCTGTCGCTGCACTTTGCCCGACTTTTACTGCTTGGCGTGCTGGGCTTGAGTGGCTGCGTACGTTTGGGCCCCGACTTTGAATCGCCTCGACCGGCATGGCTGGAAAACTGGAACAGCGCTGCGCTCGCGCAGTCCACGCACCGTAGCCAGACCCCTGATCTGCGCCAATGGTGGCAAGTATTCGCCGACCCGCAACTCGACCGTCTGATTGCCGCCGCCGACGCGTACAACTCCGACCTGAAGATCGCCGGTTTGCGCGTCATGGAAGCCCGCGCCCGCCTCGGCATCGCGCAAGCCGGACGCTTTCCGCAGTTGCAGCAAGCCAGTGCCGACAGCCTCTACTTCAACCGTCGGCAATCGGGCGGGATCAATCCGCAGGACACGCATTTCTGGCAATACAGTGCCGGCTTCGATGTCGGCTGGGAGCTGGATTTCTGGGGCCGCTTCAGCCGCGCCATTGAATCTTCGGACGCCAGCTATTTTGCCGCACAGGCCAATTACGAGGACGTGCTAGTGCTCCTGCGCGCCCAGGTCGCCGACACCTATTTTGCATTGCGCACCACCGAGGCGCGTCTGCAGGTGGCGAGAGAAAACGCCAAACAGCAAAAGCGCAACTTCGAGATCACCGAGAAACTCTTCAACAGCGGCCAGAGTGCCGAACTCGATCTGCAACAGGCCCGCACCCAATACCTGGGCACCTTGAGCACCCTCCCCGACTTTGAAGATCAGTTGCTGCGTACGCGCAATGCCCTGGGCATATTGATCGGCCAGCCGCCCGGAGGTTTGCCGCCGCTGACCGAGCATCAAGGGCTGATTCCGCTGGTGGACCGCGCGGTGCTGCAGGATGTGCCGGCAGACCTGTTGCAGCGGCGTCCGGATGTGCGCGCCGCCGAGCTGAATGTCGCCGCGCAATCTGCGTTGATCGGTGTGGCGGTAACCGACTTCTATCCTTCGTTGACCTTGCTGGGCAGCATCGTCTGGTCGGCCGATACGCTCGATGGCACCTCCAGAAGTCTGGACCTGCTCGGCGGCCCCAGCCTGCGCTGGAACCTGTTCGACTATGGCCAGATCAGCAACAACGTGCGCGTGCAGGACGCGCGCTTGCAGCAACTGATCGAAGCCTACCGCGACAAGGTCAGGCAGGCCGCGCGCGAAGCCGATGATGCCGCCAGTGGCCTGATCAAATCCCTGGAGCGCGAGCGAATCCTGCGCGAGGCCGAAGTCGCCGCCAAGCGCTCTCTGGTGCTGGCCAGCGCACAGTACCGCGAAGGGTATTCGGATTTTCAGCGCGTGCTCGACGCACAGCGCGCCCTGCTCGAGCAACAAGACAATTACCTGGTCAGCCGCAGCAATGCCGTGAGCAATCTGATTGCCCTGTACAAAGCGCTGGGCGGCGGCTGGTACACCGCGCAAGGCAAAATCGACCCAGCCACGCGCCAGCAGATGCAGCAACGAACGGACTGGGGCGACTTTCTCGATGAGCCCACCTCCGTCCAACCGAACAAGGTGAATGACCATGAGTGAAGTTGCGCAGCCTGACGTCCCGACGCCACCCACCGATCCGGCGAAAAAAGGCCTCAAATGGGTGTTGCTGCTGATCGTCCTAAGCCTCGCGTGGTACTTGTTGGCCGATCGGATTACGCCATATACGCAACAGGCCCGCGTCGGCGCTTTTGTCATCCCGGTGGCGTCGGAAGTCGCCGGTCGGGTCATCCGCGTCAACGTGCGCAACAACCAGACCGTCAATGCCGGTGACGTGCTGTTCGAAGTCGATCCGCTGCCTTATCAGATTGCCGTCGACCGCGCCCGCGCCGACCTTGAATCGACGCGTCGCCAGATCGGCGCCAGCACCGCCGGCATTGCCTCGGCCCAGGCCAACCTGCGTGCGGCACAGGCCAACGAACTGAAAGCGCGTCAGGACAATCAGCGCCTTGAAGGCCTTTACCGCGACGACCCGGGAACGATTTCCGTGCGCCTGCTCGAGGTGTCGCGCGCCAACCGTGAGCAAGCTGTCAGCCAGGTCGCGGCGGCTCGCGCCGAGGTGCAGCGCGCCCGTGAACAGGAAGGCGGCAGCGCGGAAGACAACGCCTTGCTGCGCAGTGCCGCGACGGCGTTGTCGAAGGCCGAACTGGATCAGGCCAACACGCAGATTCGCGCGCGCTCGGCAGGCCTGATCACCGACTTGCGCACCGATGCCGGACAATTCGCGGCGGCGGGCAGCCCGGTGATGACCCTGATCGCCATTCATGACGTGTGGATCAGCGCCGACATGACCGAGAACAATCTCGCGCGAGTGCGGCTCGACACGCCGGTGGCGATTGTCCTCGATGCGCTGCCGGGCGAAGTGTTCGAGGGCCGCGTGCGCAGTGTCGGTTATGGCGTCAGCGTCGGTCAGACCCCGGCACCCGGGACATTGCCGGCTGTGCAAAACAGCCGCGACTGGCTGCGGCCGGCGCAGCGTTTTCCGGTGATCATCGAGTTCTCCGAGGCTTCGCGAAACACACTGCGTGACAGTGGCGCGATCCGTGCGGGCGGCCAGGCTGAAGTCATGGCATTCCCCAGCGAAGGTAATCTGCTCAACCCGCTCGGACGGTTTTTTCTGTGGCTGATGAGCTGGCTGTCGTATGCGTACTGAACGCACGCCTCGGGCTCAGCGCGCGTTGCGCCTGGCCAGCGGCACCGCGTTGTGCCTGGCCACCAGCTTCGGTCTGGATTTGCCGCTTCCCTTTGTGTCGCCCGTGCTGGCCGTGCTGTTGCTGGCGACGCTCAATCGTCCGTTGCCACTGAAAGCCGCGTTGATATTGGCGTTGGCGGCAATGCTCACCACCGGTGTCGGGCTGCTGCTGGTTCCGGTTCTCAAGTACTACCCGCTGACGGGCGTGCTGTTGGTCGCTGCGTGTTTGTTTCTGGCATTTCGGTTTGGGCTGCGGGGCGGCAATAACCTGATCGTGACATTTCTGGTCATCGGCCTGACGATGATTTCATCGGCCGGCGTCGCTGATTCCGGTTTGGCGGCGATGGTGATCGGCGCGCTGGTCAAGGGATTGCTGCTCGCGGTTTTGGCGGTGGCGGTGAGTCACTGGCTTTTCCCGGAGCCGGCCAACGCGCCACCGTCGCCCGTCGCACCTCTGCTGCCCGCAGCAGAGGTCGGTCGGGTGGCCCTGCGTGCAACCCTGATTGTTTTACCGACGTTCCTGTTGGTACTGATCGATCCGGCGAGCTATCTGCCGATCGTCCTCAAAGCTGTCAGCCTGGGCCAGCAGAGCTCCACCACGAATACGCGGCATGCCGCCCGCGAACTGGTGGGTTCGACGCTGCTGGGTGGCGCGCTGGCCGTGCTGTTCTGGTGCGCGCTTAGCCTGTTCGTGCATCTCTGGATGTTTTTCCTGTGGATGCTGCTGTTCGGTTTGTGGCTCGCGCGCAAACTCTATGGATTGAGCGCCACGCAATTTAGCCCGGGTTTCTGGCTCAATACATTCATTACCCTGATCATCCTGCTCGGTCAGTCGGTTCAGGATAGCCTGGCGGGCAAAGACGTCTACACGGCGTTTGTGGTGCGCATGGGATTGTTCATCGGCGTGACGCTGTATGCCTGCCTGATGATGCATCTGCTGGATTTGCGTAAACCGTCGGCCGCTCAGGGTGTAATCTGATAACCCTTGCCCTGCAGGCAGCTTGTATAGGCCGTTGCACTGGTTGAAGCTGCGGTTTTCCGATCTGCCCGGCGCTCCTGGCGCTGGCGCGAACCGCCGACCACCGCGCCGGCCACCGCCGTTTCTTTGGCACGGTTTTGCCGGTAATCCTGTTTCACATCATCATCCACGCGATCATAAAATTCGTCGTGCTGCCGCCCCCGCACCTGAGCGCCCGCCGCACCGGCAGCCGCGCCCACAGCCGCTCCGCGCAAACGTCCGCCGCTGGCCGTGGGCGGTGCGGCCTGACTGGACGCCACGCTGTTGCAGTCGTTGATGTCGAGCTGGATTTGTTGCGAGCTCTGCCCCTTCAACGGCACCACCGTTTCGGCCTGAGCCGAGGTGGCGGCAACCGATAGCACGGCGCACAACGCAAGTGGAGACAACCTGTTCATGATGACCTCCGAGCGGATTCAGCCATCAGAAAAGTGTAGATCACCCCCGCTCGCCTCGTATCTCATATGACTGACGGCGGCTTCAGCACGGCAGTGTCTGAGTCTGATCTGTAGCAGCTGGCGAAGCCTGCGTCCGCTTCGGCCGAGATGGGACTCGGTAATCGCAGAGTCCGGCGACGGGGTGGATCAGGAAAATGTTGCATTCCGATTTTACGACTGCTTCGCAGCCGGACGCAGGCTGCGCCAGCTGCTACAGGGGTTGGCGTTGGTTCGTCAGGGTTCGCCGGGTTACAGGGATCGGCAGATCAATGTTGCCGGGGGCGCTTCAGCGTCTCACTCGGCAGTTCGTTGAACAGCGCGCGGTAGCTGCTGGAAAATCGGCCCAGGTGCCAGAACGACCACTGCATCGCCACTTCGGCCACCGTGGTTTCCATGGGCGAGCTTTTCAGCAGTTCACGGTGCGCACTGTTGAGGCGACGCAGGCGCAGCCAGTGAGTAGGCGTCATCCCGGTGTACGCCTTGAACGCATGTTGCAATTGGCGCAGCGAAACGCCGGCGACGTGTGCCAGTTCGACCAGGTTGAGGGTTTCTTCCGGTGAATCCGCGGCCCATTCACCGATGCGTTTCATTACCGCGCGCTCTTCACTTCGACGTTGCAAACCACCGCGATCAAGGCACACGCAGGCGTTGTCGAGAATGTACAGACAGTCTTCGAGCAATTGCTGGGTCAGCGCTTCCCTGCTCGGTGGATCGAACGTTTGCGTCAGGCGCGTCAGCGTGCCGCTGAGCCATCGACTGAACAGCGCGTTCTGCCCCGAATTCAGCGGCGCCATGAACAGCCCTTCCAGGCGGGCGACATTCAACCCGTGGCGCTGAACAAACTGCGGGCCGAACACCACGGCGATTTCCTGATAGTTCTCCGGCGTGATCCAAATGTTGCGGCTTTCTTCATTCAGCACGTACAGGGCGTTGTCGCTGCGATCGAAACAGAACGCCAGGGAACCCTCGGGCGCGCTGAAGTTCTGCTCGACGCGGGTGTTCATGTGTTCCTCGTAAATCTCTACCCCTTGCAGGTCGAGATAACGCACGCGCCCGGCGAAATGCCCAGGTGACATCTGCTGATATTGCTGGACCCAGCCGGGTGTAGCACGGATTTGTTCGGCGACATCGGCGGTGTTGAACGCTTGGACCTGGAGCGGATTGAACGTTGTCATGGGTGACCTTACGCACTCGTTTGGTGCGTTTTGGTGCTGCTGAAAGTGGATAGATGGAACGTCAAGGCTCGCCCAAGATAGTCGCCAACGCGTCCCAGGGGAAGTATGTGGCGGATGAAACCACCCTCTCCGGCGTTAATAAAACCAATAACGAGGTCTTTATGAATGTCCCTTTCGATCAGCTGTCCACTTGGCTGAAAGATCACAAGATTACCGAAGTCGAGTGTGTCGTCAGCGACCTGACCGGCATTGCACGCGGCAAGATTGCACCCACCAACAAGTTCCTGCATGAGCGAGGCATGCGCCTGCCGGAAAGTGTGCTTCTGCAAACGGTAACCGGGGACTTTGTCGACGACGACATCTACTACGACCTGCTCGACCCGGCCGACATCGACATGATCTGCAAACCGGTGTCGGATGCGGTCTACGTGATTCCATGGGCGATCGAGCCGACCGCCATTGTCATTCACGACACCTTCGACAAATTCGGCAACCCGATCGAACTGTCGCCGCGCAACGTGCTGAAAAAAGTGCTGCAGCTGTACACCGACAAAGGCTGGCGGCCGATCGTCGCGCCGGAAATGGAGTTTTACCTGACCCAGCGTTGCGAAGACCCGGACTTGCCGTTGAAAGCGCCGTTGGGTCGTTCCGGTCGTGCGGAAAGTGGCCGGCAGTCTTTTTCCATTGATGCCGCCAATGAATTCGACCCGCTGTTCGAAGACGTCTACGACTGGTGCGAACTGCAAGGCCTGGACCTCGACACGCTGATCCATGAAGACGGCCCGGCGCAGATGGAAATCAACTTCCGCCACGGCGACGCGCTGGACCTGGCGGACCAGATAACCGTGTTCAAACGCACCCTGCGCGAGGCTGCGCTCAAGCACAACGTCGCGGCGACCTTCATGGCCAAGCCGATTGGCGACGAGCCGGGCAGCGCCATGCACATTCACCAGAGTGTGGTCGACATCGCGACGGGCCAGCCGATTTTCGCCAACGCCGACGGCAGCATGAGCGAACTGTTCCTGCAGCACATTGGCGGTTTGCAGAAATACATCCCGAAAGTGCTGCCGATGTTTGCGCCCAACGTCAACTCCTTCCGCCGCTTCCTGCCGGACACCTCGGCACCGGTGAACGTGGAATGGGGCGAAGAGAACCGTACTGTGGGCCTGCGAGTACCGACATCCACCCCTGACTCGATGCGTGTGGAGAACCGCTTGCCCGGCGCCGATGCCAACCCTTACCTGGCGATTGCCGCGAGTTTGTTGTGCGGCTATCTGGGCATGGTCGAGCGCGTGCAGCCGAGTGCTGCGGTACAGGGTCGGGCTTATGAACGGCGCAATTTGCGTCTGCCGATCACCATCGAAGATGCGCTGACGCAAATGGAAGAATGTGACACCGTCAGCCGTTACCTGGGCGACAAGTTTGTTCGCGGGTATGTCGCGGTGAAGCGTGCAGAGCATGAAAACTTCAAACGCGTGATCAGCTCGTGGGAACGCGAGTTTTTGATGATGAGTGTTTGAATACCAATCTCACCTAAGACCACCAACCCTCGTAGGAGCCGGCTTGCTGGCGATGGCGGCGTGTCATCCACATTGATGATGTCTGACACTGCGCCATCGCCAGCAAGCCGGCTCCTACAGAGGTCCGCAAGGCCCAGAAATCCTACAACTATAAGAGGTGTCGATATGCGTCTACTGAAAACCCTGGCTCCGCTCGCCCTGGCCATGTTCGTCAGCGCCAGTGCGCAAGCCGAGCAAAGCGTCAGCGTCTACAACTGGACTGATTACATCGGCGAAACCACCCTCGCCGACTTTCAGAGCAAAACCGGCATCAAGGTGATCTACGACGTCTTCGATTCCAACGAAACCCTGGAAGGCAAGCTGCTCGCTGGTCGCACCGGTTATGACGTGGTGGTGCCGTCCAACCACTTCCTCGCTCGTCAGGTGAAGGCCGGCGCTTTTCTGAAACTGGACCGCGAGCAATTACCCAACTTCAAAAACCTCGACCCGAAACTGCTCGCGTTGCTGGAGCGCAACGACCCGGGCAACGCGCATTCGGTGCCGTACCTGTGGGGCACCAACGGCATCGGTTATAACGTCGACAAGGTCAAGCAAGTGCTGGGCATTGATCACATCGACTCATGGGCGGTGTTCTTCGAGCCGGAAAATCTGAAAAAGCTCAGCCAGTGCGGCGTGTCGATGATGGACTCGGCGGATGAAGTATTCCCCGCGGTGCTCAACTACATGGGCATGGACCCGCGCAGTGAAAAACCCGAGGACTATAAAAAGGCTGAAGCCAAGCTACTGAGCATTCGTCCGTACATCACCTACTTCCATTCCTCCAAGTACGTTTCGGACCTGGCCAACGGCGATATCTGCGTGGCGTTCGGTTATTCGGGCGACGTGTTCCAGGCGGCGAATCGCGCCAAGGAAGCCAAGAATGGCGTGAACATCGCCTATACCATCCCCAAGGAAGGCAGCAACTTGTGGTTTGACTTGTTGGCGATTCCGGCCGACGCAAGCAACCCGAAAGAAGCCCACGCGTTCATCAACTACCTGCTTGATCCGAAAGTGATCGCCCAGGTCAGCGCTTCGGTGGGTTACGCCAACCCGAACCCGGCTTCACAGGCCTTCATGGACGCCGAGCTGGTCAACAATCCTGAGGTGTATCCACCGCAGGCTGTTCTCGACAAACTGTACATTTCGAGCACCCCGCCCCAGACAATCATGCGTCTGATGACCCGTTCCTGGAGCAAAGTGAAGTCCAACAAATGAACAACGAACACGCTCATTCCTATTACGCGGCGACTGCCAACAGCCAGACGCCCTATCCGGCGCTGGCCGAGGACAAAGTTGCCGATGTCTGCGTAATCGGCGGCGGTTTCACCGGGGTCAACACGGCGATCGAACTGGCACAACACGGGCTTTCGGTAATTTTGCTGGAGGGTCGCCGAATCGGCTGGGGCGCCAGCGGGCGCAACGGTGGTCAGTTGATTCGCGGCGTTGGCCATGACGTCAGCGGTTTCGCCAAATATGTCGGCGACGAAGGCGTGCGCTACCTCGAAAGGGCCGGCACTGAGTCGGTCGAGTTGGTAGGCCAGCGCATTCGTGAACACAACATTGACTGCGACCTGCGCTGGGGCTTCTGCGAACTGGCCAACACCAAAGCGCAGTTCGAGTCGTTCAAGGCTGAGCAGCAGAGCCTCATTGAATCGGGTTATGCCCATGAGATCCGCCTCGTCGCGCGGGAGCAAATCCGCCAACAGGTGGTGAACTCGGGGGTGTATGCCGGCGGATTGGTGGATATGGGTTCGGGGCATTTGCACCCGCTCAACCTGGTGCTGGGTGAGGCGCGCGTGGCGCAGTCAGTGGGCGTGCAGATTTTCGAGCAGAGCCCGGTGCTGGAATTGATCCATGGCAGCACCGTTCAGGTGCGCTGTACCGGTGGCACGGTGCGCGCCGGCAGCATCGTGCTGGCGTGCAATGCGCATCTGGAAGAACTCGAACCGAAACTCAGCGGCAAGGTGCTGCCGGCCGGCAGCTACATCATTGCCACCGAGCCGCTGACGGCCGAAGCTGCGGCGCAATTGATTCCGCAGAATCTGGCCCTGTGCGATCAGAAAGTCGGCCTGGATTATTACCGCCTCTCGGCAGACCGCCGCCTGTTGTTCGGCGGCGCTTGCCACTATTCCGGGCGGGACCCGGCGGACATCAGCGCCTATATGCGCCCGCACATGCTCAAGGTCTTCCCGCAACTGGCCAATGTGCGCATTGATTATCAGTGGGGTGGAATGATCGGCATCACCGCCAACCGCTTCCCGCAGGTTGGCCGTTTGAGTCAGCACCCGAACGTGTTCTACGCCCAGGGCTACTCCGGGCACGGGCTGAACGTGACCCACTGGTGCGCGAAACTGTTGGGCGAAGCGATACATGCCGGGCACAGCAAAGGTTTCGATGTCTTCAGCGCCGTGCCCCACATGACCTTCCCCGGCGGCCCGATGCTACGCTCGCCATTGCTGGCGCTCGGAATGTTCTGGTATCGCCTGCGCGAGATGCTGGGCTGACGGGAACCCCACGAGCGAAGCCACCCTGTGGGAGCGTGCACTCCTTTGTATCCGCCGATCATCCCCTGTAGGAGTGAGCCTGCTCGCGAAGAGGCCGTAGCACTCGACGAAGATGTTGAATCACGTCCAGGCTCGCTTGTATGTTTAGATTTGAGGGTGGGGCTTGCAGTTGTTTGTACTTTTCGATTGGCTCTATCGTGAACCGCTTCTATATTGTGGGGGTGCTCCGAATTTTCTGTCTCCTGGCGAGCGGCCTATGGCTACGACTGACCAATTGATTATCTGCGAGCACTGCGACTGCGTGTACGAGAAGGTAACACTCGGCAAACATCAGAAAACCCTGTGCATCCGTTGCGGCGGCGTGCTTCAACGCTATAACGGCCTGACCGTGGAACAGCGCCTGGCGCTGGCCTACACGGCGGCTGTGCTGTGGGCGTTTGCCAACTTTTACCCGGTCATGAGCATCAGCCTAAAAGGCCTGAAAAACAGCGCGACCCTCTGGGATTCGGTACTGGCACTGAGCCACGGCCCCATTACGTTCATCGCCATGGTGGCCGCGATTGCAATGATCGTCGCACCGATTATCCAGGTCATGCTGTTGATCTGGGTGTTGAGCTATGCACTTGCCGGTCAGCGCGCCCCCGGTTTCAGATTTTGCATGCGCTGGCTGGAAACCCTGAGGCCGTGGAGCATGCTCGAAGTGTGCCTGCTCGGCGCTATGGTCGCGGTGTTCAAACTGGCCGGCATGCTTGATGTACTGCCCGGCATCGGCCTGTTCGCTCTTGCGGTCCTCAGCCTGATGATGATCCGCATCGCCGGTCGCGATATCCGTGAACTGTGGGACATCCTGTGAACCAGCCGCCAATTGCCAGTGACCTTGACCTCTGCCTGTGTCACAGCTGCGGGCTCGCCTGTGACGTAAGCCTTGACCCGCATGAGTGCGAACGCTGCGGTGCGCCCCTGCATCAGCGCAAGGCCAATTCGATGACGCGGACCTGGGCCTACCTAATCGCCTCGCTGGTGTTCTACATCCCGGCCAATGTACTGCCGGTGATGAACACCACGATGCTCGGCTCGGGTGCCGACAGTACGATCATGGGCGGCGTGCTGGAGTTCTGGCAGCACGGGGCGTGGGACATCGCCCTGATCATTTTCATTGCCAGTATCGCGGTCCCGGGCATCAAGTTCGGCGCGCTGACGATGCTGCTGGTTACCGTGCAGCGCAACAGCTTGTGGGCGCGCAAAGAGCGCTCGAAACTCTTCCGCTTCGTCGAGCTGATCGGCTACTGGTCGATGCTCGACGTCATCGTGGTGGCGTTGGTGGCAGCGCTGGTGAAGTTCCAGGCGCTGGGTGACATCGAGCCGCGCCTCGGCATTCTGTTTTTCGGCCTGGTGGTGGTGTTCACCATGCTCGCGGCGATGAGTTTCGACCCACGCCTGATCTGGGATAACGACAAATCGCGGGACAACCCGCCAAACGAGGAGGTCATGGATGAAGTCGCAAGTCACTGATGGGTCGCAGAGCCCCGGTCAGGCCCCCATCAAGACCCGTCGTTTCAGCGTGTCGCTGGTGTGGATCGTGCCGATTGTTGCGGTGCTTGTCGGGCTTTCACTGGTAGTGCACAGCGTGATGCAGGAAGGTCCGACCATCACGATTACGTTCAAGACCGGCAGTGGCCTGACCGCCAACAAGACCGAAGTGAAATACCGCAACGTGGTGATCGGCCATGTCTCCGAAGTTGAGCTGAGCGATGACCAGAAGAGCGTCAACGCCACAATCAAACTGGACAAGCAGGCAGAAAGCTTCACCCGCGAGGACTCGCAGTTCTGGGTGGTGCGTCCGCGCATCGGTGCCGGTGGTGTTTCAGGCATCGATACGTTGCTGTCCGGCGATTACATCGGCGCCGATATCGGCCAGTCGGAGACGCGCGCAAAAATCTTCACAGGTCTGGAAAATCCGCCGCCCATCACCTACGGCGAACCGGGTAAACGCTTCACCCTGCATACCGAGGACCTTGGCTCGCTGGACATTGGTTCCCCGGTCTATTATCGCAAGATTCCCGTAGGCCAGGTCGTGGCTTATGCGCTGGATGCTGACGGCAAAGGGGTGAATATCGACGTGTTTATTCACTCCCCCAACGATGCGTACGTGACTGAAAACACCCGGTTCTGGAACGCCAGTGGTGTCGATATCGACGTCGGCGCCAATGGCTTCGCAGTAAAGACCGAGTCGCTATCGTCGTTGCTGGTGGGTGGCATTGCCTTTCGTGCGCCGCAATACAGCCCCAATGACACCCCAGCGGTGGAAGACAAAACCTTCGAGCTGTTCGACGACCAGCAGGTCGCCCTCGCCCCGCCCAACGGCAAACCTCAGTACCTGAGCCTGCGCTTCGATCAGGCATTGCGCGGGCTCAAAGTCGATGCGCCGGTGGAGTTTCTGGGCATCGAGTTCGGTCGGGTGGTGTCGGTGAACCTGGACTTCGATCCCAAGAAGCGTACCTTCCCGGTCAATGTCGGCATCGTCATCTACCCGCAGCGTCTGGGGCAGGCGCACGTCAAAATGCTCGAGGTCCTGAAACATGATCCCGATGACGAGGCGGCGGGGATTCGCCTGATCGGCACCTTTATCGAAAACGGTCTGCGAGCTCAGGCGCGCAGCGGCAACCTGCTGACCGGGCAGCTTTACATCGCCCTCGATTTTTACCCGAAAGCGCCGAAGGTCACGTTCGACGCGACTGCCCGTCCGGTCTCTATCCCGACCATACCGGGCAGCCTCGAGCAACTGCAGGAAAAACTCGAAAGCATGGTCAACAAGATCAACAATCTGCCGGTAGAACGCATCGCCAGCAATCTCGACAGCAACCTCGTCGAGCTGCGCAAAGGGCTGACGCAATTCAACTCGAAAACCTTGCCAAGCGTGCAATCGACCCTGGCGGATGTCAGCAAGACGCTGCAATCGGCCCAGTCGACTCTGGCCGAAGACTCACCACAGCGCGAGCAGTTGGGCCAGACCATGGACGAGCTTGGGCGGATGTCGCGCTCTTTGCGTGAACTCTCGGACTACCTGGGGCGGCACCCAGAGTCGCTGATTCGCGGCCGCCCCGACAATGCTGCGCCACTGGACTTGAAGGCGCCGCCACGCAATTGATCACAGGAGCAACACCATGGCTTTATCACTGAAGATCACCTTGGTCACCGCGTGCTTGCTGCTGGCGGCGTGCCGCAGTGACCCGATTCAGTTCCATACGTTAACGCCTGCGCAGCCTATGGCTGCTCGGGGCAACGCCGGGGAGATCCAGATCGAAGGGCTGAGCGTACCGCCCCAGGTCGACCGCCCACAGATTGTCATTCGCCAGGGCAACAGCAGCCTGGCGATTCTGGAAACCGAATGGTGGGCGGCGAGTCTGGTGGATGAGTTGCGCAGCGCGTTGGTGGATCAACTGGGCAGTGGCGCTCAGCGCAAGGTGTCAGTGCGCCTGGATGTGCAACGCTTTGACTCGATTCCCGGGCAATACGGGCTGATTGATGTCAAATGGCGCCTGCGCAACGGCGAAGGCGAGTTGTTGACATGCCGAAGCACGTTGCAGACACCGTCCGGGCCCTCCGTCGATGAACTGGTGGTTGCCCAGCAGACCAACGTTAAACGACTTGCCGCATTGATCAATCGCGCAGCGGGCGGGAATCAGTCAGGGTGCCCGACGGACGCTTAGCGTTATCGTCATACGACCGCTGCGCGCCCGGAAGCAGCCTTCGGCAGCTGCTACAAAACAGCATTCGTCGTAGATTCTGCAGCAGCTGGCGCAGCCCGCGTCCGGGCGCGCAGCGGCCGTCTGCGGTGCATCGGCTCACCCCATTCAAAGATCAAAACGATCCACCGCCCGCCGCCGCTCATTGTCGTCGCGTACATCGTAATTCGCTGTGGTCTGGATGTTGCTGTGATGCGCAAGCTTCTGCGCGATCGACAAGTCGTGCTCTTCGATCACTCGGGTGATAAACGAACGGCGGAAATCGTGAGGCATGATCTTTACACCCACCTGCGCACCACGCTGTCGGGCAATGTAATAGATCGCGTGTTTGGTAATGCGCTCGCGGGTGATGTGGCTGCCACGACGGATGCGATTGAACAGGAATGGATCATCCGCCTCACCTTCCTTAAGCTGCGAGCGGCGCAGTTCCAGCCACGCATCAAGTTTGGCGAACGCCCAGGCCGGGGCGTACTTGATCAGCTCTTTATTGCCTTTGCCAGTGACCCGCAGACTGCGCTCGGTGAAATCGACCTGAGCGAGGTCGAGGTTCACCGATTCTGATTTGCGCATCCCCGACCCGTACAGAATCCCGATGATGGCCGCATCGCGCAGCCCCTGCGGCCGTGGGTCGGCCGCGCATACCGCCATCATTTCCTGGATCAACGAGCGGCGCAGGTTGCGCCCCTGCGACAGTCGCGTGCCGGCAATGGCTTTGACCGAACGCATTTTCAGCAAGTGATCCTGACTGATCAGGCTCATGCGCCACGCTTCATTCATCACCCCGCGCACCGCGTTGACGTACAGCGACGAGGTGTTCGGCGCGTAACCGTCCTCGCGCAACGCCGCAACCAGCGCGATCACATCTTCAGGCTGCAGCTGGTGCCACGGAATGTCCTCGACATTCATGTCTTCGAAACCCAGGCGATCAGCCGCATCCTGCAGCACGTAACGCATGGTCAACTGACTGGACGGCGCCAGCCGCGCCAGGTAGACGGACATCGGGTTGGTTCTGGCGGTATTTGAATCAGCAGCAGGTAAGTCAATCAAAACGAAACAGCCTTGAATGGAAAACAGATCAATGAAAAACTAATAAGGTTAAACGTCCTACGCTTAAACAGAAAATTGCTGTAGGACTTCACGAAAAACTAACGCTCATGTACCGATGACCTGCGCGACGTATAACCACGCAGTTCAATAGCTGACCAACCTGCCCACCCTGGCCGCGAAAGTCAAATCTCCTGCGCCTATACCGGCACTTTCAAATCAACGGCCAAGGCCCGTGCAAATGCCTTGACCAAAGGACTGCGCACCGTGTTGTGACGCAGGATCAGATTGAAAGGGGTGTCGATATGAATCGACTCCGCAAGCACTGCTCGCATCTGCCCTTGGCTGACCAGACTGGCCGCGTAATGCCGGGGTAGAAAACCCACGAAACGTCCGGTCAGGATCAACAAGGCAACCGCTTCAACCTGCGTTGCCGAGGCGGAATAGCCGTCGTACCGGGCGAAGTTCAGCTTGTCGCGATGGATCGCGTAGCGGTGATTGATGCACTCGTATTCCTTGAGCACATCGCTGCTCAGTTCTGCGTCTGAAACGCCAAACAAAGGGTGGCCGGAGGCGCAATAGACTTCCGAGCGTTCCTCATATAAAGCGTAGTAATCGAACTCTTCCCGACGTTGATACACCGGTACTATTCCGGCGACTAAGCGTCCTTCGACTACACCGCGCTCTACTTCATCCAGTTGCGACGCCTGAAGTTGAAACCTTACTTTGGGCGACTGTTCATTCAGCGTTCGCAGCGCAGCAACTAACGGCGAATTCGAATCGGAAATAGTATTATCGATTACGCCAACGCCCAGATCGCCCACAAGTTCATTCTGCGCCGAACTAAGCCGGTCGCGAAAGTTGTCAACCGAGGCAAACAGATCGATACACGCCTGATATACCAGGCTGCCCTCCTCGGTCAGATGAAAGCCTTCCCTGCCCCGCGTGCACAAGCGCATGCCGATGCGGATCTCGAGGTCGGAGATCTGTTTGCTAATGGCCGCCAGTCCCACGTTCAGCTCGTTTTGCGCAGCGCTGAAGCCGCCTGCCTCGACCACGGCCTTGAACACTTTAAGCAGCTTGAAATCCAGACCGCTCAAGGCCAGAGGTGCTCGATGCGACGTTTTCGGCGGCGGGTTTCCGGAATTGGAAAGTGGGGTTTCCATAATGCTTATTTACCTCTGGCGCCCTATTCAACACTCTGTGTCCAACAACAAAAACAGTGCTGGTAAATAATAATGAACACAGAAAACCAGGCTTGGCAACCGCTAATAATCTCCGTACTTGAGTGCCAACTCGCTGATTCCGAACTACTAAAAGCTGACATTCCGATCATCGCTCGCTCTGTCGCAACTGCCCCTTCGAAAACTGCTTGAGCGCCACGCCGCCGAAACTGTTTGGCTCGTGTCAGCGCCCTTGCATTCTGGTTTCAGTTCGTTCTACCGACGAGGAAAAATAACAATGTCTCAGACCACCGACCGTCTCTGGGGTGCCCGCTTCAAAAGCGGCCCGTCCGCCGCCCTGGCAGCCCTGTCGCGTTGCCCCGAACGGTATTTCCGCCTGACGCCTTACGACCTCGCTGGCTCCAGGGCGCATGCCCGTGAACTACAACGTGCCGGCCTGTTGAGCGAACAGGAAACCCTGACCATGCTCGACGCACTGGAGCGCATCGGCGATGACTTCCGGGCCGGCAGCATCGTACCGACGCTGGACGACGAAGACGTCCACACCTTCATCGAGCGCCTGCTGACCGAGCGCCTCGGCCCACTGGGCGGGAAACTGCGCGCCGGGCGTTCGCGCAACGACCAGACCGCCAACGACCTGCGCCTATTCTTGCGTGATCACGTACGCACCCTGACGGTAGAAGTGCTGGCCCTGCAGCAGGCGCTCGTGAGCCAGGCTGAACAACACATCGAGAGCATCTGCCCGGGCTTCACCCACTTGCAGCAGGCACAACCGATCGTCTTCGCTCATCATCTGCTGGCTCACGCGCAATCGATACTGCGCGACGTACAACGCCTGATCGATTGGGATGTGCGCACCTCGTTGTCGCCCCTTGGCGCGGCGGCTATGGCCGGTTCTGCCATTGCTCGGTTACCGCAGCAGTCGGCAAAAGAGTTGGGGTACAGCGGCGTGTGCGAAAACTCGATCGATGCGGTCGCCAGCCGCGATCACGTGGCCGAGTTCCTGTTCATCGCGAGCATGCTGGGGATCAACATTTCCCGCCTCGCGGAAGAATTCTGCTTATGGTCATCGCGACAATTTCGCTGGGTCGCGCTCGACGATGCCTACGCCACGGGCAGCTCGATCATGCCGCAAAAGAAAAACCCTGATATCGCCGAGCTGGCGCGTGGCAAGGCTGGTCGCTTGATTGGCAACCTGACCGGGCTGCTGTCGACGTTGAAATCCCTGCCGCTGTCGTATAACCGCGACCTGAGCGAAGACAAGCACGGCGTACTCGACAGCGTTGACACGCTTTTGCTGGTGTTGCCGGCGATGGCCGGGATGGTCGCGACCATGAAGGTGAACGTCGAAGAACTGCGCCGTCAGGCACCGCTCGGTTTTGCTCTGGCCACCGAAGTCGCTGACTGGCTGGCGGTGCGCGGCGTGCCGTTCAAGGAAGCTCACGAAATCACCGGTGCATTGGTCCAGGCCTGTGAGAAACATGACCTCGAATTGTGGGAAGCATCGCCGGCGTTGTTGGCCGAGATCGATCCGCGCCTGACCGCTGACGTGCGCGACAGCCTTACGCTGGAAGCCGCCATCGCTGCTCGTAGTGGTTGGGGCGGCACCGCGCCGGAGCGGGTCCGCGAGCAGATCGGCCGGTTGAAAACTGCGCTCGCGACACAGCAAGCGTGGACCGAGGACTATCAGGGATTCCGGCTTTAAGGGAGAACACAAAACTTGTGGGAGCGGGCTTGCTCGCGATTGCGGTATCACATTCAACACTCATGTTGCTGATCCGCCCCCATCGCGAGCACGCCCGCTCCCATAGAGATTTTGGTTGATTTGAAAGAACAGTTTACGGAGCACAACAATGAGCCAGACTCAGGCAGAACGACTCCAGGCGGAGCGTAAACTGGCGGAAAACCAGTTTGATATTACCCAGTACGACCACGTGCCCAGGCGCTATTACGGGCGGATTTTTTTCGCCACGGTCATCGTCATTGCGATAGTCGGCCTCGTAAGAGCGTTCGCCGAAGGCAAGATCGAATGGTCTTACATCGGGCAGTTCCTCACCTCCCAGGCGATCATGTGGGGCCTGCTCAATACCATCGTCATGGCGGTGCTGGCGATGGCGCTCGGCATCGTCTTCGGCGTGATCACAGCGATCATGCGCATGTCGGCCAACCCGATCCTGCGCTATGTGGCGATCACCTACACCTGGCTGTTTCGCGGTACGCCGCTGATTCTGCAGCTGCTGCTGTGGTTCAACCTGGCGCTGATCTTTCCCACTATCGGCATCCCCGGCGTGTTCGAGATGGACACGGTCAGCCTGATGACACCGTTCGTGGCCGCCCTGCTCGGTTTGAGCATCAACCAAGGCGCCTACACCGCTGAAGTGGTGCGCGCCGGCCTGCTGTCCGTTGATACCGGACAATACGAAGCGGCCAAGTCGATTGGCATGCCGCGCCTGCAAGCGCTGCGCCGGATCATCCTGCCGCAGGCCATGCGAGTCATCATTCCGCCGGTCGGCAACGAATTCATTGGCATGGTCAAAATGACCTCGCTGGCGAGCGTGATCCAGTACTCGGAGCTGCTCTACAACGCCCAGAATATCTACTACGCCAACGCCCGCGTGATGGAGCTGCTGATCGTCGCCGGCATCTGGTACCTGGCCACCGTCACCGTGCTGTCCTTTGGTCAGAGTCGTCTCGAGCGTCGCTTCGCTCGCGGCGCCGGCAAACGTTCTTGAGGATTTGATCATGAGAAGCATCGTCAAGGCCGTGAGCCTGAACAAATATTACGACCAGTTCCACGCGCTCAAGGACGTCAATATTGAAGTCGAGCAAGGCGAAGTACTGTGCATCATCGGCCCCTCCGGCTCCGGTAAAAGCACCTTGCTGCGCTGCGTGAATCAGCTGGAAAAGATAGACAAGGGCGGCCTCTGGGTCGACGGCGAACTGGTGGGTTACCGCATCGCCGGCAACAAGCTTCACGAACTCAACGAATCGCAAATCGCCCGGCAGCGTCTGGCCACCGGCATGGTTTTTCAGCGCTTCAATCTGTTCCCGCACATGACCGTATTGCAGAACATCACCGAAGGCCCGTGCCAGGTGCTTAAGCGCGCGCCAAAAGAAGCACTTGAAGAAGCCGTGGAACTGCTCGCCCGAGTCGGCCTAGCGGACAAGCGCAACAGTTACCCGATCGAGTTGTCAGGCGGGCAGCAGCAACGTGTGGCAATTGCCCGGGCGCTGGCCATGCGCCCCAAGCTGATGTTGTTCGATGAGCCCACCTCGGCACTCGACCCGGAACTGGTCGGTGAGGTGCTGTCGGTCATGCGCGATCTGGCGCAATCGGGCATGACCATGATCGTCGTCACCCATGAACTGGGCTTCGCTCGCGAGGTATCCAACCGCATGGTGTTCATGGACGGCGGGCAGATAGTGGAGGCAGGAAGCCCCGAAGAAATACTGCTGAGTCCGCAAAACCCGCGCACCCAAAGCTTCATTTCTGCCGTTCGAACCTAGGCCCGGCTCGACAACCCGAGCCGACCTCATAACTCACATAAGAGAACGACCATGAAGAATTTCGTAATCCCGGCAGTACTTGCAGGCCTGATGGCTTCCAGCTTCACCTACGCCGCCGATTTACCGGCCAGCATCAAGGAAAAAGGCGAGGTCGTCGTCGCGATCATGCCCAATTACCCACCCATGGATTTCAAGGACCCGGCCACCAATACTCTCACCGGTCTTGACTATGACTTGGGCAATGCCCTGGCCGAGCGTCTGGGTGTGAAGATCAAATGGCAGGAGACCGGTTTCGAACAGATGATCAACGCCCTGACCACCGATCGCGTCGACATGGTTCTGTCGGGCATGACTGACACGGCTGAGCGCCAGGCCAGCGTAACGTTTGTGGACTATTTCACCAGCGGCCCGCAGTTTTACACACTGCAGAAAAACAAGGATTTCAACGAGATCATCGACCTGTGCGGCAAGAAAGTCGGCACCAGCCGTCGCACCACTTTCCCGTCGGAAATTGCCGAGTGGAGCAAAGCAAACTGCGAAGCTTCGGGCAAACCTGCGATCAACGTGGTCGGTACCGAAGGCTCGGCCGATGCCCGCGCGCAGCTGCGTCAGAGCCGTATTGATGCCGCGATGCAGGGTAGCGAAACGCTGTCGTACCTGAAGACGCAGGAAAAGGACATGTACAAGACCGTAGGCATGCCGATTTCCAAGCAGTTCACCGGGTTGGGCGTCAGCAAGAAGAAACCCGAGCTGAGTGAAGCGGTGAAAGTGGCGCTGCAGAGCATGGTTGATGACGGCACTTACCTGGCCATTCTGAAGAAGTGGGATCTGCAACTGGGCGCGATCGAGACCGTGACGATAAACGCCGGGAAATAATCAGGCAGCCCACCCCTAACCCCTGTAGAAGCGAGCCTGCTCGCAAGGGTGTGTCAGTTGCCAAAGGTGTAACTGACACTCCATCGCGAGCAGGCTCGCTCCTACAGAGTGGCGGTGTTTACAGATAAATAGTTGGAGCGCCACTGATGTCCTCCTCACCCCAACCCGCCTGGCCCGGCCGGTATACAGCCTGCCTGGCGCTGGCCTTCGACCTCGACGGCCCGACCGGCGACGCCATGCTGGATGGCTCGATCTGGCGCAAGCCCGAGTATTTCGGTTTTGGGGGTTACGGCCCTTACCGTGCCCTCCCGCGCCTGCTTGATCTGCTCCATGCATTCCGCATCCCGACCACCTTTTTCGTTCCGGCGTGGGTGGTGGAAAACTGGCCGAAACAATGCCAGGCGATCGTCGAACGCGGGCATGAAGTGGCCTATCACGGTTACCGGCACGAGTCCTTCTACGCCTTGACGCTGCAACAGCAAAAAGAGGTGATGAGCAAATGCCGCGAGGTGTTCTGGAAACACTTGAACATTCGTGCCGAAGGCTTTCGCACGCCGTCCGGTGACTGGCGAGCGGAAACGCCGGCAATGTTGGTGGAGGCCGGGGTGACTTACTCCAGCAGCATGCGCGGCGATGATCGACCCTACCTGGTCAACGTCGCCGGATTCGACACGCCCTTGGTGGAAATTCCGGGCCGCTGGGAGATGGACGACTACGCCTCCCTCGCCTACACCCGCGCGCCCGACTTCCCCTCCGGCCTGGACCGCACGGCCAGCTATGAACTGACGCTGGATAACTGGTGCCGCGAGTACGACGGTGCGATGAACGAGGGACTGTGCCTGACGACCCTGTTCCATCCCAAGATCATCGGAAAACCGGGGCGCATCTTGCTCCTGGAAAAACTCTTCGAACACATGCGCCAGCGCGACGACGTCTGGTTTGCCACTTGCCGCGATGTCGCGCAATGGTGGCTGAAGGAGCATCACCATGGCTGACCCGAAAACCTGGCCCGACGGCTACCGCTGCGCCGTGGTCCTGACGGTCGACTACAACGACATCCACGGCATTTTGACCCAGGCCCCGGAAGTCGCTGGCCGCGACAAAACCCTGTCGGTATGGCGTTACGGCACGCAGCGCGGGGTGGAGCGGTTGCTGGGACTGTTTGAAGAACTGAACGTCACCAGCAGCTGGTTCATCCCCGGCATTGTCGCCGAGGAAAATCCTGCGCATCTTCGCGCGATTCAAGCGGGCGGGCACGAAATCGCCTGCGCGGGTTATCGCCATCAGAATTACGACCACCTCGACCTGGCCGCGCAGTCCGCCGACATCGCTCGCGGCTGTGAGGCGCTCGAAACACTCACCGGTCAGCGACCCAGCGGTTTTCGCATTCCGGCCGGTAACGGTGCGCCTGGGTTCATTCAGGCGCTTAAGGATCAGGGCATTCGCTGGTCTTCGTCGTGGCGCGGTGATGACTTGCCATTCGCCCATCCCACAGCGCCCGAGGTGATCGAGTTACCGCTGCATTACGAGCTGGAAGACGAGCCTTACTTCGCCTTCAATCTCAGCCCGGCCGTGCCTCCGGCGCAATCTCGCATCGCTTCTTACAGCCACACCCTGAGCAACCTGCAGATGGATTTCGCCGGGTTTCATCGTTTTGGTTTGTGCTACGTGTTGCGCCTGCACCCGGAGATCATCGCCACGCCCGGACGGATTGGAGTGTTGCGCGAATTGCTCGAGGGCATTCAACAGCATGACGATGTGTGGATGGCTACCGGTGCCGACGTCGCGCACTGGTGGGCGGGATCGGCGCCGCCGGTCACCGACGATCATCCAGCGGCCGTGTATGAGCGCCATTATCGTGATTATCTGGCGTGAAGGACTGCTCAAGGTCGATCAGTGCACGCAAACATTCTGAATAAGGACATCCGTCCCACCGTGGCCACTTACTCGCTCGTCATCCGCCGCCTCATGATCTGCTCCCTGACCATTGTGGTCAGCCGCGCGATCACCAGTCCCTTGCTCACGCTGTTCCTGAGTAACAAACTCGGCCTCAACCAGCAGGACGTCGGTTTGCTGCTGGGCATTGCCGTGTTCATCGCAACGCTGCTCGCGCTGTATGGCGGTTACATCATCGACCGCTTGGAAAAGCGCCGGCTGCTGATTCTCGCGATGCTCTCCAGCGCCATTGGCTTTGTATTGCTCACGTTTGCCGACAACCTGTACCTGACCACCCTGACCCTGGTGATCACCGAGACGGCGTCGGCGCTGTTCCTGATCGGTTCCAAAGCGATCCTCAGCGAAAACCTGCCAATAGGCCAACGCGCCAAGGCGTTCTCGCTGCGCTACACGCTGACCAATATCGGCTACGCCACCGGCCCGATGCTCGGCGTAGTGATTGCAGGTGTGTACCCGATTGCGCCCTTTCTGATTGCCGGGGCGATTGCCTTCTTTAGCATATTCCTGATGAGCGGGATTCCCAAAGACGCGGCGCCGACGCCTGCAATCGGCCAGCCGCAGAGCTTTTTGAAAACCCTGATCACCCTGAAAAACGACCGCACGCTGATCATGTTCACTTGCGGCTGCCTGCTCAGCACCGTCGTCCACGGCCGTTTCACCTTGTACCTGTCGCAATACCTGCTGGTGACGCAAGATTCCAAGCGAGCGCTGCAGACCATGGCCGCGTTGCTCGCCTGCAACGCGATCAGCGTGATCCTGCTGCAATACCAGATTGGACGCTTTCTCAAACGTGAACAGTTGCGCTACTGGATCGCGGGCGGCACCAGCCTGTTTATCGTCGGACTGATCGGCTTCAGCCTGGCTGACAGCCTGGTGTCCTGGTGCGTGGCGATGTTTATCTTCACTTTGGGCGAGATGATCATCTACCCCGCCGAATTCCTGTTCGTCGACACCCTCGCGCCCGAAGAATTACGCGGCAGTTACTACGGTGCGCAAAACCTGGCAGCCCTTGGCGGCGCTCTGAGCCCGATGATTTGCGGTTTTCTGCTGATGCATACGCCGGCGCCAACCATGTTTTATGCCCTGAGCGGATTGACGGCGGTGGGAGGATTATTATGTTTCCTCAGCGGCAGGCGTGTGGCGATACTGCAAAATTAATGCACTGAAACTTCATTAATATGAATTTGTCACTGTCTTGAATGACCGGCACACTGTGCCGGTTCCTCCCCCAATAGTTGGGACACCTTTAAAGGGCTTTCTGGGTTACCCAGACAAGCCTTTTTTTTTCTCGAATTTCCGGATCACCTGCCCAATGCTCGCTCGCTGGTTACCCGCCGCCATCAACACCCGCCCGACTGAATGGAGCCGCGCCGCCATCGGCATGTCGCTGGGCACGCTGTTCAGTGTCTGGCTGTGCAGTCAGTTCTTCGGCGTCCAGGTGGCGCAACACTTGATCGGTCCGCTGGGCGCGTCGGCGGTATTGCTGTTTGCCGTGTCCTCGGGCGCCCTCGCCCAGCCTTGGTCGATAGTGGGCGGCTACCTGAGCGCCGGGGTCGTCTCGTTGCTGGTGGCGCACGTACTTGGGCGCACCTTGGGCAGCGCTTGCCTTGCTGCCGGCATGGCGCTGATTCTGATGTGCTGGCTGCGTTGTCTGCACCCGCCCGCCGGCGCCTTGGCATTGCTGCTGGTGCTGGCGGACCCGGCGACCATTGCCATGGACTGGAAGATCCTCGCTCCGGTGATGCTCGCTGCCTTCACCCTGCTATTCAGTGCGCTGGTCTATAACAACCTCACCCGGATTCGCTACCCCAAGCGCGCGGCGGAGTCGGCGGCCGTGGTGCCTGCGGACCATTCGCCCGTTGACAGCCAGGCCATCACTGCCCAGGACTTGAAACTAGCCCTCGCTGACATGGAAGCGTTCATTGACGTGACGCCCGAGGACCTCGAGCAGTTGATTCACGCCACCGAGTTGCAGGCCAAACGCCGCAGCATTGGCGAAGTGCTGTCGCCTCGCGTCGAATAGGTTGCGTAAGGCAAAAATGCAGACTACACCTGCACGTATCCGGGTTGTACTGGGCAAATTTGCGCTGGTACGATCCAGCATCGCTCGCGCGCGAGCTTGTCCATAAAGAACAATAAAAGCAGGGAGTTAGTGATGACTGCTCAGGTTTCTTCTCCGAGGACCCAGTCCATGGATGCCACGCAAAACGAAGTATTGGCCGAGGTTCGCAACCGCATTGGTCACCTGACCCTTAATCGCCCCGCCGGGCTCAATGCAATCACCCTCGACATGGTCCGCCACCTGCAGCGTCAGCTGGATGCCTGGGCGCAGGACCCACAGATTCACGCCGTGGTACTGCGCGGTGCTGGCGATAAAGCGTTCTGCGCCGGCGGTGACATTCGCTCCCTTTACGACAGCTTCAAGAACGGCGACACGCTGCACGAGGATTTCTTTGTCGAGGAATACGCGCTCGACCTCGCCATCCATCACTACCGCAAACCGGTGCTGGCCCTGATGGACGGCTTTGTACTGGGTGGCGGCATGGGCCTGGTGCAAGGGGCGGATTTGCGCGTGGTGACCGACAAGAGCCGGCTGGCCATGCCGGAAGTGGCGATCGGCTATTTCCCGGACGTCGGCGGCAGCTATTTCCTGCCACGCATTCCAGGCGAGCTGGGCATCTATCTGGGTGTCAGCGGCGTGCAGATTCGCGCGGCCGACGCGCTGTATTGCGGGCTGGCCGACTGGTACCTGGAGAGCGCCAGTCTTGGCGCGCTTGACGAACAGCTCGATCAACTTGAATGGCACGATACGCCGCTGAAGGACCTACAGGGCTTGCTGGCGAAACTCGCCGTGCAGCAATTGCCCAATGCGCCACTGAGCACCTTGCGTCCGGTGATCGATCACTTCTTCGCCCTCCCCGACGTGCCGAGTATGGTGGAGCAACTGCGTGAAGTGACGGTTGCCGACAGCCATGAGTGGGCCGTCGCTACCGCTGCCCTGCTGGAAAGCCGCTCGCCGCTGGCCATGGGTGTGACCCTGGAAATGTTGCGACGCGGTCGTCATTTGAGCCTGGAAGCGTGCTTCGCCATGGAGTTGCACCTGGACCGCCAGTGGTTTGAACGCGGTGACCTGATCGAAGGCGTGCGTGCCCTGCTGATCGACAAGGACAAAAATCCGCGCTGGAACCCGCCGACTTTGCAGGCACTGGATGCCGAGCATGTCGCGAGTTTTTTCAGCGGCCTCGAACAGAGTGGGAACTGAGCCATGCATGACATCGAATTGAGCGAAGAACAGGTGATGATCCGCGACATGGCCCGGGATTTTGCCCGTGGCGAAATCGCGCCGCACGCACAATCCTGGGAAAAGGCCGGCTGGATCGACGACGCGCTGGTGGCGAAGATGGGCGAACTCGGCTTGCTGGGCATGGTGGTCCCGGAAGAATGGGGTGGCACCTACGTCGACTACGTGGCCTACGCCTTGGCGGTCGAGGAAATATCCGCCGGTGACGGCGCCACGGGTGCGCTGATGAGCATTCACAATTCGGTAGGCTGCGGGCCAGTCCTCAACTACGGCAACGAGGAGCAGAAAAAAACCTGGCTGCCGGACCTCGTCAGCGGCCAGGCTATTGGCTGCTTCTGCCTGACCGAACCGCAGGCCGGTTCCGAAGCACATAACCTGCGCACCCGCGCTGAACTGCGTGACGGCCAGTGGGTAATCAACGGCGCCAAGCAATTTGTCAGCAATGGCAAGCGGGCCAGACTGGCGATCGTGTTCGCGGTGACGGACCCTGATCTGGGCAAGCGCGGCATCTCGGCGTTTCTGGTGCCGACGGACACCGCCGGTTTTATCGTCGACCGCACCGAGCACAAGATGGGCATCCGCGCCTCCGACACCTGCGCGGTGACGTTAAGCAATTGCACGATTCCCGAGGCCAACCTGCTGGGCGAACGTGGCAAGGGTTTGGCAATCGCCTTGTCGAACCTCGAAGGCGGCCGCATCGGCATCGCGGCCCAGGCATTGGGCATCGCCCGCGCGGCGTTCGAAGCGGCGCTGGCCTATTCGCGCGATCGGGTGCAGTTCGACAAGCCGATCATCGAGCACCAGAGCATCGCCAACATGCTGGCGGACATGCACACTCGGTTGAACGCAGCACGCTTGCTGATCCTGCACGCGGCGCGCTTGCGCAGTGCCGGTAAACCGTGTCTGTCGGAGGCTTCACAGGCCAAGCTGTTTGCGTCGGAGATGGCTGAGAAAGTGTGCTCGTCGGCGATGCAGATTCATGGCGGCTACGGGTATCTGGAGGATTACCCGGTTGAGCGCTATTACCGCGACGCGCGGATTACGCAGATTTACGAAGGGTCGAGCGAAATTCAGCGGATGGTGATTGCGCGGGAGTTGAAGCATTACCTGGTGTGATGCTTAAAAGCATCGCGGGCAAGCCCGGCTCCCACAGGTGATGCGTCGTTTGAAAGAACACCGATTACCTGTCAGCGCGAGCCTGCTCACAATGACGCTTTCGCGAGCAAGCCCGCTCCCACATTCGACAGCGTACCTTCAGAAGAAATGCGCTCAAATGTGGGAGCGGGCTTGCTCGCGAAGGGGCTAGTGAAAACGCCGTATTACTTACCTAGGAACTGCGCCTCACGCTTGCCAATAAAAGCCGCCATCCCTTCCTTCTGATCCTGCGTCGCAAACGCGGCATGGAACACCCGACGCTCGAAACGCACGCCTTCCGACAAGCTCACCTCGAACGCGCGGTTCACACTTTCCTTGACCATCATCGCAATCGGCAACGACTTCTTCGCAATCAGCGTCGCGACTTTAAGCGCCTCATCCAGCAGCTCATCCGCCGGCACGATCCGTGCGACGATGCCGCAGCGCTCGGCTTCCACCGCATCGATCAAGCGCCCGCTCAGGCACATCTCCATCGCCTTGGCTTTACCCACCGCGCGGGTCAGGCGCTGGGTGCCGCCCATGCCGGGCAGCACGCCAAGGTTGATTTCCGGCTGACCGAATTTCGCGTTGTCCCCGGCCAGAATAAAGTCGCACATCAACGCCAGCTCACAGCCGCCGCCCAAGGCAAAACCGTTGACCGCAGCGATGATCGGCTTGCGGCGGTTGGCCACGCGATCGCTGTCGCTGAACAAGTCGTCCAGGTAGATTTGCGGGTAGGTCAGCTCGGCCATTTCCTTGATGTCCGCGCCGGCAGCAAAGGCTTTTTTCGAGCCGGTGAGGACGATGCATCCGATATTCGAATCCGCTTCCAGGCCATCAAGCGCGTGATTCAACTCACTGACAATCTGAGCGTTCAACGCATTGAGCGCTTGCGGACGGTTGAGGGTGATCAGGCCAACGCGGCCCTGGACTTCCAGCAAAATCGTTTCGTAGTTCACAACGGACTCCTTCTCAAAGATTGCGCGAAATAACCATACGCTGAATGTCGCTGGTGCCTTCGTAGATCTGGCAAACCCGCACGTCGCGGTAAATTCGCTCCAGCGGGAAATCGTTCAGATAACCGTAGCCGCCCAGGGTTTGCAATGCCGAAGAACAAACCTTCTCGGCCATTTCCGAGGCGAACAGTTTGGCCATCGACGCTTCAACCAGCGCCGGCTTGCCACTGTCTCGCAGGGCCGCCGCGTAATGCACCATCTGCCGCGCAACCGCGATCTGTGTGGCCATGTCGGCCAGACGAAACGCCACAGCCTGATGCTCGATGATTGGCTTGCCGAAGCTCTCGCGCTCGCGGGCATAATCGCGCGCCGCTTCAAACGCAGCGCGGGCCATGCCGACCGACTGCGACGCGATACCGACGCGCCCGCCTTCCAGGTTGGCCAAGGCGATGCGATAGCCTTCGCCCTCCTCGCCCAAGCGATTGGCCACCGGCACTTTGACGTCTTCAAACAGAATCTGACAGGTGTCCGACGCATGCTGGCCGAGTTTGTCTTCAACCCGGGCGACTTTGTAGCCCGGCGAATCGGTCGGCACGATCAACGCGGTGATGCCGCGTTTGCCGGCGCTCGGGTCAGTCACCGCGAACACGATCACCACACCGGCGTTCTGCCCGGACGTGATGAATTGTTTGCAACCGTTGAGCACGTAGTGATCGCCTTCCAGACGCGCCCGGGTTTTCAAGCCGCTGGCATCGGAACCGGCCTGCGGTTCGGTGAGGGCGAAGGCGCCGAGCATGGCGCCGCTGGCCAATGGCTTGAGGAAACGCTCTTTCTGTTCATCGGTGCCGTAGTTGAGGATCGGCACGCAGCCAACCGAGTTGTGCACGCTCATGATGGTCGAGCACGCGCCGTCGCCGGCGGCGATTTCTTCCAGTGCCATGGCGTAGGCCAGGTAGCCGGTGTCGCAGCCACCCCACTGTTCCGGCACCAGCATGCCGAAGAAGCCCAGCTCAGCCATTTCGCCGATGGCTTCCTTGGGGAAGCGGTGCTCACGGTCCCACTCAGCGGAGAACGGCTTGAGCCGCTCCTGGGCAAACTGCCGGGCCGCTTCGCTGATTTGCAGTTGTTCGTCGTTGGGAATCATGGGTAAACCTTAAGAAGTGGATACCCCTGTAGGAGTGAGCCTGCTCGCGATAGCGGTGGATCAGCCACCCTTTGTATTGACTGATCCACCGTTATCGCGAGCAGGCTCGCTCCTACAGGAATCGAGTTAGTACAAACACTCAACCGCCATCGCCGTGGCTTCGCCGCCGCCGATGCAGATTGCCGCAACCCCGCGCTTCAAGCCTTTCTGGCGCAACGCCGAAAGCAACGTCACCAGGATTCTTGCACCCGACGCGCCGATCGGATGACCGAGGGCGCACGCGCCGCCGTGGACATTGACCTTCTCGTGGGGGATTTCCAGTTGGGTCATGGTTGCCAGGCCGACCACCGCGAAAGCTTCGTTGACTTCCACCAGATCGACCTGGTCCAGCGACCAGCCGGTTTTCTGCATCAGCTTTTTGATCGCACCAATCGGCGCGACCGGGAACAGGCCTGGCGTGTCGGCAAACGCCGCGTGACCATGGATCACTGCCAAGGGCTTCAAGCCGCGTTTTTGCGCTTCGGACTGACGCATGAGCACCAGCGCCGCTGCCCCGTCGGAAATGGAACTGGAGTTCGCCGCCGTCACCGTGCCGCCCTCGCGGAACGCCGGTTTCAACGAGGCGATCTTGTCCAGCCGGGCTTTCGGTGGCTGCTCATCGTTGCTGATCAGCACCTGTTCCTTACCGACCGTCACGGTGAGCGGGACGATTTCGTCCTTGAAAGCGCCATCCGCAATCGCCTGCTGTGCACGAGTGGTCGACGCGATGGCAAACGCATCCTGAGCCTCACGGCTGAAGCCGTTGGTCTCGGCGCAGTCTTCAGCGAAGGTGCCCATCAAACGGCCCTTGTCGTACGCATCTTCGAGGCCATCAAGGAACATGTGATCGAGCACGCGACCGTGGCCCATGCGGTAACCACTGCGCGCGCGGTCCAGCAGGTACGGCGCGTTGGACATGCTTTCCATGCCACCGGCCACCACCACGTCGGCGCTCCCGGCGACCAGCATGTCGTGGGCCAGAATCGCCGCTTCCATACCCGACCCGCACATCTTGTTCAGCGTCGTGCAACGGGTCGATTTATCCAGCCCTGCACCCAGCGCTGCCTGACGTGCAGGCGCTTGGCCGAGGCCGCCGGACAGTACGCAACCAAACAACACTTCTTCGACCGAATCAGCGCCGATACCGGCGCGTTCGACCGCTGCACGGATGGCGGCGGCACCGAGTTGCGGCGCGCTCAGACTTTTCAGTTCGCCCTGAAAACCGCCCATCGGTGTGCGGACAGCGCTGACAATAACTATCGGATCGTTGGCAATCGTCATGACAAATTCCTCTTACTTGGCGGCCATGCGCAAGGCGCCGTCGAGACGGATCACCTCGCCGTTGAGCATGCTGTTTTCAATGATATGCCGGACCAGCCCGGCGTACTCGGAAGGTTTACCCAAGCGAGGCGGAAACGGCACACCGGCGGCCAGCGAGTCGCGTACTTCCGGGGTCATGCCGGCCATCATCGGCGTTTCGAAAATACCTGGGGCGATGGTCATTACGCGGATCCCGAAGCGCGCCAGTTCCCGCGCGGCGGGCAAAGTCAGGCTGGCAATCGCGCCTTTGGAAGCGGCATACGCCGCCTGGCCGATCTGACCGTCGAAGGCCGCCACCGACGCGGTGTTGATGATCACACCGCGTTCACCGTCGCCATCCGCTTCGGTTTCGGCAATCGCTGCGGCGGCAAGGCGCAGCATGTTGAAGCTGCCGATCAGGTTGACATTGATCACCTGGCTGAAATTGGCCAATACGTGCGGGCCGTTCTTGCCGAGGATTTTCTCGCCACGCACGATGCCGGCGCAGTTGACCAGACCATTGAGGCCGCCGAACGCTTCGACCGTCGCCGCAACAGCAGCCTCGGCAGCGGCTTCATTACTGATGTCGGCCACGACACTGTGCGCACCGAGGCGCTGGGCCTGGGCCGCGAGCGCGTCGGCGTTCATGTCCACGAGCATCACTTTGGCACCGCCTGCGACCAGCATTTCAGCGGTCGCTGCACCAAGCCCGGAGGCGCCGCCAGTGACGATAAAAATCTTGTTTTCGATCTGCATCATTGTTTCCCTGATTCAAGCTGAGGGGTTTTCGCCGCAGCCTCGTGGGCCTTGGCGATTTCCTGGTTGCGCAAGATAAAGCGCTGCAATTTGCCGCTTGGGGTTTTCGGCAACTCGCTGACAAATTCGATTTCACGTGGATAGGCATGCGCGGCCAGGCGCTTGCGCACGTGCTGCCGCAGTTCTTCGGCCAGCTCCGGCGCGGCGCGGTATTGCGCGCTGAGCACAACAAAGGCTTTGACCAGTTCGGTGCGCTCCGGATCGGGCTTGCCGACCGCCGCAGCTTCTATGACCGCCGGATGCTCGATCAACGCACTTTCGACGTCGAACGGGCCGACACGGTAGCCGGACGTAGTGATCACATCGTCACTGCGCCCGACGAAACTGATGCTGCCGTCCGGGTTCCACTCGACCGTATCACCGCTCAGGTAATAGTTACCGACGAACGCCTTGGTCGGCACGCCTTCGTAACCGCCGAACCAGCACATCGGTGACTGGCTGCGATCAATTGCCAGAATGCCGGGCTGACCGACGCCGAGTTCGTTGTACGCATCATCGAGCACCACGATGCGATGGCCCGGTGAAGCGAAACCGGCAGCCCCCATATGGATCGGATGGTCCAGGCCGTGGTGGTTGCACAGGACCATGCCCAATTCGGTCTGGCCGTAATGGTCGTGAATGACGACGCCGAGGTGGTCGGCGAACCAGCGAATGACTTCCGGGTTCAGCGGCTCGCCGGCACTGCTGACGATGCGCAGCCTGCCCTTGATCGATTTGGCGAAGTCGTCGCCGCCGGCGATCAGCAGGCGGTACGCGGTTGGCGAGCCGGTCAGGTTGGTGATTTTGTATTTGTTGATCACCCGGCAGGTGCTTTCGAGGGTGAACGGGCCATCGTAGAAGGTGATCGGATGCCCTATCGCCATCGGTCCGGTGACACCGAAATAGATGCCGTACGCCCAGCCCGGATCGGCGACGTTCCAGAAGGCATCTTCCGGGCGCAGGTCAACGGCGTCGCGGGTGTAACTCTGGAAGGCGACGATCGCCTTGAGGGGCACGGATAAAGCCTTTGACGGGCCGGTGGTACCCGAGGTGAACATCAGCAGGAAAGGGTCTTCACCGCTGAGCATGACCGGTTCGCAGTCAGCGGAATAATTGGCCAGCTCGGCCCAAAAGCTGAAGTCACCCCGGACGATGCCCTGACCTTTCACGCCGCCCACGGTGACGATGGTCGGGCAGTCGGCGACTTCTGCGAGTTTCGGGCGGTTGACCGCATCGCTGACCACCACTTTGGCGCTGGAACTGCTCAAGCGATGTTCGATGGCTTTGGGACCAAACGCGGTGAATAGCGGCTGATAGACGGCGCCGATGCGCCAGGTGGCGAACACGGTGATCAACAACTCGATATTGCGCGGCAACAGACCGGCGACCTTGTCGCCCTTTTTCACCCCTTGAGCCAGAAGGAAATTGGCGAAACGCGCGGCTTTGTCTTGCAGGTCGCTGAAGGTGTACGTCGCACTGTCACCGTCGCGCCCTTCCCAGAACAGGGCGATGCGCCCCGGCAAGGCGTGGCGGTCGCAGCACTCGACGCAGGCGTTGAGCGCGGTCAGATCACCCGACAGCGCGGTATCGACGGTGTGCTGGTAATCGAACTGAGACGTGGCAGACAAGTAGTCGCGCATGACCAGAATCCCTCTGTTTTTTTATTAGGTTGGGGGAACCGAATTCAACAAGGGAATATTCGCGCTGTGCGGGGCGCGGGGCAATGGTCAAAGCGACCAAGTTGGTTGACTGGTTTGGCCAAGGTTTGGGAGGGAGCGACGAAGGACGGGATGCACGAGTCTAGCGTTTGGCGTGGTGCTGCTCGCCTGACGCGTGTGAAAACCGCAGCGTTACCTGCCATGCGCCAGGCGAAAGCGGTTTGCATCCTTTGCCGGGGGGGTACCGAACAGCCGTGAATAATCGCGGCTGAACTGCGACGGGCTATCGTACCCCACGACATGTCCTGCGCTTGCCGCGTCCAGTCCGTCCGTGACCATAAGACGGCGCGCCTCCTGCATCCTCAACTGAGTCCTGAACGCCAAGGGGCTCATTGCCGTGACTGCCTTGAAATGTTCATGGAATGCCGACCGACTCATGCCGGCAACCTTGACTAAATCATCGATACGGCAGGCATCCTTGAAATTCGCTCTGATCCACAGGATCGCACGAGCGACCTGACCGTGTCGGCTATCAGACTGAGTCATCGCGTGGATGATTGCACCGCTTGGACCTGTGAACAGTCTGTAAAAGATCTCACGTGTGGCGAGTGGCCCGAGCGCCTCGATATCCTCTGGTGTATCAAGCAGCGTAACGAGCCTCGTGACTGCATCAAGAAGTCCCGAAGTCATCTCATTGACTGTCAGGCCTGCTGAGATGGTGCTTTGGGCGGGTGAGCGAGGATATCTCAACGCCAGATCCCCGAGCTCGGTCGAGTCGAGGTCGAGTTGAACGCTCATGTAAGGGTGCAATGCACTCGCCTGAATGACCGTGCCCACGACGGGAAGCCCCACCGAGGCAACCAGATAGCTGGTCGGGTCGTAATGAAGCACGTTGGCGCCGAGCGTGGCCCGCTTTCGCCCCTGCGCGACGAAGCAGGCGGTCGGCTCATAGATGACGGGCATCGGCATCGTCGGCTCTGACCATCGGATCAGCTTCACACCAGGGATCGGACATTCGAACGTCCCGTCTTGTGGCGTGTGCCGAGCTATTGCCTCACGGAATCGTTCGAGCTGAGTCATTGGCCATTATCCCCCTATTCGCTCATTGCACCGGGCCTGAGCGTCGCGTGGTCATTATCGAAGCCCTCTGGATGATCGTGCAATCATTCAGGAAAAGCGTTCTACCTGCACCGTCCCTATCTCAACAGAATGGGCACATGCGAAGCGTGAGCTTCTCTTGTGCTGGCGATGGCATCTGCCGGGATACCACTGGCGCCAGCTATCCCAACTGACGATCCTGTGAGGACGCAATAATGGCTAACCAAACGTTACTGAACAATTACCGTTTGCTCGGACGCTCAGGCCTGCGGGTATCGCCCCTGTCGCTGGGCACCATGACCTTTGGGTCTGATTGGGGCTGGGGCGCTGATGACGCAGAAGCCAAACGCATCTTTGATGCCTACGTTGACCGCGGGGGAAATTTCATCGACACCGCCGTGAACTACACCGATGGAGCATCCGAGCGGATCCTCGGTGGTTTTATCAAAGAAAAGCGTGAGCGGATTATTCTGGCGACCAAATTCACCATGGCGCGGGACGCGCAGAATATCAACTCCGGGGGCAATCATCGCTTGAACCTTGTGCGCTCGGTTGAGGCCAGTCTTCGTCAGCTGGATACCGACCGCATCGACCTCTTGTACTTGCATGCCTGGGATTTCACGACGACGCCTGACGAGGTGATGCGAAGTCTCGATGCCCTCGTCCAGTCGGGCAAGATTCTCTATGTCGGCATTTGCAACACGCCGGCCTGGCGGGTCGCACAGATGCAAACACTGGCAGATCTTCGCGGCTGGTCGCCTTTTGTCGCGCTCCAGATCGGTTATAGCCTGGTCGAGCGTACCGTCGAGCATGAGCTCATGCCGATGGCGCAAGCGATGGGCCTTGGCGTTCTGCCGTGGTCACCCCTGGGCGGCGGAATACTCACCGGCAAATACAGCCGCGCCGACCTGTCGAGCGAGAATGACGCGAATGTGTCGGCAACGCGCAAAGGTGTGATTGCCTCGTCGGGCCACCTCAACGAGCATGCGCTGGCCATCGCGGACGTAGTGGGTGAAATAGCCGAAGAGACGCACGCGTCGCGCTCGCAAGTTGCGCTTGCGTGGACGTTACAGCATCCGGCTGTGGTCTCGCCCGTCATGGGCGCGCGCACGCTGGAACAGGCCGAGGACAATTTCGGCGCGTTAGACGTTGAATTCACAGCGGATCAGCTGGAGCGACTTAACCAGGCCAGCGCGATCGCGCCTATTTTCCCGGAGAACTTCATCGGCCGGCCGATGGGCCAGCAACTTATCTTCGGCAAAAACACCGTCGCAGTCAGGAGGTAATGCCATGACCCGTATAACTTACGCCAAGCGTTTCACCCCCGCCGTGTTTTGCGCAGTTCTTGCCTGCTTCGCAATGCCAGCGCTGGCCCAGGTAGCGCCCCTACAGGAGGCGCCAATCGAGCAAAACAGAGCCTTCATCTCGGCCGCATTTGATCGCTGGGCCGCCGGCGGGTCCGGCTTCTTCAATGAAGTACTGGCGCCTGACGTCGTCTGGACAATCAAGGGCTCCGGGCCAAGTGCGGGGACCTACCACGGCCGGGATGACTTGATGGCGCGGGCCGTTCGTCCTCTGGCAACCCGCCTGAGCACACCGATCCGGCCGGTCGCGAAACGAATCTGGGCCGAAGGCGATCACGTCGTTATCAACTGGGACGGGGAAGCCCTCGCGCGCGACGGCAAGCCCTACACCAACAGTTACGTCTGGATCTTGCGCATGGAGGGGGGACGGGCCGCCGAGGTAACAGCGTTTCTCGACCTGGTTGCCTATGATGACGTGCTGCGTCGCATTCCCCAGCCAGATTAGGGACGCAGATCTTCATCTGTGGGTTCGCCGATGGGAGGTCTGAGGGTACGATCAATCAGCCTCGTTCAAAATCAAACTCCGATAATGCCCCGGATTTGACCCCGACCACTTGCGAAACGCCTTGTAGAACGAGCTCACATCAGCAAACCCTAGCCGCATGGCGATTTCGGCGAAACTGATCGCCGGCTCGGCCAGCCAGATAATCGCCAACTCCTTGCGCACGCTGTCCTTGAGCCCTTGATACGTCTGCCCTTCCTCAGACAAACGACGACGCAAGGTTGAGGCGGACATGCACAACTGCTGTGCCAGCGCCTCGGTTTCGGGCCAACGCTCGGCAGGCAGGTGACGCAGATCGTGCTTGATCCGGCTGGCCAGGCTCTGCGGGTCGCGGTACTTCACCAGGATGTTCGCCGGCGCATGGGCAAGGAAACGCTTGAGTTCTTCGGCGCTGCGCTTGATCGGCAAATCCAGGCAATCGGCAGAAAAAATCATCCGCGTGCGGGGCCGATCGAAGCGCAGGTTTTGCGAAAACATCACCTGGTAATCGTCACAAAAATCCGGTTCCGCGCAGCGCAGCTCGACGGCCAGAATCGGGATCCGCCGCCCTGCCAGCCAACACGCAACGCCGTGCACGATCATCCAGTAAGTAAAATAGGTGAAGGCCCGGCGTGGATCGCGCCCGTCTTCAAGCAGGACAATTTCCGCCAGACTTTGCTGCCGCACCAGTTGCGCCGGCATGTGTTCGAGCATCAGCGAGAGAAAGCCGAGACCCGAGGTCAGGCCCGCCGCCAGCGTCGGCTGGGCCATTGCACAGCGACACAGAAAGGCCAGGCTGCCCGATTTGAGCTGGCGCGGGTCCATGCCAAAGAACTCGTCATCGCGGCGCCTGGCCAGCAAGCGCCAAAGACGTGCGTAAGCGGTGGCCGGGACGCGGGCCGTCAGGTTTTTTAATAACCCGGGATCAATGCCGACCTTGTGCAACACCTCTTCGGTGGCCGCGCCCGACGCGCAACTTTGCAACAGCGCTTCACGCACCAGTTGGATGGAGATGGTGTCTTTTTCCGCCATGGAGCGAGGTGGGCCGTGTTGTTTTCGGGATGGTGCGCATAGTAGCGCATGGCGCTGCATTCCCGTAGGCGCTGGCTTGCCAGCGATGAACGATGACGCGGTCGGCTGCAGGCACGGTGTCGCGCTCATCGCGGGCAAATCGGAATGCTGCACCCATCTCAACGTGTTGAAAGTTGTTCAGCTTAGGTTCAGCTAAATGTCAATGATTGCCATTTGGGAATGAATGTCATTATGTTACAACTTAGCACCCTAACTAATTACTCCACGGTGCTGAATGCTGGTTCCCTTTTTGATCATGCTGCGCGAAGGCATCGAGGCCGCGCTGATCGTTGGCATCATCGCCAGCTACCTCAAGCAAACCGGGGGCGGGCAATGGATGCCCGCAGTCTGGATCGGCGTGTTTCTGGCCGCCGCGCTGGCGTTGCTGGTGGGTGGCGGTCTGGAACTGGTCAGCGCTGAATTTCCGCAAAAACAACAGGAGCTGTTCGAAGGCGTGGTCGGACTGGTCGCCGTCGCCATCCTCAGTTCCATGGTGTTCTGGATGCGCAAAGTCGCACGCACGATCAAGCATTCGCTGCACACCTCACTGGACCAGGCGTTGGCGGGCAATAAACATCAGGTGACCGCTCTGATCGCCATGGTGTTTTTCGCCGTCGCGCGGGAAGGCCTGGAGACGGTGTTCTTTCTGCTCGCCGTGTTCCAGCAGAGCGAAGGTCCCGCTGCACCACTGGGCGCCCTGCTCGGTCTGGTGCTGGCGGTCATTGTTGGTTTCCTCATCTACAGCGGCAGCTTGCGCCTGAACCTCGGCGCGTTTTTCCGCTGGACCGGATTGTTCATATTGGTGGTCGCCGCCGGCATTCTTGCCAATTCGGTGCAGGCGCTGCACGAAGCCGGCGTGTGGAATCACTTGCAAAGCGTGCTGTTCGACGTCAGTGCGACGCTGCCAATGGACGGCCCGCTCGGCTCGGTGCTGGCCGGGATGTTCGGCTATCAGGACGCGCCAATTGTCAGCACGCTCGGGGCCTATCTGCTCTATCTGGTAGTGGCACTGGTGATGTTTTTCCTGCCTGCCCGGCAACCTCAAACAATGACCCATCAATAAGGCCCACCATGCCCAACCAAAAACCTCCTCAGGCTTCCCCTCCCCGCGCACTGCGCTGGGCGGTGGCGGGCTCCGTCGTGGTGATGATCGCCGCGGGCGCTCTGTTCTATTACGCCGCGCAATTGGCCGCGAGCAAACGACAGATCAACCACGACGAAGTGCAGGTGACCATTCACCCGCACAGCTGTGAACCCAATGCACTGACGGTGCCCGCCGGCCGCGCGAGTTTCCGCATCGTCAACCGTTCCGACCGGGCGGTTGAGTGGGAAATCCTCGACGGTGTGCTGGTGGTTGAAGAGCGAGAGAACATCGCACCGGGCCTGAGTCAGGTAATCAACGCGAAGCTGTTGCCCGGCGACTACGCGATTACCTGTGGCCTGCTGAGTAATCCACGCGGCACCCTGCACGTGACCGCGACTGCCGCTTCCGATGCAGCCGCCAAGGCCAAGCCATCGATGACCGCATTCGTCGGGCCGTTGTCGGAATTCCGCGTCTATCTGAGCAGCCAGAGCAGCGCCCTGATCAAGGCCGTCGCGGCGTTACAGCAGGCCATCGATGCCGGTGATCTAAGTCGGGCGCAAGCGCTGTATGCACCGGCCCGCGCCGCCTATCAACGTATCGCCCCGGCTGCGCAGCGATTCGCCGAGCTGGACAATGCCATCAACGCCCGCGCCGATTACTTTGAGAAACGCGAACAGGATCCCGCCTTTGTCGGCTTCCATCGCGTCGAATTTGCAATGTTCCAGCAGCGCTCGCTCGACGGTCTTACGCCGATCAGCCAGCGTTTGTTCAGCGATGTCACCGCACTCAAACAGCAACTGCTCGCCCAGTCGCTGCCCCCTGAACAACTGGTCAGCATCGTGGTGCGCAACCTGGACAGCCTGGGCAATGTGCGCGCCGGCAGTGGCGAGGAAGAACGGTACAGCCACACCGACCTCAACGGCTTCGCCGCCAACCTGTTTGCAGTGCGCAAAGTGGTCGATCTGTTGCGTCCTCTACTGAGCAAATCCAACGCCGACTTGCTAATGAACGTCGACACCGCTGCCAATGCGTTCGATGCGCAACTCAACGACCTCAAGGACGCGCAAGGCTACGCCAGCTATGACAGCGTCAGCGCCGGGAAACGTCAGCAGATTGCCGACAAGGCCAAAGCGCTGTCCGCTGCCCTCACTGAAATCGATCCCGCCCTCGGCCTTTCCGGCCTGTAAGCAGAAGACACCAACGATGAGCAATTCAGAACAATTTTCTGCCCAGCGCCGCCGCGTATTGCTCGGCATGGGCGCTGCCGGCGTCGCACTCGCCGGTTCGGCCTTGAGTTGCCCGGCCATGGCAGCCAGCGCTGCCCAGGTGACCGAAGCACCGAGCAGCGACAACACCGAAAACCGCCAGGCGTTTTATGGCAAGCATCAAAGCGGCATCGTCACCCCTCGCCCGGCGTCGGGCATGCTGGTGTCGTTCGATGTGCTGGCCAGCGATCGCGAGGATCTTGAGCGGTTGTTTCGCACCCTCAACGAGCGCATCGCCTTCTTGATGAAGGGTGGCCCGGTGGAGCAAGTCGATCCGAAACTGCCGCCGGTAGATTCCGGGATTCTCGGCCCGGTCGTTACGCCGGACAACCTGACCATCACCGTGTCGGTCGGTGAATCGTTGTTCGACGAACGCTTTGGCCTGGCCAACGCCAAACCCAAGCGCTTGTCGCGCATGGTCGGCTTCCCCAATGACGCGCTGGACGCCGATTGCTGCCATGGCGACCTGAGCCTGCAGTTTTGCGCCAACACCGCCGACACCAACATTCATGCCCTGCGCGACATTGTCAAGAACCTCCCGGACCTGCTGCTGGTGCGCTGGAAACAGGAAGGCAGTGTGCCGCCGCAAGCGCCATCCAAACCGGGCGTGCCAGCGCAAAGTGCGCGCAATTTCCTCGGCTTTCGTGACGGTTCGGCCAACCCCGATTCCAACGATGCCAAGGCCATGGACAGCCTCGTCTGGGTGCAACCCGGCAGTGACGAACCGGCCTGGGCCGCGCACGGCAGTTACCAAGCCGTGCGAATCATCCGCAATTTTGTCGAACGCTGGGACCGCACACCGCTGCAAGAGCAGGAAAGCATTCTGGGTCGGATCAAAACCACCGGTGCTCCAATCGGCGGCACGCAGGAAACACAAGTGCCCGATTACCGCGAGGATCCGCACGGCAAACTGACCCGACTCGACGCGCACATTCGCCTGGCCAATCCGCGTACCGCTGCGAGCCAGGCCAATCTGATCCTGCGCCGGCCGTTCAACTATTCCAACGGGGTGAACAAGAACGGTCAGCTGGACATGGGCCTGCTGTTCATCTGCTATCAGGCCGATCTGGAAAAAGGCTTTATCACTGTGCAAAAGCGGCTCGATGGCGAGCCGCTGGAGGAATACCTGAAACCGGTCGGTGGCGGTTATTTCTTCACGCTGCCCGGTGTCACTGACGAGCAGGATTTCATCGGTCGTTCACTGCTCGCAGCCACGCACTCGCAAGCTCCTGTTTAAGACCTCCCCACACGGAACCGCCCATGAAAAAGTCGCCACTCGCTTTACTGCTGACCCTTGGTTTGCTCAACATCCCCGCCACGGCGTTCGCGGCGCCGGCGCCGCTGGAGCTGGTGAATCCGATATCGGATTACAAAATCTATGTCACCGAACAGCTGGATGAACTGGCCAGCCACACCCAGCAGTTCACCGATGCGGTTAAGCACGGCGACCTGGCCACGGCGAAGAAACTGTATGCGCCGACGCGAGTGTTTTACGAGACGGTCGAGCCGATTGCCGAGCTGTTCAGCGACCTGGACGCGTCCATCGATTCGCGGGTCGATGACCACGAGCAAGGCGTAAAAGCGCCGGATTTCACCGGTTTTCACCGCATCGAATATTCGTTGTTCGCCGAGAACAGCACCCAGGGCCTGGAAGCTCTGGCGGACCGGTTGAACAACGATGTGCAAGACCTGCAAACCCGTGTGGCGGGCCTGACCTTCCCTCCTGAAAAAGTGGTGGGTGGTGCAGCGGTGTTGCTGGAGGAAGTGGCGGCCACGAAAATTTCCGGGGAGGAAGATCGCTATAGCCACACTGATCTGTATGACTTCCAGGGCAATATCGACGGCGCGAAGAAAATCGTTGACCTGTTCCGGCCGCAGATCGAGCAGCAGGACGCGGCGTTCATGGCCAAGGTCGACAAAAATTTCGCCACGGTGAACAACACACTGGCGAAATACCGGACCGCGAACGGTGGCTTTGAAACCTATGACAAAGTCAAGGATAACGACCGCAAACGACTGGTCGGGCCGGTCAATACACTGGCCGAGGATTTGTCGATGATGCGCGGTAAGCTGGGGTTGAACTGAGCCATCAACACGTGGGGGATCTCGCTGGGTTCGGCATCCACGCACTTCCCTGTGGGAGCGAGCCTGCTCGCGAAAGCGTCGTCACTGACGACGCCAACCCAAACCTGTTTACAAAATCCGGTACAACCAACGCTCAATGCGCACTCGACTCACGCGCTTGAGAAACTTCGCCACGCCGGCCGGATAGTCCGGCATCGTCTGCAGATCCTGGTATCGCTCGATGCGCGAGGTGTGCTGGAAAATCTCTTGCAGTTCCCGTGCGCGCGGCTCAAGCATTTCGCCTTGTGGATCATCGATCAACAGGCCGTTTTCCAGATCAAGCCGGAACGCGCGCGGGTTGAGATTGTTGCCGGTCAGCAAGGTGTAGCGCTGGTCGACCCACATGCCTTTGAGGTGATAGGTGTGATCGCCATCCTTCCACAGGTGCAGGTTCAACTGGCCACCCTCGACGCTGCGATGGTGGCGCTTGGCGAAGCGGCGCAGGCTGATTTCATACAGGTACGGCAGCGCCGAAATCACCTTGAACGGCTCGCTCGGCGGGATGTAGAAATCGTTGGCGGTCTTGTCGCCGACCACAATGTCGATCTTCACCCCACGCGCCAGTGCCCGATTGATTTCCCGGGTCACGGCCAGTGGCAGGTTGAAGTACGGCGTGCAGATGGTCAGTTGGTATTTGGCGCTGGCAATCAACTCGCAGATCACCCGGCTCAACGGGTTGTTCTTGCCGACGCCCAAGAGCGGGCTGACCGACAAACCATTCCTGGCCGTGCTGCCGGCGGTTGTGTCATACGCCGCGTGCTTGAGGCGACTGCGCAAGTCGCCGATGTCATTGCGCAGACTGCGGGTGGTCGGCAGATTTGGCAGATCGAGGCGATGCACCGCTTTGGAAGCGATCAGACCGTGCTGAATCAGGTGCTGCATCGAGTCGGCCAGCGCGGCGTTGTTCAACAGGTGATAACGGTCGTAACGGTACTTGTCGAACTTGTGCAGATAGACGTTATTGAGGCTCGCGCCGCTGTAGATCACGCAATCGTCGATCACGAAACCTTTCAGATGCAATACACCGAACAGCTCGCGGGTTTGCACCGGAACCCCGTATACGGGCACTTCACTTTGGTGTGTGCGAGTCGTTTCCTGATACCACGCCGAGTTGCCCGGCTGCTTGCCCGCGCCGATCAAACCACGCTGGGCGCGCAGCCAGTCGACCACCACCACGACATCCAGCTCCGGACGCGCCAGTTTGGCAGCATGCAAGGCGTCAAGAATTTCCTGGCCGGCTTCATCCTGTTGCAGGTAAAGCGCCACGATGTAGATCCGCCGGGTTGCGCTGGCGATCTGTTCCAGCAGGCAACGACGAAACTCGGCAGCGCCAGAGAGAATGGTGACGGCCTCGGCGGTCAGCGGGAAACTGCGCAGTTTGGGCAGCAGGGAGCGTTTGAAAAGCGACGGCATAGGGCTCGCAATGGGTCGAATCCGAAGAGCTTCAGAGCTTACACCATGGATCCGTTCGGGTCTTGTGGTGTGCCCTGATCTTCTCCGAGCCGCCTGCCGGCGGAGGCATTTCATCAGCCATTATAAATATGACCTTGACCATGTAGAACGGTCGTTCTACTGTAAGCGCATGAACGAACTCACCAACAATCAAACCCGCGATATCATTCTGGATGTCACTGAGAAGCTGATCTATAAAAGTGGCATTGCGGCCACCGGCATGGATCTGCTGGTGAAAACTGCCGGCGTCTCGAGGAAAAGCATTTACCGCTACTTCACCAACAAGGAGGCGTTGACCGTTGCCGCCCTGCAACGCCGCGATGTGCGCTGGATGCACTGGTACCGAACGGAGGTGAACAAGGCAGAAACCCCTGCCGAACGTTTGCTCAACCTGTTTACCGTGTTGAAGACCTGGTTTGCCTCGGAAGGTTTTCGGGGCTGCGCGTTCATCAATACCAGCGGCGAAACCGGCGATCCGCACGACCCGGTCCGCCTGGTGGCCAAAGAGCATAAACAAAAGCTGCTCGACTATGTGTGCGAGCTGTGTACCGAGCATGGGGTTGCTGAACCTCTGACAGTCGCCAGGCAGTTGCTGATCCTGATTGACGGCGCCATCACCGTGGCATTGATCATGGGTGATCACGGCACCGCTGATGATGCACAAAATGTCGCGCGAAAGTTGTTGAACCTGTAACTCGTTGATAACTGATTACATCGTTAACTTGATAGGGAGACATTGATATGTCCAGTGCAGAAGTTCGTCCGCCGTTGCCGCCCTTCACTCGTGAAACTGCGATTGAAAAAATCCGCCTCGCCGAAGACGGCTGGAACTCCCGCGACCCTGAACGGGTTTCGCTGGCCTATACGCTGGACACGCAATGGCGTAACCGGGAGGAATTCGCGCATAACCGTGAGGAAGCGAAGAACTTCCTGACGCGCAAATGGGCCAAGGAACTGGACTATCGCCTGATCAAGGAGCTTTGGGCTTTTACGGATAACCGCATCGCCGTACGTTATGCCTATGAATGGCACGACGATTCGGGCAACTGGTTTCGCTCGTATGGCAATGAGAACTGGGAATTTGACGAAAACGGGCTGATGGCCAATCGGTTTGCCTGCATTAATGACATGCCGATCAAGGAAAGCGATCGCAAGTTCCACTGGCCACTGGGCCGTCGTCCGGATGACCATGCGGGTCTGTCGGAGTTGGGGTTGTAATCACCGCTTAACCCACAGGAGCCGAGCCCGAATATAAAAATCTGCAACTGGCCGAGAATTCTGTGGGAGCCGGGCTTGCCCGCGATGGCGGTGTGTCATTCAACTCAGACTTTGACTGAGCCACCGCCATCGCGAGCAAGCTTCGCTGCTACAGGATGCGTGTGAAATGCAAAATCTGCGGCTGGCCCAAAACCTGTGGGAGCCGGGCTTGCCCGCGATGGCGCCTGAGTAGTCGCCGCCCAATGTGGATATAGGTAAGATACCCGCCCTCCCCGCAGCTCAAATCTGCACCCCGCCGAATAAGTCGATTCCATGCCATTCGAACTCAGCGTTGACCTCACTACCCTGGCCATTCTGGCCGTCGTTGCCTTTATTGCCGGTTTCATCGACGCCATTGCTGGCGGCGGCGGCTTGTTGACCACGCCAGCGCTGTTGACCGCAGGTCTGCCGCCGCACCTGGTGTTGGGCACCAACAAGCTCAGTTCGACCTTCGGTTCGGCCACCGCCAGTTTCACCTTCTACCGGCGCAAGCTGTTCCATCCCCGACAGTGGATGCACGCGATCGTCGGCACGCTGATCGGCGCACTGACCGGCGCCGTGGTCGCGCACTACCTGCCCGCCGAATGGCTGAACAAGATGCTCCCGGTGATCGTATTCGGTTGCGGCCTCTACCTGCTGTTCGGCGGCACACCCAAAGCACCTCTGGACAGCGACGCTCCGATCAAGAAGAAATGGCAATCAACCCAAGGCTTCACCCTTGGTTTTTACGACGGTGTGGCCGGCCCCGGTACCGGCGCGTTCTGGACGGTGAGCAGCATGCTCATGTACCCGATCGATCTGGTCAAAGCCAGCGGTGTCGCGCGCAGCATGAACTTCGTCAGCAACATCGCGGCGCTGTCGGTGTTTATCTTCTCGGGTCAGGTGGACTGGATCATCGGCCTGAGCATGGGCCTGTCGGTGATGGTCGGCGCGTTCTTCGGCGCGCGCACCGCCATCAGTGGCGGCGCGAAGTTCATCCGGCCGGTATTCATCACCGTGGTGCTGGGCCTGACCGTGCGGTTAGCCTGGCAGCACTGGTTCAGCGTGGCCTGACCGGCGCGCCACGTAGGCATCAATCAGGTAACGTGCAATCGAGCGCGACGCCGGCAACGGTGGCAGCTCATGCACGTTGAACCACTGGGCATCCTCGATTTCGTCTTCCTGACAGACGATTTCGCCCCCGGCATATTCAGCGTGAAAACCCAGCATCATCGAATGCGGAAACGGCCAGCACTGACTGCCCATGTACTGAATATTCTTCACCTCGATCCGCACTTCTTCGCGGACCTCACGAATCAGACAGTCCTCGGCGGATTCTCCTGGCTCGGCGAAACCCGCCAGCGTGCTGTAAACCCCCGTGACAAAACGTGGTGAACGCGCCAGCAGAATCTCATCGCCGCGGGTAATCAGCACAATCATGCTCGGCGAAATCCGCGGGTAGTAACGCAGATCACAAGGCTGACAATACATGGCCCGCTCACGCGGGACTTGATGCGTGGCCTGCCCGCAGTTTCCGCAGAAGCGATGTTCACGGGCCCAAGTGCCGATCTGCGCGGCATAGCCGAGCACCTTGAACAGCGTGTGATCGCCTTCGAGCATGAACGCCCGCAGCCCTTTCCAGTTGCACCCCGCTACCTCGCTGGAACTGCGCAGTTCCAGCAGGTAAACCGGCTCGCCATCCAGATGGCCGATGCCATGTTCGGCCAGCATCGACACATCCTGACGCTTGAGCCATTCACGCGGAAACAGCGCGCCATTGTCATCGAACAGAAAACCATCGGGGCTGCGCGCAACGGCCCAGCCGCCGGGTTGATCGGTGTCCAGTACTGCGGTGGTCCAGCGTGAAGTCATGGTCTATCAATCCAGAAATTCGGGTTTCTGTTTGCTCATGTGGGCGGCCATGGCCACGCGCAGATCATTGGATTGCAGCATGGCGGCGTTCCAGGTGGCAACGTATTCGAGACCGTCGTCGATGCGATGGTCGCGCATGTAACCGATCATCTCTTTGGTGCCGCTGATGGCGATCGGCGACTTGCCGGCGATCTCGCGGGCAATGCCCATCACACCCTCAAGCAGGCTGGCCGTGTCGCTGTAGACGCGGTTAACCAGGCCAATCTCGCGTGCTTCCTCAGCGCCGAAGGTGCGCCCGGTGTAAGCCAGTTCACGCAGCATGCCGTCCCCGATGATCCGCGGCAAGCGTTGCAGGGTACCGACGTCGGCAGCCATGCCGATGTCGATTTCCTTGATCGAGAATTGCGCATCCCCGGCAGCGTAGCGCATATCACAGGCGGCGATCAGATCGATCGCCCCACCCAGGCAATAGCCTTGAATCGCCGCCAATACCGGTTTGCGGCAACTGTCCACGGCATTGAAAGAAGCTTGCAGCGCCAGAATCTTGCGCCGAAGCAGCCGTGCGTTGCGACCGACGTCCTTGCCCATTTCATTGGCCACACCGGCGAGCATCATCAGGTCGATGCCGGAGGAGAAATGTTTGCCGGCACCGCTCAGCACCACAACGCGGACTTCGTCGGTGTCATCGATCCATTGGAAGATCTCGATGATCTCACTCCAGAAGGCCGCATTCATCGAGTTGATCTTTTCCGGCCGGTTGATCTGCACATGGGCGATCTTATCGGCCAGTTCGACGGTGAACGCAGTGTATTCAGACATGGCAGTGATCCTTTACCGGACAAAAACGAGGTCAGGACTATACCAAGGACCGGCGATGACCAGTAAGGCAGCGCTTCGGCCAAACACAGGACTTAATGTTGCTTCATGTTGGTGCGAAAAGCTCAAACCGACGTGCACCTTTACATGACTAATGAGTCACTTTTTAGCTCGCAGGAAAAATTAAACCGCCCTTCGTCGGTGCGATCGCGACCGTATCCGGCACGTCCGTACCGCTTTGAACCGATTGTCGAACAATTTTGCCATCTGCACCGCAGCGCTCTATGTTCTGGCCTAGACTGATTTTCGGGGCGTTAAACCGGTCAGCCACAAAGCACGAAAATAATCGAAACTTTTGCTGTTCGTGGCCGGTCCTCTTAATGGTAGGCGGGTTGCACTGGTGCAATCCTTGCAACCTTCACTTCAGCCATTCTGCTTCAGCGCATGGTTAGCGTTTGCTCACTTTGCGTAGCGCGATTGCGCCTCCTGCTTGCGCTTAGCGCTTGTGCCTCGCGCTTGCGCCCGGCCACAGGAATTGGCCTTTGGACCATTGCTCGCCAGACCAGAATTAGATCAATAACACGGGAGATTCAAATGATCAGTGCGGCTTTAGACATTCAGGGAGAACGTGCTCATCAGCAGGTCGGCGAATCGAGCGCTTTGAGCGTAACCAGCAACATCCCGGTGATCGTTCCGGGTGTGCGGACGCTCACACCGACGCCGAGCCAGAATCCGAATCGAAAGAAAGTCTTGTTTGTCACCTCGGAAATCGCCGACCTGGTGAAAACCGGGGGCCTGGGCGACGTCTCCGCAGCGCTGCCCCGCGCCATGGCGCATCTGCATGATGTGCGCGTGCTGATTCCCGGTTATCCGCAAGTGCTGAACAGCGAGAATCCGATTCACATCATCGGTGAGCTGGGTGGCCATGCCGCACTGCCGCCGTGCAAGATCGGGCGTATGGACATGCCGGACGGTCTGGTCATTTACGTGTTGATGTGCCCTGAGCTGTACGAGCGCGAGGGTTCGCCTTACGGCGCCAATAACGGTCGCGACTGGCCGGACAACCATATTCGTTTCGCCCGCCTCGGTCTGGCTGCGGCGGACATTGCTGCCAACCTCGCGCAGATTCACTGGTGCCCGGACTTGGTGCACGCGCATGACTGGCCGGCGGGCCTGGCGCCTGCATATATGCACTGGCGCGGGCAGCGTACGCCAACGCTGTTTACCATCCACAACCTCGCCTATCAGGGCGTGATCGGCCTGGGCTCCTGCCCGGAGCTCGGCATTCCTGCGCACGCTTTGCAGCAGGAAGGCATGGAGTTCTACGGCAAGATGTCGTACCTCAAGGCCGGCATGGCCTACTCGAGCCACATCACCACCGTCAGCGCGACCTACGCCCAGGAAATCACCACGCCGGACTTCGGCTGCGGCCTCGACGGCTTTCTTGCCGCCAAGACCCAGCAAGGCCTGCTCAGTGGCATCCCTAACGGCATCGATGAAAGCTGGGATGCGGCGACCGACGCCCACTTGTTCCGCCCGTTCCAGATTGGCGATTGGGAAGGCAAAGCCGTCAATGCCGCGCATGTCCGCGACCTTTTCGGTCTGGAAGAGTCCAAAGGCCCTTTGTTTGCCGTGGTTTCCCGACTGGTCTACCAGAAAGGTCTGGACCTGACCGAAGGCGTCACTGAATACATCGTCAAGTCCGGTGGCCAGATCGCAATCATCGGTCGTGGCGAACCGGAAGAAGAACAGGCCATGCGTGAGCTGGCCCTGCGTTTCCCAGGGCAGGTCGGCGTGCGCATCGGCTTCAACGAAACCGATGCACGGCGCATGTTTGCCGGCAGCGATTTCCTGCTGATGCCATCTCGTTACGAGCCTTGCGGCTTGAGCCAGATGTACGCGCAACGCTTCGGCTCATTGCCGGTTGCACGCAACACTGGCGGACTGGCCGACACCATTGAAAATGGCGTGACCGGTTTTCTGTTCGACGAATCCACGGTAGAGAGCTACCAGGAAGCGTTGAGCCGGGCCTTCAAGGTGTTCGCTTACCCCGATTTGCTCAACGCCATGCGCTGCCGCGCGATGGCCGCTCCGTTCAACTGGAGCAAAGCCGTTGAACCCTATGCCGAACTTTATGAACAACTCGTCACTAAAGCGCTCGGTAAATCGCACAGACAGTAAGAGGTTTTACAAATGCCGTTACGGACCCAAGAGACCTGGCCCCACGGCGCAATAATGCTGGACGCTGAACACACGCGTTTTGCCTTGTGGGCGCCGGACGCGGTTTCTGTCAGCGTTGAATTGCAGGATGGACAATCCTTGCCACTGTTGCCTCAGGCCAATGGCTGGTACATGAACGAGGCGCGGTGCTCGGCCGGCACGCGATACCGCTACAAGATCGACAGTGAACTGGAGGTGCCTGATCCGGCCTCCCGTGCCCAGGACGGCGATATCGACCGCCACAGCATTGTGGTTGATCCCCTCGCCTATTCCTGGCAACACCGCGACTGGCAGGGACGGCCATGGAACGAAGCGGTGATCTACGAGTTGCACGTCGGTGCTCTCGGCGGCTACAGCGAAGTTGAAAAGCAGTTGGCCCGCCTCGCCGAATTAGGCGTGACCGCCATCGAGCTGATGCCCATTGCGCAATTCCCCGGTGACCGCAACTGGGGCTACGACGGGGTTCTGCCTTATGCGCCCCAGGCCTCGTATGGCACACCCGAGCAACTCAAGCACCTGATTGACACCGCCCACGGTCATGGTCTGGCGGTGCTGCTTGATGTGGTTTACAACCATTTCGGCCCCGACGGCAATTATCTGCATCGTTACGCCAAGGGTTTCTTCAACGAGGACAAGCACACCCCGTGGGGCGCAGCGATCGATTTCCAGCGGCGCGAAGTGCGCGACTTCTTTATCGACAACGCGCTGATGTGGTTGATGGAATATCGCTTCGACGGCTTGCGTTTCGACGCTGTGCACGCGATTAAAAGCCCGGATTTTCTGCAAGAGCTGGCGCAACGAGTGCGCGAGCAGATCGATCCGGCACGACAGGTTTGGCTTACCGTCGAGAACGAACACAACCAGGCCAGCCTGTTGCAGGAACGTTTTGACGCACAGTGGAACGACGACGGCCATAACGCCTTGCACGTATTGCTGACAGGTGAGACTGACGCTTATTACGCCGACTATGCCGACGACACCACCGAAAAGCTGGCGCGTTGCCTGAGCCAGGGCTTCGTGTTTCAAGGCCATACCAATCGTCACGGCGAAGCTCGCGGTGAACCCAGTGGACATCTGCCCACCAGCGCGTTCGTGCTATTCCTGCAGAACCACGACCAGGTCGGCAATCGCGCCTTTGGCGAACGTCTGCCGCAACTGGCTCACCCGGATGCCTTGAAAGCTGCGACCGCGCTGCTGTTGCTGTCGCCGATGATCCCGCTGATGTTTATGGGCGATGAGTTCGCCGCAGAGCAACCCTTCCTGTTTTTCACCAGTCACCACGGTGAACTGGCAGAACTGGTCCGTGAAGGTCGACGCAACGAATTCTCGGCTTTCAGTGCCTTTGCCGATCCGGAAAAGCGCGAGCGAATCCCCGATCCGAATGCTCGGGAGACGTTCGAGGCATCGCGGCCTGACCTGCGTGAGCGCTCATCGGAGATCCACGACCTCTACCGGCAATTGCTGCAACTGCGCCGCGAACACATCGTGCCGCATCTGACCGATGCAGAGGCCCTCGGCGCCGACGTGCTGGGCAAGGGCGCGGTGTCTGCACGCTGGCGCCTGACCAATGGCAGCGAGCTGCGAATCGACCTGAACCTCAGCGATACGCCAGTGGTCCACTCCCCACAGGCCGAGGCTTTGCGGGTGTTCGAACATCCGCCGCAGGCGTTCGGCCTACTGGATCAGGGCACGCTTGCCCCGTATTGCGCGCTAGTCAGCCTCACGGCCGCGGCCCCTTTGCTACCCCTGGATGGAGAGCGCCAATGAGTGATGCGCAACTGGAAATACTCGCCAGCCGAGCTGGCCTGGCCGTTGACTGGATTGATGCCAACGGTCGCCAACAGAAAGTCGCTCCAGCAGTATTACGCAACGTTTTGACCGGGCTCGGCCACCCTGCGAGCACGGCCATGGAAATCGACGCCAGCTTGCTCGAATTGCAAGCCGTGCAGCAGACCCGGCATCTACCGCCGTTGCTGACCGCTGATGTCGGTGTCGGCCTTGATCTGTCTCGGTATTTCGCGCCACAGACCCCTTGTGAAATCCATCTTGAGGACGGTTCACGGATCGACCTGAGGCTGGACACGGAAGCGTTTCTGCCAGGCCTGATCCCGGTCGGGTATCAGAGCGTGCGCATCGACGACCAGGAGTTCACGCTGGCGGTGGCCCCGGAGCGTTGCTACAGCGTGGGCGACGCGGTGGAAAATCCGTTGCCCCGCGCCTGGGGTCTGAGCGTTCAGCTGTACTCGTTGCGTCGTCCCGGCGATGGCGGTTTTGGCGACACCCAGGCACTGGAAAATCTTGCCCGAGTGGCCGGTGAACGCGGTGCCGAGGCGCTGGCGATCAGCCCGATGCACGCGATGTTCAGCAGCGATACCCATCGCTACAGCCCGTACTCGCCGTCCAGTCGCCTGTTCCTCAACAGCCTGTACGCCGCACCGGGCGCAATCCTGGGCGAGCGGGCGCTGCGCACCGCGATTGACGCGACCGGGCTTGCCGCGCAACTCAAGGAACTCGAAGCACTGCCCTTGATTGACTGGCCGGTTGCCGCCGAAGCCAAGCATCGACTGCTGCAAGCGTTGTACGAAGGATTTGTTCAGGGTGAACACCCGCTGCATGCGGACTTCAGCAGTTTTCGTCATGCCGGTGGTGAAGCGGTGGAGAATCACTGCCGTTTCGAAGCTGTGCAAGAGGCCCGTGCCGCCAAGGGTGAAAGCCTGGACTGGCGTGAGTGGCCCGAGCAATGGCGTGATCCGCGCAGCAACGCACTCGCCGAGTTTGCTGAAGAAAACGCCGGACGCATCGGCTTCTTTGCGTTCTGCCAATGGCTGATTACCCGCTGCCTGGAGCGTGCGCAAACCGCTGCCCGCAGCAGCGGCATGAGCATCGGCCTGATCGCCGATCTGGCGGTGGGTGCAGACGGTGGCGGCAGCCAGGCCTGGAGTCGTCAGGATGAGCTGCTCGCCGCACTGACGGTGGGCGCGCCACCGGACATTCTCAATCGCAGCGGCCAAGGCTGGGGCATCTCCGCGTTTTCTCCGGAAGGCCTGGTGCGTAACGGTTTCCGTGCATTCATCGAGATGCTGCGGGCCAACTTCGCGCACGCCGGTGGCTTGCGCATCGATCACGTCATGGGCCTGCAACGGCTGTGGGTGATTCCCAACGGTGCGCCGCCCGCTGACGGTGCGTACCTGTATTACCCGATCGACGACATGCTTCGTCTGCTCGCACTGGAATCCCATCGTCATCAGGCGATTGTCCTCGGCGAAGACCTCGGCACCGTGCCGGACGGCCTGCAGGAAAAGCTGATCGCCCGTTCGATTCTGGGCATGCGCGTGATGTTGTTCGAGCAAGACAATGCGCATTTCAAAGGTACGCTCGACTGGTCGGACAACGCGTTGGCGACCACCAGCACCCACGACCTGCCGACCATCAATGGCTGGTGGCACGGTCACGATATTGACTGGAATGCCCGGTTGGGAATGGTCGATGCGCAAGGTGAGATCGAATGGCGCCAGCATCGCGAACGCGAGCGTGAAGGCCTGCGTCGAGTGTTGGCGGAAGACCCGCAGAATTTCCGCGAAGAGTCCCATGAGACTGATCAGGTACTCGACGCAACCATCCGTTTTCTGGGCCACACGCCCGCACCGCTGGTGCTGCTGCCGCTGGAAGATGCCTTGGGTGTCGAACAGCAGGCCAACCTGCCCGGCACCACTAACGAACACCCCAACTGGTCGCGTCGCCTGCCCGGCGACAGCGAAAACCTACTGGATGACCCGGACGCCGCACGGCGCCTGGAATTGCTCGCCTGTGCGCGACTTCAAGCAGCTGAGCGTGACCGATGAATCAAGCACTTGTTAAACCGCTGCGGGCGACTTTGCGCCTGCAATTTCACAAAGATTTCACCCTGGATCAAGCGGTGCCACTGGTGCCGTATTTCGCCAGCCTGGGCATCAGCCACATTTACGCGTCTCCCCTGCTCGCCGCCCGTGCAGGCTCAATGCACGGGTATGACGTGGTCGACCCGACCCGGGTCAATCCGGAGCTGGGCGGTGAAGCGGCATTGCACCGACTGGTCGCCGCCCTGCGCGAACAGAACATGGGGCTGATCCTCGACATCGTGTCCAACCACATGGCGGTGGGCGGTGGCGATAACCCGTGGTGGCAAGACTTGCTGGAATGGGGACGCCTGAGCCCTTATGGCGAGTTCTTCGACATCCAGTGGCATTCCCCCGACCCATTGATGGAAGGCCAGCTGCTGCTGCCGTTTCTGGGCAGCGACTACGGTGTCGCCTTGCAGGACGGTACGTTGCATCTGCGCTTCGACGCCGAGCGCGGAGCGTTTTATGTCGAGCATTACGACCACCACTTTCCGATCTGCCCGATGAATTACGGCGAGCTGTTGCGCGTCGACAAAGGACCGCTTAATTCCCTTGCGGAGCGGTTCAGCGCCCTCAATTTTCTAAGCGACGCCCACAACCTGGCGATGCCGTTGAAGGAAGAGCTGCGCGAACTGGCGAGCGATCCGGCAATTCTCCAGCTCATCGAGCAATCCCTCGGCGCTTACGATTCGCTCAAGCCTGAAGGTTTCGAGCGTCTGCACGCCTTGCTCGAACGGCAAAGCTACCGCCTCGCCAGTTGGCGCACGGCGGGTGACGATATCAACTGGCGGCGTTTCTTCGATGTCAACGAACTGGGGGGGTTGCGCGTAGAACGCCCGGCCGTGTTCGAAGCGACTCACGCCAAGATATTCGAACTGGTTGCCGCAGGCCTGATCGACGGCTTGCGCATCGACCATATCGATGGCCTCGCTGACCCGCGCGGTTACTGCCGCAAGTTGCGTCGTCGCGTCGATAGCCTGTGCCCGGATCGACACTTGCCGATTTATGTGGAAAAAATTCTCGGCGAAGGCGAAACCCTGCACCGCGACTGGTCGGTGGATGGCACCACCGGTTATGAATTCATGAACCAGGTGTCGCTGCTGCAACACGACCCGGCCGGTGCCGAAATTCTCGGCGATTTGTGGAGCAGCATCAGCCAGCGTCCTGCGCATTTCCTGCAGGAAGCGCATCTGGCGCGCCAGCAGATTCTCAACGGCTCGCTCGCCGGTGACTTTGAAAGTGTCGCTCAGGCCTTGCTGCAAGTGGCCCGCGACGACCTGATGACCCGCGACCTGACACTGGGCGCAATCCGTCGGGCGCTGCAGGAATTGATTGTGCACTTTCCGGTGTATCGCACTTACATCAGCCCTCGCGGACGTTCAGCCGAAGACGATGTGTTCTTCCAGCAAGCCATGGACGGCGCCCGGCAAACGCTCGGTGAAGCTGACTGGCCGGTGCTCGATTGCCTGGCGCGCTGGCTCGGTGGTGAGCCCTGGCGTAAGCGGCCTGTGGGTCGCTCGCGCAAAATCCTTAAACATGCCTGCGTGCGCTTCCAGCAATTGACTTCGCCAGCGGCGGCGAAGGCAGTGGAAGACACGGCGTTTTATCGCTCCGCAGTGTTGCTCTCGCGCAACGATGTCGGCTTCAGCACGGAACAGTTCAGTGCACCGGTAGCCGATTTCCATGCGGCTTGCCTCAATCGCTTGCAGGAATTCCCGGACAACCTGCTCGCCACCGCGACCCATGACCACAAGCGCGGCGAAGATACCCGCGCCCGGTTGGCGGTATTGAGCGAACGCAGTGCCTGGTATGCCGAGCAGGTACCGCTGTGGCAGGGCCTCGCCCGCCCATTGCGCGACGACGAGCAAATGCCCTCGCCCGGTGACGAGCTGTTTCTGTATCAGGCGCTGCTTGGCAGTTGGCCGCTAGACTTGCGCAGCGACGATCATGCGGCGCTAAAGGCCTACAATGAGCGCGTTTGGCAGTGGCAACAGAAAGCCTTGCGTGAGGCCAAGTTGCAAAGCAGCTGGAGCGCGCCTAACGACGCTTACGAGCAAGCCGCGCAGCAATTTTTGCAACGCCTGCTGCTGAGCCCTGATGGTGAGCCGCTGCGCACTGCCCTCGGCAAGGCTGCCAACGCCCTCGCCGCCCCCGGTGCCCTGAATGGGTTGGCGCAAACCTTGCTGCGCATGACCGTGCCGGGCATTCCGGATTTGTATCAGGGCAACGAGTATTGGGATTTTTCGCTGGTTGATCCGGACAACCGCCGTCCGGTGGATTACGCCACTCGCCAGCAAACCGTGCCGCCCGCTACGCAGCTGCCAGAGCTGGTCAGCCATTGGCGGGACGGGCGGATCAAGCAGACCCTGATCCAGCGCACCCTGCAGTTGCGCGCCGAGCATGCCGAGCTGTTTAGACATGGCAGCTATGAAGCGCTGGAAGTGGTCGGCAGCCAGGCGCATCGGGTGCTCGCTTTCGCTCGATCGCTGGAAGGCAAAACCGCCATCGTCATCGTACCGATCCGTTGCGCCGAGTTGCTGGAAGACAGTGCCGAGCCACAGATCGACGCGCGGCAATGGGGCGATACACGGGTGCAGTTACCGTTCGCGGTCTCCGGTGAAAATCTGAAGGGACTTTTCAGTAGCGCCGCAGTCACAGAACACAGAGAGCTGGCCGTGAGCGCAGCGCTGGGGAGTTTCCCCGTCAACGTCTTTATCAAAGTTTGAGTTGAGTTCAGGAGCAATGCGATGAGTACTGACGATAAACGCGTTCGAGAATTTGCTTATCAAATCTGGGAGTCGGAAGGCAAACCCGAGGGCCAGGAAGCCCGCCATTGGGAAATGGCTCGCAAACTGGCTGAAGCTGAAGCGCTGGCTCCGAGCAAATCGCCTAAGGCTGCCGGCAGTAAGTCAGCCGGCAAAGCGCCGGTGAAAAAGGCTGACAGTAAAGTGGCTGATAGCAAGGGTGCTGAACCAAAAGCCAAGGCCAAGAAGCCAGCAGCGGCCTCTTCCGTGGTTCCGCCCGGCGAAAAAGCGGCAGATAAAAAGCCCCGCGCAGCGCGTAAACCGCCCGCTGTCTGACGCGCTCACCCTTTTGTCCTGAATGACTCGTGGCGAGTGCGCTCGCCACCGAGGCTTCGCTCGCCCTCGAAAAAACCTAGAGCCACGCACGCCGCGTATGTCCCCCCTATTTGCAGGAGCATCTATGAGCAGTCCCGATAAATCCGCCCCAGAAGTCAATGCCGAGCCATCGAGAGTTCGTGAAGGTCTGCCGTTTCCGCTAGGCGCAACCTGGGACGGTCTGGGGGTCAACTTCGCATTGTTTTCCGCCAACGCCACCAAAGTTGAGCTGTGCATTTTCGATGACACCGGCGAAGTAGAACTCGAGCGCATCGAGTTGCCGGAATACACCGACGAGATCTACCACGGCTACCTGCCCGATGCGCATCCGGGCATGATCTACGGCTATCGCGTCTACGGTCCGTACGACCCGGCGAACGGCCATCGCTTCAACCACAACAAACTGTTGATCGACCCGTACGCCAAGCAATTGGTGGGGGAACTCAAATGGTCCGAGGCGCTGTTCGGCTACACCATCGGTCACCCTGACGCCGACCTCAGTTTCGACGAGCGCGACAGTGCACCGTTTGTGCCCAAGTGCAAAGTGATCGACCCGGCTCACACCTGGGGCAATGATCAGCGCGTCAGCGTGCCGTGGGACAAGACGATCATTTATGAAACCCATTTGCGCGGCATCAGCATGCGCCACCCTTCCGTCCCCGAAAACGTCCGCGGTACGTGTGCCGGGCTGATGGTCGATGACGTGCTGGAACACATCCGCAAGCTTGGCGTGTCGTCGGTTGAGTTGCTGCCCATCCACGCGTTCGTCAATGACCAGCACTTGCTGCATAAAGGCATGACCAACTACTGGGGTTACAACAGCATCGCGTTTTTCGCCCCGGACCCGCGCTACCTGGCCAGCGGCAAGATTGCCGAGTTCAAGGAGATGGTTGCGCACCTGCACGAAGCCAATCTGGAAGTAATTCTCGACGTGGTCTATAACCACACCGCCGAGGGCAACGAACAGGGCCCGACCCTTTCCATGCGCGGCATCGACAACGCCTCTTATTACCGCTTGATGCCGGACGACAAGCGTTACTACATCAACGACTCCGGCACCGGTAACACGCTCGATCTGAGTCACCCGTGCGTGCTGCAAATGGTCACCGATTCGCTGCGCTACTGGGCCACGGAAATGCACGTCGACGGTTTCCGCTTCGACCTGGCGACCATCCTCGGCCGCTACCACGATGGCTTCGACGAGCGTCACAGCTTCCTCGTTGCCTGCCGTCAGGACCCGGTGCTGCGTCAGGTGAAAATGATCGCCGAGCCGTGGGATTGCGGCCCCGGTGGCTATCAGGTCGGTGGCTTCCCACCGGGCTGGGTCGAGTGGAATGACCAGTATCGCGATACCGTTCGCGCGTTCTGGAAAGGTGATGAAGGCCAACTGGCCGATTTCGCCAGTCGCATGACCGCCTCTGGCGAGATGTTCAACCAGCGCGGACGTCGTCCGTATGCGTCGGTGAACTTCATCACCGCCCACGATGGTTTCACCCTCAACGACCTGGTGTCGTACAACGACAAGCACAACGAAGCCAACGACGAAAACAATCAGGACGGCAGCAACAACAACCTGTCCTGGAACCATGGCGTTGAAGGTCCGACCGACGATCCGGAAATCAACGAACTGCGCCAGCGGCAGATGCGCAACTTCTTCGCCACGCTGTTGCTGTCGCAAGGCACGCCGATGCTGTTGGCCGGCGATGAGTTCGCGCGCACTCAGGACGGCAACAACAACGCCTACTGCCAGGACAGCGACATCGGCTGGGTCAATTGGGACCTCAGTGAAGATGGCAAATCGCTGCTCAAGTTCGTCAAGCGTCTGATCAAGCTGCGTCTGACTTACCCGATCCTGCGTCGTGGTCGCTTCCTGGTGGGCAATTACAACGAGGACATCGGCGTCAAGGACGTCACCTGGCTCGCGCCAAGTGGCGACGAGATGTCGATCGAGCAGTGGGAAGATGCGCACGGCAAATGCCTGGGCATGTTGATGGACGGCCGCGCACAGGAAACCGGGATTCGCCGCAAGGGCGCCGACGCGACCCTGCTGCTGGTGGTCAACGCGCACCACGACGTGGTGAATTTCACCCTGCCCGAAGTGCCGGACGGTGGTCACTGGACTTGCATGATCGACACCAACCAGCCGTCGATTCGTGGCCAGGAGCGCTTCGAGTTTGGTCACGAATACTCGGTCACCGGCCGTTCGTTGCTGCTGTTCGAATTGCAGCATGAGGAAGAAGAGTGAAATGGACCTCAACGCATTTCTGCTGCGTTGGTCACCGGATTACCTTGACGCCGATGCGTTAGGGCAATGCCTTCGGGAGATGGTCGAGGCGGGTCTCGATCAGCTCCCGTTACCCGGCAGCGGTCAAACACTGGAACGTTTCCAGCGATTGGCCGAGGTCGGCGGGCATGATCTGGGGCTGTGCAAACTGTACGAAGGTCACACCGATGCGCTGGCGATCATCCAGCAACTCGGTGGCTCACCCACCCCGAGCAGCACGTGGGGCATGTGGGCAGCGGAACCGCCGGAAGCTCGGGTTCGAATCAGTCCGCACGGTCATCTGGTCACACTGAACGGGCGCAAGGCCTGGTGTTCCGGCGCAGCGGTGTTGAGTCATGCCCTGCTGACCGCTTGGGATGATCAGGACCGTCAGCAATTGGTTGCAGTGGCGCTGGATCAACCAGGCGTGACCGTCACCGATCAAGGTTGGCAAGCGGTCGGCATGGGCGCGACGGGCAGTGTCGAAGTGGTGTTTGAAGGCGCCGAAGCGCAAGCCATCGGTCAGCCTGGTGATTACCTGCAACGACCCGGTTTCTGGCAGGGCGGCATCGGCATCGCCGCCTGCTGGTATGGCGCCGCGCAAAGCATTGCCGAACGTCTACGCAGCCATTGTGCGCAACGTCCCGAGCCTCACGCCCTCGCTCACCTCGGCGCCGTCGATTGCGCCTTGCAATCGGCCGCGGCAGTTTTGCGAATCAGCGCACTGACCATTGATGCAGCGCCCCTTGATGATGCGCAACTCTTGGCTCGCCGCGCCCGCGGTGTGGTCGAACAGGCGGCCGAGCAGGTCATTTTCCATGTCGGCCATGCCCTCGGTGCAGGCCCCTATTGCAAGGACCGGCACTTCGCCCGGCTGATCGCCGATCTGCCGGTGTTCCTCCGTCAAAGCCATGCCGAACGAGACCTCGCTGCCCTCGGCGAACAAGTACTGCGCGGAACATGGACGTTATGAAAGCCAATCCAATCGTCGGTCAGGGTACGCCGCTGCATCAATGGCAACGCTCCAGCCAGCTGGCGCAGCTGGCTGAAATCGACATTCTGCAACTGGTGCCTGAAGGCGCGCGTGCGGTGATTATCGCACCGCACCCGGATGACGAAGTGCTCGGCTGTGGTGGTTTTTTGCAAATGCTCGCCACTGCCGGCCGGCGATGCAGCTGATTTCGGTGACCGATGGCAGCGCCAGTCATCCCGGCTCCGCGAGCTGGCCGGTAGAACGCCTGAGCGCAGTGCGCCCGCAGGAATCCGTCGAGGCTTTACGCCGATTGGGTCTGCCGCTGCACAGCCTGAAATGGTTGCGCGGTGGTTTTGCCGACAGTCAGGTCGCAGCACGCGAGATGGAGTTGTGCGATTTCATCGAACGGTATTTGCGCCCGGCTGATGTGGTGTTCACTACGTGGCGCGAAGACGGCCATTGCGATCACGAAGCCGTGGGCCGCGCCAGTGCTGAAGCAGCACAGCGTGTGGGCGCCACGCTGTATGAACTGCCGGTGTGGACCTGGCACTGGGCATCGCCGGAAGATTGCGCGGTGCCTTGGGATCGAGCCCGAAAAATTCTGTTGAGCCCGCATCTGGTCGCGCGCAAGCGCCACGCTATTCACGCCTTCGCCAGCCAACTGGAAGGTGATCCGCAGATTGGCTTGCCGCCGGTGCTGGCGCCCCATGTGGTCGATCGTTTGCTGCAACCGTTCGAGGTGGTGTTTATATGAGTGTCGACGATCGCTATTTCGACGGACTGTTTGCCGGCAACGATGATCCATGGTCGTTCCGCCAGCGCTGGTATGAACAACGCAAACGCGCCATCACCCTGGCCGCCCTGCCTCGACCCCGCTATCGCGCCATTTTCGAGCCCGGTTGCGCCAACGGTGAGCTGAGCGCGGAACTCGCCGGCCGCTGCGATCGCCTGCTGTGCTACGACACTGCAGCGGCAGCGGTCAGCCTGGCGCGTACGCGGCTGAGCCTGTTCGATCATGCCGAAGTACGCCAGGGTCGTTTGCCGCAGGATTGGCCAAACGAGCAATTCGACCTGATTGTATTGAGTGAAGTCGGCTATTACCTCGATGCCGACGATTTGACCCGCTTGATCGAACACGCCGCGCGGTCACTGACGGCCGACGGTCAACTGCTGGCCTGTCATTGGCGCCCACCGATTGATGGCTGCCCACTCAACGCCCGACAGGTGCATGACCAGTTGCACGAGCACCTGCACTTGCCGCGCCTGGTTTTGCATCAGGAAGCTGATTTTTTATTGGAAGTCTGGAGCCGTGAACCACGCTCCGTGGCGGCGCTTGAGGGTTTGCGATGATTGGAGTTCTGATCCCGGCACACAATGAAGAAGCATTGCTTGAAGAATGTCTTCGGGCGGCATTAGTGGCAGCCCGGCACGAGTTATTGAACGGTGAAGATGTTGAAGTGCTGGTGGTGCTGGACAGTTGCACCGATCGCTCGCTGGATATCGTCAACAGTCACCCGGTGCACAGCCTGGTGATCCAGGCGCGTAACGTCGGCGAAGCACGCGCAGCGGGTGCCCGGTATCTGCTGGAACGTGGCGCGCGCTGGATTTCCTGTTCCGATGCCGACAGCCGGGTAGCCCACGATTGGCTGGTGGCGCAACTGGCCCTTGGCACCGACGCGGTGTGCGGCACGGTAACCGTGGATGCCTGGCACGAGTCGTTCGATGAAGCGGCGCAAATTCGTTATCACCAACATTACCAGGCCCGTGAAGGGCATCGGCATATCCACGGCGCCAATCTGGGCATCAGCGCCGAGGCCTACCGGCGGGCTGGCGGATTTAAGCCTCTGGCCTGTCATGAAGACGTGCATCTGGTGCGGCAGCTCGAACGCTGCGGTGCGACGATTGCCTGGAGTCACCGGCCACAGGTGCTGACCAGCGCACGGCTGGACGCGCGGGCTCGCGGCGGTTTCGGTGATTATCTGCGGGGGATGCTGCAAGTCGGCTGAAAAACGAAACAGGTAGAACATTAGGGCGACGAATTGCCTTACTTGAGCAATACTCTGCTCGCCGCAATCCAGGGTTTGGAGCACGGCACTTCGCAATCAATTGATACAAGGACGTAGCCCCATGAAACCTGTCTCCAGCAATGACGCCAGCCTCTCGCCACAAATCTGGAACCACGCGGCTCAACTCGACAACATTCCTGTGATCAGCACCCGCAGCCTTGTTTCTCCAGGTGCACGTGCGGTGGTCATCGCGCCCCATCCGGGTGATGAAGTGGTGACGTGCGGGGGGCTGCTGCAATTGCTCAGCGCGCTGGGCCATCCCTTGCAACTCATCTCTATCACCGACGGCAGTGCCAGTCACCCGGGCTCACGCCAGTGGTCGGAAAAACGCCTCAGCGTGTTCCGCCCGCAGGAAAGCGTCGAAGCTCTGCGTCGGCTCGGCCTGCCGATGCACAGCTTGAAGTGGATTCGCGGCGGGTTTACCGACAATGCCTTGAACGAGCGGGAAGATGAGTTGACGCAATTTATCGCCCGCTACCTGCGTCCCGACGATGTGGTGTTCACTACCTGGTCCGGCGACGGCAATTGCGACCACGAGGCTGTAGGGCGTGCCGCCGCTCTGGCCGCTGCCTCAGTAGGGGCAATTTGCAATGAAGTGCCTGTCTGGGCGTGGCACTGGGCAGCCCGCGATCAAGCGCAGATTCCCTGGCATCGCGCCCGAAAGCTGCGCCTGGACACCTGGACGGTGGCCCGCAAAAGCCACGCGACCCACGCTTACGCCACGCAGCTCGACGGCGAACCCGCCATCGGCATTGCCCCGCTAATTCCGCCAGTGCTGCTGGAGCGCATGCGCTTGCCGTATGAAATCGTTTTTGTCTGATGCAACCCCTGTAACGCATATACCACCTGTAGCAGCTGCCGAGCCTGCGAGGCTGCGTCCGGCTCAGGCACGTTCGGACGCAGAAGCCCTGAACCGGCTGACGCAATGTGCCTGGCACCGGGAGTCGCCTGGTGCCGCGAGTCCTTCGGCTTCGGACGCAGCCTCGCAGGCTCGGCAGCCGCTACAGGGGTGGGCGCCGCTGCGGGAGGTTCGCGGCGTCACGACGAATCACGCTGAACTGCTCGCCCGCGGATCAGTCGCATGCATAAGCAAGCCTGATCCAGAGGAGTGAACGTGACCAGTGATTCCAAGCCGCAAGCCATCGAACCCCTAGCGTTGGACGCGCAACCGGCGATTCATCGACTCAAGGTGCTGACGGTCAACACTCATAAAGGGTTCACCGCGTTCAATCGCCGCTTCATCCTCCCGGAACTGCGCGAGGCAGTGCGCAGCACTTCGGCGGACCTGGTGTTTCTGCAGGAAGTGGTCGGCGAACATGAACGTCATTCCAACCGCTTCAATGAGTGGCCGCAGACCTCGCAATACGAATTCCTCGCCGACAGTATGTGGAGCGACTTCGCCTACGGTCGCAATGCCGTTTACCCCGATGGTCATCACGGCAACGCACTGCTGTCGAAATATCCCATTCGTGAATACCGCAACCTAGATGTCTCCATCACCGGCCCCGAGCGTCGTGGGCTTCTGCATTGCGTTCTGGACGTACCGGGGCACGCCGAAGTTCATGCGATCTGCGTGCACTTGAGCCTGTTGGAGAGCCATCGCCAGTTGCAGCTTCAGCTGTTGTGCCAACTGCTCGAATCGCTGCCCGATGATGCGCCGGTGATTATCGCTGGCGATTTCAATGACTGGCAGCTGCAAGGCAACGCCACCCTCGCCCGCCGCAATTACTTGCATGAAGCGTTCGAGCGCCACCACGGCCGTCCGGCGAAAACGTACCCGGCACGTTTCCCCTTGTTACGCCTGGACCGGATTTACCTGCGCAACGCCAGCAGCCACAACCCGCGGATATTGGGCAATAAACCATGGACGCATTTGTCGGACCATTTGCCCTTGGCGGTTGAAGTTCATCTATGAGCAGATCTCACCAGATGAGCTACTGTCATTTCTGTCAGTAGGTTTGCTGGATCTCTATAGCTACGGTGAGTTGTTCTCGTAAGTTTTATACATGGACGCGTGACTCACCGTAGCCGATTGCCGAAATCTCCCTTTCGGGTAGTTAGTTATCCGTAGCTGTCTCGCAAATCGTGCTGACGAACACCCCGATGCCACTCAGTAAGCGTCAGGTATGGACGGCACTCACTTGCGGAGACAAGCATGATCTTTTTGCCAACCCGGCCCGACTATCGCTGCAGCGCCTGCGCTGTTTCCATTTGGTTGTGCACCGCTTGGGCGCAACCGGCACAGGCGGCCTGCACGCTGGTCCCCACCGCCGGTAACGACAATTACGTGTGCGACAGCGCCAGTAGCGGCGCGCTGACCGATCTGCTGGGCAACAACAGCCTGACTTTTCCTGCCAAGGGCTCCGGCGTAATCACCGGTAACGTGGTTTTGGGCGGCGGCAGCGACACGTTCAGCATGAACTCCGGAACAGTGATTGGCGCACTGGCTCAAGGTGACGGCGCTGATACATTCACCATCACCTCCGGCCAGATTACCGGGGCAGTCAGCCAGGGCAATGGCATCGACAATTTCTTCATGAGCGGCGGTGTTATTCTATCCCTTGCCCAAGGCGACGGCCGCGACACTTTCCTGATGACCGGGGGCACCATCACAGGTGCTTTTGAAGATGGCGACATCGCGACGATGACCAACGGTACGATCGGCCGGGTTGACATGAAACTCGACAACAACCGGTTCGACCTCTCGGGCGGTCAGATCATCGGCAACCTGGTGGCCGGGTTCGGCACTGACACCATCATCGTTTCCGGTGGCCGCATTGGCGGCAATGTGTCTGTCAGCGGCGGCAACGACAGCATCACGCTGACAGGTGGCGAAATCGCTGGTGAAATTCGCGCGAGTGCGGGCGATGACACGTTTGTCTGGGGCAACGGTGGCACGGTTCTCTCGGCGATTCTGCTGGAGGCCGGCAACGACAGCGCGACGTTGCGCAATCTGACCGAAACTACACTTGCACGGACGCCGAGTATCAACGGCGGTACGGGCAACGACGTTTTGACTTTCGACACCTCCTCCTCGGCGGGCGCCGCGCGTTATGTCAACTGGGAAACAGTCAATCTGAACAGCGGCTCCAACTTCGATCTCGACGGCGTTTTCCAGATGGGCGACAACGTTAGCGGCACAGGCGTGTTCAACATTGATGGCAGCAGCACCATGACCTCTGCTCAGGGCAGCATCAGCGCCTTCACCGCAGGCCAACTGGCAACTCTGAACAACGCCGGCACCATTGATCTCACCACAGGCAATTTGCGCACCGATGACACGCTGACGGTACAGGGCAACTACGTGGGCAACGGAGGCAAACTGCTGCTGCAAAGCGTGCTGGGTGACGACAGCTCACCGAGCGACAAGCTGGTGGTGAATAACGGCACGTTGACCGGCAATACCGTGATTACAGTAGAGAACCTGGGCGGCGCCGGCGGGTTGACGCTACAAAACGGCATCCAGCTGGTTGACGCGCAAGGCACGACGGTCAGCAACAACACGGCCTTCGCGCTCAATGGTGGCCTCATTTCCGCAGGTGCATTCGATTATCGTCTGTTCAAAGGCGGCGTTACTGAGGGCAGCCAAAACAGCTGGTACCTGCGTTCGGCGGTTGTTGCTCCGGCAGTAACGACTATTCCCAATCCGGACCCAACATTACCGCCGATCACGGTACCGGTGGTACCCGTGCCGGTTGCCGCCCTCGCCCCGCCACCGCCCGCGCCTGAACCAGGCAGTCCCGAGCCGCCACGGCCAGTATCTCTCCCCCCGCTACCCGAGGCTGTACCCGGTGCCGCACCGATTGCGCTGTATCGCCCGGAAGTCCCCAATTGGTCAGTGCTGCCCCCTGCCGCTGCCCAATTGACGCTGATGGCGCTCGGTACTTTCCATGATCGCCAGGGCGATCAACGCCTGCTCACCGAAACCGGGGCATTCGGCGCGGGCTGGGGCCGGGCCTACGGCAAGGACCTCGACCAGACATGGTCCGGTACGGTGACGCCTAAATTCGACGGTTCAATCAAAGGCTTTCAGGTTGGCAATGATATTTATGGGTCACAAACCCCAGGAGGGCAAACCCAGCGCACCGGTTTTTTTGTAGGTCATACTGAAATGAAAGGCCAAGTCGACGGCTTCAACGAGGGTTTTGAAGACAAGCGCGCAGGCAAGATCGATCTACGAGGCGATCATGTCGGCTTGTACTGGACGCTAGTGGGTGGCGGCGGCTGGTATTTCGATAACGTAATCATGGCGACCCGCTTTGATGGTGAAAACCGCTCCGAACGCGGCCTTAAACTCGACACCCGGGGTCACGGGCTGACGCTGTCCAGCGAAGCGGGTTATCCATTTGCCCTGACTGCCAAATGGGTGGTTGAGCCCCAGGTGCAAATCATCCACCAAAAAATCTCTTTGGACAGCCAGAACGACGGGATTTCCGGAGTCGCATTCGATTCCGACGGCGCATGGACCGGTCGCTTGGGCGCACGGCTCAAAGGCAGCTACCAGATCAGTGACCGTCCGTTCGAACCCTACCTGCGGGTCAACCTGTGGCGCACCTTGTCGGGCACTGACACGGTGACGTTCGACAATGTCGACGAAGTGACTACTGAGCAGAAATCCTCATCCGCTGACATCGGCATAGGCATGAACCTGAGCATTGCTAAAGACATCAGCGTTTACTCCAACCTCGACTACACCAGCAATATTGACAGCCAGCAGATGCGCGGCATTTTCGGCAGTATGGGCGTGAGAATTAGTTGGTAACCATCACGTACCGGCTCAACGCATTACGGTAGACACGCCGCATGCCGGATCTGGCAACGCGTCCGCCAGCGAACTGAATTCATGGAGTGGGCGGGTCGGAGCGAAAATACCGCGATGACCTGTTATTTCTAACAGTAGGCAGAGACCCGGCGGCCGGGCACTGTGACGGTCTGTCTCTTGACCAAGGCCAGCACGGATGCCAACAGCCGCTTTGTCCTACGCGCATACCGGCACGCCCAGCCTTCAGGTGTCGGATGCGCGTGAATTGATGGTTCGGTCGGTGCAGTTTCATCGACGGGAGCCGCGCGATCCAATTGATACGCAGGTGACTTCGCAGCGGTTCGATGTGGTGGGCCGTCTGCTGGGAAGCCGTGATCCATATCTGTTTGAGCTGGCCAGGACTGATCTGTTGACGCCGTTCAATGTGACGCAGGTGGCGAGCCTGTCCGGGGTTGCGCTGCTGACTGACAGTGTGGACGCCGGTTGGCGGGTTGTGCTGACGGGAAGCTCTGGCCAAATTGTTGAGCGTTGGGACGGGCGTGGCACTCGTTCGTTGACTGAATATGATCAATTGTTGCGACCATTGGCCGTGCGCGAAAGTGGCCCGGATGTCGCAGAGCACACGCTGGAGCGGTTTACCTATGCCGATGCCGGGACGGACGCCATTGCACACAATCTGTGTGGGCAGTTGATGCGCCATGATGACCCGGCGGGCACCGTTCATGTCAGCGACCTGAACATGGCCGGCCAGCTGCTTAAACACTCGCGTCGGTTTTTGCTCCAAACCAATCCTCCAGACTGGCCGATGCTAGCCGTCGATCGAGATGCCCTTCTGGAAACCGTCGACGGCGCGATCACGTCTTACCAGTTTGCTGCGACTGGCGAACTGCTTGAGCAAACCGATGCGCTGCATAACCGCCAGATTCTCGCCTACACCATCGCCGGGCAGTTGAAGCACGCTCGCTTGACCTTGGCCGGCGAAGGCCAGCTCGAGAAATTGCTCGTCAGCGACATTGATTACAACGTCATGGACCACATTCATTCGGAAACCGCTGGCAACGGCGTCATCACCCGCCGCCGTTATGACGAGGCGAACGGCCGCTTGACCGAACTGAGCGCACACAAGGCAAATGGCACGCCGCAGCATGTTTTGAAATACCGATACGACGCCGTGGGTAACGTGCTCAGCATCGAAGACGCTGCGCAGCCTGTTCGTTACTTCAACAACCAACGCATCGAACCGACCAGAACGTATCGCTACGACACGCTTTATCAATTGATCGAAGCCTGTGGTTGTGAAGCCAAAACCGGCCAGAGCGGGCCCGCCCTGCCCGACTATCAAACCTTGCCGACTGACCCCGGGCAGATCGCCAATTACACCCAGACCTATCATTACGATGCCGGCGGCAATTTGCTTGATCTGGTGCACCTCGGTGCTCAGGCCCATGGCCGCACATTGACGCGTGAGCGCTATAGCAACCGCTGTCTACCCGAACGCCAAAACCGGCCTTTGACCGAAGAAGAGTTGGTCAATGGTTTTGACGCGAACGGAAACTTGCTGGAGTTGCAGGCGGGCGAGCCACTGGGCTGGGATCTGCGCAATCAACTGCGCGCCGTGCAGCTCATCGTGCGAAAAAATGGCCAGGCTGATGGTGAGTGCTACATCTACGACGGTGGCGGCCAACGGGTGCGCAAGGTGAATGTGAGCCAAACCGGCACCCGCACTATCACTCGCGAAGTGCGCTACCTGCCAGGCCTGGAAATCCGCACCCATGGCAAGCCGGGTGAAATCCTCCATGTCATCACCGTCAATGCCGGTACAAACAGCGTGCAAGTGCTGCACTGCGTGGCCGGGCGGCCTGATGAAGTGCCGCAGAATCAAATGCGCTACAACCTCAACGATCACCTCGGATCCAGCGCACTGGAGCTGGATGAGACCGCGAACTTAATCAGCCAGGAGTGGTATTACCCGTTTGGCGGAACTGCATACTGGGCAGGTCGAAATGCGATAGAAGCCAGTTACAAAACCGTGTGTTACTCCGGCAAAGAACGCGATGTATCAGGGCTTTATTATTACGGCTTCCGTTATTACGCTCCGTGGGTACAGCGGTGGATAAATCCGGACCCGGCAGGCTACGTAGATGGTATGAACCTGTTTTCAATGGTTGGTAACGGACCAATAACCTACATAGATCCGGACGGACGTGTCAAAAACCACCCTACTCAGAAAGAAATCGATTCATACGCAGAACAACTCAAAGATTTTTCCGATATGCCTGAAGACGCAATAAATGAAGTTATCTCGAACTATTTAAACAAAAAAAACATTGATGCGTCTGTATATTTAGAATACATAAAGGCTGCCGCTGGAATACCCACAAGCGCGAGAACATATCATAGAACACTAACCGAGTCTGAACGAAAAGGAATTCATTTATTCTGGTCTACCAATGCCGGATCCCGTTACATTAATTCAATCACAAGAAACCATCTCCTGGGTAAAGCTGTGCAGGAAAGTCTTACATTATCCGAAGCAGAAAGGGACGCCCGTAAGGAGCTGAGATCCAATCTAGGTGACTCTTCAATTAAGATGACTACAGAAATGAATCAAAAGTGGTTTACTCCTGCAATGGCATTATTGAGAGCACATCAGAATGATCCAAGACGCACTATCAACCTTATGAAGGCAACATTTGTCGAACGAGCACCTGACACCGCGGTTTACCGAGGCGCATTAGTCGACCCCTCCATCACAGAGGGGGACATTGTACAAGCCAGCGGCTTTACAGCTTTTAGCCCTGATGAGAAAACGGCGTCGATGTTTACCAGTCTCGGCCACAAAGACGAGTTCAAAAGTGGAAGAAGCCCGGTTGTCCTGGTGACAGATGGAGGCTATAAATTACTTACCAGCATTACTGAAACAGAAGTCGTATTTTTGCCCACTACGCAGTTTGAAGTAACCGGCGTCTACCGCGGACGGAAAAACACTGGGTTTTTCTTAAAAAAGGTGGATTACAAGGCAGGGCAAAACAAGCATATTATTTAGCGGCTGCATAATATGGGTTCCGGTGAGACAGCGTGTACACGCATTTGCCAAACCACCGCCCAACACCAGGTTATGTCTTACAGTAGGTAGATGAGTGAGCCCCGTTGGCGTTCGCCATTCGATCACGGTCAGTAACGATGCGATCAGCAAGTTCGTCTTCCGCGCATGCCTGCACCCCGACGCTTCAGGTCACGGATGCGCGTGGCGCAGTGGTCCGGACAGTGCAGTTTCATCGGCGCGACGCCAGTGATCCGATGGAATCGCGGGTGACTGAACAACGCTTCGATGCGATAGGCCGTCTGTTGCGAAGCCGTGATCCTTATCTATTTGACCTCGCCAAGACCGACCCGTTAACGCCGTTCAATTTGACTCAGGTGACCAGTCTGTCTGGAGTAGCGCTGCTGACCGCCAGTGTAGATGCCGGTTGGCGGGTATTGTTGGCAGGCGATGCCGAGCAAGTCGTCGAGCGTTGGGATGGGCGTGGCAGCCATTCGTTGACTGAATATGATGGACTGTTGCGACCGGTGGCCATTAAAGAAAGCGGCCCCGACCTTGCCGAACACACACTGGAGCGTTTTACCTATGCCGGTGTCGGGCCGGATGACATTGCGCACAATCTCTGCGGTCAGTTGCTGCGGCATGATGACCCCGCTGGCACCGTTCATGTGGACGACCTGAGCATGGCTGGTGAGGTACTGAAACACACGCGCCGGTTTCTGTTGCGCACGGAACCGCCTGACTGGCCTTCGCTGGCCGCTGACCGCGAGGCATTATTGGAGACCGCCGACGGCGCGACTACTTCCTACCAGTTTTCTCCCTGTGGCGAACCGCTTGAGCAAACCGATGCGTTGCACAACCGTCAAGCCTTCGCCTATACGATCGCCGGCCAACTGAAGTCCACTCGACTGACCCTGGCCGGCGAGGACCAGGACGAGATGTTGCTAGTCAGTAATATTCACTACAACGTCATCGGGCAGATCGAGTCGGAAACCGCTGGCAACGGCGTCGTTACTCGCCACCACCATGACGCTGCCAACGGACGGTTGATCGAACTCAGCGCGCACAAAGCCAATGGCACGCCGCTGCATATTTTGAAATACCGCTACGACGCGGTGGGCAACGTGCTGAGCATCGAAGACGCTGCGCAATCGATTCGTTACTTCAACAACCAACGCATCGAGCCGACAAGAACTTATCGCTACGACACGCTTTATCAATTGATCGAAGCCTGTGGTTGTGAAGCCAGAACCGGCCAGAGCGGCCCCGCCCTGCCCGACTATCAAGCCCTGCCGACCGATCCCGGGCACATCGCCAACTACACCCAGACTTATCATTACGACGCCGGCGGCAACTTGCTCGATCTGGTGCACCTGGGTGCTCAGGCCCATGGCCGCACCTTGACGCGTGAGCGCTATAGCAACCGCTGTCTACCCGAACGCCAAAACCGGCCTTTGACCGAAGAAGACTTGGCCAATGGTTTTGATGCCAACGGCAATTTGAGGGATTTACAGCCTGGCCAGCGACTGGACTGGGACCTGCGCAATCAACTGAGTGCCGTGCAGCTCATTGTCCGAAAAGATGCCCCGGATGATCGTGAGTGCTACGTCTACGATGGCGGCGGCCAACGTGTCCGCAAAGTGAATGTGAGCCAGACCGGCACCCGCACCATCACCCGCGAAGTGCGCTACCTGCCAGGCCTGGAAATACGCACCCAAGGCACGCCGGGTGAAATCCTCCACGTCATCACTGTCAGCGCGGGTAGCAACAACGTGCAAGTGCTGCACTGGCTGGCGGGAGGACCAGAGCAAGTGCCGCAGGACCAAGTGCGCTACAGCCTCAACGATCACCTCGGGTCCAGCGCACTGGAGCTGGACGAGATTGCCAATTTGATCAGTCAGGAATGGTATTACCCGTTTGGCGGAACCGCGTACTGGGCGGGGCGAAATGCCATTGAGGCCAAGTACAAGACCGTGAGTTACTCAGGTAAGGAGCGTGATGCAACCGGGCTTTATTATTTCGGGTTCCGATATTACGCATCTTGGTTGCAACGCTGGATAAACCCGGATCCCGGAGGATACCTGGACGGGATGAACTTGTTTTTGATGGTTGGCAACAACCCCAACCGTTACAAAGACGAAGCCGGGTGTGAAGGAAACGATTTCAATCAACAAGAATATCTTTCTGACTTCAAAGATCTACTGAGCAGTTATTTCATTGGTGGAGTAAACACTCTAGATCGTGATAAAACGATGAATTATTTTTATAAGCTTTTATTCATCGAGGACTTAACGAGTAAGAAAAATCTCAAAAAGTTTATAAAGAACGTCCAACAGCTTCAAAAGTCGATCAAACCACCACAGACCTATTTGCAAAAATCAAAATACAATCCTGATTACATGAGAGCCCTGACATTTTGGGACAACCTCGACCGAGCCAAACGTTTCGAGCCATTAGACCCTGATACGAATCCGCCAGACTCGAGAGACAACAGTGCTCAACAGGTTGCAAAACGATACGTCAGAGATCGTAAAAACAACCGCCAGGTGAATTTGCGATCCGATATTTATTTTGGGGGCAACAAATCTTTACCATCTACGTCCGAACGGCAGAAGCTTCTAAAATTCACTTCATATAAGCCTACTTTGACACCGATCCCCCAACCCGACCTCGACGTCAACATCGACGTCGACGTCGAGGAGATAGAGCCTTCCAAAATTGAACTGCCAAGGGCGGTGGGACGAACGAGCAATACTGCCAGCCTCTCACCTGTAAAGCACGGGGTACGCCAGCCTTTCGCGTATTTGAGACATATAATCACGCGCGGTCCCTTACGTTTTTTTTCTCCACGTGACAGCGAGCGCAAATGATCAATGCCGGACTGAGCACTGAGGGTAAGCCATGCTCCCGTAGAAGAAGCATCGCCCACCCGCAATCACCCCTGGTTAATCAACCCTCCGGCCTGAACATCAACACCGCCAACGGCGGCAGATTCAGCACCAGCGACTCCGGTTGCCCGTGGCTTGGCTCCGCTTCTGTAAACGCCCCACCGCCATTGCCATAGTTCGAACCGGCGTACTTCTCCGAATCACTGTTGATCAGCTCGGTCCAGCGCCCGGCGAATGGCACGCCGATACGATACGCCTCACGCGGGATCGGCGTGAAGTTGGCCACAACCAGTACCGGTCGACCGTCTGAACTCCAACGCAGCCAGGCGTAAACACTGTTGATGGCATCATCGCCAATCAGCCACTGGAAGCCAGCCGGTTTGTGGTCCTGATCGTGCAAGGCTGGCTCTTCGCGGTAGAGCTGGTTGAGGTCAGCCACCAGTTTCTGCACACCCTGGTGCTCAGGGTATTGCAGCAAATACCAGTCGAGCTGCTGATCGTGATTCCACTCACGCCACTGACCGAACTCGCAGCCCATGAACAGCAGCTTTTTGCCAGGATGCCCCCACATGAAACTGAGGTAAGCGCGCAGGTTGGCGAATTTCTGCCAGCGGTCGCCGGGCATCTTGTCGATCAGCGAGTGTTTGCCGTGTACCACTTCGTCGTGGGAAATCGGCAGGATGAAGCGCTCGGACCACGCATACATCAGGCCGAAACTCAGCTCGTTGTGGTGATGCGCGCGATACACCGGATCCTGCTGAATGTAATGCAGCGAGTCGTGCATCCAGCCCATGTTCCATTTGTAATCGAAACCCAGCCCGCCTTGTTGCGTCGGTTGGCTGACGCCTGGCCACGCCGTGGACTCTTCAGCGATCACCAGCGCGCCCGGCGCTTCGAGGTTGACCACGTCGTTGAGGTGGCGCAGGAAGTCGATGGCTTCGAGGTTCTCGCGACCGCCGTGACGGTTCGGCACCCACTCGCCGGCTTTGCGCGAGTAGTCGCGATACAGCATCGACGCCACTGCATCGACACGCAGGCCATCAATGTGGAAATGCTTGAGCCAGTGCAGCCCCGAAGCGAGCATGTAACCGTGCACTTCGGTGCGACCAAGGTTGTAGATGAGCGTGTCCCAATCCTGGTGAAAACCTTCCTGCGGATTCCCGTATTCGTATAGCGCGGTGCCGTCGAATTGGGCCATGCCGTGGGTGTCGGTCGGGAAATGCGCCGGGACCCAGTCAAGAATCACGCCGATGTCCGCCTGGTGGCAGGCATTGATGAACGCCGCGAAATCATCCGGCGAACCGTAACGCGCGCTCGGGGCGAATTGCGACAGCAGTTGATAGCCCCACGAACCGCCAAACGGATGTTCCATGATCGGCATCAGTTCGATGTGGGTGAAGCCCAGCTCCTTGACGTACGGAATCAACCGCTCGCCCAACTCGTGCCAGGTGTACTGGCGCGCCACTTCGCCAAGATCATCGAGCTCACACTGCCAGGACCCGGCGTGCAGTTCGTAAATCGACAGCGGCGCGCTCGCCTTCTGGCGCTCAAGGCGCGCTTCCATCCAGGCGTGGTCCTGCCAATCGATGCTCAGCGGTGCAGCCACTTTCGAGGCAGTGTCCGGTGGCAACGTGGTCGCCAGTGCCATCGGGTCTGCCTTCAGCGGCAGAATGCCGTGGGCACCGAGGATTTCGTATTTGTAAGCCTCCCCCGCCTGCAGACGCGGGATGAACAATTCCCAGACGCCGGTCGGGTGACGCAAACGCATCGGATGACGGCGGCCGTCCCAGTTGTTGAAATTGCCGACCACAGAGACCCGTTTGGCGTTCGGCGCCCACACGGCAAACCGCACGCCGTCCACTCCGTCGACAGTTTTCAGCTGCGCGCCCAGGCAGCTGCTCAGGTCTCGGTGGTTGCCTTCGGCGAACAGGTACAAGTCCATTTCGCCAAGCAACGGCCCGAAGCTATAAGGGTCTTCGGAAAGCTGTTCACCACCGGCCCAGCGAACGCGCAGCTGATAAGGTTGCGCGCGGTCGAAATGCCCGACGAACAGCCCCGGCGTCTGCGTGTTCTCAAGGCTGCCAAGCTCTTCGCCGGTGTCCTTGGCCACTACCTGCACGCTTAACGCGTCTGGCAGATACGCCCGAATGAATTGCCCGCCGGCGTTATCGCCATGGGGGCCGAGAATCGAGAAAGGGTCATGGTGCTCAGCGCGTACCAATGCGTCGATGTCTTGCGCATTGGGCATCAGCGCCTCTTGAGCGTGACCCTGTTCCTTGTTCGAGAAACTCATGACTATTCTCCACCAAGTTCGGAAAAGGGTTTAAGCCCACTTAATAATCCATACAAACCATGCAGCGGCACCGGCAACCAGGTCGGGCGATTTTCCGCTTCGTACGCCACTTCATAGGCCGCTTTTTCCAGACCGAACAACGCCAGCGCGGCGTCCTCGCCTTCCGGATCTTGCCACGCATGACCAAGACTAGCTGCCGCCAGCCGATAAGCGTCGACAAAGGCCTGTTTTGCTTCAGTCAAATAACGATCGGACACTCGCTGGCGGGCATCCTGTGCTTCATCGGTGTTATCGACGTTGTGCACGTTGATCGCCATGGCCGCCGCGTAATCGAACGAGCGCAGCACACCGCTAACATCTTTGTACGGGCTGTGCTTGCCGCGACGTTCCGACAGTGGACGCGCCGGTTCGCCTTCGAAATCGATCAGGTAAGCATCGCCCTTGATCACCAGCACCTGACCCAAGTGCAAGTCGCCGTGAACACGGATGCGCAGGCCGCCGGTGGCTTTCTTACCGAGTTCCTGTACATGCGCCAAAATGGCTTTTTTGTTGTCCAGCAGCCTTGTAACCGTGGCCTGGTCTGCGCTGTTCAGCTCATGCTGGTGTTCCTGGAGCAATTTCAGGGCGCGCTCGACCTGAGCGGCAACATCCTTGGCCGAGGCCAATGCATCTTTCTCGCTGGTAACCTGCGGCGCAAAATCCGCGTCATCGGTCGGCGCGGCCAACACCTGGTGCATTTCGCCCAGACGCTGGCCGAGCATCCCGGCGAAATCACGCAGTTCGCCGAGCGCGTTGTAATGCTGTTCCTGTTCGGACATGGCGTCTGCCAGTTCGTCACGCAGCGCTCGTTCGAGGTTGTTCTGCGTCCATTCCCACGCGTCGCCCTGATTGCTCAAATAACCCTGAGCGATCATCAGCAAGTTGTCCTCGCCCTGGGCATCGTGACGCACCACCGAACCCAACAGCGGCGAGATATTGCTGAAGCCGGCGTTGGTCAGGTACGCGCTCATTTCCAGCTCCGGGTGCACACCCGAGGCGACCTTGCGGATCAGCTTGAGCACCATGCTGCTGCCGATCACCACTGAACTGTTGGACTGCTCGGCGGACAGGTAGCGCACTTCCGATTCGGCGGTCAGGCCAAGTTTGGCCAGTTCTGCAGTCGGTTCGAAACGAATCTCGCCGCCATCCGATGGCAACACGGTGTTGTCCTGCATGCCTTGCAGCACCGCACGGATGAAGTTCTCGAGGCTGAACGCGTCGGTGATCAAGCCGACCTGCGGCCCGCGTCGAACCCGCGACAACGCCAACTGCTGTGGCAGCGCCGGGCCGACCTGATCATCAGCCATAAAGCCAAACGGCAATTGATAACGACTGGTCTGGCCGCCGCTGGTGACTTCGATTTCACTCAACAGCACCGGATGCTGGGCATCACCGAAACGCACGCCATAGGCGAGGTTGACCTTCTCGATCGCCGTATCCTTACCGGCATACCAGCGTCGATTTTGCAGCCAGTTCGGCAGAATGCTCTGCTCCAGCGTGTCGCGAGACGGCGACTCGAGCAGCTCTTCCATGCGTTTTTTCAACACCAGGGTGGTGAAGTCCGGCAGGCTTTGCGCCGGTTCTACGTGCCAGGTGGGCATTTGATTCTCCGCAGCGAGTCCAAACCAATAAAAGCCGTAAGGCGCCAGGGTCAGAAGAAAATTCAGTTGGCCAATCGGCGGGAACGCATTGCCGCCAAGCATTTCCACGGGAACCATGCCAACGTAAGCCGACAAGTCGAGTTCCGCTGCCTGGGCGCTACGGGACACGTTGGCCACGCACAGGATGATTTCGTGTTTGCCGTCCGCCCCGGTGAATTCACGGGTATACGCCAGAATCCGCCGGTTGCTCGGCGAGAGCATTTTTATCGTGCCGCGCCCGAAGGCCTTCGACTGTTTGCGCACGGCGAGCATGCGCCGTGTCCAGTTGAGCATCGAATGCGGATCGCCGGACTGGGTCTCGACGTTGACCGACAGATAACCGTATTGCGGGTCCATGATCGGTGGCAGCACCAGGCTCGCCGGGTCGGCGCGGGAGAAGCCGCCGTTGCGATCGATCGACCATTGCATCGGCGTGCGCACGCCATCGCGGTCGCCGAGGTAAATGTTGTCGCCCATGCCGATCTCGTCACCGTAATACAGCGTCGGCGTGCCCGGCATCGACAGCAGCAGCGAGTTGAGCAATTCAACGCGGCGACGGTCACGTTCCATCAACGGCGCCAGGCGCCGGCGAATACCCAGATTGATCCGCGCCCGACGGTCGGCCGCGTAGTAATTCCACAGGTAATCACGCTCTTTGTCGGTGACCATTTCCAGCGTCAATTCATCGTGGTTGCGCAGGAAAATCGCCCACTGGCAATTAGCTGGAATTTCCGGGGTCTGGCGCAGAATGTCGGTAATCGGGAAACGGTCTTCCTGAGCCAACGCCATGTACATGCGCGGCATCAACGGGAAGTGGAACGCCATGTGGCATTCGTCGCCGTTGAGACCCTGTTTATCGGTGTCACCAAAATACAGCTGCGTGTCTTCCGGCCATTGGTTGGCCTCGGCGAGCAACATGCGGTCTGGATAATTGGCATCGATTTCGGCGCGAATCTGCTTGAGAACGTCGTGGGTCTCGGGCAGGTTCTCGTTGTTGGTGCCGTCGCGCTCGATCAGGTACGGGATCGCATCCAGACGCAGGCCATCAATGCCCATGTCGAGCCAGTAGCGCATCACCGACAACACCGCTTTCATGACCTGCGGGTTATCAAAATTCAGGTCCGGCTGGTGAGAATAGAAACGGTGCCAGAAATACTGCTCGGCGACCGGGTCCCACGTCCAGTTGGATTTCTCGGTGTCGAGAAAGATGATGCGTGTGCCGTCGTACTTGTGATCGTCATCGGACCACACGTAAAAGTCTCGCGCCGCCGAGCCTTTCTTGGCTTTGCGCGCGCGCTGAAACCAGGCGTGTTGATCGGAGGTGTGGTTGATGACCAGCTCGGTGATCACCCGCAAACCACGGCTGTGCGCTTCGGAAATGAACCGCTTGGCATCGGCCATGGTGCCGTAGTCGGGATGCACACCACGGTACTCGGCGATGTCGTAGCCGTCGTCGCGGCGTGGCGAGGGATAAAACGGCAGCAGCCAGATCGTGTTGACGCCCAGATCGGCGATGTAATCGAGTTTGGCGATGAGGCCGGGAAAGTCACCGATCCCGTCGTTGTTGGAGTCGAAAAAAGATTTGACGTGTACCTGATAGATCACCGCATCCTTGTACCAGAGCGGGTCCTTGATAAAGGTAGCTCCATTGGATTTCTTCGCCATTTGAAACTCCTGTTGAATTCGAAAAATGCCGCTGAACCGATCACCATTTCAGACGCAATGATTAACCTGTGGGAGCGAGCCTGCTCGCGATGGCGGCGGTACATTCAGCACATGTATTGCCTGACACACCGCTATCGCGAGCAGGCTCGCTCCTACAGTTTTTGGTCTCAAACGGTGATGCGCCAAATCCCGAACGGCTGCACAGCCGGGTCTAACCGCATGAACTGATACTTGCCGTGCCAGGTCCAGCGATGGCCATTCATCAAGTCTTCGCCCTGCGTGGCGGCGTCGTCAGGCAGGCCCATTTCCCAAAGCGGCAATTCGAAATTGGCTTCCTGCACGTTATTCGGATCAAGGTTGACGGCGACCAGGATGAAGTTGCTGCCATCCTCGCTGCGCTTGCCGAAATACAGAATGTTGTCGTTCCAGGCGTTATAGATCGTGAGGCCAAGGTGCGTGTGCAAGGCCGGGTTCTGTCGGCGAATGCGATTGAGCTGAGCGATCTCGGCAATGATGTTGCCCGGCGCGTTGAAATCCCTCGGACGAATCTCGTACTTCTCGGAGTTGAGGTATTCCTCTTTGCCCGGCACCGGCGCCGACTCGCACAACTCGAACCCGGAATACATGCCCCACAAACCGGAGCCCATGGTCGCCAGTGCCGCACGAATGAGGAACCCGGGACGCCCGGACTGATGCAGGAACGGCGGGTTGATGTCCGGCGTGTTGACGAAGAAATTCGGCCGGTAGCATTCGCGCCAAGGCGACTCGTTCAGCTCGGCGAGGTAAGTCGAGAGTTCGTATTTGGTGTTGCGCCAGGTGAAGTAGGTGTAACTCTGGGAGTAACCGACTTTGCCCAACCGCGCCATCATCGCCGGAGTGGTAAAGGCCTCGGCCAGAAAAATCACTTCCGGATGCAGCGCGCGCACATCGGCAATCAGCCACTGCCAAAACGGCAGGGGTTTAGTGTGCGGATTGTCGACGCGGAAAATCTTCACGCCCTCTTCGACCCAACCCACGACTACGTCGCGCAATTCCACCCAGAGGCTGGGAATCGCGTCGGCGGCGTAGAAGTCGACGTTAACGATGTCCTGGTATTTCTTCGGCGGGTTTTCCGCGTATTTGATCGTGCCGTCCGGCCGCCAGTTGAACCAGCCCGGATGTTGCTTGAGCCATGGATGATCCTGAGAGCACTGAATGGCGAAATCGAGGGCAATTTCCAGACCGTGATCGGCAGCAGCTGCCACCAGCCGACGGAAGTCTTCGCGGGTGCCAAGCTGCGGATGAATGGCCTCGTGACCCCCATCCTCACTGCCGATCGCGTAAGGGCTGCCCGGATCATCAGGGCCAGCGTTCAGCGAGTTGTTCGGGCCTTTGCGAAAGCTGCGGCCGATCGGGTGAATCGGCGGGAAGTACAACACGTCGAAACCCATGTCCTGAATCATCGGCAGTCGCGCATGCACATCGTTGAATGTGCCGTGGCGAGCCGGATCATCAGTGATCGAGCGCGGAAACAGTTCATACCAGCTGGCAAACTGCGCGAGCTCGCGCTCGACGTCTACCGGGAACTCCGGGCTGTGGCTAAGGAAGGCGCGGTGGTCAGCCTGCTGCATCAGATCAGCGCTACGTTGGTGCAAAAACAGCGCGACCTGTTCGGTTTCGAGCAGCCCGGACAATTCATGATGCAGCGCCGCGAGGTCTTCGCTCAACTGGCCTTCAGTGCGCTCTGCCGCTTGCTGGACGTGATTGCGGCCTTCCTGCAATTCCAGGCTCACGGGCACTGCCGCAAGATGCTTTTTCTCAAGCTCATAGCAGAACGTGGCGAAATGATCGATCCAGGCCTCGATGCAATAAACGTAGCGGCCTTGTTGCGCCACCTGAAAGCGACCTTCCCAGCCATTGTTGCCAAGTTCTTCCATGACTTCGCTTTGCCAGGTCTCATCACCCTCGGCACGCCAGCGGATGCGCACGGCCAGCTTATCGTGGCCATCGGCAAACACCTTGCTGGTTACCACTACGTCCTGGCCAACCACGGCCTTGACGGCAAACTGCCCACCATCAAGGATCGGCATGGTGTCTTCAATCGCGATGCGCGGCAGGAGTAACGCCTGTGCCAGCGGGATGTGCGGGTTATAGCTAAGTTCTGTAGTGCTTTCAGCAGTCATCGAGCATCTCTCCTTAACGCCCCATGGACGCTCATTGTCTGATCATCGTTCTCACAAGGCGGTCTGCCCCGGTATGAACTCGCTTAGGTTCCGAGCTATGGCCATGAGTAAAAGTTCACGCGGATATCGGGGGGAATCAATTCCGTTGCGTGGTGGTCAATCGACTTAAGCACGTCTCACGCCATGTGCCACAGGAGGCTTCAACGATGACCCTTCCCAACCCGGTAGAAACGCCCGATCCGAACATCGACGACCCGGTCATCCCGCCGACCGATCCGCAACCGGTCCCTGAGCAGGAACCGCCAGGGACTACGCCACCGCCTCGGGAGGATCCGCCGGATACGATGCCGCCGGTGGTGGTTGCGGCCGAGTAAATCCCCAACGCATTCCCACGCCCGGCGTGGGAATGACTTACCTCTACGGCCGGTCCTGATCGCCGTTTTTGTCAAATACCCGCACAATCTTCGGCATCACGCTGAATACCACCAGCGCCAGCAAAGTACTCACCACCGCCGTCGCTTCGCGGCCCATGCCGGCTGACACACCGATGGCGGCGGTCATCCACAAACCGGCTGCAGTGGTCAGGCCTTTGACGTGACCCATATCACCACCGGTATTCTTCAGAATGGTACCGGCGCCGAGGAAGCCAATGCCGGCGATCACACCCTGCAATACACGGCTCATGGCGTCTGCCTGCGAACCGGACATCTGCGGGACCAGCACGAACAACGCGGCGCCCATCGCCACCAGCATGTGCGTACGAACGCCGGCGGCCTTGCCCTTCTGCTCTCGCTCAAATCCGAGAATGCCGCCCAGAATGGCCGCCATAAGCAGTCTGACGGTGATGCGTGTCAGTTGAGAGGCATCGCCGATGTCAGCGAATTCAGATTGCAGCGTTACCCATACTTCGTCACACCAGGCGTCCATGAAGCCTCCTTGTCATAAATGTGTAGTACATGGACCGCGTTGACCATTAATCAGTTGCACAGAACGATGCCGCGCACACGCGTCCTAATAGATCACCACTCCCGCTAAAAAGGATGCCTGCCATGCCTGTCCGCACCCAGGATCAAACCGCTTTTTTCACCAGTGATAATGGCGAGGAAATTCGTCTGGCGCCGGATTTGACCGTAATTACCGATCATGAGATGCGTATGTCGGCGGTGGACCTTGATGGCAAACGTGTCTTCATTACAGAAGCTGAAGCTGACTTGTTGACCGTAGCGGGTGCAACGGACGGTCGTGAGAATCTGAAGGAAACCGACAGTGATTCGGTGGTCTGATAGCCGCCTGCGCGCCAGTCCTTTCAGGTAAGGCGCCTGCAGCTCAAGTGTTTCGACTCGTCGCAAACAGCGGATCAGCGAGCATCTGATCCGCTTTTTTTCGCGAAGCCTGAGTCTGTTATGCAAACAGAGCATCGCTCATAGTTCAGCGGCCTGATGGAGGCTGTTGAGCTGAAGACCATGAGCGAAAGAATCCCCGTCCAAACGATTGAACCGTCCTCATTGCTGAAAGACGATTGGCCTTCGCGTCCGCCGATCAGGGCTAAATCGACCGACAACCTGATTCACACCCGCAGCTTTACCGGCCTCTTTCGAAACATGCGCATCACCGGTGCAGGCTTCCTGTTCCTGCTTTTTTTCGGCACGGTATGGTTGAACTGGAGTGGTCGTCAGGCGGTGCTCTGGGACCTGGCCGAAAGCAAATTCCACATTTTCGGCGCAACCTTCTGGCCGCAGGATTTCATCCTGCTCTCGGCTCTGCTGATCATCGCTGCGTTCGGGTTATTCACGATCACGGTGTTCGCCGGCCGAGTCTGGTGTGGCTACACCTGTCCGCAAAGCTCCTGGACATGGATCTTCATGTGGTGCGAAAAAATCACCGAAGGCGAACGCAATCAGCGCATCAAATTGCAAGCCGCGCCGTGGACTTTGAACAAGCTGATGCGCCGCTCAGCGAAGCACACGATGTGGCTGGCCATCAGCCTGTTGACCGGCCTGACGTTTGTTGGCTACTTCACGCCAATTCGTCCGCTCGCCGAAGAACTGCTGACCTTGCAGATTGGCGGCGTCAGCCTCTTCTGGGTGATGTTTTTCACCGGCGCGACCTACATCAACGCCGGCTGGCTACGCGAAGCGGTGTGCATGCACATGTGCCCCTATGCGCGGTTCCAGAGTGTGATGTTCGACAAGGACACTCTGACCGTTTCCTACGACGCCGCGCGTGGCGAAAACCGTGGTGCGCGCAAGCGTGAAGTGGTACCCGCCGTGGTTGGCCTTGGCGACTGCATTGACTGCCAGCTCTGTGTGCAGGTCTGCCCGACGGGCATCGACATACGCGACGGCCTGCAAATGGAGTGCATCGGTTGCGCCGCGTGCATCGACGCCTGCGACTCGATCATGGACAAAATGGGCTACGCGCGCGGGCTGATCAGCTACACCTCCGAACGGGAGTTGCAGGGCGGCAAGACCCACCTGCTTCGGCCGCGATTGATCGGCTACACCGCGGTGTTGTTGATCATGGTCGCGGCCCTTGCGGTCTCCCTGGTGGAACGGCCGATGGTTTCGCTGGACGTGAGCAAGGACCGCGGTTTGTTCCGTGAAAACAGTCAGGGCCAGATCGAAAACATCTATAGCCTGAAGGTCATCAACAAGACGCAGCGGCGTCAGGATTACCGGCTGATGCTCGAGAATGCCGAAGGCTTTGTGTTGCAGGGCAAGACCGAACTGAGCCTCGCGCCGGGGGAGATTGTCGACGTGCCGGTTTCAGTGGCGATGACCATGGAACGGCCAGGCAGCAGTTCGCAAGGTATCGGCTTCAGGATTGTCGACAGTGATGAGCCACAGATTTACAGCGTGGCGACGAGCCGCTTTGTTGCACCGATGAATCGCTGAGTCGTTAAACTGCTGCGGCGCGATGAGACCGCCTCGACTTCAATGATGAAACTGCCCGGGCTTCGAATGAAACGCTACGAAAAATTCGCCGACGACATCGCTGAACTGATCCGCTCCGGCGTCCTGGGCCCTGGCGAGCGCGTGCCTTCGGTGCGCTACGCCAGCCAGACTCACGGCGTAAGCCCGTCGACTGTGTTTCAGGCCTATTACCTGCTTGAGCGTCGCGGTCTGATTCGCGCGCGCCCGCGCTCCGGCTACTTCGTCAACGCCCATGCACCGATGCCATTCTCTGAACCGGTGATCAGCCGTGAAGTCAACGAATCCACCGAAGTGGACGTCAGCGAGCTGGTGTTCTCGGTCCTCGATTCGATCAAGGATCCGAACACTGTGCCCTTCGGTTCGGCCTTCCCAAGCCCTGCCCTGTTTCCGCTGCAGCGCCTGTCGCGCTCGCTCTCCAGCGCCACCCGCGATATGGACCCGCGCATGGTCGTCACGGACTTGTCTCCGGGCAACCCGCAACTACGCCGGCAAATAGCCCTGCGCTATAGGGTCGGCGGCTTGATGTTGCCGATGGAAGAACTGCTGATCACCAACGGCGCCCTCGAGGCGCTGAACCTGTGCCTGCAAGCCGTCACTGAACCGGGCGATCTGGTGGCGATCGAGGCCCCGGCATTTTATGCCTGCCTGCAGATCCTCGAACGGCTGAAACTCAAAGCCGTGGAAATTCCCGTGCACCCGCGCGACGGCATCGACCTTGACGTGCTCGCGCAGACCCTTGATCGCCACCCGATCAAGGCCTGCTGGTGCATGACCAGTTTCCACAATCCAATCGGCGCGACCATGCCCGAGGCGAAGAAACGCGAACTGGTAGAACTGTTGCGCAAGCACCAAGTACCGCTGATTGAGGACGATGTATACGCCGAGCTTTATTACGGGCAGCAGGCACCGAAACCGGCCAAGGCCTTTGATACCGATGGTTTGGTGATGCATTGCGGCTCGTTCGCCAAGAGCCTGGCGCCCGGTTATCGAATTGGCTGGGTGGCAGCTGGACGTTACGCGCAGAAGATCGAACGATTGAAGTTGATGACCTCACTGTGCGCATCGATGCCGGCTCAGGCCGCTATTGCCGATTACTTACAGCATGGCGGCTATGACCGGCATCTGCGCAAGTTGCGTTATGCGCTGGAGGAACAGCAGAACGCGATGCTCGCGGCGATTGGGCGTTATTTCCCGGCACAAACCCGGGTCAGTCACCCTTCGGGCGGGTACTTCCTGTGGCTGGAATTGCCCGGGCAGACCGATTCGTTGAAGGTATTTCAGATGGCGTTGGCGCAGGGCATCAGCATCGCGCCGGGGCCGATATTTTCACCGACGCAGCGATTCAGGAATTGCATCCGGTTGAACTATGGAAGCCCTTGGGATGAGATTTCGGAGAAGGCGATGGAGACGTTGGGGCGGATTGTGCGGTCTTTCAGACCAAGCTGACCTCAGCGTTACTGTGTTTTTGGTGCGATCGACTCAAACTTCTCAAAATTGCTACAAACGTATCCGCATTTCTTAAAGCCTTTTCGCCTCTCATCGCAGGTCTCGCTTTAAATTGGCTAATGACTACTCCCTTATCTTTAGTATGAAAGTCACTTAGCAAATCACGCTCGATGTCGGAGCATTCGATGTCTCCACGCAGAATACGGCTTGAATCATTAATAAATTGAAATTCAGCCACATTGTCATTGAATGTCATCCCGTAGGCATCTTGCGAATCAACAGAGCCGGCTTTGTCAACGCTACCCGAAGAATACCAATAGTCCTTAGTGCGCACCACAATATGCGACAACTCATGTAACAAGAGATGCGCATTAGCCTCAACTGTGTTTGTTAAGAGTACGTCACCATTAAGATATATCTTACTTCTACGATCCCAATCGAACACTTTTCCAGCTACAGACAAGCGTCCTTTTAGCAGCACCATCTTCTCCGAATTTGCTCCATATTTGTGAATGCGTTGTTGCATAGCTTCAATATTCCTCTTTAATAAAGTAAATTTATCCGCAGCAATAGCTCCTGCGTATTTTTCTATCGCCCCACGAGAGCTGGGCTCATAGAACGCCTTAACTGCGTTATCTATTAACGTAACTGCCCTTTCAAACGCGCTATCCAACGCAACAGCAACCTCCGGCTGCCTCGACCGAATGGCGGCCATTCCCCTCGCACTTACCGCCCATCTGATATGGTACCCTTCGAGTACAAAATCATTGATTGATGCCCATACCGAATTTAGTCCCGTTCTATCTATGCAGTTGGTCGGGTTATTTCGAGTAAACTTGTAAAAGCTCAAGCCATCCGCGTTTTCCGCCGGGTCCGGATTCAACCAGCGGTGAAACCATGGCATGTAGTACCGGACACCATAGTAATAAAGCCCGGTCGCATCCCGTTCCTTCCCGGAGTAGCGAATCGTTTTGTAACTGGTTTCCACTTTACCTCGCCCCGCCAACCAGGCCGTGCCGCCGAACGGGTAATAAATTTCCTGACTGATCGGTTTTGCTTCAGCGTCGACCTCAAAGGCGCTTGAGCCCAGATGATCATCGAAGCAGTAACGTAGCTGGTCATTGTCCACGCCTTCCGGCGGCGGACTGTCCCAGTGCAGCAGCCTTACTGAACAGCGGCCTGCCTGAATGCTCAGCACTTGCAACTGTTCGCCCGTGGCGCTGTTGCTGTGCAGTTCGAGGCCCGGCAGGTATCGCACTTCCGCGCTGTGGGTAATGGATTTCGCGGCGGCAGTGCGGCATTTGCGAACACGCATGCCTTCGTGATCGTAGCTGTAAAACTCTCTGTCGCCGGGAGCGTTGTGTCGGGCGACCTGCACAACTTCGCTCAACTCGTTTCGGCCATTCCATTGCAAGGATTGACCCGGCTGCAATTCCACTAAATTGCCGCGCGCATCGAAAAGTCCGTCCAGCTCCGCCCCCGGCCGGTCTTTGATGCTGCGATTACTGTGCGCTGCCACCTGCATGTTCAGCGTGTCGTTCACCGCTCCTTGATGAACCCGTTGCAACAGATTGCCCGCCGCATCATAAAAATAAGTTTCGGTGTAATTACACCAACGGCTGCTGTCGGCCGAGCCGAAGTCTTGCCACTCCGGCAACGCGGGGCCCAATGACGGTTTGGCAGATTCCCAGCCTGTGGCGCTGATCAATTGGTACAGCGTGTCGTAGACAAAATGACGAACCGGTTCAACGCGTTGGTTCGCGAAATGCTGAAGCGGTAGCGCGTCCTCAGTGATCGCAGTGATGTTCCCGGCCGGGTCGTGGCGGTAACTGAGGTTCTGTAAAAACGTGCCATCCTGCGATTGATTGGCGAGAGTCAGCAGTTGCCCACTGGCGGGGTCATAACTGGAAAAAGTCCGCATGCCGTTGCCGGCCAACTCGTGGAGGACCTGCCCGGCGGCGCTGTATTCAATACCGCCGACGAGGATTTCGGCCGTGGTGCGCTGCGCTTGTTGCAATCGAATGCCACGTAGTTGACCGCCGCGATCATAGCGGAAATGCCGGGTACGCCCTTTGGCGTCCGTCTGACACAACACCTCGCCCGTTGGGGCGAAATGCCAAGTCGACCGTGCGCCATCCCCCAGTTCGAGCAGTCGGTCACGTTCGACTTCATCCAACGGCCAGCCGGGTGATTCAACGCTTTCATGAAAATGCCGGACTTCAGCGAGGGCGGACCCCGCCATCGCGTAGTCCGGCAACAATCGGCTGCCCGCTGGATCATCATGGCGCACAGGCACACCGCAGCGATTGCGCAAGGCATCATCCGGCGTAAAGCGTCCCCAGGTGATTCGTTCGGCGCAGCGCTCGGGATGACCTTTAAAGTGCTCAACGACCGCCACCGGCCGCAGCAACAGATCGTATTCAATCCGCCAATGCCACCCCCGCTGATCCCACGCTTCAACCGTCAGCCCATCAGGACCGGGCAATCTCAGCTGCCAGCCTGCATCGACACTGTCGATGCACAGTGACTGCCCCGACAGACTGTAAAACGTACGCAGGTTTACCGGCACATCGGGCTCAGTGAAGGCAGACGCAAACAGTCGAGGATCGCGCTGCTCGCAAAGCCGCCCAGCCACGTCATGAACCTGATGCGTAACCCGCGTCTCCAGCAAACCGCCCATCGCACGGCGATGATAGGCCAGTTCACGAACGGGCAACCTGCGGGGTTCGATGACGGTGATTGAGGGCGTATTCCGGTGCAAATCGTAGCGCTCGACTCAAGGAAGACCACTGGCAATCTAGGCGTGCGGAGATTCAACGTCTACTGACAACAATGACAGTAGACACTGCTCTACCATCCATCACCCAGATCGACGAATAATGGTTTATTGAAATTGTTTCAGATGGCGCTGACGCAAGGCATCAGCATCGCGCCGGGGCCGATATTTCACCGTCGCAGCGGTTCAGGAATTGCATTCGGTTGAACTATGGAAGCCCTTGGGATGAGGTTTCGGAGAAGGCGATGGAAACGTTGGGCCGAATTGCGCGGTTGCTTTGAAGTGATAAGTGTCTGGCTCAGCAGCTCAAATGCATAACCTTTACTTAGACATTATGCCCTTTATTATTTCTACTTAACGCGACCGCAACATTGGTGAGAGTGTCCGCATTACGCGAAGCAATGTAAGCCCTGAAGCTCCTTGAGCTATTGAACTTTGCCAGTGCGCCGTTTACGGTGGCTTCACGCGCAAGGTTAGTTAATACTTTCATATGTCTTCCCAAAAGCGTGGGATTGATTACACCTGTACTTATTATGGACGCCGAAATAAACGCAAGCTCGTCCGGACTGCGCCCATTAATCGTTGAAACATACCAAAAATCATATGAATCAAATATGAAACTTAAATGGGTGAGCTCGTGTATTAACGTATCACTTCGGTTTTCCGGGCTCAGGGCGTTGAATTGCGCTCGGTTGATGTATATCTCCCTGTCCGGATTTGTTTTTAAGACGTATGCAATATCTCGCGAGCCCGACACTGACACCAACCTGTGCGGGTTTTTCTCAATATGTTCGATATCCCATAAAATATATTTGAAGCCACTGGTGAGATAATCAAAATCCTCAGGTGAAGCAGTGCCTATGTGAGTTTCAAGAAATCTCGCACCTCTGCCCGCATCCAGCTCAATCAGTGCTCGCTCTACTATATCTTTAGCCCCCATTAGAGCTTGGTGCAGATAAAGCGGTAGTTGCTTGCAATCTGAGGCTGGCGTTGGGGCTAGTCCTGTTTCATCACGATAATTTGGCGGGGCGTTTCTGACAAATCGATAGAGATTCAATCCATCTACATTGCCGGCCGGATCAGGGTTCAGCCACCGCTGTAACCAAGGGGCGTAATAACGTGCACCGTAGTAATAGAGCCCGGCTGCATCCCGTTCCTTCCCGGAGTAGCGAATCGTTTTGTAGCTGGTTTCAACCTTGTTCCGCCCGACCAGACAAGCCGTACCGCCGAACGGGTAATAAATTTCCTGGCTTATAGGTTTCGCATCGGCATCGACTTCAATGGCGCTTGAGCCCAGATGATCATCGAAGCAATAACGCAGCTGGTCATTGATCACGCCGTCCGGAGGAGAGCTGCTCCAATGCAACAGTCTCACCGAACAGCGGCCGGCCTGAACGCTGACCACTTGCAAGTTCTCGCCGGTGGCGCTGTTGCTGTGCAGTTCCAGACCCGGCAGGTATCGCACGTCGGCGGTGTGGATGATGGATTTCGCTGCTGCAGTGCGGCATTTGCGGACACGCATGCCTTCATGATCGTAGCCGTAAAATTCCCTGTCACTGGGGGCGTTGCGTCGGGCGACCTGCACGACTTCGCTCAACTCGTTACGGCCATTCCACTGTAAGGACTGACCTGGCTGCAACTCGAGCAAGTTGCCGCGCGCATCGAAAAGTCCGTCCAGCTCCGCCCCCGGCCGGTCTTTGATGCTGCGATTACTGTGCGCAGCCACCTGCATGGTAAGCGTGTCGTCCACAGCGCCTTGATGAACCCGTTGCAACAGATTGCCCGCCGCATCATAAAAATAAGTTTCGGTGTAGTTACACCAACGGCTGCTGTCGGCCGAGCCGAAGGCTTGCCACTCCGGCAATGCGGGGCCCAATGACGGTTTGGCAGATTCCCAGCCTGTGGCTTTGATCAGTTGGTACAGCGTGTCGTAGGTGAAATGTCGGACGGGTTCGATGCGTTGGTTGGCCGAGTACTGGATGGGTAACGCGGCGTCGGTGATGTTTATGATGTTGCCGGCGGGGTCGTAGCAGTAGCTCAGTTTTTGCAGAAACTGGCCATTGGGGGCCTGATTGGCGAGCGTCAGGAGATGTCCGTTGGCCAGGTCATAGCTGGAAACTGTGCGTATTCCATTACCAGCCAGTTCCTCGAGGACCTGGCCGGCTGCGCTGTATTCAATACCGCCGACGAGGGTTTCGACGGTGTTGCACTGCGCTCGTTGCAGACCAATCTCACGCAGCTGACCAATGCAGTCATGGCGCAAATGCCGGGTATGCCCCTTGGCATCCATCTGACTCAGCACTTCACCGGTTGCCGCGAAACGCCAGTTGCAACGTGCGCCTTCACCCGGCTCCAGTAGCAGATCGCACTCGGCTTCTGCGTCTGGCCAATCAGGTGCTTCAAGGCTAGCAAGAAAATGCCGGACTTCTTCGAGGACCGCGCCGGACAGTCCATACTCGGAAATCAACCGGCTACCCGCCGGATCATCATGGCGCACCGGCTGGCCGCTGCGATTGTGCATGGCGTCAATCGGCGTATAGCGTCCCCAAGTGATGCGCTCCGCGTAACACTCCGGCTCGCCACTGATGTGCTCAGCAATAGCCACCGGCCTCAGCAACAGATCGTATTCGATCCGCCGATGCCACCCTCGCTGATCCCACATTTTAACCGCCAGCCCATCAGGACCTGGCAAGCTCAGCTGCCAGCCTGCATCGACGCTATCGCTGCACAGTGACTGGCCTGACAGACTGTAAATGGTGCGCAGGTTTACCGGCACTTCGGGATCAGTGAGGGATGAAACAAAAAGTCGAGGATCGCGCTGCTCACACAGCCGACCGGCCGTGTCATAAGCTTGATGCGTAACTCGCGTCTCCAGCAAATCGCCCGTCGCGCGGCGATGATAGGCCAGTTCACGAACGGGCAACACGCGGGGTTCGATGACGGTGATTGAAGGCGTATGACGATGCAAATTGTGGCGCTCCACAGAGGAGAGGCCACTGCCAATCTAGATGCACCGCAGACTAGTGTCTACTGGCAACAATGACAGTAGACCGCGCTCAGCGCCCACCGCCCAAGTCGACAAATGTCCCGGTTGCATAAGAAGCCTTGTCCGACAATAACCAGATTATCGCCTCGGCTACTTCATCCGGTCGACCGCCGCGAGCCATGGGAATGCCTGATTCCAGCTTGCTGACCCTTTCCGGATCCCCGCTCAACGCGTGAAAGTCGGTGTAGATATAACCAGGTCGTACCGCATTGACCCGGATGCCTTCACCGGCGACTTCTTTCGACAAGCCTATGGTGAAGCTGTCCAGCGCACCTTTTGAAGCCGCGTAATCCACGTATTCATTTGGCGAGCCCAAGCGCGCCGCGACCGAGGACACATTGACGATGCTGCCGCCCTGCCCGCCGTGCTTGGGCGACATGCGCAGGATGGCGTGCTTGGCACAGAGGATCGGCGCCAGAACGTTGGTCTTGAGAATTTTGAGAACGCGAAATTCGGACATTTCATCGACCCGGGACTTGTGCCCCACGGTGCCGGCGTTGTTGACCAGTGCGGTCACCCGGCCAAGCTCTGCATCCACGCGATTGAACAGGGCGATCACTTCGTCCTCGATGCTGACGTCAGCACGAATGGCGATGGCTTGCGCGCCGAGTGCGCGGACCTGCTCCAGAACGTTGTGCGCTGCCTCTTCATCGGATTGGTAATTGATGCAGATCCGATAGCCCAGCCCCGCGGCCAACAATGCGGTGGCAGCCCCGATGCCGCGGCTGCCGCCGGTGATGACGATGACTTTTTCCATGCTGCCTGTTCTCCCGCTTCACACCTGTGCAGTCGGAGCAAAGGATAACCGCCATCGGGGTTTTTTGCATGACCTGTAGCAGCTGTCGAGCCTGCGAGGCTGCGTTCGGCGGCGCAGGCGTCGCGAGATTATTGGCTGAGGTTGTTCAGGTAAAGGGTGTTGGCCGGTTTGACGACGGCTGCGCCGCGGGACGCAGCCTCGTAGGCTCACCAGTTGCTACGGAATGTTTCAACCGGCAGCCAACTGCTCTCCACGAATGATATCGACCATAAACCGATCCGCCGGGAGCGGGTGGCCCAGCAAATAGCCTTGCAGCGAATCGCACCCCAGCTGCGTCAGGAAATCCTGCTGAACACCGGTTTCCACACCTTCGGCAACGATGCGCAACCCCAGTGCCTGACCCAGCGCGACAATGGCGGACACGATGGCCGCATCGTCGCTGTCATGTTCCAGATCGCGGACGAAGCCCCGGTCGATTTTCAGCTCGTTGGCCGGCAGGCGTTTAAGGTACATCAGGCTCGAATAACCCGTACCGAAGTCGTCGATGGACAGATCAACCCCCATGTTTGACAGCTCCTGCAACACGGTCATGCTCGCATCGGCGTCGCTCATGGCGGTGGTTTCGGTGATTTCCAGAGTCAGGCTGTTAGCCGGCAAATGGTGAGTGGCCAAGGCCTTGGCGACACTTTGCACGAGCCCGGCATGGCAAAACTGCAGCGCCGAAAGATTGACCGCGATACGCCAGTCGGTATAGCCAAGGACGTACCATTCGCGCATCTGCCGACAGGCTTCGTTGAGCACCCATTCGCCAATCGGGATGATCAGGCCGGTTTTCTCTGCAAGATCGATGAACTTGTCCGGTAACAACATGCCTTGCGTCGGGTGCACCCAGCGCAGCAGCGCTTCGGCACCAACCGGGCGGCCGTTGCTCGCGTCAAATTTGGGTTGGTAATAAAGGCTGAACTGGCACTGATCCAATGCCGTGCGCAAATCCTGCAGCAGTTGCAGTTGCTTGCGGGCGTTGCTGTTCATCGACGCATCGAAAAAACTGTAGCCGTTTTTGCCAGCACCTTTGGCGTGATACATCGCCGCGTCGGCATTCATCAGTAGCTCATCGGCGGTTTCACCGTTGCCCGGATACAACGCGATACCCACACTTGCGGAGATCTGCAGGTCATGTTCGGCCACGCGGAACGACCGTGCGATCAAGCCGACTTGCCGCGCGGCCAAGGCCAAGGCGTCGTTCGCCTCCTCCAACTGCACCAGCAGCACGAACTCGTCGCCACCGATTCGCGCCAGTGTGTCCGGGCTGCGCAAATCCTCACGCAGACGCAGGCCGACTTCGCGCAGCAACTGATCGCCCATGTGATGGCCAAACGCGTCGTTGACCGGTTTGAATCCGTCGAGATCAATGAACATCAACGCAAAGTAACCGCCCTGCTCCTGCACCCTCGCCATCGCCTGGTCAATCCGGTCTGCCAGCAGCATCCGGTTTGGCAGGCCGGTGAGGTTGTCGTGCAAGGCCAGCTGCCTGAGCTCTCGATTGGCTTCAGTCAACGAAGCGGCCAGGCTGGCCGTTCGTGCTTCCAGTCGCGCGTCGAGGATCGACGTGAGCAACGCGATGCTCAGCACCGCCAGCGTGGTGACAAGCACCAGGCTGTCGAGGCCTTTGCCGTTGAGGCCATCGACTGCCGCGCCGCAGAAACTGCCGTCCGGAAACCGCGCGGCGGCCATGCCGGTGTAGTGCATGCCGACGATGGCGATGCCCATGATCACCGCCGCGCCACCTCGAATCAGGCAAACATAGGGCGAGTGCTGGCGCAGCCGAAAGGCGATCCACAGCGCCGCCCCGGACGCGCCGACGGCGATCAGCAACGAAGCGCTGAACAGCGTCGGGTCATAATCGATGCCCGGCTGCATGCGCATCGCGGCCATACCGGTGTAGTGCATCGCGCTGATGCCGGCGCCCATCACCAGCGCGCCGAAGGCCAACTGCCAGACCGGCAACTGCGGTTGACTGACCAGCCACAGGGCGAAGCCGCAGGACAAGACCGCCGTGATCAGTGACAACGCCGTGAGCGTCACGTCGTAACCCAGGTCGATTGGCAAATCGAAGGCGAGCATGCCGATAAAATGCATCGACCACACACCGATCCCCATGGCAATAGCGCCGCCCGCCGTCCAGAAATGCACGGCCCGACCTTTGGCGGAGGCAATGCGCCCGGTCAGATCCAGTGCGGTATAGGAGGCCAGAATCGCCACGCAGAGCGAGACGACCACTAGCGAGGTGGAATAAGTACCGGTGAGCATGAAGGTTCTGTTTCTCGAGACTGAACACGCCGGATTGCTTCCATTCGCGGCGATGCAAAACGCGCGAGTGTATAGGTTCCCCCGAGTAACGCACTGACAAAATAACCAAAACGCCAGCAAGCCGATGAAACGCTTGTTTCAAAATTTTACTTCAACGACGAAAGCCCCAAGTCCGTAGCAGCTGCCGAGCCCGCGAGGCTGCGTCCGATGGCGTAGCCGTCGCCAGACAGTCAGTTGCGGTGACAGGTTTACGACCGCTGCGCGCTCTAACGCAGCCTCGCGCGCTCGGCAGCTGCTACCACAATCAGCGTTTTTCAGGCGGCTGCAGCGCGCCGTCCCAGCCGCCGCCCAGTGCTGCGATCAATTGGACGCTGGCGATCAAACGGTTCTGCATCAAATCGAGCATATTGCGCTCGTTGTTCAGCGCGGTCGCCTGCACGACGACGACATCGAGATAGGCAATCACCCCGGCCTTGTATTGGTTTTGTATCAGGCGCAACGATTCTCGCGCCGCGTCCAACGCCTGCTGGCGAACGGCCGATTCGTCTTCCAGCACTTTAAGCTGCACCAGATAGTTTTCCACTTCTCGGAACCCGTCGAGCACGGTTTGCCGGTAGGCAGCAACAGTCTCATCGTAAGCCGCCTCGCTGCGATCGACTTCCGCCGAGCGCTGACCACCGTCGAACAAAGTCATCGCCAGTTGTGGGCCAACCGACCAGAAGCGGTTGGGCACACTGATCCAGTTGTTGGTCGTGCTGCTGCTATAACCGCCGTTCAGACTCAGCGTGAAGTCCGGGTAATACGCCGCTTTGGCGACACCGATGTTCGCGTTGGCCGCCATCACCGAACGCTCGGCCGAGGCGATATCCGGCCGCCGCTCGAGCAATTGCGACGGCAGCTCCAATGGCACAGCAGGCAGTGCAGGAATGTCCGTGGTTTCGGCAATGCTGAACTCAGCCGGTGGTACGCCAGTCAGCACCGCGATGGCATTCTCGAACTGTGCCCGTTGCCAGATCAGGTCAACCATCTCGGCTTCGGTGCTTTTCAGTTGTGTTGTCGCCTGCGCCACCGCGTCTTTGCCGGAAACACCTGCGCGATACTGGTTTTCGGTCATTTTCAGCGAGCGCTGATAGGCCTCGACAGTGGCCTGCAACAGGCGGCGCTGTTCATCGATCACGCGTAACTGAAGGTAGTTCTGCACCAGTTCCGACTGCTGACTCAGGCGCATCGCTGCCAGATCGGCAAAGCTCGCCTCGGCATTCGCGGTGTCGGCTTCGAGCCCCCGGCGCAATTTGCCCCAGACATCGGCTTCCCAACTCACCCCGGCCTGGGCCGTGTAGGTGTCGCGAATACCGCTGGAGGAGCTTGTCAGGCTGGAACTACTGCTGCCGGTGCCCTGGCTCGAACGGTTTTTGCCGACACTCAGATCCACCGTCGGGAAAAATGCCCCACGCGCGCTGCGGACCAACGCTTGCGCCTGGCGATATTGTGCTTCCGACTGCGCAACCGTCTGGTTGGAGCGGTTGAGTTGCTCGATCAGCTCATTGAGCTGGCGGTCTCCGTACAACTCCCACCAGGCCCCACGTGCCAGGGAATCGCTCGGGTTGGCCTGACGCCAGCCAGCCGCTTCCTTGTATTGCACCGGTGCGGCGGCCTGTGGACGCTGGTAATCCGGGCCGATGGCGCAGCCACTGAGCAGCGCCACGCACAGCGTGAGGCTCAGTAAACGCGCCCCTCGCACGGTGATCAGCGATGTAGGCAGACGGGTGAGCGAACGGTCAGTCATAACGGGGTTTCCAAAGCAGCATCGGTACGCACCCCACGCCAGTGGTTGAAACGATGGCGCAGTTTGTCGAGATAGAGGTAAACCACCGGAGTGGTGTAAAGGGTCAGCACCTGACTGAAAATCAGCCCGCCGATAATGGTCAGGCCCAGCGGCTGGCGCATTTCCGCACCTTCGGCACGGCCGAGCAGCAGCGGCAAGGCGCCGAGGATCGCCGCCAGCGTGGTCATCAGAATCGGTCGCAGGCGTTGCAGGCAGGCACTGCGGATTGATTCAAGCGGCGCCAGGCCCTGATGCCGCTCCAGTTGCAGGGCGAGGTCGATCATCAGAATGGCGTTCTTCTTCACCACGCCAATCAGCAGGAACAGCCCCAACAACGAGATCAGGCTGAACTCACCGCCCAGCACGTAGATCGACAACAACGCGCCGACCCCGGCCGACGGCAAGGTCGAGAGGATGGTCAGCGGATGAATATAACTTTCATACAACACGCCCAGCACCAGGTACACCGCCACCAGCGCCCCCAGAATCATCCACGGCTGACTCTTTTGCGTTGCGGCAAATGCGTCGGCAGTGCCGGACATTTTCGCGATGACTCCTTCCGGCAAGCCAACCCGGGCGATGGCCCGCTCGATGGCAGCGGTGCCCTGCTCCACCGTCACGCCTTCGGCCATGTCGAACGAGATGTCTTCGGAGGCGAACTGACCTTCGTGGCTGACCCGATCTTCTGCCAGGCTATTTTCGTAGTGGGCAATCGTCGACAACGGAACTCGTGCGCCGTCGGCGGTGATGACCTTGAGCTGGTTGAGGGTAATCGGGTCCTGCGCGTACTTCGGATTGACCTCCATAACCACCTGATACTGGTTGAGGCTGTCGTAGATCGTCGAGATCTGCCGCTGGCTGTAGGCGTTGTTCAACACCGACGTCACCATGTTCATGTCGACGCCCAGGCGTTTGGCCTGATCACGGTCGACTATCAGCGTCACCTGCTGCGCGCCGCTCCCTTCGCGAGCATCGATCGCGGTCAGCTCCGGCAATGCCTTCAGCGCCGTCACCACTTTTGGATACCACGCGCGCAACAGGCTCAGGTCACCGCTTTGCAGGATGTAGGAATATTGCGAGGTCGTCTGTTCGCGCCCGCCGCCGAATTGCAGGTCCTGATCGGCCATCAGCATCAGCTGCGCCCCGGGGACCTTGGGCATTTCCTTGCGCAGTTGTTCGATGACCTTTTGTGCATTGACGCCGCGTTCCTTGATCGGTTTCAGACGCACGAGCATGAAGGCGTTATTGGTACCGTTGTTGCCACCAATGAACCCCGCGACGCTTTCCACTGCGGGATTCTTCAACACCTCGCGGCGGAAAATCTCCATTTTCGGCTGCATCACGGTAAATGACAGCCCGTCATCACCGCGGACAAAACCGATCAGTTGACCGGTGTCCTGCTGAGGCATAAATGTCTTGGGAACAACGACATACAGCGCGATGTTCACGCCGATTGTGACGATAAGGCTGAGCAACGTCAGGCGTCGATGACGCAATACCCAATCAAGGCTGGTGGCGTATTTGCCGACCATCCAGTCGTTGGTACGCTGACTCCAGCGTTGCAGACGATTTTCCTGGCCCGGCGTGTGCGGCTTTAACCACCGCGCGCAGAGCATCGGCGTCAGCGTCAGCGAGACCACCAGCGAGACGATGATGGAAGCCGCCAGAGTGATCGAGAACTCCCGGAACAGACTCTCGACGATACCGCCCATGAACAGAATCGACAGGAACACTGCCACCAGCGACACGTTCATCGACAGCAGGGTGAAACCCACTTCTTCCGCGCCCAGGTACGCGGCCTTCATCGGCGGCACGCCTTGGTCGATGTGCCGGGAAATGTTTTCCAGCACCACGATGGCATCGTCGACCACCAGCCCGGTCGCCAGAATCAGCGCCATCAGCGACAGGTTGTTCAGCGAGAATCCGTACAGGTACATCACCGCAAAGGTGCCGACCAGCGAGACCGGCACGGCCAATGTCGGAATCAGCGATGCGCGGAAATTGCCGAGGAACAGGTACACCACCAAAATCACCAGAGCCACGGCAATCAGCAAGGTCATCTCGGCCTCGTGCAGCGTAGCCTTGATCACCGGCGAGCGGTCCATCGCCAGATTCAGCTTCACACTGGCCGGGAGCACCGCTTGCAAGGCCGGCAGCTGCGCCTTGATTTCGTTGACCGTCTCGATGATGTTGGCACCGGCCTGCCGGTTGATCACCAACAGCACGGCAGCATCGTTATTGAAGAAACCGCTGTTGTAACGGTCCTCGACACCGTCACTGACCTTGGCCACGTCCTTCAGGCGCAGCGCGGCACCGTCCGCGTAGTGAATAATCAGCGACTCATAATCCTTGGCCTTTTCCAGTTGATCGTTGGCTTGCACCTGCCACAGCCGCTCGCCGTCTTCGACCGAACCTTTGGGTCGTCGCACGTTGGCATTGGCGATGGTGTTACGCACATCGTCCAGCGCCACGCCGTACTGATTGAGCGCCTGCGGCTCGAGTTCGATGCGCACCGCCGGTAACGAACTGCCGCCGATCTGCACCTCACCGACGCCCTGCACTTGCGACAGGCTCTGCGACAGAATGGTCGAGGCCAAATCGTAGAGCTGGCCCTTTTCCAGCACGTCCGAGGTCAGCGACAGCACCATGATTGGCGCCTGGGAGGGGTTGACCTTCTTGTAGGTCGGCATGCTGCGCATCCCGCTGGGCAGCAGATTGCGTGAAGCGTTGATTGCTGCTTGCACCTCTCGCGCCGCACCGTTGATGTCGCGGTCGAGGTCAAACTGCAAAATCACCCGGGTCGAACCCTGGCTGGAGCGGCTGCTCATGGTGTTGACGCCGGCGATGGCGCCAAAGGAGCGTTCCAGCGGGGTTGCCACGGTCGACGCCATCACCTCTGGACTGGCCCCGGGCAAGCTGGCCTGCACCACGATCACCGGGAAATCCATCTGCGGCAGCGGCGATACCGGCAACAAGCCGAAACTCACGCCGCCGAGCAGCATGATCGCCAGGCTCAGCAACATGGTGGCGACCGGGCGCTTGATGAACGGTCCGGACAGATTCATGGCTGCTCAACCACGGCTGCCGGCTCGGATCTGCGCCCCCAGCGGCGGCCGAGACGGTCGAAGTACAGATAGATGACCGGCGTGGTAAACAGCGTCAGCACCTGGCTCAGCAGCAGGCCGCCAACCATGACCAGACCCAACGGCTGACGCAGCTCCGCGCCGGAGCCGGTGGCCAGCATCAAAGGGACAGCGCCGAACAACGCCGCCAGTGTGGTCATCAGAATCGGCCGGAAACGCAAAAGCGCCGCCTGATAGATCGCCGTTTCCGGGTCCAGGCCCTGATTGCGCTCGGCGTCGAGGGCGAAGTCGATCATCATGATCGCGTTTTTCTTGACGATACCGATCAGCAAGATGATGCCGATGATCGCGATCATCCCCAGATCGTTGCCGCTCAACAGCAACGCCAGCAAAGCGCCAACCGCCGCCGAGGGCAAGGTGGAGAGAATCGTGATCGGGTGAATATAGCTTTCGTACAGCACGCCGAGCACGATGTACATGGTCACCACCGCAGCCAGAACCAGCAGCAAGGTGCTCGACAGTGATGCTTGAAAAGCCTCGGCCGCGCCCTGGAACTGGGTCTGCACGCCAATCGGCATGCCGATGTCCTGCTGCACCTGTTCAATGATCTCTACGGCATGCCCCAGCGCCACGCCGGGCGCCAGGTTGAAGGACATCATCACCGCCGGAAACTGGCCAATGTGGGTGATCGCCAGTTGCGCCTGTCGCTCTTCGATACGCGCCAGGCTCGACAGGCGTACCTGCCCGCCATCGGTAGTTTTGACGTGAATCTGATTCAGCGCATCCGGGCCGATTTTCTCGCCCGACTGCGATTGCAGGACCACCCGGTACTGGCTGGCCTGGGTGTAGATAGTGGAAATTTGCCGCTGACCAAAGGCATCGTAAAGCGCATCGGTAATATTCGACACCGATACGCCGACCCGCGACGCCGCATCCCGGTCGATCACCAGATAGACCTGCAAACCTTTGTCCTGCAGGTCACTGGCAACATCGGTCAGCTCCGGCCGCAGAGCCAAAGCCTCAACCAGTCGGCCGCTCCACAGGCTGAGCAATTCCGAGTCCGGCGACGACATGCTGAACTGATATTGCGTGCGGCTGACGCGGTCTTCGATAGTCAGGTCCTGCACCGGCTGCATGAACAGGCGAATGCCGGGCAGTTTGTCCAGTTCGGGTTGCAGACGACCGATCACTTGCGTCGCGCTCAAGTCGCGATCGCTGTGAGGCTTGAGGTTGATCAGCAGGCGTCCGCTGTTGAGCGTCGAGTTGTCACCGTCCACGCCTATGTAGGACGACAGGCTTTCAACTGCCGGGTCCGCCAGAATCACTTTCGCCAGACCTTGTTGACGCTCGCTCATCGCCGCAAACGAAATCGACTGCGGGGCCTCGGAAATGCCTTGGATGACCCCGGTGTCCTGCACCGGGAAAAAGCCCTTGGGCACCACCATGTACAGAAACACGGTCAAGGCCAGCGTACCGACAGCGACCAGCAGCGTGAGCGGCTGATGCTTGAGAACCCACGTTAACTTGCGCCCGTAAGCAGCGATCATCCAATCAATTGTTGCGCCACTGGCACGGTAGAAACGGCCCTGCTCTTCTTCCTTCGGCTCGCGTTTGAGCAAGCGTGCGCACATCATCGGCGTCAGTGTCAGAGACACCACCAGCGAGATGAGAATGGCCACCGCCAGGGTGATCGCAAACTCGCGGAACAGACGCCCCACGACGTCGGCCATGAACAGCAGCGGAATCAATACCGCGATTAGCGACAGCGTCAGGGAAACCAGGGTAAAGCCGATTTGTTTGGCGCCCTTGAGCGCCGCATTCATCGGGCTTTCGCCTTCTTCGATGTAGCGGGAAATGTTCTCCAGCATCACGATGGCATCGTCGACCACAAAACCGGTGGCGATGGTCAACGCCATCAAGGTCAGGTTGTTGACCGAAAATCCCGCGAGATACATCACGCCAAAGGTCCCGATCAGCGACAGCGGCACGGCCACCGACGGAATGATCGTGGCACTGAAACGCCGCAGGAACAGAAACGTGACCATGACCACCAGCGCGATGGCGATCAGCAGTTCGTGCTGCACGTCGGTGACGGAAGCGCGGATAGTCTGGGTGCGGTCGGTCAGTACGGTGACATCCAGGCCAGCGGGCAGGTTGTCAGTGATGCTCGGCAATAACGCTTTGATTCGATCAACCACTTCGATGACGTTGGCACCGGGCTGGCGTTGAATATTCAGCAGCACGGCCTGGTTTTCGTTGGCCCATGCAGCCAGACGCTCGTTCTCTGCCCCGTCGACGATTTCCGCGACATCCTTGAGCCGCAGCGGCGCGCCATTGGCGTAAGCCAGGATCAGGTTGGCGTAATCTTCGGGCGAAGTCAGTTGATCGTTGGCGTCGAGCATCGATACGCGCGTCGGGCCGTCGAAATTGCCTTTTGGTTGGTTGACGTTGGAAGCGCCGATCAGCGTGCGAACATCCGACAGGTTCAAACCATTGGCGGCGAGCGCTTCGGGGTTGACCTTGATCCGCACCGCCTGACGCTGACCGCCGGCAATACTGACCATGCCGACGCCGCTGATCTGGGCGATTTTCTGCGCCATGCGCGTGTCGACCAAGTCATTCAGTTTGGGCAGCAGCATCGTTTTCGACGTGATGGCCAGCGTCAGTACCGGGGTGTCCGCCGGGTTGACCTTGTTGTACACCGGCGGCGCGGGCAAATCGTCTGGCAGCAAATTGGTCGCCGCATTGATCGCCGCTTGCACCTGCTGCTCGGCGACGTCCATGTTGATGTCGAGACTGAAACGCAGCGTCAGCACCGAGGCGCCGCCGGAGCTGGTCGAAGCCATCTGGGTCAGGCCGGGCATCTGCCCGAACTGACGCTCGAGCGGCGCAGTGACCGCACTGGTCATCACGTCCGGACTGGCGCCGGGGTACATCGTCATCACGCGGATGGTCGGGTAATCGACCTGGGGCAAGGCCGATACTGGCAGCAGGCGATAGGCAATCACACCGGCCAGAATAATAGCCAGCATGCTCAGGGTCGTCGCTACCGGACGCAGGATAAACAGCCGCGAGATGTTCATGCGCCGCCCTTTTTCGCCTTGTCGGTAACGCTCACATCCGGCGCCGTGGCGGCCGATTTGCCCTGCAGGTGTTCAGTGGGGGTGGTCGGCACATCCTTGCTGTCACTGACCACTTCCACTTCGCTGCCTTCCTTCAGACGATCGGTGCCTTCCAGGACCACGCGGTCACCGGCAGTCAGACCCTCGGTCACCACCGTATGCTCGCCATCGCTGGCGCCGATTTTCAATGCGCGGATCGTGACCTTCTTGTCGCCGTCCAGTGCATAGACGAAGGTGCCATTGGTGCCGAACTGGATCGCGGCCGAAGGCGCCAGGACCACGTCTTTCAGCGTGTCAGCCAACAGATGAACGTTGACGAACTGATTGGGAAACAGGGCCTGATCGCGGTTGTCGTAACGGGCCTTGAATTTGAGGGTGCCGGTGGTCACGTCGATTTGGTTATCGAGGCTCTGCAGCACGCCGGTGGCCTGGATTTTGGTGTCGCCACGGTCCCAGGCCTCGGCGGGGAGTTTGGCACCCGAGCGGTAACGGGTCAGCACCACGTCAAGGCTGTTTTCCGGCAAGGTGAAGGCGACGCTGATCGGTTGCGTCTGGGTGATGATCGCCAGCGCAGTGGTGTCATTGGCGGCGACCAGGTTGCCGACGTCGAGTTGACGCAAGCCGACGCGGCCAGCAATCGGCGCGCGTATTTTGGTGAATTCCAGGTTGAGTTTGGCATCGTTGACCGCTGCCTGATTGGTTTTCACAGTGCCCTGATATTGGCCCACCAGCGCTTCGGCGGTGTCCAGCGTCTGCTTGGCAATACTGTCTTCGCGGAACAAACCGCGGTACCGCTCGACATCGACCTGAGCGTTTTTCAACTGTGCCTGATTCTGCAGCAACGTGCCCTGGGCCTGGAGCAAGGCGTTCTGGTAAGGACGTGGATCGATTTCAGCCAGCAGATCGCCCGCCTTGACCATTTGCCCTTCTTCGAACGAGATCTTGATCAGCTCGCCGCCGACCCGGCTGCGCACGTTGATGGTGTTCAGCGCCGTCACCGTGCCCAGCGCCTTGTAATAGAGCGGGAAGTCGCCCCTCACTGCTGGCGCCACACGTACCGGAATGGCCCCCGCTGCGCCGCCGAAGCCTGGACGCATGCCACCCGCCCGGCCGGTTTGCCCGGCAGCCGCTTTCTGCCCGGCCCCTTCTTTTGGCGCAGCGCTGTTCGGCCAGAATTTCCAGCACAGCACAGCGACGACCAACAGGACGAGCAAGCCGAATAGCCAGCGACGGGAATTACGGGGAGAGGATTGCATTGAATGATCAACCATTGGGCGCGAGAGCTTCTTTTACAGGAGGCTGAACGATAAGCACTGGAGCGACTTAAGCAAAGCGCCTTTACCGGCAATTTACCTTCTGCTTACGTAACAGGAGATTTAACTAAAGCGTTGAAGCACAAATGAAAACGGCCTGGCGGAGGGGCCAAGCCGTTATCAATTGTAATGGTTTGCTTATTTCAGAACAGACAGAGCCGCTTCGTAGTTCGGCTCTTCAGCGATTTCCTTGACCAGTTCGCTGTGCAGGACATTGTCATTTTCGTCCAGTACCACGACGGCACGGGCGGTCAGGCCTTTCAACGGACCGTCGGCTATTGCCACGCCATAGCTTTCAATGAACTCGGCGCCGCGCAGGGTCGACAGGTTCTGCACGTTTTCCAGACCTTCAGCGCCGCAGAAACGGGCCTGAGCGAATGGCAGGTCAGCAGAGATGCACAGCACGACGGTGTTGGCCAGTTCATTGGCCTGGGCGTTGAACTTGCGCACCGAAGTGGCGCAGGTCGGGGTGTCGACGCTTGGGAAAATGTTCAAAATTTTGCGCTTGCCGGCGAAGCTCGCCAGGGTCACGTCGGACAGATTGCCGGCCACCAGAGAAAAGGCTGGCGCCTTGGAACCGGCTTGTGGCAGTTGGCCGTTGACTTGAACCGGATTGCCTTTGAGAGTGACTTGAGCCATGAACGGAGTCCTTCTGAACGTTGATATGGAAATTCGACGAGGCAGAAGTTAACCATGAAATGCGCCGGGGACCTATGGCCGGATACAAAATGGAAAGGTTCACCTTCCGTTCACACTATTACGGGTGGTCAGTGGCGATGATTTTCTGCATCTGTAAGAATCACCGGCTGCTGCCGCTGCGTGCAAATAACTCGAATCAATCCCCCTGCTGGTGCCCCCCACGTTTACTGCTAACTTCAGTAGAACGCTCCACTGCGTTTGCTTGATTCAATGTCATTTTGGCTATCAGGAATTTTCGATATGCACGGTGCAATTCGCGCGGCGGGCTACAGCTTGATGATCTTGTTCGTAAGTTGCGGCGTGGGCGCTCAGGACCTTGCCAGCGGTGACAAAACCAGCTTCAGCGCAACTCCGCAGGAAGCGCGGGCAATCGCCAAGGAGGCCTATCTTTATGGTTTTCCGATGGTGGAGATGTACAAAACCCTGTACACCCAGGCCGTAGACGACCAAAGCCAGAATTTCAAAGCACCGCTGAACCAGATCGGCAACACTGCCACGGCTTTCACCGCACACGACACCGCATTCGTCACACCAAACGCCGACACGCCCTACTCGTTCGTCTGGATGGACCTGCGCAACGAACCGCTGGTATTGACGCTGCCGCCCATTGATGAAAAGCGCTATTACTCAGTACAACTGATCGACGCCTACACGCAGAATTTCGCCTACCTCGGCACGCGGAGCACCGGTAATAACGGCGGTCGATTTTTGATTGCGGGGCCGGACTGGCAGGGTCAGCCACCCGACGATGTTGATCGCCTGCTGCGCAGTGAAACCAATATTGCGTATGCGCTATACCGCACGCAGTTGTTTGATGCCAACGACTTGAGCAAGGTCAAGGACATCCAGGCAGGCTATACCGTTGAGAAGCTTAGCGATTATATGAAACAGCAAGCCCCGCCGCCGGCGCCGAACATTGATTGGCCAAAACCCGCGCCCACCATGAGCGACACCCCTGACCTGTTCCGCTACCTGAATTTCATGCTGACATTCGCTCCGGCTCAGGACGCTGAAAAACCGTTACTGGCGCGTTTCAAAGAGATCGGCATCGAGGCCGGCAAGCCCTTCAATGTCACTGATCTGAGCCCCGATCAGCGCCAGGCACTGGAAGACGGTATTGCAGACGCCAAGGCGGAATTCGCCACGCTCAAAAAAGCCCGGATCGATACTCACCAGGTCACCAGCGGTGATTTTTTCGGCTCACGCGATCATCTCAAAGGTAATTATCTGTACCGCTACGCGGGCGCCAACATGGGGATTTTCGGTAATTCGTCGGAAGAAGCCGCCTACATCGGCTATTTTGCCGACAAGGACGGCCAGCCATTAGACGCTTCCAGGAGGAGTTACACCCTGCGGTTTGACAAAGACGCCCTGCCCCCGGCCGAGGCGTTCTGGTCATTGACGATGTACAACGGCAAAAACAAACTCCTGGTAGCCAACCCGCTGAACCGCTACCTGATCAACTCGCGAATGTTGCCGGAGCTGTCCATGGATACCGACGGGGGTCTGACGCTTTATGTGCAACGCGACGCGCCAGCCGAGGCGCTGCAGAGTAACTGGCTGCCGGCGCCGGACGGGCCTTTTTTCGGAGTGTTACGGCTGTATCTGCCGAAACCTCAAGTGGCCGATGGTCAGTGGAAAATGCCGTTGTTGACATCGGGTAGTCGTCAGGAATAAGTGCTTGGTACCGGAGGAAGCGAGCCTCCTCCGGGCCCCTTGGAAAAATATCCAGCAAGCTCAGCGCATCATTCTGACTTCAGTTTCACGTACGACTGATGCATGTCCGCCGCCCAGCCATCGATCACGGCTTTCACATCATCAGCTTTCATGACTTGGGCTTCATTCTCCAGCGGCTTGCCGATGCCTTTGCGCACCACCTGCGCCACGACATTGTTGCTGCCGCCATCGAGAAACACTGCTTCCGTGGCCAGATCGGTTTCCTGATCACGAATACCGGTGGCAGTGCTCACCGCTGCCGCTACCAGAGCAATCGGAATCACTTCGTAAGGTTTGAGGCCTTCGGTCTTGCTGCTGACCGCCGTGATGGCGGCTCGAACCACGATCACGCCGGGGCCAGGGCCGGCCGCAAGTGGCAGTGATTTGCTGATTTCGCGTTTGAGCGCTTGATCGTAGTAACTGGTAATACCGTTCAGCGTCGCTTGAGGAATTTTGGCGGTCGCCTGCGGCTGGGGATAGAGCTGGGTTGGTTCGATGTAGACGCTGGTGAACTTGTCGATGTCGATCTTCGGGTCGATCCAGCGCATTACCGTCGCACCCGAAGGTGATTTGGTTTCGCGTAACTGACTATAGTCCTTGAGAAAGCCGGAATACTGGTCTGGATCAACCACTTTGCTGGAGCAACCCACCAATCCAATTGAGACCACACACAGGGTGCTCACCATCACTGCTAGCTTCATGCTGTAACTCCTGGGTCGACAATCGTCTGAAGACGGGTGTTACAGGTATAGCCAATGATGAGGTATTTGTTATGAAAATCGAAAAATTCATATAAAGGAGCACACCGCTGCACGGCTAGCGCCCGACCTCATTGTGATCAACCGCGCTCGCGGGGAATCAGGCTCTGCAACTGCTGGGCGAGGAAATTCGCATCAAACGCAAACGTGTCCGGGTCTTTCAAACCGTTGGTTTTGCGCCATTGCCAGTTGTTCGACGGCGGCTGGCAGACCAGCGAAATGCTGCCATAACGCGCGGCAGTCAGGCCCATCACGGCCAGCGAAATCTGGCCGGCGGAACCCATCACGTCAGGCACGAATTCAACAGGCTTGCCGGCGATCACGATGCTCAGCTTTTCCGTCTTGAACGTAGACGTCTCCACTGGAACGCTCGGCCCTGAAGCAACGTACGTCTCGCGGCTGACTACCAACAGGTTCGGCGCCTTGACCGGCTCCAGCCATTGCTGGATCTCATCGAACAGCGCGCCAATGCGCGTCGCCCACACGGCCGATTGCGACTCGAACTGTTGTTTCTTGTGCGCTTCACTGTCTGCATAGAGACGAAGCATTTCGCCCAATTGCTGTACGTCGTCCATTGCGGTGATCCTTTGATTCAAGCGGTGCTACGGACATTGAGCATGGCAGATGCGCGACCGCGGCGTACGACTAAAACGCCTGAGCGGTCAATCCGTTGATGGACCGCCAGACGTAGGCGCCGGCCGACCGATTGATCATGCCCCGAGCGTACGCCGCAGACGGGCCATGCTTAACGTGTCCACCAGTCTGCCGTCGCGCACCGCATAGTCGCGGAACAGCCCTTCAGTCTCGAAACCGAACTTGCGGTACAAGCTAATGGCAGCTTCATTGTCGGCATACACCGAGAGCTCGACCCTTTGCAGGTTCATCCAGTTGTCGGCAATGTCCAGCGCCGTCGCCAGCAGTTTCGAGCCAACGCCTTTGCCCTGCCATGCCGGCAGCACGCCCATGCCAAAGCTGCCGGCATGACTGCGGCGCACGCGCGAAAATTGTTCCAGGCCCATGTGGCCGATGACTGTCCCCTGATGCAGCGCCACCAGCTTTACAGCGCGCTCGTCCTCTGCCGCCAGACGCTTGCGCCAGAGCTCGGTCGATTGGAAAGGCATTTGCAGGACCTGACGGGTCACCGCCGGGTCGTTATAGAGCGCGGTGACACCCTCGATGTGAGATTCGTTGAAACGTTCGAGCGTGATGACGTTGTTGCTGACAGGCATGGGTGATTCTTCCTTGAGATCCTTATGGCCATTCACTCTACAACGTGTTCTGCCGCCAAGGCGACTAACTAGCCCCGCTTGCGAATGCATTGAGCACTCCCTATGTACTAGGCGTCTGCCGAAAACTCACCGCCAGCCGATTCCAGCTGTTGATGGTGTTGACCGCGATGGTCAGGTCTACCATTTCAACGTCACTGAACTGCCCACGAGCCTCTGCGTAGACAGCGTCCGGAACCCGCGTCTCGGCGAGCAGGGTTACCGCTTCGGTCCATGCCAGCGCCGCCCGTTCGCGCAAGCCGAAGAAATTGCTGTCGCGCCAGACCGCGATCGCATAGAGCCGACGCTCAGTCTCGCCCAGACGCCGCGCATCGAGCGAATGCATGTCGGTGCAAAAGGCGCAGCCGTTGACTTGCGAGGCGCGGATCTTGATCAGTTGGAGCAAAGCGGGTTCGATGCTCAAGTTGCTGGTCAAGGCCTCCATGGCGATCATGGCTTTCATCGCTTTGGGCGATGCGCTGTAGTAATCCAGACGTGGATTCATGCCGGCCTCGGGATTGGATAGGTGCAGTCCACCTTAGGCTCGGACGGGCGGGCGTTACAGATCCAATTCTGCGGAATACCGGTGGACCATCTGTCACAGCACGCCAATCGCGGGTTTTTTCTCTACGCAACTTCTGCCGACTGGCGCATGCGGTACTCTTTGCGACGGTCTGCTGAACGCAGGCATGCGCGAATTCAAAGCGCTCTCTTCGGCCAAGGAGCCCTTGTCGGTATGGAACTTCATGTAGTCATCAACGGCCGCAAGGACCTCGCAGGCCAGCTCTACAACCAATTGCGCAGTGCGATCGAATCCGGTCGTTTGGCAGCGGGCACACAACTGCCGCCCAGTCGATTGCTCGCCGAGCAACTGGGGATTTCGCGCAAGACCATTTCCGATACCTACGCGCAACTCACCTACGAAAACTTCCTCACCGGCGTGATCGGCAAAGGCACTTACGTGAATGCGCGGCCGGCAAAAGTCATGCGCAAGCAAAGCCATAATGAGCTGGCCAGTTTTGAGGTCATCGAGTCGTGGCGCAACATGCCAGAGTTTCTACGCCACCCTACGCTGGAAGCGTGCCTGCGCTACGATTTCATCGGCGGCGCCACCAGCAGAGGCCAGTTTCCTCAGGATGACTGGCGACGCTGCACCGCCCACGCCCTGCGTCAGGTCGGCGCTGCCAAAGGGCTTTATAGTGAGTCCGAGGGCCTCGCACCGCTGCGCAGTGCGATCGCCCGACACATCGCATTTTCACGCGGGGTCATTTGTCAGGACAAAGACGTAGTGGTCTGCAACGGTGCGCAACAGGCGCTGGACCTGATTTCGCGTGTGACGACGCGGCCTGGCAGCCTGGTTGCCGTCGAAGATCCCGGTTATCCGCCCGCGCGACTGCTGTTCGGGTCTCACGGGGCCACGGTTGTCGGCGTGCCGGTGGACGCCGAGGGTATTCAGGTTGAGCTGATTCCGGACGGCACTCAGCTAATTTATGTGACACCGTCGCACCAGTTTCCCCTCGGCATGCCGATGAGTCAGGCGCGTCGCGTAGCGCTGCTGGAACGGGCGCACGAACTGGGCGCACTCATCATCGAGGATGATTACGACAGCGAATTTCGCTACGAGGGACGGCCGACCGATTCGCTGCAAAGCATGGACGAGCGCGGGATCGTCGCCTACGTCGGGACGTTTTCGAAAACCCTGCTGCCCGAGCTGCGCCTCGGCTACACGATTCTGCCGCCAGCGATTCTCGACGCCGTTATTCGCGCCAAACACCTCACCGACCGCCACACCTCTACCCTGCCCCAATGGACGCTGGCCAAATTCATTAGCGAAGGCTGCCTGCTCAAGCACATCCGGCGCTGTCACACCATTTACGCCGGGCGCCGTGAACGCATTCTGGTACGCATCGCCAGTGATCTTTCACCGTGGCTTGAAGCCGTGCCGATCACGGCCGGTTTTCACATGGTGCTCATGTGCAAAGTCCCGGTAGACCTGGCATTGGTCGTGGAGTTGGCGAAAAAGGTCGAGGTCGGGCTTTACCCTATCGCCCCCTTTTTCTACGAGCGAGCATCACAAAACGGCTTGTTGATGGGATTTGGTGCGATCGAAACCCTGGACATCGATATCGCTCTGGACCGACTGCGCGACATTCTCCAGCAGGTCGCCTGAGGCATTGGTCTGGCGCTTTATCCGGCGATTGGTTATTGGCGATGAAGGGATGCAGGCCTATTCTGCATGGGCGTTATCTCTCAGTGAGCAGGATTCGTCCGGCCTGATTCAGGAGTGTGAGTAATGTCCCCCGAAGTGATCAATACCGTAAAAGTCCAAGCCGCCGCTGGACGCTCGGAAGAGCTTGGCAGGCAATTGCAGAAAATTGTCGAAACCCTGCGCGAACTGCCCGGCTGTGACTCATATATGGTCGACCGCTGTCCCGAAGACAGTAACCGCTGGACGGTCAGCGCACGTTGGCAATCGGAAGCCGCCATGCACATGCATTACAACTGCCCCGAAGTGCAAGGCTTCATCGGCCTGATCGATAGTCGCTTGGCCAACAGCGTCGACTTCAACAGTTTTCCCCTCGTATGAGCGCAAATTGGTCACCTTGTCTTCACGAGTATTGGCTGTTTGATTGCTCAGGCTGGCAAATTACTGTGGGTCCAACGACAACACCACGGGTAACTATCCATGAAAGCCTTGCGTTTCTGTGCTGCCTGCATCGCCGTCGTGACGCTGAGCGTTGCGCCCTCGACTTTCGCCGATGAGACCGAAGATCCTTCGGAGAAAGTGAAGGTGTTGCAAGAACAGATGCTGAAAAACGTGCCCGGCAAGAAAGCGATGATGATCGAGGTCGACTACAAGCCCGGCCAGTCATCCATCGCTCACAAGCACGAGGGTACAGCGATGGCCTACGTACTATCCGGCGCTGTCACCTCTCAGGTTAAAGGTGAGAAGACCCACACCTATAAAGCAGGCGAATATTGGTACGAACCTGCTGGTTCGGAACATCTGGTGTCGAAAAACGCCAGCACGTCAGCGCCCGCGAAACTTCTGGTATTCATGGTGCTGTCCCCCGACGAGAAAGTGTTGGTCCCATTGGAAAACTGATAGCTGCGGGATCAGCCATGAATAAACCGGCTCGAATGATTGATTCGGGCTCGTTGCGGATATTAACGAACAGTAGAGAGTGCAAGTTCGGGCGTAATGAAACAGGCTAAAAGTTGTCTTGAGGCGGATGGCTCAATCGCTGGCAAGCCAGCTCCAGGTTTTGCGTTGACCACAGATTTGCGAGCGCCATCAACCTTGGAGCTGGCTTGCCAGCGATCAGGGATCGCGCCCGTACCCTGAACCTTCAGACACAAAAAAACCCCGCATCTCTCAATGCGGGGTTTTTTCATTCAGCCGTCGATCAGACCGCCGGCTCCAGCTCGGCGTTGGCCGTAGCAGGGGCCGCAATGACCGCCTGCCCGCTCAACGCCAGATCCAGCAACTCGCGGTTGGCGACCGCGTACATGGCGTAGTCGGTGCCGCTTGCTGCACGGATTTCCACCAGCATGGCGCGCCAGCGGTCGATCATGCTCTTGTGCTCTTCCATCCACAGTGCCAGGCGTGTTTCCACGTCCTGAGTACCGTCGCCCTGCTGCAGAACGGAGATGGTGATCGCACGTTGCTGCCAGTCGACGTCATCGCGGAACGCTTCACGGGCCAGGGCCTGCCAGTTGTTTTCAACCGGCAGAGCGCTGATCTGTTGCAGGTACCAGGTGATGTCAAGCGCACTGCCCACGGCGAAGTAAGCCTTCGCCACGTCCGCAGGGTTCTGGCCGGTTACGTCGGACGCTTCGATGATCGGCAGCAGCGTATATAGGTGCGAAGTACCCGCCACCATACGCGCAAGCAATTCCGGCACACCGGCTTCGACGTACGCCTCATAACGCGCCTGCCAGTTTTCGTGGATTTCGCCACTCAGCAGTTCGTCGAGCTTGAGACCCAACTCCTTCAGATGCGGACCAAAGTGCGCAACGTCACGGGCAGCGTTCTGCTCATTGCGACGGGCACGCAGGAACCAGCGCGTAGCGCGACGGCCCAGGCGCATCAGCTCGTCCATCAGCTCCAGTTGCACGTCGGCGGAAACCTGGTAATCCAGGGCTTCGATCTGACGGAACCAGTGCGGAAGGTGAAAGATATCCCGAACAATTACATACGCACCCGCCACATTCGCCGGGCTCATGCCGGTCGACTCTTTGAGTCGCTGCACGAAAGTGATGCCCATGTGGTTGACCAGATCGTTGGCGATCTGGGTGCTGACGATCTCACGCTTCAGACGGTGACGACGCATGGCTTGCGAGAACTTGCTCACCAGACTTGGCGGGAAAGCGGTTTCCATATCGCGCGTCAGGTAATCGTCATCCGGTACCTGGGAGTTGAGCAGCGCTTCCTTGAGGTCGATCTTGCTGTAGGAGATCAGCACCGACAGCTCGGCACGGGTCAGGCCGTGGCCTTCCGCGACACGCTCGTTGAGCGCCTCTTCAGCCGGCAGGAACTCGATCGCGCGATCCAGCTTGCCGCGACCTTCCAGGTCGTTCATCAGACGCTTGTATTCGGCAATCCGCACGAAGGCACGACGGGCCGCCAGCGACAAGGCCTGAGTCTGCTTGTAGTTGTTGCCGAGCACCAGATTGCCGACTTCGTCAGTCATGCTGCCGAGCAACTGGTTACGTTGCTTCTCGGTCATGTCGCCCGCCTGAACCACTTCGTTCAGCAGGATCTTGATGTTCACTTCGTGGTCGGAGCAGTCCACGCCACCGGCGTTATCGATGAAGTCGGTGTTGGAGCCACCGCCATTCAGACCGAATTCGACACGACCCAGTTGGGTCATACCGAGGTTACCGCCCTCGCCCACGACCTTGCAGCGCAGTTCGTTGCCGTTCACGCGCAGCGCATCGTTGGCCTTGTCGCCCACATCGGCGTGGCTTTCGGTGCTGGCTTTGACGTAAGTACCGATACCGCCGTTCCACAGCAAATCCACTGGTGCCTTGAGCAAGGCGTTCAGCAGTTCGGTTGGGGTCAGCTTGTCAGCCTTAATGTCGAAACGCTCTTTCATCTGCGGGGAAATCGCGATGCTTTTCGCGCTACGGGAGAAGATCCCGCCGCCTTCGGACATGATGCTGGTGTCGTAATCCGTCCACGCCGAACGCGGCAGATCGAACAGGCGCTGACGCTCGGCGAAGCTGTTCGCTGGCGTAGGGTTTGGATCGATGAAGATGTGCAGGTGGTTGAAGGCAGCGACCAGTTGCAACTTGTCGGACATCAACAAACCGTTACCGAACACGTCACCGGCCATGTCGCCGACGCCCACTACCGTAATGCTGTCTTCCTGAACATTGATGCCGCGCTCACGGAAGTGGCGTTGAACGCCGACCCATGCGCCCTTGGCAGTGATGCCCATTTTCTTGTGGTCGTAACCGGCCGAGCCACCCGACGCAAACGCGTCGCCGAGCCAGAAGCCATAGTCGATGGCGATGCCGTTGGCGATGTCGGAGAAGGTTGCAGTGCCCTTGTCCGCCGCAACCACCAGGTACGGATCATCGTCGTCATGGCGCACGACGTTGACTGGCGGAACCAGTGCGCCGTCCTTCAGGTTGTCGGTGATGTCCAACAGGCCCGAGATGAAAATGCGGTAGCAGGCGATGCCCTCGGCCGCGATCTCGTCACGGCTCCCGCCCAGAGGCAAGCGACGCGGCAGGAAGCCACCCTTCGCACCCACCGGCACGATGACCGAGTTCTTCACTTGCTGGGCTTTTACCAGGCCCAACACTTCGGTGCGGTAGTCTTCTTCACGGTCGGACCAGCGCAGACCACCGCGAGCAACGTTGCCGAAGCGCAGGTGCACGCCTTCGACTCGCGGCGAGTAAACGAAGATTTCAAACTTCGGTACCGGCTTCGGCAGCTCTGGAATCTGGTGCGGGTTGAACTTGAAGCTGAAATAGGACTTGTTCTGACCGTTGGCATCGGTCTGGTAGAAGTTGGTCCGCAGTGTGGCTTTGATCAGGTCCAGGTAGCGACGCAGAATACGGTCTTCGTTCAGCACCTGAACGTCGTCCAGTGCGGTCAGAATCGCCTGTTCCAGACGTTGCTGCTTGTCTTCCAGATCATCGCTGGACAACTTGCGCGCCAGGTAGAAACGGGTTTTGAACAGCCGGGTCAATTCGCGAGCAATGTCGGTGTGGTTGTTCAGGGTGCTGGCGATGTAGCCCAGGTCGAAGCCCAGACGGATCTGCTTCATGTAACGGGCATAAGCGCGCAGCAGCGCCACGTCGCGCCACGGCAGGCCGGCGGTCAGCACCAGACGGTTGAACGCATCGTTTTCAGCATCGCCACGGACGATGTGCACGAAGGCGTCCTGCAAGGTGTCGTTGAGTTGCTGGATGTCGAGTTCCAGCCCTTCAGCGGCGGTGAACGCGAAATCATGAATCCAGAACTCGCGGCCATTGTTGTGGCGCAGGCGATAAGGGAACTCACCCAGCACGCGCAGGCCGAGGTTTTCCAGAATCGGCAAGACGTCGGACAAGGCCAGCGGGGTGTCGGCGTGATACAGCTTGCAGTGCAGCTCACGCTGACCGGACACCTGGCCCAGTGGCTGATAGAAGCTCATCACCAGTGGATTTTTTTCGGTCAGGCTCAGCAGGTGCTGCATATCGACCACCGCCGAATGCGCAGCGAAACGCTCGCGGTACCCCGCCGGGAAGCCTTTCGGGAAATCGGCCAGCACGTTGGTGCCGCTGGCTTCGCCGAAGCTTTCGACCGTCAGGCTGGCGTAGTCGTCCTGCCAGCTGCGGCAGGCTTGCACCACTTCTTTTTCCAGCAGAACCGGGTCGATGTCCAGACGGTTCTTCGGATCGACGCGCAGAATCAATTGCACGCGAGCCAGCACGGACTCGGAGAAGAAGGTCCAGAACTCGCAATCGGACGCTTTCAGGCGATCCATCAGCACTTGCTGGATTTTCTGGCGCACTTCGGTGGAATAGATGTCGCGCGGCACGTAGGCAAGGCAGTAGCAGAAACGGCCGTACGGGTCTTTGCGCAGGAACACGCGAATCTTGTTGCGTTCCTGGATCTGCACGATCGACATCACGGTGCTGAACAGCTCATCGACCGGGGTCTGGAACAGGTCATCACGCGGCAGCACTTCGACAACCTGCGCGAGTTCCTTGCCCAGGTGAGCCTTGGCCTGGAAGCCCGAACGGCGTTCGATTTCCTCGACCTTGCGGCGGATATACGGGATGACCCGCACACTCTCGCCATACACCGACGAGGTGTACAGGCCCATGAAGCGGCATTCCTTGATGACTTTGCCGTCGGCATCGATTTCGCGGATCGACACGTAATCCGGGTAAGCCGGGCGGTGTACACGGCTTGGATGCGCCGCTTTGGCAAACGACAGCAGGGTCGGTTCACGCAGGTAGTTGACCGCGTAATCTTCGATCCGCAGGTCTTCGTAGGTCAGGCCGCTGCGCAGCAGTTTGGTCAGACCGAGGAAGGAATTCTGGTCATAAACGATGTGGCCGCCGTCGGCTTCATCGCGCACCACGAACTCTTCGTAGCCGAGGAAGGTGAAGTGGTTGCCCACCAGCCATTCCAGGAAACTTTTGATTTCAGCTTTTTCTTCAGGATCGGCAGCGAACTGGCTGTTGTCCAGACCCGTGAGGATCTCGAGGACCTTGGCTTTCATCGGCTCGAAATCGGCGACCGCAACGCGGACTTCGCCGAGAACCTGCTCGAGCTCTTTGCTCAGAACATTCATCTCAGCCGCATTGGCGCAACGGTCGATTTCCAGGTACATCAGGGATTCTTGCAGGATCCCTTCGCCTTGAGTGCCCTTCGGCAGGATTTCCAGCAACTCGCCCTTGCTGCCGCGACGCACGCTCAGCACGGTGGTTTGCAGGGTGTGAATGCTGTAGCCGCGACGGTTCAGTTCGGTACGCACCGAGTCCACGAGGAATGGCAGGTCGTGGTGCAGCACTTCCACTGCAGTATGCGTGGACTGCCAGCCGTGGCGTTCGTAATCAGGGTTGTAAACGCGCACCTGCGGCTGCGCGTGATCGAAGCGCTCAAGCAGGCGCCATGCAGAAAGGGTGCAGCCAGCGAGGTCGGACAACCGACGCTGCGTCAGCTCGTCCAGGGAAATGATGCCGAAGAATTGTTCAGCGAACAGCGCCACTTGTGGCAGTGCCTGTTCACTGATGTGCTGCGCCAGTGCCGCTTGCAGTTGGTGCTGGAAGTCGGCTTTGCTGGCTGCGGTGAAGAACGCCATCTGTGGTACTCCGCTTGGGCTTGTTATTGATGGAAGCGTCGCGTGCAAAACCCCTTTCGGGGCAATCCGTCGCCCTGTTCCTGATTCTCGGGCAGAGGAAACAGGGTGACAGGTGGGTGAAGCTGGACGAGACACTCAGGTCACATTCACCGTCCATGAATGGGCATCTGCAAAAACGACTCTGCGATCAATTGCACAATGTCTTTACAGGTATCCATTCGATGCGCAGCTTAACCAGTGCGGCAAGGCCCGTGCTTGCGGTGCAGCGACATATTCGGTCATCGGAATGCAGGTTATGGACCGAGCCTGGAACAACACTAGCAGCCACAGCGCAAAATGGCCGGTTTATCCCAGTATTTGCGGCACTTGCGTACCGGAAATGACCAGCAACACACCGGTTGCTCGCGACACATCCTCTGACACCCTGACGAGCATTAATTCCCGGGTGCTGGCAGAATCGCCTTTTATCATGCTCACAACGCTCGCCGAGTCAGGATTACCCTATGCAAATGACCACCGCTCTCTTGATCGTCAACCCTTGTGATGAGGAAGAAGACAATATGGCCATGCTCGCCTGCCACAGCGAAAAGGGCGAAATGTTCCTGATGACGCGTTATCCGGACGAGGATGAGCTGGAAATTACCCTGGATGGTGAGCCTTCGACGCTGGACGGTGTGAAAGTCACCCTCAGCCCTACCCGCCTTCTCATCGAAATTGCCGCTGGCGATGCGGATGCGCTGAATGGGGATGATTCGCTGGAAATTACGCACAGCACGGATGCGGGGGATCTGGCAGAGGTTGAGGAGACTTTGCAGAATATTCTCAGGGGGAATGGGACTTATATCAGCGAGCTTTGATGGTGCCTTGGCCTGCCTCATCGCGAGCAGGCTCGCTCCCACATTGATCGCATCTCGATCAAGCAACTCGGTCACGGTGGGAGCGAGCCTGCTCGCGATGGGGCCGGAAAGAACACATCACCCTGTGCGCCTGCAATTTCTAACACTTTCACCCATCCATTCCCGCACTTTGAACAAATTGCCATTAGTCGCCGCCCCTCGCGATGCATTAAAGTAACGCCCCCAGCCCGGGCGTTGGCAAAACGTCTGCGGTCACCCTTTGCAGGAACAGTCATCGATGGAACATCGTGAAGCGCTGCTCGCGCTGCGAACCTTTCTTTCAACGCAGATTCTCGGCCAGGAAAAGCTCATTGAGCGCTTGCTCATCGCCCTGCTCGCCGACGGTCACATGTTGGTCGAGGGCGCTCCTGGTCTGGCCAAGACCAAGGCCATCAAAGAACTCGCTGAAGGCATCGAAGCCCAGTTCCATCGCATCCAGTTCACCCCGGACCTGCTGCCCGCCGACATCACCGGCACGGAAATCTATCGCCCCGAAACCGGCAGTTTCGTCTTCCAGCAAGGCCCGATCTTCCACAATCTGGTGCTGGCGGACGAAATCAACCGGGCGCCGGCCAAGGTGCAGTCAGCCCTGCTGGAGGCCATGGCCGAGCGTCAGGTCAGTGTCGGGCGCAGCACTTACGAGCTGTCGCCGCTGTTTCTGGTGATGGCCACGCAGAACCCGATCGAGCAGGAAGGCACCTATCCATTGCCCGAAGCGCAGCTCGACCGCTTCCTGATGCACGTCAAAATCGGTTTCCCGGATGCCGCCGTCGAGCGCCGCATCCTGCAGCAGGCCCGCGGCGAAGCGCTGAATGGCGAAACAAAACCGGAGCGCCGCGTCAGCCAGCAGGCCATTTTTGCCGCGCGCAAGGAAATCCTCGGGTTGTACATGGCCGATGCCGTTGAGGAATACCTGGTGCAGTTGGTCATGGCCACACGCACGCCGGCCAAGTTCGATCCGGAAATGGCCGAGTGGATCGCTTATGGCGCCAGCCCGCGAGGCTCGATCGCGCTCGACCGCTGCGCCCGCGCTCACGCCTGGCTGGCCGGGCGCGACTTCGTCAGCCCGGAAGACATTCAGGCGGTGCTGTTCGACGTATTGCGCCACCGCATCATTCTGTCCTTTGAAGCCGAAGCCGCGGGCATCGATCAGGACCGAGTGGTCCAGCGGATTCTTGACGTCGTAGCCGTCGCTTGACCCCGATGAACGCCAGCCTGCCGCCCGAACCGGGTATCCGCATCAGCCTTTCCGAGCTGATCGAGATGCGCCATCGTGTTCGCGAAGTGCAGCTGTTTTCCACGCCGAGCCAGCGCAGCCCGCTGATCGGCCTGCACCACTCCAAGCTGCGCGGGCGGGGCGTCGACTTCGATCAGGTGCGGGTTTATCAGGCGGGCGATGACGTACGTACCATCGACTGGCGGGTTACCGCACGCACTCAGGAACCGCACACCAAACTTTTCCACGAAGAACGCGAGCGGCCGATTTTCATCATGGTCGAGCAAAGTCGCAGGCTGTTTTTCGGTTCAGGACTGATGTTCAAATCGGTACTTGCTGCGCAGGCCGCGAGCCTGATCGGCTGGGCCGCGCTCGGCCACAACGATCGCGTCGGCGGGCTGGTGTTCGGCGACAACGAGCACTACGAGATCAAGCCGCGGCGCAGCAAACAAAGCCTGCTGCAACTGCTTAACCGACTGGTGCGGGTCAATCAGTCGCTGCACACCGAAAGCGAGCAGAATCGCGACTCGTTGAACATGGCGCTGCGCCGCGCCCGCGAGGTACTGCGCCCCGGCAGTCTGGTGATCGTGATCTGCGACGAGCGCGGACTGACCGAAGGTTCCGAGCAACAACTGAGTCTGTTGTCGCGGCATTGCGACCTGTTGCTGCTGCCGGTGTCCGACCCACTCGACCATGCCTTGCCCGCCGCCGGGCTTCTGCGCTTCGCCGAACGCGGCGCGCAACTGGAACTCGACACCCTCAATTATGATCTGCGCCAGACCTATCGCGCCCAGGCCGAAGCACGTATCGCCCGTTGGGAATTGCTGGCGCAAAAACTGCGTGTGCTGCTGATGCCGTTGAGCACCCAAAGCGAAATGGTCGAACAGTTGCGCGAGTACCTGAACCCGGAACGTCCAGGGAAAGGCCGATGAGCAGCCTCGATCAACTGCAACCGCTGATTTCGCCACCGCCCATTGGCTTCTGGCCACCGGCGCCAGGCTGGTGGTTATTGCTCCTGTTGATCCCGCTGCTGGCTTTCGGCTTTTGGCAACTGCGCCGCTTTCTGCCGGCTAAACGTGTTGCTGCGACCGCCGAGCAACCGCTGGATCCCGTGCGCGTGGCGGCGCTCGCTGAACTGGCGCTGATGCCCAAACCCTACGATGGCGCGCCCGCCGGGGCGTGGCTGCAGCAGCTCAACGGTCTACTCAAGCGCCTGTGCCGCAACCATTATCCCTACAGTCAAAGCCACACGCTGAATGGGCGCAAATGGCTGGCGTTTCTCGACAATCGCTGCCCCGCCGCCGGCCTGACGCGCTGGATGATACTGGTCGAAGGCGCCTACAAACCGGAATGCAAACTCGACGACAAAGCCATCGCCGGCCTCACCCAGGCTGTCGATACCTGGATCCGCAAACATGTTTGAGTTCGCCTGGCCTTGGATCTTCGCCCTGCTGCCGTTGCCTTGGCTGTTGCGCATTGTGTTGCCGGCGGCCGACAGCGGTGAACCGGTACTTAAAGTCAGCTTCCTCAGTGACCTCGAAGGTCTCACCAACCGACGCGCCCGGGCCAATCTGCCCGCATGGCGGCAACAGGCGCCCTTCCTGCTGCTGTGGTTGTTGCTGCTGATCTCGGCGGCGCGCCCGCAATGGCTTGGCGAACCGTTGCCCATCGCCGCCAGTGGTCGCGATTTGCTGGTGGCGGTGGATGTCTCCGGCTCCATGGATTTCCCCGACATGCAGTGGCAGGACGATGAAGTCAGTCGCCTCGCGCTGGTGCAGCGACTGCTCGGTGATTTCCTCGAAAGTCGTGAAGGCGATCGCGTTGGCCTGATTCTGTTCGGCAGCAAGGCATACCTGCAATCGCCGCTGACCTTCGATCGGCGTACCGTGCGCATTTGGCTTGACGAAGCGCGGATCGGTATTGCCGGCAAAAACACGGCGATCGGCGACGCGATTGGCCTGGCACTCAAGCGCCTGCGCCTGCGTCCGGCGCAGAGCCGGGTATTGATACTGGTGACGGATGGTGCCAACAACGGCGGCGAAATCGACCCGCTAACGGCGGCGCGTCTGGCGGCCCGTGAAGGCGTGAAAATTTATCCGATCGGCATCGGCGGTGATCCCGAGCAAAGCGGCACGGCGGGCTTGCTCGGCATCAATCCGAGTCTGGACCTCGATGAGCCGTCCTTGAAGGCAATCGCCCAGGTTACCGGCGGCCAGTACTTCCGGGCACGCGATGGCCAGGAACTGCAAGCGATCAAGGCAACCCTCGATCAACTGGAGCCGGTGACCCAACAACCGACCCAGGCGCGCCCAGCCCAAGCGTTGTATCACTGGCCTCTGGCGCTGGCGTTGCTGCTGAGCATATTGCTGGTGGTGCGCGAACGCTGGCCGCATAACCCGATACAGCGTCTGTTTACCAAGGACTTGTTTCTGCAAGCGCAATTGCCTGACTGGCGCCAGCGGCTCAACCGCTTGCGTCTGCGGAGGCGCAAGTGAGCGTGCTCTGGCCGTACTGGTTCCGTCCGTGGTGGTTGCTGCTGTTGCCGGTGCTTGGCTGGTTGCTCTGGCAGCTTTGGCATCGGCAAAAGCGCGCCGGGCGCTGGCAAATGATCCTGCCGCCAGCCTTTCATGCGGCCTTGCTCAGTGGCGGCAATGGTCGCGAGAGCAAATTGCCATGGGTCGCCCTTGGTGTGGGCTGGGTATTGGCCGTACTGGCCCTGCTGGGGCCGAGTTGGGAGCGCGTCGAGCAAACGAGACAGAAACCGGCCGATCCACTGGTGGTGATCCTTGAGCTGACCCCGGAAATGCTCGCCACCGACGTTGCGCCCAATCGCCTGGAACAAGCCCGACGCAAAGTCTTCGACTTGCTGCAGCGTCGCAGCGACGCCCAGACAGCCATCATCGTCTACTCCGGCAGCGCGCACACGCTGGTGCCGCTGTCGGACGACCTCTCGACCAGTCGCAACCTGCTGGATGCGCTCAAGCCTTCGTTGATGCCGGCAGCCGGCCATCGCGCCGATCTCGCCGTGCGTAAAGCTCTCGCGCTGTTGAACCAGGCCGCGCTCGGTGACGGTCGGATCCTGCTGATCGGTTCGTCGCTGAACGAGCTGGAGCGCGAAGGCATTCACCTGGCGTTGAAGGGTAAATCCACGCAATTTCTGATGCTGGGTATTGGCACGCGCGAAGGCTCACCGATTACCCAGGAAGACGGCAGTTTTCTCAAGGATGAACTGGGCGCAATCCTCGTCTCACGCCTGGATGAGCCCGGTTTGAAAACCTTTGTCGACAGCGTCGATGGGCACTATCGCCACGCCCGTCTGGAAGACACCGACTTGCGTGCGCTGGGCCTGTTCGACGGGCCGCGTCACCTGCGCAATGACGGCCAGACCGTGCGTCTCGATACCTGGGCCGATCAAGGTTACTGGCTGTTGTTGCCGCTGTTGCTGCTCGCTGCCTGCGCCGGTCGCCGTGGCTGGCTGTTCTGTTTGCCCCTGCTATTTCTGATACCGCAACCGAGTTACGCCTTCGACTTCGAAGATTTGTGGTTGCGACCCGATCAGCGCGGGCTGCACCTGCTCAGGCAGAAACAACCGGCCGCCGCTGCGCAGCACTTTGAAGATGCGCAATGGCAAGGCGTGGCGCTGTATGAAGCTGGCGATTACAGTGGCGCCGCCCAGCGCTTCGCCGAAGGCAAGGATGCTTACGCCCACTACAATCGTGGCAACGCCCTGGCCAAAAGCGGCGAACTGGAAGCCGCGCTGGATGCCTATGAGCAAGCTTTGGAACGCCAACCGGATTTGCGCCCGGCCCTGAATAACAAGGCGCTGGTGGAAAATCTGCTGAAGCAGAAAAACACCTCGCCGCCGGTTGAGCCGGACGAGCCACCGGCCGATGAGATCCCGTCGGAGCAAGAACCGCTCCCCGGCGCCGCGACGCAGCCGTCGAGCGAGGGCGAAACGGCTGTGGAGGCCGCTCAGCCGCCCCCCGACACTGAACAACCGACCACTGCACCGCCTAAACCGGGCAGCAATGAAGTCCCGGGGAGCGAGCTGGGCGATGAACAGCACACCAGCCCGCCCCTGCGTCCGGCCACTGAGAGCATCGACGGCGAACAACAGCAGGCGCTGGAGCAATGGTTGCGCAAAATCCCGGACGATCCGGGTGAATTGCTCAGACGCAAATTCTGGTACGAACAGCAACAACTTCAGGATCAGGAAAAAACCCGATGACCCGCTTCACGATGTTCATGCTGGCGCTGCTGCTGTGGACCACTCAGGTACAGGCTGTGGGGCTGGTTGCCAGTGTCGACCGCACTCGCCTGAATTCGGGCGAGACAGTCGAGCTGACGCTGGAATCCACAGACGTGACGCAGTTCGGCAAACCCGATCTGGCCGCGCTCGAGCCGCAGTTCGAAGTGCGCGGCACGCGGCAGGTCAACCAGTTGACAACCATCAACGGCGACTCAGGCGCCACCACCCGCTGGATCGTCACTCTGCTGCCGCGCCAGAACGGCACGGTGGTTATCCCGTCGCTGCAACTGGAGGACGGTCATAGCGAGCCGATCACCTTGCAAGTGCTGGAAAGCGACACCGAAGACAACACGGGCAAACTCGCGCCGGTATTCATCGAGGCCAATCTCGACCAGACCAGCGTTTATGTGCAGGCCCAGGCCATCCTGACCCTGCGTATTTACCATTCAGTCTCGCTGTACGACGACAGCAGCCTGACCCCGTTGCAGGTTCCTGACGCGCGCATCGAGCAGCTCGGAGACTCGCGCACCTATGAGAAAGACATCAAGGGCGTGCGTCACGGTGTGATCGAGATGCGCTACGCGATCTACCCGCAACACAGCGGGCCACTGAGCATTCCGGCGCAGGCGTTCAGTGCCACATTGGTCGATACACAACCGGCCCAGGATGCCGAGTCGCCAAAGTTGGGGAAAATGCTGCGAGTCAGCTCCAGCGAAATGGTGCTCACGGTTAAAGCCAAACCCAGCAGTTACCCGGCGGACGTGGCATGGCTGCCGGCCCGCAGCGTAAGCCTGAGCGAAAGCTGGAACCCGGAGCCGGAACAGGCCCAGGCCGGCGACTCGCTGACCCGCAGCCTGACGCTCAAGGCCGAAGGCCTCTCCAGCTCACAATTGCCACCGTTGCCGGCCACCGACATCAACGGCCTGCGGCGGTATCCGGATCAACCGCTGCTGGTCAATCAGAATAGCGAGCGCGGGTTGATCGGCAGTCGCGAAGATCGCGAAGCGCTGGTGCCCATCCGCAGCGGCGAGCTCGAGTTGCCCGCCGTGGACGTGGTTTGGTGGAACACCTTTGAAGATCACCTTGAACACACCAGCCTACCCGCCCGGACCCTGCAAGTGGCGAACAATCCAAGCCTGACGGTGGATGCGCCGGCCAGCACAATGGCAATCACCCCTGCAACTGACAGCGACACGTTGTGGCGCTGGCAGCTGACCAGCCTGATTCTGCTCTGCACCACACTGTTGGGTTTCGGCCTCTGGTGGCGTGCACGCTGGCAACCGGCGATCCTGCGCGCCGCGCATGCGGGCCCGAGCACGCGCACGGTGCTTGACGAGCTCAAACGCGCCTGCCTGGCCAACGACTCCCACGCCACTCGGCAGGCCCTGGACGCCTGGGCCCGGCAACAACCGGAAACCCTCGCTGACATGGCAGCACGCTTCGTACCACTGTCCGACGCACTGGATGGATTGAACGGCGCGCTGTACAGCGAGACCGGCCAGCATTGGCAAGGCGAAGACCTGTGGCGGGCAATCCGCGCGATTCCGACGGCCGAGGGAGTTCTGGACCTGGTGGGCGACAGCGGGCTGCCGCCGTTGTATCCGAAATAAGACAGAAAGATCGCAGCCTTCGGCAGCTCCTTGGGTTCGTGTATGGCTCAAGATTTGTGTTGTTGCACAGAACATTGTGGGAGTGAACCTGCTCGCGATTGGGGCTGCACATTCAACATTGATCTATCTGACAGACAGCTTTCGCGAGCAAGCCCGCTCCCGCAGGTTTTGTGTAGGGTTCGAAATCTGTGTTGTTGCGCAGATCCATGTGGGAGTGAGCCTGCTCGCGATTGGGGCTGCACATTCAACATTGATTTATCTGACAGACAGCTTTCGCGAGCGGGCTCACTCCTACAGAGACACGCATCCCTGCGGGGCCTGTCGAAAGCTGCGATCTATTCGCCCTTCTGCACTCGCCTCCTTTTACCAGTAAACTCTCTCCCCTTTCGCCGCCTCCAATTTCCACGCGGCCATTACCTTATTTCCCACGGAGTTCGCCTTGCGTCTGTTTCACACCTCCGACTGGCATCTTGGGCAGAATCTGCACGGCCAGGAACGCGATTTCGAGCACGGTTGTTTTCTCGACTGGCTGCTGCGTCAGTTGAAGCTTGATCAGCCCGATGCGCTGCTGATCGCCGGCGATATCTTCGACACGGTCAACCCGCCGGTTAAAGCCCAGGAACGCCTCTACGATTTCATCGTCAGCGCCCACGAACAACAGCCCAAGCTGACCATCGTGATGATCGCCGGCAACCACGATTCCGGCTCGCGCATTGAATTGCCTGCGCCGTTGATGCGCCGCTTGCGTACACATGCGCTGGGTCGTGTGTTGTGGCTGGACGACGGGCAACTGGACGCCGAGCGTCTGCTGCTGCCACTGCCGGACGCCAAGGGCAAAACCGTCGCCTGGTGCCTGGCGCTGCCGTTCCTGCGCCCGGCCGAAGTGACCGGCGCACATTTGGGTGACAACTACTTGCGCGGCATTGGTCAGGTGCACGAATGGCTGATCGCCGCCGCGAATGCCAAGCGCAAAAAGGGTCAGGCTCTGATTGCAATCAGCCACGCGCACATGGCCGGCGGCTCGGTGTCAGAAGATTCCGAGCGCAGCCTGATCATCGGCAATGCCGAAGCGCTGCCCGCCAGCCTGTTCGGCCCGAGCATCAGTTATGTGGCGCTTGGGCATCTGCACAAGCCGCAAAAGGTCAACGGTGAAGAGCGCATTCGCTACAGCGGTTCGCCGATTCCGCTGTCGTTTTCCGAAATTGGTTATCAGCATCAGATTCTTGATATTCATCTGGACGGCGAGACCCTGGTCAGCGTCGTACCCAAGCTCATTCCCCGCGCAGTCAACCTGCAACGCATCGGCCCAGCGTCGCTGGCAGAAATCCTTTTGCAACTGGCCGACCTGCCGAACATTGATCTGCTGGCCGACATTCAGCGTCAACCGTGGCTGGAAGTGCGCGTTCGTCTCGACGAGCCGCAACCGGATTTGCGCCATCAGGTCGAAACCGCGCTGCAAGGCAAAGCGGTACGGCTGGTGCGAATCGCCGCCGAATACGCTGGCAGTGGCGGCCGCGATGGTGCCGATGATGGCACCCGCCTGATCGAGCTGGATCAGCTGACACCGCAGGAATTGTTCAGCCGCGCCTGGTTGGACAACTATGGCAGCGAGGTCGACGAACAAACGCTGAAGGACTTTGCCGAGCTGTTGCAGGATGTGCAGATGGAGAGCGAGCAGCCATGAAAATCCTCGCAATCCGTTTGAAAAACCTCGCCTCGCTCGCCGGGCCATTTGAAATCGACTTCACGGCTGAACCGCTGGCCAGTGCCGGTTTGTTCGCGATCACCGGACCGACCGGCGCCGGTAAAAGTACCCTGCTCGATGCATTGTGCCTGGCGCTGTTTGGCGCCGTGCCTAGGCTGAGCAACGCGCAGGTCTCGGCCAAGGCGCCGGACGCTGATGGCGAAATCAGCACCGGCGACCCGCGCACGCTGTTGCGGCGCGGCACCGGCGAAGGTTATGCCGAAGTCGATTTCGTCGGCATCGATGGCCGCCGCTATCGTGCGCGCTGGGAAGCCAATCGAGCCCGGGAAAAAGCTGGCGGCAAGCTGCAGGCCAGTCGCCAGAGTTTGCGCGACATCGATCAGGACCAACTGCTCGCCAGCCAGAAAGTCGACTTCAAGACCCAGCTAGAAGCCGTGCTGGGCCTGAATTTCGAGCAGTTCACCCGCGCCGTTCTGCTTGCCCAAAGTGAATTCAGCGCCTTCCTCAAGGCCAACGACAACGAACGCAGCGAACTGCTGGAAAAGCTCACCGACACCGCGCTCTACACGCGTCTGGGTCGCCGCGCCTTCGACAAGACCAAAGATGCGCGCGAACATCATAAGCTGTTGCAGGACCAGGCTACGGGTGTAACGCCGTTGGCGCCCGAAGCCCGCGCTGAACTGGATGAGCGTTTCACCGAAGCGCAGCAGCAGCTCAAGACGCAACAGGCGCAACTTAAACAACTTGAGCTGCAACACACCTGGCTCAAAGAGTTGCGTCAGTTGCAGGACGAGCAACGCAGCGCTGTCGAACAACTGAGCGGTGCTCAACAGCAGTGGGAAAGTCTGGCCACCGAACGCTTGAAGTTGACGCGCCTGGAGCAACTCGCGCCGCAACGCCACCAGTTTGCGCGCCAGAGCGAACTCAGCGCCCAGCTCACCCCGCTGGCCGCGCAGATGCAAGAGCACAGCCGTCAACAAGTCGAGCTGAACGAACGCCGCGCGCAACTTGAACAGAGCCTGAGCGCCGCACAAAGCGCACTGGCAGAAGCGCAGACTCGCCACACGGCTAGCGCTCCGCTGCTGCGCCAGGCGTTCGAGGCACAGAGCACCCTCGCCCGCTTGGGTAAAGACGCGAGCCTGAGTGCGGAGCGCAAGCAGCAGGCGGAACTCGCCTGCACCGAAGGCCAAAGCGCGATTCAAACCTTGCTCGACCAGCAGCAGCGCGTGACCGAGCGTTTGCAACAGATCGCCGCAGAACTGGCGCACAGTACGCACCTTGCACCGCTCAGTGACGCCTGGAACGCTTATCGCGATCGGCTGCAGCAACTGATGTTGATCGGCAATCGCCTCAACAAAGGCCAGGCGGAACTGGCGTCGCTGGAACAGAATTCCGCCCGCTGCGCCGAACAGCTGGCCACGCAGAAACAGCAACTGGAAGTCCTCTACAAAGAGGCCGGGGCCGAACCGGAAGCCGTTGCCGAACAAATTCAATTGCTGGGTAATTTGCTGCAGGACAACCGCAAGCAATTGCGCGCGTTCGAAGAACTGAGCCGACTGTGGGCCAGCCAGCAGGAACTCGACAAGCGTGGCGCCGAACTGCAACAGCGCCAGCTCACCGCCCAGCAGGAACGCGAGCGCCTGACCCAGGACGGGGTCAAGACCAAAGCCGAGTTGACCGTTGCCGAACAGACGTTGAACGTCACCCGTGAATTGCTCGAACGCCAGCGTCTGGCCCGCAGCGCCAGTGTCGAGGAATTGCGTGAGCAGTTGCAGGACGATCAGCCGTGCCCGGTGTGTGGCAGCCCCGATCATCCTTATCATCAGCCTGAAGCCCTGCTGCAAAGTCTCGGTCGGCATGATGAAAGCGAACAGGCCAATGCGCAGAAAGCGGTGGATACGCTCAAGGAACAGCTGACTGACTTGCGCACCGAAGTCGGCGGCGTGATTGCTCAACAGAAAGAGTTGTTGCAACAGCAGGAACAGCTCGCAACCCAGCAACAAGGCCTGACGCCGAGCCTTGAAGCGCACCCGCTGTCGACGCAGCTGCTGGCTCAGGATGGCGTTAAACGCGTTGCCTGGCTGACCCAGCAAAACAGTCAATTGGCTCAGAGCATCACTCAGGACGAACAGCGGCAAACCGCCCTGCTCACCCTGCAACAGGAAGCGGCGCGCCTTCAACAGCAATTGCGCAATGCCGAAACCGCCAGTCAGCAAGCCAGCCAGCATCTGGCCAACCAGCAGCGCGAGCTGAGCAGTGATCGCCAGCGTCTGGACGAGGAACTGAATGCCTTCAGCACGCTGTTACCTGCCGATACCCTCGAAGCGTTGCGCAGCGAACCGGCGGCAACGTTCCTGCAGCTTGACCAGCAAATCGCCCAGCGCCTGCAACAACTCGATCAGCAGCGCGATGAGCACAGCGAGCAACAGCAGCGCCAGCAAACGTTGGAGAAAGAGCAGGATCGCCAACTGACCCGAGCGCAGCAGCTCGAAGCCGCGCAGCACCAGTTCGCCGCGCTGACCGAGCAGCAGCAGGCCTGTCAGCAAACCCTCGCGCAGTTGTTGGGTGACCACGCCAGCGCCGAGCAGTGGCAGCTGCAACTGGATCAGGCTGTCGAGCAGGCCCGCAGTGCCGAAGCGAGTGCCGGTCAGGAATTGCAGAGTGTACGCACGCGGCTGGTGCAACTGGCCGCCCAGCTCAAGGCCCAGGAGGACCGCAATCAGGCGCTGGTCAGTGAAGATCGCGAATTAACCGGCAGGATTGCTGATTGGCGAGCGCTGCATCCGGAGCTCGATGATGGCGGTCTGGAAGCATTGCTGAGCGTGGACGATCAACAGGTCAGCGACCTGCGTCAGCACTTGCAGCAAAGCGAAAAAGCGATCGAACAGGCCAAAGTCAGAGTGCAGGAGCGCGATCTGCGACTGCTCAATCATCAGGCGCAGCACAATGGCAACCTCGATGCCGAACAACTGGCCAGCGCACTGGCCGAACTGCAAAACCTGTTTACCGGCAGCGAACAGCGTTGCGCCGAATTGCGTGCCGAACAGGCCGAGGATCAGCGTCGGCAGAATGCCAATCAGGCGCTGGCCCAGCAGATCGCCGAGGCTTACGCCGAATATCAACGCTGGGCACGTTTGAATGCCCTGATCGGGTCGGCCACCGGCGATACCTTCCGCAAGATCGCCCAGGCTTACAACCTCGACTTGCTGGTGCACCACGCCAACGTTCAGTTGCGTCAACTGGTGCGGCGCTACCGCTTGAAGCGCGGCGGCAGCATGTTGGGCTTGCTGGTGATGGACACCGAAATGGGCGACGAACTGCGTTCGGTGCATTCGTTGTCCGGCGGTGAAACCTTCCTGGTGTCGCTGGCTCTGGCGTTGGGACTGGCGTCGATGGCTTCGAGCACGCTGAAGATTGAATCGCTGTTTATCGACGAAGGCTTCGGCAGCCTCGACCCGGAATCCCTGCAGCTGGCCATGGACGCCCTTGACGGCTTGCAGGCTCAGGGCCGCAAGGTCGCGGTGATTTCCCACGTGCAGGAAATGCATGAGCGGATTCCGGTGCAGATTCAGGTCCATCGCCAAGGCAATGGCCTGAGCACGCTGGAGGTGAAATGAATACGCTGTATTCCTTCCGCCGCTGCCCCTACGCGATGCGCGCCAGAATGGCCCTGCGGTATAGCGCAGTCGCAGTGGACATTGTTGAGGTCAGTCTGAAAGCCAAGCCTGCCGAGATGCTCGCACTGTCGAGCAAAGGCACGGTGCCGGTGTTGAGTGTTGACGGCGAAGTGATCGATGAAAGCCTGGCAATCATGCGCTGGGCTCTTACGCAGCACGATCCGCAGGACTGGTTGCTCAAGGCGGACTCTGTCGGACAGGCACGCATCGCCGAGCTGATCGAGCAGAATGATCAGGTATTCAAGGTACATCTCAACCGCTACAAATATGCCGAGCGCTATCCAGAGCAGCCAATGGAGATTTATCGGGCCGAGGGTGAGGTGTTTTTAAGCAAGCTTGAGGCATTGCTTGAGGGTCGCGATTACCTATTGGCCGACCACCCGAGCCTGGCGGATATAGCGCTGATGCCGTTCGTGCGACAGTTCGCGCATGTTGACCGCGAGTGGTTTGCACAAACGCCGTATGTTCGGTTGCAGGCGTGGTTGCAGCGCTTTCTGCTGTCGGATTTGTTCATCAGTGTGATGCAAAAGTAACCACCCCGTTGTAGCAGCTGCCGTAGGCTGCTACGTGGGGTTAGCGATCATCAAGATCAAGCAAACACTTCGCACATCTGCAACACCGAGCAATCCACCTGGAACGGGCCGAAAAAATCCACTTCACGTTTGATCGGCGGATTGCCGGCCAGTAATCCCATGGCCTTGGCGGTGTCTATTGCGTGGGCCAGGTTGTGGTTGGCCTCTATGGCGCGGGCCACCGAGCCTGCCGAGCTTTGGCCAATACCTAAAAGCGTAGAGCCATTGGTCATGAACGCCAGGAAGGCAATGACCCAGAGTTTCCTTCCTTTCATGATCCGCCGACTCCTGCGAGTTCGGCCCGATCTACCAACACGCTTTGAGTGCGATGATCAAACTGGATACCGGGATGAGCGACCTCGATCGGTGCTTCGAATTCGTGTTCGGTCTGCGCCGCAATGCTGACACCGAGGACCATGACCAGGTACAGACCGATGGCCAGGTAGGCGCCGCGTTTTGCAGAAGAGAGGATTGCGCTGGCCATGGTGTTCTCCCGTGGACATGTTTTTTGATGTCCACAGAATCGATCAAAAAAGCCGAGGCAACCACTCAGGGTTATCCATAGTAACCATCAGCATCGTTGATTATTAAGCCAGTCTATCCGGGCCTTTGAGGAAATTGATCAAGCTCGTCCCTTGATGCCGGGAGCGGGTTGAAAGGCGGGTGGGTTTCAGAGAAAAACGCGTTATGCAGGAGCGACCTCACTCGACGTTTCCCGAATTTACTTCGAGCCGCGCAAGTGACTTCGCTCCTGCATAAAGGGTGCAGGATTTATATTTCAGGCTTGGGTTTTGTGATCCAGCGCTGCGTAGAAGTTGGCGCTTTGTTGCAGGTATTTTTGCGTGTAGCTCTGGGCGTGGGATTTTTTGTCGCTGAGTTCAACGTTGGCACTGGCGGGCAATGCGACGGTGGCAGAGATAGCGGAAGCAGCGATTACAGAGAAAAGATTGAAGTTCATGGCGGTAGTCCTCGAAGTCAGTTGGCTTGCTTGCCCGGTGGGGCCGTGAAGCAAACTTAACCTTCGAGGGTTTAACCCTTGAAATGCTTTGTAGCACTTCTACATATCATCCGCATTGATACAAGCGTGCAGGCCCCATCCACCGGGGCCTGCGGCTTATTGACGCACCAGAAACTTCAAATCGCTGGGCGCGTCCATTGGCAGTTTCTGCACGGTTTTGCCCAGTAAACCGCTTTTGGCATCGCGCTCGACCACGACGATCTGGTTACTTTTTTGATTCGCGATCAGCAGGAACCTGCCGCTCGGGTCGAGGCTGAACTCGCGCGGGTGATCCCCTTCCACGGAGCGCCGCTGCAGCTCTTTGAGCTGGCCCGACGCCGGGTCGATGGCAAACACCAACAGCTGATTTGCCGTGCCGCGGTTGCTCACATACAGAAACTTGCCATCGGCGGACGCATGCAGCGCTGCCGCAGCCTTGTCGGAAGTGGGCTGTCCCGCTGCCAGATCGACCATCTGCGTTTGGTCAAGCTTGCCGTCCAGATAATTGAACACGGCAACCTGCGCGCTCATTTCCATGGTCAGCCACGCGTGTTTGCCATCGGCACTGAACAACAGATGACGCGGCCCGCTGCCTGGCGGCAGTTGCACGAATGGCGGTGTGGCGGCGATCAATGGCAATTCGGGATTGGCTTTCGGATCGAAGCGATAAACGAACACCTTGTCCGCGCCCAAGTCATTGGAGAAAACAAATTTGCCGTCTGGCGACGAGACCGTCGAATGCACGTGCGCCGACATCTGCCGCTCGGGGTTGACCCGGCTCGGTGTATGGCTGCTCATCTGCACCACCGTTTTGAGCTGGCCATCCGCGCTCACCGGCAATACCGCCAGCGTGCCACCCGGATCTTCGACCACGGAGTAATTGCTGACGAACAAATGGCTGGCATCCGTGCTGTGGCTCGAATGGGTCGGCTCATTGCCCAGGCTCTGCACCTGATTGATCAGGCTCAAGGCGTGGGTCTTGGGGTCGATCGCAAAACTGCTGACGCGCCCTACCGGATCGGCCTGACCCGGGCCGTTTTCGTTGACCGCAAACAGGTAGCGCTGATCCTTCGAGAGTGTCAGCCAGGATGGGTTTTCGCTTTTGATCACTTGCAGCGGCTTGGCGTCGATGTGGCCGGTAGCGGCATCGAAACTCAGGCGATAAATGCCCTCGCTCTGGCCCGCTGTGTAGGAGCCGACCAGCAGGTCGTAGCGCTCGTCAGCCACAGCCTGAACGCCCATCGCGCCGACGCTGCCGGCAATCAACAGTGGCCAGAAGTTACGCATCCTCATTCGTTTCGTCCTCGTCGTTATCACCACCGATGGCGTCCAAAGGCACCAGCCGGTGTTCGCCCGTATCGCCTGTGATGATCCAGCTTTTCAAGTCAGGGTCGAAGGTAGCGGCCTCGATCTGCGCCATGCTGAACGCCCAGCGTTTGAGCGCGCGGCCGTCCATGCATTCGATGTGCAGGTTGTCGTCTTCATCGAGGGAAAAATCGAACGCGTGCAGCCCGTCGATTTCAAGCATGTCTGCGTGTTCGAGGGATTGGAGCAAGGTGTCGGTGTTGGCAGTCATGGCAGTCAATCTTTGGAGAGGAAAGACGCAATGATAGCGCATGCCTGCACCGAAGCTCTCGGGCAGCCTCGCACCCCACCAAGATCGTTCCCGCGCTCTGCGTGGGAATGCCTCATCGGACGCTCCGCGTTCGGCTTCGATTGGACGCAGAGCGTCCCGGGATGCATTCCAACGCGGAGCGTGGGAACGATCAGCTAATCCGGAAACGACACAACCCCCTGTAGGAGCGAGCCTGCTCGCGATAGCGGCGTGTCATTCAACGCCGATGTCGCCTGATACTCGGTTATCGCGAGCAGGCTCACTCCTACAGGATTTGCGTTAGCCCTTGATCGCGTCGCGCGACGGCTGACCATCCACCAGGCGCTGGATGCGCAGCGGGTTAGCGTTTTTCAACGCGTCCGGCAGCAGGCTGTCTGGGTAGTTCTGGAAACATACCGGCCGCAGGAAACGGTCGATGGCCAGAGTGCCTACAGACGTGCCGCGCGCATCGGAAGTGGCCGGGTACGGTCCGCCGTGCACCATTGAATCGCAGACTTCCACGCCAGTCGGGTAGCCGTTCAGCAGGATCCGGCCGACCTTCTGTTCCAGCAACGCGGTCAATTCGCCGAACTGCTCGAAGTCTGCTGGTTCGCCGATGATGGTGGCGGTCAACTGGCCGTGCAAACCGTTCAAGGCCGCACTCAATTGCGCCTGGTCAGCCACTTCGACGAACACGGTGGTCGGACCGAACACCTCTTCCTGCAGCACTTCATCGCCGTCAATCAGCAGGCTGACGTCGGCCTTGAACAGTTGCGGCTGCGCCTGATTACCTTCCTGCGCACGACCGGCCAGATGCTCGATGCCAGGATGCGCGAGGAGTTTTTGCAGGCCTTTGCCGTAGCTGCCCAAAGTGCCGGCGTTGAGCATGGTCTGCGCCGGTTGATCGCCGATCAATTGCGCAACCTGCTGCGCGAAGGCGCTGAATTCCGGCGAGCGAATACCGATCACCAAGCCAGGATTGGTGCAGAACTGCCCGCAGCCCTGAACCACCGAAGCGGTCAGGTCACGCGCCACTGTTTCTGCACGGGCTTTCAGCGCCCGCGGCAAGACGATCACCGGGTTGATGCTCGACATCTCGGCAAACACTGGAATCGGCTGCGGACGCGCCGCCGCCATGTCGCACAGCGCCCGACCGCCCTTGAGCGAGCCGGTAAAGCCGACTGCCTGAATCGCGGGGTGTTTGACCAGCGCTTCACCGACGCCGGCGCCATAAATCATGTTGAACACACCGGCCGGCATGCCGGTTTTTTCCGCAGCGCGGGTCAGCGCACACGCGACCAATTCGGCAGTGGCCATGTGTCCACTGTGGGCCTTGAACACCACCGGGCAACCGGCGGCCAACGCAGATGCGGTGTCGCCGCCTGCCGTGGAAAACGCCAACGGGAAGTTGCTTGCACCGAACACGGCAACCGGGCCGAGGCCGATGCGGTATTGGCGCAGGTCCGGACGCGGCAATGGTTGGCGCTCGGGCAACGCCTGATCAATCCGTGCGCCATAAAAATCGCCGCGACGCAGCACTTTGGCGAACAGGCGCATCTGGCCACTGGTGCGCCCGCGTTCGCCTTGAATGCGTCCGGCCGGCAAAGCGGTTTCACGGCAAACCACGGCAACGAAGTGGTCACCCAACGCGTCCAGTTCATCGGCGATCGCATCGAGAAATTCCGCACGACGTTCAGCGCTCAAGCTGCGATAAGCCGGGTACGCGGCAGCGGCGGCCTTGGCAGCGGCGTCGACTTCTTCTGGGGTGGCCTGGTAAAACTCATGTGGCAACGGCTCGCCGGTCGTGGCGTCGACGCTTTGCAGGGTCTGGGAGCCGGCGGCGCTGCGCTGGCCGCCGATGTAGTTGTGGCCAAGAATGCTGGTCATGAAGTTCTCCTTAAAGAGTGCCAATGGTGCCGGGTTCGTATGACGCTTCGACAGGCATGATGCCATTGATCAACGGTGCACCGAATTCGGCCTGGCTGATCTCGAACACATCGCCCGGCTGCGTGCGGATGCCGTCGGCGAACGACAGCGTCGCAGTGCCGAAAAAATGGATGTGCACATCGCCGGGTCGCAGGAACTGGCTGTACTTGAAGTGGTGGTACTCGAGGTTCTCGAGACTGTGGCACATGTTCGCTTCGCCACTGAGAAACTCGTTCTGCCACAACACTTCACCGTCACGCAGGATGCGACTTGTGCCTGCCAGATGTTGAGGCAGTTCACCGACCCGAAGTTCCGGACCATAACTGCAACTGCGCAATTTCGAGTGTGCAAGGTACAGATAATTCTTGCGTTCCATGACGTGATCGGAAAATTCGTTGCCGACCGCGAAACCGAGTCGATACGGCTTGCCGTCGTGGCCGATGATGTAGAGGCCGCTGAGTTCGGGCTCTTCGCCGGCGTCCTCGGCAAACGGCGGTAGCGGAAACGGTTGGCCCGGGCGCACGACAATGCTGCCGTCACCTTTGTAGAACCACTCCGGTTGTACGCCGGCCTGCCCTGCTGCGGGTTTGCCGCCCTCCACGCCCCATTTGAAGATACGCATGGTGTCGGTCATCGCCGTCTCGTCGCCGGCCTGCTGGTGCATTTTGTCTCGCGCCGAGGCGCTGCCCAGGTGAGTCAAGCCGGTGCCGCTGACCAGCATGTGCGCCGTATCCGGGTGATCCAGCGGCGGCAGGATGCGCAGTTCGGTCAGCAGTTCGGCGTAATCGTGGGTAATGCCCAGCCCGAGGGTTTTCACCTGTTGTTCAAGATTTACGCCGGCCTCGATGGCCGCCAGGGCAAGATCGCGCACCGTACGTGCGCCCTGGACTTCACGGACCAGAGTGCCCTCGACCACGCCAACCCGACGCTCGCCGTTAATCAATTCGAATTGAACCAGACGCATGATTTTCTCCTGTGTTATTCGAAACACCGCAGATTCCTGTAGGAGTGAGCCTGCTCGCGAAAGCGTCGGCACATCCAGAATTGTTGGTGGCTGATACACCGCAATCGCGAGCGGGCTCACTCCTACAGGGGCCGGTGTCAGTCATTTAGGTACGCGTAGCACCCCGCGCACTCGCGGCAAACTGATCCGCCGGCAACGCGTGCTTGCGCTCCAGCACCCGATAGACCACGCCCGTCAGTACCAAACCGAACACCATCACGCCCGACAGGAAGTACAAACCCGAGGCCAGGTTGCCGGTGTATTCCTTCAGCGCGCCGATCACGAATGGGCCAATGTAGCCGCCAAGGTTGCCGACCGAGTTGATCAACGCGATCCCGGCCGCGGCGCTCGCGCCGGCGAAGAAACGGCCCGGCAAGGTCCAGAACACCGCAGTGCAGGAAAACAGCGCAAACGCCACCAGACACAATGCCGCCAGTTGCCATACCGGCACCGTCAGCCACGCGCTGAAAAACAGGCCGATGGCACCCAACACGTAAAGCACTGCGAGGTGACCGTAACGGTCATTCAAACGGTCGGAACTGCGTGGAATGATCAGCAAACCGATGATCCCGAAAATGTACGGCACCGACGAGACAAAACCAGTCACCAGGTCAGTGCCGCCGAACTGCTTGATCAGGGTCGGCAACCACAACCCGAGGCCATAATGCTCAGAGTCACCGGGAGGTAAAACAGCGCCAGCAGCAACACTCGCTTGTCTTTCAACGCGTGCAGCGGATTACCGTGGCGGGTCTGGCCGTACGCTTCCAGATCCTTTTTCAGCTCACCGCTCAGCCAGTCCTTTTCGGCCTGGTCCATCCATTTCACTTGCTGCGGACCATCCGGCAGCCAACGCAGCACGGGCCAGGTCAACAGGATCGCCGGGGTGCCGATGACGATGAACAACCACTGCCAGCCGTGGAGGCCGAGGATGCCATCCATGCCCAGCAAACCGCCGGACACCGGGCCGGTGATCAGCATGGCGATCGGTTGCGAGAGGATGAACAGTCCAAGAATCTTGCCGCGATGGCGCACCGGGAACCACTGGGTAATGTAGTAGAGAACACCCGGGAAGAACCCGGCTTCGGCGGCACCCAGCAGGAAGCGCATCACGTAGAAACTGTGCGGCCCCTGGACGAATGCCATGCCGATGGTGATGGCGCCCCAGGTGATCATGATCCGCGCGAACCAGCGACGTGCGCCGAAGCGATCGAGCATCAGGTTGCTGGGGATTTCGAAAAGGAAGTAGCCAATGAAGAACAGCCCGGCACCCAGACCGTAAGCCGCATCACCGATGCCAATGTCGGCGCCCATGTGCAACTTGGCGAACCCGACGGCGGAGCGATCCACATAGGCGATCAGGTACAGCAGGATCAGGAAGGGAATCAGTTTCAGTGTAATGCGACGAATAAGCCGCAGTTCCTGGCTCATGGGATCGGTCTCCGATTGTTGTTGTTATAGAAACTCGGGGGACGCCTCTCGCGAAAATCGCCAGGGCCAATCCCTCCGTTGAAACCGACTATATAGTAATACTATTTGAGCAACAACACTTCCAATGGTGGGAATTTGAGCTTATGTTATTCATCAGCTAAAACAATATAGTCATACAATAAGAGAATCGATCATGTCTGATAAGAAACCCAACCTGCGCTCCGCCCAATGGTTTGGTACGGCCGATAAAAACGGCTTCATGTATCGCAGCTGGATGAAGAATCAGGGCATCGCCGACCACCAGTTTCACGGCAAGCCGATCATCGGCATCTGCAATACCTGGTCGGAACTGACCCCTTGCAACGCGCACTTCCGCCAGATTGCGGAGCACGTCAAACGCGGGGTGATCGAAGCCGGTGGCTTCCCGGTGGAATTCCCGGTGTTCTCCAACGGCGAGTCGAATCTGCGCCCGACCGCCATGCTCACCCGTAACCTGGCGAGCATGGACGTGGAAGAAGCCATTCGCGGCAACCCGATCGATGGCGTGGTGCTGCTGACCGGTTGCGACAAAACCACCCCGGCATTGCTGATGGGCGCGGCCAGTTGCGACGTGCCGGCGATCGTCGTCACCGGCGGGCCGATGCTTAACGGCAAACACAAGGGCAAGGACATTGGCTCGGGCACCGTGGTTTGGCAGCTCAGCGAGCAGGTGAAGGCCGGCACCATCACCATTGACGATTTCCTCGCGGCCGAGGGCGGTATGTCCCGCTCGGCTGGCACCTGTAACACCATGGGCACGGCCTCGACCATGGCGTGCATGGCTGAAGTGCTAGGCACGTCCCTGCCCCACAACGCCGCCATTCCTGCGGTGGATGCGCGCCGCTACGTGTTGGCGCACATGTCCGGCATGCGTGCCGTGGAAATGGTTCGCGAAGATTTGCGCCTGTCGAAAATCCTCACCAAGGAGGCCTTCGAAAACGCCATTCGGGTCAACGCCGCCATCGGTGGTTCGACCAACGCGGTTATCCATTTGAAAGCCATTGCTGGCCGTATCGGCGTGGAACTGGACCTTGATGACTGGACGCGCATGGGTCGCGGCATACCGACCATCGTCGACCTGCAACCGTCCGGGCGCTTCCTGATGGAAGAGTTCTACTACGCCGGCGGCTTGCCTGCGGTGCTGCGCCGCCTCGGCGAAGCCAACCTGATCCCGAACCCGCACGCCTTGACCGTCAACGGCAAGTCGATCGGCGAGAACACCAGGGACGCGCCGATTTATGGCGAAGACGAAGTGATCCGCACCCTCGACAACCCGATCCGCGCCGACGGTGGCATCTGCGTGCTGCGCGGCAATTTGGCGCCGCTGGGTGCAGTGCTGAAGCCGTCCGCCGCGAGTGCCGAGCTGATGCAACATCGCGGCCGCGCGGTGGTGTTCGAGAACTTCGACATGTACAAGGCGCGCATCAACGATCCGGAACTGGACGTGGATGCCAACTCGATTCTGGTGATGAAGAACTGCGGGCCGAAGGGTTATCCAGGCATGGCCGAGGTGGGCAATATGGGCTTGCCTGCCAAGCTCCTGGCCCAGGGCGTCACGGACATGGTGCGGATTTCCGATGCGCGCATGAGCGGCACTGCATATGGCACGGTGGTTTTGCATGTGGCGCCGGAAGCGGCGGCCGGCGGCCCTTTGGCGACGGTCAAGGAAGGCGACTGGATCGAGCTCGATTGTGCCAATGGCCGTCTGCACCTGGATATTCCGGACGCCGAACTCGCCTCGCGCATGGCCGACCTGCAACCGCCGCAGCAGTTGATCGTCGGCGGTTATCGTCAGCTTTATATTGATCATGTATTGCAGGCGGATCAGGGGTGTGACTTTGACTTCCTGGTCGGTTGCCGCGGGTCAGAGGTTCCCCGCCACTCTCACTGACCCCCCCTGTAGGAGTGAGCCTGCTCGCGATAGCGGCCGAACATTCAACATTAATGTTGACTGAACTAATGCTATCGCGAGCAGGCTCACTCCCACATTGGCTCTTCATCTCATTCAGGACTGAGTCCACGCCTGCTATCATGCGCCACACCTCAATCGCACAGGATCGCGCCGCTTCCCATGGATTACCGCAAACCTTCCGACCGCAAAAGCATGCACTCGCGCATCGTCCAGGAACTGGGTATGCAAATCGTCTCCGGGCGTTTCAAACCGGACGATAAATTGCCCGCCGAGGCACTGTTGTGCGAAGAGTACGCGGTCAGTCGGCCGGTGCTGCGCGAAGCCACGCGGGTACTGGTCGCCAAGGGTCTGGTGTATTCACGCCCGCGGGTCGGCACGGTGGTCAAGCAGCGCAAGGAATGGCACATGTTCGACCCGGATGTGCTGCACTGGCTGATGCAAAGCAGCCCGCAGAATGAGTTTTTCGATCTGCTGACCAGCGTACGCAGCATCATCGAACCCGCCGCAGCAGCCCTTGCTGCGCAATTCGCTACCGACGCCGACATCGCCTCCATCAGTGAAGCGTACCAACGCATGGAAACCGCGCCGACGCCCGAAGCGTTGCTGCAACCGGATCTGGATTTTCACAGCCGCATCGCCGATGCCACCCACAACGACCTGCTGGCGAACCTGTGCAACATGCTCTCGGTCGCGATTGCCGAAGCGCTGAAGCACTCCAACCAGCGTCCGAATCTGCATGAACTGGCGCTGCCGCGACACAAGGCCATCCTTACCGCCATCGAAAACCGCGACGCTCTCGGCGCCCGACACGCCACGCTGGTGCAGCTCGACGATGCGCGCAGTGCGTTGAGTGTGGTGCTGGGTAGCGACCCGTCCTGACACCGCCTTACAGATGCCCTTCACGCTGAGTTCCTCTAGCACATCCGTCATCTGATCTGCGGTATCCCGCTACCGCACTTTCTGCTTTTTGCCGCTTTACGTTGTGCAATCCAACCATGCCAAGGATTGCACCATGCCAACAGCTTCATCATTGCCCGACGCGGCCAACTCGACCGACATAATCTCCCGCGCCATCAGCGCCCAATTCAGCACACGACCGACTCTGCGCTCGGAGACCGCGCGCCTGCTCAAGGACGGATTGCTGGAAATGTACCCCCACATGGACTTCGATCCATATCGCACTAAAATCGCCCAGCCTATCGGTGAAGGTGCCTGGCGGCTGACCAGTTTGCTGGACGCGGTGCTGGGTTATCTGGCCAGCGGTGTGCCACTTGACCTCGCCGACCAAGAGGGCCGCGAGTGTTTTCTGACCAACAAACCACCGGCGCGACTGAGCATCAATAACAACACCGCTCGCCTGCCCGACATGCAGGTGATAGCGGCTATCATTCTCGGTCTACCGGATATTTTGTACATCGGCCTGCAGGAATCCCTGACTGCCTACTGGAATGACGATAGCGGTACGGGCGCCAGCCGCTGGCAGTGGCTGGGTGACCTGCTGGCCGGTCTCCTGAAAACCGCTGCAGTCCGCCACGCCAGCCTTGATGCAATGCAGGCCGAAATGCTGACGGAGCTGGCCAACAACCCCGATCGCCAGGCGCGATTAAAGAAACCATGGGGCAAAGGCGTGATTCAGGCCTGTACGCTGCAGACCACGCTGACCAAAGGCGATGTGACGGTCACCGTACAGACACCCGACCTTCTGGTCATTTGCGGTGACACGCATTTGTTGTGCAGCGTGACCGGCATCATCGAGTCGTACCCTTCCCTGGATGATTTCGGCGCGGTCTGGGGCGAGCGTTTTCGGCAACAGCATGCGGCCGACACAATCAGCTGGAAGCGCTTCCAGCCGGACGGCAATCTCTTCGACACGCAGGCGGCGTTGCTGCTGAACCAGCAACTGGAAAACCTCGCAGCGCTGCGATTCCCTGCTGGCCAGAGCCTGGACGAGTTGCAACAGCGCATCGACTCGATCACCGATGTTGCTCGCCTCTTCATCGAAACGCCAACCACGTCGCCCCACCTTAAATCGATACAGGCCACAATCCCCGACTGGCTGCAAGCGGCAAGCGCTGCAGACCGAATGGCCTATCGGGAACACGTCCTGGCATTGGCCAGCGTCAAACAGCAGACCGGCGGCCGCTCGTTCCGCGATGGCATCGATGACGTCCGCACGTTCGCAAAAAAAGCGCTGCACAGACAGATGCTCGAAGATCAACCGCAGGCTCCCGGTTACAACGCCGATGAACTTGAGCTGACCTTCCACGTGCCGGTCGGCGACCTCGGCAGTGGCTACCTCGAACCGGTGAAAATGTCGCTGACGGATCTGGCGATCAACAACCTTTCGAGCAAACCGAAAGGCCGCATGAGCGTTCGGCATATCAGTAATCAATTGATCCAGGATTGGACCACCGAAACGTACTTGCTGGAGTTGGTGAGTCGCGTGGATGTTGGCAAACACTACCCTGAAATGATCGACGCGCGCCTTCTCGGTGACAGCGCCGAAGCCCGTGAGCGTGAGCGCCTGTTCTCGTTGGAACTGGCCATTCAGTTACCCCTGCTCGCCCTCGAATATTCGATCAAGGCTGAACAGGGATTCGACCGAACCGGCTATCGCTATGTGATGGCGCTGATGCAAGACACGGCCGCCGAACGCGTAGTCGACGGGCAGGCCATTGTCATCCGGCCGTTGGCTTTTCAACGCAAGGCTAACGCCGAATGCGATGTAGTCGCCAACATGTTCATCATCGAACCGGAAAACCTCGACGCCGATGGTCCGCATATTCTTTACCGCCCGCTCTATACGCCTGCCCTGCAGCAGTACGCCAGCCGCAGTGACTTGCTCAAAGCGATTGTCCGCACCGGCGCCCTGCAAACCAGTGTGCTGACTTGGCTCTCTGATCGCTCAAGGCCCATCTATGCCCATAACGGCTTCCGCGAACCGCACGTCCTTCATGTCCATCTCGGCGACGAGTTCCCGACGTTCGACAAGCCGGCACCGGCGATTCTGGTAGGCGACGCGGCGGCGGCTGACTGGCTCAAAGCCGTCGACGAAAACCGCGTGCTCTCCTGTCTGTTTGTCAGTAACGCCAAAACCCTCGTAGAACTGGCTGACCAGCAGTCCGTCTCGAACGCGGAAAGTCGTTGGGCAATCATCCTTGAAGGCGCCTGGCTGGTCTTCAACGTACTGACTCTGCCGCTGCAAGGCCCGGCCATGCTCGTCGCCTGGATGCTGCAAATCGTCCATGCGCTGGTTAACGATTTGCCGGCTCTGGACGGCGGCGACCCTCGCGCGCGGGAGCTGGCCTGGATCGATTTACTGTTGAATCTGGGGCTGGTGCTGCTGCATGTGGCGAAAGCTCATGGTCCATCACCTGGGCCTGAGGCCGGCACCAAGGTAGGCGCGGTCACCCTGGAGCCGTTGCGCCGCCCGAGCGTCTTTTATCCTTCGGCACTTGACGCCGTCATCACCGAAGAAGCACCGGGGCTGACCTCGGAGCCACCGGGTAGTGGCCGTACGCTGCTGGATTTCAACCTGTCGATTGCTCGGGATTCCGCTTCGGCAAGGATGTTCACCCGGTTGTTCGAGGTTCGCGTCACCTGGCCGGCATCGTTGCCTGATCCGGTCGCCACCGGCATGTTCAAAGGTTTGTATCTGATCGACACCAGGTGGCACGCCACGCTCGGCGGGCTGCTGTTTCGCGTCAGCATCGTACCCGGCTTCGGCGACGTTTATCTGGTTCACCCCGAGCACCCCGACCATCCGGGCATCAAGCTCAGGAGCAATGGAAACGGGCACTGGAGCCTCGATCAGGGTTTGAAGCTGGACGGCGGTGGCCGTCAATCAAGAATCAATGCGCAACGAGAAGCCACCCAGCAACGCATTGCCCTGCTGGAGCACAATTTTGAAGCGTTCCTCCAGGGCCAACAGCGGGTGCAAAAAGGCGTGGATTTTGCCGAACAGTTGATGAATCAAAAAAAGGACCTCGCCACCGCATCCGAACAGGACCGTTCTATATTCAGGCAGCTTTACAGCAAGGAGCTGGATAAACAGACCGCCACTTACGCAACACAGATTGCCGAAATCAAGGAGCTCGCCGCCTTGAAAAAAAACGATCCAGACCCAGCCCGTTTATCGAATCTGCTTGAGAACAGCATCAACAACGCGCGTAAACGCCTGGTCATGACGGACGTGGAGCGCGAAGCCATAAACCGTCATTATGTCGATTTCAGCAGTGGCGCAGACCGGCTCAATGCAGCGCTGGCCACTGAGGGCCTTCAGATCATGAACCGATATTACGAGTTCATGCGCAAAACGGCCGAAATCAACGAGACCATGATCAAGTTTTATGAACAGGTGGACAGCCAGCTTCTCGAGCTCAAACAGATTCCTCGCGTAGGTGCCGAAGCCTGGCAACGCCTGTCTGGCAACCGCCCCGAAAACGAACTCAATTCATTGCGTGTCAAAGCCTACCAACTGGTGGTGCTGCGAGTACTCAGCGTGGAATCGATGCACAGCAGCACCATCGCGGCACTCGAAGCCGCAGTCAATCCGGCGCTGCTGTTGTCGCGCTCGCATGCTGAACTGCAAACCTCCGACGCCTACGGCAGCAGTGATCGCATCGCCGTGCTTGACAACCTGGTCGATCATTACAGCAAAGCGCAGGACGGACTGGAAAGTATCGGCATTTTCAATGCCGACGAGTTGCAAACATCCGCGTTCAATCGTTTGCAGGAGATCATCGGAGAACTGCGCGTCGACGCCGAGCGGCGACTGGCTGACCAGCTGCAGGCTTTGCCGGAGCCCGAGCAACCACCCTCCACTTCTGCCGGTAGCAGTGGGCAACCAGGCAGGCCGCCCACCCCGCGGGCCACTCGCAAAAGGGTCATCAAAACCACTAAAGGCGCTTTGATTGGTGAGCTGCGGCCACGAATCGCCAATCAGGGTGGGGACATCATCGACATCAATGGCCCGTTTGAGGATCGGCCTCTGGCTTCTTTCCATGAACATGAACCGAATGTCTGGGTGGAAATCGAACAGCCTCAGGCACCTGCACGTGCCGCGGTTGCACGCCCTTATTCGCAACTTAAAGGTGACGCGCGCAAGGCGCTGAACAATGTCGATGGTCAGGTGAAAAAAATTGAGGGTTATGCACTGCGTGCGAGTTCCCCTCTGGAAATCGAAGAGCAATTGCAACGCGAGGCCCGCAAGCTGACGGATTATGCCTCCGGGCTTGAGCAGCATGCCGACGCACCGGTCAACCGGGGGCAGGACACTGACCTGATCAAAGAGCTGCGTGCCAAAGCCAGTGCACTCAACATCAAAGGCACGGAGCTTCGCGCCCGCATGATCCTGGCGCGACCACCCACCAGCGAAGGTGTGCAGTATTTGTTAGAGAGTAACGCCATTTATGCCCGGGCCAAGGCTGGGAGGGTGCAACTGAAGACCGGCCGCAAAGACTTCATGCAGGAATACGTCCTGGAGGACGAGAAAAATCAACCCTGGTGGTACGCACACTTTCACTACGCGAAAGCAAACGATGCAAAAGTCGACTACACCCGCGCCCATCTGAAGACCAAAGAGCAACGCTTTGAAACCTATGAATCAGCCATGCTCAAGGCCAAGGACGCGCAGCAAAAAATCGACATTCATCACGGCATGATCAGCGAGCAACTGGCGAGCAGCGTTTTCCTGCCGCTGGAACCGCGTTGACACCGCACTGACAAAAAAGCCGCAACCCTGAGGTTGCGGCTTTCTTGTTTCTGCAGGCAATCAGTGAGCGAACAGCGAATTACCCTTCTGCCCAGCGAGTTTCTCCGGTTTGATCAGAAACCGCGCCAGCGCAGGCAACAGCCACAGCGCGCCGAACATGTTCCAGAGCAGCATGAAGGTCAGCATCAGGCCCATGTCGGCCTGGAACTTGATGGCCGAGAAGATCCAGGTGCACACCCCGATCGCCAGGCACAAACCGGTGAACAGCACGGCTTTACCGGTGGACTTCAGTGTCTGGTAGTAAGCCTCTTGCAACGGCAGACCGGCACGCAGGAAGGTTTCAAGACGGCTGTAGATGTAGATCCCGTAATCCACGCCGATCCCCACCCCAAGCGCCACCACCGGCAACGTGGCGACTTTCACGCCGATGCCCATAAAGGCCATCAGTGCGTTACCCAGTACCGACGTCAGCACCAGCGGCAGGACGATGCACAAGGTCGCCGCCCAGGAACGGAAGGTGATCATGCACATAGTCGCCACGCAGATGTAGACCAGAATCAGGATAGTCAGCTCGGATTCCCTGATCACCTCGTTGGTCGCCGCCTCGATCCCGGCGTTACCCGCCGCGAGAATGAATTCCAGACCGTCCTTGTTGTTCTCCTTGGCGAACTCCTGCACCGCATGCACGGCGCGATCCAGCGTAGCGGCCTTGTGGTCGTTGAGGAACACCAGCACCGGCGCCACCGAGCAACTGTTGTTGTACAAACCATCAGCGCGGGCAATGGAGTTGTTGAGTACGTCCGGGTTGCGCGACAGGGTTTCCCATTTCAGGTTGCCCTCGTTCATGCCCTTGATCATCTGCTTGGACACGGTCACCAGGGAGATCGCCGATTGCACGCCCTCGGTGTTCTGCATCTTCCACATCAACTCATCGATGGGCGCCATCGCTTCATAGCGCGAGCAACCTTCTGCCTTGGTCTTGACCATCACCACCAATACGTCGGAGCTGGTGGAGTAATTGCTGATGATGAAGTTGTTGTCCTTGTTATAGCGCGAGTCCGGACGCAGTTCCGGCGCGCCCTGGTCAAGGTCACCGATCTTCAGGTTCTGGCTGTACCAGAGACCGCCACCGAAGGCCAGCAAGGCCAGAACGATAGACACCGGCGCCACTTTCGGACTGGCAAAACCCGAGAGCAAGCGCCAGAACGGGTGTTCACGATGCGCGTCTTTCTTGCTGCGCTCGACCGCGCGTTTGCTGATTCCCACGTAGGAGATCGCCACCGGCAGCAGGATCAGGTTGGTGAACACGATGACCGCCACGCCGATGGACGCGCCGATGGCCAGTTCACGAATCACGCCGATGTCGATGATCAGCAAGGTGATGAAACCCACCGCATCGGCAAGAATCGCGATCATGCCCGGCAGGAACAGTTGCCGGAAGGTTCGCCGCGCTGCGGTCAGCGCGTTGTCGGCCTCGCTGGACTGCAGGGCGATACCGTTGATTTTCTGCACACCGTGGGAGATACCGATGGCAAAGATCAGGAATGGCACGAGCATCGAGTAGGGATCGAGTCCGAAGCCGAAAAAGTGCATCAGCCCCAGCTGCCAGACCACCGCCACCAGCGTGGTACTCAACACCGCGACGGTGCTTCGCATGCAGTTGGTGAACCAGTAAAGCAGGATCAGCGTGATGACAAAGGCGATGCCGAAGAACATCACCACCATCACCAGACCATCGATCAGGTCGCCGACCTTCTTGGCGAAACCGACAATATGAATCTGGACGTTAGGGTTCTGCGCTTCGAACTTGTTGCGGATCTTGTCTTCGAGTTCGTGGGAGAACTTGCGGTAATCCAGCGCCAGCAACTTGCCCTGATCCTGCGGGTCCGGGTAGGACTCCAGCAACGGAATGTCGACAATGCTCGACTTGAAGTCGTTGGCCACCAGACGTCCGACCTGACCGGACTTGAGTACGTTGTTGCGCAACAGATCCAGGCTTTCCTGCGAACCGTTGTAGCTCTGCGGAATCACTTCGCCACCGGCAAAGCCCTCCTCCGTCACCTCGGTCCAGCGCACGCTCGGGCTCCATAGCGACTTGAGGCCTGAGCGGTCAACGCCGGAAATGTAGAACACCTCGTCGTTGATCTGACGCAGGGTCTCCATGTATTCCTTGGAGAAGATATCGCCGTCGGTGGCTTCCACCGAAATGCGCACGGTGTTGCCCAGGTTCGCCAGATCGTTGCGATGCTCCATCATCTTCTGAATGAAAGGATGCTCGAGCGGGATCATTTTTTCGAAACTGGTGGACGGCCGGATCAGCGTGGCCTGCCAGAACAGGAAAATGCTGACCAGCAGGCAGATCACGATCACTGCCGGGCGGTTGTTGAAAATCAGGCGTTCGAGGAACGTCGCCTTGTCCTGGTGATGGCTTGTCATGGATGTCATAGCTCCGCCCTTCTTATTATTTGCCCAGCTCGGCGCCGGTTGGCGAAGTGGCGCGAACGCCGCCCTGTCCTGCCAGTATCAGATTGCCGTTGCCCGCCGCAGTGACTGCCGAAACGGAAATGCGATCCGGTCGGTTGAACACGCTGAAGGTCTGGCCGTCGTCGTTGCTGCGCACCACGCTGCCACCGTTGCCTACGATCACGATGGAACCGTCATCAAGCAGCGTAGCCCCGGACAGGCCGAACTCCAGCGCGCCGCGCGTGGCTTTCAACTCGACCGGCTCCCAGGTAGTGCCGAAATCGGTGGACCGGTACAGGTTGCCGCGCAGGCCGTACGCCAGCATCGTGTTGGCCTGGGCGGTGCCGATCACGCCGAAAAGCGAGCCTTCATAGGGGCCTTCCAGCTTTTCCCAGGTCTCGCCCCAATCGGCGGAGCGGAACATGCTGCCTTGTTCGCCGACAATGAACAGCCCGGCATCCTTCACCGCCGCGATGGCGTTGAGGTGAAACTGATCTTCGTTGTCGAGCCGATCGCTGACGTCTTCCCAGTGTTTGCCGCCATCGGTGGTGGCCATCAACGCACCGTAAGCGCCCACGGCAAAGCCGCTGTTGACGTCCTGAAACCAGACGTCGAGCAGCGGCGATTCGCGTGTCAGTTCTTCGAATTGCTTGGTCCAGGTGGTGCCGCCGTCCTCGGTGGCGAGGATCTGGGCATCGTGGCCGACGGCCCAGCCGTGCTTGTCATCGACAAAAAACACCGCTGTCAGCAACTGCCGGGTCGGCACTTTGGCTTGTGTCCAGGTTTTGCCCTGGTCATCGGAATACAGAATGTGCCCACGATCGCCGACAGCGATCAGACGAGCGCCTGCATGCACGACGTCGAGCATCAGGCTTTTGCTGGCTTTGGCAGACTCAATGGAATAAACAACATCAGATGCCGGCGCCGCGGCGGCCAGCACAGGAGCCGACAACACGGCACAGCCCAACAGCGAGAGCGCTGTAGCCAGCAACGCGAATCTGCGTAGCGCCGGCGGGCGGCAGGTACCCACACCCATGACAGGCTCACTCATAGACCTTCCCCCATTATTATTGTTAGGTCGTTCAACCTTTCAGGGCGCCGCAAGGGGTGCTCGCGGTGATCGACAGGTTAAGAGCATAATCCTGAAACCCGCAATCCAGAGCCCCTTCGGAAGCTGGCTTATCCTATCGGGGTTTGGAAAGGTCTGACAATCGACGCCGCGTTATCTTTTGTTAACCTGGGTGTTGGACGGGTTGGCTGAATGTTTGGGTATCAGGTGGGGTGATTGTGACTCGGTTGCGAAGGCGGTGTGTCAGGCAACCATTCAGCTACGGCTGTCCCCGATCAGTTGTAGGAGCAAGCTTGCTCGCGATGGCGGTATGTCAGGCAACCATTCAGCTACGGCTGTCCCCGATCAGTTGTAGGAGCAAGCTTGCTCGCGATGGCGGTATGTCAGGCAACCATTCAGCTACGGCTGTCCCCGATCAGTTGTAGGAGCAAGCTTGCTCGCGATGGCGGTATGTCAGGCAACCATTCAGCTACGGCTGTCCCCGATCAGTTGTAGGAGCAAGCTTGCTCGCGATGGCGGTATGTCAGGCAACCATTCAGCTACGGCTGTCCCCGATCAGTTGTAGGAGCAAGCTTGCTCGCGATGGCGGTATGTCAGGCAACCATTCAGCTACGGCTGTCCCCGATCAGTTGTAGGAGCAAGCTTGCTCGCGATGGCGGTATGTCGGGCGACTTGGATTTTGACGGTGTACATATCCGTTGCTGCGGTTAGGGCTGCTATTGGTTCCGCCCTTACGGCGGGTTACTTGGAAATGCGCCAAGTAACCAAGCGCCTGCGCCCCTGACGTACGGTGGCTCGCTAAGGCTCGCCATGCCCTCGCTCCGGTCCTGCTCCGTGGGCCCGCTGCCATCGGCCATCCATGACCGGCGGCAGCTAACCCGGCATCCTTGCCGGGTTGCCCACTGCGCAGAACCTGCGCTCGGCCTTCCGACGGGGCAGATCAAGATCAAGATCTGAAGCAAAGCAAAGCAAAGCAGATCACAGATTTCGTCTGCAAGACCCATTCAGCCCGACGCGCCACGGGAGCTGTAGCAGCTGGCGCAGCCTGCGTCCGGCTGCGCAGTTGTCGTTGTCGTTGTCGATTCTGAGCAGGCGGCTAACTATCACACCGCACCGCCCGATTTTACGACTGTTGCACAGCCGGACGCAGGCTGCGCCAGCTGCTACAGAGTGTTGTGTTGCTTCGCGGATTTGGTGAACCCCTGGCGAGCCAGCTCGGCTATAAGGCCGCCTCGGCGCGCTGTGGCTGTTAGCGCACCGTCGGGAGGCTGAGCGCAGGTTCTGCGCAGTGGGTAACCCGGCATGGATGCCGGGTTAGGCGCGCACGGCCAAGGATGGCCGATCGCGCCGGGCCCTCGGAGCAGGACCGGAGCGAAGGCATGGCGAGCCTAGGCGAGCTACCGGACGTCAGGGGCAAGAGCCTTTGGTTACTTGGGGCTCTTCCAAGTGACTCGCCGTAAGGGCGAAACAAATAGCAGCCCTCATCGCAGCAATGGATATGTACACCCACAAAAACTATCCGCGCAAGACATCGCTATCGCTGGCAAGCCAGCTCCTACAGGGAGTCGAGTACATCCGAAAGCATCGGGCCGCGCCGCAGACCGCTTTCGCGAGCAAGCTTCGCTCCTACAGGGCCGTACCTGCAGAAGCAAAGCCAGCCTCAAGCCAGGCTCTTGCTGACCACCTCAAACACATCACTCGACAAGTTGCCCGAAGCAAGAATCCGCTCCAGCTCGCCTTTCATCAATGCCTGTCGCTTGTCGTCATATTTGCGCCAGCGAGTCAGCGGCGCCAATTGCCGTGAAGCAATCTGCGGATTGAAGCCGTTCAACTCAATCACCAGATCCGCCAGGAAGCGATACCCCGAACCATCCGGCGCATGGAAGTTGATCAGGTTCTGCCCGGCAAACGCACCAACGAGCGCCCGCACCTTATTCGGGTTTTTCATAGTGAAAGCAGGATGCTGCATCAACTGACGCACCCGCTCCAGCCCACCCGGCAGCGGACTGCCAGCCTGTACGCTGAACCACTGATCCATGACCAGCGGGTTGTCCTTGAAGTGTTCAGCAAAGGTCGCCAATGCCGTAGCCTTCTGCTCTTCAAACGGCGAATTCACCAACACCGCCAACGCCGTCAGGCGCTCGGTCATGTTGTCGCTGGACTCGAACTGTTCAAGCGTCGCCGCCAACACTTCGGCCTTCTCGCTGAGCATCAGGTACGACAGCGCAATGTTCTGCAACGCGCGGCGAGCGAAGTGCTCGGCTTCTGCAACGTACGGCGTCTTCTTCGACAGATCGCGGTTGGCCTGGTAACGCAGCCACAGCGGTTCGAACAGATTGTTCGCCAGTTGCTTGCGAGCAAATTCCCGGGCGATGTGGATAGCCTCAACGTCAGCCACTTCGCTGATTTCTGTCAGATACGCCTCGCCTGGCAGCGATAGCATTTCCGCGACCATCGCCTGATCCAGCGTTTCATCCGTCAGCACGCTGTGTAACGCAGTGATCAGGCGCTGATCCAGCACCAACGCTTCACCGTTCTGATGATCCGCAATCAACTCTTGCAGGACTTGCACCGACAGTTGCTGACCAGCGTCCCAACGGTTGAAACCGTCGCTGTCGTGTTGCATCAGGAACATCAGTTGATCGCGGGTGTACGGGAAACTCAGTTTCACCGGCGCGGAGAAACCGCGCAGCAGCGACGGCAACGGCTGTTGGTCGATGTCGACGAAAGTGAACGTCTGCTCGGCTTCGGTCACCGAAATCACTCGCGACGTGCCTTGCGCGCTGGCCTCACCAACCAAACGCAGTGCAATTTCGTCACCATTACCATTCAGCAGCCCCAATTCCACAGGAATCACGAACGGCAGTTTTTCAACTTTGTCAGGGGTTTCCGGGCAGCTCTGGCGGAACGTCAGGCTGTAGGTTTTCGCGGCAGCGTCGTAGGAATCACTGACCGCCAACCGTGGCGTACCGGCCTGGCTGTACCAGCGCTTGAACTGGGTCAGGTCGACGCCATTGGCATCTTCCATGGCTTTGATGAAATCGTCGCACGTCACGGCCTGGCCATCGTGGCGTTCGAAGTACAGGTCGCTGCCTTTGCGAAAGCCTTCGGCGCCGAGCAAGGTGTGGATCATGCCCACCACTTCCGAACCCTTTTCGTACACGGTGAGGGTGTAGAAGTTGGCGATTTCGATGAAGCTGTCCGGGCGCACTGCGTGGGCCATCGGGCCGGCGTCTTCGGCAAACTGGTGCGTGCGCAGGTACGCCACGTCCTGAATGCGCTTGACCGTCGCCGAGTTCATGTCGGCCGAGAATCCGGAGTCGCGGAACACCGTGAAGCCTTCTTTCAGCGACAACTGAAACCAGTCGCGGCAGGTCACGCGGTTGCCCGACCAGTTGTGAAAGTACTCGTGAGCGACAATCGCCTCGACCCGCTGATGCGCGGCGTCGGTGGCTGTTTCGGCGCGAGCGAGCACGGCGCTGGAGTTGAAGATGTTGAGGCCCTTGTTCTCCATCGCGCCCATGTTGAAGTCATTCACTGCGACGATCATGAAGATGTCCAGATCGTACTCGCGACCGTAGACCTCTTCGTCCCAACGCATGGACTTCTTCAAGCTGTTCATGGCGTGCTGGCATTTGTCGATGTTTTCCGGCTCGACATAAATGCGCAGCGCCACGGTGCGATCGGTCATGGTGGTGAACGTGTCTTCGACGCACCACAAGTCACCGGCCACCAGCGCGAACAGATAAGCGGGTTTCTTGAACGGGTCTTCCCACGTCGCCCAGTGCCGGCCGTCTTCGCCGGGGCCGCTGGCAATCGGGTTGCCGTTGGACAAGAGCACCGGGTAGCTGTGCTGTTCGGCGACCACAGTGGTGGTGAACGTGCTCATCACGTCCGGGCGGTCGAGGTAATAGGTGATCTTGCGGAAGCCTTCGGCCTCGCACTGGGTGCAGAACATCGTGCCGGATTTGTACAGGCCTTCCAGCGCGGTATTGGTTTCCGGATGAATTTTGACGCTGGTGTCGACCGTGAAGGTTTCGCTGGTCGGCTGCAGGGTCAGATGGTTCTCGCTTACCTGGTAGTCGGCTTCGCTCAGCTCACGGTCAGCCAGCGTCACCGACAACAACTCCAGTTGCTGACCATCCAGCACCAGCGGCGGCAGGCCTGGGCCACGTTCGGGGTTGCGGCGCATCACCAGTTGCGCATGGACCAGGCTGTGGTCCTCGTACAACTCGAAGGTCAGGTGCGTCTCGTCGATCAGGTACTCGGGCGCCTGATAGTCCTTCAGGTAAATCATCTTCGGTTGTTCGGTGCGCATGCTGGAGTCCTTACTGATGCACGGCGAGCTGATAAGCCGTGTACTTACGAATATTGATCACGCCGGTGTCGAAAATCAGATATTGCCCTTTGATTCCCAACAGCGTGCCTTCGGCGATCGGATTCTTGTCCAGGTTGAAACTGACGATCTTGGCCGGGTACTGCTCGACCGGGTAGCGGATTTCAATCGGTTCCACGTCGGCAATAGTCTGAATGGCCTGTAGACCGAATCGTTCCTGCAAACCTTGCAAACCTTGCGCGCAGCTTTCGAACAGCTGATCACGCACTTGTGCCAGATCCACCGACACCGCTTCGCCCTTGAGTAAAGCACGCCAGTTGGTTTTGTCGGCTACCTGACTGCGGAACAGGTCTTCGACGAAGCCCGATTGCTGACGGGTCGAGACGCGCATGATCGGCAAAGCCTGGCGCGCGCCCTGATCGATCCAGCGAGTCGGCAGCTGAGTGGCGCGGGTGATGCCGACTTTTACCCCTGAGGAATTCGACAGATAAACCACATGATCGGTCATGCAGAACGTCGTGCCCCACTCCGGATCACGGCAGGTACCGGCCTCGAAGTGGCAGCGTTCGGGGCTCATGATGCACAGATCGCACTGCGCCAGTTTGGTCATGCACGGGTAGCAGTAACCCTGGCTGAAACTGGTTTTGGTCTTGCGTCCACAATGGGAACAATGGATCGCTCCCAGAAACTCGAGACGTATCGTGCTGCCGATCAACGGATTGACCGGCACCTCGGTCTCGCCCAGACGAAACGCGTACTGCACATGCGGCCCGTCAAGGCGCGCCGACATTTTGCTGATTGCACCGCGGCCAATCTCGATCAATGGATGGCATCCGACTTGAACAGAATGTTGGGCACGCTGATCGACTTCGAACTGCATTCCTGCGGGCCCATGTAACCGGTGCGTTCTTCCTCGGGCAGGTTCTGGATTTCCCAGGCGATCATCGCTTGCAGCGAGAGTTCGCGTTGCTCGGCCGTCAGCTTGTTGCCGTCGGACCATTTACCGATCTCCACCGCCAGTTTCAGGCTCTGGTAGATATCGGGTGTGATGTTGTTGATCATTTCGTTGAAAGAGGACATTCGGTCTCCGCGCTCTCTTGTTTCACACGTAACAGTTTTAGACGGCCAGTTTACGGCGGTTGTACAAGCCGCCCAACAAACCGGTCAGGCATCCGACGAGCAACCCGCTCACGTGGGCCGCGTTGGCGATTTCACCGAAGCCGATCAATGAGATCACCCCGGACAGGCACACCAGCAACCACACCAGCATCATCACCAGCACGCCACGCGGCAGGCGATAAGCCGGGTTCGGCGCCAGCACCTGGAAGATCCAGCAATGCCCGAGCAAGCCATACAGCACACCGGACAGGCCGCCGAACAGGGTCGGCCCGCTGAAAACGAACTGGGCATAGTTGGACGCCACGGCGAACAGCAACGTCAGGCCGATCAGGTTGATGCTGCCCTGCCGCGACTCGATGCGCCGCCCCAGCTCCCAGTACCACATGCCGTTCATGGCCAGGTGGAGGATGCCGAAGTGGATCAGCATCGGTGTCACCAGTCGCCACCACTGCCCCGCCGCCAGGCTGTCGGCCAACGGAACGAAGTGGATGTACTCGCCGACAATGCGAAAATCGAGAAAGGTCAGCCAGCGCATGGTTTCGAGGTTTTCGCCGAGCAGCGTCACCGCGCCGACGATCAGGCTGAAGATCAGCACCAGCGCGGTGGCCTTGGCATGGCGTAGTTGCTCGACAAACCCAGGCCGCTTGGCCGTCTGCGCCGCCGGGATGTCCATGTGCTGATCGGGGTCGCCTGCCGGGAACCGTTCATATAATGAACGCACGTCTGCACTGATGTTGGCCGGCACCCACAGCACTTGTTCGCCCTTCTCTTCGCTGACCCGATGCGGCACTTGCATGCGTTGCAGCAATTTGACGAAGCCGCTGAGATCCACATTCAGCGGCAAGCGCAACACGGCGACGGCACTCATTGCAGCATCTCCGGGCGCTCGACGTCGACCCAGACAAATTTGTCCGGTTCGAGCCGGGTTTCCTGATCGAGGCGGTAGGCACACAGCTTGCCGTACAACACTGCGCTGTAATCCAGGCAGGCCAGATTCGGACGGATCGGTGCCGGTTTGCCACTGCGCCAGTAATGGCCGACGAACAGCAACGGCTCATCGGCGCCGTAGCGCAACAGGGTATTTTTTTCGTTGGACGACAGCGGCGTCAGGGCCACCGGTTCGGGCAATGCGTCTGGCTGGAACACGATGTCTCCGTAAGTTTGCGGGTCGTCTTCCCAGAATTTGGTGCGGAAAAACGACCGGGTCAGGCCGTCGCCACTGATCATGGTCAGCCCGTCGGGCAAACGCATGTCGGTACCGCGCAACAGTCGATCGAATACCGTGCAGGCGAAGCTGCCGGGGATTGCCGACGCTTGCAGGAAAGCTTCGTCGACGCAGCCGCTGGGGAACAGCGCACGCAGCGGCTCGATCAGTCCGGCATCCCAACAGGCATGCACCACACGGAATCGCCCGGCATCGACGAACAAAGGCATCTGGTAGAACCATTCCTGAAAGTCATGCCAATCGCCCGGATGGCCTTCGAACTGCTTCAGGGTTTCCCCCAGCAGACGCGCATGACGCGGGGTGTGCTCGCGCACAAACTGCTTGCCACTGCCCGGCGGCGCGGGAGTGCTCCAGCCGAGCGCGTTGAATTCGTGATTGCCCATGATGCACAGGGCCTGCCCGGCCTCGACCATGTCGTGGACGATGTGCAGCGCTTCGCGAATGCGCGGGCCGCGGTCGATGATGTCACCGACGAACACCGCCATGCGCGACGGATGCCGCCAGACGCCACCATGCTTGTGATAACCGAGCCGGTCGAGCAAGTGCTCTAGGGTCAGAGCGCAACCGTGCACGTCACCGATCAGGTCGTAGCTACGCGCGGGATCGAGCATCAGTCGCCTCCACCGCCCAACTTGCTGCCCCAGCCGAGTTTGGTTCGGCAGACTTCATAGTAGTTGTGGTCGAGCGGGTGAATCAGGCGCAGTTTCTGCGCTTTCTTGCTGACAGTAATGGTGTCGCCCGGCGCGCAGGTGAAGTGGTTCTGCCCGTCACAGGAAACTTGCGGATAGATCTGCATATCTTTGGACACGACGATTTTCAGCTCACTGTTGCCATCGACCACGATCGGCCTGCCCGACAAGGTATGGGGGTACATCGGCACAATCACAATAGCGTCGAGCTTGGGATGCATGATCGGGCCACCCGCCGACAAGGCGTAAGCGGTCGACCCGGTGGGCGTCGCGACAATCAGGCCGTCGGCCTTCTGACTGCAGACGAACTGGCCGTCGATGTACAGTTCGAACTCGATCATCCGCGTCGATTTGCCGGGGTGCAGCACCACGTCGTTCAGCGCATCGCCCTGACCGATGGCCTCGGCGTGACGGCGGACTTCGGCCTGCAGCAGGAAGCGATTTTCCACCAGATAATGGCCGTCGAGCACTTCGGCGACTTTGACTTCCAGCTCGTCCGGGCGAATGTCCGTAAGAAAGCCAAGGCTGCCACGGTTGATGCCCAGCACCGGAATATTGTGTCGCGCCAGAGCGCGCGCAGCGCCGAGCAGGCTGCCGTCGCCGCCGACGACAATCACCATGTCACAGACTTCACCGAGCATCTTCCGCGACGAGGTTTGCAAGCCATGGCCCGGCAGGACTTCAGCGATGGTGTCTTCGAGGATCACGTGCAGGTGACGATCGAGCAGAAAGCGTTTCAGTCGGCGGACGGTATCCAGCACCTGCGAACTGCCCAGGCGACCGATGATGCCGATATTACGAAATTGCTCCATGGGGCTCCTAGAGTCAGGGTCTGCGACGGCGAGAAACACGATTATGGGCGAAAGCGCGGGATAGACAAAATCCTTTCAGCCCCGCAGGTCCACTCAGGTTTGAGGCTATGCTCGCAAGATGATCCTATTTCCCGATTTGCTGCAGTTACCCCACCAGTTGCGCCACCCGGAAGTGCGCGACCTGGCGTGGGTCATCCTCGCGCCGCCGATGCTCGCGGTCACGCCGTGGCCGCAGCGCCATCCGCTGGCCGGCAGCGACTGGGTGCAGGCGCCCGAACAGCTTGAGCGATGGCTGCGGCAACTGGATCACGACAGTTACGACTTGCTGCACTGGCTGGCCCAGGCACGAACCCGACGCCTGGGTCTGTATTACGAACGGCTGTGGCAGTATGCGGTGAGGCACGCGCCGGGCATCGAGCTGATCGCCGCCAACCTGCCGATCCGGCGCGCAGGCCACACGCTGGGCGAGCTGGACATGCTGCTGCGTGACCGCGACGGCGTGCATCATCTGGAATTGGCGATCAAGCTTTACCTCGGCCCGCAAGGTGGCGATGGGCAGGACACCGCGCAGTGGCTGGGCCCGGGCTGTCATGATCGGCTGGATCGCAAACTGGCGCACTTGAGCCAGCATCAACTGCCGATCTCTGCGCGCCCGGAAAGCCGCGAAGTGCTGGCGGCGCTGGATATTCAGCAGTTCAGTGCGCATCTGTGGCTGGGTGGCTATTTGTTGTACCCGTGGCCGGGACAGGCGCAAGCCCCGACGGGTGCCCATCCGCAGCATTTGCGCGGCAGTTGGTTGCATCAGAAGGATTGGCCGGACTTTGTCGCGCAACGTCCGCCAGGCCGCTGGCAACCCCTGCCCCGCCACGCCTGGCTGGCACCGGCGCATTATCCGGCGGATCAGACCTGGAGCGCCGAACAGTTGAACGCCTGGCTAACGGCGCTGGAACCACTGGCCCCCGCACAGTTGCTGGTGCGTCTGGTCGAGAATGGTGATGGCGACTGGGAGGAAGCAGAGCGGCTTTTTCTAGTGGCCGATCTCTGGCCGAATGTGCCGGGAAATGGCTGAGTTTTGTGCCGCCAGGACGGGCCTCTTCGCGAGCGAGCCCGCTCCCACACTGGAATTACGGCGTTCCCAATTCCCTGTGGGAGCGGGCTTGCTCGCGAATGAGGCCAACCCGATTTTCAGACAGACAACCGCACCGCCAGCGCCGCCAACGTCAACAGCAATACCGGCACGGTCAGCACGATCCCGACCTTGAAATAATATCCCCAGCCAATCCGGATACCCTTGCGCTGCAACACGTGCAGCCATAACAACGTCGCCAGACTGCCGATCGGGGTAATCTTCGGCCCCAGGTCGCTGCCAATCACGTTGGCGTAAATCATCGCTTCTTTGATCACCCCGGTCGCCTGGCTCGCTTCGATAGACAGCAAGCCGACCAACACCGTCGGCATGTTGTTCATCATCGATGACAGCAACGCCGTCAACACCCCGGTGCCCATTGCAGCGCCCCAAATCCCATACCCGGCGAAAGCATTCAGCCAACCCGCCAGATAATCGGTGAGCCCGGCATTGCGCAAGCCGTAAACCACCAGGTACATGCCCAGCGAGAAAATCACGATTTGCCAGGGCGCTTCCTTTATCACCTTACGGGTGGAAATCTTGTGACCGCGCGCGGCAATCGCCAGCAGCAGCGCCGCGCACACCGCCGAAATTGCGCTGATCGGAATACCCAACGGTTCCAGCGCGAAGCAGCCAATCAGCAAAATCGCCAGCACCGCCCAACCGGCAAAAAACGTCGCCTTGTCATGAATGGCACTGGCCGGATGCTCAAGCTGCTCAGGGTCGTACGCTTTGGGAATATCGCGGCGGAAGAACCACATCAGCATGCCCAGCGTGGCCGCGACGCTGACAAAGTTGACGGGCACCATCACCGCTGCATAACGATTGAAGCCGATGTTGAAAAAATCGGCCGAGACGATGTTCACCAGGTTCGACACCACCAGCGGCAGGCTCGCCGTGTCGGCAATGAAGCCGGCGCCCATGACGAACGCCAATGTCGCTGCCGGGGAAAACCGCAACGCCAGCAGCATCGAAATCACAATCGGCGTGAGGATCAATGCCGCGCCGTCATTGGCAAACAGCGCCGACACCAGCGCGCCGAGCAGGACCATGAAGGCGAACAGCTTGCGCCCACTACCGCGCCCCCAACGCGCCACGTGCAACGCCGCCCAAGCAAAAAAACCTGCCTCGTCCAGCAACAGGCTGATGATGATCAGCGCGATAAACGTACCGGTAGCGTTCCAAATGATCTGCCACACCAGCGGAATATCACTGAGGTGAACGACGCCGGAAATCAGCGCAAGCACCGCGCCCAATGCCGCGCTCCAGCCAACTCCAAGGCCCTTGGGTTGCCAGATCACCAAGGTGATGGTCAGCAGGAAAATCAACGACGCAATAAGCATGCAATGCAGCCTTGAAGGAATGGGGAATCGACACCCGCGAACGATCCGGAAGACGGTTCGGGCAGAATCAGGTGAGAACATATGGAATTTCGTATATCCAGTAAAGCGCTATCTTGTGGACACGCGGACCGTGTAGCAGCTGCCGAGCCTGCTGGGCTGCGTCGGGCGCAACGTCGTTCATTATTTGAAAAATGTCGGCAGGCACAGCGCAGCAGCCGAATCACGACTGCTGCGCAGCCGGACGCAGCCTCGCAGGTTCGGCAGCTGCTACAGGGTTTACGGTGGCTTGAGGTGTCAGATCTTTTTGTGTTGCTCGACCCACTTGGCGTAGCCGTCGATGAATTTCTGCAGGAAAGGCCTGACCGTTTCGGACAGTTGACCCGCTTCATCGAAAGCCGTACCTGCCCCACCCAGATAAGCTTCCGGCTGTTGCATCATTGGCACATCGAGAAACACCATAGACTGGCGCAAATGATGATTCGCCCCGAAACCGCCAATGGCGCCTGGCGAAACGCTAATCACCGCCCCAGGCTTGCCACTGAAGCAGCTCTGGCCGTAGGGCCGCGAGCCGACGTCAATCGCGTTCTTCAACGGCGCCGGCACCGAACGGTTGTATTCCGGGGTGACGAACAGCAACGCGTCGGATGAGCTCACTTGTTGTCGGAAAGTGCTGTAGGCTGCCGGCGGAGAAGCACCATCGATGTCTTCGTTATAGAGCGGCAGATCACCGATTTCGACGATGTTGAGTTTGAGATGGGCGGGTGCGAGGTCAGCAAGGGCCAAAGCGACTTTGCGATTGATCGATTCCTTTCTCAAGCTGCCAACTACAACGGCGATCGTATAAACGTTGCTCATGTAAGTGTTCTCGACTGTCCGATGGAAAGAGCCTGTAGTTATAGATGACGTTCCAAGCAGGGGGCGAGTGATAAATGCGTCCCCCTGACTATTTTTTTCCGGTAAGAAAACTTACCTCGCCCATGCACGGTCTACAGATCCGCAAATTGAGTGATTTATCTCCAGAGGTTCTAAGCAGATGGCAGCAGTACTCGTCGGTCAGTTCCATGCAAGAGACGCGGAAGGCCGTGTTTATTCCGTTCACGAGTTCCAGGAGTCTACTCCGTCGGCAGGCGACCTGGCCGGCTCGGCGCCTGTCACCACATACAAGCTGGCGATTGGCGACCGGCTCAACAAACTCGACGACAACGAATTTGTGCTGGTGCAATCAGGTATCACCCTCACTCGCGAACCCGAAACGAACGTGGCCTCATAACCCGCGGTTATGAGCAGAAGTCATATGCGCGGACTTGAGTTAGGATTCAGCCACTGACTCCCTTACCTGCCGAACATGGACTTCACGCATGCGTTTACGCCACATTGAAGTGATCCAGGCGCTGCTGCAGACCGGTCACCTGGGCACCGCCGCTGAATGGCTGCAATTGCCGGTGGCCGACGTCGAGCATCTGCTGCACGACGCCGAGAGTCAGTTGGGTTTCATGCTTTTTTCCAGCGTGCGCGGCCGGTTGCAGGCTACGCGCGAGGCACGGGACCTGCAGGGCGAAATCGCTCATCTGTACGCCGCACTCGAGCCAATCCAACGCCTGGCCGCAAGCCTCAAGCATTACCATGCGCCGCCCCTCCGAATCCTTTGCACGCCAGCGCTTGCGCAACAGTTATTGCCGCAAAGCATTGCAGCTCTGCGCCGACGTTTTCCCGATGCCCCCTGTACGCTGCTGAGCGAAGCAACCTGCGACATCGTCCGCAGTCTTCTGCTTCGCGAAAGCGACGTGGGGCTGAGCCTGCACGATCCACAGCATGTCGATATTGATTGCCAGCAGATTGCCCAAGGCAAGCTGCAGTTGCTGGCGCCGCACGGCTGGCTGCAACCAAAGCAGAAATACATTGCCCTGCAGGACCTCGCCGGCCAGGCGATGGTCGGCCTAGAGGGTCATGACCCGCTAAGCCCGGCGTTCGACAACAAATTGCAAATGCTCCGACCTGCCCCGGTGATCCATATCCGGGTGCAGACGCATCAGATGATGCGCAGCATGGTCGAGGCCGGCGAGGGCCTGGCAATCGTTGACCCGTTCACCGCGCTCGGCGCCAAATCCGCCGGCCTTGATGCCTGCCCGTTGGTACCTGCGGTGCCGATCTGTCTGTATGCGCTGACACTGAAAAATGCCGAGCCCACGCCCGCCGCTCAGGCGCTGCTGGACATCGTCAAGGAACAAGCCGCGGCGATTTTATCGAGCTGAGCGTACTTTCCAGCGGATTATCAAACAGTCGGTACCAGAACAGCGCCATTTCTGCGGTATTTGGATCAATGCCGCGATAGCGCAAATGATCCACGCCGCCAATCACATAACCGCAGCGTTCGTAGAGTCGACAGGCGCCAAGGTTATTGTTCTGGGTCTCCAGCATGATGCCCGGTAACTTTTTCTTGCGACTCCAGAACTGCGCGACGTCCAGCAATGCCTTGGCCACGCCGTGCCGACGCGCCGGCGCATGCACCGCGAGCTCGTCGATATGGGCAAAGCCGTTCCAGTTGGTGCTGATCACCAGATGGCCTACCGGCTCGTCATCCAGGTAGGCCATGAAAATCGCGCTATCGACGGCATCGCGAAAACTGCCAAACTCTTCGGGGTCGATGCCGTAGCACTTGCGGTAGGGGGTAATCGGCGTCACCGGCCATTGATCGACGGGTTTACCCACTTCGGCTGCGCCATAGGCGGCGACGTCGAAACTGAAATCACTGCCCCAGACATATGCCGCGAAACCGTCATCGGCAACGCGCACGGACAGCCCTGGGTATTTCGGATTCATCACCGGTTGCATACTGGGAAAGGTCCTCACTCCTTGATGCAATCGACGGTGTAAAGCCGCCCATTGCCCTCGTCTTCACGCTGCAAGCCGTGCACATCGGCGACAAAGCCCGGGAAGCTGCTGTCAAATGTTCGGGCAAACGCCAGGTAATCATTGATCGAACGGGTTGACTGGGTGAAACGTTCGCCGGGCATGATCAACGGGATCCCCGGCGGATACGGCACCAGCATGACAGCGGCAATCCGGCCCTCCAATGCATCGATCGGCACCGCTTCGACCTCGCCGCGCACCAGGTGATCATAGGCGTCAGCAGGCTTCATGGCGATCTCCGGCAAAACGGTGTACATGCGCTTGAGATTCCTGGCGGTGGTATTGCTGCGATAACAGTCGTGCAACTGATCGCACAGGTCGCGCAGGCCCATGTCGCGATAACGCGCGACATCCTGTTGAGCCACGCAGGGCAGGCAAATGGAAAGACTGACATTGGCGTCATAGCTGCGTTTGAACTCCAGCAACTCGGTCAACAACGTGCTCCATTTGCCTTTGGTGATGCCCATCGAGAACAACACCAGAAACGAATACAGGCCGGTCTTTTCGACGACCAGCCCGCGCTCCCAGAGAAATTTGCTGACCACCGCTGCAGGTATGCCCCGCTCGCTCAGCGCACCGCCGGCTGTCAAACCGGGCATCACCAGCGTGACCCTGATCGGATCGAGCAGCACATAGTCATCGGTCACGCCGGTAAAACCGTGCCAATCGGCGTCGGGTTGCAGCAACCAGTCTACCGTCGATACCCGTTCGATGCCTTCAACCGAGGGTGGCTGCCAGATGGAAAACCACCAGTCATCGGCGGCGATGTGCTGACGCAGGTTAGCCAGCGCGCGACGAAAACTCAGAGCCTCGTCGAACATTTCCTGCAGCAGCGAATGCCCGGCAGGGCCTTCCATCATGGCCGATGCGACGTCCAGCGAGGCAATGATGCTGTACTGCGGCGAAGTGGAAATGTGCATCATGAAAGCTTCGTTGAAACGGTCGCGGTCGAGCGGCCGCGCGCCACCATCCTGTACATGAATCATCGAAGCCTGGCTGAACGCCGCGAGCAATTTGTGAGTGGAATGGGTGGTAAACACCATCGGGCTATCTTCGCTGCGTGAAGTGCCCATGCCGTAACGTCCGGCAAAAAATTCGTGAAACGCCGCGTAGGCGTACCAGGCCTCGTCGAAGTGCAGGACCTCTACGCTGTTGCCGAGACTTTGCTTGATCAGCTCGGCGTTATAGCAGAGGCCGTCATAGGTCGAGTTGGTGACCACGGCAAGCTTGACCTTGGGCTCTCGGCCCTTGGTCAACGGACTGGCGTCGATCTTGGCCTGGATCGATTCTCGGCTGAACTCGCTGAGCGGTATCGGCCCGATGATCCCCAGCTCGTTGCGCTCAGGGCACAAGTACAGAGGAATCGCGCCGGTCATGATGATCGAGTGCAACACCGATTTATGGCAGTTGCGATCGACCAGCACCAGGTCATCACGGGCGACCATCGCATGCCAGACAATCTTGTTGGCGGTCGAGGTGCCATTGATCACGAAGAAGGTGTGATCCGCGCCAAAATTACGCGCCGCGCGGGCTTCCGCTTCGGCCAGCGGACCGGTGTGATCGAGCAGCGACCCGAGCTCGGGCACCGACACTGACAAGTCCGAGCGCAGGGTGTTTTCTCCAAAAAACTGGTGAAAGGCCTGCCCCACCGGACTTTTGTGATACGCCACACCGCCGCCGTGCCCGGGCGTGTGCCATGAATAATTGGAATCAGCGGTGTGCTGGACCAATGCCTTGAAGAACGGCGGAAGTAAACCGTCGAGGTATTTGCGTGCTGCCCGGGCTACCTGCCGCGCGAGAAACGGCACCGTATCTTCGAACAGATAAAGGATGCCGCGCAGCTGATTGAGCTCATCCATGGCGTCGGCGGGCGCGTTTTCGAGGGTGACCTGCTCGCCGAGGGCAAAAATCGGCAAGTCTGGCGCACGCACACGTGCCAGGCCAATCAGGTCGGCCATGTTCTGCAGCAGGTGGGAATTGGCGCTCGGGTCTTCGGCGGCGATCAACATGCACGAGAGGCCGTGATGCGTCGAGGCAACCAGACGCCCCTCGGTGTAATCGACCGCCGAGACGATGCTGAAACCTTCCTGCTCCAGCTCGCGAGCAATCCCGCGCACGCGATCACCGGCGACAGTGTCTGCCTTGATGTCGCGATGGACGATCAGCACCGGGAATTTCAAGTCTTTGTACATAAGCTCAGTGTCCTGAGGGGCAGACCGAGACCTGCCAATTGACTCAGGGTAGAGGGTTGGAGCGGATGTGGCGAGGGGGGAATGCCCCAAGGTGGAACACTGGTGACCCCTGATGCTGCAAGTTCGACCACCTGTAGCTGCTGCCGCAGGCTGCGTCGGCGGTCAGCAAGATGGCCGGGAAAATCAATTGAACAACCGGCTCCGCCGGACGCAGCCTGCGGCAGCTGCTACAGAGTCTCAGGCCTGAGCTTTGGCCTCGGCCAGTTGCTGCCACAGCGAAGGCGCACCCGCCGCTTTGGCGATGGCTTCCAGGCGCGCTACGTGCTGCGCCAGATCATCGTCGTTGGCGGCGATGATTCGGGTTGGCTGACGATTGGCAGGCAGCCGGCGGATTTCGGTGGCCGAGTTGTCCGAGCCCTCGCCTGAACCATTGCCATCGGAGGCATTGCCCGCCAGAGACAGGCTGGTCTGGCCACCGGTCATGGTCAGGTAAACGTCGGCGAGAATCTCGGAGTCGAGCAAGGCGCCGTGCAGTTCACGCCCGGAGTTGTCGACGCCATAGCGTTTGCACAACGCGTCGAGGCTGTTGCGCTGCCCTGGGTGACGTTCCCGGGCCATCATCAAGGTGTCGAGAATCGAGCAGTGTTGCGTGATGTCCGCCCGATCGTGCTGACCCATCAGGGCGAATTCGTTGTTGATGAAGCCAATGTCGAACGCCGCATTATGGATGATCAGTTGCGCACCCTTGATGAATTCGAAGAACTCATCGGCCACTTCGGTGAAACGCGGTTTACCCACCAGGAATTCGTTGGTGATGCCGTGCACGCCGATGGCGCCCTCGTCACTTTCGCGATCCGGCTGCAGGTAAACGTGGAAGTGGCGGCCGGTCAGGCGCCGGCCAATCAGCTCGACACAACCGATTTCGATAATCCGGTGGCCGTCAGTCACCGGCATGCCAGTGGTTTCGGTATCGAGTACAACGGATCTGGTGGCCATCAGTGCTCAGCTCTCAACGGTTCAATCGTGCAAAAGCGCGGATGTTATCACGCTCGCAAGGGGCTTTCAGGTACACCGTGCTGGCGATTGGCCGCAGCGCGGTGCATCAGCGGTCTCAAATCAGGCCTGCTTGTACCCGCGAACCTCATCAACGCCACGATTGGCCAACTGATCAGCGCGTTCGTTACCGTGATGGCCGATGTGTCCCCGTACCCATTTCCAGGTGACATTGTGGCGATTGACCTGTTCATCGAGAAGTTTCCACAGATCGGCATTTTTCACCGGTTCTTTCGCGGCAGTCTTCCAGCCGCGCTTCTTCCAGTTGTCCATCCACTCATTGATGCCTTTCATCACGTACTGCGAGTCTGTGACCAGCAACACGTCGCACGAACGCTTGAGTTCTTCCAGGCCACGGATAGCGCCCATCAACTCCATGCGGTTATTGGTGGTGTTGGCTTCGCCGCCCCAGAGTTCCTTTTCGACACCCTTGCACACCAGCAGCGCGCCCCAGCCGCCCGGGCCGGGATTGCCTTTGCAGGCGCCGTCGGTGAAAAGTTCTACGCTATCGCTCATGCCAATCTATCCAGAAAATGCCGTGGCTCGCCGATCTGCGATCAACGATGCCCGAGGCCGGGGCGAACCCGGCCGGAAGTAAAAGAGGTGTTACGGTTCGATATTGCGGCGATTGACCTTGGCCATCGGCAAGGGAATCAGCTTGCCCATCGGCTCGCGGCGCTCCTGGCGCAGGGGGCGCAGGCCCACCACGATCTTGCGCGCCACCAACAGATAAAAGCCGCCGCCCGACAGCTGCCAGTCCCCGGCCTTGCGCTCCCAACCGGCGAGACGAGCCTGCCAGGATGGGGATGCAAGCGGCGGACGATAGCACCCGAAGCGGCGTTTCTCCAGCGCGAAACCCAGCAGGTTCAGCCAGTCCCCGACCCGTGAAGGTGAAATGCAACGGGCCTTGCGCAAGCCATCATTGGCGAACGCATGGCGCAGCCCCCACGTGCTCCATGGGTTGATGCCAATGATCAGCAGATGCCCGCCGGGGCGCACGCTGCTCGCCGCTTCACGCAACAAACCGTGGGGCGACAGGCAGAAATCCAGGCCATGTTGCAGCACCACAACGTCGGCGGCATGCTCGCTCAATGGCCAGGCCTGCTCTTCGCAAACGATCTCGACCCCCGGCAACGGTGCGCCGAGCCGCACATTGCGCTGCACCTGCGGCGCCGGCGGTGGTGTCTGCGCCGAAGGCCCGTAGTGCACCAGATAGCCACCGAAGAAGCGCCCAAGCTCGTCTTCGAGCATGCGCCGTTCTTCGTCCAGCAAAAATTGCCCGATCGGCCCCGACAACCATTCACGGGCCGCACTGATCAAGGCCAGCCAGTCAGGATCGGCCTGAGCGAACGCTTTATCAGTCATTGCATTCTCCAACGCGCCAGGAAGTTCTAAGATGCGCCATTGTTTTCCGCTTGGCGAATCCGACGATGATACAGATCACAGCCCTCTGCGCCTTCTCCGACAACTACATCTGGTTGTTACAAGATACTGACGCCCGCCGCTGCGCCGTGGTCGATCCGGGCGATGCCGCGCCGGTGCAGGCCTGGTTGTCAGCCCATCCGGACTGGGTGTTGAGCGATATTCTGATCACTCATCACCACCATGACCATGTCGGCGGTGTGCAGGCATTGAAAAATGCGACAGACGCAAAGGTCTACGGCCCTGCCCGTGAAACCATCCCGGCGCGGGAAGTGGCGCTGGCCGACAACGACCGTATCACCGTCCTGGGGCTGGACTTCGATGTCATCGACGTTCCAGGCCACACCTCCGGCCACATCGCTTTTTATCATCAAGGCATGCTGTTCTGTGGCGACACGCTGTTCGCCGCCGGTTGCGGGCGCCTGTTCGAGGGCACGCCTGAGCAGATGCATTCCTCGCTGACCCGTCTGGCGTCGCTGCCCGAAAACACCCAGGTGTATTGCGCGCATGAGTACACCCTGAGCAATCTGCGCTTCGCCGCCGCGGTTGAACCGGGTAATCGGGATGTCGCCGATCGGCTCGCCGACGTTATCCAGAAACGCGCAGCCGGCACCATCACGCTGCCATCGAATCTGGCCCTGGAAAAACTCACCAATCCGTTTCTGCGGACAGGCGAAACATCCGTTAAAGAAAAACTGGACGAACGGGCTGGGGCCGCCAACCGGTCGCCAAGTGCAGTTTTTGCGGCCCTGAGGGCGTGGAAAGATACGTTCTAAAGGGCCTGCCGGTGGGTACGAAAAATCTGAATGGTTGACCGCAAGGGGTGCACTTTCTAGAATCGCCCGACATTTTTGCCCGGAACTTACTTCCAGCCAATGTCGTCATCTATTCGTAAGTCCATTCATTCAGACGCATTGACCCGCCTGGCTCAAGCCATCGCGGTGGCCGTGTCCGCCACGTTGGCGGGCTGTTCCAGCCATGTGCCGCAGACCGAAGTGACGCACACTCCGAATATCGCGGCACGCGCCAAACAGAAGCCCATCTGGCTCACCGAAAAGCCTGTTCCGCAAATTCCCCAGGACGTCTGGGAGCGCATGCGACAGGGTTTCCAGTTGCAGGACAACGTCGGCGTCAACCCACGCGTCGAGCAGCAGCGCCTGTGGTTCGCGAGCAACCCCTCCTACCTGGAATCGGCTGGCGAACGCGGCAGCCTCTACATTCATTACATCGTCGAGCGCCTCGAAGAGCGCAACATGCCGCTGGAACTGGCCCTGCTGCCCGTGATTGAAAGCTCCTACAACCCGATGGCCTATTCGCGCGCCCATGCAGTGGGTTTGTGGCAATTCATTCCGTCCACCGGCCGTTATTTCAATCTGCGGCAGACACGTTTTTATGATGGCCGCCGCGACATCACCGCGTCGACCACTGCGGCAATGGATTATCTGACCCGCCTGCACGACATGTTCAACGGTGACTGGCTGTTGGCGCTTGCAGCCTACAACGCTGGCGAGGGCACGGTAAGCCGCGCCATCGAGCGCAACGAAAAACTGGGGCTGCCGACCGATTACTGGAACCTGCCACTGCCGGCCGAAACCCAGGCCTACGTGCCCAAGTTGCTTGCATTGTCGCAGGTGGTGCTGGCACCGGAAGCCTATGGCGTGAACCTCAGCCCGATCGCCAATGAGCCTTACTTCCAGGTGGTCGAGATCAACCAGCGCATGGACCTGTCCAAGGTTGCGGCGGTGGCTAACATCGATGAAGACGAGCTGTTCCAGCTCAATCCGGCGTTCAAACAGCGCACCACCATCGACGGTCCTCAGCATTTGCTGGTGCCGACATCGAAAGCGCAACTGCTGACTGCCAGCCTGTCGACCATGCGACCGGACGAATTGATCAGCCAGAAGCCGCTAAAACCGGTCTTCGAGGGTGTTGATCGCAACGAGATTGCCAGCCTCAAACGCGCCTATCGGGTCAAACGCGGCGACAACCTGGGCACAATCGCCAAGGCCAACAAGGTTGACGTCAAGGACCTGCAGCGCTGGAACAAGACGTCTGGCAAAAACCTCAAGGTTGGCCAGACGCTGGTCATGCAGGACACCTCGAAACGTGGCTCCGGACGGGTTAATACCGTCGTGGCGGCAAACAGCAAGTCCGCCGGCAAGTCCAGCAAAAAGGCGCAGACTCAGTACAAGGTCAAGCAAGGCGACTCGTTGTACATGGTGGCCAAGCGTTTCAATGTGGAAATGCAGCACCTCAAGCGCTGGAACCCTCGGGTTGGCCAAGCGCTGAAGCCGGGACAGATGCTGACGGTGTCCTCGCCGCATTAAAAGGAGCCCCTGACGTTCAGGGGCTTTTTTTGCCTGCGATTCGAGGTCCGCTGAAATCTCGCGGTTGCAGAGATTCCAGTGGCGAGCAAGACCTTCACAAATACTGTGTTCTCCGGGCGATCGCGTCCGCAATTAACAACGCATTAATTCAGTGTCTTTTTCCTGCCCATACAAGCTGTTACTGTACGGTCCACTTAGCCCAAGCCGCCTGGATCGAACCTCTGACTTGAAGCGTCCTCTCCTTCTCTGCCTGATCAGCCTGGCCTTGAGCTCTCCCGCAAGCGCGACGATCAGCGAAAGCCACGGTTATGCGCAGTTCGGCACGCTCAAGTACCCGGCCAGATTTACCCACTTCGATTGGGTCAACCCGCAAGCGCCCAAGGGCGGAACATTGCGGGTGATGGCGTTTGGCACCTTCGATACGCTCAACCCCTACACATTCAAGGGCACCAGCCCGGTCGGCACGGCCAATTTCCTGCAGTACGGCATCAACGAGCTGAATGAGCCGCTGATGGTTGGCACCGGCCAGTACGCGCCCTCCGGCGATGAACCGACGTCCAGCTACGGGCTGATCGCGCGTTCGGTGGAATATGCCGAAGACCGCAGCTGGGTGGTGTTCAATCTGCGCCCCGAGGCGCGGTTTCACGATGGCATTGCGATCACTGCGTACGACGTGGCGTTTTCCTACCGCCTGTTGCTCAAGGAAGGTCACCCGCAGTACCGCACCAATCTGCAGGAAGTGTTGCGGGTCGATGTGCTCAACCCGCACCGCATCCGTTTTGTTTTCAAGCGCGCCGGTAATCCGTTGCTGATCCTGCGTTTGGGCGAGTTGCCGGTATTGCCGCAGCATTACTGGAAAAATCGCGACTTCAAGGCCACGACCTTTGAAGCACCACTGGGCAGCGGGCCGTATCGTATTGCCTCGGTCAGCCCCGGACGGCAGCTGGTGTTCGAACGGGTCAAGGATTACTGGGGCAAAGACCTGCCGGTCAATCGCGGCAAATACAATGTCAACCGCATGGAAGTGGAATTCTATCGTGACAGCGACGTCGCGTTCGAAGCCTTCAAGGCCGGCGAATTTGATATCTACATCGAGCATCAGGCGAAAAACTGGCAGAACGGCTACAACTTTCCGGCAGCGCGTCGCGGCGATGTGATCAAAGCGCAGATCCCGCACCAGATCCCGACGCAAACCCAAGGCCTGTTCATGAACAGCCGGCGCGCGACCTTCGCCGACCAGAAGGTCCGTGAAGCGCTGGGGCTGATGTTCGATTTCGAATGGACCAACCGCACGCTGTTCAGCGGCGCCTATAAACGAGCGCTGAGTTACTACCCCAATAGCGAATTCTCGGCGACCGGGCTGCCGGTCGGGCATGAATGGCTGATGCTCACACCGTTTCGCGAGCAACTTCCCGTCAAGCTGCTGACCGAACCGTTCAGCCTGCCGCAGACCGATGGCCGTGGCATCCCGCGGGAAACCATGCGCAAGAGCCTGAACCTGCTCGCCGAGGCTGGCTGGAAGCTCAATGGCCAACGGGTCGAGAACGCCAACGGTCAGCCGCTGCGCCTGGAAATTCTGCTGGTCAATCCCAATCTTGAACGCATCCTTCAGCCCTACGTCGAGAACCTCGCCAGCATCGGCATCGACGCACGGCTGCGCACGGTGGACCGCGCCCAGTACAAACAACGCCTGGATCAATTCGATTTCGACATGGTCCTGTTAACGCTCAACCAGACGCTCAGCCCGGGTCTGGAACAGTGGCAGTACTTTCACTCCAGCCAGGTCGGGATCAAGGGCAGTAAAAATTACGCCGGCATCGCCAACCCGGTGGTCGACCATTTGCTCGAACAACTGCTAGCGGCGCAAACACGCGACCAGCAAGTCGCCGCCGGCAAAGCGCTGGATCGAGTCCTGCTGTGGCAGCACTACATCATTCCCAACTGGTACCTCAATTATCACCGTCTGGCTTACCGCAACCGGTTCGCCTTCATCACCACGCCGCCCTATACCCTGGGCCTGAGCGCGTGGTGGTTGAAATCTTCGGAGAAAGATCGATGAAACCTGTACGCGCCCTGCTCTTGCAGGCCAGTGGCCTGTTATTCGCCGGGCTGGCCTGCGCCGCCCCACAACATGCGCTGACCTTGTACGACGAGCCACCGAAATACCCAGCCGACTTCAAGCACTTCGACTTCGTCAACCCGGACGCGCCCAAGGGCGGCACATTCCGCCAGGCCGGTTCCGGTGGCTTCGACAGCCTCAACCCGTTCATCAGCAAAGGCGTGCCGGCCGATGACATCAGCCTGATCTACGACACTCTCGCCAAACAGAGCCTGGACGAACCGTTTACCGAGTACGGACTGGTCGCGGGCAAGATCGAGAAGGCTCCTGACAACAGTTGGGTGCGCTTCTACCTTCGCCCGGAAGCACGCTTTCACGACGGCCACCCGATCCACGCCGAAGACGTGCAGTTCAGTTTCGACATGCTGACCAAGGAAGGCGCGCCGCTGTATCGCGGCTACTACGCCGATGTCGCCGAAGTCATCGCGGAAACCCCGAACACCGTGCTGTTCAAGTTCAAGCACAGCAATAACCGCGAATTGCCGCTGATCCTCGGTCAGTTGCCGGTGCTGCCCAAGCACTGGTGGGCCACCCGCGACTTCAACAAGGGCAATCTGGAAATGCCGTTGGGCAGCGGCCCTTACAAAGTCAGTGAAGTGAAGGCCGGACGCTCGATTCGTTACGAGCGGGTCAAGGATTACTGGGGCAAAGACCTGCCGGTCAATCGCGGTTTCTACAATTTCGACGTGATGTTGACCGACTATTACCGCGACAACACGGTCGCGCTGGAAGCACTCAAGGCCGGGCAATTCGATTACTGGCTGGAAATGACCGCCAAAAGCTGGGCCAACGCTTACAACGTTCCGGCCGTCACCGAAGGTCGCCTGATCAAGGAACAAATCCCCAACGGCAACCCGACCGGCATGCAGGGTTTTGTGTTCAATCTGCGTCGTCCGGTGTTCCAGGATATACGCGTGCGTCAGGCGATGACCCTGTTGCTGGATTTCGAGTGGACCAACAAACAACTGTTCAACGGCGCCTATGCGCGCACCCGCAGTTATTTCGAGAACAGTGAGATGGCGGCGACCGGTCTGCCGGATGCCGATCAACTGGCGATCCTCGACCCGTTTCGCGGCAAAATCCCTGACCAGGTGTTTAATGAGGCCTTCGAGAACCCGGTCACCGACGGCAGCGGCATGATTCGCACCCAGCAGCGCAAGGCCTACCAACTGCTGCAGGAGGCCGGCTGGCGCATCGTTGACGACAAGATGGTCGACGCCACGGGCAAACCGGTGAGCATCGAGTTTCTGCTCGCCCAGACCGAATTCGAGCGGGTGCTGCTGCCGTTCAAACGCAACCTGAGTGATCTGGGGATCGAGCTGGTGATCCGCCGGGTCGACGTTTCGCAGTACATCAACCGCGTGCGTTCGCGGGACTTCGACATGGTGGTCGGCGGCTTCCCGCAATCAAGTTCGCCCGGCAACGAGCAGCGCGAGTTCTGGATGTCTACGGCGGCGGACAAGCCTGGCAGCCGCAACTCGATGGGTCTGAAAGATCCGGTGGTCGATCAACTGGTTGAGCAACTGATCAACGCCGATTCGCGCAAAAGCCTGGTGGCCCACGCGCGCGCGCTGGACCGCGTGCTGCAATGGGGCTATTACGTGATCCCCAACTGGCACATCAAGACCTGGCGCGTGGCGTACTGGAATCACATCGGCCATCCGAAGGTCCCGCCCAAGTATGACGTGGGCATCAATACCTGGTGGATCAAGCCGGACGCGAAACCGGCGGTAGAAGTCGAAACCCAACTGCAAGCCGACCCTGCGGGCACGGAGTAATCAGATGCTGGCGTATATTTTTCGGCGACTGCTGCTGATCATCCCGACCTTGTTCGGCATTTTGCTGATCAACTTTGTGATCATCCAGGCTGCCCCCGGTGGTCCGGTGGAACAGATGATCGCCAAGCTTGAAGGTTTCGAAGGCGCGACCAGCCGGATTGCCGGGGGCGGTGCCGAAGTGTCGGTGGCCGGCTCGGCTTATCGCGGGGCGCAGGGGCTGGACCCGGCGCTGGTGAAAGAAATCGAGCACATGTACGGCTTCGACAAATCGGCGCCGGAACGCTTGTGGATCATGATCAAGAACTACGCCACGCTGGATTTTGGCGACAGTTTTTTCCGCGACGCCAAGGTCATTGACCTGATCAAGGAAAAGATGCCGGTGTCGATCTCGCTCGGGTTGTGGAGCACGCTGATCATGTACCTGGTGTCGATCCCGCTGGGGATCGCCAAGGCCACGCGACACGGCAGCCATTTTGACGTCTGGACCAGTTCGCTGATCATTGTCGGCTACGCAATCCCGGCGTTCCTGTTCGCCATTTTGCTGATCGTGGTGTTTGCCGGCGGCAGCTATTTCGACTGGTTCCCGTTGCGCGGCCTGACCTCCAACAATTTCGATGAACTGACCATGGGCGGCAAGATCCTCGATTATTTCTGGCACTTGGCCCTGCCGGTCACCGCGCTGGTGATCGGCAACTTCGCGACCATGACTTTGCTGACCAAAAACAGCTTCCTCGATGAAATCAACAAACAGTACGTGGTCACGGCCAAGGCCAAGGGCCTGACCAATCACCGCGTGCTCTACGGCCACGTGTTTCGCAACGCCATGTTGCTGGTAATTGCCGGGTTCCCGTCGGCGTTCATCGGCATTTTCTTCACCGGCTCGCTGCTGGTGGAAGTGATCTTCTCCCTTGATGGCCTCGGCCTGATGAGCTTTGAAGCGGCGATCAACCGCGATTACCCGGTGGTGTTCGGCACGCTGTTCATCTTCACGTTGCTGGGCTTGATCGTGAAGTTGATCGGCGACCTCACCTACACTTTTGTCGATCCGCGGATCGACTTCGAAAGCCGGGAGCATTGAGATGAACCTGTCCCCACTCAATCGCCGCCGTTTCGAACTGTTCAAGGCCAACAAGCGTGGCTGGTGGTCGTTATGGCTGTTCCTCGTGCTGTTCGGCTTGAGCCTCGGCGCCGAATTGATCGCCAACGACAAACCGCTCGCGGTGCACTACGAAGACGGCTGGTATTTCCCCGCACTCAAGCGCTACCCGGAAACCGCGTTCGGCGGCGAATTCCCGCTGGAGGCCAACTACAAGAGTCCGTACATCCGCGAACTGCTCAAGGCCAAAGATGCCTGGGTGCTCTGGGCACCGATTCCCTACAGTTACCAAAGTATCAATTACGACCTGAAAGTCCCGGCCCCCGCTCCGCCTTCGGCAGACAACCTGCTCGGCACCGACGACCAGGGCCGCGACGTGCTCGCCCGGGTGATCTACGGCTTCCGCATTTCGGTGCTGTTCGCCCTGACGCTGACCATTCTCAGTTCGATCATTGGCGTGATTGCCGGCGCGTTGCAGGGCTTTTATGGCGGCTGGGTCGATCTCGCGGGGCAGCGGTTTCTGGAGATCTGGTCCGGGTTGCCGGTGCTGTATCTGCTGATCATTCTGGCCAGCTTCGTGCAGCCGAACTTCTGGTGGCTGCTGGGGATCATGCTGCTGTTCTCGTGGATGAGCCTGGTCGACGTGGTGCGGGCCGAGTTCCTGCGCGGGCGCAACCTCGAATACGTGCGCGCGGCCCGGGCGCTGGGGATGCAGAATGGTGCGATCATGTTCCGCCATATCCTGCCCAACGCGATGGTCTCGACCATGACGTTCATGCCGTTCATTCTGACCGGCGCCATCGGCACGCTGACCGCCCTGGACTTCCTTGGCTTTGGTTTGCCGCCCGGCGCGCCGTCACTGGGCGAATTGGTAGCGCAGGGCAAATCCAACCTGCAAGCGCCGTGGCTGGGCATGAGCGCGTTTGCGGTGCTGGCATTGATGTTGAGTTTGCTGGTGTTCATCGGCGAGTCCGCTCGCGATGCTTTCGACCCGAGGAAGTGAAATGAATCAGGACAATCTGATCGAAGTGCGCGACCTGTCCGTCGAATTTATCGTCGGCGAACGCTGTCAGCGCGTGGTCGAAGGCATCAGTTTCGACATCAAGCGCGGCGAAACCCTGGCGCTGGTGGGCGAAAGCGGTTCCGGCAAATCGGTGACGGCGCATTCCATCCTGCGGCTGCTGCCCTACCCGCTCGCGCGGCATCCGTCCGGGACCATTCACTATTCCGGCAAGGACCTGCTGAGCCTGAAAGAGAAAACCATACGGCACATTCGCGGCAACCGGATCGCGATGATTTTCCAGGAGCCGATGACCTCGCTCAATCCGCTGCACTCGATCGAAAAGCAGATCAACGAAGTGCTGGGGATTCACAAAGGTCTGGTCGGCAAAGTCGCGACCAGACGCACGCTGGAACTGCTGGAAATGGTCGGCATTCCCGAGCCGCACAAACGCCTCAAGGCCCTGCCCCATGAATTGTCCGGCGGCCAGCGCCAGCGGGTGATGATCGCCATGGCCCTGGCCAACGAGCCAGAGTTGCTGATTGCCGACGAGCCCACCACTGCGCTGGACGTGACCGTTCAGCTGAAAATCCTCGAATTGCTCAAGGAATTGCAGGCCCGTCTGGGCATGTCACTGTTGCTGATCAGTCACGATTTGAACCTGGTGCGAAGAATTGCGCATCGCGTATGTGTCATGCAGCGCGGTTGCATCGTCGAACAGGCATCGTGCGAAGAGTTGTTCCGCACGCCGCAGCATCCGTACACTCGGGAACTGCTGGCAGCGGAGCCCAGCGGCAAGCCGGCGACCAATGAAATAGGCCCGCCATTGCTGCAGGTCGAGGACCTGAAAGTCTGGTTCCCGATCAAGAAAGGCCTGCTGAAAAAGACCGTCGATCACATCAAAGCGGTCGACGGCATCAACTTCAGCCTGCCGCAGGGCCAGACATTGGGGATCGTTGGCGAAAGCGGATCCGGCAAGTCGACGCTCGGTCTGGCGATTTTGCGGCTGATCGGCAGCAAAGGTGTCATCCGTTTTGAGGGCAAGCAGCTAGACTGCCTGACGCAGCAACAGGTTCGTCCGCTGCGCCGGGAAATGCAGGTGGTGTTTCAGGACCCTTTCGGCAGCCTGAGCCCGCGCATGTGTGTCAGCCAGATTGTGGGTGAAGGCCTGCGGATCCATAAGATGGGCACCGAGGCGGAACAGGAACAAGCGATTATTGCGGCACTCAAGGAGGTAGGCCTAGACCCGGACACCCGGAACCGCTACCCCCACGAATTTTCCGGCGGGCAGCGGCAGCGTATCGCCATTGCCCGGGCCCTGGTGCTCAAACCGGCGCTGATTCTGCTGGACGAGCCAACTTCGGCGCTCGACCGGACAGTGCAGCGGCAAGTGGTGGAGCTGCTGCGTTCACTGCAAAGCAAGTACAACCTGACGTATCTGTTTATCAGCCATGACCTGGCTGTCGTCAAGGCGCTGAGCCACCAGCTGATGGTGGTCAAGCATGGCCAAGTGGTCGAACAGGGAGACGCGCAAAGTATTTTTGCCGCCCCCCAACATCCGTATACACAGCAGTTGCTGGAAGCCGCTTTCCTGGCACCAGCCACTGCGCAATAACCTGAAAGAGAGGAGCAACACATGGGTTTTCTCGCCGGTAAGCGCGTACTGATCGTCGGTGTCGCCAGCAAGCTGTCCATCGCATCCGGCATCGCTGCCGCCATGCATCGCGAGGGCGCTGAGCTTGCCTTCACTTATCAGAACGACAAACTGAAAGGTCGTGTTGAAGAATTCGCACAAGGCTGGGGCTCGAACCCTGAGCTGTGCTTCCCGTGCGACGTGGCCAGCGATGAAGAAATCGCCAAGGTCTTCGAAGCCCTGAGCAAGAAGTGGGACGGCCTGGATTGCATCGTGCACTCCGTTGGCTTCGCCCCGGGCGACCAGCTGGACGGCGACTTCACCGAAGCCACCACCCGCGAAGGTTTCCGCATCGCTCACGACATCAGCGCCTACAGCTTTGTGGCCCTGGCCAAGGCCGGTCGCGAAATGATGAAAGGCCGCAATGGCAGCCTGCTGACCCTGTCGTATCTGGGTGCCGAGCGCACCATGCCGAATTACAACGTGATGGGCATGGCCAAGGCTTCGCTGGAAGCTGGCGTACGTTATCTCGCTGGCTCCCTGGGCCCGGACGGTACCCGCGTCAACTGTGTATCGGCTGGCCCGATCCGCACCCTCGCCGCTTCCGGCATCAAGAACTTCCGCAAGATGCTCGCTGCCAACGAAGCGCAAACCCCGCTGCGTCGCAACGTCACCATCGACGAAGTCGGCAACGCCGGCGCCTTCCTGTGCTCGGACCTGGCGTCCGGCATCAGCGGTGAAATCATGTACGTGGACGGTGGCTTCAACACCACGGCCATGGGCAGCCTCGAAGAGTAAGGTTTGACGTGACACAAAAAACCGCCGGTTTCGGCGGTTTTTTTTCGTCTGGACATTGGTGATCGACATGTCTCGGCGCGATGCCTTAACTATGTACCGCCAACGCGGCCTCGCCTCGCTCGACAATGACTGACAGCAACAATCTGCTGTGTCATTGGAGATTCACATGAGCGAAACGTTAGAGACGCCGTCGCCCGACCGGCACAACCAGGCAATGATCGACGCGATAACCGCCGAGCTATCGGCGGTCCCCGTCGCCAATCAGGACGCCAACCCGCCGCGCACGCTCACCATTGCTCGGGACAGTCTGCTGCATGACTGGATCGAAATTTACTGGGCAGCACTCGAGCGCACGGAATTTCTCGACTGGGCCAGCACTTACGACATCGACTTCGACACGTTCAACATCAAGGGCGACACCCTGGAAGCTTCAACGCTGAGGGACGGAGTGCACGTCACCCAGGTATTCACGCTGGAAGACGCATCCGGATGGTGGAAAGTTGCGCCGATCATTCAGGCCATTGCGCAGAAAATTGATCCTGCCGGGCACGGGCTGCCGCATGTGGGCGGCAAATCCAAGAATCCGCTTCACGCATTTCCCCGCCGAATTGTCCTGGCGTTTTATGGTTACCCCGAACCCGAAAACCGATTGCAGGCCAAGGTCATTGCAGCGGAACTGAAGGACAGCGGATTCGCCCCCATCGGGGACACCGGCCACACCACGTCCGCACTGGTCGGCGAGCGAGCGTCGCAACTGGAAGACTACCTCACCATTGCGCGAGAACTGGAGCTGGGGCTCGACACATTTGACGCCGAAGATACCCCGTTTGACTCGACCGAGCTCGGCCGAAAGCGCGTAAGCCTCACGTCCGGTTCGCTGTTGGCATCGACGCTTGAAGCGGGCGCAACTGCCTTGCAAGTGCTGATCGGCACTGACGAATTTCTGGAACTGGCGAATCTGTCCTCTCCCCATACAACCTGTGATTACTCTGCTCAGGTGCAGAAATTCTTTTTCACCCTGAGCGATGGTTCCGTCGTCGAACGTCCGCAGCGATTGTTCATCACCGGTTTACCGGCCGAAGCCTTGACGCTGCTCATACAGCTTGCCGGGAAGACCGACACCATCATTTCAAGCGATAAAAAACTGCGTCTTGATCAGGTGATGGAGTGTTACGGGCTCAGTGTCTCTGCTGAAGCCTCTGGCGTAGAAGCGCTGGTAAGCCGCTTGCGCAAGCACACTTGGTCCGACTTGCCTTACGTCAGTGAATTCATCCAGAGCAGAGGCCCGGTCCGCAGCTTCACCCTCGCATTCGGGCAAGTGGAGGATTACCGCCACATCAGCAGACGACTGGAGGTTCTGAGCAACAAATGGGAAGACCAGGATCCGATCAGTCTTGCGGAATTCAGTAAGCCAGATCCGAGATCACCGCTTGGCATAAACATCGACGCCGGCAAGCAGCAACTGTTGGATTTCAGGTCTCGCGCTGACTTTCAGCGCTTGTTGAAAAGCAAGGGACTGGCCGCCGATAGCAGGCTTCTGCTGACCACCGGTGGGCACGTTGGCGCACCTGGTAAAAATGAAAAGTGGGCAGAACTTACCGAAGATGTAGAGGCAGACAGTGCATTGAAAGCCGCAAGGGATCGGTTACGACCTGTGGCCGAACGGGTTGGCGGATCCCTGCGTACCAATGGTCAGGTCAGCCTCGCCGAAATGCTTCGTGCCTACAGGATTTTGCAACCGGTGAAAGCGGCTTCAGCGCGAATCATCGCGCAGTGGCTCAAACCCATGCAGCTCTTGCGGCCAGGCTTTATGGATCACTGGCATCTGCTCGGCAAGCCTGGCGAACTGGGTAAATTGACCGATGCGCAGCGCAAAATCGTGATTGATACAACCACGGTTTTTCTCGCACAGGTTGAAGTGCCGTTGCTTGATTATCTGTGCGAAGGGGTTATTTCCGAATCGACTCCAGCGATACTTGGCATCAAAGCGGATTTCCTGATCAGCCAGATATTGATCTCCGCTCGCGCGCATGAGTTGGGCAATCAACTCTTGCTCAACCTGTTTCCGGATGATGGGAACGCTACAGAATCTCGAGCTCTTAACCGAGACCGCTTGGTATTGACTGCGCTGCTGCTGAGCTTCGACCCCCGTGCCGGTCAGCGCTCGGACACGGTCATCGATCAAAAACTTAATGACAGTTTTTTCTGGGGTGAATCTTACAGAGACGTTCGCCGATACATTGATGGCCAGTTCGCTCTGAGGTTTGTCAAACATAAGCCGTTGGCCACGCATTTGTTGTTGTCCGGTATCGCCCCCGAGTTTCTGATCAGGGATACTCCCGAAGCCCTTCGTTATATGAGTTCCTATGCATGGGTCAAACTCAAGCAAGTGGTGCTTTTCATCGAGGAAGGCATGCCGGGTATGTCTCGCCTGATGACTTATGCCGAATTGATGGCGTTGTCTGAACTTCCCGTTGTGTCCGCCGTACAGACTTTCCGCACGCAAGAAGTGCCGGCGAAACTCCCCTTGGACTGGGCGATCAGCAGAGGCTTGATCGAAGAGCGATCAGCTACTGGGCTGGTCACTGCTGGCAGCGAAGAGGCGCGAATGAAAAAGGCCGCCAGTGCTTTCGATGCGCATTGTCTGCAGCTGTTCCATGACTTGAATAAAGGCTTTTATGCGCCGGTTGAAACGCCGTATACGGTGGCCCTTGCCGACCTGAGGCGGGTGTTCAAGGACAACGTTTTTCTTGAGAGCAAAGTGTTGCGCTCGAACTCGGATAGCGTCCTTCGATCCGCAGATCCATCAACTGATCTGCAAACCCCGCAGAACAAATTCTCGCTGGTCGAACTGCACATGGCCAACGAACTCAAACCTGACATGAAGGGTTGGGAGTCGACCGTGTTGCACGTGAAGCTGTCGGAAATGACGTCGGCATTTGCGCGTCTCAAACCTGTGTCTGGCGAGTTTGCAAAGGCACTTGAAGCCCGGCTGAAACTGATGAAAAGCGCATTTGCAGCGCTGATCAAAGAGCATTTCAGTCAACTGCCGATCGTGCAACGACTCGATCTGGAGTGGAACCGGTTCGAACTGTTCGCCCTTCATCCTGTGCCGTCACGCAGGATCAGCCTCTCAGGGGAGGACATACCGAACGGCCCATTTGCGATGATTTTGTCGTGCTCCGGCAGTTTTCCTCGTATCTATGAAATTTTTATGCGTGATGGAACGGTCCGTCTGCGCCGGGATATCGACCATTCGATATTGGTGCCTGCGACCGACAGCGATGTGCCGCGTCAATTGCCTTTTGATGCCGATGCCTACCTGAAGGGGGCAAAGCCTGAAGCACTGGCTAGCTGTCGCGGCATTGTCAAGCAGCTGCACATTGAGGGGACGCCGCTGACGGAAGATGCCCATCAGGCGATTCCAGCGACGTTCACATCGGCGCGAATCAATGCAATCGCCGCAACGGCGGTGAAGCAACTCTTTGATGCTTTTGAGCCTTCGGCCGTACGTCGTGCCCAGGGTGCTATCAAGATTGAGGATGTGGCGAACAGTCATGCAACGTGGCAGGAATTTTTCCGCTCGCTGACGCCGCCCGGAGTGTAGCGTCCGCCGGCTCCTACGGGGTTTTGTGGCGTGGCGACACTCGGAGTATGTCTTCAACCCTGTAGGAGCCTGGTTTGCCAGCGATGGCGTCTTCAACATCGCCATCGCCAGCAAGCCGACGAAGTTTCAACATCATTGCAATCAGATGCCCGCCACCGGGCACGGGCCACCGGCGTCGGCCCAGAGTTTGAACTGTGCGACGAAAATGTCGTGCGGCACTGGCACCGTTGCCCTGCCCTCGCCCGGGTTCCAGCCCCACAGCACCAGTTTGTCCTCGCTGACGTGTTTGAGCATGGCGACGAAATCACGGTCGCCGTTCTCGGAGCGGTCCTTGATCATCGCGCAGAGCTTGTCGGCCGGCAGACCGATCCAGGCCATTTTGTGCGCCGCTGGCGGCAGGCTCCAATGGGGTGCGCCGGGCGGTGTATGGGGGCCGTAAGTGGCTGGCGGATTGCTTTCGGCATGGCACGTCGTGCAAGGCAAACCGGCCGCGCCTTTGCCATCCAGACCACGCACCACGTTCATTGCATGGGGAATGCCTTCATCGAACTGCAGCGGCGAATCCCCGGGAATGTGACAGTTCTGGCAACGCGGACTCTGCAAGACTTTTTGCACGGTCTCGAAAGCCTTGACTGCAGCCTTGTCATCCGCAAACAAATCGGTCGCGTAAGTGGTCAGACCGACCATGACCACTGCGCCAAGTACAAGATGTCGTTTCATTTCAGACCCCCGACAGTTGCAAGGGCAATTCGCGCAGACGCTGTCCGGTCAGCGCGAAAACCGCGTTGGCCACCGCCGGCGCTGTCGGTGGCACGCCAGCCTCACCGACGCCGCCGGGTTTGTCGCTGCTTTCGACAATATGCACCTCGACCCGCGGCATTTCACTTAGCCGCAACACTTGGTAGTCATGGTAATTGGATTGTTCTACCTGCCCGTCCTTGAACGTCAGTTTGCTGTGCAAGGTAAATCCGAGGCCGAAGGCGATGGCCGACTCCATCTGCGCAGCAATGCTCAGCGGGTTGACCGCGATGCCGCAGTCCACCGCGCACACCACCCGGTGCACACGAATACCCAGATTTTCCTGAGACACTTCGGCGACCTGCGCCACGTAACTGCCAAACGATTCGTGCACCGCGACACCGAGCGCATGGCCATCGGGTAAAGGCGCCTGCCAGTTGGCTTTTTCCACGGCGAGGTTGAGCACGCCCAGATGCCGCGGATGCTCCTTGAGCAACGTCCGTCGATACTCCACGGGGTCCTTGCCAGCCGCTTCGGCCAGTTCATCGATCAGCGATTCCATGACAAACGCGGTGTGGGTGTGCCCGACCGAGCGCAGCCACAATACCGTGATCCCGGTGTTCGGCGAGTGCAAGTCGACTTGATGGTTAGCCAGTTTCGCCACATAGGGGCTGTCGGCCACGCCTTCGACCGACGTTTTGTCGACACCGTCCTTGACCATACTGGCCTCCAGCATGGTGCCGGCCATGATTGATTGCCCGACCAGCACATGCTTCCAGGCAATCGGTACCCCGCTCGCATCCAGGCCGACGCGGGCCTGATGCACGAAAGCCGAGCGGTAATAGCCACCGCGGATATCGTCCTCGCGCGCCCACACGGTTTTGACCGGCACGCCGGCCGCCTTCGCCACCTCCACCGCCTCGGCGACGAAGTCTGAAGTCGGGTTGGCGCGACGGCCAAAGCCGCCGCCGAGGAACTCGGTATGAATCTCGACCTGTTCGGGTTTGAGCCCGGTGATCTTGCCGGCGATCATCTGGTCAAGCGTTTGAAATTGCGTGCCGGTCCATATCTCGCATTTGTTCTGGGTTATTTTCACCGTGCAATTGAGCGGTTCCATCGGCGCATGGGCCAGGTATGGCACGCTGTATTCGACGTCGACGGATTTAGCGGCTTTGCCCAACGCCTGCTCGACATCGCCGGCTTTAGCAGCAGAAGTACCGGCAGTGCTCGCCAGTTTGCGAAAGCGCTCCAGCAGTTTCTGGCTGTCGAGCCCGGCGTTGGCGCCCTGGTCCCAGTCGATTTTCAGCGCATCGCGGCCCAGCTTCGCGGCCCAGTAATGGTCGGCGATCACCGCCACACCGGTCGGCACTTGCACAACTTTGTGCACGCCCGGAATCGACAACGCATCAGCCCCTTCGAATGATTTGACGGTGCCGCCGAGCACCGGCGAGCGGGCGACCAGGGCGGTCATCAGCCCGTCAAATTGCACGTCGATACCGAATTTGGCCCGACCGGTAATTTTCTCAGGGGTGTCCAGGCGCTTGGTGGGCTTGCCAATGAGCTTCCAGTCCTTGGCCTCCTTCAAGGTGATCGACGCCGGATCCGGAACCGGCAGTTTGCCGGCGTCATCCGCCAACTCGCCATAGGTGGCGCGCTGTTCGCCGGCGATGACCACCCCCGACTCGGTGCGCACGCTCGACGCTGCCACATTGAAACGCTTGGCGGCAGCGTCGATCAACATCAGGCGCGCGGCCGCACCGGCCTGCCGGTAACGATCGAATTCCATCCACGTGGACGTCGAGCCGCCAGTAATCTGCATCCCGCCAAATCCGGCCATGCCATAGTCTGCTGCCGAGGCGGGAGAATGTTCGACGCGGATCTTCGACCAATCGGCATCGAGCTCCTCGGCGATCAGCATGGTCAGGCCGGTCCAGATGCCCTGACCCATTTCCGAGTGGCCCAGCAGCACGGTGACGCTGTTGTCGTTGCCGATCCGCAAGAACGCATTCGGAGCGAACACGTCGCCCTGATTTTCGGCCCCCCTGGCAAACCGGTGCGCGCCGGGCAACACAAACGCGACGACCAGGCCACCGCCGAGCAGCGCGCTGCCCTTGAGAAAGCCACGGCGAGATAACGGATTGATGCTGTTCATCGCTGAGCCTCTGCGTTATCAACCGATGTCGGCGGCGCGTTTGATCGCTGCACGAATGCGTGGATAGGTGCCGCAGCGGCAAATGTTGCCGGAGAGTGCCTGATCGATGTCGCTGTCGGTCGGTTTGGGAATCTTCGCCAGCAACGCGGCCGCCGACATGATCTGCCCGGACTGACAGTAGCCACACTGGACCACATCAAGTTCAGCCCAGGCTTGCTGCACCGGATGCGAACCATCGACGGACAGGCCTTCGATGGTGAGGATTTTCTGTCCATGGGCGACCGCTGTGGCGGGCGTGATGCACGCGCGCAATGGCGCACCGTCGACATGCACGGTGCAGGCGCCGCACTGCGCCATCCCGCACCCGAACTTAGTCCCGGTGAGGTGCGCAACATCGCGCAGTACCCAGAGCAGCGGCATGTCCGCCGCGACATCCAGTTCCTGGTCCTGGCCATTGATGTTGAGGGTCAGCATTGCGAAGTTCCTCAGACGCAAGGTGTTCTGAAGGGCGTCGCTGTGACGATCAACCGCCTACGCGCGCCTCGGGTTATCCCTACAGCTAAGCGCAAAATCCCGGGCAAGACCGGTTCATCGACCACCGGTCACCTTCAAATCGCACACTCCCCCCGTAGCAGCTGCCGAGCTCCGCGAGGCTGCTGCTACAGAACGGGATGCTGCGCTGGAACCCGAGGCTTAAGGCGGAGGCTGTCGGGATTTTTCCGATCAGCGAATTTGTCGGTGCTGATCGTGGGGAATACACTCCCGAGCAAGCCCGCCGAGAGCTGTACTGATGAAGCATCTATCTGGAAAAAATGCCGACACAGCGCCCCGCTTCTGGCGCGACGACGCCCTGCCCTTCATCGAAGCCCGTGCCATCGCCGACGGCCGCGAAGTCTGTTACACCCGGCATTCCCATGCGCACTTTTCCATCGGCGCAATCACGGCCGGGCGCAGCACTTATGTGCATGAGCAAATGGACTGTGAGGTCAGCACCGGCACGGTCGTATTGATGAATCCAGGCGACGTGCACGCCTGCAATCCGATCGACTATCAGCCCTGGTCATACGTGATGCTGTATGTGGAAACGCCGTGGCTCAGTGACTTGCAGCACCAGCTCGGGTTCAGCCAGGACCAGGCGTTTCGCCGGTTTGCCGTGACTCACACTACCGATCGAAGCCTTTTTGATGGATTGAAAAATCTGTACACGGTGCTGACCGACACCGACCAGGACATCCTCTGCAAACACAGCGCAGCGGTGGAATATTTCACCGAGGTGCAGCAATGCCTCAACCCCGGCGAGCAACCGCTGCGCGAAGCCAATTCCAGGCTGGAACGCGCAGCCGAATACATTCGTGAAAACTGCACGCAGATGCTCAAGCTCGAAGATATCTGCGAGGCGGCGCAACTGTCGCCGTCGTATCTGATACGCGCCTTCAAACAGCATTTCGGTATGACGCCTCACGCGTTTCTGATCAACCGACGCATTCAGTTCGCCCAGGAACAATTGCGTCGAGGCAAATTGATAGCCGATGTCGCCCTGGAAGCCGGTTTTTCCGATCAGGCACACTTCCAGCGAGTGTTCAAACAGCACTTGGCGGCGACGCCGGGGCAGTATCAGCGTCAAGCCATCTAAACAATCGAGGCAACTTCGCGATTTAATCTGCGCGACATGCATTGTTACCCTGCCAATCCTGAAAACTAACAAACCGACACACACAACTTAAACCCTCATCGCGAACTTGCACTACTCTGCGCACTATCAAAAAAGATGAACGCTAACTTTACTCGCACTCACCAAAAAACATGGATGTTTTCAAATGCAAACCATACCTGGCATAAAAATAAACTCTGAGAATGAACAGCAACTAGTAGAAATCCGAACCGCGCTCATCCACGTGATGAATAACGAATCGCTTCTGCACAATCTGGCTCATACACTGGACAGCATGGGCGGCAACGCCGTGGCCGGCTCCAGCCTCGATCAGGCGCAGCGGGCGGGATCGACTTGTCTGGCACGGCTGACAGCCGAACTTCCAGCAGCGAAAACCGGCAATTACTACCTCGTGCCGGAAGTAGCAACGCTGCTGGCGTTCGAAGTGGAAACCGACTCAGACGATTCCGGCAGCCCTTCTTCGACCGGGATCAACAGTTTCAGCAGAAGAATCGGTATGGCGTCGGCCGTTAAGAACGCTGTGCAGGAGATGACAGCCGATCTGCAGCTACTCGCCGATATGGCCAAACTTAGCGGAGGGTCGATCAGTTCCAACGGTCGCATTACAATTGGGCAATGGCTACGCTTTCACGGGCTGTCAGTACCCTCGAACAAAGCGCAATTGCAACAGTTGATAGATGTTCTGGGCTTCGCCGGTCTGCCTGCTGGCCCGGCGCTGGACAACTACTGGCAACTTCTCGACACACCCGATGAATCACCTTTCAATCTAACCGACAACACTCGGTCAATCCTGACTGAGCAATCCCGGTTACTGCGAGACGATGCGCCGTCTCTGCTTTTCAAGTTCGGCGTCAATGTTGCTTGGGAAGTCACCGGGAAGCTCCCGACCAGCCTCGACTATCGGATGCAGAGGCTGCTGTCGTTCGCCCGCCGGGCATCGACATCGGCGCAGCCCTACCTTAATGCCTTGGGCTGGTTTACCGACGGCAACGCCGAACAACCTTCCCAAGCCTTCATCGATCAGCTATTGATCGCCGCGATGCTGCTGGAACTCGACCCGGAACTCGACAATGCCAATACCGCTTTCGCCGGATTCGACTTGTATGCAAAACGCTTCCTGCTGCGCAATCCTGAAGCCGTTCGACTTGAACTGGAGCAACACCTTGTCGACACATTCCAGCTACAGCCAGTCATTGCGCCGGTCGTAGCACATTGGGTGCTGGCGGGGATGGCACCGCAGTTCCTCGTGCGCGATCTGCCGCCGGAGTTAACTGTCGGCACGCCGGCCTGGGTGATCCTTTGCCAAGCGGTAAACCTGGTGGAGAGCATCACGCCCGGCGTGTCACGAGCGATGAGCTATGAGCATCTCATCGGGTTCACCCTGATTCCCGGTCTGGTGCCGCAGCTTGAGCCGTTACAGGCGGCCGGCGCGCTTGATCCGGTGGTCACATGGGCGTTGATGAATGGGCTGATCGCTGCCGATGCGGACGGCAGCCTGAGTGATGCAGCTGTCAGCGACGCCATCGAAGAATACGATCGATATGTACTGGCGCTGACCCAGGCAATCAGCGAGGCCGACACACCGGTACCGAGTCGCCGAGCGATTGCATTGGCGGAACTCACCCGACGGGTGCCGGGCTGCAATCCTGCAGAGTTGCTAGCCAAGTTTTACGGCAATGACGGCTGGATCCAACCCAGCGTATCGATCCTCGACCTGTACATGGGCGGTGAACTTGCCAAGGGTTCTTGGGGACGTACAAGAGGAATGGATGTTTATCAGCAGTTCCCTGCGCTAAAGCAATTAACCCCCGCCGACGTGTTATATGGGGACGCCATCCAGGCGCATCACGCCAAACTGACCACTGCACTCTCGACAAACATCAAACATGCTCTGGCGCATATGGAGGAAAGCGAGCGCGCATTCCTCGAGACATCGCGGCTGGCGATCTATCAGCTCAGCGAAGAGCGTCCCGATACTTACACTGACACGGTGTTCAGTCTGGCTTCACTGACCAAACCAATCCTGCGCCCTCACATACCGGTCAAAAAAGTTGCACGCCCGGGTCGCTATGGCGTAGTTATCTGTGCAGTGAAAGGCCCATGGATTCGCTGCTACGAGCTCTTTCCATTACAGATGACGGCCCGTTTCAGTGCGGCCCTTGACGAGCAATTTACCTTTCGGTTGCTGCACTCCACAGGAGCACTGGTTGAACGAAAACTGATTCACGATGCGCCTGTAGACATGCTCGCTTACACAGCGAATCTTCTCCCCCGCCCGAATGTGACTGCGTCGGTGGTGTTCACCAAAATCGGTGAGTTCGAGGCATCGGAAGAGGCACCAGGCTTTACGTCGCCAGTGCGCACTTTTCAGTCGGGACGAGTGAGCGCTATCGCGAACCTGATTGCTCGGGAAAATCCATTCCTGACGAGAGAAGAGTTGAGCCAGATTGGGCTGAATCAAACAGATCGAGAGAAGGAGCTCGAGACGATATCCAAAGTCTTTACCGTGATTCTCAACCTGCTCATTCCCTTCAAGGAGTGCATCGAAGAACTCTCTTCCGGTGTGGAATCACGACAGAAAAACGCCATCGGTGGCTGCATTACGGAAGCCGCATTGATCGCCCTGTCTCTGGTTGCTGCGCCTTTCAAAGTGGTTGCTGCGGTTACTAAAGGTGCCACCCTGGCCGCAAAACTGTTCGCTGCTTCCCGCGTTGCCGCGCATGCCGTGATTGCACTGCTCAATCCACTGGACGGTGTGCCCGGCGTGTTGAAAGGCGGTGCGAAACTGGTCGGCCGTCGCTTGGCGAAGTTGCACGCGACTTCGCTTCCGGACCTCGCGCGGGCGCAACTGCTCCGGCTGACCGGCGCCAACAGTTACGATTTGCTCAAGGCCGTTAAACATTCCGGCTCGGCACCCGAGCTGCGCATGTCACTTGACGCGGTAGACCACGGTCGGGCGCTGTTCAAAAATGATCGCATCAGCACCGCCGAAGACGTGCTGAAACATCTCTATGCGCCTGACAAAACACTGCTCAAAAATATTCCCGAACGCGAGCTCGAGCATTTGATGCAGAACTCATTGGCCGATATTGCGCTCAACTCGGACAGCGCCCGGCAACTGGGCAACGTCGTCGATCCCACAGTCGTGGAGCAACTCATACGCCGACACGCGCAGACTTATTACCTGGACAACCTGCGCCAGTTTCCTGAGGCCACAGAATTGGCTGATGTACTGAGCAGCACCATGAAGGTGGAATACAACAACCTGACGGCCATGCGGGCGCACCAAACGGACTTGCTCACCAGGGATCTGGGCAAAATGCCTTATCACGGCATCGCTGATGAAATCCGATTCAACTCCACCGGCCTTACCGAGAATACGGATCGCGCAACGGCGTGGATTCTCAGCGCATCGAACTCGCAGAACGAATCGGCAGCCATTCGCGCTGTGCTTCAGGAGTTCAGCGCGAGCAACAGGGCCCTGACCGACCCGGCGACCTACAAAGAACTGCATCGCCGGCTCGCCCCGCAGGCAACAGACAGTTACCGCAGCCCTCGCGCGGAAGTTCGCTACCCATCGAATATCACCGGCGCCGCGATGCTGGAGAAGCACCTGGCAGGCATTGATGCCGCGCATGAACACTTCGGTAAACACCTGATCGGCTCTTTCCTCGGCTATCACGCGTTCTCCGACGGCAATGGCCGACTCGCCCGCGCTGCCTATGCGATTACGGAGCTGAGAAAAGGCCGTTTCAACGCACTGGACCGGGCGACAGAAAATCTTTTGAGCGGTTTGAGCTGACCGCCGTCAGCGCCGGGATCAGGATAAAACCAGATACCCGGCGCTGAGGGCCAACAACAACGCCATCAACCGGTTGAACCAGCGCAGGTGACGGGCATTGGTCAAGTACTCCCTGAGGAATGTCCCGGCATAAGCCCAGCACGCGACCGACAGATAACAGATCACCAGGTACACCGCCGCAAACTGCCACACCAGTCGCGTGTCACCATCCGCGACGAACGCGCCCATGCCGGCGACGCATGCCAGCCAGGCTTTCGGGTTGAGCCATTGCATGACGGCGCCGTGGAGCATCGAGGGCGCTGTACTGGCCTGCTTGCTTTCCAGCTCACCGTTGTCCGCCGCCAGTTTCCAGGCCATGAACAGCAGAAAAGCGACACCCGCCACCTGCACCACTTTGGTCAAGGCCGGCCACATTGCCAATACCTCGTGCAGACCCAGCCCCATCAACACCAGTAGCGCAACAAAACCCAGAGTCGCCCCTGCCACGTGTCGCTGACTGGCACGAAATCCGTACTGCGCGCCAGAACTCAACGCGACTATATTCACCGGCCCTGGCGTAATCGACGCCACCAACGCAAACGCCGCCATCGACACCATTACACTCATCACACACCCGCTTTATTGCGTTGAACAAGGCCCCAATGTAGCGACCTGTCCGGCGCGGGTATTGAACAAAACTCCCCAACACCCTGATATTTCGTAGCAGCTGCCGAAGGCTGCGTCGGCGGTCTACCGGTTGGCCGGTGATGACCCATTGAAACCGGCTTCGCCGGACGCAGGCTGCGCCAGCTGCTACACGACCTGCGGTGCACCGAACCCTGTAGCAGCTGCCGAAGGCTGCGTCCGGGGACGAAGTCCTCGCCGGACGGTGATCAACCTTAGCCATAGGCCCCAACAATCCGCTTCACCGCAATCAGCGCCTTGCGCAACGAAGCCATATCCACGGACCCCAACGCCAACCGGATCGCATGCGGGACATTGGCTGCGGTAGAGAACGGCTCAGCCGTAGAAACGGCTATATGCTCCTGCATCAGCGCCACAGCGATCTGGTCGGCTCGAGCGTCTTCGCCCAAAGGCAGCCATAAAAAATACGAAGCCGGATGACTGACGTAGTGCAACCCCGTCAATACCTCCCTGGCGAGCGCTTGCCGAGCGTGCGCATCGGCACGCTTTTGCGCCTCCAGTGTGTGCACGGTGCCATCGTCGAGCCAGGCGCAGGCAATCGCGGTCATGACGCCGGGCGTGTTCCAGGTGGTGGCGCGGATCGTGCGCTCCAGTGCCGGCACGCGGTCTATTGGCGCAGCGACGAAGCCAACGCGCAACCCCGTGGCGACATTCTTCGATAACCCGGACACGTATACCGTCCGCTCCGGTGCCAACTGCGCCAGCGGAGGTGGCGGGTCCTCGGCAAGAAACGCGTATGCGCCGTCCTCGATGATCAACAAGTCGTGCTGGCGGGCGATCGAGACCAGTCGATCTCGCCATGCGGCACTTTGCACCCAGCCGAGCGGATTGTGCAGCGTCGGCATGCTGTAAACGGCCCGCACCGGTCGACGCCGACAAAGGCTTTCAAGCGCATCGAGATCAGGCCCGGTGTCGCTGGCCGGGATAGGCACGAGCTCCAGATGCAGCGCTTGCGCCAGCACTTTGAACCCCGAATAGGTCAATGCGTCTGCCGCCACCACATCACCCGGTTTGAGCAACGCCATCATCGTCACGGCCAAGCCATGTTGCGCGCCGCTGACGATCAGCACCTGCTCGGCCTGCACCTGCAAACCGCGTGTGCGCAGATGATTGGCGACTGACATTCGCTCATGCGGACGCCCGGCGTGGGGCTGATAGCGCAAGTGCGCTTCAAGGTCGCCGGACAGCGCGAGTTGACGCAAGCCATGGCGCAGCAGGTCAGCCTGCCCCGGCAGTGAAGGGTAATTGAAATTGAGATCCAGCACGCCCGCCGCCACATCGGGCTGGTCGACGCCGTGATTGGGCAGCAGCAACGTTTCACGCACAAAGGTGCCCCGCCCGGCTTCACCGCTGACCAGTCCCATGGCTTCCAGCTCGGCATACACGCGGCTGGCGGTGACAAGGGCCAACTTTTCCTTGGCGGCCAGTTCCCGGTGAGTGGGCAGACGAGTACCAGGCGCCAGTCGCCCAGACCGGATGTCGGCGGCGTACACATCAACCAGCGATTTGTAACGGGAGCGCGGCATGTCGAGATGTATCCATGACAATTTTTTGATTGTCTTGATAATCGGTCATACGATGCGCCCAAGGCAACCCGCCTATCAATCTCCCTCAAGTGAGCGCGCCATGGAACGAGCATCCCACCTGGATAACCAGACCCGCGAAAAGACCTCCAGCGGCTGGATCAACGGCTTGATCGGGGTGCTGATCTTCAGTGGTTCGCTCCCGGCCACGCGGGTGGCGGTGCTGGAGTTCGATCCGGTGTTTCTCACCGTCGCGCGGGCAACCATTGCCGGCGTTCTGGCGCTGTGTCTGTTGGGGCTGTTCAAGGAGCGGCGCCCTGCCCGCGATCAATGGCTACCGCTGCTGATTGTCGCGCTCGGCGTGGTGGTTGGCTTTCCACTGCTGACCGCGCTGGCGCTGCAGTACGTAACCTCCGCGCACTCGATCGTCTTCGTCGGCCTGCTGCCTCTGGCAACCGCCGCGTTCGGCGTTTTGCGCGGCGGCGAGCGACCTCGCCCGGTGTTCTGGGTATTTTCGATTCTGGGCAGTCTGCTGGTGTGCGGTTATGCCCTGTCGCAAGGCATGACGGCCTCACCTGCCGGCGACATTCTGATGCTGTTGGCTATCCTGGCGTGCGGGCTCGGTTACGCCGAGGGCGCAAAGCTGTCCAGAACACTCGGCGGCTGGCAGGTGATTTGCTGGGCGCTGGTGCTGTCGCTGCCGGTAATGGCGATACTCACCGCTGTGCTCACGCCGGCGTCGTTCAGCGGAATCAGCACGCCAGCGTGGCTGAGTCTGGGGTACGTCTCACTGTTCAGCATGCTGATCGGGTTCGTGTTCTGGTATCGCGGCCTGGCGCAAGGCGGGATCGCCGCGGTCGGCCAACTGCAGTTGCTGCAGCCCTTCTTCGGTCTGGCGCTGGCGGCCACATTGCTGCACGAGCCAGTGAGCATGGGGATGCTGGTGGTGACGCTGGCGGTGATTCTGTGTGTGGCAGGCGCGAAGAAATTCGCCAGGTAATCGACTGTACCGCGCTTGACGTTTTCCACTGTATGGGTCGAACAGCAAGGCGGCTGTGGTAAAAATCATGCTCGCGTCATTGGAGCCGATCATGGACCTCGCCACCCTCAGTTTTTTCCTCCCGGCCTGTTTCGCCCTGAACATGGCGCCCGGCCCGAACAACCTGTTATCGGTCAGCAACTCGACCCGCTACGGCTATCGCATCGCGTGCATCGCGGGGATGGGCCGCCTGCTGGCATTTGCTGGCATGATCGCTCTCGCGTCTGCGGGATTAGCAGTGGTGTTACAGACCTCGGAATTGCTGTTCTATGGGATCAAGATTGGCGGCGCGGCGTACCTGTTTTATCTCGCCTGGCAATTGTGGCGCGCGGATACCGGCACTGACGCCAGCATTCCGGGCGCGCCGGCGGGATTGATGACGCTGGCTCGACAGGAGTTTCTGGTCGCTGCGGGCAATCCGAAAGCCATCCTCATTTTCACTGCGTTTCTGCCGCAGTTCGTCGATCCGAATCAGGCAGTGGCGCCGCAATTTGCCGTGCTGGGCGCACTGTTCCTGGTGCTGGAATGGATTGCCATAGGTGCCTACGCCTACATGGGCCTGCACATGCGCCGCTGGTTCGCCAAGCCTCGGGGCAAACGGATCTTCAACCGCTGCTGCGCGGGTCTGCTCTCAGCGGCGGCGTCGATGTTGCTGCTCGCCCGCCGTGCTTGAATGCCTTGCTTGCCCGCGAAGAAAATTGCCTGTCGATTTTCCGGTGGAGCACTCCGGCAACGCGACTTATGCTCAATCCATGAACCTACAAAACGCTGCACTGCCGCCACACGCCGAGATGATTCGCGCCATGCTCGAACGGGACACCGCCTACGAGGGGGTGTTCTTTACGGCGGTGAAAACCACGGGCATCTTCTGTCGTCCCAGTTGCACGGCGCGCAAGCCCAAGCCGGAAAATGTCGAGTTCTTCGCCCATGCCGATGACTGCCTGTCAGCCGGTTATCGCGCCTGCCTGCGCTGCAAACCGCTGGATGCTGCGGCCATTGCGCCGGACTGGGTGCAGACCCTGCTGAGCGCAGTGGATGCCGATCCCGAGGTGCGCTGGAGCGATGCGCAGTTGCTCGCCGAAGGCGTCGAGCCGCTGAAACTTCGGCGCTGGTTCAAGCAGCATTTCGGCATGACCTTCCACGCCTGGCTGCGTACCCGACGCCTCGGCATGGCGCTGGGCGGGATAAAACAGGGCCATTCGATTGACCACGCGGCGTTCGATTCCGGTTATGAATCCTTGAGTGGTTTTCGCGATGCGTTTCAGAAATCCTTCCACATCACTCCCGGTCGCGCCGCCAGCAGCGAGCCGTTGCTGTTTAGCCGACTCACCACGCCGCTGGGGCCGATGATCGCCATGGCCGAACGGCGCGGTTTAGTGTTGCTGGAGTTCCTCGATCGGCCGGCACTCACGCGTGAAGTCGAAGCGCTGCAACAGCGCTACGGTTACGCGGTGGCACCCGGTCACAACGAGCACTTGCGCCAGATAGAGACAGAGCTGGCGCAGTATTTCGCCGGCAAACTCAGTGAATTCAAGGTCGCCCTGCACCTGCCAGGCAGCGACTTCGCGCAGCAAGTCTGGGCGCAGCTGGCGAGGATTCCTTACGGGCAGACCAGCACCTACGGCGCCATCGCCGCGACATTGGGCAAGCCGGGTGCCAGTCGTGCTGTCGGCCTGGCCAATGGGCATAACCGGGTGTCGATCGTCGTGCCCTGCCACCGGGTGATCGGTGCGGATGGTTCGCTGACGGGTTATGGTGGTGGACAACCGCGCAAGGCGTTTTTACTCAGGCTTGAGAAGGCTGCGGTGCAGATTGGGCAGGCAGTTAAAACGCCTTCGCGAGCAAGCTTTGCTCCCACAGGAGACTTGTTCTGAGCTGGCTTGCAGATTCCACCCTTACGTCAGGAGCCAGGTTTGTCCGTAAATCCGTATTTGTCTGCCAGTGAATTCCTGTCGTGCATCGACGACGACTGGCGTCGCCACATCGCCGCCATTGGCCCGTGCCTGCATCAACCGCATCCGGCTCGCGATCCCTATGAGTCGCTGGTGCGAGCCATTGCGTATCAGCAACTGCACGCCAAGGCTGGTGATGCGATTATCGGGCGACTGGTGGCGCTGTTTCCTGCGCATCCTTTTCCGCGACCGGAACAGATTCTCGCCAGCGGATTTGAGCAACTGCGTGGCTGCGGGTTTTCCGCGAGCAAGATTGCGACCATTCAAGGTATCGCTCAGGCAACCCTCGACGGCGTGGTACCGGATTACCCGACGGCGCTGGCCATGGATGATGAGGCGTTAATCGAGCGACTGACCAGCCTGCGCGGCGTCGGTCGCTGGACCGTGGAGATGTTGCTGATCTACAGCCTGGAGCGCCCGGACATCCTGCCGGCGGATGATTTCGGCGTGCGCGAGGGTTTTCGGCGTTTGAAGGGGCTGGAAAATCAGCCGGGCAGAAAGCAGATGATCGAGACCGGATTGGCGTGGAGCCCTTATCGGACGGTGGCCGCTTGGTATTTGTGGCGGGTGCCGGCGCGGTAGACCGCGGTTTCGTTCATCGCCGGCAAGCCGGCTCCTAAGGTTCAGTCGTACCAAGATCAGCCCCCCGCGAACGTGTAGTAGCAAGCTCGCTCGCGATGACGTCGGCACCTCCGCCGCCTATCTACTAGGCTAAACCCAACCCCTCATCCCGGCCGAGGTCCCCATGCATCTCGAAGGCTCCTGCCACTGCGGCGCCGTTTCATTCAGCCTGACCAGCGCCCACCCCTACCCTTACCAGCCCTGCTACTGCTCGATCTGCCGCAAAACCCAGGGCGGGGGTGGTTATGCGATCAACATCGCTGGCGATGCGACCAGCATGAAGGTGCGCGGCCGCAAACACATCTCGATCTACCATGCGCGGCTCAAGGATGATGGCGACAAACGCGCCCACCGCAGCACTGCCGAACGGCATTTCTGTTCGGTGTGCGGTTCGGGATTGTGGGTGTTCAGCCCCGAGTGGCCTGAGCTGATTCACCCGTTCGCCTCGGCCATCGATACGGCGCTGCCGCTGCCGCCGCAACACACACATGTGATGCTCGGCTCGAAAGCGCCGTGGGTGGACGTTCATGTGCAACGCGGTGATCAACAGTGTGATCGCTGGCCGGATGAGTCCATTGCCGACTGGCATCAACGGCTGGGTCTGGAGCGTTGAAGCAATAACTCTCAACTGGATGCAGTCTGGTGGCCGGATGCACGTTGGCCGGCCACACCCTGCGCTGATCAGCCGGCATTCACGAAAATCCCCGCGGCCCATCACCCTCCCTGATCGATAACGACTTCCGGCGATCTTGGGCGCATGTTGATACCTCAACTGGAGGGATTCGATATGCTCGACACACTCAAACAGATCAACTCAACTTCAGCGTTCAATCGTTGGGCAAATTTTGACGTCACTCACGCCGAGCGTGGCGAAGTCGAACTGAGCCTGGTTTTTCGTCCCGCCGACATGGCGCAATACGCAGGTTTTTTGCACGCCGGCCTGATCGGCGCGCTACTCGATACCGCCTGTGGTTTCGCGGCGGGGACGGTAGCCGGTAATGTGTTGGCTTCACATTTTTCAGTCAATTGTCTCGCCCCGGCCGTCGGCGAAGTATTCGTTGCACGAGGGCACGTGGTGAAGGCAGGCAAGAAACAGGTATTTGCCCGCGCCGAGCTGTTCGCGCAAACGGGTGACCAACTGAAACTGGTGGCCACCGGGGATGCGATTCTGGTGCCAGTAGACGCAGGCTGAGGGCCCGGTCGGTTAAGCTGCCGCAGCCATCGGCACGCCGCTGTGAAAGCGAAATTCCACGTCCGGCGATTCGATCAGATCCTGTTCAGCGGCGCGCACTTTGTCGATTACCTGAGCGATGTCCCTGGCGTCACCGTACTGGTAGGCCAGTTTCAGGTAACCCTGGAAATGCCGGGCTTCACTTTTCAGCAGGCCGAAGTAGAACTTGCCGAGTTCTTCGTCCAGATGCGGCACCAAGGCTTCGAAACGTTCGCAACTGCGCGCTTCGATGAAGGCACCGACCACCAGCGTATCCACCAGTTTCACCGGTTCGTGGCTGCGCACCACTTTGCGCAGGCCCGAGGCGTAACGCCCGGCAGACAACTGGCGCAGTTCGACCTTGCGCTTTTTCATCAGGCGCATGACCTGCTCGTGGTGCACCAGTTCTTCCCGGGCCAGGCGCGACATCAGATTGATCAGGTCAACGTGGCCGTGGTACTTGGCAATCAGGCTCAACGCGGTGCTGGCGGCCTTGAATTCGCAGTTCTTGTGGTCAATCAGCAAGGTTTCCTGATCGGCCAAGGCGGCCTGAACCCAGCCATCCGGGGTACGGCAGCCGAGGAACTCGTGGATTTCGGGAAGGATCATGGCGCTCACGGCAAAAGGTCTGATACGGAGGGCGGCGATTATACCGGCCTGTCGCCAGACCACCAGCCGCGACCGTTGATATGCATCAAGTCCCGGATGCGCGCCCAGCAACTATAGTTGTGCAACGCCGCATTTTTTCCTCCTGGAGATCCCGACCATGCAAGCCATTCGCAGCATTCTGGTGGTCATTGAACCTGAACATTCGGAAAGCCTTGCACTTAAACGCGCCAAATTGATTGCCGGTGTCACTCAGGCCCATTTACATCTGTTGGTCTGCGACCGCAAGCATGATCACGGCGCGATGCTCAGCGTGCTGAAGGCCGGCCTGCAGGAGGATGGTTACAGCGTCACCACCGAGCAAGCCTGGAATGAAAGCCTGCATGAAACCATCGTCGATGTGCAGCAGGCCGAAGGCTGCGGGCTGGTGGTCAAGCAGCATTTTCCCGATTCATCGCTGAAAAAAGCCTTGCTGACCCCGGCCGACTGGAAACTGCTGCGCTATTGCCCGACGCCGATATTGCTGGTCAAGACATCCAGACCGTGGACGGGCGGCGTTATTCTTGCGGCCATTGATGTCGGCAATATTGACGGAGAACACCGCACGCTGCATGCGACGATTATTGATCACGGCTATGACATCGCCAGCCTGGCCAAAGCGCACCTGCACGTGATCAGTGCGCATCCTTCACCGATGCTGTCGGCAACCGATCCGACCCTGCAGCTCAGTGAGACCATCGCCGCCCGCTATCGCGAGGAGTGCAAGGCGTTTCAGGCGGAATTCGACATTGATGATGATCACTTGCACATCGCCGAAGGTCCGGCGGATGTGTTGATCCCCTTCACCGCGCACAAGTTGGGGGCGGCGGTGACGGTCATTGGCACCGTGGCGCGGTCCGGATTGTCCGGGGCGTTGATTGGTAATACGGCGGAAGTGGTGCTGGATGCGCTGGAGAGTGATGTGCTGGTGTTGAAACCGGACACCATCATGGATCATCTGGAGGAGATTGTGGCGCAGCATTGAGAGGTGCCGAGCGTTTGTGGCGAGGGAGCTTGCTCCCGCTCGACTGCGCAGCGGTCGCCGCTTCGATCAATACAATATGCCTGACAGCTTGTGTTGATCCATGAGAGCCGCTTCGCGGCCCAGCGGGAGCAAGCTCCCTCGCCACAGGTTAAATGTTCAACCGCCGAAGGCGTCCTTGAGAAACCCGGGCGCGATATACCGCTGGTAATGCGCCTCGGAGAGCAAAAAGAACTCCCGATCAATCGCATCGCGCAGTTCCGGCAAATTCCAGTCGCGAAATTCCGGCATCAGCACCATGCCGTACGCCTCCAGATTATTGATCACTCGCGCACCGCGGGCGATCAACTGATAAGCCCAGCAATATTCCGACTGATGGGGCACAAAGCGAATTTTGCGCTGTTCCAGCTGCAGGCGCAGGCGCTGGGGGTCAAAAACTTCGAGTTTGCTGGCCATCACCTGGGACAACAATTGCTCCAGACGCAACCACACTGCGCGCTTTTCCTCCTCGTTGTAACCATTCCAGCTGATCACTTCGTGGTGGAAACGCTTGCAGCCGCGGCAGACCAGGTCACCGTAAACAGTGGAGCAAAGGCCGACGCAGGGGGTTTTGATGGTCTGATTGGGCATAAGTAGGGACAGCACGAAAAGCAGAACAGGTCGGCATGTTAGCCCTTTGTCCAGCATTGATCACCCACCAAAGTCCAATAGCCCCTCACTTACCTTTAAATTTTTTTTGCCGTAGAATCAGCCAGCCTTTTAAGGCGCCAATGTCCGTTTGAAGCTGTTTTCAAAGCGTCACGAGCACAGTCGTTCCTTCAGAGCGGTGTTGGCGAGGGATTTTTCCAGCGGGGACAAATCCAGCGCCAACCCTCATCAGCTCCCCGTTCTGCAGGCGTAAAACTTTGAAAGCAGCTTCTGTAAGGAATTGTCGGTAATTCTGGCTAAGTGGCCCACAACGCCATGCAGCGCATGAGTACGGCAATTTCGGGATGAGCGTCCCGGACACCCATTTGGGACCACTGATGAGGGTAATAACTGTGCTTGAAGCCTACCGCAAACATATCGAAGAGCGTGCAGCACTGGGTATCGTTCCCCAGCCGCTAAACGCCGAACAAACTGCAGGCCTGGTCGAGCTGCTGAAGAATCCTCCGGCTGGCGAAGAAGCTTTCCTCGTTGACCTGATCACCAATCGCATTCCACCTGGCGTGGACGAAGCGGCCTATGTAAAAGCCGGTTTCCTGTCTGCACTCGCCAAAGGCGAAGCCACCTCCCCGTTGATCGACAAGAAACGCGCGGTTGAACTGCTCGGCACCATGCAGGGCGGCTACAACATCGTGACCCTGGTTGACCTGCTCGACAGCGAAGAACTGGCTGCCGTGGCTGCTGCTCAGCTCAAGCACACCCTGCTGATGTTCGACGCGTTCCATGATGTCGCTGAAAAAGCCCGCAACGGCAACGAACACGCCAAGGGCGTGGTCCAGTCCTGGGCTGACGGCGAGTGGTTCCGCAATCGCCCTGTTCTGGCTGACAAGATCAGCCTGCGGGTATTCAAGGTCACCGGCGAAACCAACACCGACGACCTGTCCCCTGCTCCGGACGCCTGGTCCCGCCCGGACATCCCGCTGCACGCTCTCGCCATGCTGAAAATGGCCCGTGAAGGCATCGTGCCGGACGAGCAAGGCAAAACCGGCCCGATGAAGCAGATCGAAGAAATGCGCGGTCAAGGCTTCCCGATCGCCTACGTCGGTGACGTGGTCGGTACCGGTTCGTCGCGTAAATCCGCGACCAACTCGGTGCTGTGGTTCTTCGGCGACGACGTTCCAAACGTGCCGAACAAGCGTGCCGGCGGTTTCTGCTTCGGCAGCAAGATCGCTCCGATCTTCTACAACACCATGGAAGATGCCGGCGCACTGCCGATCGAATTCGACGTTACCAACATGAACATGGGCGATGTGATCGACCTGTACCCGCATGCTGGCAAAGTCTGCAAACACGGCACTGACGAAGTCCTGACCACCTTCGAAATGAAGACCCCGGTGCTGTTGGACGAAGTCCGCGCTGGCGGCCGTATTCCGCTGATCATCGGTCGCGGTCTGACCGACAAGGCGCGTGCCGAGCTGGGCCTGGGCCCAACCGATCTGTTCAAGCTGCCTGAAGCTCCTGTCGACACCGGCAAAGGCTACACCCTGGCGCAGAAAATGGTCGGCAAGGCTTGCGGTCTACCGGAAGGCAAAGGTGTGCGTCCTGGCACCTACTGCGAACCGAAGATGACCACCGTCGGCTCCCAGGACACCACCGGTCCAATGACCCGTGATGAACTGAAAGACCTGGCGTGCCTGGGCTTCTCGACCGATCTGGTGATGCAGTCCTTCTGCCACACCGCGGCCTATCCAAAGCCGATCGATGTGACCACCCACCACACGCTGCCTGACTTCATCATGACCCGCGGCGGCGTTTCCCTGCGTCCGGGCGACGGCATCATCCACAGCTGGCTGAACCGCATGCTGCTGCCGGATACCGTCGGTACCGGTGGTGACTCCCACACCCGTTTCCCGATGGGCATTTCGTTCCCGGCCGGTTCTGGCCTGGTCGCGTTCGCCGCCGCCACCGGCGTCATGCCGCTGGACATGCCGGAATCGATCCTGGTGCGTTTCAAAGGCAAAATGCAACCGGGCGTCACCCTGCGTGACCTGGTTCACGCCATTCCTTACTTCGCGATTCAGGCTGGCCTGCTGACCGTTGAGAAGAAAAGCAAGAAGAACGCCTTCTCCGGCCGCATTCTGGAAATCGAAGGTCTGGACAACCTGAGCATCGAACAAGCCTTCGAGCTGTCCGACGCCTCGGCTGAACGTTCGGCTGCCGGTTGCACCATCAAGCTGTCGAAAGAGTCGATCACCGAGTACCTGAACTCCAACATCACCCTGCTGCGCTGGATGATTGGCGAAGGCTACGGCGATCCACGCACTCTGGAACGTCGCGCCCAAGCGATGGAAGCCTGGGTTGCCAACCCTGAGCTGATGGTTGCCGATGCTGACGCGGAATACGCCGAAGTCATCGAAATCGACCTGGCCGACATCAAAGAGCCTGTGCTCTGCGCGCCGAACGATCCGGACGACGCCCGTCTGCTGTCCAGCGTTGCTGGCGAAAAGATCGACGAAGTGTTCATCGGTTCGTGCATGACCAACATCGGTCACTTCCGCGCTGCCGGTAAACTGCTGGATCAGGTCAAGGGTCAGCTGCCGACTCGTCTGTGGCTGTCGCCGCCGACCAAGATGGACGCGCACCAGTTGACCGAAGAAGGCTACTACGGCATCTACGGCAAGGCTGGCGCGCGCATGGAAATGCCGGGCTGCTCGCTGTGCATGGGCAACCAGGCACGTGTAGAGCCGAACTCGACCGTTGTGTCGACATCGACCCGTAACTTCCCGAACCGCTTGGGTGACGGCGCCAACGTTTACCTGGCTTCGGCCGAGTTGGCGTCGGTGGCTTCCATCCTGGGTCGCTTGCCGACTGTTGAGGAATACATGGAATACGCGGGCAAGATCGACAGCATGGCGGCTGATGTTTACCGCTACCTGTCGTTCGACCAGATCGCCGAGTTCCGTGAGGCGGCGGCGAACGCCAATATTCCGGTGGTTCAAGCCTAAAGTTTTACAGCAATAAAAAACGCCGCCCATCGCGAGATGAGCGGCGTTTTTTTTGGCTTTGATATGAAACAACAGGTCCCGCAGTTTTCAGGCCTTACGACAACATGTCCTGCATCAACTCTTGCAACACATTCAAATCAAACGGCTTACCCAAAATCGGCGCCTTGCGCGTAATCGGGCTGTCCGTTTCACGAATTTCCTGCGGATACCCACTGATGAAAATCACCTTCAACTCCGGCCGCAATTTCACTGCAGGCTCGGCAATCTGCACCCCGGAAATCCCGCCCGGCAGGCGAAAGTCAGTGATCATCATGTCCAGGTGCGGTTTGCTCGCGAGAATCTCGAACGCCTGCTCGCCGTTTTCCGCCTTCAACACCCGGTAACCCTCACCCGACAAATAGGCAGAAAGCACCATCAGGATGGAGGGGTCATCTTCGACGATCAGTACGACGTCTTGCGCATCTTCACTCATGGGAAGCCTTTGTTCGGTCAATAGCTGCTGATACGACCGTGGGGTCGATCAGAGGTTGCGTTTATCTGGCTGTTTTCCTACAGCGGCAGACAAACACGAAACAACGCGCCTTCGCCAATCCGGCTCTCGACAGTGATGGAACCGCCATGGGCGGTCACAATCTGTTCCGAGATAAACAGCCCCAGGCCCAATCCGGCAACGGCATGCTTGGCCGTCACGCGTTCGAACTGCTGGAAGATACGCTTCTGGTTTTCCTCACTGATGCCGATCCCCAGATCACGCACTTCCACGCGCGCCTCAGCGCCCTCACTGTACACCTTGACACTGATCGGACTCTTGGCGCCGTAGCGCAAAGCGTTGGTGATCAAGTTAGAGATCACCTGTTCGATACGAAATTCATCCCAGTTGCCAATCACCGGATGTTCGGCGTCCAAAGTGACCGAAGACTCGGCGGCGTCGATCTGCGGAGCGAAATTCTCCAGCAGGCCGCGCACCAGCGTCGACAAGTCAAACCGCGAAGGCCGGATCGACAGTTTGCCGGTGCGAATGCGGGACACATCAAGCATGTCCTCGATCAGACGGATCAGACTTTTGATCTGGCGTTCGTCGCGGTCAACCATCGCGTGCATCTTGTCCAGGGCGAACGCTGCAGCGTTATCACGCGCCAGGTGCATCTTGCGCAGCTGGGTCTCCAGAATCAGGCCATTGAGCGGCGTGCGCACTTCATGGGCAACAATCGACATGAAGTCATCACGCATGCGCACCGCCTGCTCGAGCTCCAGCTGAGTGCTCTGCAACTTCAGCAACAACGCCTCCTGCTCCCGACGGCTGCGCTCCAGGGCTTCGACCTGTTGCTTCATGGCCTTGCTCTGGCGGAACAGATCGACGAACACGTTGACCTTGCTCTTCACCGCGTGGATATCCAGCGGCTTGTGGAGGAAATCGACAGCGCCGCTTTCGTAGCCCTTGAACGCGTAGTTGAGTTCACGGCCCGCCGCACTGACGAATACGATAGGGATGTTCCTGGTCTTCTCCGTGCCGCGCATCAGTTCAGCGAGCTCGAAGCCGTTCATGCCCGGCATCTGCACATCGAGGATGGCCATGGCGAACTCGTGCTGCAGCAGCAGCGACAGTGCCTCATCCGCAGACAAGGCCTTATAGACGATGCGATCTTCGCGCTTGATCAGCGCTTCTAGTGCCAGCAAGTTTTCCGGCAGATCGTCGACGATCAACAGTTTGGCCTGGATGTTACTTAGCATGCGATTCGTTCCAGCTCGACAAGCAGACGGCCGATGCCGCTTATGGGGAGAATGTGGTCTGGCTGGTGCGTAGCCAGCGCCGCCAGGGGCATGGTCGCCACCTGAGCATCTTGCGGGTCTTGCACGATCGTCAAACCGCCACGTTGTTGAACATGGGCCATGCCGGCTGCGCCATCACGATTGGCGCCGGTCAATAACACGGCGGCCAATGCCGGACCGAAAACATCGGCAGCCGATGCGAAGAGGTAATCGATGGCGGGCCGTGAATAATGTACGCGGTCTTCAAGGCTCAATGAAAAGGAACGGTCCTGCTCCACCGACAGATGATAACCGGGCCCGGCGAAATACAGCGTGCCAGCTTCGATTGGCGTTTTGTCGTGCGCCTCCAGCACAGGCATCGCTACCCGGCGCTCGAACACCTCTGCCAAATGACTGCGTCGCTCATCAGGCAAATGCAGGACGACAACAATCGGTAATACGAAACCTGCGCGCAGCGGGCCGAGTATGGTCAGCAATGCCTCCACGCCACCCGCAGAGGCGCCAATCACGATAGCCTCGATACGAGGCAATTGCGCTTCACTGCTCATGATTTCCGGTAGATCCGTTCTTGTTTCACCAAGGGCTCGAACTGCTTGGCGAACGCGGAAAAATCCGTGGTTTCCTTGCTGCCCAATACCAGAAATCCACGATGGCAGAGCGATTCATGGAACAACCCAAACGCTCGATCCTGCAATTTTTTATTGAAATAAATCAACACGTTACGACATGAAATTAATTGAGTTTCTGAAAAGACGCTATCCGTCGCCAGGCTGTGATCTGCAAACGTCACGTTCTCGCACAGCGTCTTGTCAAAAATCGCATAACCGTAAGCGGCGGTGTAGTAGTCGGCGAAAGATCGCTGGCCACCGGCCTGCTGATAATTGTGCGTGTAGGCGCGGACATTTTCCATCGAGAAGATGCCCTGCTTGGCCTTATCCAGCGAACGCGGATTGATGTCGGTGGCGTAAATAATCGTGCGATCGAGCAGGCCTTCTTCGCGCAGCAGAATCGCCATCGAGTAGACCTCCTCACCCGTGCTGCAACCGGCAATCCAGATTTTGATCGACGGATAAGTCTTGAGCAGCGGCACCACTTCCTTACGGATCGCCAGGAAGTGCGAAGGGTCGCGGAACATCTCGCTGACCGGGATCGTCAGCAGCTGCAGTAACTGCATGAACGCCGTCGGGTCATGAAGGACCTTTTCCTGCAGCGCAGAAATGGTCGCGCACTCGAACTGAATCAACGCGTGACTGACCCGCCGCTTGATCGAGGCACCAGAGTAGTCGCGAAAATCGTAGCTGTATTTGAGGTAAATCGCCTCAATCAACAGCCGCAATTCGATTTCGCTGTTTCGCCCCTCGGAATTGATGCGTTCCACTAAATGCGTTCCATCTTTGGTAACCACACGCGAATCAGCGAGAACAAGCGATCAAGGTCGATAGGCTTGGCCAGGTAATCATTGGAGCCGGCCTGCAGGCAGCGCTCCTGATCGTCTTTCATGGCCTTCGCAGTGACGGCGATGATTGGCAGCTTGCGCCAGCGCGGGTCTTGACGGATCAAGGTCGTTGCCTCGAAACCGTCCATCTCCGGCATCATCACGTCCATCAACACCAGATCGATGTCCTCGACTTCATTCAGCCTTTCAATCGCCTCACGGCCGTTTCGACCAATGACCACAATTGCCCCTTTTTGCTCCAGCGCGCTGGTCAGGGCGAAGATGTTACGCACATCGTCGTCCACCAACAGCACTTTGCGTCCTTCGAACACCTTGTCGCGGCTGCGTGCGGTCTTGAGCATCCGCTGGCGTTCATGGGACAACCGCGATTCTACTTTGTGCAGAAAGAGTGTGACCTCGTCCAGCAAGCGCTCCGGGGAGCGTGCGCCCTTGATGATGATCGAGCGCGAATACTTGCGCAGCTCCGCCTCTTCGTCGCGGGTCAGGTTGCGCCCGGTGTAGACAATGACCGGCGGGAACGAGCAGATGTCCTCGGTCGACATGCGCTTGAGCAGGTCGTTGCCGAGCATGTCCGGCAGCTTGAGGTCGATGATCATGCAGTCGAAAATCGTCGTGCGCAGTTGATCGAGCGCTTCCTGGGCGAAACCAACGGCGGTGATTTCGATGTCATCATCGCCGATCAGACGCGCGATGCTGTCGCGTTGCAAGTCGTCATCTTCCACCAGCAGCACGCGCTTGACCTTCTGGGTCAGCTTGGCTTCGAGGCGCGCAAAGACGTCCTTGAGCTCTTCGCGGGTGGTCGGCTTGACCGCGTAACCGATGGCGCCCATGTGCATCGCCGCTTCAACGCGATCTTCCACCGAGATCACATGTACGGGAATGTGCCGGGTTTCAGCGTGTTCTTTCAGGCGTTGCAACACCGTCAGGCCGGAATGGTCCGGCAGGCGCATGTCCAGCAGGATGGCGTCCGGGATGAACTCCCTGGCCAGGTCATAACCCTCGTCGGCCCCATGCGCCACCAGGCACTGGTAACCCAATTCGTGCGCCAGATCGTAAAGGATGCGCGCAAAGTTCGGCTCGTCTTCCACCACCAGAATGCAGCGAGTGGTAAACGGTGCCTGGCTGCGGTCGTCGTCAAAACGCGGGATATCGACCTCGGCGATCAGCGGCACCAGCGCCGCAGGTTGCGGTTTCTGCGGCGGCGCTACCGGTGCAGTCTTCACCGGCTCGACCGGCTCTTCACCCGGTTCAACATAATGTTGCGGCAGGACCAGGGTGAACACGCTGCCCTGCCCCGGTTCGCTGTTGACACTGATCGAGCCGCCGAGCAACGCCGCCAGATCACGGGAAATCGACAGACCCAGCCCGGTGCCGCCGTAGCGGCGATTGGTGGTGCCGTCCGCCTGGCGGAACGCTTCGAAGATGCTTTCCTGCTGATCGTCGGCGATGCCGATACCGGAATCGCGTACAACAAACGCAATGCCGTTGTCGGGTTGGCTGGCCACGCTGAGGCTGACCGTGCCTTTTTCGGTGAATTTCACCGCGTTCGACAGCAGGTTCTTGACGACTTGCTCCAGGCGCTGGCGATCGGTGTAAATCATCATTGGCGCGCCGGGTTGCAACTCGACCTGGAAATCCAGCTGCTTGTCCGCCGCCAGTGGTTCGAACATGCCGCGCAAACCGTCGACCAAACGGGCGACGCTGGTGTTCTCCGGACGGACATCCAGCTTGCCGGCCTCGACCTTGGAGATGTCGAGGATGTCGTTGATCAGGTTCAACAGGTCGTTGCCCGCCGAATAGATCGACTCGGCAAACTTGACCTGCTCGGCGCTCAGGTTGTCCTGCGGGTTCTCGGCCAGCAGTTTTGCCAGAATCAACGAACTGTTCAGCGGCGTGCGCAGTTCGTGGGACATGTTGGCGAGGAATTCTGACTTGTACTTGCTGGAGCGTTGCAACTCGTCGGCGCGCTCTTCAAGTTGCATCTGCACCTGATTGAGTTCGGTATTTTTTACGTCCATGGCGTCGCGCTGATCGGCAAGGATTTGCGCTTGTTCGGCCAGTTGTTCGTTGGTCTGTTCCAGCTCGACCTGCTGGGTTTCCAGATGCGCCTGGGATTCCTTGAGGATGCGCGACTGCTCTTCCAGCTCTTCGTTGGCAGTCTTGAGTTCTTCCTGCTGTACCTGCAACTCTTCGTTGAGCTGCTGGGTTTCGGCGAGCACTTCCTGCAGGCGCTGGCGATAACGGGCGGCCTCAATAGAGGTACCAATGTTGCCGGCAATCAGTTCCAGCAATTCGACGTCACGTTCGTCCAGCGGACGCAGGAAGCCCAGCTCGATAACGCCATTGACCCGCTTGTCATCGCTGGTCGGCACTACCAGTACGCTGTGCGGGAAGCCGTTGCCGAGGCCTGAACTGACTTTGAAATAATCATTGGGTACGTTATCGAGGCGAATCAGACGGTTATTTTCCGCCACTTGCCCGACAATCCCCTCGCCGCTGAAGATCTGTTGATCGCGTTCTTCCTGCTCCCGCGAAAACCCGTAACTGGCGACGCGCTTGAGGCCGCCGTGCTCTTCACGCACATAGAGCGCCGCCACCGCGGTGTCGAGGTATTGCGCGCAGAACTGCAGAATGTTGCGACCCAGCAGGTTGAGCGACAGTTGCCCCAACACTTGCTCGGCCAGTTCGGTCTGGCCATTGCGCAACCAGGCCTGTTGCTCCAGCCTGCGAGCGCTGGCCTGTTGCGCAGCCAGATTGGTGCTGTAGCTTTGCGAAAGATTGAGCAAATCACGGCGACCGATATAAGCGAGCAAGGCGCTGATGCCGACGATAAACAACACGTAGAGGCCGATGCTCCAGAGCGTGGTACGGCGCACTTCAGCGTTACGCGCGGTACGCAACTGCTGCTCCATGTCGATCACGTCTTCAAACTGCTTACGGATTTCGTCGGTCAGTCGCTTGCCACGCCCTGCCTTGACGGCCCCGCGGTAGTCACCGTTGGTTCGCTGCAGATCGATCAGACTTTGCGCATAGGTGGCCCATTCGGTTTGCAGGGCCTGCAGCCTTTTCAGTCGATCGGTTTGCACCGGGTTGTCCGCAGTCAGTTCGAGCAAGGTATTGAGTGCGACGGTGACCCTTGGCCGAGCGGTTTCATAGGGTTCAAGGAATTTCTCGTCGCCACTGAGCAGAAAGCCGCGCATGCCGGTTTCCAGATCGACGGTCAGCTTGATCGCTTCGTTGGAATTATTGATCACCCGGTCGGTGTGCTCGACCCATTGAATTACCGACAGCAAGTAAGTGATCAGCGAGACAAAGAAAACCGCGCTCAGTACGCCCACGCCCAGTGGCAGGCTGACGTTGCGGCTTAAAAGTTTGCGGAACCGTTGCTCATCAACCGAAGACGCCATGGTCATAACGAAGCCTTGTCGAACTGTTGAAAACCCGGGAGTTTGCCCCAGAACGGCTACATTGATCCAATCTTCTGACGTGTTTTTACTCAAATTCCTACATTCAGCTGCTCTCGGGCACCGTAGGGGTTATCCTTATCGACTCTGGTGCAGCTATTCTTTTTGCAGCGAGTTTGGGAACTTGTCGGGTCACCTCAGTTACTCATGCATGGCCGCGGCACATTAGATTGATCGGCCAACGCACTTTCCATTTTTGAGAGCCTCACTATGTCCACCGAAAAATCCATCATCCTGGTCGTTGAAGACGACAACATCGTGCGCATGCTGATTGTCGATGTGCTCGAGGAGCTGGAATTCCAGGTGCTGGAGGCGGACGGCAGCGAAAAGGCCCTGGAGTTTCTCAACGATGAAGATCAGTACATCGACCTGATGATGACGGACGTCGGCCTGCCCGGCATGGATGGCAAAGAGCTGGCCAAGCAGGCGCGAATGCTTCGCCCCGAACTGCCTATCCTGTTCGCCAGCGGTTACGCGGAAAGCATCGATGTACCGGACGGCATGCAAGTCATCGGCAAACCGTTCTCCATTGATCAACTGCGTGACAAGGTCAAAGGCATGCTCGCCTGACAGCGATTGATGCGGGCTGAGGATCTGCCAGCGGCTGTGGTTTAATTGCGCCCCGCTGTCATCCCGGCCCCGCTTCAAGGAAATGCCCCTCATGAATCAACCCCGCGCAACCAAAGTCCTGATGATTGGTTCCGTCTGGCCTGAACCCCGATCTTCCGCAGCTGGCGGGTATGTCATGCAGTTGCTCGGGACGTTCCTGCGACAAGGCTGGGACGTCACCTTCAGCAGCCCGGCGGGCGCTGGCGAGCATCAGGAAGATCTGACGGCGCTGGGCATTCGTGAAGTACCGATTCAACTGAACAACAGCAGCTTTGACGCCTTTATCAGCGAACTGGCGCCGGACATCGTCGTGTTCGAGCAATTCATGATGGAAGAGCAGTTCGGCTGGCGCGTCGAACAACACTGCCCCGACGCGATACGTGTGTTGGCCACCCAGGACCTGCAAAGCCTGCGGCATGCCCGGCATCAGCGCCTCAAAGACCGTCTGAAAGCCAGCGACGACGGCAACGACTTTAGCGAGTTGTTCGCACCGGCGTTGCCTGAAGAGTTTGCCCTCATGGCCAACACCGATCTGGCCAAGCGCGAGATCGCTGCGATTTATCGCTGTGATTTGAACTTGATGATCTCTGAAGTCGAAATAGAGCTGCTGGTCGAGCAGTTCAACGTGCCGCGCGAGATGCTGCAGTGGTGTCCGTTGATGGTTGATATCCCGACTTCAACGCCGACGCCCTTTGAAGACCGTACGCACTTTCTCAGTATTGGCAACTTCCGCCATGCGCCCAACTGGGACGCCGTACTCTGGATGAAGACCACCCTGTGGCCGATGATTCGTGAACAGTTGCCGACCGCGCAATTGCACATCTATGGCGCTTACACGCCGCCCAAAGCCACGGCATTGCATAACGCGGCGCAGGGGTTCCATGTGATGAACTGGGCAGAGGATGCGTTGCAAGTGATGTCGGCCGCGCGGGTGTGTCTGGCGCCACTGCGTTTTGGCGCCGGCATCAAAGGCAAGATCGTCGAGGCGATGCTCTGTGGCACGCCAAGTATCACCACGCCGATGGGTGCCGAAGGCATGCATGGCGAGGCGCCGTGGCCGGGAGCTGTCGCCAGCACCGCCCGGCAGCTGGCCGATCACGCAGTGCGGCTGTACAGCGACGAGCAGCAGTGGCAGAACGCGCAGTGCCTGGGATTTGCGCTGTTGGGCGAACGTTACCGGCAATCGGTTCATGGTCCGGCGCTGATCGACAGACTGATGCACTGCCAGCAACAGCTTGATCAACTTCGCACAAACAATTTTACCGGGAGCATGTTGCGTCATCATCAGCACAAGAGCACTCAATACATGGCGCAATGGATCGAAGCAAAGAATCGCCCTTAGTAAACAGTCCGCGGTAACCTGAAGGAACCAATCGAGTTGTTGGCAGATACTTCCTGTATCAAGCCGACACTTGGCCACCTTGCCGAGGCTGATTATAAAGTCAGCCGTCGCGCCCGATAACCTTATGGCTCGATACTGATTTAATCACCTCTCTCCAGGACGGAGAGACGTCAGCCACAAAGGAATGCTCATGACTCGCACCCAATCAGATCACCTGAATAAAAAAACCTGGATGAGCAACGTCCTCGACATCGACACGCTCAGACTGACCGATATTGTCTGGCCAAGCGCTCATAACGCCGGCATGGATAAAAAAGCACCCAATTACGAAGTGATCGTCGGCAACTGGACGACCTGTCAAAACGATTCATTTGCCTGGCAACTTGCCAATGGCGCACGAGTGTTCGACATACGCCTCGGTTTTCGCGAAGCCGCCGATCAGTCGATCTTCTATTTTCATCACAATGGTTTTCAGTCGCACCGCGTGCTGGACGACTTGATCGAGGCGCTGGTGGCGTTTCTCGACGCCAACACCAACGAGTTCGTCGTTCTGGATCTTCATCAACTGGGTGATGGCGATAAACCGTTCAACCATCAAAAGCTTGGCGAGATCCTCCTGAACCGGCTCGGGACGCGTTTGATCTCCTGGTTCGACTCGACCAAGACGGTCGGGCAACTCAAGCAGGACAGCTCACGCCGCAGGGTCGTCATCTCTGCGGTTTCCAGGCCCGGCCTGGATGGCGAATACATCTGGCGGAATATTCCACACAAATGGTCTGGCAGCGGCATTACCGATACCGATCAATTGCAGCGACTTATCGTCAAGACACTCGCTGAAACACCGAGTACTCCACTCCTGTGGTCGCTGTCGGCAACCACCTACACCCGGCTCGGCGGGCCTCAACATATTAAAAACCATATCAACGACTGGTTCAGCACTACCGGCGACTGGATCACGCGTTGCAGCATCATCAATACCGACTTTTTCGAAGAGTCCAACCTTGTTCGATATTGCTGGAGCGCCACGAGCATGAAAGCCGTCTACGGTGACAGGCTGCATGCCCGGCCCTGACTCGAGCTGGCTGAGCACTGGCATAAAGCGTCGGGAAAAGGGCATGATCGGGGTGCGATAACAATAAAAGCAGCCCGACATGAACCGAACGGCCAGAGTGACCGACCCCTCCTACGAATTGATGGACGACCACAACGGGTTGTCCATCATCTATCGCCAGCATGGATTCCCGTGCCCGCTGGTGCGCTGGCACTTTCACAAGGAGTACGAGTTGCACTTGATCGTCGCCAGCTCCGGCAAGGTGTTCATTGGTGATTACATCGGCAACTTCTACCCGGATACCTTGTTCCTCACCGGCCCCAACCTGCCGCACAACTGGATCAGCCAGGTAGCCGAGGATGAAGTGGTACCCAAGCGAGACATGCTGGTGAATTTCACCGATGAGTTGTTTGAAGGCGGTCATCAGGTATTTGCCGAATTGAGATCGCTTGCACCTCTGCTGGAGCGCGCCCAATACGGTATTGAATTTCGCTGCAAACATACGATTCGCCAGGCCACCGATTTGATGCAGCGGATCGCCGACTCCAGCGGCGTGACCCGGCTCGGGCACTTCTTTATTTTGCTGGAGCTGCTGGCTGCATCCGACGATTACCAACTGTTGTCGGGCGCGACAACCCCGCAACTGGCAGACGAACACAATATCGATCGCACCAACCGGGCGGTGGATTACATCTTTGCCCACTATGCCCGCGAGCTGCCTCTGGAAGAGGTCGCCGGGCATCTGGGCATGAAGCCGACTTACTTCAGCCGTGTGTTCAAGCAGGCGACCGGCCGCTGCTTTATAGAATTTGTGAATCGGTTGCGAATCAGCAAGTCCTGCGAGTTGTTGGCGGACGGCGACAAGCCGGTGACCGATGTGTGTTTTGAATCGGGCTTCAACAATATTTCCAACTTCAACCGGCGATTCCAGCAGCTCAAAGGCATGACGCCATCGCATTACCGGCGATTGGCCGTGCAGCGGCTGACTGAGCAGAATCAGCACTGAACACCCTTTGTAGCAGCTGCCGAAGGCTGCGTCCGCCTGCGCAGCAGGCGCTTGATCCCACCCGCTATTGACTGCCGGCGAGTGCTTCGCCTCGGACCTTCGGCCGCGGCCCGAGCCTTCGGCTGCTGCGACAGGAGGCATATTAAATCCTGGCCAGATCAGCCCAGTGCATAAAAGTATTGGTTGAAGTGCGATGGATGATTTGTTTCATCCGCTAATCAAGGCTGTAATCAGTGCACATTCTTCCAGCCCTCGGAAGACACAAAAACAATAACTGTCCTTCTGTAACCCACCGGTGCAGAAAAGGAGTGCTCGATGCAACCTTGTGTAAAAACTTTGCTCGCCCTCACCTGCATGACCCTCAGCAGCGTCAGCCTTGGCGCCCAGACTCTGACCATCGCCACCGTCAACAACAGCGACATGATCCGCATGCAAAAACTCTCGAAAACTTTCGAGACCGAGCACCCGGACATCAAGCTCAATTGGGTGGTACTTGAGGAAAACGTGCTGCGTCAGCGCCTGACCACAGACATCGCGACCCAGGGCGGCCAGTTCGACGTGCTGACCATCGGCATGTACGAAGCTGCACTGTGGGGCGCCAAGGGCTGGCTGGAACCGATGAAGGATTTGCCGGCGACCTACGCGCTCGATGACGTCTTCCCTTCGGTTCGCGAAGGCCTGTCAGTCAAGGGTTCGCTGTACGCGCTGCCGTTCTACGCTGAAAGCTCGATCACCTACTACCGCACGGATTTGTTCAAAGAGGCCGGGCTGACCATGCCAGAGCGCCCGACCTGGACGCAAATCAGCGAATTCGCCAGCAAACTGACCAACAAAGACAAAGAGCAGTACGGCATTTGCCTGCGCGGCAAGGCCGGCTGGGGCGAGAACATGGCGCTGATCACCACGGTTGCCAATGCCTATGGTGCGCGCTGGTTCGATGAGCAGTGGAAACCTGAATTCACCGGTCCTGAGTGGAAAAACGCGCTGAATTTCTACGTCGACACCATGAAGAAATCCGGCCCGCCGGGTGCTTCCAGTAACGGCTTCAACGAAAACCTGGCGCTGTTCAACAGCGGCAAGTGCGCGATCTGGGTGGATGCCAGCGTTGCCGGTTCTTTCGTGACCGACAAGACCCAAAGCAAAGTCAGCGAGCATGTCGGCTTTACCTTCGCGCCGCATGAAACCACTGACAAAGGCTCGGCCTGGCTCTATTCCTGGGCACTGGCGATACCCACCAGTTCCAAAGCCAAGGACGCGGCGAAAACCTTCAGCGCCTGGGCGACCTCGAAAGAATACGGCGCACTGGTCGAGGAAAAAGACGGCATTGCGAACGTGCCGCCGGGCACCCGTGCCTCGACCTACAGCGAGGCTTATATGAATGCCGCGCCGTTCGCCAAAGTCACGCTGGAGTCGTTGAAGGCCGCCGACCCAAGCAAGCCTAGCGCCAAACCGGTGCCTTACATCGGCATTCAGTTGGTGACCATTCCGGAGTTTCAGGCTGTCGGCACGCAGGTCGGCAAGTTGTTCTCGGCGGCGTTGATCGGCCAGACCACGGTCGACCAGGCCCTGACTGCAGCACAGCAAACAACCGAGCGCGAGATGAAGCGCGCGGGTTATCCGAAGTAACCTGGGACGCCCCATGCGGGGGTGACGTGTGTGGCGAGGCAGCTTGTGTGGCGAGGGAGCTTGCTCCCGCTCGGCTGCGAAGCAGTCGTCGCTTTCAGGGCCGCTTCGCGACCCAGCGGGAGCAAGCTCCCTCGCCACACAAGCTCGCTCCCACACAAGCCCGCCTCCACATTTGATTTTTTGTTGATCCGTCCTAATCGGTTAATCGCCATGAATACCTCAACTGCCAAAGCTCACATGGACATCCCCCAACCGGTGCGTAAAAGCCGGTTGGCCAATCCCGGCTGGTTTCTGGTCAGCCCCTCGGTGGCGTTGTTGCTGCTGTGGATGATCGTGCCGCTGGGCATGACCGTTTACTTCTCGCTGATCCGCTACAACCTGCTCTACCCCGGTGAAAACGAGTTTGTCGGGCTGGAGAACTTCACCTATTTCCTGACCGATTCGGGCTTCATGCCCGGCGCCACCAACACGCTGCTGCTGGTCGGCAGTGTGCTGTTGATCAGCGTCGTGCTTGGTGTGCTGATCAGTGCGTTGCTCGAAGCCAGTGAATTTCTCGGTCGCGGCATCGTGCGTGTCATGCTGATCTCGCCGTTTTTCATCATGCCCACCGTTGGCGCCTTGATCTGGAAGAACCTGATTTTCCATCCGGTCTCAGGGATTCTTGCCTACGTCTGGAAACTGTTCGGCGCGCAACCGGTGGACTGGCTGGCGCATTACCCGCTGCTGTCGATCATCATCATTGTGTCCTGGCAATGGTTGCCGTTCGCGATCCTGATCCTGATGACCGCCATGCAGTCGCTGGATCAGGAACAGAAAGAAGCCGCGCGCCTCGACGGCGCCGGGCCCGTCGCAATCTTCTGGCACCTGACCCTGCCGCACCTGGCGCGGCCGATCGCAGTGGTGGTGATGATTGAAACCATCTTCCTGCTCTCGGTGTTCGCGGAAATCTTCACCACCACCAACGGTGGCCCGGGATACGCCTCGACCAACCTCGCCTACCTGATCTACAACCAGGCCTTGGTGCAGTTCGATGTCGGCATGGCCTCTGCCGGGGGCCTGATCGCGGTGGTAATTGCCAACATCGCGGCCATCGTGCTGGTGCGAATGATCGGCAAAAACCTGACCGACAAAGCCTGAGGCCTGCCATGACTCTTCAACAATCCCGTCGTTTGCAAAGCCTGTTGCTGGGCACCCTCGCCTGGGCGATTGCGATCCTGATTTTCTTTCCGATTTTCTGGATGCTGCTGACCAGTTTCAAGACCGAGATCGACGCCTTCGCCACGCCGCCGCAGTTCGTCTTCACGCCGACGCTGGAAAACTACCTGCACATCAACGAGCGCAGCGATTACTTCAGTTTTGCCTGGAACTCGGTGGTGATTTCCTTCAGCGCTACCGCCCTGTGCCTACTGATCGCGGTGCCAGCGGCCTACTCGATGGCGTTCTACGAAACCCAGCGCACCAAGGGCACGCTGCTGTGGATGCTCTCGACCAAAATGCTGCCGCCGGTGGGCGTGCTGATGCCGATCTACCTGCTGGCCAAGAGTTTTGGTCTGCTCGATACGCGTATAGCGCTGATCGTGATCTACACGCTGATCAACCTGCCGATCGTGGTCTGGATGATTTACACCTACTTCAAGGACATCCCCAAGGACATCCTCGAAGCGGCGCGGCTGGACGGTGCGACGCTGTGGCAGGAAATGGTCCGCGTGTTGCTACCGATCGCCAAGGGCGGCCTGGCCTCCACGGTGTTGCTGTCGTTGATTCTGTGCTGGAACGAGGCGTTCTGGTCGCTGAACCTGACCTCGTCTAAAGCGGCGCCACTGACCGCGTTGATCGCCTCGTATTCAAGTCCTGAAGGATTGTTCTGGGCCAAGTTGTCGGCGGTGTCGACGCTGGCGTGCGCACCGATTCTGATTTTCGGCTGGATCAGCCAGAAACAGCTGGTGCGCGGGTTGTCGTTTGGTGCGGTGAAATGAATTCCCCCGTACTCCTGACTCAATGCGAATCCCTGTGGGAGCGAGCCTGCTCGCGATAGCGGTGGGTCAGTCGACATCAATAATGAATGTCAGGCCGTCATCGCGAGCAGGCTCGCTCCCACAGGTTCAACCGAATAACAGCATGCGGAGGCCCACAATCATGGCCAACCTGAAAATCAAGAATCTGCAAAAAGGCTTCGAAGGCTTTTCCATCATCAAAGGCATCGACCTGGAAGTGAACGACAAGGAATTCGTGGTCTTCGTCGGTCCTTCTGGCTGCGGCAAATCCACCCTGCTGCGCCTGATCGCCGGGCTTGAAGAAGTCAGCGGCGGCACCATTGAGCTCGATGGCCGCGACATCACCGAAGTCAGCCCGGCCAAGCGCGATCTGGCGATGGTGTTCCAGACCTACGCCCTGTACCCGCACATGAGCGTGCGCAAAAACATGTCGTTCGCGCTCGATCTGGCTGGCGTGCCCAAAGCCGAGGTTGAGAAAAAAGTCAGCGAAGCCGCGCGCATCCTCGAACTCGGACCGATGCTGGAACGCAAGCCGAAACAGCTGTCCGGCGGCCAGCGTCAGCGCGTGGCAATTGGTCGGGCCATCGTGCGTAATCCGAAAATCTTTCTGTTCGATGAACCGCTGTCCAACCTCGACGCAGCGTTGCGCGTGCAAATGCGCCTGGAGCTGTTGCGCCTGCACAAAGACCTGCAGGCGACCATGATTTACGTGACCCACGATCAGGTCGAAGCCATGACCATGGCCGACAAAGTAGTGGTCTTGAACGGCGGCAAAATCGAGCAGGTCGGCTCGCCGCTCGACCTCTATCACCAACCGGCCAACCTGTTCGTCGCGGGTTTCCTCGGCACGCCGAAGATGGGCTTCCTTAAAGGCACACTCACCCGCGTCGACAGCCAGCACTGCGAAGTCCTGTTGGACGCCGGCACACGCATCACCCTGCCGTTGAGCGGTGCCTCGCTCAGTGTCGGCGGCGCCGTGACATTGGGTATCCGGCCGGAACATCTGCAACTGGCGCAAGCCGGCGACTGCACGCTGCAAGTCACTGCTGACGTCAGCGAACGCCTGGGCAGCGACACCTTCTGCCACGTCATCACCTCTGCCGGTGAAGCGTTGACGATGCGCGTTCGCGGCGACCTCCCCAGCCGTTACGGGGAAACCCTGAGCCTGCACCTGGACGCCGAACACTGTCATTTATTCGATGCCGACGGCGTGGCACTGACCCGTCCGCTGCGCGTTGCTGCCTGATTTCAGAGAGCCTGTGATGAAACTCAATAAACTGAACCTGCACCACCTCGCGCCTGAAGTGATGCTGCCCGCCTACGCCCTCGGCGATACCCGCCAAGGCATCGCGCACATCGGCGTCGGCGGTTTCCACCGCGCCCATCAGGCTTATTACACCGACGCCTTGATGAACACCGGCGAAGGCCTCGACTGGGCAATCTGCGGGATTGGCCTGCGCGCCGAAGACCGCCGAGCCCGCGACGATTTGCGCGAGCAGGATTACCTGTTCACCCTGTTCGAGCTGGGCGACAGCGACCACACCGAAGTCCGCGTCATCGGCGCCATTCGCGACATGCTCCTGGCCGAGGACGGTGCGCAGGCGCTGATCGACAAACTCGCCAGTCCCGAGATCCGCATTGTCTCGCTGACCATCACCGAAGGCGGTTATTGCATCGACGACAGCAACGGCGAATTCATGGCGCACTTGCCGCAGATCCAGCACGATCTGGCCCACCCGGACCAACCGAAAACAGTGTTCGGTTTCCTTTGCGCGGCCTTGGCCAAACGCCGCGCCGCCGGCACGCCAGCGTTTACGCTGATGTCCTGCGATAATCTGCCGCACAACGGCGCCGTTACGCGCAAGGCACTGCTGGCCTTCGCAGCCCTGCGCGATCCGGCATTACGCGACTGGATCGACAACCATGTCAGTTTTCCGAATGCGATGGTCGACCGCATCACGCCGATGACCAGCACCCAACATCGCCTGCAGCTGGCCGACAAACACGCGGTCGACGATGCCTGGCCGGTGGTCTGCGAGCCGTTTGTGCAGTGGGTGCTGGAAGACAAGTTCGTCAACGGGCGTCCAGCCTGGGAAAAGGTCGGCGTGCAGTTCACCGACGATGTCACGCCGTACGAAGAAATGAAGATCAAACTGCTCAACGGCAGCCATCTGGCGTTGACGTACCTGGGGTTTTTGAAGGGCTATCGATTCGTCCACGAGACCATGAACGACCCATTGTTTGTGCGCTACATGCGCGCGTACATGGACCTGGACGTGACGCCGCAATTGTCGCCTGTGCCGGGAATCGACCTAACGGAATACAAGAACACCCTGGTGGCGCGTTTCTCCAATCAGGCGATTGCCGATCAGCTGGAGCGCGTGTGCTCGGACGGCTCATCGAAGTTTCCCAAATTTACCGTACCGACGATCAACCGGCTGATTGCCGATGGCCGTGAGACCCGGCGCGCCGCGTTGGTGGTGGCGGCGTGGGCGCTTTATTTGAAGGGCGTGGATGAGAATGGCGTTACCTACACCGTCCCGGATCCACGCGCAGCATTTTGCCAGGCGATGGTGGCCGATGATGCGTTGATTACCCAACGATTGCTGGGGGTTGAGGAGATTTTCGGCACGGCCATTCCACAATCAGCAGAATTCGTCGCGGCTTTTGAGTGGTGCTGTGACAGCTTGCGTGAGGTTGGGGTGACACGGACGCTGGAGCGGGTGCTGGCTTAGCGTTATCGCGAGCAGGCTCGCTTCCACATGGGATCGAAGTCGTACCCGAAGTCCGTGTCCACCGAAAATCCAATGTGGGAGTGAGCCTGCTCGTGATTGGCTTCACCCGGATTGACCTGACACTCCAAGGATCCACCATGGCAAAGCAACAACTATTCCTCGGCATCGACTGCGGCACTCAAGGCACCAAAGCCATGGTCCTGGATGCCCGCAGCGGGCAGGTTCTGGGCCAGGGTGCCGCCGCGCACACGTTGATCATCGGCGCCAACGGCTGCCGCGAGCAGGACACTTCGCAATGGCTTGAGGCGTTCACATTGGCGACTCGCGATGCATTGCTGACAGCGAGCGTCGACGGCCAGCAGATTCTCGGCATTGGCGTCTCGGGCCAACAACACGGCCTGGTGTTGCTCGATGACCAAGGGCAGCCCCTACGCCCGGCCAAACTGTGGTGCGACACCGAATCCACTGCGGAAAACGATCGGTTGCTCACGTACCTCGGCGGCGAACAGGGCTCGCTGGACCGTCTCGGCGTAGTGATCGCGCCGGGCTACACCGTCTCCAAACTGCTGTGGACCAAAGAGAACCATCCCGATCTTTTCCCCCGCATCGCCCGCATTCTGCTGCCACACGACTACCTGAATTTCTGGCTCACCGGCCGCGCCTGCAGCGAATACGGCGATGCCTCCGGCACCGGTTACTTCAACGTGCGCAACCGCCAGTGGGATCTTGAACTGTTGCGTCACATCGATCCCGGCGGACGTCTGCAGGCCGCGCTGCCGGAGCTGATCGACGCGCAGCAAGCGGTTGGCACGATCCTGCCTGACATCGCCGCGCATCTGGGGATCAACCCGCGGGCGCGGGTGTCCAGCGGCGGCGGCGACAACATGATGGGCGCGATCGGCACCGGCAATATCCGCCCCGGCGCAATCACCATGAGCCTGGGTTCCTCGGGCACGGTGTACGCCTACGCCGACCAGCCGACCGTCAGCCCCGACGCCTCGGTAGCGACGTTCTGTTCATCCAGCGGCGGCTGGCTGCCGCTGATCTGCACGATGAACCTGACCAACGCCACCGGCGTGATTCGCGAACTGTTCGACCTCGATATCGACACGTTCAACGATCGAGTCGCGCAAGCACCCATCGGTGCCGAGGGCGTGTGCATGCTGCCGTTTTTCAACGGTGAACGCGTCCCCGCCCTACCCCACGCCACGGGCAGCCTGCACGGTTTGACCATGACCAACCTGACCCAGGCCAACTTGTGTCGCGCCGTGGTCGAAGGCACGACCTTCGGTTTGCGCTACGGGCTGGACCTGTTGCGGCACAATGGATTACAAAGCCGCAGCATCTGCCTGATCGGCGGCGGCTCGAAAAGCGCTGCCTGGCGACAAATCGTCGCTGACATAATGAATACCCCGGTCATCTGCACCGAGCAAAGTGAAGCCGCCGCCCTCGGCGCGGCGATTCAGGCCGCGTGGTGCGTGTCCCGGGAAGATGGCCGGGAAGAAAATCTCGCGCAGTTGTGCGAGCGCTGCGTAAAACTCGATCCGGCCAGCGAAACCCGGCCGATCCCGGACAATGTCGCGGCCTGCCAGCAGGCCTATGAACGCTATCAACAGCATGTCGCAACCCTTTAAAGAGCGAGCAATTATGTATCTGGTGTGTGGCGAAACGCTGTTCGATTTTTTCAGTGAAGACGACGCCAGCGGGCGGGCTTCAAACGTCACTTTCAAGGCGATTGCCGGTGGCTCGCCGTTCAACGTGGCGGTCGGTTTGCGCCGCCTGGGCGTGGACGCGGCGCTGTTTGCCGGGCTGTCTACGGACTACCTGGGCCGGCGCTTGCAGCAAGTGTTGCAGGAAGAAGGCGTGCGTCCGGATTACCTCATCGACTTCGCAGCGCCCACTACTCTGGCGATGGTTGCAGTCGGCGCCAATGGCTCGCCGCACTACAGTTTCCGTGGCGAAGGCTGCGCGGATCGGCAGTTGAAACCTGAACATCTGCCGTCACTAGGACCGGAAGTGCGAGGCCTGCATATCGGCTCGTTTTCGCTGGTGGTGCAACCGATCGCCGACACCTTGCTGGCCCTGGTGCAACGCGAAAGCGGCAAGCGCCTGATCAGCCTCGACCCGAATGTGCGGCTCAATCCCGAACCGAACATCGAGGTTTGGCGTTCGCGCGTGGCCACATTGGTGGCCCTCGCAGACTTGATCAAAGTCAGCGATGAGGATTTGAGCCTGTTGTATCCCGAGCAGGATCCTCAGCGGGTTATCGAAGGCTGGCTGCAGCAGCGCTGTCAGTTGGTGTTTCTGACCCGCGGTGGCGAAGGCGCGACGGTGTTCAGCCGTCAGCACGGTTCATGGTCGGTGCCGGCGTGCGCCGTGAAGATGGCTGACACCGTGGGCGCCGGCGATACGTTTCAGGCAGCGCTGATTACCTGGCTGACCGAGCATGAGCTGGATTCGATTGAGGGCGTGGGTCAGTTGAGCCGCGAGCAAATCGACGCGATGCTGCAGTTTGCCGTGCAGGCGGCGGCGCTGACCTGCAGCAAGACTGGCCCGGATTTACCGTATCGGCAGCAGCTGGATCTTCGCTGAGGCGGAGGGCTTCTTCGCTCCAACTCTGGATTTCGGCGAACAGGTTCAGCGTTCGAGTCGATCCACTGTGGGAGCGAGCCTGCTCGCGATGGCTTAGTGCCGGGCACTGCATTTTCTTCGGCAAGGACGCTGACTCGATGACGGTGTTGATTGCAGTTCCCATGAAGCAAAACCTCCCTATCCATTGGCCAAAACACGCCCCATCAGGGATTTCCCTATGCCGCACGGGCGTTTCACCTACGTCATTTGCGCCTTGAACCAGTCGCTTTAATCCTGCACCATCCGTCCCAGCTTATCCAAAGGACGGAATTCAAGGCATGCTGGACGCGAACGCAACCCATATTTCCCTTACGCTGGAAGGCGTTTCCGTTGACCTTCAAGTGCTCAGTTTCGTCGGTCGCGAAGCCCTCAATCAGCCGTTCTGTTTTGACATCGAACTGGTCAGCGCTCGCCCCGATCTGAAACTCGAAGAGTTACTGCACAAGCGCGGCTGCCTGACCTTCGGCGCCACCGGCAAAGGCCTGATCCACGGCCTGGTCTATCGCATCGAGCAAGGCGACTCCGGCAAAAGCCTGACCCGCTACAGCATCAGTCTGGTCCCGCAACTCGCCTACCTGCGGCACAACCATGATCAGCAGATCTTCCAGCATTTGACCGTACCGAAGATCATCGCCCAGGTGCTGGAGGCGCGCGGCATTCTGGCCGACGCCTACAGCTTCCAGCTCGGCGCGATCTACCCGGAACGCGTGTACTGCGTGCAGTACGATGAGTCCGACCTGCATTTCATCCAGCGTCTGTGCGAAGAAGAAGGCATTCATTTCCACTTCCAGCACAGCGCTGGCGGCCACACTCTGGTATTCGGCGACGACCAGACCGTATTCCGCAAACTCGCCGCCGTGGCCTACCAGCAAGACTCCGGCATGGCCGCCGAAAAACCGGTGATCAAACGTTTCAACCTGCGCCTGGAAACCCGCACCTCCCGCGTCAGCCGTCGCGACTACGACTTCGAAAAGCCGCGCATCCTGCCCGAAGGCGCCGCAAAAAGCACGTTCGCCCCGGACCTAGAGGACTACGACTACCCCGGCCGCTTCACCGACCGCGCCCGTGGCAAACAACTGGCCACTCGCGCCCTCGAACGCCATCGCAGCGACTACAAACTGGCGGAAGGCAAAAGCGACGACCCGACGCTGGTCAGCGGCCACTTCATGGCCCTGAGCGAACACCCGCGCAGCGAATGGAACGACCTCTGGCTCCTGCTGGAAGTGGTCCATGAAGGCAAGCAACCGCAAGTGCTCGGCGCGAATGTCACCAGCGACGTGACCCAGAACAAAGACGATTTCCATCAGGGCTACCGCAACCGCTTTCTCGCGACCCCGTGGGACGCGCACTACCGCCCTGCCCTCGAACACCCGAAGCCGCAAGTGCTTGGCAGCCAGACCGCCATCGTCACCGGCCCGCCGGGTGAAGAAATCCACTGCGACGAATACGGCCGCGTCAAAGTGCAGTTCCACTGGGACCGCGATGGCCAAAGCAACGACGCCACCAGTTGCTGGCTGCGCGTCGCCACCGGCTGGGCCGGCAGCGCCTACGGCGGCATCGCCATCCCGCGCGTCGGCATGGAAGTGCTCGTCACCTTCCTCGAAGGCGACCCCGACCAACCACTGATTACCGGCTGCCTGCACCACAAGGAAAACGTCGTCCCCTACGACCTGCCGGCCAACAAAACCCGCAGCACCTTCAAAACCCTCAGCTCACCGGGCGGCCAGGGCTACAACGAATTCCGCATCGAAGACAAGAAAGGCGCCGAGCAGATCTACCTGCACGCCCAGCGCGACTGGGATGAAAACATCGAGCACGACCAGAAAATCCGCATCGGTAACGAGCGGCACGACACGGTCGAGGCCAATGTTTACAGTGAATTCAAAGTCGAAGAACACCGCATCACTCACCTCGATCGCAAAACGGAAGCGCGGGCGGATGATCATCTGACCGTGGCGGTGACCCAGCATGTGAAGGTTGGCACGGCGCAGTTCGTCGAGGCTGGGCAGGAGCTTCATTACAACGCTGGCGAAAAGGTCGTGATCGAGGCAGGCATGGAGCTCACGGCCAAGGCTGGCGGGAGTTTTGTGAAGGTGGATGCGGGGGGTGTGACGATTAGTGGTGCTGAGGTGAAGGTCAACTCCGGCGGTGGACCGGGCTCGGGTACACCCGCCGCGCCATTGTTACCAGGCCCCATGAAGGCAGCAGACGCCGACGTGGCCGGCAAAGCGCCGCTCCCGAGCCGCCTCAACGAGTCAGGCATCACGCCGCTGTGCGGCAAACAAAGCAACGGCGCCTGCAGCCGTAAGGATTGCACATGCATGTAAGCGCATTGAACGCCCTGCTCGCCGAGCCTCGTTACGAATTCGATTCGCTACCCAGAGAACAATCGAGCCAGGCCCTGTGTTTCATCATCGACCGCACTCGCCAACCCGAAGCCATGAGCCGCCTCTACCGCATCGGCGAACCGATGAACGCCCAAGGCTTGTTCATCAGCACCGATTTCGCCGAACTCGCCGCCGATGGCCCGCTGTGGCTGGTGGCACCGTTTGGCAGTCAATTGGCAGCCGAAGCTGCGCGGTTGTGTGAGGAGAACTATTCCGGAATTGCGCTGGTAGCAGAAGACGCGACCGCAGCACTGGCGCACGCGCGCTGGTTACTGCGCGCGAACGACGGGTCTGGCGGGCAGAGTCTGTTGAGTTTTCACAAACCGAGTTTGTGGGCTGCGTTGGTGTATACGGCGGGAGAGGCTTCGCAGCAACTTTTTGGTCCTTGGCGGGGTGTTTTCTCGCCTGGGCCGGTTCACTTTGGTGGAGAGCGTGGTGGGTGGTTGTCCTGGACGTCCGGGCCGGAATCGAAGTGGCGCGGGGATGGACCGACTTTCAATCTTCCTGAAAAAGCAGCAACGGTCCAGAAGCGTCTGGGATGGTTGTATTGGATCGATGAGCAATATGCAGCGTTCGGTAAGCCTGCTGACGATCAAATCAATCTGATGGCGGAGAATCTGGACGTCTTATTGAAAAATAACATTTATGAAGGTGACCACTTGCTGACGCTGGCCACCGTCGTCAATGGGCCGCTACTGGAAACAAGGCCGGAGGCAATGGCCATTCTGCAATCCACGGAAGAGTCGTTCATCAAGGTTGAACAGCTGATGCAAACCGCATCAGCCGATCCCCGATGAACCCGACGCACCAACAGAACGGAAGCACCATGGAAAATACCAACGACTCAGTCAAAGCCGCACCAACTGCAACAGCCGTCTCCCCAACTGCGCCCAATGCGGAAAGCGCTGCGGCAGTCGGCCCCGCGCCCATTGATCTCGGACCAAAGAAAGACTTCACGGAATCATGTGCGCCCGCGTTCAAGGATCAACCGAAGCCCTGCTCTAACACTTACGGCACGGCAATTTACGCGACGGAAGAAGAGGAATTCTGGTTATTGCCGGAGCGCGCTGCGTCGTCAATGAAAGAAGCGATGCACAAGCTGGAAAGCCAGATTGCACCGAGCAAATCCCGCGAAGCTCGCCTCAAGGGCCTCGACGACAGCGGGCTGCTCAACTACTTCCTGGAGCCGAAACTGAGCAACTTCCTCGAAGGCGAACAGCGTCAGCGCATGCAGGCGATTGAAGCTCAGGAACCGAATATCGAGATGGACCCGGGTATGGTCCTGCGCAGTCGCAAGGAAGTGAAACGCGCAAAGGAAACAGACGCGCCTAAAGCCGAAGCGCCGCACACCGACACTGCGCACTCACGACTGGATCAACTTCAAGCGGATATTGATACCCAGAACCGCATCAGGGATGACTACAGCGAGCTTCACAAGTTACGTAGTGAATGGCTGGAGTTAAAGAAAATCGCCATCGCAGCCGCTGTCGCCAGAGGGCACACCTACGAGAACGGCTCAGTGTTCGCGCCTGAAGCTATCGAAGCGCGTTCGCGGGTCCAGAATTACCTGGAAAAGCGTAATGCCTTGATCAGCGGCGACGGTATAAAGCCGCAGGCACAGGAAGATGTCGCGAAGCTGCTTGAAACCGACAAGAAAAAACGCGATGAACTGCAGAAATGCCTTTATACCTGCGAAGGCGATACCTACGCCTACTTGGCATGGAAGCACGGTGAGGCCAAGTCGTTCGCATATCATGAATACACCGACGCGATCATTAAAGTATCGGAGTACGGCATAGCCCTGCCCGAGTATGCGTTGATCAGTGGCGGTGACATTACAACGGGTATCGAGCAGTTCAAGTTGTACCTCGATACTGAAAAGAAGCAGTCGGAAATAAACGATCGACTGCGTGAAAAGTACAAGAACTGGATCGACGCAACTGGCCAGAATGCACAGGCCCCTGCCGGGCTGGTTCAGGCTGAACGCGCCGAGTGGGACCGTTTGCAACTGGTGAAGCAGGGACTACGAGAAAAAGCTCAACAAAACGTTGCCGCTGACGACATTCGTCGTCATCTGTTATGGGAGCCTGAGCAGTTCCAACCCCAACCAGTAAATCGCCTGGTCAAGGAAGGATTTCCGCTTCGGGAAGTCAGCACACTGGCGGCCAGCGGCACACCGTTGAAATGGTTCAGTTTGCTCAACCTCAAAGGTGCGCCGACACTGCTTGAAGAAGACCTGAAAAAGGCAGGTAAAAGCGCCAGCAAAGTTCTTGAAGGCATCCCTAAAAATGGGGACGGGGGTGCCGTCAAGAACAGTGCGCAAAAGGTCTTCGCCCAATGGTTGCAAAGCCAGGGCGCGTTCAAAATTGGTGACCAGGCCGGCGATTGGTTTGACGCCAATGGCTGGTTCAACGTCGACAAGTTCTACAGTCATCTGCAATCCAACGGCTATAAAGTGACTCAGCTGGAGGACGCCGGCGCACGCAGCGAATGGGGCGAGCACCTTAAGCAAGTTGTCTTCAAAAAGAGTGTTCGCGGTGAAGTGAGGCTTTTTGATAACAGCCCACAAGCGCAATTTGTCCGCTGCCTCGCGCCGCCGCAGAAGAAAGTGCATGGCGAGGTAAAACTCGAAGGTCCTGACTTCACGGCCGCAGAAGGTTTCCAGGCGTCCGCCAGTGCATCCCTGAGTTTCGACCTTGCGCGCGGCGAAGTGGAAATAATGAAAGTCGACATGCCAAAGCGTGAGGACGCCAAGGATGTGACCATCGATTATTACCTCGAAGGCAATCCTCAACTGCAAACACTGAACCTCGGCCGCTTGTCCTTCCACTTCGGAGCGCGAGCTTGGGGCTACGCGGGTGCATCGCTGATGCTGGCCGGCAGCATCGAACTGTCCCCTCTAAACGGCAATACCAAATACGGTGCGACACTGAGTCCGGTTAAACCCGCCCAGCGCGACGACGCCGAAGCCAAAGCTGAAAGGAAAGCCCACGAAGAGACCATTGCAGCCAAAGCCGCCAATAATGACACCAGCCCTACCCCGGAACTCGAACATAAGTCCAAGGCATTGACCGTTGTCGACACCAAGTCCAGCAGCAAAGTCTTGTCCGGCCGGGCCGCGAATGTACAAATCGAAAACGGCATGAAGGCCAACTTCAATTTGTTCGCTGGCGTCCAGGCTGGCATCGAACTGACCGGCGCCGTGAACTGGGCCCCGCCCAAAGCACTGGCGGCTTTAAGAGCAGGACCTTCCACAGGCATCAACAACAGCAAGGAAGCCACAAGCGCCAGCCAATGGCTGACGCTCGCCAACCTCACCGGTGGCCTCGGCGTAGCCTTCGGCGGAGGGTTGAAAGCTGATGCCGGTGTTTCGCTGGACAAAGGAAAATTCATCCTCAACCTCAAAGCTTCCGTGGTTCTGGGTCCTGGTGCGTCAGGCAGCTTCAAGTTTGAAGTGGGTTATGAAGCCGTTGTGGAGCTGATCAATATCTATCGACGGGAGTTGTACAAGGCCAAGGGAGCGTCGATTAGTTGGATCACACCGGAAGCGGCGGAACAGGCTTCGAGTTTGAATGCGCTGGGCGCGGTTGGGCTGGATGTCTCGATGATGTACATGATGGGCGTGGACGCGATCATGAGTCTTTATGAGGCGATGACTTCCAGCGGAAAAGGCGGACCCATTGCCCACACGATAATGACTTATCACAACCAAGAAGAACTGCAAGATTGGTTTACTGAAGCCACCCCCGCAGCACTAGGCCCGATATTAACAACACTAATCTCCGAGCCAGTGGCCTTTTCCGTCGTTAATATGTCGCGAGACAGAGCAGTGACCGCCGATGAAACGCAAAACTATCAGGAAGATGAGGCTCATCTGCTACAACAACTCGCAATTAGCAGCATAATAAACTGGATGAGTACCAACGCCACTTCATCTAATACCCTCGCAGAGGCACAACAGCAATTCGAAAATGCTTGTAAATGTATGAATAAGTTCGGCGAAATCGGCGAAAATCCAGGACAGAGCTACTGTGAAAATCGACACAGAATTGACAACTTTATGTCAGATCCCGTACTTAGATTTACTCGCAAAGACGGTGTTCAAGCTCGAGCATCTTACACGCGCGATAGTAAACGTTTAGGGCAGCGACTCGATTCATCTTGCGTGATTCACCTTCATCAAAATAGCTACGTACCGCGCAGTACAGTAAAATATATCGGCCCATAATTTCGGAAAAGACCAGAATGCCTGTCATCAAAAACTACTTTTTTGCGCTGCTAAGCCTTTTAACGTTACTTCAACCGGCTCACGCGTCCACACCAATTGAAGACAAAGAAAAAGGCATAATTCTTTACAACCAGTATAAAACCAACTTAGCACTACCTTTTTTAAAAAACGCTGCAAATTCCGGAGATGCTGAAGCTCAATATTTTTTGGGCCAAGCATTGCGAAACATTCATCAATACATAACAACTGAAGCTCAGAACGCCTATGAAGCATCTGCGCTTCAAGGCAACATATATTCAATGATCAGACTCGCCGGTTTGAAAGAAGACAATTGCATTCACTTGGGAAGTTGCCCGACAAACATAAAAAGTCCAGCCGAATGGAGAAAAGCGGCTCTAAATGCCGCAAAAGCAGGCGCAGCCAGTGGCAATGCGGAAACAATGTATTTACTGTTCCGGCTTACGGGCGACGATACATGGTTAAAAAAATCAGCCGAGAATGGATACGCGTTTGCTCAATACTTTTTAGGAACCGGATATCGTGATGGAAACGGTTTTTTTGCTCTTCCCTCCAGTAGAGCAGATAAGGTGGAAAGTCTAATGAAAGCTTCTGCGGAAGGCGGCTACCCCCCTGGAATGATGGCGTACGTGGAAGTTCTTGCCACCAAAAACGATTTTGAAGCAGCAAGATATTGGTATGTGAAGGCTGCCGAAGCAGGCTACGCACATGCTGTGTTCGGATACGGTTCTTCTCTATCCGAAAATCAGTCAGAGCTAGGATTTCCTTATGAGCCAGTTAAAGCATATGCGTTAATTTCCACGCTATTAGAACTTGATGGTGGCGGCGGGCTGATAAGATTCTCCAAGGAAATTTTGGCTGAATTAGCCCCTACCCTAACTACTAATCAGCTAGAACAAGCAGCTAAATTATCTAAAGAATGGAAAAACTCCCACCCTCCTCTTTCTTTCTTTCCCGATAAATTATGAAACTGTTACCTAAAAGCGAAGCCATCTTCGGTTTTATACTATTATGCATTTCGTCCTACTCGTCGGCGGAACTTTCACCAGACCAACGCATTGCCAAAGTGACTGGGATCACGCTCTACAATCAGTTTAAAGCAATTTCGGCAACACCATTTTTGAGGATTGCTGCAGACGCAGGTGATCCCGAAGCGCAATACTACTTAGGAGAGTCAATTCGTAAAAACAAGCGGTACATAACTTCTGAAGCCTACAGTGCCTATGAAGCTGCCGCACTCCAGGGTGATATTTACGCCATGATAAGATTGGCACAAGAAAAAAGTGATCTATGCGTAGCAATGAACAACTGCCCGAAAGGTCGAAAAAAGGCAGGCGAATGGGGGAGGATGGCGTTAGACGCAGCGACAGTCAAGGCTTCTGAGGGTGACGCAGAAGCGATGTATTTGCGATATGTAGTCACCGGCGATAAAAAATGGCTTGATAAGGCTGCTGAAAGCGGATTTGCATATGCTCAATATTTTTCAGGAGTAATGTATCGTCAGAGCCGAGGTTTTTTCATTACACCTTCAAAGCGGGCCGAAACTATCGAGAAGCTGATGAAAAGTTCTGCCGAAGGCGGTTATCCTCAAGGCATGCTGGAATACGGCGCGATATTGGCGGAAAAAAAAGATCTTCAGGGATATAGATTTTGGAATGAGAAAGCAGCAGCAACTGGATATGTTACGGCAGTCTTTTCCCATGGATGGAATTTAGGTAAAGAGCCTTCAGAGTTTGGATACACGTATGATTCAGTCAAATCTTACGCATTACTCAATGTATTACTTGAATTAGACGGTGGAGGAGGAATGCCCGATTATGTCAACTACATATTGCCAGGAATTTCGGCCAAAATGACCCAGCAACAGATAGAAGAAGCGAAGAACCTTTCAAAGCAATGGAAAGAAACGCATCCCCCGCTCTCGTTCTTTCCCGAAAAATTATGAGTAATCTACATTGCTTGTCGATGTAAATTTCTCGGTGTGTGATCAGACCAAACCTCACACCATATAAAATGGCACTGGACTTACCCCGTGCCGACGGAAAATATTCATGTTCCGAGATAAGATAAAGTTTATTGGTTGTTAACCAAGAGCACTAACCGTGAATAATGCAAACCAGAGACTGGTCTTCGCCCTTTTCGCCATTTTTTTAAGCTCCAATGTTTATGCGATTTCATCACAGCAGGTAGGTGAAGAAAAACAAAAAGGGATTGTCTTTTACAATCAATTCAAAATTTCTTCTGCGATAACTCATTTGAGTTTGGCTGCAGGAGCAGGAGACTCAGATGCTCAGTATTATTTGGGCGAATCTCTGCGAAGGAAAAAAAGATTTATCACGCTGGAAGCTCAAAAAGCTTATGAAGCATCAGCAATGCAAGGTAATGTTTACGCGATGATCAGACTTTCGCAAAGGGACAATGATCTCTGTAACACCATGAAAAACTGTCCAACAAGTCTGAAAGAACCACGCGAATGGCGTAAATTGGCTACGACTTCCACTGAAAAAAGGGCCGAGAATGGGGACGCAGATGCCATGTATTTGATGTTCTATATGACTGGCGAGAGTAAATGGCTCGAGTTATCTGCGGAGCACGGATACCCCTTCTCTCAATACTATTTGGCGACCGAATACCTTAGTGGAAAAGGATTGTTTATACTCCCATCCAAAAGAGCTGAAGCCGTCGAGCGCTACATGAAAGCTTCGGCTGAAGGAGGCTATCCATTAGGTATGATGGCTTACGCAGAGATACTCGCAAATAAAAAGGACTACGACGGTCTCAGGTCGTGGAATATCAAAGCTGCGGAAGCAGGATATGCAAGTGCAGTGTTTGGCTATGGTTCGTACTTATCCGAGAAGCCTTCACAATATGGATTTGAATATGACCCAATCAAATCATACGCCCTGATCTTCACATTACTCGAACTCGATGGCGGGGGCGGAATGAAAGACTACGCAAATGACATACTTCCTGGAATTGCAGCAAAATTGACTTCCGAACAAATTGAACAAGCAAAGCAGATGTCGAAAGAATGGAAAGCTAATCACCCTCCTCTTTCATATTTTCCAGACAAATTATGAAAAATCTTCGCAAAAAAGCGACGCAACTCGGAATAATGCTCCTGCCAGTTTCTCCGCACACCCCGGCTCAATTATCAGCGGAGCAAGAAGCTGCTAAATTGAACGGAATAGCTCTTTACAATCAACACAAAGCCATCAGTGCAATGCCCTTTCTCAGAACTGCAGCTGAGGGTGGAGACGCTGAGGCGAGGTACTATCTGGCCGAAGCCATTCGAAAAAACAAGCGATACATAGACGCGGCGGCCAAGGAAGCCTATGAGGCTTCCGCCGAGCAAGGAAATATCTACGCCATGATTCGACTGGGTGAGATGGACTCTGATCTGTGTGTGGCGATGAACAACTGCTCCAAAAGCCGAAGGACGCCTCAAGAGTGGATAGCAACCGCAAAATCGACGGCATTGGCACAGGCCTCCGAACACAATGCAGAATCGATATATTTGCTTTACGAATTGACTGGCGAGAAAACATGGCTTGAGCAATCAGCTGAAAACGGATTTGCACTGTCGCAATATCTTCTAGCGACTGAGTACCGTGAAGGTAATGGTTTTTTCATCACCCCCTCACGCAGGGCGGATGCTGTCGAACGCTGGATGAAAGCTTCTGCAGAAGGAGGGTATCCGAGAGCGATGACCAGTCTTACAGCAGTTTTGTTTGAGAAAAATGACTTGGAAGGCGCGAGAAATTGGAGCGAGCGGGCCGCATCGACAGGATATGTCGAGGCTGTGTTTAACTACGCCTATTACTTATCGGGCGAAAATACTGATTTCGGTTTTCCCGTGAACCTCGTGCGATCCCATGCGCTGCTCTCGCTATTCTCTGAGCTCGATGGTGGAGGCGGCGCGAAGGAAGACGCAGACTATCTCATAGCCAAATTTAGAAGCTCGATGAGTCCGGCGCAGTTGGATGAGGCAGGCAAGATGGCGTCGCAGTGGAAAGAAAATCACCCGGCGCTTTCTTATTTTCCGTTTAAATTGAGTCGTTAAGCGAGCGCTCGTCGATACTGATTACCGAATACTAGAAACGGTGGAGTCATGATTAGATTATCCAGGTAAGCTATGAAAATATTGCCTCAGAGCGCTGTAATTTTTGGATTGATTTGCTTAATAGTTTCGCCATCTACTTTGGCCGGGCTTACCCCAGATCAAGAAATTGCTAAGACAACTGGAATCGCTCTCTTTAACCAGTACAAAGCGATTTCCGCGGTTCCTCACCTCAAGATCGCTGCCCACGCGGGTGACCATGAAGCGCAATACTACCTTGGGGAGGCGATTCGGAATAACAAGAGATACATGACTACGGAAGCACAGACCGCGTATGAGGCTTCTGCCGCAATTGGTGACGTATATTCGATGATCAGGCTTGGTCAAGCATCCGACGACCTGTGCGTCAAGATGAATAACTGTCCCAAAGCACAGAGAACTCCGAAACAATGGATGGACCTGGCCAATAAAACCGCAAATCAAGGAGTCGAGCGAGGGAATGCAGAATCCATGTATTTGATGTACAAGATAACTGGCGATGATGAATGGATCGAAAAATCAGCGGAGAATGGATTCGCGCTTGCTCAGTTCCGCTTAGCTACAAAGTATCAGGAAGGTGGTGGGGTTTTCCTGCTTCGTGGCCAGCGCGCTGACGCTATCGAGCGCTGGATGAAAGCCTCTGCAGAAAATGGGTATCCACCTGGCATGATGGGACTTGCCGCAATATACATTGAAAATAAAGATCTCAAGAATTTCAGACTATGGAACGAAAAGGCTGCCAATACTGGCTATGTCGAAGCAGTCTTCGGCTATGGATCTTATTTGGGAGATGACCAATCCGCGTTTGGATTTGTACAAAATCTAGTTAAATCCTATGCATTGCTTTCACTACTGTATGAGCTTGATGGCGGAGGCAACGTGCGAAGGGACGTTGATGACGTACTACCCGAAATTGCCAAGAAGATGGCACCAGCACAAATAGATGAAGCGAAGTCATTGTCCATGCATTGGAAACAAACTCACCCCCCACTGTCCTTCTTTCCCGACAAGCTATAACTGCAAATTTGCGTTTCAACCGACTCAATCACCCGCACCACAAACAACATCCCGTCCGTTAACCACAGCTTAACCTCCCGGCCCAAAAATCCCTTGGACCGCACGCCACAGAGCTGTCTGACGCCCAGTGCGGCACACCCGACTCACCGTCGAGGTGACTCATTGTCCGCAATGGAGAACGTTCATGAACATGCGCGCTTTGCTCATCCCCGCCGCGCTCGCCTGCGCCTTGGCCGTAGGTGCGGCAAACGCTGCAGAAGACGTCTCGCCCAGCGCAGCGTCGTATCGATACGGAATGCCGTTGCAGGTGGCCAGGGTCATTTCCCTGACCGAGACGTCCACGGTGGAATGTGAAGTGGTGTCGGCCAATATGAAATACATCGATTCCGCCGGCCGACCTGCGGAGATCACTTATCGCAAACTGTCCGAAGCATGCCGGCTGCAAAACTGACTGAGATGCAGCGTCAGCGTGCAGTTACAGCGCGCGCCTGCTCGGGTGCAGAAGCTGAGCGTTCGTCTGACGCAGCAAGTCGGTGCGCAGCCCAGCAATGAGTTCGCTGATCGCGCGGCTGCTGGTCAGCGTGCTGGCATCGATACCGGTGACCAAGAGGTCGACCTGTTCAGTTCGCATGTCTGCAAACACTTTGACCGTCATCTGCTGGTCGGGTGACAACGTGCATTGGCAGCGTTTCGGTAAAAAACCGGTTTCAACAATGTTGCGAATTTCCAAGGCAGACAGAAACATGGCAGTACTCTCCTAAATGTGAGATAGCCAATTAATGATCAATGCTGGCTCTGTATAAATCCGGTCAGCTTCAACAGACATCTACAGCATAAAACATGCCTCAATTCCTGCGCTGCAGCTCATCGGCGAATCAAGGACTTAGCGAAATCACCCATCGAGTGCCTCATGCAATTTGCAAGATAGGCTTCGATTCTCATGCATTTTGCAAACCCGTCACTCTCGTTTGCATTGGCAGCAAACGGCAGTGAGAATGCAGTCTGTCAGTTCAGTATCCGCTGACCTCACTTACATGCAAGGAGGCAACATGGGTTCACTGACCTGTGTCACTACCGTTGGGCTGATCGCTACGGCGCTGTCCTCATTCGCTGACGCCGCGCCGCTTGAAAAATTTGCTCCATTCCCCAAGCCTGAGGATGGCTTCACCCGCCAGGTCATTCATCTCGCTCCACAAACCCGGGAAGACAGTTTTCAGGTCGAGATCCTTGCCGGCAAAACGCTTACCGTAGATTGCAACCGACAGCGCCTGGGCGGCATGCTTGAGGAAAAGAATCTCGAGGGTTGGGGTTATCCGTTCTACCGGTTGGAAACGGTTATCGGGCCGATGAGCACTCAAATGGCCTGTCCCGATGGCGAACGTAAGCAAGACTTCGTGCCGGTAGTGGGTGACGGCTTTATGTTGCGCTACAACAGCAAGTTGCCGATTGTTGTTTATGCACCCAAGGACGTCGAGGTTCGTTACCGAATTTGGTCGGCTTCGGAAACAGTCGAGAAAGCCGTTCAGGAATAATCTAAGGGTGCGCTCGATTTGATTACCTGCCATGTCAAATATGTGATCGACCCCTATCAACTGCCGGAATTCGAGGCCTACGCAAAAGCGTGGCTGCGTATTGTGGAGCGTCTCGGCGGCACGCATCACGGATACTTCTTGCCCTCCGAAGGAGCGAGCAATATTGCTTACTGCCTGTTCAGTTTTCCTTCTCTGGCGGACTATGAAAGTTACCGGCACATCACGATGACTGACACGGAAAGTACCGCGTTGGTGGCGTTGTTAGTCGAGAAGAAGTTTATCGTCAGTTATGAACGCACTTTTCTACGGCCGTTGATAGCCTGACATGGAACTGCAAATCCATTTAAACCAAGGAAGGTCATCATGAAATCTGTCGCCCTGCCCCTGCTCGCTTTGATCGCATTCTCTGGTTATACCCTTTCGGTAATGCTTCAGGCGGAGCAGTCGCTGATTGATTTTGGCATTAGCTTGATGTCGCGGCCTGATACTGCGCAGGTGGTGATCGATCTGTATTTGCTGGCGACTCTGGCGGGGATCTGGATGTACAGGGATGCGCGCAAGCGTGGGCACTCGGGTTGGTCTGTGTTGCCTTATCTGTTGATCACGGCTGTTTTTGTGTCAGTTGGGCCGTTGCTGTATCTGGTGGTTCGGGGCTGGCGGGAGCGGGAGTTGCGCGGGTGATTTAACTTGGATTGACGGCTGCTGGGCAGCCGGACGCAGGCTGCGCCAGCTGCTACAGAGGATCGCGTGTTGGTGCTATTTCAGGCCGACTTTGAGTAGCTCGCCGTCGTCATCATCGGTCAGCACGTACAAATAACCATCCGGCCCCAGGCGCACGTCGCGGATGCGTTTGTTGAGTTCCCCCATCAAGCGTTCCTCGTGCACTACGCGGTCGCCATCGAACTGCAAACGGATCAGCTCCTGGGTGACCAGCGCTCCGATGAATACGTTGTGCTGCCATGGCTTGAAGCGGTCGGCGTCGTAGAATGCCATGCCGCTCAGGCCGGGAGATTTTTCCCAAACGTGATGCGGGGCGACGGTGCCCTCGGCCGTTTTGCCACTGGCTTCGGGTATCGGCTGGCCGGAATAGTTGATGCCGTGGGTTGCCGTCGGCCAGCCATAGTTCTTGCCGCGTTCGATGATGTTGATTTCGTCACCGCCACGAGGGCCATGCTCGTTTTCCCAGAGCACTCCGGTCCATGGATTAAGCGCGGCGCCTTGCGGATTGCGCTGGCCGTATGACCAGATTTCCGGGCGTATGCCGTTCTGACCGACGAAAGGATTGTCGTCGGGCACCTTGCCGTCCGGGTAAATGCGCACCACTTTGCCTTGCAGCTTGTCGAGGTCCTGCGCCGTCGGCCGGTCGTTGTTTTCACCCAGGACGATAAACAGATAGCTATCGCGGTCAAACACCAGCCGTGACCCGAAATGATTGCCGACCGAGAGCTTGGGCTCCTGGCGGAAGATCACTTTGAAGTTCTTCAGCGTCTTCAAGTCTTCAGACAATTGCCCGCGACCGACCGCTGTGCCGGCCTTGTCGCCAGCACCGCCACCTTCGGCATAAGACAGATACACCGTGCGGTCCTGCTTGAAGTCCGGTGAAAGAACCACGTCGAGCAAACCGCCCTGCCCCTTGGCCCAGACTTTCGGCACGCCTTCCAGTGGCGCAGAGAGCTTGCCATCTGCGCTGACCACGCGCAGGTTGCCGGGACGCTCAGTAATCAGCATGCCCTGTTGATCGGGCAAAAACGCCAAGGCCCACGGGTGATCGAGGCCCTTGGCAATTTGGGTAACTTCGAGCGTCCCCTGTTCGCTTTTCAATTCCTGGGTCGACGCCGCAAGAACCGGCGCTGCAGTGGTGATCAGTGCGCTGGCGCAGAATGTGGCCAGAAGGGTTTTACGCAACATGCACGATTCCTTTTGTCGTCAAAATGGCTAACAAAGCTTTATGCCCTGGGATCAACGGTTGCCGGTGGGTGCATCTCGGTGCGGTGGATTGGAAATGAATTTCGGCGGGCTGACGGGCGCCGAGCGGTCTTGCGGGTAGCGATTTCCGATGCCGCCATTGTCGAGCGTTGGCGGTCGCGGCACGGGCACGGTGTTCGGCCCGCGAATCACCGGCGCGCTCGGTTGAGTGCCTTGCATGCTGTTGGGATTGGCCCGACGAATCGGGCTGTTGTACGGATTGCCGGCATTGCCCGTCGGGCTTTGCGCCAATAACAGGGGCGACGTGGCGACCTCAGCCTGCGCGGAATGACTCAGCACGCCACTCAACGTCAACACGCCAAGGCCAAGCATTATTCGATTCATGGCAACCTCTCTGTAGGCTCACATCAACAGCATGCCTTTCGATAGCACGCTACGCCGAGGGTTCGGATTTGTTAACCCAAACCTGTCCAGCAAGATGTAACACCCTTTGACCGTACCGCTGATCCGCCCGTATAGCTTGGGGTAAAGCCGCTGAAACTTTTTCCCGCGAGCGCCGGTCACCTGATCATCACTTGCGAGTAGACGACGATGCCACGTGCAATCTGGAAAGGCGCAATCAGTTTCGGACTGGTCCATATCCCTGTGGCGCTGGTTTCAGCGACGTCATCTCAGGGGGTGGATTTTGACTGGCTCGATGGCCGCAGCATGGACCCGGTGGGCTATAAAAGGGTGAACAAGGTCACGGGCAAGGAAATCGACAAGGAGAACATCGTCAAGGGCGTCCAGTATGAGAAAGGTCGCTACGTGGTGCTCAGTGAAGATGAGATCAAATCGGCGCACCCGCTATCCACCCAAACCATCGACATTTTCTCGTTCGTCGACAGCGAACAGATCCCGTTACAAAACATCGAAAAACCTTATTATCTGGCCCCGGACAAGCGCGGTGGCAAGGTGTACGCCCTGCTGCGTGAAACCCTGAAACAAACCAATAAGGTCGCCCTCGCCAATGTAGTGATACATACAAAGCAGCATTTGGCGGCATTGATGCCGCTGGAAGACTCGATGGTGTTGGTAATGCTGCGCTGGCCGGAGGAAGTGCGAAGCCTCGACACGCTGGAACTGGGCAGCGACGTCAAGGACGTGAAACTGGCCAAGGGTGAGCTGGAGATGGCCAAGCGGCTAGTGGATGACATGGCCGGCGACTGGAGCCCTGAAGATTACCGGGACAGCTTCGGAGACAAGATCATGGCGTTGGTGGAGAAAAAGGCCAACGAAGGCAAAATCGAGGATGTGGAGACCGTGTCGGGCCAGGAGGAGCGCAAGACGGCGGATGTTATCGATTTGACCGAGCTGCTTAAACGCAGCCTTGGGGGCAAGGCACCGGCCAAACCGGCGGCGAAGGGTAAAGCGGCGGCGAAGACGACTGAGAAAGCGGCTCCGGCGAAGAAGGCTTCGAAGCGCTCCAGTGGTTGATGAGTTGTTGGATGGCCGCGGGTTTTGAGGTGAATCTCGGGGCCTCTTCGCGAGCAGGCTCGCTCCCACATTGGCTCTGTATGCGCCGCGAGTTCTTTGTTGGAGCGGGTTTGCGCTGTGCGGCATTCCGAATACGGCGTCACTAACGCAGTAGGCCAATTAGATCCAGACAAAAATCGCCAACAACCCGGCAAAGATCGCCCACTTCTCCAGGTAATACAGTTTGCGATTACGCTTCTTCAGCGCTTTGCCACGCAGACGGATCTTGTAGATTTTCGCGAACAGGCGATTCAGTCCGCCAGTCTTGTCGCCGACATCGTTCGGTGCGCCGGCTGCCGACATCACATTCCGGCTGAACCAACGATTGAACGCCGCCGCCCAGCGGTATTTCATCGGCCGCTCAATGTCGCAAAACAGGATGATCCGGTTTTGCTGGGTGGCGTTTTCCGCGTAATGAATGAAGGTCTCGTCGAAGATCACCGCTTCACCGTCACGCCAGTGATAATTTTCACCGTCAACGTTGATGTAGCAACCCGCGTCGTTGGGCGTGTCCAGGCCTAAGTGATAGCGATAGGAGCCCGCGTACGGATCGCGGTGGCGCACCAGTTTCGAGCCCGGCGGCAATTCGGCAAACATTGCGGCCTTGATCGAACCGATGCTCTGGACCAGTTCGGTGGTGCGCGGGCACAGCTTCATCGCCGAAGGATGGCTGTCGCCGTACCACTTCAGATAAAAACGCTTCCAGCCGGTTTTGAAGAAGGAGTTGAAGCCGACGTCATCGTATTGATTCGAGCGCTTGATCTCGCCCGCCTGCAGCAGGTTCTGCCCTTCTGCGCGGATCTCTTCCCAGTGGATTTGCAATGGGCTGAGGTCCGGAAAATCGGCCGGGTCGAGGTAAGGCCGGTTGGGAATTTTCGAGCACAGATACAGGAAGCAATTGATCGGCGCGAGGAACGTCGAGTGATCACTCAGCTGTCGGCCCAGCTTGTGGCGCACGCGACCGCGCAGATGGACGTAAGCGATCGAAACAACATAAATAGCAGCGATGATCAGTTTCAAGGAAATCGTCACACGTCAGAAGTGAACAAACTGCGCCTCTTCCGGCCATTCGCCCGAGGCTTGAGCAGCGTCTGAATCGATCCAGCGTTCCTGAAGCGCGTCCTTGAGCTATGCCGACCACCGGCATCAGGGGAAAGATGGCATTTTAGTCACAATCTGTAACCTATGGTTAACCTTCAAATGTGAAAATCTGTCCACTCATGCCGCCAATGCTCACGTGCGGCCTTAACGCCCTATCGTTTAAAGAGCCAGACCAGTACAATCGCCGCCAAACATTATGCGCCTCCCTTGGTTGATGACGGTTTGAAACGTCTTCAGCGCACTTTGACTCGGGCCAAGCGCACCTCATGCTGCTGTCCACTTATTGCCAGATGGACCTTCCGCTTCTGACCGGGATGCATTTCCCGTGGTCCGGAAAGCGGACACGGGTACTGAATCGGTACTGCCGCAACCCGATACTCTGAATGCTTCACAGGAAAAACCTTTGATCTCTACAGCTAACATCACGATGCAATTCGGCGCCAAGCCGCTCTTCGAAAACGTTTCGGTAAAATTCGGCGCGGGCAACCGCTACGGTTTGATCGGCGCGAACGGTTGCGGCAAGTCGACGTTCATGAAAATCCTCGGTGGCGACCTCGAGCCGTCCGGCGGCCAGGTCATGCTCGAGCCGAACGTGCGTCTGGGTAAATTGCGTCAGGACCAGTTCGCTTACGAAGAATTCACCGTGATCGACACCGTGATCATGGGTCACGAAGAGCTGTGGAAGGTCAAAGCCGAGCGCGACCGTATCTACTCGCTGCCGGAAATGACCGAAGAAGACGGCATGGCCGTCGCGGAACTGGAAACCGAGTTCGCCGAGATGGACGGCTACACCGCCGAGTCCCGTGCCGGTGAATTGTTGCTGGGCCTGGGTATCGGCATCGAGCAGCACTTCGGCCCGATGAGCGAAGTGTCGCCGGGCTGGAAACTGCGCGTATTGCTCGCGCAGGCTCTGTTCTCCGATCCGGAAGTGCTGTTGCTCGATGAACCGACCAACCACCTGGACATCAACACCATTCGCTGGCTGGAAAACATCCTGACCCAGCGCTCCAGCCTGATGATCATCATCTCTCACGACCGTCACTTCCTGAACAGCGTGTGCACCCACATGGCTGACCTGGATTACGGCGAGCTGCGCCTGTTCCCGGGCAACTACGACGAGTACATGACCGTGGCGACCCAGTCCCGCGAGCAGCTGCTGTCGGACAACGCCAAAAAGAAAGCGCAGATTTCCGAACTGCAATCGTTCGTCAGCCGCTTCTCGGCCAACGCCTCGAAAGCCAAACAGGCCACTTCCCGTGCCAAGGCGATCGACAAGATCCAGCTGGCCGAGGTCAAGCCTTCGAGCCGCGTGAGCCCGTTCATCCGTTTCGAACAAACCAAGAAGCTGCACCGCCAGGCGGTCATCGTTGATCGTATGGCCAAAGGTTTCGACGGCAAGACGTTGTTCAAGGATTTCAGCTTCCAGGTTGAAGCGGGCGAGCGTGTGGCGATCATCGGCCCGAACGGTATCGGCAAAACCACCCTGCTGCGCACCCTGGTCAACGAACTGACCCCGGATGCCGGCACCGTCAAGTGGACCGACGCCGCGGAACTGGGTTATTACGCTCAGGACCACGCCCACGATTTCGAAGACGACTGCAACCTGTTCGACTGGATGGGCCAGTGGACTCAGGGCGGCGAACAAATCGTTCGCGGCACCTTGGGCCGCATGCTGTTCTCCAACGACGAGATCCTCAAGTCGGTCAAGGTCATCTCCGGTGGTGAACAGGGTCGCATGCTGTTCGGCAAACTGATCCTGCAGAAGCCGAACGTGCTGATCATGGACGAACCGACCAACCACTTGGACATGGAATCCATCGAGGCGCTGAACCTGGCGCTGGAGAACTACCCGGGCACGCTGATCTTCGTCAGCCATGACCGTGAGTTCGTATCGTCGTTGGCGACCCGCATCATCGAGTTGAGCCCTAGCGGCGTGATCGACTTCAGCGGTACGTATGACGATTACCTGCGTAGCCAGGGTGTGGTGTTCTAAGATCAGCTTTTCGTTTCAAGCTGAAAGCTGCAAGTCAAAGCCCTGTCCTGGTGACAGGGCTTTTTGCGTTTGATGGCCAAGGAATGCGTTGGTGCAGGAACCTTCGCGAGCAAGCCCGCTCCCACATTTGGAATGCGCTCCCGTGTGGGAGCGGGCTTGCTCGCGAAGAGGCCCTCAATAACCCCGTAGAATTCGAAGCCCGGCGCCAGGCAGCAACCAATATAGTTAGCCTGCTTTCCTTTATCTCCCTCCCACGCCATGATGCTGTTCTCCCACCGCCGCCCGCGAAAGAGCCCTCATGTCCGTGCAGCAACTGCCTACGCCGAGTTCCATGGCGATCACTCTGCAGATCGTCTCCATCGTCTTCTATACCTTTATTGCTTTCATCTGCATCGGACTGCCGATTGCGGTGTTGCCGGGGTATGTCCACGAACAACTCGGATTCAGCGCAGTTGTTGCCGGATTGACGATTGGCTCGCAGTACCTGGCGACTCTGCTCAGTCGACCGATGGCCGGGCGGATGTCGGACAGCCTCGGCACCAAGCGTGCGATTGTTTACGGCTTGTCGGGGATTGTACTGAGTGGCGTGTTGACGCTGTTGTCGGTGATGCTGCAAAGCCTTCCGCTGCTGAGCCTGCTGATTCTGATCGCCGGCCGTTTGTTGCTGGGAATTGCGCAGGGTTTGATCGGGGTCGGCACTATCAGTTGGTGCATGGGCCAGGTCGGGGTCGAACACACGGCGCGCTCCATTTCATGGAACGGCATTGCCGCCTATGGCGCGATTGCAATCGGAGCGCCGCTGGGCGTGGTGATGGTCGGGGAATTGGGCTTCATGAGCCTGGGCATCGCTCTGTCGCTACTGGCCCTGTTCGCACTACTACTGATCCGTAACAAACCCTCGGTGCCGGTGGTTCGCGGCGAGCGGCTGCCCTTCTGGGCGGTGTTCGGCCGCATCGCGCCGTTTGGCGCCGGCTTGAGCCTGGCGTCGATCGGCTACGGCACCCTGACCACTTTCATCACGTTGTATTACTTGAGTCGTGGCTGGACGGGGGCCGCGTATTGCCTGACGGTGTTCGGCATCTGTTTCATTCTGGCGCGGCTGCTGTTCATCTCGAGCATCAGCCGTTTCGGCGGCTTCACCACAGCGATAGCCTGCATGAGCATCGAAACCGTCGGCCTGGTGCTGCTGTGGCTGGCGCCCTCAACCGGGTTCGCTCTGATAGGTGCGGGCCTCGCCGGTTTTGGCTTGTCGCTGGTGTACCCGGCGCTTGGGGTCGAGGCGATCAAGCAAGTCCCTACCTCCAGCCGTGGCGCGGGGCTGAGCGCCTATGCGGTGTTCTTCGATCTGGCACTGGCGATTGCCGGTCCGCTGATGGGCGCCGTAGCGTTGAATATGGGCTATTCGTGGATTTTCTTCAGCGCGGCGTTATTGTCGGTGACAGGGTTGGGCTTGACCTTGGTACTGAAACGCCGCGCGATGGCCTGATCGACACGCAATCTGTAGGAGCCGGCTTGCTGGCGATAGCGCCTTCGAGCACGCCATCGCCAGCAAGCCGGCTTCTACAGGGCTCAGGCAGGCCGAGATATCGCGATCTATTGATCAGCAGTTTGCAGACCGGCTCGGTTGGGTTTGCCGAGCGCATGAGCAAAAAACCGCCCAGCCTCGGTAATCATCGTCCGGTGAATGTCCTTTCGATCAACGCCATCCGCATCGGTGCATAGCGCCGGCATCGCGGCAATCTGCTCTTCATTGCACGGCGCCATGAACACAAAGTGCCCTGCCCCCGCGAGCAATTTGAAATCCGGGGCGATCGGCAGTTTGCGCGCCAGCGCTGCGGCGTTCTTGTCGAAGGCCACCAACTTGTCGCCGTCGCCGCTATACAACAGCACCGGCACGTGCACATCGGCCAGGGTATGCCGGCCGAACTTGAGGCTCAGCGGCGCCATCAACAGTAGAGCGCGAACGCGCGGATCCGCCACCGGTTGCAGGTCATCGCGATCGGCAATCAGCTCACCCTGAGTGTTACAGGCATCCTGATCGTCTGGACGCTCCCTGCAATACTGGCGCAGACGCTCCAGATCAGGCGTCGCGCCCGACAGAATCAACGCCGTCTCGCCGCCCGCCGAATAACCAATGACACCGACCTGATCGGCATTGACAAATGGTGCGAGCATGCGGTCACCCAGCGTTGCGGTGATCGCTTCAGATATCTGGATGGGCCGACCGTAAAGATTGCTCAAAGTACCGAGGCGGCTGTGGTCTTGGGAGTTATCGCCCGGATGAATCACTGCTACCACGACAAATCCCTTGCGCGCGAGTGAGGTAGCCAGGTCGTGCAGTGCCAGCGGCGTTCCAGTGTTGCCATGGGACAACATCAGCAGCGGGAAACGGCCGATGGCGACCCGCACGTCTTCGCCCGCCTCCACTTCGTAACCCTCAAGCCTGCTGACGTGTTCGCGGGCGCTGGAAGGATAGAACGCGATGGCACGCATCGGTTGCAAATCCAGCGGATCGAGCACACTCATCTCATGGAAACCGACGCTCCAGTGATGCCCAGCTGGCGCGGCGCGCACAGAATTAACGCTGCCGAGCAGGCACATCAGCAGAACCGCACAAATACGCAGCATCGATGCAACACCCCGTTACCTGACCGAAGACCTTGGTTCCGGACTGCATACCCCGCGCCAGCACCAGTAATGGCCAGAAACAAAAAACTCCGCATCTGCCACTTGCGTGACCAGAGTACAGAGTTTTTTGGGTGTGGCTTGGGTGTGCAGTACCAAGCTCAGGCCTTACGCAGCGGCGAACAGTTGCTCGCTGATTTGCGCCTGCGCGTCACTCATCGCTTTGGTGCGGACTTCGTCACCGTAGGCCAGGCCATGAGCACGGACGAACTCAATGTCGGTGATGCCCAAGAAGCCGAACATCACTTTCAGGTATTCCTCGTGTGCCACGCCGGTGGCCTGACCGACATGCAAGCCGCCGGAGGTCGAAACGATCACAACTTTCTTGTTGCCACACAGGCCTTCAGGGCCGGCTTCGGTGTAGCGGAAGGTTTGACCGGCCACCGCGATGCGGTCGATCCACGCTTTGAGCTGGGTCGGAATAGTGAAGTTGTACATCGGCGCGGCAATCACAACAGCGTCGGCGGCAAGGAATTCGGCCAGGGTCGAAGCGCTGAGATCCGCTTCGTGTTGCTGGGCAGCATCGCGCAATTCTGCGGTGGTGCCGGCGGCAACCAGAGTATTTGCGGAGAAATGGCTGATAGCATCGGCAGCGAGATCACGGTAAGTCACGGCAACGTTGGACTCAGCAGCCTGCCAGGCATTGACCACTTCGCGGCTCAAAAGACGGGAGGCCGAGTTGTCGCCAAGAATGCTCGAATCGATGTGCAATAGTTTCATGTGGGATCTCCGAGTGAGGACCGCCACTGGGCGATCTGATGCAACCATCCTACAGACGAAACCAATCGCTGATTAGGCGGCAATAATGCGTTAGTTTGTCCCACTGATAGAACAATCGAGCCTCCCAATGCAAGATCTCAATGACCTGTATTACTTCGCCAAAGTGGTCGAAGCCGGTGGATTCGCGGCGGCCGGCCGCCTGATCGGCATTCCGAAATCACGGTTATCGCGACGCATTGCCGAGCTGGAAGAACGTCTGGGCGCACGCCTGCTGCAACGCACCACTCGACAACTCAAACTGACCGCCGTGGGCGAGCGCTATTTGCGGCACTGCCAGGCGATGCTGCTGGAAGCCGAGATGGCTGACGAAACGGTGGCCAGCATGTCCAGTGAACCGCGCGGACGGTTGCGGGTGTCCTGCCCGGTGGGCCTGGCGCACGAGATATTGCCGGAGATTATCGCGGGATTCCTCGAGAAATATCCGCTGGTTCAGCTGGAAGTGATGCTGCTGAATCGCCGCGTCGACCTGGTCACCGAAGGCGTCGACGTCGCCTTGCGCGTGCGCGAGTTGGGTGATGAAGACCCTTTGCTGGTCACTCGCCGCTTGCGTCAGGCGCAAATGCTGCTGGTCGCCAGCCCGGCGTTTTTGCACGGCCAAGTGATCAATCAGCCCGATGACCTGAAGAAACTGCCGGTGCTCGGCGCCCTGGAAGCGGATCGCATGGTGCACATCCGCATGCTCGATCAGGACGATAAACGAGTGGACCTGAGCCTCGAAGCCCGGCTGGGCATTGATGACTTCATCGTGCGCAAAGCCTGCACGCTTGCCGGCCAAGGCTTTACGATGCTGCCGATGATGTACTGCGAACAAGAATTGAAGGACGGCACGCTGGTGCAATTACTCCCTCAGTGGTCGCTGCCAGGCGGCTGGCTGCAAGCGGTCTACCCTCATCGGCGCGGAGTGATGCCGGCCGTGCGGGCCTGGATCGACCATATGGTGGAATCATTCGACGCCTGCGGGGAGCGTTTGCTATGAAGGCGGGACTTATGAGCGAAGACGACGTTGCAGCTTTCTGCCTGTCACTGCCCGGTGCGCGGGAGGATTACAAATGGGGCGGCGTGCGGGTATTTTCAATTGCCGGGAACAAGATGTTTGCCTTGCAGAACCTGCGCGGTGATTCGCTCGCGTTCAAAGTCGACAAGGATGTGTTTCTGGGCCATTGCGACCGCCCGGGCATTCACCCGGCGCCTTATCTGGCGAGGGCGCAGTGGATTATCATGCAGACGCCCTACCCGCTGGGCGCCGCAGAACTGAAAGACTTGCTTCAACGTTCACATCAGTTGGTGGTGAGCAGATTACCGAAGCGCACCCAGGTCGGCCTGCTGCTCTAGAACAGTGCCAGCAGATTAGCGCCGAGAAACAGCTGATCTATCCAGAACACCTGATGCAGCAGCACGATGGCCCAGAACAGTATTTGGAACGAGACCTTGCGGGTTTTGTGCCGAAACACTTGCTGGGCCAGCAACGCGCCCGGCCAGCCACCGGCAAACTCGACAGCGTGCAGAACGTTTTCCGGCGTACGCCAGCGATCAGTGCGCGCCTTGCGTTTGTCGCCCCAATACAGGAAGAACGCCAGCAGGCTGACGATGCCGTAAGCCGCGAGGGGCACCAGCGAAATCCCGCGCAGCCACATCGTCACTGAACCCGACAACGGCAGCGCGCACACGATCGCGAACACCAGCAGCTTCAGCCGTGGGTTCTGGATACCACCCTTGGCAGGATTGCGCGCGCTGGCGTTATTCATGGCTGGACGGCGGTCCAGTCGACCCAACCGAACTGCCACGTCGCCAGAATCACCAGCCCAAACGCGATCCGGTACCAGGCGAACGCGGCATAGCTGTGGCTGGCGATGAACTTGAGCAAGCCGCGCACGGCGATCATCGCGAAGATGAACGCGGTGACAAAACCGATGGCGAACACCGGAAAATCTGCCGGCACGAACAGGTCGCGGTATTTGTAGCCCGAATAAACCGCCGCAGCGACCATGGTCGGCATCGCCAGAAAGAACGAGAACTCGGTGGCGGTTTTGCGCGACAAGCCGAACAGCAAACCGCCGATGATCGTCGAGCCGGAGCGCGAGGTGCCGGGAATCATCGCCAGGCACTGAGCGAAGCCGACTTTCAGCGCGTCCTGCCAGGTAATCTCATCGACTGTTTCAGCGTGCACCTCATGCTGACGCTGCTCGGCCCACAACATCACGATCCCGCCAACCACCAACGCCGCTGCAACGGTAATCGGGTTGAACAGGTATTCATGAATGAGATCGGAGAACAGCACGCCCAGAACCACGGCGGGCATGAAGGCGATCAACAGGTTGGCGGTGAAGCGTCGGGCCCCGGGCTGAGTAGGCAGGCCGGTGACCACATCGAGTATCTTGCGGCGGAACTCCCAGACCACCGCCAGAATGGCGCCCAGCTGGATAATGATGTTGAACGCAATGGCGCGTTCTCCGCCGAAGTCGAGCAAGTCCGCGACAATAATCTGGTGCCCGGTACTGGAAATCGGCAAAAACTCCGTCAGCCCTTCTACAACCCCAAGTATCAATGCCTGCACGGCGGTCCAAAGGTCCATCAATCCCCCAGGAGGCGATGCGCTGCGGCATGCCCCGATAATAATTTTAAAACGTTCACTGCGGTCAACGTGTCTGCCCCGCGCGCTGCAGCCAGGCGAAGCCGAAAAGCATCGGCTGAAGTTCGTTCTGGATTCAGGTTTTCCCGCGCGGGGCCGAAATCCTATCAGACAAGCCTGATTAACGCTGCCACGTTATAAGACTTGCGTCGGACACGTCCGGAGAGCAAAGCGTGCAGGGATGCTGGCGATCATTTATGACCAGAACAAGAAACAGGAGTGACAGCGGTATGAACAGCTTGCGAACCATGTCGATCAGCCGCCGTTTGTGGCTCATTCTGATTGTGGCGGTAGTGATGCTTTTGACCTTGGGCGTGCTGATGCTCAAGCAGATTCATGAGGATCTTTATGACGCCAAGGTGGAAAAAACCCAACACGTGGTGCAGACGGCCAGCGGCATTCTGACGTATTTCCATGGCCTGGAAACCGCCGGCACCCTGACCCGCGACGCTGCGCAAAAGCAGGCGCTGACCGCCGTACGCGGCCTGCGCTACGACCAAACCGATTACTTCTGGATCAACGATCTCACGCCGGTCATGGTCATGCACCCGGCCAACCCGAAACTCGATGGGCAGAACCTCGCGGCGATCCGCGATCCCGACGGCTTTGCGCTGTTCAATGAAATGGTCGCGGTGGCCAAGAGCAAAGGCGCCGGCATTGTCGATTACCGCTGGCCAAAACCGGGTGCCGACGCACCGGTGGAAAAAACCTCCTACGTGAAACTGTTCGAACCCTGGGGCTGGATCATTGGTTCGGGCGTGTATATCGATGACATGCAAGCCGAATTCGCCTCCCAAGTGTGGAAGGCTACATTCGTTGGGCTGGTGATTGCCACGATCATGGCGCTGCTGGTGATTCTGATTGCCCGCAGCATCGTTCGCCCTCTTCAGGAAACCGTGAGCGCGATGGCCAACATTGCCAGTGGGGAAAGCGACCTGACTCGCACCCTCGACACCCATGGCCACGATGAAGTGACGCAACTGGCGCAGCATTTCAATGCGTTCACCGCCAAGCTGCGCCTGGTGATCGGCGAGCTGCAAATCTCCGCCAGCGCACTCGGCCAGTCCTCCAGTGATCTGGGTAACGATGCGGCCCAGGCGCAAGAGCGCAGCCAACAGCAATCGCAGCAAATGGAGCTGGTGGCCACGGCGATCAACGAGGTGACCTACGGCGTGCAGGACGTGGCAAAAAACGCCGAGCACGCGGCGAGTGAAATGCGCGATGCCGAGTCGCAGGCGCAGCAGGGTCAGGTCAACATTGACGGGAGCCTGCAGCAGATCGACAAATTGTCTTCGACGATCAATCAGGCCGTGGAAGTGATTCGCACCCTGGCAGCCGAAAGCACGCAGATCGGCAGCGTTCTGGAAGTGATTCGCTCCATCGCTGAACAGACCAACCTGCTGGCGCTCAACGCCGCGATCGAGGCGGCCCGAGCCGGCGAGCAGGGACGCGGATTTGCCGTTGTAGCCGATGAAGTCCGGTTGCTGGCGCAGCGCACGCAGAAGTCGACGGCCGAGATTCAGTCGATGATCGAGCGTCTGCAAAATCATTCGGAAGCGGCGGTGAAGGTGATCGGAGACAGCAGCCGCGCCTCGCAACTGACCATCGAACAGGCTGGCCTTGCCGGTGCGAGCCTGAATGCGATCGGCCAGGCACTGCGCAATCTTAACGGGTTGAACGCGTCGATTGCCAGCGCGACCTTGCAACAGGCTCAAGTGGTTGAGGACATCAACCAGAACGTCACCCAAGCGGCCGGTTTGTCCCACAGCACCGCAATGGCGGCGGAGCAATCGAGCGTGGCCAGCGTGCGGCTCAAGGAACTGAGCGAACAACTGAACGGGTTGCTCAGGCAGTTCCGCGTTTAACCGCGCGGCATGATCTTGTAGCAACTGCCGAGGCTGCGTCCGGCTGCGCAGGCTCGGCAGCTGCTACGAGGCTGGTGTCGGTCCTGGAGGTTCTCCTTTGCCTGCGCCTGCCGTTACAATCGCCACCCTTCGCGACTTCCCCAAGGAAACTCCATGTCCGGGCTTGAACTGTTTGCCGCCGCCCTCGGTGTCATTGCCGTCTGGCTGACCGTCAAACAGAACCCGTGGTGCTGGCCTGTCGGGCTGGTCATGGTGCTGCTCTACAGCTGGATTTTTTTTGAAGTAAAGCTCTATTCGGACATGCTGCTGCAAGTGATTTACGCGGGTTTGCAGCTCTATGGCTGGTGGCAGTGGACGCGGGCGGGCGACGCGCATCAAGGCCGGCAGGTCAGTCGTCTTGGCAGGCAAGCCGTGGTGTTCAGCCTGACCATCGGAGCCATCGGCAGCCTGTTGCTCGGCGCCGCGATGGCCCATTGGACGGACGCTGCGCAGCCGTGGCTGGATGCAGCGCTGACCGGTTTCAGCCTGGTCGCACAATTATGGATGGCGCAAAAGCGCGTGCAGTGCTGGCCGCTGTGGATTGTCGTCGATGTGATTTTCGTCGGCCTGTTTGTCTATAAAGGGCTGTACCTGACTGCTGCGCTCTACGGGCTGTTCACTCTGCTGGCGGTGCAAGGCTGGCGCGAGTGGCGTGCCGATCCGGTCTTGCGCACATGAAAGTCCTGGTGCTGACCGGCCCCGAATCCAGCGGTAAAAGCTGGCTGGCGGCAGAATTGCAGGCGCAGTTCGGCGGCCTGCTGGTCGATGAATACGTGCGTTGGTTCATCGAGCAAAATCCCCGCGAGACGACGCTGGCCGACATACCCGCCATCGCTCGCGGCCAGCTTGCATGGGAGGACGCGGCCCGCACGCAGCAACCGCCGCTGCTGATTCTCGATACCCACCTGCTGAGCAATGTCCTCTGGAGCCAGACCCTTTTTGGTGACTGTCCGGCATGGATCGAACAGGCCCTGCTCTCGCGCCAATACGACCTGCACTTGCTGTTGTCTCCCGAACAGGTTGAATGGACCGACGATGGCCAGCGATGCCAACCCGAACTCAGCGCACGCCGGGCATTTTTCGAGCAGACACTGGCCTGGCTGGAGGAGCATCGACAACCGCTGCAAATCTTGCGGGGCGACTGGGTCGAACGTCGGCGCCAGGCATTCGAAGCAGTCAAACACCTGCTGGGCCCGTAACCGCAGCGGGCCTTTTCGTTTCAACCGCCCTAGCGGATCTGATGCTTGTGCAGCAAACGGTAGAAAGTAGGCCGCGACACACCCAGCACGCGGGCGGCGACGCTGAGGTTGTCGCTGTGACGATTCAACACATCGCACAACGCCTGGCGTTCGGCGCGAGTCTTGTAATCCTCAAGGGTGCCCATCGGCGCGGAGACGGCATGTTGACTGATCAAACCAAGGTCGCGAGCTTCGATCTGTCGTCCTTCAGCCAATACCAGACCACGTCGTACGCGGTTAGCCAGCTCGCGAACGTTGCCCGGCCAGTCGTGTTTGCCCATGGCAATCAGCGCGTCTTCGCTGAAACTACGCGGCCGCCGCCCGGTTTCATGGCTGTAGAAATGCGAAAAGTGGTTGGCCAGCATCGACAGGTCGCCATGCCTCTCACGCAGCGGGGCAGTCACCACCTGCAGAACGTTGAGGCGGTAATACAGGTCTTCGCGAAAGCGCTTCTTCTCGATGGCCGCTTCGAGGTCAACGTGAGTCGCCGCCAGAACCCGCACATCCACCGCAATTGGCTGACTGCCGCCGACCCGCTCAATGTGTTTGTCCTGCAGGAAGCGCAGCAGATTCGCTTGAAGTTCGAGGGGCAGATCACCGATTTCATCGAGAAACAAAGTGCCGCCGTTGGCCGCTTCGATGCGCCCGACCTTGCGCTGATGCGCTCCGGTGAACGCGCCCTGTTCGTGGCCAAACAATTCGGACTGGATCAAGTGTTCGGGGATGGCACTGCAATTGATCGCGACAAAGGGTTTGCTGTGCCGTTGCGATTGCCGGTGCAGGGTGCGCGCGACCAGCTCCTTGCCGGTGCCGTTTTCGCCACGGATCAATACCGGCGACTCGGTCGGTGCGAGTTTGTTGAGCAATTTGCGCAGTTCACGAATCGGTTTGCTGTCGCCCAGCAGCTCGTGCTCAGGCTGATTGATATGAACCGTGCCCTGCCCGCGCAGCCGTGCCATGCCATACGCACGGCCCAGAGTCACCTGTACCCTCGACACGTCGAACGGCAGTGTGTGGAAATCGAAAAACCATTCACAGACAAAATCGCCGACGTTCTGCCGCCGCAGGACGTCCTGATTGAGCACGGCAATCCACTCCGTGCCACTGCGACTGATCAGCTCCTTGACCGCTTCCGGTTGGTCCAGATGAAAAGGTTGCAAGCGCAGAAGTCCGACATCGCAAGTCCGATCAACAGCATCTTCGAGCGTGCAGCTGTCGACGTCCCACCCTATTGATCGCAAGCCCGGAAGCAGACGATGACAATCATCACAGGGATCCACTACCAATAATCGTCTTGGAGCAGGCGCTTCGATCATGACTGTTCCTTGGCGTCAAATATAAGAAATAACATTAAAAACAGTCGTTTGGCGGACCTGGCTGTAACATTAGCAAGAATTTGACGGCGCCTTGTACCGATTGACTATAGCGTTTGTATAAAATCAGTTATAAGCACAATGCACTGTTAGCTACCTAACAAAGTTGCATCTTTCATTGTGCTTTCGCCAGTCAACCAACCATTGACCGAATGAAAGAAAGTTGAAATTTCTTTTGCTCAAGTGTGACCCGGACCCAGAGTTCGGACATCAGTACAAGTAACCAGCCGCACGGTACGCCCAACCGACGGCACATCACTTGATTGGGCATAGAGAGAGACAATCCCATGACCGCCCCGCTCCGTATCAACGAAGCTCTTTTGATTGCCGACCGCGCATTCCAACCTTTCCAATGCGTGGCCTGGGCCCCACAGGACGGTAACGGCGAGCTCAGCTTGACTGTCATCGATCGCACAAGCACCCGCATCGGTCGCAAACAGATTCCCAGCAGCGCCTACACCGACCCGGCGCAACTTGAACACGTGCTGGAACAGGCGCGTGAAGAATTGAGCCGTGAAGGCTACACGTTGCAATCGTGGTCGATGCCGCACTGATATCGGCGCGGATTACTGCAAAGGTAATCCGCGCTTTTTTTGAATGGAGTTTTGCCCGGCGCGATGTTTGGGAACGTACGGATGGAACTGCGGTTACTTGTCTGGCTTTGAACTGGGTCGTAAAGCCATTGTTCTGGCACACAACGACCCTCCATCTGTTGTTTTTGTCAGTTGTGTACCAACGTGTTCAGCGGTTGAATACCTCTCCTATATAAGTCGCCTTCCAATCCCTGGACCAGGACGACTCGCAAGGAGAAGCGTGCATGTCCGGCCAGAACGATCCCGCACTCACTCCAGAGCTATCTGACGCTGGAACACTCGACAAGACTTTCGCTGCCGCCGGCAAAACCCATGTGTACTTCCCCGGTAGCGTTTCCAGCATGGCCAACGGCGTTGCCATTGATGGCAGTGGCCGATTGTTGGTGGCGGCGAAGGTCGGCACTCCGGGCGGCAGCCGTTTTGGTCTGGCGCGATTACTCCAGGACGGATCGGCCGATTTGACGTTCGCTCATCAGGGCAGCGTGGTCGGGCAGTTTCAACACGGCTTTGAGGCCATGGCCGGGCAAGTTCGTGTCCTGCCCAGCGGCCATATCCTGGTGGCCGGCCTGCATTACGAAAATGCCCATCGCACACTGCCTGCGCTCGCACTGTTTGATCAAAACGGCAAACCGGTGCAAGCGTTTGGCGACAACGGCAGCTGTGTCGTGCGTCTACCGGGCAACCTTTCCCTGGGGGTACGCGATACATGGTTGCCACCTGGCATCCCCGGTGCCGAGGCGTGCGCCATTGGCGTGCAGGACGACGGTCGAATCGTGCTGGTGGCCAATCATCATTTCGAGCTGGCGGACCAGGCGGCGATGCTGATTCGGCTGAATAGTGACGGGTCGCTGGACAAGTCCTTCAATGGCCGTGGCTTTGTGATGGTCCGGCATTTGCTGATGAACTCCAGGCTCGGCAGCTTGCTGGTACAGGCCGATGGAAGAATTCTGGTCGGCGGATCGATGAATTTCCCTGAAGAAGGCTTGCTGGCACGCTATCTCCCCGACGGTCGGCTGGACGAGTGTTTCGCGGTTGACGGGTTTATGAGTTTGACCGCAAGGGGGCGCAGTGTTCAGGTCAGCCAGCTTGTCCAACTGACCGACGCAGACGTGCTGTGTTTTGGCAGCAGCCGCGACCCGATGCATTGCATGGCGTTGAAAATTCACAGCAACGGTCGTCCGGACCAGCATTGCAACGGCGGCCTGGCGCAATTGCTGGAAATCGGCCAGTACGGTTGCCAATGGACCGCCGCGCAAGCGCAGGCGGATGGCAGTGTGGTGTGCGCTGGCGCTACGATTGGCGGTGTCGAAGCTGATTTTATTCTGGCCCGTTATCGGCCGGACGGTCAGCTGGATGAGTGCTTTGGCAACGGCGCTGGCTGGGTACGCACGCGTCTGGGGCGCAGCCTGGATACCGCCACATCGGTGGAGGTACAGCAAGATGGCAATATCGTTGTCGGCGGCTATTCACTGGACGGCAACTACCGGGCGGTCGTCGCACGCTACTTGGGATAACCCTGAATTACTTGGCGGCCATCAGCCGATTGACTTCACTGCGCACCATGTTCGCGAACTCCGGGGGCGACATGCCATCGAGCTCCGAACGGACCCACTCGGCCCACTTACCCTTGCGCTTGGCGCGCTCACCAAACAAACGTGCGGCCTCGCCTTTGGCTTTGCCCAGATTGCTTTGCCACAAATCGAACAGGCGGGATTTTTCATCTTCGAGCGCCGCACGCTCGGCATGGGGTTTGTCGGCCAGATTGAAGCTCATGGGATTTTCCTGCTGCGTAAATAGGCGACATCTTACACCGTAGGGCGAAAAGTCCGGCGCTGGATTTTTTTCCATGGTCAGACGAATGCGTTCAACCTGTGCAACTTTTCAGGCGCTGGGGGACTCCATTGTTCACTGATCATTCAACTGCAAGGAGTAACCTCAATGGCTCGGAAAACTGCCGGACAAACCGCCGAAGAACAGATCAAGGATCAGGCTTTCAGCGAGCTTCATTCGCTGATCGAAGAGTCAGAAAAGCTGCTGAGGAGCAGCGCTTCGCTGGTCGGCGAAGAAGCGGAAACACTGCGCGGCCAGATCGCCCAGAAGTTGCAGCAGGCACGGGACTCGGTCGGCAACGTGCGCGACCGTACGCTGCCAGCGGTTCAGGCGACAGAAACCTACATCGGTGGCCATCCTTGGCAAACCGTAGCGATCTCCGCCGGTTTTGGTCTGGTCGTTGGTCTGCTACTGGGTCGTCGTTAAGCGCCAATGACTGAGTAACGCCCGGCGGGGATCAATCACCCGCCGGTCTGCAACCCGCTACCTACGTTCAAAGCCCCGCCAATCCCCGCAAATGCTCCAGCGTTTCATTGTCCAGTCTGATGCCCTCCTCCGCGGATCTCGCCCGCTGAGAATGACGCCGATCACCCGGCAAGCGCTTCAATCCCACCCCATGCATCTGCCGCACCAGCTCCTGGCTGCGCTCTGCGAAGCTTTGCCCCGCTGCCTTGCTCGGATCAATGACGATCAACAGCTGCCCGGTCCATGGAGTCTTGGCGCCCGGATGATTTGACCAGTCAAATTCGAACGAGAAATTGCCGCCTGTCAGCGCCGCTGCCAACAGCTCCACCATCATCGACAGCGCTGAGCCCTTGTGCCCGCCGAACGGCAACAATGCGCCGCCCTCAAGAATCGCTTTCGGGTCCTGAGTCGGCTGGCCCAGGCTGTTGACGCCCATGCCTTCAGGCAAACGCTCACCCTTGCGCGCGGCAATCTGCACGTCGCCGTGGGCAATCGCGCTGGTCGCCAGGTCGAACACAATCGGCTCGCCATCGGCACGCGGGGCGGCGAAGGCAATCGGATTGGTGCCAAATAACGGCCGGTCAGCCCCATGCGGCACCACGCAGGTCATGCTGTTGACCACGCTCAGCGCCACCAGCCCTTCATAGGCAAACGGCTCGACATCTGGCCACAGCGCGGCGAAGTGATGGGAGTTACGAATCGCCAGGACCGCGATTCCGGCACTGCGCGCTTTTTCTACCAATAACGAACGAGCAGCTGCGAGGGCCGGCTGGGCGAAACCATTGCCGGCATCAACGCGGACAAACCCCGATGCCACATCTTCGACCACCGGCACGGCCTGACCATCTACCCAGCCGCTCTTCAGGGTCGACACATAGCCGGGGATGCGAAACACGCCGTGACTGTGGGCGCCATCCCGTTCAGCACCGGCGCAGTTGAGCGCGAGGGTGCGGGCGACATCGGCAGAGGTGCCGTGGCGCAGAAAAATCTGCTCGAGCAATACAACGAGCGCGTCGAATTCAAGCGTATGCACGGGTGCACTGACGGCTACTTCGGGCGTTGCGGTCATCTGAAGCTCCAGTTTTGTTATTGAATACGGGCGACAGGCTCAGGCGAAGGATGCAGGGCATTCCACAACCAGGACCGATTAAGCGCTGTTTCACCAGCGTGCTGTCAAGTCTCGGCAGCGCAGTGGCGCCCAGCAATATGTACCGCACTCGTACATTGGCCTGCCCCTAACCTGCTTCCTCGATTCAACGCCTTGCGATCAGCGTCGGTCGCAACCTCCGAGGAAACACCCATGACAATATCCCCACTGCCGTATTTTTTTGACGAGGCAACCACCGCCTCCAGGTCCAAACAACCACGCGATCGTGAAAAGGCCCTCAACTTCAGTATCGAAGACCTCAAGTGGCTGCAGAACGTGTATCTGGCCACGCAGGCAGCGCGCGTAGCCCATAAAGAGCCAATGCTTGCGAACCGGCTCCTGTTAACGGGCACCGGCATCGCAAGTACACCACTGGCAGGCGCGTTTGCGTTGAGCCGGTCCAACGGCAAAGAAGTGATGCTCTACACGCCCTGGAAGGGCTTGATCAAATTCGCAGACATGGACGATCTGAAAAGCAAACTGAAGGAGTGGCTGGCGCTGGACGACGGCAAGCGCGAGTTGTTGCGCTTTCTGTCCATCGAGCAGCGCAGCGTCTGGGCGGATACCGCGGTCGCGGACATTTCTACCGAAGAGATTGACGGTGCGGTGTTCGAGGACCAGGAAGCACTCCTTGAACTGAATCAGCAACACAACCTGCAGTTGATGAGCACCGAGCTGCTCAAAACACCGACCCTGCAATCGATGCTCGACGAATCCCTGAAGAATGCGCTGCGTAAACCGTTCCCCGCGCTAGACCAGCGCCTGACCCGCTTAACCACTTACCTCAAGACCATTTCTGCATTTGATGGCAGTGACTACCTTCACACGCATTCTTCGCTCTCGCTGAGCGATGCACTGATGTATTTCTACTTGCACAATCAGTGGCCTGCGGGCAGTTCCAGAGTTTTCAGCAACCCGCGCCACAGCGTGAGCACTGACGCCGACAATCAGGCGTGGGAATCCGCCGTCAAAGAGATTGCGCAAAGTTTCACACCGCATCTGCAAAGCCTGATCGAGACATTCTGGAATTCACCGATGGGTACCGGGAAATCCCGTCTGGCATTTTTTGGCGACGCAATCCGAGACACCTATTACACAAAAATCCTGTTGCAGCGCCAGTCGGGCGTTCTCAAGGCTGACGAGTATGTGCGACTACGAACTGTCGGCGAGGCTGCCGATGCGGATGCGCTCCTCAGCATCGAAAAAGTGCGAGTGACGGCGCCCCTCAAACATTACGCAGAGCTTGCCTCAACGTTGACGATCGGCAGAGAAAATACACTCGGTTTTCTCTACACCCAGTCCAGGGGACTCGAAGCGACCGACGACCTGGCCGCTGCCGAATCTGTCGTATTGGACATGTTGAAAAGCGAAGGTCATGAGGACACGCTGCTCAACTTCATGTCGCTGGAAGAGCGCGGCACCTTTCTCGCGTTGCCGGCGAACGAGCGCGAGATCAAAGGTGTGCCCGTCAACGGCGCAGTGTTTGAACAACTGATGAGCGACATCCTCGGCAAGCAGCAGGACAACCTGTCCTACGCACTCAACCGGTTCCGGGAAAGTGAAGGCGCGCTCGACCCTGGCGCCCTGTGTGACAGTGCGCTGGACGTTCGCGGCCTGATAGATGACCGGCTCCTGACCACCGAAACTGGCGGGCGCTGGAGCATCCGCGTCGACCAGCGCTGGAGCTCGCGTCCAGCCACCGTGCGTGCCGAGTCGGCCAAAGAGCAGCTGACCGTGCTGACCACTTTCGAGCAGGCGCTGGAAAAACGTCTGGAAGAACGTCCCGCCATCGCGCCGACCACCAAGACGCTGGCCGAGGCCGAGCTTTTGATCAATTCATCGCTACCGGGCCTGCAGGCGGACGTCACGCACGTGATGACGGCGGCTTTGCGCAGTGAACTCAAATTGCGCGCCATCGACCGCTCACTGGACGCCTCGGAACAGGCAATTATTAAAACGCTGCTGGACAGCCCCGTCCGTTCGCAGCGCGCGGCATTAAACGGCTTTTTCCCCGACGTGTATGCGCTGACGCTCAAACCAGAGCCCGCCGCCGACTCACTCCAGCTTGCGAGCTGTTTTGTCGTCACCGAACGGGGCGGCCTGGACGCCAGACATTCAGGCAAAGCGATACTGTGGACTCCGGCGCAGGGTTTTGAAACTTTTCCGAGCGTGCAACCTTTGCTGGACGAGCTGAATCGTCGCCTCAAGGACGAAGACCTTCGCACCTTCCTGCTGGAGAACCTCGGACGCAGCGAGCGACTGCCCGCCAAGGCGTACGTCTTGGCACCGCTGCAGCGGATCGATGAGCATTTTGTTGAATACCTGCAAAAGCCCAACGTCCAGCTGGACAAGGCCAGCGTCACCGCTGCGTTGGCCACCAAACTGTCCGCGAAGACAAAAACCAACCTGCTGAACCTGGTCGCACTTCGCGAACCACAAACGGGGCTGCACCGCGCCAGCAGTGTTGCCGATTACCTGGCAACGCCGGAGAAACTCCCGGCATGGCTGGCCAGAGCATCCATAGAAGATCAGGTACTGCACGCGGAACTGGCCCAGCAATACCTCGATAACGTCAGCAGTGACCAGGATTTCCTCAGCGGGATGGACACGCTGGCACGCACGACGCATCGGGAACTGCGCAAACAACTCAAGGCTGACACTTTCGATCTTGACCCGGACAAGGTGCAAATCAATCCGCGCCTGATGTCTGCCGCCAGCGAGCAAACCCTAACGCAGTTCGCCCTCACTCATTTGCACGATCTGGAACAGGCGCGGTTCACCGTCAAGTCGCTGGACGCCAGCACAATTCCGCCCGGGCTGACCGAGAGTTACATCAAAACCCTGATTAAAAAGCTGAAACCCGGTGAACATCTGCAGAAAGCGTTAACCGCCGCGTTCGCCGACACAGACACCGGCGCCACCGATCGCAAAAAGCGCTTTGCCGCGCAGTTACCCTGGCAGCTCATGCTGCACGCCCACGCGGAAAAGCTGCAGGAGCGGCTGAGTCTGGCCGGTTTTGACCTCATCTGCCAGATCATGGACATGCCCGACGCCACGGCACGCAAGGCTGTGGAAGGCACGAACGCAATCATCCGCCCGCTGGAACTCAGCGGCATCAAAAGCGGGGCCACGATCAAGGTGCCAGGCATGTGGCTGATTGGCCCCGAACAATCGGCCTCGGGACGCCAGATCCTCATCGCGCCGCACAGCCCGACGCACAGCGTGAAAGAATACGAAGACGAAAATCAGCTACTGACCGAGCTAAAAAACAAAGGGCCATTGCAGGATTGGACGCTAAACAGTTTGCCCCCCGCCGACCGCACGTCGTGCAAGGCGCACTGGGCTGAGCAGGCGAAAAAACCGTCTGCGACCCTTGCCTCCACGCCGATCAAAGGCGGACTGTTCAAACAATTACTCGACGATAACGTTGCCTTGCTCGGTCGCCTGCTCGGCTGCCAAGGCGATACCGACTCCCGGGAAGAGTGGGCAGCGATCAAACAGGTCTTTAGTGAAGACATCAACGTCGCCAGCACCTTTGTCATGGGCAAACTCGCCTTCCCCATCACGGTCTGGCGCAGCTTTCGCAATATCAAACAGTCCGCTGAAGATTTGCAGACGCACAAGTGGGGCGCTGCCTTCAAGGAGTTCATCGGTGCCATCGCACAGTTAGTGATGTTGCGCAGATCGGTGGAAGGCCCGGCGGACAGTGTCTCGACTGCCGACGTAGCGACGCCCGAGGCAGCCACGCTTGCGCCTTGGCGAGACGTTGACCTGACCGCTCCCGATCGCACGCACTTGCAGAAACTGGCAAGGACTGACATTGACCTGAGCGCTCTGGCGCACGACGTCGCTCAGGGCCTGTACACCGACAACACTACGAAGACGACTTACGCACCTATTGCCGGAAAAGTCTTCCCCGTGCAAAAAAACGGCAAGCAGTGGCGCATAAACGGAGGCAAAGTCCGCGGCCCCAAGGTGCTTCAAAACCTGAAAAAAAACTGGATGTTCAGCAGGTCGGCTTCGCCCGCCCGCTACAGCCTTCTGAAACGCCTGGATACTGCGGCCGCTGTCTACGGGGACATGAACGTTGAAGCTCGGGGGATGGAGAGTATTCGTCTGCTGTACCCGATCAAGGCACGCCAGATTAATCAAGCGCTGGACCAGGCCACGAGCTATGCCTGGAACAGCATGCGCAACCTGCAATTGCTCAGGGCCACGGACGGCAAGATCACCCCGGCGCATCAATTGATCATGGATTTCCTTGATGTGAAAGTCGTTCACAGCACCTATGTGGACAAGCTCGAGAAAACCATCGGAGACATCTTTGCCGCTCTGCTGGAGCCCACACTCAGAAAGGCGAAATCGAAGCGTTTCGTGGTCGGCCGACTGTTGGAAGATGGCGAGTACACGTTCGCCTTTACGGTGCCGACCGATGACAACAACAAAATTTACCTGGCCGAAAGATTCTTCAGGCCCCAATACGATTACTACCGCCGCTACTTGACCGACACTTCTTTCGCGATCAAATCACATGCCCGGGCCGTGACGCTGATCCATGAGCTCTCGCACCTGGTCGGTGAAACCGAAGATATTTGTTACCTCGAAGCTTCCAGGCCATTTCCCGATCTGATCGAAGAATCCACAGCGATGGGCAAAGAACTCAAGACGGCGCTGGCCGACACACAGAAAACTGCACTGTCGCGCCATACGCCCTACACGCAATTATTCATGTACCAGCATCCGGACACAGGCGATTGGGAAGACTTGGGCGATACCTACCCTGAACAAACCTTTCTGGCGAAGAACATCATCCTCAAGTTGACCGGCGCAGAAAACCTGGCCGGAGCACGGGAGAAGTTCAAGAAAGATCCGCTGATCAGGCTGTCGGTGCAGCTTGCCAATGCTGACAGCGTCGCCTGGCTGATCTCTCATCTGGGTCGCGAATTGCACGTCAGCACGCCATGACCGGAAAATAACCTGGTGTTTGATGGGCAATTGCCATGACGGTTGTTCTCCAAGCATTCGTCTCAGGGTTAGAATGCGGGAAATCAGGATGAGTCAATGACCGACACTTCTCTCTCGCAAGCCCAACATGACGCCATCACCGATGCCGCAGCGCACTGGTGCATGCGTCTGCACGCCGGCGACTGCACTGCGCAGGAACGGCAGGCATTCGAGCACTGGTTCAATGCCGATCCGCTGCATGCGATCGAGTACGAGGCCATGCTCGAAATCTGGAATGTTGCGGGGGATTTACCAGGACTGGCCCAGGTTGCGCCCGCCGCTCGCAGCAAACCGGCCACACCCTGGCGCACTTTGGGCATCGCCGCCGCCATCTGCGCGGTGGCATTGCCATTGGCGGCCTTTACCGGGTGGAACTTCGGGCTGTTGCCCAATTCCTGGGAGCGTTTCGAAGCGACCAATGCGGTGCGTCAGGTCACCCTGAGCGATGGCAGTCAGGTCGAGCTGAATCTTGGCACGCAAATGACGTTCAGCAATTACAAGGATCAGCGCCGGCTGACCCTGGAGAAAGGCGAAGCGTTCTTCAGGGTCAGCCACGACGCCACACACCCGTTCATCGTCAAGGCTGCGGATGGCCGGATTCGAGTGACTGGCACCCAATTCAATGTCTGGATGTATGAAGATCAGGTGCGCGTAAACCTGATTGAAGGTTCGGTACTGGTCAGCAGCAACGATGACCTGCCGGGCGATGGTCTGCGTCTGAGCCCGTCAATGCAGGCGCGCTATAAACGAGGCGACTACACGCCTCGCATCAGCCAGACAAACGTCGGCGACAACTCCCTTGCCTGGCGTCACGGCAAACTGGTGCTCGACAATCTGGCGCTGTCCGAAGCCTTGCCGTTGATCAATCGTTATCTGGGCAAACCGGTGATGCTCGCCGACAGCGGTACCGGTGCGATTCGTCTCGGCGGCATCTACAACATCAAGGAGCTGGACAGCCTGTTGGGCTCCCTGCCCAAGGTCCTGCCGGTGTACGTGACTCGAAACAAGCACGGCAATCCGGTGCTTAATTCCATTCCGCAGCAACCGCCAAAAAGCTGAAGGCCGCGACCCTTACGGGTGCGGCCTTCTTTTTTGCCTCAAACTTTTACTGTCTGGCCACCTTCCCGGCCTTTTCGTCCTGCTCGCGAATCGTCAACACCTGGTACTGAGGGTCTGCGGTGATCTGCTGTTCGGTGAACGGCAACACGCTCAACTGTTTTTTCGAGAAGGCCAGCGTTTGATCACTGGCGTGTTTCGAGACCGGGTCGCTGGACAACGACATCGCCAGCAGCCCGCGCGCCTGCGGACCTTTGTCATCGAAGGTCACTACCTGCAGGTAGCTAGTGCCACTGACAACTTCGCGCTTGCCGTCAGACCTCGGCACGCTCTGGATGGCGTTATACACCCCCAGCGTGCCCGGCCCGCCGTGTATCGGTGTCTGCTGGTTGCCACTGCTGACCACCTGTATATCGCCCCATTGCGTCGCCGCATCGACTCCCGCTCTGTTGAGCATTTCCACAGAGCCCAGCATTGCATCGCGGATTGCCTTGGCCACCTCTGATCGGTCTATTGCCAGGCCACGCGGTGTGTGCTGCGGATCTTTCGGATCGAACGCGACTTGCCACACATCAGGTAATTCCTCTAATGCGTGCATGACATTCTGGAAATGCAGCAGACCCAGACCGCTGTCCAGATTCGCACCGCGGTCCCATGATTTGAGGCTGGCACACACCGGCGCCAGGGTTGGCGCATCAGCGTCGAGACGCGCGCACAAGGTGAGCAAGTCGGGCATCACCAGCGCCGCCTGATAGACCTGATCGTCCATCACCATGCTTTCCAGATCCTTCGTTGAGACCTTGCCGGCCTTGTTCAACGTCGCCAGACGGTCAAGCGCAAACCTCGAACGCAACCCCAGTGGCTGACCCTCCTGGCTGATCAAAGGCGAAAAACCCGTCAGCGGTTGCGACGGGTTGGCCATCCACGCCGAATCGTTGGAATGCTGAACAAAATCCCGACGGTTCAGTTGCGGCAATTTATCGGCCCCGTAGATACCGGTTTGGGCTGCTGCGGGGTCGTTGTCCCAAGCGCAGCCGCTGTTGGAACCGTCGAGCACGATCATGCTCAGCCCCGCGCGCGGATCACTGCAGCTGGCCAGTTTGTCGGCACTGACGTTGGGCACCACCGACAGGTTCATGTACAGCGTCTGACCTCGATCGTCGGTAGCGAGTGTGTTGACCCACGGGATGCCCTGAATCTTGTGAACCGAGGCTTGCAACTCGGCAAGGCTGGCGGCGCGGTTCATGGCGTACCACTGCTGCAGCACACGGTCGTTGTCCAGATTGGCGTCGCGCAGGCTGTACGCAAACTGCTTGTCCCAGTCGAGTTTCCCGGGCCACTGCACCACCGGACCGAACGGCGAACTGTAGATCACTCGGGAAACCGCTTTGACCTGGCCATCCGCCTGGTTCACCTTGATCGTCACGGTCTGCTGCGTCATGGGCGTGGACTTGCCATCGAGCATGAAACGGGTCGGATCCTTGGGATCGAGTTGCAGACGGTACAAGGTGAAATGCTTGGACGAATCGACGGTGTGGGTCCAGGCCAGGTGTTGGTTGAAACCGATATTGATCATCGGCAAACCGGGCAACGCAGCGCCCATCACATCCAGCTTGCCCGGAATGGTCAGGTGCATTTGATAGAACCGCATGCCGCCGACCCACGGAAAATGCGGATTAGCCAGCAGCATGCCGCGACCGTTGAACGAGCGCTCACTGCCCACCGCGACCGCGTTGCTGCCACGCTCCAGGGCAAAGCGTTGCAGACGCGAATCGGCGACCTGAAACGCCGCCGCATCACGAAGCGACGCAGTGGCCGCGTTGGGTGGCGTGGCACCGGCGAGCGCTTCGGCGAACTGCCCGACTCCGCCTTCGACCAGCAGACGACGGGTCAGCTTGACCATGTCGAGCGCGGTGATATCGCGGACCCATTCGCCCTGGCATTGTTGCGGCAAACCTTGAGCCCGGCGTTCTGACAATGCTCGGTTGTAACCGGCTGCGTAGCCGCCAATCAGGTCGCGAACCTCGGCCGTCTGCGCTTTCCAGAAAGCATCGACCGCTTCAGGCGTGTTCAGCCAGGTGAAAAACAGGTCACTGACTTGATTGGGGCGCTCCTCGACCGTCAGCTGATCAGGCCCGAAATACCGCGAGCGTTCACCATTGACCGTGGTGATTTCGTTGGCCAGCAAACACAGATTGTCCTGCGCGTAGGCATAGCCAATCCCGTAACCGAGGCCACGTTCGTTCTCGGCGCGTATATGCGGCACACCGAACGTAGTGCGCCGGATGTCCACCGTCACTTGCTCCGGCTGGCTGCGTGCACTGGCCGCAAGACTCAAGCCCAGCATGACACCTGCAAGGCTCAGCCTCGTTAATTGCCTGGAAATAATCACGCTCGCTCCTGATCGAAAATCTAAGGTCACACCCTGCGCGTCGACACGCAATGAGCCTTATTCAGAAACGATTGTGGCAATAAAAATTTACCGCGCAGAAGCGCATTTTTGCGGGGCTTTGAGGCGTTGCGACGCGATGGAGACAAATTTTCTACATGCGGGTCTTCATGATTTGGCTTTCTCGTACGTCTTATTGAGTAAGAGCACCCATCACATTTTCCGGTTCAGGCTCTGAGAAGGAGTTTTTGCATGTACAACTCGCAACTGCCAACGGACGGTAGCAAGGCGCCAGTGGGAACATCCATGGGCTCAAACCTGTTCAATCACACCACCGAGCGTCGCGGCAACGAGCGGATTCGCGTGCTGCTCAAGAGCTTCGGCCTGCGTACCAGCCTAATCCGCCTCAAGGTCATCGACGCCCTGCTCACTGCGGCCGACGGCGAACGCAGCCTGGGCGTGCGCGGTGTGCACAGTCACCTGCTGGACCTCGACATTCCGCTGTCGTTTCTCAGTGTGCGCGAGGTTTTGAAACGCTTGTGCAGCGAAGGGGTGATCACGTTGAACGCGGATAAAAGCTACAGCCTGCACCCGCAAGCTGCCGCTGTGCTGCACGGCGAATAATCGCGCGTGAAGGCGTCGTTCAGGGTTTGACCTTGCGGCGCATCACGCCATTGATCACCACCACGATCACCGCCACGCCAATGGCAATGTACTGAAACAGCTTCTCGCTGATCACGCCGGTGTTCTGCAGATACGACAAGCCAAACATGATTCCCAGTACCACCAGGGAAATCAGAATCGAGTACTTCAAACGTTGCGACTGGGTCATTGCCATTTCCTGAAGCTGGGGTTGCGGTGTGTAGTCAGTTGCCGGCCGGGCCTCGCCGGATTCGACCGACGGGCCTGCGGATCGGCGCTCATGTTAGCGCCGATGAAGCGATTTGGCTTCCCTGCCGCGTTATCGCCGCTCAATTCCTGACTTCACACCGGATCAACACCCCGGCTTCACGCTCTGGCCGAAAGGTTCTGGTCGGTAGGGACCGAGGTGCCGTTGCCCTTGCCGTAGTTGGCCAGGTTCTGCAGTACGTAGATAGCCTTCTTGTATTCAGGGATCAAGTAGTTGGCATACTTGTTACCTTTCAAGTTATTGTTCTGAATGGTGTCCAGTTGCGTGGCAAAGTATTCAAGCGCATTAAACGGCGCTTCAGAATCTTGCGGCACGCCGAAGCGGTCGAACTTGTCACCGGCATTACTCAATGTCACAGCTGTTACATCGCCAATCAGACCTTGCGCTTTAAGGAAGGCAGTCAGGTTGCCAAGTGACCTGGCCGAAACGTTTTCCGGGTTAAAGCCTTTTATTTGCTTGTGAATCTTCAGCTTGTCCATCTTCGCGATATCGAGCGCGTTGGGGTCGTTGCCGACCAGGGCCAGCATTTGCTTGACTTTGAAGCTGTGGGAAACGGGCTTGGCGCTGCTGCCGGTAGCTTTCACGAGCAATCCGGCTTTGGAGGTCCAGGCGCCGGTATATCCAATCGTCATGGCCTAATTCCTTGTAAGGCAATCATTGAATTGTATGAAACAAGAAGACAGGCGCAGAAGTATCGGGACAAGTATTAACCCATGCCATTAAAATTTCAGGCGCTTACAGTTTTCGTACATTTGCTGCATGCTTTTGAAGTAAATGGACTACAGACTTTTCTTCTAATTGATTTCATTCAACGCATAGCTTTGGACGTTTTGGATAGTTAAGCAATCGACGAAAGCATCAGCATCTGCTTCACCGCCCGTCACTGACCGCTCAACTTGCACGCTTGTACCTCAAGCTGGGCGCTGCCGGGCCGATAGCCAAGTGACTTGCACGATCCCGTCAAACAAGACTGCTGCACCAAAAGGACCCGACTTCATGCCCGCATTCCGAACCATTCAGGCTCGCTACACGCTGTTTCTGGTCCTTTTCATGCTGTTACTGTCCGTGTTGACCGTAGTGGGCATCAGCCAACTGGTCGCGCCCAAGCTGCGCCAGACCGAAGAGCAAGTAGCGCTTAACCGAATCGCCGAGGTCGCCGAGCAGATTCAAGGCGAACTGAACAAAGTTCAGGCCCAGCAACGCAGCATTACCCAAACCATCCCATTGCTCGACAGCGCCGCTATCGACACGGTGCTGCCAGGCTTGGTTGATCAGTACGGCGAGTTGAAAGTTTTCGGCGGCGGCATTTGGCCGTTGCCGGGGCAGCGTGAAGCCGGGCGCAACAAGTTCAGCACCTTCTGGCACCGCGATGGCTCCGGCAAGCTGGCGGTGAATACGTTCTGGAACAGCGACGCCGCTCCCAATTACTACGACCAGACCTGGTACAAGGGCGGCATGCAAACCCCGCGCGGCCAATGTGCCTGGGCAGCGGCATACAAAGATGACGCGAGTGCCGAACCGCGCACCAACTGCGCCATGGCAATTACAAAGAACGGTAGCGCCTGGGGCGTATCGACAATCGACGTGACCCTCGGTTTTTTCAACGAACTGGTGGCGCGCAAGGAAAAAGACCTCGGCGCAGAAATGCTGATCGTCGAAGCCGACGGCAAGATAATCAGCAACAGCTCGCGCATCAGCGGGCCGATCGTGTTGAAGAACATCAATGAACTGGCCGGAACCTCACCGTTCGCCAATCAGGTGAAAGCGGGCTTGCAAGGCAGGGATCAGGCCCAGCGGGCCGAGTTCGATAACAACGGCGAAGCCAGCACCTTCTTCATGCGCCCCATCGAGGGCTCGCCGTGGTTCCTTGCCACTGCCCTGCCGACGCGTTTGATCACTGCTCAGCGTGACGATGTCCTCAACACTCTGAGCATGTTGCAAATCCCGATGGTGATTCTGCTGCTGCTGTTGCAGGTTTACGCCATCCGTAAGCTGATCCAGCGCATGAAAGCCCTCAAGGCCAACATCGACGCCCTGTCCGCTGGCGACGCTGACTTGACCAAACGCATTACCATTCGTGCTGAAGATGAACTCGGCGCCATCGGTCACTCGATCAATGCATTCATCGCCTACTTGCAGAGCATGATCGGTGAAGTCACCCAGGCCACCGGGGCCATGGCATCCGGCCTGGACAACCTGCAGCGCTCATCCGCCCACACCAGTCAGATTCTGATCCGCCACGCCTCAGAAACTGATCAGACCGTTACTGCGATTACGGAGATGAGTTCGACCGCCGAAAGTGTTGCGCAGAATGCTGCCGAAACCGCAGCGTTCACACAGCGCGCCAACGAAAACGCCGATCGCTCGCGGGTGGTGGTTGGTGAAGCGTCCAGCAGCGTAGTGGCGTTGATCGATGAAGTGGCGAGCGCGACGCGCAAAGTCGAAAGCATGCAGCAGGACGCTCAGCGCATCACCGAAATTCTCGGTGTAATTGGCGCAATCGCTGGCCAGACCAACCTGCTGGCGCTCAACGCGGCCATCGAAGCGGCGCGAGCCGGTGAACAAGGTCGTGGTTTTGCAGTGGTCGCCGATGAAGTCCGTGCACTGGCCGCCCGCACCCAGGCGAGCACCTCGGAAATCAATGAAATGCTGGCGCGCCTGACCCAAGGTGTCAGCTCATCGGTCAACGCCATGGAAAACACTCAGGTCAGTTGCCAATCCGCCGCCGACGCGACTTCGAGGGTAAACACCGGACTGGACGAAATGGCGGGTTCCGTCAGCCATATCAACAGCCTCAGCACACAGATCGCGACCGCCGCCGAACAGCAAAGCGCGGTGACCGAAGAGATCAACCGCAGCATGGTGCAGATCCGCCACATGGTGGATGAACTGGTGAAAAGCGGTGAGGCGAGTGAACTCAATACCCGGCAATTGCTGGAAGCCAACAGCCGCGTGAGTGCGATCATGGGCCGCTTTAAAGTTAGTTGAGTGAACCTGCAACCCTGTAGCAGCCTTCGGCAGCTGCTACAGGGATTGGGATCCTCACACTCTGAAACACTCTCTTGGCTCATGGTTGGCTAAAATGTTCAGAATGCATTTTTGCCCGCACACCGAGACGAGATCCCCCATGCGAAATCACCTGCGTCTGGCCGCCCTGAGCGCCCTGTTTGTTTCCTCCCTCGCCCAGGCGGCCGACCTCATCCCGATTGAAGTCCACCGCGACGCCAACTGCGGCTGCTGCAAAAAATGGATCAGTCACCTGGAAGCCAACGGCTTCAAGGTCGCCGATCACGTCGAAAGCAACATGAGCGAATTCAAGAAACAGCACGGCGTGCCTCCCCGTCTGGGCTCCTGTCACACCGGTTTGATCAACGGTAAATTTGTCGAAGGACACGTGCCGGCCGAGCAGGTCCTGGCGCTGGGCAAACGCGACGATCTGCTGGGCGTTGCCGCGCCCGGCATGCCGATGGGCTCGCCGGGCATGGAAATGGATGGCATGAGCGACGCCTACCAGGTGATCGGTCTGAAAAAAGACGGCACTGATGTGGTCGTGGCGGACTACCCTGCCCATTGATCTTCGGTGCCTACATCGGGCTGTTCTTCGCGGCATTCGGCGCAGCGACGCTGTTGCCTCTGCAGTCCGAAGCGTTGCTGGTGGGACTGTTGCTCAGCGACCAATACTGGCTGTGGTTGCTGTTGACGGTAGCGACGCTGGGCAATGTCCTCGGCTCGCTGGTCAACTGGTGGCTCGGCCGGCGTGTCGAGCGTTTCCGCGAGCGGCGCTGGTTTCCGGTCAGCCCCGCCAACCTCGACAGGGCCCGCGTTCAGTATCAGCGCTACGGTCACTGGTCGTTGCTGCTCAGCTGGCTGCCCATCATCGGCGATCCGCTGACCCTGATCGCTGGCGTGATGCGCGAGCCGCTTGGCCGCTTCCTGCTGATCGTTACCGTTGCCAAAGGCGCCCGCTACGGCGTGCTGACGCTCATCACGATGGGCTGGTTGGGATGAACGATCTGCCCGCTCGATTGCCTGTGTTTAATGTCGCCCTAATCATGCCGATCCACGATCGGCGGATTTCCTACGGAGTTTCTCTATGTCCTTGACACTTTCCCGTTGGTTACCCGGTCTGCTCCTGACCGCCGCCCTGCCCGCCCTGGCAGCTGAAGGTCCGGAATACGGACCGGAGCTGCAAGGTTTCGAGTATCCGTACACGGTCAAGCATTTCGCCTTCGAATCGCAAGGCCAATCCCTGCAGATGGGCTACATGGACGTCGCCGCCAACGGCAAGGCGAACGGGCGCAGCGTCGTGTTGATGCACGGCAAGAATTTTTGCGGTGCCACCTGGGACACCTCGATCAAGGCCCTGAGCGACGCCGGTTACCGCGTCATCGCGCCGGACCAGATCGGTTTCTGCACCTCGAGCAAACCGGCGCATTATCAGTACAGTTTCCAGCAACTGGCGACCAACACCCAGCAACTGCTCAAAGCCCTCGGCATCCAGAAAGCCAGCCTGCTCGGACACTCCACCGGCGGCATGCTCGCCACCCGCTATGCGCTGCAATTTCCCGATCAGGTCGAACAACTGGCCATGGTCAACCCCATTGGCCTGGAAGACTGGAAAGCCCTCGGCGTACCGTATCGCACCGTGGATCAATGGTATGAACGCGAACTGAAAGTCACCGCCCAAGGCATTCGCGACTATGAGCGCAACACCTATTACGACGGCCGCTGGAAACCCGAATTCGATCGCTGGGTGGACATGCTCGCCGGTTTGAGCAAGGGCCCCGGCAAGACGCAGGTCGCCTGGAACTCGGCGCTGATCTACGACATGATCTTCACTCAACCGGTGTACTACGAGTTCAAGGACCTGAAAGTCCCGACGCTGTTGCTGATCGGCACGTCCGACACCACCGCCATCGGCAAGGACATCGCGCCGCCGGAAGTGAAGGCGAAAATCGGCCATTACGAAGTGCTCGGCAAGCAAGTGGCCAAGCTGATTCCGCAATCGACGCTGATCGAATTCCCCGGCATGGGCCACGCGCCGCAGATGGAAGAACCGGCGAAATTCCACGCCGCTTTGCTCGACTGGCTGAACAAAACCAATCCGGTAAATTGAGTTGATGAGGCCAGGCCCATGACGGTGCAGATTGCTGTGATTGATGATTGGCAGAATGTAGCGCGGGACGTCGTAGACTGGTCGGCGTTAAGCGACGTCGGCGAGGTGCATTTCCTCCACGAATACCCTGCCGACAACGCCACCCTCGTCGGGCGTTTGCGCGAGTTTGAAGTGATCTGCGTGATGCGCGAGCGCACGCGGTTCGATGAAGACCTGCTGCGTCAATTGCCAAAGCTGAAATTGCTGGTCACCGGCGGTATGCGTAACGCGGCGCTGGACCTGAAGGCCGCTGCTGCACTGGGTATTCAGGTCAGCGGCACCGACAGCTACAAACATGCCGCGCCGGAGCTGACCTGGGCGCTGATCATGGCCGCCACACGCAACCTCGTTGCCGAAGCCAACGCCCTGCGCGCGGGTGAGTGGCAACAAGGCCTGGGCGGCGACCTGCATGGCAAGACACTGGCGATTCTCGGTCTGGGCAGCATCGGCCAGCGCGTGGCGCAGTTCGGTCAGGTGTTCGGCATGCGCGTGATCGCCTGGAGCGAGAACCTAACCGCAGAGCGGGCTGCCGCCGCCGGCGTGACTTATGTCAGCAAGCAGGAGCTGTTTGAACAGGCCGACGTACTGTCGGTGCATCTGGTGCTCAGCGAGCGCAGCCGGGGGTTGGTCGATGCGCAGGCGTTGGCCTGGATGAAACCTGCAGCGCTGCTGGTCAACACCGCGCGCGGGCCGATTGTCGATGAAGCAGCGTTGATCAAGGCGTTGCAGAAGAAGCAACTGGCCGGCGCGGCGCTCGACGTGTTCGAGCAGGAGCCCTTGCCGGCTCAACACCCTTTCAGAACGCTGGAGAATGTGCTGGCCACGCCGCATGTCGGCTATGTCAGCCGGCAGAATTATCAGCAGTTTTATTCGCCGATGATTGAGGATATCCAGGCTTGGGCGGCCGGGGCGCCGGTTCGGCTGTTGGGCTGATAAGGGCTCAACGAATGGCCGCCGCCTCCGATTCGACCGGACTGTTCACATCCGTTCGACCTTCCTGACCATGGCGATGTCCCAACAGTGATCACCCCGGATTGTGCATCAGCGCAGTCGGGGCATGATTCGACTGTAATGCAACACTGCGTGGAGCATCCGTCATGAACATTCGTTTCGCTATATTCGGCACGCCACTTCTGCTGGCCGTCGCACTTTCAAGCTCTATGGCGCTCGCTACCAGCGACAAACAGAAAGAAGAGCCGGAAAAAGCCAATTGCCCGAAAGGCCAGGTCTGGGACAGTAAATCCCAGCGCTGCCTGATGCAAAACAGCAGTCTGGTCTCGCACCTGTCTCGCACGATATAGGCCCGCCACTGCCGTTGTAGCAGCTGCCGAGCAGCGCGAGGCTGCGTCTGAAATTTGTGACTGGCCCGGTTTATGGGGGAGCTCAACTTTTGGAACTGCCGCGCGGCCGACGCAGCCTCGCGGTGCTCGGCAGCTGCTACGGGGATTTGCGTCGGGCGGAGGTCGGTATTCAGAAACGTCAGGCGGGGGTGGGAAGCCACAGACGGAAGCGTGCGCCCCCCAAGGGAGACGGTTCGACGGTCAGTGTTCCGTTTTGCGCTTCGAGGGCGCGGCGGCTGATGGCGAGGCCCAGGCCGAATCCGCCCGTGGCGCGATCACGGCTGCGATCCAGCCGATAAAACGGCTCGAAGATGCGCTCACGCTCATCCTCCGGTATGCCGATCCCGTCGTCATCGACCCAGATCTCGCACCCCTTCCCGCTGACTTGCACGCTGATCTGGATGCGAGTTTCGCAATAGCGCATCGCGTTGCGCAGCAGGTTCTGGATCGCCCGCGCCGTCAGACGTGGGTCGAGGCTGAAGCGCGCAAGCTGACCGTTCAACAACACATCGATCACGATGTCCGGCGAACTCAGCTCCTCGTCAACGCTGCCAAGAATGCTGTCGACAAATTCGTCCAGCGAAACCTCGACCTGTTCAGGCACCCACGCCGGATTTTGCAAACGGCTGTACGACAGCAATTCGAGCACCAGCTCGTCGAGTTCGCGGATATGCGCCACCAGCCCCTGCAGACGTTCGCGACTTGTGGCCGGCAAATCGTCCGACAGTGCCAGAGCCAAGCCGAAATCCAGACGGGTCAGCGGTGTGCGCAGTTCGTGGGAAACCGCATTCAGCAGGTCGCGCTGCTGGTTGAGCAGGTGTTCGATGTCGCTGGCCATGGTGTCGAACACATGCGCCAGACTGCCAATGTTGGAATGCGCAGAGATCTGCGTTCGCTCGCTTAAGTGACCTTTGCCGAAGCGCTCTGCAGTGCCTTTGAGCTTTTCCAGATCACGCCAGTGCGGGCGCAACCACAGCAACAGACAGGCGAGCAACGTGGCGCCGATCAGCACATTGATGCTCCAGTACAACAGGTCCACATCCATCGGGTCCGGTGGAACCACCATTTGCACCACGGTCTGCTCGTTCAACGGCGTGACCGCCAGCGTCCGCCAGCCCCAGTCTCCGATTCGCACCACATTTTCGCCGCGGCGCAAACGCTGCTGTTCCACCGGGGTGAATTGCTCGTCGTCAGTACCTGCCAGAACGATGTGCAGGGGCTGAAATTCTTTGTCCATTTGCGCTGCCAGCGCCGGCCACTGCGCCTGCGGCACCGCGTGGAACTGCTTGACGATGAGCGTTTGCAGCCCTCGCGAATAGTCGAGGTTGTAGGTAACAAAACGCTCATGGAAGAGTTTGATCACCACCTCGGGCACCAGGTAAATCGCGGCGCTATAGGAAACGATCGTCACCAGGTACAGGCGAAACAGCAGTCTGAACATGGGCTCAGCATTCCCATTCAGAGCGGCTGAACAAATACCCTTTGCCCCACACCGTTTTGATCTTGCGCGCTTCACCGGCGTGGTCGTCGAACTTGCGTCGCAGCTTGGAAATCGCCACGTCCACCGAGCGGTCGGTGCCGTTGAATTCAATGCCGCGCAGGCGTTGCAGAATCTGGTCGCGGCTGAGCACCTCACCCGCGTGCCGGGCCAACACCACCAGCAAGTTGTATTCGCCACTGGACAGTTCGACCGGTTGCTGGCGCCAGGTCACGGTGCGCTCGGACAGGTCGATGCACAGGTTGCCCATCAGAATGCGGTCGTTGGCGCTCTGCGGTTCGCTGAGGCTGCTGCGACGCAGCAAAGTGCGCACCCTGGCCAGCAAAACCCGCGGTTCGCACGGTTTGCTGACGTAGTCATCGGCGCCCATTTCCAGCCCCAGCACCTGATCGTGGCTGTCGTCGCGGGCGGTGAGCATCAGGATTGGCAGCGCTGCCGAATCGGCGCGCAGCAAGCGGCACACTTGCAGACCGTCCAGCCCCGGCAGCATCAGGTCGAGGATCACCAGGTCCGGAGGATTGGCCCGCGCTCGCTCGCGCACCTGATCGCCACGGCTGATCACGCTGACGCTATAGCCGTTGCGCTCCAGATAACTGGCAATCAGCTCGGAGAGCGCGGAGTCGTCTTCGACCAGGAGGATGTTGGGCATGGGGTGTTTCCAGAAGGTGCGGTGGCGTTTGTGCCGCCGCTTTCGCGGGCAAGCCCGCTCCCACATGGATTGGCGATGTTCCGGCAATAGTTGACACACCGGAGATCAAATGTGGGAGCGGGCTTGCTCGCGAAAGCGGCCGCACAGGCGCAAAAATTTCACGACCTGAAGGATATACGCCCTCCTGCCTTCCTGCGTAAAACCCTTACACAATTTCACACAGCAACTACAAAGCTTCACCGCTACTCTCGTCGCCTCCCCGTAGGATGCCGGGGATCATTATTGGGGTAATTCATGTCGAAGAATCTGCTCGCCAGGCTCAGCCTGATTGCATTGGCGTTGACGCTGGGCGCGTGTGACAAGGCAACGACCGCCGAGGAAGCGGCGCCGTTGGTCAGCGTGCGCATCGAAACCTTGTCGGCCCGCCCGCTGTCGATCAGCAGTGAATTGAGCGGGCGCATTGCCGCGCCGCGTATTGCCGAAGTGCGGGCGCGGGTGGCGGGCGTGGTATTGCAGCGTGTCTTCCGTGAAGGCAGCGACGTGAAAAAAGGCGAAGTATTGTTCCGCATCGACCCGGCGCCGTTCAAAGCGGACCTCGACAGCGCCGAAGCGGACCTGCGCAAAGCCGAGGCCAATGCCTTTCAGGCGCGCTTGCAAGAGCAGCGGTACGCACAACTGGTCGAAGGCAACGCCATCAGCGGTCAGGATTACGACAACGCCCGTGCCGCCGTTCGGCAAACGGCCGCTGAAGTCGCCGCCAACAAGGCCGCCGTCGACCGGGCGAAACTCAACCTCGGCTATGCCACCGTCACCGCGCCGATTGCCGGACGCATCGGGCGTGCACTGGTGACCGAAGGGGCGCTGGTCGGGCAAAACGAAACCACGCCACTGGCGCTGATTCAGCAGCTCGACCCGATTCACGCCGACCTCACTCAATCCACCCGTGAACTCAACGACCTGCGCCGCGCGTTCCGTTCCGGCCAGTTGAAGGAAGTCGGTCGGGGTGAAGCCAAGGCCACGCTGATACAGGACGATGGCAGTCTCTATCCGCTGCCGGGCAAGCTGCTGTTTACCGACATCACGGTCGATCCCGGCACTGGCCAGATCATCCTGCGTAGCGAATTTCCCAACCCTGACCTTGACCTGCTGCCGGGCAGTTTCGTGCGTGTGCGGCTGGAGCAAGCGGTCGATCAGCACGGCATCAGCGTGCCGCAACGAGCCATCCAGCGGGACAGCGCCGGCATCGCGCAAGTGCTGCTGCTGGATGCAGATCAACGCGTCGGCCTGCAGCCCGTTGAACTGGGCGCCGTGCAGAACGATCGCTGGATCGTCACCGGTGGGCTGAAGCCCGGCGACCGCATCGTCACCGAAGGCCTGCAACACGCCAAGCCCGGCGAGAAAGTGCAGATCGACGACACCCCTCTTCCACTTGCCCAGGCTTCTGGTCAGTAAGCAGGACGCTTTTTATGCCGCAGTTCTTTATCGACCGCCCGGTGTTCGCCTGGGTGGTTGCCCTGTTCATCCTGCTGGCCGGCGCGCTGGCCATTCCGCAGTTGCCGGTGGCGCAGTACCCCGACGTTGCGCCGCCGCAGATCGAAATCTATGCCGTGTATCCCGGTGCATCGGCGCAGACCGTGGATGAGAGCGTGGTCAGCCTGATCGAGGAAGAGCTCAACGGCGCCGATCATCTGCTGTATTTCGAATCCCAGAGCAGCCTTGGCAGCGCGACGATCAAGGCGACGTTTCAGCCGGGCACCAACCCGGAAATGGCCCAGGTCGATGTGCAGAACCGCTTGAAAGTGGTTGAGTCACGGCTGCCGCAAGCAGTGAACCAGCAAGGTTTGCAGGTGGAAAAAGTCTCCGCCGGTTTTCTGTTGCTGATCACGCTGACCTCCAGTGACGGCAAACTCGACGACGTCGCGCTCAGTGATTATCTGGCGCGCAACGTGATGAACGAGATCAAGCGTCTGGACGGCGTCGGCAAGGCGCAGTTGTACGGCGCCGAGCGGGCCATGCGCATCTGGATCGATCCGCAGAAGCTGCTCGGTTTCAACCTGACCCCGGCCGACGTGAATGCCGCCATCGTCGCCCAGAACGCGCAGGTTTCGGCGGGCAGCATCGGCGATCTACCGACGCGCAGTACTCAGGAAATCACCGCGACCATCCTGGTCAAAGGGCAGCTATCGACCCCGGAAGAATTTGCCGACATCGTGCTTAAGGCCTACCCCGACGGCTCCACCGTGCGCATTGGCGACGTGGCGCGGGTCGAAATCGGCAGTCAGGATTATCAGTTCGGCACACGTCTGAACGGTAAGCCTTCAACCGCCGTCGGCGTGCAACTGTCACCGGGCGCCAATGCCCTGAGCACAGCTACGCTTGTGCGGGCAAAGATGGATGATCTGGCGCGCTATTTCCCGGCCAACGTCGAATACAAGATCCCTTACGACACCTCACCCTTCGTCAAAGTCTCGATCACCAAGGTGGTTTACACCCTGCTCGAGGCCATGGTGCTGGTATTCGCGGTGATGTTTCTGTTTTTGCAAAACATCCGCTACACGCTGATTCCAACGCTGGTCGTGCCAGTCGCTTTGATGGGCACCTTCGCTACCATGCTGGCTCTGGGCTTCTCGGTGAATGTGCTGACCATGTTCGGCATGGTGCTGGCGATCGGCATTCTGGTGGACGACGCCATTGTGGTGGTGGAAAACGTCGAACGGATCATGGTCACCGAAGGCCTCTCGCCCAAGGAAGCGACGCGCAAGGCCATGAAGCAGATCACCGGGGCGATCATCGGCATCACTTTGGTGCTGGTCGCAGTGTTTATCCCGATGGCATTCATGCAGGGCTCGGTCGGCGTGATCTACCGCCAGTTCTCGTTGTCGATGGCAACGTCGATTCTGTTCTCGGCGTTCCTTGCCCTCACCCTGACCCCGGCGCTGTGCGCAACCTTGCTCAAGCCGATTGCCAAGGGTGAGCATCACGCCAAGGGCGGTTTTTTCGGCTGGTTCAACCGGCGTTTCGAGCAACTGACCGAGCGTTACTCGGGATGGGTAGCCTATGCGCTTAAACGCAGCGGTCGCTATCTGCTGATCTATGGCGTGTTGTTGATTGCGCTAGGCTGGTGCTTCAGTCGCCTGCCGTCTTCGTTTCTGCCGGTGGAGGATCAGGGTTACACGATCACCGACATTCAACTGCCGCCGGGTGCGAGCCAGAACCGCACGGTGCAGGTGGTCAAGCAGATCGAGGCGCACAACGCGACCGAACCCGGTGTCGGTGACAGCACGGTCATCCTTGGTTTCAGCTTCTCCGGCAGCGGGCAGAACGCGGCATTGGCCTTTACTACATTGAAAGACTGGTCAGATCGCGACAGCGACGACTCGGCCAGCTCGATCGCAGACCGCGCCAATATCGCCTTCAGTCAGATCAAGGATGCCGCGGCGTTCTCGGTCCTGCCGCCACCGGTGGACGGCCTCGGGACCTCCAGCGGTTTCGAGTTTCGCCTGCAAGACCGTGGCGGCCTTGGACATGCGACATTGATGAAGGCCCGAAGCGAATTGCTCGAAGCCGCCGAGAACAGCCCTATCCTGATGAACGTGCGCGAGAGCGCCTTGGCCGAAGCGCCGCAAGTGCAGCTGGAAGTCGACCGCAAACAGGCGAATGCTCTGGGTGTGTCGTTCGCCGACATCGGTAATGTGCTGTCCACAGCGGTCGGGTCTGCTTACATCAACGACTTTCCCAATCAGGGACGGATGCAACGGGTGGTGGTACAGGCTGAAGGCGATCAACGCAGTCAGGTTGCTGACCTGTTGAAGATCAACGTGCGCAACGATGCCGGAAAGATGGTGCCGCTGTCCGCTTTCGTTGAGGCGAAATGGACTCAGGGGCCGGCGCAACTGACCCGTTACAACGGCTACCCGGCGATCAGCATTTCCGGCGAGCCGAAACCGGGTTACAGCACCGGTGAAGCCATGGCGGAAATCGAGCGACTGGTCGCACTGGGGCCGGCAGGTCTGGGTCAGGAATGGACCGGGCTGTCTTTGCAGGAGCGCTTGTCCGGCAGTCAGGCACCGATCCTGCTCGGCTTGTCGTTGCTGATCGTGTTTTTGTGCCTGGCGGCGCTGTACGAGAGTTGGTCGATCCCGACCTCGGTGTTGCTGGTGGTGCCGCTGGGTGTGCTCGGTGCGGTGTTGGCCGTGAGTTTGCGCGGCATGCCCAACGACGTGTTCTTCAAGGTCGGGCTGATCACCATCATCGGGTTGTCGGCGAAGAACGCGATCCTGATCATCGAGTTCGCCAAGAGCCTGTACGACGAAGGGCACGACCTGATCGACGCCACGTTACAAGCGGCGCGCTTACGTCTGCGGCCAATTGTCATGACGTCTCTGGCGTTCATTCTGGGCGTCGTGCCGCTGGCGATTGCAACGGGCGCGAGTTCGGCAAGTCAGCAAGCCATCGGCACCGGGGTGATCGGCGGGATGATCACGGCGACCTTGGCCGTGGTGTTTGTGCCGGTGTTTTTTGTGGTGGTGATGAAACTGGTGCGTAAGCGCCACACACAGCCCTGACCCATCGGTATGGGATAAATCCCCTCCGTAGGAGCTGACGAGTGAAACGAGGCTGCGATCTTTTGATCTTGCTTCTGCGACCCCAAGTTCAAAAGATCGCAGCCTCGTTTCACTCGACAGCTCCTACACAGCTCATACACAGCCGCTACGCAAAGCCCAGTGGCGTGCGCTATGGTGCACAGACCCGCCGCCATAGTGAGTCCCCATGCCCCACCTCGCCCGCACCCACCCTCGCCTGTCCGCTGCCGCCACACTCGGTGTCGCGGTGGGGATTCTTACCCCAACCGATTCAATCATCAGCAAAATCCTCTTCGGCTGGAATGCCGGCGTATGGACCTACCTGCTGTTGATGTTCTGGCTCAGCGCACGAGCCAAGGCGCCGGACGTTAAACGGATCGCCGAGGTCGAGGATGAAAACGCCGGGCTGGTGCTGTTCGTGGTGTGCTTCGCGGCGATCGCCAGCCTGGCGACCATCACCTTCGAACTGGCGGGCAGCAAAGACCTGGAAAGCACCAGCAAACTGCTGCATTACGGATTTACCGCCTTCACCGTGATCGGCTCGTGGCTTCTGATCGGGGTGATCTTCAGCGTGCATTACGCCCGTCTTTTTTACACGTGGGGTGGCAAAGACCCAGCGTTGCGTTTCGCCGAGGGCCTGCAAACGCCCAACTATTGGGACTTTCTGTATTTTTCGTTCACCATCAGCGCAGCCGTGCAAACCTCCGATGTCGGGGTGGCTACCCGGGATCTGCGCAAGATTGTGCTGGCGCAATCGCTGATCGGATTTCTCTTCAACACCGCGATTCTCGGGTTCTCGATCAATATCGCTGCCGGGCTGTTCAACTGACGCCTGCACAAATGTTCTAGGCAGGCGCTGGCTACCAGCGTTAACTGTCCCGGATCTCCGTCCCACAGGTGCACCATGACGACTCATAACTGGATCGAACTCGCCCAGGACGCCGACACCGGCATTGAGACGTTGCGCGCGCATTTCGAAGGTCACGCTTACGACCCGCACTGGCATGACAGTTTTCTGGTGGGTGTCACCGAGCAAGGGGTTCAGCAATTCAATTGTCGTCGGGCCAAACACCAGAGCACACCGGGCGAAGTGTTCCTGCTTGAGCCAGGCGAGATCCACGATGGGGAAGCGCCGACGGAAGATGGCTTCACTTACCGAATGTTGTACTTCGATCCACAGTGGTTGCAGCGCGAACTGAGCGCTGTATTCGACAGCGCACCCGACAACACTCAACTGAGTTTTGCCCACACACTGACCAGCGACGTGCGTCTGGCCCATGCCACCCACCAGGCGTTTCAGACACTGCACCGCGGCGAACTGAAAATTGTGCGCCAGACCGCCCTGGATGGCTTGCTCGAGCGCCTGACTGCCCACGTACATTGGCGCGCTCGATACGGCGAAGACCCGCGTCTGCCACGCGTGGCGCAACAGGCCCGCGCGTTTTTGCATGCGCACTTCCAGGAAGACATCGGGCTGGATCATCTGAGCGTTGCGACCGGCGTCGACCGCTATCGGCTGACTCGGGCGTTCAAGGCTGCTTTTGGCATCGCGCCCCACGCTTATCTGGTGCAATTGCGCCTGGCCAAGGCACGTCGCCAGTTGGCTCGTGGTGAACAGCCAGCAGCAGTGGCGATGGCTCTGGGTTTTGCCGATCAGAGCCATCTGGGCCGCTGGTTCGTGCGGGCCTACGGCTTGACGCCGGCGCTGTATCGCAGGCGCTGCTCAAATCTTCCAGACGCGTGACAGCGGGACAGCGAAGATAAGCGATCTTCTCTGGAGTTGCCCACCATGTCATCCAGCTTACCGACGTTACTGCCCTTCGCGCTGTTCGCCTTCGTAGCCTCGATCACGCCCGGCCCGACCAACGTTCTGGTGTTGAGCAATAGCGCTCGCTACGGCTTGACTGCCACCCTGCCAATTATTTTTGGTGCCTGTGCCAGTGCAGCGATACTGGTGCTGCTGGTGGGTGCCGGCGCCGGTTCGACACTGACATCCTCGCCGATGCTGCAGACGACAATGCAGTGGATTGGCGTGCTGTGGCTGAGTTACCTGGCATGGCAGATTTTCACTGCGCCAGCTGAAGCGCTCGCCCCCGGTGACACGCAGGCACGGCTGGGATTGGTGGGGGCCGCCAGCCTGCAACTGATCAACCCGAAAACCTGGATGATGGCGCTGGCCGTGGTCAGTGTATTTGCAAGTAGCGGTGAGCAGCGTTTCAACCATGTGTTGATTTTGTCAGTGGCGTTTTTTCTGATCTCCCTGCCGTGCCTGGGTGGATGGGCGCTGCTGGGCGCCGGGTCGGCGCGGTGGCTGCGTTCGCCCAAGGCGATGCGACGCTTCAACCGGTGCATGGCGCTGTTGCTGCTGATTTCGGCGTGGTCGACCGTGGGAATATGAGAGCCATCCGTCGGCTTGAGGCGTTTGCAATTTCACCTGAGGGTTGACGCAAGGTACGTTTCTGGTGTCTTCTGAAACCGGTTTCAGTGCAACGCACCAAACCTTATAAATCCAATAAGAAGGTTTCAGCCTGTGAACGATTTCTCCGCCGCCCAGCGCAGCCGCGTGACCATGCTTGACGTGGCCGAACACGCCAAGGTCTCCAAGGCCAGCGTGTCGAGATTCATCGGCGATGATAGAGCCCTGTTGTCCGACGCGATTGCCTTGCGCATCGAGCAGTCGATTGCCGAACTCGGCTACCGCCCCAACCAGATGGCTCGTGGTCTGAAACGTGGCAGAACCCGCCTGATCGGCATGCTGGTCGCTGACATCCGCAATCCCTATTCGATCGCCGTGATGCACGGGGTGGAAACCGCCTGCCGTCAGCACGGTTACAGCCTGGTGGTGTGCAACACCGACCGTGATGACGAACAGGAGCGCCAGCACCTCGCCCTGCTGCGCTCATACAATATCGAAGGGCTGATCGTGAACACCCTCGGGCACCATCGCGATGAATTGCAGGAACTGCAACGGGAGATGCCCTTGGTGCTGGTGGACCGCAAGGTCGAGCAGTTCGACAGTGACATGGTCGGGCTGGACAACCCGGCGGCCATCGCCATCGCACTCGACCACCTCGAAGAACGTGGCTATCGCGATGTGATGCTGGTGACTGAGCCCTTCGACGGCACGAGTTCACGCATCGAGCGGGTCAGCAGTTTTAATCAGCAAATCGCGCAGCGTTCTACCCTGCGCGGCGCCATCGTCGAGACCGGCAGCGAACTGACCGCGAACCTCAATACGTTTCTAAAATCTCCCGGCCCTGGTCAGAAAGCACTGTTCTGCGCGAACGGTATCGCGGCGCTGGCCAGCACTCATGCCCTGCGCGAGCTGGGGTGCAAGCTGTTTGACGATGTCGGGCTGATCGCTCTGGATGACCTGGATTGGTACCCGTTGGTGGGCAGTGGCATCACCGCACTGGCGCAGCCGACAGCCGAGATCGGCGCGCGTGCGTTTGAGTGTTTGCTTAAGCGCTTGCGCGGGGATGACGGGCCGGTGCGGACTCTGGATTTTGCGGCGCGGTTGGTTGTCAGGGGTTCGACCCTTGGGAATCTCCGGTGAATGTGATGGCCCGCGAAACACACGAATCTATTTTTTTGAACAAAAATGAAACCGGTTTCAGAGGTCGATAACAAATGAAAAAACCACCTGTCTCCATCAGCCTGTCGAGCTACGGCGCCGACCTTGTCCGCCAACGCGGCCAAGGCTCGTTCATCGAAACGCTGGCGAGCGCCGGCGCCACCCGCATCGAATGGCGCGAAGAATTGCTGACGGTCGAAGATCCCGCTCAGCTCGCGAAAGCCACCGAGGGCCAGAATCTGCAAAGCGTGTTTTCGTCGCCGCTGGAGCTGTGGCTGGCCGGTCAAACCAGACCCAATCCCGAACTGATCAACGCACTGCAACGCGCCGAGGCTTTCGGGTCCAGATGGCTTAAGGTCTCGCTCGGGTACTTCACGGATAACAGCGACCTTCAAACCTTGAGCCAGGTACTCAGCAAAAGCCCGGTGCAACTGCTGGTGGAAAACGACCAGACCTTGCACGGCGGTCGCATCGAACCGTTCCAGCGCTTTTTCGCCGAAGTCGAGCAGCACGGTTTGCCGATCAAAATGACCTTCGACATCGGCAACTGGCACTGGCAGGACCAACCGGCCGCCAGCGCCGCGCGCCTGTTGGGTCGTCACGTCGGCTACGTGCACTGTAAAGCCGTTCAGCGCCGCGCCGACGGCAAACTGGTCGCCACACCGCCCGCTGTGAGCGATCTGCATGAGTGGGAACAACTGCTGCGCCACATGCCTCAGGGCGTGATGCGTGCAGCTGAGTATCCGCTGCAGGGCGACGACCTTGTACAACTCACGACTGAGCATGTCGCCACCCTCGCCCGCCTTGGCCAAACCCGACTGGAGAGTGCTGATGCCTGAGATCGATATCCTCTCGTTCGGCGAAACCATGGCGATGTTCGTTGCTGACTACAACGGCGACCTGGCCCACGTCGACCACTTCCACAAGCGCATTGCCGGAGCGGACAGCAACGTCGCGATCGGCCTCTCGCGGTTGGGTTTCAACGTGACGTGGTTGAGTCGGGTCGGTGATGATTCTCTCGGCCGTTTTGTGATCGATACGCTGCAAAAGGAAGGCGTGGATTGCAGCTATGTCGCCATCGACCCGACACACCCGACTGGTTTCCAGATGAAATCCCGCGCCGACGATGGCAGCGATCCGCTGGTTGAATATTTCCGCCGCGGGTCGGCGGCGAGCCATTTGTCAGCGCAGTCGATCATGCCCGAGCTGCTCAAGGCTCGGCATTTGCACGCCACCGGCATTCCACCGGCGCTGTCTGCGACGGCTCGGGAAATGTCTTTTGAATTGATGACGCGCATGCGTGAGGCCGGGCGCAGCGTGTCTTTCGACCCCAACCTGCGCCCGAACCTGTGGGCCAGTACGCAGCAAATGATCACCGAGATAAACCGGCTTGCGGCCCTCGCCCACTGGGTGTTGCCAGGGTTGAGCGAAGGACAACTGCTCACCGGTTTGGACGACCCCGCTGACATCGCCGCGTTTTATCTGGACAAGGGCGCTGAGGCCGTGGCGATCAAGCTCGGCCCGCACGGTGCTTATTACCGGACTCATCTGCACGCTGGTTTTGTGGCCGCCGTAGCGGTGGAAAAGGTAGTGGACACTGTAGGTGCCGGTGATGGTTTTGCGGTAGGGATGATCAGCGCACTGCTGGAAAACCTCAGCTTTGCCGACGCCGTGGAGCGTGCCAACTGGATTGGCAGCCGCGCGGTGCAGAGTCGTGGGGACATGGAGGGGTTGCCGAGCCGGTCGCAGATGTCCGTCGAATTCGAGGCCGCCATCGCGAGCAGGCTCGCTCCCACAGGAGATTTGCGGTGTTCACACAGCCCATGTCCTACAGCGGATCTGCAGAGCTTAGACAATCCCTGTGGGAGCGAGCCTGCTCGCGATGAGGCCAGCACGAGCACTGCAAAAGCTTGAACCCGACGCGTACCTGCTGCGACAAAAACAACAAGCTCAGGAGCACCCTCATGAAAACTGCAACACTCGCCGCCCGCCGCTGGTGGTACATCATGCCCATCGTGTTCATCACCTACAGCCTGGCGTATCTGGATCGCGCCAACTACGGGTTCGCCGCCGCCTCCGGCATGGCCGACGACCTGATGATCACACCCGGGATGTCTTCTTTGCTCGGCGCGCTGTTCTTCCTTGGCTACTTTTTCTTCCAGGTGCCGGGCGCGATCTATGCGCAAAGGCACAGCGTGAAGAAGCTGATTTTCGTCAGCCTGATTCTCTGGGGCGGCCTCGCGACATTGACCGGGGTGGTCTCCAGCGCCTACTGGCTGATCGTCATCCGCTTCATGCTCGGCGTGGTCGAAGCCGCGGTCATGCCGGCGATGCTGGTCTACCTCTGCCACTGGTTCACCCGTGCCGAACGCTCGCGGGCCAACACCTTCCTGATCCTCGGCAACCCGGTGACCATGCTCTGGATGTCAGTGGTGTCTGGCTATCTGGTGCAGCATTACAGCTGGCGCTGGATGTTCATCATCGAAGGTTTGCCGGCGGTATTCTGGGCGTTCATCTGGTGGCGCCTCGCGGATGATCGACCGTCCCAAGCGAAGTGGCTGAGCGATGAGGAAAAGCATGACCTGGAAAGCGCCCTCGCCGCCGAACAGGTTGGTATGAAAGCGGTAAAGAACTACGCCGAAGCGTTTCGCTCGCCGAAGGTGATTATTCTGGCGCTGCAGTTTTTCTGCTGGAGCATCGGTGTTTATGGTTTTGTGCTGTGGTTGCCATCGATCCTCAAGGCTGGCGCGCAGATGGACATGGTTGAAGCGGGTTGGCTCTCGGCATTGCCTTACCTGGCCGCAGTGATCGCCATGCTGCTGGTCTCTTGGGGCTCGGACAAACTGCAGAAACGTAAACGCTTTGTCTGGCCGCCATTGCTGATTGCTTCTATAGCTTTTTACGGTTCCTACGCCCTCGGTGCCGAACATTTCTGGTGGTCGTACACCTTGCTGGTGATTGCCGGTGCTTGCATGTACGCGCCTTACGGGCCGTTCTTCGCGATTGTGCCGGAGATTCTTCCAGCCAACGTTGCGGGGGGCGCGATGGCGCTAATCAACAGCATGGGCGCACTCGGTTCGTTTGGCGGTTCGTATCTGGTCGGCTATTTGAACAGCTCCACCGGTTCGCCCGGAGCATCCTATCTGTTAATGAGCGGCGCGCTGATGCTGTCCGTGGTGCTGACGATTTTCCTCAAGCCCGGCGCCAGTGACCGGGTCGTTGCCAAACCGGTTGGGCAACAGCCGATGGCAACTCATTCCTGAATTGAAGTTGAGATGACGACGATGAAAAAGCACGTTGTGTTGTACAAAAAACTCTCGCCGCCGCTGATGGCTCGATTGCAGCAGCAGGCCGAGGTCACGCTGATCGAGAGCCTCGACGCCGCCGGCCTGGCGCAACTACACGACGCCCTGCCCCGTGCTCACGGGTTACTCGGGGCCAGCCTCAAACTCGACGCCGCGCTGCTGGATCTGGCGCCGCATCTGCAAGCGATTGCCAGCGTTTCGGTAGGCGTCGACAACTACGACATCGACTACCTGACCGAGCGCCGGATCCTGCTCAGCAACACGCCGGACGTACTCACTGAAACCACCGCCGACACCGGTTTTGCGCTGATCCTGACGACAGCCCGGCGGGTGGTGGAACTGGCCAACATAGTTCGCGTCGGCGAATGGACGCGTAATGTCGGCCCGGCGCACTTCGGCACCGACGTGCACGGCAAAACCCTCGGCATCATCGGCATGGGGCGTATCGGTGAGGCTTTGGCTCAGCGTGGGCATTTCGGGTTTGGCATGCCGATCATCTATCACAGCCACTCGCCAAAACCGGCGGTGGAACAGCGGTTCGATGCGCAATACCGCAGCTTGGCGGCGTTGTTGCAAGAAGCGGATTTTGTCTGCCTGACATTACCGCTGACCGCTGAAACCGAACGGCTGATCGGCGCAGAACAATTTGCGCAGATGCGCCCGGAGACGATTTTCATCAATATCTCTCGAGGCAAAGTGGTGGACGAAGCGGCGATGGTCGATGCGTTGCGTGCGGGGCAAATTCGCGCGGCGGGGCTGGATGTGTTCGAGCGTGAACCGCTTGGCTCTGACTCGCCATTGCTGCAAATGCACAACGTGGTAGCGACACCACATATCGGCTCGGCGACCCATGAGACTCGGGAGGCGATGGCAGCGTGTGCGGTGGACAATCTGCTGGCGGCGCTGGCGGGTGAACGGCCACAGAATCTGGTGAATACAGACGCGTGGCAAGGCTAAGGAATTCAGCGCCTGTCAGCCAGTCTTCGCGGGCAGGCCGCGCTCCCACAGGGTCTTGGCGTTGAACACATATATTGTGAACACCGCAAAACCCTCTGTAGGATCAAGCTTGCTCGCGATGAAGCCAACACACACACCATAAAATCTTCAGGCGCGCCGCCCTTCGATAAGATCCCCTGCGCACAACGCAATCCGCCGGCAGGCGTCGGCCAGTTTCAATTGGCTCACCACCAAACCAATACGGATATGCCCCGCCGCGCTCGGGCCGAAGGCTTCGCCCGCCAGCACCGAGACGCCATATCCGTCCAGCAAACGTTCGGCGAATCGCTGCGCACAGAGCCCGGTCTGGCGAATATCAACCATCACGAACATCCCGCCATCAGGCCGAATCGGTCGAATGCCCGGGCAGCGGCTCAGGCTCGCGCACACCAGGTCACGCCTCTGACGATACTCATCGCGCATCAGCGCCACTTCCGGCAGATCACTTTCCAGCGCCGCCTGTGCCGCTTTTTGGACAAATTCCGGGATGCCGAACAACATGCACAGCGACAGGTGCTCCAGATGGTCGATCAACGTTTTCGGCCCCAGCACCCAGCCCACCCGCCAACCGCTCATGGCGTGGGATTTGGACAGGCTGTTGATGGTCGCCGTGCGCTCGGCCATGCCGGGCAAACTGGCCGGACTGATGTGGTGGCCCTCGTACAAAAGCTCGCTGTAAACCTCGTCACTGATCAGCCACAAGTCGTGATGAATGCACAGCGCTGCCAACTGCTGCCAGATCATCAAGGACAAACTCGCACCAGAAGGATTATTCGGACTGTTGAGCACGATGACGCGAGTTTTGGCAGTGATCTGCGCCGCGACGTCTGCCGGATCGATGCGAAAGCCATTCTCCGGACGCACCGCCACGGGCACCACTTTCGCCCCGATGGCGCCGAACACGCCTTCATACGTCACGTACATCGGCTCGGCGACGATGACTTCATCACCTGGATTCAACAGGCATTGCGCGACCGAATAGACGCCGCACTGAGCGCCGGGTACGACGATCACCTGATCGGCCTCCAGCACCTGGCCGCAGTGCCGTCGATAGCGGTTGACGATGCTGTCGCGCAATCCGCGAATCCCGCGCACGTCAGGATAATGCGTGTCACCCGCCAGCAGGCTGTCGACGCAGGCCTGGACGATGGGTCGGGGGGTGTCGAAATCCGGATCACCCACCGACAGCAACAGCACGTCGACGCCCTGCTCGCGCAATTCCAGCGCTCGATAATGAATCTGCCAGGCCGCCGCTCCGTCACCGGCGATTCGTTGGGTCAAGGCTGAATAGCGCATGTGCTTCTCCTGTCGCGCGGGATCCAGTCTCAACCCTATCTCAAATCACGAATCGCGCCACCATCGCGTTCAAATCAACAGCCAGGCGCGACAGTTCATGCGTGGCTGCGCTGGTCTGGTTGGCGCCAGCGGCGGACTGCGTGGCCAGGTCGCGGATATTCACCAGATTGCGGTCGACTTCACGGGATACTTGCGCCTGTTCTTCCGAAGCGCTGGCGATCACCAGGTTGCGCTCATTGATCAGCTGGATCGATTGAGTGATCTGATCCAGGGCCACGCCAGCGGCACGGGCCATCTCCAAAGTACTCTGAGTGCGATGATTGCTTTGCTGCATCGAGGAGACCGCTTCACCGGTACCGTTCTGGATGCCGGCGACCATCTTCTCGATTTCCTGAGTCGATTGTGCTGTCCGATGGGCCAACGCCCGCACCTCGTCCGCCACCACGGCAAAACCACGACCGGCTTCCCCGGCACGCGCCGCTTCGATGGCAGCGTTGAGGGCCAACAGGTTGGTCTGCTCGGCGATGGCGCGGATCACGTCCAGCACTTTGCCGATATCGCGCCCCTGAGCAGCCAGGCCTTCGATCATCAGGGAGGTGTTCTGCACGTCATGGGTCATGGTCTGAATAGCGTCGACGGTTTCCACCACTCGATCACGTCCATCACGTGCCACCTGGGTCGAATGGTTCGAGGCTTGCGAAGTCGAAACCGCATTGCGCGCGACCTCTTCCACGGCCGCCGTCATCTCGTTGACGGCGGTCGCGGCCTGTTCGATCTCGTTATTCTGTTGTTGCAGCCCGCGGGATGCTTCTTCGGTCACCGCGCTGAGTTCCTCGGCTGCGGCCCCCAACTGAGTGGCGGAACCGGCGATTTGTTCGATGGTCTTGCGCAAGTTGTCCTGCATGGCGGACAAGGCGCCAAGCAAACGCGCCGGTTCATCCTTGCCGTCGACCTCGATGACTTTACTCAGATTGCCGCTCGCGATGGTTTGCGCGGCTGTCAGCGCGCGATTCAATGGCGTGACGATGCTTCGAGTCAGCAACCAGGCCAACAATACGGTCATCAATGCGGCAACAACAGACACGACAATGATGCCGGTAATGGCGTTGCGGTATTCTTCGCCCGCCTGCGCCAGGGCGCCCTTCGCGTAAAGCGTATTGAGTGCCACCAGTTTGTTGAGCTGCTCGCCCATCTGGTCGGTGCCGTCCTTGATCCGCGTATTGATCAGGCTGCGCATTTCATCGAGATTGCCCTGCCGCGACAACTCTATCATTTGCGTTTGCGCTTGCATGTAGCTGTCGAGGGTCGCGGTGAATGTCTTGTACAGCGCGATCTCTTCCGGCTGAGCCGGCAGCGCCGCGTAACTGGCCTGCGCACTGCGGAGCTTGTCGACGAGAACGGCAATTCGTGCCTTAGCTTCCTGCAACGCGGCCGGATCCCGGTTGACCAGCACCCGGAACGAAAGAATGCGCATACGCAGGACGTTTTCGGTCATGTTGCCGAGGAATCCGACGCTGGGCAGCTGTGTCGTGCCCATGTCCATGGAAGCCTTGTGGATGATCGTCAGACGGCTCGCAGCGAACATGCCCAGGACGACCACCAGCAAAGCAATAAAGGCGAAACCCAGAAATGCTCGGGGCGCGATGTTCAGATTACGCAGGGACATAGGACGATACTCGGATGATGAAACGGCGAGCGTCCTTGCCGAGGTGACTGAATGGCCGGGTTTGCGGCACCCGGTTCAGTTTGGCGGCACTGATGTAAGAAGGTGGGTGCGCCTGTTAGCTGTATCGGCTGGCGTTAAGAATTCCCGCGTGCATCAGCGAAAATATATTTGACTCTGTAGCAGCTGCGGCCTGATCTGTAGCAGCTGCCGAGCCTGCGAGGCTGCGTCCGCTGCTACGCTCTCCCCCATCGTTGCGGGCGTATCGCTCCCATCCACTCAAATTTGATCAGGTGTTGCGCGTGGCCAGCCGCCAGACCCGGGCGATATCGGTGGCTCGCTCTCGCAACAACCGTGGCGCCTCGGCGCACGCTTGCTCCAGCGTCATCGGCCCGCTGGCCAGCGCGAATGCGGCGTCGATGCCATGCTTATAGAGAGCCTGATAATTCTCGCCCAGCGTGCCAGCGAGGACGATGACCGGCACCCGCTGGTGCCGGGCAATCCGCGCAACACCGAAGGGCGTTTTGCCGCGCAAGGTCTGGGCGTCGAAACGACCTTCGCCGGTGATGACCAGATCAGCCTCTATCACCGCTTCAGCGAGGCCAACCAGATCAGCCACCACCTCGACCCCGGCCTTGAACTGCGCCCCCAGAAACGCTTTGGCCGCAAACCCCAGACCGCCGGCAGCGCCGCTGCCCGGTTCGTCGCGCACGTCTTTGCCCAGGACGGCGGCACAGTGTTGGGCGAAGTGTCCGAGGGCGCGGTCCAATTGCTCGACCTGCTGCGGCGTGGCGCCTTTCTGCGGTCCGAAGATCGCTGAGGCACCGTGGCGGCCGCACAGTGGATTGTCGACGTCAGCGGCAATGTCGAAGCGTACCTGCGCGAGGCGCGGATCAAGTTCACTCAGATCGATCCGCGCCAATTGCGCCAACGCCAGGCCGCCCGGTGGCAATTCCTGATCCTGAGCATCTCGCAGTTTCACCCCCAGGGCTTGCATTGCACCCGCGCCACCGTCATTGGTGGCGCTGCCGCCAATCGCCAGGATCACCCGTTGCGCTCCAGCATCCATCGCCTGACGAATCAGTTCGCCGGTGCCGAACGTAGTGCTGACGCACGCATCCCGCTGCCCTGTCGGGACCAGTTGCAGCCCGCTGGCCTCGGCCATTTCGATGATGGCCGTGTGGCTGTCGGGCAACCAGCCCCAAGCGGCATCCACCGCAGCCCCCAACGGCCCGCGAACGCTGGCCCGACGCAATTGGCCTGAGCAGGCCGCCAGCACCGACTCGATCGTGCCTTCGCCACCATCGGCCATCGGACACTTGATCAACTGCGCATCGGGCCAGACGTCCGCCAGCCCCAACGCGATGGCGTCGGCCACCGCCTGGGCACTCAGGCTGTCCTTGAACGAATCGGGGGCGATGACGATTTTCATGGGAATTCTCCGCTGGGCAATGCCTTCATGCTGCCAGCTGCCCCGGACAATAACGCCGGTCGGCTGCACAAGCGGCAGAGAGGATTATTGTTCATTCTGACAAACCCGCTGCCCGGACGCAGCCTCGCAAGCTCGACAGCTGCTACAAATACGCCTCGCGGCCTCCCGGCCTCCCGGCCTCCCGGCCTCGCTACCTGCTACAGCGCCGGGACTTCGTGGTGCGGGAGCAGCTGAACGCCCAGGTACAGCGCGAGCATGCCGTCGAGCCGCAGCGGTTCGACGCCGCTCAACTCGGCGATGCGCTCCATGCGATAGCGCAAACTGTTGCGATGAATGCCCAGCGCATCGGCGCAAGCCTGGCTCTGGCCATCGTGATCGCACCAGCTGCGCAACGTCGCGAGCAACTGGCCGTTACCGTCTCTGGCGATGACTTTGCGCAAAGGGCTAAGCAGCTCGTCCAGCGCATCATCAGCGCGGTGCCGCCATAGCAACACGGGTAGCTGATGGCGGCTCAGCGTCAACAATCGTGATGCGGGCAAAACGTCGCGCCCATACGCCAGCAGATCTGCCACCTGCCGATAACAACGGCGCAACCCCGCCAGGCCCTCGGCCTGCCCGCCCACGGCAATGCGCAGAATATTCCAGCCAAGGCCTTCCAGCTTTTCCAGCAACTGTTCGTTTTCAATCGTCTGGCTGGCCGGTCGGCACCAGAGCAATGAAGATTTCGCGGAACTGACGCACCAACTGTCCGGATAACGGCTGGTCAGCCAGGCGCCAAGAGCGTCAACGGTTTGCCCCGGTCCGTGTTCCATGCCCAGCTCGAACAGACAAGGCACCCGGTTAAGCTGCGGCTTGAGGCCGAGCTGTTGCGCTTCATCGATCAGCCGCGGCGAATCGCCGGCCTCAGTCATCAGCAATGCCAGCAGATCAGCGCAACGCTGGCGCCGCCATTGCTGCTCGCCTTGCTGGTTGCGTTGGCCCACCAGCATTTCCGCGGTCATGCGAACCAGCTCGGCATAAGTGCGCAATTGCTCGGGGTCGCCGGTAATGCCAAGCACGCCGATCAAACGCTGATCAAGCAGCAGCGGCAGATTGATCCCCGGCTGAACACCTTTGAGATGGATCGCGGTCTGCGCGTCGATTTCCACCACTCTCCCGTTGGCCAGCACCAGCTGCGCGCCTTCGTGGCGCGTGTTGACTCTGTCCGGTTCACCACTGCCCAGAATCAGGCCCTGGCTGTCCATGACATTGACGTTGTACGGCAGGATGGCCATTGCCCGGTCGACGATATCCTGGGCCAGGTCGTGATCGAGTTCGAACATAGGGTTGATCCTTGGCAGCGTGACGAATTGGCGGTTGTTCACTTGCACAGAGCAGATCGGCAAACCCCGCGCGCAGACACAACGAATGCGGTCCACTGGTGTGGCCGCAAAACGCTCAGAGCGATCAACGTTACCCTTAGCCTCGCAAAAAATCATGATAAAGAGAGAGCCTCCTTATCACCAAGGTGCCGCAGGCTGCGATCTTTTTCATTTGCCTCGCCAGACTGTTGTGGTATCTGATTGAGCCTTTCCCACTGGCAAAAGGATTTCGTCATGAGCTACCGCACGCTGGGTCATTCGGGTTTGCAGGTGTCCACCCTGACCCTGGGCACCATGATGTTTGGCGAACAGACCAGCACCGAAGATTCACTGCGAATCATCGACAAGGCCTGGGACCAGGGCATCAATTTCATCGACACTGCTGACGTGTATACCAATGGCCGCTCGGAAGAAATCGTCGGCGAAGCCATCGCCGGGAATCGCCACGAATGGGTGCTGGCGACCAAAGTGGGATTCGGCCCCGTCGACGGTGTGCCGAACCGCAGCGGCCTGAGTCGCAAGCACATTTTCAACGGCATCGACGCCAGTTTGACTCGCCTGGGCACCGACTACCTCGATATCTACTACCTGCACCGCGAAGATCACAAAACGCCACTGGAAGTGACGGTGTCGGCCATCGGCGACCTGATCCGCGTGGGCAAGATTCGTTACTGGGGCCTGTCGAACTACCGAGGCTGGCGCATCGCCGAGGTGATTCGCGTGGCCGACAAGCTGGGCATCGACCGACCGGTGATCAGTCAGCCGCTGTACAACATCGTCAACCGCCAGGCAGAGTCGGAACAGATCACCGCGGCCCGGAATTATGGTCTGGGCGTGGTGCCATATAGCCCGCTGGCGCGCGGCGTGTTGAGCGGCAAATATGCGCCGAATGCGCAACCGGATGCCAACAGTCGCGCCGGCCGCGCCGATAAACGCATTCTGGAAACAGAATGGCGCGTTGAATCGCTGCGCATTGCCCAACAGATTCAGCAATACACGCAAGGTCGTGGCGTGGGCATTGTCGAGTTCGCGATCGCCTGGGTACTGAACAACAGCGCTGTGACCTCGGCCATTGTCGGCCCGCGTACCGAAGCCCAGTGGGACGCCTACACTAAAGCGCAAACGGTGAAGATAACGGCCGACGATGAAGCGTTTATCGATTCCCTGGTGACCCCGGGGCATGCGTCGACACCGGGTTTCAATGATGTGAGCCATTTTGTGTCGGGCAGACAACCACGCCAGAACTGAGGAACACACACAGTTTTTCGTATTGATCACTGGTCAATACTGTTGGCAAAAACCACGTATCCTCCGCCCCCCTGTTTCACCCTCAACTTCGCGAGGACAGTTTGTCTAAAGGTATCGCTCTCTCGGTGTCAGCCTCGGTGTTGTTTGCCGTCATGTATTACTACACGTCTCTGCTCACGCCGCTGAGCGGTGTAGAAATTTTCGGCTGGCGAATGCTCTTGACCGTGCCCTGCATGACCGCGTTCATGCTGGTGTCCGGGGAATGGAAACGGGTGGTCGAGATCGTCAGGCATGTGCGTGCCAAGCCAAAACTGATTGCCGGCCTGGTCGCCTCTTCTGCCCTGCTCGGTGTGCAACTCTGGCTGTTCATGTGGGCGCCGCTCAACGGCTATAGCCTTGATGTGTCGCTGGGCTATTTTCTGTTGCCGCTGACCATGGTCCTGACCGGACGTTTGGCTTACGGCGAACGCCTGTCGTATCTGCAGAAAGTTGCAGTATTTTTGGCCTGCCTTGGGGTGCTCAACGAGATCTACCAGGTCGGTGGTTTTTCGTGGGCGACGTTGCTGGTGTGCGTTGGCTACCCGACGTATTTCATCCTGCGCAAGCGGCTGGCGACAGACAATCTGGGCGGCTTGTGGCTGGACATGGCCTTGACGCTGCCCGTCGCGTTCTGGTTCGTGCAGACCGGCGAGCAAGGTTTTGCGGTGTTCGATCAATACCCATGGCTGTCACTGCTGATCCCGCTGCTGGGTGTCATCAGTGCCTCGGCGCTGGTGATCTACATCATCGCCAGCCGGCTGCTGCCGTTCAGCCTGTTTGGCTTGCTCAGTTATGTCGAACCGGTGCTGTTGCTCTGCGTTGCGCTACTGCTGGGGGAAAGCATCAAGGCCGGCGAATGGCTGACGTACATTCCGATCTGGCTGGCGGTGGTGGTATTGGTGTTTGAGGGGTTCAAGCATCTGATGCGACAGCGACGGCCATAAGCTGCGATTGTTTGATCCAAAAAAAACCGGTCAGCGACCGGTTTTTTTATGCGACAGGTTTAGTCAGTGGACAACACACCCCGACGAACCTGGTCCCGCTCGATCGATTCGAACAGTGCCTTGAAATTGCCTTCACCGAACCCGTCATCGCCTTTGCGCTGGATGAATTCGAAGAACACCGGCCCCATCAGGGTTTCCGAGAAGATCTGCAGCAACAAACGACGGTCGCCCGATTCCGAAGAACCGTCCAGCAGAATGCCGCGCGATTGCAGTTCATCAACCGGCTCGCCGTGATTCGGCAGACGGCCTTCAAGCATTTCGTAGTAAGTTTCTGGCGGCGCGGTCATGAAGCGCATACCGATGCTCTTCAGGTGATCCCAGGTTTTGACCAGGTCATCCGCCAGGAAAGCCACGTGCTGGATGCCCTCGCCGTTGAACTGCATCAGGAACTCTTCGATCTGCCCCGCGCCTTTGGACGACTCTTCGTTCAACGGGATGCGGATCATACCGTCCGGCGCGGTCATCGCTTTGGACGTGAGACCGGTGTACTCGCCTTTGATGTCGAAGTAGCGGATCTCACGGAAGTTGAACAGCTTCTCGTAGAAGTTCGCCCAGTAGGCCATGCGCCCGCGATAAACATTGTGGGTCAGGTGGTCAATGATTTTCAAACCAGCGCCAACCGGGTTGCGGTCCACACCTTCGAGGTACACGAAGTCTATGTCGTAGATCGAGCTGCCTTCGCCAAAACGGTCGATCAGGTACAGCGGCGCGCCGCCAATGCCTTTGATCGCCGGCAGGTTCAGCTCCATCGGACCGGTTTCGATATGGATCGGTTGCGCGCCCAGTTCCAGCGCACGTTTATAGGCCTGTTGCGAATCCTTGACGCGAAACGCCATGCCGCACACCGACGGGCCATGCTCGGCCGCGAAGTATGAGGCGACGCTGTTAGGTTCGTTGTTGAGGATCAGATTAATCGCGCCCTGACGATACAGGTGCACGGCTTTGGAACGGTGGGTCGCGACTTTGGTGAAGCCCATGATCTCGAAGATCGGCTCCAGCGTGTTCGGAGTTGGCGATGCGAATTCGATGAATTCAAAGCCCATCAGGCCCATCGGGTTTTCGTATAAATCTGCCATGGTTTGGCGCCTCATCATTTTTCTTGTCAATTAACGAATCGTTACTAACGAGTAATGCTGAGACCGGCGGGTGGCGCGCAGGAGATGCCCCGCACGCTGCGGGCGAGGAAGTCACCGTAGATCAATTGAAACCCGAAACTCTTCATTGACGACCCAGGGCTGATACGAGCGAGGCTTCTGCTGCCAGAAGACGATTATTCTTATATGCGTAACCGGATTCTACACAGCGTAAATAGGTTTGTCCGTCTTCTGTATGAAATCCTCCTTTGCGCGGCCGGCGCAAGGCCCCGTCACACACGAAAATTGCCCACGCAAGCAGCACAAGCCGTCAAGGCCAACTATCATGGCCTGCTGATCGAACTCTTTTTGGGAGGCCGTTGACCTGCCAGCATTTGATAGCCCTTTATTCGTCACAGGTTTCGCAAATGCCACTGAGCGTAAAATCCCGACGCAACCGCAGCGCCCGCATCGCTGTCACTGTGTTGAGCGGCTTGATCCCGATGGCACTCGGGGTCGCCATTCTTTACATGCAAGCCCAGCGTACTCTTCAACAGAGCACCGAGCACATCGCCGAAGAGGCCGTTCGTCAATTTGAATTGATGCTCGATAACACTGCCCAAGCGGCGCGGGAACTACTGCCGCTGGCGGGTCAACGTTGCGAAGAGGTCAAACTCGCGCTGCGTGAGCAGGTCACTCGCCGCCCGTTCGTGCGCTCGACCAATCTGGTGTGGGACAACGATCTTTATTGCAGTTCGTTGTTCGGCGACTTTCAAGAGCAGGTCAACCCGGGTGATTACACCGACGGAAAGTTGTGGCTGATGAACGGCAATCCGGTCACGCCCAATACGTCTCTGTTGGTGTATCGGCTCAGCGAAGGCAAACAGGGTGCGTTGACCACGCTGGACGGCTATCACCTGAGCAATGTGCTCCGTTTGATCGGCCGTAAAACCTCCCTGCTCTTGCAGGTCGGCCCAAACTGGCTGTCTGCCGACGGCAAGGTGCACCGCGACGCCCTTCCCGATCTGCCGGTCGCCGAAAGCAAACTCAGCTCCAGCCGCTATGCGTTCACTGTGGCTGCCGGTTTCCCCGAAGGTGAAACCTGGCGCTACATGAGCAGCGAGTATCCCCCACTGTTCAGCTTGCTGATTTTCTTTGGCATCGTCTCGGGTGCGATCGGGCACATCCTGCAGAAGCGCGCGACCTCACCCAGCCACGAAATGCAGCGCGCCCTGGAAGCGGCGGAGTTCATTCCGTACTTTCAACCCGTCGTGCATGGCGACAATAAAAAGTGGTCCGGCGCCGAGGTGTTGATGCGCTGGAATCATCCGAGGGAAGGCCTGGTGAGACCGGACTTGTTCATTCCGTTTGCCGAGCACTCCGGACTGATCGTACCGATGACGCGCTCATTGATGCAGCAGACGGCGCGCATACTCGCGCCTGTGCAGGCTTCATTCAACGGACCGTTTCATGTGGGCATAAACATCACCGCCAGCCACTGTAAAGATCTGGAACTGGTCAACGATTGCCGTGCGTTTCTCGATGCATTCGCGCCCGGTGCGGTCAACCTGGTGCTGGAGCTGACCGAACGCGAACTCATCGAGCCGACCGCCATCACCCATCAACTGTTCGAACGGCTTCACGAACTGGGTGTGATGATTGCCATTGATGACTTCGGCACCGGGCATTCAAGCCTGGGCTATTTGCGGCAATTCAACGTCGATTTTCTGAAAATCGATCAAAGTTTCGTGGCCATGATCGGCGCCGACGCGCTCTCTGGACACATTCTGGAGACCATTATCGAACTCTCGGCCAAGCTCGACCTGGGCATCGTTGCCGAAGGCGTGGAGACAGAAGAGCAAAGTGAATACCTCACTGCCCACGGCGTCAACTTTCTGCAAGGTTATCTGTATGGACGACCGATGTCCGGTGCTGATTTCATTAGCGCATTAAGTAATCATTAACTCGAATTAATTTATGGCAAGACAACGAGTTAACGCACCAAATTGAATCAGAACATTACACTTGTTACATGCAGACAAGGTCAAGATTTACTCTTTGCTGATTAACTACTACAATTTTTTGGTACCTGCCCTAGATGGGCGGATGAGCCTCTTATCACCGAGTCGCTTCAAGGCTCTTGGCTTGTAGCTTTGTTTGCGGTTGGTATCAGCCAAACCCATTATTGGAGTAAAGATATTGTCCAGACTCGCTGAATTCCGTGCAGCTGAAAAGGCTCTTCAAGAACAGCTCAAGCAGCTGGAATCCCTGAAGAACGACGCCGGGCTCAAGAAAGAAATCGAATTCGAAGAAAAGCTCCAGGGACTGATGAAAACCTATGGCAAGAGTTTGCGCGACATCGTTGCCATTCTCGATCCGAATCCGGCGAAATCAGGCCTGCAACAGTCTGCCGCACCGAAAACCCGCCGCGCGCGCGTGGTCAAGGTGTATCAGAATCCACACACTGGCGAATTGATTGAAACAAAAGGCGGCAATCATCGCGGCCTGAAAGCGTGGAAGGAAAAGTACGGCGCGTCCACCGTCGATTCCTGGTTGCGCGGTTGAGTACAACAGTCACTCGCAGTAGCCCTGTACGTGCAGGGCCTTTCATGAACTTCTTCTAAAGGCGACGAGCTGACCAGGATTTTTTTCGAATCGGGGGACAACTTTATTCTAATTTTCTAAGCAGTTATCTACGCGAACAAAACCACCCGAAAAATGACTGTCATTAAAGTTTTAGACTGTTACGTGCAGCCTCTATCTCGACCTGGCTCGCCTTGTAAGCTTCAGCCTGACCTGCATACGACAAAACATAGGCCTTGTCAGCATCCACTGCCGCGACCAATGTCTGCGAGAGTACATGCCGCCCGTTCTGCGTAATGGTGCAGGTAGTTTCCAGTGCTGTCAGTCGGCTCAGGGTGGCCGGGTGAATCTTGTTGCAAACACTCTGATAACCGCTCTGAAAGAAATCCTTCTGCACCGACTTGCGCATCTCCAGCAACACCCCTTGGAGATTGACCTGATGGTCGCTCGCGACTGGCGTCATGGTCAGCTCCATCACGACCACCGGCGTGCCTCCCGCATCGTTTTTGACCGCCCGTTGGCGGGACACCTTGGGTGAGGCGTCATCTTGCGGCACTGCCTCGACTTCCCAGCCGTTCGGCCAACTGATCAACGGTGTGTCGGCGAGCGCAGCCGTGCCCCCGGACAATAGGCAAATCAGCACAAACAGAGTTTGATGGAATCGAATCATCGCGGAAAGACACTCGTGAATTGACCGTCAAAGTCTGAGCCTCACGCGACGGACAGGCAATAGCTGGCGGTTTGCGTTTGGTGATGCAGGCGCCCTTGCGTATCATTGACGCATCGACAGCCCCAACTATTTTCCGGAGGGCCCATGAGCCTGCAAGAACTGAACAACGTCCCGGGCGTCACCGCCCAACCCGACACCGCGACCCAGAAATTCGTGTTCAACCACACCATGCTGCGGGTCAAGGACATCACCAGGTCGCTGGACTTCTACACCCGCGTACTCGGTTTTTCGCTGGTGGAGAAACGTGATTTCCCGGAAGCGGAATTCAGCCTGTATTTCCTCGCACTGGTCGACAAAAACCAGATCCCGGCCGACGCGGCTGCTCGCACCGAATGGATGAAGTCGATCCCCGGCATTCTCGAACTGACGCATAACCACGGCACCGAAAACGACGCGGATTTTGCCTACCATAACGGCAATACCGACCCACGCGGCTTCGGCCACATCTGCATCTCGGTTCCAGACATTGTGGCCGCGTGCGAGCGCTTCGAAGCGCTGGGCTGCGACTTCCAGAAGCGCCTCAACGATGGCCGCATGAAAAGCCTGGCCTTCATCAAGGACCCGGATGCTTACTGGGTCGAGATCATTCAGCCTGCAGCGATGTAATTCCTGGCGTGAAACAAAATACCCCATGATCGCTCATGGGGTTTTGTGTTTTCAGCGTCGGGGTGTTTACGCCGGGGCTGACGACCGGATCAGGTGATCGAATGCGCTCAGGGAAGCCTTCGCGCCCTCGCCCACCGCAATCACGATCTGCTTGTACGGCACGGTGGTCACGTCACCGGCAGCAAATATGCCAGGCATCGAAGTTTCACCGCGGGCATCCACAATGATCTCGCCGCGAGGTGACAGCTCGATGGTGCCTTTGAGCCAGTCAGTGTTGGGCAGCAAACCGATCTGTACGAAGATGCCTTCCAGGTTGATCGTAGTGAACTCACCCGAATCGCGGTCTTTGTAAACCAGACCGTTGACCTTCTGGCCATCGCCCTTCACTTCACTGGTCAACGCACTGGTGATCACATCCACGTTGGGCAGACTGAACAGCTTGCGCTGCAGCACAGCATCCGCACGCAACTTGCTGTCGAACTCCAGCAACGTGACGTGGCTGACAATACCGGCCAGATCGATCGCCGCTTCAACGCCGGAGTTACCGCCGCCAATCACCGCAACGCGCTTGCCTTTGAACAGCGGACCATCGCAATGCGGGCAGAAGCATACGCCTTTGGCTTTGTATTCCTGCTCCCCCGGAACCCCCATTTCACGCCAGCGAGCGCCGGTCGCCAGAATCAGCGCCTTGGTTTTTAGCGTCGCGCCGCTTTCGAAGCGCACTTCGTGCAGTTCGCCGGGATTTTTCGCCGGGATCAGCGCAGTGGCACGCTGCAGATTCATGATATCGACGTCGTACTGCTTGACGTGTTCTTCCAGCGCGCTGGCCAGTTTCGGCCCTTCGGTTTCCTGCACGGAGATGAAGTTTTCGATGGCCATGGTGTCCAACACCTGCCCGCCAAAACGCTCAGCCGCAACGCCGGTGCGAATGCCTTTACGCGCAGCGTAGATTGCCGCCGAGGCACCTGCCGGGCCACCGCCAACCACGAGCACATCAAAAGCGTCCTTGGCGCTGATCTTCTCCGCCTGACGTTCGATGCCGGTGGTGTCGAGCTTGGCGAGGATTTCTTCCAGACCCATGCGACCCTGACCGAAGTTGACACCATTGAGGTAGACACTCGGCACCGCCATGACCTGACGCTCATCGACCTCGGCCTGGAACAACGCACCGTCGATAGCGACGTGATGAATGTTCGGGTTCAGCACGGCCATCAGGTTCAGCGCCTGGACCACGTCCGGGCAGTTCTGGCAGGACAGCGAGAAGTAGGTCTCGAAGCTGAACTCGCCTTTGAGCGAACGAATCTGTTCGATGACTTCAGCACTGGCTTTCGATGGGTGGCCGCCGACCTGCAGCAAGGCCAGCACCAGCGAAGTGAATTCGTGGCCCATCGGGATGCCGGCGAAACGCAGGTTGATATCGGCACCGGGGCGATTGATCGAGAACGATGGCTTACGGTTATCGTCACCGTTATCGAGCAGAGTAATTTGAGTGGAAAGACTGGAAACGTCTTTCAGCATTTCGAGCATTTCCCGGGATTTCGCACCGTCGTCGAGGGAAGCAACGATCTCGATCGGTTGGGTGACCCGTTCCAGGTACGATTTCAACTGGGCTTTAAGAGTGGCGTCCAACATACGGGCGATTTCCTTTTGACATAGACATAAAAAAACGCCCGAGCGAATCTCGCCCGGGCGTTTTTTGAGGGCGGTGCAGCTTACTTAGTAGGTGCGGAGTTCCGCCCTGATGGTGCGCGTCACAGACTTAGATCTTGCCGACCAGGTCCAGGGACGGAGCCAGAGTGGCCTCGCCTTCTTTCCACTTGGCTGGGCAAACCTGGCCTGGGTGAGCAGCAACATACTGAGCAGCCTTGATTTTGCGCAGCAGCTCGGAAGCGTCACGGCCAACGCCGCCATCGTTCAGTTCAACGATTTTGACCTGACCTTCAGGGTTGATCACGAAGGTGCCACGGTCAGCCAGACCAGCTTCTTCGATCAGTACGTCGAAGTTGCGAGAGATGACGTGGGTCGGGTCGCCGATCATGGTGTACTGGATTTTGCCGATGGCTGGCGAAGTGTTGTGCCAGGCAGCGTGGGCAAAGTGGGTGTCGGTAGAAACGCTGTAAATTTCGACGCCCAGTTTTTCGAACTCGGCGTAGTTGTCAGCCAGGTCTTCCAGTTCAGTCGGGCAAACGAAAGTGAAGTCGGCTGGGTAGAAGAATACGACAGACCATTTGCCTTTCAGGTCAGCGTCCGACACTTTCACGAAGTCGCCATTTTTGAAGGCGTCTGCTTTGAACGGTTTAACTTGGCTGTTGATGATAGGCATCAGTGACTCTCCGTCAGGGGTTAAGAACTTGATGGAGTGAACTCTACCGACTCGATGGACGGATGGCTCATTGGCAAACTTGATGCTGTTGATGGGTTTTCGCTATTAGCCGAGGCTATTAATAGAAGAAAAGCGTCTCTAGCCTGGCATGACCTTTTCCTCAAGCCGCGCCATGCCAAGGAACGGACTCGCTTCGATGTAGCGCATCGCCGACTTCATGTCTTTCCAGCCGACGTAGCTCATCAAGGATTTAAGGTCCCAGCCGCTTTGATGCGCCCAACTGGCGAATCCCCGTCGCAAGGAGTGGCTGGTGTAATGCTCGGCGGCGATACCGGCACGCTGAAGTGCGTTTCGTAATAGCGGGATGACGCTGTTGGCGTGCAGCCCCTCCTCGCTCAAATTGCCCCAGCGATCGATACCGCGAAACACCGGACCGCGGACCAACGCTGCTTCGGTAATCCACGCGCTATACGCCTGCACCGGACATAACCGTTGCAGCGCCGGGGTCTGGTAAGTCTTGCCGAGGTTTTCGCGATCACTTTTGCTGCGCGGAAGGTACAGCGTGATGCCTGAGCCATCGACTGCGCGCACATGCTCGATGTGCACGCGGCATAACTCGTCGCTGCGGAAACCGCGCCAAAAGCCCAACAGGATCAGGGCCGTGTCACGCCGGGCGCGCAGGAGTGAAGGCTGGTCGTGTTCTGACCTTGCAACCTCGGCTTCCAGTTCCAACGCGGCTACCACTTGCTCCAGATGCTGAAGCTGCAATGGCTCGGCCTGCTTTTCCTGCGCCGGATGCAGCGCCCTGATGCCTTTGAACACCTTGCGCACCACGGGCGCCTTGGTAGGGTCGGCGAAGCCCTGGCTGTTGTGCCATTGGCCCAGCGCCGACAAGCGCAACTTCAAGGTATTGATCGACAACTCACCGGCATAGGCGACCAGGTAACGCGCAACGCTGTCCGCCGTGGCCGGGAGGAAACCGCCCCAGGTCACCTCGAAATGTTCAACGGCCGCGCGGTAACTGCGCCGCGTGTTATCGCGTGTGGCAGCTTCCAGGTATCGATCCAGATCGCTCATGAAATTAGCCTTTTGGATTCCCGTGTACATCGATCGTGGCATTTGCAGGCGATTAACGGCCTCACCTTGGGTAATACCAGTATATCCCGTATTAGAAACTTACAGTTCTTCTCTTTAACGTAGTCATGGTACATTGCGTTATAGGTGGTACGTACCACAGTACGAAATCGTAGGAGAGCACATGGCTCGCGGCGGCATTAACAAAGCAGTGGTTCAAACAGCACGGTTGGCGATTCTGGCTCGGGGCGAACACCCCAGCATCGACGCTGTAAGAATCGAGATGGGTAACACCGGTTCAAAAACCACTATTCATCGTTACTTGAAGGAGCTGGACGACGGCGTAGAACCCGACGCGCCCTCCTCCGAACCCATCGACGACGAGCTGGCTGCGCTTGTTGCGCGCCTTGCACAGCGCCTCAAAGAGCAAGCCCAGGAACCTATTGATCAGGCGCGCGCACAGTTCGAGCAGCAACGCCAACAGCTGGCCAGCGAGCTGACAGATGCACAGGAAGCAAATGACGAGTTGCAGCAGCAATACGAGGTGCAAACCCTGGCGCTGACTCAGGAATCGGACACGCTGCAAAACACCCTCTCATTGCTGCAAAGCGAGCAGACGCGCAACGCCGGGTTGAACCAGGCGCTGGCCGATTTCGAATTACGCTTACAGGACAAAGAAGAGCAAATCCGCTCGCTGGAAGAAAAACACCTGCACGCGCGTGGTGCACTGGAGCACTATCGCAACGCGGTCAAAGAACAGCGAGAGCAGGAGCAACGCCGCCACGAAGGTCAGGTGCAGCAGATTCAGATGGAGTTGCGTCAGGCCCAGCAAAGCGCGCTGATCAAGCAGGACGAGATCACCCAGCTGCACCGCGACAACGAGCGCCTGCTGACCGAGAACCGCGGCACATTGCGCGAACTGAGCCTGATGCAGGAGCAGCTGAAACAAACGCACACCCGGCAGGATCAATTGCTGGAACAGGTCAACCGCATCGACAGCGAACGCACCCTCCTTCAGGAACGTTTGCGCGCCGCGATGCTGGAGAGCCAGTCGCTGAAGCAGAACGTCGAGGAGCAGTCGCAGATCAACAAAACGCTGGAAGTCACGTTACTCAAGACTCAGGCGAGCCTTGATGAAAGCGCGCGCCTGGCCGCTGTCGTTGCAACAGCGGCAGACGCCGACAAGGACGATTAACCGGCGACGGGCGTACGCATCGTCACGAACTCTTCGGCCGCCGTCGGGTGCACGCCGATGGTGTCGTCGAAGTCGCGCTTGGTCGCCCCCGCCTTCAGAGCGATCGCCAGACCCTGAACGATTTCGCCGGCATCCGGCCCGACCATGTGACAGCCCAGAACCTTGTCGCTCTTGCCGTCGACCACGAGCTTCATCAGCGTGCGTTCCTGGCAATCGGTCAGGGTCAGTTTCATCGGGCGGAAGCGGCTTTCGAAGACCACTACGTCATGGCCGGCTTCACGCGCCTCCTCTTCGGTCAGGCCGACGGTGCCGATGTTCGGCAGACTGAACACTGCAGTCGCGATCATCTTGTAATCGACCGGTCGATATTGCTCAGGCTTGAACAAGCGACGCGCCACGGCCATGCCTTCAGCCAGTGCAACAGGCGTGAGCTGCACGCGACCGATCACATCGCCCAAGGCCAGGATCGACGGCTCGGCGGTCTGATACTGCTCGTCAACTTCGATGAAGCCTTTCTTGTCGAGCTTGACGCCAGTATTTTCCAGCCCGAGGTTATCCAGCATCGGACGCCGCCCGGTGGCGTAGAACACGCAATCAGCTTCCAGCGCACGACCGTCCTTCAGCGTCGCCTTCAGGCTGCCATCAGCGAGTTTTTCAATGCGTTCGATGTCGGCGTTGAATTGCAGGTCCATGCCACGCTTCGTGAGTTCTTCGTGCAAATGCTTGCGCACGGCCCCGTCGAAGCCACGCAGGAACAGGTCGCCGCGATAGAGCAAGGTCGTCTCGGCGCCAAGGCCGTGGAAAATCCCGGCGAACTCAACAGCGATGTAACCACCACCAACGACCAGTACACGCTTGGGCAGCTCTTTGAGAAAGAACGCCTGATTGGAACTGATCGCGTGTTCGTGCCCGGGAAACTCCGGAATCTGCGGCCAGCCGCCGACGGCGACCAGAATGTGCTTGGCGCTGTGGCGCTCGCCATTGATCTCGACCGTATGCGGATCAACGATCTTGGCGTGGCCTTCGTGCAGCGTGACGCCACTGTTGACCAGCAGATTGCGGTAGATGCCGTTTAGGCGATTGATCTCGCGATCCTTGTTGGCGATCAGTGTCGCCCAATCAAATTGCGCTTCACCCAACGTCCAGCCAAAGCCGGCAGACTGCTCGAAGTCCTCGGCGAAATGCGCGCCGTAAACCAGCAATTTTTTCGGCACGCAGCCGACATTCACACAAGTGCCGCCCAGATAACGGCTCTCGGCCACCGCCACTTTCGCGCCGAACCCCGCCGCAAACCGCGCAGCCCGCACACCACCGGAACCGGCACCAATCACATAAAGGTCAAAATCGTAGGCCATTTTCAATCTCCTCAGCAGGCCAACAGCATACCTGTAGCCATTGGTTGGGCAAGCGCTGCGAGTTATGTGGGGACGGAAAATGAAAAAGCCACCCGAAGGTGGCTTTTTAGTACAAACAGGTCAAACGCTATCAGTAAGCCTTGCCAGTCTTGTAGAAGTTCTCGAAGCAGAAGTTGGTTGCTTCGATGTAGCCTTCAGCGCCACCGCAGTCAAAGCGCTTGCCTTTGAATTTGTAGGCAATCACGCAACCGTTTTTAGCCTGCTTCATCAGGGCGTCGGTGATCTGGATCTCGCCGCCTTTGCCTGGCTCGGTTTGTTTGATCAGGTCAAAAATGTCCGGGGTGAGGATGTAGCGACCGATGATCGCCAGGTTCGACGGGGCATCTTCCGGGGCCGGCTTTTCAACCATGTTGCGCACGCGGTACAGATCATCGGCAATCAGCTCGCCGGCGATCACGCCGTACTTGTTGGTTTCCTGCGGATCCACTTCCTGAATCGCGACGATGGTGCAGCGGTACTGTTCGTACAGCTTGACCATCTGGGTCAGCACGCCGTCGCCTTCCAGGTTGACGCACAAGTCGTCCGCCAGCACGACCGCAAACGGTTCGTCGCCGATCAGCGGGCGACCGGTCAGGATTGCGTGGCCCAGGCCTTTCATTTCGGTTTGACGGGTGTAGGAGAACGAGCACTCATCCAGCAGCTTGCGGATGCCGACCAGGTACTTTTCCTTGTCGGTGCCTTTGATCTGGTTTTCAAGCTCGTAGCTGATGTCGAAATGGTCTTCCAGGGCACGCTTGCCACGACCGGTGACGATGGAAATCTCGGTCAGGCCGGCGTCCAGTGCTTCTTCAACCCCGTACTGGATCAGTGGCTTGTTTACCACCGGCAGCATTTCTTTGGGCATGGCTTTAGTCGCTGGCAGGAAGCGAGTACCGTAACCGGCTGCTGGGAACAAGCATTTCTTGATCATATGAGTCCTTGAAAGGGCTGTGTGTACGAGTTTCGGCGCAGTCTAATCAGGCGGCGTGCACCTTACAATGCCCCGCGCTGGCTAACCGATGCCATCATAGAGAAATATTCAGGCTGATAGTTCCGCATATAGTTCCGCATCACTTCGCCGCCCTTTATAGATAGCAGAGATTCCAACCTACACGGGCGGTTTCAAGACATCGCATCCGGACCACCATACGCGCATCAGCACCGGTTACGTGCATTTGGCGCTATCATTGCGCAATTGAACCAGCCAACGAGGCAGATGATGTCGGAAGCAAAAAGCGTCAACGGGTTCCTGATCAATCAGGCAAAAGATGGGCAGTGGTGGGTGGATGGCGTTGGCGGCGAGAATATCGCCGGGCCGTTCCCGACCGAAGCAATGGCTATTGAGGTAGCCTCCGTACTGGAGCTTGAGCACCCGGCCCCCAAACGCCGCGGCAAGGACAAGACCTGATTCCGCACGCCCCTGCACGACCAAGCCCTGCCAAGCGCAGGGCTTTTTTACGAAATCCTGAAGCGAAGTGGCCTTTCGCTATAACCTTTTGACACCAGCGCTGTCACAGGCTTAGCCCATCAACATTGACGATGACCACGACATGACTAAATTTTTGCCACTGTTCGCAATACTGGCCCTGAGCGGCTGCGCAACTTCTGAAAAAACTTACCTCGACAACGGCCAGACCGGCCTGACCATCGACTGCTCCGGCGAAGCCAATTCCTGGGCCGCCTGCTATGAGAAAGCCGATGCATCGTGCGCCGGCACTGGCTATCGCATCGTCGGCACCGATGGAACGCCATCCTCGAAGGAAAGCGATAAGACCCTCGGTGTCGATGTCGGCAACTACAAGAACCGCAGTGTCGTGGTGGTCTGCAAGTAGGGCGCCCTGCCCTACATGTGAATTTCGGCGAATTTGATTCCGAGGCCGCGCACCGTCTCGATCAAATCGTCGAGACGGCCGAAGGATTCGACCTCATCGTTGTCATCGACCAGAAAAAAACTGCGGCCTGCGCTCTTCTTGAAAAATACGATCCATTCCTCCGGCGTTGCCGGATTCTGGATCACATGAGTTGCGCAAACGTGTCCTTGCGCATGCTGCTCTCGTACCTGTTCCCGCTTCATGCCCTACTCCAGAAATGACAATGCCGTCAAAGCATGGCTTAGACGGCATTTATTTTTATCACGAGCAGTTTATCAGCCGGAGATGCACTCAGTCGCTGCGTTGGGTACATCCTTGGGCCGAAACGGCACATTGGAGATGCGCTCGTGCAGCTTGATGCCACTGCCACCGGAACGCTCTTCGATATCGAACACCGCAGCAGGGTCCGACGAAAATTTCTGCGGCACGATGACACGCACTCCGTCCTTGTGCGACTCAACCTGCAGAGCGCCGCGGCTGCTGGCCAGTTTTTCGCTCAGGCATTGCGCGTACTCATGAGGCTTCTTGCCAGAAATCACGCTCATGGTCGGCAGCGTCTCGTTGATCTCGGTGACGCTCGCGCAGCCACTTATCAATGTCGCTACCGGCAAGGCCCAGGCCGCCCACTTCATAGATAACCTCCGATAAACACCCTCCGACAGCACCAACGCTGGTTTTCTCCGAGGCTCACTGCTTTTATCGCTCATAGAATTCCGAATATCTGTTTTAAATTGTCAAAGCGGGGCTCGACGACCCGATAATAACCTGTTCGGGCTGATAAACTGCGCCAATCGCCCATGCTATCGTTTTGATTTTGTAGAAAAAGCCCTTCTGGAGGCGCCTCATGAAATTTATTCACCAGCGCGAGCACCTCAACGAGGACGACATCGTCGTCATTCAATGCTCGCAAATGTGCAACATCCGCTTGATGAACGACGCCAACTTCCGCAGTTTCAAAAACGGCGGCCGCCATACTTACCACGGCGGAGCGTTCGACACCTTCCCGGCGCGAATTACTGCACCGAGTACCGGTTTCTGGAACATCACCATCGACACGGTCAATCGCCGCCCGATCAGCGTGACCCGCAAACCGACGCTGACTCACTCGATCAAGATCATCCGCCGCTCAACTACCAAACTGAGCTGAGTGATATCCGATGCCAACGCAAGCAGGAATGACCGTGGCCCAGACGACCAAATACGTCATCAAATACAAGCTCAACGGTGAACGCCGGTTCGAATTCGCCCAGCTGGAAAACGGCACTGAAGAAGAAGCCAAAGCCGCGCTGGCCAAGATTCATGGTGAGAGCGAGGACGTCATCAGCGAGATCAGCGTGAGCAAAGCGCTGTAACCGACACGCTTACCAATGGACAGGATGTCCCGCGCTCCCCATGAGTTTGACCGCAAGTGCCGGGGTTCAATTACCGCTTCAACATCCCAGACTGACGACTTGATCCAAAGGATTCAGGAGTCGGTAAATGTATGACGCGCGTTCGCTTGAAGCAATCGACTGGGCGGGAGTGGAACAGCATCTCGAGCAGGACGGCTGCGCCATTATCAGGTCGTTGCTGAGCACTGAGGAATGCAGTGCGGTCAGCGCGCTCTATTCGCAACCGGCTCTCTTCCGCTCGCGCGTGATCATGGCCCGGCATGGATTTGGTCGCGGCGAGTATCAATATTTCAGCTATCCGTTACCGCAATGGGTCGCCGGATTGCGCCGCTCGCTTTACCCTCGGCTGGTGCCCATCGCCAACCGCTGGCACGAGCACATGAATCTGCCGGGCCGTTTTCCTGAAGCTCACGAGGCATTTATTGAGCGCTGCCATGCCGCCGGTCAGGAACGACCCACGCCGCTGTTGCTGCAATACGGTCCGCAGGATTACAACTGCCTGCACCAGGATGTGTACGGCGAGCAGGTGTTTCCGTTGCAGGTGGCGATTCTCCTTTCAGAACCGGATGAAGACTTTACCGGCGGAGAATTTGTCCTCACCGAACAACGGCCGCGCATGCAGTCGCGCCCTCAAGTGATCAGCCTGAAGCGTGGCGACGCCTTGATCTTCGCCGTTAATCAGCGACCTATTCAGGGTGTTCGTGGCTACTATCGAGTGACGATGAGGCATGGCGTCAGTCGCCTAAACAGTGGTAACCGCCATACCCTGGGAATTATTTTTCACGATGCGTTATGAGCCATGACACCTACCACTTTCGACCTGTTTGCCGACGCCGAGCCCGAACAACCGCCACGGCATGAAAAAATTGGCGAACAGTCCTACGTTTTGCGCGGGTTTGCCCTGCCGTGGCTGGAACGACTTCTGCCTGCGCTGGAGACAGTTCTGACCTCGGCACCCTTCCGCCAAATGATCACGCCCGGCGGTTTCACGATGTCCGCGGCCATGAGCAGCTGCGGCACCTGGGGCTGGACCACCGACCGCAGTGGCTATCGTTATTCCCGTGAAGATCCGCAGACGGGACGATCCTGGCCGCCCATGCCGGAGGCGTTCATGCAGCTGGCGCAGGCCGCGGCACGGGAAGCCGGTTTCAGCGATTTCCTGCCGGATGCCTGCCTGATCAATCGTTATATTCCTGGAGCAAAGATGTCATTGCATCAGGACAAAGACGAAACTTCCTACGCAGCGCCGATCGTTTCTGTCTCACTAGGGCTGCCGGCGATGTTCCTGTTCGGCGGGTTCGAGCGCAGCGATAAAAGCCAGCGGGTGCCGTTGTTGCATGGCGACATCGTGGTCTGGGGCGGTGTCGATCGCTTGCGCTATCACGGCGTATTGCCGATCAAGGAAGGTCATCATCCTCGCTTGGGCGAGCAACGTATCAACTTCACATTTCGCACGGCGCGATGATTGATGAGTTTGACCGCAAGAGTTGGAGTGCGGCGAGCTGGCCGGCTGATTAATCTGGATCAAACAGGTCAACGGACATGAAGCCATGACACGCCAAACCACACCCATCGCCACTGAAACCGATCCACGCTGGGCCGCCGTGGTCGCCCGCGATCCCCGTGCGGACGACCAGTTCGTGTACGCAGTGAAAACCACCGGTGTCTACTGTCGCCCCAGCAGCCTGGCCCGCTTGCCGAATCCGCAAAACGTGGAGTTTTTCGATACGCCTGAGCAAGCGCAGGCAGCGGGTTATCGTCCGAGCAAACGAGCGGCAAAGGATCAGAGCGAGATTGCGTTGCAGCATGTCACGACCGTCGCGGCCGCCTGTCGCCAGATCGAACAGGCCGAGTATCTGCCGACCCTCACTGAACTGGCGGCTGCTGCGGGTTTAAGCAGTTTTCATTTTCATCGGGTATTCAAGGCTACGACGGGATTGACGCCCAAGGGCTACGCCACAGCGCATCGCTCGCGCAAGGTGCGCGAACATTTGAGTGAAGGCGGTTCGATCACCGACGCCTTGTACGACGCCGGTTTTAATTCCAACAGCCGGTTCTATGAAGCAGCGGAGCAAATGCTGGGCATGAAGCCGGGCGATTACCGTGCCGAAGGTCAGAACAATGAAATTCGTTTCGCCGTCGGCCAGTGTTCATTAGGCGCCATTCTGGTCGCGCAAAGTGCTCGCGGGATTTGCGCGATCTTGCTGGGCGATGACCCGCAACAACTGGTGTGCGATCTGCAGGACAAGTTTCGCCGGGCCACACTGGTGGGCGCCGATCATGATTTCGAGCAGTTGATCGCTCGAGTTGTCGGCTTTATCGAGGCGCCGGCCATCGGTCTCGATTTGCCGCTGGACGTGCGCGGCACGGCGTTTCAAGAGCGTGTCTGGCAGGCGCTACGGGAAATTCCGCCGGGCAGCACCGCCAGCTACGCCGACATCGCCTTGCGCATCGGATCGCCGAAAGCGGTGCGCGCGGTGGCACAAGCCTGCGGGGCGAACAGCCTGGCCGTGGCGATCCCTTGTCACCGCGTGGTTCGCAGCGACGGCAACCTTTCGGGATACCGCTGGGGTGTCGAACGTAAACGGCAGTTGCTCGATCGCGAGTCGCACTGATCCAAAGGAAGCGCTCGCCCAACGACCGCCCCATGTAGCAGCTGCCGAAGGCTGCGTCCGGCTATGCAGCTGTCGCAAAACCTACCAAGCCAGACGCAGCCTTCGGCAGCTGCTACAGGTGTGCGTCTAAATCCGCGTTCCTTTCTGGAAATTTTCGCTATATATTCCGCTATACAGCGAACCACTCATTTTCAGATTCGGAGCCGCTTCATGACCTCGCGCGCTACACGCTTCGCCCCACTATGCCTGGCAGGTCTGATTGCTGCTTCCGTGAGCGGCACTGCTAGTGCAGACGAAGTCCAGGTCGCCGTCGCGGCGAATTTCACCGCGCCGATCCAGGCCATCGCTGCAGACTTCGAAAAAGACACCGGGCACAAACTGGTCACCTCCTTTGGCGCTACCGGTCAGTTCTACACCCAGATCAAGAACGGCGCGCCGTTCGAAGTATTTCTCGCCGCCGACAAAAGTACTCCGCAAAAACTCGAAACCGAAGGCGACACGGTCAAGGGATCACGTTTCACCTACGCCACCGGCGCCCTGGCCTTGTGGTCGGCCAAGGACAATTACGTCGATGCCAATGGCAAAGTCCTGAGCGACAACCAGTACCAGCACCTCTCCATCGCTAATCCGAAAACCGCGCCTTATGGTTTGGCCGCCAAGCAGGTACTGGCCAAACTGGACCTGACCGACAAGGTCAAAACCAAGCTGGTCGAAGGCCAAAGCATCTCTCAGACTTATCAGTTTGTTTCCACCGGCAACGCGGAACTGGGCTTTGTTGCCTTGTCGCAGATCTTCAAAGACGGCAAAGTCACTGGCGGCTCAGCATGGATGGTTCCGGCCGATATGCACGACCCAATCAAGCAAGATGCGGTGATCCTCAACAAAGGCAAAGACAACCCGGCCGCCAAAGCGTTGGTGGATTACCTCAAGGGCCCAAAAGCCGCGGCGGTTATCAAGTCCTACGGTTACCAACTCTAAATGACGTTATCGAGTGCCGATTTCTCCGCGATCTGGTTGACCTTTAAACTGGCCTCCCTGACGACGGTCATCCTGCTGATCATCGGCACGCCGATTGCCCTGTGGCTCTCGCGCACCCGGTCCTGGCTGCGCGGCCCGGTCGGCGCGATTGTTGCCCTTCCCTTGGTATTGCCTCCGACGGTGATCGGCTTTTATCTGTTACTTGCACTGGGCCCGAACGGGTTCGTCGGTCAGTTCACGCAGGCGCTGGGCCTGGGCACGCTGACCTTCAGTTTTACCGGGCTGGTGATTGGTTCGGTGATCTACTCGATGCCCTTCGTGGTCCAGCCTTTGCAAAACGCCTTTTCCGCCATCGGCACTCGGCCTTTGGAAGTGGCAGCAACGCTGCGCGCCAATCCTTGGGATACGTTTTTCAGCGTGATCCTGCCACTCGCACGGCCGGGATTTATCACCGCCGCCATCCTCGGCTTCGCGCATACCGTGGGTGAATTCGGCGTGGTGCTGATGATCGGCGGCAACATTCCCGACAAAACCCGAGTGGTGTCGGTGCAGATCTACGACCACGTCGAAGCCATGGAATATGCCCAGGCCCATTGGCTGGCCGGCGCAATGCTGGTGTTTTCGTTTGTGGTGCTGCTGGCGCTCTATTCCAGCCGTAAAACCAAAGCAGGCTGGAGCTGATCAATGATCCATATGCGCCTTGCTGTGAACTATTCCTCATTCGCCCTGAACGTCGACCTGCAAGTGCCAGGCCGTGGGGTGACGGCGCTTTACGGCCATTCCGGCTCCGGCAAAACCACCTGTCTGCGCTGCATTGCCGGACTCGAACGTGCCGAACGTGCATTCATTCAGGTCAATGGCGACGTCTGGCAGGACAGTGACAACCATGTTTTCGTCCCTCCACACAAGCGCGCTGTGGGCTATGTGTTCCAGGAAGCGAGTCTGTTTGCGCATCTTTGCGTGCAGGCCAATCTGGAGTTCGGTTTTAAACGGGTTCCCAAGCAACAACGCCGGGTGAACATGGCGCATGCCACCGAATTGTTGGGGATCGGCCACTTGCTGCACCGACACCCGCACAATCTCTCGGGCGGTGAGCGCCAGCGGATCGGCATGGCCCGCGCGCTGCTCACCAGCCCTGAACTGCTGTTGATGGATGAACCGTTGGCCGCGCTGGATGCTCAGCGCAAAAGTGAAATCCTGCCGTACTTGCAACGCCTGCACGACGAACTCGACATCCCGGTGCTGTACGTCAGCCATTCCCAGGATGAAGTCGCGAGACTCGCCGACCACATTGTGTTGCTGAGCGACGGAAAAGCGCTGGCCAGCGGCCCTATCGGCGAAACCTTGGCACGACTGGACTTGCCGTTGGCGATGGGTGATGACGCGGGTGTGGTCATCGAGGGCCACGTCAGTGAATACGACGCCGATTACCAGTTGCTGACGTTGCAACTGCCCGGCACGGCGTTGAACATTCGCGTCGCGCACACGCCGATGCACATTGGGCAGACGCTGCGCTGCAAGGTCCAGGCGCGTGATATCAGCCTAAGCCTGCAAAGTATCGAGCACAGCAGCATTCTCAATCGCCTGCCGGTGACGGTGATCAGCGAACTGGCGGCCGACAATACCGCTCACGTGCTGATTCGCCTGGATGCGGCCGGCACGCCGCTGCTGGCGCGCATCACCCGTTACTCTCGAGATCAATTGAATGTGCACCCCGGCCAGCAACTCTGGGCACAGATCAAAGCCGTGGCGGTGCTGGCGTAAATTCGCTGGCACGACTGCAAGGGCGTGCGGTCAATGGCTTATCGGCCCTTTGATCTTCGCCAAGGATTACCGCCATGCCCGATTCCGCACTACTCGACGGGCTCCCGCCCGACCTGCACTACGTTGACGACACGCTGCCCGGCATCACACGCAAGAAATTGCGCGGCAAGTTCTGCTATTTCGACCCAAGCGGTCAACGCATAGCTGACCCCGATGAAGTGAAACGCATCAATGCCCTCGCTGTCCCTCCCGCCTATACCGATGTGTGGATCTGCGCCGACCCTCGCGGGCATCTGCAAGCGACGGGGCGCGATGCCCGTGGACGCAAGCAATACCGTTATCACACACGCTGGCGCGAAGTCCGCGATGCCGACAAATACTCGCGCCTGTACCAGTTCGGCCTGGCGCTGCCGAAATTGCGCAAGCAGCTCGAGGCCTTGCTGGAGGCACCGGGGTTCAGCCGCGACAAGGTCATGGCCACAGTGATTACCTTGCTTGATGCGACGCTGATCCGTGTCGGCAACACGCAGTACGCTCGGGACAATCGGTCCTATGGGCTGACCACGCTGCGCAACCGTCACGTTGAAATCAACGGCAGCGCGATCCGCTTCCAGTTCCGCGGCAAGAGCGGCGTCGAGCATGAAATCACGGTGAAGGACCGGCGTCTGGCGCGGATTGTCAAACGCTGCCAGGAGATTCCGGGGCAGAATCTTTTTCAGTACCTGGATGAAAATGGCGAACGCCACACGGTCAGTTCTTCCGACGTTAATGCCTACCTGCAGACTTTGACCGGGGCAGATTTTACCGCCAAGGATTACCGCACCTGGGCCGGCAGTGCACTGGCTTTGTCGGTATTACGCAAGTTGCAGTGGCAGCCGGAAACGGACGCCAAGCGTCACGTAGTGGAAATGGTGAAGAGCGTTTCGCAGCAGCTGGGCAATACGCCCGCCGTGTGCCGCAAATGTTATATCCACCCTGCCGTGATGGACGGTTTCCTCGCGGGTGCACTTGAGCAGTTGCCGCGGCCGAGAGTGCGCAAAGGACTTAAGGCCGAAGAAGTGGCCCTGGCGATGTTCCTGGAGAAGGCCATGGAATCGGCAGACGCAGTACAAGTCCTACGCTCCGCTGCCGAACCGACGAGTTGATCCGTACATTCTTTGCAGGAAGACGAATGGCTTCTATAGTTGGGGGGGACACAAATCAGCTTCGGTGAGGCCATGGAAGACATTTTCGTCGTGAAGCGGTGTAACAAAATTATTATTCATGGTCGCCGAGCCGGAGAAGCCAGTCACTCGCCACCTGAAGCCGAAGTCTGGTATCGCATTGTCGATACTCGCACCATGGGCTTCATTGGCGACGGATTCGACACCGAAAAAGCCGCCGAGCGTGAGTGTAAGCAATTGAATGCCCGGTCGCTGGTATCCGTCCTGCAGGGCTGATCCCGCGGTCTATACTGACGGGTAGCTCAAGGACTGGCGCTTCATCAGCAGAACGCTCGCTCACGGCGGGCTTATGTTGCCATTCCACGATTTCTTCAACGGAGGTGTTCCCCATGTCCGAAAAAGAGTCCATCACCACCCTGCTCACCTTGCTTGATACCCGCCAGGCGCGCCTTGCAGCCGCGTGCAAGGAAATCGCCGACTGGGTCGACCATCAAGGTGGCCACCCGACAGCGCTGAGAATTCGTGATCGTCTCAACGAAGTAGAGAGAGACGCGCCACTGATTCGCAACACATTGTCGTCGCTCAAACCGGTCGACCGGCCATTGCCGCGGTTTAGATGAGCGACGTTTTTAATCCGCGGTACTGGAAAGTTCAGGACGCATGAGCGGCGACCATTGTGTCACCGGGTGCGTCCTTGCCTGAGAGGCCAACCGCCTCACGTCACCCAGCCGAGCGCTGGGATTTTTTTGACTTGGATTTCACACGGCATTCACAACTGAAGCAGTACAGTCCACCTACTCCTTCTGATGAACCCCCCTTGGCCCGCCCGCATGCGGGCCATTTTTTTGTCCGCTTTTTATCGTTCAGGCAAGAAAAGCGAAAAAGTCAGAAGCCAGAAACAAACAAGGGCTTGCATCAGCTTTCGCCCGCAAACCCTTGATTTAAAATGGTGCCCGAAGCCGGAATCGAACCGGCACGCCCTTACGAGCGGGGGATTTTAAGTCCCATGCGTCTACCAGTTTCGCCATTCGGGCGGTAGCGCGATCAAACAGTCTTAAGACAGCCCCATAAAACCTGGCAGTCCTGACGCTTGTATTGCAGAGGGGGAAATATATACAACCACCCCCGGTGAAGCAAGTTCGCCGACGACCATTTCAAGACTAAATCTTGCAGGATTGCGGCAATAAAAAAGCTCCGTAAATCATAGATCTACGGAGCTCGTTTAAAGTGGAGGCCGAGGTCGGAATCGAACCGGCGTAGGTGGATTTGCAATCCACTGCATAACCATTTTGCTACTCGGCCTCAAGCATCTGATGTGAAACACAACACCTAACGCGTACAAACTTGGAATTAGATTCAAGATCTAACCCCTTGAAAACATTGAGCTTTTTCAGCGGTCAGTGCTTTCGATGGCGTGAATTATGTACTGAAATCCGAAGGCTGGCAACCCCTTGATTTCAAAAAAAAATCTGTCCGGACAAATACCGGGCAAAAAAAAATCCCGGGCAGCTGATGGACGCCCGGGACTCAAAATGCATAAACCGTGGTGGTGAACGCGGGGCGAATATTACTGAATATTTCACCTCGTAACAAGATGTTATGACTCACTATCCAGTTACTAAAAATCATAACCCCTTAAATATCCACACGTTTTTAAGGGGGACTGCACCTATTGGGCAGCAGGTACGGGCGCTCACTCTGCCTTCGGCTCCTACAAGCAATCGCGCACAGCCTGACGCAACGCGCCAGATTTGGCCCATGGCGGACCTTGGTACAATGAGACGTGGCTACCGCTCTTCGATTTCACAATGTCGAGAATCTCATCCGACGTGATAATGCTCGGGGCGGTGATTCGGTAGCCGTTGGAAATGCCCATCTGGGCCGACTTGGAGACGTGCGACTGCCAGATCGGCAACACGCAGGCGGCGTATTCCTTGGGCGGCTTTTCACTGTACTTGCTGACATTTGGCTCACCCGGTACCAGCGACGCAGGCAACGAACATCCCGACAGCGCTGCCATCACCACTCCCCCAAACAACATCCGCATGATGCTTCCTTTAACCTAAAACGGGAAATGTAGCGCGTCATTGCGCAGACATCCAATCATTGAGCTGTTTATTGCGGTGCATTCTGATCGCCGGAGTCCGGGTACGACCTTGCGTTCAAATAGGTCGTCCACCTTTCGTAGGCTTCATGCTGCCATTTGGATACCCGCTCCCATTCCGCCCCGTTCAGTTGATGAGCGCAAATCAGCTTCATCATTTCAGTGGTGGCTGCGTCGAGGTCGACGATCAGTTCATGCGCGTGGAATCGAAAATCATCGGTGGTCGTCATTTTGAAGAGGCCTCAAGCGCCTGCGAGAATTAACTACCTTCAATACGACATCCGATCCAGACGATCACGTGCACCGTCCCGACAAAAGGTGCTACCGCCTGTTCACAAAGGCCAGGCGAGCAATTTATTGACCCGATCCCAAAAAAACCCCGGCAAACCGGGGTTTCAATAGTGTTACTTATCGGCCTTTTGACTCACCGGAGTCTTGGCTCGCGATCGGTAGCCCGGCAGCGACGCCGCGAACGCCAGTGCCTCCTCCCTACTGGCGAAAGAACCGAGCCGATCGCCTTTAGTGCATACCCGCCAGGGCCCATTATTCACGCTGAGTACGTCATAACCGTTCATGTGCATCTTATTCAGCATCGGAACGCTCATAAGTCACCTCCATTTTCGGTACTGATATCCAGAACTGACGAGCCTACCTTACACCTGCGCACGAGAAATTGGCCGACCAGACGTCGTGATGTCCTCGGGATCGAACGCACGATTGCAACAATCCAGTACTCAAATCAATGAGATCTCGACACTCCACCTCGCGCCCGTACATAGCATTTACATGACACTTTTGTGACGCCGGGCGGTCAGGTAATACATGAAAATACGCGCAACCGTTATTTGTGAACAAGACCGACATATCCTTCTGGTGCGCAAGCCAAGAAGTCGCTGGGCCTTGCCCGGTGGAAAGGTCGAGCGAGGTGAAACCACGGCGGGTGCCGCGAGGCGCGAGTTGCAGGAAGAAACCGGTCTGGGTGTCGATGGCCTGCTGTACCTGATGGAATTGCATTCGCGCAGCACCGAGCATCATGTCTACGAAGCGTCGGTGCTGAATTGCGATGAAGCGCGGCCGCAGAACGAGATCTTCGATTGCATCTGGTACCCGCTGGATGCCGTGCAAAATCTCGACACCAGTGACGCCACGCGCAGGATCGTCCGGGCATTTCAGCGTCGCTTGTAGTTCCCGGTCAGCCCTGATCCCCGCCGCCCACCGGCATGACCATACCCGTGATGTACGAGGCCTCGTCGCTGGCCAGAAACAGGATGGCCGCCGCCTGCTCATCCAGGGTGCCGTAGCGTTTCATCAGACTGCTATCCAGCGTCTGATCGACGATTTGCTGATACCAGATCTTTTCCTGAGCAGTCTGTTCGGTGCTGTTGCGCGGGATCTGCCGCGGCGGCGCTTCCGTACCGCCGGGTGCGGTCGCATTGACCCTCACGCCGCGCCCGGCCGTCTCGAATGCCAGGCACGCCGTCAGCGCATTCACCCCACCTTTCGCGGCGCCATACGGCACGCGGTTGATGCTGCGCGTGGCAATCGACGAAACGTTGACGATGGCGCCGCTGCCCTGCTTCAGCATGAACGGCAGAGCCGCATGGCAGCACCACAGCGTCGGGAACAGCGAGCGGCGGACTTCGGCTTCGATCTGCGCCGCTTGGTAATGCTCGAACGGCTGGGCCCAGATTGTGCCGCCGACGTTGTTGATTAACACGTCAAGACGTCCGAAGCGCTCCACTGCGGTTTGCATCACACGATTGCATTCTTCGTATTGCTCGAGATCGGCCGTTAACGCCAGCACCTGGCCCGCCGCCCCCAGCTGCTTTTGCACCTCGAACACCCGCTCGGAGCGATCGACCAGAATCAGTCGCGCCCCTTCCGCCGCCATGCGTTCGGCGACGCGCAGGCCAATGCCTTGCGCAGCGCCGGTGATCAGCGCGACTCTGTCTGTGAACCTGTTCATGGTCGCTCCGTTCACGCCGCGCTGGCGGAAAATTTTTCATAATGGAAATTCGCCGGCGCGATGCCCTGTTCGCGAATGAACTGACTGACCGCCTCGACCATCGGCGGCGGGCCGCACAGGTAAACGTCGACGTTGCCATCGTTCAGGTGCTTCGGTTCGATGTGCTGAGTCACGTAACCTTTGAGCGGGTGCTGGCTATCAGGGCTGGCGACGCAAGCGCTGAAGCTGAAGTTGGCAATGCGCACCGCGAAAGCTTCCAGGCGGTCCATTTCCACCAGATCGAAATCGTGGGTCACGCCGTAGATCAAGTGCAGCGGATATTCGCTGCCCTGCTCGGCGATTTTCTCCAGCATCGCAGTGAAAGGCGCCAGCCCGGTTCCACCAGCCAAAAGCAGTAGAGGACGCCGAATCTCGCGCAGATAAAAACTGCCCAGGGGCCCGGCCAGGCTAATGCTGTCGCCCGCCTTCGCCATGCCGGTAAGAAAACTGCTCATCAAGCCACCCGGCACGTTGCGGATCAGAAAACTCACCTCTCCATCACGCTGCAAAGAGCTGAAAGAATAAGCGCGCGTCTGCTCGCTGCCGGGAATCCCGAGGTTGACGTATTGCCCTGGCAAAAATGCGAGGGTGCTCAGCGATTCGCCTTTGATCGACAGCGCGATGGTGCTGTCGGACAACTGACGCACAGCGCTGATTGTCGCCTCGTAGCTGGCCTGACGGGTGTGGCAGACTTGTGATGAGGTGGGCACGCGGATCACGCAATCGCTCCGGGCGCGCATCTGGCAGGTGAGGACAAAGCCCTGCTGCGCCTCTTCCGGGCTGAGGGCGTCTTCGATGTATTCCTCGCCCAAGTCATAACGCCCGGCCTCGGCAAAACATTTGCAGGTGCCGCAGGCGCCGTCGCGGCAATCCAGCGGAATATTGATGCCCTGGCGGTACGCGGCATCGGCCACGGTTTCGCCGTTATTGGCGTCGATGAAACGGGTGACGCCGTCTTCGAAATTGAACGCGATGGAATGAGTCATGACGGCCGCCTCAGAGGTGGTAGACATCGATGACCTGTCGAACGTAGTCGTTCTTCAGGATCACTTTCTTGGCCTTGATCAGCGGGTTTTCACCGCGCATATCAAGGGTGTAGAAACTGCTGCCGAAATAGCTGTCGACGGTCTTGTAGCGAAAGCTCAGGGTGTGCCAGTTGAAGCGCACCTTGCACAAACCGCCGGCCTGTTCCAGCAGCTCGATATTGCTGATGTTGTGCGAGGTGCGTGTGTCCGGAATGCTCGCGCTGGAACGCTCGGTCTTGATGCGGAAGATGCGGTCTTCGAGGCCGGTGCGATTGCCGTACCAGATCAGCGAGATTTCCCGCTGCGGGTCTTCGGTCAGCTCGTCATTGTCGTCCCAGGACGGCATCCAGAACGTCGCGTCCGCTGCGTACAGCTGCAGCCAGTCGTCCCACTGTTTGTCGTCGAGATAGCGCGCCTCGCGATAGAGGAAGTCGCGCACGGCATCATGCGAAAGGGTCATTGCACGGCCTCCACTGCGATCAGTTCGGACTGCTGGGCGGCGAGCGCCTTGAGCATGGTTTCCTGCCAGTATTTGTGTTGCAGCACGAACAGGCCTTCGTCCTCGGTACGCACGCCGCTGAGCAGCGGGTGCAGGTCGATTTCCCTGGCGGCTTCGTCGGCCCCTTCGATCCAGTGCTCGGCGCCGCGGGACATGTCGTTCCATGTGGTGACGCTGCCCTCGTAGCTGGTCTGGCAAGAGCGAAACTCTTCAAGATCGTCCGGCGTGGCCATGCCGCTGACGTTGAAAAAATCTTCGTACTGACGAATCCGGCTCGAGCGCGCCTGGTCGCTTTCGCCTTTGGGTGCGATGCAGTAGATGGTGATTTCCGTGCGGTTGACCGAGATCGGCCGGGCGATGCGAATCTGTGAACTGAACTGGTCCATCAGGTACACGTTCGGGTACAGGCACAGGTTGCGCGAGTTCTCGATCATCCAGTCGGCGCGGGCCTTGCCGAAATCTCGCGCCAGCTCGTCACGGCGTTCGTACAGCGGGCGATCCTCGGGGTTGGACCAACGCGTCCAGAGCAGCATATGGCCCCTGTCGAACGAGTAGAAACCACCGCCCTGTTTGGCCCAGGTGCCGGCGCTCATGGTCGGGTTGCTATCCCCCGCTTCGCGCTGTTTGCGTTGATTCTGCGTGGCGGCGTAGTTCCAGTGCACGGAGCTGACGTGGTAGCCATCGGCACCGTTTTCGGCGGTGAGTTTCCAGTTGCCTTCGTAGATGTAGCTGGACGAACCGCGCAGCACTTCTAAGCCATCGGCGGACTGGTCGACGATCATGTCGATGATCTTGGCCGACTCGCCGAGGTGCTCGACCAGCGGCTCGACATCGGCCTTCAGGCTGCCGAACAGAAAGCCGCGATAGGATTCGAAACGGGCGACTTTGGTCAGGTCGTGGGAGCCGTCACAGTTGAAGCTGGCCGGGTATCCCGCTTGCGCCGGGTCTTTGACCTTGAGCAGTGTGCCGGAGTTGTTGAAGGTCCAGCCGTGGAACGGACAGGTGTAGGAACTCTTGTTGCCGGATTTATGCCGACACAGCGTCGCGCCGCGATGGCTGCAGGCGTTGAGGAACGCGTTGAGCACACCGTCTTTGTTGCGCGCAATGAGAATCGACTGGCGCCCCATGGTGGTGGTGTAGAAATCGTTTTTGTTAGGGATCTGGCTTTCGTGGGCGAGGTACAGCCAGTTGCCTTCGAAGATGTGTTGCATCTCGAGATCGAACAGGCGCGGGTCGGTGAACATCTTGCGCTTGCAGCGGTAGATGCCGGTTTCTTTGTCATCTTCGAGCAGGGAATGAAGATATTCGGGTCGCAGGGTCATGGCCGCCGCCTCCATTGTTATTGTTCAGGCAGGGCCATGCTAGGACGGGGCAATGGGGAGGACTATCCGCGGGGTGCAGACCTTTGTCCGATTAATGCAGCACTCATTCCACATCAGCATTTTCGGAATCGGACTACATAACTGCTTACATGTTTTACATAGACTGTCTGCCTGACTACAAGAAGTGGTTCCATGGCTAATCTCGGTTACATGACCATAAATGGCACAGCCCAAGGATTGATTTCAGCAGGCTGCTCGACCCAGGATTCCATTGGCAACAAGTATCAGGCAGCGCACACAGACCAAATCATGGTGCTCGCCTACACCCACAACATCACCACGATCGGGAACCTCAATAGGTCAACACACAACCCGATCATCATCACGAAAGCCGTCGACAAATCATCACCGCTACTTGCTCAGGCGCTTTCCAACAGAGAGGAGATCAACTGCACGATCAGTTTCTACCGAGTGTCACCCGCCGGAATTCAGGAGAAGTTCTATACCGTTTCGATCAATGGCGGGGTTATTGCCGACCTGACGCTTGAGATGCCTCATGCCATTTTTCAAAACGACGCAGAGCCCCAAGAGCAGGTGGCGATTCGTTACCGCGATATCAGCTGGACCCACCATCTGGCGAAAACGGCCGGATACAGCTCGTGGGGCGAGGAGGGATGAATTCAAATCATGACATCAGGGAGGTCAACAGTGCGGCAGGCAAACTTACAGCACAGGCCCGGACAATCAGCGCCCGTCACTTGGTACACGGTGTGGCACGCGAGCGGTTCAATAGAGAAGTCGCTCTCTATGCCAAGCGCATAGCAGATGATGTCGCGCAGGGCCACCGAACGCCGGTGCACGGTTTACATGCCCTACAGCAAGAACAACTGGACTTGATCATCCAATCGCAAAGCCGGGACGCTGATTGTTCTCAGTGATCCAGACAATCATCTCTGTACCTTCGAAGATGCGTTGTTAATGCAAGCGGCGGAAACCGTAAATAAAGCGCTGGAGCCGCTCAGCGCGGAAGAGGCCGACTTCATGGCTCGCCACTATGACGAAATCGCGTTCCTTGTTTCCAAAGGATCGCTCGGAGCCAGCGCCGGGCTGGCGATGTTCTCGAAGAATCTGAATGACGTGGATGCTGTGTTGCGTGCCATCGATAAGCTGCACACAAAAACGTTTCAAGCAAACGGTCACCTCAACTGTCCTGATTTCTATGCCGAGCGCAAACGCCTGCTGACTCAACTGGATACCCAACTCACCAAACTGACAAGGAAAAGCATCGGGTTTCCGGATCATCCCAACCTGAAAAACGTGTTGGGGCTATCGACTAAAAGCCTTGTCCATCGCTGGAAGAAAGCCGGGGCGGCTGGACAGATCCCCGGTTATGCCACGCATATTAATGCTGTTTCCAGGGCGGCGAAGTATGTGAAGTATGGCGGTTTGGGTTGGTACGACGGTGGGCGGTGGAGCGTCAGCGCTTAAGGTTCAGGGTGTTAGTACAGAAGGGAATGTGGAGGCTTGTGAGAAGGTGAAATTCACAGAAAGTGGAGCTTTTTTGGGAGGAGTGTTGGGTGGTGTAACTGCTGGATCAATGTTGACGGCGCCCTTAGCGGACAGTCTATGCGCTGCACTTTCCATACCTACCGGAGGAACGGTCGGCCTGGTGTGTGGCTTATTAATTGTTGGGACCGGATCCTACATGGGTGGTTCTATCGGGGGAATGTCCGGAGAGAGTGCAGCGGAAGTAATATACGAGAATCTAAAATGATCACTAGTCAGCTTGTCTTAGGATTGCTATCCGCGGGTGTATTTTTATGCATGTTGTAGTGGTCAACTAATCCCGGACACGACGTTAAGTTTTTCTTCGGCCCGAGCTGGCGCCAGTCCACCGTTGAATTGATGGGGTCGAATCCAGTTGTAGCGATGCATTAAGAAATGGCTGATATCGCGCTGGGCTTCTTGAGCAGTTCTGTAGCCCACGGTCGGTATCCATTCAGTTTTCAAGCTGCGGAACACCCGCTCCATCGGCGCGTTGTCCCAGCAATTTCCTCGACGACTCATGCTCTGACGCATGCGATAACGCCAGAGCCGCTGGCGAAACAGGCGGCTCGCATATTGCGACCCTTGATCCGAGTGAAACATTAGCCCTTGAGGCCTTCCACGCTGTTCGTAGGCCATGTCCAGCGCCTTGATCACCAACCCAGCATCTGGTTTTTCTGACAATGCCCAGCCCACTATCCGGCGCGTAAAAAGATCCAGCACGACTGCCAGATAGTGCCATTTCCCCTGGGCCCAAATGTAAGTGATGTCGCCGCACCACACCTGGTTGGGTGCCGGGACATCGAACTCCCGATTCAAGATGTTCGGGATATCCAACCGTTCAACCGTTGCTCGTTTATAGGCATGAGAACCAGGTTGTTTACTGACGAGATCAAGCTCGCGCATCAAGCTGCGCACTTTGAACCGACCGAGTTGCTCACCATCATCACGCATCAGCGAGAGAAGGCTACGGCTGCCGGCAGCACTGCGACTTTGTGAAAACAACTCGCTCACCCGGCTGCGCAACCGAAGCCGTTCGACATCAGGCGTTCGCCGCTTGAGGCGGTGGGCGTAGTAACTTGAGCGGTTGATTTCAAACACTTGGCACAGCCAATCAACCGGCTCGTGGACGCTCAGCTGATTGATCAGCGCGTACGCTCGTGATCTTCCGACATCAAGAGCGCGGTAGCCTTTTTTAATATCGATTTTTCCCGTTCAAGACGGGCGATCCGGGCTTCCAGCTCCTGGATTTTCTGCTGCTCCGGTGTCAGCGCTTTGCTCTGCGGAGTGACGCCTTGGCGTTCCTTCTGAACCTGGTCAACCCAACGGCGCAGGGCCGACTCGCCGACGCCGAGTGAACGGCTGGCTTCGATGTAGCTGTAGTTTTGCTTGAGCACGAGGTCGGCAGCCTCGCGTTTGAACTCAGCGGAAAAGGAACGGCGTTGTTTGGTCATCTGACACCTCGATCTGGCGAGCATTCTCGCCTAAATGGGTGTCCGGTTTCATTAGACCACTACATGTTTCTTTGGTGCGGAGTGGCGTTCTATATGGCTTGTAGAAAATTTGAAATGCTTTTGAGCTTATTCCCAAATAGCGTCGGGGTGAAAACTATAACTCCTTTACGGCACGCGGGAATTTGGGGGAAGTTGATGGTGATTGGGGGTATTACCGGTTACGTCGCCTTTCCAAAACTCTATTTGAAAAATGGGCAATTAAGTATTGAAGATCTACAAGCCATTCCAAATTCACTGAGACGAAAACTATTAATCCATGGCGATCTCCGTAACGTTGCGCACGTTGCAGGTCGGGTCGCTGAGGCAGGCGTTGATCCGTTCGAGGCGTTTTTGGCGGATATAGTTTTTCGGCGTAGTGCCGGCGTGGCGCTCAAACAACCCGTACAGTGAACGCAGGCTCATCCGGGCCTGGCGCGCCAGTTCCTCGCTGTCGATGTCGTGCTTGAGGTGGTCGGCGATGTAGTCTGCCAATACGTCGAACGTGGCCGTCCGTGAGCTTAAGCTTATGCGGCTGACATTGGTCTTCATCAGGCTGAGCATCTTGCTGACGATGATTTGCGCGTAATGCTCCTGCACTTTGGGCACCTGATCGGTAGCTTCGGCTTCCTGGCAAATCATCGCCAGCAATCCGACAAATCCTTCCAGCTGATCAAGCTGATAGCGGTTTTCCAGAAACCGCACGCCCTGCCCCGGATAGCGCCAACGCTGCTCCTCACAGACTGACTGGAGCAGATGGGTGGGGATTTTCAGGATGAATTTTTCGCAATCAGCCGAATACGTCAGGTCCACCGTATCGTCGGGATTGATCAGCAGTAATTCGCCGGGAGCGAAGTAATGTTCCTGACCGTGACCGCGCGACAGGCAGTGACCGCGCAGCAGCACTTGCAGGTGATAAACGCTTTCCAGCGCGCCCGATGTCACGCGCACGCTGGCCCCGTAACTGATGCGGCACAGGTCGAGGCTGGCGAACTTGCGATGATCGAGGCTGGCCAAGGGTCGCCCGACCCTGGGCATCCGGATGCAATGATTGCCGACGTGCTGGTTGACGTAGCCCGACACCGCGTACGGGTCGGCATGGTCAAATATTCTGCTGCGCTGACTCAGTAACTGCGCTTGCATCGTCGGGTCACTCTCATTGTTGTTATGGGGTTTCATTGGCAAACACTGTGGGAGCGAGCCTGCTCGCGAAGGCGCAGTTTCAGTCAACATGGATGTTGTTGCTGAACGCCTCTTCGAGAGCAGGCTCGCTCCCACAGTGCGCTGTCAGTCCTCGAGCGCGCGAACCCGCTCGATGCGCTGTTGCTCTTCGGGTTGCGCGGAGCTCTGCAGGGTGAAGTCGAAATCGATTTCGGCAAAGCGCCCGCTCACACCGTACGCCGCTGCACGCTGCTGATCGTCGCTGAAGGTGATTTTCGCAATCAGCTCATCACGTGTGGCGTAGGCGAAATCGTCGTGCAGGTACTGGTCGCCATCCAGGTTGATCTGGGTGGTCAAGTGACGATGATCCGACGCGGAGATGAAGAAATGGATGTGCGCGGGACGCTGACCATGTCGGCCCAGTTGGTCGAGCAACTGCTGGGTCGGACCGTCCGGCGGGCAACCGTAGCCCGACGGCACGATGCTGCGAAAACGGTAACGTCCTTCGGCATCGGTGACGATGCGGCGACGCAGGTTGAACTCCGACTGCGTGGTATCGAAATACGAATAGGTGCCGCCGGTGTTTGCGTGCCAAACATCGACGACCGCCCCGGCAAGCGGCTCACCGGCCGTGTTTTTCACCTGGCCCTGCATGAACAGCACCACGCCAGGATCGACGCCGTCATCCAGGCGCGCTTCGAAATCCGACAACGGCGCACCCGCCACATACAACGGCCCTTCGATGGTCCGTGGTGTACCGCCGGCCGTGCCGTTCTGTTCGTCTTCGGCATCCATCAAGAGGTCGAGGTAGTGCTCCAGACCGAGCCCGGCGACGACCAGTCCGGCCTCCTGCCGCGCACCCAGCACGTTCAGGTAGTTCACGGCTTTCCAGAATTCTTCCGGGGTCACGGCGAGGTCTTCGATGATATTCACCGAGTCGCGCAGGATGCGATAAATCAGTGCCTTGGTGCGCGGGTTACCGGCATCGTTGCTCAGCCCGCTGGCCTCTTCGAGAAACTTCTGGGCGCTGGCAGTGTGGGAAATCTTGACGTTCATGGTGGTTCCTCATCTTGTAATTATTAGCGTAGCGAACTGCACAGGCTCGGTTCAGCGGTCATCCTCGCGAATGGAAGAAGGATGCCGACACATTGCGGTGACTTCGACCGCCATGTACGGGTAAAGCGGCAATTGCATCAGCAGGTCGTGCAGTTCCTGAACGCTGTCGACATCAAACACGCTGTAATTGGCGTAAAGCCCGGCGATGCGCCACAGATGGCGCCACTTGCCCTGATCCTGCAGGCGCTGGGCCAAGGCTTTTTCTTCAGCCTTCAGACTGGCGGCCGCTTCGGGATTCATGTCGACCGGTAGATTCACGGTCATTTTTACGTGGAACAGCATGATGCTCTCCTTAGACTTGATGGACGACAGTAGTTGACTTGTCGCGACGGAAAAACGCCAGGCGCTCTTCATCGAGATTCAGGCCCAGGCCCGGTGTTTGCGGCACGTGCAGCTCGAAATCGCGGTAGATCAGCGGTTCGCCGAGAACATCCTCAGTCAGCAGCAACGGCCCGAACAGCTCGGTGTCCCAAGCCAGTTTGTTCAGGGTGATGAAGGCGTGCGCAGAAGCCATGGTGCCGAGGCCGCCTTCAAGCATGGTGCCGCCATACAGGCCAATGCCGGCAGCTTCGGCAATCGCGGCGGTACGCAGCACGGCGCGTGGGCCGCCGTTCTTGGCGATCTTCAAAGCAAACACCGACGCAGCGCCTTCGCGCGCCAGATTGAACGCGTCCTCCACACACTCGATGGATTCGTCGGCCATGATGGGCGCCAGGCTCATCAGGTTCAGACGCGCCATGCCGGCGCGGTTGTTGCGTGAGATCGGCTGTTCGATCAGGTCGATGCCGTTGCTGCCGAGGATCCGGCACGCGCGCGAGGCAACCGCCTCGTCCCAGGCTTGATTGACGTCGACCCGCACACTGGCACGATCGCCCAGGGCTTTTTTGATAGCGATGACGTGAGCCAGGTCGTGATTGACCTCGCCGGCGCCGATTTTCAGTTTGAAGATGCGATGTCGGCGCAGGTCGAGCATCTGCTCCGCTTCGGCGATGTCCTTGGCCGTGTCGCCGCTGGCAAGGGTCCAGGCCACCGGCAGCGCATCGCGAACGCGGCCGCCCAGAAGTTCGCTGACAGGCAGGCCAAGGCGTTTACCTTGCGCATCGAGCAACGCGGTTTCGATGCCGGATTTGGCAAACGTATTGCCACGGATGCTGCGCTCCAGGCGCAACATCGCAGCGTTGATGTTGCTCGCGTCCTGGCCCAGCAGCAGCGGCGCAAAATGTCGATCAATGTTGGTCTTGATGCTTTCCGGGCTTTCATTGCCATAGGCCAGGCCACCGATAGTGGTCGATTCACCGAGGCCTTCGAAGCCGTCGGCGCAGCGCACACGAATGATCACCAGCGTCTGGTTCTGCATGGTGTGCATCGCCAGCTTGTGTGGGCGGATGGTCGGCAGATCGACAATGATCGTCTCGATCGATTCAATGGCTGTTGCACGCATGGCGATACCCGTCAGGTTCTTAAAATTCTTGAACCGATTCTCGTACGGCTTTTTCCGGGCGGCCAATATAGAATTGGTCTGACTTGATACCTTTAAGGTATGCAAACTCATCTCGGAGGTCCCATGGAACTGCGTCACCTGCGTTACTTCCAGGTGCTGGCTCAAACCCTCAACTTCACCCGCGCCGCCGAGCTGCTGCACATCGCTCAGCCGCCGTTGAGCCGGCAGATTCAGCAACTGGAGGATGAACTGGGCGTGCTGCTACTGGAGCGCGGGCGGCCATTGAAGCTGACTGATGCCGGACGGTTTTTCCACGAGCATTGCACCGCGCTGCTCGAACAACTGGGCAAGGTGTGTGACAACACCCGGCGCATCGGCCTTGGCGAAAAAACCTGGTTGGGCATCGGTTTTGCGCCATCGACTTTATATGGTGTGCTGCCGGAACTGATACGCCGGCTGCGCAGCGGTGAGCCTCTGGAGCTTGAGCTGGGGCTGTCGGAAATGACCACGCTGCAGCAGGTACAAGCGCTGAAGGCCGGGCGCATCGATATCGGCTTCGGTCGAATCCGCATCGACGATCCGGCGATCATTCAGACGGTGTTGACCGAAGACCGCCTGGTTGCCGCCCTGCCCGCCGGTCACCCGTTACTCGCCGGCCCGATCAGCCTGCGGGAACTGGCCAAAGAACCTTTCGTGCTCTACCCCGGCAATCCGCGCCCGAGTTATGCCGACCATGTGATCGCCTTATTCGAATCCTGTGGTGTGAGCATCAACGTAGCGCAATGGACCAACGAGCTGCAAACGGCCATTGGTCTGGTGGGAGCCGGGATCGGCGTAACGCTGGTGCCGGCCTCGGTGCAACTGCTGCATCGCGACGACATCGGCTTCACGCCTTTGCTGGAAGACAATGCCACCTCGCCGATCATCCTAAGCCAGCGCGTGGGCGACGTTTCGCCGGGGTTGAAACATTGTTTGCGGATGATTGAGGAGTTGTTGCCCCGCCAGTGAACTTTTCGGCCCTCCCAACCCTTGTAGCAGCTGCCGAAGGCTGCGTCAGCTATCAAACGATCTCTCTGTTTCAGGAATCACTCAACGGTTATCACTGCCCCAGATCCAGTTCCACATCCCCGGCAATGCCACCGGTTCTGAACTGTCGCGAACCGTGCGCGCCATGGCGGCTCGCTGCAGTTCGGCGTGATCATCGTAAAACGCTTTAGGGGCAAGATTCACGCCAGTGGCCCGGGCACTGTCGATCAGTATCTGCAGGTATTCGCGCAGGTGGCGGGCGGTGTAACGGTTGAGGTCGTGGAAGGTCACGACCACCGGGATCACCCCGTCCACCACAGGCAACTCACCCCGCGCTACCCGCTCGCGCACTTCGGATAACTGGCGCAGCATGTTGGCACGTCGCCGGGGGCTGGCGTTGAAACCCCAGATTTTGCCGTCATGGGCGCTCAGGTCGGTCAGCAGCACATGCAGGCCATGGCGTTGATAAGCTGCGAAGGTGCGTTTGTCGTAGTTCCAGAAAGGTGGGCGAATCAGGCTCGGCGGCGATCCGGTGATTGACGCGATGTCCGCGCGGCCATACCCGAGCGTTTCTTCCAGTTCTGCCGGACTCAGCAGTCGATGGTTGCTGTGGCCGGATGTGGCGGTGTGCAAACCCAGGATATGGCCCTCAGCGTGCTCGCGGCCCATTAGCTCGCGCCCCTGCTCACTGCCGCCCGCGCGGGAAGCGCGAGTCTGGACGAAAAACACCCCTTTGATAGCGGGCTGCAGCGGATTAAGCGCCAGGCTATCGAGCACGGTTGCGGTCGGATTCCACCAACTGGACGCACTGGGGCCATCGTCAAAGGTCAGCAGAAAGCGGCTCGGCGGTTGCTCGCGCAGACGCTGCTCCGTCTGTGGCGTCAGGTCGATGGGCGCAGCAATGCATCCAAACAGGCTGAGTGCCAGGGCGAACATCGAAATAACTTTGAACAACTGCTTCATGTGTACCGTGCGCCCAGATTTTCGTGCGGGTCAGAACAGGGTACACAGATTTCGTTCGTTTTCGGGAGAGATGAATGGGCTTCAGCGGGGATGGGCAAACCCGGGGGCAGCGCTCTATGATTGGCTGCATGACAACCCCGCTTTCGATCCGCCAACCCTGCCCGCCCGGCGCTTGCAACTGCGAGCGCGAACCGCTGCTGGAAAAGCCGGATGCAGACATTCGAATTCTGTTGCTGACGCGCAATGAAGAAAAGCGTCTGCTCGAGCGTCTGGAGAATCTGCAGAGCCTCAGCGATCTCGAACGGCTGCAACAGCGCATGTTTGAACAGCTGGGGATCCGGGTCGCGATCGCGCCCGGTTTCAATGAAGTGCGTACCATGCGCGGCATCGCCATTTCCATCGACGAACTGCCGGGGATGTGTCGCAAGACCCGCCAGGCGATCCCGGCGGCCATCCGTCGCGGCCTCGAAAAGCGCCCGGAAATCGCCTACGAATTGCTTAACGCCAACGACTTGCTGCGCGACGCCTGAGCGGCCATTCCCACTATTTTTTCATCCCGACCCGACGGCGCATCTCAGCGGTGATTGTCTGCCTGGCTTTCTTCCAGTCCGCCCACGGCTCGTTGCCGACCTCGACCAAACGCTCATGGGCGTTGTGCACGTTCCACTGATTGCCGCCCTTGAGCTCCGCCACTTCTTCGCGAAAGATCGGCATGGACACCGGCAGGCCTTCGCGCGTGCGGGCCGCGTAGGCGCAAATGGTGGTCGCGCCCAAGCCGTTGCGCAGGTAATCGATGAAGATCCGCCCTACCCGGTTCTTTGGCCCGGACACGGCGGAAAAACGGTCTGGCAGCAGCTTTGCCATATGGGTGACGATGGCGTGGCTGAAATCCTTCACCTCATCCCAGCCGGCCTTGCGAGTCAGCGGCACCATCAAATGGATGCCCTTGCCGCCGCTGGTCTTGAGAAATGCCGTGAGCCCCAATTCGTCCAGCACTGTGAGCGTAAGTTGCGTCGCCTCGACCATGCTTTTCCACGGCAGTGCCGGGTCCGGGTCGAGGTCGAGAACGAAGCGGTCCGGTTTGTCGAGGTTGACCGAGGTAGCGTTCCAGGTATGCAGCTCGACGGTGCTCATCTGCACCGCGCCGATCAGGGCTTCAGGATTATTGATCAGCATGACCGGCTGACCAGTCAGCGCTTTGTCCAGCGTGCTGATCCCCGGGATCGCCAGGCGCTCGGCGTTCTTTTGAAAAAACAGTTCGCCGGCAATCCCGTCCGGGGCTCGCACCAGCGCCACCGGGCGATCTTTCAGCTCGGGCAGGATCCACTCGGCAACGCTGGCGTAGTACTCGGCCAGCTGCAACTTGGTGGTACCGCTGCTGGCGTCGATCACCCGGTCTGGATGGGTAATGCGCACTTTGCCACCGCCGAGCCCAAGCTGTGAGGGCGCGGTGTCGGCCTTGTCGGATTTCTTCACGGGAGCGGCAGCGGGTTTGTCTGTGCTGGTCTTCTTTGCCGCAGCGGACTTTTTCGCCGCAGCAGCGGGCTTTTCGGCGGAAGACTTTTTCGCCGCAGCAGCGGGCTTTTTCGCAGGATCGGCTTTCACGGCTTTCGGACGCTCCTCAGTGATGTCTTCGGCAGGCTTGTCGTTGCGCAAACCATGGAAAACGGCGTGACGCACCGAGCCCTCTTTGGTCATTTCCGCAAAGGCGACCTCCGCCAGCAGCGTTGGTTTGAGCCAGTGCACGCCTTTAGCCTCGAAGCCGGTCGGCGGGTTGGCCACCGCCGGTTTCTTCGTCTGCAACGGTTTCAGCTGTTCGTAGATTCGCTTGAGGGTCGACTCATTGAAACCGGTGCCGACCTTGCCGGCATAGCGCAACTCGCCGCTATCGCGGTCATGCAGGCCCAGCAGCAACGCGCCGAAAGCGTTACGCGATCCCTTGGGATCGGTAAACCCGACAACGACGAATTCCTGCCGATGTTTGCACTTGAGCTTGATCCAGTCATTGCTGCGCCGCGACACATAAGGCGAGCCGAGACGCTTGCCGATCAGCCCTTCCATTTGCATCTGACAGGCACTGTTGAGCAGCGCTTCGGGTTCTTCGCCAAACGAATCGGAAAAACGCAGCAGCGGGTCCTCATTCGGCTTGAGCACCGTGGACAGCGCCGCCCGCCGCTCTTCCACCGGCACTTCGCGAAGGTCCACGCCGTTGAGGTACGGCATGTCGAACAGGTAGTAAATGATGTTGCCACTGCGTCCCGAATCGAAGGCGTTTTGCAGTGCCTGAAAGTCCGGCACGCCTTGCTCGTTGGCCACCACCATTTCGCCGTCAAGCCAGGCCGATTCAAGGCCTAACGCCGTCAGCGCCTCGGCCTGCTTTGGCAATTTGTGGGTCCAGTCATGGCCATTGCGCGTGAACAGTTTGACTTCACCGTGATCCAGGCGCGCCATGATGCGATAGCCGTCAAACTTGATCTCATAGCTCCACTCGCCGCCCGGGGCTTTTTCCACGAGGGTCGCCAGTTCAGGTTTCAAGGTGTCCGGCAACTTGGCTTTATGTGCGCCGGTCAATGGCGTGGGCTTGGGCTTGGCCTTGGCCTTGGCCTTGGCCTTGGGCGCAACGGCGGCCGGTTTTTTCACCGCTTTAGGTTTGGCCGCTGCTGTTTTCGATTTTTTCGGCACGATGGTGCGATCGCTGAGCACGCTGTCTGGCGCTGCGACTACCACGTCATAGTCACTTTCAGGTTTGGCGGCGCTGTCCTGATGTTTGATCAGAAACCATTGCTCTTGCTTGCCAGGCATGTGCGTCCGCACCAGATTCCATAAACCACCGAGCTTCTCCCCCTGCAGCTCGAACTTGAGCTTGCCTTTGGCATAGGCCGTGGCGGGGTCCTCCTGAGGAATCCACACGCCCCGGTCCCAGACGATCACATCGCCGGCACCGTAATGACCTTCAGGGATGCTGCCTTCGAAGGTGGCATAGTCGAGCGGATGGTCCTCGACATGCACGGCCAAGCGTTTGACGTGCGGATCCAGCGACGGGCCTTTGGGCACTGCCCAGCTTTTCAGCGCGCCGTCGAGCTCCAGGCGGAAGTCATAGTGCAGACGCGAGGCGTCATGTTTCTGGATGCAAAATTGCAACGCATGGTCTTTCGCGGCTTTGCGCTTGGAAGGCCTGGCGGCCGGTTCCGAGGTCGCCGAGAAATCGCGCATGCGGTTATAGTCATCCAGATTTTTGCTCATGGCGCACCTGCCGATTCAACGCTGCCCCCGATTCCGGGGCCGATACGGGTGACGATCAAGGCGACCACCGCAATCCTTTCCACCCGTTGATAGCCGGGGGTCAGTAGCTCTTCGCCGAATACATCGGGGTCGAGCTCACGGTAGGTCCAGGCGAACAGTGGTGATTCCAGGCGCGGAATCAACGCGTCGAGAAACGGATCGCGACCGTCGATCATCGCCACACCGGTGTACAGCACCAGAGAACCGCCCGGAGCCAGTCGATTCATGGCTTGCTCGACGATGCGCAAAGACAGTTGCTCGCCAAATTCGCCACCGCCGTGACGGTAGGCGCGCTCGGCGGGATCGGCCATGTACGGCGGGTTGGCAACGATCAAGTCGAATTGACCGTCGACATCCTGAAGCACGTTGCTGGTCTCGATAGTGAGGTTGGCCAACTCCGCCAGCGCAGCATTGACGGCCGTCATGCGTAGAGCCGCCGGGTTGATGTCAACCGCCAACACCTCGGCTTCGCGACGGGCGCGGGCAATCACGATCGCGCCGACGCCGGCGCCACAACCGATGTCGACGGCGCGCCGCACGGGCGCGAAACTGTGCTGCAAATGAGCGTGGATCAACCGCGCGAACCGGTAGGAGTCCGGACCGAAAAACACCGCATCGGCTGCTTCTGTGGGGAACCCGGAATGGGCGAACAGCAGGTCGTCCAGACTCGACCAGCGCACGAGGCTTTTCAGTCGTCCGTTGCTCTCTTGAAGAATCTCCGCTTGCGCGAGCTGACGCTGTTCATCCACCGACAACAACCCCGGTTCAAATGGGCGCGACCAACCGAACACCTCGCGCAGGTTGCGCGCGGGGTGCCCGAAAGCTCGGTCGTTTACGCGCTGATGAGTGAGCGGGGTTGGAGTGATAAAACGGTAACCATCAGCCTGCAAACGGCGGCCCAATTGCAATAATGCGAGATCGGCGCCGCCGAGTTGTTCTTCCTGATTCATGCAGTGCTCCTAGCGCAGACTGGATTTGAGTTCGATAAATCGTCGCGTGGCCATCAGCCCGGCAGGATGGGAGTGGCGGCGCGCCGTCAGCCAGGGAATCAACGCCTGCATCTGGTCATGGGCGGACACGCCTTCGAGTGCCGACTGCAGGCTTTGAATGTCTGGATCGTTGGCAGGCAGCGCAGGTTCTACAGCGGCGCATGTTCCCCGACGCGGCACAGAAGGCGAACGCTCGGGTTTCCAGTCACCGGCAATCCAGTCTTGCAGGAGTTGTTTTTCGTAAGGGCTGAACACGCCGAACATGGCCGCGCCGTCTCCATCGATCAACTGCCAGAAGCGGCTTTCCTGCGGGTCCTGATGCCGCTTGATCCAGCCCTTGTTTTCCATGGCCGTAAGAAAAGCGGGCAGTTGCTCTGGCGAAGACAACCACTCGTTGACGGTCTTGCCTTCGAAGCGGCAATAGTCGGAATGCATGTGCTGACCGAACGGGCGTTTGCGCTCAAGCATGTTCAGCACTTCGCCGTACAGATCGAATGACTCGATGATCGCGCGACTGCCCTGCCCCAGGTCATTGAGCCGATAACCCAGCGCAACCCTGCGCATGAAATCTTCGCGGTCGCCTTCGATGGGCAGCAATTCAAGGACCGACTGCACAGCTTTGTGCGCATGGCCGGTGCTGGCATTGTCGATGGTCACATGGAGCGTGAAGTAATACGGGTCGATGCCCAGCTCGCTGAGTTCGTAAGAACTGATCAGCAGGTGCAACGGCAGTTGCTCGTAGCCGAGGTTGTAGCCGATGACTTCCGGCAGGAAGCTGTCCGTGCATTCACCCAGAGCCAGTTGAATGGCGCCCTGCAGGTAGTGTTCGTCGGCAATCACGCCGTTGTCTTGCAAGCCGTGTTCGGCAAGCAGTTTGCGATAGATCACCACATGGTTCTGCGCGGGGTTGCCATCGCCCAGCTCTTCCAGATAGGTGCAGATCAGGCCTTCGAAACGCGGGTCGCGCCAGTGTTGCAACAGGCCATACAGCCATGCGCCATCCACCAGTTTGGTCGGTCCGACGGCTTGCAGGAAAAACAACGCGTGGGATTTGTTGCTGAAGAACTGCCGCGGCCCGCCCGCCTTGCGTTGTTGCAGGTAGTCGGCGTATTGGCGGGCGACGTCAGCGCTGTGCTGTTCAACGAAAGACTGCAAGGCCGACAGGTCCCGGGGCATGTCCTCGGGCAGCTGCGCGGCTTCGAGTATCCGTGATTCCAGAAAGCTGTGGGCCAACGCGCAGCGGTGCTCGGCGTGGTCGCTCTGCAGCAGCTGTGCATATATTTGCTTGGTCGTGCCGGCGCCAGGAATCGGGTGTTCGTGGGCGGGCCGGGATTCAAGTCGGGTCAGGGCAGTCATGGAAATATCTCTTGGTCTGAGGCCAGTGGCAGGACGCTGGATCAGTTCGTCTCTACATCAGCAGAGCGATGCTTCCCAAGAAAAATTCCATTCGGGTTGAAAATGCCCTGACAGACGGCTTTCAGAGCGATGCCGGGATTGGGGTGCAATCACTCAGGCGAGTTCACCTTTGGCCTGGTTTTCCAATTGCACCTGCAACTGCGGATCGATCTTCAGAGCAGCGGCGAGTTCGTCCAGATAATTGCGCTCGGTATCCTGCTGATCACCTACCAACATGACGCTGGCCAGGAACATTTCGGCGGCCATCGCCGGATCCGTCGCGGCGCGAGCCACATCGGCCACGTCCAGCGGCCGCGCCACCTCGGCGTCCAGCCATTGCTGCAATTGCGGGTCGTCCGTATGCCGACGGATCTCGGCGCTGATCATCTGCTGCTCGGCGTCATCGATGTGGCCGTCGGCTTTGGCCGCTGCAATCAATGCACGCAGGATGGCGTGGCTATGCTGCTCGACCTCCGGGCCGGACAACAGGTCCACGGTGCGCGGCGTCTCCTGCGGTGCTGTTGCCTGGTTGCGTTGCCAGGCTTGATAGGCTTTGAAGGCCATCATGCCCAGTGAGGCCAGTGCCGCGTAGTTGGCCCCGCCGCCCGAGCGGCTACGGCCCGTTGCCGAGCCGCCGCCCAGCACACCACCGAGCATGCCTCCCAAGCCACCCGCGCCGGTGCCTGAACGGGCACCGCCACCCAGCAGACTGCCGAGCAAGCCACCCAAACCGCCCAAGCCATCGAGCCCGCCCGGGGCCGCTGCATTGCCGGCGCCGCGTTGCGCCGAGGTGCCCTGGCCGCCGCGCAAGAGTTGTTCGAGCAGATCGCTGGTGTTCATGACGAGGCCCTCTTCGATAGTGTCAGGCAACGATAGTCTTCACAGGCGATTGCGCCACCACCGTTTGGCCGACACAAAGGCACATTTATCCGCAGGTTTTTGCCGCGACCCAGCTAAGATTCATGAGTGATGAACCTTATTCGCGAATTTTCGGTCGATACCTGCAACCCGACCGGTTTGCCGCCGCCCTCAATCATCGAGGGTGATGACCGGCTTGCTTTACTTTTTGGAGAACACCCCCGTGATATCCACCCTACACATCGCCAGGCTCAAAGCATGGGGCGCCCATGGTTTTACCGCCACAGGCGTGGTCACCGCGTTCCTCGCCACCCTTGCGTTGCTGGAAAACCAGCCGATCAATTGCCTGCTCTGGCTGGGCGTCGCCCTGATTGTCGACGGGCTCGACGGCGCACTGGCGCGCAAGGTTAATGTGCAATCGGTGCTGCCGAGCTTCGACGGTTCAATTCTCGATCTGGTTATCGATTACCTGACTTACGTGTTTATTCCGGCGCTGTTCATTTACCGCTATATACCCTTGCCGGACTATACCCTGCTGCTGACGGTGTCGCTGATTCTGGTGTCGTCGCTGTTCTGCTTCTGCAACGTCAACATGAAAAGCAAAGACAACTACTTCCAGGGCTTCCCCGCTGCCTGGAACGTGGTCGCGCTGTGCCTGTACATTATTGGCCCGTCTCCATGGATTACCCTTCTAACCGTCATCGGCCTGGCGCTGCTGACCGTGACCCGGATGAAATTCCTGCACCCGTTCCGCGTACGCAAGTTCATGCCGATCAACATCGCCGTGACTGCGATCTGGTTGCTCTGCAGCATGTCGCTGGTGATCAATCATCCGGTGATCAACCCGATGGTAATGGGGCTGTGGTTGCTGATGTCGGCCTACTTTTTGGGCATCTGCATCTGGCGTACCGCGATGGAATGGTTCGATGGTTCGCGGTCGTAGGAGCAGGCTTGCTCGCGATAGCGGTGGTTCAGGCGACATGGATGCTAAATGTCCCGCCCTCATCGCGAGCAAGCTTGTTCCTGCCAGGTCTCGGGGTGTCATCAGAGCCGTCGGTTGATAACCACCTCAAGATATTCGCTCGGGACTACCAGTGAATTCTCCCCTGCCCGGTTCAGGCTGTTCAACAATTCGGTCAAATCGCCTTCCAGTAGCGTGGCGCCTTCGGGTGGCAGCGTGGCGAAAGCTTTGTGGACCGGGCCGTACCAGTTGCGGAAGGTGTCGATGAAATGCGCGGCGGAACGGTAGCGAAAGTTGAAATGCCGACGCGTCACCTGGGCCAGAAAGTCGCTTTCGTCGAACTGCGAACGCAACCAGTCCTCCCGCCCCCAGTTCGACGGTGGTTGCGCCCCCGCCGGAGGTGGCAGGTGCTGACCCAGCGTCTTGAACATCTGCCCGACGAAACCTTCCGGCGTCCAGTTGGCCATGCCGATCCGGCCACCCGGCCGACAAACCCGCCCCAGCTCTGCCGCTGCCTTTTCCTGATCCGGCGTAAACATCACCCCGAACGTCGACAGCACCGCGTCAAAACTGGTGTCCTCAAACGGCAACGCCTCGGCATCGGCCACTTGAAAGGTGACATCAAGGTTTTCCGCCCGCGCTCTATCCTGGCCTCGCTCGAGCAGCGCGGCGACATAATCTGTAGAAGTAACGACGCAACCCCGCCGCGCCGCTGCGAGTGTCACGTTGCCGTTCCCCGCCGCGACGTCCAGCACCTCTTCGTCGCAGAGCAAGTCGCAGGCTTCGGCCAACTGCTCGCCGACAATCTGCAGAGTGGTGCCAATCACGGCGTAGTCGCCACTGGCCCAGGCGGCCATCTGCCGGTTTTTCAAAGCGGTGAGATCAATGGGGGTACTCATAAGATCTGCTCCGTAAGAATGCACGCCCCCGGCTTATTCTGCCGTGGTGGGATCAATGATTGTCGTGACGCGAGAAACACTGTTCGCAGGTAAACCCACCCCGATTCCTGTTATGGATGACAGGGTCGACAACATCACCCCTGCTCGCTGACTATCGCTCTGGAGCGCATCATTGGCACGACCGGTGGTCCGGCCGCATGACGAAACCGTGCATTCGCCGATAGGCGGCGCTGATCTGTTTCAGCGACTTAACAACCGGCGCATCGAGGTGCAGGAAAACTTCGAGAAAGGATTCACAAATGACAATTCGCTTGATGTGGCTGGCTGATCAGATGCAACACAGCGACACCTTCGCCGCATGGATTCACCAGCAGTTTCATTACGAATATGCCGAGCAATCACTTATCGACTGGCAACGGGAGTTTGCTGGTGGCCAGGCCAACGAGCAATGGACATGCCTGATCGCGCTGGACGGGGATCGACTGTTGGGAGGTGCGGCATTGGCCAAGTCGGATCTGGCGCGGCGACCTGATCTCGGACCATGGCTGGCTTGCGTGTTCGTAGCGCCGGACGCGCGTGGCCAAGGGCTGGCCGAGCGTTTGATCAAGGGCATTTGCGCGCAGGCGAGCATTAGGGAGGTAGAGCGCATTTATCTGCACACGCAGGACAAACGCGACTATTACGCCCAACGCGGGTGGACGGTGCTTGAGGTTTTTGAAGCCTGGGGGAAAGCACAATGGCTCATGGTCCGTCACCTTTGAGCCATTGTCTTTCAGCATTTATGCAGCAGGCGCCTTGGCCTCCTCCAGCAACTGCTGAATCATCTTCTCCTGCGCCTCATAGCGCCCTTCGCCGAAGTGAGTAAACCGAACCTGTCCTTTGGCGTCGATCAAGTAGTGCGCCGGCCAATACTGATTGTCGAAATTGCGCCAGATCGCGTAGTTGTTGTCGATGGCCACCGGGTAGGTGATGCCGAGTTTTTTCACCTGATCCCTGACGTTGTCGATGATCCGTTCATACCCGTATTCAGGGGTGTGAACACCGATGACCACCAGGCCGTCCTTCTGGTATTTTTTCGCCCAGTCCTTCACGTACGGCAAGGCGCGCTGGCAATTGATGCAGTCATAGGTCCAGAAATCCACTAGCACTACTTTGCCCTTGAGCGATTCAGGGGTGAGTGCCGGCGAGTTGAGCCATTGCACGGCACTGTCCAGCGATGGCATCGCGCCGTGGGCGTTATCCATCGACGTGTCAGCCTTGACCTTGCTGACCAGGTAATCGACCACCTTTGGCACGGTTTCGAGCACCTGAGTTTCGAGGCTGCTGATGCCCTCGGATGAAGTGCTTGCGAGCAGATTTTTGTCCGCGCCAGTGCTGATTACCGCAGCCGCAGCCAACACGGCCACGCCGGTACCTCGGCGCAACCAGCCGGTCACGGGAATCGAGGCTTTCAGGCGATTGACCAGGCCGCGACCGGCGAAGATCAGCGTGCCGAGGGCCAATGCGCTGCCGAGTCCGTAAGCCACCAGCAACAGGCTGGTTTGCGGGTTGGCACCTTGCAGCATGGCGCTGGTGAGGATCACGCCGAGGATCGGCCCGGCGCACGGCGCCCACAGCAAACCGGTGGCGACGCCGACCAGAATCGAGCTGAGCGGACCGGACATTTTTCGACTGTCGGGGTCGATGCGATTGCCCAGCAGCACGAACGGACGCGCCAGCCACTCACCGACCCGCGCGGAAATCAGCGACAGGGCAAACAACACCATCACGATCAACGCCACGTGACGACCGGTGTTGCTGGCCTGCACCACCCATTCGCTGCTGACCACGGCCAGGCTGGAGATCAACGCGAACGTCAGGGCCATGCCGCCGAGGGTCAGCAGGATGGATGAACGCGTGCGGTCGACGCCGGCGAACAGGAACGGCACGACCGGCAGGATGCACGGGCTGAGGACGGTCAACAAGCCGCCCAGGAATGCGATCAGTAACATGGGATTCACCGGATGCGAATGAAGTGGTGGTTTACGCGATTGTGTGGGAGCGGCGGTTCGACCTGCTCGCTCCCTCATTCAAGCCCGGCCTTCAAACCGTCTGGCTCTCCAGCCACTGCCCTTGCGGCGTACGGTCGGCGCCGTTCTCGGCGACCCGTTGGCCCTGGGTTGTACGGCTCGCGCCGTCTTCGGCGATCAGCCCGTTGCCGCCCTTCGCTACCGGCGCCAACTGAAAACACGTGTGGCTGCCACAGTGACTTTGTTCAACAGCCGCATTGGCATGGGCGGCCGCGCCGGCCAAGGCGAAAACACTGGCGGTCAAAAAGCGTGTGAGGTTTTTCATGATGTTCTTCCTGTTTCGAATGGGATTGGCAAGGCTTCAACTGGCGGCTCAGTTACCTTCGTTGCAGCTGTCGGCAAATTTGCGATAGTCCAGCACCTGGGTTTTGCCGCTGGAATCCAGGTAGGTCATCTGCGCATTCACCACCCCACAGGAAGGTGCGGCATCCTCTGTCAGCGACACGACTTGCTTGATGTCCAGATGCGTCCCGTAGGTGTAGGTAGTCGGCGTCACGTCGGCTTCGGCGCGGGCCGAGAAGGTGCAGATATTCAGTGCGGCAAACAGGCAAGTGGCGTAGATGGCTTTAGTGTTCATGGTGGTGTCCTCAAGGCTTCAATGGGTAGGTCGTTCAATTGAGCCGAGGCGGTTTGGTTTGCCTCGATGGAGCTCATTAGAAGCCCGCGAGGTATCTCGTCTGTGTCAAAAACAGGCGCGGATAAATCGGTTCGTATCAGAACCCCGTTCTGATACACAGCCATACAAAACCCCTGAAATTTTCCGTTTTTGCCTCTGCATGTATCCCTCGTCAGAGCAGATACACTGCAATACAAACCGCAGCGGGCGAACGGATGAAGGCTCTATAGACTGAGCAGCAATCCCCATTTACAGAGGCTTGGCCCATGGAACACGTTGACCACATTCTCATCGTCGACGATGACCGCGAGATCCGCGAGCTGGTAGGCAATTACCTGAAGAAGAACGGACTGCGTACCACCGTCGTCGCCGATGGACGCCAGATGCGCTCGTTTCTGGAATCCACGCCGGTGGACCTGATCGTGCTGGACATCATGATGCCCGGCGACGATGGCCTGATGCTCTGCCGTGAAATCCGCGCGGGTAAGCACAAGGCCACGCCGGTGCTGATGCTGACCGCCCGCAACGATGAAACCGATCGCATCATTGGCCTGGAAATGGGCGCCGACGATTACCTGGTCAAGCCGTTCGCCGCCCGTGAATTACTCGCACGCATTAAAGCCGTGCTGCGCCGCACGCGCATGCTGCCGCCCAACCTGGTGGTGACCGAAAGCGGCCGGCTGCTGGCGTTCGGACGGTGGCGTCTGGACACCTCCGCCCGCCATCTGCTCGATGACGACGGCACCATGGTCGCCCTCAGCGGTGCGGAATATCGACTGCTGCGGGTGTTTCTCGATCATCCGCAGCGCGTGCTCAATCGCGACCAGTTGCTCAACCTGACCCAAGGCCGCGACGCCGACCTGTTCGACCGCTCCATCGATCTGCTGGTCAGCCGCCTGCGCCAACGCCTGCTCGACGATGCCCGCGAACCGGCCTACATCAAGACCGTGCGCAGCGAAGGCTACGTGTTCTCCCTGCCGGTGGAAGTACTTGGAGCGCGAGCATGAAAATCTCCATGCGCTGGCCTCGCACCCTCGCCTCCCGGCTATCGCTGATTTTCCTGATCGGCCTGCTTCTGGCTCAGGCGCTGTCTTTCGGCGCGCAATACTACGAGCGTTACGAAAGCGCGAAGACCACCATGCTGGGCAACCTGGAAACCGACGTGTCGACGTCCGTGGCCATCCTCGACCGCTTGCCCGCCGAAGAACGCGCAGGCTGGCTGCAGCAGCTGGATCGGCGCAATTACCGCTATCTCCTGAATGAAGGATCGCCCGGCACACACATGAGCGACACGCCCATCGCGATGACCTCGATCAAGGACGCCATCGGCATGGATTACCCGATGACTGTCACCGACATTCCCGGATCGCAGAAGCACTTTCAAGTGCACCTCAAGCTGTCGGACGGCAGCCCGCTGACGATCGACGTGCGACCGGCGATGGTGCCGTTGTCGCCGTGGTTGCCGATGGTTTTGCTGGGCCAATTGGCGTTGATGATTCTCTGCACCTGGCTCGCGGTGCGGATCGCCATTCGCCCGCTTACCCGCCTGTCTCAAGCGGTTGAAAGCCTGGATCCCAACGCCCATGCCGTACTGCTGGACGAAAAAGGCCCCACCGAAGTCGCGCATGCCGCCAGGGCGTTCAATGCCATGCAGGCGCGAATTGCCGCTTATCTGAAGGAGCGCATGCAGCTGCTCGCGGCGATTTCCCACGACCTGCAAACGCCGATCACGCGGATGAAACTGCGTGCCGAGTTCATGGATGATTCCAGCGAAAAAGACAAACTGTGCAACGACCTCGGCGAGATGGAACATCTGGTGCGCGAAGGCGTGGCGTATGCCCGCAGCATCCATGGTTCGACCGAGGAAAGCCGGCGCACCGATCTGGATTCGTTTCTCGACAGCCTGGTGTTCGACTATCAGGACGTGGGCAAGGATGTGCAGCTCGATGGCAAGAGCGGCGCGGTGATCGACACCCGTCCGCATGCCCTGCGGCGAGTTCTGGTGAACCTGACCGACAATGCGCTGAAATTCGCCGGTGCAGCCGAGTTGCAGGTGGCATCGAAACACGATGGCAGTCTGTCGGTGAAAGTCCTGGACCGTGGCCCGGGGATCGCCGAAGCGCAACTGGCGCACGTCATGGAGCCGTTTTACCGCGTCGAAAACTCGCGCAACCGCAGCACCGGCGGCACTGGCCTTGGGTTGGCCATTGCGCAGCAACTGGCGCTGGCGATCGGTGGATCGCTGGCATTGAGCAATCGCGAAGGCGGTGGATTGTGCGCAGAGTTGACATTGCCAGCGCAGAACGCGCCGCACTAAACAGCCGCAAGGACGGGGGAAAGCCTTTATATTGTCGGACGCTGCGGGCGCGTCACGGCCGGCTGCAATTTTCATTTATAGGGACATTGGCTGAATGGATGACAACAGAAGACCCATCAAAACGCGTTCTGCGGGTTGGGCGAAAGGCTTTACCGGGTATCTGGTGAAAAAGGACATCTCCCCCAATCAGATTTCCGTGTTCAGCATCGTATTCGCCGCGGCGGGCGCCGTGGCGCTGAACATCGACACCGGGATCGCCGGATCAATCCTGTGTGCTCTGGGCATACAACTTCGCCTGCTGTGCAACCTCTTCGACGGGATGGTCGCCATTGAAGGCGGCAAGAAATCCGCCATCGGCAGCCTCTACAACGAATTCCCGGACCGCATCGCCGACAGCGTGTTGATTGTCGGGCTTGGCTACGCCATCGGCCAGCCCGACCTCGGCTGGTTTGCGGCGCTGGGGGCAGCATTGACAGCGTATGTTCGGGTGTTTGGCGGTTCGATCGGGCTGAGCCAGAGCTTCATCGGACCGATGGCCAAGCAACACCGGATGGCCCTCATGACAGTGGCGCTGGTGCTTAATGCGATCGAAGTGTCGATCTACGGGAGCCATTACGCGCTACTTGTCGCGCTGGCGGTGATCGCCATCGGCTCAGCCGCAACGTGCGTGACGCGCACACTCGCGATTTCCCGGCAGCTTAAAGGAGCCGTCCATGTGGATCAGTAATGCGTTGATCTCTGTGCTGCGTTTCGTCATTGGCGTCACGGCACGTTGGGAAAGCCCGCCGGACCTGTCGCGCCAGCGCATTTATTTCGCCAACCACACCAGCCACATGGACACGCTCGCGATCATCGCCGCCCTGCCCCCCGAGGCCAGGAAAGATGTGAAGCCGGTGGCAGCCGCCGATTATTGGGGAAAGAATCGCTTCCTGTCTTACATCTCGCAGAAAGGCTTGAACGCCGTTCTGATCGAGCGCAATCCAGCCCCCGGCACCAACGTGCTGGAGCCTATTTTCGATGTGGTCCGCGCCGGTCACTCGATCATCATTTTTCCGGAAGGCACGCGTTCCAGCCAGGCATTGCCGGGGGAGTTCAAGTCAGGGATCTACCGCTTGAGCGAAACGTTCCCCGATGTCGACCTGGTGCCGATCTATCTGGAAAACCTGCATCGCTCCATGCCCAAGGGCAAGCACGTGCCTCTGCCGATCATCTGCACCATCCGTATCGGCAACCCGATAGAAAGGATTGCCGGGGAAGACAAACAGCAGTTTCTGGAGCGGGCGCGTGACGCCATTGTGAGGCTGTCGAAATGAGTCTTGAAGCAAAGTTCATGTGGTTCTTTTTTGCCATTGCCTGCCTGTTGGCGGTTGCCTCGATCACCGGCCGGGTATTGGCGGGACGTGCGAAATCCGAGGCATCGACCGCCACCATCGAAAACCTCAACCAGCGCGTGAACGCCTGGTGGGGGATGGTGATCATTTTCTTCGTGTCGTATCAGTTGGGCGGCAATGCGACGGTGGTGCTGTTTGCTTTCATCTCGTTGTTCGCGCTTAGGGAATTCATCACCCTCACGCCGACCACACGCGGTGACCATAACGCCCTGTTTTCCGCGTTTTTCATCCTGATCCCGCTGCAATATGTCTTGATCGGCACGCACTGGTATTCGATGTTCACCCTGCTGATTCCGGTCTATGCATTCCTGCTGCTGCCGGCGATTGCGGTGCTCAGCCAGGACACCGAAGGGTTTCTGGAACGCACGGCGAAAATCCAGTGGGGGGTGATGATTTGCATCTATTGCATCAGCCACGCGCCAGCCTTGTTGTTGCTGGACCTGCAAGGCTTCACTGGCCAGAACGCATTGCTGCTGTTTTACCTGGTCTTCGTCGTGCAATTGAGTGACGTGTTGCAGTACGTTTTCGGCAAGCTTTTCGGCAAACACAAGGTTGCGCCGCTGGTGAGTCCGTCAAAAACTGTCGAAGGGCTGGTAGGTGGCGGTTTGTCGGCAACGTTGATCGGCGGCTGCATGTTCTGGATGACACCTTTCAGTTTCTGGCAATCGCTGTTGATGTCGTTTGTGATTGTGGTGATGGGCTTCCTCGGTGGCCTGGTGATGTCGGCAATCAAGCGCAGCCTGAGCGCGAAGGACTGGGGCACCATGATCAAGGGTCACGGTGGCATGCTCGATCGAATGGATTCGATCTGCTTTGCGGCGCCGATTTTCTTTCACCTGACGCGGTATTTCTTTTCGGCCGTGTAAGCGCCGGAGCCGGCTTGCTGGCGATAACGGACATTCAGTCATCCTTTGTGGCTGAATAAATGGCCTTTGTCGCTTGCAAGCCACCGGTCATAGGGATAGCGGTCAAGCGACGCTGAGTACCCCTTCCGTGTGCATCTGCCGCAACAACTGCGCGCCGTTTTCGATGAAATCCGGCGAACCGGTGGCACCCGCCTCCCGCGCCAAGCCCTCCAGTTGTTCGCCGCCGTTCAGCTCAGGCAATTCTGCTATCCGCTGCAATAAACGCCATGCCAGCGGGTTCAATTCGGAAAACTTCACACGCCAGTCCGCCGCTCGTCGAACCAATAACAAGGTCGGCTGAGCAGGCGCTGTTGGCGGCTGGAAGTCTGGACCAACCAAGTGCACCGGCCAGGCGTAGGCCAACGGCCATGCCAGCGGTGAAATCAGCAAGGATTGCTGCAGCAGACGCTCTGCAGACCCAGACGGCAAGGGCTCAGCGTCGGACTGTTGCAGGACCATCTCGACCCATTCGTAATGTGCCAGTTCGACCATGAACCGCGGCCAGGTACCTTCCTTCAACGCATCCGGTTCAGCAGCGAGAAACTCGACAAACTCGTGCGCAATCTCACCGAATTTTGGCGTTTGGGCGCGATGATCCCGCAGGAAGATTCGCATCAGTGAACGCCATTGGTCATCGCCAATAATTTTGATCAGGACGGGAAAGGTGCCGCTGAGCAGCGTCGAAAGATTCCGCAATACCAGATCGCGATAGACCTCGACCCGTGCCAATGGCATTTCGGCCGGTGGCGCGTTGTGCTCGGGATCGCGCAGATAGAGACCCAGCGTGGTCTGTTGTTCCTGCAGCGTGCGCTTAGCCACGGTTCACCTCCTGATCTTGCAAGCGGCGGATGGTGCGCAGCTCAAGAACCAATTCGGAAAACGCCGGGAAATTGAAATCCCGCTCCAGCAGGGTGGGTTGCGCTCCGAAACGGCCATACGCCTCGGCCAGTAACGCCCAGACCACCGGTTTAACCGATGCGCCGTGGGTGTCGATTTTCAACGTGTCGGACTCATCAAAATGGCCGGCGACATGCATCGCCACCACCCGGCCCGGGTCGATGCCCGCAAGAAAGGCCTGAGGATCCAAGCTGTGATTGATCGAATTGACGTACACATTATTGACGTCCAGCAACAGGTCGCAGTCGGCTTCGCGCAGTACCGCGTTGGTGAATGTGAGTTCGTCCATGTCTTGCTGCGGCGCGGCGTAATACGACACGTTTTCCACCGCCAGGCGCCGCCCGAGAATGTCCTGGGACTGGCGGATTCGCGCGGCGACGTGATGGACTGCTTCTTCGGTAAACGGCAATGGCAACAGGTCGTAGAGGTGACCGCCATCGCTGCAGTAACTCAAGTGTTCGCTGTACAGCGGCACGTTGTAGCGATCGAGAAAGCCACGCACTTCACCGAGGAATTTGACGTCGAGCGGCGCCGACCCGCCAAGCGACAAAGACAATCCGTGACAGGACAAAGGATAGCGTTCGGCCAAGGTCCGTAATGCGTGACCATGGGCACCGCCGATGCCGATCCAGTTCTCCGGCGCGACTTCGAGAAAGTCAAAATCGCCTGCCCGTGCGGCTTGCAGGTCTTTGATCAAACCGCGGCGCAGGCCGAGCCCGACGGTTGATTTCGTTGGCATGACGGGGGTCTGCATGGTGTCGATCTCAAATTGTCTGAACGGAAGTCCAGTTGAGCAAAGCGGTGTATCGGCGTTGTGTTCCGGCCCTGCGCAAATACGCTGGAAGTGTATCGCCGAGGGGTCTGTACACAGTGTGATACTCGCTGCACTTTCGTCGCCTCGACCGACACAGCACGGCCCGCGAACTAAAATTAATCCACGCAGGATGCGCCGAGCGTTTCCTGCTCATTCCCACGACCACAGCCCAGAGGTGCAAGCCTCGACCAAAACGCCTCTGGACCGTGATCCTGCAACAGGAGCACAGGTGATGGACGAGGCCAGACTTAATGATTTCATGGGCAAACTGGTGAACGACATGGGCGGCGCCGCGATGCTCGCCAACGTCATTCTCGGCGATGAGCTTGGCTTGTACCGGGCCATGGCCGACAGCCAGCCAATGACCCCGCAAGCACTCGCCGATAAAACCGGCTGCAACGCCCGCCTGGTGCGCGAATGGCTCAGCGCCCACGCCGCTTCCGGCTACATGGAACACCGCGACGGCCAGTTTCGTCTTCCGGAAGAACAGGCGCTAGCCTTGGCGATCGAAGACTCGCCGGTCTACATCGCCGGTGGCGTAAGCGTGGTTGCTTCATTTTTTCATGACAAGGACAAGCTGATCAAAGCCATGCGCGGCAACGGCGCCTTGCCCTGGGGCGATCATCACCCGTGCATGTTCAATGGCACGGAACGCTTCTTCCGTCCCGGCTACAAAGCGTTCCTGGTCGCCGAATGGTTGCCGGCGCTGGAAGGCGTGGTCGCCAAACTGGAAGCCGGCGCGAAGGTCGCGGACATCGGCTGCGGGCATGGCGCATCGACCGTGATCATGGCCCAGGCCTTCGCCAATTCGCGCTTCCTCGGCTTCGACTACCACGCGCCTTCGATCACGGTTGCCAGCCAGCGCGCCGAAGCCGGTGGCGTGGGGGAGCGGGCGCAGTTCTTTCAAGGCACGGCAAAGGACTATCCCGGCAACGACTACGACCTGGTCTGCTACTTCGACTGTCTGCATGACATGGGTGACCCGGTGGGCGCGGCGAAACATGCCTATCAGACGCTGAAGCCAGATGGCACGGTGCTGCTGGTGGAGCCGTTCGCCAACGATTCACTGGACGACAACGTCACCCCGGTGGGCCGGCTGTTCTACGCCGCCTCGACGTTTATCTGCACGCCGAACTCGTTGTCTCAGGAAGTAGGATTGGGACTCGGAGCCCAGGCCGGTGAAGCGCGATTGCGCAAGGTGTTCACCGAAGCGGGCTTCAAAATATTCCGCCGGGCGACCGAAACGCCATTCAATCTGATTCTGGAGGCGCGAAAGTAGAGCCCCGCGATCGCCAGCAAGCCGGCTCCTACGGATTGGGGCCTTACCGAAAATCGGCGACCACCTGCGATCTGTAGGAGCTGGCTTGCCAGCGATGGCGGCCTCACATTCACCATCGCAATCGCTAACGCGATCGCCAGCAAGCCGGCTCCTACGGATTTGGGCCTTATCGAAAATCGGCAACCACCTGCCATCTGTAGGAGCTGGATTGCCAGCGATGGCGGCATCACATTCACCATCGCAATCGCTAACGCGATCGCCAGCAAGCCGGCTCCTACGGATTTGGGCCTTATCGAAAATCGGCAACCACCTGCCATCTGTAGGAGCTGGATTGCCAGCGATGGCGGCCTCACATTCACCATCGCAATCGCTAACGCGATCGCCAGCAAGCCGGCTCCTACGGATTTGGGCCTTACCGAAAATCGGCAACCACCCCTACAGCCATTTGGCGTCCCACAGCGGGTAGTCATGTACTCGGCTTACAAGACCGGCACGTATAGGGTTCGCGATGACGTAACGCGCTGTTGCCAGTAAATCTTCTTCATAGCGAATGGCACGGTCGTGGAAGCCTTTTTGCCAAACACTTCCTGTACGTCCCAAGTGAGCATTGATTGATCGTGCACTGCGGGATTTGGTAGCCAGCATCACTGCCGGCAGGGTGCTGTTTTTCAGCTCGACCAACCAATGAAAATGATCAGGCATGATTACCCAGGCCAAGGAATCCACTAAGTCATCGGCCTGAGCCTGCTGGAATTGCCGTACCAAGAGCCGCCCAGTCAGCCAATTGGTGAATAGCGGTTCTCGATTGCGGGTCACCGCGGTCAGCAGATAAATTTGCCCGGTTTGCGAATAGCGCCCGGCGCGCAAGCGCTTAGCGTGGGGAAGATCAGGCATTCCATTGCCCTCCTGTGTTCCAACCGAAACACAAGGCTAGCGCGCGGGTTCGAGGAGCGTAGTCACAGTTTTGTTCCGGATGTGACAGTACGGACACCATCGCCAGCAAGCTGGCTCCTACGGATTACGTCGTACAGAAATTCTGCAACCAACTGCGATCTGTAGGAGCTGGCTTGCCAGCGATGGCGGCATCACATTCACCATCGCAATCGCAATCGCAATCGCAATCGCAATCGCTATCGCCAGCAAGCCGGCTCCTACAGGTTTTGCGGGTTGTCAGGTAGATTGGTGTCACCTGAACCCGGAGTGCGGAACATGCTCGACAGCCCTATCCGCGAACAACTTGAGCAACTTCAGCGACTCATGGCCGATCAACCCTTTGTGGTCCTGACCGGCGCGGGCATCAGCACCCCTTCGGGAATTCCCGATTACCGTGACAACCAGGGCGTGCGGCGGGGTCGGCAGCCGATGATGTATCAGGAATTTCTCGCGGCCCCGGAATCACGTCGGCGCTACTGGGCGCGGGCGATGCTCGGTTGGCCGCGCGTGCGCCAGGCCCGGCCCAACGTAGCGCACGAGTCGCTGGCCAGTCTGCAACGCTCGCAGTTGATCGGCGGCCTGATCACTCAGAACGTCGATACTCTGCACGATCAGGCCGGCAGTCATGACGTGATTGAACTGCACGGCAGCCTGCATCGGGTGCTGTGTCTGGACTGTGGCCAGCGTGCCGGTCGCGATTCGATTCAACACGTGATGGAGGCGCAGAATCCGTACCTGGCCGGGGTTGATGCGGTACAGGCGCCGGATGGCGATACCCTGCTGGATGCGGCGTTCGAGGCAAGGTTTCAGGTGCCGCATTGTCCGCATTGCAAGGGCGAGCGAATGAAGCCGGACGTGGTTTTTTTCGGCGAAAACGTCACCCAGGTCACGGCGGCCAAAGCAATGGCGGCGGTTGATGAAGCCGCAGGTTTGCTGGTGGTAGGCTCTTCGCTGATGGCGTATTCGGCGTTTCGCTTGTGCCGGGTGATGGCGGATCAGGGGAAGCCGTTGATTGCGATCAATCTGGGCAAGACCCGGGCGGATGACTTGCTCGATATGAAAATTGAAGCGTCCTGCGAGCAGTTGTTGCCGATATTGGCCCAGCAGCTGACCCGCTAGCTGCAGAACCCGACGCCTGTGGGAGCGGGCCATGTGTTCAGCGTGCGGACCCTCGCTCACCCAGGTTTTCCTCTCGGAAAATATCAAACAACGCCTGAGCCGCCGCCGACAGCTCCACGCCAGGCTTGGTCAGCACGCCAATTGCCCTCTCCACCACCGGATCATTCAACGTCAAACAGCGCGCGCCCAACTCGCGCATCTGCCCGGCACACAACGCCGGCACTGCGCTCACGCCCAACCCGCTGGCAACCATCCTGCCCACGGTCGCCAATTGATGACTCTCAAACTCCACCGGTAATTTCATCCCGCGCGCCTGAAGGTGTTCTTCCAGCATCACCCGCACGGTCGACGGGCGTTGCAAGGTAATAAAGGGTTCTTTGAGCAACGTCTGCCAATCGATGTCACTGCGTTGCGCGAGCGGCGAATCTTGCGGCACCACCGCCACGAAGCGGTCCACATACAACGGTGTGAAGTGCAGCGACGAGCTCTGCAATGGCTCGAACGCCACACCCAGCTCCACCTGCCGGTCGCGGACCATTTCCAGCACTTGCTCGTTGATCACGTCGTTCACCGTGACATTGACTTTGGGATAGCGGGCGCGGAAGGTCTTCAGGATTGGCGGCAGTAAATTACCGGCGAACGACGGCATCGCTGCCAGGGTGACGCGCCCCCGCTCAAGGGTGAATCGCTGACGCAATTCGTCTTCGGCATTGTCCCAATCCGCGATCAGACGACGCGCCAGCGGCACCAGCGCCTCGCCTTCGGGCGTCAACGCTACATTGCGCGTGTTGCGGGTAAACAGCCGCCCGCCCAGCCCGTCTTCCAAGGCCTTGATAGTCAAACTCAGCGCCGATTGCGACAAGTGCAACCGCTCGCAGGCCACCGCAAAGCTCAAACTCTGCGCTACGGCCAGAAACGCCCTGATCTGCTTCACTGTCATGTCTGATTGCCTGTAGGTGCAAAGCTTGCGCGCGATGAGACCGCTATAAACATCATCACCACTGCGCTATTGCAAAAAATCATATTCGTGAGTTTTATCTATCAATCGAATGCAAAAATCAACTTAACAAATCAATCGTCCAGCGAGACACTCAACCCATACGGCTAGCCAGCCGCCCACAAAGAATAAAAGAGGTGCATATGGCAGGTTTTGACAAGCGCGTGAGTTCCTACGAGGAAGCTCTGGCAGGACTCGAAGACGGCATGACCGTAATCGCCGGTGGGTTCGGCCTGTGCGGCATCCCGGAAAATCTCATCGCCGAAATCAAGCGAAAAGGCACCCGTGAACTTACCGTGGTTTCCAACAACTGTGGCGTCGACGGTTTCGGCCTGGGCGTGCTGCTGGAAGATCGGCAGATTCGCAAAGTGGTCGCCTCTTACGTCGGCGAGAACAAAATGTTCGAGGAGCAATTGCTCAGCGGCGCGATCGAAGTCGACCTCACCCCTCAAGGCACCCTCGCGGAAAAAATGCGAGCGGGCGGCGCTGGCATTCCAGCATTCTTCACCGCCACCGGCGTCGGCACCCCGGTTGCCGAAGGCAAGGAAGTGCGCGAGTTTCACGGTCGCCAGTACCTGATGGAAGAATCCATCACCGGCGACTTTGCCATCGTCAAAGGCTGGAAAGCCGACCATTTCGGCAACGTCATCTATCGCCACACGGCGCAGAATTTCAATCCGCTGGCCGCCACTGCCGGCAAGATCACCGTGGTCGAAGTCGAAGAAATCGTCGAACCCGGCGAGCTGGACCCGTCGCAGATCCACACCCCCGGCATCTACGTCGATCGGGTCATTTGCGGCACGTTCGAGAAGCGCATCGAACAGCGCACCGTGCGTAAGTGATTCCCTGCCCCCGGACCGAATGAAGGAATAACAACAATGGCACTCTCCCGCGAACAAATGGCTCAACGCGTCGCCCGCGAAATGCAGGATGGCTTTTACGTGAACCTCGGCATCGGCATTCCGACCCTGGTCGCCAACTACATCCCGGAAGGCATGGAGGTGATGCTGCAGTCGGAAAACGGCCTGCTTGGCATGGGTCCTTTTCCTACCGAAGAAACCATCGATGCCGACATGATCAACGCCGGCAAGCAAACCGTGACCGCGCGGATTGGCGCGTCGATCTTTTCTTCCGCCGAGTCCTTCGCGATGATCCGCGGCGGCCACGTCGACCTGACCGTGCTCGGCGCCTTTGAAGTCGACGTGCAAGGCAACATCGCTTCGTGGATGATTCCCGGAAAAATGGTCAAGGGCATGGGCGGCGCCATGGATCTGGTGGCTGGCGCCGATAACATCATCGTCATCATGACTCACGCGTCCAAGGATGGTGAGTCCAAGCTGTTGTCCCAATGCAGCCTGCCGCTGACCGGCGCCGGGTGCATCAAACGCGTGCTCACCGACCTTGCCTACCTGGAAATCGATAACGGCGCGTTCATTCTCAAGGAACGTGCACCGGGTGTCAGCGTCGAGGAAATCGTCGCCAAAACCGCGGGTAAACTGATCGTGCCCGATCATGTTCCGGAAATGCAGTTCGCTGCCCAGTGAGGAATCATTCCATGCAAGAAGTCGTCATTGTTGCCGCCACCCGCACCGCCATCGGCAGTTTTCAGGGTGCCTTGGCCAACGTATCCGCCGTTGATCTGGGCGCTGCGGTGATCCGCCAGTTGCTCGAGCAAACCGGCCTGGACGTGGCTGAAGTCGATGAAGTGATCATGGGCCAGGTGTTGACCGCCGGCGCCGGACAAAACCCGGCGCGCCAGTCAGCGATCAAGGCCGGCCTGCCGTTTACCGTGCCGGCGATGACCCTGAACAAAGTCTGCGGTTCGGGCCTCAAGGCGCTGCACCTGGCAACCCAGGCGATCCGTTGCGGTGATGCCGACGTGATCATTGCCGGCGGTCAGGAAAACATGAGCCTGTCCAATTACGTCATGCCCGGTGCGCGCACCGGTCTGCGCATGGGTCACGCGCAAATCGTCGACACCATGATCAGTGATGGTCTGTGGGATGCGTTCAACGATTACCACATGGGCATCACTGCCGAAAACCTGGCCGAGAAGTACAACCTGACGCGCGAGCAGCAGGACGCCTTCGCCGCGGCGTCTCAGCAGAAAGCTTCAGCGGCCATTGAGGCCGGGCGTTTTGCCGACGAGATCACGCCGATTCTGATTCCTCAGCGCAAAGGCGATCCACTGGCCTTCGCCACCGATGAGCAACCAAGGGCCGGCACCACCGCCGAATCCCTCGGCAAATTGAAAGCCGCTTTCAAGAAAGACGGTTTGGTGACAGCAGGCAACGCGTCCTCGCTGAACGACGGCGCTGCGGCTGTCATCCTGATGAGCGCCGAAAAAGCCAAAGCCTTGGGTCTGCCGGTGCTTGCAAAAATCGCTGCGTACGCTAACGCAGGTGTGGACCCGGCGATCATGGGCATCGGTCCGGTCAGCGCCACGCGCCGTTGCCTGGACAAGGCCGGCTGGTCGATTGAACAACTCGACCTGATCGAAGCCAACGAAGCCTTCGCCGCGCAGTCGCTGGCGGTGGCCAAGGACCTGGAATGGGACTTGAACAAGGTTAACGTCAATGGCGGTGCCATTGCGCTGGGCCACCCGATCGGCGCATCGGGCTGCCGCGTGCTGGTGACCTTGCTGCACGAAATGATCAAGCGCGACGCCAAAAAAGGCCTCGCCACCTTGTGCATCGGTGGCGGCCAGGGCGTGGCACTGGCCATCGAGCGGGCATAAAGCGTTCAACGGTCGGCGCGGGGACCCACGAAGATCCGCGCCGTCCGGCACCACCCCCGGTGCGACCCAGTCGCACTGGGCTTTTCCACGCATCCGTAGCAGCTGCCGAAGGCTGCGTCAGGCTCGGGCAGCGATTTTTCTGTTGCAGCAGATAAGCCGGTTTAGGCCGGTAACGCCGCCGGACGCAGCCTTCGGCAGCTGCTACAGGTTTCAGGTTGATCGCGCGGCATCGTCATTAGGCTCCAGCGAATTCAGGCGAAAACCTTGTATACAATATTGACTAATCGATAGAGCAATCCAACCTCCACAGTGCTACCGTTGCCCTCTCACATTGGAGGTGTACGCGTGCTGTTGCTCAAACTGCTGGTCATTCCCGGATTCCTGTTGCTGATTTCCCTCGCTGGTAAACGTTGGGGCCCAAGCGTAGCCGGGTGGTTGGCGGGGCTGCCGGTGGTGGTTGGGCCGATTCTGTTTTTTCTCGCCGTCGAGCAGGGCGAAGTTTTTGCCGCCCACGCAGCGACCGCAGCGTTGTCGGCAATGTTCGCGATGATCGCGTTCTGTGTGACTTACGCCCAGGTTGCACAGCGCACCGGATGGCCCCTGGCGTTGGCGTCCTCCTTATTGGTCTGGGCTGCGGTGGCGGTTGGCTTGTCGGTGATTCCGCCTTCGCTGGCGTTATCGGTGAGCGCCGCTACTGCCGCGTTGCTCGCTGCACCCTATCTGTTTCCCAAAGTGCAGCCTATCGTCGCGGGGCCGGCGCCGAAGTCGGATAAATTGTTCATGCGCATGCTCGCTGGCGCCCTGTTGACCCTCGCGGCGACCTTGTTGGCCAGCACGGTCGGCGAACGCTGGAGCGGTCTGCTCGCGGTTTTCCCGGTGCTCGGCAGCGTGATGGCGGTCTTTTCCCAGCAAACCCGAGGCCCGGCGTTCACCGCTGCGTTGTTACGCGCTACGGCCACAGGCATGTATTCGTTCGCCGCGTTTTGCCTGGTGGTGGCACTGACGCTGCCTGATATGGGCCTGGCCGCGTTCGGTCTCGGCGTTGCAGTGTCTGTGGCGATGCTCGGTGTCACCAAGCGCTTGCTGGCCAAACCGGCTGCTGTCGCCGCCCCCGACATTCACAAAGCGTGAACACGGTCGCGGCTTCACAATTCACGATTCCATGGGATGATTGAGCCCACCGCGTCGCCATCCCTGGAGAGTTCCGAATGTCATTGTTGAGTAAAAAAATTGTCGTCCTGTTGCTGGCGGCGGTCGCCAGCCTGGGTGCATTGAATGCCTACGCGGCGAAGGCCACACCTACAGGCACTGAACTAAAAGTCTCGATGCTGGGCGACAAACTCAAATTCACCCTGCCCAAAGGCTTCAGCGCCAACCCGCTGCCCGCGAGCCCGACCGGAGCGAGCGGCACCATGTACACCAACGAGACCACCAAAACCGTAGTGATCGTCGCCGAAAATACTATCCCCGGTGGCGTCAACGTCAAGGATAACGACGGTGCGTTTCTCGACTCCGCAGCGGCCGACTTCGCCACGGAGCAGGCCAAGGCACTGCCCGATTTCACCAAAATCAGCGAGAAAAGCCTGACTCAAAAAGGCACCGGCCTGGGCATTCGCCAGATCGACAGCTCGGCCACTCAGGGCGGCGGCAAAACCCTCGACACCACGCTGATGGCCGCGTCCGGCACGCGCATGGCACTGGTTCAGGTCATTTCTCGCCTGAGCGACAATGCCGGTCACGACACACTGGTCAAAAAAATCATCAGCGGCAAATAAGCCTCATGGGTTCAAGCGTTGCAGCCAGCGCTGCAGATCCTGCAGCTCCACGCCACTGATGCTGTGACCAACGCCAGGATAGGCGTGAAATTCAGGCTTGAGTGACAGGCTCTGCAGCAGGCTGTCAGCCTCGGTACCGTCGTTGAAAGGCAGACGTTGATCCAGCGTGCCGTGGCCGATGAATATCGCCAATGACTGGCGTCGTTCATCGGGTTTCAGTTCGGCCTTGAGCACCGGCAGAATCCGCCCGCTCAGCGCCGCAATGCCGCCCACTGCCTCGGGGTGCCGCAGCGCGACCTCATAGGACATGATCGCGCCCTGGCTGAAACCCACCAGGAAAACCTTGTTGGGTTGGGTGCGATATTTCTTCGCAGCCTGTGCGATGAATTCCAACAACAACTGAGCACTGGCCTTCAGATCCTCGGTCTCCCCGTCGTAGCCCGCGTTGCCTTTCTCGCGAAACCACTTGTAACTCCCCTCCTCCATGACCATGGGTGCCCGCACGGACACATAGTTGTAATGCGAGGGCAGTTCATCCTTGATGTCAAACAGGTCTTCTTCGTTACTGCCGTAACCGTGGATGAAAATGATCAGCGGCTGGCCAGCGGATTCAGCGTGGGTTTGCGCCAGATATTTCAGCGGCAGGTCAGCGTGCAGCGGGGTTTGAGCGTGGACGGCGGCGGACGCCAGGAGTGTGATCAGTGCCAGAAACTTCAACATGAGCCTTCCTTCACAAGTGCAGGATTCACCTCAGAGCCTAACACTGTGCAGTAGGCGTCCGAACTGTGAGGCAAAAAAATGGCCTCCGTTTTAGCGGAGGCCATTTTTTTCAAGCGGTGCGATTAATGACCGTAAACGTCAAAGTCGAAATACTTGTCCTGCACTTGCTTGTATTTGCCATTCGCGCGGATCTCGGTGATCGCCGCGTTGAATTTGTCTGCCAGCTCCTTGTCGCCCTTGCGCACGGCGATACCGGCACCGCCGCCAAAATACTTGGCGTCTTCATAGGTGGGGCCGACAAAGGCAAACCCTTTACCTGCGTCGGTTTTCAGGAAACCGTCGTCGAGGGTGACCGAGTCGGCCAGCGTCGCGTCGAGGCGACCCGAAACCATGTCCAGGTTGGCTTCTTGTTGGGAGCCGTAACGCACCAGGAAAATGCCGGCCGGTTGCAGCACTTCAGTGGCGAAGCGGTCGTGGGTACTGGCGCGCAGTACACCGACTTTCTTGCCTACCAGTTCTTTCAACGGGTCTTTCACGTCGGTGCCTGCCTTCATCACGAAGCGGGCCGGCGTGTGGTAGTACTTGATGGTGAAATCGACGTTTTTCTTGCGATCATCAGTGATGGTCATGGACGACAGGATCGCGTCGATCTTCTTCACCTTGAGTGCCGGGATCAAGCCGTCGAATTCCTGCTCGACCCAGGTGCACTTGACGTTCATCTGTTCGCACAGAGCGTCGCCGATGTCCACATCGAAGCCGGTGAGTTTGCCGTCCGGGGTTTTCATCGAGAACGGCGGGTAGCCTGCTTCGATACCGATGCGAATCGGTTTGGCGTCCTCGGCCACAGCGGTCAGGGACAATACCGACAGTGCCAAGGCACCGAACATCATTAGCTTCTTCATTTATAACTCCTGTAGGCGGAGACTTTTATTGGCAGCATTCGATAGACAGCATTCGGCGAGAACGCCGACGTGGCCGGCAGTCTAGAGCGGCTCCAGGAGTTCGAACAGTGTTCAGGCGACAAATTTCCTTAAATCCGCGCCTTTGTCCAAATCAGCATTCGCATCCGATCGGCTGGCTGTTCGCTCGCGGCGCGGCAACGCTTAGTTCAAATCCTTCATCCAGCCATCCGGTCACACCTCCGATCATTTCCTTGACCGAATAACCCAGCGCCGCCAGTTTCACCGCAGCCTTGTTGGCGCCATTGCAGTGCGGCCCCGCGCAATACACCACAAACAGCGTTGATTGCGGATAGGCGGCCAGCGCTTCAATAGTCAGCAATCGCCCGGGAATGTTGATCGCGCCAGGCACGTGGCCTCGTTCGAACGCCAGCGGACCGCGCACGTCCACCAGAGTAAAATCTCCAACGCCGGCCTGTTGGCTGCCATGCACGTCAGAACAATCGGTTTCAAAGGTCAGACGGTTGCTGAAATGCATCAAGGCAATCGCCGAAGGGGCTGCGGGAATTTGACGGACCAGACTGGTCATGGGCGGTGCTCCGTTTCGGTAGGTGTATGGCGACTTTATCGGCGTCAGGCTTGGCGCTACAGTGGCGCACAGGACACTCACCGGGAATTTTCAGCCAAATGCACACATACCCTGGATCAGTCGCGATTCTGGCCTACGATGGCCTCTGCACTTTCGAGTTTGGCATCGCCGTAGAGATATTCGGTCTGGCCAGGCCTGAGTTCGATTTCCCCTGGTATGAACACTGCATTGCCGCCGTCGATCAGGGCCCGATGCGCGCTATGGGTGGCATTCAGGTGCTGGCCGACGGTGGCCTGGACCTGCTGAATGACGCGCGAACGATCATTATTCCCGGCTGGCGGGACCGTAACGCGCCAGTGCCAGCGGAGCTGATTCTGGCCCTGCGACGAGCGTACGAGCGCGGTGCGCGTCTGCTATCGATCTGCTCAGGTGTATTTGTACTGGCGGCAACCGGCTTGCTCGACGGCCGCGGGGCCACAACGCATTGGCGTTATACCGCGGAACTGGCCGAGCGTTTTCCAGACATTCGGGTGGACCCGGACGTGCTGTATGTCGATTCAGGCCAATTGATCACCTCGGCGGGCAGTGCCGCGGGCATCGACGCCTGCCTGCACCTGGTCACCCGCGATTTCGGTACGCAGGTGGCCAACTCGGTGGCACGGCGGCTGGTGATGTCGCCGCAACGGACCGGTGGCCAGGCGCAGTTCATTCCCAGCCCGGTCAGCCCTGCGCCGCGCAGCGATCTATCGCGCGTGATGCAATGGGCGCGGCAGCGTTTGCACGAACCGCTGGAAGTGCGCGAACTGGCCAGTGAAGCCGCGATGAGCGAACGGACATTCTTGCGTCGATTTACCGAAGCGACCGGCATGCCGCCCAAAGCCTGGTTGCAGCATGAACGGCTCGGACGCGCCCGTGAGTTGCTGGAAACGACCTCATGGAATACCGATCAGATCGCCCAGCGCTGCGGCTACCGGTCCGTGGAGAGTTTCCGCGTCGCCTTTCGCAGCGTGGTCGGCGTGCCGCCGTCGGTGTATCGACAGAGATTTGGTCGGGAGATGAAGGCGCGGCTCTAGACGCCCGGCTTGCCCGCGATGGCGGTTTGTCTGCTGGCGCCAGTGTTGAGGATGTCTAGGGCTTGCGCAGCAAATAGGTGTCCATGATCCAGCCATTGGCCACTCGGGCCGCTTTGCGTACGCGCTCGATTTCATCCGCGACATCGTTGAGCTTGCCGCTGATGAGGATCTCATCCGGTGTTCCCAAGTAGGCGCCCCAATAAATCTGTGTCTCCTGATCAGCCACCTGGTGGTAGGAATCTTCCGCGTCCAGCATCACCACCAGGCTGTCTGCATCGCTCACCTGCCCCGCCGCCAGTCGCCGTCCCGTGGTGATCTCAATCGAACGGCCAATGCGATTCAGCGGTACTTTGTGCTGCGCCGCCAGCGCTTGAACGCTGGTGATACCGGGGATGACTTCAAACTCAAATACGCATCGCCCTGACGCCAGAATTTCCTGGAGGATTCGCACAGTGCTGTCATACAACCCAGGGTCACCCCACACCAGGAAACCCGCGCATTGGCCGTCAGACATTTCGTCATCGATCAGCCGTGCAAAAGTCTGCTGTTTGACCAGGTTCAGCTCTTCGACAGCCGACGTGTAGTCAACATCACCGCGCGCTCGCTCCGGGCTACGCGCCTCGACGAAGCGCCACGCGTCATGAGTGATGTAGCGCTCGCAGATTTCGCGGCGCAAATCGATCAGTGTGTCTTTGCTGCTGCCTTTATCCATGAGGAAAAAAACATCAACGCTGTTGAGTGCTTTCACGGCTTGCATAGTGATGTAGTCCGGGTTGCCCGCACCGATGCCGATAACCTTGAGCTGTTTCATCAGATCTCCTGCGCTTCAACGCTGCTTAAACGTAACCGCCAACGCCCGTTGAACCGGAGTTCGATCGACGACAAGGGTTCGACGTCGATGTCGTTAAACGCTGCACTTCCCAACACCTGTGTCAGTGCGGCGCGAATGACATAAGGATGGGTGACCGCAACAATGTGTCCCGGCGTCGATTCCAGCGTTGCCAGCCATGCGCCAACACGGTTGCAAAGCTGCACCCGCGATTCACCACCATGTGGCGAAAGTTGCGGGTTTTCAAGCCAGGATTGCAGGGCCGCCGGCTCGGACATTTGCAGTTCTTTGATCCGCACGCCCTGCCACCGTCCGATATCGTAATCGCGCAATGCGCTGACAATTTCCACTTCACTCCCGAACAACTCGGCGGTCTGTCGTGTTCGCAGCTCTGGACCACACACTAATCGAAAAGCTTTCTTGAACACGTGTCTTCGCGATTCTCCCACCGCATGCCGATCCATCTCGACGGGCTCATCCGCAGGAAATTGCGCCATTTTTTGTGCGTCGGTTCGAGCGTGACATATCAGGGTTAGACGGGTTGCCTGCACGAAGAACTACTCGGTGATAAAGATGGGCCGGCACCAGGCCGGCGGTCATCGAGCAATTGTGCCGTATTGTAGGGCGTCAGCGATGTTTCCCGTCGGTCAGTGACAGAAAGTCAGTAATGTCCGACACAGTTGTCAGTCAGAACCTACACCCACTATCGACATTGACGTAGGCCCCGGCTTACGGGCATCCCGCCCTGTTTTTGACGCTTGAAAAACGCATGAAATTTAACTAGACAGGAATCGCGGGTTGCATAAATACTTGTTTAAAAGCTGAATAAAAATAAACGATATCTCATCAGCACGCGTGGAACTGACAGTGATAGTCAGGTTTGGCCAACAGCCAGATCCATTGATACAGGAGTGCATCCATGCTGGTCTTTCGTCCAGTTGATCCAGGCGACCTGCCCCAGTTGCAGCGGCTTGCCCAGGAAAGTCTCGTTGGCGTGACTTCGTTGCCCGACGACAGTGAACGCTTACAACGAAGAATTCTCGACTCATGCAATTCGTTGACCGGCGATGTGCAGAACCATGGCCCGGAGAACTACTTTTTCGTGCTGGAAGACCAGGACAATCAGCGACTGGCCGGCTGCTCGGAAATTCTCGCGACAGCGGGTTTCAACGAACCGTTTTACAGTCTGCGCAATCGGAAATTCACCAGCGCCTCGCGTGAGTTGAACATCGAGCACGGCGTTTCGGCGCTGTCACTGTGTCAGGACCTCAACGGTCATACCTTGCTGCGTGGTTTTCATATTGAAGCGCAATTGGAGCGCTCCGCGTACTGCGAGTTGTTGTCACGGGCAAGGCTGCTGTTTATCGCTGCTCACCCGCACCGGTTTGCCGACGCAGTGATCAGCGAGATCGTTGGTTACAGCGACGATGAAGGTTGCTCGCCCTTCTGGGATGCGGTGGGCAAGCATTTTTTCGACCTGCCTTATGCGGAAGCCGAACGCCTCTGCGGGCTCGAGAGCCGGACTTTTCTTGCTGAACTGATGCCGCATTACCCTATTTACGTGCCCATGCTGCCTCCCGAAGCCCAAGCCTGCATTGGTCGGGTTCACCCCAATGGTCAGCCAGCCTGCGATATTCTCGAGCGCGAAGGGTTCGAAACCAACAGTTACATCGACCTGTTCGACGGCGGCCCAACGCTGTACGCGCGCGTCGCCGCCATCCGCTCCATTGCGCACAGCAGAACGACGACCGTGGCAGTCGGCGCATGCATCGATGCGCGCGGGCGTTACCTGGTCAGCAACGATTCGTTGCACAACTACCGAGCCATCGTAGCCGACCTCGACTACACCGCAGGGCAACCCGTCGTCCTGAATAGCGAAATGTGCGCAGCTCTGAACGTCAGCGAAAACAGCCCGATCCGGGTCATCGAACTTTGAGTGTTACCTGGCACGCAACCAGAGCTCAGCGCCCGAGCATGCGCTTCAAGGGATCTTCGCAATGATCGTCCGACCGGTTCAGGGCACCGACCTGCCGGCCCTCATGGCACTGGTGCAGCAGGCGGGTCCAGGTTTCACCTCGTTGCCGGCCAGCGAAGACCGTTTGGCCCACCGGGTGCGCTGGGCGCAACGGACCTTCGCCGGACAGGTCGAGCGGGCCGATGCCGATTACCTGTTTGTGCTGGAAGATGACGATCAACAAGTGGTCGGGGTCAGCGCCTTGACCGGGGCCGTGGGGCTGCGCGAGCCCTGGTACAACTATCGGGTCGGGCTGACGGTCAACTCATCAGCGGGTCTGGGCATTCAACGCCGCATTCCGACATTGTTTCTCAATAACGAAATGACAGGCCAGTCGGAAATGTGTTCGCTGTTCCTGCGAACTGATCAACGCCACGGTCACAATGGTCGTCTGCTGTCGCTGGCTCGTTTGCTGTTCGTGGCGGAATTTACCGAGCTGTTCGGTGACAAGCTCATTGCCGAGTTGCGCGGCAGCGCCGACGAGAACGGCTGTTCACCCTTCTGGGACAGCCTTGGCCGGCATTTTTTCAAGATGGAATTTAGTCACGCCGATCATCTCTCGAGCCTGGGCAGCAAATCATTCATCGCAGAACTGATGCCACGTCAACCGCTTTACACCTGCCTCCTCACCGAACAGGCACAGGCGGTAATAGGCAAACCTCATCGTAATACAGAGCCGGCGCTGAAAATCCTCACTGATGAAGGGTTCGCTCACAATGGCTACATTGACATTTTCGATGCAGGCCCGGTCATCGAAGCTGAGCTCTCGAGCATCCGCACCGTTCGTGACAGCCAGTCTTTGTTACTTGCCATCGGCGCACCGGACGAGCAAGCCCCGGTCTGGCTGATTCACAACCGCCGTCTGGAAAACTGCCGAATCACCGCAGCGCCCGCGCGCCGGGATGCCAACACGCTGGTGGTCGACCGACTCACCGCCAAACGCCTGCAATTGCAACCGGGCGATTCCATTCGGGCGGTGCCGTTGCCTGATCGGCAACGTCGAGCTGTGGCGGCCTGATTGCCGCAAAAACCTGCTGCCGGGCAGGCTACCAGGTAAATTCGTCATCATTCCCGCCCCTCTTGCGTGATAGCCTTTTGTTTCTTCGGCGTTGACACTTTTGCTCAGGCCTTCCATTCCATTGGTGGAACTCTCTATGTCCCGGCTTTCTCATCAAGATTTGCGCCGCAATTTTCGTGAATTGTTTGCATCCAATACTTGCTATCACACGGCTTCGGTTTTTGACCCTATGTCGGCGCGGATCGCCGCCGACCTGGGTTTTGAAGTAGGCATCCTCGGCGGTTCGGTAGCATCCTTGCAGGTACTGGGCGCACCCGACTTCGCCTTGATCACCCTCAGTGAATTCGCCGAGCAGGCCACCCGCATCGGCCGCGTGGCCCAGTTGCCAGTAATTGCCGACGCCGACCATGGCTACGGCAATGCGCTCAACGTGATGCGCACCATCGTGGAGCTGGAGCGCGCCGGCATCGCGGCACTGACCATCGAAGACACGCTGCTGCCCGCCCAATTCGGACGTAAGTCCACCGATCTGATCTCGGTGGCAGAAGGTGTCGGCAAAATCCGCGCGGCCCTCGAAGCCCGCGTCGATTCGGAGATGGCAATCATCGCGCGCACCAATGCGGGCATCCTGCCGGTGCAAGAAATCATCAGCCGCACCCAGCAGTATCAGCGTGCCGGCGCCGACGGAATCTGCATGGTGGGCGTGCAGGATTTCGAGCAACTGGAAAAAATCGCCGAACACCTGAGCGTCCCGCTGATGCTGGTGACGTATGGCAATCCGCTGCTGCGCGATGACAAGCGTCTGGCGGAACTGGGTGTACGAGTTACCATCGACGGTCACGGTGCTTACTTTGCCGCGATCAAGGCCACTTACGACAGTTTGCGCGAACAGCGACAGATTTTTACCCAGGCTTCGGATCTGAGCGCGACGGAACTTACGCACACTTACACCCAGCCTGAAGAGTACATCCGCTGGGCAAAAGAATTCATGAGCGTGAAAGAGTGATATTGCTTTAGCCTGGTGTCCTGACCCACTGGGTCACACCAGGCCTTTGTCACGCCTGCATACATAAAACATTACCCACTCCCACTTGGGCACATTAACTCTGGCTTGATTCGGAAACACATCATTTAACAGCGATCCGGTTGCAGCACCTGTTTTGCGGTGGAACTATAGTGTTGTTTATGGGCATCAAACACAACACACTAACTTCCAGAAAAGCGAGACTGTTATGGATTACGCACTCAGTGAATGGAGTAGCACACCGTTATTTCACGCCAGCACCAATGTGATCAATACTTCTACCCAAACAAGCTCAACCAGTTCCTGCGCAGGCGGCGGATTTGTGCCACGCCTCAATGTAGGTAACATTCATGAAATAAAACGCTTCTGGCAATTGCCGAACGTTCCCCAGGACAAACAGCACAATTGATGCCAACTTGCCGCGGCAAACGCCAGGCGTCCTGTGTACGTCAGGCGTTCATAACCTGTAGGAAGCCGATTGATATTAGTGGGTACTTTTATGATCGATGTATTTCTCGACTCAGATCTGAGCCCAGATCAACTTGTGGTCGCTATTAAAGCAACAGACATGACCGCCGAGGTCAATCATCTGATTGAGCGACTGCACCATCAAATCGATATACAAACAGAAATCAACCAGAAGGGTCTCCTTCTCGACGCTACCAATGTTCATACCGGAACGGTTACATTGTTTTTCAACGATAAAGGCAATATCAGTCTTAAAGCTCCGGACAGCACACCACCGTTTCCGCAGCTCTATTCGATCCCCGGTTACAGCGTTTTATTTGCCATAAACGGCGAAGCGTATCCTGTTCAACTTTACGCATTGGATGGTGATCAACTGACCCGAAGCGCACGAGTCATCGTTGATGCCGAGCACCCCTTGCTCATCGATGGTGCCGGGTTCTTGTATGACAGCAACCCTGATGGCAAAGGGCATCCGGCTTTCATTGGCAGCGTGAATCTACCGGACAGGAAGATGGATATTCACGTCTTCGACCGTGCGTCATTGCTCGAATGCGCATGGTTCCCCCACGACAACAGCGCCGCACGTTATCTGGTCAGTCTGAATCTGCTGGAAGCAATACAGGATCCGGACAGGGTGAAAGTTGCAGAGGAATTGATTTATCACTATCACCCCGCCGTTGCCTGGAGTGCGCTCCTGCTGATGTACCGCGCGGCCCCGGACAACGCGCATCGTCATGTGGCGCAACTGCGGAAATTCGAAAACGCGCGTATCAACGCCCTGCTTGACCTGCACGAGGGCAAGGTCGCATGAACTTGCAGACGTTCATCGAGCGTATGGATAGCCATGATCTGGAGCGTGACAAAACGCACATCGTCGCCGACCTGCGCCAACTCGCAAGCAACCGGTCGTTGCTCAGCGAACATCTTTACCACACCCTTCAGCGCGACGGTTTCAATACCGAAAACAGTCTGTACAACGCTTATGCATTCGTGCTGCATTCCTCCCAAACCTACACGATTCGATTAGGGTTCTGGGCACCAGTGACCAGCAAGGACGAAAGCCAAACCTTCATCTATCACTTGAACCACACCCACGATTTTGAAATGTACGCTGTTGGCTACAGCGGCGACGGCTACACCACCATCAAGCGCGACATTCTGCAACGCACACCACTTCGAGTTGGCATTCGTCCGCTTTTGGGGGAGGAAACAACACACAAGCTTGCGCCAGGTGAAGTCCTGCATATGCGAGCGTTATATGAAGTGCACCGGCAACTTCCGCCGCGAACCTTGTCTTCTTCGCTCAGCTTGTTGATCCATCCGCAAAAGAAACGCATGACTGATCCGGCGTGGTGCTTCGACGAGCACTATTTGCCCACTTATCCCGGGATCGCCGCGCAAGAAACCGAGCTCTATGAGCGCACGTTAGCCCGGTTGAAAAAGCAGAATCAAACCGAGTTGAGCAACGCATGATGCGGCCTATCGCTGCAACATATGACGCGATTGCGCCCCGTGGTCTTGGCTTCGTACAGCGCTTCATCGGCATCGTTTAGCCAAAGCATTGCATCGTCGTGCGCCGGGTTGAACGCTGCCAGACCAATGCTCAGGCTCACTTTCAGCGCCGGGTTCTGCTCATAACCGAGTGTGGCAAAACGGTCGCGCAAAGCGTCCATTGCCGCCGCGGCACTGCTGAGCGGAAGGTCGGGAAGGATCACGCAAAATTCATCGCCGCCATAACGCCCGGCGATGTCAGAGGCCCGCAGGTTGTGCTTGAGCATCTTGCTCAGTTGCCGCAGCACGATGTCGCCGGCAACATGGCCGTAGGTATCATTGATGGTTTTGAAATGGTCGATGTCGATCAGCGCGATGGCCGCGCCCCGATGCTGACGCTTGCAGCGCTGGTATTCGACTTCCAGCTGATCCTTCCAGGCACCATGATTCAAGAGGCCAGTAAGGCTATCGGTACGGCTCAGCGCCAGCAGCTCGCGCTTGCGCCTACCGAGCGTAGTGGCCTGTTGAAAACTGATCCACCCCAAGGCCAGCGGGTAAAAAACCAGTAGCGGTAAGCAAGCATAGAGCTGCAGCGGGCTGGTTTGCGCGACGAACGCTGGCGTGAACACCAGCCAGCCGACGCCAAGCCCGAGGATCTGCGCGGTAGTACCCACCAGCAAAAAGCGCAAACCGCCGATCGCCACATTGTTCATCGCCATCATGGACAGGGTGGCGGCAGCGGGCAGCGGATTGAAGTGCATCGCCGCGACCCAGAATCCGCCAAGAAACGCGTCTACCAGAATATTCCGATGCTCGGCGTGGAACGGAACCCTGGCCCGGCGCGCCCATAGATAAGCAACATGCGGCCAGAGCAAGCCGTTAAACAGCATCAGCCCCCATACCCACGCTGCCGGCTGCAACGGGTACATCGCGGCGCCAACACATAACAGGCCCAAAACCAGGCCAAGCGTGCGCGATGCGTAGAGCCTTCTCGCCAGCGAAAGTCCTTTTCCTCCGGGTTTTTCCATGGGGGACACCTCTGCGCGAGACCTGATGACACCGGGGCTGGCTGGCGTGTTGAAAGTCTATCAGGGCAACGTCAATTAGCCATCACCGACGGGCAGTCTGAATGAATAAGGGCGACACGCCAGAGTTTGGCTATACATGAAGGGGGCGTCCGCTTGGCTGGCGTTAAAAGGAGAGGCATGCAGACTTTTCAAGTATTGATCATCGGCAGCGGTTTTGGCGGGCAATGCGCGGCAATCAACCTGCTCAAGGCAGGCATCGACGATTTCCGGATTCTGGAGCGACGCAATTTTTTCGGTGGCACCTGGTGCCAGAACACCTATCCGGGTGCCGCCGTCGACGTGCCCTCTCCTCTCTATTCACTGTCGTTCGCACCCTACCGCTGGACACAAATGTTCGCCGCACAGGCAGAACTTCATCAGTACACGCAGCACGTGATCGAACGATTCGGTTTGCGCGAGCGGGTGGAATTGGACGCTGAAGTCGAACAGGTTGAATGGGACGCGGCCGGCAAACGCTGGACCGTGCAAACCGCCGGCAAAGGCACGTTCCATGCGCAGTTCCTGATCAACGCCAGCGGGCCGTTGAGTCAGCCGGTTATCCCACATTTCGAAGGGCAGGAACGCTTCCAGGGCAAGACCTTTCATACCAACCACTGGGATCATTCCTACGATTATCGACATAAGCGCGTGGCAATCGTCGGCAGCGGTGCCAGTGCCGCTCAAATCATCCCGACGATTGCGCCGCAGGTCGCGCACTTGCACGTCTTCCAGCGCTCGCCGCACTGGGTGCTGCCACGGGCCGACCGCTTATTTGGCCCGTTCCAGCGCTGGCTGCTGGGTCTCAAACCCGCCTATAAGCTGCTACGCTGGATGATCTATTGGCAATTCGAAACACGAGTCATCGCTTTCAAATATTCGAAGCCGGCGATTCGCATGGTCCAGCAACACGCACTGCGCTTCCTGCAACGGCAGGTGAGTGACCCCGAGCTCAGAAAAAAACTGACCCCGGACTACGTCATCGGCTGTAAGCGGGTCATCGTGTCCAGCACGCTGTATCCGGCGCTCACGCGCAGCAACGTCAGCCTGCACACTCGCGAACAGGGCATCGCGTCCATCGATGAAACCGGCATCGTCATGCAGGATGGCGAACATCTCGACGTCGACCTGATCGTCTGGTCGACCGGTTACGACGCCACAGACGGTGTTATTTCCTACCCCGTGAGCGGAAAAAACGGTAAACAGCTCAGCGATTTCTGGTCGATCTACCCCCGAGCCTATCTCGGCACCAGCCTGCCGGACTTCCCCAACCTGTTTATCGTCACCGGGCCTAACACCGGCATTGGCCACACTTCAGCGCTATTCATCATCGAATCGCAGATGAACTACATCGTCGATTGCATTCGCACGATAAAAAAGCGCGGCCTGCGCAGCATCGAAGTACGCGCCGAAGCGGAACGTACCTACACTGAAATGATCCACCGGGAGATGGAGCGCACCGTATGGAAATCCGGCGGCTGCCACAGTTGGTATCAAAGCAAGAGCGGTCATGTGATTGCGATGTTTCCGGGATTCAGTTTCAGTTACTACCGGTTGACCCGGGCGCTGAAACCCGCCGATCACATTCTGTCCTGACTTTCTCAAAAAGAGCGATCTGAAAAGGGAGGCGCACGATGCTTTTACTGTTGGCTGCATTGGCGGTATTCGTGGCTTGGAGCTGGTTGAGCTATCCGGCGATCGGTTACTGGCTGTATGACTTGAGCATGGCGGCTGAGGCCAGGCTTTATCGCCTGCACAAGATTGTCGTGCCAATCTCCGAGATGACCGTCTCGACCTGGCAAGGCGGGCCCTATGAAGCGTCCAGCAGCGTTTTGATGCTGCACGGCTACAGCGCCGACAAAAACCTGTGGCTACGTTTTGCCCGGCACTTCGTGGGCACTCATCGAGTGATCATCCCTGACATTGCCGGGCACGGCGATACTGGCTTCAAAGCGGGCGGCGGCTATGACATTCCGTTGCAGGCCAAACGGATGATTCAGTTGCTGGATGTGTGTGGAGTGGAAAAGGTCCATGTCATCGGCAACTCCATGGGCGGCTACATGGCGGCGTGGCTCGCGGCGACCTATCCGGACCGCATCGCATCAGTCGCTTTGATCGACCCGGCGGGCGTCACCGCGCCTGAGGCCAGTGATCTGGAGCGGCATTTGGCCAAGGGGCACAATCCGTTCCTGGTCCATTCGCGTGAGGAATTCCGCCAGTTCTATGAAATGACCATGGCTCAGCCACCGTGGGTGCCCGGCGTCGTGCTGGACGCGGTTGCGCAACGCTATCAACGCTGCCGCGAGGAGCTGGAAGAGATCTTCCGGGATTTTCGCGCGAGCCCGCCCATGGAGCCGATGTTGCCGGAGATAAAATGCCCGGCCCTACTGGTGTGGGGGCGCAAGGACCGCTTGATCGATGTGAGCAGCGTCTCCGTCTGGAGCAAGGGCATTGAGGACCTGCGCGTCGAGGTGCTGGAAGGCATCGGTCACATGCCCATGGTGGAAGATCCGTCAGGCACGGCGAGCCTGTATCGAGAGTTTCTGGCATCCCGACGCCTCGAAAGCCCGCAGGATCAGCGTATGCGTTGAGCAACCAGTCCTTTGCAGAATGAAGTCCGTAAGATTCTTCGTTTGTCGGCGTCGCTGAAGGCTGCGATCTTTTCTCGCAACCTCCATGTCACCGCGCCAGGAATTTTCCATGAGCCACCCGAGCTTCGTCAGCCCTGACCTGATCCGCCAGCGCTTCTCCAAAGCGATGTCCGATATGTACCGCGAAGAAGTACCGCTGTATGGCGCGCTGATGGAACTGGTGGAGCAAACCAACCGTCATGTGCTGCAAAGCGATCCGCAGATCGCCGGTCAGTTGAACAGTACCGGCGAAATTCAGCGTCTTGACCTGGAACGCCATGGCGCCATTCGGGTTGGCACCGCCGTGGAACTGGCCACCCTCGCCCGGCTGTTTGCGGTGATGGGCATGCAGCCTGTCGGCTACTACGATTTGACGCCAGCCGGCGTGCCGGTGCATTCGACCGCGTTTCGCGCAGTGCATGAAGCCGCGTTGCAGGTCAGCCCGTTTCGGGTATTCACTTCGCTGCTGCGTCTGGAGTTGATCGAGGATTCGGGATTGCGGGCTTTTGCGCAGTCTGTGCTGGATAAACGCTCGATCTTCACGCCGTCGGCCTTGGAGCTGATCGAGCGTGCCGAGGCTCAGGGAGGCCTCAGTGGACAGGATGCTCAGAACTTCGTCGAGCAGGCACTGGAAACCTTCCGCTGGCATCACAGCGCCACCGTCACTGCCGAGCAATACCAGCAACTCAGCGCTCAACATCGGTTGATTGCCGACGTGGTGGCGTTCAAGGGCCCGCACATCAATCACCTGACGCCGCGTACCCTCGACATCGATATCGTCCAGGCTCAAATGCCGGCACATGGCATCACTCCCAAAGCGGTGATCGAAGGCCCGCCCCGCCGGCAGTGCCCGATCCTGTTGCGGCAAACCAGTTTCAAGGCGCTGGACGAGCCTGTTGCATTCACCGATCAAGGCAAAACGCACGGCAGTCACAGCGCCCGTTTCGGTGAAATCGAACAACGTGGCGCCGCCCTCACCCCTAAAGGCCGCGCGCTTTATGATCGCCTGCTTAATGCCGCTCGCGACGAACTGCAGGACTTCCCCAACGAAGCCAATGCCGCACGTTACAACACACTGATGACGCAGCACTTCAGCGAATTCCCTGACACCGTCGAGGGCATGCGCTTACAGAAGCTGGCGTACTTTCGCTATTTCGTGACGGAAAAAGGCCTGTCAGCGGACGGCCTGTGTGATGCATCGCTTGAGGACCTGCTGCGCGATGGTCATGTGCGGGTGGAACCGCTGGTGTACGAAGATTTCCTGCCCGTCAGCGCGGCAGGGATTTTTCAGTCAAATCTGGGCGATGCGGCACAGACACATTATGGCGAGCATTCCAATCGGCAGGCGTTTGAAACGGCGTTGGGGCGGCCTACCGTTGATGAGTTGGGTTTGTACGCCGAGACTGAGCAACGTTCGATCGGCGATTGCTATCTGGCTCTTGGTATTGCCATAAGCAGGTGATGGGCGCTTGCAGCGGCTGACGCAGGCTGCGCCAGCCGCTACAGGGGCGGTGCTACTTCAGTTTTGCCAGCAATGCTTGCGCCGCAGCCTCCGACGACGCCGGATTCTGCCCGGTGATCAGCAGGCCGTCGGTCACTGCAAAACTGGCCCAATCAGCGCCCTTGGAGTAGTCGCCGCCCTTCTCCTTGAGCATGTCTTCCACCAGGAACGGCACGACATCGGTCAACTGCACCGCCTCTTCCTCGCTGTTGGTGAACCCCGTCACCCGCTTGCCTTTGACCAAAGGCTGACCTTCTGCGTCTTTGACGTGACGCAGCACGCCCGGCGCATGACAGACCGCCGCCACGGGTTTGCCGGCCTGGAAAAACGCCTCGATCAACGCGATCGAAACCGGGTCTTCGGCCAGATCCCACAATGGACCGTGGCCACCCGGGTAGAACACCGCGTCGTAGTCATCCGCGCGCACGCTGCTCAGCAACCCGGTGGAGGCCAATGCCGACTGGGCGGCGGAGTCCTGGCGGAAACGGTCGGTCGATGCGGTTTGCGCATCCGGCTCATCGCTTTTCGGGTCAAGCGGTGGTTGACCGCCCATGGGTGAAACCAGTGTCAGCTGCGCGCCTGCATCCTTGAAAGCAAAATACGGTGCGGCGAATTCTTCCAGCCAGAAGCCGGTTTTCTTACCCGTGTCGCCCAACTGATCGTGGGACGTCAAGACCATCAGGATTTTCATGTCGCGCTCCTTGAATAGGAAGGTGTTCGGTTAGCCTGGCGCTGGGTTGGACCTTCGGGCTGCGCCGTTCGTTGCACGTTTCAGCTGGTTGTTTAGTGCGAACGATGCGCCAGTCAGATGACCAGGCCTAAGTGATGGCTCTCAGCCATGATGCGCAAGAAGTTGCGCAGTTGATCGTAATATTTAGCCGCTCCAACGCCCTGCACGCCTTCATCTACGTGGCCTCTTGCGCACTTGGTTGGGCGTTTTCCCTTGAGAATCACCCAGGCGATTGAAAAACTTCGGCCATCCCCCCGGTTTATATAGCCCGCAAGATTTCTGGCACGCTCCTTGATAACTGTCAGACACCCACCGGGCGATTTCGCCTCCCGGGCACTCTTATTTATTCAGCAAGGAGCACACCCATGGCTACACCAGCGTACATGTCGGTTACCGGCGAAAAACAAGGCCTGATCACCGCAGGCGCATTCACCGCCGACTCCGTTGGCAACACCTATCAGGAAGGTCACGAAGACCAGGTCATGGTTCAGGCTTTCAGCCACGACGTGATCATCCCGCGTGACCCGCAATCCGGCCAGCCAACCGGTCAGCGCGTACACAAGCCAGTCTCGATCACCAAGGTCTACGACAAATCTTCGCCACTGCTGCAAGCCGCACTGACTTCCGGCGAGCGCATGAGCGAAATCGTTATCCAGTGGTTCCGTACTTCTGCTCAGGGCACCCAAGAGCACTACTACACCACCAAACTGGAAGACGCGATCATCGTCGCCATCAACAACAAGATGCACAACTGCCAGGACCCAGGCAACTCGCACTTCACCCACCTGGAAGAAGTGCAGTTCACCTACCGCAAAATCACCTGGACCCACGAAGTATCCGGTACTTCGGGTTCCGATGACTGGCGTTCCCCAGTCGTTTAATCGCGGCTGATCGTTACCCGCATCGGCCAGCTCTGCTGGTCGATGTCGTTTACGCCCTTTCAGAATTTTGCGTCTGCTGATTCCTTATTCAGGTCTTGGCAAACGCCGCAGTACTGCACGAGGAACAAGGGATGTTCGCGCCGGCCAATCAGACTCACTTTGCCCTGACCATTGAAGGCATTGCCCACGACTTTCAGGTGCTTGCCCTGCAAGGTCGGGAAGCCATCAGCCAGCCTTTTGTGTTCGAGGTGCAACTGGTCAGCGAAAAACCGGCCCTGGACCTCGAAACCATCCTGCACAAACCCGCCTTCTTGCAGCTATCGCCTGACGGCAGCGGCATTCATGGCCAGATCTATCGTGCGGCCCAGGGTGATGCCGGCAAACGCCTGACCCGCTATGCGGTGACCCTGCGCCCGCAACTGTCGTACCTGGCGCACCGCATCAACCAGCGCATTTTCCAGAACCTGACGGTGCCGAAAATCATCGCCAGTGTCCTCGAAGATCACGGCATTCAAGGCAATGCCTACGCCTTCAAGGTCGGGGCGGTTTATCCCGAGCGCATCTACTGCGTTCAGTACGACGAGTCAGACCTGCAGTTCATCCAGCGCCTGTGCGAGGAAGAAGGGATTCACTACCACTTCGAGCACACCACCACTGGCCACAAACTGGTGTTCGGCGATGACCAGACGGTGTTCCCGAAACTGTCCCCGGTGGCCTATCAGCAGGACTCCGGCATGGTCGCCAGCGACCCGGTGGTCAAGCGCTTCGACCTGCGCCTGGAAACCCGTACCAGCAGAACGACCCGTCGCGATTACGACTTCGAAAAACCCCGCATCACCCTCGAAAGCGAAAAGCGCGGCGACGCCCTGCCCGACCTCGAAGACTACGATTACCCCGGCAGGTTTGTGGACCGCGAGCGCGGCAAACACCTGGCCAACCGCGCCCTTGAGCGCCACCGTAGCGACTTCCAGCTGGCCGAAGGCAGAAGCGATCAGCCGATACTGGTCAGCGGCCATTTTCTCGCCCTGACTCAGCATCCAAAAGCCAAGTGGAACGATCTGTGGCTGCTGACTGAAGTGCTGCACGAAGGCAAACAGCCGCAAGTGCTGGAAGAGTCAGTCACCAGCGACACCACCGCACTTAAAGACGATTTCCATCAGGGCTACCGCAACCGCTTCCAGGCGACGCCGTGGGACGTGCCCCACCGCCCGCCCCTGACCCGGAAAAAACCGCGCATCCTTGGCAGCCAGAGCGCCGTCGTCACCGGCCCCAAAGGCGAAGAAATCCACTGCGATCAATACGGCCGCGTCAAAGTGCAGTTTCACTGGGACCGCGAAGGCCAGGCCGACGACAAAACCAGTTGCTGGCTGCGCGTCTCCTCGGCCTGGGCCGGCGCTCACTACGGCAGCATCGCCATCCCGCGCATCGGCATGGAAGTACTGGTCACCTTCCTGGAAGGCGACCCCGATCAACCTCTGGTCAGTGGTTGCCTGTTCCACAAGGAAAACGTCGTCCCCTACCCTCTGCCGGCCAACAAGACGCGCACCACCTTCAAGACCCTCAGCTCCATGGGTGGCGGCGGCTACAACGAACTGCGCATCGAAGATAAAAAAGGTCAGGAACAGATCTACCTGCACGCCCAACGTGACTGGGACGAAAACGTCGAGCACGACCAGAAAATCCGCGTTGGCAACGAACGGCACGACACCGTTGAAAAGAACAGCTACAGCGAGTTCAAGGCTGAAGAACATCACACCGTTTATGCCGATCGCAAGGTCGAGGCGCGGGCCAATGACCACCTGACTGTCGGCGTCAATCAGCACATCAAGATTGGGACTGGGCAGTTCATTGATGCGGGGCAGGAAATCCACCTGAGCAGCGGCATGAAAGTCGTGCTTGAGGCGGGGGCGGAACTGACGCTCATTGGTGGCGGTAGTTTTATCAAGATCGACGCCGGCGGCGTGACCATGAGCGGGCCGGTGATCAACATGAACTCCGGTGGTAGTCCGGGCAGTGGCACGGGCGCGGCACCGTTGTTGCCGGGGCCGTTGAAGCAGGCGGATGCGGATAAGGCTGGGCAGGTGTTGGTTCCGGTGCAGCGGCAGGCGTTGATGCAGAAGAAGCCGATTTGTGCAATTTGTGAAGCCGCGAAACTTGCTGCAGAAAAGGAGGTGAGTTAAATGATCGAATTACCACCACTCCCGAATGATCTGCCGTGGAAGACACCTGCCTACTTGCTGCTGGACGGCGTTAGCGTTCCCAATCTCGCGCAACAGCTATTTCAGTGGGACAACCAGGCATACAGCCTGTATCAGACCACTCGCTGGCAGGACCTGTCAGACATTTCGCCCTATTTGATCGAATTGAAAGGCGCCAGTGATCCGCTTTTGGCGCACTACAGGAAGTATGCATCCGAGGAGTGGGGTTATCTGCTTTTCAGCGACGCTGATGCTCATTCGTTGTGGGGACATTGGCGCCACTTGCTTAGCGTAGAACACCCCAGCGGTGTCGAGGTCATGCCGCGGATTGCCGATCCTGCGGTCATGCATCAGCTGTTTGGGCTAGCGGAACAAAACGGCAGCGTGCGCTGGTTTGGCCCGGTCACACATGTCTGTTTGCCGGACGGAGTTGAAGTCAACTGGCAACGACACTCGCGGCCTGAACCCGCCACTGCTGAACCCGAAACCTATTGTCTGACAGATCAGGAACTCACCGCGCTGGGTGAAATCGAGTTTCGTAACTTCGTCTCAGGTCTGAATGAGCACTTGCACACTTACTTCGCAGATTTCATGGCGACGTTCGCACCCGAGGATCAACGCCCGTATGCGCAAAAACTCGCAGACGATGCCTATAAAAAGGGCTTCGCTTCTGAACAGGAAATTACCCTCTACGCGAACGTTTTCGGTTATCTGGCCGGTGAGCCGGTCACTGACCATCCCGACATCGTTCAGCTACTGACGGAATCGACGCCTGACGCACCACTGAAACGCGTGGAACGCGCTGCGGAACTGGCAGAACGCCGTGCCGCCGATCGACAAGGAAGCCTATCGTGACCGCTCAACAACTGCCAAAAGCCAGCGCCAACACCGCCGCGATGGCCAAGCCGGCCAAGGACACTCGCGTGCCGATGGGCGTATGCCCGTTGATGAACAAGAAGGTGCAACTGCTGCCGCTGCGCTACGGTCTGGTTCAGCACCTTGATCCGGCTTCCGTGCTGTCCATGCCATACAAAACCAAAAGCCAGCCGTTAGGCATCCGCTTGCTGCGCGACGGTTACCTGTACATCGTCAATGGGACCACCGGTTACTTGCACGAATACCGCATCGAGAAAGGCCAGATCAGCAAGCTGCTGTGGAACAGTCAGGAAGTGTCGGGCGACACTCGAACAAGTTCGGTCGGTAAACCGCATCTGGTGTTCACGCGCCAACATACCTTGTATGCCTGCTACTCCGAAATTCAGTGGACCGCCTTCAAATGCTCGCAAGTGCTCAAGTCCAAGGAAGAGCGCAAGCGCTTGATGCAGCAACTCGAACTGGCGAGCGCTTGCCCGGAAAAGGGTGGCGAGCACTTGTTGAGCAAGCAGCAGGCGGAGAGTTGGCTGGCGGAGGTGAAAGAAGATCAATCTCGATCCGATGCCAAACCAGAAGGTTCAAATCAACAGGAAAGCGTGGCCTATCACTGGGAGGACCAGCTACTCTTCAAGCAAACCACCATTGAAAGTCTGACCAGCCACGTGCAGGGTCCCTACAAGGATGATTACTTGTTTCTGGTACTGCGCGACGACATCGGTGTCATGCGAGATCTGGCCAGTGCCCAGTTGAAAGTGGCTGACTGGATTGAGCAATGGAGTGCGGATGACAGGTGCCAGGCTCAATACCTGACAGGTTCCTATGTTCAGTCTTTGTATGACGTCAACAGTTCGCGCCTTGAAGCCTTGAGTCAAACCGACCCAGAGATCAAGGCTTTGAAGGATGAGACCAACGAAGAACAGCAATCGAAGATCTACGAGTTTCTGAAAGTTCGTCGCGATCATAGGCATCCCGGCGCTTTTGGTACCGAAGAACACTGGCGAAGAGCGGCCAAAGTTAATGTCTATGCCCGCGCTTACGTGGATATGACAGACGCTTTAGGGGTTGAGCTTTATCAAAAGCACAAAGACACTATAAACAAGCTTAGCCTGCAGAGTTGGCAGACCCTGCATGGCAAAGACCTCGGACAGCGTGGCGTCGACGATCTGATCAATCGGACAGAGATGGAAGCCTTTGTCACAAAGCAGCAAATTCTGCTGAGCCATTGGCACACCCGACTTCGGAACATCCGTGACGACCGCCTCACGATGTTCACCAGCGGCTACTTCCACGGTGCTGCCTGGTATTACGATTTCAAACTTGATGCGCAAATCCAGCATCGCCTGGAAACCGAGTTTGTCTGTGTCGCTGCCATGTGTGCAGATCCGGCGGCCGTGGCGAAACTCGCGGCTTACATGGAAGCCAATTTGCTGACCCTCGTGCCAGGGCTCGACACCCTGACCCTGGCAGCACAAGTTGACGTCGCCAAAAAACTCGCGGACTTGAACAGTTTCACGATCAACGTGATTTCCGCCAAGGAAAACCTGGCCAACGTCAACGTGTTGACCAACCAGTTCCACAGTCTAATGACCGACCGCCTGCCCAACTACGCTAAATTAAACACCCAGTTCATGGGTATGCAAAGCATGCTGGACGAAGCCTACAACCCGGCTCGACAGTTGAGAATTGCCGATCAACTGGACAAGGCCCACGTCGCCTTTGCACGCGCACAAACCGTTGACCCCAATAGCTACATCCGCGACATCGGAGCGCCTGCGCGCTTGCAGTTACTGCACGAGTTCTCCCGACAAGGGCTGACGTTGCGTGCAGCGACTGCCGCCGAAATCAGCGCTTTCAATCTCGCCCGCGATCAGGCAATGAACGTGCGCAGCCAACTGAAGGAAACCTACAAACTGCGCAATCGCGAATTGTCCCGGCAATCCAGCGGCTCCGCCATGCCGGGCAGTGAAGCACCGTACAACCAACGAATTACCCAGATCAAAGCGTCCCTTGTGCCTTTGGAAGAGAAGCTCACCGACGCCCTCAGGGTGGGAGGGGACGGCCCAGCGAAAATCGGCACGGTAATTGACGGACTGGATCCGCAGTTGCGCTCCGAAATGGGCAGAACCGTGCGAGACTTCCGGGCCACCGGGACTTTCAGCAAGCCGCTTGCTGGGGCCATTAAGTCGAAGGGTGATGGGATTGCTTTTGCGTTGTTTGTGATTCAGGGGCAAAAGTTTATTGAAGCGATTCGTGAATTCACCAAAAAACCAAATCAATCTTTAGCAGACTGGTTAGCCGCTGGAGAATCCCTAATTGGCATGTCGGCTGCCGGATTTGCAATGGTGCAAGGTCTGTCGGTAACAATATTTCAGGCTCACATCGAGCAGATGGAAAGCACCGCCGGAAAATTGAATACGATGAGCCGCTTGGGCCGCTGGAGTGGTATTGCTGGTTTTGGGGCCTTTTTGTCTAGCGGAATCGCCGCTGCATTTGACCTGGGTAAACACTCTCTGCAATGGGGCAAAGCTCTAGCTGAAGGCGACTACAAAAGCTTGGGCGCCACAACGTTACAAATAACTGGCGATGCAACGCTGGTTGGCACCAATACATGGGCAGCCAAACATACCGGTTCCGTCGTTAAGAACATTATGAAGACACCGGCGGAGCTACGGGCGTTGGCATGGGCCGAAGCGAGTCCCAGACTCTTAGCCGTAGGGGCGCGCGCCAATCTGATAGGATTGATCGCAACGGCCCTGCAATTGGTAGGCGAAGGTCTTTACAACTATTTCAACATTGACGATCTGCAAAAATGGATGGAAAGCAGTGTCTGGGGTAATAAGAGTAAACTCCGCAACGTACAGGACGAATGGAACGAGCTCGCCAAAGTCGTGCAAAAACCGACCTGCGAGCTGATTCGTGATGACAAGCACACCTATGTGAAAGTGATAATGCCTGGAGTTAAAACCCTGGAAATGGACAGCCGTAAATTGCAGCTGCAGGCTTACCAGCAATATCGCGACACTCCCGAATACAAGGGAGGTTACAGCCCCGGCCCGTTCCCACTTCGCTGGAAGGAATGTACCGCAACGTGGGCTACTCGTTTCATCGTAGCCAGTGCACACAAAGAGGCATTGACACTCCACCTGCCAATCAGTGATTCGTTGCAAACCACGGATTTCGCCCTCGCGCTCAACATTGCCTACCAATTAGAACCTGAACGCGATGTTCTTCACCAAACCTGCTTCGTCCTACGCAATCTCCATATCATCAATACGCACGGTGTACGAGTTATGACCAAGGGCGCTTACAAGGTAGATTCAGTAGAAACCCTACCAGTCGGAACAGGCAAGGCCCAGTTCAAGCTTTTCAATCAAGAAGACTTGGCGACTGTAAATGCTTAATAAATTATTCCAACGTAGAAGCAAATCAGTATCCAACGAGACTGCACCCGACATTCGTAGCCAACGCCCCCGAGCAGGAGAGGTCCGAACCAAGGGACTTAATGAAACCCTGTTTCTTTCACCTCTACCGGTTTACACAGGCCAGACACAATCATCGCGCCGCAACTTTTCGGAGATGAATGAAACCTTCCTGGAACTGGGAGGAAATAACTGGGGAATGGTTGAGCAAGGAAAAATACTTGCGGCAGGCATTTGGATGCTCCTAACTCTCGCTTTCATTGCGCCAGCACTTATCGTTTTGTATGGAATGCTTTCCTACCCTGAGAATTTCCCAAACCCATTGAAGGATTTGGTGATGGGTGTGCAGGTATTCTCAGGCTTTGCTCTCTTGGGAATTCTACCGTTAGGCGCCTATGTCTACGGAATGTTCTCCGATATTTTCAAAGGAACAAAAACCTATCCGGTCCGCTTCAATCGTCAACGCCGCGAAGCCTGCTACATCGACAGCAAAACCCATCGAGTCCTGATCGTGCCTTGGGAAAGCGTCGTTGCCTGGGTCTCCAACACCCAAGGCGTCACCAGTTATGGCGCCACTCGCCAATACACTTTCGGCATGGGCCTGGAAGATGAAGAAGAGGACAAAGTGCAGTTTCTCCTGCTGCCACAACCCAGCGATGCACATGCTCTAGGGATGTGGACGTCGATTCGCAATTACATGGAAGACGGTCAGTTAGTCGATGTACCTAACCCCATGCTCAAAGCACTGGGGCTGATACCAACCGGAGATCGGCTAAAACCGTACGAAGGGCTGCACACCTTTGAAATCGAACGCGAAGACGCACGCGCAATGGGTTCGCTCGACGATGGCGGAGACGAGCTGACGCCCGAACAGCGGGAGCATTATGGCTTCTCGAAAAAATCCTTTTGGCCACTGCGCCGCTGGTACATGTGGCGCGTGCTGAGTTTCTGGAAGATGCCTTACATGCTTGCCGAATGGGCACATCGCAAGGGACGTCCTACGCTTCCCGAGCAAGTGCAAAGATGGTCTGAGCCGTTGCCGGCAGAACAGTGGGCAAAACCTAGCGCCGCATTGGTGAAAGCCAATCAAATGGTCAAGACCGCAATGGACAAAAAGGGCGCAACGTTCGTCGATGCCTGCAAAGCGGCGGGCTTGCGTTGATAAAATGTCAGCGCACACATTCGGCGGCTTCCGATGCTTAGAAATCAGCTCAAGCGGAGAGATTTCTCGAATACCAAATCTCGTAACCTACTGAATACTTGCGTCTTGGTCTTGTGAAAAGGGCATTATAAACGCGCACAAACTGGTGTTCGGCGATGACCAGACGGTGTTCCCGAAACTTGCGCCCGTGGCCTATCAGCAAGACTCCGGCATGGTCGCCAACGACCCGGTGGTCAAGCGCTTCGATCTGCCCCTGGAAACCCGCACCAGCCGCACCACGCGCCGCGATTACGATTTCGAACAACCGCGCCTGACGCTGAAAAGCGAAAACCGCGGCGACGCCCTGCCCGACCTTGAAGACTACGACTATAGATGGCAGTTCAAAGAGCGACTCGCGTTTGGCTGAATACTCGTGACACAGTCCAAGCCTATGTGACAAAAGCTGACACCGACTTTGTTACGATGAGAGCTTACCGATATGTGAACAGCCCGCATTCAAAAGAGCACGTCTATACATTAGCGTAAGCGGAAAACAGATTTATCTTACGTTTCCATTCACCAAAGACGAGGATTTTCTTGATGTATGGAAAGGATATCTGCTGATCCGCAAACGCCAACTGGATGAACTGTACTTCAGGAACTGAGGCGCTATACCAGTACGATAGAACCCTCGCCCAACAGTACGTGACGGAGGACATTTCGAGTGCTTTCCTGGAAAAACCACTCAAGACCTATCCGCAGTCTCCTGCGCCGTAGACTCCCCACTCTCAGTCCCCTTCCCGCTTCCCTCGCGCTGCTTCGGATCAGTCTTCCTCAACGCATCATTATCCCGCTCCACCTCTCCCGGCGGATACGGTTCTTCAGGATTTTGCGCTGTGTCTTTCGGTTCACGACTCATGGTGATTCTCCTCAGGCTTCTGGATCGTCGACTTCGCGGGCGACGTTCTCGGCAGGTGAGTTTTTGTGGGATTGCTCGGCCTTGGCTTTCAGCGTCTGCCACTGTTCAAGGTCGACGGCGCCCTGCCCCAGCAAGTCATCGGCCACGCGCAACAACTCGGCGTAGTGCGCGTCGGGCGATTGCTGCCGGTAGGCCTCGTCGTCGAACAGGCGTTGCCAAGTGGCGCGGTCGGGCAGTTTGAGGTCATCGCTCATGGCGAACTCCTGTGTTCGGGCTTCTACACTTAGGAGGACGCCGGACGGACGAGAGTTCCGATCAATAGCCGGTCATTTCCAGATAGCCCTGGCCTGCGTGGCTGCCACTCAGGCGCACCGGGCCTTCCCAGTACGGAATGCGCAAGTTCATCCATGCATTGGGATTGAGCGCGTCAACGCTGATGTCGAGATGTTTGCCGGGAATTTTCACTGACCAACGAACGGGCATCGAACGGCCTGCAACTTCAGCGGTGTCCTGCGGGATGAGGCTGATGTCGGACGCGTGCAATGTCTGGGTCTGGCCCTGAGCATCTATCCAGGTGCCGGTAAGGTAAGGCTCGCCGGTCTTGTGGCGCATGCGATAGAGCATGACTTCTTCGCCGCCTGCCAAGTGCAGCGAGAACCAGTCCCAACCGGTCTGATTCGCGGTGAGCGGCCGGCTGCTCCATTCGCGGTCGAGCCAGGCCGGGCCGCTAACCTGGTAGGTCGTGCCGTCGATTTCCACGGTGCCGGTCGCTTGAAAAAACGGCTGGCTGTAGTAATAGGATGCCTGACCTTGCTCGGATTTCTGGCTGAAGCCGTTATCGCCTTGCAGCACCAATGGGCGCGTGGACGTCAGGTGCAATCGGTAGCTGAAATCCCTGTCGCGGGCGCTGAGTTGCAGATCGGTCAAGGTGTTTGAATTCTGGCTGCTGAATTGCCAATCATCGATCCACGCGCTGAACGGCCCCAGGCTGACACCCGCCTGGCCGACGCCGCCACGGGCGTAGCGTTCGGCGGCGCGGTGCTCGGTCGCCGACGTTACGGCCGCATGCCCGAGCCAGATCAGCTGACTGCCCCAGCCGGGCACTTCGGGAGTGGCTTTTAATGCACTGCGAAACAGCGTCCATTGCACACCGAATTCGCGACCTTGATCGTCCCTGAGGTTGGCGGTGACATACCACCATTCAATGCGAAAACCGTCGTGGGGTCCGTGATCCGCCGGGAAACTGAAGACCCGTCCGGGCACCACCGGCGTGAACGCAGCCGCTTCGCCGCCCAAACCTGCGAAGCCTTTTTCGACCGGTGCAGAGTCATCGCAGGCGCTGAGCAGCAGCGCCAGCAGTAACACCAAAAATCTAATCCTCATGGGCAAACGTCCTGAGCAGATCCGCCGGTTGCGTGCGATACAACGAGTACAACGGCCACGCAGACGCCAGCAGTGTCGCCAACAACGCGAGCCCCATCAGCTGCAGCAGTTGCAGCGGGAACACGCGCAATGGCAGGCGCCAACCGAAGGCCTGAACGTTGATCACGGTGTCCAGGCACCACGCCAACGCGATACCCAAAGGCAATGCCAGCACCAGGGTCAGCACGGCCAGCAGCCACGTTTGCCCCAGGTTCAGAAGCATCAATTGCCGACGCGTCACGCCCAGCGCCCACAGCGGGGCGAGTTGCCCGAGACGGCTCTGGCTCTGGGTCAGCAGGCTGATGAACAAGGCCACGCCCGCGACGGCAAGGGTCAGGCTGTTGAGAGCTGCGGTGGCGGCGAAGGTGCGTTCGAACACTTGCGTGGACCAGCCCTTGAGCCGCGCCTGATCGACAATGCGACTGTCATCGAGCGCGAAGCGTGCATCCAGCTCCTTCAAAAAATCCGCGATCAATGTCGGCTCGATGCGCAGGTTGAAACGGTCGGGCGTCAGCTGCGGCCAGCCACGCAGCAGGTGCTCGACATTGACCAGCACATGACCTTTGGGATTACCGTAATCGGCGTAGATCCCGATGATCTGCGGTGCCCACGTGCCGCCAGGCGTTGGAATGGTCAGGTGATCGCCGAGCCTTACCTTGAGGCGCCGCGCCAGCTGCTCGCTGAGCATCAGCGTGTCGTCTTTCGCCAGGCGACTCCAAGGGTCATCACCCAGGGCTTCAAGCAGCGGCCAATGCTGGCGATAGGTCGGGTGATCGATCACACCGAAGACGTCCGCCGGCCAACCCTGCAACTGGACGGAAACTTGCCAGTTGGGCAGCACGGCGGTGACCTGCGGTTGCTGCTTGAGCCAGCCTTGCATTTCGCTGGCCTGGGTCGGGTTTTGCGGGTTGAGGTAGAGCTCGGCGGTCAGCCGTTGCTCCAGCCAGTCGTTGAAGGTTTCGCGAAAACCGGCGGTCATGCTGCCGGCGCCGATATTGGCGGCCATTGCCAGCAGCAGCGCCATCAATGCCAGGCTCAAAGCAGGCAATTGCTGTCGGCAGTCGGCGAGAAACCATTGGCCAAGCACCGAGCGACTGCGCCGTAGAATCAGTCGTAGCAGGCCACTGAGTAGCACCGGCAACGCCAGCGCGGCGCCGATCAACAGCGCCGCCATCAGCACAAAACCGGCCGAGAGGCTGTCGCCGAAAAGCCATGCCAGCAGTGCAATCACGCCCGCCGTCGCGGCGACCCAACCTTGCCGACGTAACCAGCGCGCGTGGGCTTGATGCCAGGCTTGTGGATCGGCTAGCGCCAGCAGGGGCAAGCGCGCCGCGCGTAGCAGGCTATTGACGCCGGCCAGCAATGCGCCGAGCAGACTCAGGCCTATCCCGCTTAACCACCACCAGACGCTGAGGTGCAACTGCCCCGCCACTTCTGCACCGTATAAACCCCGCAAGCTGGCGGCGATATCCGGCAATAACACGCCCGCGAGCAGGTATCCGCTGACGACACCGAACAGGCCGCCGATCAGTGCCAATGCGCCCAGCTCAACCGTTAGACAAGTGATCAGCATTCGCGCGCTGACGCCGCAGGCACGCAGGGTTCGCAGCAGACCGCGACGCTGCTCCAGCGCCAGACCGATCGCGGCGTGGACGATGAACAGGCCGACCACGAACGAGAGGAAACCCAAGGCATCGAGATTCAGGTGAAAGCTTTCGGTCAGGCGCGCGAGGTTGTTTTCTTCGTCGCTGGTTTTGAGTTGCAGCACGCCTTTGAATTGATCAGGCAAGGTCGCGCTGAAATCTTTTGGCAGCAGCAGGCGCGAGAGCTGATCCGGCAATTCGAGAATCTGTTGGGCGAAGCCGATGTCGACCAACAGCATGCCCGGCGCCATGTCACTCTGGCTGCGCAGCGGTGGCAGCTTCACACCGTTGGCATTCAGCGGCTGGTCGCCTTCACTCAGGCCCAGGGCTTGCAATGTCTGCGGTGAAATCCAGGTGCTGCCGGGCGGCGTGAAGAACTCGACAATCTGCTCGATGGGCAGAGTCTGGCCGGCCACTGCGGAGCCGGCCGGCAACGACACCGGTTCGATGCCCATCAATTGCAAGCGTTGCGCTTCATGGCCCTGCAGCGTGACCCGACCTTGCAACACCGGCGACACGGGCCAACCGGCGCGGCGCAGGTCGACGAACAGTTGCTGGGGAAACGTCGCGCTACTTGGGGTGGCGAGGCTGGTCTGGGGTTCACCGCCAATCAGCTGACTGGCGCGGGCGTAGCTTTCCCGCGCCTGACTGTTCAGCGCCTGCACGCCGGTCAGCAGGCTGGTGGCAAGCCACAGCCCGGTCAGCACGCTGAAAAATTGCACCGGATGCTGTCGCCAGTGGCTGAGCAGCGCGCGCAAGGTCTCGCGAAAAACCCGCATGTCAGCGCGCGTCTGCGCTGGCCAGACGGCCACGCTGGAGAACCACTTTTTCCGCCAGTCGCGCGGCGACTCTGTGGCTGTGAGTGACCATCAACAAGGTTGTCGGGCTGTCGTCGAGCAGCTCCAGAAGCAGCTTCAGCACTTCGTCGCTGGTGCTTTCATCGAGGCTGCCGGTGGGTTCGTCGGCCAGCAGCAGCTTGGGTTTGGAGGCCAGCGCGCGGCCCAGTGCGACGCGCTGTTGCTGGCCGCCGGACAGTTGCTCGGGATAACGCTCGAGCAAATCCGCCAGGCCCAAGCGCTGCACCAGATGCGCTTGCCACTGCGGATCATGGCGGCCGGCGAGGCGCGCCTGAAACGCCAGGTTATCCGCCACGCGCAGACTGCCGATGAGGTTGAACTGCTGAAACACCAGGCCAATTTCGGTGCGGCGCCAGTGGGCCAGTTGGGCTTCGTTCATTTCTTCGAGGTGATGGTCGCCGCTGCGGATGCTGCCGCGATCGACCTTGTCGAGACCGGCGATGAGGTGCAGCAAGGTGCTTTTTCCGCTGCCGGATTCGCCCATCAGCGCGAGGCTGCTGCCGGGTTTCAGGGTGAGGTCAATGCCTTGCAAGACCGGCAACGGGCCTTGGGGAGTGGCGTAGCTTTTGAAGACGCCTTGGACCTGAAGCATGGGGAGAGGCTCGCTGGATGCAGTGAGCCTAGGATAGCGGATGGCAAGGGGACCGCGTCATCGTTCTTCGCGGGCAAGTCGGACCGCCGCATCGCACGCTCCCACAGACGACCCCAATCCAATGTGGGAGCCGGGCTTGCCCGCGAAGGCGCCCGCCCAGCCTGTGCAAATCTCACTGCCCCACCACCACATCCGCAGGCGCCTCGGTCGGCGTGACAATCCTGTTCAAGTCGATGTGCTTCCACTCCGGTTTCGCCCCCAGCCTCGCATTGAAGCGATAGTTGAAGGTGAAATCATCCTCCGTCGGCACCGTCAGCGGTTTGCCGTACACCGATTCGATCCCGCCAAGGTCATAGCCCATCAGCTGCAAAAGCGTCGGGAAAATATTGTAGTGGCTGGAGCGATCCTTGTTGCCATGCAACTGGGCTTGCCAGTCGAAGGTCTTCAAACCGCTGCCCTGAATCACCACCAGCGGCACCAGCCCCTCCTCCTCCACCGGGTTACCGCCGCAATGGGTATTCAGCCCGGGATTGCCGCGCTCGTGCAAATCCTGGCCATGGTCCGAGGTGTAAATCACCACGGCTTTGTTCAACTGGCCCTGGGCCAACAGCCGCGAAAAGAACTCGCCGACGTTCCAGAGCAACGTGTTTTTGTAGGCGTTGCGATACAGGAGCCAGTCATCCGGCTTGCCATCAAAACCATCACGTTTGCCGGTTTCCGCCACTTCCACAAACTGCCCGCGGGGCAGCGTCGGCCGGTACGCCATGAACGCATCCGGAAACTTGTCATGCACCGGAAAGTGCGCGCCCACCTTGTTGATCACCACCAGTTGCGAGCGCTCATCGTTGATCAATTCGATCAGTTTCGCCGCGGCCGCCATATCACGGTCAAGCACGCTGGTTTGATCGAACTGCACAAACTCGTCGATGTCATTTTTTTCGCTGTCTTTCATAAGATTCTGCAGATGACCGCCAGTCGTCTGCGCATCGATATACACCGTGCTCAAACCGGCTTTTCTGGCGTACTGCCAGATCGACGGCAGCGTGCTGTTGATGCGCACGTAGTCGGTGCGCGTACCGCCGTAACGCAGGGTGACATTGGTGTCGACGCTGCAGTTGGCAATCGAAGCCGCATAACCGTAATTGAAAATCTCAACACCGGGCGGTGGCAACTTGAGGTTGCTGTGCACCCCGAACGGCGCGTTGATGTCCAGGTAATTGCCGGAGATGCTCTCATCGATGATCAGCACGATGTCGTGCCCCACCGGGCGATCAGCGCGGGCCAGGGTCACCGGCTCCCGCGGGCCGACGGTGTTGTGCAGCGATTCATAGGCAAACAGATTCAGGTACGCCAGCGGCGTGAACATCACCGGCAGGCCGCGTGCACCTTCGCCAGCGCGGACGAACAGCACGGCGCTCAGCAGCACCACTCCGAGCACCGGCGCTGCCACCAACAGGCTGCCAGGCAAAGGCATGCGTCGGCGCGGTTTCAATGCAATACCAAACAGCAGCAGCAAGCCACTGAGCAGCCCACTGTAAATCGCCTCGCGGTACTGGTACGCCGCCTCCTCGATGAAGCCGCCGGAATAGACCAACGAAACGAAGCTGCTGTAGGTCAGGTAATCGGCCGTGACGCGGGTGTAAACGTCGAAGAACACCGCCGAGACAAACATCGTCAGGGCAAACAGATAGCGAATCAGCGTTTGACGAATGTACGCAGTCATGAAGAGCGCCACCGTCAGCACCACGAACATACCGCCGTAAAGCAGCACCGGAAAACCAATGCCCATGGCACTCAAGCGTTCAAAATAGTAGTCGTAAAACTTGATCAAATAGGCAACTAACAGCAGCTCTTTGAAGTATCGAATCATAGTCTTTCCGAAGTTCGCCAGTGCACGCGGCCAAGAGATTGTCGGCCATTTTTTGACACTAGCACCGGGCCACTAAAGAGCAAGCAAAGACGGACATTTTGGCAAAGCGTCAAAAAAACGTTGACTCAAAACTGACACACTCAATCGTCTGTAACCCTAACGTTTCAGGGCCTATGACCGTTTATCGCATTGTTGAAACTCCTAAAAATCCTTCAAAAATGCGGCAGATCCAGCTGTGGCAAGCCCTTGATGGCCAATCGCCGTCTAAACGCGCCCGTAAGTACCACTAGAACATGTCATTTTGCTGACACGTTTTCCTGAGGCTGGTCTATACCCCTTTTGACAGTCCCAATTCTGATTTCTCCACCGTCTTACGAGGCACGCCAATATGGACGTGAGCGTATTTGGTACGGGCTACGTTGGCCTGATACAAGCAGCGGCACTGGCCGATGTCGGACATCGAGTCCTGTGTGTCGACATTGATCCGAACAAGATCAAACAACTGCAACAAGCGGTACCGCCGATCAGTGAACCGGGCCTGTCCGGCACGCTGGAAGAAAACATAAAGGCCGGTCGTTTGCTGTTCACCACCCAGGCCAGTGACGCCGTCGAGCATGCCGAGCTGATCTTTATTGCAGTCGGCACGCCAGCCGATGAAGACGGTTCCGCCGACCTCACCCACGTGCTCAACGTTGCCCGGCAGATCGCCAATCACATGGAGGCTGATCGCACGCTGATCATCAAATCCACCGTGCCGGTCGGCACCGCAGACCAGGTCACCGCAACCGCCAACGAAGAACTGCAGCGCCGCGGCAAATCCCTGAAGGTGCGAGTGGTCTCCAACCCGGAGTTTCTCAAGGAAGGCAGTGCCCTCGCCGATTGCATGCGCCCCGATCGGATCATCGTGGGCACCGATGACGAGCAGGCCCGCGAGCAGTTGACCGAGCTCTACGCGCCCTTCTGCCGCAACCGCGAAAAATTGATGTTCATGGACAACCGCAGCGCCGAGCTGACCAAGTACGCGGCGAACGCGATGCTGGCCACGCGCATCAGCTTCATGAACGAACTGGCCAACCTCACCGAATTGCTCGGCGCCGACATCGAAGCGGTGCGCAAAGGCATCGGTTCGGACCCGCGCATCGGCTACCACTTCATCTACCCCGGCTGCGGCTTCGGCGGTTCGTGCTTCCCCAAGGATCTGCGCGCGCTGCTGCACACCGCCGAACACAACGGCATGCCGCTGCGTTTGCTGCGCAGCGTGACTGATGTCAACGACAGTCAGCGCCACATCCTTTTCGGCAAACTCAAGGCGCAGTTTCCTCAAGGATTGGCCGGCAAGTCCATTGCGATCTGGGGCCTGGCGTTCAAACCCAATACCGATGACATGCGCGAAGCGCCCAGCCGCTACCTGATGGATGCGCTGTGGGCCGAAGGCGCAAGCGTACAAGCCTACGACCCGGAAGCCATGTCCGAATGCCGACGCATTTACGGCTACCGCAACGACCTGCACCTGTGCGCCACCCGCGACGACACCCTGGAAGATGCCGATGCGCTGGTGATCTGTACCGAGTGGAAAAATTTCCGCGTGGTCGACTTCGACCTGCTGGCCGGCAAGTTGCGATCGAAGGTGATCGTCGACGGCCGCAACCTCTACAACCCTGAACACGTAGCAGCGGCGGGCTTGCATTACAGCGGCATCGGCCTGCGCCACTTTGCTCCTGAGGCTTTGCGACCATGAAGATTCTTGTAACCGGAGCCGCCGGCTTCATTGGTGCCCACTGTGTGTTGCGGCTGTTGCGCGACGGGCACGAAGTCATTGGCCTGGATAACTTCAATGATTACTACGACCCGCAACTCAAACACGATCGCGTGAATTGGGTGCAGGAGCAGGTCGGCCCTTTCCAGCTCGCCAAAGTTGACCTGGCCGATGCCGCCTCCATGGAAAAATTGTTCGCCGAAGAAAAACCCGAAGTGGTCATTCACCTCGCGGCCCAGGCCGGTGTGCGTTACTCGCTGGAAAATCCGCGGGCCTATGTCGACAGCAATCTGGGCGGTTTCCTCAACATCCTCGAGAGCTGCCGCAATCATCCGGTCAAGCACCTGATCTACGCCTCGTCGAGCTCGGTCTACGGCGCCAACCAGACCACCCCTTATTCGGTGAAAGACGGCGTCAATCACCCGCTGTCGCTGTACGCGGCGACCAAGAAAGCCAACGAGCTGATGGCGCACAGTTACGCCCATCTGTTCAATATTCCCTGCACCGGCCTGCGCTTTTTCACGGTGTACGGGCCATGGGGCCGGCCGGACATGTCGCCTATCCAGTTCGCCCGGGCGATTGCCGAAGGCACGCCGCTGAAACTGTTCAACTACGGCGAGCACCAGCGCGATTTCACTTACGTTGACGACATCATCGAGAGCATCGCCCGCCTGATCGACCTGCCACCGCACGCCGCGCCCGAGTGGGATCGCGAGCAACCGGACCCGTCGAGCAGCATGGCGCCGTGGCGGATCTACAACATCGGCGGCCAGCACCCGGTGGAGCTCAAGGAATACCTGGCGCTGCTGGAAAAACACCTCGGACAAAAAGCCGTGGTCGAGTTGCTGCCGATGCAACCCGGCGATGTGCTGAACACCTGCGCCGATGCCAGCGATCTGGCCCAGGCCACCGGTTTCCAGCCCGGTATCACGCTGGATGAAGGACTCGGGCGCTTCATTGCCTGGTTCCGCGAGTACTACCCACTGCCTATCGCCAATGCGCCGCTCGCGGCTGAACTTCAGCGGAGGAATCCATGACTGGACATGAACAAGGTGTACCGCTCCAACAGCTGCGCCGCGACAAGCGCCTGGATCCCGAGCACCGAATGCGCCTCGATACAGCGATCCACCGGCAGGGCCGTGGCTGGATGACCGGTCGCGACGGCGGCCGACCGTGGACACTGTCGCGCACCAACCGGGTGGTGGCGTGCGTGGGTGCCGTGCTGATCCTGCTGGTGATTTCACCTGTGCTGCTGGGCCTGGCCCTGGTGATCAAATTCAGCAGCCCGGGGCCGGTGATGTTTGTGCAAAAACGCACCGGCTACCGTGGCCGCAAGTTCGGCATGTACAAGTTTCGCACCATGGTCGCCAATGCCGAGGAGCTCAAGGAGTCGCTGCGCCACCTCAACAAACACGGTGCCGACGCCATCGATTTCAAGATCGACAAGGATCCGCGCATCACCCCCATTGGCGGATTTCTGCGGCGCAGCAGCCTCGACGAGTTACCGAACCTGATCAATGTAGTGATGGGCGACATGCGCCTGGTCGGCCCCCGACCAACCTCGTTCACCAGCTATCGCTACAAGGACAATCACCTGGCTCGCCTGGCCATCTACCCCGGCATGACCGGTCTGTGGCAGATCTCCGGGCGCAGCAATATCGACTTCGACCAGCGCGTTGAGTTGGACCTCAGCTACATCGCCGAGCAGAGCCTGCTGCTTGATCTGAAGATCCTGTTGAAAACCCCCTTCAAAGTATTCAGCGGCCACGGAGCGAGTTAAATGGACGGTTCATCAGCCAAAAGCCTCACCATCGCAAACCCGAGCGAGTCCAATTTGACTTCGACTGTGCTCGATCAAGATCTGCGGATCCTATTCCTGACCGCCGCCAATCCCGGCGCAGGCACCACCACCAGCGCCCTGGCACTGGCGAGCCAGCTGGCGCAAATGAGCAGCGGCGATGTGCTGCTGGTCGACGCCAGCCATTCGGCGACCAACCTTTCCCAGCAACTCGGTTTGAGCAAGGAGCGCGGCTTGCGCGATTTGCTCTTCAACACGCAGAGCCCGCCGCTGTTGCAGGACTGCGTGGTGAACGTCTCGAGCTTGCCGTTCCATGTGATGCCCAACGGCCGCTTTGTGCGCGGTAACGAACACCTGACGCCGGAACGCCTGCGCCCGTTGCTCGACCAGCTCGGCGGCCAGTACCGCTTCGTCGTGATTGACGGCGACGCGGTGTATTCGGCCGCCGACACCCTGGTCATCAGCACCCAGGTCGATGGCGTGATTCTGGTGGTGCGCTCCGAAGACACCCGCTGGGAGGTAGCCCAGGCCGCCGTTCAGCGCCTGACTCAGGCCGGCGCGAAACTGGTGGGCAGCGTCTTCAACCGACGCAAGTACTACATGCCGAAATGGCTCTACAAAAACCTGTAAGCCACCGCAAAAGGATGACGCCATGAACGCCAAAATGCTTGTCCTGCTGTTGCTGCCGCTTGCGGGTTGCACCAGCACTTCCGAAACGCAAAACATGCCGGTCAATATCCTCACCGCCGCGCCAGCCAACGCCCAGGCCACCGATATGCCCCGGGTCGAACAGACCCTGCGGCCACAGGATGTGCTGGACGTGATCTTCCGCATCAGCACCAGTGGTTCGGACGCCTACCGCGTGCAGTCCGGTGACCAGATCGGCCTGAACTTCACCGCAGCCAGTCAGCTCAACGGCAGCCAACTGGTGCTGCCAGACGGCACCATCGAACTGCCCGGTGCCAACACCTCGGTGAAAATCGCCGGGCTAACCAGCGAGGAAGCGCGTCAGGAAATCCAGCGCGCCTATCAACGCAAACAGCTGTTCCAGCCCAACCGCAACCAATTGTCGGTGCAAGTCATCAGCCCGCTAAGCAATGAGGCCAACCTCAAAAGCGCGCTGACCCACCCCGCCACCGGCATGAGCCGCGAGATCACCGTGGGCACCGATGGCTATGCAAGCTTTCCGGAAATTGGCTCCGTGCCGCTGCAAGGCATGACGGTCAATCAACTGGAAACCTTCCTCAACAAACGCTACGCCGAACTGCCGGGCCGGATGAGCGTGGACGTGTTGCTCAAATCCACTGCCGGCAACGAAATCTTCGTGCTCGGCGAAGTTGCCCAACCCGGCTCTTACCCGATCCGTCGGCCGGTCTCGGTACTTGAGGCGTTGACCCTGGCTCGTGGCACCAACATCAAGGCCCGCCTTGATTCGGTGGTGATCATGCGCCGCAACGGTAACCAGGTTCAGGCGCGGCGCTACGACGTCGAAAAAGCCTTGTCGGGCGATGCGTCGCAGATCGCCTACCTGCAGCCGGACGACATGCTGTACGTGCCCAAGACCAAACTGGCCAGCGCCGGTGAACTCGCGCGGCAACTGGCAGACGTGGTGTTGTTCCAGGGCGTGGGCCTCAGCTTCGGCTATCGCCTCGACGACAAAGACAGTGACAGCAACTAACTCTCAGGTGAATCGACATGAATCCAAAGGAAAACTACCTGCATGAGTTCTTCAGGATCTTCTTCGCCAACAAGCAGTTGGTGAAGCGAGTCTTCCTGGTCTTTGCAGTGATCGCGCTGGCCTTGCCGCTGATGCTCAAACAGAGCTTCGATATCACCGCCCAGGTAATCGTGCAGTCTAAAAAACTCTCGCAGGGCGACGCCACCACAACCCTCAATCAGGAGAACGCCTCGTTCATTCCGCCGTCTCTGGCAGACATGGAAACCGAGAGCAATATCCTCCGCTCCCCGGCGCTGATCCGGCAGACTGTCATTGACTTGAACGAGCAAGGCGAATACACACCACCGCCGAGCGTGTTCAACAAACTGGTGACAGAGCCGTTCAAACGCTATGTGGTCAATCCGCTGCGCGCCAAGGTGATCAACCCGGCACGTGATGCGCTCGGGCTTGAGACCGATCCGATGCGTGACACCACGCTGGACTCGCTCACCGATCAGGCCATCGACAGCCTGAAAATCGAGACGCTGCCAGGCTCCAACGTGATCTCTATCGTTTACAGCTTTGGTGATCCGGCACAAGGCACCAGGTTCGTCGCAGCCCTGTTGCAGAACTACCTGGCCAGCCGCCAGGCCCTGCAATCGATTGACTTGCCGCAGAGCTTTTACGAGACCAAGAAGATGCAATACCAGGTGCGCCTCGATGGCCTGGAAGGCAATCGTCTGGGGCTGCTCGAAGGCGTCGGCTCGTCCGATCCCAAGGAAGAAATCACCTTCCGCCTGAACGCCATCAACACCGAAGAGCAAGCGCTCAACCTGTACCGCGACCGCCTGCTGCAAAGCCAACGCTGGCTGGAATACCTGAAAACCAGCCTGGCCGCCGCCAAAGATTCGAAACTCAACGATTACACCTTCCCCTACACCTTCACCACCACCGTGGACAACGTGGCCTTCGAAGATCGCGAGATCAAGCAAATGGGCGAGGCGCTGACCACCCAGGTCAGTCGCTACATGAACGACCTGGCGATCTTCCAGCCGGGCAGTGAACCGATGCTGCTGACCCGCGAGCAAATTGCCCGCACCCGCCAGCAATTCCTGAAAGTGGTGAGCAACCGGATTCAGGAACGCACCAATGACATCGCCATCGTCAGTTCGGTGATCGAGCAGAAAACCGCACGCATCGCCGAGTTCAAGGAACGCATCCACCAGCTGCAAGTCACGCAAAGCAAACTGCGCCAGATGGACACCGAGATCAACGCGTTGCACGCGGCGTTCTCCACCTACGCTCAGCGTTTTGCCGAAAGCAGCAGCGCCCGCGCACTGGACAGCGACCTGTCCAACGCCCGTGTGCTCAGCCCACCGTACGAACCGACCGAAGCAGCGTTTCCGAAACCGATGCTGATCATTCCATTCGGCTTGCTCGCTGGCCTGTTACTCGCAATCGCTTTGGTCTATGTGCGTGAGTTCTTCGATCATCGCTTCAAGCATCCTGCGCAAATCAGCCACGAGCTGGACCTGCCAGTGCTGCTGGTGATCAACGACCAAAACACGCTGCCGTCCAACCCACACAGAAGCATTTCCATGCGTGGCTTTGCGCACTGGGTGCGCAATTGAACGCGCCGCTCAGCGCCACCCGTCACACCAGCGTCCTGCCGATCATTCACTTGCTCAGCAGCGGCGGCTTCTATGGGGCTGAGCGGATGCTGCTGGACCATTGCCTGGCGACGCCGGGGCAGCACCAGGTGCTGTTTCTCGATGCGCCGCCAGACCTGATCGCGCGGTTTCGCGAAGCCTCGGTGGACTGCCGAGGCTGCGCGGGCCTGGGGGAGTTGCTCGGGCATTTGCGTCAGCGGCGCGCTGAACAGCCGTTGATCAATACGCACAATTTCAAAGGCCTGTTGTTTGGCTGGTTCGGCGCGACGTTGTTGCGCCTGCCACTGGTGATTACGCAGCACGGGTTCACGCCGCGCAGTCGCAAGCAAAAGTTTTACACCTGGTTGAGCTTGCAGCTGTGCCGCACTGCCTCGGTCAATCGTGTGGTTTGCGTTGCCGAAAGCATCGCGGCGCTGCATCGCAAAGCCAGCGTTCACGCCGACAAGTTGCAGGTGATTCCCAACGGTCTGCCCGCGGCCAACGGTTTGTGCTCGCACACCGCCGAAGGCCCGCGCTGGCTGGCCGGATACGTGGGGCGCCTGAGCAGTGAAAAGGGTCCCGATCTGTTTCTTGATGCGCTGATTCCGCTGTGCCTGCAACACCCGCGACTGGACGCCGTGATGCTCGGCGACGGCCCCGAACGCGACAGCTTGCAGGCGCGTATTAAATCGGCAGGTTTGCAGGCGCGCATCACGTTGCCGGGGTATCAGACCGACATGAGCGTTTGGTGGCGCCAACTCGATGCGCTGGTGATCAGCTCGCGCACCGAGGGCACGCCGATGATTCTGCTGGAAGCGATGCAAGCCGGGGTGCCGGTAGTGGCCTTCGGCGTCGGCGGCATTCCTGATGTGCTGGAACATCGGCACAACGGGCTGCTGGCGACCCCCGCCGACAGCGCCGCCCTCGCCCGGCAAATCGGCACGTTGCTGACGGACCCGACGCTGGCCACCGAGCTGATCGCCAACGCAAGACGTACGCAACTGGATCGCTACGACCTCAAGGCGCTCGCCGAACGCTGGTCGCAGCTTTATATCCGTACTGCACGGGAGGCTCGCGCGTGATATTTCCACTCTCGATCGTCAGTTTGCTCGCCCTGGTCTGCCTCGGTTTGCTGGCCAGCCCTTATCCGTTTCTGGCACCGGCTGCGGTGCTGGGCCTGGTCGGTGTCTCGCTGCTGTACCGAAAGCCCACTTGGGGTTTGCTCGGGATTGCAGTGCTGGTGCCGTTCGAAGGTTTCTTCAAGGAAAACGCTTTTTCCGGCACCAAGTTCATTGGCGTGTCGCTGGCCGTGATCCTGATGCTGCAACTGGCCATCCACCAGATTCCCTCGGAGCGCCTGCGCAGCAATATCTGGCGCTACCTCGTGTGGTTCATCGCCTTGTACATGCTCAGCTTGCTGCTCACCGACAACCTCGGCATGTCGATGAGTCACCTGCGCGAAATCAGTGTCGGCCTGATTCTGTTTGTGATCACGCTGCTGATCGGTCGCGAATTGAACATGGACCTGTTTGCCCGGTTCGTGACGCTCAGCGTGACCGCGACTTGCGCGCTGGCGATGTTCTCCGCCAAATACCAGGACCAGGGGCGCGCCGCCGGCCTGCTGGAAGACCCGAACGCCTTCGCCATGCTGATCGCGTTCGCGGTGCCGCTGGCTTTGTGGCTGGTGATCAGCAGTCCAAAAATGTTGCACCGGTTGTTTTGGGCAGGCTGCTTCATTCTGCTGCTGGGCGGCATGACCAAGACCGAATCGCGCTCCGGGCTGGTGGTGCTGTTTCTCAGCCTGATGATTGGCGTCTGGCACTACCGCACTGAGCTGGCCCGCATCCGCCCCCGGCATTTGGGCTTTGCCATGCTCGGCGCAGTGATCGTGATCCCGCTGGCGATCTATGCGATGCCGGCCGGCTACGTCGAGCGCATCAAGTCCTTGAGTATTCTCAGCGCCGGCGCCCGCAGCCAGGACGCATCCCTCGGTCGTCGCGCCTCCTACATCGTGGTCGGCAGCGAAATGATTCGCGAGAACCCGCTACTGGGCACCGGGCCGGGGACCTTCCCGCTGCACTACGCCACCACCGGTTACGCCAAGGCCTTTTCGGCCAACCGCAAGATTGGCGACCTGTACCGGCGCGCGCACAACACCTACCTGGAAATCTTCAGTGAGCTGGGCATCCCCGCCGGGCTGATGTTCGTCGGCATGCTGGGGCTGGGCCTGTACAACCTGATCCGCGCGCGAAGCGCCTGGCTGCTGCGACGCAACGGCCCACAGGCGGATCTGTTGACGCACCTGAGCATGAGTTTCCTGGCACTGACGCTGTTCCTGATGTTCCTCAGTGCGCCAAACCAGAAGTACGTGTGGATCATGCTCGCCCTGACCAGCGTGCTGCGTTTGAAAGCCGAAGAAAGTCCGTTGCCGGAGGCCAAGGCATGAGTCGAATCAGTATTGTCATTCCGATGTACAACGAAGCGAAGCACATCGGCCGCACGCTGCTCGCTGCACAAAAAGCCGCCCATGCCGCCAACCTCGACTGCGAGTTGATCGTGGTCGACAACGGCTCCAGCGACCAAGGCCCACAGATTGCCCGACAGTTCGGCGCGCAGGTGCTGGTGGTGCCGGGGGTGCTGATCGGCGCGCTACGCAATCGCGGTACGGCAATCGCCACGGGGGAATGGCTGGCCTTTATCGACGCCGACGTGGAAGTGCCGGAAGACTGGCTGCGGCGCTTGATCGACCTGGAAAGCGCCGGTCAGGCGGATGTCTTCGGCCTTGATCTGCACACCCCGGCCCAGGCGCCGTGGTACGCCACGGCCTGGCAACGGCGCACGTTGCGCCCGTACTCTGACGCCGTACGCAAAGTCGACTGGCTGCCCAGCAACAATCTGTTGATGCGCCGCGGCTGGTTCGACCAGGTCGGCGGTTTCGACGAACGCCTGCGCACCGGCGAAGACAAGGATTTCACACTGCGTCAGCATCTGGCCGGCGCGCAAATATTGGCGATCAATCAAAGCGTCGCCCTGCATTGGGGCTATGAGGCCAACTGGCGCGAATGGTTGGGCAAGGAACTGTGGCGTCAAGGCAGCCATCTGCAATTGCTGCGCAACAACGGTGTCAGTCTGCGTCTGCTGCGCTTTCCGCTGTTATCTCTGGGTGCCTGGCTGCTGGACTTTCTGGCGATATCGGCGCTGATGGGCGGTTTCCTTCATCACGCATTGCTGATGCTCATGCTCTCCACCCTGCCGGCCTTGGTGATGAGCGTGCGGCAGAGCCACAAGCACCGCGACATCGGTCTGACCCTGCAACTGTGGGGTTTGCATTGGGTGCGTTTACACCTGGCCGGCGCTGCGTTTGTCTTGAGCATGTGTCGTTGGACTGCCAGGAGGCCTGCCCGTGGCTGAATTCATTTTCTGGACTTGCCTGTTGCTGCCCGCGTACGCCTACGTCGGCTACCCATTACTGCTGACCGTGCTGGCGCCCCTGTTTTCGGCGCGGCGCATCACGCCCCCGGCGCCAATGAACATCAGTATCGTGATTGCCGCGCACAATGAGGCACGGCACATCGAACACAAGTTGCGCACCCTGCTCGCCCAGGATTATCAGCCGGCGTCGCTGCAAATCATTCTGGCCAGCGACGGTTCCACCGATGACACCGTGGCCTGCGCGCACCGGGTGGTCGACCCGCGCATCACCGTGCTTGACCTGCCGCGTCAAGGCAAGGCCGCCACGCTTAACGCCGGGGCAGCATTGAGCACTGGAGACATTCTGGTGTTCACCGACGCCGACAACCAATGGTCGCGCGACACCCTCGGCCATTTGCTCGCGCCCCTCGCCGACCCCGACGTCGGTGCCTGCGCAGGGCACATGGTGATCCCGGTGACCGGCGGTGGCTTGAGTGTCGGCGACAGCCTCTATCGGCATTACGAAGGCTGGCTGCGCAAGGTCGAAAACCGCACAGGCTGCATGGTGTCCGCTGACGGTGCCCTGCTCGCGCTGCGTCGCGAGTTGTTCCAGAACATCCCGGCGGAGGTCAACGACGACTTCTTCATCAGTACCTGCGCGCCGGTTGCGCACAAACAGATCGTCTATGTGCCCGAAGCTCAGGTGATCGACCACGGTGTCGACGAAGCCGACAAGCAATTGCGTCGCCGTCAGCGCGTCACCGTTGGCGGCCTGCAAAGCCTGGCCCAACGCAGCGAGCTGCTCAATCCGATGAAACATGGGCTCTATTCGATTGCTTTGATCAGTCACAAGCTGATCCGCCGACTGGCGCCGATCCTGCTGCTGCCGTTGCTGCTGAGCAATTTCTGGCTGTGGCAAGAACACGGTTTCTATCGCCTGAGCCTGATCGCGCAGCTGTTCGGGTACACCGTGGCGATCGCCGGCCTGATGGACTCCAGACACCGCTTGCCCAAACCCTTCCGCCTCGCCGCGTTTCTTCTGGTGACCCTCGCCGGGATGAGTATCGGTCTGTGGCAGTTCCTGCGTGGCCAGCGCTATGCGCAATGGAATCCGGAACAGAATCGTTGAAAAAAGGAGCGTGCCATGGCGATCAGACAACTGTTAAAACGCACCAGTGGCTGGCTGTACCTCAACTCGCCGGTTGGGCGTAATCAGCTGCACGGCGCGGGAGTGATTCTGATGCTGCACCGGGTGTTGGCCGACGACAACGCCGCCTCCCTGCCCCATCGCAATGAATTGTGTGTCGGGCCGAATGCCTTCGAGCACCTGCTGATCTGGCTGAAACGCCATTTCGACTGCGTGCCGCTGATGGATATTCTGCAACCCGGCACGCTGCGCTCCGAGCGGCCGAAAGTCGCGCTGACCTTCGACGATGGCTGGCGCGACAACGCTTTGAATGCCTTCCCGCTGCTGCAAAAACACCGGGTGCCGGCGAGCATATTTCTCTCCACCGATTTCATCGGCAGCCGGCAGCGGTTCTGGTGGGAAAGCATAGGTGAAACCCTGTGGGGCAGCCATGGCGAGAAAGCCCGGGCGCACATCATCAACCGTTTGAACATGGCCGGTCGGCCGGTGCCTGCACAGCTGGGTGAAGGTCATGTGCAGCATCGCAGCCTGGCGCTGCTGCAGTATCTGCAAACGCTGAAAACTTTTGCGCCACATGACCTCAGTCGCCTGACTGATGACTGCCCGCGGGAGTCGATGCCGCAAGCGCTGGACTGGCATCAGGTGCGCTCGCTGGAGGCTTCCGGACTGGTGCGATTCGGTCCGCACGGCGCCAGCCACGCGATTCTCACCGGGCTTGATGATCAACGGCTCGACGAAGAACTGAAGCGCAGCCGCGATGCGCTGTTGAACGGCTGCAATCGGCCGCTGCCGGTCTATTGCTACCCCAACGGCGACAACGACGCGCGTGTCCGCCAACACGTGGCGCAACACGACTACGCGTTCGGACTGGGCACCGGCACCGGCCTCTACCGTGGCGTCGAAGATCCGCTCGCATTACCTCGTTTCGGCGTCAGCCAGCGCACCGCGCGCAACCCGGAATTGCTGTCGTGGCGCATTTATCGCGGGACACGTCCATGAGCCGCAGCACCTACCTCAAACACTTGGCCATGAGCATGGGCACCAAGCTGGCGATGATCGCTCTACGCTTGCTGCGCAACGTTTTGCTGGCGCGGATATTGGGGCCGAGCGAACGCGGCCTGTTCGCGCTGCTCAGCGTCCTGCCCGACCTGATCAGCGCCGCCACCAGCGGTGGGCTCAATTCGGCGGTCGGGTTTCAAGCGGCCAAGCAGCGGCCGATGGGGTTGTTGCTCAGTCAGGTGTTGGTCTTCGGCTGCCTGCTGGCCGGTCTGCTGACGTTGCTGGTGGTGACGCTGACGCGCGAGTTCGGCGCCGAACTCGACATCACCATGCAACTCGGTCTACTCGCCTGGTTGTTGCTGCTGGCGGTGCCGTTGACCGTGCTCAAAAGTGGTCTGCTGACGTTGCATAATGCCTCTGGCGGGATCATGGCGTTCAACGTCCTGCGCCTGATCGAGTCCCTTGCGCCGCTGCTGTTGTTTCTCGCCCTGTTCTGGATGTGGAAAGACGCCGCGCTGGAAGCCGCATTGATCAGTTGGCTGGCGGGCATCAGCCTGGTGGTGCTGGCGGGCTGGTTCTGGCTCAAGCGCGCGCAGCCATTGAAACTGCAATGGGACCGCGCCAGCCAGAACGAACTGCTGCGTTTCAGTGCCCGCAGTCATCCTGATCTGCTTTTCCAGCAAGTGATCCTGCGTTCCGATTACCTGTTCATCGGCGCCCTGCTCGGCAGCACCGCGCTGGGTCATTACGCGATGGCCAGCGCCGCCGCCGAATTGCTGCTGATCGTTCCGGAAGCGGTGACCACACCGCTGATGAAACGCCTGCTGCAGCAGGATGAGGGCATGGACAAAGTCACCCCGCTGGCGCTACGCCTGACCGCGACGGTGATGCTCGGCGCCTGCCTGACCATGGCGGTGATTGGCGAATGGCTGATCGTCACGCTGTTCGGTGTCGCCTATCAACCGGCATACCCGGCGTTGCTCGCGCTGCTGCCGGGCCTGCTCGGCCTGTGCTACGCGAGCATCCTGCGCCTGGACTTGCTGGGCAAAAACCGCCCCGGCACGATCTCGTTGCTGATGGGCCTCGGCGCCTTGCTCAACCTGGCGCTCAACCTTGTGCTGATCCCCCTGTACGGCATCGTTGGCGCCGCAACGGCTTCGTCCATCGCTTATCTGGCGGTGACCGTGGCGCTGCTGGTGATGTATTGCCGATTGAGCGGTGTGCCGGTCTGGCAAACCCTGGTCATCCTGCCCAGCGACTTCAGCCCGATGTTGCAAATGCTGCAGCGGAAGTCGGCATGACACGCCTGATCCTGCTCTTCAGCCTGGGCCTCGCTGTGAGCGCTCAGGCAGCGCCCATGCGTTGGGCGGACATACGCGATGGCAGCCTTTTCCTGCAACCGGATCGGCCCGATACATTGACTGTCCGCTGGGTCCCGGCATGGCAGGCGGATGCCAACGAAGAGCGTATTTACCTGGTCGATGGCCAAGGCAAATTGCAGGGAGAGCGGCTGATTGCCGCCAGCGAAAGCCGTGGCACTCAGAGCTGGCCGCTGGTGCCGAGCGCGGCCAGTTATCGACTGGAGATCCCGGGTTACAGTTTCCGTAGTTATCGCATTGAGCATGACGCCCACACCGTGGCGTTGTTCGCCCCGGCCAAGGTGCATTTCAGCGCTGAAACCCGCAGCGGTGACGAGTTGTATTTCAAAGTCGCGCCTGGCGAACGTGCGGTGCTCGCCGGCAAATTTCACGGTGGCGTCAGCGCTTTGCAGGCGCAGCGCGTAGGCGATAACCAACGCGTGGCTCTGGCGCTCAAACCTTATCGAGCCTACTGGCAGTTTGATAAAGTCGAGTTACCCGTCAGCCCGCAAGAACAGGTCTGGCGCCTGCGCCTGCAAGGCAGCGGCAAAGCGGCATTCTGGCTCGACGGCACGGCGAACCTGTTCGCGCAAAACCCGCAGCAGCTCAAACCCGTGCGTGAAGACGACGGCCAGACCCGTTTGACGTTGCACAAAAAAGTCCTCGGTAAAACCCCGAACCTGGGCATCGCCCTGCCCTACGTGCTGCCGCCGCCCGCCAGCTTTGCGACCCTCGATGCACTCAATCTGCAAGCGGCGACCTTCTACAGTTTTGTCGACATCACCGCCAACGATCCGCAGTACGAAGATGCGTTTCGGGCGCTGTACCAGAACCGCTTTGGCATCACTCAGGACCTGACCTTGCTGGCCGGCAGCAAACGCCAGGCCGATCTGCGCGCCGACACCATGAGCAACTCCGGCCTCGACGCCTGGCTCGCCGCCACGCGCAAACTGGGCGGCAAAGGTACGCACTACATCGGTTTCGCCGACGAACCCAACCTCAATTACGCCGATTACGCCAGCTATCAAAGCATCTTCAACAGCATGGCCCGGCAAGTGCGCAGCGACCCGGCCAATGCCAAGGCCGGCGTGCGCATTGCCATGCCCGCCACGTCGCGCCTGATCAACGGGCCGTTTGCCGACAATGCGGCCGACAAGCGCGGCATCGATTGGGCCAAGCGCCTGCTGGCGGAATCCCCCGACCAGATTGACGCGTTGGCGTGGCACGAGTGGATGATTCGCGACCTGCTCGCAACGCGTGTCTACCGCGACAGCGTTCGGCGCGCCGCCGATCTGGTCGGGCTCGACGCCCAGGGACGGCCGCGCAAGGCGTTGCTGCTGGACCAGACCAACATGTCCAGCGGCTCGAGCCTGAGCCCCTACGATCAGGAAACCCATTTCGCCGCGCTGTGGTGGACTTCGGTGGTCATCAACTCCGCGCAGGATGGCTTGCTCGACATGTTGAGCTGGTTCCAGGCAGCCGATGAACCGAACTACCCCAAGGGCATGCTGCGCGTGCTGGGCGAAAACCGTTTCGAACTGAAACCGGTGGGCCTGGCCCAGCAATTCATCCAGCAACACTGGCTGCACAATGTGCTTGGGCTGGAGAACGATGCGTTCGAGGTCGACGTGCTGGCCATGGCCGAGGACGCCAAGCGCAGCCTGCTGGGGGTCAACAAAGGTACGCGACGCCAGCAGGTGAATGTGGGTGCAATCCCCTGCACGCTCGCCGACGCGTCACTGCGGTACTTCGGCGCCGACAATCGCGCCCGCGACGCACCGTTCAGTTGCCGCGACGGTCGCGTCAGCTTCGATTTGCCGGGGGAAACTCTCTTTGCCCTGAGCTGGAGCGCCTCATGATTCCTCATCGCATGGTTTGCCGCGCAAGCATTTGGCCGCACGGTAAGCCTCTCCATCCACGGTCAACACCGTCAGGAGCCAGTCACATGAGTGTTTTTTTCAAGAAGCTTGCTGAGCACATCAGGCAAAAAGGTTGGCGCGCTACTGCCGCCAAAGGCTGGAAGCGTCATGTTTTTTTCCACTGGGAATTGTTGTGGATGGAGCGCGACCTGGTCACGCCGATCCCGCCGCATAAATTGCGACCGTACCCGCCGCTCAAAGTCCTCACCATCACGCCGGAAAACGCCGTGGCGTTCACGCGCTACTTTGGTGATCGCGTGGAGACCATGGCCGAACTGGCCCGTGAAGGTTTCACCGGGCAGATGCACGTCGACGGCGCCGGTGACGCAGTCGCCTTCATCTGGGGCGCCACCCGCGACTATCACGACAAGCACCACTACGGCTGCAGCTTTGCGGTAAAACCCGGCGAGTTTTTCGAGTTCGGCGGCGAACTGAGCCGCGCTTACTGGGGCACCCGGTTGTCAATGGACCTGCAGACCCGACTGTGGAGAACCATGCAGGCGCAAGGCTGCAACACGGTGGTGGATGTGTGCGACTCGAACAACATTCCGGCATTGAAGCTGCACATCCGCACGGGCTACAGAGAACAAGGGCGGGTCATGAACGTCTACGGGTTGTTTGGCCGTTGGCGCTTCTATCGGGAAACCCGTTACAGCGGTTCGCGCCTTGATGCCCTGCGCAAACCGGAACGTTCAACCGTTACAGCATCGGTGACCTGAGCTTATGGCAGCGCGATTCGAATGGCGCACTTCATTGTGCGCAGCAGATTTTCCCGCAGCGGCTTACGAAGCGCTGCGTCTGCGAGTGATGGACCACACGCCATTCAACGCGCTCGCCTGGATGTGCGCATCCGAACAGGCGCTGAGCGGCGCCGATCGCTTGCACGTGCTGCTTGGCTGGCAGGGCATCGAACTGGTGTTTTGCCTGCCGCTGGTGGCCTCGGTCGAGCGCTTCGGCAGGTTGCCGTTTCGGGTGCTGCATCATCTCGGCTATCCGCTGACTGACCGTTTGGCATTGCTCGCTCGCGTAGACGCCGACGACATGCGCAAGGCGTTGATCGAGATCCGCCGACGGTTGCCGCATGCCCTGCTCCAGCTCAACGAACTGTCCGAACCGATCGGCGCCGAGAGCGCGCTGACCGAATGGATGGCTCACAGCTCGACCGGCGAACGGCGCCTCAGCTGCCGCGTGCCGGTGCACTTGATCAGCGACGCCGATCGCCAGGAAGTGTCCGGTGACCCGCGTTACAAATTGCGGCGGGCGCGCAAACGGATCGTGGCCTGCGGCGCTGAAGTTCGCCGTATCACGCCTGACGCGTCGAGCATGGGGCCGTTGCTGCAGGCCATCAGCGAAGTCGAAGCGGTCAGCTGGAAAGGCGATGAAGGCGTGGGGATTTTCTCCGATGATCGTCATCGCCAGTGGATGGATAGGGCCTTCACCGCGCTCGCCGCGCAAGGTCTGGTACGCGTGGTGGTGCTGGAACTGGACGGCCGTTGCATCAGCTATCGACTGGGTTTGCTGGAACAGGGTCGGCTGTACGATTACAACCTGGCGTTCCTGCCGCAACACGCCGATCTGGGCAGTGGTCGGGTGCTGCTGGAAGAATGGATTCGCTGGGGGCTGGACGACAACTGGCGCTGGATCGATGCGTCGCGGGTCAGTCTGGAAAACTCCAGCCATCAGTTGCATGAACGCATGAGCGGCCAGCTTGAGCATTGGCGCTGGAGTTTTTATTCGTGGCGACCCAGCGGCCTGGCACTCGGATTTGCCCTGCGCAGCTGGCAGCGATGCAAACCCTGGCTGCAAAAATGGCGTGCCAGACGGGCAACAGCGGCGCCAGCGGTACCCGTGCCGCACGCCAAAGTGACCGCCACCATCGAACCTCAACGGGAGAGCGAACATGCCGCGCCAAGTCATAGTCAACGCTGATGACTTCGGTCTCAGCCCGTGCGAGAACGCGGTGATTCTGGGTGCGTTTCAAGCCGGGGTGATCAGTTCTGCCACGGCGATGGCCAACATGCCCGCATTCGAAGCAGCCTGCGCCATGGCTCGCCACCCGTTGCTTGAAGGTCGTGTCGGGCTGCATTTCAACCTCACTTATGGCCGACCTTTGAGCCAAAGCATTCTCGCCCGTGCAAATTTCTGCGACAGCGCCGGAGTCTTCGACCTGAACCTGCCGCGTCACCGTTTGCGGCTCAATCGTCAGGACCGCGATGCCGTGCTGGAAGAACTCGAAGCGCAATGGCAACGCTGCCTCGACAACGGCGTGCGGCCCAGCCATCTGGATTCCCATCAGCACGTGCACAACATTTGGCCGATCGGTGAAATCGTCGCGCGTTTCGCTGCGCGTCAGGGCGTTGCCGTGCGGCTGGCGCGCAACGTAGGGCAAAACCTTAATCTGCCTAAACGGGTTTTCAAGGAACTGCTCAACCGGCGTTTGCGCAGCCTGGCGGGCACCACGGCGGATTACGTCTGCACGCCTGTCGGCTTGCGCGACGGTGAAGTGCCAACCGATGGCGTGCTGGAAATTGTCGCGCACCCGACCCAGCTAGGCGCTGATTTCGGCGACGCTTACCTGTCGCCGAAAGAATCGCTCAAAGCTCTGCTGATGCAGCGTCTGCCGGGCGTTCCACGTGTTTGCTATGGCGTCCTCGGCGCGGCGGCGGAGGGCCGTGCGGCGTCACTGGAAAGGTCTACATAAATTGCAACATATTCAAAGCTGGCGCTTTGATATGAGTCCCACCGCGTGATCTATACCCAACAAGAATGTCCCACCACACCTTGGCTCCGGCTTTGGAGAGCGTCATGAAAGTCATCGACAAGCTTCGCGAACAAATCAAACAAAAAGGCCTGAGCCGCATGTTTCGCACGCTGTGGAGGCGCTATGTATTTTTTCATTGGGAGTTGCTCTGGATGGAGCGCGACCTCGTCAGCCCGGTTGCGCCGCACAAGTTACGCCCTTATCCGCCCGTACGAATGGCGGTGATTACCCCGCACAACACCAGCGCGTTCGCCAAACACTTCGGCGACCGCGTCGGCACCATGGCCGAACTCGCCGCCGACGGGCATACCGGGCACATGTACCTGGACGAGGAAGGCAATGCCATCGGGTTCATCTGGGCCAGCACCCGCGACTACCATGACCGCCACTATTACGGCTGCTGGTTCCCGGTCAAACCTGGCGAGTTTTTTGAGTTCGGCGGCGAAATGATCCGCGCCTTTTTCGGCACCAGTCTGTCGGTGGACGTGCAGGTCGCCCTATGGGAAACCATGGCCGCCAAAGGCTGCAACAAGGTGGTGGATGTGGTTGAAACCCACAACATTCCGGCAATGAAACTGCACATCCGCATGGGTTATCAGGAACAGGGCCGCGTGACTCACGTGTACGGTCTGTTCGGCTTGTGGAAATTCTATCGGGAGACTCGGTACACCGGCTCGCGCCTCGACCCGCTGCGCAAACCGGGTCGGCCGGTCGTAACAGGGGCGGCAAGTGCGTGAAGTGTGGTTGAGAAACGCTTGATTGGCGTCGCCCCGCTTCCAACGTCGCGACGGTTGATTCAACAAGAGCAGGCTTGCCTTGAAACCTGTTATTCAACAAGCCTGCTCACCCGCCACACCGCGCTCTGTCAGCCATTTCCTACTTTTTACGGGCGTGCTTCGCGTCTGAACGCGCGCAGCGCAGTCAGGGATGTGCCCTACACCAACTTATGAAATGTCCTACTTCGCTCGTCTGCGGCTCCACGTATTTTTCGTATCCTCAATGGACACAAGGATATGTGGATGTTCACTGCCGGCCCCCACACCGCATTCAGACTTCAGATCCAGGATTTCCCCTCTGACTTTCAGGTGTTCAAGTTTTGCGCCACGGAAGCGCTGAACGAACCGTATGAAGTGAAACTCGAGCTGGTCAGCGAGCGGGCGGACCTTGACCTTGAAGACCTGATGAATCGCTCGGCTTTCCTCACGATCGGTGCCGACGGTGCCGGCTTCCACGGGCAAATCCATCAGGTTGCGCAAGGCGATTCAGGCAAGCGGCTGACGTGGTATCAGATAATCCTGGTGCCACATCTCGCCTATCTGGCGCATTGTCATAACCAGCGGATATTTCAGCACCTTAGCGTGCCGCAAATTATCGGCAAAGTGCTGACATCCCATGGCCTGCAGTCCGACGCCTGGCGTTTCCAGCTGAGTGGCGAATACAGGCCTCGCCTCTACTGCGTCCAGTACGAGACTGGTCTGCACTTCATCCAGCGGCTGTGTGAAGAAGAAGGGTTGCATTTTCATTTCCAGCACAGCGCCTCTGCGCATGTACTGGTCTTCGGTGACGATCAGACCGGCTTCGCGAAACCGGGCAGCGCGACCGCATACAAGCCAGGCACTGGCCTGGTCGCCGAAGCACCGGTCATCGACCGTTTCAAACTGCGTCTGGTAACCCGCCCGACTCATGTCAGCCGTCGTGATTACGATTTCGAGAAACCTCAGTTGCAACTCGACAGCGAGAGCAAAACCGCGCTGCAGCCGCATCTTGAGGACTACGCCTTCCCAGGCCGGTTTACCCACCGCGACCAGGGTAGACGCCTGGCCAATCAGGCACTGCAAAGTCACCGCGCCGACTACCAGCAAGCGGACGGCCGCAGCGATCAAAGCGCATTGCACAGCGGTTATTTCCTCGATATGAGCGAACACCCACGGGCCGAGCGCAACGGTCTCTGGTTGGTGACTGAAGTCCGGCATATCGGGATTCAGCCTCAAGTGCTCGAGGAGTCGATGGTCGACTGCGATCCGCAGGAAGATTTCAGTCAGGGTTACCGCAACCATTTCGTCGCGATGCCTTGGGACGTCATCTTCCGACCGGCGCTCAAACATCCCAAGCCGCGGATAACGGGCCAGCAGCCGGCAATCGTGACCGGTCCGCCCGGCAAAGAGATCCATTGCGATCGTTACGGCCGGGTGAAAATCCAGCTGGCCTGGGACCGCGACGGCGAGCACAACGAACACTCGAGTTGCTGGCTGCGAGTTGCGACAGGCTGGGCTCATGACCGTTATGGCAGCGTGCAGATTCCGCGCGTCGGCATGGAAGTGCTGGTGGGTTTTACCGAAGGTGATCCCGACAAACCGTACGTCATCGCTTGTTTGCCTAACGCATTGACTCCGGTGCCATTGGACCTCCCGGCCGAACACACACGCAGTATTTTTCGCAGTCAGAGCAGCCCGGGCGGCGGCGGTTACAACGAGCTGCGCATCGAAGACAGAAAAGGCGCCGAGGAAATTGCCCTGCGCGCCCAGCGCGATTTCGTCCAGCTCGTTCTCAACGATGAGCGTCTCCAGGTCGACAACCAGCGCACGGTGGTGGTCGGCGGCATTGCCAGTCACGACTTGCGCGGTGAAAAGCGCCGTGTGACCCATGGCAATCGTCTGACCGAGCTCAAACAGGATGAACACCTGACTGTTCATGGCACCTGCCACGTGCAGACAGGTAACCACCTGCTCAATGCGGCCGAGCGCATTCACCTCGCCGCCGGGGCTCTGATCGTCATCGACGGTGGCAGCCATCTCACGCTCATGGCGGGCGGTCAGTGGTTGACACTGGGTCCGGAAGGCATTTTCAGCAGCGTAGCGATTCAACAGGGTGGCTCACCGGCAGCGATTGGCCCGGCCGAACCGCGGGTGCCCGGAGCTTTGCCGCTTTTGAAAGTGAGCGTCCATGCGGCACAACAGCGCCGCGCACTGATGTCTTCCCGCAGCTCGCGCTGCCTCATCTGCGAGGCAGCCCAGGCATGAAGCTTTCAGTCGCCTTGCCAGCCGACCTGCCATGGTCCCGGCACCACGCCTGCCTGTTAGTCGACGGCACGGCTGTGCCCGATTTACCAACTCGTCTGAAGCAACTCAGCGCCAGTGTGAACACCGTTGCGCTGTACGACAGCTCGCCGTTCAAAGCGCTGCGGGATATCTCGCCGCTGCTGGTGGCCATTCAGGGCGTCGATGATCCTGTTTTTCAGTTTTATCTGGAACAGGCAGAAGAAGAGTGGGCCGTTTTGTTATTCAGCCATTCTCCTGCGCTGGGGGTCGCGCAACATTTACGCAAGTTGCTGACGGTAGCATTGCCGGAAGGTCAGCAAGTCGCCCTGCGGCTGGCGGATGCCGCCGTGGCAAACGCTCTGTTTGCCAGCGCTGACCAGTGCTTGTTCGGGCCGCTGTCCTGCGTGGTGGCAGCCGATTGCGTCAACGCCACCTGGCATCGCCATCAACCTCGCCAACCGCAACCTCCAGAACTGCCGACGCCGTATCGGCTGAGCCATGAATTGAACGCCGCGCTGGACGATGTGGACCACCGCCGGGCTCTGCTGGACCTCGATGCTCATTTGCTCAAGCACTTTCCAGAACGCCACCTCGGCGCTGGCATTGCCCAGCGTTGGCCAAGGCTGCAACAGCTGCAAGTGCAGGCCAGCACCTTGGGGCTGAGCAGCCAGTCCGAGCTTTTTTACTACGCCAACCTGATGACCTGGCTCAACACCTCCACGCTCGAAGAACATCCCGAAATCGCCCGATTGCTCCACTCACCGTCACTTCAACCATTGGGTGAGCGTATTGCGCTGGCCGCCAACCTGGCCGAGCGCAAAGCCAACACAGGAGGTCACCCATGACCCATCCCGCCAATCTCGACGCGGCCGCTGCGTCCAAAACCACCATCGGTTCGGTCGGTGCCTGTCCCTTGCGGCAAACTAACGTACAGCTGCTGCCTGTGCGGTATGGCCTGGTGGATAAACTGCTCGATCCAGGTGCGGAACTGAAGCTGCCCTATTCATTAACGGCGCGACCTTTGGGCATCCGTCTGCTGCGCGATGGCTGGTTGTATGTGATCGATAGCCTGACCGGTCACCTGCATGAATATCGAGTGCTCAACGGGTTGGTCAGCGCTCTGCTGCATAAAGGCGCGAGCGTCGACAGCGGTGCGCGCGCACCGATCGAAGAAAATCCCGCGCTGGTGTTTTCGCGGGGCAGCACCCTGCATGTGACGTTCGCTGAAGTGCAATGGACGGCCGCCAAATGCAAGCAGGTGCTCGACCACGGCGAAGAACGCGAGCACTTCATGCAACCCGTCGAGCTCGGCGAGGTGGATTGCGAAACCGGCGGCACCCATTTGCTGACAGTCGAGCAAGGACGACAGTGGCTGGCGGAAGTAGCGACGGGGCCTGATGGTCATTCGCCTGCCGCAGCATCGGGCACCGTGCAGGTCAGCGATGCTCCCGCGCACGAACGTGAGCCGTATCTATGGGAGCAACCGCCGCGCTTTCGCCAGGCGCATATCGGTGAACTGCTGGGTCAGGTACGTGCGCCTTATCAGGACGACACGCTGTTTGTGCTGATCAATGATGATCTCGGCGTGCTACGAGATCTGGCCGAGTATCAGGACACCGTGGTCGGCTGGGTTGAGGAGTGGAGCAATACCGACCACAACGAACGCGACTATCTGCTGGCGTGTTACATCGAGTCCCTCAGTCAGCTCAGCGTCGAGGATATTGGGGCGCTCTCCAAGGTGGAGCAAAACCCGGCGACGCAGGCGTTGTTTACTGACCTTGAGCAGCTGCCGGAACCGGATCGCGAACAGACCCGCCAGGCCTTGGTCGATTACCTGAACAAGGGCGGCAACGTTGTGCCTGTGGATGCTCCCGTAACGCCTGAGCTGGAAAAATCACGCGGCGACGCTGTCCACTCTGCTCGCGAACTGAACCGGTTCGACAGCATCACTCCCGATTTCACCGCTGAGAGCCGCGCCGTCGAAGACGCTGACCGGCGTTACTACACACGCGAGCATTTCAACCCTGCGCCCAATGCCTTCGTCGAGCGCCATTTACAGACGCTGATCAACCTTGGGCAAACGCAGAACCGGCATCTCGATAACCAGCTTGAAGGCTCATGGTTGAGCGGCAAACGCGGGATCAACGACTTCATCGATCGTCCGGCCATGGACGCTGTGCTCTGGCAGCATCGCGACGACCTCACGCGCTGGAATCGCCTGCTCGATCGCATCACCGCCGACCGCACGCTGTTGGTGTGTGAAGGGCGTTACCATCGCGCGGCCTGGCCCTACGACGGGCAGGATCCATTGCAATTGGGTCAGGCTTTCAGCGCCGAATATGCCTGCCTCAAGGACATTTGCCGCAGCGACGTGGCCAGCGAGGCCTTGCTCGGCTATCTGGAAGAACATCCGGAAATGACCCGGCCGCTGTTCTACACCCTGCCCCTGCAACTACAGCCGCAGTTGATTGCGCAATACACGGTGGTCTCCAATGCGGGCATGGGTGTGGTCAATAATCTGCAGCCTTTGCTGCAGGACCTGAAAGAAATCGAGCAAGCGCATCTCCCCGCCCTCGATGAGTTGCCCGAGCACACCCGCACGTTGGCCGACGCGGCCCAGCACAGCCTGAGCCCGGCATTGAACCTGGGCATGAGCCGCGCGCTGGAAGCGTTCAATCTGACCGGCGAGAAAATTCCGGACCTTGATGAACTGTTCCGGCGCCTGCCCAAAGCCCTGCCAGCCCGGATACTGGATGCGGCGAGAACCACCGGCGTGACGTTTACCGTCGCCAGCCCGGCAGAACACGCCGCGTTGCAATCGACCATCAAGGAAATTCTGCGCGAGCGCGAGTATTTGAGCGAGCTGACCCGCGAGCGAAACCAGATCACCCACAATAAAAATCGTCAGGGCCACAAGACGGCTCGGGCCGTGGAGTTGCAGGCCGAAATCGTTCGCGTGCGGGCTGAGCTCAAGTATCAGGAAAGCCGCTTGGCGGGGGCGCTGAGCCCGATTGCCGAACTGCCGGATCAGTCGGTGCGGCTGCGCGGAGCAACGCCGGCCCGGGCGGGTGTTACCGCGGTTTTTCCACCGCAGCAGCAGATGGAAGTGCGCAGTTTGCTGAAGGATATTCGGTTGGGCGTGCGCTCGGTGCCGAATGGGCAGTTGATTAGAAGTGAGGGGATGGGGTTGTTGGTGTTTTTGGCGCAGGGGGTGAATTTGGTGGGGGCTTATCGAGAAGTGATGAGCCAAGAAAGAGATAAAAAGAAACGAGGTGATTTTTTCGCTGCACTCGCTGCGACCGGTGCTGCTGGATTTTTGGCCGCGCAAAGTCTGGCGGATACAGCTTTGCAGGCGCGCAGCACGGCTCTCGTTGCCGGCCTGCAGCATCACACATTGCAGAATGTGCATGTGCGGATGGGGAAGTTGCATATTGGGTTAGGAGCTTTTACCTACGGCTTTGGATTAGTCACATCCCTGTCTATGCTAGATATGCAAAGCCAAAATTGGCAGCATGCGACCCGCAGTGGCAACCTCTCTGCACAAAGCAGTACGGGGCTTGCGATGGCCGGCGCGAGCGGCATGGTCGCTGTCAACGCTTACGGCCTTAGCAATACTATTCAAGCCACTTTCGCTGTAATTAATGCTAACAGCGGTGCAGCGAGAACCGCTGCCTGGGCTGCCGCGGGCACCAGGCTCTCCACAGTCTTTTTCCGCTTCAACCTGGCCGGAGCCCTCTTCACCGTATTGGAGTTCACCGGATCCTGGCTTTTCAACTACTACAACATCAATGCCCATGAGAAGTGGCTGAAAACCACACCATGGGGCTTGGGCGCCGAAGGTCCAGGAGATTATTCACTCGAAGATTACCAGCGTTATCTGACCTACCTGCTTCACGCTCCTTACGCTCAACTCGGCGCAAATGAGCATGACTCATGGGTGAAGCAACTTGTGCTGAAAGCCAAAATCAGCGACATCCACCTGGTTATTCCTGGCCTTAACCTGAGTCACTTTCAGCCCCCGTTGGACGGCCAGCCAAGCCATCGACTCGGCATTGGCGCCAATCGCATTTCTGCCACCTTCCACGGTGGCGGCGCGCGACGCGAAGCCAGGGAAGCCGTCAGCAATGAAGTCACCGCCAGCTTGCGTTTGGTGCAATCAGCATCCAGGCACCTTGTGCTGTGCCTGCAATTCCCATCAGATCCACTAAACCCCGACGCCCAGTTGCCACCCACAATCGAAACACTGGAATTGGTCGTGTGCATAGAGACCCTCAACAGCAGCGGCGCGTGGATCTCACAAAAATACATCATTCATTTGAAACCTCGCAAAGAGGGCCATTTTCCGGCGCTGCCTCCTGACGCGAACACTCAATACCCACCTTTGCTACTCGTTGAAACTCATTTGCTGGAGATGGCCGACCATGCCGAACACCCTTGACAGCGCGCTGGTAACACCACTCCTGAAGCCGCCTAAAAGCGCGGGAGATATTGAGCCCTTTATTGGTGGGAAAATTACCTACCTTGCGCCATTGCCTCTACCGACACCATTGCCTCCACACGGCTCTCACATTGGAGAGCTCAATGATGCTCATATGGACTTTGGGCTGGGCTCGCCCCAGATTTTTTCGTGGCAGGTGATTCTCGGTGGTCCGTTTAGCGTGGCTTTCACTATAACGATCCTGTTTCCAATTTTTACTGGGTTTCTCGGGATTGTGTTTGGCTATGGCTGGGCAGAAATCTGGGAATCAATGGTCGGCATATTCGAAGAAGGTCGCGGATATGCAGTTGTAACGGGCATTTACTCCTTGCTCATTGGCGTCGGCGTCTGGCATCACAACCACAAAAAACGGCTTCGAATCATCCCCACCCGCTTCAACCGCCAACGCCGTGAAGTTTGCTTCATGCCCGATGGCGAGACCGAGCCGCTGTTCGTCCCTTGGGAGTCCCTCTCCGCCTGGGTCATCGAAGCACAAGGCGCCACTCAATACGGCATCCATCGCCAATACGGCATGGGCCTGGGTTTCCAACACAGTGAAACCCTCACCAGCCTGGAGTTTTCCTGCGCCAGCCTGCCGCTTGCCATCAGCCACTGGGAAGCAATTCGCGGCTACATGGAATACGAAGTCAACGACCTCAAATCCATTCAGGACTTGCAGGACCTGCAAGGTCCCGACGATCCACCGCACGAAGGCCTGCACACTTTCCGCAACGCCCGCGCGCGCATGCATCAGCAAATTCGCGACGGCCAGCGCAGCCGGCTTTCGGGACTCTTCTGGTACCTGTACCACGTGATGACGCTCTGGACGATCCCCAACTACCTCACCGAATGGGAAATCCGCCGGCTTGCAAAAATGGGCGAGCGCGCCCTGCCTGAGTCGATGCGTGAGTGGTCGCAGCCGTTGCCGAGAGAGCAATGGGCAAAGCCGAGTGAAGAACTGCTGAGTATGAGTGAGCAGGTTCGCACCTTGCACAAACGACAGCCGCGTCGCCCAATCACCGAAATTTTTGCTGAGGTGCAGCGGTTGAATCCAACGGACAAACGCCACGCATGAATGACGATTACCAAGCGAGTGCTAGTACAACAAAAAGGTTGGACGAGCATGCTCGCGAATGCTCTTCGCGATCAGCCCCCCAAGCATCAAAAATAAAGTCATACGATCTCTCTGCAACAATGTCCGAGTCAAGCGATGACCCGTTCAGTCGCGCAACCCTTAATTCCAAAGGCTTTAAAAAACCACGTACCCTTGCCCACCCCATCCAATTCCGGTAAAACTCAAGAGGTTGTACGATGACCTAATAAAAACACGAAGCCATCCTGGAAGATGGCACGCACCCTTTTGAGAACCTGCCATGACCCGCCCCGCCCTCGCTTCATCCACCCCAACACCTTTTCCCCGTCACATCGCCGTACTCATTTTGTTGTGCATGGGCTGCGCATTCGCCGGCAATCATGTGGCCGCCCGGGTTGCCTTCGATGATGGCGCCGGGGTGTTGCTGGCGATCCTGATGCGCTCGGGCGGAACGCTGTTGGTGCTTGCTGCGCTGGTGTTGTGGCAACGACAAAATCTGCGTTTGCCGGCGGGCGCCTGGCGCTGGCAATTGCTGCTGGGCTTGCTGATCACCGCGCAAAGCCTGTGCCTTTACTCGGCCGTCGCGCGGGTGCCGGTTGCATTGGCGTTGCTGGTGGCCAACGTCTTCCCGATTCTGCTGGCGCTGCTTACCTGGGCGCTGGGTGGAGCACGGCCGACGGCGCGCACGGCGGCATTGATGGGGTTGATTCTGGTGGGGCTGGTGTTTGTGCTCGACGTGCCCGGGCGCCTGTCCGCCAACGCCAGTGTTGGTCCGCAATGGCTGCTCGGCGTCGGCCTCGCGTTTTGCGCCGCCACTGTATTCGCCTGCGCGCTGTGGATTACCGATCACAAGTTGTCTCAGGTGCGCGGTTCGGTGCGCAGCCTGCTGACCATTTTTATCGTCTTCAGCAGCGTCAATCTCGCGGGTTTGACCGGCGCACTTCCCGGCGGCCTGAACCTGCCTGCGACGTCGACCGGTTGGCTGGCCCTCGCGACGTTGGTGGTGCTGTATGGGACGGGGTTCATCGTGCTGTTCATTTCCGTGCCGCGTCTGGACATGCCGCGCAACGCGCCGGTGATGAACATCGAACCGCTGGCAACATTGCTGATGGGCTGGATTGTGCTGGATCAGATGCTGAGCGCGGGCCAGGTGTTGGGCGGCGTGATTGTCGTGACGGGCATTGTGCTGCTGACGTACCGCAAGGAAACACCTAAGGTCGAAGCGAAAGCCGCGGCTTGATCGACGAGGTCGTTCAAGCAACCGTGGCACCTGCGTCCTACACCAATCACCTGTAGGAGTGAGCCTGCTCGCGATGAGGCCCGCACATCCGACATCATTGTCGCCCGTGAAATAGCCATCGCGAGAAGGCTCACTCCTACAGTGTCCAACATCGATCGCCACTGAAGGCGCAGGTCAGCGCGGTTTGACCACAACCAGCAGATCCGTGAAATGCTCAATGCGGATCGGCAGGTTATCCGCCAGTGTCGCCAGCGCGGCATCGGTATCGTCGAGGCGGAATACGCCGGAGACCCTTAACGCCTGTAACGATTGTTTGTCAAACCGCACCAGGCCATGACGGTAGCTGGCTAACGCCTGCAGCACTTCGCTAAGTGGTTGGTCGTCGACTTTCAGCAAGCCGCGTGTCCAGGCATCAGGGTCAGCGTTGGCGATGGCGTGCGGTGTTTGCACCTTGCCCTCTTTCATTACAATTTGCTCGCCGGCCTTGACGTTCGCCACGTCGAATCCATTGGGTTTGGCGGCAACGACCGATTCGAGCACGCTGACCACCGTTGAGCCATCCGCTTCGCGTTTCACCATGTACCGCGTGCCACGCGCCGTCGCGGTGCCTTGGTCGGTGCGCACCATAAACGGACGCTTGGCATCCTTGGCTACCTCCACCCACAACTCGCCGGAGAGCAACTCAATCACCCGTTGCTGCCCGTCGAATTTCACATCCAGCGCTGAATGGCTATTAAGTTGAAGATGGCTGCCGTCCGACAACATCACCTCGCGCCGCTCACCCACGCCGGTGCGCTGATCGGCCATCCAGATCGGCAGGTTGTCGACACCAACCCAGCCACACACCAGCACTGCCAGCAGCGCCAACGCCTGAGCGCCACGACTCGCGACGGATCGACCCGGTCGCGCAAAAGCCTGTTTCAACGCAACCCGCGCAGGCGCGGCCGGCAGTTCATCGAGGCTGGCCCATAAGCCACGCATGCGTTCAACGGCAAGCGCATGCCGTGGATCGGCTGCGCACCAGGCATCGAATACTGCTCGGTCGGTGTTGCTGGCAGAGTCGTCATGCAGCAGTGTCAGCCAGCGCGCGGCCTCGTTAATCATCTGCTCGGAAGGTGGTGTCACGATGGCTGATCCGCCCCGTACAAAGTGTTGTAACAATGCACCAGTGCCGCCGAGACGTAGTTTTTCACCGTGCTGGCCGATACCTTCAATTCCAGCGCGATCTCGCTGTACGTCAGCCCATCGAGCCGACTCAGCAGGAACGCCTCACGGGTCTTGGTTGGCAATCCTGCGAGCATCACGGCGATTTTTTCCAGTGCCTCAAGCGCGACGTGAATCGCTTCGGGGTCCGGCATGCCGGCATCACTTGCCTGAATAGCCAGCGCCTCGAGATACGCCTGCTCGATCCGCCGACGCCGGGCGCCATCGATCAACAGTCGCCCGGCCATGGTCGCCAGAAACGCCCGGGGTTCCTTGATGGTGTGCGGATCGGTCAGTGTCAGCACCCGGATAAATGCGTCTTGCGCCACATCGGCCGCCCGTTGCGAACAGCCGAGTTTCTTCCGCAGCCAGCCATGCAACCAGGAGTGGTGATCGCTGTAGAGCTGGGTGAATGTCCGGTGACGGCTCGCCAGATCGTCATCAGCCACGGAAAAGTCGCGCATACGAAAAAATTTCTCAAATAAGAAAGATTACCAGTAGCGACAACGATGACAGCAAATCTGCGGCAGAGCAAGCCACCAACGGGGGCGAATTTTCAGAAGAGGCTCAGATTTTGCGATCGACGTCAGTGCTCCGGCGCGACCATGCGGAACCTGATATTGATCTCGCTGGAAACGAAGCTGTCCGCCCATTCGCCCTCGCCCAGTTTGAAGTCGGCGCGCCTGAGGATCAACTCGCCATCGAAGATGCCGATGGCGTCCTCGGACTTCAGCACCACCGGCACCTCCACCGTGCGCGTAACGCCGCGTAATGACAGCGTGCCGCTGATCAAATAGCGATCATCGCCCAGCGCTTTTACAGCAGTCGACTGGAAGGTCGCGCGCGGATAAGCCGCCGTGTCGAACCAGGCAGGTTTTTTCAATTCGTCATTGGCGTCGGTGCTGCCGGCATCGATACTGCCCAGTTCGATGACCAATCCCGCCTGGGAGACGGCAGGATTCTGTGTGTCGAAAGTCAGCGTACCGCGAAAGGTGGCAAAGGTGCCATACACCCGCGAGCCCATCTGGTAATAGGTGAAACTGATGGTGCTGGCGGTGTCGTTGACCTCGGTGTACTCGCGCGCTTGGGCGCACGGCAACGCTCCGAACAACAGGGCTGCAACCCCTGCGGCAGAACGCAGGAATCGATGGTTCATGGGTTTCTCCGATAACGCGGTAACAAGACTTAAGCAAAGATTCGCCGTGGACGCGAATCCCGCTAGCGCTGAACCAGAAACCCGGTAACCCGTCCCGCTAAACCAGACGCTGGATTTTCTGATGTTTCCACACCAACTTGTAATACAGCGTCTGCAACACCAGCATGCCCAGATACGCCACCGGGAACGCCATCCACACGCCTTGCAACCCGAAGTGCCCGTCCAGCACATAGGCCACAGGCAGTTGCACCCCGACCACGCAAAAAATCGAAATAGCCATCGGTACCAGCACATTGCCGCTGGCGCGCATGATGCCGCCGATGATCGCCTGGAAGCCAAACACCAACAGACTCCAGAGCATGATGTGCAACAGGTGCTCAGCCTTCGCCCGCGTCAAGTCATCGGTCAAGAACAGGCCCAACAACCAGTGCGACAGTAGGTAACCCAACACCACCAGGCCACCGGTCAGGCACACGTTGATGAGCAGACCCGTGCGTAGAATCGGCCCGATCCGCTCGACCCGCCCCGCACCAATCGCCTGTGCGCCGAGGATCGAGGCAGTGATCGCAATCGACAGCGCCGGAAACTGCACGTAATTGACGATCTGCGTCACCGCGCCATACGCCGCCGTTGCCTGCGAACCGTGCTGATTGACCAGCGCCAGAATCACCAGCTCCGAGACCGACAACACCACCATCTGCAACCCGGTCGGCAAACCGATGCGCAACACCTTGCCGAGAAGCACCCGGTCCAGACGCATCGCCGCGAACATCTCACGATCCGGCGCAAGGGGATGCCCGCGCCGAATCAGTCGCCAAGACAACCAGCCCATCGCCGACAGATTGCCCACCAACCCCGCATACGCCGCGCTCTGAATCCCCATCATCGGCAGCCCCAGCCAACCGCGAATCAACGCCGGCGTCAGCGCCAGCCCGATACACGTCGACACCACCAGCGCCACCAACGGCGACACCGTATCGCTCACCCCGCGCAGCAGCTGCGTAAACAGCACGTACACCAACAGCGACGGCATGATCCACATCATCACGTGGGCATACGCAACAGCGTCGTCCAGCACGTCCGCCGGCGTGCCCAAACCCTGCAACGCTGGCCGCGCAAACACGCTGCCCAGCACCGCCGCTGTCAGGCCAATGATTGCGCCCAAGAGCAACGTCGTACCGGCAATGGCTTTGACCAGATGCGGTTCGCGCGCGCCCCAGGCCTGACCGATCAATACCCCCGCCCCGGCGCCGAGGCCGATCACCAGCGCGATGAAAAAGAACACGATGGGGAACATGCCCGACACGGCGGCCAGCGCCTGTGTGCCCAGCATCTGGCCGATGTAAATGCTGTTGATGGTGCCCGACATGGACTGCAGAAAATTGGAGAGAACCATGGGCGCAAGGAAAAGCAGGTAGGTTTTCCAGAGGTGGTGATCGGTGGTCGGGGTTTGCATTGGTTGAAGATCCGGCTCGACTGCGGGGTACGGTTTCAAGGATAGCGTCAGCGGCGATGAACACGGTGAAATGATGGATCAGGGTGTGTCCGGTGTTTTTGCGCGACAGGGAGTAGACGTCGTAGGACCGCTATAAAGTTCCTACGCAAAGCTCGGAATCGCTCACCTTGTCGGGGGATGCGATGAGGCTTATAGTCCGGTCCGTCGTCCGGATGGACGATTCGGGTTTGGCGACCTGATCACAGAGAATGCGAAGGCTCCAGGCTTTGTTGCAGGGGTCGTCGCACCCGCAAAGCCGCTGTCATGGCGGCTGTGCGCGGGAGACCTTCGGGTCTGCCGGTTTTCTCTGTTGCCGGTTCGCCAACCTGCGCACAGCTGCCACCCAATCGTTTGGCGACGACTGAGTGACGGCGTTAGCCAATCAAACAGAGATCTTCATATGAATCGATACATGCCCCTCACCGGAATCGACCTGGTCCCGGCCTCCCTGCTCATCGACACCCAAGCCCCACTCGACGTCCTGCAAGCCATGGCCGACTACCGCATTCGCTCGGTCACGCAAGTGCTGGAAAACATCGCCTACCGCGCAGAGCTCGGTTGCGACACCGTGGTGCTGACGGACTTTTCTCAGTTGCTGGTCATTCCGTTGAGGGATGGGTGTGATTTGATGGATGTGATCGGGCGGCGGTTGCGGGCGCAGGTTGCGGAGTGAGTGATGAAAACGGGCGCTGAAATGCGCCCGTTTTTTGGGTGAAAAAGCTTCGATGTTGCGAATGACGGATTCACTCCAGGTCCGCTTGTCTCCAATACCCGTATTGATCCTGAACGGACTGGCGGAGCACTGGCAACGATGAGCAAAAGCCTGGGCAATCAAACGCTGCCTTCTCGTTCGATGACCAGAATCCGCGCTTCTCCACGAGGATGCGCAACATGTTCACATCCAACCCCTGCGAAAAACACGTCGCCAACCACCAATGTCACGACGCGTTCGATGCCTGACTCGCGATAATGCATATCTACCGTGCCGTCGAGGACTGCGAATACCTCCTCACCATCATTGATATGCCACTTGTATGGCTGATCGGTCCAGTGGAGGCGGACGGTGGTTCCATCCATGTTAGCGATGTGTTCAGCACCCCAAGCGCGAGTGGCGGTGAAATCCTTGCTACGAATAACTCTCATTGATCGTGGGTCTCGAGAAGGTAGTGATTTGCTCCAATTTATCAGAACCGTTGGCCGCCCACTGCTGACCGAAAAGAATGCCTGGATTTGAACGACCTCCAGGCCTAAGCAGTAAATGGCTATAGATGTATTGTCCTTACGCCAAGGGGATGTTTATCAAGCGGATGGCCACAACGGCAGTCAGCCTCAGGAAACCTTGATAACCACTTTGCCAAACGCCCCACGCGCCAGATGTTGGTAGGCCTGGTGCGCGTCTTCGAATGAGTAGGTCTGATCAATCACCGGCCGAATGGCATGCTGGTTCAGAAAGTCATTCATGCGGTCGAACGACGAACGAGGAGCCACCGCGATGCCGCGAAGGGTTGTCTGCCGGAATATCAGCGGCATCAGGCTGAGCGTGGTGGTCTGCCCGGTCAGGAAGCCGATCTGGGCAATACGACCCGCAGCCTTGGTTGCTGCGATGGACTGGTTGAGGCCCTCTCCGCCCGCAACGTCCAGCAGAAGGTCTACGCCCTTGCCGTCGGTGAGTTTCAGAACTTCTTCTTCCCAGCGTGGGAAGGTTCGATAGTTGATGCCGGCAACGGCCCCGAGCTTCTTCACCGCATCCAGATTTTCGTCACTGCTGGAGGTGACGATCACCCTGGCTCCCAGAGCGGTCGCCAGTTGCACGGCGAAGATCGAGACACCACCCGTGCCCTGCACGAGCACGGTATGGCCTGGCTGGATCTGGCCGTAATCCACCAACGAGTACCAGGCTGTCAGCGCAGCTATCGGCAGGGTCGAGGCTTCTTCGTCAGACATGTTGTCCGGTGCACGAACTGCGCTTTCTTCGTGGATGATCATGTATTCGGCCAGGCCACCTGGAAGCGGCATGCCAAAGCAGTAGGCGGGCTCGTTGGGGCCCGGCTCACCGTCAATCCAGCGTGAATACAGATGTGAGTTGACGCGGTCGCCCACCTTGAAGCGGTTGACGCCTTCGCCGACGGCAACGACAGTGCCCGCAGCGTCGCTGACCGGGATCAAATCTTTGGGCACCAAGTGCGGTTCGTAAATGCCATCGACGATGGCCTTGTCGCGAAAATTAAGTGAAACGGCGCCGACCTTCACCAGCAACTCGCCGGCTTTAGGCTCGGGTGCGCGCGAGCGATTCCCGATTCTTTATGGACGCTGGCTGGAGAAGTAATTGAGCGATTGTTACCAGGAAGCAGCCGTCGGCGAGTAACGGCTTTCGGCCGATAAAGGCCTGAATCAGACATCGCCTGACAGCATGATATCGGCAGCATGGACATCCGCTGTTTGCTTGTGCGATTGAGGGTAGAAAGTGATTTAGCGGCAAAGCAGCGGCTGCTGACATCAGCCAGCGCCGCCAAACGGCAGTCTCCAGATCAGGTTACTGCCTGCTCAAGCCTGCTCGTCTTGCTTGTCTTGCTTGTCATCGTCATCTTTGAGTGCGGGCTTCATACCAGGCTGTGGCGTGTGCTCGGCATTCGGCGCGATTTCTTCGCCGTGGTTCTTTTTCTCTTGCTGTACTTTTTTGTCGTGGGCAACATTACGTGGGTCGGTCATGGGGATTCCTTGATTTGGCAGATGATTCGAACCCATCGACGCGATGCGCTGCATGTGAGCGTCGGGGTAAAACTTGGAGTCAAGGTCGGTCTCAAGCGTTCATTACTTCTCGAGCTGCAACGAATTCTGTCGGTAGCGAAGACTGGAGTCAGGCGATAGGTGCTTCACTACAATCGAATCACAGCCACCCTCCACACCGCAAAGGATCGCACTGTGAACACCACCCTCCTCCTTCAACCCATGTTCGACATGCTGAAATGGCTGCTCCCATTGATGCTGTTCATGTCTTTACTAAAAACCCGCCTGGTCAAAGGCTGGTTCGGCGAACAGCTAGTCCGTCTATCCACGCACTTCCTGTTGAACCGTCGCACCTACCAACGCCTGCATGACGTGACACTCCATACCTTGGACGGCACGACGCAAATCGATCATGTGTTTGTTTCGCCCTTCGGCATTTTTGTGCTGGAGACGAAGAACATGAGCGGGTGGATTTTCGGCGGTGAAAAGCAGGCGCAGTGGACGCAGCAGTTTCCTCGAAAGCGTTTCCAGTTTCAGAACCCCATCCACCAAAACTACAAGCATGTGAAGACGCTGCAAAGCGTACTGGGCGTCGGGCCGGAGCATGTGCACTCGGTCATCACGTTCGTGGGCGGCAGCACGTTCAAAACGCCGATGCCGGCGAGCGTCACTCAAGGTGGGGGACTGGTGCGGTACATCAAATCCTTCGAGCAGCCGGTTTTCACCGACGCGCAGGTGATGTCCATGCTGGAAATTTTGAAGGCAGGTCGCTTGGTTCCGACGTTCGCGACGCGACGTGAGCATGTGCAACGTCTCAAGCTGCGCGATGATCCTACGGCCGCTCGGCTCTGCCCACGCTGTGGCAATGCACTGGTGGTGCGCACCTACAAAACCGGCAATAAAAGCGGCCAGCAATTTTGGGGCTGCAGCACATATCCTAGATGCCGGACGATGCAGCCGATTGCCGCTGATCGTTGAATCCTATTTTCGGGTGTCCAGGCCCCGGATTGTTCGCATGAAGCAACCTACTTACCGCTAGTGAATTCAACGGATGCTGCTTTGAAGATAGTGAAATCTACCCGCTTTGATGATGTCGACCACGATGCTGGATATGAGTATCGTGGTTTCAACTACGACATACAGAGCGACGAAGATGTTTTCCTTGTCCGAACTTACGACGACGAACCCGGGCGGGCAACGGTAATTAGTCCGAGTTCGATGTCTAAAAACGCCAATCTGAGGAAGCTTGTTGAATTCTTACGATCTGCGCTAGCAGTGTCCAGAATCCATCTCTTTAGGGGCGGATCGGGGTCCTACGCCGAGATCGATCTTGATAGCTTGGCATTCTGTAAATGACCACCTCTCCATGATGCCCGGCGCCCAGCAACTATCAGCGCATCACCCACGCCCATCCCAACGCATCAAAATAATTTGAACCGCTTTTGTACGCGCTCGCCTAATGATCAGCTTGTGGAGAATCGCACAGGCATTTTGCCAAGACCGGCATACTCCGAGAGGTGGTTAACGTGGCTAAAGACGACAAGAAAACCAAAGACGACGCTTCGAAAGCCAGCAAGGATTTGAAAGACAAAAAGTCCTCACCGGCAAAGAAATCAGCTGCGGCTTCGGCTCTTTCGAAATCTTCCGATAAGAAAGATAAGAAAAAGGATGCCGAACCAAAAAAATCTGCAAAAAAAGCTGATAGCAAGCCAGAAAAAGCCAAGAAATCAGAGAAGTCCGAAAAGGCAGATAAGCCTGCTAAAAAGAAAAAGTGATAGCTGCTGTCCGCTAGGGCTTTACGCCCTAGCTCTGCCAGCCTGTGATGCAATCGCTAGCCCGGCGGTGATCTGCTCGGACGTATGAGCTTCACACCGCACTGTTATCCAGTCGTTTATTCTCAAGTAAAAAATACAATCCAGCACCGTCAAGCATGACCGCTTTGAGTCATTTTTGGCCTTGCGAACCTGACAGCTATCGGTCGACTGCAGCTCACCTCAAGCTCCATTCCCGCCATTTGACTTGGAATCCGCCAACCCGCCTCCATAACATACCTACACCCAACATCCCCAAGAGGAAGCACCCACCATGACCAGTCAAACCGAAACTGCCATTCTCGCAGGCGGCTGCTTCTGGGGCATGCAGGACCTGCTGCGGCGCTACCCCGGTGTGCTGCATACACGCGTTGGTTACACCGGCGACGATTTGCCGAACGCCACGTACCGCAATCATGGCAATCACGCCGAAGCCATCGAGATCGTGTTCGACCCTGCCGTGATCAGCTACCGACAGATCCTTGAATTTTTCTTCCAGATCCACGACCCCAGCACAGCCAATCGTCAGGGCAACGACCTCGGCGCCAGCTATCGGTCGGCGATTTACTACCTCAGCGAACAGCAACGCGACATTGCCGAGGACACTGCCGCCGACGTCGACGCGTCAGGCCTGTGGCCCGGTCGTGTGGTGACTGAAATCGCACCGGCGGGAGCGTTCTGGGAAGCGGAGCCGGAGCATCAGGATTATCTGGAGCGTATTCCCAACGGCTACACCTGCCACTTCATTCGTCCGGACTGGAAGTTGCCGAAGCGTACCTAAGCGCGATTGATGGACTCCATTAGCCAAACGGAAAAATGAGAAAACCGGAAGTCTGTCTCAGACAGATCTTCCGGTTTTGGCTGATGTCTACCCGAGCACTGGCAGCTCGCGCAGCTCGCCCCCTTCTTTGCCAAGGCGCTGGAGATACGCGGCGGCATCGAGCAATTGATAAGGAAAGTACAGGCCTGCCGAAGTGGGTGGTTGACCATCCAGCCCCAGCAGTCGCTCAAGAAGCATGGCGACGCTAAGGCCGGTCAGCGCCGCAGCGCCTGCCGGGTGAACGACGGCATGACGCGTGTGCAACGGCGCACCCTGCAAATCCTCGCCAGTGAGTTCGATGAGGATCTCGGTAGACATTGGCCGACCTTCGCGCCGGGAAGAGCTCATCCCAACGGCCAGATTGAACTGAACGTTGGGCGCACCCGTCGCAGCCGCCAAGCCAACGACATCGATGGACGAGAAACCATTGGCCTCCATCTTCGTACCATCGACCGCATGGAAGCTGACCTTGGCATCCTCCCCTTCTCGCCAGACGTACACGCCATCGCGCCGCGTCAAGGCGGCGGGGAGCATCTTGTTCAAGTGTTCGAAATCCGTGGCGACCGTTGGGCCTCCGCCGTCCTGCTCATCGACCAGTGCATTGATGGTGATGTCATGCAACCGGCCAAACGCCTTCGCAATATTCAGCGTCGAGACTGTCGTCGCGCCGACCATCCATTCATAACCCAGAACAATAGGCGCCGCATCGGGCGTATGGATGTAGGTGGCAATTTGCGGAGCGATTTCGAAAACCCCAGAGGAGATGCTGAGGTGAGGCACGCCGCGCTGTTGGGCGAAACGCAGTCCGGCCAGGGCATGATCCATGTAGAAAACCACGACGCCGCTGACCGAGCGATTGCCCAGGCCCAGGTCGTCTGCGCCAGGGTCAATGACCACGCCCTGTGCCCCGCCGATTTGCTCGGCGGCTTGCTGAGCTTTGGCCAGGTCGCGGCCACCGATCAGCAAAGGCACGTCGGGATGCGCGGCGCGCAGAGCCCGGGCCGTCTGGTGGCCGATCGCGCCAGAACCGCCCATTAACAGGATAGGATGAAGTGACATTGTGTATTCTCCTCGTTGTTTGGGTTGCAACCTACTCTTGGTAGACACCCTAACATGAGCATCGCTACACTCTCCTACCATTGGTAGGTTTTATTGTTTCAGGGTTGATTAAGTGCAAAAAGACAGCGACAACTCCACTACTCCCGCAGCCACGCGGCGCCTTGCGAAAGCCGACCGCAAACGACAATTGCTCGATACAGCCCTACTGATCGTGCGCGAAGAAGGCGCGGACCGACTCACCCTGGGACATCTGGCCGTCCGCGCGGGCGTGTCCAAACCGGTGGTTTACGATCATTTCGCCACTCGGTCGGCCTTGTTGATCGAGCTCTACAAGTGGATCGATACCGAGCGGGTCGATGCGTTCCGTGACGCCATGGCTAAAACCACCCTGGGTCTGGAAGAGACCGCACTGATTCTCGCCGACGCTTACATCCAGTGCGCGGCAAATCACACTGACGAGTTTCACGCGGTGGGCGCGGCTTTGGCAGGCAGCGAAGAAAAGTCGGCGGTTTTTCAGGAGTTATTGGATAACTGCGTGCAGATGTTCGTGACAGTGCTCAAACCTCAAGCCGCCCCGACAGTGTCGGCGGCCGAACTGGAAATACGCTGCATCGGCCTGATCGGCGCGGGCGAAGCACTTTCCGGCGCGTTGGTTCGGGGGCGGCATGACAAGGACCAGATGATTGCTTCTTTTGCGTCACTGATACGGGGTGCATTACGCTGATGTACTTGCTTTAAAGGCGTTGCCGCTACCCAGCGTTCAATTCAGAAGGTGCACCAATCGTGGTTCCAGAGAAGTTGCACTGACTTCCAGTATCGCCAACGTCACTGGCAGCTTGAAGCGCCGTCGCCCCGCGCTGCCAGGATTGAGATAAAGCACCTCATCGTGCCATTCCATGCTCGGCTTGTGGGAGTGACCGGTGATGACGAGTTTTGTAGCCGCATCAAGCTCGGCGGGCACATCGGCGATGTCATGCACCAGGAATGCCTGCCAACCGTTAATCTCGAAACAGGTCAGATCTGGCAGATGGTCGGCCCAGCTACTCTGCTGGTCGTTATTGCCGCGTACGACATGCAAAGGAGCAATGGACGCAAGTTGATCGAGAATCTCCGGGCTGCCAATGTCACCCGCGTGAACAATCAGCTCACAACCTTCCAGCGCAGTCAGCGCTTCAGGTCGCAGCAGGCCGTGGGTATCGGAAATTACGCCGACTTTCATGTTTGCTCCGAGAGGCGTCTTTCGTTCACTGTCTTAACCGTCTTCCAGGGTGCGTTCGGCGCTGGACGATTCGAGGACCGTTTGTACAACGGCCATATTAGCTTCCAGCTCGTCCAGTGCCTCCTGGTGATCCGCCCCCCAGCGGTAGAGCATTTCAACTGCTTGAGCGAACGTCTTGCCCAGCGGCGTTAGCTCGTATTCCACCTTGGGCGGCACGACACTGTGCACGTGGCGCGCGACCAATCCACGAGCCTCCACGTCGCGCAGCGTCTGCACCAGCATTTTTTTCGAGATGCCTGGCAATGCTCTCTGCAGTTGCCCGGTACGACAACGCCCGCCCGGCCAGCGATCAAGTGCGTGCAGCACCAGGCTGACCCACTTCACGGTAAACAAACCCATGACCCTGCGTGGGGCGCAACTGGCGTCAAAAACCAACTGGGTGTCGTCAATTTTAGGCATTGCATGGTTACCAATGGGTGTCTATGTCCCCAAATAGTACCTAATTTCCAAAAAAGCTCCAGGTCTCTAGTATTCCCCATCGACTACGCAATTCAATTGAGAGGGACTGTTCATGCCTGCTGCCATTTGGGCACTGGCCATTGCCACCTTCGGCATTGGCACCACCGAGTTCGTCATCGCCGGCCTGTTGCCCGGGATTGCGGCCGAGTTCGACATTTCCTTTTCCGCTGCCGGTTACATGGCGACGAGCTATGCATTAGGGGTGTTTGTTGGCGCGCCATTACTGATCATTTTGGGCGCCCGCGTGCCGCAGAAAGCCATGTTGATATCACTGATGGGGTTCTTCATCGCCGGCAATTTGTTGACGGCCCTTTCGCCGACTTTCGCCTGGGCCTTGACCGGTCGAGTCCTTACATCGCTGACACACGGCGCCTTCATTGGGATCGGATCAATTCTGGCGTCGGAACTGGTGGCGCCCAACCGCCGTACCAGCGCCATTGCGTTCATGTTCAGCGGCCTGACGCTTGCCAACCTGATCGGTACACCGGCGGGTACCTGGCTGGGACAGATGATTTCCTGGCGCGCGACTTTTATGGCGATCACCGTGATAGGTGCGGTGGCGATGGTGGCTGTAGCGTTGCTGGTACCCAAGGGTAAACCGCATCAGGTGCCCAGTTTGCGCCGGGAGTTCTCCGCTTTCGTCGATGTACATGTGTTGCTGGCCATGGGCATTACTGTGCTCGGGCCCGCTGCGTTCTTTACCTCTATCACCTATATCTCGCCAATGATGACGGAGTTGACGGGGTACTCGAACAACGGCGTGACCGGCATTCTTTTTCTGTTCGGGCTGGGACTGTTTATCGGCAATTTATTGGGCGGCAAGCTGGCGGACCGCGCCCTGATGCCTTTGTTGTATGTCACTCTGGCGGGGCAGGCACTGGTGCTGTTCGTATTTTTCTTCGTCGTGGAAAGTCGCTTGGCGTCAGCGCTTTGCGTCTTGCTGATGGCTGGCTTCGGCTTTGCCAGCGTGTCGCCCATTCAGCGCCTGGTGATGGACAAGGCTCGGGCAGCCGGGGCACCGAACCTTGCTGCGTCCGTCAACATAGGCTTGTTCAATCTCGGCAACGCTATCGGAGCCTGGCTGGGCGGTTGGGTGATCGCGTTGGGATTCGGTTACGCGGCACCCAATTGGGTTGGAGGCATTCTGTCAACGTGCGCACTGGTGCTGGCCATCGCGTCCGGCTGGCTCACGGTTTCTCATGTTGCAAAACACAAAGCAGCCATGCCCTGCCCCGCGACTGCGGGTTGTCATCCGGGCAGCTGACGCCCGCTCGCTGACAATTGCGAGGGAGTGATTGGGCGACCTAGCCGAAATGCAGTTCTGCCAAAGTCTCACCTTCAAACGTGGAGGAAATCGTCAAGGTCCAGCCGAACCGCTCGCAAATTCGTCGAGTGATAAACAGACCCAGACCTTGTCCTCCGCCCTGTTTGCTCGAATCGCGCAACGCTCGGGTATAGCGTCGGGCGGCCTCGGCAACATCGAAGCCTCCCGTGCTGTTGAGGATCCTCAACGTGTTGACTGCCAGAGATATTTTGATAGGCCCTGCGCTGCTGTGCTCAGCCGCATTACGCAGCAAGTTGCTGACCACAATACGAACCATGGCTTCGGGACAATCAAGCACCACGGGCTGAAATTCACCTATCTCGAATGCCGCGCCGGTGCCCTGCAATAAATGCTCATGATCGTCGACCAGCGCCGCGGTCAGCCTGTCAAGTCGGGTGGTTTCAGCGCAAACCTTCGCCTCGGGCTCCCGGGACAGAAACAATAATGCCGACATGATTTCCGTCAGATTGCCTATTGTCGACTCGATGCGAGCCAACGGTCGATCGGCTTCTGCCGGCAGCTCATACAGTTTGATTACGTCGACCGCGCCTGCAATCACGGCGATGGGCGTGCGGAACTCATGGCTGGCGAGGTCCAGAAGGCTGCGCTCGCGTTCAATGAATCGCTCTACGCGGTCAAGGTGACGGTTGACGATGACGGCAATGTCGTGCAATTCGCTTAAAGCGAAATCGGTAGCGAGACGTTGGGACGGCTGCGCCGGGTCCAGATCGTCCATCCGTTGGGCCAGTGACTGGATCGGTCGCCTCAACGTGCGGTAGATCCAGACAATCGCGCCCACGATCATCAGGCTGCTTAATATCGCCATGAGCACGCTCAGCAGTGCGGTCATGTTTTGATAATTCTCCAGGTCTGTTATGTCTACCGACATAACAATGCGCCCCTCCCCGATCGGCGTTACCAGTACCGCATAACTGCGGTCGGTATCGTAGGCGTCCATCTGATGTTCATCGTGGTATCCGGGGTCGAGCAGCGCGAAGTAGTGCGGCATGTCCGCTGGCAAAACATGCCCGTGCAGATGCCAGCCCCGGACAATACCCGTCGATGAAAGATGTTTTTCCGGGACAGGTCGTCCATCAGACAAGTATTGGTCCGTACTCGACTGTAAAAGCTCACGCCAGATGGGATGAACGACCATCTGCTGGCTCAAGTTGCCCTGAATGGTCAGCACTGCCGCCAACGTGAGGCCGAACAAAATGAAAATCGCACTGATCTTGCGAGTCAAGCTACTGGCTGCCATCGAGAATCTCGCTGAGGGCGTGCTCATTCGTCGCAGGCTTGCAGACGATAACCGCTACCCGCGACGGTTTTTATCAGCTTGTGTGAAGCCTCTCCGTCCACGGCCTTACGCAGCATGTACATATGCGAACGCAGGGCATCGTTGTCCGGAACGTGGTCATCCCAGATAAGCGTTTCCAGTTCATCCCTACGCACTAAACCCGGGGACCTGCGCATCAGCAAAGCCAGTAAGGACCGTCGAACCGGAGTCATTGCGAGTGTTTTACCAGCCCTCGTCACTCTTAGGGTGTTCAGGTCGAACCGCAAGTCAGCCACTTCCAGTACCTGCGACTCAAGCAGCGCGCCGTTCACGCGTTGCGTGACAACTCTTAATCTTATTTCGAGCTCTGCAAGTGCAACCGGTTTAACCAGGTAATCGTCCGCGCCCGTCAAGAACCCCTGAATTTTGTCTTCAACCTGATCTTTGGCGGTGATGACGATCACCGGGATGCGAGACTTCAACTGACTGCGAAGCTTCGCCAACATGGTGATGCCATCCATGCGCGGCATCATCCAGTCCAGCACGATGACATCGTAGCGGTTGCTCGCCAGCAAACTGAGGCCGGTCTCACCATCCGGGGCCGCATCGGGGTTATGACCACAGGCCAGGAGGTAATCATAAATGTTGGCAGCCAAGGCAGCATTGTCTTCAATGATGAGAACGCTCAGCGCCTGTTTGACCATAGTGTCCATGCTCACGACTCGACGTATTTGCAGGAAGTCAGAGCCCGTATCGCAGCGCACATCAGCGAGCATCTGGTACGGGCTAGTTGCAGATCAAAAACCTCGCGATATCCCGAAAAACGCAGACATCGAGCCGTTTGTGTCCTCGTCTACCAAGGGGCTATCGGTGATTTTCCCTGGCAGGTGTTCGTAGGAAACGTTAGCGATGAACGCCCACCGGTCCGCGAAGGGTCGGACGAAATCCAGACCTACGTGTTGCACCGTAGCACTGCCTGGGCGGTAATCGATTACGCCTCGGTCGACTTCGCCAGGCAGCGTACCGTAATAGTAGTTCGCCAGTTTTTTCGACAGGAAGGAAATACCGACGTTAGGCGTGATGCTGTTTTTTCCCCACTGCATGGGGTAGCCATATTTCAACCCTGCTTCATAGCCATCGGTCGCGTTACTGATGTCGCCTTTGACGTCGAGTTCCAGCTGCCCCAGGTCCCCTGTCCACGTGGCCGCAATGCCGAGGTCAATCGCATCGTCGCGATCTTCGAGCAATGAGCGGTCGATGCCACGCTCTGCCAGTTCGCGCCTGCCGAAATCTGAACGATCGATGCCATCCATGCGTGCAGACAGTGTCGCGTCAATTGCGAAGTCGTCACGCTTGAACAGATGCGCGCCCCCGGCTATTCCGCGCCAGAAAAAGCGCTCACTGTCATAGCTGATCAGAGGGAAAGGCGTTACTTGCGTGCCCTCACCAGCGTAGACGCCGCTTGATACAGCTGCGCCAAGCCCGAGGCCCCAGCGCGATTCCTGCGTTTGCCGGGTAGACACCGAAGTAGCGTCACTGCCGGAAATCTCGGCTTTGGCCATGCCGGAAACGGCACACAGCATGACGGACAAGATCAGAGAAGGCTTCATTGCAGCACCATGAATTCATTTGAGTGGAGTTGTGCGCCGTGCGCAGTGCTAACGCTGAACCACGGCTGTCGTCGAAATGTCGCTGAGCGTCTCTCAGCGCTTATTTAACGGGGCTGACTGCAAACCACGTCGGTGGTGATCGAGCCAAGGTAATTACTTGAATAGCGCACGGTATTACCCGGTCGCAGATAGAGGCCTTTTTTCACTTCGCGCGCCAGGTAGTCCTCGATGACACCGAGCTGTTGATCCCGGTTACTGGCGCCCATGAGTTGGTTGATAACGTCCGGGCCGGGCTCTTTGAACACCACGCCATCACCCGTACCTGTAAGCACTGCGCTACCTGTGCCGATTGCCGGGCGATCGACCATGGGGATACGGCCGCCTTGATATGACCAGGTGCGGGTCGTCGCTTGATCAAGTGTTTCCTGCACGATAGTGCGAAGGTCTTTGATCATATCGCCCGCTTTCGCGTGTTGACGTCGTTCGCCATCGACGTAGGTTTCAATGACGACATCGGCGAGAAAGGCCTTCCAGTCTTTGGGAACTACCAGAAACGGGCCCGTGGGAAAACGGTCGCTTCCGCTTTTCGCATCGGGGAAACCGTCCCCGGAGGCGACGTCCTTCAAGTTGATATTTCTGACCAGTGTCGCGCGATCACTGAAGTCCCCGCAGATGAAGAAGCCCTTGCGTGCTTCGTCGAAGTCCGCTGCGGATTTAAGCTCGCGGTCGAACCGTGCGCACACTTCAACCTCGTAATCCATCAAGGCGCCGGCTGCGGCAGTGATCTTTGAACGGGGACCGCCGGCAGGCGAAATCTTGGGGAACAGAAAAGCCTCGTCTACGCCTACTTCCTCGCCATGCTCTGGATAATTCGTGCCTGCCGCGATATGCGCCACACCCCGTGGGCCTACACCCATCAGCCGTATCAGCGGGTGCACTTGCGTCTGTGACGATTGGCCTGCCAGCGCGTCGAGTTGCGTGGTGCTGAAACGGTTGATGACATCGAATGCATCAGCGCTGTGAAGACCGGACAGTTCGCTCAAGTCGATTGCCGTGACGCTGGTTTCGGACAACGTGATGACCAGCAGAGTACTGACGGCGTTGCCTCTGCGCACTTGTGCAAAGGTGTGGGCTGTCTGCACCGGCGCCAGCATCGGTTTGGCCGCCGCCGCGTTGATGGAAAGCGCAGCTGTGCTTTCGGCGACGGGAATGGCTGTCGCTAATATCAGTGCCAGAACGGGTACGACAGTTCGGATTGGAGGCATGCGGGAGGCTCGGAATGGCGGTTTGGGAGTGCCTATTCTGGTGGCCTCGTGTCGTTGGATTGTCGTCTGGAATTACGAGGCTTAATCCATCAACAGATACATACCGTCACCGCCTCTCCACGGTCACACAAGTCCTCGAAAACATCGCTAGTCGAGCTGATTATGGTGGCGTCAGGGAGGAATAGAATTGTTGAAAACAACATCCATAAACTTGAAGAAAACCGCTCGCGCCAACTGAACCGACAAACGGTAATAAATAATTAATGACATTGAATCAATAGGTTATGTATCTAAAAAATACGCATTTAGGCAATCGACAAAAAGTAATCGTAGCGAACTATTTGGTCCAATCTATGGTTTTAAAACCTAGGACGTCCACTCTGCATAACAGGGAGTAGTAATGGACAACATAGTCATCGCCGATAAGTCGAATTCCCAGCTCACTGCCCAGAATTGGGGCAATGTGCAGCTCAATCAGCCCTCCGTTGTACAGATGCCTGTCAGGCCGGATCAGTTGGCGTCAACTAGCCGTAGCGGGCTCGATTTGATCGTCAATTTGAAAAGCGGCGAACAGATCAAAATCACCAATTTCTTCGTCACAAGTCCAGACGGCGTCCCGAATGACATCGTGTTTCAAGGCGATGATGCCAAGTTGTGGCAGGCGCGCTACAACGCCGAGCCTTTCGACGGCTTTACCTTTGACGAAATTGCTTCGCTTGACGACCTGGTCGCTGGCGTTGGTGTGGTTGACGGCGCAACGCCCGCGTGGGCGCTCGCCGGGCTCGGCCTGCTGGGTGCGGGCGGTGCAGCTGCTGCAGCCGGCTCGGGTGGCGGTGGCGGTGGCGCTAACGGGGATGGCGGCGGCGCTGATGCGACGCCTCCCGCTTCGGCAACCGGGCTGACATTGTCGGCGGATGGCCGGGTGTTGAGTGGCTTTGGCGAAGCCGGCAGTATCGTGGCGGTGCGCGACGCGGCGGGTAACGTCCTGGGCACAGGAACCGTTGGTGCTGACGGGCGTTTCCAGGTCGACCTGAGCGCTGCGCAGACCAATGGCCAGCCCCTCGGCGTCACGCTTACCGACGTTTCGGGGAATATGTCCACTCCGGGAGTGGTCACTGCTCCGGATACGACCGCACCCACAGCGCCGACAGATATCACCGTCAGCCCCGACGGCACCCAGCTCGGCGGGACCGGCGCGGCCGGCGCAACCATTGAGGTGCGCACCGCCGATGGCACACTGCTGGGCAGCGCAGTCGTGGCAGCGGATGGCACGTTCAGTGTCACGATCAGCCCTGCGCAAACCGGCGGTCAGCCGCTGACCGTGAATGCCACCGACGCGGCCGGTAATTCGTCGTCTGCCGTAACCGTAAGCGCACCGGACATTGCCGAACTGCAGACGCCCGCCAATCTGGGCTTGAGCAGTGATGGCAGCCAACTGACCGGCAGCGCCACGGCGGGCTCCACGGTGGAAGTGCGCGCAGCCAACGGCGAATTGCTCGGGCGCGCTACGGTGGGCGCCGACGGTACATTCACCGTGACGCTCAGCCCGCCGCAAACAAACGGCGAAGTAATCGGCGTGATCGCCGTCGATAGCCTTGGTGCACAATCGCCCGCCGTGTCCTTCAGTGCGCCGGACATCACCGGCCCCGGGGCCGCATCAGACGTGGCAATCAGCAGCGATGGACTCTCGGTCACTGGTCGTGGTGAAGCTGGCAGCACAGTGAGCGTCACGAATGCCCAAGGCACCGTGCTCGGCACAGCCCTCGTCGCGGCTGATGGCTCGTTCATCGTGCAACTCAGCACAGCCCAGACCAACGGTGAAGGACTCAATGTCCAGCTTACCGACGCCGCTGGTAACCTTTCGCCGGTGGTCACCGTGATCGCGGTCGATGCGGACGGCCTCGCTCAGCCGAGCGCCATCAATTTGAGCGTGGATGGCACTCAGTTGATCGGGAGCGGCCTTGCCGGTACGACCGTGACGGTCCGCGACAGCAGCGGCAACGTGCTCGGCTCCGCAGTGGTCGCAGCGGATGGCACGTTCAGCGTGTTGCTGAGCAGTCCACAGAACAACGGCCAGACGTTGCTGATCAGTGCGAGCGACAGCGTCGGCAACAGCTCCGCCCCGCTGCCGTTCGTGACGCCCGATACTCAGGCGCCGGGGGCGCTCTCTGAACTCGCGGTCGACGCCCAAGGGCAGTCACTGACCGGTAGAGGTGAAGTGGGCGCATCGGTCACAGTGCGCGATCAGACTGGCAACATCATTGGTACCGGCACGGTCGGCGGCGATGGCCGTTTCAGCGTCAACCTGTCGACGCCGCAAACGGATGCGCAGCAGCTTCAAGTCATTCAAACCGACGCTGCCGGCAACCCGTCCGCACCAGCCATCGTGACGGCACCCGACCTGACGACACCGATCGCAGTAACCGACGTTTCTATTTCGGCGAACGGTGCCGTGGTCACCGGTGCGGGTCAGGCAGGCGCCACCGTTACCGTAACGGACGCAGGCGGCGTGGTCCTGGGAACAGCCGTCGCTGGCAGCAATGGCCGTTTCGAAATCAACCTTTCCCCGGCACAAATCAACGGCCAGGACCTGAGCGTCGTGCAGACTGACGCCTCCACCTCGGCGTCCCCTGCGGTGCCGGTGCAGGCCCCCGACATTCAGGCACCTGTCGCCCCGTCGAGTTTGTCTCTTGACCCAACGGGCATGGTGCTGACCGGCCAAGGCGAGCCTGGCGCGACAGTGACCGTCAGGGACTCGGCCGGCAATACGCTGGGCACGGCAACCGTGGACGGCAGCGGTGCATTCTCGGTAACGCTGAACAGTGCGCAGAACGATGGCCAGCAATTGCAAGTGAGCCAATCGGATGGCGTAAACGTTTCCCCCTCTACCCCGTTGACGGCGGCGGATACCACGGCACCGCTGGCGCCTGGCAATGTACTGCTCGGCAGTAATGGCGTGACGTTGACCGGTACCGGGCAAGCCGGCAGCACGGTTTCGGTCAGTGCGCCGGATGGCACGGCACTCGGCACGGCGGTGGTCGCCAGCGACGGCAGTTTCACCGTCAACCTGAGCCCGGCACAGCTTGACGGCCAGGTGCTGAGCGTCACCCAAACCGATGCGAGCGCTCTGCCCTCGCCGGCCACTTCTGTCACCGCGCCTGACATCACGGCTCCGCCAGCACCGACCGGTCTGGTCATCGACCCGGCGGGCAGCACGCTGACCGGCACGACTCAGCCCGGCAATACGATTCAGGTGCTGGACGTCGATGGCAATGTTCTCGGCGGCGCAACGGCTGATGGCAATGGCGCGTTCACCGTCACCCTCAACACCGCGCAGAGCAATGGCGAGGCCTTGCAGGTGGTGGCGTCGGATGGCGCCAACAGTTCGCTGCCGGCCAGTGTCGTCGCACCGGACAGCACCCCTCCCGCGCCGGTGAGCAATTTAGTAATCGACCCGACCGGTACTCAAGTGTCCGGCACTGCGGAGCCCGGTACCACGGTAACCGTCAGCATTGCCGGCGGCAGCGTGCTCGGCAGCGCGGTCGCAGGTGCGGATGGCAGTTTTGTCGTCACACTCGATCCTGCCGCCGGCATTGGCAGCAATCTGGAGGTCATCAGCACTGACGGCGGCGGCAACGATTCGCCGGCCGTTCCGCTGGCAGGCCCCGACGGGACCCAGGTAGCGACGCCCAGCGATCTGGCGCTAAGCGCTGACGGTTTCATTTTGACTGGCGCGGGCACGCCCGGCTGCACCGTTACCGTGACCAACAGCAATGGCGACGTCCTCGGGTCCGGGCTCATCAACAGCTCCGGCCGTTTCACGTTATTGCTGAACGCGAAACAGATTAACGCACAAGTACTGCACGTCACCGCCACCGATCCTAACGGTGAAGTGTCCGTCCCTGGCACCCTGACGGCGGGCGATGGCACGCCGCCGGACGCAGTGACCAACCTGGCCTTGAATGCCAATGGCAGTGCGCTCAACGGCCGAGGCGAAGCCGGTGCCACGGTGACCGTGACCGACAGCAGCGGCACGCTGCTGGGCACGGCACTGGTCGCCAGCAATGGCACCTTCAGCATGGCGCTGACGCCAGCGCAGCTTAATGGCCAGGCGCTGAGCGCAATCCAGAGCGACGCTGCCGGTAACGCGTCACAGCCTGCCAGCATTATCGCGGCGGATCTGCAGCCACCAGCAGCGGCCACCGGGCTCACCATCAATGGCATCGGCACCGTGGTCAAAGGCCAGGGCGAAGCGGGTAGCACGGTTACCGTGCGCGATGCCGCCGGCAATGTCCTGGCAACTGGCGTGGTCGATCAAAGCGGCAATTTTCAGGTCACCCTGCCCAGCGCCCAGAACAGCGGCGAAAGCTTGCAGGTCACACTGACGGACGCAGCCGGTAATGCCTCGCCCATTACGGGCGTGGACACCACCGACAGTCAGCCCCCGGCAGCCGTGCAGAACACGCTGATCAGCGCCGATGGCACCACACTCAGCGGGACCGGTGAGGCCGGTGCGACGGTGAATGTCACCGACGCTAACGCAACCTTGCTGGGCAGCGCCGTCGTCGGCGAGGATGGTTCATTTAGCGTGACCCTGGCGCCAGCGCCTACCAATGGCGAGCCTTTGGCGATTAGTCAGACCGACCCAGCGGGCAATGTTTCGCCGTCGACCAGCCTCAATGCACCCGACATCAGCCCTCCAGCCGCACTGACCCAGGTCGCAGTGAACGCGGACGGTGTGACGGTGACCGGTCATGGCGAGCCGGGCGCCACCGTGTCGGTACGCAGCGCCGACGGCACCGTGCTTGGCACGGCGTTGGTCAGCGGCGCCGGCGCTTTCAGCGTCACCTTGAGCTCACCGCAGATAAACGCCGAGGTGCTGACGGTCACCCAGGAAGACCCGCCCGGCAATGTTTCAACAGCGATCGAGGTGGTATCGGTGGATCTCACTGCGCCGGCCGCTCCGAGTGCATTGACCCTTAATGCCGGTGGCTTACAACTGGCTGGCAACGCCGAAGCAGGCAGCAGCGTGACTGTGCGCGACAGCCAGGGTAACGTGCTCGGCAGCACGACCGCGGCTGCCAACGGTACCTTTCAACTGACGCTCAACAGTGCGCAGGTCAATGGACAGGTGTTGAACGTCACGGCCAGTGACGCGGCAGGCAATCCATCAACCCCGGCCCTGTTCAGCGCCGCCGACACTACCGCGCCGGCGGCCGCGAGCAACCTGGCGATCAGTACCGACGGCACGACATTGACCGGTACAGGCGAAGCAGGCGCCAGCGTGGAAGTCCGCGACGGCGGCGGCAATCTGGTGGGTACCGCGACCGTCGGCAGCAATGGCAGCTTCAGCCTCACACTGTCTCCGGCCGCAGTAGCGGGTGCGACGCTCTCGGTTGTTCAGATCGATGCTGCTGGCAATACCGCACCGCCGGCACCGATTACCGCGCCGGGCAATCTGGCAGAAAGCGCGCCAACCAATCTGGCGCTCAGCGTGGACGGCTTGACGTTAACCGGCACAGCAAGCGCTGGCAGCACCGTGAGCATTCGCAATGCCTCGGGCGTGTTGCTGGGCACCGCGCTGGTTACGGGCGATGGCACTTTCACTGCCACGCTCAGTGCCGCTCAACTCAACGGTGAGCAACTCTCGGCCGTGGCAACTTCGAACACCGGCATCAATTCGTCACCCACCGCCTACACCGCCACCGACATCAGTGCACCATCACCGCTCAGCGAACTGAACCTGGCGCCCAACGGCACGACCTTGACCGGACGCGGTGAAGCGGGCGCCACCGTGACCGTGCTCGGCAGTGGCGGGGTCATCCTCGGCAGCGCACTGGTGGCCGCCAACGGCACCTTTAACGTTACGCTCAGCCCGGCGCAAATCGCGGGCCAGACACTCAGCCTCAGCCAGGCGGACGCCTCCGGCAATGAGTCCGGCAGCGTCAATCTGATCGCGCCAGACCTGGTAGCACCCGATGCACCTGTCGCGCTGTCGATCAGCAATAACGGTGCGGTGTTGTCAGGTGTGGGTGAGGCCGGCACCACGGTCAACGTGTTCAACGCAGCTGGAGCGCTGGTGGGTACCGGCAGCGTGCGCATTGATGGCACGTTCGCAATCAACCTGACCACGCCGCAAGCAAACGGCCAGGCCCTCACGGTGTCTTTGACGGATGCGGTGGGCAACACGTCGGTCGCGACGCCGTTCACCGCTGTCGACAGCACTGCGCCTACCGCCGTTTCGCAACTGACCATCGGCGGCGATGGTGCGACATTGACCGGCCGCGGCGAACCCGGCGCGCAGGTCAGGGTTATCGACAGTGACGGCAACGTGCTCGGTACCGCCACCGTAAGCGCAACCGGCACCTTCAGCCTGACGTTGACGCCAGCGCTGACCAACGCCGAAGTGGTGACGATCGTACAGGCCGACGCTGCTGGCAACGATTCCCCACCGGTGAGCCTGACGACGCCGGACTTCACACCCCCCGATCCGCTCGCCAACGTCAACATCAACGCATCGGGCGCGCTCGTCACAGGTACTGGCGAGCCTGGCGCAACCGTAACGGTCCAGGATGCCAATGGCACCTTGCTCGGCACCAGCCTCGTACTCGCCGACGGCTCGTTCAGCGTGACCCTCAACCCGCCTCAGATCAACTTGCAAATCCTCAGTGTTCAGCAGGCCGATCCGCCCGGTAACGTCAGCACGCCGGTGACGGTCACTGCACCGGACCTGACGCCTCCAGCGACGGCCATCGGGCTGCAACTGGATGCTGACGGTGACCTGCTCACCGGCAGCGGCGAAGTCGGCGCCAGCGTCAACGTGACGCTGGCCGATGGCACGGTCGTGGGCACCGGCACGGTCGGCATCGATGGTCGTTTCGGGATCACCCTGACCCCAGCGCAAACCAACGGTGAATCGCTGTTCGTGGTGCTCGAAGATGCGGCTGGCAACACGTCGCCGGCCGCCACGCTGGCGGCGCCCGACAGCACGCCTCCCGCACCTTTGAGTAACGTGGACATCGACGCAGGCGGCAGCTTCGTCAGCGGTTCCGGTGAGCCCGGCGCACGAGTGTTGGTCAGCAATGCTGCGGGCACTATCATCGGAACCGGGACCGTCGCGGCCGATGGCAGTTTCAGCGTGACCCTCGAGCAGCCACAACTCAACGGCGAAGCTTTGTCCGTTGTACAACGCGATGCGGCAGGCAATCCCTCCCCTGCTGTGCCCGTCACCGCCCCGGATATCACCGCACCAGCACTGCCCGCAGTGACCGCCCTCAGTCCCGATGGGCTGACGCTGACGGGCACCGGTGAAGCCGGCGCCACCGTACGCGTCACCAGCGCAGCCGGAACCTTGCTCGGTAGCGCGACAGTAGCGGCCGATGGCACGTTCAGCGTAGCGCTTGGCACAGCGCAGCTTAATGGTCAGGTCTTGAGCGTGAATCAGACGGACACGGCGTCGAACACTTCAGCGACACTGCCGTATCAAGTGGCCGACGTCACCGATCCGCTGCCAGTCGCCAACCTGACCGTCAGTCAAAACGGCTTGACCGTGACCGGCACCGGTGAAGCCGGCGCGATGGTCATGGTGCGCGATGGCGCGGATTTACTCGGCACGGCGACGGTGGCAGCCGATGGCAGTTTCAGCGTGACGCTGTCGGCGGCACAACTTGAAGGCAGGACACTGTCCGTTGTCCAGGCCGACGCCGCCAATAACCTGTCCGAGCCAATACTCGTCGCGACTCCGGACAGCACCGCACCAACGCCGCCGACCGTCACATCGTTGACGGGTGCAGGCACCCTGCTTGCGGGGACCGCCGAAGCGGGCAGCACGGTGACGGTGTTGTCGGCCAACGGCACACTGCTGGGCACAGCAGTAACGCCGGGTGACGGTACCTACACCGTCACGCTCAGCCCCGCCCAGGCCAACGGCCAGTTGTTGTCGGTGATAGCGACAGACGCGGCCGGCAATGCGTCGCCGGCGCTGCTTTACCCTGCGCCTGATATTACCGCCCCCGATGCCGTCAGCAGCCTGACAATCAGTGCCGACCTCACTCAACTGGCCGGTCGTGGCGAGGCCGGCGCCAGTGTCGAGGTGACCGACGCGCTCGGCAATGTCGTTGGCAGCGCAACGGTGGCGGCCAACGGTACCTTCCTGATTGCCCTGGACGCGGGCATCACTGCCGGCCAGGTGCTGACAGTGAACCAGACTGACGTGGCCACCAATGTGTCTGCTGACGCCAGCCTGACCGTACCGGCGGTTCCGCCCCCGGATGCGCCCGGCAATCTCGCCCTCACACCTGATGGCGTCACGCTGTCCGGCACTGCCGCGATCGGCACGACCATCAACGTCTACGGCGTTGATGCCAGCCTGATCGGCACAGGTCTTACGGGAGCCGACGGTACGTTCAGTGTGGTGCTGACGCCGCCGCAAACCAATGGACAGAGCCTGGAAATTACCGCCAACACCGCGCTGGGCGGCGCGTCGCTACCTACCGAAATCCTCGCCGCCGATACGACGCCGCCCTCGTCGCTCGGCGATCTGGCTGTCAACGCCACCGGCACACTGGTCAGCGGGCGCGGCGAAATCGGCGCCACGGTCACCATTTCGACCGCAGGCGGCGCCGTTCTGGGCACTGCGGTCGTGGGCGCCAATGGAACCTTCAGCGCGCCGCTCAATGCACCGCAAGCGAACGGTCAGATTCTCAACGCCGCTCAAACCGATGGCGCCGGCAATACGTCGTCCACCCTCAACGTGACGGCGCCAGACATTACCGCCCCGGCGGCACCGACGGCGCTGGCGCTGACCGGTGCAGGCCTGGTGCTGGGCGGGCTCGGTGAAGCCGGAGCCACGGTCAGCGTGCGCGGCGCGGGTGGCACGATTTTGGGCACCGCCACCGTCGCCGGCGACGGCACGTTCTCGGTGACTTTGTCTTCCGCGCAACTCAATGGGCAACTCCTGAGCGTCAGGCAAAGTGACGCCGCGGGGAATATTTCGCCGTCGACCAACCTGAGCGTCGCCGATACAACGCCACCGACACCGCTGAGCAATGTGACCCTGAACAGCGCGGGGCTGGCTGTCAGCGGCACGGGCGAAGCCGGCGCAACCGTCACCGTGACCAACGCTGTCGGTACTGTGTTGGGCACCGCCGTGGTCAATGGCGGTGGCACCTTCACCGTTCAACTGTCCAGTGCACAGCTGAACGGCCAACAGCTGAACGTCGTACAATCCGACCCGGCGGGCAATCTGTCTGCGGTATTCAACCTTACGGCGAATGATGTCCAGGCCCCGGTCGCGCCGAGCGGATTGGCTTTGGCTGCTAATGGCCTGACCTTGAGCGGTGTCGGCGAACCGGGTGCCACGGTCAATGTCTATGGCGGGGGCGGCGCTTTGCTGGGCACCGCGATCGTGGGCGGTGGCGGCACCTTCAGTGTTGACCTCAATGCCGCGCAACTGGATGGACAACTGTTGACCGTGCGACTGGTCGACCCGGCCGGAAACCTTTCGCCCAACGCCAGTCTGGCCGCTGCGGACATTACCGCGCCCGGCGCCCCGACCGGCGTCAGCGTCAACGGCAGCGGCACGTTGGTCACTGGCGCTGGCATTCCCGGCTCGACGATCAGCGTGCGTGACGCTGGCGGTACGCTGTTGGGCACCGCCACCGTCGCCGCCAATGGCAGCTTCTCCGTGGTGCTGGCGTCGGCACAAATCAATAGCCAAGTGCTCAGCGTGACTCAGGCGGACCCGAGCGGGAACGTTTCGGTGGTGGCGACCGCTACCGCGCCAGACCTCACGCCACCCGCTGCTGCCACGGCGCTGCTGGTCGGCGCCGACGGCCTGACCGTCAGTGGTAGCGGTGAGCCCGGTGCAATCGTCACGATCAAATCCGCCGGCGGTACCGTTCTGGGTACTGGTACCGCGAATGGCGCCGGGCTGTTTACCGTTGTCCTGAACAGCCCACAGATCAATGGAGAAAACCTGACCGTCAACCTGAGCGACAGCCGCGGTAACGTCTCGGTCGCCGCCAGCGTCACGGCGCCGGATGTCGACGTAAACGCGCCGGTTGTCGCCAACGATAACCTGGCCATCGGCACCGTCACCCTGGCTCCGGCCACTGCGTCGCAGACGTTCAACGACTCGTTCACGACGCTGCTGTCCGGATTTTCGAAAACCTTCACCTTCGCCGTTGCCAGCGGAGCGCGTCTCGATCCGACGTTGACACTGACCACCAGCAGCCTGATTTCGCTGATCGATGGCGTGGTCTATACGCTTCAAGTGAAAAACGCCAACGGCGAATGGATTACGCTGGACGTCAACGGCAGCGGCGGGCTGGTTGACCTGGTTGGCCTTGCCGGCCAGGGCGTGCGGGTGGACATCGATAATCTGCTGGCGGGCGAGTACCGGCTGACGGTGTCGAGCACCGGTATCAGCGTGCTGACCACGGTCAATACGCAGCTGCAACTGGACGTCAGCAGCCTGACGCAGTTCAACGCCATTGCGGGGCCGGCGGTTATCGGCAACGTCATCACCAACGTGGGCGTCGACGGCACGGTTGACCAGACCGGACCGGATAACGGCGCGCAATTGCAGGTCATGAAAAACGGTGCGTATGTCGGTGCCGGGGCTGGCACCACTGTGCAGGGGCTGTACGGTACGCTGACCATCGATGCGAGCGGCAACTACAGTTACACACCGAACGGCAGTGTCACCAGTGTCGGCAAGGTCGACGTCTTCAGCTATCAGCTGGTGCACCCGAACGGCTTGAGTGACACCGCCAATCTGTACGTGCGCATCGACAGCCCGCAAGCCACCGAAGTCTGGAATGACGCAAACCTGGGCAGCCCAGCGCTGGTCGTGGACGCCACTGCGGACGTCGCCTCGACCGATATCACACTGGTCAACCGCGAAGTGACCACCAACTCCAACCTCGGCAGCTTCAACGTGTTGCTCGGCGGCGGCAGCGGCAACTACAACACCAGCGTGGCGACCGATACCGTCAGCGACCTGACCGTTGTGGTCAATTCGAGCAACCTGCTGAGCTTGTTGGGTTCAATGACGGTGGGCCTGTACAAATTCAACACCGCCACCAGCCAGTATGTGCTGGTCAAGAGCTATGGCGGCGGTGCGCTGCTGAATCTGGGCGGCGGCAAATACGGGATCACCTTCGACGATCAGACATCGGGCAACTATCAAGTCAGGGTTTCAGTGGGCGGCCTCGGCCTGCTCAGCACGGTCAATACCAGCCTGATCAACGTGGCGACCTACACCAATCAGTTTGTGGCCGGCAGCTACACGCCGGTGTCGGGCAATCTGCTCACCGACACCGTGGGGGGCGGCGCCGACGTGTTGGGCTCGGTCTATACGTTGCTGAGCGTGCTGGTCGCGGGGAGTTATGTGGCGCCGGGCTACAACGGCATAACGCTGGTTGGCACGTACGGTTCGTTGCTGGTCCAGGCCAATGGCAACTACACCTACACGCTCAAGCCCGGACTGACCGACGCGGTCATTGGTCAGGAAGACGTGTTCAGCTATCAACTGACGCACCCGAACGGCACTGTCGATACGGCAACGCTGACCATCGACCTGAACCATGCCGGCGCTTTCGCCAGCACGGCCTTCTCGCTGGCAAGCGATGAAAGTGTGTTCGCACAGTCCGTCGGCAGCGAATTGATTCAGGGAACCGAGGGTAACGACACGCTGGACGGTTCGCAAGGCGGCGCGGTTTCGCTGCAAGGCGGGGCCGGAGACGACACGCTGATCATCACCGATCAGCAGTTCACGTCGGTCGACGGTGGCACCGACACCGACACATTGCTCTGGGCCGGCGGCGACGTGGCCATCGACCTGGGCGATCTGCTGAGCCGGATTCACAACATCGAAGTACTCGACCTCAACCATTCCAGCGCGGTATCGCTGACGCTGAATCTCAGCGATCTGATGGCCATAACGTCCAGCGACAACAACACGCTGATGATCAAGGGGGACAGCAACGACAGCGTACACATGACTGATGGCTGGACAGCTGGCGGCATGCAACAGGCCGACGGCATCGACTATCTCCAATACACAGCGCAGGAGGACCCGAGCCACCATTTGTGGGTGCAGAACAGCATTCAGGTGGTTTGAAACGCGACATCGGCAATGACCGTCTCTCAACAGTAAGGGAAGCCTGTGGAGTCAGTTTTACGCAAAAAATGGCCGGTGATCCTGTTGTCCATCGGCTTGTACCCCTCCTTAATCGTCGGCGCCCGCGCCGACGACAATCTCGACAACAGCTTGCGCAGCATCAGCCCGACGCAACTGCAATCGCCAATGCCAAATGCCGGCGGCCCGCGCCCTGCCCCTATACAGCGCGAGTCTGACGACGCCGCCGCTCAAAGTCTGGGGCTGGAACAAGCGGTCAGGCTGGCAGTGGATTGGCACCCCCGCATCGGCGAGGCCATCGGCACCCTTTTGCAACAGGGCGAAGGTGTGAATGTGGCCGAATCAGGCTACTACCCGCAAGTCTCCGGCGGCATCAAGGGCGGCTACACCAGCGGATACGGGAGCGATGCCGGCAGCCAGTCGGTGAGCATTTCGCTCAAGCAGATGCTCTACGACTTCGGCAAGGTCTCCAGCGCCGTGGACGCTTCCCGCGCCCGGGTAGCCCGCAGCCAGGCCGGCATTTTGCTGGCAATCGACGACATTGCCCGTGACACCTCGCGGGCCTACATCGAGGTGCAGCGCTATCAGCGTCTGCTGGACATCGCGCGTGCGCAAATCCAGGGCATCGGCGGCATCGTCGACCTGGCAAAGCAGCGCAATGACATGGGCGCCAGCACCCGCTCCGATGTGGTTCAGGCGCAGTCCCGAGCAGAAGGCGCGATGGCCACGTTGCAAGAATTCAAGGCGCAGTACGCGCGCTGGCAGGCGACCCTGACCAGCCTGCTCGGTCGCCGCACGCCACCCGCCGTCGGTGAAACGGTCGCGCCGACGCTGAGTCAGGCCTGCGATGCTTCGCAAGTGTCCGATGCCCTGCCCGCCGTCTTGCAAGCCGCCGCGCAACGCACCCAGGCGCAAGCCGAACTGGCGCAGGCCAAGGCTGAGGCCTATCCCACGCTGTCGCTGCAACCGTCGCTCAATCAATACCTGGACGATAACTATGACGACCAGAATCCGGCGGCGGATCGCACCCAGGTCGGGATCTTCCTCAACCTTGAAATCCCGATCTATCAGGGCGGCGCCATCAGCGCCCGGAGCCGCGCGGCCGGTCATGCGCTGACTGCCGCGGATTCGGCCGAAGATTTTGCGCGACTGCAGGCGCGCCAGGGTCTCAGCGAAGCCCAGGCGCAGACCTCCGGGCTGAATCGTCGCCTGCGCTCGCTGGAATACCGCCAGACCAGCATCACCGAGGCTCGCCAATTGTATGGCCGCCAGTACCTGGAACTGGGCACCCGCCCGTTGCTTGATTTGCTCAACGCCGAGCAGGAAATCCACCAGTCGCGCTTCGACCTGGTCAATACCCAGGCCGAACTGCAACGTCTGCAGATCGACTGCTTCTACAACAGCGGTGCGATGCGCCGGGTCTTCGGTATTGACCACAGCGCCATCCAGAATGTCGAGATACTGCCATGACCGATGCCAGCGTCCTCACCTCCGAGCCCGCGACTGCCGAGGCTCGAGAAGATTATTCGCCGTGGCTCGAAGCGGTGCTCAACGTCGCGCGGCACTATCGCCTGGACATTTCCCCGGAGAGCGTGCGTCTGGCCTCGGTGCACAGCGAGGGCCGCCTCGAAGCAGTCGTCCGGCACATGGCCCGCCAGGCCGGACTGAGCGTGAAGTTCGCGGTGTTCGATACCAAGAGCCTGAGCCGCTGGCGTACGCCTGTGGTAGTTCAACTGCGCGATGGCCAGGTCGGCGTCATCGAGAGTATCGGTGAGACGGGCGAGCTCGGCGTATGTTTCAGCGGCGATCAAGGCTTGCAGAGCCGCGTGGACGCCGCGGTTCTCGCCGAGCAGGCCGTGCGCACGCTGATCCTGCGACCGACGCAACCCGTGGCGGACGTTCGCACCAACGACTACATCAAACCGTACGACGAGCACTGGTTTCGGCGCATCGTCCTGACCGACCTGCGGCCCTACAGCCAGGTCATGCTCGCCTCGTTGGTGGCGAACCTGCTCGGCATGGCCGGGGTACTGTTCTCCATGCAGGTGTATGACCGGGTGATCCCGGCCGAGTCGTTGCCCACGCTCTACGTACTGTTCGGCGGCGTGATGCTCGCCCTGCTGTTCGATTTCGTGATGCGCATCCTGCGTCTGCGCATCACCGATGTGCTAGGCAAGCGCGCCGACCTGCGCGTCTCCGACCTGGTGTTCGGTCATGCCCTGCGCCTGCGCAATTCAGCCAGGCCGAAATCCACTGGCTCATTTATCTCTCAGTTGCGCGAGCTGGAGCAGATTCGCGACCTGATCACCTCGAGCACTGCCACAGCGCTGGCCGACATGCCGTTTTTTCTACTGTTCCTGCTGGTGTTTTATCTGATCGGTGGCCCGCTGGTGCTGATCCCCTTGGTGGCGCTGGTGCTGATGCTGTTGCCAGGGATCGTTGCGCAACCGCGGCTGGCAAAATTTGCCAATGCGTCGATGCGCGAAGCCGCCCTGCGCAATGCCATGCTCGTCGAAAGCGTGCAAGGCCTGGACGACATCAAAGCGCTGCAGGCCGAGCAACGTTTCCAGCAACAATGGAATCAGTACAACGCCGCCTCGGCTGATAGCAGCCTGCGCTTGCGCACCTTGACCAACAGCCTGGTGGCCTGGACGCAGAACGTGCAAGGCGGGGTTTTTGCGGTGGTCATCGTGTTCGGCGCACCGATGGTGATTGCCGCAGACCTGACCACCGGCAGCCTGGTTGCGGCCTCGATTTTGTCGTCGCGCATGATGGGGCCGATGGCGCAACTGACCCACGTGCTCACCCGCTGGCAACAGGCCAAGGTCGCGCTCGAAGGCTTGAACCGGATCATGCAAATGCCGGTGGATCATCCCGAAGGCAGTCAGCGCGTGCACCTGCCGGCAATTCGCGGTGACTACCGGATGCGCCAGGCCGGTTTCCGCTACAGCGAGGAATCCTCACCGGCGCTCACCGGCATCGACCTGAAGATTCAGCCCGGCGAACGCATTGCCCTGCTCGGCCGCAACGGTGCCGGCAAGTCGACGCTGCTCCAGGCGCTGGGCGGCGCGATGGATCTGAGTAGCGGTGAAACCACGCTGGACGGCATATCACTGGCGCACCTCGACCCCGCCGACCTGCGACGCGATGTCGGCCTGCTGTCACAGCAGGCGCGGCTGTTCCACGGCACGTTGCGCGACAACATCACCCTCGGCGCGGGCCAAGCGAGCGATCAGGAAATCATCGCGGCGCTGACTGTAACTGGCGCTCTCGACTTTGTCCGCCAGTTACCCAAAGGCATGGACCATCTGATACTCGAAGGAGGTCTTGGCCTGTCCGGCGGTCAGCGTCAGAGCCTGCTGCTGTCGCGGCTGTTGATCCGCCAGCCACAAGTGTTGTTGCTGGACGAGCCGACTGCCGCGCTCGATGACGTTACCGAACGTTTGCTGCTGGAGAAACTGGCGAGCTGGGCTCAGGGCCGAACCCTGGTGGTCGCAACGCACCGGCTCAGCGTGCTGCAACTGGTGGAGCGGATTATCGTGCTGGATAACGGGCGCATCGTCATCGACGACCACCGTGACGCGGCCCTCGCCCGCTTGCGTGCGCCTGGCAAGGGAGCGGCAGTATGAAATCGATGATAACGGACGTACCGGAGCCGATGTCCTACCTCGACGGGCGCGACGAGCGTGCCATCGCAGGAGGCGCGCGGGTAATCTGGGGTTGCGCGCTGATGCTCGCCTGTTTCATCGCCTGGGCAGCGTGGTTCGAGGTGGTGGAGGTCTCCAACGGCACCGGTAAAGTGGTGCCCAGCTCTCGCGAACAAGTGATTCAGTCAATGGAAGGCGGCATTCTTGAACAGCTCAACGTCACCGAAGGTGCACTGGTCGAACGTGGCCAGATCCTCGCGCAGCTCGACCCGGTGAAAAACCAGTCCAACGTCGGCGAAAGCGCGGCCAAGTACCGCGCGGCGTTGGCCAGCGTCAATCGACTGCAAGCCGAGGTCAGCGAAAAACCATTGGCGTTCGACCCGTCGCTGCAGGAATTTGCGGACTTGATCCGCGCCGAAACCGAGCTCTACCGCACCCGCCGCAAAGCCCTGGCGCAAACCCTGGACGGCATCCAGAGCTCGCTGAAACTGGTGCGCAGCGAATTGGAGATCACAGAGAATCTGGCGAAGATCGGCGCATCGAGCCGGGTCGAGGTGTTGCGCCTGACCCGTCAGCGCTCGGAGCTGGAATTGAAGGCGACCGAAGCGCGCTCCGACTACATGGTGCGCGCCCGCGAAGACCTGGCCAAGGCCAACGCCGAAGCGCAGATGCTCGAAGCGGTGATCCGTGGTCGCACCGATTCGCTGTCACGCCTGACCTTGCGCTCGCCGGTGCGCGGGATCGTCAAAGACATTGAGGTCAACACGATTGGCGGCGTGATCGCGCCCAATGGCCAAGTGATGCAGATCGTGCCGCTCGATGAACAATTGCTGATCGAGACGCGCATCTCCCCGCGCGACATTGCTTTTATCCATCCCGACCAGCCCGCGAAGGTCAAGATCACGGCCTACGACTATTCGATCTACGGCAGCCTGGACGGCCAAGTGGTAACGATCTCCCCGGACACCCTTCAGGACGATGCCAAACCAGAGATCTTTTACTACCGCGTGTTCATCCGCACTCACTCGGATGAACTGCGCAACAAGGCCGGCAAACGCTTCGCCATCGTGCCTGGCATGATCGCCACGGTCGATATCCGCACGGGCGAAAAAACCGTGCTGGATTACCTGATCAAACCGCTCAACCGAGCCCGCGAAGCATTGCGCGAACGCTGATCAGCGACTGGCCAGTTTGGTGGCCGGCGGCGCAGCCGGAGCAACGCTGGCGAGGTAGCGCGACCACTCGCGATTGATTTCGGCGTAGGGCAGGAAAATGCTGACCCGCGGTTGGTCCATCAGGTCTGCGCGTTTGAGTCTGCTGACATCATCGCGGGTCAGGAACGCCACGTTGATCCCGACCGCTTTACCATCGGCGGAAAATACCGGGCCGCCCGACATGCCTTTGGCCAGTGCGCCAGTGTGGGTGCCGTAGAGCACATTGCCCTCTTTGACGTCCAGGCGAACCATGGCCGGCAAGGCAAGACCGCTGCCTTTGACCGACATGTACAGCGAATTGAACCCGACCGAGGTCAGTGCTTCGCCCGGCTTGTAACCACGCCATGACGGTACGCTGCTGGCCTTGTGACGGAAGAACTGCACGTCCGCCTGCCCCTGGAAAACCGCCCCCGACAAATACGGGATGTGCTTTACCGTGACGGCGTATTCCTCGTTCCATTGCACGGCCGAACCCATCAGCACGTAAGGCAAAGGCGCGCCGGAGTGAACGATAAAGGCTTGGTCGAAAACAGGATCCTGGATAAAAGCGACTGGCATTCCATTGCACCCGCTGAGCAGCAACGAAGCTGCAACAAGTGACTTGAGGGGGCGCATTGTTGACACACTGGGAAGTCGAGAGGGGGTGCAATATGTCATTGCGCCATCATTTTAAGCAATAGGCTAAACCTACCGCTTGTCGACTTCCAATACAGTGAGTTAATTGGATCCAGTTAGGGCGTGCCCGCAACACCCTGTCCACTGGCGCTATACCTAAGCTCCAGCCTGGGCGTGGCAGCATGACCGTCAGTCAGAATGCGAACTGCCCGTGGGGTCGTCCAGTTGAATGACGTTTCCCTTACTCCAGGCATCGGCCCCCGCGTCGATATCAGGTGCAGGGATGTCGGCTCGCGCCTTCTTCTTCTCCGAGCTGTTTATGCCAAATCTGTTATCCCGTTCCCTGACCATTTTCGGGTCGGCCTGGCCATCGGCAGTGAATCCCATCATCAGTTGAGGAACACCCAAAGGCAGCTCTTTATTCAGGTCGGTGTGCCACGTATGCCATGTCTTGCCATAGGTATTAACGAGCTTTTCCATGAGCGCATGTTCGGCAACTTCTGGAATCCCGGGCGCAATTAATTGACCCGACTTCACCTCATGAACATGGCTGTGCCACAGCGCCTTTTCCGCACCGGGCAATCTGGCGAACAGTTGCTTGCTGATGATGTATTCCACTCCCATCAACTTGGCGTCCTTGCGATTGCCGTCGTAGATCACGCACTGGATGACCTCTTCGTTCAGGATCGAACAATAGTGGTGAGCTTCCATCTGCACGTCGCGGTGCCCGTTGTAGAAATGAAATCCATCGAGGTAGGCGTTGAGCGCTTCGATCGGCGGGCGCGATTGAAGCAGCGCTGCGCCCGCCTCCAGCGTTTTGGTGCTGGAAGTCTTCGCCTCGCCCGGTGCAAGCACCTTCGACGCCGTATTGTTGCCCGCGCACGCAGTCAGCAACCCGATGACGGCGAACGTCATCACTGTTCTGGACGCGATCTGATAATCAGCATTGAACTTGATCTCTTTCATTGCCCTGACTTCCTTCCATTGGCGATGCAGTCACCGTTGGACAGTGGAAGTGCCGATGAGATCAAAAAAACGCTCGGGGCAGGCTCATCCACACGTAGCCCAGACTCGCGGAATAAAGGAAAGCCAGGTTGAATGACCGGTACCCACCGAGCAAGCTCAGGAAAGAACCCGTCATTCACGCAAATGCGTTCGCCCGAGGAGGAAAACCCTGCCTCCCCGCGTATCGCGGTTTTCCAGCCGAACGCCCATGCATGTAAACATCAATTGCCCTGGCCGCAGCTCTGGGAGTAGGAGCCATAGTCGAACGCCTGAGTTGCACCAGCCGAATCAAGGTAAGTCAGCCGAGTCTGGACGATCCCGCAGCCGGAGGCCGATGCCTCTTTAATCGACAGTACTTTGGCAATGTCCAGATGATCGCCGTACATGTAAGCGGCAGGTTTGACTTCGTTCTGAGCGTTCGCTGCGACTGCGCTCACGCTGAGCAGGGCAAACAATGAAGCGAGGCTGAGGTTCTTCCAGTTCATGACATATCTCCGAACGTTGAGGGCATATGCGAGACGGGATGTGCTGTCTCGTTGGTTCCCATTTAACGGCCGTCAGGTATCCCGGATGTGTCACTCAGGGCTTCGAAATAAACATTACGTATCGACAGGCAGCCTGGATACACAGCGATACATTTCGAGCTGGGCGCTTTTTTTCAGTGTGAGTTGAAAGGGCTGATCCCCTATCTGCAGAAACGGAGAAAGGCGGGGTTTGTCGTCAGGGTTTGGCTTGATGCGCCTCGCCAACATGCGCATCCATCGGCTTCGTCTCCGGCACGATAAAACTCACCACTGTACTGGTGAGGATCTTGTGAGTCGGGTCAGCCACCTCCAGCAACACCTTGTGAGGGCCCGGCGTCAGCCCGACCAGAATAATCGGGTCTTCACTGGTGTGCGCCCATGTTCCCTTCCAGTCATCGACGGTCACATGCAGGTGGCCGAGACGCGGTGATACCTCCTGCGCCTCTTTGCCAAACACCGGAATGATCCTGGCGTGCTCGGCTCGATACTGAATAATGACAACACCACGAGCGAGCGGCGCGGCCAGCGGTGGATAGGCAATAAGTCGGGGCGCTGTTTCGGATTCCAGCGGGAGAATGGGCGGCGGGCTGTTATCGGCGAGCCCCTGCCCGGACGCTGCCATACACAGAACGAAGCCCAAAGCTGGAGCTGATGGATTTCCGAGAGCAAGGCGCATGGAATTTTCCTCCCGAGTGATCCTGTTAAGGCTAGATCAAACCGGGCAGTTGTCTACGCCTGCCAATGGGTTTTGGCCACTCGAAACGGCCTAGCAACCAAGGGCATCTGCCGCTTCCGTGAGGGAGTCGACGATCACATCCCAATCCTGTTCAGCCTTCAGGTCAGATGTCTGGCCTGGCCCATGTTCAGTCGGGCGCCGAACAAACACCGTTTTGAGCCCAATAGCACGAGCGGCGGCCAGATCGGAATTGTGCGCAGCCACCATCGCGATTTGCGCCGGTGCCAGGCCCACGGCCTTTGCGGACTTCAAGTAGGTCTGCGGCTGAGGTTTATAGGTTCCGGCGATCTCCGCGCCGAGGATCACATCCCAAGGCAAACCGCCGAATTTCGCGAGATTGAGCATGCCGGCAATGTGCCCGTTCGACAGCGCACCGATCGAGAATTTGCCCTTCAGTCGCGTTAGTGCAGTGACGGAGTCAGGCCAAGGGTCGAGCCTCTCCCATGCCTTGTTGAGGTCCACCAGTTCGGCGTTTGTAATTCCGCCAAAATCGGCGTCGTGCCTGGCCAGCACGGATTCCAGATTTTCCCGGTTCAGAACATCGAGCGTCACGAACGGCCGCTCTCCAGAGCGCACGCGTTGCATGGAGGGTTGATAGAGCCCTCGCCACTGATCGGCGAAGTCGAGGGGGTCAACGTTCAGACCATGACGCTGAAGAAATGCAGCCGCGGCTCGGGCGACACCGCTCCGCCAGTCCACGACGGTTCCGAACACGTCGAAACCGAGAAAACTTACCTCGTGCAGGTTGGTCATGCGGTTGCTCCTGAAATAAGACGTGTGATTTTTTCAACCCACTCACTTGGAGAATCCTCGCCCACCAAGCGGGCAATGCATCGAATCCGTAGTAAGGCACATTGACCGCTATTTTGTACTGACCTCGGGGCACGCCATTTCATTTCATCGGTAGCCGATTAGAAACTCATTTAAGGGACTTGTGCTTCACGTATTATGGTATACCATCAGACGCACAGACACCTTTCACCCGATACGGAGCAGCTCATGAGTTTCGAAATTCGCAAGATCGTCAGCTATGTCGAAGAAACCTTCATCGAAGGCGGCAAAGCCACCGATAAGCCAGTGACTATGGTCGGCCTGGCCGTTGTCATGAAAAATCCTTGGGTAGGCAATGGCTTCGTCGAAGACCTGAAACCACAGATCAGAGCCAACTGCTCCGATCTCGGCGCGATGATGGTCGAGCGTCTGGTGAGCATCATTGGCGGCGCCGAAAAAATCGAAGCGTATGGCAAAGCTGCCGTCGTTGGCGCAGACGGCGAGATCGAACATGCCTCCGCCGTGATTCACACCTTGCGTTTCGGCAATCACTACCGTGAAGCGGTCAAGGCCAAGAGCTATCTGAGCTTTACCAACAAGCGCGGTGGGCCGGGCAGCTCGATTCAGATTCCGATGATGCATAAGGACGACGAAGGTCTGCGTTCGCACTACATCACCCTGGAAATGAAGATCGAAGATGCGCCCCGCGCCGACGAAATCGTCGTGGTATTGGGCTGCGCCGATGGCGGTCGCCTGCATCCTCGCATTGGTAACCGCTACATCGATCTGGAAGAACTGGCCGCTGAAAAAGCCCAGTAATTCTGCCGAGTACCAAAACAAAAAGGCATGCAGGAGCGCTCCATGATTCGGCTCACCGCTGAACGCACCCCGGCTGGCACCAGTTACCTGGCGACCGGCCAAGGCCAGCCCGTGGTCTTGATCCACGGCGTGGGCCTGAACAAAGAAATGTGGGGCGGCCAAATCGTTGGCCTGGCCACCCAATACCGTGTGGTTGCCTACGATATGCTCGGCCACGGTGCCAGCCCGCGTCCTGAAAGCGGTACACCGCTGCTGGGCTACGCCGACCAGTTGCTGGAATTGCTCGACCACCTGCAATTGCCTCAAGCGACGGTGATCGGCTTCTCCATGGGTGGCCTTGTCGCCAGAGCATTTGCGTTGCACTACCCGCAACGCCTGCAAGGCCTGGTGGTACTCAACAGCGTGTTCAACCGCAGTCCCGAACAGCGCGCCGGGGTCATTGCCCGCACCGCTCAAGCGGCCGAACACGGCCCGGATGCGAATGCGGAAGCGGCGCTCTCCCGCTGGTTCAGCCGCGAGTATCAGGCCGCCAACCCGGCGCAGATTGCCGCGCTGCGCCAAACGCTGGCGGACAACGACCCGCAGGGCTATTTGACCACTTACGAGCTGTTCGCCACACAAGACATGTACCGCGCCGAGGACCTGGGCAGTATTCAAGCGCCGACCCTCGTCGCCACGGGCGAGCTGGACCCCGGATCAACACCGCAAATGGCCAGACAGCTGGCCGCGCAAATTCCCGGAGCCACCGTTGCCGTGCTCGCCGAGCAACGGCATATGATGCCCGTAGAATCGCCGCGCCTGGTCAACCAGCTGCTGCTGGAATTCCTCGACACTGCGCACTCCCGACCCACCCAGATAAAGGGGATCGTTGCATGACGCTCGCACGCTTCCAGATGTGCATTGGCGGTGAATGGGTTGACGCCCTCTCCGGCAAGACTTTCGACAGCCTCAACCCAGCGCTGGCAGAACCGTGGGCGCAACTGCCCGATGCCGACGAAGCCGATGTGGAGCGCGCCGTACAGGCGGCGCAAACGGCTTTCGACAGCCCTGCCTGGCGCGGATTGACGGCCACCGCCCGCGGCAAGCTGCTGCGCCGCCTCGGCGACCTGATTGCCGAAAACAAGGAGCAGCTGGCGCAACTGGAAAGCCGCGACAACGGCAAGCTCATTCGCGAAACCCGTGGCCAGGTCAGCTATCTGCCGGAGTTCTTCCACTACACCGCAGGGCTCGCCGACAAGCTCGAAGGCGGCACTCTGCCGCTGGACAAGCCGGATCTGTTCGCCTACACCGTGCACGAAGCCATGGGCGTGGTCGCCGCGATCATTCCCTGGAACAGCCCTCTGTACCTGACCGCGATCAAGCTGGCCCCGGCCCTGGCCGCTGGCAATACCATCGTGATCAAACCTTCGGAGCACGCTTCGGCGACCATTCTCGAGCTGGCGCGTCTGGCACTTGAGGCCGGCATTCCGCCCGGCGTGGTCAACGTCGTCACGGGTTATGGGCCGAGCACCGGCGCCGCCCTCACCCGCCACCCGCTGGTCCGCAAAATCGCCTTCACCGGCGGCGCGGCGACCGCGCGACATGTCGTGCGCAGCAGCGCCGAAAACTTCGCCAGGCTGTCGCTGGAACTGGGTGGCAAGTCACCCAATATTATTTTCGCCGATGCCCACCTCGACAGTGCAATCAACGGCGCGATTGCCGGCATCTACGCTGCCTCTGGCCAAAGTTGCGTGTCGGGCTCGCGCCTGCTGGTTCAGGACGAAATTTACGATGAGTTTGTCGAACGGCTGATCGAACGGGCCAAACGCATCCGCATTGGCAACCCGCAGGAAGACAGCAGCGAAATGGGCCCCATGGCCACTGCGCAACAGCTGGCAGTCGTCGAAGGTCTGGTCGCTGATGCTATCGCCGAAGGGGCGCACCTGCGACTGGGTGGCAAACGCCCGCAGGGTTTGGGCGAAGGCTGGTTCTACGAACCCACGCTGTTCGAGTGCGACCGCAATTCGATGAAAATCATGCAGGAAGAAGTGTTTGGCCCGGTCGCCTCGGTCATCCGCTTCAAGGATGAAGCCGAGGCGCTGGCGATTGCCAATGACTCGCAATTTGGCCTCGCTGCAGGCATCTGGACCCGCGACCTGGGGCGTGCACATCGCCTCGCCCGGGACGTGCGTTCGGGGATCATCTGGGTTAACACCTACCGCGCGGTCTCGGCCATGGCGCCGATCGGCGGCTTCAAGAACAGCGGCTATGGACGCGAGAGCGGCATCGATTCGGTGCTGGCCTACACCGAGTTGAAGACGGTGTGGATCAATCTGTCCCAGGCGCCCATGCCTGATCCGTTTGTGATGCGTTAGGAGAATTTTGAAATGATCGAACCCGGCATTTACAAAGACGTCATGAGCTCCTTTCCATCAGGGGTAACGGTAGTCACCACACTCGACCCGGAAGGCGGCATCGTCGGCATCACTGCCAGCGCCTTCAGTGCGCTGTCGATTGACCCCGCGCTGGTGTTGTTCTGTCCCAACTACGCCTCCGATACCTATCCGGTGTTGCGCGACAGCAAGCAGTTTGCGATCCACCTGCTGTCCGCTGACCAGACAGCCGAAGCCTATGCCTTCGCCAGTAAAGGCAAGGACAAAGCCAAGGCCATCGAGTGGCACCTGAGCGAGTTGGGCAACCCGTTGCTGGCCAAGGCGACGGCGATCATCGAGTGCGAACTGTGGCGCGAATACGACGGCGGCGATCACGCGATCATCGTTGGCGCAGTGAAAAACCTGATCCTGCCCGAGCAGCCGGTGACGCCGATGATCTACCACAAAGGCAAGCTGGGCGCCCTGCCCGTCCTGACCTGACCAACCCAAAAACTGTAGGAGCGAGCCTGCTCGCGATGCGGTGCACCCGTCATGATTGATGCTGAATGTACCCCAGCCATCGCGAGCAGGCTCGCTCCCACAGGTGATCTACCTAAAACTCCAGGAGCCAGCATGAGTCCAGCAGCCTCACTACTGTTCCGCCAGCAGGCCTACATCGATGGCCAATGGCTCGATGCCGCCGATGGCGCCAGTCAGGAAATCTTCAATCCGGCGAACGGCGAATTCATCGGACGGGTGCCAAACCTTGGCGCGAAGGAAGCAAAACAAGCCATCGCGGCCGCTGACAAAGCATGGCCAGCGTGGCGCGCATTGACCGCCAAGGAACGCAGCCAGATTCTCAAGCGCTGGCATGCGCTGATGCTCGAGAACTCCGACGCGCTGGCAGAAATCCTCACCCTCGAACAAGGCAAGCCGCTGGCGGAAGCCAAGGGGGAAATTCTCTACGCGGCGAGCTTCATCGAGTGGTTCGCCGAAGAGGCCAAGCGCATCTACGGCGACACCATACCGAGCCACAAAAGCGATGCACGCATTGTGGTCAGCAAAGAGCCCATCGGCGTCGTTGCGGCCATTACACCGTGGAATTTTCCGGCAGCGATGATTACCCGCAAGGCCGGCCCGGCGCTGGCCGCTGGTTGCCCTTGCATTGTCAAACCCGCGCCCGAAACGCCATTCTCGGCGCTGGCCATGGCCGCTCTGGCCGAGCAGGCCGGCATCCCGCCGGGTATTTTCAATGTCATCACTGGCGACGCCATCGCCATTGGCGCCGAGCTGACGTCAAGTCCTTTGGTGCGCAAGCTGTCGTTCACCGGCTCCACCGCCATCGGCAAACTGCTCATGGCGCAGTGCGCACCGACGCTGAAAAAAGTCTCGCTGGAGCTCGGCGGCAATGCGCCCTTTATCGTTTTCGATGACGCCAATCTGGAGCGCGCCGTCGAAGGGGCGATGATCGCCAAGTTTCGCAACGCCGGGCAGACGTGCGTGTGCGTCAATCGCTTTCTGGTGCAGGCCGGCATCCACGACGCGTTTGTAGCGCGACTGGCCGAACGCGTGGCCGAACTCAAGGTGGGCAGCGGCTTCGAGCAAGGCATCAATCAGGGCCCTTTGATCAATGAGCGCGCCGTGGCCAAAGTCGAAGACCACGTGCAGGACGCCTTGAGCCAGGGCGCGCAATTGCTCTGCGGCGGCGAGCGTCATGCATTGGGCCACGGGTTCTTCCAGCCGACCGTCCTGGCCGGCGTAACCCTGGCGATGAAAGTCGCCCGGGATGAAACCTTCGGTCCGCTGGCCGCCGTGTTCCGCTTCGACACCGAAGCCGAAGCCGTTCACATGGCCAACGACACCGAATTCGGCCTCGCCGCCTATTGCTACACCCGTGATCTGGGTCGCGCATGGCGCATGAGTGAAGCACTCGAATACGGCATGGTCGGCATTAACGAAGGGTTGATCTCCACGGAAGTTGCCCCCTTTGGCGGGATCAAATCTTCGGGTCTCGGCCGTGAAGGCTCCAAGTACGGCATCGAAGATTACCTGGAACTCAAATACACCCTGATGGGTGGGCTGGACGACTTCGGGAGCACGCCGCGATGAGTACCGACAAGTACGAAAACGGCTTGCAGATCCGCACTCAGGTGTTGGGCGAAGCCTACGTGAAACGCTCGATCGAGAACGCCGACGACTTCACCCGCCCGCTTCAGGAAATGGTCACCGAATACTGCTGGGGGCATGTCTGGGGCCGGGAGGGTTTGTCGCTTAAAGAGCGCAGCATGATAAACTTGGCCATGATTTCGGCCCTCAATCGGCCGCACGAGCTCAAGCTGCATGTACGTGGTGCCTTGCGTAACGGGCTGAGTCGTGAACAAATACGCGAAATTCTGCTTCAGGTCGGTATTTATTGCGGCGTTCCCGCGGCCGTCGATAGCTTCCGGCTCGCCCGTGAAGCGTTCGCCGAAGCCGATGCCGAGGCCTCCAGTTAACCTTTGGCTGTTGATTGACTGAGCACGATGATCCACGGATCGAAGTGCTCTTTTTGCATGGACAGCCACACTCAGAGCGGACCCCATGAAACGCCTGCCACTCGACGACAGCTTCAAGGTCAATCGCAATCCCGTTACCCTGCGCGAAATCGTGCTGGACAAGCTGCGCACCGCCATCATGAACTTTCAGCTCCTGCCGGGAGACCGTTTGGTCGAACGCGATCTGTGCGATCGTCTTGGCGTCAGTCGCACGTCGGTTCGCGAAGCATTGCGTCACCTGGAGTCCGAGGGGCTGGTGGAATTCGCCGATGCCAAGGGCCCGCGCGTGGCGATCATTACCCTCGCCGATGCCGTCGACATCTACGAGCTGCGGTGTGTCCTCGAAGGATTGATCGTTCAGCTGTTCACCCTGCGCGCCAAGGCGAAGGACATCAAGGCCTTGGAAAAAGCCCTTGCAGAGAACCGCAAGGCGCTCAAAGAAGGGGAACTGCAACAGGTCATCGACTCGGTACAAGGCTTTTACGACGTCTTGCTCGAAGGCTCGGGCAACCACGTGGCGGCCACCCAACTGCGTCAGTTGCAGGCACGCATCAGCTACCTGCGAGCGACTTCGGTGTCCCAGGAAAATCGCCGTGGCGCCAGTAACCAGGAAATGGAACGCATGGTGGAAGCGATCAAAAGCGGTGATGCTTTGGCCGCACATCAGGCGTGCGTCGATCACGTTCGGGCTGCCGCCGCCGTCGCCCTCGATTACCTCAAGCGCAAGCAGGAAGAAACCGGCGAACTGCCGCTGATCACCCTGCCCATCGCCCTCAAAGAACCACGCATAGGTCGCTAATCATGTTCAGCCCGAGCTTTTGTCCAAAGTGTGGCGGCGCTGACCTCAATCAGCAGCTGCCACCGGGCGATACGCACGAGCGACTGATGTGTCGAGGTTGTGGCTACATCCATTACATCAATCCGAAAATCATTGCCGGCTGCATCATCGAGCAGGACGGCAAATACCTGCTCTGCCAACGTGCAATCCCACCGCGCCCTGGCACCTGGACGCTGCCGGCAGGCTTTATGGAAGGTGGTGAGACCACCGAGCAGGCGGCGCTACGCGAAGTGTGGGAAGAAAGCGGTGTCCGTGCGGAAATTCTTTCGCCCTACTCGATTTTCAGCGTGCCGAAAATCAGCGAGGTGTACATCATCTTCCGCGCCATCGCGCTGGAGATCACCGGGCAATACGGGCCGGAGACGCTCGATTACAAATTCTTCGCGCCTGAGGATATTCCTTGGGAGAGCATTTACTACCCGGCGATCCGGCAGATTCTTGAGCGGTATATCGAGGAGCGGCAGGCGGGGGTTTACGGGATTTATATCGGCAATGATGACACCGGGAAGATTCACTTTATCCGCTAGCCGTGTATTTGTAGGAGCTGGCTTGCCAGCGATGGCGCCCTGCAGTTGACTGCGATCCATCTGCGAATGATGAGTCGCCTGTCAGGCAGCCATCGCTGGCAAGCCAGCTCCTACAATTGCTTCGGGCGCCACCCCCGGCCGTGCTCAAACCGGCGCCACGCCCTCTACGATAATGATCTGCGCCTGTGCCACACCTTCGCGATGGCGCTTGGCCTCCTGGTACTCATTTGACCGGTAACACGCGAGCGCCTGCTCGTAGGAATCAAACTCGATCACCACATTACGTTGCGCCTCAGGCCCTCCCTCCAACGCTTCGCTGCGCCCGCCCCGAGCCAACATCCGTCCGCCGTACAACGCGAAAGCCGCAGGCGCCCGCTGGGTGTATTGGCTGTATTGATCGGCATCCGCGACATCGACATGAGCAATCCAGTACGCCTTCATAGTGACCTCTCAGTGATTTCTGTATTATGGTATACCACATAATATCTCCATCAAACACTGAGAATCCGCACATGGCCTTCAACAGTATCGAACAAATAATCGAAGATTATCGTCAAGGCAGAATGGTCCTGCTGGTCGATGACGAAGATCGAGAAAACGAAGGCGACCTCCTGCTGGCTGCCGACTGCTGCACCGCGCAAGCGATCAGTTTCATGGCCCGCGAGGCGCGCGGCCTCATCTGCCTGACCCTGACCGATGAACATTGCCAACGCCTGGGACTGGAACAGATGGTGCCGAGCAACGGCAGCGTGTTCAGTACCGCCTTCACCGTGTCGATCGAAGCGGCGATCGGCGTCACCACTGGCATTTCCGCTGCAGATCGGGCGCGCACCGTGGCTGCCGCTGTTGCCACCGGAGCCGGCCCCGCGGACATCGTGCAACCGGGCCACATCTTCCCTCTGCGGGCCAAGGAAGGTGGCGTGCTGACCCGCGCCGGACACACCGAGGCCGGTAGCGATTTGGCCCGTCTGGCCGGATTCACCCCCGCGTCGGTAATCGTCGAAGTCATGAATGACGACGGCACGATGGCCCGCCGCCCCGACCTGGAAATCTTCGCGCGCAAGCACGGCATCAAGATCGGCACCATCGCCGACCTGATCCACTATCGCCTGAGCACCGAACACACCGTGGCACGCATCGGCGAGCGCGACTTGCCCACGGTGCATGGCACCTTTCGTCTGGTGACCTTTGAGGATCGCATCGAAGGCGGCGTACACATGGCAATGGTAATGGGTGAACTGCGCCGCGATGAACCGACGCTGGTGCGCGTGCATGTCATTGACCCACTGCGCGATCTGGTCGGTGCCGAATACAGCGGGCCGTCGAACTGGACGCTGTGGGCCGCACTTCAACGGGTAGCTGAAGAAGGCCGCGGCGTGGTGGTGGTGCTCGCCAATCACGAATCCTCGCAGGCCTTGCTGGAACGGATCCCGCAACTGACCCAACCACCGCGTCAATTCAGCCGTTCGCAGTCACGGATCTATTCTGAAGTGGGCACCGGCGCGCAAATCCTGCAAGACCTGGGGGTGCGCAAGCTACGTCATCTGGGTCCTCCGCTGAAATATGCAGGCTTGACCGGCTACGACCTGGAAGTGGTGGAGAGCATACCGTTCAGCCAACAGTGACGAAGCGCTTGTGGCCAGGAGCTTACTCCCGCTGGGGCGCGCAGGATCCCGGACCGGAGACCGGGACGTCGTGAGCGAACCTAGGGCCGCTTCGCGTCCAGCGGGAGCAAGCTCCCTCGCCACAGAAGGCATCCGCGAAGCATCAAAACGCGATTTTTGGCAGATAGCCGGTAAGGCGAAACGCTTGCACAAAGTTTGGAATACCATAATATGATATTCCATAGACCGGACGACCGTAACAGGCAAGACGGACCTACTGCTCCCGATAGGCGGGCACTCCAAGCCCCGCTCATAAACACAACAATGAGGGCGTGAAAATGGTGTTGAACAAACGTGCTACCGCGATTCTTTTTGCGGGACTGCTCAGCGTGACCAGCCAGGCGTTGATGGCTGCCGAAAGCGTGAACTTCGTCAGTTGGGGCGGCAGCACCCAGGACGCGCAGAAGCAGGCCTGGGCCGACCCGTTCAGCAAGGCCAGCGGCATCACCGTGGTGCAGGACGGTCCTACTGACTACGGCAAACTCAAAGCCATGGTCGAGAGCGGCAACGTGCAGTGGGACGTGGTCGATGTCGAAGCCGACTTCGCCTTGCGCGCCGCCGCTGAAGGCTTGCTCGAACCGCTCGATTTCTCGGTGATCCAGCGTGACAAGATCGACCCGCGTTTTGTGACGGATCACGGCGTCGGCTCGTTCTTCTTCTCCTTTGTCCTCGGCTTCAACGAGGGCAAGCTCGGCGCCAAGAAGCCCGAAGACTGGTCCGCGCTGTTCGACACCAAAACCTACCCCGGCAAACGCGCACTCTACAAATGGCCAAGCCCAGGCGTGCTCGAACTGGCGCTGCTGGCTGATGGTGTAGCTGCCGACAAGCTCTACCCGCTGGACCTGGACCGCGCCTTCAAAAAACTCGACACCATCAAGAAAAATATCGTCTGGTGGGGCGGCGGTGCCCAGTCGCAGCAGTTGCTTGCCTCGGGCGAAGTCAGCATGGGCCAGTTCTGGAACGGTCGAATCCACGCCCTGCAAGAGGATGGCGCCCCGGTCGGCGTGAGCTGGAAACAGAACCTGGTCATGGCCGACATTCTGGTCATCCCCAAAGGCTCGAAAAACAAAGCGGCCGCGATGAAGTTTCTGGCCAACGCGAGCAGCGCCAAAGGGCAAGCTGATTTCTCCAACCTGACCGCCTACGCCCCGGTTAACGTCGACAGTATCGCCCGCCTAGATTCGGTGCTGGCGCCCAACCTGCCGACAGCTTATGCCAAGGATCAAATCACTCTCGACTTCGCGTACTGGGCCAAGAACGGTCCGGCCATCGCGACACGGTGGAACGAATGGCTGGTCAAATGAAAGTGACGGCAACCACGTCCCGTCAATCCACACCGACCGGGGGCGCCGCGAGCGCTGCCGGGGCGGTTCCTGGCCTGGTGAAAGTCGCCTCGCAAGCGCCTTCATTGACCCAGCGCTGGCGTGGCGCAAGTAACCTGATTCCTGCCCTGCTGTTCCTCGGCCTGTTCTTTCTGGCGCCATTGATCGGCCTGTTGCTGCGCGGTGTGCTCGAGCCCGTTCCGGGGCTGGGCAATTACGAGCAGCTGTTCGCCAACTCGGCGTACGCGCGGGTATTGCTCAACACCTTTTCGGTGGCCGGGCTGGTAACACTGTTCAGTCTGCTGCTGGGCTTTCCGCTGGCCTGGGCGATCACGCTGGTACCACGCGGCTGGGGCCGCTGGATCCTCAGTATCGTGCTGTTGTCGATGTGGACCAGCCTCCTCGCCCGCACCTATTCCTGGCTGGTATTGCTGCAAGCCTCCGGGGTGATCAACAAGGCGCTGATGGCGATGGGCATCATCGATCAACCGCTGGAAATGGTGCACAACCTGACCGGCGTAGTGATCGGTATGAGCTACATCATGATCCCGTTCATCGTGTTGCCGTTGCAGGCGACCATGCAGGCCATTGACCCGATGATCCTGCAAGCAGGCTCGATCTGTGGTGCCAGCCCGTGGACCAATTTCTTCCGGGTGTTTTTGCCGCTGTGCCGGCCAGGACTGTTCTCCGGTGGCTTGATGGTGTTCGTGATGTCGCTCGGTTACTACGTCACCCCGGCGCTGCTCGGCGGTGCGCAGAACATGATGCTGCCCGAGTTCATCATTCAGCAGGTGCAGTCGTTCCTCAACTGGGGACTGGCGAGCGCCGGTGCCGCGCTGCTGATCGTGATCACCCTGGTGCTGTTCTACTTCTACCTGAAGCTTCAGCCGGAATCCCCGGTTGGCGCCAGTAACGCGAGGTAAACCGTCATGCTCCTGACCCCTAATGCCATGAGCCCCCGGATGCGTTTCGGCCTGTACTTCACGACGGGGCTGATCGCGCTGTTCCTGTTGTTGCCGATCGTTTTCATCATCCTGCTTTCATTCGGTTCTTCGCAGTGGCTGGTCTTCCCGCCACCGGGCTGGACGCTGAAGTGGTATGGCCAGTTCTTCTCCAATCCGGACTGGATGAATGCCGCGATCGCCAGCCTCAAGGTCGCCGTACTGACCACGTTCTTCGCCGTGGCGCTGGGCCTGCCTACTGCTTTCGCGTTGGTCCGCGGACGCTTCCCAGGGCGGGAAATGCTCTACGGATTGTTCACCCTGCCGATGATCGTGCCGCTGGTGATTATCGCGGTCGCCGTGTATGCGCTGTTTCTCAAACTGGGGTACACCGGGACGATGTTTGCGTTTGTGGTCAGCCACGTCATTGTCGCGCTGCCGTTCACCATCATCTCGATCATCAACTCGCTGAAGCTGTTCGATCAGTCGATCGAAGATGCTGCGGTGATCTGCGGTGCCTCGCGCCTGCAAGCGGTATTCAAGGTGACGTTTCCGGCGATTCGCCCGGGGATGGTTGCCGGTGCGCTGTTTGCGTTTCTGGTCTCCTGGGACGAAGTGGTGCTGAGCGTGATGATGGCCAGCCCGACCCTGCAAACCCTTCCCGTGAAAATGTGGACCACTCTGCGCCAGGACCTGACGCCCGTGATCGCCGTCGCGTCGACGCTGCTGATCGGCCTCTCGGTATTGGTCATGGTCATCGCCGCCGCCGTTCGCCGGCGCAACCCAATCAGCGCTTGAGCGCCAGGAGAACGACATGAGTGCCGTCATCAAAGATCCCGCGCAGCAAACCGACCAACCCTTGGTGAGCCTGCGCAATCTGAACAAGTACTACGGCGACTTCGCGGCCGTGGACGACATTTCGCTGGACATCAAGGATGGTGAATTCCTGACCTTCCTCGGCTCCAGCGGTTCGGGTAAAAGCACCACGCTGTCGATGCTCGCCGGGTTCGAAACCCCGAGCAGCGGCGAGATCCTGGTCAACGGCCAGTCGTTGGTCAACGTGCCCCCGCACAAACGCGACATCGGTATGGTGTTCCAGCGCTACTCGCTGTTCCCTCACCTGTCAGTGCGCGACAACATCGCGTTCCCGCTGGCGATTCGCAAACTGGCCAGCGCCGAGCGTGAACGTCGGGTCGACGCGATGCTCAAGCTGGTGCAGCTCGAGCAATTTGCTCATCGGCGCCCTTCGCAACTGTCCGGCGGCCAACAACAGCGCGTCGCCATCGCGCGGGCGCTGGTGTACGAACCACGCATTCTGCTGATGGATGAACCGCTCGGCGCGCTGGATAAAAAGCTGCGTGAAGACTTGCAGGATGAACTCCGCCAACTGCATCGACGTCTGGGCATCACCATTGTTTACGTGACCCACGATCAGGAAGAAGCCATGCGCCTGTCGCAAAGGATCGCGATTTTCAGCCATGGAAAAATCGTCGGCCTGGGCAGTGGCTTTGACCTGTACCAGAATCCGCCGAATGCGTTTGTCGCGTCCTTCCTCGGCAACTCGAATTTCCTCAAGCTCAAGGCCCAGGGCAATGCCGTCGCAACATTCGAGAACCAATCGCTGTCGATTCGCCTGACCTCCGGGCTCCAAACAGATCAGGATGTCTTGCTGATGGTCCGGCCGGAAAAAGCCTTGGCATTAAGCGTCGACCAGGCCGCACAAGAGCCGCTGGCAGCCGGCTGGAACGAAGTCTCGGCCATCGTGGGGGAAGTGTTGTTCCTCGGTGAAAGCCAAACCTGCACCGTGATGACCTCGGGCGGCACCTCGATGACGGTGAAGGCGCTGTCCGCGGCCGGCATGCCGTTGAAGACCGGCGACCCAGTGCTCGTCCGCTGGGCCACGGCAGATGCGTGTGTGTATACCGAGTGGGCCGAGAGCGATCTGAACAAGGCGGCAGGGGCGCACTGATTGTCTGGTGTGCGAGATCCAAGTGTCACCCTCGGGGTCGCCGCAACGTCGGGTTGCGGTGGCCCATTTTTTTCTGTTTTCAGGCGTGAGAATATTCATCGGGGAACAACTCTTACGTCCGGATAAAGAAAATCAATATGGTATCCAGATGAGCCGTCGCCAATAGCGACGTGCACCCCACTCACTCCTTCATTCATCTGAGAGTTAATTCCATAATCGATATGAGGACCGACTGCAGCGTTAACACCAATTGCAAATTCTGTAAGCATCACCCCTCGGGAACCAGCGGCCAGTTCCAAAAGCCCAACATGCTCTGCCTTCGCCGTTTTGAATGAAGTGATGCGATTATCATCAACTGTCAGCAATGCACCCTCTTCGGAAACGCACTTGCGCAACTGCTGTAATGAATCCTCCCAAGTGTCTGAAATCAAAAATCCGCGCTGGCTAGCACGGCCATTATGCTGACAACCTTTCAGGCTAAGATAAATGAAACCTCCGGCTATAGATGTAGGATGAGTCTGTAGCCACACTCCGAAAATTATGAGTTTCTCAGTTTTATCTTTTTTCAGCCTTTCAGGCTCGCTAGGTTATTCGGTGGCTTTTCTTGAATCAAAGCTCATCGATACTTACCGAGGACTCTTCAATGCAACCACAAAAAAAATACCTCACAGAGGCCGCCACCGATCAGGCTCTAAAGCTCCAGGACCTCACTGAGAAAAGCTCCCCGGATCACGCAATCCGACTACTCATAAATGAAATACTCTCCGGGCTCTGCGATAAGGGTTGGCCGCAGGCCGTAATCCACACCGGGCCGAGGATTGTTTCGGCGCAGGACAACTACGGATTGCTGGGATATGACCCCGCCGAAATAACCCTCGGCAGTGAACACACCCCGTTGGGTCGACGACGATTCGTTGCTGCGCACACAGACAACCAGCCAGATTCCGACAGCTATCCAGCAAGCTGCGTTTACCCGGCGCCCAGGCGAGATGATAGTGCTGGCAGCACCCGGGATCACTTTCCGACGCGATAGTCGCGATCGCTGGCATTGCGCGGAACCGCATCAAATGGATGTTTGGGTGCTCGGTGATCCCGAATTGTCGACGCACGCGCACCTGTTACGTTTGGTCAGCGATATTTTGATATCCGCTGTCCCTGGCAGGTCTTGGGTCCACAGCCCTAATGCCCACCATTACACCGAAGGCGGCATCGAGGTAAACGTGCTGAATGAGGGACATCCCGTCGAAGTGCTGGAGTGCGGAAGGATTGCAGCGTCACTACTGAACCGGTTGCAAATAGATCCGTTGCAACACGGGGGACTGGCGCTCGGCATGGGGCTGGATCGCCTGACCATGTTGCGCAAAGGCATCCCCGACATTCGTCTGCTACGGGATCAGAACCCACGTGTACAAGCGCAACTGCATGACCTGGCCCCCTGGAAGGCGGTGTCGCGCCTGCCCTCGATCACTCGTGATATTTCCTTGGCGGTCACACCTGGACTGAGCGAGGAAGTGCTGACAGAACGCATGCTGCAAGCCGCTGGCGACTGCGCTGACTGGATCGAAGAAATGCAAATCAAAGGTCGTTGGGAGCTTTCAGACTTACCCATGCAGGCAATCGAGCGCCTCGGCCTTTTACCCGGCCAGGAAAACGTGCTTCTGCGCGTTGTACTGCGTGACTGCTCGCGGTCTATCACCACCGCTGAAGCGAACACCCTTTATGCCAGGATCCAGTCGGCATTACATGAGGGTGCTCCGGGCGCCGGCTACAGAATGGACTCGGCTAACACTTAAAATCTCGCCCGTTGCCAGGCTTCGGCCGGGCAACGGGAAATAATGCGAGTCCTCAATCGCTATACCCCAACCGCGCTGCCCTGCCCTCCTGCGTCTGCCCCCGCGTCGCCAGGCAGTAATACAACGGACAGGTCACCACCAGTCCCACCAGCCAGGACAAATCCGCCCCTTCAACAAGATTGGCGTACGGCCCTACATACAACGAGGTGTTGGCAAACGGCAGCTGCACAATGATCCCGATGAAATACGCCACAATCGCATGCAGATTAAAGCGCCCGTAAATGCCGCCATCGGCACGGAAGATCGAGGCGATGTCGTAGTTGCCGCGCTTGATCAGGTAAAAATCGATCAGGTTGATCGACGCCCACGGCACCAGCACCAGGAGCAGCGCCAGAATCAGCCCGATGAATTGCGAGATGAAATCCGCCGAGGCGCCCAGCGCGACCAGGCAGCAACCCGCCAACACCACACTCGAGAGCACCACGCGCACCTTGACGCTCGGTGTCCATTGACTGGCGAACGTCTGGATCGAGGTGATGATCGAGAGCACCGCGCCGTACAGGTTCAGCGCGTTGTGGCTGATGATATTAAGCAGGAACAACACCATCAAAATCGGTCCCAGCCAGCCGGTAGACTGCTTCACAGCGTCCATTGCCTCGGTGCCTTCCGGGGTGGCCAATACCGCGACCGCGCCGAAGGTGAACGACAAGATCGTGCCCAGCGTAGCGCCCAGATAAGTGGCCCAGAACGGCTTGGCAATGCCGATGTCCGCTGGCAGGTAACGCGAGTAGTCAGACACGTAAGGTGAGAAGCTGATCTGCCAGATGATCCCCAGCGACACAGTGGCGAGCCAGCCGGACAGATTGAATTCGCCACGGGTGAAAAAATCGACGGGCAGTTCATGGGCAAAAATGTAGATGAAGCCAGCGAGCAAGGCGCTGCCCATGACCCAGGTCCCGATACGGTTGAGCGTGTGGATGAAGCGGTAGCCGATGATCCCGATTGCGGTGGCGCTGAGCGCGCCGATGATGATGCTAACCGGGACAGGCACCGAAGGCGCCAGGCCGACAATCGATTTGCCGGCCAGGACAATGTTGGAAATGAAGAAACCGACGTAGATCAGCGCAGCGAAGAACACGATCAGCAGTGCGCCGTAGCGTCCGAACTGACCTCGACTCTGCACCATTTGCGGAATGCCCATTCGCGGCCCTTGAGCCGACGCAAGTGCGATCACCAACCCGCCGATCATGTGCCCAAGCGCAATCGCCAGCAGACCCCAAAACAGGTCCAGGTGGAATACCTGAACCACCATGGCACCGGTGACAATCGGCAGTGGCGCAATGTTGGTGCTGAACCACAGGGTGAAAAGATCGCGGGCCTTCCCGTGGCGCTCAGCGAGTGGGACGTAGTCGACTGTATGATTCTCGATCAACGGATCTTGCCGGGTCATCTGGGACATAGGAATGAACTCGAGTTTGTCTGATCTTATATTTGTATGAAGCCAAACCGGGGGAGCTCTTTTGGCTGCCCCTCAGATGCAGGCCATATTATGGTATTCCAAACATTTCACAAGACTGATGCGCCCTTTAAGTGACCAGCTGATACGCATTTCCATGGCCATAATACGCTCCGTCCGTTCGTATAACCCCGTATTCACTGGCTTAAACCTGATGGGGTCACGTTTATCGGACGATTTAAACAGTCCTTGCAAAACACGTATTACGGTATACCATCAGACCTATAAGCCCATAAAAATTCGCACATCCGAGGACCGTCCAATGATCGATGCAGGCATCTACAAACAAGTCATGGGCTCGTTCCCGTCCGGTGTAACCGTCATTACCACACTGGATGACGATGGCCAGATTGTCGGTCTCACAGCCAGCGCTTTCAGCTCGCTGTCGATCGAACCGGCACTGGTGCTTTTCTGCCCTAACTACAGTTCCGATTCCTACCCAGTGCTGATCAAAAACAAGCGATTTGCCATCCACGTGTTGTCAGGCGGTCAGCAGAGCGAGGCCTATGCCTTCGCACGCAAGGGCAAGGACAAAGCCCAGGGGATCGAGTGGACGTTGAGCGAGTTGGGCAATCCGATTCTGGCGAACGCGACCGCCGTCATCGAATGCGAATTGTGGCGTGAATACGAAGGTGGAGATCACGCGATTATGGTGGGTGCAGTCAAAAACCTGATCGTGCCCCAGCAGAAAGCGGGACCACTGGTCTACTGCCACGGCAAAATGGGCGAATTACCCGTAATGGCTTGAGAAATCGACGCTCAAAAATTTTGAGCCTTTCTCGTATTATGGTATACCAGAATTAACAGGCCTTCAGTCGATTGGCCGTCAACAAAAGTTCAGAGGTAACGCGTCATGAAATTTTCCCTGTTCGTGCACATGGAACGTTGGGACGAAAGTGTCAGCCATCGTCAGCTGTTCGAGGATTTGACCGAACTGACGCTGATGGCCGAGGCCGGCGGTTTCAGCACCGTGTGGATCGGCGAGCATCACGCCATGGAATACACCATTTCGCCAAGCCCAATGCCTTTACTTGCCTATCTGGCCGCCAAGACCACCACTATCCACCTGGGCGCCGGTACTATCATCGCGCCGTTCTGGCATCCGCTTCGCGTAGCCGGTGAATGTGCGTTGCTGGACGTAATCAGTAACGGCCGGATGGAAGTTGGATTGGCGCGCGGCGCTTATCAAGTGGAATTCGACCGCATGGCCGGCGGCATGCCTGCCTCCTCCGGCGGCCAGGCACTGCGGGAAATGGTTCCGGTAGTGCGCGCACTGTGGAAAGGCGATTACGCCCACGACGGCGACATCTGGAAATTCCCGACGTCCACCAGCGTACCCAAGCCGATCCAGCAACCCAATCCACCGATGTGGATCGCCGCACGCGACCCCGATTCACACAACTTCGCGGTGGCTAACGGCTGCAATGTGATGGTCACGCCGCTGATGAAGGGCGATGAAGAAGTGCTGGATCTGAAGAACAAGTTTCAAGCAGCGCTGGACAACAATCCGGACGTGCCGCGCCCGCAACTGATGGTGCTGCGTCACACCCACGTACACGGTGTGGACGATCCCGAAGGCTGGAAAGTCGGGGCCAAGGCAATCTCCCGGTTCTATCGCACTTTTGATGCCTGGTTCGGCAACAAGACAGCGCCAGTCAACGGTTTCCTGGAGCCAAGCCCCGAAGAGAAATTCGCCGAGCGTCCAGAGTTCACCCTCGACAGCCTGCACAAGACCGCCATGATCGGCACCCCCGAAGAAATCATTCCGCGCATCAAGTACTACCAGGAATTGGGCGTCGACGAATTCAGCTTCTGGTGTGATAACAGCTTGCCCCACGCGGAAAAGAAGAAATCCCTGGAGCTGTTCATCAAACACGTGGTTCCGGCTTTTCGTTAATCCAGCTAACCGGCCTTCCGGCTGCTAAACCGGAGGGCTGGGTCTACTTTGTCATAGCGCAATCTTCAGCCCTTCTCTACCTCTTCCCATTGACGCGCACCTGGTCGCCCCATCGGCACGGGAGCTCGAACCTGTCGATCTGCTGCTCGCGTCCCGCGAGATCTGCTAGCTATCCCCTCACATCGCTGACGTTGATAGTCACCATCAGCCCAATGAAGTTCTCAAAAAAACCGAGCGGCGTAACACTAGACCCATACCCACTTACAACGCTTCGGAGTACACAGACATGAAAAGCCAACTCTTCTTCGGCATCGCTTTCTCGGTACTGGCCGCCAACACTTTCGCCGCTACTTCCCCAAATGCTATCGCCGAAGGTGGTTCTGATCGCCTGATCGAAAGCCGCATCGCCGCTGACGGTTCTGATCGTCTGATCGAAAGTCGCATCGCCGCCGACGGTTCTGACCGCCTCATCGAAAGCCGCATCGCCGCTGACGGTTCTGATCGCCGGATCGAAAGCCGCATCGCCGCTGATGGTTCTGATCGTCTGCAGCAGAATCGGGTTGCACTGAGCCCGGCCAATGCAGCAATCGATGGTGTGCTGGTTGCGGATGTCCGCGCAGAGTTCGGTTCGAAGTATCAGCGCTATTGATTCGCCGCAGTGAATCGGTAAACCCCAAAAGCCCGGTGATCCCGGGCTTTTTGCTGTGTTCATTTTGATGAAGCGCCCCTCAAGGCGCATCCACCACGATGTACGTCACATCACTGCCCTGATACTGCGGTTGATACCAGGTCGAACCGCATTGCATGTAAGCCATGTTGTAGCGAATGACTTGCACGCAACAGCTGAGCATTTTTGCCGGTGTGATTGCCCCAGCCCCGGTCTCTGCCAGACACGGCAGTGCCCGTTTGGCGGTTCAAGCGGCAAGCAAAGAATGAAAATCGACACTTGGCACGATCGAAACACCATGGACAACAAGCGCGAATAGTAATTCTTCCCATTTGCACTAACTTCGCAAAGCCCTTATCCTTGCGACCCAGCGGCGCGGTCTTCCGACAACTGCGCTGCCGGCTGACGCCTGTTACCAACAGGTCAGCAGGCTGCTGGCGGCAGGAGTGGACACAATGAACTGGAACGGTATCAATCTCAGGTGGGCCTACACGGATCTGCTGCTCAGCCTGAGTCGGCAGACCCGTTGCGTGCACGACGCCTACGATATCCTCCACGATGCGTTCGTGCGCTACATGCTGGCCAGCCAACGAATCACCATTGATCAACCGAACGCTTACCTGCGCCGCGTCGCGCATTCCGTGTTGATCGATCATTACCGCCACGCCGCGCGATACGTCGCGTTGATAGACGAGAGCGGCGTCAGCCCTCAGCTACACCAGACCGACGACTTTGCCCCCTCTGCCGAGCATCTGGTCGACATGCAGCAGCGTCTTGAAGCTTTGCAGCGCATCCTCGATTGCCTGCCCGCGCGCTGCCGCGAAGTGTTCTGGCTGGCGCGCATCGAAGGCCATCGCCAGGCTCATATCGCGACCATGCTGGGCATTAGCCTGAACATGGTGGAGCGCCATTTGATGCGTGCGTTGCTGGATTTGCGCGCGGCGCGGGAAGCGCTTTGCCCATGAGTTCACCGCGCGAAGAGGCTGCCGTCTGGTTCGTCCGCTTGCTGGAGGTGGAAGACGATCATCAGGACCGTGCCCGGTTCAACCAATGGTTGCGTGCCGACCCTCGGCATCGGGCCGAGTACCAGGCATTTTCCGAGCTGTGGGGCGACTTTGCCTCCACCCGCAAGACCGAAGCCCTGGCGCAGCAGATGGAGAAAAATAACGGACGGCGGCGATTCCTGCGCAACGGCATGTTGGGGCTGGTCGGGCTGCTGGTCGGCAGTTTGTCGTGGCGTCATTGGACGAAAAGCGGCGTTTACGAACAGTATTTACAAACGACCAAAGGTCAACGCCAGCCATATCGATTGCCCGATGGTTCGCAACTTTCGCTAGGCGCCGACACGCGCATGCTGGTTCGGTTTGACGGCCAGCAACGCCTGCTCTTGCTGTTGCAGGGCGAAGTAATTTTCGATGTGGCCCGCGACGTCGAGCGACCGTTTGTGATCGACGCCGGATTGGCGCGCGTGACGGTGCTGGGCACGCGCTTCGCGGTCAATCGACTGCACGACAGGCTTCGGATCAGCCTCGAACGCGGCCAGGTGCAAGTCGACAGCGAGGCAACCCGCTTGCAAATGCACCCGGGCGATGTGGCGCAGGTCATTCGCGGTGAGCCCCTCAAACGCTTGCCCTTGCCGGCAGATAACGCCTTCGCCTTCGAGCGCGGGCGACTGGTTTTTACCCAGGCGGATCTCGCGGAAATCGCCGACAGCCTTTCACGCTATCGAGAACGTCCGGTGATCACGCTGCCCGGAAAGAAGTCGCCGTTGATTACCGCCGTCGTACAGCTTGCCGACATCGACAGCTTCCTGGCGGCGTTGCCGGCCGTGGCGCCGGTTCAGGTCACACAGCTTGATGGCAGTACTCAGTTGCGGGCGCGTTGACGATGCCGCTGAAAAGAATTCGCACGACGACATCAGGGTTTTGCGAGCTACCGCGTCATTAGGTATCTGCTCCCTAAAACGAGAAAACCCATGCATCGTCATTCCTTGAATTCACTGGTGGTTGCCCTGTCACTGGCGCTGACCGGGCACGCGTTGGCGGCCCCCATTGCCTTTGATTTACCCTCGCAGTCGTTGGCAACGTCGCTGCGACAATTGGGCGAACGCGCAGGGCTGACGATTGCAGTGGATGACGGTATCGTTGACCAGCGCAGCGCGCCGGCGCTCAGGGGCACGCTAGAGCCCCTTGATGCGCTGCAACGCTTGCTCGACGGCAGCGGCCTGACTTACCAGCAGCAAGGCTCGACGCTGGTCATTTCGCAACGCAACGACACGGCAATCGAGCTCGGCAGCACACGTATCGAAGGCCAAGGCATGGGCCAGGCGACGGAAAACTCGGGGTCTTACACCACCGGCCTGACCAGCGTCGGCTCGAAGACTCCAACGAGTCTGCGTCAGACGCCACAGTCGATTTCCATCGTCAGCGAGCAGTTGATGGACGATCAGCAAATGACCGACATCAACGATGCGATGCGTGCAACGCCGGGCATTTCCGTGCAGAACAACACCTACCGCACCTTCGACATTCTTTCGCGCGGCTTCACCATTCAGAACTTCCAGCTCGATGGCGCGGCGCCCATGGCCCAAGGCAGTTCGCTGGGCAGTTTCTATTCGTCCAACGTCTACGATCTGGCGGAATTCGATCACATCGAAGTGCTGCGCGGCACTGCAGCTTTATTCGGTGGCACGGGGGACCCAGGTGGCTTGGTGAACATGGTGCGCAAGCGCCCGATGGACACGTTTCAGCTGAAGTTCAGCGCCTCGGCCGGCAGTTGGGACAACTACCGCCAGGAACTGGACGTCACCGGGCCGATTGCCTTCGACGGCAAACTGCGCGGGCGGATGGTCGTGGCCAACACCGATCGCCAGTATTTCGTGGATAACCGCAGCACCGAAAAACCGTTCGTGTATGGCGTGCTGGAGGCCGACATCACCGACGATACGATGCTCACCGCCGGCATCCGCTACAACAAATCCCACGAAAACGGTACCCAGAGTTCAGTGCCGCGTTACCTGGACGGCTCCGACATTGGCCTGCCAAGGCGCACCGGCATGAGTGAAAACTGGGCCTACACCGATGCCACCGGCCGCGAGGTGTTCGCCAAAATCGACCATCAGCTGTCCGATGACTGGAAGCTCAACGTGTCGTACACCGACCTCTGGGATGTCGGCTATTTCAAAACCACCACAGCCAATGGCGTGGGCATAAACCCCGCCACCGGCACTGGCCTGACGTGGTTCGGCAGTTCGAGCAAACAGGAAAACCAGCAGCGCATGCTCGACACCAACCTGTCCGGCACCTTCCAGATGTTCGGCCTGCAGCACGATCTGGTGGTAGGTGCGGACTACCAGGAAATCTCCAGCCGCTGGCTGGGCACTGGTCGCTATCCATCAGCGGGTGGCCCTTTGAGCCCGTTTGACCCAGACAGCACGCCATTCCCGGAACCGGCCAACGATCGCAATTACACCCGCGACTACAATCCCAACGACCAGAAGCAATACGGTCTGTACGGCAGTTTGCGTCTGCAACTGGCCGAGCCGTTGCACTTGATCCTCGGCGCGCGGGTTCAACGCTACACATTCGAACAGACTTACCAGACCCGTGTCGGCACGACCTGGACCACGCAGTCGAACATCGACATGCGTGAGCCGACCAAAGTCACGCCCTACGGCGGCCTGGTCTACGACTTGAACGATGAGTGGTCGGTCTACGGCAGTTACTCGGAAATTTACAAACCCCAGGTCAACCTGCTGCAAGGTCCCCTGCCCGGCTCGCCGATGGACGCGATGGAAGGCAAGACCTATGAAACCGGTTTGAAAGGCGAGCTGTTCGGCGGCGCGGTCAACACCAACATCGCGCTCTACTACACCACGCGCGAGAACCAGGGCGTGCGCGATCCGGCCTTTCCGACCAACGACTTTGCCTTCTCCGGCAGTTGCTGCTGGCTGGACCAGGGCGAAGTGGTCAGCAAAGGGGTCGACATGGAAATGTCCGGCGAAGTCATGCCCGACTGGATGCTGATGGCTGGCTACACCTACAACAACAACCGCAACCGTAATGCCAAGGCACCGATCAGCACGCAGACGCCCAAACACCTGTTCAAGATGTTTTCGACGTATCGCCTGCCGGGCATGCTGTCAGACTTCAAGGTCGGCGGCGGCGTCAACCTGCAAAGCTCAAACTACTTCAGCGGCACGGTCACGGCTAACGGCGCCAGTAATGCCTATGACTTCAGCCAAGCGGGTTACGCGGTGTGGAACGCCTTGGCGGAATACCGGGTGGACGAGCACTGGACGGTCACCTACAACGCCAACAACATTTTCGACAAAACCTACTACGCGACGGTGGGCTCAACGTCCGCCACCAACTGGTATGGCGAACCCCGCAACCACATGCTGACGTTGCGCGGCACGTTCTGGTGATCTTCGGAAAACCCGCTTCACATCGATCACATTATTTTCACATGCACCAGCGTACGGTGTACCCAGCTCCTTTGTGATTACCAGCCCGCACCCCCCCATCGCGGGCTTTTTTTTGCCTGCGATAAAGTGGGCGGAATATTTCCCGCCCCACGACAAGCAAACACAAAGAAGGATTGCCAGGATGGATTACCGCATTCGAAGTGCGATGCAAGAAGATGTCATCGACATAAGCCAAGTGATTGTCGCAGCCCTGCGTCAAACCAACGCCCAGGACTACACGCCGGAAATCATCAGCGAAGTGGAGAAACACTTTTCTCCAGAGGCGATCGGTCAACTGCTGGTTCAGCGGGAGGTTTTTGTGGCTACGGTCGAAGGTGAGATTGTCGCAACGGCCAGTCTCGATCGAGACGTCGTCCGCAGCGTTTTCGTCGATCCGCTATTTCAAAGGCATGGCCTGGGAAAAGCACTGATCGCGATGATCCAGTCAGTTGCCCTGAGCAAAGAGGTCCGACTGCTGCGTGTGCCCTCTTCCATCACCGCAGAAGGGTTTTACGCTTCGCTCGGTTTCAATAAAGTTCGCGACGAATTTCACGGCGCAGAGCGCACGATCATCATGGAAAAGCGGCTGTAACGAATACCGTCTAACCGCACATTACCGCCGAGCAACGAGATCACGACCAAAGCAAAGCCCCTCATCCATGAGGAGCCATCCCCCTGTCAGCTGAACAAATCAACACCCAGCTGGAAGGCCACCCACAGCGCGAGGCCGGTGGCGAACAGCAGTGCGATGTTTTCGAACAGGTTGTTGCGATACTTCTTGTCCAGCAACGACTTCTGGTTGGACATGATCAGCAGACCCAGAGAAATCACCGGCAAGCCAATGATGTTCAGGGCGCTGACGCCAATCGTCAGGGTGACGAAGTCGGGCATGCCCGGCAGCGACCAGATCAGCGGCGTGACCAGGATGAACAGCATGAACCACTTGTGCATCGGGTCATGGTGAAACTCTTTGCCGTACTTTTCGCGGCGCTTGGGCTGCACGTGCTGGAAGGCATCGGTGATGAGCATCGGGAACGCGGTGGTTTTGCCCGAGATGCTGGCAAACAGCGTGGCGAAGACGCCGATGAAGAAAACGTACCAACCGATTGGGCCGAAGAATAATTCAAGGGCCTTGCCCAGGTCGCTCAAGGTTTTAACTTCGATGCCATTGGGCCGAAGGATTTCTGCGCCGACGATCCAGATCGCCAGGTTGATCACGATCCCGACGAACACGGCAAACAGCAAATCATTACGCTGAATGCGTTTGTGCTCGGGGCCGACCCAACCCTTCTGACGCATTACGTACGGGTGAACGAAGTTGGCAATCGAGCCAGCCACCGCGCCAATTACCGATACCGCCACCAGCAACGCGCCGTGCACACCTTCATCGGGTGGAATGCTGAAGCCGATGGTGCCTTTGACGATGCCGACCACGTCCGGACCGGACATCACCGCCAGAGCAATGAACGCCAGCGTCATGATCGCCAGCAGCACTTTCATCACGCCTTCGATCATCGAATAGATATTGCGTCCAACCAGCAGCCACACCGCAATGACCACCGCGACGGAGCACAACAACGGATGGTCGATTTTCAGCAACATCGCCAGGGATTCACCGGCGCCCTTGATCATGTAGGCGTTCATCAAGTGGCCCATCAACAGGGCGTACACGAGCATGAACCAGGCGAAGAAGGGATTCAGTTGGGCGTAGCCCTGGAGGATGGTCATGCCCTGGTTATTGCACAACTGGAAGCGGGCAATGATGTTGACGATCAGGTAGCGCAGCAGCAACGACACTGCCAATACCCACATCATCGCGTAGCCGTAGTTTGCTCCGGCGACAGAAGACGTGATCAGGTCGCCCGCCCCCAGCCAGGACAACACGGCGATAATCCCTGGACCTAGAAGCTTCAATATCCGTGAGAAGCGATTTTGCGTGGGCGCAAGGGCTTGGCCTTCGACCGATGGAATGCTCGGCATAGAGGAGTATCTCCATTATTTTTTTTGTGAGAACGGACGCAGTCGAACATGGAGGTACGTCGTCGTACAACCTTTCTTGCACGGAGAGTGTAAGAAAATGTTTCTGCGCTGAGTGCAGCCCATGAAAAGCGAGCGCGCCGCTTCAGCCCAGCACTCTCAGCGTCGGTCCTGACTACGCAGACGACACTTTTGAGCTGAGACGATTCAGCGGCTTCCTGAATAATCGCAAGATCATTGATGAAATCGTCGAGGTTCAGCATGACCAGCGCCGCTACCGAGCAAGTCAGCCCGAAAACGCTGAAAAAAGTGATTGTCGCCGCGGCCATCGGCAACTTCGTCGAGTGGTTCGACTTTGCCGTTTATGGCTTTCTGGCCACGACCATCGCCCAGCAGTTTTTCCCCAGTGGCGATGCCAGCGTCGCCCTGCTGAAAACGTTCGCGGTGTTTGCCGTGGCCTTCGCCTTCCGGCCGCTTGGGGGGATTTTCTTCGGCATGCTCGGAGATCGGATTGGTCGCAAGCGCACGCTGGCCATGACCATTTTGCTGATGGCGGGTGCGACGACCCTGATCGGTCTGCTGCCCACCTACGCCGCGATTGGCGTGATCGCACCGATCCTCCTCACCCTGATCCGCTGCGCTCAAGGGTTTTCTGCCGGGGGCGAATACGCGGGTGCGTGCGCCTATCTGATGGAGCATGCGCCGAATCACAAGCGGGCCTGGTATGGCAGTTTTATTCCGGTGTCGACCTTCTCCGCTTTCGCGGCGGCCGCTGTGGTGGCTTATGCGCTGGAAGCCTCGTTGTCGGCCCAAGCCATGGGCAGTTGGGGCTGGCGCCTGCCGTTTCTGATCGCTGCGCCGCTGGGTCTGGTGGGGCTTTATCTGCGCTGGAAGCTTGATGAAACCCCGGCATTTCAGGCCGTCACGCAGGAGCACGCGGTGGCGCATTCGCCACTCAAGGACACCCTGCGCAACCATGGCGCGGCCATTTGCTGTCTGGGCGCGTTCGTCTCGCTCACCGCCCTGTCTTTTTACATGTTCACCACTTACTTCGCGACTTACCTGCAAGTGGCCGGCGGTTTGAGCCGTGCTACGGCGTTGCTGGTGTCGCTGATCGCGCTGATTTTTGCCGCAGCGATCTGCCCGCTCGCCGGGTGGTATTCCGACCGGGTCGGGCGGCGGATGACCGTGATGACGGCGTGTGCGCTATTGATTGTCGCGGTGTATCCATCATTCCTGATGGCCAGCTCCGGCTCGTTCGCAGCGTCCATTGCCGGCGTCATGCTGCTGGCGATTGGCGCGGTGTTGTGTGGCGTGGTCACCGCCGCCCTGCTCTCGGAGACCTTTCCCACGCGCACCCGTTACACCGCGTCGGCGATCACCTACAACATGGCGTACACCCTGTTTGGCGGCACCGCGCCGCTTGTGGCAACGTGGTTGATCAGCGCCACCGGCAGCAATCTCTCGCCGGCGTTTTATTTGATGGCCGTGGCGTTGATGGCGTTGGCCGGTGGACTGGCACTGCCGGAAACCTCGCGAATTTCCCTGCACGATATTCCCGCAGGCGATGCCAAAACGGCGAAACCCGTCGTGGTCTGACGGTCAAAAAAAATCCCGTGTTGGCGGGATTTTTTTCACTCGGGACTGGCGGTGCCGGCACTCGGTCTAAGGCAATGCCGACTCGACGGCAGGTTGCTCATGAACGGCGACTTCAGGCCACTGCGTCAGCACGTCGAAGCCATCGTCCGTCACCGCGATCATGTGCTCCCACTGCGCGGAAAGGGATTGATCCTTGGTGACCACTGTCCAGCGATCGCCCAGGGTTTTCACGTGACGCTTACCGGCGTTCAGCATCGGCTCGATGGTGAATATCATGCCCTTCTTCAGCTTCAGGCCCTGCCCCGGATAACCGTAATGGAGAATCTGCGGTTCATCGTGATACACCTTGCCGATGCCATGGCCGCAATATTCGCGCACGACGCTGAAACCGGCGTTCTCGGCGACCTGCTGAATGGCATGGCCGATATCGCCCAGCGTCGCGCCGGGCCGCACGACACGGATGCCCGCCCACATGGCTTCATAAGTGGTGTCGATCAGCCGCTGTGCCTCGGCACTCACTTCGCCCACCCGGTACATCCGGCTCGTGTCGCCATACCAGCCATCCTTGAGGACAGCGATGTCGATGTTGAGGATGTCGCCGTCCTTCAGCGGCTCATCTGAGGGAATGCCGTGGCAGACGGTTTCGTTGACCGAAGCGCAGATGGTTTTTGGATAGCCGTGGTAACCGATGTTGCCCGGGATGGCTTTCTGCACGTCGACGATGTACTGGCGGCACAGGGCGTCCAGTTCATTGGTGCTGATGCCCGGTTTGACATGAGGTGTGATCATCGCCAGCACTTCAGCGGCCAGGGCGGCGGCGGCGCGGGATCGGGCGATGTCTGCGGCGCTGTGAATGATGACATTCGCCTTCATGCTTCTGCCCCCGTTGTTGCGCGGGCGGCGCTGCTCGCCGGCAGCGCGCTGGCATCGCACAAGTGCGCAACATCAAGGCCGCCCGCCAGCTCGGCGCGAATCAGCAATCGGTTGATCTCGTTGTGATTGAGTTCTGGATGCAGCTCGGCGAGCATGCCGATACGCATCCAGTGCTCGGCTTGAGCGTTGATCGAACGGCTTAGCGCATTGCCGGCGATGCGCAGATTGTCATGCATTGCTTCGGAAATTTTGACGATGCCCATCACTCACACCTATACGAAACGACTATGAAACGTATATTAGACAGACAACCTGAGGATCGCAACGGTCAATTGCTCAGAACGATCGCGCTTGCTGTAGAGTCCAAGCGAGAGACTTCGATCGAGTGGCCGCAATGATGTTCAACGCACTGGTTTTCTTCACCACGCTGATCGGCATGGAAGTGTTCGCGTTTTTTGCCCATAAATATGTGATGCACGGTTTCGGTTGGGGCTGGCACCGCTCCCACCACGAACCCAGAACCGGCTGGTTTGAAAAAAACGATCTGTACGCAGTGGTGTTCGCAGCGTTTGCCATTGTATTGATTGCGCTGGGCACGCAAGGGATGCACCCGCTGGAATGGATTGGTGCAGGCATGACGGCTTATGGTTTTCTGTATTTTCTGGCGCACGACGGTCTGGTGCACAAGCGCTGGCCGTTGAAATTTGTACCTCGCTCCGGCTATCTCAAGCGCCTATATCAGGCTCACCTGATGCACCACGCGGTGTCTGGAAAAGACCGCTGCGTGTCCTTCGGCTTTCTCTTTGCGCCGTCTACCGCACGCCTTCGTGCACAGCTGCGCAAGTTGCACGCGGGGCCGCTTCACAAGGGTGACGAGGACGTTGCCACAACGTCGCCGGACGCGGCGGCCACTGCTTCGCGCGGCGAGTAAAGGCCCGCCAGGCACCCAGGCTGATCAAGCGTAATTTATCCAGCTTCGAAGTCGACACACGTACATCCCACGCCCGCGCTCCGGCAGCGTTGACCTTGACACCGATCTCGCGATACACCCCGCCCGCCGTGGCAACTGCCCACGCCGAGCGGCCGCTGAGTGACGCCATGCCGGCCTCGGCGCTGGCGTAATACGGCTCGGCCAGTGCTATCAAACGTTGCGCCAGCACGGCGACGCTTTGACGGTATTGCGGCTCAGCGAGGTGCTCGCGTGGTATCCCCAGTTCTGCCAGCCAATCGGCTGGCAAATAACAGCGCCCCACACCAGTATCCTCAATAATATCGCGGGCAATATTGGTCAGCTGGAATGCCATGCCCAGGTCACAGGCGCGGTCCAGCGTGGGCTCGTCGCTGACGTTCATCACCTGCGCCATCATCAACCCGACCACGCCCGCCACGTGATAGCAATACTCGAGCGTGTCGTCGATGCTCAGGTATTCGCGCTGATGCACATCCATCGCAAACCCGGCGAGATGATCCATCGCATAGGCCTGACGAATGCCGTGGCGCTCAACCACCTCTTTAAACGCGGCAAACGCCGGCGTCGAGACCGGGCGACCGGCATACACGTCCTGGGTCTGCGCAATCAGATCGTCCAGGCGCTGCTGCGCCAGCCCGGCATCCAGTACTGTCGCCGAGTGGCCAGCCTCCTGACCATCGATCACGTCATCACAATGTCGGCACCACGCGTACAGCATCACCGCACTGCGCCGGGTCACGGGATCGAACAAACGCGACGCCGCCGCGAAGCTCTTCGAGCCGACGGTGATGCTCTGCGTGGCGTGGTCCAGAAGTGCTTGCTGATCGCTCATCGCTGCAAGTCTCCAAGCATGAGCCCGGCGGTTGCCTTGGCGGAGCCGATGACCCCCGGCACGCCGGCACCGGGATGCGTGCCCGCGCCCACCAGGTAGACGTTGCCCAGGCTCGCGTCGCGGTTGTGCGGACGGAACCAGGCGCTTTGCCGCAATATCGGTTCCAGCGAAAACGCCGAGCCCAGGTGCGCGTTCAGCTCGTCGCGAAAATCGTTGGGCGTGAAGATGCGGCTGGTGACCAGATCTTCACGCAGACCGGGCATGTAATGCTTTTCCAGGTAGGCGAAAATCCGGTCGCGGTAACGCGGCCCTTCTACATCCCAATCGATCGACGCGTTGCCCAGATGCGGCACCGGCGACAGCACGTAATGGCTGGAGCAGCCCGGTGGCGCAAGGCTTGGATCGGTGATGCACGGCGCATGCAGGTACAGTGAAAAGTCCTCGGCCAGTGCCTCGCCCTGGAAAATCTCGTTGATCAACGCGCGATAGCGCGGGCCGAAGCAGACGGTGTGATGTTGCAACTGGGGCTGCGGCCGCTTGAGTCCGAAGTGGATGACGAACAGCGAGTTACTGAAGCGTTTGCCCTTCAACCGGGCGCTCTCTTTTTGACCGCGCGGATGATCACCCAACAGCGTCGCATACGTGTGGATGACATCGGCATTCGAGGCGACGCTGTCCGCCTGAAACTGCCGACCGTCCTGCAGACGCACACCCGTGGCGCGGTCGCCGCTGACTTCGATTTTCGCCACATCAGCGTTCAGTTCGACCCGCCCCCCGATGTCCTCGAACAGCTTGACCATGCCCTGCACCAGCGCACCCGTTCCGCCCTTGGGAAACCACACGCCCCACTCGCGTTCCAGCGCATGAATGAGGGTGTAGATCGACGACGTCGCAAACGGATTACCCCCCACCAGCAGCGAGTGAAAGGAAAACGCCTGGCGCAATTTGTCGTCTTCGATGAACTGCGACACCATCGAATACACACTGAGCCAGGCCTGCAGTCTGGCCAGTTGCGGCCCGGCCTGGACCATGTCGCGAAAGGACAGGAACGGCACGGCACCGAGCTTCAGATAACCTTCCTGAAACACCGCTTTCGAATACGCCAGAAAACGCTGATAGCCGGCGACGTCATTGGGGTTCATCGCATGAATCTGGCGGTCCAGCGAGACCTGGTCATTGCCGTAATCGAACGACGTGCCATCCTCCCAGCACAGCCGATAAAACGGCGAAACCGGCAGCAGCTCGACGTAATCCTTGATCGATTTGCCCGCCGCGCTGAACAGTTCTTCGATCGCGCTCGGATCGGTGATCACCGTAGGCCCGGCATCGAACGTGAATCCCTGATCGTGATAAACGTAAGCTCGGCCACCGGGTTTGTCGCGCTTCTCCAGCAACGTGGTCTGCACACCGGCAGCCTGCAGACGGATCGCCAGCGCCAGCCCACCAAAACCTGCCCCAATAACGATTGCAGTCTTTTGTTCAGTCATCGGAAGTTCTCATAATGCCGGGGCCGAAGCCGGAGAGCGGCGTGCACGGCCTCACCGACCGGGACCGGTGGTTTGCCTGTAAGCACTCGAAGTTTGTCGCGCAGTGAACTGTCGCCCGCATAAAACCGCTCGATCAGCCCTTCGGACAAACCGTAAAAACGCTGCATGACTTGCCAGCGATCCTGTGGACGCCCCGCCAGAAAAAGCATGCGATTGAGCAGCCGATAGAAGCCCTGACGCTGCCATTGCTGCCGGGCGCATTCACGCATGCCGCTGGCGAGCGAGTCGGCGTCGAGTGATTGCTGCGTGGCGATCCAGTCCGCGAGCCGCACCGCGTGCGGCAACGAATAGCCCGTGGTGCAGTGGAATAATCCGGCGCGCAGACCGGAGCGCGGCTGGCCCTGAGCCTCATCCCAGAACGCCTCGAAATCGCCCGCCAACGTGATCGGCAAAACGCCCTGCTCTTCGCGCAAACAGGCGGCGACGGACCAGCCCTGCTGACGCACATAGTCGGCAATGTGCTGGCGCAGTTGTTCATGGGACAGCGATTGGCGATCGACATAATGAGTGTCTTCGACGAGCACGGTGTCGGCGGAAAACGGCAACACGTAGACAAACCGATAGCCGTCGCCCTGCGCGACGCGCGCGTCCATGATGATCGGCGACGTCAAACCGTGGGGCGCGTGCAGGCGCAGTAATTGCCCGAGAAAGGCCTGTTTGCCCAGCACCATGTGGGCACTCGGCTGTACGCCGCGACCGTCAATAACGGCAGCGGCCTGGAGAGTCTCACCGTTTTCCAGCACTACGCTGCGTCGGGTGATTTTGGCGATACGCTGGCCGGTCCGCAGATCCGCGCCCAGCGCCGGCTCGATCACAGTGGCAAACCGTTCCGACGTGATGCTCGCGTAGCCGCTGTTCATACGGCGGGACCGTGCCGGGAAGTGCACGTAATAGCTCGGCCAGGTTTTGACAACCAGCGGCGTGATCCATCGATGCTGTGCCGCGCTGAGGTCGCCGTGATGGAAAGACCAGGTGTGGTTGCCGCCCAGTTTCGGCTGTTCTTCAATGCACAGTACGCTCAGGTCTGGGCGGGTCTGTTTGAGGCGCCAGGCAATCAGTCCATTGGCCAGACCGCCACCGGCGAGAATCAGGTCGTGGCTCATATCACTTCTCCGGTCCACACGGGCTGCCCGCTGCGGATCGCCGCCTCGACGATGCTGGCCGCGCGCGCCACGCCACCAGCGGTGTGTATATCGGCCGCCAGCCAGTTGAGCGGCTCCGGCGGATGGGCGAGCAAGCCCTGCAAATGGCGGCTTATGGTCGAAGCACCCGCTCGACGATTCACGCTCACACCGGCGCCGCTGTAATTGACCCGCGCCGCAACGCCAGGCTGATCGAAGGCGATGGGCATCACCAGCATCGGCGTGCGCGCCAAAATTGCATCCATCACCGTGTTCATACCGCCATGGGTCACGACCGCATCCGCCTGCTGCAGCGCCCATTGCTGAGGCGCGAAATCCGTGACCCAGGTCGCGCCCTGGCGCTGCAACGTCTGCTCCTGAGCACTGGTCAATCTGCCGCAATGGGCGATCAACAGCTGTGCGTCGATGCGTCGGCAGGCCTTGGCAATTTGCTTGAACATGCCCAGCCTCCCGCCTTGCATCGTTCCCAGACTAGCGAAGACAAATGGCCGGTCTGCTTCGATGGGCCAGTCGCCAGACGTCTCGGACGACAGCGCCCGCAACGGGCCAACGGCATGAAAATGCGCCGGCCTGTGTTGGCGCGGGAAATCGAAGCTGTCGGTGGTCTGGCTGATCTGTGCCAGCGGCGACAGGTAATGATGCACGCCATCGCGAGGCGGGATCGACAGTTGTTTCGAGGCCTGATGCAGGACGTCGCGCAACGGCCTCATGAACCAGTCATGCACCTGGCGGCTGCCGTCGTAAATGCGCTGGCTGCGTTCGTCGGTGGCGTAGGCAAACGGCATCACCGGCAACGGCAGCTTTGGTTCGCGGTTGATCGGCAACGCACAGGCCACCGATATAAAGGGCAGCCCTAGCCCCTCGGCGACCAGGCCACCGGCCGCCTCCATCTGATCGCAGAGCATCGCGTCGACGCCCTCGCCTGCCAATGCCGCGGGCAGTTCGGCACACAGCATCGCCGTGCTGTCACACAGGTCACGGATTACCCGGCGCAAACCCAGCGGATTGCCCGGATTCGCCGCGCGGCGCAATTGGCGTTCGAGACTGCCGGGCGGATGACTGCCGGCGCCCAGTGCGCGAAAGCCGATACGCGGATCGGTCAACCACTGACGCGTGTCGGCCTGCTGGAAAAACGTGACACGGTGCCCTCGATCCAACAACTCCCCGCTCAGCGCCTGAAGCGCCTGGAAATGACTGTAAAAACCGGGAGCGATCACTGCAAAATGGCTCATGGCTGCAAATCACCCAGTTTCAAAGGCGCCAGCAACCGGGCGTGACGTAACGCCTTGAGATCAGATGAGCCGGTGCAGAAACAGGCAATGCGCAGCTGACGGATAACAATGTCGAAGTGCTCGATGACGGCCGCCGTGGACAGTGTTGCGTCATGCAGAACACCGGCCGCCTGCCCCACCAGATCAGCGCCCATCCGAATCGCTTTTGCCGCGTCGACACCGTTACGAATGCCACCCGAAGCAATTAAAGTTACATCCGGCAATACTTTTCGAACCATCGCCAGACTGTTCACCGTTGGAATGCCCCAATCGGCGAAGGCCATGGCCACTTCCCGATCCGCCGGCAGCGCGGCCCGTTCCGCCTCGACAGCTGCCCAACTCGTGCCGCCGCAGCCGGCGACGTCTATCACGCGCACGCCGGCCTGGACCAATGCCACTGCCACGTCTGCGGACAACCCGGCCCCAACTTCCTTGACGATCACCGGTACGCCAACACTGTCGACGGTTCGGCGGATGGCCTCCAGCACCCCGCGCCAATCCTTGTCGCCTTCAGTCTGGACGGCTTCCTGCAGCGGGTTCAGATGAATGATCAGCGCGTTGGCCTGCAAATTGTCGACGGCCCGCCGAGCCAGATCCATTCCGTCTTTTTCCAGCAATTGCGCGGCGCCGATGTTGCTCAGCAACGCGATGTCCGGCGCCAGTCGACGCAGTTCGCGGGTCAGGCCCTGATCATTACCGCTGCGCAGACCGACCCGCTGGGAGCCCACTCCCATGGCAATCCCTAGCGCCTGCGCGGCTTCGGCCAGATGGCGGTTGATCGCGGTGGCGCGCTCTGCGCCGCCGGTCATGGAGCTGATCAGCAGCGGCGCACGCAAGGGAATCCCGAGCAGGTTGCTATGCAGATCGACCGTAGCCATATCCAGCTCCGGTAGCGCACAGTGCTCGAACCGGACCGCCTCGAGGCCATTGCTGACGCCATGGGCTCCGCCCTGTCGGCCCAACACGATGTCCAGATGATCGTCCTTGCGCCGACTCAGGTCGCTTTTATTCATGGCTACTCCATTTACTCGGATCAATTTTGTCCGGACGCGGTCTGCTGATTGAGTAGTGTTGTACAAAGATCCTGCTAATGTACAGGTTATGTACAAGGTAACTTGAATCTTGAGGCATTCCGGGGCGCAACTCGTTCCGTGATAATCAGCACATTAGTAGTGAAGCAGATAGACTTTTCAGCGTACTCAGCAAGGTGGAAGCGGTGATGACAGTGAATTCAGGCTCGGGCATTGATAACGGCTTCGTCGAGCACCTCGCCGCATTGCGGGCAGCGATCGATTGCCGCTTGCAGCAATTGCTGCCAGATGCTGGCAACGAGAGCAATCTGATCACCCAGGCCATGCGCGAAAGCACCTTGGCGCCGGGCAAGCGCATGCGCCCGATCCTGTTGTTGCTCGCAGCTGAAGGCCTGGGGCACAAGGGCAATCAGGCGCTGGACCTGGGGTGCGCGGTCGAGATGGTGCATGCCGCCTCGCTGGTGCTCGATGACATGCCCTGCATGGACGACGCCCGCCTGCGCCGTGGTCGTCCTACCGTACACCTGCAATTCGGTCAGGACGTGGCGATACTCACCGCCGTAGCGTTACTGAGCCGGGCCTTTGGCGTCGTGGCGGCCATTGAAGGCCTGGCACCGGAAATCCGCACGCAATTGGTCGAGGTCATGGCCAACGCGGTCGGCACGCAAGGCTTGGTGCTGGGCCAGTTTCAAGACCTGCGCGACGGTCAGAAAAGTCGCGACGCCGAACAAATCGCCCTGACCAACAGCCTGAAAACCGGCGTGTTGTTCGGCGCCATCATGGACATGGCGTGGCTGGTGGGCAGCGCCGACCCGCAGATGAGGCCGGTACTGCAAAGCTTCGCCATGGAACTGGGCCAAGCGTTTCAGCTGTACGACGACTTGCAGGACAAATGCGTCGACAACAACAAGGATCAGGACAAGGACAAAGGCAAATCAACCTTCGTCTCGCTGTACGGTGAGCAACGTGTTACCGAGCGTTTGCGCGCTCATCTGGCGAACGCCGAACAGCACCTTTACCAGGTTTACGGCGGTTCGCCGATGATCGGCTGTTACATGAAGATGATTTTCTGGAACGCCTCTGTTAGCCGGTGATGACGTTCACTGCACCAGTTTTTCGACGTTCTGACGCAATATCGCGGCGTCGGTAAAGCGCTGTTCGCGGGTCACTTTGCCATTGTTCAGCACCAGCCATTGCACGCTCTCGCGGTCGCCGTCATAACGCGACGCAACCCGCCCATCCTGATCGAGCATGATCCGGTACTTGGCCGAACGCATTGCCGGCACCGCCACCAGTTTCACCAGCGATGGCATTTTCTCGATGTCGGCGACGTACACCACATGTCGCGCTTCCAGATAGCCGGCCGGCTGGTCTTTCAACGCTGCATCCAGCAACTTTGCCGCCGCCATGCTACGAGCGATCAAAAGCACCTGCGCGTCATCGCTGAGGGTGTACGCCTGTTCATGCTGGTCGAGCAGCGTCCATTTCACCACTGGTTTTGCGGCCTCATCGGCCACGGCAGAGAAGGCAAACAAACTGAACACAAGTGCTGCGAACCGCATAGACAGATCCTTTTCAAGGGAAGAAGGTTTTGGCCGATATCAATAATGCGGCTAACCGTACGCGTTGCCGCGCTGATCGGGAAGTGCAATATATCCGCATATCGGACTGCACCGTGGTGACCGTTGTCACGTTCCTGGAGGTAGCCAATTCTGCGGACTAACCTTTTGTAGGAATGAAGGCTTCACAGATTCGGCGTATGGTCAGCGATATTTAGCTGTACGCGGCCACTTGCGAACCGCCCTTGCCAAGGAAGACACATGATTATTTCTTCAACATCCACAAACGCCGCGATGTCCGCTTACACCTCGGCGGTCGACAACCGTTCCGCGACCCGTGCGCGGCAGGCCGCTGTCGAGGATGATCAGGCACAAACGCAAAACAATGATTCGGTGAGCCTTTCCACTACGTCGACCGCTTACAGCAACTCGATTGGCGGTAACGCGCCGTTCTTCCCGGTTCGTCCCGGAATGAACGCCGACGCACTGGTGTTGGGCGTATCCGCACCCGGTGCCGTTTCCAGCTCCAAGGACAAGACGTTCGCCGAAGTGGCCACCGATGCGCGCAAACGTATGGATGAGAAATACGCGCTGATGAACGCCAGCGGCAAACCGTTCACCGACAGCGATGAAGACCGTAATGCGCTGATGGGCGATCTGGATCGACGCTCCCTGAACGCCGTGGCGACCAATCAGGGCGGCACCTTCACTGCGCAGGAACAAGCCTCGGCCCAGGCCTTGATGCGCCAACAGGCGCGGCTCGCCACCGGCTACTACAGCGGACCGGTCGATCAGCAGAAAAACTGGAAAGATCCGTTTGCCGATGATCCATATGCACGCGCCAGCGCCGCGCTGGACTTCATGAACAACATGAGTCCGGAAGAGAAAGCCAGCCCCGAGTGGCTGTCTCAGCATCAGACGCTGGAGGCCGCACTGAACCAAAGTACCAGCCTGGCCCCTACCGAGAAAAAGTCCGGGCATTTCCCCAATCTGGCGGAAATCCTCGCCGGTGTCGTGACGCAACCTGAGCAGGAGCAGAACAGTTCAGGCAAAAATGCAGACCCGAGTGTTCAGGTGATGAAAAAACTGCAATCGCTGATTTCGTAATCCTGTTGTCCGCTGATCACATTTGAATGCAGACCGGTGCATCGGTCTGCATTCAGGGTTAGCCCTTCACCGCCGCCTCAATCGCTGCGACATCAATCTTGCCCATCTGCATCATGGCCTCGAACGCGCGTTTCGCCACCGCCGGATCGGGGTCGTTGATCGCGGTGGTTAGCACGCGCGGTGTGATCTGCCACGACAGTCCCCACTTGTCCCGGCACCAGCCGCAGGCACTTTCCTGGCCACCGTTGCCGACAATCGCGTTCCATAAACGGTCGGTTTCCGCCTGGTCGTCGGTTGCCACCTGAAATGAAAACGCCTCGCTGTGGGTGAACGCCGGGCCACCGTTGAGCCCGAGACACGGGATGCCCATCACCGTGAATTCCACCGTCAACACATCGCCTTGCTTGCCCGCCGGATAATCACTGGGCGCGTGCATGATCCTGCCGACTGCACTGTCCGCAAACGTCTGCGCGTAAAACTTCGCCGCATCCAGCGCGTCGCCGTTGTACCAGAGACAAATCGTGTTTTTGCTGATCATCGTGATGCTCCAGAACTGAACTTGAAGCGTTCAGTCTAGTGGCGGTTGCGGGGTGAGAATTTCGGGCCGTTGAACGGTCTACTCCTCACGGCGCCCGGTGCCCTCGCGATCGCCCGGGTAGCTGCGGGCGAGCGGAAACGCAGGCAGCCAGGATTCGCGACGCACGGTCCAGCTTTCGTACGTGGGGGTCAATTGGTCAGGGGCATCCAGGCAGCCCAGGTTGATTTCGATTTCATCGACGCTGCGGTTGAATACCGAGGAGCCGCAGCGCGGACAGAAATGCCTTCCCGCGTAGTCGCGGGTTTCGCCAGTGATCGTCACTGCATTCTCAGGAAATATCGCCGAGGCGTGGAACAGCGCTCCGTGGAATTTGCGGCAATCAAGGCAGTGGCATAGTCCTACACGGTATGGCTGACCAGACGCTTCGATACGTAGATCGCCACAGAGGCAGCCACCGGTGATGGTTTGCATGCTTGTCTTCCTCTCTATCGTATTCCGGGTCTTCGGTAAAAATAGACTGTTCAGTAGCCGGGATCGATGTGAGTGAATCTCCACTGGTCGCGCGAACTTGCTCTATAGACGCAATACAACTAGATTTGAATCCATAGATTCAGAAGCGAGATTTGATATGGCCGTTGCTCTTCAGGAAAAAGCCTTCTCCAAAAGCCAGTGTGTGGCCGGCTTGCGCGCAGCCGTGGGTATTCTGGAAAAGTGGACCGCTTCCAGTGACCAGGCCTGCCGCATCCTGCGCATCTCCCGCAGCACATACACGCGCGCCCGACAACGCGACCCGGACTGGGAAGTTGCTCTGGACGCTGATCAAATGCAGCGCATCAGTTTTGTCCTCAACATCCATGCCGCCCTTCGCCTGGTGTTCGATAACCCGGACAACGTGTACGGCTTCCCTTCGATGGTCAACAACAACGAATTTTTCAATGGCCGCAGCCCACTGGAGATCATGGCGCAGGGCGATATGGTCTCCCTGTACGAAACCTTCCGGCGCATTGACGTGTTGCGTGGCGCGCAGTGGTAGCGCTGAATGATCTGGCAGAGTCTGCCGGCAAGCGCATACAGGCTTATCGACTGGTCAACTCGAAGTTTCCGCCTATCGCGCTCTTTAACGACGTCGCCGATGCGGATGAATTCGAAGTGCTGTATCAAATCCAGGAATTGACCAACCCCAGACTGAAAAATGAACTGGGTCGCCTCGAGTTGATTCCTCGACGCGAGATTCCGTTCGGTATTCCCGGCTGCTCTTACGCCATAGCGCCCTTCACCCACGTCAACCCGGCGGGCTCGCGCTTCAGCGACGGCAGCTTCGGCGTGTTGTACCTGGCCGATACCCTGGAAACGGCGCTCGCCGAAGTTCGTCATCATCAAAGCCTCTATTGGTCCAACGTCCCCAGCCTCAACTACGAACGCTTTGTGTTTCGTGGGCTGTCATGCTCTTTCTCGGATAAAGGCATGAGAGACGCCGCAACGATTGCGATCACAGACCCGATTTACGACCCCGACGATTACAGCTATTCCCGCCTGCTGGGAACGCTGATCAAAAAAGCACGCTGCCCGGGCATTCGCTATCACTCGGTGCGAATGCCGGGCGGTTACTGCTGGGCGCTGATGACACCGAAAGTGGTGTTATCGGTGATTCAGACAGCGCACTACGAGATGGTCTGGAATGGTCAGTTGACGAGCGTGAGTGAGATTAGTGAGGCGTGAGGGATCGGCGTGTGGTGGCGATTACCAACTGCCGTAGGGGATGCCGTATTTTTCTATGTAGCGCTTCGCTTTTTCACTGACTGGGTAGGCGTACCTTCCTTCGGTCTTACCTTGACTAGGCCCCAAGGGTTCTACAACCGCTTGCGCTCTGGCGACTTTTATCTTGTTAAAGCATTGGTCTTCTACCCATATCTGAACCACGCCGCCAGGCGCCAGCCCGACATAAACTGCTGCACGGTAATTTGCAGAATCTTGAGGTCTGCTCGGGCAACGTTGGTAGGTGGAGTCGTGCATTATTTGTCGTGCCTCTGCCGGTATAACGACCCATGCATGATAGGTTTGCGGCTCCACTATAGATTGCCAGCGAACATATATGCGCTTGGGTAGTCCTGCCCCGACCACTCCTCGAACACTGCCACTGATGTGACGGCCCCATCCCCGAGCTGCCTCAGTTCCATCCTCTGGCTCCCCCCCAGAAGCACGCCCCCCACCCGTACGGTTGAAGATCTTGCCATCGATGTCTTCAACTGCGCTGTCTTCCACCCAGGTCTTCATATAAAAAGGCTCGTTGAAGCTCAGGCTCCACCATGGATTTTTGGGATCAGCTTCACCGAAAAGCGATTGGGCTGCCTGACAGCCGGAAACCAGCAAAGCAATTAATAAGATGACCATGAATCGCATTAAAATAGCCTCCAGCCTGGATCCGCCACATGAGGATGGCGAACGCGAACTCCGTCGTTGGTTGGTGCATTTGTATAGCGTATTTTCAATCCGCGCTCGCGGTTACCGCCCACCGGGTTGCTCCAATTAGCTGACATATGAATGTATCTGAGCTTCAACAGCTCCTCCTCTTCGGGGAGCGGTTCGTATTGGCCCGAAAGTACGCGCTCAGAGAATCGCTCAATCTCAGGTGGAATGCCATAGGCAGGCGTTGCAGGAATATCGTCAAACTGGACGCCTTTCTCCTTCGCTAATTTATGCATCAAGAGAAGGGACACTATTGACAACTTTCCGCTAACGGATCTTTTCAATTGCAAACCGGCGTATGCCCTGACTTCATTCGAGCCTAGATGATCTTGCTCGGACCTCGCTAAATCTGTCGGGACAGGTGTCACGACCTCCAACATCTCCTCTGGCCAGCCCTCGGCGATCCATTTGGCTTTTTCCTGAAGCGCATCTTGATAAATCGACGTAGTACGTATGTCGCTATTTGTAGTAATCGTGAGTGCTTGCATCGGGCTAACCAGTACGCACTCCTCAATTTCTTCGCGATAACCACCGCCGATATCAGAATGCACACCCGGCAGTGAAATCTCCCGGTGTGCTGGAATGACAGTGCTTAGTGCAAAGTTAGCCCGATGCTCGTCGCGCGCAGTTATATGGACAACGTCGGTGAAATACTTTCTGTCCAGGTATAAATTTAAGCCAGGTGCCACAGGACTTTTTATATCACCGAAGTTTGTAATGCCAGCAACAGACGGCACGGTGTCAAACAGCCCTACAAAACCGACGATAATCTCTCTGTTGTATTGGCCGTCAAAGCTCATGCTTAGTCCGTTAGCGTTGGACCTGAGCACTTCCCCCAATGGACCATGCTTGCACCTTACGATTTCGTTGGCAAAGTGCCGTGCTGCAGCAGCACCTCGGCTGAACCCAAAAATATCGAATGTCAACAAAGCAATTTCGCCGTCAGGATTTCGTTCAATAACCCGCTTGATTAACATTTTTAAATCGGCAAACGCTTGCAGCACTTTACCTGCGACGCCCGTGGTTCCTCGACCACTTGCAGCGCTCAAAAGGCTATCTTCTGTTCCCGCATCGGTGCCAATTCCTTCGACATAAAGGCTACGAACTACAAGTCTGCTCGAATTTCCGTCATCAACATCTTTAGATTCCGGATAGAGATCAAACAGCTTAGAGACATTACTCACATCATTCCCATAACTCCCCTCCGGATCCGCCATATACGGCTTGCAGCTCGCATCGACATCTTCGGGGCGGATGGGGTGGTGGGCGCCGCAGAGCAGGCCTGAGGCCGAGTTGTTGGCGTTGTTCAGCGTACCGTCGAAGAACACGCCGATGCGTAACGCGACGCGGATTTTTTCTTTCGCGGCGGCGGGTGCCTTGCCGTGTTTTTCATATTCGGCCCAGCGCTCGGCGTGGATGTCGACGGGCTTGGCTTCGTCGTATCGGAAGTTTTTCGGGGGGTTGGGGACGTATCCACTCATTCCTTGATCACCTGCTCCTTGGTAACGGGCGCAGAGAGTGTCATTGCTCAGGCGATCAGGCAACGCCTAGCTACGGGCCATCATCAGAGGATGGCCCGGTCATCCAGACATTGCTGGCGTCGATAGTCACCATCAACCCAATGAAGTTCTCATAAAAATTGCGCGGCGTAACATCGCATCCATACCAACCAATAACACCCGGAGCACACCATCATGAAACGCCAACTCTTCCTCAGTATTGCTTTCTCGGTTCTTGCAGTTAACGCTTTCGCCGCCACCTCTGCTCACCCGATTGTCGCCGAAGGTGGCTCCGATCGTCTGATCGAACGCCGCGTTGCCGAAGGCGGCTCCGATCGCTTGATCGAACGCCGCGTTGCCGAAGGTGGCTCCGATCGCCTGATCGAACGCCGCGTTGCCGAAGGTGGCTCCGATCGCCTGATCGAACGCCGCGTTGCCGAAGGTGGCTCCGATCGCCTGATCGAACGCCGCGTTGCTGAAGGTGGCTCCGATCGCCTGATCGAACGCCGCGTTGCCGAAGGTGGTTCCGACCGGCTGATCGAAAGCCGCAATGTATGAGTGAATACGTGCGCAGCAACACCGAACGAAGCCCGGCTAAACAGTCGGGCTTTTTTTATGTGGCCAGCAAAGGGAAATGCTTGCTGGACGACCGGTCAGAAAATCCTTCGAACGTCATCGTCACCGCGCCTTCAAAGAAGTAAGCACAGCACCCGCGCTGCGCACAGGAGCGATCATGAATAACGACAATTACCTGCAAGGTGGTACGGGCAGCGAAGAACCGGTCCCCGTGTCCAATCCGGAGAATCCGGGGCATCACGATGAAGGTACCAATGTCGACGATCACGTACCGCTCGACCCGAATGACGACAGCCCGGTCGAAGACGAACTGGCGGGTCGCTAAAATCGTTCAAGGCTCATGCGACGTCATCGCCTGAGCCTGCCACAGCGCTCTGAACGGTCCATCGCGCTTGAGCAGGTCTTCCGGCATACCGTCTTCAACAATTTCCCCCTCATGCAGCACGATCACCCGGTCGAAATTGGCGATGGTCGATAACCGGTGGGCGATTGCCAGCACCGTTCGCCCGTGCATCAACGCGGTCAGTGCGGTGCGAATCACCGACTCGGTCTGCGAGTCCAGCGCGGAAGTCGCCTCGTCCAGCACCAGAATCGGTGCGTTCTTGAGAAACGCCCGCGCCAGCCCGAGACGCTGGCGCTGGCCGCCGGAAAGCATCGCCCCGCGCTCACCGATCAGCGTCGAATAACCATGCGGCAAGGCCCGGATGAACACGTCGCAGTAGGCTTGTTTCGCGGCGTCCATCACTTGCTCTTCAGTGGCTTTCGGCTGACCGTAGGCGATGTTTTCGAAGATGCTGCGGTTGAACAGCGCCGCCTCCTGGGGCACCACGGCGATTTGCCGGCGCAAACTGTTCTGGCTCACCGTACGGATGTCGCGGTCATCGATCAGGATGATGCCGCTGCGTACGTCATCCAGGCGTTGCAGCAAATTGATCAGGGTGGATTTGCCCGCGCCGGAAGTGCCGACCACCCCCACTGTCTGCCCCGCCGGAATGTCCAGAAACAGGTGTTTGAATACCTCCCGACCATCCGGATAGCTGTAGCTCACATCGATGAATTTTATGCTGCCGCGGGTTGCCTGCATCTCCTCCGGCGCGTCGGACAAGGCATGCGGTTGCACGATGATGCGCAGGGTTTCAGAGATATCGCCGAGCTGCTGCGAGGTGTCGACCAACGCCAGCGCCAAGTCTCGGGAGCCGTGGAGGATGCGGAAGGTCAGCGCGCTGATCATCACCACGTCGCCGGCGGTAATGCCGGCCTCGCGCCACAGGCTGATTGCCCAGATGAGCATGCCGCCCGCCATCACCGACAGAAAAATATCGTGCAGCACGCGGGCCTTTTCCAGATAGATCCAGCTGCGTCGCTGGGCCTTGGCTTCGACGCCGATGGCGCGTTCCAGCCGCTGCCGTTCGCGGTTGCGCGCGGAGAACGCTTTGATCGTCCAGACATTGGAAACCAGGTCAACAATTTCGCCGCCGACCCGCGCCGATTGCGAGGCAAAATCGATGTGCCGTTTACGCCCGCGAATCCCGAAAAACGTGATCAGCAGGCCGACGACAAAAACGCAGCCGATCAATGCGCCGGCCATGCCGATGCTCACCGTGGAGAGCACAATCACGGCGCCGAGAAAATCCACGCACGGCGGAATGATCTTCCACGCCAACCCTCCGTAAATCGACCCGGCGGCCGCGCCAGCCGAGGAAATCCGGTTGGCCAGAGCCCCGGCGAAATGCTGGGAAAAATAGCGCATGGGGTGGCCGGTCAAGTGACTGAACAGGTCGACCCGCAAGTCTGCGCAACTGGCGACTACGGTGCGACAGCCGAGCCATCCACCCAGCCGCCAGAAAATATTCTCCAGCACGATCAAACCGATAAACAGTGTGAACGGAAACCAGATGTGCGCGCTGGCCCGATCTCCCAGGGTCATGACGTCCACCAGCAATTTCATGCCGTATTGCACGGCAACTGCGCAGCTCGCGGCGCCCACGACCAGAAAGAGCATCCCGCCAAAATGCCAGGGACGTCGAAGCACATAGCGCCATAAAAACGCTACCGGTTGATCGGGCAACTGTTGTTCTTCGACTTCCTCTTCACGGTCCATGGTCGTCCGCACCGGGGGGAGTGAAACGTTGCGTCAGTTGTTGCAGCGCCAGGGCAAGCGGATGGCAGGCCGCACGTTGGCCTTCGCCATCGGCGTAACCGAACAGGCCGGCCGGGCAATAGCGGTCGTTGTCCCAACCGGGGTAATCGAGAATCGGGTACCAGCAAATGCCTTCAATCGGCACACCGCGACGTATTGCCAGTTCAACCTGCTCGCTGACATACGCCAGCCACGGCACACGCTCTTCGCCTTCTGCACCGGTTTCCGAGATGAACATCGGCCGTCGATAGCGTTGATGCACCTCGCTGAGCATGCCCGCCAGCGGTCGATATTGTGGCGCATCGCGGAGGATTTTCGGGCCGTTGAGAATCCACTGGTTATGCGGGTAGTAATTGATCCCGATGATGTCCAGATAAGACTCCTGCCCGCCCAGACCCGGCCACTGCCTGCCGGTGAGCAATTCCCAGGCATCGAACTGTGACTGGCGATAATCCTCGGCAGCGTTCACCTGATCGATACGGTGCGAACCGGCAATCACGTTGATCAACGGTTCACACTGCACAAACCGTGCGGTCGGCGCCTGTTCGCGGATCGCTTCGATGGCGGCGATGCTCGCACGCACCAGTTGATGCTTGAGCTCCAGGCCGCGTCCTTGTGCCGATGGATTGAAATACCCGACTGCCCCGCCCGCCCAACTCCAGAACGAAATTTCGTTCAGCGGCGAATAGAACGGCACCTCAATCCCCTCCTCCCTGACCAGTCGCGCAACCGCCCCACAGAACTTCGCAAAACGTTCGACGAACGCCGGGCGCCAGATGTCCAGGTCATCGGGGTAACCGTAGTGACACAGGTCCCAGATCACCTGCAGATCGCTCGCCTGCGCCGCTCGAAGCATCGGCAGGAAACTGCTCCAGTCGTAATGCCCCGGACGCGTCTCGATCAAGTGCCAGCGCAAACCATCGCGGACACTGCGAATGCCGGTCGCCGCCAGTTGCCGATAGTCACTCTGCACCCACCGCGCATGGCCGGTAGACGTTGAAAGGTCCAGCCGCCGCCCGTCGTTGCGGCGATGGGAGGAGCATTCGTAGCCGCCCAACAGAAAACTGTTGAACGTCCCGGGCGCCGTCATGAGGCCCGGGCCGGCTCGGCGGCGATCATGACTCCACTCCATCGGCCGGCACATTCGCCTCGGTGGCTGCTTCAGCGATGCGTTGATAAAGTGCCAACGCCTGGCCGACTACCTGATCCATGTTGTAGTACTTGTAGGTCCCCAGCCGACCGAGAAAAGTCACGTTCGGCGTGGTGTCGGCCAGCGCCTTGTAGCGCTTGTACAACTCGGCATTCTCCGGACGCGGCACTGGGTAATAGGGATCGCCGTCCGCACAGGGATATTCGTAACTGATGCTGGTCAGCGGGTGGGTTTGCCCGGTCAGGTGTTTGTATTCGGTGATGCGCGTATAGGGCACCGCTTCGTCGGGATAGTTGACCACCGACACCGGCTGAAACTGCGCCTGATTGAGCGTTTCGTGCTGAAATTTCAACGAGCGGTATGGCAGCTTGCCGAAGCAATAATCGTAATACTCATCGACGGGACCGCTGTAAACGAGGTGGTCGTAGCTGACCTGATCGCGCACACCGATGAAGTCGGTGCTCAGCAGGATGTCGATGTTCGGGTGTTCGAGCATGCGTTCGAACATGCGCGTGTAGCCGTCCAGCGGCATCATTTGAAAGGTGTCACCGAAATAGCGATCGTCACTGTTAGTGCGGGTCGGCACGCGCGAGGTCACCGATTTGTCGAGGTCCGACGGATCGAGGCCCCATTGTTTGCGCGTGTAACCACGGAAAAACATTTCATAGAGTTCCCGACCGACCTGGTTGATCACCACATCTTCCGAGGTACGAATGCTCTCCACCGGTTGCGCACGGCTGGCCAGAAATTCGGCGGCTTGTGGCTCGGTCATGTTCAAGCCATACAACGTGTTGAGTGTTGTCAGGTTGATGGGGATGGGCACCAGGTGCTCAGACACCTGCGCCAGCACACGATGTTCATACGGGCGCCATTCGGTAAATTTCGATAGGTACTGAACGATCCGCTCGGCATTGGTGTGGAAGATGTGCGGACCGTATCGATGAACCATGACGCCGGCCTCATCGAAATGGTCATAGGCGTTGCCACCAATGTGCTCGCGCCGATCGATCAGCAGGACGCGTTTACCGAGGCCGCCAGCCAGACGCTCAGCCAGAACGCTGCCGGCAAATCCGGCACCCACGATCAGGTAGTCGTAGCGTTTCGCAGCGGAGCCGTCGATGGCAGATTGCAGGGTTATCTCAGGCATTCGATCTGCTCCTTCATCACGGCGCAGGTCTTGTCCCATGACATGCCGTCGAGGACGGTGTCGATGCGTTGGGTGAACGCTGCGGTGTCGCTGTCATCGGTCAGAATGCTCTCGATGGCAGCGATGAATTCAGTCGCCGACGCGGCGATTTTTACCACGCCGCTGTCGCCGTAAGTGCGCACGACATCAGTGATGGGTGTGGAGACCACGGCGCATCCGCCTGCGAGGTATTCCGGTGTTTTGGTGGGGCTGATGAAGCGAGTCGATTCGTTCAGGGCGAACGGCATCAGCGCAACATCCCAACCGGCCAGGTACGCCGGCAACTGCGAATAATCCTTGCTGCCCAGATAATGAATATTGGGATAACGCGGCAGCATCGCCGGGTCGATCTTGACCACCGGACCGATTAATACGATTTGCCATTGCGGCCGCTGGCGGGCCAGTTCATCGACTAGCGCGACGTCGAAGCGCTCGTCTATCACGCCGAAAAATCCCAGCCGAGGATGGGCAATATTTATCTGATCGGCCGGTTCAGCAGGCGATTGGCGTGCGGCACCGAAATGCTTGAGGTCAACACTGCTGGGCACGGCATGCGCGTTTGCGTGAAGTTTGCGCTTGGCTTCCCAAAGGCTGTAACCACCGGTGAATACCACGTCGGCCCGATTCATCAACTGCCGTTCTTTTTCCACCAGTTCCCTGGGTGCGCCTTTGAAGGCGGACAGTTCATCCATGCAGTCGAAAATGGTGACCTGCCCTTCGAGGTGCGAGGTGAAATCCAGACTCATCGGCGTCAGGTACCACAACAACAATTGCGACGGCGCCTGGACTGCCAGGTAGTCGTCCAGCAATTGCCGCTGGGTAGCGTTGATTTGCTGCGGATCGAGGCCGCCGCGCATGTGCGGCACGAGGACAGTCACACCCTCGGACGGTTGCGACTGTTCGAGCCAGGCGATGTCTTCGGCATCGTGAATCGGCTCTTCGAAAAACAGCACATCGTAGTCCTTGGCCAGGCGCGACATTACATGTTGCGGGCGCTGATAAACAAAGCCCCAGCGTAAGTGCGACAGGCACAACAGAACAGGACGCAAAGACAGCGCGAGGTGCGGATCGGTGGACAGGGAAGTCGGTGTCAGTTGCGAGTCAGGTTGCTCAAGAAGATTCATAAAAATTTCCTTTCGGTCATTGCCAAAACAAAATTCGAAGCAGAGTAACCACCTGACTTCGACGCTAACCCATGCGACTGAAGAGCAGATTCCGTGATTGGCTATCACCTTCTGCACGCTTCTAAGGTTTTGAGGCACTGCGTATCGCCAGCGTTCAAAAGCCTTTTGTTTAAAGCGGATGAAGGGTATGTACCGGTCGCACTAATTCTCTGAACTAGTCGGATATGCCGACCCCATAACTACAAGCGACGCAACTTTGCTCGCCTCGGGATGAGGGTGGGATCATGATTTTGGTGACCGGAGGTGCTGGCTATATCGGGGCCCACGTATGCGTGGAACTACTGCGCAAAGGCCACGATGTCTTGATACTGGACAACCTGTGCAACAGCTCGCGAGTCGCGATAGAACGAGTCGCCGCAATCGCCGGTGCGCGACCGGGCTTCATTAAGGGTGATGTGCGCAATCGCACGCTGCTCGAGCGGATTTTTGATGATTACCCCATCGATGCCGTAGTGCATTGCGCCGGCCTGAAAGCCGTGGGCGAGAGCGTGCGCGAACCGTTGCGTTATTTCGAAACCAATGTCAGCGGCAGCGTGACGTTATGCCAGGCGATGGCGAATGCTGGCGTGCACACGTTGTTGTTCAGCTCCTCGGCGACCGTCTATGGCGATTGTGCGCAGATGCCGATCAACGAAGCCTGTGTGCCGGGTCAGCCGGCCAACCCTTATGGCCATTCAAAACTCATGGCCGAGCATGTCATGACCAGCATTGCCCGGTCGGATGAACGCTGGTCGGTGGGTCTGTTGCGCTACTTCAATCCGATCGGCGCGCATCGCAGCGGCGGTCTGGGTGAAGCGTCAACCAATACACCGAATAATCTGCTGCCGTATCTGTTGCAGGTAGCCACCGGAGAGCGCGACGCGCTGAATGTCTTCGGCGACGACTACGCCACACCCGACGGCACCGGTGTACGCGATTACATCCATGTGATGGACCTGGCGGCGGGACATCTCAAAGCGCTGGATTACCTGCAACACAAAACCGGCGTGCATGTGTGGAACCTCGGCACCGGGTGCGGTTATTCGGTACTTGAAGTGGTGCGCGCGTTCGAGCGCATTTCCGGGGTGCCCGTTCCCTTGAACTACAGCCCTCGCCGCAGTGGCGACATTGCTCAATGCTGGGCCGACCCGGGCAAGGCCGAGCGTCAGCTGGGCTGGCGTGCGACACGAGATCTGGATGAAATGTTGCGGGATGCCTGGCGCTGGCAGTGTCAGAATCCCAAAGGTTACGAAGCGGCAGCGTTGGTGAGCTAACCGATAAACCTGTCGCAGCCTGCGTCGGTCTGTGTAGCAGCTGGCGCAGCCTGCGTCCGGCTGCGCAGCGGTCGCTAATCCAAATCACGCGATAAGCCTGATTCACTGCGCAGGATGATTTTACGACTGCTGCGCAGTCGGACGCAGGCTGCGCCAGCTGCTACGAAGTGCGGGGTTGTACGGCCTCTAAAACGAATCAAGCCCCGCACTGGCAGGGCTTGAAAGGTGTCACGCGGCATTAAGACTTACGCGCGCCACCGCCGGAGCTTTGACCTCCTTTTTTGCCTGCTTCCGAGGCTTTTTGCTTGTCGTCGGCGAAGTTGCCGCCGCGACCGCTGCCTTGTCCGCCGCTGCCCGAAGCGCTACCCGAAGCCTGGCCGCCTTTCTTACCGGCTTCAGAAGCTTTCTGCTTGTCATCGGCGAAGTTTCCGGTGTTTTTGTTTCCGGTATTAGCCATTTTCGTTCACCTCTACATTGCTGGAATCGAGCACGGGGCTCGTTTAATTCCGAGAGGTGCAGCAAGCCGAAAGTTTGATCGAAATGCACACGTCACGACGAGCGGGCACCGCTCTCGATTCCACTTTAACCCAGCGACGTATCGAGGAACATCATCACACCAAAGCCAAGCATCAAACCCAAGGTCGCGGGTGTTTCATGACCGTTACGGTGGGTCTCGGGAATTACCTCGTGGGACACCACGAAAATCATCGCGCCAGCCGCCAGCCCCAACGCCACGGGGTAGCCCAACGCAAAACCCGACGAAACACCCAGCCCGATAATTGCGCCCAAAGGTTCCATCAGCCCGGACCCTATGGCGACCAATGCCGCACGAATCGAAGAGATACCCGTCACCCGCAGCGCCAGCGCAATGGCCAAGCCTTCCGGAATGTCCTGAATGGCAATCGCAGTCGTCAGCGGCAGCCCGACTTTCATGTCACCGTCGGCGAAGCTGACACCAATGGCCATGCCTTCCGGCAGGTTATGCAGAGTAATCGCCAGCACAAACAACCACACCCGGTTGAGCCGCTGGACATCCGGCCCACGGCGACCGCTCTTCTGGTGTTCATGGGGGACAAAACGGTCGAGACCGACCATCAATGCCACGCCCAACGCCATGCCGAATACAACGACGGCAGCCGCAATCATCTTGTTGCCGGTGATGGATTCAGCAGCCGCAATACCGGGGAGAATCAACGAAAAAGAACTCGCCGCCAGCATCATGCCGGCGGCAAAGCCGAGCATGGTGTCCTGGGTGCGCACAGCCACGTCGCGCAGCACCAACGCCAATGTCGCGCCCAGCGCTGTCGCGCCAAAACCTGCCGCGCCACCGAGCATGGCGTAGCGCAGCACTTGCGGGTTTGATTCGGTCAATGCGCTATAACCGCTAAAGAGCAACAGCAGTGTGACGACAATCAAGGTTAACCAGAACAGAACGCCCGGCCAGCTACCGCTCTTGGCCATTTCGAGCCATGAACGCGATGGATGTGCACCAGACGAAGCTGGATCCGACATAAAACCTCCTACCGACCGTTTGCCCGTTTGTTGCCTGTTCGTGAGACGCCCGCCTGTATTTGCCGGGTAATGCGCTGGGCCTCTTGTTCAAATGACCTGGCGGTCGCGTTGAACAGACCCGAAACATCTTCAACGAAATTGACGGACAGACCTCTGGATTTTGCAACCATTGCTTCTCACCTCTACCAACTGTAGCAACTTAAAGGCACCGCACGCCTTATCGGCGTGCGGTGAACGCAGTGACGCTTCACACATCGGGTTTGACCAGCAACCCGGAACCGATATCAGCACCGGTCATTGGGTCACTGTCGGGGTCGGACATCGTGCGGGCCTTCATGTCCATCAACAGTTCTTCTTCATCGGCACTCAACTCGACGCTGGCCGTGCCATCGCCGCCATCAACGGCCGGCATTGGCTCTTCCACAAATTCCCAATCGTCGCCCTGATTCCACGGCCCGCGAGTGCTGCCTTCGCCCTGGGACATGTTGTAGTAGACGTTGGTGAACTCCGGATTGCCGGGCAATTTGCCTTGGGGGAAGTTCGGCTGGATCGAGTGCAGCGCTTTCTCGAAGGACAGTTGATGCGCGATCTCACGCGTCATGAGAAAGCCCAGCGCTTCTTTCACGCCGGGGTCATCGGTGACGTTCATCAAGCGTTCGTAGACAATCTTCGCGCGGGACTCGGCGGCAATGTTGGAACGCATGTCCGCGGTAGGCTCGCCAATGGTATCGATGTAAGCCGCCGACCACGGCACTCCGGCCGAGTTGGTCAGTGGCGCACCGGCGCCATACAGGATCTGGGTGATGTGCGAGTCGTTGCCCGCGCCGTTGATGGCACGGTATAGCTCGCCCTCTTCTTCCACGCCTTCAGCCAAACGGCCTTTTGCGCCCTTGTTGAGCATGACGATGATCGAACCGACGATCTCAAGGTGACTGAGTTCTTCGGTGGCGATGTCCATCAGCAGATCTTTCCTGCCTGGATCATCTTCGGCCAACGCCTGGGTGAAGTAGCGGGAGGCGGCTGCCAGCTCACCTTGTGCCCCGCCAAATTGTTCGAGCAACAGGTTAGCCAACCCTGGATTGGGTTGAGCAACCCGCACGGTGTATTGAAGTCGCTTGTTATGTAAAAACATGACTGGATCTCCTCAGGCCAAAAGGCGCCGATACTCATCCGGGGATGGCTCGAATGCGGCGCCCACAGTTATCTGAAGCACGGTCCCGTTTGAAAATTTTAAAAAAATTGGCGCCTCGCGACGAGCGGCATGAAACCCCGATTTAACGCCCGGTCGTCGGCGCGCTACTGCGTGCGCTCAAACTTTCTACAGCGCCGATTCGTCTATATTGCACCCGGAGCGGATCTGGTCTTTGTAGCAGCTGGCGCAGCCTGCGTCCGGCTGCGAAGCAATCGTAAACCGGTCAACGCGGGGAATCAGGACAACCGTGATCTCTGGACTTACGACTGCTTCGCAGCCGGACGCAGGCTGCGCCAGCTGCTACAGAATCGTGGTTATCACTGACGGCAGTCACCATCAACCTTTGCTTTTGCTCGGATCGGCAGAACGCGGGAAGGTGCGTTCTTCTTCGAGGGTGCCGTCCTCGCGGTGAATTTTCAGGGACGCAGTTTTGCCGTCCAGAAATTCGCGCGCCAGTTTGATGATTTCCGCCTTGGTCGAAGCCGTTTTCGAAGCACGGTCCGCGCCTTGCTTTTTCAATGACCAGCCGGTGTCGGTTTTGGTGATGTGATAGTTGTCCATCCGATCTCCTCGCGCCCGTGGCGCATTAGCGATGTGGTGTGCTGTTGACCGCTGCCCTCGTCATGAGTTTAAAAAGTGGTCGGGGGATGACCCTGCTTGGTGTTAAATAGGCCACCTCAGGCTACAGCTCACACCCTGTCGCGTATTCAGTGCAACGAGAACCGATATGAACGCCTATTCCAACACCAGCGAATTCCCTGCCATCGGCACAACCACGGTGGTCAGCGCATGATTGAAGTGACTGAAGTTTCCATTGCCGAGCTGCGTGCGGCGCTCGAATCCGGCCGGACCACGGCGGTCGAACTGGTTCAGGCCTATCTGGAGCGGATCGAAGCCTTCGACGGGCCGACCACCCCGACCGCGCTGAACGCAGTCGTGGTGCATAACCCGCAAGCACTGGAAGAGGCACGCGCATCCGACGCGCGCAGGGCCAAAGGCGAAACACTCGGCCCGCTCGATGGCATTCCTTACACCGCCAAGGACAGCTACCTGGTGAAAGGTCTGACCGCTGCGTCGGGCAGCCCGGCCTTCGTCAATCTGCTGGCCCATCGCGACGCATTCACTATTGAACGGCTGCGCGGCGCCGGGGCGATCTGCCTGGGTAAAACCAACATGCCGCCGATGGCCAACGGCGGCATGCAACGCGGCGTCTATGGCCGGGCGGAGAGCCCGTATAACGGCGACTACCTCACCGCGCCTTTTGCCTCGGGTTCCTCCAATGGTGCAGGCACAGCGACGGCCGCCAGTTTCGCTGCCTTCGGCCTCGCCGAAGAAACCTGGTCGAGCGGTCGCGGGCCGGCGTCGAACAATGGTCTGTGCGCCTACACGCCGTCACGCGGGGTGATCTCGGTGCGCGGCAACTGGCCGCTGACGCCGACGATGGACGTGGTTGTGCCGTTCGCCAGAACCATGGCGGATCTGCTGGAAGTGCTCGATGTGGTGGTCGCGGAAGACCCCGACACCCGCGGCGATTTGTGGCGTTTGCAACCCTGGGTGCCGATTCCGAGCGTTGCCTCGGTGCGCCCGGCCGCTTATCCGCAATTGGCGGCTGATAGCGCTGCGCTGGCCGGCAAGCGCTTCGGCATACCGCGCATGTACATCAACGCCGACCCCGACGCAGGCACCGCGCAGGCGCCCGGCATTGGCGGGCCAACGGGCCAACGGATCAACACGCGGCCTTCGGTCATCGCCCTTTGGCAAGAGGCCCGACACGCGCTCGAAGCTGCCGGCGCGCAAGTGATCGACGTCGACTTCCCGCTGGTCTCCAATTGCGAAGGCGATCGTCCAGGCGCACCGACGGTGTTCACGCGAGGCCTGGTGTCCAAGGAATTTCTCCACCACGAATTGTGGGACCTGACCGCCTGGGCCTTCGATGATTTTCTGCAAGCCAACGGCGATCCGCAGCTGAACCGCCTTGTGGATGTCGACGGCCCGCTGATTTTCCCGCACGACCCCGGCACCCTGCCCAACCGTGAAGGCGATCTCGTCGCCGGCATGGACGAATACGTGCGCATGGCTGAACGCGGCATCACGCCGTGGAATGAAATCAGCACGGTGGCGGACGGCTTGCGCGGGCTCGAGCAAACCCGGCGCATCGACCTTGAGGACTGGATGGATGAACTGGGCCTGGATGCGGTGCTGTTCCCGACCGTCGCAGACGTCGCACCGGCCAATGCCGATATCGAGCCAGCGTCGGCCGATATTGCCTGGAGCAACGGCGTCTGGGTGGCCAACGGCAACCTCGCCATCCGTCATCTCGGCGTGCCCACGGTGACGGTGCCGATGGGCGTGATGGCAGATATCGGCATGCCGGTCGGGCTGACATTTGCCGGGCGCGCCTACGACGATTCCAACCTGTTGCGCTTCGCCTCGGCATTCGAATCGACAGGGTCAAAACGCCTGATCCCGCCGCGCACTCCGCCGCTGTCTGCCCGCTGAAAAATCGGGACTGGAGCATTCAGTCCCGCCTCTCCAAGGCTACTTGACCAGACGCTTTTCCTTGGACGGCCGATAGCCGAAATAGGCGCTGTAGCATTTACTGAAGTGGCTGGGCGACACAAAGCCACAAGCCACCAGTACGTCCACCTGGGACAGTTCCGTGTGCTGCAGTAACCGCCGGGCCTCGGTGATGCGCAGCTCCATGTAATAGCGTTGCGGCGTGGTACCCAGTTGTTCCTTGAACAAACGCTCCAGCTGGCGGCGTGAACGACCGGCGTAAATCGCCAACTGCTCCAGTTCCAGCGGTTCTTCAAGGTTGGCGTCCATCAGCTTCACCACTTCTCGCAGCGGTGCACTGACGCAGACATTTTCCGCCAGCTTGATGCGCCGATAGCGCGATTCCTCGAACGCCAGAATATCCTCGATGCCTTCAACCAGCGCCTTGTCGTGCAAGCCCTTGATCCAGTCCAGCGCCATGTGAAAAGCCCCCGAAGGGCTGGACGCGGTAAGCCGGTCTCGATCGATCACATAAGGTTCGCTGGTGACATGGGTGGCTTTGGAAATTTCCGCCAGTGCCGGACGGTGCTCGGGGTGAATCGCACAGCGGTAGCCATCGAGCACCCCCGCGCTGCCGAGAAACCACGCGCCGTTCCACAGGCCGGCAAGGATAACGCCGTGATCCGCCGCCAGCCGCAGCAAGTAGTTGAGTTCATCGCCGGCGTTCAGTTCGGTGCGGTAGCCGCCGCAAATCACCAACAGATCGAGGTCATGGATTGCCGATGTATCGATGCGCCCGTCGGGGCGGATCACCAGACCGAGGTCGCTGATGACCTCGCCGTCATGCAGGCCGAAGGTGCGCGATGAGAACAAACCCGGGCGCAGCAGATTGGCCGTGACGATCGTGTCCAGCGCTTGGGTGAATGCGGGCAGGGAGAAATGCTCAAGCAGCAGGAAACCGGTGCGGGTGATCCGAGCCGGCTGAGATGGCTCATTCAGATAGCGGAGGTTTTTGCCCTTCATGCCACCGCTGAATTGACGTCTTTCGGTCAAGGTGCGACTCACTCGGCTGCGTTGATGAACCTGGCGTCAGGTGCGCTGATGAAACGCCATGCTAACCGTAGATCTTCGACAAATATATCAATCCTGATACATGCCCCCTCGCACCTGTGGTACATAACCATGACCGCGCGATCCAAGAGGTTTGCTTATGTGCCGCTCTTCCCGTTTGCCGCTGCTCGCCGCCCTGCTCGCTCTGTTCGCGGGCGCCGGACACGCCGCCACGCCTTCGCCGGCACCCGACAGTCTGCAACCGCTGCTGGCGACCATGTACGAACGCCTGAACATCGGCGATCTGGCGGCGTTGGCCAAGTGGGACAGCGGCAAGCCGATCCAGGACAACGCGCGGGAGGCGCTGGTCATCGCCGATGCACGCAGGCAGGCCACGCAGAACAAGGTCAACGCGGACGAGTTCGCCGACCTGATCGCCGCGCAGATTGAGGCCAGCAAAGTGGTGCAATACGGGCGACTTGCGCAATGGCAGGCAGCGGGCAAGGCGCCCCCTACCCCTCGACTAGATCTGGAGAAGCAGATTCGCCCGCAACTGGATCAGTTGCAGCAGCGTCTGTTGCAGCAATATGCGGCTTTTTCGCGGTATCGCACCGACCCGGATTGCCCGCACTGGCTGGGCAAGACCCGCGCAACGTTGATCAAGGATCAACTGCACGGTCAGGCGCTGATCCGCGCGTCCGGTGAACTGTGTGCCGTCGGCCGCTGACGCCAGGCCTCCTCGACATCGCACCCGCTGAAAAAAATCCGGACCGCTACGACGCCCGATCGACTACCATGCCCGCCGCCGGTTTCCAAATGGGATTAATAGGGAATCCGAGGTGCCTTGCATGGCATCAAACGGAACTGCCCCCGCAACTGTAGATGCCGAGCCTGCTCCTCAACTGCCACTGGGATGATTCCCGGGAAGGCTGGAGCCAGGCGACGACGCATCAGTCAGGAGACCTGCCGGCCAAGCAAATCACTAACCGGCGGGGTGTCCGGGAAGGACATCCTTGCGCCCGGTTCCCGAGTTACAACGGCAGCGATCAACGATGTGTTTCCAGTCCGTACCCTGCTTTTATGTACGGTCAACCGGAGATTGCGTCATGCGGCTGTCGCGCCTTGCCACCCTCGTCACTGCCTTGGGTTTTTCCACCCTCGCCCATGCGGCACCGACTCACTATCCCCTGACGGTGGAAAACTGCGGCAGCACGCTGACGTTTGCCCAGGCGCCGAGCCGCGCGGTGACCATTGGCCAGGCCGGCACCGAGATGCTCTACGCCATGGGCCTGAGCGACAAGGTGGTCGGCACTTCGTTGTGGTTCAACAATGTGTTGGCGCAATACCAGCCCGTCAATGACCGCATCGAGCGTCTGGCCGACAACGAACCGAGTTTTGAAGCGGTGATCGGCAAGCGTCCGCAACTGGTCGCCGTCGAGCTGGAATGGATGGTCGGGCCGCAAGGCGCGGTCGGCACCCGCGAGCAGTTTCATGAGATGAACATCGCGACCTACCTGATACCCTCCGATTGCGAAGCCAAGGACAACCTGGTCGGCGCCGACGGCACGCGGCTCGAAGCCTTTCGCGTTGACAGCCTGTACAAAAGCATCAGCCAACTGGCGCAGATTTTCAACGTGCAGGCGCGCGGCCAACAACTGATAGCAACGCTCAAGGCCAGCCTGGCGAAGTCGGTGGCGACGGCCGCGCAGAACAAGGATTTGCGCCACACCAGCGCACTGTTCTGGTTCTCCAGCGCCAGCCTCGACATCGACCCTTACGTTGCCGGACACAAAGGCATTCCCGATTTCATGCTCAACACCCTGGGCGTGCGCAACGTGGTGGAATCCGACGAAGAATGGCCGACCGTGGGCTGGGAAACCATCGCCAAGGCCAACCCGACCTTTCTGGTGATCGCGCGCATGGACCGCCGCCGCTTCCCGGCTGACGACCACCTGAAAAAACTCGAATTCCTGCGCAGCGACCCGGTCACCCGCAACATGGACGCGGTGAAACACAACCGCATCATCATTCTCGATGCGATGGCCATGCAGGCCAGTGTGCGCATGTTCGAGGGTCTGGAAACCCTGGCGACGGCCATCCACGGCTACGACCTGGGGCAATGACGGCGATGCTGATGCGTACAGTCCTCGCGCTGGTGACCTTACTGGCGGCAGTGATTGCCGGCGTGACCATCGGTGAAACGGCCATTGAGCCGGGCGTGGTGTTTCAGGTGCTCGCGAACAAACTGTGGGCCGCCGGTCATGTGCTCGACCCGATCGATGAAGGCATCGTCTGGAATTACCGCCTGACCCGCGCCCTGGTCGCCGCGGCCTGTGGTGCCGGGCTGGCGACGTGCGGGGTGATTCTGCAATCGCTGTTGCGCAACCCGTTGGCCGATCCTTATCTGCTGGGCATTTCCGCCGGTGCCTCGACCGGCGCCGTGCTGGTGACGCTGCTGGGCTTGGGTGCGGGGCTGATTTCGCTGTCAGTCGGCGCGTTTGCCGGCGCGGTGGCAGCCTTCGCGGTGGTGGTGTTGCTGGCGCGGGCCAGCGGTGCGCCGGGGCGAACCGGGCAGATTATTCTGGCGGGGATCGCCGGCTCGCAGTTGTTTAATGCGCTGACCGCGTTTCTGATCACCAAGTCGGCCAGCGCCGAACAGGCGCGCGGCATCATGTTCTGGCTCTTGGGCAATCTCAGCGGGGTGCGCTGGCCGTCAGTGTGGCTGGCGGTTCCAGTGGCGTTGGTCGGTTTGCTTGTTTGCCTGTGGCATCGGCGCACACTCGACGCCTTCACGTTTGGTGCCGACTCGGCCGCCTCGCTAGGCATCGCGGTGCGTCCCGTGCAATTTCTGCTGATCAGTTGCGCGGCGCTGGTGACGGCGGTGATGGTCTCGATTGTCGGCTCGATCGGCTTCGTCGGGCTGGTCATCCCCCACGCTGCGCGGCTGTTGTTGGGCACCCAACATGCCCGCCTGTTGCCGGCCAGTGCGCTGGGGGGCGCGGTGTTCCTGATTGCCGCCGACATCCTCTCGCGCACGCTGATCAAAGGCCAGGTGATCCCGGTGGGCGTCATCACCGCGCTGGTCGGCGCGCCGGTGTTCGCGCTGATTCTGATCGGCCGAAGGAATGCGCGATGAATGCCGTGCAGTCTGTTGGCGACGCCGTGTTGCGATGTGAAGGCCTGGGGTTTCATGTTCGCGACGTCGAGCTTTTGCACAACGTCAATCTGGAGGTGCGACGCGGCGAAACCCTGGGCATTGTCGGGCCCAATGGCTCGGGCAAATCCACCCTGCTGAAACTGTTGGCCGGTTTGCGCATCCCCGGCCGGGGCGCCGTCTACCTCAATGGCAAAACACTCAAATCGGTGGCGCGACGTGCGATTGCGCAGACCCTCGCCGTGGTCGAGCAACAGGCCGATACGCTGGACACCATCAGCGTATTTGACGCCGTCGCCCTCGGCCGCACGCCCTGGCTGTCGGCCTTGCGCCCATGGTCGAGTGAGGATGACGCCATCGTCCAGCAGGCGTTGCGCGATGTCGATGCGGCGCATCTTGAAAGACGCAGCTGGCACAGTCTGTCCGGCGGCGAACGCCAACGCGTGCACATCGCCCGCGCACTGGCCCAGCGTCCACAGATTCTGCTGCTTGACGAGCCGACCAATCACCTGGATATCCAGCATCAACTGGCGATTATGCAAGTCGTGCAATCGTTGCCAGTGACCACGCTGATCGCCCTGCATGACCTGAATCAGGCGTTGAGTTGCGACCGTCTGGCGGTGCTCGAACGCGGGCGTCTAGTGGCGCTGGGCAAACCACTGGAAGTGCTGACGCCCCACCGTTTGCGCGAGACATTTGGCGTGCAGGCGCACTACCTGGTCGACCCGTTCGACGGCGCGCAGATTCTGCGGATCAGGCCGGCTTGAAGCCGGTGTGAAGCAAATAGCGCTGCCCTCCCCCTCACGGGAAAGGGCAGACACTGGTTTCAGGAGTGGTTGATGTCGCGGTCTTTGGTTTCCGGGAGGAAGAAGATCCCGAGTACCGCTGTCATCAGGGCGATCACGATCGGGTACCACAGGCCGTAGTAGATGTCGCCGGTCGCGGCAACCATCGCGAATGCCACGGTCGGCAGGAACCCGCCGAACCAGCCGTTACCGATGTGATACGGCAGCGACATCGAGGTGTAGCGAATGCGCGCCGGGAACAGTTCCACCAGCCACGCCGCGATTGGCCCGTAAACCATGGTCACATAGATCACCAGGATGGTCAGCAGGAGCAGCACCATCGGATAGTTGGTTTTCGCCGGGTCGGCTTTCTCCGGGTAACCGGCTTCCTTAAGCGCACCACCCAAGGTCGCGATGAAGGCGTCGTTGCGAGCCTTGAAATCGGCGCCCGGCATGTCGGTGCCTTCGAAGCTCGGGATGACCCTGTCGCCAATCCGTACTTGCGCGACTGTTCCCGCCGGCGCTTCTTCGTTCTTGTACGGGATGGCTTTCCTGGCCAACTGGGTCTTGGCGAGGTCGCAGGAGCTGGTGAATTTGGCCTTACCCACCGGGTCGAACTGGAACGAACACTGGTTGGGATCAGCAATCACCGTCACCGGGTTCTTCGCCTGCGCGGTGAACACATCGGGGTTACCGTACTGGGTCAGCGCATGGAAGATCGGAAAGTAGGTCAGCGCCGCAAGAATGCAGCCGGCCATGATGATGCCCTTACGCCCGATGCGGTCCGACAGGCTGCCGAAAATCACGAAGAACGGCGTGCCGATCAGCAACGAGCCGGCGATCAGCAGGTTAGCGGTCTGCGCGTCTATCTTCAGGGTTTGCAGGAGGAAGAACAGCGCGTAGAACTGCCCGGTGTACCACACGACTGCCTGGCCCGCAGTGCCGCCAAGCAGCGCCATGATGACAATTTTCAGGTTGTCCCAGCGGGCGAAAGACTCGGTCAGCGGCGCCTTGGATGACTTGCCTTCGGCCTTCATTTTCAGGAACACCGGCGACTCGCTCAGTTGCAGGCGGATATAGACCGAGACGATCAGCAGCAGGATCGACAGCAGGAACGGTATCCGCCAGCCCCACGCCTCAAAAGCTTCAGTGCCCAGAATGGTGCGGCAGGTGAGGATCACCAGCAGCGACATGAACAGGCCAAGGGTCGCGGTGGTTTGAATCCACGAGGTGAAAAACCCGCGGCGGCCCTTGGGTGCATGCTCGGCCACGTAGGTCGCCGCGCCGCCATATTCGCCACCGAGCGCCAGGCCCTGCAGCAAGCGCAAGGTGATCAGGATGATCGGCGCCGCAACCCCTATCGTTGCGTACCCCGGTAGAAAACCGACGATGGCGGTGGAGACGCCCATAATCACAATAGTGATCAGGAAGGTGTGTTTGCGCCCGATCATGTCGCCCAGCCGGCCGAACACGATGGCGCCGAAGGGTCTAACCGCGAAACCTGCAGCAAATGCCAGCAGCGCAAAGATGAACGCCGTTGTCTCGTTGACGCCGGCAAAGAAGTGTTTGGCGATGATCGCCGCGAGGGAACCGTACAGGTAAAAGTCGTACCACTCGAACACCGTGCCCAAAGACGAGGCAAAGATGACCTTGCGCTCCTCTTTGGTAATCGTGTGTTTGGGCGTGCTGCCTGTAGAAGTGTTGTCGATTGCGGCCATGGGTCATCTCCGTCTTTCTTGTTGTAGGCCGGAGTACCTCACTACCATTTGCCGCACCCAGGCCCCAGGGCTGATGTCATCGGATTACGGTGTGCGCGAAGCGTGCAACAGGCAAAAGGCCTTGCATCGCTGCAAAGCCTTTGAAGGAAGCATAATCATGTTCTGCCAGATATCCACTCGCCATCATGCGTAAATCCGGGCCATCGTCTGGAAATCGGTCAATTTCCCTGACAAAAGCCCTGTCAGCCTGGGGTGCGTGCCGCGTTTGCGGTGATTCAACTCACGGCTGGCGGCTGCTGACGCTTTGCGCGCCCTGCTCGAACATGGCTTCGAAACGCGGCTTGTTCGCGGCGTAATAGGCAGCCACGGCTTTATCCGAAGACGTTTCACGTGCCTGCATCATCAATGCTTCGAGGTCAGCCTGGGGGATCGAATAGTGAGCGAAGAAGTACGCCACTTCCGGGTACTGCGCACTGAAACCCTTGCGCGCCACGGCGTGAATCTGCTCGGCGCCGCCGAAAATCTTCTTGGGGTCGTCAAGGTAGCGCAGCGACCATTTGGAGAACATCCAGTGCGGGCTCCAGGCGTTGACCAACGACCATTTATTGCGTTTGAGGTTGCGATCCAGCTCGTTGAGCATGCCGCTCTCCGAGGACGCCACCAGCTTGTAACCGGTGAGTTTGTATTCCTCGATGGCCTGGACCGTGAGCTTGTACTGGCCGTTACCGACTTCCGAGGTGAGGATCTTGCCCTCGAGCTTTTCCCTGACCGCCGGCTTGTTGAGGTCCTCGACGCTGGAGATTTCGCTGATCGGGATCGACGTCGGCACGGCCATGCCGATGCGCCCTTCATAGAGAACGCCGAGGTCTTCCAGGCGATCCTTGTGCTTGTCGTAAAACGCCTTGTGGGTGCTCGGTAGCCAGACCATCGGGATCAGATCGATGTTGCCGTTGGCCAGCGCCTGAAACTGGATGCCGATATCGGCCATGACCAGTTTGACCGGTTGCTTGAGGTGTTCCTGCAACGCGGTAGTGGCCAGTTTGACGGTGATTTCGGTGTCGGACCAGTTGACCCAGCCAATGCGGATCGGCGGTCGATCGGCGGCGTGGGTCCACGTGGCGCTGGCGGCCAGAACCAGGCCTGCCAGGCAAGCGCTGGCTACTTTTCGATACGGCGAATGAGCGTTCATCAGGCGTCTTCCTATTGGGATGGGATAGGCAGCTTGCTTCACTTGAACGGCCTTACGGTCGTGATGGCTGCAGTCTCGGGCTGCTTCATCGTCGGGGCCTCGTGACTTTCGTCGCGGCCCTTTCGAAGCTGATCTTATGCCCGGCTTTCAAGCCACGCAAGAGAAATGTACACGTGTGTCAGCGATGATTGACACCCGTGTACATTTATCCTAGTTTCAAGTCGCCGAGTCTGATGATGCCCAACCTGGAGCGCCTCTGAAATGTCCAGTGATCCCCTGCTGCAACCCTATAAAATCAAGCACCTGACCCTGCGCAACCGGATCATGACGACCGCGCACGAACCGGCGTATCCCGTGGACGGCATGCCCCAGGCGCTGTACCGCGCCTATCACGTCGAACGTGCAAAGGCCGGCGTTGCCCTGACCATGACGGCGGGGTCCGCCGCGGTATCGCGAGACAGTCCGCCGGTGTTCAACAACATCCTTGCGTACAAGGACGAGGTGGTGGGATGGCTGAAGGACCTGACGGACGAATGCCACGAACACGGCGCGGCGGTGATGATCCAGTTGACTCATCTGGGTCGCCGCACGCGGTGGGACAAGGCTGACTGGTTGCCGGTGGTTTCACCCTCGCACCGGCGCGAGGCGTCGCACCGTTCGTTCCCGAAGAAAATGGAAGACTGGGACATTGAGCGCATCATCAAGGACTACGTCGACGCTGCCGAACGCATGCAAGCCGCAGGGCTCGATGGCTTGGAATTGCAAGCGTACGGGCATTTGATGGATCAGTTCTGGTCACCGCTGACCAACGACCTCGACGGCCAATATGGCGGGTCGCTGGAGAACCGCATGCGCTTCACCTTCGATATTTTGCGCGGGATTCGCCAGCGCGTCGGCGAGAATTTTCTGCTCGGCGTGCGCTACACCGGTGATGAAACCCTGCCCGGTGGTTTCAACGCGAGCGAGGGGCTGCAGGTTTCGCACATGCTCAAGGACAGCGGTCTGGTTGATTTTCTCAACGTGGTGCGCGGGCATATCGATACCGATGCGGGCCTGACCGATGTGATCCCGATCCAGGGCATGCGCAACTCGCCGCACCTGGATTTTGCTGGTGAGATTCGTTCGGCAACAGGCTTTCCGACGTTCCACGCGGCAAAGATTCCTGACGTTGCCACTGCGCGCTATGCGATCGCTTCGGGCAAGGTCGACATGGTCGGCATGACCCGCGCGCACATGACCGATCCGCACATCGTGCGCAAGATCATCGAGAAGCGCGAGGAAGACATTCGCCCGTGTGTGGGCGCCAACTATTGCCTGGACCGCATCTATCAGGGCGGCGCCGCCTATTGCATTCACAACGCGGCGACCGGCCGCGAAACCAGCATGCCTCACGACATTGCCAAGGCGGCGCTCAAGCGCAAAGTGTTGGTGATCGGCAGCGGCCCGGCGGGACTGGAAGCGGCGCGAGTCGCGGGCGAACGCGGGCATGACGTGACCGTGCTGGAGGCGGCCGACCAGCCCGGCGGGCAGATCCGCCTGACGGCGTTGAGCGAACGGCGCCGCGAGATGATCGGTATCATCGATTGGCGTATGGCGCAGTGCGAGCGGCTGGGGGTGAAATTCCACTTCAACACCTGGGCCGAAGCCGACACCGTGCTGGCGCATGAGCCGGATGTGGTGATCGTCGCCACCGGCGGCTTGCCGCACACCGAGGTGTTGCGCCAGGGCAATGAGCTGGTGGTGTCGACCTGGGACATTATTTCCGGCGACGTAAAACCGGGGCGCAATGTGCTGATTTTCGATGACGCTGGTGATCATGCAGCGCTGCAGGCTGCGGAAGTTATTGCGCGCAGTGGTGCGACTGTAGAAATCGTTACACCGGACCGGTCGTTTGCGCCCGAAGTGATGGCCATGAACCTGGTGCCGTACATGCGCAGTCTGCAGGACCTGGACGTGACGTTTACCGTAACGTATCGGGTCGAGTCGGTGGAACGGCGCGACGGCAAACTTGTTGCGACGTTCGGCAGCGATTACGGAGCAGTGAACAAGCAGCGCGTGGTCGATCAGGTGGTGGTCAATCACGGGACAATTCCGCTGGACGACCTGTATTTCGAGCTGCGCCCGCATTCGCGCAACGGCGGCGCGGTGGAACACCACGATCTCATCGCCGGCCACCCGCAAAACATCATCACCCACCCGCAGGGCCTGTTTCAATTGTTCAGAATTGGCGACGCGGTGGCTGCACGCAATACCCATGCAGCGATTTACGATGCGTTGAGGTTGGTGAAAGACCTCTGAGCGAATGGGTCCCGGCAGATCACATTTTCTGTCCAGGCCACATATCTGCAGGAGCGAAGCTTGGTCGGGGCGGCGTTCCGACGATGGCGGCGGGTCAGGCAACATCGATGCTGACTGTGCCGGCCTCATCGCGAGCAAGCTTGCTCCTACGGAATTGTGTTCGAGCGCAAATCCTCTGCACGCCGCCGATCTACCGTAGGAGCAAGCTTGCTCGCGATGGCGGTGGGTCAGGCAAATTGATGCTGACTGTGCAGGCCTCATCGCGAGCAAGCTTGCTCCTACGGAATTGTGTTCGAGCGCAAATCCTCTGCACACCGCCGATCTACCGTAGGAGCAAGCTTGCTCGCGATGGCGGCGGGTCAGGCAACATTGATACTGACTGTGCCGGCCTCATCGCGAGCAAGCTTGCTCCTACGAAATTGTGTTCGAGCGCTAATCCTGTGCACGCCGCCGATCTGCCGTAGGAGCAAGCTTGCTCGCGATGGCGGTGGGTCAGGCAACATTGATACTGACTGTGCCGGCCTCATCGCGAGCAAGCTTGCTCCTACGGGATGGTGGTAGGCCACAAATCCTCTGCACACCGCAGCTCCTACGCAATTGTGTGCGACCGCAATTTCAGGGGTGGTTACAGGCCTTTACGGGCCAGGTCCGCGCCTTGCTTCACGGCATTCCCGATGATGCTTTCGATGTGCTGATCGGTCATCGCTTGCAGCGCCGCTGCGGTGACGCCGCGGTAGGCCTCGAGGGTTTCGAGCATCTGCAACGGGTCGTTATCGGCCAGCAACTGCCCGCCGCCGACCACCACGCCATGGGCGGCGCGATGGGCGATGGCTTCGGGAATACCGGCGAGAATCGCCTGGCTGACCAGCGCTTTGTACAGCAGCGCCGGAAACGCCGGCCCGGTACCCGACAAAGCACTGAGGTAGTCGATGCAATCTTCGTTCGGCACTTCATCCGCCGTGCCCACGCACTCGAACATCTGCTGCACAAATTGCCGATCGTGTTCATCCAGCGCGCCGGCACTGAACCACGGGGTGTACGACTGGCGTATTTGCACCGCAGCATTCGGCATCGCCCGAACCACCCGGTCTGCTCCGGTAGCTTCGCAGATCAAAGAGGCAGGCACACCCGCCATCAGCGAGACGACCGTTTTGCCTCGCGCATGGATCGTCAACTCGCGAAACTGCTCGGGCCTGATCGACAGAACGACAATGTCACTCAGGTCCACCAACTGCTGATTATCCGCCAGTACCCGCACCTGCGGCCCGAACGTGCCAGCACCCGAGCGATTGGAAATCAGCAGACGATCGGCACTCACGACGCTGCGCTCCAGCAGCGATCTGGCAATCGCCCGCCCCAGCATCCCGGTGCCGCCAATAATCCCCAGCGTCTTATTCTGCATCGGGATCCGCCTGCGCAAAGGTGTCGACCAGTGCCACAAACACCCCAGGCTCTTTCTCCGCATAACCGAACTTGCCGAAAAAGCGGTCGAGCTCGCGCCGCTTAGGAACCTTGCCGGTAAACACACTGACGTACTGCGGAATGCGCCGAAACCGCACAATCACGTCTTCGTTGGTTTTCATGGAGATGTAACCGATCTGCGTCAGGTAAATCGTCCGCGCCCGTGTGTCAGCGGCCTCAGGCTCGTAGCCAAAACGGCGGAACATCGCCGCCAACGCGTTGATCCGCGCCTCGTCGGCGCGCGCAATTTCGGCGGTTACCTCCTCAGACTGCAGAGCCCAACTGCGCACCGCGAATTCGAATTGCGAGTCGAACAACTCAGGATTCAGCCAGCATTCGAAAACGTTGAGGATCGCTTCGCTAATGCTCTCCGCATAGCTCTCGCTCTGGGTAAGCAGCCCGCCGGTGTTCTTGTCGCGCCAGCGTGCCAGCAGCGCGGCCAGCAGCTGTTCGCGGTCTGAATAAAACCAGTAGAAACTGGTGCGCGACAGGTTCAGTCGCTTGGCTAGCGGCATCACGCGCACCGCGTCGACCCCGGATTCCTTCAGCGCTTCATAGGCTGCATCCAGCCAGCCATCGACCGAGCCGCGCCATCCCGCATCCTGCGCCTTGGTGCGCGTTTTTGCTGCTTGCGACATGTTCGGAATCCACCCTGAAACAGAAATTCTGCCCCACTTTACCGCGCGGACTCCATTGCGTACACAACCTGTACACCGACGTACATTTTCTCGGCAAACTCAAACGCTCGCTTGCGCTACCTTCGCCTCGCGTCCTTTGAAGGCCAGGCCGAAACAGAAAAATATCGCCAGGGCAAAACCCGCCGGGAACAGCCAGATGCTCTTCCAGTCATGTCCGTCGGCCATTGCGTAGTGGTCGGTTACCTGCCCGGCCACCCAGAAACCGATCAGCATGCCCAAGCCATAAGTCGCCAAAGTAATCAGCCCTTGAGCCGAACTTCTGAAGCGCTCCGACGCTTTTGCATCGGTGTAAATCTGCCCCGAGACGAAAAAGAAGTCATAGCAGATGCCGTGCAGCGCGATGCCGGTGAACAGCATGAACGCCAAATCACCGTTATTGCCGAAGGCGAACAGCACATAGCGCAGCGCCCAGGCCAGCATGCCCACCAGCAACGCAATCTTGATGCCGAATCGGTGAATGAACAGCGGCAACAGCAACATGAACAGCACTTCGGACACTTGCCCGATGGCCATCTTCGCGGTCGGATTGGTCACGCCGATTTCTGCCAGAAACGGATTGGCGTTCTGGTAATAAAACGCCAGCGGAATGCAGATCAGGATCGACGCAATGAAAAACACCAGGTAACTGCGATCCTTGAGCAAACCCAATGCGTCCAGGCCGAGCATTTGCTTGAGCCCGCCGCTGCCGGTTTCAGGCGGCAACGGTGCGGTGCGCGGCAGGGTGAAGCTGTACAGACCCAACACCAGTGAAGCAATTGCCGACATCAGGAAAGTATTGCGCAAACCGCCCGAAGAAATGGCCCCCTGCGAATCCCAGGCAAAGACAAAACTGATCACCACGCCGGCCACGATCCAGCCGATGGTGCCCCACACACGGATGCGCGAAAACTCCGCCGCCGGGTCGCTCATCTGGCGGAACGCGACCGAATTCACCAGTGCCAGAGTCGGCATGTAGATCATCATGTAAGCCAGCACGAACGGATAAAAAGTGCTGAAGTCCGGCGCTGCGTAGAGCTGATACAGCAGCACCGCGCCCACCAGATGCAGCACGGCGAGGATCCGTTCAGCATTGAAAAAACGGTCAGCGATCAGCCCGATCACGAACGGGGCGATGATCGCGCCCCAGGACTGGGTCGAGAACGCCATACCGATCTGCCCGCCAGTGGCGCCCAGATTGCTGGCGAGGAAGGTTCCGAGGGTGACGAACCAGCCGCCCCAGATAAAAAACTGCAGGAACATCATGGCGCTCAAGCGCGCTTTCATCGTGGTCATAACGGGTCACCGTCTTATTGTTTTTGTTGTTGGATAATGATGATTGCGGCGCCCGTCAGGCGTCAGGCAATCCCAGCAAGCGTCGATTGAAACCTTCGTCGGATTGCACGCTGACAAAATCGTCGAAAGCCTTTTGCGTCTTGTTGATCATGTGTTGCTCGATGAAGGCAGCCCCTTGCGCAGCGCCCTGCGCGGAGTCCTTCAGGCAGCATTCCCACTCCAGCACTGCCCAACCGGCGAAATCGTATTGGGTGAGTTTGCTGAAGATGGATTTGAAGTCGATCTGGCCATCGCCCAGCGAGCGGAAGCGCCCCGGCCGATCAACCCAGCCCTGATAACCGCCATACACACCGGAGCGCGCGTCGGGGCGGAATTCGGCGTCCTTGACGTGGAACATGCGGATCCGCTCGTGATAGCGATCAATGAAGCCCAGGTAGTCCATTTGCTGCAGCAGCAGGTGACTCGGGTCGTACAGGATCGCGGCGCGTGGGTGGTGATCGACCGCCTCAAGGAAACGCTCGAACGAGGCGCCGTCATGCAGGTCTTCGCCGGGGTGAATTTCGTAGCACAGGTCAACGCCGGCCTCTTCGAAGCAGTCGAGGATCGGCAGCCAACGCTTGGCCAATTCGGTGAACCCCTGTTCGACCAAACCGCTCGGCCGCTGCGGCCACGGGTACAGGTAGGGCCACAGCAGCGCCCCGGAAAATGTCGCGTGCGCGGTCAATCCCAAGCGCTGACTGGCACGCGCCGCCAGCTTCAACTGGTCGATCGCCCATTCGGTCCGTGCTGGCGGCTGACCGCGCAAATGCGCCGGGGCGAAGTCGTCGAACAGTGCGTCAAACGCCGGGTGCACGGCCACCAGTTGGCCCTGCAGGTGCGTCGACAATTCGCTGATCTCGACACCGGCTTGTGCGCATACGGCTTTGAGTTCGTCGCAGTATTCCTGGTTGTCGGCCGCACGGGCGAGGTCGATGAATTGCGTGCCCAGCGTCGGTAGCTGAATCGCCTTGTAGCCTTGTGAAGCGGCCCAGTGAGCGATATTGCTCAAGGTATCGAATGGCGCTTCGGCGGACATGAATTGCGCGAGAAATATTCCCGGGCCGCGCAGGCCTGGCTGTGCAGTAGCGTTCACGGTTGGGTGCTCCGGGTGCGTGGGCAGACCAGGTCGGTCCACTTGGTGTTGCCACGGTGATTGGCGATTGCCGCTTCGATGAACGCCATGCCGCGCAATCCGACATCAATGCCGGGTACGCCGGGCGCCTCATTGCCGGTGACCTTGCTGCGAATGGCCGTGGCGAAATCGCCGTAGAGATTGGCCATGGCTTCCAGATAACCTTCGGGATGGCCTGCAGGCAGGCGCATCCGCTGGGTTGCGGCTTCACACAGCCACGGCTGGCCGACACCGGAACGCAGGACGCGCATTGGCTGATCGAGGGCACGATGGATCAGGCTCGCCGGTTCTTCCTGGCGCCATTCAAGACCGCCCTTTTCGCCATAAACACGGATCTTCAACGGGTTTTCTTCGCCCGCGCAAACCTGGCTGGCGATCAGCACACCGCTCGCGCCGTCAGCCATCTTCAGCAGCATGGCGGCGTCATCGTCCAGTTGCCGGGTGGCTACATGGATATTGAGCATCGCGCACAATTGCGTGACCGGTTGATCCGCGACGAACTCGGCCAAGGAAAAAGCGTGGGTGCCGATGTCGCCAATGCAACCGCCCAAGCCGGAATGCTCCGGCTGATCGCGCCAGCCCGCCTGCTTGTTGCCCTGCCCCGCGACATCCTCGCTCAGCCAGCCTTGCGGGTATTCAACGATGACCTTGCGCAGGGTGCCAATCGCGCCATCGCGAACCATCTGCCGTGCCTGCCAGACCATCGGATAACCGAGGTAGGTGTGGGCCAGGCCATAAAGACGTTTGCTGTCTTGCACCACTGTTTTCAGCGCAAGCACCTCGGCCAGGTTCAGTGCCGCGGGTTTTTCGCTGAACACATGGAAGCCCGCTTTTAATGCCTGAGTGGCAATTGGTGCGTGCAGATGATTGGGCGTGACGATGATCAGCAGTTCCATGCGCTGCTCGGCCGGCAGCGCGGATTCGCTATCAAGCAGCTGCTGCCAATCGCTGTAACAGCGTGAAGCCTCAAGCCCAAGCTGCGCACCGGTGCTTTGGTTGTTGCACGTATCGCGACTGAACGCGCCGCACACCAGCTCGAAACGCCCGTCGAGACCGGCCGCCTGACGGTGAGCCTGGCCGATGAAGGCGCCTTCGCCACCGCCGACAAACCCGATTCTTATTTTTGCCACTGGAACATTCATCGCAACGCTTCTCTGTTTTTCCGGCAGTTTCAGGCTTAAGCTCAGTTGACGATGTAACCGGTTACATCATGGGCGAAATTTAAGCTGAGTTTTACGGGGTGTCAAACACTGGCTGGCCAACGCCGGCACATTTCAGGCTTCTGTGTCGCTGCGTTAAACTCGCCGGCCGCACTGTGTTCAACGAGGTGAACTTGTCCAATATCCGTGAAGTAGCCCGCCTTGCCGGGGTCTCGGTGGCGACGGTATCGCGAACCCTGAAGTCGCCGGAACGGGTGCTCCCGGAGACGCGGGACAAGGTCAATGCCGCTGTGGAACAGGCTGGCTATCGTCCGAATCTGATGGCCGTGCAGTTTCGCTCGCGGCGCACCGGCAATCTGGTGATCCTGGTGCCGGCCATCGCCAATACGTTTTTCGCCCGGGTGATCAGCGGCGCGCAACAGGCCGCTCAGCTCGCCGGCTATCGGCTGTTGCTGTGCGATACCCAGGGGCGCGAAGAAATCGAACGGGAATTCGCCGAGCTGGTGTACGCCCATCAGGCCGACGGCGTGATTCAGTTGCGCGCCTATGACCCGTTCGAAGCGCCCTTCCCCAGCGCCGAAACCCCACCGATCGTCAATGCCTGCGAAGTGATTCAAGGCGGACGCCACCCCACCATCAGTCTCGACAACCGCGCCGCTGCCAAGGCAATGACCGAGCACCTGATTGAACTGGGCCACCGCCGCATCGGCCTGATCAAAGGCCCCAAAAGCAGCCCGCTGACCCGCGACCGCGTGGCCGGCTATCAGGATGCGTTGCGCGAGGCGGGTATCGCCAGCGACACCGGCCTGATCTGCCACGGTGATTTCACTTTGAAGGCCGGTCAGGACGGCGCCGCTGAAATGCTCGCCCTCTCCGACCGCCCCACGGCGCTGTTTTGTGAAAACGATGAAATGGCCATCGGCGCGTTGAAGCGCATCAAGCAATTGGGCCTGCGCGTGCCCGAGGACATTTCATTGGTGGGCTTTGACGACATTCCTTTCGCGCAATACTGCGACCCGCCGCTGACGACCATTGCGCAACCGGCCGAAATTTTTGGGCGCAAAGCCGTGGAAATGCTGATCGCGCTGATCGAGAAAAAGCCGCTTGAACAACGGCATGTGATCCTGCCCTTCGAGTTGACCTTGCGTAACAGCACGGCGGCTGTCAAAGCGCGCGACGATCAGTCACCGGGGCGTGTTGCTCCATCAACTCGGCGATCCAGTCGATGAACACGCGCAGTTTGAGGCTGATGTGCCGATTCGGCGGGAAGGCCACGTACATGGGCATCGGATCGAGTCGCCAGTCCTCGAACAACGGCACCAGTTCGCCTCGCGCGACGTGCGCCCTGGACATGTAGTCGGGCAACCACAACACGCCCATCCCGGCCAGGCCCGCCGCGAGGTAGGCATTGCCATCGTCAACCGCCAACACGTAGCGCCCGTTGACGTGAACGCTCTCGTCGCCCCGGCGCATGGCATACGGCAGCGCTTTGCCGGTGCGCGCCCATAAGTAGCCGACGATCCGGTGAGCCGAATCCTCGAGCGCCTGCGGGTGCATGGGCGTGCCCAGGCGTTGCAGATAACCGGGCGCTGCGAACACGCCAAGCTGCAGATCACCGATCCGCCGCGCCATCAGCGATTGGTCGGTCAGTTCACCGCCGCGCACCACGCAGTCGACGTTCTCGCGGATCAGATCGACGATCCGGTCGCTGACGCCCATGTCGATCTGGATGTCCGGGTAGCGCGCGTGAAAATCCGGCAGCGCCGGCATCAGAATCATCCGTGCAAACGGGCTGGGCACGTCCACCCGTAATCGGCCGCGAGGCAATGCTGCTGCGGCAGACAAACCCGTCTCGGCATCATCCAGATCAGCCAGCAGTTTGACCGCACGCTCGTAGAATGCCGCGCCGTCGGCGGTTACGTTGACCTTGCGCGTGGTGCGGTTGAGCAATTTGACGCGCAGCCTGGCCTCCAGTTGCTGGACCAGTTGCGTCACGCTGGTCTTGCTCATGTGCAAGGTGTCCGCCGCCTTGGTGAAACTGCCCGTTTCGACCACTCGGGCAAACGCTTGCATCGCATCGAAACGGTCCATTTACATTCCCGGGATTGTTTGAGTTTTACAAACAGTGATGGCTAGAGTTGCTGGTTTATCCCGTGGGTACAAGCCCCTTAAAGTCTCTTCATCGTTAACCGAGGAGACCACAACATGACCAATACCCGCGATGTAGTTTTTCCAGCTGGCCGCCAAGCGCTTTACGAGCTCAACCGTTACTCACCGGCGGTTCGCGCCAATGGCTTCATGTTTGTGTCCGGGCAGGTTGGCAGCCGTGAAGACGGCTCACCCGAGCCGGAACTGGACACGCAGGTACGGCGAGCGTTTCAAAATCTCAACGCCGTTCTGGAGGCAGCCGGTTGTACGTTTGACGACGTGGTGGATGTGACGGTGTTTATCGTTGATCCGGCCTCAAAGTTCGAACAGATCTGGAGCATCGTGCCGGAGTTTTGGGGCAACGCCCCGTTTCCGAATATTACGTGCGTCGGTGTGACCTGGCTGTACGGGTTTGATTTCGAGATCAAGGTAATTGCGAAGTTGCCGCAGGGGTGATGTGGGCGTCTTGCCCTTAGACTGGCGTACGCAAGATCTGTAGGAGCCGAGCTTGCTCGCGATGGCGGGGTGTCAGGCTTCGGTTGTTTTGAGGGTGTACACTCGGTGCCTCGCCCTGGCTGTCAAACGCGGTGCAGTGCGCCTGCGTGATGCATCGCCAGGCGGCCGGTCTTGTCGCTCTTGACCTCGTATTGAGGTTCGTCGCGTGAGGCCGGCCGATGTTTGCCCATGAACTCGACGTCTTTGACGTGCACCTTGGTGACCTTGCCATGGATCTGGCCAGCCTCGGAGTTCCAGTGGACAGCGTCGCCAACCTTGAATGAAGGGGTCATGGTGTTCTCCTGCAGTCACAGCAATGGTCAGGGGATTGCTAAATCCGACACCTCGGGCGGCTGGAACGTTTCAAGATACGCCAACACATCATCGATCTTCTGCGCATCGCTCATGCCCCAGAAAATCATGCGAGTGCCGGGCACCACCGCTTTGGGATCTTCGAGGTAGGCAGTCAGGGTTTCGCGGGTCCAGACGATACCGGCAGCTTTCATCGCGTCGGAGTAGACATAGTCGGTAGTGCTGCCGGATGCCCGCCCGAAAATACCGTTGAGCTGCGGACCAAAGGAACCCCGCGCCGACTCACCCACCTGATGACAACCACCGCAGATCCGCTTGAACAGTTTCCCGCCGTCCTCGGCATCACCGGCAGCGTAGGCCTGCTGGCCGAACAGTGAGGTAATGAGCGCCAAAGTGCAGGTGGTGAGTGAGGCTTTGTTCATGTAGAGGTCCAGATCGGTTGTTCCAAGTGTGCAAAGAATGCCCAAAGTATTCGCCATGTTCTCACACACGAAAACCAAAAAAGCCCCGCAGGCGCAAACCTGCAGGGCTTTTTCTGTGGCTCCCCGGCTTTTCAGCCAGCGGAGTTTTTCACCATCCGCTCGCTTGCAGGCGAGCCAATGCCATTACTGAGCGTTTTTCAACTTGATCACATCGCCGGACACCGTGGTGGTGTAGCCGGTCAGTACGTACGCCCAGAACCAGTTTTCCTGGACCTGGGTGTTGATCAGTGCGTCGCCGCCCTTGGCTTTGATCGCGGCTTCTTGGGCGCGGATGAAACGGTTGTTATGGCGAATCGGGATGCAGCCGAACAGCAGCATGCCGGTGGCGCTCGCTTCGCTATGGCCAATCACGGTGTATTGGCTGGCGTCGTACTGACGGGACTTCATCGGGACGCCGGTGCAGCCTGTCATGATCAAACCCAAGACGCTGACGGCAAGCACTTTGCTGAGGTAATTCACTGAGTAACTCCATGAGAAAACGCCCGGGATCCATCTCTCGGGCGGCGCACACTCTAGCGGAAAAGATGGCCAGATGATATCGCTCGATAGCCGTCCGAGGCACTGGCAGCGACCTTTCTTTGCGCATACCATGCCGCCACTCCTGCCGTCAGAATGTGCTCATGATCAAAGCCAGTTTGCGTAGCCGCCTCACTATATGGTTTGCCGGTTTGTCGTTGCTCACCTTGCTGAGCGTGGGCTTCTACGTCGGCCACATCGCCACCGGGCAGATGAAACAGGCCAGTGGCAATGCGCTCTTGAGCACTGCTCGTTCAGCTTCAGAACTGCTGGGCGCGCAGTTGCACGAACGGCAACTGGAAGTTTCGCTGCTGAGCCGCGCCCCGCTGTTCAGACGTGGCAACCTGGACGATCCGGACATCCTGACGTCGATGGAATTGCGCTCACAATCCCGCGCCGAATATGCCTGGATGGGCGTGGCCGATGCCGAAGGGCGTGTACGCCAGGCGGCGAGCGGCTTGCTGGTCGGCCAATCGGTGCAGGCGCGGCCATGGTTCCAGGCCGGCTTGCGCGGCGCCTACACAGGCGACCCGCACGAGGCTGTTTTGCTCGCCAAGTTGTTACCGGGTAATGCAACAGGCGAGCCGCTGCGTTTCATCGATTTCGCCGCGCCGATTCTCGATAATCGTGGCCAGGTGGTCGGGGTGCTGGGCGCCCACGCGCATTGGAGCTGGGTGACCCGGATCGTCGATTCAGCGGTGCGCAAAGGCGCGATGCCGGACGTCGAAGCGCTGATTGTCGACCACGACGGTAAGGTGCTGTACCCGGAAAATCTCATGGGTGAACAGCTGTCCAACCTGCCGACAATGTCGAGCGACGCCGGCACAACGCCTGGCTGGTCGGTGGGCAACGGCTTCCTCACCAGCATTGTTGCTGTGCCTACGCCGGCGGGCACCGACCTGACCTGGTACATCGCCGTCCGCCAGCCGCTGGACATTGCGCTACAGCCCGCGCGCGTGCTGTTTTACGAACTGCTGATGCTGGGCGTAGCGGCGGCGATTGTCTTCGCCTTGGTCGCCTATTACCTGGCCCTGTCCCTGAGCCGTCCCATCGAGCAACTGGCCAGGTCAGCCCTACGCGTGCAAAACCAGCAAGCCGGGGCGACGTTTTCGCTGAATCACCCGGTACGGGAAATTGCCCAGCTGGGCCAGTCGATGCATGGCATGACTCAATCGTTGCTCGGCAAGGAACGCGAACTGCAGGAGGCCAACGCCTCGCTCGAAGCCACAGTCGCGCAACGCACCGCCGCCCTTACCGAGGCCAACGCCGAGCTGTTGAAACTGGCGACCCACGATGCCCTGACCGGCGCGTTCAACCGTCGACGTTTTGATGAAAAACTGGCCGAGTACAGCCTGCTGTTTCAGCGCACCGGGCGCACGTTCGCCTTGCTGGTGATCGACGCCGACCACTTCAAAAATATCAACGACACTTACGGTCATGACGTCGGCGATGACGTGCTGCGGCAATTGGCCCAACTGATTCAGAGCAGCACCCGCGTCACCGATTTCGTTGCCCGTTACGGCGGTGAGGAGTTCGCAGTGCTGCTGCCGGATATCGAAGCGCCGGAGAGCCCGGAGGTCGTTGCCGAGAAGATACGCGCTGCGATTGCCGGGGCGACTTTCGATACGGTGGGCAAAGTCACCGTCAGCATTGGTGTCGGTCTGGCAAGGCTGTCGGACGGCACCACGACGGCGCTGATCAAGAGAGCCGATCAACAGCTGTATGAAGCGAAGCGCGCGGGACGAAACACGGTGGCGTTCAATTCGGGAGACAGCGGCAAACCGATTATTTCCTGACGCCCGCTGCCGATTTATCAAATCGTCGTTTTCAGGGCGTTGTACCAGTGTGCATAGGGCGTATTGGCAACCTTGTGCCGATTGAAGTCGGGACTGCCGTCGTCCCACCAGACGGGGCCCCGCTCGCCCAGCCCTACCTTGGCGGTTTGCACCCGTGCTCTGGCCGCCTTCATGTGCGCGGGGTCGCCGCTGGCTTTCGCAGCCTTGACCTCACAGCGCGCGGCCATCAATTCGTCGACGAGTTGCTGCCGCGCTTCCTCGCTCAGGGAAGGATCAGAGCAGCGCCATAATTGTTCCTTGACCACAAAATAGCGACCGTCCGGCGTCGTCGGGTTCATCTTCGATACTCCTGTTGCAACGGCATGAACTCGCTCATTCGCGCACAAGGTAGCAGATCGACAATCAGCAGGCGGCATGTGATCCAGATCACATTGCCCTTGATGGACTACGGTTATCAGCACGGACAGGCACTAACCGCAGGCATCCCTGTCTCTAACTGCAACGCATTACCAACCCCCGGTATGAGTGCCGCAGCGGATTGCACCAGCCCGTAGGAAAAGGATTCGTCGATGCCTGGCCGCCAACAGCCGAAGTCACCGCCAACAATCCCGCCTGGAACCGCAGCACCGAAACCGGTCAGGGCCGGCGCAACATTCCGCCTGATCGTCAGCTTCATGCTGCTGGTCATCATGGCCTTCGTAACCGTCGAGGGCTGGCGGATCTGGCGCGACTATCGCTCGGCTTTCGCAACGGCCCGGGGCTCCGTGACGAACCTCGCACGCGCCACGGCCCAACACGCGGAAGATGCCATCCGGCAGGTGGACATACTGACCGCTGCCCTGAGCGAGCGCGTGGAAGGCGACGGCCTGCAAAATATCAACGTCGCGCGTATTCACAATCTGCTGGTTCAGCAATCGAAGATCATGCCGCAGCTGCACGGGTTGTTTGTGTACGGCGCAGATGGCCAGTGGATCGTCACCGACAAGCAAGAGACTCCAGAACCGGCCAACAACGCCGACCGTGATTATTTCCAGTACCACCGCACGCATGACGATCGCAATGTACGCATCGGCAAAGTAGTCAGAAGCCGCTCCACCGACGATCTGATCATCCCTATCTCACGCCGCCTGAATAACCCCGATGGTTCCTTCGCGGGCGTGCTGCTGGGGACAATTAAGGTCAGTTATTTCGTCGATTACTACGGCGACTTCAAGATTGACGACAAGGGCGCGCTGGTTCTGGCCCTGCGCGATGGCACGATTTTGGTGAGACGCCCGTTCATCGAGTCCGTGGTGGGTAAAAGCCTGGCGAACAGTGAGATCTTCAGGCGCTATCTGCCCATCTCCAACGAAGGCGTCGCGGAAGTCAAAGCGGTTGTCGACCACACGGATCGTCTCTACGGCTACCGCGCGCTGAGCACCTACCCGCTTGTTGTCGAAGCCGGACTTTCACGCGATTCGATCACGGCCCCGTGGTGGCGGGACCTGCTGAAATCCGGGTTGGTGCTGGTTTTCCTGATTCTGGTTCTGACGGTCTTCGGCTTGATCGTGCTCAGCCAGCTTCGCCAGAGAATGGCCATGGCCCGTGAGATACGGCACGCGCATCAGGCCATGCGGGAAATGGCGCTGACAGACAGTCTCACTGGCCTGGGCAACCGTCGGCGCCTGGATGCGGCGCTGATCGATGAAATCCGTCTGGCAAAACGTCAGGGCTCAGCGCTCGCGCTGATCATGCTCGATGTCGATCACTTCAAACGCTACAACGATGCCTATGGCCACGCCGCCGGTGATGACTGCCTAGGCGCCGTCGGCCGCGCGATCCAGCAAGCGGTCAAACGCCCCGGTGACCTTGCCGCCCGCTACGGTGGCGAAGAATTCACCGTGCTGCTGCCTAATACCGACAGCGCCGGCGCAGTGCGAGTGGCCGAAGAAATCCTGCAGGCCATTCGTGCACTGAATATCGAGCACTCCGGGCATCCGTTGGGCAAAGTCACGGCCAGCGCGGGCATCACCACGGGGCACCCGGCCACGACTGAGGTGACCTCGGCGACGTTACTCAAATCGGCTGACCGCTGCCTGTATCTGGCCAAGCAGCAAGGCCGCAACCGTTGGTGTTCGGATGACCGGCCGGTTGAGCGATCCAGCGGTGGATAAATGCCGGCCTGGCGCTTATAGCGGGCAGTCCTCGCGATCCAGACGCTCGCGCAGAAATTCCACCAACGCCTGCACTGGCCTTGAGCCCTGACGATGCTGCGGATACACCGCGGACAATGTCAGCGGTCCTGTGCGAAACTCATCCAGTACGGTGACCAGGCTCCCCTCTCGCAACGCCGCCCCGACAATGAACGTCGGCAGATACGTAATCCCGAGGCCCGCCACCGCCGCGTCCTTGAGCACCTCGCCATTATTGACCCGCATCCGCCCGGCGACATTCACTGCCAGCGGCTTGCCCGGCCCTTCGAAACGCCATTGCACCTGTCGACCATGGCCATAAGGCAAACAATCGTGCCCCTGCAAATCCTCAGGCTTGAGCGGCGTACCGCGCTCCTTCAGATACGCTGGGCTGGCGCAATACACACGATCCACAGAGGCAATCCGCCGGGCAATCAGCGTTGAATCTTCAAGAACGCCAATGCGCAGCGCCAGGTCATAGCCTTCGCCGAGCAAATCCACCGAGCGATCACTCAAGTCCACTTCAACAGTGACGTCCCGGTAGCGCTGCAAAAACAGTGGCAGCAAACAGCCCAGATGCGCCAGTGCAAAGGACAGCGGCGCACTGACCCGGATCGTCCCGCGCGGCTCGCTGGTCTGCCCGGCGATGCCCTGCTCGACTTGCTCGACATCACCGAGCAAGCGCAATGCTGACTCGTAGTAGCTCTGCCCCAGGGGCGTGACGTCGAGACGTCGGGTCGAGCGGTTGAGCAGGCGCACACCCAAACGTTCTTCAAGCTGCATCAGGCGACGGCTGACGAATTGCTTGGACAGGCCGAGCTGATCAGCGGCCGCGGTGAAGCTGCCGGAGTCCATGACCTGGCAAAAAATACGCATATCTTCGAAAGGGTTCATTGTCACGCCTTGGTTGACAGTCAAACACGTTATAGCGGCTTTTTCACTTTCGAGCATCCTATTAATCTGTGTCCACGGTGCTGATGAAGCCCACCTCCATGTGACCTCACAGATTAATTAAAAAGGATTTACTCGATGAACATCGTCAAAAAAACCTTGGCCGCATCCTTCCTCGCTCTCGCCGTCGGCAATGCATCCGCCGCCGGTAGCCCGGGTGTCGAGCACAACACCCAGGCGTTCCTCGAAGCGCTCGCCGCTGGTGGTGGCAAACCGCTTGAACAGCTGAGCCCGAAAGACGCACGGGCCGTACTGACCGGCGCGCAAGCATCGGTGAAGGTCGACCTGTCGGGTGTAGATGTCAGCGAGCGTGCGATCAAGGTTGACGGCCAAACCATCAAGCTGAAAATCGTCCGCCCGGCCAAGGTCAAAGGCAAGTTGCCGGTGTTCATGTTCTTCCACGGTGGCGGCTGGGTATTGGGCGATTACCCCACTCACCAACGTCTGATCCGCGACCTGGTAGTCGGCTCCGGTGCGGTGGCGGTGTACGTCGATTACACGCCGTCGCCAGAAGCGCAGTACCCGACCGCGATCAACCAGGCCTACGCCGCGACCCGCTGGGTGGCCGAGCATGGCAAGGAGATTGGCGTCGACGGCAAGCGTCTTGCGGTGGCCGGCAACAGCGTCGGCGGCAACATGGCGGCGGTCGTGGCCTTGATGGCCAAAGAACAGAAAACGCCGGCGATTCGGTTTCAATTGTTGATGTGGCCAGTGACCAATGCGCAGTTCGACAGCGGTTCTTACCAGCAATTTGCCGAGGGCCACTTCCTGACCAAAAACATGATGAAGTGGTTCTGGGACAACTACACCACCGACGCCAGCGAGCGCGCACAGATTCACGCCTCGCCGTTGCAGGCCAGCGCCGACCAGCTCAAGGGCTTGCCCGCCGCGCTGGTGCAGACCGCCGAGTTCGACGTGTTGCGCGACGAAGGCGAAGCCTATGCCCGCCATCTCGACGCGGCGGGCGTGCCAGTCACGGCGGTGCGATACAACGGGATGATTCACGACTTCGGGCTGCTGAACCCGCTGAGCCAGATCCCGGAAGTGAAGGCTGCGGTGCGTCAGGCGGCACTGGAGCTGAAGACGCATTTGAACTGAATGCTCCCCCTTCGCCACCAGCAATGTGTGGCGAAGCTGCTGTTCTGTAGGAGCCGGCTTGCTGGCGAAGGCGCCCGCAAATGCGCCATCGCCAGCAAGCCGGCTCCTACGAAAAGCGATTGCGCACTCTTCTCCCTCTCCTCCCCGCCGTCTGGAGTTCCCATGTCCTTCTTCCTCGCTCACCTGCTGTCCTGGAGTGCCCTGTTGCTGGTGATCGACACCGTGCTCTGGCATGTGGCGCCGTTCACCCATCGCGTCACTCGCGTCGGCGTGCGTCTGGCGTTGTTTGTGCTGTTCAGCGCGCTGATCATCAACGCTGGCGTCAGCCCCTTGCAGGCGCCGCTTTTGGCCGAGGATCGCGTGGCGCAATTGGGCGCCACGGCGCTGGGGATTCTCTGGTGGCTGTACGCTGCGCGGGTCCTCACCGAAGTGATCGGCCTGGTGCTGATGCGGCGCATCGGTCACAGCGGTCGGTTGTTGCAGGATGTCATCGGCGCGCTGGTGTTCCTGATCGCCATCGTCGCAGCGGCGGGTTACGTGCTGGAACTGCCGGTGAAAGGTTTGCTGGCGACCTCGGGGGTCGTCGCAATCGTTGTCGGTCTGGCGTTGCAAAGCACCTTGAGCGACGTGTTTTCCGGGATCGTCCTCAACACCACCAAGCCGTATCAAGTGGATGACTGGATCGCAATCGACGGCGTCGAAGGCAAGGTGCTCGACATCGACTGGCGCGCCACTCACCTGCTCACCAGCGCCGGCAGCACGGCGGTGATCCCGAATTCTGTAGCGGCCAAGGCCAAGATCGTCAATCTCAGTCGGCCCAATGACCGGCACGGCGTGTCGATCAGCATCATGGTGCCCAATCACATTCGCCCGCGTCGAGTGCTTGATGCGCTGGAGCGCACGCTGCAAGGCAGCAGCCGTTTGCTGCTTGATCCGGCACCAAAAGTCGTGCTCAAAGAGACCGGCGAAACCATGTCCGAGTACGTTGCGAGCGGTTTCATCGCCGAGCTCGGGAAAAAGAGTGAAGTGCGCAATCAGCTGTTCGACCTGGCGCACCGGCACCTTGAAGCGGCGGGTATTTCCCGTCAGCTCGATGGCGTGATCGAACCGACGACCCGTGCCCGTGCCCTGCTCGATGAGGTGAAAATCTTCCGTTCACTGAGTCAGGACGAACGCGATCAACTGGCGCAGTCGATGGTTGCCCAGCAATATGCAGCGGGCCAAGTGGTGCTGGATCTGGGCGAAGTGCCGGACAGTCTGATGGTGGTTGCTACCGGTGTGGTCAGCGCCACCGTGCCCGACGGCAGCGGGCACATTGAAGCCGGCCGCATGGGCCCGAGCGAAGTCATGGGCGAACAAAGCATCCTCGCTGATACACCGTCGCAGGCAACCTTCACCACACTGACCTCGTGCATCATCTACCGCATCGACAAAACCCTGACGCGCAATGTCATGGAGCAACGCACCGAAGTGAGCCGGGCACTGAACAAACTGCAAGCGGTGCGCCAGCAAAACAGCCGACAGGCGTTGCTGGCCAAGCCGGTGCAGATCAAGAAAGGTGGGTTTCTCAGTTGGTTGCAGAAGCGTCAGCCGACGTAGTTTTGGCTAATCAGCTGGCCACAAGATTATTGTGCAAGCAAGACAGTTCTTGTGGCGAGGGAGCTTGCTCCCGCTGGACTGCGTAGCGGTCCCCTGCTTTTTTGTAACAAGGGGGCTGCTTCGCAACCCAGCGGGAGCAAGCTCCCTCGCCACAAAATCTCATCATCACAAAATCTCATCATCACAAAAGATCAGCACCACAAAAGCAGATCACTAGAAAAGCCCTCGCCACAGAGACTCCCCTCACCTTGAGACTGAAAAAAATGCCCGCACAATGGCGGGCATTTTTTTCGCCACAGGACTTACTTCGCGCTCAGCACCGAGTAGCTGTTCATCAGGTTGCGGTAGTTTGGAATGCGCGGCGACAGCAGGTTCGCCAGGCCTTCCATGTCGTTGCGCCAGTCGCCCTGCAGCTCGCACGCCACCGAGAACCAGTTGACCAGTTGCGCACCGGCCGCAGTCATGCGCGCCCAAGCAGCTTGCTGCACGGTTTCATTGAACGTGCCGGAAGCGTCGGTGACCACAAATACATCAAAGCCTTCAGCCAGTGCCGACAGGGTCGGGAACGTCACGCACACGTCAGTCACCACACCGGCGATGATCAATTGCTTGCGACCGGTGGCTTTCACCGCTTTGACAAAATCTTCGTTGTCCCAGGCATTGATCTGGCCTGGACGCGGAATGTACGGCGCATCCGGGAACTGCTCTTTCAACTCAGGAACCATCGGGCCGTTCGGGCCGTTTTCAAAACTGGTGGTGAGGATGGTCGGCAGTTTGAAAAACTTGGCGACGTCGCCCAGGGCCAGCACGTTGTTCTTGAATTCATTGGGCGAGAAATCCTGCACCAGCGAGATCAGACCGGTCTGGTGGTCTACCAACAGCACCACAGCGTCGTCTTTGTTCAGGCGTTTGTAGGGAACATTGCTCATGTGAAACTCCTCGAGGGATGGTTGTCGCTGGCAGCGCCGGCACGTCGGGCCGACGCTTTATCATGTTCATCAGAAAGCGAAACACGAGCAGCCGAAGGCGCCCCAGAAACCGGCAAAGTCACTCACCGGCGCATTCGACAAACGCGCGCGGTCATGGCTGTGCGCGTGCACGCCACACGGCCCGCTGCAATGGTGCACCTGCGCCTGCATCGGAGAAGTCGGCCGCCAGTGTCCCGGCACCTTGGCCACCGGCGACCAGTCCGGCAGCACCGGTACGCTGGCCGGGCCGAGTTTTTCGAAATCTCCGGCGGCGTACACCACCTTGCCGCCGACCACAGTCAACAGTGACTCGATCCACTTGATCGCTTCTTCGTCGACGCTGAAAAAATCCGCGCTCAACGCTGCAAGGTCAGCCAGTTGCCCGACCTTGATCATGCCTTTCTTGCCCTGTTCGGAAGAGAACCAGGCGCTGCCGTGGGTGAACAATTCCAGCGCGGTCTGGCGCGATAGGCCTTCGCTGTGCAGTTCCAGCCCGCCGACCGTGCGGCCGCTGACCATCCAGTACAACGAAGTCCATGGATTGTAGCTGGACACCCGCGTGGCATCGGTGCCGGCACCGACCGGTACGCCTTCGGCCAACATGCGCTTGATCGGCGGCGTCGCTTCGGCGGCTTTGGCACCGTAACGCTCGACAAAATATTCGCCCTGAAACGCCATGCGATCCTGAATCGCAATGCCGCCACCCAACGCCCTCACCCGCTCGATGTTCTGCGGCGTGATGGTTTCCGCGTGATCGAAAAACCATGGCATACCGTTGAACGGAATGTCGCGGTTGACCTTCTCGAACACGTCGAGCATGCGGCTGATGGACTCGTTGTAGGTCGCATGCAAACGGAACGGCCAACGCTGCTCGACGAGGTGGCGGACCACCGGCTCCAACTCGTCCTCCATGGTTTGCGGCAGGTCCGGACGCGGCTCGAGGAAGTCCTCGAAATCCGCCGCGGAAAACACCAGCATTTCCCCGGCTCCGTTGTGGCGCAGGTAATCATCGCCCTGATGCAGCGTGACGCTGCTGGTCCAGTTCTTGAAATCGGTGAGTTCTTCTTTCGGCTTTTGGGTGAACAGGTTGTAAGCGATGCGGATAGTCAGTTGCTGGTCCTTGGCCAACTGCTCGATCACTTGATAATCGTCCGGATAGTTCTGGAAACCACCGCCGGCATCAATGGCGCTGGTAAGGCCCAAGCGGTTGAGCTCGCGCATGAACTGGCGGGTCGAGTTGACCTGATATTCCAGCGGCAGCTTCGGCCCCTTGGCCAGCGTCGAGTAGAGGATCATCGCGTTGGGTCGAGCGACCAGCATGCCGGTCGGCTCGCCGTTGCTGTCCCGGACGATCTCGCCACCCGGTGGATTCGGCGTATTGCGCGTGTAGCCCGCCACTCGCAGCGCGGCGCGGTTGAGCAAAGCGCGGTCGTACAAATGCAGGACAAACACCGGGGTGTCCGGCGCAGCCTGGTTGAGTTCTTCAAGGGACGGCATGCGCTTTTCGGCGAACTGGAATTCGTTCCAGCCACCGACCACGCGCACCCATTGCGGGGTCGGCGTGCGATCGGCCTGATCCTTGAGCATGCGCAACGCATCGACCACCGACGGCACGCCTTCCCAGCGCAGTTCGAGGTTGTAGTTCAACCCGCCACGGATCAGATGCAGGTGCGAGTCGTTGAGGCCGGGGATGACGCAACGGCCCTTGAGGTCGATGACCTGGGTGCCGGAACCACGCAGGGCCATGGCTTCGGCATCGGTACCGACGGCGGCAAAGCGACCTTCGCTGATCGCGACGGCGCTGGCGCGCGGGTTTTCCCGGTCAACGGTATGAAATTGGCCATTGAATAAAATCAGGTCGGCGTTCATCGCGTTTCCTTGGGCTGAGTGGAGGGAGACAGCCAGGGCGCGAACAGGCGCGTCGCCAATGGCATGAACAGATACACCACCGAGAACACGATGGTCAGCGTGATCAGGAACGTCGCGACCACGTAGTTGGAGAGAAAAGCATGCAGTTGCAGCAATGGTCCCCAGAGCAACGGCACCAGCAGCGTGTGCGGCAGAATCACCAGCAGCGTCACCACTGCCTGTTTCCAGCGTGGCGGTGGCGGTGAACCCGCTTCGGCCGGGGCGAACCAGAACTCGTTGACCGGGTTGACTTCAGTCTGGTCGCCATCGGCCAGCATCGGCGTGGCTTCGTTAACAAGTGCCTGGCGCTGGGGTGAATCGAGCCAGCGCTGCATCGCCTCGGTGGAGCAAAAGCGCAGCACGCAGGTGTACAGGTCGAGGCCGGCGTTTTTGCCGCGCATCACATCGACACCTAAGTGCCCGTCCTGCTGCCCGGCGATGCTGACAATGTTGCGCAACCACGCCTCGTAAGCCACTTCAAAACCGGCCTTGACCCGGTGCTTGATAACCAGGGTCACGACTTCATCGAAGCTTTTTTTGGCAAGCTCGGGCTGGATGGAATCAGGCATAACGTAAAGCTCCGGCGAAACGCACATTGAGCGCCAGCCTTCCCGGCCCGGCGATAAAAACGCTGGTGAAAACGATCAACAGTAACCAACCGAACTGCCCTTCGGCGAGGGTCCACTGCGGGTGCACTACCAACATCGCGATCAACAGCACGGACAAAATCGGCAGACAGGCCAGACGTACCAGCGCCCCTGCGATGATCAGCAACGGGCAGAACACCTCGGCGAATATCGCCAGCATCAACGTGACGTGGGCGCCGAGGTTGAAGGGATCTTCGATGAGCTGCAGTTCGGCGCTGTAGTTAAGCAGCTTGGGCAGACCGTGAACCCACAGCAAAAAAAGCCCACCGCTGACGCGCAGGAAAAGCAAGCCGAGGTCGGGAGCGCGTTCATCCCATTGCGATGTGTTCATGGCCCGCCCGCACAGAAAAAAACCGCCGGCGTGGGTGCGCCGGGAATGGTTTGATAGTGCCCGGGTCGGGGGGTTGGGAAATTGGATGTACGTGCTGTTTTTTTCGGAGGAGCTTGCAGATGACCGCTCTCACCCACAGCGGGTTGAGCGACGCCTGCAGGGCCGGAGAATCACTCATTCTCTTCCTCAGGCACAATCTTGCTCTGCGCCAGATACCGATCCAGCGTCTCATTCTGCACCGCAGCCGCGTTATCCCCCGCCACCGCCCACAACTTGCGCTCGATCCCCTGCGTCAGCAAATGCCCCACCGCCGACTCGATCGCCGACAGCACACACAACTGCGCCGGCTCGTTAGTGGTGTAGCCGACTTCAGCCTCGAGCAACTTCTTGAACTCGATAAACTTGAACACCCCGGCACTGCGCCCGACCGAATAAATCGTCTTGCTGGTCATCACGTTCGCCAACACCTGCCCACTGCGCACATCTACCGCACGGAGGTTCACCGAGACCTGATCCACCCGGTACTCCCGGGAAATATCAATCCCCAGATACCGCGCGCCCTCGCCGCCACTGCGCACGTTGGTGTCATACGCAATGATTCCACCCTCGAGCATCAGATTCGCCGCCTGCAACGGCGGCAACTCACCCTGAATATTCACCGGCGTATTGGCCTTTTTCTGCGACGCGCGAATGATCTTGCGCTCGGTCAGCAGATTCTGCAGCCCCTCACGTTCCAGCACCACAAACCAGCCGCTCGCCTGCAACGCATCCATCAGCATGCTCGCCGCGCCCTGGGTCACGCTGGTGGAAAACGAACTGGCCGGGGTCGGTTTGTATTGCCCGGTCTGATCGCGAAAACCATAGACCACCGCCATCAGGCGCCCCTTGGGCCGTGGCATGTTGAGCAGATCGTAATAGGTCGACGCCCGTGGTGTCAGCGTCGGTGATTCGGTGTCCTGCTCGGCACCCATCGGCTCACGCAAACTGCAACCCTGCAACGCCGCCAGCATCAGCCCAACCAGTATTATTTTTTTCATGTCCGTCACTCCCCGTCGACCCGAGTCCCCTTCAAGGGGCCAGTCCATTCACCTGGATTTCAGAAATTTCACCCGTCACCCGATCGGTCACCACAATCGTCAGCGCGCCCGAGTCGTCGAGCACATCGACGATAAAAGCATCGGTGGACAAGCTGCCGGTGTTGCCGGTGGAGATGTTGTCCAGCAACTGCCCGAGCAAGCGCGATTCCAACTGATTGCTGAAGCGCTCCAGCGCTGAGGTGCCGGCCAGCGATGAGCGGCTTTTCAGATCGGGGTCGTCGTAGTCGTTCTGCGATTGCGCGTTATTGAGCAGCCAGGTGCCGTTCAACGGGTTGCCGCCAAACGACGGATTGATCGGCGTGTAAACCAGCTCCGTGGCCTGGACCAGGCCGCCGCTGACAAGGCCAAGCATCCATAAGCCGGTGCACTGCGAGAGCGTTTTGGTTTTCATAATTCGTCCCTCTCAAGGTCCGTGGTGTCCTGCAACAAGGCTTCCAGCTTGCGCTGAACTATCTGTCCGCGAACCCAGTCGGCAGCGTCGGACGCCTCCTCCTTCAGCTCGACGGTGTTGGGCGGCAGAAAGCGCCGGTAAACCAATCGCTGTTGATATTCCACGGTCACCAGGCTGCCCCAGCGCGCCGAAGGTCGTTCGCGTACCACCAGGTTGAAATCCATCGGGCTGGTGGCGCGCAGGCGTTCGGTGAACGCGTAATAAAACTCGTGGCCAATGTGCGAAATCGTGTCATCGACGACGAAACCCAGCAGTTCGTCCTCTTCGGCGGCCGAGGCAAACGAAGCGCTCAATATCAGGACCAAGGCGATGCAGAATCTGTTCATGGCTGCACTCCCGGCGCTGCACCAGGCTGGGCTTTCGGCCCGGGCGCGCCTTCGAGGAAAGCTTTCTCGGCAACGAACTGCCAGTCCGCGTAGCTGGCCATCCCGGTGAAATCCGACCACTGCGCGGGGAAGTCCGCCTGCTTCATCGGCTTGTCCGTGGACGGGCTGTTGAGGCCAGTGATGCGCCCGTCAAACCCACGCATCAAGGTCCATTCGCCGCCGCCAACCGGGTCCGGGTACAGCTGCCGAATGTGGGGCTTGGCATTGGGGAAACGCTCGTCCTGCAAAAGGTCCGCCAGCTCTCTGGGGTACTGCGCCAGACCTGGCGAACTGCGGTAATAGCTGCGCAAGGCCTGCGCGTATTGGGTGCCGACCCAGAGCAACTGGCGCTCGCGATCGCGCTTGGAGGCGGTCGACCACAATTGGCCGGCACTCGCCAGGCCCATGCCCATCAGCACGATCAGGAACAGCACGCCGAGGTAGGTGATACCCTCCTCGCCAGCCGGCTTACCACTCGGAATAAAGGCTGCCATCGCGCGCCCTCCCGGTGGCACCGCTTTTGATATCGGCCACGCCGCCCGCCACGCCGTCCGGCGGCGCGACCAGCACCCAAAGGTCCTTGCGCTCGGCAATCGGATCGGTTGGCGGGTTGCGCAGGTAGCGCTGCTCCACCAGCTGCTCGATGGAATCGGGATAGCGCCCGGTGTCGCCGTAATAGTGATCGAGCGCCTCGCGCATGGCGGACAGGCTCTGGCGCAGCGTGGTCTCTTTCGATGCTTCGAGGCTGTTGAAATAACGCGGCAAGGCGATGGTCATCAGGGTGGCGATGATTGCCATGACCACCATCAGTTCGAGCAAGGTAAAACCCTTTTGCCGAGTCATGATCACCACTCCCGATACGCGATGCCGTTGAGCCCCTTGCCACGCGATTGCGAGTAAACGTCAAACACGTCCTCGCCCTCGCGCGGGTTCAGCGCCGTGCTGTCATAAGAGCGCACGCCCCAGCCGCCTTCGTCATCACGCTTGACCGGTGCCAGCGGATCGCGCGGCACGCGGCGCAGGAAATAGAACTTGGCACCTTTGGCACTGCGCACATCGCGCACGCCTTCGACCAGCACTTGCAGGTTCGGCGGGTAACCGCTGCTGTTCAGCGACTTCTCGATGTACCCGGCGTCGAACGCACGTTTGTAGGCGTCGATGGCGTCGCGAATCTGGTACAGCGCGGTACGCAATTGCTGCTCTTTGCCCCGACGCACCACGGTCTCGGTCAGGGGCGCAGCCATGCCGGCCAGCAGGCCGATCAGGGCCAGCGTCACCACGACTTCGATCAAGGTAAAACCGCGCTGCGAGGCGTTCATGATCAAGGCTTCCCGACAACGACTGGGGCGTTGACCGCGACCGGATGGTCGAGGCCCGCAGGCTGAGTCGAGGTCTGCATGCGCCGGTCCGGTGCCTGGATGTGCAGACTGGTTTCGGTGCCGGTGGGGAATTCCATGTCCGACGGGCTCTGGTACGGCAGGTTTCGTACGATGCGCGGCGTGATCGACAGCACCAGCTCGGATTTGCCAACGGTGTCCTTGTTGCTGCCGAACAAACGGCCCAGCCCGGGGATGTCGCCAAGGCCTGGAATCTTGTTGCCGGTGGCGCCGTGATCGTTGCGCATCAGCCCGGCGAGGATCTGCGTTTCGCCGTCATGCAGACGCAAGGTGGTCTGCGCATTACGGGTGTCGACCTGCACGGGAATGGTGCCCTGCCGGGTCGGCTCAAGCGGCGTTGCGTTACTCACTTCCAGCGCGATCTTGATCGCGACTTCACCGTTGAGGTGCACGGTCGGCTGCACTTCCAGCTTCAGACCGACGTCCAGGTAAGTCACGCTCTCGGTGATCACCGGCCCTTGGGTGGAAGGCACCGACGTGGCGCTGATGATCGGTACGCGCTGACCAATGTGGATGCGCGCCTGTTCACGGTTGCTGACGCGAATCACCGGACTGGCGAGGGTGTTGATGTCGTTGTCCTGCGCGTTGATCTTGGCCTGTGGCGACGGCGAAATGCTGATCCGGCTAGAGTTGATGCCTTTGAGCTGATCGAGCAACGTCACCGCCGAGCCATCGCTGTTGACCACGCCGAAGGTGTTCGGCCACTGCAGGCCGAGGTCGAGAATCCGCTGGGTGGCGACTTCCATCACCTCCACTTCCAGCACCACTTCGGGGTTGGACTGGTCCTGCGACTGCAGGAGCTTTTCCGCCATGCGAATCGCGTCTTCGCTGTCGCGCATGGTCAGGGTGTTGAGGCGTTCATCAACGAACACGTCGCGGGTCTTGAGCATGGTTTTGATCATGTTCAGCGCGGTGTTGGCGTCGATGCTCGTCAGGTAAAAGGTACGCATCACCAGCTCTTGATAATCCTTGAGCTTTTGCGGCGAGTCCGGGTAGATCAGCAAAGTGTTTTCGTTCACCACTTTCTGATGCAGCTGGTTCTGTTGCAGCAGCAGTTCCACGGCGTCTTCAATGCGCACGTCACGCACGAAGATGGTGGCTTTCATGTCCGGGCGCAGGTCTTTGTCGAAGATGAAATTCAACCCGGCGACCTGCGACAGCACTTCGAAAATGGTCTTCAGGTTGGCGTCGCGAAACTCCAGGGTCACCGGCCGATCCAGCCGTGTGCGCAGTTGCGGATACGGGATGACGTTGCGGCTCTGCACCAGGCGAATATTGCCTTGCAGTTCCAGCGCGCCGTCGTTTTTCGGGTCCAGTTCGAGGATCTGTTTGACCTGGCGATCGGCGCCGTAAATGTCGCCGCGACGCAGGTCGCCCCGGGCCAGTTCGAGTTTTTCATCCATGCTGCGCAGGTAGTCGAGCTGGCGCAACGCGTCCTGCGCACGACGGTTGTTCGGTTCGATGGTCAGCACCCGGCTGTAACCCATGCGCGCCTGGGGAAAATCACGGTGCGCACGGTCGGCATCGGCTTCAGTCAGCAGCGCAGTGATCGCTTTCGCACGGCCGCTGTTCAAGGCCAGATGCAGTTCCGTGTCACGAGGATTTTCACGCAGGCCATCTTCGATCCGCGCCAGGCCGGCTTCGTACTGGCCCTGTTCGATCAGGTCGGACGCTTCCTTGTTGGCGACCTGGGCCGAACTGCACGCGGCCAGCGCGGTGCACAGGCACAAACTGGTCAATAAACGGGATCTGTTCATTGCGCGCTCCCCACAGACAACGTCTGGGATAAATGCAGAGGCAGGTAGACCAGGCTCAATTCCACATCGGAAATACCCTCGATCCGCCACGTTTCGTCGATCACATCCCCTTTGCGTACGACGTATATTTTCTCGCCGTTCTGCAGAAAAACCTGCAAGTCGGAACGGTCATCCATGCGGCCAACAAACTGGAACGGCATCGGCGGTGCAGTGGGGACTTGCACGACCGGGGCGACGCTGATGGGTTGTTCAATGACGGTGGCGATCTTCGGTGCGGCTTTCCAGCTGCGCGCGGCGAAAAGGTCACCGGCCGGGCTGAGGTCCTTGACCACGGCGGTTTTCTTGCTCGTAGAAGCCGCCGGCAGCGTGCCGACGTTTGTGCCTTTGGCCGGGCGGGCCACCACGGCGACCACATCGCTGTTGTCCGTGGGCATCAGGTATTCAGGCAACCAGGCCAGCGCCGCCGCGACGACGAAGAAACCGAGCCATCCCGCTACGCGTTTGGTATTCATCATGACCTCGACAAGTAAAGGGTCATGCGGATCCGGCCGGTCAGGTCGGTGTCGGCGATCTTCTTGCGCTGGAACTCGACGTCTTCCACCACCACGGCCGGCAGTTGCAACAGCAAGGCATGCAGAAAGCGCCGCAGTTGCGGGTAGCTGCCGCGCACGGGCAGCAGAATTTGATAACGCGCCAGGTGAGTTTTCGGATCGATACCCAAGGCGTATTCACCACGGGCCAGGGTGATGTGTTCCTGCGCGGCCAACGCGTAGATTTTGTCGATGGCGACCGTGGCCTGCGGTTGTGATGGCAGCTTGCTGCGGAAGTCATCGAGCTGGCGCTGCGGCACCACTGGTGCGGCGACGCTGCCGTTCTCGACGCGGGCCAGGTACTCGCCGGCTTCGCGCGTCTGCTGGCTGAGCTGTTGCAGCGATTGCCAGTCCGGCATCAGGCCCGCCAGGCCATACACCAACGCCACCAGCACCATCGCCAGCCCCGCAAGTCCTGGCACGCCGAGCCCTTGCAGATATTCGTGGACGATCAATTTAGGGATTCGCATCGCCAATCTCCCAGGTAGCCGACAGGTTGAATTGCACCGGGCGTTCCGCCACGTTGGCGACGATTTCGTGGCTCAGCAGCGACACATCGGAGAGCTCGTCGCTGGCTTCGAGGTTGCGGTGGAAGCCGAGCATCGCTTCCAGGTCTTTCGCCTCGGCGCTGATCCGCACCTGACCTTTGCGCGCATCCGGGGTCAGTGCCAGCAGCGCGATGTTGTCCCGTGGCATGCTTTCGAGCATGGCGAACAGGTGCTCCCATGGCCGCCGCAGCTGTTGCGAGACCTTGCGCATTTCCGCGAGGTTTTGTGCCTGTTCGCGGGTTTCGGCCGGGGTCAGGCTGGTCTTGCTGCCACTGTCGCCGGTAAGCACACGCTGCGCGGTTTGCAAGTGGCCTTGCTGTTGCGCCGCCTGCTCACTGAGGTGGTGCTGGACGAACAGGCAACCCACCGTTAATACGGCGCCGACGGTGAGCAGGCTCCAGCCCAAAGGACCGGAGCGGCGACGTGGCTGAAAATCGAGCATCAGCGGGCGCATGTCAGGCCACCGCCCGGGACATCACGTACAGGTAATCGCGTACGTGGGTCCGGTCTTCTTCGAGGGTGCGCAACTGCACACCGGGCACATCGGGTTGCACGTCGACACGCGCCGGCGCATGCAGATAAAGGTTCAGCGGTCGCTCGCTGGTCGAGGCCTGCAACTGACTTTCGCGGCCGATCAGCGCGCTCAATGCGGCGTCACTGTCACCAGTGCCGACGGAGCGCACCGAGGCCCAGCGCCCTTCGCGGGCCACCAGCAGCACGCTGCGCACCGGCTCGGCGACCACGAACAGAAAGTCACCAGCGTCGAAGCTTTTGTCGAAGTGATTGAACGCCGCCATCAGGTACGGTTGCACCGAACCCAGCCGCACTTCGCGCGCGCTGGCGAGGTTGCGCAGACGCTCGAGCAACTCCTGCGGCAGCGCCGTGGCTATGCGGTCGTAACCGGCAGGCTCCGGCGACAACACAACGTTCCAGGGCTGGGTCGGTACGCCATACAGGTCTTCGAAACACAGCGTGGCGAAACCGAGCAATTCGGCCGGGCTGCTGATCTGGTCGCTCCAGGGCACCAGGCAAAAACGCCCGAAGTGCCCGGAAATTACCACGCTCAACTCAGCCCCAGGGCGAGTGTGTTCTGCGAGCAGGTGGTCGAGGGTTTCCAGCGCCACCGACCAGGCATGAAAACCTTCGTCGATGAAGCCGACGCTGCCCAGCCACAGGGTTTCGCTGCCCTTGCGCTGGCCGAGGCCGACGCCACTGGCGCCGAGCACGGCGATAAAACGATCACGAGACAAAAGTGACACGATTGATCTCCTCGAGCGTGGTCCGCCCTGCCTGCACCAGTTCCAGCGCCGACTCGCGCAGCAAGCGCAAGCCTCGTTTGCACGCGTGAGCCTTGATCTTCGAAATCGGTTGGCGCTCGACGATCATCTGCCGCAGCTCGTCGTCCAGGTGCAGTAACTCGGCAATCGCCGTGCGCCCGCGATAGCCGGTGCCACGGCAATTTCCGCAGCCTTTGCCATGCACAAATTGATAGTGATCGACCTGCCGAGGATCGAGCCCCGACGCCTGCAACTCTTCATCGCTGGGATTGCTCGGCGTACTGCAGGTGGCGCAGACCAGGCGGATCAGCCGTTGCGCCAGCACCGCATTGAGCGCCGAGACCAGGCTATAGGGGTCGATTTCCATCTGGGTGAAACGGCCGATCACGTCGAACACGTTGTTGGCGTGAATGGTGGTGAATACCAGGTGGCCGGTGAGCGCCGATTGCACGGCGATCTGCGCGGTGTCCGGATCGCGGATCTCGCCGACCATGATCTTGTCCGGATCATGGCGCAGGATCGAGCGCAGGCCCCTGGCAAACGTCAGGCCTTTTTTCTCGTTGACCGGAATCTGCAGCACGCCCGGCAACTGGTATTCCACCGGGTCTTCGATGGTGATGATCTTGTCCACGCCGTGGTTGATCTCGGTGATCATCGCGTACAGCGTGGTGGTCTTGCCGCTGCCGGTCGGGCCGGTCACCAGCACCATGCCGTAGGGTTCGGCGGCGAGGCGGCGCAGTTGACGCAAGGTCTCGTCTTCGAAACCCAGCGCCTGCAACTGAACGCCACAGACCTTGTCGGCCAGGTCCTGTTTGTCGAGCACCCGCAGCACGGCGTCTTCGCCAAAAATGCTTGGCATGATCGACACGCGGAAGTCGATCTGCCGCCCGCTGATGCCGATCTTGAAGCGACCGTCCTGGGGCACGCGTTTCTCGCCGATGTCCAGCTCGGCCATGACCTTGACCCGCGATAACACCTGTTCGGCGAACTCGCTGCCCTGGATTTTGCTGATGTTGTTGAGCACGCCGTCGATCCGGTACTTGATCACCAGACCGCTGCCGGTGGTGCCCAGGTGGATGTCGCTGGCGTGCATTTTCAGCGCGTCGTACAGGGTCGAGTTGACCAGTTTGACGACGACACTGGCGTCCTCGCTGATGCTGGTCAGGGACAGACTTTGCAGGTTGTCGATTTCGATATGGGCGCCGGCCTGGGCGTTGAGCGATTCCACCGCGTGAAAACTTTCTTCGTGACGCGCCAGATAGGCTTTGAGGTCATCGGCATGCACCAGGTACAGCGGCGCGCCGTGCAGGCAGTCGTCGATCCAGGCCAGACGGCCGCTGTCGAAGGGGTCGGCAAACACGCCGATGACAGCGTCGTCGTGGCGCAGCAGGATGAATTCACGTTTGAGGCATTGGGCCAGGGTGACCCGGTCGAACACCGGCGTGGCGCTGAACAGGGTGTCGGTGTCGAGCACCGGATAATGCAGGGTCGCGCCCAGGCACTGAATGAACGGCCTGGGCGCCAGTTCGCAAAGCACCCCGAGGGCTTCGAGCATGCGCTCGCCGGAGGTGGTTGCACGAGCGCGGGCCTGGGCCAGTTGTTCGCTGGTGAAACGGGACGGTGTGCAGTCCAGCAGCGCCGGCTCTACGGCAAGGGATAGAAGGTCCATGGCTTGCTCTCCAACGCCGGGGGCTTGAAGCCCTGTCGACGCGGCGAGCAGTTACGGCGAGAGCCGAACCTCTTGTCGCGTCACTAATCCCCGGTGAGCAATTGTTCGTCGTCTGGTGCCATGGAAGTCGACGGGTTGCGTCGACGATCTGCCAGCACCCAACTGCCGTCGTACAACTGCAGCGGGAAACTCTCGGTCCTGCTCTGGCGTCGTTCGACGAAACCTACGGATGTGTCCATGCCTGCTCTGGGTTCGCGCTTGATTCCCAGAAGATCACAAACTGCACGGGCCAATTCCGCCAACGGAAAGGGTTTGAACAGGATATGGCTGACGCCCAACTGGCGGGCCCGTTCGCAAACTTCGGCGGTCGGGTGCCCGGTGATCAGCACAAAATGACACTTCCCGTTCTGGCGGACGGCATCGAGCACCTCAAAACCTTCCATATCAGGCAAGCGGTAATCGAACACCATCACATCGGGTGCAAAACGTTCGGCTTCACCGATTCCCGCCGCACCTTCATGTGCCATCCGGACGTCCAGACCTTGCGCTTCAAGGTATTCCTTGAGGTTTTGAGCAAGGAGTTGTTCGTCTTCAACAACCAGTACTTTGTTTACCAAGGTGGACTCCTTGAAACCGCAGGTCCGAGAAACGTACCTGGCGGAGTGCGCGCCTTATTGAGGCTAACGCACACTTCATGCCAGGCTTAGCGCCGGTTCTATTGCCGCTGCATGTCGTTGTAATTCATGGAAAAGCCAACTGGTCCTGGCACCCCGCCCCCCAACTGTGGGGAAGCGTACGGAGAGGGTCAGATCCTTTCCCCACTATTGGGGGGGAAACTTCAGTCATCGTCAATCCGTTCGATTCGATTGCTTGATCGCAACTGAGCCAAGACCTGTTCCCGCACTTCAGCCTGTTGCTGTCGGGCAAGGTGCGCCCGAACTATTTCAAGCCCTTCTTCTTCTGAGACATCGGCGGCCTGCATGTGGTTCTCAAGAATAATCAGATGCCAACCCACTGCCGTGCGCACGGGCTCACTGACCGCGCCGGGTGTGAGCGCAAACGCGGCGGCGTCGAACTCCGGCAGCATGCGCCCGCGAGCGAAGTAGCCGAGGTCACCGCCATTGCTGGCCGAGCTGTCTTCGGAACCCCTTTGAGCCACGCTGGCAAAGTCCGCACCCTGGCTGATTTTTTCCTGCATTTTTACCAGGCGTAGCCGCGCTGCTTCGACTGTCGCGGCATCGGCACCGCCAGGCACTTTGACCAGGATGTGACGGGCCTGAATTTGCTCGGGCCGGCTCATCGCGGCGCGATGTTCGGCGAAGAACGCACGCACCTGTTGCTCATCCGGTGCGCTGCCCTTGGTCAATTCGGCGAACACTTGCTGCGCCGCCAGCTCGCGGCGGGTGTACTCGACAAATCCCGGCTCGTCGAAACCGGCATCGCTCAGGCGTTGGGCAAATTTGTCCGGGCCGCCAACGGCCTGGCGAGTTTGCTCGACCTGCGCCTGCACCGTGGCGTCGCTGATCACCACCCCGCGCTTGACGGCTTCCTGCCACAGCAATTCGCGGTCGATCAGGGTGTCGAGGGCCGCCTGACGCAGCTGTTTGTAGGCCTTGGGATTGCGAATGTTGCCCACGGCGCGCCCCTGATCCTCGAGGAATTCAGCGAAATAGCGTTCGAGGCGCATCTCGGAGATTTCTTCGCCATTGACCCGTGCAGCCACCGGACCATTGTTGGCGAACGCGACTGGCAGCCACAACGCAAGCAGGATCAACACGCTGGTGATTTTCATGATCGGCCTCCGCTCAGGGCATTGCGGCAATGGGTTTATAAGGGGCGACCCGATAGAAGCGCTGGTCGGGCAGCTCCACGGTGACGATGTGCGCACCACTCAGGCCCAGGCGTCGACCCGGGCCGAAGCTGATCAGCGGGGTCAGGCCGGTCTCGAAGTCATGCAGGCCTTCCAGGGCGCTGACCAGTTTCTCGCGACTGGCATCGCGCCCGGCCTGCTTCATGCCTTCGCTGAACAGCAGCATCGAACTGTAGGCGCCGACCTGCAGCACCGTGTGCTCACCGCCCAAACCTTGATGTTCGCGCAAACGGGTCAGGGCCGTGCGCCCGGCCAGGGTCCAGTCGCTGGGCACAAACGGGTAAGCGAGAAACACCCGCCTGGAAAAACCACTGGGCACCTGCATCAGGTCCCCCGCCACCTGGTTCGAGGCGGCGAACAAATACGGCACCTGCCCGGCGCTTTGCAAGCGTTCGGCAAGCTTGCTGAAGCCGCCGCTGCTGCCCAGGTAAAACACCGAGCGCGAGCCCAGTGGCAACGCGTCCTGCGTCACGTCATAGGTTTGCAGACTGACGTTTTGCCAGGCGCGGTCCTGCAAGTACTGAGCGAGATTCTGCGCGGCCAGGCGCTGGTTCGACTCATTCGGATGGATGATTAAGGTCGGCCCTTGCAGCACGCGCAAGCGCTCGGCGGCGTAATCAGCGAGCGCGATCATCTGTTCGCGCAGGCCCGGCAGCAATTCGAAAATCTGCCGACTGCTTTGCGCGCTGCCCAACAGCGACAGTGGCCCGATCAGTGGAATGCCGGCGCTTTCCAGGCGCTGTGCCAGGTCCGTGCCCAGTGCCGGTGCCAACGGTGCAATCAGGGCGAACACCTGTTCTTGCTCGATCAAGCGCTGCAAGGCCTGTTCGGCGCTGGCGCGGTCCGGGCCCGGATCGACAATCGTCAGATGCACTTGCCGACCGTGCAGGCCGCCGGCCTCGTTGATGCGCGCGACACTGCCGTTGAGTACCGCTGCGACGGTGGCGCCCTCCTCGGCCAACGGCCCCTTGCTCGGCAGCAAAGTGCCCAGGTGCAGAGTTCCCGGGGTCAGCCCTGGATCACGATCATCAGCAATCCGCTTCAGGTAGGCGCTCAGGTTGCGCTGGTCCTTCATCGACAGGACGAACCGTGGCATCGCCGGGTCGAGCCGATGGTTACCCGGATCGCGCCCCTGCTGAACCGCCCGCGCCAGGCTGCTTTCGGAATAGGCCGGATAGTTACGGCCGTTGATTTGCTGCTGGCCGTAGGTGCTGCTCAGTCGCGACCAGCTGATATCGGGCGGGCGCACGCCACCTTCAGGCCGCCCGAGGCCATCGGCGCCATGGCAGTTGGCGCAGGGCAAACGGGTGGCGGGCAACAACACGTCCGCCGCACCGACCCGCGCCATGATCGGATCACCGCTGGCCGACACGCCCTCGCGGTAAAGCCGCTTACCCGCGCTTTCACTGGGGCTGAGGGGCAGCGCGTGCACGGTCAAACTGAGACCACCGAGCACCAACAGGCAGAGGGCGAATGAAGTGTTCACGGCCCTGACTCAACGGCCGGCCACGGGCATTGCCAGCAGCTGCAGGCGCTGGGCGATGGCAGCGGCCGGTGCATCGGGGCGGATCTTGCTCCAGCGTTTGTTGGCCACGTCACCAACGATCAGCTGTGTGGAATGCTGTTCGGGGCTCGGGATGATCTGGCCGATGCGGCTCAATACAAGGTCCATTTGTGCCTTGTCGCCGGTCAGAAAAAGCCAGTGGGGGCCATCGACGCCCTGCTTCAAGGTGTAAGCCTTGAGCACCGCCGGGGTGTCCCGCAGCGGATCACTGGTAAGGGAAATAAAGGTGATGCCGTCCGCCTTGTCGCCCAATACTTCACGCACCTGCTTGAGCTTTTGGGTGATCAGCGGGCAGGCATCGGTGCAATGGGTGAAGATCACGTTCAACAGCACGATGCGGTTCTGCAAGGCATCGCTGTAAAAGCGCAGGGTTTCGCCGTTCTGATCCTGCAGCGGGGTGTCGGTGAACCAGGTTTTTGCGTCACGGGTGCCGGGGGCCGGTTGCGCCGCCCTTGCTGTTTCTGCCGCTGGCTCTGTGGCCGCAGCCGGTTGATGACCTTCGTGGGAGAACGCCGGAAAACTCATCATGGTGAGGAAGATCAACGCGAGCGCTTTCATGGGTGGTGCTCCATGGCTATAGCGGTGTGCTTGGCGTGGCTGTTGCGCAGGCCGCTGAGTTTTTCCACTTCTCGGCTCAGAACCGCCGGGTCGGTAAACCCGTAGTAGCGCGTCCAGTGGCGGCTATTGCCGTCGCCGACGAGGATCAGCGGCTGATGGCTTTTGAAGTCGCCGCTGAAGCTGCCCAGACCCTTGAGGGTTGCGTTGACCGATTGCGTGCTCCCGGTCAGCCAGCTCCAGCCCGGGCCGTTCTGGAATGCACGGGCGTAGTCATTCAAGCGCTTGGGGTCGTCGCGCTGCGGATCGATGCTGATCGACACCAGTTGCACCTCGCTGCCGACCCGGGCGCCGAGCTGTTTCTGCACCTTGCCCATGATCGACGACACCACCGGGCAGACCGTGGTGCAACTGGTGTAGATAAAACTCATGACGACGATTTTGTCGGTCACCAAGTCCTTCTCCAGGCGCACCGCTTTGCCGCTCTGATCGACCAGCGCAACGTCGGCGAATTTCACCTGAGCGCTCTCGGCGCTGGCGCTTTTGGCGGACATGTCATGCCCGGCGTGTTCGTCCGCCGAGTGCGCCAGGACTTGACCGATGCCAGCGGCCAGGAGGCAGAACGTCAGCAGTCCACGGTGTGCGAATCGGTTCATGTCGATTTCCCCTTCAGTGGGCGTTGCCGGGCAAGACCCGAACGCTGGCAAAAGTCTTGTCATCGAAGCTCGCGCCGAGGGACGCCGCACGCACATGCAGGTACCAGGCGCCGTTCTGGTCGAGGCTCACCGGGGCTTCATAGATGCCGTTGCCGACTTCCAGCGCGGCGACCTCCTGGGCACGCGAAGACGGCGCGCGGAAGTAACGCACCTGAACGTCCTTGACCCCGCTGCGCCGCGCTTTCTGCTGGCCCTGAACGATGCGAAAGCGCACCACGTAAGGGTTGCCTACGGACGCTGTGTATTTGTCGAGCATGAACTCGACCTTCGGTGGACCGGCCAGTGGGTTGACGTTTTTATCCGCCTCCACCGCAGCGCTGAAGCAATGGATAATGTTCGGCTGGTTGAGCAGGAACGCCACGTCGAAGCGTCCGGCGGCCGGCAGTTTGACCCGCGCGCTGTAGAGTCCCGGCTCGACCTCGCGCAAGCTGCGGTCGATGACCAGCGCCGCGCGCGCCACTTGTCCGCGATTGGGGTAACCGGACATCGGTGCGTTCATGCCTTCAGCGTAGAAATAGGTGGTGTTGTCCACCGGGTTGACCACGAACACCGCGTTGTCATCGCGCGACACTGCCAGGCTCGACGCCAGTGGCAAGTCACCGGCCAGGCGTGGTGCCTGCGGGCCGGCTTCGAAACCCTGGCTGATCGGCGTACGGCCTTCGCCCAGCGACGACAGGTTGATCATGGTGACCTTGGCCGAGGCGAGTCCGCGGACGTAGGCGTAGGCCTTGGTGAACACCACTTGATAGGGTTCGGCAGACACGTCCAGTTGATGGATCAGCGAGTCGGTGGCGGCGTCGATCACCGAGGCCTGGTTCTCGAGGGTATTGAGGGCGATGCCGTACCGGCCGTCCGCACTGAAGCCCATCGGCCCAAGGCCCTGATTGACGTTGATCACCTTGCGCACAGCGTGGCTGACTGCGTCGACAACGGTCACGGTACCGTCCTTGCCATCCGCCACGTACACCGCCTGGGACAGCGGCGAATAGGCGACTGACAGCGGGTGCGAACCGGTTTTGAGTTGTTTGCTGACGGTCAGGGTTGCGATGTCGATGATGCTCAGTGTGCCGTCGTCGCGGTTGGTGACGAAGGCATGCCGGCTGTCTTTGCTGAAGGCGATTTCGTGATGACCGGGGCCGGTGGCGAGGGTTTTCAGGTGTTTGAGACTTTGTGCGTCGATCACGGTGACGCCGGATTCTTCCGCCTTCGCGGCATTGTTGCCGACCCACAGCAGGCGCTCGTCCGGTTGCAGCGCGACGCGTACCGGGTTGCTGCCGGCGCTGACCGAGTCGATCAATTTGAATTGCTGACTGTCGATCACCGCGACTTCGCCGGCAGTGGGCATCGAGATGAACACGCGTTTGTTGTCGCGCGGTGTGACCCAGTCCATGGGCGGCTGCTTGATCGCGATGCGCGCCATGGTGCTGGTGACGCCGCCCACCGAGACGGTCGGGTCGACCACCGAGACGCTGGCGTCGCGGTTCATCACCATCAGGAAATAGCTGTTGAGGTCGAGCAGTGGTCGCGCGCCGATGTTCGATTTGAGGAACACCCCGACCCGCGATTTGCAGCTTTGCTCACGGCCCTGGGCCTTGTCGCCGGCAACGGTTTCCGGGTCGAGCCAGGCACCAGGGGCGACGCCGGAGAGCGGCTGGCCGGAGGTGCTGTCGTTGATGCGAAAGCGCACGTCGGCGAATTCGCCTTCGCGCAGCACGCCGTCCTTCGCCAGGGACTGCATCTCCAGCGCGATGGAGACACCGTCGCGGACCAGGGTCTGATCGTTGGCGGTGACCGGCATTGCGGCGGGTGCGGCGGGTGCGGCGGTTGCGAGCCTGGTCGGCGCGGTGGTCGTCTGCCCCACCGTTAGCCATATCAGCCCAAGCCCGGCCAGCAACGCGCCGGTGGTGAGTTTGATGGTCCTGTTCATGGTGATTCTCCCCTCATCAATCTGCCTTGGGCGCGCCGCTGTGGGAGCGAGCCTGCTCGCGAAGAAGTCACCTCGGTTTGCAGTGAGGCGAATAACGCTTTCGCGGGCAGGCTCGCTCCCACAAGGTGTGCGGCGTCTCCCGCCACACACCTCAACCTTCCTTTCTACGGAGCCGGGGCGGGTTCTGGTTCATTGGTAACCCGCAGCAATCCCCACAAACCGGCGGCGCTGCCGAACGAGGCGTTGTCGCGGTAGAGGTAGTCGCCCGGGATCGCATTGCTGCCGCCGGCGCTCGGGTGCATGAAGCTGAAGTGCGCTGCTGGCAGCACGCTTTCCCGGGCGCCGATGTACATCGACATCGGGTTGTAACCGAACCGCACCGAGCCAATGCCTGGCGCACTCAACGGGTAACCACTGGCATCGCTCTTCTCCGACAGGAACGGGTTGACCGACCAGACGTGACCGTCGAGCTGGAAGGTCGAACCACGGCTGCCACCGGACGGCATCAGGATATGCGTGCGGAACGGTTGCCCCAGTTTCACATAAAACACCGGCGTCTGCGGATCACCGGCCACTAGCGCGTTGCTGAAAGCCATGTGCGCATTCGGCACGTCGCCGTAGGTGCCGGGGCTGCCGGCGTGACCGAACGGTGCATCAGGGGCCAGGCCGAAGCGGAACCACATCGGCTCAACCTTGTAGTTGGCGGCCATGCTGGCGTTGTCTTTCGGATCATTCGGTATGCCGTTGCCTTCCGAGGCGATGCCTTCGACCGGGCGGCCATTCGCCCAACGGGTGTTCAAGGCTTTCTGCCACACCATCGCAAAGTCGCGATAGACCGTCTGCCCCGGCGCGGTCACCGTGGCTGAAGCACGCTTGGCATCTTCAACCCAGGTCGAACCGATCGGCAGCACGCTCATGGCCCCGCCCAGGCCTTTTTGCGGTTGCTTGATCACATCCGCCGGGGTGAAATTCAAGCCGCCGAATTCCACCGCCGTGGCGTTGATGTTGTCGACGTTACGGCCCAGCTGAGTGACCGGTTTGCCTTCGCGTTCCAGGTGCCCGGCGTAGTACTGATAGGTACGGGTCGGGTAAGCACCGGTGCTGCCGACACGCGGTGGCACGGTCTGGATCGGGTTGGCGCCGACGTTGGTGCCATCGGATTTAGTGATGTCATAGGCCAGCAATTGCGCATGCAAGCCAACGTGGCTGGACGGCCGCAACAAGTTGTTGTTGAAGGTCGTCGAACCTTGCCCGTCGTTGCGGTCACGCTTGGCCAGGCCCTGCAGAATCGCCGTTTGGGCCAGGTCAGGCATCACACTCGGCAAGCGGTTTTCCAGGGTGATGTTGATGCAATCACCCGCAGCGGCGCGCAGTACCAGCGGCTCGACCGGTATGCCGGGCTTGAGCTTGCCGGTGGCTGCATCGAGATCGCCCTTGCGCACATACAACACGGCAGTCGGGTCATGCAGCGGCCCGCTCTGCCCGCCGATGGTGAAGGTCTCGCCATCTTCCGGATCGGTGATGGTGACCTGCGGGATGCTCACGGTCCGCGAGTTGTACACCAGGGTGCCTCCGGCCGCATTCAACGGACCGCCGACGTGTTGGCCAATCCCGGCTGGATCGCCGATGGTCAGGCCCAACGGATTCGGCAGGATGTCGTTAGCCAGCACCGCGACCACATCGTAGTTGCGCTGCACGGTGGGCCGTGTGCCGATGCCGTTGGGGTTGGCGCTCATCCGTGGGCAGGTGCCATCGAACGCCACGGTGTTGCGCATGCCCATTGGTTTCGGATTGTTCGGCAACGCGAACAGATCGCTGCGCTGCGCGGTGTAGTTGCGCATCACGCCCCAGATGCCATTCCAGTAGCCTTCGAGCGAAGCGTCCATCGAGTAAAGGTAATCGCCGGTGGTCGCCGCTGAACTGGAGAGCATCGAAACAGGTGCCACGAAGCCCATCTGCTCTGAGATCCCGACCATCTGCGACGCGCGCCAGCCCGAGTTGGAGCTGTTGCCGTAGCCGGTGCCACTTTGCAGCCATTTCACCCCGTGCAACGTCACGTTGTGCTCTTCTTCGTGACCGCCGGCGTGTACCCGCAGCCGCACGTTGTCACCGGTGTAGGTACGCAGCATCGGCGTGAACGGATCGCCCGGCTCTGAACCACGGTTGATGTGCGGCGGGAACAGCGTGGTGCCACCGGTTGGGCCGCTCGCCGAGGTGATCAGGTTGGGCGCCAGGTTCATCACCGGAATCGCCCGGTCGGTACGGCTTTGCATGGCGTAAGCGAGGTCACCGCCAAGGCCGTCGGCCTGCATGCCGCGCTTGCCGTCCGGGCCGACCTTGTTCGGGTCGTACACCCGCAGGGCCAGCGGTTCGTTACGGTAATTGACGACGAACATGCCCGGATCATCCACCGAGATCGCTTGCGGGCAAGGCCGGCTTGGGCAGACCGGCAGCACCCCGCCACGCACTTCCACCACTTGTTCGAGCAACTGGCTGGTGTTGTCGCGCACCGGCGGGTTAATCGCGTAGCGGAACGTGTCGGCAGTGGCCGGGAACGCTTGTGGATCCGGCACGCCATTGGGCCCGGCACCAACATAGACGCCGGCTTCATAGGCGTGCTGGAAGTCGCTGTACTCCAGGAAGAACTCGCGGAAGCTGTCATTGCGGCCGTCACCGTCGATGTCGCCGGTAGAGACCACCGCTTGCCACGAAGTCGGCCCGCCATCCTGCCGTGCACCGCTGTGCAAAGGTTCGCCGGTTTCGCCATGGAACCAAGTGGAACCGGCAGGCTCGGCAAGCACGGTGGCGTACAGACCGATCTGCTGGTGCGTCGATGGGCCGAGGTGGTCGTGGGTGAAAATGGTGCCCAGGCCACGATCGACGCCTTTGATGTTGATCACCGGATCGATGAACCAACGCTGCATTGCTGTCCGCGCACCCACCCAGTCGGCCCGGCCGAACTGGCCGAAGTACGGGTGATTTTTCGCTTTCGGACACGCGGGTGTGCCGTCACGCGGATCCGCGCCTTCGCAGTCGTTGAACTCACGAATCGCCTCAATGCGTTCCTGCACGGCGCCAGGTGAGAGCACGCCGTCTTCGTAGTTCCAGCCGTTGGCCGAACCATCGGCTGAGGTCAGGTCCCATTTCGGCAAATGAATGTGCTGGCCGATCACGTCGGTCGGTGTGCGTACCTGATAATCGTCCATTTCATAAGTGGCCGGCACCAGGTTGGTTTGCAGGTATTGCACGCAATCGAAGGTGTTCATGCGCATCACCAGCGGCTCTGGCGGACGCTGTTTGGTGATCACCGGCCAGGCGTCTTCCCACAATGCGAGGATGCGCGCTTGCGGGAAGTGATAACCGACTTTGTTGTACACCGCGTCAAACTGGATGTTGGCGGCTTTATAGACACGCGGACGGTCGGCGGTGAAGTTCGAGCTGCCGAGAAACGACATGCCGTCGGCGCGCTCGCCGCTGGCAAATTCACCCGTGCCGGCGCTGCTGGTCAGACGTTTTTGCCGGTCATCCATGCACGGTTCGTAATAAGGCGCGCCAGCGATTGGCAGTGCGCCGTTGGTGCGGAAGCTGCGCGCCACGATTTGATTACCCGGCAGCAAGGCGAAGCTCGGGTGATCTTTTTTGGAGTGGAACAACATGGCCGCCTGTTCGACTTCAGTGCCTTCTTCGGGCAGGTAAATCGGTTTGGCGCGGGTCACTGACTTGGAGAAATCCAGAGAGGTGGTCACGGTCTGCGCCTGGCCACCGGCCGAGACGCCATCCAGCGTGTGCCGCCCCAGTCCGCCGTCCCAGCCGCCCGACTGCGCAGGGTCAAGGTTGGCCCACAAGGCATTGCCGCTGGCTTTCAGGCTTTGCGCCGTGGCGGCGTCGAGCATGTCCAGAGGCGGCGTTGGCGGGCGTTGGCCGACCGAGCTTTCCATGCCCCCGATCCAGAACGGATAGCCAGGGTTTTTCAGGCTGCCGTCGGCGTTGCGGTTGGCTTCACTGCGATCCACAAGGGCCAGGGAACCGATGGCCTGCACATCGCCGGGGCCGTCGTCATCGCCGGCTTCTTCATCATCATCGTCATCGCCGGCGGCGAGCAGGGTTGTGCCGACTTTAGGCACCACTGCAACTTTGCCCGGCATGGGCGGCATGGCTTTGCCAGGCAGCGGCACGATCGCGGGGATCGGGGTGCCTGCAACAATTTCGCCATCGGGCAAGGCCCGTGCGCCTGCCGCCGGTTTACCGCTGCGCAATGCGAAAGGCTCACTGTGGAAGCCGTCCTCGCCCTGCTGCGACACTTCCAGTCTGGTGCCTTCTTCGAACACGTCATGCACTCGCCACATGGCCCACATGCCCTGGGCGAAGTGCGGGTAGAAGTGGCAGTGATAGACGGCATCGCCAGCGACGCGGTTGCGGTTGCCTGAACCGCCGTTGGCGATTTCATAGGTGTAGCCGGAGCCCGGACCGATGCCCTGGGCGTCGAGGTAATCGGAGTTGTCGTCATTGGGATTGAACAGCCACTGGTGTCCGTGCAGGTGGAAGATGTGGTGTTCATAACCATTATGCGTGTTGCGGAATTTGACGAAGTCACCGATGTAACTGTGGTTGACGTTGGAAGGTTCGGACGGGTACAGCGCCATGGTCGCCTTGATTCCGACCTGATCAGCGCTCGGTGTCTGCCCCGGGGCGATGTTTTCCAGGCCGGAGTTGGCTGGTACGTCCACCAGCATCGCGACGTCACCGACGGTATGCGAACTGAGGAAAAACTCCTCATAGGCGCAGGACAGGCAATCGTGCATCGGCCCCACACCCAGGCGGTTGGCGAGCACTTCGGCGCCCAGGCCGCCGGAGCCGTAGTTGATCATGAAGGAGTCGCGGGTCGGTTCCAGCACATGGCCCATCACCGGGTCCGCCCAGTAAGCGGGGAATGCCTGGGTCACGGCGGTTTCATCCTGGAATTGCGAGGAGAAATCGCGGAAGGCTTCAAGTCGATTCGGTATCGCCGGGTTGCGTTTGCCGAGGGTTTCCAGCGGATACGTTGAGGCCGGGAAACTGCCGTCGGCGTTACTGCCCATGACCACGGCATCGGCTTCGGTGGTGATGATCTCATTGCCATCGATCATACCCAGGATCGGCGTACCGGCCTTGCCTTCACGGATCCACGGTTCGCGCTGCGGGTAGCGCGCCTGGTAATCGACGATGGGCTGGCCGGCCGGTGTACGGCCGGTGCTGGCCAGGCGCATTTCTTCTTCAGTCAGCGTATTGCGATAAATTTTTGCCCCTTTGGGCATCACTGCCACCTGGCCGAACAAACCATTGGCATTGTTGCCTGCGGTGCCTTCGCTGCCGAACGTCGCGCCACGGCTGCTGACGGTGAACGCACCTTCGCGCTCGGCGTACAGGGTGTAGGTGCGGCTGGCGCCGGGGGCGATCAGGGTATTGGCGTTTCGCCCGGTGTAGGAGGAAATGTCATCAATGCTGTTGACCGCTTGCAGGCCGTTGACCTGGAAACCGACGTGACGATCGCGCACCTGCTCATCGGCCTTGAAGGATTGCTGATTGGCGTTTTGCAGGTCTTCATCTTCGTGGCCTTCCTCTTCTTCGCCCTCCTCCTCGCCGCCATCGTCCGAGGAGTGTGGGTTGGCTTGATAGGCCAGCAGGTTTTGCAGGTTGACGGTCAGGCAGTCGCCGGCAGCGACCCGCAGCACCAGTGGCCGAGGGCGTTTGTCCGGGCGCAGCGACACTTTCCCTGGCACCGCCGCGCCGCCCTGGGCCAGCGACTTATCGTGGTCGTCGACCACGTCGCGGCGCAGGGCGTACATCATGCCGTTGACGTTCTGCGCACCGAGGCGGTTGAACATCAGCGGCTGGTCCAGCGCCACGACGTTGGCGACCAGGTTGCGCTCACAGCGCAGGGCTGCTTGCGCTTGACTGAGGCCGATCATCGACGTCACCAACAGCAGCAAGTGGAACAGAGACTGAGCGTTGGATTTGCCGGTCATGATGATGGACCTCGCAGTAGGTGCTCAAAGGAATGGTTCACGACAATGTCGCTGGAGCAATCGGCATGCCATAACAAATTAGTTAATTGATTCAGTGAGTTGCGAACCGATTTGAATAGGCCGGGGGATATTCCCCACCCAATCCCCCTATTACGGGCGGGCCTTAGCCAACGTGCTCTGTCACGGCTGTGAAGGCCGCATCCGTTTCTGTAGCAGCTGTCGAGCCTGCGAGGCTGCGTCCGGCTCGGGCCACGTGCAGTATTTGGATTGAGCGAAGCGCCGAGCGCGATCGTCGGCCTGGTGTTCCCCCACATTCGGGGCACCCCCCAGTCACAGCGGCGCATCCACCGCCAGGCCTTGCAATCGCCGGTATTGGCGCAGCACATTCGGCACGTAACGCTGGGTTTCGGTGAACGGCGGGATCACGCCGCCACGGCTCAGGACCGCCTGCGGCCCGGCGTTATAAGCGGCCACCGCGAGGCTGATGTCGTTGTCGAACAGGATCATCAAGCGCTTGAGATAACGCGCTCCTCCCTGAATATTGGATTTGGGGTCATAGACGTCCTCCACCCCCAGCTCGCGAGCGGTGTCGGGCATCAGCTGCATCAACCCGCCCGCACCTTTCGGCGACGTCGCTTCGGCGTTGTAACTGGACTCGGCCTGGATCACCGCGTGCAACAACGCGGCCGGCAATTGATGCGCTGTGGCCGCCGCCGAGACCAGTTCGGCATAGGGCTGCCGGGCGATCATTTGCGGTTGCTGATCAAGGCTGACCAGCGACGATTGCGGGTCGCGAATGACCCGTTCATAAGTACGGCCGGGACGGTGGACATTGGACAGCACGTAGCTGCCCTTGGCGTCTACGGAAACGAACACATCGGCCTGAGCGACGCCGGTCAGCAGCAGAAAACCGAGCAGTCCGGTGGTGAGTGTTTTCATTGTTGTGCCTCCCCTGACCGGCCCCGGAAAGTGGGGGTAATGCCCCAATGGACGGTCGTGGATCAGCCATACGCAAGCACTGTGCCGCAACTGCAAAGCCCCGTAATTCGGGAAGTTGAGGAGGATGCCGAACCGTGAGCATGGCAATTGCATAAGACCTCTCAGCGACCCTTCTGCCTAATTGTGTGAGGTCATCATGAAACAGCGTCTGCGTTGTGCTCCGCGTTCCCAACGCGGGTTTACCCTGCTCGAACTGTTGGTGGTGCTGGTGGTGCTGGGGCTGTTGGCCGGTATCGTCGCGCCGAAGTATTTCGCTCAACTCGGCCGCTCGGAAGTGAAGGTGGCCAAGGCGCAAATCGAAGGCCTGAGCAAAGCCCTGGACCTGTATCGCCTGGAGGTCGGCCATTACCCGTCGACCGAACAGGGGTTGCAGGCGCTGGTCACCGCCCCCAGCGATGAAACCCGCTGGACCGGTCCGTACCTGCAGAAAAAACTCCCGCAGGATCCGTGGGGCCGTAACTACGCCTACCGCCACCCCGGCGAAAACGGCGAGTACGATCTGCTGTCGATGGGCAAGGACGGCCAGCCCGGCGGCGAAGGCGAGAACGCCGAAGTCACCAGTTGGCAATGACGGGAGTGTCGAGCATGCGCTTTCATCTCAAAGCCGTGGGCAAGGCCGGTGTGGTCTCGATGACGGTCGAAGCGCCTGGCCATAGCGAAGCTCGGCGCATCGTTGAAGATCAGGGTTTGCGCGTGGTCAGCCTGCACGTCGAGCGACACTGGCGAGCGCTGCGATTGCGCAAAAAGGAAACCTTCAACCTGGTGCTGTTCAGCCAGGAACTGACCACTTTGCTGAATGCCGGGCTGCCATTGATCGATGCGCTGGAAAGCCTCGCAGAGAAAGAAAGCGCTCCACAGGCGCGCAAGACATTGAGCGAACTGGTGCGGCTGCTGTACGAAGGTAAATCGTTCTCCCAGGCGCTTGGCCAGTTGTCTGCGGTGTTCCCGCCGCTGTATGTCGCATTGGTGCAATCCAGCGAAAAAACCGGCGCTGTCGGCGACGCGCTGGGCCGTTACGTCAGCTACCGCCAGCGCATGGACGAGGTGCGGCAGCGCATCGTCAGCGCCTCGATCTATCCGCTGCTGTTGCTGGTGGTTGGCGGTGGCGTGGTGCTGTTTTTGATGGGCTACGTGGTGCCACGTTTCAGTCTGGTGTTTGAAGGGCTCGGTTCGAATCTGCCGTGGCTGTCGCAGGTTCTGATGAGTTGCGGCATGTTCCTGCATGCGCATCAGGGCGAGTTTTTCGGCGCACTGGTGACGATCATCGTCGGCCTCGCCTTCCTCCAGCGCCAACCGGCCTTCCGCCGCGGCGTCGACCGCCTCATCGAAAAACTCCCGGCGGTGCACCAACGCATCTTCATGTACGAACTCGCCCGCTTCTACCGATCGCTGGGCATCCTGCTGCAAGGCGGCATCCCGCTCGTCACCGCCATGGGCATGGTCCGCAATCTGCTCACCGTCGGCTCCCGCGTGCGTCTCGACCAGGCCTGCGAACGCGTGCGCGAAGGACAATCGCTGTCCGCCGCCCTCGAACTCAACCAGCTCGTCACCCCCGTCTCCCTGCGCCTGCTGCGCGCCGGCGAACAGTCCGGCAACCTCGGGCAAATGATGGAACGCAGCGCCGATTTCTACGACGAAGAAATCAGCCGCTGGATCGAATGGTTCGTGCGTTTGTTCGAGCCGCTGCTGATGACATTTATCGGGTTGTTGATTGGCGTGATCGTGATTCTGATGTACATCCCGATCTTTGAATTGGCGTCGAGCATTCAGTGAACTTGGAGGTTTCAGTGGTAAATTGATGCCTGATCGGCGCAGCGCTTCTACATTCGATGTGGACTTCAGCCTATAAAGAACGCATTCGCGACGACTGATCACCCATCAGTCCCATCAGAGCTGACCCACTTGGATGGCAAAACCTCAATGACATTGGATGAGCACGATTTAGCGCAGGTGCGGCGGTTCAACAAGACGCTCGCCTGGTTGCCGCGCTTCCGCATCCGCAATCGCGTCACCCCGCGTGTGATTCAGGCACTCTTGCGCCTGGGCCAGATCGGCGGTGCAGGCAAGCTGGCCCGGCATGGCGTCGAAGCTGAGACGCGGGTGATCCGCGTTGATGGCGTGGCTGTTTCCTTGCGGATCATCAGACCGAAAGGACCGGTAAAAGGCGTCGTGCTGGACTTTCACGGTGGCGGCTGGGTGATCGGCAATGCGCAGATGAACGATGCCTTCAACGTCGCCATGGTCAACGCGTGCAATGTCGCAACGGTCTCGGTGGATTATCGGCTGGCGGTAACGACACCGGTTGAAGACCTGATGAGCGACTGCCTGGGCGCAGCGCGCTGGCTGTTGAGTGACGACTGCGAAGAATTTGCCGGCCTTGCGGTGATCGTCGTGGGTGAATCCGCCGGCGGGCATCTCGCCGCCGCCACCCTGCTGGCGCTCAAGGCATGGCCGGACTTGCTTCGCCGGGTGAAGGGCGCGGTGCTTTACTACGGCGTCTACGACCTTACGGGAACCCCAAGCGTACGCGCCGCAGGCCCCGAAACGCTCGTACTGGACGGCCCCGGCATGGTCGATGCCTTGCGCATGCTCACCCCGGATTCAAGCGACGAGCAACGTCGGCAACCGCCGCTGTCACCGCTGTATGGCGACTTTGACGGTCTGCCTCCCGCGCTGCTGTTTGTCGGCGAACTGGACCCGCTGCGTGACGACACGCTCGAGATTGCCGAGCGCTGGAAGCCGTTTGCGCAGATCGACGTGCACCTGTTGCCGGCGTGCCCGCACGGGTTCATCCACTTCCCTACGGCCGCAGCAGCCAAGGTGCTGGCGCATAGTCGGGAGTGGATCAGTCAGCGAATCCATCCTCAGATTCGCTGACTGACCTGCACTACCCACATGTTATCGAACACTGTGTTCAATTTCTTCGGTGGCGCTGACTCCTCGCTGTTTAATCATTTAAAAAAAACCCCGCAACCCAGTAGGGAGCGGGGTCAAGAATTGGTTGGTTGCGGCCAACCAAAGGAGCTCGGTGAGGCGTTGACAAAAACAGGTCCGGCAAGAACCTCAACAACACGGTGAAATGTGAAGTCAGAACGTTCGATGGAGGTGATTTTCCAGCCTTTGCCGGAAAAACAAAACTTGCGTTTGGTAATGGTCACTATTACTTCTAACGATAGTTGCGCGCCGCGCAGGCGAATGCGTACTCCATCACAAAAGACAGATGAGGATCTCTCCTTGAGAACGTTCGATCTGATCCGCGACGCCGTGCTGCCTGAGTTCCGCGATCGGGTGGCTGAGTACCTGGCCCAGTACGAAACCGTATTACTGGCTGAAACCGCGCCTGACCCTGAGCTTGTTTCAGCAACCGCCAATCAGTTGCGCGGTTATTTGCGCGGTTTGAATACCACGCGAGTGTTGGGCATGGCCGATTGGGAGGAACTGGATCGGCGCGTGGTGAACACGTGGCTCTAGCGGTCGATGGGCTGGACTGAGCTGTCGGTCGGGCACGCCAGCAGCTCGCTGATCCACCGCACTTCCTGAGCGAGCTCCTGCACCTTCTCTTCGGGTATTGCCTGGCGCGCGCGACCCAAATGAATCAAGGTTTTCTGCTTCTCGCGCAGTCGGCGTTGCCACTTGGCGAGGAACACTGCGCTGCGTGCCTGCATCTGCAGGGGCCCGAAGTACAACTGTTCGGCCGTGTATTGCACGGTCCCGACGTATTCGGCGACGATGATTTCGTAGTCGAAGCGATTTTCCCGCAGCAGTTCTTCGCAGAGGATGCGGTAACCGTTGCCCATCAGCCAGTGGCGCAGGGGTGGCTCGCCGCCGTTGGGTTGCAGAATCAAGCGTTCGCGGCGGCTGAGGCGGGCCTTGCCAGACTCCAACAGGTCGCGAATGGTCTCGCCACCCATGCCGCAAATGGTGATAGCGGTTATGCCATCATCGGGCTCGATTGCCGCCAGGCCATCGGCCAGACGCACGCTGATCTGCTGGGCGAGCTGGTTATCGCGCACCGTGCGTTCGGCTGCGTGGAACGGCGTAGACGCCACCTCCCCCGCCACCGCCGCGGTGATGGTGCCTCGCCGCATCAACGCCACCGGCAAGTAGCCATGATCCGAACCGATATCGGCCAGCCGCGCACCGGCAGGCACATGCGCCGCCACCCGCTCCAGGCGCATGGACAATGTGTGTGGGCTCAACGGTATTTCCTTTTAACGTGGTGCGTAGGGCAACAGCACAGGCTAGCTATGGTCCATGGAGCTGACGCCGGTTTCAACTCCTGAATATTTCGACACCCACCGCCATCGCGAGCAAGCTCGGCTCCTACAGGTTTTGCGGGGAGCCTGATTTCTGTGACCGCCGCAGAGCCATATGGAGAATTGCTGTGGCCTTTAGCGAGTAAGCAACGACGTCGCCAACAGTGCCTGCAACCCCATTGGTTTGGCGAAGTAATAACCCTGAGCCTGTCCGGCGCCCATTTCGCGCAGCAATACCAGCGTTGCTTCGTCCTCGACGCCCTCGGCCACCACGCTGAGGTCCAGCGATTCGGCCATGCGCACGATCGCCCGCACTATCGCGCGGCTGCGGGCGCTGGTGGTCAGTTCGAAGATGAATGACTTGTCGATCTTCAAGCCGCTGAAGCGGTATTGGTGCACATAGCTGAGGGACGAGAAACCTGCGCCGAAATCATCCAGCACCACCGACATGCCGTTGTCGGCCAATTGCTGCATGGTCAGTCGGGCCATCGCCGGTTCGGCGACCAGTGCGCCTTCGGTCAACTCCAGGCAGATCCGCGAAGGCGCAACATCATGCCGGGCCAGCAGTGCCAGCACATCACTGGCAAAATCCGCGCGCGTCATGCTGTAACTGGAGCAATTGACGTGCACTGGCGGCCAGTTGGCATGTTCGGGCAGGGCGAGGATTTCCGCGATGCTGTTGAGCATGTACAAATCCAGCCGACCGATCAGCCGCAACCCCTCGACATCCGGCAAAAACTCACCCGGCGCAATCACCCGTCCACCCGGTTGATGCCAGCGAATCAGCGCTTCCAGGGCCAGCAACTCACCGCTGTCTACGCTGACAATCGGCTGGAAATAGGGCAGGAGTTCGTCGGTGCGCTTGAGTGCATTTCGCAACGCGCCCTCCTGCTCAACCTGGTCGGACACCTCGCGACGCACTTCTTGATTGAACACCGCGTAACTGTCGCGCCCGGCACTCTTGACCCGATACATGGCTGCATCGGCGTCGCGCAGCAGGTCGGCGGGCTCGTCATGGAATTGGCTGTCGGCACCGACGATGCCGATGCTGCAGGACGAAAACACTTCGTGGCCATTGATCAGGAACGGCAGGTCGAAGGCCACCAGAATCCGCTCGGCAATCTCGATCACTGCCTCCAGCGGCGCGTCCGGGGCGAGCACGGCAAACTCGTCGCCGCCCAGACGCGCGAGCATGTCCGTTTCGCGCAGACAACTGCGCAACCGCTGCGCTGCCTGCCGCAGCAGCAGGTCACCAAAATGGTGGCCGAAGCTATCGTTGACCATCTTGAAGCGGTCCAGGTCGATGAACATCACCGCCAAGTGCCCGCCTTCGCTTTCGAACCGCGCCCAGGCCAAATCGAGGCGTTGTTGCAGATAAGTGCGATTGGGCAAGCCGGTGAGCGCGTCGTGGAAGTTTTCGTGCTGCAGCCGAGCATTGACGTGATCGAGCTCACGGGTGCGGCTCTGCACTCGCGCTTCCAGTTTAAGGTTGGCAGCGTGAATAGCTTCCGCGGCGGTGCGCCGTGACAACGCGGTATCGATATGCCGCGATACGAAGGTCAGCAACTCCTGGTCGCGCAACGTGTAGCGCACCAGCGAGGTGTAGCTTTGCACTGCCAGCACGCCACGCACGGCATCGCCTTCGAACAGCGGAATGCCCAGCCATGAATAGGATCGAACGTGCTCGTCGGCCAGTTGGATTTCGCCAAGTGCGGACAACCGCTCGGCCTCGTTGACGTCGATCAGGCAAGGGCGACGCTGACGGATGATGTACTCGGTCAAGCCTCGACGACCACGCCGCGCGACCGGGCAAGTAGTCAGGCGCTCATCGACGTAATAAGGAAAGGTCACTTCACCGGTCGCTTCGTCGAACAGCGCAATATAGAAGTTCTGCGCGAACAGCAGCTCAGCGACGATGCCATGCAAGGTCTGAAACAGCTCGGTCATGTCGCCGGGCTGGCTGGACAGTTCGGCGATCTGAAACAGTGTGCTCTGCAAATGTTCGGCGCGCTGGCGGTCGGCGACTTCCTGGCGCAAGGCATCGTTGAGCGCGGACAGTTCGAGGGTGCGGCGCAGCACCGTTGCTTCCAGGTCGGCACGGTGCAGAATCCGGTCCAGCGCCATGGCCACGTGGCGCGCTACCACCAGAAACAACGCGCGATCTTCGGCGCTGTAGGTGCGGGAAACGTCGTAAACCTGCATCGCCAACATGCCGAAGACGTCGTCCGACGCGTTCTTCAACGGCGCGCCCATCCAGAACTCGGGACGGTCACCCACGCAAAAAAAGCGCCCCTCGTCCTGCGCTGCACATATGCCTGCCGCGTCGATCAGCAGAGGCTGGCCGGTGGTCAGCACTTGCGCGGTCAGCGACAGGTGTGAAGGGTCAAGGTATTCATAGTGCTCGGACTCCACCGCATCAACGTCGATGATGTCGACGTAATACGGATAGTCGATTTTGCCGGTGTGCGGGTCATACAGCGCGAGGTAGAAGTTCTCGGCATCGATCAGACTGGCCAGCAGCCGGTGTACGCCGACCAGAAACACTGAGCGGTCGCGGGTCGAACTGGCCAGGTAGGTGATTTCATAAAGCACGCGCTGGGTGATTTGCGCGCGGGCCAGGGTGTTGGTCTGCACCTGAATGCCGAGGCGCTGGGCAAAACCGGCGAGCGCCGGCTCCGCCGCATCGTCGAGGGGCGCGAGCAGCCAGCCCAGCACGGTTTCGCCACTGCCAGTCGGCCAGCGGTGCAAATACCGGGACTGGCAAAAGGCGTCAAACGCTTCATTGGCGATGCTGGACGGCCACTGCATGCGCGGATCGCCCTGCCCCATCAAATGCATTTGCTCACCGGCGCGATACACCACCCATGCGGTGGTGTGTGCCCAGTTTCTCGCTGAATCCAGCAAGTGTTCAACCGTGTCTTCATTGCCAGCGTAAGCCATGCCGACCCTGCCCAGATTCCCTTTCGATGAAGATGCAGCAACATCGCAATCGTTCGATTGCCGCAGTGAGTCCGTCAATGGACAAACACTCATCAGCGCTCCCGGAGCCAGAGACTGGCGATACTTTTTTATGATTGCCAGCAGTGTGCCAGTGAACATCTCGTTTAAAGCTTATGAGAATTTTTTTCAATGGGTTTCTTTGATTTAGCGGCAAGTGCGGCAAGTTTAGCGGGTGTTAGGCATTTACGGCGTCGCAGATAGCGACGCGGAGCGTCCCGGGAGGCGTTCCCACGCGAGGGAACGATCATTAACTGCAGGACGCAGGCTTCGCCAGCTGCTACAGGGTTGCGATCAATCAAAAAACGGCCCAACCAACACCCGACTCCCGACAAAAAAGCTGTCCGCGACCAACCGCAAAGGCTGCAGGTCCAGAGCGCTCGCACCATCGGCAATCAACTGCTGAAAATGACGATACACCGCCGCATACTCCCCCTCCTCCGACACCACCTGAGGAACCCCATCAATACTCAACAGCGCGCCACCGTTGTCCAGCCGCAAAACACCCTCGCTGCAGCGAATCTCAATGCTCCAGAGTTCGTCATGACCGTGGTCGAAATCGAACTCGGCCCGCACCTCCAGATGCTGCGCATCCGACATTTTGATCGATGCAGCAATCGGCGACTGGCAATTCTCGGGAACACGTAACTCGGCCGACCCGACAAACAGCGGCAACGCCAATAGATGAGTAACAATCGACAAGGCATTGATGCCCGGATCGAAAACGCCCAGACCACCCGGCTGCCAGATCCACGTCTGGCCGGGGTGCCACTTGCGCACGTCCTCCTTCCAGTCAATCTGAACGCTTTGCAACGTGCGGCCGGCCAGCCAGTCGCGGGCAGCCGCAATGCCCGGCGCATAGCGCGAATGCCAGGCAAACAAACCACTGACGCCCTGCTGCGCAACCTGATCCACCAACGCCATCGCTTCACCGAGCGTGGCACATGGCGGTTTCTCAACCAGCACGTGCTTGCCCGCGGCTAACGCTTGCTGCACCAAGGCAAATCGTCCTTGCGGCGGCGTGCAGAAGGCAATCGCATCAACGTGCGGACCGCGTTCAAGCAGCTCGCTCAGCGAACGAAAGTTTTCCACGCCAGCGCAAGGTTGCCCTTGCGTCGCGACAGACACCAGCTCAAACGCGGGATTGGCGTTGATCGCAGGAACGTGTTGATCCTGGGCAATCTTGCCGTAACCCACCAGACCGAGACGGATCGGTTGCATCAATGACTCCTGTTGTTTTTCTTGTCTTGAGAAACGAATAGGCGAGATTACGTTTCTCTGGACAAGAAGTCATTGGTGGCGTGTTCGGATGCGCATCGTCAAATCGCTTGATCGACAACCTCAATCTGCATCACCCCGACCAACTCGGCCTGCTCCAGAATTTCTTCCGGCGTCGCGTCTGCGTTGGGCATGATCAGGCTGTTTTCGCTGTCGCCAAAATGTAACTGCAGAAGGTGCATTGCAGCCTCATGAACAGGCAGCGCGGGGTCTTTTAGCTCGAAGGTATGCTCGCGGGTCTCGCCATTGAACAGATATTTCACAGTGTATTCATGCATGTCGGATTCCTCGAATGGGATGAGTGCAGCTGTTTATCCTGACTTGATGGTCAGTTTTTAGTTCAACCGGAATCACAGGCATTCATGCGCGATATCGTGGACTGCAGTGCGCTGCTGGTAGGCTAGCGGCCTGACACGATTTTGATAAATGTAGGCTGGAGCGGAACATGGCAGTAAATAGCTTAAGAATGCTGTCGGTCGGCGAGGTTGCGCGGCGAGCCGGGGTAGCCGTTTCAACACTGCACTTCTACGAAAAAAAAGGCCTGATCGCCAGTGTCCGCACCAGCGGAAATCAGCGCCAGTTCCCGGCGCATGTGTTGAGATACGTCGCTGTGATCAAGGTTGCGCAGCGCGCCGGCATTCCTCTGAAAGAGATCAAGCAGGCGCTGGATGCCTACCCGTCGGACGGCAAGCTCTCGGCTGGGCAATGGCGCGATATCTCCACGCAGTGGCGAGACAACCTCAACGCTCGCATCGTCATGCTCACGCGTCTGCGCGATGAGCTGGATGGCTGCATCGGCTGCGGTTGTCTGTCACTGGAAGACTGTCCACTGCGAAATCCGGCCGACAAGTTCGGTGAGCAAGGTCCGGGCGCTGGCATTCTGGAGCGCGAATAGCAGCAAGCACATGTCCGGCAAAAGGGGCTTGACCTCAATATACGTTGAGGTCTGACGATTCGGCTTCATTCACTTGGAGAGTCCGTCATGCCATCCGAAATATCTTCGCCCGCGTTCACCCTGTCCAATCCTGCCGGCCTTTACGACCCCACGGACAACGCCTATTCGCACGTCGCTCAAGTCCCCCTTAACGCGCGGATAGTGCACCTCGCCGGTCAGGGTGGGCAGGACCGCGAAGGCTATCTGGCGCCAGGCTTTGCGGAGCAGGTGCGGCAAACGATCGCCAACGTCGAGATCGGCCTCGCAGCGGCCGGCGCCACGCTCAATGACGTCTATAAACTCACCATACTGGTGGTCGATCACTCCGAATCACGCCTCGCCGAATGGGCTGCTGAGGCAAAACGGGCGTGGGGATCGCACCTGCCAACCGGCACGCTGATCGCGGTCCCGCGGCTGGCGCTGGACGGCATGCTGGTGGAAGTCGAGGCGATTGCCGCACTGCCTGCTGCATAGCCGTAACGCGATCCTGAACAGACGTTGGTACGGTTAGTGGGTATGATCCGGGAACCCATTCATGGTGGAACCACGCTTATGCCCGCATCCCTCACCCGCCCCTCCCGCGCACCAATGCTCAAGCCAGGCGAGACCGTGGTCTTGTTCGACGGCGTGTGCAAGCTGTGCAATGGCTGGGCGCGATTCCTGATCCGTCATGATCGCCAGCAGCGCGTGCGGTTGGCGACAGTGCAGTCACCCGAGGGGCAGGCACTGTTGGCCTGGGCCGGGCTGCCGCTGGATGAGTTCGATACCATGGCAGTGATTCGCGACCAGCACTATTGGGTGCGCTCGGATGCCTTTCTTGAAGTCATCAACCAACTGCCTGCTGGCTGGGCTGTGTTGAAACTTCTGCGCTACTTTCCCCGCTCATTTCGTGACTGGTGCTACGACCGCATCGCACTGAATCGTTATCGGATGTTCGGAAAATACGACACCTGCCTTCTGCCTGATCCCGATCATGAGCGTCGTTTTCTGAAGGCGCCGGTGTGAGCGCATTGCCCGCATGAAGTCGCTTACAGCAGCAACTGCAGCACCTGACCCGGCGTCATCTTCGTCACCATGATCAGCACGATCACAAACATCCCGGTGAAACCGCACCCTTCAGATACAGCATGATCAGCCCTGCCCGTCCGAAAAATGCACGGCCAGGCTCACGTTTTCCGGTTCATTGATCGCGGCCATGTACTCGTCGACCGAGATTTCACCGACGCACGCCCGGGCGCCGGGTTCGGGCGAGTATCCCCCGGCGATTTTTGCCGCCAGAGCGACGGCGGCACAGCTCGGGATTTCCGGGCCTTTGTCATTCAGCGCGGTCAGCTGCACGGTCATTGACAATGGCTGGCCGTTGGCGCCAAGACCTTTGACATCGATATACAGCGCACTTTTACCGTCGCCAAAGCGTTCGAACCAGAGCCCCCAGCGATGCAGTCTTGCCGCCCATGGTGCAGGGTCACGGACGATGCCCGTCCTCAGCGCTTGCGCCAGCAAATAATTGGCCACTCCGCCCAGCTTGAGCCCTAACCCGGCCTTGAAGGCCAGGTTTTGCGCGCCATAGCGGCTGGGGAAAATATCCATGTCCGGTACATCGACTTTGGCCAGCAAACGCGTGCCCAAGTGCCCCATCTTGCGCAGGGTCAGGTCTTGCCAACCCAACACTTCATGCACCTGGCCGTTCCTGAGTTGCTTGATCGGTTTGCCGGCATAGGCCAGCACACCTTCGACGGTGGACAGGCCGGGCATCTTGGCTGATGAGGTAATGCCATGTTCGATCGAATCGATACGCGTAAAGCGATGCCACTGCTGATCGATGAGTGCGGCCGATAACGATGGCACCGAACTGCAACCGCTGAGTACCGCCACACCCACCTCTCGAGCGCGGCCGTCGAGAACGCCAATACCGCTGACGAAGGTTCTGCAGTCAGACAAGTCGCAGTAGTTCACACCGGCATCGATGCAATGCTCGGCAACGGCATAGGTCTGCCCCTGGAACGGGCCGCCGGTATGAATGACCAGATGAATGTCCATCGACAGCAGAACCGCCTTGAAATCGGCGCCCATGGCATCGCCGCACCATCCTTCGCAGGCCTTGCCCGAACGGCTCTTCAGCTCGTCGAGTTTGACTTGCAACTTGCGCGCATCGCGGCCTGAAATCACCAGCTCGACATCTGGCATCTCCACCAGATGCCTGCAAACGATGCTGCCAAAATTACCGTACCCGCCGACCACCATCACCCTCAGAGCCATGCCATTCTTCCCTAACTGTTTGATCGCGCGATGCGCAGTCCTTGAACAGGTGGCGAGCTTCTCTGATAAAGGTGGGCCAGGCAAGCGTGGTCACCGCGCACCGCGCCGGCTCTGCTCTGGCGAATCATCTCTCACAACGCCTTGGCCCAATCGCGCAGCAGGTACTTCTGAATCTTGCCGGTCGAGGTTTTCGGCAACTCGCGGAACACCACGGTTTTAGGCAACTTGAAACCGGCCAGATGCTCACGACAGAACAGAATAATGTCAGCCTCACAAGTGACTGCGCTGTCGACCTTGAGGGTGATGAAGGCACACGGCGTTTCCCCCCATTTCTCGTCCGGGCGGGCGACCACCGCCGCTTCCAGCACAGCCGGATGGCGATAGAGAACATCCTCGACCTCGATGGTGGAAATATTCTCGCCACCGGAAATGATGATGTCTTTGAGTCGGTCCTTGATTTCGACGTAGCCATCCGGGTGACGGACCGCCAGGTCGCCGGTGTGAAACCAGCCCCCTGCGAAGACCTCGCGGGTCGCTTCCGGGTTCTTCAGGTAACCCTTCATCACCGTGTTGCCGCGCATGAAGATTTCGCCAATGGTGACCCCGTCGCTCGCCACCGGTTGCAGTGTTTGCGGATCGGCCACCATCAAACCTTCCAGCGTCGGATAACGCACACCCTGACGCGACTTGATCCGGGCGCGCTCATCGAGCGGTTTTTCATCCCACTCGCCATGCCATGCGCACACCGTCACCGGCCCGTAGACCTCGGTGAGCCCATACACATGAGTGACCTTGATGCCCATTTCCTCCACCGCGCCAATCACTTTCGCCGGCGGTGCTGCACCGGCCACCATGGCATCGACCGGATGCTCGATAGGCACCTTGGCCCCATCCGGCAGATTCACCAGCGCGTTGAGGACGATGGGCGCGCCGCACAGGTGGCTGACCCGGTGTTCACGAATCAACGCGAGAATGTGCAGCGGCTCGACGCGGCGCAGAAACACGTGGGTACCTGCAAGCGCTGTAACCGTCCACGGATAACACCAGCCGTTGCAGTGGAACATCGGCAACGTCCACAAATACACCGGGTGATTGCCCATCGCCCAGGTCATCTGGTTGCCGAGCGCATTCAGGTAGGCGCCGCGATGATGGTAGATCACGCCCTTCGGATTGCCGGTGGTGCCCGAGGTGTAATTGAGCGAGATGGCTTGCCACTCGTCATCGGGCCATTGCCAGGCGAATTGCGGATCGCCCTCGGCGAGTAACGCTTCATAGTCCAGATCGCTGAGCACGCTGCCTTCGCCGTACTCCGGATCGTCCACGTCGATCACCCACGGCGGATTTTCCAGCAGCGTCAGCGCCGCGCTAACTACGCTGTGAAATTCGCGATCGGCGAACAGCACTTTGGCCTCGCCGTGTTCGAGCATGAACGCAATCGCTTGCGCATCCAGACGCACATTGAGGGTATTAAGCACTGCGCCGATCATGGGCACGGCAAAGTGCGCTTCAAGCATCGCCGGAATGTTCGGCAGCATCACCGCCACCGTGTCGCCTTTTTTGATGCCGCGTCTGCTGAGTGCGCTGGCAAGGCGCCGACAACGCTCGTAGGTGTCCCGCCAGTTGCGGCGCAGCGAGCCGTGAATCACGGCGGGATAATCGCCGTAAACCGAGGCCGTGCGCTCAATGAAGCTCAGCGGCGAGAGCGCCATGTGATTGACCGGCAACGGCGCCAGGTGCTGTTCGAAAATAGACATGAGTTTTTCCTGTGGGGAGGTTGCCGGCCAAGCGCTCTGCGCCGGCAAAATCCCGTGGCTGATTGTTAGCTCTGTTCAGGCACGCTTAGTGTTTGTTCAAGTGTTCTGACGTTTACGCTGGAACGCCCGCCATGTCATCGCCCAATGTTGCGGATCGTCCATGTTGGCGCCTTTCAAGCGATGAATCGCCTGGTTGTGCGGCGACGTTTTGACGATATCCGGATTGGAATAGGCCTCGTCGGAAATCTGCGCCAGTACCGCGATCCAGGTGTCCAGCGCCTCCTTGCCATACATCTCGCCCGGCTCCGGGGTAAAGGGCTCTTCCACCAGCCACGGGTGATGGCTGCTCCACATCGGGTCGATGCCGAAATCACTCATGCGATTCTGCACGTCGTGCACATCCACGCCGGTTTCTTCCTTGAGTTGCTGCAGGCTGTAGCGGGTCATTTCCAGGCGCGGGCTGGTGGCATCCGGGTGTGAGCGGGTCACGCCACGAATGGCCAGCAGGCCTTTTTCCATGTAGTTGTTGGCCAGCACCGAGATGTCCGAGGCTTCAGCCATGCCCTCTGCGCCCATCGCGCGGGACCATGCGTAGGCTTTAAGGATCACCGGCACGTTGCCCCAGAACTCGCGGATCTTGCCGCAGCTTTGCGGACGGTCATGATCAAGGCTGTAGCGCTCACCATCAAACGCCACCACCGGTGCCGGCAGAAAAGGCGCCAGCTCGGCGGAGCAGCCATAAGCCCCGACAGCCGGCCCGCCCACGCCACTTTTCGGCGCGCCGAAGGTTTTGTGCAGCATGAACATGCAGGCGTCAAAGCCGAGTTCACGGGCGCGGATTTTGGTCATCGCGCCATTGAAGTTGGCGTGATCGTAGAAGCACAAACCGCCCGCCTCGTGCACCAGCCGCACCCATTCGCGAATCTCGGGGTTGTAGACGCCCATGTCGTCGGGGTTATTCACCATCAACGCCGCGGTGCGACTGGACACGGCCGCCTTCAGTGACTCGAGCGATGGATAGCCGTTTTCTTCAATCATCAGCGTGATGACCTTGAAGCCGGCCGCCGCTGCCGTTGCTGCGCTGCTTGGGTGAGTCTGGATGGTCGTGATGATTTCGTTGCGCTGTTCCAGTTCACCGCGCGAAGCATGGTAAGCGCGGGTTACCGCACAGCTGGTATACGCCGCATCCGCACCGCCGCCGGCCTGGAAAATAAACTGATCCATGCCGGACAATTCGCGAAGAATCGTGTCCATGCTATGGACGATTTCAAGCGCGCCCTGCAGGGTAGACTCGTCCTGATAGGGATGGACTTCAGTTATCTCGGGACGCCAGGCCATCGCTTCGTTTATCTGCGCGTTGTACTTCATCGTGCAGGTCCCGAACAGGCTGATGCCCATCATGCCCAATGTCTGTTGCGACAGACGCAGGTAGTGATAGAGCACCTCGGGTTCGGACATTTCCGGCAAGGCCGGTTTTTTGTCGCGACGCATCGATACCGGCACCAGTCCGTCTACGCTGCCGACGGCCGTTTGCACGTCTTCCTCAACATCGGAAAAAATCAGCCCGCGACGGCCCGGATAGCCCATTTCCATGATGACCGGCTCGCTCCAGACCGGAGCATGGTATTCCCTGAGTGTGGTGCTCATTGTGCGATTACCTCTTTGAGTGCGTCGGCCAGACGCTCAAGATCGGCCTGGGTGTGAACCTCGGTGACGCAGTAAAGTGCGCTGGCGCCAAGCTCCGGGAAGTCCCGGGTTAGGTTTTTGCCGCCGAAGATCCCGAGGTCGAGCAGGCGCTTGTTGATGTCTGCCACGGAGTGCCCGGTGGCATCGAAATTCACTACGAATTCCTTGAAGAAACCCGACGGGAAGGTCACCCGCACGCCGGGAATCTGCCCGAGCAGTTTTGCCGCGTAATGCGCCCGTTGCAGGATCACGCCGCCGACATCTTCGAAACCTTGTGGCCCCATCATCGCCATGTACACCGCATTGGCGATGGCCCACATGTACACCGAGTGGCCGGTCCAGTCGTTGCCCTTGTCGCGCAAGCCATAGGACGATTGTTCGAACAGGCTCAGGCCAAATCCGTATTCACCCGGCTTGGTGGTGGGCGCGATGCTGATGAACAGCGTCGGGTATTGATGGGCGTAGCGCTCTTCATCCCGGGAGGCGATGAAACCACTGACGCCGCCCCCGCAGTTCATGTGCACACCCAGTGGCTGCGTAGTGCCGACCACAATATCCGCGCCGAAATCGATGGGTGCCGCGAGCACGCCGAGGGAAATCGGGTCGACCCCGACAATTACTTCGGCGCCCGCAGCGTGCGCAATAGCGGCAATTTCCGCGCCCTGATGTTCGATGACACCGAGGTACGACGGCGTTTCGAAATAGACCGCTGCGGTGTTCGCGCCGACGGTCGCGCGCAGATGATTCAGATCGATCACGCCGGTGGCCGGATCGTAATCGACGAGCCGTACGGTGATGTGGCTGGGCATCTCGACGGGTTCGCAGTAATTGCGAATGACCGAGAGCCGCTCCGGATCGATGGCGCGCACCACGGCGACCTCGTTGCGGCCATTGATGCGCGTGGCCATGCGGATCGCATGCCCGGCGGCGCAACCCCAACTGCGCACCGGCAGGCCGACCAGGTCCATGTTGAGCAACTCGCCGAGCTGGCTGCAGAATTCAAACCAGGCCTGATTGCGCCCGTGGTCGGAACTCGGCTCGCCGAACACCGACGTCAGCCATTCATTGCGCCGCACCACTTCGTCGCAGGCGGCGGGCACATGGTGTTGCCAACTGCCGGCGCCGAGAAAGTTGAGGTATTGCTCGGTGGTCTTGTTCTTCGACAGGATGCTCAACAGGTGCCGACGAAGCTGACTCTCGTTGAGCGCCGGCGGCAAATTGATTGGTCGCTTGAGACGATGCTCGGCAGGAATCTGCTGGAACAACTGCTCGATGCTGTCCACACCGATCGAGTCGAGCATTTCCTGTTGGATTGCGGGAACGGAATTCGCCATGTAGGGATGGGCGACATGAAGACTCATGGGGTTAACCTCGTTTGAGTTCAGGTGGGACGGCTGATCAGGATGTAACCTTGAAGAAAACCGACCGGTCAGGTCCGGTGTGCACGCGCCTGTAGCCGGCGAGCATGGCGTCGACTTCGGCATCGCCGGTGTCGACGCGCAAACACCCGGCTTCCAGGGAAAGAAGCTTTTCGACGGTGGTGATCACGATGATGTTGTCCGCGCCTGTGCGGCGGATGATCTCGGCGCTGATCTGCTGATTGCCGCGGCCGAAGAGGCTGCCATGGCCACCGAGCACGCCGACGATGATCCGCGCCTCACGCCCCGCCATCAGTTGCAGGATTTCGTGCTCGTTGAGGTCAGCGCCGACGCGTACGCCGTTCAGCACCGCGTCCACGCCCAGCAGCGTGGAAGGAAGACCGAGGGCTGACATGACCCGCCGCGTCGTGGTGCCAGGCCCGACGATGTACAGGCAGCCTGTGCGCATCTCGCGGACGATCTGCCGGCTCGCAGCATCGAGCGTGGCGTTTTCGCCAGGCCCGGAACCGGCCTTGGCGTTTTGCACCAGGTGACGTTCATAGGGGCTGCGGGCGTAGCCGTACAGCCGCGTCGACACCTGATCGTTGCGGATCGCCGCCTCGTCGATGTCCATCACTTCGGCTTCGCGCGAGCGCAGCGAACCGGCACCGGCGATGAATCGCGAGGCCAGATGCCCGGCGTTCTCCGGGGTCGTGCCAAACACCGCCGAGTACATTTTCACGCCGGTGGGAATGCCGAGGATCGGCACGCGGTCGTTGACCATGCCGAGCACATCGCGCGCCGTGCCATCGCCACCGGCAAACAACAGCAGATCGACCGAGGCGCGCAGCATGGCGCGGGCGGCATTGCGCGTGTCTTCCGGCAGGCTGCAGCCGCTGCGTGTGCGGTACACCACGATCGGCTCAAGGCCGGCGGCGCGCGCCACGTCCTCGCCCAGTTCGCCGGAGCCGGTAACAAGGTGGAATGGCGTGCTTGAAGCAGCCAGTCGTTTCAGCGCCTGCAACGCACGCTCGCTGGAAAGCGGCCGCGCACCGCGTCTTTTTGCCTCTTCCAGAACACCGGCACCATCGGTGCCTTTCAAGCCGACCCGCCCGCCCATACCGGCGATGGGGTTGACGATAAGCCCGATGGTTATGCGCGTGTGCATGTGCTGAATTCCTCTGCTGAATGCGGCTCGGCGGACCGAATCACGCCTGTGGCGGCAAATTGCATACGCCGCGTATGTCGGCTATATTAGGACATGCATCGCGTATGTCAACTGGCATACGTCGCGTATGACACTAATTTTTGAGGATGACGTTCTGATGGCACAGAAGCGCGCGGACATGATTTTGGAAACTCGCGGCAAGCTGATAAGGGCTGCGCGAGAGGCCTTTGCGGCGAAGGGATATGCAGACAGTTCGATGGACGAACTGACGGCTGAAGCGGGTCTGACGCGGGGTGCCCTCTACCACCACTTCGGTGGCAAGAAAGGCTTGCTGGAAGCGGTGATCGCGCAGATTGACGGGGAAATGATTGAACGCCTGAGTGTGATCATCAATGAGGCCAGCTCGACGTGGGAAGGTTTTATCGACGAGTCCATCGCCTATATCGAAATGGCGCTCGAACCGGAATTCCAGCGCATCGTGCTGCTTGACGGGCCCGCGGTACTGGGCGACCCAGCCGGCTGGTCGAGCCAGAACGCGTGCATGCAAAGCACTCAGCGCAGCCTCCAGAAACTGATCGACGAAGGCACGGTGCACGCAGTGGATGCAGAGGCGATGTCGCGTCTGATCATGGGCTCGTTGCTCGGTGCTTCGTTATGGATTGCCAATGCCGACGACCCCCAGTCCGCGTCGCGCAAGGCAGTGGAGAGCTTCGTGACACTGGCTTCGGGGTTGCTGCTGGACAGCGGGAAGAAAGGCGGGGTGAAGAAAAGTTGAAACTTCGTGTCTCACGAACATAGCCCAGCACCGACGCGTATTACGCCTGCATCAACTACAGTGGAATGACTCTGCACAAAGCCAATAAAAGACGGAGCCTTTCCCATGCGAGTGATCAACCGCCTCACCCTTCTGGCCGCTGCTGCCGCATTGGCCGTGACGACCGCCGCACACGCCGCCCCGGTGTTTATCAACATACTCACCGGCGGCACCAGTGGGGTTTATTACCCGATTGGTGTCGGCCTGTCGCAGATCTACGGCGACGGCATTCCCGGGGTCAAGACGTCAGTGCAGGCCACCAAGGCCTCGGTAGAGAACCTCAACCTGTTGCAAGCCGGTCGCGGTGAGTTGGCGCTGGCGTTGGCCGACTCGGTGGCAGATGCAAAAAACGGGGTGGAAGACGCCGGGTTTAAGGCGCCGCTGACCAAACTTCGCGCCATCGGCGGCGCGTACCCCAACTACATCCAGATCGTGGCCAGTCAGGAGTCAGGGATCAAGACGCTGGCGGACCTCAAGGGCAAGACGATCTCGGTCGGCGCGCCGAAGTCCGGCACCGAGCTCAATGCGCGGGCCATTTTCAAAGCGGCAGGCCTGACCTATGAAGACATGGGCAAGGTGCAATACCTGCCGTTCGCCGAGTCCGTCGAGCTGATCAAGAACCGCCAGCTGGACGCGACTCTGCAGTCGTCCGGTCTGGGCATGGCGGCCATTCGTGATCTGTCCTCGGTCATGCCGCTGAACTACGTTGCCGTACCAGCCGACGTCGTCAGCAAAATCGGCAACCCGGCGTACCAAAGCGCGATGATCCCCCCGAATACCTACGACGGCCAGCCCGAGGCGGTGCCGACGGTGGCGATCACCAATATCCTGGTGACCCGCGCCGATGTGCCGGATGACGTGGCGTATGAAATGACCAAACTGATGTTCGATAACCTCACGCGGCTGGGTAACGCTCATTCGGCAGCGAAAGACATCAAGCTGGAGTCCGCGAGCAAAAACCTGCCAATCCCGCTGCATCCTGGCGCCGAACGGTACTACAAGGAAAAAGCTGCGCTGTGATGGCGCGTGGCGCAGCGGCATACCCTGCCCCTGCCCCTGCGCCCGCGCATCACCCTTCTTTGCATTGTGATCATGAGGCAGGCAGTTAATGAGTGAAGATCAGCACGGTATTCCGGCGAACCCGCGGGACTGGCCAAAAACCCTGTTTTACGTGGCGCTGGCGTTTTCAGTCTTTCAGATCGTGACCGCTGCGTTTTCGCCGGTGTCCAGCCAGGTGTTGCGCGCCGTGCACGTGGGCTTCCTGCTGTGGGTGGTGTTTTTGAGCTACCCCGCCTACGGCAGAAGTCGGCCGTGGCAACCGCTGGCCTGGCTGCTGAGTCTGGCCGCTATCAGCACCGCGATTTATCAATGGGTGTTCGAGGCGGACCTGATCCAGCGCTCAGGCGACCTGACGCCCAGCGACATCGTCGTGGGGCTGGTCTTGATCATTCTGGTGTTCGAAGCAGCACGCCGGGTGATGGGCATCGCGTTGCCGATCATTTGCGGGCTGTTCCTCGCCTACGGTTTACTCGGTGAATTCTTGCCGGGCGAGTTGGCTCATCGGGGTTACGGCTTCGATCAGATCATCAATCAGCTGTCATTTGGCACCGAGGGTTTGTACGGCACGCCGACGTACGTGTCGGCCACTTATATTTTTCTGTTCATCCTGTTCGGTTCATTTCTCGAGCAAGCCGGGATGATCAAACTGTTCACCGATTTCGCCATGGGCATATTCGGCCACAAGCTCGGTGGCCCGGCGAAGGTCGCGGTGGTTTCATCGGCCTTGATGGGCACCATCACCGGGTCGGGGATTGCCAACGTCGTCACCACCGGGCAGTTCACCATTCCATTGATGAAGCGCTTCGGCTATCGCGCCGCATTTGCCGGTGGCGTCGAAGCGACGTCGAGCATGGGCAGCCAGATCATGCCGCCGGTCATGGGCGCGGTGGCGTTCATCATGGCCGAGACCATCAACGTGCCGTACGTCGAGGTAGCCAAAGCGGCATTGATCCCCGCGATGCTCTACTTCGGCTCGGTCTTCTGGATGGTCCACCTGGAAGCCAAACGCTCCAACCTCAAGGGCCTGCCGAAAGATCAATGCCCGAGTGCACTGGGGGCGATCAAGGAAAACTGGTACCTGCTGATCCCGCTGCTGGTCTTGGTCTATCTGCTGTTTTCCGGTCGCACACCACTGTTTTCGGGCATGGTCGGGCTGGCGCTGACGGCCATCGTGATCCTCGGTTCGGCGATCATTCTGAGAGTCTCCAGCTTCGCCTTGCGCTGCGCCTTCTGGGTGGCGCTAGGCGTGCTCTGCGTGGGTTTCTTCCAGCTCGGTATCGGGGTGATCTTCGCGGTCATCGCCGCGTTGGTGGTGGTCTGCTGGTTCATCAAGGGCGGTCGCGAGACGCTGGAAATCTGCCTGTTCGCGCTGGTTGACGGCGCACGTCACGCGGTGCCTGTGGGGATCGCCTGCGTGCTGGTCGGGACCATCATCGGCGTGGTGTCACTGACCGGCGTGGCGTCGACGTTCGCCGGTTACATATTGGCGATCGGGCGGGACAACCTGCTGCTGTCACTGATCCTGACGATGATCACCTGCCTGGTGCTGGGCATGGGCATTCCGACCATTCCAAACTACATCATCACCAGCTCCATTGCTGCGCCTGCACTGCTGGAACTGGGCGTGCCGCTGATCGTTTCGCACATGTTCGTGTTTTATTTCGGCATCCTTGCCGACCTGACGCCGCCGGTAGCGCTGGCCTGCTTTGCCGCCGCGCCCATCGCCAGGGAGTCAGGTTTCAAGATCAGCCTGTGGGCGGTGCGGATTGCCCTGGCCGGGTTCGTCATCCCGTTCATGGCTGTCTACAACCCGGCGCTGATGATGCAAGGCGACAGCCTTTGGATGACTGCCTACATGCTGATCAAGACTGTCTTGGCAGTCGGCTTGTGGGGCATGGCGTCCACCGGTTTTCTGCAACAGAAGATGCCGATGTGGGAACGCTTGGCAAGCTTCGCTGCGGGCGCCTTGCTGGTGGTCGCACTGCCGCTCACCGACGAGATCGGTTTCGCGCTCGGCGCGCTGATCATCGCCCAGCACCTGTGGCGCTCGCGACACACCCGGCTGGCACAGGCATGATCGGTGTGTGCCTGGGCCTGGCGGGAGTGGTTTGGGCTCAGCTTCCCATCGTCAATTTCACCCTGGCGTGGGATCACACCGTCGAAAAGATCCGCTGGGAGGAAGACTACCGCGTCACCGCACAAGGGCTGGTGCTGGGTGAAGCGCGGGTGCGGGGAAATGGCGCGGGCATGGAAATCCCTGCAGAGGCACGCTTGGTCGACGGTAGCTGGCACTACCGTCGGGCGTTGCCGCCGTTGCCATCGTTGCACCTAGGCAGGACACCGGAAGCGGGCGATTACCAGCTGTGTTTCGACGGCAGCTGTCACCCGTTCAGCAAATGGATTGGCGCTCCGGACAGTGGCCAGCCGTCCGTACAGCTGTGGGGCTGCGAGATTGCCGCTCTGCACTGAACAGAGCGACAGACGACTCAGCGATTGTTGCGCAGGATGGAAAAATTAAGCGCTGCAGCCACCGATAGCCAGGCAAGGTAAGGAAACAGGATCAGCCCGGTCACCAGATCAAAACGCAACGCCATCACCACCATATACGCTACCACCAGCCACAGAAGCACGAGGATCATCAGGGCGGCAAAGATCTGGTGCGCGCCGAAAAACACTGGTGTCCAAAGCGTGTTTAGGGCGATCTGCGCCGCCCATAATGCCAACAGCAACTGGCTGCCGGGTAACAGCGTCAAGCGATAGCCGACCCAGGCTAGCAGCAGATAAATGATCGTCCAGGCCACCGGAAACAGCCAGTTGGGTGGCGTGAAGCCGGGCTTCTTCAGCTCGTTGTACCATTGGCCGGGTTTGAACAGGATGCCGGTGCTCGCCGCGGCACCGCAGGCTATAAGAAAAATGAAAAAGGTCATCGTCCGTCCTTAGCTGAGGCCAGCTGTCTGAGGTTGGTAAGCCATGTTGGCAGTCTCAGGGTTGGACGTCAGGCGAAGCAAAAAGTCGCCCGCCAAAAAAGTTTTCTCGGTCGATCGTGGATACACAGGGCACAGCTTGCGGGCACCACCCGGTCAGACCCGCTTTTCCACACCGTTGAAACGCGCTTCAAAATCCTGCGCCAACTGCTCCAGCGTAACGCTGCCCAAACGCGCGATCAGCAGCGCCTGAGCGGCATCGAATGCGTCGGTGAGCGCCGCATTCACCGCTTGTTCCACCAGACATTCGGGGTGGTCAGTGGACAGGCCAATGGCGAACAGCGAAGACGAACCCAGCGCCTGGTGAATATCCAGCAAGGTTATTTGCGTCAACGGTTTGGCCAGGGTCCAGCCGCCGCGATGGCCCTTCTCCGAACGAACATAGCCCTCCTCCTTGAGCAACGCCATGGTCCGGCGCACCACCACCGGGTTGGTGCCGAGCATCTGCGCAATGGTGTCGGAAGTGGCGGGCTGATCGTGACGTGCGATGTGAATCAGCACGTGAAGCATCCGTGACAGGCGAGTGTCGGTTCTCATAGACGACGAATCCGGGCAAATAGATGCGCCGAGTATGAATCGCTACATCGAAAGTTACGAGACCATTGACAGCCTGCTTTCACGTAACTTACGGTGTGTCGAGAATTTATCGAGCGCTCTTGAAGAGCACGGAGTGGTCATCATGGTCTACGACATCATCATCGTTGGCGGCAGTTATGCCGGAATTTCCGCAGGCCTGCAGGTGGCGCGCGCACGTCGCAAAGTGCTGGTGATCGACGGCGGACAGCGACGCAATCGCTTCGCCCACCATTCCCACGGTTTCCTTGGACAGGACGGGCGAGACCCGGCCTTGATCGCCAGCGATGCGCGCACGCAGTTACTGGCGTATCCCAACGTTGAATGGATTCTCGAGTTGGCGGTGCGGGCGGTCAAGCGTGGCAATGAATTTGAGATCATCCTCGCCGATGGCCAGTCGTTCGCCGGTCGACGGCTGATCCTGGCGACGGGCGTGACCGACGAATTACCGGCCACTCCTGGTTTGGCGGAGCGCTGGGGCCAATCGGTATTCCACTGCCCGTATTGTCACGGGTACGAGTTGAATCAAGATCCAATCGGTGTTCTCGCGACCGGTCCGCTGTCCATGCACCACGCCCTGATGCTGCCCGACTGGGGGCCGACTACGCTGCTGCTTAATGAAGCGTTCGAGCCGGACGCCGAGCAGTTGGCCAGCCTGCAACGACGCGGCGTGGCCCTGGAGCGCGACTCGGTGAAATCCCTGAGCGGGCACGCCGACGTGACGTTGAGCAGCGGCAGAATCTTGCCACTGGCGGGGGTGTTCGTACTGCCGCGTTGCCACATGGCGGCGCCACTGGCCGAACAACTGGGCTGTGAGTTCGAACCTGGCCCAATGGGCGATTTCATCAAGGTCGACGCGATGCGTGAAACCAGTGTGACGGGCGTGTTTGCCTGCGGTGATGCGGCTGTGGCGGCGGGAAATATCGCCATAGCAGTCGGTGACGGAGCGCGCACCGGCGGCGCGGCTCATCAATCGTTGATTTTTCGCTGATTGAAGGGCTGCTGGAACCGATCCGGTTGAACCTCCGCCACGCACGCGGGCTCAGAAAACTATTCACCGGAGAACCTTATGACCCAGACAGCATTGATCGTGGGCGCCAGCGGCATCGTTGGCAGCGCCATCACCCAGTTACTCATCGACAATAAATGGCAGGTTGCAGCGCTTTCCCGTAACCCCGCCCCGGCACCGGGAGTGATTCCAGTGGCTGCGGACCTGCAGGATCCGTCGTCGTTGAAGCAAGCGCTGGCGGATTTGAAACCGACCCATGTGTTCATCACCACGTGGTCGCGGCAAGCCACGGAAGCGGACAACATCCGCGTCAACGGCGCTATGGTGCGCAACGTCCTCGACGCGGTTCGCCCGGCGCAAAGTGTTCAGCATGTAGCGCTGGTAACCGGCTTGAAGCACTACCTGGGGCCCTTCGAAGCGTATGGCAAAGGCAGCCTGCCGCAAACTCCGTTCCGCGAAGAACAGGGTCGTCTGGACATCGAAAATTTCTATTACGTCCAGGAAGACGAAGTGTTCGCCGCCGCCGAAAAGGACGGCTTCACCTGGAGCGTGCACCGGCCTCATACCGTCACGGGTGTCGCCGTGGGCAACGCGATGAACATGGCAACCACCCTCGCCGTCTACGCCAGCGTCTGCAAACACACCGGCCGTCCGTTTGTGTTTCCTGGCTCCCGTGTGCAATGGGAGAGCCTCACCGACATGACCGATGCCCGGCAACTGGCGGCGCAACAACTATGGGCCGCCACCACACCCGAAGCGGCCAACCAGGCCTTCAACGTCACCAATGGTGATGTGTTCCGCTGGAAATGGATGTGGGGCCGAATCGCCGATTACTTCGGGGTGCAGCCCGCCGATTTCCCCGCAACCGTCTCGCCACTGGAGATACAGATGGCGGATGACCAAGCTGACTGGCAGCAGATCGTTGCTGAACATGGGCTGAAAGAATCGGATATCAGCCGACTGACTTCACCATGGCACACCGACGCAGATCTGGGTCGCCCGATCGAGGTGGTCACCGACATGTCGAAAAGCAGGGCCATGGGCTTCACTGCCTATCAAGCGAGCGATCAAGCGTTTTTCGACGTGTTCGAGAAATTGCGCGAGTCTCGCCTGATTCCCTGATCGTTCAACAAAATGGCGATCTGAGTCACCCGCCATGACCTCGATCCGGACAGCTCCTGCGGTGCAAACCTGCACTGCGGGTTGCACTATCCAGATTGATCGATTAGCACCACTTCTTGTATGACAACACATCAAACAGCTACGACGAGTTATCGTTTCCGCCAACTGAAAAACCCTCACAGCAAACCCCTCTGGCAAGCCCCTCCTGTATTACACTCAATAAACACTGGCATAAATAACCATTACCGCCACATACCCCAGCCCCTTATGCAAAGAAACACGGCCTACCGCCGTTGCAGGGTAAAAAATCTACTTGTATGATGACTGACACCATAAACCCGCATAAAAATAATCAGTGGGAGTTTTGAATTGTGACCAATTCAAGCAATGCGTCTGTCGCTCCGGCAGAAGATTCAGTCCTGGCTCACGCCGTCCGTAAAGTGAAGAGACACGTACTCCCGCTTTTCGTCATCATGTTCATCCTCAACTACATCGACCGGGTCAATATCGGTTTCGTGCGCACGCACATGGAACATGACCTCGGTATCGGTGCAGCCGCGTACGGGCTGGGCGCAGGCCTGTTCTTCATCGGCTACGCCCTCTTCGAAGTACCGTCCAACATGCTGCTGCAAAAAGTCGGCGCTCGAATCTGGCTGACCCGCATCATGTTCACCTGGGGCATCGTCGCCACGATGATGGCGTTCATCCAGAACGAAACCCATTTCTACATCCTGCGCTTCCTGCTCGGCATTGCTGAAGCCGGCTTCTTCCCTGGCGTGATCTACTATTTCACCCGCTGGTTGCCAGGCGTAGAACGCGGTAAAGCCATCGCGATTTTCCTCAGCGGCTCGGCCATTGCATCGCTGATTTCCGGCCCGCTGTCGGGTGTTCTGCTGCAGATCGACGGCTTCGGCTTCAAGGGCTGGCAGTGGATGTTCGCCATCGAAGGTCTGGCCTCGGTGTTTCTGGGCTTCTTCGTGTGGTTCTGGCTCGACTCCAAACCTCATGACGCCAAGTGGCTGAGCCGCGAAGAGCAGGATGCGCTGGTAGACGCCATCGACCAGGAACAGCGCGACCGTGAAGCGCTGACCACGGTCAAACCCACGATCGGCAAGTTGCTCAGAGATCGGCAGATCGTGCTGTTCTGCGCGCTGTACTTCTGCATCCAGTTGACGATCTATGCCGCGACGTTCTGGCTGCCGAGCATCATCAAGAAAATGGGCGACCTGAGCGACATCCAGGTCGGCTTTTTCAACTCGATTCCGTGGCTGATTTCCATCATTGCGATGTACAGCTTCGCGGCGTTGTCCGGCAAGTTCAAATTCCAACAGGCCTGGGTTGCCACTGCCTTATTGATCGCCGCTGCGGGGATGTTCCTCTCGACCACCGGCGGGCCAATTTTTGCCTTCGTCGCCATCTGCTTCGCCGCGATCGGTTTCAAATCGGCATCGTCGCTGTTCTGGCCGATTCCTCAGGGCTACCTGGATGCACGGATTGCTGCGGCCGTGATCGCCTTGATCAACTCGGTCGGCAACCTCGGCGGCTTCGTCGCGCCGACGACTTTCGGTTTTCTCGAGCAGACCACCGGCTCGATTCAGGGCGGTCTATACGGCCTGGCCGGCACGTCGATACTGGCCGCGATCCTGGTTTTTTTCGCCAGGACCTCGCCTAAATCATCGTCCTTGCTGTCCCCGCCGATCGCCGCAGCCCCCACAGTGACCGTCAGCAAATCTCACTGACTTTTATTGATCGCTGAACGAACTCATTTGCAGGAATTTGCCATGAACGCTGAACACGCTGCCAACACCACCAAGTCACCGGTTATCACCAGTTTTCAAGTCGTCCCCGTCGCCGGTCACGACAGCATGTTGCTGAACCTGAGCGGCGCCCACGGGCCGTTCTTTACCCGCAATATCGTCATTCTCAAAGACAGCGCCGGCAATACCGGCGTGGGTGAAGTGCCGGGTGGCGAGCGGATTCGCGAAACCCTTGAAGACGCTCGCGGTTTGGTAATTGGCCAGCCGATCGGTCAGTACCAGCGCATCCTCAACCAGATGCGCACCACCTTTGCATCGCGTGACTCGGCCGGTCGCGGCCTGCAGACATTCGACCTTCGAATCACCATTCATGCGGTTACCGCAATGGAGGCCGCCCTGCTCGATCTGCTGGGTCAATTCCTTGAGGTTCCGGTCGCTGCGTTGCTGGGTGAAGGGCAGCAACGTGATGCAGTAAAAATGCTCGGTTATCTGTTTTACATCGGTGATCGCAACGTCACGGATCTGGCTTACCGCAACGAGTCGGATGCAGATAACGACTGGTTCCGCTTGCGTCACGAGAAAGCCATGACCGCTGAAGCCGTGGTGCGCCTGGCCGAAGCCGCAAAAGCCAAATACGGCTTCAACGATTTCAAGCTCAAAGGCGGCGTGCTGAGCGGCGATGCAGAAATCGAAGCCGTCACCGCACTGGCCAAACGCTTTCCCGATGCGCGCATTACGCTCGACCCGAATGGTGCCTGGTCGCTCAAAGAAGCCATCCGTTTGTGCCGCGACCAGCATCACGTGCTCGCCTACGCCGAAGATCCGTGTGGCGCGGAAAATGGTTATTCGGGTCGTGAAGTCATGGCCGAATTCCGTCGCGCCACCGGCCTGAAAACCGCGACCAACATGATCGCTACCGACTGGCGCGAAATGGGCCACGCGATCCAGCTGCAATCGGTCGACATCCCGCTTGCCGATCCGCACTTCTGGACCATGCAGGGCTCAGTCCGGGTGGCTCAGATGTGTCATGAATGGGGCCTGACCTGGGGCTCTCACTCCAACAACCACTTCGATATTTCCCTGGCCATGTTCACTCAAGTGGCGGCCGCTGCACCGGGCGAAATCACCGCGATCGACACGCACTGGATCTGGCAGGACGGCCAGCACCTGACCAAGGAACCGCTGAAAATCGAAGGGGGTTACGTCAAAGTGCCAACCAAACACGGTCTGGGCGTAGACATCGACATGGACGCCGTGGCGAAGGCACACGAGTTGTACAAAGGCATGGGACTCGGCGCTCGCGATGACAGTGTAGCGATGCAGTTCTTGATTCCAGGCTGGAGCTTCAACAACAAGCAGCCTTGTCTGGTGCGCTGATTTCTCGCCGGGCCTATGACTTAAAGCTGACCAAGGTGCGCTGGAGATGCTCGGCCGGCGCCCCTTCAAGCAATACCCCTCAGAAAGTTCGCTGACGGTGTACCATTGCGGGACACCATCAGAAGTCCTTCCCCCATGCCTACGGAAAGCGAAGAGGGTCGTCAGATAGCCGCTGCCCTTACGCAGCGGATAGGTGACACCTCTGACATCGCAAAGATTGCTAACGCCGTCGTTGCTACGCTGCAAGACATGAACGCAGCCCTTGCGCCGATTATTGGCGAGCGAGGGGTTGTGGCTCTTTTTCGTCGCAGCTTTATCGTCTGCAGTAAAAATCCGCGTCTGGCTGGTATGTATGATTCCCTTCTGCCGGCCATGACCCTGGCGGAACTCAAAATAGTTCTCCTGAAGCAAAGCGCAGGCAATGCGCTTTACCTGGGGGAGAACCTTCTTACCTCTCTGTACCAATTGCTAACCACTTTGATAGGGCCGTCACTGACGGCCAAATTGCTCCGTAGTGTGTTGCACACTTCTTCAAGCGACACCCCTGCGCAGGATATTTCGTCATGACCACGAAAGTGACAATCAACCGCCTGGCCACCGGCGTCCCTGGGCTGGACGACGTATTGGGTGGCGGATTACCTGAGTTTTCCTTCAATCTCATCGCTGGGCCACCGGGCTGTGGCAAAACCACCCTGGCGCATCAGATGATGTTTTCCCTGGCGACCCCTGAGCGCCCAGCATTGTTCTTCACCGTACTGGGTGAACCGCCATTGAAAATGCTGCGATATCAGCAGCAGTTCGACTTTTTTGATGATGAAGCGATCAACAAATCGATTCGTTACATCAATCTGGTCGACGATACCCTCGCCGGCAATCTGGACGAAGTGTTGCGGCGCATCGTCAGCGAAGTGGAAGCCCATTCGCCGTCCCTGGTGTTTGTCGATTCATTCCGTTCTGTGGTCCTGGCCAGCCAGACCCAGACCAACCCGAACAACAACTTGCCTCAGTTCGTGCAGCAACTGGGCATGCTGATGACCACGTGGCAGGCAACGACGTTCCTGATCGGCGAATACTTCACCGAAACCGATACCAACCCGATCTTCACCGTGGCTGACGGCTTGATCTGGCTGAGGCAGAGTGTCTATCGCAACTCGATGGTGCGCAAAATGGAAATCATGAAGATGCGCGGCCAGCCTACGGTGCCCGGTCTGCATACGTTTCGGATTGAAACCTCAGGGATCAAGGTGTTCTCGCCGGCCGTCATGCCGGGTCAGAACGCCGTTGAACTGCATACGACGGAGTCCTCCGCGCGGTTGAAGATGGGTGTGCCCCGCCTCGATGAAATGCTCGGTGGCGGGCTGCCGCGGGGTTATTCGCTGCTGGTTGCAGGGCCTTCCGGTTCGGGCAAAAGCATACTGGCTGCTTCCTTCCTCGAAGAAGGTGCAAAAAACGGCGAGACGGGTGTTGTCGCCGTTTTTGAGCAGCGTCCCGATCACTTGCGGAATGCCACCTTCAAAAAATTGATTGCAGATGGCCATGTAGCGCTGATAGACAGCCATGCGCCAGACCTGTCGATCGCTGAAATCGTCCATATGCTGTTGAAAGAGATCAAGCGACTGAACGCCACACGAGTCGTCATTGACTCGCTCTCCGGGTTCGAACTGGCACTTGCGCCCACTTTCCAGGAAGACTTCCGTCAATCATTGGCGTGGATGGTGAGCACGTTGACCAGCGCCGGGGCCACCGTGCTGATGACCTCGGAGCTGGAAGATCGCTATAACGATTTGCGATTCAGTCCTTATGGCACCGCCTTCCTGACCGATGCCATCATCGTACAGCGCTATATCGAGGTGGAAAGCCGACTGCTTCGCATCATGGCGGTGGTCAAGGTGCGCGCCAGTGCGCATTCCGATGAGTTGCGGGTTTACAACATTGATAGCAACGGATTGCAAATTGGCGACAGACTTCCTGAACAAGAAGGCCTGCTCGGTGGTCGACCTACCAGACAACGATTGGTGCACGACAAACCCTGAGGTGGCTATGGTCGATTCAATTCATGATTAAGGCGGATGGCAACAACGAGACGGAGCTCGCCAAGGCTGCTCTTGAGCTGCATCTGCTCGGCCAACAGGTCGAGGATAGACGCGCCACCCTCTCATCGCTGCAAAGCGAACTGGATGAGGCTCGTAAGCTGCTCAGCGACAGCCAGCACCTGGAAAACCTGATTGAAGCCAATCAACAACTGGTGCTGCGCATCCTTGGCCAGTCCGAAGCCTCCCCTCCCGTGCAGCCAGACTTATCGGTTGTACAGGAGCTGCGAAAAGCTAATCAAGAATTGACCACCGCCGCATTAAGGGCCCAGCAAATGCAGGCTTCGGCGGAGCTGGCTGTTGTTCAACAAAAGAGCATTCTCGCGATGGTTGCCCATGAACTTCGCAATCCACTGACCCCGATCAGCATGATTGCCGAACGCATGACCCGCCTTCCAAGCGGAGACCTGCCCGGGATGCGCGCGCTGATTGAAGGGAAGGTTCAGCACATTTCGCGAATGATCGAAGATTTGCTGGATGTCTCGCGGGCCAGTACGGGCAAGCTGAACATCCATTGCCGTGATGTCGATGTAGTGCAAGTCGTTCGCGAGGCCGCCACTGCGTGCATGCCGATGATGGCGGCGCAGAACCTGAATTTCAGCGTATACCTGCCCAAATGCGTCCTCTTGGTGAAAGGCGATCCAATTCGCCTGAATCAGATCCTCAACAACGTTCTGACTAACGCCGCCAAGTACACCCCGGAGCGAGGCTCTGTTGATCTGAAGGTCACGGCGGATGCCGGGACGGTCAGTATTCGCGTTACTGACAGTGGCATCGGCATATCTCCAGAGATACTGCCCACGATCTTTGATCCGTTCGTCCGGGATGTCACCGCCCAGGCAGTCAACAGATCAGGACTCGGACTGGGCTTGGCGGTCACCCGACAGCTCGTCGAAGCCCACGACGGTGAGGTTATCTGTAGGAGTGAAGGAGCCGGAAAAGGTAGCGAGTTCATTGTGACGCTGCCGTTGTTGACTTATGGCGCCACGACGTATGAGTGGTGATTACACTGCCGAGGGCGGGAAACACGTTAGCACTCGGCCCAGCTTCGATTGGAGTACCGGACGATGACATCCACGGAACAGCTGATTGAGTGGAACGCGCAATGGAGGCTTGTCAACGGCTCTATCACTTGCAGAGCGTGCCAGGCAGAACAGAAGGAGGCTGAAAAGGGCACGGCGTTCGTTCACGCGCCAGGGTGTGGTAATGCCTGTCGGGAAATCAATCCAGGAAAAGCGCTGGATGATATCGCTGCCTCTTTTACATGATGTGCGCTGTGCGAGAAGCCCCCGGAAACATGCAGCGACAGCGCTTGATCAGCGTTTAATCGCTGCAGCCTCAATCCCTCCATCCTGACGTCCATAGTTTCTCCCGCCGCATGAAGCGCACGCAAGTGGCGCCCCTGCGCATGTGAAAATTTTGTTAACTAACTGACTCGTCTATCTTTCTTCAGGTGTAACGATCTGAGACACTAATGCGAATTATTATTAGATGCGCTTGCATTCGATTCGTTTTGGTATCGCTTGGGGAATCAGATTGATGTCGTTTTACACCACAAACCGCCGTTGCAACCTCTCTCCCAGTCTGTTGGCATTGGCCATCGGCATGGCAAGCATTCCGCTAGCTTCAGCGGATGAGACGCCGCCCGCTGTTAAAGACGCTCCATCCAGCACTCTGGAGCTGGGCGCGACCGAAATCAGCGCCACCGGCTTGGGCAGCACCACCGAAGATACCGGTTCCTACACCACAGGCCCCATGCAGACCGCTACCAAGCTGCCACTGACCATGCGCGAAACGCCTCAAGCGGTCACCGTGATTACGCGTCAGCGCATGGACGATCAAGCGATGACCAGCATCAATGATGTGGTGAGGGGCACGCCGGGGCTGTTCCTCAGCCAGGCGAGTGGACCGGGTCGACAGACGTACAGCTCGCGCGGTTTCGACATCGACAACATCATGTATGACGGGCTGCCCAGCTCTTACCAGCCCTACACGATGCCCGTACAGCCGAACCTGGCAATGTTTGACCGCGTCGAAATCATTCGCGGCGCAACCGGTCTGGTGACCGGCGCCGGCAATCCTTCGGCCGCCATCAACATGGTGCGCAAGCGCCCCACGGCCGACCAGCAAGTGACCCTCACGGGCGCCGCCGGCAGTTGGGATGATTATCGCGGTGTGTTCGATGCGTCGAGCCCGCTGAACGAAAGCGGCACGTTGCGCGGTCGTGTGGTGGGCTCCTATCAGGGCGCCGACAGTTTTCGCGACAAGGAAGAAAACGATCACGGTCTGTTCTACGCCATCGGCGAAGCCGATCTGAGTGACAGCACCATGGCAACCCTGGGCTTTTCGCGCCAGAACGAGCAGACCAACTATTTCTGGGGCGGCTTGCCGATTGGCACCGACGGCCACCACCTGGACCTGCCCCGCTCCACCTACCCGGGCACGGATTGGGAAAACAAGAAGCTGCAGATCGATACCGTGTTCGGTGAAGTGGAGCATCGTTTCAACAACGACTGGAAGCTGCACGCCGCGGCCTCGGCTTCGACACTGGACGGTGAATTCTCCGGCACTTACCAGTCACGCTACGCAGGACCGCTGGAAACCACGGCCTATCAATCGCATCACACCGACAAACAAAACGCGCTGGACGTCTATGCCAGCGGCCCGGTCGAAGCTTTCGGCCGCACCCACGAAGTGGTCGTCGGCGCCAGCAACCGCGCTTACGATGCCACCACCAAAGAGTACAGCCCGTACACCACGGCGTGGCCGATCGGTGCGCCGAAGCCGGACTTTGTGCGTAGCGGCAAAACCCACAACGTCACCACTCAGGACGCCGTTTACCTCACGACCCGTCTGAGCCTGGCCGATCCGCTGACGCTGATTCTCGGCAGTCGCCTGGACTGGTACGACTACGACGACCGCTCCGGCGACGGCGACTTCAAAGTTACCCGCAACCTGACGCGTTACGCCGGCCTGATCTACAAACTCGACGACCACCACTCCGTTTACGCCAGTTACACCGACATCTTCACCCCACAAACTTCAAAGGACATTTCCGGCAAGCTGTTGGAGCCGATTGTCGGCGAGAACTATGAAGTCGGCATCAAAGGCGAATACTTCGACGGCGCACTCAATGCCAGCCTCGCGGTGTTCCAGATCGACCAGAAAAACCGCGCTTCGCTGGCGGACAGTCAGCTCGGTTGCCCGGTCATGACCTGCTACGAGACGTCCGGCAAAGTTCGCAGCCAAGGCCTGGACCTGGAACTGCAAGGCGCCCTCAGCGAGAACTGGCAAGTGGGTGCCGGCTACACCTACACCCGCGCGCACTACATCAAAGACGAAAACCCGGAAAACAAGAATCAGCGTTTCGACACCGACACGCCTGAGCATCTTTTGAAAGTCTCGACGGTGTATCGCCTGCAGGGGCCACTGGAGAAATTCCGCATTGGCGGCAACGTCTATTGGCAGAGCCGGATGTACAACGACGTGCCGCTCACCGCTGGCAGCTATCGCCTCGAGCAGGGCAGCTACGCCGTTACTGACTTGATGGCAGGCTACGAAGTCAACAAACACCTCGACCTGCAAGTCAACGCCAACAATGTGTTCGACCGGGTCTACTACTCCTCGATCGGCTACAACACCACTTGGGGCTCTACCGACAATTACGGCACGCCACGCAGCTACATGCTGACGGCCAAATACAAATTTTGAGTCGGTAATACGCAACGAACCGTTGCCGGAGACGCCACGCATGTCTTCAGCAACGGTCGCTCCAGCTGACGATGTCGACTACGTGGCCGCTGGTTTCGCGCAAATTTCTTGAACTAAAAGGTTGGTACCGTCCGTCTCGACCGGCACTAATAAACGAAATTCCGCCGGTTTCTGTACCTCACAGCTTATGCACGCGCTAACACCCGCAGTGGTGATTGCGCATTTAGCCTGCATGAGGAATGACCCAATGTTTTTACATAACAAACGCCTTCAGTACACCGTGCGAGTTGCGCAACCCAACCCGGGGCTGGCAAACCTGCTGCTTGAGCAATTTGGCGGTGCCAATGGTGAACTGGCAGCGGCAGCTCGCTATTTCACTCAGGCATTGGCGGAAGAAGATCCTGGTCGCAAAGACCTGTTGATGGATATTGCCACTGAAGAATTGAGCCACCTTGAAATTGTCGGTTCGATTATCGTGATGCTCAACCGAGGTGCCAAAGGGCAGTTGGCGGAAGGTGTGCAAGAGGAAGGTGAACTGTACCGGGCAATTAACGGCGCCGGTAACGACTCGCACATAACCAGCCTTCTGTACGGTGCAGGCGCACCACTGGTCAACTCCGCAGGCGTCCCATGGACGGCGGCTTACGTCGACTCGATTTCTGAACCTACTGCAGACTTTCGTTCAAATATCGCTGCAGAAGCACGGGCAAAAATCTTGTATGAACGCTTGATCAACGTGACCGATGATCCCGGCGTGAAAGAAGCACTGGGCTTCTTGATGACGCGAGAAATCGCGCACCAGAAGTCATTTGAAAAAGCGCTGCACGCCATTCAACCGAACTTCCCGCAAGGCAAGCTGCCCGGCGATCCGGCATTCACCAACAAGTACTTCAATATGTCAGGCGAGCCAAACGTGCGCGGCCCCTGGAACGAGGGTGCTGCGTGGGAATACGTTGAGAGCCCGGAGCCTGCCGTTGACGGCGGTGATGGCTCGGCTTCTGTGAATCTTTCCCGAGACGATGAAACTGTTCTGGAGGCGATGAAGATTCGCACTGCATCCGACCCGCTCAGCGAACCGGTTACAGGCGCAGATCTGGGATCAGGTTACGTGCAAGGCAAAGATGCTTGATTTGTGTTCAGCGACCTCCTCTGAGGTCGCACGACTTCAGGAGTGACGAGAATGGGACCCGATAACGGAACAGTGTCAGTTCAAGACCACTTCAACAAAGTGATGGACAGAGCCTTCGCTGGCTTTGAACACGATTGCAGACAAGCGTGCAGAGGACTCAAGGTTTACATGGCGGTGATTATCTTCGGGATAGGCACAACCCTGCCAAACGACCTGTCCGACCGTGAATAAGACCGAGTAGCGTGAATACGAAAATTCCTGGTGGAAATACCGCTAGCGCAGAAAGACTGAACGCTGGCCCCATAAACGTCTCGAAAAATTGAGCGTTCATTTTTCAATGCGTGGAGAACAGCATGAACCAGCGCAACCCTGACCCGTTAGAGCAGGTTTCAGAAACCGATAGAACCCATGAAGTCCCGACAAAAAAAGACAACTCGGATGTAGGCCTGACCGACGACGAGCGTGTCAGTCGCGAAGAATCTGAAGGTGATGGCGCACGCGTCAAACCCGGACCTGCTGACCTGGAAAGAGCTCCGATCCCCTAAGCTGGCCGTTTTGACTTGCCTGGAATGGAATTAGCCAGGGATGACATTTGAATACTGGAGTACTGCATGCGATCGCAAACCTCATTCATATTTGACCTCGACGGCACGCTGACTGACAGCGTCTATCAAAACGTCGCGGCCTGGAAAGAAGCACTCGATTCGGAAAATATTCCGCTCGCGATGTGGCGCATTCACCGGAAAATAGGCATGAGCGGCGGGTTGATGCTCAAGACGCTGTCCCGCGAAACCGGGCTGACGATCAGTCCGGAACAAGCGAAGAAGCTGAGCGAGAAACATGCGCAGGCCTATGAGGCTTTACAGGGTCAGATCATCGCGCTGCCCGGTGCAGTTGAGCTGCTGAACACGCTGACCGAGGAAGGCGTTCAGTGGTGCATTGCGACCAGCGGAGGCGTCGACACTGCGAGCATCAACTTGAAGGCCTTGAAGCTCAATGCCAAAGACATCAATCTCATCACCCGCGATGACGTCAAGTACGGCAAGCCAGACCCGGACCTCTTCCTCGCGGCCGCACAGAAAATGGATGTAGCAATAGAAGAATGCCTGGTCATCGGCGATGCGGTGTGGGACATGCTGGCCGCGAGGCGGTGCAAAGCGACCGGTATCGGGTTGCTTTCCGGTGGCTATGACCGCGGTGAGTTGGAGCGAGCAGGAGCGCTGAGGGTTTATGAAGATCCGCTGAGTTTGCTGCACCACCTGGATGAGGTGGCTTCGCGTCCCTGAATATGCACTGAGATTGCTGCATGGCCGAGTATTTGCGCGGCTGCGTTGCTGTGCGAGCTGATATCATGCAAGCGCTTACAAATTGGGTAGAGCGCTATGAATCGTCGTAAAAAAATACAGCAGTTATTAAAGGCGCACGCCAAAAAGGCCAGTGCCAAATTGGCACCGGCGAGCAAGTCCAAATACGTCAGCAAGGCTGACCGGCTGAAGCTGGCTGAGGAGTCCGTTGAGGGTACGGTCAACTCGTCCGACAGTTGATTCAAGCCGTCCTCAGGCCTACCTGCCAACTCTCATCACTGCGTGGTCAGCAGTAATAGTGAACAAACCACGCCAGCATCCTATTTGACAGAAAATTTGTTATTGGTCTTATTGGTCGTGCTATCAACGAACCAGATTGAGGCGCCATCACTGAGCACTTTGTTGCACTCCTTGCCATATTTCTGATAGCTCACGCAGATAATGTCCTCGGTCATGACCCATGACCCTTTTTGCAGGGCTTCACTGGAAATCTTTATCTCAGCAGTCCCGTCAGGGTTGAGTGTTTCGGTAAAGGAATAACCTGTAGCCGTCACACTCGAATGCTCACGACCTATCACCGTCGAGTTGATTTCGCCTGCGCTCAATTGTTTGGCGTTCGGTGGCGCAACCGCGTGCGCGTCGGCCGCAGCTTGATGACCAGAAGAAGCGCAGCCCGTTATAAACAGCACCATTAACAAGCAAAGTATTAATTTATTCATCACCTGCCCCCTTGTCATGAGCAACATATTCCAACGCGTTGAATATTAGCCGCGCACAAAGGCGTGAATATATTCATTCACGATAATTTCAATAGCGCGGAATAAACCTCTTTATCGGCAAGCTTTAATGCTCGCCGATATCTTTGCGAGAGCATTGTTCTGCATTACCTCTCCCCCGTGCTGCTCAAGTAGTTCGCGTCTGTGGCACTTACGTTCGGTACAAACCGTTGAGGTGGTGCCCGGCGACCCGCTGTGCACTCGCGCCAGCGGCTGGTGCGTGGCGGCGCGATTCGATCTCGCTCAAAAGGGAAGGTTCAATTCCAGACGATACGGCCGACCAACGGTAGCACTTTCAGGCATGAAGGCTGCAATGGCTCCTCTTGACGATCATTTGACGTCAAACATCCGCCATACGGATTCCACCGTCAGCAAGACCAACCGACACCGCCTAAATACGGTTCGAGCGTGACTGTGGCCGCAACATTCTTCGCCCTATAGGAATATCGCCATGATCGACCTCGGAAACTGGAATTTAAGCATCCCTGTAGGCAGCCCACCGGCCACCATAGAAACGCCCCGACTGGCGCAAGGTTTCAAAGACGAATATTTCAGTTCCGACGCCGCGACCCTTTCCTTTTGGGCGCCTGTGACAGGTTCCAAAACGGCCAACGCGAGTTACCCGCGTAGCGAGTTGCGGGAAACCAATACTGACGGGACGCTGCGCAACTGGACGTACTCGGCGGCGGATAACATTCTGCGGGCGAAACTTTCGATCAATCAGGTCCCCAGCTCTGGCAAAATCGTGATTGGCCAGATCCATAACAAGGACAGCAACAGCCCCATGGTGAAGCTGGAATACCAGTACAAGGAGAAGTCGTTAACGGGGAACATCGTCGCCAAGGTGCGCCTGCATCCTGACGATGAAGAGGGCCAGGTCATCACGCTGGTGAAGGGTGTTGCGCTCAACCAGAACTTTACCTACCAGATTCACCTGAGCCCGGGGGGCGCACTGGGCATCAGCGCGGCGGGGTACAACTGGAGATCCAAAGTCGACCCGAGCTGGAAGACCAAACCGCTGTATTTCAAAGCGGGTGCGTATGTGCAGGACAACACCGGCTACCCCACCGAAGGCGGAAAAGTGACGTTCAGAATGCTGGAGATCCACCACAAGATTTAGTGGGTTCTACAGTAGCGTAACCTGGCCACGCCTCGTCAATGTGCGTGGCCAGTACGCATGCACAGGCCTCATGCAGGCTTGGGAAATGCGCCGCCCGGTTCAGAGTCGGCATCTTGCACTGCTTCGTCATGACCCAGTTCTCGCGACACTGAAAGGCGCTCGTCATCGATGCGCTGAACCAGATTGAGCGCGCGTTCTGCACTGCCCAGCAGGGCCAGAATGGCACCCCGTTCATCCCATCCGAGTTTCAGTTCTGGCTGCAAGCAACGCTCGCGCAGTTCCAGCAATTGTTTGCTGTGGGCTTGTGGCAGATAAACGCCTTGCGGACCGTTTTTCACCGCAGGCTCGACGATATCCAAGACAGCCGCGACGATGGCCTGGCCGTTGGCAGAGAACACCTGGCGCTGAACCCGGCGGGTAATTTGCGACAAGGTCTCGGTCAGGCTCGCGCTGAAATCCTGTTCCTCGATCAGGCTCGCCAGCAGGTTGGTCTGGCGTTCGCTCAGGTCGTTCTTGAACATTTGTGCGGTGTAGCCGCGGATCTCCTGACTCAAAGAATCGAGAGCGTGCTCATGCTCGGTGGAGTTTTTCACTGTCTCGTGATCGCCCCGGGCTGCGGCCAACAGCAGGCCAGTGCCTTGAGTATGCCGCGCCAGTTCTTTGCTCACGGCCGCCACACCGGTGCTGAGGTTGCTCTGCGCTGCACGGTCCAGATAGCGTGGCATCGCGTAGTCCTCGACATCGCTGCGACCGGCACCAATACGAGACAAGACGCGGTCGAAGACGCCTATGAACGGGAACATCAGCGCCGTGTTGAACAGGTTGAAACCGATGGAGTACACCCCTACGGCCACCGGCACCAGCGGGAAGCTCTCCTTGCCATCGACCATCACCGACTTGGTCACGTCCATGCCAACCAGGCTCATCAGCCACTGCAGCAAATCCATCGACATAAAGAACAGCGGAAACATCGCGGCCACGCCGATCACATTGAATGAGATGTGCGCGTAGGCCGCGCGTTTGGCGTTCTTGGATAAATTAAGTGAGGCCAGCCAGGACGTGACAGTGGTGCCCAGGTCGGCGCCCAGGGAAAAAGCCACGGCGGTCTGCCAGTCCAGGACCCCCGCCGCTCCCAGCCCCATCACGATGCCGATGGTGGCGGACGACGAGTGGATCATTGCGGTGATACCTGCGGCCGTCAGTACGCAGATCGCCAGACCGCCAAAGCTGTCGGCCTGCAGACTGGAAATGACCGACATCACTTCGGGTAGATCGCGCAACGGTTTGAGGCCACCGGTTAACAGGTTCAGCCCATAGAAGATCAGAGAAAAGCCAATCACGGCAAGCGCGATGTTTCGGGTCTTTTCGCTTTTGCTGAAGACATAAACCAGGGCGAACAGCCCGGCAAAAATCAACCCCAATGGCCCCAGCGGCATGGCGATCAAGCCATTGCCCAGCGTGGTTCCGATATTGGCCCCCATGATGACGCTGATCGCAGGTCGCAGCCCCACGACCCCGGCATTGACCAGGCCGACCACCATGACGGTCATCGCGGTGCTTGACTGCAGCACGCCAGTAATCATCGTGCCGGCCGCCAGCCCCTTCGCCGGGGTGCCCGCCAATTTCGCCAGCCAGGCGCGCATGCGATTGGCCGCCAGATTGTTTATCCCGTCGGACATGAATTCCAGTCCGAGCATGAATATGCCCAGACCGCCTATCACGGGCACCAGCAAATCTCTGAAAATGTTGATTTCCAAGACGGCTCTCCAATAAACGGACGATGGCCGGCGCGGATCTCTGTCTACCGGACAGCATGCTCGGCAGGTACGCGGGGGCGATGCTTGAACGCTAGACACACAATGTGACGCATTGGTGAAGGACGCGTCAGGGTTCGACTTGGGGCGATGGCCGGTCTGCGGCCCCTGCCATCAGGGCCGCAAACGCGCCTGGAGCCGGCTTGCTGGCGATTGCGGTCTGTCTGCACCAGAGATGCAGACGCCGCAGAAGGTCTTGAAGGGCTCACGAGCGCCTGTCGGTCACCTACAACTTATAAGAAATACCCACCTGAACCGTCCTCGGCTCACCCGGGTAGGCGTAGATGTTGCCAAACGCACCCTCTTGATAATCGCGATCAAACAGGTTCTTCACATCAAGATTGAGCCTGACGTTGTCGTTGACCTTGTAGAAACCGAGCAGGTCCATAACGGTGTAACTGCCCATCGAAAACGCGGTATTGGCGGTCTGGCCCGCACGTTCATCGACGTACTTGCCACCCACCCCCAGGCCCAGGCCTTTCAGATGACCGTCCTGAAACTCATAGACGTTGAGCAGGCTGAAGCTATTCTTCGGAATGTTCATCAACCGGGTGCCCGACTGCAGGACGCTGTCTTTGGTCACTTCGGCGTCGACATAGGCGTAGCCACCGATCATTCGCCACTCTGGGGTCAGATTGCCTGCTACGTTCAGATCAAAGCCACGGCTGCGCACTTCGCCCGCTGCCACGCTGAACGTCGAGTCCACGGTATCCGTTGTCAGGACGTTGCGTTTTTCAATCTGATAAAGGGCTGCGTCCACGCTCAATTGACGATCCAGTGCCTCCCACTTGATGCCCATTTCATAGGACTTGCCTTTCTCCGGCGCAAAGCCGCCACCCTGCCGACTGGCCCCGGTATTGGGTTTGAACGAGCGCGCGGTGTTGGCGTACACCGCCACGCTATCGGTGAGGTCATACAGCACGCCAATACGCGGCGTCATCGCATTGTCGCTGGCCTGCCAGCTTCTGCCGCCCGGCACGAAGGTTTCATAATCATGCTCGAAACGTTCGAAACGGGCGCCCGCCAGCACCTTCAAGCGCTCGGTCAATGCCACTTGATCCTGAACGAAGGCCGCGTACGTCTTGAGGTTTTCCTTGTCGTGGGTCGGCGTGCGGGTCAAGGCCGGCCGTGGCTGACCATAAACGGGATTGAATATATCGATCGGGTAAGCGTCGACTGCACCACTGGAGCGCTGGATGATGGACTTGTAGTCGTAATCCTCGTACTCGATACCGGTCAACAAAGTGTGGTCGAAACCGCCGGTGGAGAAACGCCCGGTGAGGTTCAGTTGGGTGTCCTTGTCCGTCCATTCCAGTTTACGGTAGTTGAAGTTGCGTCCCAGCGTGCGCCCGTCCGCCGCCATGCCGTTGGCTTCGATGGCGTTGCCTTGCAAACTGCCATCCAGCCACTGGAAACCGCCGCCCAACGTCCAGTTGTCACTCAGGAAATGCTCGAAGCGCAACTGCGCCATGTTGTTGTCGTTGTGCAGTTTGCCGGCGTCTTTTTCACCGAAGAACGTGTCCCGGGACGCGGTGCCAATCTGATTCGGATAGCGCGTCACGCCGCGATCCAGTGGGTGGTTGTTGCGCATGAAGTCGCCTTCGAAGATCACCTTGGTGTCATCGCTGGCCTGCCATGAAATCACCGGAGTCACACCGTAGCGTTCGGTTTCGACATGATCGCGAAAAGTGTCGCCGCCCTCTCCCACCACGTTCAAGCGATAGGCTAGACGCCCCTCCTCGTCGAGCGGCCCGGAGGCATCCAGCGTGCCGCGGCGCATGCCCTGATCGTCGAGCTGGCTGCCCAGCGTTACGGTGCGCTCGGCCAGAGGTTGCTTGGAGACAACGTTGAATGTGCCGCCGGGATCGCCGCGCCCATACAGAGTGGTCGCCGGGCCGCGCAACACTTCCAGGCGCTCGATGGTGTTCGCGTCCGGCATGTTCGGATATCCGCGATTGATCGGGAACCCGTTGCGATAGAACTCGCCGGTGGTAAATCCGCGCACGGTAAACGTGGTGAGCCCCTGGCCGCCGAAGTTGTTCGCCCGGCCCACTCCGCCGGCATAATCCAGCGCGTCTTGCAGGCGAGTGGCGCCGATATCTTCTACGGCGTCCTCGGTCACGACACTAATGGACTGCGGCGTTTCGTGGATCGAGGTGTCTGTTCGCGTCGCACTGGCGGAGCGCGTCGCCCGGTAGCCCTGCACGGGCCCTTGTGCCGTTTCATAATCGGACGTTCCAACGATGTCAGTAGCCTGCAACTCCAGACTGTTTGTCGTGATTGTTGCCTGCTCCGCCCAGGCTGGAGCGGAAAACGCCTGAAGCACACAAATGGAAACCAGAGTACGACGCATCGAGCAAACCTTGAGAAAAAAGCCATATGGGACGGCATACGTGCCAGTAATCGCGGCGCATGGTATCCCATATCATTAGCTTCTGATACGTATTCTCATTTACAAGTATCCCAAGGCGCTGAAATTGGTCGCGTACCTTTGAACGTTATGTAGAAAATGCCACAGCCAAGTTAATGTGAAAGCGCACCCCTCCCCTTTTCAGTTTAATGAGGTTCGTCCCGTGACTGATTCCCCCTATGTCCCTCCGAAAATCTGGTCGAACGACACGTCATCCGGTGGCCAGTTTGCCAACATCAATCGCCCGACTGCCGGGCCGACTCACGACAAGACGCTGCCGGTCGGCAAGCACCCCTTGCAGCTCTATTCGCTGGCGACGCCCAACGGCGTGAAGGTGACCATCCTGCTTGAAGAGCTGCTGGCGCTGGGGCATGCCGGTGCCGAATACGACGCCTGGCTGATCCGCATCGGCGAGGGTGATCAGTTCTCCAGTGGCTTTGTCGAGATCAATCCGAATTCGAAAATTCCGGCATTGCTCGATCACAGCGTGCAGCCACCGATTCGCGTGTTCGAGTCCGGCGCCATCCTGCTGTATCTGGCTGAGAAATTCGGCGAGTTACTACCGACCGATCTCGCCGGGCGCACGGAAACCCTCAACTGGCTGTTCTGGCAGATGGGCGCCGCGCCTTACCTGGGCGGCGGTTTTGGACATTTCTACGCCTATGCGCCGGAGAAATTCGAGTACCCGATCAACCGTTTCACCATGGAAGCCAAACGGCAACTGGACGTGCTGGATCGGCGTCTGAGTGAAAGTCCGTACCTCGCCGGCGACAGCTATTCCATCGCCGACATCGCCGTCTGGCCGTGGTACGGCGAACTGGTGCGCAACAATGTCTATTCGGCCGCCGAGTTTCTGTCAGCCAGCGAATACGTTCATTTGCAACGCTGGGCGCAAGAGATTGCCAAGCGGCCGGCGGTTGTCCGTGGGCAACGGGTCAACCGCACGTGGGGCGATGAAGCGAGCCAGGTTGCCGAACGGCATCAGGCCTTCTGATTGGGCTCGACGGCAGCCCGCATGGCCACGCGAGAAAACGCATAGAGCAGCGTGCCGACCACGATCAACCCGCCGCCCCGCAGCCAGGTTTCCAGGCTTTGCTGGCTGAGCAACAAAAGGCAGGAAATGATCGCCAGCACCGGCACCCAGGTCGGCACGCGAAAATGCGCTTCTTCAACAGTGTCGCGACGCAGCACCAGCACCGCGACATTTGTGCTCATGAAAACGAAGAGCAAAAGCAACACGACGGTCTCGGCCAGGGTCGCGAGCGTTCCAGTGAGCGTCAATGCGATGGCGACCACGGTGGTAACGATAATCGCGACCCACGGCGTCTGCCTGTTTGGCAGCACTTTCGCCAGCGGACTTGGTAACAGTCCCAGACACGCCATGCCATAGGTCAGCCGACTCGCCATGATCATGGTCAGCAGCGCGCCATTGGCGACGGCGACCAGGGCGATGAAAGCAAACAAACGCGGCGGGATATTCAGCCCCGATGCGCGAACGACTTCGAGCAAGGGAGCCGAGGTCTGCACCAGTTTATCCATCGGCAGAACGGCAGACGCGGCAATGCCGACCGCCATGTACACGACACCTGCCGTCAGCAGCGCGGCGAACAAGGCGCGCGGATAAACCCTGCGCACATCGACGATTTCCTCCGCCAGATTGGCTGAGGTTTCGAAGCCCACAAAAGAGTAAAAAGCCAACAGAGCGGCACCCAGCACCGCCAGCGTGGGGCTGACCCCGGGCTTGAATTCCAGGCTACGTCCGAGGTCGGCTTCGCCCGTCTGGAAATACCAGGCAGCGGCGACGATCACCAGAATCAGCCCGGACAATTCGACCACGGTCATGAGCAGATTCGCGCCGAGGGATTCTTTGATTCCCCGGGCATTCAGCAGCGCGATCACCACCAGAAACGCCAGCGCGGCCAGGTGAGGTGGCACGCTGAAAAACGCTGCAAGGTAGTCACCGGCGAAAGCCAGCGACAGGCCCGCAGCGCTGGTCACCGCAGCTGCCAGCATGCAAAAGCCGACCAGGAAGGAAATCATCGGGGACTTGAAGGCTTTCTCGGCGTAGACCGAGGCGGCACCGGCGTGCGGGTACTTCGTCACCAGTTCGGCATAGGAGCCCGCCGTGAGCATCGCGAAGAACAAGGCGATCAACAGCGGTATCCAGATGGCGCCGCCCACTTCCCCGGCAATGGTGCCCGCCAGTGCGTAAACACCGGCGCCGAGCACGTCGCCGAGAATGAACAAAAACAGCATCGACCCGGTGATGGCGCGACGCAGTGGGGCCTTGGAGGTTGCGGAAGTCACTTTCATGCTCAGGTTCTCGGCGCGGATCTATCGAGCAAACCAGTGTTGGTTGCTGCTTGAGTTTGTCTGCAGTGAGAAGTTATCCGAGCCATGAAAGTTCAGTTCAGTTCTGTTTCACGGCGATCAAATGGCGTAACTCGCGCGGAGCTCCTCAACAGCGCGCTCATCGATGACGGGGCATAGACATCAACTTAAATCCATCAGGTTGTTCTTGAGAGTTGGCCACAGGGAGCCGCTGGCCGCGCGTCATCCAGCCGGCCGCTGCCCGTGAGGCAGAAGCCTTGGGATTCGGTTTTTTTCGCTGCGAGCGATCGTCGCGTGCGGGAGCGCAGTACCAACGGCCGCTGGCGCTGGTACTGCCTGTGCGGTTACTGAGCCTTGCGAACCGCCTGGATAATGACCTTCGCCACATCCGCCGGGCGCGACTGCTGGGGCACGTGGCTGGCGTCGACTTCGGTCATCTCGGCGCCGATTTTCCTGGCAAATGCTCGTTGCAGATCAGGCTGGATCATGCGGTCTTCACGAGCGACGACGTACGATGATGGTTTGCCTTTCCAGGCAGCGACGCTGGTTTTGTCGTCAAACGCCGAGGCACGGATCGGGCCCTGCGTCGCCGCCATCACTGCGGTTTGCTCGGGGGGAAGGTCTTGAGCAAAACCGCTGGCCATGCCCTGAGGCGTCATGTAGAGAAAGCCGTTTTTGTCGGCAGCGATCTCTTTCACGCCGGACGGCGCAGGGTACTCCTTGCCCAAATCCTCGGTGGCCTGACCAGCATCGGGAGCAAACGCGGCAACGTAAACCAGGCTGCGCACTTTCTTGTCGGTGCCGGCCTGACTGATCACAGTCCCGCCCCAGGAATGTCCGACCAGCACGACGTCGTTATCCTGGTTGTTCAAAACACGCTGAGTGGCTGCCACATCATCGGCCAGCGATGTCAACGGGTTCTGTACCACCGTCACCTTGATACCTTCGGCCTGCAGCAGCGGAACGACTTTGCCCCAGTCGGAGCCGTCGGCGAACGCACCATGCACAATCACTACCGAGGGTTGCGGGGAAGCAGCTGAACTGGCGCCGGAAAAAACCGCGGCGGTCATGGCGAGAGCGAGGGCGAGGGCGAGAGCTTTGGGTTTGAACATGATGCGATCTCCTGTGTGGGTGTGATCAGTTTCGGCGAGACCTGCGGGTGTGGGTATCGGTCGTTTGTCCGAGCCAGGTGAAAAAATGTCTGCTGGAAACCCTCAGCGGATCTGCAATGGAAACTGGTGATTGTGTTTCACCGGTTCGATGGCAAGGTTCAGCGCTTAAATCAGGCCTAAGGTCAGCGCCTTGAGCGTCGCCGCCGCCCGGGTCGAACATTGCAGTTTGCGGAACACACTTTCCACATGAGTACGCACGGTGCTGGGGCTAATGTGCAGCTGACGGGCAACTTCCTTGTTGCTGCCTCCCTGACTGATGCAGCGAAGAATTTCGGTTTCCCGCTCGCTGAGCAAACTGCCGCTGCCTTTCGAGGCCGGCACCAACGCTTCACCACGCGCCGCCGCAATCACGGCCTGACACGCGCGCGAATCGAACCGGCCCTTATCGGCCTCATCGAGCAGCAGGCGCGTCGTCTCATCCTCACTGAACGCCGGTCGCCACGGTCGCTGGCTGCGCAGTGCCTCCCAAGCCAGCGCAGCGGCCAGCAAGCGATGCTCCGCATTCAGCGAACTGGCGCTCAGATTACGGAAGGAGCCGCTGCCATCCAGCCGTTCATAGGCGTGCGCCGCCAATTGACCCGACTCGGCAAGGGCGGGAATCTGGCTGCAGGCGCGCGAAGTCCAATAAGGCACAAGACGCGCTTGTTCCCGATCGCCCTCCAGGAGCGCGCCCGGCGTGTTCCAGATGCGATTGGGCACCGCGGCCTTACCAATGCCGTGGATCAGCGCCGCTTGCCCCAATTGGTCAGTCGACGCTTGCGATAAATCCGAAAGCTGCGCGGCTGCCCGCACCAGGCTGGCCGAACGCCGCGAATAGCCTGCAAGCCAGGGCAACTTGAGATCGATCACATCACCGACCAGCGTCAGCGGCACATCGGCCTGGTCTGAACGCGAGCTCGCAGGCACTTCCGGCGGCAGGCGCAACTGTTCCAGCCAGTCGCCGGCATGTCGCAAGAGTTCCCCGGCCAGCGCGGCGGGATAACGTTGATCACGCATGCTGGCGATCCACTCCAGGGCGGCCTCCAGTCCGTGAACACGCGAGAGGATTTCCAGATCGCCGGCCAGCAATACCTGATAAACCACTTCAGGCACTTCAGGGTGACTCAGCCCGGAAGGCCTGCCCCCACCGTCGAACTGCTCAAATACGTTGCGCAGGCCAGACTCGACGCCTGCCCCAAGACCTAACGTCCGCGCGATATCCCCGGAAACCTCGCAGTGCACCTGCGCCAACGGTGTAGACCTGCGCATCGCTCGCAGGCCCGCAGCGCCCAACGTGTGACTGAGCATCGCGTTACGCCCTTCGACGTCGTCCCCCAGCAGACGCGTGAAACCTTCCGCATTGGCGGTGCATCCCGACCAGCGCAGCAGCGCAACTTGTCGCCCGACCTCTATGTGCTCGCCGTCACCGTCGCATGTGCGTGCGAGCAATTGCACCAAGCGCGCGGTACGCCGCGACTGATCGAACGGCTGGCCCATGCTCAGGTCGCCGACCATGGACAACGCCAAAACCGCACTTTCCCGCTCGACGAAGTCGCTTTGCAACATACCGCTCTCCATACTGGTTGGGCTTGGCCTATTAACAGTGATCCTGCCCGTTATTTTGAAGGCTGATCTTCGCTCATAATCCGAGCTACTGCCCCTGAAGCTTCCAGCTGCTCGAATGAGCGCCGGGCCTTCTCGACGATTTCGTCCGATGTGTCTCGACTGAACGCCATGTAGATCCTGGCAGGCTGGTCATCAATCGAATAGACGTCCTCCAGCAAGCTGAAATCCACCTGCGCGGCCGCACTTTCCAGCCGTGCCGAGTTCTCCGACATCGGTAGCAGCAGGACTTGCTGATTGAGCAATTTCTGAAAGTTAGCGTGATTATCAGTTGAAACAACCAGCCGCGTGAATCCTTGATGCTCCAGGAAAGTCTGCTTGGTATCGTTCCGCACCACCCCGACCGTGTAGCGTTTGCCATCTTCAAGGCTGTTCAGCGTGATATCGGTGCGCCCGCGCAATTTGTAGAACTTGATCGCAACCCGGTCGATCTCGCCCACCCACTTGAACAAGTCTTCGCGAATCGCGGTTCTCGTGAGCGGATAAATCAACACGTTCGGCTCATGCAAGGCTTTTTCGTAGGCCCGTGCCCACGGGTAAAGCGAGAGGCGATAGTCAGTCAGTGCAGCGCCACGCAAGGTTTCTTCGACGATGCGCGTCCCCGGCCCGACGACCTTGCCGTCACGAGGGTAAGCGTACATCGAGTCCTCGGTCACCACTTCAATCCCCTCAGCACGGGATTGCACGCTGACCACAGCCAGCAACAGGCATGCGCAAAACGTCATACGAAAATGCATACAGACCTCGTGGCCACAGTGGTTTATAAGGCGACGCGATTGCGTCCTTGAGACTTGGCCCGGTATAACGCCTGATCGGCGCGTTGCAACAATTGGTCGAAATGATCCATGGTCTGCGGGTCCAGCTCGGCGACCCCGATACTCAGAGTGACAAAGGGCGATACCGTCGAGCCACTGTGTGGCAATTCGCGCGCAGCCAGGCTTGCGCACAGTCGTTGTGCAGCGTTGCAGGCCTGCTCGGCATTGATGTTCGGCAAGACCACTACGAATTCCTCGCCGCCGACTCGGGCAGCCAGTTCACCCGAGCGTCCGAAGACCCCCCTCAGGGTTTCCGCGACCTGTTTGAGGCACTCGTCACCCTGCATGTGGCCGTAGGTGTCGTTGTAAAACTTGAAGAAATCGACGTCACACATGAGCACCGCCAGCGGTGTTTTGTGACGCATGGCACGGCGGAATTCCACATCCTTGAGTTCGTCGAAATAACGACGGTTGGCCAGCCCGGTCAGCGCATCGTGACGCGACAAGGCTTCGAGAGACTGATTAGCGGCTTTCAATTGCGCGGTACGCGCTTCGACCAGTTCGGCCAGATGATCGCGGCTGGAGGCAATGGCCAGTTCATCCGAACGCTGGCGCTCCAAATGGGCGTGAAGATTGTCCTGAAGCTCATTCACCTGGAATTCGAGCAGGCCCAGCTCGTCCTGACGCCGCACCGAGCGATGCAGCCTGAGGTGATTGCCGAGGGACTGTGGCGCAAGCTCGCCCAGATGCCGTGCAATGTGGACGACATGCACGGTCACCAAACGATTGAACATGGTCATGATCAGCCCGGCCAGCAGCAACGACTGAATCACCTGAGTGATAACGATGCCGCGCGCTTCGCCCCAAAGACGCTCCCGAAGCAAATTGGCGTCACCTTCGATTGTTAGCTCGCCGACAATTTCGTGAGCTCCCGCGTAAGGCTGCGCAACGAGCTGGCGATGCAACACCGGCGCCTTGTCCGACGAAGCGTCGGCGTACTTCTTCAGTTCAATGACTTCAGCTGATTGACCGGGCCGCGGGATGTTCAGCACCACACGCCCGACGGGCGCGGCGCTGGCGACGCTGGCGAGCTGCTTGTTCAGCGATTCACGGTCCATTTCCCAGATGGCATGCGACAAAGTGTTCTGGAACACCTGATCGATCAGGACGAGTTCCGAATTCATGTCCGCCAGATTGCTTTCCCAAGCGATCCATGTGCGCAACGAGACCATCGCCAACGTAAAAAGCAGACAAAACAAAAGCGTCGCCATGACCAGGCGACGCCCTAGCGAACTGAACTTCATCGCCTTGGTTTCCTGGGCTGAAGTTTCTTCAGATGTGCGCTCGAGATTGTCCACCCGGTCATAACCACTTGCGCATAATGGCGTCATAAACGCCATTGCGCCGGATGGTTTCCAAGCCTGAACGGAATTTCTCAACGGTCTGAACTGGTGTATTGCGGCTGAACGCCATGCTCAAGCCCTCCTCACTGGTGAGGTCCGGAAGCGGCAGGGAACGGATCAGCACCTTGTCCGGGTCCTCGCCATTCTGGCGGGTCAGGTACAGCGCGTTAAGTTCGTTGGAAATCCACAGCTCGACGTGATCGACCTTGAGCTTGCGGTAATTGTGTTCGTACTTGGTGCTCGACTGCAGTTCCTCACCGATACGAAAACCTTTCGAAATCAGATATTGCTCGCCCACATCCTGATTGACCGTGGCGATCTGATGACCGCGAGCATCGCTCAACGTGTTGAGTTTTACCGGCCGCTCAGCCAGTGAAAAGATGTACCACTGAGTCGGCGCAATCGCCCCTACCCATTGAAAAAGCTGCTCGCGTGCAGGCGTGCGGGCGATCGAATATATCAGCACATTGCTTTCATTGAGTGCCAGCTCATACGCACGCGCCCAGGGCATAGGCTGGATCGACGCTTCAACGCCAATCTCCTTGAGCACGGCCTGAACCACCTCGGTGCTCATGCCAGTCACCTGGCCATTCTGCGTCATGTTATAGGGTGGCAACTCTTCCGTGACGATCCGCAGTGCAGGCTCGGCGTAGGCCGCCGGCGCTAACTCGCAGGCAGCCAGCAGCGTGAGGACGCTGGACATCAGTAGGCGGTAAAGGGGCGAAGCCATAGACGATTACCTGGATTGACTCAAAACAGCAGGCGAGGCTGGGAGCCGTCGACATAGTTGTTATCGGCCGTGGTGGCGCGGGCTTGAGTACCGTCGGCCGAGGGTGGGTGCACCTGGGGGCACGAAAGAATTGGAACGGCGGCTTTTCCCCTTGGCGGCAGTCACTTGAGCCGGCACCCAGGTAGTTGCTCGGCGCACTGTTCAGGATTTTTTTCTGGAGCGAAATGCTGCCACCTTCATGCGGTTGCCGCAGGTCGCCATGCTGCACCAGCGGCGGCGGTGGGATTTGGTCAGATCGTGGAACAACAGCTCGCAGTCCTGGGCCTCGCATTGGCGGACGAACTGAAACTTATCGCCGGTGACCAGCCCCACCAAAGACTCGGCCACAGGTGCGAGCAGGCTTGCCGGGCTCCTGTCCCGCGGGTGAACCGCCACTCGGTACGCCCGCACTTCTTCATCCCATGCCAGCACCCTGGCAGGGCGACCCTCTTCAAGCACCTGGTTGATCACGCCGAGATCTGCAGGAACGCCATTCATCGCAGCGCGCACTACCACCCGTAAACACTCGCGAAGCTTGAGTGCTGAATCCAGCAGTCCACATGCATTTGTCTGGACAGATCCTTCCGGCAAAAGCCCAGCCATTTCCAGCCAGCTCTCCACGCTTTGCTCATCGGTAAGGCAGTCCTGATGTCGGTCATCTACTCCGTATTCGGTGTTGATGAAATCCAGTGCGAGGTTGTCGCCAAGGAAGAGCGCGTGAAACGAAGTACGGTCAGGATTCATGGTGTTTGTAACCCCTTAAAAGTTATTTGACAGGTTACCAAAATACTCTGTAACCTTCAAATGCGCACTTCAGAGGTTACGCGAGAGTTTCATGCCTCGCCTCTACGACACCGGCCACTTCGTGCTGGTAACCCACAGCAGAAATCAGGAGAACACCATGCAGAACGTCAACCCTTCGGCAGACACCACGTTCGTCACAGCCGCCCGAGCAGTTGCGCTAGCGGGGGTGGTATTGCCCTTGCTGATGATCGGTGTGCTGAAATTCACCCAAATCGAGGTAGAAGCGCTCAAGCCCTTGATAAACGGCACACCTTGGCTCGCTTGGCTCTATCTGGTTTTTGGGGAAGTGGGCACGTCTTATCTGCTGGGTGTTGTAGAGATGATCACCGCTGCCTTGCTCGTCGCGTCAGTCTGGTCAGCGCGCGCCGCTGTCGTCGGCGGTCTTCTCGGCACCCTGACGTTTCTTACGACTGTCTCGACCATGATGGCACTCCCGATATGGGAACAGGCATCCGGCAGCTTTCCCTGGCTGAACGCCCTCGGCACATTCCTGATCAAGGACATCGCTCTCTTGGGTATTTCGCTAGTGGTCATGGCTGAAGGCGTTGCCCGTTTACGCGCGAAGCGTGCGCTTTAAAGCGCCGAGTGCTAAAGAATGTTTATCGGCAACAATGGCCCCTACAAAGGGCGAGCACAGTTCGTTACGTAATGCGCTTGATCTACCCTTATCCCAGCGATCACCCATGATCGCACCAGCCCAGGAACTCACGATGCGTAACCATGCGCGGCTCTATCTCGCGGCCACACTGACAGCTGCCCTGTTCACCGGTGCAACCTATCCGCTGTCTTCCGTTGCAGGGCAAGCGTCACAGACATCGACCGTAGCGGCGGGTTCGACATCTAAACCAGCAAGCGCAGGCATCTACGCCTTCAACCTGGGCAAGTTCCGCATTACCGCTCTGAGCGACGGGACGCTGCCACTGGATCTGCATCCGCTCCTCAGAGGCATCAGTCCAAAGCAGATCGACGCACTGCTGCAACGCGGGTTTGCTCGCAACCCGCTGGAGACGTCGATCAATGCTTACCTTATCGATACGGGCTCACACGTGGTGCTGGTCGATACCGGTGCTGGTGAGTTGTTTGGCAAAGTCGGAGGAAAACTACCCGAAAGCCTGGCTGCCGCGGGTTATCAGCCGGCACAGATCAGCGATGTGCTGATCACCCACATCCATACCGATCACTCCGGCGGCCTGACACGCAGCGGGCAAATGATGTTTCCCAATGCGACCATCCACGTCGGTCAGGCCGACGTCGATTTCTTTCTGGATCGCGCCAATCTGGAAAAGGGCTTGAAGCCGGCGCATCTGGAAGAAGCGTTGAAGACCGTTGGCCCCTACCAGCGTGCAGGCAAACTGAAGACATTCGCTGCCCAATCGGAAATCATTCCGGGCATCACGGCCATTCCTACGCCGGGACATACCCCGGGCCACAGCTTTTTTCGGGTTGAAAGCGAAGGCGAGAGTATCGATTTCTGGGGCGATATCATGCACGTCGGCCTCATTCAGTTCGCGCGCCCAGAGGTGACTATCACCTTCGACGTCGACCAGAACACTGCTCGCGTCCAGCGGCTGGACCAGTTCGAGACCGCCGCAAATGAACAGCGTTTGTCAGCGGTCGCGCACTTGCCATTTCCGGGCATAGGCCACATTCGGCGCGAAGCCGGCAAGTATGAGTGGGTGCCCGTGCAATACCGCAATCGCGACTAATGGTGCACGCTTGGGCCTCAATTGAACAGGACGCAACACAGCGCGAATGGCTCCCCGGCTACGGAGGGGCCCACAGCGATACAACTCGGTAGTTTGTTTCAATAAGCGAGCCGCTAATGGCTAAATGAAACTTCTAAAATTTCGCAGCCCAACGTTTGAATGCCCGTCTGCCGCGAAGAACGCCCCATGACAGGAAAAGTCCAGCGCCGCTGGATACGATGAACAGCGCGATGATCTGCAGTAAATACAAACTGAAGCGCCATGGCTGCTCGTCAAAGACGAAATGCTCGGTGATCCTGTGGTGACGCAGGCCTGTGATCGCATCAAATCGCCAAATGGTCAGCGCGTTGAATATCTCCTCCGCTAGCGCCCAAGAGGCGAGCAGGAACACCAGCGCACCGATGAAACAGTAAATGCGGATTCGATACCCTGGAATCATAACGGCTCACTTTCCATAATCTGCCGACAACGCTATTGAATTTTCAACGCGGAATTCAGGCTCAATTAAGTCTCAGCAGCCGGACGCGGTCGACGATAATCACCGTAAACGTCCGCAGGGGCGATCTGGCATGAGGATTAGCGTTAGGCCACCGCTTTGTCTACAGGATTAGGGTGACCAAATTGTTAGCTGGACTGCGGAGTAGTCAGCGGCCCATTCGACACCACCCACCGCGTTCTGCGACATTACCCTCTGCCACTCTTAGAGGGATCTCCTGCAATGGACAGCACTCCGACATTTACCACCCCCCGCTTGCTTCTCACCCCGCTACAACTCACCGACGCACCCGATATCCAGCAACTGTTCGCACACTGGGAAGTGGTCCGCTACCTCGACAGCCGTGTGCCATGGCCCTACCCGGCTGACGGCGCGTTGACTTACGTGCGTGACATCGCATTGCCGGGCATCGCGGCGGGACGCGAGTGGCACTGGATGATTCGTCTGCGCGAGGCATCGACGCAAAGCATCGGCAGCATCAGTTTGTACGATCAGCCCGGCAACAACCGAGGCTTTTGGCTGGCGCCGCAATGGCAGGGAAAAGGCTACATCCGTGAAGCCTGTGAAGTGATCAATGCCTACTGGTTTGAAGAGCTGGCGCGCCCGGTCATGCAAGTGCCGAAGGCGGTGGAAAACCAAACATCGCGCAAGGTCTCTCTGCACGAAGGCATGCGAATGATCGAGACGCGGGAGGGCCAGTTTGTCTCGGGGCCGATGCTCAAGGAGATCTGGGAGATGACGCGCGCGGAGTGGTTCGGCAGAGGCTGCCGCTGACGCCGTGAAGCTAGATACCAAGGGAACACGTTTCACGTCTGGCCTTCCTGCTGGAATGAAAAGCTGCGCCTACTGGCGGTTGCGAGAGTCATGAGCTTCTAGCTCACTTGGAAAAAATGGCACAACAGGGTTGTGCCATGGGTTGTTGTCATTTGGCGAAGAGTTGGCTCATATCCTTGAAAGCCTTGAATTCGAGGGCGTTACCGCACGGATCGAACAGGAACATGGTGGCTTGTTCACCCACCTGCCCCTGGAAGCGGATGTAAGGTTCAATCACAAATCTGGTATCTAAAGACTTCAACCGCTCTGCGAGTGCTTCCCACTCTTCCCAACCGAGGATGATCCCGAAATGCGGAACAGGCACGTCGTGTCCATCCACGGCGTTACTGTGAACGCTTTCTTGCGAGGCGGTTTTGGGATGCTCATGGATCACCAGTTGGTGACCGTAGAAGTTAAAGTCGACCCATTGATTGCTGGACCGGCCCTCCTCCAGACCGAAAACCTCACCGTAAAAGGTGCGGGCTGCGGCCAGGTCGTAAACGGGGATTGCGAGGTGGAAAGGCGAGAGGCTCATCGGAACTCCAATAATCGTTTTTGTTGGGGTACAGCACAGCAGCGCCTGACTGATGATCGCGTGAAACGCGATGTTTCGAGCTTAGGCGTCCCGCCGACATCGATCCAGCGTGTTTGGCTTTGCCGGAGGATGGGTTCATCGTGGCCGGAAAATCAACCAACGTGACATCGGGCTCGTGCACAGGCCGCGCCGTGGCTTCTCCGAACAAGTACAAGTACTGGCGCAACTTATCCGCGAGCAGATGAAAACTGGCAGTGAAAGTTTTTTTCGGCAAATGCGCGTGGTGATTTGATGCCAGTCGCGATCATTCGTGACTGCACGTGACGGAGTGCCCACTGTGCTCCCGCAAGACTCTAATCTTCGAGAAAAGTTTAGAATTTATTAACTACCAATTTTATTTTTTAAAACAATCAGTTGGTTTCGTACAGCTCGGCTAAATCTGGATAAAAGGCATTTTTTTGACAAGCCCCGTTTGACAGTTCATTAAGACTGGTCAATAACTAAAACAGTCAATCCAGCAATCACATGCGTGGGAATTGCCGATTCAACGCTCTTCCCCAGAGCGACCTCCGTAAACCGTTATCTACAAGATCCCCAGCAAGGACCATGCGGTAGCTTTGTCCGGGTACTCCCCCTTTAGCCAAACTCTCTCCGACTACCCCTGACATCTCCGACAGGCCACCCTGCTTCAGCCATCTGACAGGTCGTTTCCACGCGATCTAGCCATGGCGTAATAAAAGGAGTAACCCATGTCAGACCAAGCCGCCCCTTTATCGCCTACCGTCTGCGTCGTGATCCCGATGTACAACGGCGCCGCCAGCATTGAGCAGACACTGGCGTCCCTGGCCGATCAAACCCGACTGCCGGATCACGTCATTGTCATCGACGACGGTTCCACCGATGACGGGCCGCAGCGTGTAAGAGACTTTGTGGCGCCGTTTCGCCTGACGCTGTTGCAGCAAGCCAACGAAGGCCAGTCCAGCGCCCGCAACCACGGGCTGCGGCATGCTGAAGAGACTTTTGTGGCAATGCTGGATGCCGATGACCAGTGGCTCCCGCAAAAGCTGGAGCTGCAACTGGCCCTGTATGACGAACTCACTCGTCAAGGACGGCCGGTGGGATTGATCGATTGCTACGCGCAGGTCAACTACAGCGACGGTCGGCGGCAGTTGGACAACATTCGCAAGAACGGCCGGCATTTCTTCGATTTCATCTACGCCAACGTTGTTAATGGCGTATCCACCGCGCTGGTCAAGCGCGACGTGATCATGCAACTCGGCGGCTTCGATGCCAGCCTGCGTTACTCTGAAGATCGTTACATGTGGACGCGCATCGCCGAACACTGGGAGATCCACACGGTGCCGCAAGTGCTATTGGAGCGCACGGTGAATAGCGGCAACATGACCGCGCAACCGAAGAAGTATTATCAAAACAAAATCAGGTTCATCGAGGTTTATCTGGCCCGCTACGGCGAGCAGCTGAGCAAGCAACAACGGATCGATTTCGTGCTGGGTAATCACACTGACTTTCTCAATGCGTTTTCCCGCAGAGCCGAACATGTCGAGGTCATCGGCGTGTATCGGAAAATGCTGGAATATTCCTGGCAAACGCTGTTCTTCGACAGCTGCAAACCGACCTTGCGCTACCTGTATGCCTGCGCCCGAACATTGCGCAAGGCAACAGCGTCGACTGCTGCTCAATGAACCAGAACTCATCCGCTTGACTCCCCGCAACCTTCACCCGCTTGCCCCTTAGCAAAGCGCCTGCGTGCATTCCCCGCACGTGGCGAACAAGAGGTCCGTCGCCATGCGCGACCTGCTCTTTGCGCACTTTTATCTTGTGTTAACCCCTTCTATGGCGTCGTAGCTTTCCTCTTTCCCCATCCCTCCCTGATTGAACAGCTCTGGGTGACAGGTGCACGGTACATCTGCACCCAAAGCTGCTGTGAGCTAAATAAAACCAAAGCTACGAACTTTTACTGCCGGTGTTACCGAAGCCAATAGCACTGTCAGGTGCATCATCTTCGCCCATAGCGAAAGCTGGACCCTCAAGGTGATACACCGTCGGTTCTTCCGAAAAATAATCCTGCAAGCCCTCCATGAACAGCCGATGGTCTTCACTTTCTTCGAAGCCCGGCGTGTGATCTTCAAGTGATTGCCAGCGCACGATCAGGTTGAACCGGTGTGGAGTTTCGATACCTTGCGCGAGCACATGACCGCGATAACCCTTTGCACGGCTGAGCAATGGAGCAACTTTGGCAAATGCACTTCTGAAATGTGTGAAGTGTTCTTCGCGCACAGGGAGCACAGCGATTTCATAAATCATGGCATGCCTCTTAATGACTTTTGCGGTTAGAAAATATGCACGTGCAACAGGTGCCTATGGCGCAACTGAAATGGCGATTTTTCCCTGGAGCCCGTTATCGCGACTTTCCAGGCGAGCATGGGCGAGCGGAATGTCGGCAAGCGAATAAACGGCGCCAACATGCGGCCGCAGCTGGCCACGCTCTATCAAGGCGCTCAACTCATCCAGCTTGCCGCGGTTTTGTCTGGTGAAGACGAAGTGATAACTGGCGTTTTTGCCCCAGGCCTGAACGACGTTTTGCGGCTGTGCGATGTCCACAATCGAGACAACCCGGCCAAGTTGTGCGAGTGCATCGGGGCTGCGCGACAAGGTGTTGCCACCGATGGTATCGAACACGACATCGACTCCGCGGCCAGCCGTTTCCCGCATGATGACGTCGACATAATCTTCTTTTTCATAGTCGATCATCACGTCGGCACCCAGGCTTTTTGCGAACTCGAAGTTTGCTTCACGCACGGTCGTGAACACCCTTGCGCCAATGGCTTTTGCCATTTGAATCGCGACATGACCGACGCCTCCCGCGCCGCCATGTATCAGGATGCTTTCTCCCACTCTGAGGGCCGCGCGGACCACCAGTGCTTCCCACGCCGTACCGCCGACCAAGGTCAGGCTTGCCGCCTCAAGATGGCTGAGCGAGGCAGGCTTTCTTGCGACAATGCTTTCGTGAGCAACGTGGTACTCGGCATAACTTCCTGGCCCGTCGAATATTTGCGGTGTGTACCAGACTTCGTCTCCAGGCGCGAAGGACGTCACACCCGGCCCGACGGCTTCAACAACTCCGGAAACGTCGTGGCCTGTAATGGTCGGCAATAGCACCAGGTCTGGATAATCGCCACGTCGCACCTGGAAATCCAACGGGTTGATGGAGGTTGCATGTACCCGGACCAGGACCTGCCCCGCTTGCGGAACGGGCGTGGGCACCTCGCTGAGTTCGAACGATTCCGGCCCGCCAAATGACTTGAGCAATAATGCTTTCATTTTTCAATCCTCATTTCGGTAAAAAGGGATATCGAGATTTCTCGATATCATTGGTTAAAAAATTTTTACGATCCTCCCCCGCGGCGAGAACGCTTAGCGGTGAGGGGTGAACCTGATGCGACTTGCCTTGCGTGTTACTCCATACCGATAGTAATACCTCATTTCGATAAAAAGGGATATCGGGATTTATCGATATCACGTGTTAAAAAAATCCTACAACTCTTTGCCTATTATCTCCGCCAGCATCTTGATAGCTGCTTCATTGCGCTTGTAGTAGGTCCACTGACCGATGCGCCGGACTTCGACCAGGCCCACTCGTTGCAGCGTCGCAAGATAATCGGACACGGTCGACTGCGAAAGCCCGACGCCTTCCTGAATGCTGCTGACGCAGACCCCCACCGTATGAACGTCACCTTCATCCTGCGGCGGAAAGTGCTTGGCGGGATCCTTCAGGCCTTTCAGGATTTCGAGTCGTGTACGGTTCGAGAGCGCTTTAAATATTTCGAGTAATTCCATGCGCCGATGATATCGACATTTCTCGATATGTCAATCCATCCCTCTCCTCCCCGTCACCTATCGAGGCGATAGCCCCATCTCTAATCTTCACAAGCAGTGCCCCAGATTGGGCTACGAGGTGGTTGGTGTGGACTCGGAGTTAATAAGGCGGTGTGTAAGCCGTGATGGTCTACCGCTAACCCGAAGTGCCCCGTGACTTGATAGCCGCCTACAGGATGCGCTGCTCATAAGTCACCTGGTCGTCGGCAACGGCTGGAATTCGCCGCGCTCCAGGTTTTGCACCCGGTTGCCCATGGCGTCCGTTGCATTGAGATCCGCGCCTTTGGCTACCAGTGATTCAAGAATATCTTTGCGGTGGAACAGCGCCGCGTACATGGCGGCCGTCTGACCAGCGTTATTGCGTTGATCGGGCGCGCAGTCAGCGGCGACCAGTTGCCGAGCGATGCTGAGTTCGCCTTTGAAAATCGCCCCCATCAATGCCGTGTTGCCCCTTAGATCTTTGGCGCAGGGATCCGCACCAGCGTTTAGCAGTCGGTTTACGGTAGGTTGTTGGCCGTGGTAAGCGGCGAGAATCAGTGCGGTATAGCCTTTTTCGTCCTGAACGTTCAGATCGAACCTGGCATTGATGAACTCGTTGAGCATGTCTTGGCGGCCGTCTCGGGCGGCCTGGAAAAACAGCTCCCTAAGTTGTGCCTGGGTATCGGCGGCGTTGCGGGTCTCTGACGGGCTGGCGTGGGCCGTGCCCGCAGTGACACACAGCAGCAAGGCATAAAGTGTTCTGCGCATGTGATGTCCTCCAAATGCCCCGACCCGCCGTGCAAACGGGCCGGGGTGATCGGTCAGTCCTTCAGTGCAGCGGCCAGTTGCTTGACCTTGGCCAGATCGCCCTTGGCAACCTTGGCTACGCCGGTGCCGTATTCCGGATCTGCCTTGTAGAGGAACGACAGCATGATGTTTTTGCTTTCGGTATCGGTGGTCGCCAGCGATTCACCAAAGCTCTGAATCAGGTCCTTGCGGTCCTTCTCGCTGTAGGAACGATACAAGTCGCCCGCCTGCTTGAAGTTTTGCTCGCGCTGGGTCTTCGCCTGTTGTGTGCTGCCGGACAATGGCAGTTGGCTGTAGCGCGCCTCTTCAACCGCTGGACGCGGATTGAGTCGGCTTGGCTCGTAGTTCACGCCGGTCGTGGTGTGCCCGGTATTGAGCGTGCCGTCCTGATTGCCGTTGTTGACCTTGACCCGAGGAGCGTTGATGGGAAGACTCAGCACGTTAGTGCCCACGCGATAGAGCTGCGTGTCAGCGTAGGAAAATACCCGGCCTTGCAGCAGGCGATCTTCCGAAGGCTCAATACCCGGCACGACGTTGGCGGGTGCCATGGCGACCTGCTCGGTTTCCTGGAAGAAGTTGCCCACGTTCTTGTTCAAGACCATCTGGCCGATTTTGCGCTCGGGAATACCTGGCCAGATTTTGGTGGCGTCCAGCGGGTCAAAGTCGAACTTTGCCAAGTCGTCAGGCTTGACCACCTGAACGTACAGGTCCCACTTGGGAAACTCGCCCTTATTGATGGCAGCAACCAGATCGTTGGTCAGGTGACTGTAATCCTTGGACTGCACTTCAGCCACCTGCTTTGGATCGAGGTTTTTCAGGCCCTGCAGGCTTTTCCAGTGAAACTTCACATAGTTGACTTCGCCCTTGGCGTTCACCAGTTTGTAGGCGTGCACGCCGTTGCCGTCCATGGTGCGATAGCTGGCTGGTGTGCCTTCGTTGGAGTACAGCAAAGTCAACGTGCGCGTGGCTTCCGGGACGTGGGAGAAGAAGTCGAAACGTCGCGAATCGTCATCCAGGTTGGTGCGCGGGTCAGGCTTGAAAGCGTGGACCATGTCCGGGAACTTGATCGCGTCGCGGATGAAAAACGTCGGGAAGTTATTACCGACCAGGTCCCAATTGCCGTCTGCAGTGTAGAACTTGGTGGCAAAGCCGCGGGGGTCACGCAGGGTTTCAGGGGAGTGGTTGCCGTGGACGACGGCTGAAAATCGCACGAATACCGGGGTGTGCTCGCCTTTGCGGAAGACCTTGGCCTTGCTCAGATCAGAGGCGTCGTCGGAAGCAACAAATTCGCCATGCACGCCAGTACCGCGCGCATGCACTACACGTTCCGGAATGCGTTCACGATCAAAGCGCTGGAGTTTTTGCAGCAATTGCACATCTTGCAACAGGATCGGGCCGGTTGGGCCTGCGGTCTGGGAGTTCTGGTTATCGCCGACGGCGGCGCCGTTGTCGCGGGTCAGGGTGTCTGCATAAGCTGCAGAACTGACTATCAGGCTTGCGCCAATCAGGCTGGCAGCAATTGGGGAGCGGGGTAAATACATCTCGGTCTCTCTCTGTTTTTGGTTGTTCTGAGAGTTCAAGCCTAGGGTTCAAGCACGCCATTGCTGAATTATTTCTGACTATGTGTTTGATAAATTAACAAATATTGACGAACGCCCAGCCTGCAAGTCCCGGAAGTCGGTCAGAGGAGTGCAGGCTGTAGCTGAAGTGACGCGCCCACGATGCCTGCACCAAAGACGACGACCCCTTTGCCATGACCATTCCCCATACCGACCTCCCGGCTGTCGATGTTCCGAAGGTACGCCAGCTGGATGATTTCAGGACATGGCAACCTGATAGTTCAGGGCTCTGTTGGAATGCCTGCTTCTCCCTCCTTTACAACCAAAACCCTTTATGCGGTTCGCTAGCCTCCTCTTCCAGCATCGGCCCCAACACACTGACCTTGCGCTGGCCCTTGGCAAACACTTCCCTGCACGGCAAGGCAAACGTCGGGTTCTCCGGATGGTCCCCCGTCAGTCCCAATAATGCATGTTCTGACAATGCGTAAACGACTCGGCCGATCCCGGTCCAATACACCGCGCCGGCACACATGCAGCAGGGCTCGGCGCTGGTGTACAGCGTGCACAGTTCGAGCTCTTCAGGAGATAACCGTTTGGCAGCGGCAGCCGCTGCGACCAGTTCGGCGTGCTGCGTAGGATCGCCCTCCGGCGGCATCGAATTGTTCCCCGCTTCGACAATCACCTTGCCGTTGCGGTCAGCCACCAATGCCGCGAACGGATGTCGGCCGCGCTCTTTCGATGCCTGCGACAACGCGATGGTCTGGCGCAGCAACGCCAGATCCTGATCGCTGACGCCGGCCGGAATGAGTTGAGTGAATTGATTCATGGGATAACTCCTGGGCAGTGGAAAAACAACAAATCAATCGGCCAGTTCAGCCGATGAGGCGCCGACGTTGTTGTCGGTCGATATTTTTTTATTGTTGAGCAGTACGTTGAGCAAAATGGCGGTGATTGCACCGAGAAAAATCCCGCTGTCCAGCACCAGTTTCAGCGTGGGAGCGAGGTGTTCGAACAATGCTGGAAAGGACATCGGCAGCACGCCGACACTGACCGAGACCGCGACGATGATGCCGTTGCGCGTGCCTTCGAATTGCACGCGCGACAGTTCCTGAATGCCGGCCACCGTGGTCATGCCGAACATCACGATCGCGCAACCACCCAAAACCGGAGTGGGCACCGCCGCGATCAATGCGCCGAGCTTTGGGAACAACCCCATCAGCACCATGATTGCCCCGGCAGCGGCCACGACGAAGCGGCTTTTGACGTTGGAGAGCGCAATCAAACCGGTGTTTTGAGTAAACGCGTTGTACGGAAAACTGTTGAAAAAGCCTCCGAGCATGGTCGACAGACCGTCAGCGCGGAAGGCATTGCCGAGGGTTTGTTGGGTGGTCGGCTTGCCGGTTAGTTTGCCGATGGCCAGGCAGTTGCCGGTGGTCTCGGCCATGATCACCAGCATCGCCAGGGTCATGATCAGAATCGGCACCAGAGAAAATTCCGGCGCACCGAATGCCATCGGCGCGCTCAGTTCAAACCACGCCGCTTCACTCACCCGACTGAATTGAGTCATGCCACAGGCGGCGGCGATCAAGCTGCCGACGAACAATCCGATGAGCACACTGAGGTTACCGAGAAAGCCTCTGCACTTGGCGTAGACCACCAGCGTGACACTGACCGTGGCCAGGCCCAGCAACAGATTGGCGGGGCTGCCGAAATCTGCCGCGTCAGGGTTGCCGCCGCCCAGCCAGATCGCGGCGGCCGGCATCAGTGAGATACCGATGATGGTGATCAGACTGCCAATCACCACCGGCGGAAAGAATCGCAGCAGGCGGCTGAACACCGGCGCCAGTGCGATGGTAATAAAGCCAGCGGCAATCACTGCACCGAAGATCTGACTAAGCCCGAACTCCTTGCCGATCATGATCATCGGCGCCAGCGCAATGAACGAGCAGCCCTGAATCAGCGGCAAACGCGCGCCGAATTTCCAGAAGCCTATCGCTTGAATCAACGTCGCCACGCCGGACGTCAGCAGGTTGGCATTGATCAGCAAAACGATCTGCGCCGAGGTCAGCCCCATCGCACTGCCCAGAATCAGCGGCACAGCCACCGCCCCCGCGTACATCACCAGCACATGCTGCAAGCCGAACGTGAACAACTGCCGCAGGGGCAAGATTTCGTCCACCGGATGAATGCGTTGTGTATTCATTTCACAAGCTCCTGAAGGTGCGGCGTAGGGTGTGATCGCGGGCATGCTCAGGGGCTCGGTAAGGAAAGCCGCCCCGAAGATGGACTGACGCGAGGCCATAGTTGAGCGTTTTAAGCGATGAAACAAATTGGCAACCATCGCTTTTTTCGATGGAGCAGACGCGGCACACTCAAGAATTCTTCATTCGCTGCGGGAGTACACCGATTGCGCTTCTCACTCGATCAACTGTTGATGTTCGTTCAAGTGGTCAAAAGCGGATCGTTCTCCGCCGCCGGCCGCAAACTGGGCAAGACGCAATCGACCATCAGCGCCGCGATTGCCAACCTCGAGACGGACCTGGGCGTCGATTTGTTCGATCGCACCAACCGCAGCCCTGCCCTTACCGGCAGCGGGCAGAAATTGCTGATCCAGGCCGAAGCGGTGCTGGAACGCTGCATGACGTTCGAGGCACACGCTGAATGCCTGTCGGAAAACGTCGAACCCAGCCTGACGCTGGCCATTGAAACGCCTTACGGGCCGATCATGCCGGTGCTTCAGGCCTTCGAGCAGGCGTTCCCCTTCGTCGACCTGATCATCCGCCATCCGGTGCACGGCGACGTCAGTGAACTGGTGAGCAGCGGCGAGGCGGTGCTCGGCGTGGCGTTTTCACAACCGGGCTATCTCAAGGAGCTGGCGTTCCAGCAACTGGGCAAATTGATCATGCTGCACGTCTGTCACCCCGACCATCCGCTGGCGCAACTCGACACCGTCACGTTCGATGACCTGCACGTGCATCGACGCCTGGCCTTCAGCGCCCATGCGAGCAAATTGCCCAGCAGCGAGTACTTGCGTTCGACTCAGTTGTGGCAAGCGGAAAGCTACCTGGCATTGCTGGAAATGGTCCGCGCTGCGCTCGGCTGGGCCACCCTGCCCCGGCAACTGATCCAGCGTGACTTGGCCAAAGGCGAACTGGTGGAACTGCAACTCTGCGCTTACCCGCACACCGACTGGCAAATCGGCGTCGACCTTTTATGGTCGCGCCAACGGCCCTTGGGCAAGGCTGAGCGCTGGCTGAAGGAAAAATTGCAGGGCAATAAAGTGTATGAGCTGGATCGAAATGGTCAGATCACTACGCTGTAGCGATGCTGTTTGAAGAGGTCGCGCGATCAGCACCACCTCACATTCATAAAACCGTAACAAGAATGTTGCAAAGTTCGGGAGCCCGTTATCACATGGAACTCCTTCGATGAAAAGTTTGATGAAGTCTGCAGCGCTGGCCATTACGGTTTCTCTTTGTGCCACCTCAGTGTCTTTTGCCGCAGAAAGCGTTCGCCTGACTGGCTCCGGCGCGAGTTTTCCGGCCCCGATCTACCTGACCTGGTTCAAGGATTTCAGCAAGAAAACCGCTGGCGTCACCGTGGATTACCAATCCAAGGGCAGCGGCGCGGGTGTGCAGGACTTCCTGAACAAAACCGTCGATTTCGCCGCCAGTGACTCGGCGATGAAAGACGAAGACATCGCCAAGGTGGCCGAAGGCGCGCAACTGCTGCCAATGACGGCGGGCGAGATTGTCCTGGCCTACAACCTGCCAGGCAGCCCTAAAGGGCTGAAACTGCCGCGCGATGTTTACTCCAACATCTTCCTTGGCAAGATCACTAAATGGAACGACCCGCAGATCGTCGCGGCCAACCCGGAGCTGAAGCTGCCTGACATGCCGATCACGGTTGTAGTGCGTGCAGACTCCAGCGGTACTACTGCGGTATTCACCAAGCACGTTGCGGCCATCAATCCAGAGTTCAAAACTGCGCTGGGTGAAGGCAACACCGTCAACTGGCCAGCCAGCGACAAATTCATCAAATCGCCGAAAAACGATGGTGTGACCGCCACCGTTCGCCAGACCCCGGGCGCGATCGGCTACATCGAGTACGGCTTTGCAAAACTGGCCAAGGTTGACTTCGCCCAGCTGCAGAACAAGGCCGGCCAATACGTTGTGCCTAACGCAGAAAGCGGTGCCGAGGCTCTGGCCGCGGTGAAGATGCCGGAAAGCCTGGTGGCCTGGTTGCCGGATCCGGACGGCGCCAAGTCGTACCCGATCACTTCCTACACCTGGATGATCTTCCGCAAGAAGAACGAAGACCCGGCCAAGGCCAAAGCCATGCGCGAGATGGTTGAGTACAGCCTGACCGAAGGTCAGAAAATCGCCGACTCGATGGGCTACATCCCTCTGCCGCCGTCGGTTGTCGACCAGGTTCGCAAAGCTTCCGCCAACATCCAGTAACGCTCGTGAGGCCGCTCTCGGTGTGGGCTGTCAGCCCCGCCGGGAGAGTTCCCCCCCTTGTTCCGGAATTAGCCCATGAACCAACCTTTTGTCGTACCGGTTAACCCGGACTCCGCCTGCCAACCACCCTCTACGAAGGATTTCATGGTTGACCGCACCTTCCGTGCGCTTGCGCGAATTGGTGTGATACTGATTCTGGCGGTGGTATTTGCCCTGGTGTTCGAGGTGGGACGCAAGGCACTTCCAGGCATGGAAAAGCACGGTTTTGACGTGCTGTTCGGCAGCGTCTGGGACGTTAACCAAGGCAAGTACGGCATTCTGCCGGCCATATGGGGCACGCTCTACAGCGCGTTCATCGCGCTGCTGATCGCGGGCTTTTTTGGCGTCAGCATGGCGATATTCCTGACTCAGGATTTCCTGCCCGCGAAACTGGCAGCCGTCTTTCGCACCATCGTTGAATTACTCGCGGCAATCCCCAGCGTCGTTTATGGGCTGTGGGGGATTTACGTAGTGATCCCGGCCATTCGGCCGCTGACCACCTGGTTGAACACTGAACTGGGCTGGATCCCGTTTTTCGGCACGTCCTTGAGCGGTCCGGGTTTACTCCCGGCCGCGCTGGTACTGGCCATCATGATTCTGCCGACCATCGCCGCCGTTTCCCAGGACGCCCTCACCGGCGTACCGATGAAAACCAAACAGGCCGCGTATGGCATGGGCACCACCCACTGGGAAGCGATTCTCAAGGTCATGGTGCCTTCCGCTGCCACCGGCATCTTCGGCTCCCTGGTCCTGGGCCTCGGCCGAGCACTGGGTGAAACCATGGCCCTGGCCATGCTCGTCGGCAACGCGAACAACATTTCGCTTTCTCTGTTTGCTCCGGCCAACACGCTGGCGGCCCTGCTGGCGCTGAACTTCCCCGAAGCCGGCCCCAACGAAATCGAAGTGTTGATGTACGCCGCGCTGGTGCTGATGGTGATCACGCTGCTGGTGAACATCCTCGGTTCCATGATCATGGTTTATGCCCAACGTGGTACCAAATAATGACTAACCTCACCTCCCCTATCACCGCCATGCCAAGCCTGCAGCGCAAGTTCGAAGGCCGCGCCCTGCGCAGCCTGGTGCTGACCACGCTGGTCTGGGCTGGCGCTCTGTTAGCCAGCGTGCCGCTGATTTCCGTGCTCTACATGCTGATCACGCGCGGCGGAGCTCGCCTGAGCATGGAAGTTTTCACCCAACTGCCACCGACCGGATTCGAGACGGGCGGCGGTTTCGGTAACGCGATGGCGGGTACCTTTGTGATGGTCGGCATCGCCGCAGCCATCGCGGTGCCGGTCGGCATCATGGCGGCGATCTTCCTGGCCGAACTCGGGCCGGACAGCAAACTCGCGAACGCCTCACGCTTTGCCGCCAAGATGCTCACGGGCCTGCCGTCGATTCTCGCCGGGGTTTTTGCCTACGCGCTGGTGGTGATGACGACCGGTACCTACTCGGCACCGGCGGGTGGCGTTGCACTCGCGGTACTGATGCTGCCGATCGTCGTGCTCACCGCTGAAGAGTCGATGAGGATGGTGCCCAAGGTCATGAAGGACGCCGCCTACGGCATGGGCTGCACCCGCTCGCAGGTGATCTGGAAAATCGTTCTGCCTACCGGCATGCCGGCCATCCTGACCGGCGTCATGCTGGCCGTGGCACGCGCCGCAGGCGAAACCGCACCTCTGCTGTTTACCGCGCTGTTCAGCAATTACTGGATCTTCCACGAAGGCAGCCTTGAAGTCATGAATCCGACGGCATCGCTCGCCGTGCTGATTTACAACTTCTCCGGTATGCCGTTCGACAACCAGCTCGAGCTCGCATGGGCGGCCTCGCTGGTGTTGGTGATGATCGTATTGGTCGTGAACATTGTCAGCCGTATTTTCGGCAAGCCCAAGTATTGATAACGGGAGCACCTGAATCTTGAACGTATCATCTGCGCAAATAGCCGCTCCGTTTGTCACCCAGGAACCTGTGGTCATGGACTGCAAGCTGGACAAGATTTTCTACGGCAATTTCCTGGCGGTCCGTGACAGCCACGTGCCGATCGAAAAAAACAAGATCACCGGCTTCATCGGTCCGTCGGGCTGCGGCAAAAGCACCGTGCTGCGCAGCCTCAACCGCATGAATGACCTGGTCAAAGGCTTTCGCTTCGAGGGCCATGTGCATTTCCTCGGCCAGGACGTTTATGGCAAGGGTGTAGATCCCGTGGTCGTGCGCCGCTACATCGGCATGGTGTTCCAACAGCCGAATCCGTTCTCGATGAGCATCTTCGACAACGTCGCCTTCGGCCTGCGCCTCAATCGCTACAAAGGCGATCTGGGCGACCGCGTCAAGCACGCTCTGCAAGGCGCCGCGCTGTGGGATGAGGTCAAGGACAAGCTCAAGGTCAGCGGCCTGTCCCTGTCCGGCGGCCAGCAACAACGGCTGTGTATCGCCCGCGCCATCGCGACCGAGCCAGAAGTGCTGCTGCTGGATGAGCCCTGCTCGGCACTCGACCCGATCGCCACCCGCCGGGTCGAGGAATTGATGGTCGAGTTGAAAAAGGATTACACCATCGCCCTGGTCACGCACAACATGCAACAAGCCATCCGCGTCGCTGACACGACGGCCTTTTTCTCGGTGGATATTTCCCAGGGCACGCGCACTGGTTATCTGGTCGAGATGGGCCCGACCGCGCAGATTTTCGACAACCCGCGTGAACAAATGACCGGCGATTACATCAGCGGCAAGTTCAGCTGATCAACGCATATCCGCTCAGGGCCGCATGCCGCCAGGCAGGCTCTGGCGGACATACGGTCGCATTACCTTCGTACCCAGCGTTATTCAGGAAAGCCAATGTCTGCAACACGTCGTCTTGATTTGCCAGCGATTGAACGCGCATTGCGTGAGGTGCAGAGCCGTTTTGCAGCGCTCAGCCAGCACTTTACCGAGCCGCGTGATCCCCTGACCGACGAGGTGCTACACAATATGCTGGAAGGTTATGCGCTGGTTGACGACTATGTCGCACGTGGCGTCGACCTGTTTGACCTGCAGCAACTCAACCTGATGCTGGAGATCAATGCCACCGTGCTGTGCGGGCGAGACCCGGCGCGCCGACTGGAATATGCTCAGCATCTGGTGGCCACCGAGGAGCACTTCTTCAACAACGTTGAGGGCGGGGTGAAAGACTTGTACAACTGGTACTGCGCGTATCACAGCGAATCCGTCTGGAAGCGTGCGGCCGGCGTCTATGTACGAATCCTTAGCAAGCCGCAACTGTTCATCGAAGGCAATAATCGCAGTGGCTCGCTCATCGTCAGCTACTTGCTCATGCGCGCAGGTTTGCCGCCGTTCGTGTTGAGCCTGGAGAACGCCGAGGGCTATTTCAACCCTTCATCGGTGATACGCAACTCCGCCAAGCACGGGGTCAAGGCGCTATACGAGCTGCCCAAGATCAAGAAAAAATATGCACATTTCCTGGAAGAACAGGCACCTGACCCGATGAAGTTTTTTCTCAAAGATGAGCCCTTCGCTGCTTATCAAGGAGGCCATTGATGAACGACTCTTCAGTGTTCGCCAAATTCCAGACCTCGCTCAGCCGTGCCGGCGAAGCCGTTCAGCGCGCCCTGCTGAGGCGCCAGGCACCGCGCGTACGCATTTCGTTTGATATCGATGACACGCTGGCCTGCCAACTGGACCACTGCGACGTCGAGCCAAGCCGACTGCCAGCCTTTGTTCACCGTTTGCTGGGTGAGCCGCTGCGTCTCGGCACCCGCTCGCTGACTCGAGAGTTACGTCGCCAGGGCTGCAGCATCTGGGTCTATACATCGTCCGGGCGAACGCCGGCTTACATCCGCCGCTGGCTGATGTTGTACGGGATCCACGTTGACGGTGTGGTCAACAGTGTTGTGCATAGCCGTGCGCTTGAGGCTCACGGGCTAGCAAACTCCCCCTCGAAATTTCCGCCAGCCTTCGATATCGACTTGCATGTCGATGATTCCGAGGGCGTTCGCAGCGAGGGCCATGATCACGGTTTTCGCGTTGTCGTCGTCGATCCGCAAGATGAACACTGGGCGCAGAAAGTCTTGAAGGCTGCCGCTGACGTTCAGGCACAGCTGGCGTGGCAGCAATCGCGCAGATACACCGGAACCGTGCAGCAACGGCCGGAAGTTTTTTCTTCCTGAGCGCAGGATGGGTCTGAGATTTTCCGGATCATTCATTTGCTGCAACACATGACTGAGAAACGTCAGACGCCCGGCCCATCATCGTAAAAAAAACGTCATATACGCGAACCACTATTGCAGACAGGCGACCCGCCGTTCTCTCGAGTGCACGCCATGACCACCCCGCTCCCTTCAGGACAGCTAGCAGACGCCGAAAATGAAGTGCACGCCGCACTCAAATCTCTGGTGGCTATGCGAAGAAAGATGGGCAGCGAAGCGTCTCCTCATTTTGACCTGTCACGCATCCATTCCAGCTATCGCGACAGCGCTGCAAACCTCCTTGACTACCTCGTCCTCAGGCGCCACGACATTCGCCCATTGCAGACTCAATTGACGGCATTGGGTTTGTCGTCACTCGGTCGATGCGAGCGCGACGTCCTCGGCTCGATAGACCGAGTGCTGCACGTGCTGGAGCGGATGACTTCACGCGGTGCGTCTTGCGGTAGCGAAGTGCAGAAAAGTCCCCCAATGCAGGCCACGAGCGCATTGGTTGAACACGGCGAGGCGCTATTCGGTAGCCACGACCACGACAGAGCCGTTCGTATCATGGTCACCATGCCGACTGAAGCCGCCATTGATTATGAGTTTGTCGAACGCCTGGTCGCGGCGGGCATGAACTGCCAACGGATCAACTGCGCGCACGATGGGCCGGAGCAATGGCTGGCGATGATCGATCACGTGCGCCGGGCCAGCCTCAAGCTACGTAAACCCTGTCAGGTGGCAATGGATCTGCCGGGGCCCAAGCTTCGTACCGGCCCTATTGCTGACGGCAAGCCAATACTCAAGATACGGCCGCAGCGCGACGAAACGGGCAACGTATTGAAATCTGCAAGACTTTATCTGACGTCAGACTCGGTTACGGCAACAGATGCCATCCAGTTGCCCGCTGACTGGCTGGAACCTATCGAGGTAGGTGACCAACTGAAATGCCGTGATGCGCGCTTTTCCAGACGCACGCTGCGAGTCATTGAAAAACAGGCTCAAGGTGTTCTGGTAGAGCTCGATAAGACGACCTATCTAATGTCTGGTCTGCAGTTGAAACTTCAGAATCCGGCCGGTCGCAAGGCCTCGGGGCGGATACTTGCTGTGCCCCCAAAGCCCCAGACCATCAAGCTGCACGAGGGCGACATTCTGACCCTGACCCTGGACCCTGATGAAGGGGCTCCGGCGACGGTTGACGAGGCAGGCAATGTGATTACGCCTGCCCACATCAGTTGCACATCGGAAGCGGTCTTTCAGGCTGCGAAACCGGGCGACCCGATATGGTTCGACGATGGAAAAATCGGCGGCGAGGTGTTATCCAAAAGCAGCCATGCGCTGCACATTGAAATTCACCATGCACCGGGCGGCGTGAAGCTCAAGGCTGACAAAGGCATCAATCTTCCGGACACCGATCTTGGTCTGAAGGCGTTGGGTATCGACGACGTCGCAGCGCTTGAATTTGCCGCCCGGCATGCCGACATCGTGCAACTTTCATTCGTTAATCAAACAGACGATGTGCTCGCACTTTTCCAGCATCTCGAACGCCTGGATGCCGAGCATTTAGGCGTGGTGTTGAAAATTGAAACCCGCCAGGGCTTCGACAATCTTCCGCAGCTACTGCTTGCCGGAATGAGGAGTCCACGGCTGGGTGTCATGATTGCTCGCGGTGACCTCGCGGTTGAAACCGGATTTGAACGCACCGCCGAGCTGCAGGAAGAAATGCTGTGCTTATGCGAGGCCGCGCATGTCCCCGTCATCTGGGCGACGCAGGTTCTTGAGTCGTTGGCCAAGACAGGAGCCCCTACCCGAGCAGAAATCACCGACGCGGCCATGGGCATCCGGGCCGAATGCGTGATGCTGAACAAAGGGCCATTCATCCTCAAGGCCGTTAATACCCTGGACGACCTGCTCAAACGCATGCAAAGCCATCATGACAAGAAACGCCCGATGTTGAGAAAGCTGCGCGTCGCAAAGCTACCGGTTCGATCAACCTAAGCCGACCGATCGACCACCGGCTCAAGCCGACTATGCTTGAGCAATGTCCTGACGGAGCCTCGAACACTGCGCTTGTCCAGGTCTTTTGTTGAGAACCAGCGACAGTCATCGATCTCGTTGCATGGGCGAGGCTTGGGCTGCCCTGCCAACGAAGCTTCGAATAAAAAGTGAGTGACCCTGCTGTCTTCATATTCGGAGATATAGGAGAGCTGATTAAAGGTCAGTCCAGTTTCCTCTACCATCTCGCGCAGGGCGGCTTGAAGAGGCGTCTCACCTTCTTCGATGCGGCCACCGGGCAAATTCCATTTCGCGTGGCGTTTGCGCACGAACAGTATTTCCTCGTCACGCCGATAGATCACCGTGGCGCGTCTTTTCAGATCCTTTTGCTTTGCTGCGGCGATCGTATGAACCATGAACGGCGCCCTCCATTTGATACCAGGTCAAGCACGAAGTAACCCGTTGACCATGGTGTGCCTTGAAGGTGTCGAATTGATGACCGTCAGTTTTTTTCTGCGGTTTTTTGGTTTTAGCGTGTGGCTGCCTGCGTGGAGGGGTGGCGTTCGACGCTGGACGATTCGAGGTCCGTTTGGGCGATGAACCTTATTAGTTCCACCCTCGTTCGAGGAAGTAGTTAGCGGTGGCCAGACCAAAGCCTGAAGCAACCGGTAATCTGTAGCGTTTTCAAAGGTAGCCTGCGGTGCAGGGGAACGAGGGGCTCTGTGACCGCGTTCGCCCTGCACTTTCAGTTAGATCGCGCCGGCGAGACGGGCGGCGAAGTCTCGATAGCTATGCAGTTCACGCCCAAGGATCGTGGTCAGGCGCTGGACATCGCCAGCCTCGGGGATCATCCCGTCGCTGACAAAACGCTCGGCCATAAGGCGCATTTCATAGGCCATCCACTTAGGCATGAAATTGGCCACGGTCTGTTCAAAGCCGCTCGGATCGTCACCCCCGTAAATGACCGGACGTGCCAGCACATCGGTCCATATCGCGGCAACATCTGAACCGGTCAGCGTATCGGGTCCTACCAGGTTGATGGTTTCAACCGGCAGCTTGCCCGGTGCCTGGTCGCGGCGCATCAGCTCAATGGCTGCCACTTCTGCGATGTCACGGGCATCGACCATAGCAATGCCCTTGCCGCCGATTGGCATCGGGTAGATGCCGTGTTCAAAGATGGCGTCCTTGACCATCACTTCATTGTCGATGAAGTAGGCCGGGCGCAGGATGGTGGCACTGAAGCCCATCTGCTTGATCATCTGTTCGGCACCGGACTTGACCGCGAAGTGCGGCACATTTACGAAGCGGTCGGCATGAATGACCGAGAGATAGACGACCCGTTCCACGCCCGTTTCTCGAGCAATGTTCAGCGCCAGCAGAGCCTGGGTGAACTCGTCCGCAGCCACCGCATTGAGCAGAAAGAAACTGGAGACATCGGTGAAGGCGCGGCGCAGCGATTCAATGTCCATCATCTCACCTTGCACCACGTCAACCTGCGGCGGAAAGTCAGCCTTGGAGGAGTCGCGGACGAGAACGCGCACGGCAGCATGACGTTTAAGGAGTTGTTCAACAACTTGGCGGCCGACTCTGCCGGTTGCGCCAGTAACGAGGATGGTCATGGTTATTCTCCGTAGGGATTTGAACGACAGCGCTAATATCGGTGTTTACAAAATGCTGCGATAGCCCTCAAATTTGCACACGGTGTTCCGCATATGGAACAGCAAATTTCGAGCGTTGAGCATGCTGCGCAGTCGGGTTAAGCGACTAGAGGTCTGTGCAACGCCCGCTGCCTCCGCCACCTCATAGGTAAACCCGTGGACCTACTCGCGCTCGCCGATTTCAATCTTGTTGCTCGTCATGGAGGGATCGGCCGCGCCGCACGTGCCAGCGGGCGACCGAAGGCGACGTTGTCGCGTCGCGTCGCAGATTTGGAGCGCAGCCTTGAGCTACGTCTGTTCGAGCGCGGGACGCGCGCACTCAAGCTCACCGAGGAAGGGCGAGCATTATTCGAAAGAACGGCAGCGTTGCTAAATGAACTGGACGAGAGCGTTGCCGCCATCGCTTCAGGTGGGGAGCGGCCACGGGGCACTCTGCGCATCAGTGCGCCTCTCTTTTTTGCCCAGGCGGCGATGGGAAAGCTCGCCGCAGGCTTTGCACTGAAATATCCGGAGGTCCGATTAGAGGTCACCACGGAGGACCGCATCGTCGACATGATTGAGGAAGGGTATGACTTGATCATTCGGGTCAATCCGGCGCCTGACGAGAGCCTTATCGGTCGCGTCTTACTGCGTGACCGACTGGTCGTCGTAGCCAGTCCTGCCTTCGTGCGTCCCGAGGGTGATGTGGCCGTACCGTCTGTGGTTCGAGGGGCAGGCGACCGAAGTCCGGTGTGGCATATCACGACGCCAGGTGGCAGGTCCCAGATAAACGTGGCAGCCGTCCTGAGCCTGTCTTCGATGTTCATGGTCCGTGATGCAGTCCGAGCAGGCGTTGGGGTCGCACGCCTTCCCGTTTCGCTGGTAGCCGGTGATCTGCTCAATGGACAGATGGTGCACTGGGGGGATGTAGAAGGGCCGGAAGTCGCGCTTTGGACGCTCTATCCATCAAGGCGGTTATTGAGCGCCCGCGTATCTGTATTTCTCGAGTACTTGAAAGAAGCTTTTCCCACGGGCAGACCAGAGGAACTGACAAGCTTTATCACAAGCTGACACACCGAACCGTAACCGACCTCAGCGAAGTTCGATCAGCATATCGAGAAAAGCGCGCACAGCAGGATTGGTGCGACGGCTCTCCGGCCAGATAGCCGTGATGTTGTCCCTCTGCACTGCGAACTCGGCCAGGATCGGGACTAACTCTTGCCGCTTCACCCTCGCAGCGGCCATGAAACTCGCGGCTATGCCTATACCCGCGCCCGCTGCCATCGCTGCCAGAATAGCCTCGCTTGCATCAACGACGACAGGCGATGACGGCACTATTTCGATTTCCTTATCGGCGATGCGAAATGGCCAGCGTAAGGTTTGACCGGAGTTTTGATAACGCAGGTTCACCGTTTCGTGCTCGGCCAGTTCATCAGGATGTCGGGGCGTGCCGCACCTGGCCAGATAGTCTGGAGAGGCATAACAACAGAGCGTGTATGGCATGAGCTTTCGGGACAAGAGCGATGAGTCCGAAAGCTCACCGATCCTTACCGCAAGATCAATGCCTTCCTCGACCAGGTCCACAATCCGGTCACTTAGCCGCAGGTCGATCAATACCTTGGGGTGGCGTTTACGAAACTCGGTGATGGCGGGCGCGATGATATGCATCCCGATGGGAAGTGACGTCGCAATCCGTAACGTGCCAGCAGGCTCGGATCGCGCTGATTTAGCTACTTGCTCGATCTCTTCTGCCTGGCGCAACAGCTGCAACACACGCTCATGAATATCGCGTCCTTCAACTGTGAGAGTCAGCGAGCGCGTGGTGCGGGTGAACAGCGACACGCCGAAATGGCGTTCCAGCCGCTGGATACTTTTACTGATCGCCGAGGGTGAAATGGACAGCGAGCGGGCCGCAGCCCGGTAGCTGCCCAGAGAGCCAGCCCGGGCGAATGCAATCATCCCGCTCAGTCGTTCGAATCCGATTGGTTCCTTCATGGCACCATTGAAACGAAATCCAACCTGATTATCAACCTCGCTGCCGCCAGTTACCTTAGATCGTCCCCCCATCGATACTAAAGAGGTTGTGATGAACGACATGATGAAAGCGGTGCAATTGCACGAATTTGGCGGCTCCGAAGTGCTGCGTTATGAGGATGCGTCCAGACCTATCGCCCAACGCGGCGAAGTGCTCGTACGTGTACGTGCAGCCAGTCTCAACCCGCCTGACTTCTATCTGCGAGACGGGTATAGGGCTTTACCACCTGAGTGGTGGCCAAATCCAACATTCCCGCTGATTTTGGGCACGGATGTATCCGGGGAAGTTGTAGCCGTTGGCGACGGAACTGGCAGCTTCAGCGTGGGCGACGAAGTCTACGCAATGGTGCGTTTCCCGAGAGATCTGATGACTGGCAGCGGCGCCTACGCCGAATACATATGCATCCATGAGACCGAGTTAGCGTTGAAACCCAGCGGCATAAACCACGTTCAGGCCGCGGGTGCGCCCATGTCGCTGCTTACCGCCTGGCAGTTTCTGATCGACCTGGGGCATGACGAGCCGAATCCATTTCAGTCGTTCCGACACGCGCCAGTCCCGCTGCGAGGCAAGACCGTGCTGGTAAATGGTGCCGGCGGTGGCGTGGGGCATCTAGCGGTGCAAGTTGCCAAATGGAAAGGCGCACGTGTGATTGCGGTCGCCTCCGGTAAGCATGAGAGCCTGCTTCGCGACCTAGGCGCTGAGTCATTCATCGATTACAAAAAGACGGCCGTTGAAGACGTCGCAAAGGATGTGGATCTGGTGATTGATGCCGTCGGTGGCGCGAATATGGAACGCTTTCTGAACGTCATCAAACCAGGCGGTGCCCTGTTTCTGGTCAACCCCATGGGTTTCTGCGGACATAAAGAAGCAACTGATCTGGGCATCACCGTTTCCTCAACGCAGGTGCGCTCCAACGGTCCCCAACTGGCAGAGGCTGGCCGCTTATTGGATGACGGCACTGTCCGCGTGGTGATCGACAGTACGTTTGCACTCGCCCAGGCGTCGGATGCGCACCACCGAGCTTCACAAAGCAGCATTCAAGGCAAAATCGTGCTTATCGTCTGAGTGACCACTGCCACCGATTTCCGAGCAATTCGGTAGTCGGGGGCCTACACCGAAAGGATGGCAAAAATGCTCATAGTGACTGGCTACCTCTACATCTCGTCCGCTCATATCGAGCGATTCCGAACCGAGTTTCAAACCCTTGCTGTCGACACACGAAAACGTAAAGGGAACATTTCCTACGACTCCGCCGTAGAAGAAAACGGCCAGAAGAAGCCGTTCGCTGACTAAAAATTTGGACCAGTTCACTGGGGTCTCACCGTCCACAGGTCATTGCTAGCTTGGTTTAAATCTGACATTTATCGACACGTCAGCAGATGTGGATTTCACGGGAATGCGCGATTTTCAGTCCGGTTTCGAGTACCCGTCGCGCTCGAAAACGTTTTTACACAGCCTCGGCCGAAAGCAGCCCTTAAATTCATAATATCTGTTCTATAAAGCTATAGGTCGTACGGGGAAATATGCCGCCCCGGATCAACGAAAAAAAAAGATCTAAGGCATCAGTTCCCCTTAAAATCTCAAGCGCCATCATTTAGCCATGCTGCGCAAGAAGTTGCGCAGCACCCCATAATAAAACACCCATCGAAAGCGCTACAGACCATACGCCACGTGGCCTGTAGCCAAGTGCGCAAGAAGTTGCGCAGTACTGCGCAACTTCTTGCGCACTTTCTCCTGATTATTCCGCTGAAAATCGCCCCGAAAGATGATCGACCACCGTGGCGACCCCGCCAGCCGGGCACTTCGCAAAACCTGGCACGCTCCTTGATAACAGTCAGGCACCCACCGGGCGATTTCGCCTCCCGGGCACTCTTATTTATTCAGCAAGGAGCACACCCATGGCTACACCAGCGTACATGTCGGTAACCGGCGAAAAACAAGGCCTGATCACTGCAGGCGCATTCACCGCCGACTCCGTTGGCAACACCTATCAGGAAGGTCACGAAGACCAGGTCATGGTTCAGGCGTTCAGCCACGACGTGATCATCCCGCGTGACCCGCAATCCGGCCAGCCAACCGGTCAGCGTGTACACAAGCCAGTCTCGATCACCAAGGTCTACGACAAGTCTTCGCCACTGCTGCAAGCCGCACTGACTTCCGGCGAGCGCATGAGCGAAATCGTTATCCAGTGGTTCCGTACTTCTGCTCAGGGTACCCAAGAGCACTACTACACCACCAAACTGGAAGACGCGATCATCGTCGCCATCAACAACAAGATGCACAACTGCCAGGACCCAGGCAACTCGCACTTCACCCACCTGGAAGAAGTGCAGTTCACCTACCGCAAAATCACCTGGACCCACGAAGTATCCGGTACTTCGGGTTCCGATGACTGGCGTTCCCCAGTCGTTTAATCGCGGCTGATCGTTACCCGCATCGGCCAGCTCTGCTGGTCGATGTCGTTTACGCCCTTTCAGAATTTTGCGTCTGCTGATTCCTTATTCAGGTCTTGGCAAACGCCGCAGTACTGCACGAGGAACAAGGGATGTTCGCGCCGGCCAATCAGACTCACTTTGCCCTGACCATTGAAGGCATTGCCCACGACTTTCAGGTGCTTGCCCTGCAAGGTCGGGAAGCCATCAGCCAGCCTTTTGTGTTCGAGGTGCAACTGGTCAGCGAAAAACCGGCCCTGGACCTCGAAACCATCCTGCACAAACCCGCCTTCTTGCAGCTATCGCCTGACGGCAGCGGCATTCATGGCCAGATCTATCGTGCGGCCCAGGGTGATGCCGGCAAACGCCTGACCCGCTATGCGGTGACCCTGCGCCCGCAACTGTCGTACCTGGCGCACCGCATCAACCAGCGCATTTTCCAGAACCTGACGGTGCCGAAAATCATCGCCAGTGTCCTCGAAGATCACGGCATTCAAGGCAATGCCTACGCCTTCAAGGTCGGGGCGGTTTATCCCGAGCGCATCTACTGCGTTCAGTACGACGAGTCAGACCTGCAGTTCATCCAGCGCCTGTGCGAGGAAGAAGGGATTCACTACCACTTCGAGCACACCACCACTGGCCACAAACTGGTGTTCGGCGATGACCAGACGGTGTTCCCGAAACTGTCCCCGGTGGCCTATCAGCAGGACTCCGGCATGGTCGCCAGCGACCCGGTGGTCAAGCGCTTCGACCTGCGCCTGGAAACCCGTACCAGCAGAACGACCCGTCGCGATTACGACTTCGAAAAACCCCGCATCACCCTCGAAAGCGAAAAGCGCGGCGACGCCCTGCCCGACCTCGAAGACTACGATTACCCCGGCAGGTTTGTGGACCGCGAGCGCGGCAAACACCTGGCCAACCGCGCCCTTGAGCGCCACCGTAGCGACTTCCAGCTGGCCGAAGGCAGAAGCGATCAGCCGATACTGGTCAGCGGCCATTTTCTCGCCCTGACTCAGCATCCAAAAGCCAAGTGGAACGATCTGTGGCTGCTGACTGAAGTGCTGCACGAAGGCAAACAGCCGCAAGTGCTGGAAGAGTCAGTCACCAGCGACACCACCGCACTTAAAGACGATTTCCATCAGGGCTACCGCAACCGCTTCCAGGCGACGCCGTGGGACGTGCCCCACCGCCCGCCCCTGACCCGGAAAAAACCGCGCATCCTTGGCAGCCAGAGCGCCGTCGTCACCGGCCCCAAAGGCGAAGAAATCCACTGCGATCAATACGGCCGCGTCAAAGTGCAGTTTCACTGGGACCGCGAAGGCCAGGCCGACGACAAAACCAGTTGCTGGCTGCGCGTCTCCTCGGCCTGGGCCGGCGCTCACTACGGCAGCATCGCCATCCCGCGCATCGGCATGGAAGTACTGGTCACCTTCCTGGAAGGCGACCCCGATCAACCTCTGGTCAGTGGTTGCCTGTTCCACAAGGAAAACGTCGTCCCCTACCCTCTGCCGGCCAACAAGACGCGCACCACCTTCAAGACCCTCAGCTCCATGGGTGGCGGCGGCTACAACGAACTGCGCATCGAAGATAAAAAAGGTCAGGAACAGATCTACCTGCACGCCCAACGTGACTGGGACGAAAACGTCGAGCACGACCAGAAAATCCGCGTTGGCAACGAACGGCACGACACCGTTGAAAAGAACAGCTACAGCGAGTTCAAGGCTGAAGAACATCACACCGTTTATGCCGATCGCAAGGTCGAGGCGCGGGCCAATGACCACCTGACTGTCGGCGTCAATCAGCACATCAAGATTGGGACTGGGCAGTTCATTGATGCGGGGCAGGAAATCCACCTGAGCAGCGGCATGAAAGTCGTGCTTGAGGCGGGGGCGGAACTGACGCTCATTGGTGGCGGTAGTTTTATCAAGATCGACGCCGGCGGCGTGACCATGAGCGGGCCGGTGATCAACATGAACTCCGGTGGTAGTCCGGGCAGTGGCACGGGCGCGGCACCGTTGTTGCCGGGGCCGTTGAAGCAGGCGGATGCGGATAAGGCTGGGCAGGTGTTGGTTCCGGTGCAGCGGCAGGCGTTGATGCAGAAGAAGCCGATTTGCGCGATCTGCGAGAAGGCCAAACTGGAGGCAAAGAATGCTTAAGTCGGAATTCCCATTGGAAAACGGTCTTCCCCAAGGTCTTCCGTGGAATGGCACGGTTGGTTTATTGCTTGATGGTGTCAGCGTTGAGAAGCTCCCACAGCACTTATATCAGTGGACAGAAAATCCTCAATTCGAGCCGCTTTATCTCGGGACACGCTGGGCAGAACTGGGCGATATTTCCCCATGCCTCGTGCTGATAAAAAACCAAAACGACCCGATCTTGGCTCAGTTCCTAAACGCCTCAAACCAGGAATGGGGTCACTTGGTGTTCAGCGATCAATCATGGGATCAACTGGTCGCACACTTTCGCTGGCTCACCAGCGTCTTGCACCCGATGGGCGAAGAAGTATTGTTGCGTATCGCGGATCCGGCCGTAACCCATGCACTGCTCGCCCACGCAGCAACCATCAAGGATCCGACCCTGTTCGGCCCATGCAAACAAATCGTTACTGCCGATGCTGCATTGGGTTGCTGGTACATAAACCAGCGGCCGAACAATTCTCCCGAGCCCGACAACAGTAAGCGCTATCGATTGACCGACGCACAACTCAGTCAACTGGATGAGGTGAACTTTCGCAACGTAGTAATGCGCCTTGATGCACACATGCAAGAATACTTTCCAAGCTATCAGGCACAGTCGACCTCACAGCAACGCTGGGAACACCTGCATGCGCTGGCGTCGACCTCCTATGATCGCGGCTTCAACACCGAACTCGATATCACCCTTTACGCCAATATTCACGGGTTCCTTGGCGAGCGGGCACTGGAAGAACACCCAGACCTCGACGCCATACTCAAAACCCCATCGGAACAAACGCCCGCTCAACGACTCCAACGGGTCGCTGATATTGCCCAGGAACGGGCTGAAACCCCGCGAAGGAGCCAAGGATGACAACGCCAACATCGACCGGCAAAAGCCCGAACAACGTTGCAAAAAGCCGGGACGACGGCAAGTGTGCCATGGGCGGTTGCTCGTTGATGAAGGCAAAAATCCAGCTCATCCCACTGCGTTACGGCCTCGTTGAACGACTCGACCCGTCAAGCGCGCTGATCATGCCGTACAAAACCACTTCTCGCCCACTAGGCATTCGATTGATGCGTAACGGCTGGCTCTATGTCATCGTCGACAAGGAGCCTGAAGCCGTTATGCACGAATACCGTATTCAGGACGGCATCGTTACGCAACTTCTGTGGGAGAAAGATGAGATCATCGCAAATAAACGCGAAAGTAATGTGGGCGAAGCCGTATTGGTCTTCCCGCGTTTGAGCAAACTTTACGTCAACTACTCCGAGGTGCAATGGACCGCCGCGAAATGCGCGCAGGTCATCAAGCACAAATCTGAACGTGAGTACTTCATGCAGAAGGTCGATCTCACCAATGCAGACCCTGAGAAAGGCGCAGCTAATCTACTGACTCCAAGTCAGGCGGAAAAGTGGATTGCGGAAGTTGCAGAGCAGCCGAGCAAAGACCCAGCAGCTACGGACGCCAAACCCGCAGAAAGCAAAGACTACCTCTGGGAGCAAGCATCGCACTTCAAAAAGACTCAACTGGGTGCGCTGAAAAAACAGGTCAAGGCAGAAAACGAGCGTGACCATCTGTATATGGTCATACAGGATGACATCGGTGTGCTGCGCGACCTCGCCGAACATCAGGATTTGGTAACTGGATGGATCAGTGACTGGAGTGATGCGGAGACAAACCAAAAGAAATATGTATTTGGTTGCTACATCGAATCCTTGTACACAGTCACCGGCGATACCATCCTGAATGCTGCGCAAGGCGATCCACGCTTTGCCAAACTCAAGGACGAAACAAGCGAAGAGCAACGGCAATCCATCATCGATTACGTCAACGTTAAAAATCAAACCCAGTATTCAGGCGCTGGTACGCATCGTGGGGCTATCGCAGCTTCAAAGTCGCGGATGCGTACGAGTCTTGGACTTTTGCATTCCAAGTACGAAGACCTGATCGAGACCATCGAAGACAACGCGGATGAATCGCTCAATGGCGCAAAAATGGGACAAGAAGGTATCAACGACCTGATTGACCGACCGGCTATGGAAGCCTTTCTTAAACAACAGCGAGCACAATTAAGCCGTTGGAATAAGCGGCTGGATCTGATAACTGAAGATCGAGTAAAATTAGTATGCGAAAAACGCTTCTATAAATCTGCCTGGTATTTTGATCCGAAACTTGCAACCCAACTCGAATCGTCTCTTGCTACTGAATACGCGTGCATTAGAGATATATGTCGCACCGACAAGGCTACCGAAGCGATTGCAGACCTAATAGAAAAAGAGCCCGGCTTTACAGTTCCAACCTTCTTTACTGCAAGTTTGACCGATCAGAAGGACCTGTTTGCGAAAATGGGCACGTTAATAAAATCGGCTCGGGATATACCCCTTTCAGCAAAGGACTTCCAAGGACTGCAAAAAATTAGTCGAGAGCTTGTAACGCTCCTGACCCAAGATCTCGCGACATCAATCAATCTAAGCAACGATGGTATAACTTTCGATCAAGCACGAAACACTGCTTATGAACCTGCCAAACAACTCCGCTTGGCGAATGCTCTAGAAGAAGCCATAGAAGGAATACGCAACGGCCGGGCAATAGACCCATCTAAAGTTCTGCGAAATATTCCCGGTTCAGCATGGATCGACGTACTAAGAACATTTGGCAAAAAAGGAATTACTCTTGAGTTTGCTTCTGCAAGCCAGCTTCATGCGTTCGAAGCTGACATGGCGAAACTCACCGAACTCCGCCAGCAGATGTCCTCGCTCAAAAACAAGATCAGGGAGACATTGGCTAACGAGCGAAAAGGTCGAGCCCCCAAGGGGAGCTATCGATCTTTGGTCGCACAGCGTAAATTTGTTCAGCAATCCGTCGCCCCGTTAGAGAAAAAAATCGCGCCTGCAATGGTTGCTGTTGGCGAAGGCCCGAGTAAAGCCAGTATAAAAATCAAAGGCCTAACCAGCGCCCAAGAAGCTGAATTCCACCGAATGGCCGAAGATCATCGCTTAAACACAGGCGATAAGGTAAGAGGACTAGGAAAAGATATATTTCAATCTGCGGGAGGCGACATTTTCGCATCAGCTGTATTTGTCGTTCAATTAATTAGCTTCGTCACTGTTTATTCAGAGTTAAGAAGAAAACCCAGCTGGGATAAAACTGATTACATTGCATTTGGCAATGCGTTCTTCTCTGCAAGCGGAGGAGGCTTTGCGGCTGCACAGGGGATATCGGCCACCACTCTAAACGTAGTCAAAAACAACTATTCAAGTGCAGCCGGCAAAGTCCAGTTGGCCGCGCGCATTGGAAAGCTCACGGGGGGTCTGGGACTAGCCGCTTACGGGTTCGGTATGGCGGCGGCAGCCACAAGCCTGTATGGGGAAAAAGGCTCTGTCGCTCGTTGGACTGAAGCCTTGAGGTCGGGAGATAGTGCAAAGCTGGCTGGTGCCAGCATGACAATCGCGGGCGATTCTGGACAGTTCGTCGTTAACGGTTGGGCAGTTGCACGAACAGGGCAATATATGTTTGAAGCGGCTTCAAATGTTAGCCAGGCAAGAGCTGTCGCTTGGGTCACAGCTGGTGGCAAACTTCTGAGCGTTGCTGCGAGAGCCAACTTGATAGGGTTAGGCTTGACGGTGTTGCAACTAGGTGGTGAGTGGATTTACAACCGAAACAATAAAACGAAGCTTGATAACTGGCTTCAGCAGGGCGCGTGGGGAAAGAAGAACCAAAATCGCGGATTCCAAGAAGATCGCATGCAATTGGCAGAGATCACTTCAACCCCTAAGGTCGGTCTGAGACAAATAAACAACAGACCTATTGCAGTGATTAGCATTCCAAATATAACGATTCGAGAGCTGGATGATGTTGGATTTGGCCTTACCGCGTATTGGTCAAGCAATCTCCAGCGCAATGACTGGGAACCTTGGACTGAAGCTTTGCTATATCAACTCAATTTACTGAGTCCACCAGACGCGCCACTCCAACTGGGGTTAGAAATTTTTGCACATGAGGCCAACGCCCAGCACGGTCTTGCCATAAAGTTGCGATACCATCCGCTCCCCGGTGTCCAAAAATACCAGGAAATAATGTTTGAAACCAAGACACTTAACGTTGGAAGCGGGAAGGAATTCTCAACAACCGGGTTTCTCAGCGCACGAAATACAACCGCTCAAGCATTCATTGTGACCACCGACACGCTGACTGTACTCGAATCATAAAAACAAGCCGGGCCAACATAATGTCTTCAATAAAAGAGCAATCCAGCGACGATCTAAATCTCAAAAAAATACGGCCCGTGGCTGGTGAGAAGCGTAAATTCGCGACAGGTGAAGCATTATTCCTTTCCCCGCTTCCGATACCAACGGGCGACGTCCCCATGGATTTGGGCGGAAGCTTTGTAGAGGTGAATGACACATTCCTCGACGTAGGCAGTAGTAATTTCGGCAAGGCTTTCCAAGCGAGAGCAATGATTGGACTCGGGATGATGTTTGTTTTTTCATGCCTGATTATTCTGCCTTTGCTTGCAGGATCTACTACCTGGGGAAACGCATTTTCCGAGTCCTTTTGGCACAGAACAGCAGGCATGTTCCATTTCGGTGTGACCTTTAGTATTTGGGGAGGAGGAATAGCTGCGCTCCTGGGTACTTACGTTGTCTTGAGCACTACCAGAGCGAAGTCGCGCACCCGTCCAATTAGATTCAACCGCCAAAGTCGTGAAGTCTGTTTCTTTCCCGAAGGTTCTGACCTCCCCGTCATTCAACCATGGGAAGAGACAGTCTCTTGGCTTTCAATCAGTACAGGTGTTACTGGAGTAGGCGTAACAAGCGCCTGTACATTTGGAATGGCGTTCGACGATTCCAAAGCTGACGTAGTGCATTTTGTGAGACAGGGCGTGATGACTCCTGCTCATGCCTTGGGTAAGTGGGAAGCCATACGGATCTATATGGAAAAAGGTCCAGAGTTCTGCCCTGGCAAAGCACCCTACGAGGGTCGCCACACCTTCGATAAGGCACGACAAGACATGCACGAGGAATACCAGCACAACGAACGCTCCGCTTTAGGAGTTGGTTGGTGGTACCTGACACATCTGATCACTTGGTGGCGTTTTCCGTACTGGGTGGCGGAATGGGACCATCGTTTCAGCATGAAATCTCTGCCTGATTCCATTGCTGAGTGGTCAAAATCCATACCGACTGAGCAATGGGCCAAACCGAGCAATGCATTGAAAGAGCAAAGCGCCGAGATCGAAAAGGCTTTTGCTCAGGGACAAGATTTCATGACGTACTTCAAGGCAAACCTAAACGAGAGCAAGGCGTAGGAATTAACAAATAGCTGAGCTATATAGTTGCCAAAAATCAGGTGACCCCATAACCGTTACATCAAGTCTGAGCTTCTACAAAACTGGAAGACGCGATCATCGTCGCCATCAACAACAAAATGCACAACTGCCAGGATCCGGGCAACTCGCACTTCACCCACCTGGAAGAAGTGCAGTTCACCTACCGCAAAATCACCTGGACCCACGAAGTATCCGGTACTTCGGGTTCCGATGACTGGCGTTCCCCAGTCGTTTAATCGCGGCTGATCGTTACCCGCATCGGCCAGCTCTGCTGGTCGATGTCGTTTACGCCCTTTCAGAATTTTGCGTCTGCTGATTCCTTATTCAGGTCTTGGCAAACGCCGCTGCACAGCACGAGGAACAAGGGATGTTCGCGCCGGCCAATGAAACCCACTTTGCCCTGACCATCGAAGGTGTTTCCGCTGATTTTCAGGTGTTTACCCTGCAAGGTCGGGAAGCCATCAGCCAGCCTTTTGTGTTCGAGGTGGAGCTGGTCAGTGAGCAGCCGTCGCTGGACCTCGAAACGCTGCTGCACAAACCGGCCTTCCTGCAACTGTCGCCCGACGGCAGCGGCATCCACGGCCAGATCTACCGCGCCGCGCAAGGCGATTCCGGCAAGCGTCTGACCCGTTATTCGATGACCTTGCGCCCGCAACTGGCGTACCTGGCACACCGCATCAACCAGCGCATTTTCCAAAACCTCACGGTGCCGAAAATCATCGGCATGGTGCTGGAAGATCACGGCATTCAAGGCAATGCCTACGCCTTCAAGGTCGGGGCGGTATATCCCGAGCGCATCTACTGCGTTCAGTACGACGAGTCAGACCTGCAGTTCATCCAGCGCCTGTGCGAGGAAGAAGGGATTCACTATCACTTCGAGCACACCACCACTGGCCACACACTGGTGTTCGGCGATGACCAGACGGTGTTCCCGAAACTTGCGCCCGTGGCCTATCAGCAAGACTCCGGCATGGTCGCCAACGATCCGGTGGTCAAGCGCTTTGACCTGCGCCTGGAAACCCGTACCAGCCGCACGACGCGTCGCGATTACGACTTCGAAAAACCGCGCATCACCCTCGAAAGCGAAAAGCGCGGCGATGCCGTGCCGGATCTCGAAGACTACGATTACCCCAGCAGGTTTGTGGACCGCGAGCGCGGCAAGCATCTGGCAAAACGCGCCCTTGAGCGTCACCGCAGCGATTTCCAGCTCGCCGAAGGCAGAAGTGATCAGCCGATACTGGTCAGCGGCCATTTTCTCGCCCTGACCCAACACCCGAAAGCCAAGTGGAACGATCTGTGGCTGCTGACTGAAGTGCTGCACGAAGGCAAACAGCCGCAAGTGCTGGAAGAGTCGGTGACCAGTGACACCACGGCGCTCAAGGACGACTTCCATCAGGGTTACCGCAACCGCTTCCAGGCGACGCCGTGGGACGTGCCCCACCGCCCGCCCCTGACCCAGAAAAAACCGCGCATCCTTGGCAGCCAGAGCGCCGTCGTCACCGGCCCCAAAGGCGAAGAAATCCACTGCGACCAATACAGTCGCGTCAAAGTCCAGTTCCACTGGGACCGCGAAGGCCAGGCCGACGACAAGACCAGTTGCTGGCTGCGCGTCTCCAGCGCCTGGGCCGGCGCCCAATACGGCGGCATCGCCATCCCGCGCATCGGCATGGAAGTACTGGTCACCTTCCTCGAAGGCGACCCCGATCAACCGCTGATCAGCGGCTGCCTGTACCACAAGGAAAACACCGTCCCGTACGCGCTACCGGCCAACAAGACACGCAGCACCTTCAAAACCCTGAGCTCCCCGGGTGGCGCTGGTTTTAACGAACTGCGCATCGAGGACAAAAAAGGCCAGGAACAAATCTTCCTGCACGCTCAACGTGACTGGGACGAAAACGTCGAGCACGACCAGAAAATCCGCGTTGGCAACGAACGGCACGACACCGTTGAAAAGAACAGCTACAGCGAGTTCAAGGCTGAAGAACATCACACCGTTTATGCCGATCGCAAGGTTGAAGCCAAGGCCAGCGATCATCTGACGGTGGCGGTTAATCAGCACATCAAGGTGGGAACAGGGCAGTTCATTGATGCGGGGCAGGAAATCCACCTGAGCAGCGGCATGAAAGTCGTGCTTGAGGCGGGGGCGGAACTGACGCTCATTGGTGGCGGTAGTTTTATCAAGATCGACGCCGGCGGCGTGACCATGAGCGGGCCGGTGATCAATATGAACTCGGGTGGTGGACCGGGTAGCGGCACGGGGGCGGCGCCATTGTTGCCGGGGCCGTTGAAGCAGGCGGATGCGGATAAGGCTGGGCAGTTGCTGGTGCCGGCGCAGCGGCAGGCGTTGATGCAGAAGAAGCCGATTTGCGCGATCTGCGAGAAGGCCAAACTGGAGGCAAAGAATGCTTAAGTCGGAGTACTCCCTCAAAAAAGAAGCGGACGCTTCAGACAAATTAGCTTTATTTAATTCCTTCTTTTCTATGGCAGGAGGCACCTTCGCCGCCGTCCAAGGCATCGCTATCACTAGTTTCTCTGTTGCAATAGAAAACTACTCCAGTGCTGCTGGAAAAATAAAACTGGCAGCTAGACTGGGTAGAATCACAGGTGCTTTAAGCCCCTTTGCATATGTTTTTAGCACTATCGCAGCTGGCACTGGTATTTACGGCGAAAAAGGCTCTGCGGCAAGATGGACTGAAGCTCTTCGCTCAGGTGATGGAGCCAAGCTGGCCGGTGCCAGTATGACTCTGGCTGGCGACTCGGGACAACTGATCGTCAATGGCTGGGCATTTGCTCGCAGTGGCAAGCACCTTATGGATGTCGTAACCACTACTAATCAGGCGCGTTCCTTAGCATGGGTAACAGCTGGAGGAAGGCTGCTTAGCGTTGCTGCTCGAGCAAACCTAATTGGACTCGTGTTGACTGGCTTACAGCTTGGTGGAGAGTGGATATATAACCGAAACAATAAAAGCGAACTGGACAAGTGGCTACTAAAAGGTCCTTGGGGTAAAAATAACGCCAACCGCAGCATGATTGAGGAACGTCTTTTACTAGCCGATATCAGTTCCGCGCCGCAAATAGCGCTACAACAAGTAAACAACAAACCTATGATTATATTACAGTTACCAGGATTGACTATTCGAGAATTGGATGAGGTGGGCTTGGGATTAAGTGCCTACTGGCTTACTAACCACCAACGCAATGACTGGGAGCCGTGGAGTGAGCCGATGCTCTATCAACTCAATCTGTTGAGTGCTCTGGATGCACCACTCAAACTTGGCTTTGAGATTTTTCACAATGAAACCAATGCGCAACATGGCATGGGTATTGCTCTGCGCTACCACCCTGTGGCAGGCGAAGAGACATTTCGAGAAAAGCGCTTCGAGTCTGTTACGCTTAACGCCCAAAGTGGCAAGCCGTTTTCACCAGTTTCAGTACTACGAACTCGAGCATCCGATGCTCCATGGTTAGTAATCAACAGTGAAGCCTTGAGTTCTCCAAACCTGACAGGTTGAAAGCATGTATTCGAACCTTAAGAAAAACGATGAGTTTGATTTCAAACAAAACCGACCTTTTGCGGGAGAACGCCGGCGCTTCGCTACAGGTGAAGCCATATTTTTTCTCACCGAAACCAATTCCGACGGGGCAAACGCCCATGGATTTGGGAGGAAGCTTCATTGAAGTAAACGATACGTTTCTTGATGTAGGCGGCAGTAATGTGAACAAGGCATTCCAAGCGAGAGTGATGATCGCAAGTGTAATGCTCATACTCATTTCATGTTTATTAATTGTTCCAACACTTGCAGGTCTCGCTGGAATCAATAATCCCTTTGGTCGGAGTTTCTGGTGGTACTTTAGCGATTTTTTTGAGTTTGGCTTGCTACTATCTTTCTGGTGCGCTGGAGGAGTGGCGATCCTCGGTAGCTATGTAGTAATCAGCAGTACCCTCAAAAAATCAAGGGCTCGTCCAATTCGCTTTAATCGCCAACGGCGTGAAGTCTGTTTTTTCCCTGACGGCTCTGATGAACCGATAATCCAACCTTGGGAAGATACTGTCGCCTGGCTTTCAATAAGTACGGGAGTTACGGGAGTTACGGGAGTAGGTGTAATGAGAAATTATACCTTTGGCATGGCCATCGATAACCCCGAGGCTGATACGGTACACTTTCTGAATCAAGAGGTAATGACACCTATTCATGGCTTAGGAAAATGGGAAGCCATCCGCATCTACATGGAAAAGGGCACTCAATTCTGCCCCGGCAAGGCCCCTTTTGAGGGCAGTCATAGTTTCAATAAAGAACGCGATGACATGCGAGAGGAATACCGACACAAGGAGCGCTCTGCACTAGGTGTGGCATGGTGGTATTTGACTCATTTAATTACGTGGTGGCGTCTTCCGTACTGGATAGCGGAATGGGATCACCGCTACAGCATGAAAGGATTTCCCGAGTCAGTTGAAAGGTGGTCTGAAGAGCTTCCACCCGAACAGTGGGCACAACCGAGCGCAGCGTTGAAAGAACAGTCAGCAAAAATCGAAAAAGCTTTTGCTCGTGGTCAAGATTTCATGAGTTACTTTGAAATAGATCTAGAGCGCTCATCGACGGAACAGGAAGCACAGCATAATTAACGAGGCGTAGGAGCCAAGAGAGCAAGGTGACAGGGTGACAGGGTGACAGGGTGACAGGGTGATAGGGTGATAGATGTATTTTTTAGAAAATAAATCTGTCACCTTTGCTTTGCTGTAGTTGCCTAAACTGCCTACATTTTTCGGTTGAATTGCATGCCATCCAAACCTGAACAGCAAGTCGAACTTGACCTTAAAAATCACCGCCCCACGGCGGGTGAAACTCGTCGTTTTGCCACAGGTGAAGCATTATTTTTCTCACCGCTGCCAGTTCCGACCGGGCAAATCCCAATGGATCTCGGCGGAAGTTTTGTTGAAGTCAACGACACCTATCTGGACTTGGGTAGTAGCAATCTCACCAAGTCTTTCCAAGCACGATTAGCTGTGTCACTCCCAACAGTCGTAGTTATCGTTTGTCTATTTTTTCTCCCAACATTGATGGGCTTCGCAGCATTCATAAACCCATTCGGCAGAAGCTTCTGGTTTTACTTCAACGATTTTTTTGAGTTCGGAATATCACTAGCGCTCTGGTGTGGAGGGGGAGCAGCGCTGATTGGACTGTACGCGATTATCAGCACCACAAGGAACAAAGCCCGCGCTAGACCCATCCGATTTAACCGTCAACGCCGAGAGGTCTGTTACTTCCCGAGTGGCTCCGACGAAGCCGTGATCCAGCCTTGGGAAGACACGGTTGCGTGGATATCAGTCAGTACCGGATTCACTGGAGTAGGCGTAATCAGTAGCTACACCTTTGGCATGGCAATAGATAATCCCAAGGCCGATACGGTGCACTTTCTCACACAAGAGGTCATGACTCCTGTTCATGGACTAGGCAAATGGGAAGCCATACGTGCCTACATGGAAAAAGGACCGGAGTTCTGCCCTGCTAAAGCACCCTACGAGGGTCGCCATACTTTCGATAAAGAACGAAAAGACATGCACGAGGAATACCAGCACAACGAACGTTCCGCATTAGGAGTTGGTTGGTGGTACCTGACACACCTGATCACTTGGTGGCGTTTTCCGTATTGGGTAGCAGAATGGGACCATCGTTTCAGCATGAAATCTCTACCTGAATCCATTGCTGAGTGGTCCAAACCTCTTCCGCCTGAACAATGGGGCAAGCCAAGCCCAGCGCTTAAAGAGCAAAGCGCGAAAATCGAAAAAGCCTTTGCTCAAGGGCAGGATTTTATGACGTACTTCAAGGCAAACCTAAACGAAAGCAAGGCAGAATAATAAAAAACAGCTGAGCTATATAGTTGCCAGAAATCAGATAGTCCGATAACCGCCGGGTCAAATCTAAACTTTTACAAAAATTAAAAACAAAGGGGATGATTTATTTTCAAAAGAAAATAATCCCGCCCCCTTTTCGAGCATCTAAACTACGACGTTGGTTACGCAAAATAGCAAGCTACTTTCGGCTGTCTCTGTATTAAAGTCGCGCAAAACCGATGCACCATGGCTATTGGTCAACAGCGACTTCCTGTAGGTGCCCGCCTCACCACTTTTCGGTTGAATTACATGTCATCCAAATCAACAAATAACGACGACCTTCATCTCAAGCAACAGCGCCCCGTCGCTGGTGAATCTCGACGTTTTACTACTGGCGAAGCAGTGTTTTTCTCGCCACTACCCGTCCCTACCGGCCAGATCCCAATGGATTTGGGGGTGGGCAGTTGCACGACCAGGGCAATATATGTTTGAGGCGGCTTCAAATGTTAGCCAGACAAGAGCTGTCGCTTGGGTCAAAGCTGGTGGCAAACTTCTGAGCGTTGCTGCGAGAGCCAACTTAATAGGGTTAGGCTTGGTTTTTATTTGCAAGAACGCAAGCTGGTTCCGCCGCCTGACTTGGAGGATTCAGCACAAGTCGCATGACTGTCAACACTGAGGAGCGCGATTGGGGAAGAATCCCCACTGTCCGGCACTGACTCGCCTCTAATTCTGTAGGTACCTGTGAACGACCGCATTTGGCCGTTTTCTGCCCCTCGCGACAGTCAGAAAACGGCCAATAACGGCCAGTCGTTCCAATCGCCCTTGGTTGCCATCTCGCCCCGCTCGAACCCGCCAGGCATACAACCCCAGGGTTGCAACCGCATGCCTTGCTGAAATAAAGGTGACACTTGCATTGAGTGTCACCTTCATACGTTAGCGAGGCCGGGGCCTCAGCTCCTGTTTAGACGGCCTTTTTCTCGGCGTTGAAGCCGTCGAAATTATCGAACACGCCCATAAAGCCGGGAATGCTCGCTTCACGCGCCCAGTCGCGCTGCAGTTCGCAGTACATCTGTACGCGGCTGATCAGTTTTGCACCCGCCTGCTCCATGCGGCGCAAAGCTGCTTCGTGCGCGGCAACGGAGGTTCCACCGACCGCATCCACCGGGATATAGACCTCAAAACCTTCTGCGATCGCGTCGAGTACCGGGAAGGCCAGACAGGCTTCGGTCCACAGCGCGGTCATGATCAGTTTGCGGCGCCCGCAGGCTTTGACCGCCTGCTTGAATTCGCTGTCCTCCCAGCTATTGATCGAGGTGCGGTCGTAGGTAGGCAAGTGGCCAAGCACGTCTTGCAGTTGCTGAATAGGCGGCTTGTTGCGACCGGTGCCGACGTTGACGGTCGAGTGGATGATCGGGAGATTGAAATTAACCGCCGCCTTGGCGACGCTTGTAATGTTGAACACCAGTTCTTCGCGCGGCATCGAACGGATCGAGGACACCTGGATCGGCTGGTAGTCGATGATGATAAACGCCGAGTTCTCGGGCGTCAGGAGTTGGTCGGTGTGGGGATTACGGATCGTTTCGCTCGTCATGGCAGGTCCTCGTTATGGATGGGAGCCGCGCGTGCAGTTGGGCTGAATATCGCACGCGCTCAGGCGACGATCACGAACCTGACACTGCTGCAAACAAGCCAAGCGTCAGCCGCGTCGTGGCCTGTGAGCGGCATATTGCTGTTCCCTCAAGCGCACCGGTAGTAGCATTGCTCGACTAGCTGTGTCGCGAAAAGGGGAACGCCGAGTTGGATATCGAAGAGCTACAGACATTTGTCGAGGTTGCCGATGCCGGGGGCGTTTCGCCTGCTGCGCTTCGGCTTGGAGTATCCAAGTCGATCGTCAGTCGCAGGCTGGCGCGCCTCGAAACAGAGCTTGGCGTGCAGCTGCTGACCCGGTCCACCCGTGGCGCAGCGCTGACAGAAGCCGGTGCCACGTTCCGCGAACACGCCGCCAAGGCGTGTGCCGAGATTGAATTGGCACGGGAAGCCATTCTGCCCGCGGGGCCCCTGCGTGGTCGTCTGCGGGTTGCCGCACCGCTGTCTTTCGGACCGACGCATTTCGCCCCGGTGGTGGCAGAGATGGCGCGCCGACACCCACAGCTGAATATTCAGACCTGCTATAGCGATCGCTTCGTAGATCTCATTGCCGAGGGATACGACTGTGGCATACGGGTTGGCTACCTTCCTGACTCCAACCTTGTCGGCAGACGTGTGGGCCCGATCGGCGTCCAACTGGTCGCGAGCCCAGGCTACATCAAGGCTTATGGCTCACCGCAACGGCCGGAGGAACTGGCCTCCCATCAAGCTCTGATGCAGAGCACTGAGGCCTGGCAGTTTATGGACGGCAGCAAGATTGTTTCGGTTCGCCCGCAAGGGCGGTTCAAAGCCGACAACGGCGTCGCGCTTGCCGCCGCTGCCGTAGCAGGGCTGGGGGTCGCTTACCTGCCCAATTGCCTCACCCATGACAGCCTCGCCTCGCAGGCACTGGTGCCAATCATGACGAATTATCCACCGCCTCCTGCGGGAGCGTACCTGGTCCGCCCTCCAGGTCAGCATCCCGCGCGGAAGATCCGTGTCCTCACCGAACTCCTGATCGAGTACTTCGGAAAGTCTCCACACTTTGCAGGGGCCGGCTCTACCCTGCCCTCCGAGTCTGCTCCATAACAGTTTCTGGCCGATTGTTGCGCTATTGCGGTGGTATTGGCGGGATCGGTCGTCAATGGCGTCGCCGGCGGAGTTGTCGCGGACTCGCTGGATGAGGAACTGGAGGAATTTCCGCATTGGGACATTTTCTGACTGAACCACAACTGACAGACGTCAGAGCCGCACTGTCCGAACTATTCAACTATTTTCCGACCGATTACGCCTACATCGCGCGCCAGGTCAAAGGCGTCGATCCTGACGTACTCTACGAAATCTTTTATTCAGAAGTGGGGCCCGTTTGCTTTTCCAATCTTGCAGCAGTCTTGCCCACTGTCTGGACAGGCTTTGACTCCGACTGGCTCAGAGCGACGATCGAGGAAAGGCTGGTGGCGCGGAACCGTAATTGATTACGCAGGCAGTTTGATAAGGTGCTGGTCCGATGGCTGCAATACGAATACGACTGCATGTGGAAGGTAATTGCTCGCAGGCTTTGAACCCCAGCGTTCAATGGACTTTTACTCGCGGAACATCATGGAAAACCGGTGACCGTTACTGGCTGTTTTCTGCTCCTGTTGTAGGCAGCGTTCGGCCGATTGCAGTCCATGGTGACAGGCAGCTATCGGCCAATACCTGCCTGTCACGACAGACCGTTATCGACCTGATGCAGCCCTTCTTTTTCATTGCGTCTGTAACTGTCGGCAGCCGACTGTCGGCTCTCGACAGGCCCGACGCATCGGGCTTGCACTGGATTACTTGCGGTGCAATTGCTGCTGGGAATGTTTCACTCGAAAGGTCAGGTCAGGACTTAGAATGCGGCTGAGCGATTCTTTCCCTGCGTACACGGATTAAAAATCTGGCGAATACTTTCGCTGGTTCCTATATAGGTTTTGGTACCTGGTACCGCCACAGCCGAGTAATTCTCGCGATCGGTGACCTGAATAAAACTTCCTTGCGCAGCCGTGAAGCTCTCAGTGTTTGGCGGCACTAGCACGCTCAGGAATTGGGCTTTCTTGTCGAGGGCCAAGGCACCTCCCACGGTAATTGGCGCCAGCATGGCGGCCCAACGTTCACTGAATAGGTAGAAGGTATCGGCTGCGGCTCTGCCACTTTGCAGGTGGGCACACTGCACATCGCTGGCGTTGATGACTTCAGCTTGCTGGTAGATGCCGCCCTTATAGAAGGCCAGCACTAGCTTGCTCTTGGTCAGCACACCCAAGCCTTGCTTGGGTCTGCACACTTGCAAATCACCATAGGGAGATAAACACCAGTTGGTTTCGGTAATAGTGACGATTTCGTCTGCGCTGAGCTTCAGATCGCGTTCAATATTGGCGCGGGCTTCCGGGGTTTTGTAAGGGATGGCGCATGCGCTCAATAGAGCTGCGAGGGTGAGAGCGAGTAGCGGGGTTCTCATCAAGCGTCCTTTGCTGCTGGAAGGTGCATGTAAATGACGAATATTTTTTGCAAATCTCTTCCTTCAAGACTCTACGAGTCAAGCAATCGCGAGAGCAGGAGAAAATAGCCGTCGTTGGGATTGGGTTCTGAGACAAGAATATCAAAGCGGACGATGTGATCGACAAACTCTAGCCGCTGATGACGGCTGAGCAGATCCTCCACCGGTCTACGCACCGGGAAAATTATACAGATCGCGCTGAGTTTGAAGAGCGGTTGGAGAATCTGCTAAAACTCGTCGTGTGAATTTCTCGACAGCTAGCGCGCGCCTGAGATCCATTTGGGGCAGACGCCGCGTCGTGCGCTGACGTCCAAAAAGCAGCAATCGTGAGAGTCCGCCTTTGGCCGATTTCAGTCGGTCATGGCAGTCAACAATCGGCCAATCACAGACGTTGGATCAGATGCCCCCCGTCAAACCTCTTTCCGCGCCGTGAAAAAAGCCATCACCCCGGCGAGCACGAGCAAAAGCGCACTCGCCAGAAATGTCATGCGATAACCGCTCCCGTCGAACAGCAGCCCGCCGAGGGTTGAGCCCAGTGCAATCGATAGCTGAATGACTGCCACCATCAGGCCGCCGCCGGCTTCAGCATCCTTGGGTAACGCCTTGGCCAGCCACGACCACCATCCCACCGGTGCTGCCGTCGCAATCAGGCCCCACAGCCCCAGCAATACAAAAGCTGCCACGACGCCGCTACCGAAGACAATCAAGGAAATTGCGATGGCGGCCATCAACAGTGGAATGCAGATCAGTACCCGATACATGCCGGTTTTCAAAAAACTGCTGATCAGGACGGTGCCGACAAAACCCGTCACACCGATGACCAGCAGGATCATCGACAACAGGGAGACACCCACACCCGTGACGGTCTCCAGGAATGGGCGCAGATAGGTGAACAGTACAAACTGGCCCATGAAAAAAATGCCCACGCTAAGCATGCCGAAACTGATCAAAGGTCTCTTGAACAGTCGAAAGACATTGCCTGCGTCCGCCTTGCGCGGTGCCGCCGCCATGGCTGGCAGACTGATCCATTGCCAGATCAACGCGATGATCGCTACCGGAATCAGGCAGGAAAAAGCACCTCGCCAGCCGATGACACTGCCCAGATAGCTTCCCAGCGGAGCGGCCACCACCGTTGCCAACGCATTGCCGCCGTTGAAGATGGCCAAAGCCTTGGGCACGCTACGGGACGGCACCAGGCGCATGGCCATTGCTGCCGACATCGACCAGAAACCGCCGATCACCACGCCGATCAGCGCACGACCGATCATGTACACCGTATAGTTCGGCGCCAGCCCGACTACCAGCCCCGACACGCACATCATCCCGGTCAGTATCAGCAACAGCGTCTTGCGGTCCAGTGCGCCGGTGAGCCGGGAGATCGACAGGCTGGTCAGCACCGCGAAGGCGCCGGAGATGGCGATTCCATACCCGGCCAACCCTTCACTGATCTGCAGATCCGAGGCAATCGGTGTGAGCAAACTGACCGGCATGAATTCCGAGGCGATCAGCGCGAATACGCAGAGTGTTATCGCAAAGATGCCACTCCAGTAAGCCGGTGCCTCTGCAGTGCCTGCCGAACCGAGTGCATCATCTACCGGTGTGTCGAATACTTGGCCCGTCATTCAAGTGTCTCGCTCATCTTCAGTACTCCGTTTCACATAGATGACAGAGCTTGACGGATTCTGGATATCTTGATTAGTAGGCGTAATCTTCACGTAGTTTTGAGAAAAGCTCAGCAATGGCCAATACCAAAGTCAACGACCTTCAAGCCTTTCTGGCGGTGGCGCGCGATGAGAGCTTTACCAAAGCCGCTGCCAGACTGGGCGTAACGCCTTCGGCGCTGAGCCATACGATTCGGGCACTTGAACAACGGTTGGGAATACGTCTGCTGGCCCGAACGACACGCAATGTGTCGCCCACAGAGGCCGGAGAACGGTTGATGCGTTCGATCGCTCCACTGTTTGACCAGATAGCTGTCGAGCTCGAAGCGTTGAGCGAATTACGGGACAAGCCCAGTGGCACGATTCGTATTTCCTGCACTGACGATCAAATCGAGTTGTGCATCCGGCCGATGCTTGCAGGCTTCTTGAAGCAGTACCCGGATATCACGCTGGAGTTCTACGTCGACTATGGATTCACCAATGTCGTCGAGGAACGCTTCGATGCCGGCATTCGCATGGGCGAATCGATCAGCAAAGACATGATCGCCGTTCGCATAGGGCCGGATTGGCGCTTGGCCGTGGTGGGTTCTCCAGCCTACTTCGAACACCATCCGGTACCCACGACGCCCCATGAGTTGACCGACCATGATTGCGTCAATATCCGGCACAGGCCATCAGGCGTGATCTACGCGTGGGAGTTTGAACATGATGGTAAGGCGTTCACGGTCAAGCCAGATGGGCAACTGGTTTTCAACAGCATCATGCATGTGCTCAATGCCGCCGTTGACGGCATTGGTCTGGCGTATGTGCCTGAGCAACTGGTCGCTCCGTATCTGGCCGACGGCCGTCTAAAAGAAGTCCTGGCCGACTGGTGTCCGGTGTTTCAGGGTTACCATTTGTATTACCCCAACAGACGCCAGGCTTCCCCTGCCTTTTCTGCGTTGGTCGAGGCGCTGAAATACCAAAGTTGAGCGGTGTGCATTCCCCCTCAGGCGTTGTTAATCGCGCCGTCCGGTTACTGCTTGGTACCCGGCAGCAGTTCAAAGTCGGTTGTAAACGGCGTCATGGCCGCCAGTAGCACTTTGAACGGTTTGGGATTGCCCTCGAAGGTAGCCTTGCCGTCCTTGACGAGCTGATCGAAGCTGGTCTTCCTCGCCATCACGCCTTCAAGCGCAGAGCGATCGAGGGTGATGGTCAGGTCGGCGTTTTTGGCTTGTTGCCCCTTGATGCTGGTCAGTGTCGAATTGCTCAATTCGACAACGAACTGTTCACCATTGTCCGGCGTCTTCAGATTCAGGATGAAGTGCTCACCCGCGACTTTGCTGCCATCCAGGCTGATGCCGAGGTACTCCAGCCAGAGCTCTGTGCTCATGCCGCGGACCATATCTGGCCCACCGGTTTTTGGCGGAACGCCTTTGGGTACGCCGTGGCGCAGTTCGTAGGCCGCAGCGAGGAAACTGTTGCGCACGCCGGCACTTTCCTTCTGATAGCCGACCTGCTCGTAGACGTCCGCCAGCGAGTCTTTTGCCTGGCTGTTTTGCGGCTCGGCATACACCAGTTTATTGAGAATCTCGTAGGCTTCGCGGTATTTGCCCTGGTCGAACAGGGATTTGCCTTTGGCTAGTATCTTGTCCGCGCCGCCCATCATTTCGACGTACAGCGGTGCCGAGTCTTTTGGTGAAAGCGGCATCAACGTCGCCGGGTTGGCATCCCAGTAGCCCAGGTAGCGGTTGATCACGGCACGGCTATTGTGCTCCTCCGAGCCGTGGTAGCTGTGAGTCGCCCAGTTGTTTTTCAGGCTTTCGGGCAGCTTGTAGACGTTATGAATCTCGTTGATGGTGACGCCCTGGTTAGCGGCGTGCAGCACCGCGTTGTTCAGGTTGGCGTAGGCATCGCGTTGCGCGCGCATGACGTCCTGAATCCGCTCATTGCCCCAACGTGGCCAGCTGTGGGAAGCAAGCATCACGTCGGCCTGTTGTCCGTAACGATACAAGGCGTTGTTGATGTTCTTCGACCAGACCAGCGGATCACGCACCAGGGCACCGCGCAGCGTGTATATGTTATGGATCGTGCCGGTGATGTTCTCGGCGGCCCAGAATGCCTTGAACTGCGGAAACCAGGTGTTCATTTCCGATGGCGCTTCGGTGCCCGGCGTGTTCTGGAACTCCATCACCACCCCGTCAATGGTCAGGGTCTCGAAATCTTTCTCGATATAGCGGTTGGGCTCAATCAGCCCCATGGCGCCAATCGAGGTGTTTTTCCCGATGGCCATATCGACATGGCCGTATGGGCTGTGCGGCAGCAACAAACCGTACTGCAAGAAGGCGCGTCGGGTCATGGCCGTACCGGCGTAGACGTTTTCAGCCACGGCATGCTCCATGAACCCTATCGGCGCGATCAGCGGAACCTTGCCGCTGCGCACGTCTGCTTCATCGACCACGCCGCGGATACCACCGAAATGGTCGGCATGGGAGTGAGAAATCACAACCGCTACGACCGGGCGCTTGCCGATTTTTTCATTGATAAAATCCAGCGCGGCCTTGGCGGTTTCCTTCGACAACAGGGTATCGAACACAATCCAGCCGGTATCGCCCTTGATGAAGGTGATGTTGGCCAGGTCAAAACCGCGCACTTGATAAATCTTTTCCGGAACGACCTCATACAGACCGAAGGCCGTGTTGAGTAACGCCTGGCGTTGCAGCGACGGATTGATACTGTCGTAGTCCTTACCTTCCAGCAGGAAATCATAGCTGCCCATGTTCCAGGCGACATTCCCGGCCTCGGCCATGATCTTGTTATAGGACGGTGCTGCAATGAAGCCTTTTTTCGCTTCTTCAAAGTCGCGCTTGTCCGCAAACGGCAGCGCCTGGCGCACACCCTTTTGCAGTTCGATCGTGTACGGCGAAGGCGCTTTGCCTTTGCTGTCGAAATGGGCAGTTGATGCTGAGGTTGGATCATTGCTCACGCCATTTGCACCGGCTGCAAAAATGGCCGGGCTGACGCTGCTGCCAAGCGTGATTGCAAGTGCCAGATGAAGGGTCTTGTTGTGCATGAAAGTGTTCCTGCGCCAGAAGGATCGCCAATGAGCGTCAATGCTGTCGAGTGCCCACAGCGCCTGTATGTGCGTCGACTGCTTGACCGGTACGGTCATGAATAGCATATTCATTTCATTACGAAAAATTCCGTTTTGATACCTTTCGATAACATAAAGGTTATGAGATGACACCACGTCGCTTACGTCAGTTTCTGGCATTGATTGAACATGCTCACTTCGGTCGAGCGGCGAAAGCATTGGGGGTTTCACAGCCGGCATTGAGCAAAAGCATCCAGTTACTGGAAAGTGAATTGGGGGTCACGCTGTTTGATCGACGCACTGAAGGCGTCGTGTTGACAGCGTTTGGCCAGTTACTGCGTGAAAAGAGCCAGCGCCTGTTGATGGCCGAGGAAGACCTGCGGCGAGACATCGCTTTGCTGGCGGGCGGCGATATTGGCGCACTCAGGGTTGCGTTGGGCCCCTACCCGAGTATCGCCAGCGGTTACACCAGCCTCGCGCGATTGCATGCCCGCCATCCTCAAATCAAGATCACTGCCCACGTCGCCGGTTGGCGAGAAGTTGCGCATCAGGTCGCCACGGGGACAGTGGATCTGGGGATCGCCGAAATCAGCACCTTGCAAGGCCGGGAAGAGTTCACCACTGAGCTGCTGGGTGAGCACGAGGGTCGACTGTTCTGCCGTCCTGGCCATCCACTGCTGTTACAGCATCGTTCACTGAAGCTGGCGCAGACGCTCGCTTACCCGTGGGTGGCCTCGCGTATTCCGCTGCGGCTGGCTACCCATCTGCTTCCGGCAACTTTGGGCCGTGCCGGCACTTACGATGCAATAACGGGTGATTTTGTACCGGCGATTGAATTGGACGTGCCAATGCAAATCGTCAAATTCGTAGAGCACAGTGATGCCCTTGCTTTGGGAAATTTGTCGACGTTTGACCGGGAAATCACGGAGGGAGAAATCGTAGCACTGTCCATCCGCGACCTCGCACTGCGTACCCGTTACGGCTTCATCTACCTCAAAGAGCGCTCACTGCCACCCGCGGTCGAGGCTTACATGAGTGAAGTGAGAGCCGTGGAAGCAGAAATCTGTGAACGGGAAAGCCTTCTTGCGCACATGAGGATGGAGTAATTCACTGGGAGTGCGGGCTCGCACCAAGCCTCCCACTTGCTTGCAGCGCCTTGGCTAGAGAGAGTTCGGCTTGACAACGAGCGGGCGATCTTGAGCGTCGAGGCCCGCAAGATCTACGATGGTTACCGTGAAGTGGGTGGCAATTTCATCGATACGGCCGATCAATACCGAGAAAAAAGGGAACGGATTTATTTTCCAGAAATAAATCCGTCCCCTATGGTCCCTTATGGTCTTTATGGTCCATCCCTGATCGCAATGCGCGTGAACGATGAAAGCTGATCTACAGGCCGCGAAAACATCCTAGTGTGTGGCTAATCCAGAATGAACAAATCCCCTTCCACATCCGAATCTCCGTGTTTACGACTCTGCGCCGCGGAGTCGTACAGGATCAGCAAAGCTTCCCCATGCTGCTCGCCCGATTCGAACAGACACATGGCTTCAGCGTGATCGTCGCCTTCTCCGAAAGGCACCTCCAGCACCTTCTCCAATTGCTCGGAAAAAACCACGCTTTCCTCCTCGGACGCAAAACCGCCGCGCCAGCGAAAGACCGTTACCGGGCCGTCCTGGTCCATGGTCGGACCCGCCAGCATCAGCAGGTCGTCACCGCTGACGCACAGGTCACGTATGCCCAGGCCATTCAGCGCGAAGAAGTGCTTGCGATAGCGGCGCCCGTCCGGGCCTATCTTCTTCAGCACCAGCGTGTCAGTCGAGGCGTCGTCCAGCTCAGGTTCGATCTCCAGCAACAAAGCCCAGCCCCGCAGGACAGGCCCACGCAGCCCCAGCAGAAGACGCGAGCCGATCACCGCCAACCCTTCTATATCGAAGCCGTTGTCTTTACCCGGGATACTCAGGAAGTCGCGTAGCTGAGGATCTTGCGCAATTTCCGCGGTCAGGTCGTTACCGAGTTCGTTGCCCCGCAGCTGCGCTGCCGTACGTCCATCGGCGTCCACTTTTCGGGCGAGTACATAGCTGTCGTTCTGCTGCACCACAGGGATGCGGGCCAGCAGAAAGCGATTGCCGTCCGCCTCTACCGTCGACAGGCGCTTGATATTCTTCTTTGCAGAAGCGCCTGCCTCAGCCTTCTTGCGCTTCAGGCTATGGGAGCCAACCACCCAGAGGTAGCCACTTTCCTGGACATAGGCCAACCCCTCGATATCGATTTCGGCGTCGTGCTGCGGCAGGGGCAGAGCCAGATAATCCAGGAGCGAAAACGATTGGTGCTCATCACACCTGACGACCTCGCCGGGCGCAGCACCGTGGATTTTCAGGCGTTCCAGGCTCGTGGTTTCGTCGTTGGCCACCCAGAGCGTGTCGCCGATCTGCTGAGCGACCGATAGGCCATCGCGCAACGACGCAAACGCCGGATCAAAGCTCAACAGCGCAAAATTGCTTCGGTCGCTCATGAACGATCTCCTGTCTTATGGCGCGGCGCGCCGGTTATTCAGAATTGGATTTGGAGCCTGTTCTTTGTCCAGTGCATGCACTCGTCCAGGTCGAGTGGTCGATCGCTGATGCAACCTACCCCCAGCAATCAATCCTGATCCATCACCTCAACCACGCCCTTGTCCTCGCCCAGAAACCCGCCACTCTGATGCTGCCACAGCCGCGCATAAACACCGTTCTTCCCGAGCAATTCAGCATGGGTGCCCTGCTCGATGATGCGCCCGTCATCCATGACGATAAGCCGATCCATAGCCGCAATCGTCGACAGGCGATGGGCGATGGCGATCACGGTTTTGCCCTGCATCATTTCATCGAGGCTTTCCTGAATGGCCACTTCGACTTCCGAGTCCAGCGCGCTGGTCGCCTCATCGAGCAGCAGGATCGGCGCGTTCTTGAGCATCACCCGGGCAATCGCAACGCGTTGACGCTGGCCGCCGGACAGCTTGATGCCGCGCTCACCCACCAGAGTGTCGTAGCCGGTATGACCTTGTTTATCGCTCAACTGGCTGATAAATCCGTCGGCCTGGGCATTAGCCGCCGCCGTGCGGATTTGTGCGTCGGTCGCATCGGGGCGGCCGTAGGCGATGTTGTCGCGAATGGAACGGTGCAGCAGGGAGGTGTCCTGCGTGACCATACCGATGGAGCTGCGCAAACTGTCTTGCGTCACGTGCGCGATGTTCTGGCCGTCGATGCAAATTTTCCCGCTATCGATGTCGTAGAAACGCAGCAGCAGGTTGATCAGCGTGGATTTGCCGGCACCCGAGCGGCCCACCAGGCCAATTTTTTCGCCCGCGCGGATGTTCAGGCTCAGGCCATCGAGCACCTGGCGTTCGCCGTTGTAGTTGAAGCTCACATTTTCGAATGTGACCGCGCCGCCGGAGGTCACCAGCACGTTCGCGTCCGGCGCATCTTGCACTTTGGTGCCCAGCGTCAGCGTCGCCATGCCGTCCTGAACGGTGCCGATGCTTTCGAACAGCGAGGTCATTTGCCACATGATCCAGTGGGACATGCCGTTGATACGCAACGCCATGGCGGTGATTGCTGCCACGGCACCTGCGCCCACTTCCCCCTGATGCCATAACCACAGGGCATAGCCGCCTGCTGCCATGATCAACATCACCACCAATGCCTGGTTGACGATCTCGAACTGGCTGACCAGGCGCATCTGGCGAAAGCCGGTCTGCTTGAAATCTTCCATTGCCGCACGGGCAAAATGCGCTTCACGATTGGAGTGAGAGAACAGCTTCACCGTGGTGATGTTGGTATAAGCATCCGAGATGCGCCCAGTCATCATCGACCGCGCATTGGCCTGTTCCTGCCCGACTTTCCCCAGGCGCGGCACGAAGTACACCATGGCCAGCCCGAACAACACGATCCAGGCCACGAACGGCAGCATCAGTTTCAGTGCAAAACCGCCGGCCAAGGCGATGATCGCGATGAAATACACGCCGATGCCGGGCGCGATTTCGATCAGAGTGAACAGCACATCGCGCACGGCCAGCGCAGTCTGCATCACCTTGGTCGTGACCCGTCCGGAAAACTCGTCGGAAAAAAACGACAGGCTCTGCCGCAGCATCAGGCGATGGAAATCCCAGCGCAGCCGCAACGGCAAATTGATCGCCAATATCTGGTGCTGCACCATGGTGCGCAACGCCACCAGCCCGACACTGGCGACCATGACGATGCCCATGCCCCACAACACGCGGCTTTCCTGCGCCGCCGCATCACCGCCGGCCTGCCAGGTCGAGAGCAGGTCCACGACCTGGCCGAGGAAGGAAAACAGCCAGGCTTCGTAAATCGACACAGCGGCACTGAGCAGCGCAAACGCCAGGATATAACCGCGGGCGCCGCGGGTGCAGGCCCACAAAAACCGGGCCAGGCCGTTAGGTGGCGGTGGTATCTCGTCGGGAGGAAAAGGGTCGAGCCTTCGTTCAAACGCACGAAGCATGGTGGTCTCCAAAACGATCAAGTTGAGGGGATTCTGCCATTTAACGGCCGCTTTGAGGGTTTTGTGACGTCGGGATGTGGCGCTTTGGGCGGCTTGCCTAAGCGTTGTCTGCATCAAGCACCACATCGAAGAACGATGTGATCAGCCGACTGGAACGGCGCTCGGCCAGGCAATACAGGTAGGTTTCGGTGTAAAGAGGATCGCCGTCGATACGGATCGTGCGGATGCGCGGATCGGGGATGAATTCCGCTTCGGACACAACGCCCAACCCCATACCTCGCACCACCGCTTCGCGCAGGGCCTCGCGGCTACCGATTTCCATCGCGATACGCGGGACGATTCCGCCCGCCATTAGAGCCTGCTCCAGGACCAGTCGAGTCGTAGAGCCGGGCTCGCGTTGGAGCAGCCGCTGGCCCTCCAGCTCTTCAAGTCGTACGCAATCGCGTCTTGCGAAAGGATGATCCTGATGGGCAAACAGGATGATGGCGTGCCGCGCATAGTGCACGGCGCAGAGTCCCGGATCATCATGACGTCCGGCGAGTACCGCGATATCGGTCACGTAACCCTCAAGATCCGCGAGCACCTGCGCTGAGTTGCCCACCCGTATCGAAACGTCGATGCGCGGGTAGCGTTGCAGGTAGCTGTCGACCATCTCGATCACGTGAAAAGGCCCTACCGCCCCGAGCTTCAGTTCGCCGCTGTCGAGCTGGCCGGATCACGCAGCAGGTTGTGCGCATCCAGATCCAGTGCGGCCATCGCCTGGGCAATGGGCAGCAATTGCCGACCGACAGCGGACAACTCGATACGCCGCCCGCGACGATGGAACAGCTCAAGGTTGTATTGGCGCTCCATGCCTTGAACTTGCGTGGTGAGCGTCGGCTGGCTCAGCCCCAAGGCACGCGCGCCGGCGCTGAAACTGCCATGCCGGGCAACGGCCAGGAAGGCGCGCATTTTGGCGGTCGACATCCATAGACTCCATCAATAGTTAGCTGCGAAAACCCATATTGAATTGATCGTATGACTGTCACGTGACATTTCTAGCCTTGGGCAACTCCAACTCATTTGCGGAATTGCCATGAAAAAACTTTCCCGATTTTTGCGCGTCGCCGCTTTCGCTTGCCTCTCACTAAGCGCCAGCCACGCGGTGGCCGCCGAGAAATTGCGGATAGGTTTGATCCCTTCCGAAGATTCACAAGCCATGATCGAGTCCAGCAAGTTGGTGCTCGCCACCCTTGAAACCAGACTGGGCATGCCCGTCGAACCCTTTGTTGCGACCGACTACAACGGCGTCATCGAAGCACTGCGCTCCGGCAAACTGGACGTGGCTTACCTGGGGCCGTTCTCCTACGTTCTGGCCACTTCGGTCGCGGATGTCGAAGCGTTTGCCGTAGCCGTCACGAAAAAAACCGGCCAGAGCGCTTACAAGAGTCTGATTCTTGCGCGCAAGGACAGCGGCATTCGTCAACTGGCCGACCTCAAGGGTCGCACCTTCGCGTTCGTCGACCCCAGCTCTGCATCCGGTCATCTGTTCCCTAAGGCCGGGCTGGAACAGGCGGGCTTTGATCCGGCAAAACTGTTCTCGCGAGTGATCTTCTCCGGTTCGCATGACGCCAGCATCCTCGCGGTGGCCAACCAGAAAGTGGATGCGGCCGCCGTCGCCGATCGCATCCTGGCCAACGCTGTGGCCCGAGGCCTGGTAAAAGAGGATGACTTCCAGGTGGTGTGGAGTTCTCGTCCGATCCCGGAGTCGCCAATGGTCTGGCGCAAAAACCTCGACCCGGCACTCAAGGAAAAAGTCGCCGCCGCGCTGGCTTCGATCAAGGATTTGCCGTGGGGCGATCAGGGCCAGCTGGATGGCTTCCAGCCCACCACCGACGGCGCTTATGACGTCGTGCGCGACACAGCCAAGGTGCTCGATCTGGATTTGCGGAGGATGAAATGATCAGCATCCGCCAACTGACCAAGCACTACGGTCCGAACCCGGTATTGCGCGGGATTGACCTGGACGTTGCAGCGGGAGAATTTGTGGTGGTGCTGGGCCAGTCAGGCGCGGGCAAATCCACGTTATTGCGCTGCATCAACCGGCTGGTTCAGGCGGATTCCGGGACGCTGACTGTGGCCGGAATCGATGCACTCGCCTGCCGCGACACCAGCGTTCTGCGACGTCAGGCGGCGATGATTTTCCAGCACCACAACGTCGTGCCACGCCTCAGCGTACTCAAAAACGTACTGACGGGTTGCCTGGGCAGTGTTTCAACCCTCACCTCGATCATGCAGTTGTTTCGTCGTGAAGAGGTGGCGTTGGCCATGCAGTGCCTGGAGCGCGTAGAGCTGGCGCACAAGGCCCACGAACGGACCGACGCCCTTTCCGGCGGGCAGATGCAACGCGTGGGCATCGCACGTGCCTTGGCGCAACGACCCAAGGTGATTCTGGCGGACGAACCGGTGGCCAGCCTCGATCCGAAGACTGCGCGCCTGGTCCTGCAATATTTGCGCGATGCGACACGGGAGCTCGGTATCACGGTGCTGTGCAACCTGCATCAGGTTGATTACGCCCGCGAATTTGGCGATCGAATTGTCGGCTTGGCGCACGGAAAACTGGTGTACGACGGCGATGCTTCAAGCATGACCGAGGCCGACTTGCAGCGCATTTACCCGGGCCAGGCAGACGAATCGCAAGATGCTCCACCGATAACGCCCAGCCCGAAAAACCACGCCGCGCAACTGAGGGTTGGCGCATGAAACAGCAAAGCTATCTGTGGACCGTAGACCTGCCGAGTGGAACGCGAGGCTGGCTGACCACCAGCGCGATGGTGCTCGCAGTCGTTCTGACACTTCACTGGAGTGCCACGGGCGCACAGTTGAGCGTCGGTGAGCTGGCGGCCGGGTTGCCACAAATCGGTGATTTCCTCGCCCGCACTGTTCCACCCGATTTAAGCATTCTCCCGCGATTGCTCGCGCCTGCGATCGAGACCATTCAAATCGCTATCTGGGGGACATTGCTCGGCGTGTTACTGGCCATTCCACTGTCGTTTCTGGCGGCGCGCAACCTGAGCAAAAACCGCCTGATCTTCCACACGACCCGGCAATTTCTCAATGTTACCCGCAGCATCAACGAACTGATCCTGGCGCTGATATTCGTTTCGGCCGTAGGCCTGGGCCCCTTCCCCGGCGTGCTGGCTCTGGCGCTGCACGGCATGGGCATGCTGGGGAAGTTCTTCGCCGAGAGCATTGAGGAAATCGACCAAGGCCCGATCGAGGCGCTGCAGGCCACCGGTGCGCGGCCGGTGCAGGTCATCGTCTTTGGCGTGTTGCCCCAAGTGATCACCGCCTGGATCGCCGTGGTGCTTTATCGCTTCGAAGTCAACCTGCGTTCGGCCACGGTACTCGGCATGGTTGGTGCCGGCGGGCTTGGATTCGAGCTGGTGAGCAGTCTCAAACTCTTCAAGTATCAGGAGACAGCCACCTGCATCCTCGTCATCACCCTCATGGTGATCGCGGCCGATGCGGTGTCCGGCAGACTGCGTAACGCGATCCAGAGCGGCGCTCACCACTAAGAATTCCTTAGATTGAATCAGGTATCGGCTCAGCCGATTGAAGCCTGCGAATTATCGATTTGAGCTGTTGTTGAAGCCCCCCGAGTATGGGGCCACCTCCAACAACAAAAACCAAGGACCCGTCATGATTGCCCGATTTCACAATCCAGTTGATACACGTTTCGGCTGGGGCAGCCTTCACGAGCTTGCCGACATCACTGAAAACCAGTCAGTCGCCCTGGTGACCTTTCCGGAAGCGCGTGGGCTGGGACTGATCGATCGCATCCAAGACCTGCTGGACGAGCGGCTCGTGTATGTGATCGAGAATGTCCAGCCCAATCCGGACGTGGCTCAATTGCGTGATACCTATGAACGATTCTGGCAACAGGCCGGTGAATGCCACGCGGTCATTGCAGTCGGCGGCGGCAGCGCCATCGATACCGCCAAAGCATTGGTCGTGGGAACTGAATCGGGGCGCTTCGATGAATTGCTCGCGTTGTTGGCAACCGGCAAACCGTTTGTCCCGGCGCGCAGCAAGCTACTGATTGCGGCGCCAACCACCGCCGGCACCGGCAGCGAGGTCACGCCTTGGGCGACGATCTGGGATTCGGCCAGCCATAAAAAATACTCGCTACACCTGGAATGCACCTGGCCCAAGGTCGCCATCGTCGACCCGCAATTGATGCTGACCGTGCCGGGTGGCGTGACCGTTTCAACGGGTCTGGATGCCTTGTCACACGCGTTGGAATCGGTGTGGAACGTCAATGCCAATCCGGTCTCCGACACCTTCGCGATCTCCGCGATTGCCGACATCCTCGAATGCCTGCCCTTGCTGCGCCACGATCTGACCAACCGAGAACTGCGTTCGCGCATGGCCATGGCCGCGCTCAAGGCCGGGCTGGCATTCTCCAACACCAAGACCGCCCTCGCCCATTCCATCTCCTATGAAATGACCCTGCGTTATGGCCTGCCACATGGCATCGCCTGCTCTTTCACGCTGCCGCTGGTGCTCGGCCTTGCCTGGGGCCACGACGCCGCGCGGGACTGCACCCTTCAGCGAATATTCGGTAACGACCTGAAAAAAGCCCAGGGTCAGCTGCGTGATTTCCTGCACAGCCTGGGCGTTAAAACGGAATTTTCCGACTACGGCGTCACGGCCTCGCAGGCCGAAGAAATGATCCATTGCGCCCTGCAGGGCGCGCGCGGCAAGAACTTCATCGGCGCAAAAGCTGCCTAGAACCTGCCAAGCCAAACCACCCATCTGGAGATTTTCCATGCATTACCAACAACCTTCCAATGTACAAGCCGTGGTCCTCGACTGGGCAGGCACCGTCTTTGATTTCGGCTCGTTCGCCCCCACGCAAATTTTCGTCGAGGCCTTCGCCGAGTTCGGCGTGGCGGTTTCTCTGGAAGAAGCACGCGGCCCGATGGGCATGGGCAAATGGGACCACATCCGCACGTTATGCAACCAGCCGCAGATCGCTGAGCGTTACCGTGCAGTGTTTGATCGCTTGCCGGCCGATGAAGACGTCACAGCGCTGTACGAGCGTTTCATGCCGCTGCAAATCGAGAAAATTGCGCTGCACTCGGCGCTGATTCCCGGCGCCCTGGACGCCATTAATGCGCTGCGTGAGCAGGGTTTGAAAATCGGTTCCTGTTCGGGCTATCCAGCTGTCGTCATGGAAAAGGTGGTGGAGCTGGCTCGCCAGAATGGTTATGTCGCCGACCATGTGGTCGCGACCGACGAAGTGCCCAACGGTCGCCCGCACCCGGCGCAGGCGCTGGCTAACGTGATCGCCCTGGGCATCAGCGACGTCGCCGCTTGCGTCAAGGTCGACGACACCTGGCCCGGCATTCTCGAAGGTCGCAGCGCTGGCATGTGGACGGTCGCCCTGACCTGCTCCGGCAACGCACTGGGCCTGACTTACGATCAGTACAAGGCGCTGTCCGTCGAGAAACTGGCCGAAGAGCGCGAACGCATCTGCAAGATGTTCGAAGGCTCTCGCCCGCACTACCTGATCGATACCATCGTCGAGCTGCCGGCCGTCATCGAAGACATCAATGCCCGCCTGGCGCGCGGGGAAACGCCTCAAGGTTGCTGAGCCCGTCGCTACTAAAGTGGCAGTGGCCGTCATCCGGACGGCCACGACCGCAATTGAGCCAGAACCCACGGAAGCTCTACTCCCTTTCTCACGCCTTCCCGTACACCGCTCGGCTGATTTAGCAGCGCTCTGGCTGATCCCTCCGAGGGGTGATGTTAGCATTCAGGAATTCATCACCCTTTCAGGAAAGCACGCCAGCGCTGTTGCTGCCCCCAAAAGCCCTGTTAATCAGGGCTTTTGCTTTGCCTGCGAAATAATCCACGGCCTATCAGGGAACCCTGCATGATCGATCTAAGCACCTGGAACCTCACCATCCCGGTTGGCGCGCCAGCCAGAGTCATCGAAACGCCGCGCCTGGTGGACGGTTATTCGGATTCGTACTTCCGCTCCGGCAATACGCTGTTTTTCTGGGCGCCGGTGACCGGCGGCACTACGTCCAAATCCGAGTTTGCACGCAGCGAACTTCGCGAGACTTACAAGGATGGTGAACTGCGCAACTGGAAGTACCCCAAGGCCGATCACCGGATGACGGCCAGCCTGTCAGTCAACAAGGTGCCGTCCGAAGGTCGGGTGGTCATCGGGCAGATTCATATCTACCAGGGCAAGGGCCCGCTGCTGAAGGTCGAGTATGTCTATGACAAGGCCAGGCAGACCGGCAGCGTGATTGCCAACTATCGACTCAAGCCGGGCAGCGCGGACACCAAGGTGGTGATTGCCGAGGATGTCGATTTGAACAAGCGGTTCACCTACGAGGTTCGCTTGAGCTCGGCGGGCTACCTGCATGTGATTTCGCAAGGTAACCGGTGGGGCAAGCAGCTCAGCAAAAGCTGGCAGAACAAATTTCTGTATTTCAAGGCCGGGGCCTACACCCTGGACAACACTGGCTACAAGTCCGAAGGCTCGCAGGTGACGTTCAACAAGCTGGAGGTCAAGCACAGCAAGGGTTGACTTGGCGAGCTCGACCACGCCGCCAGACAAGCGGTAACGCGAAGTCACGATGATCGGCAACTCGGGCCAGCGCTCAGCTACGAGCCCAGGCAGGCCGTAGCGCTGGCTCAGGTGCGCGAGCGTTTGGCGCATCAGGGAACCCTTTAGATCGGTCGCTGCGTCACAAACGGAGTATCGGAATGCTTGCACGATGGCAGTGGCTATGGATTCAAACAACCAAGCGTCTCTGGTTCAGGGCGGGCCTGTTCTCACTGCTGGGAGTATTGACGGCGCTGATCGCAATCGTGTTCAGAGACTATATTCCGATCGCGCTGCCTGGCCAGATAGGCGCTGACGCGGTCGACAAGATTCTGAGCATCATTGCTTCCAGCATGCTGGCCGTCACTACATTTTCACTGAGCACCATGGTGACAGCCTACGGCGCCGCGAGTACCGGGACCACGCCCCGCGCAACAACGCTGGTCATGCAGGACACCACCACCCAGAACGCGCTGGCAACGTTCATTGGCTCATTCCTGTTCAGCCTGGTCGGCATCATTACCCTCAGCACCGGCGCCTATGGCGCCCAGGGCCGGGTGATTCTGTTTGCCGTGACCATCGCGGTCGTCATCCTGATCGTCTACACCCTGCTCAGGTGGATCGATCATCTGTCCAAACTCGGCCGGGTCGGCGAAACGATCGATCGGGTTGAAGCCGCCACGATCAGCGCTCTGGTCAGCAGGCGCAAGCTGCCCTACCTCGGAGGCACCGCCTACGCTGAGCGGCTGAAGCCGGACCTGCAGGGCAGCAGGATTCTCAGTCGCGAGGTGGGTTACGTTCAGCATATCGACGTGCACGCACTGGAAGCCTTCGCGCAAAAACATGCCCTGCTCATATACCTCGAGATCCTTCCGGGCAGTTTCGTCAATGAGGGCGATTTATTGGCCCAGGTGGTGAGCGGGCAGGCAGTAGTGATCGATGACGCTCGTGTAAAGCGAATCCTGTCTGCCATCACCATCGGCACCTGCAGGACCTTTGAGCATGATCCGCGCTTCGGTCTGTCCGTACTTTCCGAAATCGCATCAAGAGCGCTCTCGCCCGCGGTGAATGATCCGGGCACGGCCATTGATGTTATCGGCAGGGGAATTCGCGCATTCAATACACAGGCCAGACCGATGGATCCGGGCAAGCCTCAAACGCTGTGCAGCTGCGTTCATCTTCGCGGGCTGTCCATGGAAGACATGTTCGACGATTTTTTCTCGCCTATCGCACGTGACGGCGCAGCTTTGATCGAGGTGAACATTCGCCTGATCAAAGCGCTTGCCAGCCTGGCGCAATCGAACCGCGGTTTATACGGCGATTTGTGCGCCAGCCACATCCGTGTCGTTCAAGAGCGGGCTGAAGCGGCTCTCACCCTCAAGGCTGACAAGGCGCGCCTGAGAGCCTGCATCGCCGCCTCGACCCAATGAGCGATTGTGTGCTTTTGCAGGCTCCGGACTTGCTGGTCATATCAGGATGTGGTCTGGTGGCGACAGCATCAGGCAGTCGCAGCCGTTGCCACAGTCAGTTTTTGCCGTCCAAGCCCTCCATCATGAGGTTTCATGCAAATCGAATTACAGGAGATCAGCGACCATCTCTGTCGCTTCGCTCCGTTTGACTCGCTTCCAAGGGAAGTGATCGAGACTATCGCGCGGCGTATCGAAGTCAGTTACTTCAAGGCCGGCAGTGAGATTCTGGAAGCGGGTGCGGTCATTCAGGACTTGCACTACGTGCGCAGTGGCGCAGTCGAGATTTATCGACGCAACGGCGAACTTTATAACCGCCTTGTGGAAGGCGATATCTTTGGTCAGGCCGGGCTGTTGCGCAGTAACAAGGTGCGCTTTCCGGCGCGGGCGCTGGAGGACAGCCTTGTCTATTTCATTCCCGCCGACCTGTTCGCCGACCTCTGCGCGCAACATGATGCCTTCGCTGACTTTGTCGAAGCCGAGGGCCATTCCAGGCTCAAGACTGCAGTCGAGGCACAAGGCCGTGCCAGCGAACTGATCCAGCTCAGATGCCGTGCCTTGCTCTCGCGCTCACTGGTGTGGGTAGCCTCTGACGCCACGGTGGGCGATGCGGCCAGGATCATGGCCGAACAAAGTGTGGCGTGCGTGGTAGTGATGTCGCCCGCCGGGCTTGAGGCGGGAGAAATCCAGGGCATCGTCACCGACCGGGACTTGCGCACCCGCGTAGTCGCAGCCGGGCTTGACGGTGAAGCAACGCAGGTCAGCCGGATCATGACCGCAGACCCGGTATCGATCGACGCAGACGATTCAGTGTTCGAAGCCATGCTGATGATGCTGCGGCGCAATATTCATCACCTTCCCGTGCTCAGGAATGGTCGCCCGGCGGGGTTGATCAACCTGTCGGACATCATTCGCTACGAGTCCCACAGCAGCCTGTACCTGGTGGGCAGGATCTCCAACCAGACATCGGTTGAAGGTCTGCGATCGCTGCTGAGGGACCTCAAAGGCACTTACATCCGTATGGTGCGCGATGGCGCAACGGCGCACATGATTGGCAGTGCCATTTCCGGGATAGGCAGAGCCTTTACACAGCGCCTGCTCGAGCTGGCGGAAAAGAAACTCGGCCCGCCGCCGGTGCCCTACTGCTTCATGGTGCTGGGCTCGATGGCACGGGACGAGCAATTGCTGGTCACGGACCAGGATAACGCGCTGGTGCTCGACGACCGTTTTGATGCGGCGCTGCATGATGGGTACTTTCGCAGCCTGGCCACGTTTGTCAGCGATGGTCTGGCCGCATGCGGCTATACCTATTGCAAAGGCGGAATAATGGCGAGCAATGATCAGTGGCGCCAACCCCTGAGCGTGTGGCGCAATTACTTCAAACAGTGGATCGAAAAGCCGAACCCGGCAACGCTGCTCAACAGCTGCATCTTTTTTGATCTGGACGGGGTTTATGGTCAGCTCGAGTTTGTTCAGGAACTCAAGGAACTGTGTGCCAGCAAATCCGCGTCCAGCCCTGGCTTCTTGAATTCAATGGCCAGAATTGCGCTCAACAGGACGCCACCGCTGGGGTTTTTCCGCACCTTCGTCGTCGAGACCGACGGTCAGCAAAAACGGATCATCAACCTCAAGGGGCGTGGCACCGCGCCATTGACCGACCTGATCCGTATTCATGCCCTTGCCTGCGGCAGCAAAGCGCAGAATTCGTTTGATCGCCTGGACGCTATTGCTGCGGCCAACGTCATGCCGCCTGAGGCGGTGAAACACCTCAGGTATGCCCTGGAGTTTCTCTCCATGGTACGCATCCGGCATCAGGCAGACGCGCTTGAGCACGGCACCAACCCCGATAATTACATCGAACCCGAGCGCTTTTCCCACAGTGAGCGGCACAACCTCAAGGAGGCGTTCCAGGTCTTGAGCAATGGGCAGAACTTTCTGCGCTTCCGCTATCCGGTAAAGGGACGACTTTCGCAATGAAAGACGTCAAGACTGATCCTGATAATCGAATGCAGGACTGGTCTGCCCGGTTCGGACAACTGGCGCTGGAAGCCAGGCATCCGGCCTTGCAGAAGTTCTATCAAGCCGGGGTCGTCTGCGCACAAACAGCCATCGATAGTGTGCAGTTGCTCGCAATGGATGTGGAGACCACCGGCCTTGACGCTCAAACACACAGCATCGTCAGTATCGGCTTGCTACCGTGCACCCTGCAGCGGATTCGATGCCGGGATGCGCAGTATTGGCTGGTAAAGCCCAGTTCGGAACTGAGCGGAAAATCCGTCACATTCCACCACATCACCCACGCAGAGATTTCAGGAGCGCCGGCGTTCGGGGAGATAGTCGAGACGCTTCTGGACGCCATGGCCGGGAAGGTCATGGTCGTTCATTACCGGAACATCGAACGCGGATTCCTCAATCAGGCTTTTCTGAAACACCTGGGTGAAGGGCTGCAATTTCCGGTCATCGACACCATGCAACTGGAAGCACGGATCCACAGGCAGAAACAAGGATGGTGGACGCGGCTCTTGCGCCGCCCGCAACAGTCCATACGACTGGCCGACAGCCGCGCCCGGTACAACCTGCCGATCTATCACGCCCACCATGCGCTGACCGATGCCCTGGCCACCGCAGAGTTGTTACAGGCACAGATTGCCACGCATCACGGCCCGTCTGCGCCGGTCGGAACGCTGTGGAACTGAAATGTGTAAGCGAAGGAAGAATTTCTTGAAACATGCGCTGCCCGTTCTGGGACAGAGGCGTGCCCCGAATGGACAACGCCTCTGCCGAACGTGAGCGCGGAGCGCGATCACTACCGCTCGCTATCGGGGCTCGGACATCAGCCCTTTTACCAATGAGATACAGCCGATCATCAGCACGATGGCGAATGGCAAGCCAGTGGACACGGCCATCGCCTGGAGCGCGACAAGCCCCCCGCCCAACAGCAGCGCAATAGCAATTACGCCCTCGATCACCGCCCAGAATACTCGTTGCGGCACAGGCGCATCGACCTTGCCACCAGCGGTAATGGTATCGATGACCAGTGAGCCGGAATCCGAAGAGGTAATGAAGAAGACGATAACCAGAACAATGCCCAGCAGTGAGGTGATCTCCTTGAGCGGGAGGCCTTCGAACATCGCAAACAGCTTCAACTCCAGGACGGCGTCCTTGACCCCCATCAGGCCTTGCACGGTTGCCTGATCAATTGCAGTGCCGCCAAACGTGGTCATCCACAGCACTGAAACGACTGAAGGCACGAGCAGAACCGAAATCAGGAATTCCCTGACGGTGCGGCCACGACTGACACGGGCAATGAACATGCCTACAAACGGAGACCAACTGATCCACCAGGCCCAGTAGAACGCCGTCCAGCCTTGGGTGAACTCCGTATCAGTGCGTCCGAACGGATTAGACAGGGCGGGCAGGTATTCCACATAGGTCACCAGATTCTTGAAAAACCCGGTAAAGATGGCCAACGTCGGGCCAACGATGATGATGAACACTAGCAACAGCAGGGCCAACCCCATGTTGATCTGGGACAGCATCTTGACGCCCTTGTCCAGCCCGGACAGCACCGACCAAAGGGCGATCAGCGTGATCCCGACGATCAACACCACCTTGCTGAGATTGGTGGATTTTATACCGAACAGGTATTCCATACCGGCAGCTGCCTGCTCTGCGCCGATGCCAAGGGAGGTCGCCAGGCCGAACAAGGTGGCAAATACCGCGAGGATATCAATGATATGCCCCGGCCAGCCCCAGACGCGCTCGCCAAGCAACGGGTAAAAAATCGACCGGATGGAGAGCGGCAAACCTTTGTTGTAGGAAAACAACGCCAGAGACAACGCGACGATGGCGTAGATCGCCCAAGGGTGCAGGCCCCAGTGGAAAATCGTCGCCGCCATCGCCAGATCGGCCGATGCCTTTGCATCGCCTGCCGCCCCGCCCAGTGGCGCCCAGTCCGTGCGGGCTCCACTGGCATCAAGCGTGACACCGCCCATTGATGCCGCAAAGTGCGACATAGGCTCGGCAACGCCGTAAAACATCAGGCCAATGCCCATTCCCGCGGCAAAGAGCATCGAGAACCAGCCGACATAACTGTGGTCCGGAGTTGCATCCCGGCCGCCCAATCTGACCTTGCCCAATGGGGACACGATCAACGCCAGACACAACACTACAAATATATTGGCGATGCTCATAAAGAGCCACGCCAGATGCCCCGTCAACCAGTTGCGAATCGCACTGAAGAGCGGTTCCACTTCATTCTGAAGTGCGAGCGTCATGACGACGAACAGCAAAATGGTAGCGGCGGATATGATGAAAACTTTTCCGTGAATATCGAGTGAGAACGAAAACTCTCCCTTGATATTGTCTTGCCCGATGACGTAATCGGTATCAATCAGATTGGCAGCTCCACTAGGGGCTGGGATGCCGTCGTCGCTGGCAGATTGACCAGTAACGGTCGGATCATTCACAGGTTTGTTACCCATGAGGGGCTCCTTGCTAAAGCACGCAGACGCGTGTGATGGTCTTTTTCCACGCTGTTACATGGCATAAGCTGGGGTAGTACATACCTATCGTAACAAGATTTCGGAAACATTCCGCAAAAGGTCTGGGCGGATTCCGCGATTGGAAGCCTCAAACGAGTGCACAGGTGAGCTTGAAGGAACAATCATGAGGCCGCCCGCAAAAGCATTCAGACGCCTTTAGCGGCGTGCCCAAGTTCTCGTATCAGCTGTCCAGCCACGAATGCTTCGACAGCACCTTCACTGGCGCCCGCCTGGAAAGCTGCGCAACAAGCTGATGCGTCGCCGTCACAGATACGGTAAACGGCAATGACACTGCCAGGCCCGCTGCCTGTGTGTCCGCACAGCGAATGTCCGCCCTCGATCGAGCTCTGCATCACACCAAGGCCATAGCCCGGGGCGATCCATGGGCGTCCGGGAATCGGCCCGCCCAATGTCCGTACAGCCTGCATCTGCTGAAGCAGGTCCGTGGGAAGAAGGTCTGCGCCGAGGAGCCGATCCAGGAAGAGCGCCGCTTGCGAAACGGGGCCGATCAGCAAGCCATGATAGACCCACGCGGGGTCGTAATTCGAGGTACTTGCGAGATGGGTGTTTTGTAAGTCTGCTCGCGTTCTAGCGAAGTAAACGTTCGACAGCCCCAGCGGAGTTAACGCTCGTTGACTTACAGCCTCATCAAGCATCAGATCAGTCAGCTGTTCGATAAGCCTGCCGATGAGCAGGTAGCCAACATTCGAGTAGCGCCAATCAGTTCCCGGGCTATATCGAAGTCGAGCACCGTCGAGGCGTTGCATCATTTCATCTGCCGACCAAGCGGACTCGTTACTAACGACGGCTGCGTGATACTCCGCCAGTTCACCATAATCGGCGAGACCTGCCTCATGCCGTAACAGCTGACGCAACGTGAAAGGCTGATCAAGAATGGGGTCGTCCAAGCCGACCCGCCCATCACGCACCAACGACAGGGCTGTCGCAGCCAACACTGTTTTCGTAAAACTCCACCAGGGGACCATCAGTTCTGATCGGTCCGACGTGCGTGGCCGACCATTTGACAGGAGTGAACTGAGCATGGGTTTCCTTGAAGAATCCAGCGAATAGACAGGTCGACAAGATACTCCATCCACTCTTCTTCAGCCCTTGGCAATGTCCGGCGTCAGTAGCCATTCGGCACTGTCATTCCAGACGTCCATGCGGGTTATCTTGCCGTTACGCACTTCGAAGCGATCCATATAACGGTTACCCGAGAAACTGCGGCCATCGGGCCATTCGCCGTACAGCGTGCCGTTGGAATACACCACCGTGTGGTCGCCCCGATCCATCCAGTCGAAATTCCCCAACTGCTTTTTAACCCACGCATAGCGCGAACCGTTGAACGCGGTGATCGCCTTGGGATCAGGCATTGCTCGCCCCCCGGTGAACGTGATCTTCACATCGTCACTCATGAACGAGGCCGCCCGGACCGGATCCGGAGCCATGGAAGCCTCAAGAAAATTGCTAACAATTTGCACATCTTCATTCGTTTCAAACATGGATAGAACTCCTTTGAGAAGGGAAATCCGCTTAAGCAAAAAATGCCTCTACATGGTGCGAGCCGCTTTAATCTGGCGCGTCATCAGCGTTCAAACCTGCGCAAAACCAGCGGTTTTAAAGGTGACTGCGAGTGGCATCTTACTTGCTAGCAATAATTGTGCAAATGCTAGCAATCAGGAGAATCCACTATGGCCACCCGGCTTCCAAACTTGCAACGCCTGCTATTTCCCGTGGCTGCGGCAGTCACGCTCACTGTGGCAATGTCCGGTGGCGCGCAAGCGGCCGAACCGCCCATCAAGGTCGGTCTGGTCGCCGCCCTTTCGGGCCAGTCGGCCAAGTCCGGCGAAGCCCTGACGCGCGGCCTGACCATGGCGATCAATGAGGTCAACGCCAGCGGCGGCGTGCTGGGGCGTCAGCTGGAGTTGGTGCGTCGCGATGACGAAAGTAATCCATCCAAGGGCATGCTCGCCGCGCGCGAACTGGTTCAGCGAGAAAAGGTCACCGTGCTGTTTGGTGGCCTGGATACGCCAGTTTCTCTGGCCATTGTGCCGCTGGCCAATCAGTTGAAAGTACCGTTCATGGGCATTTGGGCTGCGGGTACGAAAATCACCGAGAACGGTGCAGCCGATAACTATGTGTTCCGGGTCTCCGCGGTTGATGAACTGGTGGACGAGGCGCTGGTGAAATACGGCGTCGATAACGGCATGAAAAAACCGGGAATGATCCTCATCAATAACCCATGGGGCGAGTCCAACGAGGCGGGCTTCAAGCGCGCCCTGGAAAAACGTGGCCTGGCCAATGCCGGCGTAGAACGGATTCAGGACAGCGATCTGGATGTAGTGCCACAACTGACCCGCTTGAAAAACAGCGGTGCGGACACCTTGCTGATGGTCGGCAACGTGGGTCCTTCGGCGCAGGTGGTCAAATCCCTCGATCGCATGGGTTGGGACGTGCCGGTGGTTTCTCACTGGGGCCCGGCAGGTGGTCGCTTCGGCGAGCTGGCGGGGCGGAACGCTTCGCGGGTGCATTTTATCCAGACCTACGTGTTCACCGAGCACAACAGTGCCAAGGGCGATGCACTGCTCGCCGCATTGAAAACTGCTTACCCGCAGATCAAGACCCTGGCTGACGTCACCCCGGCGGTGGGCATCGCCAACGCCTACGACGCGTTGCACCTTGCGGTTAAAGCCATCGAAAAGGCCGGCAGCACCGACGGCCCGGCGGTTCGCAACGGTTTCTACGCAATCAGCGACTACGACGGCTTGATCAAGCACTACAAGCAGCCGTTCAGCGCAACGAAGCATGATGCCCTGGGGCCTGACGACTACATCTTCACGCACTTCGTCAAAGACCAGATCGTACCGCTCAAGCCGCAGGAGTAAGCGATGTTCACCGCCGCCATCATTACCGGGCTCGGCCTGGGCAGCATGTACGCGTTGCTGGCGTTGGGTTTTCACCTGACCTACGTCGTTTCGCGCACCGTCAACTTTGCCCAGGGCAGCGCCATGATGGTCGGTGCGGTGCTGGGTTACACCTTTGCCATTACCTGGGGCTGGTCGTTGTGGCTGGCCCTGCCCCTGACGTTGATCCTCTGCGCGCTGTATGGCCTGGCCATCGAGCGCTGGCTGGTGCGACCTTTCCACAGCCGAGGCTCACAGGCCTGGCTGATGGCAACAGTCGCGGGCGGCATTCTGGTGGACAACCTGACGCTGTATACCTTCGGCAAGGAGCCTCGGCATTTCGAGAGCAGCCTGGTGAACATGAATGTCGAGCTGTTCGGCAGCAATGTCGGTGCTCTGCAATTACTGATTCCGCTGGCAGGCGCGGCCATTGCGTTGGCGTTGTATCTGGTGCGGCGTTACACCCGGCTGGGCAAGGTACTCGAAGCCTGCGTGCAGAACCCCCGCGCAGCGATGCTGATGGGCATCAACGTCAATCGTGTGGTTGCCATCGCCTTTGCAGTTTCCACGGTATTCGCTGCGGTGGCGGGTTTGCTTATTGCGCCGCTGTTCAGCGTCAACGCGGAGATGGGCATGTTGTTCGGCCTGAAAGCGTTTGCGGTGGCCATTCTGGGCGGCATCGGCAGCGCAGGCGGCGTATTCGCCGCCGGGCTGCTGTTCGGCGTGGCGGAAGCGTTGATCACGTTGTACTTCGGCTCTGCATTCACTCAGATATTTACGTTTGCGCTGGTCATCCTGGCGCTGGCGATTCGTTCCAACGGTCTGTTCGGCAGCCAGGCACTGGTGAAAGTATGAAAAACATCCAAACCTTTGCCGCTCCGGCGTTCATTGCTGTGCTCGCTTTGGCCTGCGGCGTCATGGCGTTCACGCTCGACAGCTACTCGTTACTGGTTTTCACCCTCTGCGCTCTCGCGGCGGTGGTCGGTATAGGCCTCAATATCCTGATTGGCCTGAGTGGGCAGATTTCCTTTGGGCACATCGCCTTCTACGCGCTCGGCGCCTACGTATCGGCGCTGTTGACCCTGGCGGGCTGGCCTTTGTGGCTGGCCCTGCCAATGGCCGGCGTTCTTACCGGCCTGATTGGCGCGCTGTTGGCGATCCCCGCACTTCGGGTCAGCGGTCCGTATCTGGCGATGATCACCATCGCCTTCGCTTTTGTGGTGCATCACAGTCTGATCGAATGGCGGGACGTAACGGGCGGTTCCAATGGCTTGATGGGTATCCCGCTGCCGGCATTCGCTGGCCTTGATCCGGCGATCTTGCTCGCCCTGTTGGCCGCAGCGCTGATGATCGGCGCGCTGTTGTTCTATCAGCGCCTGAGCCACAGCAGTTGGGGCAAGGCCATGCGCGCAGTGAAAGCCTCGGAAATTGCTGCGCGCTCGCTGGGCTTTAACCCGGTTATCAGCAAAACCCTGGCGTTCGCATTGTCTGCTGCCATCACCGGCCTGGCGGGCGGTTTGCTCGCGCCGCTGCTGATGTTCATCAACCCGGAATCCTTCCCGTTCTCCCAGTCCATTTTGTTTGTGCTGGCCGTCATCGTCGGCGGTAGCGGCATGCTGTTCGGACCACTGATAGGCGCACTGTTGATCGTGCTGGTGCCGGAACTGCTGTCGGATTTTGCCGAATATCGCTTGCTGATCTTTTCCGTACTGCTGCTGATTGTGCTGTGGATCGCGCCCAACGGTCTGCTGGGCGCCCTCGCCCGCCGCTGGATCAAACCGGCCCGCTTGCTGGCGCCAGTGCAAATCAATCAGGAATGCATCGCCGCTCATTTACGCAGCCGTGGCCCGTCCCAAGGGTTGCGGGTGACTGATATCGGCATTCGCTTCGGCGGCGTCCAGGCAGCGCAAAACGTCAGCCTGTATGCGCCCGCTGGCAGCATCACCAGCATCATCGGCCCCAACGGTGCGGGGAAAACCACTGTGCTGAACATGATCAGCGGTTTTTACGCGCCGGACAGCGGCCAGATCGAACTGCAACAGCCGCTGGCCGGCCTGCCAGCCTGGAAAAGCGCCCGCGCCGGCATCGCCCGCACCTATCAAACCACCCTGCTGTTCGGCGAAATGTCCGTACTCGACAACCTGCTGGTAGCGATGCAAAAGGGTCGCCTTGGATTGCCATTCAGCCTTGCGACGAAGGCGCAGCGCAGCCTGGCGCTGGACTTGCTGGCACTGGTGGGCTATCGCGGCGAAGTTAATATTGCTGCCGAGGATTTACCGCACGTGGATCGCCGCCTGGTGGAAATCGCTCGGGCACTGGCGACTGCGCCTGCGGTGTTGTTGCTGGATGAACCGGCAGCGGGCCTCAGTCGTCGCGACACCGACAATCTGGCCGTACTGTTGCGCAAACTGGCGGACTTTGGCCTGACGGTGATTCTGGTCGAGCACGACATGTCGCTGGTGATGTCGGTGTCCGAGCACTTGTTGGTGCTTGACGCCGGCAAGCCGATTGCGTCGGGTCCGCCGGCTGAAATACGGCAGAACCCGCAGGTGATCGCCGCGTATCTGGGGGGTACCGATTATCAGGCCACGCCACGCGCACAGAGCTGGGATGGCAGCCGCGATGCGCGTCTGTACGTCAAGGATCTGATAATCGACTACGGCGCATCGGCGGTGGTCGACAAGGTCAGTCTGCTGGTCAACCCCGGCGAGCTGGTGGCCATTCTTGGCGCAAACGGTGCGGGCAAGTCGAGCCTGCTGCAGTGCCTGGCCGGCCTGCATCGCGCCAGCGGCGGCAGCATCCTGCTCGACAACGAAAACATCGAACAGGCCAATGCCAGCACGGTTGCGGCAATGGGCCTGGCGCTAGTCCCGGAAGGCCGTCAGGTTTTCCCCTACCTGAGCGTGCGCGACAATTTGTTACTCGGTGGTTATTCACGTCGCGAACCGTTTGATGCCGACGCCGAAATCGACGCCATCCTCAAACGCTTCCCGCGCCTGCGCGACCGCATCGACAACCCCGCCGGGCTGCTTTCCGGTGGCGAGCAACAGATGGTCGCGGTGGGGCGCGGCCTGATGGCCAAACCAAAGATCCTCCTGCTCGATGAGCCGTCTCTGGGCTTGTCGCCTGCCATGATCGGCGAGCTTTACGATGCACTGGCCGCGCTGCGCGACGAGGGCGTGACCATCCTGCTGGTGGATCAAATGGCCAACCTGGCTCTGCAAGTGGCGGATCGCGCCTATGTGCTGGAAACCGGCATCATCGTCAAAGCCGCCGGCGCTGCCGAATTGCGCAACGACAAGCAACTGGCCGTTGCTTACCTCGGTGAGGGAGCCAGCGCTTGAACGCTTTGAAGATCGTTAATGCAAGGCTCGGCGACGGCAATCGCCTCACCGAGTTGTACGTTGAGAATGGCTGTTTCGTCAGCGCCTTGAGCCCGGCCACCCGTCAATGGGAACACCTTGATCTGCACGGCCAGCTCTTGATGCCGGGGCTGATCGAAACCCACATCCATCTGGACAAGGCCTGCATCATGCAGCGCTGCCAGCTGCATGAAGGTACGCTCGCCGAAGCGGTCAGCCAGACCCGTGCGGCGAAAGCCGAATTCACTGAAGACGATGTCTATCGGCGCGGCGCTCAGGTGCTGGACAAGGCGATAGTGCAAGGCACGACGCACATGCGCACCCACGTCGAGCTGGACCCGCAGATCGGCTTGACCGGTTTCAACGCCATTCGCCGCTTGCAGGCTGACTATGCGTGGGCGATCAGCCTGGAGATATGTGTGTTCCCCCAAGAGGGCCTGCTAAACAATCCAGGTACCGAGGCGCTGCTGTGTCAGGCGCTGGACAGCGGCGCAACGGTTCTCGGCGGTTGCCCGTATATGGACAGCGACCCGCTCGGGCAGATCCAGCGCCTGTTCGAACTGGCGACCCGCTACGACTGCGACCTGGACCTGCATCTGGATTTCGATTTGAACCCAGAGGGCATGACAGTCATGGAAGTTGCCCGCTGCACGCAACTGCACGGCTGGGGCGGACGCGTGACCATCGGCCATGTGACCAAGCTGTCGACTCTGCCCAAAGAGCCGTTGACGGTACTGGCTCTGCATTTGGCCAAAACGGGCGTACAGGTGACATGCCTGCCCAGTACCGATCTGTTTCTGATGGGGCGCGAGGCGTTTCACAACAAACCCCGAGGGCTTGCACCCCTGGCGCATTTGCACGCCTGCGGCGTCACCTGTTCAGTGTCCACCAACAACATCGGCAACCCGTTTACGCCTTATGGCGATGCTTCGTTGATCCGTCAGGCCAACCTGTTTGCCAATGTCAGTCAGATGGGTACGGTGCCGGAACTGCTGCAGTGTCTGGCCTGGGTTTCAAGCGAGTCGGCACGTCTGCTGAGGCTGACCGATTACGGCCTGTTGCCCGGTTGCCGCGCCGACTTCATCGTGTTCGATGCGCCCTCGCCAGCAGCGATCATCGCTGAACTAAGCGCGCCGTTGATGGGGTTCAAAGGTGGACGGCAGACGTTCAGTCGACCCGCTGGCGTGTTGTTGGGGCCGTAGTTTTTTCTGGACCGGGCGAGGTTCTGAATGGCCCTCGAAAAAATCAGGTCAGTGGATGAAGCTGCTGGCTGAAAATGCTGAGCGGGCAGGTCTTGCTCCAGACTTGATCAATCGCTCAACGCCTGTTTGAGGTTGAACTCGGCGGGCACGCTTTGCTCCAGCGCCAGTTGCCCTTCCAGTTCGTCCAGATGTTCCAGCATGACTGCCACGGCCTTTTCGTTGTCGCCTTTTTCAAGCGCGTCAACGATTTCCTGGTGTTCATCAGACGCGCAGGATGGCACGTCATTGCGCTGATACAGCGCCACGATCAATGAACTGCGCACCATCAGATTGGAGAGGATGTCGCTAAGCACGGCGTTGCCGCTGATCTCCCCCAGCAGCAAGTGAAACTCGCTCAACTCACGGACGATGGCCCTTCTATCCGTATCGTTGGTTGCCTTGCGCTCGTTGTTCATATGGCTGGCAATGCGCTGGCGATGTTTGCGCATGACGGCCGGGGTAATGGCCTCGACAATCGCCCGCTCAATGGCCCGACGAGCACTGAAGATATCTCGCGCTTCACTCGCGGTTGGCTGAGCTACCATGGCGCCGCGATTGGCTTCGATGGTCACCACTTTTTGCATCGCCAGCCGCTGCAGCGCTACTTGCACATGGTTGCGGTTGGCCTGCAGGGTTTCGACTATGTGGGCTTCGATCAATCGAGTGCCGGGCGGCAGGCGATGCTGCGCAATCGCCCTGAACAACGCATCGACAATACGTTGCACCTCAAGCTGTTTGGCGGTGACAGTGCTCAACCCCATCCTTTCCTCTATCGTTCAGAAAGCCTCATGCCAACACACAAGGCTGCGGATGGCGGGCAATCGGCGGCATTATCCGCCAGCGGCCCCGACCCGGCAAATGCGCGATTGAGGATCAGCCCGCCTGACCGAGGCCAGTGCCCTCGCCTCGCGGGTCATGCATGGCGCTGCGCCGACCGTCTGCATCTATGGAGATGACCCCAGCGTGGCCAGTCATAGGGCTGCGAGCAGGAATGATTTCCACCTCGTGCCCCAGTGTCGCCAGGCCTTCGATCGTCGTGGCGCTCATGTCGCCCTCCAGCTTGAGGTTGTCAGTGCTGTCGAAAAAGCTGCGGCCCAGCAGGAAGCGCGGGGTTTGCAGCGCCTGATCGATGGGCTGCTGATAGTCGATCAGTTGGGTCGCCAAAACCATCTGCGTCTGCGGTTGACCATCGCCCCCTTGCGTGCCGAAGAACCAGCGCCGGCCATCGTCACCCAGGTAGCAGGACGGATTAAGCGTGTGCGCCGGACGCTTGCCGGGCGCACAGCCGTTGACGTGCTCAGGGTTGGCATTGAAACCCGCCGCACGGTTCTGCCACAGCACTCCGGTGTCACCGAGAATGCAGCCCGAACCAAAGTCGTGAAACAGGCTCTGGATAAGGCAGGCCGTGCGCCCCTCGGCATCGGTGGCGGCCATCCATACCGTATCGGCGGGACGTCCCGGTTCGTTCCACGGCGCTGCACGCTGATCATCGATGGCATCGGCGTAATGGCGGATCTGCCCGTCATCGAGATTGGCTGCAAAATCCCAGGGATTGCTCAGCGGATCGCACAACTGCCCGTTACGGCGTAGCAGGCCCTGTTTGATGGCTTCAACCAGATAGTGGTAGTAAAGCGCGCTGCCGTTGCCGACTTGCGCCAGTGGCTTGTGCTGCATTACGGCCATGGCCTGCAACGTATAAAGGCCCTGGCTCGGCGGCGCGACATTGTAGAGTCGGCCTTCGCGGTAACGTACCGAAACCGGTGCCATTTCCTTTGCGTGCGTGGCGGCCAGATCGGCTGTGGTCAAGCCGCAACCCAGCGCCTCAAATGCGGCGCCGAACGCCTGCGCCAGTTCGCCCTTGTAGAAATCCTCGACACCTTGTCTTGCCAAGTGCCGGAGGGTATTGGCCAGCTCCGGCTGGCGCAGCGTATCGCCCTCGCGTAGCCAGCGCCCATCGATATTGCACAGACGATGCAGGCTCGGCAATTGCTCGATGAGTGGCTGGCGCAGGGTCTGCCAGAACAGGTGCGACTGCGAAATCGGGATACCTGCATCAGCCACGCTCGCGGCGTCTTCCAACAAGTCTGCCCAGCCCAGCCTGGAGCCCCATTCATGGCGACTGACGTTCGCCGCAGTCTGCCAACTCGCCATCGCACCCGCCGTAGTGGCGACCGATGCCGGACCTCGCACGCCGATGGCTCCACCCTCAGGCAAACGTTGCCCGGCCTGCCCGATCCCCACGATGGTGCGCACCTTGCTGTCGTGGATCATCCACAGGGCGTCCCCGCCCAAGCCGGTCATGTGAGGAAAAACCGCTGCAAGCATGGCACTCGCCGCCAGCATTGCATCGATGGCAGTGCCGCCCGCGTCGAGAATCCGCATGCCTGCGGCACTGGCCTGGGCATGAGGCGTACAAATCACAGCACGATTGGAGGTGGCGATCATGGTTTCGAGACCCTATCTTTGCTAGCTATCTAAATAGTCATTGTTAGCAAAGCAATTAATATGCCTCCTGTGTCTGTCAGGGTCGGGGTCAGGCAGCGAAGCTTGAATTTGCTGCGCCCCCATTGCTTCAAACCTGAGGGCTGCGACAGGTCGCAAACATATCCAGGCCTGGTTGATAGGCTTGGGTCTGTACGTCCAGCAGCCCCAGCATGGAGTGGAACAGGTTGTCCTGACTCAGTGGTTGCGTGCGTGCCTGTTCGAGGCAGCGGCGGTTCAGGCCGACGTCCTGTTCGTAGCCGGCGGAAAACCAGGCCAGCATGCCGATATGTTTTTGTTGTTCCGGCGCGAACAGATAAGGCGTGCCGTGCAGATACAGATTGAATTCGCCGAGGGATTCACCGTGGTCGGACAGGTAGACCATCGCCGTGTCGACCTTGTTTTGATGGCGGCGCAACACATCGATCAAGCTGGACAACACGTGGTCGGTATAGACGATCGTGTTGTCGTAGGCATTGACGATGCTGTCCTTGCTGCAGTCATTGAGCGCGTTGCTCTGGCACACCGGGGTGAACCGCTCGAAGGCCTTGGGGTAACGCTTGAAATACTCCGGCCCGTGGCTGCCCATTTGGTGCAGCACCAACACCGTATCGCGCTGCAGGTTATCGATATACACATCGAGCCCCAGCAGCAGGATCTCATCCCGGCACTCGCTGTGGTCGCACAACGCCGGGTCGGTGGCTTTGCTCACATCCTCGATGCCGACCCGGTCGCACACCCCTTTGCAGCCGGACTGGTTATCGCGCCAGTGCACGTCAACGCCGGCACGCACCAACACGTCCAGCAGGCCCTCGCGGTTCTGCACCTTGCTGGCGTTGTAGTCCTTGCGGCCCAGATTGCTGAACATGCAGGGCACCGACACCGCGGTTTCGGTACCGCATGAATGCACGTTGGGGAAAGCGATGACCCCCGCCTGCCTGGCCAGTTGCGGCGTGGTGTCGCGGCCATAACCCAGGATGCCGAAATTGTCGGCGCGCGCGCTCTCCCCTACCACCAGCACCGTCAGCGACGGTCGCCGATGGGCCAGCGCCGCGGGCGAGCGATGGGCGTCGTCACCCACTTTCACGAAGGGCTCGCGGGCAGACTCCACCTGTTCACGCAGGTAGCCGGCGGTTGCGCCGATGATGTTGCTGGGCACTACCATCAGGCGCAGTTCATGGTGATTACGAAAAAGCGAAGCCAGGCCTTGGTAGTTGCTCCAGGCCGTGGCGCCCACCAGCACGGCGGCGATGCAGACTAACGCCAGCCTGGCGGCCAGTTCCCTGGGCCAGGCCCGATAAGCAACAGGGGCCTTGAACAGGATCAGCGACGGCACCACCCCCAGCAGAACGATATGCCACAGCAAACCCAGCGAGAGCAGATCGCGAACTTCAGTGACATTGGTTTCGGCGACATTGCGAAACATGCCGGCATCGATCATCACGCCGTAGTGGTTCATGAAGTAAGCGACCAGCGAGCTGACCAGACAAAGCGCCACCAGCATGACTTTCTGAATGTACGGAAAACTCAACAGCGTCAGCGTAATGAAAAACACGCCATACAAGATCACCGCGAACGCCCCGCGCAGATGAAGCACCTGGGTCATGGAGCCCAGGTGCTGCCACAACACCGAGTTGAAGGCCAACAACAGAAAAGCGCTGGCCAGCAGCGACACAAATTCAGGGCGAACGGGTCTGATACGCAACATGGCAGCCTGCGAAATAAGGGATCAGGAAGGGGTGCGCCATCCGCCTGGAACAGCGCTTTCTTGCCGGCAACGATAGGCAGGAATCAATCAATTTTTTGTGAAAAATTTCCCAATAAAACGCGGCTGAGAAAGCCTGTTTCTAATGGGCTTCGACGCACAACCTGTAGCCCAACCCGTGCACCGTGTGCAGTAAAGGTTCAGCCACGTCCTTTTCCAGTGAACGGCGCAGCGTATGGATATTGCTGCGTAAACTTTCACTGCTGGGCGTATCCCGCCGCCACAGCATCTGTTCAAGTTCCTGGCGTTTGACCAGGTGCGGACTTCGGCGCATCAACAACTCGAGCAACTTCATATGGGTGGGATTGAGTTTCAAAAAGCGCCCGCCGCGGGTGACTTCCAGAGTGTCGAGGTCATAGTGCAAATCACCGACACTCATCACCCGGCCACCCTTGCGCAGGCGCCGTGCCGCCACGGCCTGCACACGGGCCAGGACTTCGGCCATGGCAAAGGGCTTGGTGATGTAGTCATCGGCGCCCATGGCGAAGCCTGTCAACCGGTCTTCCAGCTCGTCCCGGGCACTGAGCATCACGATCGTCACTTGCGACTGGGCGTGTTCGCGCAGGCTCTGGCAGATCACGTTGCCGTCGATGCCGGGCAGCATGATGTCGAGGATGATGGCGTCGAACGGCTGCGTAGCCGCCAGGTTCAGGCCGCGCCGGCCATCCAGCGCGCCCACCGCTTCGTGCCCCTTGAGCTGCAGGTATTCGAGCAGGTTGTCATGGATGTCCTGATGATCCTCGATGACCAGAATCTTCATGGCATTGCGCTCCGCAACGACGACTGCACTGTCGGGGTTTGCAGCAAGGGTGCCTGCAGGGCTGCTCGACCATAAAACAGCAAGGCTGTGAGCCAGGTGCTGAACCACACGAAAAGACCTGCCCACAGTGTGTGCGACATGAAGTGCCAGCCCTGCATCACCCGCGTCGTGCCATAGACCATGCCCAGAACGAACACTGCCCAAAACACCACCCTGCTCCACCGCCAGCGATAACGTCGGGCGATGAAATAAAACACGAACAGGCTGAAGGCACTCGATGCGTGACCACCCGGCCAGCAGCGGCCTGCACCTGGGCGCGTCCACGGTTCGAAGTTCTCGAACCACAGGCTGTGCAGTTGCGTGCCGCCATAGAGTGTCGTTTCCACCGGGCAATAGACGCTGGTGTGGCTTTTGAAATAGTGAATCACCGCCGTACTGATGGCGAACGCCACGATCATGTAAAAGAAATCGCGACGATGGCGGGCGCACCACTGCAGGCCCGTGACCAGCCGAGCCAGCCACCGCTGTTGCCGTCCGGCCAGGAGCGGGCCAGTAAACGACAGCAACGCACCGGCAATCGCCAGGGTACCGGCCAGGTTGGGCAGGATTCTCGCCCACTTGTGTGTGATCTTCTCGAACAGCCGATCATGCTGCAGCGGGAACATGGCCGCGGCCGGGTCGTACAGCCGGTCGCTGATCATACGGTCCAGATGAGTCAGGTCGAAGGCCACAAATACGCCCAGTACCAGCAGCAATGGCAGCACCAGATTAAGCAGGTAGTAACGTGCGCGAGCACTCATCGCTGTGGCTCCTGCGCCAGGCTTTGCCACTGAGCCGACGCCACTGAACCGAGGATGCGTGCCGGATGCACACCGTCCACCGCGACGAACACCGCCTCGGTGAATTCACTGGAGCGCCCGCCACCGGCAATGCCTGCCTCGCGCTCGAAGTGATCGATGCAGCCGCTATGGGTAACCACCACCAGATTCTCGCCGGGATGTTTGTGCGCCACGGCGGCGCGACTGAAATCTCTGTCGCATTCACTCGCCCAATCGGCGGTCGGCACCTTATGGCCGGCGATCGCCTCGGCAGTCTGGCGCGTTCGTACCGCCTCGCTGGAAACCGTTTGCGCTCGGCTCAGCCCGAGCTTGCGCAAGCCTTCACCCACCTGCGCCGCCGCATCGCTGCCCTTCACGGTGATACCGGTCGGCTCACCGGCGCAGATGTGCCCGGAGCGATCGCAGCGTTCCGCATGGCGGATCAACAGCAACACGTCACCACTCTGCCAGTGCGCCGCGACCTGGTCATGAAACAGGCGCGGATCGCCACCCAGCTCGACCACGCGCGAAGCACTCGCCAGCCAGGCACAGACAATCGCTATGCTCGCCGCCAGCAGCATCAGCCAACGCGCAGGGTGGCGCGCCGGCGTAGTTTTTTGGACAGGTTCAAGGGGCCCAATGGCCGGGGAATCTTCGATCAGCATGTACGCCATGGCATCGCTCGGTTGCAGAGGGGTATGGCGCCATCGAGAGAGAATGACCGGCACCACGCAAGTGGCGCCAATCTAGGGTTCGAGCAGTTGTTGGGCGGTGAAGGATTTGTGAAAAATAAGTCGGGCTGGTTCGTGGTCGCTTTTATCCGATCAGACCGTCGGGACAACCGTGCTTTGACTTCAAAAAAGTCTCAGCCCACTCCCGATTGTTTTCCGAAAGCGTGTATTTACTTGTGAGCCAATAACGCTTTTCGATCTGCCTTCTCTTGCTTCATCGCGGCGATCTCGCGCTCGCAGGCTTCCACGTCGAAGGAGTTGTCCCATTTAGCGATCGCGATCGTGCCGATCCCGTTACCAATCAGATTGGTCACAGCCCGTGCTTCGTTGAGGAATCGGTCGATGCCCAGCAGCAAAACCAGACCGACCAAGGGGATGGAATGGATGGTGGTAAGGGTTGCAGCAAGCGTTACGAACCCCGCCCCCGCCACACCCGCCGAACCTTTGGAGGTCAGGAGGAACACACCCAACAGGATCATCTGATCCATAAAGGTCAGCGGTGTATTGGTTGCCTGTGCAATGAAGATGGCGGCCATGGTGAGGTAGATGCAGGTGCCGTCCGCATTGAAGGTGTACCCCGTTGGCAACACCATGCCCACTACCGACTTTTTGCAGCCAAGCTTTTCAAGTTTCACCATCATTCGCGGCAGCACAGCTTCGGTTGAACAGGTGCCCAGCGTGATGAGAATCTCGTCCTTGAAATAACGCAGAAATTGCATCAGCGGCATACCCGACCATCTCGCAACCGCACCCAGCACCACCACGATGAAAACCAAGGTCGTGATGTAGAGCGCGATCAGCAACTGGCCGAGCGACAGCAAGGTGCCAATGCCGTATTTGCCGATAGTGAAAGCCATACCGGCGCCGGCACCAATCGGGGCCAGTCGCATGACCATTGCGACGATCTTGAACAGGCCTTGCAGGAACAGATCGATGGTGTTGATGAGTGGCTTACTTGCCTCTCCCAGTTGAACCAGTGCAACACCCATCAGTACCGAAAGCAGGATGACCTGAAGCATGACGCCGTTGGAGAATGCCCCGACGAAGGTATGCGGAATGATATTGAGGAAGAATTCAACGGTGCCGCCTTGTTGAGTGGCGGCTTGGGTGTACTTGTCAACAGCGCTTCCATCCAGTGCGCTAGCGTTGATATTCATACCGACGCCGGGCTTCACGATGTTGACGACGATAAGGCCGAGAACCAGAGCGATGGTTGAAAGAATCTCAAAATAGATCAGCGCTTTTACACCAATCCGTCCGACCTCTTTGATACTGCCCATCTTCGCAATACCAACAACGACCGTGCCGAAAATAATCGGTGCCAGGAGCATTTTGATCAGCTTGATGAAGCCGTCGGCGAAAGGCTGGAGCTTGGCGCCGATATCAGGAACGAAGTAGCCAATTGCTGCACCGATGACGATGCCGATCAGCACTTGCACATACAGCTGGCTATACCAGCGGGTTCTGGAGATTTCCACGAAAGCACCTCATTTTATTGTTGTGATGGGCATGTGGCTTGGCGTCAGTGGGTGACGCCGGAGTCTGCGGCCTCTGTCACAGAGACCGCAGATCGAGGTTGATCAGCCTTCGCCCAACTCGCGCATGACTGCGTACAAGGCGGACTTGGCTTCGAAGCCAACACCTGGAATATCCGGCAGCCCGACGTAGCCGTTTTCCACCTGAATGCCGTCAGCGAAGCCGCCGAAAGGCTGGAACACATCCGGGTAGGATTCGTTACCGCCAAGGTGCAAACCCGCAGCGATGTTCAGGGACATTTGGTGACCACCGTGAGGAACCACGCGACGGGAAGACCAACCCATTTCCTCCATCACTTTGAGGGTGCGCATGTACTCAACGAGCCCGTAGGACAGCGCACAGTCGAACTGGAGGAAGTCGCGATCCGGGCGCATTCCGCCGTGGCGCAAAAGGTTACGGGCATCCTGGTGGGAGAACAGGTTTTCCCCGGTCGCCATGGGCAGTTCATAGTGATTGGCGAGCTCTGCCTGGAGTGCGTAGTCCAGCGGGTCGCCGACTTCTTCGTACCAGAAGAGGTTGTATTTCTTGATGGCTTCCGCGTAAGCAATACCGGTCTGAAGATCAAAGCGACCGTTGGCATCGACCGCCAGTCGACGTCCGTCCCCGACCACTTCAAGTACGGCTTCGATGCGCCGGATATCTTCGTCCAGTGGCACCGCGCCGATCTTCATCTTGACCACGTCGTAGCCGCGATCCAGATAGCTCTGCATTTCTGCCTTGAGCTTTGTCTGATCTTTGCCAGGGTAGTAGTAGCCGCCCGCTGCGTAGACCCAGACCTTGTCGTCTGCCACGCCATTGCGGTAGCGATCGGCCAACAGGCGATACAGCGGCTTGCCTTCGATTTTGGCCACGGCATCCCACACAGCCATGTCGATGGTGCCGACTGCGACCGAGCGCTCACCGTGACCCCCTGGCTTCTCATTCGTCATCAGGGCCTTCCAGATGGCGAACGGATCCAGGTTGTTGTTCTCATGATCGACAAGCGTATCTGGATCAGCTTCCAGGACACGCGCCAGGAATCGATCACGCATCAATGCGCCTTGACCGTAGCGACCGTTGGAGTTGAAACCGTAGCCGATGACAGGCTTGCCATCGCGAATCACGTCCGTGATGACAGCGACAACCGAGCAGGTCATCTTCGAAAAATCGATGTAGGCGTTGGCAATCGGGGAGGCAATGGAAACAGTTTTTTCGCGGATGTCTACGATGCGCATGACGGGTTCCTCTTGTTGTTGATGGCCCCACGTTATGCTTTGCGATGACACCCGCCCAATGCTATTAATGCCGCACCCTATGCACAGGAGGCATGGCCTTGGAACTCGTCTGGCTGGAAGATTTTTCTGCTCTTGCGGAGTACGGCAGCTTTGTCCGGGCGGCTGAAGCACGGCACGTCACTCAGCCGGCGTTCAGTCGCAGAGTGCGGTCATTGGAGAGCTGGATGGGCGTGCAATTATTCATCCGCACCCCTCAAGGCGCTACGCTGACCGAGGCTGGAAGGCAGATTTTACCCAGTGCGCAGGAGGCGGCCAGGCGCTTGTACAGAATACGCAATGAGGCTCAGGAGGTGGCGGGTATGGCAGCCAAATCCCTGCACTTTGCCGCCACCCATTCCCTGTCGTTTACCTTCTTTCCAAAGTGGCTTCGCAGCGCTGAGAAAGGTGCCCCTATCGAGGCTGTGCAACTGCACTCGGATAGCATGGCCGTCTGTGAGCAGATGCTGATACACGGCCAGGTTCAGTTTCTGCTCTGTCACCGCCACCCCGACGTGCCGCCTTTGTTGGCACCTGATCAGTTCGTCGGCAAGAAGGTTGGCGAGGACGTTCTGATTCCACTGGCGAGCGCTTCTGCCAATGTCGGCACGTCTGCAGCGACATTGCCTTACCTGGCTTATACCCACGAGTCGGGACTGGGGCGCATCGTCGCTCATCGACTGCGCGGCAAGGAAGATTACCTTCACCTCAAGCCTCTGTTCAGCAGTCACCTTGCCGCCGTGCTGATGTCCATGGCCTTGGAGAGCAAGGGCGTAGCGTGGTTGCCGAAGAGCCTGACGGAACAGGAAATGGCAGACGGACGCCTGGTCAGGGCGCTCGACGCAAGCTGGGACATCCCACTGGAAATTCATCTCACTCGACCGTCTGCTCCAATCAGTCCTTCTGCAGAAGAGTTCTGGGCGAAGCTGGGTGCATCTGGCTGACGCCGATTTCCATTACCCAAGTCGGCGCTCAGACGAGCTCGCGCCTCATCTCCGCCCATTCAATCAACGCCTGGATCGACGGCCCGAGCGCATCGGAGCAAAACCATCGATTAATGAGGATCTCCCATGAAAATCGGCATCATCGGAACCGGCAACATTGGCGGCACCCTCGCTCGAAAGCTCATGGCTGCAGGTCATGAAATCCGCGTAGCTAACTCTGGAGGGGTCAACGGCGTTCGCGCATTCGCCGAAGAAATCGGAGCAGAACCAGTAGACATTCGCGACGCGGTGGATGGCGTGGATGTGATCGTACTGTCGATACCGCTACCGGCATTGAGCGCACTCCCTTCTGACCTGTTCACCGCTGTACCCGAGAGCGTCCCGGTGGTGGACACCAGTAATTACTACCCTGATTTGCGTGATCCCCGGATTGCTGAGATTGATCAAGGGATGACAGAGAGCGTTTGGGTGACGAAGCAGATCGGGCGTCCTGTCGTCAAAGCCTTCAACAATGTGCTGGCCTATGCCCTGGCTGAACTGGGCCTCCCGGAAGGTAGTGAAGGTCGCTTGGCGGCAGCGGTAGCGGGTGATGATCGCGAGGCGAAAGAGACAGTGATGTCGCTGGTGAACCAGACAGGCTTCGATCCGGTCGACGGCGGTTCTCTTGAAGAGTCCTGGCGGCAACAACCGTCCACACCAGGTTACTGCTGTGACTACGACGCCGAGACCATGCGCAAGGCTCTATCGGTAGCCGTCAAGGGGCAGGCAGCAGCGAAGCGCGATCAACTGCCCAAACACTTCCAGTGGCTCGGGCCAAACCCAAGCCATGGCAATGTTGTAGCCATGAACCGCTCCCTCAACTCGCTGGATTAACGTACACCTGCCACGAGCGATTCAAGCGACAGCCGTGCCCCTTAAAATCAAACCTTGCCCAAAACATATGATTATTCGTATATTCGATTCTCCATATGTATTGAGCGCCGCACATGATCACCCCTACCGACCTGTTCAAAAGCCTGGCCGACGAAACCCGGGTTCGCGCCACGTTGCTGATTGTCGATCAGGGTGAGCTGTGCGTCTGCGAGTTAATGTGCGCCTTGGGCGATAGCCAGCCGAAAATCAGCCGTCACCTTGCGCAACTGCGCAGCAGCGGTTTGTTGCTGGATCGCCGTCAGGGTCAGTGGGTCTATTACCGACTCAACCCGGACCTGCCCGATTGGGTGCACGAAATCCTGCAGGTGACGTCGCGGGCCAATGCCGCATGGCTCAAGGGCAATACCTCGCGACTGCAGAACATGGACGGGCGTCCTGTACGCGAAACCACCTGCTGTTGAAGCCCGATTCAAGATCCGCGTTCTTCCTTTTGACTACCCTCTCAGCCCCAGGCCTGTGCGCCGTTGATGTCCGCTTGAAGCGGAAGGAGCAATTCATGCGAGTCCTGTTCATGTGCACAGCCAACAGCTGCCGGAGCATTTTGTCCGAAGCCATTTTCAATCACCTTGCGCCGGTAGGGTTCGAAGCTGTCAGTGCGGGCAGCTTTCCCAAGGGACAGGTGTTGCCGCGCAGCCTTTCGACGTTGCAACAGGCCGGCATTTCTACCGACGGTTTGCACAGCAAAGGCAATGACGCGTTCGAAAGCAACCCGCCGGACATCGTCATCACCGTCTGCGACAAAGCGGCCGGCGAATCCTGCCCGGTGTACTTCGGTCCGGCACTGAAATGCCATTGGGGGCTGGAAGATCCATCCGACGTGAACGGTGACGAAGCACTGGTCGATGCAGCCTTCCGCGCTACAGTGGCGCGCATCGAGCAACGTTGCGCAGCGTTTCTCGAATTGCCGTTTGACCGCCTCAATCGCGATGAACTCAAGCGCGAGCTTGATCGCATCGGCACGCTTTAAGGAGGACTCATGTCCGAGCACCTGCCCAATCTCGATTTAACCTTGTTCGAAGAAAAATCCACAGCAACTCCGCACGAACATAAACCGCGCATCCTTTTGCTGTACGGCTCGACCCGCGAACGGTCGTTCAGCCGCCTGCTGGTCGAAGAATCTGCGCGCCTGCTGAAGCACTTCGGTGCAGACGTGCGCATCTTCAATCCATCCGGTTTACCGCTGCCGGACGATGCGCCAGTCGAGCACCCCAAAGTGCAGGAATTGCGCGAACTGATGCTGTGGTCGGAAGGCCAGGTCTGGTGCTCGCCGGAGCGGCATGGCGCGATGTCGGCAGTGTTCAAGGCGCAGATCGACTGGGTTCCACTGGAGCTCGGAGCAGTCCGCCCAACCCAGGGCAAAACGCTGGCGGTGATGCAGGTGTGCGGCGGCTCCCAGTCCTTCAACGTGGTCAATCAACTGCGCGTGTTGGGACGCTGGATGCGCATGTTCACCATCCCCAATCAGTCGTCAGTGCCGAAGGCCTACATGGAATTCGACGAAGCCGGCCGAATGAAACCGTCGCCTTTCTACGACAGGGTTGTCGACGTGATGGAAGAGCTGGTGAAGTTCACGGTATTGCTGCGCGGGCATCAGGCGGAACTGGTCGATCGGTATTCGGAGCGTAAGGAGACTGCGGAGCAGTTGATGGCTCGGGTTAATCAGCGGTCGATTTGAGGGTGTTGTGGTGTTTGGCATCAGAGGGCAACACTGAGTCTCGTCATCCATCCAGTAGGGCGGCAGCTGCCAGCCACGTCAGGAACGCGCTCACATGCACCTGCCGTTCCCACCCTGGCACGCACACCGCAACGTAACGCGGACCCGGCAAGCTTACTTCTGGTCTATAGGCCACTATTTCCCCACGCCTGAGGCTGTCGGCTACCAGTACATTGCTTGCCAGCACCAGCCCATGACCCGCGACCGCAGCGCTCAACGCAAAATGCTCATCGTCGAACTCACGCATCTGCGCGGTTTCAAGCCAGTCCTGGCAAGCTGCGGCCGCGCACCAGCTTTCCCAGTTGATGGGAAATGCTCCCGGAATCTTCCAGTGCAGGTTGATCAGTTCGATCTGATTTACGTTCAGCGATGCCAACAGACCTGGGGCGCCGTAAACGGAGAATTGCTCGTGCATGAGCTCCTGACAGAACAACTTCGGGTCATCGCGGCTGACCGAGCGAATAGCAAGATCGATACTCGAATCGCGCAGCAGGTCGACTAGTTCGTTACGTGTATCGACCCGCACATTAAATTGCGGAAAGCTCCGATAGAAACCAGCCAGCCGTGGAATTAGCCAGGCTGCGGCCAAACCGGGCGTAGTGGAAATAGTCAGGACTTCGGGAACAGTGTCCGGATAGAAGGCCTGCAGGCTGCGGTGAATATCTAATAATGCGCGATGAGTCTGGCGATATAACAACTCGCCCTCTTCGGTCAATGCCACACCTTGTCCCGCTCGCTTGAACAGCATTGCTCCAAGGCGGGATTCCAACGTCCTGACTTGATGTGATATGGCCGCTGGGGTGACTGAGAGCTCCTCAGCTGCCGCTTTAAAGCTACCCAGTCTCGCCGCCGCCTCGAAGGTGCGTAGCGCGTTAAGTGGAAGAGTCGAAAACACGCATGGCTTCCTTAGATGAACTGAATTGATGCGAATTGAATTTATCTCATTTTTCACGGTGTGTGCGGCTCGATACAGTCGCGGTAGTCGATCTACTCAACCTTTGGAAAACACCATGCAAGGCCCTTCGCGAAAAATTCTTCAAGCCATCCTCTATGAATCAATCGCTGTGACGGTGCTGTCACCCAGCATCTCGTGGATATACAACGAAGGTCTGGCGCATGCGGGTGCCCTGTCGTTGATGTTGTCTGCAAGCGCACTGCTGTGGAACGTGCTGTTTAACTACGCTTTTGAATGTTGGGAAGCGCGTCAGCCGCAGCGTGCTCGCACGTTGGGCAGACGTTTGCTCCACTCACTGGGTTTTGAGGGTGGGCTGGTTCTACTATTGGTGCCACTGGTGGCATGGTGGCTGGAGATTTCCTGGTGGGCTGCACTGGTGACCGATCTGGGGCTGTTCGTGTTCTTCTTCTTTTACGCGCTGGCGTTTCAGTGGTCCTTCGATAGGGTGTTTGATGTACCAGAGTCCGCGAAGGGGGACGTTTCGGTTAGCCCATAATCCGTAACGTGTAGGCTGCGGCGAATACAACACGGTAGCTGCAGCCTGTCGCTCGACGAGACTAACGTCATCCGCGGCGCGGAGTTACTTCAACGCCGCTACCACGGCATCGAAGAATACCATCGGGTCGATCGGCTCTTTATCAACCGGCTTGGGCTGGGCACCGAAGGTGACGATCACCACGTTATTGGCGGGGTTGACGTAGATGTTCTGGCCCTGGATACCGACCGCCGAATAGGCGCCGTCTTTGACCGAAGGCTCGGTCCATGCCGTCCACCACATGTAGCCGTAGTCCAGGGACTTGCCGCCTTTGAGGGTGGTCGGCAGCGTCGCCTCCTTGACCCAGCCTTCGGGCAGAATCGACGCGCCATCGATCTTGCCGCCGTTCATGAAAAACTGCCCGAAGCGGCCATAATCGCGCAGCGTGGCGCTGATACCGCTGCCACCGATTTCCACGCCGTCAGGCGAATCGAGCCACCAGCGGGCATCACTCTCCATACCGAACGGCTGCCAGATCTTCTGCGATAGATAATCGGCCAGCGGCATCTTCACAGCGCCACGCACAATCTCGCCGAGTACCTGCGTTTCGCCAGTGCTGTAATTGTTGACCGTACCGGGCTCAGCCGCTCGCGGCAAACTTGCCATCAACGCCATGGCCGAACGCGGTTTCTGCGATATCTGCGCTTTGAGCAGCGCGCGACGATCAGACGCCGGGTCGGTGTAGGTCTCGTTCCACTTCACGCCCGAAGACATCATCAGCACGTCGCGCACGGTCACGCCTTCGTAGGCGCTGCCCTTGAGCTCGGGAACGTAATCCACCACTTGCGCATCGAGACCTTTGATAAGGCCATCTTTGATGGCTGCACCCGCCAGCGTTGAGGTGATGGACTTGGCAATCGACATCGACATCCAGCGGGTGTTCTCGGTGTTGCCGCGCTGGTAGGTCTCGAACACGATCTTGCCGTCCTTGAGCACGAGCATCGCCGTAATGCTGTCCAGCGCGATGAAGTCATACAGGTCGTACTTTTTGTCCCCAACAGTGAAGCGAACGTTGGGCAACTGTTTGTCCGACTTCGGCAGCGCGTACGGTTGATCGCCGGCTTTGATTGGATGGGTGGGAAACAGCCGGTCGATGTTGCGGTAGGTACTGACTGCCAGATCGGGGAGCATGGTGCCGTCATAGATCTGCTCCACGGTGCCAATCGGTTCCTGGGCGTGGGGATAATCGTCAGCCCATGCGCCCGGGGTGATACCCGCAGCGAGCAGACTCAGCGAGAGAAGCAGCGACCGACCTGGCGCAGCCGGACGAGCAATAGCGGATGAGTACATAACCTATCCTTTTTTTGTTTTTGCCATTCACGGAAGTTGGGACACGCGCCCGCTTGAACCATAGCCTACTGATTGGAGTTGCGCCCTCTCCAGTAGCCCATGCCCCGATCAGGGCTCACCTGCTTCGGCTCAGCAGTCGAGGGTTTGCTCAGGTCGTCAGCCTGCCTGCCGAGGTACCAGCCAAACGCGCCCCAGAGCAATGCGCAGGCTGCGCCTACCAGCGCCACCATTACTGCGCCCTGACCGATCAAGTCCAGGCCAGTCTTCACCCACCCACTCAGCGCATCGCCGGCCCGGTAGACGACCGTATCGATAAAGCCTTTCGCCTTGTATTTGCTCTCGGCGTCCAGCGGTGCGAAGAGCATTTCCCGTCCAGGCCTGACGAAGGCGTACTCACCGATGCGCCTGACGATCATCAGCGCCGCCAACATGGCGAACGTCGGGGCCAAGGCGAGGCCGATAAAGCCCACGCAGACCAGCATCGGTACGATCGCCAGCAACGCGCGCACCCCCAGCTTCTGAGCGATGCGCCCGGTGATAAACAACTGCGACAGCAAGGCACCGGCCTGGACGATCACATCGATGATGCCGAACACCCTGATCTGCGACTCGCGATCAGGAAAATGCTCGGCCACCAGGCGGGCCTGCTCGAAATACAGAAAGGTCGTCACGGTGGCGAGCAGCACGACAAAAACGGCAATTGCCGACAAGTACGGTGACTTCAAGACACGTGTCAAGCCACTGAACGGGTTGCCCCTCACCGGCTTGCTGGTGCTCTCGGTAAGCGGCGCACCTGGTCTGCCGACGCCACCGATTTCCCGCCAGCGCATCAGCGGCGCTTTCAGTGCAAGGGCGACGCCCAGAAGCACGGCTGCCAGCAGCACCAGACCGGACTGACCAATGATCCCGACCAGCAGTGCACTCATTGCCGGCCCCACCAGGCCACCGACACTGGCGCCAGCTGCGATAAAGGCGAACAACCGCTTCGCCTGATGCCCGTCGAAGACATCCGCCATCAGGCTCCAGCCCACCGAGACCACGAACAGGTTGTAGACCGAGATCCATACGTAAAACACTCTGGCCAGCCAGACGTTGTCAGCGCTGAGCTGAAACAGCCCGGCGAACGCCAGCAGGTTCAGACAGAAGAATCCGTAGACCCAGTCGACGAAGTGAATGCGCGGTACCCGGGAGCTGAGCCAGGCGAACAACGGCACGGCAACCAGCATGACCACGAAAGTGGCGGTGAACAGCCATTGCAGGTTTTCGATACCGGCCATGATGCCCATCGACTCGCGAATCGGCCGCAACATGAAATAGCCGCAGAACAGGCAGAAAAACAAAGCGAACCCCGCAAGCGCGGGATTCAGCTCGTGACGCTCGGCGTTGATGGCGACGCCGAGGCGCTGCATCAGAATAGCTGACAGCATGATGACTCTCCTGATGCGCGACTTAACGGAAGCTGACACCGGTCAACTGTTCGCTGACCGTCCACAGGCGAGCGGTAGCCACAGGGTCTTTGGCCGCTGCCGGTACGCTGGCGAGCCCCAGCGGACCACGCTTTTCCTCTTCACCAATCGGGCCGTAATAGGCGCCCGGCTGAGCATCCGGCGCGGTGGCCGCGTATAGCGTCGGCAGCGCACCCTGAGCGGCGGAGTGGTAGCGCTCGCGATCCTTGGCCCAGTTGCGCCCGAATTCGCTGTCCAGGCCTGGACCGCGCTTGATCAGCTCGGTCACCGCCACACCAGGGTGCGCGGCAATGCTCTGAATCCCCCAGCCTTGCGCCTCGCTGCGGCGTTGCAGCTCGAAGGCAAACATCAGACTGGCCAGTTTCGACTGGGCATAGGATCGAAATGGGTTATAGCCCCGGTCGGCCTGCAGATCGTCGAAATTGATGCTGCCACCCGCGGCCGCGATGCTGGACAGCGTCACCACCCGTGCGCCGTCGCTTTTGCGCAGTAGCGGCAGTAGATGAGCGGTCAAGGCAAAGTGGCCCAGGTAGTTGGTGGCCAGTTGCATTTCGAAGCCATCGGCCGAGGTGCCACGTTGCGCGGGGGACATGATCGCTGCGTTATTGATCAGCCCATCGAGGTGCGGCAAGGTGGCGTTGAGGCGTTCGCCCAACGCCTGAACCGATGCCAGATTGGCCAGGTCCACCGCTTCGAACTGCACGTGGGCGTCAGCAACTTCCTGCTTGATACGGGCAATTGTTTCCTCGCCGCGCTGCGGATTGCGTGCGGCGATCACGACCCGAGCGCCAGCCGCGGCGAGGGCTTTGGCATCCTCGTAACCCATGCCGCTGGTGCCGCCAGTCACCAGGAAAATACGCCCGCTTTGCGAGGGCATGTCCGCCAGGCTCCAATCCGGCTTGGGCACGCTTTGCGCCACGGCATTTCCTGCTTCAAGCACACAGCTAATGGCCAGGCCAAACGTCATCAGGGTATTGCGCCACGCCGAGCGGGCAGCACGCAGGGGTTGTATCTGCAGAGTATTTGTCATTGTTGGAGCCTCTCGCGGGTAGTGACCTGATGTACCGCGACAGAGCGGTACGTCGACGTGAGGCATTGTTGATCCGTGGGTTGCTGGCGATAAGCCGTACTGAAATGGACGCTGTGTACGCCCAGACGTACAATCCGGCATCCCTCTTATGAAGAGCAGCCATGCGCCAGCCAAACCTGACCGATGTTGCACTCTTTGCTGCCGTTGTGGAGGCTGGCGGTTTCCGGGTGGCGGCGCAGAAACGTGGCATGTCGGCTTCATCCATCAGCGATGGTGTACGCCGGCTGGAAAGCGACCTGGGCGTCAGGCTACTCAACCGCACGACCCGTAGCGTGATCCCGACGGAAGTCGGTGCCCGCCTGCTGGAGCGGCTACGCCCGGCGCTTGAGCAAATAGGCGCAGCCTTTGGCGACCTTGATAACGATGCGCTGAGGCCGGTAGGCACCTTGCGCCTGAACGTCCCGGTGCCCGTCGCTCGTTTCGTGCTGCCTAAGCTGATCCCCCGGTTTCTGGAGCGCTACCCCGGGGTCAGCATTGAAGTGACGATGGAAAACACCTTCATCGATGTCATCGCCGCTGGTTACGACGCGGGCGTGCGCTACGAGGAAAGTGTGGCCAAAGACATGATTGCCGTGCCCATCGGCCCACGTCGACAGCGCTTCCTGGCCGCTGCATCGCCTGGTTATCTGGAGAAGAGCGGCACGCCGCTGCATCCCCGCGACCTTCTTAACCACCGCCTGATCGGTCATCGCTTCGAAAGCGGCAAGCTGGGGGTGTGGGAATTTGAAAAAGACGGCACCACCATTCGCGTACCACCTCAGGGACCGCTGCTCAGCTCATCCCAGGACCTGGAGGTGGGTGCTGCGTTGGGCGGTGTCGGTATTATCTACACCTTCGAAGAATACCTTGGGCCGTTGATCAAGCAGGGCACGCTGTTACCGGTACTGGAAGACTGGTGGCAGGCATTCGACGGGCCTTATCTTTATTACAACGACCGCAGGCATGTGCCCTCGCCGCTTCGGGCGTTTATAGATTTTCTGAAAGTTGAGACGGGGGGCGGGCTTTAGAGGAGTGTCGTACATCAGGCTGAGCGGCGACGTTTTGCCCGAAGTGCGATCAAGTCAACCGATGCAAAAAAGCCGCGATCATCGCGGCTTTTTACGATCAGAGTGCAGGCGCAACTCTATCCAGCTTCCATGCCAACGCATCCAACGCGTCGCAACCGTCCTGCAGCAAAATATGCGCAGCACTGGCGAGATGTTCCAGATCATGACCCCCGGCATCTTTTACGCTCAGGCAACTAACGCTGTTAAGCATATTGCGTACGGTATTGATGCGATGTCTGGCGTTTTCGAGAAGGGCCGAGGCCTTGGCTTCGGTGTCGATGTAGAGCGTGGGGGTGCTGCTGAGGTTGCCTTGCAGGGGGCGAAATTCTGGCATGGAAAAATTCTCTTGAGTTAAGAGCTCCCACCCATCGCGGCTAAGCAAATCAGGTGGCAGCCGTACGCGGGTTAGCCGACCGGACAAGAGAATCCGGCACACCCGAAGGTGTCCCACGCACGACCGCCATAAATAGAAACACAGGCAGCAAAAAGCGCCTCCATTTCGGGGGCGCTCGTGCACTCTTGTTCGACCGGCTAAAGTCGATCACCGATGTGTCGGCGACGGGCGAACTATAGGTGAGTGAATGGGTGATGTAAAACCGGGTTTATGCGTTTCGGAGACGTCCTACACCGGAAGACATCGATCACTCGTGGATTTGCTATGGACAGTATGTCCCCTATGGTTTGGCTGAAACCTACGCACAAGCTTTCAATTGCTCTTCGTCAGTGCCACTGCCTTCACTGGTGTCTATCTCGCCGTTACGGTCGATATGAATTTCCGTTGTCGGCCATTGGGGCGTAATGCTGATGCAACGGTTCAGGCCCTTCGCATTCCACCAATCCAGACGCATGAAGAACTCATCGTCAGGAAAGATATGTCCTACATCACCCGTTGTCTTCCCGGGCAGCAGTTCACCGCGAACGATGGTGTGCTGGGTGTTCAGGACGTAACTGATTTTTCTGGTGCCGTCTTTTGAGTAGAAAACAACAACTCGTGGTATGGCTACGTACCAGCACGCCGCAGCACCTATAAGAACCAGCCCTGCCCACCGCCCAATATGTCGTGGGCGCTTTTCATTTGCAGACATGTTTTTGAACCCCTGTACCCCAGTCAGCAATTGGCACTGCCAACACCTTGTCCATGATGATTTGTGCAGTGACACCGCCGTTCGGATACTCCTTGTAGAGTTCCATACCGAGGATGATCGACACCCTGTCAGGAGCATCGTCCCATGCCCGCATCCCATCGACGCCTTCCGTCCTTTGTGGGCCATCAAACCTCTTAGGGTCTTTGAGGAAGCGCCAACTGTCTGAGCCTATTTGCTCAACTCCAGCGCCGTCCAATTGCACGCTGTCAGAAAGTCCACCGGCTAATCCGACATAACCATAATAGATGTTCGACCAGATGTCGTAGTAGAAGTCATATGCCCCTTGTTTGTGCCAAGGTGCACCAAACAGTTTGGCCAACTGGGGCTTGTGATCCCAATCCTGACCCTGACCCACCTGTTTCGTCCAGATGGCGAGAGCCTTCGCCTTTTTTCCAAGTGCCATAGTGTAAAACTGGGGGTCTTGCCCTAGGCGCAGGTAGAGCGGAAGTTCCATATATTTCTTGGTTTCCGTCTCAGGATCAAAGCCGTTTAGTTCTTTCATTTCCAAGACTGCTGGGTCTTTGATTGCGATTCATCTCATCAGCGATGTAACCGGCCAGTTGCTCCATCATGTCAGGGTCTTTGCATGCAGGAAGTGCTTCCGGCTCCGTCTTGGCTTCAGGTTCTCCGGCACTGGCTTGAGGATCTACCAAGGCATTGGCCGCCAGAGCCTTCTCTTTCAAATTTGGATCAGCTAGCAAGGTCGCCATCATTTCGTCGTCCACGGTGCCATCTGGACGGAACGCTCCCAGGGCCATGAAGTTGATGATGGTTGCACCGCCAGCATCGCCCATGACAAACCCGCCACCTACATCGCCTGACCCAGTGATGATGGTTCCGCCATGGCTGGTAGGACTGCCAAGGTGGGCCATAGGACGGCCGTTCACTTGGATCGATGGAAACCCTGTGGTAATAGCAGCGCCACAACCACATGTATCGCCAACACGTGCGGAACCCATAAAGTTGATATTTACGTCGCCACTGGCGGAGGCAATCGGGGTGGTGCCATGGCCGGGCAAAGGGCAGACATGCTTGTCACCAGTCGTGCAGAAGAAATCATGTATCGTCCTTGAATCGTTGCGAGGAGTCCTGCTTGTGGCTGGGGTAGTCTGACCCTATCGGGAAGCTCGAACAATGGCTGCAGGACAAATCCTAGAAGTCTCGCTCAAAACCTTCCGCGTTTTCGTGTCATTTGCTTTATCTAAACGATACCGGAGAGTTGTGAATCGCCCTTGGTTTCGTAGTATCCGATTGACTCCATTTGGCTGATAGCTGGCTGTCGAGATGGGCAGCTATCGGCCGATTGTGTTGAAAAAGTCGATGTTGATATCCTCAACCTTCTCGTGGATTGGTTCTGGATAGATTCTCATGTTGACTGGCTTGAATCATTTTACGTTGGCGGTTGTAAACCTCTCTCGCAGCATTGAGTTTTACGTGACTCTACCCGGCTTTAGATTGACTGCCCGCTGGGAGACGGGGGCTTATCTTTCCCTTGGTGATCTCTGGCTTTGTCTGTCTCTCGATGAGAGCCGTGTGGCGGCAGAACAGCCTGATTACACCCACTATGCGTTTTCGGTGGGGCAGGATGATTTTGAAGAAGTCACAGCTAACTTGCGGCTTCGTAACGTTATTGAGTGGAAATCCAATTCGAGCGAAGGTAGCTCGTTTTATTTTTCGGATCCCGATGGGCATCGCCTGGAAGTGCATGTAGGCAGCCTAGCTTCAAGGCTTGAGCAATGCCGGCGCCAGCCGTATGCAGGTATGGAGTTTTTTGACTGACCGTTTTCGTCTGATTTTATTGACAAAGTAGCTCTGGCATCTGGCCTGCGGCAAAATATCTGCATTGGCCAGCAGGGAAGCACACAGCATGATGGGACAGCTATCGAGTGGGCAGGAGCGACTGTTTTACTCGTTCAATCTTGAAGATCACATCCCAGCCAATCACCTTCTGCGCAGCATTGATCAGTGTCTCGATCTCAGCGACCTGCGCCATTACCTCGCCGATTTTTACAGCCCGATTGGGCGTCCGTCGATTGGTCCCGAACTGATGATCCGCATGCTGATCGTGGGCTATTGCTACGGCATTCGCTCAGAGTGTCGGCTGTGCGAAGAGGCCCATTTGAACCTGGCGTATCGCTGGTTCTGCCGGTTGAGCCTTGAAGATGAAGTCCCCCAACCACTCGACCTTTTCCAAAAATAGACACGGCCGTTTTCGGGACAGTGATCTGTTTCGCTGGCTGTTCAATGAAGTGCTGCGACGCTGCATGGACGCAGGCCTGGTCAAAGGCGAAGGCTTTGCCGTGGACGCCAGCATCATCAAAGCGGATGCCAGTCGGCAGCGCGGCGTACCGGGTGATGAGTCGGTCAACTGGAGCGATCGGGCCCTGAGTACCCGCGCCGTGCGTGAATACCTTGAGGCCCTCGATGAAGAGGCTCTGGCCGAAACGCTACCGAAGCGCCTATCGCTGACTGATCCTCAAGCCCGCTGGACCGCCGCTCCAGGTGGCCCAGCGTTCTACGCTTATTCCACGAATTATCTGATCGATACCGAGCACGGCGTGATCATGGATGTGGAACCCACACCGGCTCATCGAACCGCAGAAGTCGAGAGCACCAAGACGATGATTGATCGGGCCGAAGCGCAGTTCGACATCAAGCCGGAGCGCCTCATCGGCGATACCGCGTACGGTACTGCGCCGATGTTGGCCTGGATGGTGGAGGAAAAAGACATCGAACCTCACGTGCCGGTGTGGGACAATACCGAGCGCAAGAACGACAGTTTTTCGAGTAACGATTTCCACTGGAATGAAGAGGCTGAGGAATACCGCTGCCCGCCCGGCAACCCATTGCGCAGCGGATGGCGAGCCTTCAAGAATGAGCGTTCACACGTCACCAAAGCCAACACCATCATCTTCCGATCCCGGCAGACCGACTGCGCTACGTGTCCGATGAAAGCCAAGTGCTGCCCGAACACAGCGTTCCGCAAGATCGCTCGCAGCGTCCATGAAGCCGCTCGTGATGTGGCTCGGCGCATTGCAGCAACGCCGGCATATCAGCGCTCTCGCCACGAACGTAAAAAGGTCGAAATGTTGTTTGCCCACCTCAAGCGCATCCTGAAATTGGATCGCCTGCGGCTACGCGGCATGAGTGGCGCGCCGGATGAATTCACGCTGGGCGCTGCGGTGCAGAACCTGCGACGGCTGGCTAAATTTTCATCTCAAGGGCCACCAGTCACGGGATAGGTGCGCCTGCACCAAGCCAAAAACCTCAAACTAACCCACTAACTGAGCAGCAAAGGTCAACAAAGGGCCGAAAAACCGCTCAATGTGGTGAGTAGGTTCTCCGGTGGTGGTCGTGCCTGAGTTCAGGCCATTTGAAAATCCGACTTTTTCAACAGAATCGGTCGTTTTGTGCCTCTCGCCAAAGGCGGCAATCGCCAAAGAGGACATTGTCCTCCGGGTTGAAAAAGAGGTCGGCTTTACTCTGAGATTGTCATGCGTGGATCTGGGTAGAGTTTTCATCTCGCTCCCACTTGCCAACACATGCTCGACTAAAATCCAGGAGCACCACCCTCCAACCTCGTCTCGATATTGTCTGCGCCATGAAATAACTTTTGCGGGACAAATGAGACTCTGCGCCTGAACCCTCCCGCAGGAACATTCCCGAACGGATTCAGACACAGATACTCTTCATGAGCGGAAGGACTCAAACTCCTCTCAATGCACTCCCCCCGTGAACCTGGGCTTTGGAACAGGATCGACGACACCCGGTCAGGCTTTGATGTCTTTAGCAAGCATCGATTTTGGAATGAGCAAGATCAGCACACAGCTAATGAGCAGGCATCCACCCAGCACGTAGGTACCATTGTTTATGTCGCCCGTAAGTGTCTCTGCGGTGGCCGTAATCATGGAACCGGTAAACCCCGAAAGGTTGCCAATTGCGTTGATCATGCCGATGCCCGCCGCTGCTGCCACACCCGACAAGACCGTGCCTGGCAATGTCCAGAAAATCGGCATCAGGCTCAGCAAGCCTGAGGCGGCAACACTGAGAAAGAAAATGGACACTGGCAGGTTATCGGCAAAGATGGCGCTGCAAATCAGCCCGACCCCACCGATGAACGCTGGAATAGCCGCATGCAGTCGGCGCTCGCCGGTTTTGTTGGAGTGCCAGGCATTGAGTGTCATCGCGACGAGCGCGGTGGTGTAAGGGATCGCGGTCAGCAAACCGATGTGCAGGGTATCGGAAACACCCGTGGCCTTGATGATTGTCGGCATCCAGAACGCCAGCCCGTAAAAACCGGTATTGAATGTCAACAGGATCAGCACCAACAACCACACTCGACCATTGAAGAGCACATCCCGAAGGCTTGACGCCTTCGTGGTGTTATCTCGATCGAGGTTGTTTTTCAGCATGTGTTTTTCTGCTGGCGTCAGCCATTTTGCATTGTCGATTTTATCGACCAGCAAGGTGACCACCACCACAGCCATGATCAGCGACGGAATGCCTTCGATGATCAGCATCCACTGCCAGCCGGCCATGCCATTGACACCCTGCATCGCCTTCATCAGCCAGCCAGACAGAATCCCGCCCAGGGTCAGGCTGATCGGCAAGGCCATCAGAAAGCCGGCCATGACGCGGGTCTGCCTATGGGTGGGAAACCAGTAGTTAAGGTAGAGAATCACACCTGGGAAGAAACCGGCTTCGCAGATCCCCAACAGGAAACGCAGCAGGTAGAACATCGTTTCCGATTCGATATGGAAGAACTTTGCGAGCGGCACCGTAAAAGCCACGGCCATGGAGACGATGGCCCAGGAGATCATGATGCGAGCGATCCACAGACGCGCTCCAAAGCGATGGAGGAACAGGTTGCTAGGCACTTCGAACAGGAAATAGCCCCAGAAGAAAATACTCGCACCCAGCGCGTAGACGGTGTTGCTGAATTGCAGATCGTTGAGCATATCGAGCTTGGCGAAACCGATATTGACTCGATCCAGGTACGCCGCCATGTAGCAAAACAGCAGGATCGGCAGGACACGCCAGATGACCTTACGGTAGGTGCGATCCTCGGAGGTAAGCTCCGCCGAGCCCTCTCCTTCGAGAGGACGCTGAGATACTGATTCCATGTGTTGACCTCAAGGCATTTGTCATGCCGATTGTTTTTATTTTGGCTTGCGACCTTGGGTTCCTCGGACTGACCTAACGCAATCCGTACGGATAAAGAGATCTGCAAGCTGCCTTGTTACCGGTAACATTTTTAATGTAGCAATTAGTTTCGGAGCAAAGCAAGCAGGCTCGGTTAAAAATGTCAGGTGCTTTCGCGCGGTACGATCTTGAACTCGACGACATCACGCTCTCGAGGCCGTGGCGACCCGAGGCGCTGCGCAGCGGCACTGGCCACCAGCAATTGGCCCGCGCGCTGGCCAATACCGTAGGGATCAACCGAGACGGTGGTGATGGTCGGAGTGCAATACCGTGAGACTTCGAAATCACCGAAACCAGCGATGGCAATATCCGTGGGTACACGTCGACCTTGGCGATGGCACTCCATGATCGCCCCGAACGCCGACAGGTCACTCACGCACATCACGGCCTGCGTATCGGGCCACTTTTCCAGCAGCCGCTTCACGGATTCCCCGCCATGACTCATCGTGATGGGTGATTCCCCATACTCCATCACTCTCGGCTCGCCTCCCCCTAGCGCCGCGACAGCCTCAAGGTAACCTTGCTGACGTTGCTGGCCCCGGTGATCGAGTACCGACGCACCACCGATGTAGCCAATCCGCCGGTAACCTTGCCGATACAGGTGCTCGTACATTGCCGCGGCAGCGGCCACGTTGCTGAAGCCTACCGATTGCTCGATAGGATCGTCCGGAATGTCCCAAGCCTCGACAACCGGCACTTGCGCCTGACGTAGCAGCTTGCGGGTCTCTTCCAGATGGGCACTGCCTGTCAGCATCACCCCCACGGGCCGATGGCGCAGCAGCGTGCGGACCAGCAATGCCTCCTGCTCCAGGTGGTAATCCGTGTCCCCCAACAGCAAACACAAGCCATGTTCGCTAACGGCATCATTCAGGCCTCGCACGGTGTCGGCAAAGTTGGAGCTCGCCAATGACGGCACCAGCGCCACGATAAATTCCGAGCGCCCGGTGGCCAGGGTTCCCGCGGAGGCATCAGGCAGGTAGCCGAGCGTTTCAATCGCCGCGTGGACAAGCTTCTGAGTGCGCTCTGAAACGTCGCGACCGGCCAAGACCCGGGACACTGTCATCTTCGAAACACCTGCCAATTTGGCGACGTCGGCCATTCGTGGCGGTGTGCTGATTCTGCCTAAATCCTCGTGACTCATGAACGTCCTGTTTTTCCTGAAAATGACGGGCGAGAAACGCCGCTGATACTGATTGTTGCCGATTATACATGCGTGCCAGTGGGCATACCTCCACTCCCTGCAGGCTACCCGTGCGCCTATTCGAATAGCGGTTTTAGGTCTTTACAAATAAATTGTTACCGGTAACATCAGATTATTCGAACGCTGGCAGATGCTAATAACCACTGTTTTTCTCAGCCTCATCTGCCGTTCCAGCTCGCCGTTGACGCCCCTCTAACAAGAGATAAAACCGATGCCTGAAAACACTCCTCTGCGCCTGCGAAGTCAACAATGGTTTGACGATCCCAGCCATGCAGACATGACCGCAATCTACGTCGAACGCTTCATGAACTACGGCATGACGCGTGAGGAGTTGCAATCCGGCCGCCCTATCATCGGTATCGCCCAAACTGGCAGCGACCTTGCACCCTGCAATCGTCATCACCTCGAACTTTCGCAACGCACCAAGGCAGGCATTCGCGATGCCGGGGGCATTCCCATGGAGTTCCCCGTGCACCCCATGGCCGAACAGACCCGACGTCCCACTGCCGCGCTGGATCGCAACCTGGCTTACCTGGGCCTGGTCGAGATTCTTCACGGCTACCCGCTCGACGGAGTGGTGATGACGACCGGTTGCGACAAGACCACCCCCGCCTGTCTCATGGCGGCAGCGACAGTTGATATGCCGGCGATCGTCCTGTCGGGCGGCCCGATGCTTGATGGACACCACAAGGGCCAATTGATCGGCTCCGGCACAGTGCTGTGGCATGCGCGCACCTTGCTCGCCGGCGGTGAGATCGATTACGAAGGGTTCATGGAAATGACCACGGCGGCCTCTCCTTCGATTGGTCACTGCAATACCATGGGCACAGCGTTGTCGATGAACGCGCTTGCCGAAGCGCTGGGCATGTCCCTGCCAGGCTGCGCGAGCATTCCGGCTGCCTATCGGGAGCGCGGCCAAATGGCGTATGCCACTGGCAAGCGCATTGTCGACATGGTTCGTCAGGATATTCGTCCAAGCCAAATCATGACCCGCGAAGCCTTTGAGAATGCCATCGCGGTGGCCTCGGCTCTGGGCGCCTCGACCAATTGCCCGCCGCACCTCATCGCGATCGCGCGGCACACCGGAATCGATTTAAGCCTGGAAGATTGGCAACGTATTGGTGAAGACGTGCCCTTGCTAGTCAACTGCATGCCCGCCGGCAAATACCTCGGCGAAGGTTTTCACCGCGCGGGCGGTGTCCCAGCCGTCATGCACGAACTGCAAAAAGCCGGCCGACTCCACGAAAACTGCGACACGGTCTCGGGTAAAACCATTGGCGAGATCGTCAGCAATGCGGCGGCCAGCGATACCGATGTAATCCACGCGTACGAAGATCCTTTGATTCAACGGGCAGGGTTCATCGTGCTGAGCGGTAATTTCTTCGACAGCGCCATCATGAAGATGTCGGTGGTGGGCGAAGCGTTCCGCAAAACCTACCTGTCTGAACCCGGCGCGGAAAACAGTTTCGAAGCCAGGGCCATCGTTTTCGAGGGGCCTGAAGATTATCAAGCCCGCATCAACGACCCCGCCCTGGATATCGACGAGCGCTGCATCCTGGTCATTCGGGGCTGCGGCACCGTGGGTTATCCGGGCAGCGCCGAAGTGGTCAACATGGCCCCACCCGCAGCACTGATCAAACAAGGCATTGACTCCCTGCCCTGCCTGGGTGATGGACGCCAGAGCGGGACCTCGGCCAGCCCGTCGATTCTCAACATGTCCCCTGAAGCCGCGGTGGGCGGCGGCATCGGTTTGCTGCAAACCAATGATCGCCTTCGCGTCGACCTCAACGCTCGCCGGGTCGATCTTCTGGTGGATGAGAGCGAAATCGCACGCCGCCAGGCGGCGTTCAAACCTTCCTTTCCAGCCTCGCAAACGCCATGGCAGGAACTCTACCGACAGCAGGTCGGCCAACTCTCGACCGGTGGTTGCCTGGAACCCGCGACCTTGCACCTGCGGGTCATCGCACGCAGCGGCGACCCACGTCATTCCCACTGATTCGCCCCTTCTGCCGAGGTTCTTTTCATGCCCCAAACAAACGTTGCAATGACATTGTCGGATTTGAACACGCCAGCCCGGGACCTCGCGCAAGGCACGTGGATCGGTCGCGCGTGGATTCCTGGCGCCATGGCAGGGCCTGCCGTCGTCCTCCTCAAAGACCTGCAGGCCTACGACATCAGCGTTCGGGTGGCGACCGTTTCGGCCCTGCTTGAGCTCGATGACCCGGTTGCTTACCTGCGCAGCCTGCCATTGGAGCAGGCGTTGATCAGCGTTGACGACCTGCTGCGCAATAGCGATGCCTCGATGCGGGACGAAACACAGCCGTGGCTGCTGGCGCCGATTGACCTGCAAGCGGTAAAAGCTGCCGGGGTGACCTTCGCCACCAGCATGCTTGAGCGGGTGGTCGAAGAGCAGGCCAAGGGCGACCCGGCCAAGGCCGACAGCATTCGCGCAACCCTGGTCGAGAGCATCGGTACTGACCTCGGAAACATCGTGCCGGGCTCTCCCCAGGCCGCCGCGCTCAAGGAAGTGCTGATCAGCCAGGGCATGTGGTCGCAGTACCTCGAAGTGGGCATCGGCCCGGACGCCGAGATATTCACCAAGGCTCAGCCGTTGTCAGCGGTGGGTTATGGGTCGGACATTGGTATCCATCCGAAGTCCAGCTGGAACAATCCAGAGCCCGAAGTGGTATTGGCCGTTTCCAGTCGTGGCCAGGTCCAGGGCGCTACGCTGGGCAATGACGTCAACCTGCGCGATTTCGAAGGGCGCAGTGCGTTGTTGCTTTCCAAAGCCAAAGACAACAATGCGTCGACTGCACTTGGGCCGTTTATCCGCCTGTTCGATGAAACCTTCAGCATCGAGGACGTGCGCTCGGCAGAAGTCGCACTGCGGGTCGTCGGCGAGGATGGTTTCATCATGGATGGCAGCAGCTCCATGAACCAGATCAGCCGCGACCCTCTGGATCTGGTCGCTCAAACACTTAATGAGAACCATCAATATCCGGACGGCTTTGTGCTGTTCCTCGGCACGCTGTTTGCCCCCAAGCAAGACCGCGATCTTCCCGGCGGAGGCTTCACCCATAAAGAGGGTGATCTGGTCGCCATCAGCAGCGCCAGGTTCGGCACACTGGTCAATCGGGTCACCACAAGCGATCGCGCACCGGCCTGGCAGATGGGTTATCGGGCCCTGCTCGACAATTTGCACGGCCGTGGCCTGGTGTCTGCCGCGATCAAACCACGCTAGCATTGAGAATTCCATGAACGCTTACGCCGGACACAACTTTATCAACGGTGCACGCAGTGCCCAGGGGCATTCGCGCCTGCGCAGTTTCGACGCCAGCACGGGGCAGGAACTTCCAGGCTTCTTTACTGAAGCCACTGAACACGAAGTGGACGCAGCCGCTCAAGCGGCCGCATCTGCCTACCAGCCATACCGGACGTTGTCTGCCGTTCGACGGGCCGCGTTCCTCGACGCCATTGCCGATGAGCTCGACGCGCTGGGTGACGACTTCATTGCGACGGTTTGCCGCGAAACCGCGCTACCTGCCGCACGTATTCAAGGGGAGCGCGCCCGAACCAGCGGCCAAATGAGACTGTTTGCCAAGGTGCTGCGGCGTGGCGATTTCTTCGGTGCGCGTATCGATCGTGCCTTGCCCGATCGCCAGCCCCTTCCCCGCCCCGATCTGCGCCAGTACCACATCGGCATCGGCCCGGTCGCGGTATTCGGCGCCAGCAATTTCCCCTTGGCCTTCTCTACCGCCGGCGGCGATACCGCCGCTGCGCTCGCGGCGGGTTGCCCGGTGGTATTCAAGGCTCACCCTGGCCACATGGCCACGGCTGAATGGGTGGCGTCGGCCATCATTCGCGCCGCTGAACAGACGGAAATGCCGGCCGGCGTCTTCAATATGATTTACGGAGGTACTGTCGGCGCCTGGCTGGTAAAACATCCGGCGATCAAGGCAGTAGGCTTCACCGGATCGCTCAAGGGTGGCCGAGCACTGTGTGACATGGCGGCGGCGCGGCCAGAACCTATTCCGGTGTTCGCAGAGATGTCGAGCGTCAACCCGGTACTGGTGCTGCCAGAGGCCCTCAAAACCCGCGGTGCGAAAGTTGCGGCCGAGCTCAGCGCCTCTGTGGTGCAAGGTGCATGGTGCATGGTGCAAGGTGCAGGACAGTTCTGCACAATACCGGGAATGGTAATCGCAATACGCTCTCCCGAGTTGGATGCGTTCATCGATGATCTGACCCGGCAGATCAACGCTCAACCTACACATACGATGCTCAACGCCGGCGGACTGTGCAATTACGCCGATGGCCTGACACGCCTGCATCATCATCCGCAGATCCACCATCGGGCGGGGCATCCGCAAGTAGGCAGTCAAGCTTACCCTGATCAACAATGACAAACTCCTTCAGCACGAGGTGTTTGGCCCGGTTGTCATCGTCGTGGTGGTAAATGACCGACAGCAACTGCAGCAAGCACTGCAAGGTTTGCAGGGACAACTGACCGCCACCTTGATTGCCGAACCTGCGGATCTGGTCGAATTCGCCGAGCTGATTCCTGAGCTGGAACTGAAGGCTGGACGCCTTTTGCTCAATGGGTACCCGACCGGCGTCGAGGTCTGCGATGCGATGGTTCATGGCGGCCCCTACCCTGCCACCTCAGATACCCGAGGCTCGGCTGTGGGAACGCTGTCGATCAACCGCTTCCTGCGGCCGATCTGCTTCCAGAACTACCCTGTCAGCATGCTCCCTGACGCTTTAAAAAACGCCAATCCGCTCGGTATTCAGCGCCTGGTAGACGGCGTGAGCACAAATGAGAGTTTGCGTTAATGATCACGCGGGGGCATTTGAAAACTACAAATCTCCCACTGCATTCATGTAATGGGTAAAGACTGCTGCGTCCAACGTCAAGCTAGTGCAGGTACCCCTGCTCTAGACCCGTAATTTCATCTACAGCCGTGGAGTCTAGCGCGACCCGCGCAGGTCATGGAGGGAGGAGTGACTTGGCAACGTAACATTCTGAACCAACAGCCTTGGGCTTCGTAAGCACTTACCTCAAGCCGCTATGGGTCGATTGCGGCCCGTCCTCAGGGGCATCTACCGACCCATAGAAAACGTTCAAACAATCGATGACATATCCGTCCCCGCCGGGTGATTGCCCGTGAATCAAAGCGTCAGATTGTTTTTTGTCAGCCTGATGGCTGTAGTCATATGCGGTACAGCGTAGGCCTTGTACCAATGATTCATTCCTGCAATGGCTTTCTGAGCTGGTGCCGTGTCTGCCGCCCCGACTAATTCCGCACAAGCCTGCGCCATTGAGACAATAATGCGGGCTGCTTCGGGAACATAGGGGAGGTCATTTCCAGCTTCATGACGCTCACGAATGATCTGGTAGCGAATGTTCTCTGGGAGTGTCCACGCACTGATTAAAAACTGCTGAACGGAGTAATGAACGCCTTTTATTTCCACGGTCGCTGAGCGATGTTCCTCACGGAATCCTGCCGTTTCGATCTGCTCACAGCTATCGATAACGGTGTTCATCATTTCTCGGATTTGTTGCCAATCAGTTTTCATTTGAACTCCTTTTCATTGTTGTCTTTCAGCAGGATATGTTGCGCGTGTTTCTGTTGTCAGCGTTGAAAGGCAGCTTCTGGCCGTAAGGTTCATTGGGATGAGGCTTATTTGGCCGCTTGCATTCGACCATCACGACTGTGTGCATTGCCATGCATAGCGAGCAAACGACCGTATTGTTTTCCGGGCCCACCAAGTGCGAATATTCCGCTTTGGATACCAAGACAACATGGAGACTTCGCACATGAGCGCCACCTCTTCGCTATGGTTTTTTGTCGTGCCATTCGCAATTGCAGCAGCGATCCCCGGCCCGGCTCAGGGAGCCCTGTTAGGTCAAGTGGTGTCGCGCGGCGCAAGATCTACGATACCCTTCATCGGAGGTATGGTCCTGGGTAATGCTGTCTGGCTGTTGGTCGCCACCCTCGGTCTTGCGGCACTGGCACTACAGTTCGAGCATGTTTTCATCGCGGTGAAATGGCTGGGTGTTGCCTTTATCCTGTTCATCGCATGGAACCTTTGGTCGAAGAATACCGAACAACTTCAAGCACCTCTGAAGCGCTCAGTTGGTCGAGGCCTTCTTGCAGGAACTGTGCTGACCCTGAGCAATCCAAAGGCAGTAATATTTTTCGGTGCGGTGTTGCCTCATGCATTTGATTTGACGGCCCTCTCCGGGGCAGAAGTTATCTTTATTACCGCCCTCGGAATCGGAATCGATCTCACCATCCAACTGGCTTACCTCGTTACCGCATCGCGAATCAAACGCGCCATCCAGTCACCGAAGGCGATGAAACATTTGAACAGAACGTCAGCCGGCGTAATGACTGGTTGTGCGGGTTGGATGGCCTTTGCACACTGATCGTCTTAACTCTACCCCGTTGCCCGAACCGGGATCGCCAATACCGGCCGAAAGCGGGCGTTTCTGCAGCGCCGCTTTAAACTATCACTGTTCCGTGAGGCCTCGTTCATGGTGTCAACCAGCACTGACTAAGGTTGAAAGAACCTGTCGGGGCGGCAAGGGCCGAGGGCAGGAGCCACAGTTGCGTCCATGATCTCTTCGCTGGCAAGACGCCCTACAATCGGGGCAAGGATAACGCCAGGGTGCATCGTGCAAATATACACACCGCTGACTTTTGGCAAGTAACCGACAATGGGAATGCCATCAGCGGGAAATGGTCTTAGCCCTATGCATGCCAATTCCGGCTCAATGGAATCAGCTCCATGAAGTTCCTCCTGGATGGCCTGGGCTGTTCGTAGCGCAATCGCTTCTGGCTGGTTTTCCAAGGCATCACCCAGATAATCCTCCGCGGCTAGCAACGTACCATCCCTCGCTTGCCTTACTTCCATTGCGGGGCTGGAAATAATGGTATGCACTAGGTTGGCGGGTGCCTTGTAACGAATGAAAATTGCTGGAGATTCTTCTATAGGAAGAGAAACGTTAAGCATGTCTGTGAGCTTTTTGGTACCAATCCCCGCCGCGATTACAACGACATCGGCGTCAATTATTCCCGTTGCAGTTTTGAGTCCCGTAACCCGGTTATTCAGCGTTGTGAAACCGAGAACCCGAGTATGCGTTAATACATTAGCTCCATGAGCTCTGGCGCCTGCAATCAAGGCGTGCGTTGTTCGCACCGCATCCAAAGCACCCGCTTCGGTTTCATATAAGGCATGCTCAGGGGGATGCTTGAGATTTGGTTCAATGTCGAGAATCCGGGCACGGGACACCCAATTTTCCGCAGTTTCATTACCTGACATTTGTAGAGTTTCATCCAAGTTCGTGCCGTAAGTCAGGGCGCCTGTCCATCGAATTTTCAGGTCGGGCAACTCCACCTCGAGTCGACGGAACTCATTGATAACTAAGCTGCGCAGTTGTGCAATCGGGTCGAGCCCGGTGTGAGATACATTGATCCATGCGAATGAGGTACCCGTCACTCCGCACGCTATATCTCCAGCGTCTACCAAAGTAACATCTGCGCCTTTGCCTGCCAGGTGATAAGCCAGGGACGCGCCGACTATGCCTGCGCCTATGACGACGACTCGACTATGCTTACGATCCTTCACATCAACCTCCATTTTGTCGATCTCATGATTGTAAGAGCGTTGGAAGATGCATGATGTGAAACGATGTAAAAAAATGGCCGTCCGGGACTAATTCTGGCATCCATTTCAATCGGCTTCTGCGAAGACTGAGAAGCTGTAATGGGTCCGATAGCGACCATCGCGCGCCGCCCCTGATCCCCCTTGTCGTTACCCAACATAGAGCATGAATAGCCCAGTATTTGCGAGACGCTCCCGCAAATAGTTTTGGTCGGAGGCTTTCTAAGTCATTGTCCGCTTCTGGCCCAGAGTGTGTAAAAAAGCGCTGATGCACTGTCGGCGCCCAGCGCCGACGGTTGTTAGCTGAGTAATTGTTCGCAACAAGCCCCGCGTATCATCACTAGGCCCCGGGAATGCGGTATAGATAGCCGTAGATGTAGATCGTCAGCAGGATCGCGGGATGGTAAGCCGGCCGGCCAGTATCAGCCGGTATGGCGCTCTCCAGACTCGCCATAGAGGTAGGATAAACTTGCCGCAAGCTCACTCTCCCGGAACGGCTTGGTAAGGCGCCGCAGATCCGGATCAAGCCCTTCATGGTCAGCGTAGCCAGAAACCAGGAGAATCGCAGTCTCCGGCCGGGAGGCGCGGACCACCCTGGCCAAATCGGTCCCACTGATTCCGGGCATGAGGTGGTCCGTCACGAGCAGGTCAAATTGCTGCCCGGAGTCCAGCAGCTGCAGAGCCTCCTCACCTGAGGCGGCCTCGATCACGTGGTAGCCCAGGTCGGCCAGCATGTATGACGTGCTTGCGCGTACAAGCTCCTCATCGTCGACCAGCAGCACAATCCCTCGTGTCGAACGCTGCTCTGGAGCCTCGACATCGGTTGAATCCGCTACCGGCGCTGCCAGGCTGCGCGGAAGCCAAAGCTCAACATTCGTCCCCAGTCCTGGCGTGCTCTGAATCGTGAGTGCGCCATTCAACTGGGCTGCCAGTCCATGTGCCATTGAGAGACCCAGACCAGTCCCCTTGCCGATGCCCTTGGTTGAAAAGAACGGTTCTACCGCCCGAGCGAGCGTGGCCGTGTCCATACCCGCGCCGGTGTCCGCGACAGACAGGCATAAATAATTGCCTGCTGGAAGCTTCGAACGGTGATCTTGGCGGACCACCTCCGTGCGTGCAGAGATTCGGATCGTCCCCCCCTCAAGCATTGCGTCGCGCGCATTCACGGAGAGATTTAGAAGTGCCATCTCGAGTTGGTTCGGGTCCGCGATTGCCGCAGGCAGATCCTCCGGGGCATCGACGACCACCTTGATTTGCGGGCCGGTAGTGCTGGCCACGAGATCGCCCATACCGCTTACCAGCTTCGCCACGTCAACCGGAACTATCTGCAGGGGTTGGCGGCGCGCGAAGGCAAGTAGCCTCTGCACGAGAGTCTTCGCGCGATCCGCCGACTGCATGGCCCCGGAGATCAGACGCTGTTCTCGTTCGCCGCCCACGCCTCTTCGTTGAAGCAAGTCGAGCGTGCCGACGATGGGGGTGAGAAGGTTGTTGAAATCGTGAGCCACGCCACCGGTAAGCTGACCCATCGCGTCCATCTTCTGACTCTGGCGCAGCGCCGCTTGGACTTCTTCCCGCTCAGCAACTGCCTGGACTATCCTCCCTTCGAGAGTGGCGTTGAGCTTTCGCAGCTCTTCCTCGGCGATCTTTCGGGTCGTGACCTCGACCACGGTGCCCGTGACGCGCAGGCAGCGACCGCTCGTATCGAATACCCCCCGACCCTTCGCAGCCAGCCAACGAACAATGCCATCCTCCCGGCCAATCGTACGATACTCGACTTCGTAGAGCGCGCGGCGTTCAGGGTCGCTGGCCGCCGCGAAGGCATCGATCGTCGCCTCTCGCTCTTCGGGATGCAAACCTTCATAGAAGTCACGCATCGTGACCGGGACGTCGGCCGAGATGCCGAACATCGCCTTGGTCTGTGGCGGCCAGATCAGCGTGTCATGAACGATGTCCACGTCCCAGAAGCCAATATCGGCGTGGTCAACCGCAAGGCGCAGTCGCTCCTCGCTCTCGCGCAGACGCATCTCGGCCCCCACTCGTTCGACATGCGCCCAGCAGCGCTCAACGACTTCCCTAACCAGGGAGATTTCGAACTGCAACCAGCCACGAGACTGATTTTGATGAACCGCCATCATTGCCGTCAGACGGCCGTCCTTCACAAGCGGGCAGCAGATGATCGCGTTCACACCGATGGCTTCAAAAGTCTCACGACCCTCGCCCCGGCTAAGCTCCGAGATGACGTCGCGAACGATTAATGGGCGGCCGGCGCGCATGTCAGCTGCAGCCCTTGGGCCAAAAAGGTCGAGGCTGTACGTTCCAACCGAGCTCTGGATGCCGGGCGCACTGTAGTCACTGCGAATCCAGAATCGGTCGTGATCAATGTCGACATCCGCATAGGCGCAGCGCGACGCGTTCAGCTGTCGCCCAAGCAACTCGGTGGCTGCCTGCATCGCGTCTTCGGCACGGCGGATGTTAAACAGACGGTTGTCGAGTTGGTCAAAAAAGCGCAGTCGCTCCGCGCGCTCCTGCAGCGCAGCTTCCGCCTGGTGCTCGGCCGTACGGTCACGGAAGATCTTCACGAAACCGCCATGATCCATGGCGAGCGGCATCATCAGTCCCGAACCCCAGAAGCGTGTACCGTTCTTGCGAACGTGCCAGCGTTCGTTGACTGCCCGACCTTGATCTTGGGCGAGTTCAAGCTCGTCGTAGAACACCCGCTCGGCCCGGTCCATGTCTGTGTAGAAAAGGTCGCCCTCGCGGCCCGCTACTTCCTCGGCGCGGTAGCCGACGACGCGCTGAGCACCCGTGTTCCAACTCGTTACCGCTCCTTGCGCATCGAAGGTGATAATCGCGAAGTCCTCGGCGCCCTCGACGATCTGGCGGTAGCGAGCCTCGCTGGTTCGGATCACAGCCTCCGCTCGAGCGCGTTGCGCGATGAGACCTACCGTATGAACAACGAAGTCGACGATCTCGGTATCCGCCGACAGTGGAACGCGCGACTCATGGTGGTACAGGACGAAAGTGCCAAGCACCGTCCCCTGCGCCGAACGAATGGGGATCGACCAGCAGGCATGCAGACCATGACCGATGGCCAGCTTTCGCAGCTCGTTCCAGAGGGGGTCGTCCGGGATGTCAGACGCAAGCACTGGCTCATTTTGGAGGAGCTTGGCGCCGCGTGAGCTGCCGCTTGGGCCAATAGCGATGCCTCTGACGGCGCTGTTGTATGTGGAGGGCAGGCTCGGCCCTGCGCAGTACTGGAAATGCTGGCGGTCCTCACTCAGCAGCAGAATGCTGCCCAGAAAGCCCGACGTGGACAACGCTTCCACCTCGCGGACGATTGTATCCAGCGCGACCTTGAGGGAAGTCCCGTCAACGGCCAGTTCCAGGATACGGGTCTGTGCCGCTCCAAGTGCTGCTGCGCGATTGCGTGCTTGGGTAAGGCGTGCATTTTCAATGGCAATCGTCGCCAGACGCGCCAGGCTCTCCAGCCGTTGGATCGTATCTTCGCCATGCGTACGAACCTCCGACCAGTAGGCTCCGAGCGCTGCGACCGCATCAGGCCTACCGATGGGCACCATGACGAGGCTACGGACGAAAGTCGGCGCATATGCGTTCTGTGGGATGCGCGGATCGAGCCGAATGTCACGAATCGCGACCGTCTCCCCGCGACGCATCACCCATCCCGAAATGCAGTGTTCGGCCGGGTAAGTCTGGCCTTGCCAAAGCGGCGATACACTGTCTTCTGCTACATAAGAACAGCAATCGTCATTTTTGATAACGATCGCGATGCCCTCCGCCCCGACAGTGGCTCGTGCCGTGTCGCGGAGTACGGCGACGACCTCGTCCGCCGATTCGGCACTGACGAGCCGCTCGCTAGCGTTCAGCACGTGAGACAAGCGCTCATCACTGTATAGATCTAGCGGAACAGTAACCAAACGTGTCTCCCAACGAGGGCCACAGCATATCTATGCGCAGGATGGCTCAAAATGGATGTAGCGAGGGAGGAATTGTATAGGGCGTTTCCTCGCTTGGCATGGTCCTGTTTGAGCTTCTCACAAAATGAGACCAGTGGGCATCTCACCCGGGGCCTTGGCGACGATCACCCAACCTGAAACTGCCCATCGGTAGCACCGGAGCAATCAGCTTCGGGACTATATGGGAGGCCGCATCTATGCAGGGATAAAGGCACCGTACATCGACATCAATATGTCGTACATCAAGCAGAGGGGCTACGTTTTTACCCAAAGTGGTCACAACCGCACACGAAGCACCTGTCATGTAAATCCGCAATTTTTTCCTCCATGGATAAGAGTCTGTTTCGAGGTGAGCAAGATATCCCAGTCCCTGAATCTGTGAAGCTACTCACATCAGCAGTGCCATCAAGCCAATGCCTCACTCAACGCAGCGCGCTCAGCCACATGCCGTAACGTATCAAAATTGATATTGGCCCCGGAGTCGATAGCGATCAGGGTCTGACCGTGAACCCCCATTTGCGCCACATATTTCTTGATCCCGGCCACCGCCAGGGCACCGGAAGGCTCGGTGATTGAGCGTGTGTCGTCGTAGATATTCTTCATTGCGATGCAGAGTTCATCGTTACTGACAGTGATCACATCATCAACGCAGAACCGACATACTTCGAAACCATGAGCACCGATCTGGGCGACCGCTACGCCATCGGCGAAGGTGCCCACGCTTGGCAGGACTACTCGCTCATCGGCTTGCAAAGCCGCATACAAACAGGCGGAGTGTTGCGACTCAACGCCAATGATGCGCACCTCTGGCCGCAGATATTTGACGTACGCGGCAATGCCGGCAATCAAACCGCCACCGCCCACCGGGACGAAAATTGCGTCTAACGGCCCTTGATGCTGACGCAGAATTTCCATGGCGACAGTGCCCTGCCCGGCAATGACATCCTGATCGTCGAAGGGCGAAACAAAGTGCTTGCCGGTTTGCTCGGCCAGCTTCAGCGCATGGGCCAGGGCAAAGGGAAAACTGTCCCCGTGCAACAGCGCCTCCGCGCCACGACTGCGTACGCCCAGCACCTTCAACTCCGGCGTGTTGGCGGGCATGACAATGGTGGCGTCGATGCCCAGTTCCCGTGCCGCCAGTGCTACGCCTTGGGCATGATTGCCGGCTGAAGCGGTGATCACGCCGCGTTGCTTCTGCGCAGCACTGAAATTCACCAGCTTGTTGTAAGCGCCCCGGATCTTGAAGGAAAACGTCGGCTGCAGATCCTCACGCTTGAGCAAGATCTGATTGCCCAAGGCGAGGGACAACGCCGGTGCCGGTTGCAACGGTGTGCATATGGCGAGTTCGTAGACCGGCGCAGCGAGGATCTTTTTAACGTAATACTCGAGCAAGGTTTGTTGGGCGGGCGTACCGAGCATGAAGGTCTCCTGACATTGATCAGAACCCCGAGACAGAAAAACAAAACCCGCCTCTAGGGCGGGTTGGGTGCTGCAGTCGTGAGCTAGCCCGCCAAATAAGGAATGGCGGTAATAATGCTTGGCTGGCAGCGCAGTACGGTGGAAGTCATGTACGGAAATTAGCCGGACGATGGGGCCCAAGTCAATGGGCGATTTCCTTGCTCCGCCTTGTTCATGCACTACACAGACTGCGAGGGTTTTGACGCAATCTGACTGTTGTGGCTTTCTCATTTCAGCGGGAGGATTTTTCCAGCGTCCAACGCAGGACATCCAAGGCATCGCAGCCATCCTGAATCAATATGTGTGCAGCGTTAGCAAAATGCTCAAGATCGTGACCCTCCGCTTCTCTCACACACAGGCAGGCGATGCTGTTGAGCAGATTGCGCGCGGCTTTGAGTCGGTGGACGGCGGTTTCGAGAAGATCGGAAGCGCGGGCATCAGTGTCGATGTACAGGGTCGGACCGACACTGAAGTTGCCTTGGAGCGGATGGAAATTCGACATGTTTTGAATCTCATCTGATGGGTGAAGCTCTCACCCGTTCGCGGCTAAACGAATCAGGGTGGTAGCCGTACGCGGGTTAGCCGACCGGCCAGATGAAACCGGCACACCCGAAGGTGTCCCACGCACAGCCACCATAAACACGTACATGCAAGGCAGCCAAAAGCGCCACGATTATACCGGCGCTTGTGCATCATCTGTTACGACCGGCTAAGGTCGATCACCGATTTGTCGGCGACGAACAAACTTTAGATGAGCTTTCTAAGGACTGATACCGGTTTTTGCGTTTCGGAGACGTCCTACACCTTTCTCGGAAATCCCCTGTTCTCCAATTTTTGACCGAGCGCAGCATCCGCTTGCGGCGAAATTTCGACGTCCATTCAGCACCTCCACATCGCCGCGTAATTGCAGGCTCGTGTCAATCAGCGCTTCATTCAAAGCCCTCATACCCGTGAAGCTTCTGACCCGCGCCGCAATGGCATATTCTGCACATGGCCGTTCAATCACAGGTGTTCACGCATGGAAATACCAGCAAACTTCATCGTCCATGAAACCACCCACTGGATCGTCAATCACCACATGTCATCCGCCCTCCCCGGTTACCTGATGCTTGGGTCGAGGGCTCACGTCAACTCATTGGGCGACCTTCCCGGTGAAGCGCTCGCTGAGCTGGGCGGGCTGATGGCAACCGTGCAGAAAACCCTCGAAACGCGACTCAAGCCAAAATGGCTCTACATCAGCCGCTTCGGTCACGATCCAGGTCATGCCATCCATTTTCATTTCATTCCGGTGTATCACTGGGTGGAAGAGCTATTCTGGAACGATCCGCGCTACAGGCTTTTGAACACGTTCGCGTCGAAGGAAAACGCCCAGTCGCTGACCGACGGCGCGGAGATGACACTGTTCGTCTGGCGCGAATTTGGCGAGAGCCCTGAGCCACCCGCTATTCAGGGCCCCTCGGTCGCTGCAGTCATTAAAGAGTTGCGTCAGGCGTTCAAATAGCAGAACACCCTGTGTGCAACCGGGAGTCAAAGCGCATGTGCAGAATCCGCTTCTTGATAGTTGCCGTGCTGATCGCGTGCACGGGGCAAGTGATGGCCGACACCTTGAAAATCGCCGTGATCGGCGCCGGGAAAGTCGGCGGCACACTGGGCACGCTTTGGGTCAAGGCGGGTCACGAGGTGATGTTTTCTTCACGTCACCCTGAGCAATTGCAGACGCTGGTCGACGCCGCTGGCCCGAAAGCGCGGGCAGGCTCGGTGAGCGATGCGGCCGCGTGGGGCGACGTTATTGTGCTGAGCGTTCCCTATGGCGCGATGCCGGTATTGTCGGAACAGTTGAAAGGCAAGCTGGAGGGCAAGGTCGTGTTCAGCACCAGCAATCCCTTCAGCGGCCGCGATGGCGAGGTCGGGCAGAAGGCGCTGGATCAGGGTGTCGCGCTCGCCGATCAGCATTACCTGCCCGGCGTGCATCTGGTGCGTGCTTTCAACGCCATCGGTGCCGCATCGATGAAGAGCCAGTCCGGCACCGGCAAAGCGATTGCGATGTTCGCTGACGACGCGCAAGCCCGGGATATGGGTGCCCGACTGGTGCGCGACGCCGGTTTCGTGCCGGTGCTGTTGCCGTTGTCGCGGGCCAACGAAGGCTTGCCGGGCGGCCCTGCCAGCGGCGTATTGAGCGAGGCGCAAATCCGACAAAAGCTCGGCCTGTAGCAGGGCTACTCTTGGCTCAATGGCGCGGGCGGCATCAACGTCGCAATCAACGCCCTCACCGTCCCCGGCAACGCATCGAGCTCACGCACCAGAATACTGCGCTCGCGCACGGCCCACGGCTCGTCGAGCTGGATCGTCACCAGCTGCATCGTGCGGCTGTGACGCAGGGCTGCGGATTCGGGAATGACGCCGATGCCGACGCCCGCCTCCACCATGCGGCAGATCGCTTCGAAGCTGGACACCTGGATTCTCAGCGACAGGTTCTGGCCCATCCGTTCGACGTGATCACGCAAGAAACTCAACAACGTGCTGCCTTCATGCAGACCGATGTGCTGAAACGCCAAGGTCTGTTTCAAAGTGATTTTTTTCTGCTTCGCCAGCTCATGCCCCACCGGCACGATCAGCACCAGGCGATCGGTGCTGAAGTGAAGGACTTGCAGGCCGGCGGCCTCGACCGGCCCCGCAATAATGCCCATGTCGGTGCTGCCATCGAGCACGCCACGCACGATGTCGCGCGATAAGCGCTCTTGCAGGTCGACGGTCACGCCGGGGCGTTTGGCGAGGAAACCGGCGAGCACTTCCGGCAGGAATTCGGTGACGGCGGTGGTGTTGGCAAAGATGCGGATGTGGCCGGAAGAGTCGGTGCCGAAGTGGGTGAATTCGGCTTTCAGGTAGTCCACCTGCGTCATGATCAGCCGTGCGTGCTTGAGCAATTTATGCCCGGCTGGCGTCAGCTCGACGCCGCGACTGTCGCGGTACAGCAGGCGAGTGTCGAGCTGACCTTCGAGGGCTTTGATGCGCGCACTGGCGGCAGCGGGTGACAGAAAGGCGCGGCGCGCGCCCTGGGTCAGGCTCGGCGACTCACCGATATGGATGAAAAGACGCAGGTCAGCCAGGTCGAAATGCATGGTCGTGTCCGGCAATACAAGACGCGTTCAGCATACATGAACGCCGGTATACGCAAATGCAAATTCTCAGAATGCCGAGGGGCTCGCATGATCGGTGCATAAGAACGAATGCAGAGGCTGCCCCTGATATGAACCCTTCAAGTTCGCCTACGGATCTCAGTGCGTGGATCGGCCGCACGGAAGAAGCCCATGACGTGCTCAGCCGCAACCTGATCAAGCGCATCGCCGCGACGTTCGGCGAAGCGGCACCGGCCGATGGCGAGGCGCTGCCGGCGCTGTGGCAATGGTGTTTTTTCCAGGAGCCGCTGTTCGAAACCGAGCTCGGTGGCGATGGTCATCCGGCGCGTGGCGGCTTCCTGCCCCCGGCCGACAACCGTAATCGCATGTGGGCCGGTGGCCGGGTCGAGTTCATCGAGCCGCTCATCATCGGCGCCGAAGCACACCGTTTATCGACCCTCGTGCGCGTTGAAGAAAAACACGGCCGCAGTGGTTTGCTGCTGTTCGTCACGGTGCGCCATGACTATTCGCAAAACGGCCAACTGTGCGTGCGCGAAGAACAGGACATCGTCTACCGCGAACCCAATCCGCCCAAACTCGACAGCGGCGCAGCACCGGAAGCAGGCGACTGGAGCGAAACCATTTCACCCACGCCGACCCTGCTCTTTCGATACTCCGCCGTCACCTTCAACGGCCACCGCATTCACTACGACTACCCCTACGTGACCGAGACCGAAGGCTACCCGAACCTGGTGGTGCACGGGCCGATGATCGCCACGTTCAACCTGCGCGCCTTTATCCGCGCCAACCCGGACAAACGCGTGCGGCATTTCGTTTATCGCGGCGTGCGCCCGTTGAACGTGCCAACGCCGTTTCAGGTGGGCGGGCGCATCGTCGACGCCGGTACAGCGCAGTTGTGGGCCGGCAATGCAGCCGGCGTTGCCCAGACCGCCGAGGTCGTTTTCGACTGAAACCTTTTCCGTGAACGCTGCCCTTCGCCGGGCGGCGCGCTGATTGATCCAGAGAGCCTGACCATGAACCCTTATGACGACGAAGACCTCAATGCCATCCGCGACGGCGTGCGCGCCCTCTGCGCGGAATTCGATGCAGCTTACTGGCGGCAGATCGACGAACAGAAAGGTTTCCCGGAAGCGTTCGTCAAAGCCCTGACCGATGCCGGTTGGTTGTCGGCGATGATCCCCGCCGAGTACGGCGGCTCGGGCCTGGGGCTGGCTGAAGCCTCGGTGATTCTGGAAGAAGTGAACGCCTGCGGCGGCAACTCCGGCACCGTGCATGGCCAGATGTACAACATGTTCACGCTGCTGCGCCACGGCAGCGAGGCGCAGAAAAGTCACTACCTGCCCAAACTCGCCAACGGCGAATTGCGCCTGCAATCGATGGCGGTGACCGAGCCTTCCACCGGCACCGACACCACCAAGATCAAGACCACAGCGGTCAAGCAGGGCGACAAGTACATTATCAATGGCCAGAAAGTGTGGATCTCGCGGGTGCAGCATTCCGACCTGATGATCCTGCTGGCCCGCACCACGCCGCTGGCCGAGGTGAAGAAAAAATCCGAAGGCATGTCGATTTTCATCGTCGACCTGCGCGAAGCCATCGGCAAAGGTTTGACCGTTCAACCGATTGCCAACATGGTCAATCACGAAACCAACGAGCTGTTCTTCGACAACCTCGAATTGCCGGCTGACAGCCTGATCGGCGAAGAAGGCAAAGGCTTCAAATACATCCTCGACGGGCTCAATGCCGAACGTACGCTGATCGCCGCCGAGTGCATCGGCGACGGGCGCTGGTTCATCGAAAAAGCCAGTGCCTACGCCCGTGATCGTGTGGTGTTCGGCCGCCCGATCGGGCAAAACCAGGGCGTGCAGTTTCCCATCGCCGAAGCGCACATCGAGATCGAAGCCGCCGACCTGATGCGCTGGCGCGCCTGCGAGGAATACGACAACGGCAAGAACGCCGGGGCCAGCGCCAACATGGCCAAATACCTCGCCGCCAAAGCTTCATGGGAGGCCGCCAACGCCTGCCTGCAAACCCACGGCGGCTTCGGTTTCGCCTGTGAATACGACGTCGAACGCAAGTTCCGCGAGACCCGGCTCTATCAGGTGGCACCGATCTCCACCAACCTGATTCTTTCCTACGTCGCCGAGCACCTGCTCGAACTGCCACGCAGCTTCTGAGGCCCCGCCCATGCACCACACCGATGCTTTGGCCACGTTCCTGGCCGACCTGAATTACGCGCAGATTCCCGACGCTGTGCTCGCCCGTACCGAAGACCTGTTTCTCGACTGGATCGGCTCAGCGCTGGCCAGTCAGGGCGCACGGCCGATCCCGCTGTTCGAGCGCTACGCCGAGCGCATGGGCCCGGCCGACGGCAACGCAAAAATCCTCGTCAGCGGGCGCGGTACGTCGGCCTATTTCGCCGCCTTCGTCAACGGCGCCTCTTCACATCTGGTGGAGCAGGATGACCTGCACAACAGTTCCGTGCTGCACCCGGCCACGGTGGTTTTTTCCGCGGTGCTGGCGGCGGCTCAGGACTTGAACAAGTCCGGCAAGGACCTGCTGCTGGCGTCGGTCGCGGGCTACGAAGCGGGCATTCGCATCGGCGAATTCATGGGCCGTTCGCATTACCGCATCTTCCACACCACCGCCACCGTCGGCACCCTTGCTGCCGCGGTGGGCGTTGGTAAATTGTTGGGTTTCGACAAGGAACACTTCATCAATGTGCTCGGCAGCGCCGGTACTCAGGCGGCCGGTTTGTGGGAGTTTTTGCGCGATGCCGCAGACTCTAAACAGCTGCACACGGCCAAGGCTGCTGCTGATGGTTTGCTCGCCGCTTACCTGACCGAGGACGGTTTGACCGGCGCGCGCAATATTCTTGAAGGCGAGCAAGGCATGGCGGCCGGCATGTCGACCGACGCCGACCCGAGCAGGTTGTCCGATCGACTCGGCACGCGCTGGGCGTTGGCAGAAACCTCGTTCAAGTTCCACGCCTCCTGCCGCCACACGCACCCCGCCGCGGACGCCTTGCTGCAGTTGATGCAACGCGAAGGTTTGCGCCACGACCAGATCGCCAAGGTGGTCACTCGCGTGCATCAGGGCGCCATAGACGTGCTGGGTCGCGTGGTGAAACCGAGCACCGTGCATCAGGCCAAATTTTCCATGGGCGCCGTGTTGGGGCTGATCGCCGTGCACGGCAGCGCACAGTTGATCGAGTTTCGCGATCTGGCCCTGACCGATCCGGATGTCGACGCCTTCCGCGAAAAAGTCAGCATGGAACTCGACCCCGCCGTCGACAGCGCTTACCCGGCGCGCTGGCTCGGCCGCGTGATCGTCATCACCACCGACGGCCGCACCCTGACCGCCGCCATCGACGAACCGAAAGGCGACCCTGGCAACACGCTGACCCGCCCGGAATTGGCCGCGAAGTTCCAACGCCTGCTGGCGTTTTCTGGAGCGCGCACGCCGGAGCAAGGCGAAGCACTGATCGACAAGGTCTGGCATTTGCGCGATGCGCAGGTGTTGGCGGATCTGATTTAACCGTTGCGAACAGGTGACCGAAATGACTCAGCTCAATCCCCGCCCATTGGACGGCATCACCGTCATCAGCCTGGAACACGCGATTGCTGCGCCCTTCTGCACGCGACAACTGGCCGATCTGGGCGCTCGTGTGATCAAGGTTGAACGCCCCGGCACCGGTGATTTCGCCCGCGGCTACGATCAGCGGGTCGACGGTCTGGCCTCGCATTTTGTCTGGACCAACCGCTCCAAGGAAAGCCTCACCCTGGACCTGAAACAGGACGCCGCCAGCGGTATTCTCGAATCGCTGCTGGGCAAGGCCGACGTGCTGGTGCAGAACCTGGCACCGGGCGCGGCTGCACGCATGGGCCTGTCGTTCGAAGCGTTGCAGGCGCGTTTCCCGCGGCTGATCGTTTGCGATATCTCCGGCTATGGCGAAGGCGGACCTTACGAAAAGAAAAAGGCTTATGACCTGTTGATCCAGAGCGAGGGCGGCTTCCTCTCGGTGACCGGTGGTCCTGGCGAGGACGAGATGGCGAAGGCCGGTTGTTCGATTGCCGACATCGCTGCGGGCATGTACGCCTACACCGGGATTCTTTCGGCGCTGATGCTGCGCGAAAAAACCGGCGTGGGCAGCCGCATCGACGTGTCGATGCTGGAAAGCCTGGTCGAATGGATGGGCTACCCGATGTACTACGCCTACCAGGGTGCACCGCCGCCAGCCCGGGCCGGCGCCTCCCACGCGACTATCTATCCGTACGGGCCGTTCCCCACCGGCGGTGGCGGCACGATCATGCTCGGCCTGCAAAACGAGCGCGAATGGGCGTTGTTCTGCGAGAAGGTTTTGCTGGACCAGACCCTGGCGACGGACCCGCGTTTTTCGGCCAACTTCAAGCGCTCGGAGAATCGCGAAGCGTTGCGGCAGATCATCGTCGACGGCTTCGCGGCGTTGTCGGTTGATGAGGTGGTCGCACGTCTGGAAGACGCGCAGATTGCCAACGCCCGGGTCAATGACATGCAGGGCGTCTGGGAGCATCCGCAACTCAAGGCCCGTGATCGCTGGCGCGAAGTCGACAGCCCCTGCGGGAAATTGCCGTCGCTGCTGCCGCCCGGCCAGAACAGCGCGTTCACACCGCGCATGGACGGCGTGCCGGACCTCGGGCAGCACAACCGCGAGATCCTCGCGGAGCTGGGTTTTTCTGAGGAAGAACAGGCTCGGTTGACGGCCACCGGAGTGATTTGAAGAGTTCACCGTTCAAGAGGATTCATGCATGCGCCAAACCATCGTCCGCTCTGCCCTGTTTGTGCCCGGCAGTCGCCCCGAGCGCTTTGACAAGGCCCTGGCCGCTGGCGCCGACGCGGTCATCGTCGATTTCGAGGACGCTGTGGAGGAGTCGCTGAAACGCCAGGCGCGCGAAAATCTGGCGGACTTCTTCAACAAGCAATCAGAGGCCTCGGTGTGGGTGCGCGTTAATGCGCCGGATCATCTGGAGCACGCGGCAGACCTGACGTTCTGTGCGCATCACAAAGGCGTCGTCGGCGTGCTGCTGCCCAAGGTTGAAAGCGCCGCGCATGTTGCTGCCGTGTGGCAGACCGGCAAACCGATTTGGCCGATTATCGAAAGCGCCAAAGGCCTGCTGGCGCTGCAGCAAATTGCCCACGCCGAGGGGGTCGAGCGCTTGTCATTTGGCAGCCTCGACCTCGCCCTGGATCTGAACCTGAACACCGGCACCGCCGCCGCGCTGCTGTTTCTCGATCAGGCGCGCATGGCCGTGCAACTGCACTCGCGCGGCGCCGATTTGCTGCCGCCGCTGGATGGCGTGTTCCCGGCCATCGGCGATCCCGACGGTTTGCAGCGGGCCGTCCGTCACGCCTACGACATGGGTTACGGCGGCGCGCTGTGCATTCATCCCAATCAAGTGGCGGTCATTCATGCCGCCCTCGCCCCCAGCGCCGACGACCTCGAGTGGGCGCGCAAAGTCGTGCAAGCCAGCGCGGCGGCAAACGGCGCCGGTGCTTTTCAGCTGGACGGGCAAATGATCGACGCTCCGGTGTTGCTGCGCGCGCAACGTCTTCTGGCCCTGGCTGAGAACTGAGCGCGTTCACCGCGCCCGAACGCTGGGTTACGCAAAAGCTGATTCAGCAAACGCCTGCGATTGGGCATCTTGGGATGGGAGAAACTTCGAAACCGCCTCACCCGCGAGGGCCGGAATACGTCCTCAACGACTGACTTCCCTTACAACAATAACAAGGTGATCACGATGTTGAAGCTGACCAAGGCGCTGCTCTGCGCCGCCGCTGTTTCCATGGCAGGCCTCGCACAGGCAGCCGACCCGATAATCATCAAGTTCGCGCATGTGGTAGCCGACAACACCCCCAAAGGCCAGGGCGCACTGATGTTCCAGAAACTGGTGGCCGAACACCCAATGCTCAAGGACCGGGTGAAAGTCGAGGTGTATCCGAACTCGGCCTTGTTCGGCGACGGCAAGGAGATGGAAGCGCTGTTGGTCGGCGATGTGCAGATGCTCGCGCCGTCACTGGCCAAGTTCGAGCAGTACACCAAAAAGGTGCAGATTTTCGACCTGCCCTTCCTGTTCAACGACCTGGCTGCCGTCGACCGCTTCCAGCAAGGTCCGCAGGGCAAAGCGTTGCTGTCGTCAATGAATGACAAGGGCATTCATGGCCTGGCGTATTGGCACAACGGCCTCAAGCAGTTGTCCGCCAACAAGAAAGTGATTCTGCCCAAGGATGCACGGGGCCTGAAATTCCGCGTGCAGGCGTCAAGTGTGCTTGAAGAGCAGTTCAAGGCGATCCGCGCCAATCCGCGCAAGATGAGTTTTGCCGAGGTGTACCAAGGCCTGCAGACCGGCACCGTCAATGGCACTGAAAACACCTGGTCCAACTACGAGAGCCAGAAAGTCTACGAAGTGCAGCCGTTCTTCACCGAAACCAACCATGGCCTGATCGACTACATGGTCATCACCAACGCAAAATTCTGGAACGGCCTGCCGGAAGACGTGCGCGGCGAACTGCAAACCATCATGGATCAAGTCACCGTCAAGGTGAACGAACAGGCTGAAGCCCTCAACCGCACGGCCAAACAGACGATCATCAACGCCAAGACCAGCGAGATCGACCCGCTGACGCCTGAGCAACGCCAGCAATGGCGCGACGCGATGCGCCCGGTGTGGGACAAGTTCTCGGATGAAATCGGCGCCGACCTGATCAAGGCGGCGGATGAGTCCAACAAGGCGTCGTGAGTCTCAGGCGTCTTGCATGACAGTGAGAGCCGCGCCCGGGCTCTCACCTCATTCGGTTAGAAACTACGACTGCACGAATGCCAGCAGGTCGGCGTTGAGCCGTTCCTTGTGGGTGTCGGTGATCCCGTGCGGCGCACCTTCGTAAACGATTAGTTTGTTGTCCTTGATCAGTTTCGCCGAGGCACGTCCGGCGGCATCGATGGGCACGATCTGATCGTCATCGCCGTGGATGATCAGCGTTGGTACGTCGAACTTTTTCAGGTCCTCGGTGAAGTCAGTTTCGGAAAACGCCTTGATGCTGTCGTAAGTATTCTTGTGGCCGCCGCGCATGCCCTGCAACCACCAGGCATTGATGACGCCCTGGGACGGCTTGGCGTCCGGCCGGTTGTAGCCAAAAAACGGCCCGCTGGGGATGTCGATGAACAGCTTCGAGCGGTCCGCCAGCAAGCCTTCGCGAATACCGTCAAACACTGACACCGGCAGCCCGCCCGGATTGGCGTCAGTCTTGACCATCAGTGGCGGCACGGCAGAAATCAGCCCGGCTTTTTTCACCCGGGCAGTGCCGTGACGGCCGATGTACCGCGCCACTTCACCGCCGCCTGTGGAGAAACCGAACAAGGTCGCATCGCGCACATCAAGATGGTCGAGCAATTGCGCCAGGTCATCGGCGTAATGGTCCATGTCGTTGCCGTCCCATGGCTGACTGGAACGACCATGCCCACGGCGGTCATGAGCGATGCAGCGACAGCCATTGGCAGCCAGGTGATACATCTGCGATTCCCAACTGTCGGCGTCCAGCGGCCAGCCATGGCAGAAAACGACAACCGGGCCGCTGCCCCAATCCTTGTAGTAGATGTCCACGCCTTCTTTGGTGGTGAAAGTACTCATGGTTTGCGCACTCCTCGGTTTTTCATGGATGGGAAATTATCGTCGCGTGCGGTTACAGCGGCGGGATCCGGGACAGCCGTCTGCCTGCAGCAGCTTGCGCAACACCAGCGCGACGCAGCTACGTAAAACCGGCAAGCAGCTGCGCACCGAGCTTGCTCGGCTGCGTCCGACGGCGCAGCCGTCATCAAACTTGAACACGCGGTTTACCTGACAGAGAGGGTAGTCCGAATCTACGACGGCTGCGCCGCCAGACGCAGCCGAGCAAGCTCGACAGCTGCTACAGGTAGTGTGTTGTTCTGTGCAAATTTGCCTGTTTTACGTAGTGCCTTGCGCTGAGTCGTGAGCCGTTAACGGAAAGCTCAACGCAGAAGAAACGATCAAACACGATAAACCTCGCATGCCCTGCCCCTCGGATGGAATGGTCGGCTGGTGCTTCGTGAACGCCGGCATGATGGTTAAATGCGGGGCGGTGGACTACGTACATACGGCAAATCGAAAGCGGCAATAGCGGGTCTGGCCGATGCATTCGGTCGGACCTCGCCCAACACGGTCTAAACTGAAAGAGCACGACGACCTGAATCAGGGGAACCGGCATGACCAGACTTTCAGCGGCGCACTGCTCGTCATGGGTCCCTCTGATCCTGCTCGCGACGGTGCTGGGGCTGACCGCTGGATGCGCCGGCAACGCCGCCAAGTCTCGTTATTCCGCTTCAACCATCGGATCAAGCTGCTACGCGAAAGCGCTTCCGACCGTGGGCGAAGGTGGTCTGGCCTGGGGCGATACCTTGAACATGGCCCGCAAAAAATCCATGAATAATTGCGTACGCTATGCCGGGCGTTCCGGTGGCACCCCGAACACGTGCCAAGTGGTATTGGCACAGTGCCGAAAATGACAGTATTGCTATCACCCGACGAACAACCCGGTCTTTTGGCGATTGTTATTAACCTTTCATTCTGTGCGGCCGATGTCTTGAGCTTAGGCAAAGGAGCAACACAGATGAGAAACAACCAGCCCGTCACGCAGCGCGAGGTTTCGCTTGGACCTCAGCAAAAACTCATCTCGACCACGGATGCCCGAGGCAACATCACGTATTGCAACGACGCGTTTGTCGAGATCAGCGGTTTTCTCAGGGAAGACTTGATCGGCGCGCCGCAGAATATCGTCCGCCACCCCGACGTGCCGCCCGCGGTGTTCGCCCATATGTGGGCCGCGCTGCAGCAGGGCAAGCCGTGGATGGGCATCGTCAAGAATCGCTCGAAAACCGGCGATCACTATTGGGTCAACGCTTACGTCACGCCTGTTTTCGAGGGCAGCCAGGTGATCGGTTATGAATCGGTGCGGGTCAAACCGACCGCCGAACAGGTCCGTCGCGCTGAAGCGCTTTACAAGCGGATCAGTCTGGGCAAGGCCGCCGTTCCCGCCAGCGATCAATGGCAACCCGCCCTGCTCGCCTGGCTGCCGGTGCTGGCGATGGGTCTGGTCGGCACCGCGGGCGGCATCTGGCTGGGCGCCACTGAAGCGGCCCTCCTGACGATTGCCGCTTCGGTGCCGATCGGTCTGTTCATTTCCCGCCGGCAGAATCGAGGCGCGCTCAAACTGCTGGCGTTGGCTGAATCTTCCACCTGCGACGCGCTGCTCAGCAAAATGTACAGCGATGAACGCGGCCCTCAGGCGCGTCTGGAAACGGCGTTTGTCAGTCAGGCCGCGCGCCTCAAGACCTGCCTCACGCGCCTGCAGGATACCGCCGAGCAATTGACCAGCCTGGCGGGCAAATCCGACGGTCTGGCCGCTGACAGTTCGCGTGGACTTGATCGTCAGCGTGTTGAAACCGAGCAGGTCTCGGCAGCGGTCAATCAGATGGCGGCGACCACACAGGAAGTCGCCAGCCACGTCCAGCGCACTGCCGATGCAACGCAGGAAGCCAATGTGCTCACCGCGCGCGGGCGCGATGTCGCGCGTGATACCCGCGAGTCGATCCAGCGCCTCTCTGTAGTGGTGGGCGAAACGGGGTTGACCGTGGCGCAACTGGCCAAGGACAGCAATGAAATCGGCACGGTGGTCGACGTCATCAAAGGCATTGCCGACCAGACCAACCTGCTCGCGCTGAACGCCGCCATCGAAGCCGCTCGCGCGGGTGATATGGGTCGCGGCTTTGCGGTGGTGGCGGATGAAGTGCGGCAGCTGGCACAACGCACCACTGAGTCCACTGCGCAGATTCATGGCCTGATTTCCAAACTGCAGGTGTCGTCCAGCAACGCCGTGAAAACCATGGAAAGCGGCCATCGTCAGGCAGAGGAAGGCGTGGCCTGGGTGCTTGAGGCCGATAAAGCCCTGGTCGGCATCAGCGCGGCGGTCGCAAACATTACCGACATGACCACCCAGATCGCCGCCGCGACCGAAGAGCAAACGGCGGTGGCCGAGGAAATCAGCCGCAACATCACCACCATCGCGCATCTGGCCGACCAGACGTCTGAACAGGCCAGGCACTCGGCCCAGCTGAGCACCGAACTGACGCAGACCGCAAAAACCCAGTACTCGCTGGTGGAGCGGTTCAACCGGTAGTCGCTGGCCTGTGTAGCAGCTGGCGAAGCCTCGGGCCGCGTTCGGACGTCCGGCTGCGAAGCAGTCGTAAAATTCGTCAACTCTGCGACTGCTTCGCAGCCGGACGCAGGCTGCGCCAGCTGCTACAAGAAGACAGGGATTGTCGACTCAACGATGAAAATCATGGCCGATCAATCCCACCAGCACTTCAGCCGCCCCACTCAACTCGCCGGGCGCTGACATCAGACGCAATTCATGCATTGGCAATTCGGGAAATCCGTCCGCCAGCGTCAGCATGCGCATGCCTTCACCGACCCGGGCGCGGTCGACAATGCCAATTGCCAGACCGGCCTCGATGGCGGCGTCAAGCGCGGTGACGCCCGCGCTGATGATCACCGTTCGCCAGCGTCGACCCAGCCGCGACAGGTTGTCGATCGCCACTGCGCGATACGGGCAGCCCTTGCTGTGCAACGCCAACGGCACCGGTTTGCTCGGGGCCAGCGTGTAGTCGTGCGCGGCGACCCAGACAGGTTCAGTAACCCCGAAGGTTTTCAGGCAACGCGCGTCCGCTGCCGCCACGTCAACCGGCTCGACCAGCAACGCCATGTCCAGCTGCCCGCGCTCCAGGCGTGCGCTCAAGCGCCCACTGTTACCGGTTTCCACTTCCAGTTCGATGCCCGGAAAATCCGCGGTCAGGTGCGGCAACGTACAGCCCAGCACGGCTGCGGCGTATTCCTCGGAGATTCCCAGCCTGATCCGCCCACTGGCCACCGGCGCGGTAAAGCCGGCCAGCAGGCGATCGTGCAGTTGCAACAGTTCGGCGGTTTGCAGCGCGAAGCGTCGACCCAGTGGCGTCAGTGTCACGGTCTGGTTATCACGCTCCAGCAGCCGCCCTCCCGCCAGCGCTTCCAGGCGCCGAACGTGCAGGCTCACCGCCGAAGGACTTTTGTTCAGAAAATGCGACGCCGCGAGAAACTGACCAAAGCGCACGATGGCGTGAAACGTTCGCAGCAGATCAATCTCGAGGGTCTCGGACATGGTTCTGGATTCCTGCATCAGTCGTGCTGATCGTATCGTTTGATTGCACCAGCGGTTCATTCATACCATCGAATCAAGCCCACTGTCAGGTGCCACGCGATGAACGTTGCCATACCTCGAGTTTCACTACTGGGAAGCGCCCTGCTTCTGCTCGCCATGGTCGTCAGCTGGAGTTCCGGTTTTATCGGATACCGCTACGCGGCCGATCAGGGCGGCGTCTACCTCGCTTCACTGTGGCGTTTCATTCTCGCCGCGGCCGTGTTGCTGCCCTTTGCCTGGAAGGGATTGCGAGCACTGCGCCGCCGCGATGTCATCCATCAAAGTCTGCTGGGACTGTTCGCCATTGGCGGCTACATCGGCCCGATCGCCGGCGCCATTCAGCTGGGCGTTGCACCTGGCACGGCTGCAGTTATCGCCAACCTTTTGCCATTGACGATTGTGGTGCTGGCCGGTTGCGTACCGGGGCAACGCACGCGTGGCTGGCAATGGCTGGGCCTGGCCCTGTGTGTGCTCGGCATGCTGGTGGCGAGCAGCGCCAGCGTCGAATGGGCGGCGGCCAATCTGTGGGTTTACGTTTTGCCCCTGCTGGCGGTGTTCTCGCTGGCAGCAGCGACGCTGTACCAGAAAGCCACCCCCGGTGTCTCGATGCCAGCGTCGACTGCGTTGTTCATTCAGGTCTGTGCCGTGACGCCGGTATTCGCCGTGCTGGCGTACTTTGAAGGTGGGCTGCTGCCACCGGCCAGTGCGGGTTTCGCTGCGGGCGTCGCGTGGCTGGTGATCTTCGCTACGGTTGGAGGCTACGGTTTTTACTGGCTGTGCCTGCAACGCTTCAGCGTCCAGCGAATCAGCGGCGCTCTGTTTCTGGCGCCGCCGATCACGCTGCTGTGGGCGTGGCTGCAGTTCGGCGACCCGCTGCCCATCAGCGCATTGGCCGGTATCGGCCTGACGTTGCTGGGTTTGCCCCTGCTGGGGATGAACCCAGCGGACAAACGTGTGAGCCGTCAGTACGGGGTGAATGAATGCGGTGAAAAGGCCCGGTCTCCGGGAGAGGTGGCGCAATAAACCCATTCGTTGACCTGGGACATAAAACGAATGATTTTTTCATCGAGCACATTGCCCAATCGCACATACACTCAGACACTGACTTCAGTGACGTCGGCCGCCGGGCCTGGCTAAGGAATCAATGAGTGAATGTAAATTGGGAAGGAATATTGCCGATCAAGGGCGAAATCATCATCGTCGAAGACGATCCGACACTGCGTTCGTTGATGGTAGACATCGTTGAGGAAATCGGCGCCAAGGCCACCGCTTTCGACACGGCCGATGAGGCCTTGACCTACCTGCTGCATGCGCATGAACAGTGCCGTCTGGTGATCGCCGATCACGGCGTGCCCGGTCAGGTACAAGGGACGGAATTCATCGAGATGGTGCGCGGACAATGGCCACACATCGCCGCCATTCTCACCTCTGGTTATTTGCTGGATCCGCAGACACTGCCCGCCTCGACGTTGTACCTGCACAAACCGTGGTCGCTGGACGATCTGGTGCTGGCAGTGACGCAACTGCTTCAACCGGACAAGCCAGTACACAAGCCCGGTTAGCGACCTGTCACCCACCTCCTCCACGGCCCGACCAGAGGTTTTTTGCATTGACTGAAACTGACATTTCCCGATTCGTTTCCCGTTGGCAGGATCTCGGGTTAGCCAACAAGGCTGCGCAGGCCTGGCATATCACCCAGGCCGCCGAACAGCATGTGCTGACGCTCCTCGGGAGACTCGGCTCCGGTTACCGTCTGCAGGGGAACGTCGCGGTCCACGAGACCGCCACGGTTGAGCCGGGGGCAATCCTCAAAGGGCCAGTGGTGATTGGCCCGCATTGTTTTGTTGCATCAGGCGCGTACCTCCGCGGCGGCACTTACCTGGGAAGCCACTGCATCATTGGCCCCGCCTGTGAGCTCAAGAGCAGCTTCATGCTGGACGGCAGCAAGCTGGCGCACTTCAATTTCGTGGGCGATTCGCTGCTGGGCGAGAACGTAAATGTCGAGGCCGGCGCCGTGATAGCCAACTACCGCAACGAGTTCGAGGGTGCGAACATCACGATTTTGTTCAATCAAAGCATTATCGAAACCGGCGTCTGCAAGTTCGGAGCACTGGTGGGTGACGGCGTGCGGATCGGCGCCAACGCGGTGGTGGCGCCGGGTGCTCTGCTGGAGCCACGGTCTATTGTGCCCCGGCTGGGGCTGGTCGATCAGTGGGGCGCTCGGTGAATTGCGGGGTAACGTCTGAACCTGCGCGGCAGATACGTGCCTAATGGAAGAATCCAGAAAAGCGAGTTACCCCATGCATATGTCCGAGGCGTACCAAATTATGGAAGCCCTATCTACCAATGACGCCAACATGAAAATTCGTGAAGGCTGGAAACTGCTCTCAGTCGTGGTCACCACGCATCCCAATGGCCAGCTTCACCCCTGCTACATAATGGCTAAAGGGCAGCCCAACGACGAGAAGTCTGCCGCAGACTGAGGTTTGCGCCAGCTTCAAAACGTCCAGCCTGCTAGAGATGCAGTTTTTTTGTGCGGTGAGTCGGCGGCGGCGATTTTTACCGCCACCGTTCATGTGCACGGGGCGACGCTTATTTTTCTAACGTAGCGGCCTGATTACCGCCCTGCTCGGCGATTTTCGACAGCTTTTCATCGGCGCCTTTTTCTTCCGCCAGCGTCGCCGCCAGCAAGGCTGCGGCGTCATCCAGCTTAAGGTGCTTGGCCATCGCAACCAGCGTGCCGTAACTGGCGATCTCATAGTGCTCGACCTTTTGCGCAGCGCCGATCAGTGCTGCGTCGAGCACCGCGCCCTTGTCGATCTCTTCCAGCAGTTCCTTGGACTCTTCAACCAACCCTTCCATGGCCACGCATTTCATTCTTTTGAGCTTAAGGCCGGTCAATTGCACCAATTGATCAATACGCTCGATCTGGCCATGGGTTTCCTCAAGGTGCGAGGTGAACGCTTCAGCCAGCAGCGGATTGGTCGCGGCCTTCGCCATGCGAGGCAGCGCTTTGGTGATCTGCTTTTCCGCGCTGTAAACGTCGGATAGCTCGTGAACAAAAAGGTCTTCAACAGTTTTTCTGGCCATTTTCAGTCTTCCTGTCGGTCAAAGGATGCGTCGCCCGGAGGGCGCCCGTTGTCGCGGGCACACGGCAGTCAAAACCGTCGTGCCAGAAGAGTGACCAGGGCTGGGTTCCGGTTGTTCCAAGTTTTTTCTGCAGGACGGATGAAGTGTCCAGGACCGTGGCAGATTTGTAAGAAAGAATTTCACAGGCGAGCTGTGGTCAGACTGAAACCACAAGCTAGAGCTCGTCTCATGAAATTTTCAAAATTCTGCCAAGCCCTCTCCAACCGCGCCGGCAGTTCGAAGACCTTTTTGACTGCCATCGTGCTGATCATTGCCTGGGCGGTGACGGGTCCGTTGTTCAACTACAACGACACCTGGCAACTGATCATCAACACCTCGACCACGATCATCACCTTTTTGATGGTGTTCCTGATCCAGAACACGCAAAACCGCGACAACGACATTCTGCATCTGAAAATCGACGAGCTGATTCGCGCTACCCATGAAGCGCAGAACGCGATCTTGTCGCTGGACCAAATGGGCACCCGGGACTTGCGCAAACTGCGCAAGCATTACAGCTCGCTGGGTGATCCCGAGCAGATCCGCTTCGAGACTGAGTCTGCAGATGATCAGCGTCCTTGAGCTGAGCACGATAACGTCCTGATCGGCCTGATGTTTTTCCAGGGGCGCGGTTGAGCCCCTGAAAAAACCTGTTGCAACAGGCAACAACGCATGGACAGCTGACCGCCTCGGGCCAATGATGCATAGGTGCGCAATACCGGAAACACACCTCGAACAACAATAACCGAGTGCCGTGACCGCCTATGAACATCCTCTACGACGAACGCGTCGACGGTGTGCTGCCGGATGTCGACAGAGCCGCGTTGATTCAGGCAATGCACGAGCGAATGCCCAACCTGGACGTGCTGCATCAGCCGGAAGAGCTGCGGCCGTACGAATGCGACGGCTTGTCGGCCTATCGCACCACGCCGATGCTGGTGGTGTTGCCGCGCCACCTCGATGAGGTGCAAGGCGTGTTGCGCTTGTGTCACGAAAGGCATGTGCCGGTCATCGCCCGAGGCGCCGGCACCGGGTTGTCCGGTGGCGCCTTACCCTTGGAAAAAGGCGTGCTGCTGGTGATGGCGCGCTTCAACGATATTCTCCACATCGACCCGGCTGCACGCACTGCGCGGGTTCAGCCGGGGGTGCGCAATCTGGCGATCTCGCAGGCCGCCGCACCGTTCGGCTTGTATTACGCGCCGGACCCGTCTTCGCAGATTGCCTGCTCGATTGGCGGGAACGTCGCCGAAAACGCCGGTGGCGTGCATTGCCTCAAGTACGGCCTGACCGTGCACAACCTGCTCAAAATCGACGTCCTCACTGTCGATGGTGAACAGTTGAGCCTGGGCTCCCAGGCCCTGGACTCTCCCGGGTTTGATCTGCTCGCATTGTTCACGGGCTCCGAAGGCATGCTCGGCGTGATCACCGAAGTCACGGTCAAACTGTTGCCGAAACCGCAAACCGCCAAGGTGCTGCTGGCAGCGTTCGATTCCGTCGAAAAAGCCGGCCGCGCAGTCGGCGACATCATCGCCGCCGGCATCATCCCGGGCGGTCTGGAGATGATGGACAACCTGGCGATCCGCGCGGCCGAAGATTTTATTCACGCCGGTTACCCGGTCGAGGCCGAAGCCATTCTGCTGTGCGAACTCGACGGCGTCGAAGCCGATGTCCACGCTGATTGCGACCGCGTGCGCGAAGTACTGCAACAGGCCGGCGCCACCGAAGTGCGGCTCGCCAAAGACGAGGCCGAGCGCGTGCGTTTCTGGGCCGGACGCAAGAATGCCTTTCCCGCAGTGGGCCGGCTCTCGCCAGACTATTACTGCATGGACGGCACCATCCCGCGCCGCGCCTTGCCCGGAGTTCTGCAAGCGATTGCGGCGTTGTCAGCCGAATACAATCTGCGTGTGGCCAACGTTTTCCACGCTGGGGACGGCAACATGCATCCACTGATTCTTTTCGATGCCAATCAGCCCGGCGAACTCGATCGCGCCGAAGCGCTGGGCGGCAAGATTCTCGAGTTGTGCGTGAAGGTCGGCGGCAGCATCACCGGAGAGCACGGGGTCGGTCGCGAGAAAATCAATCAGATGTGCGCGCAGTTCAACAGCGATGAACTGACGCTGTTCCATGCCGTCAAAGCCGCGTTCGATCCGAGCGGCCTGCTCAACCCCGGGAAGAACATCCCGACGCTGCACCGCTGTGCCGAATTTGGCGCGATGCACGTGCACATGGGTCAGCTGCCCTTCCCCGAACTGGAGCGCTTCTGATGCCCGGCGAACACGATCTCGATGACAGCGGCGCACTGCTGGAGCAGGTCAACCAGGCGCTGCAAAACGCCACGCCGCTGCGCATCCAAGGCTCCAACAGCAAGGCTTTTCTGGGTCGCATTACCGCAGGCGAAGTGCTCGACACACGTTCGCACCGGGGCATCGTCAGCTACGACCCGACCGAGCTGGTGATCACTGTCCGTTGCGGTACGCCGCTAGCCGAGCTCGCGCAAGCGCTTGACCAGGCGCAGCAGATGTTGCCGTGCGAACCCCCTGCTTTCGGTGATGGCGCCACGGTCGGCGGCATGATCGCCAGCGGCTTGTCCGGACCGCGTCGGCCATGGTCGGGGTCGGTGCGTGATTTCGTCCTGGGGACGCGGGTGATCACCGGGCTCGGCAAGCACTTGCGCTTCGGTGGCGAAGTGATGAAAAACGTCGCCGGTTACGACCTGTCACGCCTGATGGCGGGCAGCTTCGGCTCACTGGGCGTGATCACCGAGGTATCACTCAAGGTGCTGCCGAAACCGCGCCAATGCCTGAGCATCAGCCTCGAAATGGACGCCGACCGCGCCTTGCTGCGTCTGGCAGAATGGGGCCAGCAACCGTTGGCGATCAGCGCCGCCTGCCACGATGGTCAGCGTCTGCATCTGCGTCTTGAAGGTGGCGAAGGTTCGGTATCGGCGGCCCATGACCGGCTTGGCGGCGAGCGGCTGGACGCTGGTTTCTGGGCTGATCTGAATGAGCACCGGCTGAGTTTCTTTGATGAGGATCAGCCGCTTTGGCGCCTGTCCGTGCCGAACAACACCGCGCGGCTGTCGTTGCCAGGCCGGCAACTGCTCGATTGGGGCGGCGCCCAGCGCTGGTTGAAGTCGGATGCAGAAGGGGCGTTCATTCGCAGGGTGGTTGATGAGGTCGGCGGGCACGTGACCTGCTACAGCCACGGGCTCAGCGACTGCCCTTTTCAGCCATTGCCCGAGGCGTTGATGCGCTACCACCGCAGCCTTAAACAGCAACTCGACCCTCAACAGATTTTCAACCCCGGACGCCTGTATGCGGAGCTCTGAACCATGCAGACAACCCTGAGCGAAGCGTCGCGCCAACTGCCCCGCGCCGAGGAAGCCGAAAGTATCCTGCGCTCTTGTGTGCATTGTGGATTTTGCAACGCGACCTGCCCGACCTATCAGCTGCTCGGCGATGAACTGGACGGGCCGCGCGGCCGCATCTATCTGATCAAGCAAGTGCTGGAAGGCAATCAGATTACGCGCAAGACGCAGTTGCATCTGGACCGCTGCCTGACCTGCCGCAATTGCGAAACCACCTGCCCGTCCGGCGTTGATTATCACAACCTGCTCGACATTGGCCGGGCGGTGGTGGATGCAGCGGTTGCGCGCCCGCTTGAACAACGTCTGTTGCGCGAAGGCTTGCGCGGCGTGGTGCCCAACCCTGGTCTGTTCAAGGCGTTAATCGGCAGCGGCCAGGTATTCCGCGCGTTGTTGCCTGGCGGCCTGCGGGGCAAGTTGCCGCGCCACGTTGTTTCGGCGAAACCGCGCCCGACCATGCAGCACGCCCGACAGGTGTTGATGCTCGAAGGCTGTGTGCAACCGAGCCTGTCACCCAATACCAATGCGGCGACGGCGCGGGTTCTGGATCGTCTGGGTATCAGCGTGATCCCGGCCCGTGAAGCCGGTTGCTGCGGCGCCGTGGATTATCACCTAGACGCGCAAGCTGCCGGCCTCGACCGCGCCCGACGCAACATCGATGCGTGGTGGCCGGGCATTGAAAACGGGGCCGAAGCGATTGTGCAGACGGCCAGTGGCTGCGGGGCGTTTATCAAGGATTACGGACATTTGCTGCGCGCCGATCCGGCTTACGCGGACAAGGCTCACAAGGTCAGCGCGCTGGCCCGCGACCTTGTGGAAGTACTGCGTGAAGAACCGCTGGAAAGGCTTGCACTTCACAGTGATCAACGTTTGGCCTTCCACTGCCCTTGTACGTTGCAGCACGCGCAGAAACTCGGCGGTGCGGTGGAAGCGCTGTTGATTCGTCTGGGCTTCAACCTCACCGTCGTGCCTGACGGCCATTTGTGTTGCGGCTCGGCGGGAACGTATTCGATCACGCAACCGGTGTTGTCGCGGCAACTGCGCGATAACAAACTCAACGCGCTGGAAAGCGGCCACCCCGACGTCATCGCCACCGCCAATATTGGCTGTCAGTCTCATCTCGATGGCGCCGGCCGTACGCCTGTTAGGCATTGGATCGAGCTGGTCGAAGACGCCCTGTCATCCCCCGACACAGGAGCAACCCGATGAACAGTAAAGCCATATTGAGCCAGGCTGAAGTCAGCCGGATTCTCGCCGCCGCGCGCAGCGAAGCGCAAAACAATCAGTGGGCCGTGACCATCGTGGTTGTTGACGATGGCGGCCATCCTCTGGCATTGGAGCGCCTCGATGGTTGCGCCCCGAGCGCCGCTTATATCGCTACCGAAAAAGCGCGGACTTCGGCACTTGGACGCCGCGAATCGAAAGGCTACGAAGACATGGTCAACGGCGGACGCTTCGCTTTCCTTTCTGCCCCATTGCTCACCTCCCTGGAAGGCGGTGTGCCTATTGTTCATGACGGGCAAGTGATCGGCGCAATTGGCGTATCGGGGGTGAAGGCCGAGCAGGACGCGCAGGTGGCCAAGGCAGGGGCTCAGTGCCTTAAGTGAGGCGATTGGCGGCGTGCTTCGTTTTCGTGCCTGGCCAAGTCAACTGTAGGAGCCAGCCTGCTGGCGATAGCGGTGTATCGGTCGCAGATATCTGGCGTCTGTACCGGCCTCATCGCGAGCAGGCTCGCTCCCACAGGGGATCGAGGGCGCGGTTACATTTCGTGCCTGGCCGGGGTCAACTGTGGGAGCGTGGCTTGCCCGCGAAGGCGGTGTATCGGTCGCAGATATCTGGCGTCCGTACCGGCCTCATCGCGAGCAGGCTCGCTCCCACAGGGAATGGGCGGCGTGCGCGCATTTCGCGTTTGGCCGATGTATCGGGTCTTCGGATTCGGCGCTAATATCCTGAGGTTTTTTCCTTTAGAGATGAACTTGTCATGTCCACTCCCGAGACTTCCCTGCAGGACAGTGCCGCGCCGGAGGGCGTTTGTTATGGCTGTGGCAGTCGCAATGTCGATGGGTTGCATATCAAGAGTTTCTGGCACGAGGACGGTGTGCATGTGATGGCGGAGCACGTGCCGGACGCTCGCTATTGCGGCTGGCCGGATCTGGTCTACGGCGGGCTGATCGCGATGTTGGTGGATTGTCACTCCAACTGGACGGCGATGGCTTATCACTACCGAGCGGAGAAGCGCGAAGCTACCAGCCTGCCGCGCATCAACTGCGTCACCGGCAATCTGGGCATCAAGTTCATCAAGCCGACGCCGATGGGTTTGCCCTTGACGCTGAAGGCAAGGGTCGACGGTGAAGTCGGACGCAAGACCCGCGTTATTTGTGAGGTGTACGCGGGCGATGTGCTGACGGCGGTGGGTGATTCGGTGTTTGTTCGCGTGGATACCGAGCAATTGGCAGCGGCGGCTCACGGGCAGTGAGGCTTGAAGGCCGAAGCGCGAGTCCTTCGGCCTCGGACGCAGCCTCGCAGGCTCGGCAGCTGCTACAGAAGCTTATTCACACCGGCCTCGGACGCGGTCTCGCGGGCTCGGCAGCTGCTACATGAGCGCGCTCACTCCGGATACAGAAGCATGTGGATCAGTCGTCGTGCAGTTGTTCGGCGAGAAAGTCCACTAGCGCCGAGACGCGTCTGCTTGAAGTGCGGCCGGTGGTTACCGCGTACAGATCGACGTGCGCGGGAACGAATTCATCAAGGACCGTTTCAAGCAATCCCGCTTCAATTTCGTGACGGACCTCCCAGCGGTTCTTGATCATCACGCCGTGCCCCTGCACGGCCCAATGGCGCAATACCCCGCCGTCGTTGGCGATACGGTTGCCGGACACCCGAACAGCGATCGGCTTGCCTTCAACGACGAAGGGCCAGGTGGAAAACGGCACGCCCGGGCGATGCAGTATCAGGCAGTTATGCGCCGCCAACTGCTCGGGATGATCCGGTCTGCCATGCGCATCCCAATAGGCGGGTGCCGCGCAGATGATCCGCTGGCTGCGCACCAATGCTCGGGACCGCAGGTTCGAATCCACCAGCGGCCCATTGCGCAGCGCCAGGTCAAGGTTGTGATCGATCAGGTCGATGACGCCATCGCCCAGATGCAGGGTGACCTGGATACCCGGGTGCAACTGCATGAACCGATCAATCGCAGGCACAAGTTGCACACGGCCGAAATCGCTGGTCGCGGTGATGCGGATCGGTCCCTTCAATGGCCCGGTCTGGCGGATCCCGTCGATCGCCCCCTCCCACTCCGCCAAAAATCGCCGGGCATAAATCAGAAACTGCTCACCTTCGTGGGTGAAGGTCAGCTTGCGCGTGGACCGCGCGATCAGGCGCGCTGACAGCCGTTCTTCCAGCTGCTGCAACGCGAGGGTGACCGTCGAGGTGGCCACCGATTCCTGACGCGCCGCTGCCGTCAGGTTGCCGGCCTCAGCAATGCTGACGAACAGGCGCAAGGCATCGAGTGTGTCCATGAGCATTTGATCCGAAGGGAGCGTGCGTCGACGATAATTCGGCAGACTCGAAAAGTCATCTCGAATCCGGCCGGATTATCGATGGGACGAAAATACTTCAGGATTCGCTCATCCACAGAATTGCGAGGTCATCATGAACATCGACTTTACCGGCCGGAAAATTCTGGTCTCAGGCTCCACCAGCGGCATCGGTTTTGCGACGGCTAAAGGCTTTCTGCAGGCGGGTGCGCATGTGGTCATCAATGGGCGCAGCCAGGACAGCGTCGACAATGCCTTGCAACGTCTGGGCGCACTGGCCGCGAACGCCACAGGGTTTGCCGGCGATCTGGGCAGCGAGTCCGGCTACCAGAAACTGGTGGCAGAGCATCGCAACTTCGACGTCGTCATCAACAACCTGGGCATCTTCAATCCGCAGGATTTCTTCGAGACACCGGACAGCGAATGGCAACGGTTTTTCGACAACAATGTCATGTCCGGCGTGCGCCTCTCGCGGGCCTATGCACAGGGCATGGTGGAGCGAAAATGGGGTCGGATCGTGTTTATCTCATCCGAATCGGCGCTGAACATCCCGGCTGACATGATCCATTACGGCTTCACCAAAACCGCTCAGCTGGCCATTTCGCGCGGCCTGGCCAAACGCCTGGCCGGCACCGGGGTGACAGTCAACTCAGTGCTGCCAGGCCCGACGCTCTCTGAAGGCGTCGCTGAAATGCTCCGGCCCGCCGTCGAAAGCTCCGGCGACAGTCTGGAGAAGGTAGCAGCCGATTTCGTCAATGCCCATCGCGGCTCATCGATCATTCGCCGTGCAGCCAGCGTTGAGGAAGTGGCCAACATGATCATCTACGTCAGCTCGGAACAGGCGTCCGCCACAACGGGCGCCGCGCTGCGCGTCGATGGCGGCGTGATCGACAGCATCGTCTGAATAAACCATTCCAATCATTGCGCTGGCGGTTCGTCACCGATCCAACACGACGGCCGTCAGCAACCAAATAGAGAGAACTTGCGATGAAAGACCCGATCATCAGCGCCATCGAGGCGCGTCGTACCGTCAACCTGTTTGATGCCTCGCGGGGTATTGAGGAAGCGCAAGTCGTTGAGCTGATTCGCCTGGCGACCACCGCGCCCACAGCGTTCAACCTGCAGAACTGGCGTTTTATCGCTGCGCATACAGCCGAGGCGAAAGCGCGCCTGCGCAAGATTGCCTGGGATCAGGCCAAGGTGACCGAGGCGGCGGTGACGTTCATCGTGTGCGGGCAGTTGGCGGACTACAAAACCATTCCTGACCGCTTGGCGCCGTCGGTTGAGGCCGGGTTGATGCCGGAGCAGATGGTGCCTGGCTGGGAAGGCGCGGCGAAGAGTCTCTACCATGATCAGCCGCTGAGGCAGCGTGATGAAGCGGTTCGCACAGCGACTTTCGGCGCTGGCACGCTTATTTATGCGGCGCAGGCGATGGGTTTGGGTTCGTCACCGATGATCGGCTTTGATGCCGAGGCGGTGGCTGAGGAATTTGGCCTGGCTGAGGATGAGATTGCGGTGATGCTGGTGGCTGTCGGGGAGCCGCTGCCGGAAAACTGGCCGCAGAAACCGCGTCGTCCGTTGGCGCAGGTATTAAGTGTTGTGTGATTGCCAAAAATATCCGTAGCCACACAATCCCTGTAGCAGCTGCCGAAGGCTGCTACAGGGTTTGTGCCGTTTCTTAGACGTTCATTTCTGCCGCCAACAATCTCACCAACTCGCCAGCAGGCAGTTCGCGCGCCAGCGGCGCGCCCTGCCCCGCCCATTGCACGGCGAAGTCACTGTTGTTTTTCGCGCTGGCGGCAACGTTCAAGGCTTTGTTGGCGTCGTAGGCAATCGGATAGTCCGGCACGTTCGCGCCGCTGATTTGCAAATCGCTGAAGTTTCGATTGACCATGCCCCGCGCCGGCCGTCCGGAGATGGCGCTGGTAATTTGGGTATGGTGCGCCCGTGGGCCTTTGAGTGCTTCGCGCCACGCCGCGTTGGCCGATGATTCCGGGCAGAGGATGAATGCCGTACCCAGTTGAGCTGCGCTCGCACCTAACTGCAGAACGGCGTTGATCCCCGCACCGTCCATGATCCCACCGGCGGCGATCACCGGTAGCGAGCTCGCCGCGCAGAGGACGCGCACCAGGGCGAAGGTGCCCATTTCGCCGTCCTGTTGCGGATCAAACACCCCGCGGTGCCCGCCCGCTTCAAACCCTTGCGCCACCAGCGCATGCACGCCGGCCTGTTCCGCCAGACGTGCTTCCGCCAGACTCGTTACCGAGCAAAACAAAACGATGCCGGCATCCTTCAGCGCATCCACAGCTGCCTGTGACGGCAGACCAAAATGGAAGCTGACCACCGCCGGTTTTTCTTCCAGCAGCATCTGCAGCATGGCCGGATCGGTAACGAATGAGGTGTAGATCTCGCGCAGCGAAGCGGGAGGAGCCGCGTCGAACTCCGCGAAATACGGCGCAAGCGCTTTCAGCCACTGCGCTTCACGATCAACGTCCTGAACGGCCGGCGCGTGGCAGAACAGATTCACGTTGAACGGCTTGTCAGTCAGCGCCGCCGTCTCGCGCAGCATCGCCCGCGCCTGTTCGACGATGCTCGCACCGATACCGATCGCGCCCAGGCCGCCGGCATTCGACACCGCTGCGGCCAGTGCGGGAGTCGACACGCCGACCATCGGCGATTGCAGGATCGGCAGTTCAATGTTCAGCAGGGACAGCAGTGAACGGGACATGGGATCACCTGAAAGGGTCAGAGCATGCAGCATAACCGGTCGACGAGTGTTCGCCACAGTGCTCGGACCCGGCCGATGCGCTGCATCCAATGCAGGCCTCGCGGGCAGTGGAGTTTACCGAACCGCCGAGTGACCCGACTTCGGCACAGTGAAGCGAAACTCCGTGCCACGCCCGACTTCGCTCTGCGCTTCGATATGCCCGCCGTGCGCGTTGACAATGCCTTGAGTGATGTAAAGACCGAGCCCTGTGCCCGTAGGGTTGCCTTCCTTGACGGTCCAGTAGCGATCAAACACGTGCGGTAGCTGATCCTGCGGGATGCCCTCGCCGGTGTCACTTACGCTGAAGACGATCTCGTCCCCCGCTGACATGGCCGCGACACCAATCCTGCCGCTGCGCGGGGTGAACTTGATCGCATTGCCCACCAGGTTCGACAGCACCTGGAACAGCCGCTCGGGATCGCCATGGATGGAGAGCTGCGGTTCGGAGGTGAAGGAAATTTCGATGTCCTTGTCCATCGCCAGCGGCGACAGCAATGAATCGGCCTCTTCAAACATCTCTTCGACGGCGATGCGTTGCGGCGTAATGGAGTAGCGCCCAGCGTCGATCTTGGATGTATCGAGCAGGTCTTCCAGCAGCGTGTTCATTCGCCCCGCCGCCTGCTGCATGGTGTCGATGGCTCGACTGATGCGCCGCGAGGTGTGCGGACCCTCAGAGCTGAAGGCTTTTTGCATCATGCCGCAGAGCATCGAAATGACTGTCATCGGGTTGCGCAAATCGTGGGACACCACCGCCACCAGATCATCACGGGCCTGAACCGCACGCTGTTCGCGCACCACCTGACGAGCCAGATCGGACTCCAGCGCGAAGCGTCGCAGGTCGTTGGCCGCGAACAGATCACCGTTGCTCCATTTGTTGGAAATGCCGGCCATTTCCACTTTCCAGATCTCGAACGAGGTGCGTGGACGCAAGCGCATCCCCGTGTCGGAATCTTCCAGGTTGAGCGGTTTGTCCGGGTCGCCGCTCCAGCTGATGTTTTCCTTCACTTCCGGGCGGAACCACAGCACGCCATTGTCGACCGGCTTGGGCAGGCTCATCGCAAGCACGCCGCTGGCAACTTGCGCAAAGGCCGCTGCAGGCGGATAGACCTTCGACAGCTCATGGCTGGAAAAAACCTGCTGAGAGGACGATTGCAGCCATTTGTGCAGCGCCCGAATGTCGTCCGGCTCGGGGCAGTTGCCGTAGCGATGTAGTTTGTTGTCATCGATGATCGCCACGCCGCCGGCATTGGCCAGCGCTAACAACACCGCCGGCTGCGCCGCCAGCCCGTCGAAGACCGTGTCTGGTGAATCGACCATCGCCTGATTGAGCAGCGCCAGCGCTTCAATTTTCTCGTCACGCTGGCGGCTGATTTCCAGCGCTTCCATGGCACTGATCTGCAGCGACAAAACCTGGCCGATGGTCTGGCAGGCGCTACGCAATTCGTGCGGCACGTGCAGCGGCTGGCGATTGCCGCAACTGATCAGGCCCCAGAGTTTATCGCCCTTGAGCAACGAGATGCTCATGGAGGACAACACGCCCATATTTTTCATATATTGGCAGTGGATCGGCGACACACTGCGCAGGCTGGCAAAGCTCAAATCCAGCGGCTGGCCGGTGTCCGGGCGCAGTTTCGGTACCAGCGGCACTGGCTGGTAATCCGCATTGGGAATAATCCGCAGCCAATTGGTGCGATAGAGTTCGCGGGCCTGTTCGGGAATGTCCGAGGCCGGGAAAAACAGCCCCTGAAACACCTCCATGGACGGCGACGTCGCCTCGGCGATCACCTGACCGTGACCCTCTTCTTCGAAGCGATAAATCAGCACGCGGTCGTAACCGGTGATCGCCTGGATTTCCTGAACACTGATTTCGTACAACGCCTGCAGGGTTTTCGCCGCTTGCAGACGCTGCAGCATGCGCCCCAAATTATTGCCCTTGCCGTCGACAACGGGTTGCGCCGGCTTGGCCTGAACTTCCAGTTCCAGCACCAGCACGCCCTAGTGCCGATGGACGAAACCTTCGAACGCTGCGCCATTGAGGGTGAAATACAGGCTGGGGATGTCGAGTGGATTTTCATGCTGCGCGGCCTGCTCGACCTCGCGTGCATAGACGTCGCCGATGAGCTGAGCCAGGGTCGAGCCCAACAGGGCCTGTGGCGCTTGGCCGAGCAAGGTTTCGACGTTGGCGCTGACCTGCACGATGCACATGCCGGGCTCCGACAAGGTCAGCAGCACGCCGTGCGGCTGGATGGCGCCGGGGGTACGAATCGGTTCATCGTCACAATTGGCCAGCAGTTCATCAAAAGCGTCTTTGTCCAACCGCTTCATAACAATACCTCGGTGCTCTCGAGCCAGCTTTCGAAGCAGGCGAATGTCGTTTGGGCGGCGCTCACCACGGACTGCCGCGCGGCATCATCCAGTGGGAAAGTGGCCAGGTAGTCGATGAATTCACGCCAGCGTCGGCCAGTTGCGTCACCATAAACATCAAGAAAAGCCGCGCCACTGGCCGCATCCAGATCAAGACGGGCGGCGATTTCTCGACGCAGGATCTGACCGCCCAACGTAGCGCCCTCCAGCACATAAAGAACGCCCAGGCAGGCTGCGGGCGAGTCGATCACCGGCAAAGACTGGCACAGCGGCAGTTCAGCGATCTTGCGTTCGGTCAGCCCCAATGCCAGCAGGTCGCTGTACAAGGTGGCGGTCTTGAGTCGCTCGGGCAAAAGGAAATCGGGCGGCACTTGATGGCTATCCAGCAGACGTCGTTCCAGAGGCTGGTAAAAACCATAATACGCCTGGATCAGTCGCTGATAGTGAACGTGGTCAAGCACCGGGGAGAAAAACGGCAGGCGTTCTTCCAGGGCGATGTGCAGGGGCGCGGTTTGCGCCCGCAAATTTTGAAGCACCAACGGAACACCGACGCTGCGGCCTTTTGATTGCATGTAGTGAGCTCTAGCGGTCGGGCCTCATCACGGCCATGGGGGAGGAAAATCAGCCAGGAATGGTACACAGGAACAGGGTTTTGCAGAAAAAACCTGACCGGACGTTCACATTTCAGGGCGCTGTTTCCTTTTTGCTCTGAGTCGAGCGGCGGCAAAAAATTCCACTATCCCTCCGATAAACGGCGCCAACCTTCAATCAGCAACTGGCACGCCAGGCAGTTGCTGACGTTGATATTGGCGCGGGCACACACCGAAGCGACTGCGAAACTCGCGGGAGAAATGCGCGCCGTCGGAGAAGCCGCAATCCATGGCGATCTGAGTGATGCTGCTGTGACTGTTGGTGAGCAGCCAGCCGCCATACTCGATCCGCAGCGAGCGCTGGAACTCCATGGGCGACAGACCCAGCGACTGCTGGAATGCCCGGGTCAGCTGACGTCTTCCCAGGCCCACATACCGGGCGATGGCATCCAGCGTCGGCAAGCTGTCCATGCGCTGTTCGATGTAATGCGCCGCCTGGCGCACCCGCTCATCCTTGATGTCCGCCAGGTTGGCGTAAAAATGCGCCTGCGGTTGCCGCCCTTGGCGAATGCCCTGCAACATCATGTGCCGCACCGCCTGCTGGGCTTTTTCGCGCCCGCAATGGCGGGCCACCAGATACAGGCCCAGATCGATGGCGGCCGTGGAGCCGGCGCAGGTGATCAGGTCGCCCTCGTCGATAAACAGATGATCGACCGCTGCCGGTGTCTTGGGGAAGCGTGCGCGAAACGCATCCAGCACGTTCCAGTGCACGCACACCGCACGGCTGCCGACCACGCCCGCCTGCGCCAGGGCAAAGGTGCCCGTGCAGATGCCGAGCAAGCGTGTGCGGCTCTTGGCCGCGCGCTGCAACCAGTCCCGCAGATTATTCGGCAAATGGGTGTTGAGGTAGTCGTTACCGCCGCAGATGGCCACGTAATCAAACTCGTCGAGGTCCTGTGCCAGGCCACCGGACACTTCCAGGGTGATTCCGGCACTGGAGGTGCGCGGCAATCCGTCGACACTCATCACCCGCCACGCCGTATGGATCTGCCGGCTGCCTCCACCGAGGTCGGCAGACAAGCGCAACACATCGACAAAACCGGAAAACGCGGCCAGTGTGAATTGATCAAGCAGGACCAGCCCAATCGACAGCTGCGGGCGCCCTTTCGACGCGCCGTTGAGCGAGTCAGGCAGGGCATTGTCCGGATGAGTCGAAGTGAGTGTGCGCATGACCTAACTATTCAACTTTAAGGCCCCGCAGTGCAAGCGCTCCAATCACTGACGCGAGCAAGATGCAACGAAGGGGAAACGTCCACCCACGCCCCTGGGGACACACGATGAAACTGAAGACAGGCAAGAAAATCACCGCTGCTCTTTTGGTTACCGGCTGCATCTCCTCACCCGCCGTCCTGGCTGAACCGCAAAAGCTGACCGTTGCGTTGTACGGCGGCAACTGGGGGGAGGCGTTCCTTAAATGTGTTGCAGAACCTTTCACGCAGGCCACCGGTGTTGCGGTGGCAGCGGAAGTCGGCACGTCGACCACCACGCTGGCAAAACTCCAGCAACAAAAATCCAGCCCGACCATTGATGTGGCGTGGATGGATGGCGGCATCAGCGAACTGGCCTACGCCGCCGGCGTTATCGCTGACCTTGATGCTGCAGCCATTCCCAACCTGAAAAACGTCGAAGCAAAAGCGGTCTACGCCGAGGGCGGTCATACCTTCGCCGTCAGCAGCGGTTTCTATTCCCTTGGGCTGACGTACAACACCAAGGAAATCAAGGAAGCGCCCACCAGCTGGAAAGACCTGTGGAATCCGGAATACGCCGGCGCCATCGCCCTGCCCTCGCCGGCCAACTCCTCCGGGGTGCCGTTCGTGTTTTTCATGGCGGACGTGTGGGGCATCGACCGCAAAAATCTCGATCCGCTTTACAGCAAATTGGGCGCACTCGACACCGCGCTGTTTTTTGACAGTTCGGGGGCTGCCACCAACGCTTTTCAGAGCGGCGAAGCGATCATTGGCGCGCACTTCAACGTCGGCGCCTGGGACTTGATCGACAAGGGCGCACCGATCGCTTTCACCATTCCCAAGGAAGGCGCCTGGGCCACCGATGCGCGCTTGCACCTGATCAAGGGGGCGAAGAACAGCAAGGCCGGCGAACAGTTCATCAATACCGCGCTGACCAAGGAAGCGGCGTCCTGCCTGGCCGGCAAGCTGTACCTGGGGCCGGCGGTGAAAGGCGTCGAAGTGGCGGATGACGTGGCGCGCAAGTTGCCTTGGGGTGTCGGCGGTTCGATTGACAACCTGCGGCTGTTCGACTGGAGCCAGATCAATGCCCAGCGCGCCAGCGTAACCGACGACTGGAACCGCAAAGTCACCGCCAAAAACTAGCTCAAGAGGTCTGCAATGTCAGTTTTGTTGAGCATCGACAGCGTCTGCAAAAGCTTCGGGCCGTTCCAGGCGCTGGACAACATCCACCTGGAGATCGAGCAAGGCGAATTTATCGTGCTGCTCGGCCCCAGTGGCTGTGGCAAGACCACCCTGCTGCGCTCGATTGCCGGCTTCATGCAGCCCGATTCCGGCAGCATCGCGATCGAGGGTCAGGACGTCAGTCGCCTGCCGCCGTACCGTCGACCGCTCAACACGGTGTTTCAGAATTACGCGCTGTTTCCGCACTTGACCGTGCTGGAAAACGTCGCCTACGGCCCGCGCCGTCAGGGCATCAACCGCACCGAAGCGAAGCTCAAGGCGCGTGAAGCCCTGGCCATGGTCGGCCTGGAAACCCTGGAAGAGCGATTCCCTCGCGGCTTGTCCGGTGGCCAGCAACAGCGCGTGGCCCTGGCTCGCGCCATCGTCAATCAACCGAAACTGCTGTTGCTTGATGAGCCGCTGTCGGCGCTGGACATGAAACTGCGCAAGCGCATGCAGCTCGAGCTCAAGCACCTGCAGGCCAAGCTCGGCATCGCCTTCATTTTTGTCACCCACGATCAGGAAGAAGCGATGACCATCGCCGACCGCATCGTGGTGATGAATGCCGGCCGCATCGAGCAGGTCGGGGCGTGCAGCGAGATTTACAGCGCACCGGCCTCACGCTTCGTCGCCGACTTTATCGGCGAGGCCAACCTGATCGGCTATCAGGTCAGCGAAAATGGCGAGATTCGTCTGGGCATCGGGCACACACCCATTATCCACCCGGCAAAAGACCTGCTGCCGCGTGGCGTGGCTGTGCTGCGTCCCGAGCATCTGGAGGTGCTGGATGCGTCGAGCAGCCGCGCCTGCGAAATCCACGGCACGGTGACCGATATCGTTACCGTCGGCAGTCATACGCTGGTGCATGCCTTGATCGACGGGCAAGCGATCGTTGCGCGCACGATGGGTTTCCCGCGCGCCGATCTGGTCACGGGGAGCAGCGTGCGCTTGGGCTTCAATCCTGCGCACCTGCACCTGATTGGTGAAGCGCTATGAAACGCCAGGTGCTGGCTCCGGCGTTAATGCTGTTCGGCGCTCTGGCGTTTTTCGCCGCGTTCTTTCTGGCGCCGTTCGCCGTGGTGATCTTCGCCAGCCTGACCCAGGGTGCCGATCAAACGTTCACCCTCGAACACTACATCCGCGTGCTGGGCGATCAGTACCACTGGGATGTGATTCTGGTGACCTTCCGCATCGCCGCGCTGACCACCCTGATTTCCTTAATGCTCGGTTACCCGCTGGCCTGGTATCTGGTGCGCGTGGTCAAGTGGCGAGCGTGGCGCCGGGCCTGTGTGATTCTGCTGGTGGTGCCGATGTTCACCAGCAATATCGTCCGTTCCTTCGGCTGGATGGTGTTGCTGGGGCGCAAAGGCCTGGTGAATCAGAGCCTGCTGGAGACGGGCCTGATTGAAACGCCGATCCGCTTCCTCGGCACCGAACTCGGCATCCTCATCGGTATGGTCTACATCCTGCTGCCGTTCATTGTGCTCGCCGCCGGTAACGCGCTGGCGCAAGTCGACCCGGCATTTGAGCAGGCCTCCGAGGACCTTGGCGCCAGCCCACGCTCGACGTTTTTCCACGTGGTGCTGCCGCTGACCATGCCTGGGATCATCTCCGGTTCAATCATGGTGTTCACCCTGGCGGCGAGCGCTTACGTAACCCCGGCGCTGCTGTCCGGCGGACGAATTTCGGTGCTATCGATGCTGATCTTCCAGCAATACAGCTCGGTCTTCGATTTCAATTACGGCGGCGCGCTGAGCGTGGTGCTGCTGATTTTCACCCTGATCATGGTCGGCCTGGCCGGACGGGTCGGCAGCATTCGGGGGAGCAATCAATGATCACTAAAATGCTGGTCAGACTGGTGTCATGGGCCGTGCTCGGTTACATGCTGCTGCCTCTGGTGGTGATCCTCGGCGTGTCCGTTACCGCGACTTCCTTCCTGGCCTTCCCGCCGCAGGGCTGGACGCTGGATTGGTACGCAAAAATGCTCGGTGACCCCAGCTATGTGGCGTCATTTGCCACCAGCACCCTGCTCGCCCTGGTCGCGACGTTGGTGGCAGTGCTGCTCAGCGTGCCGGCCGCGCTGGCAATGGCACGCTATGACTTTCCCGGCAAGGGCACGATCCTCGCGGCGCTCACCTCACCGCTGGTATTTCCGCACATCGTGCTCGGCGCAGCGCTGCTGCAATTTGGCGGTTACTTCGGTTTGACCCGCAGTTTTCTGGCGTTGTTGATCGGCCACACCATCATCATTTCGCCCTTCGTGCTGCGTTCGGTGCTGTCGATGCTGACGCCGGAACAGCGCGCCCTGGAAGAAGCGTCCAGCGATCTCGGCGGTACGCCTTGGGCGACCTTCTTTCTGGTGGTGCTGCCGCAGATTCGTCCGGGCATTGTCACCGGCTCGATCTTCGCGTTCATCTCGTCGTGGATCAACGTCGAGCTGTCGATCTTCAACACCACGCCAGACCTCAACACCATCCCGGTGAAACTCTTCAACTACGTGCAGTACACCGTCGACCCGACCATCGCCGCCGCCTCCGGCGCGACCATTATCGTCGTGGTGCTCGCGGTGATCATTCTCGACCTCTGTATCGGTCTCGACCTTTTGTCAGAACGCAAATAACCGTCCACTTCCAGCCATACATAGCCATAAATCCGCCCGTCAGCCAGGAGTTCAGTCATGCGCATGCAAGACACGTTCGATGTCATCTATACCCATACCGAAGGCGAACCACTGTGCATCGTGCACAGCGGCATTCCCTACCCCGCCGGTTCGAGCATTCTCGCCAAGCGCGCCTTTCTCGAGCAGAACTACGATTGGTTGCGCAAGGCCCTGATGCAGGAACCGCGTGGCCACAAGGACATGTTCGGCGTGTTCCTCACGCCGCCATCGAGCAGCGAATTCGACGCCGGCCTGATCTACATGGACGGCAGCGTGTATTCGCACATGTGCGGTCACGGCACGATTGCCGTGAGCATGGCGATGGTCGCGCTGGGCCTGGTGCCGCGCGGTGCCGATGGCATCACCAAAATCCGCTTCGAAACCACCGCCGGCCTGGTGGTGGCCGAGGTCGCTTCCGAAGGCGATAAAGTACTGTGGACCCGTTTTGAAAACGTGCCGGCCTACGTCGCCGCTCAGGACATCCCGATCACACTGCCCGGCTACGGTGACCTCAAGGCTGATCTGGTCTGGGGCGGCAACTACTTCGGCATCATCGACCTGAGCGATTGCGACCTGCGCATCAGCCCCGACAACGGCAGCGAACTGTCGCGTCTCGGCCTGCTGGCGCGTGACCAGATCAACCGGCAACTGAAGATCCAGCACCCCACCGAGGCGCACATCAATGACCTCAACTTCATCACTTTCTGGCACCCGGCGACCATCGAAGGCGCGTTCTATAAGAACGTCCACGTGTTCAGCGCCGGTCAGCTCGACCGTTCGCCCGGCGGCACGGGCACCAGCGCGATGATGGCGATGTTCGAGGCTCGGGGAAAACTCGGTTTGAACCAACCGATTCTGTCCGAAGGGTTGTTGGGTAGCGGCACCTTTGAAGGCTGCCTGCTGGGCGAAGTCGACCTCAATGGCACCCGCGCAGTACGCCCGACGGTCAAAGGTACGGCGAGCATCCTCGGCACTTCGCGCTGGGTGATCGAACGCAATGATCCGGTGGGCGCGGGGTTTGTTATTAACTGATGGGCGCTGCGGCAACCGCCGCGGTCCTGGTTGACTGATCGATCGCCAGCGCGGTCCCCGTTTTAACCGATCGATTGCCAGCGCGATCCCTGTAGCAGCTGGCGAAGCCTGCGTCCGCACGCGGCCCCGAGCCGGACGCAGGCTGCGCCAGCTGCTACAGGTTTGTGCGGCAATGCTCCTGCGGTGTATCAGTGTGTATATGGCTGCTATTTTGATACATGGGTTTTCACCGGGCTGGGGATTCGACACAGCCCGGATACGTCACCGCGTTGAAATGGGCGCCAGGTTTGAAGGGCAGCAGTCAGCCCTTCGATCATTGGCTCGCAACGGAGACTTCACATGAAAACGGCACTGCAGAACAACAAACCCAATAAAACTCGCCGGCACTTGGCCGGCTCGTCAATCCTCGCACTCGCCCTGTTCGGCGTGCTCGGCGTGGCCCAGGCGCAGACCGCAGCGACCGCCCAGCCCGCGGCAAATAACGCGCAAGCTTCATATACGAGCCCTTCCCCGTTCGGCCCGCTCAAGCACGTCAAGGCTGGCCTGCTCGACGTGGCCTACGCCGAAACGGGTCCTGCCAATGGCCCGGTGGTGATTCTGCTGCACGGCTGGCCGTACGACATTCACAGTTACGACGAGGTCGCGCCGTTGCTCGCGGCCAAGGGCTATCGCGTGCTGATGCCGTATGCGCGAGGCTATGGCGACACGCATTTCCTTTCCGATAAAACCTTGCGCAACGGTCAACCGGCGGCGCTGGCCAGCGACGTCATCGACTTCATGGACGCACTGCAAATCAAACAGGCGGTGCTCGGCGGCTACGATTGGGGCGCGCGTTCAGCCGGCATCGTCGCCGCGTTGTGGCCGGAGCGGGTCAAGGCGCTGGTGGCGGTCAGTGGTTACCTGATCGGCAATCAAGCGGCCGGGCAAAATCCGCTGCCGCCCAAGGCTGAATTGCAGTGGTGGTATCAGTTCTACTTCGCCACCGAGCGCGGCCGTGCCGGGTATGCGAAGAACACCCATGATTTTGCCAAACTGATCTGGCAACTGGCTTCGCCGAAATGGGCGTTCGACGACGCCACGTTCGAGCGCAGCGCCAAGGCGTTGAGCAACCCCGATCATGTCGACATCACCGTGTTCAACTATCGCTGGCGCCTCGGCCTGGTTCAGGGTGAAAGCCAGTACGAGGCGCTCGAGCAGAAACTCGCCAAGGCGCCGTCCATCAGCGTGCCGACCATCACCCTCGAAAGCGATGCCAACGGCGCACCACACCCGGCGCCCGAGGACTACGCCAAGCGCTTCACCGGCAAATACGAATTCCGCCTGATCAGCGGCGGCATCGGCCACAACCTGCCGCAGGAAGACCCGCGGGCGTTCGCCAAGGCGGTGATTGATGCGGATCACCTGTAAGGCTTGCCTGAGTTTCTCGCCACATAAAAAAACGGCCTGATGGGCCGTTTTTTTTGTGCTTCACGCCCCGGGCGCGAACTCTTTATAGAAGGCCAGCGCCGCGAGGTTCTTGTCCTTGGCTTCGAGCATGATGTCGAACCGATCCATGAACAGCTGTGCGTAAGTGTTGGTCCAGCGATTCCACATCTGCGCGCTGTGGCCGTAGAGGTCGCGCTTGGTCACCACTTGCAGCAACTCGGGCATTTCCAGCTTGCGGTCGGCGTCGAAACCCAACTCCTGCAAGCGCTCCGGGGGCTGCGAGTAATGCATCGTCGGCCGGACCCCGCGCCAGCTGTCGATGACCTGTTGCACACGCGCGGAATCCGGGGCGATGTAGTCGTTTTCGTTAATCCAGCAATGATGGATGTCGAGCACCACCGGGGCCAGATCCGCCAGTTGCAGGCAGTCGTCGACGCCGTAGGTTTTCTCTTCGTTCTCGAAGGTGATGCAGTTGCGCGCCACTTCCGACAGCCGCGGCCAGACCGCCCGAATGCCCTCGCCCCCCAAGCGACCGGCAATGTGTACGTTGCATTTGAAGTCCTGAAAACGCTGACCGTAGCCCATCATCCGGATCATGTCGGCGTGGTATTCGAACTCGGCGAGGCTGTTTTCCACCACGTTCGGCTTGTCCGAACCCAGCACGCAGTATTGGCCGGGGTGAAACGACAAGCGAATGTCCGCCGCCCGCGCCAGCGTACCGATGGCAGCGAAGCGCTCGGCGAGCTGATCTTGAATAGCCGGGTCCTGATAGAACGCAGCCACTTTCGGGTGACTGTAGAACGGCAGTAAATCGCTGCTGAGCCGCAGCATGCGCAAGGTTGGCGGCAACTCGGCGACGTAGGCCAGCAAGCGCAGTTGCGCCTCCAGATTATGCGCGATCACTTCCAGCAAACGGTCCCGAGCCACCTGTGGCTCGACGCCGTCCATCCAGCGCAGGGTGGTGGTTCGTGGGTTGAACGGGCTCTCGATGAGTTTCAAAGCACTGAGCGAAAGGTCGCGCTCGGGATGCTTGAACTGGCAGGCGAAACCGATTCGTGGGTGGGTCATGGGGAATCCTGGTTGTGAGGCTTGATTCGGAATAGACACCGGGATGAGGCAGACTTTCCAAGCGATTTTGGCAATGCGCCGGTTAATGAGTCTGGCTCATCAGACGGTGTACATATCCGTTGCTGCGGTTAGGGCTGCTATTGGTTCCGCCCTTACGGCGGGTTACTTGGAAAAGCCTGCGCGGCCCGGCGCCAAGTAACCAAGCGCCTGCGCCCCTGACGTACGGTGGCTCGCTCCGGTCCAGCTCCGTGGGCCCGCTGCCATCGGCCATCCATGGCCGGCGGCAGCTAACCCGGCATCCTTGCCGGGTTGCCCACTGCGCAGAACCTGCGCTCGGCCTTCCGACGGGGCAGATCAAAGTCGAAGTCAAAATCAAAAGCAAAATCAAGATCTGAAGCAAAGCAAAGCAGCGGCTGCGCCATCTGGGCAGGATCACTTCATGCCGACACGACACAGGACCTGTAGCAGCTGGCGCAGCCTGCGTCCGGCTGCGCAGCAGTCGTCAATTGGGCGCTCGCGGCTGCCCTGAAAAACCGCGCCGCCTGATTTTACGACTGCTGCGCAGCCGGACGCAGGCTACGCCAGCTGCTACAGGGTTTTGTGTTGCTGCGCAGATTTGGCGCAACGCCTGCGAGCCAGGTCGGCTATCAGGCCGCCTCGGCGCGCTGTGGCTGTGAGTGCCCCCTCGGGAGGCCGAGCGCAGGTTCTGCGCAGTGGGCAACCCGGCATGGATGCCGGGTTAGGCGCGCACGGCCAAGGATGGCCGATCGCGCCGGGCCCACGGAGCAGGACCGGAGCGAATGCATGGCGAGCACTAGCGAGCCACCGTACGTCAGGGGCAAGAGCACTTGGTTACTTGGTGCTTTTCCAAGTGACTCGCCGTAAGGGCGAAACCAATATCAGCCATCGCAGCAGAAACGGATATGTACACCCTCAAAACAACCGTGGCCCTAGACATAGCCATCGCTGGCAAGCCAGCTCCTACAGTTGACCGAGTTCAACCTCAATGATCATGCAAAAATCCAATTCTGCTATCACCGTGGCAAAGGATATGTACACCCGCAAAAACACGGTCGCCCAACATAGCCATCGTCGGCAAGCCAGCTCCTACAGTTGACCGAGTACAGAGGAGAAAATCCAGCAGGATTCAAGTCCGCTATCGAGAGCAAGCAATGCTCCACCTGGCCCCCACAGGCTCACCAACCACCTGCCCAATCAAATCAACGGCGAACTGCTCACCACCCGCAACGCCAGCCCCTCATAGGCATCCAGGGTAATGGTGAATTCCCCCTCCGCCGTCAAATCCCCTTCAACCCGCTCATTGATGATGTCCACCACCGGACCCGGCGCAATGTTAGGCAGGTGCAAGGTTTCAACGATGGCCTGGGCGCTGAAGTTGAGCGCAGTGATCTGCGTGCCCTTACCTGCCGGCAGTTCGTGAACCATGATCAGCAGCCCCGGATTCTCGACATCGGGAATCAGGATCTGCTTGCTGGCCGCGATGTCGTACGAGCGACGCACGGCGAGGATGCGCTTCAGTTGCGAAGCAAAAGAATCCAGGTCCTTGAGCTGAGTCGGCAGGCTGCCATACAAGGTTTTCGGACGCGGCATTTGCCCCGCCGACAGCGGCGCATCCGGATTCAAATCGACAAGGTCATAGGCCCCACGATGAATCCAGCGCGTGTCGCCATCCTGCATCAGGTGCGCCACTTGCTCGGCCGGCAGCGGCAACGCGCCGACCAGGTCCCAACCCGACAGCGCAAACACCCCGGGCTGCATGGCGTTGTACATGACCAACAATAGGTGAATCTGGCGGATCTGGTCGATGTCGGACTTGCTGATCAGGTCCAGGTCGCGGATGCCCAGCGCAGCCGTGATGATGCTGGCCGTGGTGCAGGACACGCCGTTGGTAACGAACTTGAGGTTGTAAGGCGCATGTTCGCCGGCGAGACGCTCATACATCTGCTCGCGAATGTGCTCGCGCAGAATGTTGCCGGGGAACGTCTGACCTTGATAAAGGAAGGTGTCGTGGGCATGCAGCGTCCAGAAGTGCACCAGTTCCAGGGTCAGCTCATCGTGGTTCTGCAACGCGTGAATCAGCGAGGCCGGGTCGATGCCATAGGTGTGGACCTGACGCAGCATCAGGCGCAAAAACTCGGCATCGCCCATCAACAAGGCGTGCTGGTACGCCGGCCGGGTGATGAAGTCATAAGACAGGTCGGCGCCGCCGTGGGACATGGAAGCGATGTCGTCGATGGTCAGGTTCAATTCCTGAAAACTGAAACCGCCGGCCTTGCGAATCGCGCCACCGAGTAACTGGTTGCCGGTGATCGACAATGGATGGCTCTCGGACCAGGCCGTGCCATCGAGTTTGCGTTCCACACCGAGGAAGCCATTGGCATCCAGCCGAAGGATTTTCGCGCCCATCACATCGATGGCATGCAGCGCGTCGCCGATGATCATCTGCTGTGCGGCGAAGCTTGGGTCCAGCCAGTTGAGGGACGGCTGGCCTTCCTTGAAATAATGCAGATACACCCAGCGTCGCGGCTTGCCGTCCACGCCGATGACTACCGCGGTCGCGCTCCAGTCGGTCTCTTTGACGCCCGGCTCGAAGAAGATCACCCGCTGCAACTGACCGACAATATAGTGCTTGTCGCGCAAGGCATCGACCTGCAGCGGCGTGAGGTTCTGCGCATCGCGTCCTTCGAGCACGTCGGGCAGCAACGGCCAGTCTTCCTCACGGATTTCCACCATGTGGTAGAGACCCGGATAATCTTCGTAAGCCATTTCGGCCAGACGGAAGTCCGCGCCTTTGCCGGTGTGCGACGGGATCACGTCATCGATGATGACCGCGTTGTGCGCGGCGGCGATGCGGCTCAGGCCCTGCAGCTGTGCTTCGGTGCCCAGTTGTGGGTCGATGCCGAAGCTGATGCGGTCGAAATTGCCGTCGATGGTGGGCGTGTGCTCGCGCCCCTGCAACCCACCGGAGGTTTTCAGCGGGCCGTTGTGGATGCCCTGAATGCCGATTTCGGACAGAGCATGCCACAGCGTTTCATTGCCGAGCGCTTCCAATACCGTGCCGTCTTCGGCGGTGATGATGGAAGCGGGATAAGCGGTGAACCATACCGAAGCCAGCGCCGACGCATCTCTGGGACGGGTATGAGCGAAAGGTTGCTGCCAGAGTCGTCCCTGTCCGGAATACAGTTTCGCCCGTTGCCGGGCTGCATTCAGCATCGATTGCTCGACCAACCAGTTCACATGCTCGTTGCTCTCTTTCGCCATAAGTACAGTCGCTCGCAGTCAGATTCAAACATTCGATCCGCCCCATGGAGCACTGTCTTGCCTGTACCAACGGCGCGGGTAGTGTGTATATGAGCCCGCGAGGCGCCATTCGTTGCATGTAATCGCCACAAGCGCAGCGCCGCAGCTTCAGCTGCCTGCCGTTTCCTCAACACCTATCAGCGCGTTGAACGTCTCGTTATCCAGTGGCCGGCTGAGGAAATACCCCTGACCTTCGTCACACGACACTTCTTTGAGCATCTGCAAGTGCTCGACCGTCTCGACGCCTTCCGCCGTCACCGTCAGCGACAGCGCGCGGCCCAGGCCAACAATCGCCTGAATGATGGATCTGTCATCCTCGCTGCCGACCAGTCGATTCAGAAAGCTGCGGTCAATCTTCAGCCCGTCGAACGGAAAGGTGCGCAGGTAGCTCAGCGACGAATACCCGGTGCCGAAGTCGTCCATTGCAATACGCACGCCCAGGCGTTTGAGGGTTCGCATGATCTCCAGTGCACCGGTGGCATCTTCGAGCATGACGTTTTCGGTGATTTCCAGCTCCAGGCGCGCAGGGCTGATGCCCGATTCGTCCAGCGTTTGCTGCACACGCTCGATGATATTGCCCCGCTTGAACTCGCTGGGCGACAGGTTAACCGACACGAACAGCTCTTCCGGCCACTGTGCCGCGCAGGCGCAGGCAGTCTCCATGACCCAATTGCTCAAGGCCAGAATCAGCCCGCTTTCTTCGGCGATCGGAATAAAGGTGTCGGGTGGAATCAGCCCGCGTTCCGGGTGCTGCCAGCGCACAAGCGCCTCGGCGCCGACCATGTGACCGTCGGCGATGCGATAGCGCGGCTGGAAATGCAGCCGCAGTTCTCCGTGCTTGATCGCATAACGCAGATCACTTTCCAGGCGCCGCCGCTCGATGATCCGGGCGTTCATGTCACCGGCGTAGAAGCGCCAGGTGTTCCGCCCGGCCGCCTTGGCTTCGTACAAGGCAATGTCGGCGTAGCGCAGCAACTCGGTGGCCTCGCAGGCATCATTCGGCGCCATCGCGATGCCGATACTTGCACTGACAAACACTTCCTGCTCTTCGACTTCCACTGGCCGCTCGATGGACTCGATCAGGCGACGGCAGAGCGCTTCGACTTCTTCCTGCGAGCTGACATCGGTCAGAATCAAGACAAACTCGTCACCCCCGATCCGTGCCACCAGGTCGCCGTGACGCACGCAATCGGCCAGCCGATTGGACACTTCATTGAGCACCAGATCCCCCGCCGCATGCCCCAACAAATCGTTGACCGGTTTAAAGCGGTCAAGGTCCAGGCTGAGCATCACAAGCGGCTGATCTGCCGTCGGCATTGCCTTGAGTTTGCCGTCCAGGAATTCCTGCAGACGGGTCCGGTTGGGCAGACCGGTCAGGGCGTCATGCTGCGAGAGGAATTCGATGCGCCGGCGCGCTTCGACTTCTTCGGTAACGTCGGTTGCGGTGCCGCGGAAACCTCGGCCGTCCATTTCCCGGGCCGAAAGACGCGTGATTCGTTCGCAGCCTTTGGTATCGACATAGCGACACTGGACGCTGATATCCGGTCGCCGGTTGGGAATGCTCAGCCACTGCGACAGTGCGCCCATTTCCGTGTGCAACAGATCGTCCATTTTCGCGCCGCACCATTCGTCTCTGGACAGCCCTGTCACCGCCTCGAAACGTTCGGACAGATAGGTGAAACGGCCGTCGGTGGAGATTTCCCAGACCCAGTCCGAGCTCGCCTCGACGACATCGCGAAAGCGCGCTTCACTGGTGGCCAGCGCAGCCTGACTGCTGTGGATCGACTCAAAGCTGGCGTCCAATGCCTGGGCGGCCGCCGTGGTGCGCCGCAGGATCACCCAGATCATCAGCCACACCAGCAATGCGGCGAGACCAAGCAAAGGCAGGCCGACGCCGAGCAAGTGCAGGCCTGGCCTCGGTGGATTCCAGTGCAAACTGCCGGCGGTGCCATCTTCGCCCAGCGGGTGAACAAGTTTCTCTTCGGGTTCTCTGGCGCTCGCGACGTGCAGGCCGTTGATCCCGTAATCCTTGCCGATGGCGGCAAGTTTGGTGCTATCGAGCATGTCCACAAAAATAAGCACCGACGACGTCCGCTCATCAGCCTCCACCGTCGGGTCAGTGCCGGTCGTCAGTGCTGCCGCTGCTATCAATGCAGGCACGCCGTTGACATTGATGAACCGTGTAACCGGCGTTTCCTCTTCCGCGCCGGCACGGGCCTCATCGAGAATCGCGCTGACGGACTGGCCCAGCCATGTGGAAATCTCAATATTTTCCAGCTCACCGTTGATCACGGAATACACCGTGCGATCAACGTCGTTAACGACAAACAGACCCTGAAAACCGAAATCGGAGTACAACGTCGGCCCGATATTCTTTCGCACATAGGCCCAGTCAACGTCTACCCGAGTATGCAGGTGCTCGTAGGCGTCACCCCAGTACGCGTAATCCTTGACCGTGATGCGCAGGGACTTTTCCAGCGATTGCATCGCCTTGTTGGTGTAGAAGGCACTTTCGACCTCCTCTGTGCGATCCAGATCATGCGCCAGGTAAATAAGCGCATAGCTGGCGAGCAGAAAGACCCCGGCCAGTAAACCGACGAATTTGTACAGAGAGGCACGCGCCAGTGCCACGCTTGAGCGATTGGACAAGGGACAGGCGATGGGGTGAAGATCGGTCGGCATATATTCCCGCTTGGCGTGGTGCATGTCGGTTGCATACCAAGCTATCGACCGGCATGACAGAAATGTGAATCGCAACCCGCACACCCGATGTGTCAGGCGACGAACTGCACTCCACGAGCCAGGCGCTCAGTCATTTCGATGGAACCCGCTCGCCGCCCGATCCTCTATCGCAGATCAGCACAGGAGGATTTCCCCATGTTTGATCGAGCAACCGGCATGAAGCCAGGCGAACGCTATGCCTTCAATCGCAACAGCGGAGAGCGCGCGCACCAGTTTCCGGGCTTCTTCCTCGACGGCAAATATTACTTGGCGGCCGAGCTGCAAACCGCAGTCGGCTGGCTTGAAGGCTGCCAGTTCATGTACGACGAGCTCGACCTCGACGGTGAGCCGGTATTCCCTGATCGATTTGCCGGCACCATTGAAGACCTGACCCTGACGATGGTCGACGGGGAACGCCTGAAGCTCGAGGAATTGCCCTATCGCGCTTATCTCGATTCGTCTGCGCAAAAATCCGATGTCACTCACCGGCCGCCGTCTCGCATTCGCCGGCTTGAGGGCAAACTGGTGGTCATCACCGGCGCCTCCAGCGGCATTGGCCGCGCGGCCGCCCATGCTTTCGCTGACGAAGGTGCGCGCCTGGTATTGGCGGCCAGGGATACGACAGCCTTGGCGGAGGTCGTCGAAGAATGTGCGGAACGCGGCGCCGACGCGCTGGCGGTGCGCACCGATGTCACCAGCAGCGAAAACATGCGAGCGCTGGCGGAACAGGCTGCTGACTACGGTGACGGTCGCATCGACATCTGGATCAACAACGCCGGTGTCGGCGCAGTCGGCAATTTCGAGGACACACCGCTGGAGGCGCACGAGCAGGTGCTGCAGACCGACCTGCTTGGTTACCTGCGCGGCGCTTACGTGGCCTGGCCGTATTTCAAGGCGCAGCAGCGCGGGATTTTGATCAACACATTATCCATCGGCAGTTGGGTCGCGCAGCCGTACGCCGCCGCCTACTCGGCGAGCAAATATGGCTTGCGCGGTTTGAGCGAGGCATTGCGCGGGGAATTGACCGGGTTTGCCGATATCCATGTATGCGACATTTACCCGGCAGTCATGGACACGCCCGGCTTTCGCGACGGTGGCAATTTCACCGGCCACGCGCTCAAGCCACCACCGCCGGTCTACGATCCGCAGCGCGTGGCCGAGGCGATGGTCGCCCGGGCGCTGCATCCGCGTCCGACCACCACGGTGGGCAGTGCCGCTGTCGTCGGGCGACTGGCGCATTTTCTGCTGCCGGGTTTCGAGCGGATGTCAGGCTGGTTGACGCGGCTTGGCGTGAATCGCAGTTCACCGTCGGCGAAATCATCAGGCAACCTGTTCGAGCCGCCGAGCGGCGAACGCCGGGTCAGCGGTGGCTGGCGTGGCAAAGTACAAACGCCTTCGCTGGTCTGGGCAGCGGGCGCCGCAGTGTTGCTGGGCGGGTGTCTGGTAGCGCTGAAACGTTATCGCGATCGTCACTAGGTTTGCGCAATCGCGCGCGTCATCGCCGGTCTGCAACTGACGGCGATGGCGGGTCACGTCAAATGGATCGCAGCCGTTCACTCCAGACCTTCGGCGTGTACAAAGCACAACTTGTTGCCTTCGGGATCCCGGCAATATGCGCCGAAATAATCTTGCGAATAGTTCGGCCTCAGCCCCGGCACGCCCTCATCCGTACCGCCCATGGCAATCGCCGCCGCCCATGCCGCCTCGACATGTTCCTGAGAGCTGCAGGCGAAGCTGATCTGAGTGCCATTGCCCCAGGTTGCCGGCAATCCGTTGAACGGCTGCTGGATAAAAAATTGCGGCCAGCGCTGCCCCGGATAATGCCAACCCGCACCCGGCGGGCCGCCGTCGTTCTCGTCCGGCATGCGTTTAAGCCCCAAGGGCGCCAGCACCGCCTCGTAAAAAGCCAGCATCACGCTGAGGTCACGCGCACCGACGATGATATGGCTGAACATGTTTTTCCTCCGATAAGCTGTGACTCTGAACTGCCCCCCAAATGCTGGATATCGATACTGTCTTTGCGGGATAGAAGACTTTGTAGGAGCCGGCTTGCTGGCGATCCAGGCGGCACGGTTAACCCGATGCACCAAGTTGCCTGGATCGCCAGCAAGCCGGCTCCTACGGCTGGAGACGCAGTTAGCGTTATTTCTTCGATCCCCCGGGCAACACCGAGCTCAGCACTTGCTTGGCCGTCTGCACGATAATGCCCGCCTGATCCGGATCGCCCCGAAGCAACGTCGTGGCGAATTTCTTTGCCTGTTCCAGCTTGATATGCGGCGGCAACGGCGGCACGTTGGGGTCGGTCTTGAACTCGATCACCACCGGCACTTCCGAAGCCAGCGCCTGCTCCCAGGCAGCGGCGACGTCCTCTTCGCGATCGACGAAAATGCCTTTCAACCCGATGGAAATCGCGAACAGGTGATAAGGCACATCGGGGATGTTCTGCGACGCTTCGAACTTGGGATCGCCCTCCATCACCCGCTGTTCCCAAGTGACCTGATTGAGGTCCTCATTGTTGAACACCGCACAGATCCACTTGGGGTTTTGCCACTGCCGCCAGTATTTGGCGACGGTGATCAACTCCGCCATGTTGCTCATCTGCATCGCTCCATCGCCGACCAGCGCGATCACCGCCCGTTGCGGGTAAGCGAATTTGGCCGCAATCGCGTAGGGCACCGCGGCGCCCATCGAGGCCAACCCGCCCGACAGCGAACACATCATGCCGCGACGAATTTTCAGGTCCCGGGCGAACCAGTTGGCGCACGAGCCGGAATCACAGGTGATGATGGCTGCGTCAGGCAGGCGGGGCGACAACTCGTGCACCACACGCTGCGGGTTGACCGGGTCCGCCTTGACCAGCGCGCGCTTCTCCAGGGTTTTCTCCCAGCTCGCGTGCCAGCCTTCAATTTTCTTGCGCCATTTGCGCGGGGTCTTGTGTTGCAGCAAAGGTAAAAGCGCCGCCAGGGTCTCGGCGGAATCCCCCACCAGATTGACTTCCATCGGATAGCGCAGACTGAGCATGTCCGGCTGCAGATCAATCTGTACGCCACGTGCATGGCCTTCCTTGGGCAGGAATTCGGAATACGGGAATCCCGAGCCGATCATCAGCAAGGTGTCGCACTCCATCATCAGCTTGTAGCTGGGCTCGGTGCCCAACAGACCGATGCTGCCGGTGACCCAAGGCAAATCGTCCGGCAACACCGCCTTGCCGAGCAGCGCTTTGGCCACGCCGGCGCCGAGCTTCTCTGCGACGGCAATGACTTGATCGGTGGCCTGCAATGCCCCGGCGCCCACCAGAATCGCGACCTTCTCACCCGCATTGAGCACGTCCGCAGCGCGCCGCAGATCCGCGTCATACGGCACGACTCTCGGCTTGCTGTAACCGACGCCGGAATGCACGGTGCCGTGCGCCCTCTCCGGCTCCTTGTACTCGGCGTCCTGCAAATCGTTGGGCAGGATCAACGCTGTGACTCGCCGTTCACCCACGGCCGTGCGCACCGCGCGGTCGACCAGGTGGCGGACTTGCGAAGGTTCTGACGCCTGCTGCACAAACGCGCCGGCGACGTCCTTGAACATCGAGAGCAGATCCAGCTCTTGCTGATAATGACCGCCAAGCGCCGCACGTGCCTGCTGACCAACAATGGCCAGCACCGGCATGTGGTCCATCCGCGCGTCATAGAGGCCTGTGATCAAGTGCGAAGCGCCGGGGCCGGAGGTGGCAATGCACACACCCAGCTCGCCGGTGAACTTGGCATGCGCCGACGCCATGAAGGCGGCCATTTCTTCATGCCGGGCCTGGACGAATTCGATCTTGCCCTGAGCACGGCTCAGCGCTCCGAATACGCCGTTGATGCCGTCGCCCGGATAACCAAAAATCCGCGTGACGCCCCACTGGCTGAGTCGCTCAACCAGAAAATCGCCTACTGTCGTTGTCATGTCGTTCCTCGCCTTGGGTGCTCAGAGGTGTAAGGTCTGGACATCCCGGCGGGCTGCGAAGTTTCGACGGATTGACCTGACGCGCTTGCATCGGCCACTGGCGCGGCGCTGGAGAGCGGCAGCTGATACGATCCAGAGACTCGCATCCAAGGAAGTTTTCACATGCGCTCATTTCGTAACTGCTGGCACTTATGGCTGCTGCTGAGCCTTGTCTCGCCGGCCATGGCAGATACCCAACAACCGCCTGAACACATGGTTTATCTGCGCACGATTGCGCCCGGGATCGAGCAGGACATTCGTTACGCCGGCGCGCACAACTTCACCGGTCACCCGCTCGACGGTTATGCAGCGTCAGAATGCCTGTTGTCACTGGACGCCGCGCAGGCGTTGGCACGAGTGCACACAACCTTGCAGGCGCAAGGCTACGGGTTGAAGGTTTTCGATTGCTATCGCCCCAGCCGCGCTGTGGCCGACATGGGCCGCTTCGCCACCGAACCTGGCGACCCGCGCAAGGCCGAGTTCTACCCGCGCGTCGACAAACAAGACTTCTGGCGGTTGGGTTACGTCGCGCGCGTGTCGAACCATTCCCGAGGGTCCACCGTTGACCTGACATTGACGGGCCCAAACGCCCTCCCCGCCGACACCTGGACGCCGTCAGCGGCACAAACGGATTGCACCGCACCTTACGGCCAGCGTTGGCGCGACGGCGCGCTCGACATGGGCACCGGTTATGACTGCTTCGATGAACGCGCTCACACCGCCAACCCGACCATAGGCGCGGCGGCGAAGGACAATCGCCAGCGCCTCAGCCGTGCCATGGAGAAAGAAGGCTTCAGCGGCTATGACAAAGAATGGTGGCATTTCACGTACGCGTCGGGGGCCGCCCGCAAGGACGTCATGGATTTCCCGATCACCGCGCTCAGCGCCCGCGACGTGCTCGGCAACAGCCGGCAATTGATCGTGGTCACCAGCAAAAACTGGACCGACGTGCAGGGCACCGCCCAGCGCTATGAGCGTGACGGTGACACCTTTCGCAAACGCGGTGATGCATTCGCGGTGGTGGTCGGCAAAAACGGCATGGCCTGGGGCAAGGGTCTGATCGGTGTCGAGCCGGGCGCAGACCCGGTCAAGCGTGAAGGCGATGGCAAGGCCCCCGCCGGTGTGTTCAAGCTCGGCACGGCATTTGGTTTCGAAAAAACGGCCAACACCCGACTGTCTTACCTCGCGCTGACACCGACTACCGAATGCGTGGACGACGGTCGCTCAACCCATTACAACGCGCTGGTCGACGGTGCCACGACGAGTAAAGACTGGAACAGCTCCGAGCAGATGCGCCAGGAAGCGGGTTACCAACAGGGCATTTTCATCGAACACAACACGCCGGCCTCTCCAGCGGCGGGCTCGTGCATCTTCTTCCACATCTGGCGCAGCCCCACCTCGCCGACGGCGGGCTGCACGGCGATGGAGCCGGCCAACATTGCCGGTTTGTTCGGGTGGCTCGACCCGGCACTGTCGCCGTTGCTGGTGCAAATGCCCGAGGCGCAATATGAGCGCTACCGTGACCTCTGGCATTTACCGCAACGCTGAACCTTAGTGCTTGAAGCTGATGTCCGCTGCAGGTTTGACATCGATGCGCGCCACCGATCCGGTCAGGCGCGCAAGGTCCTTGTTGTGTTCGGCAATAATGTCTTCGGCGCGCAGATTGCCGTTGTCGACGGTGGAATGCGCATCGCCGGCCAGCACCACGTCGTAACCCAACTGAAGCGCCTGGCGCACGGTGGCGTTGACGCAATAGTCAGTCTGCAGACCGCAGATTACCAGCCGTTCGAAATCCTGTACCGGCAGCAATTTACGCAATGACGTCTGATAGAACGAATCCGGCGTGGTCTTGCGCACGCGCTTGTCTTGCGGATCGGTGACCAGTGCTTCGGCCAATTGCCAGTCGGGTGTGCCATGCACAAACGGGCCGGTGAGCTCCTCGTGCTGGATGAGCACCACCGGAAGGCCCGCCTCGCGAGCCCTGGCGCTGAGGCCGTTGATGTTGTCGATGACGCGTTCGATTTCGAAACATTCGTAGTCGCCGGTGCACAGCGCTTGTTGAACATCAATGATTAACAGTGCGGTGGTCATGAGCTTTCCTTGCCAGTCGAAAAACGAAGAACCGCCACGCCTGCGCGCCGATCCCTTGTAGCAGCTGCCGAGCCTGCGAGGCTGCGTCCTCGATCTTCGCTAATTAATACCCCAACGACAACCCGGTATTACGCCGCGGATCGTTCGCCCCATAAAACCGGTTCTTGCCCACAGGCTTGCCCTCCAGCGACGGCGCACCGACCAGAATCGCCGCGAGATGATTGGCATCCTGAGGCCCGGCAAACTTGTGCCCCCAGCTCTCCAGCATCTTCACCGTGTCCGCACTGGTGGTGAAGGTTTCCAGATTGGTTTCCTCCGGCAGCCACTGCTGGTGGAAGCGTGGCGCATCGACCGCTTCCTGAATGTTCATGCCGTAGTCGATCACGTTGAGCATGGTCAGCAAAGTTGCCGTAATAATGCGACTGCCGCCCGGCGTGCCGACGACCATCACCACTTTGCCGTCCTTGGTGACGATGGTCGGGCTCATGGAAGACAGCGGCGCCTTGCCGGGCGCAATGGCATTGGCTTCGCCCTGCACCAGGCCGTACATGTTCGGCACGCCGACCTTGGAGGTGAAGTCGTCCATTTCATCATTGAGCATGACCCCGGTTTTGCTGGCCATGACCCCGGCGCCGAACCAGTCGTTGAGGGTGTACGTCACCGACACCGCGTTGCCCCATTTATCGACGATCGAATAGTGCGTGGTGTTGCTGCCTTCATGGGGCGCGACGCCGGGCTTGAGCTCGCTGGACACCGCCGCTTTTTGCGGGGCGATGGCGGCGCGCAGCTTGGTCGCGTAGTTTTTGTCGAGCAGATGCTCGATCGGGTTTTTCACAAAGTCCGGGTCGCCGAGGAAGCTGTTGCGATCCACATAAGCGTGGCGCATCGCTTCGATCTGATAGTGCATGCCTTGGGCCGAATGGTAGCCCAGGTCTTTCATTGGATAGCCTTCGAGAATGTTCATGATCTGGCAAATCACCACACCGCCAGAGCTCGGTGGCGGCGCCGACACCACATGGTAGCCACGGTAGTCGCACTCGATGGGCGCCAGTTCCCGGGTCTTGTAGTTGTCGAGATCAGCCTGGCTGATGATGCCTTTGTTAGCCTGGCTGGACGTGACAATCGCGTCCGCCACCCAGCCTTTGTAAAAACCGTCAGCGCCCTTCTCGGAGATCTCACGCAGGGTTTTGCTCAGGTCTTTTTGCACCAGTTTTTGCCCGACCTGCATCGGCTCGCCGTTGCGCAGGAAGATCGACCCCGAGTCGCGCATGTCTTTCTTGAACATATCGGTCGCGTATTCGAGCATCTCAAGATCGCCCTGCTCCAGCACAAAACCGTCTTCCGCCAGTTTGATCGCCGGGGCGATGATTTCCTTGCGCGGTTTGGTGCCGTACTTCTGCAGCGCCAGTTCCATGCCGGACACGGTGCCGGGCACGCCGACTGCCAAATGGCCGCGGGTACTGAGTTCCGGAACGACATTGCCCTCTTTGTCGAGGTACATGTCGGCGGTGGCTTTCAGTGGGGCCTTTTCACGGAAGTCGAGGAAGGTCTTGCGCCCGTCCGCCAACTGAATCGTCATGAAACCGCCACCGCCGAGGTTACCCGCTGCGGGATACACCACCGCCAGCGCATAGCCTACGGCCACGGCGGCATCGACGGCGTTGCCGCCGTTCTTCAACACATCGACACCTACGTGGCTGGCCAGATGCTGCGCCGTCACCACCATGCCGTTTTCGGCGGCGACCGGGGCGACAGAGGCCGCGTGGGCAGACACGCAGCTGAATGCCAGGGAAGTCGCTATGAGCGATTTGGCGAGAGGTTCGAACTTCATGGGTCGGTCTCTTTTTGTTTTTGAGAGAAAACGCGTCAAGAGCAGTAGCCAAGTATGGTCGGGATTACGTTTTGCGCCTCCCCGCCGACGCAGTATGCTGGACGCCGAACAGCCATCTGCGGAGTCCATCTGCATGACTTTTACCTGCATGACGCTGGCCTCTCCGGTCGGCGAGTTGAAGCTGGTCGCGAATGGCGAGCGACTGGTGGCCATCCTCTGGGAAAACGACAAGCCGAACCGCGTGCGATTGGGGCCGATGAGTGAAGTGACGGACTCACCGATCCTTGTGCGCACGGCGCAACAACTGACGGAATATTTCGCGGGGACGCGGGAGCGTTTCGAGCTGGAGCTGGACTTTATCGGGACACTGTTTCAGAAGAAAGTGTGGCATGCGTTGCTCACCATCCCGTTCGGCGAGACGCGCAGCTACAGTCAGATTGCCGTGCAGATCGGCTGTCCCGGTGCGGTGCGGGCGGTCGGTGCCGCTAACGGCAGGAATCCGATTTCCATCGTGGCGCCGTGTCATCGGGTGATCGGGGCGTCGGGCAAACTCACTGGTTTCGCCGGTGGGCTTGAGGCGAAGGAATTTCTGTTAACGCTGGAAGGCTGCGATTGGACGGGCGCCAATCGCACGGGAAACCTTTTCTGAACCGCACACAATCCTGTAGCAGCTGCCGAGCCCGCGAGGCTGCGTTCGGCTCAGGTCCGCTGGACGCAGCCTCGCGGGCTCGGCAGCTGCTACGTTGACCGTGGTGGATTCAGAGTGTGGCGAAGAGGTTTTTCATGGCCGCGTACTGCAGCAGCATGATGGTTTTCGCGTCGCAGATTTCGCCTCGATAAAAAGCCTGGAGTGCTTCGTCGAACGACCACTCCAGCACTTCCAGCTCTTCGGTCTCCGCTTCCAGCCCGCCACCCTCGCTCACCTTGGATGAAGCGTCATACTCGGCGATGAAAAAATGCAGCTTTTCCGTCACCGAGCCGGGGCTCATGTACGCCTCGAAAACTTTCTGCACGTGATGCACGCGATAACCCGTTTCCTCTTCAGCTTCATCGCGAATTCGTTCTTCCGGCGCTGCCCCTTCGAGTAGCCCCGCTGCCACTTCGATCAGTAAACCGTCGTGACCGTTAACGAACACCGGCAAACGAAACTGACGCGTCAGCACGACGGTTTTCTTTTCCCGGTTGAACAGCAGAATCGCCGCGCCATTGCCTCGGTCGTAAACCTCGCGGGTCTGACGTTGCCATTCGCCGTTGTTGCGCAGGTAATCGAAGGTGATTTTCTTCAGCAGGTACCAGTCGTGGGACAACACCTGAGACTCGAGGATGTTGACCCGCTCGGCTGTATTGGCCATCTATCCATTTCCCGTCAAATGAAGCGCATGTTGGATGACATCACGCTAACTTGAGCTGCTCGTCGAACTCCTTCAGATAATCTTTGGCAAGGCTGATTTTCTGTTTTTCATCGAGCAGTTTGCCGGCGCTCTGGAAGAACTTCTGTTCTTCTTCCTTGAGATGGTGATGGACCTTATCCGAGAGCTTTTTCGCCGTCGCCAGCCAAGACGGGCTGGACATCTCGGTCTCGTCGAGCTCTTCCATCATTTCGTCCATCTCGTGATGCTCGGAGATCGCATGACGGCTCAGGTCAACGCCATTATCGAATTGCATCAGCGGAATGTAGAAATGCCGTTCTTCAGCGGTCTCGTGCGCTTGAAGTTCGGCTTTGAGTCGTTCGTACGCTTCTTTACGCTCCGGGGTGTCGCCACTGGTCTGGACAACCGCTTCGGCGTAGGTGCGTTGGCGCTCGTGGCTTTCGCGCAAGGCTTCAAAAATGTTCACTGGCAATCCTCATCGGCCGCGTTCTGAAATGACGCTGTAATGCCTAGACATCTGCGCACTCGCGAGGGTTCCACGTGCGGGGATGGAACATTCACGGCGACCCGGATACGCTCAAGCATCAACGCCAAAAGGATGTAGCCGATGACTTTACGCATAGAAATGACCCAGGAGCCGACGCCCGAGGATCGAGAAGCGATCCTTGCACCGTTGCGCGCCTATAACCTTGCGCAAGCGGGTGACGGCAAGTCCGAATTGCTCGCGCTACTGGTGCGCGATGACAACGATGTGATCCTCGGCGGCCTGTACGGCCGGTTCTTCTATCAATGGTTGTTTATCGAATTGCTGTCGGTGCCGGATGAGGCGCGTGGCCAGGGCATGGGTTCACGGCTGATGAAGATGGCCGAGGACCTGGCCAGGGAAAAGGGGTGCGTGGGCATCTGGCTGGACACCTTCGACTTTCAGGCGCCGGAGTTTTACAAGAAGCTGGGCTTCAGCGAAGTAGGCCAGATCGCTGACTACCCACCGGGCCATCGGCGCTTCTTTCTACAGAAACGCCTGCTCAACCACGTCTGACACATTGTTGCGATTTAAATGCTTCCAGTAGGAGCAAGCTTGCTCGCGATGGCGGCAGTGAAATTGTGGGAGCAAGTCTTGCCCGCGATGGCGGCAGTGAGACAGACCGGGTAATAGTTCATCGCGAGCAAGCTTTGCTCCCACAGCTCAGAGGCAGGTCGCCAGCGCCGCTAACCGGCGTTTGGCAACGAAGTCGTCACGCTGGGCGTAATAGCTCAATTCTGTTCCCGTCACCGCTGTCGTCAGATCGACAAACGACTCCGCCGATCGCGTGTAAACCGTGGAGCCGCCCTTCTTGCCGGGCTGCAGATACGCGCCGGCGTCAACGCCGAATACCGCCTCATCCTGCCAGGCAAACTGCACGCACTGCGCCACGACCTTTTCCGGTTTTTCCGAGGTCAGGGTTTTGTACGGGGTGCCCATGCGGGCATCATTCATCGCCGAACCGGCGCATCCCGCCAGCAACGTCACGGCCAGCGCCACCATCAGAATTCGCATTGCTTGTTGCTCATCAAGAAAAAACGGACTGTATCATCGTGGCGCGGCGTATCGTTCTGCTTTACTTCATTTATAGCGCGACACCGCGCAATGATTCGCGCACCCTGTCGCGCCGAATGCCACATCGCCCGTGTTACCCGGGCCTATTTTTCTGGAACGTCCCATGACACCCAATGCCGAATTTTACAAACCGACCGCTGAATATGCCGACAAGCTGATCAGTCAGATCGGACAAACGCCATCGTGGATCGCCAAACGCATCGGCGTCACCGACAAGCGGATTCGCTACATCCTCGAAGGTGAAAGAACCGTCAAAGGCGAGACCACGCCGATCCAGATGACCTACCCGGAGCAATTCGCCCTCGAATGCCTGGCGGCGGCGGCCAAGGCCAAGAAGCAGTCTTCGTAATAATTCCTCAAGGAGCGACCATGCCGGCAAGCGAACAGCAGCACGAACAGGCCCTGCAGAAATTTCTCGATGAGCGCCCCGAACTGCGCCATGAACTGGACAATCTCAATCCGTTATTGGCGCAGGCCAAGGGTGAAACCGCTGCGCAGTACCGCGATGAGCGTTTGCACGAAGCCTTCGAGGCTGAAGCGGAACGCCTGGACGTATTTGCCTGGGAATTGACCTTGCAACTGACCGCTGCGAGCGCCGAAGACTATCAGGCGCAGCGCATGGAAGTGCACAAGGAAGTGGCCGAGATGGCCGGGATGGACTGGCTGGAGTATTGCGAGTTATATGGATTGAACAAGTGACCGTCGCCGCTCCAGGATTTATCTAACGATGCTGCCCTCGTCCCCCAGTACCCACGCCAGTCCGGGCCATCTGCATAGCCAGAAATGGCGCGGACGCGTCGGCCTGTCGCTGGTGGCCGCACTCTCGGTACTGGCGGGGATGACCGATGCCATCGGCTTCATGGCCAGCGGCGACTTCGTTTCCTTCATGAGCGGCAACACCACCCGTCTCGCCGTGGCCATCAGCGACGGCGACACGGGCCTGACCCTGCGCCTGCTGATCATCGTGGCCACGTTCATCATCGGCAACGCCCTGGGCATCGTCGCCAGCCGTCTTGGCGGTCGGCGGGCGCTGCCTTTATTGCTGTGCATCGCCACCCTGCTCTGCGGCGCTGCTGCCTGGCCGTATGAGGAAAAACTGCCGGCGTTGCTGGCGGCGATCATCGCCATGGGCATGCTCAATGCCGCCGTGGAGGAAGTGAATGGCCTGCCGGTCGGCCTGACCTATGTCACCGGCGCCCTGTCACGCTTCGGCCGCGGCCTGGGACGCTGGATGCTCGGCGAACGGCGCAATGGCTGGCGGGTGCAGTTGATTCCCTGGGCCGGAATGTTTGCCGGCGCGGTGCTGGGTGCGGTGCTGGAGCATCATCTTGGGCTCAGTGCGTTGTTTGTCAGCGGGTTGCTGGCGGGCGGGATCGGGTTGCTGTCGTTGAAGATTCCACGGCGGTGGCAGTTGGGGTATATGCCACGTTGATCGGGTGCTTACCTGCAATATTGTTGTTGTCTGACTGGACGCTTTCGCGAGCAGGCTCGCTCCCACAGGGTGCTGTGGTGAATTTCAATGATATGTACGGCACAACTCCCCCCTGTGGGAGCGAGCCTGCTCGCGATGGCGGCGACCGGCTCTTGAGCAAACCCACTTCGCCGCCCCACCCATAAAGCTTTATCATGGCCGCAGTTCCGTTGACCCGAGTCCGTCATGAAGTTCGCCATCGCGCTGTTTTCCGCTGCCCATGCGCCCTCCTCGCGCCGCGCCTTGCTGTTCGCCCAGGCCGCGCTGGCGGGCGGTCATGAAATTGTCCGGCTGTTTTTTTATCAGGATGGCGTCTACAACGCGTCCGACAGCGTGGTTACGCCGCAGGATGAACAGGATTTGCCCAAACAATGGCGCGCCTTTGTCAGCGAGCATCAACTCGACGGCGTCGTGTGCATTGCTGCCGCCCTGCGCCGTGGCGTGTTGAACGCAGAAGAAGCCCGCCGTTATCAGCGCGAAGCGGTTGCCGTTGGTGCGCCGTGGGAATTGTCCGGTCTGGGCCAGTTGCACGACGCGGTGCAGGATGCCGACCGTCTGATCTGTTTCGGAGGCGCGTGAAATGCCCAAATCCTTGCTGATTATCAGCCGCCAGTCACCGTGGTCGGGACCGGGTGCCCGCGAAGCTCTGGACATCGTGCTGGCCGGCGGCGCCTTCGATCTGCCGATCGGCCTGCTGTTTCTCGATGACGGTGTGTTTCAACTGGCCGCGAAGCAAGACGCCAAGGCTTTGCAATTGAAGGACCTGAGCGCCAATTTGCAGGCCTTGCCGATGTTTGGTGTTGAAGACCTGTTCGTCTGCGCCGACAGCACCGCCGAACGCGGGCTCGACCCGGCCGGTTTGTCCCTCGAAGACGCCCAAGTGCTGACCGCGCCGCAAATCACCGCACTCATTGACCGTTACGACCAGGTGATCACCCTCTGATGTCGACTTTGCACGTGTTGTCTCATTCCCCGTTCGGCGATGACCGACTGACCAGCTGCCTGCGCGTGATCGGCGCCAACGATGCAGTGCTGCTGACCGGCGACGCCGTGTATGCGCTGCAACCCGGCACGGCGCCGTTCACTGCGCTAGCCGCCGCAAGCCCGACATTGTTCGTGCTGGCCGAAGACGCTCAGGCCCGCGCACTGGCCATCCCCGACGCAGCCACCGCCGTTGACTACCCGGCCTTCGTCGAACTGTCGATCCACTACGACAAGGTCAACAGCTGGCTATGAATTCCCTGACGGTAGGCGCGCGCGCCATCGAGTTGGACAAGGACGGTTTTCTGCTGGAACTGAGCGACTGGTCCGCCGACGTCGCCAGCGCCCTGGCCGCCGCCGAGGGCATCGAGTTAAGCGCCGAGCACTGGGAAATTCTCGAATTGCTGCGCAGCTTTTACGCCGAATTCCAGTTGTCGCCAGCGACCCGTCCGCTGATCAAATACACCGCGTTGAAGCTCGGCCCGGAAAAAGGCAACAGCCTGCACCTGAACCGACTGTTCAAAGGCACCCCTGCCAAACTCGCCGCGAAACTGGCGGGCCTGCCCAAACCGACGAATTGCTTATGACCGACTACACCGCGCTGACCCTCGAAACGCCCGCCGAACACCCTTTCGCCGAGTTCGTGCGCATTCTTGGCAAAGGCAAACGGGGAGCCCGCGACCTGACCCGCGAAGAAGCCCGGGTCGCCATGGGCATGGTGCTCGACGACCAGGTCGAGGCCACCCAGCTTGGTGCGTTTCTGATGTTGCTGCGGCACAAGGAAGAAAGCGCCGAAGAAATGGCCGGGTTCACCGAAGCCCTGCGTCAGCGGCTGCAAGCGCCGGCATTAAATGTGGACCTCGACTGGCCGACCTATGCCGGCAAGAAGCGCCATCTGCCTTGGTATCTGCTGGCAGCCAAGTGCCTGGGGCAAAACGGCTTGCGCATCTTCATGCACGGCGGCGGCGCACACACGGCCGGGCGCCTGTACAGCGAGCAACTGCTCAATGAACTGAAAATCCCCCTGTGCCGCAACTGGCAACAGGTCGGTTCGGCGCTGGATAACGGCGGACTGGCGTTCATGCCCCTGATCGATTGGGCGCCGCCCTTGCAGCGCATGATCGACTTGCGTAACACACTGGGCCTGCGCTCGCCGATTCATTCCCTGGCGCGAATTCTCAATCCACTGGGCGCCCGCTGCGGCCTGCAAAGCATTTTTCACCCCGGTTACCAGGCCGTGCACCGCGATGCCAGCGGCTTGCTCGGTGACACCGCGATTGTGGTCAAGGGCGACGGCGGCGAGATTGAAATCAATCCGGATGCTGCCAGTCATTTGTATGGCACCACCGGCGGCGTGAGTTGGGACGAGGAATGGCCGCAGATGTCGAGCCAGCGTCACGTCAAACCTGCTTCGCTCGATCCTCAACAGCTGAAGGCGGTGTGGCGCGGCGATGTGGTCGACAGCTATCCGCAAATGGCACTCATCGCCACCATGGCCTTGGCGCTGCGTGGCCTCGGACAACCGCGCGAACAGGCTTTCCAGACCGCCCAGCAATACTGGGACGCGCGAGACAAATCGATTTAACCGATCATAAGCGCCCAACCTTTGCGCTATTTTATCGAACCTATGCGAATAGACTCTTCTCCAACGCTTATTGGTTGAGGAGTCCTGAACATGGGTTTGTTAGTTGAAGGTCGCTGGCATGACCAGTGGTACGAAAGCAGCAAGGACGGCGCATTCCAGCGCGAGCAAGCACAGCGCCGCAATTGGGTGACCGCAGACGGCACGCCAGGACCCAGCGGCGTCGGTGGTTTTGCAGCCGAACCCGGCCGCTATCATCTTTACGTCTCCCTCGCCTGTCCGTGGGCGCATCGCACGCTGATCCTGCGCAAACTCAAAGGCCTCGACAGCCTGATCGACGTGTCGGTAGTCAGCTACCTGATGCTGGAGAACGGCTGGACCTTCGACCAATCCCACGGCTCCACCGGCGACAAACTGGATGATCTGAGCTTCCTGCACCAGCGCTATACCGCCGACACCGCCGACTACACCGGCCGCGTCACCGTGCCAGTGCTCTGGGACAAGCAGCAGAACCGCATCGTCAGTAATGAATCGGCGGAAATCATCCGCATGTTCAACAGCGCCTTTGATGAGTTGACCGGCAATAAACTGGACTTCTACCCCGCACCGCTGCGAGCCGAGATCGATGCGTTGAACGACCGTATTTATCCAGCGGTGAACAATGGCGTGTATCGCGCCGGGTTTGCGACGTCACAGCAGGCTTATGAAGAAGCGTTCGATGAGGTGTTTGCCGAGCTGGATCGACTGGAGCAGCTGTTAGGCGCCAATCGTTATCTAGTCGGCGAATACCTGACAGAGGCAGGCGTGCGCTTGTTTACCACGTTGATTCGCTTTGACGCGGTGTACCACGGTCACTTCAAGTGCAACCTGCGGCGGATCGCCGATTATCCGAACCTGTCGAACTGGCTGCGGGAAATGTACCAGTGGCCGGGAATTGCCGAGACGGTGGATTTCACCCACATCAAGAATCATTACTACGGCAGTCACAAGACCATCAATCCGACAGGGATTGTGCCGAAAGGGCCGGCGCAGGATTTTGCGGCGCCGCATGATCGGGCGCGGTTGAATGGGAAAGGGGTTTGGCAGAAAAGCTGATCAAAGCCTTCACGGCGAAGGAAATCATGGGTGGCGATGGCATTAATTTGTGGCGAGGGGATTTATCCCCGTTGGACTGCGCAGCAAGTCTCCTCCTGGAAACTCAAGGGCAAGGGCCGCTGCGCGCCCCAACGGGGGCAAGCCCCCTCGCCACAGTTTAGAGCTGTGCCTGAGCCCCTTCGAACCACGCCAGTTTCTCGCGCAGCTGCACCACCTCACCCACAATCACCAGCGTCGGCGCATGCACTTCATGCTCCGCAACCAGCCGCGGCAGATCGGCCAACGTGCCGGTAAACACTCGCTGGTTGACCGTGGTGCCCTGCTGAATCAGCGCCGCCGGCGTGTCGGCTGAGCGGCCGTGTTTGATCAACTGCTCGCAGATCACCGGCAACCCCACCAGGCCCATGTAAAACACCAGGGTCTGCGCCGGCGCGACCAGATCGGCCCACGGCAAATCGGTGGAACCGTCTTTCAAGTGACCGGTGACAAAGCGTACTGACTGGGCGTGATCGCGGTGGGTCAGCGGAATCCCGGCATAAGCCGCACAACCGCTGGCAGCCGTGATGCCCGGCACCACCTGGAACGGAATGCCATGAGCCGCCAGTTCTTCGATCTCTTCACCGCCACGACCGAAGATGAACGGGTCGCCGCCCTTCAACCGCACAACGCGCTTGCCGGCCTTGGCCAGATCGACCAATTGCTGATTGATCTGATCCTGTGGCACCGCGTGTTCAGCGCGACGTTTGCCGACGTAAACCCGCTCGGCATCGCGACGGCACAAATCGAGAATTGCCGGCGCTACCAGACGGTCATACAACACCACATCAGCTTGCTGCATCAGGCGCAACGCGCGGAAGGTCAGCAGGTCAGGATCACCCGGGCCAGCGCCCACCAGATAAACCTCTCCCGTGGTGGCCGGTGCTTCGCCGGCAATCTTGGCCAGCAACAGGCGCTCTGCTTCCGTGCCCTGTCCGGCCAGTTGCCGATCGGCAATCGGACCCTGGAAAACATCTTCCCAGAACGCCCGGCGCTGCTGCACATCCGGGAACAGACCTTTGACCTGACTGCGAAAACGCGCAGCCAGGCCGGCCAGTTGCCCGTAAGTGGAAGGAATCCAGGTTTCCAGCTTGGCCCGAATCAACCGCGCCAACACCGGCGCATCGCCGCCGCTGGAAACCGCGATAATCAATGGAGAACGATCAACGATCGCCGGGAAAATCACGCTGCACAGCGCCGGCGCATCGACCACGTTGACCGGCACACAGCGCCGATGAGCATCGGCGGAGACCCGCGCATTCAACGGTTCATCATCAGTGGCGGCAATCACCAGCCCGCAACCGTCAAGATCCGCTTCGACGTAGCCACGCAACAGGCAATCGCCACCGCTGCCGACCACCAGCTCGCGCAGTTGCGGTTCGATTTCAGGTGCGACGACCCGCAGCAGCGCACCGGCTTCGGCCAGCAGGCGGGATTTGCGCAAAGCAATCTCCCCCCCGCCGACGACCAACACACGACTGCCGCGCAGGTTGTGAAACAGCGGCAGATAGTCCATTTAGCCGATGACCTCAAGGCCACCCATGTACGACTTCAACACGTCCGGCACTCGAATCGAACCGTCGGCCTGCTGGTAGTTTTCCAGCACCGCCACCAGCGTACGACCCACCGCCAGGCCGGAGCCGTTCAAAGTGTGCACCAGTTCCGGCTTGCCGGTTTCCGGGTTGCGGAAGCGCGCTTGCATGCGTCGGGCCTGGAAATCGCCGCAGTTGGAGCACGAGGAAATTTCGCGGTATTTGTCCTGGCTCGGAATCCACACTTCCAGGTCATAGGTCTTGACCGCACTGAAGCCCATGTCGCCAGTGCACAGAGCCAGTGTCCGATAAGGCAATTCAAGCAATTGCAGGACCTTCTCGGCGTTGGCGGTCAGGCCTTCCAGCGCTTCCATCGATGTCGACGGCTCGACGATCTGGACCATTTCGACCTTGTCGAACTGGTGCTGACGAATCATGCCCCGGGTATCGCGACCCGATGCGCCAGCTTCACTGCGGAAGCACGGGGTGTGCGCGACGAATTTGATCGGCAGCAATTTCGCATCGACGATTTCACCGGCAACGATATTGGTCAGGGAGACCTCAGCGGTCGGGATCAAGTACAGATCGGCTTCGCCTTCGCGGGCGATCTTGAACAGGTCTTCTTCGAACTTGGGCAACTGACCGGTGCCTTGCAGCGCCGGTGCCTGGACCAGATAAGGCGTGTAGGCCTCTTCATAACCGTGCTCGCTGGTGTGCAGGTTGATCATGAACTGCGCCAGTGCGCGGTGCAGACGTGCGATCGGGCCGCGCAACAAGGCGAAACGTGCGCCGGACAACTTGGCAGCGGTTTCGAAATCCAGCCAGCCGAACTTCTCACCTAGGGCGACGTGGTCCTGAACCGGGAAATCAAATGCGGTCGGCGTGCCCCAGCGGCGCACTTCGACGTTGTCGTCTTCATCCTTGCCGACCGGCACGGATTCGTGCGGCAGGTTCGGAATACCCAGCAGGATCGAGTCCAGATCGGTCTGGATCGCGTCCAGCTCGACTTTACCGGCGCTCAATTCATCGGCCATGCGCTCGACGTCCGCCATCAACGGCGCGATGTCTTCGCCGCGCTGCTTTGCCTGACCGATGGATTTGGAACGCGCATTACGTTCAGCCTGCAGGGCTTCGGTGCGGGTCTGGACGGTCTTGCGCTGTTCTTCCAGCGCTTCGATGCGCGCAACATCCAGCGTATAGCCACGGGATGCTAGGCGGTCCGCTACGTCCTGAAGGTTGCTACGTAACAGTTTGGAATCGAGCATGTCGGTCTCTCGTTATCAAAGTTTGGTCAGGGACAGGCCGGCCCAGGTGGCAAGCAGCCCGCCGAATACGCTGATGGCCGCATAGCCCAGGGCCAGCGGCACCTGCCCGCTTTCCAGCAGGCGCACCGTATCCAGTGAAAAGGATGAAAATGTCGTCAGGCCCCCGAGGAAGCCGACCATCAGCCCGGCACGGACCTCGATGGGCACCTCCGGGCGGAGCAAAAACAGACCGTAAAGAACGCCGATCAGCAAACAGCCCACGATATTAACGGCCAGCGTCGCGCTATAGAAGTGCCGCGGCCAATTCGCGTTGATCCAGTTGCCGGTGGCAAAGCGCAACAGCGTACCGGCGACGCCGCCAATGGAAACTGCAACGATCAATGGGAGCACTATTTTCTCCGCTGCCGGGGACTGAGACGGTCGAGTTGAGCGAGGTGGTTCAGTTTCTCGCCGATCTTCAGCTCGAGGCCGCGCGGCACCGGCTGATAGAACGGCTGAGGGTCGAGTTCATCCGGGAAGTAATCTTCGCCGGCCGCATAAGCGTCCGGTTCGTCATGGGCGTAGCGGTATTCGTCGCCATAACCCAATTGCTTCATCAGCTTGGTCGGGGCGTTACGCAGGTGCAGCGGCACTTCCAGCGAACCGTGTTCGGTGGCGCTGCGCATCGCCGCTTTGAAACCCATGTAAACCGCATTGCTCTTCGGCGCGCAGGCCAGATAGGTGATGGCTTGTGCAACAGCGAGCTCGCCTTCGGGGCTGCCCAGCCGTTCCTGCACTTCCCACGCTGCCAGGCACAGGCTCAGGGCGCGCGGGTCGGCGTTGCCGATGTCTTCGCTGGCCATGCGCACTACGCGCCGAGCCAGGTACAGCGGATCGCAACCGCCGTCGATCATCCGCGCGAACCAATACAGCGCGCCGTCGGGGTTGGAGCCGCGTACCGATTTGTGCAGGGCGGAAATCTGGTCGTAGAAGGCTTCGCCACCCTTGTCAAAACGCCGACGGGTGTCGCCGAGCAGACTCTGCAGCAAGTCGGTGCCGATCTCGCTGTCATCTTCCGCCAGGTCCGAAGCATTTTCGAGCAGGTTGAGCAGGCGCCGGCCATCGCCATCGGCGGCTGACAGCAGCATCTGAAAGCCCTCATCGCTGAGGGTCAGCTGCCGTTTGCAGAGACCACGCTCTTCAGTAAGCGCGCGATGGACCAATTTGCGCAGCGCCGCTTCGTCGAGGCTCTTGAGTACGTAGACACGCGCCCGCGAGAGCAAAGCGTTGTTGAGTTCGAAAGAGGGGTTTTCAGTGGTCGCGCCGATGAAAATCAGCGTGCCGTCTTCGACGTACGGCAGGAACGCATCCTGCTGCGATTTGTTGAAGCGATGCACTTCATCGACGAAGAGGATGGTGCGCTTGCCGTATTGCCCCGCTTGCTGCTTGGCAATTTCCACGGCCTGGCGGATTTCCTTGACCCCGGCGAGTACCGCCGAAACGGTCTCGAAGTGCGCGTCGGAGACTTCTGCGAGCAAACGCGCCAGGGTGGTTTTACCGACACCCGGCGGCCCCCAGAAAATCATCGAGTGCAGAGCACCCTGCTCCAGCGCTTCGCGCAAAGGCTTGCCGCGAGCGAGCAGGTGTTCCTGACCGACGTACTCGTCCAGGTTAGCCGCACGCAAGCGCGCGGCCAATGGCTGAGCAATCGGGGCACTGCGAAACAGGTCCATCACGTACTTTCAAAACCTCGCTTTATCACGTAGTGCCCAAGCCTGGTGAAATCCTGTGGCGAGGGAGCTTGCTCCCGCTGGGCCGGGCTGGCGCCCCAGTGCGAAACGCCCGCTCTTTTCTACCTGAACAAAAAGGGACTGCTGCGCAGTCCAGCGGGAGCAAGCTCCCTCGCCACAAAAGCCCGCTTTTCGACTTGTGTTTTATTCCTGAATCACGTCCGCACCCTTCGGGATGTCGAACTTGAATTTGGACGCAGCGATCGGTTCGTTGGCCTTCACACCGGTGAACAGGATGTTGGTGCGCTGACCGACGCTGTCGATCATCTGCATGTCATTGACCAGACCATTGCGGAACGACAGGCGCAGGCTGTCGAACAGGGTGTCTTTGGTTTTCGGCTTCAGGGTGAAATCAATCACGCCGCCGGCTTCCTTGGCGCTGATGTCGAAACTCTGGCTGATCTTCGACACGTCGCCAGACAGCAGCAAGGCCGGCGTCTGGGTCAGGCGCTGATCAAGGTTCTTGATGGTGGCTTGCTCGAGATCCGGATCCCACAGCGTCACTTTCTTGCCATCGGAGACCATGGTCTGCTCGGCTGGCGCATCGGTGTGCCAGTAGAACAGGCCCGGACGCTGCAGCGACATTTCGCCGGTGGTTTCCTGCAACTGAGTGCCGCTGCCATCGAGGGTCAGCTGCGAGAAACGTGCGGACAGGGTCTGGGATTTCTCCAGCAGTTGGGTCAGACGCGTCACGTCCTTGTCATCGGCGTGGGCCGAAAGCGTGGTCAAAGCCAGTACCGGCAGCAACAGCATGCGGATAAGACGCATGGGAGTCCTCATAACATTCGTGGGAGTGCGGGTGGCGCCACAGGGCGCCACCCCTTCAATTTCAGATCAGTCGCGAACCGGGCCCGGAGCCAGGACTTCACGCGAGCCGTTTGTGTTCATGGAGGTCACGACCCCGGCCATTTCCATGGCCTCGATCATGCGTGCGGCGCGGTTGTAGCCGATTTTGAGCTTGCGCTGCACCGCCGAGATGGACGCCCGACGGCTTTCCAGGACGAACTGCACGGCTTCGTCGTAGAGCGCATCGGTTTCCGCATCGTCGTCACCACCGCCGCTGCCACCATTTTCGAAACCGCTGCCGGCTTCTTCGACACCGGCGAGGATGTCATCGTTGTATTCCGGTGCACCGCGCAGCTTCCAGGCTTCCACCACACGGTGGACTTCGTCATCAGAGACGAATGCGCCGTGCACTCGAATCGGCAGACTGGTACCTGGCGGCATGTAGAGCATGTCACCGTGACCCAGCAATTGCTCGGCGCCGCCCTGATCGATGATGGTCCGCGAATCGATCTTGCTCGACACCTGGAAGGCCATACGCGTCGGAATGTTCGCCTTGATCAGACCGGTGATCACGTCCACCGACGGTCGCTGGGTGGCGAGAATCAAGTGAATACCGGCCGCACGCGCCTTCTGCGCAATACGGGCGATCAGCTCTTCAACCTTCTTGCCGACGATCATCATCATGTCGGCAAATTCGTCGACGACCACGACGATGGTCGGCAGCTTGGTCAGCAGCGGCGCTTCGTCGTGAATGCTTTCGCGTTTGTACAGAGGATCGGTCAGCGGTTCGCCGGCGTCCTGGGCTTCCTTGATCTTGGCATTGAAACCGGCAAGGTTACGTACGCCCATTTTCGCCATCAGTTTGTAGCGACGCTCCATCTCCGCCACGCTCCATCGCAATGCGTTGGCCGCGTCTTTCATGTCGGTTACGACCGGGCAAAGCAAATGCGGAATGCCTTCATAGATCGACAATTCAAGCATTTTCGGGTCGATCATGATCAGTTTGGCGTCTTCCGGCCCGGACTTGAACAGGATCGACAGGATCATCGCGTTCACGCCCACGGACTTACCGGAACCGGTCGTACCGGCCACCAGCAAGTGCGGCATTTTCGCCAGATCGGTGATGACCGGCTTGCCGCCGATGTCGTGGCCGAGGGCCAACGTAACCGGGGATTTGAAGTTGTCGTACTCGGGGGTCGACAGCACTTCGGAGAAGCGCACGATCTGTCGGTCTTCGTTGGGAATCTCGATACCGACAGTGGTCTTGCCCGGAATCACTTCCACCACCCGCACGCTGGTCACCGCCAGCGAACGCGCAAGGTCTTTGGCCAGGTTGGAAATGCGGCTGACCTTGACCCCGGCAGCTGGCTGAATTTCGTAGCGGGTAATCACCGGGCCTGGGTGAATCGAATCCACCGAGACTTCGACGCCGAATTCCTTGAGCTTGATTTCCAGCAGATGGCCAACGGCGGCCAGCGATTCCGGGGAATAGTTGAGCTGCTTCTTCTCCGCCGGATCGAGAATCGAGATCGGTGGCAAGGTGCCTTCGACCGCGCTGTCGACAAACAAAGGCGCCTGCTTCTCTTTTTCTACACGTTTGCTCGGTGCGGACGGCTTCGGCGGTGCGGGGGCGATCACCGGCGGCACCTGCTTTTCGCGGTCCGACATGTGCTTGCTCAGCGCCTGTTCGCGCTCGATCAGGCGTTCTTTGACTTTGGCTTGCTCGCGCTTGTCGGTCACCGTTGGCGCGACCACATCATGCACGCGATCGTCGACTTCTCGCAGTTGCGCGACCAGTTGTTTGCGCTCGACGCGCGCGGCCCACCAGCGATTGGCCGCACCCTGAAACAGTTCGAACAGATCAAGGGTGATCTTGCCGGTGACGTCCATCACCTTGAACCACGACAGGTCGGTAAACACCGTCAAGCCAAACAGGAACAGGGCAATGAGCAGCAAGGTGCTGCCCTGGATATTGAGCGCGTTGCGGGCCAGATCGCCCAGGCTTTCGCCCAGCGCACCACCTGCGCCGGCCGGCAAACCCGTCGCGGCGTGAAAATGGATATGAGCCAGCGCAGCACCGGACAGGACCAGAAACACCAGGCCGATCAGACGCCAGGAAAACAGCCAGCCGCTCCATTCCCAGGGTTGATGCCGCTGGCGGAAGATCTGATACGCCTTGACCGCCAGTAACAACGGGAAGATGTAGGCGAAGTAACCCAGCACCATAAACAGGATGTCGGCGCTGTATGAACCCGCGGGACCGCCGAAATTCTGCACGTCGTCGATCTTGCTGTTATGGCTCCAGCCCGGATCGTCCTTGCCGTAGGTCAACAAGGCCATCATCAGGAACAGGCACAGGGCGCCAATGGCGATCAATGCACCTTCCTTGAGTCGGTAGTGCAGTTGCTGGCGCCAGAGCGGCACGACGGCTGGTTTAGGTGCTGCGGTGGATTTCTTCAAAACGCTTCTATTCCTGCGCCAACGGCGCGTCCATCTGTTGAATGACTATGAAAAACTGCCCAATCAAGGCAGGCGAACAGTGAACCGGGGCAACCCGGAATACTTTTAACACTGCGTTCAGACTTTTAAAAACACAGTGCGCACTGAATATTCTGTAACAAGCCGGCATTGTACGGGTTTGCTCGCCGGATGCCATGGTTCGGCTGCCGTGTACGCCCGGTCCAATGAACCTCAATCAGCGGTTCAATTTGATCACGCATTTTCTTTTGTGACAAAGGCTTATGAGGTGAAGTTATAGACGAAGCGATGCGCGGCCGCTGCAGCAAGACACCTCTGGCACTCTGCCGCCGAGCCCGTTTACGACCTTGTTGATGCGGCCAAGTTGCGATTGCATCCTGTTATGTCGCGATTATCCTGAAGGACATTCCGTACGTTTGACGGCACACTGACGACGGGCCCTGGCCCGTCACCCGCCCTCCCCTTCTGCAAGCCTGAATGCCATGCTGACTTGGTTACAACGCAATACCCTGAGTTTCCCGCCGCTGGACAAAGCCATGCGCGATCCCAACGGGTTGCTCGCTGCGGGAGGCGACCTCAGCGCTGATCGTCTTATTCAGGCTTACCGGCACGGCTGCTTCCCATGGTTTTCCGAGGGCCAGCCAATTCTCTGGTGGTCGCCCGATCCGCGCACGGTGCTGTTTCCCGACGAATTGCATGTTTCGCGCAGTCTCAACAAATTGCTCCGCCAGCAACGCTATCGGGTGACCTTCGATCAGGATTTCGCGGCGGTCATCCGCGCCTGCGCCGCGCCCCGGGACTATGCAGACGGCACCTGGATCACGGAGGCCATGCAGGACGCCTACCTCCAATTGCACACGCGTGGTTATGCGCATTCTGTCGAGGTCTGGGACGGTGAACTGCTGGTCGGCGGACTTTACGGCTTGGCGATGGGGCAGCTGTTTTTCGGCGAATCCATGTTCAGCCGCGCGGACAATGCTTCAAAATTTGGCTTCGCCACACTGGTGCGCCATCTGAAAAACGCGGGTTTCGTCCTGATCGATTGCCAGATGCCGACAGACCATCTGCACAGTCTTGGCGCCCGGGCGATTGCACGCAGGGAATTTGCCGGCTATCTGGCCCGCCATCTCGACCAGCCCAACGGCGCCAGCTGGGTTTGCTGAGCGACTTTGGCGTGCGTGGCTTACACTTAACAAAAGCTTATCCCGAGGGTTGATCATGACCGAGTTGGCGCGGTTGAAGTTCTATGCCACTCAGCCTCACTCTTGCAGCTATCTGCCTGAAGAGCAGGCGACGACCCTGTTCCTTGACCCTAGCCAGCCCATGGATGTCCATGTCTACGCGGACCTGTCGGAAATGGGTTTTCGGCGCAGTGGCGATCATCTCTATCGGCCGCATTGCCAGAACTGCAATGCCTGCGTCCCGGCGCGTATTCCTGTGGCGCAGTTCGCGCCCAATCGTCAGCAAAAACGCATATTCAAGCGCAACGTCGATCTGCAAGTGCGTCCGGCCAAGCCGAAGTTCAGTGAAGAGTACTTCGACCTTTACCAGCGTTATATCGAACAGCGGCACGCCGATGGCGATATGTATCCGCCGAGTCGCGATCAGTTTTCGACGTTCCTGGTGCGCGATTTGCCGTTCTCGCGATTTTATGAGTTTCGCCTTGAGGGCCGGTTGCTGGCTGTGGCGGTGACGGATTTGCTGCCCAACGGCATGTCGGCCGTGTACACCTTCTATGAGCCCGACGAAGAACGCCGCAGCCTGGGGCGTTACGCGATCCTCTGGCAAATCGCCGAAGCTCAGCGACTGCAACTGGAAGCGGTCTACCTGGGTTACTGGATAAAGAACTGCAAGAAGATGAGCTACAAGACGCAATATCGGCCCATTGAACTGCTGATTAATCAGCGTTGGGTCATCCTGAACTAGAACCCCTTGGCTTAAACCCCATTTTTCGGGCACAATGCACGCCGCTTTTGCCTGGCGCAGTTGCACCGGGCCATTCATTGGACACCGAGGGCTTTACTGCATGTCGAAAGAAGACAGCTTCGAAATGGAAGGCACTGTCGTCGACACCCTGCCCAACACCATGTTTCGTGTGGAGTTGGAAAACGGGCACGTCGTAACCGCGCATATTTCCGGCAAGATGCGCAAGAACTACATTCGTATTCTTACCGGCGACAAAGTGCGCGTCGAGCTGACGCCCTATGACTTGAGCAAAGGGCGCATCACTTACCGCGCTCGCTAATCAAGTCAATACAAAACGCCCGGTTATGCCGGGCGTTTTTGTGTGTGCAAGGTTTGAGATTGCACACAGGGCGATGTGGGAGCGGGCTTGCTCGCGAAAGCGGTATGTCAGTGACGCCAATATTGGCTGGCATGAGGCCATCGCGAGCAGGCTCACTCCTACAGGGATCGCGGTGATTTGATGGACAGCAAAAAGGCGCCTTGCGGCGCCTTTTGCATTGTTGCGGTAAACGTCAGGCCATCTCAGCCGTCGTCTCGAAGTCAAACGTCAACTCGCCGTCCTTGATGTCGATGTGAACCACACCGCCATGCTCGGCCAGTTCGCCAAACAGAATTTCTTCCGCCAGCGGACGCTTGATCTTTTCCTGAATCAGACGAGCCATTGGTCGAGCACCCATTGCCGCATCATAACCTCCCGCCGCCAGCCAACTACGCGCAGCATCGGTCACTTCCAGCAATACGCGCTTGTCTTCCAGCTGCGCCTGAAGCTCGGTGAGGAACTTGTCCACCACGCTCTTGATAACCTCATGACTGAGGCGACCAAACTGGATAATGGTGTCCAGACGGTTGCGGAATTCCGGCGTGAAGCTCTTCTTGATCACTTCCATCGCATCAGACGAGTGGTCCTGATGGGTGAAACCGATCGACGCACGCGCTGCAGTCTCTGCACCGGCGTTGGTCGTCATGATGACGATCACGTTACGGAAGTCCGCCTTGCGCCCGTTGTTATCGGTGAGCGTGCCGTGGTCCATCACCTGCAGCAGCAGGTTGAAGACTTCCGGGTGCGCCTTTTCGATTTCATCGAGCAACAGCACGCAGTGAGGCTGCTTGGTGATGGCTTCCGTCAACAGGCCGCCCTGATCAAACCCGACATACCCCGGAGGCGCACCGATCAGACGCGATACGGTGTGGCGCTCCATGTACTCGGACATGTCAAAGCGAACCAGCTCGATCCCCAGCGCCTTGGCCAGCTGACGCGCCGCTTCGGTTTTACCGACGCCGGTCGGCCCTGCGAACAGGAACGAACCGACTGGCTTGTCAGGCGACTTGAGACCGGCACGGGACAGCTTGATCGCGGTCGACAACGAGTCGATCGCAGCATCCTGGCCAAATACGGTTAGCTTCAGGTCACGCTCAAGGTTACGCAGCAGCTCTCTATCAGAGGTATTGACGTGCTTAGGCGGAATCCGCGCGATTTTCGCAACGATGTCCTCTACCTGCGGCACTTCAATGCGCTTCACACGCTTCTCGACCGGTTGTAGACGCTGATAGGCGCCCGCCTCGTCGATCACATCGATTGCCTTGTCCGGCATGTGCCGGTCATTGATATAACGCGAAGCGAGTTCGGCAGCGGCACGCAAGGCTTCATCACTGTATTCGATGCTGTGATGCTGCTCGAAACGACCTTTCAGCCCGCGCAGGATGCCGATGGTGTCTTCCACCGACGGCTCCGACACGTCGACTTTCTGGAAGCGCCGGGCCAACGCGCGATCCTTCTCGAAGATTCCGCGAAATTCCTGGAACGTAGTCGAACCGATGCAGCGAATGTCGCCGGACGACAGCAAAGGCTTGAGCAGATTCGAAGCATCCATCACGCCACCAGACGCGGCACCCGCACCGATGATGGTGTGGATCTCGTCGATGAACAGGATCGCCTGCGGGCGTTTTTTCAACTCATTGAGCAACGCCTTGAAGCGCTTCTCGAAGTCACCGCGGTACTTGGTCCCGGCCAGCAATGCGCCCAGATCCAGCGAATACACCACGCTGTTGGCCAGCAGGTCCGGCACCTGGTTGTCGACAATGCGCTTGGCCAGGCCTTCGGCGATCGCGGTCTTGCCCACGCCCGCTTCGCCGACCAGCAACGGATTGTTCTTGCGCCGGCGCGCGAGAATCTGCGCGACACGCTCGACCTCCAGCTCACGGCCAACCAATGGATCGATTCGACCCTGGCGCGCGAGTTCGTTGAGGTTGCTGGCATAAGCATCCAGAGGATTGCCTGAAGAAGAAGACTCACCGCCCTCGTCGTCCTGCATATCTTGTTCACCTTCAGAGTGATCGCCATGCCCCGGCACTTTCGAAATGCCGTGAGCGATGTAGTTGACGACATCGATGCGCGCAACGCTCTGCTGTTTCAGCAGGAACACCGCCTGACTCTCTTGCTCACTGAAGATTGCAACCAGCACATTGGCACCGGTTACTTCACGCTTGCCCGAGCTCTGCACGTGAAACACTGCACGCTGCAAAACGCGCTGGAAGCCCAGGGTTGGCTGGGTCTCGCGATCCTCGTCATGAAGGGGGATCAACGGCGTAGTGGAGTCGATGAACTCTTGCAGATCATGCTTGAGTTTGTCGAGGTTGGCGCCGCACGCACGCAATACGGTGGCGGCAGCCTCATTATCCAATAGGGCCAGCAAGAGGTGTTCGACGGTCATGAATTCATGACGCTTCGAACGTGCCTCTTTGAAGGCAAGATTGAGGGTGACTTCGAGCTCGCGGTTTAACATAGCTTCACCTCATACCCAAGTGGTCGGCGATTAACCGTCCTTCTCGATTTCACAGAGTAGCGGATGCTGGCTTTCCCTGGCGTACTGGTTGACCTGCATGGCCTTGGTCTCGGCGATGTCGCGGGTAAACACTCCACATACTGCCCGTCCTTCTGTATGGACGGCCAGCATGACCTTGGTCGCCAGCTCACGATTCAGGTTAAAAAACACCTCGAGCACTTCGACGACGAAATCCATCGGTGTGTAGTCATCATTAAACAAAACCACCTTGTACATCGGCGGCGCCTGTAAAGCAGGCTTGGCCTCCTGAACAGCAATGCCTGCGGAATCGTCGTCGTGTTCCTCCGGGCGATCTTTTTGGAGAGTCGGGCGATCCTGATTGAATGTTAGTCGAATCTGGCTGATTGCATGCATGGAAAGAAAGGTTCGTCAGTTGTGCGAATACAGTAGTGGGGACGGCTTTGAACGATTTCAACTCCGACTGCCTGGTCACCTTGACTATCAGCAAAACGGTGTTACAACCAATAGAGCCCACAGTGGGTAAAAAAGGTCCGCGGAGTCAAACTTATTTCACAGGTTCGACTGCGGATGTACTGGATGATACTCCAGTGATGGAGTCTGTTGCAGAGGGATATGAGCATGTCAGTCGGTAAGGTCAAGTGGTTCAACAACGCCAAGGGGTTCGGGTTCATCAACACTGATGCCGCCGAAGGCCGCTACGAGGATGGTTGTACCATTGATTTCTTTGCTCATTATTCGGCTATCGAAATGGATGGCTACAAAACCCTCAAGGCCGGGCAGCTCGTCAATTTCGAAATCGTCCAGGGCCCTAAAGGGCTGCATGCGGTGAAGATCATCGCTGCCGAGCAACCGAGCAAACCGAGCAAACCGGAGACAAAAATTGCCATTCAAGCGGAGAAGGTGTCGAGCTGACATCAACCTGTCATGAAAAAACCGCCCGAAGGCGGTTTTTTTTCACGCGTTCGCTTACATGTGCGAGATCAACGCATCACCGAACCCGGAAGACGACACCAGCTTCGCACCGTCCATCAGACGTTCGAAGTCATAGGTCACGGTTTTGGCGGAAATCGCGCCGTTGGTGCCCTTGATGATCAGGTCAGCTGCTTCAGTCCAGCCCATGTGACGCAGCATCATTTCCGCAGACAGAATCAGCGATCCCGGGTTGACCTGGTCCTTGCCGGCGTATTTCGGCGCGGTACCGTGGGTGGCTTCGAACATGGCCACGGTGTCGGACAGATTGGCACCCGGCGCAATACCGATGCCGCCCACTTCCGCCGCAAGAGCATCGGAGAGGTAATCGCCGTTCAGGTTCAGGGTCGCGATCACATCGTATTCGGCCGGGCGCAGCAGGATCTGCTGGAGCATGGCGTCGGCGATGGCATCCTTGACGACAACGTTCTTGCCGGTTCTAGGGTTCTTGAACTGCATCCACGGACCACCGTCGAGCAACGTCGCGCCAAACTCTTCAGCTGCCACTTCGTAGGCCCATTCCTTGAAGGCACCTTCGGTGAACTTCATGATGTTGCCTTTGTGCACGATAGTCAGCGAGTCGCGGTCATTGTCGACCACATACTGCAGGGCCTTGCGCGCCAGACGCTTGGTGCCTTCCAGCGAAACCGGCTTGACGCCGATACCGCAGTTTTCGTCGAAACGGATCTTGGTGACGCCCATTTCCTCTTTGAGAAACTTGATGACTTTGGTCGCTTCCGGCGAGCCGGCCTTCCACTCGATACCGGCATAAATGTCTTCCGAGTTTTCGCGGAAGATCGTCATATCGACGTCGCCTGGCTTTTTCACCGGGCTAGGCACGCCTTCGAACCAGCGCACCGGGCGCAGGCACACATAAAGGTCGAGTTGCTGACGCAGTGCCACGTTCAGCGAACGGATGCCGCCACCGACCGGCGTGGTCAGCGGGCCTTTGATGGAAACCACGTAATCCTTGACTGCGTCGAGGGTCTCCTGAGGTAGCCAGGTGTCCTGATCGTAAACCTGAGTCGCTTTCTCCCCGGCGTAGACTTCCATCCAGGAAATTTTGCGCTCGCCGCCGTAAGCCTTCTTAACAGCAGCATCGACAACCTTGATCATGACCGGGCTGATATCAACACCAATACCATCACCTTCAATGAAGGGGATGATCGGGTTGTTAGGAACATTGAGAGAATGGTCCGCGTTGACGGTGATTTTGTCGCCGACGGCTGGAACCTGAATCTTCTTGTATCCCATGCTGAACTCCATTGTTTGGATTGAACATCTGGCTTCGTCCGAGCGTACCCCAGTTGAATCAGCACGCAAACCCTATGTTCCACCCATCTGCCGCAAAGCTGCGACGTTCGCGACGTACAAGCCTGAAAGCAAAGGGAAAAGCGCCAAACTCAAGCACGTTCGACGACTCTACGCACCCCGCTGCCCTGCGACCTTTAGACCAATGGACGAGAATGGTTACCTATGAACCATCGGCAGATTGCCAGCTACCTATGTATAATGCCGCCCGCTGACCACAGAGTCACGACGGCCGACCTCTCTACGACGAGACTTCCAGCCTGAAAAGCAGGACTGTTACCGCAGTCCACCCGCTTGCCGCTCGACTGATGCACCCAACATCACCGCGCACAAAACTCGACATTCGGCTCATGGATGACTTTGAACGAACGCGCTTACCCGGCGCCCCTCGAGTTTCTGCGCACGCTTTAGCAAAGAAGAGAGAGTTAATCCGAATATGCCCACCCGCTCGAAGATCATCTATACCTTCACCGACGAAGCCCCAGCCCTCGCCACCTATTCACTGTTGCCTATCGTAGAAGCGTTCACCGCTTCGGCTGATATCGCCGTTGAAACCCGCGATATCTCTCTTGCAGGGCGCATTCTGGCCAGCTTCCCCGAGCAATTGGGTGACAAAGCCGTAGCCGACCACCTCGCCGAACTGGGCGACCTGGCCGTTACGCCTGAAGCCAACATCATCAAGCTGCCGAACATCAGCGCATCGGTTCCGCAACTGCAAGCCGCGATCAAAGAGCTGCAAGCCCAGGGCTTCGCGCTGCCGGACTACCCGGAAACCGTGACCAGCGACGCTGACAAAGAAGCCAAATCGCGTTACGACAAGATCAAGGGCAGCGCCGTGAACCCGGTTCTGCGCGAAGGCAACTCCGATCGCCGCGCGCCGCTGTCGGTCAAGAATTACGCGCGCAAGCACCCGCACAAAATGGGCGCCTGGGCCAAAGACTCCAAGTCGCATGTGGCGCACATGAGCACCGGTGATTTCTACGGCAGCGAGAAAGCGGCCCTGATCGACGCGGCCGACGCTGTCAAAATCGAACTGATCGCTCAGGACGGCACCACCACCGTCCTGAAAGAAAAGACCACTGTGCAAGCCGGTGAGATCCTCGATTGCGCAGTGATGAGCAAAAACGCGCTGCGCAGCTTCATCGCAGCGGAAATCGAAGACGCCAAGTCCAAAGGCGTATTGCTGTCGGTTCACCTCAAAGCCACCATGATGAAGGTCTCCGACCCGATCATGTTCGGCCAGATCGTTGTCGAGTTCTATAAAGACGCACTGGCCAAGCACGCTGACGTGCTGGCGCAGATCGGCTTTAACCTGAACAACGGCATCGGCGACCTGTATGCTCGCATCAAGGCCCTGCCGGCCGAGCAGCAAGCGCAAATCGAAGCAGACATCCAGGCGGTCTACGCTGTGCGTCCGTCGCTGGCGATGGTCAACTCCGACAAGGGCATCACCAACCTGCACGTGCCGAGCGACGTCATTGTCGACGCCTCGATGCCGGCGATGATCCGTGACTCCGGCAAGATGTGGGGCACCGACGGCCAGTTGCACGACACCAAGGCGGTGATCCCGGATCGCTGCTACGCGACCATCTACCAGGCAGTGATCGAAGACTGCAAGATCAACGGCGCCTTCGATCCGACCACCATGGGCAGCGTGCCAAACGTGGGCCTGATGGCGAAAAAAGCCGAAGAGTACGGCTCGCACGACAAGACCTTCCAGATCAAGACCAACGGCGTTGTTCGCGTCACCGACAGCAAAGGCACTCTGCTGCTGGAGCAATCGGTTGAAGAAGGCGACATCTTCCGTATGTGCCAGACCAAAGACGCGCCGATTCAGGACTGGGTCAAACTGGCCGTGAACCGCGCTCGCGCGAGCAGCACGCCGGCGATTTTCTGGCTCGACCCGATGCGCGCTCACGATGGCGTAGTGATCGAGAAAGTTCAGGCTTACCTGAAGGATCACGACACTGCCGGTCTGGATATCCAGATCATGGCGCCGGTCGACGCGATGAAGTTCACGTTGAAGCGCACTCGCGACGGCAAGGACACCATCTCGGTGACCGGCAACGTGCTGCGCGACTACCTGACTGACCTGTTCCCGATCATGGAACTGGGCACCAGCGCCAAGATGCTGTCGATCGTACCGCTGATGAATGGCGGTGGTCTGTTCGAAACCGGCGCTGGTGGTTCGGCACCGAAGCACGTTCAGCAACTGCTGGAAGAAAACTTCCTGCGCTGGGATTCGCTGGGTGAGTTCCTCGCCCTCGCCGCATCCCTTGAGCATCTGGGTGTGACGTACAACAACCCGAAAGCGCTGGTGCTGGCCAAGACCCTGGATCAGGCCACTGGCCAGTTCCTCGACAACAACAAGTCGCCTTCGCGCAAAGTCGGCAACATCGACAACCGCGGCAGCCACTTCTACCTGGCGCTGTACTGGGCTCAGGCCCTGGCCGCCCAGACCGAAGACGCGGCACTGCAAGCGCAGTTCGGCGATCTGGCCAAGACTCTGACCGAGAACGAGGCGACCATCGTTGCCGAGCTCAATGCCGTTCAGGGCAAGCCAGTAGACATCGGCGGTTACTACCACGCCAATGCCGAGCTGATCAGCAAGGCCATGCGCCCGAGCAACACCTTCAACGCGGCGATTGCTGCGCTGGTGTAAGGTTGTAAGGATGCAAAGAAGCCCCGGCCCAGTGCCGGGGTTTTGGTTTCTGCCTTCTACCCAACCTAACTGGCAAAACCCTCCCTGTGGGAGCGAGCCTGCTCGCGAAAGCGATATATCATTCAACACCGGTTCGTCTGACCCAGCGCTTTCGCGAGCAGGCTCGCTCCCACAAGGGCCGGTTCCTGCATTGAAATTTTTTGCGCATTTGAAATCGAGGATTTTTTATGGACTGGAAACCCCACATCACCGTCGCCACTATAGTCGAAGACAACGGCCGCTTCCTCATGGTCGAAGAACTCAAAGGCGGGCGCGTTGTGCTCAATCAGCCCGCAGGCCACCTCGACCCTGATGAAACCCTGATCGACGCCGTCGTCCGCGAGACCCTCGAAGAAACCGGCTGGGACGTCGAACCCACCAGCGTCGTGGGCATTTACCTTTACACCGCACCGAGCAACGGCGTGACCTATCAGCGGATTTGTTTCACCGCCAAGCCAATCAGGCATCATCCCGACTATCAGCTTGACGACGGCATCGTCGGCGCCAAGTGGCTGACGCGGGAGGAATTAATCGAACAGCGGGGCAATTGGCGCAGTGAGCTGATCATCCGCTGCATCGATGATTATCTGGACGGCAAACACTTCGGCCTCGAATTGATCCGCCCTTCTCTTTAGCCTTGTGGCCTTGGGCCTGCTAGAATCGCGTCCTTTTTCAAGACACTCGTTGAATCCCTATGCGTGATCCAGCCCCTTCTGACACACAAAAGAAGCGCGTCATTGTCGGTATGTCCGGCGGCGTGGACTCTTCCGTTTCCGCTCTCCTGCTGATCGAGCAGGGTTACGAAGTGGAAGGCCTGTTCATGAAGAACTGGGAAGAAGACGATGGAACGGAATACTGCACCGCGATGGACGACCTGGCGGACGCTCAGGCCGTGTGCGACAAGATCGGTATCAAGCTGCACACCGCCAACTTCGCCGCCGAGTACTGGGACAACGTGTTCGAGCACTTCCTGGCCGAATACAAGGCCGGTCGCACGCCAAACCCGGATATCCTCTGCAATCGCGAGATCAAGTTCAAGGCGTTCCTCGACTACGCGATGGTGCTTGGCGCCGACCTGATCGCCACCGGTCACTACGTGCGCCGTCGCGATATTGATGGCCGTACCGAACTGCTCAAGGGGCTGGATCCGAACAAGGATCAGAGCTATTTTCTGCACGCCGTCGGCGGCGAACAGATCGCCAAGACGCTGTTCCCGGTCGGCGAGCTGGAAAAACCCGAAGTGCGCGCGATCGCCGAGAAACACGACCTCGCCACCGCGAAGAAAAAGGACTCCACCGGCATCTGCTTTATCGGCGAACGCCGCTTCAGCGATTTCCTCAAGCAATACCTGCCGGCCCAGCCCGGCGAGATCAAGACCACCGAAGGTGAAGTGATCGGCCGTCACCACGGCTTGATGTATCACACCATCGGCCAGCGTCAGGGTTTGGGCATCGGCGGCTTGAAAGACGCCGGTGACGAGCCGTGGTACGTGCTGATCAAGGATCTGGAACACAACGAACTGATCGTCGGCCAAGGCAACGATCACCCGTACCTGTTCTCCCGCGCCCTGCTCGCTTCGGACATCTATTGGGTCAACCCGATCGATTTGAGCGAGCCGCGCCAGCTGACCGCCAAAGTACGTTACCGCCAGAGCGACCAGCCCTGCACGCTGGAAAAAACCGCCACCGGCTACCGCGCTACCTTTGATGACCCGCAGCGCGCGGTCACCCCGGGTCAGTCCGTGGTCTTCTACGACGGTGAAATCTGCCTCGGCGGTGGCGTGATCGAAGTGGCAGAGCCGTGGACCAGCAGCCAGCCTTCCCAGAGCCAAGCCCAATGAATCCGACTCAGGAGCAACTGACGGCGCTGGGCGGCGTCTTCCTCGCCGCCGTGCTGGTCGACAAGATCGCCAAGACCGGGCAGACCACTGAAGCCGGGCTGACCTGCATGCTCGGCAGCCTGCTGATTCGCGACCCCAAGGACACGCTGGAAGTCTACGGCGGCGACGACCTCAATCTGCGCGAGGGCTATCGCGCACTGATCGGCGCCCTCGAGCGTGATCCGAGCACCTTGCAGCGCGAACCGTTGCGTTACGCCCTGGCGATGCTCGGCCTCGAACGGCAATTGGCCAAGCGCGACGACATGCTGGACGAGATCGGCAAACGGCTGCCGCAGATCCAGTCCCAGGTCGAGCACTTCGGGACGGCGCACGAAAACGTCATCGCGGCCTGCGGCGCGCTGTATCAGGACACCCTGAGCACCCTGCGCCAGCGAATTCAGGTGCACGGTGACATGCGCAACCTGCAGCAACCGAGCAATGCTTCCAAGATCCGCGCCCTGCTGCTCGCCGGGATTCGTTCGGCACGCCTGTGGCGGCAGCTGGGTGGTCATCGCTGGCAATTGGTGATCAGCCGTCGCAAATTGCTCAAAGAGCTGTACCCGCTGATGCGCAACAGCTGAACCAGCTTTTGTAGTCTGTAACGCGTACGACGCTGGTCAGTTGGCAACGGACCGGCGAATTTTTTCATGTATGATACGCGCCCCATTTCGTTGCCCGACTGTCCGAGAACACCCCATGCAGCTTTCTTCGCTCACTGCGGTTTCCCCTGTTGACGGCCGCTACGCCGGCAAAACCCAGGCCCTGCGCCCAATTTTCAGCGAGTACGGCCTGATCCGTGCTCGCGTTCTGGTTGAAGTGCGCTGGCTCCAGCGGCTGGCCGCTCACTCTGCCATCAGCGAAGTGCCGGCGTTCTCCGCCGAAGCCAACGCTGTCCTGAATACCCTGGCGGAAAACTTCTCTCTGGATCACGCCGAACGCGTCAAAGAGATCGAGCGCACCACCAACCACGACGTCAAAGCGATCGAATACCTGCTCAAAGAGCAAGCGGCCAAGCTGCCGGAACTGGCCGCTGTCAGCGAATTCATCCACTTTGCCTGCACCAGCGAGGACATCAACAACCTGTCCCACGCATTGATGCTGCGCGAAGGCCGTGATGATGTGATGCTCCCGCTGATGCGCCAGACCGCTGAGGCCATCCGCGAGCTGGCCATCCGTTTCGCCGACGTGCCGATGCTGTCGCGCACCCACGGTCAGCCGGCGTCGCCGACCACCCTGGGCAAAGAGCTGGCGAACGTGGTTTACCGTCTGGAGCGTCAGATCGCTCAGGTCGCTGCAGTTCCGCTGCTGGGGAAGATCAACGGCGCTGTCGGCAACTACAACGCACACCTGTCGGCCTATCCGGAAATCGACTGGGAAGAAAATGCCCGCGCGTTCATCGAAGACGAGTTGGGCCTGGGCTTCAACCCGTACACCACGCAGATCGAACCGCACGACTACATCGCTGAGTTGTTCGACGCGATCGCGCGCTTCAACACCATCCTGATCGACTTCGACCGCGACATCTGGGGCTACATTTCCCTGGGTTATTTCAAGCAGCGCACCATCGCTGGGGAAATCGGTTCGTCGACCATGCCGCACAAGGTCAACCCGATCGACTTCGAAAACTCCGAAGGCAACCTGGGCATCGCCAACGCGCTGTTCCAGCACCTCGCGAGCAAGCTGCCGATCTCGCGCTGGCAGCGTGACCTGACCGACTCCACCGTGTTGCGCAACCTCGGTGTCGGTTTCGCGCACAGCGTGATTGCCTACGAAGCCAGCCTCAAAGGCATCAGCAAACTGGAGCTCAACGCGCAGAAGATCGCCGCTGACCTGGATGCGTGCTGGGAAGTACTGGCCGAGCCGATCCAGACGGTCATGCGTCGCTACAACATCGAAAACCCGTACGAAAAGCTGAAAGAATTGACCCGTGGCAAGGGCATCAGCCCTGAAGCGCTGCAAACTTTCATCGACGGTCTGGACATGCCAGCCGCGGCCAAGGCCGAGCTGAAGTTGCTGACCCCGGCCAACTACATCGGCAACGCTGTGGCACAAGCCAAACGCATCTGATCGACCGCTGTACCCGTTTGAGACGCCCGGCTGCGCCGGGCGTTTTTATTCCCGTCTGAAAAGTACTTTTTTTCAATAGGTTACACATGAATCCTGATATTCCTCTTCAACTTCTGGGTGGCATCACGGCGCGCGAATTCCTGCGCGACTACTGGCAGAAAAAACCGCTGCTGATCCGCCAGGCAATCCCTGATTTCGAAAGCCCGATTGATGCCGACGAACTGGCCGGCCTGGCGCTGGAAGAAGAAGTTGAATCGCGCCTGGTGATCGAGCACGGCGAGCGTCCCTGGGAATTGCGCCGCGGCCCGTTCGCTGAAGACGAATTCAGCAAGTTGCCGGAAACCGAGTGGACCCTGTTGGTACAAGCCGTCGACCAGTTCGTGCCAGAAGTCAGCGAGATGCTCGAGCAGTTTCGCTTTCTGCCGAGCTGGCGCATCGACGACGTGATGATCAGCTTCGCCGCTCCCGGTGGCAGCGTGGGTCCGCACTTCGACAACTACGATGTGTTCCTGCTGCAGGGCCACGGCAAGCGCAACTGGAAAATCGGCCAGATGTGCGATTCCGAGAGCCCGCTGCTGGAACATGCCGACTTGCGCATTCTTGCCGATTTCCAGGCCACCGATGAATGGGTTCTGGAACCGGGCGACATGCTTTACCTGCCGCCGCGCCTGGCCCATTGCGGCGTAGCGATCGATGACTGCATGACGTATTCGGTGGGTTTCCGTGCGCCGAGCGCCGCTGAAGTACTGACCCACTTCACCGACTTCCTCAGCCAGTTCCTGACTGACGAAGAGCGTTACACCGACGCCGATGCGCTGCCTGCCGTCGACCCGCACCAGATCCAGCACGATGCCCTTGATCGTTTGAAGAGCCTGCTGGCAGAACACATGAGCGACGAGCGCTTGCTGCTCACCTGGTTCGGCCAGTTCATGACCGAACCGCGTTACCCGGAGCTGGTGGTCGGCCCGGAAGAAATCGAAGAAGAAGACCTGCTCGCCAGCCTTGAACAAGGTGCTGTACTGATCCGCAACCCGAGTGCGCGCCTGGCCTGGTCCGAGGTCGATGATGACTTGCTGCTGTTCGCCAGTGGTCAAAGCCGTTACCTGCCGGGCAAACTGCGCGAGCTGCTGAAGTTGATTTGCGCCGCTGATGCGCTGCACATCGACAACCTTGGCGATTGGCTGAACGATGAAGACGGTCGCGGCCTGCTGTGTGAACTGATCAAGCAAGGAAGCCTGGGGTTTGCTGATGAATAAAATTCACGTACGTGTCGCAGACTGGCAAAAGGACAACGCCGAGATCCGGCGCATTCGTGAGACGGTGTTCATCGCCGAGCAATCCGTTCCGCCTGAACTGGAATGGGATGCTGACGACGCGACAGCGGTGCATTTTCTGGCCTTCGAAGGCGACTTCCCGATCGGCACGGCTCGCCTGCTGGCCGATGGTCACATCGGGCGGGTGTCGGTGCTGAAAGACTGGCGCGGTTTGAAGGTTGGCGATGCGCTGATGCAGGCAGTGATCGGTGAAGCCGAGAAGCGCGGCTTGAAGCAGCAGATGCTCAGCGCACAAGTGCAGGCCACGGCCTTCTATGAGCGCCTGGGCTTCAGCCTGGTCAGTGAGGAGTTTCTGGAAGCAGGGATTCCGCATGTGGACATGGTGCGGCATTCCGGCTGATACCGAGTCGCGGCCTTCGCGAGCAGGCTCACTCCCACAGTGATTGATGGTGAATTGGAGATTGCAGCAACACCATCAATCCTGTGGGAGTGAGCCTGCTCGCGATGAGGCCCGGAACAACACCACAAAACGCCCCGCCATCCACCGATGCCGGGGCGTTTTGCTGTGTGCAATTCAACTTGCCCCACGCCGGGCCGACAAACTGGCAATATCAATCGAAGGGCAAGATCAAAGATCGCAGCCTTCGGCAGCTCCTACGGGCTAATTTATTTGTTGGAGATAACGGACATGTCGCTACGCACCCTGCTCACTACATTGCTGCTGACCTGTAGCTTTCCGGTCGTGGCTGCCACCGAAATCGTGCCGCTGAACTATCACACCAGCGCCGACATGCTGCCGATGGCGCAGGATTTCATCGGCAAGGATGGCCAGGTCAGCGCTTACGGCAACCAGCTGATCGTCAACGCCGATCAGCGCAAGATCGACGAACTTAAAGCCCTCGTCGCCCAGCTCGATACCGCACCAAAGCGCTTGTTGATCACCGTCGACACCAATGAGAACAACGTTCAGGGCGATCAAGGCTACTCGGTGAACGGTGCCAGACCGAGCCAGACCCGAATCATCAATCGCAGCACCAGCAGCCGTGACGGCGGCATTCAGCAAATCCAGGCCAGCGAAGGTGCGCCGGCGCTGATCCAGGTCGGCCAGAGCGTGCCGCTCACCAGCAGCCGCACCGATTCCTATGGCGATCTGCAAAGCCAGACCGAGTACCGCAACGTCACCCAGGGTTTCTATGTGACCGCCAGCGTCACCGGAGACATCGTTCACCTGTCCATCAGCACCAATCGTGACCGCATGAGCCAGGAACGTCCTGATGTAGTGAACGTGCAAAGCACCGACACAACCGTCACCGGACGTCTCGGCGAATGGATCATGCTGGCCGGTGTAAACCGCCAGAACCAGGCCGACAAACAGGGCGTGGCCCGCAGCTACTCGACTCAAGGCCGGGACGACATGACGTTGCGGGTCAAAGTCGACACCTTGGACTAAACCACCGAAAACTGACTGATTAGTCGTATTAGACCAAAGATGTAGTGCCTGAAAAAAAGCACTACAAAACGTTTGACGAGCCAAAAAAGCAAAGGCATGATGGCCTCGCTCCCGCTAATCAGAGGCCCTGGCAAGGGCCTTCGAAGCGATGCTCGCACCTACCCCCGCGAGCCGTTTCGTGTCTGTACCGCCCACAAGGTGTGTTTGACGAGGTTGCCGACTGGAACGAAGTTGTCCCGAGGGACGGAAGCGTAATTAGGTAACCCGGCTCCACGCTGATGTTTGCACCAAGGCCCACGACGCCCGAATGCGCTCGCCAGTTCGCCCTTACCTGCTCACTTCCCCTCGAGCCCATCGTTCATCCCGTCGCCACCCCCGCCAAATCCGACTTGACCGCCTAAGCTTCTGGTCAGCGAGCGCATAGCTTCCACCGCAGAACAACTTTCCATACAAGACGCGACGAGGTTTTTCCCCATGGCACTGACACGCGAACAGCAAATTGCAGCCCTCGAAAAAGACTGGGCTGAAAACCCGCGCTGGAAAGGCGTGACACGCGCTTACTCCGCTGCCGACGTCGTCCGTCTGCGTGGCTCGGTCCAACCTGAGCACACCTTTGCAAAAATGGGCGCAGAGAAGCTCTGGAACCTGGTCACCCAAGGTGCCAAGCCGTCCTTCCGTCCCGAGAAAGATTTCGTCAACTGCATGGGCGCCCTGACTGGCGGCCAGGCTGTACAGCAAGTCAAAGCCGGTATCCAGGCCATCTACCTGTCGGGCTGGCAAGTGGCTGCGGACAACAACTCCGCCGAATCGATGTACCCGGATCAGTCGCTGTACCCGGTGGACTCGGTTCCAACCGTGGTCAAGCGCATCAACAACTCGTTCCGTCGTGCTGACCAGATCCAGTGGAAAGCCGGCAAAGGCCCGGGCGACGAAGGCTACATCGACTACTTCGCACCGATCGTGGCTGACGCTGAAGCCGGTTTCGGCGGCGTTCTGAACGCTTACGAACTGATGAAGAGCATGATCGAAGCAGGCGCCGCCGGCGTTCACTTCGAAGACCAACTGGCTTCCGTGAAAAAATGCGGCCACATGGGCGGCAAGGTACTGGTTCCCACCCAGGAAGCTGTGCAGAAGCTGACCGCTGCTCGTCTGGCTGCAGACGTTGCCGGCACGCCAACCATCATTCTGGCGCGTACCGATGCTAACGCTGCCGACTTGCTGACGTCCGATTGCGACCCGTACGACCAGCCGTTCGTGACTGGCGAACGTACTCAGGAAGGCTTCTACAAAGTGCGCGCCGGTCTCGATCAGGCCATCGCTCGCGGCTTGGCTTACGCACCGTACGCTGACCTGATCTGGTGCGAAACCGCCAAGCCGGATCTGGACGAAGCCCGTCGTTTCGCCGAAGCGATCAAGAAGGAATACCCGGACCAACTGCTCTCGTACAACTGCTCGCCTTCCTTCAACTGGAAGAAAAACCTGGACGACGCGACCATCGCCAAGTTCCAGCGCGAACTATCCGCCATGGGTTACAAGCACCAATTCATCACCCTGGCCGGCATTCACAACATGTGGCACAGCATGTTCAACCTGGCGCACGACTACGCCCGCAACGACATGACTGCCTACGTGAAACTGCAAGAGCAGGAGTTCGCTGACGCCTCCAAGGGTTACACCTTCGTGGCTCACCAGCAGGAAGTCGGCACCGGCTACTTCGACGACATGACCACCGTGATCCAGGGTGGCTCGTCTTCGGTCACCGCGCTGACCGGTTCGACTGAAGAAGAACAGTTCCACTGATCTGATTCGCTTGAGCAAACGGCCGCTGCGGACCGAATAGAAAGCTAACCGCAACGTCGCACTACTGACGCCCCGACTGGTTCGGGGCGTTTTTTTGCCCGCGATTTACCCACAACACAACTCCTTTGTAGCAGCTGCCGAAGGCTGCGTCCGACTGCGAAGCAGTCGTAAATCCGTATCTGCGCATCAGGCACGATGCGCAGACTGGTCTTGCGAGGACTTAGTCCTCGAACGCAGCCTTCGGCAGCTGCTACGAGTGAATGCGCGGCCAATCGACCTCTCGTGCTACTTGCAATAACCGCTATATAAGACAACTTCCCACTTACGCACCCGATAAAAAGTTACAAAACTCGCCCAAACAGTAGTGATTATCATTTAGCGAGAACTATATCCGTTACATCTACAACAAAACTTAATTGATGAAAACCCGGCTAATGCCCGCATCGCATGGTCTGCACGGTTTTGACAGGGCGGTATGCGCTTATTCCGCTAAATAATTTCGCTACAGGAATTTTACTTGCACCGTGTTGTGCCATAAAATCAGCGGGATTGATTGCTGCGACATATCGTCACTGCGTTGTTTTATTCAAGCTCAGAGACCTTTGCTCTCTGTTAAGGATTATCAGCATGCCCGAAGCGACAGGACTCATGGCCCACAACTGGGGCTTTGCCATTTTCCTTCTGGGCGTTGTCGGCCTCTGCGCCTTCATGCTGGGCGTCTCCAGCCTCCTTGGGTCAAAAGCCTGGGGCCGCAGCAAAAATGAACCGTTCGAGTCCGGCATGCTCCCTACAGGTGGCGCCCGCTTGCGGCTCTCAGCCAAATTCTATCTGGTCGCGATGCTCTTCGTGATCTTCGATATCGAAGCCCTTTTTCTCTTTGCCTGGTCTGTGTCCGTCCGCGAAAGCGGCTGGACCGGATTCGTCGAAGCTCTCGTTTTCATAGCAATTCTGTTGGCAGGTCTTGTCTACCTGTTCCGAGTGGGTGCCCTTGACTGGGCTCCGGAAGCTCGTCGCAAGCGGCAGGCGAAGCTGAAACAATGAGGCTTTGGCAATGCAATACAATCTCACCAGGATCGACCCCGATGCTCCTAACGAGCAGTATCCGATTGGCGAGCGGGAAACCGTTTCCGATCCGTTAGAAGATCAAGTTCACAAAAACATTTTCATGGGCAAGCTCGAAGACGTGCTTAACGGCACGATCAACTGGGGGCGCAAGAACTCCCTGTGGCCGTACAACTTCGGCCTTTCGTGCTGCTACGTGGAAATGACCACCGCCTTCACGGCGCCCCACGACATCGCGCGCTTTGGCGCCGAAGTTATCCGGGCATCGCCGCGTCAGGCGGATTTCATGGTTATCGCCGGTACCTGCTTCATCAAGATGGCGCCGATCATTCAGCGTCTCTACGAGCAAATGCTCGAACCCAAATGGGTTATCTCCATGGGTTCGTGCGCCAACTCCGGTGGCATGTACGACATCTACTCTGTCGTTCAAGGGGTGGACAAGTTCCTGCCCGTGGACGTCTACGTGCCTGGCTGCCCGCCCCGTCCCGAAGCTTTTCTGCAAGGCTTGATGCTCTTGCAAGAGTCGATTGGACAGGAGCGTCGTCCGCTTTCCTGGGTCGTGGGTGATCAAGGCGTTTATCGCGCCGAGATGCCTTCGCAAAAGGAACAGCGCCGCGAACAGCGAATCGCAGTCACCAACCTGCGCAGCCCCGACGAAGTCTGATCCAGCTCTGCTTCTTATATAGAACGAGAACCTGGCTTCATTCTTTACGTTGACCGAAAGCGATAAATAACCATGACTACAGGCAGTGCTCTGTACATCCCGCCTTACAAGGCAGACGACCAGGATGTGGTCGTCGAACTGAACAACCGATTTGGCCCCGAAGCGTTCAGCGCCCAGCCTACCCGCACCGGCATGCCGGTGCTTTGGGTTGCCCGCGCCAAACTCGTCGAAGTCCTGACCTTCCTGCGCAACCTGCCCAAGCCGTACGTCATGCTCTATGACCTGCACGGTGTGGACGAGCGTCTGCGCACCAAGCGTCAAGGGCTGCCAAGCGGCGCCGACTTCACTGTGTTCTATCACCTGATGTCGATCGAACGTAACAGTGACGTAATGATCAAGGTCGCCTTGTCCGAGAGCGATCTGAACGTGCCAACCGTTACCGGTCTGTGGCCGAACGCCAACTGGTACGAGCGTGAAGTGTGGGACCTGTACGGCATCAACTTTGCCGGCCACCCCCACCTGACCCGCATCATGATGCCGCCAACCTGGGAAGGTCACCCGCTGCGCAAGGACTTCCCGGCCCGCGCCACCGAATTCGATCCGTACAGCCTGACGCTGGCCAAGCAGCAGCTTGAGGAAGAAGCCGCGCGCTTCAAGCCTGAAGACTGGGGCATGAAGCGTTCCGGGGCGAACGAGGACTACATGTTCCTCAACCTCGGCCCTAACCACCCTTCCGCGCACGGTGCCTTCCGCATCATTCTGCAGCTGGACGGTGAAGAGATCGTCGACTGCGTGCCGGACGTTGGTTACCACCACCGTGGCGCCGAGAAGATGGCCGAGCGTCAGTCGTGGCACAGCTTCATTCCGTACACCGACCGTATCGACTACCTCGGCGGCGTGATGAACAACCTGCCGTACGTGCTCTCGGTCGAGAAGCTGGCCGGCATCAAGGTGCCCGAGAAGGTCGACGTCATCCGCATCATGATGGCCGAGTTCTTCCGGATCACCAGCCACCTGCTGTTCCTGGGTACTTACATCCAGGACGTCGGCGCCATGACTCCGGTGTTCTTCACTTTCACCGATCGTCAAAAGGCGTACACGGTGATCGAAGCGATTACCGGTTTCCGTCTGCACCCGGCCTGGTACCGCATCGGCGGCGTCGCGCATGACCTGCCACGCGGCTGGGAAAAACTGGTGAAAGACTTCGTCGAGTGGATGCCAAAGCGTCTGGACGAATACCAGAAAGCCGCACTCGACAACAGCATTCTCAAAGGCCGCACCATCGGCGTCGCCGCCTACAACACCAAGGAAGCCCTGGAATGGGGCGTCACCGGTGCTGGCTTGCGTTCGACCGGTTGCGACTTCGACCTGCGTAAAGCGCGCCCGTATTCCGGCTACGAGAATTTCGAATTCGAAGTGCCGCTGGCCGCCAATGGCGATGCCTACGATCGTTGCATCGTGCGCGTGGAAGAGATGCGCCAGAGCATCAAGATCATCGAGCAGTGCATGCGCAACATGCCGGAAGGCCCGTACAAGGCGGATCACCCGCTGACCACGCCGCCACCGAAAGAGCGCACGCTGCAGCACATCGAGACCCTGATCACGCACTTCCTGCAAGTTTCGTGGGGCCCGGTGATGCCGGCCAACGAATCCTTCCAGATGATCGAAGCGACCAAGGGCATCAACAGTTATTACCTGACGAGCGATGGCGGCACCATGAGCTACCGCACCCGGATTCGTACTCCAAGCTTCCCGCACCTGCAGCAGATCCCTTCGGTGATCAAAGGCAGCATGGTCGCGGACTTGATTGCGTACCTGGGTAGTATCGATTTCGTTATGGCCGACGTGGACCGCTAAGCATGAACAGCACGCTTATCCAGACAGACCGTTTCACCCTCAGTGAAAGCGAGCGCTCGGCCATCGAGCACGAGTTGCATCACTACGAAGACCCGCGCGCGGCGTCGATCGAAGCCTTGAAGATCGTCCAGAAGGAACGTGGCTGGGTGCCTGACGGCGCGCTCTACGCGATCGGCGAGATCCTCGGCATCCCGGCGAGCGACGTTGAAGGCGTGGCGACTTTCTACAGCCAGATCTTCCGTCAGCCGGTTGGCCGACACATCATTCGCGTCTGCGACAGCATGGTCTGCTACATCGGCGGCCACGAGTCGGTGGTCAGCGAAATCCAGAGCAAGCTCGGCATCGGCCTCGGCCAGACTACCGCCGACGGTCGTTTCACGCTGCTGCCGGTCTGCTGCCTCGGCAACTGCGACAAGGCGCCGGCGTTGATGATCGACGACGACACTTTCGGTGATGTGCAGCCTGCCGGCGTTGCCACACTGCTCGAGGGCTACGTATGACCCTGACTTCCTTTGGTCCTGCCAACCGCATCAAGCGTTCGGCCGAGACTCATCCGCTGACCTGGCGCCTGCGTGACGACGGCGAGGCTGTGTGGCTCGACGAGTACCAGGCCAAGAACGGTTACGCCGCTGCGCGCAAGGCTTTCGCCGACATGGCCCAGGACGACATCGTCCAGACCGTGAAAGACGCCGGCCTCAAGGGTCGCGGCGGTGCAGGCTTCCCCACGGGCGTGAAGTGGGGCCTGATGCCCAAAGACGAATCCATCAACATCCGCTACCTGCTGTGCAACGCGGACGAGATGGAACCGAACACCTGGAAAGACCGCATGCTGATGGAGCAACTGCCCCATCTGCTGATCGAAGGCATGCTGATCAGTGCCCGCGCACTGAAAACCTACCGTGGCTACATCTTCCTGCGTGGCGAATACACCACTGCCGCCAAGCACCTCAACCGTGCCGTGGAAGAAGCCAAGGCTGCAGGCCTGCTGGGTAAAAATATCCTGGGCAGCGGTTTCGATTTCGAGCTGTTCGTCCACACCGGCGCCGGGCGTTACATCTGCGGTGAAGAAACTGCACTGATCAACTCCCTCGAAGGTCGCCGCGCCAACCCGCGCTCCAAGCCGCCCTTCCCTGCCGCCGTGGGCGTGTGGGGCAAGCCGACTTGCGTAAACAACGTGGAAACCCTGTGCAACGTGCCGGCGATCATTGCCGACGGCGTTGACTGGTACAAATCGTTGGCCCGTGAAGGCAGTGAAGACATGGGCACCAAGCTCATGGGCTTCTCCGGCAAGGTCAAGAACCCCGGCCTGTGGGAATTGCCATTCGGCGTCACCGGTCGCGAGTTGTTCGAAGACTACGCCGGTGGCATGCGCGATGGCTTCACGCTCAAGGCCTGGCAACCAGGGGGCGCCGGTACCGGTTTTCTCTTGCCGGAACACCTCGACGCGCAAATGTACGCCGGCGGCATCGCCAAGGTCGGCACCCGGATGGGTACCGGCCTGGCCATGGCGGTGGACGACAGCGTCAACATGGTTTCCCTGCTGCGCAACATGGAAGAGTTCTTCTCCCGTGAGTCGTGCGGTTTCTGCACCCCGTGCCGTGACGGTTTGCCGTGGAGCGTCAAGCTGCTGCGCGCAATCGAAAACGGCGAAGGCCAGGCCGGCGACATCGAGACCCTGCTGGGTCTGGTCGGTTTCCTCGGCCCGGGCAAGACGTTCTGTGCTCACGCACCGGGCGCCGTGGAGCCGTTGGGCAGCGCAATCAAATACTTCCGCCACGAGTTCGAGGCCGGCATCGCGCCAACCCGCGCAGGCGACCTCAATCAAGTGGTAACGCCGACCATGGTCGGCGTGTAAATGCTTAACAAGGCGAAGGGTCCGTGCCCTTCGCCTTCTCGTTCGATGACGCCTTTGACGGGCTGTTTTGATTCGTGCGAACAACAAGATTCCATTAGCCACGCCCGCTGACACCGGGCCAACGAAGAACTTTGAACCATGGCCACTATCCACGTAGACGGCAAAGAGCTCGAAGTCGACGGGGCAGACAACCTGTTACAGGCATGTCTGTCGCTAGGCCTCGATATCCCGTATTTCTGCTGGCACCCAGCCCTAGGCAGCGTTGGCGCTTGCCGCCAGTGCGCGGTCAAGCAGTACACCGACGAGAACGACAAGCGTGGTCGGATCGTCATGTCCTGCATGACTCCTGCCACCGACGGCAGCTGGATCTCCATCGACGACGAAGAGGCGAAGGTATTTCGCGCCAGCGTCGTCGAATGGCTGATGACCAACCACCCGCACGACTGCCCGGTCTGTGAGGAAGGCGGTCATTGCCACCTGCAAGACATGACGGTGATGACCGGCCACAACGAGCGCCGTTATCGCTTTACCAAGCGCACTCACCAGAATCAGCAACTGGGCCCGTTCATTTCCCACGAGATGAACCGCTGCATCGCTTGCTACCGCTGCGTGCGCTTCTATAAGGACTACGCTGGCGGCACCGACCTCGGTGTGTTCGGCGCCCACGACAACGTGTACTTCGGTCGCGTTGAAGACGGCACCCTCGAAAGCGAGTTCTCCGGCAACCTCACCGAGGTCTGCCCGACCGGTGTGTTCACCGACAAGACTCACTCCGAGCGCTACAACCGCAAGTGGGACATGCAGTTCTCGCCGAGCATCTGCCATGGCTGCTCCAGCGGTTGCAACATCTCCCCGGGCGAGCGCTACGGTGAACTGCGCCGGATCGAAAACCGCTTCAACGGTTCGGTCAACCAGTACTTCCTGTGCGACCGTGGCCGTTTCGGCTATGGCTATGTCAACCGCGAAGACCGGCCACGTCAGCCATTGCTGGTCGACGGTGCCAAACTGAGCCTCGACCAAGCGCTGGATAAAGCCGCCGACCTGCTGCGCGGTCGCAATATCGTCGGCATTGGTTCGCCGCGCGCCAGCCTCGAGAGCAACTACGCGTTGCGCGAGCTGGTCGGCGCCGAGCACTTCTACTCCGGTATCGAAGCCGGGGAGTTGGCGCGTATTCGTCTGGTCATGCAGGTGCTGAAAGACAGCCCGCTGCCGATTCCGAACATGCGCGACATTGAAGACCACGACGCCATTTTCGTCCTCGGCGAAGACCTGACCCAGACTGCTGCGCGCATGGCGTTGTCCCTGCGTCAATCGGTCAAGGGCAAAGCCGAAGACATGGCCGACGCGATGCGCGTTCAGCCGTGGCTGGATGCTGCGGTGAAGAACATCGGTCAGCACGCGCTGAACCCGCTGTTCATCGCCAGCCTGGCTGAAACCAAGCTCGACGATATTGCCGAAGAATGCGTACACGCTGCACCTGACGATCTGGCCCGCATCGGTTTCGCCGTGGCACACGCCCTCGACGCCAGTGCGCCAGCGGTTGAAGGCCTCGACACGGAAGCCCTCGACCTGGCTCAGCGCATTGCCGACGCCCTGCTCGCGGCCAAACGTCCGCTGATCATTGCCGGCACCTCGCTGGGTTCCAAGGCGCTGATCGAAGCGGCCGCCAACATTGCCAAGGCCCTGAAGCTGCGCGAGAAGAACGGTTCCATCAGCCTGATCGTGCCAGAGGCCAACAGCCTCGGCCTGGCCATGCTCGGTGGTGATTCGGTTGACGACGCGTTGCAAGCCGTGATCGACGGCAAGGCTGATGCCATCGTCGTGCTGGAAAACGACCTGTACACCCGCACGGACAAGGCCAAGGTCGATGCTGCCCTGAACGCCGCGAAAGTGCTGATCGTCGCCGACCATCAGAAAACCGCCACCAGCGATCGCGCGCACCTGGTTCTGCCCGCCGCGAGCTTCGCGGAAGGCGACGGTACGCTGGTCAGCCAGGAAGGCCGCGCCCAGCGCTTCTTCCAGGTGTTCGATCCGAAATACATGGACGCGAGCATCCTGGTTCACGAAGGCTGGCGCTGGCTGCATGCCCTGCGTGCGACCCTGCTGAACCAGCCGATCGACTGGACCCAGCTGGATCACGTCACCGCTGCCGTCGCTTCGAGCACGCCGCAACTGGCGCGCATTGTCGACGCTGCACCGTCGGCCGCATTCCGCATCAAGGGCATGAAACTGGCCCGTGAACCGCTGCGTTATTCCGGGCGTACTGCCATGCGCGCCGACATCAGCGTGCATGAACCGCGTACGCCGCAGGACAACGACACCGCGTTCAACTTCTCGATGGAAGGTTACTCGGGTTCGGCTGAGCCGCGTCAGCAAGTGCCGTTTGCCTGGTCTCCGGGCTGGAACTCGCCGCAAGCGTGGAACAAGTTCCAGGACGAAGTCGGTGGTCACATCCGCGCTGGCGACCCGGGCACCCGCCTGATCGAAAGCAACGGTGATTCGCTGAACTGGTTTGCCGCCGTACCGCGTGCGTTCAACCCGGCACCGGGCACCTGGCAGGTCGTGCCGTTCTTCCACCTGTTCGGCAGCGAAGAAAATTCTTCGAAAGCCGCACCGGTTCAGGAACGCATCCCTGCCGCTTATGTGTCGCTGGCCAAATCCGAAGCTGATCGCCTGGGCGTCAATGACGGTGCGCTGCTGAGCCTGAATGTTGCCGGCCAGACCTTGCGTCTGCCGCTGCGCATCAATGAAGAGCTGGGCGCGGGCCTGGTGGCATTGCCGGCGGGCATCGCCGGCATTCCGCCTGCGATCTTTGGCAAATCCGTTGACGGTCTGCAGGAGGCAGCTCAATGACCTGGTTCACGCCTGAAGTGATTGACGTGATCATCGCGGTCCTCAAGGCCATCGTGATTCTGCTCGCCGTGGTGGTGTGCGGTGCGCTGCTGAGCTGGGTCGAGCGCCGTCTGCTCGCCCTCTGGCAGGACCGTTACGGTCCGAACCGCGTCGGCCCGTTCGGTGCGTTCCAGATCGCGGCCGACATGATCAAGATGTTCTTCAAGGAAGACTGGACGCCGCCGTTCGCCGACAAGATGATCTTCACCCTGGCACCGGTGGTGGCGATGAGCGCCCTGCTGATTGCCTTCGCGATCATCCCGATCACCCCGACCTGGGGCGTGGCGGACATCAACATCGGCATCCTGTTCTTCTTCGCCATGGCCGGTCTGTCGGTCTACGCGGTGCTGTTCGCTGGCTGGTCGAGCAACAACAAGTTCGCCCTGCTGGGCAGCTTGCGGGCCTCGGCACAGACCGTGTCGTACGAAGTGTTCATGGGCCTGTCGCTGATGGGCATCGTGATCCAGGTCGGCTCGTTCAACATGCGCGACATCGTTGAATATCAAGCGCAGAACCTATGGTTCATCATCCCGCAGATCTTCGGTTTCCTGACCTTCTTCATCGCCGGCGTCGCCGTGACTCACCGTCACCCGTTCGACCAGCCGGAAGCGGAGCAGGAACTGGCCGACGGTTACCACATTGAATACGCCGGCATGAAATGGGGCATGTTCTTCGTTGGCGAGTACATCGGCATCGTGCTGATTTCGGCGCTGCTGGTGACCTTGTTCTTCGGTGGCTGGCATGGCCCGTTCGGTATTCTGCCGCAGATCCCGTTCATCTGGTTCGCGCTGAAAACCGCGTTCTTCATCATGATCTTCATCCTGTTGCGCGCCTCCATTCCGCGCCCACGGTATGACCAAGTGATGGATTTCAGCTGGAAGTTCTGCCTGCCGCTGACCCTCGTCAACATGCTGGTGACCGCTGCGATCGTGTTGCTCAACACGCCCGCCGTCGCGGCTCAGTGAGGATAGAGAATCATGAAGTACATAATTGACATCGTGCATGGCTTCTTCACCCAGCTTCGCAGCCTGGTGATGATTTTCGGCCATGCCTTCCGCAAGCGCGACACGCTGCAGTACCCGGAAGAGCAGGTTTACCTGCCGCCGCGTTACCGTGGCCGTATCGTCCTGACCCGCGACCCTGATGGCGAAGAGCGTTGTGTAGCCTGCAACCTCTGCGCCGTGGCGTGCCCGGTGGGCTGCATCTCGCTGCAGAAAGCCGAAACCGAAGACGGTCGCTGGTACCCGGACTTCTTCCGCATCAACTTCTCGCGCTGCATTTTCTGCGGCCTCTGCGAGGAAGCCTGCCCGACCACCGCAATCCAGCTGACACCGGATTTCGAAATGGCCGAGTTCAAACGTCAGGACCTGGTTTACGAGAAAGAAGATCTGCTGATCTCCGGCCCCGGCAAAAACCCTGATTACAACTTCTATCGTGTTGCAGGTATGGCGATTGCCGGGAAGCCGAAAGGCGCCGCGCAAAATGAAGCCGAACCGATCAACGTGAAGAGCTTGCTGCCTTAAGGAAGAAAGATGGAATTCGCTTTCTATTTCGCATCGGGTATCGCTGTGGTTTCCACGCTTCGCGTGATCACTCACACCAACCCTGTGCACGCCCTGCTCTACCTGATCATTTCGCTGATTGCCGTGGCGATGACGTTTTTCGCCCTTGGCGCACCCTTTGCCGGTGTGCTGGAAGTGATCGCCTACGCTGGCGCCATCATGGTGCTGTTCGTGTTCGTGGTGATGATGCTGAACCTCGGCCCGGCCTCGGTTCAGCAGGAACGCGTGTGGCTCAAGCCAGGCATCTGGCTCGGCCCGGTGATCCTCGGCACCTTGCTGCTGGTTGAACTGCTGTACGTGCTGTTCAGCGATCAAAGCGGTCAGGCCATCGGCCACACCACCGTAGACGCCAAGGCCGTGGGCATCAGCCTGTTCGGTCCGTATCTGCTGGTGGTCGAACTCGCCTCGATGCTGCTGCTCGCTGCAGCCGTGACGGCGTTCCATCTCGGCCGTAACGAAGCCAAGGAGCAATGACGATGCCTGCTATCCCTTTGGAGCATGGTCTGGCGGTCGCCGGCATCCTGTTCTGCCTCGGTCTGGTCGGCCTGATGGTCCGCCGCAACATTCTTTTCGTGCTGATGAGCCTGGAGATCATGATGAATGCCTCCGCACTGGCCTTCATTGTTGCCGGTAGCCGTTGGGGTCAGCCGGATGGACAGATCATGTTCATCCTGGTGATCAGCCTCGCGGCCGCCGAGGCCAGTATTGGCCTGGCGATTCTGTTGCAGCTGTATCGCCGCTTCCACACTCTCGATATCGACGCTGCCAGCGAGATGCGCGGATGAATCTTCTCTATCTGACTTTCGTATTCCCTCTGATTGGTTTTCTGCTGCTGTCGTTCTCTCGGGGACGCTTCTCGGAAAACCTTGCCGCGCTGATCGGCGTCGGCTCCATCGGCCTGTCTGCCATCGTCACCGCTTACGTGATCTGGCAGTTCAACGTTGCCCCGCCGGAAGGCGGTCACTACACCCAGGTGTTGTGGCAGTGGATGGCGGTGGAAGGCTTCACGCCGAACTTCGCGCTGTACCTGGATGGCCTGTCCGTGACCATGCTGGGCGTGGTGGTTGGTGTCGGCTTCCTGATTCACCTGTTCGCGTCCTGGTACATGCGCGGTGAAGCGGGTTACTCGCGCTTCTTCGCCTACACCAACCTGTTTATCGCCAGCATGCTGTTCCTGATCCTGGGCGATAACCTGTTGTTCCTGTACTTCGGCTGGGAGGGCGTGGGCCTGTGCTCGTACCTGTTGATCGGTTTCTACTACAGCAACCGCAACAACGGTAACGCCGCACTCAAAGCCTTCATCGTGACCCGGATTGGCGACGTGTTCATGGCCATCGGCCTGTTCATTCTGTTCCAGCAACTGGGCACGCTGAACATTCAGGAACTGCTGGTGCTGGCACCGCAGAAATTCCAGGCCGGCGACTTCTGGATGGTTATGGCCACCCTGATGCTGCTGGGCGGCGCTGTCGGTAAATCGGCGCAACTGCCGCTGCAAACGTGGCTGGCAGACGCGATGGCTGGCCCTACCCCGGTTTCGGCACTGATTCACGCCGCGACCATGGTGACCGCCGGTGTCTACCTGATCGCCCGTACCCACGGTCTGTTTGCGCTGGCTCCGGACATTTTGCAACTGGTCGGCATCGTTGGCGGTGTGACCCTGGTCCTGGCCGGTTTCGCCGCACTGGTGCAGACCGACATCAAACGCATCCTCGCCTACTCGACCATGAGCCAGATCGGTTACATGTTCCTGGCGCTGGGCGTCGGTGCGTGGGATGGTGCGATCTTCCACCTGATGACCCACGCCTTCTTCAAGGCGCTGCTGTTCCTTGCGTCCGGTGCGGTGATCGTTGCCTGCCACCACGAGCAGAACATCTTCAAGATGGGCGGCCTGTGGAAGAAACTGCCGTTGGCCTACGCCAGCTTCATCGTCGGCGGTGCGGCCCTCGCGGCCCTGCCATTGGTGACCGCAGGCTTCTACTCCAAGGACGAAATCCTCTGGGAAGCGTTCGCCAGCGGCAACCACGGTCTGCTTTACGCAGGTCTGGTCGGTGCGTTCATGACCTCGCTGTACACCTTCCGCCTGATCTTCATCGCGTTCCACGGTGAAGCGAAGACTGAAGCCCACGCAGGTCACGGCATCGCTCACTGGCTGCCATTGTCGGTGCTGATCGTGCTGTCCACCGCCATCGGCGCGATGATCGTTCCGCCGCTGCACGGTGTGCTGCCGCAAAGCGTCGGGCACGCCGGCGGCGATGCCAAGCACAGTCTGGAAATCGCTTCGGGCGCCATTGCCCTGGCCGGTATCCTGCTGGCCGCGCTGCTGTTCCTCGGCAAGCGTCGTTTCGTCACTGCAATCGCCAACAGCGGCATCGGCCGCTTCCTTTCGGCCTGGTGGTTCGCTGCCTGGGGCTTCGACTGGATCTACGACAAACTGTTCGTCAAGCCATACCTTGCGATCAGCCACGTACTGCGCAAAGACCCGCTCGACCAGACCATCGGTCTGATCCCGCGTATGGCCAAAGGCGGTCACAACGCCCTTAGCCGTACCGAAACCGGTCAACTGCGTTGGTACGCGGCATCGATGGCAGCCGGCTCCGTGCTGGTCATCGGCGCCATCGTGCTGGTAGCGGTCTGAATATGAACCTTGCGAACTTGCGAAAGGAATTGAGCCCGTCATGATTCTGCCTTGGCTAATCCTGATCCCCTTCATCGGCGGCCTGCTGTGCTGGATGGGTGAGCGCTTCGGCGCTACCCTCCCGCGCTGGATTGCGCTGATCACCATGTCCCTGTTGCTCGCCATCGGCCTTTGGCTGTGGGCAACCGGCAATTATTCATTTGCCCCGGCGCCTGGCGCCGATCCGACCTGGGCGCTTGAGTTCAAGCACATCTGGATCGCGCGGTTCGGCATCAGCGTGCATTTGGCCCTCGACGGCCTGTCGCTGTTGATGATCATGCTGACCGGCCTGCTGGGTATCCTCTCGGTACTGTGCTCGTGGAAAGAAATTCAACGTCACGTTGGCTTCTTTCACCTGAACCTGATGTGGATTCTGGGCGGCGTTGTCGGCGTGTTCCTCGCCCTCGACCTGTTCATGTTCTTCTTCTTCTGGGAAATGATGCTGGTGCCGATGTATTTTCTCATCGCGCTCTGGGGTCACAGTTCTTCGGACGGCAAGAAAACCCGGATCTACGCAGCGACCAAGTTCTTCATCTTCACTCAGGCTTCCGGCCTGATCATGCTGGTGGCGATCCTCGGTCTGGTGCTGGTCAACTTCAACGACACCGGCGTGATCACCTTCAACTACGCCGATCTGTTGAAAACCAAGATGTCGCTGACCACCGAGTACATCCTCATGCTCGGTTTCTTCATCGCTTTCGCGGTGAAGCTGCCGGTCGTGCCGTTCCACTCGTGGTTGCCTGACGCTCACGCCCAGGCGCCAACGGCGGGTTCGGTCGACCTGGCCGGTATTCTGTTGAAGACGGCGGCCTACGGCCTGCTGCGTTTCGCCCTGCCGCTGTTCCCGAATGCCTCGGCCGAGTTTGCGCCGATTGCCATGACCCTGGGTCTGATCGGGATTTTCTACGGCGCGTTCCTGGCGTTCGCACAAACCGACATCAAGCGACTGATCGCCTTCTCGTCCGTTTCCCACATGGGTTTCGTGCTGATCGGCATCTACTCCGGCAGCCAGCTGGCCTTGCAGGGCGCGGTGATGCAGATGCTCGCGCACGGTGTTTCCGCCGCGGCACTGTTTATCCTCAGTGGTCAGTTGTACGAGCGCACTCATACCCGCGACATGCGGGAAATGGGTGGTTTGTGGTCGAAGATCGCTTACCTGCCGGCACTCAGCCTGTTCTTCGCAGCCGCCTCGCTGGGCTTGCCGGGCACTGGTAACTTCGTGGGTGAATTCCTGATCCTGATGGGCAGCTTTGCCGCCGCGCCATGGATCACCATCATCGCTACGACGGGTCTGGTTTTCGGTTCGGTCTACTCGCTGATCATGATCCACCGCGCGTACTTCGGTCCGGCCAAATCGGACGCGGTCATGCACGGTATGGACGGACGCGAAATGATCATGGTGGTCGGGCTGGCGGTGCTGCTGATTTATCTCGGCGTGTACCCGCAACCGTTCCTCGATACCTCTGCTGCGACGATGCATGGCGTGCAGCAATGGCTCGGCACCGCCTTCTCTCAACTCGCTTCGGCCCGGTAAGAGCGCTATGGAATTCACGACTCAACACTTTATCGCGCTGGCGCCGCTGCTCATCACCACCATCACGATCATCGTGGTGATGCTGGCGATCGCCTGGCGCCGCAACCACTCGCAAACCTTCCTGATTTCCGTGGCAGGTCTGAACCTGGCGCTGCTGTCGATCCTGCCTGCCTTGAAAGTCGCGCCATTGGCCGTGACCCCATTGCTGCAGATCGACACCTTTGCCTGTCTGTACATGGCGCTGATACTGGTCGCCACCCTCGCCTGTGTGACCCTCGCCCACGCCTACCTTGGCGATGGCGGTTCGGGTTACCCAGGCAACCGTGAAGAACTTTACCTGCTGATCCTGATGTCCGCCCTCGGCGGGCTGGTGCTGGTCAGCGCGCAGCACCTGGCGGGGTTGTTTATTGGTCTGGAGCTACTCTCGGTACCGGTTTACGGTCTGGTGGCCTATGCGTTCTTCAACAAGCGTTCGCTGGAAGCCGGCATCAAGTACATGGTGCTGTCGGCCGCCGGTTCGGCGTTCCTGTTGTTCGGTATGGCCCTGCTCTACGCCGATTCCGGCAGCCTGAGCTTCACCGGCATCGGTCAAGCGCTGGCGACCACCGGCCTGCCAAGCTCCCTGGCGCAGATGGGCCTGGGCATGATGTTGATCGGTCTGGCGTTCAAGTTGTCGCTGGTACCGTTCCACCTCTGGACCCCGGACGTCTACGAAGGTGCTCCGGCACCGGTGGCAGCGTTCCTGGCGACCGCCTCGAAAGTCGCGGTGTTTGCGGTGATGGTGCGTCTGTTCCAGATCTCCCCTGCTGCCAGCAGCGGTGTACTGAGCGACGTGCTGACCGTCATCGCCATCGCGTCGATCCTGTTCGGTAACCTGCTGGCCCTGACGCAAAGCAACCTCAAGCGTCTGCTGGGTTACTCGTCCATCGCTCACTTCGGTTACCTGCTGATCGCCCTGGTGGCGAGCAAGGGTCTGGCCGTGGAAGCGATCGGCGTGTACCTGGTCACCTACGTGATCACCAGCCTCGGCGCATTCGGCGTGATCACGCTGATGTCCTCGCCGTACAACGGCCGCGACGCCGATGCCCTGTACGAATACCGCGGCCTGTTCTGGCGCCGTCCGTACCTGACCGCCGTGCTGACCGTGATGATGCTGTCCCTGGCCGGCATCCCGCTGACCGCCGGCTTCATCGGCAAGTTCTACATCATCGCCACCGGCGTCGAGTCGCAGCAATGGTGGCTGGTCGGTTCGCTGGTATTGGGCAGCGCCATCGGCGTCTTCTACTACCTGCGCGTGATGGTTACCCTGTACCTGATCGAGCCGAACCTGCGCCGCCACGATGCGCAGTTGCATTGGGAGCAGAAGGCAGGCGGCGTGATGTTGCTGGCGATTGCTCTGGTTGCGTTCTTCCTGGGTGTGTATCCACAGCCGATGCTGACGCTAGTTCAGCAGGCGGGGTTGGCGGGTTGATGATTTAGCTGTATTGCGTGGTACAAAAACGGCACCTTCGGGTGCCGTTTTTTTTGCTTCAACATTGAAAGACCACTGCCTCGTTTCACTCGACAGCTCTTACGTTGAAATGCATCCGCTGCGGTATTGAGAGACGATTGAGATATGAGCTGAATGATCCACCCTCGCGCGGCATGAAAACCTCTAATAAACCAAACTATCAGGAACTATAGGTTCTATTCATCCGCCCTCAACTGTCATCTTTGACAGCTGACATCGCTATCCATTGTCGCTAGTTTGACTCTGCCTGCCATACACCAATGCCGCCTCCTCTGGCAGCGCCGGCCACGCATCTGCATCCCCCGCCGCGTTACATCAATGATCACTCCTTGCGGGGCACGCCTTTTACGATCAACAGTTCTAAGACGCGGCGGGCCGACCGCCCACCGAGACGGTGCTGGCAGAAATGCTGCAAGGCAATCCGCCGCAATTGAAGTCGTTACGCTGAGTGCTGCATTACCGCACCTGGGTACACCGAGGCCGTTGATGAGAACGACCTGTTTGGACCACCACCGAACAATGGCGAAGGAACTGGGGGGACAAGTTCTTGAACAGGGATTCGAATACGCCGTGTCTGACAGTTATCGACGGTCGCGGCTTGCCGGTGCGGCAGATTGCGTACTGGCGCCATAGTGTCGAAGCCGAAGCGCTGATCACACAGCAGCACCATGACGCGTGCGGATGGCTTGTGGCAAAGCGCGATCCACGATTGATGACTGATGCCTCGGCGCGCGCCAGCCTGGCCATATTTTACTCGCTGTCCGGCCAGGTGCTGAGTACGCTCAGCGTCGATGCCGGGTGGCGAGCCAGCCTGCTGGGGGAAGCGAATCAGCTTGTTCATGGCTGGGATGGCCGGGGCAGTCACCGTCGAATCGAGTACGACGATCAAGCGCGACTACTGGCCGTGTTCGACCAAGCGGCGGACAGCGAACAGCTGTGCGCGGAGCGTTATGGTTACGGCGCAAGTGATCCGGTATTTGCCCTGAATAACCAATGCGGACAACTGATTCGCCACGATGATCCGGCGGGCACGCAGCTGTTTACTCTGTTTGGAATGTCGGGCGGGGTTTCAGAGCAGACCCGGCACTTTCTGCGCGCACTGAGTTCCCCCGACTGGCCCGCGCTGGTGACCGAGCGTGACGCACTGCTCGAAACCGGCGCCGGCGCCATCAGCCGCTCGGTTTTCAATGCGCTGGGTGAAGCCGTCGTAAAGACCGACGCCAGGGGTAACCATCAGTTTTTCAGCCACACTCGCGACGGCCAATTGCACGAGGTTCGCCTGCAATTGGACAAGGACAGCGCGCCAAAAACTCTGGTCCGCGCCATCCAGTATAACGCTCAAGGCCTGACTGAACGGGAGACCAGCGGCAACGGCGTCGTCACTACGCTGCACCACGCCGCCGAAGATAGCCGCCTGACGCGGCTGCAAAGCCAACGCGGCAACGACGTCCTGCAAGACTTACGTTATACCTACGACCCGGTGGGCAATGTTCTGAGCATCGAAGACGCAGCCCTGCCCACCCGCTACTTCGCAAACCGTCGAATCGAACCGATCAGCCGCTATGTTTACGACAGTCTCTATCAGTTGATCGAGGCGACGGGATGGGAAACCGGCGGCCCCAATCAGGGTCCGCGGTTTTCGTCTTTCAACGATCCCGCAGCCTGCGCCCATTACACCCAGACCTACCGCTATGACCGCGCAGGCAACCTGCTGGAGTTGACCCACGAAGGTCCGCAAAACCATGGCCATCGTCTGCTCGCCGCCGCGCAAAGCAACCGCTGTTTACCAGTGGTTAATGGCGTGGAACCGGATGAGAACGAGTTTCGCAAGGGCTTTGATGACAACGGCAATTTGCTCAGCCTGCAACCGGGGCAGTCGCTGTACTGGAACCTGCGCAACCAGTTTCGCGAAGTGCGACCGGTTGAGCGTGATCCCGGCGCAGACGATAGCGAGCGTTACGTCTACGGCGCTGACGGCATGCGCCTGCGCAAAGTGCGCTCGACCCAGAGCCATGCCCGAACGCTGACTGCTGAAGTTCGTTACTTGCCGAATCTGCAAATCCGCACCCATAGCGGTACGGGTGAAGTGTTGCAGGTGATCAGCGTCCAGGCCGGGCGTAGCAGTGTGCAGGTATTGCACTGGGAGTCCGAGCCACCCAAAGACATTGTCCACGATCAGCAGCGATACAGCCTGAGCGATCATCTGGGGTCATGCACGCTGGAACTCGACGGCGCAGGTCAGATGATCAGCCACGAGCGCTATCACCCGTTCGGTACCACGTCCTGGTTTGCCGGGCGCGGGGAAGTTGAAGCGAGTTATAAAACGCTGCGCTATTCGGGGAAAGAGCGCGATGCGACGGGGCTTTATTATTACGGGTTCAGGTATTACGTGGCGTGGTGGCAGCGTTGGCTGAATCCGGATCCGATAGGATCAGTGGATGGTTTGAATGTGTTCAGTATGGTCAGAAATAATCCGCTGACCTATTTTGATAGTGATGGGCGAGTACGGGAGGAGTTTAATAACCATGATCCAATAGCAGAGTCTTCTGGAAGTTTGTCTTCGTTATTTTTAGAGACTCAGATTCCAACAACTGCGACGAATGCCGACAGTCACCCATCCATTCCACCGGACACATTCCGAAGTGCTGCAGAAGGTACCAGCAAGAATCAGCCCATCGACGGATTAATGAAAAAGCCTCAGCTGACGCCTGCAGACAGTTTCATTTCAATTACAGATGATATTGGTGGTCGCCCTCCCATCGCGGGAGGGGGTGAAGGAGCGATCTACGAGAGTTCCGACGGTAAATTTGTTTACAAAAAATTCATAAGCTTCGATAGGAAAAATAGTATTCCCGGCAGTGTCGCATACGAAGGAGAGATGTTTAATCAATATTACGGAGATGGATCGGCAACAGCGCTTCTAGAAGACAACCAGGTTTATCTCAAGATGATAAAACTGGATGGCATTCCCCTCGACGATATTGAAAAAGGCTCTATACCGGCACACTCCGCCGATGCCTTAAAAAAAATGTTCACGAAAATGGAAAAGAAAGATTTGTACCACCAAGATGTAAAGGGTAAAAATTTTCTTTATTCCGAAAAGGACAAAATAGTTTATCCCGTGGACATGGCAGCGCAGCCCTATGAGTTTGCGCAATACACGATCGACATCTACGAGCGAAACAAAAAAGAATTGCTTACGGAATTTTCGAGAAACGTCAAGCGCTGATTTTTACATCTGGATATCAGCGAAATTCGGAGAAATGTAAGTCGGTGTGAAATAAAACCTTAGGAAACAGCAGCCCGTGACAGTTCAGATGTTCACCTTAAGCAGTCATACCCCGACGCTGACAGTTTTCGGGCCGCGCAGCCTGGTGGTGCATTTGGTGAGTTATTGCTGCAGCTCCATCGCAGATTCTGCCGAAGCGTAGACCACGGCTCAGCAGCATGACGCCGCCGAACGCCTTGTGTCATAGCAGGATCCGTGACAGCTGACGACCACGTCGACGCCTGCCAACCTCGCGACGATTTATTCCCTGTCCGGCCATAACAGCCACCTGCAAAAACGGCACCTCCCGGTGCCGTTTGCGTTTCATAGTTCAGCTACTTACTTACGCGCCGCCTCCCACGACTTCAGCAGTTCTGCATAACCCACGGTCTCTCCTTTCGGCTTCTCATTCGCCAATTTAGGCTTCGGTGCCCCCGGTTGATCGAACCAGTACTGCGCGTCCCGCTCAGGATTCATTTTCGGCGCACAGGTCGCTTGCGCTTTTGAACGTTCCAAACGCGTCATGATTGCGTCCTGATCCTTGGCCAAACCATCAAGTGCCTCTTGCGGAGTTTTCTCGCCGCTGGCCGCTTCGGCGATGTGGCTCCACCACAGTTGCGCCAGACGCGGGTAGTCCGGCACGTTGGTCCCGGTTGGGGTCCATTGCACACGGGCGGGGCTGCGATAGAACTCGACCAGGCCACCGAGTTTCGGCGCGAGGTCGGTCATGGCTTGCGAGTTGATGTCCGACTCGCGGATCGGCGTCAGGCCGACGATGGTTTTCTTCAGGGACACGGTTTTCGAGGTGACAAACTGCGCGTACAGCCAGGCCGCGAGTTTCTGTTTCTCAGGCGTGGATTTGAGGAAGGTCCACGAGCCGGTGTCCTGATAGCCGAGCTTCATGCCCTCTTCCCAATACGGCCCTTTCGGCGACGGTGCCATGCGCCACTTTGGCGTGCCGTCGGCATTCATCACGGGCAGACCCGGTTTGGTCATGTCGGCGGTGAACGCGGTGTACCAGAAAATCTGCTGGGCGATGTTGCCCTGTGACGGCACTGGGCCGGATTCGGAGAAGGTCATGCCCGCCGCTTCCGGTGGCGCGTATTTCTTCATCCATTCGACGTATTTGGTGGTCGCGTAGACGGCCGCCGGGCCGTTGGTGTCGCCGCCACGGGTGACGCTGGAACCGACCGGATGGCAGTTCTCGACGCGAATCCCCCACTCGTCCACCGGCAAACCGTTGGGCAAACCTTTATCGCCGCCCCCTGCCATCGAGAACCAGGCATCGGTGAAACGCCAGCCCAGCGACGGGTCCTTCTTGCCGTAATCCATGTGACCGTAAACACGCTTGCCGTCGATTTCCTTGACGTCTTCGCTGAAGAATTTGGCGATGTCTTCATAGGCCGACCAGTTCACCGGTACGCCCAGCTCGTAGCCGTATTTTTCCTTGAACTTGGCTTTCAGGTCGGCGCGTTCAAACCAGTCGGCACGGAACCAGTACAGGTTGGCAAACTGTTGGTCGGGCAGTTGATAGATCTTGCCGTCTGGCGCGGTGGTGAACGAGATACCGATGAAGTCCTTGAGGTCGAGGGTCGGCGAGGTGAAGTTCTTGCCCTCGTTGGCCATCATGTCGGTGATCGATTCGGTCTTGCCGTAACGAAGGTGTGTACCGATCAAATCCGAGTCGTTGACCCAGCCGTCATAGATGTTCTTGTCCGACTGCATCTGCGTCTGCAGCTTCTCCACCACGTCGCCTTCCTGCAGAAGGTCGTGAGTGAGCTTGATCCCGGTGATTTCGCTGAACGCCTTGGCCAGCACCTTGGATTCGTACTCGTGCGTGGCGATGGTTTCCGACACCACGTTGATCTTCATGCCGCGAAACGGCTCGGCGGCCTTGATAAACCATTTGAGTTCTTCGAGCTGCTGTTCCGCCGTCAGGGTGGACGGCTTGAACTCACTGCCGATCCATTTTTTCGCGGCGTCTTCATAGGCATCGGCCCAGGCCGAAGCGCTCAGCCCGCTCATCGCGAATATGGCTGCCAATGAAATGCTATGTCGCAGCTTATTGTTTTTGTCGAACATAGAGACCTCCTGTTTAAGTTTCGGAGCAACGTTGCCGATCGGTGTCAACTAGCCCCAACGCATCACAGCCAACAGCCACACCAGGGATATCGCGAACGCGACCCAGATGCTCCAGTCGGTGGCGCCGATTACCAGCAAATGCAGGTAGGCGCTGCCGAGAAGACCGATAAACAGCCGATCGCCACGGGTGGTGGCAATCGGCAGAAAACCTCGCCGGGGAATACTTGGAGATCGCAATTCCCACGTCGTCATGCCCACCAGAATCAGGGCGATCACGCCAAAAAACGCCGCTGTCGGGGCGGTCCAGTTCATCCATTCCATCATCAGTTCCTCATACCCGGCCCAAGGCAAAGCCTTTGGCCACGTGGTTGCGAACAAACCAGATCACCAGCACACCGGGCAAAATCGTCAGCACCCCCGCCGCTGCCAGCACGCCCCAGTCGATGCCCGACGCCGAGACCGTGCGGGTCATGACCGCCGCGATCGGTTTGGCATTGACTGACGTCAGGGTTCGCGCCAGCAACAATTCGACCCAAGAAAACATGAAGCAGAAAAATGCCGTGACACCAATGCCCGAGCCAATCAACGGGACGAAAATCTTTACGAAGAACTTGGGAAAACTGTAGCCGTCGATGTAGGCCGTTTCGTCGATTTCTTTCGGCACGCCGGACATGAACCCTTCGAGAATCCAAACCGCCAACGGCACGTTGAACAGGCAGTGGGCCAACGCTACCGCGATGTGCGTATCGAACAGACCGATCGAGGAATACAGCTGAAAGAATGGGAGCAAGAACACCGCCGGTGGCGCCATACGGTTGGTCAGCAACCAGAAGAACAGGTGCTTGTCCCCCAGGAAACGATAGCGCGAAAACGCGTACGCTGCCGGCAACGCCACGCTCAACGAGATGACCGTGTTCAGGCTCACGTAATACAGTGAGTTGAGGTAACCGGTGTACCAGGCCGGATCGGTGAAGATCACCTTGTAATTGGCCAAGGTAAAATCCTGCGGAAACAGCGTCAGTCCGCTGAGGATTTCGGTGTTGCTTTTGAAGGACATGTTCAACAGCCAGTAGATCGGCACCAGCAGGAACAGTATGTAGATCAGCAGTGGAATCAGTTTCTTCAAACTCATGGCGCAGCCCTCAGCGGTTGGCGTCTGAGTGAGTCATGGCGGTATAGAACAGCCAGGACACCAACAGAATGATCAGGAAATACACCAGCGAGAAAGCCGCCGCCGGGCCAAGGTCGAACTGCCCGATGGCCATTTGCGTAAGGGTCTGGCTGAGGAAAGTCGTGGCATTCCCCGGCCCGCCACCCGTGAGCACGAACGGCTCGGTGTAAATCATGAAACTGTCCATGAATCGCAACATCACCGCGATCAGCAGCACACTTTTGAGTTTGGGCAGCTGAATGTGCCGGAACACCGCCCAGGCCGATGCCCGATCAATCCGAGCGGCCTGGTAGTACACGTCCGGAATGGCGCGCAACCCGGAGAAACACAACAGCGCCACCAACGAGGTCCAGTGCCACACGTCCATCACCAGCACGGTGACCCAGGCGTCCATGGTGTTCGCCGCATAGTTATAGCTGATGCCCATCGCATTGAGGCTCGAGCCGAGCAGGCCGATGTCGGCGCGGCCGAAAATCTGCCAGATCGTGCCGACGACGTTCCATGGGATCAGCAACGGAATCGCCAGAATGATCAGCACCAGCGACGACCAGCGGCCTTTGGTCGGCATGGTCAGGGCGATGGCGATGCCCAGCGGAATTTCGATCAGCAGTACGCAGCCGGAATAGATGAACTGGCGCAGCAGCGAGTCATGCAGACGCGGATCGAGTAGCACCTGCCGATACCAGTCGGCACCGACGAAGTAGCGACTGGATTGGTCAAAGATGTCCTGCACCGAGTAGTTGACCACGGTCATCATCGGGATCACCGCACTGAATGCCACCAGCAGAAATACCGGCAACACCAGCCACCAGGCTTTGTTGTTCTGCACCTTGTTCATGGCTGCGCCTCCAGCAGGTAGTCATCGGCATAAACCATCAACCACTGCGCCGGAAAACTGATGTACGCCGTGCCTTCCGGCACTGGCTTGTCTTCCGCCAACCGCACCTTGAGCGGTGCGCCGTCGAGATTCAGGGTCATGATCTTGTAGGTGCCGAGGTCTTCGACGTGTATGACGTGTGCCTGCATGGCGTCATCGAAGGGCTCGTCCCACACGTGAACAAACTCCGGGCGAATGCCGACCTTCAGGGTTTTCCATGTCGTATCGGCGATTCGTCGCTGTTGCGCGTCGGACAGCGGCAGATGGGTAGCAGCGAAACCGACACCGCCGGATTGCGGCTGAACCTCGATCAGATTCATCCCTGGACTGCCAATGAAATAGCCGACGAACGTGTGGCTCGGGCGCTCGAACAATTCCCGTGGCGTGCCGAACTGCACGATCTGGCCGCCGTACATCACCGCGATCTTGTCGGCGAACGTCGACGCTTCGAGCTGATCGTGGGTGACGTAGACCATGGTGATGTTGAATTGCTCGTGGATCTGCTTGAGCTTGCGTCGCAGTTTCCACTTCAGGTGCGGGTCGATCACGGTCAACGGTTCGTCGAAAAGGATCGCCGAGACGTCGTCGCGCACCAGTCCGCGGCCCATGGAAACTTTCTGCTTTTCATCGGCGGTCAGATTGCGCGCCTTCTTGCTCAGCAGCGGCTGAAGGTCGAGCACCTCGGCAATTTCCTGCACCTTGCTGTGAATTTTCGCCTCGGCCATGCCCTGATTTCGCAATGGGAAGGCCAGGTTGTCGAACACGGTCATGGTGTCGTAGACCACCGGAAACTGGAAAACCTGAGCGATGTTGCGCTTCTCCGGGGTCAGGTCGTTGACCACTTTGCTGTCGAACAGCACCTGCCCCTGAGACGGGCTGAGCAATCCGGAAATGATGTTGAGCAAGGTCGACTTGCCGCAGCCCGATGGCCCGAGCAAGGCGTAGGCGCCGCCCTGCTCCCAGACGTGATCCATCTCGCGGATCGCGTAATCGTCGGGCCCGGTCGGTGTGCGGGTGTAACTGTGGGCGAGGTTCTGCAAGCGGATTTCGGCCATCAGGCAACCCTCGCGATGCGCCGACCGGGGGCCTGAACCAGCCGTCCCTGGGCATCGAACACAAACAGTTTATGGGTGGGGATGTAGATGCGAATCGGCGCATCGACGTCGTATTCGTGAACGCCGGGCAAGTGCAGCACCAGCAGAAAATGTTCGTTGCGCACATGCAAAAAGGTTTCTGAGCCGCTGATTTCGGCGACTTCCACGGTCACTGCCAGTTCCAGATCGTCGTCGTTGCTGGGCACCAGCGAAATATGGCTCGGGCGCACGCCAAAGCGGAACTCGCCCTCGCCGACCGGACGCAGGTCGACGTTCAACGGGAAGTGCACGAAGTTGGCGAAGCTCACTTCGTTGCCGGCAATGCGGCCTGGCATCAGGTTGATCGGCGGTTCGCTGAACAATTCTGCCGCCAGCACGGTTTGCGGCTGGTGATACACCTCGGACGACTTGCCGCTCTGGATCACCCGGCCCTCGTGGAGAATGGTCGTGGTGCCGCCCAGCGCCAGCGCTTCATTGGGTTCGGTGGTGGCGTAGATCGCAATGGTATGGCGCGCCTTGAACAGCTCGCGCATTTCCTGACGCAATTCTTCGCGCAGCTTGTAGTCAAGGTTGACCAGTGGCTCGTCGAACAGGATCAGCTCGGCATCCTTCACCAGCGCCCGGGCCATCGCCGTGCGTTGTTGCTGCCCGCCGGAGAGCTCCAGCGGATGGCGCTGCAGAAACTTCTCGATGCGCAGCATTTTCGCGGTTTCCAGCACTTTGCTCTGGATCACCTCGTTGGACACGCCGCCCTGGCGCAACGGCGAGGCGATGTTTTCAAACACGGTCATGGTCGGGTAGTTGATGAACTGCTGGTAGACCATCGACACGTTGCGCAAACGCACCGGACGCTGGGTAACGTCAACGCCGTTCATCAGGATGCGCCCGCTGTCGGGCTTGTCCAGACCGGCCATCAGACGCATCAGGCTGGTCTTGCCCGACAGCGTGCGGCCGAGCAAGACGTTGAACGATCCGGGTTCGAAATTCAGGCAGGCATCGTCGATCCAGGTCTGGCCCTCGACGGTGCGGCTGACGTGCTCCAGGGTGAGTGACATGGCTCGGCCTTTTTATTATTGGGAGTCAAGCAACCTGGATCACAGAGCGACATTCGTGCCAGAAATGGCAAGTCTCTGATCTGCTTCGAAATTGTCTGGTTTGCAGGGAAACGGCGTTCGCTGCTGAACAGAAATGAACAACCGCGACTGAACAACTGAACACTGCGCCGGTTGACAATGAACAATAGTGAACAACACTCTATGGACCGTTTACGGACCCTTGTAGGAGCCGGCTTGCGGGCGATGGCGATTTCGATGACGCCATCGCCAGCAAGCCGGCTCCTACAGAAAAGCGGCGTGCCGTGGAACGATGTGTTGCGCAAAACCCATAAAAACAATAAAAGCTCAGAGATCGATTGCCATGGCCGCACCTGCCTTGCCGCTCTCCCACGACGCCATCATTCAGGACTCATGGTCGCGTTGCCGCGCATTTGGCCTCGATCATCAGAGCGCCCCGGCGTTCGATCAGCTCCCCGCCGCCGATATCGCGCAGTTACTCGAACGTCAGCAGTCATTGGTGCAAACCACGCACCAGGAAGTGCTGCCCTACTATGAAAACATCCTCAGCAATTCCAATTGCCTGATCATGCTCGCCGACAATCAGGGCCAGGTGCTGACCTCGTGGGGCACTCAACGCTTCATCGAGCCGGGCCTGACCCGTGGTTTCAGCGCTGGCGCGAGCTGGATGGAACGCTGCAGCGGCACCAACGCGATCGGCACCGCCCTCGCCTGCGAACAAGCGGTGCACATCGAACACGATGAACATTTTCTGAAAGCCAATCGCTTCATGACCGGTTCCGCCGCGCCGATCTTCGATGCCGAGCGCAAGGTGATTGCGGTACTGGACGTCTCCAGCGACAGCTACCTGCCGCCTTCGCACACCCTCGGCATGGTCAAAATGATGAGCCAGACCGTGGAGAATCGGCTGATCCTCAATCTGTTCCACGGCCAACATTTTCAACTGACGTTCAACACCGGGCTGAACAACCTCGACAGTCAGTGGGCGGGGTTACTGATTTTCGACGAAAGCGGCCAAGTGCTGTCCGCCAACCGCCGCGCCGATAATCTGCTGGGGATCAGCCTGTCGCGGGTCAGCGTTGAAAGCCTGTTCAAGATCTCGCTGCTGGAATTGCTGAATCAGCCCGAAGGGTTGCCGTTTGCCCTGCAAGCGTCCGGACGCAACCGTTTCCAGTGCCTGCTCAAACGACCCAAGCAGGTGTTCATTCAGGCCCGGGTGTTCGCCGAACCGAGCGAGCCCGCGCCTGCCGCGATCAGCCTCAACTCGCTGCACTTTGGCGACAGCCGCGTGGAAAAAGCCGTGCGTCAGGCCGAGCGCCTGCTCGAGAAGGACATTCCGCTGCTGATCCACGGGGAAACCGGGGTCGGCAAGGAAGTGTTCGTCAAAGCCCTGCACCAGGCCAGCTCGCGCAGCAAACAGCCGTTTATCGCTGTTAACTGCGCGGCCATCCCCGCCGAACTGGTGGAATCCGAACTGTTTGGCTACGAGAAAGGCGCGTTCACCGGCGCCAATCAGAAAGGCAGCATCGGCCTGATTCGCAAGGCTGACAAAGGCACGCTGTTTCTGGATGAAATCGGTGACATGCCGCTGCCGACCCAGGCGCGGTTGCTGCGGGTTTTACAGGAGCGCTGCGTGCAGCCGGTGGGCAGCAGCGAACTGTTTGCGGTCGACCTCCGCATCATCTCGGCGACCAACCGCGCGTTGCGCGAGCAGGTTCAGTTGGGACGTTTCCGTGAGGACCTGTATTACCGGATCGGCGGCTTGACCCTTGAGCTGCCGCCATTACGCGAACGCACGGATAAACAGGCGTTGTTCAAGCGCATATGGGAACAGCACCGGGAACCCGCGCAGTGGGCCGGATTGAGTCGTGAAGTGATGGACTTGTTCAGCCGCCATCCATGGCCGGGCAATTTAAGGCAGGTCAGCAGCGTGATGCAGGTGGCGTTGGCGATGGCCGAGGAACAGCCGGTGCGACCGGAGCATTTGCCGGATGATTTTTTTGTCGATCTGGAGATGGAGCCGGTGGATTCGCCGGAGCCGATAGCAATGGATTTGAATGATGCCGAGGATTTGAATCGGCAGTTGCAAGCGGCTGGGGGGAATATTTCGCACTTGGCCCGCAGGCTGGGGGTTAGTCGGAATACGCTTTACAAGCGATTGCGCCAGTCGGATAGCTGACCGCTGCGCGGCCAATCGCGGATAGCTGACCGCTGCGCGGCCAATCGCGAGCAGGCTCGCTCCTACAGGGAGAACTGCGTCGTACACAAAACTCAAACATTACGAAGATCCCTGTGGGAGTGAGCCTGCTCGCGATGGCGTCGGTCGGGGCACCGCAGTATTTTCGTCCCTGCGCATAAAAAAACCCGCACAAGGCGGGTTTTGTTTTTTACGAACAGTCAATCAATCAGCCAATCGCCAGGTCGTGCCACCCTTCCCGTCTTCCAGCACCACGCCCATCGCCGTCAACTGGTCGCGGATACGGTCGGACTCAGCCCAGTCCTTTCGAGCCCGGGCAGCAAGACGTGCAGCAATCAATGCGTCAACTTTAGCCGCATCCACCCGGCCTTCAGCACCGGCCTGGAGGAAGTCATCGGCTTCCAGCTGCAACACGCCCAGCACGCTGGCGAGTTCCTTCAAGCGCGCCGCCAGAGCCGCCGCCGCATCAAGATCGCTCTCGCGCAGACGGTTGATCTCACGCACCATCTCGAACAGCACCGCGCAGGCTTCGGGCGTGCCGAAGTCGTCGTTCATCACCTGGGTGAAGCGCTCGACGAACGCCTCGCCACCGGCCGGCGCCACCGTCGGCAAGCCTTTCAACGCATGGTAGAAACGCTCGAGTGCTCCCTTGGCGTCCTTGAGGTTGTCTTCCGAGTAGTTGATCGCGCTGCGGTAATGGCTCGACACCAGCAAGTAACGCACAACTTCGGGGTGATACTTTTCCAGCACGTCGCGAATGGTGAAGAAGTTGTTCAAGGACTTGGACATCTTCTCGCCATTGATGCGAATCATCCCGCAATGCATCCACGCGTTGGCGTAGGTCTTGCCGGTGGCGGCTTCGCTCTGGGCGATTTCGTTTTCGTGGTGCGGGAACTCGAGGTCACTGCCGCCACCATGAATGTCGAAGGTCTCGCCGAGGCAGCAGGTCGACATCACCGAGCATTCGATGTGCCAGCCCGGACGCCCGTCGCCCCACGGCGAAGGCCAGCTCGGTTCGCCCGGCTTGGTCGCCTTCCACAGCACGAAGTCCAGCGGGTCCTGCTTCGACTCGTCGACTTCGATCCGCGCACCGATGCGCAGGTCTTCGATCTTCTTGCGCGACAGCTTGCCGTAGCCCATGAATTTGGCGACGCGGTAGTACACGTCGCCATTGCCCGGAGCGTAAGCGTAACCCTTGTCGATCAGGGTCTGGATCATGCTCAGCATGCCGGGAATATGGTCCGTGGCGCGCGGTTCCATGTCCGGCTTCTGAATGTTCAAGCGCGCTTCGTCTTCGTGCATTGCCGCGATCATGCGCTCAGTCAGGGCATCGAACGCTTCGCCGTTTTCCCTGGCCCGATTGATGATCTTGTCTTCGATGTCGGTGATGTTGCGCACGTAGGTCAGGTTGTAACCGCTGAAGCGCAACCAGCGGGTCACCAGGTCGAACGCGACCATGCTGCGGCCGTGGCCGATGTGGCAGTAGTCGTACACGGTCATCCCGCAAACGTACATGCGCACATTGTTGCCATCCAGCGGCTTGAAGACTTCTTTGCTCTTGGTGAGCGTGTTGTAGATCGAAAGCACTTTAGAGGTTCCTTGAATCACTGGCCCCACGAATCACGCAAGGTCACGGTACGGTTGAACACCGGACGACCTGGTTTCGAGTCCTTGATATCCGCGCAGAAGTAACCTTCGCGCTCGAACTGGAAACGGTCTTCCGGCTGTGCATTGCCCAGCGAGGGTTCAGCACGACAACCGGTCAGCACTTGCAGCGAGTCAGGGTTGATGTTGTCCAGGAAACTGGCGCTGTCTTCAGCTTTCTCAGGGTTCGGCGAACGGAACAGGCGATCGTACAAACGCACTTCGCACTCGACGCTGGCAGCCGCCGGCACCCAATGCACAACGCCTTTGACCTTGCGCCCTTCAGGGTTCTTGCCGAGGGTTTCCGGGTCGTACGAGCAACGCAGTTCGACGATGTTGCCGTCGGCGTCCTTGATCGCTTCGTCGGCGCGGATCACGTAGCTGCCGCGCAAACGCACTTCGCCATTCGGCTCCAGGCGCTTGTAGCCTTTCGGCGGTTCTTCCATGAAGTCGTCACGGTCGATGTAGATCTCACGGGCGAACGGCAGCGCGCGCATGCCCATGTCTTCTTTCGGGTGGCATGGCAGTTCGAGGTTTTCGACCTGACCTTCCGGGTAGTTGGTGATCACGACTTTCAGCGGACGCAGCACGCACATGGCGCGCGGGGCGCTGTGGTCGAGGTCGTCGCGGATGCTGAATTCGAGCATGCCGAAGTCGACCACGCCGTCGGAACGGTTGGTACCCACCATGTCGCAGAAGTTGCGGATCGATTTCGGCGTGTAGCCACGGCGGCGGAAGCCGGACAGCGTGGACATGCGCGGGTCGTCCCAGCCGTGAACGTGCTTTTCATCGACCAGTTGCTTGAGCTTGCGCTTGCTGGTGATCGTGTAGTTCAGGTTGAGGCGGCTGAATTCGTACTGGCGCGGGTTCGCCGGCACCGGCAGGTTCTCGAGGAACCACTCGTACAGCGGACGATGGCTTTCGAACTCCAGGGTGCAGATCGAGTGGGTGATGCCTTCAATGGCGTCCGACTGACCGTGGGTGAAATCGTAGTTCGGGTAAATGCACCACTTGTCGCCCGTCTGGTGGTGATGTGCGTGACGGATGCGGTACATGATCGGGTCGCGCAGGTTCATGTTCGGCGAGGCCATGTCGATCTTCGCCCGCAGCACGCGAGCGCCGTCCGGGAATTCGCCGGCACGCATGCGGGCGAACCAGTCGAGGTTTTCTTCCACGGAGCGATCACGGAACGGGCTGTTCTTGCCCGGCTCGGTCAACGAACCACGGTACTCCTTGGCCTGCTCCGGGCTGAGGTCGTCCACATAAGCCTTGCCGGCCTTGATCAGCTCGACGGCCCAATCGTGCAACTGGTCGAAATACTGCGAGGCGTAGCGCACTTCGCCGGACCATTCGAAGCCCAGCCATTTGACGTCGCTTTTGATCGCGTCGATGTATTCCTGGTCTTCCTTGGCCGGGTTGGTGTCGTCGAAACGCAGGTGCGTGACGCCGCCGAATTCCTCGGCCAGACCGAAGTTCACACAGATCGACTTGGCGTGACCGATGTGCAGGTAGCCGTTGGGCTCTGGCGGGAAACGGGTGACGATCTGCGTGTGCTTACCCGAGTCCAGGTCCGCCTGGATGATCGGGCGCAGGAAATTGACCGGCACGGCAGGGCCGGTCTTGGCATTCGAGGTAGGGTCGACAGTGGGCTTGCTCATAGGATCCTTGAACGTACAAGTGCGCGGCCGGAAGACAGCCTGACAAAACAAAGCCGCTATCATAGCCGATGCCGTCAAGGCGCTGACAGAGCAGGCCCTAAATCAGCTGCGTTTAATGCACCTGTTTTGAAAAACAGCCTCGAAATTAACGCATGTCGCGCTAAACTGCGCACTTCGGCTGCTGCTGGCCGGACCGGTTAGAGGCCCAAACGCCTCGAAACCCACGAATTCATTGAACACGCTTCTCCATAAAAGAGTACCGATCATGACCCAAGTCAAACTGACCACCAACCACGGCGACATCGTCCTGGAACTGAACGCTGAAAAGGCACCGCTGACCGTTGCCAACTTCATCGAGTACGTCAAAGCCGGTCACTACGAAAACACGGTTTTCCACCGTGTTATCGGTAACTTCATGGTCCAGGGCGGCGGTTTCGAGCCTGGCATGAAAGAAAAGAAAGACAAGCGCCCAAGCATCCAGAACGAAGCCGACAACGGCCTGCCGAACGACAAATACACCGTTGCCATGGCCCGCACCATGGAGCCGCATTCGGCGTCCGCGCAGTTCTTCATCAATGTCGCTGACAACAGTTTCCTCAACCACAGCGCCAAGACCACTCAGGGCTGGGGCTATGCTGTGTTCGCCAAAGTCGTGTCCGGCACTGAAGTTGTCGACAAGATCAAAGGCGTTGCCACCACTTCCAAGGCTGGCCATCAGGATGTACCTGCAGAAGACGTGATCATCGAGAAAGCCGAGATCATTGAGTGATACTGCTGATTTCAGACTTGCATCTGGAAGAGGAGCGCCCGGACATTACCCGGGCGTTTCTGGATTTGCTCGCCGGCCGCGCCCGTTCGGCGAGTGCACTTTATATACTCGGTGACTTTTTCGAAGCGTGGATTGGCGACGACGCCATGACACCTTTTCAGCGCTCCATCTGCCAGGCCCTGCGCACGCTCAGCGACAGCGGCACGGCGATTTTTCTGATGCACGGCAATCGCGACTTCATGCTCGGCCAGGCCTTTTGCAAACAGGCCGGCTGTACCCTGCTGAAGGACCCCAGTGTCGTGCAGTTTTACGGCGAGCCGGTGCTGTTGATGCACGGTGACAGCCTGTGCACCCGCGACGAGGCTTACATGAAGCTGCGTCGCTATCTGCGGAATCCCGTCACCCTGTTCATTTTGCGCCATCTTCCGCTGGGCACCCGGCATAAGCTGGCGCGCAAGTTGCGCAGCGAAAGCCGTGCGCAGACGCGGATGAAAGCCAATGACATCGTCGATGTCACGCCGGAAGAAGTGCCGCGGCTCATGCAGGCATTTGGTGTGAAAACCCTGATTCATGGGCATACCCATCGACCGGCGATTCACAAGTTGCAGATTGGCGAACAGGCGGCCCGGCGGATTGTGTTGGGCGATTGGGATCGTCAGGGCTGGGCGTTGCAGGTGGATGAGAACGGCTTTGCCTTGGCCCCGTTCGACTTCGCGCCGCCAGCGCAGTTGGCAGCCCCCGCAAACTAACCGCCGAACACAAATCCTCTGTAGGAGCCGGCTTGCTGGCGATAGCGGCCTTTCAGTCAATAAAGTTGTTGAATGATAAACCGCCATCGCCAGCAAGCCGGCTGCTACAGAAATGAGTTGCGCTTAATGACCGCCGGCCGCAGGCCCCGCCTTCGCCGCAAACGGCGGTTTCGCCAGCCACACGATCACGATCAACCCCATGAATGCCCAGCCGAGCAGCGTGAAATAGTCGATGGTCGACAGCATGTACGCCTGACTGGTCAGCACATGATCGAGCTGCGCATACGCCGGATTGCCCGGGCCGCCCAGCGCATTCAGCGCCTCGCGGGTGGCCGGCTCATAAGTGCTGATGCTTTCGCTCATGTAGGCATGATGCTGATCTGCCCGGCGAATCCATATCCACGTGGTCAGCGACGCCGCGAAACTCCCGCCCAATGTCCGCAGAAACGTCGCCAGCCCCGCGCCATCGGCAATCTGGCTAGGTGGCAGGTCCGACATCAGAATGCTCAGGGTCGGCATGAAGAACAGTGCCACGCCAATGCCCATGAACAATTGCACCAAAGCGATGTGCTGGAAATCCACCTCGTTAGTGAAACCGGCGCGCATGAAGCAGCTCAACCCAATCGCCAGAAACGCCAGCCCGGCCAGTAAACGCAGGTCAAACTTGTGCGCGTACTTGCCCACGAACGGCGACAGGATCACCGGCAGAATGCCGATTGGCGCTACCGCCAGACCGGCCCAGGTCGCGGTGTAGCCCATCTGCGTTTGCAGCCACTGCGGCAGGATCAGGTTGATCCCGAAGAACCCGGCATAACCCAATACCAGCACAATCGTGCCGATGCGAAAGTTGCGATGCGCGAACAGCCGCAGATTGACCACCGGGTGCTGATCGGTCATTTCCCAGATCACGAACACGGCCAGCGCGATCACCGATATCGCCGCACCACCGATAATGAAATTCGACTCGAACCAGTCCAGGTCATTGCCCTTGTCGAGGATCACCTGCAACGCGCCGACGCCGATGATCAGGGTGATCAAACCGACGTAATCCATCGGCTGATAACTCGTCACCACTGGCCGCGCCTTGAGTTGCTGGCGCACTACCATCACCGCAAAAATCCCGATCGGCACGTTGATGAAGAAAACCCACGGCCAGCTGTAACTGTCAGTGATCCAGCCGCCCAGAATGGGCCCGGCAATCGGCGCCACCACCGTGACCATCGCCAGCAATGCCAGGGCCATGCCGCGCTTCGCCGGGGGATAGACCGCGATCAGCAGCGTCTGCGTCATCGGGTACAACGGGCCGGCCACCAGCCCCTGAAGCACGCGAAAACCGATCAGTTCCGGCATCGAGGTGGAAATGCCGCAGAGAAACGACGCGATCACGAACAGAATGGTCGCCCACAGGAACAGCTTCACTTCGCCGAAACGCCGACTGAGCCAGCCGGTCAACGGCAGCGCAATCGCATTACTCACAGCGAAAGAGGTGATGACCCAGGTGCCCTGCTCCGAACTGACGCCCAGGTTGCCGGAAATCGTCGGCAAGGCAACGTTGGCAATGGTGGTGTCGAGCACCTGCATGAACGTCGCCAGTGACAGGCCGATGGTGCTGAGCAGCAGACTGGGCGGCGTGAATGATGCGTTATTGCTCATCGCGGATCCTTTGAAACTGAACGGGCGCTAAAGACGCAGCGAACCCTGGGGGGCGAACTTTTGTGGTGAGGAACTCTCGTGGCAAGGAGGCGGCGAGGTGGCTCTTGTGGCGAGGGGGCTTGCCCCCGTTGGGTCGCGAAGCGGCCCTAAAAGATGGGACTGCTGCGCAGTCCAACGGGGGCAAGCCCCCTCGCCACAAAAAGCTCCTCTTCACAAAAAGCTCCTCTCCACAAAAAGCTCCTCGCCGCGAGAGCGTCTCCCCGCAGATATTTGTGCACCACAATGTTGGAATCAGCGCTTGGCGGTTTTGCTGACCGTCGCACTGTTGTCGTGGATCAAACGGCTGATCATCTCGTCCGCCTCGGCCAGTTGACGGTCATACACCGAGGTGCTGAACGACGCTTTTTGCGGCGGCTGTTGCGCCAGCACCGGGCCGCTCTGGTCGTGCAGGTTCACATCGACCTGCGTCGACAGGCCAACGCGCAATGGATGTTTTGCCAGCTCTTCAGCATTGATGTGAATCCGCACCGGCACGCGCTGGACGATCTTGATCCAGTTGCCGGTGGCGTTCTGCGCGGGCAACAGGGCAAACGCACTGCCGGTACCGGCGCCGAGGCTGTCGATGGTGCCGCTGTATTTCACGTCGCTGCCGTACAGATCGGCCTCGATGTCGACCGGCTGACCGATGCGCATGTCGCGCAGCTGGGTTTCCTTGAAGTTGGCGTCGATCCACAACTGATCCAGCGGAATCACCGCCATCAGCGCCGTGCCCGGTTGCACGCGCTGACCGAGTTGCACGGTGCGTTTGGCGACGTAGCCGGTAACCGGCGCGATCAGGGTGCTGCGCGCGTTGGTCAGGTAGGCCTGACGCAATTGCGCGGCGGCCGCCATCACATCCGGGTGCGACGAAACCACCGTGTCGTCGACCAGTGCGCTGGTAGTCATCAGCTGTTGGCGAGCGTTGGCCAGAGCGTTTTGCGCCGAGGTCAGGTCGTCGCGAGCGTGAGACAGTTCTTCCTGGGAAATCGCCCCGCCGGCGGCCAGGCTTTTGCGCCGATTGAAGTTGTCCTGCGCCTTTTGCACTTCAGCCTGTTGCGCGTTGACCTGGGCTTTCATCCCGTCGACGTTGCTGTACAAACCGCGCACCTGGCGCACGGTGCGGGCCAGATTGGCCTGGGCACTTTGCAGCCCGATCTGCGCGTCGTTCGGGTCGAAATTGATCAACACCTGGCCTTCATGCACCAGGTCGCCATCGTCGGCGCCGATGCTGACCACGGTGCCGGTGACCAGGGGAGTGATTTCCACCACGTTGCCGTTTACATAGGCGTCGTCGGTGCTTTCATTCCAGCGCCCGTAAAATTCGTGATAAGCCCAGACGCCCAGGCCGGCGAGCACCACGACGATTGCCAGCACCACGAGCATGATTTTGCGTTTGCGCGGGTTGCTTGTGTCAGACGCTTGATTGTTTGAAGCAGGAGTTGTTTCGGCAGTGGCCATGACAATTACCTTGAAAGAGTTGTGCTGTGTGGCGGATTTGCATCAGCGGCGGTCTGGGTTTCACTCTGGAACCCGCCCCCCAGCGCCTGCATCAGTTGGATCGACAAGTCGATCTGCTCGGCATTCAGGTTGGCCAGTTGACGCTGGGCCTGGAGCAGTTGCTGCTCGATGCTGAGCACATCGAGGTAATTGCCGATGCCGGAGCCATAACGCTGCACCACCGTGTCGTAAGAATTCTGGGCGATGTCGGTGGCGTGCTGCTGCGCACCGATCTGTCGACCGATGTCGCGCAACTGGTTGATGCTGTCGCTGACATCACCCAGGGCGCGCACCAGGCTTTTGTTGTACTGCGCCACGGCGAGGTCGTAATCGGCATCGCGCGAATCGAGGTCGGCGCGCAAACGGCCGCCGTCAAAAATCGGCAGCGAGATGGTCGGCCCGACATTGAAGAAGCGGCTGGCCGAACCAAACATCGCATCGCCCAGCAACGACTCGACACCGGCCGCAGCGCTCAGGTTAAGGTTGGGATAGAAGCGGGTTTTGCCGGCATCGATATTCTTGCTCGCGGCCTCGACCCGCCAGCGCGCAGCGACCAGGTCCGGCCGCCGACCGAGCAGTTCGGCGGGCAGCACCGACGGCAATGCCACAGCACTGGCCTGAAGAATCTTCGGCCGGGCAATCTCGTTGCCGCGATCCGGCCCTTTGCCGAGCAAGACCGCCAAGGCGATTTTCGCCGTTTGCAGGCGTTTCTCGGCGTCAATCAGACTGGCTTGGGACGTGGCTTCCAGGCTTTCGGTCTGCTGGAACTGATACTCGCTGTCGATACCGGCGCTCAGACGACGTTTGCTCAGGTCGAGCATCTGCCGAGTGCGCTTGAGGTCTTCGCTGGCCAGGTCGTAAACAATGTGTGCCTGACCGAGATCGCTGTAAGCGCGGGCGACATCGGCAGACAGAGTCAACTGCGCGGCTTGTTGATCGACTTCAGCGGCGCGGGCCTGGCCGAGCGCAGCTTCCCAGGCGGCACGCTGGCCACCCCAGAGATCGAAGTTGTAATTGAAACTGGCGCCGAGGTTACGCAAGGTCGAATACGTGCCGCCCTGCCCGCTAGGGTCTTGATCCCGGGCCAGACGCGAACGGCTGATGCCGGCGCTGGCGTCGAGGGTCGGCATGCGCTCAGCGTCGGCGGCGTAAGCGGCAGCACTGGCCTGGTGGGCGCGAGCTTCGGCGATCTGCATGTCCGGGCTGTCGCGCAAGGCTTCGCGGATCAGGCCATCGAGTTGCGGGTCACCGAGATTTTTCCACCAGTCGCTTTTCGGCCAGGCAGCCGGCGTTAACGTCACGCCGCTGAGCGATTGCCCGGCTTTGAGGTTTTTCGCGTCGAGGCTGACGCCTTCGGTGTTCAAGCCGCTGTAGCTGGCACAACCGGCCAGCGTCATGGCCAGCAGCACCAGACTGAAACCGGAGCGCAAGGTTTTACTGTTCATGGTTTACCTATCCGCTGCAGGGTGATCGAGTCACCGGCTGCTGCCAGGATTTTGTGCAGGATGTGTTCGAGGGTTTTCAACTCTTCGGCGGTGATGGCACCGGCCAATTCATTCATCGCATCGGCGCCGATCTCCGGCAGACGGTCCATTAACTGCTGACCTTGCTCGGTCAGCACCAGTCGAACCTGGCGGCGATCCGCCTCGGAACGCTGACGGGCGAGGAAGCCTTTCTGTTCCAGACGGTCCAGCATGCGGGTCATCGAGCCGCTGTCCAGCGACAGGTGTCGGCAGAGTTCGGCCGGGGTATCGACGCCCATCTGCGCCATGATGATCAACACTTTGAACTGCGCGGCGGTGATGCCATGCGGTTCCATGTGCGTGTCGATGATCCGGTCTTTGAGCAGCGCGGTGCGGCCGAGCAACAGGCCGAGGTGGCAATTCTTGAAATCGTCGGGCGTGAAATGCATCGTCTGGTCACCAATTAGCTGCCTAGGCAGCGAGTGTGTGACGAGATGTTACTGCCTAGGCAGCGAATGTCAATGTAATAGTTAGGCTGCTTTGTATTAAGCGGTCTAGCGCTGGGCCTGAAAAGCAAAAAGATCGCAGCCTGCGGCAGCTCCTACAGTGTTCGTGTTCACCGTATTCATCAGGTGTACTCGAATCTGTAGGAGCTGCCGTAGGCTGCGATCTTTTGATCCTGAAGCGGCTAGAAATCCCGTTTGTAGAAAATATCGAGCGAACTCGCCACGCCACTGGCCACTTCGACGTAGACCTTTTTGCTCAGCTTGTAGCGCAAGGCAATCGTGTTGGCCGGTTCGAACACGCCGACGCCGTAACGCAGGCTGAGTTTCTCGGAGATATTGCCGCTGGCGACCACGCTGGTTTCGTCGCCGCTGCCCTCGGTGTCGAGCTGGAAATCTTGGATACCGAGGTTCTTCGCCATGCTGCTGGTGACCCCCGAGCTGCCCATCAAACCCAGGCCCAGTGCGGCCTGAGCCAGCATGTTGTTGTCCTCGCCGGTGGTGCTCAACGGACGCCCCAACACCAGATACGACAACGCCTGCTCCTGACTCATCGCCGGCTCGGAGAAGATCTGCGTGGTCGGCTGTTCGGCGCTGCCGCTCAGGCGGATACCAGCGATGACATCGTCGGTCTGGCGGATCGCTTCGATATCCAGATACGGCTGGTCCAGCGGCCCGGCGAACAGCAGTCGCGCACGACGCACCGTCAAGCGCTGCCCGTAGGCGCGATAACGGCCATCGTTGAGCCACAGCTCGCCGCGTGTGTCCATGTTGTCACCGATGTGCACACGCCCTTTCAGGTTGGCGGTCAGGCCGAACCCGCTGAAACTGAGTTTGTCGTCGCCCACCACCACGTCGATGTCCATCGACATGGCCATCGGTGGCTTGCCCTCTTCGGTCTGCTCACCAATGATCACCGTGTCATCGGAGACCTTGACCGTTGACGGCGGCAACTCGCGCACCGTGATGTCGCCGCGCGGCACCAGGACCTTGCCGGCAATCGCCAGTTTGTCGTCCTTCATCGAAATCTTCAGGTCCGGTGCCACTTCCAGCTTGGCGTACGGTTCAACGGTAACCGGCAACTGTGTGCCCTTGAGCGCCAGGTCCACCACCAACGCCTGACCCCAGGCGATATCGCCGGACAGGCTGCCCTGCCCGGTCTTGCCACTTTTCCAGCCACCGTTTACCTGCACGGTTTCACCGGCGATTTGCGCCCTCACCTGCAAGTCCCGCAGTTCCATCGGCAATTCCGGGCCGGACACTTCGCCGTCGCTGAGCAGCAGATTGCCGTTGACCAACGGCGCCATCAGCCCGCCGGACAATGTGCCGCTGCCATTCAGGCGCCCGTTCAGCGTTTCCACCATCGGCACAAACGGCCGCACCACTGACAAATCCAGACCGCTGAGACGGAAGGAACCGCTCAGCGGCTTGTCGGCCGGCAATGGATTGATTTGTGCCTGAACCATCAGCTCACCGAGTTTGCCGCCGACAAAATTGAGGTCGGTGTCGATACGCTTTGGCGTCAGTTTGCTGGTGAGTTTCAGCGTCTGGTACGGGAAATCCAGCCACTGCCCTTTATCGCGCATGCGAAGCGTACCGCCGCTGGCGTCGATGCTGATCTGGCCGTTCGGGCCGCTGGCCGGCAGGTCGAGTTGCAGGTCGGCATTCAGCCGGCCCTGCCAGGCGAGATCCTTGGGCATCCACTGCGCCAGGCTTTCGATCGGGAACTGCTTGAGCTGATAACGCAGTTTGGGTTCCGGCATCAGGCGCTGGTCCTGGCCGCACAGACTGGCCGCACCGGACAGCCAGCAATGCGCGCCGAGGTTGATCTGCCCGTCAGCCAGGCGTTCAAGCTTCGCCGGACTTTGCAATTTCCAGTCCTGACCGCCAGCCTGAACAGCGCCACTGGCCAAGCGTCCGCGCCAGTTGCCTTGATCCAGCGCACCGTCGAGGCCGAGCGCCAGTTTCAATTTCGGCCCGAGCAAATCGAGGCTCAACTTCTGCTTCTTGATATCGCCCTGGGCATTGGCGGTCAGGGTGCCCAGCGAAGTTTCACCGGCCTGAATGCCGCTGCCCTTGAGATCGATATTCGCCCGCTGCACGCTGTCGAGCGTCGCGTCGAGGTTGAGGCGTTGCAGGCTTTTGTCTTCGAAAGCCAGTTGGGTGCCTTGCAAAGCGAGCTTGCCTTGTGGCGCCTTGAGCGTGCCGGCGACATCGACGCGACCATTGAGCTGACCGCGCAATTGCGGCCAGAGCTGGGCCAGACGCGAGAGCTTGACGTCAATCTGCCCGGCCAGCTTCTGTTGCAGGCTGCCCTTACCCGTGATGCTGTTGTCACCCAGACGAATCTGCAAGGCGCTGAGCGTCCACTGCTCACCGCCGCTATCGGCCTTGGCCTGAATCACCGCCGGCTGGCCGCGCAGTTTGCCCTTCAAATCCAGGTCTGCGTTCAGGCTGAGTTTGTCGTTTTTCAGCTCGCCTTTGCTGCGCAGCGGCCCAGCCAGGGTGCCGGGCAATTCCGCCACCCAATACGCCGGGTCGATCGCCGACAAATCGAGCGCGGTGTCCCAGGCAATGCCATCGGCAAATTGCAGGTTCAGGTGCCCATCGGCTTTGCCTTGGCCGGCCACCAACTGCAATTGTTGCAAATGGATTTTGGTCAGGTCGCCGGCAAACGGGCTGGTCAGGCTGAACGCCCCGGCCGGGCCATCCAGCGCCGCCTTGAAGTTGCCGAGGTAATTGCCGTCGGTGTAAGAGACTTCACCATTGAAACTGCGCAGTGCCACGGCCGGTTCGTCGATCAGCGGATAGAGACTGTGCCAAGGAAAGTCCAGCCAGTCGATTTTCGCCGTTGCGCTGAGGCCTTTGCTCCAGTCGACAGCGCCGCTGAGCTTGAGGTTTTGCTTGTCGCTGGCGCTCAGGTCAAGGCCGGCGATTTGCGCGCCGCTGGCGTCGACTTTGCCTTGCAACAACAACGCGATCGGCCCTTTTTCCCCTGGCAGCGTGGCGGTGCCCTGCAGTTGGTAACCTTTTTTCAGGTCGCCATCGCCGGTGAGTTCCACATTATTGAGTTGCAGGGTGTCGGGCAAATCTGCAGAAGGTTTGAAGCCATTGGCGGTGATGCGCACCTTGGCGGGCAGGTTTTCCACCAGGGGCTGCAATTCGCCGGTCAGTTGCCCATTGAGATAACCGCTGCTGTCGGCGACCAGGTTGAGGGTTTTCAGCAGATTGCCATCCACTTTCAGTTTCAGTGCCCACGGCTGCGGCGCCGGCAACGTCAGGTTGCCCTCGGCCTTCAACGGCCAGTCGCCCGACGGCTGCAGCAAACCGGACAGATTGAGACTCAGCTCATCGCGCTGCAACTGCACCGAATCGATCTGCAAACCCTGCTCGGTCCAGTGCGCCGCCAGCTGCAGCCCTTTCAGCTGTTCGCTGCCGTTGAACATCAGGCTGCCGATCTGTACGTCGCCCAGTTCCAGCGCCAAGGGCAACTTCAGGTCCGGCAAGATGATCGGTCCGCTGTTTTCGTCTTCCGGGCCCGGCGGCAATTGCAGGCTGATCTGATCGGCTTTCAACTGCTCGATGCACAGGGTTATGCGTAGCAGGCACGAGGGTGACCAGGCGAAAATCGCTTTGCTCAGCTCAACCCGACGGGTGTCTTGCTGCCACACCAGGTGATCGGCGCTCCACTGCCCGCCGAGCCGCCCCTGAAAATTGTCGACGCTCAGCCCCGGCACCCAACCCAGCGCCCAGCGACTGCCGGTTGCGGTGCCGAGCAACGTCGCCAGCGTCAGGATGCTCAGCATCAGCAGCGTAAAAATCGCCAGCAGCGTTACCTTCAAACCGCGTGTCACAGCTCAGGCCCCATGGAAAAGTGCAGCCGAATGCCGCCGTCGTCGTCCAGCGCATGGGCCAGGTCGAGGCGAATCGGCCCCACCGGTGAAACCCAGCGCACGCCGATACCGACGCCGGTCTTGAGGTCCGGCAGGTCGAGCGAATTGAATGAATTGCCCTGATCGACAAACGTCGCGATCCGCCACTTCTCGGCCACCGAATACTGATACTCGACGCTGCCGGCAATCATGTAGCGACCCCCGATGCGGTCGCCGTCGGAGTTCTCCGGCGACAGGCTCTGGTAATCGTAACCGCGCACGCTCTGGTCGCCACCGGCAAAGAAACGCAGCGACGGCGGCACTGATTTGTAGCCGTTGGTGGCACTGCCGCCGACCTGCACCCGACCGAGCAAACGGTGTTTATCGAACACGGTGGTCAGGCCTTTCACCAGCGCGGTGCCGTATAACAGATTGGTGTCGGAGCCCAGTCCTTCCTTGGCCACTTTGGTTTCGAACTGCAGACGGTAGCCATTTTGCGGGTCGATACGGTTGTCACTCTTCAGGTAGGAATAACTGACGCCGGGCATCAGCAACGTGCTCAACCCGGAATCATCACCGAGGCGATATTCTTCGCGCTGCCACTTCAGCGAAACCACGCGCTGCCAGCCGCTGGGCAATTTGCTGTGCCATTCCGGGCCGAGCGTCAGCAGTTTGCTGAGGCTGTCGTCGTCGGCAATTTCTTCGCTCTGATAGCCGCCGGCAAAGCGCAGTTTGTCGGTCAGCGGCGGGTCGAGCGGAATGTCGTAAAACAGGCCGACGTTTTGCCGTGGCGCGGATATCTCGGTTTCCCAGCCGTAGCTGTGGCCCTGCGGGTTGACCCAGTGGCGTGTCCAGTTGGCTTTGACCCGTGGGCCGACGTCGGTCGAGTAGCCGACACCCAGCCCCATGGTGCGTGGCTTGCGGGTCTCGAGTTTGACGTCGACCGGGATTACGTTCTGCTTTGACGCAGTGGGCGCAGCGTCGACGCGCACGCCTTCGAAATAGCCGCTCGATTGCAGCGCCTGACTGAGTTCGGCGATCAGTTCGGAGTCGTAGGGCGCGCCGGCCTTGAACGGCACCATGCGTTGCAGCAGGTCTTCATCAAACGGCGTGTCGCCTTCAAAACTGACGTTGCCCAGGGCATAACGCGGACCACTGTCGTAAACCAGATCGATATCGGCCACACCGGCGCGCGGGTCGACCGCCAGTTTCTGGCTTGTGAAACGTCCGCTGAAAAAGCCGTAGCGCGAGGCTTGATTCTGGATGAGGCGCTTGGCGTCTTCGTATTGGCCATGGTTGAGCACGGCACCGGTTTGCAGCGCAGCACTTTTGGGTAAACGAAAGGATTTGAGGCTGGCAGCAGGGCCATCGACGCGCAGGGTGACAGTGCGCAGATGCACCGGCTCGCCGGGGATGATGTTCAGGATCAGGTGCGGTGTCTTGCCGCCGGTCACGCTGCTGTCGATCTGCGGCTGGTAGTAACCCAAGGCCTGTGCGGCTTTGCGTGCCTGCTCTTCAGCGCCACGGCTGAAGCGCAGCAAGGCCTCTTCGTCGCGATCGCCGAGGCTGCCGATATAGCCCTCTATATTGGCCTTGAGTTCATCGTTGGACGGTTTGATCCGTACATCCAATTCACTTTGCGCCAGCGCCGCACAGCTGGTGATCAGCATCAGCACGCCGCTGGTAAATCTTGCTGGAAACTTCATAGGCGGATGCTATCACGAGCTCGGGAGCGTGATAGAGCCCGGTTCGTAAGGAAAAGTTCGACCTTTAGGCGCCAGCGGTTTGCAGCACTTGAGGGTTGGCGTGGAAAAACACATGTTCGCGGACAGGTCCGACAGCCACCTCGCCGATTTCCTCATAACCCTGACGCTTATAGAACTCCAGATAACGAGGATTCCCCGTATCTAGCACCACACCTTGGGAATGCTCATCCACCGCGCACCAGTTATGCACCGCTTTCAACAATTGCTCGCCGAAATGCTGACCCTGAAATTGCGGGTGAATCCCCAGCAAAGGCAGCAGGTGCACCGAGTCGGACGGCACGCACGCCATCACCGCAGCGTGATATTCCAGATAACGCCGCGTGCAGCGGAAACCAGTGCTGAGCACCATGCGCAAGCGCCACGCCCAACTCTCGGTAACGCCGAGGCGACGTTGCGGCGGCGCGATCAGGGCGATGCCGATCAAACGGTCGTTGACCAGCAGGCCGATGGCCGGCAAGTCCTGCAGGAAGTGCTGTTTGACCAGCTCACGTACCGTCGCGCGAACCCGCTGCTCGTAACCGGGGCGTTCGGCTTCAAACAGAAACGCGAACGTCGGTTCATGGCGGTAGGCCTGGTAAAGCAACGAGCGGGCTTCGCGGGAATAGCCGCTGTCGAGCATGTGGATATCGGCGATGGCAGTCGAAGTTTCGGGCATAACGGTAGATCTCCCCTGGCGCAGCTCAAATGACTGCGCTCTTGTTGTACGAGCCTGTGCGGACCGGGACAGTTCCCCACAGGTATAGACCACCGCTGGATCTTCATCGACTGTACTGGCCTCATCGCGGGCAAGCCTTGCTCCCACAGGAATGTCGGTGTTTACAGATTTTGGGTTCGACCTCTACCAGTGTGGGAGCGGGCTTGCTCGCGAAGGGGCCAGTACAGGCAGCACAAATCCGCCCGAGGTAATTCCTCCCTCCCAACACTGGCCCCATTCTCACAGGTCGGCTAGCATCGCCCTTTTTCCAAGGACTGCCGACCATGAAGATCGTCTCCTTCAACATCAACGGGCTGCGTGCTCGCCCGCATCAGCTGGCGGCGCTGATAGAAAAGCATCAACCCGACGTGATCGGCCTGCAGGAAACCAAGGTCCACGATGACCAGTTCCCGCTGGCCGAGGTTCAGGCACTCGGTTATCACGTGTATTTCCATGGCCAGAAAGGTCACTACGGCGTTGCGCTGCTGTCGCGCAAGGAACCGCTGGCGTTGCACAAAGGCTTTGCCACCGATGAAGAAGATGCTCAGCGCCGCTTCATCTGGGGCACTTTCGCCGACGCCAACGGCGTGCCGGTGACCATCATGAACGGCTATTTCCCACAGGGCGAAAGCCGCGATCACCCGACCAAATTCCCGGCCAAGCAAAAGTTCTACGGCGACCTGCAGCAACTGTTGGAAAGCCAGTTCAGCAACGATCAACCCGTGGTGGTGATGGGTGACGTCAACATTTCCCCGGAAGACTGCGACATCGGTATTGGCGCGGACAACATGAAGCGCTGGCTGAAAACCGGCAAGTGCAGCTTCCTGCCGGAAGAGCGCGAGTGGATGGCGCGCCTGAAGAACTGGGGCCTGGTCGACAGCTTCCGCCACTTGAATCCGGACGTCGCGGACCGTTTCAGCTGGTTCGATTACCGCAGCCGCGGTTTTGAAGATGAGCCCAAGCGTGGCCTGCGCATCGATGTGATCATGGCCTCCCACGGCCTGCTACCGCGGGTCAAGGATGCTGGCGTCGATTATGAGTTGCGCGGTATGGAAAAACCTTCGGACCATGCGCCGATCTGGCTTGAGTTGAGCTGAACAAGCAAAAGATCGTCCGAACGTGGACGATCTTTTGATCTGTCATCTTTCCGACATCTTTCTGACTTAATCTCCCCGCACTTTCCTGGCTTGATAAGGTGCCGGCATGACCCTGCGCGTGTTTTTCCTGTGGTTGCTCTGCGCAAGCCTGCCCTCTACGGCATTCGCCGCCGATCTACCGATCGTCCATCAAGGCGTCGTGCTGCGCATTCAGGGCTCCAACACCATCGGCGCGGCACTCGGGCCGGCGCTGGTCGAGGGTCTGATGCGCGAGCAAGGTTTGCTCAAGGTGCATCGCGAGGTGTCCGATCAGGCCAACGAACTGCGCGTGGTCGGTCAAACCGCCGAGGGTAAGCGCGTTACCGTGCACATCGCCGCCCACGGTTCCAGCACCGGTTTCACCGCGTTGAAAAATGCCACTGCCGACCTCGCCGCCTCTTCGCGGCCCATCAAGGACAGCGAGATCGCTGCGCTGCAATCCCTCGGCGATCTGAAATCTGCGGGCGCCGAGCAAGTGATCGCCATTGATGGCCTGGCGATCATCCTCCATCCGCAAAACCCGCTCACTCAACTGGACACCGAGCAACTGGCGCGGATTTTCAGTGGTGAGGCGAAAACCTGGGAAGACGTCGGCGGCAGCGGCGGGACGATTCACGTGTACGCACGGGATGACCAGTCAGGCACGTTCGACACGTTCAAGGAAATTGTCCTCAGCCGCCGCGGGAAAACCCTGAGTGATGCTGCAAGGCGTTTCGAATCCAGCGAGCAATTATCCGACGCGGTGAGTGGCGATCCGCAAGGCATTGGCTTCATCGGCCTGCCTTATGTGCGCCAGGCCAAAGCTCTGGCGATCACTGACGGTCACTCTCAAGCGATGTTGCCGCACAGCAGCCTCATCGCCACAGAAGATTATCCGCTGTCGAGGCGCCTGTTCCTGTATCTGCCACCGCGTGGCGGCAATCCTTGGGCTCAGGCGCTGGTGGCCTTTGCCCAGAGCAGCGCGGGCCAGGCCATCGTTGCCGCCAATGGTTTTATCGCGCAGACCGTGCAAGCCATGAGCGTCACCCCCAACGCGTTGATGCCCGAGGCCTATCAGGCGCTCAGCCGACATGCACAGCGTTTGACCGTGAATTTCCGGTTCGAGGAAGGCAGCGCAACGCTGGACAACAAGGCGCGTCAGGATTTGTCGCGGGTGTTCGACTACCTGAAACAGCACGACAAGACCGATCGGCGAGTGACATTGGTAGGCTTCGGCGATGCCAAAAGCGACCCGGCGCGGGCCGATCTGCTGTCCAAATTACGCGCGATGGCAGTACGTAGGGAGCTGGTAAAAAGCGGCGTGGTATTCCGCGAGATTCGCGGGTTTGGCGCCGAGATGCCGGTCGCGACGAATAGCGCGGATGAAGGCCGGATCAGGAATCGGCGCGTCGAAGTCTGGGTGTACTGAATCTGTAGCAGCTGCCGAGCCTGCGAGCCTGCGAGGCTGCGTCTGTAACAGCTGCCGAGCCTGCGAGGCTGCGTCTGTAGCAGCTGCCGAGCCTGCGAGGCTGCGTCTGTAGCAGCTGCCGAGCTTGCGAGGCTGCGTCCGGCGGCGAAGCCGTCGTCAACTCGGACAACCCGGTCTGTCAGGCAAACCGCGCGCTCAGATTTTACGACGGCTGCGCCGCCGGACGCAGCCTCGCAGGCTCGACAGCTGCTACAAGGAGTGGGTCAGGCCAGCAGCTTCTCCAGCTGGGCGGTGGTGTCGACTGCGCCCATGGTTTTTGCGGCGTCCAGCGCGGAGGCGCCGTTGGTGTCCTTGGCCTTGGGATCGGCACCCTTGCTGATCAGGTAGTCAACGATCTCGACGCGGTTGAACATCGCCGCCATCATCAGCGGAGTGCGACCATCGAAAGACGAGCCTTGCACCTGCGCACCAGCTTCGACCAACGCCGTGACGGTCGCCAGGTCACCCTTGAACGCGGCGCCGGCAATCGGGCTTTGACCGTTGTCGTTGCGGATCTCCGGGTCGGCCTTGTGTTCCAGCAGCACTTTTACGGTGTCGACATGGCCGTGGTACGCGGCCAGCATCAGCAAGGTGTCGCCCTTATGGTTGCGCAAGTTCGGCGGCAAGCCTTTGCTGAGCAGCGCAGCCATCATGGCCGCATCGCCCTCACGCGCCTTGTTGAATACCTGCTCGGCAAATTCAGCGGCTTCTTCGGGGGTCATCTGGCGGCTTTGTTCTGACATCGGGGGCTCCACTTTCAATTATTCGCAAAACCGACAGTGTCCCGAGGGCTCCCGGGACTGTCACTTCTTTTTTCTGACGGATCGCGATAGCGACATTCAATAGCGGTACTGACCATCGCTGATCTGCGCCGCCAATGGCTTGGTCACCTGCACATAGGTGTCGGTTCCCGGAAGCCATGCATAGACCGGATCGTCGCCGGTCTTGTCCGGGTCGAACGCCTCATCCTTGAGCCGGGTCTTCTGGTATTTGAACGTCCCGGTGGTTTCCATTTTCACTTTCACCCGCAAGAACAACGGCACAGCATACGCCGGCAACTGCTCGCGGACGAAGGCCAGCAACTCCGTAAAATCCAGGGTCGCCAATGATTCGGCAGGTGTAATGGCCGCCATCCCTGCACGTCCATTGGTGTTGCAGATCTCCACCCCGTAGGCCACGGCTTCGGAGATATTGGGATGCAGCAGGAGGATGTTCTCGACTTCGGTGGTCGAGACGTTTTCGCCTTTCCAGCGGAAGGTATCGCCAAGACGATCAACAAATTGTGCGTGACCGAAACCGATGTTGCGCAGCAAGTCACCGGTATTGAAGTATCGATCGCCTTTGGCAAACACATCGTGCAGTACGACTTTCTCGGTTTTCCGCGGATCGGTGTAACCGTCCAGCGGCGCTTTGTCGTCGATTCGCGCGAGCAACAACCCCTGCTCGCCTTTGCTCACTTTGCGCATGAAGCCGTCGGCCTGACGGATTGGCGCGCCACTGTCGTGGTCGTACGCTGCCAGCTCCCAAGCCATCAGGGAAAATCCAACGGTGTTGTCGAAGTTGAGCACGTTGGTGAAACCGATGTTGCCGTCGCTGGCGGCATACAGCTCGCAGATGTGCTGCACGCCGAAGCGCGTCTTGAAGGCATCCCATGCGCCGGGGCGCAGGCCATTGCCGATCATTTTGGTCACGCCGTGCTCGCGGTCATGCCTGCCGGGCGGCTGATCGACGAGGTAGCGACACAGTTCACCGACATAACCGAGGGTGGTGGCGCGGTACTGGCGTACGTCGCTCCAGAACTGACTGGCGCTGAATTTGCGGCGGATTGCAAACCCGGAAGCGCCACTGATTGCCGATCCCCAGCACACGCAGAGTCCGGTGGCGTGGTACAGCGGCAAGGTGCAATAGACGACGTCGTCAGGCTGCATATCCAGCGCGATCATGCCGAAGCTCGCGGAGCTGCGCATCCAGCGGCCGTGCTTGAACACCCCGGCCTTGGGCAACCCGGTCGTGCCCGAGGTGTAAATGTAAAAACACGGATCGTCGAAAAAAACCTGCGCACTGCTGAGCGGATTGTCCGTACAACAATCGACGGACGCGCTCATCAGGTTGACGAAGCCATCGGGCGCAATGCCCGGCTGGCGGTCGGTGGGCTGATCCGCGACGTACCAGGTTCGCGCAGCCTCGATCGCCACTCGCTCGCGGACGGCGGAAAACGCCGGCAGCAGTTCTTCGCCGACAATGATCGCCGCCGGCGCTACCAGATTCAGACTGTGAACCAGCGGATCGCGGGATTGCGATGTATTAAGCAATGCGCTGATCGCCCCGGTCTTGGCCAACGCGAGAATCGTCACCAGCAGCTCGGGGCGGTTTTCGATGAATACCGCCACCACATCACCTTTGCGAATACCTTGCGCGATCAGGTGATGAGCGATGCGATTGGCCCACTGATTGACTTGCGAGTAGGTCAGCGCCCTGTCGTCTTGCAACAACGCCGGGCCTTCGGGATTGCGCAAGGTGGCTTGTTCAAAGCTCCAGCCCAGACCACACACTTGGGTCGGATCCGTAACATTGGCAGCTTTCATGCCCTTGACCACGCGCGGAATGGCCTGGGCGATGGCGGGCAGCTTGCGGAGCATCATGCTCCAGGTAATGAGGTCTGACGTGCGACTCATGGTTGCTCCCGTTGGATCTTCTTATTGTCGGGCGGCATTGGCTTGACCCCGAAAATACGTCAGCGCTTCGGAAGGTGTACACGCGGTTTTTGCAATGTTTTGTATCCGAAGGTGGTCGCGAGTGTCTGTGGTGGATTTGGTTCCGTGGGAGCGGTGCACATCTCTCAAAATGCAGGATGCACGATGGCCGTTCATGCAGATTGCACGAAGGTGAAAATTGATCAAAATTTTAAGCTATTGATTTAAAAGAATAATTTTAAAGCTCCATGACTGGCACAAAGGCTGCAACTACCTCTACATGCTTGCCAATCATGTATAAACGGAGCCGAAAGACATGAGCCTGATTCAAGAAAAATTTTCGTCCCTCTTCTCCAACTTCGACGTGAACACCCAGCCTCGTCCTGACGGTGGCATTCTGCTGACACTGCGCAGCACCGAAGGCCGCGTGTTCAAGCGCTCGATTTCCTACCAGCAATTACACGCTGGCGACCAACTGTCGTGGGTAATCAGCGCGATCCGTCGTGATTTGGCCGAACAAGCAAGCGAACTGCCGCAAATTTCGATGCTGCAGAGCCAGCAACGTTTCGCACTGCCGACGTATCACTCGCTGTAAATACTGCGCTCTAAAGATAAAGAGCCGTAAACAGACAGGCCGTGAAAGCTTTCGCTTCACGGCCTGAGTTGTTTTTGCAGATGCCGAACCTGCTTTTGTAAGAGCAAGCTTGCTCGCGGTGGCGGTGGCGGTGGGTCAGTCAGCTGAATTGTCGGATGAAATGGCGCATCGCGAGCAGGCTCGCTCCCACAGGTTTTTGGCTTCAGCGATTAGAACATGGACGGATCGATTCGCGCGAAACTCTCCACGGTCACATGCCCGGCCAGTTCCCCGCCTTCACGGGCGAGACCGCAGGTCGCCATTCCTGCCAGCCGCGCAGCCTCCAGCTCTTCGACGATGTCCGACAAAAACAGAATCTGCGAAGCGTCCAGGCCAATCGCCTCAGTGATGCGTACGTACGACTGCGCTTCGCGCTTGGGTCCGGAGGTGGTGTCGAAGTATCCGCTGAACAACGGCGACAAATCCCCCGCTTCCGAGCAGCCAAAAATCAGCTTTTGCGCCTGAATCGAGCCCGAGGAATAGACGTAAATCGCGTACCCCTCCTGATGCCAACGCTTCAGCGCGTCGACCGCATCCGGGTAAACATGGCCCTTCAATTCACCGGCCTGGTATCCCTGCTCCCAGACCATACCCTGCAACGCCTTGAGCGCAGTAGCCTTGCGGTCTTCGGCGATCCATCCCAGAAGAATCTCCAGCACCCGCTCGACGTCAGCGTCCAGTTCACTACTGTCCCGGCGCACTGCGTCCAGTTGCTCGGCCACATCGCCACGGTCGGCATGCTCGCGAACGAACGCCGGCAGATGACTGGCGGCATAGGGGAACAGCACGTCGAAGACAAAACTCACGGCACTGGTGGTGCCTTCAATATCGGTCAGAATCGCTTTGATCGGCATGGACTCAGTCCTCAAGACGCGGGAAGCGGCCGGCGATGTCTGCGCCGGTGAAATTGGCGACCCAGCCGTCTGGATTGTTGAACAGGCGGATCGCGATGAAATGCGGGTGTTCGCCCATGTCGAACCAGTGCGGCGTCCCGGCCGGAACCGAAATCAGGTCGTTCTTTTCGCAGAGCACCGCGTACACGTAATCATCGATGTGCAGGGTGAACAGCCCACGACCGGCGACGAAAAATCTTACTTCGTCTTCGCCATGGCGGTGTTCTTCGAGGAACTTGGCGCGCAGCTCGGCCTTTTGCGGGTGATCGCTGTTCAGGCTGATGACGTCGACGGTGACGTAGCCACGCTCCGTCATCAATTTGTCGATCTGCTGCTGATACGCGGCGATCACTTCTTCCTGGCTGGCGCCCGGCTGAATTTTCGCCGCCGCTTGCCAGCGATCGAAACGCACGCCCTGCTCGGCCAGGGTCGAGGCGATGTCATCGAAGTGGGTCAGCACCTTGTTGGGCAGTTCGGGGCTGCTGACGTGGTAAACGGACAGGCTGCTCATCAGGGCAACTCCTCAAAGGTTCATGCGTTACGGTTCAAGCTTGATCGTTACGCTTTGTGGTTAGAAGCGGAGCGGGTTTTCAACTCGCACTCGAACAAAAATTCAAAGGCCTCGATCTGCCGCAACGCATCGCTCATCTGCGCGCCCCAGGTATAGAGGCCGTGGCCGCGGATCAGGTAGCCGACGCAATCGGGATGGGCGTCGAGCCAAGGCTGCACCTTGGCGGCGAGGCGTGCAATGTCCTGATCGTTGTCGAAAATCGGCACGCGCACCCGTGACTCGTGAGTGGAAACGCCGCTGAAAGCTTTCTGCAGTTCATAATCTTCGAACTCGATGAAATCTTCAGGCGTCAGGCGGGACAGCACCGTGGCATTCACCGAATGGGTGTGCAACACCGCGCCGATCTCCGCGCGCCAGCTATACAGCTGCGTGTGCAGCAGTGTTTCGGCTGATGGTTTCTTGCCGGGCTCGAGGCTGTTGCCGGACAAGTCGGTGGCCAGCACATCGTCAGGCCCCAACTGGCCTTTGTGCTTGCCGGACACCGTCAGCAACGCTTCGCTCGGCGACAGACGCGCCGAATAATTGCTGCTGGTGGCCGGCGACCAGCCACGACCATACAGAAAGCGCCCGGCGTCGATGATTTCCTGGGCGAGGTGTTGACGGGTAAGGCTCATGGCCTGTCCTCTTGCATACGTGTGGCGATGATAATCGCAGCGGCGAGGGCTGCGAGACTGGCGATACTGAACGTGAAGTTGGCGCCGAGGGTGTTCCAGCTGTAGCCGGAATACAATGCGCCGAGCGCGCCACCGGTACCGGCGAGTGCGGCATACAACGCCTGACCCTGCCCTTGCTGACGCGGGCCAAAGCTACGTTGCACGAACTGGATGGCAGCTGCGTGAAAGCTGCCGAACGTTGCAGCATGCAGAACCTGGGCAAACAGCAGCACCCAGATGAATTCGGCGAACGAGCCGAGCAACAACCAGCGCAACGCCGCCAGCAGAAAACTCGCCAGCAGCACCCGGCGCACCGAGAAACGCGCAAGAATCTTGCTCATCGCCAGAAACATCAATACTTCGGCGACTACGCCGACCGCCCAGAGCATGCCGATCAACCCACGGCTGTAACCGAGTTGCTCAAGGTGCAAGGTGAGAAAAGTGTAATACGGGCCGTGGCTGACCTGCATCAGCGCCACGCATCCGTAAAAAGCCAGCACACCCGGACCGCGCAATTGCTGGAGAAAACCGCCTGCCGACAAACGCTCGCCCTGAACCGGCTGGGCGTTCGGTACCCACAGGCTGCTGATCACAATCCCGGCCATGATCAGTACCAGCGCGACCGGGTAGATGTCGAGGCTGAGCCATTCGAACAGTCGGCCGAGTGCAACCACAGTGATGATGAAACCAATCGAGCCCCACAACCGGATCTGGCTGTAGCGCTGGGTCTGGCCCTTCAAATGCGCCAGCGTGATGACTTCAAACTGCGGCAATACCGCGTGCCAGAAGAAGGCATGCAAGGCCATGACCATCGCCAGCCAGGCGTAGGTCTGGCTGACGAAGATCAAACAGAACGTAAGCAGCGTGCACACCGCGCCAAAACGGACAATAGCGAGGCGCCGGCCCGTGTAATCGCCGAGCCAGCCCCAGATGTTCGGGGCCACGCAACGCATCAGCATCGGGATCGCCACCAGTTCGCCAATACGCGCGGCGGAAAAGCCCAAGTGGTCGAAGTACAGCGCGAGGAACGGCGCCGTCGAGCCGAGCAAGGCGAAGTAGAACAGATAGAAACTGGAAAGCCGCCAGTACGGGAGCGCCGTCACGTGGTTCAGACCGCAACGGCTGTGAGATCAGCCATTAAAGCTGACCCAGCACCGGCGTGCTCACGCGCACATCGGCGTTCTGCCCGCGATGACGCAGCAGATGGTCCATCAGCACGATGGCCATCATCGCTTCTGCGATTGGCGTGGCGCGAATGCCAACGCACGGATCGTGGCGGCCTTTGGTGATGACGTCCGCCGGGTTGCCATGGACGTCGATGGAACGGCCCGGCGTGGTGATGCTCGACGTCGGCTTCAATGCCAGATGCGCAACGATCGGCTGACCGGACGAGATGCCGCCGAGAATGCCGCCAGCGTTATTGCTGAGGAAGCCTTCGGGGGTCATTTCATCGCGGTGCTCGGTGCCGCGCTGGGCAACGCTGGCGAAACCGGCGCCGATCTCCACGCCCTTGACCGCGTTGATGCTCATGAGCGCGTGCGCCAGTTCGGCGTCGAGGCGGTCGAAGATCGGCTCGCCGAGACCGGGCATCACGCCTTCGGCGACGACCGTGATTTTCGCGCCGACGGAATCCTGGTCGCGACGCAACTGGTCCATATAGGCTTCCAGCTCCGGCACCTTGTCCGGATCAGGGCTGAAAAAGGCGTTGTCTTCCACCGATTCCCAGCTTTTGAACGGGATTTCGATCGGGCCCAACTGGCTCATGTAGCCGCGAATGACGATACCCTGGCTGGCCAGGTATTTTTTCGCAATGGCCCCTGCGGCTACGCGCATCGCGGTTTCCCGCGCAGAGCTGCGACCGCCGCCGCGGTAATCGCGTTCGCCGTATTTGTGGTGGTAGGTGTAGTCGGCGTGGGCCGGACGGAACAGGTCCTTGATCGCCGAGTAGTCCTTGGATTTCTGATCAGTGTTGCGAATTAGCAGGCCAATCGCGCAGCCGGTGGTCCGCCCCTCGAACACGCCAGAGAGGATTTCGACTTCATCGGCTTCCTGACGCTGGGTGGTGTGGCGGCTGGTGCCAGGCTTGCGGCGATCGAGGTCGCGCTGCAGATCCTCCAGGGAAATCTCCAGGCCCGGCGGGCAGCCGTCGACAATGGCGACCAACGCCGGACCATGGCTTTCGCCTGCGGTGGTGACAGTGAACAGCTTGCCGTAGGTATTGCCGGACATGCAGGACGCTCCGTGAAATGAACCTGAATACTTGATGCGCGCCAGTATACGCAGGCAACCCAAGTAGTTCATCCTCGAACCTTATGGGTGCCCGTGAGTCCAACCGGCACCTTTGTGAATGATGGCGTGATGATGCTGCGAGTTCTTGCCTTGAGCCTTACCCTGTTTACCGGCTACGTCCAGGCCACCGTCCTGCAACGCCCGATCACTTTGGACACCGGTAGCGGTGAGCTTTTCGGCTCGCTGTTGCTGCCCAAATCCGACACGCCGGTACCGGTTGTCCTGATCATTTCCGGCTCCGGCCCTACAGACCGTGACGGCAATAACCCCGAAGGTGGGCGCAACGACAGCCTCAAGCGACTGGCCTGGGTGCTGGCCAAACACAACATCGCCAGCGTGCGCTACGACAAGCGCGGTGTAGCGGCGAGCCTCGCGGCGACGCCGGATGAACGCAATTTGTCGGTCGAAGCCTATGTTGCTGATGCCCAAGCCTGGGGGCGCAAGCTCCAGGCTGACCCGCGTTTTGGCCCGTTGATTTTGTTGGGCCACAGCGAGGGCGCACTGATTGCCACGCTGGCGGCACCGAGCGTTAACGCCGCTGCGGTGATTTCCATGTCCGGCAGCGCGCGGCCGATCGATCAGGTGTTGCGTCAACAGTTAAGCAATCGTCTGCCACCGCCGTTGATGCTGCGCAGTAACGAGCTGCTCGACAGCCTCAAGGCCGGAAAACCCGACAGCAACGTGCCGCCGCAGCTGGAGGTAATCTTCCGCCCGAGTGTGCAGCCGTATCTGATTTCGTTGTTCCGCCAGGACCCGGCGGCGGCGTTCGCCAAACTGAAAATGCCGGCGCTGATCATTCAGGGCAGTAACGACATTCAGGTGGGTGTGGAAGATGCGCGCCTGCTGAAAGGGGCCAAACCGGACGCCGAACTGGCGCTGATCGAGGGCATGAACCACGTGATGCGAATTGTGCCCAACGACGTGAAGCGGCAATTGGCTTCCTATAAAGATCCACAATTGCCCCTCGCCGCCGAACTCGGCGCGCGCATCCTTGGATTTATTGACGGAATTCGCACCCGATAAGCTTCCCCGCGCCCTCCAGTCCTGCCAAAAACGGCCGATAAGCCGGTGTCGCCAGCGTTACGCCTGGCGGCAAGCCGAGCTTGGACAGGACCTCGCCGTTATGACTGATACCCCGACTTCACCCGAGACCACCGCTGAAAAGGATGCACCGCCAGCGGTCGAGCAGCCGTGGGCGGACGTCCAGGTCGAGCAGCACAAGATGCTCCGTCTGGCCCCCCTGCAGATCGACCGCAACACCGGCGCTCGGCCGTTGCGCTTTGTCGAGTTCGGCTATGCCGAGCGCAACAGCAAAGAGCGCAGCCTGCTGCGCATGAGCATTACTCTGCCTGGCCAGCGGGTGCGCAAAGAGCAGAATCATCTGGACGTGTGGGTCGACCACGTCACGCACCGCGTACATTTCGGGCCTGCCACGGGCTTGCAGATTGAACCGATGAACCGCGGCATCGGCCGCTATCTGGCGGCGCAGGGGGTTACCTGGGCGAAAAAGCGCTGGCCGGCGTACACCGTCGACGGCACTGACCTGAACAACAAGGATGCCCTCAACGAGGACACACGCCTGCGGCGCGACCGTTTTCTCACAGCGCACGGTTTTGAGGTGGTGTACGCAGACGCCCAGCATCTGAAGGGCAGCGTCAAGGAAGTGAAAGTCGGTGACCTGCTCGCCGAGTGGAATGCCGAGAAAGTGCAGCACGTTACAATTCTCGAGGCGGCGCAAATGCTTCAGCAGGCCGAGCAGAATCTGGCCGAGCAGGAAGTGAAGCTGAAGAAACACGAAGAAAGAGTCAGCAAGTACAAGCGCGAGGACGCCGGATTACGCTTCACCATTACATGCCTGGTGGCGTTCGCGGTGTTTCAGGCGGGGCTGTTGATCTGGATTGCAACGCAGCGTTGAGGGTTTGATACTGCGGTGCGCCATTCGCGAGCAAGCTTTGCTTCTACAGCGGATTTGGACCAGGCGCAGGATTAGTGGACCTGTAAGGCTCTGTAGGGATCCACGGGATCTGTGGGAGCAAGGCTTGCCCGCGATGGCGGTGGGTCATTTAACAGTGATGTGACTGACACGACGCAATCGCGAGCAAGCTTGCTCCTACAGAGAATTGCGTGGTTAAACGCGTGAAGCAAACAGCGCCTGATGTTCGTGGCACTGCTGGGCGGTCAACATGAACACCCCGTGGCCACCGCGCTGGAAATCGAGCCACGCGAAGTCGACTTCCGGGTACAGCGCCTCGACGTGAACCTGGCTGTTGCCAACCTCGACGATCAGCAAACCTTTCTCGGTCAGATGATCCGCCGCCTCGGCGAGCATGCGCCGCACCAGGTTCAGGCCGTCGTCGCCGCAGGCCAGGCCCAGCTCCGGCTCGTGCTGGTATTCGTCCGGCATATCGGCGAAATCTTCAGCATCGACGTACGGCGGGTTTGACACGATCAGGTCGAAACGCTGACCCGGCAAGCCGTCAAAACCATCGCCCTGGACCGTGTACACACGCTCGTCGACGCCATGACGCTCGATGTTCTTGTTGGCCACTTCCAGTGCTTCGAACGACAGATCGGCCAGGACCACTTCGGCTTGCTGAAACTCGTAAGCGCAGGCGATGCCGATGCAACCGGAACCGGTGCACAGGTCGAGGATGCGCGCAGGCTCGGCACCCAGCCACGGCTCGAAGCGTTTCTCGATGAGTTCTCCAATAGGCGAGCGCGGGATCAACACGCGCTCATCGACGATGAACGACATCCCGCAGAACCAGGCCTCGCCCAACAGGTACGCGGTTGGAATGCGTTCTTCGATCCGGCGCTTGAGCAGACGCTGCAAACGCACCAGTTCATCGTCTTCCAGATTGCAATCGAGGTAGCTGTCGGCCATTTCCCATGGCAAATGCAAAGCACCCAACACCAATTGACGGGCTTCGTCCCAGGCATTGTCGGTCCCATGGCCGAAAAACAGATCCTCCCCATGGAAGCGGCTGACCGCCCAACGGATATGGTCACGCAGGGTACGAAGTCGGGAAGTGATCACGGGGGCAAACTCCAGAAAAAACGACTGGCGATTCTAACAGCCAAAACACGCCACGACGACGCAGGAAAACAACCGCTCGACCGTAGGACCCGTCCGTATTTTGCTTTGGCTATTGAACAAAACGAGGATATTGACAAGGCTGCGGGCCAATAACGACGGCGTCTGCGATGGTAGCGATTCACAGAAGCGCTCAGCCAGAGGACAATGTCGCAAAAGCCCCACACCAAGGAGCCCCAGAATGTCCGTTCCAAAAACGATGTTTCAACTCAGCGGCCGCGGTTATGCAGCAGCCAACCTGGGTCATGCGACCCTCGTCATCATTGATGCGCAGAAAGAATACCTCAGCGGTCCGCTGGCCCTGAGCGGCATGGATGCTGCGGTTGCAAACATCAAGCAATTGGTGACGGCGGCCCGAGCTGCCGGCCGACCTATCGTCCACGTGCATCACCTCGGCACGGTCGGCGGTCTGTTTGACCCGCAGGGCGAGCGCGGTGAATTTATACCGGGCCTGGAGCCCGAGGCCGATGAAACCATTATCGGCAAACTGCTGCCGAGCGCGTTTCACGGCACCGAGCTGTTGGAGCGTTTGCAGAATCTCGGCTCGCTGGATTTGATTGTCTGCGGGTTCATGAGCCACTCCAGCGTCAGCACCACTGTGCGCGCCGCGAAGAATCTGGGCTTCCGCTGCACGCTTGTTGAAGACGCCTGCGCCACGCGCGATCTGCCCTACAAGGACGGCGTGTTGAGCGCCGATCACGTTCAACAGACCGAAATGGCGATCATGGCGGACAACTTCGCCACCCTCGCCCTCACCCGTGAACTGATTTGATTTGATAGCCGATTGATGGGCGGCCGATGTCGCCGCTCATCCGTAAAAGGTTCTCACTCGCCGTAATTGTCTTAGCCTCAGGAACATCCCGGTTAACTCCCGGTCGAAGGCCGATACCCATTGAGGAAGGTCGGAATGAAGTTATCCGATGGTTTTGACGCACGCCGCCTGCGGCCTAAAGGCCCAAGCAACTGGCGTTTTCGCTTCGGCGCAGCCTTCGCTGCCCTGCTGGCAACGTGTGGTGTGTTACTGGCAATGGCCGGCGCCGCCAGCCTGTTGGGCCGCCCGCCCGCGCTCGGCGAACTGAACGCCAGCCCATTGGGCTCGTCGATCATTTTGGCGGTTGGCCTGTTTCTGCTCTACATCGGCGTTTGGCTGTGGCGTCGTTGCCGACGCCGTGCGCGCCAGTCGCGAGCGTTGAACATGTCTCCGCACCTGATGAAAAAACACGACTGAAGCTGTGCCGGACGTTTTCTTGCGCCGGATAGCTGTCGAGTTGGGTAAACTGGCCGCCCTTCGCGGAGGCTGACATGCAAGACGACGATTTTTCCCTGTTCAAAAGCGCGATCCAAGGCGTCAAGCCAATCAAGCACGATCGCGCTGAAACCGGTAAACCCAAAGCCGATCGGGCGCAGATCGCCAAGCTGCGTCAAGCCGCCACGGTGCGCACCGATGCCACCACTGTTGACGGGCTCTCCGATCAGTTCGTGATAGATGTCGGCCCTGAAGACGAGCTGATGTGGGCACGCGACGGCGTCCAGGAAAGCCAGATGCGCAAGCTAAAGGTCGGCCAGATCCCGTTCGAGGGCAGCCTCGACCTGCACGGCATGACGGTGGAAAAGGCTCGCGAAACCCTCTGGGCGTTTCTGGCCGAAGCGACCAAATTCGAAATCCGCTGCGTGCGTGTCACCCATGGCAAAGCGGTGCGCCTCGACGGCAAACGCCCGATGATCAAAAGCCACGTCAACACCTGGTTGCGCCAGCATTCACAGGTACTCGGTTTCACCTCATGCCAGCCTCGTCACGGCGGCTCCGGCGCGGTTTACGTGATGCTCAAACGCACCATGATGGAAGGTCGCGACGAGTAAAGCTGTCGGATCAAGCTTGCAGCGCCGTGTCCGCCACCGTACCCTTGCCCTTTGCGAAAATCCCCCCACAGGTAGTTTCATGTCCCTGGAACAGAATTACACCGCGATTCTCGGCCAATTGGGCGAGGACGTCTCCCGCGAGGGCCTGCTCGATACGCCCAAGCGTGCCGCCAAAGCCATGCAGTACCTTTGCCGCGGTTATGAACAGACGCTCGAAGAGGTCACCAACGGGGCCTTGTTCAGCTCCGATAACAGCGAAATGGTGTTGGTAAAAGACATCGAGCTGTACTCGTTGTGCGAACACCATTTGCTGCCGTTTATCGGCAAGGCTCACGTCGCTTACATCCCGAGCGGCAAGGTCCTGGGCCTGTCCAAGGTTGCGCGGATCGTCGATATGTACGCTCGCCGTCTGCAGATCCAGGAAAACCTCAGCCGTCAGATCGCCGACGCCGTGCTGCAAGTCACTGGCGCCCTGGGTGTTGCGGTGGTGATCGAGGCCAAGCACATGTGCATGATGATGCGCGGTGTCGAGAAGCAGAATTCGTCGATGATTACTTCTGTAATGCTCGGCGAGTTCCGCGAGAATGCGGCCACTCGCAGCGAGTTTCTCAGCCTGATCAAGTAATTTGCGCCTCGAAGAGAACCGGCATTCATCGCCGGTTTTTTTTCGCCTGCAAAAAATCAGGTAAGCTGCGCGCCTTCGTTTGCCCCTGAGAGGCTTAAACCGTGTTCGTAAAAGCGCTTCGTGTCGGCCTTGGCCAACTGGTTATCTTCGTTGATTTCATCACCCGCCCCGGCAAGAAACAGCGGCCGGCCGAGGTTCAGGCTCAGGTCAATGCAGCGGCCAAGGGCCTCACGCTGTATCAGTTTCACGCCTGCCCGTTCTGCGTGAACACCCGCCGCACGCTACGCCGCCTGAACGTACCGGTGGCGCTGCGCGATGCGAAAAACAACGAACAGGATCGCCAGACGCTGCTGGACCAGGGCGGCAAGATAAAGGTGCCGTGCCTGCGCATTGAAGAGAACGGGCAGACCACGTGGATGTATGAGTCCAAGGTGATCATTGATTATCTGGACAAGCGGTTCGCTGCTGTTTGAATTTAATGCCTGGCCTGTGGACCTATCGCCAGCAGGCTGGCTCCTACAGTGTTTTAGGGCGATCAAAAAACTGTAGGAGCCAGCCTGCTGGCGATGGGGACCGCACAGACAAACCCTCTCCTACTAAAAAACCGGCCCCATCCGCCGGTTTTTTTTTCGCCGGCACGAACGCGACCATTGCGCTGCGGCCGCCGATATAGCCCAAATACCATTCTTCCCGCCGACAAAATCAAAAACATTATTTGCATTTTTTGTATACAAAAGCATAATCCACTTCGTGTGAGTTCTTGACCAAGCGGTCAACAAATTCGCAAGTGCCTCAAAGGATCGCTGCCACCCTCATGGGTCCGGTCCTGGAAATAACAATAAAACTCTTGAGGAGTACCTCGCTGTGGAAAGCCGCAAATCCGAAGCCCCGACGCTGGAACTCACGCCGCCGATCCGTAATGGCTGGCTGGAGCGCATCTTCAAACTCAGCTTGCATGGCACCACGGTGAAGACCGAGCTGATCGCCGGTCTGACAACCTTCATCACGATGGCTTACATCATCTTCGTCAACCCCAACATCATGGCCGACGCCGGGATCGATCACGGTGCGGCGTTCGTCGCCACCTGTATCGCCGCCGCATTGGGCTGTCTGTTGATGGGCCTGTATGCCAACTGGCCGGTCGGCCTGGCACCGGGCATGGGCCTGAACGCATTCTTCACCTACACCGTGGTCGGCACCATGGGCTACAACTGGGAGACTGCCCTCGGCGCAGTGTTCGTGTCCGGTGTGTTGTTCATGTTCCTCACTTTTTCGCGAATCCGTGAATGGCTGCTCAACAGCATCCCGGTAAGCCTGCGCTATGCCATGGGCGCTGGCGTCGGTCTATTCCTCGGGCTGATCGGCTTGAAAACTGCGGGCATCGTGGTGGACAGCCCGGCGACGTTGATAAAGCTGGGCTCCCTGCGTGAACCAGGTCCGCTGCTCGCCGCCATCTGCTTCCTGATGATCGCCGTGCTCAGCTACCACCGTGTGTTCGGTGCAATCCTCATCAGTATCATTACCGTCACGCTGGCAGGCTGGGGTCTGGGGCTGGTTACCTATGGAGGCATCATGTCCGCCCCGCCGAGCCTCGCGCCGACGTGGATGGCCATGGACGTTGCCGGTGTGTTCAATATCAGCATGATCAGCGTGGTTCTTGCCTTCCTTTTTGTACACATGTTCGATACAGCCGGTACACTGATGGGCGTCGCCCAGCGCGCAGGCCTGGTCAACGCCGATGGCAAGATCGAAAACCTTTCCCGCGCTCTGAAAGCCGACAGTGCTTCCAGCGTATTTGGTGCGGTGGTCGGTGTGCCGCCGGTGACCAGCTATGTGGAAAGTGCCGCGGGTGTTGCTGCGGGTGGTCGCACCGGTCTTACCGCCGTGACCGTGGGCGTGCTATTTATTGCCGCGATGTTTTTCGCACCGCTGGCCGGCATGATCCCGGCGTACGCCACCGCCGGCGCGTTGATTTACGTCGCGATGCTGATGATGGGCGGCATGGCGCACATTGAATGGGACGAAGCGACCGACAGCATTCCGGCCATCGTCACCGCAATCATGATGCCGCTGACCTTCTCGGTGGCTGATGGCATTGCGCTGGGCTTTATCACTTACGTGGTGCTGAAGGCTTTCACTGGCAAGCATAAGGAAATTTCCGTCAGCTTGTGGGTGCTCTGCGCGATCTTCATCGCCAAGTTTATTTTCCTGTAAACGTTACACCGCAAGCGTTCCAAATCAGCCTCACCCCGTCGGGTGGGGCTTTTGCACAAATGGAGGAAAGTGATGAGTCTGGAAACCTGGCTGCTGTTCAGCGGCGCTGCGCTGGTGGTAATCCTGATCCCGGGACCGCTGTCTCTGCTGATGATCAGTAACAGTTTGAATTACGGTTTGCGTCGTTCTTACCCGGCCTTTCTGGGCGGCGTGATTGCCTCGATTTGTTTGCTCAGTGCGTCGGCGCTGGGCCTGGGCGCGTTGCTGCTGGCCTCGGAACAACTGTTCAGCGCGCTGAAAATCGTCGGCGCGCTGTACCTGTTTTACCTGGCCTGGCAGAGCTGGCAGCAATCGCGTCAACCGTCGGTGGGCGCTGAAGTACCGGAGGCAGCGCCGGTACCGCGCTTCCGCGCTTTGTTTGGGCGCGCGTTTGTGCTGGGTGCGAGCAATCCGAAAGACATTCTGTTCTTCGCCGCTTTCCTGCCGCAGTTTTTAAGCGCCGAGCAGGCGTTTTTGCCGCAGTTGCTGGTAATGATCGTGACCTGGACGGTGCTGGATCTGCTGTGCAAATTGGCTTACGGGCTGGGGGCACATGGCGCGGCGCGGTATTTGCGCAGCGGCAAGGGGCAGAGCTGGTTCAACCGGGTGAGCGCGGGGTTGTTCAGTGGCGCGGGTGCGGCGTCTCTTCTGAGCCGCTGAAGGCTTCGCGAGCAGGCTCGCTCCCACATTGAAATGCGTACTCCTGTGGGAGCGAGCCTGCTCGCGAAGGCGCTGGCACATGCACCACATTTCTTGAGGCAAAAAAAAAGCCCGCAGTGTGAGCGGGCGAAAGACCAAAGAAGCTATATGCGCAGTCGCTTCCAGGTTGGGGCAGCTGCTTGGGGGATCAGCTGCCGCGGTACGTGGAATAACTGTAAGGCGAAATCAGCAGCGGAACATGGTAGTGATCCTGTTCTGCGGAAATGCCGAAACGCAGCACCACCACATCCAGAAACGCCGGCTCCGGCAACTGGACACCACGGGCGCGGTAGTAATCGCCCGCATGAAACTGAACCTGATAGACCCCGGAACGGTAATCATCGCCTTGCAGCAGCGGTTGATCGACACGACCATCGCTGTTGGTAGTTGCAGTGGCGACCAATTCCAGCTGCGAACCTTCAACGCGGTACAACTCGACCTTGATCGAGCTGCCCGGGCAACCGTGTGCAGCGTCCAAAACGTGTGTTGTCAAACGTCCCATTGATTCTGCGCGCCTGCCTGCGTGGAGCAGTCAGACCTCGCGCCTCCCGAAGTCAGATGAAAGGAGACCGCACCGATTCGGAGCACGAAAAGCTGCGGCGAGCGACTGATTAAGACATTTTTCCTAAAAATTGTACACAATAAAAACGACATTTTTCTCGCCATCAGCATCGTCCTATTCATCCAACTTAAAACCGCCCTGTCCCATGCCTTTAAACAGCCTTCCGTCCACGAGCTGACCAATCAGGCAGGTTTCTTGCAATATCATGCTATGCAGACCTTCAAGGAAAAATGCAGAAATTCAGGCTTACAAAGTGAATATAAAGTTGTATACAATCAGCCCATCGCTGTGACGCCAGCCTGCTCGCTGTTCTCTGGCCGCCACACAACCTGTCAACACGAACAAGAAGGAAGACTGCAGTGAGCGCTGACTACCCACGCGACCTGATCGGTTACGGCAGTAACCCTCCTCACCCACACTGGCCCGGCAATGCCCGGATCGCCCTGTCGTTCGTGCTGAACTACGAAGAAGGCGGCGAGCGCAATATCCTGCATGGCGATAAGGAATCCGAAGCGTTTCTCTCGGAGATGGTCTCCGCGCAGCCGCTGCAAGGCGAGCGCAACATGAGCATGGAATCGCTTTACGAGTATGGCAGCCGTGCCGGCGTCTGGCGGATCCTGAAACTGTTCAAGGAATTCGACATTCCGCTGACCATTTTCGCCGTGGCCATGGCCGCCCAGCGTCACCCGGACGTGATCCGCGCAATGGTCGATGCCGGCCACGAGATCTGCAGCCACGGTTACCGCTGGATCGACTACCAGTACATGGACGAGGCACAGGAACGCGAGCACATGCTCGAAGCGATCCGCATCCTCACCGAAATCACCGGCGAACGCCCGCTGGGCTGGTACACCGGCCGCACCGGCCCGAACACCCGTCGCCTGGTCATGGAAGAAGGCGGTTTTCTGTACGACTGCGATACCTACGACGACGACCTGCCCTACTGGGAACCCAACAACCCGACCGGCAAGCCGCACCTGGTGATCCCGTACACGCTGGACACCAACGACATGCGCTTCACCCAGGTCCAGGGTTTCAACAAGGGTGACGATTTCTTCGAATACCTCAAAGACGCGTTCGACGTGTTGTACGCCGAGGGTGCTGAGGCGCCGAAGATGCTGTCGATCGGTCTGCATTGCCGTCTGATCGGCCGTCCGGCGCGTCTGGCCTCACTGAAACGCTTTATCGAATACGCTAAAAGTCATGAACAGGTGTGGTTCAGCCGTCGCGTCGACATCGCTCGCCACTGGCACGCAACCCACCCGCAGCAAGAGGCCGCACAATGAGCCAGTTTCAAACACTGAAGCCTTCGACCCTGAGCCGCGACGCCTTCGTCAACGCCTTCGCCGACATCTACGAACATTCGCCATGGGTGGCCGAAAAGGCCTTCGACCTGGGCCAGGACACCTCGATCGACGAGATCGAAACCCTGCATCAGCGCATGAGCGACATCCTGTTGAGCGCCGATCACGCCAGTCAGCTGGCGTTGATCAACGCTCACCCGGACCTGGCCGGCAAAGCTGCCGTCCAGGGCCAGTTGACCGAGGCCAGCACCAATGAACAGGCTGGCGCCGGTATCCACCAATGCACGGCCGAAGAGTTTTCTCGCTTCACCGAGCTGAACGACGCCTACAAAGCCAAGTTCAAGTTTCCCTTCATCATGGCGGTAAAAGGCAGCAACCGGCATCAGATCCTCGCAGCGTTCGAAACGCGCATTAACAACTCGGTCGACGCCGAATTCAAATGCGCGCTGGCGGAGATCAACAAGATCGCCCTGTTCCGATTACTGACCCTATAGCGAGCCTGGCCGGGGCGACACTGAACGCATACGTCGCCCAGCGCCTTGCAAGCATCCCAAGCCAACTTATTAAAGGCAGACAAGAAGAATGAAAGCTTACGCCGTACCTTTCGAGAAGTTCGTCAACCTGGCCGATGCCCGTCTGGGCACCAAAATCATCTCGGTCACCGATGACTGGTTCGCAGACGCCAACCGTCTGTTCCAACCGACCCCGGCCGTGTGGAAGGAGGGCGTGTTCGATGACAACGGCAAGTGGATGGACGGCTGGGAGTCGCGCCGCAAGCGTTTCGAAGGCTACGACAGCGCAGTGATCCGTCTGGGCGTACCCGGCTCGATCAAAGGCGTGGACATCGACACTTCATTCTTCACCGGCAACTTCCCGCCGTCGGCTTCGCTGGAAGCCTGCTTCCTGGCGTCGGGCGAACCGGATGAAAACACTCAGTGGACTGAAGTGCTTTCGGCCGTTGAGCTGCAAGGCAACAACCACCATTACCACGAAATCAACAACGACCAGGCCTTCAGCCACCTGCGTTTCAACATCTACCCGGATGGCGGCGTGGCCCGTCTGCGCGTTTATGGCATTCCGTTCCGCGACTGGTCGTCTGTCGGCGACAACGAGCAGGTCGACCTGGCTGCAGCCCTCAACGGTGGCCGCGCCCTCGCCTGCTCCGACGAACACTTCGGCCGCATGAGCAACATCCTCAACCCGGGCCGCGGCATCAACATGGGCGACGGTTGGGAAACCGCACGTCGTCGTACCCCGGGCAATGACTGGGTCATCGTCGCACTGGGTCACCCGGGCGAAATCGAGAAAATCGTCGTCGACACGCTGCACTTCAAAGGCAACTACCCGGACACCTGCTCGATCCAGGGGGCCTTTGTGAAGGGCGGCACCGACAGCCAGATCGAAACACAGTCTTTGTTCTGGCGTGACCTGTTGCCAGCGCAGAAGCTGGAAATGCACGCTGAACACACGTTCGCCGAGCAGATCAAGGCCCTGGGCCCGATCACCCACATCCGCCTGAACGTGTTCCCGGACGGTGGCGTGAGCCGCCTGCGGGTTTTGGGCAAGGTCGCGAAGTAATGCTGAGACCGTAGGAGCCGGCTTGCTGGCGATAGCGCCCTCACTGACGCCATCGCCGGCAAGCCGGGCTCCTACAAAAGCAATGCACATCACGAATACATGGATAAGAACAGCATGCGCACACTAACGATTGAACCGCTGACCAAAGAAGCCTTCGCCCCTTTCGGTGACGTGATCGAAACCGATGGCAGCGATCACTTCATGATCAACAACGGTTCGACCATGCGCTTTCACAAACTGGCGACGGTGGAAACCGCCACGCCAGAGGACAACGCGATCATCAGCATTTTCCGCGCCGACGCGCAGGACATGCCGCTGACCGTGTGCATGCTGGAGCGTCATCCGCTGGGCAGCCAAGCGTTCATTCCGCTGCTCGGCAATCCCTTTCTGATCGTGGTCGCGCCCGTTGGCGATGAACCTGTATCAGGCTTGGTCCGCGCCTTCGTCACCAACGGCAGGCAGGGCATTAATTACCATCGCGGCGTTTGGCACCACCCGGTGCTGACGATCGAAAAGCGGGATGACTTCCTGGTGGTTGATCGCAGTGGCACAGGCAATAACTGCGATGAGCATTTTTTCAAAGAGGATGAGCGTTTGATCCTTGCCCCCCACCAATAAGAGAAGGTCTGATCACTCGACAACAGAGTGACAGGCGAGAGGTAAAGACTGTGGAAGCACATCTGTTGGAATGGCTGAACCTGAGCGTGCGCTGGGTTCACATGATTACTGGCGTGGCCTGGATCGGTGCGTCGTTCTATTTCGTCTGGCTGGAAAACAACCTCAATCGGGTCAACCCGAAAAATGGTCTGGCCGGTGATTTGTGGGCGATCCATGGCGGCGGTATCTACCACCTGGAAAAATACAAACTGGCTCCACCGACCATGCCGGACAACCTGCACTGGTTCAAATGGGAAGCCTACTTCACCTGGATGTCGGGTATTGCGCTGATGTGCGTGGTGTTCTACTCCAATCCGACCCTGTACCTGCTGGCACCCGGCAGCAGCCTGACCGGTCCTGAAGGGGTCGCGCTGGGCATTGCCTCGTTGTTCGTGGGTTGGTTCGTCTACTCCTTCCTGTGCGACTCGGCTTTGGGCAAACGCCCTGCCCTGCTCGGCTTGATCCTGTTTGTGCTGATCATTGCCGCGGCTTACGGCTTCAGCAAAGTGTTCAGCGGTCGTGGTGCGTACCTGCACGTCGGCGCGATCATCGGCACCATCATGGTCGGCAACGTGTTCCGCATCATCATGCCGGCGCAACGCGCACTGGTCGCGGCGATTGCCGAGAACCGCACGCCCGATCCGGCACTGCCGGCCAAAGGCCTGTTGCGTTCGCGGCACAATAACTACTTCACCTTGCCGGTGCTGTTCATCATGATCAGCAACCACTTCCCGAGCACTTACGGCAGCCAATACAACTGGCTGATCCTGGCCGGGATCGCGGTGCTGGCGGTGTTGGTGCGTCATTACTTCAACACGCGGCACGACAGCCACAAATACGCCTGGACCCTGCCAGCGGCAGCGGTGGGCATGATTTGCCTGGCCTACGTGACGGGTCCGAAGCCGATGTCGACTGCCCCGGAAGTTGCGAAGGCACCTGCCGCGATCGAGTATCAACCGTTGCCGGAAACGGCGCTGGGTGGTGGCTTGAAACCGGCTGGAGCGAAACCTGCTGAAGCGCCTGCCACTGCGCCAGCGCAAGCATCCAACGCTGGCCCCGGCTTCGACAAGGTGCATAACGTGATTCAGGAACGCTGCACGGTTTGCCATTCGGCCAAACCGACCAGTCCGCTGTTCAGTGCGGCCCCGGGCGGTGTGATGCTCGACACGCCGGAACAGATCCGCCAGAACGCCGCGCGCATTCAGGCTCAGGCCGTTGCCACCCAGATCATGCCATTGGGCAACATCACGCAGATGACCCAGCAGGAACGCGACCTGATCGGCGCGTGGATTGTGCAGGGGGCTCAGACCAATTAATCGCTAAAAGCTTCGCGAGCAGGCTCGCTCCCACAGGTTTTGCATTGCCAATGTGGGAGCGAGCCTGCTCGCGAATGGCCGCGCTGCGGTCCACCTGATTCAAAAAACAGCCGCCAGCAGCACTGCAGCTGTAAATCACAAGAATAAAAAAGATCCGAGGTGTTGCATGTCCGAGCTATCCAAAGCGCGCATCCCCGACGCACCCGCCATTCAGCGTTTGCCCCTTCTGCAACTGATCCTGGTCGGGTTGCAACATGTTTTGCTGATGTACGGTGGAGCCATCGCGGTGCCGCTGATCATCGGACAGGCCGCTGGCCTGAGTCGTGAAGAAATTGCCTTCCTGATCAACGCCGACCTGCTGGTCGCCGGTATCGCCACCATCGTCCAGTCACTGGGCATCGGCCCGATGGGCATCCGCATGCCCGTGATGATGGGCGCGAGTTTCGCCGCCGTCGGCAGCATGGTTGCCATGGCCGGCATGCCCGGCATCGGTTTGCAGGGGATCTTCGGTGCGACCATCGCCGCCGGTTTCTTCGGCATGCTCATCGCACCCTTCATGTCCAAAGTCGTCCGCTTCTTCCCTCCTCTGGTGACCGGCACAGTCATCACCTCGATCGGTTTATCGCTCTTCCCTGTTGCCGTGAACTGGGCCGGTGGCGGTGCCGACGCGGAACAATTCGGCTCGCCGATTTACCTGGCCATCGCCGCCGTCGTGCTGGCGACGATTTTGCTGGTGCATCGCTTCATGAGCGGTTTCTGGGTCAACATTTCCGTGCTCATCGGCATGTGCCTGGGCTACGTGATCTGCGGCGTGATCGGCATGGTCGATCTCAGCGGCATGGCTCAAGCGCCCTGGCTGCAATTCGTGACCCCGCTGCACTTCGGCATGCCCAAGTTTGAACTGGCACCGATACTTTCCATGTGCCTGGTAGTGGTCATCATCTTCGTCGAGTCCACCGGCATGTTCCTCGCGCTGGGCAAGATCACCGGTCAGGAAGTCTGCCCACGCATGTTGCGACGCGGCCTGTTGTGCGATGCCGGCGCCTCGTTCTTCGCCGGGTTCTTCAACACCTTCACGCACTCCTCGTTCGCTCAAAACATCGGCCTGGTGCAAATGACCGGCGTGCGCTGCCGCTCGGTGACGATCGTTGCCGGCGGGTTGTTGATAGTGTTGAGCCTGCTACCGAAAGCAGCATTTCTGGTGGCCTCGATTCCACCGGCCGTATTAGGCGGCGCGGCCATTGCGATGTTCGGCATGGTCGCTGCGACCGGGATCAAGATTCTGCAGGAAGCCGATATCGGTGACCGCCGTAACCAGTTGCTGGTGGCGGTAAGCATCGGCATGGGGCTGATCCCGGTAGTGCGCCCAGAATTCTTCGCGCACCTGCCGCTGTGGATGAGCCCGATCACTCACAGTGGCATCGCCATGGCGACGTTGAGCGCACTGGCGTTGAACGTGCTGTTCAACATCTTCGGCGGCAAGGAACGCGCGGCCATCAACGACTGCCACGCTCACTGACAGCTATGACACGAACCCCTTGTAGGAGCCGGCTTGCTGGCGATGACGTCGGATCTGCAAAGCGGGTCTGACTGGCTCACCGCCATCGCCAGCAAGCCGGCTCCTACAGGGTTTGCGTGAGCCTGTGCCTCAAACAATAAAAACAAGAGGGAGCAACAGATGATTCGGACTCAGAAAAACATGCTGTTGGGCGCTGGCCTGGTTGTCGCCAGTCAGGCCATGGCCGGTGATTTGCTGTTATGGCAGAGCAACAGCCTGAGCTACTTGTACGGCAAGAATTTCGCGATCAATCCGTCAATTCAGCAGACGGTCACCTTCGAGCACGCGGACAAATGGAAGTATGGCGACAACTTTCTATTCGTCGACAAGATCTTCTACAACGGCGCAGAGGACCGTAACAAAGGACCCAGCGCCTACTATGGCGAATTCAGCCCGCGCCTCTCGTTCGGCAAGATCCTTGACCGTCGCTTCGAATACGGCCCGATCAAGGATGTATTGCTGGCCATGACCTACGAGTATGGCGAAGACGACAGCGAGTCTTACCTGATCGGGCCCGGTTTTGACCTCGCGGTGCCGGGTTTCAACTATTTCACCCTCAACTTCTACCGCCGCCAGACCGACGGCCCGCGCGCCGGTGACGGCGTCTGGCAAATCACGCCGGCCTGGTCTTACAGCATTCCGCTGGGCAAGTCGGACCTGTTAATTGACGGTTATCTGGACTGGGTCGTCGACAACGACCAAAACAGCCGCGGCACTTATCACGCCAACCTGCACATCAATCCGCAGATCAAATATGACCTGGGGAAGGCCGTGGGTTGGGGTCAGAAACAGGTGTATGTCGGTGCTGAATACAGCTACTGGAAAAACAAGTACGGCATTGAAAACAGCTCGAACCTGGACACCAATCAAAACACCGCCAGCCTGCTGCTGAAGGTGCACTTCTAAAATGATCTGCAACCGTGCCCCAAACCTGTCGTCGGTGCGCTGTTGCGGAGCACTTGAGACCTGGCCAAGGAGTCAGTATTCTCCGCCGCCGCCCGAATCCGCTTTAAAAAAAAGCCCGGATTTAATTCCTGACCAGAAAGCCAACTTATCCCGGCTCTGGACGGTTCCAAGGCACTCCGACACACCTCTCAATCGACAGCTCCTGAGCCGCCGAACGGGAGTTTTTTTGCGTTTCGAAAGCCTTGGCGCAGCTCTTGCTAACAGCACTGAAGCTGACCGATTGGATGAATTTTTACAGCTTGAGAAAAAGGCGCCACACCAGAGCGCCGATCTTAAAAAAAATAACGTGGAACACCTACTTTTTGGGAGCAACCGAATGAAACGTACATGCACTAGCCTGATGCTGGCCGGATCCCTGCTGGCCGGGAGCCAGGCCATGGCTGCTGACTTGCTGCAATGGCAGGACAACAGCCTGACCTACCTGTATGGCAAAGACTTCCAGGTCAACCCGCGCATCCAGCAAACCGTGACTTTCGAGCACGCCGATGGCTGGAAATACGGGGATAACTTCTTCTTCCTCGACAAGATTTTCTACAACGGTGAAGACGACTTCAACGCGGGCCCGAACACCTACTACGGCGAATTCAGTCCGCGCATCTCCATGGGCAAAGTACTGGACCAGAAGATTGAATTTGGCCCGGTCAAAGACGTGCTGCTGGCGATGACTTACGAGTTTGGCGAAGGCGATAACGAGTCCTACCTGATCGGTCCTGGTTTCGACCTGGCGATTCCGGGCTTCGACTACTTCCAGCTGAACTTCTATCAACGCCACACAGACGGTTCGCGTGCCGGCGACAACGTCTGGCAGGTCACGCCGGTGTGGGCTTACAGCATTCCGGTCGGCGACTCGACCATCCTGATCGATGGTTTCATGGACTGGGTCGTGGATAACGACTCCAACTCCAAAGGCGACTACCACGCCAACCTGCACTTCAACCCGCAAGTTAAATATGACTTGGGCAAAGCGCTGAATTTCGGCGAGAAGCAGTTGTATGTGGGTGTGGAGTATGACTATTGGTCGGATAAGTACGGGATTGAGGATAGCCAAGTGTTCAAGACTGATCAGAGCGTGACGAGCTTTTTGGTGAAAGTGCATTTCTGATCAACATAGATCGATGATATTGCCCGGCATCCATGGTGCCGGGCGAACGTCCTCTCCATCTTGGTTTTTAGTAATAAGCACTTAGAAGCTGTTTCGATGAAGCCCCTAAGCGCTGCTCAAAAACATCGAAATCAACCGATTCGCCCGTACGCATATCGAAGACATTGTCCGGCAAAACGATCGTTGAACCGAACGTTCCATCACCTACCGTAATCTTTGGAGGATTCACCTCTTTCAGGGATACCTTTACATAACTTTGATCCTGCCCCTCAAGTAAAATATTCACTAGATCTACAGACGTTATTTCAAACGCTGCACCTGGATTTGCAAGTGACTCAGACTCATAAAAAGGATACCCGCTCCTCAAGGAAACTGGCGCCAGAGGCTTAGGACTGAAATGATAATCAACTTCAAAAATGACGGAAGTATTGTCGAATCTACGAATCTCGTCACCTGCGTGAAACCCGGCAAACTCGGCCGCTACGATAGGGTTTTCGGTGAAGGAAGCAAAATCAGTGTTGATCAACACATCTCCAATACTTAAACGACCTTCCCGGAAGAAAGCCCCCGACGTTCCTCGACTGCCTGACCCACCTCGATACAAAGTTACATGGCCGGTGTGAGGTAGTGCATCAACTATGTTGACCAAGTCATATATACGAGACGCATTGTCGCTCGCGACGCGAGCGCCCTTCGGAAAATACCCGTCGGGATAACTTACTTCTTTCCCCCTTCTCAAATAGTCGTTTACAAACGGCCCCGCATCTAACGTATAAGCTTGAAGGTATATACGCTCGTGCATGTCGATTTCTGTGTTTGACGCACTTAACACAGCCTGCTGCCGTTCACCAACAATCGCCCCTATAGCAGCTTTGGTATTCCTATAATCGCTTCCATCAAAAAAATCACTGAAGGTCGAACCCGTCAATCCATCCGGATCCTTGAGTGTCAGCGGATTATTTATCACATAACCAAACAAATTCAGACCATCTGTAAACCAGGCGGGGTCAGGACTCACCCACCGCTGCAACCAAGGCGCATAATATCGATACCCATAATAATAAAGCCCCGTCGCATCGCGCTCTTTGCCCGAATACCGGACCGTCTTGTACTTGGCTTCAATTTCGCCGGCACCCGCCCACAACGCGGTCCCGCCAAACGGGTAATACACCTCGCGGCTCAACACCGCGCCCTGATCATCCAGCTCCAATGTGCTGGAATTCAAATGATTGCTCAGGCTATACCGCAACTGATCGTTACGAACCTCGCGCGGTAGTTTCGTGACCCAATGCAAAGCACGGACATGGCAGCGCCCTGCCTCAACACTGACCACATGGCGCTCTTCTCCGGTGGCCGGATCACGATGAATCTCCAGACCCGGCAAGTAGCGTACTTCAGCGCGTAGGGCGCGATGCGCAGTTTGAGTACAGCGCACTTTGCGCAAACGATGCCCAGGCTGATCGTAGCCATAACACTCGGTATCGTCCGGGCCGTCATCGCGTTTGACCAGCGTGACGCTGCTCAACTCATTACGAATGTTCCAGTGCATCCGTTGGCCGCGCTGCAATTCCAGCTGATTGCCGTTGGCGTCGAAGGCATCAGGCAGATGTTCCTTATCAGCGACGCTGCGATTGCTGTGCAAGGCAGTAAACATCTCGAACTTTTCTGCCCCGCTGTGATGGCGAACCAGCAGATTTCCGCCAGCATCATAGTTGAACGTCTGGGTGTACTGGCGCAACTGGTTGGGGTCGAGCGGCGTCGTTTGCCAGGTGGGCAATGCCGGGCCATGACTCGGCTGACTCACTTCACAACTGGTGGCTTCGATCAGTTGATAGAGGCTGTCGTACACATAACAACAGACCGGATCAAGGCGCTGGTTATTGAAGTAACTGGTGGGTTGAGCGCGGTCTTCAATGCGGATGATATTGCCGACAGGATCGTAGCCATAATGGAAATCCTGAAGCGCCTGTCCGTCAGCGTGACAGGACTGCAACTGCAGCAACCGCCCGTCTTCATCCGAGAAACGCGCCGTACTGATAATCCCGTTGCCCGCTTGTTCGCGAATACTTCTGCCCAGCGCGTCGTAGTCAATTTCGCTGACCAGCAAATGCGGTTCGTCCGAAGAATCGGCCAGCTGCAAACGCGTCTCTCGCAACTGTCCGGCGCGATCGTAAACGAAAGATCTGACGTTGCGCATGGCGTCGGTCTGACGGCGCATTTCCCCCGCCGGGCTATAGTGCTGCGACGTCTCGAATACCTCGACTTCCAGTCGATCCTCTGCTGAATCGGCAGACCAATCCACCGGCTCAAGATCTGCCAGAAACCGCGTTCGCTCTGTCAGCAGCAAACTACCGATGCCATACTCGCAACAGCGGCGACTGCCCGCCGGATGGTCATGGCGGATCAATTGACCACATTGATTACGAGCGGCGAACTCGGGGTCGGCAGGCGCATAAGCAAACCGATCCGACTCCCGCGGTCGCTCACCCGCACTCTGTTCCACCACGACCACCGGCCGCAGCAATGCATCGTAAGCAGTGCGACGCTGACTACCGCGCCCATCCCACATCGAGACCAGCAAACCCGCTTGATCGAGCAAGCTCAATTGCCAACCGGCATCAACGCTGTCGACCAATATAGGCAGCCCCTGCAGGTCAAGGATGCTGTCGAGATTGGCCTTGGGCGTCGTTCCCCAGAATCGCGGATCCCACGCCGCCACAGGGCGACCGGCCGGATCAAACTGGTTACGGTTAATTCGGCTCTCGATAGCGAGGTTTAACGGATGACAGTGATACCCGACATTTCGCACAGCCAAACCCCGCGAATCCACCGCCGACAGTGTCGGTGTGTGTGCGTCAATCCATACCCGCGCCGTCATCTGCCAACCCTCATCTGAGGGTGGCAATGTGATCAAATCTATAAAGGGTCGTCCACTGTCACAAGTGACAGTTCAAACTGTTTGCAGTACTGACAGGCCAAGAAACCGCCGCAACTCCTCCCGCTTGGCCAACGCATCGCGCCGCCCCAGATCAATCAACTCGCTGCAATAACCCGCCTCGAACAGCAAATAACTCAACACCCCCGCCCCACTCGTCTTGGTTGCCCCCGGGCCGCGCAGAAACAGTCGCAATGCCGCTGGCAATTCCTGCCGATGCCGCGCAGCAATCTCATCAATAGGCTGACTCGGCGAGATAACCAGCACTTCAACCGGTGCCACACCCAGTGCGCGGGTCGGCGTGCCGTCGGGCAGCAGGTGACTGAACTGATTCAGACGCTGCAGCAACTCGATGTCGCTCTCCAGGCTGTCAATAAACGTGCTGTTGAGCATGTGACCGCCAATCTGCGCCAGCGACGGCTGCTGACCGGTGTAAGTGCGTTGCAGTGGCTGTCGTGGATCAAGGCCGCGCGGATTGCCGCTGACGCCCACCACCAATACGCGGCTGGCGCCCAGGTGCAGGGCCGGACTTATCGGTGCCGATTGCCGAACCGCGCCGTCGCCGAAATATTCTTCGCCGATTTTCACCGGCTCGAATAACAGCGGAATGGCGGAGCTGGCGAGTAAGTGATCGACCGTCAATTGTGTAGGAACGCCGATACGTCGATGACGCAACCAGGCGTCGATGGTGCCGCCGCCCTGATAGAACGTCACCGCCTGACCGGATTCGTAGCCGAACGCCGTCACGGCGACTGCCTGCAATTGCTTTTGCGCGATGGCCTCGCCGATGCCGCTGAGATTGAGCTTTTCTTCGAGCAACCCGCGCAGCGGCGAGCTGTTGAGCAAGGCCACCGGCACCTGAGTACCAATGCCCAGCAAGCTGCGGCTGACGAAACGACTGGCCTGATGGACCACGCCGGGCCAATCGCTGCGCAGCACCAGATGACTGCGAAAACCCTGCCAGAAAGCGGTCAGCCGTTCGATTGCGCCGCGAAAATCCATCGCCCCACTGGCCAGGCTGACCGCGTTGATCGCGCCGGCCGAAGTCCCGACGATCACCGGAAACGGATTGTTGGCCCCCTCCGGCAACAACTCCGCGATGGCCGCGAGAACACCTACCTGATAGGCCGCCCGAGCCCCGCCGCCGGAGAGAATCAAACCTGTGACCGGTTCACCTGGAATCATGCACAACGCTCCTTGGTGCTTAATGGGATTTCATTGCCAACCGCCTCCCTTGTGGGAGCGAGTCTGCTCCGGGCGGCGTTCCGACGAAGGTCGTCAACGATAGAGCTGGCAGCCTGACACCCCACAGCGCTCTCAGGTTTTTCGCGAGCAGGCTCGCTCCTACAGGGAAACGAAGATTCAACCGCGTTTGGCGTACAACTTCGGTTCACCGGGCGGACGGCTCTTGAAGCGCCGATGCGCCCACAAATACTGCTCCGGGCATTCACGCAGCACGCCTTCGACCCACTGATTGATGCGCAAGCAATCCGCCTCTTCGGTTTCGCCGGGGAAACCTTCGAGCGGCGGATGAATTGTCAGCCGATAACCGCTGCCGTCCGCCAGACGCTGCTGCGTGAACGGCACCACCAGCGCCTTGCCGAGCCGCGCAAACTTGCTGGTGGCGGTGACGGTGGCGGCCTGAATGCCGAACAGCGGCACAAAAATACTTTGTTTGGCGCCGTAATCCTGATCCGGCGCATACCAGATCGCCCGACCGGCACGCAGCAGTTTGAGCATGCCGCGCACGTCATCGCGCTCCACAGCCAGCGAGTCGAGATTGTGCCGCTCGCGCCCGCTGCGCTGGATGTAGTCGAACAGTGGATTTTTATGCTCGCGGTACATGCCATCGATGGTGTGCTGCTGGCCGAGCAACGCCGCGCCGATTTCCAGCGTGGTGAAATGCACCGCCATCAGAATCACGCCTTTGCCTTCGCGTTGAGCCTTTTGCAGATGCTCAAGGCCTTCGACGTGGGCGAGCTTCGCCAGACGCTCGCGCGACCACCACCAGCTCATGGCCATCTCGAAAAACGCGATGCCGGTGGAAGCAAAGTTTTCCTTGAGCAGGCGCTTGCGTTCGGTCGCCGATTTTTCCGGGAAACACAGTTCCAGATTGCGCTTGGCGATGCGCCGTCGGTCGCCCGCTGCGCGATACATCACGGCGCCCAAGGCGCGTCCGATAAACAGCAACGCCGGATACGGCAGCTGAACGATCAGCCATAACAGCCCCAAGCCGCACCACAGCGGCCAGAAACGTGGCATCAGAAAGGTTTTTCGAAAACGCGGGCGATCCATTAAGGGTTCCGGAAAGACGATGGCCGCGCATTCTACATCGTTCGAACCGGGTTGCGGCTCGCGAGCGTTCTCGTTATAAGTCTCGGCACTTTTAGTGACAAGCCGTTGTATGCCGACCATGAGCCAAACCGAACTGCAAGACCAGGATCCCGTGTTCCAGTTGAAGGGCAGCATGCTTGCCATTACGGTGCTTGAACTGACCCGTAATAATCTTGCCAGCCTCGATCGGCAACTCGCTGCCAAGGTCGCCCAGGCACCGGGTTTCTTCAGCAACGCGCCGTTGGTCCTGGCACTGGACAAGCTTCCCGCCAGCGAAGGCGCCGTCGACCTGCCCGGGCTAATGCGCGTCTGCCGCGAGCATGGCCTGCGCACGCTGGCGATCCGCGCCAGTCGCATCGAGGACATCGCTGCCGCCATCGCTGTCGATTTGCCTGTGCTGCCGCCATCGGGCGCCCGCGAACGAGCAGTCGATCCGCTCGAAGGCGCGGTGGCGAAGAAACCGGAAAAACCACCTGAGCCGACGATAAAACCAACCAGAGTCATCACCTCGCCCGTACGTGGCGGGCAGCAGATTTATGCCCAGGGCTGCGATCTGGTGATCATTTCGTCGGTCAGCCCGGGGGCGGAACTTCTCGCCGATGGCAACATCCATGTATACGGTCCGATGCGCGGTCGCGTGTTGGCCGGCGTCAAAGGCGACAAGAAGGCCAGGATTTTCTGTCAGCAAATGAGCGCTGAACTGGTCTCCATCGCAGGCCACTACAAGGTTTCCGAAGACTTGCGGCGCGACCCTTTATGGGGTGCGGGCGTGCAGGTCAGCCTGTCGGGCGACGTGTTGAACATCATTCGTCTTTAACGGATACTGCCGCATTTTCCAAGCATCTCTAAAACGTAGCGAAAACGGCTCAAACGAAGTAGGAAAAAGGCCATTAGCAGTGTTTGCCCGAGGTAAACGCCGTTCAGGACCGGATTCCAGCCAAGGCTGTCCGACTGCATCAGTTTTTTATAGAGATGTTTTTCAGGGGCTAAATGTCCTTTTTCCTTAGGGGTGAAACACCTTGGCCAAGATTCTCGTGGTTACATCCGGCAAGGGTGGTGTGGGTAAGACCACCACCAGCGCTGCTATCGGTACCGGTCTCGCGCTGCGCGGGCACAAAACAGTCATCGTCGACTTCGACGTCGGTTTGCGTAACCTCGACCTGATCATGGGTTGCGAGCGTCGTGTGGTGTATGACTTCGTCAACGTGGTCAACGGCGAAGCCAACCTGCAGCAGGCATTGATCAAAGACAAGCGCCTGGAAAACCTTTACGTGCTGGCCGCCAGCCAGACCCGCGACAAAGACGCGCTGACCGTCGAAGGCGTGGAAAAAGTGCTGATGGCACTGAAGGAAGATTTCGAATTCGTGGTCTGCGACTCCCCGGCCGGCATCGAGAAAGGTGCTCACCTGGCCATGTATTTCGCTGATGAAGCGATCGTCGTGACCAACCCGGAAGTGTCCTCGGTACGTGACTCGGACCGCATGCTCGGCCTGCTGGCCAGCAAATCGCGGCGCGCCGAGAATGGCGAAGACCCGATCAAGGAGCACTTGCTCCTGACCCGCTACAACCCGCAACGCGTCAGCGATGGCGAGATGCTCGGCGTCGAAGACGTCAAGGAAATCCTCGCTGTGACCCTGCTGGGTGTGATTCCTGAGTCGCAGGCTGTGCTCAAGGCTTCCAACTCGGGCGTGCCGGTGATTCTCGATGACCAGAGTGACGCCGGCCAGGCGTACAGCGATGCCGTTGATCGTCTGCTGGGCAAAACCGTGGAGCATCGATTCCTCGATGTCACCAAGAAGGGTTTCTTTGAGCGTCTGTTTGGAGGTCGGTAATGAACATTTTTGACTTCTTTCGTGCTAACAAGAAGCCAAGTACCGCCTCGGTAGCGAAAGAGCGTCTACAGATCATCGTGGCGCATGAACGCGGCCAACGCAGTACGCCGGACTACTTGCCAGCCTTGCAGAAGGAACTGGTTGAAGTGATCCGCAAGTACGTCAACATCGGGTCCGATGATGTGCACGTCGCTCTGGAAAACCAGGGCAGTTGCTCGATTCTGGAACTCAATATCACCCTGCCGGATCGCTGATCGATCCGACGGGAGCCACGGCGGCTCGATCATTTGCGCGCCCCTGTCCTGTAGGAGCCGGCTTGCTGGCGATCGCATCAACGCGTTGTGTCATTTACACCGCGTGGATGCGATCGCCAGCAAGCCGGCTCCTACGGAAGGGGTCTGCAAATGATCGCGTCGCCGTTGCCGTTTGTTACGAGGCTGTTTAATGCCGCTGTCCAACATCAGCATCATCCATCAGGACGCCGCCGTTCTGGTGGTGAACAAACCGACCCTGCTGCTTTCCGTCCCTGGCCGCGCCGAGGACAACAAGGACTGCCTGATCACCCGCCTGCAGGAAAACGGCTACCCGGAAGCGCGAATTGTTCATCGCCTCGATTGGGAAACCTCCGGCATCATTCTGTTGGCCCGCGATCCGGACACTCACCGTGAACTGTCCCGGCAATTTCATGATCGTGAAACCGAAAAGGCCTACACCGCACTGTGCTGGGGCCAGCCGGAACTGGACAGTGGCAGCATTGATCTGCCCCTGCGCTACGATCCGCCGACCAAACCTCGCCACGTGGTGGATCATGAATTCGGCAAGAACGCCCTGACCTTCTGGCGCGTGCTTGAGCGCCGTGAGGATTGGTGCCGCGTTGAGCTGACACCGATCACCGGCCGCTCCCATCAGTTGCGCGTGCACATGCTCTCCATCGGTCATCCGCTGCTGGGCGACGGGCTCTACGCCCACGAGCAGGCGCTCGCCGCCTGGCCACGGTTGTGCCTGCACGCGAGCATGCTGAGCTTCACGCATCCGCAGACCGGCGAGCGCCTGCGCTTCGAGTGCCCGGCACCGTTCTGAACACCCCGCTCCCACAGTGGATCTCCGGCAGATTCATTCGCGAAGCCATCCGCTCCAGCACCCCACCGCCAATTCTCCGACCAATACGTTAAACTGACGCCATTGCTGTCTGGAGCTATTTATGCGCGAAGAGTTGAACCAAGGCCTGATCGATTTCCTCCGGGCCTCCCCTACCCCGTTTCATGCTACCGCCAGCCTCGTTCAGCGCCTGGAAGCGGCGGGTTATCAGCGGCTCGACGAACGCGAGCCTTGGACCACCGAGGCCAACGGCCGCTATTACGTTACCCGTAACGATTCCTCCATCGTCGCCATCAAGATGGGCCGACATTCGCCTCTGCACGGCGGCATTCGCCTCGTGGGCGCACACACCGACAGCCCGTGCCTGCGGGTCAAACCGCAGCCGGAATTGCAACGTCAGGGTTTCTGGCAACTGGGTGTGGAAGTCTATGGCGGCGCGCTGTTGGCACCGTGGTTCGACCGTGACCTGTCCCTGGCCGGTCGAGTGACCTTTCGCCGCGACGGCAAGGTCGAGAGCCAGCTGATCGACTTCAAGGCGCCGATCGCGACCATCCCCAATCTGGCCATTCACCTCAACCGCGAAGCCAACATGGGCTGGGCGATCAATGCCCAGACTGAATTGCCGCCGATTCTCGCGCAATTTGCCGGTGACGAGCGTGTGGACTTTCGCGCCGTGCTCACCAACCAGCTCACGCTGGAGCATGGCCTGAATGCCGACGTGGTACTCGATTACGAGTTGAGTTTCTACGACACACAAAGCGCTGCCGTGATCGGTCTCAATGGCGACTTCATTGCCGGTGCGCGTCTGGACAACCTGCTGTCGTGCTACGCCGGACTGCAAGCCTTGCTCACCGCCGACACCGAAGAAACCTGCGTGCTGGTCTGCAATGACCACGAAGAAGTCGGCTCCTGCTCGGCGTGCGGCGCGGACGGCCCGATGCTCGAACAAACCCTGCGCCGCTTGCTGCCCGAAGGGGATGAATTCGTACGCACCATTCAGAAATCTCTGCTGGTCTCGGCCGACAACGCCCACGGCGTGCACCCCAACTATGCCGACAAGCACGACGCCAACCACGGCCCGAAACTCAACGCCGGGCCGGTGATCAAGGTCAACAGCAACCAGCGCTATGCGACCAACAGCGAAACCGCCGGCTTCTTCCGCCATCTGTGCATGGCCGAAGAAGTCCCGGTACAAAGCTTCGTGGTGCGCAGCGACATGGGTTGCGGCTCGACCATCGGCCCTATCACCGCCAGCCACCTCGGCGTGCGCACCGTCGACATTGGCCTGCCGACGTTCGCCATGCACTCGATCCGCGAACTGTGCGGCAGCCATGACCTGACGCACTTGGTGAAAGTGCTGAGTGCGTTTTACGCGTGCCAGGAACTGCCCTGAGGCAGCAGCTGGTTGGTGAATGAATAGATACATCTGTGGCGAGGGTGCTTCTGTGGTGAGGGGGCTTGCCCCCGTTCGGCTGCGAAGCAGTCGCAAAGCCAGTAAATGCGGTTTGCCTGAAGAATCACGGTTGCCTGATTTTGGGGCGGCTGCGCAGCCGAACGGGGGGAAGCCCCCTCGCCACAGGGGCTCCATACCACAGCTATCGCGCTGCTCCTGACGCATTCTGACCCACATCACCCCAAGCTCGCCTAAACCGACCTAAACTTCGAGTAACCCTCCGACAAGGCAGTCGCCCCATGATCTCGATGCAATCCTTCCACGCCATGCTGATCCCGATTCTCATCGGGATGTTCCTGCTGGCGATCGGCTACAACTTCCGGGACAAGAACGCAGGCATTTTCGCCATGTGGGTCGGTATGTTGACCATCCTCGGCACTGTGATTTTCAAGATCCTCGCCAAACTCAACGAATAAATGCCTACCCGGCTCGCATTGGTTTTGACGGGCTCGTACACTCGTTCGATCCGCTTAGCCCGAGGTTGACCGTCCAGTGTTCGCTCGTTTTTTCGCCCTGCCGTATTTTCTTCTCGTCTGCCTGCTGATGCTGCTACCGATAGCGTCCGCCGAGGCGGTGGGTTTGCCCGGCCTGCTCAACGGCGGCGCCAAGACCCAACCGCAAGCCGAAGAACCGCTGGGGCAATCGCTGGACGAGGTCATCAAGTCGCTGGAGAACGATCAGCAACGCACCCAGTTGCTGACCGACCTGAAAAAACTTCGTGACGCCACAGCGAAAGCTCAACCGACACCCGAGCAAGGTGTGCTCGGCCTGATCGGCGGCACCCTGACCAATTTCGAGAAACAGTTCTCCGGGGCAGACAGTCCGCTGACACGCTGGTCTGCGGAATTCAAACTGGCCGAGGACGAACTCGCGGCGCTGATACTGCCGGCCAACGAATGGCTGCCGATCATCTTTGGCTTCGCCATGATTCTGATGGTCTGGAGCCTGCTGGCGGCGGCGCTGATCTGGCTCGGCCACCGGGTTCGGATGCGCTTCGGTCTGACTGCAGAATTGCCGCAGCACCCCAAGGCGCTCGACATGTTGCGCTTCGCTTTGCGCAAACTTGGACCGTGGCTGATCGCCTTGGTGATCACCGTTTACATGAGTTACGCCCTGCCCTCGTCCCTGGGCAAAAGCCTGGCGATGGTGCTCGCTTACGCGCTGGTGGTCGGCACGTGTTTTTCGGCGATCTGTGTGATTGCGTTCTCCGTACTCGACGGCCCGCATCGCCACCGCGCCTTGTATATCCTGCGCCATCAGGCCTTTCGTCCGCTGTGGCTGATCGGCAGTTTCGCCGCCTTCGGTGAGGCGCTGAGCGACCCGCGCCTGGTCACCAGCCTCGGCACTCATCTGGCGCACACTGCCGCGACCATCGCCAACGTACTCGCGGCGCTGTCCACCGGACTGTTCATCCTGCGCTTCCGCCGGCCGATCGCGCACTTGATCCGCAACCAGCCGCTGTCCCGGCGCCTGACCCGTCGCGCGCTCAGCGACACGATCGAGATTCTCGGAACCTTCTGGTTCGTGCCAGCGCTGGTACTGGTGGCGATCTCGCTGTTCGCCACATTCGTCTCGGCCGGCGACACCAGCACCGCGCTGCGCCAATCGCTAATCTGCACCGTGCTATTGGTGTTGTGCATGGTCATCAACGGGTTGGTACGCCGCCATTCGCTGCGACCGCAACGCGGGGTAAAACGCCACGCGCTGTACTCGGACCGCTTGAAAAGCTTCTTCTATACCCTCGCCCACCTGTTGGTCTGGCTGGTCTTCATCGAGCTGGGCCTGCGGGTCTGGGGCATGTCGCTGATCGCATTTACCGAGGGTGACGGGCACGAGATCAGCGTCAAACTGTTCGGCCTCGCCGGCACACTGATCTTCGCCTGGCTGGTGTGGATTCTCAGTGACACGGCCGTGCATCACGCGCTCACCCGATCGCGCAAAGGTCTGGCCAATGCCCGCGCGCAAACGATGATGCCGTTGATCCGCAACGTGCTGTTCGTGGCGATTTTCATCATCGCGCTGATCGTCGCCCTGGCCAACATGGGCATGAACGTCACGCCACTGCTGGCGGGTGCCGGGGTAATCGGTCTGGCCATCGGTTTCGGTGCGCAATCACTGGTCGCCGACCTGATTACCGGTCTGTTCATCATCATCGAAGATTCGCTGGCCATCGACGATTATGTCGACGTCGGCGGCCACCTCGGTACCGTCGAAGGCCTGACCATCCGCACTGTGCGCCTGCGAGACATCGACGGCATCGTCCATACCATCCCGTTCAGCGAAATCAAAAGCATCAAGAACTATTCGAGGGAATTCGGCTATGCGATTTTCCGGGTGGCGGTGCCGGCCAATATGGACATTGATAACGCGATCAAACTGATGCGCGAAGTCGGCCAGAAAATTCGCACCGATCCGCTGCAGCGGCGCAACATCTGGTCGCCGCTGGAGATACAGGGTGTCGAGAGTTTCGAGTCAGGCAACGCGATCCTGCGCGCCCGTTTCAAGACAGCGCCGATCAAGCAGTGGGAAGTGTCGCGCGCCTTTAACCTGTCGCTGAAACGTCATCTGGATGAAGCAGGCTTTGATCTGGCAACGCCACGCATGAGCGTGCAAGTGGTCACAGCTGGCGGCGGAACGGCAACCGAGTAACGCCCCTTGTGATAACCATTCCCGTGGCGAGCGAGCTTGCTCGCTCGCCACGGTAGTGCCCAAGCAGCAAAAAATGCAGGCAAAAAAAATCCCCGAACCAGTCGGGGATTTTTCATGTTCGATCAATCAGCTCCAGAGCGGATCAATCTTCGCGATAGCGACGCAGCTTCAACTGCTTACCAGCAACGCGAGTGTCCTTCAGTTTGGTCAGGAGTTTTTCCAGACCGTCTTCCGGCAGCTCGACGAGGCTGAAGCTGTCACGCACCTGGATGCGACCGATGGCTTCACGAGCCAGACCACCTTCGTTGAGGATGGCGCCCAGCAGGTTTTTGGCAGCGATGCCATCACGCGCACCCAGCGCGGTACGGCAACGAGCACGACCTTCGGCCAATGCAACCGGAGCGCGACGCTCACGATCACCACGGTCCGGGCGATCACCGGTACGCTCTGGACGATCGCCACGCGGTGCATTGTTCGGCACCAGTGGACGTTCTTTCTCGATAGCGTCCAGGGTCAACGCTTGACCGTTGGTTGCCTTGCGCAGCAGGGCTGCGGCCAGGGCACGCGGGCTGCAACCGATGTCGGCGGTCAGACGATCGAGCAGATCACCGTGAGTCGACTCGGCATCGCCAACCAGCGGCGACAGGCTGTTGGTCAGTTTCTTGATGCGCGCATCGAGAACGGCCTGAGCATCCGGCAGGCGGACTTCAGCAACTTTTTGACCGGTTACACGCTCGATCACTTGCAGCATGCGGCGCTCGCGCGGAGTCACCAGCAGCAATGCACGACCTTCGCGACCGGCACGGCCAGTACGGCCGATACGGTGAACGTAGGATTCCGGATCGTACGGCATGTCCACGTTGAACACGTGAGTGATGCGCGGAACGTCCAGACCACGAGCGGCAACGTCGGTCGCCACAACGATGTCCAGACGGCCATCCTTGAGGGATTCGATCACGCGCTCACGCTGGTTCTGAGCAATGTCACCGTTCAGCGCAGCGGCTTTGTAGCCTTTGGCTTCCAGGGCACTGGCCAGGTCCAGGGTCGCTTGCTTGGTGCGCACGAACATGATCAGGGCGTCGAAGTCTTCGACTTCCAGCAGGCTCAATACAGCCGAGGTCTTCTGGTCAGCGTGAACCAACAGGTGAGCCTGTTCGATCGCGGTAACGGTCTGGGTCTTGGTCTGGATCTTCACGTGTTGCGGATCGCGCAAATGGCGTTCGGCAATGGCGCGAATGGACTGCGGCAGGGTCGCCGAGAACAATACGGTCTGACGGGTAGCAGGCAAGGCCTTGAAGATAACTTCGAGGTCGTCCATGAAACCCAGTTTGAGCATCTCATCGGCTTCGTCGAGAACCAGGTGGTTCACGGTCGACAGCACTTTTTCGTCACGACGCAGGTGGTCGCACAGACGGCCCGGGGTGGCGACAACGATCTGTGCGCCATTACGGATTGCTTTCAGTTGTGGGCCCATCGGGGCGCCGCCGTAAACGGCCACAACGGTCACGCCCGGCATTTGCTTGGCGTAGGTTTCGAAAGCGGTTGCTACTTGCAGCGCCAACTCACGGGTTGGCGCCAGGATCAGGGCTTGCGGCTCGCGCTTGGCAGGATCGATGCAATGCAGAATAGGCAGGGCAAAAGCGGCGGTTTTACCGGTACCGGTTTGCGCCTGGCCAATCATGTCCTGGCCGGCCATGATGATCGGGATCGATTGCTGCTGAATAGCCGAAGGTTCTTCGTAGCCGGTCGCAATGACGGCTGCAAGAATGTTCGGATTAAGATTAAAAGCGGCGAAGCCGCCGGTTTCCTGGGTCATGGGTCTGCCTCTAAGTGCATCCGCAAAGACCCATGCTCCAAAGCTGCGCATGCCGTGTAAGACTCAAGAGTCGCCCTGGCTGCTTTGTCGGCGGGGATTTGCGAAAACGAATGAATGAAAAAGATTCGTCAAGGGAGAGTCCGCTGTGCGGACGTGCAGCCGAAGCTGACTTCGGGGAATTGCGCTACCTAAACGCGGCCCGGTTAAAGGCCGGCGCGCACTATACCGGAATTCGGCCAAAAAGGGAGCATTATTTGTCGGAAAACTGACACGTATGCCGTTACGTCACACGCTTTGCGCAGATTCGATACACCGACTACTTTTCAATGGCCCGGCCCCGCTGGTGATCGCGCTAAATCGGTTCACCTGAATCACGCAAACTGGCGCGCGCTCTTCCCGCTCACGCCCCTTCCCGCACGAGGAATTGCTTGATGAATCAGCCCCCTTCGAGTCGTGTCACCTGCGAGCGGCACGGCCACGTCCTGATGATCGGTCTGGACCGGGTCGCCAAGCGCAACGCTTTCGACCTCGAACTGCTCAACGCGTTGAGCCTTGCCTATGGCGAGTTCGAGGCTGACCGCGAAGCGCGGGTGGCGGTGGTGTTTGCCCATGGCGAGCACTTTACCGCCGGGCTCGATCTGGTCAACGCCAGTGCGGCGCTCGCTGAAGGCTGGCAGGCGCCGCCCGGTGGTTGTGATCCGTGGGGGGTGTTTGTCGGCCCACGGGTAAGCAAACCGGTGATCGTCGCTGCGCAGGGCTACTGCCTGACGATCGGTATCGAGCTGATGCTCGCGGCCGACATCAACCTGTGCGCCAGCAATACCCGTTTCGCGCAGAAGGAAGTACAACGCGGGATCTTCCCGTTTGGTGGCGCGACCCTGCGCCTGCACCAACTGGCCGGTTGGGGCAATGCCATGCGCTGGTTACTCACCGGCGATGAGTTTGATGCCCATGAAGCGTTGCGCCTGGGCCTGGTGCAGGAAGTCATGGCCAGTGAGGATTTGATGCCGCGAGCCATTGAGTTGGCACAGCGGATTGCGTGCCAGGCGCCGCTTGGGGTGCAGGCGACGCTGATGTCGGCGCGGCAGGCGCGTCACGAAGGCGAAACCGCAGCGGCGCAGGCGTTGCCCGCGCTGGCCAAGCGCTTGCTGGGCAGCGTGGATGCGCAGGAAGGCATGCGGTCGCTGGTGGAGAAGCGTCCGGGCGTCTTCAAAGGCTGCTGACAATGCTTTTGTGGCGAGGGAGCTTGCTCCCGCCGGGCCGATCCGCGTCCGGGCGAAGCGGCCCCAAAAATCTTCGCAACCAATGCACATTTTGTGAATGCTGCGCACTGGAGCGCCAGCCTGGCCAAGCGGGAGCAAGCTCCCTCGCCACAGGACCTCGCCGCATCAAGTCGCCGGGCGAATCGCCTTGATCAACGACTGCAATGAATACCCCAACCGCGGTGCGAGCCCTTCGGCCCGGGCCATCAAACCGTCGAGGTCCAATTCCTGATCCAGCTCCGACGGCACGATCAGAATCACATTGCCCTCTTTCACCGGCAATTCCCAATAGTGGCGATGATACAAACCACGAAACAGCGCCGCCCCCAGCGGTTTTCCGTCATCGGTCGCCCATTGATTGATCACCAGCCAGCCGCCGGGATTCAGGCGTTTCTGACAGTTCTCGAGAAAGCTCCAGGCCAGATGGCCGACACCCGGGCCGACGTCGGTGTAAAGGTCGACGAAAATCAGGTCGGCCGGCTCGGCGGTATCCAGCAATTCCAGCGCATCGCCCACGCGGATATACAGCCGTGGGTCGTCATCCAGCCCGAGATACTCGATTGCCAGACGCGGTACGTCGGGTCGCAATTCGATGGCTTCGACATCTTCCAGCGGCAAAAACTTCAGGCAAGCCTGCGTCAACGTGCCCGCGCCGAGCCCCAGGAACAGCGCGCTCTCCGGCTGCTCGTGGCACAACGCGCCGATCAGCATTGCACGGGTGTAATCGTATTCGAGCCAGCTCGGGTCGGCGGTGAACACACAGCTCTGTTCGATGGCATCACCGAACTCGAGAAAACGGTAATCGGCCACTTCCAGCACGCGAATCACACCGAACTCGTCTTGTACCTCGGCGAGCAAATGCTCGACGCGCTCCTCAGTCATTGGGTCTCCTGATCGTCACCACTCGGGCAACGCGACACACCGCAACATGCAGCGGCAAAGGCGCGATTGTCGGCGAAGCGACGGCAGCGGGTCACGCACTAATTGCTGATAACATGAGCGCCCGAGCGTAAAACAACCGAGACCAAGATGAGCCAACCGTGGAGCCCTGACAGCTGGCGCGCCCTGCCGATCCAGCAACAACCTCAATACCCCGACGCCGCGCATTTGTCGCACGTCGAGCAAACCCTGGCCAGTTATCCGCCACTGGTGTTTGCCGGTGAAGCGCGCGAGTTGCGCCGCCAGTTTGCCGAGGTGACCCAGGGCCGTGCGTTTCTGTTGCAGGGCGGCGATTGCGCCGAAAGCTTCGCGGAATTCTCCGCCGCGAAGATCCGCGACACCTTCAAGGTGCTGCTGCAGATGGCGATCGTCATGACCTTCGCCGCCGGTTGCCCGGTGGTCAAGGTCGGACGTATGGCCGGGCAGTTTGCCAAACCGCGCTCGGCCAATGACGAAACCATCGACGGCGTGACCTTGCCCGCGTACCGCGGCGACATCGTCAATGGCATCGGTTTCGACGAAAAAAGTCGCGTGCCGGATCCGGAACGTCTGCTGCAGTCCTATCACCAGTCGACCGCGACCCTGAACTTGCTGCGCGCTTTTGCCCAGGGCGGTTTTGCCGACCTGCATCAGGTGCACAAGTGGAACCTGGACTTCATCGCCAACTCGGCGCTGGCGGAAAAATACAGTCACCTGGCTGATCGCATCGATGAAACCCTGGCCTTCATGCGAGCCTGCGGCATGGACAGCTCACCGCAGTTGCGTGAGACCAGTTTTTTCACCGCCCACGAGGCGTTGCTGCTGAACTACGAAGAAGCCTTCGTGCGCCGCGACAGCCTGACCAACGATTATTACGATTGCTCGGCGCACATGTTGTGGATCGGCGACCGTACCCGCCAGCTCGATGGCGCGCACGTCGAATTTCTGCGCGGGGTGAACAACCCGATCGGGGTGAAAGTCGGCCCGAGCATGAACCCCGAAGACCTGATTCGGCTGATTGATGTGCTCAACCCGGACAACGATCCCGGTCGCTTGAACCTGATCGCGCGGATGGGTGCCAATAAGGTCGGCGATCATCTGCCGCAACTGATTCGCGCGGTCCAGCGTGAAGGCAAGCAGGTGCTGTGGAGCTCCGACCCGATGCACGGCAACACCATCAAGGCCAGCAGCGGCTACAAGACTCGTGATTTTGCGCAAATCCTTGGCGAGGTGAAACAGTTCTTCCAGGTCCATCAGGCGGAAGGCACCTACGCCGGAGGCATCCATATCGAGATGACCGGGCAGAATGTGACCGAGTGCATTGGCGGTGCGCGGCCGATTACTGAAGACGGGTTGTCGGATCGCTACCACACCCATTGCGACCCGCGGATGAATGCCGATCAGTCGCTGGAGCTGGCGTTTTTGATAGCCGAGACCTTGAAGCAAGTCCGCCGTTAGACCGCGTCGCACCTATCGCTAGCAGGCTAGCTCCCACATGGTTTTGTGTTCGCCACAGACCTGGTGCGGAGCTAGCCTCTATATGAATTTTGTGTTCGGCGCAGTTCCACTGTGGGAGCCAGCCTGCTGGCGATGAAGCCAGATCAGTCGACACCGATTTGAGCCAACGCCACCCGCAACCGGCCCGCACTCACCCGCTGACAATTCAACTGCACCCGCTCAAGCCCTAGCCAATCCGCCATCCTCTGCAAATTCATCGCCAGCGCCAGCATTCCCGCGTCATCCAGCCCCGGCTCCTCCTCGTGCACCGCATGCACCGCCAATCGCCCAAGCGCCCGCTCAGCGCGTAAATCGACCCGCGCGGCAATCCGCTCGTTGTGCAAAAACGGCAATACGTAATAGCCGTAAATGCGCTTCGCCTGAGGCGTGTAAATCTCCAGCCGATAACGAAAATCGAATAAACGCTCGGTGCGACTGCGCTCCCAGATCAGCGAATCAAACGGCGACAACAACGCGTTCGCTTCAACCTTGCGCGGCAACGTGGGCTCGGGCAGGCAATAAGCCGGTTGTCGCCAGCCCTGCACTTCGCACATCTGCAACGCGCCCGCCTCCACCAACTCCGCCAGGCGCAGACGCGAATCGCCAGGGTTGAGACGGAAGTAATCGCGCAGGTCTTTGTCCGTCGCGACACCCAGGGCGCCGGCCGCGTGCAGCAACAACCCGCGCTGTGCCTCGGCCTCAGTGAGCAGCGGCTGCTGAAGTGTCGCTGCCGGAATCACCCGCTCCGGCAAATCATAAAGACGCTCGAACCCGCGCCGCCCAGCGACGCTGACTTCACCGGCGGCGAACAACCACTCGAGGGCATGCTTCTCGGCGCTCCAGTCCCACCACGGTCCGGCCCGCTCCTGACGCGTTGACAGGCTGCCGGCACCCAGCGCGCCGAGTTGCTCGACCGAGCCCAGCACCCGGCGGATCGTGTCCTGCTGCTCCCGACCGAACCGCGCCAGTTGCTGATAGATCCCTTCACCACGCGCCGCACGTTGCATGCGCCAGCGCATCAACGGGTACATCGACAGCGGCAGCAACGACGCTTCATGGCCCCAATATTCGAACAGCGTGCGTCGTCGGCCCGAACTCCAGGCGGCCTGGTCGAGCAGGTCGGGCGAATAATTACCGAGGCGAGAAAACAAGGGAAGGTAGTGCGACCGCACCAACGCGTTGACCGAATCGATCTGCAGAATGCCCAGTCGTTCGATCAGGCGATTGAGCTGAAGCGCTTTGATCGTCGCTGGCGGCTGGCGCCCGTGGAATCCTTGGGCAGCCAGCGCCAGACGCCGAGCCTGTTTAAGGGATAAGGACAGTGTTGCGGGCATGAGCATCTCCTTGTCTGCTCGCAACCTACCTCAACGGGAGACGGTGTGTGTAGTGGTGGATGATTCATTTGTGCATCGGGTCATCCCAGAATGGGCGGATGGCTTCATGTTCGACGTCCGCCCGACTGATTCCGATGTCCTTCAGCGCTTCATCGCTCATGCTCGCCAGCAGCTCCCGTTCACGGTGCAATTCGTACCAGCGGCTGATCTTGTGCAGCAGATCCGACACGACGTGGACGGAATGTTTCTCTACTTCGACATAACCTTTTTGACCTTTCATCTTGTTGCCCTCCGTTTGGGATGGCTCAAGTGTCGCGCCGGGCTTAAGATCAATCCAACGAATGTTTCTGATGCAACCCATCTCGGAGATTGATGAATGTCCGCCTACCCGAGTATCGACACCGACGTGCTGCGCACCTTTGTCGCCATCGCCGACCAAGGTGGTTTCACCCGCGCCGGCGAGTTGGTCAACCGCACGCAATCTGCCGTGAGCATGCAGATGAAACGGCTGGAAGAGGATGTGTTGCAGCGCCAGTTGTTCCAGCGCGACGGGCGTCAGGTGCGCCTGACGGCCGAAGGTCAGGTGCTGCTGGGGTACGCGCGGCGCATTCTCAAATTGCACAGCGAGGTGTTCAACACACTGCGCGAGCCGCACATGGTTGGCACCGTCCGCATCGGGACGCCGGACGATTACGTGATGCGTTTTCTGCCAGGGATTTTGCGGCGGTTTGCCCAGTCCTATCCGCTGATCCAGATCGAAGTGCATTGCGAATCATCAAAACAATTGCTGCTGCGTCAGGACCTCGACCTGTCGATCGTCACTCGCGAGCCGGGCAACGAGATCGGCCAGTTGTTGCGCAAGGAGCGGTTTGTCTGGGCCGAGGCGCAGTGCTTCAGTGCGCACGAACAGACGCCGTTGCCGCTGGCGATGTTCAACAGCGACTGCTTCTGCCGGCTATGGGCATGCAACGCGCTGGACGCGATGGGCCGCGACTACCGCGTGGCCTACAACAGCTCCAGCCTGTCGGCAATCATGGCGGTGGTCAGTGCCGGGCTGGCGGTTACCGCGCAGCTGGAAAGCCTGATCACGCCGGACTTGCGCATTCTCGGCGAGGCTGAGGACCTGCCGATATTGCCAGAGGCCAGCATCATGTTGCTGCGTAACCTGCACAATCCTTCGCCGATCACCGAATGCCTGGCCGAGCACATCGTTGAAGGCTTCAAACTTTAAAGGCGAGCATCACCGCGCACAGCACCAGAAAACCGCAGAACAGCCCACGCAACAGCCGCTCCGGCAGAGCGTGGGCGATTTTCACACCCCAACTGATACTCAACAGACCGCCGACAGCCAGAGGCAAGCCAATCATCCAGTCAACCTGATGATGCGCTGCATAGGTGACGAGCGTGACGCCTGTACTTGGCAATGCCAGTGCCAGCGACAAGCCTTGGGCCACCACCTGAGTCATGCCAAAAACACTGGTGAGCACCGGCGTCGCGACCACTGCCGCACCTACGCCGAACAACCCGCCCATGATTCCGGATGCCGCGCCGAGCGCGCCCAGCCATGGCCATGAATAACGCATTTGCGCAGAAGCCGGTGCGTTGCCGGTGAACATCCGCACCAGGTTGTAAGCCGACAGCACGACCAGGAACGCGACGAATCCCGCTCGCATGGTTTGCGCATCAATGCCCACTGCCCAGATCGAACCTAGCCAGGCGAAAATGAACCCCGTCAACGCCAGCGGCAAGGCGTTGCGCAGTTCGATCTTGTTGCGCTGGTGATAACGCCACAGCGCCAGCATCACGTTTGGTACGACCATCACCAATGCGGTGCCTTGGGCTATTTGCTGATCAAGGCCGAACAAAACGCCCAGCAACGGAATGGCAATCAAACCGCCGCCGATGCCAAATAGTCCGCCGAGGGTTCCCAGGGCGGCGCCAAATACCAGATACATCAAAAACTCGATCACGACTTGTTTCCCTTCGTTGCAGGCTTCCCATGCTACGCAGTCGAGTCTGGCGCGGAAACGCATAGCAACGCACAATGGCTATGCCAATCTCGCACAAGCACATGACATCATGAATCCCAATCAGCTAACAGACCAGTTAGGCCTGTTTCTCGACGTACTGGAGACCGGCAGCTTTTCCGCCGCTTCCAGGCGCCATCCTATGACACCCTCAGCCGTAGCGCGACGTATCGATAGTCTGGAAAACGCCGTCGGCAGTCAATTGTTCATCCGCAGCACCCACGCCGTGCGCGCCACGCCGGCCGGGCTGGCATTCGCCGAGCGTGCACGGCGGATCGTCGCCGAGTTGCAGCTCGCCCGTGCCGAAGCAGTGTCGTTGAGCAGTGCACCGGAGGGCCTGATCCGGCTGGATGCACCGGCTGGTTTCGGGCGACGGCACCTGGCGCCAGTGATCGCCGATTTCTTGATGCTTTATCCCGGCCTCGACGTGCAGTTGCATCTGATCGAGAGCTTTGTCGACATGCAGGGCTTGAATCTGGGCAAGGTCGATCTGGTGCTGCGCGCCGGGCAAATGGCCGACACCCGGCTGGTGGCGACGCCCTTGGCGAGCATGGTGCGCGTTGCCTGCGCCAGCCCCGATTACCTGCAGCGGCGCGGGGTGCCGAGCGATCCGGCGCAATTGACGGAGCACGATGGCCTCGACTGGGATGGCCTCGCTCCACCGTTCGCCTGGCGGTTCGAACGCGACGGACAGATGCACTTGCATCGCCCTGGCCGTATCCGCATGAGCGCTAACAATGCCGAAGCGTTGCTGTGCGGTGCGTTGGCCGGGCTGGGAATCGCCCATTTACCCACCTGGCTGACCAGCGAATGCCTGCTGCGGGGCGAACTGCTGCCGCTGTTTTGCGAAAAAGGTTTGCCGCCCGCAGAGACCACCGGGATTTACGCACTACGGCTGGAACAGCAACCCAACTCGCGCAGCCGCTTGCTGCTCGAATACCTGAAAACCCGCTTCAGCCCGGCGCCACCGTGGGACCTTGCGCTGAAAACCACGCTGGACCGGCACTAGGTCAGAATTATCTGGCACATTAAAGATTCGGTCGCTAGATTCATGACGATCACTGATCAAGGCTTTGAAATGACGACCAAGCGCAACACCCCGGATAACTGCGAAGACCTGCTGCTGGACAATCAGGCCTGCTTCGCCCTGCACTCGACTTCGCTGTTGATGACCAAGGTCTACAAGCCGCTGCTGCAGGCACTGGGGCTCACGTATCCGCAGTACCTGGCGATGATGGTGTTGTGGGAACAGGACGGTTTGACCGTAGGAGAAATCAGCACGCGGTTGTTGACTGATCCTGGCTCCCTGACGCCGTTGCTGAAACGCCTGGAAGTAGAGGGATTGCTAAGCCGTACGCGCAGCCGTGAGGATGAGCGAGTGGTGATCGTTGAACTGACCGAACAGGGCCGCGCGTTGCGTGACAAGGCACGCGGCATTCCGCAGTGCATCCTCGGTGCCAGCGGAATGTCGCTGGAACGGCTGCAGAACCTTCAGGCCGAGCTGCAAGCATTGCGCAGCCATTTGCAAGACAGCCTCTAATTCCCAAACGCCATTAATCCGTAGGAGCAAGCTTGCTCGCGATAGCGGTACGTCATTCACCTTTTTTGCTGACTGACACACTGCCATCGCGAGCAAGCTTGCTCCTACAACCCGAGTCGTTTAAAAAATAATTCGCACGTCACCCTGCCCCCTCGATCGCTCTAGCTCAGTAATTTCACCGGAACTCGCTTTTACGCCATTTCGCTGACGGAAAAATTTCCAAAATTTATCTTGCGCGCTAAATATTTGCGCGATACATTCATCTCGCACTTACTTAGCGCGCAAACATTTAGCGCGAACAAACTCAAATAGAACGAGGCTGACACCATGCAAACTCTCTACACCGCAATCGCAACCTCCACTGGCGGCCGTGACGGTCGTGCGGTTTCCAGCGACAACATCCTCGACGTCAAACTCGCCACCCCGAAAGAACTCGGTGGTGCCGGTGGCGCAGCAACCAACCCGGAACAACTGTTCGCTGCCGGTTACTCGGCCTGCTTCATCGGCGCGCTGAAATTCGTTGCCAGCCAGACCAAACGCAGCATCCCGAACGACGCCGCGATCACGGCCCATGTCGGCATCGGTCAGATCCCTGGCGGTTTTGGTCTGGACATCGATCTGCACATCAGCCTGCCAGGTCTTGAACAAGCCGACGCGCAGTCGCTGGTCGACGCCGCTCACCAGGTTTGCCCGTACTCCAACGCCACCCGTGGCAACGTCGATGTGCGCCTGCACGTCACTGTCTGATCCCTGAACCAAGGCCGAACAGGAAACCCACATGAACACTTTCAGCAAAGTCTTGACCGGTACCCTCCTCGCCCTGTCCATCCACAGCGCGTTTGCGGGCGACAGCGTTGAACACAACACCCAGGCGTTCCTCGATGTGTTGAATGCCGGCACCGGCAAACCGATTGAACAGCTCACCCCCAATGAGGCCCGCGCTGTCCTGGTGGGTGCGCAGGCCGGGGTGAAACTGACGCTGCCAAAAGCCGATGTCAGCGAGAAAACCATCCAGGTCAATGGCCAACCGCTCAGCCTGACTATCGTCCGGCCGGCCGGAGTCAAAGGCGAGCTGCCGGTGTTCATGTTTTTCCACGGCGGCGGTTGGGTGCTGGGAGATTTCTCGACCCACGAGCGGCTGGTCCGCGATCTGGTGGTCGGTTCGGGCGCGGCGGCGGTGTTCGTCAACTACACCCCTTCGCCGGAAGCGCATTACCCCGTAGCCATCAACCAGGCTTACGCCGCGACGAAATGGGTGGCCGAGCACGGCAAGGAAATCAACGTCGACGGCAAACGATTGGCCGTGGCCGGTAACAGCGTCGGCGGCAACATGGCGGCAGTCGTTGCGCTGATGGCCAAAGACAAGGGCACGCCGGCTATCAAATTTCAGGTGTTGCTGTGGCCAGTGACCGATGCAAATTTTGACACGGCGTCTTACCAGCAGTTTGCCGAGGGGCACTTCCTCACCCGAAACATGATGAAGTGGTTCTGGGACAACTACACCACCGACGCCAAGCAGCGTAACGAGATCTATGCTTCGCCACTGCGAGCGACCACCGCGCAACTCAAGGGCCTGCCCCCAGCGCTGGTACAGACCGCCAGTGCGGATGTGCTGCGCGACGAAGGTGAAGCCTATGCTCGCAAACTCGATGAAGCGGGTGTGCCGGTTACCGCGGTGCGCTACAACGGCATGATTCACGATTACGGTTTGTTGAACGTGGTGAGTCAGGTGCCTGCGGTGCGTTCGGCGATGCTGCAGGCGTCCGAGGAATTGAAACAACACCTGAAGAAATAACGCATGATCCAATGGTGGGAGCGAGCCTGCTCGCGATGGCGGTGTATCAGTCGACACAAACGTTGAAGCTTAAATCGCCTTCGCGAGCAGGCTCGCTCCCACAGTGTTCGCCGTTGAATCTGAAACTACACACACAAAAAAGCCCGACTCAATGGTCGGGCTCTTTCATTCCTGAAGCTGTGCTTATTTGGCACGGCCTTTGTAGGAACCGCCTTCGCGGGTATCGATTTCGATTTTGTCACCGATTTCGATGAAGTCAGCAACTTGCAGCTCTGTACCGTTGCTCAGCTTGGCAGGCTTCATTACCTTGCCGGAAGTGTCACCGCGAGCGGAACCTTCGGTGTAGTCAACTACGCGCACGATAGTGGTCGGCAGCTCTACGGAAACCAGACGCTCTTCGAAGAAGATCGCTTCGCAAACATCGGTCATGCCTTCTTCAACGAAAGGCAGAACGGCTTCGATGTCTTCAGCGTTCAGCTCGTACATGGTGTAGTCAGTGGTGTCCATGAACGTGTAAGTGTCGCCGCTGATGAAGGACAGGGTCGCTTCTTTGCGGTCGAGGATCACGTCGTCCAGTTTGTCGTCAGCGCTGTAAACGATCTCGGTCTTGTAACCGGTCAGCAGGTTTTTCAGCTTGGTCTTCATGATCGCGCTGTTACGACCAGACTTGGTGAATTCAGCTTTCTGAACCAGCCAAGGATCGTTTTCGAGACGGATCACGGTACCGGGTTTCAGTTCTTTACCAGTTTTCATTGCGAATATCCGAATTTGGATGGGATTTACAAAAATCTAGGCCGCGTATCATATCCAATTTACATAAAACTGTACCAGCGCCGCGGCAAGATCCGCCTGCAAGCCCTGTTCCAGACACCACGCCTCGGCGTGTTCCTGCAGTTCCGGCCAGTGTTTGCGCATCGACTGCCAGTGGTCGGCCATTGCTTCATCGGCATTCCATGCGCGCCATAGACCGCTCATCGCTTCGCGTGCGGGGTCGGTCAGGCCCTTTGTGTAGAGCTCGATGAAGGCTTCAAGCTTGTCGAGGTGAATGTCTTCATCCTGCCGATAGATGTGCCAGAGCAGCGGTCGGCCCGCCCATTGCGCGCGGACAAATGAATCTTCGCCACGCACCGCGTTGAAATCGCAGCTCCAGAGCAACCTGTCGTATTGGTCCTGCCGGACAAACGGCAGGATTTGCACGGTCAGGGCATTTCGCACATGGATCGCGCCGGCCTGCAGGTCTTTCAATCCGAGCCAACCCTCGACATCCGCGACAATCCGACCTTCCGGGACCAGCAGGTGCGTAGGCGTGGAATCGCTGGCCATGGTGTCGAGCCAACTGGCCAGGCCTTTATTCTCGTAGGCGAACAGCGATATCAGCTGCGCGCCCTGAGCACGATTGATGCCGAGACTTTGCAGGAAATTTCGCTGCGCCTCGGCGTCTTGCTGAAATTGCCGACGCCGTTCCAGCAGATTCTTTTCCCGCAGCAAACCGCCCGTACCCGGCTGAAAACCCGGGAAGAAGAAAAACTTCTGCACATTCTGATATTTCACTGAAGGCAAGCCGTGGCAGCCGACCACCCAGCTTTCAGCACTTAAATAATCGAGATTCATCCATAGCGGTGGTTGTTGCCGCTGCGCCATGGCATCCATGTAGGCGCCGGGCAATTGGCAGGCAAACGCGGCAATCACCACATCGGCAGCGTCGGCGGCTGGCCATTCTTCTGGCCAGTGACGCACCTCGACACCTTCCTGCCATTGCTGGCTCAGACCGATGTCGATCTGCGGGCAAAGTCGCTCGAAAGCACGCAAGTCATCCACCCATAAACGCACCGCCATCGAGTGCTCGGCCACCAGTTGCCGGGCAAGGCGCCAGGTCACGCCGATGTCGCCGAAGTTATCCACCACGGTGCAAAAAATATCCCAGCGGGTGTTCAGTTCAGGCATTCCAGGCTCCCGTTGGCAAAGGCGCCGATTGTCCACATTCCGATTGTCCGCATAAATGGCTTCGCACAGAAGAGCCGACGGCGATTAATCTTCATGCGACAATCGCCACTCGCCCGCGATCATCCGCCAGGAGGCAGCCATGCCCTACCGTTCCCACCCCCGTCGCCGCATGCCGGTGCAGCTCAGTACGCTGCAATTGACCGGCAGCATTGCCCTCGGTTTATGGCTGGGGTTCCTGGCGATTGCCCTGACCTGCTGGCTTGCCTCACGCCTCTTGTTCAGTGAGCAACTGGCGCCAGTGGCTCAGGCCGTGCAGCAACTGGCCAACCCGCCTGTAGCGCAACCTGCGCCGGAAGCCGAAGCGCAAACGCCGATGTTCGAGCAATATCAGGAGAACCTGCGCAACAACGAGCAACAGCAAATGGTCGAACAGGCCCGCAGCAGCAAGCGCAATCTGTCGAACGCCAAGTGTCAGTTCTGGCTGCAACAGGACCAGAACGCGCCGAGCGAGAAAAGCCGCGCCAACGTCTTGCAGTTCTGCGACTGAACATGAATAAGCACGCTGTCCACCAACTGATCATCGACAAGCTGCGCATCGATCTCGACATCGCCGAACGTGCTGCGCAAACCGCTTACGAAACCGCAACGCACGAAGAAAACATTGCCGAAAACAAGTACGACACCTTGGGGCTCGAAGCGTCGTACCTCGCCGCCGGCCAAGCCCGGCGCGTTGAGGAAATTCGCCAGTCACTGACCCTGTGTCAGAATTTGCCCCTGCGCGCGTATGACGAAAAGCGTGGCATAGAAGTCGGCGCCCTGCTGGGTCTCGAAGATGACAACGGTCGCGAACAGTGGCTGTTTCTCGCCCCCGACGCGGCAGGCTTGAAGGTCGATCTGGTTGGACAGCTGATTACCGTCATAACGCCTCGCTCACCGCTGGGCAAAAGCCTGCTGGGCAAGTTCGAGGGGGATGAAGTAGACATTCTGGTGGCGGGCGCTCGGCAACAGTTTGCTGTTACCGAGGTCATTTAAGCCGAGATCAATGAACCGGCAGTTCGACGCCGGCGAACAGCTCTTCCAGTTCCTGCTTGTTATGACATTGAATGGCTTTGGCCATGACTTCGCGGGTGAGGTGCGGCGCGAATTTCTCGATGAAATCGCACATGAAACCGCGCAGGAAGGTGCCGCGGCGGAAGCCGATTTTAGTCACGCTGGATTCGAACAATTCACTGGCGTCGAGTACCACCAGGTCGTTATCCAGTTTGGTATCGACTGCCATTTTCGCCACGATACCCACGCCCAGACCCAGGCGCACGTAAGTCTTGATCACGTCGGCATCGGCAGCGGTGAACACCACTTTAGGGGTCAAGCCGCGATGGCTGAAGGCTTCGTCGAGTTTGGAACGGCCGGTGAACCCGAACACGTAGGTCACGATCGGGTATTCGGCCAAGGCTTCCAGCGTCAGCTTTGACACCTTGGTCAGCGGATGGCCCTGCGGCACGACCACGCAGCGGTTCCAGCGATAGCACGGCATCATCACCAGATCACCGAACAGTTCGAGCGCTTCGGTGGCAATGGCGAAATCGACGGTGCCGTCAGCGGCCATTTCAGCGATCTGCATCGGTGAACCCTGATGCATGTGCAGGGCAACGTCCGGGTATTGCTTGATGAAATTGCTGATCACCGGCGGCAGGGCGTAACGGGCCTGGGTGTGCGTTGTCGCGATCGACAAAGTGCCCTTTTTCTCGTTGGAGAACTCCTGAGCGATCTGCTTGATGCTTTCTACCTTGCGCAGAATCTCGCCGGCGGTGGTGATGATGCGTTCGCCGGCCGGGGTGACGCGGGTCAGGTGCTTGCCGCTGCGAGCAAAAACCTCGACGCCCAATTCGTCTTCCAGCAGACGGATCTGCTTGCTGATGCCCGGCTGAGAGGTGTAAAGGCTCTGGGCGGTAGCGGAGACGTTGAGGTCGTGGTGCGCCACTTCCCAGATGTAGCGCAGTTGTTGAAGCTTCATATGAATCCCTCAAAGCAAGGTAGACGCCACGGGCATCAGCGACGGTATATAACTATATTAATGGTTTGAAGAATAAATCTAGAACTTTTTATCAGAACGCTACTATTTTGCGAGCCCGGCGATCAACGATCCCCTTGCCGTCGACGCTCCACCAGTGGCACCAGGTAGACTGGCACCCGGGCCAGTTGCAATACCCTCGCCGCTGTTCTGCCCAAAGGGGTTTCCGCGCCCGTCCCGTGGCTGTGACTCCCTACGATCAGCAGGTCAACAGAGAGTTTCTGTACCTGGTCGAGAATCACCTGCGACGGATCGCCCTGCAGCACTCGCACTGCCCGAATCCGCTCCAGCTCGTCTTCCTCACCGAACTCTTCGCGAAAACTGTCGAGTACCCGCTGCTCGATGCTGGCGATGACCGTGCTCAGCCCCTCCCGGTGAAAATCGTTGAGCGCCTGCTCATCGAGATAGCTCTGCAAAACGGATTCCGCAAACAACCCCATGGGCTCGACCGCGTGCACCACATACAGGTCGGCGTTGAATGTCCGGGCCAGCGTCAAAGCGTGCTGCATCACCAATGGCGCATACAGGCCGAGGTCAGTGGCATACAGCATCGACCGAATCATATGACCTCCTCGAGTGCCTACATGGCGGAGATTGATTCAGCTTAGCAGTGCCTTGGCGAGTACGACGGCCCGCGTAACGCGTTGAAGCACAGGCTTAAACTTTCTGCTCGTTGCTGATGCCGTGGGGCACATGACCGGTGGCAACTACTTCGCGCGCCAATTCGCAATGACCAGCCTGATCATCAAAAAATACGTCGGCGGCAAAGGCTTCGAGAAACGCCGACTTGGTCAGGCCACCCAGAAATAAAGATTCATCCAGACGAATGTCCCACTCACGCAGCGTGCGAATTACCCGCTCATGGGACGGTGCAGAGCGCGCCGTGACTAACGCCGTGCGAATCGGACACGCGTCATCCGGGAACTCGCGCTGCAACAGGTTGAGCGCCGCCAAAAAGCCTTTGAAGGGCCCGCCGCGCAATGGCTCGCGCGCGGATTCACGCTCGCTGGCCTGAAAAGCTTCAAGACCGCTGGCCTGGTAGACCCGCTCCGACTCGTCGGAAAACAGCACCGCATCACCGTCGAAGGCGATACGCAATTCATCACTTGCGGCGCGACTCGCGCCGCCCGACAGAATCGTTGCCGCCGCGAATCCGGCATCCAGCGCACTGCGCACATCTTGAGCGTGGGTGGAGAGAAACAGGTCGCAGCCGAACGCTTTGAGGTACGGATAAGGACTGCGTCCGCCGACGAACGCGGCGCGGGAAATCGCCAGGCCGTAATGGTGGATCGAATTGAATACCCTCAATCCGGTGTCGGCGCTGTTGCGCGACACCAGAATCACTTCGACCCGGGCGCGACCTAAACTGGTATTGAGGTTAAGGAGTTTCTCCACCAACGGAAATGCATCGCCGGGCTCGAGGATTTCGTCTTCGTGCTCGATCTGATATTGCCGATACGCCTCGACGCCACTCGTCAGGTACACCTTGTGGCTTTCGCCGAGATCGAACAAAGCGCTCGAAGAAATCGCCAGCACCAGTTTGTCGTCAATCGTCTTTGCCATGCCCTTCCCCTTGGTTGATCGACTCAGGTATTACGTCGATCGATAAAACTCAGACCGCGATACAGCGCTTCGATTCGCGGCAATTCGCAGCCTGCCGCTTTGGCTGCTGCCAACGGTTTCGCGTAGATTGCCGCCAGTTCCAGCGGACGCTTGTGCAGCAAATCGTGGTACATGCTTGGCCAGTAATCCGGCAGTTTTTCGGTCATCGTGAACAGGTAATCGGCGCACCCTGCCGGCATATTGTGACCGCAGGCTTCGGCGCCCTGCACCACTTCTGCCATCAGCGCCTTGATCAGTTCGCGACTGTCGGCATCGGCCATCAACTGCGTGGTGCCCGCGCCGAGCAGCACGGACAGACCGTTGTAAGGGATATTCCAGACCAGCTTTTGCCAGCGAGCCTGGTGCAGATTTGGCATGGCCTGGGATTCGATGCCGGCGCTGCGAAACAACCCCGCGCCCTCTTCGACCAGTGCCATGCGCGCCTGTTCGTCTGCGGCGGGGCCACTGTGGTAGCCGACATTGACCGTGCCCAGCGCCTGATGGGTGATCGCGCCCGGTTCGGTGCGATGGACGCAGACGAGGCATTGCCCGCCAAGGATGTGCAGCGAATCGGGCAGCAACGGGCGGAGGCTGTCTTCGACGTCCAGACCATTTTGCAGCAGCAACACTTTGGCATTCGGCGCCGCCGCCGCAATCAGCGCCGGTGCGAGGTCGGCATTGCTGGTGGTTTTCGCGCCGACCAGCAGCCAGTCACAGGGCGGCATGTCTTGCGCCGATGAGTAAGCCTGAACCGGGTTCAACGCCAGCGCACCGTGCACGGCACTGTCAACGTACAGCCCGCGTTCGGCCACCGCGGTAAATTCGCTGCGCAACAGAAAATGCACGTCGAAGCCGGCACGGGCCAGCATCACCCCGTAAAAACCGCCAATGGCACCGGTGCCGATGATTCCGACTCTCGGCCTGGCAATTACAACCGTCATGGCAACTCCTCCGCTGTTCTGAGCAATGCCTGTCGGACGGCTTCATTAAGCTCCGCGGCGATCAGGCGTGATTGCAAGGCTCCAAAGAATTCACCATCACGCACTACATAGAGTGCGGGCAAATGAAAAACCCGATAACGCTCGACCGCCCCGCCGTTGTCTCCGGCGTCAATCCAGCACACCCGGTCAACATTCAGTTCGAGTCCCGGCAGTTGCGCACGCGCGTAGCGACAACTGGCGCAGCCGACGCTGGTGAAAATCACCAGCGAAACCCCACTCATCGCAAGCAGCCGTTGGTCGGCGTCGAAATCAGTCAGTTCCAGTTCGACCACTATACTGGGGAAAATAATGTCAGATGACCGACACAGGGAGTCCGTGTTCATGGGACGCTTCATTCCTCATCCTGACGATGTGCCTGTTGAATTGACGTTGCTCACACCTGAGTGTATTTCGCGGCAACAGCTGCACACTATCAGCCTCGGGGGCATGGCTTGCAATTACCACCGCGCATGGCGTCACGGGACTGCACTGGAAGTGCGCATGCCGACGTTGAACCCCGACGCGCGCTATCCCGGTTATGTCGCCTGGTGCCTGCGCCGCAAGCGCGGCTATCTGGTGGGCATTGCCTTTGTCGACGAGCAGACACTGTTCAGTGCGCGGATGAACGAGCAGGTTTGCCAGATCGAACATTATTGCCGCATGCACGACACACACAACGATCTGCAGGATATCCAGGCCCTCGCCCTCGAATGGGTCCGGGAACACGCCGACGAGTTCTCCCATGACACGGTTCGCAAGGCTTTTGCACAGCCTGTGCTGGATTAAACCCTGGTCTGCCCATTGTCGAGTCACGGTGTAACGCGCTAAGGTTCCGCTCCCCGACGCGCTTAAATTTGCTGTGCTCCGCCGCGCGGGTTCGCTGGCGGCCGGCACCCGTGACCTGACGAGTAAACGATGGCTGATTTACCGATCAACGACCTAAACGTCGCTTCCAACGAGACGCTGATCACTCCCGATCAGCTCAAGCGTGACATCCCCCTGAGCGACGCCGCCCTGCGCACCGTCACCAAGGGTCGCGAAGTCATTCGCAACATTCTTGATGGCACCGATCACCGCCTGTTCGTCGTCATCGGGCCTTGCTCGATCCACGACATCAAGGCTGCCCACGAATACGCCGAGCGCCTGAAGGTGCTGGCGGCGGAAGTGTCCGATACCTTGTATCTGGTCATGCGCGTGTATTTCGAGAAGCCACGCACCACCGTTGGCTGGAAGGGCTTGATCAACGATCCGTACCTGGACGACTCGTTCAAGATTCAGGACGGTCTGCACATCGGTCGTCAGTTGCTGCTGGACCTGGCCGAAATGGGCCTGCCAACCGCGACCGAAGCATTGGACCCGATCTCCCCGCAGTATTTGCAGGACCTGATCAGCTGGTCGGCCATCGGCGCGCGCACCACCGAATCCCAGACTCACCGTGAAATGGCTTCCGGCCTGTCTTCGGCGGTCGGCTTCAAGAACGGTACTGACGGCGGCCTGACCGTAGCGATCAATGCGCTGCAGTCGGTTTCAAGCCCGCACCGTTTCCTCGGCATCAACCAGGAAGGTGGCGTGTCGATCGTCACCACCAAGGGCAATGCTTACGGTCACGTGGTATTGCGCGGTGGCAACGGCAAGCCCAATTATGATTCGGTGAGTGTCGCGTTGTGTGAGCAAGCGCTCAACAAGGCGAAGATCAAGCCGAACATCATGGTCGATTGCAGCCACGCCAACTCCAACAAGGACCCGGCCCTGCAACCGCTGGTGATGGAAAACGTCGCCAACCAGATCCTTGAAGGCAACCAGTCGATCATCGGCCTGATGGTCGAGAGTCATTTGAACTGGGGTTGCCAGGCCATTCCGAAAGACCTCGCCGACCTGCAATACGGCGTGTCGGTCACTGATGCCTGCATCGATTGGTCCGCCACCGAAAACACCTTGCGCAGCATGCATGCCAAGCTCAAGGACGTGTTGCCGAAACGTACTCGCGCCTGATTACTGTTCGCTGCACACAAAAACGCCGGGCTTAACCCGGCGTTTTTTATGTTCGCTTTCAGCAGCTGATTACTGGCTCAGCTTGGCAGCATGTCGCTGGTGACGCTCCATGTACCGCTCGACGTAAGAGCACGATGGAATCACCGTGTAGCCTATTTCGTCGGCGTACTGCAGGGCCTTCTCGGTGAGGGCTGCTGCAATGCCGCGGCCACGCAGCGCATTGGGCACAAACGTGCGATAGATATCCAGGGTCTGTTTTCCCAGATCCATGTAGGTCAGGTAGGCACGATGACCGTCCACAGTGGTCTCGAACTGATGACCAGCCTGGTCATGGTGGATGGACAACGCCTCGCTCATCACTACTCCTCGCGGGTCTTGGATTCTGACCCCTACCTTACCGATGTTTTTCCGGCGAAGGAACATCTACGCCACCCCGTGCCTGAATGGACACCGAAAAAGCTGCACATCTCGCACAACCGGGCACGTATGAAATAGTAGGCACCATTGGCAGCTTTGCTCAAGGTACGCTCGTCATCGTGCAGGTTTGCAGGTGCTGCTCCGGGTGATGCAGAGGCGGCGCGACCGATGCTCTTTGCAGGTCGACAGCCTGAACATTGCCGGATGTTGAGACTTAAGACGAGCAGGCCCTTTTAAAGTCACCTCAACATGGATAAAGATTATGAGAGGCGCTGCGCAAAATCCGAACAAAAGTGTAGACGAACGCATATACGGGGACTTTAGTGAAGACTGCAAAACAGTCGCATGAGCGAGGAACTTTCTCCGGCAAACTCGCTCTGTACGGGGGTTGTAGCTGGATATTTGTTAGACCGTGCAGTTAAAAGTTGCTCGAAAAAGAATCAACGCCTACAATTTTTTTGGCTTCTTGCTTCACGTCAGTTTACTTACTACAAGTAATGGGTAGTATGTACGCCGGCTATTTCCTCACTCTGAGGAGACAGCTACTTAATAGAAAGTCCTTGAAGGGGAACACGATGAACAACGTTCTGAAATTCTCTGCTCTGGCTCTGGCCGCAGTTCTGGCCACCGGTTGCAGCAGCGCATCGAAAGAAACCGAAGCACGTCTGACTGCTACCGAAGACGCAGCAGCTCGCTCCCAGGCTCGTGCAGACGAAGCTTACCGTAAAGCTGATGAAGCTCTGGCTGCTGCTCAAAAAGCACAACAGACTGCTGACGAAGCTAACGAGCGTGCTCTGCGCATGCTGGAAAAAGCTAGCCGCAAGTAATAGTCCTTCGGGATTGTTATCAAGCCGACCCATTTTCTGGGTCGGCTTTTTTATTGCCTGACGTTCGCTGCAGGCAATAAAAAACCCGCCGAAGCAGTCAGCCTCGGCGGGTTTTTTTCGAGCGTTACTGCAATGGGTCGAGCGGTGCGTTCGAGACCATCGGAGCCGAATCGCTTGGCACGCCGATTTCAACCGGCAGGCCATCTTCAGCAGCCACCACGTCCCGCACCACATCCCAGTTCATGCGCAGGTTGTTGGTGATGTCCTCACGCTTGAGCATGGCATTGATCACAGCGGTGTGCTTGTCGACCACTGAAGGGTTGCCCTTGTCGTCCAGCGGCGTGTGCGCTTCGAGGTAAACCTTGCCGCCGCTTACACCGAACTTGTAAGGATCGCTGATGATACGCACCGATGTACCGACGGGGACCATATCGGCCATTTCCAGCACGTTGTTGTTGAACATGCGGAAGCAGCCGTGGCTGGTGCGCATGCCGATGCCGAATTTCTTGTTCGATCCGTGGATCAGGTAACCCGGCGTGCCCAAGGTGAACTTGAACGGCCCCAGCGGGTTGTCCGGGCCGGCTGGCACCACGTTTGGCAGCGGATCACCATCGGCGGCGTGTTCGGCCTTGATCGACGCAGGTGGCGTCCAGGTCGGGTTCGGTGTCTTGCGAATGATGCTGGTGTGCGCAATCGGCGACCCCCAGCCTTCACGACCGATGCCCAGCGGGAAGGTGTAAACCACGTCCCGACCCTTTGGGAAATAATAGAGGCGGTATTCGGCCAGGTTGATGACGATCCCTTCACGCGGCCCCGGTGGCAGGATGAAGCGCGTCGGCAGCACGATCTCGGTGCCTGCGCCCGGCAACCACGGATCGACACCCGGGTTGGCCGCGACCATTTCCGAATAGCCCAGATCGTAGGTTGTGCCAAGGTCGGCAAATGTGTCTTCGTACTTGGCCTTGATCACCTGCACCTGGCCGATGATGTCTTCACCGGGTGGCGGCAGGGGCAGCTCCAATGCTGCAGCAGGACCTGCCAAGCACAGGGCGGCAAGAGTCAGGCAGCGGGTGACGGCAGGAAAACGCGGCAACATCCGGAAAATCCTTCGCATGGTCGACAAGGGTATAAAAACGCGATTGTACACTGACGTCCGTTATTTCGGGGAAGCCGGGGCGTGGCAGGCGATGCATGGCGGTTTGCGCCAGAAAAGTGGCTGGCCGTGCCAGCCTCTTCGCGCTCCCACATAGGTTAGTGCCGTACGTGGCGTTTGTGCTCGCCACCACTCATGTGGGAGCGTGCCTGCTCGCGATGGCGATTTAGAGCTCGAAACGCAGTTCGGGCCAGATCGGCGATGTGCCGCGTTTTTGCGACTCGAGAATGGCCCGGCACAGGGAACACAGGCGCTGGTCCTGAAACACCCGGCGATCGACGGTGGACCAGCGCGGTTGCGCCGGCAACAGGCTGCCACATAATGTGCGATCCGCTGAGCCGCCGAGCTCGAGTTGACGCGTCACCAGATGCACCCGCACTTCCTGACAGGCGAACAGGTCCAGCTGCTCGTCAGGCTCGATCAGTTGGTAGGCAAAAAGGGACCAGGCGGGACGCGGCATCGGGGGCTCCAAATCGGGGGCGCCACCTTAGCCGAAACGTCGTCACTAGAAAAGCGTCAAAGCAGCGGTTTCAGTGCCGGCCAGACATTTTCCAGCAACTTGCCCTGAGCCCCCGCAGCCGGGTGCAAGCCGTCGGCCTGCATCAAGTCCGAATGACCGCCCACGCCCTCAAGAAAAAACGGCACCAGCGGTACTTTTTTTTCCTCCGCCAAGGCAGGATAGACCTCGGCAAAAGCCTTGGTATAGCGCGCGCCATAATTGGGCGGTAGCTGCATGCCGAGCAATAACACCTTGGCACCACTGGCGCGGGAGCTGTCGATCATCGCTGCAAGGTTTTGTTGCAATTGCGTCGGGAGCATCCCGCGCAAGCCATCGTTGCCGCCCAACTCGAGGATCACCAGTTCCGGCTTATGCTCTGCAAGCAGCGCGGGCAGGCGCGCCTGACCTCCGGCACTGGTGTCGCCGCTGATGGACGCATTGACCACCTTATCGTCGAAACCTTCGCGCTTGAGCCGCTGCTCAAGCAATGACACCCACCCCAAGCGGGTATCCAGGCCGAAACCGGCGCTGATACTATCGCCAACGATCAGGACTGTACCCGCCGCTGCGTTCTGGGCCATGCACATCACGGCCAGGCCAGCACTCAAAAACCACACTCGCATCGGATTCTCCATGGGCGCAAGCATTCTCACCGCGAGGAACCTCAGCAAAGTGGTTCCCAGCGCGGAAGGTGAACTGACTATCCTGCACGAACTCAGCCTGGAACTGAACAAGGGCGATAGCCTGGCTATCGTCGGCGCGTCCGGTTCCGGCAAATCCACCCTCCTCGGCCTGCTCGCCGGACTCGACCTGCCGAGCAGCGGCGAAGTCACCCTCGCCGGCCAGGCACTGAGCAATCTCGACGAAGACCAGCGCGCACGCATTCGCGCCGAACACGTGGGATTCGTGTTCCAGTCATTTCAGTTGCTGGACAGCCTCAATGCCCTGGAAAACGTCATGCTGCCGCTGGAACTGGACGGTCGCAAGGATGCCCGGGAACGCGCCACCCAATTGCTGCAACGGGTAGGCCTTGGCCAGCGCCTGACTCACTCGCCGCGCCAGCTCTCCGGCGGCGAGCAACAACGCGTGGCCATTGCCCGGGCGTTTGCCGCCGAACCGGACGTGTTGTTTGCCGATGAACCCACCGGCAACCTCGACAGCCACACCGGCGAGCGCATCAGCGATCTTCTGTTCGAATTGAACAAAGAGCGCGGCACGACCCTGGTGCTGGTCACCCACGACGAACGCCTGGCACATCGCTGCCGGCGCCTGATCCGCCTTGAAGCCGGCCTGCTGGTCGCCCCTCTGGAGCCTTGATGGCACGCCTGCCGCTGTTGCGCCTGTTCAGTATCGCCATCCGCCAATTGCTGCGCGATGCCCGCGCCGGTGAGTTGCGCGTGTTGTTTTTCGCCCTGCTGGTCGCCGTGGCCGCGAGTACCGCGATCGGTTATTTCGGCGCTCGGCTGAACGGCGCCATGATGCTGCGCGCCACCGAATTCCTCGGCGCCGACCTGCTCCTTGAAGGCAGCTCGCCGGCGCGACCGGAACAGATCAGTAGCGGCACCGCACTGGGGCTCGAGCACGCGCAGGTCGTGGAATTTTCCAGCGTCATTGCCACCGATAACGGCATTCAGTTGTCGAGCATCAAAGCGGCGGACGACGTCTACCCCCTGCGCGGCGAACTGAAAAGTGCCCCGGCGCCCTTCGCGCCGGAAGAAGTCGGCGGCGGGCCAGAACCCGGTGAAGCGTGGGTCGAAGCTCGACTGCTCACTGCGCTGGATCTGAAAATCGGCGACAGCATCGACGTCGGCATGCGCAGCCTGAAACTGGCGCGCGTGTTGACCTATGAACCCGACCGCGCGGGCAATTTCTACAGCCTGACGCCACGCGTGCTGATCAACCTCAGCGACCTGCAAGCGACAGGCGTGGTGCAACCGGGTAGTCGCGTCAGCTATCGCGAACTCTGGCGCGGCAAAGCCGAGACGCTGGAAACCTATCGCCAATCCATCACTCCCGGCCTGGCACCGAATCAACGAATTCAGGATGCCCGCGACGGTAACCGCCAAATCGGCGGCGCGCTGGGCAAAGCCGAACGTTACTTGAACATGGCCAGTCTGGTGGCTGTTTTGCTGTCCGGCGTGGCGGTGGCATTGTCGGCGACGCGCTTTGCCACACGACGATTCGATGCCAGTGCCTTGATGCGCTGCCTGGGTTTGTCGCGGCGGGAAACCCTGCTGCTGTTCAGTCTGCAATTGACGGTGCTGGGGCTGCTCGCGAGCATCAGCGGCGCCGTGATCGGCTGGCTGGCGCAACTCGGCCTGTTTGCGCTGCTGCATGATCTGTTGCCAACCGACGTGCCACCGGGCGGCCTGTTCCCTGCCATCGCCGGGATCGGCACCGGGCTGGTGGCGCTTGCCGGATTTGCTTTGCCGCCACTCGCCGCACTCGGTCGTGTGCCACCGCTACGCGTATTGCGCCGCGACATGCTGCCAATTCCGTCCAGCACCTGGATGGTCTACGGCGCAGCACTGGGCGCGCTCGGCCTGATCATGTGGCGCCTGAGCCTCGATCTGGTCCTGACCTTCGCCCTGCTCGGCGGCGGCGTGATTGCCGCGTTGGTACTGGGCGGTTTGCTGTTGCTGCTGTTGAAGAGCTTGCGCCGAATGCTCGCGCGCGCTTCGTTACCCTGGCGCCTCGGCCTGGGCCAACTGCTGCGACATCCCTTGGCGGCGGCGGGCCAGTCGCTGGCCTTTGGTTTGATCCTGCTGTCGATGGCGCTGATCGCTCTGCTGCGCGGCGAGCTGCTGGACACTTGGCAAAATCAATTGCCGAAGAATGCACCCAACTATTTCGCGCTGAACATTCTGCCGGCGGACAAACAGGCATTCACCGACCGTCTGATCGAACTGTCGGCGCACTCGGCACCGCTCTACCCGGTGGTGCCCGGGCGGCTGATCAGCATCAACGGCGAGCCGGTGCAGGAAATCGTCAGCAAGGATTCCGCCGGCGATCGAGCGATCCAGCGCGACCTGAGCCTGACGTGGGCCGCGGATATGCCTGCGGGTAACAAACTTACGGCCGGCAACTGGTGGCCCGAGCAACCGCCTGATGAAGTTCCGGGTGTTTCGGTGGAAGGCAAAGTTGCCGAAAGCCTCAAGCTCAAGCTCGGCGATCACATGGTGTTCACCGTCGGCGGGGTCAATCGCGAAGCAAAAGTCACCAGCTTGCGGGACATCAACTGGGACAATTTCCAGCCGAACTTCTTCATGATTTTCCAGCCCGGCACCTTGAAGGATTTGCCAGCGACTTATTTGACGAGTTTCTATCTGGCGGCCGGTCACGACCAACAAATCGTCGATCTGTCGCGCAGCTTTCCGGCCGTGACCATTCTGGGCGTCGAGGCGTTGCTGGAACAATTGCGCAGCATCCTCGCCCAGGTCACTTTGGCGGTGGAATACGTGTTGTTGTTTGTCTTGGCTGCCGGGATGGCCGTGCTGTTCTCCGGGCTGCAAGCAACGCTGGACGAACGCATCCGCCAGGGCGCGCTGCTGCGAGCGCTGGGGGCTGAGCGGCAGTTGCTGGTCAAGGCCCGGCGAATCGAGTTCGGCTTGCTTGGCGCGGTCAGTGGTCTACTGGCAGCGCTAGGTTCGGAGCTGGTGAGTCTGGTGTTGTACCGCTACGCCTTCGACCTGCCGTGGCATCCGCACCCGTGGCTGCTGGTGCTACCGGTGATCGGCGCGATCCTGATCGGCGGCGCCGGTGTGTTCGGCACGCGACGCGCTTTGAACGCCAGCCCGCTGACAGTGCTGCGCGAGGGTTGATAGACTCCAGCCTTCTCAACCACAAGAAGTCGCCATGAGCCGTTATCGCCCTCCCCGCACCGCCGGCACCGCGCTGATCACCCCTGAAGGTGAAGCGCGGATGCGGGCCGAGTTCCATGAGCTCTGGCACGTGCGCCGACCGCAGGTTACGCAGTCGGTCAGCGAGGCCGCGGCTCAGGGCGATCGTTCGGAGAACGCGGAATACACCTATGGCAAGAAGATGCTGCGCGAGATCGACAGTCGCGTGCGCTTCCTGACCAAGCGGCTGGAGGCGTTGAAGGTTGTCAGCGAAAAGCCCAGCGATCCGAACAAGGTCTACTTCGGCGCCTGGGTCACGATTGAAGACGAGGACGGCAAACAATCGCGCTATCGCATCGTCGGCCCCGATGAACTGGACTTGAAACAAGGCCTCATCAGCATCGACTCACCGCTGGCCCGCGCGCTGATAGGCAAGGCGCTGGACGCCGAAGTCCGCGTTCAGACGCCGACCGGCGAGCAGTGCGTGTATATCGTGGCGATCGACTACCCGTAAGCCTCAGCGGCGGGTAATCAGCCCTTGTCGAGCGACGCGTGTCAGTTGCTTGATGACTTCAGCCGCGTCCTCCAGATTGGGTGATTGAATCACCGCCAGATCGAAACTGTCGCTGGCAAAACGTGCCAGTGATTCGCCGTCTTCGACAAACTGGATCAGAAAAGCAGCAGGCCCGCCGTTACGACGTGGCCAGCCATCGAGGTAACGCAGAAGCGTCGGCTGATGCTTGCCGCCAAGCAGGATTTTTGGATTACGCTGGGTGAGATGTGCCGTGATCGGCGCGGGGCGTGCAACGGGGCTTAGTGCATTCATCGTGTCGTGTCTCTGCCTCAAAAGTCTGCATGGCAGGTGAGAGGCAACACCGAACCAGCGCTTTAGCGGTATTTCGAAGCTGTGTTGCAAGCTTCTGTCGGCAACTCTGTGAGTCACCTGGCGCCCCGCAAGTAGCTGTTTAAATCGGCGCATGAGCAACATCGTAGAGAAGCTGACCGAGCAGTGTCAAGAATGACGCGCAATAAAAAACGGGTGTGAAGTGAGAGGTCATGGAGGCTCTGCGTCCATTGTCTTCACCGCACACCCGTCCAGGTCAGGCTAGCTCGCAGGCAGCCTCGGCACTCGCGACATTACCCGGCAATGGCCCGATCAACCGACAATTTACCGGCCCCCTCGATCAACACCGCAATACTCCCGCCGAGCAACGCCAGGGCAAACTCATAGCCATTGTTGGCCATAAACAAACCATTGCTGATGTGCACCGTGAAAATTGCCACCAGCGAAACAAACGTCAGCCCCAATGCCGCAGGGCGAGCCAGCAGGCCGACAATCAACGCCAGACCGCCAAAAAATTCGGTACCACCGGCCAGCATCGCCATCAGATAGCCCGGTGCCAGCCCGAGGCTTTCCATGAACTGCGCAGTGCCTGCCAAACCGTGTCCGCCAAACGCGCCAAAAAGCTTCTGCGCACCATGTGCAGCGAAAATGATGCCGACGAAAATACGTAAAACTGTCAGGCCGTAGCCAGCGTGGGTAAACAAAACCTTATTGATCATTGAGCTCATGCTGTGTCATCCATTTTGAGAGTTGGGTAATGTTGGTCGCCATCTTAATCGAATATATAAATGCCAAAAGCGCAAATATCTCGTCATAACCATCAGTTTATCTGATTATTTGCGAGAGACGACTTTCTGTCCCTGAGGCTCTAGCGACTCCCGCTCGCGATCGAACGCCAGGTAATACTTGTTCACGCTATTAACATAGCTGACAGGTCCCATTCCCACCTGCTCCATGGCAATGCGCTCGACCTGGAAGAACCACTGATTAGGATTCAGGCCTCGTCGCCGCGCCTCGGCACGCATCGCCTGCACACGCTCCGGCCCGATGTTGTAGGCCGCCAACACAAATGCCATACGCTCGCGTTCGTTGAGCTTGGGGCTGGCGAAAAACTTGCGCCGGATCATCGCGAGGTACTTGGCACCGGCCTGCACATTGGCATCAAGATTCTGAATATTGTTGACCCCTACCCGCTGCGCCGCCGACGGTGTGATTTGCATCAAACCCGTCGGGCCTCTGCCACTGCGCGCATTGGGTTGCAGTCGCGACTCCTTGAACGCCAGCGCCGCGAGGTTTAGCCAGTCCATGCCTTGCGCGTCGGCGTGTTTCTGCAGCACAGGCCGCAGACTTTCGAGCCGTTTACGATCCGCTTTCGCCAGCGGATAGTGCACCTGATACAGGCGTCTATAGATGCGCACAAATGCCACATCCTGATCCGAAGGTTTTTTGTACCCCGTCAGAAAACGATCGATGCTGGCACGCAGCATTGATGCATCACGGCGCACGAACCAGAATTCCTCACCCGGATCGCTGATCACCACCTGCCGATCGAAACGCAACTTCGGCAAAATCTTGCCCCAGCGTTCGGCAATGGGTTGCTCGACGATGGTCAGGTGAAAGATTCCGCCCTGAACCATTTCCAGCACATCCTCGACCGCCAGACTGGGGTCGACCCATTCGATATTGACCGGCGGCAGTTTGTGCAGCGCCAGCTTCTGGTTGATTTGACTGACGGCGTCCCCGGCAGCGCTGCCGGTCGGCAACGCCAGGGTTTTGCCGGAAAGCTGCTCCAGTCGAGTAAAGCGTCGCTCACCTTTGATCCCCACCAACAGCAACGGCACATTACGCGCGACCGGTTCGCTTGAACTCACCGCATAACCGGGCTGCAGATCCAGCAGTTCGCCAGGCGCAACCAGGTCGCCCTCGCCGCGTTGCAACGCGCCGAGCAATTGATCCTTGGCTTTGGGGATTATCTTGAGGGTGATTTCCTGGCCATCACGAGCGTGGCCATTCAGGTATTGCTCGAAAGCGCGCAGGCGATGATATTCGACACCAATCGCCTGACCCTGAACTTCTCCGGAGCTGTTGCGGCTCTGATTCACCAGTACGCGCAACACGCGACTGCTGCGGATCTCCGCGAGATCACGGACCTTTGCCGCCGGCACAGCTTGCAGCGGGCCGGCAAGACGCGCGACTGCCGGCATCGGCAGCAGCAGCGAACAACACAGCAGTAGCAGAATCGAGGGACGTGTCATCCACTCTCCGGGAAGAATACTGGGCCGATTCCGAAAAATACCGGGAAATCGAACGACAGAAACAGAGCGCATTGAGCGCTGGCAAGTGCGCAAGACTGGCACAGTGGTGGCACCTTGCCAATCCGGCCAGTATTGCGGCTTTAGCAGACCGTCACAACCCTTTGTAGTTCTTGGCTTTTCTTATAAATCTACAGCTCTGATATGCTTTCCGGCCTTTGGTCCGAGGTAGCACCATGCAACTCATCGATATTGGCGTCAACCTGACCAACCCCGGTTTTGCCGACAAACATCAGGCTGTGCTCGATCGCGCCTATGCGGCCGGCGTCTGCCAACTGGTGCTGACCGGCACCAGTGTCGAGGGCAGTGAGCAGGCACTGGAGCTGTGCCAACAGCTGGATGACACGGCGCTGCGATTGTTTGCCACCGCTGGCCTTCATCCACATTCCGCCAGCGACTGGAACGCAGACAGCGCTCAGCGTCTGCGCAGTTTGCTCACGGAGCCACGAGTGCTCGCCGTGGGTGAATGCGGGCTGGATTTCAATCGTGATTTCTCGCCTCGTCCGCAACAGGAAAAAGTCCTCGAAGAACATCTGGCGATGGCGGTCGAACTGCAAATGCCGGTCTTCCTTCATGAACGCGACGCCAGTCAGCGCTTGCTGGAAATCCTCCGCGATTATCGCGACCAGCTACCTGCCGCCGTGGTGCATTGCTTCACCGGCGAAAAAAAGGCGCTGTTCAGTTACCTCGACCAGGACTTGCACATCGGCATCACCGGCTGGATTTGTGACGAACGTCGTGGCACTCATCTGCATCCGTTGGTGAAGGAGATCAAACGCGGACGGTTGATGCTGGAAAGTGACGCGCCTTACCTGTTGCCACGCAGCTTGCGGCCCAAGCCAAAAAACGGCCGAAACGAGCCGGCGTATCTGACTGAAGTGTTGCGGGAAGTGGCAGTGCATCGAGGGGAAAGTGAAGTAGAGCTGGCGGCGCACACAACCGCGTGCGCCCGGGCTTTTTTTGGGATGCCATCTTTGGATGTAGCACAAATTTTGTAGCATCTGGCGAAGGATTGCCGAGATCGACGCAGGCTCCGCCAGCTGCTACAAATGGCGCTTAACCAAAGTTACTGACCGCTGCGCAGCATTTCCTTCGGCACGTATTTGCCGATTTCAAATTTGCCGATCGCTGCGCGGTGAACTTCGTCCGGGCCATCGGCCAGGCGCAGCGTGCGTTGCATCGCGTACATATAGGCCAGCGGGAAGTCGTTGGACACCCCTGCCCCGCCATGCATCTGGATCGCACGGTCGATCACCCGCAGGGCCACATTCGGTGCGACCACTTTGATCTGTGCGATTTCACTCTTGGCGATCTTGTTGCCGACGGTGTCCATCATGTAAGCCGCTTTCAACGTGAGCAGGCGTGCCATGTCGATCTCCATCCGAGAGTCGGCAATCTTGTCGATGTTGCCGCCGAGGCGCGCCAACGGTTTGCCAAAAGCCGTCCGGTTGACCGAGCGCTTGCACATCAACTCCAGCGCACGCTCCGCCATGCCGATCGAGCGCATGCAGTGGTGAATCCGGCCTGGCCCGAGGCGCCCCTGAGCGATTTCAAAGCCGCGCCCTTCACCCAACAGGACGTTTTCGTACGGCACGCGGACATTTTCGAACAGCACTTCAGCATGACCGTGAGGCGCATCGTCGTAACCGAACACCGGCAGCGGACGGACAATCTTCACGCCGGGGGTATCCACCGGCACCAGGATCATCGAGTGCTGAGCGTGACGCGGTGCGTCGGGATTGCTCAGCCCCATGAAAATCATGATCTTGCAGCGCGGATCGCAAGCGCCCGACGTCCACCATTTTTTGCCGTTGATCACCCACTCATCGCCATCACGCACGGCTCGAGCGGCCATGTTGGTAGCGTCCGATGACGCGACGTCCGGTTCAGTCATGGCGAATGCCGAGCGAATTTCGCCGCGCAGTAGCGGCTCGAGCCAGCGTTGTTTCTGTTCTTCGTTGGCATAGCGCACCAGGACTTCCATGTTGCCGGTGTCCGGTGCGGAACAGTTGAACGGCTCAGGCCCGAGCAACGAACGGCCCATGATTTCCGCCAGTGGGGCGTATTCAAGGTTGGTCAGGCCGGCGCCGAGTTGCGACTCAGGCAGAAACAAATTCCACAGCCCTTCGGCCTTGGCCTTGAGTTTGAGCTCCTCCATGATTGCCGTCGGCTGCCAGCGATCGCCCTCGGCAACCTGGCGCTCGAACACGGCTTCGGCGGGGTAAACGTAGGTGTCCATGAACGCGGTCACGCGCTCACGCAGTTCTTGCACCTTGGGCGAATAAGCGAAATCCATGGGCAGCTCTACCTTTCAAAGTGAGGTTTCAGAAGAGTTGTTCAGATCATGCAATCGATGCTAGAACAGCAACGAAAATTTACCTAGCCTATTCTCGGCGTGTATTAACATTCATCACCGATATATGATCGGCTGATCGAGACCCAACAATAAGAGTGCCGCGCAATGAATCTGAGCAAGGTCGACCTCAACCTTTTCATCGTCTTCGACGCGATCTACACCGAAGCCAACCTGACCCGCGCGGGGCAGATTGTCGGCATCACTCAACCGGCGGTCTCGAACGCTCTGGCCCGCCTGCGCGAGACATTCAACGATCCATTGTTCGTGCGCACCGCCCAGGGCATGGTGCCGACACCGATGGCGCAGAACATCATCGGCCCGGTGCGTAACGCCCTGTCGCTGCTGCGGGTTTCCGTGCAGGAAAGCCGCATCTTCAACCCGCTGCAGGCAGTCAAGACGTATCGCATCAGCATGACCGACCTTACCGAAGCCGTGATCCTGCCGCCGCTGTTCCAGCGCCTGCGCCGCCTGGCACCGACGGTGATCATCGAAAGTTTTCTGTCCAAGCGTCGCGAAACCACCAAGGAACTGGCGGCCGGTCGTCTCGACTTCGCGGTGGATGCACCGCTCAACACCGACCCACAAGTGCGCCACGTCAAGTTGATGGAAGATCGCTACGTGTGCGCCATGCGCAAGGGCCATCCACTGGCCGGCAAAGAGAAATTGACGCTGGATGATTACCTGGCGCTGACCCACATTCATATTTCCAGTCGCCGCAGTGGCCTCGGTCACGTTGACCTGGCGTTGGGCAAAATGGGCATTCAACGCAAGATCGCCCTGCGCTCCCAGCATTACCTGATGGCTTCACAAGTGTTGCAGCAGACCGACATGGTCATGACCGTGCCGGAGCGTTTTGCCCGGCGCAACGATCTGCACGCGTTCAGCCTGCCTGTGAATGACGTGCCGCCCGTGGAAACCCACCTTTACTGGCACGAAAGCACCGATCAGGACCCGGCTAACCGCTGGATGCGCGAGCAGATGATCGAGCTGTGCCAGCAAGTCACGGCGCATGAGAAGAAGCTCGATAAGGTGTAGGAGCCGTAACCCAGGCTCGCTCCCACATTCGTTCAAATTCCTATCGAACGAATGCAGATAATGTGGGAGCGAGCCTGCTCGCGATGAGGCCAGTGGCAACACCACAGAACCGCGCCCCTTGACGTAAACGTCAACCTGCCATTAGCTTAGCGCCATGACCTTTCCGAGCGCTTCCATGAGCAGCCAGACCTACAGCATCTCCGACCTCGCCCGCGAGCTCGACATCACCACTCGGGCGATTCGTTTTTACGAAGAGCAAGGCCTGCTCAGCCCGGAGCGGCGCGGCCAGGAACGGATTTATTCGCCACGGGACAAAGTCAGTCTGAAGCTGATCCTGCGCGGCAAGCGCATCGGCTTTTCGCTGGCCGAATGCCGCGAGCTGATCGAACTCTACGACCCCACCGGCGGCAATCAGAAACAGCTGCAAACCATGCTGACCAAAATAGCCGAGCGCCGGGATCAGCTGGAGCAACAGATGCTCGACATTGAACAGATGAAGCTGGAACTTGATACCGCGCAGGAGCGCTGCACTCAGGCGCTGGAACAGACAATCAAGAGTCAATCAATTCAGTAGGTTCACGCTGTCTCCTGTGGGAGCGGGCTTGGTCTGGGCGGCATTCCGACGAATGCGGACTCACATTCAACAAAAATGTTGGCGGATACACCGCTTCGCAAGCAAGCCCGCTCCCACAGGTCTTCAGTGCACTCAGTCAATCAGCACAGGTCGATTCCCATGCCCCTACCCTCCCACGTACGCCTGGTCGAAGTCGGCCCCCGCGACGGGCTGCAAAACGAAGCTCAACCGATCAGCGTCACCGACAAAGTACAACTGGTTAATGCGCTGACGGCTGCCGGCCTGGGCTATATAGAAGTCGGCAGTTTCGTATCGCCCAAATGGGTGCCGCAAATGGCCGGTTCCGCTGACGTCTTCGCGCAGATCCAGCGCCAGCCGGGGGTGACCTATGCCGCCCTCGCGCCGAACCTGCGCGGTTTCGAAGACGCGATTGCCGCCGGGGTCAAGGAAGTCGCGGTGTTTGCTGCCGCTTCGGAAGCGTTCTCCCAGCGCAACATCAATTGCTCGATCAGCGAGAGCCTGCAGCGCTTCGAGCCGATCATGGACGCTGCCCGGCAGCACGGCGTGAAGGTGCGCGGTTATGTGTCCTGCGTACTGGGTTGCCCGTACGAGGGCGACGTCAAGCCCGAGCAAGTCGCCCGTGTCGCCCGGGAGCTGTATGCGATGGGCTGCTACGAGGTCTCTCTTGGCGACACCATTGGTACTGGCACCGCGGGCGCTACCCGTACGATGTTTGAAGTGGTATCGGCCGATGTGCCTCGTGAGAAACTGGCCGGGCATTTCCACGACACCTATGGCCAGGCGATGGCCAATATCTATGCCAGCCTGCTCGAAGGCATCTCGGTGTTCGACAGTTCCATCGCCGGTCTCGGCGGCTGTCCCTACGCAAAAGGCGCCAGCGGTAACGTTGCAACCGAAGACGTGGTGTACCTGTTGAATGGCTTGGGCATCGATACCGGAATTGATCTGGACGCCTTGATTCTGGCGGGTCAGCAGATCTGCACCGTGCTGGGTCGCCCGACCGGTTCGCGCGTGGCCAAGGTACGGAGCGCGCAGTGAGCAGACTGATGTGACCAAGGTGTTACCGCGCGCTCCGAAATGTGGGGGACAAGCGAGTAACACGGAAACAAATTGTCGGATTTCACCTGACGTAAAATTCCCAAAAAAACTCAAGCCTTTGAATTAAAAGGATTTTATAAAGTTGGCACGGCTTCTGCTATCTCTATGGCATAACAAGAATAAAAAGCAGCAAACCAATAAAAATAAGACGAAACGACTCTGATATAACAAGAACAACACGGCAGAGACGCAGCTAACAGATTTTTTTGGAGAGGATGTGCTTTTCAGGGTGCTTTTCGGAGTAACCCGCAACCGGACAGAGAATAATAAAACTACCTTCAGGTAGCTCCAGTACTGGTTGGATCGCTCAGCGAAAAAGTAGATCAGCGCTCAAAAAAATACGTTTGCTCTTGATCCCGGATGGGGATCGATAAAAACAGCGGTAAAGGGTCACGGTTTCCAAAAACAACAAAAGACCGCCCCTCAATAATAAAAAAAGAGCACGCAACGACAAATTAAAGGGGAGCCTCGGCTCCCCTTTGTGCTTTCTGCGATTCGGATTTGCTCACCACCTCTTTGGGAGTCAGCCTGCTGGCGATTGCGGAGTGTCCATCAACATTCGCGTATCTGAACCACCGCTATCGCCAGCAGGCTGGCTCCCACAAGGGGAGAATTTGTCATAACGGCTCTTCGCGCAGCTCCTCGATACTGATCTCGCGCATGCGGAATTTCTGAATTTTGCCGGTCACGGTCATCGGAAATTCCTCGACGAACTTGAAATGCCGCGGTGTCTTGAAGTGGGCGATGCGCTCCTTGCACCAGGTTTGCAGTTCTAGCTCGCTGGCGCTGTGCCCCGGATGAAACTTGATCCAGGCAACAATTTCTTCGCCATAACGCGAGCACGGAATCCCGATCACCTGCACGTCCGCCACCGCCGGATGGGTAAAAAAGAACTCCTCCAGCTCCCGCGGGTAAATATTCTCACCGCCGCGGATGATCACGTCCTTGTTGCGCCCGGCGATGCACACGTAGCCTTCATCGTTCATGCTCGCCAGATCGCCGGTGTGCATCCAGCCGGCCGGGTCGATGGCGTCGGCGGTGCCCTGCGGATTGTTCCAATAGCCGAGCATGACGCTGTAACCGCGGGTGCACAGTTCGCCGATGGTGCCGCGCGGCACCGGGTTACCCGCTTCGTCGATGATCTTGCTTTCCAGTTGCGGCTGAGTGCGGCCGACGGTGGTGACGCGCACTTCCAGCTCGTCTGACGGCCCGGTCTGCAAGGACACCGGACTGGTTTCCGTCATGCCGTAGGCAATCTGTACTTCGCTCATGTGCAATTCGCCGATGACCCGGCGCATCACCTCGATCGGACAGGTTGCGCCGGCCATGATCCCGGTGCGCAGGCTCGACAGGTCAAATTCGGCACGCTGCGGCTGATCGAGCAAGGCAATGAACATGGTCGGTACGCCGTAGAGCGCGGTGGCTTTTTCTTCGGCGACAGTGGCCAGCGTCAGTTGTGGATCGAATGCATCATTGGGATAAATCATGGTGCTGCCATGGGTGATGCAACCCAGATTGCCCATGACCATGCCGAAGCAGTGATACAGCGGCACAGGAATGACCAGACGATCGCTCGCGGTCAGGCCGAGGCTTTCGCCGACCATGTAGCCGTTGTTGAGAATGTTGTAATGACTGAGGGTCGCGCCCTTGGGGAAACCCGTGGTGCCAGAGGTGTACTGAATGTTCACCGGTTGGTCGAAGTGCAGACTGTCCTGGCGCTCGCGCAACTGTTGTGGTGAAACGCTGAGCCCGAGGTCGGCCAGCTGCGACCACGGCAGGAAACCCGAAGGTGGCTGCGAATCAAGGCTGATCACGCCGCGCAGATCCGCTAGGCGCTCGCTGCGTAAATGCCCGATCGACTGCTCTGCCAGCTCAGGCACCAATCCCTGCAACATCGCGTGGTAATCCGAGGTTTTGAAAGCACCGGCGCAGACCAACCAGTGGCAGCCCGATTGCTTCAGCGCGTACTCAAGCTCGGAACTGCGGTAAGCCGGATTGATGTTGACCAGAATCACGCCGAGTTTCGCACTGGCGAACTGACTGATGCACCACTGCGCACAATTCGGTGCCCAGATGCCGAGACGGTCGCCGGTTTGCAGACCCAGCGCCAGTAGAGCCCGGGCGTGAAGGTCAACAGCGTCGGAAAGTTGCTGCCAGGTGTAACGCAGCTGCTGATGCCGCACGACCAGCGCCTCACCGTCGGGATACTGCGTGACCGTGTTATCGAACGCCTGGCCGATGGTCATCGCCAGTAGCGGTTTGTCCTGAGAACCACGGGTATAGCTGCGTTGCGATTTTGCGCCGGGCTGATCCATGACGTGACGTCCCCTGTTGTTTTTATAAGAGCGAACTGGCTTGTCCGCAACAAACAGCGGCGCGCTTATCGAGCTGACGCCTCTTATAGTTGCATCCTTCGCTAGCAGGCTGTGCGCCTAAAGAATCACTCAAGTTAACGTTAACGTAAAGGGTGATTGACAGTCATTCGTCGCAGGCTTACGTTAACGTAAAGGTGAGAACTGAATCATCCTCTCTCCACCCTACAAAAAAGCCAAAAGGTGCCCCATGAGCTACCCATCCCTGAACTTCGCCCTCGGTGAAACCATCGACATGTTGCGCGATCAGGTTCAGTCCTTCGTCGCCAAAGAGATCGCCCCGCGCGCTGCTCAAATCGACATCGACAACCTGTTCCCTGCCGATCTGTGGCGCAAATTCGGCGACATGGGCCTGCTCGGTGTCACCGTGCCGGAAGAGTACGGCGGCGCAGGCCTGGGTTACCTGGCGCATGTGGTGGCGATGGAAGAAATCAGCCGGGGCTCGGCCTCGGTCGCGCTGTCCTACGGCGCGCATTCCAACCTCTGCGTCAACCAGATCAACCGCAACGGCAACCACGATCAGAAATCCAAATACCTGCCCAAGCTGATCAGCGGCGAGCACGTCGGTGCGCTGGCCATGAGCGAGCCGAATGCCGGCTCAGACGTAGTTTCAATGAAACTGCGTGCCGACAAACGCGGCGACCACTACGTGCTCAATGGCAGCAAAACCTGGATCACCAACGGCCCTGACGCCAGCACTTATGTGATCTACGCCAAAACCGATCTGGAAAAAGGCCCGCACGGTATCACCGCGTTTATCGTCGAGCGCGACTGGAAAGGCTTCAGCCGCAGCAACAAATTCGACAAGCTCGGCATGCGCGGCTCGAACACTTGCGAGCTGTTTTTCGACGACGTTGAAGTGCCGGAGGAAAACATTCTTGGCGTGCTCAACGGTGGCGTGAAAGTGCTCATGAGCGGACTCGATTACGAGCGCGTCGTGCTTTCCGGTGGCCCGACCGGGATCATGCAAGCGTGCATGGACCTGATCGTGCCGTACATTCACGACCGCAAGCAGTTCGGTCAGAGCATCGGCGAGTTCCAGCTGATCCAGGGCAAAGTCGCCGACATGTACACCCAGCTCAACGCCAGCCGCGCCTACCTCTACGCGGTTGCCCAAGCCTGCGAACGCGGTGAAACCACTCGCAAGGACGCCGCGGGCGTGATCCTCTACAGCGCCGAACGCGCCACGCAAATGGCCCTCGACGCGATCCAGATTCTTGGTGGTAACGGTTACATCAACGAATTCCCGGCGGGTCGTCTGCTGCGTGACGCCAAGCTGTACGAAATCGGCGCCGGCACCAGTGAGATCCGTCGCATGCTGATCGGCCGCGAACTGTTTAACGAAACTCGCTGAAACGGAGCTGTCCATGGCTATCCTGCATACCCAGCTCAACCCGCGTTCAGCGGAGTTCGCCAGCAACAGTGCGGCGATGCTCGAACAGGTCGGCGCTCTGCACACCCTGCTCGCCAAAGTGCAGCAAGGTGGCGGCGCGAAAGCGCAAGAACGGCACACGTCCCGAGGCAAACTGCTGCCTCGCGAGCGCATCAATCGGTTGCTCGATCCGGGCTCACCGTTCCTCGAGATCAGCCAACTCGCCGCCTACGAGGTGTACGGCGAAGACGTGCCGGCCGCGGGCGTCATAGCCGGGATCGGTCGAGTCGAAGGCATTGAGTGCATGATTGTCGCCAACGATGCCACGGTCAAAGGTGGCTCGTATTATCCATTAACCGTGAAAAAACACCTGCGCGCACAGACCATCGCCCAGCAGAATCGCCTGCCTTGCATTTATCTGGTGGATTCGGGCGGCGCCAATCTGCCGCGGCAGGATGAAGTATTTCCGGACCGAGAACACTTCGGGCGGATTTTCTTCAACCAGGCCAACATGAGCGCCATGGGCATTCCGCAAATCGCCGTGGTCATGGGCTCGTGCACCGCCGGCGGGGCTTACGTGCCGGCGATGGCCGACGAGGCGATCATGGTGCGCCAGCAGGCGACCATATTCCTCGCAGGCCCGCCGTTGGTGAAAGCGGCGACCGGTGAAGTAGTCAGCGCTGAGGACCTCGGCGGTGCCGATGTACACTGCAAGATTTCCGGGGTCGCGGACCATTATGCCGAGAGCGACGAACACGCTCTCGCCATTGCCCGGCGCAGCATCGCCAATCTCAACTGGCGCAAGCTCGGCGAAGTCCAGCAACGCGCACCGATCGCCCCGCTTTACGCCAGCGACGAGTTGTACGGTGTGGTTTCGTCCGATGCCAAGCAACCGTTCGATGTGCGTGAAGTGATTGCGCGCCTTGTAGACGGGTCTGTGTTTGATGAGTTCAAGGCGCTGTTCGGGACTACGCTGGTGTGCGGTTTTTCCCACCTTCACGGGTATCCGATTGCCATCCTCGCCAACAACGGCATCCTCTTCGCCGAGGCCGCGCAAAAAGGCGCGCATTTCATCGAACTGGCCTGCCAGCGCGGTATTCCTCTGCTGTTCCTGCAAAACATCACCGGCTTCATGGTCGGCCAGAAATACGAGGCCGGCGGCATTGCCAAGCACGGCGCAAAACTGGTGACTGCCGTGGCGTGCGCCAAGGTGCCGAAATTCACCGTGATCATTGGCGGCAGTTTCGGTGCCGGGAACTATGGCATGTGCGGACGAGCTTACGATCCGCGTTTTCTGTGGATGTGGCCGAACGCGCGCATCGGCGTCATGGGCGCCGAACAAGCGGCCGGTGTGTTGGTGCAAGTCAAGCGCGAGCAGGCTGAGCGCAGTGGTCAGGGCTTCAGCGCCGAACAGGAAGCCGAGATCAAGCAACCGATTCTCGATCAGTACGAAGAGCAGGGTCACCCCTACTACTCCAGCGCCCGGCTTTGGGATGACGGTGTCATCGACCCGGCACAGACCCGCGACATATTGGCGCTGGCCCTGTCCGCATCGCTGAATGCGCCAATCGAACCGAGCCGCTTCGGCGTGTTCCGGATGTGATTTTCTGTGGGGCGGGCTTGTGTGGCGAGGGAGCTTGCTCCCGGTCGGTTGCGAAGCAATCGTGAAACCGCCATCGCTTTCGCGAGCAAGCCCGCTCCCACATGAGTTGTGGAGACGGACGAATATGAGCGACTTCAATACCATCGAACTGCTGAACGACCCGCGGGGTTTTGCGACCCTGTGGCTCAGCCGTGAAGAAAAGAACAACGCCTTCAACGCCGAGATGATCCGCGAACTGATCCTCGCGCTGGACAAGGTGTCGAGCGACGCCAGTCTGCGTTTTTTACTGGTGCGAGGGCGTGGCAAACATTTCAGCGCTGGCGCCGATCTGGCGTGGATGCAGCAATCGGCCGAACTCGATTACCACACCAACCTCGATGACGCGCGGGAACTGGCAGAGTTGATGTACAACCTCGCCAAACTGAAAATCCCTACCCTCGCCGTGGTGCAAGGAGCTGCATTCGGCGGCGCACTGGGTTTGATCAGTTGCTGCGACATGGCGATTGGTGCCGATGACGCGCAGTTCTGCCTGTCGGAAGTGCGCATCGGCCTGGCCCCTGCGGTGATCAGCCCGTTCGTGGTACAGGCCATTGGCGAACGGGCGGCGCGCCGTTATGCGCTGACGGCTGAGCGATTTGGCGGACAACGGGCGCGGGAAATCGGCTTGTTGTCGGAGAGTTATCCCACCATCGAACTGGAGCAGAGTGTCGAGCAATGGATCGACAACCTGTTGCTCAACAGCCCCGCCGCCATGCGCGTCAGCAAGGACCTGCTGCGCGAAGTGGGGAACGGCGCACTGACGCCGGCGCTGCGCCGCTACACAGAGAATGCGATCGCCCGTATCCGCGTCAGCCCCGAAGGCCAGGAGGGTCTGCGGGCCTTTCTGCAAAAACGTCCGCCTAACTGGCATGCCGCAACCAAGGAGCCGCGTTGATGAGCGCACCTGTCATCACCACTTTGCTGGTGGCCAACCGCGGCGAAATCGCTTGCCGAGTGATGCGCACCGCTAAAGCGTTGGGCCTGACCACCGTGGCCGTGCACAGCGCGACCGACCGAGATGCCCGGCACAGCCGCGAAGCGGATATCCGCGTTGACCTCGGTGGCAGTAAGGCCGCCGACAGCTACCTGCAAATCGACAAGCTGATCGCCGCGGCCAAGGCCAGCGGCGCCCAGGCGATCCATCCCGGCTACGGCTTCCTGTCGGAGAACGCCGGGTTCGCCCGCGCCATCGAATCTGCCGGCTTGATCTTCCTAGGCCCGCCGGCCTCCGCCATTGACGCCATGGGCAGCAAATCCGCCGCCAAAGCCTTGATGGAAACCGCCGGCGTGCCGCTGGTGCCCGGTTATCACGGCGAAGCCCAGGACCTCGACACTTTCCGCGATGCCTGCGAACGCATCGGTTACCCGGTGCTGCTCAAGGCCACGGCCGGGGGCGGCGGCAAAGGGATGAAAGTCGTCGAGGAAGTCACCCAACTGGCCGAAGCCCTCGCCTCGGCTCAACGCGAAGCCCAGTCTTCGTTTGGCGACTCGCGCATGCTGGTGGAGAAATACCTGCTGAAACCGCGCCACGTCGAGATCCAGATTTTCGCTGACCAGCACGGCAACTGCCTGTACCTCAACGAGCGCGATTGCTCGATCCAGCGGCGTCACCAGAAAGTCGTCGAAGAAGCCCCGGCACCCGGGTTGAGCCCGGAACTGCGTCGGGCGATGGGTGAAGCCGCCGTGCGTTCGGCGCAAGCCATTGGCTATGTCGGCGCCGGTACCGTCGAGTTTTTGCTGGATGCGCGCGGCGAGTTCTTCTTCATGGAGATGAACACGCGCCTGCAAGTCGAACATCCGGTCACTGAAGCCATCACCGGACTTGACCTGGTGGCCTGGCAAATCCGCGTGGCGCGGGGTGAAGCGCTGCCAATGACACAGGAGCAGGTTCCGCTGCTTGGCCACGCCATCGAAGTGCGCTTGTATGCCGAAGACCCGGGCAATGATTTCCTGCCTGCGACGGGGCGTCTCGAGTTGTATCGCGAATCAGCGCCAGGTCCGGGACGTCGGGTCGACAGCGGTGTTCAAGAAGGTGACGAGGTCTCGCCGTTCTACGACCCGATGCTCGGCAAGCTGATTGCCTGGGGCGAGGATCGTGAGCAGGCGCGCCTGCGTTTGTTGAGCATGCTCGATGAATTTGCGATTGGCGGGCTCAAGACCAACATCAATTTTCTGCGGCGCATCATCGCTCATCCGGCCTTTGCCGCTGCGGAGCTGGATACCGGGTTCATCCCGCGTTATCACGAGCAATTGCTGCCGATACCTGCGCCCCTCAGTGATGAATTCTGGCAAGCCGCCGCTCAAGCGTTTGCCCAAAGCCAGCCGAGCATTCCCCGTGTCGATGATCCTGCTTCACCGTGGGCGATCAGCAACGGTTTTCGGGCAGGGCTGCCGAACGAGACGAGCCTGCATTTGATGTGTGAAGGCCAGGATCGGGCGCTGACGTTGGGCGATGCCACTTCGGCGCATCTCAACGGCGAGCATCTGTCCACCGAGCACAACGGTTTGCGCCGCAAACATCGGGCTATTCGTCGCGATGGCGTTGTCTATTTGCAGTGGCAAGGTGAGCTGCGCCGCATCGAATCCTATGATCCTATTAGCGCCGTCGAAGCCAGTCACAGTCATCAGGGCGGGCTGACCGCACCGATGAACGGCAGCATCGTGCGGGTGCTCGTTGAGGCCGGGCAAACGGTTGAAGCCGGCGCGCAACTGGTGGTGCTGGAAGCCATGAAGATGGAGCACAGCATTCGCGCGCCGCACGCCGGAGTCATCAAGGCGCTGTATTGCGAGGAAGGCGAAATGGTCAGCGAAGGCGCCGCGCTGGTTGAACTGGAAGAGGCGTGAAAAGAAAATCGGTCCTGCCTTCGCGCAGGACCGGTCTGACTAGAATCGGGCGGTCGCCTGAACCACCACGCCGATGATATTGCACGTGTCGGTGAACAGGGCTTTCGGATAGGTGGGATTGAGCGGCACCAGGTAACGCTGCCCGCCCTCTTCGATCAGCTTGCGGAAAGTCGCCTCGCTACTGTCCGGCCACTGCACGATCAGCATTTTTCCCGGTTCGGGGACGATGTCGGGATCGACCAGAATCATCATGCCTTCGCAAATACTGAGGCCGCTGGGTGCGGTCATCGCATCGCCCACCACCCGGAGCCAGAACGCTGCGCCCTGGGCGTGGTAATCCGTCAATTCGAATTGCGGCGTGCGGTACACCGTTCGCTCGCCATCGCGAACCTCGCTGGTTCCTCGCCAGTCACTCACCGGGTATCGGAAATAAGGGTTGTACTTCTGCACGAGATCCTGACTGTCATCAGCGGCAGGGTCCGGCTCCCTGATGACCAGCGCCACTTCGAGAAAATCCATCCCAAGCGCGCGGAGTACTCGATTCATGTCATCGATACCGGGTTCGCGACGTTTATTCAGCCAGTGACCGATGCCGCCCTGAGACATGCCCAAGCGATCGGCGAGTACCTCTTGAGTGATTTTCATCTCACTCATCTTGGCTTTGACCAACTCTATCCATTTATCCATGGGCGGCACGATACGTGGGAGACTCCCGGCTGCAAAACACACATTGTAGTAGTTAAATGCTCGTAACAAATACAGGCTGTACTAAGATTGGATCACGGATTTCAACCTTACAAGGAGTAGGACCATGACCATCACTATCCCCAGTAATGACGCGACAGATGTGCCCATCGACACCTCTCTCACTTCTGCAAAAGGCTCTGCGGCCGCACAGCGCGCGCTGGACTATTACTTGAAACCGGCTGTTTCAGAAGAGGCTGTTGAGGACCGTTTTTTCGACGTCAATCGCAATATCAGCAGTGAAGAAGCCCTGGTGCATGCAACCGATCTGCTGCGTTGTGCCGCCGCCATTGCTTATGAATCGGCTAGCCATCTGCAGGGCGTCAACCGGGATCTGGCTTTCTCGACGGTGCACATGATCGACATGGCGAAAGCGATGGTCGACCGTTCTTTGCAAGGCAACAAGTAAAGCTGAAGGGAGTTTCTGAGGGGCGCCGAAACGCAAGGCGCCTGTACCGGGGATAAAATAATTTGACTTGCAAACGAGAATGATTATTATTGCATGCAGCTGGTCGCGAGATCAGTCGATTGTCCAAGAGACCTTAGGTCGGTCTCCTGAACGATCTCCTCATCAGGCTAATCACGGTTTTTGACCCGGCTTTTTGCCGGGTCTTTTTTTGCCAGTTATTCTGGCTTTTACCTTCAGGCTAATGAAGTCTTGGGGTGCTGCAAATTCGATGGCGCGGATGATAGCAAAAGAACATTCGTTAGCGAGACAGGCCCGTCAACATTGGTCAAAACTAATCAAAAATAGCACTTGAGAATCAATCAAGGGGTCTCCAAGCTGCGGCGGCGTCAGGGAGGACGCCCCCGTCTTACTGCGCATTTTCTGCCGATTCCCCCCTTCCCAGCGTGTAAAGTAGCAGCCATAAAAATCATATTCAGGAACCGATTATGACCGTGGCTAAATCCTCTTTCGGCATCAGCGCAAATTTTGACAGCGGCAATATCGAAGTGCTGGATATCAGCAACCCGCTGCAGGCATTGCTCGCCATCCGGCCCGATACTCGCAGCAAGCATTTCCAGTGGTTTCATTTCAAAGCCAGCGGCCTCCATGTAGGTCAGGAGCACTGGTTTCGTTTGAACAACGCCAGTCAGTCTTCCTATAACAAAGCCTGGGAGGGTTACCAGGCGGTCGCGTCTTACGATCACGTCAACTGGTTCCGGGTGCCGACCATTTTCGAAGGCGACTGCCTGCGTTTCAGCCTCGAGGCCACCGCCACCCACGCCTGGTTTGCGTATTTCGAACCCTACAGCCGCGGTCGCCACGACTGGCTCATCGAGCAGGCGCTGACCAAGGCCGGCGCGCAATTGCTGGCCACCGGCAAGAGTGTAGAAGGTCGCGACATCCAGCTTTTGCGCAAAGGCACTGGCGCTGAAGGCCAGCGCAAAGTCTGGATGATTGCGCAACAACACCCGGGCGAGCACATGGCGGAGTGGTTCATGGAAGGCGTGATCGAACGCCTGGAAAAGCACGATGATCCGGTCATGCAAAAACTGCTCGCCAGCGCCGACCTGTACCTGGTGCCGAACATGAACCCGGACGGCGCCTTCCATGGCCACCTGCGCACTAACGCCATGGGCCAGGACCTTAACCGGGCCTGGCAGAGCGCCAGCCAGGAAATCAGTCCGGAAGTCCTGTTCGCTCAGACGCAAATGGAGAAGTACGGCGTTGACCTGTTCCTCGACGTTCACGGCGATGAAGAAATCCCCTACGTCTTCACGGCCGGTTGTGAAGGCAACCCAGGTTATACGCCGCGTCTGGAAAAACTCGAAGAACATTTCCGTAGCCATCTGAAGCACCTGACCAAGGACTTCCAGACCAAATACGGCTACACCCGCGACCTGCCCGGCAGAGCCAATATGACCCTGGCCTGCAACAGCGTCGGCGAAAAATTCGACTGCCTGTCACTGACCCTGGAGATGCCTTTCAAGGACAACAACGACAAGCCTGACCCGCTGACAGGCTGGTCCGGCAAGCGTTCGAAGCAGTTGGGCAAGGACGTGTTGACGACCGTGGCCGAGATGATCGATAGCTTGCGCTGAGCGAAGATCAAACGATCGCAGGCTGCGTCAGCTTTTACGCGTGGCGAAGCCTGCAAAACAGCGATTACTCGGCCGCGATCCGCACACAATCCTCTGGCCCCAGCAATCGCCCATCCTCGGCGCGCAATTCCAGCGGTCGCACCGGCTGACCCTGAGCGCGATCGACCACTCGTGAATGCGCCTCTCCTTCCTCGAAAAAAAAAACCTCGCCCCACTGCCGCAGACCGATGATCAGCGGGAACAACCCTTTGCCCTTCTCCGTCAGCACATATTCCTGATACGCGCTGCCATCCGATGCCGGCACCAGATCAAAAATCCCGTGGGCCACCAAGGTGCGCAAACGTGCGGACAGAATATTTTTCGCCATGCCCAAACTGCGCTGAAACTCACCGAATCGGCAGATCCCATCGAACGCATCGCGCACGATCAACAGCGACCACCAATCGCCAATGGCATCCAGTGAGCGCGCAACCGGGCATTCGGCATTTTCCATACTCGTTCGTTTGGCCACGAAGACGCCCTGCAAGACAAATGTGGTTGCAATATAAAACCAGACTCCTTACCGTTCAACTGGTTTTATTTAGAAACCACTTTGGAGTTGCGCATGAAAACCAGCGATTCAACCCTGAGCACGAGCGTCGTGCTGCTGTTTGCCGTGGCTTGTGGGTTAGCCGTCGGCAACGTGTATTACGCACAGCCGCTGCTCGATGCCATGGTCGACACCTTTGCCATGGATCCGGCCACCATTGGCATTGTCGTGACGCTGACTCAGGTCGGTTATGGCCTTGGCCTGTTGCTGCTGGTGCCGCTTGGCGATCTGCTGAACCGGCGGCGGCTGATCGTCACGCAAACGCTGTTATCGGCGCTGGCGCTGCTGATGATCGCATTCGCTGCCGACAGCACCTGGCTGTTGATCGGGATGACGCTGACCGGCTTGTTGGCCGTCGTCACGCAAGTGTTGGTGGCCTACGCCGCGACGCTGGCGGTGCCGGCCGAACGCGGGCGGGTGGTGGGCGTGGTGACCAGTGGCATCGTCGTCGGCATTCTGTTGGCGCGCACGGTGGCCGGTGGCATGGCCGATCTGGCGGGTTGGCGTTCGGTTTATCTGCTGTCGGCAGGTCTGACCCTGGTGATGGCGCTGTTGCTGTTGCGGGTGCTGCCCAAACATGAAGATCCGCAACCCGCGCAATCCTACGCGTCGTTGCTTGGCTCGGTGTTCGCGCTGTTCAGGGAAGAACCGGTGCTGCGCCAGCGAGCGATTCTGGCACTGTTGACCTTCGCCAGCGCCATGGTGCTGTGGACCCCCATGGTGTTGCCGCTCAGTGCCCCACCGCTGTCACTGTCCCACACGCAAATCGGGTTGTTTGGTCTGGCCGGCGCAGCCGGGGCACTGGGCGCTGCTCGCGCCGGGCATCTGTCAGATCGGGGTTGGGGGCAATGGGTCAGCGGCTTGTCATTGCTACTGATGCTGGTGTCATGGCTGCCTATCGCCCTGACTCAATCCTCGCTGTGGGCTTTGCTGCTCGGCGTGATCACGCTCGACCTGGGGCTTCAAGCCGTGCACGTCGCCAGCCAGAGCATGATCTACAGCGTGCGTCCCGAAGCACAAAGTCGCCTGACCGCGGGCTACATGCTGTTCTATTCGGTCGGCAGTGCGCTGGGCTCAATCAGTTCGACCGCGATGTATGCATGGGCCGGGTGGATCGGCGTTTGTCTTTTAGGTGCGGGAATCAATGCACTGGCGTTGCTTTATTGGTGGCGAACGCTGGCTCCCCGAAGCCAACCCTTGGAAGCGGCTTCGCATTGAGCAGTAACAGCGGGCGAAGCCCGCATCGCAGCCGAACGCAGGCTACGCCAGCTGCTACCGGGGATCTGTGGAATCAGCCGCGATCCCTGCCCCGCAACATGCTGTCCAGCACACCATCGCGGCGCACCCAGCCATGGAACAATGCCGCCGCCAGATGCAGCAGTACCGTCAGGAACAACAGATACGCCAGATACCCGTGGGCCTTGCGCAGGAACGCAAACACCTGCGCATCGGCCGGCATGATCGACGGCAACCGCAGCGAACTGCCGAGCATCACCGGATCGCCCGCGGCCGAAATCATCGCCCAGCCGAGCAGCGGCAGAATGAACATCAGCGAATACAGCAACAGATGCGAAGCCTTGGCGGCCAGCGCTTGCCAATTTGGCAGGTCAGCCGGCAACGGAGGTTGCCGGGTCGAAAAGCGCACACCCAGACGCACGATGACCAGCAGCAGAATCGCGATGCCCAGCGGTTTGTGCAGATTAAGCAGCCACTCATGACGCTCGGATACCGAAGCGACCATGCCCGCGCCGATAAACAGCATGGCGATGATCATCAACGCCATCAGCCAGTGCAGCAGTCGCGCCAAAGGCGCGAAATGACTTGGTTGAGCGCTCATTGTTGAGCCTCCTGTGCAGCGGCAGGCAACTGGCCGACTTCGCTGGTGCGACGCAGGTAGGAACTGGCGTAACCGGAAGAACGCGCGGCCAGCAAAGGATCGTCAGACCCCTCGATGCCGGATGGCAACACCAGTGGGTCATAGTTGATATCGCGGCACTCGCCATTCAGTTGCGGCTGGGTGCTTTCAAGAACAAGGGTCCCGGCATTCAGCACCTTGCGGTCCTGCGGCCAGGTTTTACTGGCGTCGTTGACCGGATCGCCGGCATTGGCCAACGTGAGGTTCAGTTGCCAACGCAACGGGCCGGCGCCCATTCGCTGCAACAAATCTTTCTCGAGGAAATCAGCCCCTTCTGGTGCCGTTGCACCGGCTGCATCGCGCGCCACTGGCACCATGCTCCAGCGCACCGCTTGTTTTTTCCCGGCCGCGTCGACCAGATAAAACGCGTTGACGCTGTTGTAGGTCTCCGTCACATAACTGGCCGATGGTTTGGCGGTTTTGATCCAGGCCAGAAACGGCCCGGCTTCCGGGTGCGATTTAAAGAAAGCGGGCACCGCTGCCGGGTCTGGTTTACCCGTGGCAGGATCCGGCGACTGAGCCTGTTGCAATTGATAGAACGCTTCGGGCGTGCCCACCGGAAACACCGGCATGCTGTTCATCCCGGTGCGCCACTGCTGACCATTCGCCTGAGTGAAGCGCAACGCCAGACTGCGGATCGGCACGCTGCTGTCCGGCGCATAGGGATTACCGGCCGGCAGTGCGAAACGCCCCACCACTGGTGTGCGCGCGTCGTTGAACACCTTAGCAGTGGAGTAGCTGCGGGCCTCGCCACTGCTTTCGAAATGGCCGATCACGCACACTCCTTTGGAGTGGTTGCGCCGAAAACCGGGGTGCACACCATTGTTGGTTTCCAGCACATTGATCAGTTTCGTCGGGGTCAGACGCTGTGGGTCGAATGTGCCGTTGACGTAGGCAAAAGCCCCGGCCACGCCGGCAACAACCACTGCAATGGCCGCCAGGCGCAAGGTCAGGCTCGCTGCACTCAGCGGCGGCCGGGTGGGCGGTGATGAGCGATCTACCATGAAAGACTCCAGGGCCATCGGCCACGAGTGAGAAGAAACAGGCAGACGAACCCCACGCATGTTTATTCCATCGCCGCGTATTTATTTTTTCCAGCGTGGAATAACCTCGAGCGCCGGGCGTCTCTCTAGTCCACAGCGTAGTGACTAGCCTTCATGAACGACATCGACGAACAGCTGCGAGAAATCATTCCCAGACTGCGACGCTTCGCGGTGTCGTTGACGCGCAATTCCAGCAGCGCGGACGATCTCGTGCAGGCGAGCCTTGAGCGTGCATTGACGAGTTGGGGCGACAAGCGTCCCGATGGCGATTTACGCGCCTGGCTGTTTTCGATTCTGTACCGGCAGTTTCTGGATGCGCATCGACGCTCGCGCCGATATGCACGAATGCTCGAATTTTTCACCGGTCGTGACGATGCACAGCCCTCGGTCGAGCGCACGGTGATCGCGCAATCGACCCTGCAAGCGTTCGATCAGCTCAACAGCGAACAACGTGCACTGCTGCTGTGGGTTTCAGTCGAAGGCCTGAGCTACAAAGAGGTAGCGCAAATTCTCAACGTGCCCACCGGCACCGTGATGTCGCGCCTGTCCCGTGCCCGCCAGGCTTTGCGCGAACTCAGCGATGGCGAAATCACCCGCCCTGCCCTGCGGAGACTCAAATGATCAGCATGCCCCCGAGCGAGCGTGACCTGCACGCGTACATCGACCATCAACTCAGCGACGACGACCGACGTCTGGTGGAAACTTTTCTGGCAAACAATGCCGACGTTTCTGCTCAAGTGCGCGCCTGGCAACAGGACGCTCAGCAGTTGCGAGCGGCGTTGAGCGGCGCGTTGCACCAGCCGGCCAATCCGGACCTTGATCCAGCACTGATTCGCCAGCGGCTGAAACAGCAATCGCGGCGCCATCTGGCCAGCGCGGCGATATTGCTGATCGCCGTCAGCGTCGGCGGTTTCAGCGGTTGGCAGGCGCGGGAGATGACACTGCTCAGTGCCGCGCAGCCGATGGGCGATGCGATGCAGGCTTACCGCCTGTTCGCGCAAACAGGCCTGCTGCCCGCCGACTACAAAGTTGACGGCGGCGGCGATATGCAGGGCTGGCTCGACCGCTACTTCACCCAGGCCAATCGCCTGCCGGACCTGTCCGCTGCGGGTTTCAAACCGGTCAGCGGACGGCTGCTCAGCACTGAGCAAGGGCCGGCGGCGATGGTGGTGTATGAAGACCCGCGCGGGCAAAAAATCAGTTTCTACGTGCGTCCACCCGGACCGAAAAACTTTCTGCTGCCCCGGGGCAGTCGCAGTGACGGAGAGTTGCAGGCCGAGTACTGGTCCGGCGCCGGCTACAACTATGCGATGGTCAGTCCGACAGATACACCGGCTGCGCAGATGCTTAAGCAGACCGAGCAATTTTGAACCCACTGCAAATCCCCCTGTGGGAGCGGGCTTGCTCGCGAAGAGCTCATTACATCCGACAGTGATTTCGCCTGACCCACCACTATCGAGAGCAAGCCCGCTCCCACAGGTCTGATTTTGTCAGCTATCTAGCTTTGCCCAAACACCTGCGAGGGCCTGCGCAGCAGCGGATCGAACGGGTTGATTCGCGGCCCGATCAACGCCGCTTCACGCTTGAGCATTTCCACCACGGTCGGCAGTCGATCCGGACCCAGACGATCACTGACGGTGGCGACGCTCAGTGCCGCCACCGCCCGCCCGCCCCGATCGAGAATCGGCACCGCCACCCCGGCCATGCCCTGCAACACACCCGTATTACGCCCGGCGTAACCTAGCGTGCGCACGTTCTCGACTTCCGAACGCAGGAACACTTCGTCGTACAGGTGAAAATCCTTCAGGCGTGGCAGGTTGTAGTGAATCACCGTGTCGCGCTCCTCGTCCGGCAGAAACGCCAAGATCGCCAGGCTGCCCTGCCCCACCCCCAAAGCAACGCGTCCGCCGATGTCACCCGTGAAGGTGCGAATCGGAAACGGCCCTTCACTGCGGTCCAGACAAATCGCATCGAAGCCACTGCGCGCCAGTAAAAACAACGAATCCCCCAGCGACGCCGACAAGCGCAACAAGGCCGGGCGCACCAGTTCGCGCAGATTTCCGCTGTTGCCGGCGCGCGCTGCCAGAGCAAAAAAATCCAGGCTCAAGCGATAGCGTTTGCTGCGCGCATCCTGCTCGACCATGCCCTCGTCCATCAGGCTGCGCAGCAAGCGATGGGTGGTCGGTTGCGACAAACCGACACGTTGAGCCAACTGCGTGACCCGCTCACCTTCCTCGACGGTTTCGCCGAGCGAGCGCAACACCGCAAACAGTCGGGAAACGGCGCCAACGCCCACCTCATTTTTGTTTTCATTCCGCTGAGTGGAATCAGTCATGGATTTTCCCGAAAGTAAATTTACTCAATGAATGAATATGAAAATAGTCATCTATTCAGTGAAATAGGCCATTGAGCCCATCCTAGTCTTCGTCCTAATCTGCGTCCACAGGGGCGAATCGAACAACAGCGGCAGCCGACTCCCGTCGAGCGCCAACGCACCCGCAAGACCTTTCGTATCTGCCCATACAAAAAAAGCACGGCCCTGCGCCGCGCATAACAATCTCAGGTGGAGCGCAGCTATGGCTTTTGTGCAACTTGAAGGACTTGGCAAACGTTACGGTGAAATCGACGCCGTCGTGGCCACGAATCTCTCGGTCGAAAAAGGCGAATTCGTCTCCCTGCTCGGCCCCTCCGGGTGCGGGAAAACCACCACCCTGCAAATGATCGCGGGCTTCGTCGAAGTCACCAGCGGACGCATCGTGCTCGACGGTCGCGACATTACCCACGCCAAACCCGCCAGCCGTGGTCTGGGGGTGGTATTCCAGAGCTACGCGCTGTTCCCGCACATGACCGTCAAGGACAACGTCGCTTTCGGTCTGCGTATGCGCAAAGTACCCAACGCAGAGTTGCAAACACGCGTGGACCGGGTGCTGAAACTGGTGCGCCTGGATCAACATGCCGAGCGTTACCCGCGTGAACTGTCCGGTGGCCAGCGCCAGCGTGTCGCACTGGCCCGGGCTCTGGTGATAGAACCGCCGGTATTGTTGCTCGATGAACCGTTGTCCAACCTCGATGCCAACCTGCGCGAAGAAATGCAGTTCGAGATTCGCCGCATCCAGCGCGAGGTCGGCATCACTACCTTGATGGTGACCCACGACCAGTCCGAGGCACTGTCGATCAGCGACCGTGTGGTCGTCATGCAGGCCGGACGCATCACTCAGATCGACGCGCCGTACACGCTCTACGAACATCCGCGCACCGAATTCATTTCCGGCTTTGTCGGCAAAGCCAATCTGCTGCCCGGCGAACGGGACGGCGCGGGCGTCGTGCAAGTGCTCAGCGGCGGTGACCTGACCCTGAGCCTGCGCCCGGAAAAAATCGATTTGCGCGTAGCGGGCTCGGGTCGGCTGCAAGGCAAAATCGTCAGCCGCTTCTTCCTTGGCAGCCAGTGGTTGTACGGCGTGTCGACGCCGCTGGGCGAACTCAGCGTGGTGCGCCGCAATGACGGCTCGGCACCGATGAACGAAGGCACGCTCGTGGGCCTGGATTGGGACGCGACGCTGCTGCGGGTGCTGAGTGTGGATGAGGTGGCGGTATGAGTCTGACTGACGCGATGCGCCGTGGACGCCAAGGCTATCTCTTATCGGGGCCGGCCTTGGCCTTGTATGTCGGATTACTGGTCATCCCACTGTTACTGACGCTGGTGCTTTCCTTCAACGTGTTCGACTACAGCTCGGGCATCGACAGCAACGCTTACACCACCGGGCACTACACCAGCCTGCTGGGTGATCCTTACTTTTACGAAGTTTTTTTACGCACATTCTGGATCAGCGGCCTGACCACCTTGCTGTGCGTAGTCATTGGCGTGCCCGAGGCCTACATCCTCAGCCGCATGGGCGCACCGTGGCGGTCGATTTTTCTGATTCTGATCCTCACGCCGTTGCTGATATCGGTGGTGGTGCGCGCGTTCGGCTGGAGCCTGTTGCTCGGCGCCGATGGCCTGGTCAACCAGACTCTGCAAGCACTCGGCGGCTCGCCGATCAAATTGCTCTACACCCCGTTCGCGGTGGTGATTGCCCTGGTTCACGTCATGTTGCCGTTCATGATCATTCCGGTCTGGACCTCGCTGCAAAAGCTCGACCCCGCCGCTGAACAAGCGGCGTTATCCCTCGGTGCCAGCCACCTGACAGTCATGCGCAAAGTAGTGCTGCCGCAAATCATGCCCGGAGTGTTGTCCGGGACGCTGATTGTTTTCGGCCTCGCTGCCAGCTCCTTCGCGATCCCGGGTTTGTTGGGCGGGCGCCGGTTGAAAATGGTCGCCACGCTGATCTACGACCAGTACCTGTCGGAGCTGAACTGGCCGATGGGTGCTGCCATCGCGGTCGCGCTGCTGTTGCTCAACCTGCTGATCATGCTGTCGTGGAACCGGATGATCGAAGGCCGTTACAAGAAGTCATTGGGGTAATTAGTCATGTCCAGGAACGGTCCTTTCGCCCTGTTATTTCACGCCTTGGTGGTGGTGTTCATGCTCGCGCCATTGGTGGTGGTCTGCCTGGTTGCGTTCACTCCGGAAAACACCCTGAGTCTGCCGACCAGCGAATTTTCCCTGCGCTGGTTTCGCGCTGTTTTCGAGCGGGCAGATTTCGTCGATGCGTTCTACAACAGCCTGATCCTCGCATTTTGCGCAGCCACACTGGCGACGTTGATAGCGGTGCCCGCAGCGTTGGCAATCACCCGTCTCGAATTTCCGGGACGGGACTTTTTCAATGGCCTGTTCCTGTCGCCGATCATCATTCCTCATTTGGTCCTGGGTGTAGCACTGCTGCGGTTGTTCGCGCTGATGGGCGTCAATGGCAGCTTCGCCTGGCTGATCTTCGCTCACGTGCTGGTGATCACGCCGTACGTCCTGCGACTGGTCCTGGCTTCGGCGATCGGCCTGGATCGCAGCGCGGAACACGCCGCGCAGTCGCTGGGCGCCGGGCGCTTCACGCTGTTCCGGCAGATCACCTTGCCGATGATCCTGCCGGGGGTCGCCGGCGGGTGGTTGCTGGCGTTCATCAACAGTTTCGATGAAGTCACGCTGTCCATTTTCGTCACCTCGCCGGCCACGCAGACGTTGCCTGTGCGCATGTACGTGTACGCCACTGAATCCATTGATCCGATGATGGCGGCGGTCTCGGCGCTGGTGATCGGGCTGACGGCACTGACGATGATTCTGCTTGATCGGGTGTACGGCCTGGATCGGGTTCTGGTAGGTAAACAATGAGGGCGCCATGGCTCTGCTGAAACGACTGGCCGAACACGATCGCCCGGCCCTGGACTTCACGCTCGACGGCCAACCGGCCAGCGGCCTGCTTGGCGACACCTTGCTGACCGCCGTACTGACCTGCGGCGAGCGTCTGCGCGGCAGCGATTTCAGCGCCGAACCGCGTGCCGGATTTTGTCTGATGGGCGCCTGCCAGGATTGCTGGGTGCGACTCGGCGATGGTCGCCGGGTACGGGCATGTTCGACGCCGCTGGAAGCCGGGCAAAACATCAGCCGTGAGCCGGGGCGCATCTTATGAGCACCGTTTCTACCTGTCGAAATGCGATCCCCTATGGGAGTGAGCCTGCTCGCGATGGCGGTCCGTCTGCCGGCTCATTTGTTGAAGGTATCGGCCTCATCGCGAGCAGGCTCGCTCCCACAGGGGGATGGTGGATATGAAGCCCGTGATCATCATTGGCGCCGGCCCCGCCGGGATTCGCGCTGCACAGACTTTGCTGGCGCACGGCGTGCGGCCGGTGTTGCTGGATGAGGCGACGCGCGGTGGCGGGCAGATTTATCGGCAGCAGCCGGCGAACTTCAAACGCTCGGCGGTCAAGCTTTACGGTTTTGAAGCACGCAAGGCCAGGTCGTTGCACCAGACCCTGGATGAACTGCGCGAGCAGATCGATTACCGCCCCGACACGCTGGTGTGGAACGCCGAGGACGGCGCGCTCGACACCTTGCATGATGGTCGCGCCGCCAGGTTGGCCTACTCGCGCATCATCGTCGCAACGGGTGCCACAGACCGGATTCTGCCGGTGCCAGGCTGGACGCTGCCGGGGGCGTACAGCCTCGGCGCGGCGCAGATCGCGCTGAAATCTCAGGGCTGCGCGATCGGCGAACGGGTGGTGTTCGCCGGCAGCGGGCCGTTGTTGTATCTGGTCGCTTACCAATATGCCAAGGCCGGTGCGAACGTAGTCGCTGTGCTCGACAGCTCACCCTTCAGCGCTCAGGCACTTGCGCTGCCCGGCCTGCTCGCGCAACCGGCCACGCTGGCAAAAGGGATTTATTACCGCAGCTGGCTCACCGCTAAGCGCATCGCGGTGCATCAGGGCGCTCGACTGCAAAGCGTGCAAGGCGAACGCTGCGTGCAGTCTCTGCAGTGGACCGACTCAAGCGGCGAGCATCGGCTGGCCTGCGACGCTGTCGCCTTCGCCGACGGCCTGCGCAGCGAAACGCAGCTGGCTGATCTGCTCGGGTGCGCATTCACCTGGGACGCGCTCAACCGCGCATGGTTGCCGCAATCTGACAGTGCCGGACGCAGCAGCGTGGCCGAGGTTTATCTGGCCGGTGATGGCGCCGGAATCATGGGCGCCGACGCTGCGGAAATGGCCGGTGAGCGAGCCGCACTGGCATTACTCGAAGACATCGGCTACCTGATCCCGCCACAACGCGGTGTGCAACTGGAGCAAGCGCTCAAGCGCATCAATACCTTCCGCCACGGCCTGGAACGCGCGTTCGTTTTCCCCGAGCGCTGGGCCGCCGACGCGCCTGACGAGGTGATGATCTGCCGGTGCGAAGAAGTGCGCGCCGCCGACATTCGCCAGGTCGTGCGCGAAGGGCATTGGGAAATCAATCGGGTCAAAGCGTATTGCCGGGTCGGCATGGGTCGCTGCCAGGGCCGGATGTGCGCCGCGTCCGCTGCAGAAATCATTGCCTGCGAGAGTGGGCGAGCGGTATCCGACATCGGCCGATTGCGCGCGCAGGCACCGATCAAACCGCTGCCATTTGGTCTGGAGATCGAGCCGTGATCGAGGTCGACGCTGTCATTGTGGGCGGCGGCATTGTCGGCGCCTCCTCGGCACTTTTCCTGAGCCATTCGGGCCGTCGCGTCGCGCTGCTGGAGCGTGACTTCTGCGGTTCGCACTCCAGCGGGGTGAACTACGGCGGCGTGCGGCGTCAGGGTCGGCCGCTGTCGCAATTGCCACTGTCGCAGCGGGCGCACAAGATATGGAGTCAGCTGCCGCAATTGATCGGTATTGACGGTGAATACCAGCGCAGCGGTCATCTGAAACTGGCGCGTAGTCGTGACGATTTGCGCGCACTGCAGGACTACGCCGTCAGCAGTCGGGGCTTTGGTCTGGACCTGCAAATACTCGAGCGCGATGAGTTGAGAACCCGATTCCCCTGGGTCGGCGAGGTGGCGATCGGCGCGTCATTCTGCCCGGATGACGGTCACGCCAACCCGCGCCTGGTATCCCCGGCGTTTGCCCACGCGGCACGTCAGCACGGCGCGCAGATCCATGAACAATGCGCGGTGCTCAGCGTCGATCACGACGGCTCGCACTTTCGCATCCGCACGCAAAACGGCTTGGAATTTCGTGCACCGTGGCTACTCAACTGCGCAGGGGCCTGGGCCGGAACACTCGCCGAGCAATTTGGCGAAGCCGTGCCGATGCACGCCGGCCACCCGGCGATGCTGGTCACCGAACCGCTGCCCTGGGTGATGAATGCCAGCACCGGCGTCGAGGGCGGCGGCATTTATGCCCGTCAGGTAGCGCGCGGCAATTGTGTGCTGGGCGGTGGTCAGGGCTTCGCCCTCGATGGCGCTCGTGCCCGCCCTGGTCAGAACGCAGTGATCGAGATCCTGCGCCAGGCCGTCGAGCTCTATCCGTTTCTTCAAGGCGCCCAGGCGATTCGTACCTGGAGCGGCACCGAAGGGTACTTGCCCGATCGCCAACCGGTGATCGGCCACAGTGGTACTCAACCCGGCCTGCTGCATGCGTTCGGCTTTGCCGGCGCAGGCTTTCAGATCGGTCCGGCGGTGGGCCAGGCGCTCGCAGAAATCATCTGCACCGGCGCTTGCAGCACGTCGCTGGATGCGTTTTCCATCACCCGGTTTCACTCCATCTCCGATACTTGATAGAGGAAGGTCGCGCCAATGAATAACGTCAAACGTAGTGCACTGCTCGGTTTGTCTTGCCTGGGCGCCCTGCTCACCGTCAGCCAGGCCCAGGCCGAACCAACGCTTTACCTCGGCATGAACGGCGGGACCATGGAACGGCTTTACGCCGACAAGGTGCTGCCGATTTTTGAGAAGGCCAACAACGTCAAAGTGGTAATCGTGCCCGGCACGTCCGCCGACATTCTGGCCAAGGTCCAGGCCAGTAAAGGCAACCCGCAGATGCACGTGATGTTCCTCGATGACGGCATCATGTACCGCGCCATCAACATGGGTTTGTGCGACAAACTCGAAGACAGTCCGACCCTGGCGCAGATCCCGGCCAAGGGCCGCATCAAGGACCAAGCGGTGGCGGTCAGCCTCGGTGTCACCGGGCTGGCGTACAACACGCGGCTGTTCAAGGAAAAGGGCTGGGCTGCGCCAACCTCGTGGATGGACATGGCCGATCCGAAATTCAAGGACAAGCTGGTGTTCCAGTCGATGGCGTCTTCGACCTTCGGCCTGCACGGCTTCCTGATGTTCAACCGGATTCAGGGCGGCAGCGAAACCGACGTCGAGCCAGGCTTCAAGGCTTGGCCAAAAACAGTTGGGCGCAACGTGCTGGAGTACATTCCAAGCTCGGCGAAAATTTCCGAAATGCTGCAGACCGATGAGGCAGCTCTGTTCCCGCTCACGCCGACTCAAGTCACCGCGCTCAAACTCAAGGGGATGCCGGTGGAATATGCGCAACCGAAGGAAGGCGCCGTGGTGCTGAATGTCGCCGAGTGCGCGATCGCCAATAACACTCAACCGGGCCTGGCGCAAAAACTTGCCGCGTTCCTGCTGACGCCGGATGCACAGGCCGCAGCGCTGGAAGATGGCGATCAGATCCCGTCCAACCCGAACACGCCGACCACCGACAAAACCCGTGGTCAGGTCGAAGCGATGAAAAAGTATCTGGAGACGGCGATTGCCGTTGACTGGGACCAGGTCAACGAACAGCGCCCGGCGTGGAATGCCCGCTGGAATCGCAGCATTGAACGGTAGTACTCGACTCGCCGATATGTAGCAGCCATCGAGGCTGCGAGGCTGCGCTCGACCGCGGGCCAAGCCGAACGCAGCCTCATCTTATTTTGCTGGGCCAGCACTCGTTGCATGGAAGTCTGAGCGGTGATGCGATTGATCTGGCGCGTACGCGCAGTCGATTGGGGCAGTTGGTGGACGTGAAAGCATCCTGAAGGAGGCAGCTTTCCCGCTATCATGTCGGCCATTCCCAGGCCCCGCGCCACCTCGATAATCAACAGCGAATCCGTTCATGCACACCCTCGCCCAACTACGCGCCGGCCAATTGTCAGGCATCACTCGCCTGGACCTGTCCTGCGGACTGACCGAGTTTCCCCGGGAAATTTTTGCGCTGGCCGACTCGCTGGAAGTGCTCAATCTCAGCGGCAACGCCCTGAGCAGTCTGCCCGATGATTTGTATCGGCTGACGCGCCTTCGGGTGATTTTCTGCTCGGACAACCTGTTCACCGAACTGCCGGAGTGCCTGGGTCAATGCGCGGCGCTGACCATGGTCGGCTTCAAGGCCAACAAAATCGAAACCGTGCCGGGTGCTTCCCTGCCGACGTTGTTGCAGTGGCTGATCCTCACCGATAACCGCATCCGCGAACTGCCGAGCGAGCTGGGCGAACGCCCGCATCTGCAAAAACTCATGCTGTCGGGAAATCGTCTGCAGCGTTTGCCGGAAACCCTACGTCAGTGCCATCGGCTGGAACTGATTCGCGTCGCCGCCAACCGCCTCACCGAGCTGCCGAACTGGCTGCTGACCCTGCCGAGCCTGAGCTGGCTGGCCTACGCCGGTAATCCGCTGGAAACCGAAGCCGATGCCGCCGCGCTTGACGCGACGCCCGTCATTGCCTGGTCCACGCTGAGCCTGCAGGCGCAACTGGGCGAAGGCGCCTCGGGCGTTATTTACCGGGCGGCATGGCAACGACCGGACCAACCCGTCGCTGAGGTCGCGGTCAAACTGTACAAAGGCGAGATGACCAGTGACGGCTCGCCGCTGCACGAAATGAATGCCTGCATCACCGCCGGGCTGCATGCCAATCTGATTCGGGTTGAAGGCCGTATCGCCGGGCATCCTGAGGGACAGGCGGGTCTGGTGATGGAGCTGATCGATCCAAGCTTTGGCAACCTTGCAGGACTGCCGAGCCTGGCGTCGTGCACTCGGGATGTATATGCCAACGATGCGAGCTTTGGCGCAGAGGTGGCATTGCGCATCGCCTCCGGCATCGCGTCGGTGGCCGAGCATCTGCACCGGCAAAGCATCACCCACGGCGACCTGTATGGCCACAATATTATGTGCAACGAGCGCGGTGATTGCCTGCTCGGGGACTTCGGTGCGGCGTCATTCCATGCCACGGCGGACAGCCTGGAAAGCCGTGCCTTGCAGCGCATTGAAGTGCGTGCGTTCGGGGTTCTTTTAGGGGAATTGCTGGAGCGGATTGATTCGGGGTTGAGCGATGTGGCGCGCGTTCGATTGGAGGCGTTGCAGCAGCGTTGCTGTCAGCCTGATGTGCTGGCTCGGCCGGGGTTTGGCGAGATTGAGCGGGAATTGGCTGCGTTCACGGGTTAGTAGTTGGATGCAAAATCTGTGGTGATGGTGGCAAGCCTGGCTCGTGTGACAAAGCTGGCATCTATGGCATGGCTGGCTTGTGTGGCGAGGGGATTTATCCCCGTTCGGCTGCGCAGCAGTCGTCGCTTTTGGAGGGGACGGCTTCGCCGTCCAACGGGGATAAATCCCCTCGCCACAGATAAATGATCAGGCCCAAAAAATCACCTGGCCACAGATAAACACCTTCCACTAAAGGCCCACCTCGCCACAAACTCAGTGAGACTCAGCCCGCCAGGCCAACAAACATATCCTGCACGTCATCATGGTTATCAAGGCCTTCCAGAAACGCCTCGACTTCAGCCATTTGCTCGTCACTCAAGCCGCTGACCGGGTTCTTCGGCTTGTAACCGAGCTTCGCCGACAGCACCGTGAAACCCTGCTCTGGCAAGGCTTTCTGCACGGCGTCGAGGTCAGCCGCTTCGGTGACGAACAGGGTCGCGCCATCTTCAGCCGGTTCGAAATCCTGCGCGCCCGCTTCGATCGCCGCCATTTCCGGATCGGCATCCGGGCTGTCCGGCGACGCTTCGATCATGCCGACATGGTCGAAGTCCCAGGCCACCGAACCGGAAGCGCCGAGTTGGCCCTTGCGGAATGCGACGCGGATTTCGGCAACGGTGCGGTTGATGTTGTCGGTCACGCATTCAACGATCAGCGGCACCTGATGCGGTGCAAAACCTTCATAGGTAACGCGGTGATATTGCACGGTTTCGCCGAGCTGGCCCGAGCCTTTCTTGATCGCACGTTCCAGGGTTTCACGCGGCATCGAAGCCTTTTTGGCCTGCTCGACCACCAGACGCAGGTGGGCGTTGGTGGCGGTGTCGGCACCGTTGCGCGCGGCGATGGTGAGTTCCTTCACCAGCTTGCCGAAGATTTTGCCTTTGGCGTTGGATGCCGCTTCTTTGTGTTTAACCTTCCACTGTGCGCCCATTACTCACTCTCTTGTCTGTGGCGCCGAGACATCTATTGGCCGACGCTTTGCGCAAGTTTATACGGCCTAAAGTTGGCAATCGACCAAAAATTCGAGTCGCTCACCGGCATGCCTGATCGACTTATTCACCCGAGCGTGTAGGGCGATTCTGAAATGTGCGTTCAAGGTGCCCCAAAACGCCTACGTTTTCGTACCCTCAGCGTCCGTCCCCATGGCAGAAGCGTGTTCCATGCACAATGACAAGGAAAGTTCCTACAGCCTGACCCTGCTGGACGCGGATCTGAGCCTGCAAGTCCTGCAGTTCAGCGGCCAGGAAAGGCTCAACCAGCCTTATCGATTCGAGATTGAAGTGACCGGCCAGGCCTCGGCCCTGGACCTGGAGTGCTTGCTGCATCAACCGGCGTATCTGCGGCTGGAAGGTGAATCGATCATCCATGGGATCGTACAAAGCGCCACGCGCGAACATCGCCATCAGCAACCGCACAGCTACAACCTGGTGCTGGTGCCGCACCTGCAACACCTGGACGGGATGCGCAACCGCCGGGTCTTTCATCAACTCGATGTGCCAGCGATTCTGCTTCGATTGCTGCAGGAAAACGCCCTGCCCGCCAGCAGCTACCGCTTTGAGTTACCGGCAGCGCGCTATCCGCTCCGGCCCTTTTGCATTCAGTTCGATGAGAGTGATCTGGCGTTTCTGCAACGGCTCTGCGAAGAAGAAGGCATCCATTATCACTTCGAGCACCAGCGTGACGGGCACGTGCTGGTCTTTGCCGATGACAGCCTGAGTTTTCCTCAGGAACCGCTGCTGATAGCGTTTTGCGCCGACGCGCCGCACCCGGCAAAAATCCCCGTGATCAGCGAACTGTTCCAGCGCCACACCGCTGCCCCCGTCATGGCCCACCGCGCCGCTGATTATCTTGATCGAGCGCAGTTGAGCAGACGGGTCCTTGAGCGCCTGCGCTGCGTGCATCGGCAGATCCACGGACAAAGCGAGCACAGCGAAATGCGCAGCGGCCGCATCGTGCAGATATCTGAGCATCCGATGGCGAATTTCAATGATCAGTGGCTGCTGACTGAAGTTCAGCACCATCGGGAACCGCCAGCGTTGTTTGCCGAGAACAGCACCGTGGACGCCAGAGCTTACAAAAACAGTTTCACCGCCATTCCCTGGTCCACTGAGTTCCGACCACCGTTAACCCGGCGACGGCCCGCCATCCCGGGCTATCAGCCCGCGCGGGTGCTGGGCCCCATCGGCCAGCCTGCCTGTGTGGATGAGCAAGGACGGATCGCCGTCAGATTGTGGCCCGTCGGCGCCTGCGATGGGGATGAATCCTGCGGCGTGTGGCTGCCTGTGGTCCTCGCCGCGCAGATGGATGAAATCGATCCCGCCAGACTGCCTGTCGGTGGTACCGAGGTGCTCGTCAGTTTCCTCGACAGCGACCCCGACCGCCCGGTGTTATGCGCCATGGCAAGCGCGCCGCCGCCCACTGTACGGCGAGCGGGCGGTGATGACCGTCTGTTGCTCGACTGGCTGATCAACCGCTAGCCTTTGTCGGCCTTGCCCGCCGCCGCCGCGAATTTTGCCAGACGTACGTCCAGATGGCGCGGTCGGCGCCCGTGGTCTTCGGCGCGCTCCTTGCGGCGGATGGCGTTGCGCACCATCAGCGAGCCGAGGTAACGAATCGGCTCCGGCGGGAACAGGCCCAACGGCCCGTTGACCAGCGGCGAGCGCGTCCAGGCATTGTCCAGCCCCTGCACCATCGAGGCGAGAATCTGCCCGCCCATGTGACACGGCCCGACGCCGCTGCCGGAATATCCAAAACCGTAGAACACGTTACCGCTGGTGCTCATCTGGCCGAAGAATGGCAGCCCCGTCACCGATCGATCCGAAGGCCCGTTCCAGGTTGCCTCAACCTTGGCATCGGCAAAGGCCGGAAAGAAATCGCCAAGGCTGTGCTTCAGTAATCCGGCATAGGGCGATGGCTGATCGAACACTGGCAGCATTCGTCCGCCGTAAGCGAAAGTATTGCCGCCCTTGCCAAGCATGATCCGGCCGTCCGGAGTGTTGTGGTAGTAGTGCACGAAAATCCGTGAATCGAGCACCGTGACGCCGCTGGTCAAACCGATTTCGTTGAGCAGGTCCGGCCGCGGCTCGGTGATCAGCATGTCGCTGGAAACAATCGCAACGCTGCGTTCGAACTGCGGGAAGGCGCGGGCCATCCACGCGTTCATCGCCAGCACGACGCGATCGGCGCGGATGACGCCGTGCAACGTATGAATCGCCGCCGGTTTACCCTCTTCCAGCCCGGTCATCGCTGTGTGCTCATGAATCTTCACGCCCAGCTGCAAGGCCACGCGACGCAGGCCGCGCACCAGTTTGCCCGGCTGCACGCTCGCGGCGGCTGGCGAAAACCAGCCTTCCAGATGCTTGCCGGACCCGGCCATGCGTTGCACATCCGCCAGCGGCCGCTGGGTGAACGAGTTGATGCCGTTGCGCTCGAGTGCGGCGATCACGGCGTCGGTCGAGCCGCATTGCGCGCGGTTGGTCGCGGTGTACAGCGTGCCGTCGAGACGGTAATCGGCGTCGACGCCATACTGCTCGCAGAACGCGCCGATCGCATGAATGCTGCGTTCGGATTCCTGGACCAGACGCACCGCTTCCTCGACACCAAACAACCTTTCCAGGGTGAAGAATTTCGCCGACCAGGACAGCGCACATCCGCCGTTGCGCCCGCTGGCCCCGGCACCGCAGATGTCGGCTTCGATCAGCAGCACATCCAGCTCCGGGTTCTGCTCCTTGAGCATGATCGCCGTCCACAAGCCGGTGTAGCCACCGCCGACGATGCAGACATCGGCGCGGGTATCGCCACGCTGTGCCTCGCAAGGCGCGCAGGCCTCGGCAGCCAGCGCCTGTTCCAGCCAGAAAGGTCTCATGGGGCATTCCTTATGTACGCAGGGTTTTCACGCTCATCGGCCGATTGGGCACGAACGCGGTATCGGTAAGCAGGCCAGTCGGGCGGCTGTTCCAGTGCGGGATCAACACCAGGGCCGAAAACATCGCGCAGCCGGCGAAGACGATGAACACGGTGACCGTATCGAAATAGCCGGGCAGCAAGCCGCCAAGAATCGCCCCGACCGAGCCACAGCCATTGACGAATCCAGCTGACGTGGCGCCGGCCTTGGCGGTGCCGAAATCGATGGCGGCCGCGCCGCTGATCATCGAGTCCGGGCCGTACAGGGTCAGGCCCATGACGAACAACAAAGCGACCACCAACAAAACGCTGCCAGTCTGCAAAGCGGCCATGAACAACGCCAGGGTCACGGTCAACGCCAACAGGCTGAGTACGCAGGCCGGCATGCGTCGGGCGCCGAACAGTTTGTCCGACGCCAGACCCAGCAGGATCGGCCCGAGCAGACCGGCCAGTTCAAACGCAGTCGGAATAATCGCCGCGCCAACCTTGCCCACGCTGGGCATCTGCTCGAAGACAATCACCGGGCCCCACAACAGAATCGCGTAGCGTGCCGGTTTCAACAGAAAGTACGCCAGGCCGAGCACCAGCACCGTGCGGTTACGAAGGATTTCCCGCAGCGGTGCCAGCACACTGATCTTGCTTCGGGCGTAGGTTTCTTCAGCCGTCAGTTCGGGCTCCGGCTCGACCGCAGGCAAGCCGACATCCTCCGGTTGGTTACGCTGAAAGATGAAAAACAGCACGGCCACCAGTGCGACCACCGCCGCGCTGGAAATGAATGCCGCGTGCCAGGTGCCAACGAGTGTGTACGCCCACCAACCGGCAAACGGCGACGCCACCAGACCACCAAAGGCGTAGCAGGAACTCCACAAGCCGAGCACTCGCCCGCGCTGCTCGGCGGGGAAAAAACTGCCAAGGTTCTTGCACAGTCCCGACCATCCGGTGGACTGCGCCAGGCCCTGGATCAACATGCACGTGGCGAAGATCGGCAAGGTCGCGAAACTGCCCATCACTAACGCCGCGGCTGCGGAAATGATCAACCCGCCCAGCACCACAACACGCGGGCCAAAGCGGTCGGCCAGAATGCCCCAGGTGAATTGTCCGATGGCGTAAGCGGCGAGGTAGATGGCGTCCAGGTTGGCCATGGCCATTTTGTCGAGGGTGAAATCGGGGTCTTCGGCGATCCCCAGTTTGGCCACGGAAAACGCTTTGCGGGTGAAGTAGAAAGCGGCGTAGGCGAGCCAGGTGATCGCGAAGATCTGCACGCGCCAACGCTTGATGGTGCCGATATGATTGTTCATTGTGGTTCTGACCTCAGGGTGTGAGTGTGCCGGCAGAAATTGAGAAATAACGCCTGTGTTTTTATTGTTGAGCACTGCGATACCGCTGCTTCCCTGAGGCGATACCGGTCAGATGAGGCCTGCTGTTGCACGCACAGGCTCATGGCCACCGCTGCTGTTCGACCGAGCAGTCAGCGGGGCTGAGGCCGATAAAAACAATTACTGATTAATAAGTGAAATCGATTTATCGTATTTCCAATATAAGCTCAGCTTGTTACTGGAGGTTTCGATGTCGGTTTCCCACGCCCAACTCAAAGCCTTCCACGCCGTGGCCGTACACGGAAGCTTTACCAAAGCCGCCGAGCGACTTTTTCTCACCCAACCGGCCATTTCCGACCAAGTGCGCAAGCTCGAAGAACGCTTTGGCGTGCTGCTGTTCCATCGCAATAAACGCTCGGTGCGCCTGACGGATCTGGGTGAGCGTTTGCTCAGCATTACGCAGCGGTTATTCGTCATCGAAGCCGAGGCTCAGGATCTGCTGCAGGATTCGCAAGCGATGCAGACCGGCAGCCTGATTCTGGCGGTGGATGCGCCGGTGCACGTGTTGCCGCAGATTGCGCGGTTCTGCGAGCGCTACCCGGGAATCAGCGTGAAAATCGAGACTGGCAACACCGATGAATCGCTGTTTCGACTGTTCAACTATCAGGCGGATCTGGCGTTGTTGGGGCGTGATGTCAGCGATGAACGCTTGATCTCTTTGCCGCTGCGCAATGACCCGATGGTGGCGTTCGTTTCGCGCAATCATCCCTGGGCGGATCGTGAATCGATCTGCCTGGCCGACCTGGATGACACGCCGCTGGTATTGCGCGAAATCGGCTCGGTCACGCGGCAGACGCTGGAAGAGGAAATGGCCCAGGCCGGATTTCGCATTCGCCCGGCGATCCAGGTCGAAGGCCGGGAAGCGGCGCGTGAGGCGGTGGTGGTGGGAATTGGCGTTGGCGTGGTGTCCGCCGCCGAATTCGGCGCCGATTCGCGGGTCTGCGCGTTACCAATCACCGACTGCACCCGGCGCCTGACCGAGACATTGGTGTGCTTGCGCGAACAGAGTTCGCGGCGGGTGGTGGCCACTTTTTTGCAGATGGTGCGCGAGAGCCTGGTGTAAACAGGTCCGGCCCCTTCGCGGGCAAGCCACGCCCCCACAGATTCTATGCTGGTCTTCGATGCTGAGTACGACGCAAAACCTGTGGGAGCGTGGCTTGCCCCGGGCGGCGATCCGACGAAGGCCGCACCTCGGTCTACCTATCTGGCGCCAACCCAAAAAAAGCCTGAATCAAACGCAAATCCCGCCGCCGTTCCATACACCCCATCATGTGCCGATTGACCAACCCATCACCAATAATCGGCACCGCCACCACCCGCGGGTCATGGCTGACCTCCACCGATGACACCACACCCACACCCAGTTCTGCGGCGACCGCTTCCGTCACCGCTTCCCGGCTGTCCAGTTCCAGCAGCACCCGCGGACTGACGGTGGCCTGCGCACACGCCTCATCGAAAGTGCGCCGGGTGATCGAACTCGGTTCACGCAACACCATGATCACCTGGTCCAGTTCCTTGAGCTGCACCCCCTTCGATTTCTGCGCCCAGGGATGACCGTGCGGCACCAGCGCGCAAATCCGCGACTCGCTCAGCGCCTGCAAATGCAGGCCCTTGCGCGGCTCGACTTCAGTCAGCACCGCCACATCGGCATGCTCTGACAGCAACGCCGCCAGGGTTTCCTGAGCATTGCCCAGGCGCAGATTGACGGTGATTCCCGGATAACGCGCGCGCAAACTTGCCAGCATCGGCATGACCATGTGCGGACCGTCCGCCGCCACTTCCAGCCGACCGGTCAGCAACTGTCGATTCGCTTCAAGCATCACCTGCGCCTCTTCCGCCAGGCCGAACATCGCCCGGGTGATCGCCGCCAGTTTGGTGCCCTCCTCCGTCAGCTCGACCCGACGCGCGGTGCGCCGCAGCAAAGTGATCTGGTAATGCTCCTCCAGCGCCTTAATGTGCCCGGTGACCGCCGGCTGACTGATGAACAGCCGCGCAGCCGCCCGGGTAAAGCTGCCTTCGCGCGCCACCGCGTCAAAGGCGCGCAGCTGGAACAAATTCATGAATAACCCTCACTGATGGCTGGCATAACAACAAACAATTTGATTGATAGCTCGGCAAATTGCAATTTAAGCCCCGTAGCTTCATCCCATCGATTGCGAGGACAAGAGAATGAGTACCGCCGAACCGATTCTGCTCACCCCTGGCCCGTTGACCACATCGGCGCGCACCCGGCAGGCGATGATGGTTGACTGGGGTTCATGGGATGACCGTTTCAATCAACTCACCGCCAGCCTTTGCGAGCAACTGCTGACGATCATCAACGGCGCCGCGAGTCACCACTGCGTGCCTTTGCAGGGGAGCGGCACCTTCGCGGTGGAAGCGGCAATCGGCACGTTGGTACCGCGCGACGGCAAAGTGCTCGTCCTGATTAATGGCGCTTACGGCAAACGTCTGGCGAAAATCTGCGAAGTGCTCGGCCGTCCTTTCAGCACCTTTGAAACCGCTGAGGACGAACCGACCACCGCCGCCGACGTCGACCGTTTGCTGCACGCCGATACGAGCATCACTCACGTCGCACTGATCCACTGCGAAACCAGCACCGGCATTCTCAACCCGCTGGCGGAGATCGCCGAAGTCATCGCGCAACACGGCAAACGCTTGATCATTGACGCGATGAGCTCCTTCGGTGCACTGCCAGTGGATGCGCAGAAAGTGCCATTCGATGCGCTGATCGCCGCTTCGGGCAAATGCCTGGAAGGCGTGCCGGGGATGGGTTTCGTCTTCGCTCGCAAGGAATCGCTGGCCAACGCCGCCGGCAACTCGCACTCGCTGGCGATGGACCTTTACGACCAGCACACCTACATGATGAAAACCGGGCAATGGCGCTTCACCCCGCCCACTCATGTAGTCGCGGCGTTGCACGAAGCGCTGCTGCAATACAACGAAGAAGGTGGCTTGCCGGCGCGTCATCAGCGCTACGCCGCCAACTGCAAAGTGCTGCTCGATGACATGGCGCAACTGGGCATTCGCAGCTTCCTGCCGGCCGCGATCCAGGCGCCGATCATCGTCACCTTCCACGCACCAAAAGATCCGCGTTACCAGTTCAAGGAGTTCTACGAACGCGTCAAGGCCAAGGGTTTCATTCTGTACCCCGGCAAATTGACCCAGGTTGAAACCTTCCGCGTCGGCTGCATCGGCCACGTCAACCAGAGCGAAATGCATGCAGCTGTGGCAGCAGTCGCTGAAGTGCTGCGCGAGATGGAAGTGCTGGACATTTGATTCACCGCAATCTGTAGCAGCTGCCGAGCCTGCGAGGCTGCGTCCGGGTCACGACTCGATAGCGTCGATCGCGGCGATCGCGGCGATCGCGGCGAAGCAGTCGCCATGTATTTTTCTGAAGCACCTGAAGTGAATGGCTTTACAGCTGCTTCGCTGCCAGACGCAGCCTCGCAGGCTCGACAGCTGCTACAGAGACCTCATTGATCGATAGAGGAATTTTTCAGCATGAACTACGCAAACCCAACCAGACTCCAGGCCGCTATCCTCGACTGGGCCGGCACCGTGGTCGACTTCGGTTCTTTCGCCCCGACGCAGATTTTCGTCGAAGCCTTCGCCGAATTCGACGTCCAGGTCTCCATCGAAGAAGCCCGCGGGCCGATGGGCATGGGCAAGTGGGATCACATCCGCACGCTGTGCGACCAGCCGCAAGTCGCCGAACGCTATCGCAAGGCCTTCGGCCGCACGCCGACCGATGACGACGTGACCGCCATTTATCAGCGCTTCATGCCGCTGCAGATCGAGAAAATTGCGGAGCACTCGGCACTGATTCCGGGTGCATTGGACACCATCGCCAACCTGCGTCAACAAGGCATCAAGATCGGCTCCTGCTCCGGCTACCCGAAACAGGTGATGGATAAAGTGGTGGAACTGGCCGCCACTAATGGCTACGTCGCCGACCACGTGGTCGCCACCGACGAAGTGCCTAACGGCCGCCCATGGCCGGCTCAGGCGCTGGCCAATGTGATTGCTTTGGGTATCGACGATGTCGCGGCTTGCGTGAAAATCGACGACACCTTGCCTGGCATTCTCGAAGGTCGCCGCGCCGGCATGTGGACCGTGGCGCTGATCTGTTCCGGCAATGCGCTGGGTCTGGATTACGAAGGCTATCGCGCCCTCGACAGCGATGAACTGGCCAGCGAGCGCAAGCGCATCCACGCAATGTTCGAAGGCTCGCGTCCGCACTACATGATCGACACCATCACTGATTTGCCGGATGTGATCGCCGACATCAACCAGCGACTGGCGAAAGGCGAAATGCCCCAAAGCAGCTGATTCATCGCCCTTTCGTGGTCGACATGCAGCCCCCTGTGGCGAGGGGGCTTGCCCCCGCTGGACTGCGTAGCAGTCCCAACGTCGCTGAACCCAGTGTCTCATCCGGCAAGTCCCGGATTTTGACAAACTTCAATACGCCTTTCAGGTCCGGGCGATGAACCCTCGACGCCCCTGCAATCCACCGGTGTGAACAAAGATCAGCCGCGCACCCTGTTTGAATGTGCCAGCTTCGACCTGCTGCCTCAGCGCAAAAAGCGCTTTGCCGGTATACAACGGCTCAAACAAAAGGCCACTGGCCCGTTCAGCCTGCTCAATGAATTCGAGCAACAGCGGATCGACTTTGGCAAAACCACCACGACTGGCCTCCAGCAACTCATAAGCCGGTGTGTGCAACCCCGCTTCTCGCACAATTGAATCGACACAATGCGCAACACCATGATCCCCCGGCACAGCCAACGCGCCGTACACCGAATGATCCCCCGCCTCCGCCAGTACCAATCCCGCCAATGTCGTGCCGGTGCCGCAGGCCAGCCACCAGCCGTCGTAATCGCTCCAGCCAAGATCCTTCAGCTGCTCGCCGACCATCGCCTTCAATGGCATACAACCCCGCGCGCCAGGCAAACCGCCGCCACCTTCGGGCACGGGATGAAGGTCGGGATATTGCGCCAGCCATGGCGTCCAGAAACCCGCTTCATGCCGCGCGCGATAACCGCCATAACCCAACCAGTGCAGTTGCATCCCGAACGCCTGCAAGTCCTCCACGGTGGGCGTTATCTGTGCATGTCCACGCAGCAGACCCACGGTGGTAAAACCCAAGCGCTCGCCCGCCGCCGCCAGTGCATGAAGGTGATTGGAATGCGCGCCGCCCAGGCTGATTATGCCTTTCGCTCCGGCCAGATCAGCGGCTTTGAGGTGTTCGATGAGCTTGAACCATTTGTTGCCGCTGATCAGCGGGTCAATCTGGTCCAGGCGCAGGATGGCCACTTCAATGCCTGATCGGGTGAGCCAATCGAGGTGAAGCGGTTGGAGGGGGGCTTTCGGTAGCCAACCGGAGGAGAAAGGCATCAGCTCGGCGCATTCTGCAAAGAGCGAATTCTAACAGCCAGCACACCTTGTAGCAGCCGCCGAAGCCTGCGTGCTTCTTGTAGCAGCCGCCGAAGCCCGCGTGTTTTTTGTAATTGGATGGACTCGCCCAAGCCGAGGCGTCAATGCGCCACGGTGGCAGTCTAAACAGCCATCGACAGCGAGGGCGAGTCCATGAAAAATCATAGTTCGATTGATCAATCCCTGTCTTCTTCCGATTTGCCGGCCTGCACAACTTTGGCGGTCGATCTGGCCAAGCACGTCTTTCAGGTCGCCGGTGAAGATGTCCTCGGCCAGGTGCGTTATGAGCAGCGGATCAAGTCGCGCGAGGCGTTTTATGAGTTTCTCCAACAGCTGCCGGCTCATGTCGTGGTTTTGATGGAGACCGGCCCGGGTGCTCAAGCCTGGGCCCGGCAGCTGCAAGACAAAGGCAATCTGGCGCGGATTCTTCCAGCCGGTTTGGTGGCCACACACCGCAGCGGACCTAAAAATGATCGCAACGATGCGCTGGCGATTCTGCGGGCTGGGCGCGATGAAAAAATCTGCGCAGTACCGGTCAAAAGCGTTGCGGCGCTGGCAATGCAGGCGTTGCACCGTGCTCGTCAGGGTTATGTACGTCGGCGTACGGCAGTAAGTAATCAGATGCGCGGTTTGCTACTCGAGCACGGCGTGGCCTTGGCGCAGGGCGATGTTGCGATCAACCAGAAAATTCCGCGGGTACTGGAAGATGCGACCCAGCCACTGCCCGGCCTGCTGCGTGAACTGATCGACGAACTGTTGGCCGAGTGGCGCCATTTGGGCGAGCGCATCAGCGTGCTGACGGGACGCTTGGAAGTGGCTGCCAACGCCGACATGACGGCGAAGCGACTGATGACTGTGCGCGGCATCGGCCCAGTCATTGCCACGGCAGTGGTGGCCAAGGAAACCAAGCCTGAGCGGTTTCCCAATGCGCGCAAGTTTGCCGCGTACTTTGGCATGGTGCCTGACCAGCACAGCAGCGGGCAGACGGTCCGGCTGGGTGACATGACCAAGCGAGGTGATGTTTATTTACGCAGCCTGATGATCCAGGGAGCCCATTCGGTGCTGCAACAACTACGACCCGATTCCCAGCAACCCGATGACCGCCGCTTGTTGCGCTGGATGAGCCGACTGGGCCGTAAAGAAGCTGCGATCAGGCTAGCCAACCGCAATCTGCGAATCATCTGGGTGCTTCTACAGAATGACCAGACTTATCGTCGCCACGCTGGTGATAGCCAGCAAGAAACGATAAGCCACTGAGCGACAGAGTTCTGCCACCGAGGTACAGACTGTCCGACCCTTTGCTGAAAAAAATTGACCCCAGGTAAGACCGGCGTGGATTGATGCCTAAGCTGCTAATGGCCTTCGAGGCCTGACTGTAATCGGCATGCCACGAGCTTTTCCAATTTTGGCCAGAAGCCGAAGACGGCTTCCACGAATAGGCCTAATACATAGATGCAACGGGGCGACAGTTTTTCAAAAGCGGGTAGACAGTAGGGGCGAGTCCATACATAGCAGCTGGCGCAGCCTGCGTGCTCTTGGTAGCAGTTGGCGCAGCCTGCGTCCGGTTCGAGCCTGACGCAGCACTCGCAATTCATTCACCGGGCGCGGGCCGACGCAGGCTGCGCCAGCTGCTACAAGGGTTTGCGTGATGTCAGAGTTCTGCAGCCAGCCTCGAACCCTGATTGATCGCGCGCTTCGCATCCAGCTCCGCCGCGACATCCGCGCCGCCGATCAAATGCACGTTCTGCCCCGCCGCGACCAGCCCGTCATGCAGCTCGCGCAGCGGATCCTGACCAGCGCAGATCACAATGTTGTCCACTGGCAACACTTGCGGCTCGCCGGTTTCGCCGATGCGGATGTGCAGGCCTTCGTCGTCGATTTTCAGGTATTCGACGCTGTTGAGCATCTGCACTTGCTTGTTCTTCAGTCCGGTGCGGTGAATCCAGCCGGTGGTTTTGCCGAGGCCGTCGCCGACCTTGGATTTCTTGCGCTGCAACAGGAACACTTCCCGCGCCGGCGCATGCGGCTCGGCCTTGATCCCGGCGACACCGCCACGGGCTTCAAGTTGCGTATCGATGCCCCACTCCTTCCAGAACGCTTCACGGTCCAGGCTGGTGGCCACGCCCTGGTGAACCAGATATTCAGACACATCGAAACCGATCCCGCCGGCACCGATCACCGCAACCCGTTTGCCCACCGGCTTACGCTCCAGGATCACGTCGAGATAGCTCAGCACCTTGGCATGTTCAACGCCCGGAATGTCTGGAGTCCTCGGCGCAATGCCAGTGGCCAGAATGATTTCGTCATAACCACCCTCGACCAGTTGCGCCACGTCGACGCGGGTGTTCAGACACACCTCGACATGGGTGGTCTGCAGCTTGCGGTTGAAGTAACGCAAGGTTTCGAAAAACTCTTCCTTGCCCGGCACGCGCTTGGCGATATTGAACTGGCCGCCGATCTCGCTGGCCGAGTCGAACAGGGTCACCTGATGGCCGCGCTCAGCCGCCACGGTCGCTGCGGACAAACCGGCAGGACCGGCCCCGACCACGGCGATTTTCTTGATCTGCTGCACCGGCAGGTAATTGAGTTCGGTCTCGTGACAGGCGCGCGGATTAACCAGGCAAGTGGTCAGCTTGCCGCCAAATGTATGATCGAGGCACGCCTGGTTGCAGCCGATGCAGGTATTGATTTCATCCGCGCGACCGGCCGCAGCCTTGTTAACGAAATCCGCATCGGCAAGGAACGGCCGCGCCATGGAAACCATGTCGGCATCACCTTCAGCCAGAATCTGCTCGGCAACTTCCGGGGTATTGATGCGGTTGGTGGTGATCAACGGGATGCTCACTGAACCCCGCAACTTGGCCGTCACCTTGCTGAACGCGGCACGCGGTACTTTGGTGGCAATGGTCGGGATGCGCGCTTCGTGCCAGCCAATGCCTGTATTGATGATCGTCGCACCGGCCTGCTCGATGGCTTTCGCCAGCGTGACGATTTCATCCCAGGTGCTGCCGCCTTCGACCAGATCGAGCATCGACAAGCGGAAGATGATGATGAAGTTCGGGCCTACCGCTTCGCGCACGCGGCGAACAATTTCCACCGGCAGGCGCATGCGGTTCTCGTAACTGCCGCCCCATCGGTCGGTGCGGTGGTTGGTGTGAGCCGCGAGAAACTGGTTAATGAAATAACCTTCGGAGCCCATGATCTCGACGCCGTCGTACTCGGCTTTTTGCGCCAGCGCCGAGCACGTCACGAAATCACTGATCTGCTTCTCGATGCCTTCCTCGTCCAGCTCCTTGGGCTTGAACGGGTTGATCGGTGCCTGAATGGCGCTCGGCGCGACTTGTTTCGGGCTGTAGGCATAACGCCCGGCATGGAGAATCTGCATGCAGATCTTGCCGCCCGCCTCGTGCACCGCGCGCGTGACGATCTGGTGCTTGAGCGCTTCTTCCTCGGTGGTCAGCTTGGCGGCGCCGGAGTACACGCCGCCCTCGTCGTTCGGGCCGATACCACCCGTCACCATCAGGCCGACGCCGCCGCGCGCACGTTCGGCAAAATACGCCGCCATGCGCTCGAAACCGCCAGGCTTTTCTTCGAGACCTGTGTGCATCGAACCCATCAGGGTGCGGTTGCGCAGCGTGGTAAAACCCAGGTCCAGCGGGGCCAACAGGTGCGGATAATGAGCGGCGGCCATCGGTAACTCCACAACGAACAATCACGGAAGAAAATGGGGGCACTCTGCGGCACCCCTCTGTCATGTGTTACAGACTATGAGGACAACAGCGACCGCTCAATGACCGAAACTGACAACTTATTGATCCAAATGCGCAGCGGCACTTGGCAAGCGCCGGCATGCGCCCTACCCTAGTCAGCGAATCCCGCACACGGCTGTCGACTGTTTTCCCATGCGCAAACTTTTGTACCTGACCTTTTCCATGGCATTGATTGCCGCCCTGACGACCTACGCAATGTGGGCCGCGGATCGTCCGGCGGGTCATTACCTGTCGGACCTGCGCATCGACCTCGCCGTCGACCAGGGCACGCCCGCCGATCGCGGCAACCTGCTGGGCATACAACCCGAACTGTTTCCTACTGATTATCAGAGCCCCGAGCGCCTGCATCGCAAACTCGCGGCTTATCTGCAGAAAGCTCAGCAACAGGGTTTGTTGAACGAAAAAACCATTGTGGTTCTGCCAGAACACATCGGCACCTGGCTAATGGTCAGTGGTGAGAAAGACGAGTTGTACCAGGCGGCGACCATCAAGGAGGCCATGAACTGGCTGGCCGTCAGCAACCCGTTACAGTTCGCGCGAGCGCTGATCAGTGCCGAGGGCGAAAATCGTCTGGATGATGCGCATCTGCGCATGAAGGCGAAACGCATGGCAAAGGATTACCAGGCGCTGTTCGGCGGCCTGGCAAAGGAATTCCGTGTGACCCTGGTCGCAGGCTCCATCGTGCTGCCCGAGCCTGAAGTCATCGACGGCAAACTGAAAACCGGCGGCGGTCCGTTGTACAACAGCAGCGTGGTGTTCAGTCGCGACGGGCTACCGATCGGCCAGCCGCAGCGTCAGATGCATCCGATATTTGCTGAACATGATGTCATCGAGGCCAATGGGGAGCACACGCTCAATGTCGTCGACACCCCGGCCGGGCGTCTCGGCGTAATGATCGGCAGCGACAGCTGGTACCCGGCCAACTACCGCAAACTCGATAGCCAGGGTGCGCAACTGGTTGCGGTCCCGGCGTTTGTTTCCGGGCGCGGCACCTGGGATAAACCGTGGCGTGGCTATAAAGGTTTGTCGACGCCGGGTTCCGTCAGCCTCAAGGCTGGCGAGCTCAGCGAGGGCCAGGCCTGGCATCGCCTGACATTGACCGCGCAGCCGCCCAACAGTCAGGCGATTGCTGGCATGAGCGTGTTCTTGCGCGGCCAGTTCTGGGATCAGGCCAGCGCCGGCCAGAGCTTCCTCAGCAGCAACGGGCAGCACTTTGCGGACGGTAACAGTCGCGGCGCGCGCTTGTTGAATATCTGGCTGTAAGCATGAAACCGTTGCCGATGCGCCTCGGGGATCTGTCTGTGGGTTTCGTCCACAGCCTCGCCGACGCCATGCGCAGCCATGATATCGACCCGCAGCCCCTGCTCGAACAATATGGCCTGGACCCGGCACGCCTCAGCGAAGCCGGAGCCCGCCTGTCCATCCCGCGCTACATGCGCTTGGGTCATGGCGCCATTCAGCTCACTGCGGACCCGGCACTGGGATTGCGCATGGGTCGGTTGAGCCGCTTGAGCCAGGCCGGTCTTGCCGGCGTCACCGCCGCGCAGGCGCCAACCGTGAGGGAAGCGGCCCGTTGCCTGATTCGCTTCGAAGCGTTGTATGGGTCCAATTACCGCGGACAATCGAGCTTCCACGAGGACACCCAGGGTGCATGGCTGCGGTTCTATTCCATCAGCCCCTACAACACTTACAACCGCTTCGTGGTGGATTCGATCATCGCAGGATGGTTGCAGCAATTGTCCAGCGTCAGCGCTACTGCACTGCAGGCTGAACGCGTCGATATCGAATTCGAACAGCCAAGTTACGTGGACGCGTATGCAGCGCTTGGTGACTGTCCGATTCAGTTTGGCGCCGAGCAAAATCAACTGCGCCTGAGCCTGGCGAGCCTTGCTCTTAGAAATCCGCTGCACTGCCCCAGTACCTGGCGTCACCTGCTGCAACTGTGTGAGCGGGAACTGGAGCAAATGACACGAACCCGCAGCTTGCGTGAACGTATCACACAGCTCTTGGGGCCTTTACTCAATGGTGGCCGGGAGCCCGACCTGGAAGAAGTGGCGGCACGTCTGAAGCTGCCCACCTGGACCTTGCGCCGCAAACTCGCAGAAGAAGGCACGCAATTTCGTGCGATTCTCAACGACACTCGTCGCGACCTGGCCATGACCTACATTCGCGACACCGAACTGGCATTCGGCGAAATCGCGTACCTGCTGGGCTTTGCATCTGCCGAAGCCTTCCAGCGGGCGTTCAAACGCTGGAGCGGACAGACGCCCGGCGAATTTCGCCGTAGCCATCGTCAAACTGCCTGAATTCTAGAGCTCGGTAGCGTCTTCAGCAGGCTCCAGCGGGTCCAGTTCAAATGCCTGGAACTCAAGCAGCTCTTCTTGATACTCGTCCATATTCAATCCCCCACGCCTAGAATAAATGCCTGAATTAATGACCTGTTGATTGAGCATAAAGTGCCCGCGTGAAAGAAAAATGACGCAGGCACGACAGCTCGCGGCTACTTGATAAAACGTAGCAGCGAGTCAGGGATTTATCAGAGGATTTTTTCGCTGCGGCAGAAGAACTTCTGCCGGGATTGACGCGGATCAACAGGGCAAGCCGTGCCGGGATCGTCAGGGGCCGATCCCGGCATATGGCAACCGTTTACTGAGGCATCGTCGAGATCGGTTCTGACGGCGGCGGCAGGTCGGATTGCGGTGGCGGCGTGATGGTTTCCGACGACGGGGCAGGCTCATACGATTCGTTAGGCGTAATCGGCGCTGTTTCTGCTGGCGGCGCAAAAGGCTCGGAGGCCGATGGCGTCGGGGCAGGCTCAGGCTGTATGACCGGCGTGGTCACTGGCTCAGCCATGGGAGCTGGCACAGGCGCCGGCTCAGGAGTAGCGGCTGGAGCAGGCGTCGGCGTAGAGGTCGGCGCGGGCGCCAGCGCGGCTGGGGCAGCCTGGACTTCCGGCATGCCGAGGTCGGTTTTAGGCTTCTCGGTGATGTGCGCAGCTCTTTTTGTTTCTGGTGGCAGGAACTGCTCGACCAACGCAAAAAAGCGCTCGTAGAATTTTGCGGAGGACACGGTTTCGCTGGCGACCTTGACCATCGAGTCATCGGAGGAGCCAATCGGCATCGACACCGAGCCCAACACACCCACGCCAAGGCTGGCCGAGTTGTTGGTCTTCTTCAGCGCATAGCGGTCCTGCAAGGCGTTGGCAAACACGGTGGCGTGATGCCCTTCGCTGCCATCATCGGCGCAGACCACGTTGAAGCTGATCTCCATATGAGTTTCGCCGGTTTGCTGGAAGCTTTTATGTCCGCTCACCAGTTTCGAATCACTGGCGGTGATGATATAGCCCTGACTGAGCAGCGCCCGACGGACGGCTTCGCAGGTTTGCGCATCGGTTACCGGGTAATTGCGCGAGAAGGTACCAGAGTCATCGAAGTTCTCATGCTCGTAGATCTCGGCTTTCTTCGACGAGCAACCGGCCGCAGCGGCCAGCACCAACGCCAGCCCGACAACCCGCATGGGAATTGATTTAAACATTGAACATCCTGAGGAAAACGGTTCGGGGCGTATTGTGCAACATATCAATGCTTAGCGTCGCACCCATTAGCGTCTTGAAACAGTTACCGGGTTACTGACTGCAATTTCCCGAAAAAAGTTGCCGGCGACTCTCCAGGCCGATTGACGTTCCGGGATTTTCCCGCGCGCATAAAAAAACCCCGGCGTTCAGACCGGGGTTTTTGTGCAACAGGCAGATCAATCAAACATCAGAAACGTTCGATCTTCGCCTCAGCTTCCAGCTGCTTGCGGAAGGCCGCAAAGTCTTGCTGGCCAATGCGCGAAGCGAGGAAGCGACGGTATTGCGCCTTCTCTTCTTCTGACGGCGCTGCGGCTTCGTTCACGCTGTTGAGGCGCACGATCACGAGGCTGCCATCGGCAAGCGTCACGCTGCTGAATGTCGGCTTGTCTTGCGCCGCCGGTTTCGGCATGCGGAACAGTGCTTGCAGCACAGCCGGATCAACGCCTTCCTGAGCACGCGTCGCGCCAGCTGTCACTTTCCAGCTCTGGCCATCGATGGCCTTGTCCAGCGGGGTTTTGCCCTCGCGCAGGCTGGCAATCAACTCGTCGGCCTTGGTCTTGGCGGCAGCACTGGCGTGCTCCTTGGCCAATTGACTGCGAATCGCGGCAGACACGTTTTCCAACGGCAGTTGCGCAGGCTTGAGGTGCTCTTTGGCGCGCAAGACGATCACGGTTTCCGGATCGAGCTCGAGCGCAGTGCTGTTCGCCCCTTCATCCAGCACTTCCGGGCTGAACGCGGCAGTTACCACCGCACGGTTCGCTGTCACGCCTTCGCCACCTTCACGGCCGAAAGGCTTGGAGGTGTGCACGGTCAGCTTGAGGTCCTGCGCCGGTTGAGCCAGGTCAGACGCTTCGAACGAAGAGTCTTCCAACTGCTTGGTCGCCTCGACGAAATGCTGCTCGACTTGCTGGGTTTTCAGCTCGCGGGTCAGCTTGTCCTTCAGGCTGGCCAACGTCGGCACTTCAGGCGCTTCCACGCCCAACAGCTTGATCAAGTGGAAGCCGAAATCGGTGCGAACCGGGGCAGACACCTGATCCTTGGTCAAACCGTACAGCGCGGTTTCGAACGCTGGATCGTAAACACCCGGACCGGCATAACCGAGATCACCGCCGTTGGTAGCCGAACCCGGATCCTGGGAGAACTCCTTGGCCAATGCCTCGAATTTCTCGCCCTTCTCCAGACGCGCCTGCACTTCTTCGATCTTCGCCTTGGCTTGCGCCTCGGTAACCTTGTCGTTCACTTCGATCAGAATGTGCGCGGCCCGGCGTTGCTCGGAGAGGTTCGCGATTTCTTTCTGATACGCGGCTTGCAGGTCTTCGTCCTTGACCGCTACCTGATCAAAGAAGGAAGACTTCTTCAGCTCGATGTAGTCGACGATTACCTGATCCGGCGTCATGAATTCCTTTGCATGTTCGTCGTAGTAGGCCTTGACCTCTTCGTCGGTCACGTTGACCGCCGCCGGGTCAGCCTTGACGTTCAGGGAGGCGAAATCGCGCGTCTGTTTTTCCAGACGGGCAAAAGCGAGAACCTGTGCGTCGGTGACAAAACCGCTGCCAGCCAGACCCGCGCGCAACTGACCGATGAGCATTTCCTGAGTCAGCATCTGACGGAACTGCATACGGCTATAACCCAGCTGACGAATCACCTGGTCAAACCGCTCGGCGCTAAACTTGCCGTCCACCTGGAATTCCGGCGTCTGCAGGATCACTTGATCCAGCGCGGCTTCGGAGAATGCGAATTTCGATTCTTCTGCGCCCTGAAGCAGCAGTTTGCGGTCGATCAAGCCCTTGAGAGCCGAGTCGCGTAACATTTTCTCATCAAGCAGAGAAGCATCGAAATCTTTGCCCAGCTGCTGCATGAGTTGGCGGCGTTGCATGTCAACCGCTTGGCTCAGCTCGCCCTGAGTGATTTCGTCACCATTGACTTCAGCCGCGTTCTGGCTATTGGTCGTGGCCTGAAAAATGGCCTCTACACCGGTGAAAGCCATCAGTACAACGATGATCCCGATGATGGTTTTGGCAATCCAGCCTTGTGAATTGTCCCTGATATTCTGCAGCATGCGTCCCCCAGAAACGGTTGAACTTCAAAATTAGGCAACCGTGGAGCGTGGGTAGAATCCGGATAGAAGAAAGGCGCATCCGAGGATGCGCCTTCTCGTAACTGGCGGAGCGGACCAAGGGTTCGAACGTGCGACCCCCGGTGTCTCGGACCGGCGACTCGCCGACTGGACTACCGCTCCGCTGCCAGGTCAGGTATGACCCCGACCCGGATAGGCAAAAAACCTGAATCTGACTTAGTTGACTGCTTCTTTCAGTGCTTTACCGGCTTTGAAGCCTGGTTTTTTAGCAGCTGCGATTTCCAGAGTCTTACCGGTCTGTGGGTTACGACCGATGCGAGCTGGACGATCAGTCACGGAGAAAGTACCGAAACCGACCAGAACAACGGAATCACCGGCCTTCAGAGCACCAGTAACGGATTCGATTACAGCGTCCAGCGCACGGCCAGCAGCAGCTTTCGGGATATCAGCGGATGCAGCGATAGCATCAATCAGTTCCGACTTGTTCACTCTAAGTCCCCTTATATCTATTTTGAGTATGATTCTAAGTTTTTTGGTGAAAGCAAAAACGAGTGCTGAATGGCCTACAGACACTTAAGAGCCGCTTTATAACAAGGGCTCCAAAAAGCTGTCAACAAGCCCCTCAGGCAAATGCGTATTAATGCGTGCTAATTCTTTCCTTAGAGTCAGACTCGCGTTTTTCATCCTTTGCGACGATCTCCGGGGCCACATCAGGAAGGGGCTCCGGCGCGTATTGCAGCGCAATTTGCAGGACCTCGTCAATCCATTTAACCGGTTTGATCTGAAGATCCTGCTTGATGTTGTCAGGAATTTCCTTCAAATCGCGCACGTTCTCCTCAGGAATGATCACAGTCTTGATTCCACCACGGTGAGCCGCGAGCAGTTTCTCTTTCAGACCGCCAATGGCCAGGACCTGACCACGCAGAGTGATTTCGCCGGTCATGGCGACATCAGCGCGCACCGGAATGCCGGTAAGGGCCGATACCAGCGCCGTACACATGCCCACACCGGCGCTAGGGCCGTCCTTCGGGGTAGCCCCTTCCGGCATGTGGATGTGCGTGTCGCGCTTCTCGTGGAAGTCCAGAGGGATGCCCAGGCTTTTCGCCCGGCTACGAACAACGGTGAGTGCGGCCGTGATGGATTCGACCATCACGTCACCCAGCGAACCCGTCTTGATCAACTGACCTTTGCCCGGCACAACCGCCGCTTCGATGGTCAGCAATTCGCCGCCGACCTGAGTCCACGCCAAGCCAGTCACTTGACCGATCTGGTCCTGCGACTCAGCCAGGCCGTAGCGGAATTTACGCACGCCGAGGAAGTGTTCCAGCATGTCCGCAGTGACTTTCACCGAGAAGCGTTTTTCCAGCGCATGCTCTTTGACGGCCTTGCGGCAGACCTTGGCAATCTGGCGCTCAAGCCCGCGCACACCGGCCTCGCGAGTGTAGTAACGGATGATGTCGCGGATCGCCTCAGCGTCGAATTCCAGCTCGCCCTTCTTCAGGCCGTTAGCGGTAATCTGCTTTGGCGAAAGGTATTTGACGGCGATGTTGATCTTCTCGTCTTCGGTGTAACCCGGCAGACGAATCACTTCCATCCTGTCCAGCAGTGCCGGCGGGATGTTCATCGAGTTCGAAGTGCAGAGGAACATCACATCGGACAGATCGTAGTCGACTTCCAGGTAGTGATCGTTGAAGTTGTGGTTCTGCTCGGGGTCGAGCACTTCCAGCAACGCTGACGCCGGATCGCCACGCATGTCGCTGCCCATTTTGTCGATTTCATCGAGCAGAAACAGCGGGTTGCGAACGCCCACTTTGGTCATCTTTTGAATCAATCTTCCTGGCATCGAACCGATATAAGTTCGGCGATGGCCACGAATTTCCGCTTCATCGCGCACACCGCCCAAGGCCATGCGCACGAATTTACGGTTGGTGGCATGAGCAATCGATTCCGCCAGGGAGGTTTTACCCACGCCTGGAGGACCGACCAGGCACAACACCGGACCACGAATTTTCTTCACACGCTTTTGCACGGCGAGGTATTCGAGGATCCGTTCTTTGACTTCTTCCAGACCGTAATGGTCGGCATCGAGAATGTCTTCGGCACGGGCGAGGTCCAGACGCACTTTACTCTGGGCTTTCCACGGCACCTGCACCAGCCAGTCGATGTACGACCGCACCACCGTCGCTTCTGCGGACATTGGCGACATTTGCTTGAGCTTGTTCAGCTCGCCCTGCGCTTTGGCCAGAGCGTCCTTGGGCAGACCGGCGGCATCGATGCGCTTTTTCAGCTCTTCGATTTCGTTATGGCCTTCGTCGCTATCGCCAAGTTCTTTCTGAATAGCCTTCATCTGCTCATTCAGGTAGTACTCGCGCTGACTGCGCTCCATTTGTTTTTTGACACGACCGCGAATTCGTTTTTCGACTTGCAACAAATCGATCTCGCCATCCAGCAACGCCAGGACATGCTCGACGCGGGCGGACAAATCAATGATTTCGAGAATTTCCTGCTTCTGTTCGATCTTCAACGCCATGTGCGCGGCCATGGTGTCAACCAGACGGCCTGGCTCGTCGATGCTGTTGAGCGACGACAGCACCTCAGCCGGGACTTTCTTGCCCAGCTGAACATATTGCTCGAACTGCGAGAGCAGACTGCGCACGAACACTTCCGACTCGCGCTCCGGCGCGTCGACTTCATCGATCAGGGAAACTTCTGCGCGGCAGTGGCCGTCCACTTCGCTGAAGCGCTCGACGGCGCCCCGCTGCTCACCTTCGACCAGCACCTTGACCGTGCCGTCTGGCAACTTGAGCAGTTGCAGGACAGTGGCAATCGTACCCACGCGATAAAGCGCGTCTTCACCGGGATCGTCGTCGGCTGGGTTTCTCTGAGCAATCAGCAATATCTGCTTGTCGCCCGTCATCGCTGCCTCGAGGGCTTCGATGGATTTCTCGCGCCCCACGAACAGCGGGATAACCATGTGCGGATAAACCACGACGTCGCGCAATGGCAGGAGAGGCAATTCGATGGTTGTCTTCATGATTTCGCCTCTACGGCGGCCATAAGGCCGTAAACAGATGGGAGTAAACTTGAAACCAAGATGGGGGCTGCTCTCAAAAAAAACAAGCTCAAAGCGGGCGCAAAAACTGCTTTAAAAGCAAAGGGGCCCGAAGGCCCCTTCTTTATTCCAGCTGCATGACGCTTAAGCGTCTGGTGCAGCCTTGGCAGCCGGCTCACTGTTTTCATAGATATACAGTGGCTTGGACTTGCCTTCTATCACGCTTTCGTCGATCACCACTTTACTCACCTCGGACTGCGAGGGAATTTCGTACATGGTGTCGAGCAATACACCTTCGAGAATCGAGCGCAGTCCACGGGCACCGGTTTTACGTTCCAGGGCACGCTTGGCGACCGATTTGAGTGCGTCGGCCCGGAATTCCAGGTCTACGCCTTCCATCTCGAACAGCTTGGCATACTGTTTGGTCAGAGCATTTTTCGGCTCGGTCAGGATCTGCATCAATGCAGCCTCGTCCAGCTCGTCCAACGTCGCAAGTACTGGCAGACGGCCAACGAACTCCGGGATCAAACCGAACTTGACCAAATCGTCAGGCTCGACTTCACGCAGTGATTCGCCAACTTTCTTGCCTTCTTCCTTGCTGCGCACTTCTGCGTTGAAACCGATGCCGCCTTTGGTGGAACGGTTTTGGATAACCTTTTCCAGACCAGAGAATGCACCGCCGCAAATGAACAGGATGTTACGGGTGTCGACCTGCAGGAATTCCTGCTGCGGATGCTTGCGGCCACCTTGCGGCGGAACGGAAGCGACCGTGCCTTCGATCAACTTGAGCAAAGCCTGCTGCACGCCTTCACCGGAAACGTCCCGGGTAATCGAAGGGTTGTCAGACTTGCGCGAAATCTTGTCGATTTCATCGATGTAGACAATGCCCATCTGGGCCTTTTCCACGTCGTAATCGCACTTCTGCAACAGCTTCTGAATGATGTTCTCGACATCTTCACCTACATAACCGGCCTCAGTGAGGGTGGTTGCGTCGGCGATGGTGAAAGGAACATTCAGCAAGCGAGCCAACGTCTCGGCCAGCAGGGTTTTACCCGAGCCGGTAGGGCCGATCAGCAAGATGTTGCTTTTGCCGAGCTCGACGTCGTCATTCTTTTTGTCACGCTGGTTCAGGCGCTTGTAGTGGTTGTAGACCGCTACGGCGAGAACTTTTTTTGCACGCTCCTGACCAATCACATATTGATCAAGGATGCCGCTGATTTCTTTAGGCGAAGGCAATTTATGCGCGCTGCTCTCGGCCTGGGCTTCCTGCACCTCCTCACGGATGATGTCATTGCACAGGTCGACGCACTCGTCGCAGATAAACACCGAGGGGCCGGCAATCAACTTACGCACTTCATGCTGGCTTTTGCCACAGAAGGAGCAATAGAGCAGCTTGCCGTTGTCCTCGCCGTTGCGGGTGTCAGTCATTCGTTCGATCCAAATCCGATAGGCTTGCAACACAAGATGAAGGCTCTTGCGGGCTTTTTCAAGCCCGCCGGTGATCAGACCAGCCGACCAAGCCTATTTTGAGCTGTGTATTTTAAGCTGGGCGCTGGGTGATCACTTCATCGATCAGGCCGTACTCACGCGCGGCTTCTGCACTCATAAAGTTATCGCGGTTGGTATCACGCTCGATTTCTTCAAGCGTGTGCCCGCTGTGTTTGGCCATCAGCGTGTTGAGCCGCTCACGAATGAAGAGGATTTCCTTGGCATGGATTTCGATATCCGAAGCCTGGCCCTGGAAACCGCCCAGTGGCTGGTGAATCATCACGCGAGAGTTAGGCAGGCAGTAACGCTTGCCCGTGGCACCGGCGGTCAGGAGAAACGCGCCCATGCTGCACGCTTGACCAATACAGGTGGTCGAGACGTTGGGTTTGATGAACTGCATGGTGTCATAGATCGACATGCCTGCCGTCACCGAACCGCCCGGGGAGTTGATATAGAGATGGATGTCCTTGTCCGGGTTTTCCGCTTCAAGGAACAGCAATTGCGCACAGATCAGGTTGGCCATGTAGTCCTCTACCGGACCAACCAGAAAGATCACCCGCTCCTTGAGTAGACGGGAGTAGATGTCATAGGCGCGCTCGCCACGAGCAGACTGCTCGACAACCATCGGGACCAGGCCGCCAGCGGCCTGGATATCAGAGTTCTGCTGAATATACGAATTACGGAACATGCTCTGCAGTCACTCCCAAATAGTTATGTCTTGAATACACATAAGCCAGCTCGAAGGCTGGCTTATGGTGTGTGCTTCTTACCGCAAAAACGATCAGTCGGCTTGTGGAGCTTCTACCGGCTTGACTGCTTCTTCGTAAGAGACCGATTTGTCGGTCACGCTAGCTTTCTGCAGAACAGTATCCACAACTTGTTCTTCCAGCACAACCGAACGAACCTCGTTCAACTGTTGGTCATTTTTGTAGTACCAGGACACAACCTGCTCTGGTTCCTGGTAGGCCGAAGCCATTTCCTGAATCATTTCGCGAACGCGGGCGTCGTCTGGCTTCAGGTCGAATTGCTTGACCACTTCAGCCACGATCAGACCGAGTACAACGCGACGCTTGGCTTGTTCTTCGAACAGCTCGGCCGGCAGTTGATCAGGTTTGATGTTGCCACCGAACTGCTGAACAGCCTGCACGCGCAGACGGTCAACTTCGTTGGACAGCAGCGCCTTAGGCACTTCGATCGGGTTGGTGGCCAGCAGACCGTCCATTACCTGATTCTTGACCTTGGATTTGATCGCCTGACGCAGCTCACGCTCCATGTTCTTGCGAACTTCGGCGCGGAAACCTTCCAGACCGGTTTCCTTGATACCGAACTGGGCGAAGAACTCTTCGTTCAGCTCAGGCAGTTTTGGCTCGGAAACAGTGTTCACGGTCACGGTGAACTCGGCAGTTTTACCTGCCAGGTCGAGGTTCTGATAGTCCTCTGGGAAGGTCAGGTTCAAAACACGCTCTTCGCCGGCTTTAGCGCCAACCAGACCGTCTTCGAAGCCCGGGATCATGCGGCCGGAACCCAGCACCAGCTGAGTGCCCTTGGCGGAACCACCAGCGAACACTTCACCGTCTACCCTGCCAACGAAATCGATGTTCAGTTGGTCTTCGTTCTGGGCAGCGCGATCAGTCTCTTCAAAACGGGTGTTCTGCTTGCGCAGCACGTCCAGCATCTTGTCCAGATCGGCATCCGCTACGTCAGCGCTCAGGCGCTCAACGGCAATACCTTCGAAACCAGCAACGGTGAACTCGGGGAACACTTCGAAAACTGCAACGTATTCCAGGTCTTTGCCAGCTTCCAGGGACTTCGGCTCGATGGAAGGAGCGCCAGCCGGGTTCAGCTTCTGCTCGACAACCGCTTCGTAGAACGAAGACTGGATCACATCGCCGACAGCTTCCTGACGCGCATCAGCACCGAAACGACGCTTGATTTCGCTCATTGGCACTTTGCCTGGACGGAAGCCAGCAATCTTGGCCTTTTGGGCAGTCTGCTGCAGACGCTTGTTGACCTGAGTCTCGATGCGCTCAGCCGGCACGGTGATGCTCATGCGGCGCTCAAGAGCAGAAGTATTTTCAACAGAAACTTGCATGGATATTCCTCGTTGCACAGACGTTAGCCGGCCGTTTCCGACCCCAGAATCAAGGGCATGCATTCTAGTGGGTCAAACTCAAGAAGTCACCCTACTGAAAACGGGTAAAAACGCAGCAGGCAATTTATAGGCGGGGACAAACGGTTGTGCCTCGCCCTGTTAGCAAATACAGCCTTCAAGCCAGGGCTCTGCATCCATCCTTCTATATATAGAAGACTTCGGCAATCTCTCCCTGACAGCCGACCCCGCGAGGGGACCGACGGACAAATCGGCATCATCGAGAAACACATCTGCGACTCACCGATCCATCTTTTCGACCCAAAATCTGCGGTCGCTTTGGAAATTCCGACTTATAAAACAAAAACGGCGCAGCCCTTTTCAGGTGCTGCGCCGTTCTCTGCTATTAAATAGCTGTTTGTAATGGTGCGGACGGAGAGACTCGAACTCTCACACCTTGCGGCGCTGGAACCTAAATCCAGTGTGTCTACCAATTCCACCACATCCGCATCAAGCTTCTAAAGCAAAGGCGCCAGACTGTTAATCTGGCGCCTTTTCTAAATATGGGGTGGACGAAGGGGATCGAACCCTCGACAACGGGAGTCACAATCCCGTGCTCTACCAACTGAGCTACGCCCACCATATTGCCGTGTTGCCTTACTTGTGCCAAAGCTGCCTAATGGCGCACCCGGCAGGACTCGAACCTGCGACCATCCGCTTAGAAGGCGGATGCTCTATCCAGCTGAGCTACGGGCGCCTTGTTAATCTGTATTCTTGGACGATTACAAACTAAGTGCTTTCAGTCTAACCGAATTAAACCTCAACTCTGCTCGACCTTCTTAACCAGTGCTAGGCTGTGCCCGACAAGTGCGACGAATGTTATAGGCGGCCCTGAGGGTCGTCAACTCTTTTTTAAAAAAAATTCATTTAATTAAAGGGGTTAGAGGAATTTGCAGACCAAGCGCCTTTGCCCTCATCGCATGGCATGCGAGAATGCGTTCTCTTTTTTCCCCCTCTCGATGGTTAATCACGCGCAATGACTGCACAACTAATCGACGGCAAATCGATCGCCGCCAGCCTGCGCCAGCAGATCGCCAAACGCGTCACCGAGCGTCGTCAGCAAGGCCTGCGCACTCCCGGTCTCGCGGTGATCCTGGTCGGCAGCGATCCTGCCTCTCAGGTTTATGTCTCGCACAAGCGTAAAGACTGTGAAGAGGTCGGCTTCCTGTCGCAAGCCTACGACCTGCCTCCCGAAACCACTCAGCAAGCGCTGACCGATCTGATCGATCGACTCAATGATGACCCGGCAATCGACGGCATCCTGCTTCAACTGCCTCTGCCCGAGCATCTCGATGCGTCCAGATTGCTCGAGCGCATTCGCCCGGACAAGGACGTCGACGGTTTCCACCCTTATAACGTCGGCCGGCTGGCCCAGCGTATTCCGCTGCTGCGCCCATGCACGCCGAAAGGCATCATGACCTTGCTGGAAAGCACCGGCGCCGATCTCTACGGGATGGATGCAGTGGTCGTTGGCGCCTCTAACATTGTCGGCCGGCCGATGGCGATGGAATTGCTGCTCGCAGGCTGCACCGTCACGGTCACGCATCGCTTCACCAAAGATCTTGCCGGCCACGTCGGCCGCGCCGATCTGGTAGTGGTAGCGGCCGGTAAACCAGGCCTGGTCAAAGGTGAGTGGATCAAGGAAGGCGCGATCGTGATCGACGTGGGCATCAACCGTCAGGACGATGGCAAGCTGGTCGGCGATGTGATTTACGAAACCGCCCTGCCCCGCGCCGGCTGGATCACGCCGGTGCCTGGGGGCGTTGGCCCGATGACCCGCGCCTGCCTGCTGGAAAACACCTTGTTTGCGGCAGAAACGTTGCACGTCTGAGCCGACCGTGACGTTTACGGTCGTTTAAAAAGAACCCGCCGATGGCGGGTTTTTTATTGACTTGAAAAACGTTCTGCCACGTGGCGGATTTTCCTTTAAATCAGTAGCTTTCAACGGCATTTAGATGAACATTGATCAACCATCGACAGTTATTCAGCCATACTCCAGAATGTGGCGCTTTTGAGAAATAGTCCGTTACAAAACGGCTTATCAACACTTTATGAGTCTGCCAGCGTGAAAATTCGTCTTTCCATCCTGAGTCTGTTTTTCGCATTTACAGGGACGTTCATCACGCCAACGGTCAATGCCGCCGAAACCACCTCGGCGCCCCGAGATAGCAAGCAATTGAAGATCGCTTCCGGCAGCGCATTGCTCCTGGATCTGCAAACCAACAAAGTCATTTATGCCAGCAACCCTGATGTTGTCGTGCCGATCGCTTCGGTGAGCAAGCTGATGACCGGATTGATCGTAGTGGAAGCTCGTCAGAACATGAGCGAGTACTTATCCATCAACATCAGCGACACGCCGGAAATGAAAGGGGTGTTTTCTCGGGTCAAGCTCAAGAGCGAACTACCGCGCCGGGAAATGCTGCTGATCGCACTGATGTCTTCGGAAAACCGTGCCGCTGCCAGCCTCGCACACCACTACCCGGGCGGTTATGTCGCGTTTATTGCAGCCATGAACGCCAAGGCCAAAGCGCTCGGCATGACCAGCACACATTTTGTAGAGCCCACCGGGCTTTCCCCACGTAACGTCTCCACCGCGCGGGACTTGAGCAAGTTGTTGGTCGCCGCTCACAAATATCCATTGCTGACCGAGCTGAGCACGACTAAAGAGAAAACCGTTTCTTTCCGAAAACCCAACTACACACTGGGTTTTCGTAACACCGATCATTTGGTGAATAAGCCGAATTGGGATATTTCGCTGACCAAAACCGGTTTTACCAATGCAGCGGGGCATTGCCTGGTATTGGTCACAAAGATGGGTAACCGTCCTGTTGCGATGGTGATTCTCGATGCCTTCGGCAAATACACACATTTTGCCGATGCCAGTCGAATTCGCAGTTGGGTTGAGACCGGGAAGAGCGCGGAGGTGCCTTCGGTAGCCTTGCAGTACAAATCTGACAAGAACCTCAAGCAACGCCCGAGGGGTGTAGCGGAATCGGCCAAGTAATTCGTTGCCGCAAACAAAAGCCCCGACTATTCGGGGCTTTGTCTTATCCAGCGTCAATCGTTGGGTAGCGGCATTTGATCATCATCCGGAATACCGTCCCCGGCACTTGGATCCCGCGTACCGATCGGATGCTCTGTTGGCGTCACTACAGGCCTGACCAATGGGTCCCGCAGCGGACTTTCCGGATCCATAACCGGATCAAGCTCATCGCCGGGCGTTGTAGGGACACTCTCCGGACGCTTGTCATCAAAACTCGAATCGATAGACATACGCACCTCACGCAAGCTCAGGGTTTCAAATCGCCCAGCGGATCATAAGGCTTCGCCGGTGCCTTAGAATTGTCTTCGGGCTTTTTATCCAGAGGGGCTATCGCAGGCCCGACGGGATCCACCGCAGGATCCGCTAAATCCGGCGAATCCGGGTCGAAACCCAATTCATCGTCTGTTGCATTCTCCGACGAATGCGGACCCTTGGGAGTTTTGGAATCAGCCATGTACACCTCCTGGAAATCTGACCCGGAACATCCGCGTCTGATTTTTAGAGAGGTACCGCCCCAGTCAGTGCCATATAAATGACGAATGGGCTTATTGTGCCCCCAGTGCTCTCTTCGCCCGTGCCGCTGCAGACTCATGCCCTGCCCGAGCCAGATCGCTCGCCGCGTTGAGCCAGCGCTGCTGATCTACATTCGCGGGAATCTGCTCCGGTTTCTGGATCAGCACGGCCCAGCCGCCAGCGGCCTTGAAGGCTGATTCAAACCCATCAAAACCCATTAATTCTCTGCGGTTCATTCCGGCGCGCAGCAGCACCGTCTGCTTCTGACGGTCATACCCGGCCAGAATCGCGTAACGTGGTTCCGACCAGAATGATGAGCCTTCAGTGAACCGCACCATCACCGGATGTCCGGCGGCAACCTGGGTCAACAGCGCGGACAGCTGGCTGTCGAGGGGATACACAACCATCCCGTATTCACGCGCCAGGTTTTGCATGTTCTGCTGCAACTGCGCCTCGGCACCGGGGAGGCGCAGCGGCTTTTCCAGCAAACCGGGGGTAATCACGATGCCTCTCTGGGACAAAAGACTGGCTAGCACCTGTGGGCCGCTCTGGTAGTCCTGCCCTCGGTAAAACGTGCCGCTGAGCTCCACCCGCTCCGGCAGACGCTTCACTTCTGGCGCGACACTCCCCGCGCATCCCGCGAGGCAGCCAACTACCAATGCCACAATTGCAATTCGCGTAAATACCATCATCACCCTCTGGTCAAGCGCCAGGCGTAAGGCTCCCGGCTTGAGCGTCGATCATAGGATGCCTCGCTGCAACGGTATAGCTTTTACCGGCAGTTCCATGAATTCGTTAGAGCGAAGCAGTTGGTACCGCGTGACCTTTGGTCAATAGCCTGAAACACGCCAGCGACTAGGCTGTCACTTGAGAAGCGCGTTCGCCCGATGCAGGGCGGAGAGGAGGCATTGATGAGCCTGACGATGACCATTGTGATGTTGATTGCCGGCTGGCTGGCGGTCGCCACCGCCATGTTGTGGGGCGTGCTGCGGATCACCCGCCGGCACCATCACCACCCTGCTGAGTCGACACCTGCGGTTGAATCCGACAAACCGGACGCCGGGCACGCGACCGCGCACTGACGGCCCTGTTCAACACCCAAACAAAAACGGCCGCCTGGACTCTCTCGAGCTCAGGCGGCCGTTGTTTTATCGCCGGTTACGCTTTAGCGGCAACGCGCTTTTGCTTGGCCCGTCGCGACATCATGTTCAAGCCTTCGATCGTCGCCGAGAACGCCATCGCCGCATAGACGTAGCCTTTCGGAACATGAGCGCCGAAACCTTCGGCAATCAGCGTCATGCCGATCATGATCAGGAAGCCCAGCGCCAGCATCACGACGGTCGGGTTGTCGTTGATGAACTTGGCCAGCGGATCAGCTGCCAACAACATCACCAGCACCGACACCACCACCGCAATGATCATAATCGGCAAATGCTCGGTCATGCCGACGGCGGTGATGATGCTGTCGATGGAGAACACCAGGTCGAGCATCAGGATCTGGCCGATTGCAGCGGCAAAACCGAGGGTGACGGTCGAGGTGGCCGACTTCGGATCTTCCGGCGCCGGGTCCATGCTGTGGTGGATTTCAGTGGTGGCCTTCCACAACAGGAACAGGCCGCCGGCAATCAGGATCATGTCTTTCCAGGAGAACGCGTGGCCGAGAATCTCGATCACAGGCGCCGTCAACTGGACAATGAACGCGATGGTGCTCAGCAGTGCCAGGCGCAGAATCAGCGCCATGCCGATACCGATGCGCCGTGCTTTTTGCCGATGCTGCTCAGGCAGCTTGTTGGTCAGGATCGAAATAAAGATCAGGTTATCGATGCCGAGCACGATTTCCATCACCACCAGTGTGGCCAGGGCGACCCAGGCAGTAGGGCTAACAGCTAGTTCTAAAAGGTATTCCATGGGTCAGTCCTGACTCGTTTAAGACGGTTTAGATTTCCTGGGACGAAGATTCGCGCTCGCGCTTTTCTTCGGCAGATGGTTCTTTTTTGCTGATCAGGCCGCCTGTCGCTTCGCTGATCGCCTGTTCCGCCGCTTTGTGCGTGTCGTCAATGGCCTGCTTGGCGGTTTCAGCCGCCGCGCCCATGAGTTGCTGAGCGCTTTTTTCAGCTTGCTCGCACCCTGCCAGAACCATTAAAGACGTAATGAGCAACGCGGTGGTTTTAAACTTCATGAACCTTCCTCGATAGAACGAAACGCGCCGAAACGATGGCCCGTTGATAGCGACGCATTCTAGGGAGGTGAACAGTTCAGGAAAATTCGTATTTTTACCCGGTATACTTCGGTTTTAACGAACCCAGCCCTAATGGCGCCCTCTCCTCCTGTAGGAGCTGTCGAGTGAAACGAGGCTGCAATCTTTTGACGTTGGTCTTTAAACAAGATCAAGGGATCGCAGCCTCGTTTCACTCGACAGCTCCTACAGGGATCAGAACAGCGGTCAGCGCAGCGGGCATGACGGGGGTCCTGACACGGGCCATGACGGAGGACATATGCTGAATTACCGACAGCTGCATTATTTTTGGGTGGTGGCCAAGACCGGCAGTATCGTACGCGCCTGCGAACAGTTGAACCTGACGCCGCAAACCATCAGCGGGCAGATTTCCTTGCTCGAGCAAACCTATGGCTTGGAGTTGTTTCAGCGCGTCGGCCGGCAACTGGAACTCACTGAAGCCGGGCGTCAGGCCCTGCCCTACGCCGAGCAGATGTTTCAGTTGGGGGGCGAACTGGAATTGATGCTGCGAGCGCAGCCGAACGAACAGCAGATTCTGTTTCGCGTGGGCGTCGCAGACGTGGTGCCCAAATCGATTGTGTATCGCCTGATCGCGCCGACCATGGAATTGAGCGAACCGATGCGCATCACCTGCCGCGAAGACAAGCTCGAACGCTTGCTCGCCGACCTGGCCATTCAGCGCCTCGACCTGGTTATCTCCGACAGCCCGATGCCTACCCATCTGGACATCAAAGGGTACAGCCAGAAACTCGGCGAATGCGGCATCAGTTTTTTCGCCACCGCAGCCTTGGCGGCGCAATACGGCCAGGATTTCCCGCAAAGCTTGCACGGCGCGCCGCTATTGATTCCGGGGCCGGAAACCGTGGTGCGCAGTCGTTTGCAGCGCTGGTTTGCCGAACAGCAAATTCAACCGCGCATCGTCGGCGAGTTCGATGACAGCGCGTTGATGCAGGCATTCGGGCAATCCGGCAGCGGGATTTTCATTGGTCCGAGCGTGATTGCCGACGAGGTGAAACGCCAGTACGGCGTTGAGCTGATCGGCCAGACCGACGCGGTAACCGAGTCGTTTTACGCCATTTCCGTGGAGCGCAAGGTCAAGCACCCTGGCATTGTCGCCATCACCGAGGGTGCCCGACGCGAGCTGTTTACCGGTATTTGATGACTCAGGCGCAGACTTCGCGCGGTTTGAACGTCATCAGCGCCATCGCCAGCAAAATCGAGAGCAGGATAAAACCGGCCGCCGCAAAACCCAGACCTTGCAGGCCCACGCTGTCGATCACCCGACCGCCGACCATAGCGCCCACGCCAATGCCGAGGTTGGCCCCGGCGATGTTCAACGATGCCGCAAAGGCCGGGGCTTCGGGCGCTGCTTTCATCAAGCGGACGTGACTGACCAGGAACAACGCGGCCTGGGTCACGCCCCAGATGCCCATCGCCGCCGCCAGCCCCAGCGGCGAATGGATGTTTGGCACCAACGCAACCATGCCGGCAATCATGAACGCGCAGAAGGTCATCGACGCGATCAACGGATGACGGTCCACCGCGCGGCCACCCAGGGAGTTGCCGATCAGCCCGACCGCGCCGAACCCCATCAGGCACCAGCCGACGACCGTGCCGTTGAAGCCGGCCAGGCGCTCGAGAATGTCCGCCAGGTAGGTGTAAACGGTGAACATGCCGCTGAACACCAGTACCGACAACAGCACATGGCCGATCATCAAGGGGCTGCGCAAAATCCTGAACTGCGAACGGAAGCTCACCTGATGTTGATGCAGGTCGGTTCTTGGCAGGTAGATAAACAGCAGCAACGCTTTGGCGAACGCGATGACGGCGAGAATACCGAAGGCGCTGCGCCAGCCGAGCGCATCGGAAATCAGCGTGCCAACCGGAATGCCGAACACAGTGGCGCAGACGATGCCGAAACCGATCTTGGCAATGGCGCGGCCTGCGTAATCGGGGCCAACGATGTCCACCGCTGTTTCACTGGCCAACGCCCAGAACACCGGCAGCCCCAGCGCTGGAACCAGGCGAGCGAACGCCATCACCCAGATGTTCGGTGCAAACGCTGCAAGCGTGTTGGCCAAACCAAACATGATCAGCACAGAGATAAACAGCTTTCGGCGTTCGAATCGGGCGAAGTAGGCCGTCAGAAAAGGCCCGAAAGCGGCGACGGTGAAAGCAAACAGGGTCACCAGCAAACCCGCTTGGGGAATGCTCACCGCCAGGTCTCGGGCGATGGCCGGCAACAGGCCGACGATGATGAACTCTGTGGTCAGCACGGTAAAACCGGCGGCGGACAACAGAAGAATGGGCAACAGCATGCAGAACTCCAAAAAAACGACAACACCAGCGACAGCCCGAAGGCCCACTGGCGGAACATGAAAAAGGATGCGCAATCTTAACAGAGTGTTTCCGCGCGCGGTTGCACGAACCTGCCGATCACGTTGAACACACGGGCGACAGTTCGTCACAGGTCTGAAGGAAAAAGACGACGCTGTGATAAAGTCCGCGCCCTGCGATACCCACACTATTCGCCAGCGTTGGCCTGACATCAGTCACGCCACCCGCGCACCTAATAAAATCAGAGATGCCGTTTTATGACTGCCCCATCCCCTTCGCTTCTGCACCGTTTGAAACGCTTGAGCCTGGTGACGCAAATCGTCATCGGCCTGATCGCCGGTATCGTCCTCGCACTGCTCGCGCCCGAGGTGGCCAAGTCCACTGCGTTTATCGGCAAAGTCTTCGTTTCGGCGCTGAAAGCGGTCGCGCCGATTCTGGTGTTTGTGCTGGTCATGGCCTCGATCGCCAACCATAAGCACGGTCAGGAAACTCACATTCGGCCGATTTTGTTCCTTTATCTGCTGGGCACTTTCGCGGCGGCAGTGGTGGCCGTGGTTGCCAGCATGATGTTCCCCTCGAATCTGGTACTTGCCACCCATGACGTCGCGGTGACCGCACCGGGCGGCATCAGTGAAGTGTTGCAGAGTTTGCTGCTGAGCGTCGTGGACAACCCGGTCAGCGCGCTGATAAATGCCAACTTCATCGGCATCCTGGCGTGGGCGATCGGCATGGGCATTGCGATTCGGCATGCCGGCGAAACCACACGTGAAGTGCTTGGCGACTTGTCCAACGGCGTCACACTGATCGTGCGCCTGGTGATCCGTTTCGCGCCGCTGGGGATCTTCGGCCTGGTGGCCTCGACCCTCGCGACCTCCGGTTTCGGCGCGCTGCTCGGCTACGCGCATCTGCTGGCCGTGCTGCTCGGTTGCATGGTGTTCGTGGCGCTGGTGATGAACCCTTTGATCGTGTTCTGGAAACTGCGTCGCAACCCGTATCCGCTGGTACTGACCTGCCTGCGCGAAAGTGGCATCACCGCGTTTTTCACCCGCAGCTCGGCGGCGAATATTCCGGTCAACCTGGAATTGAGCAAGCGCCTGGGCCTGCATGAGGATACGTACTCGGTGTCGATCCCGCTGGGCGCCACGATCAACATGGCCGGTGCGGCGATCACCATCACCGTGCTGTCCCTGGCCGCCGTGCATACGCTGGGCATTGCCGTGGACATTCCGACCGCGATCCTGCTGAGCGTCGTCGCCGCAATCTGCGCCTGTGGCGCGTCGGGCGTGGCGGGCGGTTCGTTGTTGCTGATCCCACTGGCCTGCAGTCTGTTCGGCATTCCGAGCGAGATCGCTATGCAAGTGGTTGCGGTCGGTTTCATCATCGGTGTGCTGCAGGATTCGGCCGAGACCGCGCTGAACTCGTCCACTGACGTGCTGTTTACGGCGGCGGCGTGCCTGGGTGAAGAAGAGAAAGCTGCGCGAGTGGCGTGACGCTCGAGAGATCGCAGCCTCGTTTCACTCGACAGCTGCTACAGGGACAGCGGCCGACGATCTTTTAGATCATCAAAAGAAAGCCCGCCAAGGCGTGAACCTTGGCGGGCTTTTTTGTGGCCGGGTGTTTAGAACGCGCCCATGTAATCGCGCTTGCCCACTTCCACACCGTTATGACGCAGCAGCGCGTAGGTGGTGGTGACGTGGAAGAAGAATTGCGGCAGGCCGTAGCTCAGCAGGTACGCCTGACCGGTGAAGCGCTTTTCTTTCGGCGTGCCTGGGCGAGTGACGATCTCGATGCCTTCCTGGCCGTTGATCTGCTCTGGCTTGATCTCGCCGATGTAGGCCAACACCTTGCTGATCAGCGCCTGCAGTTCGGCGAAAGTAGTTTCGGTGTCGTCGTACTTCGGCACTTCCAGCTCGGCCAGACGCGAGGACACACCCTTGGCGAAATCAACGGCGATCTGCACCTGACGCACCAACGGGAACATGTCCGGGTACAGGCGGGCTTGCAGGAAAGCATTCGGGTCGATGTTTTTCGCCGTGGCGTGGGCTTCGGCCTTGTTCAGCACATCGCTCAGGGCGTTGAGCATTTGCTTGAAAACCGGAACGGAGGCGTCGTACAGGGAAATGGTCATGGCAGTCTCGTGTTGTGACAGGAGGTAAACGTGGGCCGATTATAGCCATGCTCGACGCTCCTGCGGCTTGTCTTTTATCCAGCAAGGATTAGGCTAGGCGGCTTCGACTGCATGCATCAACGGCATAGGGAAAGCGCGATGAGCACTGAGCAAGAAACCACCTTCGAAGAGCCCCGGCTCAACAGCACCGAAATTCGCATTCTCGGTTCGTTGATCGAGAAACAGGCCACCAGCCCGGAAACCTATCCGCTGACCCTTAATGCCTTGGTGACCGCCTGCAATCAGAAAACCAGTCGCGAGCCAGTGATGAACCTGACCCAGGGCCAGGTTGGGCAGAGCCTGCGCGCCCTCGAAGGACGCGGCTTCACCAAGCTGGTGATGGGCAGCCGCGCCGACCGCTGGGAGCACAAGGTCGACAAGGCGCTGGAGCTGGTGCCTGCGCAAGTGATTCTGAGCGGGTTGCTGTTCTTGCGCGGTCCGCAAACGGTCAACGAATTGCTGACCCGTAGCGGTCGCATGCATGAGTTCGAAGACGCCGAACAGGTGGTGCACCAGCTGGAACGTCTTATCGCTCGCGGGTTGGCGCTGTTGATCCCGCGTCAGTCCGGGCAACGCGAAGATCGCTACATGCATGCGCTGGGGGATCCGGCGGATATCGAAGCAATCCTCGCCGCCCGGCACAATCCAGCGGAGCGCAGTGGCGTTAGCGGGGTTTCAGTAGAGCGTATTGAAGAGCTCGAAGCGCGTATTGCAGCGCTGGAAGAACGCCTGTCTCAGCTGGAGTAACCATCCGCGGTTGCTGTAGCAGCTGCCGAGCCTGCGAGGCTGCGTCCGAGTGCGCAGCAGTCGTAGTTCGGCTGACGCAGGCTACCTGATGGACTGAGGCGCTGATTTTTCACGACTGCTGCGCAGCTGGACGCAGCCTTGCGGGCTCGGCAGCTGCTATGTATGGACTCGCCCCTACTGTCTACCCGCTTTTGAAAAACTGTCGCCCCGTTGCATCTATGTATTAGGCCTATTCGTGGAAGCCGTCTTCGGCTTCTGGCCAAAATTGGAAAAGCTCGTGGCATGCCGATTACAGTCAGGCCTCGAAGGCCATTAGCAGCTTAGGCATCAATCCACGCCGGTCTTACCTGGGGTCAATTTTTTTCAGCAAAGGGTCGGACAGTCTGTACCTCGGTGGCAGAACTCTGTCGCTCAGTGGCTTATCGTTTCTTGCTGGCTATCACCAGCGTGGCGACGATAAGTCTGGTCATTCTGTAGAAGCACCCAGATGATTCGCAGATTGCGGTTGGCTAGCCTGATCGCAGCTTCTTTACGGCCCAGTCGGCTCATCCAGCGCAACAAGCGGCGGTCATCGGGTTGCTGGGAATCGGGTCGTAGTTGTTGCAGCACCGAATGGGCTCCCTGGATCATCAGGCTGCGTAAATAAACATCACCTCGCTTGGTCATGTCACCCAGCCGGACCGTCTGCCCGCTGCTGTGCTGGTCAGGCACCATGCCAAAGTACGCGGCAAACTTGCGCGCATTGGGAAACCGCTCAGGCTTGGTTTCCTTGGCCACCACTGCCGTGGCAATGACTGGGCCGATGCCGCGCACAGTCATCAGTCGCTTCGCCGTCATGTCGGCGTTGGCAGCCACTTCCAAGCGTCCCGTCAGCACGCTGATGCGCTCGCCCAAATGGCGCCACTCGGCCAACAGTTCGTCGATCAGTTCACGCAGCAGGCCGGGCAGTGGCTGGGTCGCATCTTCCAGTACCCGCGGAATTTTCTGGTTGATCGCAACATCGCCCTGCGCCAAGGCCACGCCGTGCTCGAGTAGCAAACCGCGCATCTGATTACTTACTGCCGTACGCCGACGTACATAACCCTGACGAGCACGGTGCAACGCCTGCATTGCCAGCGCCGCAACGCTTTTGACCGGTACTGCGCAGATTTTTTCATCGCGCCCAGCCCGCAGAATCGCCAGCGCATCGTTGCGATCATTTTTAGGTCCGCTGCGGTGTGTGGCCACCAAACCGGCTGGAAGAATCCGCGCCAGATTGCCTTTGTCTTGCAGCTGCCGGGCCCAGGCTTGAGCACCCGGGCCGGTCTCCATCAAAACCACGACATGAGCCGGCAGCTGTTGGAGAAACTCATAAAACGCCTCGCGCGACTTGATCCGCTGCTCATAACGCACCTGGCCGAGGACATCTTCACCGGCGACCTGAAAGACGTGCTTGGCCAGATCGACCGCCAAAGTTGTGCAGGCCGGCAAATCGGAAGAAGACAGGGATTGATCAATCGAACTATGATTTTTCATGGACTCGCCCTCGCTGTCGATGGCTGTTTAGACTGCCACCGTGGCGCATTGACGCCTCGGCTTGGGCGAGTCCATCCAATTACAGGAATCGATGTGGCTGCCGTGCCGCTACTCGCCGTCCCAATAGTCCACGCCGTCGGCTGGGCGGGCGATGGCGAGGAAGCCTGTGGCGTTGCCGTCGGCGTCGATCTTGAAATCGTCCATCACCGCGTACTTGCCGGAGTCGGGGTACTCACAAATTTCCGGCGACTGCTGCGTGCTGACTGCCAGATAACGCAATTCGCCGGCGCTGGTGTTGATGATCTGATGCGCCGCCTCCTGACCGCCGGGCGGGCAAGCGATCACGTCACCTGCGCGGATCGCAAATCGCTCGGCGCCGAGGCGAATGTGCCCTTCCCCGGCCACCACGTAAAACATTTCCTCGTTGACCCGATGGCTGTGGAACGGACTGCCGCGCATGCCCGGTTCCAGCACGTACAGCCGATAACCCAGCTTCTGCGCTCCGAGCTGCTGGCCTACGCGTGCCAGTCGCTGTTGATAGCGAGCGGCGGTTTCACCGTCGGGGGCCAAAGCTTCAGGAAGTGGCTCCAGTTCGACTTGATCCAGATTGAGAATGGGCGGATGCATGGGGAAAGCCTCGATCAGGATTGTTTGGAACGCAAGTTTTCGCTTACGGTGCAGCAGCATAGCTTGCTCGCGATAGCGGTGAATCAGCACCTGCAGTGCTGGATGCACCGGCGCATCGCGAGCAGGCTCGCTCCCACATGGGATTGTCGTTGGGCGCGAGAACTGCGGCGGATTTTCTCCAGCCTGAGAGCGAGCCTGCTCGCTAAGAGGTCATCCCCGCCACCACCCGCTCAAGGTTCACGCCCGAGCGAATGCCACCGCTTTCTGAAACTGCTCATCCGTCGGGCGCACGCCGGTATACAGGACGAACTGCTCCAGCGCCTGGATCGCAATGACTTCCAACCCCGTAATAACCCGCTTGTCTGCGGCACGCCCCTGCACGATCAGCGGTGTTTCCGAGGGAATGGCCACTACATCGAATACCGTTTCTGCGGCGGCAATGGTCTCGGCATCGAAGGCCAATTGATCTGCCTCAGGTCCGCCGCTCATGCCGATCGGCGTGACGTTGATCAACATCTGCGGACGGCGCGCGCCCAATTCCGCTTGCCATTCATAGCCAAGCGATTGCGCCAGCGCACGACCGGCCTGCTCGTTTCGGGCCACAATCAATCCATTGCTGTAACCGCCATCACGCAAGGCGCTGGCCACAGCCTTGGCCATACCGCCACTGCCGCGCAGGGCAAACGTCGATGCCTTCGGCACCTTATGCGTGTCCAGCAATTGTGCAATGGCGATGTAATCGGTGTTATAGGCCTTGAGGTGACCATCAGTGTTGACGATGGTGTTGATTGATTGAATAGCCGCCGCCGACGCGTCCAGTTCATCGACCAGAGCAATGCTGGCTTCCTTGAATGGCATCGACACGCCGCAGCCGCGAATACCCAGTGCGCGAATGCCACCGACGGCACCCGACAGGTCCTGACTGCTAAATGCCTTGTAGTAAAAATTCAGACCCAACTGTTCATAAAGATGATTATGAAAGCGCAGACCAAAATTCCCGGGACGCCCCGATAGGGACATGCACAGCTGGGTGTCTTTGTTGGGGTTCATCTGCATGTGAAGCTCCTTCAAATAGCACGATCCGATGGACGGGATTAGCCAGTCCACCGCGTTCAGATCGATCATATCGGCGTACGCCTGCGGGCTCCGCTCGACGGTAAAGAGACCGGTACAGACCTTACACAAAATTTACCCGGCGGCCGTGCTGAATTTTTTAAAAACGCTGTCTTAGAGGTATCCCCGCGACGATCCCTGGGTCTATCGCAGACGCAAGCGCCGGGGCGAAGAATCGAGGAATTATCATGATCCGTAACATTCCCACAGTGGCCTTGCTGATTGGTGCACTGGCTGTCGCCGGGCAGGCAGAGGCTGGCGGCGGTCACGGCTGGCAAGGGCCGGCCGTGTTCGGTGCGATCGTCGGCTCGGCGATTGTCGGTTCGGCCATCATTAACAGCAACCGGCCGGTGTATGTGCAACAACCGGTTTACGTGCAGCAGCCGGTTTATGCTCAGCCGCAGCCGGTCTATCTGCAACAGCCGCCGCCGGTTTATTACCAGCCTGCACCGGTTTATGTGCAGCAACCGGTCTACTACGGGCCGCCGCCGGTTTATTACGGACCACCACGTGGGTATTACGGGCCGCCCCGTGGTTATTACGGGCCGCCCCGTGGTTATTACGGTCCGCCGCGTGGGCATGGGCGCTGGTAAGCGCGCCAAGTGGCTCAGATACTTGCGAGGCGCTGATCCAGACGAGTCATGGCCTGCTGCAACTGATCGACGGCGGCATCAATCGACGCGGTCTCACGCTCGCCGCAGGCCTGTTCCAGTGCTTCGCAACAGTGGATCAGGCCCGCCGCCCGGACCATCAACGCACCACCCTTGATGCGGTGAGCCAAGGCGCGCAACTGCGGTTGATTGCCGCTGGCATGCGCCATGAGCAGTGCTTGTCGGTCACTGCGGTTAGTCACGGCCAGGTCGCTCAACAACTGATTGATCAGCTCACGATCCTCACCGACGTAGCGCTCCAGCGCGCTCAGATCGATTTCGGCAAAAGCCAACGCGTCCACGCTTGCTTCACTTGCGAAGTGATCGGCCAACCAGGCACTGAGGTCCGCCAGGCGAATCGGCTTGAACAGGCAATCGTCCATGCCAGCCTCCAGGCAGCGGGTCTTTTCCTCGGGCCGGGCATTGGCAGTGAAGCCCAGAATCGGTGTGGGCGGCAGGCCCTGCGCGCGTTCTTCATCTCGAATTGTGCCCGCCAACTCATAACCGCTGAGCACGGGCATGTTGCAGTCAGTAATGACCACGTCGAATTCATATTCGCGCCACTTTTCCAACCCTTGCAGGCCATCGTCGGCGTCCATCACGCTGTGCCCCAGATAGCTCAATTGCCGCGAGAGCAACAGTCGATTGGCCGGGTAATCATCGACCACCAGGATCGTCAACTGTCGCGATGGCACTTCGGGCGATGCGACCCGCTCGCTCGGCGGCAGTGCTTGCAGGGTGGGCAGATCCAGGCTGAGTTCGATGCGCGTGCCTTGCCCCAGAACGCTGTCGAGCTGCAACGTGCCGCCCATCATTTCGCACAGCGTGCGGCTGATCACCAGCCCCAGACCGGAGCCGTGTCGGGCTGAGTCAGGATTATTCCCGGCCTGCACGAACGAGCTGAACAAACGCTGCTGATCAAATGTGCTGATGCCGATACCGGTATCTTCGATCCACACTCGAATCTGCAGATGCCCCGGCACAGTGGATTCGGTATGCAGCGTCAAGCTCACTTCACCTGAACGAGTGAATTTGATGGCGTTGCTCAGCAGATTGGAAAGCACCTGCTTGAATCGCGTGGGATCGACCAGCACTGCCTGGTCGCTGCGCTCGTCCAGCTCGACACGCCAGTCGAGGTCCTTCTGACGCGCCAGACCTTCGAACACCCGGCATACCGATTCGGTCAGTGAGCGCAGATTGGCTCGCTCCGGAGCCAGCGACAGGTGCCCGGATTCGATCCGCGCGATATCCAGAATATCCCCGATCAACCCCAGAAGTTGTTGGCCGGCATTGGCGGCCACCTCGATCGCCGGACGGTCAACAAGCCCCTCGTCGGCGCGTTTCAAGGCCAATTCGAGCATCCCCAGCAAGGCATTCATTGGCGTCCGGATTTCATGGCTCATGGTAGCCAGAAACGTGGTTTTAGCCCGGTTGGCGTCGTCGGCCGCGTCCTTGGCGTCCTGCAGCTGGCTGAGCAACTGCTGGCGCAGACGAATCTGCCGGCGCTGCCATGCGATCCACACCAACGCCAGCAACAGCAATGTGCCGGCAGCGGCGAACGCCTGGAAAATATCCTCGCGATGCCGCAGCCAGAAACTCTGCTCCACCATCTGATCGTTGCGCCAAAACAGCGTGAGCGCATCGATTTCTTCCGGGGCGATGCTCAGCAGCGCCTTGTCTAGAATCGCGTGCAGCTCGACAGCTTCGCGACTGGTGGCCAGCGTGGCGCGGGCCGGATCGGTCCCGACAGTGCTGGTGACCTGCAGCTTGTCCCGGTATAGCCGGGAAATCATATAGCGTGCGCCGATCAATGAGTTGATGCCGCCATCCGCCTCGCCCGAGGCAACCATTGCCATGACGTCCCCGGTCAGTGGCGCGTCGACCAGTCTGATCGCCGGGAAGTGCTGACGAATGAATTCGCCGACACTGTTGCCCTGGGTGATGGCGAGCGTTTTGCCAGCCATGTCGTCGAGCGTCGCCGGATTATGAGGGCCGATGCGCGTGACCAGCACGCTGGGGCTGGTAAGAAATGGCCGGGTGAAACGCAACTGGGTTTCACGCTCAATGCTGGGGCTGATGCCCGCTACCAGATCGACTTGGCCGGTGCTGATCCAGTCGAGCATTTCGGCCACTGATTTTGTTGGCCGTATATCAAAGTGCAGCCCGGTGCGCAGGCTGATCTTCGCCAGAACATCGGCGGCGATACCGAGCAGCTTGCCTTCGCTGTCGAAGAATGAGATCGGCATGAGGTTAGGGTTGATGGCCACGCGCAAGCGTGCGTGCCGGTCCAGCCATTTTTGCTCGGCGATGCTGAACTTCATCGTCTTCGTTGCCGCAATGGAAGCCCCGCTTGCCCCCCAGCGACGCAGGATATTCAAGCGCTCGTTGGTCGGCACCGATGCCAGTGCCTTGTTGACGATTCGCTGCAGCTGGCGGTTGCCGTCCCTCATCGCAAAGGCGAAGCCGCCCGGTTCAATGTGTGAAAAATCGGCTAGTTGTACGTTATTCAGGTAGTTCTTGCTGATCAGATAATGGGTGCTGATTGCATCGCCCAGATACACTTCTGTTTGAGCGAAAGCCACCGCCCCCACCGCTTCCAGCGTCGAGGGAAAGAGCTTGACGATCGCCTCGGGATAAAAAGCCTGAACCTGCTTTGCCGGCAAGTAGTGATACAGCATGGCCAACCGTTGCTCCGCGAGGTCAGGTTGCAGGGCCTGCGGCATATCGGTCCGCGTCACCAGCACGGGTTGATCTTCGGCGTAGACCGTGGACATGCACAACTGAGGGTCCTCGACCTCGTACCGATTGGCCGTACCGAGCAGGTCCGCGGTGCCCAGCTTGATCGCTCGCACCGCGTCATCACGGCTGGCATAGCGATGAACGATGACCTCGACCTGCAATATCTGCCTGAGCAAATCGGCATAATCCGCCGTCAGGCCTTCATAGTCTGTGCCCGTTGTGGTGATATCGAAAGGTGGGTAGTCCGGCGCCGAGATTGCCAGCACCAATCGGCCCTTTTCCCGCAGCCAGCGAGTGTCCGCTTCCGTAAACCTGACGTCATGCCCGTCGACGTTGGAACGACCCAGCAGCGTCAGGGTGCGTATTTCGGCGCAGACGCTCGGTGCCCACAGCAGGGCGGGGAGCACAAGTGCCAAAAGATACTTAACTGAAGTCATCATTCAGATTACGTGATTGCGCTTGGCGAAATCCCTCAGGTGTACGGCGGTTTTCACGCACAGTTTTTCGGTCAAGCGGACTTTGTAGGTGCTGATAGTCTTGTGGCTGAGGCTCAGGCGTTTGCCGATGTCCTTATTGCTCATGCCTTGTGAGAGGTATTGAAAAATCGTCAGCTCACGGTCCGAGAGCCTTTCGATCAGTTGTGCTTCGGTTCTCTGCAGCGTGTTCAGCGCTACCGAACTCGAGGGCAACTTGACGAAGTAGGTGTAACCGGCCATGACCGCCCCCACTGCCTTTTGCAAATGATCTAAATTATTGGTTTTGGATACGTACGCTTCCGCCCCGGCGCGCATGCAGCGGTCCTGGTAATACAGTGGTTCCTGGGCGGTGAATACCAGCACTCTGCACTTCACCCCCCCCGCTTTTATCCGGGCCAGCACGTCCAGGCCATCAAGACCGGGCATGACCAGATCGAGCACCACCAGATCAGGCATGTGTTCGCGAATTTTCGGCAGCACTTCGCTACCGGTACTCGCTTCGTGGATGTGAAGAAAACCTGCCTTTTTCAGCAGCATAGCGACGGCGGCACGCACCACTGGATGATCGTCTGCGACCAGCGCTTTCATGAAAACTCCTGTCAGGCCAAGCAGAACGCAGCGCTGTGCGGTGACTCTTGCATGGAAATCTAAAAGCGACTACCTGACAGAAATGACAGTGCCGATAAACGGTAGGGATGGATCGAGCGCGGACATGAGTGTTTCGATGGTGCGCAGATCCGGTAACGCCAAGCGGGTTGTCTCGACTTTGTGCTGCGCGCCTGCAGGGATCGACGACAAATGCTCGCGCTCGCCGTCATAGATAAAGGCATGACGAACCTGAGCGTTATGCAGGAAAAAACCGGGCAGGTCCATGGACGCGGGGGTCATGGAGCCATTGACCAGCACCAGGTCAAAAGGCTCGCTGGCGTACCCCACCAGGGTGAGAAGTTCGTCGAGCCCGCGCACTGGAGCAATGCGGTAGTAACCCAACTGATTGAACAATCGCTCGATGCGCATTCGATGAAAGTGCTGCTCATCGGCGATCAGGATACGGAACGTTTTAGTCTGCAAGCGGCCCCCGGAAGTCATCGGATCGTGAGGGCGCCAAGGCTACGGAAGTGTTTGCGGGCTTTATGTAGGACTATTCCTAAATTTCACGACACTTGTTCTACTACAGCTCGTAGGAAGGCATTAAGAGAATTTGCTGGCAGATGATCGTTCCCACGCGCGTGGGAACGATGCTTTACGGACTTAGCTGGCCGCTGCGAGCAACACGTCCGTTACCGAGCGACTGTGCGGGCGGGACTTGCCATGCTCATACAGCGAGCCGGCAATTTCATCAGCGCGAATCGGCAGGATCGACAGCAAGGTGTCGCTCAAACCGTGGCTCGCCTGACAGAAACCCTGCATGTAAATGCCTGCCCTGCAGCGCTCGTCAGTGATCAGTTTGTAATGGCGGTCGACGTCGAAGGCGCCCAGATATTCTTCCAGCGGCGCCAATAGCTGACGGTGCATTTGCCGTTCGTAACCGGTGGCCAGGACGACAGCGTCGTAATGGCGAACCGTCACCTCAGCGGTGGCGTTGTTGCGCACCGCCAGTTCGATGCCGCGCGCGGTGGCCGTGGCTTTTTCGATGGTGGTCAGGGTGCGGAAGGCATGACGAGCAATGCCCGAAACTTTCTGCCGATAGAAGATCCCGTAGATGCGTTCGATCAGGTCAATGTCCACCACTGAATAGTTGGTGTTGTGGTACTCGTTGACCAGTCGCTCGCGCTCGCTGCTGTGCTGCTGGAACACCAGATCGGTGAATTCCGGCGAGAACACTTCGTTAACGAACGGGCTGTCATCCGCAGGCTTCAGTGCCGAACCGCGCAGGATCATGTCGACCTGCACCGACGGGAAGCTGTCATTCAAATCAATGAAAGCTTCCGCAGCGCTCTGCCCGCCGCCGATGATCGCAACGCTCATCGGCTGATTGTTGACGCAGGGCTGTTTGGCCATTTGCGCCAGGTACTGCGAATGGTGGAACACCCGACCGTCATCTTTCAGCGCCTTGAACGCTTCGGGAATGCGTGGCGTGCCACCGGCGCTGACCACCACTGAACGGGTGGTGCGCACATGTTGCTGGCCTTGTGTATCACGGGAAATCACGCGCAACGCTTCGACCTGCTGGTTGTGCAGCACTGGCTCGATAGTCAGCACTTCTTCGCCATAGCGACTCTGCCCGGCAAATTGCCCGGCGACCCAGCGCAGGTAGTCGTTGTACTCCATGCGACACGGATAGAAGGTGCCCAGGTTGATGAAGTCGACCAGACGACCGTGATGCTTGAGGTAGTTGACGAACGAGTAAGGGCTGGTCGGATTGCGCAGGGTCACCAGGTCTTTGAGAAAGGAAATCTGCAATTCGCTCTGAGTGACCAGCGTGTTGCCATGCCAGCGATAGTCCGCCTGCTTGTCGAGAAACAGCACATCCAGTTCGCCCTGACTCGGCCCGCGTTCTTGCAGAGCGATGGCCAGCGCCAGGTTAGAAGGGCCGAAACCGACGCCGATCAGGTCGTGAACGATGGGCGATGCAATTGCCTGTGTCATTTCCAGTGTCCTCTGGATGAACCCCTCAACAGTGGGGCGTATGCCTAAGTGACCTGAGCAGCGCTGCGCCGCCTTGCAGGTCGTCTGTTGAATAGGAACGAGGACAATGAAATAAAATTTAACACTACTTTCCGGAAGCAGACCTGATCAATGCGCGTCCCACTGCCGCATGCGCACACGACAATGTTTCATGGCATTAACGATGTGCTTTTCCACCAGCGTGCGGGAAATGCCGAGATGTTCGGCAATTTCCAAATGCGACAGGCCATCGATCTTGCGCAGCAAAAAACTTTCCCGGCACAGACGAGGCAGTTCGCTCAGGGCACGCTGAAGCATCTCAAGGCGCTGGCCGTGATCAAGACTGTGATGCGGCGAGGGGGTGAAATAGCGCTCTTCGCTGTCGAGCACTTCCAGCGATTCAACTTGCCGCAAGGCATTGCGCCGATGGTCGTCGATCACCAGATTGAGCGCGGTGCGATAAAGGAAAGCCCGCGGCTGCTCGATCGGCGTTTCACTGGAGCGCTCCAGAATTCGCAGATAAGCGTCATGCACCACATCTTCAGCGACCTGCCGGTTGCCTAGCTTGGCGTTGAGGAAACACACCAGCTCGCGGTAGTAGTTTTCCAACATGACTGCGGGGTCCTTTGGGCCGGATCTGCACCCTGGAATGAATGGCGGCACGATGATGGCAGCACAAGCACGTAATTTATAGTAATTCTCATATAGATTTAAAGCACCGCGTGTTCCGCGCTGTAAATACAGCGCGGGTGCAGGCTTCGATCTGTTGAACTCCAGGGTGACACTGACCGAAACGGAGGTTTGCAGGCGTTCGGCATTGACTACGGTGTTTCACCATGTGTCGAAGGTTAAATTCCCCGGTGCTTTCCTCGTTTAAAGGACAGCTTCCCGTCCCTGCCTTCGCGGCAGCATTCAGCACATTGAACGACGGGCCGATTTTAATTGGCCGGAAACCTGCATGAAACGTCCCCGACAGACCCGACGCGCCCTGCTTGCAGCACTTTGTCTGATCCCCGTCATCGCCATTGCAGCCTGGCAAGTCATCCCGCCCGGCCGAGACAAATTCGCCACGGTTGCCGTCAGCCGCGGCGACATCGAAAGCAGCGTCACGGCCCTCGGTACCCTGCAACCTCGACGCTACGTGGACGTAGGCGCACAGGCATCCGGGCAGATTCAGAAGATCCATGTGGAAGTGGGCGACGTCATCACGGAAGGCCAATTGCTGGTAGAGATCGATCCGTCCACGCAACAGGCCAAACTCGACGCCGGACGGTTCTCGATCGAGAACCTCAAAGCGCAACTCGAGGAACAACGGGCACAACACGAACTGGCGCGGCAGAAGTTCCAGCGTCAGCAGCACCTCAAGGCTGGCGGTGCGACGCGCGAAGAGGACGTGCAAACCGCCCAGGCGGAGCTGCGCGCCACCCAGGCACGTATCGACATGTTCCAGGCGCAGATCCGCCAGGCGCAAGCCAGCCTGCGCAGTGATCAGGCCGAACTCGGCTATACGCGCATTTATGCACCGATGTCCGGCACCGTGGTTGCACTTGATGCGCGAGAAGGCCAGACCTTGAACGCGCAACAGCAAACACCGCTGATTCTGCGCATTGCCAAATTGTCGCCGATGACCGTCTGGGCCGAGGTCTCGGAAGCCGATATTGGTCACGTCAAGCCGGGCATGACGGCGTGGTTCACCACGCTCAGCGGCGGCAAACGGCGCTGGAGCAGCAGCGTGCGGCAGATTCTGCCCGTGCCGCCGGAACCGTTGGACCAGACCAGCCAGGGCGGCGGAAGCCCGGCGAGCTCAAGCAAAAGCGGAAGTGCGCGTGTGGTTCTGTATACCGTGTTGCTCGATGTCGACAACGCCGACAACGCTTTGATGGCGGAAATGACCACTCAGGTGTTCTTCGTTTCCAACCAGGCGAAAGACGTACTCACCGCCCCCGTCGCCGCTCTTCAAAACGGTGCGCAACCACATATCCAGACCGCCCGGGTCATCGCCGAAAACGGCCGCGTCGAGCAACGCGATGTGCGCACCGGCATCAGCGATCGACTGCGGGTGCAGATCCTCGACGGCTTGCAGGAAGGCGATCACCTGTTGATCGGTCCGGCCGACGGGAGTGGTGGCTGAATGCAGACGCCTCTGATCGACCTGCAGGACATTCGCAAATCCTACGGCGGCGGCGACGTCCCGCACGTTCACGTATTACGCGGCATCGACCTGGCGATTCATGCCGGTGAGTTCGTCGCGATTGTCGGCGCCTCCGGTTCCGGCAAGTCGACGCTGATCAACATCCTCGGCTGCCTCGATCGCCCGACCTCGGGTGAATACCGTTTTGCCGGGGAAAACGTTGCCGCACTCGACAGCGATGAACTGGCATGGCTGCGCCGCGAAGCCTTTGGTTTTGTGTTCCAGGGCTACCACCTGATCCCGTCCGGCTCGGCCCAGGAAAATGTCGAGATGCCGGCGATCTACGCGGGTCTGCCCGCCGCCGAGCGCCACGCCCGCGCCGCCGCCCTGCTCGACCGCCTCGGCCTGGGCTCGCGCACCGGCAACCGTCCGCATCAACTCTCTGGCGGGCAACAGCAACGCGTCTCCATCGCCCGCGCCTTGATGAACGGCGGGCACATCATCCTTGCCGACGAACCCACTGGCGCCCTCGACAGCCACAGCGGCGCCGAGGTCATGACACTGCTGGACGAGCTGGCGAGCCAGGGCCACGTGGTGATCCTCATCACCCACGACCGTGAAGTGGCGGCGCGGGCCAAACGCATCATCGAAATCCGTGACGGGCTGATCATCAGCGACAGCGCGCACCACAATCCGGACGTACAAACCAGTGCCAACCCCGGCGCGCTGCAAGCGGTCGACCTGCGCAAGCGCCTGACCGAAGGCGCCGAAGCCACGGGCGCGTGGAAAGGCGAATTGGTGGACGCCGTGCACGCCGCCTGGCGGGTGATGTGGATCAACAGGTTTCGCACGGCGCTGACGTTGCTCGGCATCATCATCGGCGTCGCGTCGGTGGTGGTGATGCTGGCCGTGGGTGAAGGCAGCAAGCGTCAGGTCATGGCGCAAATGGGCGCCTTCGGTTCCAACATCATTTACCTCAGCGGCTCGGCCCCGAACCCGCGAACGCCACTGGGAATCATCACCCTCGATGACGTCGCGGCGGTGGGCAGCCTGCCGCAGGTGACGCGCATCATGCCGGTCAACGGCCAGGAAGCCGGGGTGCGTTTCGGCAATCTCGACCATCTCAGCTACGTTGGCGGTAATGACACAAACTTCCCGGCGATCTTCAATTGGCCGGTGGTCGAAGGCAGTTATTTCACCCAGGACGATGAACGCAACGCCGCCGCTGTTGCGGTAATCGGTCACAAAGTGCGGACCAAACTGCTCAAGGACGTGGCCAACCCGATCGGCCAGTACATCCTGATCGAAAACGTGCCGTTCCAGGTGGTCGGAGTGCTGGCGGAAAAAGGCGCCAGCTCCGGCGACAGTGACAGCGATGACCGCATCGCCATTCCGTATTCCGCCGCCAGCGTTCGCTTGTTCGGCACCCACGACCCGGAATACGTGGCCATCGCGGCCGCTGATGCACGCAAGGTCAAAGAGACGGAAGCCGCCATCGAGCAGCTGATGCTGCGGCTGCACAACGGCAAGAAGGATTTCGAACTGACCAACAACGCTGCGATGATCCAGGCCGAAGCGCGCACGCAAAATACGCTGTCGCTGATGCTCGGTTCGATCGCCGCGATCTCGCTGTTGGTAGGCGGCATCGGCGTGATGAACATCATGCTCATGACCGTGCGCGAACGCACTCGCGAGATCGGTATCCGCATGGCCACCGGCGCCCGTCAGCGTGACATCCTGCGCCAGTTCCTCACCGAGGCGCTGATGCTATCCGTGGTCGGCGGGCTCGCCGGCATTGCCTTGGCACTGATCGTCGGCGGCGTGCTGATTCTGAGTGAAGTGGCGGTCGCGTTTTCTTTGATAGCGGTAGTCGGGGCGTTCGGCTGTGCCTTGATCACCGGTGTTGTCTTCGGCTTCATGCCGGCTCGCAAAGCTGCCCGGCTCGACCCGGTCACGGCCCTTACCAGTGAATGATCGATTGATGAAACCGCGCCTGAGTCTGTTGAGTCTTTGCCTGCTGGTCGGCGGGTGCAGCACGCCCGCCCAGCGCCCGGACAGCGGCATCGTCCCGCCCGCCGCCTGGCAGTCGCCGCGTACGCAGAGCGCCACTCGCAGTAACCTGCAGTGGTGGCGGCAATTCGGCAGCAGCGAACTTGAAAGCCTTATCGAGCAAGCGCAGGTTGGCAGTCATGACCTCGCCGCTGCAGTGGCGCGGGTGCGTCAAGGGCGGGCCGACACCGTAATCGCCGGCGGCTCGCGGTTGCCCGAAGTCAATGCCGCCCTCAATGCCAACCGGCAAAAACTGCTGCGTGGCAACGGTTACAGCCAGCTCGATGCCGACAGTGACAACAAGGCCGTTGATTACTTCAACGCCAGCCTCAGCGCCAGTTACGAGATTGACTTTTGGGGCGGTCAACGGGCGTCCCGTGACAGTGCGCGATTCGCTTTGCAGGCCAGCGAATTCGATCAGGCGACAGTGGAATTGACGCTGCTCAGCGGAGTAGCTGATACCTATGCGCAGACGTTGTCGCTGCGTGAACAAAGTCGCATCGCCGAGCTAAACCTGGCTAATGCACAGAACGTATTGAAACTGGTGCAGACGCGCTTTGACTCAGGCTCTGCAACGGCGCTGGAGTTGGCGCAGCAAAAGAGCCTGGTGGCGGCGCAACAACGGCAATTGCCGACGGTGCAGCAGCAGGCGCAGGACGCCTTGATCAGTCTGGCTGCCCTCCTCGGCCGGCCAGTTCAGCAACTGGCGGTGGGTCAAGAGCGTTTTGATCAACTGTCATGGCCGACCATCGCAACTGGCGTGCCCAGCGAACTGCTCACTCGGCGTCCGGACATCGCCCGGGCGGAGGCGCAACTGTCCGCCGCACAAGCCGACGTTGCCGTCGCCCGTGCTGCGATGCTGCCGAAGGTGACCTTGAGCGCAGAACTCGGCTCGGGGGCAGATCGGGCGGCGGACATTTTGCGCAGCCCTTTCTATAACCTCACTGCCGGTTTGCTTGCGCCGATTTTCAACAATGGTCGCTTGAGCGCCGAGCGCGATAAGGCTAAGGCCCGCCAGGAAGAACTGCTGGAGACGTATCGCGGGGCGATTATCAACGGCTTTGCCGACGTGGAAAAAGCCCTCAACAGCATCCGCGGGCTGGATGCACAGCGCCAATGGCAAAGCGAAGAGCTCTCCCAGGCGCAAACCGCATTCACACTTGCGCAAAGCCGTTACCAGGCGGGTGCCGAAGATTTGCTGACCGTACTGGAAACCCAGCGCACGCTGTATGCCGCGCAGGATTTGAATGTGCGGCTGCGGTTGTCCAGGCTGCAGGCGAGCATTGCGCTGTACAAGGCGTTGGGCGGCGGGTGGCAGGTGTTGTGATTATCAGCGCCTGCTAATTCGCTATCGCGAGCAGGCTCGCTCCTACAGTTGACCGCGTTTATCCAGACAACCCGGTCGACTGTGGGAGCGGGTTGCTCGCGAAGAACGCTAACTCGGTTGACCGGTTTAACTGGTAATCGGCTTGCTCTTCAAATGACGCGCATACCAAGGTCGTTGCGGCACTTTCCTGAACAAATCGGCCAGTTTCTTCTCGTCTTCACCAAAGATAATCCGCAACGCCAGTTTCATGGTTTCCGGGTCCATCTCAACCGACTTGCCGGCCTGCAGCCCCGGCGTGGTGCTGCAACCGTGCGTGGCTGGCCCCAGCCAAGGGTCTGCGATCTCGACCCAGCGTCCCGGCGCAAACCAGGCCACGCCATTGACTTCGAGCCGACTGACCTCGCCCGGATGAAAACGCTCATGGGCGCGGAACCAGTCCTCGAGACGGTCGTCGATCCAGCCGTGAAAATGCCAGAACACCGGGTTTACATGGGATGAAAACGGGTCGCCAAGGAAGTCGTTTTCCGCCGCGAACCAGCGCGCGGAAAAGTCTGCGGTGTCGCGGGCAAACGGCACTGGCTGGCCGTTGGACGGGTCCCGTGGCACCGACGCCCAGCGCATGTGCAGCCAGTCATGCAACCCCAGCTCGACCTCCGAACCGAACTGCCCCAAGGTCAGCTTTGCCAGGTAACGCGGGTCACGGTAGCGCGATTCCCACACCTGAAAATTGCTGTGGTAAGTCTCGGCAGTCTTGATGTCGCTAACCCATTGCGAGTACTCGGCATCGTCGTCGGCCAGCCAGGTCGGAGGCAGCGCGGTGCCGTCGTGGTTATCGCAGTAGTTGGCGAAACCGATGCGATCCCGGGCCAGTTCCGGCTGTGGTAACGGAAAGTGCTGCCATGACGGTAAATCCTGCATCGAACGCGCCGTGCCCAGCATGTGCCGGTGCATGAAGAAAAAGTCTACGCCCGAGCCATTGCGATCCTTGCGCGCCCCCCTGGCATCACGTTCCTTGTCTCTTGGGCCTGGCTGCCAGCCAATGCCTCGCAAGGCGTTGCGCTTGTCTTCGGAGAGGCTGTGCCATTTGTCGCGCGAGGCATGCCAGAGCTGGTGAAACAGCCGATGTTCGGCGGACACCAGCCAGGCCAGCAGCGGCGCGTTGAGACCGGTCCGCTCGCGAGCTTCGGGAAAAACCCGTTTGACCGCAATGAAGCGGTTGTCCTGCGCAGTCATTATCAGTGGGCGATCGAGGTTCAACACCCGACCACTGAGCGTGCCGCTACCGGCATTGCCGAACCCGGCCCAGACTTCGTCCAGGGTCATGCTGAATTCGTAATCCGGTGAGCCATTTGCGGTACTGGCATTGACCAGCCGCCAGCTCAATTCAGACGGATCAGCTTGCGCCAGATCGCCCAGCACCCGATAGCGTGGCTCTTCATCCGAACGCAAGCGCTGAGCGGTGTCGAGAAACCCGACCAGGCCGCGGCCTTTATGGCCGACATCGAGAAACACTTCCAGCCCGTCCCGAGGCAGGCCTTCGATACCGGCGTCACGCCCTTCGAAACGAATCTGCCAGACACCGCGTAATGCGTTCGCCAACTGCTGGCCGGCGATACCCGCCACATCGAATGAAGCTTCGCCGGGGGTGATCGCCGGATCCGGATTCGTCCATTCGCGATGCCCATAAAATGCAGCAGGCACGGCGGCGCCGGTCAGCGCCAGGCCTGCCATGAACCATCGTCGAGAAATCCTCATCGCCCTACCTGTGTCAGCCATGGAGCAGGCTGTATCCAAGCTAGAACGTTTGTTGCCTGTGAAAATTTAAAAGCATCGCGAGCAGGCTCGCTCCCACAAGGATTGGGTGAACACCGAAGATCCCCTGTGGGAGCGAGCCTGCTCGCGATGGCGTCATCAGCCCACTAAATTTCCAAACGGGCCAATCGTTCCTCCCAGATAGCAAAGGCCCCTGCGCCCGCAGCGGGGCGGCGAACCTGACTGAGATGGCAATGACAAAACCTCGTTCGAAAAAGGCTTTCTACATTGCCCTGCCCTTGGCGCTGGCCATCGTTGGCGGGGCAGGCTTTGCGGCCTGGGATAATTGGTTCAACGCTAACCCCGGCTACCCGGTTGCAGTGATGAAACAGGCGGATGAGCTGCAAGAGCGCATGCTCTCTTTCGACAGCCACATCACCGTGCCGATGGATTTTGGCACGGCCGGCAATGAAGCCGACAAGGACGGCAGCGGGCAATTCGACCTGGTCAAGACCGGGCGCGGTCGGCTGTCCGGCGCGGCCCTGACGATCTTTGGCTGGCCGGAAATCTGGAACGGCGCCAACGCCCCGCACCGCCCCACTGCCGGTTTCGTCGAAGAAGCCCGTTTCGAGCAGGAAACCCGCTACAAAATCATCAGCACCATGGTTCGTGACTTCCCCAATCAGGTCGCCATCGCCTACACCCCGGACGATTTCCGCCGCCTGCACGGCGAAGGCAAATTCGCGATTTTCATCAGCATGCTCAATGCCTATCCGCTGGGCGACGATATCAATGCTCTGGACAAATGGGCCGCTCGCGGCATGCGCATGTTCGGCTTCAGTTACGTGGGCAACAATGCCTGGGCGGATTCTTCACGACCGCTGCCGTTCTTCAATGATTCGCGCGACGCCCTGGGTGGGCTGTCGGAGATTGGCAAACAAGCGGTGCGACGTTTGAACGATCTGGGCGTGATCATCGATGTGTCGCAGATGTCGACCAAGGCGCTGGAACAAGTTGCCCGGCTGAGCCGCACGCCGATGGTCGCCTCGCATTCAGCACCGCGTGCGCTGGTGGACATTCCGCGCAACCTCAGTGATCAGGAAATGCGACTGATCAAAAACAGCGGCGGCGTGGTGCAGATTGTCGGTTTCCCGACGTACATCAAGCCGCTGAGCCAAACCACGCGAGACAAACTCAACGCCCTGCGCGCGCGCTTCGACCTGCAACCGCTGCAGGGTCTGGAGATGGCGTTGATGCCGGGTGATCCGATCATCACCGTCTGGTCTGAACAGCGCTTCGGCGAATACGCCAGCCAGCTTTACGCGATTGTCGACGAAGAGCCGAAAGCCACGCTCAAGGACTACGGTGACGCGATCGACTACGCGGTGAAGAAAATCGGTATCGACCACGTCGGCATCAGCTCCGACTTCAATGACGGCGGCGGTCTGAATGGCTGGAAGGATGTCAGCGAAGCACGCAACGTGACCGCCGAGCTGATCAGCCGTGGCTACAGCGAGGCCGATATCGCCAAGCTCTGGGGCGGTAACTTCCTGCGGGTCTGGGACCAGGTGCAGGCGTCGTCCAGACCGCTGGCGAAAAACTGATTGCTGTTTGCACAGCGAACCGACTTATGACCAATCGTCGATCTTTCCTCAAGCAGGCCGGTATTCTAGCGGCTGGCCTACCCCTGAGTTCTGCCGTGAACTTGCCGGCGCAGGCTGCCAATTCACAGCCGCTGCCCCAAGACAAATGGGCGCAATTGCGCCTGTTGTTCGACCAGGACCCGGACTACCTGCACTTTGCCAACTTTCTGCTCACGTCCCACCCCCGGCCGGTGCGTGAGGCCATTGAACGCCACCGCGCCAACCTCGATCGCAACCCGGGCCTGGCGATGGACTGGGACCTGGGCGAAAGCGAAAAACGCGAGCAAGCGGTTCGCGTCTGGGCCGGTCGTTACCTCAAGGCCAGGCCCGAGCAAATTGCCCTGACCGGCAGCACCACCGAAGGCCTGTCGCTGATCTACGGTGGTATTCATGTGCGCCCGGACCAGGAAATCCTCACCAGCGAGCACGAACACTACGCAACCAACTACGCCTTGGGCTATCGCCAGCAAAAGGACGGGGTCAAGGTGCGCAAGCTCAAGCTGTTCGAGAACAGCCACAACGTGTCGGCCGATGAGGTGGTGGGTTCGATTGCCCAAGGTATCCGCGCCGAAACCCGTGTACTGGGCATGACTTGGGTGCAGTCCGGCAGCGGCGTGAAACTGCCGATCGGAGAGATCGGCAAGCTGGTTGAGGAGCACAATCGCCATCGCGAGGAAAAGGACCGCATCCTCTATGTGGTCGATGGCGTGCACGGTTTCGGTGTCGAAGACCTCGACTTCCCCGACATGCATTGCGATTTCTTCATCGCAGGCACTCACAAATGGATGTTCGGCCCGCGTGGCACCGGCATCATCTGCGCCCGCTCCGCCGAGCTCAAGGACGTTACGCCGACGATTCCGACCTTCTCCGAAGCGACCACGTTCTCGACCATCATGACCCCTGGCGGTTATCACAGTTTCGAGCACCGCTGGGCCTTGGACGAAGCGTTCAAGCTGCACCTGGAACTGGGCAAGGCCGAGGTGCAGGCGCGCATCCACGCACTCAATACCTATGCGAAAAACCGCCTGCTGGAAGACCCTCGGGTCGAACTGGTCACGCCAAAGAGCCCGGACCTGTCCGCCGGTTTCACTTTCTTCCGGATCAAAGACCACGAGTGCGAAAAAATCGTCGCTCAGTTGATGCAAAACCGCGTGGTCTGCGACTCGGTGGACCGTGACGTCGGCCCGGTGATCCGCATAGCGCCCGGGTTGCTCAACACAGAAAACACAATCGACCGGTTCATTGCCGTGCTGAGCCAGATCGCCTGACCCTGCGGCACGGAAGTTTTTGTAGTTTGAGAGCTTCTGCAGCAAAGGAGCTTTTGTGGCTTGAGGGCTTCTGTGGCAAAGGGGCTTTTGTGGCTTGAGGACTTCTCTGGCAAAGGGGCTTTTGTGGCTTGAGGACTTCTCTGGCAAAGGGGCTTTTGTGGCGAGGGGTTTACCCCCGTTCGGCTGCGAAGCAGTCGCAAGACCTGCTGGCACAATGTATCTGGAGAAATGCTGGGGCGGCTGCGCCACCCAAAGGGGGTGAACCCCCTCACCACAGAAGCCCATCACCGAGTGACCCGTTTTCTATTAAATCGAGACGACAGATGAACCGAGATTTTTTAAGCATACCCCTCAAGGCTCTGGCCCTCCCAACGCTCCTCGCCAGTCTGCTGTCGGCCACCGCCCACGCCGCTGCCGCCCCGCAACCCGGAAAGGTATTCAAGGACTGCAAAGACTGCCCGGAAATGGTCGTGCTGCCGGCCGGAACCTTCATCATGGGTACGCCGGACGCAGAAGTCGGTCGTGAACCGGACGAAAGCCCGATGCACAAGGTGACCTTTGCCAAACCGTTCGCCATGAGCCGATTCCAGGTCACCGCCGGCGAATGGGACAGCTACGTGCGCGAGAGCGGCGTGACCATCGCCAACGGCGATACGCGGCCGGGTCGAGAATGCGTCGCGAGCAAACCGCGTTACCCGCAAGGTCCGCGGCAACCGGCGGTGTGCATGAACTTTGATGACGTGAAAGACTACGTCACCTGGCTCTCGAAAAAGACCGGGCAGAATTACCACATGGTTAGCGAGGCCCAGCGCGAATACGCCGCGCGAGGCGGCACTGCAGGACCTTTCCCGTTCCCGTTCGATGAGGGCAAGGAATACAGCATCAGTCAGCATGCCAATACCTACGGTCCAGGGGACGGTTATAGCTACAGCTCGCCGGCCGGCAGCTATCCACCCAACGCATTTGGCCTGTACGACATGCACGGCAATGTCTATGAATGGGTCGAAGACTGCGAGCACCCCAACTACATTGGCGCTCCAACCGACGGCAGCGCGTGGGTCGAGCCCGACTGCGAAGCCGTGCGCATACGCGGCAACGACTGGGGCGAAGCGCCAGTGTTCTCTCGCTCCGGCAACCGCAACAGCCAGTATCCGCAGGAGCGTGGCGACTGGATCGGGTTCCGCATCGTGCGTGAGCTGTAAACCACACCTCTTAACCTGTGGGAGCGAGCCTGCTCGCGATGGCGGACTCACAGTCGACATTTGTATCGATTGGAAGTCAGTCATCGCGAGCAGGCTCGCTCCAACAGGGAAATGGTTCGTGTCAGTGATCCCAGCAATTGCCCCGCCGCCTCTCACCGCCAATCGGCCACCTTGTAAATTAACCCCTCGACCAGACGTTCTACTGGGTATCTGCCTTTATACCCAAGGAACTGTCTTCCATGACCCAGCCTCCCCGTGGCGCCATCGGCGAGTTATTCGCCCTGTTGAAACCGTTCCGGCTCATCGTCGCCGCGTCCATTTTTCTGGGCATGGTCGGCGGCTTGAGCGTCACGGTGCTGCTGGCGACCATCAACAATGCCCTGCATTCGGACACCGGCCTGACCCAAGGCGTGGTCACCTTGTTCGCCGGCCTGTGCCTGCTGGCGCTCTTGAGCTCGATCTGTTCGGACATCGGCACCAATTACGTCGGCCAGCACATCATCGCCAAATTGCGCAAACAGCTCGGTGAAAAGGTTCTGTCGGCACCGATCGAACAAATCGAACGCTATCGCAGCCATCGCTTGATTCCTGTACTGACCCACGACGTCGACACCATCAGCGACTTCGCCTTCGCCTTCGCCCCACTGGCGATTTCCCTCACCGTGACGCTGGGCTGCATGGGCTACCTGGCGATCCTGTCATGGCAAATGTTCCTGATCATGGTCGCCGCAATCCTGATCGGCAGTGCAATCCAGGCTTACGCCCAGAGCAAAGGTGTGCAGGGTTTCATGGCCGCCCGTGACGCTGAAGACGAGCTGCAAAAGCATTACAACGCAATTGCCGATGGCGCCAAGGAATTGCGCATCCACCGTCCGCGCCGCCAGCGCATGTTTGTTTCGGGTATCCAGGCCACAGCCGAATTCATCTGCAAGACCCAGGTCCGCTCGGTCAATACCTTCGTCATCGCCAAAACCTTCGGCTCGATGCTGTTTTTCGTGGTCATCGGCCTGGTGCTGGCGCTGCAATCCTTTTGGCCAAGTGCCGACAAAACCGTCATGAGTGGCTTCGTGCTGGTGCTGCTGTACATGAAAGGCCCGCTGGAGCATTTGATCAGCACATTGCCGATTGTCAGCCGTGCGCAGATTGCCTTTCGCCGGATTGCCGAGTTGTCCGAACAGTTTTCCACCCCCGAACCGCACTTGTTGCTCAGCGATAAGGGCAACGTAAAGCAAGCCGTGCATGAGCTGAAACTGGTCGATGTGCGTTTCACCTTCCCGGCTGCCGAAGGCGCCGCGCCATTCCAGCTCGGGCCGGTCAACCTGACGATCAAGCAGGGCGATATCACCTTCATTGTCGGCGAAAACGGTTGCGGCAAGACCACGCTGATCAAGCTGCTGCTGGGCCTGTACACGCCGCAACGAGGCGAGATCCGCGTCAACGGCGAGGTGATCGATGCGCAAAACCGTGATGACTATCGCCAGTTGTTCACCACGATTTTCGCTGACTATTATCTGTTCGACGACGTGGTTCAGGGCGATCAGCACATCCCCGAAGATGCCAACCAATACCTGCGACGCCTGGAGATCGCGCACAAGGTCAGCGTCAAGGACGGCAACTTCACCACTACCGATCTCTCCACCGGCCAGCGTAAACGCCTGGCGTTGGTCAATGCCTGGCTCGAAGAGCGTCCGGTGCTGGTGTTCGACGAATGGGCGGCCGACCAGGACCCGACCTTCCGCAGGATTTTCTATACAGAGTTGCTGCCCGACCTCAAGCGCCTGGGCAAAACCATCATCGTGATCTCCCACGATGACCGTTACTTCGACGTCGCAGACCAGTTGGTGCGGATGGAAAGCGGACGGGTCGTCACTGAGCTGGCACCGGCCTGATTGCTGCACCTGAGAGATAATCTGTGGCGAGGGGGCTTGCCCCCGCTTGGCTGCGCAGCAGTCGTAAAACCTGTTGCCCGGTATGACTGACTGGCGCAGAGGGCCGCTCCGCCGCCCAACGGGGGCAAGCCCCCTCGCCACAGGTCACCTTGGCCACAGACGTCACCCTCATCGCACAACCGCGTCATTTTTCTTCCGAAAATTTATTTGCCGGGTTTTTTTCCGGTTTTTGGTTCGTGCCGCGTCTAATAATCATTCTTATTAACAAAAACTTTTCAGGAGCTCAGGTAAGTAATGCGACCTCTACCACGCCGCACACCTCTCGCGATGGCCGTAAAGCGCCCGACTTTGCATCGCACCCTGTTCACCAGCGCATTGCTGACCGCCACCTTGCTGGGGAGCTCGATGGCCAATGCTGCACCTGTAAAAGTAAATATTGCCGTGCAGCCGCTTTCCAACGCGCTGACCGAGCTGGGCATGCAGACCAACCTGCAGATTCTCTACAGCCCTGACCAGGTTGCCGGCGTCAGGTCACGGGCCGTGTCCGGTTCACTGGAGCCTTCCGAGGCGCTGAATGCTTTGCTTAAAGGCACCGGCATCTCGTTCCAGATCAATGGCAACAGCGTCACCCTGGTAACCGGTGAAGGGGCGAGTCTGCAACTGGGCGCTACCACCATTTCCGGACAGGCCTTGGGCCTGAACACCGAAGACACCGGCTCTTACACCACCGGCGCCACTACCACCGCGACCAAGCTGCCGCTGACCCTGCGCGAAACGCCGCAATCGGTGACCGTAGTGACGCGCCAGCAAATGGACGATCGTGGCGTCACCAGCGTTGCCGATGCGTTGCGCAACACGCCTGGCGTCTCGATGCAGAAATACGACAGCGACCGTACCGAATTTTCCGCCCGTGGCTTTGCCATCACCAACTTCCAGTACGATGGCGTCAACATTCCCTACGATGGCGTTTACGGCGAGAACCCGAACAACAGTGACGACGCGGCAAGCCTGGACCACATCGAAGTCATCAAGGGCGCTACCGGCCTGATGACCGGTAACGGCGACCCGTCCGCCACCGTCAATCTGATCCGCAAAAAACCGACCAAGGACTTCAAGGCTTCGGTCAGCGCCACCGCCGGTTCCTGGGACAATTACCGCACCGAAGGCGACATCTCCGGTTCGCTGACCGATTCGGGCAACGTGCGCGGTCGATTCGTGGGTGCCTACCAGGACAAAGGTTCATACATCGACCATTACACCCAGAAAAAAGACATCTTCTACGGCATCCTGGAAGCTGACCTGACCGACGATACCTTGTTGACCTTTGGCGTCGACAAGTCCAGTGCAACGCCCCGCGGCAGTACCTGGACCGGTAACGCACCGTACTTCACCGACGGCAGCCGTACCGACTTCTCTCGCAGTTTCAACCCGGGCGCCGATTGGAGCCGCCGTGATTTCGACAGCGTCACTTACTTCTCGTCGCTGGAACAGGCACTGGCCAATGGCTGGAAGTTCAAGGCCAGCTTCGACCAGAAAACCACTGATCACGACACCCAACTGGCCTCGGCCAGCGGTGGCTCCGCTGACCCCGACACGGGCGAAGGCAACTTCCTTTACTGGGGACGCTGGGAAGGCCACCGCGTACAGAACTCTGCAGACGTAAACCTCTCCGGGCCGTTTTCCCTCGGTGGTCGCGAGCATGAATTGGTGGCTGGCTTCATGGCTGCCCACTCACGTCAGACCGGTGCGACCTACGACACCAGCGCATTCGAACTGGTGCCAGGCAGCATCTTTGACTGGAACGGGCACCTGCCAAAACAGCAATTCCCGAAAAACGGCAAGTACGAACGCACGCAAAGCCAGAACGGTCTCTACCTGGCCACACGCCTGCGTCCGACCGACGACCTGTCGTTCATCCTCGGCAGCCGGCTGAGCACCTTCAAGTACAACGAAGACTACACCTACTATCCAGGCGCCACCCAGACCGACACCCACGCCAGTTACAAGGAACATGGCGTCGTCACACCGTACGCCGGTGTGGTCTACGACCTGAACGACGTGTACTCGGCGTATGCCAGCTACACCAAGATCTACCAGCCGCAAATCTACAAGGACGTGACCGGTTCGACCCTCAAGCCTGTTGAAGGCGACAGCTACGAAACCGGCATCAAGGCGGCTTATTTCGAAGGCAAGCTGAACGCCAGCTTCGCCTTGTTCCAGATCGAGCAGGACAACGTTGCGCAATACGTCACCACCGACGTCGGCACCGGACAGGATGTCTATAAAGCCATCTCCGGCGCCACGACCAAGGGGGTGGAGATGGAACTGGCAGGCGAACTGGCGGATGGCTGGAACGTGACTGCCGGCTACACCTACGCGCGTACCCGTGACGAAGACGAACAACGTATCTTCGGTTTCCCGCTCGCCTCAAGCAAACCGGAACACGTGGTCCGTACCTTCACTACCTATCGTCTACCCGGCGCACTGGACCAGGTCACCATCGGTGGCGGCGTCAGCTGGCAAAGCGCGTTTTACGGCCAAAGTTATAGCCCGAACCTGGGTAACGGTGAAGGTGGCAACACTCTGCTCAAACAAGGTGGCTACACCCTCGTGGACCTGATGACCCGTTATCAATACGACGAACACTTGAGCTTCACCGCCAATGCCTACAACGTCTTCGACAAGAAATACATGTCGGGCCTGGGCAACTTCGGCACCACGTTCTACGGCGAGCCGCGCAACCTGCAGATCACCGCGAAGTATGATTTCTGAGTTGTGAGCTGAAATGAAAAATGCCCGTGTCGTGAGATGCGGGCATTTTTTCAGGCTTGGGATTTGTTGTAAATGTGAGTCCGCCTTCGCGGGCAAGCCTCGCTCCTACAGCGATTTTGTGAGCACTGAAGATCCAATGTGGGAGCGAGCCTGCTCGCGATGGCGCCAGTGCAGCCAATCCAAAAACATCTGCCCGGGCACAAAAACCGCCCCCCTGATCCAGGCATGGCAGTTTTTCAATTCAACTCAAACCCGCGAACGCACCCACCCCGCCACTTCCGAGTGAGTCCCTTCAACTTCCCCTAACAACCCTGCCATGCGCATGAAGTCATGGGTCATCCCCGCCTGCTCCAGCAGCGTCACCTCGTTCCCCGCCGCGCGCAGCAGATCGGCATACGCCTTACCTTCGTCACGCAACGGATCGTGCCCGGCCAGGTACACCAGTGCCGGCGCCATGCCTGAAAGATCAGCCGCCAGCAACGGCGAGCAGCGCCAATCCGCAAGGTCCTCTGCGGTGCGTGCGTAATGCGCGTAAAACCAGTCCAGCGTTGCCGTTTCCAGCAAATAGCCTTCGGCAAAATCTCGATGGGATGCGCGCTTTGTGGTCGCATCCGTCACCGGGTACAGCAGCACCTGCGCTTTGGGTTTCAACGCCAGTTCCGCAGGCTCACGCACGGCCATGATCGACAGTACCGTGGCCAGTGTCGCACCCACACTGTCACCGACCAATGCCACCCGGTCTGCATCCAGCCCCCACGCCGCGCCTTCGCGCACCAGCCAATTGCCGGCATCGCAGGCGTCCAGCACCGGCGTCGGGAAACGCCACTCCGGCGCCAGTCGATAATCCACGGTCAGTAACGCAAACCCGCCCTGCAAGGCGAGCCGCCGGCACAGCGCATCATGGGAATCGAGGCTGCCAACCACATAGCCACCGCCATGGAAATACAACACAACCGGCTGCAAGCCGTCGATCGCTTGCCCATCGCGATACAGCCGCGCCGGCAGACTGTGGCCGTCCCGTGCGGTCAAGGTGAAACGCTCGCAAACCAGGTTATCCAGCGGCACGTCCAGAAACCCGGAAGATGCTTCAAAATCGATCCGCGCCTGTTGCGGCGACTGTTCATGCATCGCACGACTTTTACCGGTCATCCGGCCGAACTCGGCGAGTTCTAGAAATGCTTCAAGTTCTGGCAATACGGCCATGGACAAATCCTTCCCAAAAACAGGTGCGTAAATACAAATTTTGAAGCGAAAAACCTATGGCCAAGGCATTGACCTGTGGCCAAGGCATCATTGACCTGTGGCGAGGGGATTTATCCCCGTTGGGGCGCGGAGCGGCCCTGAAAATGGGACTGCTGCGCAGTCCAACGGGGGTAAACCCCCTCGCCACAGAATCCCCTGGCCACAGAATCCCCCCACCACACATCCCCCCTACCACAGGTTATTCGTCTCGCCTTCCATGTCGCGTTTTCAAGCCATAGCCAAGCGTTGTTCCAGCAAGCCTTCCAGCTCATCGAGCAACTCATCACCGCGCAGCAGCTCGTAATGCCCGCCTGCCAACAGACGATCAACACCCTGACGGCCGACCTGAGCCTCGAACACCCGGCGTTCGTCTTCGCGCCCGACCATCCACCAGCGATGGGCCGAGACGTGGATGGCCGGCAGTTGACGATGCGCCAGCGCCAGTTGCTTGAGGCGTGAGCCGGTGGCAAAGATCTGCGTAAGCTCCCCCGCGCCCAATGCGGCCTGCTCATTGGAGCAGTGCAATGCAGCTTCGATGACGGCGGTGGAGCCCGCGCCTTCACTCAGGCCAACGGTTTTCAGCGCGATCAAGGCGTGAGCCTCGTCAGCCGGCAAACCGAGCACAAATGTCAGAAAATCGCTCAAGTCTTCGCGCCAGTCCCCCGCTTCTGCGGTGCCGGCCACGTAGCTGTCAACCAACCCGGCAAACGCCACGGTTTCACCCTGGTTTTCTAGCTCGTGAGCGACCAGTTGGGTCAACGCACCGCCCAACGACCAGCCCAGCAAGTAATACGGCCCCGTGGCTTGCTGAGCACGAATCCGTTGCGTATAGGCCTGGGCCATTGCCAGCAGCGACTCGTCCTGCCAGTGCGGGTCGAGCAGCATGCGGCATTGCAGGCCGTAAACCGTACGCCGACCTTCGAGTCGCCGCGCCAGCGGCTCGTAGTCGAACACCGTGCCGAACCCGGCGTGCAGGCAAAACAGCGCCGGTACATCCGCGAGCCGTGCATTCAGCGCCAGCAGCGGCTCCGGTGCAGACGTGGATTCGATGGCCTGATAGCCACTGAGCTCGGCAATGGATGGCTTCTGCATCAGATCGCGCAGCTTCAATTCAAAGCCCAGGCGGGGCTGGCTGCGCACACGCGAGATGACCTTCAGCACTTGCAACGAATCGCCCCCCAGTTCGAAGAAGTTGTCGTCGATGCCGACTTGCGGCACGCCGAGCACTTCTTGCCAGATTGCGGTCAGCGCCGTCTCCAGGCCGTTGCGCGGCGCACGATAGCCGCCGAGCGCCCATTCAGGCGTCGGCAGTGCGCGATGATCGAGCTTGCCGTTGGCCGATAGCGGGAATCGCTCCAACACCAGTATCCGCGCCGGCACCATGTAATCCGGCAGTTGCGCTTGCAGTTCAGACTTCAAACGCCGATCCAGCCCGACCGCACCGGCCGCCACCACATACCCCACTAATTGCTTGCCGGTCGGCGTGTCGTGCACCACCACGGCGGCGTCCTGCACGCCAGCGTACTCACGCAGACGCGCTTCGATTTCGCCCGGTTCAATGCGGAAACCGCGGATCTTCACTTGCTGGTCGAGTCGCCCCAGGTAGTCGATCAACCCGCACCCTCGCTGGCGCACAAGGTCGCCGGTACGGTACATGCGGCCGCCGGCCTCGAACGGATCGGGGATGAATCGCTCGGCGCTCATGCCGGGGCGCTGGTGATACCCACGCGCCAGGCATTCGCCGCCCAGATACAACTCGCCACTGACGCCGACCGGCAGCGGATTGAGATCGGTATCCAGCACATACAAACCACGGCCCGCCACACCGCGCCCGATCGGCGCATAAGCCGCGTCGCAGGTTTCGCTGGCTTCGGCACGCCACAGCAGCGGCGTGACCACGGTTTCGGTCGGGCCATAACCGTTGACCAGACGCTGCGGACGCAGGGCACGCTTGACCCGCTCGAAGCTGGCCTCCGGCACCGCATCGCCGCCAAAGCAATACACCTCGACCGCCGGCGGGTTGCCCAGACGTTCGGCCACTTCGGCCATTTGTTGCAGGTACGCCGGTGGGAAGCAAGCCACGCTGACACCGTGATGCCGCATGACTTCGAGAGTTTGCTCAGGGCCCCACAGACTGTCATCGCGAATCACCAGGCTGCCACCGGCCAACATCACACTCAACCAGCGCTCCTGCGCCCCGTCGAAGGCGAACGACATGAAGTGCAACTCACGGCTGCGCGGCGCCAGTTCGTAGAGTTCGATGATGCTGCGGCAATGCCGGGCAATCGGTCCTCGCGCCACGGCCACGCCTTTGGGCTGGCCCGTGGAACCGGAAGTGTAGATAAGGTACGCCAAGTGCCCCGGCAACGGATGGCAAACCGGGGATGCAACGTTGTCGGCGACGCTCAACTGATCCAGCAGCAGGCGCGGCGGGCTGTCGGCCAGGGTCAGTCGATCACCCAGGTCGCTGTCGCACAGCAGCAGGCTGGCGGCCGAATCGCTCAACATGTAGGTCAGTCGCTCGGCCGGGTACGCCAGGTCCAAAGGCAGGTAAGCCGCCCCTGCCTTGAGCACCGCGAGAAACGCGACGATGGTGCGTTCGGAACGCGGCAACCCCACCGCAACCAGGCTTTCCGGGCCGATACCGCGATCAATCAATTGCTGCGCCAGCCCATTGGCCTGCACCTCAAGCTCGGCATAACTGACGTGCCGATCTTCACAGATCAAGGCGATATTCTGCGGCTGCGCTTTGACGTGTTGATTGAACGCGTGCAGCAAATCAGCGTTGTCGTCGGACGCCTGCGGCAGGCTGAAACGTGCCTGCGGCAAACCAATATTGCCGAGCAGGCAAGAAGCATCCTCCGGCAGCGCACGCAACAACCCTTCCAGCTGCGCACGAATACGCTCGACCTCCGCGTCACTAAAGCGCTCACGCAGGAACAGGTATTCGACTTCCAGGCCGTCTTCGTTGGCGCTGACCATCAAGTCCATCGGGAAATTGGTGACACCGCCACTGCCCACTTCGGCAAAGCGCAGTTCCCCTTCCTCGCCGCCTTTCAAGGCTCGGTCCACCGGATGGTTTTCGAACACGATGATGCTGTCGAACAAGCCCTGGCCACCCTGCCCGGCCCAGCGCTGAATGTCCGATAGCGGCGTGTGCTCGAAGTCGCGGACCATCAGGTTGTAATCCTGCAACTGGCGCAACCATTCGCCCAGGGGTTGGTGCGGATCGAGTGTCTGAATGACCGGCAAGGTGTTGATGAACAGGCCGAGCATGTCCTGAGCACCCGCCAAACCGGTCGGACGCCCCGCCACCGTGGCACCGAACGCGACGCTGCGCTGGCCGCTGTGACGCTGCAGCAATAGCAGCCACGCGCCTTGCACCAGCGTGTTGAGTGTCACGCGCTGACGCTTGGCGAAGGTGTGCAGTTTGCGCGTTGCTTCGGCGTCGAGGTTGCTGTACATCACGCCATGACCGGAGCCGGTCGCACCGCCCGCCTTGGCCAGGATGGTCGGTGCTTCGAGCAACGCCAGACGCTCACGCCAGAAACCTTCGGCCTGTGCACTGTCCTGGCGTTGCAGCCAGGCAATGTAGTCGGCGTAACGCCCGGTCAGGGGCGGCAGGCTGTTGTTGTGATACAGGCGCAGCATGTCGCCCAGCAAACGCGAGGCGCTCCAGCCGTCGAGCAACAGGTGATGGTAAATCCAGATCATCTGGTAACGATCATCGCCCAGACGCACCAGGATAAAACGCATCAACGGCGGGCAGCTCAGGTCGAAGCCTTTGGCCTGTTCTGCCGCCGCCAACTCGCCCAGCGCCTGTTCGGCGTCGCAGCGTTCACGCCAGTCGAGTTCTTCGATCGGCAGATCAACGTCGGCGAACACCGCTTGCAGCGGATCGGCGAGGCCATCGCGCCAGCGAAACGCGGCGCGCAGCACTTCGTGACGCGCAACCAACGACTGCCAGGCGGCGCGAAAACGAGGTACCTGCAAACCGTCCACCGCTACGCTCAACTGGTTGACGTAGGGATTCAGCTCCGGCGAATCGAGACAGTGAAACAACATGCCTTGCTGCATCGGCGACAGCGGATACAAATCCTGCAGGCCTTCACGGGCGGCGCTATCGATGTGCGGCACCAGCGAAAAAGCGCCGACTTTCGGCGCTTCGGTCAGCGCTACGTCACGGCTGGTGGCCACGCAGGCCAACGCCCGAATGGTTTGCTGCTCGAACAGTTGCTTCGGACTGAACACCAGACCGCGCTGTCCGGCACGGCTCACCGCCTGCAGCGAGATGATCGAATCGCCGCCCAGCTCGAAAAAGTTTTCGGTGACGCCCAGCGAATCCAGGCCCAGCAATTCCTGCCAGATCTCCACCAGCAACGCTTCGGCGGGCGACGCGGCGGCCACATGATCGTGGTTCTGCCGAGTAGCCTCCGGCGCTGGCAGGCCTTGGCGATCGAGCTTGCCGTTCGGCGTCAGTGGCAGTGCGGCCAGGCACATCAAATGCGCCGGCAACATGTGCGCCGGCAGCCGACTGCGCAAATGAGCCGTCAGCGCCTCACGCAAATCCTGCTCATCGGCGAGCGGATCGCGCGGCACCAGGTAACCGACCAACTGCCGGCTGACCGGTCCTTCGCGATCAATCACCAAGGCTTCACGCACGCCTTGGTGTTCGAGCAGACAGGCCTCGATCTCGCCGAGTTCGATACGGAACCCGCGAATTTTCACTTGCTGGTCGATACGACCGAGGTACTCGACGACGCCGTCGGCACGCAGCCGTGCAAGGTCGCCACTGCGATACAAGCGGCCACCTGGCACAAACGGGTCCGGGACAAAACGCTCAGCGGTCAGGTCCGGGCGTTGATGGTAACCACGGGCAACGCCCTCGCCGCCCAGGTACAACTCACCCGCGACGCCGACCGGCAACGGCTGCAGACCGCCGTCCAGAATGTAGGCGCTGCGGTTACCGACCGGCCGCCCGATCGGCATGAACGCCGAGTCGAATTCGGTATCCGGGTATGCCAGCCAGATCAGCGGCGTGATCACCGTTTCGGTGGGGCCGTAACCGTTGATCAGGCGTTTGGGTTGCAGCACTTGCTGGACTTCATCGAACGCGTGCTTGGCCATGCCTTCGCCGCACGGGGTGTACGACCGAATCGGCAAGTCACGCCCCGCCTCGCCCATGAAATCGGCAATCTGCGACAGATAGCTCGGGGTGAAGCAGGCGATGGTGATGCCGTGTTTTTCAATCTCGGCACAGGTGCGCTCCACGCTCCACAACTCGTCATCGCGCGGCATCACCGCCGAACCGAACACCAGTGGCGTCAGCCAGCGTTCGTGAGCGCCGTCGAAACTGATCGAGGCGAATTGCAACTCGCGATCATCCCGGGTCATGCCGTACAACTCGCCAATCGCCAGGCAATGCATGGCCAACGGACCGTGGGCCACGCTTACCCCTTTAGGGCGCCCGGTGGAGCCAGAGGTGTAAATCAGGTACGCGAGATTTTCCCCGCAGGTCCGGTTGACCGGGTTGGTGTCGGCCAGCAATTGCAGCGGCTCGCGGTCGATTTCCAGTACCGGCAAGCCATCGGGCAACGGCAGTTTTTCCCGCAGCCACGACTGGCAAATCATCAGCGAAATGCCGCTGTCTTCCATCAGGTAACGCAGGCGCTCCATCGGGTAGGCCGGGTCCAGCGGCACGTAGGCACCGCCAGCCTTGAGGATCGCCAGCAGGCCGATGATCATGTCCGGCGAGCGCTGCATGGCCAGGCCAACCCGCTCTTCCGGACCGATACCCAGTGCACGAAGTCGGTGGGCCAATTGGTTGGCGCGACGGTTGAGTTGGTCGAAGCTCAATTCCACATCGTTGAAGATCAGGGCGGTGGCGTCCGGACGGATGACCGCCTGGGTTTCTATCAATTGATGCACGCAGAGCGGGTTCTGCGCCGCAGTAAACGCCGGGTTCCACTCGACCAACTGCTGTGTGCGTTCCGCCGTAGTCAGCAAGTTCAGCTCACTCAACGCAGCTTCTGGCGCGGCGACCATCGCCGCCAGCAGCGCCGCCAAATGCTCGCTCATGCGGGCAATCGCCGCGGCGCTGAAGTGGCTGCACTGGTAGCTCCAGTTCAGGCTGAGCTGGCCTTCGGCAGTGGCGGCCAGGGTCAGCGGAAAGTTGGTACGCTCGTGGTTCTGTGGAACAGAGAAGCTCAAACCGGCTGGCGCGCCCTGTTGCAGCGCTTCGGCCACCGGGAAGTTTTCGAACACCAGCAGGCTGTCGAACAGTGGCTCGCCGGCACGTCCGGCCCAGCGCTGAATGTCGCTCAGTGCGGTAAATTCATGCTCACGCAATTCAAGGTTTTGTGCCTGCAAACGAGTCAGCCACTGACCGACGTTTTCCACCGCGTCCGGGCTGCTGATCACCGGCAAGGTGTTGATGAACAGGCCGAGCTGACTTTCAGTCCCCGGCACATCCACCGGCCGCCCCGCCACGGTCGCGCCGAAAGCGACGCAGCGTTGACCGCTGTAGCGTTGCAACAGCAGTGCCCAGGCCCCTTGCACCAATGTATTGAGCGTGACTTTTTGCTGACGGGCAAACTCTCGGAAGCGCTGGCTGGTGACGACATCGAAGGTCTGGAGATGGTCGGCGAATTCCTGTGCCGACAGGTTTTTACAGTCGCCATGGGCCAGGCTTTGCGCCAGCAGGGTCGGATTGCCGAGCGCCGCCAGTTGGTCGCGCCAGAACATCTCGTCGGCATGAGCATCCTGACGTTGCAACCAGCCGATGTAATCGGCAAAACGCCCGGCCGGTGTCTGCACAGCCTGCCCGGCATATCGCTGCAAGACTTCGCTCAACAGCAGCGAGTTGCTCCAGCCATCGAGTAACAGGTGATGGTGGGTGTAGATCAGTTGTTGACGCTCATCGTCGAGGCGTACCAGGGTCAAGCGCATCAGCGGGGCGCGGGTCGAATCGAGTTGCAGGCGCTCGCTGTCGATCAACTGCGCCAGCGCTTCGGATTGATCGCTGCGGCCACGCCAGTCGAGGCGTGTCAGCGGCAACTGCAAGTGACGATGGACCAGCTGCACCGGCACCTCGAAGCCGTCCGGGAAGTGGAAGCTGCTGCGCAGGATCGGATGGGCGTCGAGCACCGTTTGCCACGCGCGGCCCAGCCGATCGGCATCAAGCCCACCGGCTTCGACGCTGAGCTGATTGACGTACGTGCCGGACGCCGGCTCGTACAAGCTGTGAAACAGCAAACCGGCCTGCATCGGCGACAGCGGATACAGGTCTTCGATCTGTGCCGGGGGCACCGGCAGACCATCGAGTTGCGCCTGGGTCAGGCGCGCCAGTGGGAAATCCGCCGGGGTCACGCCGCCTGCGCCGTCGCTCAGGCAATGGGCAATCAGCGCCAGCAACTCGCGTTGATAATCCGCAGCCAGCGCTTCGATTTCACGCGGGTCAAAACATTCGTGGCTGAAGGTCCAGTCGAGTTTCAGTTCACCGCCATACACCTGACCGTCCACCGACAGCCAGTTCGGCAACGGTGCCTGCGCCGATTGCGCAGCGCCGCTGGACTCCGTGGCCGGTTTGAACAGTGCGTCTTCGGCGAAGCTCTGATCGAACTGGCCGAGGTAGTTGAACGTCACCCGCGCTTGCGGCAACGCCGCCAACGCCGCTTGGGTCGACGCATCGCCCATGTAGCGCAACAGGCCGTAGCCCATGCCTTTGCCGGGGATTTCGCGCAGTTGCTGCTTGATGGCCTTGATCGAACCGGCAAGGTCGGCAGTCGGCGTCAGGCGCACCGGGAACAGGCTGGAGAACCAACCGACGGTGCGGGTCAGGTCGATGTCGTCGAACAGCTCTTCGCGGCCGTGACCTTCGAGCTGAACCAGCGCCGAGGTGTGGCCGGTCCAGCGGCTGAGGGTGCGAGCCAGCGCGGTCAGCAGCAGGTCGTTGACCTGTGTGCGGTAGATCGCCGGCGCCTGTTGCAGCAACTGGCGAGTCTGTTCGCGGTCGAGACCGATGCTGACGCCCTGGCGCAAATGCCCGGCCTGACTGGCCTGAGCGTTGGCGGCGGGCAGCGAATCATTCGCCACACTCAAATGCGCCTGCCACCAGTCCAGTTCGCCGGCAGCGGCTTCGGATCGTGCGTACGCGTCAAGTTTGTCGGCCCAGGTCTGAAAGGCGCTGGTCTTCGGTGGCAGTTCTTGCGCTTGGTAAGCCGCCTGCAAATCTTCCAGCAACACCCGCCACGACACACCGTCCACAGCCAGGTGATGAATCACCAAAAGCAAACGCTGGGAACCATCGGCCAGAGCAATCAGCGCCACGCGCAGCAACGGCCCGTCTTGCAGACTGAGGCTGCGCTGCGCTTCGTCGCACACCGCTTCCAGCGATTCATTGCTGGCGACGCGAGCGGTCCAGAGCATGTCGATGACATCGCAGCTGTCGGCTCCGACATAGCGTGCCGACCATTGGCCGTCGACCTGGCTGAAGCGCAAACGCAACGCATCGTGCTGCTTGAGCAAACGTTGCAGCGCGGCTTGCAGGCGCGGCAATTCGAGGGTTTCACGCGGCGTCAGCAGCACCGCCTGGTTCCAGTGCGCGCGTTGCGGGATCGATTCCTGGAAGAACCAGCGCTGGATCGGTGTGAGCTTTTGCAGGCCGTCCACTGGCCCTTGTTGCGCCAGCGGTGCGGCTTGTTCCTTGACCACGGCGGCCAGGGCTTGCAAGGTTTGCTGCTGGAACAGGTCACGGGGTTGCAGGCTCAGACCGGCACGGCGCGCACGGCTGACCACCTGGATCGAAATGATCGAGTCGCCGCCCAGCTCAAAGAAATTGTCCTGACGCCCCACCTGCTCCACGCCCAGCACGTCCTGCCAGATCTGCGCCAACACCTGTTCGTGTTCGTTGCGCGGTGGTTCGAAGGCGCGTTGGCTGACCTGCGAGGTCGGTGCCGGCAGGCGTTTGCGGTCGAGTTTGCCATTGGGGCTCAGGGGCATTTGCTCGATCAGTACGGTGTGCGCAGGCACCATGTAATCCGGCAGGCTCGCCAGCAGATGAGTTTTGAGGGTTTCGCGCCAGACGCCTTGGTCCTCGGCATCGGCGCTGACCAAAGCTTTATCTTGCGGCACGATGTACGCAACCAATTGCTTGCCGCTCGGGCCATCGAGCGCGAGCACCACGGCTTCCTGCACATCGATATATTCGTACAGGCGCGCTTCGATCTCGCCGAGCTCGATGCGCAAACCGCGAATTTTTACTTGATGGTCGATACGGCCGCAGTAGTCGATGGCGCCGTCAGCGCGATAACGCGCCAGGTCACCAGTGCGATACAGGCGCTCGCCACTGCCGAACGGATCGACCACGAAACGCTCGGCGGTCAGCGCACTACGACGGTGATAACCGCGCGCCAGACCGACGCCGCCCAGGTACAACTCGCCCACCGCACCCAGGGGCAACGGTTGCAGTTCGCTGTCGAGGATGCACGTGCGTAGATTGGCGATCGGACGACCGATCGGTACGCTGTCGCGCCCCTCTTCCACACAGGTCCAGTGGGTCACGTCGATGGCCGCTTCGGTCGGGCCATACAGGTTGTAGAGATTGGCTTGCGGCAGGCAGCGCAAGGTCTGGCGTTGCAGTTCCATCGGCAACGCTTCACCGCTGCAAATGATGCGCTGCAACGAGGTACAGGCCAGCGCCTCGTCGGCACCGATAAACGCTGAGAGCATCGACGGCACAAAGTGCAGCGTGGTGATCGCCTGCTCGACGATCAACGCGGCGAGACGTTGCGGATCGCGATGCTCGTCCGGCGCGGCGATGACCAGGGTGGCGCCCTTCATCAATGGCCAGAAAAACTCCCACACCGACACGTCGAAACTGAATGGCGTCTTTTGCAGCACGCGGTCGCTCGGCAGCAGTTTGTAGGCTTGCTGCATCCACTCCAGGCGGTTGTGCAGCGCCACATGGCGGTTGCCCGCGCCCTTGGGTTTGCCGGTGGAGCCGGAGGTGTAAACCACATAGGCAAGGTTTTCTGCGAGGGCCAGGTTGGACAGATCATCGCCGGGCATGTCGTCAAGCCAATCGGCCTCGGCGTGCAGGCACACAGTGCGCACGTGGTCCGGTGTCGGCAGTTGCGCCAGCACCTGTTCCTGGGTCAGCAACAGCGCAATGCCGCTGTCTTCGATCATGTAGCTCAAGCGATCGACCGGGTATTGCGGGTCCAGCGGCACATACGCGCCACCGGCCTTGAGAATCGCCAGCAGGCCGACGACCATTTCAAACGAACGATCGCAAGCAATCCCCACCAGCACTTCCGGGCCGACACCCTGAGCGCGCAAGTGGTGGGCCAGACGATTGGCGCGCAGGTTCAGCTCGGCATACGTCATGGACTGGCCCTGGAACACCAGCGCCGTCGCCGCTGGGTTGTCAGCCACACGCGCCTCGAAATGGCGCTGCACGCAGACTTCGCCCGGGTAGAGTTGAGCGGTATCGTTGAGGTCATCGAGAATGCGCAGACGCTCGTCGGCATCCAGCAACGGCAACTCGGCAATAGGACACTGTGGGATCGCCAACACACCGGCCAACAAGTTGCGCCAATGACGCGCAAGGCGCTCAATGCGTTCAGCGTCGAACAAATCGATGGCATAGGTCAGGCTGGCGAACAGCTTGTCGCCCTCTTCCTGCGTGTCCAGTTGCAGGTCGAACTGCGTGGTGTGCGCCGTGGCCTTCAGCGCCTCGACGCGCAGGCCGGCGAGCAAGCCGCTGACCGCTGCCGGTTTGGCTTGCTGGTGGTTGAACATCACCTGGAACAGCGGGCTGTGGCTCAGGCTGCGTCCACTTTGCAGCGCCTGCACCAGCCGCTCGAAAGGCAAGTCCTGATAATCCTGGGCATCCAGGGATGCGGCGCGAGTCTGGTCGAGCAACCGGCTGAACGGCAATCGCCCATCGAGCTCGGCACGCATCACCTGGGTGTTGACGAAAAAGCCGATCAAGCCACGGGTTTCCGTGCGATTACGGTTGGCAATCGGCACGCCAACGCGCACGTCAGGCTGGCCACTGTAGCGAAAGAGCAGCACCTGAAAACTCGCCAGCAACAACATGAATGGCGTGACGCCGCGCTGTTTGGCCAGGCTCATCAGGCCGCTTGCCAAGGTCGCGTCGAGGGCAAAATCCAGACGCGCACCGCGCTGGCTCGGTTGCGCCGGGCGCGGACGGTCGGTGGGCAATTCGAGCAACGGTTGCTCGCGGCCCAGACGGTCGCGCCACCAGTTGAGTTGGCGTTCCAGCTCGCCGGCTTCCATCCAGCGGCGTTGCCACAGAGCGTAGTCCGAATATTGAATCGGCAATGCTTCAAGCGCAGCGTTCCGGCCTTGGCAATGCGCGGCGTAAAGTCGGGAAAACTCCTCAACCAACACGCCCATCGACCAGCCATCGGTGACGATGTGGTGCAGAGTCAGTAACAGCACGTGGTCTTCGGCGTCGAGCTGCAACAGAGTGACCCGCAACAATGGCCCGTGCTGAAGATCAAACGGTCGGGCGATCTCCTGCTCAACGCTGTTCATCGCCTGATCGAAGCGCTGCGTCTGAGGTTCGCCGCGCAGATCGATCCGTTCGATGGGCAGCGAGGTGACATCGGCCAGTGTCTGCAACACGTTCCCGTCGTCCTCGACAAAACGGCTGCGCAGGCTCTGATGCCGCTCCAGCAGCACGTCGAAGCTCTGTTGCAATGCCGCGACATTCAGCGGCCCGTGCAAACGCAACGCCGCCGGAATGTTGTACGCCGAACTGTGCGGATCAAGCTGCCAGAGGAACCATTGACGCTGCTGCGCGTACGACAGCTCGAACGTCGTTTGCAGCTCGGCAGCGGGCGGAATCGGCAGCTGGCCGAAGCTCACGCCCTGCTCTTGCATGCGTTGCACAAACTCGCGGCGCTTGCCGGCAGGCAGGCCGGCGAAGCGGGTGGCGATGCGTTGGGCGGTGGTGTGTTCCATCAGTTGATCTCCATCTCGTCGAGCAGCGACTCAAGCGCATCAAGACGTGCATCGTGGTCAGCCGGGGCATGTTGCCCGGCCATGGCGGCATAAGCCTGAAGGTCGGCGGATTCGAACAGCGTGCGCAGCGGCAACTCGATGCTGAGTTCCAGTTCCACACGGGCACTGGCCTGGGCGGCGAGCAGCGAATGCCCGCCCAACTCAAAAAAGTTGTCGCGCCGACCGATCTGCGCCACGCCCAGCACGTCGGCCCAGATGGCCGCCAGTCGCTGCTCAAGGTCGCCTTCGGGCGCTTCGAACGGACGCTGCCATTCCTGCGCATCGGGCATCGGCAAGGCCTTGCGGTCGAGCTTGCCGTTAGCGGTCAGTGGCAAGGCATCCAGCAGCAACCAGTGGCTCGGCACCATGTAATCCGGCAGATCCACCTTGAGCGCAGCGCGCAGGTTGTCGCGCCAGGCGATCGGGTCTGTCGGTGTCTGTTCGGCCACGACATAGGCGCAAAGCTGCTGCCCGGCGTCGCCCGAATGCACGCTCAACACCGCTTGGCGCACGCCCGGTTGGGCCAGCAACGCGGCTTCGATTTCACCCAGTTCGATGCGCAAACCGCGGATCTTCACTTGCTGGTCGATCCGCCCGAGGTAATCGATGCTGCCGTCGGCACGCTGACGCGCCAGGTCGCCGCTGCGATAGAGCCGCTGCGAGGCCTCGAACGGGCTCGGCACAAAGCGCTCGGCGGTCATTCCGAAGCGTCCGTGATAACCCCGCGCCAGCCCGGCACCGGCGATGTACAACTCGCCGGCCACACCCTCAGGAACTGGCTGCAACTGGCTGTCGAGCAAGTACCAGCGCAGGTCGCGAATCGGCAGGCCTATCGGGCTTTGGGCCTTGCCGTCGAGGTCGGCCAGGCCTATCGCACGGTAAGTCACGTGCACCGTGGTTTCAGTGATGCCGTACATGTTGACCAGGGTTGGCTGCCGGTCGCCGAAGCGTTCGAACCAGGGACGCAGGCTCGCGATTTCGAGCGCCTCACCGCCAAAAATCACCAGGCGCAGCGTCATGTTTTTTGGGCTGGCACAGGCAATCGGCAGCAACTGGCGGAACGCGGTCGGGGTCTGGTTCAACACCGTCACGCCTTCGTCGCACAGCAAACGATGGAACTCCTGCGGGTCGCGGCTGATGTAATACGGCACGATCACCAGCCGTCCCCCGGTGCACAGCGAACCAAACAGTTCCCATACCGAGAAGTCGAACGCGTAGGAATGGAACAGCGTCCAGACATCGTCCGGGCCGAAGTTGAACTCGCCAGCGGTGGCCGTGAGCAGTCGCCCAACGTTGCCATGGCTGAGCAATGCGCCTTTTGGCCGACCGGTGGAACCGGAGGTATAAATCACGTAGGCGAGGTTGTCCGGGGTCGCCAGCGCCGACAGGTTGTCAGCGCTGAAGGCTTCCAGTTGCAGCAATTCCAGGCTCAGCACCGGCACAGCGTCACAGGCCGGCAGACCGTCGATCAAGTGGTGCTGGGTAAGCAACAGCGTGATGCCGCTGTCTTCGATCATGTAGCCCAGGCGTTCGGCCGGGTAGTGCGGATCGAGCGGCACATAGGCACCACCGGCCTTGAGAATGGCCAACAACCCGATCACCAACGGCATCGCCCGCTCGGTCGCGATGCCGACCCGCACTTCGGGGCCGACGCCCTGCTCGCGGAGTTTGCGCGCCAGTTGGTTGGCCTGGGCGTTGAGCGCGGCATAGGTCAGTCGCTCGCCCTCGTGAACCAGGGCGATGGCGTTCGGTCGTTGCGCGGCTTGCGCCTCGAACAACTGGTGCAGGGTCGGCGACCCCGGTTGTGCCAGGAACGCAGGATTCCAGTGCTGCACCAAGGCCTCTTGCTGTGACCGGTCGATGAGGGCCAGCTCGGCGACCCGTTGCTGTGGATCGCGAACCACCGCGTGGAGCAGATTCAGCCACTGCTCGGCGAGTCGGTTCATCGATTCCTCGTCGTACAGGTCTGTGGCGTAAGTCAGGCTGGCGTCGAGTGCTTCGCCCTGCTCCTGAGTGTCGAGCACCAGGTCGAATTGTGTGGTGTGTTGCTGCCAGTGCAGACGCTCGACGTCCAAGCCTGCCACCGTGCGCACGACGCTCGCGCCCAACTGCTGCTGGTGGTTGTAAAGCACCTGGAACAACGGGCTGTGATTGAGGCTGCGGTCGGGCTGCAAGGCGTCGACCAACTGCTCGAACGGCAAGTCCTGATTTGCTTGTGCCCCCAAGGCAACCTGCTTGACCTGCTGCAGCAAGGAACTGAACGGCTGCTGCCCATCAATCTCGACGCACAGCACCTGAGTGTTGATGAAGAAGCCGATCAAGCCTTCGGTTTCCAGGCGCGAACGACCGGCGCTGGGTACGCCGACGCTGATGTTCGACTGGCCGCTCTGGCGATGCAACAAGGTCTGAAAACTCGCCAACAACAGCATAAACAGGGTCACCTGTTGCTCTTGGGCGCATTGACGCAAACCGGCGAGCAAGTCGCTATCCACGTTGAGCATCAGGCTGGCTCCGCGTTCGGTGCGACGAGCCGGACGAGTCAGTTCGCTTGGCAATTCAAGCGGCGCCTGGCGGCCGGCCAGTTGCTCGCGCCACCAGGTCAGTTGGCGGGCACCCTCGCCTGCGTCCAGCCAGTCGCGTTGCCAACGGGCGTAGTCGCTGTAGTTCACCGGCAGGCTCGTCAAATCGGCAGAACGATCTTCAACGCCTGCGTGATACAGCTCGCTGAACTCATCGATCATGACTTGCATCGACCAGCCATCGGCGGCGATGTGGTGCACCGTCAACACCAGCACGTGTTCGTCGGTGTCCACCTGCAGCAGCAAGACGCGCCACAGCGGACCGTTGCGCAGGTCGAATGGACGCGCAATTTCGTCTGCCACGGCCGCGGCGACCGACACCTGATCGAGCGAGCGGTGCTCCACATGCAGCGCCAGATTGTGGTGCAGCAGTGGACGCGCCTGCTGGCCATCCTGTTCGAACGTCGTGCGCAGGGTCTGGTGGCGGGCTTGCAACTGGGCGAAGGCCTCGCGCAGGGCTTGGCGGTTCAGCGAACCCTTGAGGCGCAACGCGGCGGGAATGTTGTAGGCCGGACTTTGCGGGTCCAGCTGCCAGAGAATCCATTGGCGCTGTTGAGCGTACGACAGAACTGGCGGCTGAGCGGTCGGCGCCCGTTGCAGCACCGGTTGTCCGCTGACGCCCGCCAGGATTGCTCGCTCGGCAAATTCCGCCAGGTTCGCGGCACGGAACAGGCTGCTCACCGACAGTTCGAGCTGCAACTGCTGACGCACCCGCGAAATCACTTGCAACACCAGCAACGAGTGGCCGCCCAGCTCGAAGAAGTTATCGTTGCGGCCGACTCGCTCGACCTGTAACACCTCCTGCCAGATCAGCGCCAATTGCGTTTCCAGCCCTTCGGCCGGGGCCACGAAGTCACGCTGGGCACCGCTGGCTTCGGCGCGCGGCAAGGCCCGGCGATCCAGTTTGCCGTTGTTGTTGAGCGGCAGGTTCGGCAACAGGATCAGGTGGTTGGGCACCATGTATTCCGGCAGCGACTGACGCAAGCCGGCTTTGAGGCCTTGCAGATAGTCTGTCTCGCAATCCACCACGCCGCTGGCCACGATGTATGCCACCAGTTGCGTACCGTCCTGCGCGATGACCGCCGCCTCGCGCACACTTGCATGGGCCTGCAGGCAGGCTTCGATCTCGCCCGTTTCGATGCGCAAACCGCGAATTTTCACCTGATGGTCGATACGGCCGACGTATTCCAGATGCCCTTCGGCGTTGTAACGCGCCAAATCACCGCTGCGGTACAAACGTGCACCTGGCTCCTGGGCAAACGGGTCCGGCAGGAAACGTTCGGCGGTCAGCGCGGGGCGATCGCAGTAGCTCTGAGCGAGGCCGGCCGGCGCGCCAATACACAGTTCGCCGACGCCGCCGGAAGGCAACAATTGACCCGCCGGGTCCAGCACGTACAGCGCGCGGCCAGCGATGGCGCGACCGATCGGAATACCGTGCGCATCGCTGGCGTCGTCGAGGCGGCACTCATGCACGCTGGACACCACAGTCGCCTCGGTAGGACCGTAGGTGTTGAGCAGTCGCACCTGGCTCAATCCGGCCTGATGCCACATGCGCAACCCTTCAACCGACATCGCCTCGCCGCCGACGTGAACCTGGCGCAGAGCACCGAGACCGCTAACCCCACCGATTGCGCATTCCCGGGCCAGCAAATACCAGTAAGCCGCCGGCAAGTCCGCGACGGTTACGCCGTGCTGGAAGATTTCGGCGGCGAGACGACCGGTGTCCCACATGTCATCGCCGCGCATGATCAACGCCGCGCCGACGCACAGCGCCGGGAAGCACTGTTCGACGAAACCGTCGAAGCTGAAAGTCGCGAACTGCAGTACGCGGTCCGCCGCTGACAGCAGCGAATAGTCGGCGGCGCTCCGGCAGAACTCGCGCAACGCGGCGTGGGCGATGGCCACGCCTTTGGGTTGGCCGGTGGAGCCGGAGGTGTAGATGATGTAGGCCAGATCGTCGGCGACCGCGTGGTTTGGCGGATTGGTCTCGCAGTAGCCGGCGCTGTCGTCGAAGCTCAGCCGTAGCACGCCTCGTACCTCTTCCAGCAGGCCGGATTCGCAGAGCAGCACGTCGAGACGGCTGTCATCGGTCATGTAGGTCAGGCGTTCGATCGGGTAGGTCGGATCAAGAGGAACATACGCCGCGCCACTTTTTAGGACCGCCAGCAGGCTGATTATCAGCTGGGGGCCACGCTGCAGCGCCAGACCGACACGCTTGCCCGGCCCGGCGCCGCGGGCAATCAGACGATGGGCCAGGCGGTTGGCCTGGCTGTTCAACTGGGCGTAGCTCAGGGACTGACCATCAACCCGCAACGCCAGCGCGTGCGGGGTCGCGGCTGCCTGGGCGGCAATTTGTTCGTGCACCAGAAGTGCTGTGGATAACTCGATCGTCGGCGGTTGGCAGATCGCAAGCAGCGCGAATTTACTGTCGGCATTGAGCAGTTCCAGCGTGCCCAGGGCGGCGTCCGGCTGCGCCACCAGCTGCATCAGCAGGTGCTGCAAATTCATCGACAACTCAGCGACCTGAGCCGCACTGAATCGCGCCGCGTCGTAGCTGAAGTCCAGGCTCAGGCCTTCGCCCAGTTCGATGCCCAACGTCAACGGATAGTGGGTGCGTTCGTGGTTGTGAAGGTTGGAGAACGATAACCCGGCCGGGGCGCCCTGTTTCAACGCTTCGGCCACCGGGAAATTTTCGAACACCAGCAGGCTGTCAAACAGCGTCGAACCCTGCTGCCCTGCCCAGCCCTGAATGTCGTAAAGCGGTACGTGCTCGAACTCGCGCATGGCGAGGTTCAACCCTTGCAACTTGGCCAGCCATTGGCTGACCGTGCAGTCGGGCTGCATCGTGCAAATCAGCGGCAGCGTGTTGATGAACAGCCCGAGTTGCTCTTCGATCCCCGGCAACGGTGCAGAACGACCCGCCACAGTAGCTCCGAACACCACGCAATCCTGGCCAGTGTAGCGGTGCAGCAACAGGCTCCAGGCGGCTTGCATCAAGGTGTTGAGGGTCACTTTCTGTTGACGGGCAAATTCGCAAAGACGCTGGGTTACGCGGCTGGTCAGGGCGACACGGCGTTGCTCGCTACCCTCGGCCCCCACAGGTGGTCGCAAGGCTTCGGCTAACAGCGTTGGCGCTTGCAGCGGTGCCAATGCGGTTCTCCAGAATTGCTCGCCGGCGACGACGGACTGCTGCTGCAACCAGCCCAGATAATCACGGTATTGCCCGGCCGGCGCCCGTAGCGGCTCGCCAGCGCAGTAGTGCCGGATGACTTCGGCGAGCAACTGCGCGTTGCTCCAGCCGTCCATCAAAATGTGGTGGCTGGTGTAGATCAGGTGCCAGTCATCGGTGCCGGTGCGCACCAGCTTCAGGCGAAACAGCGGCGCGCAGCCCAGTTCAAAACCCTGGGCACGTTCGGTGTCGGCCAGCGTGTCTGTGTCAGATGCCTCAAGTACTTCAAGCGGCAACGCGACTTGCCGGACGATCGCCTGATGCGCGGTGTCGAGGCCTTGCCAGTGGAAACTGCTGCGCAGGATGTCGTGGCGCTCCAGCGCAGCCTGCCAAGCCTGTGCAAAACGCTGCGGGTCAAGGCCTTGAATGTCCAGGCGCAACTGGCTGATGTAGGCGCCGGTTTCGGGTTCGTACAGGGTGTGGAATAGCATGCCCTGCTGCATCGGCGACAGTGGGTAAAGGTTTTCGAGTGTGGCGACTGCCACCGGCAATCCGTCGAGCTCCGTCTGGCTGATGCGCGCCAGCGGGAAGTCGGAGGGCGTGGCCTGGGCGAACTCGAGGGCGCAACAATGATCGATCAGCGCGCTCAGTTCTTGTGCGTAATCGTCAGCCAGACGCTGGATGGTCGTGATGTCGAACATCTCGCGACTGAAACCCCAGCTCAGCGCCAACTCACCGCCGTAGACCTGACCTTCGACGGTCAGCCAGTTGCTCAGCGGCGCCTCGGCGTCCTGGGCCTGGCCGCTGCCTTCGCTGGACGGCACGAACATCGCGGCGTCATCGAACTGGCGGTCGAACTGGCCAAGATAGTTGAAGGTGATGCGCGGTTGCGGCAATGCAGCCAGTTCGGCGCGCATTGCAGGCGTGCCGAGGTAACGTAACGCCCCAAAGCCGAGCCCCTTATCGGGCACCGCTCGCAACTGTTCCTTGATGGTCTTGATCGACGCGCCGAGGTCACTCGCCGGCATCAGGTTGATCGGGAAAAGGCTGGTGAACCACCCGACGGTGCGGGTCAAATCGATGTCGTCGAACAGGTCTTCGCGACCATGCCCTTCGAGCTGAATCAGTGCGCTGCCCTGCCCGCTCCAGCGGCAAATCGCGCGTGCCAGCGCGGTCAGCAGCAGATCATTGACTTGGGTGCGATAGGCCACCGGGGCTTGTTGCAGCAGTTTGTGGGTTTGCGCGGCGTCGAGCCTGATCTCGAGCTTGTGCTCGAAGCGGTTTTGCAGCGCACCGTTCGGACGGTCGCAGGGCAAATCATTCGGAGCGTCGCGCAGTTGGGTTTGCCAGTGGCCCAGGCTTTTTTCAAAGGCTGGAAGATGATCTTGCAGACGAGTGACCCAGTGTTGATAAGTGCTGGTTTTTGCCATCTCCATGGTGCCGTTGTAGAACTGTTGCAGATCTTCCAGCAGTACACGCCAGGAAACGCCGTCCACCACCAGGTGATGGATGACCAACAGCAAACGCTGGGTGCCATCGGCCATTGCCACCAGCAGTGCCCGGACCAACGATCCACTTTGCAAATCGAGGCTGCGTTGGGCTTCGTCGCACAAAGCATTGAGCGCCTTGACCGACTGGGCCTGACGCTGCCACAACACCGATTGCGTGATGGGCGCCGCGTAGGTTTGCTGCCAGCCTTCGGCAGTCTCTTCGTAGCGCAGGCGCAAGCTGTCATGAAGGGTCAGCAATTGCTCGAACGCGCGGTCCAGCGCCTCGACGTTCAATGCCTCACGCGGCACCAGCAGCAGCGACTGGTTCCAGTGCTGACGTCCGGGGATCGCCTGTTGAAAAAACCACTGTTGCACTGGCGCCAATGCCACCGCGCCGCTCGCCGGACCTTGATCGAACAACGGCTGATCATCACTCCGGGCAGCCTGGGCCAGACTGCGGATGACCTGGTGCTGGAACAGATCCTTGGGGCTCAGGACGATCCCGGCCTGACGCGCTCGGCTGACCACTTGCATTGCGACGATAGAATCACCGCCCAGTTCGAAGTAGTTGTCATCCAGACCGACGTTGTCGAGGGCCAGCACGTCTTGCCAGATGGCAGCGAGGGCTTTTTCCATGGCCGTGCGCGGTGCAACGTGTTCACGCTGTTGCTGCGAACCGTCAATCGGCGGCAAAGCCCTGCGATCCAGTTTGCCGTTGGGTGTCAACGGCAAGTGTGCAAGGAATAACAGGAACGCCGGGACCATGTAGTCCGGCAGATGCTGGTGCAGCGCCGCTTTCAGGGACTCACGCAGGGTGGCTTGCGCCCCGCTGTCATCGACTAACGCTGGGTCGGTCGGCACGATGTACGCGACCAGCTGCTGCCCGTTGGCGCCGTCCTGCGCCAACACCGCCAGCTCGCGCACGGCCTCTTGCTGCAAAAGGCGCGCTTCGATTTCACCCAGCTCGATCCGAAAGCCGCGGACCTTGACCTGATGGTCGATGCGCCCGACGTATTGCAGTGAGCCGTCGGCTTGATAGCGGGTCAGGTCACCGGTGCGGTACAGGCGTTCGCCGTTGCCGGCAAACGGGTTCGGGAGGAATTTTTCAGCGGTCATGCCCGGGCGTGCGAGGTACCCGCGGGTGATGCCCGCGCCCGCCAGGTACAGCTCCGCGGCCACGCCTTGGGGCACCGGTTGCAGGTCGGCATCCAGCAAATAACTGGCGGTGTGCTTGAGCGGGCGGCCGATGTTAGCGCGGCCATTGACCTCGCGGCGGGTCCAGGTTGAATAGGTGGTGTCTTCGGATGGACCGTACAAATCGTAGACGTGCTCGACGGATGAATGCTGATACAACGCCTCCACCAGGCTCTGCTTCAGCGGCTCGCCAGCGAGGTTGATGATGCGCACGCCCGACGGGATCTGCCCGTCACGCAGCAATGCGTTGATGGCCGACGGCACGGTGTTGATCAGGCGCACCTGATCCCGGGCCGGCAACTGCGGCAATTCCAGGGCATTGCGGGCGATGATCACCGAGCCGCCGTTGGCCAGCGTCACAAACAGCTCCCATACGGACAAATCGAAGCAGACCGAAGTTGAGGCCAGTACCCCTTGAATGTCCTCGCCACGGTAGACCGATTTCGACCAGTCGATCAGCGCCAGCACGTTGCGATGGGCGATGGCCACACCTTTGGGTTTGCCGGTGGAGCCAGAGGTGTAAATCACATAGGCGAGGTTGTCCGGCGTGACGCGGGTGACCGGTGCGCTGGTTGGGTAAGGCGCCAGCACCGATTCGATATCGTCCATCAGCAAGACTTGCGTGCCGACTCCAACAGTCAATGTCGCGGCGACAGCCTGCTGCGTCAGCAATACCAGGGCGCAGCTGTCTTCCAGCATGTACGCAATGCGTTCAGCCGGGTAATCCGGGTCCAGCGGCACGTAGGCGCCACCGGCCTTGAGCACGGCCAGCAACGCCACCAGCATCGCATCGGAACGCTCCATCGCCACACCGATCCGCACCTCCGGGCCCACGCCCAGTTCGACCAGCTTGTGGGCGAGGCGATTGGCCTGCATATCCAGCCCGGTGTACGTCAGTTGTTTAGTGGCGAAGGTCACCGCCAACGCGTTCGGGCGGGTGGCGACTTGCTGGCTGATCAATTCATGAATGCACAGGTCGTACGCGAAACCATCGTCGGCACGATTCCAGTCACGCACGATGCGCTGATACTCGGCCGCTTCGAGCAGCGGCAGCTCACTGATGCGTTGCTGCGAATCGCTTACCATCCCATGCAACAGGCGCGTCCAGTGCTGCGACATGCGCGCGATGGTCGACGCATCGAACAGGTCATTGGCGTACGTCAGCGCGGCGTGCAACGTGCCAGCCTTTTCGTAGGTGTCCAGCGTCAGATCAAACTGCGTGGTGCGCCCTTCCCACTCGATCGCGCCCAGCTGCAGCCCGGATGCGGTGGTAACCGTGGAAATGTCGGCCACCTGCGGCTGGTGGTTGTACATCACCTGGAACAGCGGCGTGTGGCTGAGGCTGCGTTCGAGTTTCAGCGCTTCGACCAGACGCTCGAACGGCAAGTCCTGGTGCGACTGGGCACCGAGCGCCGTTTCCTTGATGGCGCCGAGCAGATCAGCCACGCGGGTCTGACCGTCGAGTTGCGTGCGCAGTACTTGAGTGTTGACGAAGAAGCCGATCAGGCCTTCGGTTTCGCCGCGATTGCGATTGGCAATCGGCACGCCGACGCGGATGTCGGTCTGCCCGGTGTAGCGGTGCAACAGCACATTGAAGGCGCCGAGCAACACCATGAACAAGGTAACGTTGTGCTGCTGGGCGGTGCTGCGCAATTGCCCGGCGAGCGCGGCGTCGATGCCGAATTCATAGCGCGTGCCGCGATAGCTCGGCATCGCCGGACGCGAGTGATCGGCGGGCAGTTCCAGCACCGGATGCTCCTGGCCCAGCGTTGCTTGCCAGTACTCGAGTTGCCGCGCTTGCTCACCAGCTTCCAGCCAGCGCCGCTGCCACAGGGCGTAGTCGCTGTATTGAATCGGCAACGGGGCCAGCTGCGGTTCCTGCCCGGCATCGTGAGCGTCATAGCAGCGGATGAATTCGTCGATCAGCACGTTCATCGACCAGCCATCGGAGACGATGTGATGCAGGGTCAGCAGCAGCACATGTTCCTGCTCGGCAAGCTTGAGCAACTGCACCCGCAACAGCGGCCCGACCGCCAGATCGAACGGCAGCAGTGATTGCTGCTGCGCCGAGTCGGCCACCGCGTGTTCACGCTCGGCGAGCGGTAGCGCACTGAAGTCGATCTGCCCGATCTGCAGCGGCGCGCTGGCCGCAACCTGAAGCAGACTCTCGTCAGGCTGGTGCTGGAAAACCGTGCGCAAGGTTTCGTGACGCGCCACCAGGCTGGCGAACGCCCGCTCCAGCGCCGAGTGGTTCAAACGACCAGTAAGGCGCACTGCACCGGGCAAGTTGTAGGCGCCACTGTGCGGGTCCAGCTGCCACAGAAACCACATGCGTTGCTGCGCGTAGGACAGCGCCTGACGATCCTCGGCTTCGACGCCTTGAGGTATCGGAAAACGGGCGAAATCCACGCCCTCCTTGTGCAAGGCCGCAAGGAACATCTGGCGCTTTTCCAGGGGCAACCCGATAAACCGGCGAGCAAGTTTCAAGGAGTCTTCAGCATTCATTTCTTAGCATCCGGTTTCAGTAGGCAGGAAGCACAAAGGCACGTCGTCCCTATAAAACGAATGCAGGCCGGAAAAATTAGCGAATGAGAATATGTATCAGAGAAGTGGTAATGCGCGGCTTTTCAGGTGTCGTGAAACCTGTGGGAGCGAGCCTGCTCGCGATAGCAGTATGTCAGTCAACATCCTTGCTGAATGGCACACCGCTATCGCGAGCAGGCTCGCTCCCACAGGTTTAAGCACGTGTCGTGTCAGGCAGAGGCGGACACGGCATGCCGGCGATGATGCACTTCAAGCTGATCCTTGATGACCCGCAGCACTTTGGCTTCGTGCTCATGAATGAAGAAGTGCCCTCCGGCCAGCATGTCCAGGGAAAAACTGCCGTGGGTTTCCCTGCTCCAGCCGATCAACTGCTCGGTGGTGGCCTTGTCGGCCTTGCCGCCGAGCACGTGCACCGGGCAGTTGAGCAGCGGTCGCTGCGCGGGTTGAAACCGCCCGCACAAAAGGAAATCAGCGCGCAGGATCGGCAGGGTCAGGCTCATCAATTCTTCGTTGGCCAGCACCTCTTCACGGGTGCCGTTGAGCGTGCGCAGCTGCTCGATCAGTTGTGCATCGGTTTTCGGTTCGGCAAAACCGCGGTCATAGTCGGCACGCATGGTCGGCGCCGCAGTGCCCGACGCGAACAACGCGGCCGGTTCCGGACAGCCGAGCGCACGAAAGGCATGGGCCAACTCGCACGCGAGCAAGGCACCGAGGCTGTGCCCGAACAGCGCATAGGGCGCTTCTATCTGCGGCTTCAGCTCTTGCGCCAGCTGCATCGCCAGCGCACGCATGTCCGTGTGCAACGGCTGATCGAAGCGAGCCCCGCGCCCCGGCAGTTCGACAGGCTGTACGTCAAGCCACTGAGGCACTTTGCGCCGCCAACGGCTGTAAACCATTGCGCTGGCGCCGGAATAGGGCAGGCACAGCAATGTCAGCTGGGTCACCGGGCTCACCTCGAAAAGTTGTCTGCTAAGAGAACGGATGAGCGAGCCGTGGAATTAGTCTACGCAGGACCTTGTGGGAGGTTCTAGGTTGCAAGGGAAGCTTGCAATGGCCGAGTGTCAGCTTGCATCAAAGCTGCACGACACGCCGCGATCGCGAGCGAGCTTCCCACAGGCAGATCATCATTTGAAATGGCGATAGCTCTGAATCGCCGAGACCAGTATCACCAGCCCCGCCGCAATCGCCACCCAGAAACCGCTGGGCGCACCGAAGGCATCCACCAGCCAGCCGGAGCTGGCCGCGCCGACCGCCACGCCGATACTCAACCCGGTCACCAGCCAGGTCAGGCCTTCCGTGAGTTTCGCAGGCGGCACGATCTGCTCGACCAGCGCCATCGCCACAATCAGCGTTGGCGCAAAGAACAGACCGGCGACAAACACGGCCATCGATAGTCCGAAAATATTGCTCGCCAGCAGTAACGGCAATGTCGTGATCGCCGTGGCAACGCCGCCGTAAAGGAACAATCGCGGCAGCGGCACTTTCGAGCGCAGCGCGCCGAACGCGAGCCCCGCCAGGCATGAACCGACCGCGTACACCGACAGCACAATGCTCGCCGCCGCCGGCTGGCCCTGATGCTGGGCGAAGGCCACGCTGACCACGTCGATCACGCCAACGATGGTGCCCAGGGCAACCATCGCCGCCATCAGCAACTGAATCTCGCTGGAGCGGATGATCGAGCCCTGATGGTGTTCTTCGTGGGGATGAATCGCTGGTTCGGTATTACGCTGCAGGACGAACGCGGTAACCCCGATCGCCAGCATCAACAAGGCAGCCAACGGCCCGGCCTCGGGAAAAACCACCACGCACAAGCCCACCGAAAGCGGCGGCCCGACGATAAAGCACACTTCGTCGAGCACCGATTCCAGCGCATAGGCCGTCTGCAATTGTGGCTGGCCGCGATAGATCTCGGTCCAGCGTGCCCGCACCATCGCCGACATGCTGGGCATGCAACCGGCCAGCGCAGCGAACACGAACAAGGTCCAGTGCGGCGCTTGCAGGCGCGTGCAAACCAGCACCATCAACAACGCCCCGCCACCGATCAGCGCTGCCACCGGCAGGATCCGCCGCTGGCCGAAGCGGTCGACCAGACGGGAAACCTGTGGCGCGCAGAAGGCAGTCGCCAAAGCAAAGGTCGCTGCCACCGCTCCCGCCAGGCCATAACCACCCTGCAACTGCGCAAGCATGGTGATCAGGCCGATGCCGGTCATCGAAATCGGCATGCGCGCGATCATGCCGGCCAGCACGAACGAGCCACTGCCGGGCGCTTTGAATAATTCGCGGTAAGGGTTGGCCATGATATGCAGGTCTTGTCAGGGGTCTGCACGTTGCCATAAGGCAGAGGGTCGGGGAAGGGTCGAAATGTTGGTTGAATGTGAAAAGGCCGGCGTCGATGCCAAGTGAACTCTGCACAGCATCAACCGGTCAGCTGATAAGGCCCCAACTTGAAGGCGCAGATCGCCCATGCAGATTTCCCTCGAGCAACAAGTTGCGCTGATCACCGGCGCCAGTTCCGGCATCGGCGCCGGTGTCGCCAAAGCGCTTGCCGCCGCCGGCGCCGCCGTGGTGATCAATTACCATTCCCAGGCCGCGCCCGCCGAAGAATTGGCCCGGCAGATTAACGCCAACGGCGGTCGCGCCATCGCCATCGGTGCCGACGTCTCCAAAGAAGAAGACGTCGACAGACTGTTCGCGCAGACCCTTGAGGCGTTCGGTTCGCTGGACATTCTGGTGGCCAATTCCGGCCTGCAGAAAGACGCCCCGGCCCTCGACATGACGCTTGCCGACTGGAATGCGGTGATCAACGTCAACCTCACCGGCCAGTTCCTCTGCGCCCGCGCAGCCCTGCGCATTTTCAATCAGCAAGGCGTTCGCGAAGGGGTGTCCCGCGCCGCCGGAAAAATCATCCACATGAGCTCGGTGCACCAGCGCATTCCCTGGGCCGGGCACGTCAACTACGCGGCCTCCAAGGGTGGCGTGGACTTACTGATGCAGACCCTTGCTCAGGAAGTCAGCCACCAGCGCATCCGCATTAATGGCATTGCACCGGGGGCGATTCGCACGGCGATCAATCGCGATGTCGACGAGCAAGACTTGCTCAAACTCATTCCTTACGGCCGGGTCGGCGACGTCGAGGATGTCGCTAACGCGGCGGTTTTTCTCGCCTCGGATGCTTCCGATTACATCGTCGGCACTACCCTGTTCATCGACGGCGGCATGAGCCTCTATCCGGAGTTTCGCGGCAATGGCTGATCATCTTACGGAACGACAAAGCGCCATCGCCGCCCACGGCATCATCGGCGACATGCGCAGCGCCGCACTGGTCAACGATAAAGGCAGTGTGGATTTTTTCTGCTGGCCGGAATTCGATAGCCCGTCGATCTTCTGCTCGCTACTGGACACGCCGGAAGCGGGGATTTTCCAGTTGGCTCCCGACCTGCCCGACGCCCGTCGCGAGCAGATTTACCTACCCGACACCAATGTCCTGCAAACCCGTTGGTTGAGTGCGCACGCGGTGGTCGAGGTCACCGACCTCCTGCCGATTGGCGACAGTGAAGATGACCTGCCGGTGCTGATGCGCAAGGTTCGCGTGGTCAGTGGTCGAGCGACGTTTAATATGCGCTGCGCCGTGCGCCTTGACTATGCGCGCGCCGACACCCGCACACGGGCGGATGCCGAAGACGTCGTGTTCGAGGCTGCCGGCCAACCCTCTTTGCGCTTGAAGTCCGATCAGAAGCTGTCCGTCGACGCCAATTCCGCCGTCGCGCAATTCAGCCTGAGCCAGGACCAGATCGCGCAATTCCTGCTCGGCGGTATCGATGACCCACGCTTCCAGGAGGGCGCCGCTGCGCTGTGCATGGAGCGCACGTTGAAGTTCTGGCGTGACTGGTCCGGGCAGTCCAACTATCGCGGGCGTTGGCGGGAAATGGTCAACCGCTCGGCGCTCGCCCTGAAGCTGCTGACCTCGCGAAAACACGGGGCAATCCTCGCGGCGGCAACGTTCGGTTTGCCGGAAACACCGGGCGGTGAACGCAATTGGGATTACCGCTACACCTGGATCCGCGATGCGTCGTTCACGGTTTACGCATTCATGCGTCTGGGCTTCGTTCAGGAAGCCAACGATTACATGCGCTGGTTGCGCGGTCGGGTCAGCGACTGCCAGGGAAAACCGGTAAAACTGAACATTCTGTACGCCGTCGACGGGCGCCAGAAGCTTCCGGAAACCGAGCTTTCGCACTTCGCTGGCCATGGCGGAGCGACGCCGGTGCGCATCGGCAATGGCGCCTATGATCAGGTCCAGCTGGATATCTTCGGCGAACTGATGGACGCGGTGTATCTGGTCAATAAATACGGCGACGCCATCTCCCACGAAGGCTGGAAGCATGCCGTGGAAGTGGTCGACGAAGTCTGCCGCACCTGGGAGCAAAAGGACGTCGGCATCTGGGAAATGCGCGGCGAGCAGCATCACTTTCTGCACTCGCGACTAATGTGCTGGGTGGCACTGGATCGCGCGATTCGCTTGGCCTCCAAACGCTCCCTGCCCGCCCCTTTCGCGCGTTGGGATGAAACCCGTCAGGCCATCTACGCCGACATCTGGGAAAACTTCTGGGACGAGGAGCGCGGGCATTTTGTGCAGCACATCGGCGGTACCGCGCTGGACGGTTCGATGTTGCTGATGCCGCTGGTGCGCTTCGTCAGTGCCAAGGATCCACGCTGGCTCTCGACGCTGGCGGCGATCGAAAAAACCCTGGTGCGTGATGGCATGGTCTATCGCTACCGCAACGAAGATGCCGGTATCGACGGGCTCGCCGGCACCGAAGGCGCTTTTGCGGCCTGCTCGTTCTGGTACGTGGAATGTCTGGCCCGCGCTGGGCAGGTGGAAAAAGCGCATCTCGAATTTGAACAACTGCTGCGCTATGCAAACCCGCTGGGTTTGTATGCCGAGGAACTCGACAGCCACGCTCGGCACCTGGGCAATACGCCGCAGGCACTCACTCACCTGGCGCTGATCAGCGCCGCGAGTTTCCTCGACAGGAAATTGAGTGGCGAGAAGAATTACTGGCAGCCTTGAGACCGGTTTGCAGCCACGGGAGTGATCCATGAACGACGACTTGCTGGTCCACTATGCCCTGACTCCGACGCTGCAAATCGCTTACGAGGAGCACGGCCCGAGGTCCGGCGATCCGGTGATTTTGCTTCACGGTTTTCCGTATTCCCCTCGCGGCTTTGATGAAGTCGCCCCGCCGCTCGCCGCCCAGGGTTACCGTGTCATCGTGCCGTACCTGCGCGGCTATGGGCCGACTCGTTTCAACCATTGCGAGACAATGCGCTCCGGTCAGCAAGCGGCACTGGCTCAGGATCTGCTGGATCTGATGGACGCTCTCGGCATTCAGAAAGCCGCTTTATGCGGCTACGATTGGGGCGGTCGGGCAGCATGCATTGTGGCTGCGCTGTGGCCGGAGCGGGTCAGGTGCCTGGTCACCGGGGATGGTTACAACCTGCAGGACATTCCTGAATCGAGCCAGCCGCTCGATCCGAAAACCGAACATCGCTTGTGGTACCAATATTATTTCCATACGCCGCGCGGCGTCCAAGGCCTGACCGAGAATCGCCGGAGTCTGTGTGAGCTGCTGTGGAAACTGTGGTCGCCGACCTGGGCCGATGGTCCGGAGCTCTATTCGCTCAGCGCTCCCGCTTTCGAAAACGCAGACTTCGTCGAGGTGGTGATTCATTCCTATCGTCACCGCTTCATGTACGCGCCCGGCGATCCCGCACTGGATTGGCTCGAGGAAGCGCTGACGAACCAACCGATGATCAGCGTACCAACTATCTCGCTGTGTGGCGCGGATGATGGTGTGGGCCCGGCAGAGGAAATCGATGAGGACATCGAGCATTTCAGCGGCCCCTACGAGCGCCGCGTGCTACCGGGCGTAGGCCATAACATCCCTGAAGAAGCGCCCGAAGCGACCGTCAAAGCGCTGCTGGATCTGCTGCAGCAGTGATAGAAAATCGCTCGCGGTAGGCTTGCGGCGTCACGCCCATGGAGCGCACAAAACTGCGCCGCAAGGTTTCTTCGCTGCCGAACCCGCACTGCATCGCTACGCGTTTGATTGCAGCAGAGGTGTCGCTGAGCAAACGCCGCGCGGTCTCGACCCGGATAAGTTCGATCGCTCGCGCCGGGGTTTGGCCGGTGTCTGCGCGGTAGTGACGGACGAAGCTGCGCTCGCTCATGCCCACCTGCTCGGCCAGGGTCGAGATGCCCAGGTCCATGGTGAGGTTTTCGCTGATCCAGGCGTGCAGGTCATCGAAGCGGTTGCCCTGCTTTTGCAAAGACAGGGTCACACTGAATTGCGCCTGGCCGCCGGGACGTTTGAGGAAAACCACCAACTGCTGCGCGACTTCCAGGGCCATCGCGCGGCCTAAGTCTTCTTCGACCATGGCCAGCGCCAGGTCGATGCCCGCAGTGACCCCGGCGGAAGTCCACACCGGCCCGTCGTTAATGAAGATAGGATCGGGCTCTACCCGCAACTGCGGGTGCTGCCGCGCCAGCTGTTCGCAGCGCGTCCAGTGCGTTACCACACGTCGCCCGTCAAGCCAGCCACTGGCCGCCAGCAGAAACGCGCCGGTGCAGACCGAGGCAACCCGCCGACAACCCTTCGCATGCTCGCGCAGCCACTTTACCAGCGCCTCATCTTCCGCTGCCGAGTAAACGCCCCAGCCTCCCGCCACGATCACTGTGTCGCTGCCCTGCGCTGGCAGTGGCTCAGCCAATACCGCCAGACCTGCCGAAGACAGCACCGCCCCGCCACCCGCAGCGATCACCGTGGGCGCGTACGGCGGAGGCAAGCCCTTGTGGCCGGCAATGTCGTTGGCAGAGGCGAATACCTGCAAGGGCCCGGTGACATCGAGCAACTGCACATTCGCAAAGGTGAGCACGTGAATAATCCTGGGCATGATTGGCGTGATTCGTGGGGTAATTGGCGTATGCGCCAGATCCTACGACGCTAAGGTGAGGTCGTCCACCCGCCTCCTGAGAAATACACCATGACCTTGCAGATCGGTTTTCTACTATTCCCCCAGGTGCAGCAACTGGATCTGACAGGGCCCTTCGATGTGCTGGCTTCATTACCGGATGTGAAGGTGCATCTGATCTGGAAAGACCTGATGCCGGTCACGGCCAGCACTGGCCTCATGCTTAAACCAACCACTACCTTCTCCGAGTGCCCTCCGCTGGACGTGATCTGCGTGCCGGGCGGCAGCGGCGTCGGTGCGTTGATGGAGGATAACGAGACGCTCGATTTCATCAAGATGCAGGCGGTTGGCGCGCGCTACGTCACATCCGTCTGCACCGGTGCGCTGGTGCTCGGCGCAGCAGGGCTGCTCAAGGGCAAACGGGCCACCACCCACTGGGCCTACCATCAGTTGCTCGCGCCGCTGGGAGCAATTCCAGTGATGGAGCGAGTGGTGCGTGACGGTAATTTACTGACAGGAGGCGGGATCACCGCCGGGATCGATTTCGCTCTGACGCTGGCCGCTGAACTGTTCGATAAGGACACCGCACAACTGGTGCAACTACAGCTCGAGTACGCACCGGCGCCACCTTTTGACTCAGGCACGCCCAGGACGGCTCCCGCCCATGTATTGCAGGAGGCCAATCGGCGCTCGGCACAGTCGTTGATGCAGCGAACGCAGATTACCGAGCGGGTGGCAGCGGCACTGAAATCGTGGCGCCCGTAGATCAAACACCCGAATGTCGAGTTTTCGACAGGCGAAAAAAAACCCGCCAGAGGCGGGTTTTTCCAAGACCATTGTCGACTCCCTGTCGATAGCGAATCCTTGCTGATGGTCGATCATCCATGATCCTGAAGCGCTTCCTGTGCTTCAGTTGATGTGGTCAGAATACGCATCGGATCCAATCTGGCATAGACGACATCGCTACCATCGCGTGTAAGACATTCGCTATACCTTCTCTGCATTAGTGGTTTCGTTAACGAATTTTTCGATGTTGCCCATTTGTTCATCCCAACCGCGGCTGTCCATGCGGAAAGCCTTGAGGCGACGCGATTGGGGTATGTGATCGAAACCGGATTCGGTGAGTTTCAACAAGGTGCCTTCATCGTGGTCTTCGAGCTCGAATTTGACCAGCGTAGTCGGCTCCTGGGTGTAATCGATCTCCGGCGCGACCGCATATGGGTGCCAGCGAAACGAAAACACCCGCTCCGGCTCGACTCGCTCCACCAGCACATTCCACAGCAGATGCTCGTATCCAGGGTAAGTAATCTGGCCTTGGGTCCATGCACCGGCGACAAAACGCTTGCCCTCCAGCGCCACGCCAAACCATTGCCCGAATGCTTCGGCATTGGCCAGCACACGCCAGACGTGCGAGCGCTGCGCTTTGAGCAGGATCTTTCTTTCGATTCGATCTGATGCGGGATTCATAGCTCACCTCCTGTAATGAACAGTAGGCCTGTAAGACCACAAGACCAACCTTAAAGTTGTACAACTGGCCTTACATTCAACCGTCCTGCAATATTCGGCTGCATTTACATCTATAAGTTCTGGCCCTGCGCCAGGCAGCAATGCAACAAGTGGATAGCGGTTCGCTACACTGCATCTCAATTTCATGTCACAGCGAGAATCCCATGCAAGCACGCTTCCTTTGGGCTTTGACGCCCTTGCTGTTCACAACCCTGGCCTCGGCTGCAGAGTGCGACAACGCGACCGATCAATCGTCTATGAATCAATGCGCGGTCCAGCAGAACAAGGCAGCAGACAAGGAACTGAATGCGCTTTATCAGCAAATCACGGCGCGTTTGAAGGGCAGTCCGGATAGCAAGAAGCTGTTAGTTGGCGCACAGCGCTCGTGGATTGCGTTTCGCGATGCCGAGTGCAGATTCTCAGCCTCAGGCGTGGCGGGCGGCAGTGTGTATTCGCTGATCTACAGTAATTGCCTTACTGACCTGACGAAAGCGCGGGTGGAAACATTCAAGGGTTACCTGAAATGCCCGGAGGGTGATATGAGCTGCCCGGTACCGGGGATTTGAGGTTTCCCTTTATTGAAGCCGGCACGAGTGCTCTCACGGTAGTCTCCAGTGAGAGCGGTCTTGGGCCAGTGCTTACGTAAACCTGCTACACATAGTCATACGTGAGGATCGCCTGGTTTCTTGCCGGGCGTGGCGTATCGCGCTTTCAGATGGCCGTCCTGATCCAGCAACCAGGCATCCATAATCTGCCGGACCACCGGCCCCGCCACCCGACCACCCGCTTCACCGTTTTCAATCATTACCGAAATGACAATTTTAGGATGCTCGGCTGGAGCAAAGCCGACGAATAACGCATTGTCGCGGTTACGCTCCAGGGTTTTCGCGCGGTTATAACGCTCACCCTGCTTGATCGCCACTACTTGCGCGGTGCCACTTTTACCCGCAATGCGGTACTGAGCACCTGCGGCAGCCGCACGGGCAATCCCGCGAGCATCATGCATGACCATCTGCATACCGTGGTTGACCTGCTCCCAGTCGCGGGGGTCTTTCAACAGAATATCTGGCACCGGGTGCTCGTCCACGGGCGCCACACCATTCACTGTTCTGGCCAAATGCGGCCGGTTCCAGACGCCCTTGTTTGCGATGAGCGCAGTGGCCTGGGCCAATTGCAGTGGTGTGACCTGCATGTAGCCCTGACCGATGCCGAGGATCACCGTTTCTCCTGGAAACCAGGGCTGGCGGCGAGTAGCACGCTTCCAGGCCTGGGACGGCATCAGGCCGGCCGATTCTTCGAACATGTCGAGCGAGACTTTCTCACCGAGGCCGAACATCGCCATGTAATCGTGCAGGCGGTCAATGCCGAGCTTGTGAGCCAAGTCATAAAAATAGGTATCGTTGGAGCGCATGATTGCTGCATCCATATCTACCCAGCCGTCTCCGCTGTGGTTCCAGTTACGGTATTTGTGGTCGAAGTCTGGAAGCTGATAGTAGCCGGGGTCGAAGACTCTGGTCTGCGGAGTGACTACACCTGCGTCAAGGCCGGCGATCGCAACTTCTGGCTTGATGGTCGAACCGGGTGCGTATAAGCCTCGGAGAACACGATTGAAAAGTGGGCGGTCTATTGAATCCCGTAACGCCGCGTATTCTTTGAAGCTGATACCGGTGACAAACAGGTTTGGGTCAAAGCTGGGCTTGCTGACCATGGCCAACACTTCACCGGTCGACGGGTCGAGCGCTACAACGGAACCCCGACGGTCACCCAACGCCTCCTCGGCGGCCTCTTGCAGCTTGACGTCGAGACTAAGGACGATGTCTTCGCCTGGCACTGGATCCGTGTGTTTGAGGACTCTGAGCACACGACCCTGAGCGTTTGTTTCAACTTCTTCGTATCCGACATGGCCGTGCAGCGCTGATTCGTAAAATTTTTCGATACCGGTTTTGCCAATCGACTGAGTCCCGCGGTACTCGACTGTATCGAGTTCCTTGGTTTCTTTTTCGTTGATACGTCCGACGTAACCAATCGAATGCGCGAAGTGGGCACCCATTGGATAGTTGCGGACAAATTGTGGCTCGACATCGATACCAGGCAGGCGAAACTGGTTCACCGCGAGTACCGCAATTTGCTGTTCACTGAGTTCATAAAACAAAGTCACCGGCACAAACGGGTGGCGGGTCTGCTTCATCGCTTTATCAAACAGCTCTCGATTTTCGTTCGGCAGATGCAGAAGATTGATGACCTCGTCGAGCTCGGCGTTGACATCGGATGCGCGCTCGCGAGTGATGGTCAGGTTGTAGCTGGGCCGATTATCCGCCAGTACTACCCCGTTGCGATCGTATATCAGACCTCTAGTCGGCGGGATTGGCAGGACATGAACACGGTTGTTTTCGGAAATGGTCGAGTGGTAGTCGTACTCAATCACTTCCAGGAAGTACATGCGCACTATCAGAACGCAAGTGATGGCGACGACAAACAGAGCGCATGCCATCAGCCTTTTGTTAACTAGGCGCGACTCTGTTTCATGATCTTTGATGGGAATGGCTTCAGGCATTTCTGTTGCAGCTCTTTGAATATAGATGTCGGCAGTCCTTAGCCTTGAATCAGTCCGCTTGAAAACGAGCTGCACCATACCAAAAACCAGCGCCTACTTGAGTCCGTATCAATCAATAAGGTCGTCGGCTGAGACTATCCTGCTATGTAACGCGCTAGCCAATGCATGGACCACAACTTTCCTGCGGCCAAAACAAAACCCCTACCTGCATACGCAGATAGGGGTTTCGGAATTTAATCTTGACGATGACCTACTCTCACATGGGGAAACCCCACACTACCATCGGCGATGCATCGTTTCACTGCTGAGTTCGGGATGGGATCAGGTGGTTCCAATGCTCTATGGTCGTCAAGAAATTCGGGTACTGAGTCGTGGCCAGCTGGCCGCGCTTCAGCAAATTGGGTATGTGACAGCTTTCGGTGTTTGTGAGCATCGAACTTTCGGTTCATCTCGTCTTCACACACCGCAATCTGGTGCTCATTAGAGCAAGCAAATTGCTTGGGTGTTATATGGTCAAGCCTCACGGGCAATTAGTATTGGTTAGCTCAACGCCTCACAGCGCTTACACACCCAACCTATCAACGTCGTAGTCTTCGACGGCCCTTCAGGGGACTCAAGGTCCCAGTGAGATCTCATCTTGAGGCTAGTTTCCCGCTTAGATGCTTTCAGCGGTTATCTATTCCGAACATAGCTACCCGGCAATGCCACTGGCGTGACAACCGGAACACCAGAGGTTCGTCCACTCCGGTCCTCTCGTACTAGGAGCAGCCCCTCTCAAATCTCAAACGTCCACGGCAGATAGGGACCGAACTGTCTCACGACGTTCTAAACCCAGCTCGCGTACCACTTTAAATGGCGAACAGCCATACCCTTGGGACCGGCTTCAGCCCCAGGATGTGATGAGCCGACATCGAGGTGCCAAACACCGCCGTCGATATGAACTCTTGGGCGGTATCAGCCTGTTATCCCCGGAGTACCTTTTATCCGTTGAGCGATGGCCCTTCCATACAGAACCACCGGATCACTAAGACCTACTTTCGTACCTGCTCGACGTGTCTGTCTCGCAGTCAAGCGCGCTTTTGCCTTTATACTCTACGACCGATTTCCGACCGGTCTGAGCGCACCTTCGTACTCCTCCGTTACTCTTTAGGAGGAGACCGCCCCAGTCAAACTACCCACCATACACTGTCCTCGATCCGGATAACGGACCTGAGTTAGAACCTCAAAGTTGCCAGGGTGGTATTTCAAGGTTGGCTCCACGCGAACTGGCGTCCACGCTTCAAAGCCTCCCACCTATCCTACACAAGCAAATTCAAAGTCCAGTGCAAAGCTATAGTAAAGGTTCACGGGGTCTTTCCGTCTAGCCGCGGATACACTGCATCTTCACAGCGATTTCAATTTCACTGAGTCTCGGGTGGAGACAGCGCCGCCATCGTTACGCCATTCGTGCAGGTCGGAACTTACCCGACAAGGAATTTCGCTACCTTAGGACCGTTATAGTTACGGCCGCCGTTTACCGGGGCTTCGATCAAGAGCTTCGCGTTAGCTAACCCCATCAATTAACCTTCCGGCACCGGGCAGGCGTCACACCCTATACGTCCACTTTCGTGTTTGCAGAGTGCTGTGTTTTTAATAAACAGTCGCAGCGGCCTGGTATCTTCGACCGGCATGAGCTTACGGAGCAAGTCCTTCACCCTCACCGGCGCACCTTCTCCCGAAGTTACGGTGCCATTTTGCCTAGTTCCTTCACCCGAGTTCTCTCAAGCGCCTTGGTATTCTCTACCCAACCACCTGTGTCGGTTTGGGGTACGGTTCCTGGTTACCTGAAGCTTAGAAGCTTTTCTTGGAAGCATGGCATCAACCACTTCGTGTTCTAAAAGAACACTCGTCATCAGCTCTCGGCCTTAAGATCCCGGATTTACCTAAGATCTCAGCCTACCACCTTAAACTTGGACAACCAACGCCAAGCTGGCCTAGCCTTCTCCGTCCCTCCATCGCAATAACCAGAAGTACAGGAATATTAACCTGTTTTCCATCGACTACGCTTTTCAGCCTCGCCTTAGGGACCGACTAACCCTGCGTCGATTAACGTTGCGCAGGAAACCTTGGTCTTTCGGCGTGGGTGTTTTTCACACCCATTGTCGTTACTCATGTCAGCATTCGCACTTCTGATACCTCCAGCAAGCTTCTCAACTCACCTTCACAGGCTTACAGAACGCTCCTCTACCGCATCACCTAAGTGATACCCGTAGCTTCGGTGTATGGTTTGAGCCCCGTTACATCTTCCGCGCAGGCCGACTCGACTAGTGAGCTATTACGCTTTCTTTAAAGGGTGGCTGCTTCTAAGCCAACCTCCTAGCTGTCTAAGCCTTCCCACATCGTTTCCCACTTAACCATAACTTTGGGACCTTAGCTGACGGTCTGGGTTGTTTCCCTTTTCACGACGGACGTTAGCACCCGCCGTGTGTCTCCCATGCTCGGCACTTGTAGGTATTCGGAGTTTGCATCGGTTTGGTAAGTCGGGATGACCCCCTAGCCGAAACAGTGCTCTACCCCCTACAGTGATACATGAGGCGCTACCTAAATAGCTTTCGAGGAGAACCAGCTATCTCCGAGCTTGATTAGCCTTTCACTCCGATCCACAGGTCATCCGCTAACTTTTCAACGGTAGTCGGTTCGGTCCTCCAGTTAGTGTTACCCAACCTTCAACCTGCCCATGGATAGATCGCCCGGTTTCGGGTCTATTCCCAGCGACTAGACGCCCTATTAAGACTCGCTTTCGCTACGCCTCCCCTATTCGGTTAAGCTCGCCACTGAAAATAAGTCGCTGACCCATTATACAAAAGGTACGCAGTCACCCAACAAAGTGGGCTCCCACTGCTTGTACGCATACGGTTTCAGGATCTATTTCACTCCCCTCTCCGGGGTTCTTTTCGCCTTTCCCTCACGGTACTAGTTCACTATCGGTCAGTCAGTAGTATTTAGCCTTGGAGGATGGTCCCCCCAT
>NZ_CM142718.1:2567500-3312500 GCF_054898145.1 Pseudomonas sp. TMB3-21 | reverse complement strand
TCTCTTTGGTTTCCAACTTGTGACTGGCCGAATACCGCATTGCCCTACCCTCAGGATTGATCGCCTTGACGCCTGCCGAATCGTAGCATAACGTTCGTTTAGTTAACGATCGTTTAGCAAAGGACCTACCCCATGAATAACAAGAAGGTCGTACTGGTTGTCGGCGCGGGTGATGCCACTGGAGGTGCCATCGCCAAGCGTTTCGCTCAGGAAGGATTTACCGCCTGCGTAACGCGGCGCAGCGCCGAGAAATTGAAACCGTTGGTAGATTCGATCAACGCCGATGGCGGTCAAGCTCATGGCTTCGCCTGTGACGCACGCAAAGAAGAGGACGTAATTGCGCTGGTCGAGCAGATCGAGAGTGAGGTAGGTCCGATTGAGGCCTTCGTTTTCAATATCGGCGCCAACGTTCCCTGCAGCATTCTTGAAGAAACTGCGCGCAAATATTTCAAGATCTGGGAAATGGCCTGTTTTTCCGGCTTTCTCAACGCCCGGGAAGTGGCCAAACGTATGGCTACGCGTCAACGCGGCACGATCCTTTTCACTGGTGCAACCGCTGGCCTGCGCGGTGCCGCCAATTTTGCAGCGTTCGCCGGTGCCAAGCATGGCATCCGCGCACTGGCTCAGAGCATGGCTCGAGAATTAGGACCGATGAACATTCACGTGGCTCATGTGGTGGTCGATGGCGCCATCGACACTGACTTCATCCGCGAGAGCTTTCCGGAAAAGTACGCGACCAAAGATCAGGACGGCATCCTGAATCCCGAACACATCGCTGAGAATTACTGGTATTTGCACAGCCAGCCACGAGACGCCTGGACTTTCGAGCTCGATCTGCGTCCCTGGAACGAGCGCTGGTAAACCATCCAAAAACAATAACGAGTGCGTATCGACCATGAGCAAAACCGTTGAGTTCTACTTCGACCTTGGCAGCCCCGCCACCTATCTGGCCTACACCCAGCTGCCGACAATATGCACACAGGCAGACGCTCGTCTGATCTACGTTCCGATCCTGCTGGGCGGAGTATTCAAAGCCACCGGCAACTCTTCGCCAGCGACTATCCCGGCAAAGGGTCGCTACATGTTTCAAGACCTCGACCGCTTCGCCAGACGCTACGGCGTGGCGCTGAGATTCAACCCGCACTTTCCCATCAATACACTGTTGCTGATGCGAGCAGTCACGGGCATGCAACTGCGCCACCCCGAACGATTTCAGGCGTTTGTAGACTGTTTGTTTGAGGCGCTTTGGGTACAAGGTCTTGGCCTTGACGATCCGTCTACCGTGGCCAAGTTGCTCTCCGACAACGGCTTCGATCCTGTTGAAGTGCTGGCCCTGACCGCAGACGAGGAAGTCAAAGCCGCACTCAAGGGAAACACTGAGAAAGCCGTGCAGCGCGGCGTTTTTGGTGCACCGAGCATGTTTGTCGGGAATCAGCTGTTCTTTGGCCAGGATCGGCTGGACTTTGTCATCGAAGCCTTACGGTAAAGTCGATGCCATAAAGGATGAGCCAGGCGCTGCTAACAGCGCCTGACTCAACCCATTCAAATCGCGGCCGTTCGCGTGTTCAGCCACTCCAGCGCTGCACCGTCCAGCAACGGGCTGAGGCGCTGGCGGACTTCGGCGTGATAAGCGTTGAACCACTGCTTCTCTTCAAGCGTCAGCAACGAAGGCTCCAGGCAACGAGTGTCGATCGGGCACAACGTCAGGGTTTCGAATTTGAGGAATTCGCCAAATTCGCTGGAGCCCGCTTCACGGTTCAACACCAGGTTTTCGATCCGCACACCCCAGCGGCCCGGACGATAGGTGCCCGGTTCGATAGACGTGATCATCCCTGGTTGCATCGCCGTTTGCGGTGCGGCGGCGGCTTGATAGGCGATGACTTGCGGGCCTTCATGCACGTTCAGGAAGTAGCCGACGCCATGCCCGGTGCCGTGACCGTAGTCGACGCTTTCTGCCCAGATCGGCGCCCTTGCAATCGAATCCAGCAGTGGCGAGAGAATCCCGCGTGGGAATTGCGCCCGGGACAGTGCGATCACGCCTTTCAACACCCGCGTGCAGTCGCGTTTCTGCTCCTCGGTTGGCGTACCGACCGGCACCATCCGCGTGATGTCGGTGGTGCCGCCGAGGTATTGACCGCCGGAGTCGATCAGCAACAGACCGTCCCCTTCGATCACCGCATGCTCTTCTTCGGTGGCGTGGTAATGCGGCATCGCACCATTGGCGTTGAACGCGGCGATGGTATTGAAGCTTAGCGAAACATAATCCGGTCGACGCATGCGCGCTGCGGTCAGGTGCTCATCGATGGTCAGTTCAGTGATGCGTTCACGTCCCCACGCTGACTCCAGCCAAGCGAAAAATTCGCACAGCGCTGCGCCGTCCTGTTCCATGGCTTTGCGGATGTGTTCGGCATCGGCCAGACTTTTTTGCGATTTTGCCAAAGTGGTTGGGTTCAGACCTTCAATCAGTACGACGCCACTGTCCAGATTGTCCAGCAAGCCTGCCGTCACTCGTGCCGGATCGACTTGCAGGCTCGAGCCACTTGGGACCGCGCGCAAGGCGTCGGCAACTTCGCTGTAATCGCGCAGGGTGACGCCGTCCTCTTCAAGGATGCCACGCAACTCGGCGCTGACCTTGCTCAACGCCACAAACAAGGTGGCTTGGTTCTGGCTGATCAAGGCGAATGAAACGAATACCGGATTGAACGACACATCGCCGCCGCGCAGATTGAACAGCCAGGCGATGTCGTCCAGGGTCGCAATAAAATGCCAATCGGCACCGCGCGCTTTCAAGGTTTCGCGCAGCTTGCCCAGTTTTTCGACACGGCTGATGGTTGCCTGCGGCGGCAGGTGCTGATAGATCGGCTCGTTCGGCAGGCTCGGGCGATCGCTCCACACTTCGCTCAACAGATCGATATCGGTGCGCAGTCGAGCGCCACGCGCTTCAAGTTTTTCACCCAACGTGCGCGCGGACGCCACGGCCATCACCGCACCGTCCACCGCGACCACACCGCCTTCCGGTGTCTGCTCCGCCAGCCAGTCCAGCGGACCAGGTTGCCCCGGCTGCAGTTTCACCAGCTCGATGCCGGTGCCATTGAGTTCTTTGCTCGCCTGCTCCCAGTAACGGCTGTCAGCCCAGACGCCGGCGAAGTCCGCCGTAACAATCAAGGTGCCGACCGAGCCATGAAAACCCGACAGCCATTGCCGCCCTTGCCAATAGCCCGGCAGGTATTCCGAAAGGTGCGGATCGGCCGACGGCACCAGCAGGGCATGAATGCCCTCCCGGCTCATCAGTTCGCGGGTGTGCGCCAGGCGCTCGGGCACCGATCCGTTGATCGAAGGCTGCGTACTCATCGTGTCTCCTGCTAATCACTGCATATTATTGTTGAGTGCCGATCACGCCGGCGCTTTCAGAGTCCTGTCGCCCAGAATGCCGGGGCACTGGCGCAAGACGCTTTAATCAGGTGAATGGCCTGGTCGATGTCCTGCTCGGTGGTAAACCGTCCCAGGCTCAAGCGAATGGTGCGACCTGCGGAGCGAGCATCATGCCCCAAAGCCAGCAGCACATGAGAAGGTGCGTTACTCGCGGAATTGCAGGCCGACGTCGCGGAAAACGCGATTGTATTGCTTAAAGCGTCGGAGCTGAATTCGCCCTCGTTGAAGGTCAGGCTCAACGTATGAGGGATGCGCCGGGTTGCGCAGCCATTGAGGCGTACGCCGGGAAGGCTCAACAGTGGCTCAAGCAAACGTTCACGCAGACGCTCGATCGCGGCATGCTCTTGTTCGAACACTTGGGCAGCCAGGGCGAAAGCCGCGCCCATGCCGGCAATCTGATGTGTCGCCAACGTGCCTGAACGCAAACCGCCTTCGTGCCCGCCGCCGTGAATCTGTGCCTGCAAGCGCTGTTGCGCACGCGGGCCGACATACAACGCGCCGATACCTTTGGGGCCGTAAATCTTGTGCGCCGAAAAAGACATCAGATCCACCGGCAAACGAGCCAGGTCGATGGCGACTTTGCCTGCGCCTTGCGCCGCGTCCACATGGAACAGCGCATCATGCGCGCGGACGGTATCGCCGATCGCCGCGATGTCATTCACGGTACCTAACTCATTGTTGACCAGCATCAGCGACACCAGAAAAGTGTCCTCACGCAGGGCATCGCTGACCGCTTGAGCTGTGATCAAGCCGTCCGCGTCCGGCATCAGGTAAGTGACGGAAACGCCGGCGTCCTGCAACTGGCTGGCCGTGTCGAGAATGGCTTTGTGTTCGATCTGACTGGTAATGATGTGACCGCCGCCAACAGCACGAGCCTGGGCCACACCCTTGAGCGCAAGATTGTTGGATTCGGTCGCCCCGGACGTCCAGACGATTTCCTGGGCCTGAGCACCGACCAGCTCTGCCACTTGCTGCCGCGCCCGCTCAACCGTTTGCCGGGCCTGCTGGCCAAACGCGTGGGAACTGGACGCGGGGTTGCCGAAATTGCCGGAAAAACCCAGACACTCGACCATGACCTGGATGACCCGCTCATCCACCGGAGTGGTGGCGGCGTAGTCGAAATACAACGGACGTTTGTTCATAAAAGACTCGCAGAGCTTGTTCCGGGATCAGCGGCTGGAAAGAGCACACAGCAATACCTGATCGGATGCGTTAAGAAAGTACGACTTCAGTGAAAAGTGCGTAGGAACGCTCCTGAAGTCGAGCTTAACAGGCATCGGCCAACCGGTTGAAGCAATGCGTCAGCTAAAGCTTTCAAGCAACAACGGATACAGCGAAATCACCAGCAGCGTCGCCATGCCCCAATTGAACAGCCGCAACCAGCGCCGGTCCTTCAAGACGTTGCGCAACAGTGTGCCGCAAGCCGCCCAGACACTCACGCTGGGCAGGTTGATCAGCGCGAAGACGGCAGCAATCACGATGACATTGGTGAAGTAGCCCTGCATCGGCGTGTAGGTGCTGATGGCGCCGATGGCCATGATCCACGCCTTCGGATTGACCCATTGAAATGCCGCAGCACCCAGATAGCTGATCGGTTTAGCGTCGCCCCGCTCTGCGTCGGACACAGGCCCGGAGTGTGCAATTTTCCACGCCAGGTACAACAGATACGCGGCACCGACGTAGCGCAACACCGTGTAGAGCAGCGGATAGGTTTGAAACACTGCGCCCAGACCAAAGCCCACCGCCACGACCAACACGAAGAAGCCGCAGGTAATACCGAGCATATGAGGAATGGTGCGGTGGAAGCCAAAGTTCACGCCCGATGCCAGCAACATGGTGTTGTTGGGGCCGGGTGTGATCGAAGTGACCAGGGCGAACAAAGCGAAGCCGAGCAGCAAATCGAGCGAGAGTGTCATGGGTGGCAGTCCATCAAGGTCAGTCAGGTAACGACCCTATCGCACGCCTCGGGAGAAACCCACGGACAGTTGCGTGAAACTTCGAGCAGTACAGTCGCTCAGCTTGGACGACCGTGAAGTTGCACGGCACGTTCCGCGTTCATTTCACCTTGTTTATCGAAGCTGAACGATTTCTGCGGTTCGCCGATCAATGCGGCTTTCCTCGAGTGGTATTCGTCGAAGGACAGGCCGCGCCGGTTCAGCGCCTCAAGTGCCAACTGACGAGTTTCTTCAGCGGTGTACGGCCGGAGTTCCGGCGAAACGTGAGTGGCGCATCCGCTGAGAACGGAGACGGCGAGCATGAGGCTGGTGGCGAGGAGTGTTTTCATTTCCGGCGTCCTGGAATCTGGGTTCGGGGCAATGAACACAGGCTACTCGGGCAGCCGAATGAGCAGAAATCAACGCTCTCGATAGTCGCTATCGAGTTTGGCTAATGCCTGGCTGTATATTCCGCGTGATGCCCAGGCTGCTGCACTCGATCTAGCCCACCAGGTTGCAATGCAACGCGTTGTCACGGCTGCGCTCCAGACTGTGCAGCACTTGATACGAGCCGAAAGTCACCGTTCTGGCCTGGTGCGCGCGAATCAATTGCCAGAAATCTTCCTCGCCGCGTTCGAAACTGCGGAATGCGGCCTCCCCCGCCTCGCGTGACTGCCACTGCAGGTAATTCAAGACCCGACTGCCGTCGTCGCTGACCTGGATGCTCGCGCTAAGGAAACCGCCATAAGCCTGAGCCAAACGTTCGGTCTGGGCCGAGAGCGCCGACACCAGCGCCCGATGCCTATGGGGCTCGACATGGAATTCGATGAGTTGAGTGAAGCTGCAATTTTTCTCAACGGGCTGCATGAATAATCCCTCTGCCTGGAAGCCGAAAATGACGATCCGAAAGCCGGCAGGGTAAAACCTCCAGTTAAGTTAAGGTCAAGAAATTATTTCCGCTGTCCGCCCTGAAATCTGCTGCTCGTCGGGCTCCCGGTCGACCAAAAGGGTCTGGCCTATAGTTATCCGGCTGGAAGTCGGAGCGACCGATTTCCCACTGTTCACAATAAACAGGGAGAGCCGTCATGAGCGTCAAACCCATTCCCGAGGGTTATCACAGCATCACGCCCTATCTGGGGATTCAGAAAGCCGCCGAAGCCATCGATTTCTATAAAAAAGCCTTTGGCGCGGCCGAGGTCATGCGTCTTGCCATGCCAGATGGAAGCATCGGCCATGCGGAGCTGCGTATCGGCGACAGCGCCATCATGCTGGGCACGCCCTGTGATCAAGGGCCGTTGAGCAACCCGCAATCGTCACCGTCAGTGGGCCTGCATCTATATGTCAGCGATGTCGACAAGTCCTATAAACAGGCCATCGACGCTGGCGCTACCGTAGTGTCCGAGTTGAAGGATCAATTCTACGGTGACCGGTCGGGAACCTTGAAGGATCCTTATGGGCATCTGTGGTTTCTGGCGACGCACAAGGAGGACCTGACCCAGGAGCAGATCGAACAGCGCGCGAAGGAGATGTTTCAGCAGGAATGAAGGTTTGGTATCAAAATGTTTTGTGGGTGCACGCTTGATCGCGACAACGGAACAGCCCAGAGAGATGTTGTCGGATCCACCGCTCTCGCGAGCGAGCTTGCACCTACAGAATGTCTATCGCGAACAAGAAACATTTTCTTTCATAAACATCTTCGGGATTTTTGATTCTCATTCGTCTTATATAGATGCAGGCGGTTCGCGTAGGCAAAAGCCACGACCGTACTTTTCATGGACCCCACGCTGGGAAGCCCGCAGCCAAGGCCCTCTCATCGATACAAGACCCTAAACATGTCGAAGAAATCCCGCTCCAAACTCTGGTTTCTCGTCCATAGCTGGCTGGCACTGCCGATCTGGTTTTTCGTATTGATCGTCTGTGTCACCGGCACGCTGGCCGTCATCAGCCAGGAAATCGTCTGGCTGGCCAACCCGCAGATGCGCGCCAGCCAGCCTTCCGACGATGCGCCGCTGCTGAATTACGACCAAATCATCGCGGCAATCAAAAAGGCCGAGCCGGACACGCTGGTCGAAGAAATCAACCGGCCGGACGAGTCGCACTTTGCGCTCGACGTCAACGTCAGCTACCCCGATGGGCGCAACGTCACGGTGTACGTCAACCCGTATACCGGGGTGATTCAGGGAGCCGCTCCGCAATTTGACTTCAAGGCCTTTACCCGGGCGCTGCACGGCTGGTGGCTGGTGCCGTTCACCAACGGATTCAGCTGGGGCTGGTACCTGGTATCGTTCCTGAGCCTGCCATTGCTCGCTTCGCTGGTCACCGGGCTGGTGGTCTACAAGCGTTTCTGGAAAGGCTTCTTTCGGCCGACCTTGCGGATTCGTCACGGCGCACGGATTTTCTGGGGCGATTTCCATCGACTCAGCGGGATCTGGTCGATCTGGTTCATCGCGATCATTTCCATCACCAGCGTCTGGTTCCTGATCCGGGCATTCATGTTCGACAATCAGATTTCGATCTCCACCGCCCCCGTGGCGCTGGTGGTTCCGCGTGAAAGTGTGCCGATCACCGCCGATGGCTCACCGGCACCGATGATCAGCATGCAAGCTGCAATCGAGCAGGCCAAGCAGCGGATTCCAGGTCTTGAGGACAGTTTTGTCAGTCTTCCTGCCAATGCCTACAGCTACCTCTCGGTCGGTGGCCGCAGTTGGTACCCACTGATGTACCAGACAGCCGATATCAATCCTTACACCGGGGAAATTGCCGCGACTCGCCTGCTCAAGGATCGCTCGGGCCTGGAGCTGGTGACCGAATCAATGCGTCCACTGCACACCGGCGATTTCGGTGGACTGTGGATCAAGCTGATCTGGTTCTTCTTTGGCCTGATCATGACCATGATGGTGCTCAGCGGTTTGCTGATCTGGACCAAGCGTACTGCCCTGGCCACGGCAAATGCGCTTAAACGTACCGGCAAGCAAACGCGCAACGAGACGGTTTCGGCGACCAGTCACGAAGCCACGGAGGTGAACCAATGAGCCTGTTCGTCGCAGATAAACCGGCGTCGGCGTTGAGCCGTTTCTGGCACAAATGGCGCTTCCACATCAACATTCTGCTGTTGCTGATTCCGCTGGGTTTCATGCCCAAATACTTTGCCGATGCGGCGCTGTTTCGCGGTGACGCCGGCCTCGGCGAGCGGGAAATCGGTGAAGTCAAAGTGGGCCCGTGGAGCGTGCGTCTGGCTGAATTGCGCAATGAAGCGCCGCAACTGGATGCGGCCGGTTACATGAAAAGCTTCAATGCAGCCCTGTGCGACAGCTGCCGCGATCAAGTCAAGGCGACCTACCTGCGTGTCGGCAAACCGCGCAGCCTGCGCGCCGCCGGGGTTATTTTCTTCGGCACGCCGCACCGCATGGGCGCCATGTTGCCCATCCCGGAAAAGACCAAGGCTGACGCCGAACTGTGGATCACGATGGAAGGCTGGGACGGCGCCATGCATCAGGCGTCGATCCCCCTGAGTCAGGCATCCCCCGCTACCCTCGCGTGGCTGAACAAACAAGGAGGCAAACCATGAGCAACTTCTTCATTCGCCGCAACGTCGCACTGTTGATGCTGTGTGCTGGCTTCAGCGCCAGTGCGCTGGCGCACAATCCGATGTGCGAATGCAAAGCCGTCGACGCCGAGCAGATCGAATGCACCGGCGGTTTCTCCGACGGCAGCGGCGCACCGGGTGTGACGCTCGACGTGATCGGCTATGACGAAACCATCCTGGTGCCGGGCAAGCTCGGGGCTGACTCCAAGGTGACCTTCAAAAAACCCGGCGCCGAGTTCTACGTGCTGTTCGACGCCGGCCCCGGCCACGTCGTCGAGATCGACCAGGCGGACATTCAGGCGCCATGAGTACACCAACCACGCAAGTTGTGCGCCCGGCCGGTGCCGGCCATGAGACCCTCTACGTGCTGCTGTTGTGCCTGATGATCCTCGCGGTGGCCGGCACGGTGGCCGCCTGGCGCGGAGAAAAGCAGGAGGTCAGCAGCGTCAAAAGCCATCAGCTCGATGCACGCCGTGATCTCGGCGCATCCGAACAAGGTATCTACGCCGACTTGCGAGTGACACTGGACGAGATCCACCTGTTGCGCCAGGAACAGCAAGCCCTGCCGACGCCGGCAGCCCTCGCAGACGAAGGATTCGCGCCGTTCGCTCAGGACGCGAGCTCGGTCAGTCGCGGCGGTCATGCCTGGCAATTGCTCGACGCCAAGGCCTATTTCGGCCTGAGCCAGGCGCCGGACGTGGCAGGCTCGTTCCTGATGCGCCTGACCGCTGCGGACGATGCGCCGGACGTCTGGCTCAATCGCGGCAAAGCCCTCGCAGCGCCGACCGACCTCACTGACGCCGCGCTGGAAAGCGCCGGATGGCAGCAGATCGTCGCGCAATTCGATGCCGGTGTGACCCGCCAGCATCGGCACTGAACCCTCGCCTTCCTCCGAGAGAAGACCGCTTTCCCATGCCTAGCTCATCTCATCGTTCTTTTGTGCGCCTACTGATCGTCGGCCTGCTCGCTTCCCTGCTGACGCCCATCGTCAGCGCCGACGAGGCCAAGCGCCTGCGCATCGGCATCACCCTGCACCCTTATTACAGCTACGTGGCGAACATCGTCGGCGACAAGGCAGAGGTCGTGCCGCTGATTCCAGCCGGTTTCAACCCGCACGCCTACGAACCCCGCGCCGAAGACATCAAGCGCATTGGCGGGCTCGACGTGGTTGTGCTCAATGGCGTCGGCCATGACGATTTCGCCGACCGTATGATCGCCGCCAGCGAAACGCCAAATATCGCCGTGATCGAAGCCAATGAAAATGTGCCGCTGCTGGCGGCAACCGGCGTTGCTGCTCGCGGTGCCGGCAAGGTCGTAAATCCGCACACATTCCTGTCGATCAGCGCTTCCATCGCCCAGGTCAACAACGTCGCCCGGGAACTCGGCAAGCTCGATCCGGCGAACGCCAAGTCCTACACTCAGAACGCCCGCGCTTACGGCAAGCGCCTGCGCACGATGCGCGCCGATGCCCTGGCGAAACTGACCGAAGCGCCGAATGCCGAATTGCGCGTGGCCACCGTGCACGCGGCGTATGACTACCTGCTGCGCGAATTCGGCCTCGAAGTGACGGCCGTGGTCGAACCCGCCCACGGTATCGAGCCGAGCCCGAGCCAGTTGAAGAAAACCATCGATCAACTGCGCGACCTGGACGTGAAGGTGATCTTCTCCGAGATGGACTTCCCGTCCAGCTACGTTGACACCATTCAGCGTGAATCCGGGGTGAAGCTCTACCCGCTGTCGCACATTTCCTACGGCGAATACACCGCCGACAAATATGAAAAGGAAATGACCGGCAACCTTAACACCGTGGTACGCGCTATTCAGGAGTCCGGCGCATGACTGTCCAGGAAACCCGCCTCGTCCAGGCCGCCGGCCCGACCCTGGATTTCGCCGAAATCAGCCTGACGCTCGGCCGCACGACCATCCTCGACAAGGTGACCTTTCAGGTTCAGCCCGGCAGCATCCACGCGCTGGTTGGTCCCAACGGTGGCGGCAAGAGTTCACTGATCAAGACCTTGCTCGGGCAGATGCCCCATCAAGGTCGTTTGAGCCTGCAATGGCCCGGCGAACCCGGGACGATCGGGTATGTGCCGCAAGCCCTGGAATTCGATCGCGGCCTGCCGATGACCGTCGATGATTTCATGGCCGCGATGTGCCAGCGGCGCCCGGCGTTTCTCGGGGTGAGCAAGCATTACGCCGCTGCCATCGGCGAAGCACTGGAGCGCGTCGGCATGCAGGACAAGCGCAAGCGCCGCATGGGCGCGCTGTCCGGCGGCGAGCGTCAGCGCGTGCTGTTGGCGCAAGGGCTGATTCCGGCGCCGCAGTTGCTGGTACTCGATGAACCCATGTCGGCTCTCGACGAGGCCGGCATCCGGGTCTTTGAGCGCTTGCTCGGCGACTGGCGCCAGAGCGGCATTACCGTGCTGTGGATCGAGCACGATCTGGAAGCCGTTGGAAGGCTGGCCGATCGCGTCACCGGGCTGAACCGTCGAGTACTGTTCGATGCGACGCCGCAACAGGCACTGACCCCGGAGCGTTTGCTGACGCTGTTTTCGACCCATCCACGGAGCGCTGCCTGATGAGTTATGAAGCCTTTCGTTTGGTGATTCAGGGCTGGGCGTCTTCGGGTTATCTACCTGAAGCGCTGGCGTATGGATTTGTGGTCAACGCCCTGCTCGCGGGGCTGTTGATCGGCCCGGTGCTCGGTGGGCTTGGCACGCTGGTAGTGGTCAAGCGCTTTGCGTTTTTCTCCGAGGCAGTGGGTCACGCGGCGCTGACCGGCGTCGCCATCGGCATTCTGCTTGGCGAGCCTTACACCGGACCGTACGGCAGCCTGTTCGGTTACTGCCTGTTGTTCGGGATTTCGCTGAATTACCTGCGAAACCGTACGGGGCTCTCGCCGGATACATTGATCGGCGTCTTCCTGTCGGTGTCTTTGGCACTGGGCGCCAGTCTGTTGCTGATTCTGGCCGGCAAAATCAACGTGCACATCCTCGAAAACGTGCTGTTCGGATCGGTGCTGACGGTCAACGGCAATGACCTGCTGGTGTTGGCCATCGTCGGCTCGCTGGTGATGGCGCTGGCGCTGCCGTTGTACAACCGCATCATGCTCGCCAGCTTCAATCCGCAACTGGCGGCGGTGCGCGGCGTGGCGGTGAAAACCCTGGATTATCTGTTCGTGATTCTGGTGACGCTGATCACCGTGGCGGCAGTGAAAGTCATTGGCGCCATTCTGGTGGGGGCATTGCTGGTGATTCCGGCCGCGGCCGCACGTTTGCTCAGCCAGTCGCTCAAGGGCTTTTTCTGGTGCTCGGTATTGATCGCCACGGTCAGCACGCTGTGCGGGATCCTCGCACCGATCGTATTCGACCTGCCGATCCCGTCCGGCGCCGCCATCATCCTGGTCGCCGGCATCGCCTTCGCCCTCTCCGCCATTGCGCGCGGCGTGGTCCCCAGTCTTAAAGGGAATCTCGGATAAATGATTTTTTCAATGCGAAAACTGGCCCTTGCCGTGGCTCTCTGCGGGCTGGTGAATACGTCATTCGCCGCGCAGGGCGGGCAACCCTTGCATGTACTCGCGTCATTGCCGATCACCTATGGGCTGGGCGAAGTGCTGCTCAAAGGCACCGACGTCAAACTTGAACGTGCAGCGCCGGCGAACTTGCCCGGCAGTCGTCAGACCGCTTATTTCACTGGCCGTGGCGCACCGGCGCTGGCGAAACTGGCGACCGATGCCGATGCGGTGATCGGTGTACGCTCGCTGTGGGCAGATGATCCGCTGTATCCGTTTTCCCGCCGCAGCAACATTCGCATCGTCGAAATTGACGCCGCCCGCCCGGTGGACGGCGCCCTGCCCGGCATTGCCGTGCAACCGGACAACAAGGTCGATGGCCTCAACAGTCAGCCGTGGTTTTCCAGCAACAACATGGGACGCATGGCGGACGTGATGGCGGCGGACCTGGTGCGCCTGGCGCCTGCGGCCAAGCCTGCGATCGAGGCAAACCTGGCGGCGCTGAAACAGCGTTTGCTCAAACTCAGCGCCGACAGCGAAGCGCGGCTGGCCGCCGCTGACAATCTGAGCGTGATGAGTTTGAGCGATCACTTCGGCTACCTGATCGGCGGGCTCAATCTGGAGTTGGTTGGGCTGGATGCACGACCGGATACCGAGTGGACGCCCGAGGCGCTGAAGCAGTTGGTCGCGACGCTGAAGGACAACGACGTGGCAATCGTGCTGCATCATCGGCAGCCGTCTGACGCGGTGAAAGCGGCGATTGCCGAGTCAGGAAGTCGCTTGGTGGTATTGAGTACCGATGCGGCCGATCCGGTGGCCGAGCTCGAAGGCAACGTGGATCTGGTCATCAAAGGATTGAGTGGGGCGTAACGTCAGCCGGACCGCAAGGCGACACGAACTGCGCACATGAAAAAGCCCGCTGACCTTCTCGGTCCAGCGGGCTTTTTTCTCACGCTCTGCGTTGGCACGCATCGTGGGACGATCAGCGTCTCAATTAATAGCCACTGCCGCCTGCTCTTCCATCTTCTGGCGCAGGCTCAACGGGCGCATGTCTGTCCAGACTTCTTCGATATAGGCCAGGCATTCCTTTTTCAAACCGCTTTTACCCACGGTGCGCCAGCCCCCGGGCACGGCTTTGTAGTCGGGCCAGATCGAATACTGTTCTTCGTGGTTCACCACCACCTGAAAGAGGATGTCCTCGCGGTCGAATACTGAAGTCATGCTGATTCTCCATCGTTGTCGGTTGGCTGCGCAGCGGTGCACAGCCGTTATGTAGAAGGAACGTTGCGCGGGTCGGGAAATTTAGACACTGCTTGTTGCCGCCACCATCGCCCGACCGAAGATCTCCGCAACCCGGTCGATTTCCGCGGCGGTGATGATCAGCGGCGGCAGGAACCGCACCACGCCGCCATGCCGTCCGCCCAGTTCGAGGATCAAGCCGCGCTTGAGGCATTCGCGCTGCACCAGCGGCGCGAGTCGAGCGAAAATCGGCGCATGACCTTGCGCATCGCGGGCACCGGTTGGATCCACCAGTTCCACGCCGAGCATCAAGCCGCGCCCACGGATATCGCCCAATTGCGGAAAGTCTCGCTGGAGAATGCGCAGGTGTTCACTCAAGCGCTCACCCATCGCCGCGGCGTGTTCGCAAACCTTGTGCTCAATCAGATAACGCATCACTGCAGAGCCCGCAGCCATGGCCATCTGGTTGCCGCGAAAAGTCCCGGCATGCGCGCCTGGTAGCCAGGTGTCGAGCCAGTCGCGGTAGACGACGACCGCCAGCGGCAGGCTGCCGCCGATGGCTTTGGACATCACCACGACATCCGGAATGATCCCGGCGTGCTCAAAGGCGAACATCTTGCCGGTGCGCGCAAAACCGCTCTGGATTTCATCGACGATCAGCGCCACGCCGGCCTGTTCAGTGATGCGCCGGACGCCGCGCAACCAGTCGAGATCGGCCGGAATCACCCCGCCTTCGCCCTGTACCACTTCAACGATGACCGCCGCCGGCAACTGCACACCCGCTTCGGGATCATTCAGCAGGTTGTCCAGGTAATTCAAATTGACCTGCACACCCTGCGCACCACCCAGGCCGAACGGGCAGCGGTAATCGTATGGATACGGCATGAATTGCACGCCACTGCTGAGCAATGCACCCATCGGTTGCTTTGGACCCAGGCTGCCCATCAGGCTCAATGCGCCCTGGCTCATGCCGTGGTAACCGCCCTGGAACGACAACACAGTGCTGCGCCCGGTGGCGGTGCGCACCAGTTTCAGCGCGGCTTCCACCGCATCGGTACCGGTCGGGCCACAGAACTGGATTTTTGCTTCAGCCGCCAGCGCCGGTGGCAGCAAGCCGAACAGGTCCTGAACAAATTGATCCTTGACCGGGGTCGTCAGGTCAAGCGTGTGCAGCGGCAGTTCATCGCTCAGCACTTGCCGGATTGCTTCGATCACCACCGGGTGGTTATGCCCCAGTGCCAGCGTGCCGGCCCCGGCGAGGCAGTCGATGAACGTCCGCCCCTCCACGTCTTCGACGTAAATACCTTTGGCTCGCTTGAGTGCCAGCGGGATACGTCGCGGGTAGCTGCGGGCGTTGGACTCCTGGCGGTTCTGACGCGCCAGCAACGGTGACTCGGTGAAGTGATAGAGCGTTTCGCCCGGCGCCGAAGCGGTCCGGGCCGACTGATCTTCCATAAGACTGATAGCGACTGACATCTCTCGACCCTCGATAAGGTTTTCCTGTTCTGGAAACGCATCAGGGCGCCGGGGATTTAGGTCCTTGATCGGCTTTCTGCAACGGCACTGTCAAGTCTTTGAACATTGGAATCGCCTGGAGCCCGGCCATCTGGAAGGGAGGAGTAGCGGGCTGGTAACCCAAATGACGGTAAAACGTTTCGCTGGTTCGCGTGCTGTTGAGCCGAGCCTGACTGAACCCCAGATCGTGCAGCCAGCGTTCAAGGTCGCCAACCAGTGCCTGCCCGGCGCCGCGGCGGAACCATTCCGGTTGCACGTAGCAAAATGCGATCCTGCCGCTCGTCGCAGCCATCGCAACGCCGACCGGTTTGTTCTCCAGCAGGGCCAGGTTCAGGTACACCCGCGGATCGGTGAGCCAGGCTTGAATGTGGTCGACGGTTTTGCTGTGGGTCCAGGTGGCGACGGTGTGCGGATCGTTGCGATGGTCGAGCGCACAGCCGACGCGGATGGAGCGTTCGACGATGCGGCTGATGATGCCGGCGTCGGCAGAAGTGGCCTTGCAGATGCGTATAAGAGAATCCATGGCGCTGCTGCCTCAATCCATTGAGAAAAAGCGGAGGCCGACGATAGCGCCGGTGGCATCAGGAATACATCGAACAGAGGTTACATTTGATGTGAGGCGCAGATCTGCAGGAGCAGAGCTTTCTCGCGAAAGCGGTGTGTCAGGCAATAGTTATGCTGAATGTTAAACCGCTATCGCGAGCAAGCTCGGCTCCTACAAGGCAGAGGTCAGACGGGTTGCAATGGCATGGTGAGTTCAACCCTTAGCCCGTCCGGGCGGCTGTCGAAATGCAGGGTGCAGCCGCAGCGCTGGACGATCGCTTGCACGATCGCCAGGCCCAGCCCGCAGCCGGTACTTTGGCCGTTGCGCCAGAAGCGTTGCGTCAGGTGCTGTAAATCACCTTCGGCGATTCCCGGCCCATGATCGCGCACAACGAATTGCACCCGGTCTGCGCTGGTTTCCAGGCTGAGTTCCACCGGCTCGTCGCCGGGGGTATGCCGCAGTGCGTTGTCCAGCAAGTTGCGCAGCGCCGCAATCGACAGCACGGCGGGCATTTGCACGGGGGCGTGCGACAGCTTCGAAGGTGGCAGAAACCTGATGCGCTGACGATCACCGCTTGCCGCATCCTGAATCGCCAGTTTTGCCACTTGCTCGGCGCTGCATTGCACGCCGTCATCAAAGGACAGGCTGCCCTCGACTCGAGCCAGCAACAGCAACTGCTCAAGCGTGCGGTGCAGACGATCGGCGCCCTCTTCGGCCCGAGCCAGCGACTGATCACGCGCAGCGCCATCGGTCATGCGTGCGACCTGCAGGTGCGTCTTGATCGCCGTCAGCGGGCTGCGTAATTCGTGAGCAGCGTCACCGGTCAAGCGCCTTTCGCGTTCGATGGCCTTGCCGATGCGCAGAAACAGCTGGTTCTGAGTGTCCAGCAAAGGCTGCAACTCGCTCGGCAGCGGTTGGATCTGCAACGGTTCCAGCGAGTCGGCACTGCGCCGCATCAAGGCATCACGCATGCGATTGAGCGGGGCCAACCCCTGACCGATGCCCAACCAGAGCAAGCAAAGACAGCCGAGCAATGCCACACCAACCGGAACCGAAGCAGCCAGCAGGATCGACATATTGAGGGCTTCCCGCTCGATTTGCCGATCGGCCGTCGTGATCCGCAAATCGCCGCGGGCCAGGGTGAAACTGCGCCACGGCGCCCCGTCTATCATCTGATCGTGAAAGCCCATTTTCTCGGCTTCCAGGGTTTGTTCAGGATCGGTATGGCTGCGCGCCAGAATCTCACCCCGCAACGAGCTGACCTGACACGCCATGCCCCCCGGAAGATTCAGTTGCTCTGCACTGACACGGGTCCCTTCGCCGTTGCTTGGCAGTGCCGGCAACTGCTCCATCAACCCGGCAACCATTCGAGCGGAGGCCACGAGCCGTTGATCAAGGGAAAACATCATCTGATTACGCAGGTCGCTGAGCATCCAGGCCGCAGCCAACGCCCAGATCAGCGCGAAAGCGGCGCCGAGTGTCAGACTCAAGCGCAAACGCAGGCTCATCACTTCGATTCTTCCCCACTGTCGGCCGGACCCAGGCGATAACCGAGGCCGCGCACCGTTTCGACGATACCGTTACCGAGTTTGCGCCGAAGGTGATGAATGTGCACGTTGAGGGCGTTGCTTTCGAGTTCGTCGCTGAAGCCGTAGACGCTGTCTTTCAGTTGTTCAGTGGAGAGGACCCGCCCGCGATTGTGCAGCAAGGCCTGCAACAGCGACTGTTCACGCCGCGAAAGGTCGACGGGTTGGCCTCCGAGCAGGGTTTCACGGCTGCTCGGGTTGTACGTCAGACGACCATGTTCGATCAGGTTGACGCTGCGCCCGGCAACTCGGCGCAATAAAGTATGCAGACGCGCGGCGAGTTCGCGCAGATCGAACGGTTTAAGCAAGTAGTCGTCCGCCCCGGCCTGCAAACCGTCGACACGATCAGTGACCGAATCGCGTGCAGTCAGGATCAACACCGGAATTTCCAGACCGTTATGCCGCAACTGTTGCAGCAACTTGAGGCCGTCCTCATCAGGAAGACCGAGATCGAGCACCATGACATCAAATTCGGCGACCTTGAGCATCGCCCGCGCAGCTGACGCGGTAGCGACGTGCTCCACCGTCAGGCCCTGGGCGGTAAGGCCGGCGACGATGCCGCTGGCGATCAGCTCATCGTCTTCGCAAACCAGTACGTGCATTGAAAGCTTCCTGCGTAAAAAAGCGATTGAAGCAAGCGGGCATTAAGCCGTGATTATGGCAAGGTCCGTTGCTGACGAGTAGCACCAATAATTCAGGTGCGCCTTGTCCGTTTCCAAACCACTGCAACTGTCTTTTATAAACGCAACTAACACAGCGCCCATCAGGAAACAAAACCCAACAGTAATTACATCCGCAAGTTGAAACTTCGAGATAACCTAAGTCCGGATCAGACACAAACATCCATCAAGCCTTATAAACTAATGAACGGATTCATAATCATGCAGACACTTCAGAATTTTGTGGCCGTCGATTGGCGCGCCGGAAAGGACAAAATTTATTTTTTCTTTAAGGACAGCAACACCTATTCGCGCTTTGACATCGCCGAAGACAGAGTGGAAGACGGCTACCCCAAAGATATCGATCAGAGTACCTGGGGCGACTTTCACCCCTACGCGAAACATCTTCTTTTCGGCTTTGCAACCTCAGGCATTGACATTACAACTGCCTTTGACTTTGATTCCGACACGCTGTGGCTTTTCTTCTACAAGGACAATGTTCCGACGGTTTGCAAATACGACCAGGATGACGACCGGGTAGAAAGTATCATTCCTGTTTCGAAATCCATCTGGCACTCTCTTCTCCCGTATTTCGATCAAATCATAGCCGGGACATTCAAGTCTTCCGCCTTGCACCCTCGTCGATTTCATTTCCTGCTGGAGGGTGGAAAGTCCATCTACCTTGATCTGCACAGAACAAAACCGGTTGCATTGAAAGTATTCGATGAAACGTTGCCTGGACTTGCGCCCTACAAGGATCTGATCATCACGGCGGTACAAAACGACCGAACACTAGCCGACAGCCACTACTACGTTTTTCTCACGCAGAACCGGTATATGCGCTATGACCTTTTCAACATGAGATTTCTCGCAGGACCGCTACGGGTCAGTGATGTCAGCTGGCCAGGGCTGTTGCGCGATTAAACCGCCGCCGGTTACAGAATGACGCTCGCTGGTCAGTAAAGTTAATCGACGGTTAATCGCGCCCCCCCATCGTGCACAGCAATTGCACAGGGACAAGGCTCTCACCAATGCGTCGGCTATTTTTCATTTTTGCTCTTCTGGTTTCCGGCCTTGTTCAGGCCGGGACCAATCCGTTTGCTACCAAACCCGAATTCCTTCCGGTTGATAAAGCGTTCACTTTTACCTCAGAGCGACTGGAATCCGGGGAAATGCAGCTTTATTGGCAGATTGCCGATGGCTATTACCTCTACCAGCAACGTCTGAAGTTCGACGGTTTGGCCAAGGAGCATAACCCCGCATTACCGGCGGGCGAATCGCACAGCGATGAGTTCTTTGGCGAACAGCAAGTCTATCGGCAGGGTCTGGAGCTAAAGATCCCGGCCGGCGCCACGGGCCAGATCAAAGTCGGTTTCCAGGGCTGTGCGGATGCCGGCCTCTGTTACCCACCGCAAACCAAGGTCGTGGACCTGGGCGGAATATCTGCCGCGTCGGCGGTCGAACAAGCACCTGATCAGGCACTCGCCAGCGGCCTGCAACAACGCGCGCTGGGCTGGAGCTTGCTGGTGTTCTTCGGCTTGGGACTGTTGCTAGCGTTCACTCCGTGCACGTTACCGATGTTGCCGATCCTCGCAGGTTTGGTCGTCGGCAGCGGCGCTTCACCGAAACGCGGCTTTGCCCTGGCGAGCAGCTATGTCGTCAGCATGGCGCTGGTGTATGCAGCGCTGGGCGTATTGGCGGCGCTGCTCGGTGCGAATTTGCAGGCGCTGTTGCAGAATCCTTGGCTGCTTGGCACGTTCGCGGCGGTGTTCGTACTGCTGGCGTTGCCGATGTTCGGCTTCTTCGAGCTGCAGTTACCGGTCGCTGTACGTGATCGACTGGAAAATGTCTCGCGCGGTCAACGCGGCGGCAGCCTGATCGGTGCCGGTGTTCTGGGTGCCGTATCCGGTTTGCTGGTCGGGCCGTGCATGACCGCCCCACTGGCAGGCGCGCTGCTTTATATCGCGCAAAGCGGCAACGCTCTGCACGGTGGCTTGATTCTGTTTGCCATGGGCATCGGCATGGGTATTCCGCTGCTGCTACTGGTGACCGTGGGCAACCGCTTCCTGCCCAAACCCGGCGCCTGGATGAACCTGCTCAAAGGCGTGTTCGGTTTCCTGTTCCTGGCCACCGCGCTGTTGATGGTGCGTCCGCTGCTGGACGATTCGCTGTGGATTGGCTTGTGCGGTGCCTTGCTCGTGATCGCGGCTTACAGCGCCTGGAAGCAGTCGCAAGGGTTCGGTCGCGTTGCTCATCTGTTCGGCGCCAGTGCTTTGCTGATGGGGTTGTGGGGCAGCTTATTGATCATCGGCGCGGCGGGTGGCAGTGGTGAACTGTTCAAGCCACTGCAGGTGTTCAACGCCTCGAACGCGAGCCCGGTCACCCGTCCGGTCGGCCACGATGCATTCACCACGATCAAGGATCCGGCAGCGCTGCAAAAGGAGCTGGACGCCGCACAGGCGCAAGGTCAGTGGGTGCTGCTGGACTACTACGCCGACTGGTGTGTGTCGTGCAAAGTCATGGAAAAGCAAGTGTTCGGCAAATCCGAAGTTCTCGACGCGCTGAGTGAGGTACGCTTGCTGCGCCTCGACGTGACCGCCGACAATGCCGCCAGCCGGGAATTGCTCAGCCGCTATAAGGTGCCGGGGCCGCCGAGCTTTCTGTGGATTGGCGGCGACGGTGAAGAACGACGCAGCCAACGCATCACCGGCCAGGTCGATGCCGAAACGTTCCTGCAACGCTGGACCACCACCCGAGACGCCCGTTAATGCTGACTTTTACCCTCGGCACCTTCGCCATCGCGCTCAACCATCTGCTGCTGATCAGTGCGCTGGCACTGGCGACTTTTGTCGGCTGGCGAGCGGCCAAACGCGGTGGCGAAAATCCCGAATCGGCGCTGTTCAGTCTTTTTCTGTTCGGCATGCTGGCGGCACGGATCAGTTTTGTGACCATGTACTGGGCACATTACCGTGATGATCCGTGGCAGATGATCGACGTGCGCGACGGCGGTTTTCTCGCCTGGCCGGGCGTGATTGCGCTGCTGCTCGGCGCCGTATATCGCGGCTGGCGTCGGCCTGGTTTGCGTCGTCCATTAGGCTTCGGCGTGGTCAGCGGCGTGGCCTTCTGGTTGTTGGCGACGTTTTCTCTGACGATCTACGAACAAGGCACACGCCTGCCGGAAATCACCCTGCGCAATGCCGCTGGGGAAACCGTGCAACTGGCGGATTACAAGGGTGGACCGCTGGTCATCAACCTCTGGGCGACCTGGTGTCCGCCTTGTCGGCGGGAGATGCCCGTGCTGGAAAACGCGCAGATGCAGCGTCCGGACCTGACCTTTCTGTTCGTCAATCAGGCGGAAAGCATGCAAAGCGTCGCCACTTATCTGGAAACCCAAGGCCTGAGCCTGAGCAACGTGTTGTTCGACGGCAGTGGTCGCCTGGGCCAGGCCGTGGGTTCAATGGCATTGCCGACTACGCTGTTCTATAACCCTGACGGTCGACTGTTGGGCAGCCATCTGGGCGAGTTGTCGGAAGCCAGTCTGGCGCGCGCCCTGGAAAACTTCGACAGCCTCCCTTCCGCCACACCGGCCACCTCTTCAAGGAAATTGCCATGCCCCGCTTCCGCCACCTGCTGACGCTGACCCTGACCCTGAGCGCAGCAATTCTTCATCTGCCATCGCTGCAGGCCGCCGAAGAACTGCCTGAGGCGATCAAGAAAATCGAAGCCAAGGGCGCCAAAATTGTCGGCCAGTTCGACGCCCCTGACGGTTTGCGCGGTTATGCCGCGCAATATCAGAATCGTGGCATGGCGCTGTACCTGACGCCGGATGGCAAGCACGTATTGCTGGGCAATCTGTATGACGCCGAAGGCAACGACCTGAGCAGCGAGCCTTTGCAGAAGCTGGTCTACGCACCGATGTCGAAAGAAGTCTGGGGCAAGATGGAAGCCAGCAGCTGGATCGCCGATGGCAACAAAGACGCGCCGCGTATCGTTTACATGTTCAGCGATCCGAACTGCCCTTACTGCAACATGTTCTGGGAGCAGGCCCGGCCGTGGGTGAAGGCGGGCAAAGTGCAGTTGCGACACATCATGGTCGGTATCATTCGCGAGGACAGCCCGGGCAAATCAGCTGCATTGCTCGCCGCCAAGGATCCGCAAAAAGCCCTGCAAGACCATGAAGGTGCCGGCAAGGCCAGTTCGCTGAAAGCACTGAAAGAAGTGCCACCGGCGATTCAGGCGAAACTGGCGGCGAACATGCAGTTGATGGAAGAGCTGGAATTGTCAGCCACCCCGGCGATTTTCTACATGGACGACAAGGGTGAGTTGCAGCAGCAACAAGGCGCACCGTCGCCGGACAAGCTGGTGAAGATTCTGGGGCCGAAGTAGGTCCTCTGAGACACTGCGAAACCTCGCCGGCCCCTTCGCGAGCAGGCTCGCTCCCACAATGGAATGCTGTTCCCTGTGAGCGCGCGAGCAGGCTCACTCCTACAATGGAATGGTTTCCTCTGTGGGAGCGAGCGTGCTCGCGAAAGCGTCAGCAAAAACCGTTAATTTCCATCAGCCAGAAACTTCAGCAACTTGTCCGTCACAAATTGCGGATTTTCCCGACTTGAAATATGTCCGGCATCCGGCACCAGCACGCACGGGCAGCCGATCAGTTCAGCCATTTCCTTGGCCTCCGACGGCGGTCGTGGCTTGTCCTGATCACCACACATCACCAGCGTTGTCGCCGGATTCAACTCGCTCAGTCGCGCCATGAAATCATCGCGACCAAAGGTTATCCGCCCCATCGGCACAATACTTTCACGCAGGCGATCGGCTGAAAGCGCCGCCAGGGAAGCACGAAATTCCTGATACAGCGGCGACTGCGGATCGATTCCCGGACGGAAGAAAATCGGCACGACGATATCGAGCATTTGCGGAGTGATCTCTCCGGTCTCTTCAATCTGTTTCAACAACGCGAAATAATACTGGCGGGTCGGCTCGGGCTCTTTGCCGGCGTAGGTATCCATCAGCACCAGACCCTTGATACGTTGCGGCGCCGACAGTGCCGCCCGCACACCCCACATGCCGCCGACCGACAACCCCACCAAGGTAATTCGGTCGATACCCAGATGATCGATCAACGCCAGCACCTGACGCGCAATGTCATCCAGCGACGTTGTGCCGTCGGGCACCGACCCGGATTCGCCATGGCCCCACAACTCAGGGGCGATTACGCGGTAATGCTGCGAGAGCGCTGCGATCTGCGGCGCCCACATGCTCTGATCCCACAAATAACTGCCCGCCAACAGCACCGCCGACCCGGTGCCTTGATCAATGTAGTGCAACGGTTGTCCATCAACGGTGAAGAAAGGCATCGACGCGTCCTCGGCAAAAAATGGAGCACAAAGACTGAGCCGACGAGGCGTGAGCGTCAATTGCACCACCGTATGGTTTATGCGACCAAGCGTTGCAGCATTCGACAGGGTCACCGCCCATCAAAGCCCCTCCAGCTCCGCCATCAAATCATTCAGGCGATCCACCTTCTCCTCGGTCATATCGTTCGCCGCGAGCCCGTCTATATACGCCGCCAGTTCCGCCACCGTGCTGCACTCGAACATCGCCCGCAGCGGCACATCGCGCTGCAGGGTTTTCTGCACTCGCGAGGCAATCTGCGTTGCCAGCAAGGAATGGCCGCCGAGCTCGAAGAAATTGTCCAGCACACCGACCTTGTCGACCTTCAACACCTGCGCCCAGATGTCCGCCAGCTTCTGTTCCAGTTCATTGCGCGGCGCCTGGTAATCCTGACTCTGCAACTGGCCGATCTCCAGTACTGGCAGCAACTTGCGGTCCAGCTTGCCGTTGGCATTGCGCGGCATCCGTTCCAGCCACAACCAGTGCAGCGGCACCATGTATTCCGGCAACTCGGCGCGCAGCCGCTGCTTGATGCGCTCCAGACGTTCATCCGGATTCAGCGCCGACTCCGTCGCCACCAGATAACCCACCAAATGCTTGCCGTTAACGCCCTCCTGCACACCCACTACGGCTTCGCGCACTTCCGGTTGCTCGTGCAAACGCGCTTCGATTTCGCCCAGCTCGATGCGGTAGCCGCGAATTTTCACCTGGTGGTCGATCCGTCCGACGTATTCCAGCACGCCGTCATTGCGCCGCCTCGCCAGGTCGCCGCTGCGATACAAGCGATCACCCGGCGCGCCGAATGGATTCGGCACAAACACCTGCGCGGTGCGCAACGGATCGCTGACATAACCACGGCCGACGCCCGTACCAGCGACGCATAACTCGCCCACTGCGCCCAGCGGCACCAGTTCCAGCGCGCCATCGAGCAGGTACAAACGGTTGTTGTCGGTCGGCGTTCCGATCGGCAGATAACTGCCCCGCGTGGACGCCAGGTCGACGCGGAAGAACGCCACGTCGTCGGAACATTCCGCTGGGCCATAGGCGTTCACCAGGCCGATATCCGGGTAGCGCAACAGCCATTGACGGGCGAGTTCCGGCGGCATCGCTTCACCGGTCGGCAGCATCCAGCGCAGACCGTCGAGGCTCATGCGTTCCTGCGCGAGCATGCCCTGAATCAACGACGGCACGCTCTCCAGCACGGTGATGCTCTGTGCGCAGACATGCGCCAGCAAGCCCTGAGGATCGTGGGCGATAGTGTTCGGCACAATGTCCACCCGCGCGCCGAACAGCGGGGCGGCGAGGAACTGCCAGACTGAAATATCGAAGCTTTGCGACGCCGTCTGGGCGATCACATCAGTCTCACTCAGGTTGAGATACGGGACTTTGCTCAACTGGTTATTGAGCATGCCACGTTGCTCGACCATCACGCCTTTCGGCAAACCGGTGGAACCCGAGGTGTAGATCACGTAAGCGAGGTTATCCGAACCGCTGTAGACGCCTGGATTATCCAGCGCGACAGCGCTCGCCTGGATCACTTCCCAAACCAGTAACTTTGGTCGATTGGCGCAGGTGAACTCGTCCAGTAACGCGACGGCCTGTTCGTGACACGCCTGCGTGCAGACCAGCAACGGCGTACGACTCAAATCGATAATTCGAGCGAGACGCTGGCTTGGCAGCGCCGGGTCCAGCGGCAGATAACCCGCACCGGCCTTGAAGCTGCCGATGATCATGCCGAGCAAATCGAGGTTGCGTTCGGCAAGCAACGCTACCGGTTGATCGAGTCCGACACCGGCTGCGATCAATGCATGGCCGAGGCGGTTGCTGCGCTGATTCAGGTCGAAATAAGTGAGCTGCTGATCCAGGCAGCTCGCGGCAATCCGCTGCGGGTGCCGAGCCACTTGCCCTTCGAACAGTGCGACGTAGCTCCGCTGCAGCGGGTAATTGTGTTCACTCTGATTGCAGCCGTGCAGCAGAAAATCCTGCTCCTCTGCACCGAGCAGCGGCAGATTCGCCATCTCACCGTGGAAGCCTTCGACCAGCGCCAGCAACAAACGCTTGAACTCGGCGAGCATGCGTTCGATGGTCGATTCGTCGAAATAGCGCTGGTCGTACGACAGGTGCAAGCCAAGGTCATCGTCCGGATAACACACCGCCGTCAGCGGAAAATTGGTGTGGGTGCGGCCCGAATCCGAGGTCGCATTCAGGCTCTGCGCGCGGTCCAGCACCGAGACTTCCACCGGGGCGTTTTCGAACACGAACAGGCTGTCGAACAGCGGTTGGCCTTTGGGCAATTCGCTGTTTTCCTGAATATTCACCAGCGGCAGGTATTCGTACTCGCGCAGCTGCATGTTGCTGTCGAGCAAACCGCTCAGCCATTCGCGGACGCTGCAGGGTTGGTCGTCCTCGGGCATCTTCACCCGCAGCGCAATGCTGTTGATGAACAGCCCGACGGTGCGTTGCATCTGCGGCATGTCCACCGGACGCCCGGCCACCGTGACGCCGAACAGCACGTCGCGATCGCCGCTCAAGCGTCGCAATACCAACGCCCATGCCGCTTGCGCGAAGGTGTTGATGGTCAACTGATGCGCCTGCGCCAGTTCACGCAGCTGGGCACCGTCGCGGGCATCCAGTCGGGTGTAGCGATCGCCGACAATCATGCCGCCGCTATCGCCGGCATGTTCCCGCAGGAACGGTCGGTCGCTCGGAATCGGCGTGGTTCGCTCGAAGCCTTGCAAATTGCTTTTCCACCACTGGCGCGCCTCGGTAAGACTCTGCCGTTGCAGCCAGCCGATGTAGTCGCGATAGCGCGGCGACAGCGGCAACTGCGCGTCGCGTCCTTCGCCCAGCGCCATGTAGATTTCGAAAAAATCATTCATCAGCAACGAGCGACACCAGGCGTCGATCAGGATGTGGTGATTGCTCATGATGAACCAGTAACGCGCCGCGCCAACCTTGATCAGGCGCAGGTGGAACGGCGCCTGATGCAACAGATCGAACCCGGCTTCGCGTTCACTTTTCAGCAGCGTTTGCAGTTTTGGCTCTTGCTCGCCCTCGACAACGGCGCTCCAGTCCAGGTACTCGATCGGCGTGCTGCCCGGTTTGTGGATCACTTGCAGCATGTCTTCGCCGACGTTCCAGCAGAACGACGCGCGCAAGGCTTCGTGACGGGCGATCACCGCTTGCCAGGCCTGGGCAAAGCGCTGCGGATCAAGCTCACTGTTGATGCGGTAACGGTCCTGCATGTAATAGAGGCCGGTACCCGGTTCGAGCAAGGTGTGCAGCAGCATGCCTTCCTGCATTGGCGTCAGTGGGTAAACGTCTTCGATAGTGGCCGCCGGGATCGGCAGCGCATCGAGTTGAAGCTGGGTCAGTTTCGCCAGCGGGAAATCCGACGGCGTCAGGCCGCCGGCAGCGTCCTCAAGGCAATGCTCGATCACGCTGTGCAATTCGCCGAGGTAGGCGTTCGCCAGATCATCAATGGTCTGCGGGTTGTAGCGCTCGGCGCTGAACGTCCAGCGCAGCACCAGTTCACCGCCGTAGACTTGACTGTCGACGCTCAGCTCATTAGGCAGCGGCGCGTGCTCGTCGTGTGCGGCACCAACCGGCTCATCGAGCGGACGGAACAGCGCGTCTGCGCCGAAGCTCTGGTCGAACTGACCGAGGTAGTTGAAGGTGATCGGTGCAACTGGCAGCGCAGCCATGGTTTGCCGGCACGGATCGTCGGCGAGGTAACGCAGCACGCCATACCCCAAGCCCTTGTGCGGCACGGCGCGCAGTTGTTCCTTGATCGCCTTGATCGACGCGCCCTGCTCTGCCAAAGGGGTCAGACGCAGCGGATAAGCGCTGGTGAACCAACCGACGGTACGGGTCAGGTCGATGTCGTCAAACAGGGTTTCGCGGCCATGGCCCTCGAGTTGAATCAGCGCCGATTCATGACCGGTCCAGCGGCACATCACTCGGGCCAATGCGTTCAACAGCAAGTCATTGACCTGAGTGCGATAAGCGCTCGGTGCCTGTTGCAGCAACTGCCGGGTAGCCTCGGCGTCGAGGCGCACGCTGACGGTTTGCGCGTGACGATTCTGCCGACCGCCATCCGGACGATCACAGGGCAATTCAGCCGCTGGCCCCGCCAGTTGCGCTTGCCACCAACTGAGTTCTTCACGCAGCGATTCACTGCCGGCATACGCCTGCAAGCGCGCGGCCCAGTCGCGGAAGGCGCTGGTTTTCGCCGGCAGTTTTACCGACTGCCCGTGTTCCAGTTGGCGGTAGACGGTCTGCAGATCGTCCAGCAACACGCGCCAGGAAACCCCGTCGACCACCAAGTGATGGATGGCGATAAACAAGCGTTGCACGCCCTCCGGCCCATCGACCAGCAGCACCCGCATCAACGGACCGTGTTCAAGGTCCAGACTGCGATGCGCGTCGGCGAACAGGGCCGTGCATTTGTCCATCGCCGCGACCTGCACCTGCCACAGCACCGGCGCATCGCAGATCGCCTGATGACGGGCTTTCCATTCGCCGGCGCTTTGCTCAAAACGTAGACGCAGCGCATCGTGCTGCTCGATCACCGCCAGCAGCGCCTGCTCCAGGCGATGCGGTTCCAGTGTTAGCGTTGGCGCCAGCAGCAGCGCCTGATTCCAATGCTGACGCTGAGCGATCTCGGTATCGAAAAACCAGTGCTGGATCGGCGTCAGACGCGATTCTCCGCTGAGCAAGCCTTGCTCGGCCCTGACCTGTTCAGTGCGAGTCGCCACGGCCGCGAGGGTCTGCACGGTCTGGTGCTGGAACAGGTCGCGCGGGCTGAAATGGATGCCCTGCTGCCGCGCCCGGCTGACCACCTGGATTGACAGGATCGAGTCGCCGCCCAGTTCGAAGAAGTTGTCGTTGAGGCCCACCTGTTCGACGTTCAGCACGGCGCACCAAATGCTCGCCAGGGTCAGCTCAAGTTCGCTGCTCGGAGCTACGTAATGCTGACGGTTGAGCTCGGGATCGGGGGCCGGCAAGGCGCGGCGGTCTAGCTTGCCATTGGTGGTCAGCGGCATACTCGTCAGCAGGATAAGGTGCGTCGGCACCATGTAGTCCGGCAACTGGGATTTCAGGTGATTTTTTAACGCATCGCGCAGTACCTTTTTCTGATCTTCATCCTGTGAAACCACGTCAGTGACCAGATAGCCCACCAGCTGTTTGCCGCTTGACGCGTCCAGCGCCAGCACCACCGCTTCGCGGATCGAAGGATGTTCCAGCAGCCGGCCTTCGATTTCGCCGAGTTCGATGCGGAAGCCGCGAATCTTCACCTGATGGTCGATGCGCCCGAGGTATTCGACCAGGCCATCGGCGCGCTGCCGCACCAGGTCGCCGGTGCGGTAAATTCGCCCGCCATCGGCCATGAACGGGTTAGCGACAAAGCGCTCGGCGGTGATCCCCGCACGCTGGTGATAACCCTGCGCCAGACCGGCACCGCCGACGTATAACTCGCCGGTCGCGCCTTGCGGCACCAGCGCCAGGTCATTGTCGAGAATGTACGCCACGCGCGCACCGATAACGCTGCCGATTGGCACGCTGCCGAGGCCTTCCTCGAGCTGCTCCGGCGCCAGACTCGCCAGCGGCATGACCACGGTTTCGGTCGGGCCATAGGCGTTGAAAAACAGCTCCGGTGTGAAAGCTGTGCGAATCCGCTGCAAATGTTCACCGGTCAACGCCTCGCCACCGGTGATGCACATGCGCACCCCCAGAGTGTCGCCCTGGGTGACCAGCCATTGCGCCAACTGGCTGCCGTAGCTCGGGGTAAATCCGAGAATGTTGATGCGATGACGGCGAATCAATGCGCAGATTTCTTCTGCGTCCCACTGGCCCTGAGCCCGCAGGACCACTTGCGCACCGCTCAATAACGGCACCAGCAAACGTTCGGTCGCGGCGTCGAAGTTGATCGAATAGAAGTGCAATTCGCAGTCGTCCGGGCGCATGCCGAAGCGTTCGATCACGGCACGGCAATGCATGGCGATATCACCGTGGGACACCACCACGCCTTTCGGTTTGCCGGTGGAGCCGGAGGTGTAAATCAGGTAGGCCTGATGCTGAGGCAAGCTGACAAACGGCACCTCGCTGGCCGGATAATCGGCCAGTGCCGCGGCGTCGTTTTCCAGACACCAGCGCTCAACGCCCGGCGGCAATTCGCCTAACGCGTCGAACATCGCCGCGTCGCTGAGCAGCAAACCGACGCCGCTGTCTTCGATCATGTAATGCAAACGGTCAAGCGGGTATTCCGGGTCCAGCGGCACGTAAGCGCCACCGGCTTTGAGAATTGCCAGCAGGCCAATGACCATTTCCAGCGAACGCTCAAGCGCCAGGCCGACGCGCACCTGCGGTCCGACACCGCGCTCGCGCAGCATCCAGGCCAGGCGATTGGCGCGGCGGTCGAGCTCGGCGTAGCTCAGGGTTTCATCGGCAAACGTCAGCGCCGGTGCGTCGCCACGGGTGAGTGCCTGTTCGCTGAACAGTTGATGAATGCACTGATCGAGTCGATGTTCACCCGGCTCGACCCCGAGGCTGTCCAGCAGCGATTGCTCTTCGCTCGCGGCCAGCAGCGGCAGTTCGCCGAGGCGTTGCTGCGGGTCGGCGAGCAGCGCTTCCAGCAGATTGCGCCAGTGACCCGCCATGCGCGCGATACGCGGTTCATCGAACAGGTCGGTGCTGTAAGTCAGGCAGCAACCGAGGCGATGATCAAGGTCGGTAACCTCAAGGTTCAGGTCGAACTTGGTCGCGCGGGCATCGTTAGCCAGGTACTCGACGGTCATACCGGCGAGTGTGCGGCTCTGCTGAAACTCCCAGCGCTGCACGTTGCACATCACCTGGAACAGCGGGTTGTACGCGGCGCTGCGTGGCGGTTGCAAGGCTTCGACCAGATGATCGAACGGCAAGTCCTGATGCGACTGGCCTTCGATCACGGTGTGGCGGACCTGCTCGAACAACTCCGCGACCGACATCTGCCCGTCGAGCTGACAGCGCAGCACTTGAGTGTTAAGGAAGGCGCCGATCAGCCCTTCGCTTTCCGGCCGAATCCGGTTGGCCACCGGCGCGCCGATGCGCAGGTCGGTCTGGCCGCTGTAACGGTAAAGCAGCACGGCCAGCGCGGCCGTCATGGTCATGAACAGGGTCAGGCCGTTTTGCGCATTGAAGGCGCGGACCCGGGCAGCCAGCTCATCGCTCAGATCGAAGCGGAACAGCTCGCCCTGATGACTTTGCACCGCCGGGCGTGGCCGGTCGGCGGGCAGCTCCAGCAGCGGATGTTCACGGCCCAGCTGCGCGGTCCAGTAATCGAGTTGGCGCTGACGCTCACCGGATTCCAGCCACTGACGCTGCCAGACGCTGTAATCCAGGTATTGCACCGGCAAGGGTTGCAGCGGCGATTCACGGTCATCGACAAAGGCTTCGTACAGCGCGCTGAGTTCACGGGCGAAGATGTCCATCGCCCAGCCTTCGGTGACGATGTGGTGCAGGGTCAGCACGAGGTAATGCTCATGCTCGGCGGTCTTGACCACACAGGCGCGCAGCAGCGGACCGGTTTCCAGATTGAAAGGCTGGTGCGCCTCGCTGTCGGCCAGCGCTTGCACCCGTTGTTCACGCAGGTCGGCGTCCAGTGCCGAGAAATCTTGCCAGTCCATGCGCAGGCCGCTTTGGGCGTGCACCCGCTGTAGTGCCACGCCGTCGATGCTTGGGAACGTAGTGCGCAAGGTTTCGTGGCGCATGATCAGCGCCTGCAATGCGGCTTCGAATCGCCCAACATCGAGCACACCGCGCAGCCGCGCCATGCCGCCGACGTTGTAGGCCGGGCTATCCGGCTCCATCTGCCAGAGGAACCACATCCGTTGCTGTGAATAGGACAACGGCACCGGATTGTGCCGGTCGACCTTGGCGATGGGCGGCTGTTTGTTGGTGTTGCCGCTGACCTGAATCAGCCGAACCTGTTCGGCGAACGTACCGAGTTCACTGTGCTCGAACAATGTCCGCAGCGGCAGCTCGACGTCGCAGGCCTGACGGCTGCGCGAAATGATTTGCGTGGCCAGCAGCGAGTGGCCGCCGAGCGCAAAAAAGTCGTCGCGCAAACCGATTTGCGCAAGGCCCAGCACATCACGCCAGACAGCGGCGATCTGTTGCTCCAGCGCCGTGACAGGCTCAACGTGCTCGCGCACTTGCCACTGCGGTTCAGGCAAGGCGCGGCGGTCGAGTTTGCCGCTGGGGCTGAGGGGCATCTGCTGCAGACGCATCAACTGCGCCGGGACCATGTAGTCCGGCAACTCGGCCGCCAGCGCAGCGCTAAGGCGGGCACTTTGTTCCTCGACAGTTTCGTTGCAATCAAGGGCGGTGTAGTAACCGATCAACTGCCCGCCAGCCGCTGTTTCGCGCACCAGCACCACGGCTTGCGCGACGCCGGACTGCGCGAGCAGGCGCGCCTCTATCTCCTGCGGCTCGACGCGAAAGCCGCGCAGTTTGACCTGCTGATCGAGACGCCCCAAATACTCGATCACGCCATCGGCACTCCAGCGTGCACGGTCGCCGGTGCGATAAAGACGCGCGCCCTGCTCGCCCAGCGGGTCGACCACGAAGCGTTCGGCGGTCAAACCCGGTCGGCCCAGATAGCCACGCGCCAGACCGATGCCACCGATGCACAGTTCGCCTGGCACACCGGCCGGCAGCGCGTTGAGCTCGCCGTCGAGCACCCGGCAGATGACATTGCCCAGCGGACGTCCAATGGGCGAACGTTCGCCATCCTCTGCTGTGCACTGCCAATGGGTGACATTGATCGCGGTTTCGGTCGGGCCATAGCGGTTATGCAATTGCACCGCTGGCAACTGCGTCAGCACACGGTCGCGCAGCTCCGCCGGCAAGGCTTCGCCACCGGAGAAAAGCCGTCGCAGGCTGGTACATTCAGCGCTGAGTGGCTCATCGATAAACAACGAGAGCAAAGGCGGCACAAAGTGCAAGGTGGTCACGCCGTATTGCTGAACCAGCTGGGCAATGCGCTGCGGATCGCGGTGCTCGCCGGTGCCGGCCAGCAGCAGACGGGCCCCGGTAATCAATGGCCAGAAGCATTCCCACACCGAGACGTCGAAACTGATCGGCGCCTTTTGCATCAGCACGTCGCTGGCGTTCAGTTGATAAGTGGCCTGCATCCATTGCAGGCGCTCGGCGAGGGCTGCGTGGGTATTGCCGACGCCTTTGGGCTGGCCGGTCGAACCCGAGGTGTAAATCACGTACGCAAGGTTGTCGCCCTGCAGATGCAGGCCCGGCGCCTGGCTTGGCCAGCTCTCCAGATGCAGCGCATCCATGGCGATGACGCTGACGCCAGCGCTGGCCGGCAAACGATCGAGCAATGCGGTTTGCGTGAGCAGCAGTTCGACGCCGCTGTCGCTGAGCATGTAGGCCAGACGCTCGGCCGGGTAGTCCGGATCCAGCGGCACGTAGGCGCCGCCGGCCTTGATGATCGCCAGCAGGCCGATCAACAGTTGCGGCGAACGCTCGGCCGCGATGGCCACGCAGACGTCCGGGCCGACACCTTTGTCGCGCAGGTAATGCGCCAAACGGTTGGCCCGGCTGTGCAGTTCGGCAGAGTCGAGGCTGCCGCCGTCCCACATTAGCGCGGTACTTTGCGGTGTCCGCCGCGCCTGTTCGTTGAGCAGTTCCGGCAGCCACTGGCTCGCCGGAGCACACGGTGCGGAGCTCCAGTTTTTTTGCTGATCCTGCTCGCCAGGTGTGAGCAACGACAGGTCGCCGACGGCGGTTTGCGGTTGTGCACAAACGGCGTTGAGCAAGTTGCAGTGATGGTCAGCAAGACGCTCGATGGTCGCTGCGTCGAACAGTTCGCTGGCGTAATCGAACGACAGGCTCAGGTGTCCATTACTGTCTTCCTCGCTGTGCAGTTGCAGGTCGAACTTGGCTTCGCGGCTGTGCCACGGCAGTTCTTCGGCGTGCAGTCCCGGCAAGCGCCGCAGCGCACTCAGGTCCCGTTGCTGATGGTTGAACATGACCTGGAACAGGCCTTGTTCACGCGCCTGCGGAAACGCTTCGAGCAGCTGTTCAAACGGCAGGTCCTGATGCGCCTGTGCCCCCAATGCGGCCTGGCGTGTTTGCGCCAACAGCTCAACGAAAGACAGCCGCGAATCCACCTCAGCGCGCAGCACTTGGGTGTTGATAAAGAAGCCTATCAACCCTTGGGTTTCCAGGCGCGGACGGTTGGCGTTCGGCACGCCGATGCGGATGTCGCGCTGGCCGCTGTAGCGGTGCAACAGGCTCTGAAACGCCGCCAGCAAGAGCATGAACGGCGTGGCATCGTGGGCCTGCGCAGTCAGGCGAATCGCTTCGCTCAACGCTGTGCCGAGTTTGATCGAATGACGCGCCGCACTGAAGGTTTGCTGCGCTGAACGCGGGTGATCGGTCGCCAGACTAAGGGGCGGATGCTCCTCACCCAATTGTGTTTTCCAGTACGCCAACTGCCGCTCGCCCTCACCTTGCGCCAGCCATTGACGCTGCCAGCTGCCGTAATCGGCGTATTGCGTCGGCAGTGCTGCGAGCTCTGCCGTATGGCCTTGCGACGCGGCGGCATACAGGCGCGAAAACTCATCGATCAGCACATTCAGCGACCAGCCGTCAGCGATGATGTGGTGCAGCGTCACCAGCAACTGATGATCGTCGTCATCCAGGCGCACCAACGTCACCCACAGCAGCGGGCCGTTCTGCAGATCGAACTGAGTACGCGCTTCATCCTCGCGGATTTGCAGCGCACGGGTTTCACGCTCGGCGACGGGCAAGTCGCTGAGGTCGATCAATTGCAGGTTGAATTCGGCATGAGCATCGACCTGTTGCAGCGCCACGCCATCACGTTCGAAGAACCGCGTGCGCAGGGATTCATGGCGGTTGAGCAGTTGCTGGAAACTGGCGCGCAAGGCGTCTTCATCCAGTTCGCCACGCAAACGCAAAGCACCGGGAATGTTATAGGCGCTGCCTTGTGGATCAAGTTGCCATGTGATCCACAGACGGTTTTGCGCCAGCGATTGCGGCAGCGCTTCGCTGCGCGACAGCCGTGTGATTGCGCCTTGAGCGAGGCCGCCATCCTGTTGCAGGCGGGCCACGGCAGCGGCAAAAGCGCCGAGGGTGGGTGCCTCGAACAACAGGCGCAGGTTCAGCTCCAGGCCAAGTTCTTCACGCAGCCGCGCCACCACCTGCGTGGCGGCGATGGAGTTGCCGCCGAGCAAGAAGAAATGGTCATCGCTGCCGACCTTTCCAGCCTGCAATTGCTCGGACCAGATCAGGCCGATCTGCGTTTGCAGTTCCGAAACCGAGTCGATTTCCTTAGGGCTTTCCATGATCGCCGACGGGAACAGCGCATAGCTGTCGAGGCTGCCATCGGCCAGGCGACTGCGGCACGCGGAGCGTTGTAGTTTGCCGCTGGAAGTCTTCGGCAATGCGCCGGGATTGAGCAATACCACCACGCTCGGCGCTTCCTGATACACCTCCGCCACCGCTTGACGGATGGCTTTGATCAACGCGTCCGGTGGCAGGATTTTCTGCACGCTGCGGCTGATTTCCGCGGCGATACCAATGCCTTCCTGACCGCCAACGTTTACTGCAAACGCGGCGACCCGACCTTTGCGCACCACTTCCACTTCGCGCTCGATGGTCTGTTCGATGTCTTGCGGATAGAGATTTTGCCCACGCACGATCAGCAGGTCTTTGAGGCGACCGGTGATGAACAGCTCACCCTCGCGCATGAACCCCAGATCGCCGGTGCGCAGCCAGATGCGGCCGGCCTGCTCGACAAAAGTTTGCGCTGACGCTTGCGGGTTGCGCCAGTAACCGTGGGCGATGCTCGGCCCGGTCGCCCAGACTTCGCCGACGGTGTTTTCGGCCTGCTCGGTGAGCACGAGCGGATCGACGATCTGCACCGCGTGATCCGGCTGACTGATGCCGCAACTCATGATTGCACTGCCTTCGCCCGGCTCGGCGCGATTTTGCGCCAGCGCCTGATCGTCCATCCGCAGGTTGCCGATCCCCTGCCCCCGCGCCGTACCGGCGACGAACAGCGTGGCTTCGGCCAAACCGTAAGACGCCATGAAGCTGCCGGGGGTGAAACCGCACGGGGCGAACTTCTCGGCGAAGCGCTCCAGGGTATCGAGGCGAATCGGTTCCGAACCGGAATAAGCCACTCGCCAATTGCTCAAATCGAGACGTGCCAGCGCCGATTCGCTGACCCGCTCGCTGCACAGGCGATAGGCAAAGTCCGGTCCGCCGCTGATGGTGCCGCGGTATTCGCTGATCGCTTCCAGCCAGCGTAACGGCCGGCCGAGGAAGTACGCTGGCGACATCAACACGCACGGTACGCCGCTGAAAATCGGCTGCAACAGACCGCCGATCAGGCCCATGTCGTGGTACAGCGGCAGCCAGCTGACGATCACGTCGTCGGGGTTCAGGTCGATGCCGAAGCCGTGACGAATCAGCAATTCGTTGGCGACCAAGTTGCCGTGGCTGACCTGCACGCCTTTGGGCAACGCGGTGGAGCCGGAGGTGTATTGCAGGAAAGCAATGTGGTCGTGATCAAGAACCGGCTCGAGCCAATGTCCGGCCAACGCGGTCGCCAATGTGTCGACGCACAGCAGCGGCGGTGCACCTTGGATGTGCTGCAACGCGTCGCGCAGGTCGGCACTGGTCAGTAACAGGCGCGGTTCGGCATCGCTGATGATCGACAGCAGACGCTCATGATGATGACGCTTGGCCGATTCAGGCGGGTAAGCCGGGACTGCGATCACGCCCGCGTACAGACAGCCAAAAAATGCCGCAACGTAGTCCGGACCGCTGGGAAACAGTAGCACCGCGTGATCACCGAAATCCGCTTGCGCCTGCAACGCACCGGCAATCATTCGCGCCCGTTGGTCCAGTTCGCAATAACTGAGCACCACGGTCTGATCGGCGGTTTCGGCGAGGAAGCGCAAAGCCACCCGATCCGGTGTCAGGGCCGCGCGGCGCTGAAGGGCCTGGACCAGGGTACTTGGGATTTCGAACGCGTCGGTCATGAGGTTTCCTGCCTGTATTCGGCTTGCAAGGGGTATCGGTGTTGTAACGCCACGCCTATTGAGGGCATGCAGGGCGGGGTCTTCGCCGACCGCGCAAGGCATTGGAGATGCGCTGAGAACCGGGCTTTCATCCGGTTCCATCACCAATGAGAACGGATGACCTCTGCAAATAATTAGTCGGCCGGACTGATCGTCGGCGGGGCCAGGACATGGCCAAGGTGTGGCCATGTGTCGCAGTTCTCAGCTTGCGCTTTCACGGCGCATTAATTCTCTTTCTCAATTGACAATCATTATCATTCAACATAATTTGTCGCTCGATGTGTAGGACGGCTCCTTTGCGCTTGACGTCCCACGACCCCATTTGCAGCAAGGTGATTTCCATGACGGAACAAGTATCCACAAGCAGGTGCGATTCACCGCTACTTCAGGCATTCGTCGACAACCGACTGATTCTGGTCAAGATTGCAGCGCGTATTACCGGCTGCCGGTCACGCGCCGAAGATGTGGTTCAAGACGCGTTCTTCCGCCTGCACTCGGCGCCGCAGATCACGTCGTCGTTCAAGGCTCAGCTGAGTTATCTGTTCCAGATCGTGCGAAATCTGGCGATCGATCACTATCGCAAGCAGGCGCTGGAGCAGAAGTATTCGGGGCCTGAAGAGGAAGGGTTGAACGTGGTGATACCAGGCGCTTCGCCGGAAACCTCGCACATCAATTTCTCGACGCTGGAAAACATCGCCGACGCGCTGACCGAGCTGCCCAGCCGCACGCGCTACGCCTTCGAGATGTACCGGCTGCACGGCGTGCCGCAAAAGGACATCGCCAAGGAACTCGGCGTATCGCCGACCCTGGTGAACTTCATGATTCGTGATGCACTGGTTCACTGCCGCAAAGTCTCGGGTAGTCGCGCGGATACGTTTGCGCGGCGTTAGCCGCTGAACCGCGTCGCTGCCGTTCGCTAGCCGCTAAACCGCGTCGCCGTCATTTGCGGGCAAGCCGCTCCCACATCTTGCCGGCGACTTGGATCTGGCTGGTGTACATATCCGATTTTTTTGGTGACGGCTGATATGGGTTTCGCCCTTACGGCGAGTCACTTGGAAATGCCTACGCGGCCCGGCCCCAAGTAACCAAGCGCTTTCGCCCCGCCATTCGGTGCCTCGCCTAGGCTCGGCATGCCCTCACTCCGGCATTGCGCCGGGGGCCCGTCGCTATCGGCCATCCATGGCCGGGGGCGACTACCGCGGCATCCTTGCCGCGGTACCCCCTGCGCAACGCCTGCGTTCGGCCTCTGGGAAAGGGCCAGGTGGATCAAGATCAAGATCTGAAGCAAAGCAAAGCAAAACCCAGGCTCATGCCCCGAAGCTGATCGTTCCCACGCCGCGTGGGAATGCCGCCAGGGACGCTCTGCGTTCCGAAGTCGACGCAAGACTGCAGCCTTGCAAAGTCGTGACGCAGAGCGTCACGGGATGCATTCCCACGCGGAGCGTGGGAATGAGCTGCGGGCGACGGGCGACGAGCAACGTAACCTGCGCAGCCAGGTCGGCCGGTAGGCCGCCTCGGCGGCTGTGGCGGTGAGCGGCCCGTCGGGAGGCTGAGCGCAGGTTCTGCGCAGTGGGCAACCCGGCATGGATGCCGGGTTAGGCGCGCACGGCCAAGGATGGCCGATCGCGCCGGGCCCACGGAGCAGGACCGGAGCGAAGGCATGGCGAGCACTAGCGAGCCACCGGACGTCAGGGGCAAGAGCACTTGGTTACTTGGTGCTGTTCCAAGTGACTCGCCGTAAGGGCGAAACCAATACAAGCCATCACCGCAGAAATGGATATGTACACCAGCAATATCCTCAGCGCCTAAAACATAGCCATCGCTGGCAAGCCAGCTCCCACAGTTGACCGCGTACAGCCTCGAGATCCAGGCAAACCAAAGTCCGCGATCGCTGGCAAGCCAGCTCCCACAGTTGACCGCGTACAGCCTTGAGATCCAGGCAAACCAAAGCCCGCCATCGCTGGCAAGCCAGCTCCCACAGTTGACCGCGTACAGCCTCGAGATCCAGGCAAACCAAAGTCCGCGATCGCTGGCAGGCCAGCTCCCACAGTTGACCGCGTACAGCCTTGAGATCCAGGCAAATCAAAGTCCGCCATCGCTGGCAGGCCAGCTCCCACAGTTAACCGCGTACAGCCTTGAAATCCAGGCAAATCAAAGTCCGCCATTCGCGAGCAAGCCCGCTCCCACACTTGACCGAATTCTCTTAGAAAACGCACTCGAATGTGGGAGCCAAGCTTGCTCGCGAAGATAGACTCAAGGCCAACAAAGATCCTGAGCCCCGCCCCTCACGCCAACACACACCGATCAAAAAACCGCTCCCGCGCTAACACCATCAACGCCGCGCGCTTATGCGGGAAGTCGAACTCTTTTTCGCAGTGGAAGCGCTGATTCTGCATATAGCCGATCATCTTCGCGTTGTCAGCGCGCGGCTCGGCGACCACCCGCTGAGTGCGTGGATCGTCGAGAAACAGGTAATGCACCAGCGCCGATAACCAGCTCGCGACCTTGTGCGGCCCGCGGTGATTTTCTGCACCCACCAGCATGTGAATGCCACGGTCGTAATCGCCTGCGGTGTAGAACGGCGAGATGCGGTCTTCCTTGGCCCAATAGGCTTCAAAATAGGCAAACGGCTGATCATCGAAACAGCCAATCAGCGTCAAGGTGTGCGGGTCCGCTTCAAGCTTGCTCAAGTATTCGCGATGCTGCTCGAGGCTGCCCTCCTCCTCCCAGAAACTGGCGACGCGCGCACTGTTCTGCCACCTGTTGAAACGTTGCAGGTCGAGCTCTATCTCCACCGTCCGCAGGGAAATCCACGCCCCCAGCCGCGCATCGAAACGCCGATAAACCTCACCGCGCGGTTTGACCGGGCGCAACGGATGACGCTTGCCGCCACTGATGGCCATTTGCTGCGGGTACACCCCGGCCATCGTCTGACCCAGCCAAGGCTGCGGCAATTGCCAGAACAACGTGCGCTCGCAGCCATACTCGCCAGCGGTTTCGGTGGGGATTAGCAACCCGCTGAGCAACGCGTGCGCCGGCGCTTCGTCGAGCCGCCAGACAAGCCGCTGACAGGCAGGGTCGCGGGCGAACAACCAATAACAGCTCGCCCAGATTGCCTGAGTGTCGGGCTGAGCAAAGCGCTCTCCGACAGATACCTGCAAGCCGGGCTGGCGGCTCAGGCATAGCGAGATCAAGGGCTGCCCTTCCAGGCTCAACATCAGGCGGCTTGCAGTTTCATCAGCCGTGAGGCTTTTGCCAGTCGGCAAGGCCAAGGCCGTCAGGTCATTCGGATTGGGCATGGGTGGGGCTCACGATTCGTCGACGATTTAACAAAGTGACGTGAGCCAGTGCGGGAAATTTAACCGACGCGGAAAATACCAGCCCCTGGCTCAGTTGCCCTGGACCGGCACCACTGCGATTTTATAGGGATCAAAAATCTTCAGCATCTGACCGTTGTCGCGCAACCCTCGCAGGAGCTTTTCGAAAGCAGCGCCACTGATCGGCGCCGCCGGACGCAGGATCGCGTAGTGGTGATAGATCTGATCGACCCGTTCGGAGACCAGCAACTGGCTCGCGACCTTCTCGTTACGCAGCAGGTAATCGCTCAGGTAGGAACGCGTCACCAAAGCAATGTCGGCGCGCCCGCGCAGCACCATCAACAAGTTGCTGTCGTGGGAATAGGTCAGCGTGGCGTTATAGTTTTGCGCGAGCACTTTAGGGTCGGCATTGAAGTCGGCGAACTCGTAGTGATAGCCGCTGAACAACGCCAGCCGTTTGCCGGCGAGGTCGGCGAAGTAGGATTGTTGGCGCGCCGCGTGACCATCGGGCGAGCGCTGTGCGACGAATATTTCCGCGTCTTCGAGCCCCATGTCGACCGTGGTGTGCGGGATCTCGGTCCAGCCCCATTGCGGATTCTCGAAAATTGCCATATCCACCCGGCCTTGCTTGAAATCACCGAAGCGGCGTGGAATGGAGGTTGGCACCAGCACGAACTGAAAGTCGCTTTGCGAGGTGTTCAGGGCTTCGACCAGTTGCGGCAGCAGGCCGGTATCGGCACCGGACTCGGGACGCACCGTGTAGGGCGGGAAATGTGCGGCGCCGACTCGCACAAGTTGTGTAGCCTGGACGGGCAAACCCCACAGCATCACGAGCGCTGCGAGCGAACGCCCCAAGGCCGTCCGAATTGGCGAAGACTTCAAAACACCCACTCCCCGAAAATGACGCAGCATTGCATTGAAGCTAGGCGGTTTCGGCCACTTAGCGAGTTTCCATCCCTGTCGCCGATACTACTGTTTTTCTTCCAGAACCAGAATCAATGCCTCATCGGCCAATTGATCGAGGTTCATGCTGCCCTCGGGGCGGAACCAGGTGGTGGTCCAGGACAGCGCGCCCGTGAGGAAACGTCGGGTGATGAACACATCACCACGGATCATTCCGGCCTGTCTGGCCTCACCCAGCACCTCAAGCCAGAGTTCTTCATACACATCACGCAGCGCCAGTACTTTCGCCTGACCGTCCTCGGACAGCGAACGCCATTCATACACCAACACCGCCATGGCTTCACCACTGCCGCCCATGATCGACTGCAATTCACAGCGAATCAGCGCCAACACCCGCTCGCGCACGTTGGCGGCGTCGGCCAGTGCGGCACGCATGAGCGCGGTGTTGTAGCGGATGGTTTCTTCCATCACCGCGCGCAGGATCTCGTCCTTGCTTTTGAAGTGATGAAAGATGCTGCCCGACTGTATGCCCACCGCGCCGGCCAGGTCACGCACGGTGGTGCGCTCGTAGCCCTTGTTGCGAAACAGATGGGCGGCCACTTGCAGCAATTTGCCACGGGCGCTGTCCGGGTCGGTCAACTCGCCGTTATCGACCAGCTCACGCATGACCCGCAGGGCTTTTTGCTCGTCCACCCGTTCTCTCCTACAGTCGATCAATCAATACGCCGCGCGCCGCAAAACAGCGCAGTAGCGCCGGCAATTTAAGCTGGCGCAGGCAACCAAGCAAGCGCTCGGGAAGAAGATCGCAGCGCCCGTTTACAAACCAAGCGCTTGCTTGGTAGTCTCGAACCCATTCCGTCGGAGGTGGCTATGCCGTTGACTGCGCCCAAAACAATCCGCATCGGTTGCGCCAGCGCGTTCTGGGGCGACACCTCAACCGCTGCGGCGCAACTGGTTGAAGGCGGACGCCTGGACTACCTGGTGTTCGATTATCTGGCCGAAATCACGATGTCGATCATGGCCGGCGCACAAATGAAAGATCCACAGGCGGGTTACGCCAGTGACTTCATCGAAGTGCTCGGCCCGCTCCTGCCTCAGCTTGCCGAACAAAAAATCCGCGTCATCAGCAACGCCGGCGGGGTCAATCCGCAGGCCTGCGCCGCCGCGCTGCAATCGGCTTGCGACAAAGCGGGCGTGAACCTGAAGATCGCCGTGCTGCTCGGCGACGACTTGCAGCCACAGTTCAAACGGCTCAGCACCAGCGGTATCAAGGAAATGTTCAGCGGCACTGCGCTGCCGCCGATGTGCGTGTCGACCAACGCCTACCTGGGTGCGCCGGGAATTGTCGAAGCACTGCGCCTGGGCGCGGACATCGTCATCACTGGCCGCGTGGTCGACAGCGCAGTGGTCAGTGCCGCGCTGGTGCATGAATTCGCCTGGTCCTGGCAGGATTACGACAAACTCGCGCAAGCCGCGCTCGCCGGGCACATCATCGAATGCGGCGCGCAGTGCACCGGCGGCAACTTCACCGATTGGCGCGAGGTGCCGGACTACGAGCACATCGGTTTTCCGATCGTCGAGGTCAGCGCCGACAGCCAGTTCATCGTCAGCAAACCCGAAAGCTCCGGGGGTCTGATCACACCCCTGACCGTCGGCGAGCAGATGCTGTACGAAATCGGCAATCCACAGGCGTATCTACTGCCAGACGTGGTCTGTGATTTCACCCAGGTGAAACTTGTTCAACAGGGCCGCAATGCGGTGCAGGTGCACGGTGCCAAAGGCCTGCCGCCGCCCGATCAATACAAGGTCAGCGCGACGTATCTTGATGGATTTCGTTGCACCGCCAGTTGTTTGATCGCCGGTATCGATGCCGTCGACAAGGCGCGGCGGGTCGGTGAAGCCATCATCAACAAGACTTCGCAAATGTTCAGCGAACGTGGCTGGGCGCCGTACAGCGAAGTGAATATCGAACTGCTCGGCAGCGAGGCCACGTATGGCCCGCATGGCCAGCGCCAGGACAGCCGCGAAGTGGTGATCAAGCTTGCCGTGCGCCATCCGCACAAACAGGCGCTGATTCTGTTCTCGCGGGAGATCGCCCAAGCCGCCACTGGCATGGCGCCGGGGTTGACCGGCATCGTCGGCGGACGGCCGACGGTGTATCCGCTGATCCGCCTGTTTTCGTTTCTGATCGACAAAACAGCCTGCGACCTGCAAATCGATTTCGGGAGCCAGCGCCATCCGTGCACGCTGCCCGCCATCGAGCGGCTTGATACGGCGGACTTGCCGGTGCCGCTGGAGCCGCCCAAACCGGACGGCCGAGCCGATGCCAGCGTGCCTTTGGTCAAACTGGCGGTCGCGCGCTCGGGGGATAAAGGCAATCACAGCAACATTGGGGTCATGGCCCGCGAACCGGAATTCCTGCCGTGGATCGCCGAAGCGCTGACCCCGGAAGTGATCGTCGACTGGATGCGCCACGTGCTCGACCCGATCCACGGTCGCGTAAATCGCTGGTACCTGCCCGCCACCCACAGCCTCAACTTTCTTTTGGAAAACGCCTTGGGCGGCGGGGGCATGGCCAGTCTGCGCATCGATCCACAAGGCAAAGCCTTTGCCCAGCAACTGCTGGAGATCCAGATTCCGGTGCCGCAGAGCATCGCCGACCAGGTCAACTAGAGGACTGCCGCCGTGGCCTACGACTCGATTTTCAAAGCCGATCTGTTTGCCGGTCAGAGCATTATCGTCACCGGCGGCGGCAGCGGCATCGGCCGCTGCACCGCACACGAACTGGCGGCGCTCGGCGCGCAGGTGCTGCTGATCGGGCGCAAGGCCGACAAGCTGCAGACCGTCGCGGCGGAGATTGCCGAAGACGGCGGCCAGGCTGACTGGCGGACCTGCGACATTCGCGACGAAGACGCTGTGCGGCAATTGATCAGCGAGCTGATCGGCAAGCACGGCCCGATCCATGGTCTGGTCAACAATGCCGGCGGGCAATATCCGGCGCCACTGGCCTCGATCAATCAGAAGGGTTTTGAAACCGTGATGCGCACCAATCTGGTCGGCGGGTTCCTGATGGCGCGCGAAGTGTTCAATCAATCCATGAGCAAGCACGGCGGCGCCATCGTCAACATGCTCGCCGACATGTGGGGCGGCATGCCCGGCATGGGTCACTCGGGCGCTGCGCGCTCGGGCATGGACAACCTGACCAAGACCGCCGCGCTCGAGTGGGGTTATGCCGGGGTGCGGGTGAACGCCGTGGCGCCGGGCTGGATCGCGTCGAGCGGCATGGACACCTACGAAGGCGCCTTCAAAGCGGTAATTCCGACCTTGCGCGAGCACGTGCCACTCAAACGCATCGGCACCGAATCGGAAGTCAGCGCGGCGATCGTGTTTCTGCTCAGCCCGGCTGCCGCTTTCGTCAGCGGCAGCACCCTGCGCATCGATGGCGCCGCCAGCCTCGGCGGTCGGGCGTGGCCGTTGCACAAGGCGCAGAACAGCGAATCCTATAACGGTTTTCATCGCGCGTACTTGCCGCAAGTGCTGCAGCCGGACGTCCCCAAGGACAAGGAATAAGCCATGCCGGTGATCCAGTCGCACATCGACCCGCACAGCGAACAATTCGCCAGCAACCGTGCCGCGATGCTGGTCGGCATCGAACAGGTCCGTCAACTCGAGCAGAACGTGCTGAACAAGGCGGCGGAAGCCAAAGGCAAATTCGAAAAACGCGGACAATTGCTACCCCGCGAACGCCTCAATCTGCTGCTCGACCCCGGCGCCCCGTTCCTCGAGCTGGCGAGCCTGGCCGGCTATAAATTGCATGACGACAAGGACGGCAGTTCAGCCGGCGGCGGGTTGATTGCCGGGATTGGTTATGTGTCCGGGGTGCGCGTGCTGGTGGTGGCGAACAACAGCGCAATCAAGGGCGGGACCATTTCCCCCAGCGGCCTGAAAAAATCCCTGCGCCTGCAACAGATCGCCACCGAGAACAAACTGCCGGTGATCACCCTCGCGGAAAGCGGCGGCGCCAACCTTAATTACGCGGCAGATATTTTCGTCGAAGGCGCGCGCAGCTTTGCCAATCAGGCGCGGATGTCGGCCATGGGCTTGCCGCAGATTACCGTAGTGCACGGCTCGGCGACGGCAGGCGGTGCCTATCAGCCCGGCTTGTCCGATTACGTGGTGGTGGTGCGTGGCAACGCCAAGTTGTTTCTGGCCGGGCCGCCATTGTTGAAAGCGGCGACCGGCGAAATCGCCACCGATGAAGAATTGGGCGGCGCAGAAATGCACGCGCAAGTCGCCGGCACCGCTGAGTACCTGGCCGAGAACGATGCCGACGGCGTACGTCAGGCGCGCGAGATCGTCAGCCTGCTGGGCTGGAACGAGCAACTGCCGTGGCTGGCCGAGCTTGCGGTGGACGAACCGCTCTACCCGATCGATGAATTGTTGGGGCTGATCCCGGACGATCCGAAAAAACCTTACGACGTGCGGGAAATCATCGCGCGGATTGCCGATGGCTCAAGGTTTCTGGAATTCAAAAGCGAGTTCGACCAGCAAACGATTTGCGGCCATCTGCACATTCAAGGACGCGCCTGCGGCTTCATCGGCAACAACGGTCCGATCACCCCGAAGGGTGCCAGCAAGGCCGCGCAATTCATTCAGCTGTGCGACCAGAGTCAGACGCCGCTGCTGTTTTTTCATAACACCACCGGGTTCATGGTCGGCACCGAGTCAGAGCAGCAAGGCGTCATCAAGCACGGCGCCAAAATGATTCAGGCCGTCGCCAATGCGCGGGTGCCTAAATTGACCATCGTGGTCGGCGGCTCGTATGGCGCGGGCAATTACGCGATGTGTGGCCGTGGCCTGGACCCACGCTTCATCTTCGCCTGGCCGAACAGTCGCACCTCGGTGATGGGCGGCGCCCAGGCCGGCAAAGTGCTGCGCATTGTCACCGAGGCCAAACAGCTCAAGGAGGGTCTGGTGCCGGACCCGAAAATGCTCGACATGCTGGAACAGGTCACCGCGCAGAAACTCGACAGCCAATCCACCGCGCTGTACGGCAGCGCCAATCTGTGGGATGACGGTTTGATCGACCCACGCGATACCCGAACCTTGCTCGGCTACCTGCTGGACATCTGTCACGAAGCCGAGGTGCGGCGGCTGCACCCCAACACTTTTGGCGTAGCCCGGTTCTGAACCGGCGAGAGGAGAACAATAAAAATGATCTTCACCCAGGAACATGAAGCACTGCGCCGCACGGTCCGCCAGTTCGTCGACCACGAGATCAATCCGCACGTGGATGAATGGGAAAAAGCCGGGCGTTTTCCCATTCACGAGATTTTCCGCAAGGCCGGCGAACTCGGCCTGCTGGGCATTTCCAAGCCGGAGAAATTCGGCGGCATGGGGCTCGATTACAGCTACTCGATCGTGGCCGCCGAAGAGTTCGGCACCATTCGCTGCGGCGGCATTCCGATGTCCATCGGCGTGCAAACCGACATGTGCACCCCGGCCCTGGCCCGCTTCGGTTCCGATGAATTGCGTGAAGAGTTCCTGCGCCCGGCGATCAGCGGCGAACAGGTCGGTTGCATTGGCGTTTCCGAAGTCGGTGCCGGCTCCGATGTCGCCGGGCTGAAAACCGTCGCGCGCAAGGATGGCAATGACTACGTGATCAACGGCAGCAAAATGTGGATCACCAACTCGCCGAGCGCCGATTTCATTTGCCTGCTGGCCAACACCTCTGACGACAAACCGCACATCAACAAGTCACTGATCATGGTGCCGATGACCACACCGGGGATCAGCCTCAGCTCGCACCTGGACAAGCTCGGCATGCGCAGTTCGGAAACCGCCCAGGTGTTTTTCGACGACGTGCGCGTGCCGCAGCGAAATCGCATCGGCCATGAAGGCGCCGGGTTCATGATGCAGATGCTGCAGTTTCAGGAAGAGCGACTGTTCGGCGCGGCGAACATGATCAAGGGCCTGGAATACTGCATCGACAGCACCATCGAATACTGCAAGGAGCGCAAGACCTTCGGCAACGCGCTGATCGACAATCAGGTCATCCACTTCCGTCTCGCCGAGCTGCAAACCGAAATCGAATGCCTGCGCGCGCTGGTGTATCAGGCCACCGAGCAATACATCAAAGGTCAGGATGTCACGCGGCTGGCGTCGATGGCCAAACTCAAGGCCGGACGCCTGGGCCGCGAAGTCAGCGACAGTTGCCTGCAATATTGGGGCGGTATGGGCTTCATGTGGGACAACCCGGTGGCCCGGGCCTATCGCGACGTGCGGCTGGTGTCGATTGGCGGCGGCGCGGACGAGATCATGCTGGGCATCATTTGCAAACTCATGGGCACTTTGCCGGGGAAAAAGAAGTGAGCGCCCTGCCGGTTTGCCAGACGTTATTGCTCGAGCTGCACAACGGCGTGCTGCACATCACCCTGAACCGGCCGCAAAGCCGCAACGCCATGAGCTTGCAGATGGTTGCCGAGCTGAGGTCGGTACTGACGACAGTGCGCGACGATCGCAGCGTTCGGGCCTTGGTCATCGGTGGCGCCGATGGGCATTTCTGCGCTGGTGGCGACATCCGGGATATGGCCGAGGCCCGCGCTCAAGGCGCTTCGGCGTACCGCGATTTGAACCGCGCATTCGGCGCGCTGTTACAAGAAGTCCAGCATGCGCCGCAGGTGGTCATCACCGTATTGCAAGGCGCCGTGCTGGGCGGCGGGCTGGGCCTGGCGTGCGTCAGTGATGTGGCCCTCGCCGATCACCAGGCGCAATTCGGCCTGCCGGAGACCAGCCTCGGTTTGCTTCCCGCACAGATCGCGCCGTTCGTGGTGCAGCGCATCGGCCTGACCCAGGCGCGACGTTTGGCCCTGACGGCGGCACGTTTCGATGGCAGTTACGCGCGGCAGATCGGCTTGGTGCACTTCGTCGAGCATGACGCGCAAGCCTTGGCAGAACGCCTCGATGAGGTGTTGGCACATGTGTTGTGCTGCGCGCCCGAGGCGAATGCGCGAACCAAAAAACTCTTGCTGGCGAGTGCGGGACAGCCGTCCGATGCCTTGCTCGATGAAGCCGCGACAGGATTCAGCGAAGCGGTGACCGGCGCGGAAGGGATCGAGGGGACAATGGCGTTCATGCAAAAGCGTAAGCCGGGGTGGGCCTCTTAAAAGCTTCGCGAACAAGCCCGCTCCCACATTGAAATGCACTGCAAATGTGGTAGCGGGCTTACTCGCGAAGAGGCCATCGCATTCACCGCACAACTTGAGAGAAAACCAATGGCCCGACTCAGAAAAATCCTGATCGCCAACCGCGGTGAAATCGCCTGCCGCATCCAGCGCACCGCGCAAGCCCTGGGCTACCGCACCGTCGCCGTCTTCAGCGACGCCGACGCCGAATCCTTGCACGTGCAGATCGCCGACGAAGCCGTCAACATTGGCCCCGCGCCTGTGCAGCATTCGTACCTGAACATTCCCGCCATCCTCGACGCCGCCCGGCGCAGCGGCGCTGACGCGATCCATCCCGGCTACGGTTTCCTCTCGGAAAACGCTGAATTCGCCCTCGCCTGCCAGCACGCCGGCGTCACTTTCATCGGCCCGAGCCCCGACGCAATCGAGCTGATGGGCAGCAAACGCCTGTCGAAACTGGCCATGCTTGAGGCCGGCGTGCCGTGCATCAAGGGGTATCAAGGCGCCGAGCAGGACGACGCAACGCTAAGCCGCGAAGCCGAGCGCATCGGCTATCCGCTGATGATCAAGGCCAGTGCCGGCGGCGGCGGACGGGGCATGCGCCTGGTGCAGCGTGCCGAGGACCTGCTCGAACAGTTGCGTACCGCGCGCTCCGAAGCGCTGCACGGTTTTGGCAACGATGAGTTGATTCTCGAACAAGCCTTGATCGATCCGCGCCACGTGGAAGTGCAGCTGTTCGGCGATCATCACGGCCATCTGATCTACCTCGGCGAGCGCGACTGCTCGATTCAGCGCCGGCACCAGAAAGTCATTGAAGAAGCGCCCTGCCCGATCATGACCGCCGACTTGCGCCAGGCCATGGGTGAGGCGGCGCTCAAAGCCGGGCGTGCCGTAAATTATGTCGGCGCAGGGACGGTGGAATTTCTGCTGGATGCGCGCGGGCAATTCTACTTTCTGGAAATGAACACCCGGCTGCAGGTGGAACACCCGGTGACGGAGCTGATCACCGGTCTCGATCTGGTGGCCTGGCAACTGCGGGTTGCCGAAGGCTTACCACTGCCGCTGAGTCAGGAGCAGGTGCAACTGAATGGCCACGCCATGGAAGTGCGTCTGTATGCCGAAGATCCGGCTCGGGATTTCCTCCCGCAGACCGGCCGGATTGCTGCGTGGCAACCCGCGCTGCAAGAGGGTGTGCGGATCGACCATGGACTGATCGAAGGCCAGTCTGTCAGCCCTTTTTACGACCCCATGCTGGGCAAGATCATCGCCCACGGAGCAACCCGCGAAGAGGCCCGACGCAAGTTGCTGCGGGCAGTGCAAGACAGCGTGCTGCTCGGTGTGCAGAGCAATCAGCGCTTGCTGGCCGACCTGCTCGATCACCCGCTATTCATCGAGGGCCAGTTCAGTACCGGATTCATTCCAGCGTGGTTCAGCGACCACCCCTCTCTGCAACCGCACGTGCCCGATGCTAAGGAGCTGGCGATCGCGGCGGCCTTGTTTTATCAAGCGGCAACACTCGCGCATCCCGTCGCGCTGGCGGGGTGGAGGAACAACGCCAGCGTGCCGCTGAACTATCGCTTCGGTCTGGAGGAACAGGAATGGCCGGTGCTATTGCAGGCAATGCGCGGCGAACCGTATCAAATTGAAGTGGCCGAGCAGGTTTTTCAGCTGAACGTCTTAGCGTGCGACGGTCGCTGGGCCACGCTGGAAATCAACGGGATCCGCCAGCATTACGCCTATCGAATGGAGGCCGGGCAGCTCTGGTTATGGACGCGCCCGGGCGGTCTGCACCTGCTGGATCGGACACAGACTTTGATCGCCGGCGGCACGCGCGTTACTTCCGGTACCCTCAAGGCGCCCATGGACGGGGCCATCGTCGATGTACTGGTCGCTGAAGGTTCACCGGTCAGCAAAGGCCAACTGTTGGTGGTGCTTGAGGCCATGAAGATGGAGCATCCGCTGAAGTCCGGGATCGACGGCGTGCTCAAGCGCTTGCAGGTGCAGGTCGGCGATCAGGTAAAAAATCGTCAGATTTTGTTGGAGGTCGAATAAGCCGCTAGGCGGATTCGCTGCGTTTGGCTACGCTCAAGGCCTATCAGGACGCGGATATCAGGAAACCTGCAATGCCTCACTGGCTGGTCATTGATCTGGAAGCCACCACCGATGAGGGTGGCTGGCCTGTTACGGAAATGGAGATCATCGAGATCGGTGCCACGCTCGTGGACCGCCAAGGCCGCGAACTGGATCATTTCCAGCGCTTCGTGCGACCCTTGCGCCGCCCCTTGCTCACCACGTTTTGTCGGGAGTTGACCCGCATCACCCAAGCCAATATCGACACCGCCGAACCGCTGACACAAGTCTGGACGGCCTTCGAACGCTGGCTCGGCCAGCATCACTCACGTCTTGAAGGCTGGGCCAGTTGGGGCGATTACGATCGCCAGCAACTGCTGCAGGAGTGGCAGCGACTGCAACTTGTCAGCGTCTTGAGCGGTGTGCCGCATATGAACCTCAAACAGCGCTTTGCCAAGGCGCGGCGTCTGGAGCGCCCGCTTGGTCTCAACAGTGCATTGCAACTGGCGGGCATGCAGTTCAACGGGCAGCAACACCGGGCGCTGGAAGATGCGCGCAATACGGCACGTCTGTTGCCGCTGGTGCTGCCGCTTTAGACAGGTGACGGCGCCAGGGGCCTTGTGCATACTGGCCGGCCCTTTCCAGCCCTTTTCGAGGAACCGCCCATGTTTAAAGTCAACGAGTACTTCGACGGCACCGTCAAGTCGATCGCCTTTGGCACCGCTGAAGGTCCGGCGACCATCGGCGTCATGGCTCCGGGCGAATACGAATTCGGCACCAGCCAGCGTGAAATCATGCACGTGGTGACCGGCGCGCTGACCGTCCAACTGCCGGACAGCAGCGACTGGGAAACTTTCGAGGCCGGCAGCCAGTTCAACGTGCCCGCCAACAGCAAATTCCAGCTGAAAGTGGCCGTCGACACCGCTTACCTGTGCGAATACCGCGGCTGAGCCCAGGTTTCATCACGCAAAAAAAATGCCCGTGTCCAGCGACACGGGCATTTTTCATTCGGGCTGGCTTATTCCAGGATCGTCACCGGCATGCCCACTTCGAGTCGGCCAACGCCATCGTTGACCAGATTCTGGCCAAACATCGCGCCGTCTTCCTGCGCACGGTACTTCTGCAAGGTCAACAGCGGCTCACGATCAGCACTGCGCTCCCCGGTTTGCGGGTCCACGGTGGTCAGAATGCAACGTGAACACGGCTTGACCACGCGAAACTCGACATCGCCGATACGGATGCGCTTCCAGCCATCTTCGGCAAATGCCTCGATGCCCTCAATCACCAGATTCGGTCGAAATCGCAGCATTTCCAGCGGGCGCCCGACTTTCTGCGACAAATCTTCCAGCGAACCCTGGCCGATCAGCAACAGCGGGAAGCCATCGGCAAATGCCACCTGATCATCGTCGTTGCCATAACCGGCCTGGGTCATGCGCGCACGCTCGAGGGGGATCTGTACCAGACGGGTCGGCTTGCCGATGAACTCGCTGACCCAGGCGCCGGCGGCATCACCGGCATCCGGCACGCGCAGGCTGTCACGAAAAATCGTCACCCCGCGCAGTTCGGCATCAGCGGTCGGCAGCGCGATATCAATGGCCGAGCGACCCGGCGCACTGAGCGTGATGCCACCCTCTGTATTCCACACCGCCGACAATTGACTCATCTGGCCGACCACACGCTGACTCAGAAAACGGCCACTGGCCTCGTCCACCAGCATCCAGCGTCGATCCCCATCCAGCCCCAGTTTGTCCAGGCTGATCTGTTGCAGGGGCTCGGCCTTGCAGGATTTCAAGGGATAACGATAAAGCGCGCTCAGACGCATGGCCAGCTCCCTGGTGAGTAAAACCGCCACCCTATACGAGCCTGATCGTTGAATCAAAGGCTGACATCACGTCAGCCGCTATCTGTGATGTCAGGCAGGCACTTCATCGAGCATCAGGCGCTGACGCACCACATCGACGAGTTTGTCCGGCTGAAATTTCGAGAGGAAATTATCGCAGCCGACTTTCTTCACCATCGAGTCGTTGAAGCTGCCGGACAGTGAGGTGTGCAACACCACATACAGCCCGCGCAGACGTGGATCGTTACGAATTTCGGTGGTCAGGCGATAACCGTCCATTTCCGGCATTTCTGCGTCGGTGAACACCATCAACAGTTTGTCGGTCATGCTGACCCCGGTATCGGCCCAGGCTTTGAGCATGTTCAACGCTTTCAAACCGTCACTGGCCACGTGCATTTTCACGCCCAACTGGCCGAGGGTGTCTCGCAATTGCGAGAGCGCCACTTTGGAGTCGTCGACCAGTAACACCTCGCGGCCACGGGCGCGTTCAAGGATCGGATCGTCGAGTTTTTCACGGGACACTTTCGCGTTGTAGGGGACGATTTCAGCAAGGACTTTTTCGACGTCGATGATTTCCACCAGTTGATCGTCGACCTTGCTGATGGCGGTCAGGTAATGCTGGCGACCGGCGCTGGTGGGCGGCGGCAGGATGGCTTCCCAGTTCATGTTGACGATGCGGTCGACACCACCGACCAGGAATGCCTGCACGGAGCGGTTGTACTCGGTGACGATGATCGTACTGGTCGCGCTCGGCACCAGTGGACGCATGCCGATCGCCTGAGACAAATCGATTACCGGCAACGTCTGGCCCCGCAGGTTGACTACCCCGCAGACGAACGGATGCCGCTGGGGCATCAGCGTCAGCTTGGGCAGTTGCAAGACTTCCTGAACCTTGAACACGTTGATCGCAAACAGTTGTCGCCCGGCCAGGCGAAACATGAGGATTTCCAGGCGATTCTCACCCACCAGTTGTGTGCGTTGGTCTACCGTGTCGAGAATGCCGGCCATCAATGACTCCTGGGCTTGTTCTGATGAATTCACTAAAGAGGGTTATCGGCTGTAGTTGCAGGACCTTGATCCATCGATAATGCCGACCGCCGGCATTGATGTCACATTAGCATCATGCTTTACTGAGCCCCAGTATTCCCCGCAGCAAATTCCCGGGCGCGACCTCGATTTTCGCCTGTGGTTCCCTTATGTAAGGGATTCCCCTAGTAAGCATCAGGCCCAACCTGATATTCGCAATATCCAATAGCCATTAATGTGACGCCATTCTCATTGCATGAACGGAGTCAGGCTTTTGTGTGCGTTAGCAGGTCAGCGGCCAACCGCCCCCTTGGATCATCCCCCCCGCATTAAAGGCGGGCGAACCGCGATTGCACAAAAGTACCGCCACTCGGGCACCTCGATCGATGACATCCCCCCATTTGAAATGGCGTTATGGAGATCAGCATGACGAACGATCGTACAGAGTGGACCCGACGCCTACCGCAATTTCTCGTTGAAGCAGAAAGCCTTCTCGCCAGATCGGAAGAATGCTTGAGCCATCTGCAACTGATCAGCAATGACAAGGATGCCATCGACTGCATTTTGAGCACGCTGCTCAAACTGGCGAGCAAGGCCGATGCGCTCGCCCTGGCTGCCGTATCGGACTTTTCGCTGCACATCCACGGTTTGTTGAACCATGCCCACCAACAGACCGAGCTGCATGATCAAGCACTGCTCGCGCTGAAAGACTGCTTCACCCTGATGGCCTGGCAACTGGAGCTGATTGATCAGCGGACTGGCCAACTCTCCCTTGATGACAGCGAGCAGACCGCTTTGATCGAGGCGCTCGCTTTCCATGTCGGCCACAGCCCGTCCCAGCTTCCCGCCAATACAAAACCGTTCACGCGCATTTCCTTCATGGAACGACAGGCCTAGCCAACCCGAAAACAGCGCGCTTCCGGGCCCACTGCGAGTGTTGCAATTACACGTTTTAAACTGAATCGCTCACGCCATTCATAACTGTCAACGACGACACTTGACGTATGAAAGCCTGCTGACTGCAACTAGTGTCATTGTGCAACTATCTGTGAGCCACGTTAATTCCAAAGTGTATTTCGTGGTTATGCCATACGCGACCAATGGAAACCTAGGTGCTAACATGCCGACCGTTAGTTGGCGTCAATTTTCAGCACAGTGACCCAGACATAGACCCGTCATCGCGCATGTCGGGTCTGCCCGCAGCGAACATCCATTGGCTCCATCCGCTATGTACGCCAGCCTCAAATCAATCACGATGTGGTCACCTTCCCGAGACAACGCAAGGCGGCTCACACTTTTTCTGTGCACATGCTCGGTACTTGGCAGCGCATTTTTCTGTAGTTTGTCCGTGCCTCTACCTCCGGCCCTGCTGGCCATCAATATCGCAGCCCTCGGCTGTGTCTGGCTGCAACATCACCTCTCTCGCCAATCGATAAATTTTGAACCCCAGGAGCTGGCCGACAGGTTGTTGAAGGTCCAGGAAAACGAGCGCCATCGGCTCAGCCGGGAATTGCACGACGACATTGGCCAGCTATTGACTGCAGCGAAACTTCAGAACGACTGGCTCAAACGCCGGATGCCCGAGGAGCTGCAGGAACAATGCGCCTTGCTCAGCGAAACGCTGGAAGAAACCCTGGCCAAAGTCCGTGACGTGTCAGCGATCCTGAATCCGCGGCAGCTGGCCAGCCTTGGCCTGGAAGCCAGTCTGCGGGCTCATCTGCTCAAGACCATGGCCAATACCTCCGTGCACTGGAGCCTGGAATGCCACTCGCGCCTGACCGGCATCCCCGAGGAAATGGCAGTGGCGGCATTTCGGATCACCCAGGAGGCCGTCACCAACATTCTGCGCCATGCCCAAGCCAGAAATCTTTTGGTTCGTCTGCAACGTCAGCCCCAAGGCCTGACACTGTTGATCAGTGACGACGGCGTCGGCTTTGCCCCGGCCACCGACCCGGGACGCGAAGGCCAACGTGGCATGGCCGGCATGTCGGAACGGGTCGACCAATTGGGCGGCACGCTGACCGTCAGCAGCGAACCGGGCACAGGTACTCAAATTGAAGCGCTCTTTCCTTGGGCGCCACGCGCGCTCGAACGGGCCAATACAGATAAGGTCATGCGTTGATTTGTAACTTGCTTCTGGTGGATGACCACTCGCTGATCAGGGCCGGCGTTCGTGCCCTGGTACTGGATATTCCCGGCTACGCGGTAGTGGGCGAAGCCAATGACGGTTCGCAGCTACTGGAAATGGTTGAGCGCCTGTCTCCGGATATTGTGTTGCTCGACATCTCCATGAAGGAGACCGGCGGCCTCGAAGCATTGCAGCGGCTCAGACGAGTCCGCCCGCAGAGCAAAGTGCTGATCCTGTCGATGCACACCGATCCAGCCCTCATCATGCAGGCGCTGGAATCCGGCGCCCACGGCTATCTGCTCAAAGACACCACGGCTACCGAACTCGAACATGCGCTCGAGGCGTTGCGCAATAACGAGCGCTATTTGAGCCCCGCCATCGCTCATACCGTTATCAACCAAGCGCTGAGCCGCAGTCCCGCGAATCAACAGGAACCGGCAGATGGGCACAACCTGACGGCGCGGCAGCTGGAAATCCTGCGGCTGATCGTGCGCGGCAAATCCACCCGGGAAATTGCCAATGGTCTGGGCTTGAGCATCAAAACAGTCGAAACCCACCGATCACAGATCATGAAGCGCTTGCAGATTTATGACGTGGCGGGTCTGGTGCTGTTCGCAGTACGCGAGCAAATCATCAGTCTGGACGACTGATCACCGGGGTAGCGCTCAGCAGTGGCGAGTCCTTCGGCAAATGCACGCGCAGCGCGGCCGGGCGCGCCGAAAAACGCATGCTCTCGCCTTCCAGCGGTTCACCGTCGAGATTGATATAGAGACCTTCAGCGACCTTCAGCTCAACCCACGGCAGGCGCGCCCGCACGAACATGTTGTCAATGCCGAAGCCGTCAGTAAGCAAGTCCCGCAAGGTACCAACCAGTTCCTGCGGTGCTGGCAGAATGCTGATATCCAGCAGGCCATCATCCGCCAGCGCGTCCGGGCACAACACATGCCCCCCGCCAGCCTGTCGGCCATTGCCGATGCCCAGCGCAAGCAATTCGCCGCTCCACTGGAAGTCAGGTCCTTGCAGTTCGCCGTAGGCGGCGTGCAACTCGCTGAACCGCGAAAGCCCGGTAAACAGGTACGCAGCGCCGCCGAGCACTTTTTTCAAATCCTCCGAGGTGTTTGCCGTTACTTGGCTGCCGAACCCCCCGGTGGCCATGTTCAGGAACACTTGCCCACCAACTTCGCCCAGGTCAATCGCCTGGGGCTCTACATCCAACAGCTCAAGGGCCTCATCAGGCGCCAACGGTACGCCTGCAGCTCGCGCGAAATCGTTGGCTGTGCCCAAGGGCATCAGTACCAGACTGGCTTCAGCCGTATGCGCAGCCATGGCCTCGGCAATGTCCCGCAAGGTGCCATCACCGCCGCCGGCAATAATCCGCGTATAACCCGCCGTCAGCGCTTCATCCACCAACCGTTGAGCGTCGCCACCCTCCCAGGTCACCCGCACCGACAGCTCCCAACCCTGGGCGCGTTTGCCCTCGACGGCCGCGCGGACCTCTTCGTTGAGCGCTTGCTTGCCGTGCAGAATCAACAGCGCCTTGCGTTCGCTCATTTTGATCACTCCTGATGAATCCCGTGTGAGGCATGTGGACCTCGAGTGAGCCTATAAAAGTCTCCGAGAGTCGAATTATTTCTACTTTCGGCACTTCGCGTCCTACACGGCGGTATTTTTTCCTACAAAAGCTGAGGAATCGGCTCAATTGACCCGCTCAGCTTATTGGTTCAAGTTGCGACTACGGTTTATCAGTCATCAGCAGGGAATACAGGGACGTATCATGCACAGCCATCACCTCAGGCAGCCGGGCTCACCGGTTGCACCGCTCGCGGAACGTCGAGCCAACTACAAAACCGAATGCGGCCACTGCGCCAAACTCAATGGAGAAGCTGAAATGGAACCTCGCGTCGTCGAACTGGAGACACATCTCAAGTACATCCGCAGGGACATGGAGGAAATTCGTGGCGACGTCCGATCCATCAAACACAGACTGGCCTACGCTGCTGGTGGAACAGCCGTAGTGATAGGGCTTTTGGGCTGGATCGCGAACAGCAGGTTCGACCAGGTGGTGACACTCCTCGCTCAGTAACCATCACTACAAACGCACAACCCGGTTCGCCCGACCGGGTAGGCGCAAACAACAGAAAGTGAGATCAGTTCAGCACTTCGCTCAGCGGAATAAACATGACGTTTTCTCCAGCCACCAGCGTACGATCCTCCAACACTTCAACCAGACCATCCGCCCAGGCCGCACTACGCAGCACGCTGGAGCTTTGGTTTTTGTAGATGATTGCCCGCCCATTCTCCAGGCGTCCGCGCAAATATTCGCGCCGGTTACCTGCTTTCAACCAGTCAAATCCTGCGGGCACCGCAAACTTCAACGGCTCGACATTCTGGACGCCTTGGCGACGTAACAGATAAGGCCTTGCGAGCATCGCGAACGTCACCAGGGTAGAGGCCGGGTTGCCGGGCAAACCAATCACCGGCACGCCACGAAAATGCCCGAATGTCAGCGGCTTGCCTGGTTTGATTGCGAGCTTCCACAAGGTCAACTCTCCCTCTTCCCGCAGCGCGATGCCCAGAAAGTCCGCTTCACCCACCGAGACGCCACCGGTGGAGAGAATCAGGTCTACGTCTTTCAACTCGCCAAGACGAGCGCGGGTGACCGCCAGATCGTCGACCAGAATGCCAGCGTCGATCACTTCACAGCCCATGCGTTGCAACCAACTGCAAAGCAGCATGCGATTGCTGTTGTAGATTTGCCCAGGGCCGAGCGTGGTTCCTGGCTCCACCAGTTCATCACCTGTGGACAGCACGGCGACGCGCACGCGGCGTATCACTTCCAGTTCGGCGCGTCCCAGCGAGGCAGCGAGCCCCTGCTCGATCGGGCCCAGTCGCGTACCGGCGGGAAGAACCAATTCACCTACCGTGGTTTCCTGGCCACGAGGACGAATATTCTGGCCGGGGCTCAGCGGTTGCGTGAATACAATCCGTTGATCAGCCTGGGGGTCGGCGTTCTCCTGCATCTCGACGCAATCGGCGCCGTCGGGAACAGGCGCGCCGGTGAAGATTCGCGCGCAGGTGCCAGGCTCCAAGGGCTGCGGTGCAGCGCCGGCAAAGATCTTCTGGCTGACCACCAACGGCTCTCCCGTCCAGTCAGCCACGCGCAAGGCGTAGCCGTCCATGGCGCTGTTGGGCCACGGCGGCAGATCCAGCGTCGAGATCAGGTCATCGGCCAGCACACGGCCCTGGACCTGCGCGAGCGGCAGGCGTTCTCGCGCCTTGATTGGCGAGGCGTCGGCCATTTCCAACAAACGCGCCAACGCCACCTCAACAGCCATCAGGCTGCCGGTCTTGCCCGGCTTACCCGCGTGATTCACAAGGCGCCGCCTGCTTCAAGTGGGCTACGAAATTGCACGGCCGGTGCCGTGAATCCAGTTGCTCGCCGAGGATGCCATCCCAACCGGTGCGTACGGCGTTGGTCGAGCCTGGCAAGCAGCAGACCAACGTGCCATTGGCCAATCCGGCCAAAGCGCGGGACTGGACGGTCGAGGTGCCAATATCGGCCACCGAAATCTGCCGGAACAGTTCGCCAAAGCCATCGACCTGCTTGTCCAGCAGGCAACTTACTGCCTCCGGCGTACTGTCGCGTCCGGTGAAGCCGGTGCCGCCGGTGATCAGGACAACCTGAACAACATCGTCGGCGATCCAGTTTGCAACTTGCGCGCGGATTTTGTAGAGGTCATCTTTGAGTAGCACCCGGGCGGCGAGGTGATGGCCGGCAGCGTTCAAACGATCGACGAAAACCTGGCCCGAGGTATCGGTTTCCAGAGTACGGGTGTCGCTGACAGTCAGCACAGCAATGTTGAGCGGTGCAAAAGGTACTTCAGCCTTGGCGTTCATAGGCTCGTCCAGTTGTAGGATAAACAGCCCGGTGTTATATCACAGCGCCTCATTTTTATGCCGCCCCCATGGAGACCGCCCATGACCTCGAATGCACATTTGCCGCCGTGTTCCATTCTGCTCCTGGCCGGTGGCCGTGGCCAACGCATGGGTGGCCAGGACAAGGGTTTACTGGAATGGCAGGGCGAGCCACTGATCGCACACCTGCATCGCAAGACCCGCTCGCTCAGTGATGATCTGATCATTTCCTGCAACCGGAACCTGGAGCGCTACGCACCCTACGCTGACCAATTGGTGCATGACGACCAAGGCGATTTCCCTGGTCCGCTGGCGGGCATTCGTGCGGGGTTGAAGGCCGCTCGGCATGATTTCCTCATGGTCCTGCCGTGCGACGTACCGCGCATTGATGCGGCACTCCTGCAAAGCCTGCGCGAGACTGCAAATGTGCACCCTGAAAAACCGGTGATGGTGCGTCATGGTGACCATTGGGAACCGCTGCTTTGCCTGATTCCGGTTGCCCTGTGCGAGGTGTTCGAAAATGCCTGGCATGCCGGTGAGCGCAGTCCCGGCCGGATCATGCGAAACCTGGATGCCAACGCCCTGCAATGCCCCGACAATGACCCACGCCTGGCCAATCTGAATACCCCGCAATTGCTGAGCTCACACAGCACCGTGTCAGATTGACACTAGCCAAGGAACTTGCGCGCGTTGTATACGTCTCAAGGTCAGTAACCAAAGATTTCTTATCGGAGACACACTCATGACTCACCGGACCCTCGCCACTTTCATGCTCGCACTGGGCCTCGCTACCCTCGCCGGTTGCGCATCGCCTACCGTGATCACTTTGAATGATGGTCGCGAAATCCAGGCCGTCGATACGCCTAATTTTGACGAAGAAGCCGGTTTTTACGAGTTCGAACAACTGGACGGCAAAGAGACCCGCGTCAACAAGGATCAGGTTCGCACGGTCAAAGAGCTGTAATTTGTCATCGTGACAACGGATACAGAAAAGCCCGCTTGATGCGGGCTTTTTAGTGGCTGCAGATTGGCGGTTACCATTGCAAAGTAATAGCGCTCTCGAAGGCTCTTTCCTGCCCCGTCACCGGATCGACAAACCGAAGTCCCTGAGCGAGCAGTTTCAAAGGATTAGCATAGTCGTCTGCAGCATCCGTGAGCACGCATGGATAAAACGGGTCGTTACAGATACCTGAGCCGAGCGCCGCCATGTGCACTCGCAACTGATGCTTTTTGCCTGTGACCGGGTAAAGCGCGTAACGCCATAAATCGCCGTTTTTTTCCCTGACATCGACCGTCGTCTCGGTGTTGCTGACACCCGCCGCTTCCTGCATGCGAAAGAACGGTTCACCTTCGACAAGCCTGCTTTTGTGCACCCGGGGAAACGTCAGATCCGGCAAGGCTTTAGCGATGGCCTCGTAGCGTTTTTCGATCTGGCGCGTGGGGAAAAGCGACTGATAGGCTGAACGGGTTTGCGGATTGGCCGAAAACATCACCAGCCCCGCCGTGTGTCGATCAATACGATGCAGGGGTACCAGATGCGGATTGTCGAGACGACGAATCAGGCGGCGCAGCAATGTCTGCTCGACGTATTCGCCGGCCGGTGTCACCGGCAGAAAATGTGGCTTGTCCGCCACCACCAAATGCTCATCGGCATACAGAATCGTCTCGGTAACGGGAATAGGTTTCTCATCACGCACCTCACGAAAATAATGAATGCGCAGACCTTCCTTGTAGGGAAGATCAACAGCGATGGGTGTGCCCTGCCCGTCAAGGACACGCCCCCGGGCAATCCGGTCGAGCCACTGTTCCCGGTCGATGGCACTGAAGTGCTCACACAAGCAATCAAGCACCGTACGCCACGCACCTGGCGGCAAGTACAATGTGCTCGCCTGACTGTGTGCAGCAGAAAAAGATGAAGTGGACATACCGACGATAACCCTCAATGCAGGGCGGCATTATCCAGCAGTGCTCCACGCGAACCTAGTACGATTTCAGTCAGGCAGGTATCGACTGCGTCCGCGCGGCTTCATCCGTGAATTCCTTGAGCCAGCGCAACACATCCACTGCCTCCCAGCGAACCGGATCGTAAAGCGCATAGAGCAAACCCTGATAGCCCACGACATCCAGCTGCCGGTGATAACCCGCACGTTGAAACAACGCTTCAATTTCGGCGAAGCAGGTATTGAAATGCAGTTTGTTGAAAGGTGTTTTCCGTTCCGTGACCAGACCATCCAGCCGCAGCTCGTGAACGGCTTCACGCACCACGTCTACCGACATCCGGTTAACGCTTTTCTTCAACTGTTCGACATTGACCACAATTCATCCCTCTGCTTCCGGGATTGCCTGTCATCCTGGCGGTCAACGCGCAGAATCAGGCAATCAGAATAACTGTATGAACATACAGTAACCGAATGAGTGAGCTTTCGCCAATGCAACAGACGGAGAACGACGGATGGATTGCGGGGAATGCCGGTCAGCGCAAAAACGCTGCGACCTGCTCTTCATCAAATGGCCAGTCAAGTTCGGCGCCGGTGTCGATTCGTCGCAATACCGGAATACGCAGGCCATAGTCTTCCACCCATTCTTCCCTATCGCTGATATCCACCAGCTCGACGAGCAATCCGTGTTCGACGAACTCCATCAGCATGGCTTCCGCGACTTCACACAGATGGCACCCCAAGGTGCCGAACAGCTGACATTCAGGAGGCATGACCGCGAGACCTTAGAAAGTAGACGCCTAGTTTAGGCCTGCGCTGAAAAGCAGTCGAGTCGCTAACCTGTCTATCCTCAAACAACTGATAACCACGGTTATCGGCAAACTCCTGACTCAAATCATCCATGCAGAACGTCACATGGGCCATGCTCACAACCATTTTCGCTCTACGCTTGAGTAGTCCGAATGCTGAACTGGAGATTACGTGTTCGCCAACCTGCTGATCATTCTCGCCTCCTCCCTGGTGGTGATTGCCCTTTTCCAGCGCCTGCGCTTGCCGCCGGTGCTGGGCTATTTGTGCGTGGGGCTGATGATCGGACCGACCGCTTTCAATTGGGTCAACGAAAACGAAGACCTGCCTGACCTCGCCGAACTGGGCGTGGTGTTCCTGCTGTTCTCTCTGGGGCTGGAGTTTTCCCTGTCGAAAATGATCGCACTGCGCAAGGTCGTGTTCAGACTGGGTGGCCTGCAGGTGTTGATCACGGCGGCGATCCTGGGCGCGCTGTTGATGTGGCTGGGCATGCCGACCACCGCGGCGTTGCTGCTCGGGGCTGGCCTGGCGCTTTCCTCGACGGCCATTGTCAGCAAGGAGCTGAGCAGTCTCGGGGAGATTTTCAGCAGCCACGGCCAGAACGCCATCGCAGTTTTGCTGTTTCAGGATGTCGTCGCGGTCCTGTTGCTGACGTTGGTGCCGGTGTTCGCCGGCAGCAGCGATCAAGCCTGGTACTGGGCACTGCCGCTGACACTGGTCAAAACGGTGGTCTTGTTCATCGGCCTGCTGGCGGCCAGCCGTTGGTTGCTGCCGCGCCTGTTTCATGAGGTGGCAGCGGCCCGCTCGGCCGAACTGTTTGTCCTGCTGGCGCTGGTGATTGTCCTGTTGACGGCCTGGCTGACTCACTTGATGGGGCTCTCGCCCGCGCTGGGTGCTTTTCTTGCGGGCATGTTACTTGGCGAGAGTCACTATCGGCATCAGATCGAAGCTGACATTCGCCCATTCCGCGACATCTTCCTGGGCGTGTTTTTCGTCAGCATCGGCATGTTGATCGATGTGCAGCTCTTCTTCAGTCACAGCTTGCTGATCCTCGGTCTCACCCTTGGTTTGCTGCTGATCAAAGGCTGCGTGGTAGCACTGCTCGTCAAATGGCGTGGCAGTGACATCGAAACCGCGTGGCGCAGTGGCCTGGCGCTGGCCCAGGGTGGCGAATTCTGCTTCGCGCTGATGGCGCAGATGCAACAAAACAACATGATGCCGGCTGACTTCAGCGGGCCGCTACTGGCCGCGACATTCTGCTCGATGCTGCTGACCCCGTTGCTGCTGCGCGCCGCGCCACGCATCGCCCTGCATTTGCACCGCAAGCCCAACGAAGAAGCCAAGCTCGAGCAAATCAGTGCGCTCAACGCTGATCTGACCCATCACGTGGTGATCTGTGGCTATGGTCGCGTAGGCCAATCCATCGGCCGCGTTTTGCGCAATGAAGGCCAGCCCTATATAGCGCTCGACACCGACCCGGTAAGGGTTCAGGAGGCCGCCGTCGCGGAAACCTGCGTACATTACGGTGACTCTCGCCGCGGCGAATTGCTGGTCGCGGTGGGACTGGAACGCGCGCGCCTAATGGTCATCGCGGTTGATCAGACCGATATCGCCCTGCTGGTTCTGAAGGAGGCACGCCGATTTAATCCGCTGGTGCCGATACTCGTACGAACCCGCGACGACAGCATGCTGACTGAACTGAAAGCGGCAGGCGCGACCGAAGTGGTGCCCGAATTGCTCGAGTCCAGTCTGATGCTCGCCTCCCATGCGTTAATCATGCTGGGCTTGCCGGCTGATCAGGTGCAGAGTCGAGTCGATCAGGCGCGGCGTGACCGTTATCGTTTGCTGCACGGTTTTTATCCTGGCTCCGATGGCGAAGAAAATTGATTCTCGCGCCATGTCGCGCGTCAGGGGCGAATCCCCCGCGCGCAATCTTGCTGTTTACGTTAAGGTTTTGCTTTCCCCACGCCCATTGATCAAGCAGATTTGCCAAACGACGCACCAATACATCGCATCGTTCGGACTGCTCATTTTGAAATGAACCTTCAAGCAAGGCTCATACTCGAACGCAACAGAAAGCCACTCACGGAGATCACCCATGGCCAGCATCAAGGCAACGACTGCTCAAGAAATCCTGATGAACGATTTTCAGACTCTGGTCAGCGACACCGAACGGTTACTGGAACACACCAAGACCCTGGCCGGCGATCAGGCAGACGAGTTGCGGGAGCAAATCCATAACAGTCTGCTCCAGGCTCGCGAAACCTTGAAAATGACTGAGGAATCCCTGCGCGAAAAAGGCATGGCTGCCGTCACTGCCACGGAAGATTATGTACAGGCCAACCCGTGGCAATCGGTAGGTATCGCGGCTGGTGTCGGGTTCCTGATCGGCCTGCTGGCCACTCGGCGCTGATTATGGCGATCGGCGAATCCGGCCCGTCCATTGCGGGTCAAAGCTCCTCACCGCGGCGTCTCGGTGCCGCTTTCCTCGGATTGCTCCACAGTCATGTCGAGCTGTTCGGCATCGAGTTGCAGGAACAAAAAGCTCGCACTGTCAGCTTGCTGCTGTTCGCAGGCCTGGCGCTGGTCTTCGGATTGCTGTTGTTGGTGGGCCTGTCGACGCTGGTACTGATCCTGTTCTGGGACACCTATCGTCTGCCCGCCATCAGCGGACTCTGCGTGTTCTATACCCTCGCCTGCATCTTCTGCGCGATGCGTTTGAAAGCGGCGATTTTCGATGAGTCTTCGCCCTTCCATGGCACTTTGGAAGAACTGGCCAATGATCGGGAGCGCCTGCTGCCATGAAGCTGCCCGAAATGCCTCATAACAGCTCCCGGACGGAAATGCGCAAAGCGTTGATCCGCCTGCGCATGGAAATGCACCGCCAGGAAATCCGTCAGGAATCGGCGCAACTGCTGCAGCCATTGCATCGCGTACGCGGCATGTCGCAAAACCTGCAAGCGGGTTTCGGCATCAAACATGCTCCGCTCTGGGGCATGGCTGCGGTCACATTGCTGGGGTTTTTCACAGGCAAAGGCGCCCGAAGCGGCGGCCCGAGCAGTGTGACGCGGTTAGTACGTCTCGGCACCACGCTGGGCCCGTTGATCAAGCTCGTCATGCAGGGCTCCTCGCGTAAGCATTGAGCCACTATCTGGCTGCATTCTTGCACTGAATCAGGTCTGAACCTCTTTATCGAGAGGTTCAGACCTGTGCGTTTACCCGGCCGCAGGTTAATCCGAACAACAAGACTAACTAAGGAGGCCTCGTGATCGACGGGCAACCGCTCGCCTGCTTTCAGCCGTTCATCGATACCGCCACCGGCCGTATTGCCGGTGTCGAAGCATTGGGCCGACTACGTCATGCCGATGGCCAACTGACCTCGGTCGGTCCGCTGTTCGCCGATTCGCGAACACCCGCCATTGCCCTGCGCCGCCTCGATCGCCAGATCCGTGACAATGCGTTGAGCCGTCTTCACGAAGCGCCGTCGGACTGGTTCCTCAGTTTGAACATGTCCCCCCGCTGGATCAGCCGCTTACGCCAGGATCAGGCGCTGCCAAGCCTCAGGCAAGTGAGCAGACACGGCGTCGACCCTCGTCGGATCGTTTTCGAAATCACCGAACTGGGCGGCGACATTCAGCGCCTGGCGGAAGTCGTGGCGCGCTACCGTCAGGCGGGTGCGCGAATTGCCATCGACGATTTCGGCGCCGGCTATTCACAGCTCGACCGCGTGTTGGCCTTGCAGCCGGACATTCTCAAGCTCGACATGCGCTTGTTCCAGGCGGCCGCATTGGGTGGTCCGAGCAGCGATGTGGTCAAGGCACTGGCATTGATGGCGGAAAAAACCGGCTGCTGGATCATTGCCGAAGGCGTGGAGACCGACGCGCAACTCAATTTTGCTCTGGAATGCGGTTCTCGTTACGTGCAGGGATTTTTGTTCGCCCGTGCGCAAGAGCAGTTCTTCGCCACTGACGCTTTCGTTGATCACTTTGCCGAATTGCGTCAGCGCTATGTCCAGCAGAAAATCGCTGAACGCGGCCGGTTGATGCAGATGCGCCACCAGCTCACCGAGCTGATGTTCATCCTGCAAAACTGGGCGCAGGCCCGCGCGCCGCTTAGCGCCTTGCCGCAACTGGATGCGTTTCCCTGGTTGTTGCGTTTCTACCAGTGCGATCGGCACGGTACGCAGCTGACGCCGAATCTGGAATGGCGCAGCAACGGCTGGGAATCGGACAACCGCTATCTGGGCCACAACTGGTCCTGGCGGCCGTACTTTTATCACCTGCTGGCCGAGGGCTGGGACGAGCGTCGACTGACACTTTCCAATACCTATCGAGACGCCACCAGCAACCAGTACTGCCTCACTGCCGGGCAATTTTTTGACAACGGCGAGCGCCTGCTGCTCATCGACATCGACGCCGCCGGCTTGTAGTTCCGCTTGCAGGCATCGGCGCGACACGGGAAGCTAGGCGATCAGTCCCCTGACGGAGAGATCAGCCTTGGATTGGCAAACCCTGCTCACCCGCGAACGCCTCGGAAAGCCTCTGCACAGCCCGCAAGAGCTTGGCCGCAGTCCTTTCCATAAAGACCATGACCGCATCATTTTCTCCGGGGCGTTCCGCCGTCTCGGGCGCAAGACCCAAGTCCATCCGGTCACCAGTAACGACCACATCCACACGCGCCTGACCCACTCGCTGGAAGTCAGCTGCGTCGGTCGATCGCTGGGCATGCGGGTCGGTGAAACCATCCGCAGCGCCCTGCCCGACTGGTGCGAACCGAGCGACCTGGGCATGGTGGTGCAATCGGCTTGCCTGGCGCATGACATCGGCAACCCGCCGTTCGGGCATTCCGGCGAAGACGCTATACGCCACTGGTTCAAGCAGGCCGCCGGGCGTGGCTGGCTGGATGCGATGAGCGAAGTCGAACGCGAGGACTTCCTCAATTTCGAGGGCAACGCCCAAGGCTTTCGCGTGCTGACTCAGCTGGAATACCATCAGTTTGATGGCGGCACCCGCCTGACTTACGCCACCCTGGGGACGTATCTCAAATACCCTTGGACGGCCAGGCACGCTGATTCGCTGGGTTACAAAAAGCACAAGTTCGGCTGTTACCAGAGCGAATTGCCCTTACTGGAGCAAATCGCCCATAAACTCGGCCTCCCGCAACTTGAGGAGCAACGCTGGGCGCGCCATCCGCTGGTGTACCTGATGGAAGCGGCGGATGACATCTGTTACGCGCTGATCGACCTCGAAGACGGCCTCGAAATGGAGCTGCTGGAATACGCCGAAGTCGAGTCGCTGCTGCTGGACCTGGTCGGCGACGATCTGCCGGAAACCTATCGCCAGCTCGGCCCGCTGGATTCGCGCCGACGCAAGCTGGCGATCCTGCGTGGCAAGGCGATCGAACACCTGACCAATGCCGCCGCGCGAGCGTTTGTCGAGCAACAGGAGGCGTTGCTGGCCGGTACGCTGCATGGCGATCTCGTTGAGCACATGCATGGCCCGGCAAAGCGTTGCGTGCTGAATGCCAAAGACATGGCGCGCAAAAAAATCTTCCAGGACAAGCGCAAGACCCTGCACGAGATCGGCGCCTACACCACGCTGGAAATCCTCCTAAATGCCTTCTGCGGCGCAGCACTTGAACAGCACAACGGGCGCACGCCATCCTTCAAGAGCCGGCGCATTCTCGATCTGCTGGGAAACAACGCTCCGCATCCAGACGGGCCTTTACACACTTCGTTCCTGCGCATGATTGATTTCATCGCCGGCATGACCGACAGCTACGCCAGTGAAATGGCGCTGGAAATGACCGGCCGTTCGAGCAAGTGAGACATCGGCTGATCAGCTCTTACATTTCTTTCAAGGGCTGATCAGCCTGACAGTGCAAGTACTGGCAGCGTACGCAACAATCTTCTACGCGCGCTGGTAGAAGTCCGGATCAATAAGTTGGCAACACTCACGAACAATTAACACCCTCGATTCGAAATATTAAATATTCAACCCAAATTACAATCTGACAGGCACACACTGCAAAAACGTTGAAACAACCCAGATCCAGAAAACCATTGACCTTACAAACAAACCAAAAGCCTTTAGCTGACTAAACCTGAACCACATAAAATCTCTTGTTATCGCCTTTATTCAACAGCAACTATCTTGCGCTTCCTCATATAAAAACCTAGTTGATACGTCGTCTATTTCTTCTTTGTTTGTAGGACTATTCCTATATTGCTGCTTCTGGCGGGCGAGTCCATGCGGTCCTCCAGGCATCTGAGCTAAGGTGCGCGCTTTATCCAAACCCCATGGGATTGATTATGAACTCCGTCTTTATTGTCGACGACCATCCTGTTATCCGGCTTGCAGTCCGGATGCTGCTTGAACACGAAGGTTATAAAGTCGTTGGTGAAACCGATAATGGCGTAGATGCCATGCAAATGGTACGTGAATGCGTGCCAGACCTGGTGATCCTCGATATCAGCATTCCCAAACTGGACGGCCTCGAAGTACTCGCGCGTTTCAACGCCATGGGTACACCGCTTAAAATTCTTGTACTGACCGCGCAGTGTCCGACTCTTTTCGGTATTCGGTGCATGCAATCCGGTGCATCGGGTTATGTGTGCAAGCAGGAAGACCTGAGTGAGCTGGTCAGCGCCATCAAAGCTGTATTGTCAGGTTACAACTACTTCCCCAGCGAAGCGCTGAATCCTGTAAGAAAAGATGATGCTCGCTTTGCCGAGCTGGAGCTCTTTAAGTCCGTCAACGACCGGGAATTAATGGTGTTACAACTTTTCGCCCAAGGTCGCACCAACAAGGAAATCGCCAAGGGAATGTTCCTCAGCAACAAAACAGTCAGTACTTATAAAAAACGCCTTATGCAAAAGCTCAAGGCGCAGTCTCTGGTTGAACTGATTGAGATGGCGAAACGAAATGCATTAGTGTGAGAAACAGCATGCTCACTCGGATAAAAGACTGTTGCATCATCCTCTTGGCAGGTTTGGGTCTGAGCACCTCACTGTGCGCCGCCGCGGTCGACAGCGAACCCTACGCGTTGCTCGGCCGCTCGATGACCGGCGCTCTGGACGTACGGCTCGACGCATCGCAAAGACAGTGGATCAAGGGTAAGCAGGAGTTGATTCTGGGCACATCGGCACCGGATTATCCGCCGTTCGATCTGACCGTCAGCGGTCAGGACTACGAAGGCTTTACCGCCGATTACGCAGCCATTCTGGGCACCACGACCGGGTTGCCAATCATGGTTCGCCGTTACGCGTCCCGAGGCGCGGCAATCCAGGCGCTCGAAAAAGGTGAAGTCGATCTGCTTGGCACCGCCAACGGTTTCGAGGCTCATCAATCCGACATCGTGCTGTCCTCACCCTACGCGGTGGACCAACCGGTATTGGTCACACGTCAGGGAGAAACCCGTTCACTGGCCGACGGGCTCGCCGGCCTTCGATTGAGCATGGTGTACCACTACCTGCCTTTGCGGGAGGTCCGGGATCTATACCCAAAAGCGACCATCACCTCATATCCCTCCTTTCAGAACGCGATCAATGCGGTCGCATTCGACCAGGCTGATGTGTTCCTTGGCGATACCATTTCGACCCATTACATGCTCAACAAGGGTTATCTCAACAACATCCGCATGGCCAACTTCGGTAAGCATGAAGCTCACGGCTTCAGCTTTGCCGTGCACCGGAACAACCCCCAACTGCTCGCGATCATCAACGCGATGCTGTTGGCAATCCCTCCCAACCAGCGTGAAGACATTGCCCGGCGCTGGAGTGCCGGCAGCGACATACTGCTCACTGATCAAAAGCTGCAACTGACTGACGCCGAGGAACGCTGGCTGGCGAAACATCCCGTGGTGCGCGTGGTTGTCAATGAGGCCTACGCACCGCTGACCTTTTTCGACAGTGAAGGCAACTTTCGCGGCGTTACAGCAGACCTTCTCGAACTGATCAGGCTGCGCACCGGCTTGCGCTTCGACATTCGCCGCAGCCGCAGCACTGGCGGGATGATCGAACAGGTCAATAATCAGCAAGCCGACCTGATCGCGGCTCTGCTCCCCAGTACTCAGCGCGAGCAGACGCTGAATTTCACCCGTCCTTATCTGCAAAATTCTTTCGTATTGCTGACGCGCAAATCCGCGGACAGCCCGACCACCCTCGAACAACTTCAAGACAAACGCCTGACCGTGGCGCAAGGCAATCCACTGATTGATTACCTGCGCCGCGAATACCCGCGAATTCAGCTGATCGAAACCCCGGACACCTTCAGCGCCGTCGAGCTGCTGGCCGAGGGCAAGGCCGAGGGCTCGGTCAATTCCCTGGTGATCGCCAACTATTTCATTTCATCGCGACTGTTCGAACAGCCACTTCAGATCACCACGACCCTCGGTACCCGGCAGGCGGATTTTTCCATGGCAACCGGGCGCGACGCCAAAGAATTAAAAGCGATCATCGACAAAGCTCTCCTGAGCATCGCGCCTGAAGAGCTCGGCATCATCAACAGCCGCTGGCGCGGTTATTCGGCGTCGTCGCAGAGCACCTGGCGTAACTATCAAAGACTGTTTTATCAAATCGTGATTGGCGCAAGCCTGTTGCTGCTGATTTCCATGGCGTGGAACGCGTACATGCGGCGCCAGATCAAGCAGCGGCAGGCAGCCGAACGCGCGCTCAATGACCAACTGGAATTCATGGGATCGCTGCTCAACGGCACACCCCATCCGATCTATGTACGCGATCGCCAAGGGCTGCTGCAAAGCTGCAATGACAGTTATCTCGAAGCCTTCGGTGCCAAACGCGAGGACATCATCGGCAAGAGCGTGATGGAAGGAAGTTTGAGCAACGCTTTCGAAGCCGAGGAGTATCAGGCCGACTACCAGCGTGTAGTCGATGAAGGCACGCCCCTGATCCTCGATCGCCCGCTGCACATCGGCGGCCGTCGGCTGACTATTTACCACTGGATCCTTCCATATCGGGATTCGAGTGGTGATGTGCAAGGCATCATCGGTGGCTGGATCGACATCAGTGACAGACGACAATTGTTCGAGGAACTGCGCTCGGCGAAAGAGCGCGCGGATGAAGCGAATCGGGCAAAAAGCACGTTCCTGGCGACCATGAGCCACGAGATCCGCACCCCGATGAATGCAGTGATCGGCATGCTCGAATTGACGCTCAAACGTATCGGGCACAACCATCCAGACCGCCCGGCCATCGATGTCGCCTATCGCTCCGCCAAAGATATGCTCGAACTGATCGGCGACATTCTCGACATTGCCCGCATAGAATCCGGTCGTTTGAGCCTGAGTCCGGAGCGAGTCAATCCTGGTGAAATCATCGGCTCGGTGGTGCGGATTTTCGAGGGACTCGCGCGTCAGAAAAATCTGCGGCTGCAACTCGAGTTCAATCCCGACAATCCGGCGGTCGATGTGCTGATCGACCCCATGCGCTTCAAACAGGTGTTGTCCAACCTGATCAGCAACGCTATCAAGTTCACCGAGCAAGGTCACATCAGGGTCGTCGTTGAACTGCTGGCGAGTGCACAACCCGGCCATGTGCAGCTGCTGCTGCAGGTCCATGACAGCGGCGTGGGCATCAGCGTGCAGGATCAACAGCGACTGTTCCAACCCTTTGCCCAGGCCAGCGACAATAGACAGGCAGGCAGAAGCGGCGCAGGCCTTGGCCTGGTCATCAGCCGCAACCTGTGCGAGATGATGGGCGGCAGTCTGCAACTGGAGAGTCGGCTTGGCGTCGGCACGTTGATCAAGGTTTCTCTGAACCTCGTCTGCCAGGTAGCCGAGCCGTGCCGACCGCCGGCTGATGCTGACATATCGTTCACCAACACTCCCTTGAATGTCCTGGTGGTCGATGACCATCCCGCCAACCGTTCTTTGATGTGCCAGCAACTGGAGTTTCTCGGGCATCACTCCACGGTCGCAGAGGATGGCAGTGCCGGACTCGACGCGTGGCAAATCGGTGCGTTCGATCTGGTGATCGTCGACTGCAACATGCCCATCATGAACGGTTACGAACTGGCCCGCGCCATTCGCCGGCATGAGCAAACGACGCAGCGGCCGCCCTGCACGGTCCTGGGGTATACCGCCAACGCGCTGCCTGAGGAAATACAGCGTTGCAGACACGCGGGCATGGATGACTGCCTGTTCAAACCGCTGACACTGACCGCCTTGAGTGAACGACTGGCGGGCATCAGGCCGTCAGTCCCCGCACCGGCGTTCAGCCTCGCCGGCCTGCACTTATTGACGGGCGGCAACCCGGCGATGGACAGACGCCTCCTGAAAGAGATGCAAAACAGCAATGACCAGGACCGCCTGGCACTGCAGGCATTGGCAGGCAGCACGGACCTGAAGTCCTATCTCGATCTCGCGCATAAAATCAAAGGCGCGGCAAGGATCATCCAGGCCGCGCGACTGATAGAAAGTTGCGAAGCGCTCGAAAATATTTGCCATGAAACCGCTCAATCCGACCAATTGATCAACTGCAGCGCGGCCATGCACAGGGCGATGGACGAACTCGGCCAGGCGTTGCAGCAACAAATCGCCTTGAATGACCAAAGCACGATGGCGGAGCCTTAACTATGCTTGCTCGCTGAGCAGTGTGTTAACCATCATGGAGTGACCCGCAATGCCCAGCCCACTGCGCCAGGATCAGCGACGGTTGCCGCTGCACGTCCATATCAGCGTGATGTTCACTTGCCTGCTGTTGCTGACGGGCGTAGTGCTGGGCATTTTCAACTACCGACAAACCACGCAGATCATTCTGGCGAGCAGTGAAAAGCTCTTCGCCCGCATCGAACAGGATGTGCGCCAGGACCTTCAGGCTACCTACGAGCCCATCCGCAATGTGCTGAGCCTGCTGGTACATCACCCGGCGGCTCAGGCAACCGATCTGCAACATCGACTGATTCTGCTCCAGTCTTTCAGCCAGGCCCTGGAAGACAATCCGCACCTTGCCTCACTGTACCTGGGCTACGACAACGGCGATTTTTTCATGGTCCGTCCCCTGCGCGAACCGGCCCTGAAAACGCTAGTTCAAGCGCCGCTCAACGCCCGCTACCAAGTGTGGAGCCTTGAGCGCTCGGGCCCCGATGCGCGCGCACTCTCTCAGTCGCTTTTTTTCGATGAGCATCTGAACCTGATCAGCCGTAATGGAAACGTCGGCGACGACTTCGATCCGCGCACCCGCGCCTGGTACACCGCCGCTCGCAGTGAGAGTGATCAGATAACCACGCAACCCTACATTTTTTTCTCCACTCGCAATGCGGGGACAACACTCGCCCGACGCGTCGGTGAGCACGCGGTCATCGCCGCAGACCTGACTCTGGATGAGCTCTCGGCAAAGCTGGCGAAACACGTGGTCACCCCCGCCACTGAAGTGGTGTTGTTTGATGCGAATGGCAACGCGGTGGCCTATCCGGACTCGCGCAAACTGATCACCGACGGGGAGACCGCCCGCATGGTCAAGGCTGCGGATTTGAGTCCCGGGCTTGCGGCGTTACTGGGCCACGCTGAGACCGGCAATCGGTTGCAAGCTGGAGGCCGGCAATGGATCGTCGCCCGCAGCCAGTTGCAGGAAGGCGGGCCACGGGGTTTGCAACTGGCGTTGCTGGTGCCGGAGGACGAGTTACTGGCCGACGCCTACCGCTTGCGCTGGCAAGGCGCACTGATCACCTTGGCGACCTTGCTGTTGTGCCTGCCCTTGGGCTGGCTGACCTCGCGCACACTGGTCAAACCCTTGCGCACGCTGGTGCAGGAGGCGGATGCCATTCGCAGCTTCAACTTCAGTCTTCCCGCCTCCCGGCGTTCGCCTGTGCTCGAAGTCGACCAGTTGAGCGTATCAATGACGCGCATGAAAGACACCTTGGCCAGCTTTTTCGAAATCACAGAAAGCCTCAGCGCCGAAACACGTTTTACCCCGTTGCTGGAAAGAGTGCTCTTTGAAACGATGAAAATCGGCCAGGCTCAGGCGGGCCTGATCTACTTGCGCGAGAACGATGGCGATCGCTTCGAGCCGCTTGGCCTGGTGATCGGCGACGCATCGCAAGCGGTACCTGCATTCGGCGTTCAAGGCCATCAGCTGGCGGACCCGCAAAGCCCGGCATGGCTGCAGCAACTTGCGCAGACCAATAATGTGGTCACGAATCTGGGCTTCGAGCAGGCGGGTGACTTGCAGCATGTGTTGCAGGCGATGGAATGCCCACGGGTGCATCTGATCGGCATCCGGCTGCACAACCGCCGCAATGAAACTGTCGGCCTGCTGACCCTCCTGCTGGCAGACAGCGGCAGGCAAAGCGATCTGGAAAAACTCCAGCCGGACCGTATCGCATTTCTGCAAGCGGTGTCCGGTGCGGCGGCGGTGTGCATCGAAAGTCAGCGCCTGCAAGCCAGGCAGAAACAATTGCTGGATGCCTTCATCCAGCTGCTCGCCGGCGCCATTGATGCAAAAAGCCCGTACACCGGTGGTCATTGCCAGCGTGTACCGGCGCTGACGTTGATGATCGCCCAAGCTGCGGCTGCCAGCCAGTCGCCGGCCTTCTTCGGTTATAAGCCTACGGAAGATGAATGGGAGGCGCTGCACATCGCCGCTTGGCTGCACGACTGCGGCAAGGTCACGACCCCGGAATATGTGGTTGATAAAGCCACCAAACTGGAAACCCTGAACGACCGTATCCACGAAGTCCGCACCCGATTCGAGGTGCTCAAGCGCGATGCCTGGATCAATTACTGGCAGGCCGTGGCGCTGGGCGGTGACGAGCATCATCTGGGCGAGCTGCGTAATGCCAGTCTCGCGGCGCTGGACGATGATTTCGCCTTTGTTGCGCGCTGCAATCTGGGCGGCGAGGCCATGGCCGAGGCGGATTTGCAAAGGTTGCGCAGCGTGGCTCAGAGGACCTGGACGCGTACCCTGGACGATCGACTGGGCGTTTCCTGGGAAGAGAACAGGCGTCAGGCTCGCACTCCGCCACCCACCCTGCCTTTGAACGAGCCGCTGCTGGCGGATAAACCCGAGCACCTGTTCGAGCGCGCATCAGGCGAACTGATTCCGCCCGACAACCCTTGGGGCTTCAAGCTCGAGGTGCCGCTCTACAAGTACAACCGGGGCGAACTTTACAACCTGAGCATCGCTCGCGGTACGCTGACACGAGAGGAGCGTTACATCATCAACCATCACATGGTGCAGACGATTCTGATGCTCAGTCACCTGCCCTTCCCCAGCCACCTCGACACCGTGGCGGAAATCGCCGGCGGCCACCATGAAAAAATGGACGGCACCGGTTATCCGAAAAGGTTGAAGCGCGATGAGATGAGCCTGCCCGCGCGGATGATGGCGATTGCCGATATTTTCGAGGCGTTGACCGCCGCCGATAGACCGTACAAAAAAGCCAAATCGATGAGTGAAGCGCTGGGCATCATGGCCACCATGTGCCGTGACGCCCACATTGATCCGGAGCTGTTCGAGCTGTTCATCACCGCAGAGGTCTATCGGCAGTACGCTGAGCAATTCCTCGATCCGAAACAGATTGATGAGGTGGACGCGCCTGGCCTGCTGGTCAAGGCAGGGTTGCGCCCTTGATCAGCAGTCAGTCAAACGCAGAAAAATAGCCGCCAATTGTTCGATCCCTGCCTGATCGTCAGCGCTGAAGCGGCCGACCTTGGGGCTGTCCAGATCCAGTACGCCGATCAGCTTGCCGTCCTTCACCAGAGGCACGACCAGCTCGCTGTTGGAGGCGCTGTCGCAGGCGATATGACCGGGAAATGCGTGCACGTCTTCCACGCGCTGAGTCTGCAAAGTCGCCGCTGCTGCCCCGCACACGCCTCGGCCAAAGGGGATGCGTACGCAGGCAATCTGCCCCTGAAACGGCCCCAAAACCAGCTCTTCATTGCGATTGAAATAGAAGCCCGCCCAGTTCAAATCATCGAGCTGGTTGTAGAGAAACGCCGAAAACTGCGCCGCGTTGGCGATGAAATCGCGCTCGTCCGCCAGCAGTGATTGCAGCTGTGCGTGCAGCATGCCGTAGCCTTCGAGGCCCTGGCCGCTTTGTTGTAAATCGATCATGCCTTGTGCTCCAACAGCTTGAGCCCGACCCAATAGCGGGCGAATTGATAAGCGCAACGTCCATTGCGATTGCCCCGGCCGGTAGCCCAGCGCACGGCAAGAATATCGAGTTCCTCGTTGCGTTCCCACGGCAGGCCGGCCTTGTCGGCCAGTTGCCCGATCCAGTGCTCGACCACGTTGAGAAAGTGCTCCTGGGTAAACGGGTAAAACGACAGCCACAGTCCAAAACGGTCGGACAGTGCGATCTTGTCTTCAACTGCCTCGCTGGGGTGCAGTTCGCCGTCGACGCGTTTCCAGTTTTCGTTGTCGCTTTCCTTCTCCGGTACCAGGTGGCGACGGTTGGAGGTGGCGTACAGCAAAACGTTGTCCGGAGCCTGTTCGAGCGAGCCGTCGAGCACGCTCTTGAGCACGCGATAATCGCCCTCGCCCGATTCGAACGACAGGTCATCGCAAAAAAGCACGAAACGTTGCGGCAATTTGGCGATCTGTTCGACCACCCGCGGCAAGTCGGCGAGATGATCGCGTTCGATCTCGATCAAGCGCAGGCCGGCCCCGGCATGTTCGGCCAGCAAGGCACGCACCAGCGATGATTTGCCGGTGCCACGCGAGCCCCACAGCAAGGCATGGTTGGCCGGCATGCCATCAAGGAACTGACGGGTATTGCGGCCCAGCTGTTCGAGTTGGCGATCAACGCCGATCAGGTCGGACAAGCGCATGTCGAGGCTGACTTCCAGCGGCAACAGAAAACCGCTGCGCCCTTCACGCTGCCAGCGCGCGGCCAGGCATTGCGACCAGTCGATCGCTTGCCGTGGCGCCGGCAACAGTGGTTCGATACGGGCCAGAACGGCATCGGCGCGTTCAAGAAAAGCATTCAATCGGGAATCCACGTCTTCTCCTCGGGCACGTTCACAGTGATGATGGCGGTACGACGAGCAAACACAGTTTTTCGGTGTGCGCAGCGGTCCTTGAAGACGGACTGCGAGAGCACCGGTTTCCATGCATGATCGACTATGCTTGAGCAGCGAAGGGAAACGGAAGTGGTTCAACACCCAATGGATATCAAGTTCACCAACCGGCTGTCCTATAAACAGGCCCGGCTCACCGTGCTGGTCGGTTTCATTCTGGGCACGCTGCTCAGTCTGGTGCAGATCGGCATCGATTATGCCAGCGAAGACGCTTCCATCAACCGTGAAATCCTGTCTTTGCTGGAAATCAGCCACAACCCCGCCTCGCGCATTGCCTACAACATCGACGCTGAACTCGCACAGGAACTGTCGCTTGGATTATTACGCTCACCGGCAATCATCGGCGCGCACCTGACCGACAACAACGGCAATGTACTGGCCAGCGTCAAGCGCTCGGGGCTGCAGAGCGGTTATCGCCTGATCAGCGACTCGCTGTTCGGCGCCAGCCGCCAGTTCGAAGACCGTTTATACCTCGACCACTTGCCAAACGAATCCCTCGGCACCCTGCGCCTCGACGTCGACACCTACTCCTTCGGCAGCCGTTTCCTGCGTCGTGCTGAAGTGACCCTGCTCAACGGCTTTGCTCGCAGCCTGCTGCTGACCGGCATTCTGCTGGCGTTGTTTTACGTGATGCTGACCAAACCCTTGGTGCGAGTGATCCGTGAACTCAGCAGCCGCGACCCGCGCAGCGCCGAACCGACCTTGCTGGAATACCCGGCCGGGCACGAAAACGACGAGATCGGCGTGCTGGTCAAAGTGGCTAATCAACAATTCGAAAACATCGCGACTGAAATTCAACAACGGCGCACCGCTGAAAACCGCCTGACCGATTACCTCGGGCAACTGGAAAATATTGTTTCCGCGCGTACAGCCGAGCTCAAGGCGATCAATGCCCGACTCAGCCAATCCAATCAGGAGCTGGAAGTTGCGCGCAGCACTGCGCTGGACATGGCCGAAGCGCGGTCGGCCTTCCTCGCCAACATGAGCCACGAAATCCGCACGCCTTTGAACGGCTTGCTGGGCATGATCGCACTGTCGCTCGACAGTCCGTTGAATGCCGAACAACAGCAACAACTGTCGATCGCACATGACTCAGGCAAAGTGCTGGTCGAATTGCTTAACGACATTCTCGATCTGTCCAAATTCGATGCCGGTCAGCTCGAACTCGAGCACATCCCGTTCGACCTCGGCGTGCTGATCGAGGACACCGCCAACCTGCTCTCGCAGAATGCCGCGCCCAGCGTCGAACTGACCTGCCTGATTGAACCGGCATTTCCGGCGCTGGTGCTGGGCGACCCGACGCGCGTGCGGCAAATCGTCAGCAACCTGTTGTCGAATGCGCTGAAATTTACCCGTTTCGGCCGCGTCGATGTGCGTTTGTCGGTATTCGAAGGCGGCGTCAGGATTGAGGTGTGCGACACCGGTATCGGTATTCCTCAGGATGCCCAAGTGAAGATATTTCAGCCATTCACCCAGGCGGGCGCGGGCATTACCCGGCAGTTTGGCGGTACCGGGCTGGGGCTGGCGCTGACTTACAACCTGTGTGAAGCGATGCGCGGGCGGCTGACCATCAGCTCGGAAGCGGGGTTTGGCAGCCAGTTCTGTGCCGACCTGCCGCTGCCCTGCCATACCCGCGCACTGCCGCCGGCGACGTTACGCGGTAAAGTCGTCGCGATTACCACGGCCAGCAGCGGTCTGGCGGAACTGCTGAACAGTTTGCTACCAGGCTGGGGAGTCGATTACGTGCAGCGCACGATCGACGATTCGATGATCGGTCTGAACCCTGACGTGGTCATTACCGACTGTCCCGAATGCCTGTTTGGTCTGCGCCCGACCTGCAGCGCGCCAATTCTGCTGGTGACCGCTTATGGCAGCTTCCTGCCCAGCGAAGAAGCCAGTGCGCTGGCGCCCTTGCAACAGCAGGCACGCCCTCTGGCCCGCAACGCACTGTGCCAGACGCTGCGGCGAATTCTGCAACCGGAAACCAACACCCTCAACGACGCCCGGCTGGAGGCATTGTCGCCGCTGCGGCGTGGTCGGGTGCTGTTGGTGGAGGACAACCCGGTCAATCAGTTGGTCGCCAAAGGCATGCTGGGAAAACTCGGTTGCGAGGTGATCGTCGCTGCGCATGGCGGCGAGGCGCTGGATCAGCTTGAAAGCAGCGAATTCGATCTGGTGCTGATGGACTGCAACATGCCGGTGATGGACGGCTACGAGGCCAGCCGGCAAATCCGTCGCAGCGGGCGCTGGCCGCAATTGCCGATCGTTGCGCTGACCGCCAACGCCATGTCCGAAGAACGCGAACGTTGCCGTGCAGCCGGCATGAGTGACTATCTGGCCAAGCCTTTTCGCCGGGAAGAACTGGCCGCCGTGCTGGACCTGTGGATGCCGGCTACGACAATGCCCTGATCTGCCCCAGCAGGTGATCAAGTCCGCCACGTAATTCATTCAGCCGATCCAGATCCACCCCGCTGTCGCACAACAGGCGAGCCTTGAGTGGGCCGACCTGTTCGCGCAAGGCTTTGCCAGCAGGTGTCAGGCTCAGGTGCATTTCGCGTTCATCCCGTGTTGAGCGCTGACGCTGCACCAGTTGCAGTTGCTCAAGGCGTTTGAGCAGCGGCGTCAACGTCCCGGAATCCAGCGCCAGACGTTCGCCCAAGGCCTTGACCGTCGGCTGGCCTGGCGCTGCTTCCTGCCATTCCCACAACACCAGCATCGCCAGATACTGCGGATAGGTCAGGCCGAGCTGATCGAGCATCGGCTTGTAGGCTCGAATCACCGCCCGCGAAGCCGCGTACAGCTTGAAACACAGTTGACTGTCGAGCTTGAGGGAATCGGGAGGCAGGCTGTTCATTTGAGCAGGGCTTCAATCTCGCGGCTCAGATCCTGCGGTTTGGTGGCCGGAGCAAAGCGCTTGACCAGTTGACCGTCCTTGCCGATCAGGAACTTGGTGAAATTCCATTTGATGCCCTGGGAGCCCAACACGCCCGGTGCACGCTTTTTCAACTGGACGAACAGCGGATGCGCGCCTGCGCCATTGACCTCGATCTTCTTGAACAGCGGGAAACTGACGCCGAAATTCAACTCGCAGAACTCCGAAATCGCCCCTTCATTGCCCGGCTCCTGCTTGCCGAACTGGTTGCAGGGAAAGCCCAGCACGACCAGACCTTGATCCTTGTAGGTTTGCCAGAGCTGTTCGAGGCCTTTGTATTGAGGGGTGAAGCCGCATTTGCTGGCGGTGTTGACGACCAACACGGCCTTGCCGGCGAAATCCGCCAGGGTCTTTTGCTCACCGGTGATCGTGGTGCAGGGAATGCTCAGCAGATTATCGCTCATGGCTTGGCCCTTGGAGGAAGGAAGAAAAGACAAACATAGCGAGCAATTGAATTGCGTGCAATTTAATATTCCAAGACAACACATGCGAATCATCGTAGGAGCCGGCTTGCTGGCGATAGCGCCGTGTCAGTCAATACCTTTATGACTGTTCCACCGCTATCGCCAGCAAGCCGGCTACAGGTCCAGGCGATCAGTCGCGCGGTACCAGGTCCAGGCACACCGAGTTGATGCAATAACGCAGGCCGGTCGGCGGCGGACCATCGGGAAACACATGGCCCAGATGCGCTTCACACTTGGCGCAGACCACTTCGGTACGGATCATGCCGTGGCTTACATCACGAATCTCGACCATGGCACTGTCGCCAATGGGCGCGTAGAAGCTTGGCCAGCCGCAGCCGGAATCAAATTTGGTCTTCGAATCGAACAGCGGCTCATTGCAGCAGATGCAGTGATATACGCCTTCGGTCTTGGTGTCGTTGTATTTACCGGAAAAAGGCCGCTCGGTGCCTTTCAGGCGGCAAACGTTGTATTGCTCCGGATCGAGCATGGCGCGCCATTCGTCCAGGGTTTTTTCCAACTTTTCCATCGTCACACCTCAGCAGCTGAAAAAGCCCGATCTGTACCTTTTCCACGGATCGGTCGGCACGTATGATTGCGCCTCGTCAAACGCCAGTCTGGCAGCCAGACCACGCGCATTCAAACGGATTTATGGTGCTGCACGCTCAAGGCGTCAGGCCTGTGTGAATTCGCAGGATTCCCAGTACGGTAGTTCATACACCGCCTGGATCGTTCATTTTCAGGAACACATCGCCATGCAGGTCAGCAAATCGAACAAGCTCGCCAACGTCTGCTACGACATTCGCGGGCCAGTGCTCAAGCACGCCAAACGCCTGGAAGAGGAAGGTCATCGCATCCTCAAGCTGAACATCGGCAACCCGGCACCCTTTGGTTTCGAAGCGCCGGATGAAATCCTTCAGGACGTGATCCGCAACCTGCCGACTGCCCAGGGTTACAGCGATTCCAAAGGCCTCTTCAGTGCGCGCAAAGCGGTCATGCAGTATTACCAGCAGAAGCAGGTGGAAGGTGTCGGCATCGAAGACATCTACTTGGGCAACGGCGTTTCCGAACTGATCGTGATGTCGATGCAGGCGCTGCTCAACAATGGCGACGAAGTGCTGGTGCCGGCTCCGGATTATCCGCTGTGGACCGCTGCAGTCAGCCTGTCCGGCGGTAACCCGGTGCATTATCTGTGCGACGAACAGGCCAACTGGTGGCCGGACCTGGCCGACATCAAGGCCAAGATCACCCCGAACACCAAGGCACTGGTGATCATCAACCCGAACAACCCGACCGGCGCGGTGTACTCCAGAGAAGTGCTGCTGGGCATGCTCGAATTGGCCCGCCAGCACAACCTGGTGGTCTTTTCCGACGAGATCTACGACAAGATTCTCTACGACGACGCTGTGCACATCTGCACCGCATCACTGGCGCCGGACCTGCTGTGCCTGACGTTCAATGGCCTGTCCAAATCCTACCGTGTGGCCGGTTTCCGTTCTGGCTGGATCGCCATCTCCGGTCCGAAACATCATGCACAAAGCTACATCGAAGGCATCGACATGCTGGCCAACATGCGTCTATGCGCGAACGTGCCGAGCCAGCATGCCATCCAGACCGCCCTCGGCGGTTATCAGAGCATCAATGATCTGGTGCTGCCGCAAGGGCGACTGCTGGAACAACGCAATCGTACCTGGGAGCTGCTCAACGATATTCCGGGCGTGAGCTGCGTCAAGCCGATGGGCGCGCTGTACGCGTTCCCGCGGATCGATCCGAAAGTCTGCCCGATTCACAACGACGAAAAGTTCGTGCTCGACCTGCTGTTATCCGAGAAGCTGCTTGTCGTGCAGGGCACCGCGTTCAACTGGCCGTGGCCGGACCACTTCCGTGTGGTGACGCTGCCGCGCGTGGACGATCTGGACATGGCCATCGGCCGCATCGGCAACTTCCTCAAGTCCTACCGCCAGTAAGGCGTTCGATCCTGGCGCGACTTGTCTAAAAAGTCGCTCCAGGATTGATTCAGCAACATATCTTTGCACCCTGACGGACTTCGCAACGCCGGCTACATGCGATTGGCCTGTTTTGCGCTTGCGCGTAACAATTACGGGGGCTGCGTGGCAAACTGCCAGACGAACATATTGCTCACAGCCGTCGGAAATGCCCTTCAAGGCGCGGTACTTTCGCTGTAGGACACAGTTTGAAATAGTCACCCGGTTGAATAGCCCGGTGCCGCACCTTATATACCCCGCAGTAAGCTACATCTTTAGCATGAGGAGATTTCTACAACCATGATGCGCATCCTGCTGTTTTTGGCCACTAACCTTGCGGTCGTGCTGATTGCCAGCATCACCCTGAGCCTCTTCGGCTTCAACGGGTTCATGGCGGCCAACGGGGTTGATCTCAACCTCAATCAGCTGCTGATTTTCTGTGCTGTCTTTGGTTTCGCCGGTTCGCTGTTCTCGCTGTTCATCTCCAAGTGGATGGCGAAGATGAGCACCAGCACCCAGATCATTACCCAGCCGCGCACACGTCACGAGCAATGGCTGCTGCAAACGGTCGAGCAATTGTCCCGGGAAGCCGGGATCAAGATGCCGGAAGTCGGGATTTTCCCGGCCTACGAGGCCAACGCCTTCGCCACCGGCTGGAACAAGAACGACGCACTGGTCGCGGTCAGCCAAGGCCTGCTCGAGCGCTTCTCGCCGGACGAAGTCAAGGCTGTTCTGGCCCATGAAATCGGCCACGTGGCGAATGGCGACATGGTCACGCTGGCGTTGATCCAGGGCGTGGTGAACACCTTTGTGATGTTCTTCGCGCGGATCATCGGCAACTTCGTCGACAAGGTGATTTTCAAAAACGAAGGCGGCCAGGGCATCGCTTATTATGTGGCGACCATCTTCGCCGAACTGGTGCTGGGCATTCTGGCCAGCTCCATCGTCATGTGGTTCTCGCGCAAACGTGAGTTCCGTGCCGACGAAGCCGGTGCACGTCTGGCTGGTACCAACGCGATGATTGGCGCACTGCAACGCCTTCGCGCCGAACAGGGCTTGCCGGTGCACATGCCTGACACCCTGAACGCATTTGGCATCAACGGTGGCATCAAACAGGGCTTCGCTCGCATGTTCATGAGCCACCCCCCACTGGAAGAACGCATCGACGCACTGCGTCGTCGCGGCTGACAGGCTCGGCATTAACGAAAAAGGCCCGCAGCGATGCGGGCCTTTTTTTGTTTCGAATTTAGCAGTCAGATTGAGCTAGCGGCTGGAGATCCTGTAAACCCGTTCCTCAAGGCGTGTGACGCCGTTTTCGACAAACTTGGAGCTCTCGCTCAGCACGTCCTGATCCTCCAGAATCTTCAGCGACCAGAACCCGGCGAACAGACCCTGCACCTCGTCATCAAGCACAGCAAACGGCGGGCCGTCCATCTGCGACTGGTCGTAATCCAGGGTAATCAGAAGCCCCGACGACTCCCTTGGCATGATCCGGTTGAGATGAGCAGCGTATCGCTGGCGCATCGCCGGTGGCAGCGCAATAAGCGCAGCTCGGTCGTACAACGCCGTGCAGTCGGCGACGTCGCCTGCGGTCAACTCGAAGAAATCACCGCACCACAGCTCGATCGAGCCCGCGCGGTAAACCTTGAATGGCCCCTGCTCACTAACGTACGGGTCGAAATGATGCTCGCTGAAGAAATGTTCGACAGCTTTCTCAGACAGTTCAATGCCCAGGACTTCATGTCCTTGGTGCGCCAGCCACAACACATCCAGACTTTTCCCACACAGCGGCACCAGCACGCGCGCGCCTTCTTCCAGCGTCAACTGCGGCCAGAACCGCTGCAGATAAGGATTCACTTCCGGCAGATGGAAGCCGATCTGATTCGACTGCCACCGCTTGTGCCAAAACTCCGGCTGCATAAATAACCCCAAATTTTCGATCAAACCACCCTAAAACTTATATTAGATTTAGATCAATGATCTGACTGAAGATGCTGCCATCTTAACCTTCAGGAGCTTGTTTATGTTCCCTAGCCTGTATATCTCTCATGGTTCGCCGATGCTGGCCCTCGAACCCGGCGCCAGCGGACCTGCTCTGGCACGCCTGGCGGGCGAGCTGGAAAAACCGAAGGCGATCGTCATTGTTTCCGCGCATTGGGAAAGCAATGAGTTGATGGTCAGCGGCAATCCGCAGCCGGAAACCTGGCATGACTTCGGTGGCTTCCCGCAGGCCCTGTTCCAAGTGCAATACCCCGCAGCGGGCGACCCTCAGTTGGCAACCGAGGTCGCTGGCCTGTTGAACAGCCATGATCTGCCCGCGCGCATCGACACCCGTCGGCCGTTCGACCATGGCGTCTGGGTACCGCTGTCATTGATGTACCCACACGCTGACATTCCCGTGGTGCAAGTTTCGCTGCCGACCCGTGGCGGCCCCGCCCTGCAAACCCGCGTCGGTCGGGCACTGTCCAGCCTACGCGCGCAAGGCGTGCTGTTGATCGGCTCCGGCAGCATTACCCACAATCTGCGCGAACTGGACTGGCACGCCGGCCCGGAAAGCGTCGAACCCTGGGCCAAAATATTTCGCGACTGGATGATCGAAAAACTCGAAGCCGACGACGAAGCAGCCCTGCATGATTATCGCCAGCAAGCACCCAACGCGGCGCGTAACCACCCAAGTGACGAACATCTGTTGCCGCTATTTTTCGCTCGCGGTGCCGGCGGAGCGTTCAGCACGGTTCACAAGGGTTTCACCATGGGCGCGCTGGGCATGGACATTTACCGCTTCGGATAACGCAAGACAGCTCTGCAGCGGCCCGGTCAAGCCACATCGACGCCAACATGAATCGCATCGTGCCGCCAGAACTCCAGGTCACAATCGATCAGCCGCTCGTGCTGGTCGTAATTGACCCGGGCAATGCGCAATCCAGGGCTGCCCACCGACACCCGTAACGCGGCCGCCGCGTCGACCGACAACGCCGTCGGCACAATTTCGAACCGCACCCGTCCGTAATGCAATTGGTAGTGCCGGGCGTACAGTTCGGTGATCGACTGATTCAAGTCGAATTCCAGAATGCCGGGGAAGAACATCGGATTCAGGTAATGCTCCACGTACAGCACCAGACGTTGATCTATCCGGCGCGCCCGGCAGATCTGGATCACGCTTGATAACGCCGGCAGTTGCAGCCACGCGCAGACCGCCGCCGACGCCGGTTGCAAGCGCGCGGAGATCACTTCGGTGGAAGGCACCCGCCCCTGAGCGCTGACCATCGCGTGAAAATGGCTGCGCTGCATCAGGTTATAGGCCAGGCGCGGCGGCGATACGAACCAGCCCCGTCGCTCTTCGCGATAGATATGCCCCTGCGCTTCCAGCTGCAGCAAGGCCTCCCGCACGGTTATTCGCGTGGTGGCGAACAACTCGCTGAGTTTGCGCTCGGCCGGCAACTTGCTGCCGGGCGCCAGCAATCCGTGATTGAGCTGTTCCTGAAGAACCTGCCCAATGGTTGTTACCGATTTGGTGGTTTCGATGCGCATCGCGTTACCTGTCTGGACTAGACCAGCACTGTTTCGGCGCGGGACAGTCCCGGCCGCACCCACGTTTTCATTCTTGGCAAGCCTAGGCACTGGTCATGACTGGCAGATGACAAAGCCGCTGAACGGTCTCGTTCGGTGCTGCAATATTGTGATCAAGTCCTCTGAGATCAACCCTTTGCGCATGGTCTACGCTTAAGCCCGGAACCTGAGCACACCACGGCCAGGCGAGAAAGCTCGGCGCCGCACGACATCAAAATGTCATCCAGTTCGCCTAGATTGGCTCAGGTATTGCTGACCTAGACCAACACAATCGCAATCGCAGCGTGTAAACGCCCAAAGGAGCTTCGGAATGAAACAGCTTTTCCTGGCATCACTGTTAGGCTCGACCATTGCCCTGTGCACCGCCGCCATGGCGGCAGACACCGATCTGAAAACCCTGGAGGCCGCGGCGAAAGCGGAAGGTGAAGTCAACAGTGTCGGCATGCCCGACAACTGGGCGAACTGGAAAGGTACCTGGGATGATCTTGCTAAAAATTACGGCCTGAAACACATCGACACCGACATGAGTTCGGCTCAGGAACTGGCCAAGTTCAAAGCCGAGAAGGACAACGCCTCCGCCGACATCGGCGACGTCGGTGCGGCATTCGGCCCGATCGCAGTCAAGCAGGACGTCTCGCAGCCCTACAAACCAAGTACCTGGGAACAGATCCCGGCCTGGGCCAAGGATAAGGATGGCCATTGGGCGCTGGCCTACACCGGCACCATCGCTTTCATTATCAACAAAAAGTTGCTGTACGGTTCCGAAGCGCCGAAAAGCTGGGCTGACCTCAAGACAGGCAAATACAAAGTGTCCATCGGCGACGTGAGCACTGCGGCCCAAGCGGCCAATGGCGTTCTGGCTGCAGCCCTGGCCAACGGTGGCGATGAGAAAAACATCAAGCCGGCGCTGCTGATGTTTGCCGACATTGCCAAGCAGGGGCGCCTGTCGATGACCGATCCGGTGATCGCGACGCTGGAAAAAGGTGAAATTGAAGTCGGCGTGGTCTGGGATTTCAACGGCCTGAGCTACAAAGCCAAGATGGCCAACCCGGATGACTTCACCGTTGTGATCCCGTCCGACGGCTCGGTGATTTCCGGTTACACCACCATCATCAACAAATACGCCAAGCACCCGAACGCCGCCAAGCTGACTCGCGAGTATATCTTCAGCGACGCTGGCCAGATCAACCTGGCTCGCGGCAATGCGCGTCCTATTCGTGCCGAACACATCAAACTGCCGGACGAGGTCAAAGCTCAATTGCTGCCGAACGAGCAGTACAAGGGTGTAACGCCGATCAAAGACGCCGACGCATGGGAAAAAACCTCCAAGGCCCTTCCGCAGATGTGGCAGGAAGACGTCATTATCAATATGCAGTGATCCTGCATCGTAGGATGCTGCCGCAGGCTGCGATCTTTTGATCTGATTATCCCGGATTAAAAGATCGCAGCCTGCGGCAGCTCCTACGCCGCTCGCTTTGATATTGGAGTTGCGCCCCTATGAAGCACAACGTCATCCTGGTCGTGCTCGACGGTCTCAACTATGAAGTCGCGCACCATGCCATGGGACACTTGCAGGCTTATGTCGGAGCGGGGCGCGCGGCGCTCTACAAGCTGGAATGCGAACTGCCCGCGTTATCCCGACCGCTTTACGAATGCATCCTCACGGGCGTAACGCCGATCGACAGCGGCATCGTCCACAACAACGTATCGCGCTTGTCCAATCAACGCAGCATCTATCACTACGCCAGCGACGCCGGGCTTAAAACTGCCGCTGCGGCTTATCACTGGGTCAGCGAACTGTATAACCGCTCGCCCTTCGTCGCCGCCCGGGATCGCCACACCGACGATCCGAACCTGCCGATCCAGCACGGCCACTTTTACTGGAACGATCACTACCCGGATTCACACCTGTTCGCCGACGCGGAAAGCCTGCGTCTGCGCCATGCGCCGAACTTCTTGCTGATCCACCCCATGAATATCGACGACGCCGGGCACAAGCACGGCCTCGACAGTGCGCAATACCGCAACAGCGCGCGCTCGGCTGACATCGTCCTGGCCGATTATCTGCAAGGCTGGCTCGGTGCTGGCTATCAGGTTCTGGTGACGGCGGATCACGGCATGAACAATGACCGTACCCATAACGGCTTGCTCGCACAAGAGCGCGAAGTACCACTGTTCGTCCTCGGCGACGCTTTCAGCTTCAACGAAGGCTCCGCACCGAAACAGACTGAAATCTGCGGCACCGTATGCGAACTGCTCGGTGTTCCCCATGACAAGCCGGTGTGCCGGGGGCTACTCAAGTGAACGCCATGACTCGCGGAAAATGGCTTGCCGTACTGTGCCTGGTACCGTTCGCATTGTTCTTCATCGTGTTTCAGATCGCCCCGCTCGCCTGGGTGATGATCAACAGCCTGCAGTCGGAAGAATTCGGCTGGGGCCTGGCCAACTTCACCCGAATCGCCGATTCGAAGTTTTACCTGCAAGCGATCCGGTACAGCCTTGAGATCAGCTTCTGGTCAAGTGTGTTCGGGATCATCATTGCGGTGCTCGGTGCCTATTCGCTGCGGCGGGTCGATTCGAGACTGCGCAACTTCGTCAACGCATTCGCCAACATGACCAGCAATTTCGCCGGAGTGCCGTTGGCCTTCGCTTTCATCATCTTGCTAGGTTTCAATGGCGCTTTCACCATCATGCTCAAGCAGGCGGGGATCATTCAGGACTTCAACCTGTATTCGAAAACCGGGGTGATCATTCTTTACACCTACTTCCAGATCCCCCTCGGCGTGCTGTTGCTGTACCCGGCCTTCGACGCCTTGCGCGAAGACTGGCGCGAATCTGCGGCGTTGCTGGGCGCCAATGGTTGGCAGTTCTGGCGGCATATTGGTCTGCCAGTGCTCACGCCCGCCCTTCTCGGCACTTTCGTGATACTGCTGGCCAACGCACTCGGTGCCTATGCCACGGTTTATGCGCTGACCACCGGCAACTTCAACGTGCTACCGATCCGCATCGCCGCCATGGTTTCCGGTGACATTTCCCTCGATCCTAACCTCGCCAGTGCCTTGGCCGTGGTGCTGGTGGCGTTGATGACCCTGGTGACCATCGTCCATCAACTGCTGCTGAAGAGGAGCTACCATGTCTCGCGCTGAACTGGGCCCCGCAGGCATTTATCACCGGGTCGTGGTGTACCTGTTGTTCGCGATTCTGCTGCTGCCATTGCTCGGCACGCTGATCTATTCGATCTCCAGCAGCTGGTCAGCGACCATTCTGCCGAGCGGCTTCACCCTCAAATGGTACCTGGCGCTGTGGGGCGATCCGCGGTTCCTGCATGCCTTCGGGCAGTCGTTGCTGGTCTGTGTCGGCGCTTTGATTCTCTCGGTGGTGCTGATCCTGCCGCTGTTGTTTGTGGTGCATTACCATTTCCCGAAGCTCGATGCGTTGATGAACATCCTGATCCTGTTGCCATTCGCAGTGCCGCCGGTTGTGTCGTCGGTGGGGCTGTTGCAGCTGTATGGCTCCGGGCCATTTGCGATGGTTGGCACGCCCTGGATCCTGATCGGCTGTTATTTCACCATCGCCCTGCCCTTCATGTACCGGGCAATCACCAACAACCTGCAAGCGATCAACTTGCGCGATTTGATGGACGCCGCTCAATTGCTCGGCGCCAGCACCTGGCAAGCCGCGTTCCTGGTGGTGCTGCCCAACCTGCGCAAGGGCTTGATGGTTGCGCTGCTGCTGTCGTTCTCGTTCCTGTTTGGCGAATTCGTGTTCGCCAACATCCTTGTCGGCACGCGCTACGAAACTCTGCAGGTTTACCTCAACAACATGCGCAACAGCAGCGGCCACTTCACCAGTGCCTTGGTGATTTCCTATTTTTTCTTCGTGCTGGTTCTGACCTGGGCGGCCAATATCTTGAACAAGGACAAAAGCGAATGAGCTATGTCAGCGTCCAACACCTGCAGAAAAGTTACGCGGGCACGGCGGTGTTCAGTGACATCAATTGCGAAATCCACAAAGGCGAGTTCGTCACACTGCTAGGCCCGTCCGGCTGCGGCAAGTCGACACTGCTGCGGTGCATCGCCGGGCTGACCCCAGTGGATGGTGGCCAGATTCTGCTCGAGGGCAATGATCTGGTTCCGTTGAGCCCGCAAAAACGCGGGATCGGCATGGTCTTTCAAAGTTATGCGCTGTTCCCGAACATGACCGTCGAACAAAACGTCGCCTTCGGGTTGCGCATGCAGAAAGTCAACGCCGACGATAGCCACAAGCGCGTTGCCGAAGTATTGAAACTGGTCGAGCTCAATGACTTCGCCGCTCGCTACCCACACCAATTGTCTGGTGGCCAATGCCAACGAGTCGCCCTCGCCCGCTCGCTGGTCACCCGCCCGCGCCTGTTGTTGCTGGATGAGCCACTGTCGGCGCTGGATGCACGGATTCGCAAGCATCTGCGCGAACAGATTCGTCAGATCCAGCGTGAATTGGGCCTGACCACGATATTCGTCACACACGATCAGGAAGAAGCGCTGACCATGTCTGACCGGATTTTCCTGATGAATCAGGGAAAAATCGTACAGAGTGGCGACGCCGAGACCCTGTACACGGCACCCGTGGATGTTTTCGCAGCCGGTTTCATCGGCAATTACAATCTGCTGGATGCCGACAGCGCGACAAAACTGCTGCAACGGCCCGTGACCGGGCGCATCGCCATTCGCCCGGAAGCCATCGAGCTGAGCCTCAACGGCGAACTTGATGCCCAAGTGCGCAGCCACAGCCTGCTGGGCAACGTGATTCGCTATCGAATTGAAGCCCGGGGCGTGGAGCTGGTGGTGGATGTGCTGAATCGCTCGGCTGCCGATCTGCATCCTGATGGTCAGCGTCTGGCGCTTTCCATCGATCCGACTGCGCTGTGTGAGGTGGCCTGAAGGAGCGGCAAGCTGCAAGCTGTAAGCTTCAAGCGTTAGACTGCTCAACATCGACATTCACTTCTTGCAGCTTGAAGCTTAAAGCTTGCAGCTGTTTTCGGAGAAAACCGCTCTTATGGCCCTGGCAATTTTTGATCTGGACGAGACCCTCATTCATGGCGACTGCGCGACCCTCTGGAGCGAACAGATGGGCCGGCTGGGCTGGGTCGATCCAGAGTCGTTCATGCGAAAGAACAATGAACTGATGGACGCGTATAGCCATGGCAAGTTGCGCATGGAGGAGTACATGGACTTCAGCCTCGAGCCGATGATCGGCAGGACGCCTGAAGAGATCGATCACCTCGTGGAGCCTTGGGTTGAGGATTTCATCGAGCCGATCATATTCAGTGACGCAACCAAAACCATCGCCGCCCATCGCAAGGCCGGCGACCGGATTCTGGTGATCTCGGCATCGGGCACTCATCTGGTGCGACCGATTGCCGATCGGCTGGGTATCGACGAAATTCTGGCCATCGAACTGGAGGTTGCGCATGGGGTGTACAGCGGCAATACGGTCGGAACACTGACCTACCGCGAAGGCAAGATCACGCGCTTGCTGGAATGGCTGGATGCGGAAGAAGAAAACCTGGAAGGCGCGAGTTTTTACTCCGACTCACGCAACGATTTGCCGCTGTTGCTCAAGGTCGATTTCCCACACGTGGTCAACCCGGATCCGACATTGCTCGAGCACGCGAAAAAAGCAGGCTGGCCGATTCATATGTGGAAGTAACAATATTCCCCTGTGGGAGCGAGCCTGCTCGCGATTTTTTCAGACGACGCGGTTCAGCTGGGAAACATCGTTATCGTTCATCGCTAGCAGGCTAGCTCCCACAGGTCTGGTGTTGTCAGGGACGCTCGGCAGCACGTGCCGCCCGTCGACAACCACCTCTGCGGCCATCCCGCCCCCGGCCAGCAAGGCGCACACCCGATCCCCGACCTGCCACGAAGAGCCTGCGCCGACCTCGCTGACCACGCCGGAACACTCCAGGCCGAGCGCCTGACTGGCTCCCGGCGGTGGCGGATAAAGCCCGGCCTTCTGTAACAAATCCGCACGATTGAGGCCCGCTGCTGCCACTCGAACGCGAACTGGTCCTACATCACAGGTAGGACTGGGCTCTTGCGCCCATACCACTTGACCTTCCACGCCTTGCAATGCCTTCACAGTGCCTCCATAGTGAGTCTGGACTGAGCCCGTAGCTGTAGCGTCGGGCTTTCTTGCATTATGCGACCGGCCTCAGGGTCAGTACGAAAGCTCGCACAGGCAGTTTTCGTACAGAACCTGAAGGTACCGGCGACTTCAAAGACGGCCTAATATGCGTGATCAATTGTCCCCGCGTCGAATCAGCATGAAGCATTTATTACCCAGCACCGCCCTAGCGCTATTCATTGGTATCGGTCTGCTGCCGATGTCGACCAGTTCGTTTGCAGCCAATAGCTGGGACAAGCTTCAGCCTGATCGCGACGAAGTGATCGCCAGCCTGAATGTCGTCGAATTGCTCAAGCGTCACCATTACAGCAAGCCGCCGCTCGATGACGCGCGCTCCGTGATCATCTACGACAGCTATCTCAAGTTGCTGGATCCGTCTCGCAGCTACTTCATGGCTAGCGACATTGCCGAATTCAACAAGTGGAAGACCCAGTTCGACGACTTCCTCAAGAGCGGCGACCTCAACGCCGGGTTCATCATCTACAAGCGCTATCTGGACCGCGTCAAAGCGCGTCTGGACTTTGCCCTTGCCGAGCTGAACAAAGGCGTCGACAAGATCGATTTCAACACCAAGGAAACCTTGCTGATTGATCGCAAGGACGCCGCCTGGCTCAAATCCACCGCCGACCTCGACGACCTGTGGCGCAAACGCGTCAAGGACGAAGTCCTGCGGATGAAGATTGCCGGCAAGGATTCCAAGCAGATTCAGGAAACCCTGACCAAGCGCTACAAGAACCAGCTGGCGCGCCTGGACCAGACTCGCCCGGAAGACATCTTCCAGGCGTACATCAATACCTTCGCCATGTCCTACGACCCGCACACTAATTATCTGTCGCCGGATAACGCGGAGAACTTCGACATCAACATGAGCCTGTCCCTGGAGGGCATTGGCGCTGTGTTGCAGAGCGATAACGATCAAGTGAAAGTCGTGCGTCTGGTGCCTGCCGGCCCGGCCGACAAGACCAAGCAGGTCGCTCCGGCCGACAAGATCATCGGCGTTGCCCAAGGCAGCAAAGAGATGGTCGATGTGGTTGGCTGGCGCCTGGACGAAGTGGTCAAGCTGATCCGCGGCCCCAAAGGCACCGTGGTGCGCCTGGAAGTCATCCCCGCCAGCAATGCGCCGAACGACCAGACCACCAAAATCGTTCCGATCACTCGCGAAGCGGTGAAACTGGAAGATCAGGCGGTCAAGAAGTCGGTCCTCAACCTTAAGCAGGATGGCAAGGATTACAAACTCGGCGTCATCGAGATTCCGGCCTTCTATCTGGACTTCAAAGCGTTCCGTGCTGGCGATCCGGATTACAAGAGCACCACCCGCGACGTCAAGAAACTGCTGACCGAGCTGCAGAAAGAGAAAGTCGACGGCGTGGTCATTGACCTGCGCAACAACGGCGGTGGTTCTCTGCAGGAAGCGACCGAGCTGACCAGTCTTTTCATCGACAAGGGGCCGACCGTGCTCGTGCGTAATGCCGATGGCCGGGTCGACGTGCTGGAAGATGAAAACCCGGGCGCATTCTATAAAGGCCCGATGGCGCTGCTGGTCAACCGCTTGTCCGCCTCGGCTTCGGAGATTTTCGCCGGTGCCATGCAGGATTATCACCGCGCGCTGATCATTGGTGGCCAGACTTTCGGCAAGGGCACCGTGCAGACCATTCAGCCGCTGAACCATGGCGAACTGAAACTGACCCTGGCCAAGTTCTACCGGGTTTCCGGGCAGAGCACCCAACACCAGGGCGTATTGCCGGACATTGATTACCCGTCGATCATCGACACCAAGGAAATCGGTGAAAGCGCACTGCCGGAAGCCATGCCGTGGGACACCATCCGCGCAGCCATCAAACCGGCAGCTGACCCGTTCAAGCCATACCTCACTCAGCTCAAGTCCGAACATGACGTGCGTACCGCCAAGGACGCGGAGTTTGTGTTTATCCGCGACAAACTGGCGCTGGCGCAGAAACTGATGACGGAAAAAACCGTCAGCCTTAATGAAGCGGACCGTCGCGCGCAACACGCCGACATCGAAGGCAAGCAACTCGCCATGGAAAACCTGCGCCGCAAGGCCAAGGGCGAAGAGCCGCTCAAAGAGCTGAAGAAAGAAGACGAGGATGTGATCGCGGCTGAAGCGGACAAGACCAAGCCGGAAGACGATGCCTACCTGAGCGAGACCGGGCGGATTCTGCTGGACTATCTGAAACTCAACACCGCAGTGGCCAAACACTAAGATGATGGCAAATTAACGCTGACGCTCTACGGAGCGTCATCATACAGTCATCATTCTGTCGTGAAATGAAGGACTGGGCAGCGCTCTGATCGAGAGGGCTGCCCGGTCCTTTTTTTATCGCCAGAGATTGCCATGACCACTACCGAACAGCTGAGTGCATTGAGTTCAATTCTGGCTCAAAGCGGATTACACAGCCTGTTCCAGCCCATCGTCTGCGTATCCGAACGCAGAATCGTCGGCTACGAAGCCCTCAGCCGTGGGCCTTCCAATAGCCCGTTGCATTCGCCGGTCGCGCTTTTCGCAGTGGCACGTCAGGCTGGCCGCCTCAGTGAACTGGAAATCGCTTGCCGTCAGAGCGCCTGCCGGCAGTTCAACGAGCAACAGCTGCCCGGCAAGCTGTTCCTCAACGTATCTCCGGAATCTTTGCTGGAAACCTCGCATCAACCGGGGCGCACGCTGCAATTGCTGCAGGACTTCGGTATTCCACCGAGCCAGGTCGTGATCGAGCTGACTGAACAGACACCCACCGACGACTTCCATCTGTTACAAAACGCGCTGCATCACTACCGCGCGATGGGGTTTTCGATTGCGCTCGATGATCTGGGTGCGGGCTATTCGAGCCTGCGCCTGTGGTCGGAATTGCGCCCGGATTACGTGAAAATCGATCGACACTTCATCGATGGCATCCATCAGGACGCGCTCAAACGCGAGTTCGTCGGCTCGATTCTGCAGATTGCCAAGGCCTCGCGAGCGCTCGTCATCGCTGAGGGCATTGAGCTGCCGGAAGAACTCGCGGTATTGACCGAAATGGGCGTCGATCTGGTTCAAGGGTATTTCCTATGTCGCCCTCAGGAGCAGCCGCCCCGGGACGCGAGAGCCATGCTGCCCAAGCAAGACAGCGCGGCTGTGGCGTTAAACGATGAAGTCAGCGATCTCAGCGCCTTGCTCAACGATCAAACAGCAGTCAGCCGCGATACGCCGACCGCGACCGTGCTGGAAGCGTTCCGCCACCAGGCCAATCTGAACTCGCTGGCGGTGCTGGATGACCAAGGCCACCCCTGCGGCATCGTTCATCGCCATTCGCTCTCTGACGTGCTGCTCAAGCCCTTCGCCACCGACCTGTTCGCCCGCAAGCCGATCAGCCGCCTGATGAACGATGACTTTCTCGCTGTCGAGTTAAGCCAATCGCTGCAGCAAGTCAGCCGATTGATCACCAGCCGCGCCCGTCAGCGCATTGAAGAAGACTTTATCATCACGCTCAACGGCGGCTATCTGGGACTGGGCCGGGTCATCGATGTCCTGAAGCTGATCACCGAACTGAAGATCCAGCAGGCTCGCTACGCCAATCCGCTGACCTTGCTGCCAGGGAACGTGCCGATCCAGCAATGCCTCACGCGAGTGCTGCAGCAGCAACGAGAGTCGATCATCTGTTACGTCGACATCGACAGCTTCAAGCCTTTCAACGATATCTACGGCTACGGCCGGGGTGATGAAGTCCTGCTGTGCCTGGCGCAATGCCTGAATGATCGCGTCGATCCGTCCCGCGACTTTGTCGGACACATCGGTGGCGACGATTTTCTGCTGGTGCTCGGGCCGGAAGACTGGCGCAAACGATTGGCTCAGTTGCTGGACGACTTCCAGACGCAGTGCCGCCGCTTCTATCGCAGCGAACACCTTGAGGCAGGTTGCTTCATCGCGCCGAACCGCCAGGGCGTGCGCCAGCAGTTTCCGTTGCTGTCATTGTCGATCGGGGTTGTGCATTTGCATGCCGCTACGTGCGCTCAACTGGATGCAAGCCTGTTGGCCGAAATGGCGTCGCAAGCCAAGCATCACGCGAAGAATGTGCCGGGCTTCAGTGTGCATGTGATTGATAGCCTGGCGGTAGCCGAGGATCAGGAAGAACTGCTGCAGGGTCATCGCTGAATCAGCTTGCTCGAAACTGTACGTTCACTCCGGGCCGCGACTCTCCAGCGCGTTGAGTTTGACCTCCGCCAACGGATGCCCGGCCGCGACAGCCATCTGCCAAAATCGCGCGGCCTCAGCCGGATCCGGCGCTTTGCTCGCGGTTCCCGCCAAGCTGATTACACCCACCTGATACGCCGCTTTCGCATCCCCTGCCAATGCCGCCAGGCGCAGCAATCGGACGCCTTCCTCACGCGCCCCAAGGCCGACGCCGCGAAAAGTCAGGATGTGCCCGTAGAAACTTTGCGCGCCGACATCACCCAGGTTTGCCATGCGGGCGAATCGCCCTTCGAGCCAGCTCCAGCCGCGAGGCTGACGCACGAACCACGACCAATGGAACAACCGGCGGGCAAGCCAGTATCCAGCACGCGCCTTGAGCCGCAAAAGCATTCAGGCTTCTGCCGATTCGGGGTATTCGTATTCAAACACTCGCACCACTTCCGAGGCATGCCAGGAGGCGGCGGCGACGCCGTCGGACGGTCCGGAGAAACGCCCGAGGCGTTCGACGCATTCAAAGAAACCGGTACGCGGCAGACGGCTGGCACCCTGACTGATCACAAGCGAGCTGCGCAGTGGCTGCTCGGCTTTGGCATCCAGCGCCGCCAGATGTTCCAGCGCCGCCGTCAGCGTCTGCATCGCCGGCGTCGGCAACTGCAGTCGCTCCAACAAGGCGCGGTAGGTCAACAGATGTCGCTGACGGCGCGCCTGATCCAGTTCACCGAGCAAACCGTCCCAATGTTGACGACTGATGCGTACGCTCACGATTCATCCCTCCACCCCGGCACCGTCAATTCCCAGGCCAGGCTGCGGCGAATCGCAGCGTCAGGTTGACGCTCGCCACTTTCGATCAAGGCCAGATAAGACGGGCTGATGCCTACCGTGCGGGCGAGCGCCTCGATGGCGATGCCCTTCCCTTCGCGCAAAGTGCGTAGTTGATCCAGACCCGGCAGTATCTGGTCTGGCGCAGCCGCACGGCGTACTGGTGCATCGTGCGGCGGTTGTTCTGTGATTCCTGCAGCTTTCAGCAGAGCCTGATACTGAGCCCATGGCACAACTGCATATTCGGGCTCGCCTTCGCGTGTGATTATCTGAATATCCATGACATCCCCGTAGGACAACGACACTTAGCGAGTCGGCACTTTTCCCTCGAAGTGTAATCCTAACAGCGGCCAAGGTCGCGGGGCGCATCAATAATGCATCGATCCACTAGCGGCTCACTTTTTTCCAGGGCGTTGTAATTGCAGTTGTTCTGGCGTATCGGGCAAGCGCTCGACCACCGCCAGTTTTTCCGGCAACTGGCGCTTACGCCAGGCGCGAAACGCATTGAGCTCATCGTCGAGCACCTTCATCAACCAGGCGAGCACTGCGACGTCATCAAACATGCCGAAAACCGGAATGAAGTCCGGAATGGCGTCCACCGGGCTGAGGAAATACATCAGCCCGGCCACCACCGAGATCATGGTCTTGGGACTGATCGTGCGGTACTCCCCGCGCCAATAGGCCAGGCAGAGAGCTTGCAGCAGGCGCAAGTCGTCCTTGATCTTGCCCAGGCGATTGCCTTGGCTGGCTCCTTTGCTGGCCACGGCAAACAGCAGGGTCGGCAATCGTCCACGGGCTAGCAAACGTCCGGCCAGGGGCAGGAAACGAGCAAAATTCCAGGGCGCTTTCATGATTTCTCCCGCTTGAATGTTATCCACACAAATTGTGGATAACCTTGTGAACAGAGCTACATTTGACGGCTGAAAGCCCCGATTTATAAGGGCTTCGCTCAGATCGGGCGTTTTTTACTCACATAAAAAAACCCAATATTTCATTGACTTGGCGTGCAGGCGCGGCTAGCGCGGGCACCTTCAATGGCTATGACTCCAATGTATGACTTCTGTTCGCTTTGTTTATTTCTGTCAATCACCAGATGCAACAACGCCCCGCATAAGCGAGGCGTTGTTAGCGGAGCGGACGCCGATTACTTGGCAGCGTCGTCCTGTTTTGCCGGATCCTTGATCGCCAGCAGTTCCAGGTCGAATACCAGCACCGAATTGGCCGGGATTGCCGGGCTTGGGCTTTGCGCGCCGTAAGCCAGTTCGCTCGGAATGTACAGCTTGTACTTCTCGCCGACGTGCATCAATTGCAGGCCTTCGACCCAGCCCGGAATCACGCCGCTGACCGGCAGATCGATCGGGCTGCCGCGCTCGACAGAGCTGTCGAAAACGGTGCCGTTGGTCAGAGTGCCGGTGTAGTGGACAGTCACGACGTCAGTAGGCTTTGGCTGGGCGCCATCGGCCTTCTTGACCACTTCATACTGCAAGCCGGAAGCTGTGGTGGTCACACCGGTTTTCTTGGCATTGTCTTCGAGGAATTTCTTGCCGGCGGATGCCGACTCTTCGCTCATCTTGGTCATGCGCTCTTCGGCACGTTTTTGCAGTGCAGCGAAGGCTTCGACCAATTCTTCATCTTTCAGCTTCTGTTCTTTCTTGCCAACGGCATCTTCGATGCCCTGGGCAACGGCTTTGGAGTCCAGGTCATCCATGCCTTCCTGAGCCAGGCTTTTGCCCATGTTCAGGCCAATCCCGTAGGAAGCTTTTTGCGCCGGGGTTTTCAGCTCTACGCTGGTCTGCGAATCACAACCCGCAAGTACCAGGCTAACCAGGGCCACCGCCGCCGCCAACCGATGCTGTTTCATGCTATTTCCTTGTTCATGCGCCAAAAGGGCAATCGAGTAAAGCCGCGAGCTTATCAGGCGGCCACGACCAATGGCTACCGGCATGAGAGCAGGAAATTTCTGATTAGTTCAGGTGTTCAGGTTCATTGGCGGATTGAGACGATGAAGCTTCTGTCATCTTCTTCCGATATGGATCGCCCGCAGACTTCAGGATGGGTTCAAACACCGGAAAAAGCCAAATCGCAGACGGCAAAAAGCCCGCATAAAGCGGGCTTTCTGTGTGGTGACCTGGCGTTCAGCGTTCCAGGTTACCGAATATGGCGCAGCGGACGGGACTCGAACCCGCGACCCCCGGCGTGACAGGCCGGTATTCTAACCGACTGAACTACCGCTGCGCGTAGCGTTGAAAGTAGTGGTGGGTGATGACGGGATCGAACCGCCGACATTCTGCTTGTAAGGCAGACGCTCTCCCAGCTGAGCTAATCACCCTTTACCTTCGTTGCGGGGCGCATTGTGCCACAGATTTTCATAACATGTTGATTTAATTGAAAAATAATTCAAAAAATCTGAAAACTGATAACACGACACATCCTGCAGGAACTTCAGACAGAAAAAAACCCGCAGTGAGCGGGCTTTTCCTTGACGACCCGGCGTTCAGCGTGCCAGATCATCGAATATGGCGCAGCGGACGGGACTCGAACCCGCGACCCCCGGCGTGACAGGCCGGTATTCTAACCGACTGAACTACCGCTGCGCGTAACACTGGAAGCGAATGGTGGGTGATGACGGGATCGAACCGCCGACATTCTGCTTGTAAGGCAGACGCTCTCCCAGCTGAGCTAATCACCCTTCACTTTCGGTGTGGCGCGCATTCTACGGAGCGACCTCTGCTCTGGCAAGCACTTTCTAAAATAATTTTCTCAGGCCTTCCAAAGGCTTAGAGAAGGGTTGGCCTATGGCGCCACGAAGAGAATAATGCCCCCCTTTGTTAAAGGAGAGACCCGCCCCATGTGGTTCAAAAACCTGCTTATCTATCGCCTGACCCAAGATCTGCCTTTTGATGCCGAGGCGTTGGAAACTGCACTGGCGACCAAAGTTGCGCGTCCTTGTGCAAGCCAGGAGTTGACCACTTACGGTTTCGTCGCGCCGTTCGGCAAGGGCGAAGATGCCCCGCTCGTTCACGTCAGTGGTGACTTCCTGCTGATTTCCGCACGCAAGGAAGAACGCATCCTGCCTGGCAGCGTCGTGCGTGACGCGGTGAAGGAAAAGATCGACGAGATCGAAGCCGAGCAAATGCGCAAGGTCTATAAAAAGGAACGCGATCAGATCAAGGATGAAATCATCCAGGCCTTCCTGCCCCGCGCGTTCATCCGTCGCTCGTCGACTTTCGCCGCGATTGCACCGAAACAGGGTCTGATCCTGGTCAACTCGGCCAGCCCGAAACGTGCCGAAGACCTGCTGTCGACCCTGCGTGAAGTGATCGGCACGCTGCCGGTGCGTCCGCTGACTGTAAAAATGTCGCCTACCGCAACCATGACCGAGTGGGTCACCACGCAGAAAGCGGCGGACGATTTCTTTGTGCTGGATGAATGCGAGCTGCGCGACACTCACGAAGATGGCGGTATTGTGCGCTGCAAGCGTCAGGACCTGACCAGCGAAGAAATCCAGCTGCACCTGAGCACCGGCAAAGTAGTGACCCAGTTGTCACTGGCCTGGCAGGACAAGTTGTCGTTCGTACTCGATGACAAGATGGTGGTCAAACGCCTGAAGTTCGAAGATCTGCTGCAGGATCAGGCGGAACAGGACGGTGGCGAAGAAGCCTTGGGCCAGCTCGATGCAAGCTTCACCCTGATGATGCTGACTTTCGGCGATTTCCTGCCGGCACTGGTCGAGGCGCTGGGTGGGGAAGAAATGCCGCAAGGGATTTAAAACCTTGTAATTCTAATGTGGGAGGGAGCTTGTTCCCTCCCACATTTGTTTGTGCTGCTACTCAATAATAAGGATCAGACCATGCGCGCACTGGCTGCACTGAGTCGCTTTGTCGGCAACACTTTCGCTTACTGGGTGCTGCTCTTCGCCGTGCTGGCGTTTCTGCAACCCGAGTGGTTCGTCGGCCTCAAAGTGGCCATCGTGCCGCTATTGGGCCTGGTGATGTTCGGCATGGGCCTGACCCTCAAACTCGAAGATTTCGCGGAAGTCGCACGCCACCCGTGGCGCGTGGCCCTCGGGGTCATCGCTCAATTCGTGATCATGCCGGGCATGGCATGGTTGCTGTGCCAGGTGTTCAAGCTGCCACCGGAGATTGCCGTCGGGGTCATTCTGGTCGGCTGCTGCCCGAGCGGCACCTCCTCCAACGTGATGACCTGGCTGGCCCGAGGCGACCTCGCACTGGCCGTGGCGATCTCCGCCATCACTACGCTGCTGGCGCCTCTGTTGACCCCGGCGCTGATCTGGCTGCTGGCGTCGGCCTGGTTGCCGGTCTCGTTCCTCGACTTGTTCTGGTCGATTCTGCAGATCGTTCTGCTGCCGATCGTGCTGGGCCTGATCACTCAACGCGTGCTGGGCGCGCACGCACGCTATGCGGTGGAAGTGCTGCCCCTGGTGTCGGTGGTGAGCATCGTGATCATCGTCGCCGCCGTCGTGGCGGCCAGTCAGGCGAAAATTGCCGAATCCGGCCTGCTGATCATGGCGGTGGTGATGCTGCATAACAGCTTCGGTTACCTGCTGGGTTACCTCACCGGCCACCTGTTCAAATTGCCACTGGCGCAGCGCAAGACCCTCGCGCTGGAAGTCGGCATGCAGAACTCCGGCCTCGGTGCCGCACTGGCCAGTGCGCATTTCTCGCCGCTGGCGGCCGTGCCCAGCGCATTGTTCAGTGTCTGGCACAACATCTCCGGCGCCCTGCTCTCAACCTGGTTCCGGCGGATGAGTGAAAAGCAAGACCGCGATTTACTCGCTCGGCAAACGGCAGACTGAATCGGGAGCTTGATCCCCGGGCTAATGATGGGCACTATATTGCGCAACGCGAGGACGACCTCGCGACTCGATCGAGTCATTATCCGGGGACGACCCCGTCAATCGATGGAGGTCTTCCATGTCCTGGATCATTCTGTTTTTTGCCGGCCTGTTCGAAGTGGGCTGGGCTGTCGGACTGAAATATACCGACGGTTTCAGCCGCCCTCTCCCCACTGCATTGACCGTTGGCGCCATGGTGATCAGCCTTGGTTTGCTCGGTCTTGCCATGAAGGAATTACCGCTCGGCACTGCTTACGCCATCTGGACTGGCGTCGGCGCAATCGGTACGGTGATTGCCGGGATCATTCTGTTCGGTGAATCCATGGCGTTTTTCAGACTGGCCAGTGTTGCCTTGATCCTGTGTGGCCTGATCGGCCTGAAGATCAGCACGTGATCAGCATTGGGTAACAAAAAAGCCCGCCGTTCTGTCAGCGCAGAGCGGCGGGCTTTTTTTCCGAGCGTTACACGGGTCAGCTTTCGGCCAGCTCCACGCGTTCGCGTGTGGCTGGCGCTTTCTCCGCCTGTTCAAGTTGCATGCAACGCTCCAGGAACAGGAACATGTAGTCGTAGCTCTTGCACACGGCCTGACGCAGCTCAACCTGCAACGCCTTGGTCGGGTTCATCCCTGCCAGCGTACAGATGATTTCCAGTGCTTCCCACGGATGGGCATCGTCGTACTGGGCATGCATCTTCAACCACTTCATCGCCCGCTTGCGATCTTCCTCGGGAAAGGCCGCCGCATAGACGCCACTTGAGCAGACTACCGCCGACCACTCGCCCGTCGCCCCCTCAATCGCGTAGTTGGTCGCGGCAATCGCGACAATCAGCGAGTCTGAAGAACTGGTGTGCCAACACCAATGACTCAGTGCGTGCAGTTCCGGGGCAACATCCTGCGCTTGCAGATCCTCCAGGCTCACACCATGAGCACGGCTCCAGTGCACCCAGTAATCAGCGTGGTTGAGTTCCACACGGATATTTCGCATCAACCAGCGACGCGCCATGTCCTCGCCGGGATGGCGGGCAAAACGGGTCTTGGTCAGATTTTGTGCCATATATAACGCGAACTGTTCGACCACTGGCCAACCACCAATAAGGTAGTGGCGCATGGTCTTGGCGCTGAGCTTGTTATCGCGCATGCGCTTGTACAATTCATGTTCGACAACCCGGCGCTTACTCTCGCTGCAATCCTGGATGAGCTGTTGAGCCCAGGCGGGATAACTTGCAGCTTCCATGAGTGGTCCGGTTCGGTTGAATGTGTCGATCACTGTCGGGTTCCTTTTGATTGTGATTGTAAGGATCAGCAAGAGATTTCAACGGAACGTACCAGGTGCCTTGAACAACAAAGGCTGCGGCCTGGCGGGACGACTTTGCAAACTGTCGCAGGTAAACAGATGCGGACGTTCGATCACATATCCTTGAGCATAATCCACCCCGATCTCCAGCAGCGCCTGCTCAATCTGGGGTGTCTCGACAAACTCCGCAATCGTACGCTTACCCATGACATGACCGATGTGATTGATCACCTCGACCATGGCACGGTTAATAGGGTCGTCCAACATATCCTTAACGAAACTCCCGTCAATCTTCAAGAAGTCTACAGGCAAATGTTTCAAGTAGGCGAATGAGGACATCCCGGCACAAAAGTCATCCAGTGAAAAATGACACCCTAAACCTTTGAGCTCATTGATAAATTTAATTGCACTGCCAAGATTTGAAATCGCACTGGTTTCCGTGATTTCAAAACAAATCATTTCAGGCGGTATCGAGTGAGCTACAAATTGTTCACGCAAGAAGTCGAGAAATGCCTCGTCTCCAATAGTGGTGCCTGACAGATTGATCGCACACATTGCCAGTGGACCCTGGTGTTTTTCGGCAATGCATTGGGCGATGATCTTGAACACGTTCTGCACGACCCATCGATCCAGCGAGGTCATCAAACCATAACGTTCTGCCGCTGGGATGAAGCTGTCGGGCAGGATCATACGCCCGGATTCGTCGTGCAAACGCAGGAGAATTTCGATGTGCCCCGAGCCCTGTTCGACATTCCCGAGTGGCGCGATTTCCTGCGCATACAGGCAGAATCGATCTTCTTCCAGCGCCATGTGCAATCGCTGCACCCAGGCCATCTCGCCAAAGCGCAAAGACAACTCCGAGTCGTCTGCGTGGTAGACCTGCACCCGGTTGCGGCCTTTCTCCTTGGCCATGTAGCACGCCATGTCGGCCGCCCGCAACGAAGTTTCGAGGGTGGTTGGCTGCTGATTGACGTGCACCAGCCCGACGCTGACGGTGGTGACGAAAGGTCGGCCTTTCCAGACAAAATGCAGGTTTTGCACGGTCTGGCGCAGACTCTCGGCGATTTTCTCGGCCGCTTCCGGTGCACAGTTTTCCAGGAGGATGCCGAACTCGTCGCCACCCAAACGGGCCAGGGTATCGCCCTCGCGCAGGCCCGACTGCAGCAACGCGCAAATATGGCGCAGCAATTCATCGCCCGCCGCATGACCACAGGTGTCATTGACCAGTTTAAATTGATCAAGGTCGAGGAACATCAGCGCATGGCGCCCGCCCTGTCGTGACAGATTGTGCAGCGCCTGTTCGAGGCGATATTCGAATTCGCGACGGTTGGCCAAACCGGTCAACGCGTCATGCGTTGCCTGCCAGGAAAGGTTGGCAATGTACTGTCGCTCCTGGGTCATGTCGTGCAACACCAGTACGGTACCGCTGACCTTGCCCGCGTTGCGGATCGGCGCACCCACCAGCGTGACCGACACCGTGCTGCCGTCCAGCCGTTGAATCAATTTGGAATGTTCACTGGCGCCGCTCAATTGCCCACTCAAAATGTGTTCGATCAGGGTGAAGCCTTCAGCCTGCGCATTTTCGTCCAGCAGATTGAACAACGACGCCAAGGGCAATCCTGCGGCCTGTTCGGCCTTCCAGTGGGTGAGCGCCTCGGCCGCCGGGTTCATGTAAGCAATGGCGCCTTCGACATCCGTGGTGATCACCCCATCGCCGATGGATTGCAGAGTGATTTGCGCACGGTCTTTTTCCAGCTGCAACGCCTCCGCGAAGGCATGCCGCTGCCTGAGCAGCTTATGCGTGCGCATCAGGGCCAAAACAATCAGGCCCAGCGCTGTGGCCAGGTTGGTCACCAGCAGCAAGCGCAGGATCATCCGCGAACCTTCGCCCAGCGCATCACTGAAAGCTTTGGCCGCCGGCGTCACGCCATCATTGATGCCAAAAATCTGGTCTTTCCAGCGCTTGATATCGCGATCGGTGGCAGCGCTTGCGGCGATGCTGCGGTGCATTTCTGCGGCCACATCATCCAGCCGAACCAGATAGCTGTCACCCACCGTCCACAGGTCGATGGCTTTTTCGAGGTAACTGAAATGACGGAAGTTGAGGTATAGCCAGATCACGCTGGAAACGTCGTCCGGGTGGTTGCCGCCCTTGAGGACGGCCTGGCGCGCCGCTTCGATGTCTGGCGGCTGCTGGTCCAGTGCAACGCGCAACTCGTGACCACCTTGCGGCACGGCTATCGCATTACGGTATTTGTTGAAGATGCTCTCGTCGCGACTGTCGGCGTAGAGATTCAGGTAATAGATGGCGTCTTTCTGGCCCTTGGACCAAAGACTTTCACCAGCAACGTAACCGCGCACCGCGGAAAGAACGTACAGGCTGACACCACCCAGCAGGGCCTGAAACAGCACTACGGCGATAAATGGCCAGACAATACCGAGCAACCGGGGCGTTCCGAGTGTCCGCGTTTGTTTCATGAGGTCCCTTGTTTTAGCACTGCCAGATCAGCATCCAACGTGATCGCTACAGCTAGACTAGGGGGCGTTCTCGATCCCGGCAAGCGAGAAGCCTCGAGCTGTGAACAAGCGCATGTAAATAACTGTTTTCAGTGAAGTGCTGACCCACGCACTGGCAAACAGTTCCTCCGTTCACTCGCCCTGAAGTGCGGCTCAATGCTGCTGCAGATGCCCATAGAGTTTGGCGTACAAGCCGCCATCGGCAATCAGTTGCTGATGGTCGCCATCCTCGGCGATTTGCCCGCCGTCAAAGACCAGCACGCGGTCGGCCTGCTTCACCGCAGACAAGCGGTGCGCAATGATCAGAGTCGTGCGGTTGCTGAGGAACCGCGCCAAGGCCTGGTGCAGGTTGTATTCGGTGGCGGCATCCAGCGCCGAGGTTGCCTCGTCGAGAATCACCACTTTCGGTCCGGCCAGCACCATGCGCGCGATCGCCAGCCGCTGGCGCTGGCCCCCGGACAAACGCACCCCGGAGCGACCGACGATGCTGTCGAGGCCATTGGGCAGTTCCCGCACCGTGGCGTGCAACTGAGCGATTTCAAGCGCTTGCCAGCAGGCATCGTCGGTCCGCTCGCGGCCCATGGTCAGGTTGGCGCGAATGGTGTCGTTGAACAGTGCCGGATGTTGCAGAACCACGGCGACGTTTTCGCGAACGGTGGGCAAGCCGATCTCCTGCTGGGTTGATCCGCCAAAGCGAATCGTCCCCGCGAGCGGCGTGTACAGGCCCAGCAGCAATTGCACCAGCGTGCTCTTGCCGCCACCGCTGGCACCGACCACGGCGACCTTTTCGCCGGGGGCGATCGACAGGTTCATCTGGTTCAGCACCAACTCCTCGCCATAACCGAAGCTCAAGCCCTGCACTTCAATGCCCACGGTTTCACGGCCCTTGAACGGGTCGACGCCACCGGCGTATTCCGGCTCATCGGCGCGGGCCAGCAGCTCGTTGATCCGCGACAGCGCGCCACCGGCAGCGTAGTAAGCGTATTGCAGGTTCAACAGCTGTTCGACCGGACCGATCATGAACCACAGGTAGCTGAACACCGCGAGCATCTGGCCGATCGACAGGTCGGAAAACAGCACCGTGAGCATGGCGGCAGCACGAAAAATGTCTATACCGAACTGGAACAACAAGCCGCTCGCCCGGTTCGACGCATCGGTTTTCCACTGCGAATTCACCGCGTAATCGCGCACTTCCCGAGCGCGGTGCCCGAGCCGCCCGAGAAAAAACCCCTGGCGATTGCCGGCGCGCACTTCCTGGATCGAGTCGAGGGTTTCGGTCAAGGCCTGCGTGAAGCGCGAGGTGCTGTCGTTCTCGAGTTTTTTCAGGTGTTTGACCCGTTTGCCCAACTGCACCGTGGCGTAAATCACCAGCGGGTTGAACAGCAGAATCAGCAGCGCGAGCTTCCAGTGCATCCACATCAGAATGCCCGAGGTGCCGACCAGGGTCAGCATGGCCACCAGGAAGCGGCTGAGGGTCTCGCCGACGAATTTGTCCAGGGTGTCGAGGTCGGTGACCAGGTGCGTGGTCACCGTGCCGCTGCCCAGGCTTTCGTATTCACCTAGGGAAATACGCTTGAGCCGTTCGATCAGCCGCACACGAATGCGGTAGACGATGTCCTTGGCCAGGGCCGCAAACAACCGCGCCTGCACCACGTTGAAGAGCAACGCGGCACAACGCAGACAGAGCGTCACCAGCAGCATCAGGCCGATGTAGCCGGCTGCTTTCTGCCAGGCGTCCGGCAGTGCATGGTTCATGATTTTCAGGGCGGAATCGCCGTGCCCCAGTAGCACTTCGTCGACCAGCAACGGCAGCAGCAAGGGAATCGGCACGCTGCACAGCGTCGCCAGCACAGCGACGCCGTTGGCGATCCAGAGGGATTTTTTATGCTGCAGGGCCAGACGACGAATTTCGGCCCAGCTCAATCGATCAACACGCTCGGGCGCTGCTGCGTCTGCCAGCGAGTCAGGCACAGGCGGCACGCTCCAGCCAACGGCCGAGCAACGGCGACAACACACTCAGCGGCTGGTAGCCATTGGTCAACAGCGCCAACTGGCCGTCACGCTCGGCGAGCAGGGTTGGAAAACCGGCGATGCCCAGATCCTGCACCCAGGTAAAATCGGCAGCGGTTGCCGCGTGCTGATCTGCACGGTCAAACGCCGCGGCAAATTCGATGCGGGGCAGACCGGCCTGTTCCGCGAGCTCCACCAGCACACTGGCTTGGGTAACATCGCGACCTTCTGCGTAGAACGCATGCTGGATCAACCCGAGCAGTTTCCACGCGCAATCCGGCGCCAGGCTGCGCGCCGTGACCAGCGCACGGCAGGCCGGCTCGGTGTCGTAGACAAAACCCTCGGGCAACGCCCCTTCACGCTTGAACGGCTGACCGGTGGCTTCGTTCACCGCCAGCCAGTGTTCGAGAATGTAGCGCCGAGTGGTCGGCTCCAGCGCCGCGCCATTGCCGGTGCGCAACCCCCCGACCACCAGATGCAATTCCACCCCCGCCGAGTGCGCCTGTTCGACCAGCGCGTTGGCCACCGGCGCAAAGCCCCAGCACCAGGAACACATCGGGTCCATCACATAGAGCAAGCGGCGAGCAGACATGGTTCAAGCCTCGGTAGGAGTTTGCTTGTAGTTGTAGCCGATCGGGTGAGGCAGGTTGCGTGCCTTGGCCAGCTCGATCTGCTTTTGCCGGTCGATGGCACTGCGGCGGGTTTTCTCGCTCAGCGTATCCCAGCAATGCGGGCAACTGATGCCGGCGACGTAATGCTCGGACGTGCGGTCTTCAACGCTCACCGGTGTGCGACAGGCATGACATTGATCGTAGTCGCCTTCGCTGAGGTCGTGGCGCACGGTGACGCGGTTATCGAAGACAAAGCAGTCGCCCTGCCACTTGGTTTCTTCCTGCGGCACCTCTTCGAGGTATTTCAGAATGCCGCCCTTGAGGTGATACACCTCATCGAAACCCTGACTGAGCATATAGCTCGAGGCTTTTTCACAGCGAATGCCACCCGTGCAGAACATCGCGACTTTCTTGTGCACGGCCGGGTCGAAGTTGGCTTTGATGTAATCGGGGAATTCGCGAAAACTGGTCGTCTTCGGATCGACGGCGCCCTCGAAGGTGCCGATCGAAACTTCGTAGTCGTTGCGGGTGTCGATCAGCAGTACTTCAGGATCCCTGATCAGCGCGTTCCAGTTCTGCGGATCGACGTAGGTGCCGACCGTTTTGTTAGGGTCTACGCCTTCGACGCCGAGGGTGACGATTTCTTTTTTCAGTTTGACCTTGGTGCGATAGAACGGCTGGTCGTCGCAGTACGACTCTTTATGGTCGATGTCGTCCATGCGCGGATCGTTCTTGAGCCAGGCCATCAGCCCGTCGATGCCTTCACGGCTACCGGAAACGGTGCCGTTGATGCCTTCTTCGGCAATCAGCAAAGTGCCTTTGATGCCGTTGTCGACCATCGCCTGCAACAGCGGCTCGCGCATTTCGACGTAGTTTTCCAGAGTGACGAACTTATACAGTGCCGCCACGACAATCTGTTGTGTCATGGGTGATTCTCCAGGTGGCTACCCTCGTAAGGGGTGAACCGGATGCGAAAAAAAAACGCGCCGGGTAAGCGGCGCGTTGCGGATTCTAGCAAGAAAAGCAGTTTCAAGCCGCAAGCTTCAAGCGGCAAGTGTGGCGCGCGGCGTCTTAAGCTTGCAGCTTGCAGCTTAAAGCTGTTTCTGCTGCTTCTCCCCTCCCGCACAGGTCGGCGAGGCCGGGGCCGTTTCGATATGTGCCCATTCCTCTGGCGTGTAGGTATGCAACGCCAACGCATGGAACTCGCCCATCAGCTCGCCGAGCGTGCCATATACTTTCTGGTGCCGCTTGACACGATTGAGCCCTTCAAACTGCTGGCTCACCACCACAGCCTTGTAGTGGGTCTGCAACCCACGACTGTGCATGTGGCTTTCATCCAGCACTTGCAGGTGCTCGGGCTGTAACAGGCCCAGCGTAGATTCGATGCGTTGTTGCATGGTCATACCAAACTCCGCTTACGGCTTTTTCTTGGCAGGAGCGGCGCCTTTAGGCTCCAGCTCGGCTGTCATGTCGGCCAGCAGTTTGTTGACCACAGGTACCGCACTTTCCAGTTTGGCCTGGGTCATCTGGGCCGATTGCTGCGTCAGCTGCGGCATTTTTTCCAGGACTTTCTTGCCCAGGGGCGACTGGTAGAACGCAACCAGATCCTTGAGCTCGGATTCGCTGAAGTTGGTGGTGTAGAGCTTGACCATGTCCGGCTTCAGTTTTTTCCAGCCGATGGCCTGGTCCAGAGCGGCGTTAGCCTTGGCCTGGTAGGTTTCCAGCAGAGCCTTTTTCGACTCCGGAGCTTTGGTTTGTTCAAAGCGCTGAGCGAACATTTGCTGCACTTGCATGTACACCGGCGTGCCCAGTTTGTCAGCGTGAGCCAGGGTCAGGAAAGCCTCGGCACTGGCGTTGTGGCTGGCGGTATCGGCAAAAACAGGGCCGCTGGCGCAAACCAGTGCAACCGCGGTACAGATGGCACGAAGACGAGTCATCGAGTTTCCTTTTCTAGCAGGCGAGGTAAGACCCCAAGGGCGCCCATTCTGCGCCTAAAAAAGAGTGTCACTCAACCCCAAGCCTTGTCGCACCTGAATTAGAGGGGTTGAATGGTCAGAATCCAGACCGATGGAACCACGGCCGGTGATCACGGCCTAAACTGCGCAATCAGACCTACAGGAGTGTGCACGATGAGCCGTATTGAAACCGACAGCCTTGGCCAGGTGGAAGTCTCGGATGAAGCCTATTGGGGCGCTCAGACGCAACGCTCGCTGGTCAATTTCGCCATCGGCGAAGAGCGCATGCCGCTGCCGGTGCTGCATGCGCTGGCGCTGATCAAAAAAGCCGCAGCGCGCGTCAACGACCGCAACGGCGACCTCCCCGCCGATATCGCCCGGCTGATCGAACAGGCCGCTGACGAGGTGCTCGCCGGCAGTCACGACGACCAGTTTCCGCTGGTGGTCTGGCAGACCGGCAGCGGCACCCAGAGCAACATGAACGTCAACGAAGTGATCGCCGGCCGCGCCAACGAACTGGCCGGCAGCCCGCGCGGCGGTAAGGTGCCGGTGCATCCCAACGATCACGTCAACCGTTCGCAGAGTTCCAACGACTGCTTCCCTACTGCCATGCACATCGCGACCGCCCAGGCGATTCAGCAGCATCTGCTGCCGGCGATCAACGAATTGTCCGGCGGGCTCGCCGAGCTCTCGGCGCGCCATATGAAGCTGGTCAAGACCGGCCGCACGCACATGATGGACGCGACGCCGATCACCTTCGGCCAGGAGCTCTCGGCTTTTATAGCGCAACTGGATTACGCCGAGCGGGCGATCCGCAGCGCCTTGCCATCGGTCTGCGAACTGGCACAGGGCGGCACCGCTGTCGGCACCGGCCTGAATTCGCCACACGGTTTTGGCGAAGCGATTGCCGCCGAGCTGGCCGCGCTCTCCGGTCTGCCCTTTGTGACTGCACCAAACAAGTTTGCCGCGCTGGCCGGGCACGAGCCGTTGACCACCTTATCCGGCGCGCTGAAAACCCTGGCTGTGACCCTGATGAAAATTGCCAACGACCTGCGTTTGCTCGGCTCCGGGCCTCGCGCAGGTTTCGCCGAGGTGAAACTGCCGGCCAACGAACCGGGCAGTTCGATCATGCCCGGCAAGGTCAATCCGACTCAATGCGAAGCGCTGTCAATGCTCGCTTGCCAGGTATTGGGCAACGACGTGGCAATCGGTTTTGCGGCGAGTCAGGGTCACTTGCAGTTGAACGTGTTCAAACCGGTGATCATCTACAACCTGCTGCAATCGATCCGCCTGCTGGGCGACGGCTGCAGTAACTTCCACCAGCATTGCATCGCCGGCCTGGAGCCGGACGCGCAGAAAATGGCGGAACACCTGGAACGTGGGTTGATGCTGGTGACCGCGCTGAATCCGCACATCGGTTACGACAAGTCGGCGGAGATTGCCAAGAAGGCTTATGCCGAGGGGCTGACATTGCGCGAAGCCGCGTTGCAGCTGGGGTACCTGACCGACGCAGAGTTCGATCAGTGGGTGCGCCCGGAGAACATGATTGAGGCGGGTGCCAAGGGTTAAGGTTTGTAGCGACCAATAGTCAGTCATCGCGAGCAGGCTCACTCCCACAATGAATGGTTCACTCGGATCTAATGTGGGAGTGAACCTGCTCGCGATAAACGACGACGCGGTCTAACCCGCCGCCATCCGCGCCTTCCGAGACCGCAGCCCCGCAATCAGCGACGGCCCCAACGCCACCAGCGCCGACCCCAATACCACCAGCACCGCACCGCCGTAGCCCAGCGCATTGATCGTCTCGGCGTGGACAAACTCGGGCCACAACCAGGCAGCTACGGCCACCGCCGCAAACGTCACCAGCGGCGTAATCGCCAGCGTCGCACTCACTCGCGATGCTTCCCAGTGTGCCAACGCTTCGGCAAAGGCGCCATAAGCGATCAGCGTATTCATGCAGCACGCCAGCAACAGCCAGCCTTGCAACGGGCTCAATTGCAGCGCTTCCAGTGGATGCACCCACGGCGTCAGCAACAAGCCGCAGAACAGGTAGATCACCATCATCACCTGCAGCGAATTCCACACCGTCAGCAACTGCTTCTGGCCCAAGGCGTAGAACGTCCAGACGGTGGACGCCAGCAACACCAGCAGCACGCCGGCGGTGTAATCGGTCAGCGAGGTCAGCAGTTCGGCGAGGCGCTGATTGAAGAACAACCCGAAGCCGATCAGCAACACCAGCAGCCCTACGCCCTGCCCCACGCTGAAGCGTTCCTTGAACACGAACAGACTGGCGATCAGCAACATGATCGGGCCCATCTGCACCACGAGTTGCGCGGTGCCGGGGCTCAGCAGGTTCAAGCCCATCAGGTACAACACGTAGTTGCCAACCAGGCCGAGCACGGCCATCAGCACCAGCCAGCCTCCGCGAGGGCCGAGCACTTTGCGACTGGGCAGGCGCCTGGTTGCCGCCAGATAAACGAAAAGGCACAGGCCGGACACCATTAAACGAAACCATGTCACCGTCACCGGGTCCATCACTTGCAGGACTTGCTTGAGCTTGATCGGCAGGATTCCCCATAGCAATGCGGTCAGCAAGGCCAGGAACAGACCGTAAACCCAGCGACCTGATGAAATGTGCATGCGTACCCCGAACCCGTTGCGAGAGTCGTCATTCTAGGCGCACAGCATCGCGACACACAGGGACAGTTGGCAACCGGGCGCGGATAAAACTGTGCAGGTCGCAAGGGTGAGGTGGCGATGTGCCGTCGATCTGGTACGCGGGCAAGGGAATTCTTTTGTGCATAAGCTCATTTGATCCACCGACAGGAACACCTTCAAGGAGACCGCCATGTATGGCATGCGAGCCCAGGATAATGCCCCCGCCACGTACTTTCGCAGTGAGCGGATGTGTCGTGTGAACGGAGAGTTGTACTTCTGCACACGGGAAAATACGTTGGAGGGGCCATACGCAAACGCCGAGGTGGCGGCGCGGGAGATTCAGGCTTACATCGAGCGCATGCAGAAGTTGAGTGCCGATTCGTCGAACGCGGCGCAGCCTTCGTCGGAAGGCCACCCGCAAAATCCGACGAAGACAGCGATAAAACCTGCAGAAACTGCAGAACCTAGCGCACGGCCTCAAACAACCCGGTAGCGCCCATCCCGCCGCCGACGCACATCGTCACGATGCCGTAACGCAAGTTACGCCGCTGCAGCTCCCGGACGAGATGCCCAACCTGACGCGACCCGGTCATACCGAACGGGTGGCCGATGGAAATCGAGCCGCCGTTGACGTTGTATCTTTCGTTGTCGATCTGCAGCCGGTCACGGCTGTACAGGCACTGCGAAGCAAACGCTTCGTTGAGTTCCCACAGGTCGATGTCGGCAACTTGCAGACCTTTTGCCTTGAGCAGTTTTGGCACCGAGAATACCGGGCCGATGCCCATTTCATCCGGCTCGCAACCGGCCACGGTGAAACCACGGAAAAACGCCTTCGGCTTGAGGCCCAGCTCCAGCGCTTTTTCCAGGCTCATCACCAGGGTCATCGACGCGCCATCGGACAGTTGCGATGAATTGCCTGCGGTTACCGAGCCGTCTTCGGCAAACACCGGTTTCAAACCGGCCAGGCTTTCCAGCGTGGTGTCGGGACGATTGCAGTCGTCACGCTCAACAATGCCATCGAGGATTTGCACCTGGCCGGTGGCCTTGTCCTCCACGCGATACTTCACCGTCATTGGCACGATTTCATCATCGAACAAACCGTCGGCCTGGGCCCGCGCGGTGCGTTGCTGGCTTTGCAGCGCATACGCGTCCTGCTCTTGGCGGCTGACGTTATAGCGGCGCGCGACGATTTCGGCCGTCTGCCCCATCGGAAAGTAGATGCCGGGCACCTGTTCTTTCAGCAAGGGGTTGATCAGGTTGTCAGTATTGACGCTTTTCATGGTCAGGCTGATGGACTCAACGCCGCCGGCGACGATGATGTCGCTGCAGCCCGAAGCAATCTGGTTGGCGGCAATCGCAATCGCCTGCAGGCCCGATGAACAGAAGCGGTTGAGGGTCATGCCGGCGGTGCCGATGCCCAGCTGCGACAGCACCGCGACATTGCGACCGATGTTATAGCCCTGAGCACCTTCGTTGGAACCGGCGCCGACAATGCAGTCCTCGACGCTGGCGGGGTCGATGCCAGTGCGCGCCAGCAAGGCATTGACGCAATGCGCCGCCATGTCGTCCGGACGGGTCATGTTGAATTTGCCGCGAAAGGATTTGGCCAGGCCGGTCCGTACGCTGTCGACGATCACCACTTCACGCATGGCATACCTCAGTGTTGTTATCGGTTGGGGGTGACCGAGCATATGCTCACCCCATTACCGACCGCGACGATCATTCACTTCGCGTATGCGTGACCATCGTTTCACTTCTTGTGCTTCTTCGCCTCTTTGTCGGATTTCTCGAAGGCTTCTTCCAGGGCAAGGTTAATGGTGCGCAACACTTTGACTCGCGCCCAGCGTTTGTCATTGGCTTCCACCAGCGTCCACGGCGAGATTTCGGTGCTGGTGCGATCAACCATGTCGCCGACGGCAGCGCGGTACGCGTCCCATTTTTCGCGGTTGCGCCAGTCGTCTTCAGTGATCTTGAAACGCTTGAAAGGGATCTCTTTGCGCTCCTCGAACCGGTCCAGCTGCGTTTGTTTGTCGATGGACAGCCAGAACTTGACCACGATCACCCCGGCGTCGGTGATCTGCTCTTCGAAGTCGTTGATCTCGCTGTAGGCGCGCAACCAGTCGGCCGGGCTGCAAAAACCTTCGATACGTTCGACCAGTACCCGGCCATACCAGGAGCGGTCGAACACGGTGAATTTCTGCCGCGCCGGCAGGTGTCGCCAGAAGCGCCACATGTACGGATGCGCCCTCTCTTCTTCGGTCGGCGCAGCGATCGGAATGATGCTGTATTGCCGAGGATCGAGCGCTGCAGCAACCCGACGAATTGCCCCGCCCTTGCCCGCCGCATCATTGCCTTCGAACACGGCGATCAAGGCGTGGCGTCGCATGCGTTTGTCGCGCATCAAGCCGGAAAGTCGAGCCTGTTCGGTCACCAGCTGCTCTTCGTAATCGCTCTTGTCCAGACGCAAGTTCAGGTCGAGGCTGTCGAGCAAATTGACCTGGTCCACTGCGATGCCCACGGGCGCCGCGCTGACTTTTTCCGGATGAATTTTCGGCCGTTTCAAAGCGGCTTGCAGGCCATCGAGCAGGATCTTGCCGACCGCGAGGCTGCGATAACGCGGGTCCATCCCGGCGATGACATGCCACGGCGCGTAGTCGCGGCTGGTGCGGCGCAGGATGCGTTCCCCGTATTTCACGAACTTGTCGTAAGTCTGCGACTGCTGCCAGTCCAGCGGGCTGATGCGCCAGCTGTGCAGTGGGTCGTCGGCGAGGGATTTGAGCCGTGCCTTCATCTGCTTCTTCGAGAGATGAAACCAGAACTTGAAGATCAGTGCGCCTTCATCGCAGAGCATCTTTTCCAGACGCTCGGCGCCGTTAATGGCCTGATCCAGCCGCGGGTCCTTGATCTCACCGTGAACCCGCGCCTGCAGCATCTGGCTGTACCAGTTGCCGAAGAACACACCCATGCGGCCCTTGGCCGGGAGCATCCGCCAGTAACGCCAGGCCGGTGGGCGCGCCAGTTCTTCGTCGGTTTGCTGATCGAAGGTGCGTACTTCGATCAGGCGCGGGTCCATCCACTCGTTAAGCAGCTTGACCGTTTCTCCCTTGCCCGCGCCCTCGATGCCGTTGATCAAAATGATCACCGGAAAACGTTTTTGCTGTTGCAGCTCGAACTGCGCATCCAGTAAGGCTTCGCGCAGCGCCGGCACTTCGGCTTCGTAGGTTTCTTTATCGATGACGTGACCGATTTCAGCAGATTCGAACATGGACGGCTCCTTTCCCGGATTCAGCAAGACTAGCGGATCAGACCATGACGCGGGAGAGTAATCCCTTCCACTTCAACACCCACCCCTGTAGCAGCTGCCGAAGGCTGCGTCCGGGTGCGCAGCACCCGCCATATCAGCCTTATCAAAATACGCGAACCGAGAAGAGCGACCGCTGCGCGGTCGGACGCAGCCTTCGGCAGCTGCTACAAGGCCAGGAGCGATCGGCTAGAATAGCCGCCTTGCCGTTGCCGAGCCTGCCATGAAACCTGTATTGCCCCACGCCCAGCTCGACTGGGACGACCAAGGTCTGCCGCGTTCGCGAGTGTTCGACGATGTGTATTTTTCGGACAAGTCGGGCCTTGATGAAACCCGCTACGTGTTCCTGGAACAGAACAATCTGCGTGAACGCTTTGCGGCATTGCCGGAGGGCGGACGGCTGGTGATCGGCGAAACCGGGTTCGGCACCGGATTGAATTTTCTCTGCGCCTGGCAGTTGTTCGAGCAGCACGCGGTGGCGGGTGCGCGGTTGCATTTTGTCAGTGTCGAGAAGTACCCGCTGAGCCTGCCGGACCTGCAACGCGCTTTGGCGCTGTGGCCGGAACTGCAGGCTTTTGCCGATCAATTGCTGGCGGTTTACGTGGCCGTCCATCAAGGCTTCCAGCGGCTGACACTGGCCAACGGTCGAGTCACGCTGACCCTGTTGATCGGCGATGCGCTGGAGCAGTTGCCACAACTCGATGCGCACATTGACGCGTGGTTTCTCGACGGTTTCGCGCCGGCGAAAAACCCCGACATGTGGACTGCCGACTTGTTTGCCGAACTCGCGCGTCTGGCGGCGCCCGGCTCGACCATCAGCACGTTCACCAGCACCGGTTGGGTACGACGCCTGCTGAATGCAGCCGGCTTCAAGATGAAACGCACCCCGGGCATCGGTCACAAGTGGGAAATCCTGCGCGGCACGTTCCTGGGCTGGCCCGAAGACGCTGCGCCAGCGGCGACCGTAAAACCGTGGTTCGCGCGTCCGCCTGCTTTCACCGGCGAACGTCGTGCGCTGGTCATCGGCGCGGGGCTGGCCGGTTGCGCCACGGCCGCGAGCCTGGCTGCGCGCGGTTGGCAGGTCAGCCTGCTGGAGCGGCACACGGCGCTGGCACAAGAAGCGTCGGGCAATCCGCAGGGCGTGTTGTACCTCAAGCTGTCCGCACATGGCACGGCGTTGTCGCAGTTGATCGTCAGCGGCTTTGGTTATACGCGTCGGCTGCTCGAGCAGTTGCACCGAGGGGTCGACTGGGAGGGTTGCGGCGTGCTGCAACTGGCGTTCAATGGCAAGGAAGCCGAGCGGCAGGCGCAACTGGCGGTGGCGTTTCCGGCGGATCTGCTGCACGTCGTCGATCGAGAGCAGGCCGAAACCCATGCCGGTATCGGCCTGGCCTCGGGCGGCCTGTTCTACCCGGAAGGCGGTTGGGTGCACCCGCCCGCGCTCTGCCAGTTGCAGGCCAGCCAGCCAAACATTCGCATTCTGACGCACCACGACGTGCTGCACCTGCAACGCATCGATGGGCAGTGGCAAGCGCTGGCTGGCGACACAGTGTTGGCCGAGGCGCCGGTCGTGGTCCTGGCCGGCGCTGCCGAGATCAAACGCTTCCCTTGCAGCAGCGAGTTGCCGCTCAAGCGCATTCGCGGACAGATCACCCGGTTGCCGCAGACCACTCAAAGCCAGGCGTTGAGCACCGTGGTCTGCGCCGAAGGCTACGTCGCACCGGCGCGCCTGGGCGAACATACCCTCGGCGCCAGTTTTGATTTCAACAACGATGACCTCACCCCCACGGCCGCCGAGCATGCCGGCAACCTGCAGATGCTCGAAGAGATTTCCGCCGACCTGGTAACCCGACTCGGTGCAGACAAGCTGCACGTTGAAACGCTGGAGGGCCGCGCCGCGTTCCGTTGCACCAGCCCGGACTACTTGCCGATTGTCGGCCCACTGGCAGACACCCCGGCCTTTGCCGAGGCCTACAGTGCCCTGAACAAGGATGCCCGACAGATTCCGGACATTCCCTGCCCCTGGCTTGAGGGGATGTACGTCAACAGTGGCCACGGCTCGCGCGGTTTGATCACCGCTCCCTTGTCAGGCGAATTGCTCACCGCCTGGCTGGATGATGAACCCTTGCCATTGCCAAGAGCCGTGGCCGAAGCGTGTCATCCGAACCGCTTTGCCTTGCGCCGCTTGATTCGCGGCAAGGCCTGAAGCCTTCAATCGAAGGCGAAGCAGGTTTTCGCGTCGTTGGCTTTCAAGGCTTCATCGGTCAGGCGTTTCACTAAAGCATCAGCGGCCTTCTGATGCTTTTGCCTGACGGCGGTGACGGCCGGATTTTCGCCGACCGCAGGTTTTTCTTTCAAGGCTGTCTCCATCTCTTCATGAAAAGGTTCGTCCATCGTGGTGAACTGAGTGGCGTGACGCTTGCGTAAAAACTCTTCCCAAAAGTCGCGTTTGCTAATGGACTTCACAAGATCGGAAGTCAGTTCTGCGTTGAGGACTTTGTTGTAGGCAGTGTCGAGGTCGGTTGATTTCACCCCACCCAACGAGGCGAAGCGCATATGCCGGGGTTGGCCGACCAGCTCGAGTTTTTCCGCGAGACCGGTGCGATACGCCAACGTCACTTCCACTGGATCCAGCTTGGGGTCTGCCTTGGCTTTCGCTGCCGCGAGCTCGTCGAGATAATCCAGGCGAAACAGACTTCGGCCGAGACTCAACAGACGGGCCGCTTCATCATGAACATTGGCAGATTCCCGAACCGCGGCCTCTCTGTACACCCTCATTTCCAGATTGCTGAAAATTAGCGCAGCGGAATCATCGCAATTGGCTTTCACCGCCATCGGCAGCAATTCGTCACGCAAAGCCGCGTCAGCCTGGGCCGCATCAATCACGCTCCATACCCGGCGCTTCATGTCTTCGGACAGTGTCCGGAACAAGCCGTCGGAGCCGGGTTCGTTTTTCAACGCCGTCCAGGTGGCGTCACGCTTGGCGTAGTTTTCTTCACGCGAGTCGGGCATCCACAGGCTTCGAGCCCGTTGCTCGGTCAGAACCGTAATATCGTTGACCTCAAAACCCATCCCGATGCCGGTCCTGCTTCGGTAGATCGCGAGCTTTGCCTGACTCGCCGCGGACAAAGGGTTATGCCGCAGATTGAGTTTGTCGGTGAAATCTGCCGATGCATTAAACAACCAGTCGGGTAACTCGCGGATCTCGTTACGCTCCAGGTTAACGACGTCCAGATACGGTAATCGCGCAAGGCCGACCGGCAGTTCGGTAGCGTGCGTATCTGCCAGATACAGCAACTGCAAATCGAGCATCCTACTGACATCTACAGTCGCCCCCAAGCGGTTACCAGTGAGCCCCAGGGTTTTCAGATTGCGCATGTCAGACAGCTTGCGCAGCGTGTGTTCGGTCAATGCAATCTTGTTTCCATCCAGTCTCAAGTGTTCAAGATCAGACATGTGTGACAGCGCTTCGGGCAGGCGGGTTAGCTGATTGTTATCGAGTTCAAGCCTGACCAGCCCTTTGAACGGCTTGAGGAAATACGCCAGCTCGTCGCCAGCGTTCATATTTTTGATTGAGAGGGTGCGCACATGAGCAACGTCCTGTTCGCTTAATGTCGGGAGAGCGCCGCAAGGATTACGCTCCAGCCTGAGGGTGGTGTAGGCCTGATCCTGTGGCCAGCGCGGGGGCTTGACCCGGCGCCAGCAGTTCTCGATGGCGTTCGCCACCTGACGCCGGCTGACGCGCAGGTCATTAAGCGTCCCGGGGAGTTTCTTCATTTGCGCCTCATCGTCGCGCCAGGCGTGCAGCGCCCCACGCAATGTCTTCCACTGCAGCTGCAACTCCTTGATGCGATTCGCGCGCAACCGGTCGGTGGTGCCGGCGGCATCCAGAAAAGCCGAAACCTCAGCGTCGGAGTACAGCGGGTAGAGTTTGCGGACCTTGCGGATCAGGCCCTTTGCATAGTTGTTGGCAACGGATGAATCAGCTTGAATGCAGCGAGACAAATGCTCCGGCGCTTCGCTGTGCTCCCCGCGCAATAACCTCGTGGTGCGCACCGGGTCGGCAGTTGCCACGGCGACCAGCCGTTCGCGCAGCAGAACGGTGTCGAAGTGATCGGCACCGGATAAACCCATTCGGGTGCGCTGGCTCCCGGACAGGAGGTGGGGAATCGCTTCCAAGAGAGTTTTGCTGTTTTTGGTGGTAACCAATGTGCCAGCGCGCTGAGTGACCTGGTAACCGCTGGACGTTTTGACGATCACCGCACTCTGTGGTGCACCGGTTCTGCCGACGCTGTCGAGCAACGTCCCGGTCGGTACATCCTGCCGAACCTCGAGGCGCAATCCATCGTCCCAACCCTGCACTCGATCCAACAGCCGCAGCGCCAGAGTGTCGGTGTCGGCATTAGCCAGCTCTGGCAGCTGCAAGCCAGTCAGCGCGCGGTCGAGTCGCAACCCGGCTTGCGCTGCGCTGACCTGCCCAAACAAGTCAAAACCCAACAGCTTGCGATCCCTGAGGAACAGGCGATCACGGACCGAGGCATTTTCCAGCAGCTCTTGCGCCACACGAGTGGGAAGGTCCGCCGCGTGCTCGCGTAATGTCGCAACATCTCCGGTAGCCACGCCATCATGTTGTTTGTACAGCCAGTCATGCAGTGGTTGGCGATCGGCCTTGAGGGTGGTGGCTATTTTCTGCCCCAGAAGCAGCGATTTTGATTCCTTGGTTGTGGCGCCAATCAGGCCTTTGACTTCTTTCGAGGAGAGACCACTGATCACCGTATCAAGCAGCTGACCCGCGTCCAGTTGTGCCTGGGAAACGGCGACGCCGTTGACGTTATCCTCGGTCGCTGTCTGCGGATAGCGGGCCTTGACCAACCCTTTGTCATCGCGAATTTCAATGAAGCGGTCGGTAGGCCAGTTGGGCAATCGTGGCAATGTGTGCAGCTGTTCAGGGATGAAATCCGTGCTGGAGGTCTCCCCGGCTTCCATCGCTTTAATCAGCCCGTTGATTTTTTCATTGAGTCGGTAGCGCTCGACACAGTCATTAAATCGCGACGGCAGTTTGAGGTTGCTGTCGTGCAGTCGGTAAAGATCGGTCGGCGTCATCCCGCTGATGTGCGCAAGCTGAGTCAACCGGCTGGTCGGAATGTCGCGCAGACGCGGCGCCGTGCGTTTCAAGGCATACGCGCTGTCCAGCCATTCGAGGGAATGCTCATGTATATGGCGCCAGCCGCCTTCGACGTTGCGTTCCAGTGGGGGCTGGAACGCGTCAGGACGCAAAGGATGCTTGATTCGCCAGTGTTGACTGGCCGCATCCTTCACAACATTGTAAGTGGCACCGTCCATGAGGATTGAGGTGCGCACGCCGTCGATGTGAATGCCTTGTGCATCTGCATGCGCGGCGCCTGAGGGCGATAATTGCGCGTACGGCTGCGGGTCAGGCTTCCATAATCGTGACGAGCCGTCTGCCTTTTTGACCGCTTCGAAACCGTCGAAAAACGCGGTCTGCTCTTTGCCGAAGCGGTTCCAGGCACCGGTCACTGCAGTTCCGGCGGCCGCAAACGCCGCCATTTGCGCAACGCTCTCCACCACGTTCAACAGATGCGACAGCGCCTTGTGCCGCTCGCCATGCGTCCAGTCCTCAACCCCTTCATAGACTTCACCGGCGATCTGGACGACAGCTACTGCAGCCAGCACCTGGCCGAGCACAGGCACGAAAAATGACGCCGCATTCAATAACGAGAGCCCGCCATCCAGCAGCTGCTTCAGGGTCTTTTCCCGTTGTGCTTCGTCGACATCTGCAGTCGAAACTGCAAGTACTTGGGCATCCTTCTGAGCTCTGCTGATAAAGGCGCTGAAGAAAAAGTCCGAGGGGCACGTGCTGGGCGTGGCGGTGAGTACGCCTAATGTCTTGTCTTCATCAAACGCTGTGAAAAAGTCAGTTTTATCGTGACCCGGCAGGTATTGCTCCGTGAAGTTTTTTCGATAGCTGGCGACTTGCAGCTTGAGCGTCAAATAGACTTTGAAATCTTCCAGCGAGGCGTATTCATAAACCGGTCGGCGGGGTTCGTTCGGCATGTAAACGATGCATTTGGCCTTCGGCTCACTGTCGATGGAAACCTTGCTGAACACCAGCGCGCCACAGATGCACGCATCATGGATCATCAAGCCTTGCCAGATCACCGGCCCGCCATCGAAAACCGTCTCCTTGAGATCGGCGGCCGGAACATCCTGTTCGATGATGCTCAGCAGGGTCTTGTAGGCGTCAGCGCTGATGTCTTTCTTCAGGTAGGCAACGTGAACATCGACCTGCATGTCCAGCAACTTCAGGCTGCGAATGTCAGCGGCAGTGGCACGCTCATCCACCGGGGCATCGGGTGCGGGCTTGGCCGGTAGCGCAAAAATCTGGTCGATATGACGCTGGTAGCCGGAACCCAGATCAAGCTCACGGCACAACGCGGCAAATTTCACCGGGCTCAGCTCTGCGCCGGTCTGGGCGACCGCAGCAATCACTAACGTTGAGTCCTTGGGCATCCCGCCGCTTTTGGCCTGCGCATCGGTGAAGTTATCCATGGCAGCATGCAGCAGACTTCGCGACACGGTCTCCTCTTTTGTTACGTAGCCGACCGGAAACAGGCCCGTCGTTGAAATCGTCTTTTTTATGAAGTTCAGTGAGTCCCGTTCGACGTCGACGTCCAGCTTCCATTTTTCTTTGAGCAGCTTGGTCAGTTTCTCTTTGCAGAACTGATCCAGTGGCTTGAGCCGGTTGAGCACTGCAACAGCTTTAGAGTAAGTAACCGCACTCTGCGTCGCGGCGGACTTGAGTGCCTGAACGGTCTTCAGGTCCCCATCAGTCAGCCACGCGGGCATCGATTTCTGCAGCACTTCAGCTTTATCCAGATCGGCTGTGTGCTCCAGGTAAATATCAGCATTTGAAACGGCGGTGACTGGCACATCCACAGCCGGTTTCTTAGGGGTAGAGCTCATCTGCAATATCCTTATTGCATTGGGGAGTGGTCAGTCTATGGCGACTGAAAAATGATTGATAATTCGAATATCGGGTCGTGATCAGGGCCGATTGACCTATAACCCGCATAGATCAAATCATTATTTACCGCACTCGAAAAAGTGGTGTGTGCTCCCGTTGCTGGCCGCGCTATCCAGTCCGCTTATTACTTATCGATCTAAAACTCCCACGCCCACACCGGGTCAGTTTCTGAGTACCTGCGTTTTTTGACGCTGAATTGAATGACCCTCCCCAACGGAAAAACCGGTAAGGACTTTATGTGTGGATTAGCTGGCGAGTTACGCTTTGATCATCAACCTGCGGACCTTGCAGCCGTTGAACGAATCACCCATCACCTGGCACCGCGCGGCCCTGACGCGTGGGGCTTTCATGCCCAAGGGCCGATTGCCCTGGGCCATCGCCGCCTGAAAATCATGGACCTGTCGGATGGCTCCGCTCAACCGATGGTCGACAACCAATCGGGTTTGTCTCTGGCTTTCAACGGCGCGATCTATAACTTCCCCGAGTTGCGCACCGAGCTGGAAAGCCTCGGTTATGCCTTCTATTCCGGTGGCGACACCGAAGTGCTGCTCAAGGGTTATCACGCCTGGGGCGAAGCCTTGTTGCCAAAGCTGAACGGTATGTTTGCGTTCGCAATCTGGGATCGCGATGCCAAGCGTCTGTTCATTGCCCGCGACCGTCTTGGTGTCAAACCGCTGTACCTGTCGCGCACCGACCAGCGACTTCGCTTCGCCTCGGCACTGCCAGCGCTGCTCAAGGGTGGCGACATCAACCCGATCCTCGATCCGGTCGCGCTCAACCATTACCTGAACTTTCACGCTGTGGTCCCTGCGCCGCGCACCCTGCTAGCGGGCATCGAAAAGCTGCCCCCTGCGACCTGGATGCGTGTAGACGCCGATGGCACCACCGAGCAGAAAACCTGGTGGACCCTGCCCTACGGCCCGAACGCCGACGAGATGAACCTGACGCTCGAAGACTGGCGTGACCGTGTGCTCGACAGCACCCGCGACGCGGTGGCGATTCGTCAGCGTGCAGCCGTTGATGTCGGCGTGCTGCTGTCGGGTGGTGTGGATTCGAGCATGTTGGTTGGTCTGCTGCGTGAAGTCGGCGTGGAAAACCTGTCGACCTTTTCCATCGGTTTCCAGGATGCCGGCGGCGAGCGCGGCGACGAGTTCCAGTATTCGGACTTGATCGCCAAGCACTACAACACCCAGCACCACCAATTGCGCATCGACGAAAAAGAGATCATCGAGCAATTGCCAGCGGCCTTCCGCGCGATGAGCGAGCCGATGGTCAGCCACGATTGCATCGCGTTTTACCTGCTGTCGCGGGAAGTCGCCAAGCACTGCAAAGTGGTGCAAAGCGGCCAGGGCGCCGACGAACTGTTTGCCGGTTACCACTGGTACCCGCAGGTCGATGGCGCTGCTGATCCTTACGCAGCGTATCGCGAAGCCTTTTTCGACCGCAGCTATGACGATTATGCCGCCACCGTGCAGCCCAAATGGCTGACCGCCAATGACGCCGCCGGCGACTTCGTCAAAGAACATTTCGCCCAGCCCGGCGCCGATGCGGCGGTGGACAAGGCGTTGCGCCTGGACAGCACGGTGATGCTGGTCGATGACCCGGTCAAACGTGTCGACAACATGACCATGGCCTGGGGCCTGGAAGCGCGCACACCGTTCCTCGACTATCGCCTGGTGGAATTGTCGGCGCGGGTGCCGGGCAAATTCAAACTGCCGGACGGTGGCAAGCAAGTGCTCAAAGAAGCCGCTCGACTGGTGATTCCGAGTGAAGTGATCGACCGTAAAAAAGGTTACTTCCCGGTGCCCGGCCTCAAGCATTTGCAGGGCGATACGCTGAACTGGGTGCGCGAACTGCTGCTCGATCCGAGTCAGGATCGCGGCCTGTTCCAACCAAACATGCTCGACCGCCTGCTGACTGATCCACAAGGCCAGCTGACGCCGCTGCGCGGTTCCAAGCTGTGGCAACTGGCTGCGCTGAACCTGTGGCTCAGCGAACAAGGAATCTGATCGATGAAACCCCACGCCACGGCTTACAGCCAACGCTTGCTGCGCGGTCAGACACCCTCCTACGAACGTTTGCAGGCGCGACTGGCCGAAGACGGCAGTGAATTGAACGCGACACCGAAAGTGGTGCATTGCGGCTGGGGCCGGTTGCTGATCGGCCACACCTTCCCTGATCCGGCAAGCCTCGCCCAAGAGTTGCTCAACGAGCAGCCCGGTGAGCGCGACATCGCGCTGTACGTCGCGGCCCCGCAGCAGATCCTCGGTCTGGAACCGGCGCAGCTGTTCCTCGATCCATCCGACACGCTGCGCCTGTGGTTCACCGACTACCGTCAGTCCACCCGAGTGTTTCGCGGATTTCGCATCCGTCGCGCACAGAGCGAGGCTGATTGGCAGGCGATCAATCAGTTGTATCAGGCGCGCGGCATGTTGCCGATCGACGCCAGCCTGCTCACCCCGCGCCATCTCGGTGGCCCAGTGTACTGGCTGGCAGAAGATGAAGACAGCGGCACAATCATCGGCAGTGTCATGGGCCTCAATCACAGCAAAGCGTTTAACGATCCGGAAAACGGCAGCAGCCTGTGGTGCCTGGCCGTTGATCCGCAATGTTCGCGACCGGGCGTCGGCGAAGTGCTGGTACGTCACCTGATCGAGCATTTCATGAGTCGCGGCCTGAGCTACCTGGACCTGTCGGTGCTGCACAACAACCGCCAGGCGAAAAGTCTTTACGCCAAACTGGGTTTTCGCAACCTGTCGACCTTCGCCATCAAACGCAAGAACGGCATCAATCAGCCACTGTTCCTCGGCCCGGGGCCCGAAGCCGAGTTCAACCCGTATGCGCGAATCATCGTGGATGAGGCGCATCGGCGGGGTATCGACGTGCAGGTTGATGACGCTGAAGCCGGTCTGTTCACGCTGATCCATGGCAGCCGTCGTGTTCGCTGCCGCGAATCCCTGAGCGATTTGACCAGCGCGATCAGCATGACGTTGTGTCAGGACAAAAGCCTGACCCATAAAGTGCTGCGCAACGCCGGCCTCAAACTGCCCGCGCAGCAGCTGGCAGGCAACGGCGATGACAACCTGTCGTTCCTCGATGAGCACGAACGGGTGGTGGTTAAACCGCTTGACGGCGAACAGGGCCGTGGCGTCGCCGTGGATCTGCGCACGATCGAAGAGGTGCAGCAAGCCATCGAAGCCGCACATGAGTTCGACAGCCGAGTGCTGCTGGAAAGTTTTCATGAAGGCCTCGACCTGCGCATCGTGGTGATCGGATTTGAAGTGGTTGCTGCGGCCATTCGCAGGCCGGCCGAGGTGATTGGCGACGGTCAACATTCGATTCGTGCATTGATCGAAGCGCAAAGTCGGCGTCGTCAGGCGGCAACCGGCGGTGAAAGCAAAATCCCAATGGATCATGAGACCGAGCGCACCCTCGCGGCGGCGGGCTATGACTACGACAGCGTTTTGCCGGCGGGCGAGCACCTTTTCGTACGACGTACGGCGAACCTTCACACCGGCGGCATTCTTGAGGATGTCACCTCGATCCTGCACCCGACCCTGGTCGATGCGGCCGTGCGGGCGGCGCGGGCACTGGACATCCCGATGGTCGGTCTCGACCTGATGGTGCCGGCCGCCGATCAACCGGAATACGTGTTTATCGAAGCCAATGAACGTGCCGGCCTGGCGAACCACGATCCGCAGCCGACGGCTGAACGCTTTGTGGATCTGCTGTTCCCGCACAGCCAGGCGGCCGCATCGTAAAGCAAACCCCTGTAGCAGCTACCGAGGAACGAAGGCTGCGTTGCGTGTCCGCAGGGCCGCCCTTGAGGGGCCGCTACGCTGCCCGACGCAGCCTCGTACCTCGGCAGCTGCTACACAACACTGCTCACCTTTACTTCATCGAAACCATCGATGTTCTCTACTCATCAGGAGTTTCCATGACCCACAAAATCCCCGAACCCGATCTCGCTTACCTGCAAAAAGTCCTGCTGGAAATGCTCGCCATTCCCAGCCCGACCGGGTTTACCGACACCATCGTGCGTTACGTTGCTGAACGCCTCGAAGAGCTGGGTATCCCCTTCGAAATGACCCGGCGCGGGACGATCCGTGCCACGCTCAAAGGCAAGAAAAACAGTCCGGATCGCGCCGTCTCCGCGCACCTCGACACCATTGGCGCCGCGGTTCGCGCGATCAAGGACAATGGCCGACTGACGCTGGCCCCGGTGGGCTGCTGGTCGAGCCGATTTGCCGAGGGCAGCCGCGTCAGCCTGTTCACTGACCACGGCGTGATCCGTGGCAGCGTATTGCCGCTGATGGCTTCCGGGCACGCGTTCAATACCGCTGTGGATGAAATGCCGATCAGCTGGGACCACGTTGAATTGCGCCTGGACGCTTATTGCGCGACCCGCGCCGATTGCGATTCGCTGGGCATCAGCGTCGGCGATTTCGTCGCCTTCGACCCGCTGCCGGAATTCACTGAAAGTGGCCACATCAGCGCCCGCCACCTTGATGACAAGGCTGGCGTGGCTGCATTGTTGGCGGCGCTGAAAGCGATCATCGACAGCGGCGAAGAGCTGATGATCGATTGTCATCCGCTGTTCACCATCACCGAAGAAACCGGCAGTGGCGCCGCAGCGGCGTTGCCTTGGGATGTCAGTGAATTTGTCGGCATCGACATTGCGCCAGTCGCGCCCGGTCAGCATTCGAGCGAGCACGCGGTGAGCGTGGCAATGCAGGATTCCGGTGGGCCTTACGACTATCACTTGTCCCGGCATCTGCTGCGCCTCGCCGGTGACAATGATTTACCGGTGCGCCGCGATCTGTTTCGGTACTACTTCAGCGATGCGCATTCGGCGGTCACGGCCGGCCACGACATTCGTACCGCCCTGCTGGCCTTCGGCTGCGATGCCACGCATGGCTACGAACGGACGCACATCGACAGCCTCGCCGCGCTCAGCCGTTTGCTCGGCGCATACATCCTGAGCCCGCCGGTTTTCGCCAGCGATGCGCAACCGGCGAAGGGTTCGCTGGATCGCTTCAGTCACCAGATCGAGCACGATACGCAGATGGAAAGCGACACGCGGGTGCCGTCGGTGGACAGCCTGGTGGGGCAGCGCTCGGATAGCTGACGTTTTGCGTCGACTGGGCTGACGTCTTCGCGGGCAAGTCGAACTGCCGCATCGCTTGCCCCCGCATCCGACGCTGACACCTTCGCGAGCAAGCCCGCTCCCACATTGACCGGTTCTCCCTGGAGACATGCGATCAAACTGTGGGAGCGGGCTTGCTCGCGAAGGCGTCCGTGCAGGAGACCGCAAGAGCAAGGCTAGCCGCAACCGTTCATTCGCCGTAGCATCGCGCCATCGTTTAGCCGAGGTGCCCAATGCTGATTCCCCACGACCAACTTGAAGTCGACACCCTCACCCGATTGATCGAAGACTTCGTTACCCGCGATGGCACCGACAATGGTGATGACACGCCGCTGGAAACCCGGGTATTACGCGTTCGCCAGGCCTTGACCAAGGGCCAGGCACTGATCGTCTTCGATCCAGACAGCGAGCAATGCCAGCTGATGCTCAAACACGATGTACCCAAGCATTTGTTCGACTGACGCCTCAGCGTTTTTTAAGCCGTGGTGTTTTGGCCTTGATGCGTTCATAGACCTCGGCGCGGTGCACGCTGACGTCCTCTGGCGCGTCAATACCGAAGCGCACATTGTTGCCGGTGACCGCGACGACGCGCACGGAAATGGTGTCACCGATGGAAATCTTTTCACCCGCCATTCGGCTGAGTACAAGCATGGTTATCCGTCCTTCAGGGTTATTGAACCCTGAAGATGCCCGCCTGATGGACACGCTTCAATGCGCCCAATGCAAATCAGTCTTGCCCTACAAAGCCGAGGGAGCGCGCCGAAAGAAACGTCCTACAAATCGCGCTTTCAGGTGGCGGAAAATCGCGGTCCCAGCAGAATAACGCTCGCACCGATCACGCACAGCGCCACGCCGATCCAGTCTGAACCCAACGGACGAACCCGCTCGACCACCATCAGCCAGCCAATTGATGCCACGATATAGATCCCGCCGTAGGCCGCATAAGCACGACCGGCGTACGTGGCTTCAATGCGGGTGAGCAGCAGCGCGAACAAGGTCAGGCTGAGCAGTGCCGGCAAAACCCACCAGGCACTTTTGCCCTGCCGCAGCCACATCCAGAAAGCAAAGCACCCGGCGATCTCGAACAGTGCCGCGAGGAAAAACCACAGATAATTGAGCATGCGCACATCTCGCAAGAGTGACCGATGCCGGCCACCCTAACGATGGCATGGCGTACCGGCAAGTTCAGCCTGCGGTTTGTTTGGCCTTGGCGCGCATCTTGTCCGCCATGCTGGTCATTTCGTCGTAGAGCAATTGCGGGTTCTTTTGCTTGATCGCCCAGGCCATACGCCCCTGTTCGTGAGGCAGAATCATGAATTCGCCAGCGGCGACGTGCTGGTAGATGTAGTCAGCAATGTCCGCCGCCGTGATCGGTGAACTCTCCAGCAACTTGCCGACCTGGGCTTTCATGGCCGGTGTCGGGCCACGGAACGAATCCAGCAGGTTGGTCTGGAAGAATGACGGGCACACCACGTGAACGCCGATTTCCTGCTGTTTCAGTTCAACCAGCAAACTCTCCGACAATGCCACTACGCCGGCCTTGGCCACGTTGTAATTACTCATGGCCGGACCTTGCATCAGCGCAGCCATTGAAGCGATATTGATGATCTTGCCTTGGCTTTTTTCCAGTAGCGGCAAGAAGGCCTTGCACCCCTTGACCACCCCCATCAGGTTGATCGCGATCTGCCAGTCCCAGTCCTCCAGCGACAATTCACTGAAGAACCCGCCGGATGCCACACCGGCGTTGTTGACGATCACATCGATGCCGCCCAGTTTTTCTTCGCAGGCCTGCGCAAAAGCAGTCAGCTGGCTGTAGTCGCGCACGTCGCAGCGCTGGATAAATCCGTCGCCGCCCACTTCACGGACCATTTTGAGGGTTTCCTGCAGGCCTGGCTCGCTGACGTCCGACAAGGCAAGCTGCCAGCCCTCGCGCGCCCAGCGCAGCGCGATTTCGCGACCCAGGCCCGAGCCTGCGCCAGTGATCATCATGCGGTTTTGCATAGCAGACAGCCTTGTTGTTCCGGGGAAGATGCGTCGAGTGTAGCGAAGGAGCGTGCCCGACCCACGCTCCATCAGATTGCTGAATGGCCCGAGCAAACCGTAGTCGCTTGCGCGGTAACTAGTGCGATTAAAAAGAAATAACGCTTTCTTCGAAAAACATTAAAAAAACATGGAATTTTTTCACGTGCAGGCCAGTCGGACGTTGTAAGCAGCTCGGGTTATTTGTATTCCAGCTGACAGTGGACACCAGGCAATTCCAGAACACTTCCAACAAGGAAATAGACATGGGCACAATTCTAATCATTATTCTGATCCTCCTGCTGGTAGGTGGCTTGCCGGTCTTCCCTCACTCGAGAAGTTGGGGTTATGGTCCGTCGGGTATCATCGGTGTGGTGTTGGTAGTGCTGTTGATCCTGCTGTTACTCGGCAAGATATAAAGATTTAAGAAGCAAAAAAAAGAGGCCCTCAGGGGCCTCTTTTTTATTGCGCGGTGAAACTTAGTCGGGAGTGCCGTCGACTACACCGGCCGTGTTGTCGATCAGACTCTTGGTCGCGGTCTGGATGAACGACTCGAGTTTCTGCTTCAGTTCATCTTCATCCGGTGATGCCGGGATAACCATGCCTTTCGGGTTGGCGCCCAGTTCGTACTGGTACAGCTTGGGCGGCATGTCCTTCGGCAACACCAGCACGCGGTCTGCTGTCAGATAAGCCACGGTCTGATCACTACCGGAAGGTTTGATCACGCCGAAACCCTTGTCGCCTTCCGGCAGGTTCAGCAGGTCGCGACCCCAGCATTGATGGATCACCTCGCCACCGATGCGGCCCATGATGGTCGGCACCACGTCGACCTGAGTACCAACGGTGTGATCCAGCTGACCGAATTTTTCCTGCACGCCCGGCCCGATCAGCAGCATCGGAACATTGAAGCGCCCCAGGTCCATTTCGGTGATTTGTTGCTCGTTGCCGAAACCGTGGTCGCCGACGACGACGAACAGCGTTTCATTGAAGTACGGCTCTTTACGCGCCTTCTCGAAGAATTGACCCAGCGCCCAGTCGGAGTAGCGCATGGCGGTCATATGTTCGTTGAGGCTGCCGCGATCGGTCACGCGCTCCACCGGCAGTGGCGTCGGCAAGGCATACGGCGTGTGGTTGGACAGGGTCTGCAGCAATGCGTAGAACGGCTTTTTGTCCTTGCCATCGCGGGCTTTCAGCTCTTCCAGGCCACGGTCGAACATGTCCTGGTCTGACACGCCCCACGTCGAATCAGAGAACACCGGGTTAACAAAATCGTTACGGCCGATGAAATTGGTCATGCCCTGGTTGCTGAAGAAGCCCGACTGGTTGTCCCAGGCGAAGTCGCCGTTGTAGACATACACGTCGTCATAGTCACGGGCGCTGAGCAACTGCGGCAGGCCGGACAGTTTGTGGCTGCCTTCCGGCGTCTGCATCAGGTATTCAAAACCCGGCAGGTTGGGGAAGCACGCCATGGTGGCGAACATGCCCTGGTGGGTGTGGGTGCCGTTGGAGAAGAAGCGGTCGAACAGCAGGCCTTCTTTCGCCAATTTGTCAAAGTATGGAGTAATGTTGCCCGGACGTCCGAAAGCACCGACCGAGTGTCCGGCGAAGCTTTCCATCAGAATCACCACGACGTTTTTGATCGGCAACGTCTTGTCGGCATTCGGGGTGAAATTGCGGCGAACGGCGGCCGTTTCGGCATCGACCAGTTTGTCGCTCGGGGTCAACAGACTCTCGCGAACGGTCTGCTGCGCCAACGGCTGCGGCATTGTCGATTTCCAGACATTGTCGCGATGTTCCGAGAAGCGGCTCTTCGCCGCGGCGACCAGTGACAGCGTGCCGTTGAGACCTAACTGGTTGGCGAAGTTCGAATCGGTGGTGTAGACATCACCCCAGCGCAGCGGTGGGCCCTGGCGCAAGGTGCCACGAGCGGCAACCACGCAAATCAACAGGCAGACCACGAACACCGCGATGCGCGAATACCATGGCGCAACCTGACGCGTGCTGATGCTGCCGCCGCTGAACGGGCCACGCGGACGAGTGGCACGGTCGGCGCCCTTGAACGCCAGGGTCAGAATCAACGTGCCAAAGGCCCACGCCAACAGGTAACGAACCACCGGGAAACCGTACCAGAGCATGCTCATCACGGTTTTCGGGTCTTCCTGCACATACTGGAAGACCAGGCCGTTGAGGCGCTGGTGGAATTCGCGGTAGAAGTCCATTTCCATCAGGCCGAGGAACAGCGCAATGCTCGAAGCGATCGTCAGCCACAACCGGAAGAAACCACGGGCGGCCATCGCGCGGGCACTGAACAGCGCCAGTACCAATGGAATGCTCAGGTACACCACCAGGCGCAGGTCAAAACGCAGGCCGTTGATAAAGGCTTCGACGAAGGTCGAGGCTGGGGTGTCTAGGATCATTTCGCTGTTATAAACCAGCAGCGCAAGGCGCAGCAGGCTGAACATCACCATCATGATCAGGGCGCACAGCAGCGTGTAGGCCAGATGCGATTTGACGGTCGGTTGCAGCAGGCGACTTGAAGCTCGCTGCTGATTCAGGGCGTCCGGGTTTGCCATGTCGTTTTAGGACCCATTGGAAGTTGAAGTTGCAAAAAATACAGCGGCGCCTTGCCCTCTGTTGACCAGTTCTCGGCCCCGGGGCTTACGCGGTGCGCAAATGTTGCACGATCACCTGCGGCATTACCATTGATTACTCACCGGTTTGCCGGCGGGGGCGAATTGTCTTGGAGCCTTTGTGAAAATTTCGTGCAACGCATATCCCGAAACAAAATAAAGCGCCCTGCCCCGCTCAATGCGAAACGCCCCGAACCAGTCGGGGCGTTTGTTGAAGGGCAGCGCGATTATTTTTCGGCGCGTTCTTTCAAGGCTTTCAGGGTATTGAATGGCGCATCTACCACAAACTTGTTGGCCAGCCACGATGGCACGCTGCCGCCCGGTTCCGTGTGCACCTGATAGGTCACTTCAACCTGATCACCTTTTGGCACGAACTTCCAGAAGCCCTCAACCTGGGTGACCCGCACGAAACCTTTCTCTTCCGGCAGATACTTGGGCACGCCTTGGAGTTTGCGCGTCAGGCTGCCATCGGCGCCCTCAACCGTCGTGATATGGGTGACCGAATCGCGCGGGGTGACCGGCCAAGGCGTGTTGAACTGACTGTAGGTCCAGCCTTCGTTGCCTTCGTGTTTAATCAGTTTCTGGCTCTTGCACTCATGAATCCAGGCACACGCAGCGGCGACGTCTTCCTGCAAGGCACGCAGTTTGGCCATGGTCGTCTTCATCACGGTAACGCCGCGGTACGCTTTGTATTGCGAACCGGCCACCTCTGACAGCGACACTTTGATGCCGTCCTCTTCCTTGGCGGTTTTCCATTCTTCGGCCTGAGCCGTGGAGGCCAGCAAAACCGTGAAACCACACAGCACAGCCATACGATGCAGCGAACCCATAATGTTATTTCCTTATTGTTGAATTCCGTTCGGTGAACACATCACGCCGCCGTCATCTGCTCCCACCAGCCCAACAACCTGATCGCTTCGCCATTGCTGCTTCCGCACACCTCGACGTCGGCTTCGAATGCCGAACACACGGCAGGACGTTCCGGGCGGCCAAAAATCCGGCACAGATTGTCAACTGACAGTTGCACGCAGCGTTCGCCCGCAGCCTTGCCGAGCGGCATGCCAGGAATGGGTGAGCTGATGGAAGGGGCAATGCAACAGGCGCCACAGCCTTCGCGGCATTTCATGACGACGAGCTCCTCGCGATGGGCGATGTGTATAAAGGACGGGGCACAGGGTAACCGCTACAACGGTTGTTTCAAATTGCTGAGGAAGAGTTTTTGCTGTTCAGCGGCTGTGACTGACCAGTCACCGACAAAGCGTCTGGCCAGAGGCTTACACAGATGGTTCAGCGCTTGAATTCGAATTCGAGCGCTGCGCCATCGACATCGCGACGCTCGTCATTGCGCAGTTGCAGTTGCATTTCGTTGCTGATCAAACGCCCGTTGAGTTGAAAGGCTTCGCTGCCTGGTTTGTCACCGAACATTTGCGGCAAGAGGGGCTCGCGCTTGGGCAACGTCACCGTACCCTCGGGTTTGAGTTCTTCGGCCATGTCCTCAGGCAAACTGAGATCGATCGGGACCGACGGTAATTTGGTCTTGGCAATTTCGCGAGCGGATTTCGATTTGGAGGAAATCGGCGCGCGTTTTTTCACCTTGGCCGCTGGCTTCTTGGCGGGAGTAGCCTTCTTGGCGGGCGCGACTTTCCTGGCCGTTGCCGGTTTGTCCGGCGCCGCACTGGCGGCAGGTTTTTCCTGAGCGGGAGCCGCAATGACGCTACTCGCCTGGAAGGTGACCAGCAGACAAATCGATAGCCAGACGGCAGGAAATATCGGTTTCATGGACCCAACGACGTGAGCGGCAGATAGCCTTATGCTCGCCTGTTGCACGCGACAAGACAAGCGCGGCCGAGCAATACCTGCCCGCCCCGTCAAAATCCGCCAGCCATCTCCTGGCACAGCTGGGTCGCCAGCATGCCCAGAGTCATCAGGGCGCGCTCGGCTTCACGGTTCCAGGGGGTCCCGCAGTTGAGCCGAATGCAGTGATTGAATTGCTCGGTGTTACTGAAAATCAATCCCGGCGCGATACTGATGCCCTGCTGCAGGGCCCGCACATGCAGTTCCTGAGTGTTGATCCGTCCCGGCAAACTGACCCACAAAATAAAGCCGCCGGTTGGCCGGGTCATCTGCGTGCCTTCCGGAAAATACTGCTGTACCGCCAGCTGAAACGCGCTGAGATTCTTCCGGTATTCCTGGCGGATGTAGCGCAAATGTCGGTCGTAGCCGCCATTTTCCAGATAGGCGGCAATGCCCATCTGCGTGACGCTGCAGGCAGAGTGCGTGCTGAATGTCTGCAAGCGCTGGATTTCCTGCTGGTATTTGCCGGCAATCATCCAGCCGATCCGCACCCCCGGCGACAAGGTCTTGGAGAAGCTCGAGCAATAGATCACCCGATCCAGCCGGTCATACGCCTTGAGTGATTTTGTGCGCCCCTGCTCAAACATCAGCTCGCCATAGATATCGTCTTCAACAATCTGAATATCGAAATCCGAAGCCAGCCGCAGCAACTGTTTCTGCCGCTCCTCGGGCATGGTGCCGCCCAGAGGATTGCTCAGCCGGGTGGTCAGCACCAAAGCCTTGATCGACCATTGGTTGGCTGCCAGTTGCAGGGCTTCCAGGCTCATGCCGGTGGCGGGATCGCTAGGGATTTCTATGACCTTGAGGCCGAGCAGATCGGCCAGCTGCAGCAGACCATAATAGGTCGGTGACTCGGCTGCGATCAGGTCGCCCGGACGGGTCAGCACGCGCAGCGACATTTGCAGCGCGTCCACGCAACCGTGGGTGATCACGACTTCCGAAGGGTCGACCACCACGCCGGCATCGCGCATGCGAATCGCCACTTGCCGACGCAGCGGTTCAAAACCGGGGCTGAACATGTAGCTGAAGGCACGAGGGCTGTGGAATCGGGTGACTTTGGCCAATTGCTGATGCAGTGCGCGCACCGGCAGGTAATCAACACTCGGCACCGCAGCGCCTAGCGGAAAGACGCCTTCGCGGCGGGATTCGACCAGCACTTGTTGAATGATGCTGCTGCGCGTGACCAGACCGGGGCGCTCGACACGGGCAATGTCCGGGGTGGGCGCGGTCAGGGCCGGCGTCTGGTGCACGTAGTAGCCCGACTGCGGTCGCGCGCGGATCAGGCCCTGATCCTCGAGGTTCGCGTAAGCCTGCAAAACGGTCGCATGGCTGACATTGAGCTGCGAACTCATCTTGCGCACCGAGGGCACGCGCTCGCCCGGTTGATAGACGCCACGACGGATGTCTTCAGCCAGTTGCTGAGCAATACGTTGGTAGAGCAAAAGATTGGTCATGACGCAGCACTCGATTTCACGGGCATTTTATTCTTGTGTGAAACAATACCGGAACAGTTTAGAAGTGTACTGGGACAGTTGCCACAATAGTCGACCGTACAGTGCAGTGTCAGCAAAAACTGTACTGCTTTGTGGCGTATTCGCAGGTACAAAAAACCCGGCGCAGTGTGGCTGGCCGGGTTTCCCAGACACGCGGCTTTTAGCGGGCGGCGCCGAGCTGGCCTTTTTCGTCGGAGAACACAATCTCCACGCGCCGGTTCTGCGCCCGGCCGCGTTCAGACGCGTTGGCGTCCACCGGGTACTCGTCGCCGTAACCCTCGACCTGAATACGTTTGTCGTCGACGCCCAGGTCAATCAGTACGTCGGCGACCGATTGCGCGCGATCACGAGACAGCTTGAGGTTTTCCTGCTTGCCGCCGGTACTGTCTGCATAACCCTCGATGCGCACGACGCGCTTGGGGTTGAGCTGCAGGAACTGCACAATCTTCAGCACCACGCGGTTGGCCGAGTTTTTCAGTTCTGCTTCGCCGGTGTCGAACAACATATCGCCCAGTGTCATCACCAGGCCGCGATCGGTCTGGGTAGTGGTCATCGCGAGGATCTGTTCCTCGAGCCACTTGCCCTGCTGCTGCACGCTCAGCAGCTTGGATTCGCGCAGGGCCAGTTGCAGGCGCTGACGCTCCAGTTCGAGCTTCGCCGCGCGCTCATCATTGAGTGCCTGATTGGTGTGTTCCCGGGCGATTTCGCTGTAGCGCCGGCTCAGGTAAGCGTAATGCTGCACGTCGGAGCCACTGCCCCAATAGGTGGACAGACGATCGGCACGTGCCAGTGACTCACCAGCGCGAATCACGTCTTTCGGCGCGATACGCAGCACGTTGGAATCTTCTTTGACCTTCTGAAAGTCGGCACCAGCCTGCTGCAACGCAGCTTCGCTGTGCTGACCGGCGCAGCCATAGAGACTGACACACCCAGCCAGAAGCAAACCGCCGAGGGCTTTTGACTTAAGGTTCATTGGGCATCTCCCAGCTGCTTGCGCAGGCGAGCGATGCGAGTGTCGAGCACGTTCAGCTTTTCCTGGCTTTTCAGAGTCAGGACCTTGGCCTCGGCCAGACGTGCATCCAGTTCGGCCTGTTCGGCGCGCATGCGGGCATGCTTGTAGGATTCGTCGGTCATGTCGCCCTGGGCGCGGTTGAACTTTTGTTCCGCCAGCTTCATTTCGGGCACATCGTCGGCGGTGGCACCCACGGCCTTGGCCTGTATGAGTGCCTGTTCCGTCAGGCGGATTTGTTCATTCGGCGCCGGATCGGCTGCACAACCCGCCAGAGCCACAACGGCCAGGGCAGCGAAAAGAGGTCGAATACTCACTAAAAATCCCTACTGTTTTGGGGTACTGACAGGTTGTTGCTGCTGCGACTTCCAGCGCTCGATATTGCGCTGCAAGGCAGCCTCTGCCAGTCCGGACGCGGGCAATTCTGTCATCTTTTTCGTCAGCTGTCCGCGCAACCACGGATCGTTGCAGGCCGAGTTATGCGAAACCGCGAGGAACAGGCCCGGTTTGTCTATGGGTTGATCGCGTGCGATCAGGTCATTGGCCATGCTCAACGACTGCGCCGCTGCCAGACCGGAATAGCGCCCAGCAAGAACAAACTCCACTTCGCCCAAGAGTAGTTTCTGCAAGGCCTGCGTCAGGTTTGGCGTGCGCACGAGGGTCAATTGCTGCTCGGCGAACGACGCAAATTCCGAGGTCATTCGAGACTTTTCCGACACGGCACCGGAATGGCCGTGCAGGTCGGCGGCCTGGCTATACACCAGAGCGGAGTCTTTTCTGGTCCAGACCAGATAATCATTTTCCAGTAACGGCGGGTGGATGTAATCGAGGGACTCGAGCTCAGTCACAGTCAACGGCGCATCGGCGAGCATGTCCATGCGCCCGCTGCGAACTTCGTCGAGTGCCTGCGACCGCTTGCCGGCGTAGAGCAGGTCGACCTTGATCCCCATCTGCCCCGCCACGTGCTGCAACAGATCGGCACTGGCGCCGATCAGCTTTTTTGGATTTTCCGGATCTTGCCAGAGGTACGGCGGCGCGTCCGGGCTGCCGGTGACGACCAAGCGTTCGCACTTGCCTGCGGCCAACGACAGCCCTGGCAATAGCGCCAACCCCAGCAGCGTTGACCAACCAAATACTTGCCGCACGACGCTCTCCTATCCAACTCTGTTTCAGAAGGCAAAAAAAAACCCGACCAAAAGGCCGGGCTCTTTATAAGTGAAGCGGCTGGATTAGACCAGCTTCTCCAACTCGGGGATGGCTTCGAACAAGTCCGCGACCAGGCCGTAATCGGCCACCTGGAAGATCGGCGCTTCTTCGTCCTTGTTGATCGCAACGATCACCTTGGAGTCTTTCATGCCGGCCAAATGCTGAATCGCGCCGGAGATACCGACCGCGATGTACAGCTGTGGCGCAACGATCTTGCCGGTCTGACCGACCTGCATGTCGTTGGGTACGAAACCTGCGTCGACCGCGGCGCGGGAAGCACCTACGGCAGCGCCCAGCTTGTCGGCCAGGGCGTACAGGTGCTTGAAGTTGTCGCCGTTCTGCATGCCGCGGCCGCCGGAAACGACGATCTTGGCAGCGGTCAGTTCTGGACGATCGGACTTTGCCAGCTCTTCGCCAACAAAGCTCGAAGTGCCAGCGTTGTGCGCAGCGGCTACGGCTTCAACGGCAGCCGAGCCACCTTCAGCAGCAACCGGGTCGAAACCGGTGGCACGCACGGTGATCACTTTGACCGCAGCGTTCGACTGAACGGTAGCGATGGCGTTACCGGCGTAGATCGGGCGCTTGAAGGTATCAGCGCTTTCAACCGAAATAATCTCGGAGATCTGGTCAACGTCCAGTTGCGCAGCAACCCGCGGCAGGATGTTTTTGCCGTTGGAGGTCGCGGCCGCCAGGATGTGGCTGTAGCCAGCGCCCAGTTCCGCGACCAATGGCGCAACGTTTTCTGGCAACTGGTGTTCGTAAGCGGCGTTGTCAGCGACCAGCACTTTTGCCACGCCAGCGATTTTCGCAGCGGCTTCAGCCACGGCGCCAGCGCCCTGACCTGCTACCAGAACGTGAATGTCGCCGCCGATTTTGACGGCCGCAGCCACAGTGTTCAGCGTGGCCGGGGCCAGCACTTTGTTGTCGTGTTCAGCAATAACCAAGATAGTCATTTAGATTACCTTCGCTTCGTTCTTGAGTTTTTCAACCAGTTCAGCCACGGACTTGACCTTGATGCCTGCGCTGCGTGCAGCCGGCGCTTCGACTTTTACGGTCTTGTTGGTGGAGGCGGTGGAAACGCCCAAAGCGTCCGGAGTCAGCACTTCGAGAGGCTTCTTCTTGGCTTTCATGATGTTTGGCAGAGACGCGTAACGCGGCTCGTTCAAACGCAGGTCGGTGGTGACGATGGCCGGCAGTTTCAGGGAAACTGTCTGCGCGCCGCCGTCGATTTCGCGGGTCACGGCAACGCTGTCGCCGGACACTTCGACTTTCGAAGCGAAAGTGCCCTGACCATAACCGCTCAATGCAGCGAGCATCTGGCCAGTCTGGTTGTTGTCGCTATCGATGGCCTGTTTGCCAAGGATCACCAGCTGAGGCTGTTCCTTATCGACTACAGCCTTGAGCAGCTTGGCAACGGCCAGCGAAGTCAGGTCTTCAGCGGATTCGACGAGGATGGCGCGATCGGCACCCAGAGCCAGCGCGGTGCGCAGTTGCTCCTGAGCGGTGGTCGGGCCGATGGAGACGACGACGATTTCAGTCGCAACACCTTTTTCTTTCAGGCGTACGGCTTCTTCCACTGCGATTTCGCAGAACGGGTTCATCGACATCTTGACGTTGGCGAGGTCGACGCCGGAATTGTCCGCCTTGACGCGAACCTTGACGTTGTAATCAACAACGCGTTTGACAGCTACAAGAACCTTCATGGATTCCTCGTTACTCTCCGGTGAAAAGAAAGCCGCCAAGGCGAACCTGGCGGTTGATACTCATCGGCGCAAGGGCACCTCTAAAAACGCTGGCAACTGAGCAGGTGAATGCAGCTCACGCGGTTAATGACCGTCCGTCAGTGGTGACCGACAAGTCATTACCGATCGTGGCGTGTAAACTGCGAGCCGAACCTGCGCTGCGCATCACCTGTACCGCCATCGCCCTGCCTTTAGAGGTGCTCCTGAAACCTGCAGTCAGCCTACGGCGAGCGCAAAACCGACCGTATCTTGACCGGAACGCCTATTCCGGTCAATACGGCAAAATAGCCGTTCATAAGCCACGGTGACTTTGATTTCACTGGCCTGGAGCCGATTCAAACAAACGTTTGTATTGGACGCTGCAAGTGGTGTAGATATAATGCGCCACCCAGAGAGAAAGGTGGTCTATCGATTGTCCTGTTCTGCGCCCTGCGCGGAAATTCATGGATGCGACACCAAACCTCCAATTAGAAAAAAAACTGTTGAGCCTTGAGTAGGAGATAGCCTGTGGAACGCGAATACATGGAATTCGACGTGGTCATCGTCGGTGCCGGCCCCGCTGGTTTGTCAGCCGCCTGCCGCTTGAAGCAGAAGGCCGCCGAAGCCGGTAAGGAAATCAGCGTCTGCGTGGTCGAAAAAGGCTCCGAAGTCGGTGCTCACATTCTTTCCGGTGCGGTATTCGAACCCCGCGCCCTGAACGAACTGTTCCCGGACTGGAAAGAACTCGGCGCGCCGTTGCATACGCCCGTCACCCGCGACGATATCTTCGTGTTGAAAAACGCCGAGAGCGCGCAAAAAATTCCTGACTTCTTTGTGCCCAAGACCATGCACAACGAAGGCAACTACATCATTTCGCTGGGCAACCTGTGCCGCTGGCTGGCACAACAGGCGGAAAACCTCGGCGTTGAAATCTACCCGGGCTTCGCCGCTCAGGAAGCGCTGTTCGACGAGAACGGCGTGGTCCGCGGGATAATCACCGGCGATCTCGGCGTTGACCGCGAAGGTCATCCGAAAGAAGGCCTGTACACGCCAGGCATGGAATTGCGCGGCAAGTACACGCTGTTCGCAGAGGGCTGCCGCGGACACATCGGCAAGCAATTGATCAAGCGCTTCAACCTCGACAGCGACGCCGACGCCCAGCACTACGGCATCGGCCTGAAAGAGATCTGGGACATCGACCCGGCCAAGCATCAGCCAGGCCTGGTCGTGCACACCGCCGGTTGGCCGATGGACATCATGGGCAGCGAAAACACCGGCGGCTCGTTCCTCTATCACCTGGAAAACAATCAGGTCGTGGTCGGTCTGATCATCGATCTTTCCTACAGCAATACCTTCCTGTCGCCGTTCGACGAATTCCAGCGCCTCAAGCACCACCCGGTGCTCAAGCAGTACCTGGAAGGCGGCAAACGCGTCAGCTACGGCGCCCGCGCGATCTGCAAAGGTGGCCTGAATTCGCTGCCGAAAATGGTCTTCAAGGGCGGCGCGTTGATCGGCTGCGACCTCGGCACCCTGAACTTCGCCAAGATCAAAGGCAGCCACACGGCGATGAAGTCCGGCATGCTCGCCGCTGAATCCGTGGCCGAGGCACTGTTCGCCGAGAAAGACGGCACCGAAGAACTGACCACTTACGTCGACGCGTTCAAGAAGAGCTGGCTCTACGACGAACTGTTCGCCAGCCGCAACTTCGGTCCGGCGATCCACAAATACGGCGCCATCGTCGGCGGCGGCTTCAACTGGCTCGACCAGAACATCTTCGGCGGCAAGCTGCCGTTCACCTTGCACGACAACAAGCCGGATTATGCGTGCCTGAAACTCGCGGCGGACTGCAAGAAGATCGACTACCCGAAACCGGATGGCAAGATCAGCTTCGACAAACTCAGCTCGGTGTTCATCTCCGGTACCAACCATGAAGAAGAACAACCCTGCCACCTGAAGCTGACGGACCCGAGCATCCCGATCGGCAAAAACCTGCCACTCTACGATGAGCCTGCGCAGCGCTATTGCCCGGCCGGCGTGTACGAAGTGATCACCAAGGAGGACGGCGAGAAGCGCTTCCAGATCAACGCCCAGAACTGCGTTCACTGCAAGACCTGCGACATCAAGGACCCTGCACAGAACATCACCTGGGTGGCACCGGAAGGTGCTGGCGGCCCGACTTACCCGAACATGTAACTTGAACGCCTGAACATCAAGGCTCCCTGAATGGGGGCCTTTTTGTTGCCCGGGATTCAGACGACACACTCTTTGTAGGAGCCGGCTTGCTGGCGATAGCGTCCGCCCAGATAATCAGATGTCGACTGACCTAACGCAATCGCCAGCAAGCCGGCTCCTACAAGTAATTACCGTGAATCAGGCAGCGCGCTCATCCCCCGGGCTGCGCTCGAAGTAACGCTTGTACTCGCGGCTGAACTGCGACGTACTTTGATACCCGACCCGATGAGCAACCTGCGCCACACCCAGCCCCTCCGCGACAAGCAAGGTCTGCGCCTTGAGCAAGCGCAATCGTTTCAAATACTGCACCGGTGACAACAACGTACTGCGCTTGAAATGCTCATGAAAGGTCGAGGCACTCATGTTGGCGCAACTGGCCAGGGTTTCGACGTTCAACGGTTCGGTGTAATGCGCGTGCAGATGATTCAGTGACGCAGCGATTCGCGCGAACTGCCCTTGCTGCTCCACCAGCGCCCGTAACACATCGGCTTGCGGCCCGCGTAACGCCACGAACAGCAATTCGCGCAAACGAGCCTGCCCCATGATCTGGCATTCCAGTGGATCGTGCAGACAGCGCAAGAGCCTCTCGACGCAACCGCGCATCGCATCATCGAGCACGGCCGAGGTCATCGACTCGGGGGTTTGCGCCTGGATATTTCTACCCGGCGCCAGGCCCATGGCCAATACCAGCTCACCGAGCAGCACGCGATCGATCGCGATGGAAACGCCCAACATAGGGCCATCTGGCGCGGCAAACGTTTCGCACTCGAAAGGCACCGGCAGCGCCTGAATCAGATAATGCCCGGCACCGTATTCCAGCGTCCGCGGGCCCAGATACGCCAGCTTGCTGCCTTGGGCGATGATCACCAGGCTTGGCTCGTAGATCTGCGGCCCCCGCGCAACATCGCAACTGGCACGCAGTACCTGCACGCCTGGCAACGCGGTCGGTGCGAAGCCGTCGCGCGTGGTCAGCGGCTGGACCAATGACACCAACGTGGCGTTGGCGTCGAGATGACGGGTCAACAACATGGAAAACCCTGCACGGAAAAAATCAAGGAAAAAGGCATGAAAGCATCATCGCAGGTCTGACGCTCAATGCGACCAATCGAAGGCACATCCCGGAGGATTAGGCATGACTGCCGTAGGAATCGTCATGGCCGACACCGGGGCTGGGCGCCCAGACTTCACAGCCTCACTTGTCACTGCATTTGCGAGGTTCACTATGTACACCGCCATCGGCTACGCCGCCCAGTCAGCCACCACTCCCCTCGCCCCGATGAAATTCGAACGTCGCAGCCCGCGCGCCGACGACGTGGCGATCGACATTCTTTACTGTGGCGTTTGCCATTCCGACATCCACCAGGCCCGCAACGAGTGGGGCATTGCTGTTTATCCGCTGATGCCGGGTCACGAGATCGTAGGCAAAGTTACCGCAGTCGGTGCGAACGTCACCCAACACAAGATCGGCGACCTGGTCGGTGTGGGCTGCATGGTCGACTCGTGCCGCAGCTGCGAAGCCTGCCAGTCAAACCTCGAGCAATACTGCCTCGAAGGTCCGACCATGACCTACGCCACCCCGGACCGCGTGGACGGCAGCAACACCATGGGCGGGTATTCCGACAGCATCGTGGTCAGCGAGCATTTTGTCGTACGCATCCCGGAGAAGCTTGACCTGGCCAGCGCGGCGCCGATTCTCTGCGCCGGTATCACCACCTATTCGCCGCTCAAGCATTACGGCGTCAAGGCTGGTGACAAGGTCGGCATCCTCGGCATGGGCGGCCTCGGCCACATGGGCATCAAGTTCGCCAAAGCCATGGGCGCGGAAGTGACGTTGTTCACTCGCTCGGCAAGCAAGGCTGAGGAAGGCCGTCGCCAGGGTGCGGACCACGTGATCGTGTCCACCGATGCTGAACAGATGAAAGCCGCCGCCGGACATTTCGATTTCCTGCTCGACACCATTCCGGTGCAACACGACCTCAATCCCTACCTGGATACGCTGCGTTTCGACGGCGTGCACATCCTGGTCGGCCTGATTGAACCGGTTGAGCCACCGGTGCATGCCGGCAAGCTGGTGATGAGCCGTCGCGTATTGGCCGGCTCGCTGATCGGCGGAATCGCGGAAACCCAGGAAGTGCTGGATTTCTGCGCCGAGCACGACATCACCTGCGACATCGAAATGCTCGACATTCGTCAGATCAACGAAGCCTACACCCGCATGATTGCCGGTGACGTGAAGTACCGCTTCGTGATCGACATGGCGACCCTGAAAGCCTGATCCTTCAAGCTATCTTCAGCCCCAGCTCCGCCGAGAGCCGGGCTGTGACCCCTTTGATCAGGGGAATCAGCTCGGCCATTTTTTCCAGCGGCATGTACGGTACGGTGCTGGCGATGCTGATGCCGGCGACGATGCGTTTGCTGGCATCGCGAATCGGTGCCGCTACGCAGCGGATCGACGGCTCGTTGTCTTCCAGGTCAAAGGCGTAACCACCCGCGACATACTCGACCATGCGCTGCTGGAACTGCTCCCAGGATTGTTCCGGGTGCAGCGGCCAGAACTGATTTTTCCCACCTGCCGGCAGGCTGACTTCGTACAGTCGCTGCCACTCTTGCCGGGTGTCATCCAGCATTAACGCTTTGCCGATCCCGGTGCGCGCCAGCGGCATGCGATGGCCCACCCGCGAGCGCATTTCCGGGCCATTGCGTCCCGGATTCTTGTGCAGGTAAAGCACCTCGTCGCCTTCACGAATCGCCAAGTGAATGGTGTCGCCGGTCAACGCCGACAGCTCATCCAGATACGGAGCAGCGAGGGTAACCAGCGGCAATTCTTCACGCGCCTGAAAACCCAACTCGATCAGCTTCGGCCCCAGCAGATAGCCGACCTGCGGCACCACGCGTAAATAGCGTTCGTCCACCAGGCAACTGGCCAGACGATGGGTAGTGCTGCGCGTGGTGCCGATCAGCCGGGCGATTTCCTTGAGATCGCGGGCGCCACTGGCCACGGCCTGAACCACACCGAGACCGCGAAGCAATGTCTGGGTGCCAGTCGGAGCGGCGTCCTTGGCGATTTTTGGGGCGTCTTCCTGCATATCCAGCCTTTACCGTTGAGCGAGTGAACGGGCGGCATTATGGTCGCCCGACGGCTGCGACTACAACTTGATCCGCTCGACCTTGCCCACCAGCAACACGTAGGAAAGTGCACCGATCAATGCGAGAACCGAGATGTAAGTGATCGCCGGCGCGAACGAATCTCCGGTGGCGAGAAAACCGATGACGATTGGCGTGGTGATCGCTGACAAATTACCGATGAAGTTGAACACGCCCCCGGTCAGCCCCAGCAACCGCGCCGGTGCCAAGGTGGACACCAGCGACCAGGTGATCGAAGCCAGGCCGTTGCCGAAAAATGCCAACGCCAGGAATGCAATCACCAGCGGCGTCGAGTCAACAAAGTTGGCGCCGATGATCGAGGTCGAAATCAGCAGGCCGCCGATGATCGGCAGTTTGCGCGCGAAACCCACGGTGTAGCCGCGCCGGATCAAAAAGTCGGAAAAGAAACCCGAGCAGAGCACACCGACGAAGGCCGCGAGAAACGGCAGCGACGCCAGCAGGCCGGACTTGATGAAATCCATGCCGCGGTATTTCACCAGGTAGGTCGGGAACCACGTCAGGAAAAACCATAAGGTCGAATTGAGGCAGAACTGGCCGAGGTAGATGCCCCAGAGTTTGCGTTTGCTGAGGACGATTCCGAGGTCGATCCAGCTGAATTTCGCTTTTGCCTTCGCGGTGTCGGCCTGGATATCGACCAGCCCGCCGCCTTCGCGGATCAGCTCGATTTCGGCGTCATTGACACCCTTGAAATCCCGTGGCTCGCGATACACCGCGTACCAGATCACCGCCCACAAAATGCCCACCGCACCGGTACTCACAAATACCATGTGCCAGCCATATTGATGCTGCAGCCAGGCCAGCACCGGCGTGAGAAATGCCAGACCAACAAATTGCCCCGAGGTGTAAAAACCGATTGCCGTGGCGCGTTCGCGCTCCGGAAACCAGGTGGTGACCACGCGGCTGTTGATCGGATACGCCGGCGCTTCGAGCGCACCAACGGCCATGCGCAACACGAACAACGCGATGAAACTGGCGGCGAAGCCGAGCATCACCGTGGCGATCGACCACAGCAGCAGCGCGACGCTGTAGAGAATGCGTGGCGGCACGCGGTCCACCAGCCAGCCGCCGGGGATCTGCATGGCGGCGTAGGTCCAGCCGAACGCGGAGAAGATCAGCCCGACGTGGATCGGGTCGATTCCCAGCTCGCTGGTCAGCGCCGGGGCGGCAATCGACAGGTTGCTGCGGTCCAGGTAGTTGATGACCACGGTGATGAACAACAGCACCATGATGAAAAATCGCTTGCGGCTGGGCGCCACCAACGACGCCTGCCCGGTGAGGGTTTGCGGTTGCATGGGGTGTGCCTCTTTTTATGTTTATTGAGGTCGGATTAAAAATGGAATGCTGCCGATCTCCTTGTCCATGAAGATCAAACTGTGGGAGCCAGCCTGCTGGCGATGGCGGTGTGTCAGTCACCGTAAGCGCTGGATGTGTCGACGAAATCGCCAGCAGGCTGGCTCCCACAGGGGTTTGTGTGGAGTCAGAAAGGACTCACCACTCGGCAAAACTGCCATCGGCATGACGCCAGATCGGGTTGCGCCAGCGGTGGCCGACGGCCGCGCGTTCGATCACATATTCCTCGTTGATCTCGATTCCCAGCCCTGGGCCGTTCGGAATCTTCACGAAGCCTTTGTCGTAATCGAACACCCGCGGATCCTTGACGTAATCCAGCAGGTCGTTGCTCTCGTTGTAGTGAATGCCCAGGCTCTGTTCCTGAATAAACGCGTTGTAGCAAACCGCATCCAGTTGCAGGCACGCAGCCAACGCAATCGGGCCCAGCGGGCAGTGCAGCGCCAGCGCCACGTCGTAGGCTTCGGCCATGTTGGCAATCTTGCGCGTCTCGGTAATACCGCCAGCGTGGGAGGCATCCGGCTGAATGATGTCGACGTAACCTTCGCTGAGCACGCGCTTGAAATCCCAGCGCGAGAACAAGCGTTCGCCGAGGGCAATCGGTGTGCTGGTCAACGGTGCAAGTTCTTTCAACGCTTCGTAGTTTTCGCTGAGCACCGGTTCTTCGATAAACATCAGTTTGTACGGGTCGAGTTCCTTCATCAGCACCTTGGCCATCGGCTTGTGCACGCGACCATGGAAGTCCACACCGATACCGACATTCGGCCCGACCGCATCACGAACGGCAGCAACGTTGGCCAGTGCAAGGTCGACTTTTTCGAAAGAATCAAGGAACTGCAGCTCTTCGGTGCCGTTCATCTTTACCGCGGTGAAACCGCGTTCGACGGCCTCTTTCGCGGCGCGTGCGGTGTCCGCCGGGCGGTCGCCGCCGATCCACGAATACACGCGAATCTTGTCACGCACCTGGCCACCTAGCAGATCACTGACCGACACACCCAAGGCCTTGCCCTTGATGTCCCACAACGCTTGGTCGATACCGGCCAGCGCGCTCATGTGAATCGCGCCGCCTCGGTAGAAGCCGCCGCGGTAAAGCACGGTCCAGATGTCTTCGATGTTGCGTGGGTCTTTGCCGATCAGGTAGTCGGACAATTCCTCAACGGCTGCGGCGACAGTGTGCGCGCGGCCTTCAACCACGGGCTCGCCCCAACCGGTCACGCCCTCGTCGGTTTCGACCTTGAGGAAGCACCAGCGCGGTGGAACGATGAAGGTGGTCAGTTTGGTGATTTTCATCTCGTGCCTCTTATAAATGCAGTTCTTGTTAGATACAGCGCTAGCAGCGCTTGAAGATTCTTAACGAAGCGCTTTCCAGGCCGCCACGTAGGCTTCGGCATTGGTCGCCACTTGCTCAGGCGTCATGCCGGGTTTGAACAGGCCGGATCCAAGGCCAAAGCCTTTGACGCCCGCGTCGATGAACACCTGCATGTTGTCCGGGGTGATGCCGCCGACCGGCGCCAGAATCGTTCCGGCCGGCAGTACCGCGAGCCAGGCTTTGACGACGGCCGGGCTCATCTGCTCGGCAGGAAACAGCTTCAGGATGTCCGCGCCTTCGGCCAACGCGGCGAAGGCTTCGGTCGGCGTCGCGACACCTGGCGACAGGTAGAGCCCTGCCGCTTTCGCTGCGCGTAAAACCTTGGCATCGCTGTGGGGCATGACGATCACCTGGCCCCCCGCTGCTTTCACTTGCTCGACGTGTTCCGGGGTCAGGACCGTGCCCGCGCCGATCAGGCAATCGGCAGGCAACGTACTGCGCAGGATGCGGATACTTTCGTACGGCTCAGGGGAATTGAGCGGCACCTCGATGACGCGAAATCCGGCGGCATACAGGACTTCTCCGATAGCCGCGGCTTCTTGTGGCCGCAGGCCGCGCAGGATCGCGATCAGACCGTTTTGCGCCAGTGCTTGTTTAAGCATGTCAGACCTCCATTCAGGTTTAACGGGATGGATGTGCTGCGACCAGTCCGGCGGCCAGCGCCAACTGCCACAACCCGCGTTCGGTGGCTTGCTCGGCCAGCGTCACGCGAGCGAAACCGCAGGCGTCGAGCGCCCGGCTGTAACGACTGCACAATTGGGCGTTGCCGATCAGAATGATCGAAGGCAAGTGCGCGGTATTACGGCGCCGACGCTGAACGTTGGCCAACGCCGCCAGCTCATGACCGATCAGCACGCCGGACAGGTAATCCGGTTGCGCACCAGCACTGAGTTCACCGGTCAAACCAAGGCTGCGAGCGCTGAACACCGTCGATAGCGGACCGATCTCACCGTCCGCCGACAAGGCTGTTTGCACACCGCGATCGAATACGTCGCCGTCGAAAGAAGCACCACGCTGCTGAGTGCGACCGAGGATGCTGTGTTCGCTGAGGACGGCGAAGATTTCGCCGGTCATGAAGGTATCGAAATGCACGATGCGGCCATCAATCACTTCGACCCATTTCGAATGACTGCCTGGCAGGCCGATCAACAGATCGGCGCCCGCCTCGGCCGGCAAATTCTGCAGAACTCCGAGCACCTGAGTCTCTTCGCCGCGCATCACATTCGGCAGCGTCGAACGCTGAATCACACCCGGCACGATGTGCACATCGACACCGCGCAGACTGCGAACTGTTTGTAGGGAGTTTCCGAGATTGGCGACGTTCGCCGGCGTGTCGCAGTAGGCGGCTTCGCGCCAGCCTTGAGCGCTGCCGACCATGCCGCAGGCAATCACCGGCAGCTCCGGCTGCGCGTCGAGCCAGTCACCGCACGCTTCATCGAACGCCAGTTCAAAACCGTCAGCGCACAGCTGACCGTTGATGACTCGCGCCGTCTTCGGCAGCTGCATGATCCCCGAGGACAGCGAACGCTGTTCGAGCACCTGGCCACCCTCGGCGAGTTTGTAAGCACGTAATGAGGTCGTCCCCCAATCGAGCGCGATCAATTGCGCCAGCATCGTTCACCTGTTTTGTTTTTTGGACAGTGAGTGAGCTGGACTATAAACCTGGGAGGTACAAAATCTCAATATGTAATTTGTCGTCTCATAATATGGGATAAATTCAATACATGGCTACCTAGTGCTTATCCGGGTTGCAAGTCTTTAATGAAGATGACGCGCAGTCCTCCATTCGGGCGGGCTCCTACCCCATAGCTATTACTGTCTTGATCCGCTAACCGGGCTCAGGTCCATGACCTCTGATGATGGTGTACGCCGCCCGGAGCGGGCGTTTGCTCCAGCCCTGAACCAGGCCCCTATGGGAACGGGCACTGCACAAAACCGATATCCGAACCCGGAGTGTGAACGCGTGGTTATTTTTCGATTGCGCGCACTAAATCGCCAGTGGGAACACGCATAACGTTCGAAAAATAGGTCTTGTAGGTAGTGGAGTGAGACCGAAACACGCAGGAAATATACTTATCACTAGCGATCCAATGCTTCAGCGCCTCGCCTTCAGGAAAAATCTCCGCACCTTTTTCTCCAGTTGATTCCCTGAAAATGACACGAGCCTGATATTTTTTTTCAGAAGCATCTTCAATGCGCTCGACGAAACCATACCCAGAGCGCTTTATTTGGTGGGCTACCGAAAAGTCGAGATCTTTTCCTACAGAGCAGATCAACCCCTGCCCGATGTGCGACTTGAATAACTCCAGAATTTCTACATCCGAAGTAAAACGAACTTGATATATGCCTGTACCCTCCAACTCCGCAATATCAGAATACGTCAATGTTGCAATTGGTTTGCCATGATTCAAAGAACAGGAAGCACACAGCACGATTAACCCAAATAAAGAAAATCGCAACATCAAGCATTACCCCTAAACAAATTCAATATAGATTCATTCAAAATCTGGCGAGCTGTTTTTCCATTATTTAAAGGTCGAAGATACATGATATTAGCATCCGCATGATTCACATCTACTCGCCCCATTACATTGGGCCCCGTGGTGATTTCCCACTGCTCACCAAATTCCGCAACACCATCCGATGCATTGGGTTTTAGTGGCGCGGCGCGGATATTTACCCAGTACTGTGCCTTCGGCTTAGGTTGCAATCTGTATATATTTGAAATCCCCCAAACGATCGCGCCTTCGCCAACGGGATCAATGGTCAACAGCATCCGTACGGTATAACCTTTATCCGTTAAAACAGCCGAGAGATGAGCGCCATTCCAAGCCCCAAGGCTATGTCCGATAATGTATACCGCTGTTGAACAGCCTGGTATCTTCCTTAGCACTTTTCGTTCAAGTCTTTTTCGCTGACAAAGTCATTATAGCTAAGGGGCCACGACTCAAACTTACCCACTGGAAACTTCAAAGCTCTCGCATCATCCATGAAAATCTGACGAATATCATCGACGTTATTATTAGGACCACTAAAGTAATAGCTTTGCTGATCCCCCGCACCACCAATAAAAAAGACTACAAAATCTCGAAGAGCAATTGCCACTTGTTTATTAGACTGATCCGTCTTGCACGTGAGTGTGTGGGTCCTCGCTTCTCTCTTGGTATGAGGAGTTTCAGTCGGCGCACTGACTTCGGTCATTTCCATCACTCCACAAACAATTTGATGGTTTCAGCCAGGTGCGAACTGACCGTATGCGTAAATCCAAACGCATCGGTTACACCGTGTTCCTCACTGCCATCACCTCGTATAATGGTGTAGGCGTGATAAGGTACAGGGTCTCCAGTCGCCTCATTCGTCACTTGCAATCTGTCGGTAAAATGCACCGGCATCGGCAACAGCCCACTAAACGTTGCCCCTCCACCACTCTGCCCAATAATAACCGTCCCCGACCCACCGACCACGACATTGCCGTGCCCTCCGGTGCTATCAAGCATCGCGGCATTCAGGCCGTTGATAAATACGGTGCCGGAGACGGCGCCCGTGATAGGGCTGCCGCAGGCCGATGTATCGGTCATGCGGGCGGCGGCGAGGCCGTCGAAGAAGACGTCGGGCGAGCCAGAGACAATCGGGTTAGTGCCATGGCCTGGCAATGGGCATGCTGTCGGGTCAGTGACGCGGGCGGCGGGTTTTCCACTCAATTTAAAGCTCCTTGCTGCAGAGGTTCCGGGTGGGGCAGGCAGATGTCGATGTCGGTCGCGCATAAGCGCCAGCGGTTGTCGACGGGGTCGAACAGCGCATGGCGATGCTCGCGACTGTTTCCTTGCGGGGTGGATTGCAGTTGTCCCCAGGCTTGGTCGGCATGCCAGGCCAATTCCGCGGGCGGGACATCGTCGAGTTGGTTGAGCCAAGTGTTGTAGCTGATCAACTGATGACGCTCGTAGGCGGTTTGCAACAGGTCGGCCATCTGCAGGCCGAGATCCAGATGATGCTCAGACGACCAATGACCGATCTGGGAGTAGACGTACCAGCCCATGGGCGACAGCGCACCTTTGTGCATTAACGATTGACCGGCCGGGGCGACAAAGCCGCAGCACACGTGCAACGCCAGCCAGTCTTGATGCGCTGCCAGAAACGGATTCGGATCGAAGGTGCGCAGGGGTATCACGCGGTAGGCCTCAAACCCGGCGCCGCGCGCCATCAACTCGGCGTCCAGCCGCGAAACAAAAGCGCGAATGGCTTTGCCGCCCATGCGGTTGTGATGCAGAGAATGTCTACCGCCTGGCGGTGCGGGTTGTCGCTCGAGCCTAGGTTTTTTACCAGCCCGTAGAGACGCATTGTCGCCCGTAATCCGCTCATCGCCGATCAATCGGTAACGGGGCGAAGGCTCCACGGGCAAGGAGAATTTTTGCCAGAGGCATTGCAGGTGTCATCCATGAGCGCGCGAAAAGTGCGCGCCTATAGTGCCGAGCCAGCGCCTTGCCGACAATCAAATAAACATTTGCTTGCCATAATTCATCATTGGCCCTGGGCGAACTCGCGCAAAACCTTGCCATCCATCCGATACCGCACCCACTCTTCCTGCGGGCGTGCGCCGATGGATTCGTAGAAGTCGATCGCCGGTTTGTTCCAGTCCAGCACGCTCCATTCGAAACGGCCGCAGTCGTTGGCGCAGGCGATTTTTGCCAAGTGGCGCAACAGGGTCTTGCCTGCACCGCCTCCGCGTTGTTCGGGGGTGATGTAAAGGTCTTCGAGGTACAGGCAATTGCTGCCGAGCCAGGTGGAATAACTGAAGAAGAATACGGCGAAGCCGATGGGCTGGCCGTCGCGCAGGCAGATCAGACCGTGGGCGGTGGCGCCTTCGCTGAAGAGGCTGCGCTCGATGTCGGCGACGCTGGCGATGACTTCGTGACGGGCACGTTCGTAGTCGGCCAGTTCGGTAATGAACCCGAGGATCTGCGGCGCATCGCTGGGAGTCGCCGGGCGGATTTCGATGGTCATGGACGTGCCTTGTTCGATAAGTTGAAAACGCCATACTAAGTCGGCACGCGCCACTCGTCACACTGGAAATTCACAGCCGGTCCCAAGGAGCATGTGTAGCAGCTGGTGGAGTATCTGCAGCTGGCGAAGCCTGCGTTCGGCTGCGCAGCAGTCGTCAAAACCTGCAGACACGGTTTACCTGTAACACCACAGCACCTGATTTCACGACTGCTGCGCAGCCGGACGCAGGCTTCGCCAGCTGCTACAGGGTAGTGTCGCTCACAACAAATTTTCACTGAACAGGAAGTCTATGAACATTGATGCCTTTGCACCGTTGCAGATGCTGGCAGGAGAACTGCTACCTCACGCGCTGGAACCCTCGGAGGACGGCGCCCACGATCTGTCTCACCTGCAACGGGTGTGGCACAACGTGCGCAGGCTTCATGCTGAAGAAGGTGGGGATCTTGAAATCTTGCTGGCGGCGGTGCTTTTGCATGATTGCGTCGCGGTGGAAAAGAATTCGCCGTTGCGTTCACAGGCTTCACGCCTGGCCGCCGAGAAGGCGTCGGCCGTGTTGGCCGACCTGGATTGGTCTGGCGAAAAAATCAGCGCTGTCGCCCACGCCATTCACGCACACAGCTTTTCCGCCGACATCGCCCCCCTCACCCTGGAAGCGAAGATCATGCAGGACGCCGACCGCCTCGACTCCCTCGGCATGCTCGGCGTGGCCCGCACCTTTTACATCGCCGGACGCATGGGCAGCGCGTTGTACGACCCGCAGGACCCAGAAGCAAAAGCGCGTGATTACGATGACAAACGTTTTTGCCTCGATCACTTCCAGACCAAGTTGCTGCACCTGGCGGACGGTTTCCAGACGACCACCGGCCAGCGCCTCGCGCGCATCCGACATGAGCGTTTGAAGGGTTTCTTGGAGCTGTTCAAAGAAGAAATCGGCCTCCCCTGAGCGCATTACTCCGCCCCGCGCTTACCCTGGCATCGATAACCTCGCAACTAACAATGTCGATGCGCGTGATAGACAGAGGAATAGCACCGTTACCGGGTCAAGGAACTGCCTCATGTCTACCGCTACGTCCCACGTCTCAAGCAGGCTGTTCAGCCTGTTTTGTCTCGCCAGTTATTTGCTGTCGTTGTCCTACGGCTCGACGTTTTTGTTGTCTCTGTTGATCGGTTCACGGGGCGGCAACGAACACGATGCCGGCAGTGTGATTTCGGCGGCGATGCTCAGTACGTTTGCGGCGGTGATTGTCTCCGGTCACCTGTCGGATCTGCTCGGCGCGGCGCGTTCGATTGCGCTATTTGGCATGCTGTTGGTGGCAGCCAGTCTGGGCTTCGCGATGACGCCTGGATTCGGCAATCTGTTGCTGTTTTTCGGACTGTTGCTGGGACTGGGCTGGGGCGTGTTTTACACCTTGGGCCCGATTATCGTCGCGAGCCTGGTAACGCCCGCCCAACGCGCAAAGTACTTCGCGCTGCTGTCGGGCAGCATGATGACCGGGATCGGCAGCGGTCCGTTGTTGGGCCGCGCGGCGGCTGCGCTGGGCTATCCGATAACTGCAGCGTTTTACCTTGCGGCGTTGGCCAGTCTGATCGGCGTGTTGCTGTTCTGGCGGCTCGATGCTCAGTTGAAAAAAGCGCCCTCGCCGGCGCCCGCTGTTGCGCGCATTTCCTGGGGCGCCACCGCTCGGGTGCTGTCGTCCAAAGCGCTGTTTCCGATCATCATGGTCGGCCTCGGCGGGTGCGTATTTGGGGGCCTGTCGAGCTTTCAAACCAGTTACGCAGCGTCTCGCTCGCTGGACTACTCCTTGTTCTTTTTCGGCTTCATGGGCGCGGCGATCAGCAGTCGAATGTTGATCGCCGGATACGTGGTCAAGCGCGATCCGCTAAGCGCGTCCTGCCTGCTGTCGGGGTTGATGATGGGCTCGATCGTGCTGTTCGGTTTCGTAGTCGACAGCGGATTCACCTACGTACTGGCAGCGATGATGCTCGGGGTCGGTTACGGGCTGACGTACTCGGTGATCAATGGCCTGGCGGCGAACGAAGCGCCACATGGTGTTACGTCGCAATCGTTGTTGCTGTTCAGCCTGTCGTACTTCATCGGCGTGTTCGGCTTCCCGTTGCTGGCCGGGAAGATCATCGTCGAACACGGCATGACGACACTTATGCTCACAGTTCTGGCAGTAGCCCTGTTGAACTGGCTGATCACCGTGGCACGCCTGATCTGGCGCCGGGTTGTGAGCGCCAGATCGCTCCATCAGGCATGAACCGTTCGTCGCTCTTGAGGCACCAATTCCGATCAGAGCCGACCAACGTCAGGTAAGGACTTTTAATAAATGGAGACGACCATGATCTTGTCCAGGCTGACCGCTCTTACGTTCGCTACCCTTCTGTCCTCTGCCGCATTCGCTGCCAACACTGCTTCCGGCACCGGCCCGACCAACCCGACTGGCGGCACCGGCTCTTCCGCTACTCAAAGCACTCCCGGCATGAACACCAACGGCACCGGCGTCGACAGCGGCCTGCCGCCGTCCACCGGCACCGACCCGCGCACGCAAGGCAGTGACCCTGGACGTCAGGGCGGTTTAAACACGCCGGACGCGACTCCCGACAATGCCGGCCCCGGCATCGGCTCGAAGACCACCACTGGTGGTTCGGGTTCAGAAGGTGGCGGTGCCAGCCAATAATCGCCCACGCGAGTACACGCACGACCTATCCACAGCCATGAGAGGTAACCATGAACGTTGATAACGACCTGCAAAAAGAAGTTCTAACCCGCTTGCTGCACGCTCACCCGAGCGGCCTGGGCAAGGAGGTTCTGGACAATTACCGGGGTGAGAAAGTCGTGGCGAGTACCCTCGCCCAGCTTCAAGACCAAGGCTTGATTCAACATGGCCACGTGACCTGCAACGAGGCAGGCGAGCATTCGCTGAATATGCCGATCAAGCTCAGTGCCGCTGGCGTTGAAGCAGCGCGCAAGCTGGACGCTAATAAATAGCACCTGACGGGTCGCAGCCGCCCGTGGCTGCGACCGCTTGAGTGGCCACTTATTCTCGTTGAATCTTCTGGCCTCTTCGCGAGCAAGCCCGCTCTCACAGATGATCGAGTACTTCAATTTCACCTCGATCGACTGTAGGAGCAGGCTTGCCAGCGATGGCAATCCATCAAGCGCCGGACGCTTGTTCGACCAACACGTCAACTTCAGCAGCCACGGGCGAAGTCGCCGGCCCCCATCGGGTCACCGCCAACGCAGCAGCGGCATTCGCTCGCCGTGCTGCCTCAAGCACCGGCAATCCGTGCGCCAAACCTGCGACAAACACCCCCGCATGCGCATCGCCCGCGCCGTTGCTGTCCACTGCTGCCACCTTAAAGCCCGGCACATGCGTGTGCGCTCCCTGATGACTGACCCAACATCCGTTTGCTCCATCGCGAACGACGAGCAGAACATCGTCCGGCAAATGCTCAATCAACCGCTCCAGCGCCCCGGCAATCTGCGAAGCGCCGGTAAACCGCAACGCCTCGACGCTGTTGCTGGTCCACACATCAATGCGCCCAAGCAACTTCTGCATCAACGGCGCTTCCGGCGAATCCACCAGCGGGCCTGGGTCAAACACCACGTTGATTCCCGTCGGCAACGCCAACACCCAGTCCACCAGTGCGTTAGCCTTGCCAGCATGCAAAAGGCTGTAGCCGCTGACGTAGACATAGTCGCCCGCCTCCGCCGGCACACTGGCCAGGTCGTCAGCGGTCAACTCGCCTTCGGCGCCGATGTAGGAAATGAAACTGCGCTCGGCCGACGCCTCAGTCACCGCGACGCACAGCCCAGTGTCCTGCTCGGCGCTATGAGCAATGCCGATCTGGATACCTTCAGCGTTCATGGCTTCGCGCGCGAGGTCACCAAAACGACCGCTGCCATGCCGGCCCAGATAGACCACCGGCAAGCCATTACGCCGGGCCGCGGCCATTACATTAAAGCCGCCGCCCGCCTCGAAACTGGCCGACTGCGCTAACACATCGCCGCCGGATTGCGGCAGCTTGGCCACCGCCATGACCAGGTCGATCATGACCTGGCCGGTGTGCAACATCTTAGGCATGAGCATTCTCGACCGAGGCGGCACGACGATCTCTCGCCCCGCCCAACACATAATAAATTCCACCCGCCACCAGGAACGTCACGATCCAGCCCAGGCCGTTATGGCCCAGCCAGGAATCGGAAAGAAACCCGCGAAACCAGACGTTCTGCTCGGTAGTGCCGATGGTGGTGAAACTGAAACCCAGCACGATCGCCACTGCCCACGCGCCGAATGCACGCCATTCGACACCGCCGCGATACCAGTAGGCGCTGCTCGGGCTGACGTCCAGCAAGTCGGTCGGGCTGTAGTAATGACGGTGAATCAGGTCGACAACAAAGATCCCGACCCACGCGGTAATTGGCACCGCCAGCAAGGAAATGAAGGTGATGAAAGGACCGTAAAAACTGTCGGCGATCAGCATGAAGTAGATCGAACCGGCGAAGATCGCGACGATGTCGACCACCACCGCGTAGACGCGTTTGACCTTAAGGCCGAGGGTCAACGTGGTCAGGCCGGCAGAGTACACCGAGAGGTTATTCGACAGCAGCAAACCGCCAAACGCGGTGATCAGGTACGGGACGGCCATCCAGGTCGGCAGCATGTCGCGGATCGCGATGATCGGGTCGGTGGCCGAGGCCAGGTCTTCATTGCCCACAGACAACAAGCCGCCGAGGGTGATCAACAGCACCAACGGAATACCCGCACCAAACGCGGCCGATGCGACCAGGCGCACGGCTTTGACGCTGCGGTGCTGATAGCGCGACATGTCGGCACCGGCATTGGCCCAACCGATCCCGGTGCCGGCCGCCATGGTTCCGACGCCGATGATCATTGCGCTCAGCGGCGCCGGGGTGGCGTTAAACACGGCGCTCCAGTCGATGGTGGCGCAGAGAAAACCGCCGACCAGGATGTTCAAGGCGCCGAACACATAGGTCGCCCACTTCTGAATCACCAGCAACGTCGCATGACCGAGCCCGGAAACCGACAAGGTCAGCAGCACGAAGATCGCGATGAAGATCAACGTCAGCACCGGCGCACTTTTGGCCTCGACCGGCGAGCCGAACAGTATCGAGCACAGCGACAGCAACACGAACGCAGCAGTAGTGGTGTTGACGGTTTCCCAACCCAGCCGCGACATCAGCGATACCAGGGTCGGCCCGATATTGCCACGAACGCCGAAGATGGCCCGCGACAAGGTCAGGCTCGGCGCGCGGCCGCGCCGGCCGGCAATCGAGATAATGCCCACCACCGCGAACGACCCGGCGGCGCCGAGGATCGCGACGATGATCGCTTGCCAGATCGCCAGGCCACGAAACGCCACCAGCGTGGCGCCCAGTGGCAGGCCGAGGATGGAAATGTTGGCGGCGAACCAGACCCAGAACAGCTGCAGCGGATGCCCGTTACATTCGGCTTCCGGCACCGGCTCGATGCCACGGGTTTCCAGCTGCCCGGCAAATTGTCCGGTGGTTGATGAACTCATGAAAAATGCTCCTGTTGCCTTTTTTGTGGTTGTGGGCAATGGCGGAAGTCGACAGAACATACCGGCGATCCTGGCCGTGGTTGCGCGATCCGTTGCGGTTTATAAAAGTGAGTCGGCGGTGCGCCCTTCGTCGGAACGCCGCCCGGAGCAAGCCCGCTCCCACAGGTCCGCGCACACCCCCTGTGGGAGCGGGCTTGCTCGCGAAGCGGTCAGCCCAGTCAACGTAAGGCCAAAAGCCTCAGCACCAACGGCTCCAACTCCAGCGAGTTAACCGCTTTGACCTTGTCGATCATCTCGACCGGCCAACTCTCAAGACCCAGACACGCCCCAAGCATCGCGCCGAGAATCGCGGCGATGGTATCGGTGTCGCCACCGAGGCTGGCCGCCGTGCACAGCGCTTCGAAGGCGTTCATCTCGCCAACCGCTACTTGCTGAGCCAGGGCAAACGAGACCACGACCGATTCCTGTGAAGCCACCGACGTGCCGACAACGTCGTACAGCAGATCCGCGAGCAACACCTTGTCACTGTCGACGCTGATGGTCCGCGCCCAACTGATACGCGAAGCAATCCGCCCTCCCGCAACCCAATGACCATGGCCCTCCGCATGTTGAGCGATATGCTGGCCCAGGTTCAACGCTTCGCCCAGATCCATGCCATTGATGCCGGCCGACACCACCGCCGCCACCGCTGCGGCACTGGAAATCCCCAGCGTGGTGTTGTGCGTGACCTGGCAGGCCTGGACCACGGCGCTGATAAACCGCTGCGAGTCGGCGACATCTGCCGCGATGCCCACCGGCGTAATGCGCATCGCTGCGCCATTAGTGGTGCCGTAGCGCCCTGCCTCTTCCGGCGAATGGCCGGCGAGGATCATCTCGATCGCGCGCTTGGTCGATGGCCCGAGCAAATCCTGCGAACCCTTTGCCTGCATCGTCGCTTCCCACTCGATCAGGCGCTGAGCGAGCAGCGCAGGTTCGATCTGGCCCGCGCCATCGATCAACAACTGGCCGACCAGAATCGCCTGTTCGGTGTCGTCGGTAACCGAGCCGGCCGGCATGTTCGCGGCGATTGGCTGATCGGGGCCGGCGTCCTGCAGATCGCTGATCTCGCCGAAACGCGCCTTGATATCGGCGCGGCTCATCGATTGCGTCGGCATGCCCAGTGCATCACCGAGGGCCAGGCCGTAAAAAGCGCCCAGGGCACGATTGAGCGCGGTCATTGTGGTGTTCCAAATTGCAGGTGAAGGCGAAAATGCACCGGGTCGAGCAGGCTTTCAACCTGTTCCATGAAGCGGTTTTGTCGGTCGTAAGTCGTGCGCAGAGCTTTGAGGAACACCGTGCCGACCGGGCGACCGAGCAGCTCGGCGTCTTCGGCGCTCAAGGGTTCTGCGCCGATCCATTGATCGCCACGTTCGCCGATGTAGCCGTAGGCGGCCAGGGTGATGGTCAGGGAATTGTCGATAAGGCCAACGCGCGGCAGGCTTTCCAGGCCACCGGTGGCGGGCATCAGTGACCGCTCGAGGGAAACCAGCGTGCCGTCGTTGGATCGACGTCGACGATCAAGGGTAATGAATTGATCGGTGCCGAACCGCGACAACAGGTCGGGACGGCTGACCGCTTCCAGCCGCAGCACTTCGGTGTTGATCAGCGCGCCGCTATCAGCGAGTGCCTGCGCCCACCCGCTGCGCTGATCGAGCACCACGCCGTCAAAAGTGACAATGGAGCCGACCCCGCTTTGCGTCGCGATGTAGTTGCGCCGCTTCAGCTCGGCCAGTGCTTCACGGAGCGTGCCGCGGCTGACTTTGAATTCTTGAGCCAACTGATGCTCGCCGGGCAGCAGGAAACCGTCCTCCATGAGGCCGCTTTCAATGCGCCGGATGAGCTCGTCGACCACCCGTTGTTTCTTGTCGAATCGTACCTGTCTAATCATGTACAAAGTGAAGCTGAAATATGCGGGGCGGGCAAGAAATATTTCAGGGAGGTGACGGGAGGAAGTGGGAGTTCGCGGGTGTGTGGTGAATCAGTTAAGCCGCCTTCGCGGGCAAGTCGGAACGCCGCCCGCGATGGCTTCAGCACAGTCAGCAACAATCTCAGCGTTGCTTGAGGCGGTCGATGACAACAGCCAGAAGCAATATCGATCCACGAATCACATACTGATAAAACGTATCGATATTCTTCAGATTCATCGCATTCTCGATGATCGCCAGAATCAGCACCCCGGCAATCACATGCCGAATCATGCCGATCCCGCCGCTCAACGACACCCCGCCGAGCACGCACGCCGAGATCACCGTCAGCTCGAAACCCTGGCCGATCATCGGCTGACCCGAAGTCATGCGCGAGGCCAGAATCACCCCTGCCAGCGCACCGATCACGCCATGCACGGCGAAGATGATAATCTTGGTCCGGTCAACGTTCACCCCGGCCAGCAGCGCCGCTTCCTGGTTGCCACCGATGGCCATGGTGTTGCGCCCGTAGGTGGTGTAGTTCAACAGCCAGCCGAAAAACAGAAAGCACACGATGGTAATCAGGATCGGCACCGGCACGCCAAACAGCTGGCCATTGCCGAACACGAAGAACGACTCCTGCGACACGCCCACCGCTTTGCCGTTGGCAAAAATGTAGGCCAGACCGCGCACGATTTGCATGGTTGCCAGCGTGGTAATCAGCGCATTAACCCGCAGCTTGGCGATCACGATACCGTTGATCAGCCCGACAATCAGGCCCATCACCAGCGCCGCGCCGACACCCAGCAGCACGCTGTCGGTGTCACGCATCACCACAGCGGCGACCACGCCGGCGCAGGCAATCACCGAACCCACCGACAAGTCGAAGTGCCCGGACGCCAGGCAATACAACATGGTGCACGCGGCAATCCCGGTGGTCGAAATCGCCAGGCCGAGTCCGCGCATGTTCAACGGTGAAAGAAAGTTGTCGATCAGTAACGTGCACAGCACGAAGATCCCGACCGCCGCCAGCAGCATCACCCAGTCATCGAGGAAGCGCCGTAAATCAAGCGGTTTGCGCGCAGTGGGCAGAGCATTGTTTTGGGTTGTCATTATTGTTACCTCTCAGTTCGCCACGCCGTCAGCGCGGTGGCGCGGCAAAGCCAGTTGCAGCAGGTTGGATTCGTTAGCCTCGTCACGGGACAGTTCGCCGCGCATCGCACCCTCGCAGAGCACCAGAATGCGATCGGAAATACCCATCACTTCCATCAAGTCACTCGACACCACAATGACGGCGATGCCGCTTTCGGCCAGGTTGTGGATGATCTGGTAGATCTCGGCTTTGGCGCCGATGTCGATGCCGCGCGTAGGCTCGTCGAGCAGCAGCACTTTCATCGGCATCGACAGCCAGCGGCCGAGAATGGCCTTCTGCTGATTGCCGCCGGACAGGTACATGATTTTCTGCGCGGCGTTCGGCGTCTTCACCTTCAACGCTTTGATCTGCTTGTCGGCGTTGTCCTTTTCCCACAGGCCACGCAGCAGGCAACCGAAGGTCGAATGGGCGCCCCGTGCGCTGATGTTGATGTTCTCGGCGACGCTGGAGAGCGGCATGATGCCCTCCTTCTTGCGGTCCTCGGGACACAGCAGAATGCCGGCGGCGATGGCGTCGCGCGGTGAACGTAATTTGAGTTCACGACCGCGCAATTCCAGACGCCCGGCGCTGTTGCGCTCCAGACCGCTGAGCATGCGGAACAGCTCGGTGCGACCGGCGCCGACCAGGCCGAACAGCCCGAGAATTTCACCTTTGTGCGCTTCGAAACTGACCGGCTCGCGCAAGCCCGGCCCGAGCAAACCGTCGACCTTCAGCGCCACTGCGCCACGCTTGCGCGGGCGGTAATCGTAGATGTCCTGAATGTCGCGACCGACCATGCACGTAACCAGTTGATCGTGGGTCAGTTCGCTCATGTCCTCGAACGTACGCACGTAACGACCGTCCTTGAACACCGTCACCGCGTTGCAGATGCGGAACACTTCTTCCATGCGATGGGAGACGTAGAGCACCACTTTGCCCTCATCGCGCAGACGCCCGATGATCGCCATCAAACGATCAATCTCCCGCGCCGAGAGGCTGCTGGTGGGTTCATCGAAGGCAATAACGTGCGCGCCCCGGGACAACGCCTTGGCGATTTCCACCAGTTGCCGCTGACCAAGGGACAGCCGCCCTACTTTCTCCTGCGGGTCGATTTCATCGGCCAGGCCCTTGAGACAGGCCAGCGCTTGCTGGCGCAATGCGCCGCGATTGATCAGGCCGAAACTGGCCGGCAGATGCCCGAGGAAAAGGTTTTCCGCCACGGTCATTTCCGGTACCAGGTGCAGTTCCTGATGGATGACCGCGACGCCACTGCCAATGCTGTCGGCCGTGGATTTGAACACCATGGTCTGCTCGCCGATCTGCAGATCGCCGCTACTCGGCGTATAAGCGCCGCCGAGAATTTTCAGCAGCGTTGATTTGCCGGCACCGTTCTCGCCCATCAAGGCATGAACCTGTCCCGGATGGGCGACGAAGCTGATGCCATCCAGCGCTTTGACGCCGGGGAAGGTTTTACCGATCCCGTTGAAGCGCAAGCTGCCTTCGGCGCTGTGCTGTTGTGTTTTTAGTTGCGCGTGCATAACCCACCTCTTCACACAGATCAGGCAACCCCCTCGCCGGGGGCTGCCGGTGAAATCAACCGGTCCTCAGTTCCACAGGCCGATTTTTTCCAGTTCCTGCTTGAAGTTCTCGCGGGTGATCAGCGTCACGTCGTCCATGGCCGTGTATTTCGGCGGTTCTTTGCCGGTGGTGACCCACTCGTACATCATCTCGGCAGTTTTGTAGCCTTCGATGTGCGGGCTTGGCAGCATCGAGCCGAAGAAGCCGCTGTTGGGTTTTTTCAGTTCGCCGATCGCGTCGGTACCGTTGATGCCGATGCCGATCACATTGGCCGCGGCAAAACCGGCGCTCTCGGTAGCCCGCACGCCGCCCAGCACGGTGTTGTCGTTCATGCCGCCGATGATCAGGTTTTTCGCCGCGCCTGGCAGTTTGACCAGCGCCGAGTTGGTGGCGTCCATACTGCCCGGCACATCAAGGGTTTTCAGCGCCGAGAACAGAATGTGATCCTTTGGCATCCCGGCTTCTTCCAGAGCCTTGACCGAGCCGTCCGTACGTTTTTTACCGGTATCGAGTTCGTTGTAGGTGTTGATCACCGCGTAGGTGTCTTTCCACTCCCAGCCGCGTTTTTTCGCTTCAGTCGCCATGGCGGCGCCCTGCTTCTGACCGACTTCGAACGCGGCCATGCCCAAGTACGGAACGTCCTCCATGAACTTGCCGCTGGCGTCGACAAAGCGGTCATCGACAGCGATGACTTTCAGGCCATTGAGTTTGGCCTTCGCCATGATCGCCGGGCCGAGGGACACGTCCGGCGGGCAGATCACGAAGCCCTTGGCGCCGTTGGCCGCGAGGCTATCGATGGCCGACAGGGTTTTCTCGCCATCCGGCACGGCGATTTTGATCACGGTAAAGCCCTTGTCCTTGCCGGCCTTTTCCGCGAATGCCCATTCAGTCTGGAACCAAGGCTCTTCAGCCTGCTTGACCAGAAAACCGATCTTCACTTCCTCGGCCGCCAGCAGCGTGCTGCTCAAGCTGACCGCAGTGACCGCCAAAGCGGCACAGCACAGGGAACGGATCCCACGACGACGATTCATAAGCTGACTCCTTGTTATTTTTTTTGAGCGTTTATTGTTGGATATAGTGTTTGAAAATCAGTGCAACCCTGCAACATGAAGCGAATAGTCATATCGTATGATGATTGGATTTCAGGCGTAATCCTCCCGTGAAATCCTGTTCGCTCAGTCGTGATACATGACCGAGCGACCACCATCGACAGTGATGCATGAAGCATTGATGAACGGCGCTTCGTCACTGGCAAGGAACACCGCGGTCATGGCCACTTCCATCGGCTGCCCGATGCGCCGTGGTGGATGCAGGTCGAAGGCACGCTGGCGTTCGGCATGCGGATCGGCAAAACCGTTCCAGTAATCGACGTTCAGTTGAGTTTCGATGTAGCCCGGCGCGATGGCATTGACGCGAATGCCCTTCGGCGCATATTCGATGCCGAGCGCACGGGTCAGGCCGAGCAGGCCGTGCTTGGCCACCGGGTACGGAAAGCAGCCCGGGATGATGTGCGAAGAATGGGTCGAGGCGATGTTGATGATACTGCCACCACCCTGCTCGATCATCTGCGGCAGCACCGCTTTGCAGCCATACCAGGCGCCGTCGAGGTCGATGGCAAAACAGCGGCGCCAGTCTTCCTCGGTCATTTCCAGCGGATCGCGGAACACGTTGACCCCGGCGCAATTGACCAGCACGTCGATCCGGCCATATCGATCGAGCGCCAGGCCGGCCATGGCGTGCAGGTCTTGCTGGCTGGAAACGTCAGCCTTGACCGCATGAACGTTGAAGCCTCTGTCACGCCAGCGCTGCGCAAGGCGCTCGACCTTCTCGCCCTGGATATCGCTGATGATCAGTTTCGCTTGTTGATAAACGCACGCCGCGACAATCGCTTCACCGATACCTTGAGCGGCACCGGTAATCAGCACGACTTTATTTTCCAGGCGCTTGCCCTGCGGTGGCTCGGCCACTGGCGGCAGCGAAAGACGCTCAGCCATGGCTCAGCATTCCTTTCAGGCACGACAAAAACCGGGCATCTGTCGATGTCCGGCCGGATAGCTGTATGAAAAATCGCTGCATCACTTCACCTGTTTTGTTTTTTTAAGTGTGAGTGCGTGTAACTGATGACGCCGACTATAAACCCGACCGCCAAATAATCTCAATATATAATTTTACATCCCATATTTTGGGATTCACCCTGCAAATCGATGACAGATTTTTCCTGCAACGTCGACGCGCATGGACAACAGCGCGCCGTCCAGTGGGTGATCAAGCGGGCTGGCGGCGCAGGTGATGTACAAAGTTTTCAAGTCATCGCCGCCGAAAACGCAACTGGTTGGGCGGCTGACGGGCAGTTCGATCACTCGATCGACGGCGCCATCCGGGGTCAGCCTGAGCAGGCAACTGCCGTCCCAGCGTGCATTCCAGATATAACCCTCAGCATCCATCGCCGACCCATCGGGCCCGCCACGCTCGTGCGGGCCGAACCAGACCTGGGCGGCGTCGAGGCTGCCGTCGGCGTTAATGAAATGCCGGTAGAGTGTCTTGTCCATGCTGTCGGCGAAATGCAGCGCAGTGCCGTCTTCGCTCCAGAGCAACGTGTTTGGGATGCCCAGGCCACGCAGCAGAGGCGTGACCCGGCCATCATGATCGATGCGGAACAGACCACCTGAACGCTGCACGATCGGCAGGTCTTCGCGATTTTCGCCGATGTTGTTTTGCATGGTGCCGAGCCACAGCCGGCCCAGTGCATCGCAGCGGGCTTCGTTGGGGCGGTTCGCGGGGTTCGGATCCGCTACGCAAAGCAGCGTCAGGCGCGGTTCCAGGCCCGGCGAATCAAGATCAAGGCGATAGACGCCACTGCTCAGTGTCACCAGCGCATCGCCGCTGTCGCAGGGAATGAACGCTGAAACATGCTCCGGCATCTGCCAGATTTGCACGTTGGCGCCGGTGAGTCGCAACGCCTGCTTGCCGGCGATATCGACCCAGTAGAGGGCTTGCGTCGGCGCGTCCCAAAAGGGGCCCTCGCCAAGGTGCGCTCGGTGCTGGGTCACTGCGGTCCACTCCATGAAACCTCCTGCGTTGTTCTGGATTCCAGGTTGTCAGCCGGCCTTTTTATCGGCCATGACTTTCGGGTAGTAACGTTTGATGGCCAGGTCCGCATTGTCGATCAGCGTCATGCACGCCCACACACCGCGCGCCGCATCCCGCGCAGCAATGGCGTCGGCCATGTCCTTGTGGATCGGCAGCGTGCGCCGCAGTTCATCCGGATCAGCCGCAGAGACTTCAAACGACACCGCCAGCAACGCGCCCAGGGCCGGGACCATTTGTTCGATGAATTGATTGTGGCTGGCGGCGAGGATGCACTCGTGGAAAAACTGGTCGGCGCGGTTGTAATCGGCGCCGCTTTCCACGGCACGCTCCAGCGCGTTATACGCCTGCAGCACCGCTTGCACTTGCTCGACCGTTGCGCGTTCGCAGGCCCAGCGCACGGCCATGGGCTCGATGGTGCGGCGCAGATCGAGCAGATCGTCGACGAAATTTTCAGGCAAACCGCTGCGAGACAGCCAGCCAACAACTTGCGGATCAAACAGGTTCCAGCGTCGAACCGGTAGCACCCGCGTGCCGACTTTCGGCCCGACTTCGAGCATGCCTTTGGCAACCAGGGTTTTGATAGCTTCTCGGATGACCGTGCGACTGACACCCAGCTGCTCACCCAGCGCGGCTTCAACCTTGATGGTTTCACCGGGCTTTACCTGGCCTGCTGCAATCCAGCAACCCAGCCAGTCGACCGTCGATGCATGAAAACTGCTGGACATGGGCACCTCGATAACAGAACGGCACAAAGCCGCTCGCGATGGGTGTCCACGCTAATCATCATATGATTGGGTGTCAATTGGATTTTTTTTGCAGGTTGCGCTTACCAATGTGGGAGCGGGCTTGCTCCCACAGGGTTATGCGTTAAGGCTCGAGTCCGATCGGGAAGAATTCCCCGCCGCTCCATACGCCCAGCCAGCGCTGCCCGTCGATCTCACGGCTCACCGCGATTTCCACCAATTGGTAAAACACGTTGCGATGGATGAGGGCTTCGAGATTGGTGCGGATATGCACATAAGGCGCTGGCTCTTGTGTGACGGGGTCAGTCACCACGCGGATCGGGTGTTCGACGCCGGCATCGGCGGTTTCGTCCACATTGGTGGTGAACCGCAGAATCTGATTTTCGCCCTCGCCTTCAACCTCGACGGCAATCGCCACAAACGGCGCGTCGTCGACCTTGATGCCGACCTTCTCGACGGGCGTGATCAGGAAATAATCATCACCGTCGCGGCGGATGATCGTGGAGAACAATTTGACCATCGGCTTGCGCCCGATTGGCGTACCCAGGTAATACCAGGTGCCGTCGCGGGCGATGCGCATGTCGATGTCGCCGCAGAAATCAGGATTCCATAAGTGCACCGGCGGCAAGCCTTTGGTTTTGGGGATTTGCCCCAACAGATCGTTGGCTTTTAGCTGATCACTCATGGCGGACTCCTTTGATTTATCGGTCGCTGATCCCCAGCAGACTGCGCGCATATTGCTCCAGCGGCGGGCCCATCAGGTCTTCAGGCTTCTCATCGTGGAACGTCAGTAAACCGCCACGACTCTTGATCCGTGCAGTATCAATCAAATACTGGGTGCTGGTCTCGATCAACATGATTTGAATCACGCCGGTGTCGACGCCCAGCCGGTCCACGTATTCCTGATCCAGCCATTCATCCGTGTTACCGATCCGGTCATCCGACTTGGCAAAGCGCGTATAGAGCAAGTAATGCGCACCGAGGGCACGGGCTTCGCCCATGGCCTGGTCGAGACCTTCCGGAGCGCGAGCACGGCGCACCATCGGGAAATATTCGATGAAACCATTGAAGGCGACTTCGGCGATGACGTTAGGTCGCGGATAAGGACTGCCCGGTGGCGCGAAAGCGCCTTGGGCGATGTAAACGAACGAATCCGGCTGAATGCGCAAGTTGTTCACGCGACGGCTGTCGCTGTGATCGAGCAAGCCGGCATCGCTCATGTGATAGCGAGTCCCCTCGGCCATGTCGCTGACATTCATGCAGCCGCCAAGCGCCAAAACGGCCAGCAGCAAAACCAGGCTACGCATCCTACCCTCCAGAGGCCGGTGACGGAAAACCGGCGAATGGCCAGTGGATGCAGCTTCCGCGCCATCTCGGAAAACATCTGCGCGTCGTAAAGCGCATTCGCGAGCAGGCTCGCTCCCACAGTTCGGTTTGCGCAAAACTGTGGGAGCGAGGGTTGCCCGCGAAGAGGCCCTGTCAGCCGCCGATGATCTTCATGATGGTGGCACCGCCCGAAAACGCCACTTCCTGTTTGTCGCCCAAGGCTTTGACCAAAAGACGCTGCAGCGCCGGCAGGGCCTGGTGACGCGGCTTGTCGAGAAGATCGCCGACATAGTGACGATTGCTCGACGACAGGCAGCCATGCAACCAGCCGGTAGACGACAGCCGTAGCCGCGAGCACGTCCGGCAGAACGGCACGCTTTCATTGGCGATCACGCCGAAGTAGCCCTGCCCAGGAATCTCGTAGCGCACCGCCGTCGCGTCGACCGGCGCATCGGCTTGCAGGTATTCGTGATGATCGCCGATCAGGCTCAACAACTGCTGCAGGCTGACAAACTGCTGCAGGAATGCATTGGAATCACTGGCGAGATGGCCCATGCGCATCAGCTCGATGAAGCGCAACTCGTAGCCGCGCTCCAGGCAATAATCGAGCAAAGGCATCACCTGATCCAGGTTCTGCCCACGCAAAGGCACCATGTTGACCTTGATTTTCAGTCCCGCGGCTTTCGCCTGATCCATCCCGTCGAGTACCGTGGCCAGATCGCCGCCGCGGGCAATGCCGCGAAAGGCATTGGCATCCAGGGTGTCGAGCGAAACATTGATACGACGAATCCCGGCGTCCACCAGCAACGGCAACTTCTTTGCGAGCAATTGTCCGTTGGTGGTCAGGCTGATGTCTTCCAGGCCCATCTTGCCGACGGCTGTCATGAACGCTTCGAGTTTGGGGCTCACCAGCGGCTCGCCACCCGTGATGCGCAACCGTTCGATGCCAGCGGCCTCGATCAGGTAGGCAACGCCGCGAGCCATGGCCTCGGCCGACAGCTCATCCTGCGCAGCGACCAGCCGTTTGCCGTTAGGCACACAGTAGGTACACGCATAGTTGCAGGCTGAAGTCAGGCTGATTCGCAGATTGCGAAAACGCCTGCCTTGACGGTCAACGATCATGGATCACTCCGGCGAAAGGAATTCGAACGGTTAAAACTTGACTCACAAATCAAGTTTTAGCAAGCCCTAAGCCTGAGTATATTCCTGCGGTACTGCGCCATGTAGCAAATCATGGCGCAATAAGGAAACTGAATGGCTCAGCTACTCGGGGTATCGGTATCGCGCTTGCGCTTGTTGCCCATGCGCACACCGATGTCCATCAGAAACTGGAAGAACCCTTCCTGATCTTCCAGCACATTGCTCCAGAATGGCGAGTGATACAGCGCGACCGCGCCATGTACCAACGCCCAGGACGCGCAGTAATGGAAATATGGCGGGACGTCTTCGAGCTTGCCTTCGCTGATCCGGCCTTTGATCAAAAGGGTCAGGCGTTCGAAGTTAGAGGCGCGGATCTTGTGCAGTTCCTCGATCATCTCCGGCACCTGATTGCCCTTGACCACCTTTTCTTCGAGGCGATCAAACAAACGGTAGCGCTGCGGATCGCGCATGCGGAATTCGAAGTAGGCCCGGGACAATGCTTCCTTGTCCTTGTCGACGTCGGCCGAGTGCAACAGCTCATTCAAATCGCGCTCGTAGTCGAGCATCAGGCGCAGATAAATCTCGGCCTTGGATTTGAAGTGCTTGTAGATCGTGCCTTTGCCGATACCGACGGCATCAGCAATCATCTCGACGGTGACACTGTCTTCACCTTGATCGAGGAACAGCTTGAGCGCGGTATCGAGAATTTCCTGCTCGCGGCGGCGAAACTCACGGACCTTACGAGGTTCTTTATGCATAAGAAAAGGTCTGATCGGGTCAAAATTCGAAGCCGCGTATTATGCCTAACTTGCGCCAAAATGCACGGATCATCCGTCCATATCTGCGTTTCTTGATCATTTCTGGCCACGTCGCGGGTGGATGAGAACAGTTCCGAAGCGCAGGTATTCCAAAATTGTTTAAAAAGCCGACTGGCTAAACTGGACTGCGCCCAATACTGATCAATACTTCAAATGTCGGCGGGGCATCTCCCCCAAGTGCCGCGACGATATTGGTGCCAACGGACCGCGTACCATTGTTTTACTCCTAATGGTCTTAACCCGGATTCACCCCCCAGAACCCGGGTTTTTTTTGCCTGCGATTCAGGGATAACACCCCGGAGCTGCCGAAGGCTACGATCTTTTCGCCGACGTTACGCCGATGTTCTCACATGTGCCAACGGAAACAGCCGCTTGAAATTCTCAGTGGTCTGCTCCGCAAATCGCTCGAAAGACTCGCCCCGCAGCATCGCCAGGAACTCTGCCACTTCGCGCACATACTGCGGCAGATTGGGTTTGCCGCGATGTGGGATAGGGGCCAGGTATGGGGAATCGGTTTCAACAAGCAAGCGGTCGGCAGGCACCTTGCTCGCCACATCGCGCAGAGCATCCGCATTGCGGAATGTGACAATTCCGGACAGAGAAATGTAATAGCCCATGTCCAGAGCCGCCTTGGCCATGTCCCAGTCTTCAGTGAAGCAATGCAGCACGCCGGCCTGCGGCAATGCCGCCTCACGCAACAGATTAAGGGTGTCAGCCCGCGCACCGCGCGTGTGGATGATCACCGGCTTGGCGGTTTGCTGTGCCGCTTGCAGGTGCAGGCGAAACGATTGCTGCTGCAATTCTGCCGCTTCAGGCTCGTAGTGGTAATCGAGGCCGGTTTCACCAATGGCTACTACGCGAGGATGATCGAGTTCACGCAGCAGCCAGTCGAGTGCGGGCGCAGTACCGGGTTGGACATCCAGCGGATGCACGCCAACAGAACAGTCGACATCTTCATAACGCTCAGCCAACGCCTTGACGTCGGCCGCATTGTCGACGCTGACACCGATACATAAAAAGTGCCCTACCCCTCGCGCCCGGGCGGCATCAAGTGCGGCATCCAGCGAACCGTCATGGGCGGCGAGGTCGAGGCGATCGAGGTGACAATGGGAATCTACAAGCATAGGAAGGCGGCAACTTACATCGTATGAGTGGGACGGTCGGAGTTCAGCGCTCCGGCCAGATGGGTTTCGATGCGACTGCGCGCAGTATTGTCCCCATCGTTGAACTGCACGCCAACGCCGGCAGCCCGGTTACCCTGCGCACCTTTGGGGGTAATCCAGGTGACCTTGCCAGCGACAGGAATCTTTTCCGCCTCGTCCATGAGGTTCAGCAACATGAATACCTCATCGCCCAACTTGTAACTTTTGTTGGTCGGGATAAACAGGCCACCATTCTTGATAAACGGCATGTAGGCTGCGAAAAGCACGGACTTGTCCTTGATGGTCAGGGACAAAATGCCATTGCGCGGCCCCTGATTGATGACTTCATTCATGCTGACCTCCACTGCGGATGCTCAAAGTCTAGTCACTTCTGGCCGGGCAGGGACACCCATTGCACCAACAACGCTTCCAGCAACAATACCCGGTTGAGATTGGCCTTGCTCATGACTTTCTGACGCTGGGCGAGGATCCAGTCCTGAATGTTTAGAACCTTGTCCTGCCCGGACTTCTGCGCCAGATACTGAATCACTTTGCGCATATCGGCCAACCCGAGCCCGTCTTCATCCTGGGTCAGTTGATAACGCAGGATCAGGCTCGACCAGTCGCAGAACCAGTCGAACAGCAACAACAGCGGAATCGCATTCCAGCCTTCGGCCAATTGCGTCGGCGATTGTTGTTGCTTGAGTAATTTTTTCACGCCGTCGACCACCAGCGCTCGCTGCTCGCGCACGCCCTGGGTCTGCAGATTGACGGCGGCAAGCGGCGAACCGGCAGCCAGGGTGAGCAGCTCGACGCGCTCATCGTCCGAACAGTCCGGCAGGGCTCTGGCCAGCCAGGCAAGGCTCATGGCTTCGCTGGGCAACGGACACGCCTGCTGCACACAGCGGCTCTTGATGGTCGGCAGCAATCGACTGGTCTGGTGGCTGACCAGCAACAACACGGTGTCACCGGACGGCTCTTCGAGGCTTTTCAGCAACGCGTTGGCGGCATTGACGTTCATCGACTCGACCGGCTCGATCAACACCACTTTGCGCCCGCCCATCTGCGCGGTTTGCACGACGAAACCGACCAGATCGCGAACCTGATCGACTTTGATCGCCTTGTCGGCTTCTTCCGGTTCCAGAACGTAATTGTCGGGATGGCTACCCGCCCTCAGCAGCAGGCAGGATTTGCACTCGCCACACGCATCCTGCGCCGTCGGACGCTGGCACAACAGACTGGCCATCAAGCGTTCCGCCAAGGCGCGCTTGCCGATCCCGGCCGGACCGTGCAGCAGATAGGCGTGGGCATGCTGCTTGCGCCCGGCAAATTGCCGCCAGAGATCGTCCTGCCAGGGGTAGGCTTCAGCCACGGGCCAACTCCAGCAAGCGCGGAAGCAAGGCATCGAGCGATCGCTGAACCTGCGTCAATGGCTGAGCGGCGTCGACCATTACATAGCGCGCCGGGTCCGCTTCAGCACGATTAAGAAACGCATTGCGCACCGCATCGAAAAACGCCCGGCCTTCGAGTTCGAAACGGTCCAGGCGACCACGGGCGCTGGCGCGAGCGAGGCCTACTTCTACAGGCAAATCGAAAATCAGGGTCAGATCCGGGCGTAAATCGCCCTGGACAAACGCCTCCAGTGCGGCGATACGCTCCAGCGACAAACCGCGACCGCCGCCCTGATACGCGTAAGTCGAATCGGTAAAACGATCACACAACACCACCGCACCGCGGGCCAGCGCCGGGCGAATCACCTCGGCCAGATGCTGCGCGCGAGCGGCGAAGACCAGTAGCAGTTCGGTGTCAGGGTTCATGACTTCATCGACTGGCGCCAGCAGCACCTCGCGAATCCGCTCGGCCAACGGCGTACCGCCCGGCTCGCGGGTCAGCACAACCTCGATACCGGCGGCCCGCAGGCACTCCGCGAGGTATTCGCGGTTAGTGCTCTTGCCAGCACCTTCGGGACCTTCCAGGGTTATAAACAAGCCAGTCACAGGCAGTCCTTAATCAGATTTATTGCGCGCTTTGCGGTGCGGAAGTATCCGGCCCGACAGCTGCATCAGGCTCGGCGACCGGAGCGGTAACCTGCGGCACTGCCTCGGGATCGGGATTGGGCGAAGCGGCCGGAATAGAATCGTCCTCCGCCGCAGGCTCGGCGCCCGGTGCTTGCGGTGCCGGGCTGGAGCGATAGTCGGCGCGGCGTTTGAGCTGGTACTCGCGCACGGCGTTGTTGTGGGCGTCGAGATCGTTGGAGAACACATGACTGCCATCACCGCGGGCAACAAAATACAGGCTGTTGCCAGCCACCGGATTCAGTGCCGCGTGGATCGCTTCGCGGCCGACCATCGCAATCGGCGTTGGCGGCAGACCGGAAATCACATAGGTATTGTAAGGCGTCGCTTCCTTGAGGTGGGCTCGCGTCAGTTTGCCATTGTAGCGATCACCCAGGCCGTAGATCACGGTCGGATCGGTCTGCAACAACATGCCCATCTCCATGCGACGCACAAACACGCCGGCGATCTGCCCACGCTCCTGCGGCACACCGGTTTCCTTTTCTACCAGCGAAGCCATGATCAGCGCCTGGTAGGGTTCGGTGTAGGGCACATCGGCAGCGCGCTGCGCCCACTCTTTGGCAAGCACCTCATCGAGGCGATCATAGGCCTTCTTGAGCAGCTCGACATCCGTCATGCCGCGCACGAAACGGTAGGTATCGGGGAAGAAACGGCCTTCCGGGAAAATCCCGTTGTGCCCGAGTTTCTCCATGACCTGGCTATCGCTGAGGCCACTGAGTGTCTGCTCGATTTTTGCCTCTTTGGCCAAAGCAGCACGCACCTGATGGAAATTCCAGCCTTCAACAAGGGTCACGCTGTACTGAACCATTTCACCGCGCTTCCACACATCGATCAGGTCTTCGACGGACATGCCGGGCAGCATGCGGTATTCACCACTGTGCAGAGGTTGTCTGGCCAGATTGAAGCGCCAATACACGCGCAGCCAAAACGAGTCCTTGATGACGCCGTCGGCCTCAAGCCGGATAAGCGTGCGATTCGGGGTCGTGCCTTTCGGCACTTCCAGCAGTTCTTCCTGAGTGACATTCAGCGGCTGTTTCAGCGACGAATGAATTTTCCAGGCGGAAGCGCCCAACAACAGCCCCGCCAGAACCAGTCCGGTTTCCAGCAGCAGCAAGAATTTACGTCTCACGTATCAAGCATCCAGTAGCGCACGAGCAGTGGTTTGGAGTTTACGGGTGAGTGGGCCAACCGGCCAGCTCAGTGCTGCATAGGCGCGCACCGGCCAAATGCCATAAACGCTGTTGCACACAAACACTTCATCGGCCCATTGCAGCTGTTCCAGGGGGATATCGGTGATGTGTGTGGGGATTCCCGATGACTCGGCTTGAAACAATAATTCGGCGCGCATCACGCCGGCGACGCCACAGCGTTTGAGATCGGCAGTGATCAGAGCGCCATCGCGGACCAGGAACACATTGCTGAACACACCTTCGATCACCCGCCCGGCCAGATCGAGCATCAGCCCTTCAGCATGCTCGGTGTCTTGCCATTCGGCGCGTGCGATAACCTGTTCGAGTCGATTCAGATGCTTGAGTCCCGCGAGCAGTGGCTGCCTGGAAAGGCGCGTAGCGCAGGGGAACAAACGCACACCAAGCTGCGCATTCGCGGCAGGATAAGCAGCAACCGGATTGCCTTGCAGGATGCGTCGTGCCTGCGCCGTTGGGGCCGGCGCATAGCCGCGCTGACCATCACCACGGGTAACAATCAGCTTGAGCACGCCATCGTGCAGCCCTTGGGCGTAAGCCGACAGTTCTGCAACCATGGTTGCATGGTCAAGATTGATCGCCAGGCGCTGGCAACCGTTGAGCAGACGCTCGACATGCCGATCCAGCAGCACCGGTTTGCCGCTGTGCACGGCGATGGTCTCGAACAGACCATCGCCATAGGCCAGGCCGCGATCCTTCAGCGACAGAGCGTCAGCCGGCTGACCGTCGACCCAGCATTCCATCAGCCAGCGAACCGGCGGAACACCAGCGAGCCGTTGGTACCGCCAAAACCGAAGGAGTTGGACAACACCACGTCGATTTCCATATTGCGCGCCGTGTGCGGCACGAAATCGAGATCGCAGCCTTCGTCCGGCTCATCAAGGTTGATGGTCGGCGGCGCAACCTGACTGTTGATTGCCAGCACGCTGAAAATCGCCTCGACCGCGCCCGCCGCACCAAGCAGGTGACCGGTCATGGACTTGGTCGAGCTGACCGCCAGTTTGTAGGCATGATCGCCAAACACGGATTTGATCGCGCAGGCTTCGGCGAGGTCGCCGGCCGGTGTCGAGGTGCCGTGAGCGTTGATGTACTGGACCTGATCACTGTTGATTTTGGCATCGCGCAGGGCATTGGTGATGCAACGGGCAGCGCCTGCGCCGTCAGCCGGCGGCGACGTCATGTGGAAAGCATCGCCACTGGTGCCGAAACCGATCAGCTCGGCGTAGATGGTCGCGCCGCGAGCTTTCGCGTGTTCCAGCTCTTCGAGGACCAGCGCACCGGCACCGTCGGACAATACGAAGCCGTCACGGCCCTTGTCCCATGGACGGCTGGCGCGGGTCGGCTCGTCGTTGCGGGTCGACAGCGCGCGGGAGGCACCAAAGCCGCCCATGCCCAGACCGCACGCGGCCATTTCGGCGCCGCCGGCAATCATCACGTCGGCTTCGTCGTACATGATGTTGCGAGCGGCCATGCCTATGCAGTGCGTGCCGGTGGTACACGCAGTCGCGATCGCGTAGTTAGGTCCCTGTGCACCCAGGTGGATGGACAGAAAACCGGAAATCATATTGATGATCGAGCCAGGCACGAAGAACGGAGAAATCCGCCGTGGGCCGGAATCATGCAGGGTACGGCTGGTTTCTTCGATGTTGGTCAGGCCGCCGATCCCGGACCCCATAGCCACGCCAATGCGCTCACGGTTCGCATCGGTGACTTCCAGACCGGCGTTGCGCACAGCCTGAAAACCCGCGGCCAGACCGTACTGAATGAACAGGTCGAGCTTGCGTGCTTCCTTGACTGACAGATATTCCTCGACATTGAAGCCCTTTACCGAGCCGCCAAAACGGGTGGAATAGGCAGAAAGGTCGGTGTGTTCGATCAGACCGATGCCACTGCGGCCAGCCAGAATGCCCTGCCAACTGCTAGGCACATCCGTGCCCAGTGGCGACAACATACCCATACCGGTGACTACGACGCGTCTACGCGACATAGCACTCTCCTTTTTCAAATGACGACTTTGCATCAGGCCTAAAGAAAAAACCGCACGCCATGATGGCAGTGCGGTTTTTCCATGACAGCTAGCAACGATTACAAGCTATTAAGCCTGGTGGTTTGTAACGTAATCGATTGCAGCTTGTACAGTAGTGATCTTCTCGGCTTCTTCGTCAGGGATTTCGGTCTCGAATTCCTCTTCCAGAGCCATCACCAGCTCAACGGTGTCAAGGGAGTCGGCACCCAGGTCTTCAACGAAGGAAGCAGTGTTGATCACTTCTTCTTCTTTAACGCCCAGTTGCTCGGCAACGATTTTCTTGACGCGCTCTTCGATGGTGCTCATACCTTGTTTTCACTCCTAATGGACAAATTCAGGCAGCTGGCCAGTGGGTAAGTGTATAGAAAGCCTTTTCGGTTTTTCAACTGAAAGCTTCACTCCTCAAACCCTGATGCCCTCTGCCTATAAATAGATTGCAGCTTTATAACGGATTTTAGACAGCTCGTATGACATTTTTTTGAAGCAATCCGTCACATTTAACTCATGTACATCCCGCCGTTCACCGGGATTGTAGCCCCAGTAACGTAAGCCGCACCGTCGGACGCAAGAAAAGCGACCACAGACGCGATCTCTTGAGCTTGCCCCAGACGGCCCAGCGGAATCTGCGTCTGCAAGGCTTCACGCTGCGCCTCGGGCAGTTCGCGGGTCATATCGGTGTCGATGAACCCTGGGGCCACCGAGTTTACCGTAATCGAACGCGAACCGACTTCTCTCGCCAGAGCACGACTGAAACCTTCCAGGCCGGCTTTGGCGGCAGCGTAGTTTACTTGGCCTGCGTTGCCCATGGCACCCACAACCGAACCAATACTGATAATTCGTCCCCAACGGGCTTTGGTCATGCCGCGCAAAACGCCCTTGGACAGGCGGAACAGACTGTTCAGATTGGTATCGACGACATCATGCCATTCGTCGTCTTTCATGCGCATCATCAGATTATCGCGGGTGATGCCGGCATTATTGACCAGAATCGCCGGCGCCCCGAACTGCTCCTGAATGCTCGCCACTACGGCAGCGACGGATTCATCGCTGGTAACATTGAGCTCCAGGCCAGTGCCCTGGATTCCGTTTTCCTTCAGGGTCGCTGCGATGGCTGCGGCGCCCGAGGCGGAGGTCGCGGTGCCGATAACGATGGCGCCCTGACGACCCAGTTCGAGGGCAATGGCCTGACCGATGCCACGGCTGGCGCCGGTGACCAATGCAACTTTACCTTGCAGACTCATGCAAGTTTCTCCTGATTCAGGCCAGCGCTGCACGAGCGGCAGCGAAAGCGTCTGGGGTATTGAGGTTGGAGGTCGATACGCCTTCGGCGCAGCGTTTGTTCAGACCGGCGAGCACTTTGCCCGGGCCGCATTCGACCAGTTGGGTCGCGCCCTTGGCCGCCAGTGCCTGGACGGATTCGACCCAGCGCACGGGCTTGTAGAGTTGCTCGAGCAGGTCGCGCTTGAGAATTTCGAGATCGGCCGGCACCTCGGCGCTGACGTTCTGCACCAGCGGAATTTGCGGTGCCTGCCAGTTGATTGCAGCAATCGACTCGGCGAAACGCTCGGCAGCCGGACGCATCAATTCGCAGTGCGAAGGCACGCTGACCGGCAACGGCAGGGCACGCTTGGCGCCACGGGCCTTGCAGCCCTCGATTGCACGCTCGACAGCGGCTTTGGCACCGGCGATGACCACTTGACCCGGCGAGTTGAAGTTGACTGCACTGACCACATCGCCTTGCGCCGCTTCGGCACAGGCTGCCAACACGTCAGCATCTTCCAGACCCAGGATAGCGGCCATGCCACCCTGCCCGGCCGGAACGGCTTCCTGCATCAGCTTGCCCCGGGTTTCCACCAGCTTGACGGCATCACCCAGACTCAGGCTGCCGGCGGCAACCAGAGCGCTGTACTCGCCCAGGCTGTGCCCGGCGACGTAGGCTGGTCGCGCACCACCTTCGGCGAGCCACAGACGCCACAGGGCGATTGAGGCGGTCAGAATGGCCGGCTGGGTTTTATCGGTTTGATTGAGTTGCTCTTCCGGCCCTTGCTGGGTCAGCGCCCACAGGTCGTAACCGAGCGCATCGGAAGCTTCTTTAAATGTTTCAAGGACCACCGGATGTTGCGCGCCCAGCTCGGCCAGCATGCCGAGGGACTGCGAACCCTGTCCTGGAAAGACAAATGCGAGGGAAGCAGACATTTAACGAGCCCCTAATGATCTTGTCGTCGGAGAAAAGACGCCCCGCCATTGGGGGACGCAGAAAACTGACAGTTGGATGGCCAATCGAATTAAGCGGTCACATTTAAGCATTGTCCGACGAAAACGCCTAAAGCAACAAATCCTCCAGACGACCGTGAATTCGCTCGGGCAGGTTTTCCTGAATCTCTATCAAGGCCCGCGAGATGGCACTCTGAAAACCCTGCACACCGGCCGAGCCATGGCTTTTCACCACGATCCCCTGCAATCCCAGAAAGCTTGCACCGTTGTGGCGGGCGGGTGCGAGATCCGCCTGCAGTCGCTTCATCAGCGGCAATGCCAAGGCACCCACCATCCGCGAGGCGACATTTTTCCTGAACAAGGCTTCGATGCGTCCGGCGATCATGGTCGCCAGGCCTTCGCTGGACTTCAGCAGGATATTGCCGACAAACCCGTCGCAGACCACCACATCGGCTTCACCGCGGTACAAACCGTCACCCTCAACAAAACCGATGTAGTTGATGCCGCGGGCAGCCTGCAGCAACGTGGCCGCCAGCTTGACCTGCTGATTGCCCTTGATGTCTTCGGTGCCGATATTCAGCAACGCGACCCGCGGGCGAGCAATGCCCAGCGTTTGCGCCGCCACCGAACCCATCACCGCAAACTGCAACAAATGCTCGGCACTGCAATCGACGTTGGCGCCCAGATCGAGCAACTGACAGTAACCCTTTTCGGTCGGAATCGCCGCCACCATGGCCGGCCGGTCGATGCCCGGCAGGGTCTTGAGCACGAATCGCGACAGCGCCATCAACGCACCGGTATTGCCGGCACTGACGCAGGCCTGGACTTTGCCATCGCGGAGCAATTCCAAGGCCACGCGCATTGACGAATCGGGCTTGCCACGCAAAGCCTGTGCAGGCTTTTCGTCCATGGTGATCACTTCAGAAGCGGGCACAATCGACAGGCGCGAGCGATCCACAGCCGACTGGCCGCAGAGCAATTCTTCAAGAATGGAGGGTTGACCGACTAGGGTCAGGTGCAGCGAGGGCGTAGCAGACAGGCAAGCAAGGCTGGCCTGAACAATGCTGCGGGGACCGAAGTCCCCGCCCATTGCGTCAATCGCGATGACTTGAGCGGACAAGAAATTACTCGTCAGCGCCCTTGTCGATCACTTTACGGCCACGGTATACGCCTTCTGGCGATACGTGGTGACGCAGGTGAACTTCACCGGTGGTTTTTTCTACAGACAGGGTGCTAGCCTCGAGAGCGTCGTGCGAACGGCGCATGTCGCGGGCAGAGCGGGATTTTTTGTTCTGCTGAACAGCCATAATTGATTAACTCCTAAACGTTTGGGTCACGCTTTAACTGCGCCAATACACTGAACGGGTTGGACCGCGTTACCTCGTCCTCGCTCGGTTCGGGCTCATCGAGACCCGCCGGCTGCTGGCATTCTTCCGGATGATGAGCAGGCACAATGGGCAAGGCGAGCAAAAGCTCCTCCTCGATCAGTGACTGCAGATCCAAAGGATCTTCGCCCAGTTCCAGCACGTCATAACCTTTCGGCAACGACTGGGTATTCGCACCCTCCTTTACCACAACGTAACTGCATTCGCTGTGAATCGGCAGGGTGACCAGCTCAAGACAACGCTGGCAAACCATTTTGACTTCGGTGTCGATAAAGCTGTGGATGACCACAGATTTACGTTCATCTCGTTCAAAAACGAATTTGGCCTGCACCGTACCGACAGTGTCGGAAAGCGGGTCGCAGAGTCTCTCCAAATCGGCCAGCAGCAGTTCACCTTGAAGGGTGGTGCCACGGTCAGCCAATTTGCGCGGGTCAACGTGAGGTGGAATCGGGTCATTCAACATAGGCGCAGCATTATAGGGATGCACCCAGCCATGTCAAAGGAAATTGCGCCCTGTCCGTCACTTGGAAGCCTCGCTAGAATTCGCCCCTGACTTCAGGAGATGCGCATGCTGCCTTTATTACTCGCTTCCAGCTCCCCCTATCGCCGGGAACTGCTGGCCCGCCTGCGGCTGCCGTTCATCTGCAGTTCGCCGGACATCGATGAAAGCCACCGTCCGCACGAGTCCGCCACCGAGCTGGTCAAGCGGCTGGCCCGAGAAAAAGCCCAGGCTCTTTCGGGCAGCCACGCCGCACATATGATCATCGGCTCCGATCAGGTCGCGGTACTCGGTGAGCGGATTATCGGCAAACCCCATACGTTCGAAAAGGCCCGCGACCAATTGCTCGCCTCAAGCGGCGCCAGCGTGACCTTCCTCACCGGGCTGGCCCTGCTCAACAGCGAGACCGGCGCGTGCCAGGTCGACTGCGTACCGTTCACCGTACACATGCGCACCCTGGACGCTGATCGCATAGAACGATACCTGCGCGCCGAAGAGCCCTACGACTGCGCTGGCAGCTTCAAGGCCGAAGGGTTGGGGGTGAGCCTGTTTCGAAGCACTGAAGGCCCTGATGCCACAAGCCTGATCGGCCTGCCGCTGATTCGACTGATTGATATGCTGCTGGTTGAGGGCGTGCAGATCCCTTGAGCAGCACAATCCCGTAACACCACAACCCCGTAGCAGATGGCGAAGCCTGCGTCTGAGTGCGAAGCGCTCGCGAATTCGAATCCGCGGTGCATCTCGAAGGTTGAGCCAGAGGTTATGGCGAGCGCTGCGCACTCGCACGCAGGCTCCGCCAGCTGCTACAAGGTTTTGTGCGCAACAAAAAACCGGCCATGGCGGCCGGTGTTTTGATGCAATCAAGGGGTCAACGCAGCGACGGCCCCTGGAAGCCCATCCACATCGCCAGATGCTCGGCAACGCTGGCGCCGAGCTTTTTCGAGAAGCGGTCGAACGGCGATTCCTGAACGGTGAAGTCCACCAGTTCCTTCTCGCCGATCACATCACGGGCAACCGAACTGGCATTACCAAGACCATCGATCAGCCCCAGCGGCAGAGCCTGCTCACCCGACCAGACCAGACCGGAAAACAATTCAGGATGTTCCTTGTCCTTCAAACGATCCCCGCGACCTTTCTTGACGCTGCTGATGAACTGTTGATGGGTCGTATCCAGCACGCCCTGCCAGAACCGGGTCTCTTCGGGCTTCTGCGGTTGGAACGGGTCCAGGAACGATTTGTGCTCGCCCGATGTGTAGGTCCGGCGCTCCACGCCCAGCTTCTCCATGGTCCCGACAAAACCGTAGCCGGCTGCCGTCACGCCGATCGAACCCACCAGACTCGCCTTGTCGGCGTAGATCTGATCAGCCGCACTGGCGATGTAGTAAGCGCCGGACGCACCGAGATCGGAGATCACCGCATACAACTTTGTATCTGGATGCAGCCCGCGCAGGCGACGAATCTCGTCATAGACGTAACCAGACTGCACAGGACTGCCGCCCGGGCTGTTGATCCGCAGGATGACACCTTTGACTTTCTCGTCTTCGAACGCGGCGCGCAAGCTACCGACGATGTTGTCAGCGCTGGCCGGCTCTTTGTCGGCGATCATGCCGTTCACATCGATCAGCGCGGTGTAGTTGGCGCTGCGACTGGCCGCCTTTTCCATGTCCAACAGCGGCGTGAACAGCAGCAGCGCGCCGATCAGGTACACGAACGTCAACAGCTTGAAGAAAATCCCCCATCGGCGCGATCGGCGCTGCTCTTGTACGCCGGCCAAAAGCGTCTTCTCCAGCAGCTTCCAGCTCTTCTCGTCACCGCTCTCTGCGCTCGCCTTGGCGGGCGCCTTCCATTCGTCGGTCATGCCATGTACCCCAGCAAAAATCTATGAAGCCCGCTGACTCAGCCAGGCGTGCAATTCTGAAAAACGGTCGATAGCGAGTCGCGGCTCGAACAACTTCAAGGCATCGATCGACTGAGCGCCGTAGCTGACCGCCACCGAGTCCATGCCGGCGTTACGCGCCATCTGCAGATCAAAGGACGAATCACCCACCATCAGCGCCTGCTCCGGACGGACGCCGCAATGCGCAATAATCTGCTCCAGCATAAGAGGATGGGGCTTGCTCGCAGTTTCATCGGCGGCGCGGGTGATATCGAAATATTCTTCCCAACCATGCGACTTCAACACGCGATCCAGTCCTCGCCGCGCCTTACCGGTGGCGACCGCCAGGTGGTAGCCGTCGGCGCGAAACGCTCCCATCGACTCCACCACGCCTTCAAACAGAGGTGACGGCACCGCTTCAGAGGCGATGTAGTGATCGGCGTAATGCTGACGAAAAACAATCAGCTGGTCATCGTCGATCTCCGGGTACAGCGTACGTATCGCTTCGGGCAATCCCAGGCCGATAATGCCTTTCACGGCGAAATCATCGCGCAATTGAAAACCCGAGCGCTCGGATGCGACGTGCATCGATTCGACAATACGGCCGATGGAGTCAGCGAGCGTGCCGTCCCAATCGAAGATCAGCAATTTGTAATCAGATGGGTGCACTCAGGCGCTCCACGGTCTTGGCCCACATTTCGTCGACCGGTGCCTGCAACTTCAACTCGCCACCGTCCGGCAGTGGCACGGTCAGCATGTAGGCGTGCAGGAACAGGCGCTTGCCGCCCAGGTCGCGAATTTCCTTGCTGAAACCTTCGTCACCGTACTTGGTGTCACCGGCGATGCAATGACCGGCATGCAAGGTGTGCACACGAATCTGGTGGGTGCGACCAGTGATTGGTTTCGCTTCGATCATGGTGGCAAAATCGCCGAAACGACGGAGCACTTTGAACACAGTGACCGACTCCTTGCCCTCCTCCTCGTCGACTTCGACCATGCGCTCGCCGGATCGCAGATTGCTCTTGCCCAACGACGCACGGACCTGCTTGATCGAGGTCGCCCAGTTGCCCCGAACCAGTGCCATATAGCGCTTGTCGACGCCATCACCGCGCAGGGCAGCGTGCAAGTGACGCAGCATGCTGCGCTTCTTGGCGATCATCAGCAGACCTGACGTGTCACGGTCCAGACGATGCACCAGCTCCAGCTCCTTGGCATCGGGGCGCAACTGACGAAAGGCTTCGATCACCCCATAGGTCAAACCACTGCCGCCGTGAACCGCGATGCCGGCAGGCTTGTTGATCACGATCAGCGCCTTGTCTTCGAAGATGATCGACGCTTCAAGGCGCTGCAACAGACCTTGAGCCAGCGGCACAGGTTCGTCACGCTCGGGCACGCGAACCGGCGGCACGCGCACGATATCGCCCGCCTGCAGCTTGTATTCGGGCTTGATCCGACCTTTGTTCACTCGCACTTCGCCCTTGCGCAAGATGCGGTAAATCAAGGTCTTGGGCACGCCTTTGAGCCGAGCGAGAAGGAAGTTGTCAATACGTTGGCCGGCATATTCCGGCGAGACCTCAAGCAGTTGTACGCTGGGGGTCGAGGGGGCAGTAGTCGTCATGTCGCGGATGATATCAATTTTTTATGGAATTGAAGCACTTAATCATTACTGCTATAGTCGCGAACGCCGCCAAAAGCGGCCTGGACAGCGGACCAACGGTCAAAAACCGGCCCTGACCAATGCAGTTCACCAGGACGCGAGGCCGTCCTACGGGGCTTTCGCTACGTAACGGTGGAGTTTGCAGGTGTAACGAGCGCAGGTGACATGAGGCCTGAATCACGCCGCAAAGCAGAGTTTTCACTCGCTTGGCGAGCCAATATTCACGGCCAGTTCACAAAGTGCAGTCAGCTGCGAATGACCCCGAGCGAATGCTTCGGAAACAACGCCTAAATTAGCCATGATGCGTGACCTCCCCTTTCGGAGCTCACGGTAAATGCCAACCCGCTGCGGATTCTGCGCGCGGCAGCACCCGAATTATCAGGGATACGTGTAGGGTGGAGATGCACAACCGCTGGACTGTGTAGCATTAGGCTTTATCAAGACGCTTCATCTCGTCCACAGCCGCCGGTTGATTCCTCCTCCTGACTGAGTGCTTAAGTAGCCACAGCAAGCAGGACGCGTACGTCGCGATGAAGGCCCACATTGGCCGGACTTCGCTGGACACGGGAATGGCCAACCACTCCCGACGCACCTGACACCGACCGTGAGAAGTCGTGTGTGCCGAACGCCGTTTCCGGCAGCCCGGAAACCGACGGTACTACATGAAAAGAATGCTGATTAACGCAACTCAACCCGAAGAGTTGCGTGTTGCACTGGTAGATGGCCAACGCCTCTACGACCTGGACATCGAATCCGGTGCACGCGAGCAGAAGAAGGCCAACATCTATAAAGGCCGGATTACTCGCATCGAACCAAGCCTTGAGGCTGCCTTTGTCGATTTCGGCTCCGAGCGCCACGGCTTCCTGCCCCTTAAAGAAATCTCCCGCGAATACTTCAAGAAAGCCCCCGAAGGCCGCGTCAACATCAAGGACGTTCTGAGCGAAGGCCAGGAAGTCATCGTTCAGGTCGAAAAAGAAGAACGTGGCAACAAGGGCGCTGCCCTGACCACCTTCATCAGCCTGGCCGGTCGTTATCTCGTGCTGATGCCGAACAACCCGCGTGCCGGCGGCATCTCCCGTCGCATCGAAGGTGAAGAGCGCAACGAACTGCGTGAAGCCCTGAACGGTCTGGTTGCCCCGGCCGACATGGGTCTGATCGTGCGCACTGCCGGCCTCGGTCGCAGCAGCGAAGAAATGCAGTGGGACCTCGATTACCTGCTGCAACTCTGGACCGCCATCAAAGAAGCCTCGCTGGATCGTTCCGCGCCTTTCCTGATCTATCAGGAAAGCAACGTGATCATCCGCGCCATCCGCGATTACCTGCGCCAGGACATCGGCGAAGTGCTGATCGACAGCGTCGAAGCCCAGGACGAAGCCCTGACCTTCATTCGCCAGGTGATGCCGCAGTACGCCAGCAAGATCAAGCTGTACGAAGACAGCGTTCCGCTGTTCAACCGTTTCCAGATCGAAAGCCAGATCGAAACCGCCTTCCAGCGTGTTGTCGAACTGCCTTCCGGTGGTTCCATCGTCATCGATCCGACCGAGGCACTGGTGTCCATCGACATCAACTCGGCGCGCGCCACCAAAGGCAGCGACATCGAAGAAACCGCGCTGCAGACCAACCTTGAAGCCGCCGAAGAAATCGCCCGTCAGTTGCGTTTGCGCGACATCGGCGGCCTGATCGTCATCGACTTCATCGACATGACCCCTGCCAAGAACCAGCGCGCCGTGGAAGAGAAAGTCCGCGAATGCCTGGAAGCCGACCGCGCTCGTGTGCAAGTCGGTCGCATCTCGCGCTTCGGCCTGCTGGAAATGTCCCGTCAACGCCTGCGTCCATCGCTGGGCGAGAGCAGCGGCATCGTCTGCCCTCGCTGCAACGGCACCGGCATCATCCGTGACGTCGAATCGCTGTCGCTGGCAATCCTGCGTCTGATCGAAGAAGAAGCCCTGAAAGACCGTACTGCTGAAGTCCGCGCGCAAGTGCCGATTCCGGTGGCTGCTTTCCTGCTCAACGAAAAACGCAACTCGATCACCAAGATCGAACTGCGCACTCGTGCGCGCATCGTCATCCTGCCGAACGATCACCTCGAAACGCCGCACTTCGAAGTTCAGCGTCTGCGTGATGACAGCCCGGAAGCCGGCATCAATCAGACCAGCTACGAAATCGCTGCCGCCGCTGCCGAAGTCGAAGAAGTTCAGCCAGCTGCCGCGACCCGCACCCTGGTTCGCCAGGAAGCCGCCGTCAAGACTGCTCCGGCCCGCGCCAACGCGCCGGTTCCGACCGAAGTCGTCGCAGCACCAGTAGCCGCGCCGGCCGTCGTTCCTGAGCCAAGCCTGTTCAAGGGCCTGGTTAAGTCCCTGGTCGGTTTGTTTGCTACCAAGGAAGAGCCAGTTGCTCCGGTTGCGGTTGAAAAACCGGCGACCACCGAGCGTCCGGCCCGTAACGAAGAGCGTCGCAACGGTCGTCAACAAAGCCGCAACCGTAACGGTCGCCGCGATGAAGAACGCAAGCCTCGCGAAGAACGTGCACCACGTGAAGAGCGTGCTCCGCGTGAGCCACGTGAAGCCCGTGAAGAAACGCCAGCCGTCGCTCGCGAAGAGCGCGCTCCGCGTGAAGAGCGTGCACCGCGCGCGCCTCGTGAAGAACGTGCACCTCGCGCACCGCGTGAAGATCGCAAGCCACGTGGCGAACGTGAAGAGCGCGTGCGTGAACTGCGTGAACCTCTGGATGCCGCTGCACCGGTCGTCGCCGCCAATGCTGAAGAGCGTCCGGCGCGTCAGCCTCGTGAAGAACGTGCGCCACGCCCACCGCGTGAAGAGCGTCAACCGCGCGCCGAGCAAGCCGCTGCCGAAGTTGCTGAAGAAGAACTGACCGGTAACGAAGAGCAACTGCCGGAAGACGGTCAGGAAGGGGCCGAAGGCGATCGTCCACGCCGCCGCTCCCGTGGTCAGCGTCGTCGCAGCAACCGTCGCGAGCGTCAGCGTGATGCCAATGGCAATGTGATTGAAGGTTCGGAAGAATCTGAATCCGGCGAAGGTGAAGGCGAAAGCGACGAAAACCGTGAAGCACCAAGCGCCGCCGATCTGGCTGCAGGTCTGGCGGTTACCGCTGCCGTTGCCAGCACCGTGATCAGCGCTCCGGCCGAAGCACAGGCCAACGAGCAAGCTGAACGTGCCACGGCCGCCACACTGGAAACTGCTCCGGTTGAAGCGCCGGCGGTTGAAGCAACCACGCCAGTGGAAACAACTGCGGCCCCAGAAATCGAAGTGGCACCGGTTCGCCCGCCACAGCCTCGATTCGAAGTGGCCACTGAGCCTGCTGTCGTTGCCGAGCCTGCGGTTGCCGCCGAGCCGGTTGTTGAATCAGTGTCTGAAACGGTTCGTGAAGTTCGCGAAGAGCAAACCGCGTTCAACTGGGTCGCCGAGCCAGCTGTTGCAGAAACGCCAGCCCCAGCGCCAGTCGCTGAGCGCGAGACGCCTGAAGCAATGGTTTCCGAGCCCGTTGTAGCTGCCGCTGAGCCAGCGCCAGTCGTTGAAGCCGCACCGGTAGTCGAAGCTGCTCCGACAGTTGAATTGCCGGCACCGGTGGTTGCAGAAGTGGTCGCACCGATCGTCGAAGCAGCTCCGGTCAGCGCTTTGACGCCGAGCGGTCGCGCACCGAACGACCCGCGTGAAGTGAAACGCCGCAAGCGTGAAGAAGAGCGTCTGCAGAAGGAAGCCGAACTGGCTGCCGCTGCTGCTCCGGCTGAAGCGCCTGTCGCTGCCGAACCTGCCCCGGTGGTTGCTGAAGTTGTCGAGGCTGCACCTGCCCCGACTGCCGAAGCTACGGCTGAGCCGGTTGACTCCGCGATCGACGAAGCACCGCGCTCCGTTCAGGACGCAGTAGCGCAACACGAACAAGCCCTGGATAAAGAGCACGAGCCTAAACCCCTCGTCTGATTCCATCGGCCACTAAAAAGCCCCGCCTGGTTAGCCCAGGCGGGGCTTTTTTATGTCTGCGAATACACTGCCCCCTGTGGGAGCGAGCCTGCTCGCGATTGCAGTTTAACATCCAACATTGATGCAAGCTGACTCACCGCCATCGCGAGCAGGCTCGCTCCCACAGGGAATTTATGCAGGTTTGAAGATTAGTGATTCAGGCACATCTACATCCCACAACACCCCGGGATCATCCACTGTCACTTCCAATACTCGGCCATGCGCAAATAATGGCCTCGCCCCGCGATCTCCAGACAGTGCCATCAGCCCGGGACCGGAGCTGCGCCCGAAACCCACCGGATGCCCAAACTCACCGCCATACACCGGCACGCTGATCGCGTCATCCGCTATCCCTGCCAGCACCTGCTCGACAGTCGACGGCAGGACAAACGGCATATCCCCCAGCACGATCAACCAGCCACCCAGCTCGGGACACGCGGCCACCCCAGCCGCAATGCTGTCTCCCATCCCCGTCGACTCGATCAGCACTATTTCGAACCCATACGCCTGCGCCATGCGAATCACCTGCGGGCGATCCTCGGTCGTCACCAGCACGCGCTTTTCCAAAGAAACCGGCACACTCATCAGCACGTGCTCGATCACAGAGCGAATCGTGTCGTCACGCCCGCTACAGTCCGCCAGCAATTTATCCTTGTCAGCACCGGCAACCTTCCGATAACGGCTGCCCTGCCCTGCAGCCAGCACCATCACGCCAATGGCTTCGCTCATACAGTCTCCTGCAAGGGCTTTTTCTGCTTGAGCTCGACGCCGTTTTTGATCGCCACGATTTCGGCCAGCAACGACAAGGCGATTTCCGCAGGGGTGTGACTGCCGATGTGCAGACCGATCGGGCCGTGCAAGCGCCCGATGGCCTCCGCCGACAAGCCCAACTGAGCCAGGTTATCGCGCCGTTTAAGGCTGTTGACCCGCGAGCCCAGTGCACCGACATAAAAAGCCCTGGAGTCGAGCGCCGTCAGCAGCGCCATGTCATCCAGACGCGGATCGTGGGTCAACGCAACAATGGCCGTGCGTTCGTCGGTCTGAATGTTGAGCACCGCTTCATCCGGCATGCCGGAAACAAAGCGACCGTGCTGTTCTTCCCAGCCGTAGACGAATTCGGTGCGGGGATCGCAGATCAACACTTCGAAATCCAGCAACCGGGCCATTTCTGCGACATAACGTGAAAGCTGTCCGGCGCCGATCAGCAACAACCGCCAGCGCGGACCATAAATCGCACGCAGGGTATCGCCGTCAAAACTCAGCGCATCGGATTTGTCCGCAGCTGACAGCGTTACTTCACCGGTCGCCAGGTCCAGCGAGCGCGCAACGATTTCATGCGCTTCGCAGCGTGCCAGCAATTCGTCGACCCATTGCGGATCGCCGACGCGTTCTTCAGTCAGGCGCAAAGTGCCGCCGCACGGCAAACCAAAACGCGCAGCCTCCTCGCGCGTCACGCCATAAGTGATCAGTTGCACCGGCGGCCCGTCGGCCGGAATGCGGCCGTCGTGCAGACGGGCGATCAGATCATCCTCGACGCAGCCACCGGACACCGAGCCGATCACCACGCCATCCTCGCGCAGGGCCAACATGGCGCCCGGCGCCCGAGGGGCGGTGCCCCAGGTCTGAACCACGCTGTACAACACCACTCGCTGGCCGGCGCGGCGCCATTCGAGGACGCTGCGCAGGACGTTCAGGTCGACGCTGTCCATCAGGCGTCAGCCTTCTGCCAGCCTTGCAGCTGATAACGCACAGGCAGGTCGCGGATACGCTTGCCGGTCGCGGCGAAAATCGCATTGCACAGCGCTGGCGCAATCGGTGGCACACCGGGCTCACCCACACCGCCCAACGGCACGTCCCCTGGCGGCGTAACCAGATGCACGGCGATTTCCTTCGGCGCCAGCGACATCCGCGCCACTTCGTACATGTGGAAGTTGTCTTGCTGAACCTTGCCGTCCTTGAAGCTGATTTCCCCCAGCACAGCGTTGCCCAGGCCCATGACGCAGGCGCCTTCGAACTGCGAGCGAATCCGCTCCGGGTTGATCTGCGGACCGCAATCCACCGCAATGTCAGCCTTGTGCACGATCAACGTGCCGTCGTCCTTGACCTCGACTTCAATCACCGCCGCCACGTAAGTCACGAAGCTGTAATGCACAGCCAGACCAAGACCGCGACCCTTCGGCAATTGACGTCCCCAGCCGGCGGCTTTGGCTGCGGTTTCGAGAACCGCGCGCATCCGCCCGGTATCGATTGGATAACGCTCCGGCGATTCACCGTAGTTCCATTCTTCGCTCAAGGTGCGCGGATCGATCTGACGGTCCGGGCCGAGCAGTTTGATCTGATACTTCAGCGGGTCCTGCCCGGCCTTGTGCGCCAGTTCATCGACAAAACTCTGGATGGCAAAGCCGTGGGGAATGTTCGACACCGAGCGATACCAGCCGACCCGCGTGTGAACCACGGCTTCGGGGTTTTCCAGACGCACATTGGGGATCGCATAAGCCATGTTGGTGAAACCCATGCCCAGCTCGAACGCCGCTTCGTGGTTCATGCCCGGCGCGAACAGCGCCGTAATGCTTGGCGCTACCGTGCGGTGCAGCCAACCGGAAGGCAGACCGTCCTTGTTCAGACTGGCTTTGAGGTATTCGGCCGACACCGTGTGGAAGTAGGAACAGTGGATATCGTCTTCGCGAGTCCACTGCACCCGTACGGCTTTGCCCGGAAATTCCTTGGCAAGAATAGCCGCTTCAATGATGAAGTCCGGCTTGGATTTGCGACCGAAACCGCCGCCCAGCAACGTCACGTTGACAGTGACTTTGTCGAACGCAATACCGAGCCGTTCGGCGATGCGTTCGCGGGTGACTTGCGGGGCCTGACTGGGTGCCCAGGCTTCGCAGACGCCGTCCTTGAAAAGGGCAACGGCGACCATCGGCTCCATCGGCGCTTGCGCCAGGTGCGGCAGGTAATAGGAAGCTTCGAGGGTGCTGTCGGCGTCGTTCATGGCGGCGTCGATGCTGCCGGTGTTGCGCACCACTTTGCCCGGTTTGAGCGATGAAGCCTCCAGCTCCTTGCGATAGGCGATCGAGTCGTAACTGGCGTGAGGGCCATCGTCCCACTCTATTTTCAGCGCGTCACGGCCCTTGATCGCCGCCCAGGTATTGCTCGCCACGACGGCCACGCCGCCCAGCGGCTGGAATTCCGATGGCAGCGGACGACCTTCGATTCGCACGACTTTGAGCACGCCCGGGACTTTCAGCGCCGCGCTGTCATCCACCGATTTGACCTTGCCGCCATACACCGCCGGGCGGGCAATAGCGGCGAAGAGCATGCCTTCGAAATGCACGTCGGCGCCGTAGATTGCACGGCCGTTGACGATGTCGGCGCCATCGATAGCGCGGCTGCTTTCCTTGCCGATGTAGCGGAATTCCGATGGCTGTTTGAGACGCAGACTGTTGCTGGCCGGCACAGCCAATGCACCTGCTGCCGCAGCCAACTCGCCATAACCCAGTTCGCGTCCGGATGGCTGGTGGATCACTTTATGCAACTGCGCACGGCATTCACCGACCGGGACCTTCCACTGCGCAGCGGCTGCCTGTTCGAGCATGGTCCGCGCGGCCGCACCGCAGCGACGCATCGGCTCGTACCAATGACGCATGCTGCGTGAACCGTCGGTGTCCTGATTACCGAAGCGCACTTCATCGCCCGGCGCCTGTTGCACCTTGACCAGCGCCCAGTCGGCGTCCAGTTCATCGGCCACGACCATGGTCAGGCTGGTGCGCACGCCCTGGCCCATTTCCGAACGGTTGCAGACCACGGTCACCACACCGTCAGCGGCAATGCTCACATACACCTTCGGGTCATCGATCCAGCCGTTGGGCATGCCGTCGGCGCCGAATTTCTTTTCCTTCTCGTCGGCGAATGCATCCTGCCAGCCCCAACTGGCTGCGAGCACCAGCGCGCTGGTCGCGCCGACACCTCTGAGAAAACCACGGCGACTGAGGTTGCTCAGGGCGAAATCGTTCGGTAAGCGGCTCATGCCTTGGCCTCCTTCAAATGGGTGGAGGCCTGGCGGATGGCGGTCTTGATGCGGTTGTAGGTGCCGCAACGGCAGATGTTGCCGACCATCGCTTCTTCAATTTGCTCGTCGCTGGGGTTCGGGTTGGTTTTGAGCAAGGCCGTCGCTGACATGATTTGCCCGCCCTGGCAGTAACCGCACTGAGCTACCGCCGTATCGAGCCAGGCTTGCTGGACGACTTTGCCTACCGGGTCAGCGTTGAGGTTATCAATGGTGGTGACATTCTGGCCGACCACCGAGCCAATCGGCGTGATGCAGCTACGCGCAGGAGCACCTTCGATATGAATCGTGCAGGCGCCGCACAGGCCCATGCCGCAGCCGAATTTGGTGCCGTTGTAACCGGCGACATCACGGATAGCCCAGAGCAGCGGCATGTCCTCGGTGACATCGAGTTGATGGTCTTGGCCATTAAGTTTGAGGGTAATCATGGGCACGCCCGCATCATGTTTCGGTTATGGGGTCGAGCTGACTGCCGCGTGGACATCGCGATTGGCACCACGCAGACCGGCTCAGGCTAATACGGCTCTCTTGTGCAGACGGCAACGTCTACACCGGGCCTTTGGTGGAGCAAATGAATGCATCGTTAGGGGACTAAGTTAACCCAGCATTAACAAAAAAGCCCTGCACAATTCTATCGTGCAGGGCTTTTCAATCAGTCTTTAAAGCTTAGACGCTCAATACCGATTGGGCTCCATTTCCAGCTCGACGTGGAAACGCGCAAAGATGTCTTTCTGAATGCGTTGAGCCAGATCGAGCAACTGCAGACCGGAAGCGTTGCCGTAGTTGACCAGCACCAGGGCCTGCAATGTGTGCACGCCGGCATCGGCCTCACGAAAACCTTTCCACCCGGCGCGCTCGATCAGCCAGCCCGCCGCGATTTTCATTTGCCCGTCCGGTTGTGCATACGCCACCAGATCCGGGTATTCGCTTTTGAGCTGCGTGACCAGCGCGGCCGGCACCAGCGGATTCTTGAAAAAGCTGCCGGCATTGCCGAGCACCGCCGGGTCCGGGAGTTTTTCGTTGCGGATGCTGCAAATGGCCTGGCTGACGTCGCTGGCCGTTGGCTGCTCGATGCCTTGCTCACTCAGGCGCTGGCGCACCGGGCCGTATTCCAGATGCAAGTGGGCGGCGCGGTTCAGGGCGAAACGCACCCGCAAAATCAACCAGCGTCCCGGTAGTTGCTTGAACAGGCTGTCGCGGTAGGCGAAGTTGCATTCCTGCAAAGTGAAATCGCGCAGCTCGCCGGTCTGTCGATCCAGCGCGGTCAGGCCGGCGAACACATCCTTGATTTCGACCCCGTAGGCACCGATGTTCTGCATTGGCGCTGCGCCAACGGTGCCGGGAATCAGGCTGAGGTTTTCCAGCCCTGACAAGCCTTGCGCCAATGTGTGCTGAACGAACGGATGCCACGGCTCGCCCGCTTCGGCTTCGATCACAACCCTGCTGCCGTCGTCGCTGAGGATGCGAATTCCGCGCGTTGCCATGCGCAACACCAACGCCTGAACGTCGGCAGTGAGCAGCAAGTTGCTGCCACCGCCAATCACCAGCAACGGCACATTGTGCTGCGCGGCATACGTTAGCGCTTCGCGAACGTCGGCATCGCTGTGGGCTTCGGCAAACAAACGGGCCTGCACGTCGACGCCGAAACTATTGAAGGGTTTCAGCGATACCTGCGGCTGTACCTGCAAACTCATAAACGTCCCTTCAATTCGACCACCAGCAAATCGCTTGCACGCTCGATCAGGTCCAGCACTTGCTCGAAGCCCTGATCGCCGTCGTAGTACGGGTCCGGCACTTCATCCCGCTCTGACTGGTACCGACGCAGAAACAGGTCCAGCTCTGCCCTGCCCTTGGCCGGTTGCAAGGCCTTGAGGTTGCGCAGATTGCTGTTGTCCATCGCGAGGATCAGATCGTAGCGGGAGAAATCGGCGCGCGTGACTTGCTGGGCGCGCTGGGCCGACAGCTCGTAGCCACGCTCTCGGGCCGCGGCCTGACTGCGCTTGTCCGGCGCCTTGCCGACGTGCCAGTCACCAGTGCCGGCGGAGGCGACTTCGATCTGATCGGCCAGCCCCGCTTCACGCAATTTATGCCGCAGCACGCCTTCGGCCGTGGGCGACCTGCAGATGTTGCCCAGGCAGACGAACAAAACCCGCATCAGGCCTCCAGCAGGCGACGAACGCGTTCGAGGTCTTCGGCAGTGTCGACGCCGGTCGGCGGCGCGGTCAACGCGTCAGCCACGTGAATGCGCACGCCGTGCCAAAGGGCACGCAGCTGTTCCAGCGCTTCGGCGTTTTCCAGCCAGCACGGCCCCCAACTGACAAAGTCCTGGAGGAAACCGGCGCGGTAGGCATAGATGCCTATGTGACGACGATACGGCACGCCTTCCGGCAGTACGTCACGGTTTTTTGCGAAAGCGTCCCGAGCCCAGGGCAGCGTCGCGCGACTGAACGTCAGCGCGAGGCCATTGAGGTCACTGACGACCTTGACCACGTTGGGGTTGAACAGGGTGTCAACATCTTCGATCGGCTCGGCGAGGGTGGCCATGCGCGCTTCGGTGTGGACGGCGAGGTTGGCTGCGACCTGATCGATAACACTCGGCGGAATCAACGGCTCGTCGCCCTGCACGTTGACCACAATCGCATCAGGCGCCAAACCCAGCTTGGCGGCGACCTCGGCCAGCCGATCTGTGCCGGAATTGTGGTCTTCGCGGGTCAGCACCACTTCGGCGCCGAATCCTTTGCAGGCCTCGACAATGCGCGGGTCGTCGGTGGCAACCACTACGCGTTCGGCGCTGCTTTTGCGGGCCTGCTCCCAGACATGCTGGATCATTGGCTTGCCGGCGATCAGCAGCAGCGGTTTGCCCGGCAAACGGGTAGAGGCGTAACGCGATGGAATGACGACGGTAAAGGCTGTGGTCATTTATCCAGACGCTCGTCAGTGGTCAGGGTGCGGGCCTCGGTTTCCAGCATCACCGGGATGCCGTCACGAATCGGGTACGCCAGACCGGCGCCTTTGCTGATCAACTCGGTTTTGTCGGCGCTGAGCTTGAGCGGGCCTTTGCAGACCGGGCAAGCGAGGATATCGAGCAATTTGGTGTCCATGAGCATTCCCTGGATAAAGACAGTATTAAGGCAAAAGACGAGCCGGCAACAGGCGCATCAGCTGCGTATCAAACCAGGCCACGAAGGCCGGCGACGGCGCAGCATCGACCGCCAGATACCACCAATCGGCGGCGGCAAAGGCACGGCACTTGACCGCGTCCTTTTCGGTCATCACCAATGGCAATGACGGCGTGAAATTCAAAGCCTGGGCGCTGTATTCAGCATGGTCGGCAAACGCATGGGGGATCGGCTGCCAGTGTAGCGTTTCGAGGGTCGTGAAGAAACGCTGCGGGTTGCCGATTCCAGCCACGGCATGGAGCGCCTGGCCGGGAGGGAAGTGATCCAGGGAACGCCGTTCGCCGCTGTTAAGGTTGACCAGTTCGGTAGGCTGCAGCTGAAAAGCGAAGCCGTCATCGCGATCATCAGCGGCGCCGTTATAAAGCACGGCGTCAACGCTTTGCAGGCGCTCGACCGGCTCACGCAACGGGCCGGCGGGCAGGCAGCGTTTATTGCCAAGGCCTCGCGCTGCATCAATCAACACCAGCTCCAGATCGCGGGCCAGTCGGTAGTGCTGCATGCCGTCGTCAGAGAGAATCAGGTCCAGCGGCTCGCTCGCCAGCAGGGCCTGAACAGCGCGACTGCGATCGGGATCGATCATCAAAGGGACGCCGGTACGTTGCACGATCAGCAGCGGTTCGTCACCGGCCATCGCGGCGCTGTGCTCGACGTCGACCCGCCATGGCAGTTGCGGCGGCTTGGCGCCGTAGCCGCGACTGACCACGCCGACCCGTAAACCGCTGCGCTGGCAGTGCTGGATCATCCACAGGATCAACGGCGTCTTGCCAGTGCCGCCGACCGTGATGTTGCCCACCACAATGAGCGGCACCGGCGGCTGATAAATCTGCCCCTCGCCTGCCAGAAAGCGCTGACGCTTGCTCATCACCACACGGCGGTACAACCACTCCAGCGGCCGCAGCAGCGTCAGGGCCGGATGGCCCTGGTACCACGCGGCGAGCAAGCGATCGGACATGGCCATCAGGGTGCGGGCGGCGCCGCCTCGACTGTGGTCATGCGCAGGTGACTGAAGCCGAGCTTGCCGGCGGCGTCCATGGCGGTGATCACCGATTGATGCTGGGTCTTGCCATCGGCGCTGATGGACAGCGGCATCTCGGTGTCACCGTTGGATTCTTTCTGCAGGGCATCCATCAGCGTTGCCAGATCGTTTTTGGGCAGCACCCGGTCATTCACCGAGAACGCACCTTCAGCGCTGATGGCCACGTCGAGGCGTTTGGCCTGCTGGTCTTCGGCAGGCGAACCGCTGACCGCTTCCGGCAGTTCGACACGCAGTTGGGTTTCCCGGGTAAACGTAGTGGTCACGACGAAAAACAGCAGTAAAATAAACACCACGTCGATCAGCGACGCGAGGTTGATATCCACAGTCTCCCGATGCTTGCGGCGGAATTTCACGCTTTGCCCCCGCTCAGGTCCACGTCACGATCGCCCTGCACAACTTCCACCAGTTTGATCGCTTCCTGCTCCATACCCACCACCAGTTCATCGACCCGGCGTTGCAGGAAGCGGTGGAAGAAGACGGCAGGAATACCAACCATCAGGCCCGCTGCCGTGGTGATCAGCGCCTTGGAGATACCACCGGCCAGCACTGCGGCATTGGTGGTCATGCCCGTGCCCATGAACGCACTGAAGATATCGATCATGCCCAGCACCGTACCGAGCAACCCGAGCAACGGCGCCATGGCGGCGATGGTACCGAGGGCATTGATATAGCGCTCGAGTTCGTGAATGACCCGTGCTGCAGCCTCTTCGATGCACTCCTTCATGATCTCGCGACCGTGTTTGGAGTTGGCCAGGCCCGCGGCCAGAATTTCGCCCAGCGGCGAGTTGGCGCGTAATTCCTTGAGCTTGTCTTTATTGAGCTGTTTGTCTTTGATCCAGACCCAGACTTGCCCGAGCAAGTGCTCCGGGGTCACGCGACTGGCACGCAGGGTCCACAGGCGCTCGGCGACGATCGCCATGGCCGCGATGGAACTCAGAATGATCGGCAGCATCATCCAGCCGCCGGATTTGACCAATTCCCACACAGTGACAGCCCCCTCGAAAAAGTGCGCCACTCTAACATAGGGGCTGAGCACACCGAAGACCGGGATGTCGCATCCGGTCGGGCGCAGCTCACCCCGATTTAATCCGAGGAGCGCCAGAAACGCTGCTCCTGACGCATTGTCCACGGCACCTCGAAGCGCCCGAGCAGCAGACGGATGGCGCCCTGCCTGGCACTGTCATGAATGACCATGCCGCGTTTTTGATAGCGGGCGATCACCGTCGGATGCGGGTGGCCGAACGAATTGCCGTTACCTCGGGAAATCAGCACCGCTTTGGGTTGCAGCGCGATAAGCAATGCCGGCGAGGACGAACTGCGGCTGCCGTGATGCGGCGCCTGCAACCATTCGGTGGGCACGGCGAGTGGGCTGTCGAGCAGCGCTCGTTCGGCGGCGGTGTCGATGTCGCCGGTCAGCAGCAAGCGTTCGCCGTTGGCTTCGACTTGCAGGACACAGGACTTCTGATTGCTGTCTGTTGCCGACTGCCATTGCCAAAGCTCGAAACTGACCCCGTCCCACGTCCATTGCTTGCCGGTTTCGCAGGCTTGGGCGCCAAGCTCGGCCGGTAACGCCGAGGGGTCGCCGCTGATCACTTGCGTGACGGGGAGGCCTCTGGCGACCGCACGCGCGCCGCCCGCGTGATCGGCGTCGGCGTGACTGATCAGCATCATGTCGAGACTGTTCACCCCCAGTTTGCGCAGCGTTGGCAGCACCACCCGCTCGCCGAGGTCAAAATCGCCGAAACGCGGCCCGGTGTCGTACAGCAGTGTGTGATGACGAGTCCTCACGAAAATTGCCAGTCCCTGGCCCACGTCCAGTTGCCCGACATCGGCGATGCCTTCATCCAGCATCGGGCGCGGGGGAAACACCAGTAATAACAGCAGCGGCCAGCCCAGTGGGCGCATCGGCATGCCGCGAGGCATCAGCAGGAGCAAGGCGCCGGCGGTTGCCATCGCCCACACCCAGATCGGAATGGCTTCCGGCACCCAGGCCGGAATCTGTCCGGCCACCGATTCGAGACCGGTGAACAGCCAGTCGATCAACCCACCCGCGAGCCACAGCAGCCCTTCGCCGACGTAGGGAATCGGCAGCAACACCGTGCCCAGCAATGCCGGAGGCAGAATCACCAGACTGACCCAAGGCACCGCAATCAGATTGGCCAGAGGGCCACTGACACTAATCGGCAAGCCCAGTATCAACAACAGTGGACACAGACCGATTGCGATAAGCCACTGCGCGCGGGTCCAGGTTTGCCACCATCGCCAGGGACCCAATCGCCCGCCAAAGGTGAAGATCAAAATCGCCACAGCGCCAAAGGACAGCCATAAACCCGGTTGCAGACTCGCCAGCGGATCCATCAGCAGCACGGCATTGAGCGCCAGCAGCAGCGGCCACCACGCGCCGAGATGACGAAAGCGCAGGCGCCACAACAGTACCAGACCAATCATCACGCAGGCCCGCCGCACGGGCACGTCAAAACCGGCGAGCAATCCGTAGCCCAGCGCGGCGGCAAAGGCCAACCCACACGCCCAAGGCAGCCATGGCAGGCGGCTGGGCCATAACCCGTACCGCGCCAGACCGGCGATCAACAGGTAGACGACGCCCGCCAGCATGCCGACGTGTTGACCGGAAATCACCAGCAGATGCACGGTGCCGGTGTCCTGCAATATTTGCCAATCCTCGCGAGCCAGCCCGCCACCGTCTCCCAACACCAGCGCCGCCAATGCCCCGTTCCGACCTTGCGCGTCTACTGCATGCAGGCGCTGACGGATCCCGTCGCGCCAGGCCCATCGAGCTTCGCTGATTCGCTGACCATCCTTGACGGTCCCGGTGGCGCCGATGCGTTGCGCGAGTAACCAGGCGTCGTAATCGAATGAATGCGGGTTGAGCAAACCGGCCGGCCGTTTGAGTTTTACTGCCAGCCGCCAGCGTTCGCCACTGTTGACGGGCGGCCCGTCATACCAGGCGATGCGCAAGCGCTGCGGCACTTGCGAGTGGCGCGACCGGGCATCCGCGAGCTCGAAACGTACGACGCCTTCACCGGTCTGCGGCAACCCGGTGACCCGACCTTCTACCCAGCGTGTTTCGCCATCGAGAATGATCGGCAGTTGATCATTGAGCGCCCACTGCGCGTTCGCGCAGGCCCAACTGAAGCCAAACGCGAAAAATGCACATGGATACGCCTTGAAAGGCAGCGCCATCAAACCTGCCAGCGGCAGCAGCGTCCACAACCAGACCGGTGGTAATTCCGGTAAAAATCGCAGCGTCAGCAAACCTGACGCCAGCGCCATCATCCCTGTGCGCATACGCCCGTCCTTGAGAGCCCCTCCATTAGGGCCTCCACTAGGGATAGTCGGCGCATGGCACGTGCGTCGTTATTAATTGTCACAAAGTCTGAATGGGCGACTCCTAGAATCCAGACATACTTGCCGCCTTAACCGACCGAGAAGCCTTATGCCCCGGCGCTTATTTAAACGCTACATGCCAGACCCGACCAGCATCAAGGAACACAAATCCTTACGCTTTCTCGGCACCTTGCTGCACGACCCGAACCTTTGGCACCTCAACCGCCACTCTGTCGCCCGGGGCATGGCAGTGGGGTTGTTTGCCGCGTTCCTGCCGATTCCGTTGCAGATGCTGGTGGCCGCAGTGCTGGCGATTATCGTACGCGGCAACATGCCGATCGCGGTGAGCCTGGTCTGGCTGACCAATCCGATCACCATGCCTGCGGTGTTTTTCTGTACGTATCAGACCGGCGCCTGGCTAATGGATGTGCCTGCGCGCCATCTGCCCGATGAGTTGACCTGGGAATGGATCAGCGGCCAGCTCTCGACCTTGTGGCAGCCGTTTTTGCTCGGATCGGTGGTTGTGGGTTTGGTCTTGGGCGTATTGGCCTACTTTCTGGTGATGATGTATTGGCGTTGGTGGGTGAGCCGGCAATGGGCCAAACGCAAGAAAAAGAGAATGCGCTGAATGCGAAAAGGCCTCCTGGATGGGAGGCTTTTTTTTCGCTCGGCGTTTGATCAAACAGGGTTAAGTCCGCATTCCTCGCCCGCTCACCAGCAGCCGCGCGCAACCTATATACAACGCAACGGTCGCCACCAGCATGAAGGTGATTGCCACACTGATTCGGATATCCGAAACCCCGAGAATCCCGTAGCGAAACGCGTTGACCATATGCAACACCGGGTTGGCCAACGACACCGTCTGCCAGAACGGCGGCAGCAACGAGATCGAATAAAACACCCCGCCCAGGTACGTCAACGGCGTCAGGACAAACGTGGGAATGATCGAGATGTCATCAAAGTTGCGCGCAAACACTGCGTTGATGAATCCCAACAGCGAGAAGATCGTCGCCGTCAGCACCACCACCAAAATGGTCACACCGAGGTGATGCACCTGCAGATCGGTGAAGAACAGCGAAAGCAGCGTCACAATAACCCCGACCATCAGGCCACGCAGCACGCCACCCAAGGTGTAACCGATCAAAATGGTGTGCGGCGAAACCGGCGACACCATCAACTCTTCGATGGAGCGCTGGAATTTGCTGCCGAAGAAACTGGAGACCACGTTGCCATAGGAGTTGGTGATCACCGACATCATGATCAGGCCCGGCACGATGTATTCCATATAGGTGAAACCACCCATATCGCCGATTTGCCGACCAATCAGATTGCCGAAAATCACAAAGTACAGAACCATGGTGATCGCCGGTGGCAGCAGCGTCTGCGGCCAGATCCGGGTGAAGCGCTTTACTTCACGGTAGACGATGGTATTGAGGGCAACGAGGTTGGGTTGCAGCTCGGAACTCATACCGCCACCTTCGACAGATTCTTCTCCACCAGGGACACGAACAACTCCTCAAGGCGATTGGTTTTATTACGCAAGCTCAACACTTCGATGTTTTGCTGCGCCAACTGAGTGAACAACGCGGTAATGCCCATGGCCTTGTCGACCTGAACTTCCACGGTGTGGCTGTCCACAAGCCTGGTCGGATAACCGAGCAACTGCGGCGCTGCGCTCAACGTGTTCTTGATGTCGAGCAAAAACGTTTCCACATGCAGCTGGCCGAGCAGCTGTTTCATGCTGGTGTTTTCAACGATGGTGCCGTGGTCGATGATGCCGATGTTACGACACAGCTGCTCGGCCTCTTCCAGATAATGCGTGGTGAGGATGATGGTGATGCCTTTCTGATTCAGCTCGGTGAGGAAAGTCCACATCGAACGCCGCAGCTCGATGTCCACGCCCGCCGTCGGTTCGTCGAGGATCAACAGGCGCGGTTCATGAACCAGCGCGCGGGCGATCATCAGTCGACGTTTCATGCCGCCGGACAAAGAACGCGAAGGCACATCACGTTTGTCCCACAGCCCCAGTTGAGTCAGGTACTGCTCGGCACGTTCCTTGGCGATTTTCGGCGGGATACCGTAATAACCGGCCTGGGTCACGACAATGTCGAAGGTCTTTTCGAACTGGTTGAAATTGAATTCCTGCGGCACTACGCCGATGGAGCGCTTGAGCTGCGCAGGATTTTTGTCCAGGTCGTGACCGAAGATGTTTACCGTTCCGCTGGTCTTGTTCACCAGGGTCGAGAGAATGCCGATGGTCGTTGATTTGCCGGCGCCGTTGGGGCCGAGCAAGGCGAAGAAGTCACCTTCGGCGACGTCCAGATCGATACCACTCAAGGCCTGGAAACCGTTGCCGTAGGTTTTGGTTAGCTGCCGGATGGACAGAGCGGAACTCATATCGGATTTATGCACCAAGAAGGGAAGAAAGGGATAAATAAGGGCGGGCGGCGAGCAATACAACCGCGGCGCATGAGCGCAATGGTGCTTGTCGCCGCCACACAAGTACAGTCAAGCGTGTCGATAGTGAGTATTAAGTCAACGCGGTCATGACCGCTTTCTGATACGCCGGACGCTGTTTCAGGCGGGCATACCAGGCCTCCAGATGAGGTTGCGGCGCGCGCTCGATTGGCATCTCGAACCAGGCATAAATGAAACTGCCGAGAGGAATGTCGCCCATGCCGATTTCAGCGCCCGACAGAAATGGCTGGGTCGCCAATGCCTGATCGGCCATCGCCAGCAGACCGTCGCATTCCTTGATCGCAGCGTTGATCGCCGGCCAGTCCTGCTGCTCATGCGGCGTGCGTAAGACACCCCAGAACACCGTGCGGAAAGGGCCGGCGAAACTCGAGGTGGTCCAGTCCATCCACTTGTCGGCGGTGGCGCGTGCTTGCAGATTCTCCGGATACCAGGCCGTGCCGCTGGCATGCGACGCCATCAGGTAACGCACGATGGCATTGGACTCCCACAGCACAAAACCGTCGTTTTCGATGACCGGCACGCGCCCGTTGGGATTCATCGCGCGGTACTCAGGCGTATCGACCACGCCAAACGCACCGCCGGCATCAATGGCCTCGTAGGCGAGCCCTAATTCCTCGGCGGCCCACAGCGGTTTTCTGACATTCGATGAATTCTTGCGACCCCAGATCTTCAGCATGACCGCCTCTTTATGGATGAATGCGCAGGCAGCATACGCCGGATCAGGCGTGACTCAAATCACTCTGCATGTCGCCCAGCAGCACGGGTAATTCATCGCTGAACAGATGCGGATAACACTTTTTCAGGTGCTCGAAAAAGAAGGCTTCGGGTACGTCAGTGAACTGGCCATGATCGATCAGGTATTCCATCAACTGCTCGCCGTCGCGGTTGAACGGATGGAAAACGCTGTCATGAATGCCATCGAATTCCAGCGGCGCGACATTGAACAGTTCGCACAGCCCCTGATTGAACGCCGGTGTCGCCTTCACCCAGCGGCCGTTCAGGTAAAGTTCGGTATAACCATGCATGGCGAACACGTCACTCTTGAGCAGTACGAGCAAACGCGGGGTGGATAAATGATTTCGCACATCCGCCAGGCCAATCCGTGCAGGTATCCCGCAGTGCCGGGCCGCGCCTGCCAGCAACGTCGCTTTGGGCACGCAGTAGCTCTCCCCGGTCGCGAGCGCATAACTGCCACGTAATGTTTCCGGGTCACGACTAAAGGTATAAGGGTTGTAACGCACCGCTTCGCGCACCGCGTAATAGAGACTGATCGCCTGCTCGACAGGGTCGCGAGCGTTGCCACGATGCTTTTCCGCGAACTCCACCACTGAGGGGTGGTCACTATCGATGAAGCGGCCGGGACTCAGATACTCGTGCATGCAGACGATCTCCTGGAGAAGCCCCGAGTCTAGCGGCAGGTTCAGCACAGAGATAACGACGTTTCAGCCAAACTTCAGCGCATTGGTGCTGGGTTTATGAATGAAATGGTCAGTCATCAGTCCTACAAAATTCATCACGGTTTTCCCACGATTTCTATCACCTGCTCTGACCACCCTGTTTTACGGATGCCGTCTAAGCTCTGAAGGCTGGTTTTGCTCTGATTCACGGAGGATTAAATATGCTGCTGTTGTGGATACTGGTTCTGGTTGTCGGAATAGCGTATTTGGCCCACCGCCGCATCGCCCCGCTGCCCGCCTTGTGCATCGTTGCCGTTTACCTGGTCGCCATGGGCGCCTTCAGCCATGCACCGGGTTGGCTGCTGCTGATTTGCTGGATCCTGATCGCCGTGGTGGCAGCGCCTGTGCTGTTGCCTGATCTGCGCCGCAAATATTTCACTGCGCCGCTGTTCAGCTGGTTTCAGAAAACTTTGCCACCCATGTCGCAGACCGAACGCGATGCCATCGATGCCGGCACGGTGTGGTGGGACGGCGAATTGTTCAGCGGACGTCCGGACTGGGACAAACTGCTGTCCTACCCGAAAGTGCAGTTGACCGAAGAAGAACAGGCGTTCATCGACGGTCCGACCGAAGAGCTGTGCGCCATGGTCAGCGACTGGCAGATCGGCCAGGACATGGACCTGCCGCCCGAGGCCTGGACGCACATCAAGGACAACGGTTTCTTTGCGCTAATCATTCCCAAGGAATTCGGCGGCAAAGGCTTCTCCGCTTACGCCCACTCGCAAGTCGCGATGAAACTGGCGACCCGCAGCGGCGACCTGGCCTCCACCGTCATGGTGCCCAACTCCCTCGGCCCGGCTGAACTGTTGCTGCATTACGGCACCGATGAGCAACGCAACCATTACCTGCCACGATTGGCCCGCGGCGACGACATTCCGTGCTTTGCCTTGACCGGCCCACTGGCCGGTTCCGATGCCGGCGCGATGCCCGACACCGGCATCATTTGCAGAGGCCAGTGGGAGGGCGAAGAAACCCTCGGCCTGCGTCTCAACTGGGAAAAACGCTACATCACGCTCGGCCCTGTGGCCACCCTCCTCGGCCTGGCGTTCAAGGCCTACGACCCTGAGCACCTGCTGGGAGACAAGGAAGACCTCGGCATCAGCCTGGCATTGATCCCGACGGATACCGCCGGTGTTGAAATCGGCCGCCGCCATCTGCCTCTCGGCGCAGCATTCATGAACGGCCCCAACTCCGGCAAGGACGTGTTCATCCCGCTGGAGTACCTCATCGGCGGCCAGGAAATGCTCGGCAAGGGCTGGATGATGCTGATGAATTGCCTGTCGGTCGGGCGCTCGATTTCGTTGCCGGCGGTGGGCACCGGCGCAGCGAAGTTCACCAGCCTGGTGACCGGCCAATACGCGCAAATTCGTGAGCAGTTCAACGTCCCGCTGTCCGCATTCGAGGGTATTCAGGAAGCCATGGCGCGGATCGGCGGCAACGCCTGGATGATGGATGCGGCGCGGATGCTGACCGCCAATGCGGTCGATCTCGGCGAGAAACCGTCGGTGCTGTCCGCAATCCTCAAGTATCACCTGACCGAACGCGGCCGCGAATGCATCAGCCACGCCATGGATGTGCACGGCGGCAAGGCGATCATCATGGGACCTAACAATTACCTGGGCCGCAGCTGGAACGGCGCGCCGATTTTCATCACCGTAGAAGGCGCGAACATTCTCTCGCGCAATCTGATGATCTTCGGCCAGGGCGCGATTCGCTGCCATCCGTTTGTGCTCAAGGAAATGGCGCTGGCCGGTCGTGAAGACAAGGATCAGGCACTCGTCGAGTTCGATGGTCTGTTGCTCAAGCACATCGGATTCGCTGTCAGCAATGCCGCCAGCACACTGGTGCTGAATCTTGGTTTCGGGCACTTCGAACACGCGCCTGGCAACAAACTCAGCCAAGGATACTTCCGGGCACTCAATCGTCAGGCTGCAGCATTCGCCATGTTGGCCGACCTGAGCATGATGCTGCTGGGCGGTGAACTGAAACGTCGTGAGCGGCTGTCAGCCCGTCTGGGCGATGTACTCAGCCACATGTACCTCGCCTCTGCTGCGCTCAAGCGTTACCACGACCTTGATTCCCCGGAGCACATGGCACCGCTGTTCACCTGGGCCATGGAGGAAAGCCTCGGCCAGTCGGAGCACGCGCTGGACGAGCTGCTGACGAACTTCCCCAACAAGGTGCTGGGTTGTCTGTTGCGGGTCATCGTGTTCCCGTTCGGTCGCCGTCACAAAGGCCCATCGGACAAACTCGATGCAGAAGTGGCAGCCGTGATTGGCCGCGCCAAGGGCGATCCGACCCTTGAGGAACTGCTTGGCGGTTGCTACCGTCCGCAATCGGCCGATGATGCCGTCGGCGCCCTGCAACATGCGTGCGATCAATTGAACGCCGCCCAACCGCTGCAGAAAAAGCTGCATGTGGCGCTCAAAAGTGGGCAAGTCAAACCGACCGCTGGCGAGCACGCCATTGATGCAGCGCTCGAGGCTGGCGTCTTGCAACCTGTCGAAGCGCAGACCTTGCGTACCGCAGAAGCGGCGCGCCGCAAGGTCATCGATGTCGATGATTTCGATAAAGAGGAGCTGGCGCTGGCGGAAGGCAAAGTCCGCTGATCCCACCCACCATGTAAAAACGGGCGCCGGAGCTTTATACTCCCGCGCCCGTTTTGCTCTTGAGGACTTATCTCGTGTCCAACATCGTTGCCGATCATCTCGTTTTGCTCGACCACTTGCGTAGCATCCTGGTCGCCGTGGGTGAGGCCGAGCAGGTTCCCGAAGAAAGCCATGCCTTGTTTCTGGAGCGCTTCGACGAACTGCGTGCCTTGCTGCCGGTTGATCCGATCGAAAGCCAATACTTGGGCCAGGACATCCTGTGCCAGGTGATTACCCGCTATCCGCAAATCGCCCACCTGGTTCCGCGCGACCTGCTGTGGTACTTCGCCGGCGACTGCCTGCACTACATGCCTGATGAGGAAATCGCTCTGTATCAGGCACTGGAAGAGCGTCGTTTCGAAGCTGAACAAAACGACGAACCGTTCGACTGGAATCAGGAGAAGCAGTTGCTGGCCATGTCGGACGATGACAGCAAGCACTGAACCTGAATCAGGAATGCACAAGGCCCGCATGACTGCTCATGCGGGCCTTTTTTGTTTCGGCCTAAGACCAGGCAGTGACGGGGTGGCCTGATCGCGAAGTGGAAATCAGAGCAAGCCCTCACTCTCCGGCAATTCATACTGCGTCGCGGCACTGCTCGACACACCCGTTGTACCCGGCTTGCTCAACGTCGGTTCTCTCTGCAGACACTCCACCAGATAATCAATCAACACCCGTAGCTTCGGCGGCATATAGCGCGTCGGCGAGTGCAACAACCAGGCACCACCGTGATAAGACGACGCCTGAAACGTCCAGTCCGGCAACACCTGCACAATCAAGCCCTGCTCCAGCGCATAACGCGCGGTGAAGTAAGGCAGGCTGCCAATTCCGATGTGCTGCAAAACAGCCCCTAGGCGGACGCCCGTGTGATTAGCCGCGTAACGCCCTCGTACTCCCACAGTGACTGCCTTCGTGCCCTTTTTGAATTTCCAGCGCGCATCACTCGGCGTTTCGCCCAGATAGATGCAACTGTGGGCGACTAAATCCTGCGGGGAGGTGGGCGTACCGTGCTCTGCCAGGTATTGCGGCGTCGCGCAGAGCAAGTGGTCGATGGTCAACAACTGACGCCCCACCAGACCGGCGGGTGGGCGATCGGTGATACGAATTGCCAGATCCACATTGTCATCGATCAGGTCCACCTGGCGGTCCTCAAGCAACAGTTCCACATCGACTTTGGGATAACGCCGCAAAAACTCCGGCATGTGTGGATGGATCACGAATCGTCCCACCGCCTTAGGGACGCTGATACGGACCAGGCCTTCAGCCTCCTGGGTGAATTGCCCGCTGATCTCCATCACGGAACGGGCCGCGCTGACCATCTCCTGGCAGCGCTGGAATACCTCCTCGCCGCCATCGCTCAGACGAAGCTTGCGCGTGGTTCGTTGAAGCAAGCGGATCGCAAGCGCCTTCTCCAGTCGGGAGATGCTGCGACTTACGGCTGAGGGTGAAGAGCCTAACTGGCGGGCCGCTTCAGAGAAGCTGCCGGTCTCGACAACCCTGACGAAAATGGCCATTTCACCCAGCAGCGGCAGTGGAAGATTTATGCTCACAACGCAACAGTCCTTTGATGTTTGAACGGATTATCACGCAAATCCAGCCTTCATATAATGAAAGAAGTACTTTAATCAGGGCTTGGGATATGACACTTCGCCTCTTTTTCCACAATGACGACCTCAAAGCCAATGTGGAAGTCCTGGAATGCGCGCCCTGCGAGAACGAGTTCGCCGTGGAGTTGCGCGCCACACTTTTCCATCCTCAAGGCGGCGGGCAGCCTTACGACATCGGCTGGATCGGCGAAAGTCGGGTACTGCGCGTGCTGCAGGATCCGGACCGGATCATTCACTTTGTTGACCGTCCCGTGGATATCGGCATGACCCTGATTCACGTGGACGAGCAGCGCCGCCGATTTAATACGCGGATGCACTCCGCCGGCCATCTGATCGGCCATTTCGTGCAGGCCATGGGCTGGATGCCGATCAAGGCTCATCACTGGCCTGGCGAGGGTCGCGTGCAATTCAAACCAACCGACGCCGCACAAGATGTAGACCCGACTGCGGTTCAAAAGGGTATCGATCAATGGATTGACGATGACCTGCCGCGCTTGATCTCGCTGCGCGAAGGCGCCCGGGAAATAGGTTTCGGCGACCTGCCGGCTTATGGCTGCGGCGGAACCCATGTACGCAGCCTGAAGGATTTGGGCGTGATGACCGTCGATTCCATTTCGCAAAAAAAAGGAACCCTGTCAGTTCACTACAGCGTGGACTGAGCGATGGCGGCACCTTCATCGCCTGACGCCGAAGGAGCCTGCCTACGCAGGTTTGGCTGATCTCTGATAGATGGACCTGAACCATGATGCTTGACGTCGAGTGTCTCGATGAGACGTGCATAAAAAAACTTGCTAATGAGGAAATCCTCGCCTTACGCGTCAAACGATTTCTGCCTGTGCCCTTGGCGATTCAGATTGGCGACAGAATTCTCGCACCTGGGTTCGAAGGCTACATCAACGCCCCGAGCATCGGCCGTATCGGTATGGCGTTCTATGAAGCGGAAAATCAGCCGTTGCTGATCGAAGACTATTTCGAGCGCGCGACTCGCAACATTGCAGAGCTGCGCAACCGATGTGCCCCCTACTCATCTCCGGTAGACACCCTGCGCTGCATGCTTGATGAAACCTGGCCGGCAGGTGCGCATCTGGAAAACCTGTACGGTCGCAAAATGTATGTCGGCCTATCGCGCGTTGTGAAACCCGGCGTTTGCTTTCTGGCGCATCACGACATTTTCGCCAAGGACGCTCCCGACAGCAGTCAGGCCAGGAGCCTGGAAGCGCAATTTGCCTGCAACGTCTACCTGAACATGCCCACCGAGGGTGGGGCTCTGCAAATGTGGGATCACGATATTTCACCGGATGAGTTCGACGAAATGCGCGGCGACAGTTACGGGATCGATCCGGCGCTACTGGGTACTCCGACCCTGGAAGTTTTACCCGAGCCTAGCGACTTCATCATGTTCAATTCGCGGCGCATGCACGCTGTGACGCCAGGGGTGGCAGATCCGCGCTTGAGCCTTTCATTTTTTGTCGGCTATCGCGGCAACGCCTCACCCCTCACTTTCTGGAGTTGAAATGGAGCTTTCGAATTACTTTGGCGAGTTTGTGGCGTTGGCTACGATTCACTTTCTCGCCGTGGTCGCGCCCGGCGCTGACTTTGCCGTCACCATCCGTCAGAGCGTGCGCTTCGGTCGATGGGTTGGCATCTGTACGGCTCTGGGCATCGGCGCGGGAATTTCCGTGCATGTGTTCTATACCCTGCTCGGCGTCGGCGCACTGATGCACACCACGCCGTGGCTATTGACCGTGGCCAAGGTTGTGGGCGGCGCCTACATCCTGTACCTGGGCGCCAGTCTGTTGCGCAGCCAACCCAAATCAGCACTAGAGGGAGACAAAGGACCAGACGAACCGAAGGTCGAGCAGACGCTGGCAAAGGCGTTCACCACAGGGTTTCTGACCAACGCTACCAATCCCAAGGCGACGCTGTTTTTCCTGGCAATCTTTACTACCCTCGTTAGCGTCACAACACCGCTCAGCGTGCAGGCGATGTATGGCGTCTGGATGTGTTTCGTCAATGCACTGTGGTTTGTGATAGTCGCGCTGTTCTTTTCCAGCCCACGGGTTCGGCTCATGTTCATGCGCATGGGGCACTGGTTTGAGCGGACGATGGGAGTGATCCTGATTTTGTTCGCAGGGCGAATGATGCTGTCGATGTAAATCCGCCCCAGGCAAAAGGCCCGCACAGCCAAGCTGGCAGGCCTTTTCGACTTGGTCGGTTAAATCGCGGACATACAAAAACGCCGCTCAATGAGCGGCGTTTTTGTGAAATTGGAGCGGGAAACGAGACTCGAACTCGCGACCCCGACCTTGGCAAGGTCGTGCTCTACCAACTGAGCTATTCCCGCAAATGGCGTCCCCTAGGGGACTCGAACCCCTGTTACCGCCGTGAAAGGGCGGTGTCCTAGGCCACTAGACGAAGGGGACACGCTGCCCGGAACACATGGTGTGTGTTTCGGTGCCCAGATCCGCATCCGAAGAATTGGTTCTGGTTTCACTCAGCGCTGCCCAAAAGCAACGCTGTTTAAAATTGGAGCGGGAAACGAGACTCGAACTCGCGACCCCGACCTTGGCAAGGTCGTGCTCTACCAACTGAGCTATTCCCGCAATGGCGTCCCCTAGGGGACTCGAACCCCTGTTACCGCCGTGAAAGGGCGGTGTCCTAGGCCACTAGACGAAGGGGACACACGTACAACATTCACTTCCTACCGCGTTCCGCTGTGTGCTTTACGCTGTAAGTGGCGCGCATTCTATGGATGGATTGGGGGGTCGTCAACCCCCATATATAAATTTATTTAAATCAATGACTTCGCCCTGCTTTAGGTCACCAATCCGGGTTTTGCCACGACTAGAGGTTGACGCCTATATTCTGTCGACTGCCAAGGCGTTATAGTCCGTGGGCAGCAGATGATGGCAAAATGCAATTTTTTACGCGGTGCTTATATAAGCCTGACACCGGCCGATATAAGTGTAACCGCCGGTTGACTCGCCGAGCGGTCCTATGCGACCCAATGCCGAGTCACTACACTCGCACGCGAACCCTATAAAGAGGTCTTACCGGTGACACCACTCATGATCACCCTGCTAGTCGTAGCCGGGATTGCGCTATTGATCGCCATTGGCTACATGAACCATGTGGTGGAAAACAATAAGCTGGAAAAAGCCCGCACCAAAGTCGAACTCAATGACCGCTTGCGCCGCTGTGGAGAAATCACCGAAACCTTTCCCGGCCAGCTGATGACCCCGGCGCTCAAGCTGCTCTTGACCCGCCTGGAACTGAACGTCTGCCAGCGCTTGTTGAATCTGGAAAAGTCCAGCGCCAACTTGAAGGCGAGGATCGGCGAACTGAATGCGCTGGCTGCCCAAGGAGAGTCGATTCCGGTCAACAATCCCCCGGCGCCGATTCAGACGGAAGCCAAAGCCAAAGATGTGCGTTTCCTTCTGGAAGCGCTTCACGGTCAGATCACCCGCGCCGCACACGACGGTTTTTTGCCGGCCAACGAAGCCAAACGCTGGGTCCGCGAAGTTCGACATATTCTGGTCCTGCTGCACATCGAGTTCTTCAACAACCTCGGCCAGAAGTCCCTGCAACAGAACCAGCCTGGCCAGGCGCGCCTGGCATTCGAACGCGGTGTGCAGTACTTGCGCAAGCAACAGGAACCACAACTCTACGCGGAACAGCTGGACTATCTGGAAAAACTCCTCGCGCGCGCCAACGCGCAAGTAATGGACGACATTGCACCGGTTGAAGGCGAAGTGAACGAGCTCACCGAGGGCCTCAGAGAGGTCGACGCCGATGCAGACTGGAAGAAAAAAGTAATCTACGACTGATCTGCAACCGATGAAAAGAAGCCACCTGAACCGGTGGCTTTTTTTTTGCCTCAGAGCCTGAAGTGCCCCACCATCCCTTTCAACTCAACCCCCAACTGCGCCAGTTCGATACTCGACGCTGCATTCCCTTGCATAGCCAACGAAGACTGGTCAGCGCTGGCCCGAATGCTGGTCACGCTACGGTTGATCTCCTCGGCCACTGAGCTCTGCTGTTCGGCAGCAGCGGCGATTTGCTGGTTCATCTGCTGAATCAGAGAGACGGCAGCAGCAATGCTGCCCAACGCACTTTCGGTCTGCAACGCGTCACTCACCGCCAGCTTGACCAACTCGCCGCTGTTCTGTATCTGCTGCACCGAAGACCGGGCTGCCGACCGCAATGCGCTGACCAGACGCTCAATCTCCTCTGTAGATTGCTGGGTGCGTTTGGCCAGGGCACGCACCTCATCGGCGACGACTGCAAACCCCCTGCCTTGCTCGCCCGCCCTGGCCGCCTCGATCGCCGCATTGAGTGCCAGCAGGTTAGTCTGCTCCGCCACACTTTTGATGACGCCCAGCACCGTGCCGATGTTCTGGATTTCTGCACTTAAGCTCTCAATGCTGGAACTCGCGGAAGACGCGGAATTCGCGAGCTGCTCGATTCGCGCCATGCTCTGACGCACCACGAGCTGACCACTTTCAACCTTGCCGTCCGCTGTCTGCGCCGCAAGGGCAGCCTCTTCGGCATTGCGGGCGACATCGTGCACAGTGGCGGTCATCTGGTTCATTGCGGTTGCCACCTGTTCGGTTTCTTCCTTCTGGCTGCTGACTTCAAGATTGGTCTGCTCAGTGACCGTCGAAAGCGACTGCGCCGAACTGGCCAACTGTTCGATCCCCGCCTGCAAACCGCTGACGATGCTGCTCAGCCCTGCCCCCATCTGCTGCATGGCCTGCATGAGCTGGCCGATTTCGTCGCGGCGCGTCACTGCAACCGTCCCACTCAAATCGCCGGCGGCAATCTGTTGCGCCACCCGGATGACACTTCGCAACGGTGCGACGATCAGCCGTGTGATTACCCATGCGGCAAGCAACCCGACCAACAGCGCAAGGGCTGAAGAGCCGATGATCAACACTTTGTTTTTCTGCAGCTCGGCCTGCATCGCCCGATCCTCGGCGACATAGGCCTGATCCACCCGCGCCATCACCTGTGCGGCGCGTTGATGCAACTGCGTATAGACGATTTTTTCCTGCGCCAGCAGGCCGGTGTATTCCGCAAGTTTTTCGCTGAACCCGCCGATATGCCCGACGACTTCATTTAGCACGGTTTGATAACCCTCGTCCTTGACCGTGGTTTTCAACTGTTCAGCCTGGTTGAGCGCCTGCTCCGCCTGCTCGATTTTGCCTTGCGCGGCACTGTCGTCACCTTTGCGGCTTTGGTCGAGGCGCACGCGCGCTTCGTCCATGGCCTGCAGCATCAGCCGCGCAACCTGGCTGACCTGGCCGGCCTGTTCGATGAACTGGCTGCCGTCTTTACCCTCGGATTCCTTCAGGGTATAGGCGCCATCATCGGCGAGCCCGGCCTGCAGCACGTCAAGATTATTGGCCACGCTCGACACAGACCAACTGGCCATGTCCAGGGCCAGATCCTTGGCCTGAGTCAATGAAACGAATTCATCGAAAGCCTGGCGATAAGCAGTCAGCGACTGCTCGACATCATTCATCACCGGGACGTTAACCGCAGATGCTGCCTTGAGCTCATTGGCAAGGACGCCCAGCGCGTCAACCCCTGCATGCAGAGCGGTGACCGTTTTTGCGTTACCGTGCAGGGCGTACTCCTGTTCCAAAAGGCGCACTTTGATCAAACCACTGTTAAGCGACGACATCCTTTTCAATCCATCGAAACGCTCGCTGATGGTTTGCAGGGACCACACGCCGATGGCGGCCACCAAGGCTGTCAACAGCAGCACCAAGGCAAACCCGACTCCCAGTTTTTTTGCCATACCGAGGTTGGCAAAACGTCCTTGCGCGGCCGAAATCATTGCACGTGGTCCCCTGAAATAGTCGGATGACGCAGATTCGCAACGGGCCGGAATCAACACAAGTCTCTCGCGCCTGAATAATGGCAAAAAGCTACGCCATCGTCGTTTTCAGAACGCTTGAGGTCGATCCGGAGTGGTGGCCTGAAAAAACGCGCGAGCGCGGGGATCGCAGGCACAGGTCACATTGATACGCCGCCACTCACCGGGCTCTCCGGCTGGGCTGAAAGCCATCTGCGACGAAAACGACACACCAAAGCGCCGCGCCAGCGAAGTCACCTCTGCACAAGTGCGCTGGGGCGTGCGCGCCCAGATGAACAGTCCGCCCGGTTTGCCGAAAACCTCCCACTCCGCGTCCTCAAGCATCTGCAACGCGGCTGCGCGATCAGTGTTCAAACGCAGACGCAGGCGCTGTACCAATTTGCGGTAAGCACCGCTGGCCAATAAACAGGTCAACACCGCCTCGCTGAAGGCTGAAGTGCCCAGACTGCTGATGGTTTTTACCTTGGCCAGTTTCGCAGTCACCTCGGGGCCGGCCACGATGAAGCCGACTCTTAATGAGCTGCTGAGCGTCTTGGAGAAACTGCCGATGTAGATCACGCTGGCATCCAGTGACGCGAGCCGCACACCCGGACCGCTGTGCAAGTCGGCGTACACGTCGTCTTCGATCAGCAGCAGACCGTGAGATCTTGCCAGTTGCACAATCCGCTGTGCCACCGCCGGCGCCAGGCTGCTACCGGTTGGATTTTGATGAAAGCTGTTGATGAACAGCGCCCGCGGCTGGTGCTCCAGCAGCAACGCTTGCAGCGCTTCGACATCCGGCCCGCAAGGGGTGCGCGGTACTTCGAGAACCAGGACGCGATGCAACTTCAGCAACTCGAAGAGCATTGCATTCCCGGGACTTTCCACCACCACGCAATCCCCTGGAGCGAGCAACGTACGGACGATCAGATCAAGGCCCTGGCTCGCGCCTGCGACCGTCATTACGCAGTCCTCTTTGGCAGCGATATCCAACAGGCTCAAACGCCTGAGTATCTGCTGACGCAAGGCCAGGTGACCAAGCGGTGCGTTGTAGTCGAAGACGGCGGCCATGTCGGAACGACTCACCTGGCGGATCGCATAGCCGAGATCATCGGTTTCGCGCCAGCTGTGCGGTACATCGCTACAACCCAGCGGCAGCACATCCGTGGCAGCACGCGGCCCCGCAACGGCACCTTCGAGCCACGGTGGAGCAGCCGTTTTCGCCGACGTAGCGACAACAAAAAAGCCCGCACCGTGACGCGCTCCCAGCACGCCCTGAGCCACCAGTCGATCGCAAGCCTCCACCACGCTGGACTGACTGAGCAGATTTATCCTCGCAATCTGCCGCGCCGAAGGCAGACGTGTACCCGGCGACAGCTCGGTCTGGCGCAGCCAGCAGGCGAGCGCGTCGACTATTTGTTGCACAACAGGCACCAATGCCTGTCGATCGATTCTCAATTCCATGAGCACGCAACTCCTGTTCGTTTGGCGCAAAACAGTTAATCACAAGCGCGGTCGGCGGGCTGTGCGACAACGCCGACAAAACGCGGACTTCTAACCATTTGACACACAATCCCCATGTTTTCAGGGACAAAAAAAACCCGCACGTTTGCAGGTTTTTCTACAGTTTGATCGACGGTATCAGAACGCCGTGACTCCGCCATCCACCGCCAGCGAATGACCCGTGGTAAACGCTGCCGCATCGCTGCACAGGTACAGCACTGCGCCGGCAATTTCTTCGACCTTGCCGATCCGGCCCACTGGATGCATCGCGTTGGCAAACTCGCCTTTTTTCGGGTCGGCCTCATAGGCACGACGGAACATGTCAGTGTCGATGACTGCCGGGCATACCGCATTGACGCGGATTTTTTTCTTGGCGTATTCGATGGCTGCCGATTTGGTCAGACCGATCACTGCGTGTTTGGAGGCGGCGTAAATGCTCATTTTCGGCGCGGCTCCGAGGCCGGCCACCGATGCGGTATTAACGATGGCGCCACCGCCTTGGGCCAGCAATAATGGCAGCTGATACTTCATGCACAGCCAGACACCTTTGACGTTGACGCCCATGATGGCGTCGAATTCGTCGAGGGTGCCGTCAGCCAGTTTGCCCTTTTCAATTTCGATGCCGGCATTGTTGAAGGCATAGTCCAGACGGCCGTAGGTATTTACTACTTCGTCCATCAGACTTTTCACATCGCTTTCCAGAGTAACGTCGCAGCGCACGAAAGTGGCTTCTCCGCCCGCCGTACGAATCAGCGCGACCGTGCCTTCGCCACCGGCCGTGTCGAGATCAGCCACAACCACCTTCAATCCCTCGGCGGCAAATGCCTGGGCGGTCGCGCGACCGATGCCATTGGCGGCGCCAGTCACTACGGCGACCTGACCGGAAAACGTCATGCTCATGTGGTTATCCTCAAACGGAGATGTTTAGCGTACAGGTCTCAGTCTAGGCACACGTACCCGTCGCGCGGCAGCACTATCAGAAGGCCGGTTGGCCAACCATGAGCGGCAGTGATGGAACGATCCGTACCATCATCACTGCACTGGATAAAGCTGCATTCGCCGCATCAGCCGGACTTGCAGCATCGCCCCTTAACGGCTATCAACAAAGCTTCATTCATCTTGAGCGCCTGTCATGACAAACCCGATCAATCGCCAGTTCCTGCTCGCCAAACGTCCCGTCGGCGCAGCCACCCGCGAGACGTTCACCTATCAGGAAGTACCGGTCGGCGAACCGGGCGCCGGGCAGATTCTGGTCAAGAATGAATACCTGTCCCTGGACCCGGCGATGCGTGGCTGGATGAACGAGGGCAAGTCCTACATTCCGCCGGTTGGCCTTGGCGAAGTAATGCGCGCCCTAGGCGTAGGCAAAGTCGTCGCTTCGAACAATCCAGGGTTCGCGGTCGGCGACTACGTCAACGGCGCGCTCGGGGTGCAGGATTACTTTCTCGGCGAGCCCCGTGGCTTTTACAAGGTAGATCCAAACCTGGCGCCGCTGCCGCGCTATTTGTCGGCGCTGGGCATGACCGGAATGACCGCTTATTTCGCGCTGCTTGATGTTGGCGCGCCGAAAGAAGGCGACACCGTGGTGCTCTCGGGCGCAGCCGGTGCGGTCGGCAGCATTGCCGGGCAGATCGCCAAAATCAAGGGTTGCCGCGTGGTCGGCATTGCTGGCGGCGCGGACAAATGCAAATTCCTGATCGACGAACTGGGCTTTGACGGCGCCATCGATTACAAAAGCGAGGACGTTCACGCCGGTCTGAAACGTGAATGCCCCAAAGGCGTCGACGTGTATTTCGACAACGTCGGCGGCGATATCCTCGACGCGGTGTTGAGCCGTCTGAACATGAAAGCACGCGTGGTGATTTGCGGCGCCATCAGCCAGTACAACAACAAGGAAGCGGTCAAGGGTCCGGCCAATTATCTGTCGCTGTTGGTCAATCGGGCGCGGATGGAAGGCTTCGTGGTGATGGACTACGCCGCACAATTCGCCGCAGCCGGGCAGGAAATGGCCGGCTGGATGGCCAAGGGTCAGCTCAAGAGCAAGGAAGATATCGTCGAAGGTCTGCAGACGTTCCCGGAGACGCTGATGAAATTGTTCAGCGGCGAGAATTTCGGCAAGCTGGTGTTGAAGGTCTGACGAGGGATTGAAGTTCGATCATATACATGTGGGAGCGCGCTCCCACATTGCTTCAGTGGCTGATCAGGCCAGTTCAGCCACAACGTTCGCCAGTGCCTTGGCCGGATCTGCCGCCTGACTGATCGGACGCCCGATTACCAGATAGTCGGAACCGGCGTCCAGTGCCTGACGCGGGGTTAGTATGCGCCGCTGATCATCCTGCGCGCTGCCCGCCGGACGAATCCCCGGCGTCACCAGTTGCAGCGACGGATGCGCAGCCTTCAACGCCTGGGCTTCCAGCGCCGAACATACCAGACCATCCATCCCGGCCTTTTCTGCCAGGGCTGCGAGACGCAGCACCTGCTCCTGCGGCTCGATATCCAGACCGATACCGGCCAGGTCTTCGCGTTCCATGCTGGTCAGCACGGTCACACCAATCAGCAGCGGTTTGGGGCCACTACGCTGGTCGAGCACTTCCCGGCAGGCAGCCATCATGCGCAAACCGCCGGAGCAATGCACATTGACCATCCACACACCCATCTCCGCCGCCGCCTTTACCGCCATGGCGGTGGTGTTCGGGATGTCGTGAAACTTGAGATCCAGGAATACTTCGAAGCCCTTGTCACGCAGGGTGCCGACGATTTCCGATGCGCAGCTGGTGAACAGTTCCTTACCCACTTTGACCCGGCATAATTTTGGGTCCAACTGGTCGGCCAGCTTCAGTGCGGCGTCACGGGTGGGGTAATCCAGGGCGACGATGATAGGAGTCTGGCAGACGGACATGTGCGGGCTCTCAGGCAGGATGAAATCGGCGCGCATTGTAGCGGAACCAGCGCGACTGCGGGACCCGATGATCGGTGAATCGTCGGCGCCCCACCAAGACTAGACCTAGCGCCGACTGTGTCGAGTTTCATCCCTCAGGGGCGGCGATCGTCAACTCGCGCCTGGCTCTTGCTCCAGTCGGTCAGCAGGCTGTATGCCACGGCCAGCAACGTTGGCCCAATGAACAGACCGATGAAACCGAAGGCGATCAGCCCGCCAAACACCCCAAGCAACACGATCACCAACGGCAGATTGCCGCCGCGACTGATGAGGTATGGCTTGAGCACGTTGTCGACACCGCTGATGATGAACATGCCCCAGCACCCGAGAAATATCGCCAAACCATAATCACCCTTCCAGGCCAGCCACGCCGTGGCCGGGATCCACACCAGCGGTGGGCCCATCGGAATCAGGCTGAGCAGGAACGTGACGATACCCAGTACCAACGCTCCCGGAACACCGGCAATCAGGAAGCCGATCAGCGCCAGAACGGCCTGGGCGGCGGCAGTGCCGATCACCCCGTTCACCACCCGCTGCACGGTGCCAGCAACCAGTTCGATGTAATACCCGGCGCGATCACCAATCAATCGCTGCAGCAGGCTATGGACGAACGCGGCCAATCGCGGCCCGTCGCGGTAAAAGAAGAACACGAAAACGATGCTCAGCGTCAGCTCGAGTATGCCGCCGCCAATTTGTGCGCTACGCGCCAGCAGCCAGTTCCCGACCTGTCCCAGATAAGGTTTGAGCGAGACCATCATCGCTGCGCCTTGCTGATCGATGCTGTTCCAGAGACCGACGATCCGCTCCCCGACCAGCGGAATACCGCCCAGCCAGGTGGGTGCCTCGGGCAGTCCGTCAACCTGCACGTCCTTGATGAAGGCCGTGGCATCGCGTACATGGTCGGCCAGGTTGAAACCCAGCCAGACCAACGGCGCCGCCACCAAAATCATCCAGCCCATGGTCAGCAGCGCTGCCGCCAGGGCCTCCCGGCCATTGAGCCACCGGGTGAGCAAGCGCATCAGCGGCCAACTGGCAAACGCCAGCACCGCCCCCCAGAACATCGCCGACCAGAACGGCGCCATCACCCAGAAGCTCGCGCCAAACAGCACCAGGAGCAGGATTTGCACCAACAGCCGATCGTTATTGATCATCCGGTTCTCGAAAAAAGTCAGTCAGAAGGAGTGGACGAACACGGCTGGCGTGTTCGCCTGCTACAGCTTAACGCAACAGCTCGATGCGCAAGCCAGAGCCTTCGACACTGCCTGTCTCCATTCGAGCTGCCCGCACGCCCTGCCCCATCAAGGCCTGACGCCAGGCTTCGGCATTTGGCCCGGAAACCGCCACCCGCAAGCTGGTGTCCAGATTCAGACCGCGCGAGAGCAAGCGCAGCCAGATTTCATCCGGCGCCTGGGTCAATTTGGGGAAATTAAGCTCGCCGGTACTTTTGAGCTGGCGCAGCAACGTTGCGGAGGTCGGCAGCAGATCGCCCAGCGGCGCTGCGGCGTCGAACTGTTCGACATGCAGATAGGCTTTGCGATTGCCGCGAGTGATGCCGTAAAGCGCGACCAGCGTGTTGTCCTGCGGCGCAGCCAGCCTCAGCAGCAGATAGGCTTGCTGATCATCGGCGCCGTACAGTTTGGCGTTGCTGAACACATCGTTGGCCCAAAGGCTGCTCTCGCCACAATCACGCGCCTGACACCAGAACAACAGCTCTGCGCCTTGCTCTTGCAGTGCTTCGCGAGCAGCCGTGAATGCCGCATTTGAAGAATGCTCCGGCGGTAGCTCGTAAGTCACCGACGTCGCCTGACCGCGGGCGCTGACCTCTGCGTCGAACCGTAGCTGGCCGCTGATCTTGCGAATCGAACCCAAAGGGTAGATGCGCTCGATCTCAGCCGCGGGGCGATAGTCGACAATTTGCGCATCGGCCATACGCGGCACGATGGGCAGGTCCTGACTGCCGGGCACATCGGCAGCAAACAGGAGAGGACTTAAACTGCACAAAGCCATTACACCGAGAAATCGCATAGGCAGGTTCATCGGATCAACATGGCCTGGGCACCTTTGACGGCGCGGGCGTCATCGATGCGTTTCGGCATCGGCAATGCTCGCTGCACCGTCTTGAGGTATCTGTTTTCCTTTATGTCGAAACTGCGGGCATGCACTGTGTGGGGCAGGCCGAGTTCCTCGAGCACGATAGAGACCTTGTGGCCATTCGGGGTCGCAGCGGTATAGAGATCTATCATGGTTGTCTCCCATTTCAACCCGCCCAGCCTCGACAGTTGCCTCGCTCAAGTCAAGGAACAGCGAAGAAGCGATTGAAACAGTCTGCGACAAGGTCGGCGCCCGGGTCATCATTCAGGTGCAAATGATGGCCGCCGGGCAGCTGTTCCCGGCTGAAGGGCAACCGGTCGAGCAACTCGGAATGTCTGGCGAGCATGCCGTCTGCCGCGACCACAAGAGTGGCCGGGCAACTGACACGTTCTACGAAAGCCATCGCCTGCTCGCTGGTAAGACGCAGGGGCGAAGGCAGCGTCAGACGGTTATCGGTGCGCCAGGTGTAACCGCCCGGCACCGGCATCAGACCCCGCTGAGCCAGCAGCTCGGCCGCTTCGCGACTGACCGCCACCAGACCTTTCATGCGCGCTTCGATGGCACGGTCCAGCGTGGCGTAGACCGGTTTGCGCTTCTCCCGCAGGTCCAGTTGCGCTTGCAGGGCCATGCCCATGCGCTCGGCAGCGTTTTCGCCTTTGTCTGTAGGAGGAATCACGCCGTCGATCAAGGCCAGATGCGTGACGCGTTCCGGCAGAGAGCCGGCAATGATCAACGACACGATGGCGCCCATGGAGTGCCCCATCAACGCGAAGCGTTTCAAGCCCAGTTGCTCGGCCACTTGCAGTACGTCATGGGCGTAGTCCCACATGGCGTACCCGGCACCGGTCGGTCGATGCCCGGAATGGCCGTGACCCGCCATATCCAGCGCGATGATGCGCAGCCCGTCGAGCTTCGGCGCCAATCGGGCAAAGCTGTTGGCATTGTCCAGCCAGCCATGCAGAGCGATCACCGGCAAACCGTTTTCGGGACCTGACAGGTGTGCTGCCAACTCAATGTGCGGCAAATTCAGACGGACTTCTTCCACGCCGTTCATGCGCAATCCTTCTGTCGGCGCGCATCCCAGCGATTGAACAGGTTTTTCAGCAAGGTCGCCGTTTCCTGTGGACGCTCGAGTGGAAACATATGGCCACCGGGCATGGTCAGGGATTCACCCAACGGCATGCGGCCAACGGCACTGGTGTGATGGCGCATGACAACGCGGCTTTTGTGCCCGCGCACCACGGCGAGCGGCACCTGCAGCTGGCGTGCGCGCCCCGGACTGGTATGCGGCACGCCCCGGTAAATGCTGATTTCCGTGGCCGGGTCGAAGCGCAGCCGCAGCGTGTCGCCGACCTTGTGCAGACCGTGTTGCAGATAGGCATCGAAGCATTCCGGATCGAAACCACGAAACAACGTCTTTGCAGCGAAATAGGTTCGCGCAGACTCAAGATCGGTGAATTCTTCACGACGACCCAAGGTGCGCCCGGCCGGCGTCAGGCGATCGATAAAACCAAAACGCTTGGCCGCGCGGATCACCCACTGATCGGTACGGGTCAGCACCGGTGAGTCGAGCATCACCACGCCGCGATACAGCTGCGGACAACGCAATGCCGCATGCAGGTGCAGCACGCCGCCGAGGGAATGGCCGACACCCCATACTGGCTGCGTCTGCTGCTCAAGATGATGGATCAGCTCGTCCACCAAATTGTGCCAGTTGTCGTCGGCCGGGAAGCGCGGGTCGTGAGCATGCTGCTCCAGATGCGTCACTTGATACTCGGGCGCCAGCGCCGCGAACAGCTTGCCGTAGGTCCCGGAGGGAAAACCGTTGGCGTGGGCGAAGAAAATCTGCTGCGACATACCGGCCATTCCATTCGTGAAACAAAGCCCGATTGTCCGCATGGCAGACGCGCTGTGCAATGACCGTAACTGCCAGGAATGATGACAGTCGCGCCATGGCTATGGTCGCCACTGTCATTTGTGACAGTTGACCGTGACCCTCGGCGACGTAGATAACAACACGGTCGCCAGCGCCGGAATCGTTTGCCATGATCAACGTCAACACGCCCGCCATTGCCGCGATCGACCCTCGGCGGTTGAGCGTGCGCGGCGTCGCGTACCACCGGCGCGACCGAGCGGCGGCTGTCCCGGACAGCTACGTGACTCAGCAGACCCACGACGTCGTCGGTCGCGCGGTACTCAATCGCGACCCGCGGCTGTTTTTGCTGCATCGCAAGGGCAACATCGCTGCCAGCCAGATCAACGTGCACAGCCTTGGCGGCGCCCTGCTGCTGTCGGATAACAATGATGCCGGTTGGCGCTTGGGATTATTGAGTGAGGACGGGACTGGCGTTGAGGGTTGGGATCGGAAGCTCGGCCACAGCCGAACCCTTTATGACAGCCTGCGCCGTCCGGTTGCCGTCTTCGAGAATGCCCACTGCGAACCCGAGCGCTGCATCGCCCGCTTTGCCTATGCGGATGCCAACACCGATGACAACCAGAACCGCCGCGGTCGTTTAATCAGGCAGGATGACACAGCAGGCACTCTGCACTTTCTCCAGTTCGGGCTGGCCGGCATCCCACTGGAACACAGCCGGACCTTTATCAACGATCCGCAATGGCCGGTCGACTGGCCGAAAGATGAAACCGAACGGGATGGTTTCCTTGAGGATCAACCGGCACTTACGCGCATCCACTGTAATGCTGCAGGGGAGCCGATCGAACAGATCGATGCACAAGGCAACGTGCAAATTTCCAGTCATACCTGCGCAGCGCAGTTGAAAGCCGTTGGACTGAGACTGGCCGACAGCACCGAGACAACGCCACTGCTGAGTGAAATCCAATACAACGCCCTGGGCCTGGTCGAACGGCAACGCGCGGGAAACGGCGTGATATCGAGCGCGACATTCAGCCCTGAAAATGGCCGACTGGAGCAACTGACAGCGGGTCTGCCGGGGCAGCCTGCGCTGCAAAACCTGAGTTATGTTTACGACCCGGCGGGCAATATCACCAGCCTGACAGATGCAGCCAATCCCGTTCACTTTCATCGCAACCAGCGCATCGAAACGATCAACCGTTATGCATACGACAGTCTCTATCGATTGATCGAAGCCAGCGGCCGGCAGTTGCGCAATGCGCCCGGCGGCCCGCAATTGCCCGAGTTTCAGTCAGTACCCGACCCCGGGCAACTGGAAAATTACAGCAGAATTTACACTTATGATGAGGCAGGTAACTTGCTGTCCATGCACCACCAGGCGGGTGAAACGAACCGTACCGAGCGCACGGCCATCGCCCAAATCAGTAACCGCTCCCTGCCGCAAAGGCCCAACGGCGAGTTGCCGGACGAAGCAGAAATCGCGGCAGGTCATGATGCCAATGGCAACCGCACCTGGCTACAACCCGGGCAGCGTTTGCAATGGGACTTGCGTAATCAGTTGCGTCAGGTTAGCCAGGTCATTCGCCAGGACGAACCCGATGACACCGAGCTCTACTGCTACGACGGCAGCGGTCAACGCCTGAGAAAAATCCGCCAGAACTACACCGGCACGTTGACGCGCACCCACGAAACCCGCTACTTGCCGGGCCTGGAAATTCGCAGCGGTACCGACGAAGTTTTGCATGTCATCACGGTCAAGGCCGGGCGCGGCACGGTGCAGATTTTGCACTGGGAAAAGAAACCTGACTTGGACATTGCCCAGGACCAGCAGCGCTACAGCTTCACCGATCACTTGAACTCAAGCACCCTCGAACTGGACGCAGCCGCCCGGCTGATCTCCCGGGAAAGCTTCTACCCGTACGGCGGTACTTGCTGGTGGGCCGGGCGCAGCCGGTTGGAAGCTGATTACAAGACGCTTCGCTACTCAGGGCAGGAACGGGACGCTACCGGGCTGTATTACTACGGGTTCCGGTATTACGCGCCGTGGTGTCAGCGCTGGTTGAGTGCGGATCCTGCGGGGGTGGCCGCAGGGTTGAATCTGTATGCAATGGTCGATGGTAATCCAATGCGTTACGTCGACCTGCAAGGGCTGGTGGAGGTCGACCCCAATCGTATCAACGCTGCATCAGCGACTGCCATGCACAGAGGTGCGGCGGCGGCTCTCAGCTTTGGGGTGCAGTTGGCGGTTCGTACTGCGCTTGAACAAATCAACCCCACTCACGAATCCAACTTCACTCTGCAAAGCCTGGCCGCAGTCCTTGAAGGCGGGGCTGCGGGTTACACCAGTTATGGGCTCGCAAAAAGTCTGAGCCTCCACTCGGCACTTGTCGTAACAATCGTGGCGATCACATCAGTCGGATTTGCCACGCCGGCACTGACAAGCGAGCAAGGAGTCCCACCGACTGGCACCGACCCAGATGTGCATCGCGACGCCATCGGCCGCATAGCCTCTGTAATGGGCGGGTTAGCTTATCAATTTGCGATGGATTCGTTCACGGTGGGTGGCGAGATTCAGTACAGTTCATCCGCCACTGTTTTCGATAAATTCAAGACAATGGCCAAGGCATCGGTTGGCTATGCCGGGATTCGAGCTGGCATAGGCGCCCTCAGCTCATTTTTGCCCGCGGTCGTCAACGGTATTCTGAGCCCGGTGGCAGAAGCGGCGGACGGTTTTCTGGAGAGTTGGCTAAGGCCCTATCCTTCCGATAAAACCGATTACGTCGATAACACTAGAGCAGGCATGCCGAATAGCTGGGCAGGCATCTTTCAAGCAAGTGCCACACGTTCAGTGGGCGGATCAATCAACCGTGTAATGGTCGGACTGGTTCCGACCAATATTAATGGTTTGGCACGGGGAGCCCTCACCGGGGCGATGGGCTTTTTCACCGAGTTTCGCCCACTGGTCGCCAATCAGATGAAAAAAGGTTTCATCAAGAATACGACGCCCCCGGTTTCAGACATTGAAAATTCACTCTCAACGCAGAGTAGCACTTTGACAGATACAGTTTCCGTGACGATAACCCGTAGAAAGTCCATTTAAAGGTCTCGCATTCACCTGCGCAGCGACCGGCGGGTTGAGTGACCGGCGCGCCAGCATCGTTCAACGAGGTGGCGGGGTCTCCCCCAGCGGTACCACCGCCATGGTCAGCCGCGAGACACAACTGGCCTTGCCCTCATCACTGGTCAGGCGAATATCCCAGACATGCGTGGTGCGCCCGATATGAATCGGCCGGGCCACCGCTGTGACGCGCCCGCTGCGCAGCCCGCGCAGGTGGTTGGCGTTGATTTCCAGGCCGACGCAGTAAAACTTGCTAGCATCGATGCACAGATAACTGGCCATCGAACCGACCGATTCGGCCAGCACCACCGAAGCGCCACCGTGCAGCAGTCCGTATGGCTGATGAGTGCGATGGTCAATGACCATGCTCGCCGTCAGGGACTCTTCATCGAAGGATTCGAAGCGGATATCCAGCACTTCGCCGATGGTGTTTTTCTGAATCGCGTTCAGTTGTTCGATATTCGGAGTGGTACGCCACAGACTCATGCTGACATCCTTTGTTGTTTTTTATCGGTCACTCAATCCTGCCACAGCACAGCCTCACTGCGCTCGCTCCATTCTTCAAACCGGGCGCCATAAGCGGCTTCGATCATATTGCGTTTGATCTTCAAGGTTGGCGTCAGGAAGCCGTTTTCCACGGCCCAGCTGTCTTTGACCACGATCAGCCGACGCAAGCGCTCGTGTTTGTCGAGCGCGCCATTTACCTCCTCCAGAAGTTTTTCCAGGCTTGTATGCAGGCCCGCACGCGCCGTGCCGACCGCGTCTTGCTGGCCGACCGCCGAGAGCACGCACAGGCCCAGTGGCGCGCTCAACCCGTCGCCCACCACGCAGACCTGTTCGATCCGGGAATGCACGGCCAGGCGATTTTCAATCGGTGCCGGAGCGACGTACTTGCCTTTGCTGGTCTTGAAGATCTCCTTCAGGCGCCCGGTCAGGCGCAAGTAGCCCTGGGCGTCTTGTTCGCCTTTGTCGCCGGTACGCAGGAAGCCGTCTGCGGTAATCGTGTCGGCAGTTTTTTCCGGTTCCTTGTAGTAGCCAAGCATGGTCGCACCGCTGCGCACCATGACCTCGCCTGAATCATCGATGCGTACGTCCACGTCCGGGCACGGCTTGCCGATCCAGCCGGGTTTATGATCGCCGGGCCGGCCAATGTGGGAATACCCGCAGCTCTCGGTCATGCCGTACACCTCAAGCACGTCCAGCCCAAGCTTGCGATACCACAGCAGCAATGTCTGTGGCACTGGCGCCGCACCAGAGAGGGCTACGCGCAGAGCGTCCAGCCCCAGCCCCGCGAGCACTTTGTGCCCGACTCGCTTGCCGATGAAGGGCAAGCCAAGCAGAAAATCGAGACGTTTTGCCGGGATCTTGCTGTACACCCCCATCTGGAACTTGGTCCAGATACGCGGCACGCCGAACAGCGCAGTCGGGCGCGCACGCTGCAAATCGGTGAGAAAGGTGTCGAGGCTCTCGGCAAAAAACACGGTTTGCCCGGTGTAGATCGATGCCAGCTCAACGAACATTCGCTCAGCGACATGGCATAGCGGCAGGTACGACAGCAATCGATCCGTTTCATTGAGACCAAACAGTTGCGTGCCGCGAGTGGTGGCGAAACCCAGATTGCCGAAGCTGTGCATCACGCCTTTGGGGATGCCGGTGGTGCCGGAGGTGTAAATGATGGTTGCCAACTGGTCGGCGGACGGTTTGGGATCATCCTGGATCGGTGAGCTCGTTTGCAGGTCATCCCAGCTGAAATCGAATGTACCGGGTGGATGCAATGGCAGGCTGATGGTTGGCAGCGTCGGACTGACTCCGCGGGACATGCCAGGCCAGTCGTCCAGTTTGCCGATAAAGGCCAGCGCGGCTTCGGAATGTTCGAGCACTTGCGCGACGGATTCAGCCGTGAGGTTTGGGTACAACGGCACCGACACGTGCCCGGCCATCCAGATCGCCAGGTCGGCGATGATCCAGTGAGCGCAATTTTTCGAGATCAGGGCGATGTGGCTGCCTTGCGGCAGTTCCCGCGCACGCAACCAGTGCGCAGCGCAACGGGCCTGGTGTCCGACGTCCGCCCAGGTCAGCGTCTCGACCTGGCCAGCGCCGATCGGCTGCACCAGGTAGCGCTGGCGTGGATGGCGGGACTCACGCTCGTAAAACACGTCCAGTGGCAGGCGAAAAGCGGCAGACATACGACTCGCTCCTGTTTTTTTGGTCTGGAGCAAGCGTAGTCAACCAAGCGGTTGCTTGGTTGACTATTTAATACAAAAACCTGCAACACCGACGAACCTGTGGGAGCGCTGCGGTGCAGCGATCCGAATTGCACGAGATAGCAGCACCGCGGTGTACACGTTAGACCGAGGTGAAGCCATCGCGGGCAAGCCACGCTCCCACAGGGATTCGGTTGTCTTCAGTTACTGGGGTGTTTGATGCTGTTGAGTTTCATGCCGCCCGCCAGTGGAAGGTCGCCTTCCAATTCGGCCAGGCCCGCAGTTTTCACCGCTTCCGGATCCTGCACGTGGCCGTGCTGAAGGTAACCGAGCAGGTTGCCCACCAACGGGTTATGGCTCACCAGCAATGCGTAATCTACCGAGACTAATTGCTCGGCCACCGCTTGCGGGCGATTGTCGGGGGTGAGCCACTCAACGGTGCAAATGTCCGGCGCGAAACCCAATGCTTGCTTGACGATTTCCGCGGTCTGCTGTGCTCGCCTGAACGGGCTGGCGTAGATAGCGGTGATCGGTTGGCCCACCAGTTCGGCGGCAATCCGCAACACTTCTTCGTTGCCATGCGCAGTCAACGCCCGCTCAGAGTCAGGCCGCGTGCCGTGGGGTTCAGCTTCCCCGTGACGCAATACCCAGAGTTTCATAGTTTCGGCTCCTCATCCCGGGCCGGGTGCGGCGCCGGCGAAACAACGTGCGGTGCTTCACCTTCCGGCGTCCGCGGCGTCGGCCAATCGGCGAATGGCCAAGGCTTATGGTCGCTGTGGAAGCTGCCAAAACGACCGATTTGCGCCAGGAACTGGCTCAGGCTGTCGCCAAAATTCATCAGGCTTTCGCTGGGGGCGCCGTATATCAAACGATAGATCAACTGGACCAGCACCACCGCACCGAGGATGAACTGCGCGACTTGCCAGACCAGCACGTAGACGATCATCCACAACACCCGCAGCAGGATGGATTCGTACCTGGCTTCTGTTTTCGGATCGTTCATGTGAAATTCCCTGCCTGCTTTAAAAACGTGGTCAGTTGAAACCACTGGTGGAGATAAAATCGACGTCGGTTTTCGGTTCGCCGCGCATCAACAGACCGATCACTTGATCCAGCGTGCGCCCTTCGAACAGGATCGCGTGCAGTCCGGCGACAAGCGGCATGTACACACCGACTTCCTGGGCTTTGGCTTTCAGCACTTTCAACGTGTTCACGCCTTCGGCGACTTCACCCAAGCGCGTTACCGACTCTTCCAGACTCAAGCCCTGACCGAGGGCAAAGCCGACCTGATAATTGCGACTTTTTGCCGACGAACAGGTCACGATCAAGTCGCCCACACCTGCCAGGCCAAGGAAGGTCATCGGGTTGGCGCCCTGGTTGACGGCAAACCGGGTCATCTCCGCCAGCGCACGGGTGATCAGCATGCTTTTGGTGTTTTCGCCCATGCCCAGCGCCACCGCCATGCCGGCAATGATCGCGTAGACGTTTTTCAGCGCCCCACCCAGTTCCACGCCGAAACGATCGGAACTGGCGTAAACGCGGAACGTCTTGCCGTGCAACGCTTCCTGAACCCGTTGGCAAAGCGCTTCGTCTTCACTGGCGACCACTGTGGCCGTCAGCGCATGCTCGGCAATTTCCCGGGCCAGATTCGGCCCAGACAACACGCCTATACGCGCTTGCGGGGCGATCTCTTCGAGGATCTGGCTCATCAGTTTGAAGGTGTCGGCTTCGATGCCTTTGGTCAGGCTCACCAGCAACTTGCCACTCAAGCGCTCGGCATGGGGCGCGAGCACCGAACGCAGCGCGCTGGATGGCAACGCGACGAAACACAAATCGCAGCTTTCCAGCGTGGCGAGCAGGTCGGTCACGGGCTCGACCGCCGGCAAAATCTTGATGCCCTTGAGGTAACGCGGATTTTCGCGATTGACCCGAATGGCCTCGGCCTGCTCGGGATCACGCATCCACTGTCGGACCTGATGGCCATTCTCGGCCAGTAGATTGGCCACGGCGGTACCAAAACTTCCGCCTCCCAGGACCGCAATCGGGCGCTGTTCAGTCATATGCAATCCGTTAATCCATACCAGTGGCGATGCCGGCATTATACGGAGCGTCCCAACGGCGACCACCCCCCTGAACAATTACCGGCTTATGTAGCAAGAAGACCAACAAAACCAAGGCAAATGCCGGCACCTTCACTGGAAAACACGACCGGCTCGGTTAACATGCGCGCCAATTATTCACTTTCAAGGCTGTGTCGTGTCTTTTGCTTCTCCATCATCCCGTTTGCCGCTGTTTCTGGCGCTGATCCTCAGCCCGTCGTTACAGGCAGACGATCTGTTCCTCGACAGCCAGCCGCTGCCGCAAGTGCTGACCGCCACCCGACTGAAACAGTCGCCGGCGGCGGTTCCGGGGAGCATGACGGTGATCGACAACGAGCTGATCACGGCCAGCGGCGCCCGCGATATCAGCGAATTGCTGCGCCTGGTGCCGGGCATGATGGTCGGCAATATCAACGGCAATCAGCCGGCCGTGAATTACCACGGCACAAACGCCAGTGAAGCGCGGCGCATGCAAGTGCTGATCGATGGCCGCTCGGTCTACCGCGCCGGCCTGGCCACGGTGGACTGGAGCGACATCCCGGTGGCGATGGAAGACATCGAGCGCGTGGAAGTTTTTCGCGGGCCAAATACCGTCAGCTACGGCGCCAACGCGCTGATGGCGGTGGTCAACATTATCACCCGCCACCCGGCTGACAGCCATGGCACGCGCATGAAAGTCACTCGCGGCCAACGCGGCATCAATGATTTCTATGCCAGTCAGGGCCTGGGTTGGGACAGCGGCGACTTGCGCCTGTCACTGTCCGGGCAGGAGGATGATGGTTTCGATTCGGACCGCAGCGGCGCCGATTACCGCGACAGTCGCCGCTTGAATCGCTTCAGCCTTGCCGTCAGCCAGGTGCTGGATGAGCAGCAAAGCATCGACTGGCAATTGAGTGCCAAGGACGGTGCCAATCAATGCCCCTACACTTACCGTCCGGTGTTCTCGGGGATTACCGCCGCCGGGAAAAATTCTGACGTCACGGCCAAGGATTACGCGGGCTCCTTGCGCTGGAATCTCGACCTCAACCCCGACCACAGCCTTTATATCCAAGGCTCGGCCCAGCACTGGGACCGTCAGCAAACCTGGCGCGCCTGCGACGCCGAAGTGTCGTTCAGCCCACAGTTGGCCGAGCTTTGGCAGCTCAATCCGAACTACACCGAACGCCTGGCGCGCAACATCGAGCGCTTCGTCGGCCCCGGCGCGCCAGCAGGTACGGCGACCGAGCAAACCCTGGCCAGTAAGGCGTTGGGGCAGTGGCGCAACGGCGCCAGCCAGACCTTGTGCGGCGATATCGACCAAAGTGTGCGGGAATCGCGCTACGACCTCGAACTGCAGGACACCCTCAGCCTGTCAGACAGCCTGCGTCTGGTCAGCGGTTTGAACTATCGTTACGACCGGGCCGATTCCGAGACTTACTTCAACGGCACACTTGATGACACCACCTGGCGAGCATTTGGGCAGTTCGAGTGGCGCGCCAGTGAACACTGGTTGCTGCAGGGCGGCGCGATGTTCGAAGACACTCAGTTGATCGGCAGTTCGTTGACACCGCGAGTTGCGATCAACTACCTGATCACTCCGCGCCACGGATTGCGCGCGGTGTATTCCGAGGCGATACGTTCGCCGGACATGTTCGAGAACAACGTCAACTGGAGCTATCGGGTGACCAATTTGAGGCCCGGCGCTTACGGCCAGAACAGCGCGCGCTATTTCGTCAGGACCCGTGGTCCTGGCGATCTCGATCAGGAACACATGCGCTCTCGCGAATTGGGTTACAACGGTTACTTCGCCGGACTTGGGCTGGCGGTGGACGTGAAGGTATTCCATGACGAAATCACGGGCATGATCAGCGAGCCGCTGCGCAACAATCAGTACATCGCCAGTAATGCCAACAGCTCGCGCTTCAATGGCGCGGAGACCCAACTCGACTGGCGCCTCAGTCGCGCCGACCGCTTACGCCTGACCTACGCCTATGTCGATGCCGAGGCGAGCAATCCGCTGGATGCGCAACAGACCGCACGCAACAGCGGTTCTGCCGGTTGGCTGCGTGACTGGGGCCATGGCTGGAGCAGCGCCCTCTTCTATTATGGCGACGATGCGCTCAACGGCTATCGCTTCGAGCGGATCGATACGCGCATCGCCAAACACATCGCATTGGGCCACGCCGACCTGGAGCTGGCGGGCGTGCTTCAAGAGCGGCTGGACCGCCAGCCCATGACTTTCATCGATAATCGCTACGATGAGCGACGAGTGATTTACCTCAGCGCGGAGCTGTCGTTCTAGGATGCCGCAACCTCAGTCACGGAAGACGCCATTCCTTGGCCGCCTGCTGGCCGGGGTGTGCCTGTTGATTTTCGGTCTGTTCGGCAGTGTGTCGGCCAATGCGGCCGACATTCTGTTGACCGGCACCGAGGACAGCCCCGGCATGCACGCGTTCGCCTCGGCACTGGGTGAATTGCGTCCGGCGGACACCGTTCGCTTCCAGCCGTTGGCCAGCCTGCCGGCGCCCGGCAAATTGCCCAACGCCACCCGTTTGATTCTGCTGGACCTGCCGAGTCTCGACTGGCGCCTGCAAGACGTTGAAGGTCCGCCGACCCTGGTGCTGCGCATCAGTCGCTTGCAAGCTCAAAAGCGTTTGGGTTCGACCGTGCCATCACGCTTGAGCCTGCTCTGGAGTGACCCGCCACTTGGGCGACAACTGCGCCTGTCGCGCATCCTCTTGCCGGAGGCCAAACGCATTGGCGTACTTTACGACGACCACAGCGAGTTTCTCCTCAAGGAACTGCGCCAGGCCGCGCAGCCTCTGGGCCTGGAGATTGTCAGCGAACGCTGGGACGACACCAGTGACAGCCGGCCGCTGCAACACCTGCTGAAAAACAGCGACGTGTTGCTGGGCCTCGACGATCCCGACCTGTACAACCCGAAAACTGCCAAGAACCTGCTGCTGACCAGCTATGCACGGCAAACGGCGTTGATCGGTCCCAACGCCGCATTCGTCAAGGCCGGCAGTCTGGCCAGTACCTACAGCGACCAGAGCGACTGGCTGGCGATTCTCGACACCTTGCTCGACCGCCCGCCCGCGAACTGGCCGCGCACGCACTACCCGCACCGCTTCAAGGTCTCAGGTAATCCGCAAGTCGCCCGCTCATTAGGTATGGAACAGATGGATGAAGCATCTGTCGCATCACTGTTGGCCGAAGGAGAAAGCCGCCCATGACCTTCCGTCGTCGCTGGGACATCAACACCCGCACCCAGATCATCAGCCTCGGCCCGGCCCTGTTGGTAACCTTGCTGTTGATCAGTTTTTTTACCTTCGTGCGAATTCAGGACCTGCGTCAGGAGCTCAACCATACCGGCCAGTTGATCGCTAACCAGTTGGCCCCGGCGACGGAGTACGGGGTGATTTCGGGCAATAACGACGTGCTGGAAAGTCTGCTCAAGGCAACGCTGGCCACGCCCAATGTGCGATTCCTCGAGGTTCAGGACAGCTCCGACCGGATTCTTGTGTACGTCGAGCACCCGTCGGAAAGCCACTCCCGCTCCCGTCAGGTCGAGGTGTTTCAGGCGCCGGTCAGGTTGCAGCGAATCGCGCTCAACAATGATTTTTTCCAGAACACCAAAGCCACCGGCACAGCGCCCGCCGAAGATTATCTGGGCCGGGTGATTGTCGGTCTGTCGAGCGACGCGTTCAACAAACGTCAGCAGGAAATCCTCCTCAAGGCCGCCGTGCTCGCATTGTGCGCCTTGCTGTTTACATTTCTCATTGCACGACGCCTGGCGAGCAGCCTGTCGAAACCGATCCGCGACATTGGCGACGCGGTCAAGGCAATCCAGTTGGGCGACTACAAGACGCCGCTGCCGATCGTTGACGACGCCGAGCTCGGCGCGTTGTCGCAGCACATCAATAATCTTGCCCAAGGGCTTGAGCAGGCCAGCCGTGAACAGCATCAGGCGATGGCACAGTTAATCCAGACCCGCGAAGAAGCGGAAAAAGCCAACAACGCCAAATCCGAATTCCTCGCGATGATGAGCCACGAGCTGCGCACGCCTATGAATGGCGTGCTGGGCATGTTGCAGTTGCTCGAAACCACCGAGATGACCGACGAACAGGTCGAGTACGCGGCGCTGGCCTCGGAGTCCACAGAACACCTGCTCAAGGTGATCAACGACATTCTCGACTTCTCGCGCATCGAGCGTTCGGAACTGGAGCTCGAGCATATTCCATTCAATCTCATGGACCTGATCAGCAACTGCGTGCAGTCGTTTCAGCACAGTGCCGCGCAGCGCGGGCTTGATCTCGCGCTGTCGATCCCACAGGACATGCGCGCCTTGCAGGTACAGGGCGATCCGACGCGGATCCGGCAAATCCTGGTCAACCTGGTCGGCAATGCGCTGAAGTTCACCGAGCAAGGCCGCGTCAGCATCGAGCCGCAGTGGCAATCGCTGGATCACGAATTGCTGTGGTTTACCTGCACCGTGCGTGACAGCGGCATCGGTATGCCGGCCGAGAACCTGGAACTGATGTTCGACGCGTTTCAACAAGCCGACAGTTCGATTTCACGGCGCTATGGCGGCACTGGTCTCGGCTTACCGATCGCCCGTACGCTGGCCGAACGCATGGGCGGTACTTTGCGCGCGCAGAGCGATGAAGGGCTTGGCTCGGTGTTCACGCTGGAAATACCGCTGGCGCTCTCTAAACAGATGCCGACGGTATCGGCTCCGCGTTCGTCCTCAACAAACGGCGACGGTGCCGGACGCAATGTGCTGCTGGTGGAAGATAACCCGGTCAACCAGACTGTCATCGAGGCAATGTTGCGCAGTCTGGGCTTTACTGTGAGCGTGGCAACCGATGGCGCTCAGGCCGTACGCAGTGCCGAAAGTCTTATATTTGAAGCGATTCTGATGGACTGTCGGCTGCCGATCATTGATGGCTACGAGGCCACTCGCCAGATTCGCCAATTGCCCGGCTGTACTGACGTGCCGATCATCGCCCTGACCGCCAATGCCCTGCAGGGCGACCGCGAGGCCTGTTTATCGGCAGGAATGAACGATTACCTGGCGAAGCCGTTCAAACGAGCCGATCTGCAACAGATTTTGCAGCGATGGGTGCAGTAGCAAAGGCCTTTCGCCCATCTGCGACTGGCGTGAGAAGCGAAAGTGCGGCAGTCTTAGGCACCCGATCGGGCCCGAAAAGGGGCTTGAATAAAAATTTCAGTGCACAAGTGTACATTCATGTCCTTGGCGCTGTGACTTTCACCACAACGCAATAGTCTATGAGTAGGCTGCCGACTCGAGGCATGAACGCTTCGAAGGTCGGGAAGATTTGCCCCACCTGCCGCATGGGACTATTGAGGAGCTCGCATGACCAAACAAAACGCCTTTACTCGGGAAGACCTGCTGCGCTGCAGTCGCGGTGAGCTGTTCGGCCCAGGTAACGCGCAACTGCCCGCCCCGAACATGTTGATGGTGGATCGCATCACCCATATCAGCGAAGAAGGCGGCAAGTACGGCAAAGGTGAGTTGGTCGCCGAGCTGGATATCACTCCGGACCTGTGGTTCTTCGCCTGTCACTTCGAAGGTGATCCGGTGATGCCGGGCTGCCTCGGTCTGGATGCCATGTGGCAACTGGTCGGTTTCTTCCTGGGCTGGCAAGGCCTGCCGGGCCGCGGCCGTGCGCTGGGTTCGGGCGAAGTGAAGTTCTTTGGTCAGGTCCTCCCTACCGCCAAGAAAGTTACGTATAACATTCAGATCAAGCGCGTCCTCAAAGGCAAGCTGAACCTCGCAATCGCTGACGGTTCGGTGACGGTTGACGGTCGCGAGATCTACACCGCCGAAGGCCTCCGGGTCGGCGTTTTCACCTCCACTGACAACTTCTAAGGGTTATCCGCATGCGCCGCGTCGTTATCACTGGTCTGGGCATCGTTTCGTGCCTGGGCAATGACAAAGAGACCGTCTCCGCTAACCTGCGTGCAAGTCGCCCTGGCATCCGGTTCAACCCGGAATATGCTGAAATGGGTCTGCGTAGCCAGGTTTCCGGCTCCATCGACCTTCCCCTCGAAGAGCTGATCGATCGCAAGATCTATCGCTTCGTCGGCCACGCGGCGGCTTACGCCTACCTGGCCATGAAAGATGCCATCACTGACTCCGGTCTGACTGATGAGCAGGTCTCCAACCCGCGCACCGGCCTGATTGCCGGTTCTGGTGGTGCTTCCACGCTGAACCAGATGGAAGCGCTGGACATCCTGCGCGAGAAAGGCGTGAAGCGCGTTGGCCCATACCGCGTAACGCGGACCATGAGCAGCACCGTTTCCGCTTGCCTTGCCACGCCGTTCAAGATCAAGGGCCTGAATTACTCCATTGCTTCTGCCTGCGCCACCAGTGCTCACTGCATCGGTACCGCCATGGAACAGATCCAGATGGGCAAGCAGGACATCGTATTCGCCGGCGGCGGTGAAGAAGAGCATTGGAGCCAGTCGTTCCTGTTCGACGCCATGGGTGCACTGTCCAGCCAGTACAACGAAACCCCGGAAAAAGCCTCCCGTGCCTACGACGCCAAGCGTGACGGTTTTGTCATTGCCGGCGGTGGCGGCATGGTCGTGGTTGAAGAGCTGGAACACGCTCTCGCCCGCGGCGCGAAAATCTACGCAGAGATCGTTGGCTACGGCGCGACCTCCGACGGCTACGACATGGTCGCGCCAAGCGGCGAAGGCGCCATCCGCTGCATGCAGATGGCCATGTCCACCGTCGACGCACCGATCGACTACCTCAACACCCACGGCACGTCGACCCCGGTCGGCGATGTCGCGGAGATGAAAGGTGTGCGTGAAGTGTTTGGCGACAAGGCTCCGGCGATCAGCTCCACCAAGAGCCTGTCGGGTCACTCTCTGGGCGCCGCCGGTGTTCACGAAGCGATCTATTGCATGCTGATGATGGAAGGCAACTTCATGGCGGGTTCCGCCAACATCGACGAGCTGGACCCGGAAGTGGCTGACATGCCGATCCTGACCAAAACTCGCGAAGACGCCGCCATCAACACCGTGATGAGCAACAGCTTCGGTTTTGGTGGCACCAACGCGACGCTGGTTCTGAAACGCTGGTCGGGCAAGTAAATACCGCCCTGCTCCGCTGCACATAAAAATGCCCCGACTGGTTCGGGGCGTTTTTTTGTGCCTTGAGAAAATGAATTCACCTCAGCTCCCGTAGCAGCTGGCGAAGCCTGCGTTCGGCGACGCAGTCGTCGTGAAATCAGCTACTTCGATGAAACAGGCAGACCGCATACACCGAATTTACGACAACTGCGTCGCCGAACGCAGGCTCTGCCAGCTGCTACAAGTCGTGCGCAACCTGCAGTTTTGTTCTTCGTGAACATGAAGCTTTTGTCATGAAACTATCGGCCCTGCGACTGGATGTTGCGGATTCCGTGGGCTGCAGGTCTGCTGCGGATTTTGCACAAAACCCTTTCAGAATCCAGCCATTTACTAAGCAAGCTAACCAATCATATAAAAGAGGCCTGCACACGCCTGGGTGCAGGTAACCGAGATTGGAGCAAGCAGATGACTGTGAAAGTAACTGAACGCGACGATTCACACATGTCCCACGAAGGCGTAGCCGCCGGTGTGCGGATCTGGGATGTGCACCAGCAGGACATGCTGGTCGGGATGTTTCATTCCGAAACTGACGCCCACAATTACCGGGCCGAACTGGAAACACTGGAACAGCAGCGGCAACAGAACAGCGTTTTAGCGACCACAGCAGTAACAACGACCAATGCGTGAGCGCTTGTGGCGAGGGAGCTTGCTCCCGCTTGACCGGGCTGGCGCTCCAGCGCGTCGCACTCACAAAAATCGGCAATTACTGCCAGATTTCCAGGGCCGCTACGCAACCCGGCGCGAGCAAGCTCGCTCGCCACAAAGGTTTACCACATCAAATCGTCAGGGATCTGGTAAGCCGCGTATGGATCGTCTTCGACGGCAACTTCTTCCGTCTGCACATTCATCTGCACAATGCGCTGCGGATCGCGCTCCTGAATCTTCAGGGCCGCCTCACGGGGAATCACTTCGTAGCCGCCGGCATGGTGCACGATGGCCAGCGAACCGCTGCTGAGCTTGTTGCGCATCAGCGTGTTGACGGAAATACGCTTGACCTTCTTGTCGTCGACAAAGTTGTAGTAATCCTCTGTCGTCAGCTTCGGTAACCGCGAGGCTTCGATCAACTGCTTGACCTGCGCGGCCCGAGCCTTGGCTTCGGCCTTCTCCACCTGCTGGCGGTTCAGCTCCTGGTCGCGCTTGACCTTCTCGGCCATGGCTTCCTGAGCGGCACGCTGCTGTGTGTCATCGAGTTCGATCTGGCCTTTGTGGGCCAGGCGTTGCTGTTTCTGCTTGTCTTTGCCGACCTGTTTGGCCTGCTTCTGGTTGACCAGCCCTGCTTTGAGTAACTGGTCGCGAAGGGAAATGCTCATGGTGCTTATTTCTCACTTAGGCAACTGCTCAACCGCAGCTGGGCAAATTCTTTTCCTGACGTTTGGCTTCACCCCACAGGGCGTCCAACTCTTCGAGGGTGCAATCTTCCATGGGACGACCGGTGTCGCGCAATGCCTGTTCGATAAAACGGAAGCGTCTGTCGAACTTGTTGTTGGCGCCCCGCAGCGCCGACTCCGGATCGACCTTCAGATGGCGCGCCAGGTTGACCACGGAAAACAGCAGATCGCCGACTTCATCGGCAATCGCTACCGGGTCGTTGTCGGCCATGGCTTCCAGTATTTCATCAAGCTCTTCGCGAACCTTGTCCAGCACCGGCAAAGCGTCGGGCCAGTCGAAACCGACCTGACCGGCGCGCTTCTGCAACTTCGCCGAGCGTGACAGGGCCGGCAAGGCGGCGGGTACGTCATCCAGCAAGGACAGCTGTTGCGGCGTGGTGGAATTTTCGGCGCGCTCTTGCGCCTTGATCTCCTCCCAGCGCTGCTTGACCTGTTCCTCAGTCAGGCGCGGAACGTCCAGCGGCGCGTACAGATCGCCCGTCGGGAACACGTGAGGATGACGCCGGATCAGCTTGCGGGTAATGCTGTCGATCACGCTGGCAAATTCGAAACGGCCTTCTTCCCGGGCAAGCTGACTGTAATAAATCACCTGAAACAGCAAGTCGCCCAATTCGCCTTGCAAGTGTTCAAAGTCGCCGCGCTCGATGGCGTCGGCCACTTCGTAGGCTTCTTCAAGGGTGTGCGGGACGATGGTGGCGTAGGTTTGCTTGATGTCCCACGGGCAACCGAACTGCGGGTCGCGCAGGCGTGACATCAGGTGCAATAAGTCTTCAAGGCTGTACATCAACAATCCCATTCAAACGCAGGCTTTTTGTAGGAGCTGCCTGAGGCTGCGATCTTTTTTGTGGCGCTGCCGGTAGCCAGGATCAAAAGATCGCAGCCTTCGGCAGCTCCTACAGATCTACCCATCACGGCGTACGGTTACGCCGTGTTTCGATGATGTTCGGCAACTGGGAAATCCGCCCGAGCAACCGTCCCAATGCATCCAGCCCCGGAATTTCGATCGTCAGGGACATCAACGCAGTGTTGTCCTCTTTGTTCGAACGGGTGTTGACCGCCAGTACGTTGATCCGCTCGTTGAGCAGCACTTGCGACACATCACGCAGCAGACCGGAACGGTCGTAGGCGCGGATGATGATGTCCACCGGGTAAGTGAGCACCGGCACCGGACCCCAGCTGACCTGGATGATCCGCTCCGGCTCGCGCCCGCCCAGTTGCAGCACCGAGGCGCAATCCTGCCGGTGAATGCTCACGCCGCGGCCCTGGGTGATGTAGCCGACGATGGCATCGCCCGGCAACGGCTGGCAGCAGCCGGCCATCTGCGTCATCAGGTTGCCCACGCCTTGAATCTGAATGTCGCCACGCTTGCCTGGTTTGTAGCCAGTGGCCTTGCGCGGGATCAGTTCCAGCTGTTCGTTGCCGCGCTCCGGCTCGACCAGTTGTTGCGCAAGGTTCACCAGTTGCGCGAGTCGCAAATCCCCGGCGCCCAACGCAGCGTACATGTCCTCGGCGGTCTTCATGTTGGCCTTTTCGGCCAGTTTCTCGTAGTCCACCGCCGGCAGACCGAGGCGACTCAGTTCCCGCTCAAGCAAGGTTTTACCGGCCGCGACGTTCTGATCACGGGCCTGCAATTTGAACCAGTGAACGATCTTCGCCCGCGCCCGCGACGTGGTGATGTAGCCAAGATTGGGGTTCAGCCAGTCGCGGCTCGGCGTACCGTGCTTGCTGGTGATGATCTCGACCTGCTCGCCGGTTTGCAGGCTGTAGTTGAGCGGCACGATGCGCCCGTTGATCTTCGCGCCACGGCAGTTGTGACCGATCTCGGTGTGCACGCGGTAGGCGAAGTCCAGCGGTGTCGAGCCTTTCGGCAGGTCGATGGCGTGACCGTCCGGGGTGAAGATGTACACGCGATCCGGTTCGATATCGACGCGCAACTGTTCAGCCAGACCACCAATATCACCCAACTCTTCATGCCACTCGAGGACCTGACGCAGCCAGGAAATTTTCTCTTCGTAGTGATTCGAACCGGATTTGACGTCGGTGCCTTTGTAGCGCCAGTGCGCACAAACGCCCAGCTCGGCCTCTTCGTGCATCGAGTGAGTGCGAATCTGCACTTCCAGCACCTTGCCTTCAGGCCCGATCACCGCAGTGTGTAACGAGCGGTATCCGTTCTCTTTCGGGTTGGCGATGTAGTCGTCGAATTCTTTCGGGATGTGCCGCCAGAGTGTGTGGACGATGCCGAGCGCGGTATAGCAGTCGCGCATTTCCGGAACCAGCACACGCACGGCGCGAACGTCGTAGATCTGGCTGAATGCCAGGCCCTTGCGCTGCATTTTGCGCCAGATCGAATAAATGTGTTTGGCCCGGCCGCTGATGTCGGCATCAACGCCGGTAGCCTGCAGTTCAATCTTCAGCTGGCTCATCACATCGGCAATGAAGCGCTCGCGATCCAGACGCCGCTCGTGCAGCAGGTTGGCGATCTGTTTGTACTGATCAGGCTCGAGGTAACGGAAAGACAGGTCTTCCAGTTCCCATTTGATATGGCCGATGCCGAGACGGTGCGCGAGTGGCGCATAGATGTCGAACACCTCGCGGGCCACACGGTTGCGCTTTTCATCGTCGGCGGTTTTCACCGCGCGGATCGCGCAGGTTCGCTCAGCCAGTTTGATCAGCGCGACGCGAACGTCATCGACCATGGCAACGAGCATTTTGCGCAGGTTTTCGACTTGGCCCTGGGTGCCCAGCACCATGGACTGGCGCGGGCTCAGGCTGGCGCTGATGGCCGCCATGCGCAGTACGCCGTCAATCAGTTTGGCGACCACCGGACCAAATCGCTGGCTCACCACCGGCAGATCGATCTGGCCCTCGCGCACGCCGCGGTACAGGACCGCGGCTACCAGCGAATCCTGATCCAGTTTGAGGTCGGCGAGAATCTCGGCGATCTCAAGGCCGGTGCGGAAGCTTGATGTCCCTTCAGACCACAGATTCTTCGCCGCATTGGCCTGTTGTTCGGACACGCGGGCGAATTCGCACGCGTCTTTCAAGGCTTCGCGATCCAGTGCCAGATCGACACTGACCGCATGATCGAGCCAAGCCTCGAGATTGATACTGCCGTCGGTGTTGATCGGCTGGTGTGCTCTCACCTGTACCATCTTGCTTTACCTTCCCTACGACGCAGATTCAATGCGTCAAATCGCTGACCTTTACTGCCAGCACGCACTCGTGGGGCTAGTACGAGTGCTGCACAAGCGGGTCAGTCGGACCAGACGAGCCATCCTGGCTCGCTTCAAATAACGCCATGGCCTCGACATGTGCCGTCTGAGGAAACATATCGAGAATCCCGGCACGTTTTAACCGGTAGCCCTGCTTGGTCAATTCGACCGTGTCGCGCGCCAGCGTTGCCGGGTTGCACGACACATACACCAACCGTTTGGCGCCCATGCCCTTGAGCTTGCGCACCACCTCGAAAGCACCGTCACGCGGTGGGTCCAAGAGTACCGCAGAAAAGCCTTCCCGCGCCCATTCGGCATCGGTCAATGGCAGGGACAAATCGGCCTGAAAAAACTGAACATTATGCAAATTGTTGCTGGCAGCATTCGCAGCTGCCCGCTCGACCATTGCCTGTACACCTTCCACCGCCACTACTTCGCGAACGGCTTTGGCCAGCGGCAATGCGAAGTTGCCCAGGCCACAGAACAGATCGAGAACACGCTCGTGCGCGGCCGGCTTCAACCAGTCCAGGGCCTGGGCAATCATGGCGTCGTTGACTGCTGCGTTGACCTGAATGAAATCTCCCGGCCTGTACGCCAGGTCCAGATCCCATTGCTCCAAGCGGTAACCCAGCGACTGTTCGACGTCGACCGGTTGCGGGCCGCCATCACCATGCAGCCACAACTGGGCCTCATGGAACGCGCAGAATTCCTTGAGAATCGTCAGATCGGCGTCGGACAACGGCGCCATGTGACGCAGCAAAACTGCCAGCGAAGTGCCGCTGAACAGTTCGACGTGGCCGAGTGCTTGAGGTTTGCTCAGGCGTCGCAACATCTCCGGCAAACGGCTGATGATCGGTTGCAAGGGCTGTACCAGCACCGGGCATTCACTGATCGCAACGATGTCCTGACTGCCCGCCGCGCGAAAGCCGACTTCGAGGTGTTTCGCCTTCATGTCCCAGCGCACCGCGACCCGGGCGCGCCGACGGTAGGCGAACTCCGGACCGCTCAGCGGCGCCGCCCATTCTTCGGGCTCGACACCGGCGACCTTGAACAATTGCTCGGCGAGCATGCGCTGTTTCAGGGCAAGTTGTTCAATGTGGGGCAGATGCTGAACGCTGCAACCGCCACAGCGTCCGAAGTGCGGGCACGGTGCGGGACGGCGCAATTCATTGGCCTGAAATACCCGCTCGGTGCGCGCCTCAACCACTTTGCCGTGGGCGCCCAGCACCCGCGCTTCAATCTCTTCACCTGCGAGGGCACCGAGGACGAACCAGGTGCGCCCCTCGAAAAACGCGATGCCGCGACCGTCATTCGCCAGGCGCTCGATACTCAGGCGTTGCTTCTTGCCGGTCGGGATCTGTGGGGCCTTGCTGCCGCCAGCGGGCTGGAAGCGCAGGCCTCTTTCGTGCCTGGCCATCAGTTGGCCGCGTCGAAAATGCCGGTCGACAGGTATCGGTCGCCACGGTCGCAAATGATCGCGACGATCACCGCGTTTTCAACTTCTCTGGACAGGCGCAGCATGGCTGCAACGGCACCGCCCGAAGACACGCCGCAGAAGATGCCTTCTTCGCGGGCCAGACGACGGGTGACGTCCTCGGCTTCGCTTTGCGCCATGTCGACGATCCGGTCCACGCGATCGGCCTGATAAATCTTCGGCAGGTATTCCTGCGGCCAGCGCCGGATGCCCGGGATCGCCGAACCTTCCATCGGTTGCAGGCCGACGATCTGCACGCTATCGCTCTGTTCTTTTAAATAACGCGACACGCCCATGATGGTCCCGGTGGTGCCCATCGAACTGACGAAATGGGTGATGGTGCCCTCGGTCTGACGCCAGATTTCCGGACCGGTGCTGGTGTAATGCGCCTCGGGATTGTCCCCGTTGGCGAATTGGTCCAGGACCTTGCCACGGCCTTCGGCTTCCATTCGCTGAGCGAGGTCGCGCGCGCCTTCCATGCCTTCTTCCTGAGTCACCAGGATCAGCTCGGCGCCATAGGCCGTCATCGCCGCCTTACGCTCGGCGCTGGAGTTGTCCGGCATGATCAGGATCATCTTGTAACCCTTGATTGCGGCGGCCATGGCCAACGCAATCCCGGTATTACCCGACGTCGCTTCGATCAGCGTGTCACCGGCCTGGATCTGCCCACGCAGCTCGGCGCGGGTGATCATCGACAGCGCCGGCCGGTCCTTGACCGAACCCGCCGGGTTGTTCCCTTCCAGCTTGAGCAAGAGGGTATTGCTGGTGGCGCCGGACAGGCGCTGCAAACGAACCAGCGGAGTGTTGCCGACGCAATCGGCGATGGTTGGGTACTGCAAGGTCATGGCGTATTCGCAATCCAGACTGCGGGGGCGCCTATCATACCGGCAAACCCGCGCAGGCCATATCACGCAAAGTGCGGTGCTTATGGCTTATGGGAATAAGGGCAATGATCAGACCTCCTGAGCCTGTGCAGTATTCAAAGCATAGAACTCGTGCAGCTTCGCCTGAAGCAACTGTTTGTCCGGTAGCTGGACCTGATATTCCGCAATCAGTGCTGGCGACAGGCTGCGATTCAGGGCGTACTCGACCACTTCGTCCTCCTTGCTGGCGCAGAGCAATACACCAATGGCAGCGTTTTCGTGAGGCTTGCGCTCATTGCGATCCAGCGCCTCCAGATAAAAATTCAGTTTGCCCAGATACTCCGGCTCGAAGCGGCCGACCTTGAGCTCGATAGCTACCAGACAGTTGAGTCCGCGATGGAAGAACAGCAGGTCCAAGGCAAAATCCCGAGCGCCGACTTGCAATGGGTATTGCGAGCCGACGAAGCAAAAGTCACGACCGAGTTCGACTAGAAACTCTTTCAAACCTATCAGCAATCTCTGATGCAGATCGCTCTCTGCATGAGCGCGCGGCAAGTCGAGGAATTCGAGCATATAGGCGTCGCGGAATATATCGAGCGCAGAAGGGTGAGTCTGCCTCAGTGCTGCGGAAACTTTTGCTGGCTGGGTCATGCTGCGCTCGAAGAGCGCAGCTTTAAATTGTCGCTCCAATTCTCGCTTCGACCACTTCTCCTGCACAGCCATCCGCAGGTAAAACTCCCGTTCTTCCAGGCGTTTGCTTTGGCCAAAGATGACCACGTTGTGCGACCAGGACAATTGTCGCGCCAGTGGCGCGACAATTTCTTCGGCACGGTATATCTCATAGAACTGGCGCATGCGAAACAAGTTTGAACGAGTGAAACCACGCAATCCGGGGTGGATATGAGCCAAATAATCTGCCAATTGACCTACTACGGAATCCCCCCATTCAGCCCCCTCAAGCTTGCGGCTGATATGAGCACCCACCTGCCAATACAACTCGATCAATTGAGTATTAACCGTCTGCGCAGCCTGTTGCCTGGCGCTCTGAATAAGCGCAAGCACTTCGTTAAAACGGACGTTGCTTGCGTCAGCCGGAATGATCGGTGCATTCATGCCCAACTCCTTGAGGTTGAGTAAAAGCGAAAGCTTAAACCCCCAAGGACGCCTCAAAACGCCGTCGGTACAGTTTGGGAAATGTCGTACAGCAACACCGGAACGCTCTGGCAAAATCAGTTGGCTCGGGAGGATCCGATAGAGCCTTAGCGCGCAAGTCATACCGCAGAATCTCGCGCTCCTACCAGGGCAGCAGGCTTACGCGATCTAAGATCGAGATACTTCAACCGCAGGAGCGACCCTGCTCGCAACCCCGCCGTCACTGCCAACCCCCTCATCCGCCACCAACCACATATTTACCCGCAACCCCTGCCCGGTATTCTCCGCCCAAAGCCGCCCGCCCTGCCGCTGCACCGCGTTCCTCGCGATGCTCAAACCCAACCCGAAACCGCCATCCCCGGGACGCGAACCATCGAGCCGGATGAACGGTGAGAAGATCCGCTCCAGATCCGCCTCTGCTACCCCGCCGCCCTGATCGTCGAGCCACAGATGCCAGAAATCGCCCTCGCGCCGTCCATCCAGGCGCACGACCCCACCTTCGGGCGAATGACGAATGGCGTTGCGCAGAATGTTTTCCAGCGCCTGCGCCAAGGTGTTGAGATTGCCGCGTACCCAGCAGGAAGCCTGCACGTCGCACTGCAGCTGACGCTCCGGCCAGCAGCTTTCATAGCAGGCGTTGTCGGTGAGCATTTCCCACAGTGCCTGGATCTGGATCGCTTCATCGGGCAGCGGCGCGCGTTCGGTGTCGAGCCAGGCCAGTTGCAAGGTGTCTTCGACCAGACGCTGCATGCCGTCGACCTCACGGCCGATGCGTTCGCGCAGCGGCAGCAGTGATTGTTCGCTTTCACTGGCGACCCGCAACCGGCTCAGCGGTGTGCGCAATTCATGGGACAGGTCGCGCAGCAACTGCTGTTGCAGGGCGACAGTCGATTGCAGGCGCTCGGACATTTGATCGAAAGCGCGAGCCAGTTCGCCGAGTTCGTCCGGGCGTTCGGTGGTGTGGCTCGACAATCGCACATTGAGTTGATCGGCGCGCCAGGCGTTGGCCTGTGCGCGCAGTTGATTCAACGGCACCACCAGCAAACGGTAGAGACCGACGCACAGCAACAAGGTAAACAGACCCGGAATGACGCCGTTGGTGATGACGCGCCAGAACACTCGATAGTGCCCAGGCACGAAGCGCTGCGGCAGTTCGATCACCAGGCTGCCGGCGGACGGATTATGGGGGAAAGGCACGCGCAACCACGGCAGGCCTTTTTTGTGAATGGGCCAGTCGAGCCCGCGCAAGAACGTCAGGCGCTCGATGTCCTTGTCCGTCAGCGGCCGGGCGCTGAGCGATTGCAGATCACCGCCAATGACGCCGACCCAGCCCTTTTCACGCTGGCGCATCGCCTGTAACCAATCGTCGACGCCCTCCCGCTGGCCTTGCTGCCACGCGTGCTCGGCCTCGGCGGCATAGCGCGTGAGGGTTCCGCGCGCCTCGTCCGAGAGAAACTGGTTACGCTCCTCCATGTAGCGTCCCCAGGACCAGCTCAACCAGATCATCAGCAGACAGAACGCCACCAACAGACACGCCAGCTTCCAGAACAGTGAGTGCCTGCCCGGAACGTCAGGCCATTTCATGGTCGGCACTCAATACGTAACCCTTGCCCCACACCGTGCGCACTTCCCGCTCGGTGTAGCCGATGGCTTTGAGTTTGCGGCGGATCTGGCTGATGTGCATGTCGAGGCTGCGGTCATGGGCCGCGTATCCGCGTTGCAGCACGTGCTGATAAAGGAAGGCTTTGCTGAGTACTTCATCGCTGTTGCGGTGCAGAGTTTCCAGCAAACGGTATTCACTGCGGGTCAGCGTCGTGCCGTGTTCGCCGAAAAACACCTCGAAGCGTTCATCGTCGAAACGCAGATTGTCCGCCGCGACCGCAGGCGGCTCAGGCGCTGGCTGGCGATCCAGCGCCACGCGACGCAGGATCGCTTCAATGCGCACGCGCAGCTCGGCCACGCTGAAAGGCTTGGGCAGGTAGTCATCCGCCCCGAGGCTAAATCCGCTGATGCGATCAGCCTCGGCCCCCAGCGCCGACATCAGCACCACCGGCGTGGAATGGCTCTGCCGAAATTGCGTCAAGACCTTCAGCCCGTTGAGGCCGGGAAGCAGAATATCCATCAGCACCACATCGAAAGGCTGCTGGCGCGCCATCGCCAGACCTTCCTGGCCGTCGCGGCACCAGGTTACCTGGAAGCCGCTGCGGCCCAGCTCATCGTGGACATAGGCACCGAGCACCAGATCGTCTTCGATGGACAGGATTCGAGGTGTACCAATAGAGATGGGATTCATGAGTATCTGCAAATAATTCTCAGTTGGCGATTATTGAAGATTGCTTCGCCTTGGGCAACCCAAGGTTTGCTCAATGCGCGAAAGCGTCGGACTGTCCGACGAATGACGACATCAATTTACGAGGATGGCCCGCCGGCAAATCGCTACACTGCGCGAGTGGCGGGTGCCGGATGCACGCGCAGGTTCTTAAATGGCTGGATGCAGGAGAAAGGCGTGCTCAAGAAACTCGGAATCAAAGGCCGCGTGCTGTTGCTGACATTGCTGCCGACGAGCCTGATGGCGTTGGTGCTGGGCGGCTATTTCACCTGGACGCAACTGACGGACCTGCAGACCCAACTCATGCAGCGCGGCGAAATGATCGCCGAACAGCTGGCCCCGCTCGTGGCGCCCGCCATGAGCCACAAAAACATCGAAATGCTCGAACGCATCGCCACCCAGTCGCTGGAAACCCAGGATGTGCGCGCGGTGACGTTGCTGGCCCCCGACCGCACGCCACTGGCTCATGCCGGCCCGACCATGCTCAATCCGGCACCCGCCGGCAATGGCTCGCAATTGCTGCGGCGCAGTGGCAACGATGCGACCCGTTATTTGCTGCCAGTGTTTGGCAAGCACCGCAATCTTGCCGGTGACCTGATCCCCGAAGAAGCCGAACGGCTGTTGGGCTGGGTCGAAATCGAACTCTCGCACAATGGCATGCTGCTGCGCGGTTACCGCAGCCTGTTCGCCAGCCTGCTGTTGATCGGTGCGGGGCTGGCCGGTGCGGCGCTGCTGGCGTTACGTATGGGTCGCACGATCAATCGGCCACTGAGCCAGATCAAACAGGCCGTGGCGCAACTCAAGGACGGCAATCTGGAAACCCGCCTGCCGCCGCTCGGCAGTCATGAACTGGATGAATTGGCGTCGGGCATCAACCGCATGGCCGGCACCCTGCAAAACGCTCAGGAAGAACTGCAGCACAGCATTGACCAGGCCACCGAAGACGTCAGGCAGAACCTGGAAACCATCGAGATTCAGAACATCGAGCTCGACCTCGCGCGCAAGGAAGCGCTGGAAGCGAGCCGGATCAAATCGGAATTCCTGGCCAACATGAGCCACGAAATCCGTACCCCGCTCAACGGCATTCTCGGCTTTACGCATCTGCTGCAAAAAAGCGAGTTGACCCCGCGCCAGCTTGATTACCTGGGCACCATCGAAAAATCTGCCGACAGCCTGCTGGGCATCATCAACGAGATTCTCGACTTCTCGAAAATCGAGGCCGGCAAACTGGTCCTCGACCATATTCCGTTCAACCTGCGCGATTTGCTCCAGGACACTCTGACCATCATGGCACCAGCCGCGCATGCCAAGCAGCTGGAGCTGGTGAGCCTGGTCTACCGCGACACGCCACTGTCGCTGGTGGGCGATCCATTGCGGCTCAAGCAGATTCTGACCAATCTGGTCAGCAACGCGATCAAGTTCACCCGCGAAGGCACCATCGTCGCCCGCGCCATGCTCGAGGAGGAGCACGAGGACAGCGTGCAATTGCGCATCAGCATTCAGGACACCGGCATTGGCCTATCCAGCCAGGACGTGCGCGTGCTGTTTCAAGCGTTCAGCCAGGCCGACAATTCCCTGTCGCGGCAACCCGGCGGCACCGGTCTGGGGCTGGTGATTTCCAAACGCTTGATCGAGCAGATGGGCGGCGAGATTGGCGTGGACAGCACGCCCGGGGAAGGCTCGGAATTCTGGATCAGCCTCAAGCTGCCCAAAGCCCGCGACGATGCCGAAGACCTGCCTGGCCCGCCACTGCTTGGGCGCCGGGTCGCCGTTCTGGAAAATCATGAACTGGCCCGGCAGGCGCTGCAGCATCAACTGGAAGATTGCGGGTTGCTGGTCACGCCTTTCAACACCCTGGAAAATCTCACCAATGGCGTGACCGGCGCGCATCAGACCGATCAGGCCATTGACCTTGCCGTACTCGGCATCACCAGCCAAGACATGCCTCCCGAGCGCCTCAACCAGCACATCTGGGACCTTGAACATCTTGGATGCAAAGTGCTGGTGCTGTGCCCGACCACGGAACAGACGCTGTTTCACTTGTCGGTGCCCAACCCCCACAGCCAGCTTCAGGCGAAACCGGCGTGCACGCGTAAATTGCGCCGGGCCTTGTCGGATCTGGTCAACCCGCGTCAGCAACGCAGCGAACCCGGCGAACCGATTTCCAGCCGCGCGCCGAAAGTGCTGTGCGTCGATGACAATCCGGCCAATCTGTTGCTGGTGCAGACCTTGCTCGAGGACCTCGGTGCCAAGGTGCTTGCGGTGGAAAGTGGCTATGCAGCGGTCAAGGCCGTGCAGAGCGAAACATTCGATCTGATCCTGATGGACGTGCAGATGCCCGGTATGGACGGACGCCAAAGCACCGAAATCATTCGCCAGTGGGAAAGCGAACGGCACAGCACGCCACTGCCGATCGTCGCTCTCACTGCACACGCGATGGCCAACGAGAAGCGCGCGCTGCTGCAAAGCGGCATGGACGATTACCTGACCAAACCGATCAGCGAACGGCAACTGGCGCAGGTGGTGTTGAAGTGGACCGGGCTGGCGCTGCGTGTGCAGGCGCCGGAGCGCATCAGCGACAACTCCGGCAACAACGAATTGCAGGTGCTTGATCCCGAAGAAGGTCTGCGCCTGGCGGCGGGCAAAGCCGATCTGGCGGCAGACATGCTGGCGATGTTGCTTGCCTCGCTGGAGGCCGACCGCGAAGCGATTCGTTTCGCCCGTGACACTAACGACCACAATGCATTGATCGAACGGGTCCATCGTCTGCATGGCGCCACCCGCTATTGTGGCGTGCCGCAACTGCGTGCTGCCTGCCAGCGCAGCGAAACCTTGCTCAAGCAACAGGATCCCCGAGCGTACAGCGCTCTGGAAGAATTGGACCGGGCGATCAATCGTCTGGCGTCCCATGCGCGGATCAATGCCTGACCGGATTAAATGGAGAACGCATGCGCACTATTCTTTTCAGCAGCCAGACCTACGACCGCGACAGCTTTCTCAGTGCCGACCTGCCCGCCGGGATCGAGTTGCACTTCCAGCCAGCGCGCCTCAATCTCGACACCGTAGCGCTGGCCAGCGGTCACGAAGTGGTCTGTGCCTTCATCAACGACGACCTCAGCGCGCCGGTGCTCGAACATTTGGCCGCCGGCGGGACGCGCCTGATCGCGTTGCGTTCGGCCGGTTACAACCATGTTGATCTGGCAACAGCGAAGCGCCTCGGTCTGGGAATCGTCCGGGTTCCGGCCTATTCGCCGCACGCAGTGGCCGAGCACGCGGTGGCGCTGATCCTGGCGTTGAACCGGCGTTTGCATCGCGCCTACAACCGCACCCGCGACGGTGATTTCAGCCTGCATGGGCTGACCGGTTTCGACTTGGTGGGCAAGACGGTCGGCGTGGTCGGCACCGGGCAGATCGGCGCGACATTCGCGAAAATCATGAACGGCTTCGGCTGCACCTTGCTGGCCTATGACCCGTATCCCAACCCCGAAGTCGAAGCGCTCGGTGCGCGTTACCTGAGCTTGCCTCAGTTGTTGGCACAGGCACAGATCATCAGCCTGCACTGCCCGCTCAATGATCAGAGCAAACACTTGATCAACCGTGAGTCGCTGCAGCACATGCAGCCCGGCGCCATGTTGATCAATACCGGACGTGGCGGGCTGGTCGACACGCCGGCGCTGATCGACGCCTTGAAAGACGGGCAGCTGGGCTATCTGGGCCTGGACGTCTACGAGGAGGAAGCGCAGTTGTTCTTCGAGGATCGCTCCGATCTGCCGCTGCAGGACGACGTGCTGGCGCGACTGCTGACCTTCCCGAACGTGATCATTACCGCCCACCAGGCCTTCCTGACCCGCGAAGCGCTCGGCGCGATCGCCAGCATAACATTGCAGAACATTGCAGCCTGGGCGGCCGGCACACCGCAGAATCTGGTCGAGGCTGGCTGAACCGGATCGAAGGTCATTTGCCCGCGCAGTGCTGCCGTGATGTCCGTGCTAGCATGCCGCGCATATTTGGAGGACCCATGGTCGAACACGATTTTCGCTATAGCCTGATGAACCCGCAACACACCCTCACTGAATGCCGCGCCCTGGTGCCGGGGCGTTATCAAGTCACCGGCAACGGCGGCTCGATTCGCAACAATGATGTGCTGGTCGTGACTCTCAAGGGCGCCAGGGACTTGTCCATGCGCCTGACCGTCGAAACGGTGCGCCATCTGATCAACCCGCCCGGTCAATGGGTTGCAGTAGCGAGTGGTCCGATGTTCGGCGAGCTGGCGATCCACACCTGGAAGGTCAATTGCGACAGCTGCGCCAAAGAGCTGAGCTTTGAATTCGCCGTGGACGCCAAGCTGGGCAACAAGGCTGAAAGACCAGCCGCCACCGCGCGAATCGCCGAGTTGGGCTGGAAGACAGTCGGCGACAAGCACCTGTGCCCGAAATGCCAGGAGCCCGCTTGATGAAACGTTTTGTTCTGGCCGCCATGGTCAGCATCGGCCTGTTGGGTTGCGCCGCTGAACCGGTGAAACTGCAGGAAAATCGCAGTTACATTCTGGAGTGGATCGGCGAGCGCCCGTTGATGGATTACAGCCATCTGACCATCACCTTGGGCGAAGACGGTCGTGCTTACGGCAACGGCGGCTGCAACCACTGGTTCGCGCCGTACACCTTGGAAGGCGACAAGCTGAGCTTCGGCAGAATCGGCAGCACCCGCAAGATGTGTGCGCCGGCGTTGATGGAGCAGGAACAGCGCTTCCTGCAGGCACTGGAAAAGGTTCAGCGTTGGGATGTTTCGCCCATCGACCAGATGCGCTTCTGGCCGGCTGAAGGCAAGCCGTTGCGCTGGTGGCTTGAAGAGGGTTGATTACCCTCTAGAACCCGGCATTGTTGATCCTGGCACCTGTTTTTTTGATCTTGGCGCCTTATTGTGGCGAGGGGATTTATCCCCGTTGGATTGCGAAGCGATCCCCAAAAAAGGGACTGCTGCGCAGTCCAACGGGGATAAATCCCCTCGCCACAAGCCCCTCGCCACAACCCCCCTCGCCACATCCTAACCACATGTCATTCCCGTAGAAGCTGTCGAGCATTGGCGAGGCTGCGATCTTTGCCTCTAGTTTTTTGCCTGCAACGCCTTAAGTTTCGCCAACACCCCTGCCGCCGTCTGCTCACCCATCAATTGTTCGCGGACCTTGCCCTTGTCATCGATGATGTAAGTCACCGGCAACGCCTCACTGCGTGGCAACTCGAATAGCTCCGCCGGATCCTGCGCCAGCACGGTAAACCTGATCCCCAGTTTCTCGCTGGCGTCTTTCAGTTCCTGACCTTGCACATTATCGAAATTGACCCCGAACACGCCGATGTCCTTGCTCTTGAGCTGATCGGCCAAAGCGTTCAATTCCGGAATTTCGGTACGGCACGGTCCGCACCATTCGGCCCAGTAGTTGAGCACCAGCCACTGTTTGTCCAGACGCTCGGCCGCGACCTTCTGACCGTTCTGGTCGATGCCATAGTCATTGCCGCAGCCCCCCAGCATCAACGCTCCGATGATCGTCAATACCGCTGCCAGTCGTCTTGTCATGTCGTGATCCCAATGAAAAAAAGGAAACCGCCGCGACCCATTGCCTCCCAAGGTTCTGGATTACGCGTTGCACGGTTAGAATAGCCGCCACCTTACGCAAGATGCGACCCGCACATGACCGATCTGACGCTTTATCACAATCCGCGCTGCTCGAAATCCCGCGGTGCGCTCGAACTGCTGGAAGCCCGAGGCCTGAACCCGACCGTGGTGCGCTACCTGGAAACGCCGCTGCGTGAACAGCAGCTTCAGGCCCTGCTGAAAAAACTCGGCATCAGCGCTCGGCAGTTGCTGCGCACGGGCGAAGACGAATACAAAACCCTTAACCTCGCCGACACCAGCCTGAGCGAAGTGCAGTTGATCGCAGCCATTGCTGCACACCCAAAGCTGATGGAGCGGCCGATTCTCGAAGTGGGCAACAAAGCCGTCATCGGCCGTCCGCCGGAAAACGTGCTGGAGTTGCTGCCGTGACTGCGCCGTACATTCTGGTTCTGTATTACAGCCGCAGCGGCTCGACCAACGAAATGGCCCGGCAAATCGCCCGCGGCGTCGAGCAGGCAGGCCTTGAAGCGCGATTGCGCACCGTCCCGCCGATCTCTGCCGAATGCGAAGCGGTGTCGCCGGACATTCCCGACGAAGGCGCGTTGTATGCCAGCCTCGATGATCTGAAAAACTGCGCCGGCCTGGCCCTTGGCAGCCCGACCCGTTTTGGCAACATGGCAGCGCCACTGAAATACTTCATCGATGGCACCAGCAACCTGTGGCTGACCGGCGCACTCGTCGGCAAACCGGCCGGTGTGTTCACCTCTACCGCGAGTTTGCATGGCGGCCAGGAATCGACGCTGCTGTCGATGATGTTGCCGTTGCTGCACCACGGCATGCTGATCACCGGCCTGCCCTACAGTGAATCTGCGTTGCTGGACACCCGCGGTGGCGGTACGCCGTATGGCGCCAGTCACCACGCTGGCGCTGACGGTAAAAGTGGCCTGGATGAACACGAAATGGCGCTGTGCCGGGCGTTGGGCATGCGGCTGGCGAAGACCGCGCAAAAGCTGGGGAACTGACGTGGCGAAAAAGCCGAAAATTCTGCCTCCCATCGAATGGCTCGAACCGCGGGTGCGGGCCATGCGCGTCATTGCGGTGCTGTGCTTCCTCGGGCTGGTGGGGTTGTTGTGCGTTTATTACTTGCTGATCGCGGACCTGCACGGCGCGCGGCCATGGGTGATTCTGCTGATCGAACTGGTGCCACTGCTGGTGCTGGCGCCGGGCATGCTGGGCGGTAGCGCACGCGGGCACTCGTGGATGTGTTTTGTGGTGAACCTGTATTTCATGAAAGGCGCACTGGCGGCGTTCGATCCGAATCGGCAGCTGTTCGGCCTGCTGGAGATGGGCGCGAGCCTGGCGGTGTTCTGTTCGGCGCTGTTGTATGTGCGCTGGCGGTTTCAGCTCAATCGCAGGCTGGCGGGTGAAGGCGAGCCCTCGGTTGCCTGACAGATTGCAATCGCCAGCAGGCTAGCTCCCACAGGGGAATTGCGTACACCACAGATCCACTGTGGGAGCCAGCCTGCTGGCGATGGGCCTGGGTCGCGCTCGACCAACTCGGTCTTAATGATTGACGGTATACGCCAACATCATCGACAGCTGACTCATCGGCCGCCCGCCACTTTCTTCGTGCCACTGGTTAAACACGCCTTGCACCGTGGCCAGATCGCGCAGACTGGTCGGCACTTTGTCGACGATCTTCTGCGCATTCAACGCCGCGACCACGTCATAGCTGGGCACAAAGGTGTCTTTGCCGACCATGCGCAAAAAACGCGGCGCCGACAATCCGCCCAGTTGATGCCCGCGCTTTTTCAGATACGTCCACAACCCGACAATATCGGTCACTGGCCAGTCGGCGATCAGCGCGCCAAAACTGCCGCGCTCATGTGCCTCGTCCAGCACGAATTGCGCATTGCGCGGCACGCTCTTGAGTTTGCCCAGGTGGCGAATGATCCGCGCGTCCTGCATCAGGCGTTCGAGGTGCTCGGCGCTCATCAGCACGACTTTTTCCGGGTCGAACTTGAAGAATACTTCTTCGAAAGACGGCCACTTGGAATCCACCAGACTGTGCTTGAGGCCGGCGCGAAAGACCCTAAGCGCCATGGTCGAGAGGTAGCGGTCGTCGCTGATCTTGCGCAATTGCGCCGGGGTTTTCGGAACGGGCAGATGGGCTTCCAGTTTAGCCGCCGAACCAAAGCGGTTCAGACAGTATTCGTGTAGCCACTTGTAATCGTGCATGCCCTCTCCTGAGGAATGAAAAATAAAATACGGTGCCTGCAAGCTGTGGTGAGGGGCTTGCCCCCGTGGGCGGCGAAGCGGTCCCGGAAATTGTCGATAAGCAGTGATTGTGTGAGTGCTGCGCACTCAAACGGGGGCAAGCCCCCTCGCCACAGGTCGCGCGCTCAATGGCGTTTACAGATTGACGACATTTACAAAACGCGAAGCCGCAGTTTCGTCGATCTTCAGGCTGGTGAAGTCGAACAGGTTGCGGTCGGCCAGTTGCGACGGAATCACGTTTTGCAGGCTGCGAAAGATACTTTCGGTGCGGCCAGGCGTCTTAAGTTCCCAGTCCAGCAGCATTTCCTTGACCACCTGACGCTGCAGGTTTTCCTGAGAGCCGCAAAGGTTGCACGGGATGATCGGGAATTGCTTGATGTCCGAGTAGGCCTGGATGTCTTTCTCGTTGCAGTAGGCCAGCGGACGAATCACCACATTGCGCCCATCGTCGGCGCGCAACTTCGGCGGCATGGCCTTGAGCGAGCCATTGAAAAACATATTGAGGAAGAACGTTTCGACGATGTCGTCGCGGTGATGACCGAGAGCCATTTTGGTCGCGCCGATCTTGTCGGCGAAGGTGTAAAGCGTACCGCGACGCAGGCGCGAACACAGCGAACAAGTGGTCTTGCCTTCCGGGATAAGCTCCTTGACCAACGAGTAAGTGTCTTTCTCGACGATGTGGTATTCAACGCCAAGTGCTTGCAGATAAGCCGGCAGCACGTGTTCGGGAAAACCGGGCTGCTTCTGGTCCATATTCACGGCCACGATCCCGAACTTGATCGGAGCGACTTTCTGCAAATGCAGCAGCACGTCGAGCAGGGTGTAACTGTCCTTGCCACCGGACAGGCAAACCATGACCTTGTCACCGTCTTCAATCATGTTGAAATCGGCAACGGCCTCACCGGCCTGACGGCGCAGGCGCTTTTGCAGCTTGTTCTGGTTGACCGTAAGAGTGCCCATGACGCGAAATCCGTGAGATGTGACGAAAGGCCGGCATTTTACGCAAAAACCTTGCACGTGTGGCGAGTGGGCTTGCCCACGTTGGGCTACGAAGTAGACCCCTACAGTTATCTATTCCTTAAAGATATCAAAGCGCACGGGTGAGGCGACTGCTACGCAGTCGAACGGGGGCAAGCCCCCTCGCCACAAAACCATGTTCACACAGACGCAGCGGCGATTAGCCAGGGTTTTTACAGCGCAATTTGCTCTAAGCCCCTCGCACATACGCCAACAACTCCTTTCTATACTGCGACATAAGGTCGCACAGATCTGATCCTTACCGGCCACTTTGGCCCGTAGGCGCTCCACTGGGGGGCGACGTAACGACAAGAGGAGTGACTGGCATGATCCATCACGTTGTGGGGCTCTTCACCCACCCTGACCAAGAATGGAAAGAAATCCGTGGCGATCAAGAGGAAAGCATCAGCCACATGTACCTGACTCACACGTTGATTCTGGCGGCGATCCCAGCGGTATCGGCCTTTATCGGCACCACGCAGGTCGGCTGGGTTATCGGCAACAGACCGCCGGTGATGCTGACCATGGAAAGTGCGCTGTGGATGACGATCATGTCGTACCTGGCAATGCTGGGTGGCGTCGCTGTGATGGGGGCTTTTGTGCACTGGATGGCTCGCACCTACGACGCCAATCCGAGCCTGGCGCGGTGCGTTGCGTTCGCCACCTACACCGCGACACCGCTGTTTGTCGGCGGTCTGGCGGCGCTGTATCCACATATGTGGCTAGGGATGATCGTCGGGACGGCGGCGATCTGCTACACGGTCTACCTGTTGTACGTCGGTTTGCCGACTTTCATGAACATTCCATCTGACGAGGGTTTTCTGTTTTCGAGTTCGGTGCTGGCCGTAGGTTTGGTGGTGCTGGTGGCCATCATGGCGTTCACCGTGATTGTCTGGGGACTGGGCGTGGGGCCCGTCTATACCAATTAGCGCTTTCCAGAAATCAAGATCTGCCAATACAGGCCGCCATCGGGCGGCCTTCTCATTCGCGGCATAACCATTCGGCGCCTCGGCGATTCGCAAGCACCTGAGGTTGCGGCATACTCGTCACCTCTGGAGACCCATCAAGCATGCCCGAGCAACTCAATACCCGCGTCGAAGAGTGTTACCTGCAAGCCGAATCCTTTTTTAAACGAACCTTCAAACGCCCCGTGGTGAGCCTCAAGCTGCGCGGGCAGAAAGCCGGCGTCGCGCATTTGCACGAGAACCTGCTGCGCTTCAACCCGCAGCTGTACCGGGACAACAGCGAAGATTTCCTCAAGCAAACGGTTGCGCACGAAGTCGCCCACCTGATCGCGCACCAGTTGTTCGGTGACCGCATTCAACCGCACGGTGAAGAGTGGCAATTGATTATGCGCGGCGTGTACGAACTGCCGCCCAATCGCTGCCACACCTACGACGTCAAACGCCGCAGCGTGACCCGTTACATTTATAAATGCCCGTGCGTGGACAGTGACTTCCCGTTCTCGGCCCAGCGCCATGGGTTGGTGCGGCAAGGCCGGCGTTATCTGTGCCGACGGTGTCGCAGTACGTTGGTGTTTAGCGGTGAGATGCGCGTTGAGTAAGCTGGATTTTCGGAGTCTATGCCGGCCTCTTCGCGAGCAAGCCCGCTCCCACACTGGCTCCATGTCATGCGCAGATCCCTTGGTGGAACCAGCTTGCTCCCACACTGGATGCGTGCCTACGCAGATCCCTTGTGGGAGCGGGCTTGCTCGCGAAGAGGCCGGTAAAAGCGCTAAAAAATGACCTTGGCACCCCGCAACTCGGCAATCCGCTCCTCACTGAATCCCAACTCCCCCAACACTTGATCGGTATGCTCACCTAACGCCGCGCCGACATGCCGGGGCACTGGCAGGCCCTCGGAAAACTTCAGCGGGCAAGCCATCTGCGCTTGCGTTGACCCGTCGCCACGCGGCACGTCAGTCACCAGCGCTCGCGCCTTGAAATGCGGATGGCGCACCGCCTCGCCCATCGTCAAAACCGGTTCGACACAAGCATCCAGCTCGGCAAACAGCGCAGACAATTCATCAAAGTCGTGTTTCTCGAATTCGACCCTCAACGCTTCCTTGAGCTTTTTCTGTTGCTCCGGTTGCGGTGACAGGCCCAACGCAGCCAGTTCTTCCAGGCCCAACGCCGTGCACAGTTGCTTCATGAACGGCGGCTCCAGACTGCCGACCGACAACCAGCGACCGTCCCGGGAACGGTAATAATCATAGAAGCTGCCGCCATTGAGCATTTGCGTTTCACGGCCCGGTTCCTCGGCACAGGCCAGGTAACCGGCGGCGGCCATGGCGTTCAGGCTAAACGCGCAATCGGTCATGCTCACATCCAGATGCTGACCCTGCCCCGTTTGCTGCCGGGCAATAACCGCCGCCAGCAAACCGATCACCCCGTGCAGCGAGCCGCCCGCAACGTCCGCCACCTGCATGCCCAACGGCAGCGGGCCACTGTCCGCGCGGCCGGTGTAACTGGCGAGGCCTGCCAGCGCCAGATAGTTGATGTCATGCCCGGCGCGATCCTTGTAAGGGCCGGTCTGGCCGTAACCGGTGATCGACACATAGATCAGCTTGGGGTTGAGCGCTTTCAAGGCTTCGTAGCCCAGGCCCAGGCGTTCCATCACACCAGGGCGAAACTGCTCCAGAACGATGTCGTAATCCTGCACCAGCTGCTTGATCACCTCGAGCGCCTCCGGTTGCTTGAGGTCCAGCGCCAGGCTGCGCTTGTTACGGTTTAGGTAGGCGTGACTGGCAGAGACGCCTTGATCGTGCGGCGGCAGCACGCGCAGCAGGTCGATGCGGGTCGGCGATTCGATGCGCAACACCTCGGCGCCCATGTCCGCCAGCAACAAAGAGGCAAATGGCCCCGGCAACAAAGTAGAGAAATCCAGAATCTTGAGTGAGGCCAGTGGACCAAGCATAAATTTCCTCCCGTGCGATCCCCCAAGACTAGGCAGCCATTGGCATTGCGGCAATCACCTTATGCATCAGTGTCGCTGACCGTTACGCTCGAATCGCAGGCAGAAAAAAACCCGCCGAAGCGGGTTTTCCAGGTCCTGCGAGATGCAGTGCGAGGGTTACTTGACGCTGGCCGGGGTCGGGCCTTCGGCAACGCCCAGGTCGTCTTCTTCACGCTCTTCGGCAATACCGCGACCGCCGGACGCCAGTTCTGCGTGCATCACGTCGGTGTCCAGTTCCTTCACCCATTTGGCGACAACCAGTGTCGCAACGGCGTTGCCGACCAGGTTGGTCAAGGCGCGAGCTTCGGACATGAAGCGGTCGATGCCGAGGATCAGCGCCAGACCGGCAACCGGCAAGTGGCCGACAGCCGACAGGGTTGCCGCGAGCACGATGAAGCCGCTACCGGTCACGCCTGCAGCGCCTTTGGAGGACAGCAGCAACACCACCAGCAGAGTGATCTGGTGCGACAGGTCCATTGGCGTGTCTGTGGCTTGTGCAATGAACACCGCCGCCATGGTCAGGTAAATGGCGGTGCCGTCGAGGTTGAACGAGTAACCGGTCGGGATCACCAGACCCACGACGGACTTCTTCGCACCCAGACGCTCCATCTTGATCAGCATGCGCGGCAGTACCGATTCCGAAGAAGAAGTACCCAGCACGATCAGCAGCTCTTCACGGATGTAGCGAATCACTTTGATCACGCTGAAGCCGTGAGCGCGAGCGATGCCGCCAAGCACGACCAGGACGAACAACAGGCAGGTAATGTAGAAGCAGGCCATCAACTGACCCAGTTGCACCAGCGAGCCGACACCGTAGGCACCGATGGTGAACGCCATGGCACCGAAGGCACCGATGGGCGCGAGCTTCATGATCATGTTGATGATGTTGAACATCACGTGGGCGAAGCGATCAATCAAGTCCAGCAGCGGCTTGCCGTACGAACCCAGGCGATGCAGGGCGAAACCGAAGATTACCGAGAACATCAGCACTTGCAGGATATCGCCAGTGGCGAAGGCGCCGACGATGGTGGACGGGATCACGTTGAGCAGGAAGCCGACCACGCTTTGATCAGCACCGGCCGCTACATACTGGGCGACTTTGGAGGCATCCAGTGTCGACACGTCGATGTGCATGCCGTTGCCCGGCTGGACGATGTTGACCACCACCAGACCGACCAGCAATGCAATGGTCGAAACGATTTCGAAGTAGAGCAGCGCGTAACCGCCGGTTTTGCCGACCGACTTCATGTTCTGCATCCCAGCGATGCCGCTGACGACGGTGCAGAAGATGATCGGGGCGATGATCATTTTGATCAGTTTGATAAACCCGTCACCCAGCGGCTTGAGGGCCACACCGGTTTGCGGGTAGAAGTGACCGAGCAGGATGCCGATGGCGATGGCAACGATCACCTGGAAATACAGGGATTTGTAGATTGGCTGACGAGTCGTCATTGCAAAGTTCCTCAAGAGTGTCCCGTGACAACATCCGTCTGTTGGCCAGGACACCTGAATCGCGAACCCTCCTGCACTGGAGGGATTTGTTTTTTCGAGCTGCGCAGCGGCAGGTCTCTGCGGGATATATCGCAAGCGCCGTGCCACGTTCGGCAAAAGTCCTGCGAGCCTTGTGGTATGGGGGTTAGAGAGTTTTTAAAGACGCTTCGCCAGCAAAGGGTGGTGGCGGGTTTCCGCCCACGCGCCCGAACTCCTCCTACAATTTGGCGGATATCCGCCTTGTTCACCGCCAGCCATGGCGGCTACCATCCGCCGCTCTATAGACGGACCTGCCCGCATGCGCGAACGCACCATCGCCAGCCATTTCGCCCGCGCCGCCCTCGGCGGAGCGCGGATGCGCGGGTACGACTGTTCAGCGGTATTGCAACGGGTGGGGATCGGCGCCGAATTGCTCGACGAGCCTCGGGCGCGCATTGCGCCAGAGCAGTTCACTCGGCTGATCCAGAACCTGTGGCAGGCGCTGGATGACGAGTACCTGGGGTTTGCCCCGCTGCCGAGCAAGCCGGGCACCTTCGCGATGATGTGTCATTCGCTGATTCACTGCCGCAATCTGGATAAAGCCCTTCAGCGCGGCTTGCTGTTTTACAGCCTGTTCCCGGACGGCCCGGCCCTGAACCTGAGCCGCGAAGGCGAGATGATCCGCTTGGGCCTGGACGATTCGCAATTTTGCGACCCGGACCACTTCCTGACCGAAAGCCAGCTAATGGTGTGGCATCGTCTCGGCAGCTGGCTGATCGGCCAGCGCATTCGGCTGGAACAAGCCACTTTCAGCTATCCCAAGCCTGCGCACGGTGCCGAGTACGATTTGCTGTTTCCCTGCGCACTGACCTTCTCGGCGGCGCAAAGCAGCCTGCTGTTCCACAGTCGTTATCTCGCCATGCCGTTGCTGCAGGACGAACGCACGCTCAAGCATTTTCTCGAGCGCTCGCCCGCCGACCTGCTCTCGCGCCCGGATGACGGCGACAGCCTGAGCAGCCAGTTGCGTCGTTTGCTCAGTCGCGACAGTTCACCCTGGCCGGACCTGGAAACGGTGGCCGCGCACCTGCACATAAGCCCGCAGACCTTGCGCCGGCATTTGCGTGAAGAAGGCTCGAGTTTCCAGGAATTGAAGGATCAGTTGCGTCGCGACATTGCGATTTACCACCTGGGGCGAGCGGATCTGTCGTTGCAGCAGATTGCCGAACAGCTGGGGTTTTCCGAGCCATCGGCGTTTCACCGGGCGTTCAAGAAGTGGACCGGTTTGACGCCGGGGGCTTATCGGGCGCAGGAGAATTGATTCTCGACGCTGATGGGTGTGTGGACTTACCGGCCGCATCGCGGGCAAGCCGGCTCCTACAAAGGTCGCGGTCAAACCACAGGAAAATGAATCCGGAAGGCTGCTCCCCCCATCGATGAATCGCTCAAGGTAAGCTTCGCGCTGTAACTCTCGATGATGTCCTTGACCACCGCTAACCCGATCCCCTGCCCCGGATGTTGGCGGTCCAGCCGTTCACCTCTTTGCAGAATCCGCGCGCGCTCAGCCGGCGGCACACCCGGGCCGTCATCCTCCACGCACAGTTCAATGATGTCCGCCGTTTCCCGCACGCTGATGCGCACTTTGCCGAGGCACAGGCGATAGGCATTTTCCAGAAGGTTACCCAGCATTTCCAGCAAGGCACCCTGCTCGATCGGCACGTGGCACTGCTCGGGCAAATCAAAACTCACCTGCACACGCTTGTCGCGGTAAACCTTGTCCAGCGTATCGCACAGACTTTGCAGCACCGGGCGCAGGCGCACCTGATGGCGTACCAGACCACTTTTGCGCAGACTGGCCCGTTGCAATTGATAGCTGATCTGCTGGCTCATGCGCTCGATCTGGGTTTGCAGCAACCAGGCTTGATCGCGTTCCTGCGCACGTTTGGCCATGTCTTCGCTGACGCCCTGCAACACCGCCAGCGGCGTTTTCAGGCTGTGCGCCAGATCATCGAGGGAATCGCGATAACGACTGCGCTGCTCGCGCTCGCTGTGCAGCAAGCGGTTGAGCGAACCGGTCAGGCGCAGCAATTCGCGAGGGTGCTGTTCGCTGAGGCTTTCGCGCTCGCCGCTTTCGATTTCATCCAGTTCCTGACTGAGCCGGCGCAAGGCTTTCAAGCCCCAGGTCAGGCCAATCCACAGCAACGCCAGCAGCACCAGCAGCGCGGCACCAAAACCCAGGTAAAGATTTTCACGCAGGCCTTCAAGCGTGGCTTCGTACTCGCGCACCGGTTGCAGCGCGACAATGCTGTACGCCGCACTTTTACCACCGAGCAGTTTGACTTCGACGTCATAGACGAAGAATTCCTGGCCGTTGGCTTCGTTGATTCTGGCGAACTCGGTACCGCGCCCGTCGTATCGCGGCGTGTAATTGAGGTGTTCCTCGCGTGTCCCGTTCGAACGCCAGACCAGGCGTCCTTCGCGGTCATAGATGTAACCGAGCAAGCGGCCATCGGTGAGGTTGAAGCGCTCATCGGGCAACTGCGCGGGCATTTGCAGGTTATTGTTTTCCACGCGGGCCGCGGAGATCAGCGTGGTGACGTCCGAGGCCAGGCGTTGCTCAATGGAATCACGCAGCGCCAGGCTGAACGCGCCCTGCATCGCCGGCAGCAACGCGAGCATGAACAACACCGCCAGCAGCGTGGCGGCGAGCATCAGGCGCACGCGCAGCGAACGGATCAAGTGCAGCGCTCAGTGAACAGGTAGCCGAGGCCGCGCACAGTGTCGATTGGTTTGAAACCCGACGCCCCTTCCAGCTTGCGGCGCAATCGGCCGACGAGTACTTCGATCACGTTCGGATCGCGCTCATCATCGTCCGGGTAGAGCTGTTCCATCAAGCGGTCCTTGGCCACCACTTGCTGATGGTGACGCATCAGGTATTCAAGAATCCGGTATTCATAGGCGGTCAGTGCCAGCGGCTGTTCCTCAAGCATTGCCTGCTTGCGGTTGAGGTCCAGCGACAGCGGCCCGGCGACAATGGTCGACTGGGTAAAGCCGCTGGAACGACGCAGCAAGGCATTGAGGCGTGCCTCGAGTTCTTCGAACTGAAACGGCTTGACCACGTAATCGTCAGCACCGGCGGCCAGGCCTTCGACCTTGTCCTGCCAGTTGCCCCGCGCCGTGAGGATCAGGATAGGAAAGCTCTTGCCACGCGCGCGCAACTGGCGGATCAGGTCGAGCCCGCCCATGCCCGGCAAGCCGAGGTCGATCACTGCCAGGTCATGGTTGTATTGCTCGGTCTGGTACAGGGCCTCTTCGGCATTGGCCACAGACTCGACCACGTGGCCGCTGTCCGTCAGACGGGTTTGCAGGTGATGGCGCAGCAGCGCTTCATCTTCGACGACCAGCAATTTCATAACACTCTCCTGGGCAAATCAACATCTCCTGCGGCACTGCGGTGAATGTTCAGGACAGATCATAGCGGCCCAAAAAATCCGACTCCCGAAGTTTAATGCCATTGTGCGAGACCGACACGTTGGCGTAACCGTCGGAGTAATTTGCCGGGTGATTCGATTGCAGTAACTGCGCACTCCACGCACCGTTCTGACTGACGGTGTGAGTGGTTTTCAGACTGCTCAGGTTGTGAGATTTTCTCGCTTTCTCGGCGCTTTTTCCGGGTGACAAGGTAGCGGGCATGTCGTCGCAAGCGAACGCTGCAGTGCTCGCGCTCAATACGGTGAAAGCCAACAGCAGGTTTTTCAAGCCAGCCATGCGGGAATCTCCTCATGCGCAGGTTGCTTTGGGTACGTCGCAACATTACGCAGCGGCGCCTGAACTTTGCCTGAACACACGCTGAACCACAGCTGACGCAAATCGACTAGGCTGTTTTGACGACATTCCTCCGGAGATCCGATCATGCGTATGGTGCTTGCTTTCTTGTTGCTGGGCTTGAGCGCGCTGACTCAGGCCGCCATCAAAACCGAGGAAATCCCTTACCAGGACGCCGACGGGACCAAACTGATCGGTTACTACGCCTATGACGACGCGATCAAAGGCCCGCGCCCGGGAGTTGTGGTTGTGCATGAATGGTGGGGGCTGAACGAGTACACCAAGCGTCGCGCCCGTGATTTGGCCGGCTTGGGCTACAGCGCTCTGGCCATCGATATGTATGGCGACGGCAAAAACACCGAACATCCCAAGGACGCGATGGCCTTCATGCAGGCCGCGCTGAAAGACAGTGCGGCGGCCAGCGCTCGCTTTCAGGCCGGGCTCGATCTGTTGAAGAAACAGTCACAGACCGACCCGAACAAGATCGCCGCAATCGGTTATTGCTTCGGCGGTGGTGTGGTGTTGAACGCGGCGCGCCAGGGTCTGCCTCTGGCGGGTGTTGTGAGTTTTCATGGTTCGCTGGCGACCAAAACGCCGGCAACGCCGGGCAGTGTGAAGGCGAAAATACTTGTCGAGCATGGTGCACAGGACAGCATGGTGACGGCCGATAATGTGGCGGCGTTCAAGGCGGAGATGGACAAGGCTGGCGCTGATTACCAGTTCGTCAATCTGGAAGGTGCCAAGCATGGCTTCAGTAACCCTGATGCTGATCGCTTGGGCCACGGTGATCATGGCGGGCCAGACATTGGTTATAGCAAGGCTGCGGATGAAAAATCGTGGGCGGACATGCAGGCGTTTTTCAAGAAGATTTTCGCTTGATCGGGTAGACAGCAGCACGGCGTTCGCGGGCAGGATCTCTCTCACCTGGCGAGACACGGTTTCCAGTGAGAGGTCCGCCCGCGAACGGCGACGCTGCAATCCTGCACCAGGGCTACCCAGCCTGAGGACAACCCGGCAAAATGCCCGTCATGAATCCCGCCCCCGCTCTGCCCGCCTGCTGCTCCCCGCTCGACGCCCATTGGCCGCTGCCTTTTGCGCTGGCCGATACGGTGCTGCTGAGTACCCGTTTCGAGACCTCACAACTGGCCGGCGATGATTTCCGGCGTAGCGCCATCGAGCCACCGGCGAGCATCCAGCGCTCGGTCGCCAAGCGTCAGGCCGAGTTTCTGGCCGGACGGGTGTGCGCCCGCGCCGCGTTGCTGGCGCTGGAAGGGCTCGACTTTACGCCCATCATTGGCGAAGACCGCGCCCCGGTGTGGCCAGCGCATATCAGCGGTTCCATTACCCACAGCAGCGGCCGCGCTGCGGCGATCGTCGCGCGTAAACGTGATTGGCGCGGTCTGGGGATGGACCTGGAAAACCTGCTCGCTCCGGAGCGGGCTGAACGTCTGGCCGGTGAAATCCTCACGCCAGCGGAATTGCAACGCATGGCTGCTGGCTCGCAGGATCAAGTGGCGCTGCAGGTGACCCTGACGTTTTCAGTCAAGGAAAGTCTATTCAAGGCGCTGTATCCAATCGTTCGGCAGCGCTTCTATTTTGAACACGCCGAGGTGCTGGAATGGAGCGAGCGCGGCGAAGTGCGACTTCGGCTGCTCACCGACCTGTCCAGCGAATGGCGCAACGGCACAGAACTGGACGCGCAATTCGCCGTGATGGATGGGCAGTTGTTGAGCCTGGTCAGCATCAAGGCCTGAGGTTTGCAGCGGGCACATCTCGTTATCGTTCTTCGCGAGTAAGCTTTGCTCCTGCGGTCAGAGGTAGCCGTCGGCCCGGAGCAAGGTCTCGAGGCAGTGTTCGCTGATGTGATAGAAATCTTTGAGCTCCTGGATCTTCACCAGTAACTGAACCGGGTCTACCGGTTCGGCGCGTTTGACCGCCAGGATCATTTTGTTCTTGTTGGTGTGGTCCAGCGAGATGAACTCGAACACTTTGGTGTCGTAACCGCATGCCTCGAGGAACAGCGCGCGCAAACTGTCGGTGACCATTTCCGCCTGCTGGCCCAGATGCAAACCGTATTGCAGCATTGGCTTGAGCAGCGCCGGGCTCTGGATTTGCAGGCGGATCTGTTTGTGGCAGCACGGCGAGCACATGATGATCGACGCGCCGGAGCGAATGCCGGTGTGGATCGCGTAATCGGTGGCAATGTCGCAGGCGTGCAATGCGATCATCACGTCCAGCTCGCTTGGCGCCACGCTGCGCACGTCACCGCACTTGAACACCAACCCCGGATGTTCGAGTTTTGCCGCCGCGGTGTTGCAAAGCGTGACCATGTCCTCACGCAATTCGACACCCGTGACTTCGCCTTCGGCACCCAAGGTATTGCGCAAGTAATCATGAATCGCAAATGTCAGGTAGCCTTTACCCGAACCGAAATCCGCGACCCGCACCGCTTTGTCCAGCGCCAGTGGCGAGGTGGTCAGAGCGTGGCTGAAGACTTCGATGAACTTGTTGATCTGCTTCCATTTGCGCGACATGGCCGGAATCAGCTCGTGCTTGCCGTTGGTCACGCCGAGGTCGGCGAGGAACGGCCGGCTTAGGTCGAGAAATCGGTTTTTTTCGCGGTTATGGTCAGCCGAAGGCACTTCACGCAATTGCTGAGGTTTGCTCTTGAACAGTGAAGGCTTGCCCTTTTTGCTGTATTCCAGCTGGGCTTCATCGGTCAGCGACAGCAAATGTGCATTTTTGAACGACGCAGGCAACAACGCAGCGATGGTCGACACGCCCTCCTCGATCGACAGGTTCTTGGTGATATCGCGGGTCTTGTAGCGGTAAACGAAAGACAGGCAAGGCTGATCCTTGACCATAAGCTGTTTGATGATCAGCCGCTGCAGATCCGGCTCAGTGCCGACGTATTTGGCCAGCACCAGTTTGATGAAAGCATTCGCGTTGAGGCTGGTCTGCAGCAGATCAATGAACTGTGCGTGTTGATCCGGCGCGAGGCTGGCGGGAGTGGCGGTGACGGACATGGAAAAAAAGGCCTCGGGCGGGGCGGATCGGAATGGCGGGTATTTTAGGGGGGATGAGGTACAAGGGCACGGGTAATTTCCCGAACGGTGCGCAATCCCGAATGCAACAACACGGTTGAATGGGCTTTTGTGGCGAGGGAGCTTGCTCCCGTTCGGTTGCGAAGCAGCCGTGGAACCTGCAAACCCGTTTCACCGAAAGATTGCGGGCCGCTTCGCAGGCGGGCGGGAGCAAGCTCCCTGGCCACAAAGGCATATCCGCTCTCGGCATGTAATGGCGTCAAGCCAAAACAACCAAGCGATTCGGCAATTCATTCCTCACATGCGTCACCGGCACATGAGCTTTGAGCAACTCGCCGCACGCTTCGATACAGGTCACAAACCCCTGCAAGGTCTGGCCTTGTTTGACCTGCTGAGTAAATGCCGCAACGATCGCATCCCAATGCGCGTTGTCCAGGCGTGAGGAAATTCCCTGATCCACCAGGATTTCCACATAACGCTCAGCCTCGGAAACGAAAATCAGGATGCCGGTGCCGCCCACGGTGTGATGCAGGTTCTGCTCCAGAAACTGTCGCCGGGCCAGGTTGGACGCGCGCCAGTGACGCACCGAACGCGGGATCAGGTGAGTCGTGATCTTGGGGATTTTAAAAAGCAGGCACAGCACGATAAACGTGCCCCACTGCACCATCAGCAGGCTATGCAGCGTCAGCCAGCCACTCAGGTAATGCACGACACCCGGCACCACCAGTGCCAGCAGGCTGGCCCACAGCAGCGGAATATAGGCGTAGTCGTCGGCGCGCGCTGCAAGCACGGTCACCAGTTCTGCATCGGTGTCGCGCTCCACGCGGGCGATCGCCTCGGCGACCTTGCGCTGTTCCTGTTCATTCAGTAAAGCCATAATTACGGTTGCCTGTTCAATGTTGTGATCACCAGCCGCCCGACGAACCGCCGCCGCCGAAACTTCCCCCACCGCCGCTGAAGCCACCGCCTCCACCGCCGCCGAAACCGCCACCGCCAAATCCACCGCCCGAACCGCCGCGACCGCCGCCGCTGGGCATAATGCCGAGCATTTGGCAGACAAAGATCACAAGGATGAACAGCATCACCAGAAAGACCAACACGCCCGGATGCTGCGAAAGGAAGTCGCCCTGCTCACCGCCCGATCCGTAAATGGTCGACGGCTCATCCAGCGGATTACCGCCCAGCACCACCAGCATGGCCGCGACGCCATCGCTGATGCCCTTGCTGAAATTGCCGGTCTTGAAGGCGGGAGTGATCACCTGATTGATAATCACCGAACTCTGCGCATCGGTCAGGCGATCTTCCAGGCCATAACCGACTTCGATGCGCAGCTTGCGATCATCGCGAGCGACAATCAGCAATGCGCCGTTGTTCTTGTCCTTCTGGCCGATACCCCAGTCGCGCCCGAGCTGATAACCGAAGTCGGCGATGTCGGCGCCCTGCAGATCCGCCAGTGTGACAACGACCAACTGCTCGCCCGTGGCTTTCTCGTGGGCAGTGAGCTGTTGATTCAGCTGCTCACGCACCGTTGGCTCGATCATTTGGGCGTTGTCGACGATTCGCCCGGTCAACTGCGGAAACTTCAGCTCGGCCTGCGCCGACACTGCAAACACCCAGAGCAACAACACCAGGCCCATTTTCAACACGCGCATATACAACCTCGCAAGCGAACAGCGGCAGGTTTCAAGCCTCAAGCTGCAAGCAGAGCCGCCACGGTCGCCGTGACTTGCAGCTTGCAGCCTGCCGCTTGTAACTGCTGTTTTAGAACTTCACTTCAGGCGCTTTTTCCGCACCCGGGCTGGTTGCCTCGAAGGTCGCGCGAACAGGCAGGTCGCTGTACATCACGCTGTGCCACAAGCGGCCAGGAAAGGTGCGCAATTCGGTGTTGTATTGCTGCACTGCCAGAATGAAATCGCGACGCGCCACGGCGATGCGGTTTTCCGTGCCTTCAAGTTGCGATTGCAAGGCGAGAAAATTCTGGTTGGCCTTGAGGTCCGGATAACGCTCGGACACCACCATCAAACGACTCAGGGCACCGGTCAACTGATCCTGGGCCTGCTGGAATTGTTTGAGTTTTTCCGGGTTGTCCAGCGTGCTGGCATCCACCTGGATCGAAGTAGCCTTGGCCCGGGCTTCGATCACCGCGGTCAGGGTTTCCTGCTCGTGCTGGGCGTAGCCTTTGACCGTTTCCACCAGGTTGGGGATCAGATCGGCGCGACGCTGATACTGGTTTTGCACCTGACCCCAGGCCGCTTTGGCCTGCTCATCGAGGGTCGGAATCGTGTTGATGCCGCAACCGGCCAGCAATGTGGTCAGCAACATCAAGGCTGCGACTTGCAGGCTCGATCGATAGTGGTGTCGTACATTCATCTGGTTGATGCTCCTTACCCATTCCGTTGAAAAAACAACCTGCGAACTTTGCACCCGCTCTTGGGGCATAATCTACGACCGCCACTGGATTGCATCGTGCCAATGGGCTAAAAGATGCCCCAGCGCTGTAACGCTGGAAGTGTGCTGCATTTACCTGAACAACAATAGTCGCTCCCTAAATTTTGGCTGACCGGCGTTTCATTCCTGCCGTTTAGGCTTTAGAGAAAACCATTCATGAAGAAGCTGTGTTTGCTGGGCCTGTTCGTCAGCCTGGCCAGTCCTACCGTATTGGCCGCCACGACGCCCGCTCCTCTGGAAAACAAGGACGCCTTCGTCAGCAACCTGATGAAGCAAATGACCCTCGATGAAAAAATTGGCCAGTTGCGCCTGATCAGCATCGGTCCGGAAATGCCGCGCGAGATGATTCGCAAGGAGATTGCCGCCGGCAACATCGGCGGCACGTTCAACTCGATCACGCGCGCGGAAAACCGTCCGATGCAGGACGCGGCCATGCGCAGCCGGTTGAAGATCCCGATGTTTTTCGCCTACGACGTGATCCACGGTCACCGCACGATTTTCCCGATCCCGATTGCCCTCGCGTCAAGCTGGGACATGGACGCGATCGGCCTCTCCGGACGCATCGCCGCCAAGGAAGCCGCCGCCGACAGCCTCGACATTACGTTCGCGCCGATGGTCGACGTCTCCCGCGACCCGCGCTGGGGCCGCACATCGGAAGGCTTCGGTGAAGACACCTACCTCGTTTCGCGTATTGCCGGCGTGATGGTCAAAGCCTTTCAGGGCGCGGGCGCAAACACGGCCGACAGCATCATGGCCAGCGTCAAGCATTTCGCCTTGTACGGCGCAGTCGAGGGCGGTCGTGACTACAACGTGGTCGACATGAGCCCGGTCAAAATGTACCAGGACTACCTGCCACCGTACCGCGCGGCGATTGATGCCGGCGCCGGCGGCGTGATGGTTGCACTCAACTCGATCAATGGCGTGCCGGCCACCGCCGACACCTGGCTGATGAACGATCTGCTGCGCACGGAATGGGGCTTCAAGGGCCTGGCGGTCAGCGACCACGGCGCGATTTTCGAGCTGATCAAACACGGCGTCGCCCGTGACGGTCGCGAAGCGGCGAAGCTGGCGATCAAGGCCGGTATCCACATGAGCATGAACGACACGCTCTACGGCAAGGAATTGCCCGGGCTGTTGAAGGCCGGCGAAATCCAGCAAAGCGACATCGACAATGCCGTGCGTGCAGTGCTCGGCGCCAAGTACGACATGGGCCTGTTCCAAGACCCGTACCTGCGAATCGGCAAGGCTGAAGATGACCCCGTCGACACTTATGCCGAAAGTCGCCTGCACCGCGCCGAGGCCCGCGATGTTGCGCGCCGCAGTCTGGTGTTGCTGAAGAATCAGGGCGAAACCCTGCCGCTGAACAAAACCGCGAAAATCGCTTTGGTCGGTCCGTTGGCCAAAGCACCGATCGACATGATGGGCAGTTGGGCAGCCGCTGGCCGTCCGGCGCAGTCGGTCACGTTGTTCGACGGCATGACCCGCGCACTCGGCGATCAATCGACGCTGATCTACGCGCGCGGTGCCAACATCACCGGCGACAAGAAAGTCCTCGACTACCTCAATTTCCTCAACTTCGACGCTCCGGAAGTGGTCGATGACCCGCGTTCGGCGCAGGTGTTGATCGACGAAGCGGTAAACGCGGCGAAGGGTGCGGACGTGATCGTGGCGGCCGTCGGCGAATCCCGTGGCATGTCGCACGAATCGTCAAGCCGTACCGACTTGAACATTCCGGCCAGTCAGCGCGATTTGATCAAAGCGTTGAAGGCGACCGGCAAGCCGCTGGTGCTGGTGTTGATGAACGGCCGACCGCTGTCGATTCTCGAAGAGAACGCACAGGCTGACGCGATTCTGGAAACCTGGTTCAGCGGTACCGAAGGCGGCAATGCGATCGCCGACGTACTGTTTGGCGACTACAACCCCTCGGGCAAACTGCCGATCACCTTCCCGCGTTCGGTGGGGCAGATCCCGACTTACTACAATCACCTGAGCATTGGCCGGCCGTTTACGCCGGGCAAACCAGGCAACTACACCTCGCAATATTTCGATGACACAACCGGGCCGCTGTTTCCGTTCGGCTTCGGCTTGAGCTACACCCAATTCAGCCTGACCGACATGGCGTTGTCGTCGACCACGCTGAACAAGACCGGCAAGCTCGACGCCAGCGTGATGCTGAAGAACACGGGCAAGCGTGATGGCGAAGCGGTGGTGCAGTTGTACATTCAGGACGTGACCGGTTCGATGATTCGCCCGGTCAAGGAACTGAAGAACTTTCAGAAAATCATGCTCAAGGCTGGCGAACAAAAAGTCGTGCACTTCACCATCACCGAGGATGACCTGAAGTTCTTCAATGCGCAGCTCAAGTACGCGGCAGAGCCGGGCAAGTTCAACGTGCAGATCGGCCTGGATTCGCAGGATGTAACGCAGCAGAGTTTTGAGTTGTTGTAGGTCAAACACCGCAAACACCTGTGGGAGCTGACTGTTACGCCGCCATCGCTAGCAGGCTAGCTCCCACAGGTTTCGGGTTGCAGTACGATGTTGTGATCAACCCAGCACCCTTGTGGGAGCCAGCCTGCTGGCGATGGGGCCATGACTTCCAGCATCCTTCCTGGCTGTAACACCGCCATCGCTAGCAGGCTAGCTCCCACAGGTTTCTCCAGTGTGAAGTGGTCTGCGGTGTGACCACTACCCCCGCCGATCCAGCAGATTCACCACCAGTCGATCCACCCATCCCCACACCCGCTGCTTGGTCCTTCGCCACAACGGCCGGCGCTGCCAGGCTTCGAGGCTGATTTCCTGGCTGAGGGCAAAATCCTTGTCGAAACTGGCTGCAACCGCGTGGGTCAGTCCGGCGTCCAGCGCTTCGAGGTTGGCTTCCAGGTTGAAGCGCAGATTCCAGTGATCGAAGTTGCACGAGCCTATGCTGACCCAGTCATCGATCAGGACCATTTTCAAGTGCAGGAAACACGGCTGGTACTCGTAAATCCTCACGCCGGCCTTGAGCAGGCGCGGGTAGTAACGGTGGCCGGCATAGCGCACCGACGGGTGATCGGTGCGCGGTCCGGTGAGCAGCAGGCGTACGTCGATGCCACGGGCGGCGGCGCGGCGTAGCGAACGACGGACTTTCCAGGTCGGCAGAAAATACGGCGTGGCCAGCCAGATGCGTTGCTGGCCGCTGTTCAACGCGCGCACCAGCGACTGCAGGATGTCGCGGTGCTGGCGGGCGTCGGCATAGGCGACCCGCCCCATGCCCTCACCCTTTGCCGGCACGCGCGGCAGGCGCGGCAAGCCGAAATTGGCGCTGGGCTTCCAGGCCCGTCGATGGCGGTTGGCGATCCATTGTCGGTCGAACAGCAATTGCCAGTCGATCACCAGCGGGCCGCTGATTTCCACCATCACTTCATGCCATTCACTGGTGTCCTCGCCGGGCGTCCAGAATTCGTCAGTGACGCCGGTGCCGCCGACCACCGCCAGGCACTGATCCACCAACAACAGTTTGCGATGATCGCGGTACAGATTGCCGACCCAGCGACGCCAGTTCAGGCGATTGTAAAAACGCAGCTCGACGCCCGCTGCCGTCAGTTGCTGGCGCAGCGTCGGATTGAAGGCGAGGCTGCCGTAATCATCGAACAGGCAACGCACGCGCACGCCCCGTTCGGCCGCTAGCACCAGCGCATGAACCATCGCATCGGCGCAGGCGCCCGCCTCGACCAGATACAGTTCCAGTTCGACCTGCTCCTGCGCGCGAGCGATCGCTTCCAGCATGCGCGGAAAAAACTGCGGACCATCGATCAGCAGCTCGAACCGATTACCTTCACGCCAGGGGAAAATCGCACCGGACATATCAGCGCGCCGTGAAAATCAGCACCGCACCCACCGGCACTGACAAGCTGATGGCTGACAAACCGGCGACTTTGCGCAGGTTTTCCAGGCCAGGCGCCAGGTCGAAATCGCCGGCATTAATCACCAGCGGCTCGAGAGTCACGACCTGGAAACGCCGGTCATCGAGGCGCGTCGCCAACAGCTCGGCGTTGTATTCGTGGGTTTTGCCGTGGAGTTTTACGGTGACCGGCAGGCGCAATTCGAGTTGTGCGCCAGGCGCCAGATCGTTGATCGGGCCCAGGTCGATCTGCGTGGTGATCAGCGCTTCGGGGAACGTCTTGATCTCGAACAGCTCTTTGCGCAGGCGTTCGTCGCGCAACGGGATGCCGCTGTTGACTGACTCCAGCTCGACGTCCACCTGGACCACGCCTTTTGGGCTGACTTTGCCGTGCAGCACCAGAAAGCGGTTCACTTCGGAGATGTGGGCGTTTTTAGTGCTGACGAACGATAGCCGCGAGGATTCGCCGTCGAGGTACCAATTGGCCTGCGCCGACAGCGAAGCGCCGCTCAGCAGTAGGCCTGCGAGTGTGTTTACAAGGAAGCGGTTGAGCATAAAGACTCGTACTGGAAATAAACGTGCACGAACCTTACCCGCGCGCGAGCTGATTGCCTACCTGTAGCAGCTGCCGAAGGCTGCGTCCGGCTGCGTAGCAGTCGTCAAGATGCAACTGCGTTCTTCCTGAAATACCACATCGTTGATTCACGACTGCTACGCAGCCGGACGCAGCCGGACGCAGCCTTCGGCAGCTGCTACAGGATTTGTGTGATCAGGGCTCCAGTCGGCAGCCTTGGCGTTTATTGATCCACACTGCGCTGTTGCTGCGGCCCAAGCCACTCACGGTAATCCGCTTGCTCGCGGTGTCGTCGCTAAAATCGCTGGTGGGCAGCCACTGTTTCACATAGGCGTGGCAATACTCGGCGTCGTTGTTCATCACGTAGCGGCACGAGCAATATTCTTTCGCCGTGTAGGCGCTGATGATGTCGGGAAACGCCCACAGCGCCACCCGCTCATGCCAGACCCAGCCGAGCAAGGCGATCAGCAGGATAAGCCCCAGCGTGCTGAACGGGCGGCGCCGGGCGAAACGGTTCATGGCTGCACCGGCTGCGCAAAGGCTTTCAGCGCGAGCCTGAGCAACTCGTTGTGTTGATAGGTGCCGTCGCGATCATCGCCGTAGCGCACGATGATCAGCCGTTCGCCGGGCATCACGTACATTGCCTGACCCCAATGGCCCAACGCAGCGAAGGTGTCGGCGGGAGCATCCGGCCACGCTTTTGCGTCGCTGTCCGCCGAGCGATTGAGCCACCAGTGACCGCCAGGGACGGCTCCATCCTGATGAGCCTGATAACCGGCGAACGGCTCGCGATTGAACGCCACCCAGTCTCGCGGCAGCAATTGTCGATCCCGCCAACGACCGTCGCGGGCCATTAACAAACCGATTCGCGCCAGATCCCGCGCGGTCAGGTAAGCGTAGGACGAGCCGACGAATGTTCCGGTGGCGTCGGTTTCCCACACGGCGTCGCGAATGCCCAATGGTTCGAACAGCGCGGTCCACGGATAGTCTGGATAACGCGCAGCCCCGACGATGTTTTTCAAGGCGGCTGACAACAGGTTGGTGTCGCCGCTGGAATAGCGGAAGGCCTGACCGGGTGGGGCGTACTCGGCGTGGTCGGCGGTGAACGCCGCCATGTCCTCGCGGCCTCGGGTGTACAGCATTGCCACCACCGAGGATTTCAGCGGGGCGTATTCATAATCTTCCTGCCAGTCCAGCCCCGAGGCCCAGTGCAGCAGGTCGGCCATGCTGATCGCCGGGTGCTTGGCCAGCGGCGGATAAAACTTCTGCGCCGGGTCGTCGAGTTTGAACAGGCCTTCTCCATAGGCCACGCCAAGAAGAGTCGCCAGCAAGCTTTTGCTGATGGACCAGGTCAGGTGCGGCGTCTCGGCGCGGGTCGGGCCGGCGTAGCGTTCGTAGATCAATCGACCGTCGTGGATCACCAGCAAGGCGTCGGTACGAATGCCTTGGCGGGTATCGTCGTCGCGGGGCGGGAAGGCGTAGGTTTCCAGAGCCTGCAGCGCGGGACCGGTGCTGACCGGACCTGTTGCCCACTGCTCGGTTGGCCAGGTTTCAGCGATGGCCGGGAGGCTGAACAACAGGATGAGAAACACAGACAAGCCTTTGAACATGGTGAGGGCTCGATAGGTAGACCTGCTGAGCCTAGTCGAGGTTAATGACAGTTCCGGGGTTTGTGGTGCCGGGAATACCGCCATCGCGAGCAGGCTCGCTCCCACACTGAAAAATGCATTCCCCTGTGGAGCAAGGCTCGCCCGCGACGCGGCGCGAGCAGGCTCGCTCCCAGATTGGAAATGCATTCCCCTGTGGGCGCAAGGCTCGCCCGCGAAGGGGCGCGAGCAGGCTCGCTCCCGGATTGAAAATGCATTCCCCTGTGGGAGCAAGGCTCGCCCGCGAAGGGGCGCGAGCAGGCTCGCTCCCGGATTGGAAATGCATTCCCCTGTGGGAGCGAGCCTGCTCGCGATGACGCCAGTCAATTCTTCGAAAATCCGGCCAGTGCCTTCGCCAGCCGCTTCCCTCTGGCAGCTGAGGCCAGATCGATCACTGCCTGATCGCGCTGCCACATCGCTGCCCATTCCTGCGGGCCATCGGCCATGGCCTGCCCGATGTCAGCCTTGAGATCGTCAAACTGCGCGAACAGTCCGCCCAGCAACACATGCCCCGCCGGATTGTTCGGCGCGTGCCGGCTCACTTCCGCGCACCCGGCCAGCAGCGCCAGCAAGCGCGACTGCAACGTCTGCGACCAGTCGCAATCCTGTCCGACGCCATACAGCCACGCCGTCATTGCGCTCAGTACATAGACGTCTTCGAGGGTGCGAAACGGTTTAACGTAGGCATCCCATCCATCCCCGGCCAGCAGTTCGCAATGGGCATTTTCCAGAATCAGGCGACCGTGGCTAATGTCCGGCATCAGCGGGATCGGCGGCAGTTTCTCCACCTGCACGCCTGGTTCGTCGGGATACACCACGGCCAGGCACAAACGCGCGACCTCTCCCGGGGCCTCGCTGCGAGCGGCGACCAGCAGCCAGTCGGCGGCATCGCCGGCGGTGACAAAATCCTTGCGCCCGCTGAGACGCAGTCCACTCAAACGCGTTTGCATGTCCGCCGCGCGCAGGCTGCGCTGCTCGGTCGCACACAACGCGCCAAGGCTCAGTGGCGCGCTCGGCCAGAGCATTCGCAACGCCGCTTGATACCCCACCAGAAACGCCAGCCCCGGCGTTGCCATCAGGCGTCCGCCCAACACTGCCAGCTCGAAGGGCGTCACCGTGCCGAGGTGCTGCAACAGGGTCGCGAAGCCGTCGCCCAGGTCCGGCTCGGCGGGCAGGCGATCGCGGCGATTCAACAGGGTTTGCCAAGGCATTAGAGGCTCCTCGTGGGCTGTCATATAAGCATCACCAAAGCTTCATGGCGATGACACCGGGGCTACATAGCCTGACTTTGCACAACACGGCTGCATAAAGAAAGTCGATCGGCTGTTAACCAAGACGGGTGAGCAACCCGCACGGAGAGACGCAATGACTCAGATCGCCCGCATCAGCGACACCGGCAATGAACGCCGTCTGCAAGCCGAACGCCTGGTGGGCGCCCAGGCCTTGCAGGAAGCCCAGGCTTTGCGCTTCAACGTGTTCAGCGGCGAATTCAACGCCAAACTGAAAGGCGCTGAACTGGGTCTGGACATGGATGACTATGATGTTCACTGCGCCCACATTGGCGTGCGTGATTTAAACACCGGGCGTCTTGTGGCAACTACGCGCTTGCTCGATCACACCGCGGCTAGCAGCCTCGGCAAGTTTTACAGCGAAGAAGAATTCAGCCTGCATGGCCTGGTCCATCTGCAGGGCCCGATCCTGGAAATCGGTCGCACTTGCGTCGACCCGGCCTACCGCAACGGTGGCACCATCGCCGTGCTCTGGGGCGAACTGGCCGAAGTCCTCAATCAGGGCGGCTACAGCTATCTGATGGGCTGCGCGAGCATTCCGATGCAGGACGGCGGCATCCAGGCGCACGCGATCATGCAGCGCCTGCGCGAACGTTACCTGTGCACCGAACACCTGCGTGCCGAACCGAAAAAACCGCTGCCGGTGCTGGACATCCCCTCCAACGTCATCGCTGAAATGCCGCCACTGCTCAAGGCCTATATGCGCCTCGGCGCGAAGATCTGCGGCGAGCCGTGCTGGGACGAAGACTTTCAGGTGGCCGACGTGTTCATCCTGCTCAAACGCGACGAACTCTGCCCGCGTTACGCTCGCCACTTCAAGGCGGCCATGTGATGAGCCGCCTCCGGGTGTACGCGCGGATTGCGCGAGTGCTGGTGGTGGTGACGCTGGGGTTGAGCATGGCCAGTGTGTTCGGCCTGTTCGAGCGCTTCGGCTTCGCCCATTCGATGGTGCGCCGGCAGCGCTGGTCGCGGTTTTTCATGGCGCGGCTGGCCAATGCCCTGCCCTTTCGCATGACCGTGCACGGCGAATTGCCGAAAGCGCCGATGCTCTGGGTCAGCAATCATGTGTCGTGGACCGACATCCCGTTGCTCGGCATGCTCACGCCGATGTCGTTTCTGTCCAAAGCCGAAGTGCGCACCTGGCCGGTGGCGGGCTGGTTGGCGGCCAAGGCTGGCAGCCTGTTCATTCGTCGTGGCGCGGGCGACAGCCAATTGATTCGCAAGCAGATGACCCGCCATCTGCAGCAGGAGCATCCGCTGCTGATGTTCCCGGAAGGCACCACCACCGATGGCCGTTCGTTGCGCACCTTCCATGGCCGTCTGCTTTCGGCGGCGATTGATTCCGAAGTGCCGTTGCAGCCGGTGGCGATTCGTTATCTGCGCGATGGCCAGATCGATTCGCTGGCGCCGTTCATTGGTGAAGATGATCTGCTCTCGCACCTGATGCGACTGTTCGCCAATGATCGCGGCGAAGTGGAGATTCACTTGCTCAAGCCGATTGCCTGCGAAGGCCGGGAACGTGCGGCGCTGGCGTTTGAAGCGCAGCAGGCGGTGCAGAGAGCATTGTTTGGGGCGATTCCGGAGAAGCAGCACGTGCCGATGCGGCCCGCGATTGCTGCCTAAACATGTATTTCCTGTGGGAGCGAGCCTGCTCGCGATGACGGACTGACAGTCGACACATTCTTTGGACGACACACCGTTATCGCGAGCAGGCTCGCTCCTACAGGGAATCTAGGTCGCTGGATAGTTTCGCGCAAAAGCCTGCACATGCGGATAGAACAACCGGAAATCCTCGCTTAATGGTTCATACAACACCCGCAATTCCTGCATCGCCCCCGCCAACTCCTCCGGCCGAGTCAATCGCCGGGAAATCCCTCGTAGCACTTGCTCCAGCACCTCGAACTCGCGGTATGAACCCAGCCAGTCGTTGGCCATCATGTGCGGCGCGATCTTCGCCAGACGCTCCGGCAACTGCGGCTCGGCGGACAGCACCCGGTACACGTTCAACGTGAATTGCTGCAGCGGTTGATCAGCGTACATCGCCCAATCCCGCGCCAGGCAATGGTCGAAAAACACGTCGAGCACAATCCCGGCATAACGCCTTCGAGTGACGGAGAAGCGAGCCAGCGCGATGTCCACCAACGGGTGGCGGTCGGTGAACACGTCGATGCTGCGATGCAACTGGATGGCCGCTTCGATCTCCGGGTCGAACTGCCCTTGCAGGCGTCCCTTGACGAAATCGCCATACAGGCTGCCGAGCCATTGACCGGGGCGCTGGCCACCGAGGTGGAGATGTGCGAGATAATTCATGCTGCGCAGCTTAGCACTGCTACCCGCGCATCGTTATAACCCGATATACCGATTTATGCGGTCGTCAGAGCAAAATCATATTGGTGTATCGCGAAGTAACGATTTAAAGTTCGCCTCATCGCGATATAGCGTTTTACTCATCACGAGCCCAAACCCATGACCATCGACCTCGACGAAATAATAAAAGCGCTGGCACACCCAGTACGCCGAGACATCCTCATCTGGCTGAAAGACCCCAAGACCCAGTTCCCCGAGCAGCTCCACAACCATGAGTACGGCATCTGCGCCGGACAGATCGATCAACGCTGCGGCCTGTCGCAGTCGACCGTGTCCGCGCATTTGGCGACCCTGCAACGGGCGGGCTTGATCAGCAGCCAGAAAGCCGGTCAATGGCACTTTTTCAGACGCAACGAGGACGTGATTCAGGCGGCCCTCGACGCCATCGTCAAGGAGCTCAGCGCTCCGACAAGGAATTAACCAATGCCCCTCTCGCTACTCATTCTGGCCCTGAGCGCATTCGCCATCGGCACCACCGAGTTCGTCATCATGGGCCTGTTGCCCGAAGTGGCCGCCGATCTTGGTGTGTCGATTCCCGGCGCCGGCTGGCTGGTGACCGGTTATGCACTGGGCGTGGCCATCGGTGCCCCGTTCATGGCACTGGCCACCGCCAAACTGCCGCGCAAGGCCGCTTTGGTAGCGTTGATGGTGATCTTCATCATCGGCAACCTGCTCTGCGCAGTGGCCAGTGACTACAACGTGCTGATGTTTGCCCGGGTAGTGACTGCCCTGTGCCACGGCGCCTTCTTCGGCATCGGCTCGGTGGTGGCGGCAGGTCTGGTCCCGGCCAACAAACGCGCGTCTGCGGTGGCATTGATGTTCACCGGCCTGACCCTGGCCAACGTCCTCGGTGTGCCACTCGGCACCGCGCTCGGTCAGCAAGCGGGCTGGCGCTCGACCTTCTGGGCCGTGACCGTCATCGGTGTGATCGCACTGATCGGCCTGATCCGCTTTCTGCCGGCCAAACGCGACGAAGAAAAACTCGACATGCGCGCCGAACTGCGCGCCCTCAAAGGCGCCGGTATCTGGCTGTCATTGAGCATGACGGCGCTGTTCTCGGCGTCGATGTTCACCCTGTTCACCTACGTCGCCCCGCTACTCGGCGATGTCACCGGTGTTTCGCCAAGCGGCGTGACCTGGACTCTGCTGCTGATCGGCCTGGGCTTGACCGTCGGCAACATCATCGGCGGCAAACTGGCGGATAAACGCCTGTCGGCGACGTTGATCGGCGTCTTCATCTCGATGGCCGTGGTCTCCACCGCACTGACCTGGACCAGCGTCGCGCTGATCCCGACCGAGATCACCCTGTTCCTCTGGGCGACCGCGTCGTTCGCTGCGGTGCCTGCACTGCAAATCAACGTCGTGACCTACGGCAAGGCGGCACCGAACCTGGTTTCAACGCTGAACATCGGCGCGTTCAACGTCGGCAACGCTCTCGGTGCCTGGGTTGGCGGCAGCGTCATCGCCCACGGTTTCGGCCTGACCAGCGTGCCACTCGCGGCAGCTGCCCTGGCAGTGCTCGCCTTGCTCGTAACGCTGATTACTTTCCGCCAGGGCGGCACGCCCGAACTGGCCACTGCGACTCATTGATCTTCAAAAGAGAGACCTTTCATGACGACAATTTTTGACCCCATCAAACTCGGCGACGTCGAACTGGCCAACCGCATCATCATGGCCCCGCTGACCCGCTGCCGCGCCGACGAAGGCCGTGTGCCGAACGCACTGATGGCTGAATACTACGTTCAGCGCGCTTCCGCCGGCCTGATCCTCAGCGAAGCCACCTCGGTGACGCCGATGGGCGTCGGCTACCCGGACACCCCGGGCATATGGTCCAACGACCAGGTGCGCGGCTGGGCCAACGTGACCAAAGCGATCCACGGAGCGGGCGGCAAGATTTTCCTGCAGCTGTGGCACGTCGGCCGCATCTCCCACGACTCGTACCTGAACGGCGAAGCGCCGGTCGCGCCGAGCGCCATCCAGCCAAAAGGTCACGTCAGCCTGGTTCGTCCACTGGCCGACTACCCGACGCCACGTGCGCTGGAAACCGCTGAAATCGCCGACATCGTCGACGCTTACCGCACCGGTGCCGAGAACGCCAAGGCGGCCGGTTTTGACGGCGTGGAAATCCACGGCGCCAACGGTTACCTGCTCGATCAGTTCCTGCAAAGCAGCACCAACCAGCGTACTGACCAATACGGCGGCTCCCTGGAAAACCGTGCTCGCCTGTTGCTGGAAGTAACCGACGCAGCGATCGACGTCTGGGGCGCTGGCCGTGTGGGTGTGCACCTTGCACCGCGCGCCGATTCCCACGACATGGGCGACGACAACCTGGCCGAAACCTTCACCTACGTCGCACGTGAACTGGGCAAACGCGGCATCGCCTTCATCTGCTCGCGTGAGAAAGAAGGCACCGACAGCCTCGGTCCACAACTGAAGGAAGCCTTCGGCGGCCCCTACATCGCCAACGAACGTTTCACCAAGGACAGCGCCAACGCTTGGCTGGCCAGCGGCAAAGCCGATGCAGTGGCTTTCGGTGTGCCATTTATTGCCAACCCGGACCTGCCTGCCCGTCTGAAGGCCGATGCTCCGCTGAACGAGCCGCGTCCTGAATTGTTTTATGCAAAAGGCCCGGTCGGTTACATTGATTATCCGGTGATGTAATTTCACCGAAATAACAAAAAACCCCGCATCGGAAGATTCGGGGTTTTTTTATTCAGGGGGTACTGGCCCGGTAAACTTTCACATCCAGCAAAATACATTCGCTATTCATCAACAACTGTCAAATAGATACTCAGCCGGCAGCACAAACAACAACCAACACCGCAAACAATCAAAAGGAATTGATATGAATAACTACGACATTGATGACACTTCCTACTTGGGCTCTTCTGAAAATCATCATGAAAACGGCCGACCTATATCCAGCTACGAAGAACAGGAGGAGGCCCACGCATCACCTGAGAGCGTATTCCGGGAAACGCTGAAAGACGCGAAAGCAGAAGAACCTGGCGTCTGGAACAACGTTCAACGTGCCAGTTCACACAGCCACGTCATGATCTATATTTACAATGGAACGTCGGAGAAGTTTGTACTTTCCTCGGCAAGTTCCGGCAATGTAGCAGAGGCAGAAGACTATCCAGTTGAACCATGGGATTACTGGCTATTCGTGCCTCGCGAAGACATCCCGTACTTTGCCAGAGGCAGGGTTTCCACCCAGGCAAAACACAGCTTCATTTTTGAAAGCGACAAATACGCTTTTGAGTTCTCCACGAAGTTGTGGGTCAGAAAGGAATACTCGGCATTGTCCTTTGACCCACCCACCATTCCTCTGCGCGAACACAAAATCAAATCCATCGGCAAAAAGCCGCTGCAGTGCACTTCGCGAATCACTCGAACAATGAAGAACAGTCCGTATAGCTACGGCATTGTGATCAGCCTCGGTGGACACTATTAAGGCGATTCAGCCTTGAGCGGCAGCCAGATTTCCAGCACGCCGGTGTTGAGCTTTGGATTGAAATCCTCACTGTAACGCTCAAATTCCGGCGCGTCGGCGGCCTCCCGGCCAGAGTGCGGCAGCCAGGTTTTCCAGATGTACTGGAACGTCTCGGGGAGGGTTTTCAACGAACCTTTGTGCTCAAACACCGCGTACTGTTGGGGTTGCACTTCGACCCAGCGGAATTTTTCCGGCAGATCGTCGAGCTTGTCGATTTCAACGCCAGCGATGTATTCAAAACTGCCCTGGCCATCCGGATTGCAGCAAATGCCGTAGGTTACTTCGTTTTTATGCCCGGGAATGCTGTCGATCTCTGGAATGAGTTTCTCCCACAGTTCGGGAATATCCCGGGTGGTCTCTGCGGTAAAACGCCCACCGTAGCCCGCGATCAGCATGAAGGGGCCTTTTTCGAAGCGCGGCTCTGTCGGTTTTTGCTCATCCATGACGCGAGTCCTCAATCAAAAAAATGGGGTTTGGCTGGGAGTATAGAAGGCAAACCCGATTCGCCCAGCTACGGGCCATGCAACTGCTCGGCGGCACCTGAACCAATAAACTCGTTGTAGCCGGAAAGGACCACGTACACCGCGAAATAGCAGAAGATCGCAGCAGATGCCATGTACGAATAACGCAGCAATTTGTCACCCAGCAATTTGCCGCCATGGCTTGCGGCAAAGCAGAGTCCTGCACTCCAGAGCAAACCTGCGGAAAAAAAACCGCTTAGAAATAACGCCGAGCTGACAGGCCCTGCCGCACCGGAGCGCGCGATCAGAGTGCCGCCAACCGCTGCAAACCAGAGAATCGCGCTGGGCGAAGACATCGCCAGAAAGATCCCGCGAATAAACTCTTTACGGTGCGAGTTGTGCCCGACTTCAGCACTCTGCGCCAGTACCGCTTCATGATGAATGGCCGAATAAATCATCTTCGCGGCAAAGTACATCAGCAACGCCGAACCGCCGATCCATAGTCCCCAGCGTACGGTCTCGTATTGCAGCAACACGGTCATGCCGGCCAGCGCCAGCACGGCGTAGATCAAGTCGCCGACACAGGTTCCCAGGCCCAGCGCGAAACCCTGGAAATAGCCCCGCTGCATCGCCAAGGTGATCATCGCGATATTGGCGACGCCAATGTCCAGGCATAGCGAAAGGCTCAGCAAGAAGCCACTGGTAAATTCCATCAACGCCCATCCTTCGGACAAATTTGTTTACATAGAGGCTGGACAGTCTGCCACAGCTGCCCTTACATTCCGCCACAGGCCACCGCAGTGGCCAGCGTCGCTCGGACGGTTCCGGGCGCTTACGTTATCCGAGGCAACAATGGCCGAACAAGGTTCGCCGCGCCGCTTTGCGCGCATAGATCGACTCCCCCCTTACGTTTTCAACATCACCGCCGAACTGAAGATGGCCGCGCGACGTCGTGGCGAAGACATCATCGACCTCAGCATGGGCAACCCCGACGGCCCTACGCCGCCGCACATTGTCGAAAAACTGGTGACGGTTGCACAACGCGAAGACACTCACGGTTACTCCACGTCCAAAGGCATTCCGCGCCTGCGTCGGGCGATTTCCAATTGGTACAAGCAGCGTTACGAGGTCGACATCGACCCGGAAAACGAAGCCATTGTCACCATCGGTTCCAAGGAAGGCCTGGCGCATTTGATGCTGGCGACGCTCGATCAGGGCGACACCGTGCTGGTGCCGAACCCCAGTTATCCGATCCACATCTACGGTGCCGTGATTGCCGGCGCCCAGGTCCGTTCGGTGCCGCTGATTCCCGGTGTGGATTTCTTTGACGAGCTCGAGCGCGCGATTCGCGGGTCTATCCCGAAACCGAAAATGATGATTCTCGGCTTCCCCTCCAATCCGACCGCACAGTGTGTGGAGCTGGATTTTTTCGAGCGGGTGATCGCCCTCGCCAAGCAATATGACGTACTGGTGGTTCACGACCTGGCCTATGCCGACATCGTTTACGACGGCTGGAAAGCCCCGTCGATCATGCAGGTGCCAGGCGCGAAGGACATCGCGGTAGAGTTCTTCACCCTGTCCAAGAGCTACAACATGGCGGGTTGGCGCATCGGTTTCATGGTCGGCAATCCGGAACTGGTCAACGCTCTGGCGCGGATCAAGAGTTACCACGACTACGGCACGTTCACTCCGCTGCAAGTCGCGGCGATTGCCGCACTGGAAGGCGATCAGCAATGCGTCAAGGACATTGCCGAGCAGTATCGGCAACGACGCAACGTGCTGGTCAAAGGTTTGCACGAACTGGGCTGGATGGTCGAAAACCCGAAAGCCTCGATGTACGTCTGGGCAAAAATCCCCGAGGCGTATGCGCACATGGGTTCGCTGGAGTTCGCCAAAAAGCTGTTGGCTGAAGCCAAGGTTTGCGTGTCGCCAGGCGTGGGATTTGGTGAGTATGGAGACGATCATGTGCGCTTTGCGCTGATCGAAAACCAGGACCGGATTCGCCAGGCCGTACGCGGCATTCGCGGGATGTTTCGGGCGGACTCGCTCACCCGCTGAAACAGTCATGAACACAGCAATGCCTCGACCACTTTCCAGGTGGCTCGAGGCATTGGTTGTTGTCGCGGATATCAGCCGGTGTAACCCTTGTAGTAGAACGGTGACATGTCGATCACTTGCTCTTTGACCTTACACCCCAACCCCTCGCGCGCGGCATTGGTCAGCAAGCCATTATCGTGATCGCCCATCCAGATAAACATCCCCCCCAGATTGTGCTCAACTACATACTGCGCTTTCGCCTTGACGGTGCGTGGCGTATCGAGCGAGATGAACACGCCGGTTTTTTCGTTGTACAGGTAGTCCGCATCGGCGACCTCATCGGTGCACAAAAGGAAGCCATTTAGGTCAGTGCGTCGCTCCAGGTCGAGATAGTTGTAAAGGACATCGGGCCACTCAGTGACGCCTGATTCAAACGAACCTGCAGTGACTGTGCCTGGGCGCGCGCTATAGGTACCCGCCAACGGCGAAATGCTGGTCAATTGGGCGCGTTGTGCGTTTCGGCTATAGCCTGCGTAACCGATGTAGATCATTTTCGACGGGACATTGTTCTGCAGCAAATACTGGACTGCTGCATCCGTGGAATTCTCCAACGGATCAACGGGGTTGCTGCGTTTGAGGTTGGTGTGGTGCTGCAATTTATCCGCCCAAGGGGTACCGAACAAATCATATGTCATGACGTTGATGCCGGTGACCCCTGCCTCGATCAGCAACGGGATGTTGGCTTTCGCCAGTTTTTCAGGGTTGGCGATGGTCGCAATACTGATTTTGACGTCAGGCCGTCCGATGGACGCCATCTGGGATTTCACCTCGCTGACCAGCTTGGCGAAATACAGCGGATCCTCATCGTCATACTTGTTGCCTTCCCATTCATCACCGGGTCCGGGTGCATTACCAGGCACTGACGGATATTCCCAATCGATATCCACCTCGTTGAACATCGGGAACCTGGCAAAGATGTTTGCGAGCGTCACAACCAACTTTCTGCGTTTGGCGTCATTGCGGGTAATTTCATAAAACGCATGGCTCATCGACCAGCCGCCGAGACTGAGCGAGACCTGGAGCGCTGGATTGGCCTGTTTTAATTTCAACAACGCGCCCAGTACGCCTTGAGCTCTGGCAGGGTCATACAAATGCACATAATCATTGCTGACCCAGCCCTCAAAACCACAGTTCACAAATGCGGCAACATCGTTCCAGGGATCGATAAAAGTGGCGGTTCCCGCCGCATTGGACTCTGCTCTGGCAAGGTCTTCTGGGGTCGGGTTCTCGATGTTGCCAGATGTTGGCGGATAGAGACCGAACTGAATGACGCCCTTGTTTACGGTTTGGCGTTTGATTCCTCGATCGCCAACGATCGCTGCAAACCCGACAACAAGCTTGTCGAGTGCGCCATGTTTATCGCACAACCGCATGATGTCGGTTCCGCGGCCGCCAACGCTATAGTCGATTGGCACTGGCGAATCGGGGCCTTCACCGTATCGGGAGTCGCCGATCGACCAATCGCTGTAGTAGGCAAACACTTCGTATTCGTTGTTCTCGTAAAGGTTGAAAACGTTTTAGCGACGCGACCGGGGGTATACGACAGCTGATCGTCCTTAGTGTTGGGCGAGTAGCCGTTGGTTTCGTAGGTTTTCTCAGTTGCCCCAACGCCCCATCTCCTGGTCTGCGCGCCGACTTGCGTACCGGGGTCAGAAGGGAAAACCAGCTCGCTGTCCCGCCCTTGCCGACCTGCCTGTTCAGTCTTCGGAAATTTGATAGCCATAGATTCCTTCCCTGCGTAAACGTGGATGATGAGGGCCGGCCTGCCTGCAAACGCACACTGATTCGTTGTTTGCAGCCTGGCCACACGAAACAATGTGCGGCTCACTTTTACGCCTGGAAAAATGCACCTTGCTACTGTCAGAATTGCCAGTCTCGATGAGAGGTAGTCATCGACACCTGAATTCCAGGCACAAAAAAACCGCATCGCTGCGGTTTTTTTGGGTGTTGCGAAGCTGTCAGACGAACATCGACAACAGCAGAATAAAGCCCAGTGCCACGATGGACAGGATGGTTTCCATCGCCGTCCAGGTCTTGAACGTCTCTGCAACAGTCATGTTGAAGTACTGCTTCACCAGCCAGAAACCGGCGTCGTTCACGTGCGACAGGATCAGCGAACCGGCACCGGTCGCCAACACCAGCAACTCACGGTTGACGCCCGGAATCATCCCCACCACCGGCACCACGATGCCCGCGCCAGTAATGGTTGCCACAGTGGCCGAACCGGTCGCGATACGGATCACCGCGGCCACCAGCCACGCCAGCAGAATCGGCGAAATCTGTGCGTTCACCGCCATGTGGCCGATCACGTCGCCCACGCCGCTGGTGACCAGCATCTGCTTGAAGCCACCACCGGCGCCGATGATCAGAATGATCGCGGCGGTCGGCGCGAGGCTGGCGTCGAGCAACTTCAGAATCTTGTTCGAGCCCATGCCCTGCTTGTGGCCGAAGGTGTACAGCGACAGCAGCAACGCCAGCAATAGCGCCGAGATCGGGTGACCGACCAGGTCCATGAAGGAACGCGCGACGTTGCCTTCAGGCAGCACCACATCGGCAAAGGTCTTGAGCAGCATCAGGAACACCGGCAGTAACACGGTGATCAGGGTAATGCTGAAGCTCGGCAGATCGGCCGAATCGGATTCACGCGCCAATTGATCTACCAGTTCCTGGTTAGGATGACCGGGGATGTATTTGGCGATGAACGTGCCGTAGATCGGGCCGGCAATGATGGCCGTCGGCAGCGCGACGATCAGGCCGTACAAAATGGTTTTGCCGATGTCGGCACCGAACACGCCGATGGCCAGCAACGGGCCCGGGTGCGGAGGCACCAGACCGTGCACGGCAGACAGACCGGCGAGCAACGGAATACCGATCTTGATGATCGACACGCCGGTACGCCGGGCGACGATGAACACCAGCGGGATCAGCAGCACGAAGCCGATTTCGAAGAACAGCGGAATGCCGACCAGGAAGGCCGCGAACATCATCGCCCACTGCACTTTGTCCTTGCCGAACGCGCGAATCAGCGTCTGCGCAATCTGATCCGCGCCGCCCGACTCAGCCATCATTTTGCCGAGCATGGTGCCCAGCGCAAGGATGATCCCGACAAAGCCGAGCACCCCACCGAAGCCGTCCTGGAACGCCTTGATAACGGTGCCGATCGGCATGCCGGAGGTGAGCCCGAGAAAAGCGGCGGCGATGATCAGGGCAATGAAGGGGTGAAACTTGAACTTGGTAATCAGGACGATGAGTCCGATCACCGTGACCACTGCATCGAGCAGCAGGAACGTCTCGTGGGACATGCCGAACATTAGGGGTGTCTCCTGGTTGTTGTTGTTATTAAAGCGGCTATTTCGCAGGTCATAGGGAAAGCGTCGGAAGGCTTCTGGACAGCGCTATCTTTTGCAGCACAACTCATACGGCACGCAGACCATTTTCCAGCCACCAGCGGTGAGCCTGAACGGCCAGCTCATCGACGCTGTGGTTGGACGCATCAAGCGCCAGCGTCAACGGCTCGCCAACTGGCGATTCCAGCGTGGCGAACTGACTGTCGATCAAGGTCGACGGCATGAAATGGCCCGGCCGGTGGGAGACACGGTCTGCGGCGACTTCAGGCGTCAGTTCGAGGAAAACGAAGCCCAGGCCCGGCAAGGCGCTGCGCAGGCGTTCGCGATAAATCAATTTGAGCGCCGAACAGGTCAGCACCGGACGCGCACCTTGTGAATCAACGCGGCGCAGTTCATCGCACAGGCTGTCGAGCCAGCCGGCACGGTCGTCGTCGTTCAGGGGAATGCCGGCGCTCATCTTTTCGATATTGGCGGCAGGGTGAAACGTATCGCCTTCAATGGCAGTGGCGCCGCTGAGCTGGCACAAGGCCTCGCTGACGCATGTCTTGCCGCAACCGGCAACGCCCATGATGACCAGGGCGGTGATGGGATGATTCATGTAACACCTCAGCGCGCAGACAGCGCTACCTTTGCAAGTTCAAGCTATAGAACATAAGCAAAAGCAGAAGTTGCCGACGCCTTCTTGTGATTTTTTTGTGGGTTGCAGCACGTTTGTTCCCAATGCCAAAAAGCGAGGTTCAGGCAAAACTCGCTCACGCATTTGCAGCTGCTTCGGGACAGCGCTACCTTAGTGCCTTGAATTTTGTTTGGCAAGCCGCCCGATGACCACTCCTAAAAACGATAAAAATACTCGCACCACCGGCCGCCCTACCCTTAACGAAGTAGCCCGCCTGGCCGGCGTCAGCCCGATTACCGCGTCCCGCGCCTTGCGCGGCGTCAGTACGGTTGCCACCGAACTGGTGGAAAAAGTGCAGAAAGCGGCGCTCGATCTCAACTATGTAGTCAACCCTGCCGCACGCGCGCTGGCCTCGGCGCAGAGCCATTCGGTGGTGGTTTTGGTGCCCTCGCTGTCCAATCTGTTGTTCATCGACACGCTGGAAGCCATTCATCAGGTTTTGCGCCCCAAGGGCTTTGAAGTGCTGATCGGCAACTTCCACTATTCCCGTGATGAAGAAGAAAACCTGCTGCGCAATTACATGGCCTATCAGCCACGCGGTTTGCTGCTAACCGGGTTTGACCGCACGGAAAGTTCGCGGCGAATGATCGAGGCGAGCAACATTCCCTGTGTCTACATGATGGAGCTCGACAGCGCCGCCGGGCTCAATTGCGTGGGCTTTTCGCAACTGGCGGCGGGTGAAACGGCGGCCGAGCATTTGCTCTCGCGCGGTCGCAAGCGCCTGGCGTATATCGGTGCGCAACTTGATCAACGCACCCTGCTGCGCGGCGAAGGTTTTCGCAAGGCACTGCAGAAGGCCGGGAGATATGACCCGGATCTGGAAGTGCTGACCCCGCGCGCCTCTTCCGTCGGCCTTGGCGGCGAGCTGTTTCTGCAATTGATGGCCAGTCATCCGGACGTCGATGCGATCTTCTTCGGCAACGATGACCTGGCGCAGGGCGCGCTGCTGGAAGCGATGCGTTGCGGCATCAGGATCCCTGAGCAAGTGTCGATTCTCGGCTTCAACGATTTGCCGGCTTCGGCGCACATGGTCCCGCGCCTGAGCAGCATCAACACGCCCCGCGAGGCGATCGGCCGGCGTGCGGCGGAGCAGATGTTGACGCTGATGGCCGGCAACACCGTGGCCCGGCCAGTGCAGGACATGGGGTTTGAGTTGAAGATTCGCGAAAGTACATAAACCTGGCTTTTGTGGTTATGTGCCGGACATGAGCTGAACCAGCGCCGACGCGCCTTTCTGCAGAGGCTGACTCTTGAGCCACACCGCGTGCACCGGCAACACCAACCCGTTCTCGACGTTGCGAAAACTCAAGGACTTGAGCCTTCCTGCGTCGAGCAACGGTTGTACCACCGACAGCGGAAAATTCCCCCAGCCCAAACCTGCTTCGACCATCTCCAGCGCCGTTGCCAGCGTATCGGTGCGCCAACAAGACTCGGCCAGCACGGGACGGGTTTCACTGATCGGCAAATCACGGCTGGCGACGATGATCTGGCGCACATGCACCAAATCTTCCAGAAACAGATCCTGCCCCTGCAACAACGGATGGTCCGCCGCCAGCGTAGCGATGAACCGTTCCGTGCCGACAAACTGAAAGCGCTCCAGCACATTCACGCGCAACCCCGCGAACGCCAGGCACACGCTGACGCGCCCATCATGCAGCATGGCCAGCACGTCATCTTGGGGCGCCGTCAGCACTTCAATGTCGAGCAGCGGATAACGCTGCGCAACCACCTTGATCGCGGCCATCAATCGAACTCTGTCGATGTCGGCGACCACGCCAATCGACAGCGTGCTCTCGAGGCCCAATGACAATTCGATCGCATGCACTTGCAGCTGTTTGAGCTGCCCTGAAATAAGCCGTGCGTGCGGCACCAGTGCGCTCGCCATCGCCGTGGGCACTGGCTCGCGGTGGCTTCGATCGAACAAGGGATAGCCAAGTTCTGCCTCCAGGTTGGCGATGCTCATGCTCACCGCCGACGGCACCTTGCCCAAGGCACGGGCCGCCGCAGAAAACGAACCACGCTCAATCACGGCGAGAAACAACTCGATGCTGTCGCTGTTGAAATTCATGCCCTTCCTGTCAATTTAGTTGAAAGCTTCTGACTTTTCCTGTCACTCCTATTGAAGCTATCTTGCACCCACTTAGCCAGTACTGCTGGCATGGAATCGCAAAATAGAGGCAATTTTCAATGCAAGGCGTTAAACGCAAACTCGTTTATGTATCGCTCTACGAAGTGATTGGCATGACTTTCTCTGCCCTCGGCCTGGCGCTGCTGTCCGGCACGTCGCCGGGCAGCACCGGGCCCCTGGCGGTGATCATTACCACCATCGCCGTCACCTGGAATTTTATATACACGACGTTGTTCGAGCGCTGGGAAAGCCGCCAGCCGTCGCGCACTCGCACCGTCAGACGACGCATCGCTCATGCCGTAGGTTTTCAACTAACCTTGATAGTGTTTCTGATTCCGCTGATCGCTTGGTGGATGAACATCAGCCTGGTGCAAGCTTTTCTGCTGGACCTGGCGCTGATCATCTTCATCCCCTGCTACACGTTTGCGTTCAACTGGTTGTTTGACCGTACGTTTGGTTTGCCGGCCTCCGCCCTGCCCGATCCAGCATGAATTGCACGCGAACCGACAGGCTGTCAAATTCCCGAAGCGTCTAATCGCTAAAGGAGTAGCTCCATGGAACATGCATTGAAAATTCTTGGTAAAGCGTCGTCGATCAACGTCAGAAAAGTCCTGTGGACCTGCGAAGAGCTCGGCGTTTCCTACGAACGCGAGGACTGGGGCAGTGGCTTTGCCTCGACGCACAGCCCGGAATTTCTCAAACTGAACCCCAACGCCCAGGTGCCGGTGATTATCGACGACGCCGGCGTACTGTGGGAATCCAACACCATCTGCCGCTATCTGGTCGGCAAACACCGCAACGCTGAATTGCTCCCCCACGAACCGGCGGCGCGCGCCCGGGTGGAACAGTGGATGGACTGGCAGAGCGCCGAACTCAACCGTTCGTGGGGCTATGCGTTCACAGCGCTGGTGCGCAAAGACCCGGAATGTCAGGACCCACACCGCATCGCCAGCGGCCTGCGCAACTGGAATCAGAAAATGGCCATACTCGAAAAACAGCTCGCGGCGACCGGAGCTTATGTGGCCGGTCCGCGGTTCACGTTGGCAGATGTCGTCATCGGGCTGTCGGTCAACCGTTGGCTGATGACGCCGATGGACCGTCCGGAGTTTTCGGCCATTGACGAATATTTCCAGCGCCTGGCGCAACGTCCCGGCTTTCTCAAACATGGCTGCAACGGTTTGCCATGATGCCGTGTTATCGGCGGTCGACCCTTGCCGGTGCGGGGCAAAGGTTGACCGTAGCAGCCCTATAAAATAGCGGCCTATTAACCGTAATTCATTGATAAATATAGAATTATAAAAATAGGCATACTATTTGCTGCCGGCATTGCATCACAAAAACCACAAGGTCTACTCATCATGTTGGTCAGTGCTGACACGCAATTATTAACGACACCCCGCCTTAAGAAGCCCGGCGAGGATCCCATCGTCGAAGCCGTTGCCGGATTGCAGGGCGCGATGGCGCAAACCCTGCAAAACAATGTGCAGGCGCAAACCGCGCAAGCCAACGCGAAGCTCCAGGAATCAGCGACCAAAACGGCCACACAACAGGCCAGCGAGGCGAGCAGAATCAGCGACAACGTCGATGAAGCGTTCGCCAAGACCCGCGTTGGTCTGCAGTTGGTGTACTCCCAATTGCCGGCTGATGTGCCCGAGCGCCTGCATGGCGGCGGCGCTACGGATGACTTCCAGGCGTACATGAACAAGACGCCGGAAGAGCGCGTCCAGGACGCGATCCTGCAGGAAATGGGGCTGACGAAAGAGGAAGTCGCGCAGATGCCACCGGAGCAACAGCAGGCCGTGGCGAAGGAAATGGCCGAGCGCATGCAAGAGAAGGCTGAAGTGGCTCAGGCCGAGAAGGAAAACGCGGCAGCTGAAGACACCCTCGTGGCGACACTGTAATAACCTGCGTTTTCAGTCCCTGTAGCAGCTGTCGCAGCCTGCGTCCGGCTGCGACAGTTTCCACACGGCACCTGCGTCGGCCGTGGACGCAGGCTTCGCCAGCTGCTATGTATGGACTCGCCCCTACTGTCTACCCGCTTTTGAAAAACTGTCGCCCCGTTGCATCTATGTATTAGGCCTATTCGTGGAAGCCGTCTTCGGCTTCTGGCCAAAATTGGAAGAGCTCGTGGCATGCCGATTACAGTCAGGCCTCGAAGGCCATTAGCAGCTTAGGCATCAATCCACGCCGGTCTTACCTGGGGTCAATTTTTTTCAGCAAAGGGTCGGACAGTCTGTACCTCGGTGGCAGAACTCTGTCGCTCAGTGGCTTATCGTTTCTTGCTGGCTATCACCAGCGTGGCGACGATAAGTCTGGTCATTCTGTAGAAGCACCCAGATGATTCGCAGATTGCGGTTGGCTAGCCTGATCGCAGCTTCTTTACGGCCCAGTCGGCTCATCCAGCGCAACAAGCGGCGGTCATCGGGTTGCTGGGAATCGGGTCGTAGTTGTTGCAGCACCGAATGGGCTCCCTGGATCATCAGGCTGCGTAAATAAACATCACCTCGCTTGGTCATGTCACCCAGCCGGACCGTCTGCCCGCTGCTGTGCTGGTCAGGCACCATGCCAAAGTACGCGGCAAACTTGCGCGCATTGGGAAACCGCTCAGGCTTGGTTTCCTTGGCCACCACTGCCGTGGCAATGACTGGGCCGATGCCGCGCACAGTCATCAGTCGCTTCGCCGTCATGTCGGCGTTGGCAGCCACTTCCAAGCGTCCCGTCAGCACGCTGATGCGCTCGCCCAAATGGCGCCACTCGGCCAACAGTTCGTCGATCAGCTCACGCAGCAGGCCCGGCAGCGGCTGGGTCGCATCTTCCAGTACCCGCGGAATTTTCTGGCTGATCGCAACATCGCCCTGCGCCAAGGCCACGCCATGCTCGAGTAGCAAACCGCGCATCTGATTGCTTACCGCGGTGCGTCGACGCACATAGCCCTGACGAGCACGGTGCAACGCCTGCATTGCCAGCGCTGCAACGCTTTTAACCGGTACTGCGAAGATTTTTTCATCGCGCCCAGCCCGCAGAATTGCCAGCGCATCGTTGCGATCATTTTTAGGCCCGCTGCGGTGTGTGGCCACCAAACCGGCTGGAAGAATCCGCGCCAGATTGCCTTTGTCTTGCAGCTGCCGGGCCCAGGCTTGAGCACCCGGACCGGTCTCCATCAAAACCATTACATGGAGCGGCAACTGTTGGAGAAACTCATAAAACGCCTCGCGCGACTTGATCCGCTGCTCATAACGCACCTGGCCGAGGACATCTTCACCGGCGACTTGAAAGACGTGCTTGGCCAGATCGACCGCCAAAGTTGTGCAGGCCGACAAATCGGAAGAAGACAGGGATTGATCAATCGAACTATGATTTTTCATGGACTCGCCCTCGCTGTCGATGGCTGTTTAGACTGCCACCGTGGCGCATTGACGCCTCGGCTTGGGCGAGTCCATCCAATTACGAGGGCTCGGAGTTTGGCCGGGTCAACTCAGCTGCAGGGTGGAATTGAACTGGCTGATCGCGTCCACCACATGCCGAGAGCCTTGCTGGATTTCCAGAATCACTTCGCCCGCCTCGTTCGCCAACTCCACGCCAAGGCCGGTGCGACTCAGACTCGACTGCATGCTCGACACCGCGCTCAACGACAAATCGTGGTTTTTTCGCACCACATCGACAATCTCCAGGGTGGCCTGACTGGTACGCGCCGCAAGACTGCGAACCTCATCGGCCACCACAGCAAACCCTCGTCCATGCTCACCGGCGCGCGCTGCTTCGATCGCGGCATTGAGCGCGAGCAAGTTGGTTTGATCGGCAATCCCACGAATGGTCTGGACGATGGTGCCGATGATGTCTGACTGTTGGCTGACCGCATCAATGCTCTGCGCCGCCTCATTTAAATCCTTCGAAATGTCCTGAATGATTTGCACCGTTTGCTGCACTACCTGCGAGCCCTTCTGCGCACAGGCGTCGTTTTGCACAGAGGTGCTATGAGCCGACTCGGCAGCGGATTGCAAGGAGGAGACTTGTTCGGTGATGTTACTGGCAAACTTCACCACTTTGTATAGACGCCCTTTGGCGTCGAACAACGGGTTGTAGGAAGCTTCCAGATAAATCGCCCGACCGTGCTTGTCTCTGCGTTCGAAACGGCGCGAGTGGTATTCGCCACGATTCAGCGAAGCCCAGAACGCCTTGTACCCTGAAGATTCGGCTTCAGCGCGATGGCAAAACAGGCTGTGGTGCTGACCGGCTACTTCGTTGAGCGAGTACTGAGTGGTCTTCAGAAAGTTGTCGTTGGCCGTGATCACATGACCATCCGGAGTGAATTCGATGACCGCCATCGACCGGCCAATAGCCGCCAGCATGCTTTCTTCTTCGTGTTCCTTGCAGACTCTCGCGGAAATATCCGTGGCCACCTTGATCACACTGCGAACCTGCCGGTAGGGACCCAATACCGGCATGTAGCTGGCTTCAAGCCAGATTTCCCGGCCGCTTTTGTCCAGCCGTAAAAACGTACCGCTGATTGGCTCGCCACGCGCCAGGTCACGCCAGAGTTTGGCGTACGCGTCGCTGCGATGGAACGCTTCTTCGCAAAATATCCGGTGGTGTTTGCCGCGCACCTCCTCGGCGCTGTAGCCCATGGCGGCACAAAAGTTTTCGTTGGCATCGAGCACGATGCCTTCAGGCGTGAATTCAATCATCGCCATCGAACGGCTGACAGCCGCCAGCTTCGCGTTGGCTTCGGCCAGCGCGCACTTTAAGCGTTCGATCTCCAGCAGATCAGCCTTGTGATGTAAGTTGAACATGGTCGTAATCACCCTGAGCGCGTTTTTTTGAATTGATGAAAGTTCTTTGGTCTTTCAACGGATCCACGTTCTTTGAAACAGGCACACGCACCCCTCCACGGGAGGGCATGTCAGGTGATCAATGATGTTTAATCGGAGTGTCCATGGCGCAACGCTCGTATCAAGACATCCTTCTCTTGATAGCCCGGGACCGGGCCAACCCTGATGAATTCATAAATAACTCCCTTTACCGGACCGCTCCGTTTTAACAGGTGCGCTGCTCGCGCACTCTAAAGTCGGGCATCACATTCTGACCGACATGTTAGTAACGACAGCATAGACCGGAGAAAACGAGAATCAAGGCCACTATTAGGCCACTACCCCGGACAAAAACGTTTCAGCATCATGAAATTTCATGTGGCATGAAAAGCGGGCCATGTTTGGTAGGGAACTGGCGAGGCCATACAGCGCTGTCGGGGGGGCATGCGGGGAGGTAAAACTGGAGCCCGAGAACCGGGCTCCATTAACGCTGGATCAATGGCCGAACACGTCCACCTTCTTGGCCTTCTTGTCCGCGCGTTTCTCATCGGCCGTTTTTGCCGGTTTTTTCTTTGCCGCTTTTTTTGAATCCATGCCTTTGGCCATGATACGTACTCCACTCATACGGGATGTGAGTTCAGGTATACACCTATCCATGCGCACGCGTTCTTTTATAATCGTCCGCTTTGCGCAGCCACAGATCAAACCATGCCCGAGACTCAGTACACCTTGCTCGCCGAGCCGCTATGGCCGTTGATGAACAAGTTTTACCGTGCCCACCAATCGCCGATGAAAGCCGTGCGCGAAGCTCGACTCTGGGTAGCCAGGCGCGATGAGATTGTCGGCGCGTTGTGTTTGCGTCCCGTCTCGGGCGGGCATTGGCTGACGGGGTTGTTCATTGACCCGGCGTGCCGTGGGCAGGGCATCGCGGCGGCGCTGATCGGGCAAGCAGTTGCCAATATCGAAGAACCGGTATGGTTGTTCTGCCACCCTGATTTGCACGGATTTTATGAGCGCTGCGGGTTTTCTTTCGATCCGCCAATGCCGTTTGCGATGGTCGAACGGCTGAGCCGCTATGCGCGCAGCAAGCCGATGATTGCGATGGGACTGGCGGCGCGAGTTTGATGCAACGACAACAATGCGGGAGAGAGCAAGCGCGCTCCCGCATTGATGCCCGCTGGATAGGGTCACTCGTCGGCGTTTGGATCAAGCTCGGGAAACATTACCTCGGTAAACCCGAACTTGCTGAAATCGGTAATCCTGGAGGGGTACAACCGACCGATCAAATGATCGCATTCGTGCTGCACTACGCGCGCATGAAACCCTTCGGCAATACGCTCGATTGGCTCACCCTTCGGGTCGAAACCTTCATAGCGGATCTGTTGATAGCGATCCACTGCGCCACGTAGGCCCGGCACCGATAAGCAGCCCTCAAACCCCTCTTCGACAACTGCGCTCAACGGCGTGATCAGCGGATTGATCAGAATGGTTTGCGGCACTGCTTCGGCTTCGGGATAGCGATCGCTGTGCTCGAAGCCAAAGATGACCAGCTGCAGATCGACGCCGATCTGCGGCGCCGCAAGGCCAACGCCGCCGACGCTTTCCATGGTCTGGAACATGTCATCGATTAGTTCCCAGAGCTCCGGGCTGTCGAACATTTCCACGGGGACTGGCGAGGCGATACGCAGCAAGCGTTCATCGCCCATTTTCAGGATTTCACGGATCATTTAGTGACTTCGTCAGTGTCCGGCTTGATCGAGTGATCCCGACCCAGTCCCGAGACATGTTGTTTGGTTTCCGGGTCCGGGCCTTCTCCGGGGACCTTCTCGCCCGGGTCCTTGCCTTCGGACGACATGTGTTCGATTACCGCATTCATTTCTGCCCCGAGCAACAACACGGCAGAAGAAATATAGAAATACAGCAAGAGCACGATGATCGCACCGATACTGCCGTACATGGCGTTGTAATTGGCGAATTCCTTGACGTAATAACCGAAGCCCAGCGATGCCATGATCCAGACCACCACGGCCAATACCGAACCTGGCGTAATGAAGCGGAAATCCTGTTTGACGTCCGGCATCACGTAATAAATCAGCGCCACGGCAACCATCAATAGAATCACCACGACCGGCCAGCGTGCGATGGTCCACAAGGTAACGATGAATTCCTCCATGCCGACTTGCGACGCGATCCAGCCCATCACTTGCGGGCCGAGCACCATTAACGCAGCGGCAATCAGCATCATGCCCGCAATGCCCACGGTGTAGACGATCGACAGCGGGATGAGCTTCCACGCTGGCCGGCCTTCAACCACATCGTAGGCGGCGTTCATCGCGCTCATCATCAATCGGACACCGGCGGAAGCGGTCCACAGGGCGATGACAATACCGACCGACAACAGACCGCCCTTGGACTGCTGCAGCTGGTCAATTACCGGGTTGACCTGCTCCAGTGCCTGGGGCGGCAGCACCAGCTCAGATTGCAGACGCAACCACGAGAAAAAATCCGGCAGGTGCAGGAAACCGATCAGCGCGATCAGAAACAGAATGAAGGGGAACAACGAGAACAGCATTTGATACGCCAACGCCGACGCGTAGGTCGACATCTCGTCGTCAATAAACTCTTTGACGGTGCGCACCATCACACGATGGATGGGCATACCCTTCATGTCAGGGAAAATCATGAGCGTCTCCTTTCGCCGCAAATTAGTTGAAGTCGTGGCGACTCAGGGGCCGTTTTTACATCAAAGTAGCCTAAGTGGCGACTTTGAAACAGTTAGCGTGTTGATACTATTCAGGCTGACACGAAAACGGCCATCCGCGGATGGCCGTTTCGGTTGCGCACAAAGCCAATGTTACGCTTTGTCGACGCCTTTCTTGACGGCGTCTTTGGCGTCGCCCACAGCTTGCTGAGCTTCGCCTTTCTTTTCCTGCACAACGCCTTCAGCGCGTACCTTATCGTTACCAGTGGCTTTGCCGACGCCTTGCTTGACGTTGCCGACTGCTTCGTTAGCCATGCCTTTTACTTTATCGCCAGTGCTGCTCATGGTGTTTCTCCTGTGAACAATTGAACGAGGTAAGTGGTTACACAAGAATTGACCGGAGGGATTTGCAGGGAGTTTCATTTTTTTCGCGCGCTTTTCATCAGAGAGCGCAGGTTAGGCTTTATGTTTGCCCGGCAACCCCCGAGAATGTGCAACGTATTCAGGCCACTGGTGCTGAAGATCCAATCCCGTAGGAATGTTATGAAACTCGATAAACCGCAGGCCATTGCCCGCAGAAATCAGGAACTTGGCGGTGCTGTGCTTGGCGTCAACAACTGCCATTTCACCGAATTGAACCGCAACCGCAACATTTGGTGGTTCGACATCCCGGTAGCGCGTCTGGCGATTGGTCAGTACGAATGGATTCACCTGCTGATGCACACCCCGGACACAGACGAACTGCTGCACTTGAAAGTGCCGACGGTGTTCCTGCGCGAGAAGCTCGAAGGTCTGGTCGTGCGTAATGAGGGCAAGCGCAAAGCCGCGCTGAGCCTGGAATTGAGCGCCGACAAGGATTCGTATCTGCAGGATATGCGTCCGGCGGGCACCAACGTCAATTTCGCGCAGTTTCGGTTGTAAGGCAGATTCTGAGTCATGGACTGTTGTGAGAAGTTTGCTTGCCGCACCGTGAATCATTTGTGACCAGGGATCCATCTGTGGCCAGGGGGTTTACTTGTGGTGAGGGGGTTTAGCGAAACGTCGCACCGCCCCGTTCGGCTGCGCAGCAGTCGTAAGATGGCGACTACGATATACCTTGGGAATTGGGTTGCGGGTTATGGTTAGGGGGCTGCTGCGCAGCCCAACGGGGGTAAACCCCCTCGCCACAGAAGCCCCTTGCCACAGAAGCTCCCTCACCATAGAACATCCAATCCCACAGAAGCCCGTTTATTTCACTGCCCACAAAAAGCCCCGCATTTGCGGGGTTTTTTGGTTTAGGCGGCGGTCTTCGCCTTGATCTTCTTCAACTCTTCATCACGCAACTCGCGACGCAGAATCTTGCCGACGTTCGTGGTCGGCAGCGCATCGCGGAATTCCACCGAACGAGGCACTTTGTACCCGGTGACGTTGGCGCGCATGTGCTCCATCACCTGTTCTTTGGTCAGGGTGACGCCCGGTTTGGCCACGATGAAAATCTTGATCGCCTCGCCCGACTTCTCGTCCGGCACACCAATGGCTGCGCACTGCAACACACCCGGCAGGGTCGCCAGCACGTCTTCCAGTTCGTTCGGGTAAACGTTGAAGCCCGACACCAGAATCATGTCTTTCTTGCGATCAACGATGCGCATGTAACCGTCAGGCTGGATCACCGCGATATCGCCGGTTTTCAGCCAGCCTTCGCTATCGAGCATTTCATCAGTGGCGTCCTGACGCTGCCAGTAACCTTTCATGACCTGCGGACCCTTCACACACAGTTCGCCGATCTCGCCCGAGGGCAATTCCACACCGGCATCGTCAATGATTTTGCACAGCGTTGAAGGTACCGGAATACCAATGGTGCCGATCTGAATATGCTGAATCGGATTGACCGTCGCAACCGGGCTGGTTTCCGTCATGCCGTAGCCTTCGCAGATGGCGCAGCCGGTGACCGCTTTCCAGCGCTCGGCGGCGGCCAGTTGCAGGGCCATGCCGCCGGACAGCGTGACTTTCAGCGCCGAGAAGTCGAGCTTGCGGAACGCTTCGTTATTGCACAGGGCCACAAACAGCGTGTTGAGGCCGACAAAGCCGCTGAACTTCCACTTCGACAACTCCTTGACCATCGCCGACAGGTCGCGCGGGTTGCTGATCAGGACGTTGTGGTTACCGATCAGCATCATCGCCATGCAATGAAAGGTGAAGGCATAGATGTGGTAAAGCGGCAACGGCGTGATCAGGATCTCGCAGCCTTCATTCAGATTGGAGCCCATCAGTGCCTTGCACTGCAGCATGTTCGCCACAAGGTTGCGATGGGTCAGCATTGCGCCCTTGGCCACGCCGGTGGTGCCACCGGTGTATTGCAACACGGCCACGTCGCTGCTGGCCGGATTGGCTTCGGTCACTGGCTGGCCATGACCCTTGCTCAACACATCGTTGAACTTGATCGCCTTCGGCAAGTGATAAGCCGGGACCATTTTCTTCACGTATTTAATGACGCTGTTGATCAGCAGACGCTTGAGCGGCGGCAGCAAGTCAGCCACTTCGGTGACAATCACGTGCTTGACGCCGGTTTTCGGCACGACGGTCTGGGCCAGGTGCGCCATGTTCGCCAGGCACACCAGCGCTTTCGCGCCGGAGTCGTTGAATTGGTGTTCCATTTCCCGCGTGGTGTACAGCGGGTTGGTGTTGACCACGATCAGCCCTGCGCGAATCGCCCCGAACACGGCGACCGGGTACTGCAGAACGTTGGGCAATTGCACGGCGATTCGATCGCCTGGCTGCAAGTCGGTATGCTGTTGCAGGTACGCGGCAAATGCACCGGACAATTCGTACAATTCACCGTAGGTGATTGTCTTGCCCAGGTTGCTGAATGCCGGTTTGTCGGCGAAGCGTTGGCAGGACTGCTTCAACACTGCCTGAATATTCGGATACTCGTCCGGATTGATCTCGGCAGCAATCCCGGCAGGGTACTTATCCTTCCAAAAGTCTTCGATCATGGAAGCCCACTCCTCAGCGACGCGAATTCGAATACCGCATTTTGATGCGATTATTATTGGTGTTTGATTATGGGTGCATCTGGCGGTTAAAGCAGGCCGAGAGGTCCCAAAGCGCGCCGAGAGTAGCAGCTTTGCCAAAGGTCGCCTAGAGCCAAAAGCGGGCTCTACAGTCACGTTGGTGACTCTTGAATATGCAATGGTCAGTTTTAGAGCAAAAATTCTATAGCGCTGTGAAAGCCATCGGAAACACGGCATATACAGAAAAAATCGCGAGCAGGCTCGCTCCTACAGGATCACCATTGTCCTTGTAGGAGCGAGCCTGCTCGCGATCGTGCGAAGCGCGGCCATTCACCGATCAGGCAATATCGCGCAACTCCCTTCGAAGGATCTTGCCGACCGGCGTCATCGGCAACGATTCGCGCAAGACGATGTGTTTCGGCACTTTGTACGCGGTGAAGTTTTCCTTGCAGTAGGCCTTCAGTTCTTCGAGGCTGACACCCGTCTCGCGGGCCACGACAAACAGCTTCACCGCCTCCCCCGATCGCTCGTCCGGCACACCGATGACCGCACAGTTGGCGACTTTCGGGTGAGCCATTACCACATCTTCGATCTCGTTCGGGTACACGTTGAAACCGGAGACGATGATCATGTCCTTCTTGCGATCGACAATGCGCACAAAACCGTCCGGGTCGATCACGCCGATGTCGCCGGACTTGAACCAGCCCTCGGCATCCAGCACTTCCGCAGTGGCTTCCGGTTTTTGCCAATAGCCTTTCATGATCTGCGGGCCTTTGATGCACAACTCGCCGCGCTCGCCCAGGGGCTGCTCGATGCCATCATCGTTGATGATCTTCAGCGTGGTGCCCGGCACCGGCAGGCCAACCGTGCCGATACGCGACTGGCCGCCATAAGGATTGGTGCAGGCCACCGGCGAGGTTTCGGTCAGGCCGTAGCCTTCGGTGATGCGGCAACCGGTCAGTTGCTCCCAGCGCTCGGCAGTCGCCTTGACCAGTGCGGTGCCGCCCGAATTCGTGACCTTCAGGCTGGAGAAATCCAGGGTCTTGAAATCCGGATGCTCCATCAGCGCAACGAACAGCGTATTCAGCCCCAGCAGACAGGAAAACCGCCAGTTCTTCAGTTCCTTGATGAAACCGCCGATGTCCCTTGGATTGGTAATCAGCACGTTGTGGTTGCCGGTTACCATCATGCACATGCAGTTCGCCGTGAATGCATAGATGTGGTACAGCGGCAGCGGCGCGATCATCACTTCCTGACCTTCCCGCAGCAGTGGCTGGCCGTCATCGCCGATCTGCCCCAGGCACGCCCTCGCCTGCTGCATATTGGCGACGAGATTGCCGTGGGTCAGCATTGCGCCCTTGGCCAGGCCGGTGGTGCCGCCGGTGTATTGCAGCACCGCGATGTCATCGAGCCCGGCGTTCAACGGCTTGATGCCCTGCCCCCGGCCCTGGCGCAACGCGGTCTTGAAAGAAATGGCCTGCGGCAAGGCATAGTCCGGAACCATTTTCTTCACTTTGCTGACCATGGTGTTGACCAGCCAGCCTTTGGCGGCAGGCATCATGTCGCCCATCTTCGCTTCGATCAGGTACTGAATGTCGGTGTCGGCCAGCACTTCCTGGACTCTCTGCCCGAACATGTTCAGGTAGACCAGCGCCCGTGCACCGGAATCCTTGAACTGATGGCGCATCTCCCGCGCGGTGTACAGCGGGTTGGTGTTGACCACGATCAGCCCGGCGCGCAACGCGCCAAACACGGCAATCGGGTATTGCAAAACGTTGGGCATCTGCACCGCTATGCGGTCGCCCGGTGCCAGGTCGGTGTGCGCTTGCAGGTAACCGGCGAACGCGGCGCTGTAGCGTTCCAGTTCGGCGTAGGTCAGGGTGACGCCCATGTTGCTGAAGGCCGGGCGGTCAGCAAATTTCTTGCAGGAACGCTCGAACACCTCGATCACCGACTTGTAGGCCCCGTGTTCAATGTCCAGGGGCACGCCGGCCGGGCGTTTGTCATTCCAGAAATCAGGTTGCATTGTTCTTGTCCTCTTTACCTGAGCCTATCCGGGCCGCTTTTTTTCCTTCGTTGCCGAATAAACAAAAAGCGGAGCTTCCCGGACGTTAGCAGCTATGGCGAATCAGGCAAATATGCCAGTAGCCGTCATAGATCGTGTGAATCTTCCTGCCGTGGCGTGGGCTGATCAGACGTCAACGTCGGGATGCGCTATACAATGCATCGAGCCCATGCAAAGGAATCGCCATGATCCATGACACTTTCTGGCTGACCGTGAGTGACCGCAGCCGCCTCTTCGTCAACCAGTGGCTGCCTGAGACGCCGTTGAAGGCGGTGATTCTGGTGGCCCATGGCATGGCGGAACACAGTGGCCGGTACGCTCGCCTGGCGGAAAAATGTTGCGAGAATGGCTACGGCGTTTACGCGCCGGACTTGCGCGGGCATGGCAAAACGGCCGAAACCGCGACGCTCGGCCACTTCGCCGACGATGACGGTTGGTGCAAGGTGGTCGGCGATCTGGCGAGCCTCAACCAGCACATCGGCCAACAACATCCCGGTGTGCCCATCGTGCTGCTCGGCCACAGCATGGGCAGTTATCTGGCCCAGGCGTATCTGCTGCACCACAGTGCCAGCCTGCATGGCGCGATCCTTAGCGGCTCGAATTTTCAGCCTGTGGCGCTTTACCGTGCGGCGCGGCAGATTGCCCGCCTCGAACGCGTGCGTCAGGGGCGGACCGGGCGCAGCGCCTTGATCGAATGGTTGTCGTTTGGCTCGTTCAACAAGCAATTCAAACCGGTGCGCACGCCGTTCGACTGGCTCAGTCGCGACCCGGCTGAAGTCGACAAGTACGCGGCCGACCCGCTTTGCGGGTTTCGCTGCACCAATCAGTTGTGGATCGATTTGCTCGGCGGCTTGCAGCAAATCAGCAAAGCGTCCAATCTCGCGCAGATCGATCCGGGCCTGCCGTTGCTGGTAATGGGCGGCGAATGTGATCCGGTGAGTGAAGGCAAGCGTCTGACAGACCTGGCTCACGCATTGCGCGCCGCCGGCAGCCAGAACCTGCAACTGACTGTTTACCCGCAGGCACGGCATGAGCTGTTCAACGAAATAAACCGCGATGCAGTCACCGCCGATGTGCTGAGCTGGATCGCCGGAGCGCTGAGCCATCGCCGCCCGGCCCGGTCCGAATAGTTTTTTTTGTGGATTTTTTTATTCGTCACAGGAATTGAGACAGATGACCCAGGTTACCAACACCCCTTACGAAGCCCTCGAAGTTGGCCAGACCGCCAGTTACAGCAAGACCGTCGAAGAGCGCGACATCCAGCTGTTCGCCGCGATGTCGGGGGACCACAACCCGGTGCACCTGGACGCCGAATTCGCCGCCGCCACCATGTTCAAGGAGCGCATCGCCCATGGCATGTTCAGCGGCGCGTTGATCAGTGCGGCCGTGGCTTGCGAGTTGCCTGGGCCGGGGACGATCTACATCGGTCAGCAGATGAGTTTTCAGAAGCCCGTGAAGATTGGCGACACGCTGACAGTGCGCCTGGAAATTGTCGAAAAACTGCCGAAATTCCGTGTACGGATTGCCACCCGCGTGTTCAATCAGCGCGATGAACTGGTGGTCGACGGCGAGGCCGAGATCCTCGCCCCACGCAAGCAGCAGACTGTGACGTTGCCGACATTGCCGGCGATCAGTATTGGGTGATGATTAAAAAGATCGTCCGAAGGCTCGGGCCGCGTTCGGACGATCTTTGATCTTATGGCGCTTCCTGCACCTGCACGCTCGCCGTCATCCCTGAACTCAAATTAACCCCCTCCGGCACCTCATCCAGCTTGATCCGCACTGGAATCCGCTGCGCCAGCCGCACCCAGTTGAAGGTCGGTTCCACCTCCGCCAGCAACTGCCCGTCGGGTGTGGTGTTGCGGTCGGTGATGCCGCGACTGATGCTCTCGACATGCCCATGCAACGGCGTGCCGACACTCATCAGCCAGACCTTGACCGGATCGCCCACGCGAACGCGCGGCAGTTTGGTCTCCTCGAAATACGCCTGCACGTAAAACGTCGAATCATCGATCAGCGCCATCACCGGTTGCCCGGCGTTTACAAAATTGCCCTGCGCCAGTTGCAGGTTGGTGACATGCCCGCTGCGGGGCGCATGCACCTGACTGCGCGCCAGGTTGAGTTCGGCGACCTTGGCTTCGGCCTGAGCTTCGCGCAGTTCGCCTCGGGCAATGCCGGCATTGATTTGCGCATTTTCGCGCAGCTCGGCGCTGATCGCTTGCGGACCCAGCGCGGCGCGGCGACTGGCCTCGCGTTCACGCAACTTCAGCTGCTGCTGACGGGTTTGCACCACCGCCTGCGCTTTCTCCAGCGCGGCTTCGAAACGATCTCGATCAATGCTCAGCAACAAATCCCCGGCCTTGACCCGCTGGTTGTCGAAGGTCTTCAGTTCGCGTACCCAGCCCGACACGTCGGGGGCGATCACCACCACGTCGGCACGGATTCGCGCATCGCGGGTCCACGGGGTCAGCATGTAGTACTGCCATAGATGGAAACCGGCAAAAATCGCCAGCGCCACCAGGGTCAGGGTTACCGCGACACGTACGGATGTACGCATGTTCAACTCCTTATAAAGGTCCGAGGACGACGGTGATCAGTGTCAATACGCAGACGTACAAGGCGCAATCGAATAACGCTTCGTGCCAGATCCAGCGCCCGACCGGGGTCAGTTGAAGCAACATGCGCAAACCGCCGGTGACCAGCAGCGCCAGCACCACATAAATCAGAAAAGGACTGAGCAGGACGCCGCCCACTGACCATTCACGCAAGCCCATGGCTGACCTCCTGCTGACGACACCAGGCGCGCCAGCTGTTGTGCAATTGCAGCACCGCGCCCTGCGCCAGTTTCACGGCATCGCTGGGCGGTAATGCGTACAACGTCTGCAAAAATTCTTCACTCGGTTGTTGCAACGCATCGGCGCGACTGGCGGCCGGACCTTGCTGCAGAAGTTTTTCCAGCTGATCGAGATACCGACGCTGAGGCACACCGACCGGCGCCTGCGCCACGGCGAGACTCAAGCGCAAATGCAGCAACTCGTCGCCGATGTCCAGGCCCAGCAAGCCATCGTCCCAGCGGCTGCGTGCCGGCTCCGGCAACTCGGGATAGTGCCGCGCCAACTGCAACAGGCGATCGGCCATGCGCCCGCCAAACCAGCTTTCGGCACCGCGCAGATTGCGTCGGGTCAGGCGCACCAGGTCGTGCAGGGTCGCGGTTAACAAGCGTCGGCTGTGCCATGCCGGATCGCGCAGCATCAATAACCGGAACGCCAGCACCGCCGCGCCCACGCCGATGACAATCGCTTGAGCACTGTTGAAAAAGTTCGCGACATCGAATTTCATCGCGTTGAGCGGCGATATCAGCACGATAAAGTGCAGGCAGAACGAGGTCGCTGTGGCGCCTATCTGCGGCTTGGCCATGCCCAGCGCACCGAAGAATAACGGCACGCCCATGCCGAGGCAGAGCAAGGCAAAGCTGCTCCATTGCGGCAGCAGAATCTGCCCGACGATAAACGCTGATGGAATTGCCAGAAAAATACCGCGCATGAAACTCATACCGATTTGCGCGCCGTTTTCGCGACTGGCGAACAGGCTGCACACCACGCAGGTCAGCAGCAAAGCGCCCGAAGCAGCCGGCCAGGCGGTGGCCAGCCAGAAGCATGACACCACCAGAAAAGCCAAGGCACTGCGCGCGCCGAAGACCAATGCCAATGACAGGTCGCGATGTGACGCGAGCGTGCGCGGCGGGTCGACCGTTTCCCTGCCCTCCTCCACCGCCTGCAGTGCCGCGCTTGCCGCCATGGCGCTGTCGAGCAGCAGGGCCAGACGCGCCAGGCAGAAACTTTGCGCCGAGCTGATTTGCGCATCGTGGCAGGCGTCCAGCAATCGCGGGCGCAACGCTTGCAGCGCAGCCGGATCGCAATGATCCAGCGCCTCTTGAACTTCATTCATCCACGGTTGCAATTGCTCGGCTTCCTGCGGCTCCAGCTGCTTCCACTGGCGACGCACTGACCGCGCGATGCGCAGCAACATCAACAGCTTCTGGCTCAGTCCACTGATTGAACGCGCACGCTGCCGCCCCAGACTGCCTTCGAACCAGGCATGTTCGCGCTGCGCATCGACCGCGACGATCCTGCCGAGGATTTCCAGCAAACCTTTACGCGCCTGGCCATCGCCGGCCAATGTTGCCTGTGCGGCCTTCATTCCGCTTTGCCAGGCGGCACGTGCCTGATCCGCCAGTTGCTGTTCGACGCGCAGTGGCCACAGCAACGCACTCGCGGCGGTGGCGCAGATAATGCCCAGGGAGATTTCCGTGCAGCGCGCCACAGCTTGATCGAACACCGTGAGCGGATGGCTGATGGCCGGCAACGCGATGATCGCCACCGTGTAACCGGCCAGCACGAAGGAGTAGGACCAGGCACTGCGCAACAACGTCGAGCTCGCCGTGCACAGCCCGAGCCACAGGGCCAGCGCCAACAGAAACAGCCAGGGCGTCTGCGCAAACAACCCCATGAAGACCACCGACATGATGGTGCCGACGATCGTTCCCAACAGTCGCGCCAAGCCTTTCTGCACCACCATCCCCGACAGTGGCTGCGCAACGATAAACGCTGTCATCAACGCCCACGCCGGTTGCTCAAGCCCCCAGCGCATCGCCAGCCACAGCGCCAGGCCGCCGCCGAGCACGGTCTTGATTGCGAATTGCAAAGCACGGCGGTCAGGCAGGAATAACGCCTGGAAAGTGATGGGCACAGGGAAAACTCTGAAGGGCACGGTTTAACGATAGACGTAATGCGCGGGGACAACGGGCAGACAAATTATTAGCTAGCTAACTATGTACAGTCCAGCACTTATTTACAGACACAAAAGAACGCCAGACTGGCTGGCGTTTTTGACAGGCTACGAACGCTTACGAGCGTGCGCGAGCCTGGTTACGCAGGGCTTTCACCTGGTCGTGGTTACGTTGCACGCCGTGGAGTTGACGTTCAACCAGGTCACGGATGCCAACCAGATTATGCTTATTGATTTTTTCCATTGCTTCTTTGTAAGCCTTCAGTGCGTGGTCTTCACCGCGCTCTGCTTCATTCAGAACGGCTTCTTCGTCTTTGCCGGTGAACACGGCTTTGACGTCTACCCAGCGACGGTGCAAGTCACCGCTGACGCTGGTAGAAGTTTCCGGGTCGCCACCCATCGAACGAACTGCAGCCTGCAATTCAGCAGCGGCGGCAGCGCAATCGGCGGAACGCTTCACAAACAGAGCTTTCAGTTCTGGATGCTTGATGTCTTCTGCGCAGGTCTTGAAGCCTTCTTGACCATCTTTGCTGGTTTCGATCAGGTCGTTCAGGACGGAGATGGATTCTTTATTGATGTCAGTCATTTTCAATTCCTCACGGGGTTGATGAAAGATGTAATAGCTATTGCACCCTGCATGCCAGTTTTGGACTGAACAATAACTCGTTATATTTCAATTAGTTATAATTTCAGTCAAAAACTGTATCCGCTTTTTTTGCATGATCTGTCATTTGGCCTGCATGCAGAATGCCTGTATTTTCATCCTGACTGAATGCAAGTGGCCGACAGATGAACCCCGAAAAGCTCGAATTACTGATCACCCGTGAAATGCCCTTCGGCAAATATAAAGGCCGGATCATTGCCGACCTTCCTGGCCAATACCTCAACTGGTTCGCCCGCGAAGGATTTCCCCATGGCGAACTGGGCGGGTTGCTGGCCCTCATGCAGGAAATCGATCACAACGGATTATCGGAATTGCTGGAACCGCTGCGCGCCAAACATGGCAAACCCGCCCCTCGCCACTGAACCCCTTGATCGAGTCCTCCATGCCTGAGAACACCCGACGTGCCCGTGATGAATCTTTCTGGCAGACTTTCGCCGACCGCTACGACCTGGAACCCGGCCCGGTCAATCTGGAAAACGGCTACTTCGGACGCATGTCGCGCACGGTGGTCGAGGAATATCAGCGCAACATCGAGTTCATCAATCGCAGCAACTCGGTCTATGTGCGCCAGCGCTTCGAGCAGCATGAAGGCCTGACGATTCGCGCGGCGGTTGCCGAATTGATCAAGGTGCCTGACGACACCGTCGCCCTCACCCGCAACGCTACCGACGGCCTGCAATCGCTGATCCGCAATTACAACCTGCTCAAGCCAGGTGATCAGGTGCTGATCTGCGATCTGGAATACGACACGGTCAAAAGCGCCATGCGCTGGCTGGCGCGCAACCGTGGCGCCGATATCATCGAAATCGAGCACGCCCATCCCGCCACCTACGACGGCCTGCTGAATACGTACCGCGACATCTTCGCGCGTCATCCGCGCCTTAAATTGATGGCGCTGACCCACGTCACGCATCGCACCGGGCTGGTCATGCCGGTGCAAGCCATTGCCGCGGCCGCTAAAGAGCACGGCATCGATGTGATCCTCGACGGTGCGCACGCATTGGGCCAGATCGAATTCAACCTCGATGAGCTGGGTATCGCGTTCGCCGGTTTTAATCTGCACAAATGGATCGGGTCGCCACTGACTCTGGGATTTATTTACATCGCCCGCGAGCGCCTCGACGACATCGACCCGGACATGGCCGAGACGCATTACCCGATCAGCGATATTCGCGCCCGCACACCCCACAGCACCCCCAACATCCCGGCGTTGCTGACCCTGCCGTTAGTGCTCGAAGAACATCGGGCCATGGGCGCTGCAACGGCGAAGGGCGCAAGGCTCAACTACATGCGTGATCTATGGGTCAGCGCAGTCCGTGAGTTGCCGGGCATCGAAGTCCTCACGCCGGACGATCCACGCCTGTATTGCGGCATCACCGCCATGCGCTTCACCCGGCATGACGATCAGCAGGTCATGGTCGAGCGGCTGCTCAAGGACTACAACCTGTTTACCATCGTGCGCAGCGGTGCGGCCTGTGGGCCGTGTATCCGCATCACGCCGGGGCTCATCAGCAGCGCTGACGATATGCAGCGGCTGAGCAAAGCGCTCGACGAACTGCGCTGAGTTCAGACGGTGTATTTGTCGAAGTCTTCGGGCCGGATCTGCGATGACACCGCGAACGTGTCGATGCCAATGGTCGTGTGCCCGAAGAAGCCATCGTCACTGGAGTCGCGGCCGAGCGTGTGGATGCTCAAGGTCGACGCTTCGCCGCCCATGGCGGCGTAGAAGAAGTCTTGCGCGTTATTGAGTGGGGCAACGCCGCGACCGCTGTACTCCCGAGTGTTGAGCACCGACCTGGACGCCACTTCCGGAAAATATAACTGCCCGACCCACGCCACATGACGTTCTTCCAGATAGTTGTTGCCGGCGGTGATGCGCACTGCGACGTGAATGTGCAGCGCCCGGCCGGCATAGAAACCGGGGTAGATGGTGGTGAAGCGTACGATGCCATTGCTGTCGGTGAACTGCCCGCCACGCAGGTAGGTATCGTCATCGGTGCGCGGGATGGAGCCGATGGCCTCGACATCGACTTCCTCGTCCGGATTGATTTTGCTCCAGCCGGAATACGCGCCGCGGGCGTTGCAATGCCAGATATCGACGATCGCCCCCGTGACAGGCTGGCCAGTCATTGCATCGACTATTTTCAGGCGCAGCACGAGCGGGATGCCATCCATGCCTTCGCTGATGTTGCGTCTGATGAGTTTGGAATTTCGAAAGTAAGGGCCGGCGATTTGCTCGGGTGACAGCAGATAAGCGGGAAGTGCGGCAGGTAGCGAATTGATGGCGTTCATGTGTTGATCTCTTCCATAAGATGGAAGCAGATTAGCGCCGCACGGCGGGCGGGGGGCGTTAACTGTGTATCGCAAAATGTCGGTCCTACGGTCGTTAGATCTACGGGCAAAAAAAAACGGTGCACCGACCAAGCGCACCGTTAAAGCCGTAGAACACACAACGAAGTGTCGGTTGAAGCGATCAGTCCAGCAGCGCCAGGGCCTCGGCGGTGCATTCCTGAATGCGGGTCCAGTCGCCGTTCTTGATCCACTCCGGATCAAGCATCCAGCTACCACCCACGCACATGACGTTTTTCAGCGCCATGTAGCTTTTGATGTTGGCCGGGCTGACGCCACCGGTCGGGCAGAATTTTACTTCACCGAACGGGCCGCCCAGTGCCTTGATGGCTGCGACGCCACCGCTGACTTCCGCCGGGAACAACTTGAAGCGGCGATAGCCCAGACCGTAGCCTTCCATGATGCCGGATGCATTGCTGATCCCTGGCAACAGCGGAATCGGGCTGTCGACGCTGGCTTCGAGCAGGTCACGGGTGATGCCAGGCGTGACGATGAACTGCGAACCTGCCGCTTCGGCTGCGGCGAGCATGTTGCGGTCAAGCACGGTGCCGGCACCGGTCATCAGTTCCGGACGTTGTTCGCGCAGAATCTGAATCGCCTTGAGCCCGTATTGCGAACGCAACGTCACTTCCAGCGCAGTCAGGCCACCGGCCGCCAGGGCATCGGCCAGCGGCAGAATGTCCTGCTCGCGGGCGATGGTGATCACCGGCAGAATCCGCGCCTTGGCACAGAGGCTGTCGATCAGGGCAACTTTATCCGCCATGGAAACGGTCGGGGATGGGTTTGTCATAGCGGCTGATCCTTGGCTCATGGGCACCAGTAAATCTCTAACGTAGGTTGCAGAAACGCGCGAATCGGCATGGCAGCGACGTCGTCGCCGGCCAGAGCGGCGCTCAGGGTGGTCAGTTTGGACTGACCGGAAATCGACAGAACCTTGTGTTTCGCCGAAGCCAGCAGCGCGCGGCTCATGCTCAGGCGCTGGTGCGGTACGGTCGGCGCCAGCATCGGGTAGCAACGACGGCTGCCATCAGCCTTCAACGCGTCGGCCAGGTTCGGGCTGTCGGGAAACAGCGAAGCCGTGTGACCGTCGTCGCCCATGCCGAGAATCAGCACGTCGATCGGTGGCAATTCGCCGAGCAAGCGATCTGCCTGTTCGGCAGCCTGATCGACATTGGCGGTGGCACTGTACAAACTCAAAAACTGTGCTTTGGCAGCCGGACCTTGCAACAGGTAGCGTTTGATCAGGCCGGCATTGCTGTCGGCGTGTTCAACCGGTACCCAGCGCTCATCGGCCAGGCTGATGACCACGTTGGACCAATCCAGTGTCTGTTTCGCCAGATGCTGAAAAAACGCTACCGGGCTGCGTCCACCGGACACCACCAGGGTGGCAGTGCCTTTAGCGTCGATTGCATCGCTCAGTTGCTTGGCCACAGTCAGCGCCAGGCCTTCGGCCAACAACACCGGGCTCTTGAACGCATGAGCACTAACGCCCAGCGGTAATTTCAATTCAGATATCGCCATACCACGACCTCCCATCCCGCGTGATCAGTGCAATGGAACTCATCGGTCCCCAGGACCCGGCCGCATACGGCTTGGGCGCATCGCCGGATTTTTTCCACCCGGCAATCAACTGGTCACACCACTTCCACGCGGCTTCGATTTCATCTTTACGGACAAACAGGTTCTGATTGCCGCGCATCACTTCCAGCAACAAACGCTCGTAGGCATCGGGGATCCGCGCGCTACGCCAGGTGTCGGAAAAATTCAGCTGCAACGGACCGCTGCGCAGCTGCATGCCTTTGTCCAGGCCTTGTTCTTTGGTCATCACGCGCAAGGAAATGCCTTCGTCCGGTTGCAGGCGGATGATCAGCTTGTTGCTGATCTGCAGGCGCTGCTCCGGGGCGAAAATGTAGTGCGACGGTTCCTTGAAGTGGATGACGATCTGCGACAGCTTCTGCGGCATGCGCTTGCCAGTACGCAGGTAAAACGGCACGCCGGCCCAACGCCAGTTGCGAATATCGGCACGCAGGGCGACGAAGGTTTCGGTGTCGCTCTGGGTGTTTGAATTTGGCTCGTCGAGGTAGCCCGGCACCGCTTTGCCTTCGCTGTAACCGGCGATGTACTGGCCGCGCACCACTTGTGTAGTCAAGCCTTCCGGGCTGATCGGCGCCAGTGCCTTGAGCACTTTGACTTTCTCGTCACGAATGCTGTCGGCAGAGAGGTCGGCCGGCGGGTCCATGGCGATCAGGCAAAGCAGCTGCAGCAGGTGATTCTGGATCATGTCGCGCAGCTGGCCGGCCTTGTCGAAATAGCCCCAGCGACCTTCGATGCCAACCTTCTCGGCCACGGTGATTTCCACGTGGGAAATGTAATTCTGGTTCCACTGGGTTTCGAACAGGCTGTTGGCAAATCGCAGGGCGATCAGGTTCTGAACGGTTTCCTTGCCCAGGTAATGGTCGATTCGATAAGTGCGGTTTTCCGGGAAGAACTGCGCCACGGCGTCGTTGACCGTGCGCGAAGACTCCAGGTCCGAACCGATCGGTTTCTCCAGCACAACCCGGGTATTTTCAGCGAGGCCGACCTTCGACAGGTTTTCGCAGATCGCGCCGTATACCGCCGCCGGGGTCGCGAAGTAGGCGATCACCCGCGGGGCAGATCCGGCCGCTTCGGCCAGCGCGACATAATCATCGGCCTTGAGAAAGTCGACGTGCAGATAGCTCAGGCGACCGAGGAAGCGGTCCAGTATTGCTTCGTCCAGCTCCTTTTCACCGACATAGCGGCGCAGCTCGGAGGTGATGAACGCCAGATGCTCCTGCTCGCTGCCAGGCTCACGGGCCAGCGCAATAACACGCGTGTCCTCATGAAGCAGGCCTGCGCCATCAAGCTGGTAAAGCGCAGGAAACAGCTTGCGCAAAGCGAGATCGCCGAGCGCGCCGAACAAGGCAAATGTGCACGGTTCAACCGTAATCGAGGGCATGATGTTTGTTCTTTTATCAAGTTAAGCTACAAATACCTTTTTTCAAGGCATCACTCAAGGGAAAATGTAGTAATAAACACAACATTTACCCAATATGCAGATTCCGAGTGGTGGTCGGTCGGAGCCATCAGTAGGATAGGCCACCGCCACGGGCCACATCAAAGGCCCAATTTGCATAGCAGGGCGTCTTTTTTGTCGGTGAATCAAGGAACAACTATGGACCGCGTGCGAAATCTCCTGGAACAGATCCAGAATCGCCTTGAAGACCTGAACAAGGCTGAACGCAAAGTCGCCGAAGTCATCCTGCTGAACCCGCAGCAGGCCACCCGGTTCAGCATCGCCGCCCTCGCCCAGGCGTCGAAAGTCAGCGAGCCGACGGTCAACCGTTTCTGCCGTTCATTCGGTGTGAGCGGCTACCCGGAACTCAAGTTGCAACTGGCGCAGAGTCTGGCCAGTGGTGCGGCCTATGTCAGCCGTGCGGTCGAGGCCGATGACAATCCGGAAGCGTACACCAAGAAAATTTTCGGCAGCGCCATCGCTTCCCTGGACAGTGCCTTGCAGGCGCTGGACCCGAACCTGATCAGCCGCGCCGTCGACCTGTTGATCCAGGCGCGCCAGATTCACTTTTTCGGCCTCGGCGCCTCAGCCCCGGTAGCACTGGATGCGCAGCACAAATTCTTCCGCTTCAACCTGGCCGTCACCGCCCATGCCGACGTGCTGATGCAGCGCATGATTGCGTCGGTCGCGCATACCGGCGAATTGTTCGTGATCATTTCCTATACCGGACGCACCCGCGAACTGGTGGAAGTGGCGCGCATCGCCCGGGAGAACGGCGCTTCGGTGCTGGGTTTGACCGCCGAGGGATCACCGCTGGCCAAAGCCAGTACGCTCAGCCTGAACATTCCGCTGCCGGAAGACACCGACATTTATATGCCGATGACCTCGCGGATTATTCAGCTGACGGTGCTCGACGTACTCGCGACCGGCATGACCTTGCGCCGTGGCGTGGATTTCCAGCCGCATCTGCGCAAGATCAAAGAGAGTCTGAATGCCAGCCGGTATCCGGTGGGGGATGAGTTTAACTAGCACCTTCGTTGCCTGACCCGGCCTCATCGCGAGCAGGCTCACTCCCACAGTGGATCTCCATTGGTCGCAACATTTGTGACCACCACAAATCCTTGTGGGAGTGAGCCTGCTCGCGATGGCGGCCGCACGACACTGCTGATCCTGAGCTAAACCCCAACTCGCGCCTGTAAACTCAAATGCGCTTTCTGCCCCGGCGCCAGACTCAAACTGACTAGCCCCTTCGTTGCCTGACCCGGCCTCATCGCGAGCAGGCTCGCTCCCACAGTGGATCTCCATTGGTCGCGACATTTGTGACCACCACAAATCCTTGTGGGAGCGAGCCTGCTCGCGATGGCAGCCGCTACAACACTGCTGATCCTGAGCTAAACGCCAACCCGCGCCTGCAAGCTCAAATGCGCTTTCTGCCCCGGTGCCAGACTCAAACTGACTAGCCCCTTCGTTGCCTGACCCGGCCTCATCGCGAGCAGGCTCGCTCCTACAGTGATCTCCATTGGTCGCGACATTTGTGACCACCACAAATCCTTGTGGGAGCGAGCCTGCTCGCGATGGCAGCCGCTACAACACTGCCGATCCTAAGCTAAACACCAACCCGCGCCTGCAAGCTCAAATGCGCTTTCTGCCCCGGCGCCAGACTCCGACTGACTAGCCCCTTCGTTGCCTGACCTCATCGCGAGCAGGCTCACTCCCACAGTGGATCTCCATTGGTCGCGACATTTGTGACCACCACAAATCCTTGTGGGAGCGGGCTTGCCCGCGAAGGGGCCAGTCGCAACACCGCTCATCCTGAGCTAAACCCCAACTCGCGCCTGTAAACTCAAATGCGCTTTCTGCCCCGGCGCCAGACTCAGACTGTCAGTCCCGCCGCTCGCCGCTTCCACGCAGACGAACTCTGAAATCTCGTTCCAGCTCACTCCCAGCAACGGCCGCGTACCGGGGTGCCAGACCACCGTGTCGCCATCGTCGCCGGTATCGATACACAATTCGCGCTGCCAGGCATGATCCTTGAGCTGCAATTCACCGTCATGCTGGAACACCCGCTGACATCCGCCCTCCACCCGCAACTCGCCTTCCTGCTGACACGCCTGCCGATTCAATTGGTCGTAACCCTGCGCGCCGTCGAGCCCAGACAGCGCTACCTCACCGACATCACCAATACGCCAATAGGCGTGCAAGGCCTGACTCAATTGGCACGGCAGGCTGTCCTGATGCTCGGTGCTCAGGCGCAATTCCATGCGTTCGCCAAGATGCGCATGCAGATCCACCTGCCAATCACACAGTTGTAATTGCCAGTGCAGGCGCACGCCCTCCTCGTCTTCGCTGCTGTCCATCAGCTTCCAGTCGAGTAGCCGCGCCCAGCCATGGGACGGCCAGGCGTTTTCGCTCGGATGGCGGCCATACCACGGCCAACACACCGGCACGCCACCGCGAATGGCGCCTACATGTGGCCATTTAGCCGCGCACCACAGCCAGGGCTTTTGACCCCGTGGTTGGAAGTGCAACAACTGCGCGCCCTGCCGACTGAACACCGCCTGACACCGCGGATGCTCGATCACCAGCACATCGCGCAACTGATAGCGCTCCCACGCAAACACCGGACGTGCACGCAAGGATTTGAAGAAGCGTTGGAGCGGATGCTCATGCATGTGCCACTGTCCTGAAAATCATCGGGTGCGCCAGCCCAAAAAAAAGCGGACAGCCTTGGCCGTCCGCAAAAAATGCGCACATAGAGAGGAGCTTATCGCAACAGCGTTAGAACACCGACTGAATTTTCAGGCCGGCAACGATCGCGTCGTCCACCTGATCAACCCCGCCCGGGTGCTTCACGTATTGCAGGTTGGGACGCACGGTCAGCCAGTTAGTAACGTGGAAACCATAGTTGATTTCAGCGTTGTACTCGGTGTCCTGGATCGGCAGGAAGCTTGGATTGTCGTAGTCGTCAATACCGTTTACGCCGTTGATCAGCTTGCGGTTTTTCTGGGCATCTTCGTTGACGTGAATCCGTGCGATACCGATGCCGACGTCGTCTTTCGGACGGGCGTTGAAAGGACCTTTGTAGGTCAACATCAGGTTCTGATAGTTATCGACCGTGTTGGTTTCCTTGTCATGGAAGGTGGCGTTGGCAGCGATGCTCAGACCACGGCTCTTGTCGCCGTTGTGGTCGGTCAGCTGCTGCTGCGCAACGAACCAGTAGCCGGATTTGCTGCTGTGGCTGCGGTAAGCGTCGCCGCTGATAGCCGCATCATTGCCGTTGTCGTCCTCACGAACGTCATCGGCCTTGGCGGTACTTTTGTAGTAACCAACGCGGTATTCACCGGGCAGGCTGTTGACGTTCGGCGACCAGACCAACTCGACCGGAATGATGGTGCCTTTGGTGCCGCTGCCGCTGAGCTTGAAGCCGTTGCCGGTTTCCAGCTGCGAGGGGTTCTGGTTGTATGCACCGATCTGCGCGTAGAGCTCGTCGTTGATGTTGTACTTCACGCGGATCGCGGCCTGGCTGACCGGCCAGTTGTACCAGATGCCGCCGACCCAGTTACCCACTTGCGAGCCGCAGAACGCCAGGTTCTGGAAGTCGCACGGGAAGCTGTTGAAGTCTTCGCCTTCACCGAAGTAACCGGCCTTCACATCGAGTGCGCCGTCGAAGTATTTCTGTTTGACCCACAACTGCGTCAGACGCCAGGTCTGGCCACGGCCCCAGACTTCCTGCGAGGAACTGAAAGTGCCGGCACGCGGATCGCCGATGCGGTCGTTGGAAATGTTGCGACCACTACGTTCGGTGATCGCCAGTTTGAATTCGGCATCGTTCCAGCCGAAGATTTTTTCCAGGTCCAGTTTTGCACCGAAGGCAAACTGGTCGCTGTAGCGCGCGGTGGTGTCGTCGTTGTAACCGCCCTTGAGGTTGGAGCCGACTTCGCCGACGTACTCGATCTGGAAGTCATAACCCGCATCAATCAGCTTGGTCCGTTCACCACCCCAATCGCCCGTCATCCATTTCGATTCCGGACTGAACGCCTCTGCAGCGTGCACGCCGCCCGCCAGTGTCATTGCCGCAATCGCCGACAACTGGCAGATCAATTGGGCGTTGTTGTTCTTCTTCATCCCTACATCCTCGTTTTATTGTTATTAACTGTTTTTATCTAACGCGGTTTACATCGGTTGCGGCAGTGTTTCCATCCACCACGAATTTCTCTGGGCGATTCCCTTTGTGGGAGCGAGCCTGCTCGCGAAAGCGGGGTATCAGACAACTTCTTTGCTGAATGCCAGACCGTATTCGCAAGCAGGCTCGCTCCCACATTGACCGCCCACCCTGTTTGATCTTCAGCGGCCCTTGAACTGGGTCACGTTGGCAGCGTGAATCTCAGGTTGCGCTTGGCCCGCAACGCCCAAACGCTCCCCGGTCTTGGCATCGAACAGCAGCACTTTCGATGGATCGAACTGCAAGGTCAGCGTCTCGCCCACAGCCGGCGCCACATCCGGCGCCAGGCGGCAGCAGACCTTGGTGTCGTTGAGATTGACGAACACCAGCGTGTCGGGGCCGGTCGGCTCGGTGACCTGCACTTCCGCGCGAATGGTCGGCAAACCATTCGGCTCGCCAGCCGCGAGCACGATCTGCTCCGGGCGCATGCCTAGAATCACTTCGCGGTCTTCGAGCCCGGCGTCCTGCATGCCCAGCGGCAATTCGCAACGCGCCTGCCCACTGTCGAGTAGCGCCATCAGGCGACCCTCCTTGCGTTGCAGCCGCAGAGGAATGAAGTTCATCGGCGGCGAACCGATGAAGCTCGCCACGAACAGGTTGGCCGGGTTGTTGTAGATGTCCTTTGGCGTGCCGAACTGCTGAATGATTCCGTCCTTCATCACCGCCACTTTGTCGCCCAGCGTCATGGCTTCTATCTGGTCGTGGGTCACGTAGACCGTGGTGGTTTTCAGACGCTGGTGCATCAGTTTCATTTCGGTGCGCATCTCGACACGCAATTTGGCGTCGAGGTTGGACAGCGGTTCGTCGAACAGATAAATCTTTGGTCGACGCGCCAGCGCTCGGCCCATGGCCACACGCTGTTGCTGACCACCGGAGAGCTGGCCCGGCTTGCGGTTCAACAGATGTTCGATCTGCAAAAGCTTGGCGACACGAGCGACTTCTTCGTCGATGTCGGCGGCCGGCATCTTGCGGATCTTCAGGCCGAACGCGATGTTGTCACGCACACTCATGGTCGGGTACAGCGCGTAAGACTGGAACACCATGGCGATGTCACGATCCTTCGGGCTCATGCCGCTGATGTCGGCGTCGTCCACCAGAATCGCGCCGCCACTGATAGTTTCCAGACCGGCAATGCAGTTCATCAGTGTCGATTTACCGCAACCGGACGGGCCGACCAGAATCAGGAATTCACCGTCGTCGATTTTCAGTTCGATGTTTTTCAGGGTGTCCGGCAAACCGGCGCCGTAGGTCTTGTTGACGTTGCGTAATTCGAGAGTTGCCATGTTCTACCCCTTGACCGCGCCGGCCGTCAGCCCACGCAGGAAATACTTGCCAGCGAATATGTAGACCAGCAGTGTCGGCAGCCCGGCGATCATCGCGGCGGCCATATCAACGTTGTATTCCTTGGCCCCGGTGCTGGTGTTGACCAGGTTGTTGAGGGCCACGGTAATTGGCTGGGCGTCGCCACTGGCGAAGACCACGCCGAACAGAAAGTCATTCCAGATTTGCGTGAACTGCCAGATCAGGCAGACCATCACGATCGGGATCGACATCGGCAGCAGGATCTTCCAGAAAATCGTGAAGAAGCCCGCGCCATCCAGACGCGCCGCCTTGACCAGCGCATCCGGAATGCTCACGTAGTAGTTGCGGAAAAACAGCGTGGTGAACGCCAGGCCGTAAACCACGTGGACCAGTACCAGGCCGGTGGTGGTGTTGGCCAAACCGAACTTGCCGAGGGTGAATGAAGCCGGCAGCAGAACGGTCTGGAACGGCAGGAAGCAGCCGAACAGCAACAGACCGAAAAACAATTGCGAACCACGGAAGCGCCACATCGACAGCACGTAGCCGTTCATTGCACCGATGAAGGTGGAAATCAGCACGGCGGGCACGGTGATTTTCACCGAGTTCCAGAAATAGCTGCCGACGCTGTCCCAAGCCTTGATCCAGCCAATGCCGTCGATCACTTGCGGCCAGCTCAGCAGGTTGCCGGTGCGGATGTCTTCCGGGGTTTTGAAACTGGTCAGCAGCATGACGACCAACGGGATCAGATAGATCGCCGCGGCCAGCAACAACGTTGCGTAGATCGCGACGCGGCTGAAGCTGAGCGCCGGTTTTCCGAGTTGATTACTCATGTCGTTTGCCCCGCAGCTCGGAGTACAGGTACGGCACCAGAATCGCCAGGATCGCGCCGAGCATCATCATGGCGCTGGCGGAGCCAATACCCATCTGGCCGCGACTGAAGGTGAAGGAGTACATGAACATCGCCGGCAGGTCGGAGGAATAACCCGGACCACCTGCGGTCATCGCCGCCACCAGGTCGAAGCTTTTGATCGCAATGTGCGCGAGGATCATGAAAGCGCTGAAGAACACCGGACGTAGGCTCGGCAGCACGATCTTCATATAGATAGTCGGCAGGCTCGCGCCGTCCACCTGCGCGGCACGGATGATCGATTGATCGACCCCGCGCAGGCCGGCCAGGAACATCGCCATGACAAACCCCGAGGCTTGCCACACGGCAGCGATCACCAGGCAGTACACCACGCGATCCTGATCCACCAGCCAGTCGAGACGGAAGCCTTCCCAGCCCCAGTCGCGCAGCATTTTGTCCAGGCCAAGGCCGGGGTTGAGCAGCCACTTCCACGCGGTACCAGTAACGATCATCGAGAGCGCCATCGGGTACAGGTAAACCGTGCGGATGAATCCTTCCTTGCGGATGCGCTGATCGAGCAGCACGGCAAGGAATACGCCCAGCACCAGGCTGATGCCGATGAACATGCCGCCGAACAGTGCGAGGTTTTTGCTCGCGACCCACCAGCGATCGTTGTCCATCAGGCGCATGTATTGCTGCAGGCCGACCCACTTGTAGCTCGGCATGAAGCTGGAATTGGTGAAGGACAGGACGAATGTCCAGATGATGTAACCGTAAAAACCAACCAACACGATGAGCATGCTTGGCGCGAGTACCAACTTGGGTAACCAGCGTTGCAGCGCATCGAACGGTGAGGCTTTGCTTAAAACCGCCACAGAGCTCATCGGGATAATCCAGGTGGAGAGAAATTGGGGCCGTACAGTGATCCCATGTAGGAGCGAGCCTGCTCGCGATGGAGTGTCAGTCGACATTTATATAGCTGACACACCATCGCGAGCAGGCTCACTCCTACAGAGGGTCACTCATTGTCAGATTACTGCGCAGCTTTGATAGCCGACGCCAGTTGACCGCTGGCCTTGGCCGGGTCTGCATCTTTATCGTTCATGAAGTTGGTGACCACGTCGAAGATCGCGCCTTGCACGGCCAGGGAAGTGGCCATGTTGTGCGCCATGCTTGGCTGCAGGCCGCCGGTTTTCTCGTCTGCCAGAAAGTCCTTGGCAGCTGTTTGTGCGCAGGAATCGAAGCCAAGTGCGCTCATGTCGTTAAGCATGTCGGTGCGCACCGGGATCGAGCCTTTGTTGATGCTGAAGACTTTCTGGAAGTCTTTGCCCAGAGCGACCTTGGCCAGGTCCTGTTGAGCGGCGATATCGCCCTTGCGATCAGCCTTGAGCTTGAACACGGCCAGCGAATCGATGTTGTAGGTGAAGGCTTTCTCGGTGCCTGGGAATGGCACGCACTGGTAATCCTTGCCGGCCACTTTACCGGCAGCGGTCCATTCGCTTTTCGCCCAGTCGCCCATCATCTGCATACCGGCCTTGCCGTTGATGACGTCGGCGGCAGCGATGTTCCAGTCACGCCCGGCGCGGTTCTGGTCCATATAACCGGTGAGTTTTTTCAGCTCGGTGAACGCTTTGGTCATCTCCGGCCCGGAGAGGGTTTTCTGATCGAGGTCGACCAAGGCTTTCTTGTAACCGTCGGCGCCCATGACCGAGAGCACGATGTCTTCAAACACGGTGCTGTCCTGCCACGGTTGGCCACCGTGGGCCAGAGCGATGAAACCGGCAGCCTTCAGCTTGTCGCCGGCGGCATAAAATTCTTCGAGGGTGGTCGGGGCTTTGTCGATCCCGGCTTTCTTGAATACTTGCGGGTTGATCCACAGCCAGTTGACGCGGTGAATGTTCACCGGAACAGCGACGTAATCGCCTTCGTACTTGACGGTATCGGAGACTTTTTTGATCAGCAGGTTATCCCAGCCTTCAGCCTTGGCGACGTCGGTGAGGGTATCGGTGCTGAGCAGGCCGGTGCTGCCCCATTCCTGGATGTCCGGGCCTTTGATCTGGGCGACGCCCGGCGGGTTACCGGCCACTGCGCGGCTTTTCAATACGGTCATGGCCGTGGAGCCACCACCGCCGGCCACTGCGCCGTCCTTCCAGGTGAAGCCGTCTTTTTCGACCTGGGCCTTGAGCACATCGACCGCTGCTTTTTCACCACCCGATGTCCACCAGTGAACGACTTCCACGGATCCTTTGGATTCGGCGGCAAGCACACTGAGAGGAAGCGCAGAGAGGGAGGCGAGAGAAATGACAGTAGCGAGGCGAGAAATCGCGTTCATCTGGAAGTACCTTTCTTGTTGTTATGCATGCAAGTCTGGTGCTTGCGCTGCACGGATTCTAAACAGGAGTCATCCCTTCGCAGGTAACGAAGGGACGCGTGAATGTCACAGCATGGTTACATAGAACCGCTCTGGCACAACCTTGCCAAGGCACTGGCCATGCTCGGCGCCAGTGGCAGACGCGGGATCAACAGCGCTTGCCAGGCGTGATACAGGTCAGGCTTGCCGGCCCAGATATCCGCGCTCGGTTGGTTGAGCGGATCAAGTTCGTGGTGCCAGCTGCCATCGCAGCGATCGATGAAATATTGCTCGCAGAAATCCCAGAACAGTCGATACCAGGCTTCGTATTGAGCACCGCCTGTACGCTTCAATAAGGCGCTGGCTGCGGCGCTGGCTTCGCAATGGGTCCAGTGCAGACGATGGCGAACCACCGCGCGATTGTCCCAGTCGAGGGTGTAGACAATTCCCGGCGCGCCGTCGATGTTCCAGGCGTGCCGGCAGTTGTTGTCGAACAGCTTTTGCGCGTCGGTGGCCAGCCAGCCGGGCGTCAGCATGCCGGCCCGCACCCGCGACGCTTCGAGGTGCAGCAACAGCCGCGCCCATTCGAAACCATGGCCTGGCGTAGTGCCGTAGGGACGGAAACCGTCGGCCGGGTTGTCGCGGTTGTAGTCGCGCAACGGGTTCCAGTCGCGGTCGAAATGTTCGACCACCAGGTAATCATTGGCGGCGGCGTGGCCGTGGATCACGCGCTCGACGATACGCTGCGCACGGCTCAGCCAGTGATTGTCTTCGGTGACATCGGCCAAAGCGAGAAAGGCTTCGGTGGCGTGCATGTTGCTGTTGGCGCCGCGGTAGCTTTCTTCTTCACTCCAGTCACGATTGAAGGATTCGCGCATCGCGCCCTCCTCCTCACTCCAGAACCAGGTGTCGATGATGTCGATGGCGTCATCCAGCAACGCTTGGGCACCGGGGCGTTGCGCGACCACAGCGGAACTCGCGGCGAGTGCGACGAACGCGTGCAGGTAGGCGTTCTTGCCGGTGTTGCCGTCGCGGTGCTCGGCGGTGGCGAACCAGCCCCCGTGCACAGCGTCGCGCAACGGCCCGCGCAGGGCCTGAATGCCGTGGTCGACCAGCTCGGCAAAACCCGGCAAGCCCTGAATGTGAGCCATGGCAAAGCTGTGCGTCATGCGCGCGGTGTTCATGGTTTCGGCGTGGGCGTTGGGCGGGAGCCGGCCCTTTTCATCGAGATTGCCGAAGCCTTCCGCAAGCTTCGATGCCTTGGCGAAGTCCAGCAGGCGCAAGCCCTCGATGGCGAGCCATTGCTGGTGGGCAGGTGCGTTCAGCCAACTGCTGAAGTCCGGATTGAAGGAGTCCATGAGGTGCCTGTTTTTGTTGTTATGACTGAGGGGCAGTCTAAACAACGGGCAGTGGCGAGCTTGTAACGAAGCGGGCAGGTTTTGTCACTGGCCTGTGACATTCAGCCCGATCCTGAAGTGAGCGATGACCTGTGGCGAGGGGCTTGCCCCCGTTGAGTGGCGCAGCAGTCGTAAAATCTGCGACCTGATTTTTACAGGCAATCTGTGGGTGATGGTTTTGGGGACCGCTTCGCGATCCAACGGGGGCAAGCCCCCTCGCCACAGAGTGGCGTCAGTCGATTGAGCGTGGCAACTGCAACGTCACCCGCAACCCACCCTCGCGCAAATTCTGCAGGCTGACTTCGCCGCCATGACTGTGGGCAATGTTGCGCGCAATGCCCAGTCCCAACCCGTAACCCTGCTGCTGCCCGGCCAGGCGAAAATGCGGTTCGAACACCTGCTCCATGCGTTGCTCAGGTACCCCCGGGCCTTCGTCGTCGACATGCAGGACAAAGGCGTTTTCGTCATCATCAATATGCAGGTGCGCGTTTTGCCCGTACTTCAACGCGTTGTCGATCAGGTTACCGATGCAACGCTTCAGCGCCAGCGGTTTTCCGGGATACGCCGCCAGTGCCCTCCCGTGCTGGGTGACGCGGCCGTTGCCATTGGGCGCCAGGTAGGGCTCCACCAGACAATCGAGCACATGATTGAGGTCCACTGGCTCGATGTTTTCGTGAATATCCGTGTCTTTGACGCATTGCAGAGCGCCCTTCACCAGCAGTTCCAGCTCATCCAGATCGCGACCGAACTTGGCTTGCAGCTTCTCGTCTTCCAGCAGTTCGACACGCAACCTCAGGCGCGTGATCGGCGTGCGCAGGTCATGGGAAATCGCGCTGAACAGTTGACTGCGCTCGGTCAGATAACGGCTGATGCGTTCGCGCATGGCATTGAACGCGCGCCCCACTTCCACCACTTCACTGCCACCACCCTCGGCCACGGGCAGCACGTCGGCGCCCAGCGACATCTCACGCGCAGCACGGGCAAGGCGCTTGAGCGGCCGGCTCTGCCAGTGCACCAGCACGCCGATAAACAACAGCAAAAAACCACTGGTGAGGATGATGAACCAGACTTGTTGCTTGGGCAGGCCTTGCTCTTCAAGGCTGGTGTAGGGTTCGGGCAGCAGCGAAGCGATGTACAGCCATTCCCCTGGTGCCATCTGGATTTGCGTGACCAGCACCGGCGGATTGACCGGCTCCAGGGTCAGCGCGTAGTGCGCCCACGAGCGCGGCAGTTCATCGAGTTTCAATCCGCCGTTGAATATCCGCAGGTCCTCGGGGCTGACGAAGGTCACGGAAATGTCGACGTCCTGGCCCAGGGACTGACGCAGCACTTCGTCCACAGCTTTGAGCACCGCCGCTTTGCGCGGGGTCGTCGGCAGCACTTCCATGCCCAGCGGCTTGTCGTTGAGCGTCACCACGAATCGGGTGCCGCCCATGCTGCGCAACTGATCGAGCACCAGCGGCCGGAAGGCCACCGGCAGCGATCGGAAATAACTGACGCTGGCGGTCATCGAATGGGCCAGGCTGCGGGCGCTGGTGACCAGCCCCTCAAGCTGGGTGGCGCGCAATTGCGAGACCCAGATCACGCTCGACAGCGCTTGGGCAAACAGCACCGCCAGCAAGGTCAGCAGCAACATCCGTCCCAGCAAGGAGCGAGGCACCGGCACTTTGCCGGCAAGTTTGCGTAAAAAATCAGTGACCATTGCTGGCAACTACATTGGCTGCCAATTGATAGCCGCTGCCGCGCACCGTACGGATCAGGCGTGGCGGCTTATCGGTGTCGCGCAGGCGTTGGCGCAAGCGGCTGACGGCCATGTCGACGATACGATCGAGCGGCATCAGGTCGCGACCACGGGTGGCATTGCCGATGGTGTCGCGGTCGAGGATTTCCTGCGGGTGATCAAGGAACAGTTTCAGCAGGGCAAAATCGGCGCCGGAGAGAATTACTTCTTCGCCGTCTGTGTGAAACAGTCGATGGCTGACCATGTCCAGGCGCCAGTCGTCAAAGGCAAGTACTTCCCCGCCGGAGCGTTCCTGACCGAACTGGGCACGGCGCAACAGCGCCTTGATGCGCGCCTGCAGTTCACGCGGACTGAAGGGTTTACCGAGGTAATCATCGGCGCCCAGCTCAAGACCGATGACGCGGTCGGCTTCGTCGGAACTGGCGGTGAGCATAATGATCGGCACTTGTGCCTGACGCGGGTGCTGGCGAACCCAGCGACACAAGCTGAAACCATCTTCGTCCGGCAGCATCACGTCGAGGATCACCAGATCGCTCGGTGCCTCGTTCAGGGCCTGGCGAAAGCCTGCGCCGTCGGGCGTGGTCCGTACCTGAAAACCGGCGCGGGTCAGGTAGGTGTCCAGCAACTCGCGTATCTCCTGATCGTCATCGACCAACAAAATCGACTTGTTGACTGAGCTCACGGGGCGGCGTCCTTGTTGTTTGAATTGCGGAGGATTATGCCTTAAGCACCGATTTTACAAACACCACAAAACCACTGTAGGAGTGAGCCTGCTCGCGATTGCGGTTTTACATTCAACATTTCTGTCGACTGCACACACCGTCATCGCGAGCAGGCTCACTCCTACATTTTGATCGCATTCAAGCGGGGACGGATTGCTCGAGCGCCACACCCGCGCCCATCAACCCGGAATACGGCGCCGTCACCAGCCACACCGGAATGCCTTTGAAGTAATCGCTCATGCAGCCCTTGTCGGCGAAGCACCTGGCGAAACCGCTTTCGACAAAAAAATCGGCAAATCGCGGAATCACGCCACCAACGATGTACACGCCACCACGCGCACCCGTGGTCAGCACGTTATTGCCCGCCACGCGCCCGAGCCAGCAGCAGAATTGCTCCAGCACTTCCAGCGCAATCGGGTCGCCGGCCAGACCGGCCGCCGTCACCGATTCCGGCGAATCGAGCACCGGCTCATGACCGTCGACCGCGCAGATAGCCCGGTAGACACGCGGCAAACCGCTGCCGCACAAGGCCGTTTCAGCGCTGACGTGGCCGATCTCGTCAAAGATGTGCTGCCACAACTGGGTCTCACGCGGACTGCTCAGCGGCAGGTCAACATGCCCGCCCTCGCCCGGCAATGCTGCGAAACGGCCATCGCCGAGGTCAAGCAACGTGCCCACGCCAAGCCCCGTGCCCGGACCAATCACCGCCGCTGGCCGCAACGGTTCCGGCGTGCCTTCGCACACCACGCGAAACTCGTCCGGCTGCAGACGGGTCATGCCGAGCGCCATCGCCGAAAAATCATTGATCAACGTCAGGTGATCAACCTGCAGCAGCCGGCAAAAATTCTTGCGGCTGAGCCGCCAGTGATTGTTGGTGAACTTGAACTCGTCACCGCCCACCGGACCGGCCACCGACAGGCACACCGAGCCGATCGAGCCCAGCTCCAGACCCAGCCCGGTCATGTAGACCGCGATGGCCTCCTCCGGACTGACATGGTCTGCCGTCGCCAGCACCTGAATTGATTCCAGCTGCTGGTTTTTCCACAACGCAAATCGTGCGTTGGTCCCACCGATGTCCCCGACCAAAGCCAGTTTCAATTAAGCGTCTCCAGGGCAGAAGTAAAGGCGCTGGCGCCCTGCTCTGCGGAGCTGAAGGCCATGCGCATGAAACCAAACAGTTCGCGACCGCTGCCGATGTTGTTGCCCAACAGCCCTTTGGCAGGTTCGCGCGCTGCAAATTCGTCGGCGTCTACCTTAAGCTCAAGTGTGCCTTCGACGCCATCGACGCGGATGATATCGCCCTCCTGCACCCGCGCCAAAGCGCCACCTACATAAGCTTCGGGACTGACATGAATGGCCGCCGGGATTTTCCCCGATGCGCCGGACATGCGGCCGTCCGTCACCAAAGCGACTTTGAATCCACGGTCCTGCAGCACGCCGAGGAATGGCGTCATCTTGTGCAATTCCGGCATTCCGTTGGAGCGCGGGCCCTGGAAACGCATGACCGCGACAAAATCCTTCTCCAGCAGACCGGCCTTGAACGCATCGGCCAGATCCTGCTGATCCTGGAACACCATGGCCGGGGCCTCAACAATCTGGTTTTCCAGCGCCACCGCGGAAACTTTCATCACCCCGCGACCGAGGTTGCCTTCCATCACCCGCAAGCCGCCCTCTGGCGAAAATGCGCGGGCAACCGGACGCAAAATTTCTTCGTCGAGGCTGTCGACCGGGCCTTCGCGCCAGACCAGTTGGCCGTTATCGAGGAACGGTTCCTTTGTGTACCGGCTCAAGCCATGGCCGAGCACGGTGTTGACGTTTTCGTGCAGCAACCCTGCCGCGAGCAGTTCGCGGATCAGGAAAGACATGCCGCCCGCCGCCTGGAAGTGATTGATATCAGCCTTGCCGTTCGGGTAGACGTGACTCAGGGTAGGCACGACTTCGGAGAGATCGGCCATGTCCTGCCAGGTCAATTGAATGCCCGCCGCCATGGCGATGGCCGGCATGTGCAAGGTGTGGTTGGTCGAGCCGCCGGTGGCGTGCAACGCGACGATTGAATTGACCAGCGAGCGCTCGTCGACGATTTCGCCGATCGGCATGAAATTGCCATTCTGCTTGGTCAGCCGTGTGACTTGCTGCGCCGCTTCACGGGTCAGGGCATCACGCAGCGGTGTGTTCGGGTTGACGAAAGAAGCGCCCGGCAAGTGCAGGCCCATGACTTCCATCAGCAACTGATTGGTGTTGGCGGTGCCATAAAACGTGCACGTGCCAGGGCTGTGATAGGAGTTCATCTCCGATTCCAGCAGCTCCTCTCGCGTCGCCTTGCCTTCGGCGTAGCGCTGGCGCACATCGGCTTTCTGCTTGTTGGAAATACCCGAGACCATCGGCCCGCCCGGGACGAAGATGGTCGGCAGGTGACCGAAACGCAAGGCGCCCATCATCAGCCCCGGGACAATCTTGTCGCAGATGCCGAGCATCAGCGCGCCGTCGAACATGTTGTGCGAGAGCGCGACGGCGGTGGACATCGCGATCACTTCACGGCTTGGCAGGCTCAGCTCCATGCCCGGCTCGCCCTGGGTCACGCCATCGCACATGGCCGGCGTGCCACCAGCAAACTGCCCGACCGAGCCGATTTCGCGCAGGGCATTCTTGATTTGTTCAGGGAAAACTTCGTACGGCTGGTGCGCCGAGAGCATGTCGTTATATGACGAAACAATTGCGATGTTCGCAGCGTTCATCATCCGCAGGCTGTGCTTGTCATCGCTGCCGCAACCGGCCACGCCATGGGCAAAGTTGGCGCATTGCAGCTTGCCGCGCATCGGACCGTCGCTGGCTGCCCCGCGAATAAGCGCAAGGTAAGCCTCACGAGTTGCGCGGCTACGGGCGATAAGCCGTTCGGTGACCTCAAGGACGCGGGGATGCATGTGTAGAACTCCAGGCTAACGGATGTGGCGACCTGATTGTCTATGCTGACCAAGGGCGCCTGTCGATGAGATGACGGACGGTTTACTTGATCGGTCGGACCAGTTGATTCAGGTCACTCGTTGTAGATTGAACAAAATATTGCCACTAAAAAGGCTTGTTTTCTATTTTTATGCGAATAATCTTGTAATTCCAACAACAAATCGACGGCGGCCCAGTTAAATGACTCTTCGCATCGCAATCAATGGATTTGGCCGTATCGGCCGCAACGTCCTGCGCGCACTGTATACCCAAGGCTACCGCCAGGATTTGCAGATTGTTGCAATCAATGACCTGGGCGACAGTGCCATCAATGCGCATCTGCTCAAATACGACACCGTTCACGGCACTTTCGACGCCCAGGTGCAGCACGACCAGGAGAGCCTGACCGTCAATGGCGATCGTATTGCTGTCAGCGCCATTCGCAACCCTGCCGAACTGCCTTGGGCAGCGGAAAAAATCGACGTCGTGTTCGAGTGCACCGGTTTGTTCACCGACCGCGCGAAGGCCGCTGCGCACATTACCGCCGGCGCACGCAAAGTGATCATCTCGGCCCCGGCCAAAGGCGCCGATGCCACGGTGGTGTACGGGGTCAACCACGACATTCTGCGTCAATCGCATCAAATTATTTCCAATGCGTCGTGCACCACCAATTGCCTGGCTCCGGTCGCTCAGGTACTGCACCGCGAATTGGGCATCGAAAGCGGTCTGATGACCACGATCCATGCCTACACCAATGATCAGAACCTGACTGACGTCTACCACACCGACCCTTACCGCGCGCGCTCGGCCACGCAGAACATGATCCCGAGCAAAACAGGGGCCGCTGAAGCGGTCGGTCTGGTGCTGCCGGAACTGGCGGGCAAGCTGACCGGGATGGCGGTGCGCGTGCCGGTGATCAACGTTTCACTGGTCGACCTGACCGTGCAACTCAAGCGCGAAGCCTCGGCCGATGAAGTCAATGCGCTGCTGAAAGAAGCCAGCCAGCATTCGAAGATCCTCGGCTACAACACCCTGCCGCTGGTCTCGAGCGACTTCAACCACAACCCGCTGTCGTCGATCTTCGATGCCAACCACACCAAGTCCAGCGGCAAACTGCTGAAAGTGCTGGCGTGGTACGACAACGAATGGGGTTTCTCCAACCGCATGCTGGATAACTGCCTGGCGCTGTGCAACGCCGAGTAACCCCCCTCCCCTGTAGGAGCGAGCCTGCTCGCGATAGCGGTAAACGATAACGCGTGCTGTCTGGATTAACGCGTAGTTCAGACCTCTTTCGCGAGCAGGCTCGCTCCTACAGGGCGTTGTGTGACGCCGAATAATCGCACTGCGCAGTTTTTCACAATTGAGCGCTTGACCACTCATGCAGATGATAAGCATTATCATTCGCTTGAAATGGATCAGGTCTTCCCGTGAGTCAATCGCGCTTCAATCACGTCTTCATCGCACAGCGGGTCTCTCTGCTGCGCACATTGGAGCGGATGGTCAACAACCACAGCACCGCTGAAGATCTTCTTCAGGAGACCTACTTGCGGGTCACCCGCGCGCTCAGCGAGCGGGCCATCGATCACCTTGAACCCTTCGTCTTCCAGACGGCCCGTAACCTGGCGCTGGACCATCTGCGTGCGCGGCGCATTCAGTCGCGAACAATGCTCGACGATGTGCCGCTGGACGTCGTGGAAAGTGTTGCCGCGCCGGTCAGCAGCGCCGAAGACGCCGCCCATGCCGAGCGCTTACTGGAGCGTTTGAACGTGAGTCTCAGTGAGCTGAGCCATCGTCAGCAGCAGATTTTTATCCTCAGCCGGCTGCACGGGCACAGTTATCTGGAGATTGCCGACAAGCTCGATGTCTCGTTGAGCACCGTGCAGAAGGAATTGAAACTGATCATGGCCATCTGCGTCGGCGTCGCCGAACGTTTGAACGGCCACTGAGTCTGTAAGCGGGCTATCCAACGATCGGGGTCGACAGCCCGGTTACTTTGCTACCCTTGCCGCTCAATCCAGGCTTCACTTATAAAACAGCCGTGCATAGACACTGCCGAGGAAACACCGTGACGGACCCCTACCGCCCCCCTCAGCCGGACCCGGCGCGAGACATTGCCCATGCGATGGACGAGGCCCTGGACTGGCTGATCGTGCTGGGCAATCCCGACGAGGAGCAGTCACGACAGTTCCACGCCTGGCTGGCCGCCGATCCCCTGCATGAGCAAGCCTTCGCCAAGGCACAGGCGATCTGGGACGGTCCGCAAGTGGCGCAATCCGCGCAGCGCCTCGCCGACCTGCCAGCCAAAGTCAGCGTGCTTTCACGCCTGCGTCCGCACTGGAAACCTTTGGCCACCGCTGCCGTGCTGATCCTTGGTTTATTCAGTTTCAGCAACGTGCCCTTGCGCCTTCAGGCTGACCATTTGACCGTGGTCGGCGAGCGCCAGCGCTTGCAGCTGGAAGACGGTTCGCAAGTGCTGCTGAATACCGACTCAGCCTTTTCTAGCACCATCAACGACCAGCAGCGTGTTGCCCGTCTGTATCAGGGCGAGGCATTTTTCGACGTGCCGGCCAGCCGTGACCGGCCGCTGCAAATCGATGCCGGCCCGGTCAAGGCCAGTGTCCGCGATACGGCGTTCGCCGTGCGCTACCTCGACGGTGTGGCGCAAGTTCGGGTGCAGCGCGGCGATATCGATTTGCAGGCGACCCGCGACGACGCGCGGATTCGTTTGTCCGCCGGCGAAAGCATCCGCATCGGCCCGAACGGTTTTGACCGCCCTGGCAAACTTGATGCGGCAACAGACCTGGCCTGGGTTCAGGGTCGCCTGGTATTCGAGAACTGCCCGTTGCACGAAGTGCTGGCGGAGCTGCGCCGCTACTACCCTGGCTGGATCATCAATAACAACCAGCAGTTGGCGAATGTTGCCGTGACGGGCAATTACCGCCTCGATCAGCCGCTGGACGTGGTTCGCTCGCTCGCGCACATCACCTCGGCGCGCCTGCAGGAATTTCCTGCGCTGGTGATTCTGAACTGAATGATAATTATTTTTACTCGATAGCTGAAGCTCGTTCGTCTCGTTATAGCCAATGCAATTGATTCGCATCTCGCATGCCGATCAGCACCTATAAAGATTCGTGCGACACGGAGCGCTATCGATGTCCTCTCGCCTCACCCGCCACTCTTCTTCACCGTCGCGCATGCTGTCGCTGCTGACTGCGGCCATACTCATGGCCGGCAGCGCGCCGCTCCTGGCGGCTACCGCCGCCGGACAACCAACGCGCACCCTGGGCGACTACGCATTTGCTATCCCCCAGCAATCATTGGTCTCGGCACTTAACGCGTTCACCAGCGTTACCGGCTGGCAAGTCGGCCTGTCGGCGGAACTGGCACAGGGCGTCGCGTCCCCGGGCGTGCGCGGATCGCTGCCGGCGGAAGAAGCCCTGGATCGCCTGTTGGTGGGGACCAACCTGAGCTATCGCAAACTGGGCAATAACAGCATCGTGCTGGAAAGACGCACCAGCGGCGGCGCGTTGAATCTGCAGCAGGTGACCATCAGCGCCACACGTCAGGAACAAAGCGTGGAAAGTGTGCCGGGAACTGTCACGGTCCATACCCGCGACGAACTGGACCGCAACAACGTCAACACGATCAAGAATCTGGTGCGCTATGAACCGGGAGTTTCCGTGGGTGGCGCCGGCCAACGTGGCGGGATCAGCGGCTACAACATCCGTGGCATCGACGGCGACCGGATCCTGACCCAGGTCGATGGCGTGGAAATTCCCAATGGCTTCTTCAACGGCCCGTACGCCAAGACCCAACGCAATTACGTCGACCCGGAAATCATCAAACATGTGGAAATCCTGCGTGGCCCGGCGTCGGTGCTGTACGGCAGCAACGCCATCGGCGGTGCAGTCAGTTACTTCACGCTCAACCCCGACGACATCATCAAACCCGGCAGCGATGTCGGCGCGCGCCTCAAGACCGGCTACAGTTCCGCCGACGAAAGCTGGCTGAAATCCGCCACGGTCGCCGGGCGTGCCGGTCAGTTCGACGGCTTGCTGCATTACAGCCAGCGCGATGGCCACGAAACCGAATCTTACGGCAACAACAACGGCACCGGCCTGGCCCGCACCGCGCAAAACCCGGAAGACGTGCGCACCTACAACGTATTGGCCAAGGTCGGCTGGAACTACAACGAAAATTCACGCCTGGGCCTGACCTACGAAAAGTACAAGGACGATCGCGATGCCGATCTGAAAAGCGCTTATGGCGGGCCGTTCTTCAATGGCCAGCCGACCATCCCGGACCGCGTCCTGCCCGGAGGTATGTACCAATGGCGGACCGGCAACGACACCGTCACCCGAGAACGGCTCGGCGTGGAAAACAGCTTCACCCTCGACAGCGTGCTGGTGGACAACGTCAAGTGGAGCCTTAACCACCAGGTCGCCAAGACCGACCAGAGCACTGCTGAGTTCTACTACCCGATATCTCGCCAGGTGCTGCGAACGCGCGACACTCTTTACGAAGAGAAGCAGTGGGTGTTCGACGCGCAGCTCGACAAGGCTTTCAGCCTCGGCCAGACCGATCACTTGATGACCTACGGCACCACGATCAAACAGCAGAAAGTCACTGGTTCGCGCAGCGGCAATGGCATTTGCCTGGCGGTTTTCGGCAGTTGCCGGGTAGTCGGCGCGGTCAGCCCAGCCGACGTGCTGAAAAAATCCAGCGACTTCCCCGACCCGACCATCAACACCTACAGCCTGTTTGCACAGGATCAGATCAGTTGGGACAAATGGACCTTCCTGCCCGGCCTGCGCTACGACTACACGCAACTCAAGCCGAAGATCACCCAGGAATTCCTCAACACCGTCGCCCCCGACGGGAGCGGTACGGTCAGTGACAAGAACAAGACGTGGCACAAGGTGTCGCCGAAATTCGGCCTGACCTACGCCTTGACCGAGCAATACACCTGGTATGGCCAATATGCCGAAGGTTTCCGCACGCCAACCGCCAAAGCCCTCTACGGACGCTTCGATAACGCCGCTGAAGGTTACAGCGTGGAACCCAATCCCAACCTGGATCCGGAAAAAAGCAAAGGCTTCGAAACCGGCCTGCGCGGCAACTTCGAGCACGGTTCATTCGACGTGGCGGTGTTCTACAACAAGTACCGCGACTTCATCAACGAAGATGCGATCAGCCCCGGCTACGATGAGCTGAAATTCCAAAGCAACAACATCAAACGCGCCACCATCAAGGGAGCCGAGATCAAGGGTCGCTTGAGCCTGGATGTCTTCGGCGCGCCGCAAGGTCTGTATACCCAAGGCTCGGTGGCTTATCTCTACGGCCGCAACAACGATACCGGCGAACCGATCAACAGCGTCAACCCGATGACCGGCGTATTCGGCCTCGGTTACGACCAGGACAACTACGGCGGCTTGCTCAGCTGGACCGTGGTGAAGAAGAAGGACCGGGTCGACGACAGCAACTTCAAATCACCGGACGGCGTCAGTAGCCAGTTCAAATCGCCGGGCTTCGGCATGCTCGACCTGAGCGGGTTCTACAAGGTGACCGACGATGTGACCGTCAGCGCCGGCGTCTACAACCTGACCGACAAGAAATACTGGTTGTGGGACGACGTGCGCGGTTACGACGGCGTTGGCGAGGCAGCGGTGATCAACCCGGCTAACCTGGATCGCCTGACTCAGCCTGGGCGTAACTTCGCGGTCAACCTGATCTGGGACATCTGACCCGCGCTGCGCTGCGTGGTTTTCGCCAACCACGCAGAAGCTTTTTTACTGTCCGGCGCCTGCTGATTCGTCTCGTTGGCAGACGCCTCTTTTCTCAAAGGATTTTTACATGACGTCCCAGGCCACTACCCAACGACCAACCCTGCGTTCGCAACGCGTGAACCAGATCACCAACGAGCCTCACGCTAAACTCGATGCCTTGGTCAAAGCCCACGCGCCCTTCGAAAGCCAAGCCAATTTCGCCCGATTCGTGGTTGCGCAATACCTGTTCCAGGCGGAACTGGTGTCGCTGTACAACGATGCGGCGCTGACGGCGATCATTCCTGACCTCCCGGCGCGCTGCCGTGCCGAAGCGGCCCGAGCCGATCTCGCCGATCTCAAAACCGAGGTTCCGGCCCCGGTCCCGGGTGCTGTGAACAAGCCGAGCCAAGCCGAAGCGCTGGGTTGGCTGTTTGTCTCGGAGGGTTCCAAGCTCGGCGCGGCGTTTCTGATCAAGCGCGCGGTGGGGCTGTGCTTAAGTGAGGCATTTGGTGCCCGCCATCTCGGCGAACCGGCCGGCGGCCGCGCCGAGGGCTGGAAAAGCTTTGTGCGCACGCTCGACGCGCTTGAGCTCAGCCCACAGGAAGAAGCCGAACTGGACAAAGGTGCCCTTGAGGCGTTCAACCGCTTCACCGTGCTGCTGGAGCGGGCCTACGCCAACTCCGCCGAACTCGCCTGAGTGCATGGCTGGAAACCATCGGCTGTCCGGACCGATCCTGAGCAACTGGCGCAACGGCAAGGTCATCGCGCGTCGGGCGAAGGTCAGCGCCACCTTGAGTATGTTGCTTTGCGCAGGGTTGATGCTGGTGACGCTCGATCATGGCTGGCCGGTTTACCTGGCCATTGTCGGGATGGGCGCGGGCAATTTGTGGATCTGGTCAAGGCCTGAATCTAGCCTGAAACCTTCCTGACAAACCGCGCAAACGCTTGCGCTGACCGCTCATCGACTTTCCCTCATGCAAAGCACCGCCACGCCGATGGTTCAGGAATGGCGCTGAATGGATTTGGCAACTCGGGTCGACTTCGACTCACAGCCAGTCACTCATTCATTTGCGAGCTCGCCCTATGTTCGACTCCCTTTCCATCCGCCTGAAAATAGTTCTGCTGTCGGGGCTTTGCCTGCTGGGCGTTGTCGTTCTGATCGTCGGCATGAACATCTACCAGACCAACCAGAACGATCAACTGGTCAGCGCCTCCAGCAGCAAGATGCTCACCGCCAGTGTGCAGGATCTGCTTGCAGCCAAGGCCGCTGAACAAGCCGTGCGGGTGCAGAAAACTTTCGGCGAAAGCCTGCTGGTGGTGACCGCGTTGGCGGACCAGATCCAGGACCTGCGCAGCATGGCCGCCAAGCGCTCGCTTGAGGCCAGCGCGGTGCGCGAAGAGTTGAACCAGAGCCTGAAAACCGCCTTCGAGCGCAACAACAAAGTATTGGGAATCTGGCTGGCGTTCGAACCCAACGGTCTCGACGGCAAGGACAGCGAATTCGTCAACGACGAAGCGCGGCAGTCCAACGAAGCGGGACGTTTTGCCAGTTACTGGAGCCGTGCCGGCGGTGCCGGGATGAATACGATCATGGTCGAAGACGACATGACCAAAACGACGCTGAGCCTCAGCGGCACTCCCTACAACAGCTGGTACACCTGCCCTCGGGACAGCAAACGCACCTGCCTGCTGGACCCCTATGCCGACACCGTTGGCGGCAAGGAAATGCTCATGACGACCATTTCCGTACCGTTGCTGGTGGATGGCAAATCCATTGGCGTGGTGGGTGTGGACATCGCACTTGATGCACTGCAAGCCGCCGCCGTCGATTCCCAGCGCGATCTGTTCCACAACGCCGGGCACATGATGATTGTTTCTGGCAGTGGCGTGCTTGCCGGGTTCAGCAATGACGCAAGCAAGGTCGGCAAAAATATCGCTGACGCACTGGGTGCGGACGGCAAGGATGTCTTGCAACTGCTCAGTGCGGGGACGCCAAAAATTCTTGAACAAGGTGAGCTGATTCGTGCGGTGTATCCGGTCAGCCCGATTACCGATTCCAAAGCCTGGGCCGTGGTGATCGACCTGCCCAAGCAAGTGCTGCTGGCAGACTCGGTCAAGCTGCAGGAAGTGCTCGATGACGCTCAGGAGAGAGGCACGATCATGGCGGTAGCGGTCGCCGCTGCAGCAGGACTGATCGGCTTGTTGCTGATCTGGCTGACCGCGACCGGCGTGACCCGGCCGATCAACAGCGTGGCCGAAATGCTCAAGGCGATCGCCAGTGGCGACGGCGACCTGACCCAGCGTCTGCAATACAGCAAAAAAGACGAGCTTGGCGAGCTGGTCAGCTGGTTCAACCGTTTCCTCGACAAGCTGCAACCGACCATCGCGCAGATCAAGCAGAGCATCACCGATGCGCGCGGCACTGCCGATCAGTCTTCGGAAATCGCCCGCCAGACCAGCGAAGGCATGCAAGTGCAGTTCCGCGAAATTGATCAGGTCGCCACCGCGTCCAATGAAATGAGCGCCACCGCGCACGACGTCGCCAACAGCGCGTCGAATGCCGCCAACGCCGCCAAGGGTGCCGATCAGTCAGCCCGCGACGGCATGGCGATCATCGAGCGCAGCACCCGCGACATCAATCAACTGGCCGACGAAGTCAGCAAAGCCGTGGGCGAAGTCGAAGCGTTGGCGGTTAACAGCGAGCAGATCGGCTCGGTGCTGGAAGTGATCCGCAGCATCGCCGAGCAAACCAACCTGCTCGCCCTCAATGCGGCAATCGAAGCGGCTCGCGCCGGTGAAAGCGGTCGTGGTTTTGCGGTAGTCGCCGATGAGGTGCGCAACCTCGCCAAGCGCACACAGGATTCGGTTGAAGAGATCCGCATCGTCATCGAACGCATCCAGACCGGCACGCGCGGCGTCGTGGCCACCATGCATTCGAGCCAGACCCAGGCGCACAGCAACGCCGGACAGATTCAGCAAGCGGTGCAGGCGTTGAGCAAAATCAGTGACGCGGTCACCGTGATCAGCGACATGAACCTGCAGATCGCCAGCGCCGCCGAGCAGCAAAGCGCAGTGGCCGAAGAGGTGAATCGCAACGTTTCGGCAATCCGCACCGTTACCGAAACCCTTACCGGACAAGCGACTGAATCGGCGCAGATCAGCAGCCACCTCAATGCACTGGCCAATCAGCAGATGAAGTTGATGGATCAGTTTCGGGTTTAGGAATCAAACCGAAACCCTGTGGGAGCAAGCCCGCTCCCACAGTTTTCATGCTGCATGTCACTTCTTTTGATCTATGCTCGGGCTCTCGTTCCGGAGGGCCTTCGATGACTGGTTTACTCACGTCCATTCAAGCCGCGCTCGGCTTGCCGCACACAACGATAGCTTTCACTTCGAGCGGCGCGCTGCCCTCGGCGTTTGCCGTGACGGACCTGGCCTGCGCCAGCATCGCGGCTGCCGGCCAAGCGGTCAGCGAATTGCTGCAACAACACACCGGCCGCTTGCCCGGCCTGGAAGTCGACCGCCGACTTGCGTCATTCTGGTTCGCTACGTCGATCCGCCCTGTGGGGTGGACCGTGCCACCCTTGTGGGACCCGATCGCCGGCGACTACGCGACCCGGGACGGCTGGATTCGCCTGCACACCAACGCGCCTCACCACCGCACGGCAGCCGAACAGGTACTGGGTGCCTGCGCGGATCGCTCGGCCATGGCGGCCAAGGTGGCGCAATGGGGCAAAACCGAGCTGGAGGATGCCGTGGTCGCGGCAGGCGGTTGCGCGGCAGAAATGCGCACGTGGGCGCAATGGCAGGCACATCCCCAAGGGCTGGCGGTGAATGCCGAGCCGTTGGTTCAGTTCGCCGGCAATGACGGTAACCGAAGTAAGCCGTGGCAAGGTTCGGTGGCGCAACCGCTCGCCGGGATCCGGGTCCTGGATCTGACCCGGGTGCTTGCCGGCCCGATCGCCAGTCGTTTTCTTGCGGGGCTGGGCGCCGACGTCTTGCGCATCGATCCGCCGACCTGGAATGAGCCTGGCGTGGTGCCCGAAGTAACCTTGGGCAAACGCTGTGCGCGCCTCGATTTACATGACGCCGCTGACCGGGCGGTGTTTGAAGGCCTGCTCGGGGGCGCCGACATTCTGCTGCACGGCTACCGCGCCGATGCTCTGGAACGTCTGGGTTATGGCGTCGCAGAACGGCAGCGGCTGTCGCCAGAGTTGATCGATGTCAGCCTGAACGCCTACGGATGGGGCGGCCCGTGGCAGCACCGTCGCGGTTTCGACAGTTTGGTGCAAATGAGCAGCGGTATCGCCGAAGCAGGCATGCAGTGGAAAAATGCTGACAAGCCGACGCCATTGCCTTTGCAGGCGCTTGACCACGCCACCGGGTATTTGATGGCTGCGGCGGCGATCAGGTTATTGGGCAGTGGCGGCTCGGCAAGATTGTCGCTGGCGCGCACAGCGAAGCTGTTGATCGATGGCGGCACCGGGACTGCAGAGCCGTTGCGGCCCGAAGATGAACACGATCAAGGCGTTCTCATTGAGCAGACGCCATGGGGGCCGGCGCATCGGTTGAATGTACCGCTGAAAATCACCGGAACACCCTTGCAGTGGACGCTGGCGTCCTGTGAATTGGGTTCCCATCGCCCGCAGTGGTGGTGACTGTTCAGCCGTCTTCGCGGGCAAGCCCGGCTCCCACAGTCGACCGCGTTTAGCCGCAGCCAATTGGTCGCTGCTCGGCGGCCCCGACTTGCCCGCGAAGAGGCCAGCATTGCAGACACAAGTTCTGGATCAGTCCCTCACAACGCCAACAACCCGCTGTACAACCCATAAGCTGCCAACCCCGCCCCCGCAAGCACGCAGGTGAAAATCCCCTTCTCGACCCGGGTGAACAGCGGCATGCCCTGCTCCCGTTTGGCCTTGGCAAACAGAATCACTCCGGGCGCGTACAACAACGCCGACAGCAACAGATATTTCACCCCGCCCGCATACAGCAGCCACACCGCATACACCAGCGCAATGCCGCCGATCATCAGGTCCTTGCGGCGCTCGGCCGAAGCATGTTCGTAGGTTTCGCCACGCCCGCTCAACAACACCGCATACGCCGCGGACCACAGGTACGGCACCAGAATCATCGACGACGCCAGGTAGATCAAACTGGTGTAAGTGCCTGCGGAAAACAGCGTGATCAGCAGAAAAATCTGGATCATCACATTGGTCAGCCATAACGCGTTGACCGGCACATGATTAGCATTTTCCTTGGTCAGAAACGCCGGCATGGTTTTGTCCTTCGCCGTGGCAAAAAGAATCTCGGCACACAGCAAGGCCCATGACAACAATGCGCCGAGCAACGAAATCGCCAGGCCGATGCTGATCAGCAAAGCGCCCCAAGGCCCGACGATATGCTCCAGCACCCCGGCCAGCGACGGGTTTTGCAAATTCGCCAGTTCAGGCTGGCTCATGATCCCCAGCGACAGCACGTTGACCAACACCAGCAGCGCCAGCACCCCGAGAAAACCGATCACGGTCGCCCGGCCGACATCGCTGCGTTTTTCCGCGCGGGCCGAATAGACGCTGGCGCCTTCAATGCCGATGAACACGAATACCGTGACCAGCATCATGTGGCGCACCTGCTCCATCACGCTGCCAAAATCCGGATTGCTGCGACCCCAGATGTCGCGGGTAAAGATGTCGGCCTTGAACGCCACGGCAGCGATCACGATAAACATGATCAGCGGCACAATCTTGGCCACGGTGGTGACCTGGTTAATGAACGCCGCTTCCTTGATCCCGCGCATCACCAGAAAATGCACGGCCCACAACAGCACGGAAGCGCAGCCGATGGCGACCGGTGTGTTGCCCTGGCCAAAGACCGGAAAAAAATACCCGAGCGTGCTGAACAGCAGAACGAAATAACCGACATTGCCCAGCCAGGCGCTGATCCAGTAGCCCCATGCCGACGAAAAGCCCATGTAATCGCCGAACCCGGCCTTGGCGTAGGCGTACACACCGGAATCCAGTTCGGGTTTGCGATTGGCCAGCGTCTGGAAGACGAAGGCCAAGGTCAGCATGCCCACCGCCGTGATCGCCCAGCCGATCAAAATCGCTCCGACGTCGGCCCGCGCGGCCATGTTCTGCGGCAGGGAGAAAATTCCGCCGCCAATCATTGAACCGACCACCAGAGCGATCAGCGCGCTCAACTTCAGTTTCTGCGTCGGCATGCCTGCATCTCCTTGTTCGGTGCGACCCGCGCCGCAATAACTGTCATATAAATGAATCTAACTACAGCACCAGAAACAAATAACCTTTCCGATAATACGCAATCCGGATTTTATTTATAGCCGATGCTTCTATGACGATCCGCAGTAATAACAGCTTAACGTGACCGTAAATAATTTATCCCAGACGTGGAGCATCGGCAAAAAGTTGCGTAAACCGTAAAACCAACTAGCGTAAATACTCCGAGCAATACGACGTATTCCTGTTTGATCAAGCGAGGCCTCTGGAAAAGGCGTTTCGGCAATATCGTCATGCTCGATCAACATTGATAAGTCATTCATTAACAATGGAATGTGCCCATGCACTGATCTAAGTCAGCTGATTGATTAGCTAACAGAATTACTCTGTTGTCTCTCTTCTCCTGCACGGAGTCATGCAATGTCTGAATCCCCTGGAAAACTGAAACTCGGCGCACTGGTCGCGCTAGTGGTCGGTTCAATGATAGGCGGCGGTATTTTCTCTTTGCCGCAAAACATGGCCGCCAGTGCCGACGTTGGCGCCGTGCTGATCGGCTGGGCTATCACGGCGGTCGGCATGCTGACCCTGGCGTTTGTGTTCCAGACCCTGGCCAATCGCAAGCCTGATCTGGATGGCGGGGTGTATGCCTATGCCAAGGCCGGTTTCGGCGATTACATGGGTTTCTCGTCAGCCTGGGGTTATTGGATCAGTGCCTGGCTGGGTAACGTGGGGTACTTCGTACTCTTGTTCAGCACCCTCGGTTACTTCTTTCCGCTATTTGGGGAGGGGAACACTCCTGCCGCCGTAATAGGTGCTTCGTTGCTGCTGTGGGCCGTGCACTTCCTGGTGCTGCGCGGGATCAGGGAAGCGGCGTTCATCAACCTCGTGACCACGGTCGCCAAGATCGTGCCGCTGGTGCTGTTTGTTCTGATCGCCATTTTCGCGTTCAAACTGGACATTTTCACCGCCGACATCTGGGGCGTGAAAAACCCCGACCTGGGCAGCGTGATGAACCAGGTGCGCAACATGATGCTGGTCACCGTCTGGGTGTTCATCGGCATCGAAGGCGCGAGCATCTTCTCGGCCCGGGCGGAAAAACGCAGCGACGTCGGCAAGGCCACCGTGATCGGCTTCATCACTGTGCTGCTGTTCCTGATGCTGGTGAACGTGCTGTCGCTGGGCATCATGACCCAACCGGAACTGGCGAAACTGCAGAACCCTTCGATGGCCGCCGTGCTGGAACATGTGGTCGGGCATTGGGGTGCGGTGTTGATCAGCGTCGGCCTGATCATTTCCCTGCTTGGCGCGTTGCTGTCGTGGGTGCTGCTGTGTGCGGAGATCATGTTTGCCGCCGCCAAGGACCACACCATGCCGGCGTTCCTGCGCAAGGAAAACGCCAACCACGTGCCGGTCAACGCCTTGTGGCTGACCAACGCAATGGTCCAGCTGTTCCTCATCATCACGCTGTTTTCAGCCAGTACTTATCTGTCGCTGATCTACCTCGCCACCTCGATGATTCTGGTCCCGTACCTGTGGTCGGCGGCTTACGCCCTGCTGCTGGCGGTGCGTGGCGAGACTTATGAAAGTGCGCCAGGCGAACGGCGCAAAGATCTGCTGATCGGCGGTATCGCCCTTGTCTATGCAGTCTGGCTGCTCTACGCCGGTGGCACCAAATACCTGCTGCTCTCGGCACTGCTGTATGCGCCCGGCGCGATCCTGTTCGCCAAGGCCAAGCTTGAAGTCAACAAACCGGTTTTCACCAACGTCGAGAAGCTGATTTTCGCCGCTGTTGTCGTCGGCGCCCTGGTGGCGGCCTACGGTCTCTATGACGGCTTCCTGACCCTGTAACACCCGACTTATATGTCATCTGGAGGATCACTGTAATGACCACGGAAAAAGCTAAGTACGGCGTACATTCCGAAGCCGGCAAACTGCGCAAAGTCATGGTTTGCTCCCCCGGCCTGGCCCACCAGCGGCTGACCCCGAACAACTGTGACGAACTGCTGTTCGACGATGTGCTGTGGGTTGCCCAGGCCAAGCGTGACCATTTCGACTTCGTCACCAAAATGCGCGAGCGCGGGATCGACGTGCTGGAAATGCACAACCTGCTGACCGACATCGTCGCGATGCCTGAAGCGCTGGACTGGATTCTGGACCGTAAAGTCACCGCCGATTCGGTGGGCCTGGGTCTGATCAACGAAGTGAAATCCTGGTTGCGCAGCCTCGAGCCGCGGCACATCGCCGAGTTCCTCATCGGCGGCGTGTCGGCCGATGACCTGCCAGACAGTTTCGGCGGCAAGACCATCCAGATGTTCCGCGATTTCCTCGGCCACTCCAGCTTCATTCTGCCGCCGTTGCCCAACACCCAGTTCACCCGCGATACCACCTGCTGGATCTATGGTGGCGTGACGCTGAACCCGATGTACTGGCCGGCGCGCCGTCAGGAAACCTTGCTGACGACCGCCATCTACAAATTCCACCCGCAGTTTACCAACGCCGACTTCGAAATCTGGTACGGCGACCCGGACAAGGATCACGGCAGCGCCACCCTTGAAGGCGGCGACGTGATGCCGATCGGTAACGGCGTGGTGTTGATCGGCATGGGCGAACGTTCGTCGCGCCAGGCCATTGGCCAACTGGCACTGAACCTGTTCAAGAATAAAGCCGTAGAAAAGGTGATCGTCGCCGGCCTGCCGAAGTCTCGCGCCGCGATGCACCTGGATACCGTCTTCAGTTTCTGCGACCGCGACCTGGTGACGATCTTCCCGGAAGTGGTCAACCAGATCGTCGCGTTCACCCTGCGACCCGATGAAAGCAAACAGGGCGGCATCGACATTCGCCGCGAAGAAACCAACTTCCTCGACACCGTGGCCGCCGCGCTCAACCTCAAAGCGTTGCGCGTCGTGGAAACCGGCGGCAACAGCTTCGCCGCCGAACGCGAGCAATGGGACGACGGCAACAACGTGGTGGCCGTGGAACCGGGCGTGGTCATCGGTTACGACCGCAACACCTACACCAACACCCTGCTGCGCAAGGCCGGCGTGGAAGTCATCACCATCAGCGCCGGCGAACTCGGCCGCGGTCGTGGCGGCGGCCATTGCATGACCTGCCCGATCATTCGCGACCCTATCGACTATTAATTTTTTCGACAAATGACGCCCCGGCGCTGTGAAAGCGTAGCGAGCGCAGGAAAGACAAGGCAAAAACAGGCGAGGAAGCGGAGTCTACTGCTTGTAAATGAGCATTCCGAGCCTGTTTTTAACGCAGTATTTCGTGCGTAGCGCCGAAGGCGCACAGCCTGCAGTAGCTTTCACAGTGTCGGGCAAGGAGATCCAAATCATGGCTTTTAACATGCGCAACCGCAGCCTGCTCTCGCTGATGCACCACACCACCCGCGAGCTGAATTACCTGCTGGACCTTTCCCGTGACCTCAAGCGCGCCAAATACACCGGTACCGAGCGTCCACACCTGAAGGGCAAGAACATCGCGCTGATCTTCGAGAAGACTTCGACCCGCACCCGTTGTGCCTTCGAAGTGGCGGCCCACGACCAAGGCGCTCACGTCACCTACATCGACCCGGTGTCGTCGCAGATCGGTCACAAGGAAAGCATGAAGGACACTGCCCGCGTGCTCGGGCGGATGTTCGATGCGATCGAGTACCGTGGCTTTGCGCAGGAGATCGTCGAAGAGCTGGCCAAGTTTGCCGGCGTGCCGGTATTCAACGGCCTGACTGCTGAATTCCACCCGACGCAAATGATCGCCGACACCCTGACCATGCGCGAACACAGCGACAAACCGCTGCATCAGATCAGCTACGCCTACTTGGGCGATGCGCGCTACAACATGGGCAATTCATTGCTGATGATCGGCGCCAAACTGGGCATGGATGTGCGCATCGCCGCACCGAAAGCGCTGTGGCCGTCCCAGGATTTCATCGACCAGTGCAAAGGTTTTGCCGAAGAAAGCGGCGCGCGTATCACCATCACCGAAGACCCGAAAGCGGCGGTCAAGGATGTCGACTTCATCCACACCGACATCTGGGTGTCGATGGGCGAGCCGGTGGAAGCGTGGGATGAACGCATCGAGCAATTGCTGCCGTACCAGGTCAACGCCGACATGATGAAAGCATCGGGCAACCCGCGGGTGAAATTCATGCACTGCCTGCCGGCGTTCCACAACAGCGAAACCAAGGTCGGCAAGGACATCGCCGCGCGCTATCCACACCTGGCCAATGGCGTTGAAGTAACGGAAGAAGTCTTCGAATCGCCGGCCAACATCGCCTTCGAGCAAGCGGAAAACCGCATGCACACCATCAAGGCGATTCTGGTCTCGGCGCTGGCGGATATCTGAGGACCGACACGACTCTCCCGGTTGGAACCAGCCCCCTGTGGGAGTGAGCCTGCTCGCGATAGCGGAGTCACAGTCAACATCACCGTTGAATGTGAAATGGTCATCGCGAGCAAGCTCACTCCCACACTGATCGGGTTCGAGCAGGGAGATCGAGTTGCTCGCAACATCTCTGTTTAGAAGGACAGCATTATGCGTATCGTCGTCGCCCTGGGCGGTAACGCCCTGCTCCGCCGTGGTGAACCCATGACTGCGGACAATCAACGCGCCAATATCCGCGTCGCCACCGAGCAAATCGCCCGCATCCACGCCGGCAACGAACTCGTCATCGCCCATGGCAATGGCCCGCAGGTCGGGCTGCTGTCACTGCAAGCGGCTGCTTACACCTCCGTTTCACCTTACCCGCTGGACGTACTCGGTGCCGAAACCGAAGGCATGATCGGCTATATCATCGAACAGGAACTCGGCAATCTGCTGGATTTCGAAGTGCCGTTCGCCACCCTGCTCACTCAGGTTGAAGTCGACGCCAACGACCCGGCTTTCCAGAACCCGACCAAACCGATCGGGCCGGTGTACGGCAAGGCCGAAGCGGAGAAACTCGCCGCCGAGAAAGGCTGGGCGATTGCCCCGGACGGCGATAAATTCCGCCGGGTGGTGGCCAGTCCGAGACCGAAACGCATCTTCGAAATCCGTCCGATCAAATGGCTGCTGGAAAAAGGCAGTATCGTGATTTGCGCGGGTGGCGGCGGTATTCCGACGATGTACGGTCCTCAAGGAAAATTGCAAGGCGTGGAAGCAGTAATCGATAAGGATCTGTGCTCGGCGCTGCTGGCCGAACAGCTCGACAGCGATTTGCTGGTGATCGCCACCGACGTCAACGCGGCCTATATCGACTTCGGCAAACCGACGCAAAAAGCCATCGCCCAGGCCCACCCGGACGAAATGGAAAAACTCGGCTTCGCTGCCGGTTCCATGGGACCCAAGGTCCAGGCCGCCTGCGAATTCGCCCGCCATACTGGAAAAGCAGCGGTGATCGGTTCACTCTCGGACATCGAAGCAATCGTCCAGGGCACGGCCGGCACGCGCATCAGCACGGCGAAACCTGGCATTACCTATCTATAAGGAGAGCCGTCAATGGCAACGTTCGAGCCCGGTCACTTGCACATCGAGCGTCATGCGCTGACCCCTGATGATGTCAGCTACAACGTGCACCTCGACTATGAGGTCGAGCAGGATCCCGATAAAGGTAAAGGCATACAGTTCACCTTGCATGGCAGCATGCAGGGAAAGGACATGACGGAGACCTTCTTTCTGCCCAAGGTGGAGGCTTACAACTTTGCCAAAAACGTGACGGAAATTGCCGAGAAGTACGGCATCCCGAAGACACACAGCCAGATCGGCTCGGTTCACAAATATTACGATTTGATGTTTGAAGACATCCGCCAGAAGCTGGACATGAAATCCGGCGACCCGGTAGACCTCGAGAACTTCGAATAACCCGAACTCACCACGTTCCCCCTGTGGGAGCGAGCCTGCTCGCGAAAGCCTTCTATCAGTCGATATCTCCATGTCTGAGACACCGCTTTCGCGAGCGGGCTCGCTCCCACAGGGACCTGTGTTGTGACGAAAATCCTCGTAGGTTTCACCATTCACCCGCCCCAAGGCATACTTGCCACCCTCCGCACTCCAGAACCCGAACCGCCCCATGCGTATCCACGTCAGCTTCATCGACCGCGTCGGCATTACCCAGGAAGTCCTGGCCTTGCTCGGTGGGCGCAATCTCAATCTGGATGCGGTGGAAATGGTTCCGCCAAACGTCTACATCGACGCGCCGACCCTGAGTCCCGAAGTGCTCGAAGAATTGCGCGATGCGTTGCTCAGCGTGCGCGGCGTGCAGGCGATGACTGTGGTCGACATCCTTCCCGGTCAGCGCCGGCACTTGCAGCTTGATGCGTTGCTGGCCGCGATGACCGACCCGGTCCTGGCCGTGGACAGTGCTGGCAAAGTCTTGCTGGCGAACCCGGCGCTGATTTCTCTGTACGGACGCGAACCCGCCGGTGAAAGCGTCGCTGACCTTTTCGCCGACCCGGCGCTGCTCGATGCCCTGCTGGAAAACGGTTTCCGCCTGCCGCTGCGCGAGATCACCGTCAACGGCCAGACCCTGTTGCTCGACGCCACACCGATCACCGACGCCGGCGCCCTGCTCACGCTGTATCAACCGAACCGCATCGGCGAACGTCTCTCTGCGCTGCACCATGACCATGCAGAAGGGTTCGATGCGCTGCTCGGCGAATCCCCGGCGATCCGAACGCTGAAGGCCCGCGCGCAACGCGTGGCGGCACTCGATGCGCCGCTGTTGATTCAAGGCGAAACCGGCACCGGCAAAGAATTGGTCGCCCGCGCCTGCCATGCGATCAGTGCCCGGCACAGTTCGCCGTTCCTCGCGCTGAACTGCGCGGCATTGCCGGAGAACCTCGCCGAAAGCGAGCTGTTCGGCTATGCCCCTGGCGCTTTCACCGGGGCGCAACGCGGTGGCAAGCCGGGGCTGATGGAACTGGCCAACCAGGGCACGGTGTTTCTCGATGAGATCGGCGAGATGTCGCCTTACCTGCAGGCCAAATTGCTGCGCTTTCTCAACGACGGCAGCTTCCGACGGGTAGGTGGCGATCGTGAGGTCAAGGTCAACGTGCGGATCCTCAGCGCGACCCACCGCAACCTGGAAAAAATGGTCAGCGAGGGCACCTTCCGCGAAGACCTGTTTTACCGCCTCAACGTTCTTAACGTGGAAGTACCGCCGTTGCGCGAGCGCGGTCAGGACATTCTGTTGCTCGCGCGCTACTTCATGCAGCAGGCCTGTGCGCAGATCCAGCGGCCGGTCTGTCGCCTGGCGCCGGGCACCTACCCTGCCCTGCTGGACAACCGTTGGCCGGGCAATGTGCGGCAACTGCAAAACGTGATTTTCCGCGCGGCGGCGATTTGCGATAGCAGCCTGGTGGACATCGGCGATCTCGACATTGCCGGCACCTCGGTGGCGCGGCAGAACGACGGCGAAATCGACAGCCTGGAACAGGCGGTTGAAGCGTTCGAAAAAAACCTGCTGGAAAAACTCTACGTCAGTTATCCCTCGACCCGCCAATTGGCCAGTCGCCTGCAAACCTCGCACACCGCAATTGCCCATCGGCTGCGCAAGTATGGGATTCCCAATAAACCCTGACTCACACAAATCCCCTGTGGGAGTGAGCCTGCTCGCGATTGCGGTCTGACATTAAGCAATGATGTCGACTGATCCACCGCTATCGCGAGCAGGCTCACTCCTACAAGGGTTATTCAACGGTTTCGAATCTGTTCAAAAGCGACGTCCACCGTACTGAAAGCGCTACAGCGGAACGATATCGCTACAGACCTGCCGGATGACGTCTGCGCAAGGCTTTGATCCTCATAAGCTTTTTTACCGCTTCCAGCCTGTATCGATTTCGCTACAGGCGTTCGTGGTCGGGTCTCTCTGTATAACTCCAACTCATTGAAATAAAAGAATAAATATACATTGGCAGTGATCTTGCTAGCTATCCCGGCATAAATCCGGGCTAAGCCCGAGCATTCATCGAGTCCACCAGACGAGTCTGGCCCCTTAGGAGTTTCCATGAGCGAGTTGCGTTTTACTGAAGATCACGAATGGCTGCGCACAGAAGCTGATGGCACGGTCACCGTCGGCATCACCGCTTTCGCGCAGAACGCCTTGGGCGACGTGGTTTTCGTACAACTGCCGGAGCTACAGTCCTACGCCAAAGGCGCTGAAGCCTCTACCGTGGAATCGGTCAAAGCAGCCAGCGGCGTCTACATGCCACTCGACGGTGAAGTGCTGGAAGTGAACCCGGCACTCGACAGCAGTCCGGAACTGGTCAACGAAGACCCGCTGGGCGAAGGCTGGTTCTTCCGCTTTCAGCCATCCGACGCGTCAGCCGTCGCCAAACTGCTCGATCAAGACGCGTACGACCGTCTGATCAAAGCCAACGCCGAAGCCTGAGGAGCGCCGACATGACTCAAGTAAATCCAGCTGCAAACATAAGCACCGCCAACGAGTTCATCGCGCGCCACATCGGCCCGCGCGCAGGCGATGAGCAAGCCATGCTCAACAGCCTCGGTTTCGACTCCCTGGAAGCCCTGAGCGCCAGCGTCATTCCGGAGAGCATCAAAGGCACCAGCGTGCTGGGCATGGACGACGGACTGAGCGAAGCCGATGCACTGGCGATGATCAAAGGCATCGCTGGCAAAAACCAATTGTTCAAGACCTACATCGGCCAGGGTTACTATGGCACTCACACGCCGTCGCCGATCCTGCGCAACCTGCTGGAAAACCCGGCCTGGTACACCGCTTACACGCCTTACCAGCCAGAAATTTCGCAAGGTCGTCTGGAAGCGCTGTTGAACTTCCAGACCCTGATCAGCGACCTCACCGGCCTGCCGATCGCTAATGCCTCGCTGCTCGACGAAGCCACCGCCGCTGCTGAGGCCATGACCTTCTGCAAACGCCTGAGCAAGAACAAAGGCAGCCATGCGTTTTTCGCTTCGGTGCATTGCCACCCGCAAACACTGGATGTATTGCGCACCCGTGCCGAGCCTCTGGGCATCGACGTGGTGGTCGGCGACGAGCTCGAACTGACCGACGTAACCCCGTTCTTCGGCGCTCTTCTGCAGTACCCGGCGAGCAACGGTGACGTCTTCGATTATCGCGAACTGACCGAACGCTTCCACGTTGCCAACGCACTGGTCGCGGTCGCCGCCGACCTGCTGGCCCTGACCGTGCTGACCCCGCCGGGCGAGTTCGGCGCCGATGTAGCCATCGGTAGCGCGCAACGTTTCGGCGTGCCGCTGGGCTTCGGTGGTCCGCACGCGGCGTACTTCTCCACCAAGGATGCGTTCAAGCGCGACATGCCCGGCCGTCTGGTCGGTGTTTCCGTGGACCGTTTCGGCAAACCGGCACTGCGCCTGGCAATGCAGACCCGCGAGCAACATATCCGCCGCGAGAAAGCCACCAGCAACATCTGCACCGCTCAGGTTCTGCTGGCCAACATCGCCAGCATGTACGCCGTTTATCACGGCCCGAAAGGCCTGACGCAGATTGCCAAGCGCATTCATCACCTGACCGCCATTCTGGCCAAAGGCCTGCGCGCACTGGGTCTGAACGTCGAGCAGGAAAGCTTCTTCGACACCCTGACGCTGAACACCGGCGCGAACACAGCGCAATTGCATGACAAGGCGCGCGCGCAACAGCTCAACTTGCGCGTCGTTGACGGTGAGCGTCTGGGCCTGTCCCTCGACGAAACCACTTCGCAAGCTGACGTCGAAACCCTGTGGAGCCTGTTCGCCGAAGGCAAAACCCTGCCGGACTTCGCCGCCATCGCCGCTTCGGTGGTCAGCGCAATCCCGGCCACTCTGGTTCGCCAGTCGCCGATCCTCAGCCATCCGGTGTTCAATCGTTATCACTCGGAAACCGAGCTGATGCGCTACCTGCGCAAACTCGCCGACAAGGACCTGGCGCTGGATCGCACCATGATCCCGCTGGGCTCCTGCACCATGAAACTCAACGCCGCCAGCGAAATGATCCCGGTCACCTGGGCCGAATTCGGCGCGCTGCACCCGTTCGCTCCGGCCAAGCAAAGTGCCGGTTACCAGCAACTGACCGACGAACTGGAAGCGATGCTGTGTGCCGCCACCGGTTACGATTCGATCTCGTTGCAACCGAACGCCGGTTCCCAGGGTGAATACGCTGGTCTGCTGGCGATTCGTGCCTACCACCAGAGCCGTGGCGATGACCGTCGCGACATCTGCCTGATTCCGTCATCGGCCCACGGCACCAACCCGGCCACCGCCAACATGGCCGGCATGCGCGTGGTCGTGACCGCGTGCGATGCCCGTGGCAACGTCGACATCGAAGACCTGCGCGCCAAGGCCATCGAGCACCGCGAACACCTCGCTGCGCTGATGATCACCTACCCGTCGACCCACGGCGTGTTCGAGGAAGGCATCCGCGAAATCTGCGGAATCATTCACGACAACGGCGGCCAGGTGTACATCGACGGCGCCAACATGAACGCGATGGTCGGCCTCTGCGCGCCGGGCAAGTTCGGCGGCGACGTTTCGCACCTGAACCTGCACAAAACCTTCTGCATCCCCCACGGCGGTGGCGGCCCGGGCGTTGGTCCGATTGGGGTGAAATCGCACCTGACGCCATTCCTGCCGGGCCACGCCCACATGGACCGCAAGGAAGGCGCGGTGTGTGCGGCGCCGTTCGGCAGCGCGAGCATTCTACCGATCACCTGGATGTACATTCGGATGATGGGCGGCGCGGGCCTCAAACGTGCTTCGCAACTGGCGATTCTCAACGCCAACTACATTTCCCGTCGTCTTGAAGAGCACTACCCGGTGCTCTACACCGGCAGCAACGGGCTGGTCGCGCACGAGTGCATCCTTGATCTGCGTCCGTTGAAAGACAGCAGCGGCATCAGCGTCGATGACGTGGCCAAGCGTCTCATCGACTTCGGTTTCCACGCCCCGACCATGTCGTTCCCGGTCGCTGGCACGCTGATGATCGAGCCGACCGAAAGCGAATCCAAAGAAGAACTGGACCGCTTCTGCGACGCGATGATTCGCATCCGCGACGAAATTCGCGCAGTGGAAAACGGCACCCTGGACAAGCAGGACAACCCGCTGAAAAACGCTCCGCACACGGCTGCGGAGATCGTTGGCGAATGGACGCATCCGTATAGCCGTGAGCAAGCGGTTTATCCGGTCGCATCGCTGATCGAAGGCAAATACTGGCCACCGGTCGGTCGCGTCGACAACGTGTTTGGCGATCGCAACCTGGTGTGCGCCTGCCCGTCGATCGAAAGCTACGCTTAAACCTGAGGGGGCCGCACCGCCGGCCCCTTGTAGGAGCAAGCTTGCTCGCGATCAACGATGACGCGGTTCGCCAGATGGACCGCGTCATGGCTATCGCGAGCAAGCTTGCTCCTACGGTTTTGCGCTGCATCTATAACAAGAAACCGGAGAACAACCATGGCGTTAAGCGTGTTCGACCTGTTCAAAATTGGCATCGGCCCCTCCAGTTCCCACACCGTCGGCCCGATGCGCGCTGCTGCGCGTTTTGTCGAAGGCTTGCGCCGGGAGAGTCTTCTGGCCGCCACCGCCAGCGTCAAAGTCGAGCTTTACGGCTCACTCGGCGCTACCGGCAAAGGCCACGGCAGTGACAAGGCTGTGTTGCTCGGCCTGGAAGGCGAACACCCGGACACCGTGGATACGGAAACGGTCGCCGCACGTCTTAAGGACATTCGCGGCAACGGCCGTCTGAACCTGCTCGGCGAACACAGCATTGCGTTCAATGAGAAAGAACACCTGGCGATGATTCGCAAACCGTTGGCCTATCACCCCAACGGCATGATTTTTCGCGCATTCGATGCGGCCGGATTACAGATTCGCAGCCGCGAATATTACTCGGTGGGCGGCGGCTTTGTGGTCGATGAAGACGCGGCCGGGGCTGATCGCATCGTTGAAGACGCTACGCCGCTGACCTTCCCTTTCAAAAGTGCCAAAGACCTTCTCGTTCATTGCGCCACCTACGGGCTGTCGATCAGCCAGGTGATGCTGACCAACGAAAGTGCCTGGCGTCCGGAGGCAGAAACCCGCGCCGGCCTGTTGAAAATCTGGCAGGTCATGCAGGACTGCGTCACGGCTGGATGTCGTAACGAAGGCATCCTGCCGGGCGGTCTCAAGGTAAAACGCCGCGCCGCTGCGCTGCATGCCCAACTGTGCAAGAACCCGGAATCGGCACTGCGCGATCCACTCTCCGTGCTGGACTGGGTCAACCTCTACGCGCTGGCGGTCAACGAAGAAAACGCCAACGGCGGACGCGTGGTCACTGCACCCACCAACGGTGCGGCCGGGATCATTCCGGCGGTACTGCATTACTACATGCGCTTCATCCCCGGCGCGAATGAGGACGGCGTTGTGCGGTTTCTGCTGACCGCCGCAGCCATCGGCATTCTTTACAAGGAAAACGCCTCGATTTCCGGCGCCGAAGTCGGTTGCCAGGGCGAGGTCGGCGTCGCCTGCTCGATGGCGGCCGGTGCGTTGTGTGAAGTGCTCGGCGGCAGCGTGCAGCAAGTGGAAAACGCTGCGGAAATCGGCATGGAACACAACCTCGGCCTGACCTGCGACCCGATTGGCGGACTGGTTCAAGTGCCCTGCATCGAACGCAACGCCATGGGCTCGGTCAAGGCGATCAATGCCGTGCGCATGGCCCTGCGCGGCGACGGTCAGCACTTCGTCTCGCTCGACAAGGTCATCCGCACCATGCGCCAGACCGGCGCCGACATGAAAAGCAAATACAAGGAAACCGCCCGTGGCGGTTTGGCGGTCAACATTATCGAGTGCTGATGCGCGCTCACTGCATCTGCACACTTTTTCAGGAGCTGGATATGTCCACCGAACACTTGTTGAAAACCCCGTTGCACGCACTGCACATCGAACTCGGCGCCCGCATGGTGCCTTTTGCCGGCTATGACATGCCCGTGCAGTACCCGCTGGGCGTGATGAAGGAACACCAGCACACCCGTGATCAAGCCGGGTTGTTCGATGTATCGCACATGGGCCAGATCCGCCTGACCGGTACCAATGCCGCCAAAGCCTTGGAAAGCCTGGTGCCGGTGGACATTATTGATCTGCCCGTGGGCATGCAGCGTTACGCGATGTTCACCAACGAAAACGGCGGCATTCTCGACGACCTGATGGTCGCCAACCTGGGTGACGATGAGTTGTTTCTGGTGGTTAACGCGGCGTGCAAGGATCAGGACCTGGCGCACCTGCAACGACACATCGGCGAACACTGCACCATCGAGCCGCTGTTTGAGGAGCGGGCGTTGTTGGCCTTGCAAGGCCCGGTCGCCGTCACCGTCCTCGCCCGTCTGGCGCCGGAAGTGACGAAGATGACCTTTATGCAGTTCACCCGCGTGAAACTGCTGGGCGTGGACTGTTTCGTCAGCCGTTCGGGCTACACCGGCGAAGACGGTTTCGAAATCTCTGTCCCTGCCGCCAATGCCGAAGCCCTGGCCCGCGCACTGCTCGCGGAACCCGAAGTCGCCGCCATCGGCCTCGGCGCCCGTGACTCTCTGCGCCTGGAAGCCGGCCTCTGCCTTTACGGTCACGACATGAACACCGACACCACTCCGATTGAGGCGAGCCTGCTGTGGGCGATCTCCAAGCCACGTCGCGCCGATGGTGTGCGGGCAGGTGGATTCCCGGGTGCCGAAAGCGTGTTCGTGCAACAGCAAGCCGGGGTCAACCGCAAACGTGTCGGCCTGCTGCCTCAGGAACGCACGCCCGTGCGTGAGGGTGCAGAAATCGTCAATGAAGCAGGCGACGTTATCGGTGCTGTGTGCAGCGGCGGCTTCGGTCCGACGCTGAGCGCGCCGTTGGCCATGGGCTACGTGGACACTGCCCACACCTCGCTCGACACGCCGGTCTGGGCCATCGTCCGAGGGAAAAAGGTACCTCTGCTCGTAAGCAAAATGCCATTTGTTCCACAACGCTACTATCGTGGCTGATTGACTGTTTCAATAAGTAACGCAGTTGCGTTACAGTGCACTACTGTGTAACGCAACTGCCATAAAACAGTGCACGACCTTTGCTTTTAGTTTCAATTTTGAACTTCGCTTATAACGATCGAAAACATTTGAACGGCAGGAACGTATAAGCAGCACTAGTGAATCGACTAGTGCCAGCAACGCGAGCAAAGCCGGGCCTCTGACGGGGCTTGTTTTTTCTCCTGTAGTTGGCGTAGAGTTTGTTCACTGTGTTTGCATGGGTCGCTTGAAATCGTGACCTGGGCAGTAGCCTACAAGTTAGCTACATCCCGTTCGACGTATTCTTACTCTCCTGCAACCAGCCCCAGTACTCTTTCACAAGAAGGAGACTGTCATTAATTTAGCGTCAAAGGAAATAAGAAATGTCCCAACGTCAGAGCGGTACCGTCAAGTGGTTTAACGACGAGAAAGGTTTTGGTTTTATCACTCCAGAAAGCGGGCCGGATCTGTTCGTGCATTTCCGCGCGATTCAGGGCAACGGCTTCAAAAGCCTCAAAGAAGGTCAGAAAGTGACCTTCGTTGCAGTGCAGGGCCAGAAAGGCATGCAGGCTGATGAGGTTCAGGCAGAAGCTTAATCTTCTGTAACGAAAAAGCCCCTGATGCTGACATCAGGGGCTTTTTTATGCGCGTAAATCCGTAAAATGGCGTTCCCCTTTGAACGAGAGCCGTGCCATGTCGAAACATCTGCTGCAACCCCAGGGGGAATTTCCCGCCGCGACCCTGGGTCGTCGTCTGGCAGCGATGTTTTACGATTTCCTCTTGTGCACTGCCCTGCTGATCGTCACCGGCGGCGTGTACAAGATGATTCAGATGGCGATCATCGGCGAAGAGAGAATGCGCGCGCTGACCGACGCGGGTGCGCTGGACGGCGACCCGTTGCTGTCTACGGTGTTGTTGTTTGTGTTGTTCGGATTCTTTGCCAAGTTCTGGACCTGGTCAGGTCAGACCCTGGGCATGCAAGTGTGGTCGATTCGCGTGCAGAATGCGGACGGCTCATCGATCAGTCTGTGGCAGGCGCTGTTGCGATTTGTGGTGTCAATCGCTTCGCTGCTGTGTGTCGGGCTCGGGTTCTTCTGGTCGGCCTTCGACCAACAGAAGCGCAGCTGGCATGACATGTATTCCAACACGCAGCTCGTTCGTATTCCGAAGAAGATCAAGTGATTGCAAAGAGCAAAAATCAATGCGGGAGCGAGCCTGCTCGCGAAAACGGCATATCAGCAAACATCAATGTCGACTGACACTCCCTCTTCGCGAGCAGGCTCGCTCCCACAGTTTTGCGACTTGACTGACAAACCTCAGGCGTTACCGGCCAATTTCATCCGCGCAGCCTGGGTAAATTCCAGCATTCGTTTCAACGGTCGAATCGCCTGCGGAATCAATGCCGGATCCACGAAGATCTCGTTCGACCCCTCCTTCAAGCTCTTCAGCGTACGCTCAAGTGTATTCATCGCCATCCACGGGCAATGTGCGCAACTGCGGCACGCTGCGCCGTTACCTGCCGTGGGCGCTTCGATGAATACTTTGTCCGGGCACAGCTGCTGCATCTTGTAGAAAATGCCGCGATCGGTGGCCACGATCAGCGTCTTGTTCGGCAGGCTCTGTGCAGCAGCAATCAATTGACTGGTGGAACCCACAGCGTCCGCCAGGTCGATGACCGCGGTCGGTGACTCCGGGTGCACCAGGATCGCGGCGTCCGGGTACAACGCCTTCATGTCTTCGAGCTGCTTGGATTTGAACTCTTCGTGAACGATGCATGCACCGTCCCACAGAAGCATGTCCGCGCCGGTCTTGCGCTGGATGTAGGTACCCAGATGCTTGTCCGGACCCCAGATAATCGTTTCGCCGTTGTCCATCAGGCTTTCGACGATTTCCAGCGCGCAGCTCGACGTCACTACCCAATCCGCCCGGGCTTTGACCGCTGCCGAGGTGTTGGCGTAAACCACCACGGTACGTTCCGGGTGCTGATCGCAAAATGCCGAGAACTCGTCCACCGGGCAACCCAGGTCCAGCGAACAGGTCGCTTCCAGGGTCGGCATCAATACACGTTTTTCGGGATTGAGGATTTTGGCCGTCTCGCCCATGAATTTCACGCCAGCGACCACAACAGTCTTGGCCGGGTGAGCATTGCCGAAGCGGGCCATCTCCAGCGAATCTGAGACACAGCCACCGGTTTCTTCGGCCAGGGCCTGAATAACCGGATCACAATAGAAGTGGGCAACCAGCACCGCGTCCTGAGCCTTGAGCTCGGCAGCAATGGCGGCACGATAATGAGCCTCTTCCTCAGCCGTCAGCGGCTTGGGCTGCTTGGCGTCGAGGTGGGCTTGAACCAGAAGGCGTTCGGAAATCTGCGTCATGTTCGCAAGACCTGCAGGCGCATTCGCGCGAAAGTCGAGTATACACCCGGCTCCGGACCCTTCAGGGGTACCGCCGGGAGAGTGAGTATCATCAGGCACGGACAACGGTGAGGCTGCGCAAGGCTACAGAATATCCCGAGGATGCAAAAGATGAATCTGACCTGTGTCACGCAGTACAGCTCTGGATCAGTTCGAACTCAAATCGCGGGCAAAAAAAAATCCGGAAATCCTCACTTGCGTGGGCCTTCCAGACTTTTAAAACTGCTACAAAAATGGTGGGTCGTGTGGGATTCGAACCTACGACCAATTGGTTAAAAGCCAACTGCTCTACCAACTGAGCTAACGACCCGCTGTGTGGTGGCGCGTATAATACTGATTTCTAAGGACTATTCAACACTTAATTTGAAATAAATCAAAAATAAGGGGTTGGATCGCTGACGCCGGCCGCCGCAAAGCCTTCTGCGCGCAGCCTGCAGCTGTCGCATTTAGCGCATGCACGGCCATCATCGTCAGCCTGGTAGCAGGAAACTGTGAGGCCATAGTCGACGCCCAGCTTCACGCCCGCCTGGACGATCTGCGCTTTGCTCAGGTTCTGCAGTGGTGCCTGAATGCGGAAGCCGTTGCCTTCTACGCCAGCCTTGGTTGCCAGGTTGGCCATGCGCTCGAAAGACTCGATAAACTCAGGTCGGCAATCCGGGTAGCCGGAATAGTCAACGGCATTGACACCAATAAAGATGTCGCGCGCGCCGAGCACTTCTGCCCAGCCCAACGCCAGAGACAGGAATACCGTGTTGCGCGCTGGCACATAAGTGACCGGGATACCCTCTCCCAGCTCCTCTGGAATGTCGATACTGTTATCCGTCAGTGCCGAGCCGCCCATACCGTCCAGGTTGAGGCCGATCACCTTGTGCTCGACCACACCGAGGTCGCGGGCGACACGCGCGGCGGCGTGCAATTCGGCATGAGAGCGTTGCCCGTAATCGAAGCTCATGGTGTAGCAGCTGTAGCCTTCGGCGCGGGCCATGGCCACCACGGTAGCTGAGTCAAGGCCACCGGACAGCAGGATTACCGCACGTTTTTCGGCAGTGTTCAGTTGTTCAGTCATATCAGCGCCCCGGCTCATCATTCCAAAGATATTTATGCAGCTGCAATTGCAGACGCACTGGCAAGTTGTCGGCCACGACCCAATCCGCCAGTTCGCGCGCATTCAAGTCATGGTGACTTGGCGAGAACAGGACTTCGCCGGCACGTCGGTCCAGGCCGTACTGAATCAGCTTGGAAACGGCCCAGTCGTAGTCTTCCCGCGAGCAGATGACAAACTTAACCTGATCGTTCGGCGTCAGCAGTTCGATGTTCTCGTAGCGATTGCGGTGAGCTTCTTTCGAGCCCGGCGATTTCAGATCGACAACGCGACTGACCCGGGAATCTACCGCCGAGATATCGAGTGCACCACTGGTTTCCAGTGACACTTCGTAACCGGCGTCGCACAACTGCTTGAGTAATGGAATGGCGTTGGGCTGAGCCAATGGCTCGCCGCCCGTGACGCAAACGTAGCGCGGACGAAAACCTGCCACTTGCCCAAGGATGTCGTCGAGCGAGCGCACGGTACCGCCACTGAATGCATAGGCGCTGTCACAGTACTGGCAGCGCAGGGGACAACCGGTCAGGCGCACAAAAACAGTGGGCAGCCCGGCCGTTCGCGTTTCACCCTGTAACGAGTAAAAAACTTCGGTAATTCTCAATGTGTCTTGCATAGTCGCCACGGGCGTAACAGCTAAACAGGCTGTCCGCCTCCGTCAGGCACTTCGAGAAACCCCGCCAACGCGCAGGCTTCAGGAAGCGTGGTTCAGAAAAAGGGCGTGAATTCTAACGAAAAAACCCGCGACAAGCGCGGGTTTCTTCGAAATCAGTCAAGCATCCTTACATACGCTGCAGATCGCGCTGGGCGAGCTGAGCAGCGGAAGTGCCCGGATATTGCGACACCACTTGCTGCAGAATGCCTTTCACCTTGTCTGCATGGCCAAGGCGGCGCTCTACATCAGCCAGCTTGTACAGCGAGTCAGGTACTTTGTTGTGCTTGGGATACAGCTGCGAAACCTTGGCAAACGCCTGACCTGCACCTTGCAGATCGCCTTTCGCCAGATTGACTTCGCCCAACCAGTACTGGGCATTACCCGAGTACTGACTGTTCGGGTACTTGCGCAGGAAAGCGGCGAAGGCCTGACTGGCCTTGTCGAAATCCTTGGCTTTGATCAAGTCGAAGGCTGCATCGTAATACAGTTTTTCCTTCGCCGGATCGGCCGGTTCGCTACCCGCTGCGGGCCCTTGAGCGGCAGCCGCTCCTGCGCCTGCTGCTGCACCGGTGGCGGCACTTGGATCACCACCGGGTGAAGAATTCTCAGGAGTCGCGGCTGGTGCTACGCCGGATCCTATGCGCCGATCAAGATCCTGGTATCGCTCCAGGCTTTCCTGCTTCATGCGCGCTACATCGTTTTGCAGAACTTCGATGATGCCTTGTTGGCGCGAGATCTGCTCCTGCATCGATTGCAGTTGGTTGAACAGCTCGCCCTGTGCCGAGACAGGGGCCGAAACCCCTCCCCCGGCATAGGCGCCGTTCGTACCGTAACCCGCAGGCGGATAACTACTCCCGCTATTGTTATAGCCGGTATTGTTGTCGACCACAGGAACCGCAGCCCACACCGCAAGCGGTGCGAGGCTGAGGGCCAAAACAGTTACAGCACGACGGCACGTTCGCATGGCGAATTACTTACGCAGTTCGACGCGACGGTTTTGAGCCCAGGACTGCTCGTCGTTGCCGGTAGCAACTGGACGCTCTTCGCCGTAGGAAACCAGTTCCAGCTGAGCTGGGGAAACACCTTGCAGTACCAGGTAGCGCTGAACGGCTTTCGCACGACGCTCGCCCAGTGCCATGTTGTACTCACGAGTACCACGTTCGTCGGTGTTGCCTTCCAGAACAACGCGAGCGCCGTTTGCTTTCAGGTCTTTGGCGTGAACGTCCAGAGCGCGCATGGCTTCTGGCTTCAGGTCCGAACTGTCGTATTCGAAGTAGAAGGTAGTGATTGCGCGCAGAGCAGCTTCTTCGCTCAGGGAACCGTCAACGGCACCGGTATTTGCGCCGTAACCAGCGTTTGGATCAACAGCTGCGCCTTCACCGGCATTGTCGCCGCCTTTAGACGAGCAACCAACGGCTACGGACAAAGCCAGAGCCAGAGCAGCAAACTTACCAAACTTCAGCATTTCCATCGTAAAACTCCTAATGAACCCCAATGTGTGTCAAGTAAAACGGTAAAGCGCCGCGTCAGTTCAGGTAAGGGGACCAGGAAGGTTCTCTGACTTCGCCTTGTGCGGTAGGAAGCGGGAGCCTTACGCGTCCATTAATGGACACGAGCATCAAGACTCCCCGGCCCTGCTGGCGGGTGGCGTAGATTACCATGGTGCCGTTGGGCGCAACAGTAGGCGACTCGTCCAGAGTGCTATCAGTTAGAATTTTTACACTTCCGCGCTGCAAATCCTGGGCCGCGACCTTGAAATTAGTGAAGCCATCCTGACGATGGATCATCACGAGGGTCTTTTCATCGGCCGAAAGCTTTGGATTTGCGTTGTAGTTACCGATAAAGGTCACGCGCTCCGCACCACCACCACTTGCACTGGTTTTGTAGATTTGCGGTTTGCCGCCACGGTCGGAAGTGAAATAGATGGTCGAACCATCCTTGCCCCAGAACGGTTCGGTGTTGATGCCGGGACCGTTAGTGACGCGAGTGATCTGACGCGAACCCAGGTTCATCACATAAATGTCCGGGTTACCGTCTTTCGACAGCACGAACGCCAGGCGATTGCCATCCGGCGACCAGGCTGGTGCGCCGTTCAGGCCTTCGAAGTTGGTGATCTGCTCACGGCGACCGGTGTCGATGTTCTGCATGAAGATGCGCGGACGCTTCTGTTCAAACGACACGTAGGCGATGCGCTTGCCATCCGGTGCAAACCGCGGCGACAGGATCGGCTCGCGCGATTGCAGCAGAGTCACGGCGCGCGCACCGTCGTAGTCCGAACGTTGCAGCGTGTAACGCGTGTTCTTCTCGGAGAAACGCTCAGCCGTTACATACAGCAGACGCGTCGAGAACGCACCTTTGATACCGGTGAGTTTTTCGAACGACTGGTCGGAGATGTAGTGCGACATGTCACGCAACTGGTCAACACTGCCCGACACGCTGCCGGTCAGCACTTGCTGCTCGGTAGCTACGTTGAACAAAGCGTATTGAACCTGCAGGCGACCGCCCGCGGGAGCAATGCTGCCAACCATGACGTACTGGGCACCCAGCGCCTTGAAGTCGCGGAAGATGATTTCGCTGGCCTGGCTTGGCTGGCTGATCATGTTCTGTTTTGGAATCGGTGCGTAGTAACCCGAGTTGCGCAGGTCATTGCCGATGATCTCGGCCATGTCGTCCGGCAGCACGCTGCCGCCCTGGTTGCCAAACGGTACGATAGCGATCGGCGCAGCGCGGTCACTGCCGCTGGTGACCAAAATGTTTTTTTCATCGGCTGTCGCCATACCTGCCAGGCAGCAGATAACGACAAGCATTCCTCGAAGAAGGTTTCTCACAAGGCTAGATCCTCAGGTGTGAATGTCATCTTGAATGAACGATACGGAGCGAAGTCACTCGGCTTCATTCCCTGCATTTCTGTCAAACGTCCAATATTCTTGACCGCCGCAACTGCTGAAGCGTCAAACGGTCCGTCGCCACTGGACTTGGCCACGCTGACCGAAGTCACCGTACCGTCCGGCAACATGCCGATTTGCAACACGACCGTCATGCCTTTGCGCGCCGAAGGAGGACGAGCCCAGCCTTCCGCTGCACGGGCACGAATCAAATCATCGAAACTGCCGGCGACTTCGTCACCCTGCTCATCTGCCAGGGCCTGTTGACGCTGTGGCGTGTCGGAAAGCAGATCAGCCAAGGCCTGAGCCTTTTTCTCTTCGGCGGATTTGCGTGCCGCTTCCTGCGATTTTTTCTTCGCAGCATCGGCAGCAGCTTTCTTCTTCGCGTCTTCGGCGACTTTCTTTTTCGCCTCTTCAGCGTCGGATTTCTTCTTGGCGTCTTCTGCGGCTTTCTTCTTGGCGTCTTCGACGATCTTTTTCTTCGCCTCTTCCGCCGCCGCTTTCTTGGCCTCTTCTTCAGCAGCCTTTTTGGCTTCTTCTTCAGATTTTTTCTTGGCTATATCAGCCAGCTGTTTCTCTTCGACCTTTTTGGCTTCGGCGGTCTTCTTGGCTTCATCGGCTTTCTTGGCTTCGTCAGCCTTTTTAGCCTCTTCCGCTTTCTTGGTCTCGTCGGCCTTCTTGGATTCTTCGGCTTTTTGAGCCGCATCTTCCTTCTTTTGTTCCGCGGCCTTGATCGCTTCCTGCTCGATCTTTTTCTGTTCCATCTGTTCGACTTCAGTCTGGCGCGCGGCGGATTTCTTCGCCTCACCCGCAATCTTCTGATTGGTCTGGGTGGTCGCCTGACTTTTCGATTTCAGTTGATACAGGGTTGCCTGGACAATCGGCTTGGCCGGCGGCAGTTCCGGTGTGAAGGCGAAACTGACGAACAGCATGCCGAACACCAACACGTGCAGGAAGATCGCCCAGACACTAGGCCAGAAGTAGCTTTCCGAGGCGGACGGCTCTCGCATTTGCTGCATCAGGGCGCCTCGGTAATCAAGCCAACATTACCGACCCCGGCTTTCTGCAATCCGCCCATGGCACCCATGACGGCGCCGTAGTCGACAGTCTTGTCGCCACGAATGAAGACCTGAGTGCGCTTGCCGCCTTCGGTGCCGGCGCGAATGATTTTGGTCACCGCGTCAGTCATCTGCGGCAAGGTCATAGCCTTGTCCTGCTGCTTTTCGGTGTCGACTTCGCTGCCAAGGTTCCAGTAATAGGTCTTGTCAGCCTTGATCGAAATGGTCAGGACCTGGGTGTTGTTGTCCTGCGGCAAGGCTTCGCTGGAAACCTTGGGCAGATCAACTTTCACGCCCTGATTGAGCATCGGCGCGGTCACCATGAAGATGACCAGCAGTACCAACATCACGTCGATGTAAGGCACTACGTTCATCTCGGCAACCGGCTTGCGCTTTTTGCGAGCTCGAGCGATTAAAGCCATTGGAAATTACCTGCTTATTCTTCGCTGGTGTGCACTTTGCGGTGCAGGATCGCCTGGAATTCATCGGCGAAGGTGTAGTAACGGCCCAGCAAGGTTTCGCTGCGTGCAGCAAAACGGTTGTAAGCGATAACGGCCGGAATGGCGGCAAACAGGCCGATTGCCGTAGCAATCAGTGCCTCGGCGATACCCGGAGCCACGGTGGCCAGGGTCGCTTGCTGGGCAGTGGCCAGGCCACGGAAGGAGTTCATGATGCCCCAGACGGTGCCGAACAGGCCGATGTACGGGCTGACGGAACCCACGGTGGCGAGGAACGGCAGGCTTTGTTCGAGCTTTTCTTCTTCGCGGGAAATGGCGACGCGCATGGCACGGGCCACACCTTCCATGACCGCTTCCGGATCAACGCCTGGCTGCTGACGCAGACGGGAGAACTCTTTGAAGCCGGCGCGGAAGATTTGCTCTACGCCCGAGTCCGGATCAGGATTGCTGCCGGCCTGACGGTACAGTTTGGACAGGTCGATACCCGACCAGAAGCGCTCTTCAAAGCTCTCCAGGGCACGTCGACCGGCGCGCAGCAAGTTGCTGCGCTGAAAGATCATGATCCATGAGGTCACCGATGCGGCTACCAGGATCAGCATTACCAGTTGCACCACGATACTGGCATTGCTGACCAGGCTCCACATGGAGGAATGGTCGACGACGTTAGCTTCCACGCTTTATCTCCTGCTTTGAGTGTGTACCCGCGCCGCTCACGTCGGCAAAGGCCGCACGTAGAGCTTCGGGAATGGCCCGGGGCTTTAAACTTTCAGTGCGCACACAGGCCACCAAAAACTGCCCTTCACAGAGCAGCGCATCATCTGTAGCCCGTCTGACCTGCTGCTTGAAACGCAGGCTGACACGGTTCAATTCGATTACTTCTGCACTTACCAGAAGCTCGTCGTCCAGTCGCGCCGGCGCGTGGTAACGCGCTTCGCTGGAATGCACGACAAACAACAGGTCCTCCCCTGCCAGCTGGGATTGGGCAAAGCCCAACGCCCGGAGCCGCTCGGTGCGAGCCCGTTCCATAAACTTGAGGTAATTGACGTAATACACGATGCCGCCCGCGTCGGTGTCTTCGTAATAAACGCGACAACGATGTGCGAACGGCTCAAGCCCGTTTTGCGCGCGCATACTCTAGTGCTTACTCCTCAGGTTGCCAATCCGGCGAGGCAACTGTTTTTCATTGTTCTGCGGCTTTCTCGCGAAAGTACGGTCCTGGGACAGTACAATGCCCGAAAATTCATCACGCAAAAGTTAATTAATCGTCCACTGCATCGAGGAATTCGTCTACCACGGGCATCTCGCCCAATCGTGACGGAATGTTTAAGCCGAAATGCAAATAGGCATGTCGCGTAACCACCCGCCCCCGCGGTGTGCGCATGATGTAACCCTGCTGGATCAGATAGGGCTCCAGCACGTCTTCAATGGTGTGGCGTTCTTCGCTGATCGCCGCGGCGAGACTGTCCACCCCGACCGGCCCGCCATCGAACTTCTCGATCATGGTCAACAGCAGGCGTCGATCCTGATGATCGAAACCACGTTCGTCGACATCCAGAAGATTCAGGGCCAGGTCGGCAATCGGCTTGGTAATGTGCCCCTTGGCCCGGACCTCGGCAAAATCGCGCACCCGTCGCAACAGACGGTTGGCGATGCGCGGAGTTCCACGGGCGCGTCGGGCGATTTCAAAGGCGCCTTCCGGGTCCAGTGGCAATCCGAGGATGGTAGCCGAGCGACTGACAATGGTTGCGAGGTCGGCCGTGCTGTAAAACTCCAGCCGCTGAACGATGCCGAAGCGATCGCGCAACGGGTTGGTCAGCATGCCGGCACGGGTGGTTGCACCAACCAGAGTGAACGGCGGCAGATCCAGCTTGATGGAGCGCGCTGCAGGCCCTTCACCGATCATGATGTCGAGCTGAAAATCTTCCATTGCCGGGTACAGCACTTCTTCGACGATCGGCGACAGACGATGGATTTCATCAATAAACAGCACATCGTGCGGCTCGAGGTTGGTCAGCAATGCTGCCAGATCACCGGGCCGCTCAAGCACCGGGCCGGAGGTGCTCTTGATCGAAACGCCCATTTCCTGCGCGATGATGTTGGCCAGCGTGGTCTTACCCAGGCCTGGCGGGCCGAAAATCAGCGTGTGATCCAGCGACTCGTTGCGTCCGCGCGCCGCCTGGATAAACAGCTCCATTTGCTCGCGAACGGTCGGCTGACCAATGTATTCAGCCAGGCTGACAGGACGAATCGCCCGGTCCTGCACCTCTTCACGGTCACGGGGGGCCGGCGTGGCGGCAATCAGACGGTCAGCTTCAATCACTTAAATCATTCCCTTCAGGGCACGGCGAATCAGGTCTTCACTGCTCAAGCCTTTCTCTTTGATCGCGGAAATCGCCTTGCTGGCTTCCTGTGGCTTGTAGCCCAGAGAAATCAGCGCGCTGACTGCGTCGTTTTCGGCAGTGGCGACCGCTACCGGCGCATCCGGCCCGCCCGGCTGGTTTGGCACCAGGGCAAACATCGCCGGCACGGTCTCCCACGCTTTAAAGCGATCCTTGAGCTCCACCAGCAAACGCTCGGCGGTTTTCTTGCCCACGCCCGGCACCCTGGTCAGGGCCGACGTGTCCTGGGATTGCACGCAACGCACCAGTTCATCAACTTCAAGACTCGACATCAAGGCCAGCGCCAGTTTTGGCCCTACCCCATTGAGACGGATCAACTCACGAAAGAAGTCTCGCTCACGCTTGCTAGCGAAACCATAGAGTAACTGCGCGTCTTCGCGTACGACCAAATGGGTGTGCAGCGTCAGCGGTTCGCCGACCGACGGCAAGCGATACAACGTGGTCATGGGCACTTCCAGCTCATACCCCAGACCGTTTACATCCAGAATCAGGTGCGGCGGCTGTTTCTCAGCCAAGGTGCCGCGCAAGCGTCCAATCACGTTTCAGATCCTTGAGCGTTGGCCAGCCTAGGGCTGGCGACTGACAGAACAAGGAATTGCGCCGACGACCCAGGCGCAAATTCCTCATTCCTTAAAAATGACTGCTGATGCTATCAGAGACGCAGGCGCCCGCCACGACTGCGTGCGGCGCCCAAGCCGTGCGGTAACAGACTGGAGCGAGTGTGGGCATGACAAATAGCTATCGCCAGGGCGTCCGACGCATCGATCTGCGGTTTGCTGGTCAGCTTCAGCATGTGCATGACCATCATTTGCACCTGCTCTTTATTCGCCGCGCCGGTGCCGGTCACCGCCTGCTTGACCTGGGTCGCGGTGTATTCGGCAATTTCCAGGCTTTCTTCGGCGCCGGCAACGATCGCCGCGCCGCGCGCCTGACCGAGTTTCAACGCAGAATCGGCGTTGCGCGCCATGAACACTTTTTCGATGCCCATGGTGACCGGGCCGTAGGTCTGGATGACTTCACGGACACTGCGATAAACGATTTGCAGCCGCTCGTGCAGCTCGCCGGAGCCGGTCCGAATGCACCCGGACGCCACGTATACACAGCCACGCCCGGTGTCGCTAACCACGCCATAACCGGTGATGCGCGAACCGGGGTCGATGCCAAGAATTAAAGTCATAAGGCCTGCAGGTTAAATAAATGCACGATGCTTCAATACACGCAGAACCCGTGTGGGAGCGAGCCTGCTCGCGAAGGCGATTTCATATTCAGCAGAGTTGCTGCCTGAGTGTTCGCATTCGCGAGCAGGCTCGCTCCCACATTGGATCTTGGTCGCCCTTTAGCCTAGCTGAGCTGCCACATCTTCCGGAATGTCCGCGTTGGAATACACATTCTGCACATCATCCAGGTCTTCAAGCATGTCGATCAGTTTGAGGACTTTCTCTGCACCTTCCAGATCCAGTTCGGCGCTGGTTGTCGGCAGCATGACGATTTCCGCATCATCGCCTTTGAACCCGGCCGCATCCAGCGCGTTACGCACGGAATAAAAACCGGCGAACGAGGTGAACACGTCAATCGACCCGTCTTCATGAGTCACCACGTCATCAGCGTCCGCTTCCATGGCCGCTTCGATCAACGCGTCTTCATCAACGCCCGGAGCAAAGGAAATCTGCCCCTTGCGCTCAAACAGGTAAGCCACGGAGCCATCGGTGCCGAGGTTGCCGCCGCACTTGCTGAAGGCATGGCGGACAGCCGCTGCGGTGCGATTGCGGTTGTCGGTCATGCACTCGACCATCACTGCCACGCCGCCCGGCCCGTAACCTTCATAGGTCAGTTCGACCATGTCGTCGGTATCGGCTGCGCCGGCACCGCGAGCGACCGCACGATCAATGATGTCGCGGCTCATGTTGGCGCCGAGGGCCTTGTCCAGCGCCAGTCGCAAGCGCGGGTTGGAACCCGGATCACTGCCGCCCTGACGCGCGGCAACGGTCAGTTCACGAATCCACTTGGTGAAAATCTTGCCTTTCTTGGCATCCTGACGCTCTTTGCGGTGCTTGATGTTCGCCCACTTGGAATGGCCAGCCATAACACAACTCCGAAATTCTCTAGAAACCTTATCGATCCCGCCCCAGGCGGTCTTATCTTTTAAAGTGCAGCTCTTGTAACGCAAAGGCGCATCCGAAGATGCGCCTTTTAGACTGCCTAAAACCTCATCGCGCTTTCACGCAGCAGCCTTACTCAGCCTTCGGCGTCTCGCGCAGACGGATGTGCAGCTCGCGCAAAGCCTTGGCATCCACCACACCCGGCGCCTGCGTCATCACATCGGCAGCACTCTGGGTTTTCGGGAACGCGATCACTTCACGGATCGACTGTGCGCCGGTCATCAGCATCACCAGACGGTCAAGACCGAAGGCCAGACCACCGTGGGGCGGCGCGCCGTATTTCAGGGCGTCGAGCAGGAAGCCGAATTTCTCTTCCTGTTCCGCTTCGTTGATACCCAGCAGACGGAACACCGATTGCTGCATTTCCTTGCGGTGGATACGGATCGAACCGCCACCCAGTTCCGTGCCGTTCAGGACCATGTCGTAGGCACGGGACAGAGCGCCAGCCGGGTTGGCTTCGAGCTCTTGCGGCGTGCATTTCGGAGCGGTGAACGGGTGGTGCAAGGCGCTGAAGCTGCCGTCTTCGTTTTCTTCGAACATCGGGAAGTCGACGACCCACATCGGCGCCCACTTGCAGGTCAGCAGGTCGAGGTCGTGGCCCAGCTTGATACGCAGCGCACCCAAGGCTTCGCTGACGATCTTGGCCTTGTCGGCACCGAAGAACACGATGTCGCCATCGACCGCACCCACGCGATCCAGGATCGCGTTCAGGTTTTCCAGCGGAATGTTTTTGACGATTGGCGACTGCAGGCCTTCAACACCGTTGGCGCGCTCGTTGACCTTGATGTACGCCAGGCCCTTGGCACCGTAGATGCCGACGAACTTGGTGTAATCGTCGATCTGCTTGCGCGGCATGCTCGCCCCGCCTGGAACGCGCAAGGCGGCAATACGGCATTTCGGGTCGTTGGCCGGGCCGCTGAACACCTTGAAGTCGACTTCCTTGAGCTGATCGGCCACGTCCACCAGTTCCAGCGGGTTACGCAGGTCTGGCTTGTCGGAACCGTAGCGGCGCATGGCTTCTTCAAAGGTCATGTGCGGGAATTCGCCGAACTCAAGGTCCAGCACTTCCTTGAACAGGTTGCGGATCATTTGCTCGGTGAGGCCCATGATCTCTTTTTCATCGAGGAAGCTGGTCTCGATGTCGATCTGGGTGAATTCCGGCTGACGGTCGGCGCGCAGGTCTTCGTCACGGAAGCACTTGGCGATCTGGTAGTAACGGTCGAAGCCGGCCACCATCAACAACTGCTTGAACAGCTGCGGCGATTGCGGCAAGGCAAAGAAGCTGCCGGCGTGAGTACGGCTCGGCACCAGATAGTCACGTGCGCCTTCCGGCGTGGCACGGGTCAGGATAGGCGTTTCGACGTCGAGGAAACCGTTTTCATCGAGGAAGCGGCGGATGCTGGTGGTCATGCGCGAACGCAGACGCAGCTTCTCGGCCATTTCCGGGCGACGCAAGTCGAGGAAGCGATAACGCAGGCGGGTTTCTTCGCCGACGTCGGAGTACTCGTTGAGCGGGAACGGCGGGGTTTCCGACTCGTTCAGCACTTCCAGCTCGTAACCCAGCACTTCGATCATGCCCGACGCCATGTTGGCGTTGGTGGCACCGGCCGGACGCAGACGGACCTTGCCGGTGATTTTCACGACGTACTCGCTGCGCACGCGATCAGCGGCGGCGAAGCTTTCGGCGCGATCAGGATCGAACACCACCTGGGCCAGACCGTCACGATCACGGATATCGAGGAAAATCACCCCACCGTGGTCACGGCGACGGTGAACCCATCCGCAAAGGGTAATTTCCTGGCCTTCCAGGCTTTCGTTCAGTTGGCCGCAATAATGGCTGCGCATCATGGTCGTGGTCACTTCTCGTAATTCGAAATTCGGTTGGAGGCCTTGCACCATCCGCTGCTGGACGATGCAAGAACCCGCACGTGTGGTTCAACTCGGCTCCAGGCCCTAGTCAGCTTTGTCGCCGCCGGCAAGGTTCTTCTTGGAACCGGTCTTGAAATCGGTCTCGTACCAGCCGGTACCGCTAAGGCGGAAACCCGGCATGGACAGCATCTTTTTAAGCTCTGGCGCCTGACAGGCAGGGCAGTCGACCAGCGGTGCTGCGCTGATCTTTTGAATGGCTTCCAACTGATGACCACAGGAAGCACATTGATAGTCGTACATCGGCATGGGGGTTGTCTCGGCGATCAGATTGCTACCGCGCACGCTGGGTTTTGCGGCAAAGAGCGGGATTATATCCATTAAATGCAGCCTGTGCAGCCGTAAGTCCGCACAGACTGACACTCGCTGCTGTCACCTGGTCAGGCCGTGATCACGTCATTTCCTTCTTTGAGGCTATGGACGACGCAGACAACCCGCACCAGCCCGCTGAAATTTTTCACGCCACCGTGCCGCAAGTGCACTTCACGGTCCACGTGCGACAGTAGCGAACTGATCGAACAACAATTGACCTTGGCCATTTCGGCGAGAATGTCCCAATAAACCTGCTCAAGCCGCAGACACGTGGCAAAACCATTCAAGCGCACTGATCGCGACAACGGCTGCGCCAGGCCCATATCGAATTCCCGGATAAACGGATCGACTCTCGCATCCTTGAATGATCCGACCCGGTTTGCTTTTCGTCCATCTTCATAAACCATATCGCTGACACTCCTTTGCCAATTCCGGTTTCAAGAACTCTGTTGCCAGTCCTATAAAAACGCAGGCGCGAAGTTATCTCCAGATGACTTTATGACCGTCAACGTAGGATAAGCCAACAACTTGGGGCGGATAGTGGAGAGCGTCCTAGTCCAGACGATTTCCTACACAAACATGAGAAGATTCATTCAACCGGCAGTGGATAAAACGATTGCGCGAATAACGCCCGTGGGCATCATTCGCGCACCGCCGTTACTGATCGAGAAGCGAGCGCAACATCCACGCGGTTTTCTCGTGAACCTGCATACGCTGGGTCAACAGGTCGGCCGTCGGCTCATCGCTGACTTTGTCGAGCAGAGGGAAGATACCGCGCGCGGTACGCGTGACCGCCTCCTGACCCTCCACCAGTTGCCTGATCATGTCTTCAGCGCTTGGCACACCCTCTTCTTCCTTGATCGAAGACAGGCGTGCATAAACCGAATAAGCGCCAGGGGCCGGAAAGCCGAGCGCACGAATACGTTCGGCGATCGAATCGACGGCCAGCGCCAGCTCGTTGTATTGCTCTTCGAACATCAAGTGCAGGGTCCGAAACATGGGACCCGTGACGTTCCAGTGGAAATTATGGGTTTTCAAATAAAGTACGTAAGTGTCCGATAGCAGACGCGAAAGCCCATCAACAATGGACTTGCGATCTTCTTCACTGATACCAATATCAATTGCCATGTTTTTCCCCTAAAGGTGATCGAATTCATCCAACAGGTGCAGCCCCACTCTAGCAAGCCTGTCGCCACACTGCAGCCCTGGATGCCATCCCGGGCTGCGACAAATTGACCGCAGAACACCGCTGGACCGCCTGATTTGAGTAGCCGCAAGCTTTGCTGTTAAATAGGCAGCGTGTCGCTAGTGCCTCTTTTTCCGGGCGCTGCGCATAGGCTGATACCGCGTACGTGTCCAACGCCTCTTTTTGTTCTGAAGCGAACCGTGCGTCATCAGCTCTTCCTTGTGATCCGTCTTAACGTGAGTTAATCAAAATGTTAAAAATCGTCCACCTGCTAATGGGCGCAGCAGCCTTGCTGCTGTCCTTCATCCCGAGTCTGGGATCCGACGCCGTACCTTACCTGCAGCAACCCGATGCACTTTATCTGGCCTTCTTCGGCCTGCTCAACCTCACCCTCGCACCTGTCATTCCTTACTGGAACAAAGGCCCGCGCCACCAATTGCAAATCCTCGTCAGCGTCTTGCTGGTACTGGCGGTGGCGTTGCAAACCCTGGCACTGCTCGCGCCGATGCCGTTCATCGCCGGTCAACCGGCCGTGCTGTTCAGCCTCGTCGTCGCCCTGATTGCCGTTCTTTTGCATTTGGCCATCAGTTTCTACAAATCATCACCGGCCGCCGCTTCGCCAAGCTATGACATGAGCAACCGCGATACCGGCACCGTCAAGTGGTTCAACACGTCCAAGGGCTTCGGCTTCATCTCCCGCGACTCCGGCGATGATATTTTCGTACACTTCCGGGCCATTCGTGGCGAAGGCCATCGCGTTCTGGTCGAAGGCCAGCGCGTGGAGTTCTCCGTGATGAATCGTGACAAAGGCCTGCAAGCCGAAGATGTGATTGCTGCTCTGCCGCGACGCTGATTCAAGGTCGAAAAAAAACCGCGACTCGTCGCGGTTTTTTTACGCCCGGCTATAAATAGCGGGTGCCTGAGGCTAATAATGTGGCGGTGGCGCCTCTTCCTCGAAGGTTTCGAACTGCCCGGCCATTTCTTCCTGCCGTTTAAGCAGTGCCGCCATTTGCAGTTGCAGGCGCTCCACTGCACGCTGCTGCACTGCCAGCACATCGCTCAACGCTTGGATGGTGTCATCCTGAAACGCCAACTGGCTTTCCAGGTCGGTTACGCGATCTTCCAGACTCATGGTCAACCCTCCAGAAAGGTGAAGTCATCGGTCAGCACCAGACGCAGTCGCTCGCGAATTGCTTCGACCTGCTCTGCGCCACACGGTATGGCTGCATGTTTGCCCCAGACCGGCGCAGGCCAGGCGGCATCATCACGCTTACGCACAATGACATGCATATGTAATTGGCTGACCATGTTACCCAACGCCGCAATATTCAACTTGTCGGCGTCGAACGATTCCTTGAGGATTTGCGCCAACGCCGTGGTTTCTTGCCACAGCTGCTGCTGATCGGCGATATCCAACTGAAATATCTCACTGATATTCTCGCGACGCGGCACCAGGATGAACCATGGATAATTCGAATCATTGGACAACAGCAATCGGCTGAGTGGAAAGTCTCCGATCGCAAATGTGTCTTGTTGAAGTCGTGGATCTAAGGCGAACACTGTGCGCACTCCGTCTGGTCATCAATTTCAGCCTGGCATCGACCCTGCGAGACGGCGCACCAAGCGACAGGCTGTCAGCATACCTGCGAACGGTTTCAGCTTCACGGATGATGCGAGTGACAGGGGTGCAAGTCACGCCCCGACATGAGCCATTATCACTGCAGACGCACCATTTCAGTACCTGTGTTACCGGATGCACGTGCAAAGCAACAGGTAAATCGCGCGCTGCTCCCGTGGACCTGCCGGCCGCATCCTGTGTATCCGGGATTAAACGTGAATTTTTTTTGCACCAAAACCGCACAGTGCGTCTACGCTCAGTGCGGCAGGCATCCGCCTTTTACTCACCGAAGGGGTGAACCGGTAACGTTTTTCGCGGTCGGCCAGTCAACTGTGATTGACCATCACACTGACAAGGACGCCGTCAAGCAGGATTAAAAATGGCGTGTAACCCCCGGTTTTATGGGGTTTTTACGGTGACGAGCAGGCTTTTTGAAAAAAACATGGGGTGCATTCTGATTTGAGCACGCTTGTTGCATTACCCCACATATCGCCTCTGAAGCATCCGCTGGAAGTGGATTGTTCGAAGGCAAATAAATAAACGTGGCAGGGCTGCCCGACGGAGATTCACACGCGTTGCAAGGGACTCTTTTTACCGATGCTCAAGCCTGGAAAAACAGCGCTGAAGCTGTTGAAAGCCATTGCATCGGGCTGCAGATTTGCGACGTCCAGCCAGCAGTTTGCGACAGTGTCGTAAAGAAGTTGTAGGGTCAGATTAGCAAGTATCGCCAACAGGGTCGGCGTGATATAAGTTTGCGTCGACACAAAAAGAAAGAGCCGCCCAGATAAAAAAACAGGTGGGACGGCAGTACTCTTCTAAAAACCAAAGGAGCAAATCACGATGCGCGTGATGAAGTGGAGCATGATCGCACTGGCAGTTGCAGCAGCAGCCAGTTCCCAATTGGCAACAGCCGCACCTTTCGTAAGCGACCAGGCCGAAGCCAAAGGCTTTGTTGAAGACGCTAAACTCGATTTGCTGGTGCGTAACTATTATTTCAACCGTGATAACAAAGACCGCGGCCGGGACCAGAAAGACTGGACTCAAGGCCTGCTCGGCAACTTCAGCTCCGGCTACACCCAAGGTACAGTTGGTGTCGGCGTTGATGCATACGGTTACCTGGCAATCAAACTGGATGGCGGCGACGGCACCAGCGGCTCCGGCAACATGAGCCGCAGCGATACCGTGCGTCCCAACGGTCGTGACGTCAACGACAGCCAGGGTAAAGCCGGCGCGTCGGTCAAAGTACGCGTTTCCAAAACCGAGTTGAAATTCGGCGACATGCAGCCAAGCACCGCGCCGGTGTTTGCTGTTGGCGGCTCCCGTATCCTTCCGCAAACCGCCACTGGCTTCCAGCTGCAGAGCAGCGAGATCCAGGACCTTGATCTGGAAGCAGGTCACTTTTACTCGGCTTCCAGCCAGGATAAAAACGCTCGCGACGGCGGCCTGTACGCAACCTACGCTGGCGTTGAAGCCAAAAACATCGATTATTTCGGCGGCAAGTACGGCATCTCCGAAAACCTGAGCGCCTCCCTGTACGGCGCCAAGCTGGAAGACATCTGGAACCAGTACTACGCGAACCTGAACTACACCATCCCAATGGGTGCAGATCAGTCTCTGAACCTGGACGGTAACATCTACCGTACCACCGACGAAGGCAGCGCCGAAGCGGGCTCCATCAGCAACACAACGTTCTCCCTGGCAGCCGCTTACTCGTTCCTGAAAGCGCACACCGTCACTGTTGGCTTCCAAAAAGTTAACGGCGACACTCCGTTCGACTACATCGGTGTGGGCAAGAACAACCGCGGTGGCGACTCGATCTTCCTCGCAAACTCCATCCAGTATTCCGACTTCAACGGTCCGAACGAAAAATCTGCACAAATTCGTTACGACCTGAAAATGGCTGAGTACGGCGTTCCAGGTCTGAGCTTCATGACCCGTTACGTGAAAGGCTGGGACATCGACGGCACCAACACTCCAGCGGGGAGCGCTTACACTGGCGTGTATGGCGAAGATGGCAAGCACAACGAAACCAACTTCGAAGCCAAGTATGTTATTCAGAGTGGCCCGGCTAAAGACCTTTCCTTCCGCGCTCGTCAAGCATGGCACTTCGCTAATGCTGACGAAGGCGAAGGCGACGTCAAAGAGTTCCGCCTGATCGTTGACTACCCGCTGTCGATCTTGTAATCGCAAGCAGTTAATTTGCGATAACAAACAAAAAGGCCCATCTTAGGATGGGCCTTTTTTATTGCCTGTTTTTTGCTTACTGCACTGCCGATTCCTGAACCACACGAATCACGCGTTGCGGGAACGGAATATCGATACCGGCAGCTTTCAAACGATCTCGCGCCTGCTCATTGAACATGAACATCACACTCCAGTAGTCCGCAGTTTTCACCCACACCCGCAGTGATACCGTAATGGAACTGTCACCCAAGGTAGAAATAACTGCCTCCGGCGCTGGATCAGACAAAATCCGGGAGTCTTTGGCCAAGTCCAGCAATACTTCACGGGCCTTCTGCAGATCCGCCTCGTAATCCACACCCACATCAAATACAACTTTGCGCGTTGGCTGACGATTGGTGTTGGTGATGATGCCGTTCGACAGATTGCCGTTAGGCATGATGATGGTCTTGTTATCACCCGTGCGCAGCACGGTGTGGAAGATCTGGATGCTGTCGACGGTGCCGGACACACCCTGCGCTTCGATCCAGTCTCCAATGCGGAACGGACGGAACAGCAGAATCAGCACGCCACCGGCGAAGTTCGCCAGGCTACCTTGCAAGGCCAAGCCGATGGCCAGACCCGCCGCACCAATCGCGGCCACGAATGAGGTGGTTTCCACACCGATCATTGAAGCTACGCTGACAATCAGCAACACCTTGAGGATGATATTCGCCAGGCTGCTGATAAATCCTTGCAGTGCCAGGTCGGCATTGCGCAGTGCGAGCAGACCGCCCAGCTTCTGCGTCACCTTGTTGATCAACCACCAGCCGATGGCCAGCGTGATGACGGCCAGCAGGACGCGGCTGCCGTATTCCATCAACATCGGGATCCAGGCTTGGGACGCCTTGACCAGGTGATCCACTTCAGCATTCAAATCCATTTACGTTCTCCTGATTTCCGGCTACCCGGCAAAAAATGAGCGACAGAAGGTCGAGCCCGGAGGCTCAACCATTGCCCGCTGTTACTTGGGCCTCGGACGCCGAAAACGCCGAGAGGTTTCGGCTGAGCAGTCAGTCGCGGAAGTTGTTGAATTGCAGCGGCATGTCGAACGTCTTGGCGCGCAGGGCGGCAATCGCTTCCTGCAGATCGTCACGTTTCTTGCCGGTAATACGTACTTGTTCACCCTGAATGGAAGCTTGCACCTTGAGCTTGGCATCCTTGACGTGAGCAACGATCTTCTTCGCCAGCTCCTTGTCGATGCCTTCCTTCAAGACAGCTTCCTGCTTCATCAACTTGCCCGACGCATAGGCGTCTTTGACTTCGAGGCACTGCACGTCGATTTTGCGCTTGACCAGCGCCAGCTTGAGGATCTCAATCATCGCTTCGAGCTGAAAATCGGCTTCAGCGGTCAGGTTGACGGTGAGGTCTTTTTCCTTGAATTCGAAGGTGCCTTTGCCTTTCAGGTCATAACGACGATCGAGTTCCTTGACGGCGTTTTCCACCGCGTTGGTGACTTCGTGTTTGTCCAGTTCGGATACCACGTCGAACGACGGCATGTAATCTCTCCAGTAAAGGGCGCGTTCGATGTTGATCGAACATGCCTGGCTTGCGGTTAAAATCCGCGCTGATTATAACGGGTCTTTCCGATCATTCACTGTGAGCCTCGAATGCGCGCCTCAAACAGAGCAAAAAGCTGATGTCCACCCCCTGGCATGTTCTGGGCGCCGGCAGTCTTGGCACGTTGTGGGCGACACGTCTGGCCCGGGCCGGACACCCGGTGCGATTGATCGTGCGGGACACGGCGCGGTTGCTGGCTTATCAGGCGGCAGGCGGTCTGACGCTGGTGGAGCATGGCAAAGCGACGACCTACGCTGTCCCTGCCGAGACGGCCGACAGCGGCGAGCCTATTCAGCGTCTGCTGGTCGCGTGCAAAGCCTACGATGCCGAGAAAGCTGTGGCCCAACTGGCCCCGCGGCTGGCGCCGGACGCTGAGGTCATCCTGCTGCAAAACGGTTTGGGCAGTCAGGACGCGGTGGCGGCGCAATTGCCGCAAGCGCGCTGCATCAGCGCTTCGAGCACTGAAGGCGCGTTTCGCGAGGGCGAATGGCGCGTGGTGTTCGCCGGCCACGGCTACACCTGGTTGGGGGACGCCAGCCATCCGGTCGCACCGATCTGGCTCGAAGACCTCGCCGCCGCCGGCATTCCTCACGAATGGAGCCCCGACATCCTCACCCGGTTATGGCGCAAACTGGCGCTCAATTGTGCGATCAATCCGCTGACCGTGCTGCACAACTGCCGCAACGGCGGTTTGCAGGATCATCAATGCGAAGTAGCCACGCTTTGCGCCGAGCTCGCTGAATTGCTCGAGCGTTGCGGTCAGCCGGCCGCCGCAGAAAACTTGCAGCAGGAAGTTGAGCGAGTGATCCACGCCACCGCCGCCAATTATTCCTCGATGTATCAGGATGTCAGCAACCACCGACGCACCGAAATCAGCTATTTGCTGGGACATGCCTGCAAAGTCGCTGCACGCCACCAACTGAATCTGCCGCACCTCAACCAATTGCAACAGCGACTGATCCATCATCTGCAAAGCCTTGGATTGCCCAGCGACTGAGCAGCGGCTACGCTGGCCACTTGTTCCTCTGCAGCGAAAAACCTGATGCCACTGCGCCAGCGTCTTGAAAATCTACCGGTCGGCCAGAAACTCCTGGCCGCGCTGTTGGTGCTGTTGACCACTGTCCTGCTGGTCGCCAACCTGACCTTTATCAGTGCCGCGTATTACATCTCCCAGGAAAGCATGGCGCCGCAGGCCCTGCAGACCATTGGCCGGCTGGTTTCCAACCCGAGCCTGATTGCCGACGCACTCGAATCGCCGCAGAGCGCCGAACGTCTGCTCAACGAACTCAACAGTTATTCTCCGCTGCGCGCGGCCGCTCTTTATGACGGCCAGGGTGAACGTCTGGCGCAACTGCAAAACGGCGAAAAACTGAGACTGCCGAGCCACTACCGGCAGATCGAATCCTGGCAGGCCACTGAGTTTCGCAGTAATCAGATCATCACCCTGCCCCGCCCCGGCACGGCGCCTGGCCATCTGTTATTGGTGGCCAGCAGCGAACTCCCGATGGCGTTTTACACCGGCACCCTGACCGCCAGTCTCGGCATTTTGATCTTCAGCGTGCTGCTGTGGATGGTGATCGCCCGACAGATCAAACGGCTGATCACCCGACCGATCCATCAGCTGGAAGAGCTCTCCCGGCAGGTCACTCGCGAGGAGAACTACGCACTGCGGGCTTCGCGCGGCAATCACGATGAAATCGGCAGTCTCGCCGAAGCGTTCAATACGATGCTCACGCGCATCGAAGCCCGGGAGCACCAGCTCAAACGCGCTCGCGACGACTCCCAGGCCGCGTATGACCAGGCTCAGGGCCTGGCCGAGGAAACCCGCCACACCAACCGCAAGCTGGAACTCGAAGTCCAGGTGCGCAGCAAGATCGAGAAGAAACTCACCGGTTTCCAGAATTACCTGAATAGCATCATCGACTCGATGCCCTCCGCGCTCATCGCTCTCGACGAGCAACTTTATGTCACGCAGTGGAATCAGGAAGCCAGCGCCTTGTCTGGCACGCGCCTCGACGAAGCGTTGAATCAACCGATCTTCCTCGCCTTCGAACCGCTCAAGCCGTTTTTGCCGCAGCTCAAGCAGACCGTGGAGCAGCACACGGTGGCCAAAATCGAACGCGTCACCTGGTTCAAGGATGAAGAGCCGAAGCACTACGCGCTGACGTTCTACCCACTGATGGGCGGTGCCGGGCGCGGTGTGGTGATCCGGATCGACGACATCACCCAGCGTCTGTCGCTGGAAGAAATGATGGTGCAATCAGAAAAAATGCTCTCTGTGGGGGGGCTCGCCGCAGGCATGGCCCATGAAATCAACAACCCGTTGGGGGCAATCCTGCACAACGTGCAAAACATTCGCCGCCGCTTGTCTTCCGACCTGCCGAAAAACCTTGAGCAAGCCGAACTGGTTGGCATTGAGCTGGACACCGTGAACCAATACCTGCAGGCACGCGAAGTGCCGCAGCTGCTGGACGGTATCCAGCAGGCCGGCGCCCGCGCGGCGAAAATCGTCACGCACATGCTCAGCTTCAGCCGCCGCAGCACCCGGCAGATGGCGCCCTGCGACTTGCCGGCATTGATCGACCAGGCAGTGGAAATTGCCGGCAATGACTTTGACCTGGCGATTGGTTTCGACTTCAAGGGCCAAGCCATCATTCGCCAATTCGATCCCGCATTGGGGCCGGTACCGGGTACCGCCAACGAACTCGAGCAGGTGCTGCTCAACCTGTTGAAAAACGCCGCGCAAGCCATTCACCAGCGCGAAGATGACCGGGAGCCGGGGAAAATTATCCTGCGCACCCGGTTGAACCCGCCGTGGGCGGAAATCCAGGTGGAAGACAACGGCATTGGCATGAGTGAAAACGTGCGCAAACGCACCTTCGAGCCGTTTTTCACTACCAAGGAAATCGGCCAAGGTACCGGGCTTGGCCTGTCGGTTTCGTACTTCATTATCACTAACAACCACAAAGGCCAGATGGAAGTGCAATCATCGCTGGGCCAAGGCACCTGCTTCACCCTGCGCCTCCCCCTGGCGAGCGCTCCGCTGGTTTCTGAAGAACTCAATCCATCATCGAGGTAACCATGGGCTTTCGCTTGTCGAAGATTTACACCCGCACCGGCGACAAAGGCGAGACCGGACTGGGCGACGGCCGCCGCGTACCCAAGGACCATCCGCGCATCGAAGCGATCGGCGAAGTCGATACGCTGAACAGTCAGGTCGGCGTTTTGTTGGCCGGATTGGCGGTGGAATTGCCTGTCTATCCAGGGTTGGAGGAAGTGATCAAGGTGTTGGCGCCGTGCCAGCATCGATTATTCGATCTCGGCGGCGAATTGGCCATGCCGGAATATCAGGCCTTGAGTACTCCGGAGATTGAGCGTCTGGAGGCGGCGATTGATGTGTGGAATGAGGAGCTGGGGCCGCTGGAGAATTTCATCCTGCCGGGTGGTTCGACGTTGATTGCCCAGGCGCATGTTTGCCGCAGCCTGGCACGCAGCGCCGAGCGTCGGTGTCAGCATTTGAACGCGGTCGAACCGTTGGCCGGAGTGGGTTTGGCGTATATCAATCGGTTGTCGGATTTGCTGTTTGTTGTGGCGCGGGTGATTGCCAAGCGGCAGGGGGTGGCCGAGATTTTTTGGCAGGCGGCGGTGAAGCCTCAGGAATAACCCGCGCTTGTAAAGCCACTTTCGCGAGCAGGCTCGCTCCCACATTGGATCTGTCTACGCCACAAACCCTGTGGGAGCGAGCCTGCTCGCGAAGAGGCCAGCAACTACACCAAAGAATCAGGCCAAAATGCGCGAATCCCTGCGACACCTTGTGCCCCGGCCGCCCAGGCTTTCTCCTGCTCATCAGGGCCCACACCACCGAGCAGGAACACCGGTTTGCTGAACCCTTCGATCAGGGTCGAAGCCTGCCCCCACCCCAACGGCTGTGCCTCCGGATGCGTCCGGGTCTTTTGCACCGGCGACAAGGTCACGAAGTCCACACCCATCTGCTCCGCCAACGCCAACTCTTCAGCGTTATGGCAGGACGCCGCCAACCAGCGTGAGGCGGGCAACGGCCGTCCGGCGGCAGCGTACTTGCGCAGTTGCGCCGAGGTGATGTGCCAGCCGGCCGAGGGGAAATCGCCCAGCCATTCGAAGGGGCCTTTGATCATCAGTTGTGCCTTGCCGGCGCAAAGCCCCGCCGCGTCCACCGCCAGATCACGGTATTTCGGGTCGTAGCCGTTCGGTGCCCTGAGCTGGATCAGTTTGATGCCGCCGGCGATGGCCTTCTGAATGCCGCGCAACAGCGCCGGCGTTTCCAGGTCTTCCGGGGTGATCAAATATTGCGCAGGCAAGCGCGCCGCCGCGACGATCGGCTGATTGGCAGCCGGAAATTCGTAGTTGGGCAAATCACGCGGGGCCACCCATTCCAGCGGCTGACCTTCGGCGCCGTGGGGCTCGCCGGTAAAAGCCGAGACTTCCCAGACATCCAGCAACACCTGCTTGTCCGGGTAGTCATGGTGAATCTTGATCAACGGGCGGGCGGCACTGACCGCAATTCCCAATTCCTCTTGAAGTTCGCGGGCCAGCGCGATCTCGACCGATTCATCCGCCTCGACCTTGCCGCCAGGGAACTCCCACAGCCCACCCTGATGCTGGGAATCGGCACGGCGGGCGATGAGGATTTTGCCGTGATCATCGCGGATGACAGCGGCGGCTACGTGGACTCGTTTCACTGCCCGACCTCCTGCAGACCTGCCTGTTGCCACGCCTTGAAGGCGGGCCACTGATAGATCGTGTTGATGTAAGCCTCGCCTTCGTCGGACACCGTTACCTGATAGGTACGCAGGCGCACGGCGATCGGGGCAAAGAACGCATCGGCGAGAGTTGGCCGACCGAACAGGAACGGACCGCTTTCGCTGGCGGCGGCGCGGCACTCGGCCCACAACGCCAGCATGCGGTCGATGTCGGTCTGCACCTCAGTCGGCACTGGCGACAGCGGTGCGTCGTGACTGAGGTCGAAGGGCATGTTGCTGCGCATCGCGAAAAAACCGCTGTGCATTTGCGCACAGGCTGAACGCGCCTGGGCACGGGCCGCAACGTCTGCAGGCCAGAGCTGGGCGTCGGGGAACTGTTCGGCAAGGTATTCGGCAATCGCCAGGGAATCGGCGATGGTGCCGTGTGCGGTTTTCAGCAACGGGACTTTCGCGGTGGGCGAATGCTTGAGCAGTTGTTCGCGGGTGTCGGGCTGGTTGAGTTTGATCAGCTCTTCGGTGTAAGCAGCGCCGGCCAGGTCGAGGGCCAACGCGCCGCGCAGGGACCAGGAGGAATACAGTTTGTCGCCGATGATCAGGTGCAGGCTCATGTTCGGGACCTTTTGATGAAGGAAACAAGCCAGTCTGAGTGGTGACTGGCAGTCCGCCATCGCGAGCAGGCTCGCTCCCACATTAGATTCTGCAGCAAGCACCTTTTGTGTTCACTGGAGAACCCTGAGGGGATTCTGCAGCAACGCAAATTCTGTGTTCACTGAGATCCCTGTGGGAGCTAGCCTGCTCGCGAATGAGACGACTCGGTCTAGAAAGCGTTAAGTACGATACTCAGCGTTGATCTTCACGTACTCGTGGGACAAATCCGTGGTCCAGATGGTTTCGCTGCAATCGCCGCGTCCCAGCTCGATGCGGATGGTGATTTCCTCCTGTTGCATCACCGCGGCGCCCTGGGCTTCGGTATAGGTCGCGGCGCGGGCGCCTCGGCTGGCGATGCAGACATCGCCGAGGAACACGTCGATCCTGCTCACGTCCAGGTTCGGTACACCGGCACGGCCGACGGCTGCCAGAATCCGGCCCCAGTTCGGGTCAGAGGCGAACAGCGCCGTCTTGATCAGTGGCGAGTGGGCGACGGTGTAACCGACGTCCAGGCACTCCTGATGATTGCCGCCGCCGTTGACTTGTACAGTGACAAACTTGGTGGCGCCTTCGCCGTCGCGGACGATGGCCTGGGCCACGTCCATGCACACTTCGAATACAGCTTGCTTCAGCTTGGCGAACAGCTCACCGCTTGCCGAGGTGATTTCCGGCAATGCTGCCTGACCGGTCGCGATCAGCATGCAGCAGTCGTTGGTCGAGGTGTCGCCGTCGATGGTGATGCGGTTGAACGACTTGTTGGCGCCGTCCAGCAGCAGGTCTTGCAGCACATCGCGCGCGACTTTGGCGTCAGTTGCGATGTAGCCAAGCATGGTCGCCATGTTCGGACGAATCATGCCCGCGCCTTTGCTGATGCCAGTGACGGTGATGGTCACGCCGTCATGCTGGAACTGGCGGCTCGCGCCTTTGGGCAGCGTGTCGGTGGTCATGATACCGGTGGCGGCAGCTTCCCAGTTATTCACCGACAGGTCGTCAAGAGCGGCCTGCAGCGCGCCTTCGATCTTCTCAACCGGCAGCGGCTCGCCGATGACGCCGGTGGAGTACGGCAGCACCAGGCTGGCGTCGACGCCGGTCAACTCAGCCAGTTTTGCGCAGGTGCTCTCAGCGGCGGCCAGGCCTGGTTCGCCAGTACCCGCATTGGCGTTGCCGGTGTTGGTCAGCAGGTAACGCACCGGGCCTTGCACACGTTGCTTGGCCAGAATCACCGGCGCGGCGCAAAAAGCATTCAGGGTGAACACGCCCGCAACCGTGGAACCTTCGGCACAACGCATGACCACGACATCCTTGCGCCCCGGGCGCTTGATGCCGGCCGAGGCGATACCGAGTTCAAAACCGGCAACCGGGTGCAACGTTGGTAAAGGACCAAGACCAACAGCCATGAATGCGCTCCTTATCAATGAGGTCAGCACCGCTTACTGGGATAACGGTGGTTTGAATGGCAAAACGCCGCGACGGCTGTGGCCGGTCGCGGCGCGGGTATTTCAGCTTACGGAACGGGTTTTACTGGATCTGCCCGTGGCAATGCTTGAATTTCTTGCCCGAACCGCAGTAACACAGTTCGTTACGGCCCAGCTTCTGCTCGTTGCGTACCGGCACGGTGGCGAGGGCAACGTCGATCTCTTCACCGAGAATTTCCGGCTGCTCAAGACCCGGCGCTTCATCGTGCTGGAACTGCATGCGGGCGGCCAGAGCTTCAGCTTCCTGGCGCAGGCGCGCTTCTTCTTCGATCGGATCTTCGCGGCGAACCTGAACGTGCGAGAGCACACGGATAGAGTCGCGCTTGATCGAATCCAGCAGCTCGGAGAACAGCGTGAACGACTCGCGCTTGTATTCCTGCTTCGGGTTCTTCTGAGCGTAGCCACGCAAGTGGATGCCGTGACGCAGGTGATCCATGGTCGACAGGTGGTCTTTCCACAAATCATCCAGCACGCGCAGAACGATCTGCTTCTCGAAGGTGCGCAGTGCTTCGGCACCGGCCTGGTCTTCTTTCTCGTTGTACGCGGCGATCAGCTCGTTCATCAGCTTCTCGCGCAGGGTTTCTTCGTACAGGTGATCGTCTTCGTCCAGCCACTGCTGGATCGGTAACGTCACACCGAAGTCGCTTTGCAACGCAGCTTCCAGCCCCGCAACGTCCCACTGCTCCGGCAATGATTGCGGTGGAATGTGCGCGCTGATGGTCGCGTTGAGCACGTCCTGACGGAAGTCGGCGATGGTCTCGCCAATGTTGTCGGCGGCCAGCAACGTGTTACGCATGTGATAGATCACTTTACGCTGTTCGTTGTTGACGTCATCGAACTCGAGCAGTTGCTTGCGGATGTCGAAGTTGCGGCCTTCAACCTTGCGCTGCGCCTTCTCGATGGCGTTGGTCACCATGCGGTGTTCGATCGCTTCACCGGACTGCATGCCCAGGGCCTTCATGAAGTTCTTCACCCGGTCAGAGGCAAAGATGCGCATCAGACTGTCTTCCAGCGACAGGTAGAAACGGCTGGAACCGGCGTCACCCTGACGACCGGCACGACCACGCAGCTGGTTGTCGATACGGCGCGATTCGTGACGCTCGGAAGCGATCACCTGCAAACCACCGGACTCCAGCACCTGCTGATGGCGCTTCTGCCAGTCGGCCTTGATCTGCGCGATCTGCTCCGGCGTCGGGTTGTCCAGCGAGGCCACTTCCACTTCCCAGTTGCCGCCCAACAGGATGTCGGTACCACGACCGGCCATGTTGGTGGCGATGGTCAGCGCACCCGGACGACCCGCCTGGGCAATGATCTCGGCTTCCTTTTCGTGGAACTTGGCGTTCAGAACCTTGTGCTCGATGCCTTCCTTGTTGAGCAGATTGGACATGTGCTCGGACGTTTCGATGGTTGCAGTACCCACCAGCACCGGACGGCCCTGGGTCATGCATTCCTTGATGTCATTGATGATCGCCGCGTACTTCTCGTCGGCAGTCAGGAACACCAGGTCGTTGTAGTCTTTGCGCGCCAGCGGTCTGTTTGGCGGAATAACCATCACCGACAAACCGTAGATCTGGTGGAATTCGAACGCTTCGGTGTCAGCCGTACCGGTCATGCCGGACAACTTGTTGTACAGGCGGAAATAGTTCTGGAACGTGGTCGAAGCAAGGGTCTGGCTTTCGGCCTGGATGTTCAGCTCTTCCTTGGCCTCGATTGCCTGGTGCAGGCCCTCGGACAAACGACGGCCCGGCATGGTACGACCGGTGTGTTCGTCGACCAGTACAACCTGACCGTCCTGCACGATGTATTCGATGTTGCGGTGGAACAGCTTGTGCGCACGCAGGCCGGCATAAACGTGGGTCAACAGGCCCAGGTTGTGTGCCGAGTACAGGCTCTCGCCTTCGGCCAGCAGGCCAACGCGGGTGAGCATGTCTTCGATGAACTGGTGACCGGCTTCGTTGAGCTCGACCTGACGGGTTTTCTCGTCGACGGTGTAGTGGCCAGCCTTGGTGACTTCGCCTTCCACTTCTTCGACGTGCAATTCCAGCTGCGGGATCAGTTTGTTGATCTCGACATACATCTTCGAGCTGTCCTCGGCCTGACCGGAAATGATCAGCGGGGTACGCGCTTCGTCGATGAGGATGGAGTCGACTTCGTCGATCACGGCAAAATTGAGTTCGCGCTGGAATTTTTCTTCCATGCTGAACGCCATGTTGTCGCGCAGGTAGTCGAAACCGAATTCGTTGTTGGTGCCGTAGGTAATGTCGGCAGCGTAAGCCAGACGTTTCTCTTCAGGCGGCTGGAATGGTGTGACCACACCCACCGACAGGCCGAGGAATTCGTAGAGCGGGCGCATCCAGTTGGCGTCCCGGCGAGCCAGATAGTCGTTCACCGTCACAACGTGCACGCCTTTGCCGGACAGTGCGTTGAGGTAAACACCCAGTGTTGCCACCAGGGTCTTGCCTTCACCGGTGCGCATTTCCGCGATCATGCCTTCATGCAAGGTCATGCCGCCGATCAGCTGTACATCAAAGTGACGCATACCCATGACACGCTTACCGGCTTCGCGAGCGACCGCAAAGGCTTCTGGCAGCAGTTTGTCGAGGGTTTCCCCTTTGGCGATGCGGGCCTTGAACTCGTCTGTCTTGGCACGCAATTGATCGTCCGAAAGGGCTACCATTTGCTCTTCGAAGGCATTGACGAGTTGCACCGTCTTGAGCATGCGTTTGACTTCACGCTCGTTCTTGCTTCCAAAAAGTTTCTTTAACAAAGGCGCAAACATATCGGCAGGATCTTCCACACTAAAGGGATGGAGGGCGGCCCCGTGAGTCGCCCGAGCAGCCCTCATGGCCGCATGCGAACGAGCATTCTACCCGGAAACGGTGGTGAGGAAAGTGGCGTTATTCCACGATGCTGGCACAGCGCTGTAACGGGGCTCACTTAAAATAGGGGCTTTTTGCCGAACTTCAAGCCGCACGCGTAAGAAGTTAGTCGTTGATTTAATGAGTAAAGCCGGCGCAATGCAATGGGTCGGGCGGGTCAGACGCTTTCTGCTAACATGGCCGCTCTGTTACTTCAGGTGTCTGATCATGGCATTTCGCCCTCTTACGGCCAGAGCACCCGCCGTTCTGCTTCGCGAAGCCAAACCGCTGAAAGCCATCTTCAGCCACGCTCAACGCCTGGGTCATTTACAGCGCCTGGTGGAAAGCCAATTGCAGCCTGCCGCGCGTGAGCATTGCCATGTGGCGTCGTGGCGCGAGGGCAGTTTGCTGTTGATTGTCACTGACGGCCATTGGGCCACTCGCTTGCGGTATCAGCAGAAGCGGTTGCAGCGGCAATTGCAGGTGTTTGATGAGTTTGCGAGTTTGACGCGGATATTGTTCAAGGTTCAGCCGCCGACCGTTCCGCAGGGGGCGGTGGGGCATACGATGGATTTGTCGACCGATGCGGCGGCGACGATTCAGGCGACGGCGGACGGGATCAGTGATCCCAATCTGCGCGCGGCGCTGGAGCGGTTGGCGGCGCATGCCAAACCCAAAACATGAAGAATGTTTAATGTTGGATTCTGAGCTGCCAGGGGATCGAGGGTGTACTCGGTCCACTGTGGGAGCTGGCCTGCCGGCGATGGCCATGTCTTAGGCACCTAGGGTTTTGTCGGTGTGCATATCCGTTTCTTCGGTGATGGCGGCTATTGGTTCCGCCCTTACGGCGGGTCACTTGGAGAAGCGCCAAGTAACCAAGCGCTCTTGCCCCTGACGTCCGGTGGCTCGCTAGTGCTCGCCATGCCTTCGCTCCGGTCCTGCTCCGTGGGCCCGCTGCCATCGGCCATCCATGGCCGGGGGCAGCTAACCCGGCATCCTTGCCGGGTTGCCCACTGCGCAGAACCTGCGCTCAGCCTCCCGACGGAGCGCTAACCGCCACAGCGCGCCGAGGCGGCCTGATAGCCGACCTGGATGATTGTTTGACCGCGTTTTATATGTGGGAGCGAAGTTTGCTCGCGAAGAGGCACTTGAGGCCGCTTAAGGCTTCGCGGGCAAGCCTTGCTCCCACAGGTCCTGTTTCCACAGGTCCTGTTTCCACTGATCTCATCCCGCAGATAGCGGGAGACCTCAGCAGCCTCAGCGTTTTTTGCTGCCACCCAGCAACGATCCCATCAAACCGCGCACCAATTGCCGGCCCAATTGATTCGCCGCCTGCCGCATCGCCGATTTCAACGCCTGCCCCGCAGCCGTGCCGAGGAATTCGCCGGCTTTGTCGGTTAGGCTCGGCTCTGCCTTTTCTGGGGTGGCCTGCGGATCAGGCGCGAGCCCTTTGCGCCCCATGAGCACTTCATAAGCCGACTCGCGATCAATCGGTTTGTCATAGCGCCCCTTGAAGGGCGAACCGGCGATCAGCAGGGTGCGTTCGGTTTCGCTCAGGGGCCCGATCCGCGACTGCGGCGGAGACACCAGCACGCGCTGGACCATTTCCGGCGTGCCCTTTTCCGCCAGCGTCCCCACGAGCGCCTCGCCGATTCCCAGTTCGGTCAAGACCGACAGGGCATCGAAGGCCGGATTCGGTCGAAAGCCGTCCGCGACGGCGCGTAGCGACTTTTGCTCCTTGGCCGTGAATGCGCGCAAACCATGTTGAATGCGCAGCCCTAACTGCGCGAGCACGTCATCCGGCAAATCGCCCGGCGACTGCGTGACGAAATACACGCCCACGCCCTTCGAACGAATCAGCCGCACTACTTGCTCAAGGCGTTCCTGCAAGGCTTTCGGGGTGTCGGCGAACAACAAGTGCGCCTCGTCAAAAAACAGCGCCAGCAGCGGTTTGTCGGCATCGCCACGCTCTGGCAGTTGCTCGAACAGTTCCGCCAGCAACCACAACAGGAACGTCGCATAAACCTTCGGCGCTTCGTGCACCAGGCGACTGGCGTCGAGCAAGTGGATGCGCCCACGACCATCGGCGGCCGGCTGCAACATGTCTTCGAGTTGCAGCGCCGGCTCGCCGAACAGGGCGTCGGCGCCCTGCTGCTCCAGCGTCGCCAGACGTCTCAATAATGCCTGGCTGGAACCGGTGGTCATCAGCGCTGCGTCATCGCCGAGCAGTTCCGGGTTGTCACGCAAGTGGTTGAGCAACGCCTTCAGGTCCTTGAGGTCGAGCAGCAGCAACCCTTCGCGGTCCGCGACCTTGAACGCGGCATACAGCGCCGACTGCTGACTGTCGGTCAGTTCCAGGAGACTGCCGATCAGCAGCGGTCCCATTTCGCTCAACGTGGTGCGCAACGGATGACCGGACTGACCGTGAATGTCCCACAGAGTGACCGGATAAGCCTGGGGTTTATGGTTCAGCCAAGGCATGCCGGCGATGCGCTCGGCCACCTTGCCCTGAGGGTTGCCGGCAGCACCCAGCCCGCACAGGTCACCTTTGATGTCCGCGGCAAACACCGCCACACCGGCATCGCTGAAGGCTTCGGCCAAGCGTTGCAGGGTGACGGTCTTGCCGGTACCGGTAGCGCCCGCGACCAGGCCATGTCGGTTTGCCAGACGCATGGCCTGGGCGATCGGCTGCCCTGCGAGGTCGGCACCGATAACGAGTTGCGATGAGTCAGGCATTTTGTCACCCATGGTTAATCTTTGATCCTTCACGGCCGATATAAAAGAATGAAAAGCGTCGGTAGTTCCCTACGGAGAGGATGGAAATATCAGCTTGTTTTGACGACCGTCCCTTCGCGCTCCTTTATAAAAGCACGCCTTGGGCATTAAGACCTTAGCGGAACCCCATGCCATGAATAAAAATCTGCGCTTCAGCCATAAAATCCTGCTTGCCGCCGCCCTCATCGTCATGGCTGCCTTCGCCTCCTTCACCCTGTACAACGACTATTTGCAACGCAACGCCATCCGCGAGGACCTGGACAACTACCTCAACGAAATGGGCGATGTCACTGCCAGCAACATTCAAACCTGGTTGACCGGCCGTATTCTGCTGATCGACAACCTGGCGCAGAACATTGCCATCAACCCGGAGCCCGCCACTGTCGCCAGCCTGCTGGAGCAGAAAGCGCTGACGTCGACCTTCATGGCGTCCTACCTGGGCGATGCCACCGGCAGCTTCACCATCCGACCGGACGCGAAGATGCCCGACGGTTTCGACCCCCGCGTCCGCCCTTGGTACAAAGGCGCCGAAAGCAGCGGCACCGCCACGTTGACCGAACCCTATATCGATGCGGCGACCGGCCAGTTGATCATCTCGATTGCCACCGCGTCGAAAAAGGCTGGGCAGAGTGTCGGCGTGGTGGGCGGCGACCTCAGCCTGCAGACTCTGATCGACACCCTCAGCGCCCGCGACTTCGACGGCATGGGTTACGCCTTCCTGGTCAGTGCCGACGGCAAGATCCTGGTTCACCCGGACAAAGCCCTGGTGATGAAAACCCTCGCCGAAGCGTACCCACTCAATACACCGCGCATCAGTACCGACTTCAGTGAAATCGAGGTCGACGGTAAAACCCGCATCGTCAATTTCACCCCGATCAAAGGCCTGCCGACGGTCAACTGGTACATCGGTCTGTCCGTGGATAAAGACAAAGCCTTCTCGATGCTCAGCGAATTTCGCACCTCGGCGGTCATCGCGACCATCATTGCCGTGGTCATCATCATCGCCTTGCTGGGCATGCTGATCCGCCTGCTGATCCAGCCGCTGCATGTCATGACCCGCGCCATGCAGGACATCGCCGACGGTGAAGGCGACCTGACCAAACGCCTGACCATCCAGAACAACGATGAGTTTGGCGTGCTCGGCACCGCATTCAACCGCTTCGTGGAGCGCATTCATGGTTCGATCCGCGAAGTGTCGTCGGCCACCGGCCAGGTCAACGAAGTGGCGTTGCGCGTGGTGGCCGCTTCCAATTCGTCGATGTTCAACTCCGATCAGCAAGCCTCGCGTACCAGCAGCGTGGCGGCAGCGATCAATCAGCTCGGCGCTGCCGCGCAGGAAATCGCCCGTAATGCCGCGCAGGCCTCGAGTCAGGCCAGCGATGCGCGCAACCTCGCCGAAGATGGCCAGCAAGTGGTGGACCGCAGCATTGCCGCGATGAACAAACTGTCGAGCATGCTCAGCGCCTCCAGCAGCAATATCGAATCGCTGAACAGCAAAACAGTGAACATCGGGCAGATTCTCGAGGTGATCACCAGCATTTCCCAGCAAACCAACCTGCTGGCGCTCAACGCCGCCATTGAAGCCGCACGCGCCGGTGAAGCCGGACGCGGTTTTGCGGTGGTCGCGGATGAAGTTCGCAACCTCGCGCACCGCACGCAGGAATCGGCGCAACAGGTGCAGACCATGATCGAGGAGCTGCAGGTCGGCGCCCGCGAATCGGTGAGCACCATGAGCGACAGTCAACGCCACAGTCAGGATAGCGTCGACATCGCCAATCTGGCCGGTGAGCGCTTGAACAGCGTGACGCTGCGCATCGGTGAGATTGACGGGATGAACCAATCGGTGGCGACGGCGACCGAGGAACAGACGGCGGTGGTGGAGTCGATCAACGTGGACATTACCGAGATCAATACGCTCAACCAGGAAGGCGTGGAAAACCTCCATTCGACGTTGCGCGCGTGTTCCGATCTGGAGCAGCAGGCAGCGCGGCTGAAGCAGTTGGTGGGCAGTTTCCGCATCTAGAATCTGTTGCCACGCCATCGCGGCGACCCGATGTGCCCGCGATGGCGATTTTTTTCACCCACCAGACCTCCCAACCCTGCGCCAGCAAACCCCAAACGAACATCTATCCTTCATTAAGGTCAACCTAGGGAGACCAATGGACCGGAGGGATGTTCGCCGTGCATATCGCTGACATAACCATGTTCTACGCCCCTGCCAGCGGTGGCGTGCGTACTTATCTGGATGCCAAACACCGGCGCCTGGGAATTAAACCCGGCATTCGCCACAGCTTGCTGATACCCGGCGCCAACCTTACTGAACGGGACGGCGTCTATACAGTTCCCGCTCCCGCCCTGCCCTTCGGCAAAGGTTACCGCTTCCCACTCCGCGTGGCGCCTTGGCGCAATGTCCTGCAGGACTTGCAGCCCGATCTGATCGAAGTCGGCGATCCGTACCTCACCGCGTGGGCGGCACTCGATGCCCGGCGTCAGCTCGATGTACCGGTGATCGGCTTCTATCATTCGGACTTGCCGGTGTTAGTGAGCAATCGCATGGGCAACTGGGTGACGCCAAATGTCGAGGCCTATGTCCGCAAACTGTATGGCAATTTCGACCGAGTGCTGGCGCCGAGCCAGATCATGGCGGACAAATTGATCAGCCTCGGCGTCAGGAATGTGTTCGTGCAACCGCTCGGTGTCGACCTGCAGACCTTCAATCCGGCGGCGCGTGATCCTGAATTACGCGCGGAACTGGGCATTGCCGAAGACGCGCACCTGCTGATATTTGCCGGTCGCGGCTCCAAGGAAAAGAACCTGCCAATACTGCTCGACTGCATGAAACACCTCGGGCGACGCTATCACCTGGTGTTGGTGGGTTCCTCGATGCCGGCCGCGGTCCCGGATAACGTCACGGTTGTTGATGAATTCTGCCCGGCTGCACAGGTAGCGCGGTTGATGGCCAGCGCCGATGCTCTACTGCATGCCGGCGATCAGGAAACCTTCGGGCTGGTGATCCTGGAAGCCATGGCCTGCGGCATTCCGGTGGTGGCCGTTGCAGCCGGGGCGTTTCAGGAAATCGTCCCTGAACACTGCGGCGTGCTTTGCGCGCCGAACAACCCGCTGGCCATGGCCAATGCCGTGCGGGAATTGTTCAGCGCCGACATCACCACGTTGGGCAAACAGGCGCGTAGCCATGTCGAACGGCATTACGCATGGGACGCAGTGGTCAATAGCCTTTTGGGCCACTATCACGCAGTGCTCGGCGATCAGTTGCCGATGATCGCCAATGGTTGAGCCCATGCATGCCCCTGCCCTCATGTTGGTTTTGCACGACGTCGCGCCGCAAACGTGGGGCGACTATCAGTCGTTCGTAGAGGCCGTCGATGCTCTGGGCGCGGTGCCGATGACCTGGCTGGTGGTACCGGACTTCCACAAGCGTAATTCCCTGGACGAGCATCCGGCCTTCTGTCGCGTGCTCAGCGAACGCGTCGAGCGCGGCGATGAACTGGCTTTGCACGGTTACTTCCATTGCGACGAAGGCCCGCTGCCCGGCACGCCGCGCGACTGGTTCATGCGCCGCGTCTATACCCACGAGGGCGAGTTCTACAGCCTGTCCCGGGAAGACGCACTTGCCCGCCTGCATGCCGGTATTGACATGTTCCACCGTCACGACTGGCCACTCGAAGGCTTTGTTGCACCGGCCTGGCTGATGAGCGATGGCACCCGCGAGGCCTTGCGCGAGTTGCCGTTGCGTTACACCAGTGATCCGCAGCACTTGTATCGCTTGCCGGATTTCTCCGTGATTGAGGCGCCGGGATTGGTGTGGAGTGCGCGCAGTGCATGGCGTCGCGGCGTATCAAAACTGCTCAGCGACCAGCGCGAACAGCGCTGGCGACAAGCACCGGTGATTCGCCTGGGCCTGCACCCGGTGGACATGCGTCATGAGTTTTCACGCACCTATTGGCTGCAAACCCTCAAGCGTCTGCTCGATGAGGGCCGCATGCCAATGACCAAGGCTGATTGGCTGGCGTCGCAAGACACATTGATGGGGCGCGTAGCGTGAGTCGCGGGGTTCTGTTGTGCATTGCCTTACTGGTTGCGGTGATGATCCCGGCCTTGCTGGGCGGCAATGAAACCTGGTATCGCCTGCACAGATTTCCATTGCACTGGTTGCTGATCATGTTCGCCATGATTCTGCTGTGCTGGGTGCTGAATTCGATGCGCTTGCGCCTGTTGCTGGGCGACGAGCGCGGCAAGGTCAGCCGCCGCAAGAGTCTGGCGGTGGTGATGGCCGCCGAATTCGCCTATTGCGCGACGCCGGGAGGCAGCGGTGGCCCGCTGACCATCATGGCGCTGCTGGCACGTCAGGGCGTGCGTCCCGCTCGGGGCAGCGCGGTGTTTGCGATGGATCAGTTGAGCGATCTGCTGTTTTTCCTCTGTGCGCTGATCGGGATCCTGATTTACGCCTTGTTCCAACACCTCAGCCAGCGCATGGAGTGGCTGCTGACGGTCAGCGCGGTCTCCATGTTCGGTGGGTTGTTGAGTTGCGTGTTCGTCGCCCGCTACCACCGTTTGCTGATTCGCCTGAGCGGCCGTCTGTTGGCGCGACTTAATGTCAAAGCAGCGACGCGTATGCGCTGGGCGCGAAAACTTTTGCATTTTCTGGCGGCGTTTACCGACACGTTGAAATTGCCGTCTCGGACATTGATTACGGTGTTTGCCCTGACGTGTGTGCATTGGATTCTGCGCTATAGCGTGTTGTATCTGGCGTTGCGCGGGTTGGGGGCGGATGTGCAGTGGGCCTGGAGCTTTTTGATTCAGATGCTTTCGCTGAGTGCGGGGCAGTTCAGCCTGCTGCCGGGTGGCGCCGGAGCGGCGGAGCTGACCTCGGCGGCGCTGTTGACGCCAATGGTGGGCAAGTCCACGGCCGCGGCTGCAATCCTGATCTGGCGGGCGGTGACGTATTACTTTTATCTGCTGGTGGGCGGGCCGGTGTTTGTGTTGATGCTGGGGCGGCCGCTGTTGAAGAAATTGATGAGGTTCAAGCAGGTTTAGTTGGGTTTGTTATTACTGCGTTGTGTACGCAAACTCTGTAGGAGCTCAGCTTGCTCGCGATGGCAGTCTGTCCGGCGCCCACTTGCTTGCGGATGCACACGATCAATTGTGGTAGCTGAGCTTGCTCGCGATGGCGGTGCGTCAGGCGCCCACTTGCTTGCGGATGTACCCGGTCAACTGTGGGAGCTGAGCTTGCTCCGGGCGGCGTTCCGACGATGGCGGTGTGTCGGGCGACGGTTGTTTTGAGGTTGTACATATCCGTTGCTGCGGTTGGGGCTACTATTGGTTTCGCCCTTACGGCGAGTCACTTTGGAAAAGAGCCCCAAAGTAACCAAAAGGCTCTTGCCCCGCCATTCGGTGCCTCGCCTAGGCTCGGCATGCCCTCACTCCGGCATTGCTCCGGGGGCCCGTCGCCATCGGCCATCCATGGCCGGGGGCGACTACCGCGGCATCCTTGCCGCGGTACCCCCTGCGCAACGCCTGCGTTCGGCCTCTGGGAAAGGGGCACGCAGATCAAGATCAAGATCAAGATCTGAAGCAAAGCAAAGCAAAGCCCAAACTCCCGCCCCGATGCTGATCGTTCCCGCGTGGGGACGATCAGTGCACGGCGCAACGTAACCTGCGCAGCCAGGACGGCCGGTAGGCCGCCTCGGCGGCTGTGGCGGTTAGCGCCCCCTCGGGAGGCTGAGCGCAGGTTCTGCGCAGTGGGCAACCCGGCATGGATGCCGGGTTAGGCGCGCACGGCCAAGGATGGCCGATCGCGCCGGGCCCACGGAGCAGGGCCGGAGCGAAGGTATGGCGAGCCCAAGCGAGGCACCGGACGTCAGGGGCAAGAGCACTTGGTTACTTGGTGCTCTTCCAAGTGACTCGCCGTAAGGGCGAAACCAATAGCCGCCCTCATCGCCGCAATGGATATGTACACCAAAAAAACTTACGCGCCCAAGACGCAGCCATCGCTGGCAAGCCAGCTCCTACAGGGGACCGAGTACACCTTGTAGAATCCAGCAAAATGGAAGAACGCCTTCGCAAGCAAGCCTCGCTCCTACGTGGGCTGATCATCCCCGGATTCACCCTCCGCCTCAGGATGCAAAGCCCCCCACAACGCCTCAGCCCCCGGAAACTCCGTACCGTCCTCCGCGCTCAGGTCATCGGGATCGTAACGGCTCAAGCACCCCTCCCCCAGCGTCGCGGGGGCTCGGGCGGTAGCTTTGTCGAGTGGGTCGGCCATGATCAAATCCTCCATACAGAAACGGCGAAGGGCCTGAAGCGATTGAACGCCCAGGCCCTTCGAATTTCAACCCTGTCGCGTTGCTGTCAGAACACGACCGTCTTGTTGCCATGCACCAGGACACGGTCTTCGAGGTGATAACGCAGACCGCGAGCCAACACCATCTTCTCGACATCGCGACCGAAACGCACCATGTCTTCGATGCTGTCGCTGTGACTGACACGCACCACGTCCTGCTCAATGATCGGGCCGGCATCCAGCTCTTCGGTCACGTAGTGACACGTTGCGCCAATCAGCTTCACACCACGCATGGACGCTTGGTGATACGGCTTGGCGCCCACAAACGAAGGCAGGAAACTGTGGTGAATATTGATCACCTTGTGCGCATATTCATTGCACAGCGACGGCGGCAGGATCTGCATATAACGGGCAAGTACCACCACTTCGGCATCGTGCTGTTTGACCAGACGCGAGACCTCTGCAAATGCCGGTTCCTTGTCCTGCGGATTGACCGGAACATGGTAATAAGGAATGCCGTGCCACTCGACCATGCTGCGCAAGTCGTCATGGTTGGAAATCACACAAGAGATTTCGCAGTCCAGTTCATCGCTGTGCCAGCGGTGCAACAGATCGGCCAGGCAGTGAGATTCACGGCTGGCCATCAGCACCACACGTTTTTTCTGCGCGGTGTCGGTGATGCGCCAGTCCATCGAAAAAGCTTCAGCGATCGGCGCAAACGCTTCGCGAAAGGCCTCGATACCGAAGGGCAGCGAGTCGGCACGAATTTCGTGACGCATGAAGAACCAGCCGCTCTGATTATCCGAGTGGTGGCTCGCTTCAGTGATCCAGCCGTTATGGGACGCCAGAAAGTTACTGACTTGAGCAACGATGCCGACGCGGTCCGGGCAAGCAATCACTAGCCGAAAGGTGCGCATGAGGGGGAGACTCCAGAACTTCGCAAAGGCCGCCATTCTAGCGATTGCGCAGCAAAACTGCAGTATTGATGAAGCATTTGCTGCAGACGAATCGACGCTGCAGATCCCGACAAATACACATTTTCTCGCTCAAAGGTGTTTTTGATGCAGATCTACAAGTACCCAATTGTGAAGATCTGTGTTGACCGCATCACACTATTTAACTGCGCCTGCAATTTGTCGCCAGTTCATTGCCAACAAATTAAATAAACACGTGTTAAATGTTTACTTGATGAAACAGCCTGACTATTATTGCCGCACTGTAACCTGCCATCCAGCGTCCAACATAAGGTAGTCCCAATGTCCTTGATCAACGAATATCGCGCCACCGAAGAAGCTATCAAAGAGCTGCAAGCCCGTTTGAAGAATCTTTCCCAAGACGACAAACTGCAAACCGAGCTGGAATTTGAAGGCAAACTGCGCACCTTGATGGGCGAATACTCCAAGTCCCTGCGTGACATCATCGCGCTGCTGGATCCGGAATCCAAAAGCAAGGCTCCACGCGGTGGCGCGGTAAAAACTACCGGCACCAAGCGCGCGCGCAAAGTTAAACAATACAAAAACCCGCATAACGGCGAAGTCATCGAAACCAAAGGTGGCAACCACAAGACTCTGAAAGAGTGGAAAGCCAAGTGGGGCGGTGACGTGGTTGAAGGCTGGGCGACTCTGCTGGGCTAAGCCGCAGAAGACGCACCAAAAAGGAACGCCAGCAAATGCTGGCGTTTTTTTATGCCTGAGTGTTAGACCTGCCGTGACAGGTTCGAGGATTCAAAGACTCAAACGTTTGCGCAATGCTTCGACATAATTATGCCATTTACTCAGAACCTCCTTCTGAAAAGGCGTAGCAGTAATGTCCAGTTGTGCAGCCGCCTCTATGAAAGATTTCAGCGTATTGGGTGCGCCCCACTGCGGATCAGACAGACGCTGCTGACAGAACAATCGCCAACGTTCCTGCTCTTCGAAATTCAACGTGTCAGGGAAGTTGCGGGCGCGATATCGAAACAATAGTTCAGGCAAACGTTCATCATCGAACGGCCAATGCTCTTGTGCTAATTGTGCAGGCTCGGCGGACCTGACTTGCTCACATAAACGTCTATCGCGGTCGCCGATAAAACCGTCGTATAACTGTTGTTCAGGATCATCGTTCTGAGGAAATTCCTCCCTGGCATAAATCGCCTGCACTTTATCCCGCCAGATCTCCTGTGCGTCACTTAGTCGCAGTGCTCGCTCATGTTTAAGCGCCATATCCAGCCCGAGCCGTTGTTGATCGGCGGGACGCAGCACAGACATTGGTGCAACAACCGGGCACTTATTGATGTGGATCAGTTTGAGCGGCACCGGCAACTCGCCCTCTGCAAGATCGTCGCGGCGGGTATATAAGCGCTGGCGCAACGTCTCTGCATCAAGATCCAGCAGTCCCTGAGGATCCAGATGCAGGTCACAGACAATCAAGGCGTTCTTGTTGCGCGGGTGCCACGCCAACGGCAGCACCACACCGACATAACTGCGAGCCGCCGAAAAACGCCCGGAAATGTGCACCATCGGCTGCAGCAGTCGAATCTGATCCATCACCTTCGGTTTACTGCGCAACTGGAACAACCAGTCATACAGCTTCGGCTGTTTTTCCCGGATCAACCGAGCGAGGGCGATGGTCGCGCGAACGTCGGACAGTGCTTCGTGAGCATTGCCGTGATCGATACCGTTGGCGGCTGTCAGGCGTTCGAGTTTCAGCGTGACGCGGCCCTCTTCGTCCCTCGGCCAGACAATGCCGTCGGGGCGCAGGGCATAAGCGGCACGCACCACATCAATCAGATCCCAACGGCTGTTGCCACCCTGCCACTCGCGAGCGTAGGGATCGAAAAAATTTCGATACAAGCTGTAGCGGGTCATTTCATCGTCGAAACGCAAGGTGTTGTAACCGGCGCCACAGGTCCCCGGAGCGGCGAGTTGCGCATGCACCCGCGTCATGAAATCCGCTTCACTCAAACCCTGTTCGGCAAGACGTGCCGGGGTAATGCCGGTGATCGCACAGGCCGCCGGATGCGGCAGGATGTCTTCACTGGGCTGGCAATAGAGATTGACCGGTTCGTCTATTTCATTGAGATCGAAATCGGTGCGAATCCCCGCGACCTGCAGCGGGCGATCACAGCGGGGATTGATACCCGTGGTTTCATAGTCGTACCAGAAAATCGAGGTCACGGGCTATTCCTGAACTGAAGATGGGCGAAGTCTAGACGGTCACGTCCTGTCGCGACCAGCCTCTCGTCATTCAATCACTTCTCGCAACGCACCATGCAATACATAGTTATGTCGTTTCCCCCCGAGAGACTGCTAGCATCGGGCGCACAGAGTATCTCCGTTCAGGCCCCAACATCAGGTTGCCCATGCTCGATTCCACAGCACGGCCAGGGAAAGCGACGCAGCCCCCGCCACTGGATACGCGGTATCAGGTTGAAACGCCGGAAGGCATCGACTTGCCATTGCGCCCGGCGGGGTTGATGGTGCGCGCACTGGCGTTTTCCATCGACCTTGGCCTGCGCGGGCTGATTCTCGGCGTGCTCTTTGTTGTCCTGGCATTCCTCGGCAAGCTCGGCGCCGGGCTTGGCTCGATTTTGTTGTTCGTGGTCAGCTGGTGGTACATGGTGCTGTTTGAAGTGCTGAATCAGGGCCGCTCGCCCGGCAAGTTGTGGATGGGCCTGCGGGTGGTACAGGATGACGGTACACCGATCGGCTGGTCAGCATCGCTGGTGCGGAACCTGCTGCGATTTGTCGATTTGTTGCCGTTCGGCTACTTCCTCGGCGCTATCAGCTGCCTGAACCACGCCAGCTTCAAGCGCCTCGGCGATCTCGCCGCCGGTACGCTGGTGATCTACCGCGACCGCCCGGTGACCCGCCCGCAGCTGCCCGACGCCGAGCCAAGGCGCGCGGCAGTCGCGCTGACGCTGAACGAACAGCGCGCCATCCTTAACTTCGCAGAACGCCAAGGCGAACTGACCGCAGCACGGGTCAGTGAACTGGCGACGATCCTCGCCAACCCCATGCAGGTTGCAGCTCCGCGCGCCGTAGCGGAACTCAACGGCATCGCTCGTGGCCTGTTGGGCAGCGCATGAAGCAAAGCCTTTTTGAAAGTCGTCACAACGCTGAGTGGGAACGGTTTTCCCTGATGCTCGACAGGCTGGAGCGAAACAAGGACACCTCGCGCCTCGCCAGTTTTGCAAAAGATTACCGAAGGCTCTGTCAGCACCTCACCCTGGCTCGGGAACGCGGTTACAGCAGTTTCCTCATCGACTCATTGCAGCAACAGGTGCTGCGCGGGCATCAGCAACTGTACCGGCAGCGTAGCCGCCTGGGTGCCAATGTCGTGGCATTCATCCTCGCCGATTTTCCGCGACTGGTCCGTCAGCAATGGCGCTTTGTACTGGCGGCCAGCCTGTTGTTTTTCGGCAGTCTGATCGGCTTCGCCCTCCTGGTGTTCCTGTTTCCGGACCTGGTCTACAACCTGATCCCCGCCGAACAGGTCAGCCAGATGCAAAGCATGTACGACCCCAACGGCGGGCACCTGGGACGCTCAGCCGAACGGGCGGCCAGTGAAGACTGGGTGATGTTCGGGTTCTACATTATGAACAACATCGGCATCGCGTTTCAGACCTTCGCCAGCGGCCTGCTGTTTGGCCTGGGCAGTGTCTTCTTCCTGCTTTACAACGGTTTGATGATCGGCGCCGTGGCCGGGCATCTGACGCAAATCGGCTATGGCCAGACGTTCTGGTCATTCGTGATCGGGCACGGTGCGTTCGAACTCAGCGCGATTGCCCTCGCCGGTGCGGCCGGCCTGCAACTGGGCTGGGCTCTGATCGCGCCGGGCCGATTGCCGCGGGCTGAAGCGTTGCGACTGGCGGCGCGCAAAAGTGTCCTGCTGATTTGCGGGGTCATGCTGTTTTTGTTGATTGCAGCTTTTATAGAGGCCTACTGGTCGTCCATGACTGAACCCCCGCCCCTCACCAAATACCTGGTCGGCGCGCTGCTCTGGATACTGGTCGCGATGTATCTGCTGTTTGCCGGACGGACACGCCATGCGCCTGAGTGACGCAACAATGGTCATCCGCCCTCGCCCGACCTGGGAAGCCATGGACCTGGGCGTGCTGTTGAGCCAGCGCCATCGACGCTTGCTGATGACCAGTTGGGCCATCGTCACCGTGCCGGTGTTCGCCCTGCTCACCCTGATTTTCTGGGATTCACCGTCGCTCGCGGTGTTCATTTTCTGGTGGCTCAAGCCGGCATTCGAACGCTTGCCGCTGTACATCCTATCTTCGGCAATGTTCGGTGAAACGCCGACGTTGCGCCAGGCGCTGCGCCAGTGGCCGCGACTGCTCAAGCCGCAATTGCTGGCAAGCCTGACCTGGCGGCGCTTGAGCCTGACACGCAGTTTCTCGTTGCCCGTGGTGCAACTTGAAGGGCTGAGCGGCAACGAACGACAACAGCGGCTGCAGGCATTGCTGCAGCGAGACGCGGGTGCCGCGCGCTGGCTGACGATCATCGGCGTGCATCTGGAAAGCGCGCTGTGGATCGGCCTGATGCTGCTGTTTTACCTGTTGCTGCCGCAGCAGATCGAACTCGACTGGAGCTGGCAACGTTTACTCTCGGTCGCGAGCCAGGACTGGCGCTGGCTGGAACACCTGACGAATGTGTTCTACCTGCTGGTTTTGGTGGTGTGGGAACCCGTCTACGTCGCCTGCGGTTTCAGTCTTTATCTGAACCGGCGCACAGTGCTCGAAGCCTGGGATATCGAGTTGGTGTTCCGCCGCCTGCGCCAGCGCTTGAGTGGCGCGGCGCTGATTCTGCTGCTGGGAACCTGTGCACTGTTGCCGTTCAATCAAAATTCGTGGGCCGCTGAGCCCGTCGCGACGCCAGAATCCGCACGGCTTCTGTCTCAACCTTTGACCAGTCAGGCTTCACGGGACAGCATCAAGGCGATCCTCGAACAGCCGCCGTTCAAAAACAAGGAAACGGTCACGCAGTACCGCTTTGGCGAGGATCAATCCGCTGCCGATTCATCGGACAAAGGCAAGGTGCCGCAATGGCTGAAGACGTTGTTCGGCTTGCTCGACGGCCAACGCTTCGGCGCTGTGGCGACGCTGATTGAAGTGGCGTTGTGGACGGTGTTGATTGCGGGAATCGGCTTGTTGATCTGGCGCTACCGGAAATGGCTGCAGGCATTCGTCACCCAGCGGCCACTGGAAAAAACCAGACCGGCCCGGGCAGCGCTGCAGCAAGCATTCGGCCTGGACCTCAACCGCGAGACCCTGCCCGCCGACATCGCCAGCAGTGCAGAAAAGCTTTGGCAAAGCCACCCGCGTGAGGCACTCGGTTTGCTTTACCGCGCACTGCTCAGCCACTTGCTGCACGATCACCACATGCCATTGAGCGCGGCCGACACCGAGAGCGAGGTGCTGCGGCGTATCGAGCAACTGCGACACCCCGCCTTGCTGGCGTTCAGCCAGACCCTGACGACCCATTGGCAGAACATGGCGTACGGGCATCGACTGCCGCCCGAGCCTGTGCAAGATGAATTGTGTGATGGCTGGCGCACCTTGTTCGGCCCGGGAGGCACGGCTTGAGCCGGCGTTTGTGGCTGACCGTCGCGCTGATTGCAGGCGCGCTGTGCTGCGTATTGAGCGTTTGGCTGTACCAGAAGGCGATACCTTATCAGGCAGAAATCGACCACGGGCCGGCGCCCGAAGCACAGGCCAATCCTTATCTGGCCGCCGAGCATTTCCTGCGCAAACAGGGCCTCATCGTCAACCATGCCAACAGCCTGGATGTGCTGCCGATGCTGGAACCCCATCAGAACAGTCTGTTGTTGCTCGGCGAACGGTCCAGCATGTCGCCGCGCCAGGTCGATCAGGTGTTGAACTGGACCCGCGCCGGCGGCCGCCTGTTGTTTGTCGCCGAAGCGTTGTGGGACGAAAAGCTCGGTCAGAGCGATGACCTGTTACTCGACAGGGTGCAGCTGCAGCAGTCACTGAGCCAAGACCTCAAGGACCCGCCGCCTGACACCAGCGGCGAGGCACTGCCGAAATTGACCAAGCTTTATCTCGAGGATGAGGACGCCCCGGCCTACGCCGGTTTCGATACTGCGTTCCATCTCGACGACCCGAAGAACCTCGCCCAGGCCTGGGCCAACAGCGGCAAGGGTACGCACATGATGCAGCTCGCTCACGGCCTCGGTTCGATCATTGTTGTCACCGACGCCGAGCTGTGGAAAACCCCGGCCGTCGACCAATATGACAACGCCTGGCTGCTCTGGTACCTCACCGCTGATACCCACGTGACGCTGTTGTTCAACACGGAGCACGACAGTCTGCTGACCTTGCTGCTGCGTTATTTCCCGCAAGCGCTGGTTGCGCTGATCGCCCTTATCGGCCTGGCCTGCTGGCATTTCGGTGTGCGTCACGGACCATTGATTGAACCGGTACCGAAAGCGCGCCGACAACTTCAGGAACACTTGCGCGCGAGCGCTGATTTCATGCTGCGCCACAGTGGTCAGGAGAGCCTTCTGCAAACCCTGCAACAGGATATTCTGCGTCGCGTCCAGCACCGACATCCCGGTTATGACCAGCTCGGCGTCGCCGAACAATGGCTGGTGCTCGCGCGCCTGACCGGTCAACCCACACGCGCTATCAGCCAGGCCATGAGCCCGCGACCGAAGCAACGGCTTTCAAGCGTTGAATTCAGCCGTCAGGTCGCCCACCTGCAAACCTTGAGGAATGCCTTATGAGTGAACAGATCGAGCCCGGCGCACCAAGCCACGCCGCGCAACAACGCCAGCGTGCCAGTCAGCTGGCGCAGGCCGTCAGGGCTGAATTGCAGAAAGCGGTCATCGGCCAGAACACCGTGATCGACGACGTGCTGACCGCGCTGATAGCCGGCGGTCATGTGCTGCTCGAAGGGGTTCCGGGGCTGGGCAAGACCTTATTGGTGCGCGCCCTCGCACGTTGTTTCGGCGGCGAGTTCGCGCGGATTCAGTTCACACCGGACCTGATGCCCAGCGACGTCACCGGGCATGCGGTGTACGACTTGCAGACCGAGCAGTTCAAACTGCGCAAGGGACCGCTGTTCACCAACCTGCTGCTGGCCGACGAAATCAACCGCGCCCCGGCGAAAACCCAGGCGGCGCTGCTCGAAGCCATGCAGGAACGGCAAGTCACCCTTGAAGGCCGCGCCCTGGCGATTGCGCAACCATTCATGGTGCTCGCCACGCAAAACCCGATCGAGCAGGAAGGCACCTACCCTTTACCGGAAGCTGAACTCGACCGCTTCATGCTCAAGGTGCGCATGGACTATCCCGATGCCGATCAGGAGCTGGATATGGTCCGCCAGGTCAGCCGCTCGACCCGCGCCGACATGCTCGACGTGCAACCGCTGCGCACCGTACTGCAAGCCAAGGACGTACTTGCCTTGCAACGCATCGCCAGCGATCTGCCGCTGGACGATCAAGTGCTGGATTACGCCGTGCGCCTGGCCCGCACCACCCGCAACTGGCCCGGCCTGATGCTGGGCGCCGGGCCTCGAGCGTCGATTGCGCTGGTGCGTTGCGCCCGGGCGCGGGCGCTGCTGCGCGGTGGCGAATTTGTGATTCCCGATGACATCAAAGGCTGCGCGTTGGCGGTTTTGCGTCACCGTGTGCGTATTTCGCCGGAGCTGGATATCGAAGGGCTGGAAGTGGATCAGGTCTTACGGCAACTGCTCGATCAAGTGCCGGCGCCACGCGTGTGAGACCCTCGCGGCTGCTGCTGATCTGGCTGGTAATCCTGCTGGCCATCGGCATCGTGCTCGGCACAGTAAGGGCGCTGGGCATCGCTGTTCCCTCAACCCTGCTTTCGATTAATTGGGGACTGCTGCTGGCACTGCTTATCCTCGCAATCGTCGACGCGGTTCGCCTCAATCGGTTGCCGTCGCCCAAGGTCGGGCGGCAAATGCCTGGCAGCCTCGCCCTCGCCCGCTGGGGCGAGGTGAGACTGCACGTTGAACATGATTTCCCTCAGCCGCTGAATATTCAGATTTACGATCATGTACCCGAGGGCCTGAGTTTCGAGCAGCTGCCGCTGGCGGTCGAGCTTCAGCCGGGAAAACGCAGCGAAATCGGCTACCGCTTGCGCCCACTCAAACGAGGTCACTTTACCTTTGAGCATTGCGAAGTGAACCTGCCGAGCCCGCTGGGCTTGTGGTCCGGCAAACGGCTGTTGAAGGTGGCCGATCACACCCGCGTCTACCCAGATTTCGCCCGCGTCTACGGCGGGCAATTGCTGGCCGTGGATAACTGGCTTAGCCAACTCGGCGTGCGGCAAAAGCAACGGCGCGGTCAGGGCATGGAATTTCATCAACTGCGGGAATTTCGCGAAGGCGACAGCCTGCGTCAGATCGACTGGAAAGCCACCGCCCGCCAGCGCACGCCGATTGCCCGCGAATATCAGGACGAGCGTGACCAGCAGATTATCTTCATGCTTGATTGCGGCCGCCGTATGCGCAGTCAGGACGGCGAGCTGGCGCATTTTGATCATGCGTTGAATGCCTGCCTGTTGCTGAGTTATGTAGCGTTGCGTCAGGGTGACGCGGTGGGGCTCAGTACGTTTGCGGCTGAGCATCAGCATTATCTCGCGCCGGTCAAAGGGACGGGCCAGCTCAACGTATTACTCAATGCGGTTTATGACCTGGACAGCACTCGGCGCAGCGCTGATTACCTCACCGCCACAACACAACTGCTGGCCCGGCAAAAGCGCCGAGCGCTGGTGGTGCTGGTGACTAATCTGCGGGATGAGGACGATGAAGAATTGCTGACAGCCGTCAGGCGAATGAAGCATCGCCATCGGGTGTTAGTGGCGAGCCTGCGCGAAGATATGCTCGATCCTGTGCGTCAGACGCCAGTGGGGACCTTGTCGGACGCGCTGACCTATTGCGCGACGATCGACTACTCCAATGCCCGGGCCGAACTCCATGAGCGGATGACCGCTCATGGAGTCTCGGTGCTGGATAGCACGGCTGTCGAGTTAGGGACCACATTAGTGACGCGCTATGTCGAATGGAAAAAAGCCGGGATGTTTTAGTTACGCCAGGCACTGTCGCAGGTTGCGATATTGCAAAGGACCAAAGGATCGCAGGATCCTTAGTGAACGGTTACTGCGATTGTCACTTTCCTGCCCAGTCGACAACACTGGATGGCAACCCTGAGTCCGGCGTCGCTCCCAATGACATCGGATTGCCCGGTGATCGCTTAAGCAGGCGGGAGGCTGCCACTTGTAACGCATAAGCCCCGCCAATGCTGCCGGTGCACTGCCAGCTAAGCCCCTCGATGGTCAAAGGACGATAGACGCCCAGCGCAGGCTCCACGGTCAACCCCAGATCTGTTGCTGACGAATAACCCGACAACCCTAGGCAAACTTCACGACCCAATAAAGGGCTGGCAGGGTTGACGATCGATAAATGAACGGTATGGGCTTCCAAGCGGGGAAACAGTGTTTCGGCGCCCCAAATCGTTGGCGGATCATCGTTAAGTCTGAGCCGGGCATCGTCCCAGACTCCCGCGGCCAATACCCTGAAGCGAAAGGTGTGGGCAGGCGCGGCGGCGAGACCACCGTTGACGCCTGGGACCGTGGCGACCACTGTCACCTCCTCCACCTGTTCGGCATGAAATAAAAAGCGTGCCCATCCTTCTTCATCCGTCAGCACACGGTGATGTTCTTGCCCAACGGCGAAAGCTACCTCTATTGAGGATGCCGCCCGCTGTTTACTGGATGAGCGCAAATTTAGTTCCAGCCAGACGTTTTCGCCGACAATCGGATCGAAACTGTCTTCCCGGACTTCTGCGATCTCGATTTCGCCGGCGGCCTCTTTCTGATCATTGAGCATAACTTAGTCCTCGTCCTTCAGCATTGTTCCATAGGCAGCAGTGGGTGAAGCAGATTGCGCGTCGCGAGCGGCCAGTACTTTGACGTTAAAGGTGTGAGCAGGAGCGGCCAGACCGTCATAGGGGCTGTTCACCGTTGCGATCACTGCCACATCACCCGGTTGCGTTGGGGTAAAGGGAAAGCGTGCCCAGCCATTTGCCGCCGTCAACACCGCCATCTCAGTCGCTCCGTGTTTAAAAGCGACTTCGATGTCTTGTACCGTACGCTGGGTGTAGTAAGACTGGGTTCTGAGTTCCAGCCAAACGGTTTGACCGACGATCGGATCAAAGCTGGCCTCTCGCACTTCCATGATCTGCATTCGGTGATGCCCCAAAGACAGGGGCAGTGGCGGGTAATCCTGTGAAAGTTGTTCGAACGCCAGCGACAGACCCGATTCACCCGTTGCAAGACTGGCGCGGCAGTCCAGCTGCCACTTGACACCGTCGGCATTCAGTTCTTCTTCATGCCCTTCCTCCGGGTCCAAAATCACATCCAGAGCAGTGCTTGAAGGCGGTGCCCACTTCGCCGCAACTTTCAACGCAGTCAATGGGCTTGCCGTCTTGGGAGTGAAGTGCAATGTGTGTTCCCCGCCGAAACAGGGGTAAGCGGTGCTGCCAACTGCCAGCTCTTTGTCGTCGAACTTTAAAACGCCCTCCCCCTCAAGTGTTCTGGATAACAAGCGCCCCGATAGTACATAGGGGTCCAGACCGTCGTTACACACGTGTAGAGAAAAACGGGCGCTGCTATCACCGTTTGAGCTCACACCCCACGTCAGTCCTTCTTTGCGTAGCTGTCGCCTGTCAACAGCCGAAGGAATGAAGTCGAACCCCAGGTCCTGTTCCCCCTCGCCATGCACGCTCAGGTAGATTTCTTCGTTCAACAGCGTTTCGCCAATTGGCTCGATCTTTAGCTCTACCGGCGCACTGTCACGAAAACAGATAAGACCGACAGTCCCGGGCTCATGATCGGCCAGGGTCACTTTGACCAACCGGGTCCAGGGTTCCTCACCTAATACGGTCACCTTGAACCGATGGACGATTTCTTTGGCGTCATAGGGTCTGCACGCAGTGGCTGAAACTTCGAAGGTTCCTTCCTCGACTGGGTCGAATGAGTAGACACTCCAGCCGTCAGTACCCGTTGGATATGTCACGCCATCGCGGCTCCAGACGACTGCAATCCCTGGCACTCCGCCCACCCCGTCCACTGTTGAAAGAATCTGAACCGCCAGTGGCAACGCCGGGCCACCCACTGCGGGAAATCTCGCAGGTTGCTTCGTTTCGCCGATTGCCAACGTATTGTGCGCCAGGTTGAATTGCTGGACGGGGGATCTCTCCAACAGTTCCGAACAACTGATCTGAATCTCGAAACGACCATCGCGCAGGTTTTCACAGTCCATACTCCAGGTCAGACCAGCCCCCACAATCGGAGTGAGTTCATTAGGCGCAGGCTTGATCTGTACTCCCAAAGGATTGCCTGGATCGTCCACCTGCAGATGCAACGCCACTTCGGAATCGCGCAGTGCATGGTCGGGGGGAAACGCTAGCGTCACTGTGTGTGTTTCGCCGCGACTGGGGTAGGCGAGTTTGTTTCCCCAAACCCAGGAACACGCTGGATCGTCCAGAGAAAACGTTGCGCTCAGCCATGGATTGTTCTGCAAGGCGCGCACTTTGAATACATGCCTGGCATCCTCCGGCTTGTAGTGACTGACCACGCTGGCGATGATCTCATGGTCACCCGCTGCATCCGGGGTGTAGGTGTAGCCGGCCTCACCGGACGGGTCCGTAGGACACGTGTGCAGCTCGATTTCTTTGCCATCTGCGCCTTTGAGAGTCCAGGTAACGATACGATCAGCCAGTGGGAAATCCGAATAGTAAGACTGCACTCGCACCCGTAATGCCACACTTTGCTTGAGGTCAATGACCGGATACCAGGCAGGCTCCTGCAGCGGGACGACATCCAGCCTGAAATGCCCCACAAGAGCCTTCAACGGATAGAGATCGGCCGTGTATTGGCTGCGTACGGCCAAGGTGCGCGCAATCGGAATATCTTGTGCCATGTCAGCGCAATCAATGTTCCATGCTGCTGCAATGCCCTGCTCTTCTCCCCAGAATGGACGGGCAGCCAGCACACCATCGGGATCGCTGAGCCCTCCCTCCACCAGTAAGCCTGCTTCGGTTGCCACCCAGACACTGTCGGGTGTAGGCAGTAGCGTGACAACATGAGACTGATCAAGACGAGCACCAAAGCATAAATGCAGCGTGTCGTCTGGTACCTGCAGTTCTCCATCGATCGCCAGGCAGTTCAGGCGCAAAGGCTCGAGCACGAGTTCGACCCGAACATCGGCAACTCGCAACCCTCTTGACATGCCTGGTCGTTCATTCGGCGGGCTGATAAACGTCAGGGTAATTTCCGTTTCAGCAGCATCAAGCTCCAGGGCGTGCCGATACTCCACGAGGTGAAGATCCAGCCGGTCGGGGCTCGGGTCCACAGAGACCCCATGCTTGAGTGACGGTACAAGCTTCAGATCATATTCACCGCCCAAACCCTCGCGGATCCTCAACAGGCACTCAGCACCTTCCATCGCTTCGTAAAGGAAGACCAATTGATAGTCCGCCTTGCCGGGCGTTGGCTGCGGCAATGTGGCCAGCGTCAAGGTCTGGCTTCCCTGGCCTTCATTGACGGCGTACATGAAGCCAACGGATCCGCCGTTCCAGGAGCCGGACTGCCGGGTGACTTTGGCTCGGTCATTGATGATCCATCCTTCCAGCGCCTTGGCGAAATCACCATTGTTGACAAAGTTGTGCCCGGCTTTAAGGTTCTCTTCGTTCATGACTGCCTGCTCCCTGTGCCGGCCAGACGTTTGGCTTTGGCTCCCCCAGCGGGTGGTTCGGGGACGGTATCGAGCTCTTTATCGACCACTGCTGCAAAGGCCGGACCGCCATCTTTCGCCTGATAGTAAATTGTGATCAATATGTCAGGTATCGACGCCAGCTTGGCAGCCTGGGTCTTATGCCGTGGAAAGGTCAATTCATAGTCCGCATGGACACCCGTCCCCTCAAAGGGTGCGTAGCGGTCGTCGACAGGCTCAACGGCTCCGTTATCTTCAATTCCCGTGGACAACGCTATCTGCTGGTAAGGGCGCAGGTTTCGCACCATTACATTGGCAGCAGGAGCCTCCTTTCCTTTCTCATCGTGCAGGAATTTGATTGCACTTATGTCCGGTTCAATAACGGTTGTACTGCTGATCTGAGACAGAATCGCACGGACATGCTCATAAGGTCCCAACAGGCAAGGAAACGTCAGCGCCACTCGCTTGATTTGATGGCAGTAGAGGCCTGGATAGTCTTCATCGAACATTTTCTGATTCAGCGAGAAATACAGTTTTCCTGCAGCCACCGATGCCTCCCATTCGGCACCTTTCACTTCCTTGAGAGAAATCGTCTTGATCAACTGAAGACGGTGCTCGTCGCGCTTGATGCGCGCAGCCGCCATTCGCATAAGGTCCAGTTTTAATGAGTGACCGCTGGTGAAGCCAAAATAAGCATCCATCCAGACATCCGGCCGAATAAAGCGGGTTTTGAAGTCGCCCATTTCATACTGCCAGCACGTTTCGGCGCACAGACACAAGCCAGCTACCAGATCGTAAGCCTGATAGATCAGCGTCTTCATTTGCCCGACTACCCAACTGCTTAACTCGCGACCAGAGCTGCGATTCTTGTAGAACGCATATACCGCCTTGGCCTGGACATTAGATGCTTCCGTCTGTTGCAGACTCGCCTCGGCGGCGCGGATCGAGTGCTCCTGAGCGAGGATTTGCTCACTCAGCACCCGGACTTCGGCCTTCGCCTGATTGAGCACCAGGTCCCACTCGTCCAGGCGTCGGCGATATTGCTCATTGGTCGACAGCCTCCCGGATCCGGTCATGGAAATCTGCGCGCCCGTATATACGCCATCGGCCGTACCTTGAGGTACGGCTCCCGGGCGGGCGCCACCAAAAGCTGTCCCACCAATGTTGGGCACAATATCCAGTTCTGCAGAAACCACTCTAAAACCACTCGTGGTCGCGAGCAAATCTCCTTCATCTTTGGCTCGCTCCAGAACCTCGTACTCATATCGCGAAACCTGCTCGTCGTATATGTGCTGGTAATGCTCGACTCTGGCTTTGACCATGCTTTCGCTTTGCCGCAACGACGCCGCTGTCGCTTCAAGCTGGTCGATTGTTGCCTTGTGCACTGACCGCGCATAATCCACCAGTTCGAGCATATGGCTTTGATTTAGCTCTTCCAGCTCACTGCGATCATGCTGGTCCAGCCAGAACCTGAGTTGTTCTTCTTTCTGAATCTGGAACTCCACACCTTGCAGTGCCAGGTTGTGCACGGTCTGCCATTTATACGGCACCACCTGGACTGGTCCACCCGGATTGTGCGTCGCTCCCAGCCTGCCACCAGCCTGCGCACGCAAAAGTTCAAGAGGGTCCATCGTCTGGAACAAGGGAATCGAGAGGGTACGACCATCAATCGAGCGCCCTTCGCGCAAATTCTGCATCCTGGATTTGAGCAGCGTCCACATGGCTTTCGGCCGTTCATTGATCCCCGGTAGAAACACGTCGCTACCGAGCAGATCGAAGCGCGGAGTGGCCTGCATCGCACCGGGCACATCAGCCAGCGAAATGGCAAAATCTCGCTCGAAAGCCTTGAGCGCAGCGCGTCCCTGAACCTTGCTTAATAAACTACTGAGGGTTTGCGGTGCCCACGTCGTGGCTGTACGTGCGTCAGGCTCCCGGCCCAGCAATGACAATGCCCGGCTGTAGTTGAGCTTGGCTGCGACCATGCTGTCGTAGTCAAGTCGACGGTACTGGCTGTCGCCCCAGGCGATCAGGTTATCCAGGTAGCGCAGGATAATCGCGATCTTGAAATGTATCGGTGCCGTGTAACCGATCGCGTCAGGATCGGTCGGAGCCGCGTTCTCGTAAGACGGGTCGATCGTCTCGTTTTGCAGGGGACGGCAGCGCCAATAGGCGGGCGCGGGGAGCACTGGCGGCTCACCCGGCGCCGGGTTCTCGGGCGGCACGACTTCTCGCGCCAATGGATTGAATATGTACTCGAACCATGGCTGCGCTTCCTGGTACCGCCCCTCAGCGCTCAGGCGCGAGCCGACCAGATCCGGGACATGAAGCCACAGCTCCCAGAAGTACAAACCGTTGCTGCCATCAAAAGGCCCGTTCTCCTCGATCGTCCCGTCGGGCCTGAGTGGCTCGTCAATGTGCTGGGTACCCCAGGCCAGCAATGCGTGCGGGGACGCAGCCGCCCGGCTGGTCAAAACCGGCCCGAATGTGGAGTTGACCCGTACGTGCTTGAGCGCTTGTGCACTGTTGAAGCTGAGGAATTGCGCGCCCTCCGGGCTGCTTTTATCGATCGAAGGGGTTGCGTATGCAAGAGGTCTCTGGTTAAGCAAGACCTTGAACTGATTGCGTCCATAGGTCGTTTTGGTGTCCGCGCCAAAGGAGAACACAATTGGCTCGTCGATGGGAAAGTTAGCGACACCTAATACCTCGGCCTTGCGTTTGTAGGTGAGCCATGGCGTGGCGTATTGGCCGTCCAACGGCCCCGTCGAGATCCACTTCTTGCGGTCATCCCCACTCGCGCCTTCGAATTCAAGGCTGAACGCCAGGGGGGCATACAAGATCCTCTGCACAACCTGATTCTGTGCATTCAGCGCAAATGCACCCAGGCCGTCGACAAAAAAACCTGCACCGGCGCGAATTTCGTCCGGCGTCTGGCTAATAAGATGGGTCAGAGACTCAGGTGTCAACTTCGCCACAGCATCCGCGCGCCAAATGCCGTCGCCCACCGATTCTTCCGTAAAGCTGTCTTTGCTAAACATGTGAATCAACACTTTTTCGGGACCGAGTTTCAGGAGAATGTCCTGAGTCGGTTTTTCGCGAGTGTCCATGCTGATGCGCAGCTGCCTTTCGCCGGACTCGACAATCCGTATTTCAAAAGAGCTCGATCCCGCCATCCCCTTCCACCCGATGAATACCCGCTCCAGCACTCGACCGGTTTCCTCCACCGCGTCGCAGCGTCCGCGCACCCTGAGCACTTCAAAAGGCGTGTTGTCCGCGCCGATCTCCCGAGTATGGATGGCGTCCAGAAACAAGTGCTTACTGAGGCCGCCCTCCGGCTGCGGAGTGCTGGTCATGGTGACTTTCGAGTAATCGGCCGGTACAACTTTCTGCTGCAGGCTCCGGATATCCCGAAAGCGGGCGAAGGTCATCATCAGCAAGGTGGCGATGTCTCCGGGGACCTTACGAAACAATGCGTCGCGGGTTTCATGAATTTCCACTTCCTGGATCGAAGACTCACCATCCAGGAGATGACGGTTGGTGTAACAGACAGCCAACAAGTCGTCACGTGGATCGCCGTCACCCAGCGACACGGCCGTGAGCCGGCCATTGGAAATGTCAAATTCGCACTCACGCTTGTGGAGAGAAACAGGGGCAGACCATTGACCGTTCAATGATCCGGAAGCCATCTTGATTTCCAGCGACCATGGAATCTGCACCACGCCTTGAGCATTGAGCGTGCGTTCGGTCCATTCACACCAGACCAATACCGGGAGCCCTCTCCAGTAAAGAGGACGGATGTCCATGACTTTGCCGGCGGTCGCGGTTTCAATTTTCTGCCACTCGCCCCATGCCGCCGGATTAATCTTCTTGCTGTCGTTATTCAGATCAACCGTGACCGTGCGCCAGTAGAAGGCGAATGGAGATGTCCGCTCGCGGCCAATCAGGCAATACCGCGCGTCTTGCACATCAGCGCCATCGATGTATCCGCTGAGGATGTCAAGGTCACAGATCTGCTGAAAAGACCGGGTATATTCCATCAGGCCCCTCTGCACAGAATCGGCCGTCAGACGCATTTGACTGAGGTTGTTTTCCAGCGTCCGGAATAGGGCGGTTTTCTTCAGGCGCAGAGCCGGGACAATGTAATTCTCGGCCCGGTCTTTCAGAATGACGTTCGCGGACCACGTGCTGTAATGGCTGAGAATCTGGTACCAATACTGTAAATCGTCATCTTCGAAGTAGCTGTTTTCGTATCCCACCTCCATGCCGCTGTAAACGGACTGGATGTGCTGTTGCAAACACCGCACATCGGTGGAAATCCAAGTGGCTTCCAGATGGGCGCGGTCCTGAGTATCGAGCATCAAAAAGTCATTCAACTCGTCAGTGTCACTAAGGTCGACGTTGTCTGGCCAAAGTGACTGCCCCAGGACGGCGTCTACCATGGCCGCCGTATAGCGTTCTGTCAGCTCATTGATCTGGATCGTTTCCATTTTGATTTCCTTGTCGCTGCGTGATAACCCGGCCACACGCCGTGGGTTGAGCCGGGTCAGGACAAAATCCAATTCATGGTTTCGACAAGTCGCGTCGAGTGGGGGGACGCTTGTCCAAGGAACCTCCAATGATCATCGCCTCGTTCAAGCGGTCGCATACCAGACTGATCTGGAACCGACCGTTTCTGATATCGTGGGTGCGGATATCGACTGCGTAAGGCTGGTCCGTGAAGGTAAAACGAGTGGCCAGCGGAGGATCGAACAGCACCCCTAGCTTTTGAGTGGAATAGTCGCAACTCCAGCCCAGTGCACCTTGACTTCCCTCCAACGAGGCGGCCAAGCCGGGGGTGATTTCCAAGCGGTAATGGCCATTTCTGAGCAGCGAGAATTCACCAGTGCCCGGGACAATCGTTTCACTGGATTCATGAGCCGTGCCTGGGTCGGAGATCAATTGGACGTTCCATTCAAAGGCTGGGGTGACTGTCAGGTCGAACGCTTGCTCTGTACTGGAATGTCCCAATTGGGCAATGACCTTGAAGTTGCCTGCTGTCGAAGGATTGAACGGGTACACCGAACGGCCGTATGCATCAGTTGCAATGGAGATCGTCTCGACAGGAACTGTATTAAGCGTCCAGGAAACTGGGTAGTTGGCTATCGGCCTGGCATCAGTCGCGTCCGACTCCATCACATCGATCCACTGCAGCGTTGGCCTTGCACCGACCATCGAGAAACGCACGGGCTCCGAGTATTTCGTGATCACCGCAGTACTCACGACCCACAGCGTTACCTCCGTAACGGGATCGCCGCCAAGCTGTGCGAAAACCGTCAGATTGCCCGCCTCGACAGGGGTGATATTTACCTGGGAGAAGCCTTCTTCATCGCTCGATTGCGGTGTTTTGACAGGGTCGGCACTGGTCCACCAAGTCACAACCTTGCCGGCAACTGCCGCGCCATCCAGCCCGACGACCTGGCAACGCATCGTCACAGGCCGATTGATCATCACCACGCCGGTGGCATGCGGTACATCGACGATACGTGGCTTGTCGCAAAACTGGATGGTGCCGTTGAACGTTGCACTCGCATGGCTCTCCATATCACTGATCATCACTTCAGCATTGCCGACTGACAGACTGGAGTACCACGCCCGTGCGATCCCGTCCTTGTCAGTAAAGGTTTCGCTCGGGCGGATTTCACCGCATGTGGTAGACCAGATAACCTGACGTTGCACGCCCTTGTTCCCGTATCTGTCGAGCAGCACGGCCGACACTTCCTGCTCCCATAGACGCCCGGCCAGAACTGGCGATTCAGGCAACGGCGACATAAGTTCTGATGGGAAGAACAGCGTCGCTTCATCACATCCGATCACAACCGATGGCGCATAAATCGGCTCGTGCAACGGCAAATTGAAGACGACATGAGCAGTGCCGATCCTCGCCCCCGCCTGCAGACTGGCCTTGGCACGCCCACGTTCATCGGTGAGTGTTTCGGGCGTCAACAAAGCCCCCAGGTCGGTGCTCCAGTACACAGGGACGCCCTTGAGCGGCTCCCCGTAAAAATCTAGAAGTGTGCATTCGAACTCCGCCACTTCCCGCCCCACGTTGGCAATCAGTCGAGGATTGTCGACCACGCAGCGCGTGGTGATGCTTTGCCCGACTTCCGCCGAGTCCTGCGAAGTGGAAAGATTTTTGAACCGGGCAAGGCTTTCCAGTGCATTCTGAGCGGCGTTCGCATAAATCGGCTGCAGATCCAGCGGGTTCAGTGCGCCCAGAGTTAACGCCGAAGTGGCATCCATTCCTTTCCTGGCAAACTCCAGTGTGCGGGACAGCAGATCAAGGTGCGCCAGACTCGACAAAATCGGCCGTTGAGTATCGCCGGTGCCGGAGCCGATATGCTGGGCGCACTGCAGCACATGTCGGATCCCGCAGCCAAAAAAAGTGGCAAGCTTGTCGGTGGCGGCATCGCGAATCAGACTTAAAGCGTCCGGCGCCAACTCTTCGGGCAATTCGTTGACCTGCCGCAGATAGGCAAGCATTTTTTCCTCGGGCTGCCTGGCGAGTTTGATCATGCGTTGGTAGAACGCCAGGTAATACATCGTCTGGATCGAGATCTCGTGGGCGCTTTCGAGACTGAACCATTGATATTGCTCACCCGTCACCAAGGTGCTGAGCATTTGCGCACTCAGCTCCAGCTTCTTCACAATCCGGCCGCGACGTTCAAGTTCCACCAACATTTTCAAGAACGGATCAGGATCACCCGATTTATGCTGAGCGAGAGCAAGCGAGCCAGGTTGCTGCGACATGGCTTTGCTCAAAAAATCATAAGGATGACCTTGGGACCAGACCAGCACCTGCGCCGCCAACGAAGAGTCCAGTTCAAGATAGACTGCGCAGCTCTCCTGCACGGCCACCCGTTGTTCGTCCCGACGACGCAGCAGAACAGCACGGACAAGCGAGTGCACGCGCTCCCGCTCTTCGTCGGTAGATTCGTCGAGAACCTCCACCACTACCTTCCCGATAGCTGTATCGACCTCCTTCAGATAATCCGCCTCGGTTTGATCGTGACGTCCGATCACCAACCCCTCTGCATCCACCAGCTTGCTCAGCTTCGCCAACCAGTCGACGATCGCTTCGTTGTCGCCACGCAGCGGAGCGCCGGCTTCCACCAGTGCCGCCGCCGTCAGCAACATCGGTTGGACCTGGCTGCGCAGTTGGCGCAGATACTGTTCCTGGAGTTCGGACCAAACGGTCGGCACCAAAACCGGGGCGGTGTGTTGCACCAGCCACAGGACAGGCAAATCATTAGCCCGGCACCACTCGACACAGGTTGTCAGCGCTCGTATCGCGCTCAGGGCATCAGCGCCATCACCTGCACCGCGACCCGAAACTGCAGGCTCCGCGGCCAACTGCGCAACCAGGCCATCACCATTGCTCAGCGTCTGCAGGAGCGCCGTGGATTCGATAGGTGTCAACTCGACCAACCGGGCCACCTTCACAAGGCGCCAGAAGCTGGAAAGGACTTTCAGACTGCGGCTCAAGTGAGTGTTCAAACCGCACGCTTTGGCGATCACCGTGGCCAGGTAACGGTAGGTTTCGAAGTTGATTTTCAATGCGCTGCAAATCTGGTGAACCGTCTGCTGGTCGGCCGCTGTGCTCGGCATGATCGCGAACTCGCCGTCATCAATGCGCAAGGGTTCGTCATACATCGCCTGGCGGTTATAGACGCGATCGAAATGCGAAAGTTGGCCATCCTGACCGTACACCGACAGCACATCGATGAGCGCAGCGAACTCTTCCATCTCACACTCATAAGCGCTGCTTAACTCCTGGAACAACCCCAGGCAGCGCAGAGTATTAACGGTGATCCAGATATCAGTTTTCCCGGTCCCGCGGCTCTCGGCATGCATAGCCGCCATCAATAACTGATCAACCTGGTGACTTGGTTTGCCCAAAAGGCGATCCAGGCGACACTTGCGGTTGATGCGGTCCATGCGACTGGCAAACTGCGTGAATCCCGCCTCCCCCACATGATGTAATTCAAAGGCATTCAGATCGGCATTTCTTTTCACTTCGATCGCGGGTTGTTCACCGGCATGGATGTAGGTTGCGCCTGCCGTCACGCCAGTCAGCAGGTCTTCCGGATCACCTATGGCCGGCGCATTGGCAGACAACTTGGGGGTAAAGGCGCCACGCCCCAGCAATGCGTCGACGCTACGCTGGTCAAGACGCGTGGCTTCCGTGAAGTTCCCAAGCTTGCGCAGGTCATCAAGGTTCGCGGCATGCTGCCCAAAATTGTCTTTATAAAAGCTTTCAGCGGACGCCTGCGGCGTCGGATCGACCAGCCGAGTTCGTGGATCAACCCGCCGCAATGGCACATTTTCCGGGCTTTCAATTGAGCTGAAGTAGGGGGCTTCCAGCAACAGCGACAATTTCAACGGGCCGATCCCGCTACTCAACTGCAATGCGGCATCGGCGCGTCTTCCCCGCCCACCCCGATTCTTGAAATGCGGGTAGTCTGAGTCGACTCCGCGAAGGACATCACCCAAACTTCCTTCTTTCAGCACGGTGGCGACAACATAGGCGATGCTTTCCCAGTCATGATCGTAGGGCAGACCGTGGTGAAATCGACAGGTACGCAGGTAGGTTTTGACGTCGTGAATACCTTCGGGGAGTTTGCTGTTGATCTGCGCTTCGAGCACTGCGTTGGCAATTTCCAGGCGCGACTGCTGGCGATTGACAGCCATCTCGTCAATCCACAGATTATCCACGTCCGGACGGCGCACTTGCAGAGACACCGAACGCTTCAGATCGGCCTGCGGCACAATGCGGTCTCGTACCCACTCGCGCAAGGTCACCAGATATGCAGTAGTTGATGCGCTGTTTTCGATACTGCCCGCAGGAGCACTGCCTTCAGTGTTAGGGTTGATCAGATCCATATACGTTGGCAACGGCACCGACGCCCGAGCGTTGTGTCGCGTCGGCATACCATGCAGATTCCGTTCGCGAAAGACCCTGGCCATATACGACGCCAGCGCATTGCCTCGGCCCATCATGGCCTTGGCTTCTACCCGGCTCAGGCCAAGTTTTTGCAACCCGCCGGTTCCCAGTTTTACCAACTCGAACACGCTGGGGTTTTGCTCCAGGTATTCAGTGAAAGATCCGACTTGCGTGACGCGTTGTTCCCCCAGCACAGCCTTGGCCAATTGATTAACCGGGCGTTCGTCAGAAGTATTCATTGCGGTTTCCCCTCATAAGCCAGGCCGCCCCTAATAGGGGTAGCAACGCTATCGCTCAGTCGATTTGACGCTGACTCAGGGCGGAGAACAACTGTCAGATCTGACAGTAAATGCAACCACTGGTCGGATTGAGAATGCACAATTTCACGGTAACAAAAAAAATGACCCTCTAGAGAGGGCCATTGGGTCACACATCGGGTGTCACCCGGCGTCTATCACTTTAAGATTCACCGGAGTCGACATCTCGGAGATTATTACTCCATTGCGAGCCTGTCCGGTCACTGCAAAATCCCCCAGCGGCAATACCTTCGTTATCATCAACCAATTCCCTGATTCATCGGCGATACCCTCGGCCCATGCGACCGTGCTGATGCCCGATTGATAAACAATCACGTGCGCTCCCGGCACAGCGGTGCCGCTGATCACTGCACGTGGCGCGACGTACCCGCCATCAGCCGGGTTCAGAATGACCGGTGCTTCGACTTTTTCCTCGACCTTGAAGCCGACATTTTCCGACTTGAGAGAGCGTTGACCGTCGATGGTTTGCACGGCCCCGATTCGGTGTGGGTCGTCCGTCACGGTAAGTTCGATGGAAAGGCGCACCGACCACCGGCCCTGTGCGTCAACCTGCGTACTGGCGATAACGCCGCCGGTAAAGTTCAGGTAGAGAACTATCTCGGCCCCTGGCCAGCCTCTGCCGGCAAAAATCGGCCGCCGCTCAAGTTTTTGCTCTGGGTCATTAATTGGCGTATCGATGAGTGGTGCCTCGAATCCGGCAGAGACCTGAACCACATCGAAGGACGGATGGGGTGACAAGTACTGCGACTGGACACCATCGCGGGCCTGACTCACCGAATACCGGTACTCGTTACCGAAAGGCAACTCGATCGCCGAACGCGCGCTCCAGAGGCCATCACGATCGACCCAGGGTTTGGCCAGCACAACGTTAACGTCGTTGGCTTTGGTGATGGTGATTTGCGCCGCTGGCATACCGCGGCCCTTGAACATTGGGTGCCTTCCGACTTTTTGTCCTTCAACAGGATAGTCAACCTGCGGCGCTTCAAATCCGGCAGCGACTTTTTCCACCATGAAGCGCCCACTTTCAACCCACTCGGAAGCGCCACCCTCCACCGTCTGGCGCACCATTACCCAAGCCGCCCCTTCCGGCAGATTCTTGTCGCCCATCACCTCCCAGCGCCCGTATGCATCCGCGACCGCGGATGGCGCCAGCCGCTCGTCAACGTTGAACCCTGACGCGACGCTGACAGTGGCTCCAGATGTTGCCAACCCACTGTATCGCGGCCTGAGCCCTACGCGATCGCCGGCCATGGGTTCGATTATTTGCGGAGCAGGCCCAAGTAAAGTGACCCCCATCACGGGGGTCAGCGTAGACTCCAGACCGCCCCCCGCAAATGCCGAGGCGCTCAACCCGTCTTGCGCAACCATGTTATGTTTGATCAGGTATGACCAGGTGCCTTGAGCTGAAACTGTCGCAGAGCCTAAATTGGAATAATTGTGGCGGCGCTGAATTTTGATAGTGTCCAGTGGGTAACCGAATCCGGAAATTCTCAACATTGCGCCCAGCGCCTCATTGGGCAACGGCGTATCGATGACAGGCACGGACGGCACCACGGTGACGACACGCTCTCGTCTTGCACTGTTGAAGTTCTTGTAGAAGAGCGCAACTTCAAGCACGACTGGACCGCCCACGTCCAGACTGACAGTTGCTTCCCAGCGGCCCTCCGGCGTCACCGGAATATCTTTGACCCGGGGCTGGTTTTCCCCTTTGATCCACAACTGGACCTTACCGCGCGGCATGGCGGTGCCCGAAAACTGCGACGTACGCCCCGGGCGTCCATTCTCTGCGGGCAGTGAAAACACCGGGATGGGCACCCGAACCGTAAATTTTTTCGAGGTGGAGTGTGCCGACACGTTGTCGCTGTCTGGCGCTTCTTTCTGAACAGCGTAAAGATCAAGCTCCTTCGGCACTTGCTCCAGCAACGTGACCGACCACTTACCGTCTTGCCGAACCTGTGCGCGTCCAAGTTCTTGATTGCCGTCCACGGAAAAAACAAACACCCAGCACCCTTTGTAACCAGTGCCTTCCAGTACCGGCACCGGATCGACTTCGGCGCCGGCGGGTGTGCTGATAACCGGTAATGGGGTCCCGACTGTAAACGTGCGGGTGGCGATGGCAGAATCTTGCCCACCAAATTCTGCCGTAGCGGTCAGGGTATAAGTGGCCGGGGCCCAATCTTCGGTGGCGTTCAGCACAAACGTGCCCAAGGTTGCGCTCAGTTCCTGTGGCTGTTTTCCCGAGATGCACAATTCTATCTTCGAGCCAGGCCATGCCGAGCCGGAAATTTGCGGACGCTGGCCGGTGGGGGATTCGATGGGTGGATTCGTGAATTGCGGGACGGGTGACTCGATGACCATCGAAAAAATACTGCTGTCGGCAGACCACTGATTATTAACCCATTGACGGGCCGTCAGAGAGGGATAGGTGCCGGGCGGCAAATCGGCCCCTGGCGGAGTCTGCCAACTATTGTTCTGCTGCACGATGGCCTGCGGCACCCCGGCCAGAGCCACACCGTTGTGGTAAATGCCAATTTTCACCTCGGTTGCGTCCCATTGGCGACCTGTGCCCTCGAACGTCACCTTTTGCCCGGCAGCCGTGGCACTTACGCCTGTCGGTTTAGGCGTGGGTACATTGACCCTGATCTCAGTAGCCCAGCCCGAGTTGAAAATTCGGCCGGTGCCACCGTCAGGAACGCTTTGGCGACCGCCGAACACGTAATTGCCTGGCAATAAGTCAGCCGGAATATTTTTGCTCCACTTGCCCGCATTGACTGGTATCTCAAGATAAGCATCATCTTTGATGCCAGAAAAATGAACATCCATTCGAACGTTCAAGCCGTTATGACCCGTGCCGTGTAACTCAACGGCTTCTCCATTGAGCTTTGCCGCAAGCGTGGGTTTCGGGGGCCGGATATGGAATGAACGAACTGCACCACGGTTTGACTTCACGCCGGATAGAACTTGCTCTACAGCAAGATTTACAGCCCCTGGATTACAGTTAACCGGTACGCTCCAGTTGCCGGTTGCTTGCAGGGTGGTTTCTCCAACTTTGGTAGCCGTCGGATCAATATAGACGGCGAGTGTGGCAGCGGAAAAACCATTGCTACCGGTCACGTTGAAAATCATTTCCTGAAGAGTCGCCATATTGCTGATGGCCGGTTTTCCCAGAATCTGGAAAGTGACTGGTTTTGTGTAACCGAGCTGGGTCCCTGCGAGTGTATATTGCGCCTGTACTGTAATGACTCGACTGGACAGCACTGCGTTGGCAGCTGCCGTCCAAATACCGGACGAATTCGCGGTTGCCGGACCGGCGAAAGCGGTCCAATGGCTGTCAGCCTGTACCACTGCAATTTTGCTTCCGGGGGCAGCTGTGCCTTTGAAGATAAAATCCTCCGCTCGCACTACGGTGTCCGGATTAGTAATTTTCGCGAGGTACGCGGAAGCGTTAGCGGTCTTATGGTGGAACGTACTGGAAAAAGCCTGCAGACCAAAATAAGTCATCGACGACTGACCAGTGGGTATGGAAACAGTAGCGTTCCAGTCACCAGTAGCACTATTTATGGAAGCATTTTTCAACTTGCCAGATGGGGTATGAATTTCCATTGCAGGAGCAGCCACAGGAAAGAAAGCGCCTTTGCCAAGAATCTGGAATGTTGGCTCAGCGACATTCCTGACAGGCGAAATTATTGTAGGAGGCGGAGCTGGGACTGGATATCTAGGCATCGAGAAATGTGGATCATTTCCCGACGTATCGTAGGTCCATACGCAGTAGATATTTCCCTTGCCGGTATTGCGATTACCTGTTGCAACGAATTTAGCGCTGATACCGTGCCAGTTTCCATCCTGCCTAGCATCATCTCTGGTAATCTCCGGCAGGCCCGTCGAGTCATGCGAATCAATACCCAAATAAATATTACCGGACCCACGACCATTGTTAGCTAATCTGTAGCCATGAGCCCTGCAATGAAAAGTGAAATTCACTTCCCACCAAAACTCCAAGTCAAGATCTAGTCTCCTAGCATCTCCACCTCCGGTGAGCGTCAATCGCGTTCTTCCTAAAGAAGTTGCACTCAGTTGAGCCTCCGAAATTGAACCTTCAATCTTCGGTATTTCATCAGCTTCTTGCTGCACGGCAATGCCGCTGCTATCAGACTCCGCCGTCGGCTCGCGGAATTCATCTTTGTCTACACCGTCGTCGGTATCCATGGTCATTTCCTATGGTTTTGCAATCAAGGCAGACATCCAGGTGTCGGCATTGCCGCGGGGGATAATTAAAGTAATTGAATCCCCATTTCCATTGCCAACCACCTGTTAAATTTGACAGTTCAGACGAACGGTTTAGCCCTCGCATTGATGTTGATAAGCTCCTATGATTGCTGATGTTCTATCGGTCAAATCGGGCGGGAAGGAGCAGCGCCATCGCGAAGGAAAGGCGCAGGTCGCCCGAGGCAATGAAGCGCTCGCAACTCTGTGTTACGGCTTTTTTCAGGCAGAAGCCGGCAACTGCCTGAAACTGAAATACCCCCGCAACGCCCCCACCAATTCCCCATACTCCACCGGTGCCCATTGCAGGCTGAAACCGGCGTCGTAATGATGAGGCGTAGCGTCTTCATGGCACCACAGGCAGCAAGCCTTCAGGTCGATAAACCGAGGGCAATCGTCAGCCGCAGGAATTTTCAGGCGCAGTTCGAATGAGGCGCCAATCATCAGTGGCAAGTGGCTGATCAGCATCAGCCCTTCTTCGGACACGTTACCGAGAAAGCCAATCGGTTTGTCGGTAACGCCGTTGAACACTCTGAGAAAATACGGCAATTGATGCCGCTCGATCCGGCGGTCGATAAACATGCGCAATTCGCCATGCAAGGCTCTCGAGCAGAGCCGCACTAATGCTTCGGAACGGGCTCTCCATTCAGAGACGCGCGCTCTCCCCGATCCCGGTGCGACAGTCCATCCAACCGCTGTCGCTTACGCCTGCCGATCACAGGTGTTACGTCGGTAGAAGCAATGCTCTGACCGACTGCAAGAACTATAGCTCACTGGCCCGGGAAGCCAGGTCCCGAGATGACCAGCGCAATCAAAAGCGCGTTGGACGGACCACCGCCGTGGTACTGCGCAACGGGTAATGACCCAACGATTGCAAGGTTTCCAGGCGGGCGCGAGCGCGGAAGGCGTATTCGCTTTGCGGGTAGGAAGCGATGATGAACTGATAAGTCTGCGCCGCATCGACGAACAGTTTCTGCCGTTCGAGGCACAAACCGCGCAACATCGATACTTCCGGCCACACGTAAGGCCGCGCGCGGCTGGCGCGTTCGACCTTGGACAATTCGAGCGTGACCTGCTCGCAATTGCCCCGTTCGTAGGCGCTGTAGGCATTGTTCAGATGATGGTTCATCGACCAACGGGTGCAACCCACGACACTAAGGGCAAGCACGGCTAAAAGCAAAAATCGCATGAGGGTTCTCCTGTCTTGAGTTCTGTATCGACCCGCCGGCTAAAATCTTCAGCACTGTTCATTTCCATAAACATGTGATTAACAAAGTTCTTCAAGAAAAGTAGTGCACATGAACAATGACTACACCCCCAGAGCATAGTAGCCTCACTCAGCGCTTGAACTCAGGAGTCTTTGCATGTCCGTCCGTCGTACCAAAATCGTCGCTACCCTTGGCCCGGCCAGTAACTCGCCGGAAGTTCTCGAACAGCTGATTCTGGCTGGCCTGGACGTCGCCCGCCTGAACTTTTCCCACGGCACCCCCGACGAGCACAAGGCTCGCGCGAAGCTGGTGCGGGACCTCGCCGCCAAGCACGGTCGTTTCGTCGCCCTGCTGGGTGACCTGCAAGGCCCGAAAATCCGTATCGCCAAATTCACCGACAAGAAGATCGAGCTGAAGATCGGTGATCTCTTCACTTTCTCCACCAGCCATCCTCTGACCGAAGGCAACCAGCAAGTGGTCGGTATCGACTACCCGGATCTGGTCAAGGACTGCGGCGTCGGCGACGAGCTGCTGCTCGACGACGGTCGCGTGGTCATGCGCGTCGATTCCGCCACCGCTACCGAACTGCACTGCACCGTGACCATCGGCGGTCCGCTGTCGGATCACAAAGGCATCAACCGTCGCGGCGGTGGCCTTACGGCTCCTGCCCTGACCGAGAAAGACAAGGCCGACATCAAGCTCGCTGCCGAGATGGAAGTCGACTACCTCGCCGTGTCCTTCCCGCGCGACGCCGCCGACATGGAATACGCGCGCCAGCTGCGTGACGAAGCCGGCGGTACTGCCTGGCTGGTAGCGAAAATCGAACGCGCCGAAGCCGTGGCCGACGACGAAACCCTCGACGGTCTGATCAAGGCTTCCGACGCGGTGATGGTTGCCCGTGGTGACCTCGGTGTGGAAATCGGCGACGCCGAGCTGGTGGGCATTCAGAAAAAAATCATTCTGCACGCACGCCGCCACAACAAGGCGGTGATCGTCGCGACCCAGATGATGGAGTCGATGATCCAGAACCCGATGCCGACCCGCGCCGAAGTCTCCGACGTGGCCAACGCCGTGCTCGACTACACCGACGCCGTGATGCTGTCGGCCGAGAGCGCCGCCGGTCTGTATCCGCTGGAAGCGGTGCAAGCCATGGCGCGTATTTGCGTCGGCGCAGAAAAGCACCCGACAGGAAAGACCTCCAGCCACCGCATCGGCAAGGAATTCACCCGCTGCGACGAAAGCATCGCGCTGGCGACCATGTACACCGCCAACCACTTCCCGGGCGTGAAGGCGATTATCGCGTTGACCGAAAGTGGCTACACCCCGCTGATCATGTCGCGCATCCGTTCCTCGGTGCCGATCTACGCCTTCTCGCCGCACCGTGAGACTCAGGCGCGCGCGGCGATGTTCCGTGGCGTCTACACCGTACCGTTCGACCCCGCGTCGCTGGCACCGCACGAAGTCAGCCAGAAGGCGATCGACGAGCTGGTCAAGCTCGGCGTCGTAGAAAAAGGTGACTGGGTCATCCTGACCAAGGGCGACAGCTATCACACCACCGGCGGCACCAACGGGATGAAGATCCTGCACGTGGGTGACCCGCAGGTCTGAGTGCCTGGTTGCTGAAAAACAGAAGCCCCGCCATGTGAATGGCGGGGCTTTTTGCGTTTTTCATCAGAGGCTTCACGAGCACGGAAAACTCGAAAGTGAATATCGATTCACGACCGGGAATAAACTTTATTCTCCTATATACAATCAAGTACGAAGGTCCTGTCATTTGTGACAGTAGATAAATTTATTCTCAAGGATTAAAACAGTCCCACCGAGTCAGCTTTCCGGCATGCATCCAAAAACGCAGATTTTTATAGATCCTGCATCCGACACGGAAAAACTTAGTGAATCAGGACAAATAGTATGTCGCCTAAAAAAAACTTTACCGGTAATGGGCCAGGTAGTCCTGATACTTCCTTTGGCATAAATGGGAAACTGTTGCTTGAGATTCCTGGGTTTCAAGAGGTCGAGATCAGAGGCCTTTGCATCGATGAAACCAACAATAAAATTTATGCCGCCTGCACAGTACGAGCTGCCTCCGCACAATTGTCTTATGCGCTCATCAGGCTGAATCCAGACGGCAGCTTCGATACCGATTTTGCCGGCACTGGCTTCGTGACGGATCAGTTCCGCGAAGGGGTCGACTGCCGTGGCAGTTCCATCACATTGCTAGGGTCTGGAACTCTGTTGCTTTCGGGCGTCATAGGGCGAACCAGCTGTCTAGCCTGCTACAAGTCGACCGGAGAACTGGAAAGAGAGTTTGGGACAGACGGGAAGGTGGTTCTCGATGTACTGGGCGACTCCCACTCGTCATCCACCCCGAACGGGGCGCCGACCGCGGATATAGGGGCCGGAGCGTTCAGCAAGGCATGCCTGCTGCCCGATGGAAAAATCCTGATCACATCACATCACTCATTCGGAATGAGGCAAGTCGGATTGCTTATTCGACTCAACAGTAACGGCTCTCTGGATACCAGTTTCAAGGGAACGGGTTATCTGATCGTCAGTCATCCATCATACAGCGACACTGTTACCCTGCTCTCGAGTGTCACTGAACACCCCGACGGAAGTTATCTTGGCTTCGGAGGTGTGTGGGACTACGGCGAGCGTAGAACTCTACTGCTACGCTGCGACGCAAATGGCAACATGGATCCCTCGCTGGGACCAGACGGTTTTTGTCTTATCTCTTCCGAAACCCCATCATGCCCATCTTTATTGGGATCTGGATTAGTCGAACAATCCAATGGCCGGATGCTCATTATCGCTAATATGGTGACACCCGCCTCTGGGGTATTGACTAGTTTGACTGCCAATGGGATCCCTGACCTGCCATTCAACGACGGCAAGCAAGTAATAACTCAACTTGAGAGTGCCGGTCTCAATTGGAGGGCCGGCACGATTCAAACCGACCGGAAAATACTCGTTACGGGATATAGAAGATCCGCAACATTGGTCTACAACCTTGTATTGGCACGTTTTCTGGAAACTGGACAGTTGGACCTTACCTTCAATGAAAAAGGCTGGGTAACCAACGGCGAGCCCAATAGGGCAGATGAAGGCTCAGCAGTGGCTTTGCAAAAAGACGGCAAGATTATCGTTGGCGGGTATGCCAGTAATGTTATCCAGAAATTCGGACTGATACTCAGGTACTTGGGTTAAAGGTCCCAGGGCAGTACAAGCAGGCAAGGAATAACACCTCGCCTGCTTGCTCCGCGACGACGGTTGCCGTTTACGAGTTGATAAACCCCGACAACGCCGCAACCGCTTCCGGCGAACGCAGCCGTTGGGTAAACAACGCGCCCTCTTCTTCTATCACTCGGAGCAATTGCTCCCGATCCGGCGCCTTCATTAATTGCTTACTGATGCGCACCGCCTCCGCCGGCAGCGATTCGAAGCGCAAGGCCATCTCCCGCGCCCTGGCCAGCGTCGCTTCGCCGTTGCCAAGGGCTTCGGTCGCAATGCCCCAGGCTGCCGCTTGTTCGCCACTGAACCCTTCGCCCAGCAGTAGCAATTGCGACGCCCTCGCGTGGCCGAGCAAGCGCGGCAGCAGAAGACTGGAGCCAAATTCCGGGCAAAGTCCAAGATTGACGAAGGGCATGCGCAACCGCGCATCGCGACTGACATACACCAGGTCGCAATGCAGCAGCATCGTTGTGCCGATTCCAACTGCTGCACCCGCCACGGCGGCAACTACCGGTTTACGGCATTCGAGCAGGTTGAGCATGAAATGAAACACCGGGCTGTCGAGGCTGCTCGGCGGTTGCTCGAGGAAGTCGGCGATGTCGTTACCGGCAGTAAAGCATTCGCTGGAACCGCTGATCAGTACGGCGTTGATTTCAGGGTCGGTGTCAGCCTGTTTCAAGGCTAGCGCCAATCGGCTGTACATCGCACGCGTCAGGGCGTTTTTCTTGTCGGGACGGTTCAGACGCAGGATCAGCACGCCGGGTTCGCGTTCAATCTGGATGGCATCGTTCATGGTCGGTCAGTCTCGCGTCTGAATCATCAGCACTCAACCACGCAGCAAGAACTCGTCGGCCAGCAGTTGGTTGCGCGGCAATCCGGCCAGATACAGGCGTCGGGCAAAGGCCTCGACACTGGCAGGTGACCCGCAGAGTAAGGCCTGGGTTTGCCGGGAAACAAGCCGCAGTTGCGCCAAAGCCTCGGGCAACCCGGTCGGCGTCCACAGCTCGATACTCAGGTTCGGACGGCTGGCCGCCATGGCCTGCAAGGGTTTGGCCAGGTAATGCTCGTCGGCATCATGGGCCAGGTGAATGACGCGAATGTCACCTTGGTGATCCTGTCGCAACGCTTCGCGCAGAATGCCGAACAGCGGCCCAAGGCCCGTTCCTGCCGCCATCAGCCACAAGGGTCGGGAAGACCAGTCGGCATCGTAATGCAGCGCCCCGCCGCGCAGCTCGCCGAGACGCAACGGGTCGCCAATCTTCAGGCGGCGGGCGGCAGCGCTGAATTCACCCAAGTGACGACAATCGAGATGAAACTCCAGAAAACGGTCTTCTTCCGGCAGGCTGGCGAGGGAGTAAGGCCGCGCCACATTGCCGGCCCAGAGCACCAGGTGCTGTCCGGCGTTGTAGCGCAGCGGCCGCTGAGGGTTGACACGCAGACGCAGCACATTGGCGCTGAGCCAATCGACAGCCGCGACTTCGGCGGGGCGACCGTCCTGTTGCGGATCGAACGCGTGCACTTGCAAGTCCTCGACCACTTGACACTGGCACGCAAGGCGCCAGCCCTGCGCACGCTGCTCTGCGCTGAGGGCATCCGGCCGACTGTCATTCGGCAACCCTTGCACGCACTGCACCAGACACGCATGGCAACTGCCGGCGCGGCAGCTATAGGGCACCGCTACGCCGTTGTGATTTAACGTGTCGAGCAGATTACTGCCGGCCGTCACCGACCATTGGCGCTCGCCGACGCGCACCTCAGGCATCGACATTTTCCCACGCCGCAGCACACCGATTGCGGCCGTCACGTTTGGCCCGATAAAGCGCCTGATCGGCTCGCTGCAGCGCGTCGTCGAGGTCGTCGCCCAGCTCCAGTAGCGTCATGCCTGCGGACAAACTGAGGTGTGCGACATCCAGACCGATCAACTCGACATCGGTGAACGCAATGCGCAGACGTTCGCAACACGCAGTCAAACGCTCGGGATCGCAATCAGGCAACAACAAAACGAATTCTTCGCCGCCATAACGGGCCAGCACGTCGCCCTCGCGCAGGCACGCCGTGGCGACAGCGGCGAAGGCTTGCAGCACCTGATCGCCGGCGGCATGCCCATGCACGTCGTTGATGCGTTTGAAGTGGTCAAGGTCGATCAGCGCCAGGCCGTGGACTACGCCCGATTCCATGGCGTTGAGTTCGCGTGAGGCCAGGCGCAGGAAATGCCGGCGATTGAACAACCCGGTCAGTTCGTCGGTGGCGACCAGGTCCTCGAGCTGGCGCATCATGCCGCGCAAGGTGTCCTGATGCGCCTGCAAAGCGAAGCGTCGCTGGCGCATGCGTTGGCGCGAGGCCTGGACATAACGGGCGTAAAGTTCCAGCCAGATCATCACAATCAGCAGTACGCACACCTGCAGCGTAGACAGCGCCGGGTCGGTCAGCTCGAAGTGATAGCCCTCCCACAGAGTGATCGCGCAAAAACTGAAGAATACCAACAACGCGCACCGCACAAATGCGCGACGCGACAGATGAAACAGCCCGAACAGCATTATCAGCAGGTAGAACACCAGAAACGCACCGCGAGCCTCGTCGAGGTTGGCGATCAGCCAGGTTTGCCAGCCCAGGCCAAGCAAGACCTGGGGCTCGGTCAGGCTGGGGTCGGGAAAACGCAGGTTCCGGCCGCTGTAAAAAAGCGCAAAGAGCGTCGCCTGGCTGATGACCACCAGGGCGCTGCCGACGGCCACATTGGCCAACGGCTCATCGTAATGGCCCGTGAAAAACGCCAGCCACAGCAGCAGCAAAGCCAAGGCGTAAGTGCCGGCTGCGAGGGCGAAGCGTTTGAGCAAAAGGCGTTGGATTGCGTTATGGGTCAATCGTTGACTCACCGTGCGAAAGAAGGCTGACAGAGCGTCCTGTTCTACAGACCGACTGCCACTTTAGTGGGCAGTCGGGTAAATGACCATTGAATTTTTAGGGAGAAAAACTGGCGTCAAAGCGCTGACCCGGTTAACTGTTGATGGTGCCTGCACCTGTCAGGAACCGGGTTGCTGGCGATAGCGACCTGCCAGTCACAAATTGGCTGGCTGCCCGAAACGCTATCGCCAGCAAGCCGACCTCTATAGATGAGCGCGCCCGCGCAGGTTTATCTGCACCGCCTGCGTATGCGACCAACGATTGACTGCCGGCGCGTGTTTACGCCGACGACCCGCGCTATACTGCCGCGCCTTTTTAGCGTCGCGCCAGCATGCCCGGCGCGCCAGAGGAACAGCTCCAAGTTTCAAGCTTCAAGCGGCAAGCTGGTGCAGTCCACGTACTGCTCTGAACTTGCCGCTTGAAGCTTGGAACTCGAAGCTGCTCTTTAGAATGTTCCCGTCTTTTAGAGGAGCGCGACAGATGACCGTGATCAAGCAAAGCGACCTGATACAAAGCGTTGCCGACGCCCTGCAATTCATTTCCTACTACCACCCCGTCGATTTCATTCAGGCGATGCACGAAGCCTACCTGCGCGAAGAATCGCCGGCAGCGCGTGATTCGATGGCGCAGATCCTGATCAACTCGCGCATGTGCGCCACCGGTCACCGCCCGATCTGCCAGGACACCGGTATCGTCACCGTGTTCGTTCGCGTGGGCATGGACGTGCGCTGGGATGGCGCCACCATGGGCCTGGACGACATGATCAACGAAGGTGTGCGCCGCGCGTACAACCTGCCGGAAAACGTCTTGCGTGCCTCGATCCTCGCCGACCCGGCCGGCGCTCGCAAAAACACCAAGGACAACACCCCGGCCGTGATCCATTACTCCATCGTCCCGGGTAACACCGTGGAAGTGGACGTGGCGGCCAAGGGCGGTGGTTCCGAGAACAAGTCGAAGATGGCCATGCTCAACCCGTCGGACTCGATCGTCGACTGGGTCCTGAAAACCGTGCCCACCATGGGCGCCGGCTGGTGCCCACCGGGCATGCTCGGCATTGGCATCGGCGGTACCGCCGAAAAAGCTGCGGTAATGGCCAAGGAAGTGTTGATGGAGTCCATCGACATTCACGAGCTGAAAAAGCGCGGCCCGTCCAACCGTATCGAAGAGATGCGCCTGGAGCTGTTCGAGAAGGTCAATCAACTCGGCATCGGCGCTCAGGGCCTCGGCGGCCTGACCACCGTGCTCGACGTGAAGATCATGGATTACCCGACCCACGCCGCCTCGCTGCCGGTGTGCATGATCCCCAACTGCGCCGCCACCCGTCACGCGCACTTTGTGCTCGACGGTTCCGGCCCGGCCTCGCTGGAGGCGCCACCGCTGGACGCCTACCCGGAAATCGTCTGGGAAGCCGGCCCGTCGGCCCGTCGCGTCAACCTCGACACCCTGACCCCGGAAGACGTGCAGAGCTGGAAGCCGGGCGAAACCGTCCTGCTCAACGGCAAGATGCTCACCGGTCGCGACGCTGCGCACAAACGCATGGTCGAGATGCTCAACAAGGGCGAAACCTTGCCGGTGGACCTTAAGGGGCGCTTCATCTATTACGTCGGCCCGGTTGATCCGGTGCGCGAAGAAGTCGTCGGCCCGGCTGGCCCGACCACTGCAACGCGGATGGACAAGTTCACCCGTCAGATCCTCGAGCAAACCGGCCTGCTGGGCATGATCGGCAAATCCGAGCGCGGCCCTACCGCGATCGAAGCGATCAAGGACCACAAGGCGGTTTATCTGATGGCTGTTGGCGGCGCGGCTTACCTGGTGGCGCAAGCGATCAAGAAATCCCGCGTGGTCGCGTTCGCCGAACTGGGCATGGAAGCGATCTACGAGTTCGACGTCAAAGACATGCCAGTGACCGTTGCGGTGGACAGCAACGGCGAGTCGGTGCACATCACCGGCCCTGCGATCTGGCAGAAAAAGATCAGTGAAAGTCTGGCGATAGAAGTGCAGTAAGCAGCGCTGAAGCGTCTTGAAAAACCGGCCTGTCTGACAGGCCGGTTTTTTTTCGCCCTGCTTTTTCCCGAGAGAAATCACCACCACCTGTCAGATGTAACAGGTCACAACTTCCGCCCCCGCTGATAGCTTGATTGCACTTGTGCGACTTGTCAGGTGGGAAAGCAAATGGCCACGGAAGATCAAAAAGGCACGATCAATATTGCAGCGCCAGCCCAACCCAAAATTGGCGGAGCCATTGCCAGTTTTGGTGGTTGGGGGGCGATGGGTGCGTCCGGTGCTGCCTCGTACCAATTGAATATCCCGATCACCAAGGCACCTAACAGAGACCTCGTCCCTGCACTGTCGCTCGGTTACAGCAGTCACGTCGGCAACAGCACGTTCGGCATCGGTTGGCATTTGACGGTCAACGCCATCACCTTGCGCACAAGCAAGGGTGTTCCCGTTTATGACCCGCGCAAGGATCTGGTCGTCGGTCCGGACGGTGAAACCTGGATGCCGGAGCTGGATGCAAAAGGCGAACTGGTCAAAACGCCAGAAACGATGGGAGAGACCATCTATCAGAAGGTCCGCTACCAGCCGCGGGTCGAGGGTGGCTTTGCACGCATCGAGCGATGGCTCAGCGAGACCGATGCTGCGGGATTCTGGCTGATCCACACCGCCGACGGCAGTATCCACATGTACGGCAAGACGCTGGCGTCGCGCCGGGCCGAGCCGCGCGACGAAGACAAGCCGCTGGAGCCAGAACGCGTCGGCGTATGGCTGCTGGACGAGACCGTTTCGGTGCGCGGTGAGCACATCGTGTATGAATACAAGGCCGAGACCGAAGAGCCACTCGCGCCGGACTTTCGCGACTACCGCGCCCAGCGCCATCTGCATCGGGTGCTGTACGGAAACGCCGTGGCAAGCTCGACCCTGTATTCGTGGGACGCCGAGGGCTGGAAGGATCAGGATTTCCATTTTCACCTGCTTTTCGACTATGGCGAACGCAGCCACGATCTGACGCAAACACCGGCCTATGGTTTTTCCTATTTGCAGGACGCGGATCAATACGGCGATTGGCTCGAGCGCAGCGACCCCTTCTGGAATTACGACTATGGGTTCGAACTGGGCACTCGCCGCCTGTGCCGCCAGGTGCTGATGTTTCATCACTTCAAGGCCGAGCTTGGCGACGCGCCGAAACTGGTCCAGCGACTGCTGCTCAACCACACGACCAGTTCTCTGGATTACAACCATCTGACCGCCGCCCACCTGCAGGCTTTCGACGCTCAGGGCAAAGTGGAGAGTCGGCCGCCGATGGAGTTCAACTACGCGCCGTTCGGCCTCGACAAGCCTCACCCGGGCTGGAGCAGCTTCCCTCAAATGCCCGGTTTGAATGACGGTCAGCGTTATCAACTGGTCGACTTGTATGGCAAAGGCATGCCCGGGATTTTTTGCCCCTACGACAAGGCCTGGTCCTACCGCGAACCCTTGCGCGCCGACAGCGGCGGTGATGATGATGTGCGCTATGGTGACATGAAAATATTGCCCTACATTCCCGTTGCCGATAGCAGCAAACCGCTGCGGCAGACGCTTGCCGACCTGAACGGTGACGGTAGGCTGGAATGGGGCGTGCACTCGCCGAATTTCAACGGTTTTTTCACGATGCACCCGGACCGGCAATGGTCGACATTCGTGCCCTACAAAGCCTTTCCGCTGGAGTATTTTCATCCTCAGGCGCAAGTGACAGACCTGATCGGCGACGGTCGCCCTGATGTCGCCATGATCGGCAGCAACAGCGTGCGCCTGTACACCAATCTGGGCGACGACAACGGCTTCAGCGCCGGTCGAGACGTGCCGCATGATGAAAACGATGCCTTGCCACTGTCGGGCAACCTGGAAACCGAAATAGTGGGTTTCAGTGATGTGTTGGGCAGCGGCCGGCAACACTTGTTTCGCCTGCGCCACAACAGCCTGGAGTGCTGGCCGAACCTGGGTCATGGACGGTTCGGCAAACGGATCGTGCTGCAGACACCGGAATTTCCTTACCAGCAATTCAATGCTTCGCAAGTCCTGCTGGCTGACCTCGATGGTTCCGGCGCCACCGACCTGATTTATCTGGAATCGGACCGGATGCGCGTGTTCATGAACCACTGCGGCAAAGGTTTCGCCGAGGTGTCGATTGATCTGCCATGGCCCGAAGGCGTGCGCTATGACCGCCTGTGCCAGGTGACCACTGCTGACTTGCTGGGGCTGGGATGCACCAGCGTGGTATTGACCGTGCCGCACAGGTCACCGCGACACTGGCGCTACGATTTCATCAGCGCCAAACCGTATCTGCTCAACCGCAGCAACAACAACATGGGCGCACTCAGCTTTATCGACTATCGCAGCTCGGCTCAGGAGTTTCTCGATGAGCAAGCCGAACAGCCGGGCAAGGTCGTTGAATCCGGTTTGCCATTCGCGATGCACCTGGTCAAACGTCAAACGCAAAAAGACGAAATCACCGGCAATATCCTGACTCAGCACATCAGCTATCGCGACGCGTATTACAACACCTTCGAACGCGAAGTCGGCGGTTTTGGTCTAACGATACAGACGGACACCGAAACCAGCGCCGCAGCGCGGGCAAGCGTTGGCTTCACGGCACCGATCCTGAGCAAAACCTGGTATCACACAGGTAAATCCATAGATCCGCCGAGGGACGGTCACTACGCTGCAGACGCACAGGCTGTGCCGCTGAAACCCACTCTGGTAGAGCGTTTTCACGCTGCAGATAACGCGTCGGAGACGCTTGACTCACTCGACGAAAACACCACTCGCGAAATCGCCCGGGCACTCAGCGGTTCCACCCTACGCAGTGAAGTATTCGCTTTCGATGATCCACTTGTGCCTTACGCTGTAGCAGAACATCGCTCGATGGTTCGCATACTCCGCGCCAAGGGTGACCACGACGCTTATACCGTGTTGCAACCCCTGGCACTGGAATCGATCAGCTACCAGTACGAGCCGCAGATGCCGGACGATCCCCGTTGTGAACACACGATCAATGTAAAGTTTGACCGCTTTGGCACCGCCCTCCATGCCTTCAAGGTGTACTACCCCCGGCGCAAGACAGCGGACAATCCGCCCTTCGATGACGTGCACGAGAACCGCTATTGGATGGATGCTCACGATGAACAGCAACAGTGTTGGTATTTGACTGAATCCAGGGCCGAATTTATTCACATCAATTCCGCAGAGGGCTGGAAATTCGGCATGCCCTACCGGCTCGGGCTGCCGTATCGAGACCGCAACAACGCGCGAAAAGAGGAAAAAGCAAAGCTTACGATGGCTGACATCCATCATGAACGTTTCGTAGAGCTGAGCCAGGAAGACGGCGATTGGGCAGACGGTTGGGACCTTGCCGGCATGTCCATGCAGTTCTATGTCGACCCGGCAACCGGGGAGACGATGGAAAAAGGCACCGCCACTGTCCACGCCCTCCCCGGTTACGTGGAGATTGCCGAGCTTGACGCGAAGGCCTTGTGCGCTTACGACAAACTCAAGGATGATCAGGGCGAAATGCCTTTCAATCTGTACGAAAAACTGGTGTCCGTGGGTTACGACACCATGGACTGGTTCCTGCCCGAGACAGGCCCCATCCCGGTGGCGAACCCGCCCGAGGCTAAAGATCACTTGTGGCTAGTGCGCCGTGGCTTTCCTGCCTACCTCGGCGAGCAAAGTTTCTACAATGTCGATCACTTCCAGCAGACCCGCAGCCACGGCATCACCAAAGTCAGTTACGACGCCTACTGGTGCCTGCACACGGCGATCGAATTGCCGGATGGATGCATTACCCGCACGTCTAACACCGATTACTGCACGTTCTTGCCCGCGACCATTGTCGACCCGAACCAGAATACTCAAGAAGCGCGGTACAACGCCTTTGGCGAGGTGGTGGTCAGCAGTTTTTACGGCACCGAACTGGGTGAGCCGGTCGGTTTTGACCCACTGTCCGACTACGTTCGGCCCGATGATCGCAGCCCGGCGAGTGCGATTAACGACCCGAAGAAAGCCATCGGAAACTTCGCCATGGCCATGTTCAGCGATGCGTTCAGCTGGATGGGGCAATTGCCGCAAGAAGAACCACCAGGCAATGCCTGGCTGGAATGGGCGCAAACAGAAGGCTTTGTGCTGCCCAGCGGCCACCTCTGTGATCGCGCACGCCAGCATGTCTTGCAGCTCGAAAACCCGAGCCCGAATGAAGCGTTTCTTAAGCAATACATAGCAGCCGCGCACCGGGAACCCGTCCACGTTGCGACCTTGCAGGCTGACCGTTATCCGGGAGACCCGGAATTGCAGATTCGCATCGCCATCATCCATCAGGACGGCTTCGGCCGCGTGCTGCAAACCAAGCAGGAAGTCGAACCCGGCAAGGCCTGGATCGTGAAGCCCGACGGTACGCTTGCACTGAAATCCGACGGCACGCCTGAAGAAGCCGAAGCCGCGCGGCGCTGGCGGGTCAGTGAGCCGGTCGAGTACAACAACAAAGGCGAGAAGGTGCGCGTCTACCGGCCGTACTTCGCGGATCAATTTCGTCGCATCAACGATGACTCGTTACGGGAAAGCGCTTTTCACGACAAACAGTCTTACGACGCCGCTGGCCGGCCGACGCACACCGTACTGGCGAAGAAAATGCTCCAAGGCGAGCCACCGGAAATGAAGAACCTGCGCCGTGAACTGCAATACCGCGGCTGGTACACCATCGCCTACGATGAAAACGACTTGTCCGACCCGCCCAAAGAAATCAAAAAACGCAATCCGTGGACAACGCTGCATTGATCTCTCACGTCCATGCACATACGCCACACGTTGCTGTCATCGACAACCGTGGTTTGCCCGTCCGTCACGTGGCGTACTGGCGAAGGGATAACAGTGGCGGTATCCCCGAACCCCGTACCACCGCCCGGCAGCATGACGCCGTCGGGCGTTTGATAGTGCAACGGGACCCGCGCTTTCTGGCCGAGACATCGCACCCCAACCTGACGACGGTGTTTAGCCTTGCGGGGGCGGCGTTGTTGACCGACAGCGTCGATGCCGGCTGGCGCCTGGTTTTATCCGGCGCAGACGCTGGGGTGCAGGAGTCCTGGGACGGTCGAGGCAGCCATTGGCTGCACGACTACGACTCACAACGGCGGCTTTTCGCGATCCATGAACACCCGGTCAATGCCTCTTTGAGCACAATTGAGCGCCTGACTTATGCCGATAACGCAGTCGAGTTTGCCGAGCGTAATCAATGCGGGCAGTTAATTCGTCATGATGATACGAGCGGCGCAGCGTGGTTTTTGCAGAACAGCGTTAGCGGCGGATTGATCCGGCAAGCGCAACGTTTTTTGCCGGACCACGCGGAGTTTCAGGCCAACTGGCCTGAGGGTGAAGCCGATCGAGACGCACTGCTGCAGCCCGGTACCGGGTATACAACCGTGCGGCATTTCAGTCCGTGGGGCGAAGTTCTGGCGCAGATCGATGCGGGTGGTCATCATCAACGCTTTAGCTTCGATCGTGCCGGACAACTGCAGCACATTGATCTGGCCCTTGAATCCCGGACTTCGCAACCCCTTTTGAAAGATGCAATCTATAATGCGCAAGGCCAGTTGCTGGCCCAGAGAAGCGGCAACGATGTCATCAGCACAGCCGTGTACGAACCAACGACTGGCCGATTGATACGCTTGACCTCCACTACGTCAAGTGAGCGCCGGCTGCAAGATTCAAGTTATGAATACGACCCGGTAGGCAACATGGTCCGACTCCTGGACCACACGCTGTCCGACGCCTGTTTCTTCAATCAACGTGTCGCTGCACAAAACACTTATGCCTACGACAGCCTGTCCCAACTCACCCGTGCCAGCGGCCGTGAAACTGCCGGTGCGGGGCAGGCACCCGGATTGCCTGAGCTGTTTTTCCCGAGCCCCGTTGACCCTGAACGGTTGCTCAACTACACAGAACACTACGAGTACGACCCGGACGGCAACCGGACGCAGCTGCGTCATGTCAGCAGCACCCATCCGTTTAACCTGTTGATGCATGTGGATGCGCAAAGCAACCGCGCGCTGCCGTGGAAAGAGGGGGAGCAAGAGCCGGACATCCAACGCGACTTCGACGCCAATGGCAACTTGCAACGCCTGGTTCCAGGTGCTCAGCCGATGACCTGGACTGCACGTAACCAGTTGCACAGCGTGATCACCGTCCAGCGCCCGACGGCAACTGATGATGGTGAATGGTTTCGCTATAACGCGAGTGGCGCACGGGTGGTCAGGTTCAGCACCCGACTGGCCAGCTCCGTGACTCATACCTCTGTCGTCCGTTATTTACCCGGCATGGAAATGCGCACCGTTGACGACGGTGAAGACTTGCAAGTCATCTGTGTAGCCCTTCCTCGTGGCAGCGTTCGTTGTCTGCATTGGATCAAGGGCAAGCCGGACGATATCGATGCCGATCAGGTGCGTTACAGCATCGATGATCATCTGGCGTCTTCCAGTCTTGAAACCGATGTGCACGCTCGAGTGATCAGCCACGAGGGTTATTACCCCTACGGAGGAACAGCGTGGTGGACGGCCCGCTCGAAAGTGGATGCCGATTACAAGACCATCAGGTATTCGGGCAAGGAGCAGGATCTTTGCGGACTTTATTATTACGGTGCCAGATACCTCGCACCGTGGCTGGGTCGCTGGATCAGTCCGGACCCTGCAGGGAATATCGACGGGCTCAATTTATATAAAATGGTGGGGAATAATCCAATCGCTTACACAGATTCGAGGGGACTGGAGAAGACGCCGATAAATAAGGATATCCATATGATATGGATAGGCAAAGACGTCGACACCTTGAAACCGCACATCAGTAACATTAACAATACTGTTGAACAAGCCGCCGGATACAAGGTACACCTTTATCTAGACGCTGATGCCGAAGGCCCCTACCAGAACACAATAGAAGAATTGAGGATCGAAGACACCATTCATTTAAGGAGTGACAGCGCTCTTTTCGACAACTTTCAGAAGACCCCGCTGGCGACAGTTTATGAAGATTTCAGGGCGGGGCAATCCAGGAATTTTGCCTTTGCTGCGGATGTATTGAGGGTTTTTATCGTAGATGAGAACGGAGGAATGTACTCCGATGTCGATGATGTTTACCTGAAAACACGCTTCGGATTAGGTGAAGAGCCACTGATGGCGGGTCCGGACGAGTTACTGACACTCCCCCCCATGCTTGTGCCATGGGAAAACCAAAATTCAATTGATTCTGTCAAAATAAACAACAGTTCGTTTGCCGCCCACCCTGGAAACCCGATCCTGGGCGAGGTCATGACGGAAATGGTGCAGCGGTATAACGCCGTAGTCGAATCTGGAACCTATTCCAAGGACAATCAAAGATATATCGGCGACGAAATTCTGAATTCCGAAAAAAGGATGGGCATTATGGCGTCCATGGTCGGCCCGGGCGTGCTGACCGATGTCATCAAACGACAGGTCCCATCCACTAGCGAGACGCTCTCAAAATTTCATGGCATGTATTTAGGCCAACTCCGTAATCCGAACAGACGATTAACCCGAGCAGAATCGAGTTTCCTATACGCCTCACGTGAAAAAATGCCACTGGGCAAAATTATAAAACCGGGCAACTTAAATTCCTGGAAATAGAAAATCCAGATCTAACCGCTAACTATTGATTTAGCGATGAGTTAAATAGTATGCCGCGTTGAGCACGGGATTATGACTCGAATACGTGTCTGGCATGATATGGTGCGCACCTGTCCTCGCCTGTTTTTCCCAGCATGCCGACCTCCAGATTCTTGCGCATTGCGCTGTACTGTTTACTGATACTCGCCGGCGCTGCCCTCACTGCTACGTGGGCAATCCGCCACGCCGAGCGACAGGCGCTGGTGGAAGATGCCGCTCGCGCCAGTCAGCAATTAGGCTTGTATGCCACTTCGCTGCACACCCTGATCGAACGCTATCGCGCCCTCCCCGCCGTGCTTGCCCTGGACCCGGAATTGCGCTCGGCGCTCAACGGTCCGTTAACAGCCGATCAGCAAGACGCATTGAATCGCAAACTGGAGAAAATCAACGGCGCGGCCGCTTCTTCGACCTTGGAGCTGCTTGATCGCACGGGTCTGGCCATCGCGGCGAGCAACTGGCGGTTGCCCAGCAGTTACGTCGGTCACAACTACGGTTTCCGTCCCTATTTCAGCCAGACCCGAACCCAGGGCACCGGGCGTTTTTACGCCGTTGGCGTGACCAGCGGGATTCCCGGGTACTTCCTCTCCAGTGCAGTGATTGCCGACGATGGTCGCTTTCTCGGCGCCATGGTGGTCAAACTGGAGTTTCCGGAATTGGAACGCGAATGGCGTCAGGGCAGCGACACGTTACTGGTCAGCGACGCACGCGGGATCATCTTTATCGCCAATCAGCCAGGTTGGCGCTACCGGCTGTTGAAACCGTTGAGCGACAGTGATCACGCTGAACTTAAAGCCACTCGCCAGTATGACAAGCAAACCCTGACGCCCCTGAAGTTCGAATCGCTGCGGCGCTTCGACGACAACAGTGATCTGGCGCGGGTCGAAGGCCCGGACGGTAGCGCCGATTACCTCTGGGAATCAGCGCCACTGGCCGCCGAAGGCTGGACGCTGCACTTGCTGCGTCGGCCGCAAATCGCCTTCGAAGACATTCGCAATGCTGCACTCGCCGCCGCCGGGTCATGGCTGGCGCTGGTGTTTTTGTTGCTGTTCCTCAACCAGCGCTGGCGTCTGGCAAAAATGCGCCAGCGCAGTCGTGAGGAACTCGAACAACTGGTGGAAGAACGTACTCGTGACTTGCGCACAGCGCAGGACGGTCTGGTGCAATCGGCCAAGCTCGCGGCGCTTGGGCAGATGTCCGCAGCCCTCGCCCATGAAATCAATCAACCACTGACTGCGCAGCGCATGCAGCTGGCGACGCTGCGGTTGCTGCTCGATCACGGCCGCGTCGACGATGCCTACAACGCGTTGAAACCGGTAGACGAGATGCTGACGCGCATGGCCGCCCTCACCGGTCACCTGAAAACCTTCGCGCGCAAAAGCCCGAGCGGCTTGCGCGAACGCCTGGATCTGGCGGCAGTGGTCGATCAGTCGCTGGAGCTGCTCGACGCTCGCTTGCGTGATGAACAGGTCAGCACGGTGCTGCATCTGACGCGTCCGGCCTGGGTGCGTGGCGATGCGATTCGCCTGGAACAGGTCCTGATCAACCTGCTGCGTAATGCCCTCGATGCGATGCGCGACAAACCCTGCAAGCGCCTGGAAATTCGCCTCGAAGCCGACGAACAGTCGTGGCGCCTGACGGTGGCCGACAATGGCGGTGGCATCGCTGAAGAACATCTGCCAAAAGTGTTTGATCCCTTTTTTACCACCAAACCGGTGGGCGATGGTCTGGGCATCGGTCTGGCCGTATCCTTCGCCATCGTGCACGAGTCCGGCGGCCGCCTGAGCGCTGACAATCGCGACAACGGCGCGCTGTTCACGCTCACCCTGCCCATCGATCCGGAGACTCAAACCGCATGTTGAACTCAGTGATGGTGGTCGATGACGAAAGCAGCATCCGCAGCGCCGTCGAACAGTGGCTGAGCCTGTCGGGTTTTGAAGTGCAGCTGTTCAGTCGCGCCGATGAATGCCTGGCGCAGTTGCCCAGTCATTTCCCCGGAGTGATCCTCAGCGACGTGCGCATGCCCGGCATGAGCGGGTTGGAACTGCTCGCCGAAGTGCAGCGCCGCGATGCTGATTTGCCGGTGATTCTGCTGACCGGCCATGGCGATGTGCCGATGGCGGTGGACGCGATGCGAGACGGCGCCTACGACTTTCTGGAGAAACCGTTCAGCCCGGAAACCCTGCTCGGCAGCTTGCGGCGGGCATTGGACAAGCGCCGGCTGGTCCTGGAAAACCGCGCGCTGCATGAGCAGGCCGACAACCGCGCCAGACTCGACTCGACTTTGCTTGGCGTGTCCCGTGGTTTGCAGACGTTGCGCCGGCAAGTGCTGGACCTCGCGGCCCTGCCGGTGAACGTGCTGATCCGTGGCGAAACCGGCAGCGGCAAGGAACTGGTCGCGCGCTGCCTGCACGACTTCGGGCCGCGTGCCGACAAGCCGTTCGTGGCGCTCAACTGCGCGGCGATTCCCGAGCAGTTGTTCGAGGCCGAGCTGTTCGGCCACGAGAGCGGCGCGTTTACCGGCGCTCAGGGTAAACGGATCGGCAAGCTGGAATACGCGGATGGCGGCACGCTGTTTCTGGATGAAATCGAAAGCATGCCGCTGGCGCAGCAGGTGAAGTTGCTGCGCGTGTTGCAGGAGCAGAAGCTGGAGCGGTTGGGATCGAATCAGAGCATCCACGTGGACTTGCGGATCATTGCCGCGACCAAACCGGACTTGCTCGACGAAGCGCGAGCCGGTCGTTTTCGCGAGGACCTGGCCTATCGCTTGAACGTCGCAGAATTGCGCTTGCCACCGTTGCGTGATCGTCGCGAGGATATTCCGCTGTTGTTCGAGGCGTTTGCCTACAAGGCTGCGCAGCGTCTGGGTCGCACATTACCGCCGTTGAGCGGGCCGCAGCTGAGCCATTTGTTGAGTCACGATTGGCCAGGCAATGTGCGTGAACTGGCGAATGTCGCCGAGCGCCAGGTACTGGGGCTGGATGAGCCGGTACCGGCGGGCATCGACCCCGGCCAATCGCTGGCGGCGCAGCAGGAAGCGTTCGAAGCGCACTGCCTGCGTGCAGCGCTCACCCGGCATAAAGGCGATGTGAAAGCGGTGCTTGAAGAGTTGCAACTGCCGCGCCGCACCTTCAATGAAAAGATGCAGCGGCATGGGCTGAGTCGCGAGATGTTTGTGTAAATCAGCTGAATTTTATGGCGCTTGATCTGGCCTCATCGCGAGCAGGCTCGCTCCCACATTTGAATTGCGAACACTGGCCCATTGTGGGAGCGAGCCTGCTCGCGATGAGGCAGGCCAGGCAACAAAACCCTGGAATCGATAAGCGATTTTCCGCTCACGCGCACTGAAAAATAAGCGGATTTCCGCTCAAGCCATCCCCTTGCCCCCTCTAAACCAGCCTTCTCGCCTTTGGCACAGCTCCTGCTATAGCCCACGCAGGCTGCGTTTTATCGCGCTCCACAAAAACAATTAAACGAAGGATCCTTCAATGGATAACTCCAACACCCTGCCCCTGGGGTCGGCTGCCGTGCCGGCCAAAGAAAGAACCACCGCCAGCCGGATCAAATCGATCTTCAGCGGCTCGGTCGGCAACATGGTCGAGTGGTATGACTGGTATGTTTATGCCGCCTTCTCCCTGTACTTCGCCAAAGCCTTTTTCCCTAAAGGCGACACCACCGCACAACTGCTGAACACCGCCGCGATTTTCGCGGTCGGCTTCCTGATGCGTCCAATCGGTGGCTGGCTGATGGGCCTCTACGCCGACCGTGCCGGTCGCAAAAAAGCGCTGATGGCATCGGTCTATCTGATGTGCTTCGGCTCGCTGCTGATCGCCCTGAGCCCGGGTTATGAAACCATCGGCATCGGCGCACCGATCCTGTTGATTTTCGCCCGTTTGCTGCAAGGCCTGTCGGTCGGTGGCGAATACGGCACCTCGGCCACTTACCTCAGCGAAATGGCGACCAAAGAGCGTCGCGGCTTCTTCTCCAGCTTCCAGTACGTGACCCTGATCTCCGGCCAGCTCATCGCGCTGGGCGTATTGATCGTATTGCAGAACATCCTCACCACCGAAGAACTGTACGCGTGGGGCTGGCGCATTCCGTTCGCCATCGGCGCGCTGTGTGCCGTGGTCGCGTTGTACTTGCGTCGTGGTATGGAAGAAACCGAATCCTTCAACAAAGTGCAGAAGGAAAAGAAAGAAAGCGCCATGCGCACCTTGATGCGCCATCCGAAGGAACTGATGACCGTGGTCGGCCTGACCATGGGCGGCACTCTGGCGTTCTACACCTACACCACGTACATGCAGAAATACCTGGTGAACACCGTCGGCATGAGCATTTCCGACTCCACCACCATTTCTGCGGCCACCCTGTTTCTGTTCATGTGCCTGCAACCGCTGATTGGCGGCCTGTCGGATAAAATCGGTCGTCGGCCGATCCTGATCGCCTTCGGCGTTCTCGGCACTTTGTTCACAGTGCCAATCCTGACCACCTTGCACACGATCGAAACATGGTGGGGTGCGTTCTTCCTGATCATGGCCGCACTGATTATCGTCAGCGGCTACACCTCGATCAACGCGGTGGTCAAAGCCGAACTGTTCCCGACCGAAATCCGCGCACTGGGCGTCGGCCTGCCCTACGCATTGACCGTATCGATCTTCGGCGGTACCGCTGAATACATCGCACTGTGGTTCAAGAGCATCGGCATGGAAACCGGCTACTACTGGTATGTCACCGCGTGCATTGCCGTGTCGCTGCTGGTGTACATCACCATGAAAGACACACGCAAACATTCGCGGATCGAGACCGACTGAGTTCGCTGAGGCGATATGGAAAGGGGCAGATCTTGGCGGGTCTGCCCCTTTTTCATTGAACAAACATAATCCCCTGTAGGAGCCGGCTTGCTGGCGATGGTGTGTCAGCGACGATGGTGTTGGCTGACACACCATCGCCAGCAAGCCGGCTCCTACAGGGATAGCGTCGACTGGAAATAAAGTGATCGTCCTTGCACTATTGGCGCATTCAGAATACAGCTCAGGAATTGCTCATGCCCGACGACATCCACTTCTACGAACCCGCCAACGGCCACGGCCTGCCGCACGACCCGTTCAATGCGATTGTCGGCCCGCGTCCCATCGGCTGGATTTCGTCCCAGGATGCCGAGGGTCGCCTGAACCTCGCGCCCTACAGCTTCTTCAACGCCTTCAACTACATTCCGCCGATCATCGGCTTCTCCAGCGTCGGGCGCAAAGACAGCCTGAACAACATCGAGCAGACCGGCGAATTCGCCTGGAACCTGGCGACCCGGCCGTTGGCCGAGCAAATGAACCAGAGCTGCGCCATGGTCGAGCCGCAGGTCAACGAATTCGAGTTGTCCGGGTTGACGCCCGTCGCTTCGAAAATCATTCAGGTGCCACGGGTCGCCGAAAGCCCGGTGTCGTTCGAATGCAAGGTCACGCAGATCATTCAGCTGCAACGTGCCGATGGCAACGTGGTGCCGAGCTGGCTGATTCTCGGTGAAGTGGTCGCCGTGCACATCGCCAAATGGCTGCTCAAAGATGGCGTGTACGACACCGCCGCGGCAGAACCGATTTTGCGCGGCGGCGGCCCGGCGGATTATTTCCAGCTGGGGCCTGAGGCATTGTTCAAGATGTTCCGTCCGGGCGCCGTTCCGGGCGCCGTTCCGGGAGCAGGCAAGTAATTACCAGATCAGCTCGCCGTCTTCGCTGACACCTTTCAGATGGGTCAGTTGTATGGCAGCTGCATCATCCGCTGCGGTGGCGGTGGTAAAAGTCTGGTCTTCCAGCAGTTTGTTGAAGCGAGGCGCACCTGTACCACCGATGGCTTTGGTAGCAATCGCTGCGTAGTAACCACCCTCGCGGGGCACTACGGCGGAGACGGCTTCGAAGGTTTCAAAGGCTTTGCGTGCCATGTCGCGGATCCTGGTGAATGAGAATGCAGCCATTAAACCCTCAACCCGCCATTTTGTGTACCCACGACCGGGTCTGGCCGCGAGCCTGTTCTGCGGACACGTCCTTGAAGGTATGAAAATCCAGACTATTGACCACCATACCCTGCACCAGCTCGGCGAAAATCTGCATGGCCGGCGTACTGAAATAAGCCGTCATCGCCTGTTGATTGACCCAGAAACCGGATACCAGCCATAACTCCGGGTCACATTGCGAATGTTGTAGGGAAAAGCTCAGGCAACCCGGCGCAGTGCGCGACGGCTCGATCAAGGCGCTAAGCCGTGCACCGAGTTCCACCGAGCGCCCGGCGCGAGCACGAACGAAGGCCATGTGACTGACGGGGATCTGCGTAGACATGTTCAACCCTCCCAGGTAGTCGACAGCAGCCAAGGGACGGGCTGCGACAGGATCCAAGGTTAAGCGCGGCCCGGCGGGCGCGGTTAGTCGATTCCTGCCGGCTTGTTGCACAATCCTGCGCGGCTGCACCGCAGCATACGTAACAACATGTAACCCGAGCCGCCGCTATGAAACATTCGTTTCAAGCAAGTATTTCGGCCGATGGGCTGCTTTGGTCGGTCCATTGATCAGCGCCATGCAGAATCAGGCAAGCTTTTCGCAGAATGCGTCTACCGTTACGCCTTGCACAAACATAAGCTCAGCCCACTCCATTGATACGCCGAGGATGCCCCGCATGTCGCTGCTCGATCAGGTTCAAGCTCCGCTGGACACCGACATGGAAAAACAGCGCGCGGAGCTTGCGGCGATCATCCGCCGCAACACTCAGGACGATGGCACCTATGCCACAGGCGTCAGCTCGCTGTTCATGTCGCGGCACAGCAAATCCCACGACTTCGCTTCGGTGCTGGCGCAACCGGCACTGTGCATCATGGCCCAGGGCCGTAAAGAGGTTCGCCTGGCCGATGAGTTCTTCAACTACGACCCGTTGCATTACCTGGTGGTGTCGGTCTCGATGCCGTTGAGCGGGCGTGTGGTGAATGTCACTTCTGAAGAGCCGATCCTGGCGGTACGGCTGGACATCGACGCGGCAGAGATCACCGCGTTGATTGCCGACGCCGGGCCGCTTGGCGTACCGACTCGCCCCACCGGCCGTGGCTTGTATGTCGAGCGAATCGACACTGCGATGCTCGACGCAGTGCTGCGTCTGGCGCGGTTGCTGGATGCGCCGAAAGACATCGCCATGCTCGCGCCGCTGATTCGCCGGGAGATTCTTTACCGGTTGCTGCGCAGCCCACAGGGCCATCGGCTGTATGAAATCGCTATCGCCAACAGCCAGAGCCATCGCATCAGTCAGGCGATCAAATGGCTCAACGGCCATTTCGAGCAACCGTTGCGTATTGATGATCTGGCGAGGGAAGTGAACCTGAGCGTGTCGACTTTGCATCATCGATTCAAGGCGATGACGGCGATGAGCCCGTTGCAATATCAAAAGCAACTGCGCCTGCAGGAAGCGCGGCGCCTGATGCTGGCTGAAGGTCTGGAAGCCGCGGCGGCCGGGTATCGGGTGGGGTATGAAAGCCCGTCGCAGTTCAGTCGCGAGTACAGCCGTCTGTTTGGCGCACCACCGTTGCGGGATCTGGCGCGACTGCGGTTAACGGTTTGAGGGCTGGAGTTATTTTTCACGCCAACCCTCCGGACCGTTAAAAAATTACACCGCCCTGATCACGTGTTTGATTTCCTGAAACGCCTGCAAGCCCCACGGCCCCAACTCGCGACCGATGCTGCTCTGTTTGTAACCACCCCACGCTGTCTGCGGGAAGATCACTTGCGGCGCGTTGATCCACACAAGCCCCGCCTGTAACGCGTTAGCGACCCGGTCTGCAACTTCAGCGTCGCGAGTGACCACGCTGGCCACCAGGCCAAACTGGCTGTCGTTGGCCAGGGCAATCGCCTCGGCTTCAGATGCAAAACTGCGCACGCAGATCACCGGGCCAAAGATTTCTTCGCACCACAACGCACTGTCCAGGGGCACGTCGGTGAAAACTGTTGGCTGCAGAAAGTAGCCGCGTGAAAGATCGGCCGGACGATTGCCGCCGCAGAGCAGCCTGGCGCCAGCACTCAGCCCACGATCAATGTGGCCAAGCACTCGCTGGTATTGCGCCTGATTGACCAGTGCGCCCATTTCCACGTTCGGGTCAAACGGGTCGGCCACGCGGATGGCTTCGGCGCGGGTCTTCAAACGAACAAGAAATTCGTCCAGCAGTTCATCAGCGACCAGCACCCGGCTGGTGGCCGAACACATCTGCCCGGCATTGAAGAAACCACCGCCACAGGCCACTTCCACGGCCAGTTCCATGTCGGCGTCTTTGAGCACCAGCAGCGAGGATTTACCGCCCAGCTCCAGGCTCACGCCCTTCACACTTTCGGCAGCCCGTTGCATCACCTGCACGCCAACTGCGTTGCTGCCGGTGAAGGATATTTTGGCTATGCGCGGGTCTGCCGACAGCGGCGCGCCGACGGCCAGGCCAGTGCCGCAGACCAGATTGAACACGCCGTTGGGCAAGCCAGCGTCAGCGATGATCCTGGCCAGCTGCAGCTCTGGCAGCGGTGTCACTTCGGAAGGCTTGAGCACCACGCAGCAACCGGCCGCCAGCGCCGGAGCGAGTTTCCACGCGGTGGTCACCATGGGGAAATTCCACGGCACGATCAGCCCGACCACACCGCATGGCTCGCGACGCAGACGCGCGCTGAAATTCTCGCTCGGCAACTGCACCGCCGTGTTCTGCTGTGCGTCCAGTGCCTCGGCCAGCCCGGCGTAATATTCGAAGGTAGCGATCACGTCGTCAACGTCAATGGCCGCTTCGAACAAGGGTTTGCCGTTGTTGCTCGATTGCAGATTCATCAGTTGTTCGCGAGCGGCCTGCACGCCCGCCGCGATATTGCGCAGGACCGCGCCACGCTCGGCGCCGGTGGTTTTCGACCATTCGCCGAACGCGGCAGTCGCGGCGTGTACGGCTTGATCGACAGCGCGGGCATCACCGCCATTGACGGTCGTCAGCAGCGCTTCGGTGGCCGGGTTGATCACGCGCAAGTGCTCGCTGCCGGCCGACCATTTGCCATCGATGAACAGACCTTGCAGATTCGTCGGGAAACTCATTTCGCCACCGCCTTCATCCATTGCGTTTGGTCGATTTCAATCAGCGTCGGGCCCTGGCGATCTGCAGCGCTACGCAGGGCATGGCGCAATTGCTCGACACCGTCGACCGCTTCAGCCGCGCAGCCGAGCGCTTTGGCGACACCGATGAAGTCCGGGGTGTAGATGTCCACGCCGACCGGCTCGATGGCGCGGTTGACCATGTACTTTTTGATTTCTTCGTAACCCTGGTTATTCCACAGCAGGACGATGACCGGGGTGCACGCTTCGACAGCGCTGGCCAGTTCCGGCAAGGTGAATTGCAGGCCGCCATCACCGATCAGGCACACCACTGGCGGACGCACGCCGTTGTCGCTGCTGCCGCCGAGCCAGGCGCCGATTGCCGCCGGCAACGCGTAACCGAGGGTGCCGTAACCGGTGGACGAGTTGAACCAACGACGCGGACGTTGCGGGTTGAACGTCAGGTTGCCGGTGTACACCGGTTGGGTCGAATCGCCGACGAACACTGCATTCGGCAGCTCGTGCTGCACGGTTTCCAGGAAGCGGGTCTGGGCCAGCGTCGGAGCGTCCCAGGTAGCGGCGAGTTCGTCGCGCAAGCGTGCGGCCCGGACCTGGCCCCAATCGTTGCGGCGCTCGGCCAGCGACGTGTGCGCCAACGCACTCAGCAAGGCCTGGGCGGCGTTGCGCGAGTCGGCCACCAGCGCCACGTGCGGCGGGTAGTTGCGCACGGTCTGGTCCGGGTCGATGTCCACGCGCAGCAGTGCGCCTGGAATCTCGAAACCGCCCGCGAAAGTGACGTCGTAATCGGTCTCGGCCAGCTCGGTGCCGATCGCCAACACCACGTCAGCCTCAGCCACCAGGGCGCGCGTGGCGACCAGGCTCTGGGTCGAGCCGATCAGCAACGGATGGTTGGATTCGAGCATGCCTTTGGCGTTGATGGTCAGGGCCACCGGGGCGTCCAGCAGTTCGGCCAGCTCAGTCAGCTCGGCAGCCGCATCGATGGCACCGCCCCCAGCGAGAATCAGCGGGCGTTTGGCCGTGGCGAGCAGTTCGCTCATGCGCCCGATCGCGGTGGGCGAAGCACCGGCGCGGTCAATGTTCACCGGCCGACTGGCGAGCAAGTCATCGGCGTCTTCAACCAGCACGTCCAGCGGAATTTCGATGTGCACCGGACGCGGACGACCGGCCTGGAACAAGGCAAACGAACGCGCCAGCACCCCCGGCAATTCCGCTGCCGACATCAAGGTGTGGGAAAACGCCGACACGCCAGCGACCAGCGCACTCTGGTTCGGCAGCTCATGCAGCTTGCCTCGGCCGCCGCCCAACTGACTGCGCGATTGCACACTGGAGATCACCAGCATCGGAATCGAGTCGGCGTAAGCCTGGCCCATCGCCGTGGTGATGTTGGTCATGCCCGGCCCGGTGATGATGAAGCACACACCCGGTTTGCCGCTGGTGCGCGCGTAGCCATCGGCCATGAAACCGGCGCCCTGCTCATGACGCGGCGTAACGTGGTTGATGCTCGAACCGGCGAGCCCGCGATACAGCTCCACGGTATGCACACCAGGAATGCCGAACACCTGCTCGACTCCGTAATCTTCGAGTAACTTGACCAGTACTTCGCCGCACGTCGCCATGTCTTTGCCCTTCTTGTTCGTTTGAGACGCCGGGCCTGCGCAGTGTTTATGATGATTCGGCAGGTCCGGGAATGGCCTCATTGGAACGGGCGACACGTAGCCGCAACAATGGATAAAAAGTCATACTAGCCATGTCGTCACGTCATACCTCGGATCCCCATGAAACGATTGCCCCCGCTGTCAGCGCTGCACACTTTTTTGATCACGGCGCAGTGCTGCAACTTCACTCGCGCGGCAGAGCAACTGCACGTCACCCAAGGTGCAGTGAGCCGACAGATCGCCGGCCTGGAGGATCATCTGGGTTACGCGCTGTTCATCCGCCAGGCGCGCGGCCTGCAACTGACGGCCGAAGGACGTGAATGGCTGCCGCAGGTGCAGCAGGTCTTCGGTCTGATCGACGAGGCGGTGCAGCAGATCGGCGAAAAACGCGAAACCCTGCGCCTGAAAGCGCCCACCTGTGTGATGCGCTGGTTGCTGCCGCGGCTGATGCAATGGCAAAAAGAGCGTCCCGATGTGCCGGTGCAACTGACCAATACGATCAGTCACGGAGTGGACTTTCATCGTGAGCAGTTCGACGCGGCGGTCGTGTACGGTCCACCGCCGGATACCGCGCTGGCCGCTTTTCATTTGTTCGATGAGCAACTGACGCCCGTGTGTTCGCAGCCACTGCTGCAAGGCGCGGTGGCGCTGCACACACCCGAGGATTTGCAGCAGCATCTGTTATTGCATCCGACACGGGACGAGCGCGACTGGAATGCATGGCTGAAAATGGCGAATGTGCAGTTGAGCAATGTCAGCCGGGGCCAGCATTTCGAAACGCTGGACCTGGCCATGTCGATGGCCTCGCAAGGTACCGGTGTGGCGATCGGCGATTGGTCGCTGATCGGCGACGACCTGAGCGCCGGACGGCTGGTGATGCCGTTTGATTTGAAGGTCAGGACGGGTTTGGCGTACTACCTGGTGTTTCCGCAGAAGCCTGAGCCTACAGGGAAGTTGCGCGAATTGATGGGGTGGCTGGTGGAGCAGGCGCAATCGCGGTGAGGATTGAATCGCCGTGGGCGGGCAGGCTTGCCTCACACTGACCAAAGCATTTCGCAGGGTGTACATATCCGTTTCTTCGGTGAGGGCATAAATTGGTTTCGCTTTTACAGCGAGTCACTTGGAGAAGCACCAAGTAACCAAGTGCTCTTGCCCCTGACGTCCGGTGGCTCGCTAATGCTCGCCATGCCCTCGCTCCGGTCCTGCTCCGTGGGCCCGCTGCCATCGGCCATCCATGGCCGGCGGCAGCTAACCCGGCATCCATGCCGGGTTGCCCACTGCGCAGAACCTGCGCTCGGCCTCCCGAGGTGGCGCTCAAATCAAAAGCTGGCGAGGCGAGCTAACGCTCGGCCTTGCTGATGTCGCCTATCAGGCCGTCTTCGCGAGCAAGCCCGCTCCCACAGGGGCTCATCAGCGTTCTGAATGACCGCATAGAAGCAACCCCTCTTCCACTGGCAACTCCCATACGCTGACCTAAACTGAAAGCAGTACCCACGGGTATTCGTTCAGAGGTCTACGCCATGAACATCAAAACAAGAAGGTATCTCACGATCTTCATCACCTGCGCGGCCACGCTGGCGCTATATGGCACCGCAGCCTGGCGAGTAGAACAGTTGCGACAACTGCCCCGGGAGTATGCAAGTTGTAACGTCGAACGTTGCATTCCCCATAACGCAACGCTCAACGCCCTTCGCTGACGAAAGGCGTCAGATGTCAGTCTCCTGATCGGCCTTCAGGCGGTCACGGAAGGCCTTGGGCGAAATCCCCACCCGGCGTCGGAACAGGCGCGTGAAGTTGGTCGGATCGGAAAACCCCAATACGTCGGACATTTCATAAATCGTCATGCTGGTGTAGGTCAGCAGGCGCTTGGCTTCGAGCAATTGGCGCTCGTGCATGATCTGCAGCGCCGGCTGACCGGCCAGTTCACGGCACGTGCCGTTGAGGTGTGAAACGGAAATCCCCAAGCGGTGCGCGAGGTCTTCGACCTTGACGTGCTGGCGATAGGTTTCTTCCACCAGTTGAATAAAACCGTTGAGGTATTCCCTCGCCCGTTGCGGTCTTTGACTGGCTTTGTGACGTTGAATCACCTGCCGACTGACCCAGACCATAACCACACTGACCAGCGCATGCATCAGCATCTCGCGTGCCGGCTGATGACCGGTGTATTCAGTCTGCAGGGCGCCAAACTGGCTGTTCAGATAGTCACTGTCCACACCTGCCGGATAGCTTTGCGCATGAGCCAGTGCATTCACCGAGTTGCCCAGCTGCGCCTGAAGATGGGCCACCAACGGCGCCGCCAGGGTCACCACATACCCTTCCACATCCTCGGAAAAACGATAGCCATGCACCGACAACGGCGGCAGCACCAACACCGTCGGCTCGCTCAGTTGCGTACGTTTGCCTTCGATTTCAAGCTCTGCCTGACCTTTGAATACGAAGAGCAGCTGGCACAAGTCGGCGTGGCGGTGGGGTTTGATTTCCCATTGGTGTTCGCGGCTGCGCGCGGAAATGGTTTCACAGTGCAACAAGTCCGGGGTGGGCCAGTCCAGGCTTTCGCCGTACAGCTTGAATACCGGGATGGAAGGCAGGTCAGGCTTGTTCATAACGTCAATCCAGGCCTCTGGGAGGTGATGGGCGATAATCGCACCGATTGGCAGAATGTACAGCTATCGGCTCAGTTTTCACCTTCAATTGACAGACTCGCAAGGGAAAAATGCAAGCACTCGACCCCTAACAATTATCCATCGACCTAAGCGCGTGGACCTTGCGAGTCATAAAAACAATGAAAACGCTGAAAACTCAAATCGCCATTATCGGTGCAGGTCCAGCTGCCCTGCTACTGGGTCAATTACTGCATAACGCTGGAATTGACACCCTCATCCTTGAGCGCCAGACCCCGGATTATGTGCTCGGACGAATTCGCGCCGGGGTGCTGGAACAAGGCATGACCGAGCTGTTGCGGCAGGCCGGTGTGGGCCGGCGCATGGATGCCGAAGGTTTGCTGCACAACGGCTTCGAACTGGCGCTCGGCGGACGGCGCGTGCACATCGATCTGCACGGCTTGACCGGTGGCAAACACGTCATGATCTACGGCCAGACCGAGGTCACCCGCGACCTGATGGCCGCCCGTCGGGACACCGGTGCGCGGACGATTTACCAGGCCAGCAACGTCGAGCCCCACGGCATGAAAACCGCTGAGCCCTACGTCACATTCGAGCAGGATGGTGAAACCTGGCGGCTCGATTGCGATTACATAGCCGGCTGCGACGGCTTCCACGGCGTGGCGCGGCAGTCGATTCCGAGCGAATGCCTCAAGGTGTTTGAAAGGGTCTATCCGTTCGGCTGGCTGGGTATTCTGGCCGACACGCCACCGGTCAACGAAGAACTGGTCTACGCCCGTCACGAACGCGGCTTTGCCCTGTGCAGCATGCGTTCGCCAAGCCGCACCCGGTACTACCTGCAAGTGCCGAGCGGAGAAAAAGTCGAGGACTGGTCGGATCAGCGTTTTTGGGATGAGCTCAAAATGCGTCTGCCCGTTGAACTGGCGGCGGCGCTGGTGACAGGTCCTTCGATCGAAAAAAGCATCGCGCCGCTGCGCAGTTTCGTCGTCGAGCCGATGCAGTACGGGCGGATGATTCTGGTTGGCGACGCCGCACACATTGTCCCGCCGACAGGCGCCAAGGGGCTGAATCTGGCCGCCAGCGATGTCAGTACGCTGTTCAACATTCTGCTGAAGGTTTACCGCGAAGGCCGCGTCGATCTGCTCGATAAATACTCCGAAGTCTGCCTGCGCCGGATCTGGAAAGCCGAGCGGTTTTCCTGGTGGATGACTTCTATGCTGCACCGCTTTGACGATCATGATGGTTTCAGCCAACGCATCGCCGAGTCAGAATTGGATTACTTCGTCGACTCCGAAGCGGGTCGAAAAACCATCGCGGAAAATTACGTCGGACTCCCATACGAGGCTATCGAATAGCCTGCTACCGACTTACACTGGCGGGCACTTGCCCGCTCGCCTCGCCTTGCGGAAATCACTGCCCGCAGGTTTTATCGTGACCACTCTCAATCAGCCCGACACGCCAAAACCGGCCATTCGCAGCGTACTGATCGCCCTGATGCTGGCGATTTTTCTGGGTGCGCTGGATCAAACCATTGTCGCGGTTTCAATGCCGGCTATTTCCGCGCAATTCAAGGACGTCAGCCTGCTGGCCTGGGTGATTTCCGGTTACATGGTGGCGATGACCGTGGCCGTGCCGATCTACGGCAAACTCGGCGATTTGTACGGCCGGCGCAAGTTGATGCTGTTTGGCATGGCGGTGTTCACGGTCTCCTCCCTGTTTTGCGGCATGGCCCAGAGCATGGAGCAACTGGTCCTGGCGCGAATCCTTCAAGGCATCGGCGCGGGCGGGATGATTTCGGTCAGCCAGGCGATCATCGGCGACATCGTGCCGCCTCGCGAGCGCGGGCGTTATCAGGGCTATTTCAGCAGCATGTATGCGGTGGCCAGCGTCGCAGGGCCGGTGCTCGGCGGGTACATGACCGAGTATCTGTCGTGGCGCTGGGTGTTCCTGATCAATTTGCCGTTAGGCCTTGGCGCCCTGTTGGTCGCTCATCGCACGCTGGTCGGATTGCCAGTGCCGCAGCGCAAACCGGTGATTGACTACCTGGGCACGCTGCTGATGATCATCGGATTGACTGCCTTGTTGCTGGGTATTACCGAAGTCGGTCAGGGCCATGCCTGGCGCAGCGCCGAAGTGCTGGGCCTGCTGGTTTGCGCGGTGATCGTGCTGGCGCTGTTCGTGTGGCATGAGCGTCGCACCCACGAACCGCTGCTGCCCATGCATCTGTTTGCCAATCGCAGCGCGGTGCTGTGCTGGTGCACGATCTTTTTCACCAGTTTCCAGGCTATCTCGCTGATCGTGCTCATGCCGTTGCGCTTTCAGAGTGTTACCGGCGACGGCGCCGACAGCGCAGCGCTGCACCTGCTGCCACTGGCGATGGGATTGCCGATCGGCGCGTATTTCGCCGGACGCCGGACATCGGTAACTGGTCGCTACAAACCCATGATTCTATGCGGCGCCCTGCTGATGCCGATCGCCATCGTCGGCATGGCATACAGTCCGCCTCAGGCGTTGGTGCTCAGCAGCCTGTTCATGTTGCTCAGTGGCATCGCCGGTGGCATGCAATTCCCGACCTCTCTGGTCGGCACGCAGAATTCGGTCGAGCAACGGGACATCGGCGTGGCCACCAGCACCACCAACCTGTTCCGCTCGCTCGGTGGCGCGGTGGGTGTAGCGTTGATGTCGGCGCTGTTGCTGGCGTTGCTGCAGGATTCCAGTGTCGCCCAATTAGCCGGGTCCGCACTGATGGTCGAGGGCAGTTCGGGGAATGTCTTGCTCGACGGTTTGAACGCGGCGCCAGGGGATGCGCAAAATGCCTTGCGTGCGGAATTGTTGTTGACCTTCCGCCACTTGCTGATGGCCAGTGCGGCGGTGTCCTTGCTGGGCCTGGCGGCAGCGATTGCGATGCCGAACAATGTGCTGCGAGGGCGTGAGGACAAGGTTCGGTAGATCGGCCGGGTTGCCCGCTGTTACGAGCATGCTCGCCACAGCGGTACTTCAGACAGTAAAAATCACGGGCTGTAATAACCCACCGCCACCAGGAAATGCCCGACCTTTTTCAGGTACGCGTGCTTGTCCTCGACTTTGCCGGTCACCGGGTTCTTCCAGCGATATTCGTATTCGCCGTAATCCTGCCTGGCAATCAACGCCAGAATCGGCTCGCCCACCGGTTTGCCCTCCGGGTCCTTGATCTTGCCGAAATCGGTGTTGATCAATCGCAGGTTGGTGCCATGCGCGATATAGCGCTGAGTGTCCAGATCGACGACGAACACATACAGGTCATCCTGCAAGTACCCGCCCTTGAGCGAGTTGATTGCCGTCAACGTGCCCTTCTCGTCCTTGGTCAGATCCATCGCCGCCTTGTTCAGCAAGGCCATGGCCTGCTCCGCAGAGGCTCGCGGCAAGTAATAACCGACCGCCAGAATGCGTTCGCCGATGCGTTGGTAGAACACGCGCTTGCGCTCGACCTTGCCATCCGACCAATTCTGCCAGCGGTATTCAGCCTGCTGGATGCCATTGGCTTGCGGCACTTTCAAAGCGTCCCTAAACGCCTTCTGCACATCCGGCCCGAGGACGTCCGAGACATCACGCCCAATCAATGCCGAAGACGGCCCCCCGCTGGCGAGCATCACGCCTTTGGTGTCGACAACAAACACGTAACGGTCCTTGTCGACGAATTCGCCCTGACGACTGAACGCCGCGAACGCCTTGTCGCCGTTCTCGTGATAATAGGCCAAGGCCTTTTCCAGCAAAGCCCGCGCGGCCTGACTGTCCTCCTGCTCAGTCCCGGCCGCCTGAGCCTGCCCCAGGCACAGCAACAGCATCCCGCCCAACAGGGCCAACTTGTGCAAAACCGCCATTGCGCATTCCTCGTTCTTATCGGTGTCTGGAGAGCGTAGACGGGTTGGCGGCATGTATGGATGTTGAGCAACATTCGGAATGGTTAAAACGGACGCAGCCTCGCAGGCTCGACAGCCGCTACGTACGGCGCAGCTGTGGCGCGTTGCGTGGGTCGGACTAAGGCTTCGCCCGCAACTGCTGCTGCAAATTCTGAATCTGCGCTTGCAGCGTGTTGATGCTTCGGGTGACCTGCCCGCGGAATGCATCGAACTCGGCCGTGCTGGCCGCGCCTTGAGCCGGGCGATTGTCCTGCTGGCTTTTCAACACGATGATGTCTTGTTCGAGCCGCTCGATGGCCGCGCTCGGATTGCCCTGTTTTTTCAGGGCGACAATGTCGGCACCGATGCTTTTCAGCTGGGAATCGTATTGTCCACCGTCAGCGGTGGCTGTTTTTAAGGCGCTCAGCTCGCCGGTCAGGGTTTTCACCTGCGTTTGCAACTGGGTATTGGCGGTCTGCTGCTCGGTGTTCTGCGCCGTCAGCTGCGCGAGGCGCTTATCCAGATCGGTGGTTTGCGCGGTCATCTGGGCCAGCCGTTTATCCAGTTCCGAAGCCTGACCCGCCACGCCCTGTTGCTGCTGGCTCTGGTCCTGCAGTCGGCTTTCCAGCTGTTTGATCTGCAGCTTCAATGCTTCGCTGTCGCTGCTGACATTGGTCTGACTGGCGACGACCCTGCCGGAAATGTCCTGCAAGCGCCCCGCCGCTTCCTCACTGATTCGCGCGAAACTTTCCTGCGTGGCGACCAATTGCTGCTCCATCAGCGAAATCTGCTGGAAGCTCCACCAGGCGAGGCCGGCGAACGCGAAGAACAAAGCGCCGACCAGAGCCCACAGTGGGCCGGTGCTGGCAGCCTTGACCTTGACCACCGGCGCGGTACGCGAATGCACGCTGTTGCGCGCAGTGGTCGGGAAATCATCGTCATCGAGGATGTCGGCACGCAGGCTCGGCACATTGTCGAAATCGTCGTTGGCATCGTTACGCATGGGCATTCAATCAACCTTTGTGAAACATGGTGATGGCTTGATGCGGCGAGTATAACCCCCACGGCCGCAGGGATTGACCCTGAACCTGAAGCTCGGTTCAGTGAGCCGGCTTTCAGCGAACGTCCTGAGCTTTCCACCAGCCGCAGAATTCATCGAGGGCCGTCCACAGACTGACCTTGGGATCGTAATCCAGATAATGCCGGGCGCGGCTGATGTCCAGCGTGAAGTTCCTGTTCATGACCTGCATGCCCAGGCGCGACAGTGTCGGTTCCGGACGGCCCGGCCAGAGCATGCACGCACCTTCGTTGAGCGCGGCCACGGAGTAGGCCAAACCGTAGGAACGGTAACGAGTGACTTGTGGGACTTCCATCTGACGCATGACGTAATTGACCACGTCCCACAACGGAATCGGCGCGCCGTTGCTGATGTTGTACGCCTTACCCAATGCTGATCCGCTGGCCAGCAGACTGCTGAGCAACGCTTCATTGAGATTTTGCACGCTGGTGAAATCGACCTTGTTCAAACCGTTACCGATGATTGCCAGCCGTCCCTTGCGCTGCATGTTCAGCAAACGCGGAAAGATGCTCATATCACCGGCCCCGGTGACGAAACGCGGGCGCAGCGCTACCGTTTCGAGGCCGAACTCCTGGGCGCCGAAGACTTTTTGCTCGGCCAGGTATTTGGTCGCGGCGTAGGGATGATTGAAGCGCTTGGGCACTTGCTCTTCGGTCAGGCCAAGATGATCGCGGCCGTCGAAGTAGATCGACGGTGAGGACAAATGCACCAGGCGTCGAACCCGTTGTTTCAGGCACGCTTCGACGATGTTTTCGGTGACCTGGACATTGCCCTGATGGAAATCCTGATAACGCCCCCACACACCGACTGCCCCGGCGCAATGCACCACCGCGTCTACGTCGGAGCACAGCGCCCGCGCCAGGTCCGCATCGCTCAAATCGCCCGGAATGAACTCGGCGCCGCGGCGTACCAGGTGCTCGACGCTTTCGGCCCGGCGACCGTTGACCCGTACGTCCAGGCCCTGTTCCAGAGCGAAACGCGCGAAGCGTCCGCCAATGAAACCACTCGCGCCGGTAACCAGAATCTTCATGAATTGCTCCAACGAGTGCAGTTGCAAACTTCAAATTTCAAACAGAGAAAAACCCGTCCGCAAGCGCATTACTTGCGGCTTGCAGCTTGACGCTTACCGCTGCTCCCAAGGCACCAACCAATGCGCCGACGAACGCACCAACTGATCGGTGAGCAGGCTCAGCAACTGCCCGCCATTGCGCCAATGATGCCAGTACAGCGGCACATCGATCGGCTTATCTGCCAGCAACTCGATCAGTTGGCCACTTTTCAGCTGCTCGCGCACCTGCAATTCCGGCACCAATCCCCAGCCCAGTCCAGCCTCAGTCAGGCGAATGAAACCTTCGGACGATGGGCACAGGTGGTGTTCGAAACCGCCGTCTACGCCGAGGGACGCGAGGTAGCGATGCTGTAGGAAGTCGTCCGGCCCGAAGACCAACGCCGGCGTTTTCGACAGCAGCTCGGCGCGCACGCCGTCGGGAAAATGCCTGGCGATGAAGGTCGGGCTGGCTAACGCCCGATAGCGCATCGCCCCCAGCAGCACGCTACGCGCACCCGCTACCGGGCGCTCATTGGCGCACAGACAGGCCGCCACTTCACCTGCGCGCATTCGTTTGAGGCCGACTGTCTGGTCTTCGACGATCAGGTCGAGCAACAGATGGTGCTCTGCGCAAAAGTCGCCGATGGCCGGAGCCCACCAGGTGGCGAGGCTGTCGGCATTGAGGGCGATGCGCAGACGTTCCGGCAGGCCTTCGTCATCCAGTGCCGGCACCAGGGTTTGCAGATCGCGCTCAAGCAAACGCACCTGTTGCACGTGGTTGAGTAGCCGTCGACCGATCTCGGTCGGGGCCGGGGGCGTCACGCGCACCAGCACCGGTTGGCCCACTCGAGCCTCAAGCAATTTGATTCGCTGCGAGATGGCCGATTGCGACACATTGAGCACTTGCGCGGCGCGTTCGAACCCGGCCTGTTCGATGACCGCCGCCAACGCAGAGAGTAGTTTGTAGTCGAACATCAGTTTTCCTAATGAGCGATCAGGATGATTGGTTTTCCTTATACAGCCCAAGACCAGAGAATGGCCAGCAAGAACTCATGAAACAGGACATCGACATGACCGGCGAAACTTCACTGGTGACGCTCATTCGCAGCATGAGCCCGCAGTTGAATGCGGGCGAATACGTTTTTTGCACCCTCAGCGACGGGAAAATGCCGACAGACGTAGAGATCGTCGGCAGCTTTCGCGAGCAGGAAGGTCTGACCGTCATTCTGGAACGCTCCGACGCCGAGCGAGCCGGTTTCCATTTCGACTACATCGCAGCATGGCTCACGCTGAATGTGCACTCGTCTCTCGAAGCCGTGGGGTTAACGGCCGCGTTCGCCGGCGCTTTGGGCCAAGCGGGAATCAGTTGCAATGTGGTGGCAGGCTATTTCCACGACCATTTATTCGTCGGCCAGGCCGATGCCGAACGCGCCTTGCATGTGCTGCGCGATCTCGCAGCGAACGCGGAGTAAAGCTTTATGTGGCAGAGCTATGTAAACGGCCTGTTGGTCGCTGCCGGGCTGATCATGGCGATCGGCACACAAAATGCGTTTGTGCTGGCCCAGAGCCTGCGGCGCGAACATCACCTGCCGGTGGCGGCCCTCTGTGTGACGTGCGACGCGTTGCTGGTCGCTGCGGGCGTTTTCGGCCTGGCCACGGTGCTGGCGCAAAACCCGACGTTGCTGGCCATCGCGCGCTGGGGCGGTGCGGCGTTTTTGCTGTGGTACGGCAGCCTCGCGCTGCGCCGCGCCTTCACGAAGCAGAGCCTGCAGCAAGGGGAAAACCAGACGGTCCGGTCGTTGCGTGCGGTAATGCTCAGCGCGCTGGCCGTCACGTTGCTCAACCCGCACGTTTATCTGGACACGGTTTTGCTGATCGGTTCCCTCGGCGCCCAGCAAACCGACCCCAGCGCGTACGTCGTAGGCGCGGCCACTGCGTCGCTGTTGTGGTTTTTCACCTTGGCGCTGGGCGCGGCGTGGCTGGCACCCTGGCTGGCGCGGCCAGGCACCTGGCGAATCCTCGACCTGTTGGTGGCGGTAATGATGTTCGCCGTGGCCCTGCAACTGATCGTCGCCGGCTGATATTCCAAAAGGCTCTGAAACCTCTATTCCACACAGTTGTTGCGTGGTTATGCCGTCCCCCCGGTGCTATGATCCGAACCCTGCGCCGCAAAGAGTACAAACTCCCCGGCGCTTGTTTGGCCGCCCGTGATCGGCCTTGCGCTCACCGCAACTGACCTGATTAGGAGAATCATCATGGCTTTCGAATTGCCGCCGCTGCCTTACCCACACGATGCTCTGCAGCCGCACATTTCCAAGGAAACTCTGGAATACCACCACGACAAGCACCACAACACCTACGTCGTGAACCTGAACAACCTGGTGCCAGGCACCGAGTTCGAAGGCAAGACTCTGGAAGAAATCGTCAAGACTTCCTCGGGCGGTATCTTCAACAACGCCGCTCAGGTCTGGAACCACACTTTCTACTGGAACTGCCTGGCGCCAAACGCCGGCGGTCAACCGACCGGCGCACTGGCTGAAGCGATCAACGCTTCCTTCGGTTCGTTCGACAAGTTCAAAGAAGAGTTCAGCAAAACCTCCATCGGCACCTTCGGTTCCGGCTGGGGCTGGCTGGTGAAAAAGGCTGACGGTTCCCTGGCCCTGGCCAGCACCATCGGCGCCGGCAACCCGCTGACCAGCGGCGACACCCCGCTGCTGACCTGCGATGTCTGGGAACACGCTTACTACATCGACTACCGCAACGTTCGTCCAAAATATGTCGAAGCGTTCTGGAACCTGGTCAACTGGAAATTCGTGGCTGAGCAGTTCGAAGGCAAAACCTTCACCGCCTGAGTACACGCCAGTCAGAAAACCCGGCTTTTTAGCCGGGTTTTTTTTGGTGTGGTGGAAAGTGTCTGGGGGCGCTCATTCGATGAGATGAGGGTTGGCTGGCAGGCCGCTATCGCGAGCAAGCTTGCTCCTACGGGGATTGGGGGCATCTGCGAGATCAGGTCGGTTCACAGGCCGCTATCGCGAGCAAACTTTGCTCCTACAGATCAAATGCATCCCACGCGCACCACCTGCTTCTAACCACTCAAGGCCGAGCGTTAGCTCGCCTGTCGCCCTTGACCTTGGCGTCCCCTCGGGAGGCCGAGTGGAGGTTCTGCGCAGTGGGCAACCCGGCATGGATGCCGGGTTAGCTGCCGCCGGCCATGGATGGCCGATGGCAGCGGGCCCACGGAGCAGGACCGGAGCGAGGGCATGGCGAGCATTAGCGAGCCACCGGACGTCAGGGACAAGAGCACTTGGTTACTTGGTGCTGTTCCAAGTGACTCGCCGTAAGGGCGAAACCCATAGCCGCCCTCACCGCGTAACAGATATGCCCCCAATCACAACACCCAAGATCGCATCGAAACCAGGCATCGTCAAAACCCACGCCCCCACAAAAAAAAGGCCAATTTCCCACAATGAAACCAGCCCCCGACCCCTTGCCCCAACGCCACAGCCGTCTAACATCAAACGAACGGAAAATTAGTCCCGATTCCCCCTAAAGTTGCAGGACCCAACAACCGACACAGTACTAATCCAGACGCCAGCACACGGCCAACCCACGGGCAAATCCCCCTGTGTTTGATTGTCCCTTTGACTGCCATCACCGGATTGCCAATACTCATGGCAACTTGATGCTACCGCACGGAACAAGGAATGACTCTTTGAAGCTGGAACTCAAGAACAGCTTGTCGGTGAAGTTGCTCCGGGTCGTGCTGTTGTCGGCATTGATCGTCGGCGTGGTATTGAGCTGCGCGCAGATTGTTTTCGATGCTTATAAAACACGCCAGGCCGTGGCCGGCGATGCCGAACGCATCCTCGACATGTTCCGCGACCCCTCGACACAGGCCGTCTACAGCCTGGACAGGGAAATGGGCATGCAAGTCATCGAAGGCCTGTTTCAGGACGCCGCCGTGCGCCAGGCCTCCATCGGCCACCCCAACGAAGCCATGCTCGCGCAAAAGACCCGCGACCTGCAGCAATCCAAAAGCCGCTGGCTGACCGACCTGATCCTCGGCAAGGAAAGCACCTTCACCACCCAACTGGTGGGACGCGGCCCCTACAGCGAGTATTACGGTGACCTGAGCATCACCCTCGACACAGCCACGTACGGCCAAGGCTTCATCGTCAACTCGGTGATCATCTTCATTTCAGGGGTGCTGCGCGCTCTGGCCTTGGGCCTGGTGCTGTATCTGGTCTATCACTGGCTGCTGACCAAGCCATTGTCACGGATCATCGAGCACCTGACGGAAATCAACCCCGATCGCCCCAGCGAACACAAGATCCCGCAACTCAAGGGTCACGAAAAAAACGAACTGGGGATCTGGATCAACACTGCTAATCAGTTGCTTGAATCCATCGAGCGTAACACTCACCTGCGCCACGAAGCGGAAAACAGCCTGCTGCGCATGGCTCAGTACGATTTTCTGACAGGCCTGCCCAACCGCCAGCAATTGCAGCAGCAGCTGGACAAGATCCTCGTCGACGCCGGCAAACTTCAACGCCGGGTGGCGGTATTGTGCGTGGGTCTCGATGACTTCAAAGGCATCAACGAACAGTTCAGCTATCAGACGGGCGACCAATTACTGCTCGCTCTGGCTGATCGCCTGCGCGCCCACAGCGGTCGGCTGGGCGCGCTGGCGAGGCTTGGCGGTGATCAGTTCGCGCTGGTGCAGGCAGATATCGAACAACCCTATGAAGCGGCTGAACTGGCGCAAAGCATTCTCGATGATCTGGAAGCGGCATTTGCCCTCGATCATCAAGAGATTCGCCTGCGCGCGACCATCGGCATTACCTTGTTCCCGGAGGACGGCGACAGCACCGAGAAGTTGCTGCAGAAAGCCGAGCAGACCATGACCCTGGCCAAGACGCGCTCGCGCAACCGCTATCAGTTCTATATCGCCAGTGTCGATACCGAGATGCGCCGCCGACGCGAACTGGAAAAAGATCTGCGCGACGCCCTTATCCGCGACCAGTTCTACCTCGTTTATCAACCCCAGATCAGCTATCGCGATCATCGAGTGGTGGGTGTCGAGGCCTTGATTCGCTGGCAGCATCCCGAGCACGGGCTGGTTCCGCCGGACCTGTTTATCCCATTGGCGGAGCAGAACGGCACCATTATTGCCATCGGCGAATGGGTACTGGATCAGTCGTGCAAACAATTGCGCGATTGGCATGACCAGGGTTTCACTGACCTGCGCATGGCCGTCAACCTGTCCACCGTTCAGTTGCACCACGCCGAGTTGCCGCGCGTGGTCAACAATCTGCTGCAAATGTATCGCCTGCCACCGCGCAGCCTGGAGCTGGAAGTGACCGAAACCGGCCTGATGGAAGACATCAGCACCGCCGCTCAGCACTTGCTGAGTTTGCGTCGTTCCGGCGCATTGATCGCGATTGACGACTTCGGCACCGGTTACTCATCGCTGAGTTATCTGAAAAGCCTGCCGCTGGACAAGATCAAGATCGACAAGAGCTTCGTTCAGGACCTGCTCGATGACGACGACGATGCGACCATCGTCCGGGCCATCATCCAGTTGGGAAAGAGCCTGGGTATGCAGGTGATTGCCGAGGGTGTGGAGACCGCCGAACAGGAGGCCTACATCATTTCCGAGGGCTGCCACGAAGGTCAGGGCTACTTCTACAGCAAGCCCCTGCCGGCACGGGAATTGGGCGCGTACCTGAAACAGGCGCAGCGCAGCAATGCGGTGATCTTGTGAAGGCCCAAAGATCGCAGCCTCGTTTTACTCGACAGCTCCCACGGTAGAACCCGCACTTGCGTAGGCGCTGTCGAGAAAAACGAGGCCGCGATCTTTTCTCTGAATAAGAAATATTTACAACCACGACCCTTTACACATAATGCGAAAGATTTGCATTATGTCGCAGCTTTGCGCGCTAGCCGCGCCATTCCACCCCCTCTCGAAGCAGGATGTTCGCCATGATTCGTATGCCTCTGGCTACCGCCAGTCTGTTGGCCATCGCTATTTCCCTCGCCGGTTGTGGCGAAGGCAAAGACAAAGCTGCCGCGCCAGCGCCGACTCCAGCTGCCACGACGACGCCTCCAGCCCCGGCCACTGCACCAGCGGCTGCCGGCAAAGTCGATGAGGCCGCCGCCAAAGCCGTTGTCGCGCATTACGCCGACATCGTCTTCGCCGTTTACAGCGACGCCGAATCGACCGCGAAAACCCTGCAAACTGCCGTTGACGCGTTCCTCGCCAAGCCGAATGCCGAGACCCTGAACGCCGCCAAGGCTGCCTGGGTCGCTGCTCGCGTACCTTACCTGCAGAGCGAAGTGTTCCGCTTCGGCAACACCATCATTGACGATTGGGAAGGTCAGGTGAACGCCTGGCCACTGGACGAAGGCCTGATCGACTACACCGACAAATCCTACGAACACGCACTGGGTAACCCGGGCGCTACCGCCAACATCATCGCCAACAGCGAAGTTCAGGTCGGCGAAGACAAGGTCGATGTCAAAGACATTACCCCGGAAAAACTCGCCAGCCTGAATGAGCTGGGCGGTGCCGAGGCCAACGTTGCCACCGGTTATCACGCGATTGAATTTCTGCTGTGGGGCCAGGACCTGAACGGTACCGGCCCGGGCGCTGGCAACCGTCCGGCCTCCGACTACCTGGAAGGCGCCGGTGCCACTGGCGGCCACAACGAGCGTCGTCGTGCTTATTTGAAGGCTGTGACTCAACTGCTGGTCAGCGATCTGGAAGAAATGGTCGGCAACTGGAAGCCGAACGTAGCTGACAACTATCGCGCGACGCTGGAAGCCGAACCGGGCGAAACCGGCCTGCGCAAAATGCTCTTCGGCATGGGCAGCCTGTCCCTGGGCGAACTGGCGGGAGAGCGCATGAAGGTTTCCCTGGAAGCCAACTCCCCGGAAGACGAACACGACTGCTTCAGCGACAACACTCACTACTCGCAGTTTTACGATGCCAAAGGCATTCGCAACGTCTACCTGGGCGAATACACCCGCGTTGACGGCACCAAGATGACCGGCGCAAGCCTGTCCTCGCTGGTGGCGAAGGCCGACCCGGCTGCCGATACCGCGCTGAAAGCCGACCTGGCTGCGACCGAAGCGAAGATGCAGGTCATCGTCGATCACGCCAACAAGGGTGAGCATTACGACCAGCTAATCGCTGCCGGCAATACCGCTGGCAACCAGGTCGTTCGCGACGCCATCGCCTCGCTGGTCAAGCAGACCGGTTCGATCGAAGCGGCAGCCGGCAAACTGGGCATCACCGACCTGAACCCGGACAACGCTGATCACGAATTCTGATCAACGCTGGCTGAATACAAAGGCGACCTCCGGGTCGCCTTTTTCATGCCTGCCAAACACCGCCTCCCTGTGGGAGCGAGCCTGCTCGCGATGGTGTATCAGTTACACAAGTGTCGCCTGACACACCATCGCGAGCAGGCTCGCTCCCACAGGAATCGCGACCTTCAGTAAAATGTGTTCCACATTAACCAAACGATAATTCCTCTTATTCAATCCCCCCTGCCCTGTTAGACTTTGCGCCTTTGTTTTGCACGTCTCGCAGGATGTCTTGATGCCCTCGCTGCCTCTTCGCTTGTTCGCACTGTTTCTGGCCCTGGGCCTGAGTGCCTGCGATGACGCCCCGCGTTTTACCGAAGCCGAACCCGGTGAAGCCCGCTCAGGAGGCGACGCGACGGTGCGCAAGACTGATCAGAACTCGTTCTCCCTGCCCTCCGCCAACCTCCCGCCATCGCGGCGTGTGGATTTCAGCGTCGGCAACAGTTTCTTTCGCAACCCCTGGGTGATCGCTCCGGCGACCACTACGGCGCGTGACGGTCTAGGCCCGTTGTTCAACACCAACGCCTGCCAGAACTGCCACATCAAGGACGGCCGCGGTCATCCGCCGGCGCCTGGCGCACTAAATGCAGTATCGATGCTGGTACGTCTGTCTATTCCTGATTCGCCGGCCTACGCCAAGGTCATCGAGCAGTTAGGCGTCGTCCCCGAGCCGGTTTACGGCGGGCAATTTCAGGACATGTCAGTGCCCGGCGTCATCCCTGAGGGCAAGGTCCGCGTCGATTACACGCCCGTGCCGGTCCGCTTCCAGGACGGCAGTGAAGTGGAGCTACAAAAACCAACCCTGCACATCACCCAGCTCGGCTACGGCCCGATGCATCCCGACACACGTTTCTCGGCCCGGGTTGCGCCGCCGATGATCGGCCTCGGTTTGCTCGAAGCCATCCCCGACGAGGCGATTCTGGCCAACGCCGAGGCTCAGGCCAAAGACAACAAAGGCATTGCCGGTCGCCCGAATCGGGTCTGGGATGACGTACAACAGAAAACCGTCCTCGGCCGGTTCGGCTGGAAAGCCGGGCAACCGAACCTCAATCAGCAGAACGTCCACGCGTTTTCCGGCGACATGGGCCTGACCACCAGCCTGCGCACCTTTGATGACTGCACTGACGCACAGGTCGCTTGCAAGCAGGCGCCGAACGGAAAGGGGCCGGATGGCGAACCGGAAGTCAGCGACAACATCCTGCGTCTGGTGCTGTTGTACAGCCGCAACCTCGCCGTACCGGCCCGCCGCGATGTCAGCTCCCCCGAGGTGCTGGCGGGCAAAACCCTGTTTTTCCAGGCCGGTTGCCAATCGTGTCACACACCGAAATACACCACCGCCGCCAACGCCAGTGAACCTGAACTGGCCAATCAGGTGATTCGTCCCTATAGCGATCTTCTGCTGCATGACATGGGCGATGGCCTGGCCGACAACCGTACTGAATTCAAGGCCGGTGGAAGCGACTGGCGCACCCCACCGCTGTGGGGTATCGGCCTCACGCAAGCGGTCAGCGGCCACACCCGGTTCCTGCACGACGGCCGTGCCCGCAACCTGCTCGAAGCCGTGCTCTGGCATGGCGGCGAAGCCACCGCGGCGCAGCAAAAAGTTTTGTCTTTCGATGCCGGACAGCGCGCTGCGCTGCTGGCGTTTTTGAATTCCCTTTGATACCCATTCCATAAGCGGGAGCCCGACATGTTCCGTCCCAAATTGTTGTTCACCAGCCTTGCTGCACTTGCGCTCGGAGCCTGTTCACCGCAGGACCCGCAGGCGGTCACTTCGGCAGCCATCGCCAAGTCGGTGATCCTGCCGACTTACACGCGCTGGGTTGAAGCCGACCGCCAGCTCGCGGTCAGTGCCCTGGCCTACTGCGAGGGTAAATCGGACCTGGAGACCGCTCGCGCTGATTTCCTTCATGCGCAGAAAGCCTGGGCCGAGCTGCAACCGCTGCTGATCGGGCCACTGGCCGAAGGCAATCGCGCCTGGTCGGTGCAGTTCTGGCCGGACAAGAAAAACCTCGTGGGCCGTCAGGTCGAGCAACTGGTGACCGCGCAGCCGCAGATCGACGCGGCCGCACTGGCCAAATCCAGCGTCGTGGTGCAGGGCCTGTCCGCCTACGAGTACATCCTGTTCGACAGCAAGCCCGACGTCGCCAACGATGCGCAGAAGAGCAAATACTGCCCACTGTTGATCGCGATTGCCGAACACCAGAAACAACTGGCCGAGGAGATCCTCAAGGGCTGGAACAACACCGACGGTATGCTCGCGCAGATGAGCAAGTTCCCGAACCAGCGCTACGCCGATTCCCACGAAGCGATTGCCGACCTGCTGCGCGTGCAGGTCACCGCGCTCGACAGCCTGAAAAAGAAACTCGGCACGCCGATGGGTCGCCAGAGCAAAGGCGTACCGCAGCCGTTCCAGGCCGATGCATGGCGCAGCCATTCGTCACTGAGCGGACTGGAAACCAGTCTCGCCGCTGCCAAAACGGTCTGGGAAGGCGTCGACAATAAAGGCTTGCGCGGCCTGTTGCCAAGCGAGCAGAAACCGCTCGCCGACAAGATCGACGCCGCTTACGCTGCGTCCCTGACACTGTTCGCCAGCAACCAGCGCTCGCTGGCCGAGATGCTCAGCGACGATGCCGGTCGCCAGCAACTCAACGACATCTATGACAGCCTCAACGTCGTCCATCGCCTGCACGAAGGCGAACTGGCCAAGGCGCTGGGCATCCAACTGGGCTTCAACGCCAACGACGGTGACTGATGAGGACAAGTGCGATGCTGCGACGTCAGGCTCTGACTTTAGGTAGTTTGCTGCTGGGAGCAGTGACACTGGGCGGCTGGACGCTGTTCAAGCAAAAGGACAAAAGCCCTCTGCTGCTGTCAGCGCGTGACGACGGCGACGGCAAGCATTACGCCGTCGGTTATCGGCTGGACGGCACGCGGGCGTTCGCCACCGAAGTCGGCCAGCGTTGCCACGACATCATCAATCACCCGACGCTGCCGATTGCGCTGTTCGTCGCCCGCCGGCCGGGCACCGAGAGCTACCTGATCGACCTGCGCGACGGCACACTGCTGCAGACCGTGACGTCGCTGCCGAACCGGCATTTTTACGGTCACGCCGTGATCCACAAGAGCGGCGACTGGTTGTATGCGACCGAGAACGACACTTCCGATCCGGGTCGCGGCCTGCTCGGCGTGTACAGGTTTGAAGGTGAGCGACTGGTGCACAGCGGCGAGATTTCCACTCATGGCATCGGCCCGCATCAGGTTTCGTGGATGCCGGATGGCGAAACCCTGGTCGTGGCCAACGGCGGGATTCGCACCGAGGCGGAAAGCCGGGTCGAGATGAACCTCCATGCGATGGAGCCGAGCCTGGTGCTGATGCAGCGCGACGGCACGCTGCTGAGCAAGGAGACCCTCGCGCAGCAGATGAACAGCGTGCGTCACCTTGGCATCGCAGACGACGGCACCATCGTCGCCGGGCAGCAATTCATGGGCCCGTCTCATGAATCGTCGGAGTTGTTGGCGATCAAGCGGCCGGGCCAATCGTTCATGCCCTTCCCAGTGGCGGAACATCAATTGCAAGCCATGGGGCATTACACCGCCAGCGTCGCGGTGCACAGCGATTTGCGTCTGGTGGCGTTAACGGCGCCGCGGGGCAACCGCTTTTTCATCTGGGACCTGGACAGCGGCGAAGTGCGCCTGGATGCGCCGCTTGCCGATTGCGCTGGCGTCGGTGCGGTGGCGGATGGCTTCGTCGTAACCTCCGGTCAGGGACGCTGCCGGTACTACGATTGCCGTCAGAAAGATCTCGTTGCAAAACCGCTGGATCTGCCCGCAGGGCTCTGGGACAACCATCTTCATCTGATATGACTTGCCGGGTTATTTTTGTGGCGAGGGAGCTTGCTCCCGCTTGGGGTGCGCAGCAGCCCTAAAAACCGTGGCCCGCTATGCAGCCCAGCGGGAGCAAGCTCCCTCGCCACAGTTCGGTGTATGCCCAGCGCTGAAAGCTACCCGCTGGAAACCCCCACTGACTCGGAGTAATGTGCCCGCCTGTCTTGCCTGATTTCTCCAAGGAACTGGAAAATATGCTGCGTCGCCGCATGCTGATCATGTTGGGTATTGTTCTGCTGATCGTCCTCGTCCTGGGCGCTTACAAAGCCTTTTCCATCTATACGATGATCCAGGGCTTTTCCGCGCCGAAACCGCCGATCAGCGTGGCTGTGGCCACCGCAACCGAACGGCCATGGCAAGCGCGTCTGCCCACCGTGGGCACGCTGACTGCGCTGCAAGGCGTCGACCTGAGCCTGGAGACCAACGGCACCGTCACCGACGTGCAGTTTCAGTCAGGACAGAAGGTCAAGGCCGGTCAACCGATCGTGCAGCTCGACAGCGCCGTGGAAACCGCGTTGCTGGAAACCGCGCAGGCCGACCTTGGCCTGGCTCAGGTCGATTACAACCGCGGCAGTCAACTGGTCGGCAGTCAGGCCATTTCGAAAGGTGAGTTTGACCGACTGTCGGCGGTCCTGAAAAAGAACCAGGCCACGGTCAACCAGCTCAAGGCGTCGCTGGCGAAAAAACGCATCGTCGCACCGTTCAGCGGCACCATCGGCATTCGGCAGGTGGACGTCGGCGACTACCTTGCCAGCGGCACCGTGATTGCCACGCTGCAAAACCTCAGCAGCCTTTACGTCGATTTCTTCCTGCCCGAGCAGTCGATACCGAAAATCGCCGTCGGCCAACCGGTACAGATCATTGTTTCGGCATACCCGACGCAAAGCTTCCCCGGCACCATCAGTGCAATCAATCCGAAAGTCGAGAACAGCACGCGCAACGTTCAGGTACGCGCGACCCTGGCCAACCCTGACGGTAAATTGTTGCCGGGCATGTTCGCCGGTCTGCAAGTGCTGCTGCCCAATCCGCAGCCACGCATCGTCGTCCCGGAAAGCGCGATCACTTACACGCTCTACGGCAATTCGCTGTATGTGGTCGCACAGAAAAAAGCCGAGGATGGCGGCCTGGAAAAAGACGACAAAGGCCAGCCGATTTTGATCGCCGAACGGCGCTTCATAGAAACCGGCGAGCGTCGCGACGGCCAGGTGATGATCACCAAGGGCGTGCAGAACGGCGAGAAGGTGGTCACCGCCGGGCAGATCAAACTGGACAACGGCGCACACATTGCGATCAGCGACGACAAAACCTTAGCCGAGCAGAACAGCCCGCCGCGCGCGGACTGATCAAGGAATCCCATGGCTTTTACCGACCCGTTTATCCGTCGCCCGGTGCTCGCCACCGTGGTCAGCCTGTTGATTGTTCTGCTCGGCTTTCAGGCCTGGAGCAAATTGCCGCTGCGCCAGTACCCGCAAATGGAAAACGCCCTGATCACGGTCACTACCGCCTACCCCGGCGCCAATGCCGAAACCATTCAGGGCTATATCACCCAGCCGATGCAGCAGAGCCTGGCCAGCGCCGAGGGCATCGACTACATGACCTCGGTCAGTCGCCAGAACTTCTCGGTGATCTCGATCTATGCGCGCATCGGTGCCAACAGTGACCGGTTGTTCACCGAGCTGCTGGCCAAGGCCAACGAGGTCAAGAACCAGCTGCCACAGGACGCTGAAGATCCGGTTCTGAGCAAGGAAGCGGCGGACGCCTCGGCGCTGATGTACATCAGTTTCTTCAGCAAGGAGCTGAGCAACCCGCAGATCACCGATTACCTCTCACGGGTCATCCAGCCGAAACTCGCCACACTGCCGGGAATGGCCGAAGCCGAGATTCTCGGCAATCAGGTGTTTGCCATGCGCCTGTGGCTGGACCCGGTCAAACTCGCCGGTTTCGGCTTGAGCGCCAGCGACGTGACCAACGCCGTGCGCCAATACAACTTCCTCTCCGCGGCAGGCGAAGTGAAAGGCGAATACGTGGTCACCAGCATCAACGCCAACACCGAGCTGAAATCTGCCGAAGCCTTCGCTGCGATTCCACTCAAGGTCGACGGCGATAGTCGCGTACTGCTGAGCGATGTCGCGCGGGTCGAAATGGGTGCGGAAAACTACGACACCATCAGTTCGTTTGGTGGTACGCCTTCGGTGTACATCGGGATCAAGGCCACACCGGGCGCCAACCCGCTGGACGTGATCAAGGAAGTGCGCAAGATCATGCCGGACCTCGAGGCCCAGCTGCCGCCGAACCTCAAGGGTGAAATTGCCTACGACGCGACGCTGTTCATTCAGGCCTCGATCGACGAAGTGGTAAAAACCCTGTTCGAAGCGGTATTGATCGTCATCGTGGTCGTGTTTCTGTTCCTCGGGGCGCTGCGCTCAGTGGTCATCCCGGTGGTGACGATTCCGCTGTCGATGATCGGCGTTATGTTCTTCATGCAAATGATGGGCTACTCGATCAACCTGCTGACTTTGCTGGCGATGGTGTTGGCCATCGGCCTGGTGGTGGACGATGCGATCGTCGTGGTGGAAAACATCCACCGCCACATCGAGGAAGGTAAATCGCCGTTCGACGCCGCTATTGAAGGTGCGCGGGAAATCGCCATGCCGGTGGTCTCGATGACCATTACCCTGGCGGCGGTTTACGCGCCGATCGGTTTTCTCACCGGGCTGACCGGTGCACTGTTCAAGGAGTTCGCCCTGACCCTGGCGGGCGCGGTGGTGATTTCCGGCGTCGTCGCCCTGACCCTGTCGCCGATGATGTGCGCCTTCCTGTTGCGGCACGACGAAAATCCCAGCGGCCTCGCGCATCGTCTCGATCTGATTTTCGAAGGCCTCAAACGCCGCTACCAGCGCATGCTCCACGGCACCCTGAATACGCGGCCGGTGGTGCTGGTCTTTGCAGTAATTGTGTTGTGCCTGATTCCGGTGCTGCTCAAGTTCACCAAATCGGAACTGGCGCCGGACGAGGACCAAGGCATCATTTTCATGCTGGCCAGCGCGCCGCAACCGACCAACCTCGACTACCTGAACGCCTACACCGACGAGTTCATCGACATCTTCAAAGCCTTCCCCGAGTACTACTCTTCATTCCAGATCAATGGCGCCACCGGCGTGCAATCGGGGATCGGGGGATTTCTGTTGAAGCCATGGAATGATCGCGACCGAACGCAAATGGAAATCCTGCCCGAGGTTCAGGCGAAACTGGAAAGCATCCCGGGCCTGCAGGTTTTCGGCTTCAACCTGCCATCCCTGCCGGGCACCGGTGAAGGGTTGCCGTTCCAGTTCGTGATCAATACTGCAGGCGACTACGAGTCGTTGTTGCAGGTGATGGACCGGGTGAAGAAGCGCGCCATGGAGTCGGGCAAATTCGCCTTCGTTGACGTCGACCTCGCGTTCGACAAACCCGAAGTGGTGGTCGATATCGATCGCGCCAAGGCCGCGCAGATGGGTGTCTCCATGCAAGACCTCGGCGGCACACTGGCGACGTTGCTGGGGGAAGCGGAGATCAACCGGTTTACCATCGAAGGTCGCAGCTACAAAGTGATCGCGCAGGTTGAACGGCCTTTCCGCGACAATCCGGACTGGCTGAACAATTACTACGTGAAGAATACCCAAGGTGATTTGCTGGCCCTGTCGACGCTGATCACGGTCACCGACCGCGCTCGCCCACGGCAGTTGAACCAGTTCCAGCAGCTCAACTCGGCCATCCTCTCCGGGGTGCCGCTGGTGAGCATGGGTGAAGCCCTCGATACCGTGCGCCAGATCGCACTGGAAGAGGCGCCTGCCGGGTTTGCGGTCGACTACGCCGGTGCATCGCGCCAATACGTTCAGGAAGGCAGTGCGCTGTGGGTGACCTTCGCCTTGGCGCTGGCGATCATTTTCCTGGTGCTGGCCGCCCAGTTCGAAAGCTTTCGCGATCCGTTGGTGATCCTGGTGACCGTGCCGCTATCTATTTGCGGCGCGTTGATTCCGCTGTTCCTGGGTTGGTCGAGCATGAATATCTACACCCAGGTGGGGCTGGTGACATTGATCGGCCTGATCAGCAAACACGGGATACTGATCGTCGAATTCGCCAACCAGCTGCGCAAGGACAAGGGCCTGTCAGCGCGCGAAGCTGTCGAAGAAGCGGCGGCCATTCGTCTGCGTCCAGTGCTGATGACCACGGCGGCCATGGTGTTCGGCATGGTGCCGCTGATCATCGCCACCGGCGCAGGCGCGGTCAGCCGGTTCGACATCGGCACGGTCATCGCGACGGGAATGTCGATCGGGACCTTGTTCACCCTGTTCGTGTTGCCGTGTGTTTATACGCTGCTGGCCAAGCCGGACAAATCTGAAAAGGGACTGCACTAAAGCTCCAGGCAAAAAAAGGCCTCGCACGAGCGAGGCCTTTTATGGGGGTTTCAATCTTTTCAATCCTACGGTTTCAATCCTTGAGAAAGCCCGAACATGAGTAACAACAAATCATGATCGGGCTGAGTGGCCTCGGATGCCTTGGCAATCCGCGGCAAGGGACAACTGGCGTCCTCATTGAATGAACTGAGGACTTGCGTACGCGGCTGCTCCCAAGCTGCCATCGCCAGAGAAGCAACTGCCAAGGCTCCAACCAGGAACAAACCTCGTGCAATTTCTAGTTTCATCGCTATAAACCTTTGATAGCGCTGCCAAACGCCGCCTCGTAAAAGTAGACGAGTTTCTTCCAGTCGGCAGTGCTGAACGACGAATGGCGACGCAACTGCTTCATGTCATGTGAAGCAGCCCGGTAAGCGGTGGGGCGCTGCCGGCATTTTTCCAGATCGATCAGAGCAACTTCGACCTGTGCCGCGTCGCCTTCACCGGATACGCGTACGAAAACATGCTTGATGTAGATGCAGCTGTGTTGCCAACGGCCTCTGTGCATCCGCGCCAAATTGTCCGCCAGATCCTTGAGCACCCGATCATGCACGGCCTCGCCGTGACGTTCGCGACCACCACCGGCGTACCAGTGTTCGATTTCTTCGAAACCGTCCAGGGACTTGGTCACCAGTAACGCGCGCCATTTATGCACAGGGTCGCGCTTGGCCCCGCAGAAAACCAGTTCTGGCACGCGCACTCCAATTTGACGCAAGCCGATCAACGCATCCTGTTCGCGCATTACCGTCGGGCGGCCCAATGGGTGCATCAAGCTGCGGTAGATATGGCCAGTCTGGCGCTTGGCGTAAAGTAATTGCCCATCACTGCCTTTTATCCGCTGCACACCACTTTCACCGCCGCGACGCACATTGGGCTCTTCAACCCATTCGCCGCGCTGATTCCAGTAATAATCAAACCGGTCCTGGGAAGCACCATTCGTGCCTGCTGCACACTGCACTGCCATCGCGTTACCTCTTGCGTAATACGTAAACCCGCCACATGGCATAGAGCGGTATAAAGTCCAGTTGTTCCTGAATGCGGAAACCCGCTTGCTCGAATTCTTTTTCGACCGTAGCAGCCGGTAACACAAATCGATTCTGGTAGCCTTCCTGATCACGCTTTTGCTCGGAACGCTTGCGCTTCCAGGCTTTGAAATTGCCATCCACCCAAAGCGACAGGATCACGCTGTCGCGGGTGACACGTTCGAACTCACGCAAGATGGCCAGTCGATGCTGGGCATCACCGACGTGGTGCAACAAACGCATGCAAAAAATGCTGTCGACGGCGTTGTCCGGCAACGCAATCTCGAATGCTGAGGTGTGCAAGGGTTGTACCCGTCTCACCACATCAGCGGGTTGTAGTTGCTGCGCGACCTTCAGCATGGACTCTGAGTTGTCGGCGCCGATAATCACGCGATTGGGCTTTTGCGCGAGCATGGGCCAGAAACGCCCTGCGCCACAGGGCAAGTCCAGCACCAAACCCGGATCGCCAGCCAATGCCAGCGCCTTGCGCGCCAACTGCTCGTCGCGCCTGTGGGACATGCGGCGGCTGAGGCCGTCCTGATGTTTATGGAAATAACTCTTCGCGTGCTTGTCGTCGTATTTGTCGGAAAAATCTAGTTTGATTGGGCCAGCCATCATCAAGGACTCCTGAACTTCTGATGACACCAGCCTAGGGAGCCGGGTGTCGCGGTCAGGTCATGTCTTTGTGAAAAAATCGTCATGTAAAATGTTGAATTATTTCGGGATTTTACAGTTTATGCGATTTTTGCTGGCCGTATTTGCTCACTTCGAGCATCACTCCATCAGGGTCAGGTCCACTTGAAAGCGGCAGCCGTGAGGCTCCATGGTCGTCAGGCTGACAGTCCAGCCCTGGTTCTCACATATCCGCTGGACCAACGACAGCCCCAGACCCAGGCCATCGCCGCGCTTTTCGGCGCCGCGGACAAAGGGTTCGAACATCGCTTCGCGCTTCTCTTCGGGAATACCTACCCCGCTGTCCTCGACGGCGAAACCGCTCGGCGTCAGGGTCAAACGGATGAAGCCCTGCTCGGTGTAGTGCAGCGCGTTACGCAGCAGGTTACCCATCACCGCGTGCAGCAGTGTGGCGTTATAAACCGTATCGGGCGGATGGCCCGGCTCGAAAAGCAGCGTCAGCCCTTTGGCCTCGATCGGCTCGCGCCACAGATTGAGCAGGCTGTCAGCGACCTGACTAAGGTTCTGCTGGGGCGCGACGTTGACGTCTTCACGCTGAGTGCGGGCCAGCATCAAAAAGGTTTGCACCAGTTCACGCATCTCACCGCAGGCGCGAGCGATACGCTCGACCTGGGCCCTGCCCCGTTGGTCGAGGCCAGGGTTCTCCAAAAGCAATTCACAGGAACTGGCCAGCACCATCAGCGGGGTGCGCAGTTCGTGACTGACGTCACTGGTGAACAGGCGCTCACGGGTCAGCGCCTGGCGCAAGCGCCCAAGCGTAGCGTCGAATGCCACGGCGAGCTCGCCCACTTCATCAGCGGCATAGTCCGGTGCCAGCGGTGGCGCGAGCCCCAATAACTGGTCGCGGTGCCGCACCTGGCGGGCCAGTCGAACCACCGGCGCCATTACTTTTCGCGCCAGTATCCAGCCGAGGAACACCGCCAGCGCAAGGCTCAGAACGAAGCCCACCAGCACCACAGCAAACAGGACCCGCTCACGTTCTTCGAAATCACTCTGGTCTTGCAGCAGCACATAACGTCGACCGTCGACGATCTCGACCATGGCGTGATACGACAGCTGCTCACGGAACACTTCGTGAAACCCTGAATCGAGGTGCCGAAGGTCCTTGGGCACATCGAAGTCGCCCGGCCCGCCGCTGAAATAAAACAGTTGGTCCGGCTCGGGACGGTGGCTCCAGTCCGACACGCTGTCCATCAGTAGCAGTCGCTGAAGATCGCCCCCCAGGCCTGCCGAGATCAGTTTTTCTTCCACCAGGTGCACAGTCGCCACGATGCCCATGGCGAAGGCTCCCGCGACCAACGCGCTCATCAGCGCAAAGGCGATGATGATCCGTTGGGCGAGGCTCTGTCTAAACTCCATCTCGACCCTCGGCAAGGCGATAACCCACACCGTGCACAGTCTGCAGCAAGGGTTTGGCGAATGGCTTGTCGATCACCTGGCGCAACTGATGGACGTGGCTGCGCAAGCTGTCGCTGTCCGGGCAATCATCGCCCCACAGCGCCTCCTCAAGAATTTCCCGGCGCAACACATGGGGACTTTTCTGCATCAGCACCGCGAGCAATTTCAAACCCACCGGGTTGAGCTTGAGCAGGCGCCCCTCGCGGGTCACTTCAAGCGTATCTAGGTCGTAACTCAGATCGCCGACTTGCAAGCTGCGCCGACCACCGCCCTGCGCCCGGCGCATGACCGCTTCGATCCGCGCGGCCAGTTCAGACAAGGCGAAAGGCTTGATCAGGTAATCATCGGCGCCAGACTTGAAGCCTTGCAGACGATCATCGAGCTGATCACGAGCGGTCAGCATGATTACCGGCGTGTCGCGGCGAGCATCTTCGCGCAGGCGTTTGCACAAGGTGTAGCCGTCAATCCCGGGCAACATGATGTCGAGAACGATCAGGTCGTAATGTTCGGTGGCGGCCAGGTGCAGGCCCGACAGACCGTCTTGTGCGCAATCCACGGTGTAGCCTTTAAGCCCAAGGTAATCGGCCAGATTGGCCAGAATGTCGCGGTTGTCTTCGACCAACAGAATTCGCATGGGCACCTCCTCCGTACACAGTAACGGCCATCGCGGCCCGCGCAGCTTAAGGCCAAGTTTGACGCAGAGCCAGAACTGCGTGCGGCGCCAGCGCCTGCAATGTGCGATGACCGGCAATAAAAAACCCCGCCTGCTTTCGCAGGCGGGGCCTTTTTACAGGGGTAAGGCTGGCTTACATCATGCCGCCCATGCCGCCCATACCGCCCATGTCTGGCATGCCGCCGCCAGCTGGTGCGTCATCCTTGATCTCGGCGATCATGGCTTCGGTCGTGATCATCAGGCTGGCGATGGAAGCCGCTGCCTGCAGAGCCGAACGAGTCACTTTGGCCGGGTCAAGAATACCCATTTCGATCATGTCGCCGTATTCGCCGGTAGCAGCGTTGTAACCGTAGTTACCCGAACCCTGCTTGACCTTGTCGACAACGACGCTTGGCTCGTCGCCGGAGTTGGCAACGATCTGGCGCAGTGGCGCTTCAACAGCGCGACGCAGCAACTGGATACCAACGTCCTGATCGGCGTTGTCGCCTTTCAGTTCGGAAATAGCCTGCAGAGCGCGAACCAGTGCCACGCCGCCGCCAGGTACCACACCTTCTTCAACGGCTGCACGGGTAGCGTGCAGGGCGTCTTCAACGCGGGCCTTTTTCTCTTTCATTTCAACTTCGGAGCCAGCGCCAACCTTGATCACTGCAACGCCGCCGGACAGTTTGGCCAGACGCTCTTGCAGTTTTTCACGGTCGTAGTCGGACGAAGTGTCAGCCACTTGCTGACGGATCTGCAGAACGCGAGCCTGGATGTCAGTCTCAACGCCGGCACCGTCGATCACGGTGGTGTTTTCTTTCGACAGGATGACGCGCTTGGCATTACCCAGATGTTCCAGGGTAGTGCTTTCCAGGCTCAGACCGATCTCTTCGGAGATGACGGTACCGCCAGTCAGAACAGCGATGTCCTGCAGCATGGCCTTGCGACGGTCGCCGAAGCCTGGAGCCTTGACGGCTGCAACTTTGACGATGCCACGCATGTTGTTGACAACCAGAGTCGCCAGGGCTTCGCCTTCAACGTCTTCAGCAACGATCAGCAGTGGACGGCCGGCTTTGGCAACGGCTTCCAGCACTGGCAACATTTCGCGGATGTTCGAGATCTTTTTGTCGACCAGCAGGATCAGCGGACCGTCCAGCTCGGCAGTCATGGTCTCTGGCTTGTTGACGAAGTACGGGGACAGGTAACCGCGGTCGAACTGCATACCTTCAACAACCGACAGTTCGTTTTCCAGGCCCGAGCCTTCTTCAACGGTGATCACGCCTTCTTTACCGACTTTTTCCATGGCTTCGGCAATGATGTCGCCGATGGAGCTGTCGGAGTTGGCCGAGATGGTGCCGACCTGAGCGATCGCCTTGGTGTCAGCGCAAGGCTTGGACAGGGCTTTCAGCTCTTTGACAATGGCGATGGTCGCTTTGTCGATACCGCGTTTCAGGTCCATCGGGTTCATGCCGGCAGCGACGGCTTTCAGGCCTTCGTTGACGATCGACTGAGCCAGAACGGTAGCGGTGGTGGTGCCGTCGCCTGCGTCATCGTTGGCACGGGAGGCAACGTCTTTGACCAGTTGCGCGCCCATGTTTTCGAAGCGATCTTTCAGCTCGATTTCTTTGGCAACGGACACGCCGTCCTTGGTGATGGTCGGAGCGCCGAAGCTCTTCTCGATGATCACGTTACGGCCTTTCGGGCCCAGGGTCGCTTTTACTGCGTCAGCCAGGACGTTGACACCGGCGAGCATTTTCTTGCGGGCGGAATCGCCGAATTTAACTTCTTTAGCAGCCATGATCGATATTCCTTAAATACTTTGTAGTAACGGGAAAATGAGCGGGGAATCAGCCTTCGACAACAGCGAGGATTTCGCTTTCGCCGATTACCAGCAGGTCTTCGCCATCGACTTTCACTGTGTTGCTGCCGGAGTACGGGCCGAACACAACCTTGTCACCCACTTTCACGGACAGCGCACGCACTTCACCGTTTTCCAGGGTCTTGCCTGGGCCTACGGCGAGGACTTCGCCCTGGTTTGGCTTTTCAGCAGCCGAACCTGGCAGGACGATACCGCCAGCGGTTTTCTTTTCTTCTTCGCTGCGACGGACGACGACGCGGTCATGCAGAGGACGAAGCTTCATTGTCGATCTCTCCTAATTGTGGTTTTCATCGGCCGGTGTATTCCCGGCGGGTTAAACAAATCCGGCGGTGCCGGGTGCGGTTCGTCAAGCGAACCGCGGAAGTCTGTCTGGCGTTGCTCGCCAGAAACCTTGCGGTGACCGTTACATAAGGGCGTACAAGCTGATTACAAGGGCGGGGGGCGAAAATTTTTCATCTTTGAGCCCCCAAAACGGAACACGGCACCCGAAGGCGCCGTGACGTTAAAAGTGTTACTTGGGATCGCGGTGTTCGTACTCGCCTTCGATCACATCGGGCTCGCGGCCCAACGGCTGACGCGGAGCAGGACCGCCGCGGGGCTGAAGATCATCGGCGAACGCACGCTGACGGATCGCGGCCTCTTCGGCACGCCGGCGCATTTTATTGGCCAGCAGACGACGGGAAATCGGCAGCAACATGATCAGGCCCAGCACGTCGGTAACGAAGCCAGGCAGGATCAACAAGCCACCCGCCAGCGCCAGCATCAGACCTTCCAGCATGGTCTGCGCAGGCAACTCGCCGCGGTTGAGACTTTCACGCGCACGCAGCGCGGTGGACAGACCGGCGATACGGAGCACGAAAACGCCGAGCATCGAGCCGAGAATCACCAGCAGCAGGGCCGGGAAAAACCCGATCGCCCCGCTCACCTTGACGAATACGAACAGCTCCAACACCGGGAACAGTACAAAGAGCAATAAAAAAGGGCGCATCAAATGGTTCCTCAACGCAAGAATGCCTTGCCAGTCTTCCCTAGATGACGTCGCCGTTTCGTGAATTCAAGCGTCGGCCACTTCCTTTTTCGGCCAATCTTCGGCGTGAGCCAGAAAAAACAAGGCTTCGCGCACTTGTGTCGGCGTATTACATGGTGCTTGAAACGCTAGCCAGTAAAGGGCCTGACCGATTCGCAGGTGCATGCCTTCGGTGTCGATGCCGGCAAGCTGCGCAGGTTCGGTCGTCGGTAATCCGGCGAGTTCGACGTAGTGCGCAATGGCTTTGGCGTGATCGGCATTCATGTGCTCGACCATGCTGATTTCGGCCTTGCCAGCGAACGGGTTGGCCAGTGTCAGCTGATCGACCCAGTGAATCGCGCCAAACCCGCCGATGTAGCGATGACGAACAGGTTCGAGCACCCAGAAATCGAAGTCGTGCGCCTGATGATAATTCTGCGACTCGGGGAAATAGCGGTAGTAGCGATCGGCCGCAGCGTCGATGGCGTAATTGTCTTCAAGCTTTTGCGCCTTTGCGAGGTAGGTCAGGCGACCGACCGCCTGTACGTCTTCAGCCCCGCGCTCGCCCACGAACAGCGAGCATTTTGGATCTTTCTGCAGGTTGTGGGTGTGCTGGGCAATGCGGCTGATCAGAATCAGCGGGCGCCCCTGCCCATCCAGACAGTACGGAACGACCGAACCAAAAGGAAAACCAGGCATCGCTTTGGAGTGGGTCGATAGCACCCCTCGGTATTCCTTGAGAAGCAATTCTCGGGCATTCTTGGCCGCTTCAACGCTCAATTTATGACTCCTTATATAGAATCCGTCGAAAAAACGGACAGGCGCCAGGGACAAGTTCCGTTGCGCCTTCTGGGCAATCTCTCGTGCAACCAGGCCGCTGCCGGCGCAGATCGAGAGGCTTTCCAATAAGAAGACCACTTCAAAACGGCTACCGGGGCATGCGAATGCAACTCACTGACAAAGTAATCATTATCACCGGCGGTTGCCAGGGTTTAGGCCGTTCGATGGCCGAGTATTTCGCCGGCAAAGGCGCGAGGCTGGCACTTGTCGATCTCAACCAGGAAAAGCTCGACGACGCTGTCGCCGCGTGCAAAGCCAAGGGCGTCGAGGCGCGCGCCTATTTGTGCAACGTTGCCAATGAAGACCAGGTGACGCAAATGGTCACTCAGGTGGCCGAAGATTTCGGCGCGATCCATGGCTTGATCAACAATGCGGGCATCTTGCGCAACGCCCTGCTGTTGAAGGTCAAGGATGGCGAAATGACCAAGATGAGCCTGGCGCAATGGCAAGCGGTCATCGACGTCAACCTGACCGGCGTGTTCCTGTGCACCCGTGAAGTCGCGGCAAAAATGGTCGAGCTAAAAAACAGCGGTGCGATCATCAATATCTCCTCGATTTCGCGCGCCGGCAATGTCGGCCAGACCAACTACTCCGCAGCCAAGGCTGGCGTCGCTGCGGCGACCGTGACCTGGGCCAAGGAACTCGCGCGCTATGGCATCCGCGTCGCGGGCATTGCGCCAGGCTTTATCGAAACAGAGATGACGCTGGGCATGAAGCCGGAAGCGCTGGATAAAATGACCGCCGGAATACCGCTCAAGCGCATGGGCAAGCCCGAGGAAATCGCTCATTCGGCGGCGTACATTTTCGAGAATGACTATTACACCGGGCGGATTCTGGAGATGGACGGCGGGTTACGGATTTAACGCAAGACCACCACTTCACTGTAGCAGCTGCCGAGGCACGAGGCTGCGTTGCGCGTCCGAAGGACCGCCCTGGGGGCCGCTACGCAGCCCAACGCAGCCTCGTGCCTCGGCAGCTGCTACATAATGAAGCAGCGATCCTTTCTGTAAATCAATCGTCGCTGATGGTGATAGTCGGCATCGCCGGCGATGCCGCTTCCTGCAACACAATTCGTGCGCCGACATGCCGCGCGAGTTCCTGGTAAACCATGGCGACAGGGCTGTCCGGTTCGGCGATCACCGTTGGTTTGCCGCCGTCGGCCTGCTCGCGGATGGCCATATCCAGCGGCAACGAGGCCAGCAACTCGACGCCGTACTGGTCGGCCAGCTTCACCCCGCCACCCTCACCGAACAGATGCTCGGCATGCCCGCAATTCGAGCAGATGTGCACGGCCATGTTTTCCACCACGCCCAACACCGGAATGTTGACCTTGCGGAACATCTCCACACCTTTGCGCGCGTCCAGCAATGCGAGGTCTTGCGGGGTAGTGACGATCACCGCGCCGGCCACCGGAACTTTCTGCGCCAGGGTCAGCTGGATGTCGCCGGTGCCTGGCGGCATGTCGATGACCAGATAATCCAGATCGCCCCACGCGGTCTGCGTGACCAACTGCAACAGCGCGCCCGAAACCATCGGCCCACGCCAGACCATCGGGGTGTTGTCATCGGTCAGAAACGCCATCGACATCACTTCGACGCCGTGGGACACGATCGGCACGAACCACTTCTGCTCCTTGACCTGCGGGCGGGTGCCTTCGGGAATGCCGAACATGATGCCTTGGCTCGGACCGTAAATGTCCGCGTCGAGAATCCCGACTCTGGCGCCTTCACGGGCAAGTGCGAGTGCCAGGTTTGCGGCGGTGGTCGATTTGCCTACGCCGCCCTTGCCCGAGGCCACGGCCACGACGTTCTTGACGTTGGCCAGGCCTGGAATCTGCGCCTGAGCCTTGTGCGCAGCGATCACACTGGTGATGTCGACGCGAGCACTGGTGACGCCGTCAAGACCTTCGATGGCCATTTGCAGCAGTTGCGCCCAGCCGTTCCTGAACAGGTTGGCGGCGTAACCCAGCTCGATCTGGACGCTCACGCGATCGCCCTGGATATCGATGTTGCGCACGCACCCGGCGCTGACCGGATCCAGGTTCAGATAAGGGTCGGTGTATTGGCGAAGGACGGTTTCCACCGTTGCGCGATTGACGGCGCTCATGGGCAACTCCGGTTACAAGACTGGAAAATCAGGCGGGTATCGTACCTTTTCTAAAGTCTGGACGGCATGCTTTCAGAATGTGTCTTCAATCCAGGGCTGACCTCAAAACTTGTAGCAGCTGGCGCAGCCTGCGTCCGGCTGCGCAGCAGTCGTAAATCCAGGCTACTCGGTTTACCTGCAACACGAAGGTGTCCGGTTTAACGACTGCTTCGCAGCCGGACGCAGGCTTCGCCTGCTGCTACAGGGCCGTGGATGCCGGAGGCGGGGGTGAAAAATATGCGCCGGCGCTTTATAGTGGCCGACCTCCGTTTCATCAAGTAGCCGAGCCCCATGTCCGAGCCACGCAAGATCCTCGTCACCAGCGCCCTGCCCTATGCCAATGGTTCGATCCATCTTGGCCACATGCTGGAATATATCCAGACCGATATGTGGGTGCGCTTCCAGAAGCACCGCGGCAACCAATGCATTTATGTCTGCGCCGACGACGCCCACGGTTCGGCCATCATGCTGCGCGCGGAAAAGGAAGGCATCACGCCGGAACAACTGATCGCCAACGTCCAGGCTGAACACAGCGCCGACTTTGCCGATTTCCTGGTCGATTTCGACAACTTCCACTCCACTCACGCCGAAGAAAACCGTGAGCTGTCGAGCCAGATCTACCTGAAGCTGCGCGACGCCGGGCACATCGCCACGCGTTCGATCACTCAGTATTTCGACCCGGAAAAGAAAATGTTCCTGGCCGACCGCTTCATCAAGGGTACCTGCCCGAAATGCGGCACCGAAGACCAGTACGGCGACAACTGCGAAAAATGCGGCGCAACCTACGCGCCGACCGACCTGAAAGATCCGAAATCGGCCATCTCCGGTGCCACCCCGGTGCTCAAGGATTCCCAGCATTTCTTCTTCAAACTGCCGGACTTCCAGGACATGCTGCAAGCCTGGACCCGCAGCGGCACGTTGCATGAAGCCGTGGCCAACAAGCTCGCCGAATGGCTGGATGCCGGCCTGCAACAGTGGGACATCTCCCGCGATGCGCCGTACTTCGGTTTCGAAATTCCCGACGAGCCGGGCAAATACTTCTACGTTTGGCTGGATGCGCCAATCGGTTACATGGCCAGTTTCAAGAATCTCTGCGACCGCACGCCTGAGCTGGATTTCGACGCGTTCTGGAACAAGGATTCAACCGCCGAGCTGTACCACTTCATCGGCAAGGACATCGTCAACTTCCACGCCCTGTTCTGGCCAGCGATGCTGGAGGGAGCGGGTTTCCGCAAGCCGACCGGCATCAACGTGCACGGCTACCTGACCGTCAACGGCCAGAAAATGTCGAAATCCCGCGGCACCTTCGTCAAGGCCCGGACCTATCTGGATCACCTCTCGCCTGAGTACCTGCGCTACTACTACGCGGCCAAGCTGGGCCGAGGCGTCGACGACCTCGACCTGAACCTCGAAGATTTCGTGCAGAAGGTCAACTCCGACCTGGTTGGCAAAGTCGTCAACATTGCCAGCCGTTGCGCCGGTTTTATCCACAAAGGCAACGCTGGCGTGCTGGTGGCCGGCAACGCCGCGCCGGAACTGACCGATGCATTCCTGGCGGCCGCGCCGAGCATCGCTGAAGCGTATGAAGCCCGCGACTTCGCCCGTGCCATGCGCGAGATCATGGGTCTGGCCGACCGCGCCAACGCGTGGATTGCCGACAAGGCCCCCTGGTCGCTGAATAAGCAGGAAGGCAAGCAGGATGAAGTCCAGGCCATCTGCGCACTGGGCATCAACCTGTTCCGCCAGTTGGTGATCTTCCTCAAACCGGTGCTGCCATTGCTGGCCGCCGACGCCGAGGCATTCCTGAACGTCGCGCCGTTGACCTGGAACGACCACGCGACGTTGCTCACCAACCATCAGCTCAACGAATTCAAACCGTTGATGACCCGCATCGACCCCTTGAAAGTACAAGCCATGACAGACGCCTCGAAAGAAGACCTGACCGCCAGCCAGACCGACACCGGCAGCGCTGCACCGGCCGGCAACGGCGAACTGGCCAAGGACCCGTTGTCGCCGGAAATCGATTTTGATGCGTTTGCCGCGGTGGACCTGCGTGTCGCGCTGATCCTCAAGGCCGAAGCCGTGGAAGGCGCAGACAAGCTGTTGCGTTTGACCCTGGACATCGGTGATGAGCAACGCAATGTGTTCTCCGGTATCAAGAGCGCGTACCCGGACCCGTCCAAGCTCGATGGCCGGCTGACCATGATGATTGCCAACCTCAAGCCACGGAAAATGAAGTTCGGTATTTCCGAAGGCATGGTGATGGCGGCCGGCCCTGGCGGTGAAGAAATCTACCTGCTCAGCCCTGACAGCGGCGCCAAGCCGGGTCAGCGTATCAAGTAAGGTTCTGCGCGAAACCGATCCCACAGTCGTGCCCGATGCGACTGTGGGATTTTTCATATCTGGCCCAGAATATCTCTCAAGAAAGGCCTTATTGTGTAGGAGCTGCTGAAGGCTGCGATCTTTTGATCTTAACCAGCAAGATCAAAAGATCGCCGCCCTCGGCGGCTCCTGCGGAATCATTCGCGACCAGCAATAATGTGTGCATACGGACGATCATGACCGAACTGCTTCTGACGCTCATCAGCGCTGCCCTGATCAACAACTTCGTGTTGCACTGGCCGCTGGGCGTTGATCCGCTGCTGGCTGCCGAACGCCGTCAGGTTCACGCATTGGGCCTTGCGACAACGTGTCTGATGCTGATTGTCGGCATGCTTGGCTACGGGCTCTACCACGGCGCGCTCGTTCCGCTGGAACTGGCGTCCCTCAAGCTTTCCGTGTTGTTGCCGCTGAGTGTGCTGCTGATCACACCCTTGCTGAAATTGCTTGCCCGAGTGTCTTCGGCCTTGCCGTTCGAGGGACTCTGGCCGCTGCTGCTGGGCAATGCCGGCGTACTCGGGCTGACACTGTTCAACGCTCAGGAGGACAAGGGAATTCTCTACGCCACCGCGTTGAGCCTTGGCGCCGGCCTGGGTTTCTGGCTGATACTGGTTCTGTTCGGCGACTTGCGCCAGCGCACACTCGACAACGATGTCCCCCTGCCTTTTCGTGGCTTGCCGATCGACCTGATCGGCGCCGGATTGATCGCAGTGGCTTTTCTCGGATTCAGCGGGCTGATCAAAACATGAGTCTGATTCAACGCATCGATGCATTGCTGCCGCAGACCCAATGCGGCAAGTGCGGGCATCCCGGGTGCAGGCCCTACGCCGAAGGCATCGCCAATGGTGAACCGATCAACAAGTGTCCGCCCGGCGGTCGCGAAACCCTCTCCGCGCTGGCTGAGCTATTGAAAGTGCCGGTGATTGAACTGGACGTCAGTCGTGGTTCGGCCCCGGCACAACTGGCCTACATTCGCGAAGCCGAGTGTATCGGTTGCACCAAATGCATCCAGGCCTGCCCGGTGGATGCCATCGTCGGCGCGGCGAAACTCATGCACACAGTGCTCGTTGATGAATGCACCGGTTGTGATCTGTGCGTGGCGCCCTGCCCGGTCGATTGCATCGAGATGCGACCGTTGCAACCGGCGACAGTGGTGCCGATTGTCGGCGGTCTGGCGTTCAATCTCGAAGAACAGCAGGCCCGTGCTGCCAAACGTAATCATGCGCGGCGGCGTTTCGAGCAGCGCAACGCCCGACTCCAGCGTGAAGAGCAGCAGCGACTGGCCGAGCGCCAGGCCCGTGCGCAACGCGCTGCGCATCAGCCCGGAGAGGCAACGGCAGATCCCGTGCATGCTGCTCTCGAAAGGGTGAACGCGCTAAAGGTTGCCAATGCCGATGCTGCGCTGAAGAAAGCCAAGATTGAAGTGGCGATGAGCCGCGCCCAGCTGAACAAATCGCTGAAGGCTTTCGGGCACCCACCGACCTTCGAACAGCAATCGCAATTGATCGTGCTGCAGCAGCAATTCGAGGCGGCGCAAGGTGTGCTGGCGGATCTGGAAAGCACTGCGCCGCCAGTACCTGCCCCTGCAGTCCCGACGCAAAGTGCCGAGCTGAAACGGGCGAAGATTCAGTTGGCCATGCGCCGCGCCGAACTCAATAAAGCGCACATCGCCGGTGCGTCGGCTGAACACGTCGCTTCACTGGAAAAAGCAGTGAACGAGGCGCAACGTCAGGTCGACGCCTATGTCGCGCCTTGAGTCGCCAGACCAACGCCTTCAACACGCCATGAAGCGGGTCCTGCTAGCGGCGATACCCGGACTGCTTACACTGTTCTGGTTTTATGGCTGGGGGGTGTTGATCAACCTCTTGCTGGCCGTAATCTCATCGCTGGCGATTGAAGCGCTTGCGCTGAAACTGCGTAAACGTCCATTCAAGCCAAGCCTGATGGACGGCAGTGCTTTGGTCAGTGCAGTGTTGTTGGCGATCGCATTGCCCGCCTATTGCCCGTGGTGGTTGACGGTCAGCTCGGGGGTATCGGCCATGCTGTTGGGCAAGCACCTTTACGGCGGGGTTGGCAGCAATCCATTCAATCCGGCCATGCTGGGTTACGCGCTGGTGCTGGTGTCGTTTCCGCAACAGATGACTCAATGGCCGGCCAGTCATGGCATGGACCTGCTCGGTGGTCTGCAGCATATTTTCGGATTCAACACCGGGGCACCGGATGCCTGGGCTCAGGCCACGGCGCTGGACAGTCTGCGCATCAATAAAAGCCTGACGATGGATGAATTGTTTTCGACCAATCCGGCATTCGGCTCCTTCGGCGGGCGCGGCATGGAGTGGGTCAATCTGGCCTTTCTGGCGGGCGGCGCGTTCCTCCTGCAGCAACGAGTTTTCACCTGGCATGCACCGGTCGGCATGCTCGCCGGCCTGTTCATCATCAGCCTGCTGTGCTGGAACGGATCAGGCTCGGATTCGCACGGCTCGCCTCTGTTTCATTTGCTCACAGGCGCAACCATGGCTGGCGCCTTTTTCATTGTCACGGAACCGGTGTCCGGCGCCAAAAGCCCAGGCGCACGACTGATGTTCGGCGTCGGTGTGGGCCTGCTCACTTATGTGATTCGCACATGGGGCGGCTATCCGGACGGCCTGGCATTTGCGGTCTTGTTGATGAATCTGGGCGTACCGGCGCTGGAGCGGATGGTCGCCTCCAGAGCGCAGCGAGTGGCACCATGAAGCGCACATCGAGTGTGATCATTCTGCTGTTGCTGGCAGTGACGGGAATGGGCGCGACTTATCTCATTGATTACAGCAGCGCGCCGCACATTGCCGCCGAACAACGTCTGATCGACAGTCGAACTATGCTGGACCTGTTACCACCGGACAGTTACGACAACGATCCGCTGCAACAGCCGCTGCAACTGGACAGCAGCGCTCTGACCCACAGCACATTGCTGGCTGGGTACCTGGCTACTCAGGGCGGCCAGCCCAGCGTCGTGCTGCTAAAAACCAAGACTATCGGCTACGCAGGCGCCATCGTCCTGATGATCGCGATCGACACTCACGGGAAGCTCTTGGGAGTGAAAACGCTCGCGCAATCGGAAACGCAGGGGCTTGGCGCGCGGATTGCCGATTGGCCTAATGCCTGGCTTCAAGGGTTCGCGGGCAAATCTAGTAATGAGACGGTCGACAATGCCTGGGCGTTGAAAAAAGATCAGGGGCAATTTGATCAGATTGTCGGCGCGACCATCACTTCACGGGCAGTGATCAACGCGGTTCATGACGCGTTGCGATACTTCGACGCGCATTCACGGAAGCTGACCGGGATCAGCCCCCCATGAATAAGCCTTCGACGCTGCAGAATTGCCTGATGCTGACGCCTCTTGCAGGCGCAACTGGCTCCTTCGCCAGCGCATTGGGTGTCTGGCTGATGTTCATCGTCGTGGTGGGCACCTATGGAGCGAGCATGACGCTGTTGCGCGCCCGGCTGGTGCCAGCGGCCCGCCTGTTGGCGAGTATTCTTGTGGCAGCAACCCTGACCAGTTGTGCGGAACTTGCCGCGCAAGCCTGGTCGCTGCAATGGCATCAGCCAATGGGCATTTATGCCGGACTGATCGCGTTGCAATGCGTTGTTTTGGAACACACCGGATTTTTCCACAATGCCGCGCGCGATCGCCTGCGATTGTGTCTGCAGTTTGGCGCGTTGATGCTGAGTCTGGGGGCGTTGCGAACGCTCCTCGACGGCAGTGAGTGGCGTCTGGCGACGTTGGCGCCTGGCGGGTTCATCCTGCTCGGCCTGCTGCTGGCCGCCTGGCAGGCTTGGCCGCGCAGAACGTCCCGGCATTAAACATATTCGAGGAAACTGATCGCCCATGAACGCAGCAAAACGTCAGGAAATATTCCGCAGGTTGCATGAAGACAACCCGGAACCGAAAACCGAACTGGCGTATTCCTCGCCCTTCGAATTGCTGATCGCTGTCATCCTGTCGGCGCAGTCGACAGACGTCGGCGTCAACAAAGCCACCGCCAGACTGTATCCGGTGGCCAATACACCGCAAGCCATTTACGCGTTAGGGGTCGAGGGTTTATCGGAATACATCAAGACAATTGGCCTGTTCAACAGCAAGGCCAGGAATGTGATCGAAACCTGTCGCCTGTTGGTGGAGCGTCACGCAGGCGAGGTGCCACAAACCCGTGAAGAGCTGGAAGCACTACCCGGTGTCGGCCGCAAAACCGCAAACGTCGTACTCAACACCGCTTTCCGCCAGCTGACCATGGCCGTAGACACTCATATCTTCAGGGTGAGCAACCGCACCGGCATTGCCCCCGGCAAGAACGTGGTCGAAGTTGAACATAAACTGATGAAGTTTGTGCCCAAACAGTACCTGCTCGACGCCCATCATTGGCTGATCCTTCACGGACGCTACGTGTGCCTCGCTCGCAAGCCTCGCTGTGGCAGTTGCCGGATTGAAGACCTGTGCGAATACAAGTACAAAACCTCAGACGATTGAGACACCGCCCGTTTTTGCGTCTGGTCGATTGAAAAAATCTTTTGTACCCGCCGGAAGATTGTCGATATAAGGAGCGCCAAGGCCGCCTTAGCCTGGAGTAGTCCTATGAGCACTGGCAAAGAGCAATTGGATGTTGAAGATGACTTCACAGCGATTGAAGTGAACGATGCGGAACCTGTGGTGGAAGTGACGAAGACCAATCTGAGCAAACGCCGCACCATTGATAACCTGCTGGAGGAACGTCGGTTGCAGAAGCAATTGGCCGATTACGATTTTGACTTGTAATACCTGAAGGCCTCCCGCAATGGAGGCTTTTTGCTTGATACGAACGTTGCGAGAATCCGAGCTGCCCTCTCTGACCCGAGCGAGCTACACCAGCCCATTACGTTGGGCCAATTCGATCAGATCAACCAGCGATCGTGCATTCAGTTTAAGTAACAGTCGGGTCTTGTAGGTACTTACGGTTTTGTTACTGAGAAACATGCCATCAGCGATCTCCTTGTTAGTCTTGCCTCGCGCCAACTGTTGCAACACCATCATCTCCCGCCCCGAGAGGCGATCCACCATATCCGCTTCGCTGGCATTTCCCAAACTGGAACGCACGGTATGCAAGGCTTGATTCGGAAAATAACTGTAACCTGAAAGAACCGCTTTTATTGCACTGAGCAGCTCGGTGAGATCTTGTTGTTTACATACATATCCAGCAGCACCGGACTGCATGCAGCGCATTGAAAAATGCCCAGGCGCCTGAGAAGTCAATATCAGCACTTTCATCGGCATGGCCGCCGATGACAGGCGCGCTATGACTTCAAGCCCGTCGAGTTTGGGTATCCCGATATCCAGTATGACAATATCTGGCATATGTTCCCGGGCAAGTTGCAGTGCGTCGATGCCATTATCTGTTTCTGCAATGACTTCGTAGCCATGACGCTCCATCAGCATTCGTACCGCAAGACGAATGACAGGGTGATCATCCACGATCAGCACTCTATTCATGGGAAAGTCCAATTTTCGCTGTTCGAATTTTTAGAGCCCGCACAATAGCCTAGTCGTTTGATCCATGGCATGCCGCCTCCCCCAGTCACCCACAACGAAAGACATTTCCTACAAACAACTCAGAAGCCTCCTACAAAAATTCAATAATACCCCGACTCGAAAATCACAGCGATTACATTATGTTTCGAATGTCGCGGAATTTCTGTATCAAATTATAAGAGTAAAAGAAAATAACAATATTTGGTAATAATCTGCAGGCAGCGCGAGCAGAAAGCGCTATCTTCAACCTGCGACACCCTTATTAATTCTTGATCGCAGCACCCTGAGGCTCCGGCATTTAGTAGCAAATGACAAATTTGTGTCGCGAATACCGAAAGCAGTTAATATAACAATTCAAACCCACACCCCAATCAATTAACCCTCTGAGAAAACAGCACTATTATGAGTATAAGATATGATGAAATTCAAAAGAACGATTACCAACCCCATGACAGTCATCGCGATATTCGCAACACTGTCTGAAACTTCCGCAGCGATCTCGTTACCGTTTCTGGATAACGAGGAAAGACAGACTTATATATGGTTTTTGATAAGCTTCCCTTTTTACCTGATATTTTTGTTTTTCATTACACTCAACTTTAATTATCGCTCGCTTTATGCCCCCTCCGATTTTGAGAAGGGAAAGCACTTTATTAGAGTTATGGACAACGACCGTTTTGAACACGGAAGTTCGAAAACATTCACCGGTCAACAGCGTCATCAGCGACAAGATATCATTGAGGATCCACCGGAGCCGCACGGCGTGCGAAATTATCCATGCACCCGGCAACTGGTTCGGCTCCCCGTCCCCTTCAAGGATCTGCACATCATCGATACACGAGGAAAGAACAGGAAGATCGATTTACGCGATCTTTGTGCAGAACATCAGCGAGAAAAGAGTGAGACGGCACGAGTTATAGTATTCCTCACAGCTCGTGACCCGGAAAAATTACTGAAGTCATGTGTGCCCGAGTTTACTGAAAATGCGAGGAGACGATGCAGTTCGGTATTTTGTGTCGCATACAACGTGATTTCACATGAAATGAAGGTGATGGCTGGAGCCTGGCCATCCGCAACGGAGGAACCGGCGCCGGCTCAGCAAGAATGATGAGTTGGAAAAGCAGTCGAAAACAGACTAAAAAACAACAAGAATGAATAATTGCAATGTCAGAACCATCATCCCTATTCTCAAATATGTGGCCGGGTCAGAGACCAGGCCACATATTCCGTCACACCATCAGACGCGTCAGAACAGCTTCCTGCCCTTGTTCGCAGCAATGCGCATGCGCAAGGCGTTGAGCTTGATAAAGCCCGCAGCGTCAGCTTGATTGTAAGCGCCACCGTCTTCTTCGAAGGTCGCGATGTTGGCATCGAACAGCGACTCATCAGACTTGCGGCCAGTGACGATCACATTGCCTTTGTACAACTTCAGGCGCACAACGCCATTCACGTGTGCCTGGGAAGCATCAATCATCTGCTGCAGCATCAGGCGCTCAGGGCTCCACCAGTAGCCGGTGTAGATCAGGCTGGCGTATTTCGGCATCAGCTCGTCTTTGAGGTGAGCCACTTCGCGGTCCAGCGTGATCGATTCGATCGCACGGTGAGCGCGCAGCATGATGGTGCCGCCCGGGGTTTCGTAGCAACCACGGGATTTCATGCCCACGTAACGGTTTTCCACGATGTCGAGACGGCCGATACCGTGTTCGCCGCCGATACGGTTCAGGGTCGCAAGCACAGTGGCCGGGGTCATTTCGACGCCGTCCAGCGCCACGATGTCGCCGTTGCGGTAGGTCAGCTCAAGATACTGCGCCTGGTCAGGAGCGTTCTCCGGGGAGACGGTCCATTTCCACATGTCCTCTTCGTGCTCTGTCCACGTATCTTCCAGCACGCCGCCTTCATAGGAGATATGCAGCAAGTTCGCGTCCATCGAATAGGGCGATTTTTTCTTGCCGTGGCGCTCGATCGGGATTGCGTGCTTTTCAGCGTAATCCATCAGCTTTTCACGGGACAACAGGTCCCATTCACGCCACGGTGCGATCACTTTCACCCCTGGCTTCAAGGCGTAGGCGCCCAGTTCGAAACGTACCTGGTCGTTACCTTTGCCAGTCGCACCATGAGAAATGGCGTCAGCGCCGGTTTCGTTGGCGATTTCGATCAGGCGTTTGGCGATCAACGGACGAGCGATGGAGGTACCCAGCAGGTACTCGCCTTCATAGACAGTGTTGGCGCGGAACATCGGGAAAACGAAATCGCGGACGAATTCTTCGCGCAAGTCGTCGATGTAGATTTCTTTGACGCCCATGGCCTGAGCCTTGGCGCGGGCCGGTTCGACCTCTTCGCCCTGCCCGAGATCAGCGGTGAAGGTCACCACTTCACAGTTATAAGTATCCTGCAGCCACTTGAGGATCACCGAAGTGTCCAGGCCGCCGGAATACGCCAGAACGACCTTGTTTACGTCCGCCATGCCATTACTCCACGGGGTTCTACGGAAAGCCGTCAAGTCTACCGGTCATGCAGAATAATTTACAGAGGCGCGACAGCTTATGACGACGAAGCGACAGAATGTGTCAATCGCGCGACGATGACCGGCTGGTCAGGAATTCTTCGCGGTGCTCGCCGATGCGGTGGTTTGCGGCGCCGCAGGTTCGGCAGGAGCAACCCGCGCCAGGTGCACGTTGACCCGGCGGTTTTTGGCCCGGTTGGCGGAATTGGTGTTAGGCACCAGCGGATATCGCTCCCCGTGGAAACGCACAGTTATCTGTGATTCCTGAATGCCGTTGGCCTTGAAAAAGTCCACAACCGCCAGCGCGCGCCGCCGCGACAGGTCGCGATTAGTCAGGCGATTGCCACTGTTGTCGGAGTGACCGTCGAGCTCGACGTGGTTGACTGTCGGATCAGCCTTCATGAACTCCAGCATCACTTGCAACTGCGCCTTGGCCTGAGCGTCAAGGTCATTACCCTCGCCGGGAAAACCAATTTGCGCCTGTTTGACCTGCTCGAAGTTCTTCGGCAGCAATTTCGCCACGCAACTCTGGTAATCGTTGAACGCCTTGTTGAACTTGACCGGCAACAGGCGCACTTCCGACACCCGGCCGTCGCCAGACGCACGCCGGATGACCGGGCTACGTCCGTCCATCAAACCGTTGATCAAACGCCCCGCCTGGACCTGCGACGTGTTGAACAGCACATTACCGCTGCCAATGTGCACGGAACCGAGATTGATGTCGCCACGTCCTGGTTGCCAAGGCGCTGCCGCCGCCAACAAGGTTGCCGAACCACCGCCCATTACTGCGTTGTAGGCTTTTAAACGAAACGTCGCCTGCTCGCCGGCACGGCGCACGAACTCGCCCGAACCGAAATCAGTAATCGGTTGCGTGAGGCGGCATTCGAACTTGTCCCCTTCGACCGTCCACTCAATGCTCTCCAGACGCGTCTGGAAAGTGAGCGCCATCGCGGGAAGGCTGGCAAACACACTGAGCAAGGCTAAATAACGCTGGCGCACGGGAGGCTCCACTGGCTTCTACAACAAAAAGACCGATACAGATGTTTACGGCATACCTGTTGGATATCGGAAGCTTCCTGCAAAACTTGATAGCGAGTGCCTGCAAGAGTCTTTTCCGGTAGCATTCCCCTCAGTTTGACCCGCCTGGAATCCCCTCATGTCCGACCGCCTGACCCTGCTGCGTCCCGACGACTGGCACATTCATCTTCGCGATGGTGCCGTGTTGACCAATACCGTTGCGGATGTTGCGCGCACTTTTGGCCGCGCCATCATCATGCCCAACCTGGTCCCTCCGGTGCGCAACGCCGCTGAAGCCGACGGCTATCGCCAGCGGATTCTCGCTGCACGTCCGGCCGGCAGCCGTTTCGAACCGCTGATGGTCCTGTACCTCACCGACCGTACCCAGCCCGAAGAAATTCGTGAAGCCAAGGCCAGCGGTTTCGTGCACGCCGCCAAGTTGTATCCGGCTGGCGCGACCACCAACTCGGACTCTGGCGTCACCAGCATCGACAAGATCTTCCCTGCGATCGAGGCCATGGCCGAAGTCGGCATGCCGTTGCTGATCCACGGCGAAGTCACCCGTAGCGATGTCGATGTGTTCGATCGCGAAAAGATTTTCATCGATGAGCACATGCGCCGTGTGGTTGAGCGTTTCCCGACGCTTAAAGTGGTGTTTGAACACATCACCACCGCCGATGCCGTGCAGTTCGTCAATGAGGCGCCGGCCAACGTTGGCGCGACCATCACCGCGCATCACTTGCTGTACAACCGCAACCACATGCTGGCGGGCGGGATTAGGCCGCACTTTTATTGCTTGCCGATTCTCAAGCGCAACACACATCAGGAAGCCCTGCTCGATGCCGCCACCAGTGGCAGCGAGAAGTTTTTCCTCGGCACCGATTCGGCTCCCCACGCTCAGCACGCCAAAGAAGCGGCTTGCGGCTGTGCCGGGTGCTACACCGCCTATGCAGCAATCGAGATGTATGCCGAGGCGTTCGAACAGCGTAATTCGCTCGACAAACTGGAAGCTTTCGCCAGCCTCAACGGCCCGCGTTTCTACGGTTTGCCGGTGAACACCGATCGCATCACCCTGGTCCGCGAAGAGTGGACCGCCCCTACCAGCCTGCCATTTGGCGAGCTGACCGTCATCCCGCTGCGCGCCGGTGAAAAACTGCGCTGGCGCCTGCTGGAGGAACACGCGTGAGTGAAGACCATTTCGACGACGAACAGGACGGTCAAGGCGGCGGAGGTGGTTCACGCCACCCGATGGCCGAGCGTTTCCGCGGGTACCTGCCAGTCGTTGTCGACGTTGAAACCGGCGGTTTCAACTCTGCCACTGACGCTCTGCTGGAAATCGCCGCGACCACGATCGGTATGGACGAGAAAGGATTTGTATATCCCGATCACACCTACTTCTTTCGCGTAGAACCGTTCGAAGGCGCCAACATCGAAGCGGCTGCCCTTGAGTTCACCGGGATCAAGCTAGATCATCCGCTGCGCATGGCAGTGAGTGAAGAAGCGGCACTGACCGACATTTTCCGCGGCATTCGCAAGGCGTTGAAAGCCAACGGCTGCAAGCGAGCGATTCTGGTCGGTCACAACGCCAGCTTCGACCTGGGCTTCCTCAACGCAGCGGTCGCTCGCCTGGACATGAAGCGCAACCCGTTTCATCCATTTTCCAGCTTCGACACTGCAACCCTTGCCGGCCTGGCTTACGGCCAGACCGTATTGGCCAAGGCCTGCCAGGCAGCGGACATCGACTTCGACGGCCGTGAGGCTCACTCCGCTCGCTATGACACCGAGAAGACGGCCGAGCTGTTCTGCGGCATCGTCAATCGCTGGAAGCAAATGGGCGGCTGGGAAGACTTTAACGACTGAGGTGCGGCAAGGGCGAGCTTGCTCGCGCTTGCCGGGTCGAATCCCGCGCACAAAAAACCGGCCGTGATGGCCGGTTTTTTTATGCCTCGAACGCGCCTTACAAGGCAGCAGCGTTTTCGGTCAGGTAAGCAGCAACGCCTTCGGTCGAAGCGGTCATGCCTTTGTCGCCTTTTTTCCAGTTGGCAGGGCAGACTTCGCCGTGCTCTTCGTGGAACTGCAGAGCGTCGACCAGACGGATCAGCTCTTCCATGTTACGGCCCAGCGGCAGGTCGTTGATGATCTGCGAACGAACAACGCCTTTGTCATCGATCAGGAACGCGCCACGGAAAGCCACGCCGCCTTCGGATTCAACATCGTAGGCCTTGGCAATTTCGTGCTTCATGTCGGCAGCCATGGTGTAGCGAACCTGGCCGATACCGCCATTGTTCACCGGAGTGTTACGCCAGGCGTTGTGAGTGAAGTGCGAGTCGATGGACACAGCGATCACTTCAACGTTGCGTGCCTTGAAGTCAAACATGCGGTTGTCCAGAGCGATCAGCTCGGACGGGCACACGAAGGTGAAGTCCAACGGGTAGAAGAACACCAGGCCGTATTTGCCTTTGATGGCCGACGACAGGGTGAAGCTGTCGACGATTTCGCCATTGCCGAGTACGGCCGGTACGGTGAAGTCAGGTGCTTGCTTGCCTACGAGTACGCTCATTGAATATCTCCTGGTGTAGAAACGTGAAGTTCCGGGTTTGTGCCAGCCTGCCACCCTCAGGCGACAGCCCTGTGACACCCACCCGCTTCATAAGGACCGGCCATCATACACTGCGTTTTTGAGCTGTCCTCAACGGATTGTCAGATCAGAGGCGGATTAAAGGACGGTGTTCATCAGAACAAACCGTTCGTCAGTGGCTGGCGCATATAACGCGAAGCTTTCAGAAACCACTTTGACAATCATTCTCGTTAACATTAAGATCCATCGCAATTGAGTCACAACCAGCGACGGTTCTCACTTATGTATGTCTGCCTCTGCACTGGCGTCACCGACGGTCAAATCCGCGATGCAATCTATGAAGGTTGCTGCAGCTACAAGGAAGTCCGTCAGGCTACCGGCGTAGCCAGTCAATGCGGTAAATGCGCCTGCCTGGCCAAGGAAGTGGTGCGTGAAACCCTGACCAAAGTGCAGACTGCCCAGGCGGCGATTCCTTTTCCGGTAGAATTTACTGCCGCGTAAATCCCCTGTTTTGCAGAACCGGACTTGATGTCCGGTTTTTTTATGTCCGCAAATCAATCGCTTACGCACTAGACGCGGAACACAAACATTCTTATTCCGATTAATTTTCACTTAACTTTCAACAACTTAGGTTTGACACTCTGAAGTACGCGGCTCAAACTCGGCCTTATATACAGCGAATACAGGGCAGGACCCCATCATGAAAGGCGACATTACAGTCATCCAGCATCTCAACAAGATCCTTGCCAATGAGCTGGTCGCGATCAATCAATACTTTCTGCATGCGCGCATGTATGAAGATTGGGGTCTGAACAAGCTCGGCAAGCACGAGTACGCTGAATCCATCGACGAGATGAAGCATGCTGACAAACTGATCAAGCGCATTCTGTTTCTTGAAGGCCTGCCGAACGTCCAGGATCTGGGCAAGCTGCAGATCGGCGAGCATACTCGGGAAATGCTCGAGTGCGACCTGCGTATCGAACGCACGGGTCACGCGGATCTGAAAGTAGCCATCGCTCATTGCGAAACGGTTGGCGATTTCGGCAGCCGTGAACTGCTTGAGGATATTCTTGAAGCTGAAGAAGAACACATCGACTGGCTGGAAACCCAGCTGGGCTTGATCGACAAGATTGGCCTGGAGAATTATCTGCAATCGCAGATGGGTGAAGATTAAAGAGCCGGCTAGGCGCCATGTGGAGCTGTGCAGGAGCAGTGTAGGAGCTGTCGAGTGCAACGAGGCTGCGATCTTGGCGATAACAGCGGCGACACCGACACGACTTATCAAGCTCAATAAAAAGCCCCGCCTTCTTTCGAGAGGCGGGGCTTTTTAATGGCTGATGATCAAAAGATCGCAGCCTCGTTTCACTCGACAGCTCCTACACAGCTCCTACAGGGAGCCAGGTGCTCAGGCTTCAGTCTTGTTCGCTGCAGCCGCTTCGACAGCCGCTTTGATCGTAGTCTGCAACGAACCATCTGCAGCCATTTCGGTCATGATGTCGCTACCGCCGACCAGCTCACCACCGACCCACAGCTGCGGGAAGGTTGGCCAGTTGGCATACTTTGGCAGGTTGGCGCGGATTTCCGGGTTCTGCAGAATGTCCACGTACGCAAACTTTTCACCGCACGCCATCACGGCCTGCGCAGCTTTCGCGGAAAAGCCACACTGCGGGGCATTCGGCGAGCCTTTCATGTAAAGCAGAATGGTGTTGTTGGCAATCTGCTCTTTAATCGTTTCGATGATATCCATGGAACACCTCGGCTGAACTTTCCGACTCAAGGGTCGGCACGGTGGCGCATTGTAACGGAAACCCGAGCGCCATGCTCGGTCTCCCCGACAGACTCAATCACGCTGCCGCCACCGTCACCGGTACGCCATTCAACGCCGCATTGCCCGACAACTCGTCTAGCTGGCACTCATCGGTCAGGTCATTGGCACTGGAACCTGGCTGGCTGCTGGCAATGGTCAGCTGCACGCCCGGCCGCGCATGGCCCCAGCCGTGCGGCAGGCTGACCACACCTTTCATCATGTCCAGACTGCCCAGCACTTCGACTTCGATCATGCCGACCCGCGAACTCACGCGCACACGTTGCCCGTCATTAAGCCCACGGCTGGCCAGATCCTCCGGGTGCATCAACAGCTGATGGCGCGGTTTGCCTTTCACCAGACGATGATAGTTATGCATCCAGGAATTGTTGCTGCGCACATGCCGGCGGCCAATCATCAGCAACTCATCGGTGGCAGGCGCCTGCACCGCAGCAAAGCGCGCAAGGTCAGCAAGAATTGCCGCCGGCGCCGCCTGGACTCGCTGGTTTTCGGTCTTCAAACGCGCTGCCAAATTGGGTTTCAGTGCGCCAAGATCCACGCCATGCGGATGATCAAACAGGGTCGCCAGCGACAATTTGTGCGCCGACGCATCGCCATACAACCCCATGCGCAATCCGCGATCGATCATCTGTGCAGGTGGAATCGTCGGCTTCAGTTCCTTCTCAGTCTTCGCGGCAAAGGCCTTGGCCAGCCCGACAAAAATTTCCCAGTCATGTAACGCACCCACCGGTTTGGCCAGAATCGCGCGGTTGAAGCGGCTGACGTTGCGCACCGCAAACATATTGAACGTGGTGTCGTAGTGATCGTTTTCCAGAGCCGAGGTGGACGGCAGGATAAGGTCGGCGTAGCGCGTGGTTTCGTTGATATACAGGTCAATGCTGACCATGAACTCCAGGCCGTCCAGCGCCTGTTCCAGCTGCCGGCCATTAGGCGTCGACAACACCGGATTGCCGGCGACGGTGACCAGCGCCCTTACTTGCCCTTCCCCGCCGGTGAGCATTTCTTCGGCCAGCGCCGACACTGGCAGTTCGCCTGCGTACTCCGGGCGTCCCGACACGCGACTCTGCCACAGGTTGAAATGCCCGCCCGAGGTGGATGCCACCAGATCCACCGCAGGTTCGGTGCACAACGCCCCACCCACGCGATCCAGATTGCCGGTCACCAGATTGATCAGTTGCACCAGCCAATGACACAGCGTGCCGAACGCCTGGGTCGAAACACCCATCCGCCCGTAGCAGACCGCTGTTGGCGCTGCTGCGAAGTCCCGGGCCAATTGGCGGATCTGCTCGGCCGGCACCGCGCACAGCGGGCTCATGGCGTCGGCAGTGAACGTCGCGATGGCTGCGCGCACTTCTTCAAGGCCGTCCACCAGCAAATGACTGTCACGGGTGAGGCCTTCCTTGAACAAGGTGTTGAGCAGGCCAAACAATAATGCCGCATCGCCGCCCGGTCGCACGAACAGATGCTGATCGGCAATCGCCGCCGTTTCGCTACGACGTGGATCGACCACCACCACCTTGCCGCCGCGAGCCTGAATGGCTTTCAGGCGCTTCTCGACATCCGGTACGGTCATGATGCTGCCGTTGGACGCCAGTGGATTACCGCCGAGGATCAGCATGAAGTCGGTGTGATCTATGTCCGGAATCGGCAGCAGCAAACCGTGGCCGTACATCAGATGACTGGTCAGGTGATGGGGCAACTGGTCGACGGATGTCGCGGAAAATCGGTTACGGGTTTTCAACAGGCCGAGAAAGTAATTGCTGTGGGTCATCAAGCCATAATTGTGAACGCTGGGATTGCCTTGATAGACCGCCACCGCATTCTGTCCGTGACGCTGTTGAATCGCTGCCAGACGTTCGGCGACAAGACTGAAGGCATCTTCCCACTCGATGGGCTGCCATTCGCTGCCCACGCGCAGCATCGGTTGGCGCAAGCGGTCCGGATCGTTCTGGATATCCTGCAAGGCGACAGCCTTCGGGCAAATGTGCCCGCGGCTGAAAGTGTCCAGCGGATCACCCTTGATCGAGGTGATCTGCACATTGCCATCGGCTTCGGTAGTCTCGATGGTCAGGCCGCAGATGGCTTCACACAGGTGGCAGGCACGGTGATGGAGAGTCTTGGTCATGGCCAGTCTCTGTCTGTTCTGGGCGGACGATGTCGACCGCGGGAACAAAACTATGGCCCGTGCCCAGCTGTTGCGCCAGCGACGTTCGTCTCGTGAATCGGCGACCATCAGGCCAGCCGATGGCCACCCGAAATCAGTTCGACGGCAGCCTCGGCGGCGCCTGCAACTGAATCTCCTGGATCGTCTCGATCTGCTCGTGAGCGACATGCACGCCGGTCAGTTCGCCGATCAGTCGCCAGTGCTCGTCGAGCCCTGCGCTGATGGTGGCCATGCGATCAATCATTCGCCGGCCGGCGGCTTTGGTGATTTCGTCGTTACTGCGCAACAACTCAAAGGACATTGAGGTCATGGACGCAGTGAGGTGAGTCAGCGAGCGGGCCGTAAGGCCAAGTAATTCCATCAACTGTTGTTCTTTCGATTCCATTTCGAAGGCTTCCTGCGTCGCTCGTGTCTTATTTATAACCCAGCACTATGCATTAGCAAGTGGCTCAAGGGGAGCACATTCTCTGTCATCCATCAAAATCCTGCGCAGGAAACCGACCATCAGCGCGCCATCCCTGCCCGCTTCGATTGCAAAGCCCCGCGGGCACGGTGTACAAATGGGCGGCTGCTGTCAGGAAACAGGCTTCAAATGCGCTACTGCGGTTTACCCGTAGCCCCTCTGAAATCCCCTAAACACCGTAGCCTCTATTGGAAAGACGCGACATTTAATTATAAGATCGCGCCTTCCCCTATTTCGTCGCCCCGTGCGGCTTACGCCGCAGGTCTCGCCCGTTGTTCCGTTAAACAAGGCTTTGAGTATCTGCGGTCCGTTGCAAAAAGGTAGTCAATGATGAGCGCAAGGCACTTTCTCTCCCTGATGGATTGCACGCCCGAAGAGCTGGTCAGCGTGATCCGTCGAGGCGTTGAGCTCAAAGACCTGCGTAACCGCGGCGTACTGTTCGAGCCTCTGAAAAACCGCGTGCTCGGGATGATTTTCGAAAAATCTTCGACCCGCACGCGGATCTCCTTTGAAGCGGGCATGATCCAGCTTGGCGGCCAGGCGATTTTCCTGTCCCCACGCGACACGCAACTGGGCCGTGGCGAGCCGATCGGCGACTGCGCGATCGTCATGTCGAGCATGCTCGACGCGGTGATGATCCGTACCTTCGCCCACAGCATCCTGACCGAGTTTGCGGCAAACTCCCGCGTGCCGGTGATCAACGGGCTGTCCGATGACCTGCACCCGTGCCAGTTGCTGGCCGACATGCAGACGTTCCTCGAACACCGCGGCTCGATCCAGGGCAAGACCGTGGCGTGGATCGGCGACGGCAACAACATGTGCAACAGCTATATAGAAGCGGCGATCCAGTTCGACTTCCAGCTGCGCATCGCCTGCCCGGAAGGCTTCGAACCCAATCCTGAATTCGTCGCCCAGGCCGGTGATCGGGTGACCATCGTTCGTGATCCGCAGGAGGCCGTGCGCGGCGCTCATCTGGTGAGCACCGACGTCTGGACCTCGATGGGTCAGGAAGAGGAAACCGCCAAGCGCTTGAAGCTGTTCGCGCCGTATCAGGTTACCCGCGCCCTGCTCGATCTGGCTGCCAAGGATGTCTTGTTCATGCATTGCCTGCCTGCCCACCGCGGCGAGGAAATCAGTCTGGACGTGCTCGACGACAAACGCTCCGTGGCCTGGGATCAGGCGGAAAACCGTCTGCATGCGCAGAAGGCCCTGCTCGAGTTTCTCGTCGAACCGGCGTACCACCACGCATGAGCCAGCCATTACTGCTCAACCTGCGCAACCTCGCCTGTGGCTACCAGGATCAACGCGTGGTGCAGAACCTCAACCTGCACTTGAATGCCGGTGACATCGGCTGCCTGCTTGGCTCCTCGGGTTGCGGCAAGACCACTACCCTGCGCGCAATTGCCGGTTTCGAGCCGGTGCACGAAGGCGACATTACTCTCGCGGGTGAGACGATCTCCCGTGCCGGCTACACCCTTGCGCCCGACAAACGCCGTATTGGCATGGTGTTCCAGGATTACGCACTGTTTCCTCATTTGAGCGTGGCCGAGAACATCGCTTTCGGCATTCGCAAGCATCCGCATAAGAATCGCGTAACCGAAGAGTTGCTCGAACTGGTCAATCTGAAAAATCTTGGTAAACGTTTTCCGCACGAACTTTCCGGTGGTCAGCAGCAACGCGTCGCACTGGCCCGCGCGCTGGCGCCCGAGCCGCAATTGCTCCTACTCGATGAACCCTTCTCCAACCTCGATGGCGAACTACGGCGCAAGCTCAGCCATGAAGTGCGCGGCATCCTCAAGGCTCGCGGCACCAGTGCGATCCTGGTGACGCATGATCAGGAAGAAGCCTTCGCAGTCAGCGATCACGTCGGGGTTTTCAAGGAAGGTCGCCTCGAACAATGGGACACGCCCTACAACCTCTACCACGAACCGCTTACACCCTACGTCGCCAGCTTCATCGGCCAGGGCTATTTCATTCGCGGTCAGTTGAGCAGCCCGGAATCGGTGCAGACGGAATTGGGTGAGCTTCGCGGCAATCGGGCTTATACCTGGCCGATTGGCGGCGCTGTCGACGTGTTGCTGCGTCCGGACGATATCGTCTATGCACCGGACAGCGGTTTGAAGGCTAGAATTGTCGGCAAGTCATTTCAGGGCGCGTCGACGCTGTATCGATTGCAAATGCCGACAGGTGCGCAGCTGGAATCGATTTTCCCAAGCCATGCCGATCACCTGATTGGTGCCGAGGTCGGTATTCGTGTCGCTGCTGAACACCTGGTGTTGTTTCAGGCATCCGGCAGCACCGCTGCGCAGATTACACAGGCCGAAACCGGAGTCCGGCGTCATAGCGCCGCCAGCTGACACCCTATCTGCTTGTGTAGGAGCAGCCGGTCGACGCTCTATTGCTCGCGATAGCAGTAACGCGGCATGACTGACGCAACGCGTCATTGTTAATCGCGAGCAAGCTTGCTCCAGCATTGTGTTTAACCCAGCATCAAGGTGCCGCTCGCTACGAGCACCGCATGCCCGCCGATTTTTACTCGATCCTCTTCCAGTCGACAGAACAGCTCGCCACCGCGCTTCGAACACTGATACGCCGTCAGGCTCGACTTGCCCAGACGCTTCGACCAGTACGGGATCAGGCTGCAATGCGTCGAGCCCGTTACCGGGTCTTCGTTAATGCCAACAGCCGGAGCGAAATAGCGCGAGACAAAATCGTGCTTAATGCCTCGCGCCGTCACGATCGCCCCCAACCACGGCAACCTGGCCAGCGCCGTCATGTCCGGCTGGCAATCCAGAACCGCCTGCTCTGACTCCAGCACCACGAACAGTTCATTGCCGCCCAGCACATCGACCGCTTCGACACCCAACGCGCGCTCGACGTCCAGGGTCACACCCACTTCCGTGGGGGCGATAGCCGGAAAGTCCAGCCATAGGCGTTCACCGTCGCGACTCACGCTCAGCGGACCGGATTTGCACATGAAGTCCAAGCGTTCAGCCGGCTCGTTGTAAACGTTGAATAGCACAAAGGCGCTGGCCAGCGTTGCATGACCACACAAGGGCACCTCTGTGGTTGGAGTGAACCAGCGGATATGCCAGATCAGACCTTCCCTGACGACAAACGCAGTCTCCGCCAGATTGTGCTCGGCGGCGATCTTCTGCATCAGTTCATCGGCAAGCCAGGCGTCGAGCCGGTAAACCATCGCCGGATTGCCACTGAACGGTCGGTCACTGAACGCGTCGACCTGATAAAACTCGAGCTGCATAAACCTCTCCTTGTGTTCGATCACCCAGCATGCAGCCATCTTAAGCTGGACATCAAGCGCGGCCAATGTCGGCGAACTTCGCCTGGGTGTGTTCGGCCAGCAACGCCGGTGCCAGTTCGACTTCCAGTCCGCGCCGCCCGGCACTGACAAAAATGCTGACGAAGGGCTGAGCCGAATTGTCGATGAACGTGCGCAGGCGTTTCTTTTGCCCCAACGGGCTGATGCCTCCGAGCAGATAACCGGTCGAGCGTTGCGCTGCGGCGGGGTCAGCCATTTCGACCTTTTTGACGCCGGCGGCATGCGCGAGGCCTTTCAAGTCCAGGGTTCCGACGACCGGCACAACGGCAACCAGCAATTCGCCTTTCTCGCTGGCTGCCAGCAACGTCTTGAACACTTGAGCCGGATCCAGCCCCAGTTTTTCCGCAGCCTCCAGACCATATGAAGGCGCCTTCGGGTCATGTTCGTAACTGTGCACGCGATGTTCGGCTCGAACTTTTTTCAACAAATCCAATGCGGGGGTCATGACAGCTCCAGACTGATCGGAGGTGAAAAATCCTGCGCTGAATTCTAGGCCAACATTCAGCGAAAGGCTCGAAATGACTGCATTTCAAAGAGTTGCCGGGCTGGTGGACCGTTCGTCAGTGAATGGTCGAGCCGTAAAACAAAACGATCATTCATGTGACTAATAGCTTCAATGTGACTGGCAGTTCACTTTCGACCTTTGACAGTAGCGTTTCTTGTCTATATTTTTTCGAATCTGAATACCGTACAAATGTACCAATGCTTTGAGATTGCAGCAGGCCGAGAACAGGATGGGGATCCTCTCTCGGTGAAAATCGCGCTTTGGCCTTAACGAAAGAAGCGCCAGACAACAAAAACAATGAGGTTTTCCATGACAACTGCTTTACGACAACCGTCACTCTCCAGCCAATGCATGGCCGAGTTTCTGGGCACTGCGTTGCTGATCTTTTTTGGTACCGGTTGCGTTGCCGCGCTCAAGGTCGCGGGTGCGAGCTTCGGTCTGTGGGAAATCAGCATCATCTGGGGGGTCGGCGTCAGCATGGCGATCTACCTGACTGCCGGGGTTTCAGGGGCTCACCTCAACCCAGCGGTCAGCATCGCCTTGTGCATTTTTGCCGATTTCGAAAAACGCAAACTGCCTTTTTATATCCTGGCGCAGATCGCCGGCGCCTTCTGCGGCGCATTGCTGGTCTACACGCTGTACAGCAATCTATTCTTCGATTACGAACAAACTCACCAAATGGTTCGCGGCACTCAAGCCAGCCTCGAACTGGCATCGGTTTTCTCCACGTTCCCGAACCCGGCTCTGTCGACTGCACAGGCTTTCCTGGTCGAGATGATCATCACTGCCATCCTGATGGGCGTGATCATGTCCCTGACTGACGACAACAATGGCCTGCCTAACGGCCCAATGGCGCCTCTACTGATTGGTTTGCTGATTGCTGTGATTGGCAGTTCGATGGGACCACTGACCGGTTTTGCGATGAACCCGGCCCGCGACTTCGGCCCCAAGCTCATGACTTTCTTGTCTGGCTGGGGTGAAATTTCCTTCACCGGCGGCCGTGATATTCCGTATTTCCTGATTCCGATTTTTGCACCGATTGTCGGTGCCTGCCTTGGCGCTGCCGCGTATCGCGGGCTGATAGCCCGTCATTTGCCCAGCGCCGAACCTGCTACAAAGGACGCAGCACCGGCCATTGACGGCAAACCAAGAACTTCTTGATACCGTAGGCGCGTGATCCTGCCCTCGTGATCCCGCGCCCGACCTCTCCTTTATTTCGTGCAAGGCAATCGACATGACCGACATTCAGAATAAGAACTACATCATTGCCCTTGATCAGGGCACGACCAGCTCGCGCGCGATCATTTTCGATCGAGATGCGAACGTGGTCTGCACCGCACAGCGCGAATTCGTTCAGCATTACCCACAGGCGGGTTGGGTCGAGCATGACCCGATGGAAATCTTCGCCACGCAAAGCGCGGTAATGGTCGAAGCGTTGGCGCAGGCCGGCTTGCATCACGATCAGGTTGCTGCCATCGGCATCACTAACCAGCGCGAAACCACCGTCGTCTGGGACAAAACCACCGGTCGCCCGATCTACAACGCCATCGTCTGGCAGTGCCGCCGCAGCACCGAAATCTGCCAGCAGCTCAAACGCGATGGTCACGAGCAATACATCAGTGAAACCACCGGACTGGTCACCGACCCGTACTTCTCCGGCACCAAGCTCAAGTGGATCCTCGACAACGTCGAGGGCAGTCGCGAACGCGCGCGCAACGGCGAACTGCTGTTCGGCACCGTCGACAGCTGGCTGATCTGGAAATTTACCGGCGGCAAAGTACACGTCACCGATTACACCAACGCCTCGCGCACCATGCTCTTCAACATTCATTCGCTGGAGTGGGACGCGAAGATGCTGGAGGTGCTGGATATTCCGCGCGAGATGTTGCCGGAAGTTAAATCCTCGTCGGAAATCTACGGCCACACTAAAAGCGGCATCGCTATCGGCGGTATTGCTGGCGACCAACAGGCGGCTCTGTTCGGTCAGATGTGTGTCGAGCCGGGTCAGGCGAAAAACACCTACGGCACCGGCTGCTTCCTGTTGATGAACACGGGCGACAAAGCCGTGAAGTCCAACCACGGCATGCTCACCACCATCGCTTGCGGCCCACGCGGCGAAGTGGCTTACGCGCTGGAAGGCGCTGTGTTCAATGGCGGCTCGACCGTTCAATGGCTGCGCGATGAGCTGAAAATCATCGCCGATGCCCATGACACCGAATACTTCGCCAGCAAGGTCAAGGACAGCAATGGCGTGTACCTGGTGCCGGCCTTCACCGGTCTGGGCGCTCCGTATTGGGACCCCTATGCCCGTGGCGCGCTGTTCGGCCTGACTCGCGGCGTGCGCGTGGATCACATCATTCGTGCCGCGCTGGAGTCGATTGCCTACCAGACCCGCGACGTACTTGACGCCATGCAACAGGATTCCGGCGAACGTCTGAAGGCGCTGCGCGTTGACGGCGGCGCTGTGGCGAACAACTTCCTGATGCAATTCCAGGCGGACATCCTCGGCACTCAAGTCGAGCGGCCGAAAATGCGCGAAACCACAGCCCTTGGCGCGGCGTACCTGGCAGGTCTGGCGTGCGGTTTCTGGGGCAGCCTGGATGAACTGCGCAACAAAGCGGTAATCGAGCGCGAATTCGAACCGACGCTGGACGAAGGCGAAAAGGAAAAGCTTTATAAAGGCTGGAAAAAAGCAGTCAGCCGTACCCGCGACTGGGCACGTGAAGACGCTGAATAAGCCACAAACCGGGATCGTAAAAGGTTGTAACTGGTCGGGAGCAGATTCCTGCGTCATCATGGGCAAATTTTGCACGGCAGCCCAAAGGACGCCCCATGAATCTGCCTCCCCGTCAGCAGCAAATCCTCGAACTGGTCCGCGAACGCGGCTATGTCAGCATTGAGGAAATGGCTACGCTGTTCGTTGTTACACCGCAAACCATCCGCCGCGACATCAATCAGCTCGCGGAAGCCAATCTGTTGCGCCGCTATCACGGCGGCGCGGCCTACGATTCCAGTGTCGAAAACACCGCTTATGCAATGCGTGCCGATCAGATGCGTGATGAGAAACAGCGTATCGGTGAAGCCATCGCCTCACAGATCCCCGATCACGCCTCGCTGTTCATCAATATCGGCACTACCACCGAATCGATTGCCCGGGCGTTGCTCAATCACAATCATCTGAAGATCATCACTAATAACCTGCACGTGGCCTCGATGCTCAGTGCCAAGGACGATTTCGACGTACTGCTGACCGGTGGCAATGTGCGACGCGACGGTGGTGTGGTTGGTCAGGCGAGTGTCGACTTCATCAATCAGTTCAAGGTCGATTTCGCCCTTGTCGGCATCAGCGGCATTGATGAAGACGGCAGCCTGCTGGATTTTGATTATCAGGAAGTTCGTGTCTCGCAGGCGATCATTGCCAACGCGCGGCAAGTAATTCTGGCGGCGGATTCGAGCAAATTCGGACGCAATGCCATGATCCGCCTGGGGCCGATCAGTCTGATCGATTGCCTGGTAACCGATCAGCCGCCCTCCCCGGCGCTGGCGCAGTTGCTGACGCAGCACAAGATTCGTCTGGAAGTGGTTTAACTTACTGCCCTATTGTCTTCGTCTGCACCGACGCCATCGCGAGCAGGCTCACTCCCACAAGGATTGCGCTGGACCTGTGGGAGTGAGCCTGCTCGCGATGGCGATCTATCCGGCAACCTCGATATATCGCTCCTACGCATATAAATGTTCGGAAATTTTCCTTTAAGCGCTCTTCGATCAGTATTTTCAATCGAAGTAAGCTGGCTGTGCGCGTCTTTATGGGCTACCATTTTCGCAAATGAACATTAATGTTCGAATTCCAAACATAAAACTGATAAAGCCCGAGGCCAGCCGATGCCAACTTCTACCTTGCCTACGCCCCCTCTCGCAGAGGTCTACGACGTCGCCGTGATTGGTGGCGGGATTAATGGCGGGGGAATCGCAGCAGATGCAGCCGGCCGCGGCCTCTCGGTGTTCCTTTGCGAGAAGGACGATCTGGCCAGCCACACTTCGTCGGCCAGCAGCAAGCTGATCCACGGTGGCCTGCGCTATCTCGAACATTACGAATTCCGTTTGGTGCGCGAGGCGCTGGCTGAGCGGGAAGTGCTGCTGAAGAAGGCGCCGCACATCGTCAAGCAAATGCGCTTCGTGTTGCCGCATCGTCCGCATCTGCGTCCGGCCTGGATGATTCGCGCCGGCCTGTTCATGTACGACAACCTCGGCAAACGCGAGCAACTGCAAGGTTCGAAAAGCCTGAAGTTCGGTGCGGACAGCGCGCTGAAAAGCGAAATCACCAAGGGCTTTGAATACTCCGATTGCTGGGTCGATGACGCGCGTCTGGTGGTGCTCAACGCCATGGCCGCCCGCGAAAAAGGCGCGCACGTTCACACCCAGACCCGCTGCGTCAGCGCTCGTCGCACCAAGGGTTTGTGGCACCTGCACCTGGAACGCGCCGATGGCAGCCTGTTTTCGATTCGTGCCAAAGCGTTGGTGAATGCGGCGGGCCCTTGGGTTGCCAAGTTCATTCGGGACGACCTGAAGATGGAATCGCCGTATGGCATTCGTCTGATTCAGGGCAGCCACCTGATCGTGCCGAAACTTTACGAAGGTGAACACGCGCATATCCTGCAAAACGAAGATCAGCGCATCGTTTTCACCATTCCATACTTGAACCACTTCACACTGATCGGCACCACGGATCGCGAGTACACCGGCGACCCGGCGAAAGTGGCAATTACCGAAGGTGAAACCGATTACCTGCTGAAAGTGGTCAACGCCCACTTCAAAAAGCAGGTCAGCCGCGACGATATCCTGCACAGCTACTCCGGCGTTCGTCCGCTGTGCAATGACGAATCCGATAACCCTTCAGCCGTCACTCGCGATTACACCCTGGCACTCTCGGGCGCCGGCGAAGAGGCGCCGCTGCTGTCGGTGTTCGGTGGCAAGCTCACCACTTACCGTAAACTTGCCGAATCGGCGCTTGCGCAACTGGCTCCTTACTTCAAGCACATCCAGCCAAGCTGGACGGCGAGCGCGACGCTGCCTGGCGGTGAAGACATGACCACGCCGCAGGCACTGAGCTTGCGTATTCGTGACCAGTTTGACTGGATACCGAGCGAAATCTCGCGGCGCTGGGCCACCACCTATGGCAGCCGCACCTGGCGGATGCTCGAAGGCGTGCAGGATCTGAACGATCTGGGCGAACACATCGGCGGCGGTCTCTATACCCGCGAAGTGGATTATCTGTGCAGTGAAGAGTGGGCAACCACCGCCCATGACATTCTGTGGCGCCGCAGCAAGCTCGGCTTGTTCACCACCCCGGAAGAACAGCAGAAACTCGCGGATTATCTGGGCAAGGTTGAACAGAACCGCAGCAAGATCGAAGCGGCCTGATCGCTTAAGTCGGTTACAGCAAAGCCCCTGAATCTTACCCATCAGGGGCTTTTTGCATTTGTCGCCATTTTTGCCCAATTCAAGTCACCCGCTCATTCGGTTTTCCGAACGCGACTCATCGGTCGATTCGGTTAACCGGATTAGCTGGCTTCCACAAACCTATCTTAAATATTTAATTTCCATAAAAATCAATCCCTTGACGTGTTCAGCCTGGCCTGGCACGAGTCATGCTCTACACTCTTTAGCGAAGGCCTGTCGTGCATCCTCCCGGGAGCCGGCAGACAATCGAAGCACAAAAGGGCCGATGAACTGGCTCCATAAAAAAAACAATGTCGAGGAAAATTTGATGCGCATCGTTCCCCATATCCTGGGCGCAGCCATTGCTGCCGCTCTGATTACCACTCCAGTTTTCGCTGCCGAACTCACCGGCACACTGAAGAAGATCAAAGAGTCCGGCACTATCACCCTCGGGCACCGTGACGCCTCCATTCCTTTTTCCTACATCGCGGACGCTTCCGGCAAGCCGGTTGGCTACTCCCACGATATTCAGCTGAAAATTGTCGAAGCCATCAAGAAAGACCTGGACATCCCTAATCTGCAGGTCAAATACAACCTGGTGACTTCGCAGACCCGCATCCCGCTGGTGCAGAACGGCACCGTGGACCTTGAGTGCGGCTCCACCACCAACAACGTCGAACGTCAGCAACAAGTCGACTTCTCCGTTGGCATCTTCGAAATCGGCACCCGCCTGCTGTCGAAGAAAGACTCCCAGTACAAAAACTTCGCTGACTTGAAAGGCAAGAACGTCGTGACCACGGCGGGCACTACCTCCGAGCGCATCCTCAAGTCGATGAACGCTGACAAGCAGATGGGCATGAACGTCATTTCTGCCAAAGACCACGGCGAGTCCTTCCAGATGCTGGAATCGGGCCGTGCCGTCGCGTTCATGATGGACGACGCACTGCTGGCAGGCGAAGCGGCCAAGGCGAAGAAGGCCGCTGACTGGGAAGTGACCGGCGATCCGCAGTCATACGAAATCTATGGCTGCATGGTCCGCAAGGGTGACGCACCGTTCAAGAAAGCTGTAGATGACGCGATCGTTGCCACCTACAAGTCTGGCGACATCAACAAGATCTACGAAAAATGGTTCATGCAACCGATCCCGCCAAAAAACTTGAACCTGAACTTCCCGATGAGCGACGAGCTCAAGGCCCTGATCGCCAATCCGACCGACAAAGCGGCTGACGACAAGAAATCCTGATTACTGACTAATCTTGTCTCCTGAGAGGGCAGCTGCCCTTTCAGGGGTTTGTCACTCCCTGCTGGTATTTTTGGAAACACTCGAACCGGTCGCTGTCGAGCCGCTCGTGTGTGTCTGACCATAAGGTCGGACGGGAACGGAATTCCCCAGGCGGGCACTTGTACATCGATCGTATCCGAGGGGAGACCCCTGATGAATTACAACTGGGACTGGAGCGTGTTCTTCAGGTCCACCGGCGTGGGCAGCGAGACGTATCTCGACTGGTACATTTCCGGTTTGGGCTGGACCATTGCCATCGCCATTGTGGCCTGGATCATTGCCCTCCTGCTGGGCTCGATTCTGGGCGTCATGCGCACTGTGCCTAACCGCTTCGTGGCAGGCATCGCAACCTGCTACGTCGAACTGTTTCGTAACGTACCCTTGCTGGTTCAACTGTTTGTCTGGTACTTCCTGGTACCCGACCTGCTGCCGCAAAACCTGCAGGACTGGTACAAGCAAGACCTCAATCCGACCACATCCGCTTACCTGAGCGTGGTCGTCTGCCTCGGTCTGTTCACCGCTGCCCGCGTCTGCGAGCAAGTGCGAACGGGGATCCAGGCGCTGCCTCGTGGTCAGGAATTCGCCGCTCGCGCGATGGGTTTCAAACTGCCACAGATCTACTCGAACGTGCTGCTGCCCCAGGCTTACCGGATCATTATTCCGCCGCTTACCTCTGAATTTCTGAACGTGTTCAAGAACTCTTCGGTTGCGTCGCTGATCGGCCTGATGGAACTGCTCGCGCAGACCAAACAGACTGCCGAGTTCTCCGCCAACCTCTTTGAAGCCTTTACCCTGGCGACCCTGATCTACTTCACCCTGAACATGAGCCTGATGTTGCTAATGCGCATGGTCGAGAAGAAAGTCGCCGTACCGGGCCTGATCTCCGTAGGGGGTAAATGATGGAATTCGACTTCTCGGGCATCATCCCTTCCCTGCCGGGTTTGTGGAACGGCATGGTCATGACCCTTCAACTGATGGTGTTGGGCGTGGTCGGCGGGATCATCCTCGGTACGATCCTGGCCCTGATGCGTCTGTCCCACAGCAAGCTGCTGTCGAACATCGCGGGCGCCTACGTCAACTATTTCCGCTCGATTCCGCTGCTGCTGGTGATCACCTGGTTCTACCTGGCGGTGCCGTTCGTGCTGCGCTGGATCACCGGCGAAGACACCCCGATCGGCGCGTTCGCTTCGTGCATCGTGGCGTTCATGATGTTCGAAGCCGCGTACTTCTGCGAAATCGTCCGCGCCGGTGTGCAATCCATTCCCAAAGGCCAGATGGGTGCAGCCCAGGCGCTGGGGATGAATTACAGCCAGGTGATGCGTCTGATCATTCTGCCGCAGGCATTCCGCAAGATGACCCCACTGTTGCTGCAGCAGAGCATCATCCTGTTTCAGGACACCTCGCTGGTATACGCGGTCGGCCTGGTGGACTTCCTCAATGCTTCGCGGGCCAGTGGCGACATCATCGGCCGCTCCAATGAGTTCCTGATCTTCGCAGGTCTCGTGTACTTCATCATCAGCTTTGCCGCCTCGCAGCTGGTCAAGCGTCTGCAAAAAAGGTTCGCCGTATGATCTCTATCAAGAACGTCAACAAGTGGTATGGGGACTTCCAGGTACTGACTGATTGCAGCACCGAGGTCAAAAAAGGCGAGGTGATTGTGGTGTGCGGGCCTTCGGGTTCCGGCAAATCCACCCTGATCAAATGCGTCAACGCTCTGGAACCGTTCCAGAAAGGCGACGTGGTGGTTGATGGCACATCCATCGCCGACCCGAAGACCGATCTGCCGAAACTGCGCTCCCGGGTGGGCATGGTGTTCCAGCACTTCGAGCTGTTCCCGCACCTGACCATCACCGAAAACCTGACCATCGCGCAGATCAAGGTGCTGGGCCGCAGCAAGGAAGAAGCGACCAAGAAAGGCATGCAATTGCTCGAACGCGTCGGCCTCTCCGCTCACGCCCACAAGCATCCGGGTCAGCTCTCCGGTGGTCAGCAACAGCGTGTGGCCATTGCCCGTGCGCTGGCGATGGACCCGATCGTCATGCTGTTCGACGAACCGACTTCGGCGCTCGATCCGGAAATGGTCAACGAAGTGCTCGACGTGATGGTGCAACTGGCCCACGAAGGCATGACCATGATGTGCGTGACCCACGAAATGGGCTTCGCTCGCAAAGTCGCCGACCGGGTGATTTTCATGGACCAGGGCAAGATCATCGAAGACTGCCAGAAAGAGGAATTCTTCGGCGACATCAGCGCCCGCTCCGAACGTGCGCAGCATTTCCTCGAGAAAATTCTGCAGCACTAAGAAAGGCACCGCTCCCCAAATGCGGGAGTGGGCTCTGTGGCGAGGGGGCTTGCCCCCGTTCGGCTGCGCAGCAGTCGTAAAATTGTACTGTTGCTGCAATTTTGGGGCGGCTTCGCCACCCAACGGGGGCAAGCCCCCTCGCCACAGGCCAGCTCCCACAAGGACCGCTGGTTGTGCTCCAAGTAAGTGTTGTGGTTGACCCAAGGCATCTGTGATGAAATGCGACCCCACTCTTTATCGCGCCGCGCCGCCATCACTCGCCGTGAAACCCCGTCTGATCCGTCATTTGTTCCTGCCGCCGCTGGTCATCGCCCTGATGATCGGATTGGGCTATGTCGGCTATTGGGTCAGCGAACATTATGGAATTCGCAGCCTCAGCGAAAACGGCCAGCGACAGCTCGAACTGCACGCCCGCGCCGTGGAAAGCGAAATCAGCAAATACACTTACCTGCCCAGCCTGCTGGAACTCGAATCCAGTGTTTCCGACTTGTTGGCCGAGCCTTCTGCGGCGAACCGGCAAACGGTGAATGAATACCTCGAAGGCCTCAATCGACGCAGCCGGAGCCGGGCCATCTACGTGATGGACACCACCGGTCGTGTCATGGCCAGCAGCAACTGGCGTGACTTCGACAGCTACCTTGGAGAAGACCTGTCCTTTCGCGCTTATTTTCAGGACGCCGTGCGCGGTCAGCCGGGACGCTTCTATGGCATCGGCAGCACCAATGGCGAGCCGGGTTACTACCTGGCCCACGGCCTCGAGGAACAAGGCAAAATCATCGGCGTGGCCGTGGTCAAAGTGCGCCTCGAAGCCATGGAAGAACGCTGGCAGCGAGCGCGCCTGGAAGCCTTCGTCAGTGACGAAAACGGCATCATCATTCTCTCCAGCGATCCGGCGCGACGCCTCAAGTCAGTCATACCGCTGAGCGAAGAAACCAAGGAAAAACTGGCGCGAAGCCTGCAGTACTACTGGTTTCCACTGAACGAATTGCAGCCGCTGGCCCGGGAGAAACTTGCCGAAGGGGTGGAGAAACTGACCTTCCCCGCCAACAGTGAGGTGGAATCCGAGGCGGAAGACATCAGCTACCTCTCGCAAACCCGCCCGCTGAGCGACACCCCATGGAATTTCACTCTGCTCACGCCGTTGCAGGATTTGCGCCGTGAGGCGATCAATCAGGGCATTCTGGTGGCGGTCGCGTTTGCCTTGGTGGCCTTCCTGCTGATCGCCTGGAATGAACGCCGCAAGGTCATCGCCACCCGCCTCGCCGCGCGGGAAGCCTTGCAGGAAGCCAACAATCAACTGGAGCGTCGGATTACCGAACGCACCACCGATCTGCGCGCCAGCAACGATCGGCTCAAGAGCCAGATCCGCGAGCGGCGGCAGGCTGAAGAGACCTTGCGCCGCGCTCAGGATGAACTGGTGCAGGCCGGTAAACTGGCGGCCATCGGTCAAATGTCCACCAGCATCGCGCATGAACTGAACCAGCCGCTCGCCGCGCTGCGGACGTTGTCCGGCAACACCGTGCGTTTTCTCGAGCGCGGTCAGCTGGACGTCGCCAGTACCAACCTTAAAACCATCAACGAATTGATCGACCGCATGGGCCGGATTACCGCCAGCCTGCGCTCCTTCGCCCGTCGCGGCGATGACAAAGGTCAGGCGAGCCTCGCTAAAGCCGTTGAGGCGGCATTGCAATTGCTGGGCAGCCGTATTGAAAGCGCGAACTTGCAAGTGCTTCGCGATTTCGCCGACGTCCAGGTGCAGATCGACCAGACCCGGCTGGAACAGATTCTGGTCAACCTGATTGGAAACGCGCTGGATGCCATGCAGGCGCAGCCGTCGCCGGCGTTATGGCTGGAAGGCGAAACACTCGATGACAAATATCGCCTGCGCGTGCGCGACAACGGCCATGGCATTGATGCCGAAGCGCGCAAGCATTTGTTCGAACCGTTTTTCACGACAAAACCCGGCGAACAGGGTCTGGGCCTCGGCCTGACACTTTCCGCCAGCCTCGCCGCTGCCACGGGTGGACATCTGGGTGTCGAGCATCCGTCCAGCGGCGGTACCACCTTCGTTCTCAGTTTACCGTTGGTAAGCCTTTCTCCCGCCGAGCCAATATGAACAAAGACCTAAGTGTATTGATCGTCGAAGACGATCCCCATGTGCTGCTCGGTTGCCAGCAGGCCTTGACCCTCGAAGACATTCCCTGCGTGGGCGTCGGCAGTGCCGAAGAAGCGCTCGAACGCGTTGGGGATAACTTTGCCGGCATCGTCATCAGCGACATTCGCCTGCCGGGCATTGATGGCCTGGAACTGCTGACCCGTCTCAAGGCCCGCGACCGCAGTCTGCCGGTGGTGCTGATCACCGGCCACGGTGACATTTCCATGGCCGTTGGAGCCATGCAAAAAGGCGCCTACGATTTCATGGAAAAACCGTTCTCCCCGGAACGCCTGGTCGACGTCGCCCGCCGCGCGCTGGAGCAACGCAGCCTGGCGCGGGAAGTCTCGTCGCTGCGGCGACAACTGGCCGAGCGCGACTCCCTCGAAGGGCGAATCATTGGCCGCTCGCCGGCCATGCAAAACCTGCGCGAACTGATCGCCAACGTCGCCGACACCTCGGCCAATGTGCTGATCGAAGGCGAGACCGGCACTGGTAAAGAGCTGGTCGCGCGTTGTCTGCACGATTTCAGTCGGCGCCACACCAAACAGTTTGTCGCCCTCAACTGCGGCGGTTTGCCAGAGAATCTCTTCGAAAGTGAAATTTTCGGGCACGAGGCCAATGCCTTCACCGGCGCGGGCAAACGGCGGATCGGCAAGATCGAACACGCTGACGGTGGCACGCTGTTTCTTGATGAAGTGGAAAGCATGCCGCTGCCGCTGCAGATCAAATTGCTGCGGGTCCTGCAGGAACGCACCCTCGAACGCCTCGGCTCGAACCAGAGCGTCGCCGTGGATTGCCGGGTAATCGCCGCGACCAAATCCGACCTGGATGAATCGAGCAAGGCCGGCGAATTTCGCAGTGACCTGTATTACCGCCTCAACGTGGTAACCCTCGAACTGCCGCCGTTGCGTGAACGTCGCGAAGACATCCTGCAACTGTTCGAACATTTCCTGCAGCAGTCATCGCTGCGTTTCGACCGTGCAGTGCCGGAGCTGGACAACCAGACCCTGTCGAACCTGATGAGCCACGACTGGCCGGGCAACGTGCGCGAACTGCGCAACGTCGCCGAACGCTTCGCCCTCGGCCTGCCAGCCTTCAAGAAGACTGGTCCGAGCGGCAGCAATCAAGGCCTTGCGTTTGCCGAAGCGGTCGAAGCATTTGAGCGCAATCTGCTCAGCGATGCCTTGCAGCGCAGCGGCGGCAACCTCACTCAAGCCAGCCAGGAACTGGGCATGGCCAAAACCACGCTATTCGACAAAGTGAAGAAATACGGGTTGAGCCACTGATGGACCTGATGTTCAAAGCGCTCCTCGGCGCCGGGGTGGTATTGATCCTCGCCGCACTGGCCAAAACCAGAAACTATTACATTGCCGGGCTGGTGCCGTTGTTTCCGACGTTTGCGTTAATCGCTCACTACATTGTCGGCAAGGGACGTTCGCTGGAGGACCTCAAAGCCACCATCGTGTTTGGCATGTGGTCGATCATTCCGTATTTCATTTACCTGGCGACGTTGTACGTGATGGTTGACCGGATGCGCCTGGAGGCTTCGTTGGCGATAGCGGCCGTGGCGTGGCTGATGGCGGCCACGGCGCTGGTCTCGGTCTGGGTGCGAATCCACGGCTGAATCAATCAGCTGTGGAGGGCGACGCTACAACAGGTTGGGAATCGGCGCGGGATCGACTTGCGCCCAATGCGACGTGTCTTCGCGGTGCGCCTGCAAGTACGGCAACACAGCCGCGAGCAGTGGCACTTTGAACGCCTCCTGAAAGCGATGGGCCAACCCCGGGATCAATTTCAACTGACTGCCCCGGATGTGCGCCGCCAGATGAACGCCATGCATCACCGGTAACAAAGGGTCCGCCGTGCCATGCACGACAAGGGTCGGCACGCGTAACTGATTGAGCAGCGCCACCCTGCTCCGCTCCGCAAGAATCGCCATGATCTGGCGCTTTACGCCCTCAGGGTTGAATGCCCGGTCATAGGATTGCGCCGCTTGCTCCAGCAACGCCTGTCGGTCATCGCTGATCGTCGGGCTGCCCAGTGCCGCAAGCAAATCCGCCTGTTGCTCAAGGGCCACCTCGCGATTCGGTGCACTGCGGCGCGAGAGCAATTGCACCAATGCCGCCGTCGGCGCCGGCAGCCCTTCGGCACCGGAGGTGGTCATGATCAGCGTCAGGGTCTCGACCCGTTCTGGCGCCATGGCGGCCATGTGCTGGGCGATCATGCCGCCCATGCTTGCGCCCAGCACGTGAAACTGCTCGACGTGCAGCGCGTCCATCAAACCGAAGGCATCACCGGCCATATCGGTCAGCGTGTAAGGCGCCGCGACGGGCAAGCCGAGTTTGTAGCGCAGCACTTCGAAGGTCAGGTTGGCGTCCACCGGTGAGGTCCGCCAAGTGGACAGGCCGACATCGCGATTGTCGTAACGAATCACCCGAAAGCCTTGCTGACAGAGGGCGACCACCACCTCGTCCGGCCAGTGAATCAACTGCCCGCCCAGGCCCATCACCAGCAATAGCGCCGGGTCCGACGCACGGCCGATGCTCTGGTACGCCAGGCTGACCTGCGCCAGATCGACCCGCTCGGTGGGAACATCGACATCACATCGCGAAGCCGCAAAGGACGGCAAGCCGAAAAATAACGCGGCCAAAAATATGGCCCTTGATAAAAACAAAGCACGCATGAAAAAACACCGAAACACAGAACCCCAGTAGAGCGCGAGTCTGATGAATTTTGTTCAAGCGCGCTGCCACAGTTACGTGACAGTTTGATGAAGAGTGCTGAGCGGTCGTATTGCGGCTGGCTAGGCAACTGCCGCGCCGCCTGATCAGTTCCGGGTCGAAATTGTGTTCGCGAAAGAGGTCTGCCGGCTGTGCAGCAGCGAACAGGAACTGCTGACCCACAGGTTGTCGCCGAAGCGTTCCTGCGCCGGTTGCAGTTGCGCCAGCGCCTGCTCCAGTTCGCAGCGCCAGGCGTTGGCAGCGCTGACCAGGCCCACCGACAGAATTTTGTAAGTCGGCAGGCGATCCAGCACCTGACCAAGTTGATCCGGCGCGCGCACTGCGTCGATGTGCAAGCCTTGCACAGGTAGGCTGACTGCCAGGCCGAGGTTGCCTCCCAGACCACTTAAGTGAGTGGCCACCAGTTTTTTCAACGGCGAGTATTGAAGGATGTGATAAGCACGCTCGAACGCGTTCTTCCAGGCCTGCGGCAAGTCGAGGGTCAGAATCGGTTCGTCGATCTGGACCCATTCCACACCTTGCCCGGCAAGGCGCACAAGAATTTCGTTGTAAGCCGGCAGCAACCGCTCCAGCAGGTCGAGCTTGTCGAAGTCCTTGCCATCGCCCTTGCCACCGGGGTTGACCTTGCCCTGCCAAAGGTAAGTTAGCGGGCCGATGATCACCGGTTTGACCTGACCGAGTGCCCGGGCTTCACAGACTTCATCGAACAGCTGCTCCCAGCTCGGTTTGAACGACTGTTCAGCGCTGAAGTCCGGAACCTGATGGTGGAAACCAAGTGTGTGTGCCAAGACCATAATGAAATTGCGCTCCATAAAAGATGCAGTAAACCATGGCGCCATTGTCGACAGCTAAAGCAACATGAGACAAACTCAACCTTTTCGTGTTGATCACAAATTTTCCTCATGGAGCCGCCGGTGCTTGAAATCCGTCACCTGAAAACCCTGCATGCCTTGCGCGAAGCCGACAGCCTGGTCGATGCGGCTGATCGCCTGCACCTGACACAATCGGCACTGTCGCACCAGTTCAAGGAACTTGAAGAGCGCATGGGCATGCCCTTGTTCGTGCGCAAGACCAAACCGGTGCGGTTCACCAGCGCCGGTTTGCGCCTGCTGCAACTGGCCGACGCGACGCTGCCGTTGCTGCGCGGCGCCGAGCGCGACATTGCGCGGCTGGCGGGCGGCACCGCAGGGCGTCTACACATGGCGATCGAATGCCACAGCTGTTTTCAGTGGTTGATGCCGACCATCGACCAGTTCCGCGATGCCTGGCCGGAAGTCGAACTTGACCTGGCGTCAGGTTTTGCTTTCGCACCGCTGCCAGCCCTGGCCCGCGGCGATCTGGATTTGGTGGTGACGTCCGATCCTCTGGAGCTGGCGGGCATCACTTATGTGCCGCTGTTCACCTATGAAGCGATGCTCGCGGTGGCCAATCAGCACCGCTTGGCGAGCAAGGCTTATATCGTCCCGGAGGACCTGCTCAGCGAAACCCTGATCACCTACCCGGTGGAGCGCGATCGGCTGGATATCTTCACTCGTTTCCTTGAGCCGGCCGATATCGAACCGGCGCAGGTGCGCACCTCGGAACTGACGGTGATGATGATGCAACTGGTCGCCAGCGGACGCGGCGTGTGCGGCATGCCGCATTGGGCGCTGCATGAATACAGCTCACGGGGTTACGTGAAAGCCAAGCGGTTGGGTGAGAAAGGTCTGTTTGCGACGCTGTATGCGGGGATTCGCGCGGACATGCTGGATGCGCCGTACATGCGTGATTTTTTGCTGACAGCGAAGGACACCTCGTTCTCGACGCTCGACGGGGTCAGTGCAGTTCGTTGATCACGCCACGCTCCCTGTGGCGAGGAGACTTGGCGAAACGATCACCGGGGAAGTTTCAGAGCTCGCGCCACATGTGGATCTTGTCGAAATAATCCTCGCCCACCCGCACAGCCATCGGCTCCAGTCCGAACTGAACAAAACCGCAGCGCTGGTACAGCTTGAACGCTGCGTCGTTGCCGGCCGTGACGGTCAACTGGATCAGCCTCAGCTTGGGATGGTTTTTCGCTTCAACCAATGCTGCCTGCACCAGTTGAGCACCCAGCCCACGTTGACGGGCTCTAGCCGACACGTACATGCCGAACAGGGTCACCTTGTGCCAGGCTTTTTCTCGAGGTTCGAACGCAAGGCCGACGATGCCGGCCAGGCCCGCCTCGTCGAATGCACCGAGCACCACATCCAGCTTGCCGGTGAGGCGCGATTCCCACCAACTTAGCGGCGTCACCGCGCGCTCGCGGACACTGGAAGTAAACGCCTGGGGATGCAGGTCATAGGCTTCGAGCATCAGCGCCCGATAATCCAGCGCATGGCTGACATCCAATCGCTCGATCCACATCGTCATGCCGTCCTGCGTTGCTCGAGCATCAGCCGCACCGCCAGCGCCGCCAGCACGAACCCCATCAAATAGCGCTGCACCGCCAGCCACGTCGGGTTACTGACGAACCATGAGGCAATACCTGCCGCAAACAGCGCGATCAGCAGGTTGACGCTGAAACTGACGCTGATCTGGGTCAGCCCCAGCACAATGCTTTGGGCGAACAACGAGCCATGCTCCGGCGTGATGAACTGCGGAAACACCGAGAGATAAAAAACCGCGATCTTCGGGTTTAACGCACTGGTGAGAAAACCCATGGTGATCAGTTTTCGCGAGGAGTCCGGTGGCAATTGCCGGGCTTCAAACGGCGAACGGGCGCCCGGTCTGACCGCCTGCCACGCCAGCCACAACAAGTACAAGGCACCGGCCCACTTGAGGACTTCGTAGGCCATCGGTACCGCCAGAAACACTGCGGTCAAACCGGCGGCTGCCGTGAACATGTGCACAAAAAAACCCGCGACCACGCCCAGCAGCGAGGTCACCCCGGCCCTGCGGCCCTGACAGATCGAACGGGAGATCAGATAGATCATGTTCGGCCCCGGCGTGAGCACCATGATCAGTGCGGCGGCGGCGAAGATCAGCAGATCTTGAAGCGGAATCATGGCGAGTCCCTTTGACATGAATGGGTAGATGGTCGCGCTTGGCGAACCTCGATCAAACGGCAGGATGAGGTTTGTGTCAATGGCGCCAGCGTGACATCACCGGGGCAACGGAAAGGAGATTCCAGGCTGCGGAAATGATTCGTCTCAGTCAGCTACGCGAAGTCGAAGCCGGGCGACTATGCTCCATTGACTCGGATCCACAATCTCCCCTTCGCCAGGTGATCAGGGAAAGGATGCCCCGTATGAATGTTTCACACCCACTCCCTGCCATTGCAGGCAGATGTTGATGAGCAGGCCGCTGGCCCGGGCCAATCGGCGCATCCTGATCGTCGACGACGCGCCCTCCATCCATCAGGATTTTCGCAAAATCCTCGGCCCTGTACCGGACGGCGAGCAATCTCTGGCAGACACCGAAGCAGCTTTGTTCGGCACCTTGCAGCCACAACGGCCGACCTTTGAACTGGATTCCGCCTATCAGGGCCAAGAAGCCCTGCAGCTGGTAAAACGTGCGCTGGCAGAGGGCCGCCCCTATTCGCTGGTGTTTACCGACATGCGCATGCCGCCGGGCTGGGACGGTCTGGAGACGATCGAACAGCTGTGGAAAGTCGATCCGCACCTGCAAATTGCGTTGTGCACGGCGTATTCCGACTACAGCTGGGAAGCCATGGCCGATCGACTGGAGTTCGGCGACCAGTTGCTGGTGTTGAAAAAGCCCTTCGACAGCCTGGAAATCCGCCAGATGGCCAGCGCCCTCACTTGGAAATGGCAGATGGCTCAGGACGCGGCCAGCAAGATGCTCAGCCTGGAGCAGACCATCGAGGCTCGGGTTCACGAGCTGCTCAAGGTCTCCCATCTGCTGCAGTTCGATGTTCTCACCGAGTTGCCCAACAGCACCTTGCTTGGCGACCGCCTGAATCAATCGCTGGCACTGTCGCGTCGGCATGACAAGCAACTGGCGGTGATGTTTCTCGGGCTCGACCGTTTCAAGCGCATCAACAATGCCCTCGGTCATCCGGCCGGTGATGAAATGCTGAAACGGGTCGGGCAAAACCTGGTGGCGACCGTGCGCGGGTCCGATTCGGTGTTTCGTTACGGCTCGGACGAGTTTGTGCTGATCCTCTCTGACATCCGCCATCCGCAACAAACCAAAGGCATTGCCGAAAAGCTGCTCAAGTCCATCCGCCGTCCGCAGCACATTGCCGGCCACGATTTAAGCGTCACTGCTTGCCTGGGCATCAGCATTTACCCGGACGATGGTGTGGACGCCATCGATCTGATCAAGAAAGCCGAAACCGCAATGCGCAACGTCAAGGAAAGCGGCCCGAACGATTTCAGCTTCTTCATCGAAGAAATGAACCAGCGTGCCCGGGACCAGCAAAGCATCGAAACCGGCATTAGGCTGGCGCTGGAACGCAACGAATTTGTCCTGCATTACCAGCCGAAACTGGGCCTCAGCAGTGGCCAGGTGGTGGGTGCCGAGGCGCTGATCCGCTGGCAGAAACCGGGGCAGGGTTATATCTACCCTTCGGATTTTATCGGGGTTGCCGAAGACAGCGGCCTGATCGTCCCCCTCAGCCGGTGGGTGTTGGTCCAGGCCTGTCGACAAACGTGTGCCTGGCGTAAGGCCGGTCTGCCAAAGATCTGCATGTCGGTAAACATCTCGGCGATCGACTTTCGCCAACGCGACTTCGTTGAAAGTATCGAGCAGATCCTCCAGCAAACCGGTATGGACCCGACCTGCCTGGAGCTGGAGATTACCGAAGGCGTACTGATGCAAAACGTCGAAGCCACGGTCAATACGTTGAACCGGATCAAAGCGTTAGGGGTTCGCCTGGCCATCGACGATTTCGGCACCGGCTACTCCAGCCTCAGTTACCTGCGTCGCTTCCCGATCGATGTGTTGAAAATCGATCAGTCATTCATCCGTGGCTTGAGCAGCGACAGCAATGACGCGGCGCTGGTCAGCGCGATTATCAGCCTGGGCCGCAGCCTCAACCTGACCATCATTGCCGAAGGTGTGGAAACGCTCGAACAACTGGAATTTCTCAAGGCCCGCCAATGTGAGGAAGTGCAGGGTTATTACTTCAGCAAACCGGTGGAACCGGATGCCTTCGTGCAATACCTGAAATCGGTGAAGACCGCTTCCTCTGCCCCTCTGTGAACGGTGCCCAACGGCAGGCGTGCGTTCAACCAAGGAATCACATGATATCGCCGTCCCTGCTCTGCCTGATTCTGATGCTGCTGTCTGGGCTCGGCCTGAACGCCCAGGCCGGGATGCTCAACGAACCGATCAAACCGTTACCGGCCGTACCGCAGCTCAATCCATTACAGGTCGAACTGGGGCGCCAGCTGTTCAACGAACCACGGCTATCCGCCAACAGCACGCTGTCTTGTGCCAATTGCCATCAACTGAACAAAGGCGGGGCTGATACCGTCGCCTTTTCTGTGGGCGTCCTGGGCCTGCCGGTTTCGGTGAACACCCCCAGCATTTTCAACGCTGCGCTGAACTTCAGCCACTTCTGGGACGGGCGTAGCATGACGCTGCGCGCCCAGGTACACGAAGCCGTGCAGAGCCCGGGCGAAATGAGCGGCAACTGGAGGGACGTGGTGCAGATGCTGGGCGCCGATGCCAACTACCGGGCGTCATTCGAGAAGGCGTATCCGGACGGGGTGACTGAAAGCAACGTAAATAACGCGCTCGCTACTTACGAACGGACGCTGATCAGTAGCAATTCGCGTTTCGACCAGTACCTGCGAGGCGATACCGGGATCCTCAGCCAGGAGGAAAAATATGGCTACCAGCGTTTCAAAAGCAACGGCTGCATAGCCTGCCATCAAGGGGTGAACATCGGCGGCAACATGCTGCAGAAATTCGGCGTGATGGGCGACTACTTCAAGGCTCGCGGCAATCCCACCCCGATTGACCTGGGACGCTATCAAGTCACCAAGGACGACATGGACCGCAACGTGTTCAAGGTGCCTAGCCTGCGCAACGTTGCCGTGACCGCGCCGTACTTTCATGACGGCTCGGCAGAAACCCTCGAAGAAGCGGTAGAGGTCATGTTCAGGTACCAGCTGGGGCGCATTCCTTCTGCCGAAGACAAGACGCTGATCATCAAGTTTCTCAAGACCCTGACCGGTGAGTGGGAGGGCAAACCGTTATGAAGATGTCCCGCGGGCGCAGCCTGATACTGCTCAGTGTCGTTGCTGTTCTACTGGCATCGACCCTGCTTTTCTTGTACCTCAAATCAAACTCCAACCAGACATCCACCTACGCAGAGTCGCGAGACCTCATCGGCCGGATCAAACAGCTGAACGCGCATTGGGAGTTACAGATTCTCAAAGCCAGGGTCGCTACCGATCCCAATTACGATCTTCTGGTGATACCGCTGGCCGAGATGAGCGAGTTGTGGGAACGCTTCGACACCATGAAATCGAATCACGGCCGTAACGTCTCGCCAGTCTGGCGCGCCAGTCATGCGGGCTACAGCGATGCACTCGCGGAAAAAATCCGACTGGTCGAGCAGTTCAAATCCCACAATGCACTGCTGCGCAACTCACTGGCCTTTCTGCCCGCGGCCGAAGACGCTATTCAAGAGCAACTCGCTCAACTCGTCGATGGCGACAAACTGCAACTGCAGAACTTCGCCACCGATACTTACGATCTGCTGCTCAGCAGCCTCGAGTTTGCCCAGGTCACTTCCGACGAAAAAGCCGCCGACATTTTAGTCGGCCTGAACAAGCTGGCCGTGAACAAGCTGCGCCTGCCCGAGCAGTTTCACAGCCCCATCGAGATTCTCAGCAACCACATCGCGCTGATCCTGCGCGAGCAGCCGGTGGTCAACGATCTGCTCCAACGTATTGAAGCGATTCCTGTGGCTGAACGCCTGGATGAGATCACCCACTTGCTGAATGCGGATCAGCAGCAGGCTGATGCGGTCGACCAGCGCTACCACTTCCTCATGCTGTTATTTTCGGTGCTGCTGGTGCTGTTGCTGGTGTACCTGGCGATTCACCTGATGCGCAGTTTCACGGTGATTCATCGGGTCAACAACGACCTGCAAACCGCCAATGACGAACTGGAGGTACGGGTCGAAGAACGCACGCGTGAACTCCAGGACACACAAAGCGAACTGCTCGACACAGCGCGCCTGGCCGGCATGGCAGAGATCGCGACGAATGTGCTGCACAACGTCGGCAATGTACTCAACAGCGTGAACATCTCGGCGGATCAGGTCAGTCGCAAACTGCGCGGCAGCAAAGCCTTGGGGCTGGGTAAAGCCATGCAACTGATCAACGAACATCCAGATGATCTCGGCACTTTCCTGACCCGCGACGAGAAAGGCAAGTTAGTGGTCAATTACCTCAATCAACTGGTCGATGCGATTGCTCAGGAGCAGCACGACATGGCTGAGGAGCTGGCGCAGTTGAGTAAAAGCGTCGATCACATCAAGGACATCGTTTCCACCCAGCAATCCTACGCTGGTGCCAACAGCCCGATGGAGCCGCTGAACATCAGCGAATTGCTGGAAGATGCCCTGCGCATGAATGCCGGCGCCCTGACCCGGCATCAGGTCGTCGTGGTCAGAGATTACAGCGAAGTGCCGTCGGTCATGGGCGACAAGCACCGCCTGCTGCTGATTTTGATCAACCTGATCAGCAACGCTAAATACGCGATGTCCGACCTCAACAAGCGACCGCGCGAAATGACGCTGAGTGTCAGAATCATCGATGAGACGACCCTGCAGATCAGCGTCAAGGACGATGGCGAAGGCATCGCTGCGGAGAACATGACGCGCATTTTTGCCCACGGGTTCACCACCCGCAAAGAAGGCCATGGTTTCGGATTGCACAGCTGCGCCCTGGCCGCGATCGAGATGAATGGGCAACTCAGCGCCCACAGCGACGGACCGGGCAAGGGTGCCAGGTTTACCCTGCAAATTCCCCTGACGCCGGTGCCGACTGAGGAGTGACTGCGGATATCAAGTGGCTTCCTGAAAATCCATTTCCGGCGGTTGGCGCCGGAACCCACCGGTCCACTCCGCGAGCCATTGCGGATGTACAGCCTGACCCCGCCTGCGGGCCGTAATCGAGACATTCAGTAATAGCCGTTTTTTTGCAATTCTCTGCAATTCGCGCCACCCTGCGCCCCGCCTTGCACCTGTGGCGAGGGGGCTTGCCCCCGTTCGGCGGCGCAGCCGTCGTACAACCTGCTTTCGCGATATGCCTGAACCAACGACTCATTACTCAATACCCGTTCACGAGCCCGCAGCCATGACGTCTGAACGCGATCACCGAATCGACTTTTTTCGAGGCCTGGCGCTGATCTTCATTTTCTGGGATCACGTGCCGCACAACCCGGTGGGGCAAATTACCCCGCGCAATTTCGGCTTCAGCGATGCCGCCGAGATCTTCGTATTTCTCGCCGGTTATGCGGCCGTTCTGGCGTACGGAAAAATCCTTCAGCGCGACGGTTATCTGATCGCCTGCGTGAAAATTCTACGCCGTGCCTGGGTGCTCTATGTAGTACACATTTTCCTGTTGGCGATGCTGATGGGCATTGTGTTCTTCGCCAACAGCCACGTGGAGACCCGCGACCTTGTCGAGGAGATGGGGCTGCAACACTTCATCAGCAATCCTCAACAGGCGCTGACGGACGAGTTGCTGCTGCGCTTCAAACCGAACCTGATGGACCCGCTGCCGCTGTATATCGTGCTGCTGGCGGGCCTGCCGCTGGTGTTGCCGTTGATGATGCGTAACGCTTGGGCGGTTGTTGCTGCATCGCTGACGGTGTATTTGCTCGCGCCTGCGTTCGACTGGAACCTTGCGGCGATCAAGGACGGCGTCTGGTACTTCAACCCTGTGACGTGGCAGTTGCTGTTTGTGCTGGGCGGATTTGCGGCGATTCAGGGGCAGCGCCCACGCTTGCCGGAGACGCGGCCCGTGTGGCGTCAGCCGCTGTTTAGGGTGGCGGCACTGTACGCGTTGGTGACCGGGATCATTACGCTGCTGTGGCGCTGGCCGGACGTTCACGACGCGTTGATGCCGGCGAGTCTGAGTAATGTGTTGTACCCGATCAGCAAGACCGATCTGTCGCCGGTGCGCCTGCTGCACTTCCTGGCGATCGCTTATGTCACTGCAAAGCTTTTGCCGGACAGAGGCTGGACGCAAAACTGGCTGGCGCAGCAGAGTTGTCGCATGGGGCGCTATTCGCTGGAGATCTTTTGCCTGGGTGTGCTGCTGGCGCCGTTGGCGGATATGGTCAATGCGATGGCTGACGATGCTGTTGCCATACAGGTGATGACGGCGTTGGCAGGTGTCGGGTTGATGGCGTTGCTGGGGGCATGGCTGGATTTCAATAAGCGTTTGAATCGTTCGCTTAGTGCAGTTCCGGGGTGAAGATGGCGGATACTGGTTCCGCTACTTGTACGCATATCCTGTAGGAGCCGAGCTTGCTCGCGATGGCTTTGTCTTGGGCGACGTAGGTTTTGAGGGTGTACATATCCGTTGCTGCGGTCAGGGCTATTGGTTCCGCCCTTAAGCCATAACGGCGAAACCAATATCAGAAGCAAACACAGCAACGGATATGTACACCAGCAAAACCCGGTCGCTCAAAACACAGCCATCGCTGGCAAGCCAGCTCCTACAGTTAACCGAGTACACCGCCCACCCCATCCCCAGTCCACAAAAAAAGCCCCAGTCACCAAAAACCAGGGCTCACCTCAGAACCAGCTCAACTCAATCCCGCAAATCCGACTCATGAATCGGCTGATCCCGATGCGTCGCCCGCTGATACTGCGCTGGCCAGATTGCCTTGCGGCCACCCAGATCATCATCCGCATGCAACGCCCAATACGGATCCCGCAGCAACTCCCGCGCCAGGAAAATAATGTCCGCCTGACAGGTTCGCAAAATATGCTCAGCCTGCGCCGGCTCGGTAATCATCCCCACCGTGCCGGTGGCCATGCCCGATTCTTTGCGCACGCGCTCGGCAAACCGCGTCTGATAACCCGGCCCCGTAGGAATCTCCGCGTTGGCCGCAGTGCCGCCTGAAGAAACGTCGATCAGGTCCACGCCCAAATCCTTGAGCCGTCGCGCGAGTTCAACGGTTTCATCCGGATTCCAACCATCCTCTACCCAATCGGTAGCCGACACCCGCACGAACAGCGGCAACTCCTCAGGCCATACCGCACGCACCGCTTCGGTCACCTGCAGCACCAGACGAATACGATTTTCAAACGATCCGCCATACTGATCGCGTCGCTGATTGCTCAGCGGTGAAAGAAATTGATGCAGCAGATAACCATGCGCCGCATGAATTTCCACCACTTTGAAACCCGCCGTCAGTGCCCTCTTCGCCGAGTCGACAAAAGCCTGGATAACCTCGGCAATCGCGCCCTCGTCGAGTGGCTTGGGCTGAGTGTGTTGCGGGTCGAAGGCAATCGGCGAAGGGCCGACCGGGGTCCAGCCGCCGTCGTCCGGTTTGACGCTGCCATGCTTGCCCAGCCATGGCCGAAAAGTGCTGGCCTTACGCCCGGCGTGCGCCAGTTGAATACCAGCCACAGCCCCTTGAGCCGCGATGAAGCGAGTGATGCGTTGCAGGGGTTCGATCTGTTCGTCGTTCCACAGGCCGAGGTCCTCGGCGGTGATACGTCCGTCGGCAGTGACCGCCGTGGCTTCGGTGAAAATCAAACCGGCGCCACCGACAGCGCGACTGCCGAGATGGACCAGGTGCCAGTCATTGGCCAGGCCATCGACGCTGGAATACTGGCACATAGGCGAGACCGCAATGCGGTTGAGCAGGGTCAATTGGCGAAGTGTGTAGGGTTCAAGCAGCAGACTCATGGGGCACCTCTCAAATCAGTGGGCAGGCTCCAGGGTTCTGTTTGAAAAGTCGACGAGTGACAGGATAGAAGGCACAGCACCCGCCCCCGCGGGCAAAAAAATTCGACAAGACGTCACAAGGATTTCAAGCAGTGCCTAGAGCCTAGTCGACATCGCGGGATGAGCGAGGGTTCATAGAGATTCGGTGTGAGGGAAGATCGCTTTCGCGGGCAAGCCCGCTCCCACAGTGGATATGCGTCGTGCGCAAAACCAGTGTGGGTGCGGGCTTGCCCGCGAAGGGGTCAACGCGGTTCGATATGGGCAATCATCAACTGCACGGTTTCATTTCCGCGAAATTCGTTGAGGTCCAGCTTGTACGCCAACTCCACCCATTTGATGGTCGGATTCGGCCACACCTCGCGGTCAATGCCGAATGCGATCCCGTCCAGCTTCACCGCACCGCATTCGCTTTTGAGCACCACTTTCAAATGTCGCTCGCCGACCACTCGCTGCTCGACCAACTGAAACACGCCATGAAACAGCGGCTCCGGAAAATGCTGGCCCCAAGGCCCGGCATGCCGCAGCGCGCGGGCCAATTCCAGATGGAATTCCTCCACGGCCAGCGTGCCGTCCGAGAGCATTCTTCCGGTCAGGTCTTCCTCGCGCAATTGCCGGCGCACTTCTGCATCGAAGGCTTCAGCGAACAACGGAAAATTCGCTTGCGGCAAAGTCAGACCGGCTGCCATGGCGTGGCCGCCGTATTTGCTGATGAGGTTGGGATGCTGTGCCGCCACCACGCTCAGGGCGTCGCGGATATGGAAGCCCTGAACCGATCGTCCCGAGCCTTTGAGCAGGCCGTCTCCCGCATCAGCGAAGGCAAATGTCGGACGGAAATAGCGCTCTTTCATACGCGACGCGAGGATTCCGATGACGCCTTGGTGCCACTCCGGATCGAACAGGCACAAACCGAACGGCATCGAATCCACCGGCAAATCCTTGAGCTGAGCCAGCGCTTCGCGTTGCATGCCCTGCTCGATGGATTTGCGATCCTGATTCATGCCGTCAAGTTGCACCGCCATTTCCCGCGCCAGCGCTGCACTGTCGGTCAGCAGGCATTCGATGCCCAGGCTCATGTCATCCAGCCTGCCCGCCGCATTCAGGCGCGGGCCGACAATGAAGCCCAGGTCGGTGGAGGTAATGCGCGCGTGATCACGCTTCGCCACTTCGAGGATCGCCTTGATGCCCGGCCGAGCACGCCCTGCGCGAATCCGCTCCAGTCCCTGATGCACCAGAATGCGGTTGTTGGCGTCCAGTGGCACCACGTCGGCGACGCTGCCCAATGCCACGAGATCGAGCAACTCACCGATGTTCGGCTGCGGCGTGTTGTCGTACCAACCGAAACTGCGCAACCGTGCACGCAAGGCCATCAGTACATAAAAAATCACCCCGACGCCGGCCAGCGCCTTGCTCGGAAATTCACAGCCTGGCTGATTCGGATTGACGATGGCGTCGGCCAATGGCAACTCGTCGCCTGGCAAATGGTGATCGGTAACCAGCACTTGCAGGCCAGCCAGTTTCGCGGCGGCCACGCCTTCGACACTGGAGATGCCGTTGTCCACCGTGATCAGCAACTGTGGCGTTCGCGTCAGTGCCACTTCGACGATTTCCGGAGTAAGGCCGTAGCCATATTCGAAACGGTTCGGCACCAGATAATCGACATGAGCCGCGCCCAGCAACCGCAAGCCCAGTACGCCAACAGTACTGGCCGTGGCGCCATCAGCGTCAAAGTCGCCGACGATCAGAATCCGCTGGCGCTGCTCCAGCGCCGTCACCAACAAATCCACTGCGGCATCGATGCCTTTGAGTCGCTGAAACGGGATCAACCGCGCCAGGCTCTTGTCCAGTTCGGCTTCAGACTGCACGCCTCGCGCCGCATATAAACGGGTCAAAAGCGGTGGCAGATCACCAAGGAATGGCAGGGTGTCGGGCAACAGGCGAGGTTCGATGCGCATGGGGTGACAGGTGCTTCTCTTCTAGACGTAGGATAAAACCGGATGAAGCGACGGAAATCAGCCGCGTTCGCCGCTCAGCCACTGCAACTGGACTTCGTGTTGACCGCGGTCGTCGGTGACGAAAATCGTCCCCTCGCTGATCATCACATCCCACTTGATAACGCGGGGCATGTCTTTAGCCAGGGTTTCGAGGATTTCCTGAGGCACGGCCGCGATGTGCACGTTCTTCAGGTTCTTGATCGCCGGGATCACTTTGGTTTCCCAGACGCGCAGGCTGCCGTAGGCCAGCAGACTGGTGCGCTCGGTGCGCCGCGAGCACCAGGTCAGACGGTCGGCGTCAGGCTGGCCGACTTCGATCCAATGCAAAACGCGATCGTCCAGGCTCTTTTCCCACAGGGCAGGCTCGTCCACGTCTGACAGACCGCGGCCAAACGACAGCTGCTCGTTGTACCAGAAGGCGTAGGCCAGCAGCCGAACGGTCATGCGTTCTTCGGTTTCCGAAGGGTGACGGGCGATGGTCTGCTTCACGCTCTCGTAGACGCTGCGATCGAGGTCGGTAAGGTTCAGTTCGAACTTGTAAGTGGTGGACGGCTGGGCCATGAACGGGCTTCTTGATACGTGGAAAGGCGGCAAGTCTAACCGATGCAGCGGGCAATCATCGAATAGAAGGCGATCAACCCCGAGCGACTGACGACGGGCTGTGCTAAAACCCTCTACCAGTCAACCATTGTCCTACAGGAGCCAGCATGCCGTTCACCGCCAAACCGCTCTCAGGCCTGAAAGTCATCGAATTGGGAACCTTGATCGCCGGGCCCTTTGCCTCGCGCATTTGCGGCGAGTTCGGGGCCGACGTGATCAAGGTCGAGTCGCCCGACGGCGGTGATCCGTTGCGTAAATGGCGCAAGCTGTATGAAGGCACGTCCTTGTGGTGGTTCGTCCAGGCGCGCAACAAGAAGTCTCTGACGCTGAACCTGAAACACCCGGAGGGTTTGGCGATTCTCAAGAAACTGCTCAGTGAAGCCGACATTCTGATCGAGAATTTTCGCCCCGGCGTATTGGAGAAACTCGGCTTGGGCTGGGACGTTCTGCACGCCCTCAACCCGAAGCTGGTGATGGTGCGACTTTCGGGTTTCGGTCAGACCGGCCCGATGAAAGACCAGCCAGGATTTGGCGCGGTCGGCGAATCCATGGGCGGCCTGCGTTACATCACTGGTTTCGAAGACCGCCCGCCGGTGCGCACCGGGATTTCCATCGGCGATTCGATCGCCGCGCTGTGGGGTGTGATTGGCGCGCTGATGGCGTTGCGTCATCGCGAAGTCAACGGCGGTCTCGGCCAAGTGGTCGACGTGGCATTGTATGAAGCGATCTTTGCGATGATGGAAAGCATGGTCCCGGAGTTCGACGTGTTCGGCTTCATCCGCGAAAGAACCGGCAACATCATGCCCGGCATCACGCCCTCTTCGATTCACACCAGCGCGGACGGCAAACACGTGCAGATCGGCGCCAATGGCGATGCGATCTTCAAACGTTTCATGCTGATCATCGGTCGCGAAGACCTCGCCAACGACCCGATGCTGGCCAGTAACGACGGCCGCGACAGCCGGCGTGACGAGCTCTATGGCGTGATTGATCGCTGGGCTAATTCGTTGCCGCTGGACACCATCATCGAGCAACTGAATCAGGCCGATGTACCGGCCAGCCGTATCTTCAGTGCCGAAGACATGTTCAGTGATCCGCAGTACCTGGCGCGGGAAATGTTCCTCAAGGCAAAACTGCCGGATGGCAAAGATTTCAAGATGCCGGGCATCGTGCCGAAACTGTCTGAGACACCCGGCAGTTCGGAATGGGTCGGACCGCAGTTGGGCGAACATAATGCGCAGGTACTCAACGACCTTGGCTACGACTTGCAACAGATCGCGAAGCTTCGTACAGACGGAGCCATTTAAGCTGAGACGCCTGTTTGCCTGCGCGATGCTCGGCCATCGTGCGCTCGCGGTTTTGCTGCTGCTCGCCACGCCGACTTCGTCAGCGTTCGCGCAACCAAAGCAAACGCTCGTCTGGCTACTGCGCGATCTGCCGCCGCTGATGATTTTCGAAGGGCCGGAAAAGAGTCGCGGCGTCATCGATCAGTTGTTGCCGTTGCTGATCGCGCGGATGCCGCAATACCAACACACCCTGATGCGGGTAAATCGCGCGCGCGGTTTGCAAATACTTCAGGAGCAGACACTCGTCTGCGATGCGGCGCTGAACCGAAGCGAGGTCCGCGAACAGTGGATTGTCTTCACCGCCCCGGTTTTCCGAGCGATGAGCAACGTGCTGGCGGTGCGGCGCTCCGATCAGGAATTCCTCAAACCCTTCATCAAGGAAGGCGAAGTTGACCTCGGGGCGTTACTGGCCAACGGTGACGAGAAGCTCGGCGTCATTGCCGAGCGCAATTATGGCGACCATCTCGATGCCGTGATCCAACATGCGCCGGCCTCTTCGCTGACCCTGCATTACGGAAATGATGCCCTTGGCAGTCTGTTGCAGATGCAGCGCCTGGGACGTTTGCGAATGCTCTTGGGCTACCGCCCGGAGATCCGCTACCAGGCCAGGCATCAGGGCATCGCCGAAGACGAACTGCAGTTTTTTCCGATTCGCGACACGGGCAAATACCTCTCCGGCTACATCGGCTGCAGCGCCACAACACAGGGTCGACAGGTGATCCGGGAGATCGATCAACTGCTGCGCACCCTCCCTCGCGCAGCCGTGAGCCAGGCGTACGCCGCCTGGCTCGACCCTGAGAGTCGGCATGATTATCTGGAAGCCAGCAGGTTGTTCTTTATCGAGCACGACGCTTGGTGACAAATCGCAGGCAAAAGAAACCCCGAGAAGTGGGGAGACAACTCGGGGTTAAACGTGGTCTATAAAGACCAGTAACGACAGGCTACAAGCACCGGAGCACAATGCTCGATCCCGTCGTTACATGCTCTGACTGACGTCAACGCAGGAAGTTTCCTACCAAAAATAATTCAATTTCGGCCGGCCAGCACCTTGTCCTGAGCGGCATTGCGCAACGCTGCGATGACGCAGGGCTCCAGGCGTCCTTCAGCGATCATCAGATCGCGACGCAGACCGTCGACCACGTCCGTGAGCAGGCGTTTGTCGCTCAGTTGTGCCTGGTTGAATTCGCGCTCGACCACGATTGCGCCGGTTGAGCTCTTGAGTGTCACGAGGCATTCGCCCTGCGCGCCCGACGGCGTCAACGAAACCTGATAAGGGCTCAGAGCCTCGCCGAGCAATAGACTGATACTTTCCATCTCGATCACCACTCAATAGTCCGAAAACAATGTGCCTGGGGGCGTGTCCACAGTAAATGACCACCGGGCCGTTAGGAAAGTTCTGGATTTGCGCTGCGAGCGCTTTGGTGTGTTTGGTTGACTGAGCATGCATGGCGAATATGACAGGGAGAAAACAGTGACTGCCTGGGGTGGCTTTGCACTGTGTGGGAGCGGAGCTGATGACGTTGGCGTTGGCGTTGGGTCAGGCGACAAACCTCTGCGAATGTCCTCGACCAACTGTAGGAGCTGGCTTGCCAGCGATAGCTCGCTGATAGACGACCATTCCCCTGCACATGCCCCCGATCACCTGTGGGAGCTGAGCTTGCTCGCGATGGCGTTGGGTCAGGTGACGCGGATGTGGAAGGGTGTTTATATCCTGAATTTTGGTGATGGCTACTATCGGTTCCGCTTTTACAGCGGGTCACTTGGTGCTGTTCCGTGACTCGCCGTAAGGGCGAAACCAATAAAAGCCATCACCACAGCAATGGATATGTACCCGGCAAATCTAAACGCCCTGTACATAGCCATCACTGGCAAGCCAGCTCCTAAAGTAGACCGAGTACACTCTCGAGAATCCCGCCGAATCCAGACAAGCCATCGTGAGCAAGCCTTGCTCCCACAAAGCTCGCAAGCGACGGCTAGGACCTGTCAGTCAGACGCACAAGTCGAAGCAGTCAAAGCGGCTTCCCACGATTCCCATGCTGAGCAACAAACGCCTGCACCGCCTTCAAATCATTAGGCAACACCGTGCAACGCTCATCCCGCTCAAACAGATCAGTCAAATGCACCGGCAACTCCAGCGCTTTACCCACGCCCGCTTTCAGCACCGCATCCGGGAACTTGACCGGATGCGCCGTCCCCAGGATCACCATAGGAGTATCCAGACTGCGCCGGCATTCGCGCGCAGCTTTCACACCGATTGCAGTGTGCGGATCCAGCAACTCACCCGTCTGCTCGTAAACCTCGGCAATGGTCTCGCACGTCTGCGCGTCATCCACTGCCAGCGAATCGAACAGCTTGCGAGCCTCGGTCCAGCGCTCCTGTTCGACGCTGAAACCACCCCCTTGGCGGAAGCTGTCCATCAAACCGGCAATCGCCGCGCCGTTGCGACCATGCAGGTCAAACAGCAAACGTTCGAAGTTCGACGACACCATGATGTCCATCGACGGCGACAGCGTCGCGTGCAGGGTTTCCTTGGCGTACTGATTGCCGCTCATGAAGCGGTGCAGGATGTCATTGCGGTTAGTGGCTACGATCAGTTGGTTGATCGGCAGGCCCATGTTGCGCGCCAGGTAACCGGCGAAAATGTCGCCGAAGTTACCGGTTGGCACCGAGAACGACACCGAACGCGCCGGGCCACCCAACTGCAGGGACGCGTGGAAGTAGTAAACGATCTGGGCCATGATCCGCGCCCAGTTGATCGAATTCACCGCCACCAGACGCGTGCCCTTGAGGAAGCTCTGGTCCGCGAAGCTCGCCTTGACCATTTCCTGGCAGTCATCGAAGTTGCCTTCGATGGCGATGTTGTGGATGTTCTCGCCGAAGATGGTGGTCATCTGCCGACGCTGCACTTCGGACACACGGTTGTGCGGGTGCAGGATGAAGATGTCGACGTTTTCGCAGTGCTTGCAGCCTTCGATCGCCGCCGAGCCGGTATCGCCCGAGGTCGCGCCAACAATTACCACGCGCTCGCCGCGCTTTTCCAGCACATAGTCGAGCAAACGACCGAGCAGTTGCAGAGCGAAATCCTTGAACGCCAACGTCGGGCCGTGGAACAGTTCCAGAACCCACTCGTTACCGTTCAGCTGACGCAACGGTGCGACGGCGCTGTGCGAAAACACACCGTAGGTCTCTTCCAGAATTCTTTTGAAATCAGCATCGGGAATGCTGCCGGTAACGAACGGACGCATCACCCGGAAGGCCAGCTCGTGATACGGCAGCCCGGCCCAGGATGCGATCTCTTCCTGGGTGAAGCGCGGCAGGTTTTCCGGGACGTACAGACCGCCGTCGGTGGCAAGACCGGTCAGCAGGACATCTTCGAAATTCAGGGCCGGTGCCTGGCCGCGGGTACTGATATAACGCATGACTGGCTCCAATAGACAGTGTTCGTAGAACCGGGCCCTTCAGAGAACCCGGCGAACGTTGAAGGCTTAGTTCAGGTGCTCGACACGAATCCGTACAACCGGACCGACCACACCCGCCAAGGCCTCAAGCGCGGCGATCGCGTCGTTGATGTGCTGCTCGAGCACACGATGCGTGATCAGGATCATCGGCACCAGGCCGTCGTGTTCTTCGACTTCCTTCTGCATGATCGACTCGATGTTGATCCCGCGTTCCGAGAGAATGCTTGCGACCTGCGCCAGCACACCCGGATGATCCTTGGCCTGAATGCGCAGGTAATAGGCGCTTTCGCAGGCTTCGATCGGCAGTATCGGGTGCGCGGACAGCGAATCCGGCTGAAAGGCCAGGTGCGGCACGCGGTTTTCAGGGTCGGACGTCATGGCGCGAACCACGTCGACCAGGTCGGCAATCACCGACGAAGCGGTCGGTTCCATGCCGGCGCCGGCACCGTAGAACAAGGTTGAGCCGGCGGCATCACCATTGACCATCACGGCGTTCATCACGCCATTGACGTTGGCGATCAGACGATCAGCCGGGATCAGCGTCGGGTGCACGCGCAATTCAATGCCGGAAGCCGTACTGCGCGCCACACCGAGGTGCTTGATGCGGTAGCCCAACGCCTCGGCGTAATTGACATCGGCGGTGGTGAGTTTGGTGATGCCTTCGGTGTAAGCCTTGTCGAACTGCAGCGGAATGCCGAACGCGATGGACGCGAGAATCGTCAGCTTGTGAGCCGCGTCGATGCCTTCCACGTCGAAGGTCGGATCCGCCTCGGCGTAACCCAGCGCTTGCGCTTCCGCGAGGACGTCTTCGAAGGTACGACCCTTCTCACGCATTTCCGTGAGAATGAAGTTGCCGGTGCCATTGATGATGCCGGCGACCCAGTTGATGCGGTTAGCAGACAGGCCTTCACGGATCGCCTTGATCACCGGAATGCCACCGGCTACGGCTGCTTCGAACGCTACAATCACGCCCTTTTCGCGAGCCCTGGCGAAAATTTCATTGCCGTGAACGGCGATCAGCGCCTTATTCGCGGTTACTACGTGTTTTCCGTTCTCGATCGCTTTGAGTACCAGCTCGCGGGCAACGGTGTAGCCGCCCATCAGCTCTATGACGATATCGATCTCAGGGTTCGTGGCCACATCGAAGACATCGTTGGTAATCGCAATACCGGTCGTCTGGAACTGAGGCTTTGGCGTGCGCATGGCAATTTGTGCCACTTCGATTCCACGCCCGGCACGACGAGCAATTTCCTCGGCGTTGCGCTGAAGTACGTTGAAGGTTCCGCCACCGACGGTCCCTAACCCACAGATGCCTACTTTGACCGGTTTCACTGTGAACTCCCCATAAAACGGCCGACTCAAGGCCGGCCGTGAAAACAGCCGCAAGCTCGCGGCTCTCTATTAATGGCCCGGCAATAATGCCGCCGGACCATGATCGTCAAAGGCTGGCCGTGACGATGCGAATTTACTTCGCGCCCAGCGCCAGTTTGGCGACTTGTGGCGCAGGCTGGTAGCCCGGAATGACCTGGCCGTCCGCCAAAACGATGGCCGGTGTGCCGTTCACGCCGATCGACTGACCGAGGGCGAACTGCTTGGAAACCGGGTTATCGCATTTGGCGGCTTTGATTTCCGTGCCGTCGACCATTTTGTCCATCGCCGCTTTCTTGTCTTTCGAGCACCACACCGCTTGCAACTGTTCGTCACCCGGCGAGCCAAGGCCCTGGCGCGGGAACGCCACATAGCGCACTTCGATGCCGCGCTTGTTCAGCTCGGGCACTTCGGCGTGCAGCTTGTGGCAGTACGGGCAAGTGGTGTCGGTAAAGACGGTGATGTGCGATTTGGTTTCGCCGATGGCCGGGTAAACCACGGTTTCCGCGAGCGGGATGGCGTTGACCAGCTTGGACACACCGAGGCGCTCGGTTTTCTCGGTCAGGTTGACCGGCTTGCCATCTTTGAGCTGGAACATGTAACCCTGAACCACGTACTGGCCATCGGCGCTGGCGTAGAGCACGCGGCTGCCCTGAAGCTTGACTTCGTAAAGGCCCGGCAACGGACTGGCGGAGATGCTTTCTACCGGGACTTCGAGCTGGAGGTTTTCCAGGCTTTTACGGATGGCTTTGTCGGCCGCGTCATCGGCGACGGCAAAGGTGCTGACCAACGCAAGGGCTGCGGCGGCGAAAATCTGGGTCAGACGCATGAGAACTCCTGAAGACGGACAAATGGGTCGATCAGAACGCCCGTGCCGAAACACCGGGTCATAACCGCCCACCGTGCAAACCGGCAAAGCCTATCACATAAGGGTCCTGTGGCCGAATGCGGCTGTCGCCAGAGATGTTCAGAGCGTCGAAGAACCTGTAGGAGTGAGCCTGCTCGCGATAGCATTAGTCCTGCCAACACAGCGGTGGCTGACAAACCGCCATCGCGAGCAGGCTCACTCCTACAGGGATTTTGTTCAGCCTCTGGGGTGGTGCCTGGCGTGCAGGTCCTGCAGACGTGCGCGGGCGACGTGGGTATAGATTTGCGTAGTCGACAGGTCACTGTGGCCGAGCAGCATTTGCACCACGCGCAGATCGGCGCCGTGGTTCAGCAGGTGCGTGGCGAAGGCATGGCGCAGGGTGTGGGGCGACAGTGATTTGCCGATCCCGGCCACCTTGGCCTGGTGCTTGATGCGGTGCCAGAACGTCTGTCGGGTCATCTGCTCGCCGCGCAGGCTGGGGAACAGCACATCACTGGGACGTCCGCCCAGCAGTTCGCCACGCGCATCGCGCATATAGCGCTCGACCCAGACAATTGCCTCTTCGCCCATCGGCACCAGCCGTTCCTTGCTGCCTTTGCCCATCACCCGCAGCACGCCCTGGCGCAGATTCACCTGCTCGAGCGTCAAACTGATCAGCTCGGTGACCCGTAACCCACAGGCATAAAGCACCTCGAGCATGGCGCGATCGCGCTGACCGATGGCTTCACTCAAGTCCGGCGCTTTCAACAATGCTTCCACGTCAGCTTCTGACAGGGACTTCGGCAGCGGCCTACCCAATTGCGGCATATCGACACGCAGAGTCGGGTCCACAGCAATCAGCTTTTCCCGCAGCAGATAGCGATAAAAGCCACGCACGCCGGATAAAAATCGCGCCGTGGAACGTGGTTTGTAGTTTTGCTCCAGACGCCAGGCCAGATGATCGAGGATCAATTCGCGGCCCGCGCTTAGCAGCTCCACCCCTTGTTCCTGCATCCAGCCGTTGAACAGCGCCAAATCGCTGCGATAGGCATCACGGGTGTTGTCGGAAAGGCCTTTCTCCAGCCACAGGGCATCAAGGAACTGGTCTATCAATGGATGATCGATGGCGGGCATAAGCGCTCAGGCAACGGGAATCAGACAGCAAGTCTTTCACAGCCCGTTCATTCGCGGAACCACCAAGGTATGTCAGGCGGCGAAACCCGGCAGCACCGGCACTGGTCGTTTATCTTCATCGATCGCCACGAAGCTGAACTGCCCATGAATGGCTTTCTCGCGGCCATCGCAACTCATGCTTTCAACAAACACCTCGACCTCTACCTTCAGGCTGGTGTTGCCCACTTTAATCACGCGCCCCACCAGTTCGACGATGGAACCGGCAGGGATCGCGTGATTGAAGTCGATGCGGTCTGTGGACACGGTCACCAACGGCAAGCGGCAGAAGCGTGTAGCGGTGATGAACGATACTTCGTCCATCCAGGCCAGCGCCGTGCCGCCGAACAATGTGTTGTGGTGATTGGTGGTCGACGGGAAAACCGCCTTGGTCACGCGGCTCACCGAGAGTTCGGTGCGGCGTTCGACTTCCTGTTCACGGGTGGTCATGGGCATGGCTCATAAAGGGTGGACCGCAGAGGAATGCAAGATCAACAGATCACAGCCTTCGGCAGTTCCTACAGGGGATCGCATAAACGGCGGCCAACAAAAAAGCAGCCCGTAGGCTGCTTTTTTCTGCATCGGGAAGCTGGACTTAAGCCAGTTTTTCCTTGATGCGAGCTGCTTTACCAGACAGGTCACGCAGGTAGTACAGCTTGGCTTTACGTACGTCACCGCGACGTTTAACGGCCATGCTGTCGATTTGCGGGCTGTAGGTCTGGAAAGTACGCTCTACGCCAACACCGTTGGAAATTTTACGCACGGTGAAAGCACTGTTTACGCCGCGGTTACGCTTGGCGATAACAACACCTTCGAACGCTTGCAGACGCGAACGGTCGCCTTCCTTCACTTTCACCTGAACGACAATGGTGTCGCCCGGGGCAAAGGTAGGGATTTCTTTGGTCATCTGCTCTGCTTCGAGTGCAAGGATGATTTTGTTAGTCATGCTGTGCTCCTAAGGTAAATCGTCGGATTTACCATCGATACGTTGTTAACTATCGTCCCGCTCGCGGATGTATTCCTCGAGCAGCTTCTTCTCTTCTCCAGAAAGCGAGCGGCTTTCCAGAAGATCGGCGCGTCGTTCAAAGGTCCTACCAAGGGACTGCTGTAAACGCCAACGCCGGATATGCGCGTGATTGCCACTTAGCAATACGTCGGGAACACGCTGATCCGCATACACCTCCGGTCGGGTGTAGTGCGGGCAATCCAGCAAACCATCCGTAAAGGAATCTTCCTCGGCGGAGTCCGCATGCCCTAAAGCTCCAGGCAGCAGTCGTGTAACCGCATCGATCAGGACCATCGCCGGCAGCTCGCCACCAGACAGTACATAGTCGCCAATCGACCACTCTTCATCGACATGAGCATCAATAAAACGCTCGTCAATGCCTTCATAACGGCCGGCAATCAGGATCAATGCATCCAGATTCGCCAACTCGCGTACCGCCGACTGAGTCAGTTGACGGCCTTGGGGGGACAGGTAAATCACCTTCGCCGCCTCCCCGGCTGCTGCCTTGGCCTGAACCAGAGCATCTTCCAGGGGCTTGATCTTCATCACCATGCCCGGGCCACCGCCAAATGGGCGATCGTCCACAGTGTGATGTCGATCCGTCGTGTAGTCTCGCGGATTCCAACAGGTGAGCTGCAAGAGCCCCTGTTTCACCGCACGACTGGTGATGCCGTACTCGCTGATGGCGGAGAACATCTCGGGAAACAAACTGATCACTTCTACGCGCAAGTTAGCCACGCTTAGAAGTCCGCATCCCATTCCACCTTCATCTCGCCTGCGGCAAGGTCGACGGCCAACACGCATTGCTCCGTATAGGGCAACAGGCGTTCGCGATCATCCAGGCTGCCAGCGCAAGGCTTGACCACCATTACATCATTGGCGCCGGTTTCCAGAAGATGATCGATTTTCCCGAGCATTTGCCCAAGTTGATCAATAACCTTCAGACCTTCCAGCTGGTACCAGTAGTACTCGCCGTCGGTCAATTCAGGGAACAGGTTGCGCGGCACGCAGATCTCATAACCGGCCAGAAGACGGGCTTCTTCACGATCATCAAGACCCTTGAGCTTTGCGACCAGGAACTTGTCGTTCCCACGTCCGCTGACCAGCTCGACCTGTTTGACATTGCCTTCGCGCTTGAGCGTCCAGGTTTTGTACTGCAACAGGTTTTCAGTCGGATCAGTAAAGGAATACACCTTCACTTCGCCGCGAACGCCATGAACAGAATAAATCTTGCCGATAACGATCAAATCATCAGCAACCGCTGGCGTCGCGTTCATATTGCTCAGGCCGCAGCCTTAGATGCGTCCTTCAACAACTGAGCAACACGCTCAGAAGGTTGTGCACCAACGCTCAGCCAGTAGGCTACGCGCTCTTGGTTCACGGACAGACGAACTTCCTGACCACGAGCAACAGGGTTGAAGAAACCAACCTGTTCCTTGTGCGAACCGTCGCGCGGGTTGCGGCTGTCGGTTACGGTCAAGTGGTAAAACGGGCGCTTTTTGGAGCCGCCAAGGGCAAGACGGATTGTTAGCATGTGAACATCGTTCCTGTAGTCGGTGCTGCAAATCTAAAGGCACAGCGGGCATAGGTGCCCGAAAGGCCGCATATTCTAAGGAATATCCGGACTTTTGCAAATGTCTTTTTCCGGCGCTCTACCAGCCGCCATCCAGATTTGCTATAGAGCCGTCGTTGAAAACGGCCAGTCAGCTCCCGCCAAGTGCGGGTTTGCTGTGTATCCCACGTCCGTGTGGGTTGGCGCCGACATGACTGCCGGCGCGAAATATTTACATCTTCGGCATGCCGCCGCCGGGCAACATACCGCCCATGCCGCGCATCATTTTGGCCATTCCGCCTTTCGCGGAGAATTTCTTCATCATCTTCTGCATCTGCTTGTGCTGCTTGATCAAGCGACCGATGTCCTGCACCTGGGTTCCGGAACCCATGGCGATCCGGCGCTTGCGCGAACCGCTGATCAACTCAGGGTCGCGGCGCTCGGCCGGGGTCATGGAATTGATGATGGCTTCCATTTGTTTGAACTGCTTCTCTGCCGCGCCCTGGGCATTGCCCATTTGCGCCAGATTGACACCGCCGATGTTCGGCAGCTTGTCCATGAGTCCGCCAAGGCCGCCCATGTTCTTCATTTGTTGCAGCTGATCACGGAAGTCTTCGAGGTCGAAGCCCTTGCCCTTCTTCAGCTTTTTAGCAAGCTTGTCGGCCTTGTCTTTGTCGAGAGTCTGTTCAGCCTGCTCAATCAGGCTGAGCACGTCGCCCATGCCGAGGATGCGCGAAGCGATCCGCTCAGGGTGGAAAGGTTCGAGCGCATCGCTCTTCTCACCCATACCGATGAACTTGATCGGTTTGCCGGTGATGGCGCGAACCGACAGCGCCGCACCGCCACGGGCGTCGCCGTCGACCTTGGTCAGGATCACACCGGTCAGCGGCAATGCATCACCGAAGGCCTTGGCCGTGTTCGCGGCATCCTGACCGGTCATGGCGTCGACCACGAACAGGGTTTCGACCGGATTGATCGCGGCGTGCAACGCCTTGATCTCGCCCATCATCTCTTCGTCGATGTGCAGACGACCGGCGGTATCGACGATGACCACATCAATAAACTTGAGCTTTGCTTCTTTAATAGCGGCTTGCGCGATCTCGACCGGCTTCTGACTCAGGTCGGACGGGAAGAAGGTCACACCGACTTCACCGGCCAGCATTTCCAGCTGCTTGATCGCCGCCGGACGGTAGATGTCCGCGGACACCACCATGACCGACTTCTTCTTGCGCTCTTTAAGGAAGCGCGCAAGTTTGCCGGCGGTGGTGGTTTTACCCGCGCCCTGCAGACCGGCCATCAAGACGATGGCGGGTGGCACGGCACTCAGGTTCAAATCTTCGTTGGCCGCGCCCATCAGGCTTTCGAGTTCGGCCTGGACAATTTTCACGAACGCCTGACCCGGCGTCAGGCTGCGCGACACTTCCGTGCCGACAGCGCGTTCCTTGACCGAATTGACGAAGTCCTTCACCACCGGCAAGGCAACGTCAGCCTCGAGCAACGCCATGCGCACTTCGCGCAGGGTGTCTTTGATGTTGTCTTCGGTCAGCTTGGCCTTGCCGGTGACATGGCGCAGCGTCTGCGAGAGACGGTCGGTTAAGTTTTCAAACATTGCGCGATCCTTTCAGGCCCTGTGTTGACCGGGATAATGGCGGCCCGGACCGTGATAAACATGAGCTCGGCGAGCCTGCGGCGTGGGCAGGTCGCGGATTATAGCGAAGACTGCGTCTGGCGGACACCTCGCACTTTCGTGGTGTGGGGGTTCTATGCCAAACTCAGCGCCTTTCGGGCTTGCCTAACAGGATTTATGCTCCCCTTGTCACCCAGTTTGCTTACCACCCTCGCCGCCGCCTGCCTCTATGCCGCTGCGACTCTCTATCAAGGCACTCGTCTGGCCACCGGCGCCAAGGCGAACAAGCGCCTGCTGGTCACGCTCGGCGTGCTGGCGGTGCTGGCCCACAGCGCCAGCCTGCTCACTCACCTATTGACGCCGATCGGCCTGGGCCTGGACTTTTTCAGTGCCGCCAGCCTGATCGCCGCCGCTGTCATTGCCCTGACGCTGCTGGCCTGCTCACGGATTCCGGTGGAAAACCTGCTGGTATTGCTGTTCCCGCTGGGCGCTGCAACCGTCTTGCTGGCGCAGTTCGCGCCGGCCGGCACAGTGCAGATCATCGACGAAGAACCGGGTATTCTCGCTCACATCCTCCTGTCGATCCTCGCGTATGGCATGTTTACCATCGCGGTGTTCCAGGCCTTGTTGCTGCTGGTTCAGGACCATCAACTCAAGCACAAGCACCCGTCCGGGCTGATCAAGAACTTCCCGCCGCTGCAAACCATGGAAAGCCTGCTGTTCGGTTTCCTGTGGGCCGGCTGGACCTTGCTGTCGATGTCACTGATCTCCGGCTGGTTGTTCGTCGAAAACCTGTTTGCCCAACATCTGGTGCACAAAACCTTGCTGGCATGCCTCGCCTGGATTGTTTTCAGCGTGCTGCTGTGGGGTCGCAACCGCCTCGGCTGGCGCGGGCACAAGGCCATTCGCTGGACCCTCGCCGGTTTCTGCCTGCTGATGCTGGCGTACTTCGGCAGCAAGCTGGTCCGTGAATACATTCTGCACATCTGACGGGCGGCACTAATGGACGACTTGCCCTTGGGGCCGATGCTCGCAGTGATGGCCCTGCTGATTTTATGGTCGGGCCTGTTTACCGCGATCGAAGCGGCGCAACAACATGTGCTCGCCCAGCGCACGGCGTCGCGCGCCAAAGACAAGCCGCTGGCGAAGCTGAGTTTTCCGCTCAGCAGCCTGATTCTCTGCAACACGCTATGCCGCTCACTCGTGGTGGTGATCTGCACCTTGCTGGCAATTTTCACCTGGGCCGAAAACGGTCCGTGGGCGGCATGCCTTGGCGCAGCCGCGATTCTGCTGGTATTCGCCGATTACCTGCCGCGTACCCTCGCCGTGCGCTATCCAGACGCTGTGCTGGCGCTGGGCAACACCTTGCTGCGCATCCCTCTGAAAATTCTTTACCCTGCCGCCTGGCTGCTCAGCGGCATCAGCCAGCTGCTGACGCGACCTTTCGCGCGTAAGAGCAAAGTGGTGCAGCAAAGCGAAGACGAAGCGCCGACCGATCGCAATGAGGACCATGACAGCCAGGTCAGTCGCCCGCACCCGCTACCAGGTATTCATGCGCTGGACAACATTACGGTCAACGACATTCTGGTGCCGCGTAGCGAAGTCGACGGGATCAACCTTGATGACTCGATCGAAGAAATCCTAGAACAGCTGCGCGCCAACCGACGCACGCGCCTGCCGGTATTCCATAGCGACATCAATCAGGTGGAAGCGGTGCTCAATACCCGGCAGATCCGCCATCTGCTGGCCGGTGGCGAGCTGACGCGCGAAGCGCTGCAGTCCGCGTGTCACGACCCCTACTTCGTGCCGGAAAGCACCCCGCTGCAGCTGCAACTGCTCAATTTTCACAAGCAGCAGCGACGCCTGGGCATGGTGGTCGACGAGTACGGTGAAGTGCTGGGTATTGTCACCCTCGAAGACATTCTTGAAGAAATTGTCGGCGAATTCGAAAGCCAGCACAGCCTGGAGAATCCGCACATTCATCCGCAGGCCGACGGGCGCATGATGATAGACGGTGCCGCGTCGATTCGCGATGTGAACAAGAACCTCGGCTGGCACTTACCCAGTGACGGCCCGAAAACCCTCAACGGGCTGGTCACCGAGGCGCTGGAGACGATCCCCAAAAGTCCGGTGTGCCTGAAGATCGGACGTTATCGGCTGGAGATTCTCGAAACCGAGGACAACCGCGTTACGCGCGTGCTGATCTGGCATAACAGCACCGTTCCAACCGTTGTGCCCGCCCGCTAGATATTAAAAAGGTTGCAGCCTGAGGCAGCTCCCACAGTTGGAATGTGCTCCGCTGGAGGCTGCGATCTTTTCAGGTTGTTCCCCTTGTTCAATCGTTAGCCGCCTTCCTATAATCGAATCCGCTTACCCAAGCCCCGCCCCACCCCGTGCTACCCGCACCCCGAGTCAAACCCACATCCCTGGGTGTTTCACCATAATAATTCGCTCCACTGGGGCATGACTGTCAGGGATTAACGCATGACGACCAGCACGACTTACAGCGAAACCACGCCCGAACAACCGACCAACTCCGCCACCCGCGTGGCCACGGCGAGCTTTATCGGCACGGCCATCGAGTTCTACGATTTCTACGTTTACGCCACGGCCGCCGCCTTGGTGATCGGCCCTGTGTTCTTTCCGCAGACCTCCGGCACCGCGCAAATGCTCTCGGCATTCCTCACGTTCGGTATCGCCTTCCTCGCCCGCCCGCTGGGTTCGGCGCTGTTCGGCCATTTCGGTGATCGCATCGGGCGCAAGTCGACGCTGGTCGCCTCGTTGCTATTGATGGGCGTGTGCACAACGCTGATCGGCGTGCTGCCGGGTTATGACAGCATTGGCGCCTGGGCACCGATTCTGCTGTGCGTGTTGCGCTTTGGCCAAGGCTTGGGACTGGGCGGCGAATGGGGCGGTGCGGCATTGCTGGCGACGGAGAACGCGCCCAAAGGCAAGCGTGCCTGGTTTGGCATGTTTCCGCAGCTCGGCCCTTCGATCGGTTTCCTGGCGGCGAACGGGCTGTTTCTGACGCTGGCCATGACTCTGGATGACGAACAGTTTCGCTCATGGGGCTGGCGCATCCCGTTCCTGCTGAGTGCTGCGCTGGTGATGGTGGGCCTGTACGTGCGCCTGAAGTTGCATGAAACGCCGGTATTTGCCAACGCCATGGCCCGCCAGGAACGGGTAAAAATCCCGCTGGTCGAACTGTGCAGCCAATACTGGGCACCGATGCTGCTCGGCGCCGGCTCGATGGTGGTGTGTTACGCGCTGTTCTACATCTCCACCGTGTTCTCGCTGAGTTATGGCGTGTCGACGCTTGGGTATACCCGCGAAACCTTCCTCGCGCTGTTGTGCTTCGCGGTGCTGTTCATGGCGGCGGCAACGCCGCTGTCAGCGCTGGCAAGCGATCGTTATGGGCGCAAACCGGTGCTGATCGTCGGTGGCGTGCTCGCGGTGCTGTCCGGGTTTCTGATGGAACCGTTGCTCACCCAGGGTTCGACCTGGGGCGTGGCGCTGTTCCTGTGCATCGAGTTGTTTTTGATGGGCGTAACGTTCGCGCCGATGGGGGCGCTACTGCCCGAGTTATTTCCGACGCATGTGCGCTACACCGGAGCGTCGGCGGCCTACAACCTTGGCGGAATCGTCGGTGCTTCAGCGGCGCCGTTTTTTGCGCAGAAGCTGGTGGCGATGGGCGGATTGAGTTACGTCGGCGGGTATGTGTCGGGAGCAGCGGTGCTGAGTCTGATTGCGGTGCTGTGTCTGAAAGAGACGCGCGATAACGATTTGAATCGGGTTGCCTGATAGACCGCCATCGCGGGCAAGCCTTGCTCCCACAGGTCAATGTCGACACCCAATTATGCGTGCGACGCGAACCTGTGGGAGCAAAGCTTGCTCGCGATGCTTTTAAAGCTCTACAACAACAGCCTGCGAAGCACGGGTCGCTTTAGCGCGAGCAGCCTCGATCGACTCATCCCGCGCCAGCGCCACACCCATCCGACGCTGGCCATGCACTTCTGGCTTGCCGAACAAACGCAACGCCGTATCCGGTTCGCTCAGCGCAGCACCCAGGTTTGCGAACGCTGTCTGCGTCGACTGGCCTTCCACCAGAATCACCGCCGATGCCGAAGGCGCGAACTGGCGGATCAATGGAATAGGCAGCCCCAGAATCGCTCGCGCATGCAAGGCAAACTGCGACAAGTCCTGAGAAATCAGCGTGACCAGACCCGTGTCGTGCGGGCGCGGCGAGACTTCGCTGAACCACACTTGATCACCCTTGATGAACAGCTCGACACCAAACAGGCCACGACCGCCCAAGGCTTCGGTGACGGCTTTGGCGACACGCTCGGATTCAGCCAGTGCCACCGGGCTCATGGCTTGCGGCTGCCAGGATTCCTGATAGTCGCCCTTCTCCTGACGGTGACCCACCGGTGCGCAGAAGGTGGTGCCGCCGACGTGGCGCACGGTCAGCAGGGTAATTTCGTAATCAAAATCGATGAAGCCTTCGATGATCACCCTACCTTTACCGGCGCGACCACCTTCCTGGGCGTAATCCCAGGCGGTTTTCACGTCATCGGCGCTGCGCAGCAGGCTCTGGCCTTTGCCCGACGAACTCATCACCGGCTTGACCACGCACGGGAAACCGAGGTCTTCGACGGCTTTGCTGTAGTCCTCGAAGGTATCGGCGAAAAAGTACGGCGAGGTCGGCACGCCCAGTTCTTCAGCGGCCAGACGACGGATGCCTTCGCGGTTCATGGTCAGCTGCGCGGCGCGCGCGGTCGGGATCACGGTGAAGCCTTCAGCTTCCAGCTCGACCAGGGTCGAAGTGGCGATGGCTTCGATTTCCGGCACGATGAAGTGCGGCTTCTCGGCTTCGATGACCGCACGCAGGGCAGCGCCGTCGAGCATGTTGATCACGTGGCTGCGATGGGCCACCTGCATGGCCGGAGCGTTGGCGTAGCGATCCACGGCAATGACTTCAACGCCCAAGCGTTGCAGCTCGATCACCACTTCCTTGCCCAACTCGCCACAGCCACACATCAATACGCGGGTCGCGGTGGGCGACAATGGAGTTCCGATACGGGTCATCTCAGGTCCTCAAAGAAGCGGATCAGCGAGGGACGCGAGCCTGGCACGCTTCCCATGGGGAGAAAGCGCGGCATTTTACATGAACCGGAGGGTTTCGCTCAGCTGGTGACGGCCTGTTTGCGCAAGCGCCACGCCATGATCAGCCACACCGCCGTGACGCCAGCGAATTTCGAGGCCATGGCAGTCAGGATCACGGCCGGGGTGAAGGCGTCGATCATGCCGAAGAAGATGAAGGTATCGAGCGGGATGCTCAGCGCGGAACTTATCCACAGACGGTCGTGCAGTGGGCGTTTCGTGATGGTGAACACCAGCCAGTCGATGCACTCCGACACAGCGAATGCCGTCGCGCTGGCCAAGGCGATGGAGGGGTCGGAGGTGACGTAGGAAAGTACCAGCGCAGCGAGCATGGCCACAATCGCGCCATGACCAAAGCGGATTTGCACCATGTCGCGGAGAACGAACACCAGCCCGCCCCACGCCGACCAGATGATGTCCAGGTGTGGCGCGGTGGAAAAGGCGTAGTTGATCAGCACGACGCTGCTGATGTAGGCGATCAGAAAGAGCATGTTAGTGGTGATACCTGTCAGTTTGGTGCGCAGGGTACTGCAGCCATCCACAGCTGCCAAACCTGGATACGGTCTTTGTAGCAGCTGGCGAAGCCTGCGTTCGGCGGCGCAGCCGTCGTAAAACCTGAGCGCGAGGTCTTTCTGAAACACCGCGTCGCCTGAACTCACGACGGCTGCGCCGCCGGACGCAGGCTTCGCCAGCTGCTACAGGTCGGGGGTTTTTCCCAGCATCCAGAGCAGCCCACTGGATTTGGCCCGCTCATGACAAAACCCCAGCACCGTTCGGCGCTCGTCGTTACTCATCCGGCTCCAGCGCGTGATCTCTTCCACGGTGCGCTGACACCCGGTGCAGATGTCCGCCTCGTCCAGCGCACAGATATTCACGCAGGGTGAGCGGACCGGGCGCTCCGCTGTGGTCATTGCTCCTGCTCGGCCAGATCGCGGGCATAACGCTGCGAGTTATGCACGTAATGCGCGGCGCTCGCTTCGAGCATGCTCTTCTGTTGCTCGGTCAATTCGCGCACCACTTTGCCGGGCGACCCCATGACCAGCGAGCCGTCGGGAATCTCCTTGCCCTCGCCGATCAGCGAGTTGGCGCCGATGATGCAGTGCTTGCCGATTTTGGCACCGTTGAGGATCACCGCGTTGATCCCGATCAGGCTGTAGTCACCCACCGTGCAGCCGTGAAGCATGGCGTTATGGCCGATGGTCACCCCGGTGCCGAGGGTCAACGGGTAGCCCATGTCGGTGTGCATAACCGTGCCATCCTGCACGTTGCTGTTCTTGCCGATCAGGATCAGCTCATTGTCGCCACGCAGCACGGCGTTGAACCAGACGTTGGCGCCTTCTTCCAGCTTGACCTTGCCCACCAGCACGGCGTTAGGCGCGACCCAGCTCTGTGGGTGGGTTTCGACGCGGGCGTCGCCCAAGCGATATTTCATTTTATTGTCCTCAAGGGCCAGGCAGGCTCACACGCTAATTCACACCATACGAATGGCTTCAGGTATTGATGAAACTCTTGGGCGGTTGGTGCAGGCTGATTTTCGCGTCATACAGAAGGTTGATCAACTCGACGATCATGATTGCCGTCAAACCCCAAATCTTGTACTCGCCGTAACGGTAGCTTGGCACGTACCAGCTGCGGCCCTGGTAATCGATGCGGTGCGTATGTTCGCGCGGGTCCTCGCGAAAGAACTCCAGCGGCACGCTGAACACCGCAGCGATCTCGGCATCATTGGGTTGATACTCGACGAAATCAGGGATCACCCCGACATAGGGCGTCACTTTGATGCCGTGCAGAGAAATCAGCGGGCTGAGCGGGCCAATCACCTCGACCAGGCCCGGCGGCAAACCGATTTCTTCCTGGGCTTCGCGCAAGGCTGTGAAAATCAGGTCCGGGTCTTCGGGGTCACGACGACCGCCGGGGAAGGCGACTTCGCCGCCGTGAGTCGAGAGCCCGCTGGCGCGCAGGGTCAGCACCAGCTCCGGTTCATCGCTGCGGGTGATAGGCACCAGGACGGCGGCCTCGGGGAAACGTTTATCGGTTTCCAGCGTTCGCGGCGTGTGATTGCTTACACGGTGAAGTAGCTCGTCCAGCATGAGTCTTCTCGATTTATTCGCTACCTTGCATCATGCACCAATCACATCGGCCGCCCAACCCCCGAACAACCTCGTGTCGCGAAACGACAACTTGCCGACTGACACCGCCACACGCCAAGATAGGCGCAGACTTCAGGAACCCAAGCATGAAATTTTGCAGTCAGTGCGGCAAACCGGTGACCCAGCGCATTCCAGAAGGCGATTCACGCCTGCGATTTGTTTGCGACAGCTGTCAGACCATTCATTACCAGAACCCCAACATCGTGGCCGGTTGCGTGCCGACGTGGGGCAGCAAGGTGTTGCTGTGTCGCCGCGCGATCGAGCCGCGACTCGGCTACTGGACGCTGCCGGCCGGCTTCATGGAAAACGGCGAAACCATCGAGCAGGCAGCCGTCCGCGAGACGGCGGAAGAAGCCTGCGCGCGGGTGCGTGATTTGAATATCTATACATTGATCGACGTGCCGCACATCAGTCAGGTGCACGTTTTTTTTCGCGCCGAACTGGTTGACCTGGATTTTGCTGCCGGCCCCGAAAGTCTCGAAGTGGCTTTGTTTGAGGAAACCGACATCCCTTGGTCCGAGCTGGCTTTCCGCACGGTGGGCCGTACTTTAGAATGCTTCTTCGCCGATCGGCGCAATGAGGTCTATCCCGTGCGTTCGGAGTCGATTCCACCACTGGTGCAATCCGCCCTGACTTGATTCGCACTCTGCGCAGACGTGGCAAGATCGCAGCCTGCAGCAGCTCCTACAAACATCGCGACACTCTTTGGGATACCGTTTTGATGCGCTGGTTGCTTGCCTTTTTTTGCCTGTCGTTGGTTGCAGTGTCCCAAGCGTCCCCCGTGGGAACCTATGACGGCAAAGTCATCGAGAAAGTCCTGGTTCTCAAATCCGCCCACCAGTTGCAATTGATCAACGACGGCAAGGCACTCAAGACCTATCGCATCTCCCTGGGCAAAGGCGCGAAGAAAGGCCCGAAACTGATAGAAGGCGACAAACGCACCCCGGAGGGGTTTTATTGGCTGGACTGGCGCAAGACCAGCGACAAATTCAACCTTTCGATGCACATTTCCTATCCGAACATCAGCGATGCCGCGCGAGCCCGCCGTGAGGGCGTTGAGCCGGGCGGCATGATCATGATCCATGGCACTCCGCATTCAGAGGAAAACCCCGAAGACCTGTTCCATACCCTGGACTGGACTGACGGCTGCGTCGCCATGCGCAATGTCGACATGCGCGAAGTGTGGGATCTGGTGCCAGACGGCACGATGATCGAGATTCGCCCGTAGGCCTGAATGTCTGGCGCCGTGCAGACCGCCTTCGCGAGCAAGCCCGCTCCCACATTTGATCGGTATACGACAGAACAAATGTCAGAGCAGGCTTGCTCGCGAAAGAGGCCCTGAGAGATAACGCCGCACCGGGCAATAAAAAACCCGCTGATCTGCATCAGCGGGTTTTTCATTTCAGCGACCGGAGACCTAGAACTCCTCCAACCGCACCACTTCATAAGCCGGTGTTTCGTAAGGGTGGCTGAGTTTCAGCGCGGCTACTGCGGCCACAATCAACTCGTCTGCCACTACCAGCTCAACCTTCCATTCCTCAACCTGCTCGACCTGCCCCGCTTCACCGATAAAGGGCTGACTGCCCTCCAGCGGACGAAACTGGCCTTGGCCCAGCACTTGCCACGCACAGTGATCGTAAGCGCCGATCCGACCGCCACCGGCGGCGAATACGGCACTCTTGACACCGTCGACGTGACTGTCGGGAACGAAAAAACTCAGCTTGTACACAGTGCTTAGTTCACCCACACGCGAGCGTTACGGAACATGCGCATCCATGGCGCGTCTTCGTTCCAGTCTTCCGAACGCCACGAGTTCTGCACCGCGCGGAACACGCGTTCCGGGTGCGGCATCATGATCGTCACGCGACCGTCGCGGCTGGTGAGACCGGTGATCCCGCGCGGCGAGCCGTTCGGGTTGGCCGGGTAGCTTTCGGTGACCTTGCCGTGGTTATCGACGAAACGCATCGCCACGCAACCGGACAGATCGGCTTCGAGCAAGGCTTCTTCGCTGGAGAACTCGGCATGCCCCTCGCCGTGAGCGATGGCGATCGGCATACGCGAACCGGCCATGCCCTGCAGGAAGATCGAGTTCGACTCCTGAACCTGAACCATCGCCACGCGCGCTTCGAACTGCTCGGAACGGTTGCGCACGAAGTGCGGCCAGAACTCGCTGCCCGGAATCAGCTCGTGCAGGTTGGACATCATCTGGCAGCCGTTGCACACGCCAAGCGTGAAGCTGTCGGTGCGCTCGAAGAAACCCTGGAACGCATCGCGGGCGCGGCTGTTGAACAGTGCCGATTTGGCCCAGCCTTCGCCGGCACCCAGTACGTCGCCGTAGGAGAAACCGCCGCAAGCCACCAGACCTTTGAACTCGTTCAGGTCGACACGGCCGGCCAGAATGTCGCTCATGTGCACGTCGATCGCGTTGAAACCGGCGCGGTCAAACGCAGCCGCCATCTCCACCTGACCGTTGACGCCCTGCTCACGCAGCACGGCAACCTGTGGGCGGATGCCTTTCTTGATGTAGGGCGCCGCGACATCCTGATTGACGTCGTAGCTCAGCTTGACGCTCAGGCCCGGGTTGTCTTCTTCCAGCAACACGTCGAACTCTTGCTCGGCGCAGTCGGCGTTGTCACGCAGACGCTGGATCTGGTAGCTGGTCTCCGACCACTGACGTTGCAGCAGACGACGCTGACCTTCGAACACGGTGTCACCGTTGAAGGTGATGTTGATCTGGCCGTTGTTCATTGGCTGACCGATTACCGACACGCAATCGCCCAGACCGGCAGCGCTGAATTGCGCGAGGATGTCCGGGGTAGCGTCCTGGCGAACCTGGATGACCGCGCCCAGCTCTTCGTTGAACAGGATCGCCGCGATGTCGGCAGAGGTTTCCGCCAGACCGTCGAGGTTCAGGCTCAGACCGCAGTGGCCGGCAAAAGCCATTTCCACGGTGCTGGTCAGCAGGCCGCCATCGGAACGGTCGTGGTACGCCAGCAGATGACCGTCGGCGTTGAGGCCCTGGATTACCGCGAAGAAGGCTTTGAGGTCTTCGGCATCATCGACGTCCGGCGCTTGCGAGCCGAGCTTGCCGTGAACCTGGGCCAGGATCGAAGCGCCCATGCGGTTCTGCCCACGGCCCAGATCGATCAGGATCAGGTCAGTGGTGCCTTTGTCCATGCGCAGTTCCGGGGTCAGGGTCTGACGGATGTCAGCCACTGGCGCGAAACCGGTCACAATCAGCGACATCGGCGACGTCACGGTTTTGTCGACGCCTTCGTCGTTCCAGCGTGTGGCCATGGACATGGAGTCCTTGCCCACTGGAATGGTGATGCCCAGCTCAGGGCACAATTCCATCCCGACCGCTTTCACGGTGTCGTACAGACGCGCGTCTTCACCCGGGTGGCCGGCCGCGGACATCCAATTCGCCGACAGCTTGATGTCGGAGATCTTGTTGATGCGCGACGCGGCGATGTTGGTGAGGGTTTCGCCGATGGCCATGCGGCCCGACGCCGGAGCGTCCAGCAGCGCCAGCGGAGTACGCTCGCCCATGGCCATGGCTTCACCGGTGTAGACGTCGAAGCTGGTGGCGGTGACGGCAACGTCGGCCACCGGCACTTGCCATGGGCCGACCATCTGATCACGGGCCACGAGGCCGGTGATGGTGCGGTCGCCGATGGTGATCAGGAAGCTTTTGCTGGCGACGGCCGGGTGATGCAGCACGCGCTCGACGCAGTCTGCAATGTCCAGCGTTGACGGATCGAAATCGTCGCCCAGTTCGTTTTCGCGAACGGCCGAACGGTGCATGCGGGGGGCTTTGCCCAGCAGCACTTCCAGCGGCATGTCCACCGGGCTGTTGCCGAAGTGGCTATCTGTAACAGTAAGCTGCGGCTCGGCGGTGGCTTCACCCACAACCGCAAATGGGCAACGCTCACGTTCGCAGATCGCCTGGAAGCGTTCGAAATCCGCCGGACCCACCGCCAGAACGTAGCGTTCCTGGGATTCGTTGCTCCAGATTTCGTGCGGGGCCATGCCCGGCTCGTCGTTTGAAATGTTGCGCAGTTCGAAGCGGCCACCGCGGTTGCCGTCGTTGACCAGTTCCGGGAAGGCGTTGGACAGACCGCCCGCGCCAACGTCATGGATGAAGCTGATCGGGTTCTTGTCACCCAGTTGCCAGCAACGGTCGATGACTTCCTGGCAGCGACGTTCCATCTCCGGGTTTTCACGTTGTACCGAAGCGAAGTCCAGGTCGGCCGAGCTGGTGCCGGTGGCCATCGAGGACGCTGCACCGCCACCCAGACCGATCAGCATCGCCGGGCCGCCGAGCACGATCAGCTTGGAGCCGACAGTGATCTCGCCTTTCTGGACGTGTTCGGCACGGATGTTACCCATGCCGCCCGCCAGCATGATCGGTTTGTGGTAGCCGCGAACTTCCTCGCCACGCGGAGTGGTGATCGACTGCTCGAAGGTGCGGAAATAACCGGTCAGGGCCGGACGCCCGAATTCGTTGTTGAACGCGGCGCCGCCCAGCGGGCCTTCGATCATGATGTCCAGCGCGGTGACGATGCGCTCGGGCTTGCCGTACGGCACTTCCCACGGCTGTTCAAAACCGGGGATCTGCAGGTTCGATACGGTGAAACCGGTGAGGCCAGCCTTGGGCTTGGCACCGCGACCGGTAGCGCCTTCGTCGCGAATCTCGCCGCCGCTGCCGGTCGATGCGCCAGGGAACGGGGCAATCGCGGTCGGGTGGTTGTGGGTTTCAACCTTCATCAGGATGTGCACCGGCTCCTGCACCGCGCCGTACTGGCGGGTTTCCGGGTCCGGGAAGAAACGGCCGGCGACATTACCGACGATTACCGAAGCGTTGTCCTTATAAGCAGACAGAACGCCTTCGCTGTGCATCTGGTAAGTGTTCTTGATCATGCCGAACAGGCTTTTTTCCTGGCTCTGACCGTCAATATCCCAACTGGCGTTGAAGATCTTGTGACGGCAGTGCTCGGAGTTGGCCTGGGCGAACATCATCAGTTCGATGTCGTGCGGGTTGCGCTTCAAGCCGATGAAGGCGTTGACCAGGTAGTCGATTTCGTCTTCAGCGAGCGCAAGGCCCAGCTCGGTGTTGGCTGTTTCCAGCGCAGCACGGCCGCCACCCAGCACATCAATCGCCGTCAGTGGCTTCGGTTCGGCATGGCTGAACAGGCCGGCGGCCTGTTCGAGGTTGTCGAGGACGATCTGGGTCATGCGGTCGTGCAGAGCAGCCGAGATCAACTGCGCATCGGCGTCGCTGAACTGGCCCGCCACGTAGAACGCGATGCCGCGTTCCAGGCGCTGGATCTTGCTCAGGCCGCAGTTGCGTGCGATGTCGCTGGCTTTACTGGACCATGGCGAGATGGTGCCGAAACGCGGCAACACCAGGAACAGACGGCCGGTGGGTTCTTGTACCGGGACAGTCGGGCCGTACTTCAGAAGGCGCGCGAGCACCTGCTGTTCATCGCCGGTCAGGACGCCGGTAACCTCGGCGAAGTGAGCGAATTCAGCGTACAGGCCACTGACAGCCGGGACCTTCTGGCTCAGTTGCTCAAGGAGTTTGCTGTGGCGAAAGGCAGAAAGGGCAGGAGCGCCGCGCAGGATCAACATCTTCGGGACAGCCTCGGGAAGGGGTGTGCTTTGAGGCCGTGCATTCTAGCCTAAACCGCCCGCGACATCACCCGAAACGCTACGCACGGCAATCCCCGGACGTCGGGCAGGCCAATCGCGCCTTGGAGGAGCACTTCCGGGCGCTTAATTTTTATGTGACAAATTGCCCCCGGAGCCTATTCCTACGGGCTGCGGGCAAGTTTCTTGCGCTCTAGCAGACAAGCCCTTCGCTGTCGAGATATGGCGCTCGTTGTCCTTTGCGTATACTGCGCAGATGTTTTCTCCAACGGCTTTGCGTCCGCGGTACGCCAAATGGCTGATCGCAACCGGACTCTTCCTGGTGCTCGGTGGCTGTGTTGATAAACCCAACACGCTTGAGCGCGTTAAGGAGGATGGCGTGCTGCGGGTGGTTACCCGAAACAGCCCCGCTACCTACTTCCAGGATCGCAACGGTGAAACCGGCTTCGAATACGAGCTGGTGAAGCGCTTTGCCGACGATCTGGGAGTCGAACTCAAGATCGAAACCGCTGACAACCTCGACGACCTGTTCAATCAGGTCGGCAAGCCCACCGGCCCGGTGCTGGCGGCTGCCGGCCTGGTCAGCAGCGAAGAACGCAAGAAGCAGGTGCGGTTTTCCCACTCTTACCTGGAAGTCACCCCGCAGATTATCTATCGCAACGGCCAGTCGCGGCCGACCGATGCGAAGGATCTGGTGGGCAAGAAGATCATGGTGCTCAAGGGCAGCACTCACGCCGGGCAACTGCTAGCGCTGAAGCAGACGTTTCCCGGCATTGAATACGAAGAATCCGACGCGGTTGAGGTGGTTGACCTGCTGCGCATGGTGGATGAGGGCCAGATCGACCTGACCCTCGTCGACTCCAACGAAGTGGCGATGAACCAGGTTTATTTCCCGAACGTGCGGGTGGCCTTCGACCTCGGTGACGCCAGCAATCAGAGCTGGGCGGTAGCCCCCGGCGATGACAACAGCCTGCTCAACGAGATCAACGCGTACCTCGACAAGGTGAAGAAAAACGGCACCCTTCAACGCCTGAAGGACCGCTACTACGGTCACGTCGACATGCTTGGCTACGTCGGCGCTACTACATTCGCACAGCATCTGCAGCAACGGCTGCCCAAATACGAGCAGCACTTCAAAAATTACGCGAAGAAGGAAAAAGTCGATTGGCGCCTGTTGGCCGCAGTGGGTTATCAGGAATCGCTGTGGCAGGCCGCGGTGACGTCTAAAACCGGTGTGCGCGGCTTGATGATGCTGACCCAGAACACCGCGCAGGCCATGGGCGTGTCCAATCGTCTGGACCCCAAGCAAAGCATCATGGGCGGCGCCAAGTATCTGGCTTACATGAAAGATCAGCTCGATTCGTCCATTCAGGAACCGGATCGTACGTGGTTCGCTCTGGCAGCCTACAACGTCGGCAGCGGCCATCTGGATGACGCGCGCAAACTGGCGGCAAAGGAAGGGCTGAACCCGGACAAATGGCTGGACGTGAAGAAAATCCTGCCAAGGCTGTCCGAGAAGAAATGGTACAGCAAGACCCGCTACGGTTATGCCCGGGGCGGCGAGCCGGTGCATTTCGTGGCGAACATTCGTCGCTACTACGACATTCTCACCTGGGTGACGCAGCCGCAGCTCGAAGGTGATCAGGTCGCCGAGGGCAACCTGCACGTACCGGCGATCGACAAATCCAAGCCGAATCAGGAAAGCCCGCAGCTCTAGATTTGCGCGATGTTCGAAGACGCTATCGCCGGCAAGCCAGCTCCTACAAGTTCGGGTCGCTGCGCAGGTCAGGTTTGCAACACGTTTCTGTAGGAGCTGGCTTGCCGGCGATGGGAGCGCCTCGGTCTTACCCCTTCAGCGCAGCAGCCAGAATCAGCGCTTTCATCTCCGACACCGCCGACTTGAACCCGACAAACAACGCATGCGCCACCAGCGCATGACCAATGTTCAGCTCGTTGATGCCCTTGATCGCCGCGACCGCTTCAACGTTGTGATAGTGCAAACCGTGACCGGCGTTGACGATCAAACCCTGCGCAAGACCGAACGCCACGCCATCGGCGACACGCTTGAGTTCTTCGGCAACATCCGACGGCGTCTCGGCATCAGCATAACGGCCGGTGTGCAATTCGATGGCAGGCGCACCGACGCGACGCGACGCTTCGATCTGACGCTCGTCCGCATCAATGAACAGCGATACTTCGCAGCCAATCTTCGCCAGACGATCCACCGCCGCCTTGATCCGCGCTTCCTGCCCCGCCACGTCCAGACCGCCTTCGGTGGTCAGCTCCTGACGGGTTTCAGGGACCAGACAAATGTGCGCCGGGCGGATGCGCTCGGCAAACGCCATCATTTCTTCGGTGACGCCCATTTCAAAGTTCATGCGCGTTTGCAGCACGTCCTTGAGCAGCAGCACATCGCGTTCCTGAATGTGCCGACGGTCTTCACGCAGGTGCACGGTGATGCCGTCTGCGCCCGCCTCTTCCGCGTCCAGTGCCGCCTTGACCGGATCCGGATACCGTGTACCCCGGGCCTGACGCAGCGTGGCAACGTGGTCGATGTTCACGCCGAGAAGAATGCGATTGCTGGTGGTCACGGAAGCGCTCCTGAAGAGGGGAAAGTTCGGTGCACAGCATACACAAGGAATTTACGGCTTTCGAAACAACTCTCGGGAAACCAGCGGACGCCCGCCCAAATGCACGGCCAGCGCCTGGCGCATGAGTCGTTTCGCAGCAGACAGCGCACCCGGTGCCGCCCAGTCAGCCTCAGCCATGGCCAGCAGTTCGGTGCCGTTGAACAGGCCGGGTTGCAGCAGATAGACCTGCTCCAGACCGGCGTCCACCTGCAATCGGTAGAGACCGTCCGGCGCGATGGGTTCGCCGTGGATGTCGGTGGTCAGCGCAAAGCCATAGCCCAAGTCGTCCAACAGCCGCCACTCGAAGGAGCGCAACAGCGGCTCCAGCGCACGACCTTCGGCGAGCGCGAGCAGCGTCGCGGCGTAGTGATCGAATACGCCGGGGTGCGGATCTTCGGCGGGCAGCAGGCGAATCAGTAGTTCATTGAGGTAGAGGCCGCTGAACAGTGCCTCGCCGTTGAGCCAGGTTGAAACGCCGGCGGCCTCCATGCGGCCGACGTTCTTAAGTTCGCCGCGTCCGCGAAATTCGACTTCCAGCGGCACGAACGGCCGCGCCAATGTGCCCGCCTTGCCCCGCGCACTGCGCAACACCGCCCGCAGCCGACCTTGCGGCGTGAGGAAGTCCACCAAAGCGCTGGTTTCGCGATAGGCGCGCGAGTGCAGGACGTAGGCGGGCTGAGCGATGGGCTGGGACATGGAGTTCTCAATGAACAAACGCAATCTTGTAAACGCCAGAAACCAATGTGGGAGCGGGCTTGCTCGCGAATGCGGTCCGCCAGTCAACAATGATGTTGAATTTCAGGCCCTCATCGCGAGCAGGCTCGCTCCCACAGGGGTTCATCGGTGTAGCAGAAATCCGAGTCTTACAGGTCACCGTAACCCAACGAACGCAACGCACGCTCATCATCGGACCAGCCGCCCTTCACCTTGACCCAGAGGTTGAGCATGATCTTGGAGTCGAACAACAGCTCCATGTCTTTGCGCGCTTCGGTGCCGATGCGTTTGATGCGCTCGCCCTTGTCGCCAATGATGATTTTCTTCTGGCCGTCACGTTCGACGAGAATCAAGGCATGAATGTGCAAGGTCTTGCCCTGCTGCTTGAATTCTTCGATTTCCACGGTGATCTGGTACGGTAGCTCGGCGCCCATCTGGCGCATGATTTTCTCGCGCACCAGTTCCGCGGCGAGGAAACGGCTGCTGCGGTCGGTGATCTGGTCTTCCGGGAAGAAGTGATCGTTCTCCGGCAGATAGCCGGCAATCACCCGCTCCAACGCTTCGAGGTTATGCCCGTGCTGGGCCGAGATCGGCATGATCTGTGCGTTCGGCAACTGCTCCTGCAACCAGGAGAGGTGCGGCATCAATTCGGCTTTGTCCTCGATGCGATCGGTCTTGTTCAGCGCTACGATCAACGGGCCGGTCACATACTGGACGCGCTCGAGGACCATCTGGTCTTCGTCGGTCCACTTGGTGCGGTCAACCACAAAAATCACCACGTCGACATCTTTCAACGCCGCCGAGGCAGTTTTGTTCATGTAACGGTTGAGGGCTTTTTCGCCACCCTTGTGCATGCCCGGAGTGTCGACGTAGATCGCTTGCACGTCGCCTTCGGTCTTGATACCGAGCATGTTGTGGCGAGTAGTCTGCGGCTTGCGCGAGGTAATCGCCAGCTTCTGGCCGAGGATGTGATTGAGCAACGTGGACTTGCCCACGTTCGGACGGCCGACGATGGCAACATAGCCACAGCGTGTTGCGGTTGTATCAGTCATTGCCATTCTCCACACCCAGGGCAATCAGTGCTGCGGCGGCCGCTACCTGTTCGGCAATACGACGACTCACACCCTGACCTCGGCTTTTTTCATTCAGTAAGGTGATTTCACATTCGACGAAGAACGTCCGGCAATGCGGCTCACCCTGGATATCCACCACTTCGTAACGCGGCAGTTCGCAACCACGGGACTGCAGGTGTTCCTGCAGGCGGGTTTTTGGATCTTTGTTGGTATCGACCAGCGTCAGGCCTTCGAACTCGCCGGCCAGCCAGGCCAGCACGCGCTCGCGGGCGACGTCCATGCCGGCGTCCAGGTATATGGCGCCAATCAGCGCTTCGAGAGCATCGGCTAGAATGGACTCACGACGAAAACCGCCGCTTTTCAATTCGCCGGAACCCAGGCGCAGGTACTCGCCCAGATCAAAACCGCGGGCCAGTACGGCCAGGGTTTCACCTTTCACCAGGCGGGCGCGCAAACGCGACAACTGACCTTCGCGGGCGAGCGGGAAGCGATCGAACAGCGCTTCGCCAGCGACAAAGTTGAGGATGGCATCACCGAGGAATTCCAGACGTTCGTTGTTGCGCCCGGCAAAGCTGCGGTGAGTCAGGGCCAGGACCATCAGTTCCTGATCCTTGAAAGTGTAGCCGAGCTGACGCTCTAGACGGCTCAAGGAAACGCTCACGGTTTACCCACGCTGAGTTCGTGGCTGGATTCCACCGCCATGGCCGAGAGGCAGAGGCTTGGGACAAATAACGCTGTGTTCAAAAATTACGTCCTGACTATCAGTGTTTTCATGCGTCGGGGGCCGATTGTGGCGGCTCCAGAAATGCATTCGGCGCTGTGTTCAACAGCGCCGTTGTGATTACTTGATCAGGCCAACCCGCGAAAAATTCGGCAGGTGACTGAGTTTGGGTTCCGGCCAGCTCATCCAGACTGCGAAGGCCTTGCCGACGATATTCTTGTCGGGAACCATGCCCAGCAGATCCTTGGGAATGTTCGGATCATCCCAGTAGCGACTGTCGTTCGAGTTGTCGCGGTTGTCGCCCATCATGAAATAGTGCCCGGCGGGTACGGTCCATGAACGATCCGGCGGCGTGCGGTAACGACTCATTTCCTTGCGGATTTGATGCTCTGCAGCGCCCAGCTTCTCTTTGTAGAGTTCAGCGCTGCCCAGCGTACCCGGCTCGGAACCGACCAGTTGTTCGGCAACCGATTCACCGTTGACGAACAGGCGCTTGTCGGCGGTGTACCGGATCTGGTCACCCGGCAGGCCAACGACACGCTTGATGTAGTTGACGCTCGGATCACTCGGGAAGCGGAACACCATCACGTCACCGCGTTGCGGATCACCGACCTCGATGACTTTCTTGTCGAGCACCGGCAAGCGGATCCCGTAAGAAAATTTGTTCACCAGAATGAAGTCACCCACATCCAGGGTAGGTTTCATCGAGCCCGATGGGATCTGGAACGGCTCCACCAGGAATGAACGCAGCACCAGCACGATGAATAGCACCGGAAAGAACGACTTGCCGTATTCGACCAGCAGCGGCTCTTTGTTCAGTTTCTCGACCACCACGCCATCAGGCTGGCTAACGCTGCCCTGATAGGAAGCAATGGCGGCACGCCGACGTGGCGCCAGAAACACCAGATCGAGCAATGCCAACAGGCCGCAGACGAAAACAGCGATGACCAGCAACAGCGGGAAATTTAGCGACATAGGACCTAACTATCCAACCTGAGCACTGCAAGGAAGGCTTCCTGTGGAATTTCCACGTTGCCGACCTGCTTCATGCGTTTTTTACCGGCCTTCTGCTTTTCCAACAGCTTGCGCTTCCGGCTAACGTCACCGCCGTAGCATTTGGCCAATACGTTCTTTCTGAGTGCCTTGACGGACGTTCGCGCAATGATCTGCCCCCCGATGGCGGCCTGGATCGCAACGTCGAACATCTGACGCGGAATCAGTTCTTTCATCTTCTCGGTCAACTGGCGACCTTTGTAGTGCGCGTTATCCTTGTGCACGATCAGCGCCAGGGCGTCGACCTTGTCACCGTTGATCAGCACATCCAGCTTCACCAGATTAGCCGACTGATAACGATCGAAATGGTAATCCAGCGAAGCATAGCCACGGCTGGTGGATTTGAGACGATCGAAGAAGTCGAGGACCACTTCGTTCATCGGCAAATCGTAAGTCACCTGGACCTGAGTGCCGAGGAAGAGCATGTCGTGCTGCACGCCACGCTTCTCGATGCACAGGGTAATGACGTTACCCAGGTGTTCTTGCGGCACAAGAATATTGGCCCGCACGATCGGTTCACGCATGTCCTCGATCGAAGACAGGTCTGGAAGCTTCGATGGGTTATCGACGTAAATCGTTTCACCGGTTTTCAGCAACAGTTCGAAAATTACCGTCGGTGCCGTGGTGATCAGGTCCAGGTCGTACTCGCGCTCGAGGCGCTCCTGGATGATTTCCATGTGCAGCATGCCGAGGAAGCCGCAACGGAAGCCGAAGCCCAGCGCGTCGGAACTTTCCGGGGTGTATTGCAGGGACGAATCGTTGAGCGTGAGCTTTTGCAGGGCTTCACGGAAGTCCTCGAAGTCGTCGGAACTGACCGGGAACAGACCGGCATAGACCTGCGGCTGGATACGTTTGAAGCCGGGCAGAACATCAACATCCGGCGTAGAGCTCAAGGTCAGGGTGTCACCGACGGGTGCACCGTGGATGTCCTTGATACCGGCGATGATGAAGCCCACTTCACCGGCTTTGAGGTCGGTGGTGGCGGTGTGTTTCGGGTTGAACACGCCGACGCTGTCCACGAGGTGGATCTTGCCGGTGGACTTGACCAGAATCTTGTCGCCCTTCTTCACACGACCGTGGCGCACCCGAACCAGAGAGACAACGCCCAGGTAGTTGTCGAACCAGGAATCGATGATCAACGCTTGCAGCGGATCTTCGTAGTTGCCGGTCGGCGCGGGAATGGTGTGAACCAGACGCTCAAGCACTTCGTCGACGCCCAGGCCGGTTTTGGCACTGCACTCGACTGCATCCGTGGCGTCAATGCCGATGATTTTTTCGATTTCTTCCTTGACGCGGTCCGGATCGGCCTGCGGCAGGTCGATCTTGTTCAGGACCGGCATGACTTCCAGGCCCTGCTCGATCGCTGTGTAGCAGTTGGCAACCGACTGCGCTTCAACGCCTTGACCGGCATCGACCACCAGCAACGCACCTTCACAGGCCGCCAGCGACCGACTGACTTCGTAGGTGAAGTCAACGTGGCCCGGGGTGTCAATGAAGTTCAGCTGATATTTGATGCCATCGCGAGCGGTGTAATACAGAGTAACGCTGTGGGCCTTGATGGTGATCCCGCGTTCACGTTCCAGGTCCATGGAGTCGAGGACCTGAGCTTCCATTTCGCGCTCGGCAAGGCCGCCACACATCTGGATGAACCGATCGGCCAGCGTCGACTTGCCATGGTCAATGTGGGCGATGATGGAGAAATTGCGGATATGACTCAAATCACTCACGGATCAACACTCAAAAAGGCTGCAGGCATAGCCCGCCGAAAAATAGCCGGGAATTGTACCTGATCCTCGGCGCAAGCGTCACGTTCACAGGTCAGACGGCACTTACAAAAACGCCCCGGCCATAAGACCAGGGCGTTTTTTGGAGACCTGCATGCCCGGAAAATATCCCGGATTAACCCGCCCGTCGCAACAGCCAGACCCCTGCCAGGGCGCAAATGCTCGCTGGAACCAGCACCGCAAACAGCGGCGAGAAACCGAACACCAGACTCGATGGCCCCAGCAGGTCCTGGACGATGCGGAAGGTGAAACCCACCAGAACGCCCGTGAATACCCGTTGGCCCAGCGTTACCGAACGCAATGGACCGAAGATGAACGAGATCGCCATCAGCACCAGCGCGGCGGTCACCAGCGGTTGCAACACCTTGACCCAAAACGCCAGCCAGTAACGGCCGTTCGCCAGGCCCTGATCCGCCAGATAGTGGATGTAACCCCACAGCCCGCTGATCGACAATGAATCAGGCGACATCACCACAGTGCTGAGCAATTGCGGGCTGAGGGCCACATCCCAACGCTCGACCGGTGCGTTCACCACCTCGGTAGTTTTCTCGTGGAATATCGTGGTCGCGACCTCGCTCAGTTGCCAGTGATCCTTGTCGAACTCCGCGCGCTTGGCGAAGCTCGACGAAAGCATGTGGCGTTGATCGTCGAAACGGTAGCGGGTTACGCCGTAAAGCACACCATTGGGTTGCACCGAGTTGACGTGAATGAACTCGTCACCTTGACGGTGCCACAGGCCGTGCCGGGCACTTTGCGCATCGCCGCTGCCCTGAGCCAGCGAACGGTTGGCCTGAGCGGCGCTTTCAGTGGCCGGCGCCACGTACTCGCCAATCAACAGACCCGCGACCATCAGCACCAGCATCGGCTTCATCACGGCCCAGACAATCCGGCCGATCGAAACGCCCGCCGCCCGCATGATGGTCAGCTCGCTGTGACTGGCCAGGGTGCCAAGGCCGATCAGGCAGCCGATCAGCGCTGCCATCGGCAACATGTCGTAGAGCCGGCGCGGTGCCGTCAACAGGACGTAACTCAGGACATCAAGCAGAGTGTAGGTATCGCTGACGTCGCCCATCTCGTCGATGAAGGCAAACAGCGTGGCCAGACCGAGAATGATCCCCAGCACAGCGAGGATCGCAATAAAAACGGTGCTGCCGATGTAGCGGTCAAGTTTAACCACGGGTCACCTCCAGCGCGCTGCGGCGACTCGCCATTTTCAGGCGTAACGGCTCCCAATAGAGCAAGCCAAGGCCGATGGCCAGGAAGATCGCATGCACCCACCACAGGCCCAGCGCCGGTGGGATCTTGCCCTTTTCGAGGGCGCCGCGAGCGGCAATCAGGATGCTCAGGTAAGCCATATAAAGAAGAATCGCCGGCAGTAACTTGAGGAAGCGGCCCTGACGCGGATTGACCCGCGACAGCGGCACCGCCATCAAGGTCACGATGAACACCAGCAGCGGCAGCGAAAGACGCCATTGCAGCTCGGTTCGGGAACGGATGTCGTCACTGCCGAACAGCGAGCGGGTGGTCATCGCATCACGATCGGTGACTTCGTCACTGACGTCGGGTTTGGGCAATAGAACGCCATATTCCTGGTACTTGATCGCCCGGTAGTCAGCCTGACCCGGATTACCGTCGTAGCGATAGCCGTTGTCGAGAATCAGGTAACGGTTGCCGTCGGGGCGAATTTCCTGACGCCCCTTCTCGGCCACCAGCACGGAAATCCCGCGGTCTTTCTTGTCGGAAGAAATGTTCTTTTGCGAAATGAAAACGCCGCCGAGGTTGATGCGATCATCGGACAGCATTTCGGTGTACGTCACCCGGGTGCCATCGCGCAGGGCCTGGAAACGACCCGGTTCGAGGGTATCGAACTCGGTCAGGGCGTCCTGCTTGTTCAGCAATAGCTGGAACTGATTGGCCCCTTGCGGCGCGAGGCTGAGGCTCAGCCACGCCACCACCAACGCCACCAGCGTAGCTGGAAACAAAGTCATCGCGAACAGGCGCTGCTGGCTCATGCCCGTGGCGGAAAGTACGGTCATTTCGCTTTCCAGGTACAAGCGACCGTACGCCAGCAGGATCCCCAGAAACAGGCCCAGCGGCAGGATCAACTGCAGGAAGCCTGGCAGACGAAAGCCCATGATCAGGAACAGCGAGCCCGGATCCAGCAGGCCTGCCGCCGCCTGGGCGAGGTATTTGATGAAGCGTCCGCTCATGATGATGACCAGCAGCACGGCACTGACGGCGCTCAGGGTCAACAGGACTTCGCGGGATAGGTAACGGAAGACGATCAAACCAGACACTCCAGGGTTGTCAGGCTAAGGCGGCCAAACAAGCAAACGTATCAGGCGACCCGCAAGCCAGGGCCGCCGAAAAAAGTTGGCGCATTATCCTGTGATTGGGTGCGCCTGTCACTGCGCACAGTTGAGCAGGCGGTCGATGGCTTGAAGAACCTACCAACCGAGGGTTGTCAGGCGCCGGTAGCGAGGTTCAAACTGCGGCCTTTGTCGCAGGCCGTGTCCTGCGTCTTTTCTGTTTATAAGCAAGTTCAGATACTTGCGTATTGACCATTCATTCAGGGACCCGGACATGGAACTGGTTGTAAAAAGCGTTAGCCCAGAAACGTTGAAGACTGCCACCCTGGTCGTCGCCGTCGGCGAAGGCCGCAAACTCGGCGCCGTTGCCAGACAACTCGACGATCTGAGCGGCGGTGCGATCAGCGCTGTGCTCAAGCGTGGCGACCTGGCCGGCAAAGTCGGTCAAAGCCTGATGCTGCACAGCCTGCCGAACCTCAAAGCAGAGCGCGTCCTGCTGGTCGGCATCGGCAAAGACGAAGAACTGTCCGACCGCCCGTTCCGTAAAATCATCGCCGGCATCCTCAATACCCTCAAAGGCCTGGGCGGCAGCGACGCCGTACTGGCGCTCGATGAAGTGGTGCTCAAGGGTCGCGACAGCTACGGCAAGACCCGTTTGCTGGCTGAAACGCTGGTCGACGGCGAATACACGTTCGATCGCTTCAAGAGCCAGAAAGCCGAACCCCGCGCCCTGAAGAAAATCACCCTGGTGACCATCAAGGCGGCCCAGGCTGAAGTCGAGCGCGCCGTCGCCCACGCGACCGCTATTGCCAACGGCATGGCATTTACCCGCGACCTGGGCAACCTGCCGCCGAACATCTGCCATCCGACGTTCCTCGGCGAGCAGGCGAAGAATCTCGGCAAGGAATTCAAGAGCCTGAAAGTCGAAGTTCTCGACGAGAAGAAAATCAAGGACCTCGGCATGGGCTCGTTCTACGCCGTCGGCCAAGGCAGCGCCCAGCCACCGCGCCTGATCGTCATGCAGTACAACGGCGGCAAGAAATCCGAGAAGCCGTATGCACTGGTCGGCAAGGGCATCACGTTCGATACCGGTGGCATCAGCCTGAAACCGGGCGCCGGCATGGACGAAATGAAGTACGACATGGGCGGCGCCGCGAGCGTCTTCGGTACCCTGCGCGCCGTGCTCGAACTACAGCTGCCGATCAACCTGGTCTGCATCCTCGCCTGCGCCGAGAACATGCCGAGCGGCAATGCTTCGCGTCCGGGCGACATCGTCACCACCATGAGCGGGCAGACTGTGGAGATTCTCAACACCGACGCCGAAGGCCGTCTGGTGCTGTGCGACGCCCTGACCTACTCGGAACGTTTCAAGCCGCAGGCAGTGATCGACATCGCAACCCTGACGGGCGCTTGTGTCGTGGCACTGGGCGCGCACACATCCGGCCTGCTGGGCAACAACGACGAGCTGATCGGCCAGCTGCTGAGCGCCGGCCAGGTGGCCGACGACCGCGCCTGGCAGCTGCCGCTGTTCGATGAATACCAGGAGCAACTGGACAGCCCGTTCGCCGACATCGCCAACATCGGTGGTCCGAAAGCCGGGACCATCACTGCCGCGTGCTTCCTTTCGCGTTTCACCAAGAACCTCAACTGGGCGCACCTGGACATCGCCGGCACGGCATGGACCAGCGGCGGCAAGGACAAAGGCGCAACCGGTCGCCCGGTGCCTCTGTTGACCCAATACCTGCTGGACCGCGCCAAAGCCTGAAACCGATGACCTCTGGTGGCGTTGCCTGACGGTGGCGCCGCTGGAGGCTCAGGAACCGCAATGACCCAAGTCGACTTTTATATCCTGCCCAGCGCCGATCCATCGGCGCGGCTGGATTTCGCCTGCAAACTCACCGAAAAAGCCTGGCGCATGGGCCATCGCATCTACTTGCATTGCAGCGATGCCGCCCAGCGTGACGATCTCGACGCGCGCCTGTGGACCTTCAAGGGTGAAAGCTTCGTGCCGCATGGCCCCGCCGAAAGCGAGCCGGACAGTTTGATCGTGCTGGGCCTTGGCGATGACTGCGGTCAGCACCAGGATCTGCTGGTCAACCTTGACCTGAAAGTCCCGGCCTTCGCCAACCAGTTCGCCCGCGTGGCGGAAGTGGTAGTCGAAGACCCGGCGATTCGCACGGCCGCGCGGGAGAGTTTTCGCTTCTACCGCGAACAAGGCTATTCTCTGCAAGATCACCGTTTACAGCGACTCTGAGCATTCTGATGGACACTCCAAAACCGCTGCAAAAGCCCACGCACCTGCTGGACGACCTTGAGTCGATCCGTCAATTGCTCGGCGATGACAACCTGCAACCGCCGCTGCTGACCGACACGGTCGAGGACGACGACCAGGAACAGATTCCGATGTTGTTCGATTCGGTCAGTGCCTCCCAGCCAACCGTCGAACCATCCGCACCCGCCACTGCTGCCCAGCCGGCGAAGGCCGCGAGCAAGAATCCCGACGACCTGCTGCACCTGGACAGCGAACTTCGAGCCGCCGCGCAATTGATCATGCAAGACGTGATCGACGATTTTGCGCCACACATCGAAACCGAAATCAAACGCCGCCTCAGTGCGCGACTGGAACGCTTACTCAGCCAGTACAACGACTGAATCTCAGTGGTGAGGGGGCTTGTCGGAATGCCGCACCACCCCGATCGGCTGCGCAGCAGTCGCCAACCTGGCAGCGCCTCAGGATGGAAAGCTGGGGCTGCTTCGCAGCCCAACGAGGTGGTGCGGCATTCCGACAAGCCCCCTCGCCACAGATAAATGCCCTTCCCACAGATAAACCCCCTCGCCACAAAAACCAATTTCACAATTCGCTTCGCACCCCATCCCCACCCGCTCGCCCTATCCACCATGCCCCGCTATACTCGTCGGCTTTTCCTGAATTACTGCCAATAGGGTCCCGCCGCGCATGGACAAGACCTACCAGCCGCACGCCATTGAAACTTCCTGGTACAACACCTGGGAGTCCGAGAATTACTTCGCCCCGCAAGGCGCGGGCGAGTCCTACACCATCATGATCCCGCCGCCGAACGTCACCGGCAGCCTGCACATGGGTCACGGCTTCAATAACGCGATCATGGACGCACTGATCCGTTTCCGCCGCATGCAGGGTCGCAACACCCTGTGGCAGCCGGGCACCGACCACGCTGGTATCGCCACGCAAATGCTGGTGGAACGTCAGCTCGAAGCCCAGGGCCAGAATCGCCACGACCTGGGCCGCGAAAAATTCCTCGAGAAAGTCTGGGAGTGGAAGGATCAGTCCGGCGGCAACATCAGCCGTCAGATCCGCCGCCTCGGCTCGTCCGTTGACTGGAGCCGCGAGCGCTTCACCATGGACGACGGTCTCTCGGAAGCGGTCAAGGAAGCCTTCGTGCGTCTGCACGAAGACGGCCTGATCTATCGCGGCAAGCGCCTGGTCAACTGGGACACCAAGTTGCACACGGCGATTTCCGACCTCGAAGTGGAAAACCACGACGAGAAAGGTTTCCTGTGGAACCTGAAATACCCGCTGGCTGACGGCGTGAAAACCGCTGAAGGTAAGGATTACCTGATCGTCGCGACCACTCGACCGGAAACCATGCTCGGCGACGCCGCCGTGGCCGTAAATCCGAACGATGAACGCTACAAAGCCCTGATCGGCCAGTTTGTCGAGCTGCCTCTGGTGGCCCGCCGCATCCCGATCATCGCCGACGATTACTGCGATCCCGAATTCGGCACCGGTTGCGTGAAGATCACGCCGGCACACGATTTCAACGACTATGAAGTCGGCAAGCGCCACAATTTGCCGCTGCTGAACATCTTCGACAAGAACGCTGCGGTGTTGTCGGCCTGCCAGGTGTTCAACCTTGACGGCACGCTGAACGAAAGCATCGACGGCAAAATCCCGGCCGAATACGCCGGCCTCGACCGTTTCGAAGCGCGCAAGCAGATCGTGGCCGCGTTCGATGCCGCCGGCCTGCTGGTCAGCATCGATGATCACAACCTGAAAGTGCCTAAAGGCGACCGCTCCGGCACCGTCATCGAGCCGTGGCTGACCGATCAATGGTATGTCTCGACCAAACCATTGGCCGAGCCTGCGATTGCCGCAGTTGAAGACGGCCGCATTCAATTTGTGCCCAAGCAATACGAAAACATGTACTTCTCGTGGATGCGCGACATCCAGGATTGGTGCATCAGCCGTCAGCTGTGGTGGGGCCACCGGATTCCGGCCTGGTACGACGAATCCGGCAAGGTCTATGTCGGCCGCGACGAAGCCGAAGTACGTGCCAAGCACAACCTCGGCCCGGACGTTGCGCTGCAACAGGACAACGACGTTCTCGACACCTGGTTCAGTTCCGGACTGTGGACATTCTCCACGCTGGGCTGGCCTGAGCAGACCGAATTCCTGAAGAAATTCCACTCCACCGACGTGCTGGTCACCGGTTTCGACATCATCTTCTTCTGGGTTGCCCGGATGATCATGATGACCATGCACTTGATGAAAAACGAAGACGGCACGCCTCAGGTACCGTTCAAGACTGTTTATGTGCACGGTCTGGTAAGGGACGGGCAAGGTCAGAAGATGTCCAAGTCCAAGGGCAACGTCCTGGACCCGCTGGACATCATCGACGGTATCGAGCTGGAAGCGCTGGTACAGAAGCGTACTTCGGGCCTGATGCAGCCGAAACTGGCGAAGAAGATCGAGAAGCAGACCCGCGACGAGTTCGCCGATGGCATCGCCAGCTATGGCACCGACGCCCTGCGCTTCACGTTCTGCTCGCTGGCGTCCACCGGTCGCGACATCAAGTTCGACATGGGCCGCGTCGAAGGCTATCGCAACTTCTGCAACAAGATCTGGAACGCCGCGCGTTATGTTCTGGACAAGGGCGAAGACTGCGGGCAGAACGGCGAAACCTACGAGCTGTCGCTGGCGGATCGCTGGATCATTTCCCAGCTGCAACGCACCGAAGCCGAAGTGACCCGTCAACTGGATCAATTCCGTTTCGACCTGGCGGCGCAAGCCTTGTACGAGTTCATCTGGAACCAGTATTGCGACTGGTACCTGGAACTCTCCAAACCTGTGCTGTGGGACGAGAATGCGCCGGTTGAACGTCAGCGCGGCACGCGTCGCACGCTGGTTCGCGTGCTGGAAGTCGCGCTGCGTCTGGCGCATCCGTTCATGCCGTTCATCACCGAAGAAATCTGGCAGCGCATCGCGCCGCTCGCCGGTATTCAAGGCAAGACGATCATGCTGCAACCTTGGCCTGTGGCCAATGAAGAGCGCATCGATCCGGCCGCCGAGAGCGACATCGAATGGCTGAAGGAACTGATGCTCGGCACACGCAACATTCGTGGCGAAATGAACATCGGTCCGGGCAAGCCGCTGCCGATCTATCTGAAAAACGTCAGCGCTGAAGATCAGCGTCGCTTGACCGAGAACGAGGCGCTGCTGAAGAAGCTTGCACGTCTGGAATCGATCACCGTGCTGAAGGCTGGCGAAGAAGCACCGCTGTCCGCCACCGCCCTGGTTGGCGAGATGGAAGTGCTGGTGCCGATGGCCGGTCTGATAGACAAGGACGCCGAACTGGCGCGCCTGGATAAGGAAATGCTACGTCTGCAAGGTGAAGTTCAGCGCGTGGGCGGCAAGCTGTCCAACGCAGGTTTCGTCGACAAGGCCCCGGCTGAAGTCATCGAAAAAGAACGCGCCAAACTGGCCGAAGCCGAACAGGCTTTGGGCAAGCTGGCGGAGCAACATGCGCGGATTGCCAGTTTGTAACGGCAAATCGCAATGAAAAAGGGAGGCCCTAAATGGCCTCCCTTTTTTTGTCCAATCGCCGCAATGCCCCTGTGGGAGCGGGTTTGCTCGAAGGCGATGTGTCAGTCATTACCAATGTTGAATGTTAAATCGCATTCGCGAGCAAGCCCGCTCCCACAGGTATTGGGTTCAAAATGCTTGAATGTGGGACAATACCCGCCACTTTCAGCCATACCCGAATCGACCACGCCCATGAACGCCCCTCGCACTCCCCGCCCTGCGCGCAAGAAGCCCGACTCCGCGACCCCGGCCAATGCCGCCGAGCCCCGGGAAAAGGCCAGCCTGCACCCGCGCAATCGCCATCAGGGTCGTTACGACTTCCCGGCGTTGATCAAAACCACGCCGGAACTGGCGAAGTTCGTGATCATCAACCCGTACGGCAAGGAAAGCATCGACTTCGCCAGCCCGGACGCCGTGCGCGTGTTCAACCGGGCGCTGCTGAAGTCGTTTTACGGCATTGCCCATTGGGACATTCCGGCGGACTACCTCTGCCCACCGGTGCCGGGCCGTGCTGATTACGTGCACTTCCTGGCAGACCTGCTGGCCAGCGTCAACGATGGCGAGATCCCGCGCGGTGCACCGGTCAAGGTGCTCGACATCGGCATGGGCGCCAACTGCGTCTATCCGTTGATCGGCTATAGCGATTACCGCTGGCAGTTCCTCGGCTCGGAAATCGACCCGACTGCCGTAGCCGCAGCAAAAGCCATCGTGCAATCGAACGGGCTGAATAAAGCCATCCAGCTGCGCCTGCAAAGCAATCCCAAGCACATTCTGCTGGGCCTGCTGGAACCGGGCGAGCGCTTTGACCTGACCATGTGCAACCCGCCGTTCCACGCGTCGATGGACGAGGCGACCAAAGGCAGCGAGCGCAAATGGCGCGCCCTGGGCCGCGCCGATCCCAAGCGCAAACTGCCAGTGCTGAACTTCGGCGGGCAGTCCGCCGAGTTGTGGTGTGAGGGTGGCGAAGCACGCTTCGTTACGCAACTGATTGCCGAGAGCGCGCACTTCCAGCACAAGGTGTTGTGGTTCAGCACACTCGTGTCGAAAGCCTCGAATCTGCCGACGATCGAGACGGCCCTGAAAAAGGCCGGCGTGCTGGAAAGCCAGGTCGTGGAAATGTCTCAGGGGCAGAAGAAGAGTCGGTTTGTGGCGTGGACGTTCCAGACCAAATCCGAGCAGCAGGTCTGGCGCGAGCGTTGGGCCCGCAAGAGCTGAGTAATTGACCGCAGCAGACCAACTGTAGGAGTGAGCCTGCTCGCGATGGTTGCGTGTCAGTTATCGATGATGTCGACTGATGCGACGCTATCGCGAGCAGGCTCGCTCCTACAGGGGATTCGTGGTGTCGGCGGGTTAGTTCTAAACCCGAGACACAAAAAAACCGTGCCCGGATCACTCCGGTGCACGGTTTTTTCTAATGCGTCTTACTTGTTAACAGCGTCGGTCAGGCCTTTGGCCACAACCAGCTTGATAACTTTTTTGGCAGCGATTTCGATGGCAGCGCCAGTCGAAGGGTTACGGCCAGTACGGGCAGGACGCTCAGTCACTTTCAGTTTGCCGATACCTGGCAGAGTGATTTCGCCGCCGTTTTCCAGCTGATCAGCAACGATTTGGCCCAGTTGGTCCAGAGCGTTACGCGCGGTGGTTTTTGGCGCGTCGATAGCTTCAGCGATGTCGGCGATCAGTTGGTCTTTAGTAAGAGCCATGTAGTGTTCCTTCCCTATCAAATTCATATGGATTGCAGAGTGCAGTGTCAGCCATCGAGCCGGATCTTCTGGATCTGGCACCCTCGGCCAATAACCACGGGATCGGGGTTATAGATGCCGAAATCAGGGTTTGGTTCGACCTGACAAATGCTGAATGCACGCTTAACGCAGTGACTTCGCGTAAGACCGGGCAAAACTAGCACAGAGACGGGGAAATATCCGCCTCTAGCTACCCATTTGGTCAGCTTTATTGCTCTAAACCGGGAAAAAACTGCATAAGCAGTGCCGCACGAGCCGGAATTGGACCAAGCGCGCCCTGTAGGAGCTGCAGAAGGGTGCGATCTGTTGATCTGGTTATAACATCAAAAGATCGCAGCCTTCGGCAGCTCCTACCTTGAGCGCGCCAATCCGTTGGCCTGTCATGCCCAAAGATTGCGGTACACTGCGCGCTTTTTCGGGGAGCACGCCCTCCTCTCTTCAATCAGCCGAGAAGCCCATGCCGATCCGTCATTGCATCGTCCACCTGATCGACAAAAAACCCGACGGCACACCTGCAGTTCTTCATGCCCGCGACTCCGAACTGGCCGAGTCGAGCGCCATCGAAAACATGCTCGCCGACCTCAACGAAAGCTACAACGCGAAACAAGGCAAGGCCTGGGGTTTCTTCCATGCCGAGTCCGGTGCGCATCCGTTCAGCGGCTGGCTGAAGGAGTATTTCGACGGCGGCAAGGATTTCACCGCCTTCAGCCGTGTGGCGGTGGAACACCTGCAGAAGTTGATGGAAGAGTCGAACCTGTCAGTGGGCGGCCACGTGCTCTTCGCCCATTACCAGCAGGGCATGACCGATTACCTGGCGATCGCCCTGCTGCACCACAGCGAAGGCGTTGCAGTGACCGATCAGCTCGATGTCACGCCATCGCGCCATCTTGACCTGGGCCAGTTGCACCTCGCTGCACGGATTAACGTCTCGGAGTGGCAGAACAACAAGCAGTCCAAGCAATACATTTCGTTTATCAAAGGCAAGAACGGCAAAAAGGTTTCGGAGTATTTCCGCGATTTCATTGGCTGCCAGGAAGGCGTCGACGGACCCGGCGAAACCCGTACGTTGCTCAAGGCTTTCAGTGACTTCGTCGAAAGCGAAGACCTGCCGGAGGAATCCGCCCGCGAGAAAACCAAGACCTTGGTCGATTACGCCAGCAGTCAGGCAAAGATGGGCGAACCCATGGGTCTGGAGGAGTTGTCGGAGCTGATCGACGAAGAACGTCCGAAGGCCTTTTACGACCACATTCGCAACAAGGATTACGGCCTGTCCCCGGAGATTCCGGCGGACAAGCGCACCCTTAACCAGTTCCGCCGCTTCACCGGTCGCGCCGAAGGCCTGTCGATCAGCTTTGAAGCGCACCTGCTGGGCTCGAAGATCGAATACGACGAAGAAGCCGGCACGCTGATCATCAAGGGCCTGCCAACGCAGCTGACCGATCAGCTCAAGCGACGCAACTGATGCTGGCCGGGGTCCTGAAAAAATTCCTGCTGATTTTGCTGGTGGTGGTGGTGTACCAGAATTGGGGCAAGATCGAGCGGGTGCTCAACCCCTCGCACGTGGTGTCGGAACAGACTCAAGCCAAAGCCAATGTCGTGCTGTACGCCACTGAATGGTGTGGCTACTGCAAACTGACCCGGCGTTTTCTTGATCAGAAAGGTATTCCGTACCAGGAATTCGATATCGAAAAGAATGCCGAAGCGCGCAAGGCCTATGAGGCCTTGGGCGGGGCGGAATTCCGATCGTTGATGTGAATGGCACACTGATTCGCGGGTATGACCCCGACGCCATCCTTGCGGCACTGAAATAACGCCTAACACAATCCCATGTGGCGAGGGGGCTTGCCCCCGTTCGAGCGCGAAGCGGTCGCAAAACCTGGGGCTGCTTCGCAACCCAACGGGGGCAAGCCCCCTCGCCACAAATAAGTGTGAATTACCAAGCCTCGACCAGGTGTGAATCAGCAAGCCTCGATACGGAACCCGAACCGCGGAAAGTGCACATGCACCACACCGCCGCGCGCGTCTTCGCGACGCAGAATCAATTCTTCACTCCCTGCAAACAGCAATTCGCCGGCCACCGGATCAACACCGTAATCGGTAGCGGCAATCGTCACCTGCTGGCCAGGTTCAAAGCCGTTCGGCTCTTCGAACTGCTCATCCGGCAAGGGCGCCGGGGTCGCATCGCGCGCCACTTGCAGCGCCTCCTCGGCTGTCATCTCGCTCGAAGCGCCATGGCCGAAACCCATCACCCTGGCGAGCCATGCTGAAACCGCGGGATAAGCATCAACCAGCGGTGCAGTCACCGGCGTCGCCTTGAGGAACCACAGCGGATGAGCCAGTGCGATGTCGGCAACCGACGGCGCGCCGAACAGGAAATCACCCTGCTCGCGCTGAAGCTGCTGCTCCAGACGCGCCATGATCGTCGGCCACTGATGCCGCGCCTGCTCGGCCGACAACCGGGTGGCACTGCCACCGCTGAACAGACCGGCCCGATCCGCCAAAAACGCCTTGATCGCTTCCGGTGGCAAACTGGCGAAACGCACGGCCACTGATTCCGGCTGGAATACCAGGCTGACAGCATGCTGGAACACCACCGAATCGACCCACGCCGCGAAAGACGCGACGATCATTTCCTGGCCTTCGGGGAAGAACGCCGGCAACGCTTTCTCTTGCTCAAGCCGACGGGCGATCAACGCCGTGTCGCAGTAAATATCGGCGCCAATCTGCAACACCGGCGTCTTGCGATAGCCGCCGGTCAACGCTGTCAGATCGGGTTTTGGCATCACCGGGGAAATTTTTACCGAGCGCCAGGACAAGCCTTTGAAACCCAGCAGGAGTCGGGCCTTTTCGGCGAACGGGGACGTCGGGTAATGATGAAGGATCAACTCGGACATGCTCGGCTCCGCCGCTGGAATAGGAACCCGCAGCTTAGCGCGCAAATCGGTAGCAGCCTACAGATCTGCCTGATGGGAACTGATCAGTCAGATTGATAAGACGCCAGCGGCGCTCGCCACAAGGCATTCCTTGGCGCTTTTCTTGAGTTTTTTGATCAGACGTTCCTGGCGCAGCGCTTCGCTTCTGTCGCAGCAAGCTTCGGTGTAGACCAGCGCTACCGCCGGGCTGGAGAGAAAAAATCGCGCGCCCTTGCCACTTTGATGCGTGGCAAAGCGACGTACGGGATCATCGCTGATCCCGCAATACAGTGAGCCATTGGCTGCGCGAACGAGGTACACAAACCAGGGTTTGCTCACCGGTGGCGGCTCGACGGCAAGGGTGGACGATTGGGTTGGGGTTTTCACGTGACGATTGAGGTTTGATCAGGACAAGTGGCGATCTTATCAGCGACCGGCCTGAAATGCCCTCAGCCCCTTCAACGCTTGAGTACGAACAGCGTTTCTGACCAGCGGCGTCCAGCCCAGCAGCAAGCCCTTGAGGCCCAGCGCCTGACGCGACCAGGCCCACAGATCGAAATGGTCATGGTGCTCGCAGATCTTGCCCTCGCGAAAAACGAACCGCGCCTGTATGTCATTGACCACGGTGTTGCCGGTCTGGCTGAACAAATAAGTCGCCACCCAATGGGCGCCGCCCGTGCGCTCATCGCTGCGAACATTATCGAACGTCAGCGAGAAGTCTTTGGCCCGGGTGGTTAACATGCGCCACATGTCGCAGGCATCACGCCCGCGCAATTCGCCAAAAGCCGGGTCGCTGAACACCACGTCGTCGGTGTAGCAGGCGCTCATGGCCTCGGCATCCAGGCGTTGGAAAGCCTGGTAGAAGCGGGTAATTAACGTGTTGTGGGCATCACTCATTGGAATACTTCGCACGCAGGTCAGTAGCCCAGCACAATAATTCGCAGCGCCGTTAAAGACCACGGTTATTCAGCGCAGGAATACGGTCGCAGCGGTTTTCGCGTGAATGATGCCCCAAGCGGATTACAGGTACACGACATCCAGTGTCGCGCTACCGTCCAGGCGGATTTCATCCGTGGTCATGGTGGGTTTTCTTACTGTCGTTGCAATTACCAGGTCAGCCAGCAGATTTTGTACGGCGGCTGGTATATAGCCCGGGGCGCTGACCGACCTCATCCAACCGGGTTGCCAGACTGTATCTGGCGAAGCATGGAACCAGGTATTGCCATTAGCCGATTCAATAAGCAGACGATCCGTGCCGTCAGCGATCGCGTTCTCCATCGTCAGCCCATAATTGCCAAGCTTCTGGTTATCGGCACTCAAACCCAGACCGTAAAGGGATGGGGTATCCCATCCGTCATTGGTGGCGCTACCTTTTCTATTATCGGTACTTTTTATTGCGAAAAACGTAGATGCAGCGCAATCGACCTTTAACTGCAGCGTTACTTTTTCGAGCTTGGTATTCCAGGCCAGATCCTTTATTGAAATCTTCCCATGATCCACTACTCCACCATTCGACAACTCCGGCGTACAGGCGGAGGGCGTGATAAGACCTGTAACGGTCAAATCCGCACCTGGTGCGGCAAATGCGTTCGATGCACCGGCCAGGAGCAATGAGGCAGCCATCAAGCTTAACTTTTTATTCATTTACTCAGTCCTTAAGATATTTCATTGAATGCGAAATCTATGCGCGCAAATATTCCTACAAAGACAAATTCGTATGAATCGACCGCGCAAGCTTCGACAACAATGTAAGCCGGCAACTGCCCAACAGAAATACAACTAATACGAATCTGGCCTGTCAGGCTCGGCATCTGTAACAAACAAAGGCCAGCCACACAATTTATTGAACAACCAACTATTATCTGATGGGGCCACTGCAGAAAGAAATCAATGCACCATACCGCTTTCGCGCGCATAGGCAAAAAGGTCCACATCCGTGGACACACCCAGTCGTTGCATGGCCATATTTTTCTGTTTGCTGATGGTAGAAACGCTACGTTGGAAACAGGCGGCAATTTCGCTCACGGTCATACCGCTGGCGAGCATTCTGACAACCTCACGCTCTTTGACCGACAGCGTTGCAGAGAGCGACTGTGCCTCTGTGCCGCAGTGCGCCAAGGGCACGCGGAATAGTTCGCTGATGAACCCCCTGCCCTCGCTCACCGACTTGATCGCCATAGGCAACTCTTTTGCCGAGGCGCCTTTGGCGACAATCGCCATTGCCCCCTGATCGATGGCAGATCTGAGTGTCGGGGCATTAGCCAACATCGTGACCAGAATGATCGGTAATCTCGGGTAGCGACGATGCAAAGTACAGATCAACTTCAACCCATCGGCCTGCAAATCCCCCGGCATGCAGAAGTCCGTGATCAGAAGATCGCAAGGCGTATGGGAGAGAAGGCTCAATAAACTGTCAGGCCCCTCTGCCTCCCCCACTACCACGCACGTGCGGGTTACATCGACGAGCATTCGCAGACCGATGCGAACGACGGGATGGTCGTCGGCAATAATTACGCGCATTGTCGGATACGTCCTTTGGTGAGTGGAAGACGCGAAAATAGCGCCGTCCTGCTCCCGCGACAACGCCACCTCCCAATTGGCGGATTGAGTTCACCCAACGCGTCAGGGCCTTCGATCCTTCTCCTATAAAACAAAAGGAATCGCCTTACGTTGTTTCAAGCTTATAGACGACAGGGCAAAGGCTCAGAAGACTACAGAGCTAACGATTTGAAGCCCGTAACACTCGTTCATATATGGCTCGCTTAGTTTCGTATTAGTTGTATTTCACTGAACTGACGGGACCGCTATCTTGCGCTCTCTCCCAAATGGGGCAACTAACAATCAAAAAAGGAAGAGTCAAAACATGCTCAGACATTTGTCCGTCCTGACAGCCGCAATCCTGCTAACCGGCACCTCGTCAGTATTTGCCGCGTCTACCACCGACCTGACTGTCACCGGCATTATTACCCCAGCGGCGTGCACACCTGGGCTGGCCAATAACGGCAATATTGATTACGGGAAGATTGCAGCGAAAGACCTTAATCAAACCCAAACAACGTTTTTGGGCCGAACACCACTGCAAGTAAATATCGAGTGCGACGCAGCAACCCGGTTTGCATTGCATCTCGTAGATAACCGCGCAAGTTCGACGCTGTTTCCTGGCGTAATGTACGGCCTGGGTATGACCAACTCCAGTGAAAAACTGGGCGCGTTCGATTTGTCCTATTCCGACGCAGTCACTGAAAACGGTGCGACGTCGATGGTCGCCTCGGTCAATCAAGGAACAACATGGGATAGACATGACGAGGGTGATGGAACTCCTCCCACCATGTGGACGGCTGCTGGAGATAAATCCACCGGAAGCTGGCTACCCGTCGCCACTAAAAATCTCACGATGAATATGAACGTTGGCGCATTTATCGCGCGCGCCGACAGCCTGACTCTAACGGATGAAGTGTTGATCGACGGCTCGGCAACTCTCGAAGTGAAGTACCTGTAGCGCATGGCCAACAAGCGGGTGGCGGGCAATCTGCCGCGCTGCCCGCTTGATCAACCTAAGCGTTTACATATCGCTCCCATTTCTGGAAATGAAACGAGTCACGTCATGACGATTTTTTGCACATTCGCACGACCCTTGATTCCTGTCGCCTTGGTCGCAGCGACGCTGCTGTCGTCCCTTCAGGTGCATGCCGACGGCATGGTCCCGAACACGTCGGTTGTGATAGTCAACGAAGCTGACGGCGAAGCTTCGATCTCGGTGACCAACACCGACAGCAGCGTGGCGTTGATGCACGTCACCGTTGAAAACATTCCCGAGGACACCGAGTCGCTGGTGTTCGTGACGCCGCCGCTGGCACGCGTCGAGGCCTCGCAAACGCAACTGGTGCGGTTCATCTTGCAAACCGAAAAACCTCTGCAGACCCAGCGCCTCAAACGGGTGATTTTCGAGGGCATCCGGCAAGGCAAGGCTGCCGCAGCGCCAGGCCACGCCCGCGTCGGCGTGACGGTGCGGCAGAACCTGCCGGTGATTCTGCACCCCAAAGGCCTGGCACCCAACCGTACGCCCTGGACGGATCTGCAATGGTCACTCAAAGACGGCCAACTGACCGTAGGCAATGACACGCCATACGTGGTGCGGCTAGGCCAGGAGGTGCAATTGTTGCCGTCCGCCGCCACCGCAATGTTGCCCAGATCCTACGTACTGCCTGGCGAACACATCCGCATTCCAGTACCTGAGTCGGCGGCCACGCAAGTGCGGTTTCAACCCGCAACTGTCTACGGTTTTGCCGTGCCGCACTATGAGGCGGACATCAAGATCTGAAGCCGTAGCACTTTCACCGCGCACCGAAGGAACCGTGAGCGCAGATGCTTCCAGCGACGGCACTTTAACCATCGCCACGCGGCTGCATGACGCCATGGCGAAACTGGGCGGCACGCTGAAATAACCCAAGTGAAACCCCAATGAACACTGTGAGGATTTACCGTGATGGCGAAGCCATGCCTGGTACTCAAGAGTCCGCCGCGCGAGCATGGCTGCGGCAAGCGGCGCTCGTGTCCGTGCTGCTGAGCAACGCTGCGGTGATGGCCAATGCTCAAGGTGCGTCGCCGACGTCGTTCGACCAGCACACGCTGATACAACGAGGTATCGACCCGGCGCTGGCCACCTTGCTGATGCAAGCGCCGCAATTCACACCGGGCACCCATCCGGCGACCCTGACCGTCAACGGCCGGCGCCACGGCCGGGTCGACGTCACGTTCGATCGTGAAGGCGTACTGTGCTTCGACCGCGCACTGCTTGACGCGGGCAACTTGAAGGTGCCCGAGCGTGTACTCGACGACGGACGCTGTTTTGACTTCCTCAGCACCTCGCCGCAAGCCGTAGTTGAAACGGATCCGGCGAACCTTGCGGTGTCATTGCTGGTGCCCACTGACGCGATTCGCATCGCGGCCCGGGATTTTTCCGGTTATCAAACGGGCGGCGTGGCCGGTTTGCTCAATTACAGCGTGACGGGTCTGCACAACCGTTCCGGCGACCAAACCAGTCGGTACGCATCGGCCAACACCGAGCTGGGTTTCAACGCCGGCGACTGGATCGTCCGCAGCCGTCAGGTGCATACATGGCAGGACGACCTGTCGCGCACTAACCACATTGCTGCGTATGCCCAGCGCACCTTCGCCCGTCAGGAAGCGGTGCTGCAAGCGGGCCAGATCAGTCTCTACAATCCGGTGCTGGCCGGAGCCCAGATAACCGGCGTGCAGGTCCTGACCGAGCAAGCGTTGCAGGGTGAAGGTCAGAAGGCCGTCATCGAAGGGATCGCTCACAGCCAGGCGCAGATCGAAGTGCGGCAGAACGGCGCACTGATTCATTCCACCGTGGTGCCTGCCGGGCCGTTTACGCTTAACGATGTGCGCCGCCTCAACAGTCGCACCGATGTGGAAGTGACCGTCAAGGAAAGCGATGGCAGCGAACGCAGCTTCATCGTGCCCGCCGCGATGCTCGGCGTCGGTTTGCCAGCGCCCGGCTACTCGCTGGCGGCGGGTCAGTTGCGCAACAGCAACGACGAGCAAGCCGGCAATCCCTGGGTGATCAGCGGCGGCTGGAGCGGCGCACTTCACCCGCAAGTGCTGCTGGGCGCAGGGCTCACCGGTGCCGCCGATTACCATGCCGCGGGTGCCAGTGTCGGTCTGTTGCTCTCACCCGATACCCAGCTGCATACCGCGCTGACCGGCGCTGAAGCCAGCGGCAAACAGCACAGCACAGGTTTGCAGGCCGATCTCACCGCTTCGCACCGTTTGGGCGAGCATTGGGCGCTGAGCGCCGGCAGTTCTTATCGCACGTTCGGCTATCGGGAGCTGGAAGATGCGGTGTTCGGCGAGAGCTCCGACGGCAACAAATCCCGCTATCGCGACCAGCAAAGTCTGGGCCTGTCGTGGTCACACCCGTGGCTGGGCGCTTTCAGCAGCGGGTTCAGTCGGTCCGCTTCATTTGACGGCCTCAGTAGCAGCCGCGCCTTGGCGTCATGGGGCACCCACATCGGCGGTGTGTCGGTTTCAGCAACGGCCGAATGGCAGCTTAGCGGGGCGGCGCGCAGCGATGACAGCGTTTACCTGAACCTGAGCATGCCATTGGGACAGAACCGGCGGGGGCGCTCCTGGGTGCGCAGTTCGGCGGGCGAATACCGCAGCGGCATCGGCGTGAACGAACAGCTCACCGACCAATTCGCTTATCGGGTCGGCGTCGAACACGACACTCGCAACAGGCAGGCGCAATCTTCGCTCGGCGTTTCGGTGCTGCCGCGCTACAGCCAACTGGACTTCAATTACACCCGCGCCAATACCGAACAGTCCAGCTATCAGGCCAGTGCGCGGGGTGGCGCGGTGTTGCACGGTGGCGGCTTGACCTTCTCGCCATATCCGATCAGCGACACCTTTGCGCTGCTGTCCGTCGGCGACATGGGCGCCATCAAAGTGACCACGCCAAGCGGCCCGGTCTGGACTGACTGGCAAGGTCAGGCCGTGGTCGCGAATGTCAGCGCTTACGGGCGCAGCACCGTCGAAGTCGATACCAAAACCCTGCCACGCAATGCCGACATCCATAACGGGCTGGCGGTAATTTCGGCGGGCCGAGGGGCCGTCGACACCGTCGAATTCGGCATCAGCACCACCCGCCGTGCGCTGCTCAAAGTCGTCACCGCCAATGGCGCGCCGTTGCCGCGCGGGGCTGCGGTGAATACCGAAGCGGGTGAATTCGTCACCCTGGTGCAGGACGGTGGCCTGGTGTTTTTGCCCAACGTACTCGACCGGTCCGCGTTGTGGATTACCGCACCCGGCCTGGAGCGTTGCGAACTGCTTTTCGAACTGCCGGCCGACGCCGACGCCGAGGCGTACTACGAGACCACCACCGCCAAGTGCCGGGCACTTTGAGGATGACTCCATGAATCTCTCCCGCTACTTACTGTTGCCCCTCATCCCGTTTGCCCTGGGCGGGTTCACCCCACTGGCGATGGCAGCCGCGGATGACTGTCAGTTGAGCGTGAGCCAGTCAGTGCTCGACTTCGGACTCATGAACCGGGCGATACAGCCTGAATCTGCCGCTGAACGCCTGCTTGGCGAGCGCCCGGTGAACCTTACGCTCAGCTGTTCGCAAGCTGTCGACATGAGCGTGTTCTATCGAGCCATGGCGGCGACGGCCGAGCGTTTTCATTTCGCCGAACGCGGCAGTTACCGGATTCGGATTCGCGATGCGCTACTGGATGGCCGATCGGTGGACATCGGGCTGATTGCCGGCGTCGGTCAAGCGCCAGTGGAAAGCGCAGCGAGCCTGATCTGGCGACCTCACCACGCAGTCATACCCGTACAGGCTGGCGTGCCGACGCAAGGCCATCGTTTCTCAGCGCACCTGGAAGTAAGCGCCTCGGTCGAGGAGCAAGGGATGCGGGTGCGCGATGCGGTGACCTGGGAGGCTTCCGGTGTGTTCGACGCCGTATCCGCCGGCCGCAGCCAAGACCTCAACCTGCGGGCCCGTTTTGCCCCGGCGGCGTGTGAACCATCACTGTCCAGCGGTGGCCTGGTCGACTTTGGAACCCTGTCAAAAAACGACCTGAACAACGACAAAAGCACACGACTGGCGGCCAGGTCGTTAACGCTGCGCGTGACCTGCGATGCACCCACGATATTCGCCCTCACCATGCAGGACAACCGCCTCGGCTCGGCCACGGTCAACAGCGAAATTTACTATGGACTCGGCACAGACAGTCGCGTCAACAGGATCGGCCTCTATTCACTGAGCATCGACCCAACCGACGCCAGCGCCGACAGCTTTTCCCGTCTCTACCGAACCGACTCCACCACCAATGGCAACGCCTGGAGCACCGCCCAATCGAAGCCGATTTCGATAGGCCAGAAGAGCTACCTGGGTTTCACCGACAGCGCTGGCAGCACGGCCGGGCCGGTGGCCATCCAGAACCTCACGAGCACCGTGACCGTTGATGCCGTCATAGCGCCCCTGAATAGCCTTGATCTGAGCACTGCCGTTGAGCTCGATGGCTCGGGAACCCTCGAAATCATTTACCTGTAACACCCAAACGAGCCCTGCCGAATCCGCGGTGCATGTTGCACTTTTGGTTAGTGGGACAACTTCAATCAAAGAGAGTAACAAGATGAAAAAAACCCTTACAGCATTCGCTACCACCGTCCTTCTGGGCGCCATGCCCCTTGCATGGGCCGCTTCCAGCACCGACTTGACGGTCACCGGCACCATTACCCCGACGGCATGCACACCGCTTTTGTCGAACGGCGGAGTTGTGGACTACGGCAAGATCGCCGCGAAAGACCTCAATGAGACGACAAACACAATCATAGGCAGGGACACGCTGCAATTGACTGTGAACTGTGTGGCGCCGGTCCAGTTCGCCCTCGCGCCCGTCGATAACAATCCCGGGACCGCATCGAACGGGGACTGGTGGGGCCTTGGGCTGACGAACGCGGCAGAACGGCTGGGCTTTATCGTCACGACCATGAGTAATACGCTGGCCGACGGAAAACCCGCGCAGACAATTATCTCGACCAACGACGGCAGCACCTGGCATGCCCATCATCACATGAGACCTGGGCGCCTCCTTTCCGTGGCTTCCAGTGCCGATCCGACCACCCCGCTGGCAGCGCAGGATATGGGGATTGATCTGCTGGTCACTACCCACATTGCTCCGACCAACGGACTGACCCTGATAGACGATGTCGTTATCAATGGGTCTGTAACATTTGAAATGAAGTACCTGTAAGCGCCAATCGCTGAGCCGCTCGCTGACCAGCGAACGGTTCAGCACAGCGCCGTGACAGCTTCAAAGGTCGGGCTCTATCCGCTGCATATTGAGCCCGCTGACACTTGCAGACCGTTATCGCACCGACCGCCGGGCTGGACGTGAGTGGCGACGTGCAACTCGACGGCTCAGCGACGCTGGACGTTGTGTAACTCAGACCTTTTCGCTGACCGCTTGAACGTAGAGCGATCGCCCGGCGCCGAGGCCGGCGACGATTGCACCCAGGCCGATCACGCCGAAGATCCAGCCGACGGCCGACCACCCACCGGTCCAGTCGTGCACAACCCCGACCGCGAATGGTCCCATCGAGGCGAGCGTGTAGCCGAAGCCCTGAGCCATGCCCGACAGGTTGGCGGCGACGTGGGAATCGCGCGAGCGCAGCACGATCAACGTCAGTGCCAGGCTGAATGCACCGCCCTGGCCCAGGCCCAGAATAATTGCCCAGCCCCACAGGCCTTCGATTGGTGCGTACAGGCAACCGAACAAGCCGCCGAGAACCAGCGCCATGACCACCACAATCGCCAGTCGCTGGTCCTTACCGCGCGTGGCCAGCCACGGTGCGGCCAGAGAACTCGCCAATTGCACAATCACTGAGCCCGAGAGCACCAGGCCGGCCTGGGTCGGCGTCAGTCCGCGGCCGATGAGAATCGACGGCAACCAGCCGAAAACGATGTACGCCAGCGACGATTGCAGGCCCATGTACAAGGTCACTTGCCAGGCCAGTCGATCGCGCAACAGTCCGCGAACGCGATAAGCCACTTGATGCGCACCGTGTTTCGGTCCGACCTGGGGTAACCAGAAGATCGCCGCGACCACCGCCGGAATGACCCAAATGCCGAGACCTACTGCCCAGCTATGGTCAAAATGCTCGCTCAATGGCACGGTCGCGCCCGCTGCCATGGCGGCGCCCAGACACAGGGCCATGGTGTACACCCCGGTCATGGTGCCGGCATGTTTGGCGAAGTCACGTTTGACGATGCCCGGCAGTAAAACGCCAATCACGCCGATACTCGCCCCGGCCATTACGCTGCCAGCAAACAGGCCGATCTGACCGAACGAGCTGCGCACGATAATCCCGGCGGCCAGCGTCAGCAGAATCCCCAGCACCACCCGCTCGGCGCCGAAACGACGTGCGAGGATCGGTGCCAGCGGTGCAAACAGACCCAGGCAAAGCACCGGCAGCGTAGTCAGAAGACCGGCCTGCGCGGCGGATAGCCCGAGGGCTCTGGAGATTTCGCTGAGCATCGGCGCCATGCTCGACAGCGCCGGGCGCAGGTTCAGTGCCACCAGGATCAGGCCCAGCAACAGCAGCCACGGGCGGCGCAGTAACGGGGGGCGTTGCTGGACTTCGTCGTCATCAGCTTCGGCGTCGATCAGCAGCTCTTCTAGCTCAGCCGTGCGCTTGTTTTGTTGCGTGTTACTGGACATGGATTTCTCGGTTTCAAGGTTCATTGATCAACCGCCTCGACAGGGCTTTGGCCCGTTCGGGGTCGCATTGCTCTACGGCATCAAGCAGTTCGATATGCAAATCGAACAGTTCCTGGCGTCGCGGTGTGATGTTCAGGCAGTGGCGCAATTGCGCACCGACAATGCTGGAAAAATAGCCATACAGCTCGCTGAGCGCGGGGTTGTGCGCGGCGGCTACCAACCGGCGATGAAACACCAGATCGCAGGCGATATACGTGTCGAGGTCGCCGTGATAATGGCTGCCGCTGACGCCGAGCGCCTCGCGCAGCGCTTGCAGATCTTCATCCGTGCGGCGCAGTGCAGCGAGACCGATCGCCTCGACTTCAAGGATGTGCCGCGTCTCGCGCGCTTGTTCAGCCGTACAGCGCGACAAGGCCTTTACGGTGTCGAGCGGGTCAACCACCGCCCGCAGGTAACTGCCATCTCCCTGGCGGATCTCGATCAAACCGCTAAACGCCAGCACGCGCATCGCTTCGCGCACGGTGTTGCGACTGATGCCCAGCTCTGCCGACAACTCGGGCTCGGTGGGCAAACGCTGGCCGACGACCCAGGCACCTTGGTTGATTCTCAGGCGAAGCTGATCCAGCGCCTGGTCGACCAGGGAGCGTTTAACGAGTGGAGAAATGTCTGACATGGAATCCGCCCTTTCATCCAATCATAGGATGAATTTTCTGACATGTTAGTCAGCTTCGCGTAGGACGGCAACCGTCTACCGTGAATGAGTACCAAAAGGAGCGGTGTTTTCGATTAGTCAAAATTACCCTTTAAGGGTAATTTTAGGGATGGGTTAACGGCTTCTTATGGAGAAGAACACGCCTCATTACGACTTGGCGGTTGTAAGGGAAGAGGTCAGACGGCAAGGCGCCAAAGCGTTTACCCACGTCGCGTTGAGGTCTGGCAAGCGTATGGGACTGAACCTGCGGGATATGGAGTCAGTCATTTGCTCGCTGGAACGTCGGATGCTCTACAAGTCGATGACTTGCTACGCGGATCACCGAAGGTGGCAGGACGTTTACCACACTAAATTTCATGAGATGGAGCTCTATATCAAGGTGACGTACTGCCCCAAAGGCGGCCCCCCGGTGATCTCTTTCAAGGAGCAAAACATATGAATACTCGGCAATGTATGAGTTGTGGTACTCAACACGCCATGCAACATTTCGAAGGTCGCAGTCTTAGTGTTGATTACAGGAACGTGTCACGCTGGGTACACGACATCGTCGGCTGGGAGTGCAAAGTCTGCGGCGAAATCATTTTCGATCATGATACTGATAGCGCCCAGCGTTACTCCGACGCTGGCGATAAACTCCTGGAAGACTGCTTTCAGATCATGGGAACAGAGATGAAGCGCATCCGCCGCAAACTGCACCTCACACAAAAGGACGCAGTAAAGCTGCTTTCCGGAGGTGGGCATAACGCGTTTTCGCGCTACGAGCGAAGTGAACTCGCCCCTCCACAGGCGCTGTACACGCTAATGCGATTGTTGGATCGTCATCCCCATTTGCTGGCAGAAATCCAGTCCCTCAACGGAGGCTCTGAGCTGAAACGTCTACTTGCCGCGCACTTCCCTGAACAGGAAACCGTGCTGGCGCCCTGACTGCCAAATGACCGGCAAAAATAAACCCGGAACGTTATCCGGGTTTATCTCACTGCCGTGTTTTGATCAATGCAAAATCTGGCTCAAGAACAACTTGGTCCGATCATTCTGCGGGTTATCGAAGAAGTCATTCGGCGACGCCTGTTCGACGATTTCACCTTTGTCCATGAAGATCACGCGATTGGCCACGGTACGCGCGAAGCCCATTTCGTGGGTGACGCACAGCATGGTCATGCCGTCTTCGGCGAGGCCGATCATGGTGTCCAGAACTTCTTTCACCATCTCCGGATCGAGGGCCGAAGTCGGTTCGTCGAACAGCATGATTTTCGGCTTCATGCACAGGGCGCGGGCAATCGCCACGCGCTGCTGCTGACCACCGGACAACTGCCCCGGAAATTTATGCGCCTGCTCCGGAATGCGTACGCGCTCCAGGTAATGCATGGCGATTTCTTCGGCCTTGCGCTTGGGCATCTTGCGCACCCACATCGGCGCCAGCGTGCAGTTCTGCAAGATGGTCAGGTGCGGGAACAGATTGAAGTGCTGGAACACCATGCCCACTTCGCGACGCACCGTTTCGATCTGTTTAAGATCGTTGGTCAGCTCGACGCCATCGACCACGATCCGGCCTTGCTGGTGTTCTTCCAAGCGGTTGAGGCAGCGGATGGTGGTGGACTTGCCGGAACCCGACGGGCCGCACAGGACGATACGTTCGCCCTGCTTGACGTTCAGGTTGATGTCTTTCAACACGTGGAACTGGCCATACCACTTGTTCACGCCCTGCATCTGAATAATGCCTTCAGGGCTCACAGGCTGTTTGATCGCTTCACTCATAAACTACGCTCCTAACGCTTGTGGCCAGTGTCGAGCTTGCGTTCCAAATGCATGGAATAGCGCGACATACCAAAACAGAAAATCCAGAACACCAGGGCCGCAAACACGTAGCCTTCAGTGGCCATACCCAGCCATTTCGGGTCGGCGGCGGCTTGTTTGACGCTGTTGAGCAAGTCGAACAGGCCGATGATGATCACCAGGCTGGTGTCCTTGAACAGCGCGATGAAAGTGTTGACGATGCCCGGAATCACCATCTTCAGGGCTTGTGGCAGGATCACCAGGCCCATGCTGCGCCAGTAGCCGAGGCCCATCGCTGCAGCGGCTTCGTACTGACCTTTGGGAATCGCTTGCAGACCACCGCGCACCACTTCGGCGACGTACGCCGACTGGAACAGGATCACGCCGATCAACGCCCGCAGCAATTTGTCGAAGTTCATACCCTCGGGCAGGAACAGCGGCAGCATCACCGAGGACATGAACAGCACTGTGATCAACGGCACGCCGCGCCAGAATTCAATGAAGGTCACGCAGACCACCCGAATCGCCGGCATGTTCGAACGACGCCCCAGCGCCAGAACAATCCCCAGCGGCAACGCACCGGCGATGCCGACAGTTGCGATCACCAGGGTCAGCATCAAGCCGCCCCATTGGCTGGTCGACACGGTGCTCAGACCGAACACGCCGCCGTGCAGCAGGCACCAGGCAATGATCGGGTACAGCACGAGGAAGCTCAGGCCGTACACCGCTTTACGTGGGAAGCGCGAAATGAACAACGGCGCCACGCCGATCACCGCCAGCCACACGGTCAGGTCCACGCGCCAGCGCATGTCCACCGGGTAATAGCCGTACATGAACTGGCCGAACCGCTGCTGGATGAACACCCAGCAGGCGCCTTCCTTGGTGCAGTCCGCTTGGGTGGTACCGACCCAGTTGGCGTCGATGACGGCCCAGCCGAGGATCGGCGGAACCACCAGGTAGATCAGGTAAAACGCAAACAGGGTCAGCAGGGTGTTGAGCCAGCTGGAGAACATGTTCGCGCGCATCCACGCCACTACCCCGATACTGCGGTTCGGTGGCGGCATGTCCGGTTTGAAAATATGAGTACTCATGCGCTTTTCCTTACCGCTCGATCAGCGCAATGCGCTTGTTGTACCAGTTCATCAGCAGAGAAATGCTGATACTGATCGCCAGGTACACGCTCATGGTGATGGCAATCACTTCGATCGCCTGTCCGGTCTGGTTCAGCACCGTGCCGGCAAACAGCGAGACCATTTCCGGATAACCGATACCGGCCGCCAGCGAAGAGTTTTTCGCCAGGTTCAGGTATTGGCTGGTCAGCGGCGGGATGATCACGCGCATGGCTTGCGGGATGATGACCTTGCGCAGGGTCGGACCGTTGCGCAGCCCGAGCGAGTGCGCCGCTTCGGTCTGGCCGTGACTGACCGACTTGATGCCCGAACGCACGATCTCGGCGATGAACGCCGCGGTGTACACCGTCAACGCCAGCGTGAGCGCCAGCAGTTCCGGAATCAGCACCCAGCCACCAACGAAGTTGAAGCCCTTGAGCTCGGGCATTTCCCAATGCACCGGCGCGCCGAAGATCAATGCGCACAGCGCTGGAATCACCAGCAACAGCGCCAGGCCGACCCAGAATTTGTGGAAGGGTACGCCGGTCGCTTCGAAACGTTTATTGGCCCAGCGGCACATCATCACGATGGCGACGATGGCAATAACGACGCTCACCACAAACGGCCAGAAACCTTCCGACGCCAGCGCGGCCGGCATGTTCAGGCCACGGCTGCTGACGAAGAACGTGTCACCGAAGTTGTGGCTGGCGCGCGGCCCCGGCATGGTCAGGAACACCGCGAAATACCAGAACAGGATCTGCAGCAGCGGCGGAATGTTCCGGAAAACTTCCACGTACACCGTCGCCAGTTTGGCAATGATCCAGTTCTTCGACAGCCGTGCCACGCCGACAATGAAGCCGAGCAGTGTCGCCAGAATCACACCGATAAATGTCACCAGCAGTGTGTTGAGCAAGCCGATGACAAAGACGCGGGCGTAGCTGTCTGATTCGGTGTAGCCGATCAGGGTTTGAGCGATGCCGAAACCGGCACTGCGCTCCAGAAAACTGAAGCCGGAGGTAATGCCCCGGTGTTCAAGGTTGGTTTGCGTGTTATCGAACAGAAACCAGCCCAGCGAGACCACACCAATAATGGTGACGATCTGAAATACCCACGCACGCACTTTAGGATCGCTGAGGCTGAACCTCTGCTTTGGTGCGCCGATTGAATTTTGCATGAAGTGCCCCGGATGTAATGGAACAGAACATCACCCGGCGGTTGGCCCACCGGGTGATAGAACCATCAGCGCACTGGTGGTGCGTATTGAATGCCGCCGTTGTTCCACAGAGCGTTCAGCCCGCGGTCGATTTCCAGCGGAGTGCTCTTGCCAAGGTTCTTCTCGAACACCTCGCCGTAGTTGCCCACCTGCTTGATGATCTGAACCACCCAGTCTTTCGGCAGTTTCAGGTCTTTGCCGTATTCACCGTCAGCGCCGAGCATACGAGCCACGTCCGGGTTCTTGGTGGCTTTGGCTTCGGCTTCGACGTTCTTCGAAGTGATGCCGGCTTCTTCAGCGTTGAGCATGGCGTAGCCAGTCCAGCGCACGACAGCCAGCCACTCGTCGTCGCCATTACGCACGACCGGGCCCAATGGTTCCTTGGAAATGGTTTCCGGCAGAACCACGTAGTCCTTCGGCGCGGCCAGCTTGCTGCGCTGGGCGAACAGTTGGGACTTGTCGGAGGTCAGTACGTCGCAACGACCGGATTCCAGCGACTTGGCGCTTTCGTCGGAGGTGTCGAACGTGATCGGGGTGTATTTCAGACCGTTGCCGCGGAAGTAGTCGGAAACGTTCAGCTCGGTCGTGGTACCGGCCTGGATGCAGATGGTTGCACCGTCCAGTTCCTTGGCACTTTTCACGCCCAGCTTGTTGTTCACCAGGAAGCCGATGCCGTCATAGTAGGTAATGAAGCCTGGAAATTTCAGGCCCATGCCCGCATCACGCGAACTGGTCATGGTGGTGTTGCGCGACAGAATGTCGATTTCGCCGGACTGCAGCGCGGTGAAACGCTCTTTGGCGTTCAACTGGCTGAATTTCACTTTGTTCGCGTCGCCGAAAACGGCAGCGGCCACTGCGCGGCAGAAGTCAGCATCGATGCCGAGGATCTTGCCGGTAGCATCCGGTACCGAGAAACCCGGCAAACCATCGCTGACGCCGCACTGTACGAAACCTTTTTTCTGCACTGCATCCAGGGTCGCGCCCGCCTGAGCGAACCCACTGACGCCAAGCACTGCGGCTGCAGTCACGACGGCCAGGGTGGATTTCAACATCTTCATTCAAACCTCCAGTTTTGCTCTTGTTGTGTCGGAGCGTGAGTCCAGTCGCACCCTTATGAGGCGTTGTTGACCCGTGTTGGTTTTTTTTGGGGTCAACCGACGTAGGACTTAGCTATAAGTCGAGTAGGAGAGTTCCACTTTCATGGGCCCTCGCTTCTCACCAATCGGCCGAACAGGCTGTAGCCCTTTCACATTCGCGAAGCCCGTTGCGGCCGCTGGCGAACATCCATCACCGGATTTTTTTGCTATCCCGCTGCTGACGATGGCCTGATAGTGTTACCGCCAAGCGTGGGAATATTCGTACAAGTGTTTACATAGCAAAGCCCGTACCAGACCGCTTGCCGACCTCGATACGCGACAGGTCAATAGCTAAACTTGTAACCTTGCGACATCTTCTTAACTGATCAACCCGACGCGCACTCAGATCACGCACTCATTGAGAGCGCATGCACATATTTGGAGCAGCCATGACCGAGCCCTTGATTCTTCAACCTGTTAAGGCCGCTGATGCCTGTGTTATCTGGCTGCACGGCCTGGGCGCCGATCGTTATGACTTCCTCCCGGTAGCGGAAGCGCTGCAGGAAAGTTTGCTGACCACCCGTGTCGTTCTGCCGCAGGCACCGACCCGCGCCGTGACCATCAATGGCGGTTACGAGATGCCGAGCTGGTACGACATATTGGCCATGAGTCCGGCGCGCGCGATCAGTCGCGAACAGCTCGACGAGTCGGCCGACCGCGTGCTGGCATTGATCGAAGAACAGCGCGCCAGCGGAATAGACGCCTCGCGGATTTTCCTCGCCGGTTTTTCCCAGGGCGGCGCGGTTGTCTTGCATGCCGCCTTTCTGAAATGGCAGGGGCCGTTGGGTGGCGTACTTGCCCTCTCCACTTATGCGCCGACGTTCAGTGAAGAGCTGGAATTGTCTGCCAGCCAGCAGCGCATTCCGGTGCTTTCCCTGCATGGTCAGTACGATGACGTGGTGCAGAACGCCATGGGGCGGACGGCATACGAATACTTGAAGCACCATGGTGTCACCGTGACATGGCAGGAATACCCAATGGGTCACGAAGTGTTACCCGAAGAGATCCGCGACATCGGCGTGTGGCTCGGTGAGCGTTTGCGTTGAGCGCGGGAAAACAGCCCATTGATCCCTCCCACTACGCCGCGCCCGATTCTTGCATTACACTGGCCGGCACTTAACCTATTGATGAGATGACCGTGCTCAAAGCACTCAAGAAAATGTTCGGTAAAAGCGAGACTGAGCAGCTCGCGCCAGTCTCCGCTCCGTCTCACAGCCCCGGCCACCGCGCCGACGTTATCCAGCCGGGCCGCAGCCCAAGCGCAGAGGCAGCAATGCCGGCGCCGGTTGTCGAGACAGTTGCCGCTGAACAACCGCTCGCCGAAGCTCCGAAACCCGCGCGACCGCGTCGTGAACCCAAGCCAAAAGCGCCGGTGATCCCCTGGAAACTCGAAGATTTCGCCGTTGAACCCCAGGAAGGCAAAACCCGCTTCCACGATTTCAAACTCTCGCCAGAACTGATGCATGCCATTCAGGACCTGGGCTTTCCGTATTGCACGCCGATCCAGGCGCAGGTGCTCGGTTTTACCCTCGCCGGCAAAGACGCCATCGGCCGCGCCCAGACCGGCACCGGCAAAACCGCCGCGTTTCTGATCTCGATCATCACCCAGCTGCTGCAAACACCGCCGCCGAAAGAGCGCTACATGGGTGAGCCGCGCGCGCTGATCATTGCGCCAACCCGCGAGCTGGTGGTGCAGATCGCCAAGGACGCTGCCGATCTGACCAAGTACACCGGCCTTAATGTCATGACCTTCGTCGGCGGCATGGACTTCGACAAGCAGCTCAAGCACCTCGAAGCCCGTCACTGCGACATCCTGGTGGCAACGCCTGGCCGACTGCTCGATTTCAACCAGCGCGGCGATGTGCACTTGGACATGGTCGAAGTGATGGTGCTGGACGAAGCCGACCGCATGCTCGACATGGGCTTCATCCCGCAAGTGCGTCAGATCATTCGCCAGACCCCGCCGAAAGAAGAGCGTCAGACGCTGCTGTTCTCCGCGACCTTCACCGAAGACGTGATGAATCTTGCCAAACAGTGGACGACCGACCCGTCGATCGTCGAGATCGAGTCGCAGAACGTCGCCAGCGAAAACGTCGAGCAGCACATCTACGCGGTGGCCGGTGCCGACAAGTACAAATTGCTCTACAACCTGGTCAACGACAACGGCTGGGAACGGGTGATGGTGTTTGCCAACCGCAAGGATGAGGTGCGACGCATCGAGGAACGCCTTGTGCGCGATGGCGTCAACGCCGCGCAACTGTCTGGCGACGTGCCGCAGCACAAGCGCATCAAGACCCTCGAAGGTTTCCGCGAAGGCAAGATTCGCGTGCTGGTTGCCACCGATGTCGCCGGTCGCGGCATTCACATCGACGGCATCAGCCACGTGATCAACTTTACCCTGCCGGAAGTCCCGGATGACTACGTGCATCGCATCGGTCGTACGGGTCGTGCCGGCGCCGATGGCGTGTCCATCAGCTTTGCCGGGGAAGACGATTCCTATCAGCTACCGTCCATCGAGGCGCTGCTGGGCCGCAAGATCAGCTGCGAAACACCGCCGACGCATCTGCTTCGGGCGGTTGAGCGCAAGCGCCCGTAATCCGGCGCAAAGCAAAAAATGGCGCAGCCGGAATCGGACTGCGCTTTTTTTTCGCCTGGATATTGCCCACCGGAACTAAATGTCCATAATGGACAAATAAGTTTATCTGCAGGTTCCGGAGCCGACATGTCCAGCCCCCCTAATGTAATCAACCAGCTTCAGGCACGCGAACTCCTGGCTCAGATCGATGTGCCCCACATCCTGCGCAAACTGTTCAGTGACCTCGCTGCCGGGCAAGCGGTGCAACCGGCACAGCAACTGGTCGAGTTTCCACATGGCGCGGGCGACTTCATCAATTTCCTCGGTGTGCTGGCGCAGGACGGCGTATATGGAGTGAAGACGTCGCCGTACATCGTCCGCGAGCAAGGGCCGCTGGTGACAGCGTGGACGCTGCTGATGTCGATGCAGACCGGCCAGCCGCTGCTGCTTTGCGATGCAGGTGAACTGACCATTGCTCGTACGGCGGCGACCACTGCTGTAGCCGTCGATGCCCTCGCCCCGCCTGATGCTCGACGTCTGGCAATTATTGGCAGCGGCAAGGTCGCCCTGGCACATCTGCAATACGTGAAAAATCTACGGGACTGGCAGAGCATTCGCATGTATTCGCCGAGTCTGGGCGGCAAAAGTCCTGAGGTTCTGGCCGAGTTGCAGCGTATCGATCCTCGCCTCACGATCGTTCACAACCGTGAAGCGGCGCTGCAAGAGGCGGATGTGATCATGCTCTGCACGTCGTCTGCCGCACCGGTTATGGACCCGGCCAGCCTCAACAAACCAGCACTGATGACCTCCATCAGCACCAATGCCCCGCGCGCCCACGAAGTGCCGCCGCGAACCCTCAAAGACATGCAAGTGTTCTGCGATTATCGGCCGACGACTCCGGAGTCGGCCGGCGAGATGCTGATTGCCGCTGAGCTGCATGGCTGGGATAAAAATCTGATCGTTGGCGATTTGCCTGAGCTGATCAGCGCGAAAGTGGAGCGTCCCGAGTACGACCGTCACGTGTTTTTCCGTTCCATCGGCCTGGGCCTGGAAGACATTGCGCTGGCCAATGCCATCTACCGCCTGCAACCCTGACACCTGAATCCTTGTGGGAGCGAGCCTGCTCGCGAATGCGCAGTGACATTCAGAACAATGTCGCCTGACATGCCGCCTTCGCGAGCAGGCTCGCTCCCACCTGGAGTACCGACACCATTGGCATTTGCGCTCGACAGGAGACGTTCATGAGCCAGGCAGACTTCATCATCATTGGCGGCGGGATTGCCGGCGCTTCCACCGGTTTCTGGCTGTCGCAGCACGCCCGGGTCATCGTGCTCGAGCGCGAATCGCAAGCGGGTTATCACTCCACCGGACGCTCCGCCGCGCTCTACACCGCCGCGTACGGCACACCGCAGGTGCGGGCGCTGACCCAGGCCAGTCGCGACTTCTTCGACGCGCCGCCCGCCGGTTTCTGCGAACACCCGCTGTTGACCCCGCGCGGTGAAATGACCGTGGATTTCACCGGCGACCCGGCCGAATTGCACAACCAGTACCTGAGCGCGAAGGCCACCGTTGCCGAAATGCAGATGCTCAGCGCCGAAGAGGCCTGCGTGCGCCTGCCGATACTGCGCCGGGAAAAAGTCCACGGCGCCATCTACGACCCGACTGCCTGCGACATCGACACCGATGCCTTGCACCAGGGCTATCTGCGCGGAATCCGGCGCAATCAGGGCGAAGTGCACACCGACAGCGAGGTCACACGGCTGACCCGAGATAACGAGGGTATTTGGCACGTACAAACCCCCAGCCAGACCTTTAGCGCACCGATCATCATCAATGCCGCTGGCGCCTGGGCCGACAAGATCGGTGCATTGGCCGGCACTCTACCGCTAGGCCTGCAGCCCAAACGCCGCGCCGCGTTCATCTTCGCCGGGCCCGAGGGTGTGGACATTCACCAGTGGCCAATGCTGGTCAGCCTCGACGAATCGTTCTACATGAAACCCGACGCCGGCATGTTCCTCGGTTCCCCGGCCAACGCCGACCCGGTCGAACCCCACGACGTACAGCCCGAAGAGCTCGACATCGCGATGGGCATTTACCAGATCGAAGAAGCCACCACGCTGACCATCCGCCGACCGACCCGCACCTGGGCCGGCTTGCGCAGTTTTGTTTGCGACGGTGATTTGCTGTCAGGTTTCGATCAGCATGTCCCGGGGTTTTTCTGGGTGGCAGCGCAAGGCGGTTATGGTATTCAGACGTCCCCGGCCATGGGCCAGGCCAGCGCCGCACTGGTTCGTGGCGGAGCCTTGCCCGAGCAACTCGCACGCTTCGGGCTGGACGCTTCAATGCTCTCCCCCGCACGCCTGGGTTAAGGCTGCTCAGGTGACGCGTCGTCCCGATTGCGGCAAACTCCCTGCGCGCTTTTTATCGGCGCAGAAGCCGCCTGGAGCTCCACTGAATGAATGCACTTGAACAAACCCCAAGCCAGGATGAGGCCGCGCTGGACAACTACCGGGCGATCGCCGATGCGATCGCCACATTGTTTTTCCCCCACGCCGAGGTGGTGCTGCACGATCTGCGCACGCAGAAGGTTGATTACATCGCCAACAATCTGTCGAAACGGGAAATCGGTGACGACTCGTCGCTGGAGGACATGCTCAGCGACGACGTCAGCGAACGAAACATCGGGCCGTACGAAAAGCTCAATTGGGATGGTCAGAAGATTCGCAGCCTGAGCAGCGTTCTGCGCGACGGCACGGGTCACCCGCTGGCCGTGCTGTGCATCAATCTGAATATTTCGCTGTTCGAAAATGCCAAGGCCGCGCTGGACCTGTTTCTGTCGCCGAGCAAACTGATCCCGCAGCCGGATTCACTGTTCCGCGATGACTGGCAGGAGCGCATCAACACGTTTCTCCACGCCTGGCTGCGTGAGCGGCAGTTGAGCCTGAACCTGCTGACCCGCGATCACAAACGTGAACTGGTGCTGGCCCTGCACGCCGAAGGCGCCTTCAAAGGCAAAAGCGCCTCCAACTATGTGGCGAATGTGCTGAACATGGGACGGGCGACGGTGTACAAGCATTTGAAGGAACTCAAGGCCTAAGAGCGTCACGCCCGCACTTATCCACTGGAAAAACCAATCTCCAGCAGCTGGCGCACCCTGCGTCCGAGGACGAAGTCCTCGCTATACGTGTCGCCGCGTTGCATCAGGTAGATCGCGATAGGCGCGTGAGCGAGGACTGCGTCCTCGCACGCAGGCTTCACCAGCTGCTACAGGAATCGTGTCACCCGACAGGGTTTTACTCCAGCGCCGAAGCCGGGCCGAAGAACTCGTAACGGCTTTGCTTCTCCGGCACACCCAAGGCCTTGAGGTGACGTTTAATGGCCGCCATGAAACCCTTCGGCCCCAGGAAGTAAGCGTCCATATCACGATGCTGCGGCAACCACTCGCCCAACTGTTCCTGGCTCAACAAACCGACCTTGTCTGCGGCCGGGCTGACGCCATCGTCCTCGGCATAGCAATAAAAACGCTTGAGTTGCGGGTGACTCCCGGCTAACTCGTCGATCCAGTCACGGAATGCGTGGACGCTACCGTTGCGAGCGCAGTGGATAAAATGTACCGGGCGCTCGGTGGCCAGCGCCGCTTCGAGCATTGCCAGGGTCGGAGTGATGCCGACGCCGCCACTGATCAGCACCAGCGGTTTATCGCTGGCGGTCAGGGTGAATTCGCCCGATGGCGGGAACAGCTGAATGCTTGAGCCGACGTGCAATTGATCATGCAAGTGGTTAGACGCACGACCACCGTGCTCGCGTTTGACGCTGATGCGGTACTGGCCTTTGTTCGCCAGTGCCGACAACGAATAGTTACGACGAATTTCTTCGCCATCGAGGATCAATTTCATGCCGATGTACTGGCCCGGTTCCGCCGCCAGGATCGCGCCTTTGTCCGCCGGTTCGAAGTAGAACGAAGTGATTTCCGCGCTCTCCTCCACTTTGGCCGAAACAATGAATTCCCGCGCCCCGCGCCAGCCGCCGGGCGCCTGCGCTTTCTGGTCGTAGATGCTGGTTTCCGCACCGATCAGGATGTCAGCCAACTGGCCGTAAGCCGCGCCCCAGGCACTCATTACCTGCGGCGTGGCGATCTCCTCGCCGAGCACTTCGGAGATCGCGCGCAACAGGCAGCTGCCGACAATCGGATAATGTTCAGGACGAATTTGCAGGGCGACGTGTTTGTTGATGATCTTCGCCACCAGGTCGCCCAGTTGATCGAGCTGGTCGATATGACGTGCGTACATCAATACGCCATTCGCCAGAGCGCGGGGCTGATCACCGCTGGCCTGGTGGGCCTGATTGAACAATGGACGAACTTCCGGGTATTCAGAGAGCATCATCCGGTAAAAATGGGTGATCAACGCTTCGCCACCGCTTTCCAGCAACGGCACGGTGGACTTGACGATTGCACGGTCTTGAACGCTAAGCATAAGGGGACTCCTGGCGACTTGAAGTATTAACTGGTTCGCTTATGTCTATCAGTTTCCATGCCAGAAAGTTTTTCCTTGAGAATCATATAGTTGAAACCTACCTAGTCATATCGACACAATCTGATTTATAGTCATCTCGACTACATGGAGTCACTATGACTGCGAAATCCCTGCTGACAGCTTTGTTGCCTTTGGTCTCCGATCTGTCCCGCGAACTTCCCGAGAGCGAGCGCTACCGGCGCCTGCTCGAAGCGATGCGCGCCCTGCTCCCCTGCGACGCCGCCGCCCTCCTGCGCCTGGATGGCGAATGGCTGGTGCCGCTGGCCGTCGACGGGTTGAGCACCGACACCCTTGGCCGGCGTTTCAAGGTCAGTGAACACCCACGCTTCGAGATCCTGCTGAGTAGCCCTGACCCGACCCGGTTTGCTGCCGACAGCAACCTGCCTGACCCTTACGACGGACTGGTCGATGGGCTCGATGATCATCTGGAAGTCCACGATTGCCTGGGCTGCCCACTGTTTATCGACGAACGACCATGGGGATTGCTGACCCTCGACGCGCTCGATCCGCAGCGACTCGAACCGATCGAACTGGACGCCTTACAGGCTTTTGCCAGCCTCGCCGCCGCCACGGTCAATGCCGCCGAGCGCATTCAGCGACTGGCCAATCGTGCAGAACACGAACACCAGCGTGCCGAGGTCTATCGCCAGGCCAGCGGTCAGCAAACGCGCGAAATGATCGGTCAGAGCAAGGCGCATAAACGGTTGGTAGAGGAAATCAATCTGGTCGGGGGCAGCGATCTCACTGTGCTCATCACCGGCGAGACCGGCGTCGGCAAAGAGCTGGTCGCGCAGGCGATCCACGCCGCGTCGTCGCGGGCAGACAAGCCGATCATCAGTCTCAACTGCGCCGCATTGCCAGACACCTTGGTGGAGAGCGAACTGTTCGGCCATGTGCGCGGCGCCTTCACCGGCGCGACCAGCGACCGTCGCGGCAAATTTGAACTGGCCGACGGTGGCACGCTGTTTCTCGATGAAGTCGGCGAACTGTCACTGACCGTGCAGGCGAAATTGCTCCGTGTGTTGCAAAGCGGCCAACTGCAGCGTTTGGGTTCGGACAAAGAGCATCAGGTTGATGTGCGTCTCATCGCCGCCACCAACCGCGACCTGGCGCAAGAAGTGCGCAGTGGCCGTTACCGCGCCGACTTCTATCACCGGTTGAGCGTTTATCCGTTACTGGTGCCGGCGCTGCGCGATCGTGGTCGCGATGTGCTGTTGCTCAGCGGTTATTTTCTGGAGCAAAACCGCTCGCGCATGGGCCTCAACAGCTTGCGCCTGAGTGCAGATGCTCAGGCTGCGTTGCTGGCCTATGACTGGCCGGGCAACGTGCGGGAACTGGAGCACCTGATCGGTCGCAGCGCGTTGAAAGCGTTGGGCCACTGCAAGGAACGGCCGAAAATCCTCAGCCTGAGCGCAGCGGACCTTGACCTGCCCGGCGTCAACGTCGAAGTCATCCAGGAGCAACCGGCGGCGGCGCCAATGACGGTAGTGACGGGGGATTTACGCCAGGCCACGGACAACTATCAGCGCCAGTTGATCAGCGCCTGTCTTGAACGCCATCAAAACAACTGGGCCAGCGCCGCCCGCGAACTGGGCCTCGACCGCGCCAACCTCGGACGCATGGCCAAGCGCCTGGGCATGAAATAACCCCGATTCCCTGTAGCAGCTGCCGAAGGCTGCGTTCGGCTGCAGAGCAGTCGTCAATGGCTGAACTCAGTGCCTTGGACATTGCGCGTTGCAGGGTCGGGCGAGGACTTCGTCCTCGAACGCAGCCTTCGGCAGCTGCTACAAGGTCGCGCTCCCCCAGGTGTCGATGGAATGTTGTTAAAGCCTGCCCTCAACAAGTCGATAACCCGGCATCGATAGTTGTTGGCACTCTTCACGGATGCCCATCACGCTCTACACAGAAGGTTTTTATGTCCTCCACCAAAGCCCGCGCAGATTCCCTTTCGCTTCTGCTGTTTACCTTGCGCAGCGGCAAGCTGATGGCGATCAACCTGCTTAAAGTCAGTGAAATCATTCCTTGCCCGCCGCTGACCAAGCTGCCGGAGTCGCATCCACACGTCAAAGGCATCGCCACCCTGCGCGGCATGTCGCTGTCGGTGATCGACCTCAGCCGCGCCATCGGCGAGCGACCGCTGGAAGACCCGAATGGCGGTTGCCTGATCGTCACGGATGTCAGCCGTTCCAAACAGGGCCTGCACGTCCAGGCTGTGAGCAAGATTGTGCATTGCCTGACCACCGACATCCGCCCGCCGCCCTTCGGTTCCGGCGGCGTACGTTCGTACATCACCGGCGTGACGTCGGTGGACGGCACGTTGGTCCAGGTGCTGGATATCGAAAAAGTCATCCACGGCATCGCCCCGGCGCAAATCGAAATGGCCCCGACCGAGCTGAGCATGGAAGACGCCGAAGTGCTGGGCAATGCGCGCATTCTGGTGGTCGACGACAGTCAGGTCGCGCTGCAGCAGTCGGTGCACACACTGCGTAATCTCGGCCTGCAATGTCACACCGCCCGCAGCGCGAGGGAGGCCATCGACTGCCTGCTGGACCTGCAAGGCACGGCGCAGCAGATCAACCTGATCGTCTCGGACATCGAAATGTCCGAAATGGATGGCTACGCTTTAACCCGGACCCTGCGCGAAACCCCCGACTTCGCGCACCTGTACGTGCTGCTGCACACCTCTCTGGACAGCGCAATGAACAGCGAAAAAGCTCGACTGGCCGGCGCCAACGGCGTACTGACCAAGTTCTCTTCGCCGGAACTGACCAAGTGCCTGATCGAAGCGGCGAAGGCCGTCGCCGAACAGGGTCACTAAGCAGTGGCCGACGATTTCTGCTTTCTGATGCGGCGCAACCTGATGGAGGTTTGCGCAGCGGTGGTGTGGCCGTCGTCCATCGTCCTCAGCGAATACCGTCCGGAGCTTGCGGAGGCCGTGCATGGCCTGATGGACCTGGGCTATGTCGACGGCGGCGGTCGCGTGCCGTCACTGGACGTCTGGCAGCAAAGGTTTGAAACCGATCCCGAGTACGATCCTTCACTGTGTTTCATCGCCCTGGATGCTGAAGGCATCGTCGGCGTTTGTCAGTGCTGGACCAGCGCCTACATCAAGAATCTGGTGGTGCATCCTCGCGCGCGAGGTCTGGGCCTCGGCCGCGCATTTTTGCTGCACGCGTTCAGGGTTTTTCAGCAACGGCGCGAAGGATTTGTCGATTTGAAGGTGAAGGAAGACAACCTGCGGGCGCAGCGCTTGTATGAAAATGTTGGGATGTATGTCGTCCGGCGCGAGCAAGTTCCTGGCTGACAAACCGACATCGCGAGCAAGCTGTGCTCCCACACTGGATCACCGTCTGTGGGAGCAAAGCTCGCTCGCGATGAGGCCGACACATTCAAACTAAAACCCTCAGGCATACTCCAACCCTCGGCCAACCCAACGCCCAAGGATGCTGAACCATGAAAGCCACCACCCTGACCTTCCTCTGCCTCACCGCCCTCGCCACTCAGGCCCACGCCTCCAGCCCCGACGCCTGGGCAGCCTTCGACAAAGCAGTGCTCGCCAGTTGCACCAAGGCCAGCGGCCTGAAAGATGCCAAACCCGTCGGCAACGCGGCGCAGTTCGATGATCGGGTAGGCTACGTCGCCGTCCTGCTACAAGGCCAATACCCGCAGAAACACATGAAAGGCCAGCAGGGCACCGAGCTGTGCCTGTACAACAAGAAGAGCAAAACCGCCTACGTCAATGAGTGGGATTCGATCCGTACGCCCGGCAAAACCCGCTGAGTGGCGCACAACTTGCTTCGACGCAGTCTTTGGCGGTGACATTCTGTCGCCGTTTCTAACGCTGAGAGTCGACTAACCGCTCAATGAATACGACCTTTTCCTGCGTAGGCTGTGGCAAATGCTGCAATGACCATCACGTGCCCCTGACCCTGGCGGAAGCGCGAATGTGGGCGGCTGACGGCGGTCAGGTGATCGTGCTGGTGGAGGCGTTCCTCGACAACGGACTTGGCTTGCCGCTACTTCAGCGCGAACACGCTGAACGCCGGTCAGCGCGAGTGTCCAGCGGCAAATCGGACGTTCATGTTGCAATCACTTTTGCTGCATTCAATGCCGGCCGCTGCCGGAATCTTGACGAAGAAAACCTCTGCAGGATCTATGAACGCCGGCCATTGGTGTGCCGAATCTATCCTATGGAAATCAATCCGCACATTCCCTTGAATACCGCCGTGAAGGAATGTCCGCCCGAGTCGTGGGAACAAGGACCGGCACTGATCATCGGTGGCGAGCTGATCGATCAGGAACTTGCAGGGCTCATCCAGCGCTCGCGTCAGGCGGACCGTGATGACATTCGCAGCAAAGATGCGATCTGCGCACTACTGGGGATTCGCACGACGGCGCTGAAAGGCGATGGGTTCACCGCGTACTTGCCGGACATGACCGCGTTCGCCGCCGCGATCGAACAGATTGCGCAACAACCGCTGGCCGGCACCGGCAGTGAATGGTTGTTTCATGTTTCCGGTGAGGACATTGCCGCGCAAGTGATAGAGGCTGGAGCGCTGGTGGCGACAAATGTACCCGGAACCTATGCGTTTATTTCGTTGCGAGGAGCCTGAAACACCAGGTGACAGACCCAAAAAAATCACTGCGCAATTGCGTTGCGCAGTGGTTCGTCGTCGACAGCGTCAGCTGGCCTTCACTGCCAGACAATCCACTTCTACCCGCGCGTCGCCTATCAACTTGCCGGCAAACGTTGTACGAGCGGGCAGACGGTCTACCGGGAAATAACTGCGATACACGGTACTCATGGCGGAAAAATCCTTGATGTCGGCGAGGATGACCGTGCATTTAGCCACTTGCGCCATAGACGAACCGTTGCGTTGCAGCGCGGTACGCAAGTTCTCCATGGCCTGAGTCGTCTGCGGGCCAATGCCGCCCTTCACCAGTTCACCATCACCTCCCAAGCCGACCAAGCCGGAAAAGTAAATCGTCTCGCCGACCTGCACCGCATCGGAAAATGGCAAGCCTTCGTCGTTAGGAACGTAGCGGGGTGAGATGGGCGCAGCCAGTGGCAAGTAGCGTTGGGTAATCGCCTGGTGCTGGCCATTTTTCTTGAGACGCTCAAGCGCTGCATTCAGGTTATCGCGCAGCTGGGTGTCGGTTTTCCGTACAGCCATTGCCACACCACTGCCCAGCATGGGGTCCTTGATAGAGGGGCCGGCGAAATCGAAAGCCTGACCTTGTGGCAGGCTTAATAATGCGTGGGTAATTTCAATGGAGTCTTGCAGGGTTGCATCGATTTCCCCCGACAGCAGGCTTTCAACCAGTTGATTATTGAGCGCGAAACTGCGCACCGTCACTCCCGCCGGGGCCCAACGGGACCTGGCGAACGCTTCACGGTGGGTGCCTGTCAGGACGCCGACACTCTTGCCCTTGAGCGATTGCACATTCGGTTGCAGATTCGCCCCTTTGCGCGCCACCAGTCGGCTGCTCAGGGGGTAAAGATCATCGGTGAAATCGACCCGGTCGCGACGTGCAGATGTGGCGGTCATGGGCATGATCACGTCGAAACGATTGGTTTCAAGGGCATGAATGTTGGTGGCGTAATCCTGGTCGACCCAGACACAGCGGGATTTGAGTTCGGCACACAACGCGTTGCCCAACTCGATGTTCAATCCGACCAGCTCGCCCTTGTCGTTTCTGCTCTCAAATGGCGGAACCAGTGCTTCGACACCCATACGGATCTGTGGATCGGACGCAGACGACATGCAGCCAGTGGTCAGGGCCACCAGCGACAGTAGAGAGAGGGTTTTTACCAGAGTCATTTCAGCGGCCTTCATCAAGAATTCAGGGGGATGAATCTTTGACGAGAGGCCGCTTTATTTCCCAGAGGACGAATCGCTCATCCTTGTAGGAACGCTCTCAATGACAAGAGGAACAATTACCGGTCAACAATACGCCTGACAGTCAGCGTTTACCCATCGAACGACGAGTGCCGGGAGGCGCTGCACCGGGGGTTTTGGTATGGCCGTTCTTGGCGCCATTCTTGTACCAAGGCTGGCTGGCGTTCTTCGCTGCGGCCAGGTCGCCCGGCTTGAACGGGAACTTGAACGCCGGGATAGCGGCTTTGGTTTCGCTGTCTGCGCTGGAGTCGACGCTGTCTGGCAGGTCTGCCTGGTCGTCGCTCAAAGCGTCGGCAACCGGCGGTTGTGTCGGGGAAGTCATGAAAGCTCCGGGTGATGCGTAAAGTCGGGCCCGGTCAGCGAGCCACGAAAGGCGGCAGTATACCTCTCCAATCGCCACTGCATGGATCCTGATCTTCACCCAGCGCCAAACTGACAGTGCCGTCAGCTAGCCGTCACCTTGGCGACCGCCAAACAGGTTTATAAAGGACGATATCCTGACCTTTCTCCGACCCACCAGACCGGCGCCCCAATCGCATGCGAATACAGAAAAAAACCGCCCTGATTGCCAGCCTGCTGGCCGTGCTGGTTGCGTTGGGCATCTGGTACGTGAGCAAACCTGCCACGGCGAAACTGGCGACCCCGACCGCTATTCCCGTGCGTGTAGTCAGCGTTGCCGAAAAAGACGTGCCTCGTTATGTCACCGGGATCGGCTCGGCGCTGTCTCTGCACAGCGTGGTGGTGCGGCCACAGATCGATGGGGTCCTCACTAAAATCCTGGTCAAGGAAGGTCAATTGGTGAAGAAGGGCGATCTGCTCGCGACCGTCGATGACCGTTCAATTCGCGCCAGCCTCGATCAGACCCGTGCGCAATTGGGCGAAAGCCAGGCGCAGCTGCAAGTAGCAACGGTCAACCTCAAGCGCTATAAATTGCTGAGTGTCGATGACGGTGTGTCCAGGCAGACGTTTGACCAGCAACAGGCGTTGGTCAATCAACTCAAGGCCACCGCCCAAGGCAATCAGGCATCGATTGACGCCGCTCAGGTGCAACTTTCCTACACGCAGATTCGCTCACCGGTGACCGGACGAGTCGGGATTCGTACGGTGGACGAAGGCAATTTCCTGCGCATGACCGATACCCACGGTCTTTTCACCGTCACCCAGATCGACCCGATCGCCGTGGAGTTCTCCCTGCCGCAACAGATGCTGCCGACCTTGCAAAGTTTGATCGGTGACCCGCAGCGGGCCCGGGTCAAGGCTTACATCGGCGCCGACACCGATGGCGAAACCGGCAACCTGCTTGGCGAAGGCCATTTGACTCTGATCGACAACCAGATCAGCGCCAACACCGGGACCATCCGCGCCAAGGCCGAATTCGATAACGCCGAGCAAAAACTCTGGCCTGGCTTGCTGGTGACGGTACAAATTCAGACAGCTCTGGAGAAAGACGCCCTGGTGGTGCCGCCCACCGTCGTGCAACGTGGGCTCGATCAACATTTCGTCTATCGAATCAACGGCGACAAAGTCGAGATCGTCGACGTGCAGATGGTGTATCAGGACGCCGACCAGAACATCGTCAAAGGCGTCAAATCGGGCGATGTGCTGGTCAGCGACGGTCAGTCGCGGCTCAAACCCGGCGCGACGGTGCAGATTCTCACCGAGCCGCCGCAAGTGGTGCAGGCGGAGCCGAAGCCATGAAAGGCCACCGTTCGATTTCAGCCTGGTGCATCGATCATCCGGTGGCGACGATTCTGCTGACGTTCGCCTTGGTGCTGCTGGGCGCGATTGCCTTTCCAAAGTTGCCGATAGCGCCGCTGCCGGAGGCGGAATTTCCGACCATCCAGGTCGCCGCGCAGTTGCCCGGCGCCAGCCCGGAAACCATGGCGTCGTCGGTAGCCACGCCGCTGGAAGTGCAATTCAGCGCCATCCCCGGCGTGACGCAAATGACCTCAAGCAGCGCCTTGGGCTCGACCAACCTGACTCTGCAATTCACCCTCGACAAAAGCATCGACACCGCCGCGCAGGAGGTGCAGGCCGCAATCAACACCGCCGCCGGCAAACTGCCCAGGGACATGCCGAACCTGCCGACCTGGCGCAAGGTCAATCCGGCCGACAGCCCGGTGCTTATCCTCAGCATCAACTCAACCCTGATGCCCGGCCCCGAACTCAGCGATCTGGTGGAAACCCTGCTGTCCCGTCAGATCAGTCAGATCGACGGTGTAGGCCAGGTCAATATCACCGGTCAACAACGTCCGGCCATCCGGGTTCAGGCTTCGGCGGACAAACTCGCCGCCATCGGTTTGACCCTGGCGGACATTCGTCTGGCGTTGCAGCAGACCAGCCTTAACCTCGCCAAAGGTGCGTTGTACGGCGAATCGAGCATTTCCACCCTGTCCACCAACGACCAGTTGTTTCACCCGGAGGAGTACAGCGAGCTCATCGTTTCCTACAAGGACGGCGCCCCGGTTCACCTGCGCGATGTCGCCAAAGTCGTCAACGGTGCAGAAGATGCCTACGTGCAGGCCTGGGCAGGCGACCGCCCAGGCGTGAACCTGGTGATCTTCCGCCAGCCGGGCGCCAACATTGTCGAAACCGTTGACCGGGTGCAGGCCGCGCTGCCGACGCTTACGGCGATGCTGCCGGCGTCGGTGCAGGTCAGCACCCTGGTCGACCGCACCCAGACCATTCGCGCTTCGCTGCACGAGGTGGAAATCACTCTGCTGATTGCGATCGGGCTGGTGGTCGCAGTGATGGCGCTGTTCTTGCGCCAGTTGTCAGCCACGTTGATCGTGACGGCCGTGCTCGGCGTGTCGCTGATCGCCAGTTTCGCCCTGATGTACATCATGGGTTTCAGTCTGAACAACCTGACCCTGGTAGCGATCGTGGTGGCCGTGGGGTTTGTGGTGGACGATGCAATCGTGGTGGTGGAAAACATCCACCGGCATCTGGAGGCCGGCGACGACATGCGCGAGGCCGCAATCAAGGGCTCCAGCGAAATCGGATTCACCGTGGTCTCGATCAGCTTCTCACTGGTGGCGGCGTTTATTCCGCTGCTGTTCATGGGCGGCGTGGTCGGGCGATTGTTCAAGGAATTCGCCTTGACGGCGACCTCGACCATCATGATTTCGGTGGTGGTGTCGTTGACCCTCGCGCCCACTCTCGCGGCCCTGTTCATGAAAGCGCCGGTGCATCGCGCCCACGATAAACCCGGTTTTGGCGATCGCTTGCTTGGCTGGTACGAACGCGGCCTGCGGCGCGCCCTCGCCCATCAGACATTGATGATCGGCGTGTTCGGTCTGTCGGTGGTGTTAGCGGTGACCGGTTACATCTTCATACCCAAAGGCTTCTTCCCGGTGCAGGACACCGGTTTTGTCCTCGGCACCACCGAAGCCGCTGCCGATATTTCCTACGGCGACATGGTGAAAAAACACCTGGCCATGGCAGAAATTGTCGCGGCAGACCCCGCCGTCGATGTGTTCTCCCACTCGGTAGGCGTCTCCGGCAGCAACCAGACCATTGCTAACGGCCGCTTCTGGATCTCGCTGAAAAAACGCGGTGACCGCGACGTCTCCGCCAGTGAATTCATCGACCGGATTCGCCCGCAGCTGATGAAAGTCCCGGGCATTGTCTTGTACCTGCGCGCCGGTCAGGACATCAACCTCAGCTCCGGCCCGAGCCGCGCGCAATATCAATACGTACTCAAGAGCAACGACGGCGCGACCCTCAGCACCTGGACCCAACGGCTCACGGAAAAACTGCGCAGCAACCCGGCGTTCCGCGACATTTCCAACGACCTGCAGCTGGGCGGCAGCATCACGCACATCAGCATCGACCGCAGCGCAGCGGCACGTTTTGGCCTGACCGTCAGCGATGTCGACGAAGCGCTGTACGACGCTTTTGGCCAGCGCCAGATCAACGAATTCCAGACCCAGACAAACCAGTACAACGTGATTCTGGAGCTGGACACAAAACAACGCGGCAAGGCTGAAAGTCTCAACTATTTCTACCTGCGCTCGCCATTGAGCGGGGAAATGGTACCGCTGTCGGCACTGGCGCGATTCGATGCGCCAACCGTTGGCCCGTTGTCCATCGCTCATGACGGTATGTTTCCGGCCGCCAACCTGTCCTTTAACCTCGCGTCCGGCGTGGCGTTGGGCGACGCGGTGATCATGCTCGATCAGGCCAAGGCCGAGATCGGCATGCCGGCGGCCATGAGCGGCAATTTCCAGGGCGCGGCACAGGCATTCCAGAGTTCGCTGGCCAGCCAGCCGTGGCTGATTCTGGCGGCGCTGGTGGCGGTGTACATCATTCTTGGCGTGCTCTACGAAAGTTTCGTGCACCCATTGACGATCATCTCGACCTTGCCCTCGGCGGGGCTCGGGGCGGTGATCATGCTGTGGATCTGTGGCCAGGATTTCTCGATCATGGCGCTGATCGGGCTGGTGCTGCTGATCGGGATCGTCAAGAAAAACGGCATCCTGATGATCGACTTTGCGCTGGATGCTCAGCGCAATCGTGGTTTGCCGCCCGAAGAGGCGATCTACGAGGCGTGCATCACACGGTTCCGGCCGATCATCATGACTACCCTCGCCGCCCTGCTCGGCGCCCTGCCGCTAATGTTCGGGTACGGCCCCGGCGCCGAATTGCGTCAGCCGCTGGGCATCGCGGTCGTGGGCGGGCTGCTGGTGAGTCAGGCGCTGACGCTGTTTACCACTCCGGTCATATACTTGTGGCTTGAGCGGCTATTCCATCGACCTAAACCCGCGCCAGCACAGGTGCCGGCGTTGGCGACCATAGACTGAGGCGGGGTCATGCGCGTTCTGATTATCGAAGACGAGGAAAAAACCGCGGACTATCTGCACCGCGGCCTCACCGAACAGGGTTACACAGTTGACTTGGCACGTGACGGCGTCGAGGGCCTGCACATGGCGCTGGAAAATGACTACGCCGTGATCGTCCTCGACGTCATGCTTCCGGGCCTCGACGGCTTTGGTGTGCTGCGTGCATTGCGCGCGCGCAAGCAAACGCCGGTGATCATGCTGACCGCTCGCGAGCGCGTTGAAGACCGCATCAAAGGCTTGCGCGACGGCGCCGACGATTACCTCGGCAAACCGTTTTCCTTCCTTGAACTGGTCGCACGTCTGCAGGCGCTGACCCGGCGCAGCGGCGGCCATGAACCGGTGCAGGTCAGCGTTGCAGACCTGTGGATCGACTTGATCAGCCGCAAGGCCACCCGCGCCGGCACCCGCCTGGACCTGACCGCCAAGGAGTTCTCGTTGCTCAGCGTGCTGGCCCGTCGACAAGGGGAAATCCTCTCGAAAACGTCGATTGCGGAAATGGTCTGGGACATCAATTTCGACAGTGACGCCAATGTCGTCGAAGTGGCGATCAAGCGTCTGCGCGCCAAACTGGACGGGCCGTTCGAAGAGAAATTGCTGCACACGATCCGAGGCATGGGTTATGTGCTGGAGAGCCGCAGTGTTTAGCCATTCGATTGCGCTGCGCCTCAGCGGGATGTTCACGCTGGTGGCCCTGGTGGTGTTTCTGCTGATCGGCGGCGCGTTGTATCAACAAGTCGATAAAGGCCTTGGCCTGCTGCCGGAAGCGGAACTGGACGCGCGCTACAGCGTGCTCGAATCCACCGTCGGCCGTTTCGGCACGCCCGAGCATTGGGTGAAGATCAACAACAAGCTCAAGCTGCTGAGTGAGGAAGACAAGCGCATCCGCTTCTGGGTCATCAGCGGAAATCCGCAATACGAATACGGCAACGCCACCGCGCCGATTCGTGCGTTCGCTGAAGGGCCGCTGGGCATGCGCGATCTCAACCTGCCCGGCCAGCCCTATCCGCTGAAAGTGCTGGTCAGCCAGTTCCCGGCCAAGGATCAGCGTCCGCCGTTGCGTTTCATGATCGGCATCGACACCGAGACGTTCTACCAGACTCAGCATCACCTGCTGATTGCCTTGATCAGCTTGGCGATTGTCGGCGTACTGCTGGCCTCGGCGCTGGGTTATTGGGTGGCGCGGATCGGCCTCAAGCCGCTGATCAAGTTGTCCCAGGAAGCCCAGCGACTGGCGCCGCCGCTACGCTCCGGGCGGTTGCGCCTGGCCTCGCTGCCGCCGGAGCTGAATCAGTTCGTCAACTCGTTCAATTCAACGCTGGAGCGGGTCGAACAGGCCTACTCGCGGCTGGAATCCTTCAATGCCGATGTCGCCCACGAACTGCGCTCGCCGCTGACCAATCTGATCGGTCAGACCCAAGTCGCGCTGACCCGTGGCCGCTCGGCCGAGCATTATTTCGAGGTGCTGCAATCGAACCTCGAAGAGCTGGAGCGACTGCGCTCGATCATCAACGACATGCTGTTCCTCGCCAGCGCCGACCAAGGCAGCAAGGCCACTAAACTGACCTCTGCGTCCCTCGCCGATGAAGTGGCGACGACCCTGGAGTATCTGGATTTCATTCTTGAGGACGCGCACGTTCAAGTGCAGGTCAGTGGTGATGCGCAAGTGCACATCGAAATCGCGCATTTGCGCCGGGCGTTGATCAATCTGCTGAATAACGCGGTCCAGCACACCGAGCCCGGCCAGGTTATCGAGGTGCGGATCGAGGTGGACGAGTTCCAGGTGAGCATTGGCGTTGCCAACCCCGGCTCGCCGATTGCCAACGAGCATTTGCCACGCCTGTTCGAACGGTTTTACCGGGTGGATGCTTCGCGCAGCAACAGCGGTAACAACCACGGTCTGGGGTTGGCGATTGTGAAAGCCATCGCTTTGATGCATGGCGGCGATGTGTTTGTGCGTAGTGATCGGGGGATGAACACCTTCGGGATTCATTTGCCTGTGTGAGGCCCATGCGCCGTTGTGGCGAGGGAGCTTGCTCCCGCTGGGCCGCGAAGCGGTCCCGAAAATCTGACTACCCGCCGAACGTCTTCTAAGCTTCAATCAGTGAAAGGCCAGCGCGTTTGCTGGCTTTTTGTCGTTGATCGCTCATGCAGACAGTGTCCCGATGACCGCATATCACCCTACCTACGTTTCAGGCAAGACCCGGCTACCTGAGTTGATGGTGATGCTCGTTAGCACGCTGACCGTGATTGCGATTCTGTGCATCGTCACTTTCCTGTTGATCCGTGAACATGCCAACGCCCAGCAGGCGGCTACCCGCAGCGCTACCACAATCGTCCAGTTGATCAACGCCGATGTCCTGCGCACGATCGAGCTCTATGACCTCACTCTGCAGGGTCTGATCGCTGCTGCCCGGCGCGATGACCTCAAACAGGTATCCCCGCAGATCCGCCATATGGCGTTGTTCGACCGTTCGACGACGGCCCGTTTCAAGGGCGACGTTCTCCTGCTGGACCCGCACGGCCAGGTGCTCGCGGACTCGTCGGCCATCGAGCCCGGAACGGGCAGCTACGCCGAGCGGGATTTTTTCCTTGAGCATGCCGCCAGGCCAGACACCCGCATGTTCATCAGCCCACCGTTCAAGCTGCAGTGCGAGTGTGAGCTCAACGGTGAATGGCGGATCACCTTCAGCCGCCGTATTTCCACTTCCATGGGAGGCTTTCTCGGTGTGGCCGTAGCCTCGATGCGATTGAGCTACTTCGATCAGCTCTTCAACAGCCTCGACATCGGCACTGGCAGCACGCTGAGCATCATCAATGCCGACGGTATTCTGCTCGCGCAAAAGCCTAACCTGGAGAACGATGCCATTGGCAAGAGCTTCGCCAAGCGGCCCAACGTCGAGCGCATCCTGCGCGACGGCAATGGCAGTTTCGACAGCGTTTCCAGCATCGATGCCCAGCGGCGTCTGTACACCTTTGCCAGGGTAGGCAATCTGCCGCTGACCGTGATCGTCGCCCTGTCCGGCGACGAAGTGTTTGGCACCTGGAAGCGCACTGCGATCGTCATCAGCGGCGCCACTGGCGTGCTCTGTATCGGTCTGCTGTGGCTGAGCGGCTTGCTCTGCCGGGAGCTACGCTTGCGCCGCCATGCCGAGAAGGAGCTGGCGCAACTGGCGGCCACCGATGCGCTGACCGGTGTGGCAAATCGGCGAATCCTCGACCTGACCCTGCGTCACGAGTGGTTCCGGGCGCAGCGCTCCGGCCAGCCGTTGTCACTGCTGATGATTGACGCCGATCACTTCAAGGCCTTTAACGATCAGCACGGCCATCAGGCCGGCGACGATGCCTTGCGCGCGATCGCCAAGGTGATTTCCGATAATGTGCGAAGGCCGGCCGACATGGTCGCCCGTTACGGCGGTGAAGAGTTTTCGGTGGTATTGGCCGAAACCGACAGCGCAGGGGCGCAACAGATTGCCGAACATATTCGAGGGGCGGTGGAGCAGCTACCGTTTGCAGCGGGTGTGGAGTCGCCAGTGACGGTCAGTATCGGACTGAGCACGTGGACGACTGCCAACGATGTGAGTCTGGAGCAGTTGCTGTTTGCGGCGGACAAGGCGTTGTATCAGGCCAAGGAACGCGGGCGGAACCGGGTGGTGGCTACGCCGTGAGCTCTTCAGCGAATCGACTGGCCTCATCGCGAGCAGGCTCGCTCCCACAGGGGATCGAGGGCCAAATGCAGGAGCGCGCCTGGTCGCGATGGCGTCCGAACAGGCACTTCATGACTTTCCGCCAGATATAAAAAAAGGCCACCCGGAGGCAGCCTTTAAAAACTAGAGAGGTTTTTACTTACACGGCCGCAACTGGACGCATGTAAGAGATCGGTGCAGCGCTGGCGTCTTCGAAAGTCACGACTTCCCAAGCATCTGTCTGCTCAATCAACTTGCGCAGCAGCTGGTTGTTCAATGCATGTCCGGACTTGAAGCCCTTGAACTCACCAATCAGGCTATTGCCCAGTAGGTAGAGGTCACCAATTGCATCGAGGATCTTGTGCTTCACGAATTCGTCTTCATAGCGAAGACCGTCTTCGTTCAGTACGCCATCCGCGTCGACCACAATAGCGTTTTCAACGCTGCCGCCGAGTGCGAGGTTGTGCTTGCGCAGGTACTCGATGTCACTCATGAAACCAAAGGTACGGGCGCGGCTGACTTCTTTCACGAACGAAGTACTGGAAAAATCCACGCTTGCACTTTGTGTGCGGTCACGGAAAACCGGGTGATCGAAATCGATCTCGAAACTCACCTTGAAACCTTCGAAAGGGACGAAAGTGGCGCGCTTGTCGCCGTCTTCCACTGTCACTTCACGCAGGATGCGGATGAATTTCTTGGCGGCGTCCTGTTCTTCCAGGCCGGCCGACTGAATCAGAAATACGAAGGGTCCAGCGCTACCATCCATGATCGGGACTTCGGACGCGGAGAGCTCGACGTAGGCGTTATCGATGCCCAGGCCAGCCATGGCCGAGAGCAAGTGCTCCACCGTATCCACCTTGGTGTCACCACTGACCAATGTGGTCGACATCGTGGTTTCACCAACGTTTTCCGCGCGGGCAGGGATCTGCACCACAGGGTCGAGGTCGGCACGACAAAACACGATGCCGGTGTCGACAGGCGCTGGCTTGAGGGTCAGGTAGACCTTCTCCCCGGAGTGCAGGCCTACACCTGTGGCACGGATAATATTTTTCAGTGTGCGTTGTTTAATCATGGCTTGGGCCGCTTCAGCGCAAATTGCGAACTGGTATCAACAAAGGCTGGCGATGATAGCAGACCACGCCTTTGCTGAACACCAATCACCTTCATAGCCCTGATACATTCCATCAATCAGCCTGACGACGCAGGAATGCCGGGATGTCCAGGTAGTCCAGGTCATCTTGCGGATTCATCTTCGCGGCAGTCGCAGCACCGGCCTGAGCCTGGTTGCGCATGACGGTCGGACGGTCCAGATCACGGTAGTTCACTGGCGATTGCTCTTGACGGGCAGGCGCCTGCTGTTGCGGTTGCGATGGCATGGACGTGTGAACGGTATTGTCGATGACCTTCACAGGCTTCTCGATTTTCGCGCCCAGACCGGTGGCAACGACAGTGACGTGCAGCTCGTCGCGCATGTCCGGATCGATAACGGTACCGACCTTGACCATCGCGTGCTCGGAAGCAAAAGCTTCGATGATGCTACCCACGTCGGAGTACTCACCCAGGGACAGGTCAGGACCGGCGGTGATGTTCACCAGAATGCCGCGTGCACCTTGCAGGTTCACGTCTTCCAGCAACGGATTGCGAATGGCCGCTTCGGTGGCCTCACGTGCACGGTTCGGACCGCTGGCGCAGCCAGTGCCCATCATCGCCATGCCCATTTCGCTCATCACGGTGCGTACGTCAGCGAAGTCGACGTTGATCATGCCTGGACGTTTGATGATGTCGGAGATACCGCGAACGGCACCGGCCAGTACATCGTCAGCCTTGGCGAAAGCCGACAGCAGGCTCGCGTCCTTACCAAGGATGGTCAGCAGCTTCTCGTTGGGAATGGTGATCAACGAGTCGACGCTTTCCGACAGCAGACGAATACCTTCGTCGGCGATCTGCATACGCTTGCGACCTTCGAACGGGAACGGACGAGTCACCACCGCAACGGTGAGAATCCCCATTTCCTTGGCCACTTCGGCAATGATCGGCGCAGCACCAGTACCGGTACCACCGCCCATGCCGGTTGTAATGAACACCATATTGGTGCCCTGCAGGACTTCGGCAATGCGCTCACGATCTTCGAGAGCGGCCTGACGACCTACTTCAGGGTTGGCGCCAGCGCCTAGACCTTTGGTCACGCCGGTACCCAGTTGCAGGATGGTCCGCGCGCCGATGCTCTTCAGCGCTTGGGCATCAGTGTTGGCGCAGATGAATTCAACGCCTTCAATGTTGCTCTTGACCATGTGATTGACAGCGTTGCCGCCGCCTCCGCCAACACCGATAACTTTAATGACCGGGCTTGCGGGGATGTTGTCTACGAGTTCGAACATTTTCCCTCTCCTTTACGTTCTCTAGTTTTTTCGCCTACTGCGTTTGTTGCGGTCTTGCGGTGTTGCATAAATCTTTAGAAGTTGCCTTGTACCCAGCTCTTGATGCGATCGAGCAAGGCGGCTTTCGGTTCTTCGTTGCTGTAGCTGTCGCGGCTGCCGATGCCCGAGAACGAAATCCCGTCGGACTGCTTTTGCAGGCCGTACATCAACAGGCCAACGCCGGTGGAATAAATCGGGTTGCGCACCACGTCATCCAGGCCCTTGACGCCATGCGGCACGCCCAGGCGTACCGGCATGTGAAAGATCTCTTCGGCCAGTTCAGTGGCGCCTTCCATTTTCGAAGTACCGCCAGTCAGCACGATGCCGGCCGGGATCAGGTCTTCGTAACCGCTGCGACGCAGCTCGGCCTGAATCAGTGTGAACAGCTCGTCATAGCGCGGCTCGACCACTTCGGCCAAGGCCTGACGGGACAGCTCGCGGGGCGGACGGTCGCCAACGCTTGGCACCTTGATGGTTTCACCGGCGCCGGCCAGCTTGGCCAGGGCGCAGGCATAGCGAATCTTGATTTCTTCGGCGTACTGGGTCGGGGTGCGCAACGCCATGGCGATGTCGTTGGTCACCTGATCGCCCGCAATCGGGATCACGGCGGTGTGACGAATCGCACCCTCGGTGAAGATCGCGATGTCGGTGGTGCCGCCGCCGATGTCCACCAGGCACACGCCCAGCTCCTTCTCGTCGTCGGTCAGTACCGAATACGCGGAAGCCAGCTGCTCGAGAATGATGTCGTCGATCTCCAGACCGCAGCGGCGCACGCATTTTTCAATGTTCTGCGCAGCGTTGACGGCGCAGGTGACCACGTGAACCTTGGCTTCCAGACGAACGCCGGACATGCCCAAGGGCTCGCGAACGCCTTCCTGGTTATCGATCACATAATCCTGCGGCAGGGTGTGCAGCACACGCTGGTCGGCCGGGATCGCCACAGCCTGGGCGGCATCGAGCACACGCTCAAGGTCGGCAGAACTGACTTCGCGATCACGAATCGCGACGATGCCGTGGGAGTTCAGGCTGCGGATGTGATTGCCCGCCACGCCAACGAACGCCGAGTGAATCCGGCAACCGGCCATCAGCTGCGCTTCTTCGATCGCGCGCTGGATCGACTGCACGGTGGACTCGATGTTCACCACCACGCCCTTCTTCAGGCCACGGGACGGATGGGTACCGATACCGACGATTTCCAGCGTGCCGTCGTCCGAAACCTCGCCTACCAGCGCCACCACCTTGGAGGTGCCGATATCGAGACCGACGATCATTTTGCCGCTTTGCACGTTTGCCATGGGTCCTGCCTCTTCTTAATTCTTCGCGACAGCGGGTTGATCTGTCGTGGGCGCTGCAGGTTCCCGCCAGCCAACAGCGAGGCCGTTGGCGTAGCGCAGATCGATGCGCGCAATGTTCGTAATCTGTTCTTTAAGTGTCTTGTCATAGATGGCGATGAAACGGCGCATCTTTTCCACCAGCTTGCCGCGTCCCAGCAGCAGTTCGATCCCCGGGCCCGAACTGCCGGCACCGGTGGTCAAAAACCAGCTGCCTCGCTCACGCAACTCCAGACGCGCAATCGAGAAGCCCAACGGCCTGAGCATCTGGCTCAGGACCTGGTATTGCTGCATCACTTGCTGCTGGGCCCGTTGGGGGCCGAACAGTTGCGGCAGGTGTTCGTAATTCGCCAGCTCACGCGGAGTAAACGCCTGACCCTGGTTGTTGAGCAGCGACTCATCGCCCCAACGCGCCACCGGCAGCTGTTCCTCAAGGCGGATCACTACTTGATCCGGCCACACCCGGCGCACTTCGGCGTGGGCGATCCATGGCATCTGTTCCAGCTCGGTGCGCATGCCCGCCAGGTCGATGGTGAAGAAGCTCGACGCCACAAACGGTGCGATCCGCTGCTGCACCGCTTGCTGGCTGATGTAACTCAAGTCGCCCTGCACCGCGACTTTGGAGATCGGCCGATCGGCATACGGCAACAAACGCTGCGCACCTTCGTAAGTACCAAACCCCAGCGCGACCAACAGCACCGGCCAGAACAAGGCTTTGAGAAAACCAAAATTGGCTTTCGGCAGGCGCGCGGACATCGGCTCTTTCGCCACCATTCGGCTGGCACCCCGAGGCACCGGCTTGCGGCCGGGTACTGGAGGGGGCTGATGTCGCAGCTGAGCGCCTTGCATGTCTTACCCTCGCGCCTCGCTGTTGCCAGCAAAACCGGCGGCCAGAATGGCCAGAACCAGTTGCTGAAAATCCAGACCGGCGGCACGGGCCGCCATCGGCACCAGGCTGTGATCGGTCATGCCCGGTGCGGTGTTGACTTCGAGGAACCAGAACTGCCCATCGGCGTCCTGCATGACGTCTGCCCTGCCCCAACCGGCGATACCCAGCGCCTCACAGGCTTTCGCCGTGAGGTCCATCAGTTCCTGTTCTTTGTCGCTGTCGAGCCCGCACGGGATCCGGTACTGCGTATCGGAAGCCACGTACTTGGCGTCGTAGTCGTAGAAAGTGTGGGGCGTACCCAGGGCAATCGGAGGCAACACCTGGTCACGCAGGGTGGCGATGGTGAACTCCGGACCTTGAATCCATTGCTCGACCAACACTTGCGAATCGTAGGTACTGGCCGCTTTCCACGCCTCGATCAATTCGGACGTGGACGTCACTTTGGCCATACCGATACTTGAACCTTCATGGGCGGGTTTGACGATCATCGGGAAGCCCAGTTCCGTCGCTGCCGAAATACAATCCGCCTCGCTGGTCAATACCGCGTGACGTGGCGTCGGAATGCCGAGGCTGTGCCAGACCTGTTTGGTCCGCAGCTTGTCCATCGCCAGCGCTGACGCCAGGATGCCGCTGCCGGTGTACGGAATGCCGACGCATTCGAGCAAGCCCTGAATGCTGCCGTCTTCGCCACCACGACCGTGCAAAATGATGAAGGCGCGATCGATTTTTTCCGCAAGCAAACGCTGCAGCAGGTCATCGCCCACGTCCAGGCCGAACGCATCCACGCCCGCGCCCTGCAGCGCCTGGAGCACCGCGTTACCGGACTTCAGCGACACTTCGCGTTCAGCACTCTTGCCGCCGAACAGCACGGCGACGCGGCCGAAATCTTTCGGTGCAATCGTGGAGAACAGGTTGGCGTAAGCAGCAGTCATTTCAACTTCCCCACGGTTGGCGCGGCAACAGCGCCGGCAAACAACGGACTTTTCAACAGTTTTGGTGCGAGACCGCCGATATCGCCGGCGCCCTGACACAGCAGGATGTCGCCGGCACGCAGCAGCGGCTTGACCAGCGGCGCGAGGTCGACACCGCGCTCGATGTAAATCGGGTCGAGCTGACCGCGCTGACGAATGCTGTTGCACAGTTTGCGGCTGTCGGCACCCGGGATCGGCTCTTCGCCGGCCGGGTAGACTTCCATCAGCAACAGTACGTTGGCATCAGCCAGTACATTGACGAAATCGTCGTACAGATCGCGGGTGCGGCTATAACGGTGCGGCTGGTAAACCATCACCAGCCGGCGATCCGGCCAACCACCGCGCACGGCCTGAATCACTGCGGCGACCTCGGTCGGGTGATGACCGTAGTCATCGACCAACATGACGTTGCCACCTTCGACCGGCAGTTCGCCGTACACCTGGAAGCGACGACCGACGCCCTGGAACCCGGACAGGCCCTGAACGATGGCTTCATCGCTGACGCCCTCGTCGGTGGCGATGCAGATGGTCGCGAGCGCATTCAATACGTTGTGATTGCCCGGCATGTTGACCGACACATCCAGCGGTTCGCGATCAGGGCGCAGCACGGTAAAGAAAGTCTGCATGCCTTGCTGACGCACATTGATTGCGCGCACGTCGCAGTCATCGCCGAAGCCGTAAGTCACGGCCGGCCGTTTGACCAGCGGGAGGATTTCGCGAACGACCGGGTCGTCCAGGCACACAACTGCCAAACCGTAGAACGGCAGGTTGTGGAGGAACTCGACGAAGGTTTTCTTCAGCTTGTTGAAGTCACCGTCGTAGGTCGCCATGTGATCGGCGTCGATGTTCGTGACCACGGCTACCAAAGGTTGCAGGTGCAGGAAACTGGCATCGCTTTCGTCGGCTTCAGCAATCAGGTACCGGCTGGTTCCGAGCTGGGCATTGGTGCCCGCTGCGTTCAAGCGGCCACCGATCACGAACGTCGGGTCCAGGCCACCGGCCGCGAACACCGAAGCGATCAGGCTGGTGGTGGTGGTTTTGCCGTGCGTACCGGCAACGGCGATGCCGTGGCGATAGCGCATCAGTTCGGCCAGCATCTCGGCGCGAGGCACCACCGGAATACGGCGTTCCAGCGCAGTGGCGACTTCCGGGTTGGAGGTGTTGACGGCACTCGACGTGACCAGCACATCGGCGGTCGCGGCGTTCTCGGCTCGGTGACCGATATAAATGGTGGCGCCGAACGATTCGAGGCGCTCGGTGACTGGGGAAGCCTTGAGGTCGGAACCGGACACTTCGTAGCCCAGGTTCAACAACACTTCGGCGATCCCGCACATGCCCACGCCGCCGATGCCGACGAAGTGGATGCGACGGATGCGGCGCATTTCCGGCTGTGGAATGGCTTTCTGATTCTCAACCATGGGCCACCTCCAGGCAGGTATCGACCACGTTACGGGTGGCATCGGGTTTGGCCAGGCGGCGGGCCGCGTTCGCCATGTCGGTGAGTCGTTGTGGTTGCATCAGGACCTCTGTCAGGCGTGCGGCAAGATCCGCTGCGCCAGTCGTTCTTTGTGGCATCAGGAAGGCTGCGCCTTCACGGGCCAAATAATCGGCGTTGCGGGTCTGGTGATCGTCGATCGCGTGGGGCAAAGGCACCAGCATCGAGGGCAGACCGGCGGCGGCCAGTTCACTGATGGTCAGTGCGCCGGCACGGCACACCACCAGGTCGGCCCAGCCATAAGCGTGGGCCATGTCTTTGATGAAAGGCTGCACTTGCGCCTCGACGCCAGCCGCGCGATAGCGCTCTGCAGTCACTTCATCGTGGTTTCTGCCGGCCTGATGGAACACTTCCGGGCGCAGGTCGAAGGCGACATGCGACAGGGCTTCAGGCAGCAATTTGTTCAACGGTTCTGCGCCCAGGCTTCCGCCAAGGATCAGCAAACGCGCCTTGCGACCGGCCAGGGCTGGTCGCAGTGTTTCGAGGAACAGCTCGGTGCGCACCGGATTGCCGGTGGTTCGACGGCTGTTCGACAGGGTAAAGGTGTCGGGGAACGCTTCACAGACCCGGGCGGCCAACGGCACCAGCAACCGATTGGCGGTACCGGCCACGGCGTTCTGTTCGTGCACGATCACCGGCACACCGGCCAGTCTGGCTGCAACGCCGCCAGGACCGGTCACATAACCGCCAAAACCGACTACGCACACCGGCCGCAGCCGACGAATGATCGCCCGCGCCTGCCAGACCGACTTGAGCAACATCAGCGGCGCCTTGAGCAGGGACAATTTGCCCTTGCCACGCAAGCCGCTGGCGTTGATCCGGTGCAGCTCAATGCCAGCCGCCGGGACCAGGTCGTTCTCGATACCGCGCGGCGTACCGAGCCAGTGCACGGTGTAACCGCGCGACTGGAACTCGCGGGCACAGGCCAGCGCCGGGAACACGTGGCCACCGGTGCCGCCCGCCATGATCAGCACGTTAGCGCCCATGGGTCGGCTCCTCGGCAAAGTCACTCTCCTGAAACTCCATCTCTTCACTGCCCAAATGGGTTCGACTCTCCCATTCGATGCGCAGTAACAAGCCGAGACAGGCACAGCAGATCACCAGCGAACTACCGCCATAACTGAGGAACGGCAGCGTCAGGCCTTTGGTTGGCAGCAGGCCGACGTTCACACCGATGTTGATCAGGAACTGGCCGATCCACAGGAACGACAAGCCATAGGCGATGTAGGCCGCGAAAAACTGCTTGGCCTTCTCCGCCCAATAGCCGATGTACATGCCGCGAATACAGACGAAAGTGAACAACGCGACCGTCAACAGCGAACCCAATGCACCCAGCTCTTCAGCCAGTACCGAGAACACGAAGTCGGTGTGCGCTTCCGGCAGATAGAACTGCTTCTGCACGCTGTTGCCCAGGCCGACGCCCAACCATTCACCGCGGCCGAAGGCGATCAATGCTTGAGACAATTGATAGCCGGCACCGAACTGATCGGCCCACGGGTCGGCAAAGTTGGTCAGACGCGCCATTCGATACGGCTGCATCTGAATCAGCAAGACAACTGCACCCACCGCCAGCACGACCATCAGCAGGAAGCGGAACAGCCCGACCCCACCGAGGAACAGCATCGCCGCAGCGGCGCCCATCATGACCACGGTGGCCCCGAAGTCCGGCTCCATCAGCAGCAGGCCTGCCATCGGCAGCAGCACGATGAACGGCTTGAAGAAGCCCATCCAGCTTTCGCGCACTTCTTTCTGACGACGCACCAGGTAGCCGGCGAGGTAGATCACCACGAACACTTTGGCGATCTCGGAAGGCTGCACGTTGAAGAAACTGAAGCCGATCCAGCGCATCGAACCGTTCACTTCCCGCCCGATGCCCGGGATGATCACCATCACCAGCAAACCGAACGCACCGATCAGCATGAGCCAGCCCAGGCGCTGCCAGGTGGCGATCGGGATCATCATGGTGACGATGCAGGCACCCAGGCCCAGCACCACGTAAATCAAGTGGCGGATCATGTAATAAAGCGCACTGCCCGACTGCACGGCGGCCACTTCGGTCGAGGCCGAGGCAATCATGACCAGGCCAAGACCCAGCAGCGCGAGGCAGCCAGCGAGCATCGGGAAATCGAGGTCGATACCGCGCCCGGTGATCAGCGGCGAAGGATACGGTTTGATGATGTTGGCCAGGCTCATGCCAAGTCCTCCACGACGCGGACAAATTGATGTCCGCGATCTTCGTAGTTCTTGAACATGTCGAAACTGGCGCAAGCCGGCGACAACAGCACCACGTCGCCCGGTTGCGCAGCGGCGCGGCATTGCTCCACGGCTTCGAGCAGCGAAGCGACGCGGATCAGCGGCACGGCGTCGCCGAGGGCCTGACCAATCTGGTCGGAGTCGCGTCCCATCAGGATCACGGCGCGGCAGTTGGCCGCCACCGGTTCACGCAGATCATTGAATTCAGCGCCCTTGCCGTCGCCACCGGCGATCAACACGACCTTGCCTTCGATATCTGCACCCAGGCCTTCGATGGCGGCCAATGCGGCGCCGACGTTGGTGGCCTTGGAATCGTTGTAATAATTGACGCCATCCAGATCACGGACCCACTGGCAGCGATGTTCAAGCCCGGCAAACGTGCGCAGGCTGGTGAGCATGGCGTCGAATGGCAGCCCGACCGCATGGCCCAGCGCCAAGGCCGCCAGAGCATTGGACTGGTTATGCGCGCCACGGATTTTCAGTTCACGGACCGGCATCAGGTTCTGGAATTCGAAGGCGAGGTATTTCTCGCCATTCTCGTCACGGATACCAAACGCCTTGAAATCCGGTTGGCTCAGACCGAAGGTCCAGCACGGCTGGCCCTCGCCCATCAATGGACGCGTCAGCGCATCCTGACGGTTGACCACAAACTGCCTGGCACCACGGAAAATCCGGTGCTTGGCCAGATGATAGGCCGGCAGGCCGCTGTAGCGGTCCATGTGGTCTTCGCTGATGTTGAGCACAGTGGCGACTTCGGCGCCAAGGTGTTCAGTGGTTTCCAGCTGGAAGCTCGACAACTCCATCACGTACAGCTCGACGTCGTCGCTGAGCAGATCCAGCGCCGGCACACCGAGATTGCCGCCGACAGCAACACGCTTGCCAGCCGCGGCAGCCATCTCGCCGACCATTGTGGTGACCGTACTTTTCGCGTTGGAACCGCTGATCGCAACAATCGGTGCTTTCGCGTTACGCGCAAACAACTCGATGTCGCCGGACAATTTCACACCACGGGCGGCAGCAGCCTGCAGGGCCGGAGTCGCCAGCGCCAGGCCGGGGCTCACGTAGAGTTCGTCGGCACGGCACAGAAACTCGACATCCAGCTCGCCACAACGCACTTCCACGTGCGGATAGTCACGCTTGAGCGTGGCCAGTTCCGGTGGATTTTCCCGCGTATCGGCGACGGCAAACGACGTGCCCCGGTTCGCCAGGAAGCGAACCAGGGACATGCCGCTCTTGCCGAGGCCGACAACGATGCGGAAGTGGTCAGAAGCGATCAGAGACACTCGTTCTACCTCAGCTTCAGGGTGGCAAGGCCAACCAGTACGAGAATGACGGTGATGATCCAGAAACGGACGATCACACGCGGCTCGGGCCAGCCCTTGAGTTCAAAATGGTGATGAATCGGTGCCATGCGGAACACGCGGCGACCGGTCAGCTTGAAGGAAGCAACCTGAATGACGACTGACAGGGTTTCCATTACGAACACGCCGCCCATAATGAACAGGACGATTTCCTGGCGAACGATGACCGCGATCGTGCCCAAGGCCGCGCCCAGCGCCAGTGCGCCGACATCGCCCATGAAGACTTGCGCCGGGTAAGTGTTGAACCAGAGAAAGCCCAGGCCTGCGCCGATCAGCGCACCGCAGAAAACGATCAGCTCGCCCGCGCCCGGGACATACGGGATCAGCAGGTATTCGGCGAATTTCACGTTACCGGACAGGTAGCAGAAAATCCCCAGACCGCCGCCCACCATCACGGTCGGCATGATCGCCAGGCCGTCGAGGCCGTCAGTCAGGTTGACCGCGTTGCTCGAGCCGACAATCACGAAGTAGGTCAGCACCACAAAACCGACGCCCAGCGGAATGCTGTAGTCCTTGAGCATCGGCAGGATCAGGGTGGTTTCCACCGCCGAAGGAGCCGTCATATAAAGGAAGATCGCGGCGCCCAAACCGAACACCGATTGCCAGAAATACTTCCAGCGGCTCGGGAGGCCGCGGGAGTTCTTCTCGATCACCTTGCGATAGTCATCGACCCAGCCGATGGCGCCAAACAGCAAAGTCACCAGCAACACGGTCCAGACGTAACGGTTGCTCAGGTCGGCCCAAAGCAAGGTGCTGACGCCGATGGACGACAGGATCAGCGCGCCGCCCATGGTCGGCGTGCCCGATTTGGACAGGTGCGATTGCGGACCATCGTTGCGAACAGACTGGCCGATCTGACGGTTCTGCAGGGTGCGGATCATCCACGGGCCGTAGCACAGCGACAAGACCAGCGCGGTCAGCACACCGAGAATCCCGCGCAGGGTCAGGTACTGAAAGACCGCGAAGCCTTTGTGGAACTGTTGCAGATACTCCGCTAGCAGCAGCAGCATTAATGTTTCTCCAGACTGGACCCGCACAAAGCGGCGACGACGTTTTCCATCGCAGCGCTGCGCGAGCCCTTGATCAAAATGGTGGTATTGGTGTCTTGCTCGGCTTTCAGGGCTTTGATCAGTTCAGCCTGCGTGGCGAAGTGACGAGCCTGTTCACCAAAAGCGTTCACGGCGTGGACCATCATGGGTCCGACGGCATACAGCGCGGATACCTTGCCGTGGGCGTATTCGCCCACGTCGCGGTGGCCCTGTTCAGCCCAGTCGCCCAATTCGCCGATATCCCCGAGCACCAGGACGGTGCGGCCGGAAAAGCCGGCGAGTATATCAACGGCGGCGCACATGGACGTCGGGTTGGCGTTGTAAGTGTCATCGATCACGCGCATGCCATTGCTGGCCAGCTGCGCGACGGTGCGGCCCTTGACCGGTTGCACCGCGCCGAGTCCGGTGGCGATGCCGAACAGCGACACGCCCAAGGCATGCGCGGCAGCGGCTGCGGCCAAGGCGTTGGCAACGTTATGGGTGCCGAGCAGGTTGAGTTGAACGCGCTCCACACCTTCAGGACTGTGCAGATTGAATGCCGGGCAGCCGCGAGCGTCGCGGTCCAGGTCACTGGCGTAAAAGTCGGCGCTGACATTGCTCAGGGCAAATGTCAGCACTTGGCGACCGGCTGCGCGGGTCTTCCAGATGTCGAATGCCTTGTCGTCCAGATTGAGCACGGCGACGCCATCGGCCGCCAGTCCTTCAATGATCTCGCCTTTGGCTTCAACGATTTTGTCCGGGCCGCCGAATTCGCCGACATGGGCAGTCCCGGCATTGTTAAGCACGGCCACGTGCGGTTTGGTCATGGCCACGGTGTAGGCGATTTCGCCGAGGCGCGATGCACCGAGCTCGATCACGGCGGCAGTGTGTTCCGGCGCCAGTTCGAGCAAGGTGAGCGGTACGCCGAGGTCGTTGTTCAGGTTGCCACGGGTGGCCAGCACCGGGCCACGCGTGCGCAGAATGCTCGCGAGCATTTCCTTGACCGTAGTCTTGCCGCTGGAACCAGTGATTGCCGCAACCGGGCTGGTGAAGGCCGAGCGGTTCATCGCACCCAACTGGCCCAGAGCCATACGGGTATCCTTGACCAATAGTTGCGGCAGCGTGCTGTCGGCGACTTCACGCTCGACCAGCGCTGCGACCGCGCCTTTGCTCGCCACGTCGTTCAGATAGTCATGACCATCGAAGCGCGGGCCGGTCAGTGCAATAAACAGTTGGCCGGCAACGATCGCGCGGCTGTCGATGCTGACGCCATTGAACGTGGCGTCATCGGCAACCAGGCGAGCATTCAATGCGCCGGTCAATTCGCTCAGCTGCAAAGCCTTAAGCATGAGCCACCTCCCATGCGGTCAAGGCTCGATCGGCCTCGACCAGATCGGAAAAGGCCTGACGCTGGCCATTGATTTCCTGGTAGTCCTCATGGCCTTTGCCGGCCAGCACGATCACGTCGTCCGCCGACGCGCTGGCAATCAGCTTGGCAATCGCCGCCCCACGGCCAGCGACGAAATCGACTTTATCCACAGCGTTGAAACCGGTGCGGATGTCGTCAAAGATCGCGGCCGGGTCTTCCGTGCGCGGGTTGTCATCGGTCACCAATACACCGTCGGCCAGACGCTCGACCACTTCAGCCATCAGCGGTCGCTTGCCGCGATCGCGATCGCCGCCGCAACCGAACAGGCACAGTAACCGGCCCTTGGCGTGAGGGCGCAGAGCCATCAATACTTTTTCCAGCGCATCCGGGGTATGGGCGTAATCGACCACCACCAAAGGCTGAGTGCCGCCGCCGAGACGCTGCATGCGACCGGCCGGGCCTTCGAGTTTTGGCAGCACTTTGAGAATTTCGTCCAGCGCGTAATCCAGACCGAGCAAGGCGCCAATCGCCGCCAGCACGTTGCTCAGGTTGAAACGACCGAGCAAGGTGCTGCGCAAATGATGCTGGCCTTGAGGGGTCACCAACGTGGCGCGCACGCCTTCGTCATCGAACTGTGCGTCGCGGCAATACAGATAAGCGCTGCTGTCTTCGAGGCTGTACGTGATCAGGCGCGATTCGCGCTTGTCGGCGGCCAACTGCCGGCCGAACGCGTCGTCGAGGTTGACCACGCGGCATTTCAAATCATTCCAGGCAAACAGCTTGGCCTTGGCTTCGCCATAAGCCGCCATGGTCCCGTGATAGTCCAGATGATCACGGGACAGGTTGGTCATTACGGCCACATCGAACGCCAGCGCAGTGACGCGACCTTGATCCAGACCATGGGAGGACACTTCCATCGCCACGGCTTTGGCGCCGGCCTTTTTCAGGTCGGCAAGGGTCGCTTGCACGGCGATCGGGTTAGGCGTGGTGTGCAGGCCGCTTTCCAGTGCGCCGTAGAAACCGGTGCCCAGCGTGCCGACAATGCCGCAATGCTGGCCAAGCAAATCCAGTGCTTGCGCAACCAGCTGCGTAACGCTGGTTTTGCCGTTGGTGCCGGTCACACCGACCAGATTCAGATGGCGGCTCGGATCACCATAGAAACGCCCAGCGATGTCGGACAGCTGCGCGGCCAGGCCTTTCACCGGAATCAACGGCACATCGGTGATCGGCAGCACGGTCGCGCCTTCGACTTCATAAGCCACGGCGGCAGCCCCGCGCTGCAACGCATCGACGATATGCGCACGACCATCGAACTTGCCGCCAGGGACGGCAAGAAACAGGTCACCGGCGCGCACGTTGCGACTGTCCAGGGTCAGCTCGCGGATCAACAGATCGCGACCGGCGTGGGCGAAAATCTTGTTCAGACTCAGAGACATCAGCCGCGCCCTCCATTGGCTTTCAGTGGAACGACCGGTGCTGCATTGGCCTGTTGCACAGGCGGCAGGTTGTCCGGCGTGATGTTCATCAGACGCAAGGTCCCGGACATCACTTTGCTAAATACCGGTGCGGACACCAGACCACCGTAGTAACCGGCCTTGGTCGGCTCATCGATCACCACTACGATGGCGTAGCGCGGATCGCTCATCGGGCCGAACCCGGCGAACAGCGAACGGTAGGAATTCTCGGCGTAGCCTTTAGTGCCAACCGACGTCTTGCGCGCAGTACCCGATTTGCCGCCGACGTGATAAGCCGGCACCTGTGCACGGAACACACCGCGCGGCGCTTCGATCACTTGTTGCAGCATGGTCTGCATGGTTTTGGCCACGGCTTCAGGCAGCACTTCAGTGGATTGCGGAATCTTGTCGGTTTTGATCAATGTCAACGGTGCGAGGCGACCGTTGTTGGCCAGCGCCGAGAATGCATGCACCAACTGAATCGCGGTCACGGAAATCCCGTAGCCGTAAGACAGCGTGGCCGTTTCAGCCTTGCGCCACTCGCGGTAATTCGGCAGGTTGCCGACGCGTTCACCAGGGAAACCGAGACCGGTGTCCTGGCCGAGGCCGACTTTTTGCGCGAGACGGAAAATGGTTTCCCCGCCGATATCGAACGCGACCTTACTCATGCCGACGTTACTGGAATTGATCAGAATACCGGTCAGGTCAAGCACCGGCCCTTCACTTTTCGACACGTCCTTGATGGTGTATTTGCCAATCTGCAAAGTACCCGGGTAAACGTCGACCGTGTCAGTAGGTTTCCAGCGGCCGGTTTCGATCGCGGCGCTCATGGAGATCGCTTTCATGGTCGAGCCCGGCTCGAACACGTCGATCATCGCGCGGTTACGCATCATCGCCGGCTGCAGGTTGCGACGGTTATTCGGGTTGTAGGTCGGCTGGTTGACCATGGCGAGAATCTCGCCAGTCTTGACGTCCATGATCACCAGGCTGCCAGCCTTGGCACCGTTCTCGATGATCGCGTTACGCAGTTCGCGGTTCGCCAGGTATTGCAGGCGCAGGTCAATCGACAACGCCAAGGGCTTACCGGCCTTGGCGTTTTTGGTGACCTGCACATCTTTAATGAGTCGACCGCGCCGATCCTTGATGACCTGGCGTTTGCCGGGCACGCCGGCAAGCCATTCGTCATAGGCCAACTCGACGCCTTCGCGCCCATGATCGTCGATGTCGGTAAATCCGACCATGTGCGCGGTCACTTCACCCGCTGGGTAGAAACGCCGAAATTCTTCAATGCCGTAAACGCCCGGCACTTTCAGATCAAGCACCGCCTGGCCCTGCTCGGGGGTAAGTCCGCGTACCAGATAAATGAATTCTTTGTTGGCCTGCGCCAGAAGGCGCTCGGACAGGGCTTTTGGGTCCTGCCCCAATGCCGCCGCGAGGGCTGGCCATTTTTCTTTGGCCTGCTGCATCTCCTTGGCGTTGGCCCACAGGGTGGTGACCGGAGTACTCACGGCCAACGGCTCGCCATTACGGTCGGTGATCAGACCACGGTGAGCCGGAATCGGAATATGACGCACGCTGCGCGCATCGCCCTGGCCTTTGAGGAAGGCGCGGTCGACCACTTGCAAGTCGATGATGCGCCAGCAGATCGCCGCGACCATCACGCCGAGCAAACCCACCACCAGGCGAAACCGCCATGGGAACAGTGCGCCTTCGAGTTTCATCATGGCGCCACCATCTGCACTTCAGCGGCGCCGGGAATGCGCATATTCAATTGCTCGGTGGCCAGTACTTCGATGCGGCTGTGCGCGGTCCAGGTGCTCTGTTCGAGAATCAACCGGCCCCACTCCGCCTGCGCTTTGTCGCGCACGCTCAATTCGCTGTATAGCGAGTTCAACAGCTGACGATTCCAGTGCGCGCTATACGCCACGCCGATCGCCGAAACGAGCACGCCGACGAACAACAGCAGCATGAAAAAGCTTCCGCCTGGGAGTGGCTTGGCGAACAACTTGCTCACCGCAACTTCTCCGCGACGCGCATGACGGCGCTACGGGAACGTGGGTTGGCTTTGAGTTCGGCCTCGGAGGCGGACTGCGCTTTGCCATGGACTTTGATTTTCGGCTCAAAGGCGACGTGACGAACCGGCAGATTGCGCGGCAGGTTGTCGGCTTCACCTTTCACCAGTTTGCGCATGAACAATTTGACGATGCGGTCTTCCAGCGAGTGGAAGCTGATGACCACCAGACGGCTGCCGATTTCCAGGCAGTCCATTGCAGCTTCGAGGCCTGCTTCCAGATCGCCGAGCTCATTGTTGACGTGGATGCGCAGACCCTGGAACGCGCGGGTGGCCGGGTTCTTGCCCTTTTCCCACGCAGGGTTGGCAACTTTGAGCACTTCGGCCAGATCGCCGGTGCGCTCAAAAGGCTTGATGTCGCGACGTTCGGCAACGGCACGGGCCATGCGCCCGGAGAAACGTTCTTCGCCGTATTCCTTGAACACCCGGGCGATTTCTTCCACCGGTGCGGTGTTGACGAACTCGGCAGCGCTGATGCCACGGGACGGGTCCATGCGCATATCCAGCGGGCCGTCGTTGAGAAAACTGAAGCCGCGCTCAGGGTCATCGAGCTGCGGCGACGACACGCCGAGATCCAGCAAAATACCGCTGACCTTTCCGGCAAGACCGCGCTCGGCCACTTCCGAACCCAGCTCGGCAAAGCTGCGCTGCACAACGACAAAGCGGCCGTCTTCGGCCGCTAGCGTTTGCCCGGTGGCAATCGCTTGAGGATCCTTGTCGAATCCAAGCAACCGACCATCGGGACCGAGCTGGCTGAGGATCAGCCGGCTGTGTCCGCCGCGCCCGAACGTGCCGTCCAGATAGCAGCCATCAGGACGTACGGCGAGAGCCTCGACGGCTTCGTCAAGCAGTACGGTGATGTGGTTAAAGCCGCTATCAATAGTCACAGGATCAAATCACGCAGTTCATCAGGCATGGCGCCTGGTTGTTGTATGGCAGCCAGGTCAGCGGCAGAAACCGCATCCCAGGCATCTTCGTCCCACAATTGGAACTTGTTCAGTTGGCCTACCAGCATCGCGCGCTTATCCAGCTTGGCGTATTCGCGCAAACGCGGTGGAACCAGAAAACGACCACTGCCATCGAGCTCGAGGTCGACGGCATTACCAATCAATAAACGTTGCAGGCGACGGTTCTCTTCGCGAAGCGAAGGCAGTGCGCGCAGTTTGGTTTCGATAATTTCCCACTCATCGAGGGGGTAAACGCACAAACATGGATCAACGGCATCAATCGTCACGATTAGCTGACCGGAACTACGCGAAACGAGCTCGTCACGGTACCGGCTCGGCATAGCGAGACGGCCCTTTGCATCGAGACTGATTGCGTTGGCTCCGCGAAACACGTCAGCGTTTCTCCAAATATTAGCGTTTTACGTTCAAAAAACCCACTTCATGCCACTTTCCGCCACTTGCGCACACTATAGGAATGCGGCTACCGCACCGTCAAGGCGCGGATAGAAGGAAAAGCCTTATAGAACTGAGATTTAGCAGCGTATTAGGAGAGGTAACGACATTCTGACGGGCAAATCGGAGCAATAACTTGAGTCAGCACGGGAAGCTGCACTCAGAAGTTAAAGTAGTTTGTGAAGTGTAAGATTTTTTCGGTATTACAAAGGCGCTTCTGCTAGTGATTCAGCAGGGAGGGGAGTAGCCACTACGCACATCGCTGCAACTGATTGAAGCAGAGAAGAAAAAAGGTGGAGAGTCGATCTGTAAGCCGGGTTCTGTCTTGAACAGTCATTCGTCTACGATGGCCATCACTGGACATCTTTAGCAACCTACCCGGTCCCAGCGCGGGCCACGCCTTGGGACCCTATTTGGTCTTGCTCCAAGTGGGGTTTACCTAGCCACGAACTGTTGCCAGACGTGCGGTGCGCTCTTACCGCACCTTTTCACCCTTACCGGCGCCGAAGCGCTTAGGCGGTTATTTTCTGTGGCACTTTCCGTAGGCTCACGCCTCCCAGGCATTACCTGGCACTTCGCCCTATGGAGCCCGGACTTTCCTCCCCCCCCTAATTTTCATAGAAGGCAGCGACTGTCCGATCGACTCTCCGCCGCGAAGGTTAACGGCAGAGCGGCTGAAGAACAAGCGCTAAACGCCTTGGGACATGGCGGCACGTCGGGATTTTATTCGCCCTTCTGTTTATCCAGCGCGACCTGATAGAGAACATTCTTACGCTCACCGGTAATTTGTGCCGCCAGTGCAGCCGCGCGTTTGAGCGGCATTTCCTCAAGCAGAAGATCAAGGATGCGCATGGCTTCGCTACTGACAGCGTCTTCAGTTTCCGGCTGCGACCAGCCCGCCACCAGCACTACGCACTCGCCGCGCTGCTGATTGCTGTCCGACTCGACGAACTCGCGTAATTGCGTCAGAGGCAAGCCTTTAAGCGTTTCAAAGGTTTTGGTCAGTTCGCGTGCCAGCAATGCCGGGCGCTCCGGACCAAACACCAACTCCATGTCTTGCAGGCACTCGAGGATACGGTGCGGCGCTTCGTAGAAAATAAGCGTGCGCGGCTCCTCCTTGACCAGCTCAAGGCGCGCGCGGCGACCCACTGCCTTGGCCGGCAAAAAGCCTTCGAAGATGAATCGGTCCGACGGCAGACCGGCGGCAGACAACGCCGCAATCAATGCACAGGCGCCCGGCACCGGAACGACGTTGATGCCCGCCGCGCGTGCCTGGCGCACCAGGTGATAGCCCGGATCGGAAATCAGTGGCGTGCCGGCGTCCGAGATCAACGCCACATCGTCGCCTGCCAGCAAGCGCGTGATGAAGCGACTGCCTTCGTCTCGCTCATTGTGCTCATGACAGGCTGCCAGCGGCGTCGGAATACCAAAATGTTGCATCAGGCGCTGAGAGTGACGGGTGTCTTCGGCAGCGATCAACGCCACGTCGCGCAGGATTTTCAGCGCACGGGCACTGATGTCGTCCAGGTTGCCAATGGGCGTCGCCACCACATAAAGCGAGCCAGCAGCGGAATTCAAAGCACCTGGAGCAGTCAAAGCGCACACCTCATGATCGGTAAAAGCCGACATTGTAGCGCGTCGCGACTATTGCGATACCTGCAAGCAAGCCTCGTCTTTGCAGCCTTTTATGCGGCGCTGCAACATTTGCACGAGCTAAATTGCTCGATTCACGCCACTAACATCGCGCCCCGGCCAGTGCTTGGGTACACTTCCACGCTAATTTGATCGAGTATCGGGAACACTACATGATCGCTTGCCTGCGGCTGTTCACTGCCCTCTGCCTCGCTGCGTTGCTGGCGGCCTGCGCCAGCTCGCCCTCCTCCAGCCTTGGCGAACTTCCACGGACCCCGGATGCCAGCATCGAGCAGCTGCTCGATCAGGCGGCTAAGGCCAAGACGCCAGAGCAGGCTGCTCTGTTGCGTCTGAGCGCTGCCGACCTGGCCTTCCGCCAGGGCGACGCCGGCCAGTCGGCACAAATCCTCCAGCAGGTGCCCGTCGACCAGCTCAAACCCGGCCCGCAGGTTTTCGCCAGTACGCTGGCGGCGGAACTGGCAATGGCGCGCAATCAGCCGAAAGCGGCGCTGACTGCACTGACCCATCCGAGCCTGCAGCACTTATCGGAATTGTCAGCCGAGCAGCAGGTTCGCACCGGCACCGTCCGCGCCCGCGCACTCGAAGCCGACGGCCAGACACTGGCTGCCGCGAAGGAGCGCATCTTCATCGCACCGATGCTGGAAGGCGAAGCCGCCGGCAAAAACCACGAGGCGATCTGGACCTTGATCGCTTCGCTGCCGGCCGACCAGTTGCAGCCGACCACTGCCGATGACCTTGGCGGCTGGATGAGCCTGGCACTGGCGGTGAAAACCGCCGGCACACTGGAGCAGCAGCAAGCAGCGATTGACGCATGGCGCGCTCAGAACCCCAAGCACCCGGCTGCCATCCAGCTGCCGCTGCCATTGACTCAACTCAAAGAACTCGCCAGCCAGCCGCTGACCAAGATTGCGCTGCTGTTGCCGCAAGAAGGCCCGCTGGCTTCGGTCGGTCGCGCTCTACGCGAAGGCTTCATGGCGGCGCACTATCAGGCTCAGCAAGCCGGCCAGAAGCCGCCAGCCATTGAGTTCTACGACAGCTCGCGCCTCACTTCACTCGACGAGTTCTATCGCAAGGCTCAGGCGGACGGCGTGCAAATGGTCGTCGGCCCGCTGGAAAAGCCGCTGGTCAAACAGCTCAGCGCTCGCCCGCAATTGCCGATCACCACACTGGCGCTCAACTACAGCGAAGGCGAACAAGGTCCGGCACAGCTGTTCCAGTTTGGTCTCGCCGCTGAAGACGAAGCCCGCGAAGTCTCCCGTCGCGCTCGCGCCGATGGCTTGCATCGCGCCGCAATCATGGTACCCAAGGGTGAATGGGGCGATCGCGTGATGAAAGCGTTCAGCCAGGACTGGCAAGCCAACGGCGGCAGCATCGTTGCCACCGAACGTGTCGATCAGCCGGTGCAACTGGCCCAGCAGATTGCTGACATGTTCCAGCTGCGCCAGAGCGAAGGTCGCGCCAAGAGCCTGCAAAGCACTGTCGGTTCTCAGGTCGCGGCCCAACCGTCGCGGCGCCAGGACATCGAATTCATTTTCCTCGCCGCTACGCCCCAACAGGCTCAGCAGATCAAGCCAACGCTGAATTTCCAATACGCGGGTGACGTGCCGGTTTACGCGACATCCCACGTGTTCAGCGCCAGTGGTGACCAGAATCAGTACAACGACATGAATGGCGTGCGCTTCTGCGAAACGCCGTGGTTGCTTGATTCCACCGATCCGTTGCGCCAGCAGGTCACTGCTCAATGGCCGCAAGCTGCCGGCAGCCTCGGACGCTTGTATGCCATGGGCGTTGATGCCTACCGCCTGGCGCCACGCCTGGGACAACTGAAGACCCTGCCGGACAGCCGCATCGAAGGCCAATCGGGCAGCCTCGGCATGACCCAGACCCAACGTGTGGTTCGCCAGTTGCCATGGGCGCAGTTCGTTAATGGTCAGGTTCAACGCCTGCCGGATACGCCACGCTGATGCCTGACCGGTCACGCCAGCAAAGCGGTAAAGATGCCGAGCGCCATGCGCTCGGGCATCTGCAACAACAGGGTCTGAGCCTGCTGGCGCAGAACTGGTTGTGCAAACGCGGCGAGCTTGATCTGGTCATGCTTGATGGCGATACAGTAGTATTCGTCGAGGTCCGCTACAGGAAGAACACTCAATGGGGTGGCGCGCTCGACAGCGTTGATGCGCGCAAACGGCAAAAACTGATTTTCGCCGCGCAGTATTTTCTTCAGCGCGAATCGCGTTGGGCCAACTCCCCCTGCCGTTTTGACGTGGTTGCCATCGACAGCAGCCTCGATCAGTTGAACTGGCTGCAAAATGCCTTCGACAGCTGATCGCACGCGCTCCGAACCGTGCACTTTCACCCTACACTTTTGCTCTTTGCTTTGCGGGCTGCACATTCATGTGCCAGGTAGCCGCGCTAATTAAGGTCACACAGATGGACATGCAATCGCGAATTCGCCAGCTCTTTCAGGCCAGTATCGACACCAAGCAACAGGCGATGGAAGTACTTGCACCGCACATCGAGCAAGCCAGCCAGGTCATGGTCAACGCCCTGCTCAATGAGGGCAAGATGCTGTCCTGCGGCAACGGCGGCTCAGCCGGCGACGCCCAGCATTTTTCCTCCGAGCTGCTCAATCGTTTCGAGCGCGAACGCCCGAGCCTGCCAGCCATTGCGCTGACCACCGACAGTTCGACGATCACCTCGATCGCCAACGATTACAGCTATAACGAAATCTTCTCCAAACAGATTCGCGCCCTTGGCCAACCAGGCGATGTGTTGCTGGCGATTTCCACCAGCGGCAACTCGGCGAACATAATTCAAGCGATCCAGGCCGCACATGATCGCGAAATGATTGTCGTAGCAATGACCGGTCGTGATGGTGGCGGCATGGCGTCCCTGCTATTGCCTGAGGACGTCGAAATTCGCGTACCGGCCAACGTCACCGCACGTATTCAGGAAGTCCACCTGCTGGCGATCCATTGCCTTTGCGATTTGATCGACAGCCAATTGTTCGGGAGTGAAGAATGACCCCTAATCGCCTAGGCCTGATGGCCTTGACCCTGTGCCTCGGCATCAGCGGGTGCACCTCGGTGGTTAACGCCAGCCGCGAAGCGCCGATTGATGACGACCGTGGCACACGCACTTTCGGCAGCAAAATCGATGATTCGCTGATCGAAACCAAAGCCGGCGTGAACATCGCCAAGGCTGACCCCGCCCTGGACGACGATTCGCATATCGTCGTCACCAGCTTCAACGGCGTGGTACTCCTGGCCGGGCAGACACCCCGCGCAGACCTGAAAGCCAAGGCCGAACAGGCTGCGGCTTCGGTGCAACGGGTGAAGAAGGTCCACAACGAGCTGCAAGTGTTGCCGCCCTCCGGTTTCCTGGCTCGCCAGAACGACACCTGGCTGACTTCCAAGATCAAGACGCAGATGCTCACCGATGCGAGCATTCCAGGCTCGCGAATCAAGGTTGTCACTGAGAATGGCATCGTTTATCTGCTTGGCCTGCTGACCAAGCAGGAAGCTGCGCAAGCGACCAATCTGGTACAAGGGGTTTCTGGCGTGCAGAAGATTGTGAAGTTGTTTGAGTACATCGACTGACAGTTGCTGATGGCATCTACTCACCATCGCCCGTGGAACCGTAGGAGCCACGAGCAAGCAAAGCTGCGATCTTTTGACCTTTGTCGAACACATGATCAAAAGATCGCAGCCTCGCTTCACTCGACAGCTCATACGTTTGAAGGTGGTGAAACAATAAAAAAGGCGATCCATTCGGATCGCCTTTTTTATTACTTCACCACCTTCAAACTGGGTCGACCGCTGGGACGCGGAGGCTCGCTGTCGGGTGGTGGGATATCATCATCCGGCTCAATCTCATCCTCGCCATCCATAGGCGACTCCAGATCAAACACCATGCCCTGGCCATTCTCCCGGGCGTAAATGCCCAGGATCGATGCGATAGGCACGTATAAAGTATGCGGCACACCGCCAAAGCGACCTTCGAAGCTGACCGCTTCGTTGTCCATGTGCAGATGACGCACGGCGGCTGGCGATACATTCAGGACAATCTGTCCGTCATTGGCGAAACCTTGCGGCACCTGCACCGACGGGTATTCGGAATTGACCAGCATGTGCGGGGTGCAATCGTTATCCACAATCCACTCGTAGAGCGCGCGGACCAGATAAGGTCGACTGGAGTTCATAGCGGCTCCTTAAGCCTTAGCGCATATCGCGTTCGACACCAGACAGACTCGCCTGGAAAGCCTCACGCGCAAACGAGCGCTCCATGTAATCAAGCAACGGCTTGGCAGGCCGCGGCAGTTCAATACCCATGATCGGCAAGCGCCAGAGTATGGGTAATAGGCAGCAATCCACGAGGCTTTGTTCCTCACTGAGGAAAAACGGCTTGTCCGCGAACAATTGCGAAACACCAGCCAGGCTCTCACGCAGCTCTTTTCGAGCCACTACACGGGCAGCTTCCTTGGATCGCGAATCCAGAATCAGATCCACCAGGCCACACCAGTCACGCTGGATTCGATGAATCAGCAGACGGCTATTGGCGCGCGCCACTGGGTAAACCGGCAGTAATGGCGGGTGCGGGTAACGCTCATCCAGATATTCCATCACCACGGTCGACTCCCACAACGCCAGGTCACGATCGACCAGTGTGGGCAGGCTGCCGTAAGGGTTCACCTCAATCAGTTTAGGCGGCTGACGACCAGCCTCCACATAAATGATCTCGGCGCTGACACCCTTCTCTGCAAGTACAATACGCACTCGGTGGGAATAGTGGTCGGCGGGGTCGGAGTAACAGGCCAACCGATTGGTCACGCCCATGGCGGTCCTCCTCGCTTGTAAAAATTATCGGGAGCGGAAAAACGAGCGCGCCCAGAGGGCGCCTCCCCGTAACGCCTGGCTCACCAGGCTCGTTACACGTTCAGAGACGCCCTTGGGCGCGCGCGATTAACAGCAATTGCTTGAATCTTAATCAGTGCACATCTTTCCAGTATTCACGCTTGAGCAAGTATGCGAATACGAAGAAGAACGCCAGGTACAACAAGACGTAGGTACCAATGCGCTGATGCTGCAGCTTAACCGGGTTAGCCGAGTAAGCGAGGAAGGTTACCAGATTCTTGACCTTCTCATCGAACTGCTCTTCGGTCAGCGCGCCGCTTTTCGGCACGATGGTCAACTGATCGCACGCTTCATGCGTCAAAGGCGTACCGGTCAGCGGATCATATTGCTTCTTGCCGTCTTCGACGATCTGCACCTGTTTGCATCCGACCACCTGACGACCTTGCAAAGGCGCAAGGACGTTAGGCATACCGACGTTCGGGAAAACCTTGTTGTTCACGCCCCAAGGGCGCGTCGGGTCCTCGTAGAACGCTTTCAGGTAACCGTAGAGCCAATCAGTGCCACGAACACGTGCAACCAGGGTGAGATCGGGCGGCGCCGCACCGAACCAGGTCTTGGCGTCAGCAGGCTGCATGCCGATGTTCATGTGGTCGCCAATCTTGGCACCGGTGAAAACCAGGTTCGACAGCATCAGATCGTGAGGAATGCCCAGATCGTCGGCAACGCGTTCATAGCGCTGGAACTTGGCGCTGTGGCAGCCCATGCAATAGTTGGCGAACGTACGCGCGCCATCCTGCATGGCAGCCTGGTCGGAAACGTCGATGTCGACTTTTTCCAGCTCCGGACCACCTTCTGCAGCGGCGAACGACAGTGCTGGCAGAGCAGCAAAAATCAGTACAGCAAATAGCTTTTTCATCAGCCAGTCACCCTTTCCGGAACCGGTTTGGTCTTCTCGAGCCTGGTGTAGAACGGCATCAGAATGAAGTAGGCGAAGTACAGGAAAGTACAGACCTGCGACAGCAGCGTACGACCCGGAGTCGGTGACAGAACACCCAGCACGCCGAGGATCACGAACGAGATGCAGAACACCCACAACCAGATCTTGCTCATCCAGCCTTTGTAGCGCATCGACTTGACCGGGCTGCGGTCGAGCCACGGCAGGACAAACAGGACAGCAATGGCCGCGCCCATGGCGATGACGCCCAGGAGCTTGTCCGGCACCGCCCGCAGAATTGCGTAGAACGGTGTGAAGTACCAGACCGGAGCGATGTGCTCAGGGGTCTTGAAGGCGTTCGCCACTTCGAAGTTCGGCTTCTCCAGGAAGTAACCGCCCATTTCCGGGAAGAAAAACACGATCGAGCAGAAGATGAAGAGGAACACCACCACGCCGACGATATCTTTCACGGTGTAGTACGGGTGGAAGGCGATGCCGTCCAGTGGAATACCGTTTTCGTCCTTGTGTTTCTTGATGTCGACGCCATCCGGGTTGTTCGAACCCACTTCGTGCAGCGCCAGGATGTGCACCACCACCAAGCCGAGAATAACGATTGGCAGTGCGACCACATGCAAGGCAAAGAAGCGGTTCAGCGTGATCCCCGAAATCAGGTAGTCACCACGAATCCACTGCGTCAGGTCGTCACCGATGACCGGGATCGCACCGAACAGCGAGATGATGACCTGGGCGCCCCAGTAGGACATCTGGCCCCACGGCAGCAAATACCCCATGAACGCTTCAGCCATCAGCGCCAGGTAGATCAGCATGCCGAAGACCCATACCAGCTCGCGCGGTTTCTGGTAGGAACCGTATAGCAAGCCGCGGAACATGTGCAGGTAAACCACGATAAAAAACATCGATGCGCCGACTGCGTGCAGCATACGCAGGATCGACCCGTGCTCGACGTCGCGCATGATGTATTCGACCGACGCGAAGGCTTCTTCGGCCGACGGGGTGTAGCTCATGGTCAGCCAGACACCGGTGACGATCTGGTTGACCAGAACGAGCAGCGCGAGCGAACCAAAAAAATAGAAGAAGTTGAAGTTCTTCGGGGCGTAATACTTGCTGAGGTGGTCTTCCCACATTTTGGTCGCGGGAAAGCGCGCATCAACCCAATCCATGAACTTGCTCATCACGCTTTCTCCGTATCGACGCCGACGACAATGATGTCATCAGTCTCATAGGAATGCGGGGGAACTGGCAGGTTCAAAGGCGCAGGTTGCGACTTGTAGACGCGACCAGCCAGATCGTAGTGGGAACCGTGGCACGGGCAGAAATAACCACCTACCCAGTCTTTGCCCAGATCAGCAGGTGCCACTTCAGGACGGAAAGTCGGCGAGCAACCCAGGTGAGTGCAGATACCGATCAGCAGCAGAACTTCTGGCTTGATCGAACGCGTCTCCGGGTCGACATAAGTCGGTTGTGTCGAGTTCTTGGAGGTTGGGTCAGACAGCTGGCCCTCGATCTTTTTCAGATTCCCCAGGATTTCCTCGGTACGGCGGACGATGAATACCGGCTGACCACGCCATTCAGCAATCATTTGCTGACCTGGCTCGATTTTGCTGACATTCACCTTCACCGGTGCACCTGCAGCTTTCGCTTTGGCACTGGGAAACCATGACCCCACGAACGGGACCGCAGCCCCCACCGCTCCTGCAGCACCCACCACGGATGTGGCTGCTACCAAGAAGCGACGCCGGCCTGCATTCACGCCGTCATTGCTCATTCAGTCCTCTCCCATCAGCTTTGTGGCCTGTTAAATCAGGCGTCTACTAAATTAAAACTATGTACTTATAAAAATTTTGCCGAATGGTAATGAAAAGCCCCAATCCTGACAAGGTAATTACCGAAGGGCTCCACTGCCGAGCCTTGCAGTATAGGGCCTCTGCGTCTGTGGCAAGTTGTCACAGCGCAATTCTTTGATAAATCGCGCCCATAAAAAAACGCCCTGCTTCGCGAGGAAGCAGGGCGTTCTTTTTGAACGAGAAAGCGAATTAACGCTTCGAGTACTGCGGACGCTTACGCGCTTTACGCAGACCGACTTTCTTACGTTCAACTTCACGAGCATCGCGAGTAACGAAGCCAGCTTTGCGCAGAGCGCCACGCAGGGTTTCGTCGTACTGCATCAGTGCGCGAGTGATACCGTGGCGGATTGCGCCAGCTTGACCACTTACACCACCGCCGATCACGGTGACGTAGATGTCGAACTTCTCGACAGTCTCAGTCAATTCCAGCGGCTGACGAACTACCATGCGGGCAGTTTCGCGGCCGAAGAAATTATCCAGCGAACGGTTGTTGATGGAGATGTTACCAGTACCCGGACGCAGGAAAACGCGTGCGGTTGCGGTCTTGCGACGGCCAGTGCCGTAATTTTGAGTCGCCGACATAATGAACTATTCCGTTAAAACTTCAGTTCTTGGGGCTGCTGAGCAGTATGAGGGTGTACAGCGCCCGCATAGACTTTCAGCTTACGATACATGTCGCGACCCAGCGGGTTCTTAGGCAGCATGCCTTTGACCGCGGTCTCGATCACGCGCTCAGGGGCTTTGGCGATCAGCTTTTCAAAGTTGATCGACTTGATGCCGCCCGGGAAACCGGAGTGGGAGTAGTAGATTTTGTCGGTGGTTTTAGCACCGGTTACACGAATCTGCTCGGCGTTGATAACGACGATGTAATCGCCGGTGTCAACGTGAGGAGTGTACTCAGCTTTATGCTTGCCACGCAGACGGCTCGCGATTTCGGTGGCCAGACGACCCAGGGTCTGACCTGCAGCGTCGACGACAAACCAGTCGCGCTGTACTGTTTCCGGTTTAGCAGTAAAAGTTTTCATTCTTTATAGCCTCAGGGGCCGCCCTGTAAATTAGACGGCGGATCTTACTGAATAGTGCGTACTTTGACAAGTCAAAGGCAGCCGGATACAGACGCTTTCGGGGGCTCGGGTCGGCGCGTCCGTTCAACGGCAAGATTCTTCGGCGGCGGCGCATCACTTCCACTGCAGAAAGAGGTGCGCAATTATGCAGATTGCGAAAAATATTTCAACCTGCTTTTATGATTGTTTTGCCCAAGGAGCATCCGATGGACTATCGCCAGCTAGGCCGAACCGATCTGAACGTGAGTGCACTGTGCCTCGGGACCATGACCTGGGGTGAGCAAAACAGCGAGGCTGAAGCCTTCGCCCAGATTGAAAGGGCCAAAAGCGCCGGGATCAATTTCATCGATACTGCCGAGATGTATCCGGTGCCGCCCAAGGCCGAAACCTACGCCACCACCGAACGCTACATCGGCAATTATTTCAAAAGTCGGGGTGATCGTACCGACTGGATCCTCGCCAGCAAGATCGCGGGCCCCGGCAATACGATCGATTACATCCGCGACAAAAACCTGCGCCACAACCGTCAGCACATCACCGAAGCTGTGGACGCCAGTCTCAAGCGCCTGCAGACCGACTACATCGATCTTTATCAATTGCATTGGCCGGAGCGCAGCACCAACTTCTTCGGGCAGTTGGGCTACAAACACAAGTCCGAGGCCAACCTGACACCGCTGGAGGACACCCTCGAAGCGCTGGACGAACAGGTCCGGGCCGGCAAGATCCGCCACATCGGCCTGTCCAACGAGACGCCGTGGGGCACCATGCGTTTCCTCGCGCTGGCTGAAGCCCGCGGCTGGCCGCGTGCGGTATCGATCCAGAATCCGTACAACCTGCTCAACCGCAGCTTCGAAGTCGGTCTGGCAGAAATCGCTATTCGCGAACAGTGTGGCCTGCTGGCTTATTCGCCGCTGGCGTTTGGTTTCCTGTCAGGGAAATACGAAGGCGGCGCGCGTCCACCTAAAGGTCGACTGAGCTTGTACAGCCGCTTCAGCCGTTATTTCAATGCGCAGTCGGAAGCGGCGTGCAGCCGATATGTGGCGCTGGCGCGAGAGCATGGTCTGGACCCGGCACAAATGGCATTGGCGTTTGTCACGCAGCAGCCGTTCGTCACCAGCAATATCATTGGCGCGACGACGCTAGAGCAGCTGGACAGCAACATCGCCAGCTTCGATTTGAAACTGTCCGATGAGGTGCTTGAGGGAATTGAGGCGATCCACAAAGACCACCCCAATCCTGCGCCTTGATTGATTCATAGATCCAATCGCGAGCAGGCTCGCTCCCACAGTTGATTGGTGTTGATCCACACCCTTGTGATCAACCCAGAACCCAAGTGGGAGCGAGCCTGCTCGCGATGGCGACCTGACAGTCACCACAGCATCAAAGCGAGCGCGCAATAATCTCCTTCATGATCTCGTTAGTCCCCGCATAAATCCGTTGCACCCGCGCATCCGCCCACGCGCGGGCAATCGGGTATTCCCACATGAAGCCATAGCCGCCATGCAACTGCACGCACTCGTCGAGCACCTTGCATTGCAGGTCAGTGCCCCAGTATTTGGCCATTGCCGCCGTCGGCACATCCAGCTTGCCCTGCAGGTGAAGCTCCAGGCAGCGGTCAACGAAAACCCGGCCGATCTGAATTTCGGTCGCCATCTCCGCGAGTTTGAAGCGGGTGTTCTGAAAGTCCGCAATCGCCTTGCCGAAAGCTTTGCGTTCACGGGTGTAATCCAGCGTCCATTGCAGCGCCGCTTCGGCGGATGCGAGGCCGCCGATGGCGACTGTCAGACGCTCCTGCGGCAATTCCTGCATCAGGTAGGCAAACCCCATCCCGGCCTGCCCCAGCAGGTTTTCCTTGGGCACGCGAACGTCCTGGAAGAACAGCTCGGAGGTGTCCTGTGCTTTCATCCCGACTTTTTCCAGGCGTTTGCCTTTGTCGAAACCGGGCGTGTTCGCCTCCACCAGAAAAAGACTGGTGCCCTTCGCGCCCGCCTTCGGATCGGTCTTGGCGACAACGATCACCAGGTCCGCGAGAAAACCATTGGTGATAAACGTTTTCGAACCGTTGATCACGTATTCGTCGCCATCGAGCACGGCAGTGGTCTTCACCCCTTGCAGGTCGGAACCGGCGCCCGGCTCGGTCATCGCAATCGCGGTGACCATCTCGCCCGACACCAGTTTTGGCAGGTATTTGTGTTTCAGCGCTTCACTGCCGTAATGCAGGATGTAAGGCGCGACAATATCCGAATGCAGGGAGAATCCGATCCCGGTCAGGCCCAGACGGCCGACCTCTTCAATTACCACCGTGCTGTACAGGAAGTCGGCACCCAGCCCACCGTATTCTTCGGGCAAGTGCGAGCAGAGCATCCCCGCCTCCCCTGCCTTGTTCCACAGGGCACGGTCGATGAAACCTTGTTTTTCCCATTGCCCATGAAAGGGCACGGCTTCTTTCTCGAGGAACGTTCGCACGCTGTCACGAAAAAGTTCGTGCTCGGAACTGAACAAGGTTCTGGGGATCATGCGGCACCTGTCGTTATTGTTAGAGAGTTAGCCTCCAGAGACTAAGCCTCGCCTGCGCTACAGGACACTGGACACATCAGACAAAAAATAAGACGATCCAGCCGTCTGGTGACCACTTTCCCCTATAAGAATAAAGTTGAATTATGTCTAACCAAGCCTCCACGCCTTTACGGCGCGTCAGCATCCTCGCGATCGACCGCGTTTTCGCTTCCACTCTCATGCAAGCCAAGGATTTCTTCCATCTGGCCAGCCTGCGCTACGGCAAACAACTGGGCCACGGCCTGACACCAGCGTTCGAAACGCGGCTGGTCAGCCCCGACGGCAAACCGGTCAACAGCTTCAGCGATGTGATCATGCCGGTAGACGGCGCTCTGGAAAATGCCGATATCATCATTCTCCCGGCGTTCTGGGACGATTTTGAAACGTTGAGCAGACGCTATCCGCAGATCTTGCCGTGGCTGCGCCAGCAACATGCTCGCGGCGCAGTTCTATGCGCAGAGGCCACCGGCGTGTTCTGGCTGGCCGAGGCCGGCCTGCTCGACGGTAAGGAAGCGACCACCTACTGGCGTTTCTTCAACGCATTCGCCGAGCGCTTCCCCAAGGTTTATCTCAATCAGGACAAGCACCTGACCGATGCAGACAACCTGTACTGCGCCGGCGGCACTACGTCGGCGTGCGACCTTTACATTTATCTGATCGAGCGGTTCTGCGGCGCCAACATCGCTCAAGCGGTGGCGCGCGATATTCTTTACGAAGTCCAGCGCAACTATGCGCCCGGGCGGATCGGTTTTGGCGGACAAAAACTGCATCAGGACTTGATCATCCTGCAGATTCAGCACTGGCTCGAAGAGCACTTCGCCGACAAGTTTCGTTTCGAAGATGTCGCCCGCGAACATGGCATGAGCATCCGCAATTTCATGCGCCGCTTCCAGACCGCCACCGGCGACAAGCCGCTGCACTACCTGCAACGCCTGCGCATCGAAACCGCCAAAGGCTTGCTGTCAGGCAGTCGCAAAAGCATCAAGACCATCAGTTATGAAGTCGGTTATGACGATGCGAGCTTCTTTGCGCGGTTGTTCCGCCAGCACACGGATTTGTCGCCGAATCAGTATCGGCAACAGTTTCAGCGGGCTGCTTGAACGCGCCCGCATTACCCGATGTGGGAGCAAGCGCGCTCCCACATTGTTCGGCGCTGTGCCCGAATCGGTTATTTTCCCACGCCAGAAAACGAATTCTGAGCCCCCTCCCGGTCCTTTTGACTGCTAGTCGCTGAGCGCTGAAGTCTTCAACATCTTCCTGCCAACACCATCAGGGAAGATGAACAATGACCATCGGATCAAGCTATAACTACCCCGCACACGTCGCCAAAAATGCACGAAAAAAGCGTTCGCCACACACTCCGTGGGCGGGCCGATTCCCCAATCCGCCAGACCTGTGCTTCGACTATCGCGCGTTGGTTGAACAGGAAAACGGCATCGCCAAAGCAACCGACCCACACCACAGAATCTGCATCATTGGCGCCGGCGTGACCGGCCTGACGGCTGCCAGAGAGCTGCATCGCTGCGGATTCACCCGCATCACCCTCATCGAGCAATCGACCCGTATCGGCGGCAGGCACTTGACTGTGCCGGGCAGTCGCAACTCCGAGGCGAGCCACACGCCGTTCGAGATGGGCGCCATGCGCATGCCTTTTTTCAACCGCGCAGACGAGTCACCGACCGAGGGCCGCTCGTTGATGGCTTACTACGCTAAAGCCTTCGATCTGGCGTTTACGGACTTTGCCAACCCCGGCAGCCAGTTCGTCACTTCTACCGGTATCTACCTGCGCGAGGGCAGCATGGGCGGTGCAGAGACGCCGCAGATGTTGATCTGGAAGAATGACGACGGCAACACCGCGCCACCCGGTGACGAATTGCGGGCAGTGCATACCAAGTGGAAGGCCTTTGCCGACCGCATGACGCGGCACGTTGCGCAGGTTTATGACAGCCCGGAATGGGAAGGCATGTGGGCGGCCATTGTCGAGAAATACCACAATGTTTCGTTTCGGGACCTGGTCAGCATGCCGGTCCTGAACGCCTGGACGGAAACCGCTCCCGGCGATTTCGGCGGGATGGGCATGACCGCCAGGGAATCCGCCACTTTCTACGCCATCGGCATTGGCGATGGCAGCTGGGGGGCGTTCTATGATGTCTGCTCGCTTTACCCACTGCGCACGGCCATCTTCGGTTTTAGCAGTCAGTTGCAACTGATCCAGGGCCGGGTCGACGCGAACGGCGATCCGTTAACGGACTGCCCTCACTTGAAAAGCAAGGCCGTGTTTGATTCGACCGGGCTGAGGTTCGACCAGCCTCGCTACCTTGGTCTTGCCGCGCTGGACGAATGCCTGCTGTTCCTGAAGCCTGCTGAAACGGAAAAATCCTTATACGAACACTGCCTCGAACGGCCGAAAGGCTTGCTGACGGATTCGTCCGTCACCAAGATCAGAAAGCTCGGTAATCAGCAAACCCGTGTGTATTACAACTGGAAACACAGCCAGCCGGAGCACGCCCAGGAACACTACGAAGACTTCGATTCGGTCATCTTGACCCTGCCTTCCTGGCTGATCGAAACCCGCATCAAGCTGGAAAATTTTACCCCGCAGATGCTGCCTTTCGAGACGATCCATGCCTATAAGACAGCGCACTGGGAAACCAGCTGCAAAGTCTTCGCACCGCTGAAAAAATCGTTTCTGTCCGGGAACAGCAAAATCCCCCAGGCCATCGTCACGGACAGCTTCATCCACGATGTCTACACCTACCGCTACAACGACAAATACAGTTATGACTGCATTTTGCTGAGCTACACGTGGGAGGACGACGCGACCAAACTTGCCACCTTCAGCGACAAGGAACTGGTGACCCGCTGCGCCGACGAGCTGGACCGGATCCTGCTCAAATCAGCCAACATTCAGCAACGGATTTCGCCCTATATAGGACTGGAGCAAGCCGTGGTTCAGCGCTGGATCACCGATAAAAATGCCCTTGGCTGTGCAAAGTTGTATCGCCCTGGCGCCTATTACGACGCGGTGAGCCTGATGAAATACAACCGCGAGTTCGCTCACGTTTCAGGCCTGTACTTATCCGGCGAATCGTTCTCCGTTGACGCTGGGTGGACCGAGCCTTGTTTCCGGGGTGCGGTCGATGCGGTCATCCATATCTGCAACAAAACCGCAGCAACTTTCAATGGTGGCTTCTCAATGGCCGACTACCCGCATTACGCCGTTGCAACCTGAAGTCCCGGGCCAGAGGCCTGTCTGGCGTCTGAATCCTGCCATCTTGTACTGCCAAGCCCAGGCTCGGCCAATACAGTTTGGGACATGGACTACACGCTAAACGGAAGCGGCTGACTTACTCGCCCATACCGATTCGACTCTTATGAACACGCAATTCAACAGCGTGAATAACAATAAAAAGAGGTCATTCGGTATGAGCGAAGCAATCAGCCCTGTTCGTGTAGCAGTTGTGCAATTCGATCCACAGGTCGGCATGCAAAACCGGGACGCGAATGTGCGTCAGAGCCTGGATCTGGCTCGTGAGGCAGCGTTGGGCGGGGCGAATCTGATCGTCCTGCCGGAGCTGTCCAGCAGCGGATACTTCTTCAAAAATCGTCAGGACGCGTTTGACCATGCTGAGGGTGTTCCCGATGGAACGAGCGTGCGGGCGTGGATGAATTTTGCCCGCGAGCACCAGGTTTATCTGGTGGCCGGCCTGACCGAGCGCGATGGCATGCAGCTGTTCAACACCGGTGTGCTGGTGGGTCCTGACGGTTTCATCGGCAAGTACCGCAAAGCGCATTTGTGGAACCTGGAAAAGCTGTGGTTCACACCGGGTGATCTGGGTTTCCCGGTGTTCGATACGCCCATCGGCCGCATTGGTCTGCTGATCTGCTGGGACATCTGGTTTCCGGAGGTGCCGCGCATCCTCAGCCAGCAAGGCGCGGACATCATCTGCAGCCTGAACAACTGGGTCTGGACACCACCGCCGCTGTTCGATGAGGCGGGCAAATGCATGGCTTCGTACCTGACCATGACCGCTGCACACGTCAATAATGTGTTTATCGCGGCCGCAAGCCGAATCGGCGAAGAACGAGGCGCCCGTTACCTGGGCTGTTCATTGATCGCCGGCACCAACGGCTGGCCGATCGGAGCCGTGGCATCAGCCGATCAGCAGGAAATCCTGTTCGCCGATATCGACCTGACCAGCTCCCGCAGCGCGCCGATCTGGAACAGCTTGAACGATCTGCATCGCGATCGCCGCACCGACCTCTACGATCCGATGCTGGGGTACCTTCAGCACCCTTGCCTGCCGCGCTGACCGGAGGCGATGACTGATGGAATCCTCGACCCAAAAACAGACACAGAGCCGCCAGGTCACGCGATCAACGCTGGATATCGCCATTGTTTTGCTGGTACTCGGCGCGGCGCTGTCGATCATCTGGCTGTCATTCACTCACCGCGAGTCCTGGTCCGCCCACTGGCCGGATTACGCGCACATGGTCTCGAGCCTGCCCGATCCCGGCGCGTGGTTGCGCTGGGTCATCGGTGACATCAGCGAGGTCGCGTTCTACAAACACGAGTTCGCCTCGATCGGATTGTTGGCCGGTGCCTATCTCGCGTATTGGGCAAACCGCACGGGCAAAGTCTGGCAAGGTTTCAGCATTTGTTACGGCACCGGCTTATGGCCCTGGCTGATCACCAGCTCATTGCTGGGCCTGCTGCTGAGCAATGCGTTATGGGGCTGGACCGTGACCGCCGACAGTTGGCAACCAACTTTCGCCGCCTTTGTTTCCTTGCCGGCGGCGATGGTGCTGATGTTCGGCGCGGGCTGGAAGGTCACGATCAATGGCGCAATCATGGGTGCACTGCTGGTCACACCGATGTGCCTGCTGATCGTCAACTACGTGTGCGTGCCGCTCGGTTTGCCGGTGGTCATTGGCAACGTTACGGGCATGGCCGTCGCCAGCGTCGTGGCCTTTTTGCTCTGCCGTTATCTGCCGAGCCTGGTGAAATCCGAGCAGTCACGCAAACCGCAGGAGCCGCCACCCGCAGTTGGCAAGGCGCCCGATTACGGCGTCGTCTGGAGCCTGCGTCGGGTGTTGGCAGACTTTTCCGAAGCGCCGTTTTTCGGCAACGAATGGGCCAGCCTCGGCCTGATCGCTGGCGCCTTGCTGGCCTTCACCCTGAATCCGCTGAGCCCGGCGTACGGATCAGGCCTGCTGCCGCAACTGATCGGCGCGCAGGCGCTGACTTCGGCAATAGGAGTGGTCATTTGGCGTAAGCAGTGGATCCGGCTCGGCTGGTACCCCACTTACGTTCCGCTGGTATCCGTGGTGCCGGCCGCAGTGCTGACGTACGGCGGCACCTGGCCGGTGATTGTCTCGAGCGCTGTGCTGGGCGCACTGATTGCGCCGCCGCTGGCCTGGGCCTTCGCCAAGCGCTTGCCGCCAGACATGCACGGCTTTATCGGCAATGTCCTGTCGATGGCGATGAGCACCGTGCTGATCATTCCATTGGTCGGCTGGTTGACGAGCAACTGATAGAGGCCGCCAAGGCTGTGCCAGGAACCCGTTCCGGGCACAGCCTTCTTTCTTCTACCCACACGAGCTATTCCATGGACCTGCCCAAACTGGCCATCGCCGCGCTTGGCGGCACCGTCAGCATGAAAGCCCGCCATATCAACGAAGGTGTCATCCCGACGGTTAACGGCGAAGCACTTCTGGCGTCTGTGCCTGAGTTGAAAACACTCGCACGGGTCAACGTAGAAACACTCGGAATGCTGCCGAGTGCGTCAGTTGATTTCGAGTTCTTGCTGAGCGTTCTGTCCTGGGCAAGCTTTCAAATCAAGCAAGGCGCCGCTGGCGTTGTGATCACCCAAGGCACCGACGCTCTGGAAGAAGTCGCAACCTTCTTCGACCATTTATGGCACCACGATCAACCGTTGGTGCTGACCGGCGCCATGCGTTCCGCCGCGCAAGCGGGGGCCGATGGTCCGGCAAATCTGCTCGACGCTTGCCGTGTTGCACTGGCCGCCAGTAGTTATCAACGGGGTGTGCAAGTGGTCATCCACGGGCAGATTCACCGGGCGAGCGCGGTGCGCAAAACCGATTCCCTGGCGCTCCAGGCATTTTCCTCTCCCCTTGTCGGACCCGCCGGCCTGCTGGTGGAGGATGCTGTTTGCTATCTGCGGCCACCCTCCCTGCGCAAAGTACTGCCCCTGCCGCACCAGACCAGCCACAAGATTGCCCTGCTGGAAGCTTCGCTTTCTGCCGACACCCGGATCCTCGAAAACATCGTCGGCCTGGACTACGAAGGATTGGTGATTGCGGGTTTTGGTGCGGGGCATGTTTCTGAGAGCTGGGCGCGCTCAATTGAACTCATCGCCAAACACATTCCAGTGGTCGTCGCGACCCGGACTGGCTCGGGTTGTACCGCTCGGGCAACCTATGGTTTCGATGGCAGCGAAATGGATCTGGTACGCAAAGGCGCGTTGATGGCCGGGTTTGTGTGCCCGCGCAAAGCGAGGATTTTGCTGTGGCTGCTGGTGGGGTGCGAGCGGCAGGATGAGTTGGCGCAATACCTGACTCAACACTGACCATGGCCTGTGGGAGTGGCTTACCAACTCCCATAGGGAATCCCGAATTTGTCGACATAGGCTTTGGACTCTTCTGATAGCGGTCGATGCTTGCCGTTGGATTTTCCGCCGTAGGGGCCTTCGGGATTGATGGTGCCTTGGACGCGGGAGACTTCGGTTGCTTTCAGGCAGGGTCCTTTTACCCAGACCTTTGCAACTCCCCCGGGGGCCAAGCCCACGACCAAAAGTTTGCGATATTGCGTGATTACTCTGCCATCAAATGTACAAAATACGTTTTCGCGTTTACGCATCAACCGTCTGACTGACTCATTAATCTCAATGTACGCTTCATAAGTTTGCGGTTCGGCCATAGATTGCCATCGTACGTAGACCAACCGTGGTAGATCAGCGCCCACTACATACCGGCCTTTGCCTCCTGGGTTGTCTCGCCATCCCGCCGGTTTGCCCCTGAACTCAGTCGGAATGCCTTCACTCAACGCGCGCGGATACCCCATTGCCGGCAGACCGCTACCAGCACCGCCGAATACGCGTTCATTACTATCTACAACATCCGCAGTTTCAATCCATGCCTCCATATAATCAGGCGTAAAAAAATTTAGACTCCACGCCTCGTAAGGTAAGGAACTGCTTTCACCATGAGCACATCCGCCCAACAACACGAAAATCAGCGTGCTCAGGCACCGGAAACTGCCCAGTTTCTCACCAGCTTTCATAGGGAATACCAAATTTTTCGACGTAGGCTTTGGACTCTTCTGATAGCGGTCGATGCTTACCGTTAGACCTACCGCCATACGGGCCTTCAGGATTGATCGTGCCTTGGACGCGGGTGACTTCGGTCGACAACAGACATTGACCGCCCAGCCAAACCTTGGCAATGCCTCCAGGCGCCAGGCCGATTATCACCATGTCTCGGTAATCCGTTATCCACCTGCCATCTGCGCGGCAAAAGGTTCTTTCACCCTCGAGCATGCTCTTTCGCGCTGGCTCGGGGATCTCTATGTAAGCTTCATACGTCTGCGGTTCGGCCATCGACTGCCAGCGTACGTAGACCAAACGCGGCAGGTCTGCACCTCTTACAAAGCGACCTTTTCCTCCCGGATGTTCCGGCCAGCCTCTAGCATCACCCTTGAAGTGGCTTGGTACGCCTTTACTGAACGGGCGCGGATACATGCCGGCCGGGATTCCACTACCGGCACCTCGAAAGACACGGTCTTTGACGTCAACGACATCTGCTGTTTCGATCCAGATCTCCATGTAGTCGAGTGAGAAAAAATTGAGGCTCCAAGCGTCATAGGGCAATGATCTGTGGCCGATGTCGGCACATCCTGCCAACACTGCAATTAGCAGCGTTAGACCAGTCTTGAGCACGATTGAGCACTTATGCATTGGGGTGCACTACACGGGTGTAGTTGGCGGCAGGTCGGTTGACAAATACGATGTTCAGATCGCTGTTGTTGAGGTCTTTGGCAGCATTCCAATTGGCGGACATATGGATGTAACGGCGGAAGAGCAACTCCTCCTCATCAAGGCTCAAGCCGGCGTGACGTACATCACCCAGTGCGTAGGCCATCAGTTTTTCGGCAATCGGCTTGAGTTCCTCCGGCAGAACTAACCTCCGGTCCTCTTCATCAATCACCTTGAACGGGACCCCGTGTCTGGCTCCCAACTCGCGCATGATGCGCAAGTAAATCAAAGCCAGGTCATTGCGCACACGCCGCTCGCTATGGACTGCTGCGTAAACATGTTTAACTCTGGATCTATCGCCTTTGGCGGTTCGACTCGACTCCACCCCCCATGTTCTTACGCTGAGGTTAAGGCCATAGAGATTGAGCTGGTCCTGAAGGCGATGCAGCTCTTGCTGAGACCAACGATAAGCGGTTGTGTCCGTTGAAGCTTTGTAAAGATCTTCGTCACGGCTACAGCGCGGTTTGCTGAGCAGAACCCGCTCGATGACCTCCGGCAGGTACCCACCACCCAAGTCTGAGTGGACACCGGGCAACACGATATCGGCGGCGCCGGCACTGTTGAGTGAGAAGTTGTGGCGACGCTCGTCCCGCGCCACCAAATGCACGACCTTTTTGGCGATATCGGGCGCGAGATACAAGTGGACTCCGGGATTGTTGGCGTCGTGGACGCTCAGATCCCCGCTGACCAGGCTCGCTACTGCGGCTGCAGTGTCGAAGATGCCGATAAAGTTGATTGAGACATCGGCGTTGGCGAGCCATTCGAAACTGTCAACGAGACCCGGAGCATCCCTCAGCACTGAGGCCGGAATACTGTGGTAATCCTTCATGACTTCATTTGCGAAGTGCCGAGCAGCGGCGGCGCCTCGACTGAAGCCAAAAATATCGAATTCGATTCTTCCTATGTGCCGCTTCGGATTACTCTGCTGAAACTCCTGAACTTTTTCGACTATTAGTGAGGGACTTTGCTTAACTCGCGCCAGTACGCCTTGGTCACCAACGCCAGTCATTTGCGAAAATATCGAGTCCTCTTGACCACTGGTAGTACCGATACCTTCCAAATAAACAGGAATAAATCCAACAGATTCGTCATCTGCCAATAGCCGTTGGCTGTCATCGCTGTAAAGGTCATACAACTTCGCCACATTACTCGTATCATTCCCAAAACTGTTATCCGGCGCACTCCCATTACCGTCATACCCATACGTCTGACAAAACTGAAGAATATCCGCAGCCGCTTCCTCCAGACTCACATCCCGCGCGTAACAACCGGCGACCGCCTCGCTGTTGGATCGGTTATTCCCGGTGCCATCGAAAAACACCCCGATGCGCAACGTTATCCCTTCCTCCTCGACCTCTTCCTCTTCTTCCTCCAGTTCCTCCAGTTGTTCCACTTGCACGGGCTCAGGCGCGACCGGCGCCAACAAACCTGCCACTGTTCCCGGCAACAATGCTTGCGCCGCCAATCCTGCCAGCGGCGCACCACCGACCTCAATCTCGCTGCTGCTGAAAACACCATTGCCGTCAATCACGATGTGGTGACCCGCGGCTTTCAACGTGATGCTGGCGCCCGCGTCCAGCACCAGACTGGCCCCGGCCTTGATATGCACGTGCTCGCCAGCCTCAACCACCAACGCTTCGCCGATTCGGCTATGGCTGCTTCCGGCAATCCGCATATAGTCATTGGCATGGAGTTGGATCATGCGATCCGCCGTGACGGTGTGGTGCTCTTGCGCCCCAAGTACCGTAATGGAGTCGCCCTTGATCGCAACCCTGTGCTCGTTACCCACTTCCAGCCGGCTGTCGTGCTCGACCTTCTGCTCCATATCCCGCTGTGCACGCAGGTAGATCAGCTCTTGTCCGGCGCGATCTTGAATCGACAGTTCGTTGTAACCACCGGTGTAAGGTGAACTCTGACTGCGCAGTACGGTTCTGGTGTTGTTCTCGGGCAACGGATAGGGCGGCGGCGTGACCTTGTTGATCAGGCACCCGGTGATGAGCGGATTATCAGGATTGCCCTCAAGACAAGTGACCAGGACTTCCATGCCAATACGCGGAATGGTGAATGCGCCGAATTTGTCTCCGGCCCAGCTGGAGGCGACCCGCAACCAGCAACTGCTTTGTTCGCTATTACGCTCGGCCCGATCCCAGTGAAATTCAACTTTGACGCGACCGTGTTCATCGCAATAGATCTCTTCCCCGGCGGGCCCTGTGACCCGGGCCGTCTGGCAGACAAATGCGGGTCGCGGTTCAGGCAGCGGCGGGCGATAAAACACGTCCCAGGGAATCGCAGTGAAGCGGTTGCGGTAACCCTGAGTGAAGCCGTCCTCAGGTTTGACGACGGCGGCTGATTCTTCGAGGACCTGCGGTTGCTTTCCAGAGTGAGTGACGCTGAGCAGCAGCCATAAATCGTTATAGGTCTGGCGAGGGTGATCGGTCAAATTGAAAAAGTGACCGCTACGCAGGAATGGCTGATCGCCCTCGCCCTCCGCCACCTGGTAATCCGCGCGATGGCGTTCCAGTGCCTGTCTGGCAAGCTGCTTACCGCGCTTTTCACTTTCAGATTGCTGCGGGTAACCATAGTCTTCAAGGTCGGGGCTGAATTCGGCAGTGAAGCGACTTTCCAACAGCGCGTTTGGCCGCCGGAGGTCGTAGTCCCGCCGGGTGACGGTGCTGGGCCGGGTGTTGAAACACATGGTTAACCGGCTGATCACCGGATGCTCTGCTACCAGGCCAGCGTCCGGCTGATAAGGGGTGACGCCCAGCTTGGGGAAGAAGGTCTGGTCATTGGTAAACACCAGGGTATGGTCATCCCGGGAATGCTGGTGATGCCAGGCAATGCCCTCCTCCGCGCAAAGCCGCTGCACAAACTCGAAATCGCTCTCCCCATACTGAGTGCAGTATTCACGTTCCGGACTGCCTTGGACGTGGAAGGTAAACGCATCAGCCTGGATGCCATGTCCCCTGAGCACCTGAGCGATGATCTGTGGCACTGTTTGCCGTTGAAAAATCCGCAAGTCGCGGCTGAACTGCAGATAGTGCAGCGCCGGCATCAGGCTCAAGCAATAGCGGGTCAGACGTTTACCCACCTCGCCCGCTGACACGCTGGCGATATGACCATGAATGCCTTCGCCATTTAGGCCGAATTGAAGAAACGCACGTTGGTTGAGCAGGCTTTCCAGATCGAAATCGGGATATTCGCTGACGAGATCAACATGGATGCAATACAAAGAGCTGATGGTTTCAGTGCCTTCAAATGCCAGCACTTTAAAATCGTGTTGAACAGTCGGAATGACCAAGGTGAAATGGGCCGCATTCGCCGGTGCAAACATGCGCTTTTCCTTTTGCTTTTTTAGCCCATCCTTGAGCTGAGAGAGACAAACTTCGCGACAGGTGGCCATGCCTGATCTGGGCGGGTCGCAAAGTGGCCGGAACGCTAACAGCGCCGGAAAAGGAATGCTGTAGGAGGGATCTTTACATCCGGTAAGAAACCTCTGAAACCTCGTTTTGCTTCATAAAAAAAGGCCTGCAATGCAGGCCTTTTTTATTTTCCGAAATATCCTACGGCTTATGCGCCCGGGACAGAAACTCGTGCGACTGCATTTCCAGCAGACGACTGAGCGTGCGCTGGAATTCAAAGTTCAGACGCCCGCCGGTATAAAGGTCTTTCAGTTCGACTTCAGCCGAAATGATCAGCTTGACGTTACGGTCGTAGAATTCGTCGACCATGTTGATGAAGCGCCGGGCGATGTCGTCGGTGGTGACGCTCATCTGCTCAACGCCGCTGAGCAACACCGCATGGAAGATCTTGCCCAGTTCGATGTAGTCGTTCTGGCTGCGCGGGCCGTCGCACAGCTCGCGGAATTCGAACCAGGCCACGTCATCACAGGTGCGCAAGGCGCGGATGGCGCGGTTTTCAATCATCAGCACGTCGTTTTCGACTGCCGCCGTGCATTCCGGGGTCAGCGCGCGGAAGCTCTTGCGCAGGCTTTCGTGGGACGCTTCGTCGAGCGGAAAGTGAAACAACTCCGCTTGCTCAAGGTGACGCAGGCGGTAATCGACGCCGCTGTCGACGTTGACGATTTCGGTGTGCTGCTTGATCAGCGCGATGGCCGGCAGGAAGCGCGCGCGTTGCAGGCCGTCCTTGTACAAACCGTCCGGCACGATGTTCGAGGTCGCCACCAGGGTCACGCCGTTTTTGAACAGCTCTTCCATCAGCGTGCCGAGGATCATGGCATCGGTGATATCGGAGACGAAAAATTCATCGAAGCAGATCACTCGCGACTCGTCGGAGAAGCGCTTGGCGATGATGGTCAGCGGGTTTTTCTCGCCGCCCAACGTCTTCATTTCTTCGTGCACGCGCTTCATGAAACGGTGGAAGTGTGTGCGGGTCTTTTCCTTGAACGGCAGCGCTTCGAAGAAGGTGTCGACCAGGTAAGTCTTGCCGCGACCCACGCCGCCCCAGAAATACAGGCCTCTGACCGGTACCTGGTCTTTTTTGCCGAACAGTTTGCCGAGCAGCCCCGGCTTGTGTTGCGAGGCCGCGACCAGATCGTCGTACAGGCGCTGCAAATGGCGCACGGCAGTTTCCTGCGCGGCGTCATGGAAGAAGTCCGGGCGTTTCAGATCTGCTTGATATCGTTCTAGGGGCGTCATAATTCGTTAGCAAGGCAACAAAAACGGGCCGTCACTGTAGCGACGGCCCGTAAGAATGGCAATCGGCCCTTGGTCGGACCGTGCCGCTGATTATTCCTGAACCGGCGTCAGAGCGATGCGCAACGTCTCGATGGCAGCGTCCCGAGCGGCGTTGTCGGCAAACGTCGGGCTGTCCGCCACGCATTCACTTTCCAGCCAGACACTAAAGCTGCGGTCTTCGCTGCGCACATCCAACGGTTGGCCCACTTGCAATTGCTTGGTCACTTGCCCGGCAGTCTTGCCGTCCGGGAAGTTGCGCGACAGCAGCAATTGCTCGCCATCGGCCGCCAGCAGACGAAAACGGAAACTGCTGTCTTCTTCACGGAAACTGACAAAACGCGGGCCTTTAACGGCTTTCTTTTTAGTTGTAGCAGCGACTTGGGTCTGCGCAACGAAAGAGCGCAGGCCGACCGCTTCACGCAGTTCGTTGAGGAACGGCGTCGCCACAGCCCGGGCCTTTTTCGCGCCGATCTGCAGCATGTCTTCCAGGTCCGCCGGGCGTTCGATCAACTGGTGATAACGTTCGCGGGGCTCGCCCAGCTCGCTGTCGAGCAGCTGGAACAGGCGGTTTTTCGCTTCACCCCAACCCAGGCCCTGCAACAGTTCGCTGCGGAACTCGTCGGACTGCGCCGGCGTGGCGAAGGCCTGGAACAAGGTGAACAGGTGCGAATTGTCCGGATCTTTCGCTTCGCCCGGCGCGCGGGAGTCGGTGACGATCCGCGAGATCGCGTCTTTCATTTCCTTGGCGCTGCTGAACAACGGGATGGTGTTGTCGTAGCTTTTCGACATCTTGCGACCGTCGAGACCTGGCAGCGTGGCGACGCTTTCTTCGATCAGCGCCTCAGGCATGGTGAAAAATTCCTTGCCCTGGCCAAACAGGTGGTTGAAGCGCTGACCGATGTCACGGGCCATTTCCACGTGCTGGATCTGATCACGGCCGACCGGCACTTTGTGCGCATTGAACATCAGAATGTCCGCGGCCATCAGCACCGGATAGCTGTACAGGCCCATGGTAACGCCCGCGTCCGGGTCTTCGCCGGTTTCGACATTTTTGTCGACCGAGGCTTTGTAGGCGTGGGCACGGTTGAGCAGGCCCTTGGCGGCAACGCAGGTCAGCAGCCAGGTCAGCTCGGGAATTTCCGGGATGTCGGACTGGCGATAGAAAGTCACGCGCTCGACATCGAGGCCACCGGCCAGCCAGGTCGCGGCGATTTCCAGACGCGAGCGCTGAATGCGCAGCGGATCATCGCATTTGATCAGGGCGTGGTAGTCGGCCAGGAAGTAAAACGAGTCGGCATTGCTGTCGCGACTGGCGAGGATTGCCGGGCGGATGGCGCCGGCGTAGTTGCCCAGGTGCGGCGTGCCGGTGGTGGTGATGCCGGTGAGGATGCGGGTACGAGTCGTCATGGGTAATCGCTTGTCAGACTGCAATCAATTCGAAAGGCGCGGCAGGATCAAATCTTTGAGATCGGTCAGCTTGCCATGAAAAAAGTGTCCGCATTCTGCCACTTTCAGCAGCTCATGGGGGCGTTCCAGCTTGTCGGACCATTCGTAAACCAGCCCCGGATCGATGACTTCGTCGGATTCCGGCTGGATGAGTGTCAAGGCGCCGTGCTGCGGCAGTTGATCCTGATCGCTCAGACGCATGACCGCCGGGGCGACCATGAACAAATGCGCGAGTTGCTCGCCTTTGGCTTCAAGACGTCCGCCGAGACTTGCTGCAACAAAACCGCCGAAGGAAAAACCGAACAGGGTCAGCGGCAGTTCAGGATGTTTCGCCCGCAGCCATTCAGCGGCGGCCTGCGCGTCGTCGACTTCGCCGGTGCCCATGTCGTGGGTACCTTCACTGGCACCGACGCCACGGTAATTGAAACGCAAGGTAATCAACCCGGCGTCGCGCGCGGTGCGTTGCAGGGTCGAGACGACTTTGTTGAGCATGGTTCCGCCCTGCACCGGGTTCGGATGGCAGATCAGCGCGATGCCGCGCGGCTGTTCATTATCCAGATACAGGGCTTCCAGTTGACCCACCGGGCCATCAATCACTACGGGGGTTTCGCGCATAAGCAAGGAAGGAACTCCGTGACCTCGAATCGGGTCGACTCGTCTAGCAAATTGTCTGTGCTGGTGAATTGCGAGTGATCGCGGTATACAGCGCAGGTTCGAGCCGTTAACGTAAAGCAAAGCCGTTTATAGAGGAAGGACTCGTGGAACACTCGCTCTTAGTTTGGTTGTTGCCGACTCTTGCCCTGGTTGTGGGTGTCGCCATTGGATTCCTGATCGCTCGCCTGGCGCCGAATGCTGCGCCTAACCGCACGCAACGTCAGCTGGACGATATTCAGGAACGTTTCGACAGTTATCAAAACGAAGTGGTCACCCACTTCAACACCACTGCAACCCTGGTCAAGAAAATGACCGCAAGCTATCAGGAAGTGCAGGAACACCTCGCCGACGGTGCAAACCGTCTCGCCCTGGACGAGCAGACTCGTCAACGTTTGCTGGCCGCCCTGCATGCCGACGCAGCACAGGCTCCCCGTGAGCGCCTGACGCCACCGCGCAGTCAGGAGCCACCGCGCGATTACGCACCGAAATCCCCGAACGCGCCGGGCATGCTGGACGAGCATTACGGCCTGAAGAAGTAATCAGGTTTTCGCGTGCCATGAAAAAGCCCCCGGATGAGTGATCGTCCGGGGGCTTTTTTGTGTCTGCGGGATCAGGGGCGCTGACCGGGCCTCACCCCGCAGGGTTGTCTCAGGCTGTTACGGATATTGCTGAACGTTGCCTTGCTGCTGACCACCGTACTGCTGGCCCGGAATCGCTTTCAGATTCACTTCAACGCGACGGTTCTGTGCGCGACCGTTGACGTCGCCGTTGCTCGCCACCGGATTATCCGGACCCGCACCGCGGGCGCTCAGGTTGGCTCCGCTGACCCCTTGTGAAGTCAGGTAAGTCGCTACGCTCTGCGCACGGCGTTGAGACAGATCCATGTTGTGCTGGCGGCTGCCGGTGCTGTCGGTGTAACCGACGATTTCGATCTGGTTCTGGCTGAATTCTTTCAACGAGCCGGCGAGGTTATTCAGTGGCTGGAAGAAGCTTGAAGCAATGTTTGCCGAGTCGGTGGCGAAGGTGATGTTACCCGGCATGATCAGCTTGATCTGATCGCCTTCACGTTGAACTTCGACACCGGTATTGGCCATGCTGGCGCGCAATTTTTTCTCTTGCTGGTCGGCGTAGTAACCATAACCGGCGGCAGAAGCACCGACCACAGCGGCACCGATCAGCGCCCCTTTGCCACGGCTGTTGTGATCGATGGCAGCACCGGCCAAGGCACCGGCCAGCGCACCAAGGCCACCGTACTTGGCGGTCTTGCTCATGCCGGTGGAACCGCTATCAGCCTGGCCCTGATTGTCATAAGGGTTGGGCGATGCGCAGCCGGACAGCAAGGCCACAGCCGATGCGACGATAATCAAACGCTGCTTGGTGAACATTAAGTGCTCCTACTTTTGCATTCGGTGGTGCAACGGCTCAAGGCATCAGCCTTTGCGGATTTTGGATCATGTCCGACGACGAAAATTCCCTGGCCACCCTCAGGCGCGCACAAAAGGGTTGTCACGCATTTCATCCCCCAGTCGCGTATCCGCACCGTGGCCGGTCACCACGGTCGCGTCTTCGTCGAGGGTGTACAGCCGCTGTTTGATCGAACGCACGATGGTAGCCTGATCGCCACCCCACAAATCCGTGCGCCCCACTCCGCGACGGAACAACGTATCGCCGGCAATCAGCAGTTTGGCATCGGCGAACCAGAAACTCATCGAGCCCGGCGTATGCCCCGGCGTGTGCAGCGCAACGCCGCAACCGCAGGCCAGCTCTTCATCATCGCTGAGCCAGCGATCCGGCGAAGGCACTGGCGTATAGGGCACGCCGAACATCTGGCATTGCATCTCCAGATTGTCCCAGAGGAATTGGTCTTCCTTGTGCAGATGCAGGGTCGCGCCGGTTTTCTCTTTCAACTGACCGGACGCCAGGAAGTGATCGAGGTGTGCGTGGGTGTGAATGATGCTGACGACCTTCAGGCCCAACGCGTCGAGCCGCGCCAGTATCAGTTCATGATTGCCGCCCGGGTCGACCACGATCGCCTTTTTGCTGATCGGATCGCCGATGATCGTGCAGTTGCACTGCAACGGGCCGACGGGGAAGGTTTCGCGGATGAGGGTCGGTAACTGGGACATCGCTTCGCACTCAAAAAACAGGGATGGGCGATTTTCGCACATTTGTATCAGCGTACTGGCCGCCACCTGAAACACGCAAATGGCTCAGCCCAACACCCCCAACGTCTTGGCCCGCGCCACCGCTTGTGTGCGCCGTTCAACCCCAAGTTTGCTGTTGATATGACTGGCATGGGTTTTTACCGTGTGCAGCGAGATGAACAACTGATCGCTGATTTCCTGGTTCGAGCAGCCTTGCGCGATCAATTTCAGCACAGCCAATTCACGGGAGCTGAGTTGTTCGCGCGTGTGGTTGGGTTCGGCAGCGATATGGACTGCCGCCGCAGGCAGGCGCTCGAAGAGACTTTGCCACACTGGAGTTTTAGCGGCGTGCCGCAGTTGCTCGCGCAGCCAGTCCGGATGTTTTTTCAACAGATCGTCAAATGCCTGCAGAACGCCGCCGCTGGCAGCCTCCAGTGATTGCGCGAATGCCTGCCGTGCTTCGGGTTCGCGATCATGAGCGAGGAGCAGTTCGGTTTTCTGGGTCAGGGCCATGACGCTGAGCATCAGCCTGCCGCTTTGCAGACCGTGTTCGATCAACGCATTCAAGCGCCCTTCGGCGAGCATCGGCTGGCCCTGAATGACTTCGAGCAATGCTTGCTGCAGCTCGATGTGCAGCGGCAGTTGCGGGTGGAATTCCGGCGGCGCTGCCGGTTGCTCGCCATTGTAGGTCTGCCCCAGCCGGGCGAGCCATGCTTGCGCGAGATCAGTGCGGCCCTGGGCCAGCCAGAGCTCGCATTTGACCAGAGTGATCATCGCCAGGTAGTAAATCGGCGGGACGTCCCAGATGTGCATCAGCCGTTCGGCTTCGGCGAGTTCGGCAAACGCCTTGGCAAATTCACCGCAATTGCCTTCGAGCCGGGCGATTACGCAATGACCGATCAGTACGCTGATGTCGCGACAGGCGCGAGCTTCCGCCAGACCGGCCTGCAAACGCGCGCGCGCTGCTTGCGGCTGCAGGCGCAGGGTTAGCAGAAAACCTTCGTATAACGTCAGGCGCGCGCGTACCGCGTAAAGCCTTTGCGGCGACAGCCCTTGCAGGCGCTGCAGCCCTTGGCGCACTTCATCCAGCGATCGCAAAATTTCACCGCGTGCCTGCAGCACCCGTGCGCGATCGTAATGGGCCAGCGCTTCAAACAACGGGTTACCGACACGCTGCGCCAGCTCTAGAGATTCGCGGTTCAAGCCCCGTGCTTGCCATAGATCGCCGTCGGCAATCGCCAGGTTCGACAAGGTCGACAGGCACATCAGGCGCTGGCCATACCGTTTGGAGGGCAGGCTTTCCAGCGCTTCGCCGCAATACAGCAGCGTCAGCTCACGGTTGCCGCGACCGCGAGCGATGATTCCGCTCAGGGCCAGCCACTGCGCCAGCATGGATTTCTGCGCCGTGGCCGACGGCGCCGGCAGGAATCGGCTCAAGTGACTCGCCAGTTCCTCGGCGGCGTCCAGCTGACAGGCCAGCCCCAGCGCCCAGCTGTAGAGCACGATCAAGCGCGGGGTGCTTATCAGGAGGCTGTCTGGCAAGTCCATTTTCCAGCGCAGCAACATGCCGACATTCTGTTCGGCGAGCAGTTGTTCTTCCGAAAGGTTCTGCACCAGATTGGCGGCGACGTCGAGGTGACCGGCGCGTAATGCCTGCTCCACCGCATCATCGAGCAGCCCTTGCGCGTTAAACCAGCGACAGGCGCGCAGATGCAGGCTGGCCGGCGGGACGATTGATTGAGTCGCAGGACGCGTGCGCAGCAGATCGGAAAACAGATGGTGGTAGCGGTACCAATGGCCCTGTTCGTCGAGCGGCACCAGAAACACCTGGTGGGCGAGCAGATAACGCAGGATCTCGGCGCTGTCATGCGCTTCGCGGACGGCGTCGCACAGCTCGCTGCAGAAACGCTCCTGAGGCGCCGTGTCGTAAAGGAACGACTGGACTTCGGCGGGTAGGCAATCGATCACCTCCTCAAGCAGGTAATCGCGGATCAGCCCCTCGCCACCGTGCAACGATTGCGGCAGCGCACCTTCGGTACCTGCTTCGGAAGCGGCCAGCAACCAGAACCGCAGGCCGGCCACCCAGCCTTCGCTGCGTTGAATCAGGTTTTCCAGCGCTTCGCCGCGCAAGGAAGTGCTGTGGCGATCAAGCAGGGTCACGGCTTCATCATGGGTCAGGCGGAGGTCCTGCTCGTGCAGTTCAAGCAGTTGCCGCGATAGCCGCAGGCGCGCCAGATGCCAGTCCGGACGCTGACGACTGGTGACCATCACCAGCAAGCCATCGGGCAAGTGATTGAGAAAAAACTGCAGGCAACGATCGAGCACTGGCCCTTGGGCAAGATGGTAATCATCCAGTACCAGAAGCAAGGGGGCGGTGGGCATCAAATGCTCCGCCAACTCATCAAGCAGCCCGTCGAGCCATTCTTCGAAAGCGAACGGCTGGTGCCGCTGACGCATTTTCAGCAGGCCCAGGGATTGCCGGCCCAATGAGGGGTAAAAATCCTGAAGGCCTTCGAGCAGCCGTTCGAGGAACCGGCCCGGATCGTTATCTCGTGGGCTCAAACCGAGCCAGAGGCTTTGCCAATGCACTGGAAGGCTCTGGCAGAACTCCACCGCCAACGAGCTCTTGCCGAATCCGGCCGGGGCGCTGACCAGCAACAGTCTGCCAGCGAGCCCCGCACTCAAGCGCTCGCACAGACGCGGCCGCAGCACGTGGCCATCAGGCAGCGGGGGCCGAAAGAAGCGACCGTCGACTGTGGCGACGGCAGCGCTTGCGTGGCCCGGGAGTGGGGACAGATCAGTCATGGCCGGCTCTTGTTTGAATTGCTGTTGGCGGCGTTGCAGATGTCCGCAGACTAGCGGTAAACGCGGAGGTAATGAAGGTTAATGCTACAAATGGCTACAAAAAGGCTGGGGTGGTGGAGCGTTGGGGTTGGGTACATATCCATTGGTGGGGTAACGGCGGCTACTGGTTTCGCCCTCGCGGCTAACCCGGCATCCATGCCGGGTTGCCCACTGCGCAGAACCTGCGCTCAGCCTCCCGAGGTGGCGCTCACCGCCACAGCCGCCGAGGCGGCCTGATAGCCGACCTGGCTCGCAGGCGTTGCGCCACATCTGCGCAGCAACACAAAACCGTGTAGCAGCTGGCGCAGCCTGCGTCCGGCCCAACCCAAAGGCATCGGGTGTCCGTTATGCCGCTTTCGCGAGCAAGCTCTACTCCCAAAGATCATTCACACATCCGGGCACTGAGACTGCTTTATAAACCGCAAAAAAAAAACGCCCCGAACCAGTCGGGGCGTTTTGCGCAGGTAAGCTTCTATCCACGCCGTTTAGCGAACACCTTCCTGGCGCAGTGCCGCCGGGGTGAAGTCGCCGGTAGTTGCGGTGAAGCCGAAGTCATAGGCTGATTTCTCTTCGTTCTTCATCCCCAACGCCAGGTAACGGCCCGACTGCAAGTCGTACAAGGTCTCCAGGGTGTACCAAGGCACTTGAACGTTGTAGTAGTTCTGCGAGTGAGCTTCCGCCACACGCCACAGCTGATTACGACCGTCGTAGTGATCGATCACTGCGGCTTGCCAGGTGTCCTCGTCGATGTAGAAGTCACGTTTGGCGTAGATGTGACGCTGGCCTTCCTTCAAGGTAGCGACCACGTGCCAGACCCGGCGCAATTCGTAACGAGTCAGATCCTGGTTGATGTGACCGGCCTTGATGATGTCTGCGTACTTGAGCTGCGGCGAATCGAGCTTGTAACTGTCGGAGGCGATGTACATTTCTTTCTTGCCTTCGAGCTTCCAGTCGTAGCGATCCGGCGCCCCGTTGTACATGTCCAGGTTGTCGGAGGTGCGCAAGCCATCGGCAGCGGTACCCGGCCCGTCATAGGACACTTGCGGTGCACGGCGCACGCGACGCTGACCGGCGTTGTAGACCCACGCCGAGCGCGGTTCCTTGACCTGATCAAGCGTCTCGTGAACCAGCAGCACGCCACCTGCCAGACGAGCCGGCGCGGTCACTTTCTGCTTGAAGTAAAACAGAATGTTGCCCGGGTTTGCTGGATCGTAATCCTTCATCTTGTCGCGGAAGACGAACTGGTCCTGGAAGTACACCAGGCTGAACGAGCCGTTCGGCTGTGGCGTCGCCTGAGTTACCAGGCGGGTCACGCTACCGCCGCGATAGCGAGTGATGTGGTTCCAGATCACTTCCGTACCGGTCTTCGGGATCGGGAACGGCACGGCGGTTTCGAAGTTTTCCAGTCCGTTGCCGCCCGACACCAGGTTGGTGCTGGTCGCGTTTTTCTTGATGGAGGCGAACACGGCATCCGGCACGGTAGCGCCACGATGCGACGGGAAGACCGGCATCTTGAAAGTTTCCGGGTAGCGCTTGAACATCGCGTACTGGCCCGGGGCGAGCTTGTCCTTGTACTGGTCAACGTTTTGCGCGGTGATGGTGAACAGTGGTTTTTCGCTGGCGTACGGGTCAGACAGGAAACCCTTGCCGTCAACGGAACCGGCGTTTTTTGGCAGCGGTTTCCAGGCCGGGATCGAACCGTCGGCATTGCCGGCCATTTCGGCGCCCATCGGGGTCAGGCTCTTGCCCAGTTTGTCCGCTTCGGCGGCCGGGACCGCAGCCATCACGCTGGTAGCCAGCAGCGACAGCCCCAGAACACCGGCTTGGAACAGACTCTTTGTTGTTTTCATAGGTGTGTTCGTCCTGATCATCAATGCTTAGAAGTTCACGCCAAAGCTGAGCGCTACGAAATCGCGATCATCAACGGTGGTGTACTTGCCGTCGAAGAAGTTGGTGTACGCCAGGCTCGCAGTGTAGGTGTTCTGGTATTCGGCATCGACGCCCAGGCTGACAGCCTTGCGACCTTCTTCGAAGTTGCCGCCAGGGCCAGGCGAATAACCGCTCACGTCATGAGACCAGGCCACGTTCGGCCGCAGGTTCACACCCGCGAACACGTCGTTGTAATCCCAGATGGCACGACCGCGGTAACCCCACGATGTCGACGTGGTAAAGCCTTCATTGTCGCAGTTGCGGGTGCGATTGTTGGTCGCAGCGCCAGGACCGGCACCGGCGATAGTGCTGGAGTTGAGCGCAAGGCAGGTGTCGGCACCGCCAGTGGCAGGCAATTCACCTGGGCCGTACACCGGATCGCGTCCGTAACGGACGTCGGAAGTGCTTTCCAGACCGCCGACGTGCGTCACGCCCACTTCACCCACCAGGGTCATACGGCTGGCGCCCATGACCTGATCGAAGAAGTGCGTCAGGGTGGTCTGGAACTGGGTCACTTCTTTGCGGCGATAACCGTGCAGGTCCTGACCAGGCACACCATTGAGCAGCGAAGCGTTGGTCAATGCGCCGCCCAGGGGGCGTACACCGGCGAACAGGATATCGGTGGAGTTGAGCTGCACCGGTGCGTTCGGACGGTAGCTGACTTCACCGCTCCACGCCGTACCGGTAGGCAAGGTAGTAGAGAAGCTCAAACCGTACAGGCGGATGTCTTCCGGATACTCGACGAAGTAATTCGAGTTACCCGCGACAACCAACGGCGCCAGTGCTCGTAATGCCGGTGGCAATGCTGCCGCACGGGCGTAAACCGAGGCCGGAGCACCGGTGGCGCTGAAGATCGGCGCGCGGCTGTGATAGTTCATGAAATATGCGCCGAACTCGGTGTCCAGCGGCTCGAACATGTATTTGAGCGACGCGCCCCACTGACCGCTGTCGCGCGCATCGCGATCCGGGCCACGGCGCACCAGCACACCTTCGCTGTCAACGTCGACGCCCAGTGCAGTCAGCGTCGGCAGTGCTGCGCCCGGAATGGTCGAACGCCTGTTCAGGACGCGCAGGTTATTGTCGCAACCGTCGGCAATGATGTCCGGCTGAGAGAAGAAGGTGCCGCAGTTATCAACGACGGTCTGGTCCCATTCGAGCTGATAGAACGCTTCTGCCGAAAGGGTATCGGTGAGGCTCTGCGAGACGTAGAACATGTTGACCGGGATCAGGCCTTCCTTGACCTCGGCGCCCGGACGGCGGAACGCGGAAACGTCGATCGGGTTGATCGAGTTGATACCGCTGCCGATGAAGGTGCTTTCACCCCAGCTCACGACCTGTTTGCCCAGACGCACGGAGCCCGGCTGATCGGCAACGGAGTAGTTGTGGTAAACGAAGGCGTCGAGCAGCTGAACGCCGGACGACTTGGCGCCTTCCTTGCGGTTGCTGTCGCTGATGTCCTTGAATGGGCGGCTTTCGTCCTTGAGTTCGAAGTCATACCAGTACTTGCCACGCACAAAGACGCCGGTGTCGCCGTACTTCAGTTCCAGGTCATGCAGGCCCTTGAAGATCTTCGAGAAGGTTTCACCGCTCTTGAAGTTCATGTGGCCGTCATCGGAAGTCTGCGACAGCCCGCGCCCACCGTTGTTAACGCCGATTAGATTCTTGTTGGGACTCTGGGTAGACCAGCTCGCCCCGACCGACAGGGATGAATCGAACTGACCTTCGATTTCACCGACGTTGAAACTGACGCCGAATGCAGGCCCGGCGAGCGTAGAGGCGAGACTGACAGCCAGGGGCAGCTTCGCCCGGCGCCAGAACTGGTTTACTGATGTCATCGACGCTACTCCATGTGCATTATTGTTTTGGCAGTGAGTACTTTTAAAAACGCTGAGGCTGACCGGGCGCCATGGCGTCCCCAAGTCACTCCAAAGTTGCATCGCCCCGTTTTGTGCGTGTGCCACGTTCTTAAAAATCCTTGAGCGGACTATAGCCAGCAGGTTGTATTGCTTGATCCCTCTAAAGTGTGATTTGCAGCTGCCGGCCACTCTGGAACAGTCCTTTCGCCAGGCCGACACCTGTCGGCAGGGCAAGGATGGCTCAAATTACGGATTTGACAAGCCGAGCGCTTGCTTGGTGGGCCTGGCGTGCCATTTCAGGCACGCCGCAAAGGCTTAAAGGGTCGAGAGAAAGGTGCTGTTGTTGGCTTGCCATTCGGTGATGTCGATGCGAATGCGCTTCTTGTCGAGCTTGCCGACACTGGTCTTGGGAATTTCCGTAACAAGGGCAATCTGGCTCGGGATCGCCCACTTGCTCAGGTGCCCCAGTTCGACAAACGGCTTGAGGTGTTCCTTGAGTTCCTTGGCCCCGACTTCATGGCCCTCGCGGATCACTAGCAGGGCAAACGGTCGCTCGCCCCACTGCGGATCGGCGATACCCACCACTGCTACTTCGCGTACCGCCGGGTGCCGGCTGATCAGGTCTTCGAGGTCCAGCGAGGAGATCCATTCGCCACCGGTTTTGATCACGTCCTTGATACGGTCGCGAATGTCGATCACGCCCATGGTGTCCAGAGTCGCCACATCCCCGGTGTGCAGCCAGCCCCCGGCCCAGAGTTCTGCGCCCTTTTTCGGCTCATTGAAATATCCCTCGGTGAGCCACGGTGCTCGCAGTACCAGCTCGCCCTGCGTCTCGCCATCGGCCGGCAGGAAATTGCCGTTTGCGTCGACAATCGCCGCCTCGACCAACGGCCCCGGCACGCCGGCCTTGATTCGATAGGTTGTGCGTTCGTCTTCGGTGCCCGCCATGAGTTCATCGTTCAGGTGCGCGCAAGACACCAGCGGCCCGGTTTCCGACATACCGTAAGCAGCGGTCAACTGAATGCCCTTGGCCTTGGCCGCGTCATACAAGGCGCGATTCAGCGCGCTGCCGCCGATAACAATTTTCCAGCCACCGAAATCGGCGCTCTGCGCAGCCTTCGCGTTGAGGACCATCTGCAGAATGGTGGGTACACAGTGCGAGAAAGTAACCTTTTCTTTGCGCCACAACTCCACGAGATATTCCGGATCGTAACGTCCGGGATAAACCTGCTTGAGCCCGAGCATGGTCGCTACATACGGCAGGCCCCACGCGTGCACGTGGAACATCGGCGTGATCGGCATGTAGACGTCGTTGGTTCCGAGCAGCCGAACGCTGTCGATCGAGCCCATGATGGTCGACACGCCCATGGTGTGCAGAACCAGCTGCCGATGGGTGAAGTAGACGCCCTTGGGGTTGCCGGTGGTGCCGGTGGTATAGAACGTGGTCGCAACGGAGTTTTCGTCGAAATCCTGAAAGTCGTACTGAGGACTCGCGGCGGCCAGCAACTGTTCGTACTCGCCGACGAGGTTCGGCAGGTCGGCGGTTTTGTCCGGCAGATCGGTTAGCAGCAAGGTTTTGTCGACCGTGGTCAGATGCCCGGCAATCGCGTTGTACAAGCCCACGAACTCGCTGTTGACCAGCACGAAGCGGTCCTCAGCGTGGTTCATGGTGTAGAGAATCTGCTCCGGCGAGAGGCGCACGTTGATGGTGTGGATCACGGCGCCGATCATCGGGATGGCGAACATGCATTCCAGATAACGATGGCTGTCCCAGTCCATCACCGCCACGGTGTCTCCAGCCTTTACGCCGGCAGCCGTAAGCACATTGGCCAGCCGTGCCACCCTCTCGATCAGGGTCGGATAGCTATAACGCAACTGGTCGCGATAGACGATCTCGCGGGTTTTCTCGTAACGCGCGCCGGACATCAGCAGGCGCTTTATCAGCAGCGGATACTGGTAAGCGCCTTCGGCTGGGGGGATAACGCGAGTCTGCAACATAAGAATCCCTATTCTGACTGCACGGTCGTGGCTGAAAGCAAGCACTCTAGTGCCCTTGATCTGCGACCAAATCAGCCGAAGGAATGATTTCACCGCAGGTTTAAATACTAGCTTTGCGCCACTATTTAGGGCGTTCGACGGCAGGCTTATTGCCCATAGCGGGCAACTTGCAATGGAAGCGAACACAGGTTTCGTGCGAGCCTATGCATCTTTATCGACACAATGACAACGATGAATACAGAAGTAACCGCCCCTCTGGATCGCTCCAGCAAACAAGCACCCCTGGTTTCCATCGTGGCGCCTTGTTACAACGCGGAAAAATACCTGGAAGAAGCGATCGACAGCATCTTCGCTCAGAATTACCCGAATTTTGAGGTCATCATCGTCGATGATGGCTCCAGTGATAACAGCGTCGCGATGCTCAGACAGCTGCAGCAAACCCATGATTTCCAGCTGTACTCGCAAGCCAATCAAGGCGTAAGTGCAGCACTCAACCACGGCTTGCGTTACGCCAAAGGCGACTACGTTTCGACGCCGGACCTGGACGACATCATGCTGCCCGATTCGCTGCACCTCAGGGTAAATTACCTGGAACAGCACCCGAAGGTCGGCTGTGTAGGTGCACTGATCATCTACATGGACTGCGATGGTAACGCCATCAAGCAGCAGCAGCGCGATGAGATCCGCACCTATGATTTCGATCAGATTCTCAGCGGCGCCGTGGTGATTGGCGCACCGGTGGCGTTGTACCGCATGAGTGCAATGCGCAGTGCCGGCTTCTATGCACCGACCTTGCGGGTCCAGGACTTTCAAATGACCCTGCGCATCGCCCGGCAGGGGTACGAAGTGCATGAGTTGCCAGTGTGCGTGACGCGCTATCGCCGGCATGCCAACAATCTGTCCAGGAATTACAAGGTGTTGCTACAGGCGGACCTTGCGGCCATCGCACCCTACGTTGATCATCCCGGGTACCAGAGCGCACGCACCCAACTGCTGAACAAGGCTCTCAAGTACGCGGTAGTCGAAGACAAGAAAGAGGCCTGGAAGCTGTTGCGCTCCATTCCCTGGCGCCAATTGAACCGAACCAGTTTCCGTCGTATGAAACGCTTGATGCTGCATCGCTGAACGTGCCCTTCCCGTTTCTCCAGGCCCTGCCATGAAATTTCTCGAAAAACTCAAAGAACGAAAAGTCCGAAAACATCTCAAGCGCCTGGAAAAACTGCAGCGTGCTCCGGAAAAAATCCGCCTGCGTTACCCTCGTTATGAGATCGGCGTGGGGACCTATGGCATTCCCGAGGTTATGGAGTTCGGCGACGATACGATCCTCAAGGTCGGCTCCTACACCTCGATTGCCGACGGCGTTCGAATTCTGCTCGGTGGCGGGCATCGCACCGACTGGGTCAGCACCTACCCGTTCCCGTTGATGATTGACGAGGCCCGGGACATACCCGGCTGCAGCCCGACCAAGGGCGATGTGGTGATCGGCAGCGATTGCTGGATCTGCGCCGACGTGATGATCCTGTCCGGTGTCACCATCGGCCACGGCGCGGTAGTCGCGGCCGGGGCCGTAGTGACCCGCGATGTCGAACCCTATTCAATTGTCGGCGGCAACCCCAGCCGCCATATTCGCTGGCGCTTCGAAGAAGACGTGCGCCAGGAACTGTTGGCGTCCGCCTGGTGGAACTGGCCCATCGAAGAGGTCAAGACGGCGTCGCGTATTCTGTGCAGCAGTGACATGGACGGGTTTCTGGAGTACGTCCGCCAGCGCCAGGCGAATCAGCCCGGGTAACGGATTGGCTGCGACACCGGCATCGCGGTCGTATTCCGTCGCCTCAATGCATTTCGGTAAATGCGATTTTCACACCCAGCGCAATCAGTACGGCGCCCATAGTCCGGTCGAACCAGTGGCCCATGCGCGCGAAACCGGCGCGCACGCGTTGCTGGCTGAACAGCATCGCCACAAGGCAGAACCACACCGCAGTCGCCACCGCCAGATAAACTCCGTAACCGGCTTGTATCGATAACGGTGTATGCGGGTTGATGACGACGGTGAACAGCGACAGGAAAAACAAGGTCGCTTTAGGGTTCAGGCCGTTTGTTACAAAACCGGACGTGAACGCACCGCGAGCTGTGCGCTCACCGGCTTCCTTGTGCAGATCTTCAGACAGCGGTTGGGCCGGTTTCGCCCGCAGCGCCTTGAAGCCGATGTACAACAAGTAAGCGGCAGCGGCCCATTTCAAGGCATTGAACAGCACGATCGATTGCGAAACGATCAGGCCGATGCCAAGCAGTGAATAGCCGACATGCAGGAAAATCGCCGTGCCAACACCCACCGCCGTCCATGTGCCGGCGCGCCGACCATGGGTCACGCTTTCGCGCACCACCACAGCAAAGTCCGGACCCGGGCTGGCTACGGCCAGAAGGTGGATAAGCGCGACAGTCAGGAATTCTGTCCAGTACATGGGGGGCTCCTCGGGGGCAGCTTGGTCTGGTAAATAATTCTGAAACGAAATCAATTTCTGTGGCGAGGGGGCTTGCCCCCGTCCGGCTGCGCAGCAGTCGCCAACCTGTCCACTCGATACACCCGCCAAAACTGGTTGCCGGTAAAGGGGCCGCTGCGCGACTCAACGGGGGCAAGCCCCCTCAACACCTTGTTTCATCTGATAGGCTCAGCAGGTTACGCCTTCAGTTCACTGCACAAAAGGTACAGTTGATGACGAACACTCGCCGCGCCGTTTTCCTCGACCACCCTTCGCTGGACCTCGGCGATCTGGACCTCGGTCCATTGCGCGCCTGCTTCGATGATCTGCAGCTGTTCGCGCAGACCGCGCCGGAGCAAGTCACCGAACGCCTCAAGGGCGCCACTGTGGCTATCACCAACAAAATCGTGATCGATGCCGCCGCCATCGCCGCCAGCCCCGATCTGAAGCTGATTCTGATCAGCGCTACCGGCACCAACAACGTTGATCTGGCCGCCGCTCGTGCGCACGGCATTACAGTTTGCAACTGTCAGGGTTACGGCACGCCATCGGTGGCGCAGCACACGATCATGTTGCTGCTGAATCTGGCGACGCGTCTGGGCGACTATCAAAAAGCCGTCGGCGAGGGTCGCTGGCAGCTGGCGAAACAATTTTGTCTGCTGGACTACCCGATCGTTGAACTGCAAGGCAAAACCCTCGGCCTGCTCGGTCACGGAGAGCTCGGCGGTGCAGTGGCGCGACTGGCCGAAGCCTTCGGCATGCGCGTGCTGCTGGGGCAAATTCCCGGCCGCCCTGTCCGCCCGGATCGCTTGCCACTGGACGAACTGCTGCCACAGATCGATGCACTGACCCTGCATTGCCCGCTCAACGAATACACGCGTCACTTCATCGGCGCCCGTGAACTGGCCTCGATGAAACCCGGCGCGTTCGTGGTCAACACTGCGCGCGGCGGCCTGATCGACGAACAGGCGCTGGCCGATGCATTGCGCAACGGGCACCTCGGCGGCGCAGCGACCGACGTGCTCAGCGTCGAACCGCCCACCGCCGGCAATCCGTTGCTGGCCGCCGACATCCCTCGCTTGATCGTCACCCCGCACAACGCCTGGGGCAGTCGTGAAGCGCGGCAGCGAATCGTTGGCCAATTGACCGAAAATGCTCAGGGCTTTTTCAGCGGTACAGCGCTGCGGGTCGTCAGTTGATAGACTGCGGCACTTTTTTCAGGGAGCACAGTATGGATCCGCGCAGTGAAGTACTGCTTCGTCAGGCCGGTTTATTCCAGGGTTCGGTGTTACTCGCCGGTTTGCCCGCCGACGATTTGCTCGGGCGCCTGCCCGACGCGCATGGCTGGTGCTGGCATGCCGGCGATCAAGCGGCGCTGGACGCCCGATTCGTCGAGCGCAGCCATTTCGGCGTGACCGCACCCGAGCGCGAGTTCGACAGCGCCGTGGTCTTTCTGCCTAAATCCAAGGAGCTCACCGACTACATCCTTAACGCCCTTGCCTCGCGGCTGGCCGGTCGTGAGCTGTTCCTGGTCGGCGAAAAGCGCAGCGGCATCGAAGGCGCAGCCAAGCAACTGAGTCAGTTCGGCAAGCCGCGCAAGCTCGACAGCGCGCGCCATTGCCAGCTTTGGCAAGTGACCGTGGCCGATGCACCGCAGGCGAAATCCCTGGAAAGCCTCGCCCAGACCTACGAGTTGCCGCTGGCGGAAGGCCCGCTGACCGTCATCAGTCTGCCAGGCGTGTTCAGCCATGGTCGCCTCGACCGTGGCAGCGCGCTGTTGCTTGAACATCTGGACAAATTACCCAGTGGCCATCTACTGGACTTCGGTTGTGGCGCAGGGGTTTTGGGTGCGGCGGTTAAACGGCGCTACCCGCATAACCAGGTGACACTGCTCGACGTAGATGCGTTCGCGGCCGCCAGCAGCCGCCTGACACTGGCCGCCAATGGACTGGAAGCGGACGTGATTACCGGTGACGGAATCGACGCAGCGCCAATGGGTTTGAGTGCGATTTTGAGCAACCCGCCTTTCCATGTGGGCGTTCATACCGATTATTTTGCCACCGAGAACTTGCTGCGAAAAGCTGCTAAACATCTGAAAAACGGTGGCGAACTTCGCTTGGTTGCGAACAGTTTCCTAAAGTATCAACCGCTGATTGAAGAGCACTTGGGCATCTGCGCAATCAAGGCCGAAGGTCAGGGATTTCGGATCTACCGTGCCAAACGCGGCTGAAAAATAAGTGCTTGCCTAACAGGATTCGCCTAGGCAGAATCCGCTCCGTCCTAGGGGAGTAGTCTCCCACGAGCGCCATGCTCGTCCGGCATACGTCAACATACTTGGTCAACAGACCATGGCGTATGCGACCCCAGCGTCCGCATCAGACGGTTCGCAGGGTTTGACAAGACCTATGACACGAACACCTTACCCGGGGCGGGGAGGTCGTACGTGTCATAGCCGTGTCGACCCGCCCCTTAGGAAAACCCTGATGCTGGATTCTCTACTCGTTCCCACCGCTGTCGTTGCCTTGGCCGAAATCGGCGACAAGACGCAACTGCTCGCGCTCATTCTCGCTGCCCGCTTTCGCAAGCCTTGGCCTATCATCGCCGGCATCGTCGCCGCGACCCTGGCCAACCATGCGGCTGCCGGTGCGGTAGGCGCCTGGGTCGGTGGGTTCTTCTCGAGCGTGATGCTGCATTGGATTCTGGCGATCAGCTTCGCCGCGACGGCGCTATGGACCTTGGTGCCAGACAAGATGGATGACGACGAAGCCAGCACCGCGCGCAAGTTCGGGCCGTTTCTGACCACGCTCATTGCGTTCTTTTTTGCTGAAATTGGCGACAAGACACAGATCGCGACAGTGATGCTCGCCGCGCAATATCCGGATCTTTGGCTGGTTATTATCGGCACGACGGTCGGCATGTTGATTGCCAACGTGCCGGTGGTACTGGCGGGTAATTTTGCGGCAGAAAAATTGCCATTGACGCTGATCCGTCGACTGGCCGCCTCGGCATTCCTGATTCTGGCGATTGTCGCGGTGTACAAAGCGATGCAGAGCAGTGGTTGGGTTTGAAGCGCTAGGCCGGTAAGCCGTGTCATCGTTATTCGCGAGCAGGCTCGCCCTCACAGCTTCTCGACCGGGCTCATGATGGGTACGGCACAAAAACTGTGGGAGCGAGCCTGCTCGCGAAAGCGTCAGCAGCCTCGCCCTATGAACATCAGGACTTCGGCGCCTTCTCGTACAACGGCATCACTTTCGGAATCGCTGCCTGCAGCGAGGCAATACGACTGCTCGATGCCGGGTGAGTGCTCATGAACTCAGGCGGCGAACCTTCCGAGGCCTTGGCCATCTTGTTCCACAGGGTGATCGCCGCGTTCGGGTTGTAACCGGCGCGTGCGGCCAGTTCAAGGCCGATCAGGTCGGCTTCGTTTTCGTTGGAGCGGCTGTTCGGCAAGGTCATGCCGTAGTTGGCCACGGTGTCGGCCAGCGCCAGGCTGCTCTGACCCAGGCCGAACAAGGCACCGGCGCCCTGCTTGGCCATTTCAATTCCGTAAGCTTTGGACATCGCTTCGCGACCGTGCTCGCGCAGGGCGTGGGCGATTTCGTGGCCGAGAATGGCCGCGATCTCATCATCTGTCAGTTTCAGGCTGTCGATCAGGCCGGTATAGAAAATGATCTTGCCGCCAGGGCCGCAGTTGGCGTTGAGCTCGTCACTCTTGATCAGATTAACTTCCCATTTCCACTGAGCAGAGTCAGGACGGAAAATCGGCGCCTGGGCAATCAGTCGATTGGAGATGGCCTGTACGCGCTTGGCTTCAGTGCTGGTCTTGTCCAACACGCCCTTGCTGGTCGCCTCGCCCACAGTCTTCTGATAAGACTGAGCGTACATCTGATTGACCTCGTCCGTGGACAACATGCTGAACATGTACTGTTTGCGTTCAACGCCAACGGCGCCGCCGCTGGTGGTGTTGACCGACTGACAGCCGGCGAGCAGCAGACTTGCGCTCAGTGCACACAAAACCAATCGCTTCTTCATCAAAAAACTCCGTGGAAACCTGCCGGGTATCCTAGGCGCGGAATGATATCGGCGCCAGATACAACTGATATACAGACTTTCATTTGAGGAAAAGCTCCCCTCGCCTCAGGGAAAAATTTTCAGGTTTCACAGGCACGAATCAACCCGGAGTCAGACACTCCGGCCCATTGAGCTTCGGATCATTCACCAGATTCGCCAACACCCGCTCGCGCAACGCAGCGGGTTCACCAAACAGCAACGCCTGCAAGGTATGTAGCGGTGTTTGCGGATCAAGCCACGCTTGCTGCCCGACCTCATCAAGAATCAGCGGGCGCCGTTGATTTGATGCCGGCTGGGTAATCACCGCCGTGCTCAGCCACACCTGCTCCTGTACTGGATAGGCTTCCCAGATGGCGGCAAAAAACAACGTCGAACCCTCCCCCGGCGTCAGCCAGTAAGGGCGTTTGCGCGCAGTGCCGCGCCATTCGTAAAAACCATTGGCCGGCAGCAGGCAGCGCCGCTCGCGCAATGCCTGACGAAACATCGGCTGCTCGGCAACGGTTTCAGCGCGGGCATGGGCCGGGGTGCGCGACAAATCGGTCAGCCATGGCGGCGTTAAACCCCAACGGGCGCGGGCCAACTCGCGTGGGCCGTCAGCACCGGCTCGCAGCATCAACACCGAATCGTTGGGAGAAATGTTCCACTGGGCCTGCTGATCGGCAGGGAAGCCAGGCAGGGCCGCGAAGGCGGGGTTCCAGCGAAACAAGGCATAACGTCCACACATGGGGCAACACGACTCTTGATAAAACGAACGTCAGCCTAACAGACCAGCGTGCCGGGAAAGCTGTCCGGTTCTTCCCCGGGCAGCGGCAGCGCCGCATTGTACGCAGCGATCAGTTCGCGGGCGTAGTCAGCCTGGTCGTTTTCGACCGACAAGCCCAACAGGCCGAATATCGGCAGCTCGCCACCGCCACCGACCAGATCACGCCCGGCCAGATGCGCCTCGATGCCCTCACTGGCGAGCATCCCTTGCAGCAGCTCGCCTTCCATCAGGTTTTCCGGTTCGTAGATTCGCTGCATGGCCGCCCCTTACTCGTTTTCGCTGAACACTTCGAGATGCCATTCCTCGCCGTGCACCTGCAGCACAAACGTTATCGGCCGACAGCACACCTGGCAGTCTTCGATATAGGTCTGATCCCCCCCCGACAGGTCGACGGACGTCTCGACCCCTTCACCACAATACGGACAATCATACTGCGCAGTTTCCAGCATCGCGGTCTCCCAGGTGACTTGTGCGTATAATCGCCGGTCTATTTGCAGGGCTATTTTTGTCTGGCCCACTTTTCAGACCGTGCCCTGTTGGTTTTCGATCAAAAACCTTTACTTACCCTAGCCGTTTCTAACAAGAGAGCATGATGGGCGAATTCGATGCCATCCGACCTTACGACGACAGCGAAGTCCCAGCGGTACTGAACCGGCTGCTCGGCGACAAGGCATTTCTAGACATCCTCATTCACTTCCGCTTCCCGCGTTATGCCGGTGCCTTCGGCTGGATGCTCAAACCCCTTATAGCCCATAAGCTGCGCCGTGAGTTTGCCGGCATCACTTCGGTGGCGACTTTGCAGGACAAGGTCGAATATTACGTCGACCACACCATCGAACGCGCCACCGACGGCGTTACCTATACCGGCGTCGAGCAGTTCAAATCCGGCAGTGCCTACCTGTTCATCGCCAACCACCGCGACATCGTCATGGACCCGGCCTTCGTCAACTATGCCGTGTATCACGCCGGTTTACCGACGCCGCGTATCGCGATTGGTGACAACCTGTTGCAGAAGCCCTTCGTCAGCGACCTGATGCGTCTGAACAAGAGCTTCATCGTGCACCGCTCCATCAGTGGTCGACGCGAGAAAATGGCGGCATATCAGCTGCTGTCGGCGTACATCAACCACTCGATTCGCAACGACTGCGCTTCGATCTGGATTGCCCAGGCAGAAGGCCGGGCCAAGGATGGCGACGACCGCACCGAGTCGGCGATCCTGAAGATGTTCCACATGAGCCGCAAGGACGAGCCGTTCGGTGAAGTCATTCGCTCGCTGAACGTAACCCCGGTGTCGATCAGCTATGAATACGACCCGTGCGATCAGGCCAAAGCGCGCGAGTTGTACATCCGCGCCACCACCGGCACTTACACCAAAGTGCCAGGCGAGGATGATGTGAGCATCGCCAAGGGCATCACCGGCTACAAGGGTCGTGTGCATGTGAATTTCGCCGCGCCGATCACCGAACTGTTTGAAGACACCAAGTTGTTGGCAATCGAGATGGACAAGCAGATCCTCGGTGGATATCGCCTGTTCCCGGTGCATTACCTGGCTTACGCGCAGTGGAAAGATGCCGACCCGCAGCTGCTGGTGCCACTGGCCGCCGAGGTGTTCGAGTCGGATGAACTGGCCAAGGCGCAGGAAGAATGGCAGCGTCGCCTGGCTGAATGTCCGTCGGAACACCGTCCGTTCATGGTGCAGCAGTATGCGACGCCGGTGCGCAATCAGTATCGGGTGAAGGCGGGACTGGCGCTGTAGGTTTTGCTGGATACGACAACGGCGCCTTCGAGGCGCCGTTTTTGTCTGTCTGCACCACATCCCCTGTGGCGAGGGGACTTGTGTGCGCCTAAGGAGGTGCCGCAGGCGCGTGCTGCGTTCGGACAATCCTTTTGCTTAAAGCGGGATTCAAACCCGGGTGCTGATCCACGACACCAGCAGCGCCACGCCCAGGCAGGCAAAGCCGAAGCGGTAAAAAAACCGGTTCATGCGCAGGGTCGCCCAATCCAGCGCAGGCTCTTCACTGGGCCGACTCTGACGCTGAGCCTGAAGGCTGGCCAGTGCGCGCTGCTCACGTTGACGTGTGGCATGCAGCAGCCAACTGCCGGGAAACGCCAGAAACAGGGCGAGCAGGTTGATCAATTTGGCGGGATGGGCAGTAAACAGCGTGATCAAATGCAGCGACATCTCAAACCTCGGCAAACCCTGGGCAAGGTCGCCCGACCGGCGACCGCAGGGCGGATTCTACCGAAAGCCTGCCCGCGTGCCGTTCATTTCTGACAAAAAACAGCGAAACATCCGACAGAGTGTTGCTCTGTGTCACGGCACCGTCATCTGAATAAGCCAGTCTGGCGCCCCTCGAAAACGACACGGACATCACCATGCTGCACGCCGAAAATCAGGACCGCCTCTACCTCATCGCACAAAATGACGAACAACAGGCGTTGGTCGGCAGCCTCGCTTTCAACGTTCAGGATCGCAATTGGCTGGTCTACTGCGCACTGGGCGGGCACCAGCATGCGGATTTGCCGGAGATGGATTTGCTGACTGGGGTCAGTGTTCTCGATTTCTACTCGCAGGCCGCCTGAAACCGTATCCCTGTGGGAGCGAGCATGCTCGCGATGACGGCTCGACATTCACTATTGAAGTCGTCCGACGCGCCGCCATCGCGAGCAAGCTCACTCCCACAAAAGCCTGCCAAAACGAGCAGGCACAAAAAAGCCCGGAGCCATCACTGGCACCGGGCTTTTTGATTTCAGCGTACGATCATTCGGCGAGAACCTGACCTACCGTCGGGTCCTTGAACAGGCGAGTCAGCGCGTCGCTCAAGACATCACTCACCAGCTTGGTGTTGGTTTCCTGGTTAGGCGCCATACCGAAACGCTGGTCCAGCGAAGCGCCGTAACGGCCGCTGTAACGGCGATTGGCGTTTTGCACATCGGAGCGGAACGTCGCGCCGATGGTCGCTTCAGTCACGTACATGCCTTCTTTCGGCGACTGATACTTCAGCTCGGCGAGGGTCACGGTCAATTGCGGCGCGTTCATCGCGTTCGAGGTTGGCGTGAAGCCCAACAGGCGTACGGCTGCTTCGGCTTGCGCTTGCAGTTTCGGCAGGATCTGCGCGCCCTGCACCGTGATCGCGCTGGTTTCCGGGTACATGCCACCCCGGGTGCCCAGGGTTGGCGAAGGACGACCGTCCACCACTCTCACCACCACCGGCTGACCGCGGCCGACCGGCGCGAGTTGAGCGTTCAGCTTCGGCTCGGGATTCAGTTGTTGCGGGCTGTGGGCGCAGCCGGCCAGGGTCAAACCGGTCACAGTGATCAAACCGAACAACAGGCGTTGCAACATGCTCATCTCTCCAGAATCAGGCACTAACAGGCCGGCAGTATAGCGGTGCGCCATCGTCGCGACCTAGCGTCTCGCAACGATTGCTGAAAACTCTGACAAAGCCGGCGGGTAGCGGTTCCTGTCACACAGATGTCATCGCTCATACATGGCTGCGTCACGCGTCGCTGGCACTCTTCACAGCAATCACCCTCACACGGTATTTCGTCATGCGCTATCTCATCTCGCTGTTCGCGCCACGCCCGTTGCACCGCTGCTTCGCCCTGCTCGACCGCAACGGTCACTGCCAGGCTTTCAAGCAGTGCAGCCTCCAGCCGATGGGCGATGGCTGGGTCGAAATCGAAGAAATCCGTCTCAACTGGCTGCACCAGGCGTTGCCGCCCAGCGCACGCGTCAGCCCGCGTCGTCCACGCTCACGCGTGCAACATCTGTTGACCACCTGACCAGACGCTTAATAAAAGTCATTAAACACGTCCATTTCCCCACGTTTCTTCGCTACAATCTCCCCCCGATTATAAGGACGTCTCCTGATCGGGCCTCGCGACATCGCCAATGCGCTTGCATTGGCACCTTGTACCGCCCACAGAGAGCCGCCCACACAGATCGAGTGAAGCTGGCGCGCTTGCTGTTCCTCTGGCAAAACCTCCACTTTTCGCGAATCTGCAGAGCTGTCATTCCGCTCGGTCACTGAGCTTGTTTGCCCGTTTTTGCCTGTCATGACATCCATGTCGGCGACTCACTCGGGCACAGTGCCAGGCCTGGACAGCCCTTTTTGAGGTTCACGTCTTCAAAAGAGCGTGAAAAAAACGGGTTTTCACAACTTCACAAGAGTGTGGCGAGCAAATGAATAGTTTTGCGTCTGAACATGCACCATTAGCGTCTGAAACAGCCCAACGACACAGGACCGAGTACTCCTCGAACACCGGAGCCTGAAGCCTGTCCGCGACGGATTTGGTTGCACAAACGGATGACTCGACCATAAGTCGAATTGCCAGCCGCGCGTTGAAATGAGTTCATAGACCTCATTGACCCGGCCGGTAGCGTCCGTCGAAGTTGCGATGAATTGCGAAGATTCGGACATGGCATCACCGCCACGGCGACCTGGGGCTTCACTGACATGCCCCGAACCGCCTGGCAGCCATGCCGACAATTTGGTGCTGCAGATTTTGGAGACGCGTTAAATGGCGCATAACGAAGCAGTCGACGTAGTACTTGTTGGGGCCGGCATCATGAGTGCCACCCTGGCGGTACTGCTCAAAGAGCTCGACCCCGCGATCAAGCTGGAAGTCGTCGAGCTGATGGATTCCGGTGCTGCCGAGAGTTCCAATCCGTGGAACAACGCCGGTACTGGCCACGCCGGGCTGTGTGAGCTCAATTACACGCCGCAGGCCGCCGACGGCACCGTCGACATCAAGAAAGCCGTGCACATCAACACCCAGTTTGAAGTGTCGAAGCAGTTCTGGTCGTACCTGACCAAAAAAGGCACCTTCGGCTCGTGCAAAACCTTCATCAGCCCGGTGCCGCACCTGAGCTTCGTGCAGGGCGACGGCGGCGTTTCCTTCCTCAAGAAACGCTTCGACGTGCTGAGCAAGCACCACGCCTTTGCCGACATGGAATACACCGAAGACAAGGCGAAGATGGCCGAGTGGATGCCGCTGATGATGCCGGGCCGTCCGGCTGACGAAGTGCTGGCAGCCACCCGCGTGATCAACGGCACCGACGTCAACTTCGGCGCCCTGACCAACCAATTGCTCAAGCACCTGACCAGCGCACCCGATGCCCAGGTCAAGTACTGCAAGCGCGTGACCGGCCTTAAGCGTAACGGCAGCGGCTGGACCGTCAGCATCAAGGACGTCAACAGCGGCAACAGCCGTGAGGTCGACGCCAAATTCGTATTCCTCGGCGCAGGCGGTGCGGCACTGCCGTTGTTGCAGGCGTCAGGCATCGAAGAAAGCAAAGGCTTCGGCGGTTTCCCGATCAGCGGCCAGTGGCTGCGTTGCGACAACCCGGACGTGGTCAAACATCACCAGGCCAAGGTGTACAGCCAGGCAGCGGTCGGTTCGCCGCCCATGTCGGTGCCGCACCTCGACACCCGTGTGGTGGATGGCAAGAAGTCGCTGCTGTTTGGACCTTACGCCGGTTTCACCACCAAGTTTCTCAAGCACGGTTCGTTCATGGACCTGCCGATGTCGGTTCGCGCCGGTAACATCGGTCCGATGCTGGCCGTGGCGAAAAACAACATGGACCTGACCAAATACCTGGTCAGCGAGGTGATGCAGTCGATGGAGCAACGCCTCGATTCCCTGCGCCGTTTTTACCCGGAGGCGAAAGCCGAAGACTGGCGCCTTGAAGTGGCCGGCCAACGGGTGCAGATCATCAAGAAAGACCCGAAAAAAGGTGGCATTCTGCAGTTCGGTACCGAGCTGGTGGCGGCGAAGGACGGTACGCTGGCCGCGCTGCTCGGCGCTTCTCCGGGTGCCTCGGTAACGGTTTCGATCATGCTGGAGCTGATCGAAAAATGCTTCCCGGCCAAGACGTCCGGCGAATGGGCAACCAAGCTGGCGGAAATCTTCCCGGCGCGGGAAAAAGTCCTGGAAGCCGATGCTGCGCTGTATCGCAAGATCAACACGCAGAACAACATCGCCCTGGAACTGGTTGAAGAAAGCAGCGAAACCCCAAGTTTCGCTTGATTGAGCCCCATAAAAAACGCCCCGCTCTCATCGAGATCGGGGCGTTTTTTTATAGGTGCTGCAACAACTCTTGTGGCGAGGGAGCTTTCTCCCGGTGGGCTGCGAAGCGGCCCCAAAATGCGGCAAACGACGCAGATTTTGTGAGCGCTACGCACTCAAGCGGGAGCAAGCTCCCTCGCCACAAAGAACGGTGCGCCTGACCTTAACCGCGAGCCTTGGCAATCAGCTCGATGTACTCGGCCGCATTGCGCTGATCCTTGATCAAGGCCACGAAATCATTGCCGTGCTCATCCTTGCCATCCAGATCAAAACCGCCGGCAACAAAGAACGTCAGAAACCGCTCGAAATCATCGATACGCAGGCCACGGTACGCCTTGATCAGTTTGTGCAGCGACGGTGAAGTGGCATCGACCGGCTCGAAATCGAGGAACAATTTGATCTGCTCATCGCCGATCTCGTCACCAATCACTTGCTTCTTATCTTTACGCATTGCCGACTCCAGCTCGCAGACATTTCACGGGGCGGGCAGTTTACCCTTCACTAGCCGCCGGGCTCAACGCGAACGAACCGCACCCGTGTGCAGATCAGCCCAGATGTGGCCGTTGGCGTAGCTGAGGAACTGGCAGTACACCGTGCCGTTGCGCAACAAATCCATGACCACGCGGTATTGTGCCATCGGGTAGTTCAACGTCAGGGTTTTGCTCTTGTCGTCATAAACCGGCTTTTTCAGGCTTTTGCTTTCGCCATCGAAATTGATCACGACCTGATTGATGGTTGCGCCTTTGTTCAGGGATTTGCCCTTGAGGCGAATCAGCATCGGCGACGTAACCGGGATGGGCTGTTGATTGGACTGGCGCTGACTGCCGACCACCACCGAATATTCGGTGACCTGCAGCAGCTGTTGCTGCTCGGGGTCGGCATCGCGAAGGGTCTGGTCATCCGGCGGCAGGAACTGCGCGTGCATCGGCGCAGGCGCGGCGGCCAGGGGCAGACTGAGGGTGAGCAACAAGGCGGCGCAGCTGCGGATCAAGAAACGCATGAAAGGCTCCGGGGGGCGGGGCCGAGCACTTTATCACGGGCAGGCATGAATCAATGTGGGAGCGAGCCTGCTCGCGATGGACTTCAACGATGACGCGAGCTGTCTGGATGCAAGCGGCAGCTGGACGTTCATCGCGAGCAGGCTCGCTCCTACAGGGGTGATTTTAATCGAACTGAGCACGCATCCAGGCTTGGTACTCGGCAACGCCCGGCTGGCCTTCCCGCGGCGCCCAGTCAGCGAGTTCGCCATCACCCACCGGTCGGTAAGGCCCGGCCTTGCATTCGAACATCACGGTGTCAGCCTCCAGCACCACCAGGCCGTGGAACACACCCGTTGGCAGGTCAACGCCAATGCACTCGCCGCCAGCCTGCAGGATCTGCTGTTTAACCACCGCACCGGACTCGTCGAAAATCAACAAGCCCAGTCGCCCTTTGACCACCAGCAACGTCTCGGCCTTGTGCTCCCCCAAATGGCGGTGCGGCGGAATATAGGTGCTGGGTTGCAGCCCTACCGCCATGCGATGACAGGCATCGTCCATCTGATGGAAATTGTGATGCTGACGCCCACGAGGACTGGCCGTCGCTTTCTCGGCCAATTCGCTGAACAGGGTTTGATCAAGAAAGCTCGGCACGGTCATTTCTTACATTCCTTTAACGGCGAAAATGCCGTTGGCGTTACGCCAGTAGCCTTTGTAATCCATGCCATATCCGAAGATGTAGCGGTCGATGCACGGCAACCCGACGAAATCGGCCTTGAGGTCCGGACGCGCCTTGCGCTCGTGATCCTTGTCGATCAGCACGGCGGTGTGCACTTTGCGCGCACCGGCGTGTTTGCAGAAGTCGATGATCGCGCCCAGGGTGTGGCCTTCGTCGAGGATGTCGTCAATGATCAGCACGTCGCGATCAATGAACGAAACTTCCGGCTTGGCTTTCCAGAACAGGTCGCCGCCGCTGGTTTCGTTACGGTAACGGGTCGCGTGCAGATAAGACGCTTCCAGCGGGAAGTGCAGATGAGTCAGCAGCTTGCCAGCGAAAATCAGCCCGCCGTTCATCACACAGAAAACCACCGGATTGCTGTCAGCCAGTTGTTCGTTGATGTGCGCACCGACGCGGGCGATGGCCGCCTCGACTTCAGCTTCGGTGTACAGGCAGTCAGCCTCTCGCATGACTTGACGGATATGCTCGAGATCAGCGGACATGGCGCTCTCCGGGGTTGAGGAATCAGGAAAAGCGGGCAAAGGTACGCATCCCGCGCGGTCAGATCAAGGGTTTGTGGACTAACGTACTCTGTGTCTATAGGACAACACCCTCGGATAGATTAATCTAGGCCGGTTTTTTTGCCCGCCGCCGGAGCCTTTCCCATGCCCATCCTCGAGATCCGCCACCCGCTGATCCGCCATAAACTCGGCCTGATGCGCCGTGCAGACATCAGCACCAAGAATTTCCGCGAGCTCGCTCAGGAAGTCGGAGCTCTGCTCACCTACGAAGCCACCAAAGACTTGCCGCTGGAAGCCTACGACATCGAAGGCTGGTGCGGCACTGTGTCGGTCGAGAAAATCGCCGGCAAGAAAATTACCGTGGTGCCGATTCTGCGTGCCGGTATCGGCATGCTCGAAGGCGTACTCAGCCTGATCCCGGGCGCCAAAGTCAGCGCCGTCGGCGTGGCCCGCAACGAAGAAACCCTGCAGGCCCACACCTATCTGGAAAAACTGGTCCCGGAAATCAACGAACGTCTGGCGATGATCATAGACCCGATGCTCGCCACTGGCAGTTCCATGGTCGCCACCATCGACCTGCTGAAAAAGGCCGGTTGCCGCGACATCCGCGCGATGGTCCTGGTCGCTGCGCCGGAAGGCATCGCGGCTGTAGCGAAGGCGCACCCGGACGTGACCATCTACACGGCCTCCATCGATGAACGCCTCAACGAACACGGTTACATCATTCCAGGCCTGGGCGACGCCGGTGACAAGATCTTCGGCACCAAGCAGAAGGACGCTTGAGCATGCAGGATGAGTTCAACGATCCGCTCTGGCGTACGGTGCTGTCCGGCGCCCAGATGCTGTTCGTGGCGTTCGGCGCCCTGGTGTTGATGCCGCTGATTACCGGCCTCGACCCCAACGTGGCGCTGTTTACTGCAGGTCTGGGAACGATTCTGTTCCAGATCATCACCGGCCGTCAGGTGCCGGTGTTTCTGGCGTCGAGCTTTGCCTTTATCACCCCGATCATTCTCGCCAAGGGCCAGTTCGGCCTCGCCGCGACCATGGGCGGTGTGATGGCTGCCGGTTTCGTCTACACATTCCTCGGTCTGGCCGTGAAAGTTAAAGGCACCGGTTTCATCGACCGCCTGCTGCCACCCGTGGTGATTGGGCCGGTGATCATCTCGATCGGCCTGGCCATGGCGCCGATTGCCGCGAACATGGCGATGGGTAAGGCGGGCGACGGTACCGAGCTGATTCCTTACCAGACAGCCATGCTGATCTCGATGCCAGCGCTGCTGACCACGCTGATCGTCGCGGTGTTCGGCAAAGGGATTTTCCGTCTGGTGCCGATTATCTCCGGCGTACTCGTAGGGTTTGGGATGGCCTTCTACTTCGGCGTCGTCGATACCGCGAAGATCGCTGCTGCACCGTGGTTCGCGATTCCGGCATTCACCGCGCCGGAATTCAACTGGCAGGCGATTCTGTTCATCGTGCCAGTGGCCCTGGCGCCAGCGATCGAGCACATCGGCGGAGTGATCGCTGTCGGCAGCGTGACCGGTCGCGATTACCTGAAGAAGCCAGGCCTGCATCGCACCCTGCTCGGTGACGGTGTCGCCACCACCGCTGCCGGTCTGTTTGGCGGTCCGCCGAACACCACATACGCCGAAGTCACCGGCGCGGTGATGCTGACCAAGAACTACAACCCGAAGATCATGACCTGGGCGGCGATTTTCGCTATCAGCCTGGCGTTCGTCGGCAAATTCGGCGCATTGCTGCAGAGCATCCCGGTGCCGGTGATGGGCGGGATTCTGTGCCTGCTGTTCGGCTCGATTGCAGCGGTGGGCATGAACACGCTGATCCGCCACAAGATCGATCTGGGCGAAGCGCGCAACCTGGTGATTGTCTCGGTGACACTGGTTTTCGGTATTGGCGGTGTGCTGGTCGGCACGGGCACGGGCCCGGACGACTGGGGCCTGAAAGGCATCGCGTTGTGCGCGGTGACGGCGATTGCGCTGAATCTTTTGTTGCCGGGCAATGATGGCTGGAAGCATAAGAAGCCGGAGGACCCGTTGTTGTAATCCCTTTGGCAATTCGCAATCTGCCAGATAGCTTCGCGAGCAGGCTCACTCCTACATTGACCTTTGGTGTGCACACCGAAAGCCAGTGTAGGAGTGAGCCTGCTCGCGATACTTTTACAGCGCCAACGGCGCCCTTTCGCACAATGTGCTCAGCGCCTTTGCCCACTGCGGGTCATCGTTCAGGCACGGTATAAGCAGCAATTCCTCGCCCCCTGCTTCAACAAACTGCTCTTTGCCGCGATCGCCAATTTCTTCCAGCGTCTCGATGCAATCGGCCACAAACGCCGGGCACATCACCAGGACTTTTCTCACACCCATCCCCGCCAGTTCATCAAGGCGCGCTTCGGTGTAAGGTTCGATCCACTTCGCCCGCCCCAAACGTGACTGAAACGACACCGACCATTTATCGTCCGGCAAGCCCATGCGCTTGGCGAACTCCGACGCGGTGCGCAGGCACTGCGCGCGGTAACAGGTGGCGAGCACCTGCGGCGGAGCGTTCTTGCAGCAATCCTGGTCTTTGAAGCAGTGCTGACCCGTCGGGTCGAGCTTGGTCAGGTGCCGCTCTGGCAGGCCGTGAAAGCTCAAGAGCAAATGATCGTAATCCTGCTGCAAATGCGGTCTCGCACTGGCCACCAGTGCATCAAGGTATTCCGGCTGATCGTAAAACGGCTGAAGAATCGAGAACTGCACATCGAGATTTTTCTCGCGCACCACCCGCCGCGCTTCTTCGATCACTGTGGTCACGGTGCTGTCGGCAAACTGCGGATACAGCGGCGCAAGGGTGATTCTCTTGTGGCCCTGTGCAACCAGTTGCAGCAACTTCGTTTCAATCGACGGCTCGCCGTAGCGCATCGCCAACTCCACCGGCCCGTGAGTCCACTGCGACGTCATCGCCTGCTGCAAGCGACGGCTGAGCACCACCAGCGGCGAGCCCTCCTCCCACCAGATCGACTCGTAGGCATGGGCTGACTGCTGCGGGCGCTTGATCAGGATCAGCGACACCAGCAAGCGGCGCACCGGCCACGGCAAGTCGATCACATACGGGTCCATCAGAAATTGATTGAGGTAACTTCGCACGTCCGCCACCGACGTGGAGGCAGGCGAGCCCAGGTTAACCAGAAGCAATGCGTGATCAGTCATGCAACGTCCTATTTCAAAGGCGGCTGGACAAGTCGTCCAGGGCCGCGCGCAATTCGGTGAACTGGAAAGTGAATCCCGCTTCCAGCAAGCGTGCCGGCATGGCCTTCTGGCCGCCGAGCAGCAGCAACGACATCTCGCCCAGTAACACTTTCAGTGCCAGGGTCGGCATCGGCATGAACGTCGGGCGGTGCAGCACACTGCCAAGCGTCTTGGCGAAATCGCGATTGCGCACCGGGTTTGGCGCGCAAGCATTATAAGGACCGCTGGCGGCATTTCGTTGCAGCAGAAAATCAATCAGGGCGATTTGATCCTTGATATGAATCCACGGCATCCACTGCCGACCATTGCCCAACGGCCCGCCCATGCCCAGTTTGAACGGCAGCAACAGCCTCGACAAAAAGCCGCCGTCGGCCGACAGCACCAGCCCGGTGCGCACCAGTACCACGCGAATGCCCATGGCTTCGGCGCGTTGCGCGGTTTCTTCCCAGGCAATGCACAGCTGACTGGCGAAATCATCGATCACCGGCGGCGATTCTTCGCTCAACTCACGCTCGCCGCCATCGCCATACCAGCCTATCGCCGAACCCGAGATCAGCACCTGGGGTTTCTGCGCACGACGTTCGAGCCAGGCCAGCATCGTCTCGGTCAGTGTGATGCGACTGCTCCAGAGCAAGGCTTTGCGCCGGGTTGTCCAGGGACGGTCGGCTATAGGTGCGCCGGCCAGATTGACGATGGCGTCCAGCGTGTCCTGACCCATGTCTTCAAACAGCGCAATACCGCGCACCCCGGCACCGCAAATGGCCGCGACTTTTTCCGGTGAACGGCTGAGAACCGTCAACCGATGGCCCTGACTCAGCCAGTGTTTGCAAAGCTGACGTCCTATCAAACCAGTACCGCCGGTCAGCAATATGTGCATGACTTCTTCCTCGCGTGGCGTTTTACCGTGATCACTAGTCTATTTTTATAAGCAGGGATCTTTGGTATCGGGCAGGCTCTGTGATTAACCATAGGCCAAGCTGTCAGAACGAGAACGCTAAAAGTTATACCAAAAAACAATATTGTACAGGTTTCATCCACGGCGTAGTCTGTACAGAAAGGTAAACGAGGCCCCTATGACTGTACCTATCGCAATCATTGGCACCGGCATCGCCGGGCTTTCCGCCGCCCAGGCGCTAACGGACGCCGGGCATGTCGTTCAACTTTTCGATAAAAGCCGTGGCAGCGGCGGTCGCATGTCGAGCAAGCGCAGCGATGCGGGTGCGCTGGACATGGGGGCACAATATTTCACTGCACGTGACCGGCGTTTTGTCACGGAAGTTACGCGCTGGCAGTCCGAGGGCTGGGTTGCCGAATGGACGCCGCAGCTGTACACCTTCCACGGCGGTCAACTGAGCCTGTCGCCGGACGAGCAGACTCGCTGGGTCGGAACGCCGCGCATGAGTGCAATCACTCGGGGCCTGCTGGGTAATCTCGAAGTGCAATTCGCCTGCCGGATCACCGAGGTCTATCGCGGTGAAAATTATTGGCATCTGCAGGATGCCGAAGGTTTCACTCACGGGCCGTTCAGTCATGTCGTCATTGCGACGCCGGCACCGCAAGCCACTGCCTTGCTGGCCAGCGCGCCAAAACTCGCCGGCGCTGCTGCCGGGGTGAAAATGGACCCTACCTGGGCCGTCGCGCTGGCTTTTGAGACACCACTTGAGACACCCATGGAAGGTTGCTTCGTGCAGGACAGTCCGCTCGACTGGCTGGCTCGCAACCGCAGCAAGCCCGGACGCGACACGACGCTGGATACTTGGGTATTGCATGCCAGCAGCGCCTGGAGCCGCCAGCATATCGACCTGTCCAGGGAAGCGGTGATCGAGCAATTGCACGGTGCCTTCGCCGAACTGCTGCACGACGCCATGCCCGCACCGACCTTCAGCCTCGCCCATCGCTGGCTTTACGCACGTCCCGCCACCAGCCACGAATGGGGCACCCTGGCCGACGCCGATCTGGGTCTGTATGCCTGCGGCGACTGGTGCTCGTCGGGTCGCGTCGAGGGCGCCTGGCTCAGTGGTCAGGAAGCCGCTCGCCGCCTGCACGAACATTTGCAATGAACCGCATCAGTCCAGACAAACTGCTGCTGTCGAAGTGGACAGCAGCCCATCCGCAAAATCGTGAAAAGCACTTTCTGGTAACCGAGCTGTTCCGCGACGAGGAAGGCACGGTGGTGGACGTGGAATTGCAGGCCGTGTTGACCAAGCGCAGTGAACGACTTGATTGGCGGTCGCTGAAAAACAGCGACGCGTGGACCCTTGGCTGGAATTAAATTTTTGTAGAAGCCAGCTTGCTGGCGAAGCAGACAGCGCGTTTTTGCCAGAGATACCGCATTCCGTTCATCGCCAGCAAGCCGGCTCCTACGAGGATGTGTTTGGAGATGAGCCGACAATTGACAGCGTAAAACCTATACAAATAATTTGACTTGTACACCTTTGAATCTATGATTAAGCATTCTTGTACAGATATTGAGATCTGTAGAGATCTGATTCGAGGTGATCCGATGCCCCCTACCACCGCGAAACCTAAAATTGCGATCAGCGCCTGCCTGATGGGTGCCGAAGTGCGCTTTAACGGTGGGCACAAGGAATCGCGGTTGTGCAGTCGCACCCTTACTGAATATTTCGATTTCGTCCCGGTCTGCCCTGAAGTGGCCATCGGCCTGGGCATTCCTCGCGAACCGATTCGTCTGGTCGGCAACCCCGATCATCCGCACGCCATTGGCTCCGTCCACGCCGACATCGACGTCACCCAGTCACTGGCTGCGTACGGGCAAAAGATGGCTGCAGAACTGGACGATATCTGCGGCTACATTTTCATGCAGAAGTCACCGTCCTGCGGCCTCGAAAGGGTCAAGGTCTATCACACCAACGGTGCGCCAGTGGACGGGGGCGGACGCGGCATCTACGCCCAGGCGTTCTGCGAGCAGCATCCGGATTTGCCGGTAGAAGAAGACGGCCGGCTCAACGACCCTGTCCTGCGGGAAAACTTCCTCACTCGGGTATTCGCCTACAGCGCGTGGCAGCAGGTGTTGCAGGAAGGCTTGACCCGCCATGGCCTGACGCAATTTCACGCGCGCTACAAATACCTGTTGATGGCGCACAGCCCGTTGCATTACAAGACTCTGGGCAACTTGCTGGGCAACATGGGGCACACCGACCCCCAGGAGCTCGGCCCGCGATATTTCAGCGAGTTGATGGCGGCATTGAAAACCTGCGCGACCCGGCGCACTCACACGAATGTCCTTCAACACATCAGCGGATATCTGAAACAAGCGATCAGCGCCGAGGACAAACAGGAGATGCAGCATGTGATCGGTCAGTATCGCCAAGGCATCGTGCCGCTGGTGGTCCCGCTGACTTTGCTCAAACACCACTTTCGGCTACATCCCGATCCGTACATCGCGCAACAGGTTTACCTGCAACCGCACCCGGAAAACCTCAGCCTGCGAAATGCGATTTGATGAAAACCCCACTCGATACCAGCGCTGCCGAAGACCTCGGCGCGGATTTCAGCAAAGCCCTTGAAGAAGGCTGGCTGCCCATCCGCGAAGTGTCGCGCCAGACCGGTGTCAACGCCGTCACGTTGCGCGCCTGGGAACGCCGTTACGGCTTGATCGTGCCGCAACGTACACCCAAGGGCCATCGGCTGTTCAGCGCCGAACACGTGCAGCGCATTCTGACCATTCTCACCTGGCTCAATCGCGGGGTCGCTGTCAGCCAGGTCAAACAACTGCTCGACACCCCACAGGCGTTCACTGGAGCGGTGGAGAATGATTGGCAGCTATTGCGCCAGACACTGCTGCAAGCCATCACACAACTGAACGAACGCCTGTTGGACGATACCGTCAATCAGGCCATGGCACTGTATCCGCCACGAACCCTGTGCCAACAATTGCTGATGCCATTGCTCAACGACCTCGAGCAACGTTGGCAAGGCCAGTTCGGTGCGCAAATGGAGCGGGGATTTTTTTATTCCTGGCTGCGCAGCAAATTCGGTGCGCGTATCTACCACAACAACCGTCAGTTACGCACTGCGCCGTTTCTTCTGATCAATCAATCGGATGTGCCCCTCGAGCCGCATTTGTGGCTCACCGCATGGCTGATCAGCAGCGCTGATTGCCCGGTAGAGGTATTTGACTGGCCGCTGCCCGCCGGCGAGCTCGCACTGGCAGTCGATCACCTCAAAGCCCGAGGTGTCCTGCTGTACTCCAGCAAGGCGCTAAACGTTGTGCATCTGACGAAACTATTCAATGGCGTCAGTTGCCCAAAAGTGATTGCCGGGCCCACGGTGTGCATCCACCACGCCGAGCTGTCCGCACAAACGTGCAAGACAGCTGCTGTGTATCTCGCCCAAGATCCGCTATCAGCGCATCAAGTGCTCGTCGAGCGCGGGTTGATCTGATGACGCTTTTTCAATGAATTCTGCGGACTTCTCCATGCAATTGATCTGGCTGCGCAGCGACTTGCGCCTGAACGACAACACAGCCCTCTCTGCCGCTGCGGCTCGCGGGCCGTGCGTGGCGGTGTTCCTGTTGAGCCCGCAGCAATGGCAAGAACACGACGACGCGCCATGCAAAGTGGATTTCTGGTTGCGCAACCTCGCCGAGTTGAGCCCGATGCTCGGCGAACTGAATATTCCTTTGCTGATCCGCCAGGCGCCGCGCTGGGAGCAGGCGCCCGCCGTCCTGCTGGAGCTGTGTCAGCAACTGAAGATCGAGGCCGTACACGTCAACGAAGAATACGGCATCAATGAATCCCGCCGTGATGCGGCAGTGGCCGAGGCGTTGAACGCCGGCGATGTGCAATTCTTCAGCTATCTGGATCAACTGTTGTTTAAACCGGGCAGTGTGCTGACCAAAACCGGCACTTACTTTCAGGTCTTCAGTCAGTTCCGCAAGGCCTGTTATGAACGCCTGCACCGATCACTGCCGTATCTGGTGGCCGCGCCCGACACTCAGGCGCCGCTGAATATTCGCAGCGACGAGGTCCCTGCGCGGATCGAAGGCTTCGACACCCCGAGTGATCACCTGCAGGCTCTCTGGCCAGCAGGCGAATCCGAGGCGCGTCGACGCCTCGACACCTTCACTGACGCGCAGATCGACTACTACAAAAACGAACGGGATTTCCCCGCCAAACCCGGCACCAGCCAGTTGTCGGCGTACCTTGCGGCCGGGGTGGTTTCGCCCCGCCAATGCCTGCATGCGGCGTTGCAAAGTAATCAGGGCGAGTTTGAAAGCGGCAAGGTCGGCGCGGTCACCTGGATCAATGAACTGCTTTGGCGGGAGTTTTACAAACATATTCTGGTGGGCTACCCGAGGGTGTCCCGTCACCGCGCATTCCGCCCGGAAACCGAAGCGCTGACCTGGCGCGACGCCCCGGATGACCTGCTTGCCTGGCAGGAAGCGCGCACTGGCCTGCCAATCATCGACGCCGCCATGCGCCAGTTGCTCGATACCGGGTGGATGCACAATCGCTTGCGCATGGTCGTGGCAATGTTTCTGACCAAGAACCTGCTGATCGACTGGCGTGAAGGTGAGCGGTTTTTCATGCGCCACTTGATTGATGGCGACTTGGCGGCGAATAACGGCGGCTGGCAATGGAGTTCATCCACCGGCACTGATTCGTCCCCATACTTCCGTATTTTCAACCCGCTCAGCCAATCGGAAAAATTTGATAGCGAAGGCGTGTTCATCAAACAGTGGCTACCGGAACTGGCCGCACTGAATAAAAAGGACGTGCACAACCCGGGAAATCTCGGAGGTCTGTTTGGCGTGGCAGATTACCCTTCGCCGATCGTCAACCTCAGTACATCCCGTGCGCGGGCGTTGGCGGCGTTCAGGGACCTGCCTTCGCGACAGCCTGCCGGAGGGGAGCGCGATTGAGGGCAGACGTTTTTTGCACGACCCGGCTGCCAATCACTGCAGCGAAAGGAGCGGTTTGCGTATGAACAGGAGCGCAGGATGAGTCTGACACCCCCACGTCGTTATTGGTTGACCGGCGCAGGCAACGGCATTGGTGCCGCACTGGCCGAGGAAATTCTCAAGACAGGCGTTAGTCTGGCCGTCAGCTCGCGCTTGGTGGCGCCACTGAAAACCTTGTCTCAACGGTATCCCAGGCAGGTTCTGATGTTGGCCGGCGATTTGACGAGTGCTCAGACGGTGCGAGAAATTGGCGAGCAGATCGCTCGCGAATGGGGCTCGCTGGATTCAGTGATCCTCAATGCAGGCACCTGCGAATACGTCGACGTCCAGCAGTTTGACGCTACCATTGTCGAGCATGTCGTGCGCACCAATCTGCTCGCCTGCAGCTATTGCATTGAAGCTGCATTGCCATTGTTGCGGGCAGGTACCGCGCCTCATCTGGTAGGGATTGCCAGTCCCGTGACCTCCCTGCCGCTGCCACGCGCCGAAACGCACGGCAGGGCCAAACCCGGCTTGCAGCATCTGTTTGAGTCGATGCGCATAGAACTGGCGCCAAGCGAAATAGAGGTTACCTTCGTCAGTCCGGGGTCGTTTCCAACGCCCGCAACAACAGCCGACGATTCGCCGTTATCCCTCCGGTGGCCCGCCGGGAAAGCCGCGCGGCATATCTTCGCCGAACTCAAGCATCGGCCATTGAACATAGCCTTCCCTGCTTTGTTTATGGCGGCGCTGTGGCCTCTGGAAAAAATCACCAACCGACCGCAACTGGCGATTGGCAAACGCATAGTGCGCAAACACCCACCGATCCTTGATCGACTGTAAGCTCGCTGAGCTGAACGCCCGTCAGGCCTTCACCCTGCGCTCGGCCGTTTGCCTTACACTGCGCCCCATGAAAACCATTGCCCATACGCAAATCGTCGAGTCCGCGGTCACGTGCTCGACCTGCGCAGCCTGCTGTTGTCAGCTCGAAGTCATGCTGATCACGGACACCGGTGTGCCCGAACGATTCATCGATACCGATGATTGGGGTGGGGAAGTAATGTTGCGTCTGGACGACGGCTGGTGCGCCGCACTGGATCGCGACAGCATGATGTGCACGATCTACGAGAAGCGTCCGCTGATTTGCAGAGAGTTCGAAATGGGCGCGCCTGAATGCCTCGAAGAGCGCCAGGGCATTACCACGGCGTATCGCTGAAAAACGACCTCTATAAAAATGTGGGAGTTAACCTGCTCGCGATGGGTGCCTGCCATTTAACAACTATGTTGAATGTACAAGCGCCATCGCGGGCGAGCCTTGCTCCTACAGATCGTAGATATCTTACAGCGGCATTGTGTAGTGCAACGCGTAGCTCTCTACGCCATCGTTGTCACTGCTCAGACCGGCGTTGGAATAGTGCGTCGCACGGATCCCGACTTCATGTCCGCCTTTCAAACGCAAGCCGAAACCGATGCGGTCTTCAAACTGGAAAGAGCTGCCAATGTTGTTGTCTTCGTATTCGGTGTTGGAGAAGAACGCCACACCAATACCGGCTTCTACATACGGCTTGACGTTTTCACCGGCAAATTCGTAAACGAACACTGGCGAGAACGACAGGCTGTTGTTGCTGGAGGTCTTGTCGCCTTCCCAATAGGTGTAGGCGCCGCTCCAGTAACCGGTCACGCGACCGACGTCACTTTGCAGCCAGCTCTTGTCCCAATCGAACTGCATACCCAGTCGATAGGTCATGGTCGAATCGCTGGTTGCGCCAACCCCAAATTCCACACCTGCCGCCTGTGCGGTGTAAGTGTGCCCCAACATCGCGGCCGCAATCGCGGCCAAGCAGAATAGTCGCTTCACTTGAAACATCCTTTTCCGAACTGAATTCGTATGGTTTTTTTGGTCAATCAACAGACTAGCTATAGAAATCGGCGCTTAAGTAGAAGTTCAGCCCGTTTAGATGTTATTTCACATTTTTTTACAATTCAAAGCTTCTCACACTGCCTTTTGAATTCCAAAGCATCGCAAGGACATGCTGAAAGTGCTCAGGATCGGCGCTGGTCCAGAACTGCGCGGCGCGGGCGGGGCCTTCCGCCAACAGTTCGCGCGCAGTCAGCAAGCGTTTAAGTTGACGTGCCACTGCGGCGCCGGTATCGATCAGGCTGATGTCATCCGCAAGCATATGCCTGAGCATAGGCCTTAGAAACGGATAATGTGTGCAGCCGAGAATAATCGTGTCACATCCGGCGGCCAACAGCGGCTGGACATAGCGTTCCAGCAGCTGACGCAGGACCGGGCTGTGCAGGTCGCCGTTTTCAATCAGCTCAACCAGGCCCGGACAGGGCTGGGTGATAACTCGCACATCGGTCGCAAAACGGTCGAGCAATGCCGCAAATTTGGCGCTCTGCAACGTGCCGGTCGTGGCCAGCACTCCGACCACGCCGCTGCGGGTCGCGGCGGCAGCAGGCTTGACCGCCGGCTCCATGCCGACAATGGGCCAGTCGGGATAATCGCGGCGCAAATCGGCGACGCCCGCCACCGTCGCAGTGTTGCAGGCCAGCACCAGCGCCTTCGCACCCTGCTGACGAAAAAAACCGGCCATGACGCTGCAACGCTGACGGATGAATTCCGGAGTTTTCTCGCCGTAGGGGACGTTGCCGCAATCGGCGACGTACAACAAAGATTCCTGCGGCAGCAAGTGCTGGATTTCACCAAGCACCGACAAGCCTCCGACCCCGGAGTCGAACACGCCGATGGGCGCTTCACGCATGCGTCGGCCCACAGACGCTGCAACCCGGATCACGCTTGACTCGCAGCTCACGGAAACGCGAGCCCAAGGCGTCGATCAACAACAGCCGCCCCACCAGCGGTTCGCCAAAACCAGCCAAAAGCTTCAACGCTTCCAGCGCCTGGAGGCTGCCGACAAGACCCACGAGAGGCCCCACAACGCCGGCTTCACTGCACGTCAATTCGGCTTCGCTGCCGTGCCCGTATAAACAGTGGTAGCAGGGACTTTCCGGCCGACGCGGGTCAAACACCGACAGTTGACCTTCGAGGCGGATCGCCGCGCCGCTGACCAAAGGTTTGCTGCCGGCAACGCACGCGGCGTTGACGGCTTCGCGAGTGGAGAAATTATCGGAGCAGTCCAGCACCAGATCGACTGCAGCCACGGCGGCGGCGAGAGAATCATCGTCCAGCGCAGCACGATGGGCGACCAGACTGATTTCGGGATTGATGGCGCTCAGCCGGCGAATCGCCGAATCGACTTTGCTTACGCCAACGCTGTCGGTGTCATGGATGATCTGGCGTTGCAGGTTTGTCAGATCGACCGTATCGAAGTCGGCCAGATGCAGCTCACCGACGCCAGCGGCGGCGAGGTAAAGCGCCACAGGCGAGCCAAGACCGCCGAGGCCGACGATCAACACGCGGCTGCCCTTCAGTCGAAGTTGACCTTCGATGTCGACGTGCTGCAGGAGGATCTGCCGACTGTAGCGCAACAATTCCTGATCATTCAGCACGGCAGGCGTCCCAGACTGATGCGTTGGTGGCCGCCCAGGTCGGTGCGGCTGTGGACTTCTTCGAAACTTTGGGTCAGCAGTAAATCGCGCACGGCTTCGGCTTGATCGTAGCCGTGTTCGAGCATCAACCAGCCGCCCGCCTCAAGGTATTGCGGCGCCTGCGCGACGATCAGACGCAAATCGTCGAGCCCGTCGACGCCAGCCACCAACGCACTCTCAGGCTCAAAGCGCACATCACCCTCTGCCAGATGCGGATCGGACGAAGCGATATAAGGCGGGTTGCTGATGATCAGGTTGAAGCGCTGACCTGCAAGCGCGCTGAACCAATGGCTGCTGAGCACCGTGGCATTTTTCAGGTGCAGTCGCTCGCGGTTGCGCTCGGCCAGGGCCACGGCTTCGAGCACGCGATCAACTGCCGTGACCTTCCAGGTCGGGCGTTCGCTGGCGAGGGCCAATGCGATGGCGCCGCTGCCGGTGCCCAGATCCAACACCTTGGCAGGTGTCGCCGGGATCAGTTCCAGCGCCGCTTCGACCAGCAATTCGGTGTCCGGGCGCGGGATGAGCGTGTGCGGCGCGACTTCCAGATCGAGTTTCCAGAAACCCTGCTGGCCCAGAATATACGCCACGGGCTCACCGCCTCGACGGCGCTGCAAATAACTGGCGAACGTTAACGCGGCGTCGCTCGGGACAATGCGCTCCGGCCAGGTGTGCAGAAAACTGCGTGATTTGCCCAGCGCCGCGGCGAGCAGTAATTCGGCATCCAGACGCGCCGTCGGCGAATCGGGCAAATCGGCCGCGCGCAGCAAACTGGCAATGATGGTCATTCTATCGCTGCCAATTGGTCAGCCTGGTATTCGGCCAGTAACGGCTCAATGACCGCATCGACGCCGCCGGCGAGAATTTCATCGAGGGAGTACAACGTCAGGTTAACGCGGTGATCAGTGACCCGGCCCTGAGCGAAGTTATAGGTGCGGATGCGTTCAGAGCGATCACCCGAGCCCACCAGCAACTTGCGTTCGCTGGCGATGGCATTGGCGGCAGCGCTGGTCTGCTGATCGTTAAGCTTGGCCGACAGCCATGCCATCGCCCGGGCACGGTTCTTGTGCTGCGAACGTTCTTCCTGACACTCGACAACGATGCCGGACGGAATGTGCGTGATGCGGATCGCCGAGTCGGTCTTGTTGACGTGCTGGCCGCCGGCGCCCGAGGATTTGTAGGTGTCCACGCGGATATCCGCCGGGTTGATCTCGATCGCTTCCTGCTCATCCGGCTCGGGCAATACGGCCACGGTGCAGGCCGACGTGTGAATCCGCCCTTGGGATTCCGTTGCCGGAACCCGTTGCACACGGTGCGCGCCGGACTCGAATTTCAGTTTGCCATACACATTCTCGCCTTCAACCCGGGCGATGACTTCTTTATAGCCGCCATGCTCGCCGATGTTCTCCGAGAGAATCTCAACGCGCCAGCCGCGACGCTCGGCGTACCGCGAATACATGCGAAACAGGTCGCCGGAGAAAATCGCCGCCTCGTCACCACCGGTGCCGGCGCGGATTTCCAGAAAGACATTACGCCCGTCGTTCGGATCCTTGGGCAGCAGCAGCCGTTGCAGGCTCGCCTCGATTTCGACCAGTTGCTCCTTGGCTTCGCGAACTTCTTCCACGGCCATTTCGCGCATGTCCGGGTCGCTGTCCTTGAGCAGTGCCTGCGCTCCTTCGAGGTCGCTTTGCACCTTGAGCAACTGTTTATAGGTATTCACCACCGGCTCGACTTCGGCATATTCCTTGGAATAGGCGCGGAATTTGGTCTGATCGGAAATGACTTCGCCGTCGCCAAGCAACGCGGTCAGTTCCTCGAAACGATCCTGGAGGATGTCCAGCTTATTGAGCAGTGACGCTTTCATTGCGGTTTCTTATCCGAAAAGCTATCCGATGAGCCCTCACCGAGGGCAAAGAGTTCCTGGGCCATGGCCAGTGCGTCGAGGCGACCTTCGGCAGAAAGTTTTTTCAACTGCACGCTCGGGGCATGCAGGAGTTTGTTGGTAAGCCCGCGCGCCAATTGCACCAGCACGTCTTCGGCGCTGCTGCCGTTGGCCAGCATGCGCTGGGCTTTCTGCAATTCTTCATCACGCAGCCGCTCGCTCTGTTGGCGATACGCCTTGAGCACATCCACAGCCGCCAATTCGCGCAGGCGCACCATAAAATCTTCAGCGCCGACCGAGACCATTTCTTCAGCGGCCTGGGCTGCACCCTGCCGACTCTTGAGGTTTTCGGCGACCACTTCGTGGAGATCGTCGACGCTGTAGAGGTAAACATCGTCCAGCTCGCCGACTTCCGGTTCGATGTCCCGAGGGACGGCGATATCCACCATGAAGATCGGCTTGTGTTTGCGCAGTTTCAACGCACTTTCTACGGCGCCTTTACCGAGAATCGGCAACTGACTGGCGGTGGAGCTGATGACGATGTCGCTGCGCACCAGTTCGGCCGGAATGTCCGAGAGCAGTACGGCATGAGCACCGAACTGCTCGGCCAGAATACTCGCGCGTTCCAGCGTGCGGTTAGCGACGACGATGCGTTTCACACCCAGCTCATGCAAATGGCGGGCGACCAGGGTGATAGTCTCGCCAGCACCGATCAACAGAGCCTGACTGCGTTGCAAATCACTGAAAATCTGTTTCGCCAGGCTCACCGCCGCAAACGCAACGGACACCGGGTTCTCGCCAATGGCGGTGTCGGTGCGCACTTGTTTGGCGGCATTGAACGTCGCCTGAAACAACCGCCCCAGCAGCGGACCGATAGTGCCGGCCTCGCGAGCCACGGCATAGGCCGACTTCATCTGGCCGAGAATCTGCGGCTCGCCCAACACCAGCGAATCGAGCCCGGAGGCGACTCGCATCATGTGACGAACTGCCGCATCATCTTCGTGCACATAGGCACTCGCGCGCAGGTCCTCGAGGCTCAAATGATGATAATCGGCCAGCCAGCGCAACACGATGTCAGCCGAAAGGTGATCCTGTTCTATATAGAGTTCACTGCGATTGCAGGTGGAGAGGATCGCAGCTTCGCGGCTGTCGGTGAGTCGGCAGAGCTGCTGCAATGCCTCAACCAGCTGCTCAGGGGTAAAGGCCACGCGCTCGCGGACGTCTACTGAAGCAGTCTTGTGGTTGATACCGAGTGCAAGGAAGGCCATTCAAAGTCGCTGATGGTGACGTGAAGCCGGCAATTGTCCTACTTCGACAGATTGAGAACAACTACTCGATATCTATTGACCTGGTAGGCGACGCCCAGGTTTGCGAGCGGTTCTCGTTTACAACATAACCTGAGGTGCATACCGCCCTTGTGGGAGCCGGCTTGCTGGTGCTGGACTTGCATGTGACGTGTCCTCTCCAGAGTAACCGCGTCATCGTTCTCGACCATCGCGGCAAGCTGGCTGCTACAGGGTTGCGTGCGTTTTCAAGTCAGGTCGCCGACACCTGCCGGTGTGCAACGGTAAATTGGCCGGCCGGTTATGTTTGGCCCAACGCTTGTGTCATGATGATCCGACCGCAGGTTAGTCGTCCTCCTCCTATATGAATAGATCCTCCGCGTTGCTCCTCGCTTTTGTCTTCCTCAGCGGCTGCCAGGCCATGGCACCCGTTCCGTCGGACGGCACGCCGCCGGTCGAAGACAGCGTCAAAGCACCTGAAAAGCCCAAGGTCTACGGCTCCTTCAGCGAAGAAACCGTCTTCAGCCTGCTGAGCGCCGAACTCGCTGGCCAGCGCAATCGCTTCGACATTGCCCTGGACAACTATGTCACTCAGGCCATCAACACCCAGGATCCGGGCATTTCCGAACGGGCATTTCGCATCGCCGAGTACCTCGGCGCCGATCAGGCCGCGCTGGACACCGCGCTGATCTGGGCGAAAAACGCCCCGGACGACCTTGAGGCGCAACGGGCTGCAGCGGTGCAACTGGCGCGGGCCGGTCGCTACGACGACTCCATGATCTATATGGAGAAAGTCCTGCTGGGCAAAGGCGATACGCATTTCGACTTTCTTGCCCTGTCCGCCGCGGACACCGATCAGGAAACCCGCGACGGCCTGAGGAAAAGTTTTGACCGGTTGTTGCAGCGACACCCAAACAACAGTCAGCTGATTTTCGGCAAGGCTTTGCTTATGCAACAGGACGGAGACGCCAAAGGCGCACTGGCCCTGCTGGAAGACCATCCGCCGGAAGACGGCGAAGTCGCACCGATTCTGCTGCGTGCGCGCCTGCTGCAAGCGCTTGATCGTGGCGACGAGGCGCTGCCGCTTCTCAAGAAAAGCATCAAGAAGTACCCGGACGACAAGCGCCTGCGCCTGACCTATGCACGCACGCTGGTCGAGCAGAACCGCATGGACGACGCCAAAGTCGAGTTCTCCAGCCTGGTTCAGCAATATCCGGAGGACGACGATCTGCGTTACTCCCTGGCGTTGGTATGCCTGGAAGCCAAGGCCTGGGACGAGGCCAAGGGTTATCTGGAAGACCTGATCGCGCGGGAAAGCCACGTCGACTCGGCTCACCTGAACCTCGGCCGTATCGCTGAAGAGCGCAACGACCCTCAGGGCGCGCTGATCGAGTACGCCCAAGTGGGTACCGGCAACGATTACCTGCCGGCGCAACTGCGTCAGACCGATATCCTCATGAGCAACGGCAGCACGGCCGAAGCGCAGCGGCGTCTTGCCGCTGAGCGCGACGAGCAGCCCGATTATGCGATTCAGCTTTACCTGATCGAAGCCGAGACCCTGTCCGCCAACAAGCAGGGCGACAAGGCATGGTCGGTGCTCGCCAAGGCCTTGCAGAAGTATCCGGACGATCTGAATCTGCTGTACACCCGCGCCATGCAGGCCGAGAAACGCAATGATCTGGCGCAGATGGAGAAAGACCTGCGCCTGATCATCAAGCGCGACCCGGACAATGCAATGGCGCTGAACGCTCTCGGCTATACCTTGTCGGACCGTACGACACGTTATGCCGAAGCCAAGGCGCTGATCGAGCAGGCGCACCAGATCAGTCCGGAAGACCCGGCGGTACTCGACAGCCTCGGCTGGGTGAACTTCCGCCTTGGCAATCTCGACGAAGCCGAACGCTATCTGCGTCAGGCGCTGGAGCGCTTTCCCGACCAGGAAGTCGCCGCGCACCTTGGCGAAGTTCTGTGGGCCAACGGCAAACAAAGTGAAGCCCGGCAAATCTGGAGCAAGTTCCTCAAGGAACAACCCGATAGCCCAATCCTGCGCAGCACCATCAAGCGCCTGACCGGATCAGAGACTCTTTAAGATTATGTTTTTGCGCCACCTCATCGTTTTCAGCTTCATCGCCTTGCTCGCCGGTTGCGCGGGCTTCGGTGCCCGCGAGTCGGTTCAGGGTCAAGGCGATCCAGGTCAATGGCGTCAGCACAAACAACAGCTGACCGGCCTTGACGGCTGGCAGATCAACGGCAAGATCGGCATTCGCGCACCCAAAGACTCAGGCAGCGGCACCCTGTTCTGGCTGCAGCGGCAGGATTACTACGACATTCGCCTGTCCGGCCCGCTGGGACGCGGCGCGGCACGCTTGACCGGACGCCCCGGCAACGTCTCGCTGGAAGTGGCCAATCAGGGACGCTACGAAGCGCCAACGCCAGAGCAACTGCTCGAAGAACAGCTGGGCTGGAAGCTGCCGGTGTCTCATTTGGCCTGGTGGGTGCGCGGACTCCCCGCACCTGACAGCAAAAGCCGCCTGACCCTCGATGCCGATAGCCGCCTGGCGAGCCTGGATCAGGACGGTTGGCAGGTCGAATACCTGAGTTATGCCGAGCAAAACGGTTACTGGCTGCCCGAGCGAATCAAGCTGCATGGCACCGACCTTGACGTCACGCTGGTGATCAAGGAATGGCAACCTCGCAAGCTGGGGCAGTGAAGATGAGCGCTCCACGTCTGACACTGCCCTCCCCGGCCAAACTGAATCTGATGCTGCACATTCTTGGTCGCCGTGAAGACGGTTACCACGAGTTGCAGACGATTTTTCAGTTTCTCGATTACGGCGATGAAATTACTTACGCCGTGCGCGACGACGGCGTGATTCGTTTGCACACCGAATTTGCGGGCGTACCTCACGACAGCAATCTGATTGTTCGCGCGGCGAAAAAACTTCAGGAACAATCCGGTTGTTCGCTCGGCATCGACATCTGGATCGAAAAAATCCTGCCCATGGGCGGTGGAATAGGCGGCGGCAGTTCGAACGCCGCAACCACATTGCTAGGGCTGAATCATTTGTGGCAACTGGGCTGGGACGAAGATCGGCTAGCCGCTCTGGGCCTGACGCTTGGCGCCGACGTCCCGGTTTTCGTGCGCGGCCACGCCGCTTTTGCAGAGGGCATTGGCGAGAAACTCACCCCTGTAGACCCCGAAGAACCGTGGTATGTCGTGCTTGTCCCGCAAGTATCTGTAAGTACAGCAGAAATTTTTTCGGATCCGCTGTTGACACGTAACTCTCCTCCCATTAAAGTGCGCCCCGTTCCCAAGGGAAACAGTCGAAATGACTGCTTGCCGGTGGTAGCAAGGCGTTATCCAGATGTTCGTAACGCATTGAATTTGCTAGGTAATTTTACCGAAGCAAAACTCACCGGAACTGGAAGTTGTGTGTTTGGGGGCTTCCCAAGCAAAGCTGAAGCTGATAAAGTCTCGGCCCTTCTTACAGAGACCCTTACAGGGTTTGTAGCAAAAGGAAGCAACGTTTCGATGTTGCATCGCAAGCTGCAAAATCTGCTCTAAAGGAATCGAGTACTCGGTACTCGTTGCAACAGATACAGGGGCGTCGCCAAGCGGTAAGGCAGCAGGTTTTGATCCTGCCATGCGTTGGTTCGAATCCAGCCGCCCCTGCCATTTTCTATACTCATCCAGGTTACCCTCAGCCTCTAGGTACTGCGCGTGTCCAAGATGATGGTCTTTACGGGGAACGCTAACCCCGATCTGGCTCGGCGTGTTGTACGTCAGCTGCATATCCCTCTCGGTGACATCTCTGTCGGCAAGTTCTCCGACGGCGAAATTACTGCCGAGATCAATGAAAACGTCCGCGGTAAAGATGTCTTCATTATTCAGCCGACTTGCGCTCCGACCAACGATAACCTGATGGAACTGGTAGTGATGGCCGATGCCTTCCGCCGCTCCTCGGCTACTCGTATCACTGCTGTAATTCCTTACTTTGGTTATGCCCGTCAGGATCGCCGTCCGCGTTCCGCACGTGTGGCTATCAGCGCGAAAGTCGTCGCTGACATGCTTACCGTAGTCGGCATCGATCGTGTTCTCACGGTTGATCTGCATGCTGACCAGATTCAGGGCTTCTTCGATATCCCTGTAGATAACATCTACGGCTCCCCGGTTCTGGTGGACGACATTGAAGATCAGCGCTTCGAAAATCTGATGATCGTGTCCCCGGACATTGGCGGCGTCGTGCGTGCACGTGCTGTTGCCAAATCCCTGGGCGTTGATCTCGGGATCATCGACAAACGCCGTGAGAAAGCCAATCACTCTGAAGTGATGCATATCATCGGTGATGTTGAAGGGCGCACCTGTATTCTGGTCGATGACATGGTCGATACCGCCGGCACTCTGTGCCACGCGGCAAAGGCTTTGAAAGAGCATGGCGCAGCCAAGGTTTTCGCTTACTGCACGCACCCTGTGCTGTCGGGTCGGGCAATCGAAAACATTGAAAATTCCGTGCTGGACGAGCTGGTGGTGACCAACACCATTCCGCTGTCCGCTGCAGCACAAGCCTGTGCGCGTATCCGTCAACTGGATATCGCACCGGTAGTTGCCGAAGCGGTTCGCCGCATCAGCAATGAAGAATCGATCAGCGCGATGTTCCGTTAAGGGCCCTGCCCTTTCCATTACATCTCGTTGTCGAAAAGCGCCCCGCCCCGGCATTCCTGTCGGGGCGGGGCTTTTTTGCCCATATCGCCTTTAGCGCTGGTCGCAAACGCTGGGGCGAATGTGGTTATTTTGGAGATACAACATGAACGATTTTACCCTGAATGCTGAAGTGCGTTCCGACCTGGGGAAAGGTGCGAGCCGCCGCCTGCGTCGTCTCGCAAGCCTGGTTCCAGCTGTAGTTTACGGTGGCGACAAAGCCCCTGAATCCATCAGCATGCTGGCTAAAGAAGTTGCCAAACTGCTCGAAAACGACGCGGCTTACAGCCACATCATCGAGCTGAACGTTGGCGGCACCAAGCAAAACGTAATCATCAAAGCTCTGCAGCGTCACCCGGCCAAAGGCCACGTGATGCACGCCGACTTCGTACGCGTTGTAGCTGGCCAGAAACTGACCGCTATCGTGCCTGTACACTTTGTTGGTGAAGAAACTCCGATCAAGAAAGGCGGCGAAGTTTCGCACGTTACCTCCGAAATCGAAGTGACTTGCTTGCCGAAAGATCTGCCTGAGTTCATCGAAGTCGACGTGTCGAAACTCGAAATCGGCGACATCATTCACATGTCCGACATCAAAGCCCCTAAAGGCGTTGAGTTTGTTGCTCTGGCACACGGTGATGACAAGGCTGTTGCCAACGTCCACGCCCCACGTGTCGTTCCAACAGAAGATGCTCCTGAAGAAGGCGCTGCAGAGTAATTATTACTCTGTAATGCCGGAGTGAGCAGATAACATCGCGGACTGGTACGTAGCGAGAAAGCGGGCGAGAACGCGGAGTTTACATAATGGTAAATGAGCATTTGTCGTCCACTTTCGCCGCACACACTCATCGCGGCGATGTTATCCACCACTCCAAGGAAGGGCCCCTATCGTGACTGCCATCAAACTGATCGTTGGCCTGGGAAATCCAGGCACTGAATACGAACAGACCCGGCATAACGCAGGGGCCCTTTTTGTTGAGCGCATCGCGAGCGCACAAGGTGTGAACCTTGTGGCGGATCGCAAATATTTCGGCCTGACCGGACGCTATTCGCATCAGGGTCAGGATGTTCGTCTGCTGATCCCCACCACGTACATGAACCGTAGCGGCCAGGCCGTGGCGGCACTTGCAGGGTTTTTCCGCATTACGCCTGAAGAAATCCTCGTGGCACATGACGAACTCGACCTGCCGCCCGGTGTTGCCAAGCTCAAGCAAGGCGGCGGGCATGGTGGTCATAACGGGTTGCGCGACATCATTGCGCAACTGGGCAATCAGAATACCTTCTACCGCTTGCGGCTTGGCATTGGCCACCCGGGCGTAGCCAGTATGGTTTCAAATTTCGTCCTGGGTCGTGCGCCACGCGCCGAACAGGAAAAACTCGATGCCAGCATCGACTTTGCCCTCGGCGTGCTGCCGGATATCCTCGCCGGGGAATGGAACCGCGCGATGAAAAACCTGCACAGCCAGAAGGCCTGACTCTACTCCTCGGGGAAAACACCATGGGATTCAATTGCGGCATCGTCGGCCTGCCTAACGTCGGTAAGTCCACCCTGTTCAACGCCCTGACCAAATCCGGGATCGCGGCCGAGAACTTCCCCTTCTGCACCATCGAGCCGAACACCGGTATCGTGCCGATGCCAGACAGCCGTCTCGAAGCATTGGCAGCGATCGTCAATCCCAAGCGCATCCTGCCGACCACCATGGAGTTCGTCGACATCGCCGGCCTGGTTGCCGGCGCCTCGAAAGGTGAAGGTCTGGGCAACAAGTTCCTCGCCAACATTCGCGAAACCGATGCCATCGCGCACGTGGTCCGCTGCTTTGAAGACGAGAACGTGATTCACGTCTCCAACAGCGTCGACCCGAAACGCGACATCGAGATCATCGACCTCGAATTGATCTTCGCCGACCTCGACAGCTGCGAGAAACAACTGCAGAAAGTCACCCGCAACGCCAAAGGTGGTGACAAGGACGCCGTAGTCCAGAAAGCCATGCTCGAGCAACTGATCGCGCATTTCACCCTCGGCAAACCGGCGCGCACCTTGATGAAGGGTATGAACGCTGACGAAAAAGCGGTACTGCGTGGTTTCCACCTGCTGACCACCAAGCCAGTGATGTACATCGCTAACGTCGCTGAAGACGGTTTCGAGAACAACCCGCTGCTGGACGTGGTCAAGGCTATTGCCGAAGAAGAAGGCGCGATGGTGGTTCCGGTCTGCAACAAGATCGAGGCTGAAATCGCCGAGCTCGACGACGGCGAAGAAAAAGACATGTTCCTCGAAGCCCTGGGCCTCGAAGAGCCTGGCCTGAACCGCGTAATCCGTGCTGGTTACGAAATGCTGCACCTGCAGACTTACTTCACTGCCGGAGTCGAAGAAGTCCGCGCCTGGACCGTCCGCGTCGGTGCCACTGCACCACAAGCCGCTGGCGTGATCCACACCGACTTCGAAAAAGGCTTCATCCGCGCCGAAGTCATTGCCTACGACGACTTCATCCAGTACAAGGGCGAAGCAGGTGCTAAAGAAGCCGGCAAATGGCGCCTGGAAGGCAAGGAATACATCGTCAAAGACGGCGACGTGATGCACTTCCGTTTCAACGTCTGAGTTAATTCAGAACGGGAAACCCGCCCATGAAAAAGCCGCGTTTGATACGCGGCTTTTTTGTGCCTGCAATTTGGACAACCCCCTGTAGGAGCCGGCTTGCTGGCGATCCAGACACCGCGGTTATCCAGCCAGACCGCGTGATCGTTGATCGCCAGCAAGCCGACTCCTGCAGGGGCGGTTCAAGCCTTTTTGGTTCTTGGCAAAAAGATCGCCAACACACCCAATAGCGGCAAGAACGAACACAGGAAGTACACGTACTCAATCCCGTGAATATCCGCGAGGTGTCCAAGCAACGCCGCACCAATCCCGCCAAAACCGAACATCAATCCGAAAAACACGCCGGCGATCATGCCGACATTGCCCGGCACCAGTTCTTGCGCGTACACCACGATCGCCGAAAACGCCGAGGCGAGGATGAAGCCGATCACTACGCTGAGCACCGTCGTCCAGAACAGGTCGACGTGGGGCAGCAGCAAGGTGAATGGCGCGACGCCAAGGATCGAAAACCAGATCACTGCTTTACGCCCGATCTTGTCGCCGATCGGTCCGCCAAAGAAAGTCCCCGCCGCCACCGCGCCGAGGAACAGGAACAGATGCAGTTGCGAGCTCGCCACCGACAGGTCGAACTTCTCGATCAGGTAAAAGGTGAAGTAGCTGGTGAGACTCGACATGTAGAAGTACTTGGAGAACACCAGTAAACCAAGGACCACCAATGCACTGGTCACCCTGCCCTTCGACAGTCCGTGAGTCGCCGCCTGGCCTTGTTTCAATTTGAACAGATTGAGGTGATTAGCGTACCAGCGGCTGATTCGGTAGAGCACGAACAGCGCAAATACCGCGAACAGACCAAACCACGCCACGTGGCCTTGACCGAACGGAATGATGATTGCTGCCGCCAGCAGCGGCCCGAATGCCGAACCCGCATTGCCGCCGACCTGGAACGTCGATTGGGCAAAGCCGTAGCGTCCGCCAGATGCCAATCGAGCCACCCGCGAGGCTTCCGGGTGAAACGTCGAGGAGCCGATACCGATCAGCCCCGCCGCCAGCAAAATCATCGGGAAACTGCCGACCACCGACATCATCAAAATGCCGATCAACGTGCACACGGTCCCCGTCGGCAGCAGCCAGGGTTTGGGATGGCGATCCGTGTGGTAACCCACCCACGGCTGCAACAGCGACGCCGTCAGCTGAAAGGTCAGCGTGATCAAGCCAACCTGGGTAAAGGTCAGGCCATAGTTGGCCTTGAGCATGGGGTAAATCGACGGCAGCACGGACTGAATCAGGTCGTTGATCAAATGCGCCAGCGCTACCGCGCCGATGATGCGCATGACCAACGGGCTGCTTTGTGAAGTCGCGGACGCCGGCGCCGGGCCGGTCTGGGCGTTGCTGATAGCCATGTGAGTTTCCGTACTACAGTTGGGTGCAAACAGCGGGTGCGCCAATGTGCCATTTTTCGGTGCAGCAGCGCCATCCCCTTAGCGTGCTAACGACCTTTATTAAACGGTGATAGCGCAACGCCATGGTCTGAATCTTGCCTTGGTTATCCACTTGAACGTGGCGCTCTTACAAAGGGTGCCGAGAATGGGAAGTTTCGCTACAGAGTCAGCCTACAGAGCAGACAAAGGTGAACTTTCGAGGCTGTTAAACGGAGCACGAGTCCGGGTCGCAACGACCTCGACGCACGCAACAAGTGCGTGGTGCTCAAAGGAGTCATGGGGCATGCAGGCGTTTTTATCTCCGGGGATCAAGCTGCTGGGGCGTTTCGGCTTCGCACGCAAGTTTCAACTGTTGTTCCTGCTGTTCATTCTGCCGCTGGCGGGCAGCCTGTTGATGATCGGCCAGGATTATCGCGAAAAACTCAGCCTGATCTCTGGCGAGCGGGCCGGGGTCCGCCAGCTGCTCGCACTGGATGCACTGGACAACCTGCTCGCCGCGCAACGTGATCGCGCTGCTCGCTGGCGCGCCACTGAAACCAATCGTCAGCCGACTCCGGCAACACTGGCCGCGATGGCCGCGTTCGATGCGGTCCAGCCAGCTGTTGCGCAGGCCACCAGCAACCTCGGCGACACATTGCAAAACGAAGGCGCTGCGGCCGAAACGCTGACGCGTTATCAGGCCCTGCAAACCGCGCTCAACGGGCTCGATTCCAAAAGTCTGAGCAGCGTAGGCTGGTGGCCTGACGGCTACGATCGTTTCACCAGTGCCTTGAGCAGCTTGCAGGCGTTACGTGAGGAGATCGCCATGGACAATCGCCTGACCCTCGCGCCGTGGCTGGAAACCTATTTGCTGACGCAGATCTCCACACAGCACGCGCCAGACCTGATCGAGCGGGTCGGCCGTCTGGCCAGTGTCGGCCAGGCTTCGGTGGTCTCCGGACAATTCACCCTGCAAAGCCGTCTGCAATTACGCGATCTGCGCAGCCGCATCGGTGACGCCCGTGAGCAACTGGTCAAAACCGCCGGCGTGCTTGAGGCCCGTTTGCCCAGCGCATTACAGGCCTGGGCCGGGCAATATCACGACAGCCTCAAGCACCTCGATACCGAGCTGAAAGTGCTGGATGACGGCGTGTTCGGCGGCAGCATCAAACTCAAGCCGGACGAGTTCGAACACAGCCTCGATGCGTTGTTATCCGACCTCGCTGCGCTGCGCCAGCAATCGTTGGTCTCTCTTGATCAACGCCTGGATCATTACCACGGTTCGGCGGTTCGCCAGTTCATATTGGTGGCAACGGTATTGGGTTGCCTGCTGCTGGCCGCGTTGTACCTGTTCGTTTGTTTACAGGCCTCGATTCGGCGCAGCGCGAGCGGCATCACGCTGTTGGCCGAAGCCCTGCGCGACGGAAACCTGAGCTTGCAAGTGCCGGTGCAGGGACGCGATGAATTGGCTGCTATCAGCATCGCGCTCAACGTCGCAGTGGTGCAACTGCGCAACAGTTTGCTCGGGGTCGATCACGAAACGCTGCAGTTAAGCAACGCGGTACGTACGCTCAATCATCATTCCAGCGGGGCCTTGGGCGAGGTCGAAGCACAACAGTTGCAGATCAGTCAGATTGCCGCCGCCGCAACGCAATTGGCTGCCACCTCTCAAGGCGTCGCGCAGAGTTGCGAACAAGCCTCCGGCAGCGCTCAGAATACCCAGCGCATTGCCGCCGACAGCAGCCGCGACAGCCTGCGCACCACGGCCAGTATTCAGCAACTCAATCAGCGTCTGAACGAAACAGCGGCAGCACTGGGCCGGGTCAGTGAACAAGGACAGCAGATTCAACTGGTGGTCGATACCATTCGCGGCGTCGCCGAGCAGACCAACCTGTTGGCACTCAACGCGGCTATCGAAGCCGCCCGCGCCGGCGAGCAAGGCCGCGGCTTTGCCGTGGTGGCCGATGAAGTGCGTAGCCTGTCGCAACGCACCCAGTCTTCCACCGCGCAAATCGCCGGCACTGTCGACAGTTTGCGCAACACGGTGAATGAGGCGGTCAGCTTGATGGAAGCGGCCTGTGGTCAGGCGCAATCCGATGCCCAAGCTGTCACCGGCCTGGGTGAGCGGCTGGGGGAAATCGCCAGCGCCGTGCAGAGTGTCACCGACACCCTGGCGCAAATTGCCACGGCAGTAGACGAGCAGGCGACGACCGCCGATGAGGTCAGCGGCAATATTCAGCAGGTCGATCAGGCTGCAGTGCGCTTGCTCGAAGGCGCTCGGGCGGTGAACCTCGCGGCAGATACCCTTAGCCAGGGCAGTAAGGCATTGAGTGCGAATACAGGAAGATTTAAGCTCAGTTGAGCCATGCCTGAGTCATATTTCTACTTCAGAAGGATAAGCGGTTGAAAGTGTAGAGAAATATTTTTGATTTACGCTTGACGCATCCCTGATAGCGGTGAATAATGCGCGCCACTTGGCTACATAGCTCAGTTGGTTAGAGCATAGCATTCATAATGCTGGGGTCCGGGGTTCAAGTCCCTGTGTAGCCACCAAGTACTAAAAACGGCTTACCGAAAGGTAGGCCGTTTTTTTATGCCTCGAGAAAAGCGACCGCAGCCGACGGCCAAATACGTCTCCACTGAAGCCCGCTGTTTGCGTCACTCAGCATCCGCCGATAAAGTCCTCAGACCTTTCCCACGGATGGAGCGCCCCGCGTGTTCTCGATATCGCCTTTGAGCCGCCATCGCCGCTCAGCACTTTCGCTGATCGCAGCTGCATTGACCCTCGCCGCCTGCAGCGCTCCACCCTCCTCCACATTGCCGATGGCCCCGGAGATCGGTTCCGGTTACCGCGCCGATCTGCAAACCCGATACGCCTCGAAACACATGGCCGCAGCGGCAAACCCGCTGGCGGCAGAAGCCGGGCGGGAGATGTTGCGTGAAGGCGGGTCAGCGATTGATGCGGCCATTGCGATGCAAGCCGTGTTGACGCTGGTCGAGCCGCAGTCTTCCGGCATTGGTGGCGGTGCATTCATCGTGTTGTGGGATGGCCAGAATGTGCGCACGTATGACGGCCGGGAAACTGCGCCAGCCAAGGCAACCGAAAAACTGTTCCTGCAAGCGGACGGTAACCCGATGGGGTTCACTCAGGCGCAAATCGGCGGCCGCTCGGTGGGTACTCCGGGTGTATTGCGCGCGCTGGAGCTGGCCCATCAAAAACACGGACGCCTGCCGTGGGCGCGACTTTTCGAGTCGGCAATCCAGCTTGCCGAGCAGGGTTTCGCGATTTCGCCTCGCCTGCATCAGTTGATTAGCTCGGACAGATCCCTGCGCAGCTCACCGGAAATGGTCGCCTACTTCCTGAATGCCGACGGTAGCCCGAAAGCCGTCGGCACCCGTTTGAAAAACCCGGCGCTGGCCGCTGTGTTGAAACGCATCGCCAAAGAAGGTCCGGATGCGCTTTACAAAGGCGCGATTGCGCAGGAAATCGTCGCCAAGGTTCAGGGTCATGCCAATCCTGGCAGCCTGTCGCTGAGTGATCTGTCCGGTTACACCGCCAAGGAACGCCCGCCACTCTGTACTGACTACAAGCGCTGGCAGGTCTGCGGCATGCCACCGCCGTCGTCCGGCGGTATTGCCCTCGCACAAATTTTCGGCACCTTGCAGGCACTGCAACAGCGTGACCCGCGCTTCAACCTGGCGGCACTCGCGCCGGTCAAAAACGTCAAGCCTGCGGGTATCGAGCCGACTGCGCAAGCCGTGCACCTCATCTCCGAAGCCGAGCGTCTCGCCTACGCCGACCGCGCGCAATACCTCGCGGATGCGGACTTCGTACCGGTCCCGGTCAAAGGTCTGGTAGACCCAGGTTATCTGGCCAGCCGCGCCGCCCTGATCGGCGATCGCAGCATGGGCATGGCCAAACCTGGCACACCGCCAGGCATTCAGGTCGCCTACGCACCGGACCGCTCGCCGATGCGTATTTCAACTTCGCAAGTGGTGGCGGTCGATGACGCCGGCGGCGCAGTGTCGATGACTACCACGGTTGAATCGGCGTTCGGCTCGCACCTGATGGTTCAGGGCTTTCTGCTCAACAATCAGATGACCGACTTTTCGTTCATCCCCGAAGAGAACGGACAGAAAGTCGCCAACCGCGTCGAACCCGGCAAACGTCCGCGCTCATCCATGGCGCCGACCCTGATTTTTGACCGTCAGAGCGGCGAATTCCTCGTCACCCTTGGCTCGCCGGGTGGTTCGCAAATCATCGAATACGTGGCCAAGTCCGCCATCGGCCTGCTCGACTGGAACCTTGACCCACAAACCGCCATCAACCTGCCCAATTTCGGCAGCCGTAACGGCCCGACGGAACTTGAGCAGGGACAATTCAGCGCAGAGCTGATCGAGGGTTTGAAAGCCAAAGGCCACACAATCAGCGAAATCGACATGACCAGCGGCACGCAGGCGATTGTCCGGGTCAAGGACGCGCAGGGCAAAACATCGCTCGCGGGTGGTGCGGATCCGCGGCGGGAGGGTGAGGCGTTGGGGGATTAGATCCTACGCCGCGATGAAAAAGGGCTTACCAAGAGGTAAGCCTTTTTTACGAGTCAACAACGCTGATCGGTAGGCTTGCGCTGCCTTTTCCTACCCCCAAATGAGTTCGGACAACGTAGAGTTTCAGGATGAAATTCCTGCCGGCATGCCCCACAAGGCTGCCCTCAGTCTCAGCAGGGAACGACCACAGAACAGCTTTCTTATTCCGCACGCTCCTCGGGGCCTGCCCAGACTTGCATCAGTCCCAAGACGGGACTAGGATCATGGCATGAGAATAATCGCAATCAGTCACCTGAAGAGCTTTTGGACGAAATACCCGGAATCCGAACAATCTCTTCTCGCTTGGATTGACGAAGTCAGAAATGCAGGATGGAAGGCACCTTCAGACATAAAAGCGCATTTTGCTGCCGCCAGCATTCTCAAAAGTCGCAGAGTTGTATTCAACATCAAGGGCAACGACTTTCGATTGGTTGTCGCTGTCGCTTATCGCTTCGGCGCTGTGTACATAAAATTTGTCGGCACTCACAAGCAGTACGACGCAATTGACGCTGAACGCGTCGAGATGGAGTAACCATGAACATTCGTCCGATTCACACAGACGAGGATTACCGCGCGGCCCTGCGAGGCGTCTCTGCATTGTTCGACGACGAGCCGGAGCCGGGTACTTCTGAGGGCGACTTTTTTGACATTATGATCACGCTGATTGAGGCTTATGAAGCGAAGCAGTTTCCGGTCGATTTACCGAACCCGATTGATGCGATCAAATTTCGTATGGAGCAAGCAGGTTTATCCGCAGCTGATCTGGCTCCAGCCATTGGCCGAACAAACCGTGTTTATGAGGTGCTCAATGGCAAACGAGCCTTGACGCTTCCTATGATCTGGAAACTACACCAGTTATTTGGAATACCAGCAGAAAGCCTCATAAAGCCCATGAAGCAAGCCTGATGGCCCGATTGACGAAACGGCTGAGACCATGACCAAACCCCCGCCCCGCCACGACTGGTTCCACCGCGCCCCCGACGTCAGCGGGCTGCAGCGTTTCGAGGTGTATTTCGCCGGGCATGGTTATGACCTGCACCGTCACGACACGTATGCCATCGGTCATACCCTGGCCGGTGTGCAGAGTTTTCAGTATCGCGGGGGCTGGCGGCACAGCTTGCCCGGCGCGACGATGGTGCTGCACCCGGACGAAGTGCACGATGGCGAGGCGGGTACCGAGACCGGGTTTCAGTACCGGATGATGTACATTGAGCCGGCGCTGATTCAGCAGATGCTTGGCGGTCAGCCGCTACCGTTCATCAAGAACGGACTGTCGGCCGATCCACGTTTGTTTGCGGCCACCAACACGCTGTTGCGCAGTCTCGAATTCCCGCTCGATCCACTGGAAGAGCAGGATGCGCTGTTCGATCTGGCGCATGCGTTGAACCATGAATCCGGCGTCAAGACCGGGCGGCCAAGCTTCGACTACGTGGCGGCGGAGCGCGCTCGGGAATACATGCACAGCGCACTGGACCGCACCGTCACACTGGAAGAACTGGCCAACCACAGTGGTCGCGATCGCTGGAGTCTGTCACGGGATTTTCGTCTGTTGTTCGGCACCAGCCCCTACCGTTACCTGACCATGCGCCGTCTGGATCTGGTTCGCTCGCTGTTGATGCAGGGCCAGTCACTGGTGAGTGCGGCCCTGATCGCCGGTTTCACTGACCAGAGCCATATGACCCGTCAATTCAGCAAGGCCTACGGACTGACGCCGGCGCGCTGGATTAAGATGCACCGCCGCTGAGCGACGCACAATCGTACAAGATGCAAGAAGGGCTGCTGGTTATCGTAGTTTCACGATCAACCAGGAGACCTGTTTCATGAAAGCCTACGAAAGCCTCAACTTCGCCGAGAAAATATCCCGGATCGGCCCACACTGGACGCCGCGCGTTATTGCCGAAATGAACGACTACCAGTTCAAAGTGGTGAAGCTGTTAGGCGACTTCATCTGGCACGACCATCACGACACCGATGAAACCTTCATCGTTCTCGAAGGCCAGTTACGCATCGACTTCCGTGATGGCCAAGTCCTGGTGAATGCAGGGGAAATGTACGTAGTGCCCAAAGGTGTCGAGCACAAACCCTCTGCCGAACAGGAGGTGAAACTCCTGCTGATCGAACCCAGAGGCGTACTCAACACCGGCGACAAGGGTGGCGAACGCACCGCGCAAAATGACGTTTGGATATAACCCTGAAATGCAGTTACGCCGGGCTTATGTCGACAACTGATTGGCAAACTGGCCGACCGCGTTCACTACTTTCTGCGCGCCGTCCTGAATCTCGACGATCACCGTGCCCGCTTCCGCCGCCAGCGCCAGGCCTTGTTCTGCCTGGCGCTGACCGTCGGTCATCAGGGCCACGGCGTTGCGCGCCATGTCCTGATTTTGCCGCACCACTATGACGATCTCGTCGGTCGCCTGGCTGGTGCGCGAGGCCAGTTGACGAACCTCGTCCGCTACCACGGCGAACCCTCGACCCTGCTCACCGGCGCGCGCCGCCTCGATGGCTGCGTTAAGCGCCAGCAGGTTGGTTTGCTCGGCAATGCCGCTGATGGTTTTGACGATGCTGCCAATTACCAGTGACTGCGCATTCAGTGCCTCGATGCCTTCCCCGGCCGTTTGCATGTGCCGCGCCAGATCACGCATGACATCCACCGCCTGAGTCACCACGGCAGTGCCGCGCTGGGCGGTGCTATCAGTGAGTTGCGAGGTGCTGTAGGCAATGGTTGCCGCCTCAGCGACGGCCTGTTCTTGGTTGACCTGATCGGTGATCACCGTGGCGAACTTGACCACTTTGTAGAGCGTGTTGTTGGCGTCGACCACCGGGTTATAGGACGCCTCCAGCCAAACCACCCGACCGTGGCTGTCGACACGCTTGAAGCGGTCGGCCACGAATTCTCCAGCATTCAAGCGACGCCAAAACGCCTGATATTCGGCGCTGTTGTATTCCTGTGGTTCGCAAAACATGCGGTGATGTTTGCCTTTGATCTGCGCCAGGTTGTAACCCATGCCATTGAGAAACCGTTCGTTGGCCGCCAGCACGTTGCCGTCGAGGTCGAACTCGATCACGGCGGTAGACCGCACCAGCGCGCCAATCAGGTTTTCGTGCTCTCGCGACGCTTCAATGGTACGGGTGAGGTCGCTGGAATAAATCGAGAAGTGTTTGATGCGACCATCCTGTGAGCGCACCGGTTGCAGGATCGAGCGCAGCCACGCTTCCTTGCCATTGCCACGCAACAACCGCACGGCGCCGGCAAAATGCTCTCCTCGGGTGAGCGCAGTCTTGAAACGTTGGTAGGCGTCATTGGACTTTACGTGCGCGGGTACGATGTCTTCAAGAGGACGCCCAATCAAATCGCCGCCCTTGTAGAGCATCTCGTCCATGAAGTTCTGATTGACCGAGTGAACACGTCCATCAGGACTCAGGGTCAGGACCAGCATTTCACTGTCCAGACTTTCCTTCACTTGTTGCAGGCTGGAGAGTTCTTCGCGAAGAGCCGTCAGCTCCTGCTTCAAGCGTTTGTTGAACATGGGAAAATACCGATGGCAGGAATGGTAGCCGCTTATAGCTATGCCATCGGCTCGGTAGATCTTTTCTAAAGCGCGCTGCCGGATTGTCCGACAAAATACTGTGCTCAGACAGCCCCGGCAGCGCGGCAGTTTGCAGACAGTGGCATCCGCGCGCCGAAATACGCCGCGCTGCCCACGCCCACTACCCCCATCACCGCCGAGAAGATCACGCAGATCCATGGACTCCAGGGCATCAGACCGATCAGCAGCAGCGGCGTGATACTCGCCCAGGCGGCGTAGGCAATGTTGTAAGTGAATGAAATCCCCGAGACGCGGATCCGCGCCGGAAACAGGCTGATCATCACCGAAGGCACTGCGCCGACCACGCCACAACCCAGGCCGGCAATTGCATAGGCCAGGCCAATCCAGTCACCGCCGGTGATCAGGCAGGTATAAAGCACGCCAATGCCCAGCGGCAGCAACAGGCTGTACAGCATCACTGCGCGCCAGGCGCCGATGCGGTCAACCAGCAACCCCGCCAGCACGCAGCCAATGTTGAGAAAAACAATGCCCAATGCACTCAGGCCAAAGGTGTGACTGGCAGTCATGCCGAAGGTTTTCTGCATCATGGTCGGCGTGATGACCACAAACACCACGACCGCGGAGGTCAGCACGCAGGTCAGGAGCATCGCTGGCAGCATGGCCAGCTGATGCTCACGCAGGACGGTGCGCAATGGCAGTTCGACGGTGGCCTCGCGCTGGGCCTGCAACGCCATGAACACTGGGGTTTCGCTGAGCCAGCGGCGCAACCAGACGCCGAGGATGCCGAACGCGCCGCCGAGCAAAAACGGGTAACGCCAGGCGTAATCGAGAATTTCCTGCGGGGTAAAGGCTTGCGCGAGGAAGGTCGCGGTCAGGGCGCCGATCAGGTAGCCGAACGTTAATCCAGCCTGCAGAAAGCCGAGCGCATAGCCCCGATGCCCGACCGGCGCGTGCTCGGCAACGAATACCCAGGCACTCGGCACTTCGCCGCCCACGGCCGCGCCCTGAAAAATTCGCAGCGCCAGCAGTAACAGCGGGGCGAAATAGCCGATTTGCGCGTAGGTTGGCATGATGCCGATCAGCAGGCACGGCAGCGCCATCATCAAAATGCTTAGGCTGAAGACTTTCTTGCGACCGAGCCGATCGGCGAAATGCGCCATCAGAATCCCGCCCAGTGGCCGCGCCAGATAACCCGTCACGAAAATCCCGAAGCTTTGCAGCAGGCGCAGCCATTCCGGCATTTCCGGCGGGAAGAACAGCTGACTCAGGGTCAGGGCAAAAAATACGAAAATGATGAAATCGTAGATTTCCAGCGCGCCGCCAAGGGCCGCGAGCCCTAGCGTTTTGTAGTCCGAGCGACTGAACGGCGCCGGGCGCGAATCGATTTGGGCTGTCATCAAAAATAACTCTGGCACAGGCTAAAAACCAAGGCGCACATGGTCTACGCAAACGCGCCCACGGACAAGCCGTTAGACCATAGTCATGGAAGGCTGAAAGTTCGTCACAAAACGTGACTGATTGATTTACTGTTGGCACCTGTCCAAACGGCCCTCTGCGGCCCTGAAGACCACAACAAACATAAAAAATCCGAGGTATTCCCGTGGCCGCTGATATCGAAGATAGCCGCTCCGCCCGCTTTGCCCTACGTTGCTCAAGTTTCGCCGAACGCTGGTTCCCCGACTCCTGGGTGTTCGCCGCGCTGGCGGTCATCATCGTCGCGGTTGCCACGCTGTTCATGGGCGCCAAACCGACGGATGCCGCGATGGCCTTCGGCGACGGTTTCTGGAGCCTGATTCCTTTCACCATGCAAATGGCCTTCGTGGTGATTGGCGGTTATGTGGTGGCCAGCTCCCCGCCTGCGGTGAAGCTGATTGATCGCCTCGCGCGCATCCCCAAGAACGGTCGATCCGCAGTGGCGTGGGTGGCGTTGATTTCGATGGTCGCCTCGTTGTTGAACTGGGGCTTGTCGCTGGTGTTCGGCGGCTTACTGGTGCGCGCCCTCGCCCGCCGCACGGATCTGAAAATGGACTACCGTGCCGCTGGCGCTGCGGCCTATCTGGGTCTCGGTGCGGTGTGGGCTTTGGGTTTGTCATCTTCGGCAGCCCAATTGCAGGCCAACCCTGGCAGCCTGCCGCCGTCGATTCTGGCGATCACCGGGGTGATCCCGTTTACCCAGACGATTTTTCTCTGGCAGTCAGGGGTGATGTTGCTGGCACTGATCGTGATCTCGCTGATCATCGCCTATGCCACCGCGCCCGGCCCGAACTCTGCGCGTGATGCCGAAGCCTGTGGTATCGATCCAAGCTTCAATCTGCCGCCGCTGCAGCCGCGCACCCGGCCCGGTGAATGGCTGGAACACAGTCCGCTGCTGATTATTCTGCTGGTACTGCTGGCCGCCGGATGGCTGTTCCACGAGTTCTCGACCAAACCGGCGATCAGTGCGATCTCTGGCCTTAACACTTACAACTTCCTGTTCATCATGCTCGGTGCGCTGCTGCACTGGCGCCCGCGCAGCTTCCTCGATGCAGTGTCACGCGCCGTGCCGACCACCACTGGTGTGCTGATTCAATTCCCGTTATACGGTTCGATTGCCGCACTGATGACCACGGTCAAAGGCAGCGATGCGCAAACGCTGGCGCACCATATCTCGACTTTCTTCGTCAGCATCGCCTCCCACGACACCTATGCGCTGCTGATGGGTGTGTATTCGGCGATCCTCGGTTTCTTCATCCCCTCGGGGGGTGGTAAATGGATCATCGAAGCGCCTTACGTGATGCAAGTGGCCAATGACCTGAACTACCACTTGGGTTGGGCCGTGCAGATCTACAACGCTGCCGAAGCGCTGCCGAACCTGATCAACCCGTTTTACATGTTGCCATTGCTGGGCGTGCTCGGCTTGAAGGCCCGGGACCTGATCGGGTTCTCTTTCGTGCAACTGCTGGTGCACACGCCGCTGGTGCTGTTTCTGCTATGGGCGCTGGGGACGACATTGACGTACACACCGCCGGTGCTGCCTTAAACGCAAAAAAGGGCCGATATTTTTATCGGCCCTGCTTTTTGTTCAGCGCAGTCTGTTTCAGTATGTGCTCGCCCCGCTTCCGGGCTCACACGCTGCAAAGGATCTGAGCATGTTCAAACTCGCAGGAATCACCCTGGCTGCGCTTACCCTGAGCGCCACCGCCCACGCCGATGTCGACCTGAAGCTGGGCAGCACTGAACGCGTCACCCGTCTATTTGCCTATCCCAACAATTGCAGCGTGATCTGCTTTCGCAACTGGACACTGGAGCAGACCGTCGCGCATTACCTGACGCAGAGCGTGCAGCGCGATGGTTACAGCGCCGCGAAGGTGCGGGTCAAAACCGACAACGACCAGCTCTACGTTGAAATCAGCGGCGTACCTGATGGTTACGAAAAGCCGCTGGCCGCACTGCTTGATGCCGGCGACCTCGCCTACAAAGGCGCCAGCAAGCTGAATGCCGACGGCAAGTGGGCCTACAACTGGTATTTGTTCCTGCCGCTGGGCATGGCGTTGGACAATCGCAAGAGCGTCGAACTGCTGCACTTCCCACCCGATTATTCGCTGACCCAGGCGCAGGACTACTTGCGATCGGCGACCACCGATCGTTGGGCCACATTGCTCACCGACAACGGCATCGCCGCAGAACAGACGCCGGGCTACCAGACCATCATCGACATCGCCCCGATTGCCGCACCGTCTAACGCGGGCAAGGATCTGGAAGGCGTGTATGACTATTTCAAGGATTACCAGACCACTATGGTCGACGTCATGAGCCGTAGCGCCAGCGGGGCCGCGTTGCCGATGGTTGCTTTCGGTGCCCCAGTGCGCAATTGGATCAAGCAACAATACGGTCCGACCGTCGACGTTCTTGGCCTGGCGACGATCAGTCCGCGCGATGGGGTGAAAGTGCCGGTGCTGGGCTCCAATCACCCGAGTTATATCTGGTACGCCGCTGATCCGGACAGCTACACCGGTGTTGATGCGCAAGCCAAAGCGGATGCTGCCGGCCTTAAAGTCATGGCACAGGATTTGAGTGCTGCGTGCTGGCAAGCCGCAATGGGCAGCAAACCCGGGAGCGATCCTCAGACTCAGCTGAAAAGCTGTACGCAAACCTGGCAAGTGACGCAAAAAGAGAAAACCTGCGAGCTGTTCCACACCTCGATCCGCAATTTGCCGGCCGAACAAGCGGCCGCCAAGTGCGCAACCTCGTCAGTCCAGTCTGAGCTCGGGCAGCTGCAAGCTCCACTACCCGGCCCCGCCGAATCTTTGCCCCGCCTGTAGAACCAGCCGGACGCACGATCCAAACACTCGCGCAAATAGCTCGGTCTCAACTGTCAGTTCTGTCAGTAGACCCACCGTACCTTTTGCGCGAATCTTGCAGTTAACCCACGTGCTGCAGGGCTGACAGGAAGTCAGCTGACGGAGGTCGCAGCACCCAGTCAACAGGGATTGTTATGAGCGTTAACCACCCGCAGCGATCCTCTCCATCGAACGGCATTTATCCATTTGTGGAACTGCCCCTTCGCCTTGGATTCCCCTCCCGGCAAGACTTTGAAATCATCTGCGACAAGGAAGGTTCAGACACGGCGGTCACAGCCCTGCGCGAATTTCAACGCATCACCCGTATGTGCCGGATTTCCGGGCACCTTTTGCCTTATCGCAGCCGCCACACCCGACAGCTGGCGCCTGGGATTCATATACATGATCCGCACTTCTGCGGTCTGCTCGACCATTCCTGCGACCCCAATGTCTTTATCGACATGAGCGAGTTGTGGATATGGGCGCTCAAGGACATCAAGAAAGGCGAACGCTTGAACATGGATTTCGCGGCGACGGAAGACCAGCTGCAGCGGCAGTTTGCCTGCCACTGCGGCTGCTACAACTGTCGAGGCTGGATCGTCGGCTACGGAGAAGCGCCCAATGCCGAGGGCATGAAGTTCTTCGAGCATTGGCGCCGACTGAACCTGCGCTGAAGATCTTTACTGCGCGTCGACCGGACGCAAACGGTACTGCGCCGGCAACTGCTCGAAGCCACTGATGGTCGCATTCAGGCTTTTCCAGCGACCATCCTTGATGCCGTAGATGCAACCGTGGATCGACAGTTTCTGCCCGCGGTGCCAGGCGTTCTGCACGATGCTGGTGTGCCCGACATTGGCCACTTGCTGGATCACGTTGAGTTCGCAAAGACGATCGACACGTTCCTCTTCGGTCGGCAGCTTCGCCAGCTCTTCGCGCTTCTCGTAATACAGATCGCGAATGGAGCGCAGCCAGCCGTCGATCAGACCCAACTGGCGGTCCTGCATCGAGGCACGCACGCCGCCGCAACCATAGTGGCCGGTAACGAGGATGTGTTTGACCTTGAGCACATCGACCGCATACTGAATCACCGACAGGCAGTTGAGGTCGGTGTGCAGCACCACGTTGGCCACGTTGCGATGGACGAACAGGTCGCCCGGCAGCATGCCGACGATCTCGTTGGCCGGCACGCGGGCATCGGAACAGCCGATCCACAGGAACTCCGGAGTTTGCTGACGGGCCAGCTTGGCGAAGAAGTCAGGATCTTCCTGTTTGATCGCATCGGCCCAACGCGCGTTGTTATCAATCAGATCTTGTAATTCGTTCATGCAATGACGCCTCGTGAATAGTGCGCTGTTCTGACAAACGACCCTTGGTCGGGGTCACGCGCAAGATGCAGATCGCTGTCTTTGCGCTGATCAATATTACGGCGAACCCGCGCTCAATGCCGGTGGAATTCTCGCGCGCTCAGCGGGTCCACCTAGTAAGGCCCACAGTATGAGGAATTGCCATGACTGATTCACGACGTCCTTTTGATGCGACTCAACCCGAGCCTATCGATGACAACGAAGACCGCATGGGCTCGATGCATGAGCTGGATTTCGACGAAGATCAACCCAGCGCAAAAATTGGCGACGAACTGCCGGAGAATGAGCGCGAGCAGCTGATGCCTGAAGAGCGCGTTCGCGAGGCTGGCATGACAGGCGCCTCGACCGCAGACCACGAACCAACTGACGACGACATGAGCCCGGAAACGTTGATTCGTGAGGACGGTGCGCGGGATGCGCGAGAAGCTGGAGAGAGTGAGGCGGCCGATTGGGATTTAAGCATTGTCGATGAAGATGAGATCGGCGGTGGCAACGGGCTGGATGAAGAAGAGCTGGCGCGGCGGGATCCGCTGGACGGAAATCGTTGATCTGATGCTCCACGCACGAGCTGCCGAAGGTACGGGCAGCTCCTACGGGCGATCAATCCACCAAAGTGCAGGCCATGACCACCGCGTCTTCACGCCCACCTACCGCTGGATAATAATCCCGCCGCCGGCCGATCTCGTTGAACCCGTACCGCTCATACAAGCGAAACGCACCGCGGTTGCTGTCGCGCACTTCCAGAAAACACTCCCGCGCCTCTGCCTTGTAGGCGATCGACATCAAGTGCTCCAGCAGCGTCAAACCCAACCCGCGCCCCTGATTCTCCGGTTTGACTGTGATGTTCAGCAGGTGCGCTTCATCGAGAATGATCTGCACCACGCCATGACCGACCTGCTGCTGGCCTTCGAACATTAGCCAGATCTGATACTTGCCCAGACCATCGAGGAAAATCCCTCGGGTCCACGGATGGCTGTACGCCGCGTATTCGATTTTCAGCACAGCGTCGAGATCCGCCTCGGTCATCGGGCGAAACGATACAGCGTCACTCATTTGATTCTTTCCAGCGCGCCATCAGCCGACGCATGGCTTGCCAGACATCAGCCTTACGCTGTGGCTCTTCCATTAATAATTCCAGACCCGGCAGGGCCCAGACCGAGCCCAGGCCTTCGACCTGGAGTTCACGGTTGAAGGATTCTGCATTCGCTTCACCGGCAAACCGCACTGCCGGCAAACCGATCAGCCAGACACACACGCAGGGTGCATCTTCCAGCCGTGCCGAAAGGAAACCCTGCACGAAATCCCGCGCGGCGTCCGGCCCTTGATCCATGGTGCCGCGTGCGAGCAACGGCCAGCGCACCGGTTCGCCGATGATTTGCGGAGCGTCCGGCAGACCGGCGGCGCGCAGCATGTCTTTAAGCAGCAGATACGCAGGATCGCGGGTCTGGAACGTTTCGCCTGTGGGTAACTCCACCAGCAGCAGACACCGCCCGGCGCGCAGCAATTGCAAAGCGAAACGCGGCGGCGGTACGACCGGCGCCTTGGCGACGACGGGCGCCTCTTCTTCCTCGGTTTTGGCGTTGGTGCGCGTGCTCGCCAGCGACGGGCGCGGCACCTCGATTTTCACCCGTTCGGCCGGCTTGACCACGGGCTCCACGGGCGTATCGGCAACCGGCGCGGGGGCCACGGGCACGACGAGCGCCGGTTCGGGCATCTCGAGCAGCTCGGGACGCGACGGCGCGGCAAAGGGCAATTCGGTGCGCGGCAGCCAGTTGACCACCTGCATGGCGGTCAAATAAGCGCGGCGACGGGACTCGATTAACAAAGGTCGGCCACTTGTGGATAACTGAAGTGCGCCGATTCTACCGCCCTTCGCTGAAGATCGCCCGCGCTGTTGATCGATAGACTTCACCGATAGTCTTTGCACCTGTGAAAAATGGCGACAGCCCGTCCCAAGAGTGAATCGCATCGGCCCCGATGCAGTACAATCGCGGCTTTTCTTCGCCAACCAGCCGGCCATTCCGATGATCGAACCCAAGCGCGTCTTGCGCGCCCTCGCTGAACACTGGGCACTTCTGGAGCCACTGTGCGAGCACTTCGACCAAGGCACCCTGAGCCTCAACGAACTGCGCACGCAGCTGTCCGCCCAGCAACTCGACAGTACGCCGCAGGACATCACCAGCCTGCTGGACGTGTGGATCCGTCTCGACATTCTGGTGCCCGTGGCGAAAAGCCCGAACCGCTTCGAGCTCAATGCACAGATCCACGATTTTCTCGCCTACCTGCGCCGTGAACACCGTCTGGGCCTATGCCTGGAAATCGAAGCCTATCTGCGCCACCTCGAGCGCCTGGCCGGTTACATCCAGGACGCCTTCGACATCCGCGACGGCAACGATCTGGCGCGTCAGCTGCGCTTGCTCGACATGCGCGTGCGCGATGTGCTGAAGAAACTCGCCAACGACGAGCAGGCTCTGGTGGCCGTCGCCGAACGTGCGAAGACCAGCGATCGGCAGATCCCGCTGCGTCAGCGTTACGCCGAGGTGCTGGCGACCTGGGATGAATACGTCGAACCGATGATTCAGTTGGTGAACGCCGACGGCGCCTTCGAACAAGGCGTGCGCAAAGTCGAAAACGTTCTGCTGAAAATGCTCACTGAACAGCAGCGCCTCGGTCATCTGGTCGACGACGACATGCTGCTGCGCACCCACGCGCGCATTCTGGAAATGCAGACCAGCGCCCAGCTGACCTTGCGTCATGCCCGCGAGCTGCTGCTGCCATTGCGCGAAGAAGCGCGCCGCCATAACGCGGTGACCCGTGGCGCCGCGCTGGCCTTGGCGGCGATCCGTCGTAAAGGTCTGGATGCGGTGCCGCAAGCGGCGATGCCGATGTTCACCCGGCCGCAAAGTACCTTCCTCGGCAGCGCCAGTCAGGTCGAAGCCTACGTTTACGCCTTGGCACGTTTCGAGCCGAAACCGGCGCGTTTCCCAAAGGCTCATACATCGCGCAAAGGCGAGGCCCCACGCGCGCCTCGCACCGTCCGCGAGATGCTCGATCGCTGCGAAAACGCCCTGCCGATGCCGGACCTGATGACTTGGCTGCTGGAGCAGGAACCGGACGGCGCCACTGACGAATTGCTCTACTGGTTCTCGCGCCTGTCGCGGGAAAAACGCTTCAAACGTGAGCGTCTCGAACGTCGCGATTACCACACTTATGAGCATCAGGTCAGCCTGCGCTCCTTCGCCCTGCTCTCGGCGCGCGATGCCGCCGAGGATTCTGCGAGCGCCCTCCCTGCAGGTACTTCTAATGCAACTTGATCTATCCGAACTGTCCCAGCTGGCGCCGATCTTCCGCGAGCTGTTCAAGGGTTACCACGTCAGCCGCCGCGATCCGGAGCTGTACGCGCAGCTGTCGAACTTCCAGGATCAGTACCGCACGCTGTTCAAGGCGTTGGGCTTTGAACTGGTCTGCGACACCCGCGGTTTCTACTACTTCGTGCCGGACCTGGCCGCCGCAGCCGTCAACAAGACGGCGCAGCGCCTGGCGCTGTTCACGTTCATCCTCGTCGAGCATCTGGCGGATCAGGGCCGTGACCCGATTGCCGTGCTCGACGGTGGCAGCCTTGGCCGTGATGAGCTGCCATCGTTGCTGGAAAAATACCGCGACCTGTTTATCCAGGCCGAAGTGCAGACGGTCGAAGAACTCGAAGAAAAAATCATGCGCCGCATGACCCAGCTCGGTTTTGCCAGCGAAGAGACGGGCATTTACCGGTTCCTGCCGCCGATGCACCGTTTCCTCGATGTCTGCCTGTCGGTTCAACAGGACCGCGATCTGGCAGCCAGCCTGCACAGCGTCCTGCCGTTGCCGGTTCCAGTGCTGATCGATGACGACAGTGATGAAAAATTGCTGGAAACCGATGACCCGTTGGACCTTACGGACTTTGAAGAAGAAAGCGAAGAAGACGCCATGGCCCGTGCCATCGCCGAAGAACAGGAGACCGACGCATGAGCAAGGAACGCTACGGCATTCGCCGCTTCGCCCTTTTGAATACCGCCGGTTACAGCCTGGGCCTGTTTCCGCTGGAAGAACCTTTGTCGGTCTACGGCGCGAACAACCTCGGTAAATCCGCCTCGATCAACGCCTTGCAGTTTCCGATTCTGGCGCGCATGTCGGACATGAGTTTCGGCAAGTACAGCCTCGAACAATCCCGGCGCTTCTACTTCGCCTCGGACACCAGTTACATCCTCGTCGAGGTGTCGCTGCCCCACGGTCCGCATGTGATCGGTGTGGTCGGCCGCGGACCGGGCGGTGGTTTCGGCCACCAGTTCTTTGCCTACGCCGGCAAACTGGATCTCGCGCATTATCAGCAGAACGACACCTGCCTGCGCCAGAAAGAGCTGTTCACCAACCTTGAGCGCGAAGGCCTGAAAGCCTACGAACTCAAGCCGGACGAATTGCGTCGCTTGCTGGTCGGCGGTCACACTTCCATTCCACTGGATCTGACCCTGATCCCGCTGCGCTCCACCAGCGAACAGAGCCTGAAAACCTTCCGCGCCTTGTTCATCAACCTGCTGCACATGCGCGAAATCACGGCGGCCAAGCTCAAGCAATTGTTCCTGGATGCGTTCGAGCACAGCCTGCGTTCCGGCAGCGTCGATTACATTGCCGCGTGTGAAGAAGCTTTCCGCGATGTACGACGCATGGAGCAGGACTACAACTCGCTGGTCACCGCAGGTCCACTGGTTGAAGCGCTTGCTTCAGGCGTTGCACAGCGCAACATTCTGCGCGGCAAATTGCACCGCATCTCGCCATTGCTCGATTCCTTGCTCGGCACCTGGTCGGACTACGCCAGTGCGCGCAAGGAAGAGCTGACGATTCAGGCCGAGCATTACCGCAACGAACAGGACGCGCTACAAAACGATCAGCGCGGCGGTACTCAAGAGCTGATGCGCCTGGAACGGGAAATCAGTGGGATCCAGCGCTGGCTCGGCGAGTTGTCGGTGCTCAAGCACCGCTTCGCGCTGGTGACCGACGTCAAAGTCCTCGAACAGCAACTGCTCGCGGCCAAAGACGCACACGATGAGTTGGCCGGCGCGCTGGCGCAGTCCCGGCAGTTCAGTGCCGAAGACCTCGAAGAACGTCTGCGCGATCTGGAAAAACGCCTGAAGTCGGTCAAACAACAACTCGATCACGCCGACAACAACAGCTACGCGCGTTTGCGTGAGGAGTTCTCGCAACAGGACGTCGAACGCCTGATGCGCCTGTTCAACAGCGCGTTGTTCAGCCTGCCGCTGGGCGAACACGGGATCACGCTGGACGAGGACGGTCAGTGGGTAAAATCCATGGAATTAATCCTCGACGGTTTCAAAGGCGAGCGCTTCGAAGTGCCTGGTCTGTCCATCGACATCACGCACATCGAGCCACCGGCGTTGCAAGCGCTGGCTGACCGCGCAGCGTTGCGCGATCAGAAAGAGCGTCTGGATAAAGAACTCAAACAGTTGAAAACCCAGCAGGCCGTCGCCGCTGACCGCGCCGCGAGCAAGACCCAGACAGAAGCGCTGTATCAGCAAGTGCTCGACGCGCAGAAAGCCCTGGAAGATTTCCGTCGCGCACAAACCCTGAGCGCCGAGGAAGACGACAAGCTCGAACAACTCGCGCAGATGGAAGCCGCCCAGGACGAGTTGAAGCGTTCCAGCGATGCCTTTACCGAACGCGTCCAGCAGCTGTCAGCCAAGCTGCAACTGGTGGGCCGCCAGATCGGCGACATGGAAGCCAAGCAGCGCACCCTCGACGACGCCCTGCGCCGCCGTCAGCTGTTGCCGGCGGACATGCCATTCGGCACGCCGTTCATGGATCCGGTTGACGATTCCATGGACAACCTGCTGCCGCTGCTCAATGACTATCAGGACAGTTGGCAGGGTTTGCTGCGCACCGACGGTCAGATCGACGCGCTGTATGCGCAGATCCGCCTCAAAGGCGTGGCCAAGTTCGACAGCGAAGACGATATGGAGCGTCGCTTGCAATTGCTGATCAACGCTTATGCGCACCGCACCGATGAAGCCCTGACACTCGGCAAGGCACGTCGCGCAGCGGTCACCGATATCGCGCGAACACTGCGTAACATCCGCAGCGACTACGACAGCCTCGAGCACCAGCTGGCGCTGTTCAACCGCGAGATCAACAAGCGTCAGGTCTCCAACCTGCAGAGCTTCCGCATCGTCCTCGCGCCGAACAAGGAAGCCCTCAAGCACATCGACCAGATCATCCACAGCGCCGGGCAATACGAAGAAGGTGAAACCCTGTCCGTGTTCGACCTCAACCAAAGCGCTGATCAGGACAACAAGAACGAAGAGGCCAAGGAATATCTGGCACGCCTTGTTGCGGCGAACCATAATCAGCTCGGTCTCAAGGATCTCTTCGAGCTGGCGTTCGAGATCACCAAGGTCAACGGCACGCCGGTCATTCATACCGACATCGACGGCGCCGCCTCCAACGGCACGACGATGACCATCAAGGCGCTGACCAACATGTACTTGTTGCTGCACTTGATGGACCGCGACCAGGCCGGTCGGGTGCGTTTGCCGTACTACCTCGACGAGGCGGCGGATATCGATGAGAAGAACCAGGCAGCGCTTTTGGAAACCAGTCTGCAACTGGGTTTCGTGCCGATTCTGGCGAGTGTGAAGCCGCAGGTTTGCGCCAGTGTTGCCATCGATCTGGAGGGTGGCAGCGGCCCGAACGGCATCTACATTGATGAGGCGGACTGGAAGTATATTCGTCGTCACGATGAGGTGAAGGCTGTCGTTAGTACTGAAGCGGAGCTGGATGCTGTCTGATTGGGTTTTGAAATCGAAGGTAATAAAAAGGCCGCGATCCAATGGATCGCGGCCTTTCTTTATAGCTTGGGAATTGTGCCGAATTGGGTGGCCCTATCGCGAGCAGGCTCACTCCTACATTTGGAATGCGTTCCCCCTGTGGGAGCTAACCTGCTAGCGATGACGTCAATCCAGACGCCGCCGGATCACTTGCCGATCGGGATCTTCGGCGCCCACGTCAGCCATTCATCCTCGAACTGATCGAACAGCGGGAATGTTTGCTGCGGTCGCGCCGGGTTACCCATGCGCTCACCGTCCGGTGTGGCAAATGCGATGCCGCCCTGAATCAAGGTTTCCAGCGATTCAGTCCTCACTGTCGCGCCCTTGAACAAACTGTAATCGAGCCCGAAACCGCTGGTGTTCCAGAAGCGCGAGCCGCTGCGCACCAACGGCGCGTACTTCGGCTCAATCAGAATATGCACAAGCACACGGTCAGCGGTCTGGCCCAGTTCATAAGCCGTGACCTTGCCCACTGTCACCTCACGATATGTCACCGGAACGCCGGGTTTGAGAGAGCCACGACGCGCAGCGCTTAAGACCAGGCTCAGGCCTGCCTCTTTGTTGACTGCCTCCGGCGGATTGGGCAAGGCCACGAAGTTCTTTTGTGGACCGAGATTTTTAGCCGCTGGTTGCACCTCGATGTACTGCCCGGTCACCAGGGTTTCAAGATTTGATGTCTTGATCAGACCCAATTCAGGTTTAACCACCCAGAACTGACTGCCTACCCGGGCGATTCGCTCAGGCACTTCGGTGATCCGTGCGGTCAGCAGCACCGACTGCAGGTCATCGCTGAGATCCACGTCTTCAATCTTGCCGACATCCAGCCCTTTGAATCTCACCGGAGTACCGCTGCGCAGTCCATCAGCGCGATCGACCTTGATCGTCACGACGGTGCCTTTTTGATTGGCTTCGTCATGGTTCGCGTGCAGACGGAAGCGTGGAATGCGCTTCTGCAGCGGCGCATTGGCCACTGGTGTTTCAAAAGCGATCCCGCCGGCCATCAGGCTTTGTAAAGACTCGCTTTTGACCTGAATGCCACCGGTCAATCCCCCTGTCAGCGTAATGCCGCTAGCATTCCAGAACCGTGTCGAAGCGTTGACCAGCCCCTCGTATTCTTTTTCGATGTGTACGCCGATGACCAGCTGCTTTTTGGTGCGGGAGAACTGGTAGCTCTGCACCGAACCCACTTTGACCTGCTTGTAGAGAATCGGGCTGCCGACTTCCAGCGAGCCCAGGTTTTCGGTAAACAAGACCAAGTGCAGACCCGGCGAACGCAGGTCGAGCGGCGGCGCTTTCGGCCTGGCAACAAATTCGCGTTGCGGAGCGGCGCCTTTGTCACCCGGGCGAATGGCGATGTAGTTACCTTTGACCAACGCCTCCAGCCCCGTGATGCCGGCCAGAGAAATCGACGGTTTCACCACCCAGAACTGCGTACCGTCAACCAGATAGTCTTCGGCCAGCGGATCGAGTGTCAATTCGGCCGTGGCGGTGGAAAGATCCGGATCGACCTTCAGCGCTTTCAAATTGCCGACCTGAATCCCTTTGTACATGACCGGCGTGCGATTTGCCTGTAGGCCTTCGAAATCGCTGAGTTTGACCTTCACGCGAATACCGGCGGCGGCTGCATCAAAGTCTTCATAAAGCCGAAATGGCAGGCTCGGATCGGTGGCCGGACTGTCCTTGCGGTTTTCCGGGGTAGCGAAAGCGATGCCACCGGCTACGATGCTGGCCAGCGACTCACTGCGTACTTTCACACCCGACAGATTGGCGTCGATGCTAATGCCGCTGGCGTTCCAGAAACGCGTGTGTTTGCGCACCAGCTTGGCGTAGGTCGGTTCGATAAATACCTTGAGTTCAACAGTGCTCTGGTCTTCAGACAGCAAGTAGCTTTTGACCTGGCCTACTTTGATCTGCTTGTAAAACACCGGGCTGCCGCGATTCAGCGATCCGAGGCGATCAGCTTTGATGGTCAGGTGCAGGCCAGGTTGCGCATCGGACAGCGGCGGCTCTTCGGCGAGCGCCTTGAACTTGCGGATCGGCTCACCTTCGCCTGGGCTGATCGCAACGTAATTGCCTGACACCAGCGTTTCCAGACCCGTGATACCGGCCAGGGTCACGCTCGGTTTAACCAGCCAGAAGCGCGTGCTGGTCTTGAGGTATTGCTCTACGTCCTTGTTCATCTCGACGGTGGCGATCACACCTTTGGAGGTGCCTTCGTCATCAAGCTTGAGTGTTTTTACCTTGCCAACTGACATGCCCTTATAGACGACTTCGGTTTTGTTGGCTTGAATGCCTTCACCGCTCTCGAAACGAACTTGAATCTCGATGCCGGTTTCATTATAGGCACGCCAGCCAAGCCAGCCGCCGATGACCAGGGCGATCAGTGGCAACACCCAGATGGCAGACCAGTTGGAGGCCGGTCGGGTTTTCGCTGTAGGCAAATCAGTCATGGTCGTCGTCCGACTCCGTGTTATCCCAAATCAGTCGGGGATCGAAAGTTACTGCGGCAAGCATCGTCAGTATCACCACACTGGCGAAGGCGATGGCGCCAAGATTGGCTTCGACGCTGGCAAGGCGACCGAAATTCACAACCGCCACCAGAATGGCGATCACAAAGATGTCGAGCATCGACCATCGGCCGATGAACTCGATGAAGCGGTACATCCAGACACGCTGGCGCGCCGATAGCGGTTGATGGCGTTGCACGGAGAACAGCAGCAATGCGAGGCCCACCAATTTGAATGTGGGAACCAGAATGCTGGCGATGAATACCACTGCTGCAATAGGGATCATGCCGTGTTGAGCTAATTCGATCACGCCAGACATGATGGTGCTGGGATCCCCCTTGCCTAACGAAGTGACCGTCATGATCGGTAGCATGTTGGCAGGGATATAAAGAATTGCCGCGGTGATCAGCAGCGCCCAAGTACGAGCAAGGCAATTCGGGCGTCGGGCATGAACCACCGCGCCACAGCGAGTGCAGTTTTGCTCTTCGGTGTCTGCTTCCTGCTTGTTCAATTCATGACATTCAGTGCAAATCAGAATGCCGGCATCAATCGCCCGCATGGGCATCCTCTCCTGACAAAGCCTGCCAGATCTGATGAGGTGACATCGCAACCTCCAGCCAGACCTGAACCAACAACAAACTGATAAAACACGCGAGCCCGAGTCCTACGGTGATCGCGGCCATGTCCGCAAGTTTGACAATCGCAACCAGGACACCCATGAGGTATACCTCAAGCATCCCCCAATCCCGTAGATGGTGGTACATACGGTAAAGGAGCAGGCCGTAACTGCGGCCAACATCGAAACGGATTGTCAGCAATACGGCCAGCTGACAGAGCAGTTTGATCAATGGGATCGCCATGCTGCATAGAAACACGACCAAAGAGACGCCGTGCATGCCGCTATCGAACAGGCCGACCACACCGGTCCATACCGTGTCTTGCGACGACTGTCCGAGTAGATTGAGCTCCATGATCGGTAAAAAGTTCGCCGGGATGTATAACAACAGAGCGGCGATGACCAGAGCGAGGCTGCGTTGCACGACGTTGTGTCTTTGCGCATAAAGCTCGAAGCCGCACCGCGGACACTCGGCCTTCTCGCCACGGGAGAGCTGCGGCTTGCGCATCAGCAAGTCGCACTCATGGCACGCTACCAACGCATCCAGCGGTAATTCTGACAGCCCTGAGGCGTCAACCTTAACTGGCATAAAGGCTCTGACTCCGAAAATGTTGCGACCTATTCTAGTGTCATGACTCAAAAATAACTGTGCAAATTTGTGCGATTGAATTTTGTTTCGGCCAAAACAAAACCCCTACCTGCATACGCAGATAGGGGTTTCGGAATTTAATCTTGACGATGACCTACTCTCACATGGGGAAACCCCACACTACCATCGGCGATGCATCGTTTCACTGCTGAGTTCGGGATGGGATCAGGTGGTTCCAATGCTCTATGGTCGTCAAGAAATTCGGGTACTGAGTCGTGGCCAGCTGGCCGCGCTTCAGCAAATTGGGTATGTGACAGCTTTCGGTGTTTGTGAGCATCGAACTTTCGGTTCATCTCGTCTTCACACACCGCAATCTGGTGCTCATTAGAGCAAGCAAATTGCTTGGGTGTTATATGGTCAAGCCTCACGGGCAATTAGTATTGGTTAGCTCAACGCCTCACAGCGCTTACACACCCAACCTATCAACGTCGTAGTCTTCGACGGCCCTTCAGGGGACTCAAGGTCCCAGTGAGATCTCATCTTGAGGCTAGTTTCCCGCTTAGATGCTTTCAGCGGTTATCTATTCCGAACATAGCTACCCGGCAATGCCACTGGCGTGACAACCGGAACACCAGAGGTTCGTCCACTCCGGTCCTCTCGTACTAGGAGCAGCCCCTCTCAAATCTCAAACGTCCACGGCAGATAGGGACCGAACTGTCTCACGACGTTCTAAACCCAGCTCGCGTACCACTTTAAATGGCGAACAGCCATACCCTTGGGACCGGCTTCAGCCCCAGGATGTGATGAGCCGACATCGAGGTGCCAAACACCGCCGTCGATATGAACTCTTGGGCGGTATCAGCCTGTTATCCCCGGAGTACCTTTTATCCGTTGAGCGATGGCCCTTCCATACAGAACCACCGGATCACTAAGACCTACTTTCGTACCTGCTCGACGTGTCTGTCTCGCAGTCAAGCGCGCTTTTGCCTTTATACTCTACGACCGATTTCCGACCGGTCTGAGCGCACCTTCGTACTCCTCCGTTACTCTTTAGGAGGAGACCGCCCCAGTCAAACTACCCACCATACACTGTCCTCGATCCGGATAACGGACCTGAGTTAGAACCTCAAAGTTGCCAGGGTGGTATTTCAAGGTTGGCTCCACGCGAACTGGCGTCCACGCTTCAAAGCCTCCCACCTATCCTACACAAGCAAATTCAAAGTCCAGTGCAAAGCTATAGTAAAGGTTCACGGGGTCTTTCCGTCTAGCCGCGGATACACTGCATCTTCACAGCGATTTCAATTTCACTGAGTCTCGGGTGGAGACAGCGCCGCCATCGTTACGCCATTCGTGCAGGTCGGAACTTACCCGACAAGGAATTTCGCTACCTTAGGACCGTTATAGTTACGGCCGCCGTTTACCGGGGCTTCGATCAAGAGCTTCGCGTTAGCTAACCCCATCAATTAACCTTCCGGCACCGGGCAGGCGTCACACCCTATACGTCCACTTTCGTGTTTGCAGAGTGCTGTGTTTTTAATAAACAGTCGCAGCGGCCTGGTATCTTCGACCGGCATGAGCTTACGGAGCAAGTCCTTCACCCTCACCGGCGCACCTTCTCCCGAAGTTACGGTGCCATTTTGCCTAGTTCCTTCACCCGAGTTCTCTCAAGCGCCTTGGTATTCTCTACCCAACCACCTGTGTCGGTTTGGGGTACGGTTCCTGGTTACCTGAAGCTTAGAAGCTTTTCTTGGAAGCATGGCATCAACCACTTCGTGTTCTAAAAGAACACTCGTCATCAGCTCTCGGCCTTAAGATCCCGGATTTACCTAAGATCTCAGCCTACCACCTTAAACTTGGACAACCAACGCCAAGCTGGCCTAGCCTTCTCCGTCCCTCCATCGCAATAACCAGAAGTACAGGAATATTAACCTGTTTTCCATCGACTACGCTTTTCAGCCTCGCCTTAGGGACCGACTAACCCTGCGTCGATTAACGTTGCGCAGGAAACCTTGGTCTTTCGGCGTGGGTGTTTTTCACACCCATTGTCGTTACTCATGTCAGCATTCGCACTTCTGATACCTCCAGCAAGCTTCTCAACTCACCTTCACAGGCTTACAGAACGCTCCTCTACCGCATCACCTAAGTGATACCCGTAGCTTCGGTGTATGGTTTGAGCCCCGTTACATCTTCCGCGCAGGCCGACTCGACTAGTGAGCTATTACGCTTTCTTTAAAGGGTGGCTGCTTCTAAGCCAACCTCCTAGCTGTCTAAGCCTTCCCACATCGTTTCCCACTTAACCATAACTTTGGGACCTTAGCTGACGGTCTGGGTTGTTTCCCTTTTCACGACGGACGTTAGCACCCGCCGTGTGTCTCCCATGCTCGGCACTTGTAGGTATTCGGAGTTTGCATCGGTTTGGTAAGTCGGGATGACCCCCTAGCCGAAACAGTGCTCTACCCCCTACAGTGATACATGAGGCGCTACCTAAATAGCTTTCGAGGAGAACCAGCTATCTCCGAGCTTGATTAGCCTTTCACTCCGATCCACAGGTCATCCGCTAACTTTTCAACGGTAGTCGGTTCGGTCCTCCAGTTAGTGTTACCCAACCTTCAACCTGCCCATGGATAGATCGCCCGGTTTCGGGTCTATTCCCAGCGACTAGACGCCCTATTAAGACTCGCTTTCGCTACGCCTCCCCTATTCGGTTAAGCTCGCCACTGAAAATAAGTCGCTGACCCATTATACAAAAGGTACGCAGTCACCCAACAAAGTGGGCTCCCACTGCTTGTACGCATACGGTTTCAGGATCTATTTCACTCCCCTCTCCGGGGTTCTTTTCGCCTTTCCCTCACGGTACTAGTTCACTATCGGTCAGTCAGTAGTATTTAGCCTTGGAGGATGGTCCCCCCATATTCAGACAAAGTTTCTCGTGCTCCGTCCTACTCGATTTCATGACTAAGAGATTTTCGCGTACAGGGCTATCACCCACTATGGCCGTACTTTCCAGAACGTTCCGCTAATCTCAAAGCCACTTAAGGGCTAGTCCCCGTTCGCTCGCCACTACTAAGGGAATCTCGGTTGATTTCTTTTCCTCAGGGTACTTAGATGTTTCAGTTCCCCTGGTTCGCTTCTTAAGCCTATGTATTCAGCTTAAGATACCTAACTTATGTTAGGTGGGTTCCCCCATTCAGACATCTCCGGATCAAAGTCTGTTTGCCGACTCCCCGAAGCTTTTCGCAGGCTACCACGTCTTTCATCGCCTCTGACTGCCAAGGCATCCACCGTATGCGCTTCTTCACTTGACCATATAACCCCAAGCAATCTGGT
>NZ_CM142718.1:0-2565000 GCF_054898145.1 Pseudomonas sp. TMB3-21 | reverse complement strand
AGCCAAACAACACCGCTCTTCCAACTCCTTCCAGGCTTCGATGATCTGAAGCAAGCCACTGTCGAAAACCGCTTAACTCATTGTTTACCAAGGAGTTTTCCGTTTCGACTGCGCCGGAAGTGGGGCGAATTATAGACTTCCTGAATCTGCCGTCAACCCCTAATTTACGCTTTTCCTGGAGAATCTGGTTTTTTTGCACCAAGGCGCGGAATTCGCCGAGCAACACCAGGCAAACGTAGGGCTAACAGAACAGCACCTATAGATGCATAGATAGCCCATTCCTTGAGGTCGGCACGCGCGATCCACAACATGTGCAGCAATCCCAGCGCTAAAACTCCATAAACCAAGCGATGCAGCTTTTTCCAGCGAGCCCCCAAGCGTCGCTGACTGTAGCGATTGGAAGTTACCGCCAGTGCCAATAAGCCAAGAAAACCCAGCGCCCCGACTATGATGTATGGCCGCTTGCGCAACTCCACGCCGAGTTGAGACCAATCAAAACCTAGGATGAAAGCGGTGTACCCCGACAAATGCAGGACTACATAAGCGAAGCACCACAGACCCAGTTGGCGCCGGACAGATATCCACCCCGCCCAGCCAGTGAGCTTTTGCAGTGGAGTCATGCACAAGGTAATCAGCAACAATATCAGCGTACCCAGGCCGAGGCGATCCACCAGCACTTTGCCAGGATCCGGCCCAAGCACATCGGCCCACGCTTCATATAGCCAAAGCAGCGGCCAAATCGCCGCGGCTATAAAGACGCCCACATGCCAGAACGGATAGCGCATCAGTAATTCTTCCGCAAATCGAGCCCAGCATATAAAGAAGCGACTTCCTCCGAGTACCCGTTGAACATCTGGGTATCACGCACATTGGGCTTGAACAACCCGCTCGGCAGACGGCGCTCCCGCGCCTGAGTCCAGCGAGGGTGATCAACAGTCGGGTTCACGTTGGCATAAAAGCCGTACTCGTCGGCCGCAATACTTTGCCAGGTGGTTTTCGGCTGCTCACTGACCAGGCTGATGCGCACAATGGATTTGATGCTTTTGAAGCCGTACTTCCATGGCACCACCAAGCGTAGCGGCGCACCGTTCTGGTTAGGTAATTCGCGACCGTACATGCCCACCGCAAGAATCGCCAACGGATTCATTGCTTCATCCAGACGGAGCCCTTCTACATAAGGCCAGTCAATCAGAGCAAAACCGGAGCGCTGTCCGGGCATGGTCTTGGGGTCCTGCAGCGTTTCAAATCGGATGAACTTCGCTTTGGACGTTGGCTCAACTTGCTTGAGCAACGCTGCGATGGGAAAACCGATCCACGGAATCACCATCGACCATGCTTCTACGCAGCGCAGGCGATAGATGCGCTCCTCCAGCTGATAGGGCTTCATGAAGTCTTCCAGCGCATAACGCCCCGGCTTGGCCACTTCACCGTCGATCACCACACTCCACGGTTCGGTCTTGAGGGAGCCGGCATTCGCTGCCGGATCGCCCTTATCAGTGCCAAACTCATAAAAGTTGTTGTAGTGAGTCGCGTCCTTGAACGGCGTGATCGCCTCGTCTTTGACGGTAACCGCTTGCCATTTGGTAGCCGGCAGCTTGTCGTTGAACCAGCCGGGTGCCCTGCCCGGCTCAACACCGGGATAAAGCGCAGGCTGATCTGCACTGGCCCAGCTCGGAAGACTACTGGCGGCGACAGCGGCCAGCGCTCCACCCAGCAAGCTGCGGCGAGAAACATAAAAGGATTCGGGGGTGACTTCCGATTCGAGGCAATCGGACGTTTTTGGCAATTTGATTAACATGGCAACTCCGCAGCTTTGGAGAACTGATGCACCAATAGACTGCGGAGTATGGGGAACATTACATTAAGGCAATGTTTTGCGCCGACGCAAATGCAGCAAATATTGCACCGGACCCGAGGCCGCATAAGCGAGGAACACCAACAGCAGGATTCGCGGCGGATCACTGAACACCACTGCAAACACCAGGACGACAGCCAGGATCGCCACGAAAGGCACACGCCCTTTGAGATCCAGCTCCTTGAAGCTGTTGTATTTGATGTTACTGACCATCAGCATGCCGGCAGCGGCAACCATCAAGGCGACCAGGAATGACATCTTCGAACCCTGGATTCCGAAATCGCTGAAAGCCCAGACTATACCCGCGACCACACCCGCCGCGGCCGGACTGGCCAGACCGATGAAGTAGCGTTTGTCCGCAGTGCCGACCTGAGTGTTGAAGCGTGCCAGGCGAAGCGCCGCGCCAGCCACATAGATGAAGGCCACCATCCAGCCGACTTTGCCCATATCGCCCAAAGCCCAGGCAAACGCCAGCAATGCCGGTGCAACACCAAAGGCAACCATGTCGGACAGAGAGTCGTACTCGGCGCCGAAAGCGCTTTGCGTATTGGTCATGCGCGCAACACGGCCGTCGAGACCGTCAAGCACCATCGCAACAAAGATGGCGATCGCGGCAAAAGCGAAGTACTTGCTCGCGTTGACCGAGTCACCGGCACTCAGGGCCGCTTGGGCACTCATGGAGTTGATGATGGAATAAAACCCCGCGAACAGGTTCGCGGTGGTGAACAGATTCGGCAGAAGATAGATACCACGATGCCGGACTTTACGGCCTTCAGCGTCGTGCCCTTCTTCGACATGTTCATCGATGGGCAGCAGGCTTTCGGCGTCAGAAGCCTGGTTTGGCTCTTCGGGACGTTCGCTCATGGACAATACCTTGCAACTGGGTGGAAAAAATTACGACAAGTGTCTGCGACAACCTTCGGCCGCAAACGATGCAGCTTTATACCAGAACCGACCCCCCAAACGAAAAAACGCGGCCTGGGCCGCGTCTTCCGTACAAGAGTGCGACTTAGTTTTTGGCTTTGTCGACGATCTTGTTGGCACCAATCCACGGCATCATGGAGCGCAGCTGCTCGCCGATGATTTCGATGCCGTGAGCAGCGTTGTTACGACGCTTGGCGGTCATCGAAGGATAGCCGGTCGCGCCTTCGCTGATGAACATCTTCGCGTATTCGCCGTCCTGAATACGTTTCAGAGCGTTGCGCATGGCCTGACGGGATTCGGCGTTGATCACTTCCGGGCCGGTCACGTACTCGCCGTATTCGGCGTTGTTGGAGATCGAGTAGTTCATGTTGGCGATGCCGCCTTCGTACATGAGGTCAACGATCAGTTTCAATTCGTGCAGGCATTCGAAGTAGGCCATTTCCGGCGCGTAGCCAGCTTCAACCAGGGTTTCGAAACCGGCTTTGACCAGTTCAACGGTACCGCCACAGAGAACGGCTTGCTCGCCGAACAGATCAGTTTCGGTTTCGTCCTTGAAGGTGGTTTCGATGATGCCGGTACGACCGCCACCAACGCCGGCAGCGTAGGACAGCGCAACGTTTTTGGCGTTGCCCGAAGCATCCTGATAGATAGCGATCAGGTCAGGAATACCGCCGCCCTTGACGAATTCGGAACGCACGGTGTGGCCCGGTGCTTTCGGCGCGATCATGATCACGTCGAGGTCAGCGCGTGGAACAACCTGATTGTAGTGAATCGCGAAACCGTGGGAGAAGGCCAGGGTGGCGCCTTTCTTGATGTTCGGCTCGATTTCGTTCTTGTACAAGGCAGACTGGAATTCGTCCGGGGTCAGGATCATGACCAGGTCGGCAGCGGCGACAGCAGAAGCAACGTCGGTCACTTTCAGGCCGTGAGCTTCAGCTTTGGCAACAGTCGCCGAACCTTTACGCAGGCCAACGGTGACGTCCACGCCGGAGTCTTTCAGGTTGCACGCTTGAGCGTGGCCCTGGGAACCGTAACCGATGATGGCAACTTTCTTGCCCTGGATGATCGACAGGTCGCAGTCTTTTTCGTAATAAACTTTCATGAAATTCCCCTATATATCCAGGCCGTTCAGGCCATTCACTAATTTGGTTTAGATGCTGAGTACTTTGTCGCCGCGGGCGATACCGGTTACGCCACTGCGGACGGTTTCCAGAATCGAAGCGGTGCCGATGGACTGAATGAAGCTGTCGAGCTTGTCGCTGGTACCGGTCAATTGAACGGTATACACGCTGGCGCTGACATCGACGATCTGCCCACGGTAAATATCGGTGGTGCGTTTGATCTCGGCGCGCTGGGCGCCCGTAGCCTTGACCTTGACCAGCATCAGTTCGCGCTCGATGTGAGCACTCTCCGACAGGTCGACCAGCTTGACCACCTCGATCAGTTTGTTCAGGTTCTTGGTGATCTGTTCGATCACTTCATCGTGCCCCACGGTGGTCAGCGTCAGACGCGACAACGTCGGGTCTTCGGTTGGCGCCACGGTCAGGCTTTCGATGTTGTAGTTGCGCTGCGAGAACAGGCCGACTACACGAGACAGAGCGCCGGGTTCGTTTTCCAGAAGCAGGGAAATAATGTGCCGCATGATTATGTACGCTCCGTCTTGCTCAGCCACATATCGCGCATGGAGCCGTCTTTGATCTGCATCGGGTAGACGTGCTCGCTGGTATCGACCGACACATCAATGATTACCAGACGGTCTTTCATGGCGAACGCCTCTGCCATCTGCGATTTCAGGTCTTTCGAATCGGTGATGCGCACGCCGACGTGACCATAAGCCTCGGCCAGCTTGACGAAATCAGGCAACGATTCCATGTAGGAGTGAGAGTGACGGCTGCCATAACTCATGTCCTGCCATTGACGAACCATGCCGAGCACGCCGTTGTTCAGAATGACGATCTTGACCGGCAAGCCGTACTGCAGGCAGGTCGACAGCTCCTGGATATTCATCTGGATGCTGCCTTCGCCCGTCACGCAGACGACGTCATCATCCGGAAAGCTCAACTTGATACCCATGGCTGCCGGAAAACCGAAACCCATGGTTCCCAAACCGCCGGAGTTGATCCAGCGATTCGGCTTGTTGAACGTGTAGTACTGAGCGGCGAACATCTGGTGCTGGCCAACATCGGAGGCGACATAAGCATCGCCCTTGGTGACTTCGCACAAGGTTTCGATCACGGTCTGAGGTTTGATGACGCTACCGTCGCCCTTGTCGTAAGGGAACAGACCGCGATCACCGCGCCACTCATCGACCTGCTTCCACCAGCTGGCGACCGAGTCCTTGTTCGGGGTCTCGCCGATTTCCTTGAGGATCGCGACCATTTCGGTCAGGACGCTCTCGACCGGACCAACGATAGGCACGTCGGCCTTGATGGTCTTGGAAATCGAAGCCGGGTCGATATCGATGTGAATGATCTTGGCGTTCGGGCAGAACTTCGCCGGGCCGTTGATCACGCGGTCATCAAAACGCGCGCCGACTGCGAGGATCACATCGGCATGGTGCATCGCCAGGTTGGCGGTGTAGCTGCCGTGCATGCCGAGCATGCCGATGAACTGACGGTCAGTGCCAGGATAAGCACCCAAGCCCATCAGGGTATTGGTGACTGGCAGGTTGAGCATTTTCGCCAGTTCGGTCAGCGGCGCGGAGCCACCACCGAGGATCACGCCGCCGCCTGCGTACATCACAGGACGTTTGGCCGCGAGCAGCATTTCTGCTGCCTTGCGAATTTGCCCGGAGTGACCACGAACGGCCGGGCTGTAGGAACGCAGCTTGGCTTTCTTCGGGAAGATGTATTCGAATTTCTCGGCCGGGTTGGTCATGTCTTTCGGAATATCGACAACGACCGGTCCAGGACGACCGGATTGCGCCAGGTAGAACGCTTTCTTCATGACTTCCGGGATTTCCGAGGCGTGTTTGATCATGAAGCTGTGCTTCACGATCGGCCGGGAGATACCGATCATGTCGGTTTCCTGGAACGCGTCGGTGCCTACCATGGTGCTCGGCACCTGGCCGGAAATGACCACCATCGGAATGGAGTCCATGTAGGCCGTGGCAATACCGGTGATGGCGTTGGTCGCGCCCGGGCCGGAAGTCACCAGTACCACACCGGCTTTACCGGTGGCACGGGCATAGCCGTCAGCCATATGGGTCGCGGCCTGTTCATGACGAACCAGAATGTGGGTCACTTCCGGTTCTTTGAACAGGGCATCGTAGACATGAAGAAGAGCACCGCCCGGGTACCCGTAGATGTATTTGACGCCTTCGTCACGCAAAAAGCGGACGAGCATCTCACCGCCAGATAAAAGCTCCACGTTGTTCACCTCTAAAACGCCAGAATACCGCCCACATACAAGAGGACGGGTCTTAATAGGTTTACTTCTCGGCAGAGCATGAGCGACGGTGGTCGCCGACTACGTCAGCACTGACTGAGCAAGTATTGGGATCGTCCCAGTGTTGCGGGCCTTTCCCACCCAGCGCGAGGTAACGCGTTGCGGGTGTAACAGGTCGGCGCGGGTGTGCGCCTCATGATCTGCCGAGTGGGTCTGCTTCTGGCAGTCCCTCTACAGCGGACTTTGGATTCTTCTGTTTCGCCCTCTCCAAGTCAAGTCGTCAATGTGCTTTATTGAAGTAAGCACATGAGAAAGCAAGAAAAAACCGCCAAAGCGCCACTGTGTTAGCTTCAATTGCGCAACCCACTACAAGGAAATGCCATGCGATCGATGTTCCTCATTGCCAGCCTGCTGATCGGCCCTGCGTGCATGGCAGGCCAGATCTACAAATGGGTCGACGCCCAAGGCGTGACTCACTTCGGCGCTCAGCCGCCGCCAGGGCAGGAGGCGAGCACCGTGACGCCATCCGCGCCGCCCGCCAGCAAACCGCTGTCGTCGCAGGGCAGCTCGCCCATCGGCGATCAGCAGGCAATCGATAGAAAAGTGAAAAGACAGGTCGCCGAACAGCAAGCCGAGCTGAAGGTATTTTGCGAACAGGCACGCACGAATCTGGCGCAACTGCAGAACAATCCGCGCGTGCGAGAAGATGTGGAGGGTGAAATGCGCCGCTTGAGTGAAGAGCAGCGTGAGGAGCGGATTGTCGAAGCCCAGCGGCATATCAAGGAGAATTGCTCTTGAATCCGACGCTCTACCCTGTGGGAGCCGAGCTTGATCGCGATGGCGGCCTCGCATTCAACATTTCAGTTGAATGTTACGCCGCCATCGCGAGCAAGCTCGGCTCCTACAAGTACTTAATCGTCAGCGCGAGGCCGTGATCATCTGATCGAACTCTCTGAGCAGAACCTGCAATTGCCGATCCTTGCCTTGAACATTGCGCGCCGCGAAAACCATTCCGGCCATTTCCTGGATTCCGGAAGCGTTCGGTAAAGGTAGATCCTGTTCAAGGATAATCTTCATGCGCGGCAGGAAGATCCACTGCAACCACTGCTCGAAATCCAGTGTGTCGACCGAGAAAGGCTCGACACTGGACAACGCTTCGACTGAGGGCGACTCATTGTCCCACCAGCCTTGAACCCGCAGTTCGCGCTCGATCAGCAGCAACTGCTCAGCGATCTTCGGAAAGCGTGCGTCCATCACGAAGCGACCTTGGCCTTCTGACGGGCCAATGCAGCGCCAGCGGAATCGCCCTGTTTCTCACGGGCCTGAGCGATCAATTCCCACAGACTGGCCTGCAGCGCAGGGCGACCATTGGCGAACGTCAGACCACGACGGGCAAGCTGCTCAGCCTGGGCTGCATCACCTTGAGCCATGCGCACTTGAGCCAGTCGATAAAGCACTTGCGGCTCACGTGGCGCAACGCGCTGAGCGCGCTCGAGGCTGGAAGTCGCGCCATTCAGATCGCCGCCCGCCTGCTGTTGCTGGGCAGTGGTCAGCAGCGCCAAAACCGGACCGTCGAGTTGTTCGTCGGCAGACAGACCGCCCGAGTTTGTCGACGGAATGCCGCTGGGCGTCGCCGGCATGCTGTAGCTGCCCTGATTGACCGGCGCGGATTGCACCGGCGAAGTATCGATCGGGCCTGGAGTGATCGGTGCCGTGCTGATCGGCGCCGACGCGACTGCGCCGCCACCGGGCACCATCACGACCACACCGGTATCACCCTGGGGGATCGCCTGAGTCTGATTTTGCGCAGGGCGCTGGACCGTCGTCTGACGGAACCCGCCGTTTGCCGAAACACGTTCGCTGTTAGACACGGCGCTGCCGGAATCCACAACCGGAATCGAACCGCGCTGCACGCTGGAGCAACCGCTGAGCAAAGCCACGGCAGTAACCGCTGGAATCAACCACTTGTTCACTTCAAACCCTCTTCGCTTAGTTCATCCAGCCCTTGACCCAATCCATCACCGTTTCACCGGATGCAGGGTTTTCGCCACTGCAAGCCGGGCCGGGAGGCGGTTCGCTGCCGCGAATATACGGCATCTGCACGGCGCCGGGGCAGTTGCCATCGGCACCTTGCCCCGTCCGGGAATCCACCCAGGCCTGGACAATATTATCCGGTTGCGGCATGTCCAGCGGCAGCGGGTCAGCCTTGCGCATGAAACTGGTCCAGACTTGCAATGCACCGGTGGCACCGGTGAACGGCGTTTTGCCGTTGTCATCGCGCCCCAGCCAGACAACGGCCAGCAGATCCTGACTGAAGCCCGCGAACCAGCTGTCCCGCGAATCGTTACTGGTGCCGGTCTTGCCCGCCAGGGTCAGGGTTTTCGGCAACACCTTGTACACCGAACTGCCGGTGCCCTCTCGCATCACGCGCTGCATGGCGCTCTGCACCAGGTAGATGGAAGCGGGGTCGAAACGTTGTTGAATCTGGAATGGATAGCGCTTGAGGGGCTCACCCTCGGCCGTCAAGACGCTGCGAATGCCACGCATCGGCGTATTGAAGCCGCCGTTGGCCAGGGTCTGATACATCGTTGCCACTTCAATCGGCGTCAGACCACCCGCACCCAGCAACATAGACGGGTACGCCGGAAATTCGCGACTGACACCCAGACGTGCCAGGGTTTTCAATACGTTCGGCACACCCACCGCCAAACCAAGCCGCGCGGTCGACAGGTTGTAGGAATGCGCCAGACCTTGATACAGGAAAACCGTACCGTGGGACCGGCGATCATAGTTCTGTGGCTTCCACACCTGGCCGTCCGCACCTTTGACCGAGAACGAATCGTCCGACAGCCAACTGGTTAGCGTGTACTGGCTGGGTTTCTCCAGTGCTGTCAGGTAAACCGCCGGTTTGATCAGCGATCCGATCGGCCGAACCGCATCCAGCGCCCGGTTGAAACCGGCGAAACTGGCCTGACGACTGCCGATCATGGCCTGCACTTCACCGGTTTCCGGGTTGGTCACGACCATTGCCGCTTCCACCTCATCGGAGCCTTTGCGTCCGGACAAGCGCTTGAAGGTGTCATTGACCGACGCTTCCGCTTTCATCTGCAGGATCGGGTCGAAACTGGTGAAGATCCGCAGACCTTCTTCGGTCAAATCCTCGTCCCGATAGTCCTCGCGCAACTGACGTTTGACCAGGTCGATAAACCCGGGAAACGAGCTATCGGCCAACTTGCCGCGCGTGGTCACACCCAGTGGCATTTTCTTCGCGGCGGCAATCTGCTCGGCACTGGCAACACCTTGTTGCTCAAGCACATCGAGCACCAGATTACGTCGCTCAAGCGCCCGCTCCGGATTACGACGCGGGTTATAGTAGGAAGGCCCTTTGACCATGCCGACCAGCATGGCTACCTGGTGCAGCTTCAGCTCCGACAGCGGCTGTCCGAAGAAGAACTGGCTGGCCAGCCCGAAACCGTGTACCGCGCGCTGACCGTCCTGACCGACGAACACTTCATTAAGGTAAGCCTCAAGAATTTCCCGCTTGTCATAATGCAGCTCAAGCAGCATTGCCATCATGGCTTCGGTGAGTTTTCGGGTCAGGCTGCGTTCGCTGGTGAGGTAAAAGTTTTTCACCAACTGTTGCGTCAGCGTACTGCCGCCCTGGGTCATCCTGCCACCGGAAGTATTGACCCAAACAGCGCGGGCGATCGATTTCGGCGAGACGCCCCAATGGCTATAGAAGTCGCGGTCTTCCACGGCCACCAGTGTTTCCAGCAGATACGGCGGAACCTGGTCCAGCTTGATCAGAATGCGATCTTCGAGATTCTTCGGGTAAATCCCGCCGATCAGCAGCGGCTCCAGGCGCACGACTGAAAGCTTCGAACCGTTGGTAGCGGACAGTTCGGCCACGTAGTCGCCGGAGAACCGCACGCGCACGGGCTGCGCTTTCTCAAGGCCTTCATAAAACTGGAAGCCACGGGTATTCAGGTCGACGGTATTGCCGGTAACCGCCGCAGCGCCCGGACCGTTGCTCACGCTTTCACGGCGATAGCCCAACGCATCGAGCTCGGTGAGGAAGTCTTCCTTGCTCAACTTCTGCCCGGTAAACAATTCGAGCGGGCGCGCATACACCTTCGCCGGAATAGTCCAGCGCTTGCCGGAAAACTTCTCCTGAACGACCGCGTCAAGGTAAACCGCGAATCCGGCGAGCACTACAAGGCCTACCAGACTGAGTTTAAGGGCCCAGCCCAGCCAGGGGTGCATGCCCTTGGAAGGTGGTTTTTTGGGGGTACGGGGGGATCGAGTACGAGTCATGGCGGCGGATTATACGCACTTTATTCATACTCGACAGACGCCCTCCGAGGTTTGCGTCAGGCGGACTTGCCGCCATAATGACGGCCGTGAATTTTCCCAGACTCTGAAGGAACGCCTGTGAGCCAGTCCCTGATCGCTGCCCTGCAAAATCCCGCCCTCTACCCGCATCCTGTAGACGGGTTTCAGGTCATCGAGACCCATATCTCCTGGGTCATTCTCACGGGCCCCTTCGCCTATAAATTGAAGAAACCGGTCAATTTCGGTTTCCTGGATTTCACCAGCCTCGACGCCCGCGAGCATTTCTGCGCTGAAGAACTCCGTCTTAATCAGCGACTGACCAACGATTTGTATCTCGAAGTGTTGCCGATCACGGGCAGTGCCGAAGCACCGCAGTGGGGCGGCGACGGTCCGGTCGTCGATTTCGCTTTGAAAATGCGTCAATTCCCCCAGAGTCAGTTGCTCAGCACCCTGCAAGCCAATGGCGAGTTGACCACTGCCCACATCGACGAGATGGCCGCGCAAATCGCTCAGTTCCACCTCGACGCGCCTAAAGTGCCCGCCGAACATGATGCCGGCACACCGGACAGTGTCATGGCACCGGTACGGCAAAACTTCGAGCAGATTCGCCCGTTCCTCAGCGACAAGGCCGACCTGCTGCAACTCGACGCCCTGCAGGCGTGGGCCGAAAGCAGCTTCGAACGCCTCAAGCCATTGTTCGCTCAGCGCAAGGCCGATGGTTTCATCCGCGAATGCCACGGTGATATCCATTTGGGCAACGCCACCGTCATCGACGGCAGCGTGGTGATTTTCGACTGCATCGAATTCAACGAGCCGTTCCGTTTCACCGACGTGTACGCCGACACCGGTTTCCTCGCGATGGACCTCGAAGATCGTGGGCTGAAAAGCCTGGCCCGACGCTTCGTCAGCCAATACCTGGAGCTCACGGGCGATTATCAGGGCCTCGAGGTGTTGAACTTCTATAAAGCCTACCGTGCCATGGTTCGCGCGAAGGTCAGCCTGTTCAGCATGCCGGCCGAAGCCGATCCGGTGCAGCGCGCCACTACCCTGCGTCAGTACCGCAACTACGCCAACCTCGCGGAAAGCTACAGCACGATTCCTTCGCGATTCATGGCGATCACCCACGGCGTCTCCGCTGTCGGCAAAAGCCACGTAGCCATGCGCCTGGTCGAAGCGCTGGGCGCGATTCGCCTGCGCTCCGATATTGAACGCAAGCGTCTGTTCGGGAAGCAAACCGTCGCCAACGATCCACAGGCCGGCATCTACAGTGCTGAGGCCAGTGCTGCGACCTACGCACGCTTGCATGAGATTGCCGGGGTGATCCTGCACGCAGGTTTCCCGGTGGTCATTGATGCGACCTACCTCAAGCGCGATCAACGCGATGGCGCCGCAGCCGTCGCCGAGTCAACTGGCGCGCCGTTCCTGATTCTGGATTGCAATGCCCCACAGGCCGTAATCGAGAGCTGGCTGACGCTGCGTCAGGCGGATAACAAGGATCCGTCCGACGCCACTTTGGCCGTTATCGAAGCCCAACAAGCCTGTCGCGAAGCGCTGACGCCAGCAGAGATCCTTTACAGCAAACGCGTTCAGACCAACGAGAGCGGAACACTCGACACCGTTGTCGCACAAATCCGCCAGCGTCTGCCCGGCCTGTAAAAAAATATTTCAGCCGTGGAGCTCTGCCCGCTTCACGGCTACCAAATAGTGGCACTATACTGGCGCCATAAAACCAACAGGTATGTGACATGAGCCAGCCCAAAATTCTAGATACCCCGCTTTATGCCCTGCTGCACAAAGACGATATCACCGGGTTCAACAACGAACGCCCGTCAGGCGGTGCCGTCGATATGGTCGGTGGCGACTTCCGCGGTCTGGACCTGCGCGAACTGAACGCTGACGGCGTCGACTTCGGCGATGCCTATTTCCGTTCAGCCGACCTTCGTGGCATCGATTTCAGAAATTCCAATCTGCAAGGCGCGAGCCTGGCCCACGCGCAGATATCCGGCGCTTACTTCCCAGTGGAGTTGAGTGCAGACGAAATTCTGATGTCGATGAATTTCGGTACGCGTCTGCGCTACCGCACCCGCTGAACGCTGCGGTTGACCAAGTCCGGCGGCCCCGCTTGTGTCGGACTACGGTCAATATTTGTCCGTAATACTTCTCTCATGCGCCGCGTCCTGCGGCCTCGCGCCTCTTAAGCTGCCGCCAGTCCTGGCGTCTTAGAACCTTTTCGCATTGAAATATTCCAAAAAAACGCACTTTTCCTACTGATGACTACACTCCTCAAAGGCTTGCCCACGCACCATTCGGCCGTCGCAAGGAGGCTTGATGAATGATGAATTGCAGCACCTGAAAAATCTTGGCAAGACATCGGCACAATGGCTGCACGCCGTCGGCATTCACAGCGCTTCGGATCTGCGTCGCCTGGGCGCGGTGGATGCCTATCGAGCCGTACGCACGCGCGGATTTCGAGCTTCCAAGGTACTGTTGTATGCCATTGAAGGGGCGTTGATGGATGTGCACTGGAACGAAATTCCGGCGGAGCGCAAGGAAGCCTTGAACAAACAACTTGAGGCAATCTCGTCACGCCACAAGAACTGAACGGGCGACGCTGAATGTATTTACTTGGGGAACAACCGGCTTACGCCGATGCTTTGATCAATCGACTGCAAACCATTCCCGGCCATCTCCTGGCTCAGCTGTCTCCAAGTGGCCCGACACTGGAGGTTGCAGCCACGGACGATGTGGGGGCGTCTCTGCCCGGCGATCAGATATTTGTGCTGGAAACCGGTTCGCTGCACGGGTGCGTCAATGACCGCCCGTTGTTTTATCTGCACGAAGGCGATCTGATTGGCTTGCGTCAGGATCGGGATATGCCGCGGTTGCGTTTGTGCAGCGACAACCCGGTGACATTGCGTCCCTATCGGCGATCAGAAGTGTTCCAGCACATATTTGCTGACGAGCAACGCTCAGAGTCCTTTCTGGAATACCTGACCGGCCAGACCGCGCTGCTATCCGATGCGGTCGCTCGCCTTAAACAGCCAGAGTTTCGTAGCACCAACGGTTTCCAGCGCGTTGCCCGTGGTGAAGTACTGATCAGTCAGGGCGATGAGGCGGACCATGTATTTGTCATCATCGAGGGCCATGCCGAAGCATTCGTCGACGGCGTCAAAGTGGGTGATGTGCCCAAGGATGAGATTTTCGGGGCGATGGCGGTGTTCACCAGTGAAAGACGCAACGCCAGCGTGATCGCCAGCGAACCGAGCACCGTGATGTTGATTCCCAAAGACCAGTTTCTGACGCTGACCCAAAGCAATCCCAAGATTGCTCACAGTCTGATCGAGAGCATGGCTCGGCGCATTGATCATCTGAACAAGCAGATTATCCAACTGAGCAAATCTGCCAATGTTGCCTGAAGGCCGGTAGCAACAAGGGCTGCAGCGCAGAAGAACGCGGCTTTCAGGGCAAATGAAAATGAACGGTTGACACGCTAATGAGAATCGCTATGATTATCACAACTGGTCGCGAGACTGGTCGATATTTGAAAAGCCCTTGGTTCGGACTCTCAGATATCTCCTCATCAGGCTAATCACGGTTATTTGACCCGGCTCTTGTCGGGTCTTTTTTTGCCTGCAGAAAATTGCGCTTACTTCTCGAACTGCTTGCGCATCTCTGCGCAGTAATCCACAGCCGGCATGGCGGGTGTGTACCAGACGTAATCGGCCATTGCCGCCGTGACCTCACTGCCCTCCTTGGCCAGCATCAAAATCGTTGGCGCTTCGGGCGCACCCAAGTCAAGTACATGGATGGGCACACCGACGTCCTTGCGTGCATGGTAAGCGCCGGCGAATAGCACAGCCGGTGTCGGCGCCTCAAGCAAGCGTTCGGCCATGCGCCGGTCACGTTGTTGCTGCACCGCGAGCATTGCCGGCATGTGCGCGGTGGGCAGCAGGCCACAATGGGATTCACCGATTTGCGCCAGCAACTCATTTTTGACCGAGGCAGCATTTGATCGCGCGCCGCTCAAGGTTAAGGGTTTGGCATAAAAGACGCGCAGCTCGACAGCATCCAGGTTGGCCGCCAACAGTGGATAGGGCTGACTCAATGCAAAGCGGATCACGGGCTCGTAAAGCGTCCAGTCCCACCCCTCCTGCCAGGCCAGCGCGGCAGGCAAATCTGCCGGCATGGAAGACGAACGTCGCACTGCGTCTACTTTGGGTTGTTGATCCGGCGTGAGCATTTCCAACAGCAAACTGCCTTGAGGTCGCTGCTGTCCCAGCGTCTGTAACAACCACAGCTGCAGCGCGTGGTGATCGCGATTGTCGTGTTGTTCACCCACAATCAATCGGGAAGGCTTGGCCATCTGCGCGATCAGTTCGCGGGGCGTCACGGCCTGGCCGTTGCGCAAATCGCGAATTTCGCCCACAACCGGTGGTGGTGCATGCTGACAGGCACTCATCAGCAACAGCGCCGCAATAAATATCAAACGCATGCCCTTCCCTCTTTGAACAGATCAGCGGGCGATGATCAGCGGATGCCCGCGCTCCGGATGTGCTTGTACCAGCACTTCCAGACCGAAAACGGCTTTCAGTGGTTCCGGACGCAGTACCCGCTCCGGTGTATCGAGCGCGACGGGCCGTCCACCTTGCAGCAGCAACAGACGGTCACAATAGCGTGCCGCCAGATTCAAATCATGCAGGATCACCAGCACTGCAGCGCCGCGGTCGGCAAACTCGCGCACTGCCTGTAACGTGGTGTGCTGGTGCAAAGGGTCGAGCATTGAGGTCGGCTCATCAAGCAACAGCGTCTGTCCCGTTTCGCCCGGCCATAGTTGCGCCAAAACCCGAGCCAGATGCACCCGCTGACGCTCACCGCCGGACAGCGCCAGATAGCTGCGCCCCAGCAAATGGCCGGCGTCGGCGGCCTGCAATGCCGCCGCGATAATTTCATCATCGCGCACCTTGCCGCTTTGATGCGGCAAGCGGCCCATGCCCACCACTTCCTCGACGCGAAAGGCGAAGTCCAGGGTTGATACTTGCGGCAATACCGCCAGGCGTTGCGCTCGTTGTGCACCGGTCCAGTCGCGCAGTTCGCGCTTATCGAGCCATACACTTGCGTGATCAGCTTGCAGCTCACCACACAAAGCGCCCAACAGCGTGCTTTTGCCGGCACCGTTGGGGCCCAGGACGCCGAGGATTTCTCCTGGCTTGAGCTCGAGGGTGATGTCCGTCAACACGATTTTGCCGCCCCGGCGGATGTGCAGGTTCTGCGTTCGCAGCATCAGGCTCGCCCTCGCAACAGCAAATACAGAAAGACCGGCGCACCTATCATTGCGGTGACGATACCGATCGGCAATTCGGCCGGCGCCAGCGCCAGACGCGCTACAAGATCTGCAAACAACAGCAGACTGGCGCCCGCCAGTATCGAGGCTGGCAGCAACACTCGATGATCTGGCCCTGACAGCAGTCGTACCAGGTGCGGCACGACCAATCCGACAAAACCAATCATTCCCGCTGCCGCCACGGCGGCGCCGACTCCCAATGCCGTGCACAGCACAAGTTCGCGTTTGAGCCGTTCAACGTCGATACCCAGGTGACCGGCCTCCGACTCTCCGAGTAACAAAGCATTCAATGCTTTGGCCCGACGCGGCAACCACAGCGCTACGCCGAGACTGATCAACAAGAGCGGCCACAGTCGCGAGTAACTGGCGCCGTTGAGGCTACCCAGATTCCAGAACGTCAGCGTGCGCAAGGTCGCGTCGTCCGCCAGGTAGGTGAACAGACCTACGATGGCGCCGGCCAGCGCTGTCAAGGCAAGGCCGGCCAAAAGCATTGTTGCAACATCGGTGCGGCCGTTAGTCCGGCCCAGTCGATAGACCAATGCCGTCACCGCGAGACCTCCGAGAAAAGCGCACAGCGACAGCAGATACGGCCCAAGGAATTCAGGCAACCCACCGAGCAACGAGCCGCCGACAATCGCCACTGCAGCGCCTAATGCCGCACCACCTGAAACCCCCACCAGACCCGGATCGGCCAACGGATTTCGAAACAAGCCCTGCATCGCCACGCCCGAAAGCGCCAGCACACCGCCCACCGCCAACCCCAGTAAAGTGCGGGGTAAACGAATCTGGCCGAGGATCAGTTCCGCCTGCTCCAAACCATCCGCCGAAATCGGCAGCCCGAGCATGCGCAAGCCAACGCGCAGTGTGTCTAACAACGGCAAGCTCACCGGCCCAAGCGCCAGTGACAGCCAGATCGCCAGCAAACACAGGAGGCTCAGGCCAATGAACAATGTGCGCGGTTTGACCAGGACTGTCATTGCCCGGCAGTGCCGGGAAAGAAACCGTCCGACAGTGTTTCAAGCGCATCAGGCAAGCGTGGCCCGAGCCCGCCTACCAGCAACGTTGGATCAAGCTCCATAACGCGCGCGTTGCGGGCTGCGCGGGTTGAGGACAGGACCGGATTTTCCGTGAAAAAGGTAATCATATTTACTGTTACCCCCCTCTAGACCCAATAGATATTGGATGAGGCGGCACGTAACTGATTTTCTGTTACAGGAAGTTCATATTTCCGAATAAAAATTTTCACTTCTGATCCTCATAAACCACACGCTGGTCGTCCCAATCGAGCTAAGAATTGTCTTATCGCGCCTGCAATTTGAACTGGCCGATTCCTGCCGGCAGATGGCAGTCATATAGCGCTTACAATTTCGCTTACCTAGTGGCACATTGCTTCTGAATGATTCCCTAAAATTTGCAATGGATAGCGTATGCGCCCTCAAGACAACCCTTCTAGCTTTACTGGTTCTTCTTGGAAACGTTGGGATCCACACATCCACGCCCCTGGTACCTTGCTCAACGACCAATTTGATGGCGATTGGAATCTCTACCTCACCGCGCTGGAAGCCGCCGCTCCTTCTATCCAAGCCTTAGGTATAACGGACTATTTTTCTATCGAAAGTTATCGGACGATCCGGCGATGGAAATCGCTGGGGCGGCTGTCAGAAGTGGGGTTGATCTTTCCCAACGTGGAAATGAGACTCGACATCAAGACCGAAAAAGCGAAGGGAATCAATCTTCATCTTCTCTTCTCCCCTGAAGAACCCGATCACTTAGAGCATATAGATCGACTTTTATCCAAGCTCACATTCGAGTTCCACGATCGAAAGTACGCCTGTACCGAAAGTGAGCTGGCGCAACTTGGGCGAGCATTTCATGGACGGACAATCGACGATGCCGCCGCTCGGCGAATCGGCGCAAACCAATTTAAAACCCAGTTGAGTGATGTGAAGCATCTACTCAAAGATGGATGGGCGCAGGAAAATGTGCTCGTAGCAGTTTCTGGCAGTAGCGTTGACGGCACCGCGGGGTTACAGGCCGACAGTTCATTTGCTGCCACCCGTCAGGAAATAGAGCGCCTTGCACATATTGTTTTTTCCTCCAATGCAGGCACACGCAAGTACTGGCTTGGGCAAGGTGCGTTAGATCGCAAGGCCATAGAAAAAAAATACCGTTTTTTGAAGCCTTGCCTTCACGGATGTGATGCGCACGCAGACGCCAAGGTGGGGAAGCCTGCTGATGACAGGTATTGCTGGATAAAGGGGGATCTCACATTTGATACCTTGCTGCAAACAGTCCTGGAGCCTGAAGAACGGGTTTGGATTGGTTCGGAGTGTCCGGACACGAGCTTGCCATCTTATTCCATCAGTTCAATGAGCACGTCGGGTACTGCTTGGCTCGAGAACCATCACATCCAGATCAACCCAGGTTTGGTCACCATTATTGGAGCCAGAGGTTCAGGGAAAACGGCGTTGGTCGAGCTGATTGCCCACGCGACTAATTCGGTCAGCGAACGGTCCTCAGAAGTTTCTTTTCTATCTCGAGCAACGAAGCCGAAAAACTATCTGAAAGATGCCGTCATTCATTTGGACTGGGGGGATGGTGCAACAACGGTAGCTGATTTCACTCCCTCGCGGGACTGGGATGCAGGCGATCCCCCCGCACCTGGAGTGCGATATCTATCCCAGCAGTTTGTTGACCAACTCTGCTCCTCATCGGGCCTGGCTACTGATCTGAGAAAGGAAGTCGAGCGAGTTGTTTTCGAAGCTATCAATCCGATTAACCGCTTGGAGGCAGATACCTTCGCGCAGCTTGCAAATACAGTCTTGCATCCTATCCGGGCTAGGCAGGCTGGGTTGCGGCAGCGAGTCGAACGCCTTTCCGAACAAATTGCCACAGAAGATATCAGTCAGAGAAATCTCGCGGGTCTACGAGCTAAACGTTCCTTAAGCGTTCAGCAAGTGGAAAAACTCAAAAAAGAGGCGGCAGCTTTGATTCCGAAGGGTCGTGAGGCCCGAGCCAAGGTGCTCGCCGACATGGAAGATACCTATCGGGCCTTGCAACAAAGAGTCGAAGGCCTAAATCTACAACTGCAAAAGGTCGGTGACCTCGCGGCGGAAGTAAGTGACCTGATGGATTTTGACGAGCCCGCCAGATGGCGGGAGATGCAGACAAATTATGCTGGGGCAGGCCTGTCCCAAGAGGAATGGACAGCCTTCAAACTTGTTTTTTTTGGAAACGTCACGGAAATACTTAAGACGAAAGAAAATGCAGTTCGTAGAAATATAACGCTGCTCAAAGAGGGGGATCGCTCTGTACGGGATCAGAGTCTTGATTCCAGCCACCAGCCACCGCTGACGGAATTAGAGCAACGGCTTATCGCAATCCGCAAGGAAGTCGGAATCGACATCTTGCAGCAACGAAAATATGACGAACTCCAGGCCAAGATTCGTAGCGATGAAGCTGCTTTGAAGCGTCTCGACGCGCAGATCAGCGCATCTGAAGGAGCGGAGGCGCGCAAGAAAGACTTGATATCCGCGCGTAGAGATATACACCTGGAAGTGTTTCAATCGTATATCGAGGAAGAGGAGCAGCTGCAAAATCTCTATGCCCCCTTGGAGGCCGAATTGCGCAACGCCACAGGTGCGCTGGCGAAGCTTAAGGTGATCGTAAAACGTCGAGTTTCGCTCGATTCTTGGACGAAAGCTGGTGAAGGATTTATCGACCTAAGGGTTGCCGAAAAGCTCAGGGGCAAAGGGACTTTACGCAAGGAGGCGGAGCAGTATCTATTGGAGGCTTGGTGCAGCGGAACGCCACAGGATGTTGCAGAAGCGATGGAAAGCTTCCGTGATTCGTTCTCTCAAGATCTGATGAGCTCCATTCCAAAAAACCTGTCCATTGAAGAGCGTAGTCGACGGACACAAGAGATTGCAGCGTGGCTCTATGATACGGGCCACATCCAGGTCGAATACGGAATTGCATTCGACGGGGTCGCGATCGAGAAGCTGTCGCCTGGCACACGGGGTATTGTACTTTTGCTGTTATACCTGGCCATCGACAAGCGTGACAGGAGACCTTTGATTGTCGACCAACCAGAGGAAAACCTCGATCCTCAATCTGTCTATGACGAACTGGTTCCCCATTTCCGAGAAGCGAGAAAGCGTCGTCAGGTCATCCTTGTGACACACAATGCCAATTTGGTGGTCAATACCGACGCAGATCAGGTCATAGTCGCAAGCTCAGAGCGAGGTAATTCCGAGGGTTTACCAAACATAAGCTACAAGGCAGGCGCACTGGAGAACCGTGATATTCGACAGGCTGTGTGCAACATACTTGAAGGGGGAAACCGAGCGTTCCTAGAGCGTGAGCGAAGATATCGGTTCCGGTGGGATGATGTCCTGACCGCAGAACAGCCGGATGAATGACGGATCTACCACCGTCGAGCCGACCGACTCATCCCGGCAGCATGGAAAAAGCTCGATTGGCTCATGCAGTAGCTTTAGCAAAAGGGGAATAACACGTGACGGATATCTGTCACCACTGCGTTGGTGAAGAGTTTCTCAGTGGCCTAATCCAAGCCTCTGGAATAAGAACGAAATGCGGATACTGCTCCGGGCAAACACGTCGATGCTGGTCGATTGATATGCTGGCGGATCACATCGAGCGAGCATTTGCCGAGCACTACATTCGAACAGCTCCTGATCCTGACGACTGGCAACTCCGGTTGCTACGGGACAAAGAGTCGACCTACGAGTGGGATCGCGAGGGCTCTCCAACACGCGAAGCCCTCGAGTTGGCGGCTGGCATTTCAGACCAAGTAATTGATGACGTAATAGAGATTCTAAGCGAGCGGTACTTTGATTTTGACAGCGCTGCTATGGGCGAAGAATCCGAATATGACGCGGAAGCTCATTATATTCAGACCCCGGTCAGCAGCACGATTTGGGAGGAAAACTGGATAAGCTTCGAGAATAAAATGCGAACGGAGGCGAGGTATTTTAGCCGCGAGGCTGCTGATCACCTGACGGAAGTTTTCGGTGGCATAGACATGCTGCGCACCAGAAAAGGCCTGCCCCTCGTGGTAGAGGCTGGCCCTGGACAGACGATCGAAGTGTTGTTTAGAGCGAGGGTATTTCAGGCATCTGACGCTTTGAAGCAGGCAATATGTCGTCCAGATAAGCATTTAGGCCCTCCTCCTGCACGTGCTGCATCCGCAGGTAGAATGAATGCTCGCGGTATCGCGGTATTTTATGGTGCGACTCACAAGGAGGCTGCTCTCGCTGAGGTACGCCCTCCGGTAGGTAGTGATGTAGCGTTGGCGGCCTTCAAAATCATCCGTCCGCTGCGGCTTTTGGATTTGTCCGCGCTGGGAGATGCTTTCGATGGCGGAAGTATATTTGATCCCGGACTGGCGAAGCGGCTAGGACGGGTTGCGTTTCTCCGTACGCTAAGTAACAAATTGACTAGACCTGTGATGCCTGATGATCAGGAATTTGATTACCTTCCTACCCAAGCAGTCTCTGATTTTCTCGCAACCGAAAATGAGCCATCGCTTGATGGAATCATCTTCCGGTCTACGCAAGCAGAAAAGGGCGAAAACGTTGTGCTCTTTCACAAGGCATCTCGTGTCAAGGGCACCGTTTTGCCAGAAGGAACGAGCTTGATCGCAAACATCGCTTGCTGCGATGAGGACGGCTGGTACCCCGACTACAGCGTTGTCGAGGAGATTCCCAATCCAGAAGATCAAGCAACTGCGCCCACTGCTCAAGCACACTATCAGATAAACTCGAATGGTAATGAGAAACCGCGACCAGAGACATTAGAGGTTCTGCCAGAATCACTGGAAGTCCATCACGTAAACAAAGTAAAAGTCGATTGCACTGCCTATCCGGTCGATCGTTCCCGCCGCTTCCGGTTTAACGCCGTTGATTTCTAATTTGTGTAGTTCGATCACAGTAGATGCTGCAGCAACTCATTAATCTCAATCGCCCGCTGCGCCGGCAAACGTGTCGGCGAGTGCTTTAGATAGGTCAGTTCGCCGGACGGTGACTGACGATCCGCCTAGGTGGGTAATTGCACAGAATTGCCCACCCATTTGCATTCGGCATGACCAGCCATTTGCATCGTATTTGGCCAGCACGTTTCGCGGACATGACCGGCAGAGAACGATCCATAGCGGTCATTCCATCTGAGGCGATGAGCTGGATGGCGTATACCAGTGAACTCTGGAGTCGATATGAACGTGTTTTTGCTTCTGAGACGTGAAGGGGCTGTCGAGTGTGCCCAGTGCAATCGAAACCCAATCGGTAAATTCACCTTGGGAACGTGACCAGAACAAAGTCGAGCCACACCGCGCGCAGAACTCGCGAAGCACCGATTCTGAAGAAGAATACCTGGTGATGTGCCCGGCGCCGTTGAGTATCCGTAGTGCGATACGGGGCACGCTTCCATACGAAGCGAATGCTGCCCCGTGACCTTTGCGGCATTGACCGCAGTGACAATGACTCACTGCTTTTGGCGTCGTCAGTAGCTCGTAACGGATTGCTGTGCAAAGGCACCAGTCACGGGATAGGTGCGCCTGCACCAAGCCAAAAACCTCAAACTAACCCACTAACTGAGGAACAAAGGTCAACAAAGGGCCGAAAAACCGCTCAATGTGGTGAGTAGGTTCTCCGGTGGTGTGCGTAAGTTCAGGCGATCTGAAAATCTGACTTTTTCAACAGAATCGGCCAATAGCTGCCGCTTAGGCCGTCTGCATTCGGCTAGTTGGAGTTTTGCGCTCAGATGGATTCCATGAGTACCACCTGAACTGACTTCGCTCGGCAGCGCTGCAGCCCGCCCGGTCAATTAATCTTAAGGTTCGCCGCAAGGAAATCCATGAAAGCCCTGACGCGTGTGGGCAACCGACCTCCTTGCCCGACGTAAACCGCATGCACCTCAGTTTTCCCCGGGGGCATGAAATCCTCTAGAACTGGCAGGAGCTGCCCAGCGGCCAAGTCCTGCTCGACCTGGCAGAAGCCTACGCGCGCAAGGCCAAGCCCGAGGATCGCCAGGTTCCTGACACCATGGCCATCGCTGACTCGAGTGTTGCCGGTCACGTGTATAGAAAACGACTGGCCGTCCCCATCCACGAAGCCCCACTCCATACTTGGCTGGTTGAATGTGAATCCCAGGCAGTTGTGGGACGCGAGATCCGAGGGCAACGTCGGAGTGCCATGCGTTTCGAGATAGAGCGGTGACGCCACGATAAGTGTTCGAGTCTCACCCAGGCGCCTGGCCACGAGGTTGGAACTCTTGAGGGGCCCGCTGCGGATCGCTACATCTGCCCGCGAGCTGATGAGATCAACAACCTCATCACTGAGGAAAATCTCTACCGACACCCCAGGGTGGTAGCCGAGGAACTCGTTCAGCAGCGGCAACAGGTACAAGCACCCTATGTCCACGTTGCAGTTTACCCGCACGGTCCCCTGTGGTGCCGAGCTGGCGGCTGCTTCTTGCTCAGCCTCATCGAGAGCGGCCAGGATTGTCAGACTGCGCTCATAGAAAGCCGTCCCTTCGGGAGTAAGCAGCTGTCGTCGCGTCGAGCGATTGAGCAAGCGGGTGCCCAACCTATTCTCCAGCCGAGAGATCAGCTTGCTCACCGCGGAGGGGCTCATCGCGCAACTCTTGGCCGCAGCTGTATATCCACCGTCCTCGACAACCCTGACGAATACGCTCATCTCGGCAAAGCAGTTTATGTCTAGTCGTCTCATTTGAATTCAAGTCACAAGTTGTATGCCTGAGCACCGGCTATATCTGCCGAAACGCCACTCTTATTCTGTTCTCCAGAGCCCGTGTTGAGCCTCGAAACTTAGCAACAGGCGTGCCACCGCTATAGATGTCCAGTCTGGAGGATGAGATGAACAGCAAGGTAAAACTGATCCTGATCTACGACGGCAAGGATGAAGAGGAGATCGGTCCTGCGCTGGTGACGTGGGCCACGGAAGTTATAGCTCAGCGCGCCGAGTTCGAGTGCTGTCTACTTGAGCCCACCCACCTTGTGGGTGGCCCTCACGATGACGGTCAACCTCAGCGACGAGAAATCTTGCGTCAGCTTGCCACAGCTGATGCTTTCCTGATCCTCGCTTCGGAGCGGAGCAACGGGTATTCCGCGAAATTGAAAGCAATCATCGACAAGGTAGCAATTCGTTGGCAGGCCAGGCCGGTGGCATTCATCGGGTACGGCGGCGAGTCTGGCGGAATGAACGCTATCGGGCAGCTTCGTCAAGTAGTGGCGGGGCAACACGCGGTACCCATCTGCAGCTTTGTGACATTTCCTAATCCCTGGACGCTCTTCGATGAGTGTGGGGTCTTGCGCCTGCAAAATCAGGCAAGACTTCCCATGGCGAGAATGCTCGTCCAGCTCAACTGGTGGGCCAGAGCTCTGAAGATTGCACGAGAACAGAAGCCCTATGAGCTAGTAAGCCAATATCAATAGCTGAGGCAGAAATAGGCAATTATTTCACAGGAATCGATTACTGCTTCCTCGGCCTCCGACCCTAACCTTATGTCCATGCCCACTGCGGGGTGAACATAAGAGGAATCGAACATGATGAACATTGAAGGCAAAGTCATCGTAATAACTGGCGCCAGCAGCGGCATTGGTGAAGCTACTGCACGACTGTTGGCCAGTCGTGGTGCCAAGGTGGTACTCGGCGCTCGGCGTACCGAGCGTCTTGAAAAGATTGCCGGCGATATCCGAGGCTCCGGCGGTAGCGCGGAGTACCGTGCGCTTGACGTCACCGATAGACAAGACGTCCAGGACTTCATTCACTTCACCGTTACCCGCTTCGGTCGAGTCGATGTGCTGGTAAACAACGCCGGTGTGATGCCGCTTTCCAAGCTTGAAGCGCTCAAGGTGGATGAGTGGGATCGCATGATCGACGTGAATATCCGTGGAGTGCTGCACGGTATCGCTGCGACCCTGCCGTTGATGCAGACGCAGCGAGCTGGGCAGATCATCAACATTGCCTCGATTGGCGCATATGCAGTTAGCCCGACGGCGGCCGTTTACTGCGCAACCAAGTACGCCGTGCGAGCAATTTCGGAAGGCCTTCGCCAGGAAGTGGGCGGCGACATTCGGGTCACCGTTATCGCGCCTGGCGTGACCGAATCCGAGCTGGCAGAGAGCATTTCCGATGAAGGAGGTCGTGCCGAAATGGCGGAGTTCCGCAAGATCGCCATTCCTGCCGATGCCATTGCGCGGGCCATTGCCTACGCAGTGGAGCAGCCTGCGGAAGTAGATGTAAGCGAGCTGATCGTACGGCCAACAGCGAGCCCTTTTTGACGGGATGCGCAATTGCGAGGCTGACCATCGGGCCAGCCTCGCGTTGTTAGTGCGACTAACTGCCATGCCGAACGTTTTGCGAAGCGAGCGGCGCCTTAACTAAACCACGGAGGACCGACATGGCGAACCCCTCAGGTAATCAAAACAAGTATGTCGGCATGTGGGTTACTGCGGATGGCCACATTTGTCATGAACTGCTGACCGGCGGGCGCTATGACGAGGCCCGTGGTAACAAGAAAAGTGCCTACCAGGGCCGCTATTGGCTCGAAGGCAACCACATAGAGTATGTGGACGATACCGGCTTCACAGCGGACGGTGAGTTTCGCGATGGGGTCCTCTACCACGCAGGCATGGTTCTCTGCCGGGAGGAGTCATAAGCCGAATTCCTAATGCGTAAATCTGAACGCTGTATCGCCCATGACCGGCTGCTTTAAGTCGGATAGCAACCACCGCATCCAACGACGATTCTTTCCTCCCTCTACATGACGGAAAGGACACATCCAATTCATGTCGGGTGCTTTTTTCATCTCGGTGAAGACTGCTAGGAAGACTCGGAACAGCTTTTTAAGAAGTCTGATGAAGTTGACGATCCGTCCTGCAAAGCAGGTCCGCATTCGACGATCTATTTATTCGAACAAAACCTTCGATATTAGCCGGCTATTTAGGCAAGAAGACTGGGCGCAGAATTCTTCTCACTGCGGCTCACCGAGGTGGTGAGCTCTTCAAGGAAAAACAGCCATGACTCGAGCAATCGCAAACGCCAGCAGCACTTCCCGCACCAACGCCATCACTATCGATACGCTCTCCGCGTCGGCCTCACTAACCGGTCGCGTGTTTTTAAGCGCGATTTTTCTGCTCTCGGGCGTCAGTAAGATCAGCGCACCGGAGGGGATGATCGGCTACATCGACGCCGTCGGACTGCCGTTCCCGACCCTCGCACTGGCGGTCGCCATTCTGCTGGAAGGAGCCGGTGGCGTTGCGCTGATCCTGGGCTATCGCACCCGCCTGGTGGCGGCAGGGCTCGCCGTATTTAGCGTGTTCACCGCTCTGGCGTTCCACAGCCAGCTGGGCGACCAGAACCAGTTCATCCACTTTTTCAAGAACATCGCCATGGCGGGCGGGCTGATGCACGTCGTCGCTTTCGGTGCCGGACGTTGCAGTCTGGATGCACGTCGCGGCTGAATACCATCAGATTCTGGCCGGCACCAACCGCCGGTTCGCTCAAGCAACACACACTAAATTCGAGGTGAGAGATGAAAGCGATTCGCGTAGCGCAATACGGGCAGCCTGAAGGTTTCGTGTTCGAGGAGTTGCCATCGCCAGTGCCGGGCAAGGGCGAAGTGTTGATCGAGGTGGCCGGCAGCGGGGTGAACCCTATCGACTGGAAGGTGCTGTCCGGTGCGATGAAAGCCTTCATTCCGCTACAGCTGCCCTATACGCCGGGCGTCGAAGTTGCCGGTCGCGTGGCGGCGCTGGGCAAAGGTGTCAGCGGATTTTCGGTGGGTGATGAGGTGTTTGGTTTCATCAATATCGTCGGCGGCTACGCTACTGAGGTGGTGGCCAGCGCAGATCGTCTTGCCCATCGGCCGAGCCGCTTGTCGGCGTTGCACGCAAGCGGTGTACCGGCGGTTGCTCTTACTGCCTGGCAGGCGCTGCACGAACATGCGCAAATCAAGGCGGGCCAGCGGGTGCTAATTCATGGCGCCGCCGGCGGAGTCGGCAGCATGGCAGTGCAGATGGCACGCATTACTGGCGCCACCGTCGTCGCCACTGCCTCAGCCGGCAACCACGATTACCTGCGTGAGCTGGGGGCGTCAGAAGTAATCGACTACAACCAGTCGCGGTTCGAGACGGCTGTCGAGCCGGTCGATGTGGTGCTGGATCTGGTCGGCGGCGACACTCAAACTCGCTCGTGGTCGGTGCTCAAGCCTGGCGGTGTGTTGGTGTCCCCTGTGAGCCCGCCGGACGTCAAACAGGCAGAAGCCGCCGGCGCTACCGGCAAGCATTTCGCCACACAATCCGACGGCAAACAGCTCCAAAAAATCGCCGCGCTGTTCGAAACCGGCGAGCTGGTGATCGAGGTGCAAGTGCTGCCCTTATCCCAGGCTGAAGGGGCATTGCGTAAAAGCTCGGGGCGACACACACGCGGCAAGCTGGTACTCGACGCCCGCCTCTGAGCTGGCGCAACAGTCGATAAAGCCGGGCGGTGCCCGGCTTTTTCACGTCTCGAATTTACCAACTGCCTGGCAAGCTGTTCGTTCTAGGCGCAGCCGTGATCACACGAACTGAAGTTGCCATTTGTCTCAGCGCAATTTCGCGACATCTTCAACAGGCTCGCAACAGACGCAGCGCTGCGCTTGCGAGACGCTGACCTCATCTTTCAACCATGAGGACGCCGCTATGCACCGCTATGACAAGTTCGACTTCCCCCTGGCCAAGACCCGTCAGCATCTTGAGACCGGCCCGATAGTGCTTGTCAGCTCATGCTGGCAAGGCGAAACCAACATTATGACCATGGGCTGGCACATGATGATGCAGTTCAGCCCCGCGCTGTTCGGCTGCTATATCTGGGAGGGAAACCACAGCTACGAGATGATCCGCCGCAGCCGGGAATGCGTGATTAACATCCCCACAGCGGCCAACGTCGATGCCGTCGTCGCGATCGGCAACAGTTCGGGACGCTCGGTGGACAAGTTCGAGGCATGCGGGTTAACCGCTGCGCGTGCCAGTCAAGTGCAGGTGCCCTTGATCGAGGAGTGCTATGCAAACTTTGAATGCCGCCTGGCCGATGATAGCCAGATCGACGCCTACGGCCTTTTCATCTGGGAGGTGGTGAAAGGCCATGTCGCCACCGACGTTAGAGAGCCGGCTACCTTGCATTACATCGGGCAGGGCCGATTCCGTGTGGCGGGCCGGGTGATCGATATGAGCGAGCTCTTTAAACCGCAGAATCTCTGAGGCCGCCGTCACGCGTGCCTATAGATGCTGGGCGTGACGCCTACCTCGCGGCGAAACACCTGGGAGAAATGGCTGGGGCTCGAGTAGCCAACCTCTAATCCGACATCAATGATGCTGCGGTCCGTCTCCAGCAACAGATGCCGGGCGCGGTTCATACGCAAACGGATGAAGTACTGCGAAGGCGACAGCCCGGTGGCGCGTTTGAACATCCGACTGAAGTGGTACTCGCTCAAGCCGGCAACCCGGGCAAGATTGGCGAGACTGAAGTCTTCGGCCAGGCCTTCGTTCATCGCCTCGATGACGCGCCGCAACTTGTAGGCCTGCAACGCATTGCTGCGCCGGGCGCCGCGGCGGGGATCAAGGTATCGGCGCACCAGATGCACGGCGAGCGCCTGAGCCAGGCTGTGAGCAAACAAGGGGCTGGGGTGGCGCTCGTCGAGGAGCTCTTGGCGCAGCTGCTCCAACATGACGCTGATCCGATCATCCTGCGCGCCGGAAATATCGAGAAAGGATACCGGGTCGGCGTGATCGCCCAGTACGTCGCGAGCTGCCTGGTCGATCAGCGGCAGGCCGAGGTACAGGTGCATCACCTCGAAGATTTCGCAGCCTTGCGTTTGCCAGCGCATCTCGTAGGGCTCGCCAGTGTTTGTGAGAAAGAAGTCACCGGCTTTTATATCGGACGCCTCCCATTCGCCGCCCAGGGCGCGCTCCTCGACTCGGGCGGCGCCCGCCAGCACCCACACTAGAAGTGGCTCGACCACCGCGGGCACCAGGATCGGCTCGACGATGCTGCGATGGCTAAACCGCAGCAGCACCACGTCCTGCATCTGCGGGCGCGGCGGCAAGGCCTGCGGCGTACCTGGCAGGTAATGCAGCATCGATTCGCCCGTGATGCGCTGAGCATCGCTTGCAGGGAGGTTCTGGGGATCTGCTTGGCGCACAGGAAACTCCATCGACAGAGCCCTCTGGCGAGGGCTGGTGTAGATAGGGTAACCCAGCCTCGGCGGCTTTGAGCAGGGTAGCGCTGCGGATCAGCCGGCTAACGCAGGGATCGGCGCATCCAGGGCAAGGGCAGCCCGGACCGGGTCGAAGTATTCGCGGATAAACGCGAGCTTACCGTTCTCGACGCGTACAAACAGCACGTACTCCTGCTCGTAGATGCGTCCGGTCGGTTTGATGAGGCCCACGGCCTTAACCTCGGCGCTGGCCTCAAGCGGGCTCGCGCCGGGGTGAATTCGTAAGTCAAAGAAGCGGAAGTTCTCCACCGCGTTGATGAACCAGCCGACATGGCCAAGCACCTGGTCGCGCCCTTCGAGACGCGCTGGATGCCCGAGTGCGGGCGCAAATGGCAGCTCCCACACTAGGTCGTCAGTGATCATGGTTTTCCAGCGTTCAGAGTCATCAACAAAGGTTTCGAAATGCAGGCGCAGCAGCTGTTCGGCGGTCATGATGTTTGCTCGTATCCAGGAGAAAGGAAGGGCTTGTCAGAGGGCAAGCCCGGAACGGTCAGCCGAACAGCTTGATAGCTGTTTTGGCGATCAACTCTCCTTGGTGGCGAGCACCGTCCAGCTCGATGTCACTGGGCTGACGCGAGCCGTCACCGCCCGTGATGGTCGTCGCGCCATAAGGGGCGCCGCCCACCACTTCTGAAATGCTCATCTGGCCCTGGTGGCTGTAAGGCAGGCCGAGGATGGTCATGCCGAAGTGCAGCAGGTTGGTAATGATCGAGAACAGCGTAGTTTCCTGGCCGCCATGTTGAGTCGCGCTCGCCGTGAAGGCTCCGCCGACCTTACCGTTGAGCGCACCACGCGCCCAGAGGCCGCCGGCCTGATCGAGGAAGGCGGCCATTTGGCTGCTGATGCGGCCGAAGCGGGTGCCGGTGCCGACGATGATGGCGTCGTACTGTTCGAGCTCGGCGACCGTTGCAATCGGTGCGGTCTGATCCAGCTTGAAGTGGGCACCGCGGGCGATGTCTTCGGGGACAGTCTCCGGGACGCGTTTGACGTCTACCTGCGCACCGGATGCCCGGGCGCCCTCAGCGACGGCGTTGGCCAATGTTTCGAGATGTCCGTAGGACGAGTAGTAGAGAACCAGAACCTTTGCCATGAGATGTCTCCATTGGGTAAGTGCCAGCGGCGTGTTGCCGCGATGGAGCCAATGTCTCATGGCGCTACGATTCGAAAATAGGCGACTAATCTCGAGCGTTAGGTTCGATTTTATCGAATGGTCAGGCGTCTCCGGCGGCCTGCGCCTTGAACCGTTCGATCAGCCAGTTCGCGGCCGGGCCGGGCGGTGTGTCGGTGCGGTAGATGACATCGAAGGCGTAATCGCCGCCGAAGCAGTCAGGCAGGTCGAGTTGCACGAGGCGTCCGTCGGCTAGGTCATCGCGGATCATGTCGATCGGCATGTTGCCCCAGCCAATACTTTCGCGGAGCAGCATGTGCTTGGCGCCCAGATCCGCCAGTCGCCAGGTGCGAGTGCCGACTACGGCGAACTCCTGATCCTCGGTAAGTTGCGAGCGGTCGGTCAGGACCAGTTGGACATGTGCGCGGCCTGTACCGGGCGCGTGTGGACCCGGTTGCGCCAACGGGTGGTCGGGCGCCGCCACCGGAACCAGCGCCACCTTGCCTACGCCGATACGTTCGATGCCGTCGATGCTGGTGGTCAGCGGGCCGCTCACCCCCAGGGTGGCGCCGCGGTCGAGCACCTGTTGCGTCACTGCGCCAAGAGCCTCGATGTGCAGGTGCAGCGACACGGTGGGAAATTCCTCCCGGAAGGCTTTTAGCGCGTCGACCATACGTTCGCGGGGCAACATCACGTCGAGCACCAGATGCACCTCGGCTTCCAGGCCATGCAACAGCCCACGGACCTTGGCTCTCAACCCGTCGATTCCGTTATAGATGGTGCGAGCTTCGGCCAGCACCGTTCGGCCGGCGTCAGTCAGTTGTGGTTTGCGGGTGGTCTTGCGATCGAAGAGGCTGACGCCCAATTGCATTTCCAGGTTGGCAATCGAGTAGCTCACGACCGATGTGGCGCGGTGCAGCTTGCGCGCTGCACCAGCGAAACTGCCGACGTCTACCACCGTGAGAAATACGCGTAATTGGTCGAGGGTAGGGGTGCCTGGGTCTGAAATCATTTCTAATCTCTCGAACGTTTCGTTGCATATTATCCGGGTTTTGCAGATAAGCCAGCGGGCCTAGAGTGATCTCACTTTCTCACTCAATCAACGAGACCCGCCATGACCCTGTAGACCTCGACCACCGGAAGTATCGAACAGATCATTCTCCCCAACGTGCGCGACATCGGTGGGTTCGACGTGCGCCGAGCGTTGCCGTCGGCGCAGCGGCGGATGGTCGGGCCGTTCATCTTTCTCGACAGCTTCGGGCCGGTGGTTTTCGACTTGTTCTACGCGGACCTTCAGCTGCAAGCCGGCGCGCGTTATCGCCTGTCTGCCGAGCATATCGAGCGCGCTCTGTATGTAATCAGTGGTGAGGTCGAGGTGGTTGGGCAACCGGGTCGCTTCGGTGCCGATCGCCTGGTTGTGCTGCGCCCGGACAGCGAGGTGGTGCTGCGCGCCATCGGGCCCGCACGGTTCCTGCTGCTTGGTGGCGAACCGCTGGACGGACCGCGGCACATCTACTGGAACTCCGTCTCCAGTCGGCAGGACCGCATTCTCCAGGCGGCTGAGGATTGGCGCGCGCGCCGCTTTCCCGACGTGCCTGGCGATGACGAGTACATACCGCTACCCAGCACCGGGGCGCAATGGCGCTTCAAGTGATTACGGCTCCTTAGCACAGAAGCTGCGTTTGCAGATTTCAGGTTCGGGTACTCCAGTGATCATGATCAATTCGTATCGTTTTTATGTTGGCGCCGCTGCGGCGTTGTTCACCAATGGCATGTCGTTACTGGGTTTCGCTGACGAATCGGCGGGTGGCTCGCTCGGGCGCTGGAATGCAAAAGCTGTCTTAGCCGAAGCTCGGAGATCGTCTCGGCCATTGAGCTTGCCAGCGAGCCGCTTATATCGAACAAACCGCCGGCAGCTATTCCACCAGCGATGGAGCCAGACCAGTTCGGAGCAAAAACCCGACAGCCTAGGCAAACGCCCGAAGGCCGCGCTCGGCCATCTGCGAGATAGTAGAGCCGTCATCAACGACGGCACCCGACGGGTGCAGGCCGGCGAATGTTTCGCTTGGCCTCGAATCTGGAGGAAACAGCATGATCGATATCAAGAACACCGTCTCGCAGGAAGTTGAAGGCAAAGTCGCCCTGGTCACCGGCGCCGCTAGTGGCATCGGCAAGGCAATCGCACTGTTGCTGCATGCACGTGGTGCCAAGGTCGTTGCCGAAGACCTGAACCCCGCTGTAGAAGATCTCGCACGTCCCGGGCTAGTCCCGCTGGTGGCGGACATCAGCGAAGATGGCGCCGCAGAGCGCGCAGTCGGCCTTGCCGTTGAGCGGTTCGGCCGGCTGGATATCCTGGTCAACAATGCCGGGATCATCATCAACAAGCTGGTCGTCGACATGACCCGTGAAGATTGGGAACGCATTCAGGCGGTCAATGCAACCGCGGCATTTCTGCATTGCCGCGAGGCAGTCAAGGCGATGATGCCTAACAAATCCGGTGCCATCGTCAATATCGCCTCCTATGCCTCCTACTTCGCCTTTCCGACCATCGCGGCGTACACCGCTTCTAAGGGCGCGCTGGCTCAGCTGACTCGCACGCTCGCGCTCGAGGCCATCGAGCATGGCATCCGGGTCAATGCCATCGGCGTCGGCGACGTGGTCACCAACATCCTCAATGACGTGGTCGAGGACGGTCCGGGCTTTCTCGCCCAGCATGGCGAAGCCGCACCCATCGGCCGTGCCGCGCAGCCGGAAGAAATTGCCGAAATCGTCGCCTTTCTCGCCTCTGAACGAGCGAGCTTCATGGTCGGCTCGGTTGTCATGGCCGATGGCGGCATGACCGTCACCGCAGGTTGATCGACCCATCACTCATACAGGAGACCGCCTCATGAGCACGCTCACCAAGGTTGCTTTCTTCACCGCCCGCCCTGGGCAAAGCGATGCCCTCGGCCAGTGCCTGTTGGCGCTGGTCGGTCCCACACGGCAGGAGCCCGGCTGCGTCCGTTACGACATTTACCAATCGAGCGACTCGGCCGAGCACTGGTTCGTTTACGAGGACTGGCACTCGCCCACGGACTTTGACGGACATATGCAGGCGCCCTATGTGCAGGCCTTCATGAACGAACTCGATGCACTCTGCAGTGAGGCCCCCGAGATCCGCACGTTCGAGCGCCGTTCCGAAGCGGCCGAGCGCTGAACCTGACACTTGCAGGAGGACCTTCCCATGAGCACGCAAAACACTTGGCTGGTAACCGGCTGTTCTACCGGTTTCGGCCGCTACATCGCAACCCATCTACTTGAGCAGGGCGAGCGCGTGGTCGTCACCGCGCGCAAGACCGAACAGGTGCAGGATCTCGCCAGGCTCGGCCATGCCCTAGTGCTGCCACTGGACGTCACCGATGCCGAGCAGGCCAAGGCTGTGGTGGCTGAAGCCGAGCGCGCATTCGGCTCGGTGGATGTATTGGTCAACAATGCCGGCATCGGTTACTTCGCCGCGGTTGAGGAGACTGACCCGCAGGCGGCGCGCCGCCTGTTCGAAGTCAATTTCTTCGGAACCGCCCATGTGATCCACGCGGTGCTACCCGGCATGCGCCAGCGGCGTCGGGGCATGATCGTCAACCTGACCTCCATAGGCGGGCTCGTGGGTTACCCCGCGGTGGGCTACTACTGCGCGAGCAAGTTCGCCGTCGAGGGGCTGTCGGAAACCCTGCGCGCCGAGCTTGAGCCCTTAGGCATCAGCGTCATGACGGTGGAACCCAGCGCATTTCGCACCGAATGGGCAGGCTCAGCGGCCGAAGTGCCGGAACCGATCGATGACTACGACGTCACCGCCGGTGAGGCGCGCCGCGCCTACCACGCCTCGGTCGGCAAGCAGGAAGGCGATCCGGCCCGTGCCGCCGCGGCGATTCACACCGCGGTCACCACGGCTCAGCCACCGCAACGGCTGCTGCTGGGCAACAGGGCATTCGATGTGGCGACGGCCAAGCTCTCGGCCATGCGCGTGGAGTTCAACACCTGGGAAGCCATAGCTCGCGGCGCCGATTTTCTAGAATCAAATGTTTGATAACCGTCCCGGCGGCTCGCCGCGCGGGCTGCCGTCCAACCGAAATAGCTTTGGAGGATCGCAGATGTCTGACCATCACAGCAAGGTCGCCCTTATCACCGGTGGCGGTTCCGGCATCGGTGCCGCTGCAGCGCGCCGGTTCCTGCGCGGAGGCGGATCGGTCGTCGTTGCCGGGCGTAACCGGGACCGGCTAAACACCTTTGTGGCCGACCTGCCCGCCGACCGCGTGCTGGCTCACGCAGCAGCCGTTTCTCAGCGCGACGCCTGCGAGGAACTGGTTCGCTTGACGGTCGAGCGCTTCGGACATCTCGACACGCTGATCAACGCCGCCGGCATGAACCTGGTTGGCAACTGGAAGAGACATCAGACCAGGACTGGCGAGCCTGCATGTCTGCGGACCTGCACAGCGTGTACCATGATCGGCAGAGAACGGCCATAAGCTGCCGCAGACAGAAAAATCCACTGTCCTAGCAACACCGAAAAGCCGCCTCAGCACCAACTCTGAGCACTCATCGAATCGACTTCGCCTGACTTCTAGGACTGTTGATCTTAGATAGCAGATCACGGTTCACGCCTTCCAATTGCTTGTTCTCCTTGGCCAGCTGAGCGTTTTGCTCCTGAAGTACTTTCTTCTCTGTACAAAGCCGCAGATTCACGATGGCTATCCTCTTCAGATCTCCATCTCGCTCAGCCAATATGTCACGTAGTTCCTTGACCAGCAGGTCTGCTCCTTGAAGGGCTTTCTCCTTCTTGACGAGCTTTTCTCGCGACTCCTTGTTGGTCTTTTGACGAATTAGCTCTGCAAGGTCTGGATATCGGTTGTGTATCGTCGCATTGCTTATGCCGGCCTCTTCGGCAACGGAGGCGATACTTAGCTTACGACTCATCTGAACTTGCTTGGGACGCCCTTTGGTAATCCTTGAGATAGCCAACTCAATTGCACGCCTTGTCTGGTCGTTTCCCATGCTACACCGCCTCTACTGCTGGTATGAGACGCGATGGACGTTCTGGTAAGGGATACAGCTCAACTGGGTGTCCAAGTTCGCCTAGCACCCGCTCTGCCTCTCGCAAGTGCCTTGTGGCTCGCTCCCAGGCTGGATCGCCAAGATCTGGCCATGAGAGCACCTCAGCCTGCTGATCTCTAATGCGCCGCCAGATGAGCAAGTGTCCCTGGTCAATGACACCCTCACCGCAGCCAACGCACCGGATCGCATCGTAAAGCCCCTCCCCGCCGCATCCGCTAGTCGATGCCAGACACCAAGAGTGGCCAGTGCCACGGATGAAAACACCTTCGCCAACAGCCCTGACCAGAGCTTTAGGGTCCTTTGCTGTCTTCACCTCGGGTCTCCCTCTGAATCGCACGATATGGTCAGCCCTACCGCCAGAAAGCTTCTGACTTGGAGCCAGCCATCCAGAAATGATACTTACCTGCAATTCGTCCCTTTTTGACAATACAGATTCAAGAAGCGTGTCATCAAATAGCGGGTCTTTTGCATAGTGCAGAGTCATATCCATTGACCAATGTTTGAAATGGTGTCGCAGATACCGAACATCGCCAAGCACGTTCCTCGCGACAAAAACAGCAAATGTCCTACGAAACTGGTGTGTTGCGAGCGGCCACAGTTTCTCCGGAGTTATCGCAGTGCGATCAATAACCTCACCCAAGTCATCACTCAACACGACTAGCTCAAAACGCTCTGCAACCTTTTTGAGGAGCGTATTTGTTAGTACGTTCTGTAGAAATTCAGGCCGTGTGCCAAGCGCTTTCCAGCCAAGAAAAAGGCTGCTGCCCAAGAGAGTGGCATCATTGACGATTTTTGATTTTAGTCCCTCACCTTTGGCTAGTTCGGACAGATACAATCTTCTTTTGCCGATGTAGGGCAGAAGAGACCTCCGCAACCCCGATGCCACGTTAACAGCCTTTTCGACGACAGGTGGAACCATCCATCTTGCAGGCTTTGGCTGCTCTTCCAGCTTGTATGTGAGCCCATGAAGCCAGCAAAATTCTTCGCCACCCATATCGAACGAGCGCTCAAAGCAATTATATTTTAACGAAATAATTTCGGAGTCCCGCATACCGCTAAACATGGCAACGACGATGTAGCAGCACGTACGCAGAACCCTGACCTCATCATCAAGATCCGTTAGAAAGCGAAGTCCGTTCGCGTCCAGCAAAGGCTGCATTTTAGAAAGTGCCCTTGCCCTCGCGATATCATAAGACACTGACTCTAGTGTCTGATGGGCGCTCTTCGCTCCTTTTTTCATTCTCACCTTTGCATGATATTCAGCAAGCTCCATCTCTTGTGAATAAAAGGAATGGAATGTATCCCAGATATGCAGAATTCGATCCGACTCATGTTCTATGAACTCTATGGATTTCCGTCCGAGATCGGCATATAAGCGCTTTGGTATAATCTCAGTCCTGACATCATACATACCACCTGTACGTCGAGCCCCCGCAAGACTGAACGCAGTTTCCTCTGGCCATGGATGCTCACTCATTGGTTTTGGTAAATGCGCTCTAAAAGCGTAAATTAATTCCAAAACCTCCAATAGAGCAACTTTCTGTCGCTGCTTAACAGACTTATCCGCGTTTACATATGACGCATACGCAGCACACCGCATAGGAGTCAGCTCATTGAAGCCCGTGATGGATTGCCCACACATCCAACGAAGAAGCGGCTTCACGTTTGTCCAGCAAGAAATTAGTGTTGCGGCTTTTATGTGCTTGGTTGATCGCGGTGACTTGGCGAGCCAACGCGTATATATAAAAGATTTAGCGGCTATTAGCAAACTAGTCTTTGCTTCGTCGGTGGATCTCACTTCATCGGCAAGAGGATGATCAAAATTTATATAGAGGTTTGACGTATTTTTGTTGAGGACATACGGGGAAAAGTCCCATATGTTATTCTCATACCTAGAAAGCGGCATTGATTCACCGTTTTCGCCGGCTATATATGTAACTGCAAGATCCTTGCGATCATCAACAGCGATTTTTCTTAGGACTGCACAGGGCGGCCTGGCTATAGTTGCATTAGTAGCGCTCACTCCTCACCTCCAAGTAAAGTCCTATCTCGCCACATTGGATGAGGGGTAGCGAGCGCTCGGCGTTTCTCACGCTCAACTACAGCCGGTTCAAAAAGGGGAGTTATATCGTTGTCGATGACCCGGATCACCCACGCATAGACGGAATTCCAGCGCGATTTGCCGAGTAGCCCGCGTTCTTTGATCAGAAGCCAGTAAAAACTGAACAGACGATAAAGGTCTGATTCGATCACGACCTGATTGGGGCAACGAAAGCAATGGAGAAAGCGCTGACAGTTGGTGGTGCCATTTCTTGGAGCAAAACGTCCATTGATGGGATCTGAACAACGCGCAACGCCTGTATTTAGTGCTCCGCTCAGTAGCAGATTAACTTTTTCGGGCTCTATGGATAGTTGAGCTGACAAGTCATCGCGAAAGCTCTGCTCATTCACCTGACCGGTCATGACGCCTTCGAGAATACGACCTACGAATTTATGATTCCGCTCCATCTCAGGCGTGACAGCGAGGTAGTGGCTATCAGTCATCCGCGTACTGTTACCCAAGAGCTGAGCCGTCTTGAACAAGTTTCCGTTGGTCAATTGCCATATTCGCGTTGCGAAGGTTTTTCGTAGCCTCGATACATTGACCTTCAGTAATTTTGGCAGACCGTTCGATGCGCTTCTATCGCCAAAAATTTGATGCCGGGCAACCAGTGCAGCGGCTTGTTGGTCAATATTGGAGGCGTTGAGAGTCTTCACGCCTCTATTTCCCTTGGCACGGTAAAGCCAGACACGATCGTGCATGGTCTTCGGCGCTAGATCTAGCAGAGGAAAGGATCTGGCTAGCGCCTCCCTGTACAGGGTGACCACATCGCTCGGTACCGACGCGGACTCATCATCAGCGGTGTGGTAACGAAAGGCTTGGCGGTGAATCTTGAAGCCTCTACGCTTGTACAATTGGAGCACGCCCATGTCCGGCTTGAGAGGGTGATCGGTGATTGCATCTCTGCTCATCTCTAGTAGTGGAGTGAGATTGCGGCCACTTCTGGCAGCGATCAGCAAGAGGTAGACCGTCATAGCGGCGGCCTCGCTCCCACTAGGCAAATTACCGGAGCGGATCATGTCTAAGTCCTTCAGGAGCGCTATCAGCAAGCGCTCTATCTCGCCCTGCGTGAATGCCTGATGACCAACATACGCTCTGTCGGCATTCGGAAATGGAATTTGAGGAAACACACCGATCCCAAGTTGGCCGGCGCGAACGCGGTTCATCAAGACTGTTTTTGTTGCGTTGTAGATGGCCCGCGCCGAGGTGATTGAGATTGTCCCCTTACCCCTTGCTGGCTGTTGCTTTAGCCATTCCGTGTAGCGTTCAACTGTGCGCGGGATTATGTCGGCGAGGCACCCTATGACGCGACCCTTACCCAATTCAGCGTCGAGGTACTTGAACCAGTAACGCATACCGGATGCACAAAGGTTCAGTACGGTCGATTGGCTGACCCCTGACGATTGAATTTCTTGGACAGCTTCGTGCATCTGACGTGAGAGCAATAGTCTCGTAGCTGGCTCAATCGATTCCGGTACCGATGCCCACTGCGAGAAGTCGAACACCCTCGTTCCAACGCAAATCGTCATGTCATCAAGAGGTCTTTTTGCTGTTTCAATTGAGATGATATTTTCCGGCTGCATGCCATAGCTTTTTCTAGGTCTAGCCATGTGCACTCCCGAGCAAGTCCAACTCTTCCTGATATGTATTCAGCTCCGCGTTTTCCATGAGATCAAGACAGTGAAGATAGATGCTAGTCGTTTGGACGCTGCTGTGACCCAGGCGATCTCGAACCCATGAAAGTGCTTGCCCCATGGCCACACGCTGTGACTGGTGGAGTAGTTCAAAAGTAGCAAAGGTGTGTCTCAGCATGTGCGGAGTAACCCTGAACATAACCCGAGGTTGTTTCCCAGACCAAAGTCGTCTGTACGCATTGTTCAAGCCTTTCTCGCTGAAAGGGTGACCATCTCTGTTTAAGAAGACGGGTTGAATCCCAGAGCGGCTTGCACCGCGACCGAAGTTGGCCCTGAATGCTCCCTCAGCGAAGCTCAGGTAATCGAAAAGCTCCCGCATAACGTGCCAACCAATGAAGACTGTCCTAGGTTTTGAATTCTTCAGCAGCATGTCTGATGGGCTCAGATCAACACGAATGCGCTTCCGTGCATCGAGCCCTGTCGGGTCAAAAACATACTTGGTAGGAAATGTCCTGCATTCTTCGTTGCGAAGGCCGGTTTGAAGCATCAGCACCGTCATCAATCGAAGCGTTTTAGTTGTGCATGCCTGAATCAGGAGCTTGGCTTGTTCAAGCGATAGAAGTTTAGGCGGCTCGCGGAAGACCTTCAGCCGAAGGTCGTCGCCATCTATCATCTTGGCGGCATGTGCATGTCTCAAGAAGCCCTGATTGTTCCCGGCAACAAATTTCGGTGAGGCATCCCATGGAACTGAGCTAATGCGGCCCCGTTTGTGCGCCCATTGATAGAACCCCATGAGGCATGTCAGCCGCTGATTCACAGTGCTCGGTTTTATGGCCCTTAAGCCCGTTGATGGACTTGTCAGAGAGATTGACCAGTTCCTATACGCGGCAAGATTACTTACGGCGGATCGAGCGTGCCCCGCGAAAGGGACATGAGCCCAATCGAGGGCGTTTGCTTCCAGCCAGGAGAAGTAGTCGTACAGTGCCTCGCCATGATTTCTCCAAGTCTTGGGGCTACGTGTCTTGCCTCGTTCCAGCGCCAGATACATGAGGTAATCGTTTGCCGGCTCAACCAATTCCATTTGCCCGTCCAGCAGGAAAGGAATTCCAATATAAGCCTGTGTGAGCAGGACGAAACCGTTATCGGTGAACAGTAGCCTCATGGTGCATACCACTCATTGAGTAATGAGAGATCCTTTGTCTCTAAGCTAATGAATCATAGGCGCTCTGTCTGTAACAGAAATAGGGTTACCCTGCTTGAACAACGCTGCACGCGCCGCCTCGCCGGCCAGGGCTCGGTCAGCGAACACCAGCACTTCGGGGTCGAGACTGATCAATGACTCGGTGGAAAATGGCTTGTAACCACTGTGCGTCGCCAGATTGTGTCCGCCCGCCCGCTGAATCATCCAGTCGGCAGCCGTGTCCTTGCCGGCGATCAGCGGTTTGCCGCCGGCATGCCCCAGCAGCATCAACACACCGGGAGACGGTTGCGTCAGTTGCGCCTTGGTCACCCGAATCTTCTGCTGTTCAAGCCGGTGTTGATAATCCTGGAACAACTGCGTCGCCCTGTCCTGCGCACCGAGCAGCTTGCCCAGCTGCTGCAAGTTAGCCTGCAGGGTCAGCACATCGGGCTGCGCTGAAAACAACTCGACCTGCACGCCAGCACTGCGAATCTGCGAAAGCACTGGCGGCGGCCCCGTTTCTTCGGTGCCGACCAGAATGTGCGGGCGCAAGCTCAGCACACCTTCTGCCGACAACTGCCGCTGGTAGCCTATGCTGGGCAACGCTTTGAGGCTTGCCGGGTGCTGACTGGTGGTATCGACGCCCACCAGTTTCGACTCCCCGCCCAAAGCACTGACCCATTCCGACAGCGCGCCACCGGCACTGACCCAGCGCTGAGGCAATTCCGCTGCGGCGGCGTGGTGACTCGCGAACAATCCGAGGCAGAGCGCAACAACGCGGGCAGGCAGGCGCATAGACAACTTCCTTGAAGGTTTGCAGGCATTGAGATGACAGGCCAAGTATCCTCGGCATCCGGCATCGGCAGCCAAACGGGGTAGGCGGCCATTTGATAATTGTTTGCATTTGAACGTCAAGCTCGGACATTTCCAGTCACGAGTCAGGCGCATTTGAGGATACACATGAAGTTTCTTTGCGCAGGCACAGAAATCAGCGAAGCCAGCAGCCGCGGTTTCGACATTTGCGGGCAGAAACTTTTTGCCGTAAGACGAGGCGGTCAGGTCCATGTCTACATTAACCGTTGCCCGCACCGTGGCGTGGGGCTGGAATGGAAGCCGGACCAGTTTCTCGATGCCAGCAACAGCTTGATTCAATGCGCGACCCACGGCGCCTTGTTTCTCATCGAAGACGGTGAGTGCGTGTCCGGGCCCTGCGCCGGTCGGTCACTCACTGCCGTCGAATCCCGCGAAGATGAACAGGGCATCTGGATCAACGTTTAACCGTTGAGCAAAACATCCAGACGCCGATCCACGACCATTTCTTCGTGGCTCAGCCGCACACCGTACGCAAGCACCTCCACTCCGCACGCTACCGCCTCGCGTAACGCTGCCGCGTAGGCCGAATCGATCTCTTCTGCAGGACGCACGGCATCGATGCCGCTGAGGTTGACGCAATAAAGCTGCACCGCACGAATCCCGTCCCGCGCCAGATGCGCCAATTCGCGCAGATGCTTCGCGCCGCGCTGGGTCACTGCATCGGGAAACGCGGCGACGGACGATCCGTCGTAACCCAGGGTTACACTTTTGACTTCCACATACGCGGGCCCGCTTGGGTAATCGAGGCGGAAATCAATGCGGCTGCTTTCCTGACCGTAAGCCACTTCGCGCCGCAGCTCGGTAAACCCGTTCAGCTCAGTGATCACGCCGGCGCGCAGGGCTTCCTCAATCAAGCCATTGGCTCGCCCGGTATTAACGCAAAACAGGCGTCCTTGCGGGGTTTCGCCGATTTCCCAGGTACCGGGCAACTTGCGTTTTGGGTCGTTGGTGCGGCTGAACCAGACCTGCCCGCCTTCGACCTGGCAGTTGAGCATCGAGCCGGTGTTGGGGCAGTGAATGGTCAGCAACTCGCCGTGAACAGTTTCGATGTCTGTGAGAAATCGCTTGTAACGGCGGATCAGGCGTCCTTCTTCGAGGGGAGGATAAAAGCGCATCAGCCTTGCCAGCTCCGCAAACCGCGAGCGATGCGTTCGACCGCTTCCTCCAGTCGCGCAAGACTTTGTGTGTAAGCGAATCTCACGTGATGGCCGGCCTGATAGCGACCAAAGTCGAGCCCCGGGGTAATTGCCACGTATTCCGTTTCGAGGAAATGTCGGCAGAATGCGAAGGCATCGCCGCCGAAACGGCTGATATCAGCGTACAAATAGAAAGCACCTTCGGGCTCGACGGCGATGCCGAAGCCGAGCTCGCGCAAGGCGGGCAGCAGGAAGTCGCGACGGCGACCGAACTCGGCGCGGCGCTCTTCCAGAATGCTGATAGTCGCCGGCTCGAAGCACGCCAGTGCCGCATGCTGGGCCATGCTCGGAGCGCTGATGTAGAGGTTCTGGGCGAGTTTTTCCAGTTCGCCCACCGCCGCCTGCGGCGCGACCAGCCAGCCAAGTCGCCATCCCGTCATGCCGAAATACTTTGAAAAACTATTCAGGACAAAGGCTTCATCGTCGACCTCCAGCACGCTGGCCGCATCGGTGCCATAGGTCAGTCCGTGATAAATCTCGTCCACCACCAGATGACCATGACGCGCTTTGATGGTCGATGACAGCCCCGCCAGCTCGCTGCGGTTCAGGATTGTTCCGGTGGGATTGGCCGGCGATGCCACCAGAGCGCCGACACTGTCGTGGTCCCAATGCCGCTCGATCAGGTCCGGTGTCAGTTGATAGCGCACATCCGGGCCAACCGGTACAAGCTGCGCCGTACCTTCGACCAAGCGCAGGAAGTGCCGGTTGCACGGGTAACCCGGGTCGGCCAGCAGCCAGTGCTTGCCGGGATCCACCAGCAAGGCACTGGCCAACAACAGCGCGCCAGACCCGCCGGGGGTGATGAGGATTCGCTGCGGATCTATATCCAAGCCGTAACGCTGCTGGTAAAAACCCGAGATCGCCTCGCGCAGCTCAGGGATGCCCCGTGCGGCGGTGTAGCGGGTTTTTCCGGCAGTGAGCGCCGCCTGCCCCGCCCGGATGATCGGCTCGGCGGTGGTGAAGTCCGGCTCTCCGATTTCCAGATGGATCACATCGTGGCCGGCAGCCTGCAATTCGTTGGCCCGTGCCAGCAACGCCATGACATGGAAAGGTTCGATCGCGCGACTGCGGGCACTGTAGGGCGAGGCCATTGGCGTTCCTTCAACGGGAAAAACTGTGATTCTACCCATGCACTGGAACGAGCGAGAACCTAAAGCGGTCACAGGCCTTGAGACCCTGGCCGCAAACGACTCGAGCGAGTGTTCCAGGTTTGACTAAAATCATTAATTGATCAGGCCTCCGTCACTTCCAGACAAGACTTGGCAGCCTTTTGCAAGCAGGACGGCGCATTCCCTCGACATCCGGGAGTAGCGCGGTCCGATTTGATCTGGTAAGTTCGCCCGCTTGCAGCCGCAGGGCCGGCAGGTGTCGGTGATGGAGCAATCCTGCGCAGATGGATTACAAGAGTAGAGGCGGTCCATTTCATGCCCACCCAAGCAAAGCAGCAAAATCAGTCGATCAGCGGCTTCGAACCCTACCAGTCGGTCAAGGGCGAGGAGTACATGGGCAAGCCCATGCGCGCTCACTTCACCAAGATCCTGAACAAGTGGAAACAGGACTTGATGCAGGAAGTCGACCGTACGGTTGATCACATGAAAGACGAAGCGGCCAACTTCCCTGACCCGGCAGACCGTGCCAGCCAGGAAGAAGAATTCAGCCTCGAACTGCGTGCCCGCGATCGCGAGCGCAAGTTGATCAAGAAGATCGACAAGACGCTTCAGTTGATCGAAGACGAAGAATATGGCTGGTGCGAGTCCTGCGGCGTCGAAATTGGCGTCAAGCGACTGGAAGCCCGCCCTACCGCCGACATGTGCGTTGACTGCAAGACCCTGGCGGAAATCAAGGAAAAACAAGTCGGCAAGTAATTTGCGATTTGATTCAAAACGGAGCGTGCGAACGCTCCGTTTTTTGTTTCTGATACTCGCGCCGGTCGCAGATCTTGAGGATGCATCCCGTTGTGGCGAGGGGATTTATCCCCGTTCGGCTGCGCAGCAGTCGCTAACCCGATTGACGCGCTCTATCTGACGTATCGCGATTATCGAGTTTGGGGCCGCTATGCGACCCAACGGGGATAAATCCCCTCGCCACAAAGGCTCGCTCCTACAGGGGTCTGGCGCCAGACCGGAAAATGACATCGCCTTTATGACCTCTATCCCCTACATCGGACGCTTCGCACCAACGCCCAGCGGCCACCTGCATTTCGGTTCGCTGGTGGCGGCGCTGGCCTCGTACCTCGACGCGCGTTCGCTCGGTGGGCGCTGGCTGGTGCGCATGGAAGACCTCGATCCGCCACGGGAAGAACCCGGCGCGCAGAGGGCGATTCTCAAAGCACTGGAAAGTTACGGTTTCGAGTGGGACGGCGAGATGGTCTGCCAGAGCGACCGGCACGACGCTTACGCCGAAGTCCTCAATCGCCTGTTCAATCATGGCCTCGCTTACGCTTGCACGTGTTCGCGCAAACAATTGGAGCCGTATCACGGCATTTACCCGGGCCTGTGCCGCAACGCCGGTCACGGCACTGAACACGCAGCGATTCGCCTGCGCGTGCCCGAGCTGGAATACCACTTCATCGACCGGGTGCAAGGTGAATTCTGCCAGCACCTGGGCCGTGAAGTCGGCGACTTCGTGATCCGCCGCCGCGATGGGCTCTACGCCTATCAACTGGCCGTGGTGCTCGATGATGCCTGGCAAGGTATTACCGATATCGTACGCGGTGCCGATTTGCTCGACTCCACGCCGCGCCAGCTGTACCTGCAGGAACTGCTCGGTTTACCACAGCCGCGCTACCTGCACATCCCGCTGATTACCCAGCCGGACGGCAACAAACTCGGCAAGACGTACCGCTCGCCGCCGTTGACGGAAGATCAGGCAACACCTTTATTGCTGCGTGCCCTGCGCGCACTCGGGCAGAATCCCGGCACCGAACTGGCTTACGCGGCCCCGCGAGAAGTGCTGAGCTGGGGCGTTGCCCATTGGGATGCGCAGACAATCCCACGCACGCTGGCCCTGCCGGAAGCGCAACTGCAGTGATCGCACTTGCAGTGGCGCGCCCATCCGTTACCATCGCCGCACGTTTTCGGGCACGCGCATAAAAAAGAGAGGCCGGGATGTACATCTATCGCTTGGTCCTGCTTCTGGTAGTGGGGATTTACCTGTTTTCCCCGGCCATCATGGATTGGTGGATTGACGCCACGGGCGCCTGGTATCGCCCGTATCTGCTTTGGCTGATTCTGATTGTCGTGACCTTCATCCTGCAGAGCCAAAAAGATGCCGATGAGCTTTAGCCTGACCCAGATGATCCTGATCAGCGCCGCGTATCTGGCGGTGCTGTTCGGCGTCGCCTGGATCAGCGAACGGGGCATGATCCCCCGAGCGATCATTCGTCACCCGTTGACGTACACCTTGTCGCTGGGGGTTTACGCCAGTGCCTGGGCGTTTTACGGCACCGTGGGTCTGGCCTATCAATATGGTTACGGCTTTCTATCGAGTTACCTCGGGGTGTCCGGCGCATTTCTGCTGGCGCCGGTGTTGCTTTATCCAATCCTGAAAATCACCCGCACGTATCAACTCTCTTCGCTGGCCGATCTGTTCGCTTTCCGGTTCCGCAGCACCTGGGCCGGAGCACTGACCACGATCTTCATGCTGATCGGTGTGCTGCCGTTGCTGGCCTTGCAGATTCAGGCGGTGGCGGACTCAATCGGCATCCTTACCCGCGAGCCGGTGCAGCATCGCGTGGCGCTGAGCTTTTGCGCACTGATCACGCTGTTCACGATTTTCTTCGGCTCACGCCACATCGCCACTCGCGAGAAACATGAAGGGCTGGTGTTTGCGATTGCTTTCGAATCGGTGATCAAGCTGATCGCCATCGGCGGCGTTGGCCTGTATGCGTTGTACGGCGTGTTTGATGGTCCGCAACAGCTCGAGCTGTGGCTGCTGCAGAACCAGACCGCTCTCGCTGCGTTGCACACACCGCTGCAGGAAGGTCCGTGGCGCACGCTGTTGCTGGTGTTCTTCGCCTCGGCGATCGTGATGCCGCACATGTATCACATGACGTTTACCGAGAATCTCAATCCGCGCTCGCTGGTCAGCGCCAGCTGGGGCTTGCCGCTGTTTCTGCTGCTGATGAGTCTGGCAGTGCCGCTGATTCTCTGGGCGGGCCTGAAACTTGGCGCCACGACCAATCCGGAATACTTCACCCTCGGGATCGGTATCGCCGCCAACAGCAAAGCACTGGCATTGCTGGCGTATATCGGCGGGTTATCGGCCGCCAGCGGCTTGATCATCGTGACGACCCTGGCACTGTCCGGCATGGCACTGAACCACCTGGTGCTGCCGCTCTATCAGCCGCCGGCCGAAGGCAATATCTATCGCTGGCTGAAATGGACCCGCCGGGCGCTGATCGTCGCGATCATCATGGCCGGCTACGGTTTCTACCTGATGCTTGGCGCGGAACAGGACCTGGCCAACCTCGGCATCGTCGCCTTTGTCGCCACTCTGCAGTTTCTCCCGGGCGTGCTTTCGGTTCTGTACTGGCCGACCGCCAATCGTCGCGGTTTCATCGCCGGTTTGCTGGCGGGCATTCTGGTGTGGCTGGTGACTATGCTGTTGCCGCTGGTCGGCAATCTGCAGGGCTTTTACATTCCGCTGCTGAACATGATTTACGTGCTCGACGACACCAGTTGGCACATGGCTGCAATTGCTTCGCTGGCGGCCAACGTGCTGATGTTCACGTTGATTTCACTGTTCACCAATGCCAGCCCGGAAGAGGCCAGCGCCGCTGAAGCCTGTGCGGTCGACAATGTGCGCCGCCCGCAACGTCGCGAGCTGCACGCCGCCTCGCCGCAGGAATTCGCCACGCAACTGGCCAAACCTTTGGGCGCCAAGGCTGCGCAGAAGGAAGTCGAGCAAGCGTTGCGCGACCTTTATCTGCCGTTCGACGAGCGTCGGCCGTACGCCCTGCGTCGTTTGCGCGACCGCATCGAAGCCAACCTGTCCGGCCTGATGGGCCCAAGCGTTGCGCAGGACATGGTTGAGACTTTCCTGCCTTATAAAGCCGGCGGAGAAAACTACGTCACTGAAGACATCCACTTTATCGAAAGCCGGCTCGAGGACTACCACTCGCGCCTCACCGGTCTTGCCGCCGAACTCGATGCCCTGCGCCGCTACCACCGCCAGACCCTGCAAGAGTTGCCGATGGGTGTCTGCTCGCTGGCCAAGGATCAGGAAATCCTCATGTGGAACAAAGCCATGGAGGAGCTGACCGGGATTGCCGCGCAACGGGTGGTCGGTTCGCGCCTGAGCACCATTGCCGACCCGTGGAAAGAATTGCTGCAGGGCTTCATCAATCTGCCGGACGAACATCTGCACAAACAGCATCTGGCGCTGGATGGCCAGACCCGCTGGCTCAACCTGCACAAGGCCGCGATCGACGAACCGCTCGCGCCGGGTAACAGTGGTTTGGTGCTCCTGGTCGAAGACCTGACTGAAACGCAGATGCTCGAAGACAAACTGGTGCACTCCGAACGTCTGGCCAGCATCGGCCGACTGGCGGCGGGCGTGGCCCATGAAATCGGCAACCCGATCACCGGCATTGCCTGCCTGGCGCAGAATCTGCGCGAAGAACGCGAGGACGATGGCGAGCTGAGGGAAATCAGCGGGCAGATTCTCGAGCAGACCAAACGCGTCTCGCGCATCGTTCAGTCGCTGATGAGTTTCGCCCATGCCGGCAGTCATCAGCAGAACGACGAGCCCGTCTGTCTGGCCGAAGTGGCGCAGGACGCGATCGGCCTGCTGGCCCTGAACCGGCGCAATTTCGAAGTGCAGTTCTACAACCTGTGCGATCCCGATCATTGGGTCGAAGGCGACCCACAACGTCTCGCACAAGTGCTGATCAATCTGCTCTCCAATGCCCGTGACGCCTCGCCTCCCGGCAGTGCCGTGCGGGTCAAAAGCGAAGCCGGCGAACACACGGTCGATCTGATCGTCGAAGACGAAGGCAGCGGTATTCCGAAGAACATCATGGACCGATTGTTCGAACCTTTCTTCACCACCAAGGATCCTGGCGAAGGCACCGGTCTGGGCCTTGCACTGGTCTATTCCATCGTTGAAGAGCATTATGGACAAATCACCATCGACAGCCCGGCTGATGTTCAAAGCCAACGCGGCACCCGTATCCGGGTGACCTTGCCGCGTCATGTCGAAGCGACGTCCGCTGTGAACTGAGACCGTCGAGAGTATCGAATCAATGCCGCACATTTTGATCGTCGAAGACGAAACAATTATCCGCTCCGCCTTGCGCCGACTGCTGGAACGTAACCAGTACCAGGTCAGCGAAGCCGGTTCAGTGCAGGAAGCACAAGAACGCTTCACCATTCCTACGTTCGACCTGATCGTCAGTGACCTGCGTCTGCCTGGCGCACCGGGCACCGAGTTGATCAAACTCGGCCAGGGTACGCCGGTGCTGATCATGACCAGCTATGCCAGTCTGCGCTCGGCGGTCGACTCGATGAAGATGGGCGCAGTCGATTACATCGCCAAGCCTTTCGACCATGATGAAATGCTTCAGGCTGTTTCGCGCATTCTGCGTGATCGGCAAGCGACGCCAGCGGGCGGCGAACCGGTCATCGGTAAAGCCGTGAATGGCACAGCGAAAGCGGGTGCAGATAACAGCAATGGCGAAATTGGCATCATCGGTTCGTGCCCACCGATGCAGGATCTTTACAGCAAGATCCGCAAAGTCGCGCCGACCGATTCCAATGTCCTGATCCAGGGTGAGTCCGGTACCGGTAAAGAGCTGGTGGCACGCGCTCTGCACAATTTGTCCAAACGCGCCAAGGCGCCGATGATTTCGGTGAACTGTGCAGCGATTCCGGAAAGCCTGATCGAATCCGAATTGTTCGGCCACGAGAAAGGCGCGTTCACTGGCGCCAGTGCCGGGCGCGCCGGACTGGTTGAAGCGGCGGACGGCGGCACGCTGTTCCTCGATGAAATCGGTGAACTCCCACTGGAGGCCCAGGCCCGCCTCCTGCGCGTATTGCAGGAAGGCGAGATTCGCCGCGTGGGTTCGGTGCAGTCGCAAAAAGTCGATGTGCGATTGATCGCGGCCACGCACCGCGACCTCAAGAGCCTGGCGAAGATCGGCCAGTTCCGCGAGGACTTGTTTTATCGTCTGCACGTCATCGCTTTGAAATTGCCGGCTTTGCGCGAGCGCGGTGCCGACGTCAACGAAATTGCCAATGCCTTCCTGGCGCGGCAAAGCGCGCGGGTCAACCGCACCGATCTGAAATTTGCCCCGGACGCCGAGCAGGCAATCCGTCACTACTCCTGGCCGGGCAACGTGCGCGAACTGGAAAATGCGGTCGAGCGTGCGGTCATTCTGTGCGAAAGCCCGGAGATTTCCGCCGAGTTGCTGGGCATCGACATCGAGCTGAGCGATCTGGACGACGAGGATTTCATTGGCCTGCCACCGCAACAAGGCAGCAACACCGGCAACAATAGCCACGAGCCGACCGAGGACCTTTCACTGGAAGACTATTTCCAGCATTTCGTCCTTGAGCATCAAGACCACATGACCGAAACCGAGCTGGCCCGCAAACTCGGTGTCAGTCGCAAATGCTTGTGGGAACGTCGGCAGCGCTTGGGCATTCCTCGGCGCAAGACCGGGGTGGCCAGCGAAAGCTGAATGTCACCTGAACACTGTGCGGGTAACAGGTGATTGGGCGCAGAAACTGTTACCTCACATTTTTCGCGTAACAAAAGCCGGGGCTTACGGTAACGAAGCCCCGGTTTTTTTATGCCATGAAATAGCCACTCAGGCAACGTAACCCCTTGTTTTGCTGGGCATCACAAATGTTGGCACGCACCCTGCTATATGTTTGGTACAAGAACAATAACAAGCAATGCACAAGACAATAAAAATAAGACGAATCGACTCACGCACAATAAAAACAAGACGGCGAGAGGCGCAGCTAACTGATTCTTTTGGAGAGGCGTTGTATTTGGGGCTAGCCCCACGACCAGGCCGAGAACAACAAAAACTGTCCTGAGACAGAGCCTGAACTGGTTGGATCGCAAGATCACTGCAGCACAGCGACCAAAGCAATCCGTTTGCTCTTGACTCCCGATTGGGAGGGTCACGAAGGAAACTTCATGACGCGGGCACTTAACAAAAACAAAAAGCCCGAATCAAAAATAAAAACAGAGCATGCAACTACTTTCTTGGGGAGCTTCGGCTCCCCTTGTAGTTTCTGTGATTTCACATTACGCCCTTGTAGCAGCTGCCGAGCAGCGCGAGGCTGCGTCCGGCTGCGAAGCAGTCGTAAAATCATGCACACGGGGTATCGGTGAAATCGGTCAGTGCGACTGCTACGCAGCCTCGCAGGCTCGACAGCGGCTACAAAGCCCAGCCGTAGACACGTCCTTCACGCACTTGCGCAGTGTCCTACACCATCCCCTGACTAAATGCTAGAATCCCCGCCCATCATGCGGTCATTCTTGGTTATGGCCGAACATTCCTTCAAACAGTGCATCCCATGCTGAAGAAGTTGTTCCAGTCATTCCGTTCTCCCAAGCGTCATACGCAACACATCCGCAGCACGCCTGAAGTGCTTAATAGCGGCCAGCATTCATTGCAAAAAGGCCAATTCAGCCGTTACGCGGTGAACATTGTCGAGCGCCTGCAGAACGCCGGTTACCAGGCTTATCTGGTCGGCGGGTGCGTGCGTGACATGATGCTGGGCATCACTCCAAAAGATTTCGACGTTGCAACCAGCGCTACGCCTGAGCAGGTGCGTGCGGAATTCCGCAACGCACGGATCATCGGCCGCCGTTTCAAACTGGTGCATATCCATTTCGGCCGCGAAATCATTGAAGTCGCGACTTTCCGCGCCAATCATCCGCAAAACGATGAAGAGGAAGACAGCAGTCAGTCTTCCCGCAACGAGAGCGGACGCATTCTGCGCGATAACGTTTACGGCACGCTGGAAGAAGACGCGCAGCGCCGTGATTTCACGATCAACGCCCTGTATTACGATCCGGTCAGTGAGCGCATTCTCGATTACGCCAACGGCGTACACGACATCCGCAATCACCTGATCCGTTTGATCGGCGATCCCAAGCAGCGCTATCAGGAAGATCCGGTACGCATGCTGCGGGCCGTGCGCTTCGCTGCCAAGCTCAATTTCGGCATCGAAAAACACAGCGCCGCGCCGATCCGTGAACTGGCGCCGATGCTGCGCGAGATCCCCTCGGCTCGCCTCTTCGAAGAAGTGCTCAAGCTGTTCCTTTCCGGGCATGCGGCCGACACCTTCGAAATGCTGGTCGACCTGCAGTTGTTCGATCCGCTGTTCCCGGCCAGTGCCGAAGCGCTCGAATACAATCCGACCTACACCCACACACTGATCAGTGAAGCGTTGAGCAACACCGATCTGCGCATCAAGCAGAACAAACCGGTAACCCCGGCCTTCCTGTTTGCCGCTCTGTTGTGGCCTGCGCTTCCCGCTCGCGTATTGCGCCTGCAGGAACGCGGCATGCCGCCGATTCCGGCGATGCAGGAGGCAGCGCATGAGTTGATCGCGGAGCAGTGCCAGCGCATTGCGATTCCGAAACGTTTCACCATGCCGATTCGCGAAATCTGGGACATGCAGGAACGTCTGCCTCGTCGCAGTGGCAAACGCGCAGACTTGCTGCTGGACAACCCGCGCTTCCGCGCCGGTTACGATTTCCTGCTGCTGCGCGAAAGCGCTGGCGAGCAGACTGACGGGCTCGGCGAGTGGTGGACGGATTATCAGGACGCCAACGACAGCGAGCGCCGCGACATGATTCGCGACCTCAGCGGCAAGGACGATGGCACCGGCGCACCACGCAAACGTCGTCGCAGCGGCGGCGCCAAGCGCAAACGCACCGCCGGCGCCCCGAGTGCCACGGGCGAGTAAGCATGGAACGCATCTATATCGGCATGGGCAGTAATCTGGCTGACCCGGCTGAACAACTGCGAAACGCCGTCCAGGCGCTGGCCCGGTTGCCGCAAACTGAACTGATCGGCGTGTCCGGCTTTTATCAGAGCGACTCGCTCCTGCCGGGCCAGCCCCGCTATACCAACGCGGTTGCTGCACTCGACAGCGAACTCGCGCCACTGGACCTGCTTGATGCGCTGCAAGCCATCGAAAACGAACAGGGCCGCGAGCGCATCGAGCGTTGGGGGCCGCGCACGCTGGACCTCGACATTGTGCTGTTCGGGGATCGTCTGATCGACGAGCCGCGCCTCAAAATCCCTCACTACCATATGCAGGAACGCGCCTTCGTTCTGTATCCGCTGGCCGAACTGGCACCTGCTGATCTGCAACTGGCCGATGGCCGCAGCCTTGAATCCCTTCTCGCCGACTGCCCGTTTGTCGGCGTGGAACGGCTCCCGCCGAATTGAAAAAAAAATCCCTGTGGGAGCTAGCCTGCTCGCGATTGCGGTGTGTCATTCAATAAAGCTGCTGATGACACACCGCAATCGCGAGCAGGCTAGCTCCCACAGTGAATCGTGCCGAGCATACGATCTGCGTTTGCTGAATCGCATCAGTTACTCCGGTAACACCCCCCACGTAACAACCCGGTAACACACGCAATTGACTTCCCGAGTCCTCCTCACGACTATAGGCGTCCCGCTGCCGCCAACACGGCATTCAAGGGCGCAATTCAGGCCTTAAAAGCACGACATCAGACCGTGCGCCTGTATTTCACGAAGAATCACGCGCGTTACTCGCAGTAGTGTCAACAGCGCCTGAACGAGGAACTTTTCATGCCAGCCATCACCCTGACCACGCTGCAAGGTCTCAAGCAAAAAGGTGAAAAAATCACCATGCTGACCTGCTATGACGCAACCTTCGCCCATGCCTGTAACGAGGCGGGCGTCGAGGTGTTGCTGGTGGGCGACTCTCTCGGCATGGTGTTGCAGGGTCACGACAGCACGCTGCCAGTGACCACGGCCGAAATGGCCTACCACGTTGCATCGGTGAAACGCGGTAACACCGACGCGTTGATCCTCGCCGATCTGCCATTCATGGCCTACGCCACCACCGAACAAGCGATGACCAACAGCGCCTTGCTGATGCAGGCCGGTGCGCACATGGTCAAGGTTGAAGGTGCGTTGTGGCTGGCAGATTCGATCCGCTTGCTCGCTGAGCGCGGCATCCCGGTGTGCGCGCACATGGGTTTGACGCCGCAGTCGGTGAACATTCTGGGCGGTTACAAAGTCCAGGGTCGCAACGAAAACCAGGCACGGCAGATGCGTGCCGACGCGATTTCCCTCGAACAGGCCGGCGCGGCAATGCTGTTGCTTGAGTGCGTACCGAGCGAACTCGCCGAAGAGATCACGCAAGCGGTGAAGATTCCGGTGATCGGCATCGGCGCTGGCAGCGCCACCGATGGCCAGGTGCTGGTTTTGCACGACATGCTGGGCTTGTCGATCACTGGCCGGGTGCCGAAATTCGTCAAGAACTTCATGGCCGGGCAGCAGAGCATTCAGGCGGCACTGGGCGCCTACGTTTCCGAAGTCAAAGCCGTTACTTTCCCGGGTACCGAACACGGATTCTCCGCATGAACACCGTCAAAACCGTTCGCGAATTGCGAGCCGCCGTGGCCCGCGCCCGTGGCGAAGGCAAACGTATCGCCTTCGTCCCGACCATGGGCAACCTGCACAGCGGGCACATCGCGCTGATCGCCAAGGCCAGCCAACGGGCTGATTTCGTGGTCGCGAGTATTTTCGTCAATCCGCTGCAATTCGGCGCCGGCGAAGACCTCGACAAATATCCGCGCACCCTGACGGCGGACCAGGAAAAACTGCTGCAGGGCGGATGCCACCTGCTGTTCGCGCCTACGGTCGAAGAAATGTACCCCGACGGCATGGCCGGGCAGACTCGGGTCAGCGTGCCGCAACTTTCCGAAGGTCTGTGCGGTGCGAGCCGTCCCGGGCACTTCGAGGGGGTGGCTACCGTGGTCAGCAAGTTGTTCAACATGGTTCAGCCGGACCTGGCCATTTTCGGCCAGAAAGACTTTCAGCAACTGGCGGTGATCCGCGCACTGGTGCATGACCTGAACATGCCGGTGCAAATCATTGGCGAGCCGACGGTGCGTGCGGCGGATGGCTTGGCATTGTCCTCTCGCAATGGCTTCCTCAGCGAAGAACAGCGGGCGACTGCGCCGGTGGTGTATCGCGCATTGAACGCGATTGCCGAGTCGATCAAGCAAGGTGACCGCGACTTTCCGGCATTGGTGAGTGGGCAGTTGCAGAAGCTGGAGGCAGCAGGCTTGCGTCCTGACTATCTGGAGATTCGTCATGCGCTGAGCCTCCGCCCGGCCACGGCGGAAGATCGCGATCTGGTGATCCTGGTGGCGGCGTTTCTCGGCACCACGCGGTTGATCGATAACCTGCACCTGAATCTCGACGCACCAGCTTGAAATACGCAATCCATTTTGTAGGAGCGAACCTCGCTCGCGAAGAGGCAGTGACATTCGACATCTGCGTCGGCTGACACGACGCGTTCGCGAGCAAGCTTCGCTCCTAAATGGGATTGCACAACTTCGCGCCTTGTTGCCGCCTCAGGCCGTCCGGCAAAATGCCCTCCATTCAAAACCATTTCCCCGTTTGTCGGACCGTTCCCGAGCTGATGTATAAAAAAGTACTGCCGTCGGGTCTGACAAAGTCAAGACAGATCGCAGCGCGAGGTTTACTGTATTCGCCCTGTGCCATGAATTCGTGTCGACGCAGTTGACCGGACGCTCACTGCAGCGCACCGGGATTTTTAGTGTTCAAAAGCCGTTCAAGTAATAAGGAAACCCGCAGCGATGGCGTATTACCGCACTCCTCACGATGTGACCGCCCTGCCCGCCTGGCAGGCGTTGAAAGATCACCGCCAAGCCATGCAGGATTTCAGCATGCGCGAAGCCTTTAATGCCGATCCGCAGCGCTTTACCCAGTTCACCCTTAGCAGTTGCGGCCTGTTTCTTGATTATTCGAAAAACCTGATCAACGCCGAGACTCGCAATTTGCTGGTGGGTCTGGCCAACGAAGTTGATCTGCAGGGCGCGATCAAAGCGCTGTTCGACGGCGAAATCGTCAATTCTTCCGAAGGTCGTCCGGCCCTGCACACCGCACTGCGCCGCCCGGTGGGCGACAAACTGTCGGTCAACGGCGTCAACGTGATGCCCGAAGTACACAAGGTACTGAACCAGATCACCGACCTCGTAGGCCGCATTCACGACGGTCTGTGGCGCGGTTACACCGAGAAGCCGATCACCGACGTGGTGAACATCGGCATCGGTGGTTCTTTCCTCGGCCCGGAGCTGGTCTCCGAAGCGCTGTTGTCCTACGCCCAGAAAGGCGTGCGCTGCCATTACCTGGCGAACATCGATGGCAGTGAGTTCCACGAGCTGACCATGAAGCTGCGCGCCGAGACCACGCTGTTCATCGTCTCGTCGAAGTCCTTCAACACCCTCGAAACCCTGAAGAACGCCCAGGCCGCTCGCGTCTGGTACCTGGCTCAGGGCGGTTCGGAAGCCGAGCTGTATCGTCACTTCATCGCCGTTTCCAGCAACAACGCGGCAGCCGTAGCCTTCGGGATTCGTGAAGAAAACATTTTCCCGATGTGGGACTGGGTCGGCGGGCGTTACTCGCTGTGGTCGGCGATCGGTTTGCCGATTGCTCTGGCCATCGGCATGTCCAACTTCAAGGAACTGCTGTCCGGTGCCTACACCATGGACCAGCATTTCCAGAGCGCGCCTTTTGAACAGAACATGCCGGTGCTGCTGGCGTTGCTCGGTGTCTGGTACGGCAACTTCTGGGGTGCGCAGAGTCACGCGATCCTGCCGTATGACCACTACCTGCGTAACATCACCAAACACTTGCAGCAACTGGACATGGAGTCCAATGGCAAAAGCGTGCGTCAGGACGGCACGCCAGTGTCCACAGACACGGGCCCGGTCATTTGGGGTGGCGTCGGCTGCAACGGTCAGCACGCGTATCACCAGCTGCTGCACCAAGGCACTCAAGTGATTCCCGCCGACTTTATCGTGCCGATCGTCAGTTTCAACCCGGTGTCCGATCACCACCAGTGGCTGTACGCCAACTGCCTGTCGCAAAGTCAGGCATTGATGTTGGGCAAGACGCTGGCAGAAGCTGAAGCAGAACTGCGCGACAAGGGCTTGAGCGAGGAAGAGGTGCACAAGATTGCACCGCACAAGGTCATCCCCGGCAACCGCCCGAGCAACACGTTGGTGGTCGAGCGCATCAGCCCGCGCCGCCTCGGTGCGCTGGTGGCCATGTACGAACATAAAGTCTTCGTGCAAAGCGTGGTCTGGGGTATCAACGCCTTCGATCAGTGGGGCGTGGAACTCGGCAAAGACCTGGGCAAAGGTGTTTACAACCGCCTGGTCGGCAGCGAAGAGTCCCCGGCGGATGATGCGTCTACCCAGGGTTTGATCAACTTCTTCCGCAGCCGTCACCGCGGATGATCTGACGCCGTTCCTACGGGGTACTAACCTTGTAGGAGCCGGCTTGCTGGCGAAAGCGGTTTGTCAGTCGACATTTGTATTGACTGATACACCGCTTTCGCCAGCAAGCCGGCTCCTACGAGGGTCGCGTAGCTCCCCTCTTGTCGAAAAACAAGAATAAGGAACCGTCATGTTCGATATCAGCACGTTCCCCAAAGCCGATGCCGTCCGCCGGGCTGCGAATTTGAGTCAAGACGACTATCAGCGTCTGTATCGCCAGTCCATCGAGCATCCCAGCACCTTCTGGGCCGAACAGGCCACCCGGTTTCTCGACTGGAGCAAGCCTTGGGACACCGTCCAGCGCTATAACCTGAAGACGGGCGAAGCCAGCTGGTTCGCCGGCGGCAAGCTGAATGTCAGTTACAACTGCATAGACCGCCACCTGGAAAAACGCGGCGATCAGATCGCAATCATCTGGGAAGGCGACGACCCCGCCGAATCCGCGCAAATCACCTACAAAAAACTCCATCACCACGTCTGCCGACTGGCCAATGTGCTGAAAAGCCGTGGCGTGAAGAAAGGCGACCGCGTGTGCATTTACGTGCCGATGATCCCCGAGGCCGCGTACGCGATGCTCGCCTGCACTCGCATTGGCGCAGTGCATTCGGTGGTGTTCGGCGGTTTTTCCCCGGACTCGGTGCGTGACCGCATTCTCGACGCAGACTGCCGCACCGTGATCACCGCCGATGAAGGCGTGCGCGGCGGCAAATTTGTTCCGCTCAAAGAGAAGGTCGACAAAGCACTGGAGAGCTGCCCGAACGTCAGCACCGTGATTGTCGTCGAGCGCACACAGGGCGAAGTGAACATGCTCGAAGGCCGGGACATCTGGTATCACCAAGCCCTGCGCGACGTCAGCGACGATTGCCCGCCCGAGCCGATGGACGCAGAAGATCCACTGTTCATCCTCTACACCTCCGGCAGCACCGGCAAGCCCAAAGGCGTGCTGCACACCACCGGCGGTTACCTGTTGCAAGCGGCGATGACCTTCAAATACGTACTCGATTACCGCGACGATGAAGTGTTCTGGTGCACCGCCGACGTCGGCTGGGTCACCGGTCACAGCTACATCGTCTATGGTCCGCTGGCTAATGGCGCTACCACGCTGATCTTCGAGGGCGTGCCGAGCTACCCGAGCAGCTCGCGCTTCTGGCAGGTCATCGACAAACACCACGTGAATATCTTCTACACCGCGCCGACCGCCCTGCGCTCACTGATGCGCGAAGGTGCCGAACCGCTGAAGGAAACGTCCCGCGCCAGCCTCAGATTACTCGGCAGCGTCGGTGAACCGATCAACCCCGAAGCGTGGGACTGGTACTTCAACGCGGTCGGCGAACAGCGTTGCCCAATCGTCGACACCTGGTGGCAGACCGAAACCGGCGGCATCATGCTCAGCCCATTGGTCAGCGCTCAGCGAATCAAACCCGGCTGCGCCACGCAACCGATGTTCGGCGTGCAACCGGTGCTGCTGGATGAAACGGGCAAGGAAATCAAAGGCGCCGGCAGTGGCGTGCTGGCGATCAAATCCAGCTGGCCAGCGCAGATTCGCAGCGTTTATGGCGATCCGCAACGGATGGTCGACACCTATTTCAAACCCTACCCCGGCTACTATTTCACCGGTGACGGTGCTCGTCGCGACGAGGATGGCGATTACTGGATCACCGGGCGCATCGACGACGTGATCAACGTTTCCGGGCACCGCATCGGTACCGCCGAGGTGGAAAGTGCGCTGGTAGTGCATGACAGCATCGCTGAAGCCGCCGTCGTCGGTTATCCCCATGACGTCAAAGGCCAAGGCATATACGCCTTCGTCACCCCCATGAACGGCACCGAGCCCAATGACGAGTTGAAGAAGGAATTGCTGGCTCACGTCAGCAAGGAAATCGGCAGTTTCGCCAAGCCGGACCTGATTCAGTGGGCGCCGGCCTTGCCGAAAACCCGTTCCGGCAAGATCATGCGGCGGATTTTGCGCAAGATTGCCTGCAACGAGCTCGATACACTGGGGGACACGTCTACGCTGGCTGATCCAAGCGTGGTGCAGGACCTGGTGGATAAACGTTTGAATCAATAATCTGTACGCAGCTCCCCGGTGGGAGCGAGCCTGCTCGCGATGGACGTGAACGGTAACGCCGGTTTCCTGAGGAACGCGGCGCGCTTGAGCCTATCGCGAGCAAGCTTCACTCCTACAGGGAGCTTCTATTTTTCACCACAGAGTCGCCATGGAATTTATCCGCAGCCGCATCGAAACCCAGGTCATGAGCCTCACTGGTCTATCCCTCGGCAAGCTTGATCTGGAAAACCCCAAAGGCGATCCCGGCCTGTTCGGCCCCGATTCGGTGAGCTGGCAAATCCACGGTGATTTCAGCAGCATGCTTATCGGCGGCATCAGTGCGTTGATGCTCCAGGCCCTGCATCCGCTCGCACTGGCCGGGGTCTGGGACCATTCGAATTTTCGCGAGGACATGCTCGGTCGGTTGCGCCGCACCGGGCAGTTCATTTCAGGCACTACCTTCGGCTCGCGCCAGGATGCCGACTGGTTGATCGAGAAAGTGCGCACCATTCACTTGCAGGTCACCGGCACAGCGCCGGATGGGCGGACTTATGCGGCCAGTGATCCAGACCTGTTGACCTGGGTGCATGTGGCCGAAGTCAGCAACTTTATGGCGGCGCATCTGCGTTATCGCAATCCGGATTTATCGCTCGACGATCAGGACCGTTATTACGACGAAATCGCCCTGATTGCCGAACGCCTCGGCGCCCGTGATGTGCCACGCTCGCGGCAGCAAATTGCCGATTACCTTGAACGAATCCGTCCGCAACTGCTGTGCGATGCGCGCAGCCGCGAAGTCTTGCGACTGCTGCTGAATGCGCCTGCGCCGAGTCGTCTCGCCAAGCCGTTCGGCGGTCTGATGATGCAGGCCGGGATCGATTTGCTGCCGGACTGGGCGAGCGACATGCTCGGCGTCAGGCAAAATCTGCTGCAACGCAAAATGATCCGCGCCAGCGTCAACCGCAGCGCGCCGATGCTGCGCTGGGCGGTTCGTAATGGTTCGGTGCAACGGGCGCGACGGCGGATGGGGCTGAGCTGACGCTCAGAGCTGCAAGCTTGAAGCTTGAAGCTTGAAGCTCAGTAACTGCTAAACTCCCGCGCCAAATTCCCTCCTGCAAGGCGCCCAGCATGTCTTCCTTGAATCAGGCGCTGCGCGCCGCCCTCGATCATCGCCAGGACCTGCTTGCCGAACTGCATCAGCAAGGCACCGATTGCTACCGCCTGTTCCACGGCAGCCAGGAAGGCGCCGGCGGCCTGACCATCGACCGTTACGGCCCGCAACTGTTGGTGCAAAGCTTTCACCAGTCGCTCGAACTGAACGATCTCTTGCAGTTGCACGCCATCGTCAATCAGCAACTGGGCCTCGAAACCCTGCTGGTCTACAACGATCGCTCACGAGGCAATTCGCGCATTGACCGTGATGACAGCGTCTACCGCGCCGACCAGGCCGCGCTGCAAGACCTGATCGCGCACGAATGGGGTTTGAATTACCGCGTCCGTGGACGCCATGCCGGTCAGGACCCGCTGCTGTTCCTCGACCTGCGCAACACGCGCGGCTGGGTCAAGGCGCACAGCAAGAACAAAAGCGTGCTGAACCTGTTTGCCTACACCTGTGGCGTTGGCCTCAGCGCAGCAGCGGGGGGGGCGAGTGAGGTGTGCAACCTGGATTTCGCCGAGGGCAATCTCGCCGTCGGTCGCGAGAACGGGCTGCTCAACCCGCAGCTGCCGACCATGCAGTTCATCCAGTCGGACTATTTTCCGGCGATCCGCCAACTCGCCGGCCTGCCGATCAGCCAGCGTCGCGGGCAAAAACTGCCAAGTTATCAGCGCCTCGAACAACGTCAGTACGATCTGGTGCTGCTCGATCCTCCGGCCTGGGCCAAGAGCGCGTTCGGCACAGTCGACCTGTTGCGCGACTATCAAAGCCTGCTCAAACCGGCACTGCTGACCACCGCTGACAACGGCGTGCTGATCTGCTGCAACAATTTGGCGAAAGTCAGCATGGACGACTGGCGCGAGCAGGTTTTGCGTTGCGCAGAGAAAGCCGGACGGCCAGTGCGTGAGTGGACGGTGATGAAGCCGGGCGGCGATTTCCCGTCAATGGATCAACAACCGCCGCTGAAAACCCTGATCCTGCAGCTGTGAAAACCAGAGAAACTTTCAGATAAATCCTATAACGCAAGGTGGCTTCGGAACCGGATTCGCGTGCCATACTCCAAGGCATTCCGATTCAGACAGATGAAGCCGCACATGCCCAAAGGATTGATCCGCGCTTTCGGCGCACTGTTGACTGCTCTGGCCCTCTACAGCCTGTTGGGTTTTCTGATTTTGCCGGGCATCGCGTTGCGTGTGGCCAATCAGCAACTGGCCAACTACGCGACGACGCCCGCGACACTTCAACGGATCGAAATCAACCCCTTCAGCCTTGAAGTCACCTTGTGGGGTCTGGTGGTCGGCGAGCCGGGCAAAGAGCAGATCGGCTTCGAACGGCTGTACGCGAATCTGCAGCTCGACAGCCTTTGGACCAAAGCGCTGCATTTGTCCGACATCGAGCTCGACAAATCCAAAACCGAAATCCTCTTCGGCAAGGACGGCAAGCTGTATCTGCTGGGGCTGTTCAAAGTGCCCGCCAGCGAGCCAACCCCTGCCGACCCGGACGCCAAACCGTTCCCGCTGCGCATCGAGCGCATCAAACTGGCCGACGGTTCCGTGCACTTCAAGGATGAACGCCCGAGCGAACCGATCGAGTTTCTCTACGACCAGCTCGATTTCGAACTGAATAATCTCAGCACCTTGCCTGAAGACAGCGCCGACATGACGCTGGTGGCCATCGGCCCGGCAGGCGGCAAGATCGACTGGACCGGCAATTTCAGCCTGATCCCGATCGCCTCCGAGGGTAAGCTGAAGATTACCGACGGCAAAATGAAATCCTTCTGGCCTTATGTGCGTGACGCTGTGCCATTGGTGCTTGAGGACGGCGTCTTCAGCCTCAGCACCGACTACAAGCTGAACCTGTCCAAGAAAACCGAACTGCTGCTGAGCAACGTCGCGCTCAACGTTGCACCGTTCGCCATCAAGGCGCCGGATGGCCGCCCACTGGCGAGGCTTGCACGCCTGGACCTCAGCGAAACAAGCGTCGATCTGGCGAAGCAGCAAGTGATCGTTGGCAAGATCCGCAGCCAGAAACTGGAAACCTGGGCAGCGCTCGAAGCGGACGGGCAACTCGACTGGCAAAAACTGTTTGCCAGCCAACCGTCCAAAGAGGCCGCCAAGGCCAACGCCGAACCGGTCGACACGCCGGCCGCCGCCGATTCACCTGCGGCAGAACCGACGCCACCGAGCAAACCGTGGCAAGTGCTGCTTAAAGACGTGCAGTTGCGCGACTACCAAGTGCATTTGGAAGACCGCAAAGCGCAGCCCGTGGTGGCGCTGGATGTCGGCCCGCTGAATCTTGATTTGCAGAATTTCGACAGTCTCAACGGTTCGCCCTTCGCGCTCAAGCTCGACACTGGCGTGGGCAAGCAAGGCAAACTGATGGCAGACGGTCAGGTTAATCTGGCCCCGGTCAGTGCCAGACTGAACGTGCAAACCCGCGACATCGACCTGCGGATCGCACAGTCCTACATCAATCCGTTTATCCGCCTCGAGCTGCGCAGCGGCATGCTCGGCAGTGATCTGGCGGTGGACCTGAAAAGCACCGAGCCGCTGGCATTCAGCGTCACCGGCAAAGCCCAGGTTGATCAACTGCACACCCTCGACACCCTGAAAACCCGCGACTTTCTCAAGTGGCAGCAACTGGTGCTCGAAGGCTTGAATTACCAGCACGGCGACAGCCTGACGATTGCCAAGGTCAACCTGTTCCAGCCCTATGTGCGCTTCATGATCAACGACGACCGCACCACCAACGTCGATGATCTGCTGATTCCGCAGCCGGCGGATTCAACCGCCAAGACGACCGCAGGCAAACCCGCCAACCGGGAAAAACCGCTGGGTATTCACGTGGGCGGTGTTGCCATCAATGACGGTTCGGCGAATTTCGCCGACTTCAGCCTGACGCCGAATTTCGCCACGGCCGTGCAACAGCTCAATGGCCAGATCGGCACCATCGACAGCCGCCAGGCAAAACCGGCGACGGTGGACATCAAAGGCAAGGTCGACCGCTATGCACCGGTGACCATCAAGGGCGCGGTCAATCCGTTCGACCCGATGGCCAGCCTCGACATCGCCACCAGTTTCAAGCGTGTAGAACTGACCACGCTGACGCCCTACTCCGGCAAATTCGCCGGTTACCGCATCCGCAAGGGTCGGCTCAATCTCGACCTGCATTACATGATCACCAAAGGCCAGCTCAAAGCCGAAAACAAAGTGGTGGTGGAACAGCTGCAACTGGGTGAAAAGGTCGACAGCCCCGACGCCACCAGCCTGCCGCTGAAGCTCGCCATCGCTCTGCTCAAGGATGTCGACGGCAAGATTTCCATCGAGTTGCCGGTCACTGGCGACCTCAACAATCCGCAGTTCAGCGTCATGCCGATTGTCTGGCAGACCCTGCGCAATCTGATCGTCAAAGCCGCTGCGGCGCCGTTCAAGATGATAGGTGGTCTGGTCAGGGGCGGCGGTTCGGAAGACCTGGGCACGGTGTCGTTTGCGGCCGGTTCCAGCGAATTGAACAAGGATGCCGAGGGTTCGCTGATCAAACTTTCACAGGCGCTGAAAGAACGTCCTACCCTGCGTCTGGAAATTGAAGGCACTGCCGCTGCTCGCAGCGACGGCCCGCTGATTGCCAACGAGCGCCTGGAACGCGAATACCAGTACAACTACTACAAAATGCTCCAGCGTCGCGGCGACAAAGTACCGGCGCAAGCGTCATTACTGGAGGTGCCCGAGGGCGAGAAAGGTGCGTTGCTGGAAGGCATCTACCGCACCCGATTGAAAACCCAGCCACCGGCAGAATGGAAGGACCTTGGCAAGGAAGAGCGCACGGCGAAAATGCGTGAGGGTGTGATCGCGTTCTGGAGTTCCAGCGAAGTCTTGCTGCGCCAGCTCGGTCAGGACCGTGCCAGCAGCATCAAGGATTATCTGGTCGACAAAGGTCAGCTGGCTGACGACCGCGTGTACTTCATCGACTCCAGCCTCGGTGAACCCGAGAGCGATGGCCGCGTGGTTACGCCATTGCACCTGGATGCCGAGTGATGATCAAACGTTTTGTGTTGGGCTTGATACTGAGTGTTGCCGCCAGTCATACGATGGCCGCCAATACGTTGCGTTGCGGTAGCCACTTGGTCAGCGTCGGCGATCGCTCGGGCGAGGTTCTGCACAAATGCGGAGAGCCAGTGAGTCGCGATGTGCTGGGCTACAAGCGCAGCGCCAACCGGCGGGAAGAGTTTCAGGTCGAGGAATGGACTTACGGTCCGAACGGCGGGATGTATCAGTACCTGCGGTTCGAAGGTAATCGCCTGAAGCGAATCACCAGCAACCGCGGCAATTGAGCCACCGAGCGCTTTTGTAATTGGATGGACTCGCCCTCGCTGTCGATGGCTGTTTAGACTGCCACCGTGGCGCATTGACGCCTCGGCTTGGGCGAGTCCATCCAATTACAGGTTTTGCGTTGCCCACAATAGAACAGGCCCCGGACACGAATGTCAGGGGCCTGTAATGGCCACAATCCTTGTGGCCGTCGCATGAACTCTCAGTTGCGGTAGACGTATGACTCGGCTCGTCTACCGCGCCTTCTCCCGGTTCAGGCGAGAAGTCTTAACTTACTCGGATTTCAGGCCGTCAGCGGAGACCGCTTTAACGCCTTTGATCTTCTTGGCAATAGCGACTGCAACGTCTTTTTGCGAATCAGTCACTGCAGTAGTCGACGACAGGGAAACAACGCCTTTGTTGGTTTCTACCTTGATGTCGGTACCAGGAATGCCTTTTTCGGTAACCAGATCAGCTTTGACTTTAGTGGTGATCCAGGTGTCGGAGGTAACTTCTTTTGCTTCAGTCACTTCACCGGCGGCCAGAACCATTGGAGCCTGGGATGCCTGAGTGGCGGCGAAGGCAGCGTTGGCCATGGTCAGGGTCAGCGCGGTAGCAGTAGCGGCAGCGATAGCGAACTTCTTCATACGAGTAACTCCTGTTTTTCTTTAAAGTCTGCTGCGTGTGTTGTCAGCAGGGTTACTGGGTATGTTGCGAAGGGTGTGCCAACTTTGAGACAGGATTTTATTTGTTATAAATCAATAGGTTATGGAGAAGGTTGATTTTCGGAATCATGCATTTTGCATGAGTTGGAAATTATCGACATGCAAGTTGCGGGATTTGGGGTGGGCGTAAGGCCATGAATTTGCGGGAATTTCTGTTTTGCTGCTAGCCAATGTTTCAGAAATAAAAAACCGCCTCATTGAGGCGGTTCATTCAACACATCCCGTCTATGCACCGTCACAGCCTTTAGGAGCGTATTCCTGCGTCACTGCAGTCGTACACGCCCAGCCAGTCTCAGCCGCGCGTGTCAATGTGATTGTTTTCCCGCCTACCGGAGCTGGCGCATTAGCGATTGTGCAAACGATCGTTCCTTTACCGTCAGCAGCTGTCCCGGATGCAGTCACCGCGCAGTTTGGGGTCGTGGCAAGGCCACCTAATGCCGCCACATCTTTCACTCCAGTGCCGTCATTCATAAGTTGCTCAAATGGCACCTTAAGGGCAGAAATCTCAGCCAGCCCCGCCGTCACGCTTGCCCGAGCCTGATACTTCGAATAAGCCGGCAAAGCAAACGTCGCCAAAATCCCGATAATCGCCACCACGATCAGCAGCTCGATAAGGGTAAAACCTTTCTGTGTGTTCATTAACAAGCTCCGGTGCATGAGTCAAAATCCCATGATCTGATTAGCCCAAAGCACAGCTCATGCCAAAGCCGTTACCCGCAGTCGGCCGCGCGCGAAAAACCTCAGAGCGCCCTTTCCTACCCCCACCGTCCGCACTTTCTGACAATTTTTGTCACCTCGGCATCCATGGTTTGGCTCCGCCGGTTGACTACGCTATAAGTCATGCATAGTTTGCGTCCGGAATCCCCATGAACGATATCGCCCTAAGCGGCTTGGCCAAGCAATTGGTCCTGGCCGAACTGATCACTGAAAAAAGCGCACAACAGGCGTATGAGCAAGCTCAGCGCAGCAAAACCTCCCTGATCAGTTATCTGGTGCAGAACAAACTGGTGGGCAGCCGCCAGGTGGCCGAGATCGCCTCGGAGCATTTCGGCATGCCGTTGCTGGACCTCAGTTGCCTCGACAAAGAGTCCCAGCCCACAGGCCTGGTCAGTGAGAAACTGCTCCGCCAGCACCACGCGCTGCCCCTGTGGCGACGCGGCAATAAGCTGTTCGTCGGCGTTTCCGACCCGACCAATCTTCAGGCCATCAACGATATCCAGTTCAGCACCGGGCTCGGTACCGAAGCCATTCTGGTCGAGGACGACAAGCTCTCGGACGCGTTGGACAAGTTCTTCGACAACCAAAGCACCGGCCTCGAAGACATGGCCGATGTCGACCTTGATGGCGTGAACATCGAGTCGGACGACGACAACCGCCAGGAATCCATCGCCGGGCAGGATGCCGATGACGCACCGGTGGTGCGCTTCGTCCACAAGATGTTGCTCGACGCCATCAAAAGCGGCTCTTCCGACCTGCACTTCGAACCTTACGAAAAAACCTACCGCGTGCGGATGCGCACCGACGGCATGCTGCGTGAAGTGGCCAAGCCGCCGATCCAGCTGGCCGCGCGTATTGCCGCGCGCCTGAAGGTCATGGCCAGCCTGGATATTTCCGAGCGGCGCAAACCTCAGGACGGGCGAATCAAGATGCGTCTGTCGAAGAGCAAGTCGATCGACTTCCGGGTCAACACCTTGCCGACCCTGTGGGGCGAAAAAGTGGTGATCCGGATCCTCGACCCCACCAGCGCGCAGATGGGTATCGACGCGCTCGGCTATGAGCCCGGCCAGAAAGATCTGTACATGGCCGCCCTGAAACAGCCGCAGGGCATGATCCTCGTCACCGGCCCTACCGGTTCGGGTAAGACCGTCTCGCTCTACACCGGCCTGAATATCCTCAATACCGTGGACATCAACATCTCCACGGCCGAGGACCCGGTGGAAATCAACATGGAAGGCATCAACCAGGTCAACGTCAATCCCAAACAGGGGCTGGGCTTTCCCCAGGCGTTACGCTCATTTTTGCGTCAAGATCCTGACGTGATCATGGTCGGTGAGATCCGCGACCTGGAAACCGCAGAGATTGCGATCAAGGCTGCGCAGACCGGTCACCTGGTGTTATCGACCCTGCACACCAACAGCGCCGCCGAAACCCTGACCCGTCTGCACAACATGGGCATTCAGGGTTTCAACATCGCCACCTCGGTCACGCTGATCATTGCCCAGCGTCTGGCCCGCAAACTGTGCAGCCATTGCAAGAAACCCATCGACATCCCCCGCGAAGCGCTGATCAAGGAAGGGTTCCCCGAGCAGCTTCTCGGCTCGTTCACCATTTATGAGCCAGTCGGCTGCGATCACTGCAACGGTGGCTATAAAGGACGTGTGGGGATTTACGAAGTGGTGAAGAACACGCCGGACCTGCAACGCTTGATCATGGCCGAGGGCAATTCACTGGAAATCGATATTCAGATGCGCAAGGACGGTTTCAACGACCTGCGCACGTCCGGGCTGATCAAGGCCATGCAAGGCATCACCAGCCTTGAGGAAATCAACCGGGTTACCAAGGATTGAACATGGCGGTCAAAGCAGCAAAAATCAGTGTTTACAGCTGGGAAGGTACGGACAAGAAAGGCACAAAAATGGCCGGCGAGCTCACCGGTCAGAGCCCGGCGCTGATCAAGGCGCAACTGCGCAAGCAAGGCATCAACCCGGGCAAGGTGCGCAAGAAGTCCGCGTCGATCCTGAGCCTGGGCAAACGCATCAAAGCTCAGGACATCGCCCTGTTCACCCGGCAGATGGCGACCATGATGAAAGCCGGCGTGCCACTGTTGCAGTCGTTCGACATCATTGGCGAAGGCTTCGACAACCCGGCCATGCGCAAACTGGTCGACGAGGTCAAACAGGAGGTCGCGGCAGGCAACAGCTTCGCCGCAGCCTTGCGCAAAAATCCGCAATATTTCGATGAGCTCTACTGCAACCTCGTCGACGCCGGTGAACAGGCGGGTGCGCTCGATACCCTGCTGGAGCGCGTCGCCACTTATAAAGAAAAAAGTGAAGCCCTCAAGGCCAAAATCAAGAAGGCGATGACCTACCCTGCGGCGGTGGTGTTTGTGGCGATTATTGTGACCGGGATCCTGCTGGTCAAGGTCGTGCCGCAGTTCGAATCGGTGTTCAAGGGTTTTGGCGCGGAACTGCCGGGTTTTACCGTAATGGTCATCGGCCTGTCGGAGTTTCTGCAGGAATGGTGGTGGGTGATCCTTGGCCTGCTGATCGCGGCGATATTCGGCGTCCGGCATGCCTTCAAGAAGTCCCAGGCCTTCAGGGACCGCACCGACACCTGGATGCTGAAAGTTCCGCTGGTTGGCACGCTGATGTACAAGTCTGCCGTGGCTCGCTATGCGCGCACCCTCTCGACCACGTTCGCCGCCGGCGTGCCGCTGGTGGAGGCGCTGGAATCGGTAGCGGGTGCCACCGGCAACATCGTCTTCAAGCGCGCGGTGTTGCGCATCAAACAGGATGTGTCGACGGGCATGCAGCTGAATTTCTCCATGCGCACCTCGGGGATCTTTCCCAACATGGCGATTCAGATGACAGCCATTGGCGAAGAGTCCGGCGCACTGGATGACATGCTCGACAAGGTCGCCAGTTTCTACGAGGCCGAAGTGGATAACATGGTCGACAACCTCACCAGCCTGATGGAGCCCTTCATCATGGTGGTCCTCGGCGTCATCGTCGGCGGTCTGGTGGTTGCGATGTACCTGCCTATCTTCCAACTCGGCTCAGCGATCTGACATGCCTTTGAATGAAATCCTGACTGTCTATCCGCTGGCCTTCATCGTTATTGCCTGCATCGTTGGCCTGCTGGTCGGCAGCTTCCTTAACGTGGTGATCTGGCGTCTGCCGAAGATGCTCGCCCGTGAGTGGCGCGAGCAAGCCCTCGACATTCTCGGTTTGCCCGCCGAGCCCGCGCTGCCGACCTACAACCTGCTGTTGCCGCACTCACAGTGCCCGCATTGCGACCATCGTATCCGCGCGTGGGAAAACATCCCGGTGGTCAGTTATGTGTTTCTGCGCGGACGCTGTGCGGGGTGCGCAGCGTCCATCAGCCAGCGTTATCCGCTGACCGAACTGGCGTGCGGCGTGCTGTCGGGGTTCGTGGCCTGGCATTTCGGTTTCGGCTGGCCGGCGCTGATGGTGCTGTTGCTGACCTGGGGCCTGTTGGCGATGAGCCTGATCGACGCCGAGCATCAATTGCTGCCGGATGTGCTGGTGCTGCCGCTGTTGTGGCTCGGCCTGATCGTCAACAGTTTCGGGCTGTTCGTGCCGCTGACGGAAGCCTTGTGGGGCGCAGTGGCCGGTTATCTGGCCTTGTGGTCGGTGTTCTGGGTGTTCAAGCTGATCACCGGCAAGGACGGCATGGGCCATGGCGATTTCAAGCTGCTGGCGATGTTGGGCGCTTGGGGCGGCTGGCAGATTTTGCCGCTGACGCTGCTTTTGTCTTCACTGGTGGGTGCCGTGATCGGCCTGATCATGCTGCGCCTGCGTAACGCGCAAACCTCGACGCCGATCCCTTTTGGACCTTATCTGGCCATTGCCGGCTGGATTGCCTTGCTCTGGGGTGGTCAAATAACCGCCTTCTATTGGCAGTTTGTCGGTTTGCAATGAAAACCCCTGTGAAAACCCCCTGGATTCTTGGCCTCACCGGCGGCATCGGCAGCGGCAAAAGCGCGGCCGCCGAGCACTTCATCAGCCTTGGTGTGCACGTGGTGGACGCCGATCACGCAGCGCGCTGGGTGGTCGAGCCGGGCCGTCCGGCGCTGGCGAAAATCGCCGAACATTTCGGTCCCGGCGTGCTGCAAGGCAATGGCCAGCTGGATCGCGCGGCCCTGCGCAAACTGATTTTTGAAGTGCCGGAACAGCGCTTGTGGCTCGAAGCGCTGCTGCATCCGCTGATCGCTGAAGAAATCGTCGAACATCTGGGCAAGGCACAATCGCCTTACGCGATTCTGGTGTCGCCGCTACTGATCGAGTCCGGCCAGCACAGCATGACCCAGCGCGTGCTGGTGATCGACGCCCCCGAACAACTGCAGATTGAGCGCACCTTGCAACGTGACCAGACCAGCGAGCAACAGGTCCAAGCGATCCTCAAGGCGCAATCCAGCCGCCAGGATCGCGTGAGCCATGCCGACGATGTGGTGGTCAATGACCGCGACCTCGCCTGGCTGCACAGCGAGATCGAGCGTCTGCATCACTTTTACCTTACTTTGCGTGGAGGCCAGTCATGAGCCAAACCCCAACCGTCGAATGCCCAACCTGTGGCGCCCCGGTCGAATGGACCCCAAACAGCACGTTCCGGCCGTTCTGTTCCGATCGCTGCAAACTGATCGACCTGGGCGCCTGGGCCTCGGAAGAACACAAGATCCCGGTCAGCCCGGACGCCGAAGACGATCTGTTCAGCGAAGACTTCGAACCGCGTCATTGACCGCGTCATTGATCAGGGTTTCGGCTCTTCATCCTTCCACGGCGCTGACAGGTAGCGCGTGCGGTTGAAGGTCTCCAGCCATTCAGGGCTGAACACCACCAGCGCGCTGACCACCATCCCGTTGATGAACGCCTCCGGAAAAATGATCAACCACAGGTAACCGACGAAATCCTCCAGCCAGTACGGCATGGCGAATCGTCCGTCGAACCACAGCAGCCACAGGGCCAGCAGCAGGCACAACAACGCCGAGACCGCCGCCGCGAAGAAGCCCGAAACGAAGATATACACAAAGGGATTTCGCGGCTGTGCGCGCTCCACCAGAATCGCACAGCACTCGGTCACCAGCACCGGCAGCAGAATCAGCAACGCGCCATTCACCCCCATTGCGGCCAGGTCCTGGCGCCCCAGGAGGATCAGCCCCACCTGCGCAATCAGCCCGCCGACGATCGCCAGCGGCCAATCGAGCAGCAGCGTCACCGCCGTCATGCCGAGAAAATGGTAAGACACGCCGGTATCGAAATCCCTTCGCACCAGCCACAGCATGAACAGCGCAAACACAGTGCCGAATAGCAGATGCTGGCGCCGGCTGTCCGCGAACAATTCAACCCACGGCACACGGCAGATTGCCCACAGCAGTACCGGCGCATAGATCAGCCAACCCACTGTGAGGCTCTGCGGTGATAACAATTCGGCGCCGATCATGGCTACAGGTCTCCGGCACTTGGGCCAATACAACCGGGAGGTCGCCCGGGTAGCAGAGTGCCCCTGAGGATCTCCCTCAGTCTACACCGGGGTTCCCGGTGGCATTAAGTAACGTATCCCACCGACGTAAATGGATTTATTGCCTAGACTCTTTCTGTCCACCGTGCGTTTTGGAATAAACGACACGACAAAACAACAAGAGGAACATGTGAATGCTCAAGTCTTTTTGCAAGGCAGCGGTCTGTGTATTGGCGCTGGGGGCGTCCGGTCTGTCGCTGGCAGCCGATCCGATCATCATCAAGTTCTCCCACGTGGTGGCCGAACAAACGCCCAAGGGTCAGGGCGCGCTGATGTTCAAGAAGCTCGTGGAAGAACGCCTGGCAGGCAAAGTCCGGGTCGATGTGTACCCTAACTCTTCGTTGTTCGGTGACGGCAAGGAAATGGAGGCGCTGCTGTCAGGCGATGTGCAACTGATTGCGCCGTCGCTGGCAAAATTCGAGCAATACACGCCGAAGCTGCAGCTGTTCGACCTGCCGTTTCTGTTCAACGACATCGCTGCAGTGGATCGCTTTCAGCTCAGCCCTGAAGGTCAGAATCTGCTGAAGTCGATGGAGGGCAAGAACATTACGGGGCTGGCGTATTGGCACAACGGCATGAAGCAATTGTCGGCCAACAAGGCACTGCGTGAACCCGCCGATGCGCGAGGTCTGAAGTTCCGCGTACAAGCCTCCGCCGTGCTGGAAGAGCAGTTCAAGGCCGTGCGCGCCAACCCGCGCAAAATGAGCTTCGCCGAGGTGTATCAAGGCTTGCAGACAGGCGTGGTGAATGGCGCGGAAAACCCTTACTCGAACATCTACAGCCAGAAGATGCACGAGGTGCAGAAATTCATCACCGAAACCGACCACGGCTTGCTCGACTACATGCTGATCACCAACACCAAGTTCTGGAGCGGCCTGCCGGCGGATGTGAAAACCGAACTGGACAAGATCATCGTCGAGGTGACGGCGCAGGTTAACAAGGACGCCGAGAAGCTGAACCAGGACGCCAAGCAGAACATCCTCACTGCAAAAACCACCGAGATCATCACGCTGACTCCAGAGCAGCGCGGCAAATGGCGTGAAGCGATGAAACCGGTGTGGTCGAAATTCGAAGCGGATATTGGCGCTGACCTTATCAAGGCCGCCGACGCCGCCAATCAGGCTCAGTAATCTGCCCGTGAGCGCCGCCTTAACGGGCGGCCGCTCGTTCACAGTCGTCACTCGATCGGGAGATGCCACTCATGAATGCCTTGCGGCGCATCTGGGAACATTTCGAAGAAGGCTTCATTGTTTTCCTGCTGGCAGCGATGACGCTGGTGACCTTCGTTTACGTCATCCTGAACAACCTCTACAGCGTTTTTTACAGCTTCGCCGACTCGTGGCCGAGCGCCAGTGAACCGATGTTCGCGATTGGCGACAGCATCATGGGCATGGCGCAAGCGATGACCTGGAGTATTTCGATGACCAAGGCCCTGTTCGCCTGGCTGATCTTTTTCGGCTTGTCGTACGGGGTGCGCACCGCGGGCCACATCGGCGTCGACGCTCTGGTGAAACTGGCGAGCAAACCGGTGCAGCGTTACATCGGTATCATTGCCTGCCTGTGCTGCCTCGGCTACGCGGGCCTGCTCAGTGTTGCGAGTTTCGAATGGATTCAAACCCTGTTCATCGCCGGCATCGGTGCCGAAGACCTGGGCCATTACGGCATCATGCAATGGCACATCGGGCTGATTGTCCCGGTGGGTTTCGCCTTGGTGTTCATCCGCTTTGCCGAAATCTTCGTGCGCATCGTACAGAATCGCCAGACTGGTCTGGGCCTGGCCGATGAAGCGGCAGACGTGCTGAAACTTACCGAGCATGAGGATGACCGCAAATGACCATTCTCTTCCTCTTTGTGGCGCTGTTCGTGCTGATGTTCATCGGCGTGCCGATTGCTGTATCGCTAGGTTTGGCCGGTTCGTTGACGATCCTGTTGTTCAGCCCCGACTCCGTACGCTCGCTGGCCATCAAGCTGTTCGAGACCTCCGAGCACTACACGCTGCTGGCGATCCCGTTCTTCCTGTTGGCCGGCGCCTTCATGACCACAGGCGGCGTGGCGCGGCGCCTGATCGACTTCGCCAACGCCTGCGTCGGTCATATCCGAGGTGGTCTGGCCATCGCTGCCGTGCTGGCGTGCATGCTGTTCGCCGCGCTGTCCGGCTCTAGCCCCGCGACCGTGGCGGCGGTGGGCTCGATCGCCATTGCAGGCATGGTCCGTTCCGGTTATCCACAGGCGTTTGGCGCCGGTATTGTCTGCAACGCCGGCACGCTGGGCATTCTCATTCCGCCCTCCATCGTGATGGTGGTGTATGCGGCGGCGACAGAAACCTCAGTCGGTAAACTGTTCATGGCCGGCGTGGTGCCTGGGCTGCTGCTGGGTACATTTCTGATGGTTGCCATCTACGTGGTCGCGGTCTGGAAAAACCTGCCGGCCATGCCGCGGGCGTCGATTCGTGAATGGCTGACGGCTGCGCGCAAGGCGATCTGGGGCCTGCTGCTGATGGTGATCATCCTCGGCGGCATCTATTCCGGGATGTTCACGCCGACCGAAGCAGCGGCAGTGGCGGCGGTCTACTCGGCATTTGTGGCACTGTTCATCTATAAGGACATGACGTTTCGCGAGACACCAAAAGTGCTGCTGGAATCGGCCAAGCTGAGCATCATGCTGATGTTCATCATCGCCAACGCCATGCTCTTCGCCCATGTGCTGACCACGGAGCAAATACCGCAAACAATCACCGCCTGGGTTATCGCCGCGGGCCTGACACCGGTGACTTTCCTGCTGGTGGTCAACATTGTGCTGCTGATCGCGGGCGCATTCATGGAACCGTCGGCGATCATCCTGATCCTGGCGCCTATCCTGTTTCCGATTGCCATGGAATTGGGGATCGATCCGATTCACCTCGGCATCATCATGGTGGTCAACCTGGAGATCGGTCTGATAACCCCCCCCGTGGGGCTCAACCTGTTTGTCACGTCGGCGGTTACCGGCATGTCGCTGGGCGCCACTATCCGTGCGGCGATGCCATGGCTGATCATCCTGCTGCTGTTCCTGATATTGATCACCTACGTACCGTGGATTTCCCTGGCTCTGCCGAACTGGCTTGGAATGACGTGACGGAGCGTTACCATTACGACGCATTTGAACGCTAAGCTTGGGTCTATGGATGATTCAGATTACTTACGCCTGCTGACCATTGCGGCCGAGCAAGCCAACGCGTTCCTTTCCAATGCCCGCAAATGGGAGCGGGAGCGGTGGGTGTGTCAGCGTCTCTTGCAGGGGCTGAACATTCCCTACCGCGTTGATGAATTCGCCCCCGCCGGTGAGCCGCCGGACGTGCTGTTTCGCGATGCCAGTTTTGAAGTGTTCTTCGTCCTCGACGAAGGCCGCCGCCTCAATGACGAGTGGCGCGATGAACTGCAACGTCGACGCAGCGCGTTTTCCCTGAGCCAGCTGGTGCGCCGCGAAGCAAAACCCAAACGCATCCCTGCCAATGAATTCCTTTTGAGACTGGCACCGACCTTGCGCAAAAAAGCTCACAACTACAAAGAACGCGGTATGGACCTCGGTGAGCTGGACATCATTGCCTTCGCCAGTCTCAAGCGCGAAGTGCTCGACCTCAACAGTCATTTCCCGCCGCCCACCGAATACCTGCGCCAGGGCTGGCGCTCGTTGTCGCTGGTCGGTCCGACCTTCGCCCGTGTGTTGTTCGCCCACCCGGATGCGCCGGATTTCCTGCGCAGCAATTTGGGGCGCAGCATCGTCTTCGACGTCGGGATCAGCCTGTGACGCCATTGCAGGAATTGATTGCCGAGGTGCCGCAACAAGGTCGTGTTCGCTGGATCGGTGTACGCCCGGAACGGCACGCGCCGATGATCGAACTCGACGCGGTTGAAGCGCGCCTCGAAGCGGGCCTGACCGGTGATCGCGCGCGCCCCGGCGTGCGCAATGCGCGGCAGGTGACGCTGATTCAGTGGGAACATCTGGCCGTGATCAGTTCGCTGCTGGGACGTGCCGATGAGCATCCGGTGGCGCCTGCGGACTTGCGCCGCAATATCGTCGTCAGCGGCATCAATCTGTTCAGCCTCAAGGGCCGGCGTTTCCGGATCGGCCAGGCGATTTTCGAAACTACCGGTTGGTGTCAGCCCTGCGCGCGTTTGCAGAACAGCCTCGGCCCAGGGACTTTTCAGGCTGTGCGCGGCCATGGTGGAATCACGGCCCGAGTGTTACAAAGCGGGATCATTCGCCTGGAAGACGCAGTGAGCGTCGAGCCGATTCCGGACACCGGCTATGCTCCGTTCAACGTACGATAAAACCCCGCTGTAGCTTCTTCACATTCAGTAACGTCTACCTGACGAGGCCAATATGACCAGCCGCCTGAACCCGGACGACCAGAAGCATGTCGAAGAGTACTTGCAATTGGCGCAGCACCAAGTCGAGCGCCGGCCTTTCCGGCCGTGGATGCTCCTTATGCTGGTCGTCGCAGTGACCATTGGTCTAGGCCTGTTGAGCCGATTTATCAGTTACCTGACGCTATGAGCTGCTTAGCGCTCGCTCGGGTAATTGCACCGATTTCTTTTAGCCTTGCGAGATATCCCCATGACTCATCGTATTGTCATCGTTGGCGGCGGCGCCGGCGGTCTGGAGTTGGCTACCCGTCTGGGTAAAACTCTGGGCAAGCGCGGTACGGCCAGCGTAATGCTGGTCGACGCGAACCTGACCCACATCTGGAAACCGTTGTTGCACGAAGTGGCGGCCGGTTCTCTGAACTCCTCCGAAGACGAACTCAACTATGTTGCCCAGGCGAAATGGAACCACTTCGAGTTCCAGCTGGGGCGCATGAGCGGGCTTGACCGCGCGCAGAAAAAAATCCAGCTGGCCGCCACCTATGACGAAGCCGGACTGGAACTGGTGCCGGCGCGTGAAGTGGGTTACGACTCGCTGGTGATCGCGGTCGGCAGCACTACCAATGATTTCGGCACGCAAGGCGCGGCGCAGCATTGCCTGTTCCTCGACACGCGCAAGCAGGCCGAGCGTTTTCATCAGCAGTTGCTCAATCATTACCTGCGCGCCCATGCCGGGCAGACCGACAAGGTCGAGCAGATCAGCGTCGCCATCGTGGGCGCCGGTGCCACCGGTGTCGAACTGGCCGCCGAGCTGCACAACGCCGCGCATGAACTGGCGGCGTACGGGCTGGACCGGATCAAACCGGAAAACATGCACATCACCTTGATCGAAGCCGGGCCACGGGTCTTGCCTGCCCTGCCGGAGCGCATCGGCGGGCCTGTGCATAAAACCCTGGAGAAGCTCGGGGTGAATGTCATGACCAACGCAGCGGTCAGCGAAGTCACGGCCGATAGCCTGATCACCGTCGATGGCAAAGTGATCAACGCCAGCCTGAAAGTCTGGGCGGCGGGGATTCGCGCGCCGGATTTCCTCAAGGACATCGACGGTCTGGAGACCAACCGCATCAATCAACTGCAGGTGCTGCAGACGCTGCAAACCACTCGCGACGAAAACATCTTCGCGTTTGGCGACTGCGCGGCCTGCCCGCAACCCGGCACCGATCGCAACGTGCCGCCGAGGGCCCAGGCTGCGCATCAACAGGCGTCGTTGCTGGCGAAATCGCTGAAACTGCGCATCGAAGGCAAGGCGCTGCCGGAATACAAATACACCGATTACGGCTCGCTGATTTCGCTGTCGCGCTTTTCGGCTGTGGGTAACTTGATGGGCAACCTGACCGGCAGCGTGATGCTCGAGGGCTGGCTGGCGCGGATGTTTTACGTGTCGCTGTACCGCATGCACCAGATGGCGTTGTACGGCGCATTTCGTACGGCGATGTTGATGCTGGGCAGCAAGATCGGGCGCGGAACCGAGCCTCGGTTGAAGTTGCACTAACGCCACCTGCTGTAGGAGCAAGCTTGCTCGCGATAGCATCGGCGCGGTGCACATGAACGACCGCGCTGTCTGCATCGCGAGCAAGCTTGCTCCTACACCGGGTTTCTTTGGACCTGGTTCCTGTGTCCCACTGTATCTCCTCCGCCGTTTCACCCCTTGGCTTACAAACTCCCCCTGTCGCGACACAGTAGCGATACACCACTGACGCTAAATGGCCACACCCGAGCAAGGCAACCCGCCCGCTACGGGTATCGCCGCACTTGCGTGGCGTCCTTTATCGATGGTTGTGTCGTGCAACCCAGGAGAATGTAAATGTCCCGTACCCCTAAAAACACTATCGGTTTGCTTGGCGCAGTGCTGGCCGGCGGCATGATGTTGTCCGGCTCGGTGTTCGCCGCGCAGCCTTTGTCTCAAGGTTATCTGCTGGCGTCGGCAGAACAGGCGGTCAAAACCCCTGAAGGCAAATGCGGCGAAGGCAAGTGTGGTGAAGGCAAGTGTGGTGATGAGTCGATGACCAAAACCGACTCCGATGGCGACGGCAAGGTGTCTCGCGCGGAATTCAAAAAAGTCGCGCCAAAGTCCGATTTCGCCAAGATCGACACCAACCATGACGGCTTCATTGATGAGCAAGAGGCCTACGACAACGTGAAGGCCAACTTCGAAGCCAATGGCAAGAAAATGCCTAAAGGCCTGTTCGAGCATTTGAAAGATCAAGACGGCGCCTAAGCTATAAGGCATCCAGCCGCGCTTGCCAAGATCGGCAGCGCGGCTTTTTTGCGTCCGCGATTAGCCCAGGCCTGCCATGGCCGAGCGTCATCGCATGAGCGGCAGGCAAAAAAAATCCCCGTATCTTTCGATACGAGGATTTTTAATATGGTCGGGGTAAGGGGATTCGAACTCCTGACATCCTGCTCCCAAAGCAGGCGCGCTACCGGACTGCGCTATACCCCGGTAAAAAAAAGGCACCTTTAAAAGGCGCCTTCTGCGAACAGAGCTTTTGGCGTCTGATCTTAAGATCTGATCCCAGCGTTAACTGGTTTCAAAAATGGTGGGTCGTGTGGGATTCGAACCTACGACCAATTGGTTAAAAGCCAACTGCTCTACCAACTGAGCTAACGACCCAAAAATGGTCGGGGTAAGGGGATTCGAACTCCTGACATCCTGCTCCCAAAGCAGGCGCGCTACCGGACTGCGCTATACCCCGGTTTGAAATTGGCTCCGTGACCAGGACTCGAACCTGGGACCCAATGATTAACAGTCATTTGCTCTACCGACTGAGCTATCACGGAACTACATATTTCAATACTACTGATATTTCAATTACAACGTTTGAAGCTTTATTGCGTCTCTTCGACCCGTTCGCATCGCTGCGTTCGTGTGTCTGAGGCGCGCTATTCTACAATCTTAAGCACCTCTGTCAACCCTTTAAATTGCTTTCAAGTTAATGATTTGCAACTTATTTCAGATTTCTGCTTGGGGAGCAAAAACCCTTCCGGGTGACGTACTGCGGGGCGCACTTTACAAGCCTTTTCCTTTCAGTTCAACAACCTGACGAAAAAAAGGCCCCGCATTGCGGGGCCTCCAGGGTTTTCCAGCCAGCGTGGATCAGACGAAAACGATTTCGTCGTTTTCCACCACACCTTTTGCCGTGTCGCCGGGCATGAAATGCCCCGACAGAATCAGCTGCGCCAGCGGGTTTTCGATCCAGCGCTGGATTGCTCGTTTCAGTGGCCGGGCACCGTAGACCGGGTCGTAACCGACGGCGATCAACTTGTCCATCGCCTCCGGGCTGAGCTCCAGTTTCAACTCCCGCTCGGTCAGGCGACTGCGCAGGCGACCCAACTGGATCTCGGTGATGCCCGCGATCTGATCCCGCGCCAATGGCTCGAAGATCACCACTTCGTCGACCCGGTTGATGAACTCTGGCCGGAAGTGCATGGAGATCGCATCCATCACCGCCGCACGCTGCGCTTCACGATCACCGACCAGTTCCTGGATCTGCGCCGAGCCCAGGTTGGAGGTCATGACAATCACGGTATTCTTGAAATCCACCGTACGACCATGACTATCGGTCAGCCGGCCATCTTCCAACACCTGCAGCAAGATGTTGAAAACATCCGGGTGGGCCTTCTCGACCTCATCCAGCAGGATCACCGAATAAGGCTTGCGACGCACCGCCTCAGTCAGGTAACCGCCCTCCTCATAGCCCACGTAGCCTGGTGGCGCACCGATCAAACGAGCCACGGAATGTTTCTCCATGAACTCGGACATGTCGATCCGCACCATCGCCTCTTCAGTATCAAAGAGGAACTCGGCCAGCGCCTTGCACAGCTCGGTTTTACCGACACCGGTCGGGCCGAGGAACATGAACGAACCGCTCGGACGATTAGGGTCGGACAAGCCGGCCCGCGAACGTCGCACTGCGTTGGAAACCGCAATCACCGCTTCGTCCTGACCGATGACTCGCTTGTGCAACAGGCTTTCCATCTTCATCAGCTTGTCGCGCTCGCCCTCGAGCATTTTCGACACGGGGATGCCGGTCCACTTCGACACCACTTCAGCGATCTCTTCCTCGGTCACCTTGCTGCGCAGCAACTGATTCTCGCTTTTGCCGTGCTGGTCGACCATCTGCAGGCTGCGTTCCAGATCCGGGATCACCCCGTACTGCAACTCGGCCATGCGGTTCAGGTCGCCTTTACGGCGCGCGGCTTCCAGCTCCTGACGGGACTGTTCGATTTTTTGCTGAATCTGGGCAGAACCCTGGACTTCGGCTTTTTCCGAGTTCCAGATCTCTTCCAGATCCGAATAATCACGTTCGAGACGGGCGATTTCTTCCTGGAGTTTTTCCAGACGTTTCTTCGCGGCGTCATCGCTTTCTTTCTTCAGCGCCTGGGATTCCACTTTCAGCTGGATCAGACGGCGCTCCAGACGGTCGAGCACTTCCGGCTTGGAGTCGATCTCCATGCGGATGCGGCTGGCCGCCTCATCAATCAGGTCGATAGCTTTGTCCGGCAGCTGGCGGTCAGTGATGTAGCGATGACTGAGCTTGGCCGCCGCGATGATTGCGCCATCGGTGATCGCCACTTTGTGGTGAACTTCATAGCGCTCTTTCAGGCCCCGCAGTATAGCGATGGTGTCTTCTTCACTCGGCTCTTCCACCAATACTTTCTGGAAGCGACGCTCGAGTGCGGCGTCCTTCTCTATATATTGGCGGTACTCGTTCAGCGTGGTTGCGCCGACGCAGTGCAGCTCGCCACGTGCCAGTGCCGGCTTGAGCATGTTGCCCGCGTCCATCGAGCCTTCGCCTTTACCGGCGCCGACCATGGTGTGCAGCTCGTCGATGAACAGAATGATCTGCCCTTCCTGCTTCGACAATTCGTTAAGCAGGGATTTCAGGCGTTCTTCGAACTCGCCACGGTACTTGGCGCCGGCAATCAGCGCGCCCATGTCCAGCGACAACAGCCGCTTGCCTTTAAGGCCGTCCGGCACTTCACCGTTGATGATGCGCTGCGCCAGACCTTCGGCGATCGCGGTTTTACCGACGCCAGGCTCACCGATCAGCACCGGGTTGTTCTTGGTGCGGCGTTGCAGCACTTGAATGGTCCGGCGAATTTCGTCGTCACGGCCGATTACCGGATCAAGCTTGCCTTCTTCGGCGCGCTTGGTCAGGTCGACGGTGTACTTGTCCAGCGCCTGGCGCGACTCTTCGTGGTTGGCGTCATTGACCGCCTCGCCGCCACGCAGGTTGTTGATTGCATTTTCCAGAGCTTTTTTGCTGACGCCCTGGCCGAGTAACAGTTTGCCGATTTTGCTGTTCTCGTCCATCGCGGCGAGCAACACCAGCTCGCTGGAAATGAACTGGTCGCCCTTCTGTTGGGCCAGACGGTCGGCCTGATTGAGCAGACGCGCCAAGTCCTGCGCCATGTTCACGTCGCCGGTGGGGTTCTGGATTTTCGGCAGTTGGTCGAGTTCTTTGGTCAGCTCTTTACGCAAGCTGTTGACGTCGAAACCCACTTGCATCAACAGGGGTTTGATCGAACCACCCTGCTGTTCAAGCATGGCTTGCATCAAGTGCGCCGGCTCAATGCCGGGATGGTCGAGGCCGACAGCCAGAGATTGGGCGTCGGATAGAGCTAACTGCAATTTGCTGGTTAAACGATCTATACGCATGGGTCACCTTCCTTTTGAGCAGGCCGGACCTATAAAACATCCTGAATGAAGAAACCTGCCAGATACCACTGTAGATGCGGTCGATTCTGGGAGTTTCAAGCGTCGATCAGTTGATGCAGATCAGGGAAGTCTAGCGTTCCAGCCAAACGAGGGAGGCAAACCGGCCCGTGCGTGGCGCGCGGCGGTAGGAAAAGAAGCACGGATCGGTCACGGTGCAGAAACCGCCGCCATAAACCGCAGTGACACCGCGAGCGGCCAGACGTAAACGCGCCAGCTCATAGATGTCGGCCATGAATTTGCCGTCATTCTGGCTGGGCGTGAAGGCTCTGGCAGCTTGCGGCAGCTGCTCGACAAAGGTCTCGCGTACTTCCGGGCCGACTTCAAAGGCTTTTGGGCCAATGGCTGGACCGAGCCAGACCAGAATTTCTTCAGGCGCAACGGCGAGCGAGTCGAGGGTGGCTTCGAGCACACCAGCTGCCAGTCCGCGCCAGCCGGCATGAGCCGCTGCTACGCGAGTGCCTGCACGGTCGCAGAACAAAGCAGGCAGGCAGTCGGCAGTCATTGCCGTGCAGGCAATACCGGGTGTCGCCGTCCAGCAGGCATCGGCAGTGGCCACGCCACCGGGGTCCGCGTGTGCCACAGCGATCCCGTGGACCTGCTTCAACCAGGCTGGCTGGATGGCAAAATGATTGGTGAGGCGACGGCGATTTTCTGCAACCGCTTGCGGGTTGTCGTCGACGTGATCGCCAAGGTTGAGGCTATCGAACGGCGCCAGACTGACGCCGCCCGCACGGGTGGTCACACAGGCTTTCACCCCGGCAGGCGCAGGCCAGTCGGGAATCAGCCAGTCAATCATCCGATGAACGCCTCGCGATCTTGCTTGAGCAGGGTCAACAACCAGACAAAATCGTCAGGAAGTGGCGATTCCCAGCTCATGCGCTTACCGGTCGTCGGGTGATCCAGCTCCAGGAACCGCGCGTGCAGTGCCTGACGCGGGAACGCCTTCAACGATTCGACCATGGTCACACTGGCCGCCGGCGGAATGCGGAAACGACCGCCGTAGGCAGGGTCTCCGACCAACGGGAAGTTGATGTGAGACATGTGCACACGAATCTGGTGCGTCCGCCCCGTTTCCAGTTTTACCCGCACGTGTGTGTGGGAGCGGAAACGTTCGAGCACGCGGTAGTGGCTGACGGCTTGCTTGCCGCCTTCCATCACCGCCATGCGCTGGCGTTGCTGGCCGTGACGACCGATCGGCGCGTTGATCTTGCCGCCCGCCGTCACTACGCCGATGACGATGCACTCGTAGATGCGACTGACGCTGCGGCTCTGCAACTGTGTAACCAGCTGCGTCTGCGCCTGAATGGTCTTGGCCACCACCATCAGACCGGTGGTGTCCTTGTCCAGACGATGCACGATGCCGGCGCGGGGCACATTGACGATATCCGGCACGTGGTGCAGCAAGGCGTTGAGCAAGGTGCCATCGGCGTGACCGGCAGCCGGGTGAACCACCAGACCCGCCGGTTTGTTGATCACCAGGATGTCGTCATCTTCATAGACGATGTCCAGCTCGATGTCCTGAGCGATCCATTCACCCTGAGCTTCCTGCTCGGCAGTAAGCTCAAGAATGGCGCCACCGTGGACGATGTCTCGCGGGCGGATAACCGCCCCATCCACAGTCAGGCGGCCGTCTTTGATCCAGGCGGAAAGGCGCGAGCGCGAGTGCTCAGCGAATAATTGTGCGGCGACTTGATCGAGGCGTTGGCCGCCCAATTCGGACGGCACCTCTGCGCGAAGTTCAATTTTATCGGACATGCTCAGACTAGGCGTCGGCACAGCCTTTGGTTTCGGCTGCGCGCTTGTGGTTAAATACGGCGTCTTTTGCCCCGAGGCTATTCAACGGGGCGCTCATCATAACAGGACGGCCCCGCCCAAGACAGCGGCCGTCATAGGGACGCAAGCCGCCATGCAAGTGAAACACCTGCTGCTGATCGCCATCCTCGCATTGACCGCTGCTTGCTCATCGAAGGAAGTCGTCGACGAAAACCTGAGCGAGGTCGAGCTGTACCAGCAGGCTCAGCGCGATCTGGACAACAACAGCTACACCGCCGCCACAGCCAAGCTGAAGGCGCTGGAGTCGCGTTATCCGTTCGGTCGCTACGCTGATCAGGCTCAACTCGAGCTCATCTACGCCAACTACAAGAACGCCGAGCCTGAGGCTGCGAAGTCTGCCGCCGAGCGTTTCATTCGTTTGCACCCTCAGCATCCGAACGTGGATTACGCGTATTACCTCAAGGGTCTGACGTCTTTCGACCAGGACGTCGGCCTGCTGTCGCGTTTCCTGCCGCTGGACATGACCAAGCGTGACCCGGGCGCTGCTCGCGACTCCTATAACGAGTTCGCGCAGCTGACCAGCCGCTTCCCGAACAGCCGCTACTCGCCGGACGCCAAGCAGCGCATGATTTATTTGCGCAACCTGCTGGCGGCTTACGAGATTCACGTCGCCGACTATTACCTGACTCGTCAGGCCTATGTCGCCGCTGCGAACCGTGGCCGTTACGTGGTGGAAAACTTCCAGGAAACCCCTGCGGTCGGTGACGGCCTGGCAGTGATGACCGAGTCCTACCAGCGTCTGCACCTGGACGAACTGGCGGCCACCAGCCTGGAAACCCTGAAGCTGAACTACCCGGATCACCCGAGCCTGCAGGACGGTCAGTTCGTGCCTTCGCGGGACGAGGCTGACAACCGTTCATGGTTGAGCAAGGCAACATTGGGCCTGATCGAATCGCGTCCACCGCTGCCGCCGGGTGAAACTCGCGCCAACCAGGACGTGCAGAAGCAATTCCAGGACGCCAAGGACGCCATTCCTAGCGAACTCAAGCCGCGCGATGAAAACGGCGACGTGCTGGAAGAAGAGGAACAAGAGTCGGAAGTCAACAACAGCGACCGCTCGTGGTTCAGCTACATGACGTTCGGCGTGTTCGACTGACACACCGGGTTATGCCGAAAAAGGAGCCTTGCGAGGCTCCTTTTTTATTGCCGGTTTTTTATCGGCGAATGATTGAGCTGTGCGCTGGGGATGTCCTTGGCTAAACTGCGGAATCACTCGTCATAAAGCAGCTCACCATGCTTCGTTTATTGTTCTGGATCGCCCTGATTGCCGCTGCGATATGGTTATGGCGCAAATTCAAGGGATCAAACTACAGCCCCCCATCCACCGCGGAGAAAGACGCGGCGCCGATGGTCCGTTGCGCTCATTGCGGTGTGCACCTGCCCCGTGATCGCGCGCTGAGCGTTCAACAACAGTGGTATTGCAGCCAGGCTCACCTTGAGCAAGGCCCGGGCTCCATTGATCGCTGAGGGACTCAGTCCCGGCGACAAACAGGCGCAGCGACTGCTGCGTCTTTATCACCTGTACCGTTTAAGTGTCGGCATCATTCTGGTGCTGCTGATTTCCACTGACATGGACAACCAGTTGCTGGCGTCCGCCAACGACGATTTGTTGCGCGCTGGCAGCTGGCTTTATCTGATCCTGAATATTGTGTTGGTGGTTTTCTTCGAGAAGACCCGCCGTCCGACGCAGCTGTTCAGCCTCGCGCTGGTCGACGTTCTGCTGTTGTGCGCCCTGTTTTATGCGGCCGGCGGCGTTGCCAGCGCCCTGGGCAATCTGCTGATCGTCTCCGTAGCCATCAGCAATGCCCTGCTGCGCAGCCGAATCGGTTTGCTGATTGCGGCCATCGGTGCGCTCGGCATTGTCGGGCTGAGCTTTCTGCTGAGTCTGAGCCATGCCGCCAGCCCCAACGATTACCTGCAGGTTGGCACGCTTGGCGCATTGTGTTTCGCCGCCGCGTTGCTGGTGCAAGGGCTCGTCCGGCGACTGGAGGTCAGCGAAAGCCTGGCTGAACAGCGGGCCAGTGAAGTCATGGGGCTGGAGGCGCTGAACGCGTTGATTTTGCAGCGTATGCGCACCGGCATCCTGGTGCTCGATGATCAGCGACGGGTGCAACTGGCCAATCAAAGCGCCCTGTTGTTACTGGGCAGCAGCCACCTGGAAGGCCAACGGCTGGAGGACTGTTCACCCGAGCTGGTCGAACGCCTGCAGCTGTGGCGCAACAACCCGACCCTGCGTCCCCAAACCGTGAAGATCGCCTCTAACGGGGTCGAGCTACAGCCCAGTTTCATTGCCCTCGACCACAGCCTTGCGCCGCAGACGCTGGTGTTTCTGGAGGACATCTCGCAGATTGCGCAGCACGCTCAGCAACTGAAACTGGCCGGCCTTGGCCGACTGACCGCCGGCATCGCTCATGAGATCCGCAACCCGCTGGGTGCCATCAGTCACGCGGCGCAACTGTTGCGTGAATCGGAGGAACTGAACAGCGCCGATCGCCGTCTCACGCAGATCATTCAGGACCATTCACAACGGATGAACCGGGTTATCGAAAACGTTCTGCAATTGTCTCGACGCCAGCAAACCGAGCCGCAACGGCTTGATCTGAGGCCGTGGCTAGAGCAATTCGTCGCGGAAACGCGCGAAGGCGCAATCGATCGACAGCAAATTCATCTGCACATCGGCTCGGGAGACCTGCGAACCTTGATGGACCCGAACCAGTTGACGCAGATTCTCGACAATCTGGTGCGCAATGCCTGGCGTCACAGCGCTCAAGAGCACGATCAGGCGCGAGTCTGGCTGGATCTGTTCGTTGACCCCGCCAGCCAGTTACCCATCATTGAAATTCTGGACGACGGCGCAGGCGTCGCACCAGAACAGCAAGCGCATCTGTTCGAACCGTTTTTCACTACCAGCGCTCAAGGCACGGGGCTGGGGCTTTATCTGTCCCGTGAGCTGTGCGAAAGCAATCAGGCGCGCCTAGACTTTATGCCACGCCAAGGCGGCGGTTGCTTTCGCATCACTTTTGCTCACGGACGGAAACAAAGTTGAATATAAGCCCACAGCAAAAAGTCCTCATCGTCGACGACGAACCGGACATCCGCGAACTCTTGGAAATCACTCTGGGACGGATGAAACTCGAGACGTTCAGCGCCTGCAACCTTGCTGAAGCCCATGCCCTGCTCAAGCGCGAGACCTTCGACCTGTGCCTGACCGACATGCGTCTGCCCGACGGTACGGGCCTTGATCTGGTGCAGCACATTCAGCAGCGCTACCCGCAACTGCCGGTGGCCATGATCACTGCCTATGGCAACCTCGAAACGGCGATCAATGCGCTCAAGGCCGGCGCTTTTGATTTCCTGACCAAACCGGTGGACCTCACGCGGCTGCGTGAATTGGTCAGCAGCGCCCTGCGCATGCCGGCACCCGGCATGGTCACCGACCGTCGCCTGCTCGGTGACTCTTTGCCCATGCGCAACCTGCGCAAACAAATCGACAAACTCGCCCGCAGCCAGGCACCCGTGTACATCAGCGGTGAGTCCGGCAGCGGCAAAGAGCTGGTCGCCCGCCTGATTCACGATCAAGGGCCGCGCGCTACTCAGCCGTTTGTTCCAGTCAATTGCGGGGCGATCCCGTCGGAACTGATGGAAAGCGAATTTTTCGGTCATCGCAAAGGTAGCTTCAGCGGCGCCATCGAAGACAAGCCCGGTCTGTTTCAGGCCGCTCAAGGCGGAACGCTGTTTCTCGATGAAGTGGCGGATTTGCCATTGGCCATGCAGGTCAAACTGCTGCGGGCAATTCAGGAAAAAGCCGTTCGCAGCGTTGGCGGCCAGAATGAAACCGTGGTCGATGTGCGCATCCTCTGCGCTACACACAAAGATCTTGATGCGGAAGTCGCAGCCGGTCGTTTTCGCCAGGACTTGTATTATCGGCTCAACGTGATCGAGCTACGCGTGCCCTCGTTGCGTGAGCGCCGCGACGACATCGAGTCGCTGGCCGCTCATGTGCTCAAGCGCCTGGCAGCGGCCAGCGGGCAACCGCCCGCGAACCTGCTGCCGCAAGCCCTTGAAGCGCTGAAAAGCTACCGCTTCCCGGGCAATGTGCGAGAGCTGGAAAACATGCTCGAGCGTGCTCACACCCTGTGCGAAAACCAGCAGATCGAAGCCAGCGATTTGCGTTTGGCGGAAGGCAATTACAGTGCCGAGAACGGCCCGCCTGACCTGACGCGGGTCGATAACCTGGAAGATTATCTCGATAACGTCGAACGCAAACTGATCCTGCAAGCACTGGAAGAAACCCGCTGGAACCGCACGGCAGCGGCGCAGCGGCTGAATCTTTCATTGAGGTCCATGCGCTATCGGCTGAAAAAATTCGGTCTGGATTGAGGCCCGAGATATCGCAGCCTTCGCAGCACGCATCCCTCTGTAGGAGCTGCCGCAGGCTGCGATCTTTTTCTGTCAGATTCGCCCACCTGGCGCATACGGCACCGGGTCGATAATCGGCGCCCTCCCCAACATCACATCGGCAAACAGCTGACACGACGCTGGCGCCAACACCAGACCATTTCGGTAGTGCCCGCAGTTGAGCCACAACCCCTCGAACCCCGGCACTTGCCCAATGTAAGGAATGCCCTCCGGCGATCCCGGACGCAAGCCAGCCCAGTGCCCCACCACCTCGGCGCCCGCCAATGCCGGGATCAGTTCAACTGCCGAGGCTTTCAGGCTTTCCAGCGCGGAATGGGTGGGCGTCTTGTCGAAACCTTCGTGCTCCAGCGTGCTGCCAATCAGGATGTGTCCGTCGCGGCGAGGAATGGCGTAACGACCTTTGGCCAGCACCATGCTCGGCAGGAAATCCGCTGCACATTTGTACAAAATCATCTGGCCTTTTACCGGCTCCACCGGCAACTCGAGCCCGAGCTTTTTGAGCAGCTCCCCGCTCCAGGCGCCTGCGGTCAAAACCACCTGCTCTGCGTGAACGTCGCCCGTGCTGGTTTGCACTCCGATGACTTTATCTCCTCCACGGATGAAGCCGCTGACCTCGCACTGCTCGTGGATCGTCACGTTTGGCAGCGCCAGGAGCGCCGCCTTGAGCGATTTGACCAAGCGTGGATTACGCACATTGGCGACGTCAGCCATGTAGATGGCGCGAGAGAATCCGCTGCCCAGTACCGGCACCGCGTCATGAACCACCGAAATGTCCACCGCCCGCAGCGGACGACTCTCCCGTTTGGCCCATGCCAGTGCATCGGCTTCGTCATCCAGATCTAGCCAGTACAACCCGGTGGTATGAACTTCAGGATCAACTCCGGTCGCCGCAAACAGACGCTCGCCCAGCTGTGGATAGAAGTCCTGCGACCAATGCGCCAACGCGGTAACGGCCGGGCTGTAACGCCACGGGTAAAGCGGTGAAACGATACCGCCGCCCGCCCACGACGATTCCTGGCCGACATTCGCGCGATCCAGCAGCACCACGCTGGTTACATGTGAGGCAAGGTTGAATGCGGTCAGCAGGCCGATTACACCACCGCCGACGATCACCACTTGTTGTTGCATGGTCATGTTTCTGGTCCAACCGGGAAATAGACAGGGCGCAAAGGGCGCCCAAGAAAAACTCAGCGACCCCAGCAGTCTTTGGCCACGACGCCTGCCTTGGCATTAATAATGTCGCGGACACCGGTGTTGCTGATTCGGAAGTCGCCGCACTTGTCTGCGGCCATGGCTTTATCAGGCCTACGCACTGCGATCAGCGTAAACGCCTGGTCGACCACCAGGGATTTGTCGATTGTGTAGAAATCATTTCCAGCGCTGAGCCCGGTTGCATCCTTGTAGCGGCCCTGGCCCTGGTTCGAGTAGAAGCGTTCGAGGATCTGCGCCTGCTCGGACAGCAGCCCCGCCACTTCCGCCCGACGTCCCTTGTTCACGTATTCAGTGAGGCTGGGGTAACCGATGGTGATGATGATGCCGATGATCGCCACCACGATCAGGATTTCGATCAGGGTAAAGCCTCGGTTGTTTCTGCGCATGCTCAGCTCTCGCTTACTGTATTTGTCGCCACATGATGCGGCGGCTTCCGCCGCCGCCCTTTTCAGTCAGTTTGGTCACCGTCGCACTGGTGTCGCCCACGAGCTTGCCCGTCCCGCCGTTGACGATGGCGTTGAGGATCGGAATCCCGCCGGAGAAGACCACGCCACTGGTGATCATGTCCGAGCTGTCGACCACGCCGTCGTTACCGGTATCGAGCACTGCATAGTTGAGCATCTTACCGTTGAACGCATCCAGTTCGACCAACTTGCCCGTACCAAAACTGGCGCAGGGGTCCGTGGTATCGACGATAGCCGTGGTGAAAACAATCCGGCCAAGCACCAGCGCCGCTTGATTGATCACTCGCTCACCCGTCAATACGTTGTTGTACGCCAGAGGCAGATACCAGCCTTTTTTCGCCGGGTAAGAAACTTCATTCTGGCTGGTGGTGATGAACTGCCCCGTGCTGCCCGAGACTACCCCGGTCACCGACTGGAGTTGCAGATTGGCCGTGGTGATCTGTCCTGAGCCACCTTCGGCGTCCCACACCGCATAGAACGCCTGAAGGTCCTTGTTGGTTTTGTCGACGGTCTCGTTAAATTTGCCGGTACCGAAAAACACGAATTTGCCGCCCAGTGAGTTGTCCGCAAGCAGCGGTTGCGCGGTGATAGGCTGGGATGCGCCTCCTGCGGTGGTGAATAACGGCTTGCCGGAAAACGCGACGCCCCAAGTGTCGGTCGAGATGCCGCTCAGGTTGAATTTCCATAACTGGCCCTTCAGGTCTCCGCCGTAAGCCGCCTGAACCACATTCTGCGAGTTGACCCTGAGCTTGACCGAAGACAGACCATTGTTGGTGTCCGCGCTGTTGACGACGATTTTCTTGATCAGCGATCCGTCACGGATATCCACCACGTAAAGCGCCGCCACTCCGGAATTGCTGCCGTAGCCATTCGAGATGAAGGCCGCCCAACGACCATCGGCCAGCCGTGCCACTTCCGGCCGGGCGTAGGCATAACCCAAATCATTAAAAACGTTAGCGGGGATGGATGAGGCCGGCGCGCTGATTTCCCACAAAGCTCGATTCACGTTACCGGCTGCTGCGTCAAACAACTGCAACGCATAAAAAGTCTTGCCGCCCGCGCCCGTCCCACCGACTGCCACGGTTTTCCAGGCACTCCCAGACTGGACATCGAAAACACCGAGCTGACCGTCGACCAGGAATTTGTGGCCAACACCATTGGCGTAGGAAGGCTCGGCAATATAGTGCAAAGACGGCAGCACGTTGGTGGGCATATAGGCGTAGCGTCGAGTGCCATCACTCGCATTGAGGACGCTGACGAAACCATCATTGGCATTAACCACCAGGCTGGTGCTCATGTTGGCGGCTTTTGTGGCCAGAAAGGCGCTGTATGAGGTATCGGCCACCAGATCAGCGGCTGTCTGTTCGGAAGGCGAAGCGAGGACCAGCGGCGAGTTGATGATGTCGCCGAGCAACACGGTTCGGACTTTCAACCCGGTTTTGTGGGTGCCTTTGCTCCACTCCACCAAATCGTTGCCAGTAATGCCCAGGGGCAGGTTCTGACTGAGCAAGGCTTGTTGAGCCGGTGCAAAATTATTGAAAGCCAGAGTAACTGGCTTGTTGCTGGCGCTGTTCCACGATTGGTAGATGGGCACGGTGGCCGCGGGCACGACCGTCGTGTCCGTGGTCCAGAGAACTGTCGAAGTGTTGACCGCCCCCGTGGCGGTGAACCCATAGGATTTGATGGTGCCGCGCCAATCCTTGGGATCGTAGCTGGTCTGGTAATACGAGGACCCGACGCCGACGATGGACCCACTGCTGGCACCGGTTCCGCCAGAGCCGGACTTGGAGGTGATGTCGCGCAGCGCCGCCGATAGGGCCGCGTTCAGCCCGGCACTGTCTGTTGCCTGGTAATAACGACCCTGCCCGTAACTCGCAGCGTCCGACAACATCTGGTTAGCCGCCGTGAAACCTACGGTGTACGTGTTCATATTCTGTACGGGGAAATCTCCGCTGTTCCAGCTTTTGCCGGTAGCGTCATCGCCGGTACTGCGCATGTCGATGTCGAAGGCAAACTTGGCAATGTCATCCAGAAACAGCGAATCCCCTTCGCCATCGCCACCGAGCGGGTTGTCGCCATCGTTGCCTTTGCCATCCCAGTTGGGCAGCCTGGGGCCACCTTGGGCGATGGCCTGCGGATCATTGTTCGGGAATGTCCGGTCAAACGTCGGCAAGCCGTCGGTGATCACTACGCCATAGTTTTTCTGGCAGCGGTATTGGATGGGGCTGGTGTAGGTACTCGGTGACGAGTTGTAGTACGGCGCTAGTCCGCGCATGTAACGGGTAATTTCGTAATAGGCCTCTGCCAGAGGCGTGTTCGCGACCGCGCCCAGACCATTGATCGAGCTGATCAGGTTGTTGTAGTTGGTGTTCGCAGTGGCCTGGGTAACGCTGCCGACGGGAGACAGATCACTGATGGCGCGGGCAATATAGCCACCGGGCCCCGAGTTGCCGCTCGCTGGCGGATTGAACGTTGCCAGGCCTATCCGCAACGAACGGTTACTGGTGACCAGACTTTTTGAAACATCCCGCGCAACGGTGAGGCGGACTTCATCGGGGATTGCACCGTTCGTAAAATCTGTATCCGCACCGCCGGCCTTGCTCAACAGATAAGACAGGTAGTTGGCTGTGTACCGCGTGGTCTCATTGCGAGCCGGGTCCGGAAGTTTGAGACAAACTGATGACAATCTGGAACCACGATAGAAGCCATACCATCGGCCATTGGTCGTGTTGGTCGAGCAACCTCCGCGGTTGAGGGTGGACAACTGGACATTGGTATCGGTCATGTCCAGATTAAAACCACCATCACATGACGTGTTGGAGTTGCAATAAGCGATTTGCGGGTAGTTGGTTGCCGGTATGAAAAGAGGGTCCCAGATGATGTTATTCATGCTGCCCGAGTCATCGATCAACAACATCACATTCGGCGGAACAGCCGCCGCACTCAACAACGGCGAATCCGACGGCGTAAAGGCATAGGCCGGTGCCGCGAGGTACAACCCCAACAGCCCGCCGCACAACAACTGCCATAACCCGGCGCGCTTTTCAGAACTTGGCATAAACGCTCTCCACCACACTACGAACGTTGTCGCCAACGATTGCCACTGCCGTGACCCGATAAAGCGTCGCCGAGGTGCCGCTGGGCACATTCACGGCGTCCAGGGTGGTGCCGATATTTTGCACCCCGTAAAAACCTTTACCGGCTGCGACCCATGTGACTCCCGACCAGGTGCCTGCGGTGGTCAGAGTCAATGCATCTTTTGGCGGCAGACACTGAACGCCTGCACACGGCGCCAAGGTATAGGTTTCCGCCTGAACAGCGCTCTCGCCGATGCGCAACGCCGCTTCGGCGATCTGAAAAGACTGATTGCGCAGCGTCACGCTGCTGGCCATTTTTTCCTGCAGGTTGGCGTTCTGCATCGACGAAACACCGATCAGTGTCAGCAACAGCAAAAATACCAGGCTGACCAGCAACGCCATACCGCGCTGGGACTCAGGAGACGTGTTCATCAGTGCGCCCTTCATGGCAGGCGGTTGCGCAAAGCGGCAACCACGTTGAAGGTCTGATCCCGGACGCGCTCGTCCGGATCACTGAGGATCAGCGTCAGCCGTACGCTGCGGATTCGTGCCGCGTCGGTCGGGTTGAGGCTGTAGCTGGAAGCGGAATCATCAGCTGCAGAACTGGCCAGACCGAAACTCACTTTGAAGTCCCTGACGTTATCCACCAGTACGTATTGATTCGGATTTCCAGTGCCAACGCCCATGGTCAGCTGCTTGTCCTTGAGGGTGTAAGTCAGACGGCGAATCGGGAAGGCCTGCTCACCCGCTGCGGGAATGCGTGCGTCGGAGTAAGCAGTGGCCACATTTCGGCAGTTGGAAATCACGGTCCAGGTCGGCGCACCACCGCCGGCGCCGACATCAGCCGTCACCAGCGTCAGCTTCGCGGTGGCATTGTCCCAACTGATCGGCGCGAGTTGACTGGGATAAAAACTGGCTCCCTTACTTACGTCTGTAATCGTGCCAAGGCAACCAAACATGCCGACCATACGAATTTCCTGAATCATTTTGCTCAGGACGAACCGCGCATCTTCCTGCATGTTCGCCGCTGTGTTCTGGCTCACGAACGTGTTCTTGGCCGAAATGAATATCTGTGCCACGCCAAGCACCACCACCAGGCTCAACACCAGCGCAATCAGCAATTCGATCAGGCCGAAACCTCTGCTCGTGCGGTTCATGGTGTCGCCACCGGATCAATGCTGGCGCGACTGACAAGGACAAAACTGCGCCGGGTATCGGCGACATTCGCCGCTCTTGAGTCGTCCCAAGTGATGGTGATCGTGTAGTCGCGCTTATCGAGCTTGACGCTGCCGGTCGCGGTCGCGCCCAAAGCAGTCACGATGTTGGTAGTGAAGTCGTAAAGGTCCTGATCCCGGGCGACGCTCAGGTTGGGGGCCGTAGGCGGCGTGCCGGTGTAATCGGCTCCCGAGTTCGCGCGAATGCGGTCCATCATGTCATAGGCGATGAAGCTGGCCTGACTGGTCATTCGAGAGCTGTCGGTGTACTTCAGCGCATTGAGCTGAAACGCCGCCGCACCCAGCAAACCCACGGTCAGAATCAACAGCGCGACCAATACTTCGATCAGCGTCGTGCCCTCCTGAGCAACCTTGCTCCGTCCCCTCATCCGCAGTTTCCGCCCAATAGAATTCGTCCGTTCAGACACACATTAAGCCTTCTGCTTTGCGCCCCCAGCACATAGTCGATCACCACCGGCATGGCCGGTGCCGACAAACCGCCCAGATTATTGAAATCGATGGCGGTCACTCCCAAGGGTAGCGTCAGAGCGGCTCCGCTGCTCATCGCGGGAACAACACGCAATACTTTCGGCTGATCGCCAGTACCGTCGTAGACCGAAATTTCACCGGTCCAGGCGCCGCCAGCGTTCGTGGGACGCACACGGGTGGTGATCCCGCGATCAATCGCCTCCAGCCGGGCGTAATTCAAGGCACGTTGCAGGTCACCGATTTCGGTGTCGGCCTTGGTCGATTGCACCGAACGGGTAAAAGCCGGCACTGCCATTGTGATCAGGATCAGGAACACCGCGAGCGCGACCAGCAACTCGATCAGCGTGAAACCTTTTGTACGAAGATCCATCGGTGCCCTCCGCTGCCGTCGGCTATACCTGCTTCTACACGCTAAAACATACGACCGACAGATGTAACGTAGTTTTGCCATGACTCACGCAAGGATTGCGTGGGCCTTAGTCACTCAAGGAGGACATGACATGCATCAGCGAGGCTTCGGCCTGATCGAACTGCTTATGGGACTGATGATTGCCGGGATTGTTCTGCTACTGGTAAGCCCAGCCTTTGCCGCATTGACACAATCGACCCACCGCGATGAAGCAGCGCAGTCGATCATCAGCGGGATACGCACCGCCAGGACCCTCGCCATCTCGCGCAATGAAGTCGCGATGATTTACGGCATCAATGGTGACTGGAGTCAGGGTTGGCGAATCATACTGGACATTACTGGAAATGGTCCGGACGACAGCGATAACCCTGTGATAGCCGAGCACGCAAACAGTGATCGCGTAAAGGTTATCGGCAACAAGTGGGTAAAACATTACATTCGCTTCACCAGCCTGGGTGAACCTTATATGCCACACGGCGAATTTCAGGGCGGGACGCTGCATTTCTGCGACAGCGTTGAGCCGGTGAGCAGGCTTCAGTTAGTACTGTCACCGTCCGGTCGGACCAGGCTGTTCAACAAAGAGGCTGAGCAGGCCCGGTGCCAGACGGAGAAGACTTAAAGCAGCGACCGCACGCGCAGCTCCTTGGGCATGGAGAACGTGATGTTCTCTTCACGCCCTGCCAGTTCGTCAGCGCCTGTCGCGCCCCACGCCTGCAATTGCTGAATGACGCCGCGCACCAGCACTTCCGGGGCGGAGGCACCGGCAGTGATGCCGATCCGCTCGACACCGTCGAACCAGCTTTTTTGCAGGTCTTCGGCGCCATCGATCAGGTAAGCCGGGGTGGCCATGCGTTCGGCCAGCTCACGCAGGCGATTGGAGTTGGAGCTGTTCGGGCTGCCGACCACCAGCACCACGTCGCATTCGTCAGCCAATTGCTTTACCGCATCCTGACGGTTTTGCGTGGCGTAGCAGATGTCGTCCTTGCGCGGGCCGCCAATGGCCGGGAAGCGTGTACGCAAGGCGTCGATAACGCGGCTGGTATCGTCCATCGACAAAGTCGTCTGGGTCACGAAAGCCAGTTTTTCCGGGTTGACCACCTGCAAGGAGGCAACGTCTTTCTCGTCCTCGACCAGATAGATCGCGCCACCATTGCTGCCATCGTACTGGCCCATGGTGCCTTCGACTTCCGGGTGACCGGCGTGGCCGATGAGGATGCATTCACGGCCGTCGCGGCTGTACCGTGCGACTTCGATATGGACCTTGGTCACCAGCGGGCAAGTTGCGTCGAACACCTTCAGGCCACGCCCGGCGGCTTCGGTGCGCACCGCCTGGGAAACGCCGTGGGCACTGAAGATCACGATGACGTCGTCCGGCACCTGCTCCAGTTCTTCGACGAAGATCGCACCGCGAGCGCGCAGGTCTTCGACGACGAATTTGTTGTGGACCACTTCGTGGCGCACATAGATCGGCGGCCCGAAGACTTCCAGAGCGCGGTTGACGATTTCGATCGCCCGGTCCACACCGGCGCAGAAGCCACGGGGATTGGCGAGTTTGATTTGCATGCTGTGCCTCGTGTCTTGCGCGCAAGAAATAGCGGAAACATTGGAAAACGTACTGTGGCAGCGAGCCTTTTGTGGCACTGGGCTCATGTGGCGAGGGGGCTTGCCCCCGTTCGGTTGCGAAGCAATCGTAAAACCGGTCAGCAACGTTCTCATTCGAGATCGCGGTGTCTGGTTTCGGGGGGCGCTTCGCACCCCGACGGGGGCAAGCCCCCTCGCCACTTCTGGTTTCAGGGGCGCTTCGCACCCCAACGGGACGGTGCGACGTTTCGCTAAATCCCCTCGCCACAACAGCTCGCTATTACAGGTTACAGCGATCTGACGCTAATGATCTCAACGTCGAAGGTCAATGTCTTGCCGGACAACGGGTGATTGAAGTCGATGGTCACCTGTTGCTCATCGAACTCTTTTACCACGCCCGGCAATTCAGTATTCGCCGCATCGTTGAAGATCACCAGCAGACCTGGCGACAGGTCCATATCGGTGAACTGCGACCGCGGGATGACCTGCACGTTTTGCGGATTCGGCTGGCCGAATGCGTTTTCCGGGGCAATGGTCAGCGTACGCTTGTCGCCGGCCTTGAAGCCGAACAGCGCCGCTTCGAATCCTGGCAACAGGTTGCCATCACCGACCTTGAAGGTCGCCGGGGCTTTGTCGAAGGTGCTGTCGACGGTGTCGCCGTTCTCCAGGCGCAATGCAAAGTGCAAAGTGACTTCCGTGTTCTGGCGGATGCGTTGCTCAGCCAATACGTGTTCAGTCATGAACGGCTTCTCCGGTCTTTTTACTTTTGAACATGTCCAGCGCCAGCATGATTGCGCCGACAGTAATCGCACTGTCAGCGAAGTTGAACGCCGGGAAATGCCAGCGGTTCTGCCAGTGCACCAGAATGAAATCGATCACATGGCCATAGGCAATGCGGTCGTACAGATTGCCCAGCGCGCCACCGAGGACCAGCGCCAGCGCAACCGCCAGCCAGGTTTCGTTGCGCCCAAGACGCTTCAGCCACACCACCAGCACGCCGCTGACCACTATAGCGATCAGGGCAAACAACCAGCGCTGCCAACCCGAACTGTCCGCCAGGAAGCTGAACGCCGCGCCGGTGTTGTAAGCCAGGGTCCAGCTGAAGTAATCGGGGATTACCACGATCTGCTGATACATCGTCAACGAGCCTTCGAAGTAGAACTTGCTGGCCTGGTCAATGACCAGAACCAGCAAGCTCAACCAAAGCCAGCTCAAGCGTCCAAAACGGCCAATGCTGTCAGGCATAGTGACGAACCTCGCCAGCGCCGCTGATGTTGTCGACGCAACGGCCACAGATTTCAGGGTGCTCCGGGTTCACGCCGACGTCTTCACGGCAGTGCCAGCAACGGGCGCACTTGGCGAAGGCCGACTTGACGATCTTCAGCTTCAGGCCGCTGACTTCGGTCACCACGGCGTCGGCCGGAGCCTGCACCAATGGTGCAACGCTGGCGGTCGATGTGATCAAGACAAAGCGCAGCTCGTTGCTCAGTTTGGCCAGATCGGCCGTCAGCGCGTCTTCGGCGAACAGCGTCACTTCGGCTTGCAGATTGCCACCGACGGCTTTGGCAGCGCGCTGGATTTCCATTTCCTTGTTGACCGCAACCTTCACCGCCATGATCCGCTCCCAGTAGGCGCGGCCGAGTTCGACGTCGTCCGGCAATTCGGTCAGACCTTCGTACCAGGTGTTGAGCATCACCGATTCGTTACGCTCGCCTGGCAGGTATTCCCACAGCTCGTCGGCAGTGAACGCGAGGATCGGCGCGATCCAGCGCACCAGCGCTTCGGAGATGTGATACAGCGCGGTTTGCGCCGAGCGGCGCGCCTTGCTGTTGGCGCCAGTGGTGTACTGACGGTCCTTGATGATGTCGAGGTAGAAACCACCCAGTTCCTGCACGCAGAAATTGTGGATCTTGGAGTACACGTTCCAGAAACGGTATTCGCCGTAGTGCTCTTGCAACTCGCGTTGCAGCAGCAGTGTGCGGTCCACGGCCCAACGGTCCAGCGCGAGCATTTCTTCAGCCGGCAGCAGGTCGGTGGCCGGGTTGAAACCGGTCAGGTTGGAGAGCAGGAAACGCGCGGTGTTACGGATCCGCCGGTAAGCGTCCGCACTGCGTTGCAGGATCTGGTCGGACACCGCCATTTCGCCCGAGTAATCGGTCGAGGCAACCCACAGACGCATGATGTCGGCGCCCAGGGTGTCATTGACCTTTTGCGGTGCAATCACGTTGCCCAGCGATTTCGACATCTTGCGGCCGGCCTCGTCGACGGTGAAGCCGTGCGTCAGCAGCTCGCGGTACGGCGCGTGGTTGTCGATGGCGCAACCGGTCAGCAGCGACGAATGGAACCAGCCACGGTGTTGGTCCGAGCCTTCCAGATAGAGGTCCGCGCGTGGGCCGCTCTCGTGGCCCATCGGGTGCGAACCGCGCAGGACGTGCCAGTGCGTGGTGCCCGAATCGAACCAGACGTCGAGGGTGTCGCTGATCTTGTCGTACTGCGGCGCTTCGTCACCGAGCAACTCGGCAGCGTCCATCTTGAACCAGGCTTCGATGCCTTCGACTTCGACGCGCTTGGCGACTTCTTCCATCAGCTCGGCAGTACGCGGGTGCAGCTCGCCGCTTTCCTTGTTGAGGAAGAACGGTATCGGCACGCCCCAGTTGCGCTGACGGGAGATGCACCAGTCCGGACGGTTGGCGATCATCGAGTGCAAACGTGCCTGGCCCCAGGCCGGAACGAATTTGGTCTGTTCGATGGCTTTGATCGCCCGCTTGCGCAGGGTCTCGCCGGTAGCAGGCTCTTTGTCCATGCCGATGAACCACTGCGCGGTGGCGCGGTAGATCAGCGGGGTCTTGTGACGCCAGCAGTGCATGTAGCTGTGTTCGATGACGGTGGTGTGCATCAGCGCACCCACCTCAGTCAGTTTTTCGACGATGGCCGGGTTGGCTTTCCAGATGAACTGGCCGCCAAAGAACTCCAGCGAGGTGACGTAAACGCCGTTGCTTTGCACCAGATTGAGGATGTCGTCGTTGACCATGCCGTACTTCTTGCAGGTCACGAAGTCGTCCACGCCGTACGCCGGGGCGGAGTGAACCACGCCAGTACCAGCGCCCAGTTCTACGTAGTCGGCCAGATAAACCGGCGACAGGCGATCATAGAACGGGTGACGGAAGTTGATCAGCTCCAGCTCTTTACCGGTGGTAGTCGCGATGACCGAGCCTTCCAGGCTGTAACGGGCCAGGCACGACTCGACCAGCTCTTCCGCGAGCACCAGCAATTTGTCGCCGACATCGACCAGGGCGTAGTTGAATTCCGGGTGGACGTTCAGCGCCTGGTTGGCCGGGATGGTCCACGGGGTGGTGGTCCAGATCACGATCGAAGCGGGTTTGCCCAGCGATGGCAGGCCAAACGCGGCGGCCAGTTTGGCGTCGTCGGCAATCGGGAAGGCGACGTCGATGGTCGAGGACTTTTTGTTCTCGTACTCGACTTCCGCTTCAGCGAGGGCCGAACCGCAATCGAAGCACCAGTTCACCGGCTTCAAGCCCTTGAAGACGAAACCGCCCTTGACAATTTCGGCCAAGGCGCGGATTTCACCGGCCTCGTTCTTGAAGTCCATGGTCTTGTACGGATTGGCGAAATCGCCCAACACGCCCAGACGGATGAATTCGAACTTCTGCCCTTCGATCTGCTCGGTGGCGTAGGCACGGCACAGTTCGCGGGTCTTGTCTGCGCCCAGGTTCTTGCCGTGGGTGACTTCGACCTTGTGCTCGATCGGCAGGCCGTGGCAGTCCCAGCCCGGAACATAAGGCGCGTCGAAACCCGAAAGGGTTTTCGAGCGGATGATCATGTCCTTGAGAATCTTGTTCAGCGCATGACCGATGTGAATCGTGCCGTTGGCGTACGGAGGACCGTCGTGAAGCACGAACTTCGGACGATCCTTGCCAATTTCGCGCAACTTACCGTACAGGCCAATGCTGTCCCAGCGCTGCAGAATCTGCGGTTCGCGCTGGGGCAGGCCGGCCTTCATTGGGAAGGCGGTGTCCGGAAGGTTTAGCGTGGCTTTATAGTCGGTCATTTAAGGCTCTTCATTAGCGATTGGCGCTAGGTGCGACAGGGCACGGGCGGCGGCGACATCCGCACTGATCGCCGTCTTAAGCGCCTCCAGAGAGGCGAAACGCTGCTCTTCACGCAGCTTATGGTGGAAAACCACCGTCAAACGCCGGTCATACAGATCGCCGGCAAAATCTAAAAGATGCACTTCCAGGTGGGCTTTGCCATCACCTTGAACCGTGGGCCGCACGCCAATATTGGCGACACCGGGCCAGGTCTTGCCGTCAATATCGACATCGACCAGGTAAACCCCGGTCAGCGGCACCCGACGGCGCTTGAGTTGGATGTTGGCGGTTGGCGTACCCAGTTGGCGCGCCAGCTTCTGACCATGCAGGACGCGCCCGGTGATCTGGAACGCACGCCCCAGCAGCCGCTCGGCCAAAGCAAAATCAGCAGCGGCCAGGGCATTGCGAACCTGGGTGCTGCTGACTCGAATACCGTCCAGCTCAACAGTTTGCGCCGCTTCAACGGTAAAGCCCTGCATGGCGCCGGCCTGCTGCAGGAATTCGAAATCTCCCACCCGATCGCAACCGAAGCGGAAGTCATCACCGACTTCGAGGTGTTTGACGCCGAGGCCGTCGACCAGAATCGTGTCGACGAATTCGCTGGCGCTGAGTTTGCTCAGGCGCTGGTTGAAGGCCAGGCACAGGACCCGGTCAACCCCTTCGGCGGCCAACAGCTGCAATTTGTCGCGCAGCCGGGCCAGCCGTGCGGGTGCCGTGTCCGGAGCAAAAAACTCCCGAGGCTGCGGCTCGAAAATCACCACGCAGCTGGGTACGCCCAACTCCAGTGCACGCTCACGCAGCCTCGCCAGGATTGCCTGGTGACCACGGTGAACACCGTCAAAGTTGCCAATGGTGGCGACACAGCCCCGATGCTGGGGGCGCAGATTTTGGAGGCCTCGAACCAGCTGCATAACGCGCTTCTTGCTCATAAAGTGGTCGATTATAACCACACCCGGCGGCCGACGACAGGCAACACCGTAACCCAAAGTGATCGAGCCGACAAAACCGTCGGTTCGCTCGTGTTTATTCAGGAAAAAGCCTCAGTTCAGCGCCTTGCGATTAAAGTCGCGCAAACGGAAACCCATCAACAACAACATGCCGAAATAGGAGACCACGCCAGCCGCAACCAGAGCGCCCAGACGCACGAACCGCTCAAGCATATCTCCATCGCCCCAGGCCGGCATGAAATGCATCCCGGCCAGCAATACAGCGGACATTACCGCCACCGCGACCACCAGTTTGGCGCCGAACTTCACCCAGCCCGGTTGCGGCTGATACATCTGCTGTTTGCGCAGTTGATAAAACAGCAGCCCGGCGTTCAGGCACGCACCGGCACTGATTGCCAAAGCCAGACCCGCGTGGGCCAGCGGGCCGACGAGCATCAGGTTGAACAGCTGTGTACACACCAAAGTGAAAATCGCGATCTTGACCGGCGTACGGATGTTCTGTTGCGCATAAAAGCCCGGCGCCAGCACTTTGATCACGATAATGCCGAGTAAGCCGACGGAATAAGCGATCAGTGCGCGCTGCGTCATGGACGCGTCGAACGCACTGAACTGGCCGTACTGGAACAGGGAAACGGTCAATGGTTCGGCGAGAATCCCCAGCGCCAGCGAGCACGGCAACACCAGCACGAAGCACAGGCGCAGGCCCCAATCGAGAATCCGCGAATATTCGTGACGATCCTTGCTGGCGTAGGTCTTGGCCAGCGTCGGCAGCAGAATCGTGCCCAACGCCACGCCGAGCACACCGGATGGCAACTCCATCAAACGGTCCGCGTAATACATCCACGATACAGAGCCGGCGACCAGGAAAGAGGCAAAAATGGTGTTGATGATCAACGAAATCTGACTCACCGACACTCCGAGAATGGCCGGCAGCATTTGTTTCATGACGCGCCACACGCCGCTGTCGCGCAGGTTAAGCCTTGGCAGCACGAGCATGCCGATCTTTTTCAGGTGCGGCAGCTGGTAGAGCAATTGCGCCAGACCACCGACCAATACTGCCCAGCCCAGAGCCATCACCGGCGGATCGAAGTACGGCGTCAGGAACACCGCGAAGATGATCATGCTGACGTTAAGCAATGTCGGCACGAAGGCTGGCACCGAAAAGCGGTTGTAGGTATTGAGGATCGCCCCGGCCAGCGAAGACAGGGAGATCAGCAATATATAAGGGAAGGTCACTCGCAGGAGATCAGTGGTCAGCTGGAATTTTTCCGGGGTATCGGTAAAGCCCGGGGCCGTCGCCCAAATCACCCAAGGCGCGGCGAGCATCCCCAGTGCAGTCACCAGCGCCAGTACCAGCGTGAGCAGACCCGAAACATAAGCAATGAATGTCCGCGTCGCCTCTTCGCCCTGCTGACTTTTGTATTCAGCCAGGATCGGCACAAAGGCCTGGGAAAAGGCGCCCTCGGCGAAGATCCGTCGCAGCAGATTGGGCAGTTTAAAGGCGATGAAGAAGGCATCCGTCGCCATTCCGGCACCGAATGTACGCGCGATCAGGGTGTCACGGACAAACCCCAGAATCCGGGAGATCATCGTGATAGAGCTGACGGCGGCCAACGATTTGAGCAGATTCATTGAAAGAGTTTGTGCCTGTCGATAAACAGCAGGCGAACTAAGCGCCCACTTATGCGATACTCCGCGCCGCAGCAGCACAGAGCCAAAGCTCGCGAGTTTACAGGTCAAGCGCCGGAAATAAATATCCCGCCTCTTTATACCTACCACTTAGCGGAACGTCTCAACCGCCCTTGACAAGACATCAACTCATCGGCATGATTCGCGGCCTATTTTGTTTGCTATTTCCTAAAAAGTCTTTCGAGGAGCTCGACGGTGGCCAACACACCTTCCGCCAAAAAACGTGCAAAACAGGCTGAGAAGCGTCGCAGCCACAACGCCAGCCTGCGTTCCATGGTCCGTACTTACATCAAGAATGTAATTAAAGCCATTGACGCAAAAGACGCTGAAAAAGCTCAAGCTGCTTACGTTCTGGCCGTGCCAGTTATCGACCGTATGGCCGATAAAGGCATCATCCACAAGAACAAAGCTGCTCGTCATAAGAGCCGCCTGAATGGCCACGTAAAGGCCCTGAACGTTGCCGCTGCTGCCTAAGCGACACGTTCGTTAAAAAACCGACCTCAGGGTCGGTTTTTTATTGCCTGTGATTTTGTCAGACGCCCTGCGAGACAAAGATGCGGGTGGTGAGGGGGCTTGCCCCCGTCAGGATGCAAAGCACCCTTTGATCAATTGCCGCAACATCATTGTGAAGGCGATGACTGTTTTACGATTGCGTTGCAATCGAACGGGGGCAAGCCCCCTCGCCACACAAGCTTGCTCCACAGTTAATGTTTTCGTCAGATTATTGAGCGTGCGGCCAAGGCAAGATCGGGATCGCCGTTACCGCATTCTGCGGACTACCCTCGATCAAACGATCGCTATAAACCAGATACACCAGCGTGTTGCGCTTCTTGTCGAGGAACCGCACCACCTGCATGGTTTTGAACACCAGCGATGTACGCTCCTTGAATACTTCATCGCCATCCTTCAACTCGCCCTTGAAGTTGATCGGCCCGACCTGACGGCAAGCGATGGACGCCTCCGCACGGTCTTCAGCCAACCCCAGACCGCCCTTCACACCGCCTGTCTTGGCACGTGACAAATAGCAGGTCACGCCCTCGACCTTCGGATCATCAAACGCCTCGACCACGATGCGGTCATTCGGGCCGACGATCTTGAATACCGTCGATACCTGGCCAATTTCCTCAGCCGAGGCCAGCAGCGGCATCGCCAACAGCAGACCCAACAATCCTTTTGCAACGCGCATTCAAGTATTCCTTCAGACCAGGATCAGGTTATCGCGATGAACCAGTTCCGGTTCCGCCATGTAACCCAACAGACCGACAATCGCCTCAGACGACTGCCCGATGATTTTTTGTGCCTCCAGCGCGCTGTAGTTGGCCAGGCCGCGGGCGATTTCACGCCCGTCCGGTGCGACGCACACCACCATCTCGCCACGACGGAAACTGCCCTGAACGAGCTTGACACCCACCGGCAACAAACTCCTGTTGCCCTGAGACAGCGCGGCAACCGCACCCGCATCCAGCACCAGCGTGCCGCGAGTCTGCAGATGCCCGGCCAGCCATTGCTTGCGCGCCGCCAGCATGCCGCGCTCTGGCGACAGCAAGGTACCGATGCGCTCGCCCGCCTTCAAGCGATCAAGCACACGCTCGATGCGACCGCCGACGATGATGGTGTGCGCACCGGAACGCGCCGCCAGACGAGCCGCGCGCAACTTGGTCTGCATACCGCCACGCCCCAGCGCCCCACCTGTCCCGCCAGCCACCGCATCCAGCGCCGGATCATCGGCCCGCGCTTCGTAAATGAGGCTGGCGTCGGGATTGTTGCGCGGATCGGCATCAAACATGCCGTCGCGATCCGTGAGAATCACCAGCAAGTCCGCTTCCACCAGGTTAGCCACCAGCGCCGCCAGTGTGTCGTTGTCGCCGAAGCGGATCTCGTCGGTGACCACCGTGTCGTTTTCGTTGATCACCGGGATCACTTTCAACTCGACCAGCGCACGCAGGGTGCTGCGGGCATTCAGGTAGCGCTTGCGGTCGGACAGATCGTCGTGGGTCAGCAAAATTTGCGCAGTGTGCCGGTCATGCTCGGCAAAGCTCGACTCCCAAGCCTGCACCAATCCCATCTGGCCAATGGCAGCGGCTGCCTGCAGCTCGTGCATTGCACTGGGTCGTACGGTCCAACCCAGGCGACTCATACCCGCCGCCACTGCGCCGGAGGACACCAGCACCAGTTCGACGCCCGCTTCATGCAATGCCACCATCTGCTCGACCCAGACGCCCATTGCCGCGCGATCCAGGCCCTTGCCATCCGCTGTCAGCAACGCACTGCCGATTTTCACGACCCAACGCTGCGCACCTGTCACTTTGCTCCGCATCATCTTCAACCTTAGCTTGAGGGCAGCGCGACCTGGCACTGCCCGTGACCTTAATCGTGGCTACTGCTGACCAACGATCGATTTCCAGATACTAAAACGCCGCTCGATTGAGCGGCGTTCAAGTTTATCGCAACGAATCAGTCACGCACGTAAATGATTTCCGGACCGTCTTCGTCATCCACATCTTCTTCGTCCCAGTCATCGTCGCCGATGTCATGGACCGACTTCACGCCGCTGCGACGCAGGGCACGCTGATCGTCCAGCGCCTGCAGCTGAGCGCGGGCTTCGTCTTCGATGCGCTGATCGAGCTCGGCCAGCTCTTCCTTATAAGCCGGGTCGTTAGCAAGGCGATCAGCACGATCTTCCATGTAGCGCATGATGTCGTGGCACAGACGCTCGGTGCCCAGCTTGGAAATGGCCGAGATAACGTAAACAGGACCGGTCCATTCCAGGCGATCAACAATTTCCTTGACGCGAGCATCGTGCTCTTCTTCAAGGATCTGATCGCACTTGTTCAGCACCAGCCAGCGGTCACGCTCAGCCAGGGACGGGCTGAACTTGGTCAGCTCACTGACGATGATTTCAGCAGCATCCGGAGCGCTTGCGTCATCCAGCGGAGCCATGTCGACGAGGTGCAACAGCAAACGCGTACGCGAGAGATGCTTGAGGAAGCGAATGCCCAGGCCGGCGCCATCGGAAGCACCTTCGATCAGGCCCGGAATGTCGGCGACCACGAAACTCTTCCAGCGATCGACGCTGACCACACCCAGGTTTGGCACCAAGGTAGTAAACGGGTAATCGGCGACTTTCGGCTTGGCAGCCGATACCGAACGAATGAAGGTACTTTTACCCGCGTTCGGCAGACCCAGCAGGCCGACGTCCGCCAGCACTTTCATTTCCAGCTTGAGGTCACGCGCCTCACCCGGCTTACCCGGAGTGGTTTGACGCGGAGCACGGTTGGTACTGGATTTGAAACGGGTGTTACCCAGACCGTGCCAGCCGCCGTGTGCCACCAGCAGGCGCTGGCCAGCCTTGGTCAGGTCGCCGATCACTTCCTGGGTTGCGGAGTCGATTACTGTGGTGCCGACCGGCACGCGCAACACCAACTCTTCACCTTTTTTACCGGTGCAGTCAGTGCTGCCGCCGTTGGAACCACGCTCGGCATCGAAGTGCCGGGTGTAACGGTAGTCCACCAGGGTGTTGAGGTTTTCGTCGGCGACCATATAGACCGATCCGCCATCACCGCCATCACCGCCGTTCGGGCCGCCGTTCTCAATGAATTTTTCGCGACGGAAGCTCATGCAACCGTTGCCGCCGTCACCGGCCTTTACTCGAATGGATACTTCATCAACAAACTTCATAACAAACGCCTCTCGTCATACGGACGAGCCGAGAAAATCTAGACATAAGACTCTTGCAAAAATGAGCGCAGCGACCTCAATCAACGACCGCAAAATCCAGCGCTGGAGCCCATCACAAACAGCTTTGCAAGAGACTCACCCCACAAACGAAAAAGCCCCGTCGCGAGACAGGGCTTTTCCAGCAACTACGCAATTATGCCGCGACGACTTCAGTCTTCGGGACAATGCTCACGTAACGGCGGTTGAAAGCGCCTTTTACTTCGAACTTGATCACGCCGTCGATTTTAGCGAACAGAGTGTGATCTTTGCCCATGCCAACGCCGTAACCGGCGTGGAATTGGGTGCCGCGCTGACGCACGATGATGTTGCCCGGAATGATAACCTGGCCGCCATACATCTTCACGCCAAGGCGTTTGGCTTCTGAGTCGCGACCGTTACGGGTACTACCACCAGCTTTTTTGTGTGCCATGAGTCAATTCTCCTAGTGAGGAATTAGGCTGAAATTAAGCCTGAATACCGGTGATTTTGATCTCGGTGTACCACTGGCGGTGGCCCATACGCTTCATGTGGTGCTTACGACGACGGAACTTGATGATGCGGATTTTATCGTGACGACCTTGCGAGATCACTTCAGCCACAACGGTAGCGCCTGCAACAACTGGAGCGCCGATGTTCACGTCGTCGCCATTGGCGACCAACAGAACGCGATCAAAAGTTACGGATTCGCCGGTAGCGATTTCCAGTTTTTCAATCTTCAGGTATTCACCTGGGGCGACTTTGTACTGCTTGCCACCAGTAACGATTACTGCGTACGACATGGTATTTCTCCGATAATCCTGCTCACCCAGCTCTTTATAAGAAGAGGTATTGGCTGGCATGGCTGCATAAGGCTGGAAGGCCTGTTTGCAATTGCGTAAGGCAGGTGCTGCCCAGGAAGTTCAGGGTGCGCGATTGTACGCAAGCTGCCGGGGTGATGCAAGAGGCCGTCCATCGCGCCTTGACACCCGGGGGCGCGGGTCCTAGCATGCCGCGCAACCCTTCTGGAGCAACTGTCGCTGATGCAACCCCAAGCTTTCTACCGCGCGGTGGCGGACGATTTTAGCGCCGTCGACGGCATCATCAAGAAGCAGCTGACTTCCCGAGTGCCGCTGGTATCGAAAATCGGCGACTACATTACCTCGGCCGGCGGTAAACGCCTGCGTCCTCTATTAGTCCTGCTGTGTGGCAAGGCCCTCGGCCGCGAAGGCGACGACTTGCGTCTGCTGGCCGCGACCATCGAGTTCCTGCACACCGCGACCCTGCTGCATGACGACGTGGTCGACATGTCCGGCATGCGCCGTGGCCGCTCGACCGCCAACGCCATGTGGGGCAACGCACCCAGCGTGCTGGTTGGCGACTTTCTGTATTCGCGTTCTTTCGAAATGATGGTCGAACTGGGCTCGATGCCGGTGATGAAAATCCTTTCGCAAGCCACCCGCATCATCGCGGAAGGCGAAGTGTTGCAGCTGTCCAAGGTTCGGGACGCCAGCACCACCGAAGAAACCTACATGGAAGTCATCCGCGGCAAGACGGCGATGCTGTTCGAGGCCTCGACCCACAGCGCCGCGGCCCTGTGCGAAGCGACGCCGGAGCAGGCTGAAGCGCTGCGCACCTTCGGCGACCACCTCGGCGTAGCCTTTCAGCTGGTCGACGACCTGCTCGACTACAAGGGCGACGCCGAGACCCTGGGCAAGAACGTCGGTGACGATCTGGCCGAAGGCAAGCCAACCCTGCCGTTGATCTTCACCATGCGTGAAGGCACGCCGGAACAAGCGGCACTAGTGCGCAAGGCGATCCAGAAAGGCGGTATCGAAGACCTGGAAAGCATCCGTGAAGCCGTTGAAGCATCCGGCTCGCTGGAATACACCGCTCAATTGGCCCGTGATTATGTGGCCCGTGCCATCAAATGCCTCGACGCGCTGCCCGCCAGCGAGTATCGCGATGCGTTGGTAGAGCTGAGCGAGTTCGCGGTCGCGCGTACGCACTGACCTGCTCTTTGTAGGAGCCGGCTTGCTGGCGATCCAATCGCCGCGGTGTTCCAGCAATACCGCGGTGATGCAATCGCCAGCAAGCCGGCTCCTACATGCTACAAATCCCTATATAATGTGCGACTTTTAGCGATCCTCAACCCAAGGAGCTTTAGTGAGCACGTTGCCACCCTGCCCGAAATGCAATTCCGAATACACTTACGAAGACGGCGCGCAGCTGATCTGCCCGGAGTGCGCGCATGAGTGGTCTGCCACTGGAGAAGCCGAAGCAGCGTCCGACGACGCCGTGAAGAAAGATTCGGTAGGCAACGTTCTGCAAGATGGCGACACCATCACCGTGATCAAGGACCTCAAGGTCAAAGGCACGTCGCTGGTGGTCAAGGTCGGCACCAAGGTCAAGAATATCCGCCTGTGCGACGGCGATCACGACATTGACTGCAAGATCGACGGCATCGGCCCGATGAAGCTCAAATCCGAATTTGTCAGAAAAGTCTGAACCTGCTGTACGCCATCCCGCGCCCTGCGTGGGATGGTGCCGAGCCCTCCCCCGCATGACTCAATAATCCCTCGCAATAGCCCAACGCCAGCCGATTTGACCTTAAGCAATCTTTACCCACTAAAAATCGCGAATGGCCAATAGGCACTTGCTATTTAATGAATAAGAATTATTCTCATTGAACCCCATTGATGGAGATGATATTCATGACTTATTTGATCGACGCCTGGCTGGACCGCCCACACCCCTACCTCAGAATCCTTCATCGGGAGACCGGCGAAGTGTGTGCCGTGCTTGAAGAGGAAGCGTTGAACGAGTTGCAGGATCAAGGGGATCTGGACTTCAACGGCTTGAATTCCAGCGAGCCGGTGGTGCTCAAGGAATTGGTGCGCAATCTGTTTCTGTTCTGTTATGCGCGGGCGTTGCGCCCATCGCATGAATTGCAGCACAAGATCGAGGTATGAAAATCACGGCAAAAACTGTGGGAGCCAGCCTGCTGGCGATGGTATCTATGCGGTCTTGAAGAAAAACCGGTCGACCCTATCGCCAGCAGGCTGGCTCCCACATCAGCCCGTCATCGCGACAGGCTCTGAATTACAGAACGTCGAGCAGCTCGACGTCAAACACCAGAACGCTGTGCGGCGGGATGCTGCCAACGCCTTGAGCGCCGTATGCCAGTTCGCTCGGCACGTACAGACGCCATTTGCTGCCGGCGTTCATCAGTTGCAGGGCTTCGGTCCAGCCGGCAATTACGCCGCCAACCGGGAATTCCGCTGGCTGACCACGATCGTAGGAGCTGTCGAACACAGTGCCGTCGATCAGGGTGCCGTGGTAGTGCGTACGCACGGTGTCTTCACGGGAAGGCTTGGCGCCTTCGCCAGCGGTCAGCACTTCAAACTGCAGGCCGGAAGCCAGAGTGGTGATGCCGTCACGCTTGGCGTTTTCAGCCAGGAACGCAAGACCTTCGCCAGCCGCCGCTTCAGCTTTTGCAGCCGCTTCAGCCTGCATGATTTCGCGAATGACCTTGAAGCTGGCGGACATTTCTTCCTGACCCACACGGCTTGGCTTGCCGGCGAACGCGTCGGTCAGACCTGCCAGAATCGCGTCCAGATCAACGCCCGGTGGTGGGTTGTCGCGCAGCTGGTCGCCCAACTGACGGCCAATGCCGTAGCTGACGCGAGTTTCGTCGGTGGACAGATTTACTTCGGACATGACACTGCTCCGCTGTGCGGACGGCCCGGGAACTTGCCGTGCGTGCACAGCGCGTCCCGGAGCGCCCGGAACCAAAAGGGCCAGCAGACTAGCACAGATGCCATCGCGTTGATCAGAGGGCCAGTGTTACCAGGTAGACCGGAAGGCGATTGGCACTTTCAGGCTCTCTCCCGCACTGGCGCCCAGCCCGCACATTTCGTCATGCACCGAGGTGTGCACCAGATTGAATTGCACTTTGGGGCACGCATGCAGCACTTGCCGTGCGTGCTCGACCGAACGCAGGTGAAACGCCTTGCCACGGTCATCGCTCAATGGATACGCCGCACCGTGCATGCGCGCCTCCAGCAAGTAGATCCCACCTTCCATCGAGATCAGGTTCAGCTCATCGACCTTGCCGGCGATGGCATACGCATTCAACTCTTGCAGGTTCATCAAAACACCCCACGCTGTCGCGAGACCGTATCCTTACAGGGATAGGCTTTGGCGCATCAAAGCACAAGCGGCAAACAACGCCGCTCGTCTGTTTGCACTGGCTCGCCGCGACGGTGCCGCAGGGTCAGTGCTTGGTCAGCTTGTCCAGGTAACCCATGGCGAACGCCGACACCACGAACGTCATATGAATGATCACATACCACTTCAAATGCTCGGGATCGACATTCTTGGCGTCCATGAAAATCCGTAGCAAGTGAATCGAAGATATCGCCACGATGGACGCCGCGACCTTCATCTTCAACGAAGATGAATCCATGGTACCCAGCCAGTTGAGCTTTTCCTTGCTGTCGTCGATATCCAGCTGCGAAACGAAGTTTTCGTAACCGGAAATCATCACCATCACCAGAAGACCACCCACCAGCGCCATGTCGATCAGCGACAGCAGCACCAGAATCAGCTCGGATTCGGCCATGGCGAAGACGTTGGGAATGACGTGGAAAACTTCTTGAAAGAATTTCAGCGCCAGGGCCAACAGGCCGAGAGACAGGCCAAAGTAGATCGGCGCCAGCAGCCAGCGGGAGGCGTACATTGCATTTTCGATAAAGCGTTCCATTGAATCTCACACATTGGGCTGGAAATGGCCGCGAGTATAGCAGTCACCTGCCGGTCCCCAGAAGCAGCCGGAAACAAGTGCAAAATCCGTTGCCTGCGAGTGTGTGACGAAGTCTTTCTGCTAGTGTCCCACTCACTGACACTTCAGCGATATCGGACAGGAAAACTGGAAAATGGATGTGCGATTGCCTTTAACGAGCGCCGGAATCTGCATGGCGCTGCTGATGAGCGGCTGCTCGCCCAGCGATGAAAAACGTCAGGTCAGCCTCGACGAGAAAACCGTGCAGTTCGAACAGTCGGTGAATGCGATAGAGGATCCACAGCTGCGGACGGCCGTGGCCGAACTCGGCAGTTCGTTGATACTGCTCGAACGCGCGCAACTCAAGCTCGACAGCAAACCGCTGGAAACCGAGTACAGCGAAGACGTCCTCGCTGTCCTCAAGCACTACCCGACGCCGCAGGCGCTGGTCGACACCTTCATCAACGGCCTGTTCGTGCTGCACAAGGATTCCAGTTCCGACTACCTCACAGACCTGCAGCCGGTATTCCCTTTCAGCTTCAACATTCCGGACACCTTTCTGTTTCCCCACGGCCTGGAATGGCAGTCGGTGATTCTCAGCGACAAACGCGTTATCCCGTTCCAGCCGGAGTGGTCGGAAACCGATCCCGGCATCCAGCTCAGCCCGTCCAGTTCGAACCTGACCAATCCGGATGACCTGACGGTGACCTACCCCTTCATCGATGGCCTGGATGTGGACAACAAAAACCAGCCACAGCCGATAAGTCTGCAAGGCAAAGTGGAAGTAATCGCACCGCGTCGTCTCTATAGCTTCGACCTGAGTAAAAAGGATGTCGGCCAGACCCGTAACAACGACAACCTCAGCGTCACGCTGCTGAAACTGGAAAACAACTACGCTGAAATAGAGTTTCACAACAGCTTGCCGCTGGCCACCGAGGTGGCCGAGACGCCGCTTAATCCGCTGATCGTTCAGGCCAAGGACAACACCGGGCAATTTCTCGCACGTTCTGGCGCGATCAATGAAACCCCGGCGCAAATCGCCTTCTACGAAAAACAATTGGCAAAACTGCAGGCGCAGAAAACCTGGAGCGACACGCTGGCAACCCAGTTGAAGGAAGAGCAACGGGCCTTTGACCAACAACAGGACAAGCAATACACGAGGGTTTATTTCAACGGGCCGATTGAAACCCTTGAAGTCAGTTTGCTGGATTTCTCGACGGCCACCGTGACGCGCAAAGACCTCGACCTGCCGGTGCGACGCTTCGACCCGCACACCACGCAAAAAACCGTTGCGCCATTGGCACTGCCGGTGGTGGTCTACGACGATCAGGCCCCAACCTGGCTTAAAGGCGCGGCGCTAAATGAGGAGCAACTGAAAAAGGGCGTGAGCATTCGCCAATCCGTGGAAGATCCGAGCGCGGCGACCATTGAATTCAGCCATCCGAAAAGCTTCAACGATGAGTTGTTGGGGACTGCCCTCAACCCCGGTGAAAGCCCGGTGACGTTCTTTACCGGCGATGGCTCCGGCAAGCGCGATGAACCCATTGAATTGCCACCGCAAGCCTATGAAGTCGACGCACTGGGCGGCACCATCACCTACGACCTTAATCTTTTCCCGGAGACGCCGGCATTCGCCGTCGGTTCCTTCCCGTTGTTCCTGGCCACGGTCGCCAAGCACACACTCAGCATCGATCAATTGCCCCAGGGTCTGGAGATTCGCGACAACGCACTGGTGGTTGATCGCACAGTATTCCCGGCGCAGGAATGGCGTTTTTTCGCCAAGGATGACAGCGGCAATTACCTGAAGGAGATTCTTGCGGTCAGTCACGACGCGAGCGCAGAAGGCCCGGCAGTGATGGGCGTACAGTACTTCTACGGCAAGCCGACCCGAGTGGAAAGCTACCAGCGAACCGACCTCACCACCGTGCAGTACGGCTTTGAGCTGAAACTTGACGAGGCTGATCTGAGCAGCCTCGATCCCTGACGCATTTACAGCGAAGGCCTGGTTCCACGACAACGTCCGCCGTTGATTTCGCGCAGTTGCGCCTGCAGGTGCAGGCTCCAGATCTGCGGATCATCGGCCAGTTCGTAGCCGTGCAGGGTCAGGCTTTCAACGATGGTGTCGAGAATGGATTCGGCGGCGAACGGCCCGTGAAAAGGCCCTTGGGCTTTGATCGCAGACGGTTGCTCGCCGGCCATTCCGGCGGCGAACAGCAACGTCCACATGCCCGTATCCCCCGCCAGAGGGCGGATGGCACATTCGATCCGGGTCACAAGACCCAGGCATTGACGGGTGAGGCAGAGGTTGCGCGACATGGCGGCGACCCTCGATAGATCCGGTATTCAGCTCCCACAGAGGAGCTGTCTCGATCCAGTGATACTGTCGATATCCTTGTGCTGAGAATAGAAGAAAAGTCTGCTCGGGACGCCACTTGAGACCAGAAGGCGCCGAATGGTCATTGTGTGAATCTTGACGCCAGAGTGATGGCACTTTCACCATCAGTCATGGAATCAGATGTGGGAGCGAGCCTGCTCGCGAAAGCGGTATGTCAGGCGAACTTCATATCGACTGACACCCCCATTCGCGAGCAGGCTGGCTCCCACAAATGGCCGATTTTCAGGCCGGTTTGGCTTCAACGAGCGCTTCGAGCGCGATCTCCTTTTCCGCTTCCTTGAGATCCTCTTCGCTGATCATTTCCGCGATCACTCGCAAGCGCTCCACGACTCGGGCATTGACGCTGCCTTCCGGAAATTCGCCATTCTCATCCGGCGCACCGGCGGGCTCGCCGACCAGCAGGCTCAATGCCTCATCCGCCTGACGCACCGCGTACACGTGGAACTGCCCCGCGCGCACTGCCGCCAGCACTTTCTCATCAAGCATCAGGGTCGCCACGTTCGCCTGGGGAATAATCGCCCCTTGCTCACCGGTCAGCCCGCGCGCTTCACAGAGGCGGAAGAAGCCTTCGATTTTTTCGTTGACCCCGCCCACCGCCTGCACTTCACCGAACTGGTTGATCGAACCGGTGATCGCGAAGCATTGTTTGAGCGGCGTTTTCGACAACGCTGAAATCAGCGTACACGCCTCGCCCAGCGACGCACTGTCGCCATCGACGTAACCGTAAGACTGCTCCAGCGCGATGCTAGCGGAAATCGCCAAGGGGAATTCCTGGGCATAACGGCTGCCCAGATACCCGGTAAGAATCATCACGCCCTTAGAGTGGATCGGCTGACCGAGGTTGACCTCTCGCTCGATGTCGACGATGCCGCTGCCACCCGGGTACACCGTGGCGGAAATCCGCGCCGGCACACCGAACGCCGAGTCACCGACTTCCAGCACTGTCAGCCCGTTGCACTTGCCGACCGCCGCGCCATCCGTATCGATCAGGATGATCCCGGCGAGCATGTCATCGAGAATCCGCGCCGAGACACGCCCGGTGCGCGTGGCCTTGGCCTTGAGAGCCCGTTCGATATGTCCGGCATCGGTCATTTCATCGCTGGCCAGGTGACGGATGAAATCCGCTTCGCTGACCAGTTGAAACAGATCGCCAATGCGCGCCGACAGACGTCCCTGGTGCTCGGCCAGACGGGCGCTGTAAGTGGCCAGACGCGCTACCGCATCGGCGGTCAGCGGCGCCATGCCCTCCTCGGAAGTGCGGGTCTTGAGCAGTTGAGCGAACTGCTCAAGGCTCTCGTCGACCATCGGGATGTCTTCATCGAAGTCGACCAGAACGCGGAACATCTCCTGGAAGTCCGGATCGAGATCCTGCAGCGTGTAATACAACTGGCGGGCGCCAATGATGACGACTTTGACCTGAAGCGGAATGTTCTGCGGGGTCAGGGTCACGGTGGCCAGACGACCCAGTTCACCGAGCGGCGATTCCATTTTCAGCTTGCGTGATTGCAGGGCACGCTTGAGCGCGTCCCACACGAACGGCTCGCTGAGCATTTTTTCCGCTTCTAGAATCAGGAAACCGCCGTTGGCCCGATGCAAGGCACCCGGTCGCAGCTGCCGATAGGTCGTGTAGAGCGCACCCTGATCGGTGCTGTATTCAATGCGGCCGAACAGGTTTTCGTACGTTGGATGCGGCTCAAACACCACCGGCGCACCGCCGCTGGCCGAATGACCGACCACCAGGCTCGGCGCGTACTGCTCTTCGAGCATCTTGCGCGCGACGGCATCCGGCTTGCTGTCATCGACCAGTTGCTCGACCACCGTCTTCAGCAGATAAACCTGCATGGCCTGCAAGTAACCGCACACCGCGGCGTTCTCGGCGTACTTTTCCGACAGCGGGGACAGCAATGGCTGCAACGCCAGGGTGATGGTTTCTTCGTTGAGGTGGCGAAGTTGATTGCTCGACTCGCGCTTCCACTGCGGCAGGCTGGCGAGTTCCTCGTTCAGACGCTCCTCAAGGCCGGAGATATCGTCGTGAAAGCGCTCACGATCGGCTTCCGGCAACTGCGCAAACTCGGCTTCGTCCAGCGCTTTGCCTTCGGCCATCGGCGTGAACGCGATGTTGCTGGCGTCGCGATACAGCGCGACGTCTTTCTCCAGCGCCAGGCGCTCGATGATGTCCAGGGCCTTGTCGTAGCGCTGATTGAAGGCGCGGTCTATGGCGCTTTTTTTCTGCTGGTAGGACGGATGCTCGAACACCGCCGGAAACGTCGCCAGCAGATTGTCGATCAGACCGTTGATGTCGCCGATGAAAGCGCCAGCCGTACCCGAAGGCAATTCCAGGGCGCGAGGCTCGCGGGGCTCATCGAAATTGTTGACATAAACCCAGTCTGCCGGGGTCTGCAGGCGTTTGCCTTCGGCCTTCAGATAGCGTTTGACGAACGAGAAGCGGCCAGTGCCGGGCTCGCCCATGACGAATACGTTGTAACCGGGGCGTGGCATGGCCACACCGAACTGCAAGGCTTCGACCGCACGTTCCTGGCCAAGCACACCGCGGAAGGGCTCCAGATCATTGGTGGTAGAGAAGCTGAACTGTTCAGCGGAAAACGGACGGGTCAGCGCTTCGGGCGCTAGACGCAAGCTGGCAGCAACAGGATCAGGCATCGGGCTTCCTTACATCAGGCGGGGCAGATAGCGGCATTCTGGCGCTGCCTATACCTCACTGGCAAGGCGCGCCTTTTGTCAGAGCATAGCTAAACGCGCATCGCCCGGCAGACCGGGGGTTAAACAATGCTCTCAACGAATGTTTCGTAAAAAGTCACGGAACCCTTGGAACGTGCCTAAACTCCAAATTGCGCGGCTGGAACAATAACCGGCCCACTGGCGCCAGATCGGGCCAGACCCTTGTCCATTGGTATGCACATAAAGAGAACAAAGCTATGAAACGGATTCTTCTCGGTACTCTCTTCACCGCTGTATCCATCAACGCCATGGCTCAAGCACCAGGCGGCCCGGATTGCGGTTGGGGCAACATGCTGTTCGAAGGTCAGCGTGGCACTCCGGCTCACTTCCTGGCATCCACCACTAACGGCACTTCCGGCAACGCAACGTTCGGTATGACTTCGGGTACCAACGGTTGCTCGACAAATGCGTCGCTGACTTACGGCGGCAAATCCTGGCTGGCCATGAATGGCATGATGAACGAGCTGTCCGAAGACATGGCTAAAGGTCAGGGCGAAGCGCTGACTACTTATGCCGTGGTACTGGGCGTGGCGCCGGAAGACCGTGCGCACTTCGCCGCTGTGACTCACGAGCACTTCCAGCAGATCTTCAGCAAAGCTGACGTGACCGCTGAAGACGTGCATACCAATACTGTGTCCGTTCTGAAGAACGATGCTCGTCTGGCCAAGTACGCCACTCAAGCATAAGCTCGACCCGCCCGCTCCTTCCGGGGAGCGGGTTTTGTTTTCTGGACCTGCCCTCTTTCGTGAAACGTGCCTGTAGGAGCCGGCTTGCTGGCGATGGCATCACCGCGGTCATTCAAAAGCAGCGTGTCGATGCAATCGCCAGCAAGCCGGCTCCTACGGGAACGGATTGCCTTAAGGGTCTTTATCTTTTTCGACTTAAGTTGCCCACTATGCTCAAACGCCTTGCCTGGCTGGCGCTCTGTGTCTGCGCCCCGCTGTCCGCCGCGCCACATATCGACAATCAACGTTTGCAGCAACTGGCCAACGATCCCTTCTGGATTTCTTTGGGCCATTACGAAACCGCCAAACTCGGGGGCTGGCGCAGCTATGTCAGCGACCGTAAATTCTTTCTCGCGGCCGACGGCAACGAACACCCCGACCGTGAACTGGCGGCGACCGTGCAAGCGTTGTATGCCCCGGCCAGTGCCGGCGAGCAACACGCTCAATGCGTCTATCCGGCGCGCACCCGCTGGCTCAAGGCGCAACTCAGCCTGACCGATTTGCCGAAGCCGGACTGTGCCGAATTCACACAATGGTTCAAGGATGTGGCGCCGCACAGCGCGGTGATGATTTTCCCTGCGGCCTATCTGAACAGTCCTTCGTCAATGTTCGGTCACACCTTGCTGCGCATCGATCAGGCCGATGTGCAAACCGACAAGACCGCGCTGCTCAGTTACGCGATCAACTTCGGCGCCTACATTGAAGGCTCGGACAACAGCATCCTGTACGCCTGGAAAGGCTTGATGGGCGGCTACCCGGGCCTGTTCGCGCTCGTGCCCTATCAGGAGAAACTCTCGGAATACCGCAGTCTGGAAAACCGTGACCTGTGGGAATACCGGCTGAACCTGACGCAGGCGGAAACCGAGCGCATGGTCGAGCACGTCTGGGAACTCAAGCAGATCCAGTTCGATTATTTTTTCTTTGACGAAAACTGCTCCTATCGCTTGCTGGAATTGCTGCAAGTGGCGCGGCCGGGTCTGCGTCTGACTGAACAATTCCCGCTGACCGCGATTCCGACCGACACGGTCAAAGCGGTGAAAGAAGCCGGGCTGGTGGAATCGATCCAATACCGTCCTTCCCGCGAGCGTGAGCTGCTGAGTCGCGCCGAACCGCTGGATCCTGAAGAGCAACAGTGGGTGCTGAAAGTCAGCGCCGACCAGAAACAGTTACATGAGCCGGCCTTCAAGGCGCAGCCTCGCGACCGCCAGGCGCTGATCATCGACGCCGCCTACCGTCTCGAACGTTACCGGGCCAACGGTCAGGAGCGCGATGCAAATCGTGCCCAGCGCAGCTTTGAACTGCTGCGAGCGATCAATCAGAACCCGGCGCCGGAGCTGGACATCCCGCAGCCCGGCCTCCCCGAGGATGGCCATGAATCGCGCACCTGGCAGGCCGGCATCGGTACTCGCGGCGATCAGGCCTTTGGCGAATATGGCCTGCGCATGGCGTATCACGATCTCAACGACAACACCGAGAGCTTCCCGCTGGGCGCTCAGATTGAAATCCTGCAGATGAAACTGCGCCAGTACGAAGGCAATAACTGGCAATTGCAGCAACTGGATCTGGCGACGATCCGCTCGCTGACTCCACGCAACGAGTTATTGCAGCCATTGTCATGGCAAGTCACCGGCGGCCTGGAGCGAGTACCCGGCAAGCACGACGACGAAACCCTGGTCAGCCACGTCAATGGCGGCGCCGGCGGCACCTGGCAATTGAGCGAGGACATGCTTGGTTTCGCTTTGGGCACCGTGCGCGTCGAGCACAACAACGACTTTGCCGAATTCATTTCACCCGCTGCGGGTTTCAACAGCGGTGTGCTGTGGCACAACCCGTTGGGCAACTTCAGCCTGGAAGCCAAGGGCGACTTCTTCACCAATGGTGAAGTACGTCGTAGCGTTAGCCTGAATCAGCAGTGGGAATTGTCGCGCAACCTCGGCTTGCGCCTGAGCGCCCAACGCGAATTCAGCCACCTCGCCTCGCCGGAAAACGAAGTGATGCTGGAAGTGAAGTGGTATCACTATTGATCCAGCCTTTGTAGGGGCCGGCTTGCTGGCGATCGCGATTTCGAGTACGCCATCGCTGGCAAGCCAGGCTCCTTCAGAAGTGAAGACATGAAACCAATGAACGCAGCCATGGCCCAATCCTTATCAAGGGAGAAAACCATGAGTCGCGCTTTCGTCAATGAAGATAACGCTGCTGCGCAAGCTGATCAGCCGGTTGAACGGCAGATCAGCGCGCAGACCAATTACGTCACGCCAACCGGCCACGCCCAACTGCAGGCCAAGGTCGCCGAGCTGCAACAACTGCACAGTGCTCAATCGGCCAAGGGCGAACAGGCGGACAAACAACGCCAGGCAGACCTCGAACGTGATTTACGCTATTTCAATCAGCGCCTGCAAAGCGCACAGGTGGTATCAACCGCCAGTTCTACGCAAAACATCCAGATCGGCAGCCGCGTGACGTTCGCCGACGAGCATGACAGCGAACAGACGGTGCAACTGGTGGGTGAAGACCAGGCCGACGCGGCAGCGGGCCTGATCAATTGGAGCTCACCGCTGGGTCGGGCCCTGCTCGGGGCGCAGTTGGGTGACGAAGTACTGTGGCAGCGCCCGGCCGGCGATCAGACGATCGAAGTCATCCGCATCGAACCGGCTTAAACCACACCTTGCGCGAGCATGGCGTCGGCGACTTTGACGAAGCCGGCGATGTTCGCGCCTTTGACGTAGTTAACCCGTCCGTTTTCTTCGCCGTAATGCACGCAGGCGTGGTGAATCGACTGCATGATTGCATGCAGCTTGCTGTCCACTTCGCCGCCGGTCCACAGCAGGCGCATGGCGTTCTGGGACATTTCCAGACCACTCACCGCCACGCCACCAGCGTTGGACGCTTTGCCCGGCGCAAACAAAATGCCGGCTTCGATAAACACGTCCACGGCCTCCAGTGTCGTCGGCATGTTCGCACCTTCTGCCACACACACGCAGCCATTGCGCAGAAGCGTGCGAGCAGCGTCCGCATCGAGTTCGTTTTGCGTCGCGCACGGGAGCGCAATGTCGCAACTCAGCGACCAAGGGTGCTGGCCGGCCATGAACTCCAGGCCGAAGCGCCCGGCCAGTTCGCTGATCCGTCCACGCTGGACGTTTTTCAGCTCCAGCAATGCCAGCCATTGCTCCTCGGTCAAACCCGCCTCGCAGTACAGCGTGCCTTCGGAGTCGGAGAGCGAGATCACTTTGCCGCCCAGGTCCATGACCTTGCGCGCAGCATATTGCGCCACGTTGCCGGAACCCGAGATGGCCACGCGTTTACCTTCGACGGTCTCGCCGCTGCGCTTGAGCATTTCTTCAGCGAAGTACACGCAGCCAAAACCGGTGGCTTCCGGGCGGATCAGGCTGCCGCCATAGCTCGGGCCTTTGCCGGTCAATACGCTGGTGAACTGGTTGCTCAGGCGTTTGTACTGACCGAACAGGAAACCGATCTCGCGCGCCCCGACGCCGATGTCACCGGCCGGAACGTCAACGTCTGCGCCAATATGGCGATACAACTCGCTCATGAAGGCCTGGCAGAAGCGCATGACTTCGGCATCACTTTTGCCTTTCGGGTCGAAATCCGAACCGCCCTTGCCGCCGCCCATGGGCAGTGAGGTCAGCGAGTTTTTGAACGTCTGTTCGAAGGCGAGGAATTTCAGCACGCCGAGGTTGACCGAAGGATGGAAACGCAGACCACCCTTGTAAGGGCCGATCGCACTGTTCATCTGAATGCGGAAACCGCGATTGACCTGCACGTTTCCGTGATCGTCGACCCATGACACACGAAATACGATGGCCCGCTCCGGCTCGCAGATCCGCTCGAGAATTCCGGAATTCAGATAATGAGGATTGGCTTCGAGAAACGGCCACAAGCTGCGCAGGACTTCTTCTACGGCCTGGTGAAATTCGGGCTGATCCGGGTCGCGTTTTTTCAGACAGGCGAGGAAATGGTCGACGGATTCGATCATGGAAAAGTCTCGGCAAATTGTTGTCGTTGGAGGAGATTAAGCCGGACTGTAACAAAGGGATTGTGTACAGGAATAGAGTGAAATGTCGCATTTAAGAAATTAAATGGTGCACAGGATATAAATAGAGATCTTTTACGAACTTATTTTGCACCTGATTGGGTCTTCACAATTGAGTTGTGCACCAACAGTTACGCTGCTTTCGCGAGCAGGCTCGCTCCCACAATGGACCGCGTTTTACAGGCTGGCATCGCCCCCTTGTGGGAGCGAGCCTGCTCGCGAAGAACGCGACTCGGTGTCACTAAAAACGCGCAAAAAAAACGGAGCCCCAAAGGCTCCGTTTTTCATGCAACCCACCCGACATCAGGCCAGTTTTTTGTGCCGTACACGGTGCGGCTGGGCAGCCGCTTCGCCGAGACGCTTTTTGCGATCGGCTTCGTATTCGGTGTAGTTGCCTTCGAAGAACACCGCTTGCGAGTCGTCTTCGTACGCCAGGATGTGCGTCGCGACACGGTCAAGGAACCACCGATCGTGAGAGATCACAATGGCGGCGCCCGGGAAGTCCAGCAGGGCTTCTTCCAGTGAACGCAGGGTTTCAACGTCGAGGTCGTTGGACGGTTCGTCGAGCAGCAGGACGTTGCCGCCCTCCTTCAGAGTCAGTGCCAGGTGCAAGCGGCCGCGCTCACCACCGGACAGGTCCTTGACGAACTTCTGCTGATCGCCACCCTTGAAGTTGAAGCGACCGACGTAGGTACGCGACGGAATCTCATAGTTGCCGATGCGGATCTGATCGGAACCGTCAGAGATTTGCTGGAATACAGTCTTGCTGCCGTCCAGGTCTTCGCGACTCTGATCGACGCACGCAAGTTGCACGGTTTCGCCGACTTCGATGCTGCCCGAATCCGGCGTTTCCTTGCCCATCAGCATGCGGAACAGGGTCGATTTACCGGCACCGTTACCACCAATCACGCCGACGATCGCGCCTTTAGGCATGGAGAACGACAGGTTGTCGATCAATACGCGATCGCCATAACCCTTGGAAACGTTTTTGAATTCGATGACCTTGTCGCCCAGGCGAGGACCCGCCGGGATGTAGATCTCGTTGGTTTCGCTGCGCTTCTGGAATTCCTGCGACTGCATTTCTTCGAAGCGTTGCAGACGTGCCTTGGATTTCGACTGGCGGGCCTTGGCGCCTTTGCGCACCCACTCCAGTTCTTCCTTCATGGCTTTTTCGTGGGCCGATTGCGACTTGGATTCGGCAGCCAGACGGTCGGATTTGGCTTCGAGCCAACCGGAGTAGTTGCCCTCGTACGGGATACCGGCGCCACGGTCGAGCTCGAGAATCCAGCCGGCGACGTTGTCGAGGAAGTAACGGTCGTGCGTGATCGCAACCACGGTACCCGGGAAGTCGTGGAGGAAATGCTCCAGCCACGCGACCGAATCGGCGTCCAGGTGGTTGGTCGGTTCGTCGAGCAGCAACATGTCCGGGGCGGACAGCAGCAAGCGGCACAAGGCCACGCGACGTTTTTCACCACCAGAGAGGAATTCGACCTTGGCGTCCCACGCCGGCAGACGCAGCGCGTCGGCGGCGACTTCCAGTTGACGCTCCAGGTTATGGCCGTCGCTGGCTTGCAGGATGGCTTCCAGCTTGGCCTGTTCGGCAGCCAGCTTGTCGAAGTCGGCATCTTCTTCGGCGTAAGCGGCGTAAACCTCGTCCAGGCGAGCCTGGGCGTTCTTGATCACGCTGACCGCTTCCTCGACCACTTCACGCACGGTCTTGGTGGGATCAAGGATCGGTTCCTGCGGCAGGTAACCGATGTTCAGCTCCGGCATCGGACGGGCTTCGCCTTCGAACTCGGTATCGACGCCGGCCATGATTTTCAGCAGCGTGGATTTACCCGAACCGTTGAGGCCGAGCACGCCGATCTTGGCGCCGGGGAAGAATGACAGCGAAATGTTTTTCAGGATTTCCCGCTTCGGCGGAACAACTTTGCCCAGCCGATGCATGGTGAAGACGTATTGAGCCATGGAGAACCTTGGGTCAGTGACAGATGAATGATTGGAGCGCGGGCGCGGCCCGGCCAGACCGTGCGCGTCGTCCGCCTGATAAGGACCAATGCGTGCGCGCTGAAGAAAGTCTGAGTCTAGGAGCTGGAACGCTCCCACGTAACCGGCAAAGCTACCTTAATGATGGGTGGCAGTCCAGCCGAGCGGGACTGGCACTTTGCCACAACTCAAGGCATGCTAGCCGCCCTTCGGGCGTCCGGCTTATAGTGCACGTCGCGCCAGTCCAGCCAAACCGCAGGATTACAGTTTGCCGAACGCCTCCCCACCCCTGACCTCTCGTGCAGCGACTGCTGCGCCCGGCTCCCCTTTGCGTGGAACCCTTAAAGGCGCACTGGCGACACTGGTGCTGTTGCTGTTGGCATTACTGTTCTGGCAGTTGCTCGATCAGCTGCGCGAAACGCAGAAACACCAGCGCCAATATACGATTGACTACACCGCTGACCTGGCCGCTCAAGTCAGTCTCAATATGGCCCTGAATGCGCAGATCGCTCTGAACCTGCTGCCCATTGTCGAGCAGCCGCAAACCGCCGCCGACCAGCAAGCCCTGCTGCGTAAAGTGCAGCAGTCGTTACCGGAGGTGCGTAGCCTCGCGCTTCTGAGCCCTTCCGGGAAAATTCTCAGCGACACTGCGGACAACGCCACCGACGCCGACTACCTCGCCGATCTGGTACGCCGCAGCCGTAATCAGGCCCACTATTTCAGCAATGCCGAGGACGGCTCGACCGTGCATCTGTTGCTGCATCAGGCCAGTGGCAGCGGTCGTGGCTACTGGGCGCTGCGTCTGACACCCACGTTTTTCTCGTCATTGACCCAGCACGACGATGGGGTCATCCGGCCTTTATGGTTGGTGGAAAATCGTCTCAATCACCAGATCATCAGTCGCGACGAGATGCTGCCTGCGATCCGACCTGCCCTGCTGACGGCGGACGATCTGGCCGACAGCGTGCTCACGGTTCCCCTGAGCAACAGCGACTGGCAGATGCGTGGCCTGTTCAACCGACAACGTGTGATCGAGGAACTACTGCCAGCCTTTATCGGAAAATGCCTGTTGGGATTGGCATTCTCCCTGCTGCCACTGATTGCGTTGCTGAACATGCGACGCCGTCAACTTCAGGTCAGCGAGGGTCGGCGGCGCTATCAGGATATTTTCGACGGCACCGGCGTGGCGCTTTGTGTCCTGGATGTCTCAAGCCTGCAGGGCACCTTCGACAAGGCCAGGCTGCGCACCGGCGCGGAACTGGGCGCGTGGCTGGCTGTGCCGGAGCAAAAACGTCTATTACTGCAGCAACTGCGTATCACCGAGGTCAATCAGGTCGCCCTGCAACTGCTCAACGTCAATTCACCCGATCAAGCCTGGAACGTGCTGATCGCCGGCCATTCACTGGACGGCGCGGCCATCGGCACTCAGGTCCTGGAAGCGGTCCTTACTCAACAGAAACAGCTGGAACTGGAGATCACGCGCGAGGACGCCAACGGCCGGGATCAGCATCTGTGGCTGGTGCTGCGTCTGCCCGAAGACACCAGCGACTATAAAGCGGTGATCCTCAGTATCAGCGACATCACCAGTCGCAAACTTATCGAGTTATCGCTGCTTGAGCGTGAAGGATTCTGGTCGGACGTGGTGCGCACAGTGCCTGATCACCTTTACGTACAGGATGTGGTCAGCCAGCGGATGATTTTCAGCAATCACCATTTGGGCCAGACCCTCGGCTACGACCGCACTGAACTGCACCAGATGGGCGAATATTTCTGGGAAATTCTTCTGCATCCCGAAGACGCCGACCATTACCACCGCTCCCGGCAGATTCAGCGGCAGGCCGGTTACAGCCAGTTACTGCAATGTCAGCTGCGTTTCCGTCACCGCGATGGCCAATGGCGGCGCTTCGACATACGCGAGCAAGCGCTGGCGCGTGACAAGCACGAACAGGTCACGCGGATCATCGGTGTAGCCAAGGATGTCACCGAGCAGATCGAAGCCAGCGAATCCTTGCGCGACAGCGAGCAACGCTACCGAATGCTCGCCGAAAGCATCAGCGACGTGATTTTTTCCACCAACAGCAAACTGTCGCTCAATTACGTCAGCCCTTCAGTGCAAACCGTGCTGGGCCACGACGCTGACTGGATTTTCCAGAACGGCTGGCAATCGACCATCGCCAACCCGCAACAATTGGCCGGCATCACCGAGTTGATGGACCGGGTGAGCAAGGCGCTGGACAAACCCGAGCAGCTGGAACAGTTGCGCAATCAGGTACAAACCCAGCTGTTTCTGTTCGATTGCCTGCGCGCCGACGGACGCAAGATCCCGATCGAGCTAAGACTGGTGCTGGTTTGGGACGAACATGGCGCTTTCGAAGGGGTGCTGGGTGTCGGTCGCGATGTCAGTCAGCAACGCCGCGCCGAGAAGGATTTGCGCATGGCGGCCACCGTTTTCGAACACTCGACGTCGGCAATTTTGATCACCGACCCGGCCGGCTACATCGTCCAGGCCAACGAAGCGTTCAGTCGCGTCAGCGGTTATGCGGTGGAGCAAGTGCTCGATCAGCTGCCGAACATGCTCACCGTGGATGAACAGCAGAACGCGCATCTGCGTTATGTGATCAAGCAGCTGAATCAGCACAGTACCTGGGAAGGTGAAGTGTGGCTGCGCCGGCGCAATGGCGAACATTACCCGGCCTGGGTCGGGATCACGGCGGTGCTCGATGACGAAGGCGACTTGGCCAGTTATGTGTGTTTCTTCAGCGACATCAGCGAGCGCAAGGCCAGCGAACAGCGGATTCACCGCCTCGCCTATTACGACGCCCTGACGCATTTGCCCAACCGCACCCTGTTTCAGGATCGTCTGCACACTGCGCTGCAATCGGCGGAGCGGCAGAAGTCCTGGGTGGTGCTGATGTTCCTCGACCTGGACCGCTTCAAGCCGATCAACGATTCCCTGGGTCACGCTGCCGGCGATCGCATGCTCAAGGAAATGGGCACGCGCCTGCTCGGTTGCGTTGACGATGACGACACCGTAGCGCGCATGGGCGGTGACGAATTCACCCTGCTGCTGCAACCGCGGGCTAGCCGCGAGGTGGCGTTGAACCGGGCGATTCATGTCGCCGAGCAGATTCTCGCCAGCCTGGTGAAACCGTTTGTGCTGGAAGGTCGCGAGTTCTTTGTCACTGCCAGCATCGGCATCGCGCTGAGCCCGCAGGATGGCAGTGAACTCAGTCAATTGATGAAAAACGCCGACACCGCGATGTACCACGCCAAAGAGCGCGGCAAGAACAACTTCCAGTTTTATCAGACCGACATGAACGCCAGTGCGCTGGAGCGTCTGGAGCTGGAAAGCGATTTGCGCCACGCCCTCGAGCAGGACGAATTCACGTTGTATTACCAGCCGCAGTTCAGCGGCGACGGCAAGCGTCTGACCGGTGCCGAAGCCCTGCTGCGCTGGCGCCATCCGCGCCGTGGCCTGGTGCCGCCGGGGGATTTCATTCCGGTGCTGGAAGAGCTTGGGTTGGTGGTGGATGTCGGCGACTGGGTGATCAGCGAAGCCTGTCGTCAGCTCAAGACCTGGCATCAGGCCAAGGTGCGCGTGCCGAAGATTTCGGTGAACATTTCCGCGCGGCAGTTCTCCGATGGTCAACTCGGCACGCGGATCGCCACCATCCTTAAGGAAACCGGGCTGCCGCCGGCGTGCCTGGAGCTTGAACTGACCGAAAGTATCCTGATGCGCGAAGTCAACGAGGCGATGCAGATTCTCGACGGTTTGAAAAATCTCGGGCTGAGCATTGCGGTCGACGACTTTGGCACCGGCTACTCATCGCTCAACTACCTCAAGCAGTTCCCGATCGATGTGCTGAAAATCGACCGGACATTCGTCGATGGCCTGCCGTCCGGCGAGCAGGATGCGCAGATCGCCCGGGCGATCATCGCCATGGCGCACAGCCTGAACCTGGCAGTGATCGCCGAGGGCGTGGAAACCCATGAGCAGCTCGAATTCCTGCGTGAACATGGCTGTGATGAGGTTCAGGGTTACCTGTTCGGACGGCCGATGCCGGCAGCCAGGTTCGAGGCGCAGTTCTGTAATGATGCGCTCTTCGTGTTTGAATGATTGAAGCTGTCAGCTTCAATCAATCAAACATGAAGAGTAGCTGCAAGCTGCAAGCTTCAAGCTGAAGCCGGTCATCTGTCGCTTTTAGCTTGCCGCTTGTAGCTTTCAGCTTGCAGCTGAATTCCTTTCATATGCCATCCAAAAGCGGTTGGGTTAGAATGCCCCCCTTTTCTGCCCCGATCCTTGAGGACCGCCATGTTCAGCCGTGATTTGACTATTGCCAAGTACGACGCCGATCTCTTTGCCGCCATGGAGCAAGAAGCTCAGCGCCAGGAAGAGCACATTGAGCTGATCGCTTCGGAAAACTACACCAGCCCTGCGGTGATGGAAGCTCAAGGCTCGGTACTGACCAACAAGTACGCCGAAGGCTACCCGGGCAAGCGTTACTACGGCGGTTGCGAGTTCGTCGATATCGTCGAGCAACTGGCCATTGACCGCGCCAAAGAACTGTTCGGCGCAGATTACGCCAACGTTCAGCCGCACGCCGGTTCGCAAGCCAACAGCGCGGTGTACCTGGCCCTGTTGCAAGGCGGCGACACCATCCTCGGCATGAGCCTGGCCCATGGTGGTCACCTGACCCACGGCGCCAGTGTTTCCTCTTCCGGCAAGCTGTACAACGCCGTTCAATACGGCATCGACATCAACGGCCTGATCGACTACGACGAAGTCGAGCGCCTGGCGGTCGAGCACAAGCCGAAAATGATCGTGGCCGGTTTCTCTGCCTACTCGCAGATCCTCGACTTCCCGCGCTTCCGCGAAATCGCTGACAAGGTCGGCGCTTACCTGTTCGTCGACATGGCCCACGTGGCCGGCCTGGTCGCCGCTGGCGTCTACCCGAACCCGGTGCCATTCGCTGACGTCGTGACCACCACCACGCACAAGACCCTGCGCGGTCCACGTGGCGGCCTGATCCTGGCGCGTGCCAACGCCGACATCGAGAAAAAACTCAACTCCGCCGTTTTCCCAGGCGCCCAGGGTGGCCCGCTGGAGCACGTGATCGCTGCCAAGGCGATCTGCTTCAAGGAAGCGCTGCAGCCTGACTTCAAGGCCTACCAGCAGCAAGTGGTGAAGAACGCCAAGGCCATGGCCGGCGTGTTCATCGAGCGCGGTTTTGACGTGGTGTCCGGCGGTACGGAAAACCACCTGTTCCTGCTCTCGCTGATCAAGCAGGACATTTCCGGTAAGGACGCTGACGCCGCTCTGGGCAAAGCCTTTATCACCGTGAACAAGAACTCCGTGCCAAACGATCCACGCTCCCCGTTCGTCACGTCCGGGCTGCGCTTCGGCACCCCGGCCGTGACCACTCGCGGCTTCAAGGAAGCAGAGTGCAAGGAACTGGCCGGCTGGATCTGCGACATCCTGGCTGACCTGAACAACGAAGCGGTGATCGACGCCGTTCGTGAGAAGGTCAAGGCCATCTGCAAGAAGATGCCGGTATACGGCGCTTAATTGCGACGCTAAACCGCGTCATAAAAAAACCGGCCAGAAATGGCCGGTTTTTTTTGCCTGGCGCTTTCAGCTCAGCCATTGGTCGGCGTTGCGAAATCCAGCGATAACACGTCGGGCAATCCGGCGTCCACGGCATGTAGCAGCGCCTGCCCGCCCCCCGAAATTCCAAGCATCAGGCCCAAATCGGGAACCGTTTGTTCATCCAGAAAATCTTCGCTGAAGAAATTCGCCGCAACGCCAGACAATGACCGCCGCACCTTGACGATGCCCTGAGCATTGCCGGTCGTGCGATATAGCCTGAGCAAGCACATAAGGTTGCCGAAATCACCGTGACACAAACTGAAACCGGAACCGAGGCCATGCTCCCACAGATGCCGTTCGCAACGGGCGGCATCTTGTTCGAGGATGCTTTTGGTATCGGCGTCCAGTGTGTCGCCCAGAGCGTGTAGCAACCAGATTCGGTTGATGAGGATGCCGCCGTCTCCATGGCACCATTTCACGGTGCGGGAAGATTTTGCAGCTTCACGCAAATCAAGCCAGAAACCGTCAGCCATGATTCGGTTTTCGGCCTGCAAGCATTGCGTGATCAACTCAACCAGCCTTGCGTCTTTCGTTACCTCCCAGACTTTGCCATACGCGTGCAGCACCCCGGAAATGCCATGGGACAAACCGGTCCATAATGGCTTTCCGGTAGCCTTTAGCAACAGTGTGCCGTTTTCCAGTACCAGCGCCGACTGTATTGACTGTGAGAATTTCTCGATCAACCGAAGCAACGAATCGCGCTGTTCAAGCTGATAGAGATTCACCAGCACAACAACGGCCCCGCACCAACCATGAATGATGTCGAATTCATTGCCCTCGTGCGGCAAGTCACTCAACCGGTGCAACAGCCCCTCTACGGTTGCCCGGTAAGTCTGGCGACCGGTCATCAACTGATAATTGACCAGAACGTACAGGTAGGAGGCTAGTCCGTAATAGGCGCTAACGGTGAGCTCATCTGCAAAATGGCCGTGAGACTTGCTGATACCGCAAAGAATACGCTCACTCTGGTCGAGATAGTCCGCCTCGCCGCTGACCCGGTACAGGCTGAGATAGAAAATTGCCAGCCCGCCCATCCCGTTATACAAACCGCACCCCATGGGCGACAGGAGGTAATGGCGAGTCTGCGGATGGATGTCCATGAACGTCCAGCCGACATCCCCTTCCTCACCCTCTATCCGCCAGCGTTCGATGACCTGGGCAATGCTGATCGCGTGTTCGACGTATTGCTCGTGATTCAACTCCGGCAATGCCTCGATACGGTGTTCCCGGTTAAGAGGCAGAGCTCCAGTGCCCACAGGAAACAGACACGTAAGCAATATGTGCTTTTGAAATGCTTTGTCTTTAGAGCTGAGACTTTCCAGCTTGCGCCGGCAACTGTCGAACGGTCGCTCGATGGCCAGAGAGGCGACATCGGCACCGTGGGCATCGACCAACAGGGTGGACAGCAGAGGGAGCATGAAACAGGGAATATTCGCCCTCTCCAAATCTTTGATTTCATGCTCGGGTATGCCGACGTCGCTGAGGGATTCGCTCAGATCAGACCATAACGTCGCCAGAAGCATTTCGTGGCGAAACTTGCACTGTGTGAAGCGCGGATGAACCATCATCCCGAGGAAATCGGCATACCGCTGGGTATTTTTGAACAGCACTCGGGTTTTCAACACGGCAGCATGCTGTTCAAGCAGCTCAACCACCGAGATGCGGCTTTTCATGACTTCGTCGTAAGCTTGATCGAAAGCGAGTAAAAAAACGTCTTTGTACTCGGCGACGGAGTGCGTCCGTTTCTGGAAAACCGGAAGGTGACGAATAGTCGGCAGGCTGTCGACGACGACTTTCTTTACCCGATAGTAGCCCTGCTCGCAAACCAGCCGGGTTTCTTTCGAAACAAACTGCTGCTGCCTGCTCAAACCGCTGAAATCATTAGTGGCGCTGGGAGAATTACGTACAAAGCCGCTGGAATACACTGACAGGCTATTGAGTTTCAAAGCTTTGAACAGGGCTCTGCCCGGAGACAGGTTTACCCTCAAATCGGTCATGGCCGCGGTGAACAGGCATTCCAGATCGACCATCACCGGGCTGCTGCCGCAGGCAATAATGTTTTCGTAATGAAAGTCGATGCCGTTCAAGGCATGAATTACCGCCACTTGGGCGCCAAGGCGCTGAAAGAAAAGCGCCAAGTCACTCTCGGTCTTGCATGGGAGATTTTCTAATTTCTCGATCCAGCAATGATTATCCACTGACACCATGATCGGTGCGTAAACCGAAAAGCAGTCTTTGCCGGACTGCTCATGAAGCAGATCGAGAAGGGCTGTATAAAACAGTGCCTCCCGATTGCTTCGCGGTTTATAGATTAGCGAGCAGTCACCGATGGTGAGGCAACACACGGTTTCGCCGTTGGCGTGGGAATCACCCAAGCCAAGGGTGATCGAACTGACCTGCCAGGAGGCAGTACCGAAAGCACTTTGAAGTCGATCAATGTCTTGGCCGAAGTGAGTAATCACTTTGTAGAGATAATTCACGGTGTCTTCGATTTGCTCCAGCAACAGCCGTGTGAGCACCGGATAGGAAGTCAGAAAAGTCTCTAGCGCCTTGCCTGAGAGAGACTTGTTAAAGGCCACCAGATCCAGATCAGCTCCCTCTGCGATCTGACTGTTTAAACGATGGATCAGCGACTTTTCAGATAGGCTTTTGACCACCTTGACTACATAAGGCCGAACACTGACTAAAACTGGCTCTAGTTCAATCCAGCAACAAGTCGACAGGTATTTCTCGTGCGAGAAAAAAACGTGTTTGAAATAGCCGTACCAGTGAGCGTAAAAAAGACCAAACGCCTCTTGACCCTCCTCTTCGGGGGGCAGTGAAAGAATTATGTCGATTTTTTTCTGAAGTGCAGCGATGGATTCTGTAATTGCGTTGTCAACTAACGAAGGCGACTGTCTAAGTTCGTTCAAGAGGTCTTTCCGACCTATATGAAAATATTTTATAACAGCTTTATCATTTTTGTGCAGAAGATCCATGCACCTGCGCATCTCCTCATGATCGGTTGCTACGAACCTGGTTTTGCGCTCATCGAAAGTCAGAACATCGTTCAACATCGGCGGCCGTTCCTGATGAACAGAGCGGACGTATGTCCGCCCTGCATTATGGGAGGACTGGAGATCAGCAGCAGCCGAGCACGGTGCACTGCAGAGTGCCGGACGAAACCACGGTACAAATAGCGGCACCGCTTTCCATATCCGCGCTTGCGGAACTTACATAAGCTTCAAATTCGGCATCCAACTCTCCGGACAGATCCATGATTTGCTCTTGCATGTCGTTCTCCTGATAATTTCTTTAGATGCCTTTGTTGGCACGCACAAAAAGTACCACCACTTGCTGATCTAATCCGCTTATCAAATAAAACAAAATGTGAGATCACACAGGCAACTAGGCGCCATCACAAACCTTGCAACACAAGTGCATTAGGAACCGTTAAAAACAAGGTAATCCGAAGGGAGTGCTTCACCAAACATGAATACAGATTTGTTCCCTCAGCCAACTAACACGTTTATGGAAATACCCGGCCGGCCCGAAGCCAACCAGGTGATCTTGATTAATCCGACGCCACCCGCGCAAACCCTTCGCGAATCTTCTCTTCCGGCAGATCATCGGCAATGAACACGATCACGCTTTCGCGCGTTTCGTCGTCGGCCCATTCGGTATCCCAGTCGAAACCGTAAAGTTTCAGCACGCCTTGGAACACCATCCGCCGTGGCTCGCCGGCGATGCTCAAAACGCCCTTGTAGCGCAGCAATTGCTTGCCATGTTCTTCCAGCAGTTCATTCATGAACTCGCTGAGCTTGTCGATATCCAGCGGCTTATCGGTGCGCAACACCAGGCTGGAGATGCGGTCGATGGAAGGCGCAGTGCTGACCGGACGCAGGCTCATGCCGCCGCCCAGGTCGGCATTCAGGTTGAACCCGCGCACATCGAGCATTTGCGCCAGATCGATGTTGCCATGATCGACGGTGTGAATGGGTGCGCGCCGGTTGATGCGGGCCAGGCGCTCACTCAACGCGGTAAAGGTTGGCTCATCGACCAGATCACGTTTGCTCACCAGCAAGCGGTCGGCGAAACCGATCTGCGCCTGGGCGATGGTCTGGGTCAGGTGAACGTCGGCGTGGGCCGCGTCGACCAAGGTGATGATGCCGTCGAGGATGTAGCGCTCGCGCAGCTCTTCATCAATGAAAAATGTCTGGGCCACCGGCGCCGGGTCGGCAAGGCCGGTGCACTCGATCACCAACCGGTCGAAGGCGATTTCGCCGCTGTCGAGGCGCTCCAGCAACAGGTACAACGCCTTGGTCAAGTCGGTGTGGATGGTGCAGCAGACGCAGCCGTTGGACAGCGTCATTACCTGCACCGGCTCGTCGCCCAAAAGTTGGGTATCAATGCCGGCGTCGCTGAATTCATTTTCGATCACGGCGATTTTCAGGCCGTGCTCGGCTTTCAGCAGGTGCCGCAGCAGCGTCGTTTTACCAGCGCCGAGGAAACCGCTGAGGATCGTGACCGGGATGGGAGAGGACAAAGCTGGATCTCCTGGCTTAAAAAATTTAAGTATCAACACAAAACAAATGTGGGAGCCAGCCTGCTGGCGATGGCGGACTGTCAATCAACAGTGATGTTGAATGTTCAGCCGCTATCGCGAGCAGGCTAGCTCCCACAGGGATTGCTGTTAACCCGGAAACCGGATCAACAGCATTTCGGCCCACCCTTGCCACCGTAACGTGCTTCCTGGCGTTCGCGGAAGAACATCTCGTAGCTCATCACCGGTTTGTCCGGGTGGTTGGTTTGCATGTGCTCGACGTAATTGTCGTAGTCGGGCATGCCGACCATCAGGCGTGCGGCCTGACCGAGGTATTTACCGAGGCGACTCAGGTCATTGAACATGCTGCATTCCTCGCTTACGCATCCGGCAGCGCCTGAAATGGCGCTTCTTTATCCGTACGTTCCTTGGTACCCCAGGCGGCGATGCCGACTTTGAGGGCAAAGAACAGGATGCTGAAGACCACGAACAGGAACAGCGCCGTCAGCGTGGCATTGGTGTAGGCGTTGAAGATCACGTGCTGCATCTGATCGATGTTCTTGGCCGGAGCCAGGATCTGACCATTGGCCAGCGCATCACTGTATTTTTTCGCCAGCGACAGGAAGCCGATCGCCGGATTGGCGTCGAACAACTTGATGAAGCCTGCAGTAGTGGTGCAGATCAGCAACCACACGGCGGGCAGCATGGTCACCCAGATGTAGCGCTGACGCTTCATTTTGATCAATACAACCGTCGCGAGCATCAGTGCGATACCGGCCAGCATCTGGTTGGAGATGCCGAACAACGGCCACAAGGTATTGATGCCACCCAACGGATCGATCACGCCCTGATACAACAACCAGCCCCACATCGTCACACAACCGGCGGTGGCGATCAGGTTGGCGGTCCAGGATTCGGTGCGTTTCAGTGCAGGCACGAAAGAACCGAGCAGGTCCTGCAGCATGAAACGGCCGGCCCGGGTACCGGCGTCGACGGCCGTCAGAATGAACAGCGCTTCGAACAGAATCGCAAAGTGGTACCAGAACGCCATGGTGTTTTCACCCGGCAGGACACTGTGCAGAATCTGCGCAATACCGACCGCCAGGGTCGGCGCACCACCGGCACGGGCCAGGATGGTGGTTTCACCGATGTCCTTGGCCACCGCTTCCAGCGCTTCCGGGGTGATCGCAAAGCCCCAACTGCTGACCGTCTGCGCCACCGAGACCACATCACTGCCCACCACTGCGGCCGGGCTGTTCATGGCGAAGTACACGCCCGGTTCAATCACCGATGCGGCCACCATCGCCATGATTGCAACGAAAGATTCCATCAGCATGCCGCCGTAGCCGATGTAACGGGCATTGACCTCGTTATCCAGCAGTTTGGGCGTAGTGCCGGAGGAGATCAGCGCATGGAAGCCGGAAACCGCGCCACAGGCGATGGTGATGAACAGGAACGGGAACAGACCGCCCTTCCACACCGGCCCGGTACCGTCGATGAACTGCGTCACTGCCGGCATTTTCAGCTCGGGCATGGTCACCAGAATGCCGATCGCCAGAGCGATGATCGTGCCGATTTTGAGGAAAGTCGACAGGTAGTCGCGCGGTGCCAGAATCAGCCAAACCGGCAACGAGGCCGCCACGAAACCGTAGCCGACCAGCATCCAGGTAATCTGCACGCCCGTGAAGGTGAACGCTTTGGCCCACACCGGATCGGCGGCAATCTGCCCGCCCAGCCAGATCGAACCCAACAGCAGCAGCACGCCAACGATGGAGATCTCACCGATGCGGCCCGGGCGGATGTAGCGCATGTAAATGCCCATGAACATGGCAATCGGGATCGTCGCCATCACGGTGAAGATGCCCCACGGGCTTTCCGCCAGCGCTTTCACCACGATCAGCGCCAGCACCGCGAGGATGATAATCATGATCAGGAAGCAGCCGAACAGCGCGATGGTGCCGGGAATACGGCCCATTTCTTCACGGACCATGTCGCCCAGCGAACGGCCGTTGCGGCGCGTAGAGAGGAACAGGATCATGAAATCCTGTACCGCACCGGCCAGCACCACGCCGGCGATCAGCCAGAGCGTGCCGGGCAAATAGCCCATTTGCGCTGCCAGCACCGGCCCGACCAAAGGCCCGGCGCCTGCGATGGCGGCGAAGTGGTGACCGAACAGAATGTGTTTGTTGGTCGGGACATAGTCCAGGCCGTCATTGTTGAGCACGGCGGGAGTTGCCCGACGTGAATCGAGTTGCATCACGTTGTTGGCGATAAACAGACTGTAGTAACGATACGCCACCAGATAAATGGCCACCGCAGCGACCACAATCCACAAGGCGTTGATCGCCTCGCCCCGACGCAACGCCACTACGCCCAGGGCGCACGCTCCCACGATTGCCAGCAGCAGCCAGGGTAAATGGCGTACCAGGCTATTATTATTTTTCATTTTAGGATTCCAGCCAGAGTGGACAAGAAAGACAGCCATCCCGAGTTTAGCTCGCCTGACGATAAAGGCCATAGTCAGACGTTAGGCGCATGTCCGGGTGGTGCTGGCAGTTGTCGGTGATGCAGGTCTATAGTCAGTGCACACCTTGAGGATTGCGCCATGAGCGAACAACCTGCCGATCGACGCCGCTTCAAACGTATCGCGTTCGATGCCCGAACCGAGTTGATTCAGGGGGAGCAGACCTGGCCTGTGCGACTGATCGATTTGTCGCTGAAGGGTTTGCTCATCAAAAAGCCTGAACCTTGGGAGGGCGATCCGGAGAATGATTTTTTTGTCGACATTCATCTGAGCAAAGACGTCGACATAAAAATGGAGGTGCACCTGACCCATGACGACAACGGGCAACTGGGTTTTGTCTGCCGTCACATCAGTCTGGAGTCCATTGAGCTTCTACGGCGCCTTATAGAGTTCAACCTCGGAGATCCCGAAGAGCTGGAGCGCGAGTTGGGCGCCTTGATAGAAGTGTGACCAACACCGCCGTCTACTGTGGGAGTGAGCCTGCTCGCGATGGCGCCGGCACCTTCAAGCCAAATGTGTCAGTCCAACCGCTTTCGCGAGCAGGCTCGCTCCCACAGGGTTCGATTCAGTTGCAGCGTTTATTCGAACAGCGCATCCAGCGCCTGTTCCAGACGCGTCACCGCAATAATCTGCAAACCCGGCGGCGCTTCCTTCGGCGCATTGCCCTTGGGCACGATGGCCCGCTTGAAGCCGTGCTTGGCGGCTTCTTTCAGACGCTCCTGACCGCTCGGCACCGGGCGCACCTCGCCGGACAACCCGACCTCACCGAACACCAGCAAATCATGTGGCAACGGCCGGTTACGCAAACTGGACATGACCGCCGCCATCAGCGCCAGGTCCGACGCCGTTTCCAATACCTTCACACCACCGACCACGTTGAGAAACACGTCCTGATCGTGAGTCGGAATGCCGCCGTGACGGTGCAGCACCGCCAGCAGCATCGCCAGGCGATTCTGGTCCAGCCCCAGCGTGACCCGGCGCGGATTGGCCAAATGACTGTCATCGACCAGTGCCTGAACTTCCACCAGCATCGGCCGCGTGCCTTCCCACGTCGCCATGACCACACTACCCGGCACTTCTTCCTGCGCCCGTGTCAGAAAAATCGCCGAGGGGTTGGACACTTCTTTCAAGCCCTTGTCGGTCATACCGAACACGCCCAATTCGTTGACCGCACCGAACCGGTTCTTCACCGCCCTCAGTAGCCGCAAACGCCCATCGGACTCGCCTTCGAAATACAGCACCGTGTCGACCATGTGCTCCAACACTCGCGGCCCGGCCAATGCGCCTTCTTTAGTCACGTGGCCGACCAGGAAGATGGCCGTGCCGCTCTGCTTGGCGTAACGCACCAGCAGCGCCGCGCTCTCCCGAACCTGGGACACGCCGCCCGGCGCCGATTGCAGTTGTTCGGTAAAGATCGTCTGGATCGAATCGATGACCATGACCTTGGGCTTTTCGACACGGGCCGTGGCGATGATGGTTTCGATGCAGGTTTCGGTCATGACGCGCAGTTGGTCCTGCGGCAGCCCGAGACGTCGGGCGCGCATGGCCACTTGCTGTTGGGATTCTTCGCCGGTGACGTAAAGCGCCGGCATGCTCTTGGCCAGGTTGCACAAGGTTTGCAAGAGTATGGTTGACTTGCCGATGCCCGGATCACCGCCAATCAACACCACCGAGCCGTCCACCAGGCCGCCGCCAAGCACGCGATCAAGCTCGCTGGATGCCGTGGAAAACCGCGGGATTTCTTCGACGCTCACTTCAGCGAGCGTCTTGATTTGCGCCTGTTGACCGGTCCAGCCGGTGCGTCCGCTCGGGGATGCGGGGGCACCGCTTTCGATCATGGTCTCGGTCAGCGTGTTCCAAGCCCCGCACTCGCCGCACTGGCCCGCCCACTTGGGAAAAGTCGAACCGCACTCGGTGCAGCCGTACATGCGTTTGGCCTTGGCCATCTGAACTCCCGGCAAAAGCGCGATGATAGCTCAGCTGACCGGCATCGGTGCAGCGCACTCGGCAGACGGCCCGGGACGCGTTCGCCGGATTGCCGCCACCGGATAAACTTTTCAGCGCTGCTCCGGTCGACTGCTAGCTAACGATGTGAGCAGTTGTTTCGGGCAAGACCTGTTTTGCTGATTTACACTGCCTTACCAAACTCATCTGTAACAGGGAATAACCTTATGGGCGTGATAAGCGAGTTCAAGGCCTTCGCGGTCAAAGGCAACGTGGTCGACATGGCCGTCGGTATCATCATCGGCGCCGCGTTTGGCAAGATAGTTTCCTCATTTGTCGGTGATGTGGTCATGCCACCTCTCGGCCTGCTGATCGGTGGAGTGGACTTCAGCGATCTGGCGATTACGCTCAAGGCAGCCTCGGGCGATGCGCCCGCGGTGGTATTGGCCTACGGCAAGTTCATTCAGACAACCATTGACTTCATCATCGTCGCGTTCGCGATTTTCATGGGCGTGAAAGGTATCAATCGTCTAAAGCGCGAAGAAGCCGTCGCGCCAACCTTGCCACCGGTGCCAACCAAGGAAGAACTGCTGCTGGGCGAGATTCGCGATCTGTTGAAGGCACAAAATAATCAGCCACCACAGCTGTAATGAATTTCTAGAAAACAGGCGCCTACCCAGGCGCCTTTTTTCTACCAGTAAGTTTCTACGGCGACCTGCCCCGGCCGGCGACTCAGGCTCAGATTCAGGCCTCGCTGTTTGAGCATCTTTCGTGTGTCATCAATCATTTGCGGGTTACCGCACAACATGACGCGTGAGTGTTCTGGCGTGAGGGGCACGCCGGCAACGCGCTCCAGCTCGCCATTTTCGATCAGCGATGTAATACGGCCATTCAGGGTTTGCGGCCACACTTCGCGGGTGACCGTCGCGATGAATTGCAGCTTGTGCGCGTGCTCGGCCAGGTAGTCACGTTCTGCCAGCCCGGCGACAAGTTCCTGGTAAGCCAATTCTCGTCCCTCGCGCACGCTGTAAACAAGGATGATGCGCTCAAATTTCTCCCAGACTTCAAAGTCCTGCAAAATCGACAGAAACGGCGCTACGCCTGTTCCGGTCGACAATAACCAGAGATCGCGGCCATCGGCAAAACGGTCCAGCGTCAGGTAACCGAAGGCCTGGCGATCAACCAGCAATATATCGCCAACCCCGAGCCGATGCAGTTCACTGGTGAACTCTCCCCCGGGGACTACAATGGAAAAAAATTCGAGAAACTCGTCATAGGGTGAGGACACCATGGAATAGGCGCGCCAGACAGTGCTGCCGTCAGGTTTGGTAATTCCCAGTCGGGCAAACTGCCCTGCACGAAAACGAAAACCGGGATCGCGAGTGGTGCGCAGGGTAAACAGGGCAGGCGTCAACGGTTGAACGTCGGTCAATGTCTGGCGAGTGAATTTCTCGACGCTGGCAGTCATGGGGCGCTCCTTTGATTGAAGAAGTACAGTGTCCCGCAAACCCGCCCGGCTAAACACCGGTTGTTTGTAATGTCTTTAATAGTTGTACTATTTTCCTGTTGAACTTGTACAAATGATCCGGCCCGTGATTAGCTTTTCAATGATCCACTCAAAGTCTTTCCTAATAAATAAATATTAGCCTCATCATTCAAAGAAATTGATAGATGTATGGGCGAGGGTTATAGAACACATATTTAAATTTCAATTACGAAAATTTACTGAAATTCATCACCGTTGCGTAGGAAGAGTCCTACACTCAGCCACTCCTGGCATTGGATCCAGGAACCTGCAAGCTGACCAAAGGTTATGGAGACGGATGATGGAACAATGGAAAGAATCACAACTGAAACAGTTTTCAAGTACGACCGAAATTGATTCCGCTTATCGGAGTGCGGTGTGCTTTGCCAAAAATATTGGCTTCAATTACTTCGGATTTTCAACAACTTATCCCTCCAGAGATCATCAACCAAAGACAGTTAAATTCAATAATTATCCGACCAGTTGGAACCGCGAGTATGACCGAAACAAAATGCGCAACATTGATCCGGTAGTAGCGCATTGCAATCACTCAATGATGCCCATCCTGTGGACCGAAGACATGTTTTCAGACAGCCCGATTTTGTGGGATGCATTGAAAATGCACGGCCTGCAACACGGTTGGTCGCAAGCATTGCATGATGAAGAAAAGGGCTTGTGCAGCATCTTGAGTCTTGCACGCAGCCATTGCCCGATCACAGCTCTCGAGCTTTATGAGAATCTCGGATTTTCCGTATTCATGGCGCGGCATCTGCACGTACTGGTGGAACAATCGCTGCCCAAACACTGTGTCAAACAGGCTCTGCCGCGTCTTTCGGCGCGTGAGATAGACGTTTTGAACCTAGCGGCGACTGGCAAAACTGCCGAAGAGAGCGCCCGGATTCTTCACCTGAGCCCGCGCACCATTCATTTTCATACCCAGAGTGCGATCGAAAAACTCGGCGCCAAAAACAAGATCTCGGCAATCATTGTGGCGATGAAGGCCGGCCACTTGAGTGAAGCTTCGATCCGCTGACCGGTAAAAACCTGCGGGCAATCCGATGGAAAAAAACGTACCATTTGCGGTCCCTCCTGAGTGATGGCGTGAACTCCACGACGCAGTTCACCTGGACGGTCTCGCCCGCCACAGCGCCTCAGGGCCGCGGGATCCCTGTTGATTATCAGAGCTACCCGCCTCATGCCTTTGCTCGAAACACCTTTCGCCCGGCTCGACCTCATTCGCCAGCCTGAACAGCAGAACGAGCCTTTGCAGGCATTCGACGCGGCAGACGAGTACTTGCTCGGTCACCTGGCCGATCAAAATCCGAACGCAGACATGCGCGTGCTGGTGCTCAACGACAGTTTCGGCGCATTGGCGGTGAGCCTGTCGGGCAAGGTCCGGGTGACCAGCAGTGGCGACTCGATTCTGGCCTTGCAAGGACTGGAAAAAAATCTGCTGCGCAACGGATTGCCATTCGACGCGGTGCCGCACCTACCCGCCAGCGAAGCCATCGTCGGTCCGTTCGATCGGGTACTGATTCGCGTACCGAAAACCCTGGCGTTGCTGGAGGAGCAGTTGATACGGCTCCAGGGCCAACTGGCACCCGGCGCCCAAGTGATTGCTGCGGCGATGGTCAAGCATTTGCCACGGGCTGCAGGCGATTTGCTGGAGCGCTACATTGGCCCGGTGCAAGCTTCACTGGCGGTGAAAAAAGCCCGCCTGTTGATTGCCACCGTTGAGGCAAAGGCACCGGCTGCGTCCCCCTACCCCACTCGTTATAAGCTCGACGCGCCGCCGATTGAACTGATCAACCATGCCAACGTGTTTTGTCGCGAAGGGCTGGACATCGGCACGCGGGCCTTTCTCCCGCACCTGCCAGTCAACCTTGGCACGGCGCGGGTCGCCGACCTCGGTTGCGGCAATGGCGTATTGGCCATCGCCAGCGCGCTGCAAAACCCCGAAGCGCATTACACGCTGGTCGATGAATCATTCATGGCAGTGCAATCCGCTGTCGAGAACTGGCAGGCGGCGTTGGGTGATCGAGAAGTGACCGTGCGTGCCGGCGATGGTCTGGCCGGGCAGGAACCGCAGTCGCTGGACGTCGTACTGTGCAACCCGCCATTTCATCAGCAGCAAGTGGTGGGCGACTTCCTCGCTTGGCGCATGTTCCAGCAAGCCCGCGAAGCGCTGGTAGTGGGCGGCGCCTTGTACATCGTCGGCAATCGCCACTTGGGTTACCACAGCAAGCTGGCGCGGTTGTTCCGTGGCGTCGAACAAGTAGCCGCCACGCCAAAATTCGTGATTCTGAAAGCGCGCAAGTAATCAGGTGCGAAAAAAAACCCTCCATCACAGGAGGGTTTGAGGACTGCGCCACAAGGCACAGAATGGGAACAGTTGAAGTGTTTCAGGGCGTGCTGAGGCCCGCAGCATTCATAAACATACGCATCAGAGTGGCGACGATGAACAGCGCTACCACGCTGCCGGTCCAGATCATCGCCAACCATCCAAGCCGCTGCCAGAGCGGCTTTTTTTCGGCCTCCTGGATGTCGTGCAGTGAAGGTTTGTTAGACATCTCGTTCATTCCTCTTCGAAGGTCGTTGGCGCCGTCGAGGACGCCATCGCGAGCAAGCACGGCTGACTAGTGATAACCATCTTCATGGGTAACCTTGCCGCGGAATACGTAGTAGCTCCAGAAGGTGTAACCCAGAATGAACGGGATGATGAACAGTGTACCTACCAGCATGAAACCCTGACTCTGCGGCGGCGCAGCAGCATCCCAGATTGAAATCGACGGCGGTATGATGTTTGGCCACAGGCTGATGCCGAGCCCGCTGTAGCCGAGGAAGATCAGCACCAACGTCAAGAGGAACGGCGTGTAATTGGCATGGCGCGCCACAGCGCGCAGCAGACCATACATCGTCACCAAAACCAGAATTGGCACCGGCAGGAACCAGAACAGATTTGGCAGGGTGAACCAGCGAGCGGCGATATCCGCGTGCGTCAGCGGCGTCCAGATACTGACGATACCGATGACTGCCAGCACCACAAACGCCAAAGGCCTGGCGATATCGTGCATCTGCTTCTGCAATTTGCCTTCGGTTTTCATGATCAACCAGGTGCAACCCAGCAAGGCATAGGCAACCACTAAAGCCACGCCGCAAAACAGTGTGAACGGCGTCAGCCAAGCCAGCGAGCCGCCGACGAATTGCCGGTTGGCCACCTCGAATCCGTCGATGAACGCGCCCAACGCAACACCCTGAAAGAACGTCGCCGCAATCGATCCGCCGATGAATGCCTTGTCCCACAAGTGGCGCTTTTCGTCCTTCGCCTTGAAGCGGAACTCGAACGCTACGCCGCGAAAGATCAAACCCATCAGCATGAAAATCAGCGGTAGGTACAACGCCGAAAGCACGACCGAATATGCCAGCGGAAACGCGCCGAACAACGCGGCGCCGCCCAGCACCAGCCAGGTTTCGTTACCGTCCCAGACCGGCGCCACCGTGTTCATCATCACGTCGCGGTCGGTTTTGCCTTTAACGAACGGGAAAAGAATCCCGATGCCCAGGTCAAAACCGTCCATGACTACGTACATCATGATGCCGAAGATAATAATAACGGCCCAGATCAGCGGAAGATCGATACCCATGATTCAAATCTCCTTGTTCAGGCTGATAGGGTCGTGCACGTCGCCTTCGCCGTTATCTTCATCGGCAGCCGAGAGTGGACGGGCCGGCGTACGCTTCTTGCCTGGGCCGCCGTCGTTGGTTTCCTTGCCCTCATCGGTGACCGGGCCTTTGCGCACCAGGCGCATCATGTAGCTCAGACCGGCGCCGAACAGGGCGAAATAGACCACCACAAACATGATCAGGGTGATGCTCATCTGCATGAAACTATGCCCGGACGATGCATCCGCCGTGCGCATCAACCCGTAAACCACCCACGGCTGACGGCCGATTTCGGTGGTAAACCAGCCAGCGAGAATTGCGATCAACCCGGACGGCCCCATCCACAGGGCCAGATAAAGGAAGGGCCGCGAGGTGTAGAGAGCGTCCCGTTTGCGCAGCCACAAGCTCCACAGACCGGTGAAGATCATCAGCATGCCCAGGCCGACCATGATCCGGAAGGACCAGAATACGATGGTCGAATTTGGCCGGTCTTCCGGCGGAAAGTCTTTAAGCGCGGGCACTTGTTTGTCCAGCGAGTGGGTCAGGATCAGGCTGCCGAGGTACGGAATTTCGACGGCATACTTGGTCCGCTCTTCTTTCATGTCAGGCCAGCCGAACAGGATCAACGGAGTCGGTTCGTCGCCGTGGTTTTCCCAGTGGCCTTCGATCGCCGCGATTTTCGCTGGTTGATGCTTGAGCGTGTTGAGGCCATGGAAGTCGCCGATCACGGCTTGAATCGGCGCGACGAGTAAGGCCATCCACATCGCCATCGACAGCATGGTGCGGATCGCCGGGTTGTCGCGACCGCGCAGCAAGTGCCAGGCCGCCGAGGAACCGACGAAGAATGCCGTTGCCACGAACGCAGCAGTCGCCATGTGTGCCAGGCGGTACGGGAACGACGGGTTGAAGATCACTGCAAACCAGTCGGTCGGGATGACCTGGCCATTGATGATCTCGAAGCCCTGCGGGGTCTGCATCCAGCTGTTGGACGCGAGAATCCAGAAGGTTGAAATCAGCGTGCCCACAGCGACCATGACGGTGGAGAAGAAGTGCAGGTTGCGCCCCACCTTGTTCCAGCCGAACAGCATGACACCGAGGAAACCGGCTTCGAGGAAGAAAGCGGTCAGCACCTCGTACGTCAACAATGGCCCGGTCACGGCACCGGCAAAGTCCGAGAAGCGGCTCCAGTTGGTGCCGAACTGATACGCCATCACCAACCCGGACACCACACCCATGCCGAAGTTGACGGCAAAGATCTTCGACCAGAAGTGATACAGATCGCGATAGGTGTTGTTGTTGGTTTTCAGCCACAGCCCCTCAAGCACCGCCAGGTAACTCGCCAGACCAATGGTGATGGCCGGGAACAGGATGTGAAACGAGATGGTGAACGCGAACTGGATTCGGGCGAGATCGAGCGCCTCCAAACCGAACATAAGTCTTCCTCTGTCAGGTAATACCGGCTGAAGGCTTGTGGCCTGCACCCACTGCCCCCACGGATATGGAGTGTGGCGAATTCGAATTCGTTCTTTTTTTACCAACATCACAACGTAGGGAGTCTGGCCATTTGGCCGCCGGATCAAATCCTGGTGCGGTTTTGATCTGGATCAAGCAACGATGAAAGAGTAGTCCGAATTTCGACGATGGACGGTGTGGTCTATTGCCGCGTGACAGGTTGCCTCATCAACGGGGATGGAACTGTGCAGCAGCTGCCTTCGGCGTTTGGTCATCAAATGCGCTGCGCTCGCAACTTCTGGTTACAGGTTGGTGATAATGTCGCCCTTTCCTTCATTCAGATTGACCGTCGATGCCCAGCCAAGCGCCGTTGCTGTTACGTCATCACCGCCCATTTATTGCGTTCTGGCTGGCCAGGGTATTCACCGCCAGTGGCTTTCAAATGCTTACGGTCGCCATTGGCTGGAACCTTTATCAACTGACCGGCAACGTGCTCGACCTCGGCCTGGTCGGGCTGGTCGAATTTGCCCCGCGTGTTCTGTTCATGCTGCACACCGGGCATGTGGCGGACCGTTACGACCGGCGCAAGGTCGCGGCCATCTGCCAGTCGCTGCAAGCCTTGATCGCCCTGTCGCTGGCGATCGGCAGCGCGACCGATAACGTCACGCGTGAAATGATCTTCATCCTCGCCTTCCTGCTGGGCGCCGCGCGATCCTTCGAGATGCCGACTACGCAGGCCCTGTTACCGAGCATCGTGCCCAAAGCGCTGTTTCCTCGCGCTGTCGCTGCCGCTCAATCGGCGCAGCAATCGGCAACCATCGTCGCCCCGGCACTCGGTGGTTTGCTCTATGCCTTCGGTAGCGTGTGGGTTTACGGCCCGACGGTGATCCTCTACGTGATTGCCTGCCTGTTGATGCTCAACCTGCCCGCGCGGCAAACACCTTTAAACAAAGGCAAAGCGACGCTGGATTCGTTGCTCGCAGGCATCCGCTTCATCCGCAGCCGCCCGGACATTCTCGGGGCGATTTCCCTTGACCTGTTTGCCGTGTTGCTCGGCGGCGCGACGGCGCTGCTGCCGGTGTTCGCCAAGGACATTCTGCTGACCGGGCCATGGGGGTTGGGCCTGTTGCGCTCGGCGCCGGCCGTTGGCGCGCTGTTGATGTCGCTGTGGCTGGCGCGTTTTTCGGTGGATCGACAGGTCGGGCGCGTAATGTTTACCGCCGTAGGCGTGTTCGGCGTCGCGACAATCGCCTTCGGCCTGTCAACGTCGTTCTGGTTTTCCCTGGCGGTGCTGGTGGTGTTGGGTGCGGCCGACATGATCAGCATGGTGATCCGCGCCTCGTTTGTGCAACTGGAAACCCCGGACGAAATGCGCGGCCGGGTCAGCGCCGTGAACGGTCTGTTCATCGGCGCTTCCAATCAGTTGGGCGAATTTGAATCGGGCGTGACCGCGCACTGGTTCGGCACGGTCCCGGCAGTGGTGATGGGCGGCATCGGCACGCTGGTGGTCACCGGGGTCTGGATCAAATTGTTCCCGACCCTGGCCAACCGCGACCGCATGCACGAGCCGCTTGAGGAAGTGAAAGCCTAGAGCAGCTTGTCCAGGGTGATCGGGAAGTCCCGCACCCGTTTACCAGTGGCGTGATAGATCGCGTTGGCCACCGCTGCCGCCACCCCGACGATGCCGATTTCGCCAACACCTTTGGAGCCCAGGGCATTGACGATTTCGTCGTGTTCTTCGACGAACAGCACATCGATGTCGCCAATGTCCGCGTTCACCGGGATGTGGTACTCGGCCAGGCTGTGGTTCATGTGGCGGCCCAGCGTGTGATCGGTCTGCGTTTCTTCGTGCAGTGCCATACCAATGCCCCAGACCACACCGCCGAGGATCTGGCTGCGCGCCATCTTCGGATTGACCACCCGACCGGCCGCGATCGCGCTGACCACCCGGTTGACCTTCACCGTGCCCAGGTGCTCATCCACCAGCACCTCGACAAACACCGCCGAATGGGTGGCCGTTGCATAGGCATCGCGCTTCTTGTCCGGCTCGGCATCGACCTGCACTTCGACCTTCTCATCCCCGCTATTGCGGGCAAGCTCGGCCAGGGCGATGCGCGCGTCTGCGAACGTCAGCATGCCGTCTTCAAACACTGCTTGCTCCGAGGTTACAGCGCTGAAGGCCGGCGAGGTTTGCCGCGCCACCGCCAGTAACTTTTCCTTCAACGCTTCGCAAGCCTGCTGCACGGCCGTACCGACCGAGGACACGGTGAACGAGCCACCCTGCAATGGCGCCGTCGGCAACGACGAATCGCCGAGGACAAAAGTGACGTTCTCCACGGCAACACCTGAGGCCTGCGCGGCGATTTGCGTCATCACCGTGTAAGTCCCGGTGCCGATGTCCGTCGTCGCGCTGCTGACGGTCAGTTTACCATTCTGATCAAGACTGGCCTTGGCACTGGCCTTTTGTTGCATGGCCTCCCAAACACCGCCGGCCATGCCCCAGCCAACCAGTTGATGGCCCTGACGCATACTGCGCGGTTCAGGGTCACGCTGATCCCAGCCGAAGCGCTTGGCGCCTTGCGCATAGCACTCACGCAGCTCTTTGCTGGAATAGGGTTTGTCTTCGTTCTGATTGCGTTCGGCATAATTGACCAAGCGCAATTGCACCGGGTCGATCGCCAAGGCGCAGGCCAGTTCGTCCATAGCGCATTCCAGACCGATCAACCCCAGCGCCGCGCCCGGGGCGCGCATGTCCAAGGGGGTGAAGACATCCAGGGGCACCAGTTTGTAAGTCAATTGCACGTTGTCGCAGTGGTAGAGCATGCCGCTCCACTCCACCACGTGTTCGGTAAAATCTTCAAAACGCGACGTCTGGCCGATGGCCGTGTGGCCGACCGCGAGCAAGCGGCCATTGGCGGCAGCGCCCAATTGCAGGCGCTGCAGCGTGCGAGGGCGATAGCCAAACGTAAACATCTGCTGGCGCGTCAGCGTCACACGCACCGAACGTTTCAGGTGCAACGCCGCCATCACCGCCAGCGGCAGTTGATATTGCGGACGCAAACCTGAGCCAAACGCGCCACCGACATAGGCGGCGAAAATTCTGACCTGTTGTTTCTCCAGACCGAAGACTTTCTGCACGTAAGACTGACAGTTCTGCGGGCCTTGGGTCTTGTCGTGAATATGCAAACTGCCGTCCGCTTGAAACAACACCGTACTGGCATGCGGTTCCATCGGATTGTGGTGCTCGATCGGCGTGCTGTAATTGAGGTCGAGACTCAACGCCGCCCCGGCAAACTCGGCCTGAAAATTCCCACGAGGTTCGGGCAATTCTGCAGGGGCCGGATGCGCTTCGTCCTGCAGCGTCAACAGATCAGTCTGATGGGGCTGGATTTCGTACTCGATCTTCACCAACGAGCCGGCGTAGCGCGCCAGTTCGAGATTGTCAGCCACCACCAGCGCCAGCGGTTGACCGCTGTACAGCACGCGGTCGTTGTACAACGGACGGAATGGCGAACCTTCCGCCGAATCGGCGTCGTCGTAGCTTTCATCGTAACTGGCGATTTTCGGCCGATTGGTGTGATCAATCACGGCGATCACGCCTGGCAGAGCCAGGGCCCGCGATGCATCAATGCTCACAACACGCCCATTGGCGATGGAACTCGACACCACGCTGCCGTGAAGCAGGCCTTCTTCGGGATACTCACCGGCATAGCGAGCCTGACCGGTTACTTTCAAGTGGCCGTCGACCCTGTCAAGAGGCTGGCCCATAGGTTTCGTGAGGGTATTCATCAGGCGTGGCCTCCCAGCGCGGCTTCGCTCAGGGCGCGGACGATGGCCCGGCGCGCCAGTTTCACTTTGAAAGCGTTGTGTTCCAGCGGTTCGGCGTTTTGCAGCAACGCGTCGGCAGCGGCGGCGAAGGTTTCTTCACTGACCGATTTACCCACCAGCCACCTTTCCACGTCCAGGTCGCGCCACGGCTTGTGCGCCACGCCGCCCAGTGCCAATCGCGCCTCACCAATGACCGATCCGCTGATCTCCAGCGCGGCGGCCACCGAGACCAGCGCGAACGCGTAAGACGCCCGGTCACGAATCTTCAGGTAATGACTGTTTGCGGCAAAGCCAGCAGCGGGCAGTTCTACGGCGGTGATCAGCTCATCATCAGCCAACTGGTTATCGCGTTCGGGCGAATCACCGGGCAAACGATGGAAGTCGGCGAACTCGATGGTCCGCGCGCCGGCCGGTCCCTGAACATGAACCACTGCACCCAGCGCGGCCAGCGCCACACACATGTCGGACGGATGAGTGGCAACGCATTGCGCACTCGCACCGAGGATGGCGTGAATCCGGTTCAGCCCGTCTCGCGCCGGGCAACCGCTGCCCGGTTCGCGCTTGTTGCAGGGCACGTTCGCGTCGTAGAAGTAATAGCAGCGTGTGCGTTGCAGCAAGTTGCCGCCGGTGCTGGCCATGTTGCGCAATTGCGGCGAAGCACCGGCGAGGATCGCTTGAGAGAGCAACGGGTAGCGCTGCTCGATCAACGGGTGCCAGGCCAGATCGGCATTGCTCACCAAGGCGCCGATCATCACCCCACCGCTGTCCGTCTCCGTCACGTCACGCAACGGCAGACTGGTGATGTCGATCAGGTGTTCCGGGCGAGCGATGTTTTCCTTCATCAAATCCAGCAGGTTGGTCCCGCCGGCGATGAAACGGGACGTGGGCCCGGCAAGATCAACGGCGCTCTGCACCGAATCCGGTTTGCTGTACTGGAAGGGATTCATTGCTCACCTCCTTGCCCGGCGCGTTGACGGCAGGCGGGAAGCGCCTCTTCGATGGCATCGCGAATATTGCTGTAGGCACCACAGCGGCACAGGTTGCCGCTCATCAGTTCCTTGATCTGCTCGGTTGTCTGCGCCCGCCCCTCATTGGCCAGTCCGACCGCAGAACAAATTTGCCCCGGCGTGCAATAACCGCACTGGAAGGCGTCGTGCTTGATGAAGGCCTGTTGCATCGGATGCAGTTGATCACCTTCAGCCAAGCCTTCAACCGTGGTCAATTCAGCTCCGTCACACATCACCGCCAGCGTCAGGCAGGCGTTCACCCGCTTGCCGTTGAGCAACACCGTGCAGGCACCGCACTGGCCGTGATCGCAGCCTTTCTTGGTGCCGATCAGGTCCAGTTGCTCACGCAGCAAGTCGAGCAATGTGGTCCAGGGCAGGACCTCAAGCTGACGCTCCTGGCCATTCAAAGTCAGTTTCAGCGGGTGGCGGACGAACGCCGGTTGCGCCACGTCGGGAGTGGTCACGCTCATAAACACCTCACGGTTGGTCGTATGTTCGCGGCGTTTTGGCAAACCGCCGTCATAAGGGGTACGACTTCGGGGGTTTGTGAGCGTTCAAGGGGATTGATAGGCGATATAAAACCTTAATGAAGCGCCAAACGTGCCATTCGCGGCCAAGCCGTTAGACCGGTAACTCCGCCGCCACCGTCGTCCGCGTGGCCTTGCCACACAGTTGCTCAACCAGCGTCAGGGCGAATTCCAGGGCTGCGCCGGAGCCTTGCGCGGTGATGCAGTTGCCATCGACCACCACCGGTTGGTCGACGAAATTGCAGCCTGAGAGTTGATGACTGGTGCTCGGCAGACAGGTCATGCGGCGCTGACGCAACACGCCAGAGGCTTGCAGCGCCAGCGCGGGTGCTTCGGCAATGCCGGCGAACAGGCGCCCGGCCGCCGCTTGATCCTTGATCAGTTGCTGCAAAGGTTGATGGGCCGCCAGATGCTGCGCGCCAACGGCACCGCCGGGCAGGACAATCAGGTCGAACGGTTGCGCGAGCAGATCCACCAGCATCGCGTCGGCAGTCAAGCGGGTGCCGCGGGCACAGGTCAGCATGCGCCGCCGCTCGATACTGGCGACCACCACTTCCACTTGTGCGCGGCGCAGCACGTCTATCAAGGTCACGGTTTGCAGGTCGTCGATGCCCTCGGCGAGGGTTATTAAAGCTCTAAAGGTCATGTGCGAAGGTCCACGGAATGATCTTTAGAGCGTAGTCAGCTTTCCAGACCCTTGTTCGGGTCCAGCCGTTACTTGATGTAAAGCTGCGTCGACATCGTATTGCCGGGGGCGTTGATCGACGTATTTCTGAACGTGAAAGTGCCCTCCTGCTTGCCCGCCAGATCGAGAACGTACAGATAACCGACAGTTTTCTTGCCGGCCGTGCATTCCGTCAGGTTGCCGTTATCAAATGCGCAGACCGGCGTTCGCGTGCCGTTGACTTCAAAACCGTCCAGGGCGACATGCGCCTTGCGGCCATAGCCGACCTCCAGCACGTAGACCTTGATGTTCGGCCCACCGTGATCGCAGCGCGTGCGTTCCTGTCCGGGCGTGATGTCTTCAAAACCGCAGGCCGGCGATTCGACCTTGAGCACCTTGAGCTGGCTCAACGCGCCCGCCGAGGCCGCTGACGCACTTGGCGCGCTCAGCAACAGGGCGAGCAACAGACCGAATCCGCCAAACAGACGCTTTTTCATGCACGACCCACTGTTCCGAAAACCAGCACGCAGTATGGCGCGTTTGGCTTTAACGCAAAACATCGACGACGAACGCAGCCATCAGCAGCCACAACCCCACGCTGCTGGTATGATGCGCGGCTTTTTCCGACCCACAGAAAATAACAGGCGCGATCAGTGCCCTGTGCTTTGCTGTTGAAGTCCATACATTCACGGCGCCGGGCGCGCCACGGGGAGCAGACATGCTGGAAAGGCTGTTTCAACTCAAGGCACACAACACCAACGTGCGCACCGAGATTCTTGCGGGCGTCACGACCTTCCTGGCCATGGCCTACATTTTATTCGTCAACCCGAGCATCCTCGGCGAGACCGGCATGGACAAAGGTGCGTTGTTCGTTGCGACGTGCCTGGCAGCCGCCATCGGCTCCGCAGTGATGGGCCTGATCGCCAACTACCCGATCGCCCTCGCGCCGGGCATGGGTCTGAACGCCTTTTTCACCTACACCGTCGTGTTGCACATGGGCCACACCTGGCAAGTGGCGCTGGGCGCGGTGTTCATCTCGGCGGTGCTGTTCTTTCTGTTGTCGATCTTTCGCATCCGCGAATGGATCATCAACAGCATTCCGTTGCCGCTGCGCTCGGCGATTGCCGCCGGTATTGGCCTGTTCCTCGCGTTGATCGCCCTGCACAACGCCGGCATCGTAGTCAGCAACCCCGCCACCATGGTCGGCCTCGGTGACCTGAAACAACCTGCGCCGATCCTCGCCACCGTGGGCTTTGCCCTGATCGTTGCACTGGAAGCGTTGAAGATTCGCGGCGCCGTGCTGATCGGCATTCTGGTGGTGACCATCGCTTCCATTGCGCTGGGCGTCACGCCGTTTGGCGGCGTGGTATCGATGCCGCCATCACTCGCGCCGACTTTCCTGCAACTGGACATCAAAGGTGCGCTGGACATCGGTCTGGTCAGCGTGATTTTCGCCTTCCTGTTCGTCGACCTGTTCGACAACTCCGGCACCTTGATCGGCGTTGCCAAACGCGCCGGGCTGATGGGCAAGGACGGTCACATGCCGAAAATGGGCCGCGCCCTGATCGCCGACAGCACCGCGGCCATGGCCGGCTCGCTGCTGGGCACATCGACCACCACCAGCTACATCGAATCCGCAGCCGGCGTCAGCGCCGGTGGCCGCACGGGGTTGACCGCCATCGTCGTAGCGGTTCTGTTCCTGCTGGCGTTGTTCTTCTCGCCATTGGCGGCCAGCGTTCCAGCCTTTGCCACAGCGCCGGCGTTGCTGTTCGTCGCGGTGTTGATGACTTCCGGCCTGGCCGAAATAGACTGGGACGACATCACCGTTGCGGCACCGGTCGTGGTCACTGCGCTGGCCATGCCGTTCACTTATTCCATCGCCAACGGCATCGCCTTCGGTTTCATCGCCTGGACCGCCATCAAGCTACTGTCCGGCCGCGCTCGTGAGCTCAATCCGGCGCTGGTGATTCTGTCGATTCTGTTTGTGATCAAGCTGGGTTGGTTCAACGCATGACTTTTGATTCTCAGGCTTACGCCGTTCAGCTCGAAGAAAAGGTCACGCGCCTGCGTGATCTGCTGGCGCCGTTCGATGCACCCGAGCCGGTGGTCTTTGACTCGCCGCTGCAAAACTTCCGCCTGCGTGCCGAATTCCGCCTGTGGCGCGAGGCCGGCGATCGCCACTACGCGATGTTTTCCCAGGAAGACAAACGTACGCCGATCCTCATCGAAGAATTCCCGATCGCCAGCCTGCGTATCAACGAGCTGATGCCCCAGTTGAAGGCGGCGTGGCAGGCCAGCGCGGCATTGAGCCACAAGTTGTTTCAAGTGGAGTTTCTAACCACGCTGGCCGGCGATGCGATGATCACACTGTGCTATCACCGCCCGCTTGACGAGCATTGGCACACGGCTGCTTCAAAGCTCGCAGCGGACCTGAACGTGAGCATCATCGGTCGCTCCAAGGGCAAGCGCGAAGTAATCGGCCACGACTATGTGGTCGAGCGGCTCGAAGTCGGCGGTCGCACCTTCAGCTATCGCCAACCGGAAGGCGCGTTCACCCAGCCCAACGGCACGGTGAATCAGAAGATGCTCAATTGGGCGTACGAAGCACTGGGCGATCGCACCGATGATTTGCTGGAGCTGTATTGCGGCAACGGCAACTTCACCCTGCCCCTCGCCACTCGTGTGCGCAAAGTGCTGGCGACTGAAATCAGCAAGACTTCAGTCAATGCGGCGCTGAGCAATCTCAGCGAAAACGCTGTGAAGAACGTGACGCTGGTGCGCTTGTCGGCCGAAGAGCTGACCGAAGCACTGAACGAAGTGCGCCCCTTCCGCCGCCTGCACGGCATCGACCTCAAGAGCTATGAGTTTGGCAGCGTCTTCGTCGACCCGCCGCGCGCCGGCATGGACCCGGACACCTGCGAACTGACGCGACGTTTCGATAACATTCTGTACATTTCCTGCAACCCGGAAACCCTGGCTGCCAATATTGCCCAACTGCACGACACCCACCGCATCACGCGCTGCGCGATGTTCGACCAGTTCCCATGGACCCATCACATGGAATCCGGGGTGTTGTTGACCCGGCGTTGATTGCCACTGAGTGAAACAAAACAGCCGTCACTGCGACGGCTTTTTTGTGGGTGTTCAAACAGTGCTATCTGGTTTGCGCGGGCGCCTGAAAAAAGGGTAAGCATTCCTTCCGCTAATTTGATAAACACATTTCAAAACCTTTGAATCCGATCCCCCGGCGCAATCATCCATGCAGCGAACCTTCGACGATCTTCAGCTCGGCAGCATCGAACTGTTCTGCCTGGCCGCCGAGGCCGGCAGTTTTACCGCTGCCGCGCTGGTGGCCGGGGTGACGCCGGCGGCCGTGAGTCGCTCGGTCTCGCGCATGGAGGAGCGCCTCGGCGTGCGCCTGTTTGCGCGCACCACCCGCAGCGTGAAACTGACCGACAGCGGTCGGCGTTATTACGAAGAGTGTCGTCAGGCGCTGGCGCAACTGGTCGAAGCGCAACGCGAAATCATGGGGCAGCAGCAGGAGCCTTCAGGGACGCTGCGCATCAGCATTCCGACGACCTACGGCCATCACCGGATCCTTCCGTTGTTGCCGGCGTTTCGCGAGCGCTTCCCCCTGGTCAAGGTCGAGTCGCACATCAGTAACCGCAACATCGATTTCGTCGGCGAAGGCTACGACATCGCCATTCGCGTGCGGGCGATTCCGGATTCCGGGCTGATCGCCCGACACCTCGAAGATGCCGCGTTGGTGATGATTGCCAGTCCCGATTACCTGAAGCGCGCCGGTGTGCCGCAGACCCTGAACGACCTCAAGCACCACGAATGCATCCAGTACGAATTGCCCAGTAGTGGTCGGCGGATTGCCTGGCTGTTCAACGACAATAGCGAGCAGCGCGAGATTCTCGCCGAAGGCAATCTCAGTTGCTCCGACGACGTTCTGGGTGGCGTGACGCTGGCGAAACATGGCGCCGGGTTGTTCCAGACGTATCGTTTTATCGTTGAGAAGGAATTGGCCGATGGCTCGCTGGTGGAAATTCTCAAGCCTTATGGCGGACGCTCGCGACCGTTCACGCTGCTCTATCCGCAAAGTCGTCACATGCCCTTGCGGGTGAGGGCTTTCATCGATTTCCTGGTTGAACAGATACCGCGTTGAATCGCCCGTAGCGTCCGATCACCGCACACAAATGCTTGACGCTGCGTTGGATTGATTGACCGAATTAACCGTCTAGTACAATTTATCTCCACAGGCTGAAATCGAGCCGTTCCCAAAAACAATAAACGGAGATATTCACGATGACCCTTATCGTGCTGGTGCTCAACGGCCTGAAAAGGCACCTCTCATGAATCGCAATACAACCATCCTGGCCGGGCTGATCGGCGCTGGCATACAGGCCTCGCGCACCCCGGCATTGCACGAGCGCGAAGGCGACGCGCAGGGTTTGCGTTACCTCTATCGCCTGATCGACCTCGACCAATTGAAGCTGGACAGCGCCGCCCTGCCCGACCTTTTGCTGGCCGCCGAGCGCATGAGCTTCACTGGCCTGAACGTTACATTTCCCTGCAAACAGACGATCATCCCGTTGCTCGACGAACTGTCGCCAGAGGCGCGCGGTATCGGTGCCGTGAACACCGTGGTACTCAAGGATGGCAAACGCATCGGCCACAACACCGACTGCCTGGGTTTCGCTGAAGGTTTGCGGCGCGGCTTGCCGGGCGTTGCCGTGGAGCATGTCGTCCAGATGGGCGCCGGCGGTGCCGGTGCGGCGGTGGCCCACGCGTTGCTCAGCGAAGGCGTACAACTGCTGAGCGTTTTTGATGTGGACAGCAACCGGGCGCAGAGTCTTGCCGACAACCTCAACCAACATTTTGGTCCAGCGCGCGCAGTGGCAGGGCATGACCTGTCAGGCGCGATGGCCGTGGCCGATGGTCTGGTCAATACCACGCCCATGGGCATGCAGAAACTGCCGGGCACGCCGGTGCCTGTGGCGTTGCTGCGGGCGCAGTTGTGGGTGGCCGAAATCGTTTATTTCCCGCTGGAAACCGAACTGCTGCGTAACGCCCGTGCGTTGGGTTGCCGGACGCTGGACGGGGGGAACATGGCGGTGTTTCAAGCCGTGAAGGCATTCGAATTGTTCAGCGGCGTGGTGCCGAATGCGCAACGGATGCTCGCGCATTTTCAGGACATGAATGGCTGAAATGCATAAAATCCCGACCCCGTAGGAGCCGGCTCGCTGGCGATGGCCGCCTCAAATCGCTATCGTCAGAGCACTCAGGCCTTCAGGTAACGCAGCACCGACTCGCAAATCATCTCGCGATGACGCTGCTTGATCTGTTCATCGGGCAGATCGATCTGGAAAATCTCACCCAGTGTGTGGCGGTTTGACACCCGATAAAAACAGAACGAGGTGATCAGCAGATGTACGTCCAGCGGCTCGAGCCCAGCGCGGAACAGTCCGGCCTCGACACCCCGACGCAGGATCACGCCCAGTGAGTCCAGAATCGTGTTGTTCATCGCCTTGATCGCATCGGAACGCTTTACGTATTCGGCGTTGTGGATGTTTTCAATGCTGACGATGCGCACGAAGTCGACATTGCGATCGTGGTGATCGAAGGTGAACTCCACCAACCGCCGAATGGCTTCCAGCGGCGCCAGTTCAGCCAGGTGCAGGCGGTTTTCGGTGTTGCGAATATCGCCGTAGAGTTTCTCCAGCACCTCGACGTACAACTGCTCCTTACTGCCGAAGTAGTAGTAGATCATGCGTTTTGAGGTATGAATGCGCTCGGCGATCGCATCGACGCGCGCGCCGGAAAGCCCCTGCTGCACAAACTCCACAATGGCTTCCTGAAGGATGTTCTCGCGGGTCTTTTCCGGATTGTTCTTGCGACTCTTGCGAGGCTCGGCGATGGGAGCCTCGGGCGCTGCGGAAAGTTCTGAAATTATCGTCATTGTGGGCCACGGCCATCACTGCACAGGGTGGCGATTATGGGCCGCACTGCACAGTGAAGGAAGCCGCGCAGCCACGCTTTCAACTCATGGTTACGAAATACCTACAACTTGGCCTGGCGGACCGCACCGCTGCGGGATTTGGCCATGGCCGCCAGTCGCACGGCAACATTGGCCGCACCGTAGCCGGCGTAACCGTTCTTGCGCTGGATGATTTCGAAAAAGAAACGACCTTCGAACGGCTCGGTGTACACGTGAAACAATTCGCCGCCCTGTGCATCGCGGTCGTAAAGCACGTTGAAGTAAGCCAGTTCGCTGAGAAATTCATCATCAAAGTCGAAGCGCGCAGCGAGGTCATCGTAATAATTGAGCGGGATGTCCAGCAGCGGTACACCGGCTTCCTTGGCCCGGCTGACTTCGGCAAAAATGTCATCGCAATCGAACGCGATGTGATGCACGCCAGAGCCGCGATAACTCGACAGCGCATGTGAGATCGCGGTATTGCGGTTCTCGGAAATGTTCAGCGGCAAGCGGATCGAACTGTCCCGGCTGCGCAGTGCACGACTTTTCACCAGGCCGTACGGGTCGGGCAGGACCACTTCGTCGTCGGCTTCGAAATCCAGCAAACTTTTGTAGAACAGTACCCAACTGTCGAGGCTGTCGGCCGGCAGCGCCATGGCCATGTGGTCGATGCGTTTCAGCCCGCCGCCAGCAGTAGCGCCCGGCTGCAGATTGAAATCCGTGCCGTAGACATCGGCGTGCTGATCCACCAGATAGATCAGGCTGCCATCCGGCGCACGCACAGCGGCCAACTCCAGTTCATTGGGGCCGACCAGTCCGCGATATGGCTGACCCTTATAAGCCACCGCCCGCGCCAGCGCGCTGACGCTGTCGGTCACCCGCACCGCCGTTGCGCACAACGATGGGCCATGCGCTTCGAAGAAACTGTGGGCAAACGAATACGGCTCGGAATTGAGGATCAGGTTGATGTCGCCCTGGCGCATCAGGCTCACGCTCTTGGAACGATGTTGCCCGGCTTTGACGAAGCCCAGCCGCTCCAGCCAGTGAGACAGTTTTGCCCCGAGGCTTTCGTCCACGGCGAACTCGAGAAACTCAATGCCATTGTATTCACTGGCTCTGGGTGTCTCGAACAGAATCTCGGGGTTAATCGTCGGTTTGGCTTCCTGCGCCAGTCGCTCGCGGGTTTTTTCTTCGAGGTACAGCAGCGAACGCAAACCGTCAGCCGCGTTCGCCCGTGGCGGTGCAGCGCGGAAGCCGTCGTTGAAGATTTCCAGCGACAAGGGTCCGGTGTAGCCACTTTTGATGATCGGTGCGAGAAACCCAGGCAGATCGAATTCGCCCTGGCCAGGGAAGCAGCGGAAGTGTCGGCTCCACTCGAGCACATCCATGGCCAGAATCGGCGCGTCGGCCATCTGCACGAAAAAGATCTTGTCGCCGGGAATGTCCGCGATGGCACTCGGATCGCCCTTGAGCGACAGCGTGTGGAAACTGTCCAGCAACACGCCGAGATTGGGATGATCCGCCTGGCGGACGATGTTCCACACCTGCTGCCAGGTATTCACATGCCGGCCCCAGGCCAACGCTTCATAGCCGATTCGCAAGCCGCGCGCAGCGGCGTGTTCGGCCAGCAGGCGCATGTCGTCAACGAGAATCCGTTCATCACCGAGGGCGTCGGCCGAAGCGTTGCTGCAGACCAGCACGAGGTCGGTGCCGAGCTCCTGCATCAGATCGAACTTGCGCTCGGCCCGTTCCAGATTGCGTGAGAGTCGGTCGCGGCGGCAGCCTTCGAAATCCCGGAAGGGCTGAAACAGCGTGATGGCGATCCCGAGATCGGCGCACATCTGCTTAACTTCCCGCGGGCTGCCGTCGTAGTAGAGAAGGTCGTTCTCGAAAATCTCCACCCCGTCGAAACCGGCGGCGGCGATGGCTTCGAGTTTCTCCGGCAAGGTACCGCTCAAGGACACGGTGGCAATGGAACGCTGCATGTTTCGACTCCCGGTGGTGAAGATGAAGGCCTTCACGCTGATGTTCTTCGTAGGAGCACGGCTTGCCCGCGATGGCGATCTCGATGGCGCCATCGCGGGCAAGCCTTGCTCCCACGGGATTGCGTTTTCATGAGAGGAATTATTGGCTGCGGAATTCCACACAGCAATTTAAAGTGTACTACCCAGTTAGTTTTGCGTGCGATTATCGAACACAATGGCCGTTGGCGAATTGACGATTTTTTGTTCACTGCGCACCATCAACCGCACATTGAGTCCGGTCACGAGCAGTGGTCTCAGTGACAACAGACCCAAAACACCACATAAAAATAATCGGTGGCCCACATGACTCCTTCTCAAAGCTCTTCCATGGAGCGTTCCTCCATGACACCTGCCCCAACCGGAATCGGCGACAAGATCCGCGGCGCCATGGCGGTCGGCAAGACCCGCTGGGGCATGCTCGCGCTGGTGTTTTTCGCCACGACCCTGAACTACATCGACCGCGCCGCACTGGGCGTCATGCAACCCATCCTGGCTAAGGAAATGAGCTGGACGGCGATGGACTACGCCAACATCAATTTCTGGTTTCAGGTCGGCTACGCCATCGGTTTCGTCCTGCAAGGGCGCTTGATCGACCGCGTCGGCGTCAAGCGCGTGTTCTTTTGCGCCGTACTGCTCTGGAGCCTGGCGACCGGCGCTCACGGGTTGGCGACATCGGCCGTCGGCTTCATGGTTTGCCGCTTCATCCTCGGCCTGACCGAAGCCGCGAATTACCCGGCCTGTGTGAAAACCACGCGGCTGTGGTTCCCGGCTGGCGAACGCGCCGTGGCCACCGGCATCTTCAATGCCGGCACCAACGTCGGCGCCATGTTCACACCGATGCTGTTGCCATTGATTCTGCACGTGTGGGGCTGGCAGGCGGCCTTCCTGTGCATGGCGTCACTGGGCGGCATCTGGCTACTGTTCTGGGGCTTGAAATACTTCAACCCGGAAGATCATCCAAGCGTCAAACAATCGGAACTGGACTACATCCAGAGGGAAGTCGAACCGGAACAATCCCGCGTGCCGTTCTCGAAAATCCTGCGCATGCGTGGCACCTGGGCCTTCGCCCTCGCCTACTCGCTGACGGCGCCGGTGTTCTGGTTCTACCTGTATTGGTTGCCGCCGTTTCTCAATCAGCAATACAACCTGGGCATTAACGTGACGCAGATGGGTATCCCGCTGATCATTATTTACCTGACGGCCGACTTCGGCAGCGTCGGCGGCGGGATCCTGTCTTCGTTCATGATCGGGCGCGGGATGAATCCGATCAAGGCGCGCTTGCTGTCCATGTTCCTGTTTGCCTGCTGCATCATCGGGGTGGTCATGGCCGCCGGTTCGAGCAACCTGTGGGTGGCGGTTGCCGCCATCTCGCTGGCCATCGGCGCGCATCAGGCCTGGACCGCGAACATCTGGAGCCTGGTGATGGACTACACGCCCAAGCACATGATGAGTACCGTATTCGGTTTCGGCGGCATGTGCGCCGCGATCGGCGGGATGTTCATGACTCAATTGGTCGGCCATATTCTGACCATCACCAATAACAACTACACCGTGCTGTTCACCATGATCCCGGCGATGTACTTCATCGCGCTGATCTGGATGTACTTCATGGCACCACGCAAGATTCCTACGGTTACCGAGTAAACGCCCTTCCCCCGGCAGGCCTGAATCCAGGCCTGCTTTTTCTTGTCAGCGCCGACTCTGCTGCCAGGCCGCGGCCAGTCCGCTGCAGCAAATCACTGAAATACCGATCACCGTGGTCAACGTCGGCGTGTGCGCAAACAGCATCCACCCCAGCAAACCGGCAAAGATAATCTGGCAATAGCCGAACGGTGCCAGCAATGCCGGTGCCGCATGCCGGAACGCCTGGGTGAGGAACAAATGCGCGGTCATGCCGCACGCTCCGAGCGCCACCATCATGAAACCGTGACCCAGCGTCGGCACCTGCCAGAAGAAAGGCACCAGTGCACTCATCACTAGCGTGTTGCATAACCCGGCGAAAAAATTACTGGTGGTCGGGCTGTCGATCGCGCTGAGCTTGCGTGTGAGCAACTGGTAGAAGCAGAAAAAAAGCGCCGAGCACAGTGGCAACAGGATCGCCGGGGTGAACAGCTCCCCGCCGGGATGGACGATGATCAACACCCCGATAAAGCCGCAGATCACCGCAATCCATTGGCCACGGGTGACATGCTCACGCAGCAGTGGAACCGACAATGCGGTCACCAGAACCGGCGCAAGGAAGTTGACAGCCGTGGCTTCGGCCAAGGGGATGTATTGCAGGCCGGTGGTGAAAAACAGACTGGTGCCCAGCAGGCATAACGCCCTCATTAGCTGCAGCATCGGCCGTTTGGTCCGCAGGACGCGCAAGCCGGATTGCGGCAGGAAGATCCCGGCCATCAGCAAGGTATGAACCACGTAGCGAGCCCAGACCACCATGACAATCGGATAGAAACCCGACAGGTATTTGGAAAACGCGTCGTGACTGGAAAACAGGAAGGTTGCGACAACGATCAGCAAAATCCCTTTGAAGGGTTTGTTTACGCCAGAGAGCGGAGTGCTGAGGGTCATAGGCTTCCCTTGGATTTTGATTCAAACGCTTCGGGGCAAGCGGATTGTCGCGCTGCACGCGTCCGCACATCGATGTGCGCCTTGATTCTGCGGTCTACGCCGCCGCGGTGCAAACGCGTCCGCGCCTGATCGTTGCTGCACAAAACATTTCTGCCTACGGAATTCGATGAGGTATCCGCGTTCAATAGCAGTCAGCATCCATCCCGAATCTGCAACAGTGGCCGGCAACGCCGCAAAAAGCCGGACGACCGGACTGGCGCTGCTCCTACTCACCAGCAACACTCTTCCCACGGATAACTAGAGGATTCCCACATGCTATGGAAAAAAGGCCGACGCAGCGACAACGTGGTTGACGCTCGGGGCGAGGGTGGCGGCGGTGGCGGAATGCGCTTTGGCGGTGGGAAAGGTCTGAGCCTGACGGCGATCGTTCTGATTGTTGGCTTCGGCTTGATCACCGGGCAAGACCCGATGCAGATCCTCGGGCAGCTCACCGGGGAACAATCCGCTCCCACGTCGACGCAGACTCGCCAGGCACCGCCGGCCAATGACGAAGGGGCCGAGTTCGTCCGCTCGATCCTCGGCGATACCGAAGACACCTGGGGCCAGATTTTCCAGCAGGCCGGGCGCCAATACAAAGACCCGACCCTGGTGATGTTCAGTGGTCGGGTCAATTCGGCGTGTGGTCTGGCGACATCGGCGACAGGCCCGTTCTATTGCCCGGCAGACCAGAAAGTCTATCTGGACACGAGTTTTTTCCAGGAGATGTCCCAGCGTTTCTCCGCCGCGGGCGACTTCGCTCAGGCCTATGTGATCGCGCATGAAGTCGGACACCACGTGCAGACGTTGCTTGGCGTCTCGGCGAAAATTCAGGCAGCGCGCCAGCAAGGCCAGCAGATGGAAGGCGACGGTGGTTTGTTAGTACGTCAGGAACTGCAGGCCGATTGCCTGGCCGGTGTCTGGGCGCATAACGCGCAACAGCGCCTGAACTGGCTGGAGCCGGGCGACATTGAAGAAGCGCTGAACGCTGCCAACGCCATTGGCGACGACCGCTTGCAACAGCAGGGTCAGGGCCGCGTCGTGCCGGACTCGTTCACCCATGGCACGTCGGCGCAAAGGGTGCGCTGGTTCAAAACCGGATTTGCGCAGGGCCAGGTTGGCCAGTGCGATACCTTTGCGGCGAAAAATCTGTAAATGACCAAGTGGCTGTTGATGTTGCTGTGCGTGTGCTCGACAACGCAGGCTGCCGAGCAAGGGGTCGAGCAGATCAGCCCCGGCCGTCTGCTGTTGAAATCCGGCGAAATGGTCGTGAGCATCGGCCCGGCGCCGGCAAAAATAGAGCGCGTGCTGGTCATCATTCACGGCCGACTGCGCAATGCCGATACCTATCGTCAAAGCGCCGAACGCGCTGCCGAGCAGGCCGGGCAGAGTGCGAATACGTTAGTGATTGCCCCGCAGTTTCTCAATGAAACCGATGTTTCACGCCATCCCGTGGCTGACACCGTGTTGCGCTGGCAAGGCAATGAATGGATGGCTGGAGGCATGTCCACCGCGCCGTTTGCGATGAGTTCCTACGCTGCACTCGACGAAATCATCACCCGCCTGGGCGACCGGCGACAGTTTCCCGATGTGAAGCAAATTGTCATCGTCGGGCATTCCGGTGGTGCTCAGGTGGTTCAGCGGTATGCACTGCTGGGCCACGATCAGCCAGAGCTTCAGGCTGCCGGCGTGCAGATCCGCTTCGTGATTGCCAACCCGTCTTCTTATGCGTACTTCGATGAGCGTCGCCCAGTGGCGTTCAGTCATGCCGGCTGCCCTGACTACAATCGCTGGAAGTACGGGCTGTCAGACTTGCCTGCCTATGCTGAAGGACAAACGCCCAAGCAGCTGGAGGAAAAGTACCCGCAGCGTGAGATTGTTTACCTGCTGGGTCAGCTGGACATCGACCCCAATCATCCGGCTCTGGACAAGCGGTGCGAAGCGCAGGCTCAGGGTCCGAACCGATTGGTTCGGGGGCGCAATTATTTTCAGTATTTGAAGCGGCTGTATCCGCAAGGCTTGCGCCAGCAGCTGATCGAAGTGCCCGGGGTTGGGCATGATGGGGATGGGATGTTTAATTCGCCTGAGGGGCGGAAAGTTATATTCGGGAAGTGAGTTTTTGGCTGGCTGATCTGACGTCTTCGCGAGCAGGCTCGCTCCCACAGGGATTTGGATCAGACGCGCAATCTGCGACTGCCGAGAATCCAATGTGGGAGCGAGCCTGCTCGCGAAAGCCCCTGAGCTGACGCTTTCGCGAGCAGGCTCGCTCCCACAGGGGACTTTAGTCAGGCGAAAAACCGCGCCCGCTGAAGTTCCAAAGTGGGAGCGAGCCTGCTCGCGATGAGGCCATCAAGCCAACAGCATCTGCCTGAGCGCAACACAATCCACCGCATGCCAATCCGTCAGCTCCGGCCACGGATTATCCGGCAGGTTGACCAGCACCGTCCGCGCCCCCGCCGCCCGGCCGCAATCCAGATCAAAGCGGTAATCGCCAACCATCACCATCGTATTCGTCGGCACCTTCCAGGCTTCAGCCAGCTTCAACAACCCGCCCGGGTGCGGTTTAGGCGGAGCTTCGTCGCGACCCAATACATCCTCGACCGCGAAACAGTCGGCCAGGCCGATCGCCTCCAGGGTGACGTGCGCCAGCTCACGGGCATTACGCGTCAAAATGCCCAGACGGTAGCCCCGCCCCGCCAGTTCACGCACCAGTTCCACAGCGCCGGGCGCCGGTTTTGAACCCAGTGCCAGGTCACGCTCGTGTTCCAGCAGCCAGGCATGTTTGGCGGCGGCGTCTTCTGCGGGCAACGCCGCGAGATGGGTCAGGATGTCGTCTTCGGCGGGGATCGCCAATGCGACGCGAATCGCCGCGAAGTCGTGCACGGCAACCGTGAGGGTGCCGTCCATGTCGAACACCCAATGCCGCACATCGGCCAGGCTCATGCCCAATCCTTGCGATGACGAATCAGGCCTTCCTGAGTCACGGAGGCGACCAGTTGCCCGGCGCGATTGAACACACTGCCACGGGTAAATCCTCGGGAGTTGCCGGCCCACGGGCTATCCATCGCGTAGAGCAACCAGTCATCGGCGCGCAGATCTGCATGGAACCACAGCGAATGATCCAGACTGGCGACCTGCATATCTTTCTGCCACACCGACTTGCCATGCGGCTGCATCGACGTGGTCAACAGACCGAAATCCGAGGCGTAGGCCATCAGGTATTTATGCAGCGCCGGGGTATCGGCCAAGGCGCCGTCGGCGCGAAACCAGACGTACTTGACCGGATCGGACGGCTGCGGGTTGTAAGGATCTTTCTCGGTGACCGGGCGGAACTCGATCGGTTTAGGGCAGAGAAATTTTTCCCGCATGTGTTCCGGAATCAGGTGCGCACGCTGTTGCATGAGCTCCAGCTCCGATGGCAGATTTTCCGGGCCGACCACCGTCGGCATTTCGGCTTGATGCTCGAAGCCTTTTTCGTCGTACTGGAAGGAGGCGCTGCAGGTGAAAATCGGCTGGCCTTTCTGAATCGCCGTCACCCGGCGCGTGCTGAAACTGCCGCCGTCGCGCACCCGGTCAACCTGATACACCACGGGCAACGCAGAATCACCCGGACGCAGAAAATACCCGTGCATGGAATGCACATGTCGCGCTTCTTCCACGGTCTGACTGGCCGCCGACAGCGACTGACCGACGACCTGGCCGCCGAACAACTGACGGAACCCCAGGTCCTGGCTGCGCCCGCGGAACAGGTTTTCTTCGATCGGTTCCAGGGTCAGCAGGTCGACCAGATCATCCAACACTTGGCTCATTCAGACTCTCCTCACACAACGCAGTGCCGCGCAGTCTTGGCTGCGGCGGTCGATTCGGTTTCTGGCCGTGGCCACATGGGCGCCATTGTAAACGTCCGCGCACGCTTAGCCATGCAAGGTTTGCAGCCATTGCTCACGACTGATGCGATAAAGAATGTGATGACGCAGCGGGTGATCGGCCGGCAATTTGGGGTGCTCGAAATCGTCGGCCGGGTCATGGTGCATGCCGATGGCCTGCATGACTTTCTCCGAGGGCAGATTGCATTGCGCGGTAAATGACACCACCTCTTCCAGCGCCATGCGATCAAACCCGCAGCGCAGAGCGGTCCACGCCGCCTCACTGGCGTAGCCAAGGCCCCAATGTTCGCGGGCCAGGCGCCAGCCGATTTCGATCGCCGGGGTGAACGGCGCGTTGAAACCGACCACACCCAACCCGGTGAAACCGATGAAGGCACCGGTGTCCTTGCGCTCCAGTGCCCACAGGCCAAAACCATGCTCGGCAAAATGGCCGCGCACGCGACCGATCAGCGAGGCGCTTTCCAGGCGACTCAAGGGCGCGGGAAAATAACGCATAACTTGCGGATCGGCGCACATCGCCGCAAACGTCGGCAAATCTTCATCCCGCCACTGGCGCAATAACAATCGCGCGCTTTCGAGTTGCAGTATCGGCTCCATTACCCCTCCCCTGTCCATGTCACAAGTCTAGATCGCTGGTAGGATCCTTCACTCATTCCTACCCGCTGCCCCCTATAAAAACCATGCCATTGCCGCTGATCTACCACGAAGACTACAGCCCCGAATTCCCGGTCGATCACCGCTTCCCCATGGACAAGTTCCGCTTGCTGCGCGATCACCTGGTGGACAGCGGCCTGACCTGCGACGCCGATCTACTGCGTCCGCAACTGTGCCCGCCAGAGATTCTCGCCCTTGCTCATGACCCTGCGTATATCGAACGCTATATGAGCGGCGAGTTGTCTCGCGAAGACCAGCGGCGTCTCGGCCTGCCCTGGAGCGAAGCGCTGGCGCGGCGAACGGTGCGGGCGGTGGGCGGTTCGCTGCTGGCAGCGGAGCAAGCGCTGGAACATGGCCTGGCCTGTCACCTGGCCGGTGGCACGCATCATGCGCATTACGATCATCCGGCAGGTTTCTGCCTTTATGCTGACAAAATATGTAAACAAACCCAATCAGATGAGAGGAAATAGCACCTCAGAGAGTCAAGGTTTCGAAAATGGAAATAAACGCTCGCAACGCGCCGAGATGTTTACAAAAAGGCACCACACCAAGCATTCAGGCAGTTGAATTTATGTTGATACAGCTGGCGGAAGGGCTGGGCTTACTAGTCTTTTGCAAGACCCATTGCATGGGATTGGACTTGCATGCTTTGTTACAAAGATCGGCCATATCCAAAGCTTACTGAATCGCGCCACATCACTAGTCGTAATAGGCGATTGAACGATACGATAATTGGGATAGTGCCACCTAAAAAATGCACGCCAGCGCCACTGGGTTCCAAGCCTGTAAAGGATGGCCAACAAGGAGAGAATATGAATCAGGCTTGGCCCTTCGTCGGCGCCCGCTGGTGGAAGTTCGATTTCCACACCCACACCCCGGCATCAAAGGATACGAATGCTTGGCAAGCCGCGATTGGGACTCCCGATGAATTGACGCCGCAGAAATGGCTACTCAAGTACATGGCTGCAGGAATCGATTGTGTGGCAGTCACTGATCACAATAGTGGCGAGTGGGTTGACCGACTCAAGGCCGCATACGCCGAAATGAAGTGTCAGGCCGATGCTGATAGCGCGCCTGATGGTTTTCGCGAACTCCATGTATTCCCTGGTGTAGAGATCTCCGTTCAGGGCGGCTTCCATCTGCTGGCCATCTTCGATCCGTCTGCTTCCAGCCAAACTATCAGTGATTTGCTCGCAAAAGTGGATTATGCGGGTACCCGTGGCGACAGTGATGGCGTAACACGCGAGGGTGCAGCCAAGGTGATCGAACGTGTTATTGCAGAAGGTGGGATAGCGATTCCTGCCCATGTGGAAGGTGACAAAGGGCTGCTGAAAGTCGAGTCGGGTACACGCAAATGTCTGCTGGATACCAATACCATCAAGCAGGTTCTACAGGAGCCGGGCATCCTAGCATTGGAGTGGACAGCGGGAAGCACCTCGTATCCCATAGTGCTGGAAGAACTGAAGCTTCGCTTTGCCAGTGTGGTTGGAAGTGACTGCCATAGCTTCAAAGGCTCAGCGGTTCCTGGCTCGCGCTTTACTTGGATCAAGATGGCCAAACCTACTGTCGAAGGACTGCGCCTGGCGCTACTGGACGGGCAGGAGGTTTCGGTTCGCCGTAACGACCAAAGCAATGGATTCGCACCCTTTAATACGCCCGAGCATTTCATAGAATCTATTGAGATTCGTAATGCTCGGTATATGGAGCGCGGCAAAGCGGGCGCCTGCTTGCCACTCAACCCCTATTTCAATGCACTAATCGGTGGTCGGGGTACAGGAAAATCCACCATCGTGCATGCCCTTCGCTTGGCATACCGAAGGGAAAAGGAACTGTCTCTGGCATCGGAGGCCGGACAGACCTTTAACAAATTCAACGCTGTCGCCAAGACCAAAAATGATAATGGCGGTTTACTTGACGATACGGTTGTACACGTAAAGATTCATCGGAACGGTTCGCCGTATCGCCTCACGTGGCGCAAAGACGATCACGAGAACAGGGTGGAAGAATGGAATGTACTTACTTGCGATTTCACGCCCTCGGACAGTCAGGTTGTTAATGAGCAGCGGTTCCCGGTAAGACTCTTTAGTCAGGGACAAATCGCCGCGCTAGCTGGGGACAGTCAGCAAGCTTTGCTGAAGGTCATCGATGATGCTGCTGACATCCGTCTGCAGCGAACAGGACTGGATGAAGCAAAAAGCGCGTTTCTCGCGTCTCGAGCACGGATGCGAGAACTGGAGGGAAGGCTATCTAGCCTTGAATCTGTGACGCTCGCATTACACGACCTACAGCGAAAGCTTGACCGCTTCGAAGGTGCTGACCACACGGTGGTATTGAAAAATTACCAGCGAACCAACCAACAAAGCCGCGAGCTTGAGCGCCATTTTGAAGCGGTAACTGAGCTTGCCGCTCAATTAAAAACCGTCGCGGCTAGCTTACAGCCTGAACATTTAGATACAGACCTTTTTGATGCCAATAATGACAGCCCAGCGCTAGCGTTTCTGCAGACGCTAAAAGACGTCATCGACAAAACGAGGCAGGACATTTTGGACTCCGCCTCAAATTTAGCAACTCTTGGGCAATCCATTAAGGGGGATCTAGAATCCTCGGATTGGTTTACTCGAGTCGCGATTGCCAAAGAAGCCTACGATCAGCTTAAGACGAATCTGCAGCAGCAGGGAGTCAAAGATCCCAGCGAATATGGACGCTTGGTTCAAGAAAAACAGCGGCTCGAAACCGAGCTGAGGAATTTGGACACTCTCAAGACGCAACACGCTGAGCTACGTAAAACAGCGATGTCACAACTGGAGGAAGTTCAGTCGGCGCGCCGAGCAATCAGCGCTCAACGCAGCGCGTTTCTGCATGCCACACTTCACGACAATCCCTACGTGCGAATCGAGCTCACACCTTATGGCCGGGATTCGCAGGGAATCGAACGATCGCTTCGCGAAGCGCTTGGTGTTCCAGACGGTAAGTATGCAGAAGACATTTACCAGGAGCAGGATGGTTCGTCTGCAAAGGGTCTCATAGCGGATCTGATGGTCGTGGCCAAGCTTCTCGGCGATACGCCAAGCTTCGAAGAATCGTTGAAGACTTTGAAGGCACGATTGACGCAGGCATGTCGTGGCAAGGCTGAATTTGGAGGGTGGTTCAATAAGTTTTTGAAAGCTGAAACTGATCGAAGACCCGAGTATATGGATCACTTGCTATGCTGGTTCCCTGAGGACGGTCTGCAGGTGGAATACAGTCGGAAAGGTAACGGTCGGGATTTCCAGTCCATTGGACAAGCTTCTGCGGGACAGCGCGCGGCAGCAATGCTGGCCTTTTTGCTGGCACATGGCGGTGAGCCGTTAGTGCTCGACCAGCCCGAGGACGACCTCGATAATCATCTTATCTACGGACTGGTAGTCCAGCAGATTCGCTCTAACAAGCAGCGCCGCCAGCTAATTATCGTGACTCACAATCCTAACATCGTGGTAAACGGAGATGCCGAACTTATCCATGTCCTGGACTTTAACCATCAGTGCCATGTGAAGCAGACAGGTTCTCTGCAGGAACAGGACATGCGCCATGAGGTATGCCAGGTGATGGAGGGCGGCGCAGAGGCATTTGAGCGACGCTATCAGCGCCTAGGTGGTGAGGTTTGATCAGCGCGTGATTTAGTGAAGCTCGACGAACAACTCTGAAAACGGGTCGGATGATTAACAGAGAATAACTGCGCCAGAAGCTCCGTTTTGCTTCGAACCGTTTTCTGCTTTGGACAACGAGCTGAGTTGCGAAAAAATAACGTCTCCGCGGGTTGACTGATAAATACGATGCTTATACGGATAGTTGATTCCGGCATCTATAAAAATTAGGGTAGTCAAGTGGAGGCTTGACTTACAACCTCAAATCCATTCATTTCGGCGTATTGATGCCACCGAAGCCGATAAATTATTTCATTTAGTAGCGCGACATCGTCCCGATGGTGTTCGCTCCCCTCATCAAGGCCTATCCCAAAAGAAACTCCACCAATATCGGTTAAAACATACCGATTGTGTAATTTCTCCCCATTTGCGAGCTCTCTAATTGACTTGAATGTAACATTACACCGAGTTACCAACACTGGTTCTTCAGCGATCAGTTTTGCCTTCAAGAATGCAGGAGTTGCCATGTTTGCCTTATCACCACTAAAAAGCACTTCCAGTGTTGGCGCAGGACCCGGCCTTCTTGCCAAGGCGGTGTTAAGAAAATGAATCAAAGGCTGCCACTTTGTAGGCTGTGTATTGAAATAAGGATCCACAAAAACAATCGTCGTTGCTAATCGAAGAATGTTTGCAACCGCTGCTGCCATATCAGAAGCAACTCTCTTTACTAGCAACTGATTTGGGTAAGTGATTTCGCCATCGAACAACTGCTCTAATCTCAGTGTAGGTAAAGCTCCATGATTCAATGCGCTCACCACGTGATCAAATGCAACGCGGACATTTTCACTTTCAACACTTTTCAACCAATCACTGCCGTCATACTCAGACTCCCTTTTCACCCTCGGTGTCTCACTCAAAAATCGCACAAGCTCTTCAAGTCGTTGTTTCTCCGATTCATGCACTCCATCAGGCTGAAGCCTAAACACCTGCTTTCGGATATTTTTTAATTTTGGGTAATCACTGATGACCTGAGGAGCCCCTAGAGAAAAGAGCTCCAAGAATTGACGGTAATTTCGACGGGATCGAGCAACTTCATTGAGTAAACAGGGTTCAACCACAAATTCGTATAGCATTACATTAGCTCCCTACGACGCTCACCAAAAAAGCCCTTAGGCCAGCGTTGTATAAATTCACCGTCCTCATCAATCTCAATCCGGCGAACAACGACCTCCCCATCCGGAGCTTCCAGATAGATAACAGCAATATCCGATGGCTTTACTTCTTGCAAACTGTTTCTAAGTTCTTTATCAGTAGTCTCGCGAATACGTCGTAGTATCCTGAGCATCAAGTGCTCGCTATGTGTCTCAATCAAAAAAGTTGGCCTGCGGCTAGGATCAACTTCCAACTGTGTGAAGAGATCACCAACTTCAACCTGAAAAGCTGGGTGAATGTGAAGCTCGGGTTGTTCAATCGCAACTAAGCCATCGGTGACGTAGTGAGCAGCCGTGACAACAGGAATTATTTGTGAAATACCGCAACCAACTTGATTGGGCGCTAGGGTGATACATTTTTTTTGATCGTACAACACCGCAGCTTCAGAGAATTTCATATCATCAAAATCCGAATCCGGCTTGCCTGATTTTATTGAGTTATTCAACTGCTCCTTCATCTGATCAAGATCATGGCTCTTGTCGGACTTCACTTCTACATAGGTTTTTTTGACTACAGATGCCAACGCATATCCACTATCAAAACCATTTTTTCCGGATAACCAGCGATTTACAGGCTCATTAAGCTCAGCGTTACAACGATGTAGCAAATCCCATGCTGCGGTTCCGTCGATCCAACTTGACTGCACAGGATGAGGGTTTGGAACAAATGAGCTTCCAGGAATAGTTCTAAGAGGACCAATACAGACGCTTTTACGAAGCATCTCTAGCACTTTGTCCAAAGGTGATACAAATATTTGTGTTAAAACACGATGACAAACTAACTTATTAAGATACTCGTCCCCTTCGCGCGTATTTTCAACAGAACGAAGAGGCTCCACGATGTTCGTTTCAAGTATGTGGCCATGTGGTGGTATGGCACCATAAAAAGTCTTGACCGATATGGCCTTACATTCGTGCTCGATACTCTCGATATTTACCGAGCCTTCGACAAAGGGAGTGCTTGTGTCTATTTCGAAGTGAAAAGCCGAGTGCCAACCGCTAGCTTCTTCAACGTAATCACCACTTGCCTTCTGCTCTTCAGACAGCTGACTAGGATGCACGGACGTCCCGTCTTCAAAGCTCCTAATGACCCAATCTTCATGATTGGAAGGAAAAAGTAGTGGGTGGGTGAAGTTCAATGCGGTAATCGCTGCTTGTTTGAGCCCTTTATCCGCCTCTATTTGCCCCGCAAAAATGCCATTCAATGTCACTGTGTAACGCTTTACATAAGCTTTATTCATTAAGAATGACCAAGCCACTTCAAGCTCAATAGCGAATGTTTCCGTGTCATCCGCAACATTTGGCATGTCCAACTTATCGAGGTAGCCAGGAACCCAATCAGCAATGGTTTCGTATTCTTTACCTATTGTATTGCCAACCTCGCATTCAAGTTTTAGAGTTATGCTTTTTTTGAGATCTTTGCCATTGACTAAGGACGCAAACCCACCAATATCACGCTCCCCCAAAGCGTCAATTCTAACTGGATCGCAGTGGCCCTTTTCCAAAATTTGCTGGATATAAAAAATGGCCATCAACACACTACTTTTGCCAACACTGTTTGGTCCAAACAACAAAGTTATTGGCGCAAAATCGATAACCTGCTCAGACCCAAAAGAACGAAAGTTAGAAAGTGATAACTTCTTAATACGCATATTTAACTTACACCCCTCTATGAAAACTCACTTAATTTCGTAATTTCCGAGAACACCATTATTTATAGAACGATATAAAAATAATTCCCTCGCCCTGTTTGCATTCGAAGCGCCGCAGATGTAAGGCTGCAAGTTTTGAAGCAGAGACCGAAAATTTTCTTGCGAGGCAGACTGCCGAACGAGACGAGCCTCCGCTGCATCAGCGTGCCTTTGCAAATCTGATTGCAGTTGACGATGAATGCACTGAAAAAGTGGTGAATCATCGGAATTAAGAGAAGATTCGAATATACGATGACATCCATGTAGATGATAACTCATGCTTTATAGTTGACCAGCAAAAGCTCGTTGATTAAGGGCTGCGAACAAGCGCTGGAACTCCACAAGTTGGTTCCTAGCTGTCTTAGTCGAATTTCTACTCCTTGAAACAATTTCAAAATATTTATTTTGCACAACCATAGGAGGGATCCGCAGCTCTATAGATTTCACATCCTGCTGGTTAATACTTGACTGATTTACCGCATCTTTGCATGAAGTAAGAATTTGGCCTTTTACGTATGGCGTGCAGAGTTGGTCAACTACAAAGCTTGGTATTGCTATTCTTTCATCCACCTTGAAATTCATCATATTTGACTCAAATACTGTCGGCTCATTTAGACCCTCAATCAAGGCACACTTACCCAAGTATTCTCTGCTGTTGACTCGATTAATAACTATGGATTTGTCGCACAATGCATATTTTTCCACTTCGCCACTTGACAACCTAACCCTCTTTAGATTGTTTTGATCTTCAAGTACTCCGTTGTAAAATCCGTCAATTCGGAGGATTCTCGTTCCCTCACCATATTCACTCGAATGTTTATAGAGCCCGTTGGAGGGGCCGCTAGTTATCAAGTCACCTAGGCAAAATGTATCCCACCCTTTCGGATTACTCACCGGATCGCCGAATATTTTTAGAAATACACTTCGGAGGAATTGGTCGGCTAGACCGATGGTTTGCTGACGCCTGTAACGTAGGTCGTCGGCTTTATCCAAGATAGCTACGATGCGCTGTTGTTCGGCAAGGCTCGGAATGGGGATTTCGTGCTCCCAAAGTACATTCATGGATACCCGTGGCATCTTGGCACCTGCTACCTGCGCGCTGACCCAACTTACAAACTTGTCCGACCGAAGGTAATACGCTAAATATTTACGATCCAAGCGATAAGGATCAGGAACCATCGGCACTAACTCTGTAGTTGCGATCCCTTGCTTCTCTGGCACAACGACTTTGTTCAAATACGGTCTAAGCTTCGAGTACAAAACATGTCGTTCATCAAACCATTGTGTTGAGTTACCGGCTTCGCTAACAGGAGCGATTATCTCATCGAGGATTCTGCCTGTTTGAGGCTCAACCTGATCCAGGTTTAAGTGCCATACCAGTTCAGAATCGTCTGTGACCTTCTTTTTTAGCGCCCTCGCAGGTGCAACATCAGCTAGTTTTGCGGTGGAAAATTTCAAAGCATTCCCTCCAGCTCTTCCATTTCCTGCTGAATAACGCTTTCTAGCGCCTTCAACTTAGTTAGGATCACCTTGGGTGTATCGTACTCTTCGGCCACATGTATCTGCTCCCTGTAACGATTAAGAGACAGGTCGTATTTGTTCTCAGCAATTTCGCTCCTGCTGATCCAGAATTGCTGGGAGGTGCGATCGTTCTGGACGCTCACTGCTAGTGACTTGTCACGGGTTTTAAAACTATTAATTAGATCAGGTAAATTATCTATGTTGATGCGCTGGCGCTTGTCATCCAAAGAAAATCCATCGGCCTGTACATCGTAGAACCAGACATGATCTGTCTCGCCACCTTTAGTGAAAATCAGAATGGCTGTGGAAACTCCAGCATAAGGTTTAAATACGCCGCTGGGTAAGCTAATTACCGCTTCAAGTTGATTATCTTCGATCAGGTGCTTGCGCAACTGCTGGTGCGCGTTGCTAGAGCCGAATAGTACGCCGTCGGGAATGATAGTGGCGCTGCGTCCACCAACTTTGAGCATACGCAAGATAAGGGCGACGAATAGCAGCTCGGTTTTTTTTGTTTTGACCACCCGAAGGAGTGCCGGATCAACATCCTCTTCATCAAGACTACCCTTGAATGGCGGGTTGGCGAGAATAACGTCGAAGCTCTCTTTAGCTGCTCTAGGGAAGCGCTCGACAAAACGCTGGCTCAGAGTGTCCTGGTAATGGATGTCAGGCTCGGCAACTCCGTGCATCACGAGGTTCATAGCGGCGATTCGCAGCATGGTGGCGTCAAAATCGAAGCCGTGAAACATGTCGCTATCGACATGCTTACGGTGCTCATGCAGCAGGTCACCGCTGTAGATTTTTTGCTCTACCAATTCACCCTTATCATTGATTAATGTTTCGGTGATCACGCCCTCAGGGGAGCTGTATTTTTGCAGCAGATATTCATAACTACTCGCGAGAAAGCCAGCAGTACCGCAGGCCGGATCCGCGATTCTGTCAGTGGCGACAGGATCGAGAATCTCCACCATAGCGCGGATGATATGGCGCGGAGTACGAAACTGACCGTTAATGCCTGCGGTAGTGAGCTTCGAAAGCAGATACTCGTATAAATCGCCCTTCACATCCGAGCTATCCAGGGGGAGTTCGCTGATCATGTTGACCGCTTTCACAAGCAGGGTAGGCTTTTGAATCATCAGCTGGGCATCTTTCATAAACTCAGCAAAAAGGGTGCCCTCGCCAGCCAGATCCTTAAAGTGGGGAAATACTTCGTCCTTTACTAGTTTGTACATTTGCTCGGCGGGCAAATGACGGAAGCGCTCCCAACGCATTTCCTGTTCCAGGTTTTTGAAGCGACGGTTAAAAGGTCTGCCTGTACGTTCGGTACGTTTTTCGTCGCGGCGTTCGTTCATATCCAGCATGCGCGCGTACATCAGGAAGGTGATCTGTTCGATTACAGTCAGCGGGTTGGCGATGCCGCCCGTCCAAAACTCTTCCCAGAGCTTGTCTATTTTACTTTTCAGTTCGCCGGTGATCATCGAGGGGTCTCTTAGCTACAGATAATTAATCAGGTGCGCACGGTGCGCTGTGTTGCACTGCGGCGGTGGCCTATCGCTATGCCGAAGCGCTCCACCAGTGCCACGAGAGCATTGGCGTGACGCGGCTCGGTAAATATGCCGTCAAGTCCCTCGGTATGGATCGTAGTAAAGGGCTGGTCATACAGCTGCTCGATTCGGATGGTACCGAATTTACAAAGATGGATCTTCAGCAGAGCGATAAAGCGCTGCTGGCGGGCGTTGAGGCTGACATGATTGGCTTGCACGAACTCAGTAAAAGCATTTTCGATGGCGTGGACGTTCAACCCAATTAAAGTACGCAGTAATTGGTCGAGGGGAGCGCTAGAGTCGGGAAAAAACTCTTTCAGCGTTTCCAAATCCAACATGGGGTTCTGCACGTGTACAAGGGCATTGAGCTGGGCGAGTTCAGCCTCAGTCACAGGCTCACCATTGCGGATTTTGACCAGTACCGGATCAGTATCGAATAGAGGAGACAAGGTAGCCTCTACCTGCTGGCGGAAGATCTGGTAGTCAACAGTGACGATTCGCGTCTGGCGGTCTGAGGTTTGGAGCTCGGCTGTGTCTTCCTTGATGTCCAATACAGGCAATTCACTGGAGATGGGACGGCTTCCGCTTTTATCGCGCAGGTGGATAATACCTCGGAGAGCCAGACGCTGCTGCTCCAGTTCCTGGAAACTCACATCCTGCCAAAAAGCATCTTTCTGGATCGACTTGATCGCCTCTGCTTTGGCCCGCACGGGGTTGAGGTGCATAGAAAGCTGTCTGACTTTGTCTAATACGGGATGTTTTGCGACATCAATCTGTGAGGGGCTTGTCAGGTTAATCAGTTGTAATTCAGTAAGCTGTTGATCCCAGTGCAACGCTTCACTCTGACCTTTAATGTTGCGCCACTGCATCAGCGGGGAGATTTCGTTGCGTAACAGGTTACGGGTATCAGGGGTGAATTGCTGAAGCTTTTTGGTATCCCCCAGCTGCGCCTTTAGCTGCCACTTGTCCCGTACAGCAATGCAGCGGTCGTCGAGGGCGTCTATATCCTCTTTGATAAGGGTGATCGTGTGATGGAAAAGATCCATCTCCGCGCGCTTCAAGGCGTTTTCCGCTAGATCGAGTCGGGTGTCAAACAGCTTCTCACACAGGGATTTACTCGGACGGCCCTCGTCATCGGCCGGATCCATTTCGAAATAATCGAAGTTACCCCAGTGGTCGAAGATAAGGAAATGGCTCTTATGCAGGCCGGGGCCATATAAATTTTCACATAGACGGGTGCCGCGTCCCACCATTTGCCAAAACTTCACCTTGGATTTGATTGGTTTGGCGAACACAAGATTCACGACCGCTGGGACGTCGATGCCGGTGTCTAGCATGTCCACCGAGATTGCAACAGTGACCTCATCGGAGGGTTTTTCGCCAGATCCCTTAAAATCGTCAATTAGCTCTTCGGCACGCTCGTACTTGGAATGAATCACACGGCAAAAATTACCACCGTATTGGGGATACATCTCGCTGAAAAGAGTGGCAAGTAATTCGGCGTGCTGGATACTACGGGCGAAGACAATGGTCTTGCCTGGCAGTTGACCGTCGATGTCGCGCAATCCGCGCTCCATCAGATTCCGCAGGATGGAGCGATTGGTGTCCTTGTTAAACACTGCTTTATCAATGTCAGGGGCGCTGAAATCAAGTTCGTTCGGATCGAGGCCTTGATCCTCTAGCTCAGCGAGCTGCTCGTCGTTGAGCGCGGTACCCTTGATTCCTTCACGTAGGAACTGGGTGGTATGGGTCACCACGCGAAACGGCGCGAGATTGCCATCTTCCACAGCTTGCTCCAATGGATAACTCGCAGTCGGCATTTTGTAGTCACAGCCGAAAAGGCGGCAGGTGGAACGACTGACCATTTCTACAGGAGTGGCTGTTAGACCAACCTGGCGGGCATCGAAGTATTTGAACAGGTCGCCGTAGACGTTATAGACCGAACGGTGAGATTCATCAGCTATGATGAGATCGAAGTATCCAACATCGAATTTCTCATAAATGCCCATCATCCCGGGATAAGTGGCGATGTAAATACGGGCGTTATGCTGATCCTGCTTCTTACTGCGACCAACCACGTAGAGAGGCTCTTTGACGAATTCGCTGTAAGCATTCTTGGCCTGCTTCCGCAACTCTTTACGATCGCACAGGAACAGCACCCGCTTTGCCCAGCCGGCATCAAGAAGGCGTTTTGTGAGTGCAATCGACACGCGAGTCTTACCTGTGCCTGTGGCCTGAACCACAAGCGCCTTGCGATGACCTTCGCTGAAACGCTCACTGATACGAGTGATTGACTCCATCTGGTAAAGACGACCGGCGATGGCGGTGTCGATAGGGGTGTTATTGAGGTCCTTACGTTGACGGCGCTGATTAATCAAATACTGCAAGCTGTCTTTACTGTAGTAGCCATAGAGCTTGCGTGGCACGGTGTCGAGCACATCGTCCCAAATCCAGACGTCATAACCGTTTGTGTAAAAGATAACCGGACGCTGGTTATGCTTCTTTTCCAGCGAGTCAGCATAACGTTTGCCTTGCTGGCGTCCCTTCTCCGCATTTTCACGGGCGCGCTTGGCCTCTACCACCGCTAGCGGCTTGCCGTCGTCATCCCATAGAACATAATCGCAGTAGCCTAGACCGCTGGCCGTATCTTGGCCATCCAGCTCGTGTTCGACTGTAACTTGTTCGGTATCTACACCATTGGCACCTACATCCCAACCCGCGAGACGCAGTTCGCTATCTATCAGACGACGGCGGGTTTCGGCTTCCTTAAAATCAAGGGTGTTAGTCGCTTTGATACTGCCGGAAGTGAAAGCCTGAACCTTGGTTTTATCGAACGCTACCTTGAGTTTGGCAGCCTGTTGCAGCGCTTCCTGCTCTGATTGCTGAGCGGTTACCAGTTCCTTCAAGGCACTTTCGAGCTGAATATTTTGTGCGGCGATCTGTTCCTGCAGTGCTTTGTTCTTTTTGTTGAGCCCTGCCTTTGCGGCGCCTGACGCAGTCGGTATCTGAGGGGGCTGAAAATCAGGGCATTGGTCGCGAACGCCTGCACCTTGGGCGATGAATAGCCAACAGGCTAGGTGATAAGCTTCCTGAACTAGCCATACCGAGGTATTCGCTGAAACGCTCCCTTCGTGCGCGGCCTTGTTGCCATGAATCCGAATCGCATGGAGCTTATCGAGAATTACCTTTGGCACAACTGCGGTAAAGCTACTGTTGGTAAGTCGATCCATAAAAGTTGCGTTGGGCTCAGCGGGCAACCTCAGATCGATGTAGATGAAGCCAACCAGTTTCTCTACAAAGCAGCGCAGCTTTACTAGCGAGCTCTGGGGATCGAGGTACGCGTAAGTCTCAGCGAAGCCGCCAAGATCCGACAAAGCAGGCCAATTTGTTCTGAGATGTTCAAAGTTTATGGACTTCATGCCTTTCTGCCCGTAGTGACTTCCTGATGGTTAATTTATTGTGCCAGCTGTTGGGTTACCAATGCCTCAAGTCTCTGTGATGCCGAGCTGCTTGATCCAATTACCCAACGTTCAGAGTCTAGCCAGATCTTTAGCTCTGGCCTTTTAATGAGTTTAGCTCCAAGGTTGCGGCTTCGAGCTCGGAAAAGTAGTCTCTTCTAGCTAAGTCACTCTGAGATTTACGCCACTCTCGAAAGCTGCTTGTCATGTCAATGATTTCTTCTTCTAATTTATCAAGAAAGTATTGGGTGCTGCGTTTAGGCCAAGTAGGGGGTCTGCGGTATAGTTGAGCTTCCAATAAGGCCAAAGGTGAATCAGGGGGTGACAATACCGAAGCTGTATCAATTTCTGGGACAACTATAGCGTCTGTTGTATAAATCACCTGACTTTCCAAAAGGGTTGAGGCGAGATTGCGCGGGCTCAACGATTCGAATCGGACTCTAGAGCGTAAGCGATATGGCCAATTCCCTGGGGAGTCAGATACCTTAATAAAGCCTCCATTTTCTATAGAGAAGCTAATGCCTCTTACTCGTCCCTCAGTGAGGGTCTCACCTGAGCATCGGAAGTTATATAGTGGCGTGTGATCGCCGCGCTCATACGACTGAACCGCTAATCCAGGAAGAATCTCTAGGTAGCCAACGACCCAGCCTTTCGGATTCCAGCCTAGTGTAAGAAATACAGACTCGACAGAATGAACGACCCCTTCTATGTCAGATTTGGTTTCTACAATAGTGCAGCGGGCTCGAGCACTGGAGTGGCTTATCGTAAATAAATAGACTGAAGGCCAGTATGAAGTTGATGGCGAACAGGATGTGTCCTGCTCCCAAACACCCGAATTAAATAGACTTTCACCGAAGGACGCGGACACGCTGTAGGCTTCACGGAAGTATTGCTTGAGCTGATGGCGCTCAACGATGACAGCTAGCTTCGCTTTGAGCAATTCCCATACGGCTTGAGCGGGTGAGAACGCACTTTCATCAATTTCGTCTTCAGCGCTGAAATAGTTAGAGCCTTCCGTGAGCTTTAGAATGGCATCGTGTCGAGCCATATTCATCAGGTTTGCAGCAGCTAGTGCAAGCTTAAGATATGGGGCTGGGCTCGCACATAACCTCGTTTTAGCTGCCCGCTTGCTTTTACCATCCGACAAAATGCAGTAAGCATTCAGGCTGTTAGCAGGGGCCTCAGGGAAGTGGGGCACTCCTGAAGCGACAACAATTGCACTCTTCTTTATGCCGCTGCTTTTTGCCGATGTCAGCAGAGTGCCCAAATTGCGAGCAAAGGTCTGCCTTTCGGTTTCAGGCATATGCTTCCTATAGCTACCGATCTTCTTCTCGATCGTGGTCGCGAGATACACGTCGCTCTTCGGCGGTAAGTCAGCGTTGGAGGTCATGTATCCGCATCCCTAGGAAAAGTTAAAACCGACGCGCGAAAGGTTGTTGCGCACGTATGTACCGCGCTCTGCTCGCACGTGCCCTGGAGGTCTTCAAGGTCATGGGAGTTTGAAGTCGCAGCCAAACCTCCCCGTGCTCATCCCGCTCAAATCCAGTGATCCGCCACACGCAGCCGAAATCGGTGCCTTTCAAATGGACCAGCATACCGACTGTCAGTGCGTGTAGGGAAATCGGGGTTCCTTCGTTCAATCGTCTGCGCATCTTCATCTCCTGTGCAGTTGACGTTGCAGGAGAAATTCTGGACGCGCGGAGAAAAACTATCTCTAAGCAAAGATTAGATTCTATTAAATATTTACATAGTTTTTTTAGCCACAATTACGTAAGTTTTTTGGCAGTAGTTCCATAGGTTTCGGTAGCCCGTGCCAGGTGCCCGCCGGCAGCTTAGGCAGCCACGGGGGATGCCGCGACAGGTGTTAACTCAGGCGAAGCGATGGCCACCATGGACCGACTTGCCCGGGAGATACCGGGGTATAGGCTACGTATGGATAGGCTTGTCGTATAAGGAAAAGCTCTCCAGTGGCCATCCTTCGCATCATTTCACTGGTGATCGCCAGCGCTGCAGGGGCTGCCAGCCAACGCGCGATTGTCATCTGCCGAGCGGCCGCATTTGGCCGACAGCTGCCCGCGATGATAGGCGGCAGATGGACAGACGCTGACGCTCGCCGGTAAGCGCTATTACTCGACCGTCGGCATTGAGACGTTTGGCAAATACTATGAGAATCCGCGTAATTTCATGGTGTCGGTGAAGGCGAGTATTTAGTCGTGGGTCCGGGCGCTAGCCGCCAGAGGACTCGGAAGGCAATTGGAATCTGGAATCTAGGGGTTGGTCGCGATGAGCAAGTCAGTACGTCGCGTCCGACTTATCCAGTGGCGAGTGATAAGAAGTTTGTCGTTCAGCAGCAAACTCAATCCTATTCAGATCTCCCAGTACGGATGGCAGAGTTAATCGGCCAATACACCCAGCTCACGCGATGGTGGCAGTTTGCCAAGCCTGCTGGCATGCTCTCGACGATTTGTCGGTAGACAGTGTTGAGCCAGGGAGAGCGACTGTGGGTTTAGAGAGCAAGGCAAAGGCAGCTCAACTGAGTGTTCTGAGCAAATATGGTGTATTGGCAGACTTTACCGACGTGGAAGAGGTGGTGCTTGACCGTGCCCTGAAGGGCCGCTTGTCTGCGAGCGCGTCGAAGGACCTGACCTTCGCTAGCTGGTGTGACCAGTTGCTGGGGCCGGGCGAGCGGCTTCCGGTTGCGCGTTTTGATAATCCAGTTCCGGGGCAAATCCGACTGGGCAAGCTCGCTGTGGGGCAGGACCTCGCCGCCAGCCTCAAGTCTCGCGAGCGGCAGTTGCAAGCTAGGCTCAAGGCGTCCGAGCAGGAAGTCATACGGTTGCAAGGCGAATTGCAGGAACTAAGGCAAACCAAAGCTCTTGTGGCATTGATGGAGCCGGTTGGCGAGGACGCGCGGAGGTTGAAATACTGGTATCACGAAACAACCGGTTATCTGCATAACATCCTGTGGGAGATCAAGGAAGTTGACGGTCACATCTTCGACCATCAAGGCCAACTCAACCGGGATTACCGTCAGCAACTGGTCGAGATCATTCTGCGGGCACTGAACGGCTTGGCCGCACTCGGCTTTTTTATCAAGGCCGAGTTGTGTGACGCGTCATCCAAAGAGCCTGTTTTGCCATCGGTGATGTTGCATCACAACCCGGCAGATCCTGATGAAGCCCATCTACTGGAGGGCTTTGCCTTTGTAGTCGAGGACGTACAGCCGGATGTGCTGGTGGCAGCCAGCGAGTGTCTTTTTCTGGGACGGGCTCTACCCGAAATCGACAAACAGCACCGCTTCAATTGTCACGTCAACGTCTCTTGGCGCCACGTGCATGAGTTGGACGAAGACGAACTGTTTCACCTGTCTTGCTTCCTGCATAAGTTGTTTGAGGCATTGGCCAGATCGAATGACGGTAGGCCGAGGGGGGCATTGCGAGAGGCGGCGATCCTTTGCCTAGTGCTTTCCAGCACCGCACCCTGCATGCCCACGCGATTACAGCAAGTGCAAGCGCTGAGCTTGCAGGATACGTTTTACCCGGGGTACAGGCCGTTCACGACCGCCTCCTCGAAGCCTGACACAGATGTATCCGCTGGAAAAATTCTCGAGCACCTGTTCCATACCTTGCATGCACTTGTCATGCGCTGACGTAAGCTTTGATTTGCAATGGAGTATGCAGGATCTGTGACCGGTAGCTACGGGGCGAGTAGCGGCAACGGAGCACTGAGACTGATACACCCGTACCCTCCAGCAACATGGAGGACACCACCATGAACACGCACTCTTGGGTGCCTCTTTGTGCTCAGAACTTGGGAGTAACCTTTGGAAAGACTTGAAGCGGCTTTGAAGCAACTGGTAAGTGCTCATTCAAAACTGACTGAACATGCGCCAATTACTGCACTTGCCCAACACTTGCGAGAAACCCAAAAAACGCTTGATCTCGGTGAGGATGATGAGCTTCCTGTCCTGCCTCAAAAGCCTGGGATTTATTACTTCGAAGCGAAATTTAAGTTTTCCACAGCAGCGGAACTTGGCGAATTTGGTGAGCGATGGGGAACAATACGGGCCAAAGCGCATGACGAAAAAATCCCTCGTTATTACCCGAGTCGGGTGAAGCATCACTTAGCGGCATTGGCAGCAGGCAAACCGATTCCATTTTATTTAGGGAAGCGAGAGTCAATAGCTGATCGAACCAAAATCACGTCGAATCGCTCTTGGAGTCCGGAACGTATGCACTTAAGCTTCGGGCAAGACCGCACTTAATTCGTGATGTGGAAATTACATATAGTTATCAGAGTTTCGAGGCGCCGCCGACATCTTACTTCGGGGTTGGGTTAATCGAGTCTGAACTACGAAAAATACTGAATCCGATTCTGGGGAAACAGTGAGCATGGAGAAAGTACAACTGTTGTTGAATCAGGCCGGCAGCCTGGTGAGAGAGACGAACGCCAAACTCGCAGCAAGCGGTGAGCTGTTCAACCTCTTCTCCATTACCCGAATCGAACGGGCCGAGGTCAACACTCACTCGGCGATGATCGCAGAACTCTTGAGCCCCGATGGCCGTCACGGTCAAGGTGTGTACTTCCTTGAACTGTTCCTGTCGACAATGGGTTTCGAACACGAATGCAGCCTTAGCGACGCCAGGGTGCAAAAGGAGCAGATTTTCGCGGGGTACGGTCGTGTGGATGTGGTGATTCACCTGAGGGATCACCTCATCCTGATCGAAAACAAGATCGACGCCCTCGACGGCAACCAACAACTCAAGCGTTATGACGATATTGGCAAGGCCTCAGGCAAGCAGTGGCAGTTGTGGTACCTGACAAAGAAAGGCACGGAGGCGCACGCAAGCAGTCATTGCGGCGTGAGCTACCGTCGACTGTCGTACCAGGAACACATCCTCGACTGGCTTGAGCGGTGCGTCAGCACCTCAAGCGCGACGCCGGCACTTCAGCATGCATTGATCCAGTACAAGAATCTGGTTCAGAAAATCACCGGGCGAGCCATGACCCATACCACACGAAATGCACTGATCGAACTTCTCATTGCCGACGACAATTTGCAGGCTGCCGAGGCCATCGCCCAGGCACTGCCCCATGCGAAGGGGACAGTATTGTTCGGCTTCTTTGATGCTGTGCGCCACGCATTGTCAGAACGCTGTACGCCCGTGTCATCGCCGATTGACTTTACCGGGCATGAAAGTAGCGAGGCGAATTGCCGCAAGTGGTTCTTGCCCAAGGCATTGAGGTTGAAGCACGTGGGGCAGTTTTTCGACATTGGTGTCGAGGGAATGCTGCTACGAATCGAGGTTGCTACTGATGCGCTGCATTATGGCGTGGTGCCGGTCAGTAGCGGGAAACTGGCGAGCGATGGAGGATTGTTGGCGCAAACGCCTCATTTGCCTTTGTACCTGATGTGGCGGAATTGGAATGCGTTCAAATGGTACTCATGCCTTTACCAGGACAACGTTGCCAGCAAAATGGACTGTTTGTCTGATCCCGGGGCATTGGTCACGGAGGTGCTGCGCACTGTCGAGCTGATCAAATCTGAGCTGTCTGGCCAGCCTGAGTTGCAGTGTGCAAGTGTCAGTGCGACGCAACCACAGGCAATGCCAGTCGGTTGACTAGCCAATTTGTCGGTTGAAAGCTGGCAATGTACCGTGCCGTTTCATGTGGGCCGTCTGTAGATAGACCTCAATGAGGGATACCACCACCGGGTCAGAGACCGTGATGACTGCAATCCGTGCTTCACCGTCTTGAACGTGAGGCACTGGATTTTTGTCGTTCGCAAACCCTGTGAACCGATGGTTGGGAAAGGTTCGCCAACCGTCTTCTCAGATGCTGGGCGTCTTAACATGGTCCCAGACCCGATGGTGCAGGTTGTTCCGGGTTGCCTTGCCGATATAGAGGATTTGCCCTTCAGGGGTACCAAAAAAATACACGCCGCTCTTGCACCCAACACCATCGCCGGTGACCAGCATTCCCGAGTTGGTTGGGTCCGACCAGTCGCCGATGGCGGGACTGGCGTCACCAAAGGCGAGTTCTATTGTGACCCTGTCGAATATCGCAGGCATGGCCTGGGCAAGATCATTTACCAGGGTGAATGCTTCTTTAAAGTCCACTTTTCCCCACCGTTCGCTATCCGTTTAGGCCAGCATTGGCATAATTCTTTTGGGGGCAGACTTCTCCCCCCAGAAACGTCCGCTACTGGCCGTTTTCTGCCGATCATGGTTGGAAAGCTGGTCAAATCCGATGCATTCGATGGTCAGGTCGAATTCAAACGGGTAGTTAAATAGAGTGCAATTTCGCACGAATAGCACGCGATCCGTGAGGGGGTGGTCTGCCGGATCGCAGGGGATGAAACACACTGGTCGCTGTCTGTGCGTCTAGGCAGTTGGTTGCAGCAAGGTGTAGGTCTGTCATTTGAATATTTCGAAGAAAGCATGGAAAACTCTGCTGAGAATTTGTTAGCGACAGTCACTGCGAGGTCTGTCGGTTAGGCAACAGATGTCTAGGGTAGCTTATCGTCGGAGCGCGTAGATTCTCGTGCGGGGGATATGTGCCGTTGTATCAGGCATCGACGGATGCTGATTGAAGCAGTGACCTAAATCCAGTCCATAAGCGTCCGCACGTTGAGGTCGACAGTCCAATATAAGGCGACCAGATTCGGTCACCTATAGTCGCTCTATAATCGCTCTATAATTCCCTATAAACCTGCGTCGTAAGCGTCCGCCTGTAGCGGTCTAATAGGCAGATCAGAAGCGCGTGTTCGAAACGCAGCCTCAAAGCTCAAGCTTCCTGGTTTTACCCGGCTTTATCCTTTCGAGCAGCATCGACAGTACTTCGGCGGCAGCCCCCATCAGCATGAGCTCCTTCGGTTCACCCATTGCAACGTCGACCTTGTTCACATGAATGACCGAAGCTCCAGACGCCAACGCAAGATCGGGAAGGCCTGCGGCAGGCATGACGATCCCGGAGGTGCCGACTGAGACCAGCAGATCGCAGTCTTTCACCAGCTGCACCGCAGTTTTCCAAGCCTCGGGCGGTAAATCCTCTCCGTACCAGACCACCGCAGGACGCATCTTGCCATTACAACGCTGACACCTAGGAGGGTCGATCAGAGCACCTTCATCTGGCACCGCTGATTGATCGGGTGACACAACCGCAGGCCGATGGCAGGCGAAGCATTTGGGCATTGCCAAACTGCCATGCAAATGCACCACATTTAACGAGCCGGCTCGCTCATGGAGGTCGTCAATGTTCTGGGTGACAACAGACACCTGGCACTGGAAGTTAGCCATCCGCGGTATTGCAAGATGTGCGGCATTGGGCTCTGCTTGAGCAACGCGGAGCCGCCGCCACAAATACCATCCCCACACCAATGCGGGGTTCTCCCGAAAGGCGTTGGCCGTCTCTAAATCCCTCGGATCGTATCCTGTCCAGATTCCAGAAAGTTTTTCGCGATAAGTGGGAATGCCGCTATCGGCGGAGATGCCAGCGCCGGTGAAAAAGACCACCTTTCTGGCCTTTTGCAGTGCGTCTACAGCTTGCTCTATGACCGTCATGCTACCCCTCCCAGCCTCAGTTGCTTTCCACAAGCAGCAACTGCCAGCTAATGCCGTCGAAGACCACCCCGCCCTGCTACGCTTTTGCCTTCACGGAGGAAACACCATGCCCACCTCAGACCTGCTGCCTTCCCTGTTGTCCAAGCTCAACGAAAACCAGCTGGCCCTGGAGGCGGCCATCCTAGAACTTTCAAACTGGGTAGAGCAGCGTGGTGCGGTTGAAGTCGCGGACAATGTACGCGGCGCCCTGGTGGCGATCGACCGAAATGAAGAATTCATCAAGATGACCCTCGCGGTAATGATGACGCCGGAATGAAGATCAAAAGCGAGCTGTAACCCACGAAACGCCACAACGGTGGAGTGACTACCCCACTCATCACAGCCAGAGACGAGAGGGCATCGTCTATCGATCCGCTTTTGGCACTGTCAGGACTGCTGACTTACGGTTTTCGACGACGAGTGTCGCCAGGCTGGAGATCCGCACCTACTCCCGCCAGCGGGCCGGGTGGCTCCTGGCTTTCATCGCGATGGCGCAGGTTATTGATCAGCCGCTCATCGAGCGCGCCAAACCCAAAAGTCGTTTCTTCCGCCTCTGGCTCAAGGCCTTCGGCGTCTGGTGCCAAGTACCCTGGGCTGAGCAAATAATGCGTAAGTAGCTTGTGCTGGGGATATCGATTCTCAAAATGCTGTAACAACCCATTGAAAATTTCTTCCCCGGCCGGAGTTCCGGCCACCCGCCGTATCACGAACTCGGCGACGGCTAGACGTACCTCGATCTCACTCGCGTTGAGCGGGAGCTCCTCTGCGGTTTCTTCAAACCATTGGTAACTGCCATATCTCAGAGGCTGATCAGACATCTTCGGACACCCGCCGCGAGTGGAACGCCGTGATGAGCAAGACCATACAGCAACGTCCAGCCAATCGTTATCAGGTGGCCGTCATTAAATCAATGCGGCAGCGAAATGCAACATACTGCAAGCGCGAGCCCAATGAAACCACCGGAATCCTGTGTACGCCCACGGGAAGGTCGCGGCAGTACATACGGCAACAAGCACCTGAATGACCGAATCTAAGTTCGTCACCATCATGGCCCTCCTGCCAGGCCCCTCCTCAGCCATTTCAACCACCGAGGCATCCTTTGGGACTGGCCCAGCTTAAGCTCGACCACCTCAGCCCATAACGCATTCGGCTGCCCCTTTAGATCAGAGCATGTATTAAACGACGAGGAACGGCCACTCCACACGGCACGAAACAGCCGTGAGGACGGGCGGCTTCAGCCCTCCGTCGGCCACCTATTTACTGCACGGTGAAAAGGCAGCGGCAACAGGTAGGCCTGCCGATAGCTACCAGTCCTCAGTTGAGGAGCTAAACACGGGGCTGATACTACCTATCCCTAGTTTTCTCGCTTGCTCTTCAATAAGACCAGCACGCAGAACATCACTCTTCGCGGGAAAGTGGCGTAAAAGAAACTGAGCATTTCGTCTAACACGTTCAGGCACCTCCGAGTCGTAAGCAAGTTCTGTCAGAAAATTGTGAGCTTGTGCGACAGATCTAGTACGTTCAAATGGCATTGTCATCTAAACCTCCATACGTTGAAGTCGTAGTGCAATAGAAGGGAAATTGAATACCTATCTGCCTATCAGGAGAAGCTTACTGCGCTGCTGGTGGGCGTTTTCCCCTGGTTTAGCGTGCTGTAATCATCAGGCAGCATCGGTGATATGCCTTAGTGGTGGCGCATCACCTTTGCGATGCCTGATTTTGACCAGATACTGCGAGACACCAAAAACGGATGTTTGACCCAGGCCTGCATAGACCAGCAGTGTTTCACATAGTCCTTATGTCCACCTGATGTGATGCAGTAATGCCCGCCTCGAGGCCCATAGCAAAATTCCCGCCGCCGCAGCTACAGTCAGGTTCGGAGTAACCACCTCCCGAGCTGGCCTTGGCTGATCTGGTCGAGGCCTTTGGAATATTTATGGTCTTAACCTGGTCGACCAGGCTGGCCACAAAAGGGTCCATGGATTTCACGTTTCGGATGATCCGGCACTCAAGCACGGTCACCATTGCAGCCCCTAACGCAGCATCGCTTTTACCCAATTTCGAGAACGCATCAAGGGCGTAACTGCGCTGGTCCGCATTGGTGTTATATGCATACACATACTTGCTGCGCATAGGTTCTTTGGCCGCTTGCTGTAGCATTGATGTGAATGTTGGTGCTATCGGGCGACCCAAATCCCGCAGCAGGCCTTGAACCTGTGTTGCTGCGCCTTCTCGACCCACCAAGTCTTCTGATAATCAGCCCACAACACCTCCGAGGCGAGCCGAGTGAGCCCAGCTAACTGCCGTGAATCAAGCGATGGAAAGTAGTGCTTTTCAAGGTTTGGTGCCGAGCAATACTGGGTGTAGAACTGTTCGAGATCCTGACCTGGCTCCCACGGAGAGACGCTTTCGGCATGCACATAAGCAACCGGCCAGAGTGTCACAGCCAAAGATACAACCACTCGTAACATAAGACTGTCCTTGTCGCTTTCCTATATTTCGTCGGGTCTAAGGGCCCCTTCATCGTGCAACTGCTCTAGGTAGCATTCAAGGTTGCTCGATACCTTTTCCAGAACACTCGGCAGGTAGGGCAGCAAATCTATAAACGCAGAGCCTTCCGGGCCGCCGTGATAGTACCGACAGTGGTCGAGAATGGCTTCGCATTCTTCGGCAGGAAGCAGTGACATCGGGTCTCGGTTGTTGTAATCGTGCAGGTTGGACAAGTGAATGAAGGCACACCCAAACGTGTATACGGAGCGCGTCCAACCTTGAAGCTGTTGAGCCAACATGACCATCTCGCGATCTGTTACACGACCCCGACCGCCGGGCTGCACCCATTGCTGCCCATTCACCGATGCTTCAATCAATTTCGCTCGCCTTGATGGCTCTTGGCTCAATAAGTAAATGACACGAACCATTGAGTCCAATTCCTGACGCAGAATGGCCATCATCTGGCTTGGAATATTGGCTGTCGCTAGCAGCTGCATGGCTCTTTTGTGGTCGCTTGAGCGACTGAGTATCTGCCTGGTGAAAACGGCAACAGCTTCCATCTGAGTACCTCCAGTTCCTAATTTTTGCGTATGGACAAGCGTGGAAATCTACATCTCGCACAAGCTCTTCCAACACAGGCAGATCAATCGCAGCGTACCACCCATAGCTCGTCCAGCCTGGTCGTATATGACTGCCTCATCATCTCTCGGCGCATCCCCAGTCAGGTGATCCGGAACACTGACAGCCCGCAGCGTCTCCCTTCGCCATCTATCGTTGATACTGTCCATGACCTGCATCAGGCGAACGCATTCGGCCGATTGCTTACGGGCGCACAGGCCTTCAGTGAACTCGCCTGGCTGCCTCAGATCCATCGGCACCACGACATCTCAACTTTGCTGTAACGGAAACCCGATCGAAAGATATTGTCTGCCGAGTCAGTAGCAAGTCGTGTCATGAGCAAGGTGTCACAAGTCGGGTAATCGAACCCGCTGGACAGACCCAAGTTGGGGTTTTGAGAAGCGATTGAAAGATTCGAATGATCTTCACTAGGCATTCACTTCCTGTCACGCTGGAAGGGAAAACCAGCCTACAAAAGGCGCCGAGTAAATCAGGTCAGTTACAGCCCTATTTCAGCCAGCTCAATTCGTATCCTCTCAAGCAACTGGTCCTTGCTGGCAGCATCATTGCACGTTAGGTATCCAGCGAAAATTATGCTTATCGGATGTACTCCGAGAACGTCCGCCATCTGCTCGATTTTGTCCAGCGATGCACTACCCCTTCCTGATTCAAGGTTGCTTGTATAGGGCTGACTTGGACCTAAGCTTTCTTGAGAGATATCTCTCTTGAGCCGGTATGACTTGATGACTGTGCCAATGGCCTGCTTGAGTTCCAATCGCATAAATGCTTCTCGCAAAAGGAACGATAAGGCCGGCCAAAGCATTTTTGTTCTATACTGTAAACAGTATAAATCTGCTCTTCCGCCTGATTTTTCTTTGAAAAGGGCTCAAGCAGAGCCATCAATGCACATCTGCGAAGGGTCACGTTTGCCGGATATTTCGCTATTCAGAAGGAACCCACTGCAGGCAACTCTCACTGCGTCGGTGTTCAAGAAGACTGAAAGGCAATCAGGTTGAGAAGGATACTGTAGTGTCGTTTGACCACAGTAAAAGACTGGCGCGCTTCACTTAGTCACTGCAAAATAATCCTCTGCGTCTGCGACAAAGGTTGCCCTATTAAGACGTTGGACGGTTAGACATTGGATGAAAAAATGGCTCGCCGAAAGGGTGTAATCATGGCATTCGCGAGATTTAACGTCTATGCAAACGAGATCATCACGGTTGCCCGTTTTCATTGAACTGCCAGAGCGCGCGATGCTTGCAGACGAAGCACTCTTTGTCCGCTTGCGAACGCTCGATGAGCTAGATGAATTTTGGTCTGAATTTCAAGATAAATTTGCCTTCGCCTGTCAGGGAAAACTCTCTGACCAACCCCTTTTTTTACATGAGTATGAATGGGTGTTTGGAGTGACCAAGGCGGCGGTGGTGCGCACGGTTTTACGCTGGGGGCAGTCAGGAATCGAGTGTGAGTTTTATGATTGGGCCAATCGAGATCCTCGACTGTATGAGATGTTTTTTCGGGATCGTGATGCGTATCGCGATTCTATGATTCAAAAGGGCAGTTGGTCAGAAAAGGATGAGACCAATTATCGCGTCGATTCCGTTCGTCGAACTGCCGCTACCTATCGTGGATGGTGGCGACTTTGCAATTTGCCCAATGGGTACAGCTCTGATGAGTGGTTGAGCGGTTGCAGAGACCATGAGGAACTGATTGATCCCCACATGCCCTATGGAGACGTTGCGAGCACCCTCATGGAGCAAACGTTCGATGATTGGCAAGATACCGATTTTTGGGAGCTCGAATCGCATGATGCGCAGAGCATCTACAGACTCATTCAGTACTGGAAAAATGAGCGGGCCAAAGGCGAGAGTTACTTTGGCGAAGAGAACGAAGTACCTTGATGGGGCTCACCGAGATCAGCTGAAGCCTGATGCGTGCTAGGGTTAGCTGAAATGTTGGGGTCAATGAGTCCATTCATGGCCTTCACCAACAATCTGATGCGATTCGCTGACCACCGTGAGTATCCTACCGCGATGCACTAGGCAAAAACTCGATACGAGGTCAGCGTCGACTCCCTCGGCGGATGTTATTGGGTAATTGCACGGACTTGCCCACCCATTTGCATTCGACCTGACCAGTCATTTGCATCGGATATGACCAGCACAATTCGTGGACATGACCGGCAGAGAACGACCCAAAGCAGACAGTCAGCATCGGTTCAAATCGGAAGGCTGCTGCCTATCGCTGCTGTGCAACCCATTAAACGCGAGCTTTGATTCATTGGCTGATGATTGCTGCCGAACCAAGCACTTGAAGTTGCGCGGATTCAGATGTGGCGGTCGTGAGGGTAAACAACATTTTTCGTGTCGCGCTTGAAGCTGACCATTCGTAGGAAAGAGTTTGAATTTGCCCACTTACGGGAGATTGCGTTTGCTCGTTTTTTACTAGCGTTGAGATAAAAGGAGAGGGGGGATTTTCGACCATTCCTGTGAACGGCTTTATAGCAGTCTCACTACTGGCCCTGCGGCCATGCAAGGCGCAAAAATTCTTGGCGCTAGGAAGCGCGAGCACTATAAGCTCTTAGCCATCGGCCAGATTAGTCATGTAGAAAGCATTGGGTCGGCGTTTTTCGAGGATCGCCTCGTCGCTTTCCACCAACAGTTCCGGCAACAGTTGCGCCAGGGGGCTTCCAGGGTCGATAGGCGAGCCAGGCGGACCTACGTGGCGAGCAAAAAATATAGGCGCACCTGCCCTGCGGACTTTGCTCAAGCGGTTTTTCAAAGTGTGCAGCAGCGCTTCGCCAGCCCTTGGTTTTATCCGGACCATGAAACAATCCAAGCTGCATATTGAGAGTCAACAGTGCATGCATAGTGCTTTTCTTTGCCTTTGGGCCAGCGACAAAGGGTAAAAGAAAAGGCTCTATCCATCGCTGGCGGGCCTTTGAAGTTGACGTTTATTGGCTCACGACACCTCTCACGACCCGCTTCGGGCGATAGTGGTAGGGGGGTCGAGGCAATGCGTAGCTGATTTATGAATCTGACAGTATCCGCACGGTGCTTGGTTGGCAAGGCGCGTAGACGAACTAAGTCAAACAACTCTTCACTCGCTACGAGATGCTCGCACAGCCGGCTAGTACCGAGCCGATCAAAAGCATGCGTGCTGCATCACGCATCGTTGAATGTGCCGCCAAGCCTTGAAAAGCGTGATCGCGCCATTGTTTACAAATCAGGAAAAGGTCAGCGCGAACAGCAGAAAGCCATGACGCGTGGATCGTGTGGGGCAATAACCTGGCCGACGTAGACGAGCCCCGGCGATACCGGGCAATGGTCGTGCCGCCGGTAATCCCCAGCAATTCCGCTCCAGACCACCAGTGCAATGGCTTACTTAGTAGCAAACAGTTCAATGCCCAGCGAAAACATCTCGATTTGATCGGATCCTGAGGGGTAATTGCAGACGTAGTTAGAAACAGCGACCGTCGGGAGCAGGCCCCTAGAAGCGATGGCTAAAGCCAGTTGCGCGGATCTTGAGCGCAACACGGCTCCAGCCGAACTCGAATTCAAACGCGAATACGAGTTCGGCCTACTTTTATTGCCTCCCTCTCAGCATTAATTGCTTACATACCTCATGGGATTTATCACTTCCAGTTCGCCGCGATAACTAGGTCTAGCTCGCTCCGTTGAGCCCCCGTTAAATTAACTTCACCACCTGCAGGTATGTTAAAAGACGCCATTTTGTCTACCAGATTTTGAACTTGAGAATCCAGAAGGCTACCTGTAGAAGTTTTTATTAACTCAATGTGTTTAGATTTAGCGCTATACCAATTACTAATCGTTACTACGTCTTCAGTGCCCAAGAGTGACACTTGAAGGTCGTTCTCGCTCTGTCTGAACCAGAGATTATGGTGGTCCACATCCTGACCAACCAACAATGTATCAGTAGCTCCATATCCGCCGTCATACTCATGTATCTCATCCTGTCCGTCGCCCACGTTGAAAACGTAGGTATCCGCCATCCAGCCGCCAGACAGTTTGTCGTTTCCGCTTCCGCCGGCGAGGATGTTTTTGTCGGAACTCAATGCCACTGTGAGCACGTCATCACCACCGTCGCCGTAGAGCTGGTTAGCTCCACCACCGGCATCCAGGGTGTCATTGCCGGCACCGCCATGAATGATGTCATTTCCGGTCCAGCCCACCAATATATCGGCTTGTTCCGTACCGAACTGTTCAATACCCCGCAATTTGATATCGGACCAGAGCCATGTCGTGCCATCGGCAAACTCGATCTTCTCGACCACATAGGCAGCGGTAATGCTTGCACCCGAATCTACGCTACTGAACAGATTTTTGATGGCTATCTGATCAACACCGTTGCTGTGCTTGAATACCAAATCCCGCCCAACCTTCGTCGCGCGAATATCCGATGCTGAGATGCCGCTGCCAAACCTCAAAGTATCAATTGAGCCATAGCCGCCGTCATACTCTTGTATCTCATCCTGTCCGTCGCCCACGTTGAAAACGTAGGTGTCCGCCATCCAGCCGCCAGACAGCTTGTCGTTTCCGCTTCCACCGGCGAGGATGTTTTTGTCGGAACTCAATGCCACTGTGAGCACGTCATCACCACCGTCGCCGTAGAGCTGGTTAGCTCCACCACCGGCATCCAGGGTGTCATTGCCGACACCGCCATGAATGATGTCATTTCCGGTCCAGCCCACCAATACATCGGCTTGTTCCGTACCAAACTGTTCAATACCCCGCAATTTGATATCGGACCAGAGCCACGTCGTGCCATCGGCAAACTCGATCTTCTCGACCACATAGGCAGTGGTAATGCTTGCACCCGAATCTACGCTACTAAACAGATTTTTGATGGCTATCTGATCAACACCGTTGCTGTGTTTGAATATCAGGTCCCGGCCTACTTTTAGCAGCGAGATATCGCTTGGCGCAATGCCAGTGCCAAACTTCAACGTATCGGTTGAGCCATAGCCACCGTCATACTCATGTATCTCATCCTGTCCGTCGCCCACGTTGAAAACGTAGGTATCCGCCATCCAGCCGCCAGACAGCTTGTCGTTTCCGCTTCCGCCGGCGAGGATGTTTTTGTCGGAACTCAATGCCACTGTGAGCACGTCATCACCACCGTCGCCGTAGAGCTGGTTAGCTCCACCACCGGCATCCAGGGTGTCATTGCCGGCACCGCCATGAATGATGTCATTTCCGGTCCAGCCCACCAATATATCGGCTTGTTCCGTACCGAACTGTTCAATACCCCGCAATTTGATATCGGACCAGAGCCATGTCGTGCCATCGGCAAACTCGATCTTCTCGACCACATAGGCAGCGGTAATGCTTGCACCCGAATCTACGCTACTGAACAGATTTTTGATGGCTATCTGATCAACACCGTTGCTGTGCTTGAATACCAAATCCCGCCCAACCTTCGTCGCGCGAATATCCGATGCTGAGATGCCGCTGCCAAACCTCAAAGTATCAATTGAGCCATAGCCGCCGTCATACTCTTGTATCTCATCCTGTCCGTCGCCCACGTTGAAAACGTAGGTGTCCGCCATCCAGCCGCCAGACAGCTTGTCGTTTCCGCTTCCACCGGCGAGGATGTTTTTGTCGGAACTCAATGCCACTGTGAGCACGTCATCACCACCGTCGCCGTAGAGCTGGTTAGCTCCACCACCGGCATCCAGGGTGTCATTGCCGACACCGCCATGAATGATGTCATTTCCGGTCCAGCCCACCAATACATCGGCTTGTTCCGTACCAAACTGTTCAATACCCCGCAATTTGATATCGGACCAGAGCCACGTCGTGCCATCGGCAAACTCGATCTTCTCGACCACATAGGCAGTGGTAATGCTTGCACCCGAATCTACGCTACTAAACAGATTTTTGATGGCTATCTGATCAACACCGTTGCTGTGTTTGAATATCAGGTCCCGGCCTACTTTTAGCAGCGAGATATCGCTTGGCGCAATGCCAGTGCCAAACTTCAGCGTATCGGTTGAGCCATAGCCACCGTCCGACTCAATAATCTCGTCCTGTCCGTCGCCCACGTTGAAAACGTAAGTGTCGGCCATCCAGCCGCCAGACAGTTTGTCGTTTCCGCTTCCACCGGCGAGGATGTTTTTGTCGGAACTCAATGCCACTGCGAGCACGTCATCACCACCGTCGCCGTAGAGCTGGTTGCTACCCACACCACCGTTGATTCGGTCGTTGCCATCATCGCCATGGATGATATCGTTCCCGTTTCCACCCTCCAAGACGTCGTCACCGAACGTTCCGTTTTGGGTCAAGCCTGCTGCTTCTATATCGGCCCAACTCCAAACGCTACCATCTGCGAAGTTCACCTTTTCAATGAGCTTAGAGCTGACAAAACTTGCGCTTGCTGAGTCAGAACTATAAATACCTCTTACTGCAATCTGATCAACACCGTTGCTGTGCTTGAATACCAGATCCCGCCCAACCTTCATCACGCGAATATTCGATGCTGAGATGCCGCTGCCAAACTTCAAAGTATCAATTGAACCATAGCCGCCGTCCAACTCAACAATCTCGTCCTGTCCGTCGCCCAGGTTAAAAACGTAAGTGTCGGCCATCCAGCCGCCAGACAGCTTGTCGTTTCCGCTTCCGCCGGCGAGGATGTTTTTGTCGGAACTCAATGCCACTGTGAGCACGTCATCACCACCGTCGCCGTAGAGCTGGTTAGCTCCACCACCGGCATCCAGGGTGTCATTGCCGGCACCGCCATGAATGATGTCATTTCCGGTCCAGCCCACCAATATATCGGCTTGTTCCGTACCGAACTGTTCAATACCCCGCAATTTGATATCGGACCAGAGCCATGTCGTGCCATCGGCAAACTCGATCTTCTCGACCACATAGGCAGCGGTAATGCTTGCACCCGAATCTACGCTACTGAACAGATTTTTGATGGCTATCTGATCAACACCGTTGCTGTGCTTGAATACCAAATCCCGCCCAACCTTCGTCGCGCGAATATCCGATGCTGAGATGCCGCTGCCAAACCTCAAAGTATCAATTGAGCCATAGCCGCCGTCATACTCTTGTATCTCATCCTGTCCGTCGCCCACGTTGAAAACGTAGGTGTCCGCCATCCAGCCGCCAGACAGCTTGTCGTTTCCGCTTCCACCGGCGAGGATGTTTTTGTCGGAACTCAATGCCACTGTGAGCACGTCATCACCACCGTCGCCGTAGAGCTGGTTAGCTCCACCACCGGCATCCAGGGTGTCATTGCCGGCACCGCCATGAATGATGTCATTTCCGGTCCAGCCCACCAATATATCGGATTGTTCCGTACCAAACTGTTCGATACCCCGCAATTTGATATCGGACCAGAGCCACGTCGTGCCATCGGCAAACTCGATCTTCTCGACCACATAGGCAGTGGTAATGCTTGCACCCGAATCTACGCTACTAAACAGATTTTTGATGGCTATCTGATCAACACCGTTGCTGTGTTTGAATATCAGGTCCCGGCCTACTTTTAGCAGCGAGATATCGCTTGGCGCAATGCCAGTGCCAAACTTCAGCGTATCGGTTGAGCCATAGCCACCGTCCGACTCAATAATCTCGTCCTGCCCGTCGCCCACGTTGAAAACGTAAGTGTCGGCCATCCAGCCGCCAGACAGTTTGTCGTTTCCGCTTCCACCGGCGAGGATGTTTTTGTCGGAACTCAATGCCACTGCGAGCACGTCATCACCACCGTCGCCGTAGAGCTGGTTGCTACCCACACCACCGTTGATTCGGTCGTTGCCATCATCGCCATGGATGATATCGTTCCCGTTTCCACCCTCCAAGACGTCGTCACCGAACGTTCCGTTTTGGGTCAAGCCTGCTGCTTCTATATCGGCCCAACTCCAAACGCTACCATCTGCGAAGTTCACCTTTTCAATGAGCTTAGAGCTGACAAAACTTGCGCTTGCTGAGTCAGAACTATAAATACCTCTTACTGCAATCTGATCAACACCGTTGCTGTGCTTGAATACCAGATCCCGCCCAACCTTCATCACGCGAATATTCGATGCTGAGATGCCGCTGCCAAACTTCAAAGTATCAATTGAACCATAGCCGCCGTCATACTCATGTATCTCATCCTGTCCGTCGCCCACGTTGAAAACGTAGGTATCCGCCATCCAGCCGCCAGACAGCTTGTCGTTTCCGCTTCCGCCGGCGAGGATGTTTTTGTCGGAACTCAATGCCACTGTGAGCACGTCATCACCACCGTCGCCGTAGAGCTGGTTAGCTCCACCACCGGCATCCAGGGTGTCATTGCCGGCACCGCCATGAATGATGTCATTTCCGGTCCAGCCCACCAATATATCGGCTTGTTCCGTACCGAACTGTTCAATACCCCGCAATTTGATATCGGACCAGAGCCATGTCGTGCCATCGGCAAACTCGATCTTCTCGACCACATAGGCAGCGGTAATGCTTGCACCCGAATCTACGCTACTGAACAGATTTTTGATGGCTATCTGATCAACACCGTTGCTGTGCTTGAATACCAAATCCCGCCCAACCTTCGTCGCGCGAATATCCGATGCTGAGATGCCGCTGCCAAACCTCAAAGTATCAATTGAGCCATAGCCGCCGTCATACTCTTGTATCTCATCCTGTCCGTCGCCCACGTTGAAAACGTAGGTGTCCGCCATCCAGCCGCCAGACAGCTTGTCGTTTCCGCTTCCACCGGCGAGGATGTTTTTGTCGGAACTCAATGCCACTGTGAGCACGTCATCACCACCGTCGCCGTAGAGCTGGTTAGCTCCACCACCGGCATCCAGGGTGTCATTGCCGGCACCGCCATGAATGATGTCATTTCCGGTCCAGCCCACCAATACATCGGCTTGTTCCGTACCAAACTGTTCAATACCCCGCAATTTGATATCGGACCAGAGCCACGTCGTGCCATCGGCAAACTCGATCTTCTCGACCACATAGGCAGTGGTAATGCTTGCACCCGAATCTACGCTACTAAACAGATTTTTGATGGCTATCTGATCAACACCGTTGCTGTGTTTGAATATCAGGTCCCGGCCTACTTTTAGCAGCGAGATATCGCTTGGCGCAATGCCAGTGCCAAACTTCAGCGTATCGGTTGAGCCATAGCCACCGTCCGACTCAATAATCTCGTCCTGTCCGTCGCCCACGTTGAAAACGTAGGTGTCGGCCATCCAGCCTCCAGACAGCTTGTCGTTTCCAGCCCCGCCTACGAGTATGTTGTTCGCGGAGGCGTGACCTACACTAATCAAATCGTCTCCTTCACCACCGTAAATTCTGGAACTATTAGCAGTGGACACGAGCTTATCATCTTCCCCCCCGCCGAGAACCAAATGGCTCCCTGCCGCAGACAAATCGTACGCATGCTTAGAAATGTAAGCTGCGTCATCGATAGATAGTTGGTTGACCCAGCTAGATATCTTACTGTCAAGCTGATAATCGGGCATATATCTTTGTAGATCCAACAAATCCAAAAAAGCATCTCTTGGACTGCCAGAAAATAATGCATCTAGCGCCTGCGAAACATTGGTGTAGTCCACGTGCAAGCTACCGGACTCAAGCCCAACTACAACTACATCGATATAGGGCCTAAGCCGTGCCTGGGAGATGATCCCGTTATATACCGATTTTTCTAAACTAGCATATGCTTGTTCTATAAACTGGACTTGACCGCTATTAAGATTAAAATCAGCCTCACTCAGCCTAATCCCATTTTCATATACAGAGGCCGCGTAATCTTTGGTTACTACAGAGCTACCAATATGTATGCTCAAACGTACTGTGCTATCAGCATTGATACTGACTGAGGTTTTGAAATAATCCTGACCGTTAAAAACCTCAAGGATTTCGATTTTTTCGAACAAAGATTTTATTTTTTGGCGACTAGCACTTAGCACCCCATCTAAATTATCAACATTATTTTCCCAAGAATATTCAAAATGAACATGACCGGAAAAGTTGGGGCTATTATTGATACGTCCCGATATGTCGTGATGGTTTGCAGTATCAGACCATGCTTGAATCAGATCACCAATGGAAGCTTCTTGGGCGGTACGACTGGAAGTGGCAGCAATAGTCCCTAATAAACTCTGCAGTACTCCACTTTGTGCTGCAGCTTCTCTGAGGTCTCTAACCAGCCCTGAACCGTGCATATCGAATAAAGACCGCAAATCTTCACCAATCGGAATGACATCTGAAAATTCGCGGTAGAATGGATTCGAAGCAAGGTCGAGGTTTGCGACAGTACTTTGGTTGCCAGTTAAAGCTGATGAATGACCATCCTCATAAACGAATTTTCCGACGCCTGTTATAACGTTATCGCCAACGCCAATATTAACGCCGCTCGAAGTAAGATCAATCGCTGCGACACCAAGCTGTTTTAGTGTAAAAAGCTCGACAGCATCGGATATACCATCTTGATTTTTATCACGCCAAACCTTTAACTCAGAAAATGCCGCATCTCGACTATCGAAAATCCCATCATGATAACTATCTAGATCTGCCAACGCGTCAAAACCATTCGCAGCTTTCGCGCCATCTTTTTTTACAGTATCTACACCAAACAATTCGGAGCCATTGTCAATGACGCCATTAGCGTTGCGATCCCACACGAGAAATCCGTCATCTCGGTTTACCCAACCAGTCCCAGTTCTTACTCCGTCACCATCAAAATCGAAAATTATTCCGTTCGTGGATGAGACCGTCTCTACACCATCACCATCCAAATCCAACGCTAACGGATCAATACGCGGAACAAAATTAAGTGCCGAACTATAATTGGTATTTGTATCCGAAGAAACGCCTGTGACAGGTAGTAACAAACCTTCGATGCCCGTCTCGATTGGCATAGGTGTGCGATACCCATTTTCTATCTGACGCTGCAGCTCCTGCTCGGTATAAAATTCTAGAATCTCAGGGAAATTTTCTATTAACAACACCGCGATCGATGCTGCTCCTACTACGGTCAACACCGCAGTAGAACTTGTTGTAATAGCAACAATCCCCCCCGCAACGGCACCTAAGTCGAGAGCAACGTGCGCAACGTCGTATAGAGTAGCCTCCCCTCTGTCAATTTTGTCGGCCAAATCCGATATGCTGCCTACTATGCCAAGCTGTCCAGTCAACAATGCAGCGTAGCCCTGCCCAAAAACCCCTCCTGCACCTGTCCGCTTTACAAGTTGGGTCACGACAAGCTGAACGACGTTGGTGGCTTTTTCAAGATTTGACGCAGTACTCATGATTGTAATTCTCGAGAGTGGGGATACATTGGTAGTCAGAGCATTCACAAACAGGGAATCTGGGGGTAGCCGGATGTCCGTTAATTAGTTCAAAGCGCAGGGCACATGAGCAGCCTGACCAACCTACGCCTACAAAAACTATTCAGTGATGACAAACTACGTGAACCATTCGAAAAACTTCCCAATCCGCTGGATTTTTGCGAAACACTGATGACTACAAAAAATGGATGCGGCCGCAAAAATAATCCCGGGGACGAGAAAAGCCAGGGTCAAAATCCCTGCTCCTACCAAAAAAAACAATATACCTACGACAACGGAGCCACTCCCTGCTAACAGGGTGTACCGGCGTTCCCGAGCTTGATCAGGGTATTTATCAAACATTGCTCTCTTCCATAACATTATTTGGCAAGATATTCCTACCCTGCTCCGAATTCGGTCCACCGTAGAGATCTAACCACACGAATCTGTTCGCAACTTCATTTACTCCGATATCTGTTACACCGGGTAATCACTTAGTTCCAGCAGGCTCGGCGGCTTGGGTTTATTTCGCGCCTATTAACTCGGCTCAAATAATTACGCTTTTGACATACCATTTTCAACCGAAAATTTCAGCTTATCTCTCCCGCAAACTTTCACTCGCGTGCTGCTGCAAAGGACTTAGGAAATACTCAATTACCCGACGAGTGTCAGTTTTGACTTCTGCGGTTACCGCCATACCCGGCGCCAGCTTGATATCCACCCCATTAATATTCAGGGCATCTTTACTTAGCAAAATCTTGCTGCTGTACACAAGCCCTCGTTTTTCATCCTCGATTGCATCTCCAGACACACTGATTACTTCACCATCAATCGTGCCGTATTTTGTAAAAGTGAACGTTTCAACTTTTACGGTTACCGGCTGCCCTGCTCGAATAAAGCCAACGTCCTTGTTCTCTAACATGGCCTCGACTTCAACTGGTTGATCGTGGGGAACCAGCACCATTAGTGGTTGCGCGGGCGTGATTACCCCCCCAACGGTATGTACGCCTAACTGCTGAACGGTACCATCTACCGGCGACTCGATTGTATTGAGGTTTTCGTGGTAGCGCGCTTTCATTAGATCTTGTGTAAACGTTGCAATTTTTTGATTGGATTGCTGCAATAAGTCGAGCATCGCACGCCGTGCTTGAGCCACGACACCTTCTCGTCGTCGTTCAGCTTCTTGGCGCGCAGCAGTCGATTGCAAAACGCTGGCTTGCTGAACACTAAGCTGACGCTCAATATCAAGACGCGCTTGTTCTTTCTCTAAGTACGCGTGACGCGCGATGTATTGCTTTTGCAACAATCTTTCGTAATCTCCAGCAAGCTTTACAGCAATGGGCAGCGTTTTTTGCAGACTGATTACTTGAATTTGTGCGGACTGAATATCTGCCCGACGCTGCTCAATCTCAGCATCCGCTTGATCAAGGCTACTGCGGTACTCCTGGTACTGACCTTGTAGCCAACGTTCAGCGGCGCGGACATGCGCGGGATCTGCGTCAGGAATAGTGCCATCGAGACTACGTGGAGATACTTTGTGGTTTATCGCATCTAACATAGCTGACGCTCGGGCACTGTCAATACGAGCAGCAAGTAAATCACCTCGCACACGCCCTACATCTGCATCTGCGGTTGTAGAGTCCAATTCAAGCAACACTTGACCAGCTTTGACTGATTGGCCATCTCGTACGTGTATCGCCTTGACGACTGCCGTTTCGCTTGTTTGAATGACTTTGGTTTTGCCGCTTGGAATAATCTTACCGGTCGCTGTCGCGACCACATCAATCCTTCCAAAGCATGCCCAAAGTAGCGTTAGCGCAGCAAATGCCATAATCGCCCAGCAGAAAATTCGTGGCGCAGGATGGGTTGGCTTATCCTGCAACTCAAGAGACGCAGGCAGAAATTGCACTTCATGCGCAAGGCGCTTAGGTGCGTCCATTTCTTTGCGCCGGCTCCACGACTGCCGCCAGACATGTCGGTATCGGCGCAGTAAGCCAGTAGCTTCAGAATTAGACATGGCTGCCTCCCTGCTGCAATCGATGGAGGCGTGAATAGTGCCCTGCCTGATGGGCCAGCAGTTCTGCGTGAGTCCCTTGCTCAACTATCTGCCCACGATCTACAACAACGATGCGATTGGCATCGCGAACAGCCGATAGCCTATGGGCAATGATAATCACTGTTCTGCCTTTACTGATCGCCTGCATATTCTGCTGAACGATGCGTTCGGACTCATAATCCAACGCACTCGTGGCTTCATCGAAAATGAGGATCCGCGGATTACCCATGAGGGCTCGCGCGATGGCGATTCGTTGCCGTTGGCCGCCTGATAACGAAGCCCCGTGTTCGCCCACCATCGTGTCATAGCCCTCTGGCAGCTCCAGAATGAACTCGTGAGCTCCCGCGAGCTTTGCGACGTTCATTACTTGTTCAATTGGAGCACCTGCGTCACTTAGTGCAATGTTTTCCCGGATGCTTCGGTTGAATAGCATGTTGTCCTGAAGCACCACGCCAATCTGACGCCTCAACGATGAGACATCCGCGAGGGCCAGGTCCATGCCGTCGACCATCACTCGACCGCGTTCCGGGACAAAAAGACGCTGGAGCAGACGTGTGAGCGTACTTTTCCCCGATCCTGATCGCCCCACTACACCTATCACTTGGCCTGGGTTTATCGTCAGATTGATGCCACGGAGAACTTCGGATCCATCGGGCCGGTAACGAAAGTGCACCTGATCGAATTCGATACGTCCCTTTATTGGTGGAAGCGCGCTGCGCGTAGAGTTCGAGAGCTCGGTTCGAGTGTTCAAGATGTCTCCAAGGCGCTGTACCGATACCCCAGTCTGTTGAAAATTGGTCCAGAGTTGCGCGAGTCGCATGATCGGCTGAGCAACACGTCCGGCGAGCATATTGAAAGCAATCAACTGTCCCACCGTTAGCTGGCCCTCTATGACCAGACGCGCACCGAACCAAAGCGTGGCCACTGTTACCAGCTTTCCAATGAGCGCCACACTCTCATTAGCGATCGTCGACAGATTCTGTGTTTTGAATCCAGCCGCGACATAACCTGCCAATTGGTTATCCCACTTACGGATCGCTTGAGGCTCGACCGCCATTGATTTCAGCGTGTCTATGCCATTGACCGTTTCGACCAGAAACGACTGGTTCTCAGCACCCCGGGCAAAGCTGTCGTTAAGCCTCTTCCGCAGCACTGGAGTGATGAGGACAGAGACCAGTATGTACAGCGGCAACGACAACAGGACTATCAGGGTCAACCAACCACTGTAGTAAAACATCACGGCAATAAAGACGACGGAGAACAAAACATCCAACAACAACGTAATTGCGTTACCAGTCAGGAAATTTCGGATATTTTCCAGCTCCCGCACACGCGCCACTGAGTCACCTACCCGGCGAGCCTGAAAATACGAAAGCGGCAAGGTGATCAGATGGCGAAATAGTTTCGAGCCCAGTTCCACGTCGATACGACTGGCGGTATGCGCGAAAACGTAAGTGCGTAGACCAGAAAGTGCGGACTCAAAAAGCATCACACCGGCGAGGCCTATGGCAATGACATCGAGGGTGGTTAAGCCGTGATGCACGAGCACCTTGTCCATCACGATTTGAAAGAACAAGGGTGTGATCAATGAAAATATTTGCAGGACGAAAGACACAAGCATGACTTCGCCCAGCAGTTTCCGATATTTAACGATAGCTGGGATGAACCAGGTGAAGTCAAAACGCGAAGACTCGCCAGGAGTTGCAGACTCAGATCGGATTAGCAGAAGCTGGCCATTCCACCGCTCTTTCAGCGCTTCGAACGTGATGATTTCGGGTCGAGCCATTCGAGGGTCATGGATCAAGACCTTGCCTTGGTCCAAGCGGGCAATGATGAAATAGCCGCCATTCTTATCCGCAGCCATAGCAGGCAATGGCGTCCGGTCCAATCGTTCGGGGGTAGTGTTGGCAGCCTTGGCTTTTAATCCGAGCTTTCGGGCTGCTAGGAGGATCTCAGCTTGGGATAGGTCCTGCCCTACATTACCGAACTCGTGAGTTAGTTGCTCGGACGACGCAGAGACCTGATGGAATCGTGCAAGCATAACCAGCGAGGCGAGTCCCGTATCGACAGCCACCGGATCTTCGGGCGCTGCAGCCGCCACTCCTGAATCGTTCATAGCACTTCCATGTATGTGACGTGCGGACGGGCCGCGCTCGATCGAAGCGATGGCAAAGGGCCATCGCGCAAAGAATCATAGCTGTAAAAAAATGTGTGTAAAACTCAAATATAGCCGAGACGATGAACGGCTCTAGATACTCGGAGGCAAAAAATCCCGCGCAGCGTCGTAGTCTTGTTTTAAGTACGCAGCCAGCGCTTTCAGGTCATCCGGGCTCAAAGTCCCCGCCGCCCGTTTCAGCTTTAAATTGTCGAGAATGTAGTCATAACGGGCATTGTTATAATCACGCACAGCTGCATACAGCTGCCTTTGGGCGTTCAACACGTCCGCAATATTACGTGAGCCTACGTCGACCCCTACTTGATTCGCCTCAACGGATTTTTGTCCGGAAATAATGGCTTGGCGGCGGGTTGCCAGTTGCTCAATGTCCACGTTCACCCCACGGAACGCATTGCGGGTATCCAGCACCACCTCGCGACGACGATCTTCATACTCGTCCTGACTTTGATAAAGGCGCTCCGTCGACTCTCTCACTTGAGAACTGGTCATTCCGCCTGAGTAAAGAGGGATATTGATCTCAATACCGATAGAGCTCTGAGCAACGTTATCGCGGTAACCATCGCGACCAAAATCGGTAGGATTGCTATAGCCAAAGCTGTCGTTATCCCCTTTGCGGTACGATGCAACGGCATCAATCGTAGGAGCATGTCCGGCTTTTCGCTGCTTTACAGTCTGCTCCGCAGCGCTAATACCGTGCTCTATTGCCCGTAATGTCAAATTTTGCCGGACAGCGGTTTGGACCCACTCTTGAGCAATATTGGGAACGGGAGGTCCGACAGGTAGCGCATGCCCCATACCTGCTATTGTGGTGTAGTCGATTTGAGTCAGGCGTCCCAAAGCTTCATATGCCTCGTCGACTTTCCGCTGGGCCTGTTGCCGATTGGCCCGCGAATTATCATAGGCTGACTGAGCATCGTATACATCCGTGATACTCGAAGCGCCGTCCTCCAACCTACCTTGTGCCTGATCGAGTTGACGTAGTAATGCTTTCTCTTCCGCCGCCGCGGCGGCGTGCGAGTCCAGCTGCCGCAGAGTTTCAAAGTAGCCCTGCGCCACGTTGAAAATTATATTTTGTTCTTTGGCAGACAGCTCCAGCCCGGCTTGGGTAACGGTGTCGCGCGCGGCTTTCACTTGGTACCAACGGTCAAGCCTGAACAAGGGCTGGCTAATGTTGGCCCGAATCGTCGTACCACTGCGCTCCCGGCTGAGTGAAGGCTCATCGCGTTCGAGGCGAGTGGTATCAGTCGTGCTTCCGGCGGTGAGGTTTGGCATTAACCCAGCGCGTGCTTGGGGTAAAGCTTCACGCTCGGCCAGATAATCATGACGGGCGGCAGCTAATTGAGCGTCATTGCTGAGCGCAGACTGGTAGACACCCATCAAATCCGCATGACTGCGACCTGAGTCGATAGACGCGCTGACCGCGTGGGCAAAAATCAACGCGGAGCATAGGACGCCCAGGCGAAATCTAGCTAATGAGGTCATCCAATCCATGAGAAAGCCGAGCCGCCTGAAGTACTACAATGAAATGTTTCAGGTATTCGGCACCCGTCGTAATTTCTTTAGTAACCCCTCGCGCTCTTAGCAACTGACTCTTTCTACGGCGCTGGGAAATTGATGCGGCTCGTCATCGATTCAAAGTCGACATGGCCAGCCTTGTCCTATGTGTATGCCCGAAGACTACCAGCAGGTACACGCACGGAAAAGCAGCCTTTCTCACCTAGATGGGCATGAGGCTCTTTCTACCAGTCGGACGTCCGAGGATAGGCGCTGGATGGTGCGCGAAATCACGTTCCAGTCATCGTTGAGGGTAAATGGCAACACCGGTTGAATGTTGGTCACCGTCTCCGGTCGGCCCCATTTTCTGATCCCAGTTGTACTCCACCGGCAAGCTGTACATGGCTGCCACGAGATTCAGGGCTTTTTCGCCAAATCTGCCGAATCTTTAGCCTGTGCCATGGGCACGAAGCACAGCGAAACGAACAGTGCCGACCGGGTGAAACTTCAGCGTTTTTCCAGAACCATCGCTCATCCCCCGAAATCGACTAAGCAGGATGAGCGTGGGCAACAGTGATCAATGTGCAATATTTACCAACGATTGGAGCCTTTCGGCGATATGATCTAACGTTGCGTGCCTATAGTATTTATCGCCTGCCTGGTGATATTTGAACGCCTGCAATTAGCAGATTTCCGCCTGTAGCCACCGTCAGCTTTGGGTCGAAAGCAGCCCCTCGTCATCGACTGCTAACGACACGCTGCTGATATTCAGTGAATGAGATTCTGAGCTAGTTACAACCTCATGCCAAAATCCCACGGGAAAGTTCCAATTTCTGAAGTTACTGATACGGCTGCCCAATTAATTTTCAGTTGGTCGGCGGGGCCTATGAGTACAGATTCGTCCTTATCCCATAGAAAATCATTCAACAAAAGAGGTCCTGGAATGTGTGGACTTAGCACCCCGAAGGCGATGAAGTGAAAAGCCCCTCGCGGTCCCTCGCTGCCGCTGATGATTAACTCACTGTGACGGGTCGACTCCTTAAACTCTACTGCCAGATGACTCACCTGAACGTCAGACAGGACCATCTTCCCTAACGGTGGGCAATCGAAATGCATAGCTGGGAACTCGAAGGTCGTTATATCGTCTGTGAGCGCGACGGCGAGCGTTGAAAGAGAGTGGCTCGCGTTAAATGTCAGAGAAACTAGGGAGTCGGAAAACCTGTAGCCCCACCAATTCTCGGCGATCCTATTCGGAGGCCCTAGTTGCTCTTTGATCCATTCCGCAGGTGCACCCAATTCGATGCCCGTGAAGATATTTTCGGGCGTCTTTCGGTCCTGCAATAGAACGGTTGGTCGCGAGAGTCTAGATCTCAAGTTTCTAATACCTTGCCGTCCCATTGCTAACCACAGCAATGTGGCGCTGCCCAAGAATCCACCAACGGCATTGATGGCAATGTCAGCTAAGCGAAGTGATTCAACAAATTCAAGGAAGGTGCTCATGGCGGTACTTTAGATCAGTTGAGGACTTATGTGGTAGCCATCATTCGCTGCATTCAGCCTGCTAAAAGGCCGCTTTTTGGAACGCAAAAGCTCACTCAGGAATGACTACTTTTGGCCGTTCTCTGCCGCTCATGGTGACAAAGCCTGCTGGTCAAATCCGACGCAAATCGTTGGTCAGAACGAATGCAAATGACTGGTCAGGTCGAATGCAAGCGGGTGGTCAAGTGGAGTGTAATTTCGCAGTTATGTCGCCAAGCGTGCCGATCCAGACATATCGCTGGGTTTCAAGGCAAGCCAAGTAGTAGCCGACAGACATAGCATTGCTCTATAAACAAAAATACTAATCCCAAGCTCCCTGAAATTACAGAGGGCGGTCGCAGCGTCAGGATGATCTCCACCCAGTATTAGCGCCTGCCATCCACTAGGGTGTTTGCTGTCGATTGATGGCGGGTAGAGGGCGGGATAGGAACTGTTCATCCAAGCCCCTGCTGTAAGCGTTGTAGGCCCACCGCACAAATTGTTCGAGCAGTCGACCATTCTCCATTTTCAGGCGCTGATTCTCGCCTTCCAAACGTGCGATTCGCTCGTTCGTCGCTTGTGACTCTGGGCTTATGGCCTTCTTCTTCCCAACCAAAATGGCGAGTGTTTTTTTACGTAAAGCGAACGCATTCCTAATCCGTTCATGTTTATGAAGCGCCTGACGCGTATAGGTCCCCCGCAAACGGCGAGCGACGCTTTGGATCAGAAGGTCCCAGGTCAACTTTCCAGACCAGCCATCAAGGATCGACACGATCTGCTCTATAGCACCAGGGGTAAGGTTTCTCGAGCGAGACATCACAGGTCCTCTGACTCTATGCGTGGCACAGTTGGATCTTCAATAACCGGGCCTTGTAGTTCACGCGCTTTCACACTTTGATGATGCGCCAGTAACTGTTCCAATCTTGACGCGGGTACAACCCCACGCGGCTGGATAATCGCGTTCGTGGCAACGGAAGAGTCGTCAAAAATGGCACACAGTTCATCCAATCGTTTTAGGGTCAGTGTCTGGTGTTCGACCCAACGGTTGGCACCAAACGCCTCCTCGCCCAGCGCTTCTAAGGCTTTCGCGAGGAGTACCTGGGTTTCCTGACGATGCTGACGTACAGCCTGCTCTCGGACCAAATCACCTTTAATGCACACATGTTCATCACAATTAAGGCAATCTCGATAGAGCTGACAAGGCAGCATGGAAAAATCGTGCAGGCAATATCCTAGGTCCGTTGTATGGGCGGTCACGATCTTCAGTGCTGCAAACTGATCCCGTGCAATCAAACTGCTGGGTGGAATACTCGCGATATGCCCAGCCGACTTTTCCGGATGACCTAAAGCGGACCTGGCGAGTGCCAGCACATCCCTGTCGGATTGGTGGTCATAGCACCTGTTCTGTCCAACCTTGGCCCGACCGCTCCACTTGGCTATGTCGAGTTGCGATAATCCGCCCATTTGCGCCACGGTATTTAAATAATGACGAAATTGATGCGTCGTGATTTTCATTGGGCTGCCATCTGATTCACGATATCCGAAACGATCAAAAATATTGAGGGCCCTTCGCGCACTAGACAATTGCTTCTGAATATAACCGGTGTCTGGTAAGACGATTACCCCACGGTACGTTCCCCACGCTTCGACTAATTCATTAAGGCGCGTCAAGCAAAGTGCTTCACTGTATTTCAGGTTGTTCTTCTGGTCCGCCATCGGAAAGTTGAATGGCAGCATCGAAATAATCACTCGTTCAACGTCCGCGAACAAAAACCTAGGGGCATCTTTATGCTGAGGATCATATGGAATTTGCTCAATGATCCCCTGATTCCTGCACCAGGAGGACCCACGTTCGGCTTGATTGACATTGGGCGGCGGGGTGTGAAAAACAATCGCACTCACCTGCTCTGAGCTTATAAGCGTTTTCTCTCGAAGCGCCTCCAATTCCGCAGGTAAATAAATGGCATCCGGATGTTGCTCATACCACCGTGCCACTTCCCGCGCGGGCATAGAAATGCTTCTGAGTTTACTTACCGCCTCGCGAGCAACGCTGGTCATGGATTGCACCACCCATTTGACCTGTGCCTTTCCACCCTTTGAAGGCCGCCAGCGAAATCCATACAAATGTTGATTTGTTTTTGGATCGAACTCCTCGACTTCGCACTGGTTTGAAATGGACAGCACTTCATTAATACGGCTCGGTGCCGACGCCAATAACGCGCACACACAAGAGGTAAAGACATCACCCGATTTCTCGGCTACTCCGAAGATTTCGGCAATCGCCTCTAACGAGGCCGACGAGGGCAGACGGGCCTGACGCGATGCATCAAACTTCGGCCCAACGCCGCGCCCAAAGCTCTCTGGCGCCCGAAGCGGGTTTTGCCATTGAATTGGCACAGTGCAGAGCTGATGCTCGACAAGAAAGTGCGAAATACGCTTGAGTTCTACACTGGCAAAATAGGCAGCGGAGGTTTGATAACGCTCATTAAGTATCGCGCACGCGCGATTAAAATGCCCCAGATCGGCTTTGATAGGTGTGACACAATCCTCCGTTTCCTCTATAGCTGCAGCCAGAGCACGGAGTGCGGCCAATCGTGAGCTGACGGTGGTATACGCACTCAACGCATAATCATAACGACAGTAAGATTTGGCAAAGTCTTTGTAAGGCTGAGGTAAGGAACAAGAATCCCTTTGCCCTCGCCCACTGGGGAACCCATGAAATCGGATGCTTGAACAAGAGTTGCGTCGTTTCAACCGAACAAAATTGGTGACATCCCAACTATCTGCATCAAAGATCAGCCCACTACCAAAGGCCGTCAGAGAATCTCTGGCGAAAGTAATAAATTCCCTTAAGTTTTCTCCAGCCGCAAGCTTTGCTCGGGGCTGGAACAGGATAACTCTATCGTCCATGAGCCTGCTCCTTTTTACTGCGGCATAATTGGACCACCTCTGCCACCGCGAGCAACGTTCGATCATTGATCGCCGCAATACGCGCGTCCGAAAAACGTTTAGCATCCTCTAGCAAGTAATCCAGGACCGCCTCATGCGGTCCGTCCAACCAAGGTTGAAAACATTGGCAGGTGTAGCAAGCCACGGGAGCATTCAATCCGCAGAAACTAAAGCTTCCACAAGACCCCATCGGTCGTGCGCTTTGATCGATACGCAGATCAATAATTCGGCTGGAACGGTCTGCCGCACGAACAGCACTGCCCTCATGAGCTATCAGTTGACCTTTAAAGGCTTGGGCCAGCGGCGCCATGTACAACGCGGTGGCCTTTTCAATCCGCATTGCAAGCTCTGGTGTAGCGGCTACATAAACACCAGCACAGTCCGTTCGCGAATGATCAAGCAAGTCCGCGATAACCAATACCCCATGGCCTTCACGAGCAAGATTTGTCCCTAACGTGCGCCGAAAGCGCATGGCACAGATATTAATCTCAGCCCCCGTGCGCTCAGATCGAACGGACAACTTTTCCAGCGCAGACACCAACAATCTTCGTAAAGCCACGCTGGTACGATGGAACCTGGCCCATCCTGGACCATCCGCCAAATACTGTGACTGCTGAGATAAAGGAAAAAGGGGCGCCTGCTGTGTGTCTGGAAACTCGCCAATAAAGCGTTCACTAGTGCGTTGAGCATAGTCAAACAGCGGTCGGCCAATTTGACTCACTAGTGCCCTAGGCTTGAGTTCCTGACGGGGCAATGGATTTTGTTGCTTTGCCCGCGGGATGAGCAAAAGAAAGGACTCTGTTCCATCCGCAGCCACAGAGCGCACGACATCACAAACCTTCAAGGCAGCCAACTGAACAGGGCGGGAACCCAACGCAATAAACAACCAGGCCAGCAAGTAAATTTCTTCCCTCAACCGCCCAGAGGCATAAGCGTCATTCAAGGCATCTTGAATACCCACTTGCTCAATTGGCGTAAAGGGACCTAATAAGGGATCCCACGTCAAAACGGCGATCCCCGTTTCTCGTTTTCGAAGCTTTTTCTTGTCTAGGACGTAAACCACATCATCTTGAACCCCCGGCAGGCCCATAGCATGCCATCGGCGTAAAAAAGCAAAGAGACTGCGTGTTTTGTAGTCATCGGCATCGCTATGTATCAATACGTCATTTCCGTTGATAAATTCCAACGGATCAACACGTCCTTTCTGTAATCGCAAGGCAAAGGCTTTCAAAGCAATAAAGTGCCCCATTAAGGTGCTTGGCGCCCTATTTTCAGCAAACCAAATCAACGTGAGGTGGACCGAAGTCTCAAGCAGGGCGGAAAAATTCAGCCCCGAAAAGTCCAAGTGAACCGAATGCACACCGTCTCGGTACGACCACGTACGCCGGTTAGGGTCAAACATAATCCCACTTTTGGTTCGAACCATCGATGGAAGTGAAGGATAGGCATCACCTCCAGCCATTACGACGTCTATTTCTGGACTTTTAGTCATCGCTTTGAAACTCCACACGCAATTCCTTTTGCATTTGCAGGGACACTGCGGTGGCTTTTTTCTTAATGTGGCGTTGGTTATACACATGCGCCATTCCGGACGTTTCTGACCACCCCATCAATCGTGATCGTAGTTTTTCTTCTAAGGTCGACGACACATCGTTTCTATCAATTTCCTCAGAAAAAAGATCATTCCAGGTATGACGAAGAAGATGGGGGCAGAGATTTTCCGGCAATTCCGGACAGTGTTTCCGTAAAATGACGAACACTTTATTTAGTCCTGCAAGACTCAGCGGTTTGCCGGATCCATCGGCCACCCATAGATATTCATGCTTACGCGCGCCTGCAACATTACGACGAATGGACATTACATAAGCTCGAGTGAGCCCTGCTAACTCTGCGTCGAGCGATAATAATCGACCGCTCGTTTTGGCATTGGGTTGCCTCGAGCGAGGATCCGCAGGATCATCTGCCCTCCTGGCAATCAAAACTTCATTGGTCTGGAAATTAATATCCGAAATTTTCACACCAAGCAATTCACCTCGTCGCACACCCAAGGACAATAACCAGCGAATCATTAAGTAGTTTCTCTGCCGGACAGTTTCATGTAACCAAGGATTTTGCCCAAATGTGGGAAAAACCACCTGTTGCAGAAGAGATAACATTTTCTCAGATAAGCCCTCGCGCGGCGTAACGTTTGAAAAACGTTTTACTGAAGGAATGCGAGCTTTTATGGATTTAGATACAAGCTCCCGTAGCTTTTCTAAATTAGAGAAGCCTGAGTTTCCGGCCCCTATTTTTAGTAAGTGATCGGTAGCTATCCAGTCAAGGTATCGAGCAATGTAAAAAAGCCGTATGGCAATAGTGGCGGGATTTAGCTCTTGATCATTAGAACTACCGGTAGAATGTGACCATACAACTACTCCGTTTTGAAAACGTCTTCTATCACCCGCTGAGATTGGCAATTTACACGCCCTAGCGATAGCTTCTATATCTCCTAATGTTAAAAGCTGCCCGTCGCGCAACCGGTCGCATAAATTTATTTTTTGTTCATCAAGAACAATGAACAACACCATCAGCGAGCGAAGTGCCTGATTCAGAGTGCTCGTTGACAAGCTAGCCGATCTTAACTCCGTCAGCACCCAAAGCGTGGCGCTGTGCACGGGCATACCATCCTGCCGAGTACAAAGGACGGGGAACCATTCGCCACTATCGAACCGCACGAGCTTAATTCTATAAGGGTTCATTGTTTACACACCTGACAGGTAAACAATAATTAACTTTAGATTACAAATTGCTTTTGTGCAAAAAATTGCAATAAGCCTCTGTTTTTATTAAGTGCATACCAAATAAATTTACACCCAAGAAATGATCATTATAATTGCATCTTCAATGACCTGGCGGTGATCAGCCATTTCCTGCTGGAAAGCGGCCGGGTGAATCGGGTGCTGATCTTCGATTGCGATGTGCATCAGGGCGACGGCACGGCGAGGATCCTGCACAACACGCCGGAAGCGGTCACCGTTTCCTTGCATTGCGAAAAGAATTTTCCTGCACGCAAGGCCGACAGTGACTGGGACATTCCCTTGCCGATGGGCATGGGCGATGCCGATTACCTGAAGGTCGTCGATGACGCACTCAATTATTTACTGCCGCTCTATCAGCCGAACCTGGTGCTGTACGACGCCGGGGTCGACGTGCACAAAGATGACGCGCTCGGTTATCTGAAGCTGACAGACGAAGGTGTGGCGGCACGTGATGAAAGCGTGATGCGTCATTGTCTCGGACGGGACATACCGCTGGTCGGCGTGATTGGTGGCGGTTACAGCAAGGACCGCAAAGCGCTGGCGCGGCGGCATGGCATCCTTCATTACAGCGCGCAAAGGGTGTGGGATTCATCAGGTTGTCACTGACCTGTGGATGCTTTATTCACAATGGCTGTGGAACTGCCTGTGGATAACCTGAGTGGAAAGGTCTGCAGGCCTTACGAGGTATAGCCTGCAGAGCTGTGGTTGTTTTTTAACCACCTCTGAAACCAACATCGATCAAATGTGTGAGCGGACGTGGGCTGCTAGAATGCGCGACTTAATTCCGCCAGACCATGCGCACCTCATGACTCAGCCCTCGACCTCCTTCCCCCCTCACGTCGCCATCATCGGCGGCGGCCCCGCCGGCCTGATGGCTGCTGAAGTGCTGAGCCAGGCCGGGATCAAGGTCGACCTGTACGACGGCATGCCTTCAGTCGGGCGCAAATTTCTGCTCGCCGGCGTCGGCGGCATGAACATTACTCACTCCGAAGCCTACCCGGCATTTCTCTCGCGCTACGCCGAACGCGCACCGCAGATCGCCCCGCTGCTTCGTTCATTCGGCGCCGACGCACTGTGCCAATGGATTCATGAGCTGGGTATCGAAACCTTCGTCGGCAGTTCCGGTCGGGTATTTCCCACTGACATGAAAGCAGCGCCGCTATTGCGTGCCTGGCTCAAACGCCTGCGCGACAACGGCGTAGTTATCCACACCCGGCATCGTTGGCTGGGCTGGAACACCGATGGCAGTCTTGATGTATCGAGTCCGGAAGGTCCGAAAACCCTGACGCCAGATGCAACGTTGCTGGCCCTCGGTGGCGGCAGCTGGTCGCGCCTCGGTTCCGACGGTGCGTGGATGCTGGCATTGGAGAACCAGGGCGTAGGACTGGCGCCGCTGCAACCGAGTAATTGTGGCTTCGAGGTGCAGGTATGGAGCGAACTGATGGTCAGCAAATTCGCCGGCGTCCCGCTAAAAAATATCGCGATCGGGCTCAATGACGACATTCCTCGGCTTGGGGAATGCGTGATCACGGCGACCGGGATTGAAGGCAGCTTGATCTACGCCCTGTCGGCACCGATTCGTGAAGCAATCAACTTGCATGGCTCGGCCACCGTTCATATCGATCTGTTGCCCGGCAGACCTGTGGACAAAATCGAGAAGGCTTTAAGCAAACCGCGCGGGTCGCGCTCGATGTCCAAACACTTGCACAGTCAGCTGGGGATTGATGGCGTGAAAGCCGCCTTGCTGCGTGAACTGACCCCGGCATCCAGCTTCGCCGATCCGGCGTTGCTGGCCCGGGCGATCAAGGCATTACCCCTGACGTTAGTGAAAGCTCGCCCGCTGGACGAAGCCATCAGCAGCGCCGGTGGTGTGTTGTTCGAGTCGATGGATGAGCGTTTGATGCTCAAGCAACTGCCCGGCGTGTTCTGCGCAGGGGAAATGCTGGATTGGGAAGCGCCGACCGGTGGGTATCTGCTGACCGCGTGTTTCGCCAGTGGGCGGGCGGCGGGGATGGGGGTGGTGGAATGGATGAGGAGCAGCGGCAAGCTGTAAGCCACAAGCCACAAGCCACAAGCCACAAGCCACAAGCCACAAGCCACAAGCGAACCGCTTCTAACTTGCCGCTTGCAGCTTGCAACTTATAGCTGCTTTCAAGGTTTTTTCTTGCGCGGGCCAGTATTAAACACCGGCACTTTGCGCACAGGCTTGATCGAAGGTTCCGGCGCCGAAGCGTCACCACTCTCCACCCACTTGCCCAGATTGCGCTTACCGCCACCCGAAGTTTTCGGCTTCTTGGGTTTCTTCGGCTTCTTCACCACCTGACCGCTGGCGTCGGTATCCGGTACACGATGCTCAGGCTCGAAGTCATGCTCCATCTGCCGGGGCAACGTCTGACGGGTCAGCGTCTCGATAGCTGACAGCAAATTCACTTCATCTGCGCACACCAGCGAAATAGCCTGCCCGGTCGCACCCGCCCGGCCCGTACGGCCGATGCGGTGAATGTAGTCTTCCGCGACGATCGGCAGATCAAAGTTGACCACCAGTGGCAAATCTTCGATATCCAGACCACGAGCCGCGACGTCGGTCGCCACCAGAATCTGCACCTCACTGGCCTTGAAGCGGTCCAGCGCACGCTGACGGGTCGCCTGCGGTTTGTCACCGTGAATGCCATCGGCGTTAACGCCCAGGCCCTGCAGTTTTTCCACCAGTGCGTCGACACCATTACGGGTCTTGGCAAACACCAGCACCTGTTTCCACTTGCCCTTGCGCAGCAGATGAATGAACAGCTCCGGCTTGCGCTTCTTGTCCACCACCACAACCCATTGCTTGACGGTGCTGGCGGCAACGTTGCGCGGGCTGACTTCGATGCTCAGCGGATCGTTGAGCATTTGCCCGGCCAGCAAACGGATTGCGTCGGAGAAGGTCGCGGAGAACAACAGCGTCTGACGCTGCTTCGGCAGCACGCGGTAAATATTTCCCAACTCCTCGGAAAAACCCAGATCGAGCATGCGGTCGGCTTCGTCAAGAATCAGGGTTTGCAGCTGATTGAACTTGAGAGCCTTCTGGCGATACAGGTCGAGCAAACGACCCGGGGTCGCCACCAGCACGTCGACACCTTTACGCAGTTTCATCATCTGCGGGTTGATGCTGACGCCGCCGTACACGGCGTACGTGCTCAGCGGCAGGTTCTCGGCGTATTGGCGAACGGCTTCGTGAACCTGTTCCGCCAGTTCGCGGGTCGGCACCAGAATCAATGCGCGCACTGAGTTGGAGGCCACTGTCGGCCCTTCCATGGCCAGCAACTGCAAGAGCGGCAGGGCGAAACCGGCGGTCTTGCCGGTGCCGGTCTGGGCCGCGGCCATCAGGTCGCGACCGGCCAGCACCGCTGGAATGGCTTGCGCCTGAACCGGCGTCGGGGTCTGGTAGCCGAGCGTCTCGAGGGAGCGCAGCAAGGGTTCGATCAGGCCAAGGGTGGCGAAAGTCATGGGTTTACCGTAGGAAAATTCAGCGCGGGTGCCACAAGTGGGTGCCACAAGTGGGTGCAAACAAGTGTGCAATGGCGCGCAGTTTACCCTAATTCACGCTCGATTCTGTCGGCACCACGGTAGCCGGTTTTTGCGCAGGTCGGCGCCATTGCGGTAAGCCGATCAAGACCACGGCGCTGATGATCACCAGCATGGCCAATGCTTCCTCGATGCCGATGGTTTCGCCGACAAACACAATCCCCAGCAAAACGGCGACGGCCGGATTGACGTAGGCATAACTGGTGGCCGCCGCCGGACGCACGTTTTTCAGCAGGTACATGTAGGCGTTGAAGGCAATGATCGAACCGAAAAAGGTCAGGTAAGCCAGGGCTGCCCAGCCCTCGATCGGTGGCAGCGCCTCCATGTGTTCCCCGCTCAGCGCGCTGCCGATCAACAGCGCCACGCCGCCGACCAGCATTTCCACGGCGCTGGCCATTGCGCCCTGCGGCAATGGCAAGTGTTTGCTCCACACCGAACCGAACGCCCACGCCGCCGCGGCGAAAATCAGCAAGGCGGCGCCCAGCGGGCTCGACTGCAGATTGGAGCCGAGGTTGAGCATGCCAATGCCGATCAGCCCGAGCGCAATCCCGGCCCATTCAAGACGGGTATTGCGCGCGCCCCAGAAATAGCCGAAGAGCAAAGTGAACAGTGGCACTGTCGCCACCGCCAGCGCCGCGACGCCCGAGGCCACGCCGGTGTGTTCAGCGACACTCACTGCACCGTTACCGCAGGTCAGCAACAAAATCCCGATGATCCCCGCTGCTTTCCACTGCGCCCACGTCGGCGCCGGAGCTCCGCGCCAGCGCAGGTAGGCGTACATCAAGGTCCCGGCGATCACGAAGCGCACGCCGGCGAGCAACAACGGCGGCCAGTATTCCACGCCGATACGGATCACCAGGTAGGTCGAGCCCCAAATCACGTACAGCGCAAAAAAGGCAGCGATCAGCGGCAAGGGAAAGCGACGTGGGCCAGGCATGGGGAAGCTCGCAGGCAGGACAATTGAACGACTATTCTAAAAAGGCCAGCTGCGAAAAATAAGTTACAAAACCTGTTTATAGCGACGGTACACTTTTCAAAACATGGAGATTACCGCTATAAACCGTGCTTTCGAAAGTCAGTCATTTTTCAGGAATTCGACCATGGACAAATACGACCGCATGCTCCTCGGCGCTCTGCTGGAAAACGGTCGTGCGTCCTACGCCGAACTCGCGCGCAAGGTGAACCTGTCCGCCCCGGCCGTGGCCGAACGCGTGGCGAAGCTCGAAGCGTGCGGGGTGATCACCGGGTATCAGGCGAAAGTCGACATGGCCAAGCTGGGATTGCCGATTCAATGCGTCATCGAGTTGCGTCTAAACCAGCACGGCAATCAGAAAGCCTACGACGACCTGATCAAGATTCCGCAACTGACTGAGTGCCATCGGGTCACGGGCGACCCTTGCGTGATCATGCAGGCAGCAGTGGGTTCGATGCCGGAGCTGGAGGAGTTGATCAACCGGATCGCCAAATTCGGCTTCAGCAAGACCTCGATTGTGTTGTCGAGCGCGATAGAGAAGCGCGTGCCGTTGGGGCAGCTGGAAGGGAACGGGAAAATTTGAATACGGCACGCCCCCTGTAGGAGCCGGCTTGCTGGCGATTGCGCTTCATCATTCAACACTGATGCCGACTGACAAACCGCTATCGCCGGCAAGCCGGCTCCTACAGGGGTTTTGTGGTTTTATCAGAACCCGCGATGGCGCTTAAGGTGGTCGGTGATTTTCGCTGCCGGCACCTTCTGCAGGCTCACCAGCAGATCGTGCGATAACTCGCGCAAGCCGTGCGTCTGCCGCAGTTCTTGCGCCAGATGCGCCGTCAGGTTGGCGGCCATTTCGGCATCGGCCATGGCCCGGTGAGCCTTGCCGGTGTGGGGTAACTGCGCGAAGGTCGTCAGGGTGCCGAGTTTGTGGTTCGGCGCCGCCGGTATCAGGCGACGGGCCAGCAGCAGCGAGCAGGCGAAGTTCTGCAACCGCGTACGTTTGATTCGGCCCAACTCGAAATCCCAGAACTTCTGGTCGAATGCGGCATTGTGCGCGAGCAACGGCGTGCAGCCGACGAACTCGTTGACCTCGTTCATCACCCGCTCTGCCGGAGGCGCGGTGCGCAGCATGGCGTTGCTGATGCCGGTGAGTTGTTCGATGAAGGCCGGTACGCGCACGCCCGCGTTCATCAGGCTCTGGTAACGCTCAACGATACGCCCCTGTTCGAGGATCACCACGGCAATTTCCGTGGCCCGGCAACTGCTGCTCGGAGAGATCCCGGTGGTTTCAAAGTCGATGACTGCTATGCGTTCCAAACCTGTTTCAACTCCGTAAAAATCAATTTTTGAGCAGCAATGCGCCTTCGATCGGCACATAGCGGCTAGCAGCACGGATCAGCGAATTGGCGGTCAGCCCCGGCACGCCGTACGCCACCGCTTGCACCCCGTGCTTGGCGATGATGCGCTCCAGCAGCATGTCGAAATCACCGTCGCCAGACGCGAGCACCACTTCGTCGACGTGGTCGGCGGCGTCCATGATATCGAGCGTGATACCCACATCCCAGTCGCCCTTGGCCGAGCCGTCGCTGCGCTGGATGTAAGGCTTGAGCTTCACGGTAAAACCGAGATTGCGCAGGATCTGCTGAAACTGCTGCTGTTTGCTGTCGCCACGATCGATGGCGTAGGCATACGCCTCGACGATCTGTCCTTGCTTGCTGATGTCAGCCCACAACGCGGCGTAGTTGAAATGGCAACCATAGGCTTGTCGCACGGTGTAATAAAGGTTTTGCACATCGGCGAACACTGCAATTTTTTTCACCGGAGTTCCTCATTGCGCACAGACGCGCGGGCAGAATCAGGCGCCAGGCCCGAAAAGTTGCCCAGTATGCCAGCCTGAAGGAATGTTCCGCGAATAATCGGTCCGGAGCGTCGCAGCGCCCCGGACGAATGGCGCGTCAGACGAAGGAATCGTCGTCACCACCAAAGAACGATGAGCTGTCATCGCTGTAATCGGCGTCGGTGAACCCGCCTTGATCGGCGGCGTTGTCGGCCACCCGCTGGTCATCGCCCCAACCATTGCTGCCGTCAGCCTGGTCGTTGACCTGCGCCGGCTCTTCCTTGATCACTTCGACCACTTCCGGCTGCTGATTGTGATGGAACAGGCTGCTGATGCCTTGCGCCAGCATCACACCACCGGCCACGCCGGCGGCGGTTTTCAAAGCGCCGCCCATGAAACTGCCGCCGGCCGTCTGCGCCGAGTTCTGGCCGTAATTTTGCGAAGGCGGTACTGCACCAAAGTTTTGCTGGGCTGGCTGACTGTTGAACGAAGGTCGACCCGGTTCACGCCAGCCGTTATTGGTCGGCGGGGCACTGTGCGTCGGCGCGGGTTGCGGATCACGCGAGGCACCACCAAAGATGCTCGATAAAAAGCCACCGCTGCTCGGGGTTGGCGATTGTGCCTTCGCCGATTGCAACTGGGCCTGCAACTGCTCGACTTGCCGGGTCAGCTGCTTGTTCTGCTCATCGAGGCTTTTGATTGCGGCCTCTTGCACCAGCACCGTCTGGGTCATGAAATAGCCCGCCGCAGGCTGGCGAGTCATGTGTTCCTTGATCCGCGCCTCGGCCTGGGCGTCGCGCGGGGCTGAATCCGTTTCGGCCTGTTGCAGCCGGGAAAACAGTCCATCGATCAGGGTTTGTTCTTCGCTGTTCATGGCGACCTCGTAGATTGCCGGGAAAATCATCGCCCTCATCCACTGTGGACAAGGTGCTCTGCAGTAATGGGGGTGATACAGAATGTTTCAATGGCCTTTACCGATCGTTTACGTTTGCTTCGGGCTGCACATGATCGGTTACAGTGAGTCACCCAATGTGATGTGCGATACCGACTGATGAATCCGTTCGACGTACTGCGTGACTCTCTGTATTTCTTCAAACGCAATCTGGGCCAGATTGTGCGGCTGTGCCTGCCACTGGTGATCGTCGAAGCTGTGCTGCAACAAGTGGTCGACCAGTCCACCGAGCCGGACAGTTTTCCCGGTATCAGCGTGATTGTCGGCCTGCTGGTGTACCCGCTTTACACCGCCGCGCTGATCCTCTTTCTGGATGCGCGCAGCCGCGGCGAGACGCCGCGCAACCGCGACTTGCTGGCAATGTCCGCCACCCTGTGGCCGCGCTTCGCCCTGCTGACGGCGCTGAACACGCTGCTGATCCTGATCGGCCTCTCGCTGTATTTTCTGCCGGGCATCTGGCTGATGGTGACACTGGCGTTCGGCGAATATCTGCTGGTGCTGCGCGGCATGGCGCCACTGGCGGCGATGAAGGAAAGCCTGCGCCTGACCCGAGGTAATTTCCTACGCATTCTGGTGTGTATTCTCTGCGTGATGGGCCCATTGTGGCTGCTCAAGGGCGCGACGCTGACGGTTTACCCGGAACCGCAGAACGCGGTTATTGCGCTTCTGATAGACAGTGCACAGAGCTTTCTGCAGTTGTTCACCAGCGTGGTGTTGTTCCGTCTGTTCATGCTGATCAGCGATGTGCCGGAAAAGATCGATCGGCCGGTTTAAGTACGGGAGAGGGCGCCGGACGCAGCCTTCGGCAGCTGCTACGAGGGCGGTTTGACGGCTAATTGATGGGCAGGCGGTTTAGGCTCGGTTATCCTCGGACCATCTTTTGTAACGCCATAAGCCGAGCCATGACCCGTCTGCTGCGCTACACCCTCCTGGGCTTGCTGATTGCCATCAGCCTGACCGGCCTGCTGATCTACAACCTCACCTGGCGCCCGGAGGCCAGGGAAACCGCGCCGGTCAGCTGCAATGCTCAGGCGCCCACGCTGGTGGCCGGTCAGGCGTTGAAGGTGATGACCTGGAACGTGCAATACCTGGCGGGCAAACGTTATGTGTTCTGGAATGACCTGGCCGCCGGCACCGACGAAAACCCCACGCCCGCCGACATGGCCTTCAGCCTGGATGAAGTGGCGCGGGTAATCCGCGACGAGCAGCCAGACATCGTGCTGCTGCAGGAAGTCGACGACGGCGCGAAGACCAGCGGCTACCAGCATCAGCTCAAATTGCTGCAAGAGCGGGTCGCAGACCTCTATCCGTGCAGCACCTATGCCTTCGACTGGAAAGCTGAATTCGTACCTGAACCGCAGATTTTCGGCAGCGTCGGCCGCCAGTTGGCGACCCTCAGCCGCTATCGGATAGACCACGCTGAGCGCCTGCAATTGCCAACAGCACCGGTTAATTTCATCCGCCGCCAGTTCGAGCCGAGAAATGCCCTGCTAGTCGCCTATCTGCCGTTCGGCACCGGTGGGCAGATGGCCGTGGTCAACACGCACCTTGAACGCGCCCGCCAACCGGACGATACGCTGCAGGCGCAAGTGACAGCCACGGCCAAAGTCCTCGACAAGTTCGAAAGTCGCGGTACGCCGTGGTTGATCGGGGGTGATTTCAACCTGTTGCCGCTGGGCCAGTACCGACGCCTGTCCGACGAACAACGGTCACCGTATTCCGCCGACAGCGTCCTGCATGTGCTGTGGGACAAATACCCGATGATTCCGACCAACAACGAAGCCAGCGGGGTCAATCGCGCGCAGTGGCTGACTCATTACCCTAATGACCCAGGCCTCAACGGCCCGGACCGCACGGTTGACTATCTGTTCTACAGCCCACGGATCAAGCGGGTCGAAGCGATGGTGCGGCAGGACGATACCTTGCGGATCTCCGATCATTTGCCGGTGATTGCGCGGTTTCTATTACCAACTTCCAACTAGTGGCCTGAAGCAATAAACGGGATGGTAATTCAATGCCAAGCGTGCAATGTGTGCCAGTCAGTAAAATGAAGCGCGTCAACTCGGCATCAAGCCCCAAGGTAATGAATAGTTACTGAACATAACAAACTGTCAACTATGACAGTATTTCCGCTTCGCAATCGGTAGTAAAAATCAGGTCACGCTACATTTCGCCAGAAGCTGGGCGTGTCCAAAGGGCAATTCCGCACCACGAGTCGCGCGGACGTCCAATAACTGATTAGCTGCAAGCGGAGATTATATGTCCACAAGCATTGCAAAACCCGTGTTCCCCATCCTGCTAGCCTTTGTTGCACTATTAAGCGCACATCAAAATGCTGCGGCACAGACGGCCGTGGGAGAAAACCTGACACAACCGACGGTCGACCCCGGCGAACCGCCTGAAAATGCAAGGGTGACCCGGTATGGATGCAGTTTTGAACATCGGAATCAGTACATCACCGCGAACGTCAGCGATTGGCAAGCTGCCGGAAAATACATTGCGCGCGTCACAGACGTTCACATAACGAAGTATCCCGATCACGCCACAGCGTCCGCGAGCCTGACCATATCGGCTACCGGTGCATCAAATCAGACTCACTCAGGCATCCCGATGGACGGAAAGTGGCACAGCTCGCCCATTTTTGTGGTCGGCACCGGCGGACCACGTCTTGAGGGCATTATGGAAAAACCTTTTGGAAACGGATGCATCTTGTCCGCAATTGGAAAGTAAAACGTTACGGTCGTCGGCCTGCCTGTTCTCGAGCAAGGGAAGAAATCTTTCTGTTCGGCGACCATGATAATCCCGTTGATAGCTGCGTCCCGATGTCGCCGGTATCACCCGAATCCAAGGAAATCCCAACTGTATGTTGCATTGTTTTCTGCCGTCACTTTGAAGTCCACCTGATAAGACGTCAGGATTTTCTCGGCTTCGCCCGCGCAGTCGCCTCCGCCACCAGCGGATCATCCGGCCAATAATGTTTCGGATACCGTCCCTTCAAATCCTTCTTTACCTCGGCGTAAGTGCTGCGCCAGAAGTTCGCCAGATCCTGCGTGACCTGCACCGGCCGACGCGCAGGCGAGAGCAGATGCAGCTTCACCACTTGGCGGCCACCGGCAATCCGTGGCGTCTCGGCCAGGCCAAACAACTCTTGCAAGCGCACCGCGAGAATCGGCGGCTGCTCACTGTAATCCAGCCGGATCGAGGAACCTGACGGCACGTTCAAATGCTGCGGCGCCAGCTCGTCCAGCCGCTGCGGTAGCGGCCAGGGCAGTAGATTACGGACGATGCTCGACAGGTCGAGATTGCCGAAGTGACTGAGCCGCGAGACTTTGCCCAGATAGGGCATCAGCCAGTGCTCAAGGCTTTTCAGGAGAAAAGCGTCACTGACATCTGGCCATTCACTTTCGCCTTTGCTGGCAAGGTCCAACTGGCGCAGCAAGGCGACTCGCGCCTGCCACTGACGCAGCTCCGGCGTCCACGGCAATAATTCCAGACCTTTACGGCGCACCAGATTGACCAGTGCCTGACTGCGCGCACTTTCGTCGAGCCCGGTCAGTGGCTCGCGGCTGAGGATCAATTCCCCAACCTTGCGCTGGCGCTCGGCGCGCAGCACGCCTTCGCGCTCGTCCCAGTCCAGTTGATCGATCACTCGCACCTGCTCGGCCAGTACGGAATCGAACAGTGCCGGATCGAAGTCCGCCGCCAGGTAAATTCGTTCCTCACGCTGGCCCTGACGACTGCCAAGATCGGCGATCACCAGCCACGCTTGCTTCATCAAACTGTCGGCTTCGGCGAACAACGCTGCACGCCCGTTGGCCAACCGGTATTCCGCACCGCCCGCGCGCCGTTGCTGGGCGACGCGATCCGGGTAGGCCAAGGCCAGCAAAGCGCCCAGCCAACAAGGATGATCAGGATCGCTGACGGGCGCGGTCGCTTTGCCGCGCAGATAACCGCGATATTGCCGCGCCAGTTGCCGGGCTCGCTGTACGCCACCCTGGGAGCCACGCGCGGCACGTTCCTCGCCCGACAACAGCACCAGCCGGCTATGCAGATCGGCACCGGCGCCGCGTAAAATATCGCGCTCGCCAAGCAGTGCTGCGACGTCGCAGGCCATTTGCGCCAGACCCAATGCCTGCCCCCGCAATAGCAGGTGGGCAATGCGCGGGTGCGCCGGCAGTTCAGCCATCGCCTGGCCGTGACGGGTCAGCGCATCACCGTCGAGCGCGCCGAGTCGATCCAGCAAGTCCTGCGCCTGCGCATACGCCGCCGTCGGCGGAATATCCAGCCACACCAATTGCCCTGGCGTCACGCCCCAGCGACCCAATTGCAGAGCGAGACCGGCCAGGTCCGCCGAGAGGATTTCCGCGCTCGCGTACGCCGCCAGTTGTTCGTGCTGGTCCTGCGACCACAGGCGATAACACACGCCTGGCTCCAACCGCCCTGCCCGACCGGCGCGTTGCGTGGCGCTGGCCTTGGAGATGCGTTGGGTATCGAGGCGGGTCATGCCGCTGCCCGGGTCGAAACGCGGCACCCGAGCCAGCCCGGCATCGATCACCACGCGCACGCCATTGATGGTCAGGCTGGTCTCGGCGATGTTTGTCGCCAGCACAACTTTGCGCTTGCCGACGGGGGCGGGATCGATGGCGGCGCGTTGCGCGGCGAGATCCAGCTCACCGTGCAATGGGCACAACAAAACTTGTGTGCCGTCGCCCAACGCCTCAGCGACTTGCTGATGCACGCGGCGGATTTCCGCTTGCCCGGGCAGAAATACCAGCAGGCTGCCGGTTTCATCATTCAACGCGTCGAGAATGGTTTGAACCACGCGCGGCTCGATGAATTCACCGGGCTGAAACGGCCGGCCCCAGCGCATCTCGACCGGGTACATGCGCCCTTCGCTGCGCAGGATCGGCGCGTCATCCAGCAGCCCGGCGAGGCGTTCGCCTTCCAGCGTGGCCGACATCAACAGGATCTTCAGCGGCTGATCTTCGCGGAACAACTCGCGGCCGTTCAGGCTTAGCGCCAATGCCAGGTCCGCGTCGAGACTGCGTTCGTGGAACTCGTCAAAGATCAGCAGGCCCACGCCCTCCAGCGCCGGATCATCCTGCAGGCGCCGGGTGAGAATACCTTCGGTGACCACTTCGATCCGCGTGTTGGGGCCAACCTTGCTGTCCAGGCGAATGCGGTAGCCGACCGTTTCACCGACCTTTTCACCCAGTTCACTGGCCAATCGCTCCGCCGCCGCCCGTGCCGCCAACCGCCGCGGCTCCAGCATCAGAATGGTCTGCCCGGCCAGCCAGGGCTCATTCAGCAAGGCCAATGGAACACGGGTGGTTTTACCGGCACCGGGCGGAGCTTCAAGCACCGCTTCATGGCGAATCGCCAAGGCGTCACGCAGGGCGGGTAAAACATCATCGATTGGCAACGAATTCATACTGGCTCCAAAGCAGAGCGGCGAGTATAACGGCGAACTGCACGGCGTTCGTCGCGGTCCTAATTCATATCGACGACGCTTCGTTTCAAGACTACTCAGGAGATTTCCCATGCGTGTTCCCTTTCGCTTGATCGGCGGTGTGTTGGTTGCGACCTTGCTGACCCAGCTCACTGCGTGCGGCTCGATTTTCTACCCGGACCGCCGGGGCCAGATCGACGGCAAGATTGACCCGGCGATCGCCGTTCTCGACGCCGTGGGCCTGCTGTTCTACGTCGTTCCGGGCCTGATTGCGTTTGCCGTGGACTTCGCCACCGGCGCGATTTATTACGCGCCAGGCGAGACCGCACAAGTGGCTCCGGAAAAACTTCAGGAAGCCATCGGCGCCGACGGCAAGGTCGATAATCACAAATTGCAGACCATTCTCGAAACCGAGCTGGGTCGCAGCTTCCCGCTGGACGATCCACGCCTGATCCAGCATAAAGGCAGCGCTCAGCAACTGGCCATGTTCGGTCTACGCCCTGCCGCGTGAGCCTGACTTAAAGGAACCGCCGCGCCGATGATTTCCAGCGCCGAACACGCCCGTCTGCTGAGGCTTGCTACCCGCGCCTCTGTCGCGGTGGCGTGCACGTTGATCGTCGCCAAAGCCATCGCCTGGTGGCTGAGCGGTTCGGTCAGCATGCTTGCCGGCTTGACCGATTCGGCGCTCGACGGCGTCACGTCGCTGCTCAATCTGCTGGCCGTGCATTACGCTTTGCGGCCGGCCGATGACGATCATCGCTACGGGCACGGCAAGGCAGAATCGCTGGCGGGCATGGCGCAGGCGTTATTTATCGGCGGCAGTGCGGTGCTGATTGCACTGCAGGCGTTTGATCGGTTGCAGCACCCGGAACCAGTCGGCGCGCCGTGGCTCAGCATTGGCGTGATTGTGTTTTCGCTGGCGCTGACCCTGGTGCTGCTGATGTTGCAGCATCGGGTAGTCAAGGCCACAGGATCAAACGCTGTGCGCGCTGACTCGCTGCATTACCGCTCGGACATGCTGCTCAATGGCAGCATCCTGATCGCGCTGATTCTGGCCGGGTTTGGCTGGCATCAGGTCGATGCGTGGTTCGGTCTGGCGATTGCCGTTTATATCCTCTGGAGCGCCTTTCAGATTGCCCGGGAAAGTTTTACCGTGCTGATGGACGAAGAGCTGCCGGTGGACGTCAGCCAGCACATGCTCGAACTGGCCTGCAGTGTGCCGGGTGTGTTGGGCGCGCATGATTTGCGCACGCGGGTGTCCGGTAATCAGTGGTTCGTGCAACTGCACCTGGAGTTACCGGGCGAGCTGACGCTATCGGTCGCACACCGCATCAGCGATCAAGCCGCCGACGCGATCCACGTCGCTTACCCGCGGGCCGAAGTGCTGGTGCACGCCGATCCGATTAAAGCAGCGTCAAGCCGCAAGCTGTAAGCCGCAAGCCGATATGCTGAACTCACTGCATGACGCTTGAAGCTTGAAGCTTGAAGCTTGAAGCTGCCCCTACTCCACCTGATAACCCCGGCTGCGCAGACAGTCTCCTTGAGCCTGCCGATAGTTCTGCACCACCGACGCGTCCGGTTGATAAGTGGCTTTTCGTGGATCGAAACCGCTCTGCTGCACCGCATATTGATAACACTCGAAACCGTCCTGATTGACCTGCTCCGCCGACTGGCCGTTGGCGGGATAGGCCACTACGTCGTAACCATTGCTGGCCGGTTGCGTTTGTGGCTGGACAGGCGCTTCGACAACGACGTAATCCTGAGTGTTTTCCTGATAGGCGTAGTAAGAACCGGCAGCCAGGAACAACAACGTCCCGCCAACCCAGACTTCACGCGCGTACTCAGGCATGTAACTCACGCGTATCCCGCGCGGCGGTTGCACCACGACATAGCGCGGGCCGAGCGGGCGATACCAGTAGCCGCCCGAGTAGAAATAATCATGACCACGGTAGGGCACGCGGTAATCGCGGTCCGGGAAACGGTCGATCACATGCCCCGGCCGATACTGCGGCCCCGGCCCCCAGCCATTACCGTGCCCGTCCGGACGACCATTCCAGCGCCGGTCATCAGGACGCGGACCGTTATTTTGCCACTGCTGATTGTTGTTGTCGTAACGCCGCGGAATATCCCGGTAATAACCTCGTTTGGGCTCCTGGGTCTGGTTCACGGCGTCGGGCCGGGGCTGAATCGGCAGACTATTGGCCGGCAGTTGCGGCGGCGGAGGCGGCGGGCGAACGGGGTTGTTGTAATCGCGCGGCGGGTTGTTTTGCCCCGGATTGCCCGTGCCCGGCTGATGGTTTTGCCATTGACCGCCATCGCGCGGCTGTCCGTTCTGTTCGAACTGCCGGCTGTTGTCGCCGCGGATAATCTCGTTGCCCTGCGGACGCGGCTGATTGTTGCCGCCAAGTCCTTGATTGCCCTGGCGACCGTCGCCGCGCTGCCCGCCGTCGGGGCCGCGGCCCTGCGGCTCATCGGCCGGCGAGTGCGCGGTCACACTGATGCACAGCAAACCAACACCGGCCAACTGCCAGATGCGCGACTTCATGCTTTTCCTCACTGCTGGTTAGGGCGTGTACTTGAGACTGGGCAATGCACAGACCGGTTCTGCCACAGGTTATCAGTCGCGCAGTTTATTTATTGAGGACAAGCGCCAAATTACGCGCAAAAGAAAAGGGAGACCCGTCGGCCTCCCTTTGAGAACTTCGTCCGTGCTCGACGCTTTTGACGTCGGCTCACCTCACGCCGTCTTGTGGACAGTGTGCAGCTCGGGGGCCGGCACATCCCCGGTGGGGGTGGCGACCGCAGCTGGCCTGATTGGGCGAGCCGCTGTGGACTGTTTGTCCGAGCAGTGATTCTGGTGATAAGCATAGGCTCGCGGCCGCGGCAGAGGATTGCGAAGATTGCTGAAATAAACATCGCTTGCGCAATTTTTAACCCTGGATAGATAATCCGCCGCAATAGATATCAGAAAGGCCTGATTCATGAGCAAACTCGACCGATACGACCTGAGCATTTTGGCGGAATTGCAGCGCGATGCCCGCATCTCCAACCAGGAACTCGCCGAACGCATCGGCCTGTCGCCCTCACCCTGCTCGCGACGGGTCAAGCAACTGGAAGATGACGGCTATATCACCCGCCAGGTAGCCCTGCTAGACCGCAAGATGCTGGGTCTGAGCCTGACGGCTTACGTATTGATCGGCATGGATAGGCATACGCCGGAGCGTTTCGAGAATTTCGAAGCCGCGATTCGGACCTTGCCGCAGGTGCTGGAATGCAGCCTGGTGACCGGGATGGATGCGGACTATCAGCTGAAAGTGGTGGTGCCGGACATGGATCACTATCAGAAACTGCTGCTGGGGCATTTGACCCGGATTGAAGGGGTGACCAGCGTGCGCTCCAGTTTTGTGCTGAATCAGGTGTTGAACAGCACCGAGTTGCCGTTGACCCACTTACGCAGTTGATCCTGTGGCGAGGGGATTTATCCCCGTTCCAGTGCGGAGCACTGGCCAAGGGTTTTAGGGCCGCTTCGCAACCCAGCGGGGATAAATCCCCTCGCCACAGGTGCCTTCAGACCAATAGCTGCGACACACTGCCGCAGGTCAATCCTCGCCCCGCCCTCCCTGCCGTATACTCGCCCCGCCCTTTTAGCCTCGCCCGCGCTGGAGATGTTCGATGGATCCTGCAATTTTCGAAGAGTGGATGATGACCGGACTGGTCAGCATCCTGATCATTTTCATGTGTTTCATCGTCTGGGATCTGGCGAAGAAGTCCCAGGCCGGGCGCTTTGGTTCGTTCATCCTGTTCTTTGTGCTGGGCCTGGGCGTGGGCGCATTCGTGATCAAAAGCGTAGTCATCGGCATGATCGAATCCGGCACTTTATAAGCGCGCTGGCACTTCTTTCCACTGGCCCTGATCGATTCCATCGAGCGTCCAGTCACCGATCCTGACCCGCACCAGACGCAAGGTCGGCAGCCCTACCGCCGCCGTCATTCGCCGAACCTGGCGGTTACGCCCCTCTCGGATCACCAGTTCCAGCCAGCTCGTTGGCACGCTTTTGCGAAAACGCACCGGCGGGTTGCGCGGCCACAGCTCGGGCTCATCCAGTTGCCGTGCTTGGGCAGGCAAGGTCATGCCGTCATTCAGCTCGACGCCCTCGCGCAGGCGCTGCAACTGCTCGGCGCTCGGCTCGCCTTCTACCTGCACCCAATAAGTCTTCGCCAGTTTGTGTTTGGGGTCGGCGATACGCGCCTGAAGCTGACCGTCGTTGGTGAGCAGCAGCAAGCCTTCGCTGTCACGGTCCAGGCGCCCGGCCGGGTAGATCCCCGGAATGTCGATGTAATCCTTGAGCGTCGCCCGCCCTTCACCGTCGCTGAACTGCGTCAGCACATCAAAAGGCTTATTGAACAGGATCAGTTTCGGCTCGGCCGGCGGCGCTTTGGCGACACGGCGCGGGGCTGAAGAGGCGGGTGATGGCTTCGCACCGGGGCGGCGCGAAACGGGTCGTTGAGGACGAGACATGAGCACAGGAACATCTAACGGTCAGGGCTGCCAATGCTAGTGCCCTGACCGTCAAATGACCATCGCGAATCAGCGGAACGGCGGCTCGTCAAAGCTGCGCAGTTTGCGCGAGTGCAGCGAGTTGAGCTCGGTGCGCAACAGGTCCACCGCTTCGATGCCGATCTTCAAGTGCTGGCTGACCGCTCGCTCGTAAAAGGCGTTGGCCGAACCTGGCAGCTTGATCTCGCTGTGCAACGGCTTATCAGAGACGCACAACAGCGTGCCGTATGGTACCCGCAACCGATAACCCTGGGCGGCAATGGTGCCGCTTTCCATATCCACCGCGACCGCGCGGGACAGGTTGATCAGTGGCCGTTCCTGCGCCCAGCGCAGTTCCCAGTTGCGGTCGTCGTACGTCAGCACAGTGCCGGTGCGCAGGCGTTTTTTCAGCTCGTCGCCCTTTTCGCCTGTGACGTTCGCCGCCGCTTGCTGCAAGGCCATTTGCACTTCGGCAAGGGCCGGGATCGGAATGTTGGGGGGGACCACGCGGTCGAGAATCCCGTCGCGGCGCATATAAGCGTGCGCCAATACGTAATCGCCGATGGTCTGCGACTGACGCAAGCCGCCGCAGTGCCCGATCATCAGCCAGCAATGCGGACGCAGCACGGCCAAATGGTCGGTGATGTTTTTGGCGTTGGAGGGGCCTACACCGATATTCACCAGCGTCACACCATGGCCGTCTTCAGCGATCAGGTGATAGGCCGGCATCTGATAACGATGCCAGACCACACCGGCTGCAATTGCCGAGGCCTCGCCATGGTCCATGCTCTTTTCAATGATGACGTTGCCCGGCAACACCATGCGCACGAAACGCGGGTCGCTGCGCAATTGCTCCAGACCATGCACGATGAACTGGTCGACATAGCGATGGTAGTTGGTCAGCAGAATCCACGGCTGCACATGACGCCAGTCGCTGCCGGTGTAATGCACCAACCGGCGCAAGGAAAAATCCACTCGCGCCGCATCGAACAGGGCCAGCGGCAGTGGATCGGTGTTTTCCCAATCGTACAGGCCATCGGCGATGCCGTCGGTGGCGGCGGACAGATCGGTACTCGGGAACACCCGCGCCAGCACGGCGGCGGTGACACCGGAACCGGCCAGCTCATCGCCCTGCTCGACCACATACGGATACGGAATATTTTGCTGACTGACGCCCACTTCGACGGTCACGGTGAAGTCGTGCATCAGCGGTACGAGTTGTTCCAGCAGGTATTTGCGGAAGGCCGCCGGGTGGGTCACGGTGACGCTGTAAGTGCCCGGCAACTGAACCTTGGCGTAAGCGCGAGTGGTTTGCGGGACCTCGCCCTGGCAGTGGTAGGTCAGGCGCAGTTCAGGATAACGAAACATCGCGCGCTGTTCGGCGTCCGGTTCGATGCGATCCTTGAGGTAACGCTTGAGCGCCTGATTCAGCGCAGTGGCTGCACGTTCGTGCAAAAGCGCAAGCCGGTCCACGGCTTGCTCGGCGGTTTGAACGACAATAAAAGCTTCGGTCACGATCAGCATCCTGTGTTCTGACTTGCAGAGCTTCATCTTGCCTGCAACATCGCTTCACGGGAACAGTGGCGTGTTGGTTGCAAACTGTTGACGTTACGCAGAAATAACCTGTGGGAGCGAGCCTGCTCGCGATAGCGGTCTGCCAGCAATACAATTGTTGAATGTAGAAACGGTATCGCTAGCAGGCTAGCTCCCACAGGGGAAGGGTGTGGGCTACATAAAGGGGGATGAGCGGGCAACGATTGCTTCCACCTGCAGCCCTCGCGGCAACGCGCCGTAAACACGTCCGCCCGCGCCGAGGCGGCTGGCGATGAAGGCGTCACTCACCGCCGAATTACCTGCTTCAAGCAAGAGCTTGGCCTGCAGCCCCAGCGCGATATCTTCAGTCAGCTGTCGCGCGCGGTATTGGATGTCGCCAGTGTCCTTGAACGCCGTGCGCAACTGGTCGATGTGCGCGGCCAGACGCCTGTCGCCATGCCCGTCGCCCAATTCGCTGAAGAGCACATCAAGCACGCCCGGCTCTTTTGACAAGGCGCGCAAGACATCGAGGCACTGCACATTGCCCGACCCTTCCCACGTTGAATTGACCGGCGCCTCGCGGTACAGCCGCGGCAGAATGCTGTCTTCCACGTAACCCGCGCCGCCCATGCATTCGGCCGCTTCGTTGATCATCGCGGGCGCACGCTTGCAGATCCAGTATTTGCCCACCGCCGTCACCAGGCGGGCAAATTTCGCTTCATGGGCGTCATCCAGATGATCCAGCGCGCGCCCCATGCGCAGGCTCAACGCCAACGCCGCTTCGCTCTCCAGCGCCAGATCGGCGAGCACGTTCTGCATCAATGGCTGATCGCTCAGCAGCTTGCCGCCGACGCTGCGATGGGCGCAGTGGTGACTGGCCTGGGTCAGCGCATGACGCATCAGAGAGCTGGAGCCGACCATGCAATCGAAGCGGGTCATGGCGACCATTTCGATAATGGTCGGAACGCCGCGCCCTTCTTCGCCGATCATCCACGCCAGCGCGCCACGAAACTCGACTTCGCTGGACGCATTGGAGCAATTGCCGAGTTTGTTTTTCAAGCGCTGGATGTAGAACTGATTGCGCGTGTCGTCCGGACGATGCCGCGGCAACAGGAAGCAAGTCAGGCCCTTGTCGGTCTGCGCCAGCGTCAGAAAGGCATCGCACATCGGCGCCGAACAGAACCACTTGTGGCCGACCAGTTCATACGCCTGACCCGGGCCGCTGGCGCCCACCGGATACGCCTTGGTGGTGTTGGCCCTCACGTCGGTGCCACCCTGCTTCTCGGTCATGGCCATGCCGATGGTGACACCAGCCTTGTGCGCCATGCCGACGTTGCGCGGATCGTACTCGGTGGCGAGGATTTTCGGCAGCCACTGCTCGGCCAGATCGGCCTGCAAGCGCACCGCCGGAACACTGGCGAAGGTCATGGTTAGCGGACAGCCACTGCCGGCTTCGGCCTGGCTGTGCAGATAGGTCATCGAGGCGCGGGCAACGTGCGCGCCGGCTTGCGGATGCGCCCAGGGCAGCGACGTCAAGCCGTGTTCGACGGCGGTGCGCATCAATTGGTGATAGGCCGGGTGAAATTCCACCAGGTCGATGCGATGGCCGTAGCGATCATGGCTGCTGAACACCGGTTTGTTCTGATTGGCCAGGAACCCTGCTTCCATCAGCGGTCCGCCGGCCAACGCACCGTAGGCATCGATCCGCGACTCGGCCCACCCGGCGCCAAAGCGTCGCGACCACTCCTGCAGCGGCAAGTCGATGCGGTACAGGTTGGTGCCGTCCAGCGATGGCGGCTGGTTGCTGACCTTGTGGGTTTCGGCGAACTGATGCAGGTTCATGACAGGGTTCCTCTGGTCGGCCAAGAGCTTCAGTTAAGCACCGCCCCGAGGCCGAACAAAGTGGCATACCTGCCTAACTGTCGGCGCTTTCGCCGTGTTTCGGACAGAGCACACGCCGGTGCAAGCCCGCCTGCAACTCTTCGAATTTCACCGGTTTATGCAGGTAGTCGATCAAGTCGCCGACGGCACAGCGCTCTCTATCGGCGTTGGCAGCCGCCACGAAAATCGGCAACTCGGCGCAAGCGGGCAACGCGCGAATCTGGCAGCAAAGAGACGGCCCGTTGTGCGCTGGCAACTGGCAATCGATCAGCACGGCATCGAAGGTTTCGCGTTGCAAATGATCGAGCGCGGTGTGCGCTTTGTCTGCCGTGCGCACGCGGAACCCCAGCTTGAGCAGCATCCCGCGCATTACCAATTGGTTAATGCTGCTGTCGTCCACCAACAATATTGTGCACTCCTGCGGTTGACGCATGCGCGGCACTTCGCGGATTGCCGATGGCACCGCCGGGCGTGCGACCACGGGCAGTTCAAACTCGACATCGAGCTGGAAGCGACTGCCGCTGCCGGGTTCGGAGCGATGCGTCATCTGCCCGCCGAGCAGCTCGACCAATTGCCTGCAAATCGCCAGCCCGACGCCCAGGCCGCCATGTTCACGGGTCATCGAACCGTCCAGCTGGAAGAAGCGTTGATACAGGTTCGCCTCGCCCAGATCAGTGAAGCCAATGCCCGTGTCGATCACGGCGAACGACAACGCCCAGCGGCCCGACTCCACCGATTTGCCGGTGACCTGCAGCACGACTGCGCCGACGCGGGTGAACTTGATCGCGTTGTCCAGCAGGCATTCCAGGCTTTGCGCGAGCCTTGCGCTGTCACCGTGCAGGCGATCCGGCAGCCCCGGCGCGACCTCGACCTTGAAGTCGAGACTTTTGCTCGACGCATTGCTTTCGAACTGTACGCGCAGTGCTTCGATCACGCTGCGCAGGCTGAAGGTCGAATTCGACACGCTGAGATTGCCAGCCTGCAATTCAGTCAGGGTCAGAATGCCGTTGACCATGCGCATCATGTCCCGCGCCGAACTGGCGGCGGTCTGCTGGTACTGCTCGAGTTCGGGGTTCAATTCGACGGTCTGCATCAGCTCCAGTGAACCGATGACACCGTTCATGGGCGTGCGCAGCTCGTGGGTCAGGGTCGCGAGGAATTCATCCTTCAACTTGTTGCTGTGCGCCAGCTGCTGATTGAGTGCTTCCAGTTTCTGACCGGCGTCGACCAGCGTCTGCGCCTGTTGCTCACGCATGGCGTTGATGCGATCGGCCAAGGCCAGGGACAGCAACGCGACCTCGATGGCCGAGCCAATCTGGCTGGAATACATGGTCATGAACACATTCGGCAGGTAACCCAGCACCATCAGCGTATTGACGATGCCGCCGAGTAAAAACGCCGACCAGGCAATGATGAAATACCGCGCCACCCGCAAGCCGCGCGACCAGACGAAAATGCCGGCGGCGAAAATCACCACGGTGAAGACCAGCGCCAGCGTGGTGGCCAGACGCAGCGCCAGGGCATAACTGGTCATCAACGATAAACCGACCACCAGCGCACCGAACACAAGCAATGCCAGCAGCAAGCGGTCAAGCCAGCGACTGTAGGTGGCCGTCTGCAGGAAACTGCGCGCGAACTGGCTGCCGAACAGGCCTGCGCAGCCGATGAAGAATGGCGTAGCCGCGTTGGCCCACCACGGGTTGTTTGGCCAGAAATACTGCACCGCTGCGCCGTTGACCGACAATTGATAGAGGCCGAATGAGGCGATGTAGAAAATGTAATAGAGATAACTGGTGTCGCGCACGCTCAGGTAGATGAACAGGTTGTAGACCAGCATCCCCAGCAACACGCCGTAAATCAGCCCCAACACGTACAGACGCAGCGGCTGTTCTTCGAGGAACGCGGTGCTCGACCACAAGGTCACCGGCGCCTGAATCGAGCCTTGGCTCTGCAGGCGCAGGAACAGCGTTTGTGTTTGTTCCGGGACGAAGTTCAGGTCGAACAGATAATTGTTCTGACGGATCTCACGACTGGCGAACGGCAAGGCGTCGCCGGTCTGGCTCGCCAATCGGTAGCCACCGGCAGCGGCGGACACGTACAAATCAAGGTGATCCAGGGGCGGATAAGCCAGTTCCAGCAACCACGCTCGCTGCGTTGCAGGGTTGCTTGGGCGGTACTTCAGATCGATTTTCAGCCAGAACGCCGAGCGTGAGTAGCCGGCGTTGAGCGTGTCCTTGTCGTGCGGCCTGAAGTGGCCGGCAGCGGCCTGCGCTCGCACATCGTCAAACGTCGCGTGACCTTCGACGTCTTCGAATACTTGCAGGAATTTACCCAAGGGGAGGCGTTGGGTGAATTCATCGAATTCGACTGCGCTCGCCATGAGGGGCAAACAAAACAGCAATATCAGCAAATAGCGCATTGAAGCCCCAGCGTGGCTTGTCCGGTTATCTCAAAAAGCCCCTCATTCCCTTTGAGCAGACACGAACCGGCGTAACCTGTTATTGATTTGGATCCACTCTAGCATAGCCGCTGATGGCCATTAAGCACCATTGAAATATTTCCTACAAAGGCTCTAGCACGGGCGTTCCAGTCAATTATGCAGGTGAAGATCTGTCACTGTATCGGCAGCCACGGGAGTTCCTGTAGTGGCCGGGGCAGCCTGCGTTCAGCACGCTCCACGTCATGACTCGCCAGTCGACTGGTGGTAAGCTCGCGCACCATGAATATCTACAGCTCTCGCCCTGTTGTCCTCTGTCTCTCCGGCCACGACCCCAGTGGTGGCGCCGGCTTGCAGGCAGATATCGAAGCCTTGCTTGCGCAGGGTTGTCACGCGGCTCCGGCCGTCACCGCCCTGACCGTGCAAGACACGGTCAATGTCACTGACTTCCGCGTCCTCGACCGTGAGTGGGTACTGGCTCAAGCCAATGCCGTGCTCAACGACTCCGAAGTCGCGGCAGTCAAACTGGGGATGCTCGGTTCGCTGGAGATGGTCGACACCGTGGTCGAACTGCTCTCGGCGCACCCGCATTTGCCGATGGTCTGTGACCCGGTGTTGCGTGCCGGTGGCGGCGGGCGACTGGGCAAGGACGAAGTCGGCTACGCCATGCGCGAACGCCTCCTGCCCTTGGCCATCATCGCCACCCCTAATCTCCCCGAAGCGCGCATCCTCGCCGAACTGCCGGAAGGCACCGCGGACGAGTGCGCCGAAAAACTTCTGCCGTACGTCAAACACCTGTTGATCACCGGCGGTCATGGTGATGAAGCAGAGATCCACAATCGCCTGTACAGCCGCGACGGTGCCCGTCAAACCTTTATCTGCCAACGTCTGCCCGGCAGTTATCACGGTTCCGGTTGCACCCTGGCGAGTGCGCTGGCCGGTCGTCTGGCGCAAGGTGAAAACCTCGTCAGCGCCGTGCAGACCGCGCTTAACTACACGTGGCGAACCCTGCGTGATGCAGAGCAACTGGGCAAAGGTCAGTTCGTACCACGCCGCCTGCCGCTGGATTTCTGTTCGTAACTTTTCATGCGTAAAGCGCAGAGGCTGGTCCGATGAAACTACGTGGCCTGTACGCCATTACCGACAGCCAGTTACTGGCCGGTAAATTTCTTTCGTACGTGGAAGCGGCGCTGGACGGCGGCGTCACGCTGCTGCAATACCGCGACAAAAGCAGCGACGAGGCCCGACGCCTGCGCGAGGCTGAAACCCTGCGCAACCTGTGCGAGCGCTACAAGACCCGCCTGATCATCAATGACGACGCCGAACTCGCCGCACGCCTGAACGTCGGCGTGCACCTGGGCCAGACCGATGGCCCATTGACGCCCGCCCGTGCGTTGCTCGGTCGCCAGGCGATTATCGGTTCGACGTGCCACGCACAACTCGAACTCGCCGAGCAGGCGGCCAAGGAAGGCGCAAGCTATGTCGCGTTCGGTCGCTTTTTCAATTCCAGCACCAAACCCGGCGCGCCCACCTGCAGTCTCGATCTGCTGGACCAGGCCAGAGCCAAACTGCACCTGCCGATCTGCGCGATTGGCGGCATCACCCTCGACAACGCGGCGCCGCTGGTGGCCCACGGGGTCGATTTACTCGCGGTAGTCCACGGCTTGTTCGGCGCCGAGAGCACCGCTGAAGTGACACGCCGTGCCCGCGCTTTTAACGAATTGTTCAAAATCTGATTTGAGAGCCCGATCATGTCTCGTTCCGAAACGCTGTTTGCCAATGCCCAGAAACACATCCCAGGTGGCGTGAATTCGCCGGTTCGCGCGTTCAAAAGCGTCGGCGGCACACCGCTGTTTTTCAAGCACGCTGAAGGCGCTTACGTCACCGACGAAGATGACAAGCGCTACGTCGATTACGTAGGCTCGTGGGGCCCGATGATCCTCGGCCACAGCCATCCCGAAGTGCTCGACGCGGTGCGCAAGCAGCTTGAGCACGGCCTGTCGTATGGCGCGCCGACCGAGATGGAAACCCAGATGGCAGACCTCGTCTGCTCGATCGTGCCGTCGATGGAAATGGTGCGAATGGTCAGCTCCGGCACCGAAGCAACCATGAGCGCGATTCGTCTGGCACGTGGTTTTACCGGCCGCGACAGCATCATCAAATTCGAAGGCTGCTACCACGGTCACTCCGACAGCCTGCTGGTCAAGGCCGGTTCCGGCGCACTGACCCAAGGTGTACCGAGTTCGGCCGGTGTGCCGGCGGCTTTCGCCAGACACACCCTGACCCTGCCCTTCAATGACATCGATGCGGTCGAAACCATGCTGGCCGAAGTTGGCCAGGAAGTGGCATGCATCATCGTCGAGCCAGTGGCCGGCAACATGAACTGCGTGCCCCCGGCGCCGGGTTTCCTCGAAGGCCTGCGCAGCCTCTGCGACAAGCACGGCGTGGTGCTGATTTTCGATGAAGTGATGACCGGTTTCCGAGTGGCACTTGGCGGAGCCCAGGCGCACTACGGCGTCACGCCGGACCTGAGCACATTCGGCAAGATCATCGGCGGCGGCATGCCGGTTGGTTGCTTTGGTGGCAAACGCGAAATCATGTCGCATATTGCACCACTGGGCCCCGTCTACCAGGCGGGCACCCTGTCGGGTAACCCGCTGGCAATGGCCGCCGGCTTGACCACGCTGCGTCTGATCAGCCGTCCGGGTTTCCACGATGAACTGACCGACTACACCAGCCGTCTGCTCGACGGCCTGCAGCAACGCGCCGATGCTGCCGGCATTCCGTTCGTGACGACCCAGGCCGGCGGCATGTTCGGCTTGTACTTCAGCGGAGCCGACGACATCGTGACCTTCGATGACGTGATGGGCAGCGATGCCAACCTGTTCAAGCGCTTCTTCCACTTGATGCTCGAAGGTGGCGTGTACCTGGCACCGAGTGCATTTGAAGCGGGTTTCACCTCCATTGCCCATGGCGATGCCGAGCTGAAACTGACACTGGACGCCGCCGAGCGCGCCTTCGCTGCCTTGAAATAAATGCCAGGCCGCTGACGTTGGCTACTGCCAGCGTCAGCATTTACTTACATCAAGGCTGTTACTCCCACTCTTCTGCCAATAATTACCCGCAAAGTGGGCGATATATTCCCCACGCAGCAGAAAAACGAGTAAAGACTTTGTAAGGTTGGCCCTGCTTATTTCATAATGCGCGCTTATTGGATCCCCCTTGTTGGGTCCGCGCGCCCTTCAGAGGTAAGTCGATTCCCATGAACCGCACCGGCCGCACCCTTGCATTGGGCTGCCTGTTGCTCCTTCAGCCCCTGCTCGCGCTCGCACAGGCAGGCGGCAACTCGTTGTTAATCCCAGCGATGGGTCGCTGCACCCTCAATACCCAGCCGCAAGATCTGGCACAGGCACTTGCTGCCTGTCAGAAAGCCTCGGATGAAGGGGATGCACAAGCGCAATACGAGTTGGGTGAGTTCTACTACGACGGCAAAAATGCGCCGCGCGACCTCAATCAGGCTCTGGCCTATTTCGAAAAAGCTTCACTGCAGGGTCACGCCCAGGCGCAGTTCAAGCTCGGCAGCATGTTTTTCCATGGCGAAGGCGTACCGGCCAATAATGTTCAGGCGTACATCGTGCTGAAGATGGCGGCGGTGAATGGCGCGGAAGATGCGCTGGATACGGCGGACGAAGTGGCGGAGAAAATGCCTCGCGAAGAGCTGGAAGTCGCGACTCAAGTGCTGGGGCAGATCTTTCGTAAATACCTGATGGAATTGCAGAGTGCCGATGGGCGCACGCCGTTTGCGCCGCTTCCCTGAAGGAGCGGTCCATTGTAGTGATGGGCAAGCATGTGGCGAGGGAGCTTGCTCCCGCTCGGCTGCGAAGCAGTCGTAAAGTCAGTGCACGCGGTCTGCCTGGAAGTTAGCGGAGGCTGATTCAGGGCCGCTTCGCAGCCCAGCGGGAGCAAGCTCCCTTGCCACTATAAGCTCCCTTGCCACAACAAGCTCACTAGCCAGTCAATCCGCGGCCTACTTCTCAGGCATCGGCATCGGAAACGGCATCACATTACCGACCGCGCCGCGGGCTTCGCTGATTTTCGGTGTGCCCAGACGCTCGACTTCATCGATGCGAACAATCGAATGCATCGGCACAAAACTGCGCACCACGCCTTCGAACTGCGCCTTGAGCTTCTCTTCGCTCGGGTCCACGACCACTTGCGTGCGCTCGCCAAAGACGAACTCTTCCACTTCCAGAAAACCCCACAAATCACTTTGATAGATCTGCTTGGCATACATTTCGTACACCTGGCCCTGGTTGAGGAAAATCACCTTATAGATTGGAGCTTCACGTTTGGTCATGGTGGGCGAGCAACACATCGGGGGATAAAAATGAGGGCGCGAACTATAGCATAGCCACCGGACGCACAGCGGTAGGAACCTTGGACCATGTTCCCTATAATGCGCGGTTCTTTGAATCACGTGATGACTGTATCCATGGCCAAGAAGCTTTACATCGAAACCCACGGTTGCCAAATGAACGAGTACGACAGCTCGCGCATGGTCGATCTGCTGGGTGAACATCAGGCCCTGGAAGTCACCGCCCGCGCTGAAGACGCCGACGTGATCCTGCTCAACACCTGCTCCATCCGCGAACGCGCCCAAGACCGGGTGTATTCCCAGCTCGGTCGCTGGCGCGAACTGAAACTGGCCAACCCGGACATGGTGATTGCCGTCGGCGGTTGCGTGGCCAGCCAGGAAGGCGCAGCCATCCGCGATCGCGCACCGTATGTCGATGTGGTGTTCGGCCCGCAAACCCTGCATCGCCTGCCGGAAATGATCGACGCCGCCCGCGCCACCAAACTGCCGCAAGTCGACGTATCGTTCCCGGAAATCGAAAAATTCGACCATCTGCCAGAGCCGCGCATCGACGGCCCGAGCGCTTACGTGTCGGTCATGGAAGGTTGCAGCAAATACTGCACGTTCTGCGTGGTGCCTTACACCCGTGGCGAAGAAGTCAGCCGACCGTTCGATGACGTGATTGCCGAGATCATTCACCTGGCCGAAAACGGCGTGCGCGAAGTGACGTTGCTGGGGCAGAACGTCAACGGCTATCGCGGCGCCACGCACGAAGGTCGCCTGGCTGATCTTGCCGAGCTGATTCGCGTGGTCGCCGCCGTCGATGGCATCGACCGCATTCGCTACACCACCTCGCACCCGCTGGAATTTTCCGACAGCCTGATCCAGGCCCACGCCGACGTACCGGAGCTGGTCAAGCACCTGCACTTGCCGGTGCAGTCGGGTTCGGACCGGATTCTCTCGGCGATGAAGCGCAACCACACCGCGCTGGAATACAAATCCAAACTGCGCAAACTGCGTGCGGCCGTGCCGGGCATCTGCATCAGTTCGGACTTCATCGTGGGCTTCCCGGGCGAGACCGAGAAGGACTTCGAACAGACCATGAAGTTGATCGAAGACGTCGGTTTCGACTTCTCCTACTCGTTCGTCTACAGCCAGCGCCCGGGCACGCCGGCGGCAGATCTGGCCGACGAGACGCCGGAATCGCTGAAGAAGGAACGCCTGAACGCGCTGCAACACCGCCTGAATCAGCAAGGTTTCGAAATCAGCCGACAAATGGTCGGCTCCGTTCAGCGGATTCTGGTGACCGATTACTCGAAAAAGGACCCTGGCGAACTGCAGGGCCGGACCGAGAACAACCGCATCGTCAACTTCCGCTGCGACAACCCGACCCTGATCGGCCAGTTCGCCGACGTGCACATCGATGCCGCGCAACCGCACTCGCTGCGGGGGTCGTTGATCCCGTAACACCTGAATACACTGTGATAGAGAGCATTTGTGGCGAGGGAGCTTGCTCCCGCTCGGTCGCGGAGCAACCGCCAACCAGACATTTCAGTCCTCCAGAAAAAATCGCGGCTGAGAGATTTGGGAGCGCTCCGCACTCCAGCGGGAGCAAGCTCCCTCGCCACAGGTAATCAAGTGAGACTGTTTTAAGAGCTTTCGCACCCGCCTCACTGGCGTTATCCTTGATTTCATCTTAATTGCCCCAGGGCGGCTAAATACGACCTTGAACGCACCCATAGAACCACATCGTTTTCTCCTCGAGCCTTTTGAAGCTCGCCGCTTCGCCAATCTGTGCGGGCAATTCGACGAGCATCTGCGCTTGATCGAACAGCGCCTGACCATCGAAATCCGCAACCGCGGAAACCAGTTCGAACTGATCGGCGACCCCAAACACACCACCTCCGCGGAAAACCTTCTGCGCCGCTTGTACCGGGAAACCAAAGGTACCGAGCTGTCGCCGGATACGGTTCACCTGTTCCTGCAGGAATCGGCCGTCGCAGAGCTGGACAACGTGTCGCCCTCCGAACCCTCCGTCGCCCTGCGCACCAAAAAAGGCATGATTCGCCCGCGCGGCTTGAATCAGCTGCGCTACGTGAAGGAAGTGCTCGGTAACGACATCAACTTCGGCATCGGTCCGGCCGGTACCGGCAAGACGTATCTGGCCGTTGCCTGCGCCGTCGATGCGCTGGAACGCGAGCAGATTCGCCGTATTCTGCTGGTCCGTCCGGCGGTTGAAGCGGGTGAAAAGCTCGGCTTCCTGCCCGGTGATCTGTCGCAGAAGATCGACCCGTACCTGCGCCCGCTCTACGACGCACTTTACGAAATGCTCGGCTTCGAACACGTGGCCAAGCTGATCGAGCGCCAAGTCATCGAAGTGGCTCCGCTGGCGTATATGCGCGGCCGCACGCTGAACAACAGTTTCATCATTCTCGACGAAAGCCAGAACACCACCGTCGAGCAGATGAAGATGTTCCTGACCCGTATCGGCTTCGGCTCCACTGCGGTCATCACCGGTGACATCACCCAGGTCGACCTGCCGAAAGGCACCAAATCCGGGCTGCACCATGTGATCGAAGTACTCAAAGACGTACCGGGCATCAGTTTCACCCACTTCCAGCCCAAGGACGTGGTGCGACATCCACTGGTGCAGCGCATCGTCGAAGCCTATGAGCGTTTCGAGAATCCCGTGGCCGATCCAGCGCCCAAGGACAACAACCGCGATGCTTGAGCTCGATCTGCAACTGGCCACTGAAGCTGCCGTGCCTAGCGAAGCCGAGTTCCGCCAATGGTGTGAACTCGCGCTACGCCAGCGCACTGCCGACTCCGAGATGACCATTCGTCTAGTCGATGAAGCCGAAGCCCGTGAGCTGAATCACACCTGGCGACAGAAAGATTACGCCACCAACGTCCTGTCGTTCCCTGCTGACGTGCCTGATGAGTTTCTCGACATTCCACTGCTGGGCGATCTGGTGATCTGCGTGGCAGTGGTCGAGCGCGAAGCGGCCGAGCAAGGCAAGGAAGCGAAGGCACATTGGGCACATCTGGTGATGCACGGCTGTTTGCATTTGCTCGGCTACGACCATATAGATGACGACGAAGCCGAAGAAATGGAAGCGCTGGAACGTTCGTTGCTAGCGGAGTTGGGCTACCCCGACCCGTACGCGGACGATGAAACTGACACTACCCCTATCGTTACAACAAAGGATTCAGAGTAATCGCTATGAGCGAAGATCGATCGAGCAACGGGCAAAAGTCATGGCTGGGTAAACTCACCCAGGCGTTTGCCCACGAGCCGAAAAACCGCCAGGAGCTGCTGGAGCTGCTGCGCGATGCACACCAGAACAAACTGTTGGACAGCGAAGCGCTGGCCATCGTCGAAGGCGCTATCCAGGTTGCCGACCTGCAAGTTCGGGACATCATGGTCCCGCGTTCGCAGATGATCAGCATCAAAGCGACCCAGACACCTCGCGAATTCCTTCCGGCCGTGGTCGATTCGGCGCACTCCCGTTACCCGGTCATCGGCGAAAGCCACGATGACGTGATGGGCGTTTTGCTGGCCAAGGATCTACTACCGCTGATCCTCAAAGAAAACGGCGACAGCTTCAACATCAAGGATCTGCTGCGTCCGGCCACGTTTGTGCCCGAGTCCAAGCGCCTGAATGTGCTGCTGCGCGAGTTTCGCGCCAATCATAATCACATGGCCATCGTCATCGACGAATACGGCGGCGTGGCCGGTCTGGTAACGATCGAAGACGTGCTGGAACAGATCGTCGGCGATATCGAAGACGAGCATGACGTCGAAGAAGACAGCTACATCAAGCCGCTACCCAGCGGCGACTTCCTTGTGAAGGCGCTGACGCCGATCGAGAATTTCAACGAGTTCTTCGACAGCGAATTCTCCAACGACGAATTCGATACCGTAGGTGGTCTGGTGATGAGCGCCTTTGGGCATTTGCCTAAACGCAACGAAATCACTGAAATCGGCCCCTATCGCTTCCGCATTCTGAACGCCGACAGCCGTAGGATTCACTTGCTGCGCCTGACACCGATCGCTCGATAAAAAACCAAGGATAGAAATGCGCTGGATAACCCGCCCCGGCTGGCCCGGTAATCTGCTGGCCGTGGCGGCCGGTGCAATCACCACTCTGGCGCTCGCGCCGTTCGATTTCTGGCCACTGGCATTGCTAGCGGTTGGCTTGTTCTATGCCGGCTTGCGCGAGCTGAGCCCGCGTCAGGCGCTGGGCCGCGGCTGGTGTTTTGGTTTTGGCCTGTTCGGCGCCGGAACCAGCTGGATTTATTACAGCATTCATAACTTCGGCGGCGCGTCGGTGTTGTTGGCCGGTTTCCTGATGCTGCTGTTTACCGCCGCCATCGCCTGGTTCTTCGCCCTGCCCGCCTGGCTCTGGGCGCGCTGGTTGCGCCGCAACGAAGCACCGCTGGCCGATGCGCTGGCGTTTGCGGCGTTATGGGTCGGCCAGGAAGCATTTCGTGGCTGGTTCCTGACCGGTTTCCCGTGGCTCTATTCCGGCTACAGCCAGCTTGACGGCCCATTGGCAGGACTGGCGCCGGTGGGCGGAATGTGGCTGATTTCCTTCACGCTAGCGTTGACGGCCGCACTGATCTTCAACGCTTCACGATTGGTGCGTACGGGTCGCAAAGGTTTCATCGCGGCGGGCGTCTTGCTCCTTGCCGGCCCTTGGATAACCGGTATCGCGCTCAAGGAACACGCATGGACCAGCCCATCGGGTGCTCCGCTAAGCGTTGCGGCAATTCAGGGCAATATCGAACAAAGCATGAAGTGGGACCCGGCGCAGCTTAACGCGCAACTGGCGCTGTACCGCGACATGAGCTTCAGTTCCAAACGTGTCGATCTGCTGATCTGGCCAGAAACCGCTGTTCCGGTGCTCAAGGAGTCCGCTGAGGGCTACCTGAACATGATGGGGAATTTCGCCGCCGAGCGTAACAGCGCGCTGATAACCGGCGTTCCGATCCGCCAGGAACACAACCATCAGAAGCGTTTCTTCAATGGCATTACGGTGACCGGTGAAGGCGAAGGCACTTACCTCAAACAGAAACTGGTGCCGTTCGGTGAATACGTGCCGCTGCAGGATGTGTTGCGCGGCCTGATCGCCTTCTTTGATCTGCCGATGTCGGACTTCGCTCGCGGCCCGGCCGATCAAGCGATGCTGCAAGCCAAGGGCTATCAGATTGCGCCGTTCATTTGCTACGAGGTGGTGTACCCGGAATTCGCCGCCGGCCTGGCCGCCCGCAGCGATCTGTTGCTGACCATCAGCAATGACACCTGGTTCGGCACCTCCATCGGGCCGCTGCAACATTTGCAGATGGCGCAGATGCGTGCTCTTGAGGCCGGCCGCTGGATGATTCGTGCCACCAATAACGGCGTGACCGGCCTGATCAATCCATTCGGGCAGATCACCGCGCAGATCCCGCAGTTCGAACAGGGCATCCTCTACGGTGAAGTGGTGCCGATGCACAACCTCACGCCGTATCTCGAGTGGCGCTCGTGGCCGTTGATTATTGTCTGCGTATTGCTGTTCGGCTGGGCGCTGGTGTCTAACCGGATGGCCAAGACGGTTTAGATGATCGGGTGCGACTGAAAAGATCGCAGCCTCGTTTCACTCGACAGCTACAGAAGTGGCGCAATTCCTGTAGGGGCTGTCGAGTCAAACGAGGCTGCGATCTTTTGACCTTCAGCGGTAAAACAACCAATACCCGACCTGCCCTACCGCCTCATTGATCAACTGCCCACTGCGCCGGACCGATTTGGCGTCAGGTATCCAGCCGCCCAACGGCTCGGCGTTGCCCACACTCAAAAACCCCATCGGTGCCGGCACCACTTCGAACCCTGCCTGCTGGAAACTCCAGACCGAGCGCGACATGTGCCATGCCTGCGTCACCACGACCACGCGCTTGATGCCTTGCGGCAGTAATATCTCGGCACTGAACTGCGCATTTTCCCACGTGGTGCGGCTGCGCTCTTCCTGCCAGCGTACGGGGACGCCGAAATCCTCACGCAACGAGTCTGCCATCAGCCGCGCCTCACTCGGCGGCGTGCCGTAGTGCAAACCACCCGTAGTGAGAATTGGTAAACCGGAAGCTTTGGCGAGGCGCGCGGCATAACGCTCGCGATCCAGTGCGACATCAGTGGGCTGATCGCTGCCCCAAGCGGGGTCCCCGCGCTCACGGCCCGATCCGAGCACGATGATCGCATCGGCACGCTGCGCCAAAGTCGCCCATTCGTCGCGACTCAGCGGCGGATCACGTTCAAGCGCTTTGGCGCCCCACTCCACCGCAATCGGCAGACTCATCAGCCAGAAGCCGCCAAAGCCCAGCGCGAAGCAGACGCCTGCAAGGCGCGGGCGGGATCGGCGAAACCACCAGGCCAGCGCCAGCAGCAACAACAAAATGCCAGGCGGCATCAGCAGGTGTTTAACGAAATAACGAAAAGGCATCGAGCATCTCCAGAAGATGCCCGAAGCCTAAGTGGGTTGATGCAAGGCGACAACAGATGTGCAACAACTGTGCAGAATAAAACCACTGATTACGGTTTCAGAAGCCCTGGCCTGAATTGCACAGACCGGGCTTTGACTGCATCCCTGCCGGACTGCTTGTCCTTGAGCCAGATGATCTTGGCCGAACGTGGTGCGTCGAGTTGCTTCAAGGCCTGCGACAAGCATCCCTGTGTTTCACGTTCACTGCGATCGAGATAAGCCCTGACCAGCTCAAACTCTGCGGCGCTCAGGCCACGCAACTCCAGCTCCAAGGGGCGTTCGTCACGCAGCCGTCCAGCCGTTTTTGCCGCATCCAGGGCCATGCCCAAACGATCAATCAGTCTTTCGTACAGCTCCGGTTTTGTAGCTTTTCGCTGTGACTCCACCATCCCTCACCTCATTGAAGATAACTCTCGCTCCCCATTTAGAGCTTAGCTTCCATCAACAAACCGGCTGAGTGCCGCGACCAACGGCCCTTGCGGCAGATATCCAGGGACCTGCGGCGCTAATCAGGGTTTCCCTCGGTAGAGTGCGGTCATGTATGCTACGGCGCTTCCTGTAACTCCACTTCCAGCTCGCCTGGGCAGCGAAACGCCAATTTGGCGTGATCAGCGTCCAGCGTCGCATTGAAGAGGATTAGGCCACCCCTATTCAGTTCAAAAGTAGCCATGCACGAACAATATCAGCCCCGTGAAATCGAAGCCGCCGCCCAGTCGTTCTGGGACGAGCAAAAGTCCTTTGAAGTCAGTGAACAGCCAGGCAAGGAGACGTTCTACTGCCTGTCGATGTTCCCTTACCCCAGCGGCAAGCTACACATGGGGCATGTGCGTAACTACACCATCGGCGACGTGATCTCACGCTATCAGCGCATGCTCGGCAAAAACGTTCTGCAACCCATGGGTTGGGACGCCTTCGGCATGCCGGCGGAAAACGCCGCGATGAAGAACAACGTAGCGCCCGCCAAATGGACCTACGAAAACATCGCCTACATGAAAACCCAGCTGCGCAGCCTGGGCCTGGCGGTGGACTGGTCGCGCGAAGTGACTACCTGCAAGCCCGACTACTACCGCTGGGAACAATGGCTGTTCACTCGCCTGTTCGAAAAAGGTGTGATCTACAAGAAGAGCGGCACCGTGAACTGGGACCCGGTCGACCAGACCGTCCTGGCCAACGAGCAAGTGATCGACGGCCGCGGCTGGCGTTCGGGCGCGCTGATCGAGAAGCGCGAAATCCCGATGTACTACTTCAAGATCACCGCTTACGCGGATGAGTTGCTGGAGAGCCTGGATGAGTTGACTGGCTGGCCTGAACAGGTCAAGACCATGCAGCGCAACTGGATCGGCAAATCCCGCGGCATGGAAGTGCAGTTCCCGTACAACGTCGATTCAATCGGCAAAAGCGGCGCACTGAAAGTCTTCACCACCCGTCCGGATACTCTGATGGGCGCGACCTACGTTGCGGTGGCCGCCGAACACCCGCTGGCCACCCTGGCCGCACAAAAGAGTCCTGAGCTGCAAGCGTTCATTGCTGAATGCAAGGGCGGCAGTGTTGCTGAAGCCGACGTCGCCACTCAAGAGAAAAAAGGCCTGCCGACGTCCTTGTTCGTCGAACACCCGCTGACCGGCGAGAAGCTGCCGGTGTGGGTCGCCAACTATGTGCTGATGCATTATGGCGACGGCGCGGTAATGGCCGTGCCGGCGCACGACGAGCGCGATTTCGAGTTTGCGACCAAATACAACCTGCCGATCAAGTCCGTAGTGCGCACCAGTTCCGGTGAAAGCAACCCGGCACCGTGGCAGGACGCGTACGGCGAACACGGCACGCTGATCAATTCCGGCGAGTTCGACGGCCTCGATTTCGTCGGTGCATTCGACGCCATGGAAGTCGCACTGATCAAGAAAAACCTCGGTGCTTCGCGCACCCAGTTCCGCTTGCGCGACTGGGGCATCAGCCGTCAACGCTACTGGGGCTGCCCGATCCCGATCATTCACTGCCAGACCTGCGGTGATGTACCGGTTCCGGAAGACCAGTTGCCCGTCGTGCTGCCCGAAGACGTCGTGCCGGACGGCGCCGGTTCGCCACTGGCGCGCATGCCCGAGTTCTACGAGTGCCAGTGCCCGAAATGCGGCGCGCCGGCCAAGCGTGAAACCGACACCATGGACACCTTCGTCGAGTCCTCGTGGTATTACGCTCGCTACGCCTCGCCGCACTATGAAGGTGGCCTGGTGGAAAAATCCGCGGCCGACCACTGGCTGCCGGTCGATCAATACATCGGCGGCATCGAACACGCGATTCTTCACCTGCTTTACGCGCGCTTCTTCCACAAGTTGATGCGCGACGAAGGCTTGGTGAGCTCAAACGAACCGTTCAAGAATCTGCTGACCCAAGGCATGGTGATCGCCGAGACTTACTATCGTCGCGAAGCCAACGGCGCCTACACGTGGTTCAACCCGGCAGACGTCGAACTCGAGCGCGACAGCAAGGCGAAGGTCATCAGCGCGAAGCTGATCTCCGACGGCTTGCCGGTGGAAATCGGTGGCACCGAGAAGATGGCGAAATCGAAGAACAACGGCGTTGACCCACAGTCGATGATCGATCAGTTCGGCGCGGACACTTGCCGCCTGTTCATGATGTTCGCCTCGCCTCCCGACATGAGCGCGGAATGGTCCGACTCCGGAGTGGAAGGTTCACACCGCTTCCTCAAGCGCGTCTGGCGTCTGGCGCAAGCGCACGTCACTCAGGGCCTGCCGGGCACTTTGAACGTCGCGGGTCTGAACGATGAGCAAAAAGCCGTTCGCCGCTCGATCCATCAGGCCATCAAGCAGGCCAGCCATGACGTCGGCCAGAACCACAAATTCAACACCGCCGTCGCTCAGGTGATGACGTTGATGAACGTGCTGGAAAAAGCTTCGCAAGCCACCGGGCAGGATCGCGCACTGATTCACGAAGGTCTGGAGAGCGTGGTCTTGCTGCTGGCACCGATTACGCCGCACATCAGCCATGAGCTGTGGAAGCAACTTGGCCACGCTGAGCCGGTGATCGACGCAGGCTGGCCGGTGCTGGATGAGAGCGCTCTGGTTCAGGACACCCTGCAGCTTGTCATCCAGGTAAATGGCAAGCTGCGCGGCCAGATCGAAATGCCGGCCAGCGCCAGCCGCGAAGAAGTCGAAGCGGCCGCACGGGCCAACGAGAACGTGCTGCGCTTCGTCGACGGTCTGACTATTCGCAAGGTGATCGTAGTGCCCGGGAAACTGGTCAATATCGTCGCCAGCTAATTGGAGCAGGCGCCAGGTAATGCCTGGCGCCGAGTAAAACCTTTCGGGCCGCACGGTCGGCCCACCTGGTTTCAAGGGGAGCAACAAGATGATCAAACGCAATTTGCTGGTGATGGGCCTTGCAGTCCTGTTGAGCGCCTGCGGTTTCCAGCTGCGCGGTACCGGCACCACCGAACTGGCGATCAAGGACCTCGACCTGAGCGCCCGTAACGCCTACGGCGAAACCGTGACCCAGCTGCGCCAGATGCTCGAAGGCAGCGGTGTCAAGGTTTACACCGGCGCGCCTTATAAGCTGGTGCTGACCGATGAGCAGGAATCCCAGCGCATCCTCAGTTACGCCGGCGCCGGTCGTACTGGCGAGTACCAGGTGAGCACGGTGCTCAGCTATGACATCCGTGGCGAGAGCAATCTGCCCCTGTTGAGCGACAAGCTGGAAGTGCAGAAAGTCTTTATCCACGACGGCAACAACCTGGTGGGTTCCGACCAGGAAGCCACCGACGTGCGCAAGCAAATCCGTCGTGAGCTGATCCAGCGCATGATGCTGCGCTTGCAGCAGTTGACGCCGACTCAGCTGGACCAATTGCAGCAAACTGCCGCAGCCCGGGCCAAAGCCGACGCCGACGCCCTTGAAGCTGCGCAGAAGGCTGAAGCGGAAACCCCGCGTCAGTCGCCTGTCGAACTGCCTCAGCAGTAAGACTTGCGGGGCGCTCAGGCGCCCCGCTTGCCCTCTCTTATGAAACTCGCCCCCGCCCAACTCGGCAAACACCTGCAGGGCGCACTCGCGCCGGTCTATATCATCAGCGGCGATGACCCGCTGTTGTGCCAGGAAGCCGCCGACGCCATTCGCACCGCCGCCCGCCAGCAGGGCTTCGACGAACGCCAGGTCTTTGCCGCCGACGCCAGTTTCGACTGGGGCACGCTGTTGCAGGCCGGGGCAAGCATGTCGCTGTTCGCTGAAAAACGCCTGCTGGAGCTGCGTCTGCCGTCTGGCAAACCGGGTGACAAAGGTGCTGCGGCCTTCATCGAATACTGTTCGCGGCCGGCTGAAGACACGTTGCTGCTCATCAGCCTGCCGAAGCTCGATGGCAGTGCGCAGAAAACCAAATGGGGCAAGGCGCTGGTCGAAGGTCAGCAAACTCAGTTCGTGCAGATCTGGCCGGTCGACGCCAACCAGCTGCCGAGCTGGATCCGCCAGCGACTGTCCCAGGCAGGGCTCTCTGCCAGTCAGGACGCGGTGGAGTTGATTGCCGCGCGGGTCGAAGGCAACCTGCTGGCCGCCGCTCAGGAAATCGAGAAGCTCAAGCTGATGGCCGAAGGTGGCCAGATAACCGTCGAAACCGTGCAGGCGGCGGTGGCCGACAGTGCGCGCTTCGATGTCTTCGGCCTGACTGACGCGATCCTTAATGGCGAAGCAGCGCATGCTCTGCGCATGCTTGAGGGGTTGCGCGGTGAAGGCGTCGAGCCACCGGTGATCCTCTGGGCGCTGGCACGGGAGCTGCGACTGCTGGCCAACCTGTCGCTGCAATACAGCCAGGGTGTGCCGCTGGATAAAGCTTTCAGCTCGGCCCGCCCCCCGGTCTGGGATAAGCGCAAGCCGCTGATGAGCAAAGCCCTGCAACGATATTCAGCGCCACGCTGGGCGCAGTTGCTGCTGGAAGCTCAGCGCATCGATGCGCAGATCAAGGGGCAAGCGGCGGGTTCGCCATGGATGAGCTTGAGCCGGTTGGCGCTGTTGATGGCCGGCCAGCGATTGTCATTGCCCGCTGAATAAGAGGCTGCGATTTTTTTGCCTTACAAAACCTACCCGCATGTGTCCTATAGACAGACACCACAGTTCGGCAGATCATTTCCCCCGTAAAAACCCACTCAATCGAGAGACCCGCTCATGAGCAAAAAGCCATCCAGAAATGGCCCCAACAAGGCCAAATCCATCATCGCCCAGCCACTGTTCCGCAGCCGACAGGAACGCGCCGGCAAGGGCAAAGGCAGCTACCGCCGCGAAGCCTTCCAGTCTGACAACCGGGAGGCTTCTTACTTTCTGGCGGCCTGAAAGGCAAGCCATCGCGCAACATGTTAAGGTCTGCACCTGATCCGTATTCCCTGGACCCGTGCATGCCCTTTTGTATTTCTCGTCGTTGGCCCCTGCGCCAACTGATTGCAGCCTCCAGCCTAGTTCTGCTTGTCGCCTGCGCGGAGAAACCAACCGCCGCCGACGCCCAACCTCTAAAGACACTTCCCGTCGCGACAGCTCCTGCGGTGATTCCTCCCGTGGTGCCAACCGGTGACGACCTCAATCTGCAGCCGACCCAGACTTTCGCCGAATGGCAGGCCGGTTTCCGTAAGGACGCTTTGGCCGCCGGTATTCGTGCCGACTTGTTCGATCGCGCGTTTGCCAATGTCAGCATTGACAACAGCGTGATTCGTGCCGACCGCAGCCAGCCGGAATTTTCCCGGCCGGTCTGGGAATACCTCGACGGTGCGTTATCGCCGTTGCGGGTGCGCAAAGGTCAGGCGCTGGTCAGCCAGTATGCCGACATCCTGCAAAGCATCGAGCAGCGCTATGGTGTCGATCGCCAGGCGCTCGTATCGGTGTGGGGCATGGAGAGCAATTTCGGCCAGTTCCAGGGCAGCAAGTCGGTCATCAATTCCCTTGCGACGCTGGCGTATGAAGGCCGGCGCCCGGGCTTTGCCCATGCGCAATTGATCGCCGCCCTGCAGATTCTGCAACAGGGTGACATCGAGCCCGAGAAGATGCTGGGTTCCTGGGCCGGAGCGATGGGGCAAACCCAATTCATCCCGACCACCTACAACACCCACGCCGTGGATTTCGATGGCGACGGCCGCCGCGACATCTGGGGCAGCCCCGCCGATGCACTGGCGTCGACCGCGCACTATCTGCAGAGCTCCGGCTGGCAGCGTGGCCAACCCTGGGGCTTCGAGGTGCAACTGGCGAGTGGCTTCGATTACGTGCTGGCCGACGGCGCGGTTCGCAAGAGTGTCGCCGAGTGGCGCCAACTGGGTGTGACGCTGCCCAATGGTGCCCAGCCTCCCGCCGGGTCGGAAAACCTCTCCGCTGCGCTGCTGCTGCCAGCGGGTCATCGCGGCCCGGCGTTTTTGGTCCTCGACAACTTCCGCGCGATTCTCAAGTACAACAATTCGTCGTCCTATGCCTTGGCGGTGAGCCTGCTGTCCGAGCGTTTCAGCGGCGGCGGTTTGATCAGTGGCTCATGGCCAAAAGATGATATGCCGCTGAGTCGCACCGAGCGTATCGAGCTGCAAACCCTCCTGAGCGCTCAGCAGTACGACGCGGGCACCGCCGATGGCATCATTGGCGCCAACACGCGCAAAGCGATCCGTAGCGCGCAGCAATCGTTCGGCTGGCCGGCGGATGGTTATCCGACGCATAAGTTGCTGGAAGGCCTTCGCAACCGCTAAAAGCTTCGCGAGCAGGCTCGCTCCCACAGGTGACCGTGTTCTTTAGGGGGACATGGTCGAATGTGGGAGCGAGCCTGCTCGCGAAGACTGACTGTCAGGCGATGAATGCCTAAGCCTTGACCACCACATCCTGCTCCAACACCAATTCTTTATTCCCAGCATCCAGCCGAACCAACGCGCCCATCGGCAACGTCAGGTTCGGATCGCAATGCCCGCTGCGCCAGCCGGCCAGCACCGGTATGCGCAATGGTTCGAACGTCTGCTTGAGCAACCGCCCGAGCGCAGCCGCATCCACACCCGCCACATCCCCCACCAGCACCCCGCGCAGCTTGCCAAGCGTGCCAGCGAGTCGCAGATGGGTCAGCAGCCGGTCGATTCGGTACAACGGCTCATTGATGTCCTCGATGAACAGGATCACGCCTTCCGCATCCATCTCAAAAGGCGTGCCCATGGTCGCGGCGATTATCGACAGATTACCGCCGAGCAAACGCCCGTGAGCGATGCCTGGTTCGATCGTGGTCAACGGCCACGCCAATGGATGTGCCAGCAGACTGCCCGCCTTCATCTGCCCTCTGAGCATATTGAAAAACGAGGCCTCCGTAGGTTTCTGCCGGTTGCCCAGCAAGTCCGCGTTTAGCAGTGGCCCATGAAACGTCACGAACCCTGCATATCGACTGATCGCCAGGTGCAGCGCGGTGATGTCGCTGTAGCCAATGAACGGCTTGGCATTGGTCTGCAACAGCTCGAAATCGATACGGTCGAGCAAACGCGGGGTACCGTAGCCACCGCGCAGGCAGATGATTGCATCGACCTCACTGTCTTCGAAAGCCCCGTGCAGATCGTTGAGGCGCACATCGTCGCTGCCGGCGAGGTAGCCATCCGCCTCATAAACACCGGGGAAAATCCGCAGGGCGTATCCGCGGGCCCGCATCCAGGCGAATGCTTTTTCAGTGTCCAGCGCGGCTGGCCCGGCGGGTGCGATCACGCCGATCAGACCTTCCGATGGCAGGGCTGGCACGGGTGTATGAGGGCAAAGAGTGTGGGTCGGTCGAACGGTCATCCATGAATCTCCCTGTGCGATTGCGTCAGGCACACAGTAGTCAGGAACGGGGACAAACAGAAGAGGATCACGCGCCCCGCAGGTCGCAGGAAAAAGCAGCAGTGACCGTAGGCATTGCAAAAAAACGCCCGCCAGGCTGACATCACCTGGCGGGCATTTTTATCAGGACGACATCAGTTCAGCCTTGACCAGCTTCGCCTGCTCGTCGGCGTGGTACGAAGAACGTACCAGCGGGCCGGACGCAACGTTTTTGAAACCCATCTTGTAACCTTCCTCGGCGAACCAGGCGAAGGTGTCCGGGTGCACAAAACGCTGGACCGGCAAGTGGCTGCGCGAAGGCTGCAGGTATTGGCCAAGGGTCAGCATGTCGATGTCGTGCTCACGCATGCGCTTCATGACTTCGATGACTTCTTCATCGGTTTCACCCAGCCCCAGCATCAAACCGGACTTGGTAGGAATGTGCGGCATCATCTGCTTGAAGCGTTGCAGCAGGGTCAACGACCACTGGTAATCCGAACCCGGACGCGCGGCCTTGTACAGGCGCGGCACGGTCTCCAGGTTGTGGTTGAACACATCCGGTGGCTCGGCTGCGGTGATTTCCAGCGCGACGTCCATACGGCCACGGTAATCCGGGACCAGCGTTTCGAGCTGCACATTCGGCGACAGCTTGCGGATCTCGCGGATGCAGTCGGCAAAATGCTGGGCACCGCCGTCACGCAGGTCGTCGCGGTCAACGGAGGTGATCACCACGTACTTGAGCTTGAGGTCGGCGATGGCGATGGCCAGGCTTTGCGGCTCATTCACGTCGAGTGGCTTCGGACGGCCGTGGCCGACGTCGCAGAACGGGCAGCGACGGGTGCAGATGTCGCCCATGATCATGAACGTCGCGGTGCCACCGGAGAAGCATTCCCCCAGGTTCGGGCAGGACGCTTCCTCGCACACACTGTGCAGCTTGTGTTTGCGCAGCAGCGCCTTGATGCGGTCGACTTCCGGCGAAATCGGGATGCGCACGCGGATCCAGTCGGGTTTCTTCGGCAGTTCGGTGGTCGGGATGATCTTCACCGGGATGCGTGCAACCTTCTCGGCGCCGCGCAGCTTGACGCCGGCTTCAACCTTGGCACGCGGGGCCGGACGCTCGGTGACATCCAGCGTCGGGATCATGGTTTGCACTGCATCAGTAGTCATATCAGTCGATTCCGCCCGTGAGGGTCGTCTGCTCAGCATAGTCGAGGTGTCTGACGAGCTGCGCACGCAGCCGGGCACTTACCTCGGCAAATTCAATCGATCCTGCGTGATCGCTCAGCTGGGTCATCGCCAGCCCGGCGTAGCCGCAGGGATTAATCCGTCGAAACGGTTCCAGGTTCATGTCCACGTTCAGGGCCAGGCCATGAAACGAACAGCCGTGGCGGATCCGCAGACCCAGCGAGGCAATTTTTGCCCCGTCAACATAGACACCCGGTGCATCTGGCTTGGCCGCCGCCGTCACACCATAACTGGCCAACAGCTCGATCAGGCAATGTTCCATACGCGTGACCAGGTCTCGCACGCCGAAACCCAGCTTGCGCACGTCGAGCAACAGGTAGGCCACCAACTGACCGGGACCGTGATAAGTCACCTGACCACCGCGGTCGACCTGCACGACAGGAATATCACCCGGCAGCAGCAAATGTTCGGCCTTGCCGGCCTGGCCCTGGGTGAACACTGGAGGGTGCTCGACCAGCCAGATTTCGTCGGCGGCATCGCTGCCGCGTTCGTTGGTGAAGCGTTGCATGGCATGCCAGACCGGCTCGTAAGCCATCTGGCCGAGCTCACGAAAGCCCAGCGTGCCGGACATCACAACACCATGTGTACGAAACCGGTAGCACGTAACTCGCTGTTGATGTCGTACAGCTGTTCCTGACCGGTGGCAATGATGTGCAGCTGGATAGTCGTGTATTTGCCGTTGGTACTCTGGCGCTCGGCCAAGGTCTTGTGGTCAACGGTCGCGTGTTTCTCAAGGATCGCGATGATCTTGTCCTTGAAACCCACGCCAGTGTCGCCGATTACCTTGATCGGATAATCCGCGCATGGGAATTCGATCTTTGGCGCCTTTACATCTGTGTCTGTCATGGCGTAACGGCCTCGTAAGCCGTGGCAACGGACATGCCCCCGTTCCGGACTGGAACGGGGGCATGCGAGTCCACACTAATTCAGTTGAACAAGCCGTAGAAGAATAGACGGATGCTATCCCACATGCGACGGAAGATACCACCCTCCTCGACGCCATCCAGAGCGATCAGGTCGGCGCTGTGCACGACCTTCTCGTCCAGCTTGACTTCGACTTTACCGATCACGTCGCCCTTGGCGATGGGTGCAATCAGTTGCGGGTTCATGGTCATGCTGGCGGCGAGCTTTTTCAGCTGGCCCTTCGGCAGGGTCATGGTCAGGTCTTGGGCCAGGCCGGCCTTGACTTGATTGGTGGTGCCTTTCCAGACCGGTGCCTGAGCCAGCTCGGTGCCTTTCTGATAGAAGGTCTGGGTTTCGAAGAAACGGAAACCGTAGGTCAGCAGCTTCTGGGTTTCAGAAGCACGCGCCACTTCACTGTTGGTGCCGAACACCACGGCGATCAGGCGCATGCCGTCACGCACAGCCGAAGACACCATGCAGTAGCCGGCTTCGTCGGTGTGACCGGTTTTCAGACCGTCCACAGTCTTGTCGCGCCACAACAGCAGGTTGCGGTTAGGTTGCTTGATGCCGTTCCAGAAGAACTCTTTCTGCGAGTAGATCGCATAGTGAGCCGGGTCTTCGTGGATGATTGCGCGAGCCAGCACAGCCATGTCGTGAGCCGACGAGTAGTGCTCAGGGTTCGGCAAACCGGTCGGGTTCATGAAGTGGCTGTTGGTCATGCCCAGGTCGGCCACGGTTTTGTTCATCATGTCGGCGAACGCGTCTTCGCTGCCGGCGATGTGCTCGGCAAGCGCAACACTGGCGTCGTTGCCCGACTGAATGATGATGCCGTGCAGCAGATCGCTCACAGTCACCTGCGAGCCGACCTTGATGAACATCCGCGAACCGCCGGTGCGCCAGGCGTTTTCGCTGACGGTCACTGGGTCGTTTTCGCCGATCTGGCCACGACGGATTTCCAGGGTGGCAAGGTAAGCGGTCATCAGCTTGGTCAGGCTGGCCGGCGGCAGACGCTGGTCACCGTTGTTCTCGACCAGTACGTTGCCGCTGCTGGCGTCCATGAGCACATAGGACTTGGCAGCCAGTTGAGGTGGCGACGGCATCATCTCGACCGCAAAAGCGGCAGGCGAGAGGAGCAGCGGGACTAGCAGGCAAATGCGTTTGGCAAAGGTGGTGATGTTCATCCGTCTCTCGAAATCGCTAATGGAAACTGCCCGGGGGCAAAACTAATCTGATGACTCTCTAAAGGTCATCGCGTGTTCAGCTGTTCGCTCAGAACCCTTGCCGGGCTTTTGTTCTTCAGCGAGCCAACAACCAGGTTCCCCCCAAAATCGCGAGTGAACCGTCAATCAGGTACTGCGTGTTACTCGGCGGTGACCACGCTCGGCGAACCAAGATTGGCCAGACGCACGCTGTTCTGCACTTGCTGGATTTCATTCGGCGAGCCGATTGGCCCGAGGCGAACCCGGTGCAAGGTCTGCTGGTTACGCACGATCGAACTGATGAACACCGGAGCGCTCACCATCCCGCTGAGCTTCGATCTCAGGAGTTCTGCAGCGTCCGGGTTGGCGAACGCGCCCACCTGCAGATACTGGCCAGACGCTGGTACAGAAGCGTTTTTTTTTGCATCGATCTGCACTGGCACAACGGCCGCGGCGTGTTGCTGCGGCGGTGGTGTCCATTGCTCGACGGTGCCGGTAGAAGCCGTCAGCACCGGGGCGCCAGTCTGCGCAATTTTTGGCTCGTTCAACATCAAAGGCGCCGCACGGCCTTTGGCGGCCCACCACTGTTGAGGATCGATGCCTTCAACCTTGACCCGTGCGGTGCCGCTTTCGGCATAGCCCAGTTTCTTGGCGGCGGCATAGGAGAGGTCGATGATCCGGTCGGAATAAAACGGCCCGCGATCGTTGACCCGAAGGACAACCGTCTTGTTGTTGTCCAGGTTGGTCACACGAACGTAACTCGGCAATGGCAACGTCTTGTGTGCGGCACTCATGCCGTACAGGTCATACACCTCACCATTGGCGGTGTTCTGCCCATGGAACTTGGTGCCGTACCAGGACGCTGTGCCCGAGGCGACGTAGGTTTTCGACTCTTGCTGCGGGAAGTAGGTCTTGCCCAGCACCGTGTACGGGTTGGCTTTATAAGGACCGCTGTGCAGGGTCGGGGTGGCATCCGGGATACGCGAAACATCGACGTCCCACCACGGCGCGCCATCTTTGTGGGCACGGTTGATGTCCAGCCCCGGCGTTGCGCGCACAGCGGTGGAAGGCGACTTTGTCGGCGTCGGCGAGCGGCTGGTCGTACAGCTGGCAACCAGCAGCGCCAAGCCGGCGAACGCCACGAGCTTCAGGGGTTGATTCATAGGCAATGCCCGCATTACTTGACGCCCCGTGCTTGGACCAGCTGTTCAGACAGTTGATGTACGGCCATGGCGTACATCACACTGCGGTTATAACGCGTGATTGCGTAAAAATTCTTCAGGCCCATCCAGTTCTCAGGCCCCTTGTCACCTTCCAGGCGGAATGCCGTGACAGGCATATCATCTCGCAGCGCATCATGACTTGACCACCCCAACGCCCGCAACTCCCCGACGGTTTTAGTCGGTTCGATGCCCGTGGTCAAACCTTCGTCAGCCTGCTCACCCCGCGCATCGGCGCGACTGACGACGGGTTCGCCGGCCACCCAGCCATGACGCTTGAAGTAACTGGCAACACTGCCAATGGCATCGTCCGGGTTGGTCCAGATATTGATGTGGCCATCGCCGTCGAAGTCCACTGCGTAAGCGCGGAAGCTGCTCGGCATGAACTGCGGCAGCCCCATCGCACCGGCGTAGGAGCCTTTGAGCGTCAGCGGATCCACCTGCTCTTCACGGGCCAGCAGAAGAAACTCGCGCAGCTCCTTGCGGAAGAATTCAGCGCGAGGAGGATAGTCGAAGCCCAGGGTCGACAACGCATCGATCACTCGGAAGTTGCCGGTATTGCGGCCGAAAAAGGTTTCTACGCCAATGATCGACACAATCACCTGCGCCGGCACGCCGTATTCCTGCTCGGCCCGGGCCAGCACCGCCTCATGCTGGCGCCAGAAGTCCACACCACGGGCGATGCGCGAATCGGTGATGAACATTGGCCGGTATTCTTTCCACTGTTTGACCCGCTCGGCGGGCCTGGAGATGGCGTCAAGAATCGACTGCTTGCGCTGGGCTTCGCGCAACACACCCATCAACTGTTCACCGGCGAAACCGTAGTCGCGGGTCAGTTCACCGACGAATTCGGCCACCTGGGGTGAACCTTCGTAATCGCCGGCCGACGCTTCCCGCGCAGTGCCAAGGATGCCTACCAGGCCGACCCACGGCGCGTATCGAGTCGCCCAGCCACGCATTACTTGCATTGAACTCTTCACCTTATTCAAACCTGTGCGATCCACTTACGATGGGTATGGATCGACATCAAAACCCCAAACGCTGACAGTAGCGTCACCAGCGAAGTTCCTCCGTAGCTAATGAATGGCAACGGCACCCCTACAACCGGCAACAGGCCACTGACCATACCGATGTTGACGAAAACGTAAACAAAAAACGTCATGGTCAACGCTCCGGCGAGCAATTTGCCGAACAATGTCTGGGCCTGGGCGGTAATTACCAACCCGCGACCGATCAATAACAGATAAATCAGCAGCAGTGCGCAGATGCCCACCAGGCCGAACTCTTCACCCAGCACCGCAATAATGAAGTCGGTGTGGCTTTCCGGCAGGAAGTCCAGGTGCGACTGGGTGCCCAACAGCCAGCCCTTGCCGAATACGCCGCCGGAACCGATGGCGGCTTTCGACTGAATGATGTTCCAGCCAGTGCCGAGCGGATCGCTTTCCGGGTCGAGAAACGTCAGCACCCGCTGTTTCTGGTAATCGTGCATGACGAAGTACCACATGGCGATCGCTACAGGCACGGCGGCGGCAAGCACGCTCATGATCCAGCGCCAGCGCAGGCCACCCATGAACAGCACAAACGCGCCGCCCGCGAGAATCAGCAACGAAGTACCGAGGTCGGGCTGACGCACGATCAGAATAAAGGGCAACCCGATCAAAAACAGACTCACGCCGACATGCTTGAGCTGCGGCGGCAACGTGCGCTTGGACAAGTACCAGGCAATCATCGCCGGCATCAGGATCTTCATGAATTCCGAAGGCTGGAAACGGATAACCCCGGGAATGTTGATCCAGCGCGTGGCACCCATGGCGTTGTGGCCCATGACATCCACCACAACCAGCAACAGCACGCCGATCACATAACCCACCGGCACCCAGCGGGCCATGAAGCGCGGCTCGAATTGAGCGATGACAATCATCGACACCAGACCGATGCCGAACGACGTGGCTTGCTTGGCCAGCAGATCCCAGCTCTTGCCACTGGCCGAATAGAGAACGAACAGGCTGCCGGCGGCCAGCATCAGCAGCAGAATCAGCAACGGACCGTCGATGTGCAGGCGTTGCAACAGCGTCGCACGCCGACGCATCACATCCTCGCTGGAGAGGATGCGATCAAAATTACTCTTCACGGGCCGTAGCCTCCGCACTGATTGGGCTGGCATATTCGGCCTTGAGGTGGCCTTCCTGATCCAGCAGCCAGGCGTCCATGATCTGTCGCACTACCGGCGCGGCAACGCCGGACCCGGACTCACCGTTCTCGACCATCACCGAGACCACAATCTTCGGGTTGTCGGCCGGCGCGAAGCCGACGAACAGGGCGTGGTCGCGATGGCGCTCCTGGACCTTGGAGCGGTCGTACTTCTCACCCTGTTTGATCGCCACGACCTGAGCCGTACCGCTTTTGCCGGCGATGCGGTATTGCGCGCCGATCGCCGCTTTGCGCGCTGTACCGCGGGCACCGTGCATCACCTGTTGCATGCCGTGGTTGACCTTGGTCCAGTCGGACGGGTCACGCAGAATGATGTCCGGCATCGGGTTGTCATCCTTCGGCCGCTCGCCTTCGACAGTCTTGGCCAGGTGCGGGCGATTCCAGATGCCTTTGTTCGCAACCAATGCCGTGGCCTGGGCCAGTTGCAACGGGGTCGACTGCATGTAGCCCTGGCCGATCCCCAGAATCAGCGTTTCACCCGGGAACCAGGGCTGACGCCGGGTCGCGCGTTTCCATTCCCGCGTCGGCATCAGCCCCGCCGACTCTTCGAACATGTCCAGCGAGACCTTCTGGCCGATGCCAAACTTGCTCATGTACGCCGACAACCGGTCAATCCCGAGCTTGTGCGCAAGGTCGTAGAAATAGGTGTCGTTGGACCGCATGATCGCCATGTCCAGATCAACATAGCCATCGCCACTGCGGTTCCAGTTACGGTATTTGTGGTCGTAATTAGGCAGTTGGTAAAAGCCGGGATCGTAAACCCGGCTCGACGCGGTCACGACGCCAGCGTCCAGTCCGGCAATCGCCACCGCCGGCTTGATCGTCGAGCCCGGCGGGTACAGACCGCGCAGTACGCGGTTGAACAACGGCCGGTCGATGGAATCGCGCAGCTCGGCGTAAGCCTTGAAGCTGATGCCGGTGACGAACAGGTTCGGATCGAAACTCGGCTGACTGACCATCGCCAGTACTTCTCCGGTCGCCGGATCCAGCGCCACCACCGCGCCACGGCGTCCGCCCAGCGCGGCTTCGGCGGCTTCCTGCAATTTGATGTCCAGGCTCAGGACGATGTCCTTGCCGGGAATCGGATCGGTCCGCTTGAGCACCCGCAAGACGCGGCCTCGAGCGTTGGTTTCGACTTCTTCGTAACCCACCTGACCGTGGAGCTCGGGCTCGTAGAAACGCTCGATGCCGGTTTTGCCGATGTGGTGAGTGCCGCTGTAATTGACCGGATCGAGGGTTTTCAGCTCTTTCTCGTTGATCCGCCCCATGTAGCCCACCGAGTGCGCAAAATGCGCGCCCTGCGGATAATGCCGCACCAGTTGCGCAACCACTTCCACCCCCGGCAGGCGGAACTGGTTCACCGCGATCCGGGCGATCTGCTCTTCGGTCAGTTCGAACAGGATCGGCACCGGCTCGAATGGCCGACGCCCCTGGCGCATGCGTTTTTCGAAGATCCCCCGGTCTTCCGGCGTCAGCTCCAGCACTTCAACAATCACGTCGAGCACTTGCTGCCAGTCGCCAGAGCGCTCGCGGGTCATGCTCAGGCTGAAGCTGGGCCGGTTATCGGCCACCACCACGCCATTGCGGTCGAAGATCAACCCGCGAGTCGGCGGAATCGGCTGCACGTGAACCCGGTTGTTTTCCGACAGGGTCGAGTGATACTCGTACTGGATCACCTGGAGGAAATACAGCCGCGCGATCAGCACACAAATCAGCGCCACCACCGCAATTGCACCGAACACGACACGGCCACGCACCAGACGGGCGTCTTTTTCGTGGTCCTTGATGCGGATCGGCTGGGGCATGAGGCAGAACTACTTGTGATAGGGGTGGCCGGACAGAACTGTCCAGGCACGATACAGCTGTTCGCCGATGAGAATCCGCACCAGCGGGTGCGGCAATGTCAACGGCGAGAGCGACCAGCGCTGATCAGCGCGGGTACAGACTTCAGGCGCCAGCCCTTCGGGGCCGCCGACCATGAAATTGACCGTGCGCGAGTCCAGCCGCCAGCGATCGAGTTCGACCGCCAGTTGCTCGGTGCTCCAGGGCTTGCCGTGGACTTCGAGAGTCACAACCCGCTCGTTCGGCCCGACCTTGGCCAGCATGGCTTCGCCTTCCTGACGGATGAAACGCGCCACGTCGGCGTTCTTGCCGCGGGTGTTGAGCGGTATTTCCACCAGTTCCAGCGCCAGCTCGGACGGAAGACGCTTGGCATATTCATGCCAGCCTTCTTCCACCCATTTGGGCATGCGTGAACCGACGGCGATCAGTCGCAGTCGCACAGCGGGCCCTTATTGCTGGTCTTTGTTGAGCTTGGTGAAATGCTCATGGGTGTTTTCCGGGCTGTGGTGAGCAGCGCTGGCCGAACGGCTTTGCTCGGCACCGGCCCACAGGCGCTCCAGGTCATAGAACTGGCGTGCCGAGGCAGTCATCATGTGCACGATGACATCGTCCATGTCCAACAGGACCCAGTCGCTGTCGCCCTTGCCTTCTTCACCCAGTGGCTTGACGCCCAGGGCTTTGACGGCTTCGCGGACCTTGTCCAGCATCGCGCCGATCTGGCGGTTCGAAGTACCGGTTGCGATGATCATGAAGTCAGTAATGCTCTGCTTTTCACGAACGTCGATGACCTGGATGTCCTGGCCTTTCACGTCTTCCAGGGCTGCAACGGCAACCTTGACCAGTTCTTCGCCACGCAGCTCCGGCCCGGTTTGAACCTCTACTGGCAGCGGAGCGCTCTTGAATGTGCCTTTGCGCTTTACTTTAGCTACGTCTTTGTCAGTCATATAAAACTCGTTTTGCTCGTGTGTTCGGGTGGTTCAATACACGTTGTTGCACGTGCCTTGAAGCACTCCCATTCAGTTCGACGCACGGTAAAGCCCGTGCGCATCGATATAGGCCAGGACCGCGTCGGGCACCAGGAAACGTACCGACTTACCGCTGGCCAGCAGTTGACGGATCTGGGTGGCGGAAACCGCGAGCGGCGTCTGCCAGACGAATGCAATCTGTCCGCTCGGCCCTTTCAGGGCCAGCGGGTCGCTCACCGAGCGCGCTGCCAGCAGGTTGCGCAAGGCATCCGGCGGTTCGCTGTCGGCATCCGGGCGTTGCAGCACCAGGATGTGGCAATGCTGGAGCAACTCTTCCCAGCGGTGCCAAGTGGGCAGGCCGCAAAACGCGTCCCAGCCCAGAAGCAGAAAAACCTGGTCTTGCGCGGCCAGTTCGGCACGCATCAATTCCAGGGTATCGATGGTGTAGGACGGTTTGTCCCGCTGCAATTCGCGGGCATCCACCACCAACGGCGCCACACCGGCCACCGCGCACTCGACCATCGCCAGACGGTCTTTGGCCGACACTTGCGGCGTGCCGCGATGAGGCGGCCGCGCACTCGGTGTCAGACGCAATTCATCAAGCGCCAACGATTCGGCGACTTCCAGCGCGCCACGCAAATGGCCGATGTGCACCGGATCGAACGTCCCGCCCAGCATGCCGATGCGTCGTGGCGCAGGGTCGCAGGGCGTGCTCGGCGCTGACGGATTGAGGTCGCTCAAGTCAGACCGACGCCTGGCCGCGCAACTGGCCATCACCGACCACGATGTATTTCTCGCAGGTCAGACCTTCCAGCCCCACCGGGCCGCGGGCGTGCAGCTTATCAGTAGAAATGCCAATTTCGGCACCCAATCCGTATTCAAAGCCATCGGCGAAGCAGGTCGGGGTGTTGATCATCACCGACGCAGAATCGACCTCAGCCACGAAACGCCGCGTCTCGCCAAGGTTTTCGCTGACGATCGAGTCGGTGTGGTGGGAACCATGGCCGTTTATATGCTCGATGGCCTGATCCAGACCGTCGACCACACGAATCGACAGGATCGGCGCCAGATACTCGGTATTCCAGTCTTCTTCAGTCGCGGCGCTGGCATCGATGATCGCCTGCGTACGCTCGCAACCGCGCAGCTCGACGCCTTTATCGCGGAACTGTGCGGCCATGGCCGGCAGGAAATCTTTGGCAATGCTTTGATCAACCAGCAACGTCTCCATCGCGCCGCAGATGCCATACCGATAAGTCTTGGCATTGAAGGCGATGCGTTGTGCTTTTGCCAGGTCGGCGTGAGCACTGACGTAGACGTGGCAGATGCCGTCCAGGTGTTTGATCACGGGGACCCGGGCATCGCGGCTGACCCGCTCGATCAGGCCGCGGCCACCACGGGGCACGATGACATCGACGTACTCCGGCATGCTGATCAGCGCGCCGACGGCGGCGCGATCGGTGGTTTCGACCACTTGCACCACAGCGGCCGGCAGATCGGCTTCGGCCAGGCCGCGCTGAATGCAGGCGGCGATGGCCCGATTGGAATGGATGGCTTCAGAGCCGCCACGCAAAATGGTTGCATTGCCGGACTTGAGGCACAGGCTGGCGGCATCAATGGTCACGTTCGGCCGGGATTCATAGATGATCCCGATCACGCCGAGCGGCACACGCATTTTGCCCACCTGGATGCCCGATGGCCGGAAGCTCATGTCGCGGATCGCACCGACAGGGTCCGGCAAGGCAGCAACCTGGCGAAGGCCGACAATCATGCCGTCGATACGCTCCGGCGTCAGCGCCAGACGCTCAAGCAAAGCAGGTTCAAGACCACTGGCACGACCGGCCGCCAGATCCAGCTCGTTGGCCGCGACAAGCTCGACGCGTGCGGCGTCAAGCGCATTGGCGGAAGCCTGCAAGGCGCGGTTTTTCTGCGCGGTGCTGGCACGGCCAATGACGCGAGAGGCTTCGCGGGCAGCGCGACCCAGGCGGGTCATGTAGTCAAGAACGGACTCAGTCATGGTCTGGCGTGGTCTTGCAAAGAGGAAAGCGGCAGATTATAGCTGCCGCGTCCCGGGACTAACAGCGGTGACGGGCGGATGGTCGAAATGGACAGCAAATTGCCGACATTCAGCCGGAATTAAGCTTCGCGTTGGTATCATCGCGACTCAATCAGCCTTGATAAACGTGTTCATCGTGTCCAATCTGACTGTTCCCACCGTTATCACGCGCCTGCCCATGGGCCTCCCCGACGCCTTCTTTGACCGCGACGCGCAACTTCTGGCCCGTGATTTACTGGGCAAAGTCATTCGCCACCGGGTCGGTGAGCTGTGGCTCAGCGCGCGAATCATCGAGACCGAGGCATATTACTTCGAAGAAAAAGGCAGCCACGCCTCTCTCGGCTATACAGAAAAGCGTAAGGCCTTGTTTCTGGACGGGGGCCACATCTATATGTATTACGCCCGCGGTGGCGATTCGCTGAACTTCAGCGCCAAGGGCCCGGGAAACGCAGTGCTCATCAAATCCGCCTATCCATGGGTCGATGAGTTGAGCGGGCCAGCGAGTCTGGCGCAAATGCTGTTGAACAATCCCGACGCCCAGGGTCGCCCTCGCCCGTCGCAAAAACTTTGCGCCGGGCAGACATTGCTGTGCAAGGCCTTGGGTTTGAAGGTGCCGATGTGGGATGCGAAACGGTTCGACCATGAATGGATGCTGGTGGAGGATGTCGGTGCCGAACCGCCGCAAATCGTCCAAACCACCCGATTGGGCATTCCGACGGGACGTGACGAGCACTTGATGTACCGCTTCGTCGACGCGGCGTACGCACCGTATTGCACGAGGAACCCGCTGCGCCGGGGGCAGGTCGAAGGGCGGGATTATTTTTTGTTGTCGTGACAGTGAAAGTCCCTGTGGTAGCAACTGTGGCGAGGGGGCTTGCCCCCGTTTGAGAGCGTAGCACTCACCAAAATTTGTGGCATATCAGCAATTTTGGGGGCGCTGCGCAGCCCAACGGGGGCAAGCCCCCTCGCCACAGGTCGCCCACAGGGTACTCGGCGTTATCACGATCGCGTCTTTCGCCAGGAATTTAAACATTCAATGGAGTTGTTTTTATGGGCCCATGGCTCGATAGCGTGACTGGATGGCTGGCGGCAAACCCGCAATGGCTGGCTGCGGCAGTATTCATTGTGGCCTTCGTGGAATGCCTGGCGATTGCCGGGCTGGTCGTGCCCGGCACGGTGTTGCTGTTTGCCGTGGCCGTGCTGGCCGGCAGCGGCGCACTGTCATTGAGCGAGACGCTGTTGTTGGGATTTGTTGCCGGAGTGCTCGGCGACATCGTTTCCTACTTCATCGGTCGCCATTTCCACCAGAACATCCGGCGTTTGCCTGGGCTACGCCATCACCCGGAATGGATCGGCAGCGCCGAAACCTATTTCCAGCGCTATGGTATCGCCAGCCTGCTGGTCGGGCGCTTCATCGGCCCGTTGCGCCCGATGCTGCCGATGGTTGCCGGCATGTTCGACATGCCATTCCCGCGCTTTGCCGCGGTCAGTCTACTGGCTGCCGCTGGCTGGAGCGTGGCGTATCTATTGCCCGGTTGGGCCACCGGCGCAGCGATTCGTCTGCCATTGCCGGAAGGTTTCTGGATGCAAGCCGGCATCGTCGCCGGCAGTATCGCGGTAATGGTCGGTTTGAGTGTGACCAGCAGTTTACGCCGGCACCGCAAAGCGACCGTTTTGATCTCATGCATGGGCGTGTTGATTCTCGCGGGACTGTTCATCGGCTATCCGCACCTGACAGCGCTCGACCAAGGTGTTATGACCCTGGTGCAGGAACATCGCAGCGCTACTCTGGACGAAATCGCTGTCACCTTCACGCTGATCGGCGAATTCCGCAACATGCTGCTGTTCAGCATTCTGCTGACGACGTTGCTGTTGCTGACGCGGCAATGGCGGCAAGCGGTTTTCGCCGGCAGCACGCTGCTGTTGACCGCACTGGCCAACACGTTCACCAAACAGTTTTTTGCCCGGGTGCGTCCGGAAGTCCTCAGCGATCCACTAACCACCTTCAGCATGCCCAGCGGTCACGCCTCCGGCGCCTTTGCACTGTTTTTGACGCTGGCAGTGCTGGCCGGTCGTGGACAACCGCCAAGAATGCGCCTGACGTGGTTATTCATTGCGTGTATCCCGGCACTGATGATCGCGCTTTCCCGGGTCTATCTGGGCGCGCACTGGCCCACTGACGTAGTGGCCGGCGCCATGCTGGCGTCATGCGTGTGTGCGGCGAGCCTAGGGCTTAATCAGCGCAAGCTGCAGCTCGACGCCATCCCCTTCAGAGTCTGGTGGCTGATCCTGCCGGCGATGTTGGCACTGTTCAGCTTCTTCGCCCTGCGACACTTGCCCAATGCGATGATGCGCTACTCCTACTGATACAGATCTGTAACCGCGTCGCTGCAAACCTGTAGCAGTTGCCGAGCCTGCGAGGCTGCGTTCGAGGACGCAGTCCTCGCCAAGTCAGTACCAGCAGTCAGAGCTGGACGCAGCCTCGCGGTGCTCGGCAGCTGCTACAGGAATAGAGGCGGCTTTCAGGCGAACAACTCGCCCTGCAATTCGTCCAGCAACGCCTGGATCGCATCCAGCCGTTGCTGCGGATCGTCGAGTTGCAGCAGGTCAATCTTGTCCATTTCAGCAAACGGCAACAGGTACGCCAACTGATTGGCCAATGACTGTTGCCCCTTCGCCTCGGTGCCCATATTGAGGGCTTCGACCATGGGGTGCTCAGCTAACGCCTTGAGCAGCGCCACCAGATCCGCGTCCTCATCCTGCAGCGGCTGCTCGGGTTCATCTTCCAGCCACTCGACCTCGGCAACCGTCAACTGGTCACGCTGAACCTCGGTGCGCAACACGTGAAAACGCCGCCCACCCTGCACGCGGATGCCCAGCAGACCGTTTTCCTGCTGCTTGAAATCGGTGATCACGGCTTCGCAGCCGACCAGCGCATAACCGGCCGGTGCGATGCCGACTTCTTCACCCTCGAGAATGCACACCACGCCGAAACCGCCGCCCTGCTTCATGCAGCGCCCGATCATGTCCAGGTAGCGCGCCTCGAAGATTTGCAGATCGAGGATGCACCCGGGAAACAGCACCGTGTTCAATGGAAAAAGCGGCATGCTCATAGACATTTCCTTACACCACCATCGACACTGCCAACGGCAGGAATACCGCCGTGGCTACGCCCATCAGACTCATCGCCAGCGCCGCAAAGGCGCCGCATTCTTCGTTTTCCTGCATGGCCACCGCCGTGCCGACCGCGTGGGCCGTCATGCCCAGCGCCATGCCACGCGCCTCTGGGCTGTGCACGCCTAACCGCGTCAACAGACCCGGACCGAAAATCGCACCGATGACCCCGGTGATCAGTACGAACACCGCCGCCAACGCCGCGACACCGCCAATCTGTTCGGCCACCAACATCGCAATCGGCGAGGTCACCGACTTCGGCGCCATGGTCATCAGGATCATGTGTTCGGCGCCAAACGACCATCCCAGCAACACGCCCATGCCCGTGGCCACCACCCCGCCTACCACCAGCGTAGTAAAAATCGGCCAGAACAACTGCCGGATCCGCCGCAGGTTCAGGTAGAGCGGCACGGCCAGCGCCACCGTAGCCGGGCCGAGCAGGATGCTGAGGATCTCGGTGCTTTGGCGGTATTCGGCATAACTCAGCCCACAACCCACCAGCACAGCGATCACCAACAACATGGAGACCAGCACCGGTTGCAAAAAGATCCAGCGGGTTTTTTCGAAGGCTGCCAGCACCAACTGATACGCACCCAGCGTGATGCCGATACCGAACAAGGGGTGATGAATCACCGAGGCCCACGCGCCCTGCCAGTCGAGGATCATGGCGCATCCTCGGACTGAGGCGCGTGACGCTTGATCATGCGTTGCATCAGCACGCCGGCGAAAGCCATCGACAGCAGCAGCGACAACACCAGTGCACCGACAATCGCCCAGAAATCGGCAGCGATGTCCTTGGCGTAAACCATCACGCCCACCGCCGGCGGCACCAGCAGCAACGGTAGGTAACGCAGCAGGCTACTGGCGGCGAGGTTGAGCGGCTCACCGACCCGCCCCCGGCAGATCAGGTACACGAGCAACAGCAGCAGACCAATGATCGGCCCCGGCAACACAGGCAGAAACAAATGATTGAGGGCGGTGCCCAGCAATTGGAACAACACCAGCCAGGTCAGGCCACGTAACAGCATCCGTCGTCTCCTCAAAATCGCGCCGGGCATTATAAGCATGTCCGCGCTATGGACCGGCATTCGCCAAAAGCATGGTCGGTTGACCGGAGCAAATAGCCATGTTGATCTAAAGTGGTAATCCGGGAGCCCAATCCCGGCCCCCAAAAACTATAAAAATCGATGAACCCAAGGAGAGTCTCAATGCCCTATGTTCCCGTTGCAGAGCTCAAAGATTATGTCGGCAAGGAGCTTGGACGTTCCGAATGGCTCACCATCGATCAGGAGCGCATCAACCTGTTTGCCGAGGCTACAGGCGATTATCAGTTCATTCATGTCGACCCGGTCAAAGCCGCGCAAACGCCCTTTGGCAGCACCATTGCCCACGGCTTCCTGTCACTGTCGCTGATTCCCAAACTGATGGAAGACATCCTCGTCCTGCCCGAAGGTCTGAAGATGGTGGTCAACTACGGGCTCGACAGCGTGCGTTTCATCCAGCCGGTCAAGGTCGATTCGAAAGTACGCCTCAAGGTCGAACTGACCGATGTCACCGAAAAGAAACCCGGCCAATGGCTGCTCAAAGCCACCGCCACGCTGGAGATTGAAGGCTCGGAAAAACCGGCCTACATCGCCGAGCCGCTGTCGCTCGCCTTCGTCTAACCATCCCGGATGCGAAGCAGCGCAGGCTGTTTCGCGCCCTCTGCGGTGCTCTCGGCTATATAAGATCATGGAGCTGCGGCATACTCGGTCGCCTAATTGCCCGGATCCCGCTATGCGCTCACTTGCCCTTATCGCCCTGACTCTGATGCTCACCGCTTGCGGCGATGGCGAATCGCTGTTGCCGCCTGACGCGCGTCTGCCGGACGGCGGACGCTATCGCGGTGAAGTGGTCGACGGGCTGCTGCAAGGCCAGGGCCGTGTCGATTATCCGAATGGCAGCTGGTACGCCGGTGAATTCGACAAAGGCCAATGGCATGGCCAGGGTGAGTGGCACGGCAGCAACGGCGAAGTGTATCGCGGCGGCTTCAATCAAGGCCTGTTCGATGGCAAAGGCACCCTAAGCACCAGCGGCAGCAGCTACTCCGGCGGCTTCAAGGCTGGGCGCAGGGATGGCGAAGGCACCCTCAAAGAAAACGGCATGACCTACCGTGGCGAATTCAAAGCCGATCAATACGCCGGTCTCGGTCGCCTTGAACTGGACGACGGCAGTTCGTATCAGGGCCAATTCGCCAACGGCCAACCGAACGGTGAAGGCCAGCGCGGCGATAGCAGCGGCAACCAGTTCAGCGGGCATTTCAAGGATGGTCAGCTGGAAGGCAACGGCACTTTCAACAGTGCCGAAGGCGATTTGTACATCGGCGGTTTCAAGAACAATCAGTTGCACGGCAAGGGCCGCTACGAGAACGCCGACGGCGATGTCTGGCTCGGGCAGTTCAAGGAGGGCGCGCTGAACGGCAAGGGCGAAATGATCGGCGCGGATGGCAGCCACTACATTGGCCAGTTCAATGACTGGCGTTTCACCGGTCAGGGGCGCCTGAACCTGTCCGACGGCAGTTTCTACGTCGGTCAGTTCGACGCCGACAGTTATTCCGGGCGCGGCACGCTGGTGTTGACCGACGGCACCGTGCAAAGCGGCACGTGGATCAACGGCCAGCGCGTGCGCGATGCCGACGGCAAGTTGCTGCCCGACAGTCTCGAACTGGGTTTGCTGGCCCAGGGCCGCCTGCTCGAAGAGGCGCTGGCCAATGTGCCCGCCTCGACCCCGGCCATCGAACTGTACACCCTGACCCTGGGCGGCGATGGCAAGCAAAGCGTGTTCCTGCGCGAGTCCGACTACGTCAGTAACATGCTCGCCAGTCGCTTCGGTGCGTTTGGCCAGATTCGTCTGGTCAACCATCGCGATCACCTGGTCGATCGCCCGATGGCCACACGGGAAAACCTGCGTCGCGCGGCCCTGACCCTGGCCGAACGCAGCGGTCCCGAAGACGTGGTGTTCATCTACCTGACGAGCCACGGCACCAGCGAGCACGAACTGGTCCTCGAGCAGCCACGCATGCAACTCTCCGACTTGCCCACCGACGAACTCGCCGCTGTTCTCGCGCCATTGAAAAATCGCGACAAGATTATCGTGATCTCGGCCTGCTACAGCGGTGGATTCATCCCCGCCCTCAAAGACGAACGCACGTTGATCATGACGGCTTCGCGCGCCGATCGGGTGTCGTTCGGCTGCTCCGAAGAAGCCAACTTCACCTACTTCGGCGACGCCCTCTTCGCCAAGGCGCTGAACCAGACCGATGACCTGGAACACGCCTTCAAACTGGCCAAGGCGACCGTGGCCGAGCGTGAGCTGGCCGACAACTTCGAGGCTTCCGAACCACAGATCTGGGCGCCCAAAACCGTTCTCTCCCACTGGCAGCTATTGCGCAGGCAGCAGGCACGAAAAGCGCTGCAAAGTGTCTCTATCGGCAACAAGGATGCAAAGAGCAACTAAGCTGAACAGTATCAGGGGAGAAACACTATGTATTTGACGCCTCAGCACGTTTTGCTTGCCGGAGCCACTGGTCTGACCGGTGAACACCTGCTCGACCGCCTGCTCAACGAGCCAACGATCACGCGTGTTCTGGCACCTTCGAGGCGGCCACTGGCTGAACATCCGCACCTGGAAAACCCGGTCGGCGACCCGGCGGTATTCCTGCCGCAACTGAACGGTCGCGTCGATATCGCCTATTGCTGCCTGGGCACGACGATCAAGCAAGCGGGTTCGGAGGAAGCGTTTCGCGCCGTGGACCTGGACATGGTCGTGGCCTTCGCCAAACGTGCGCGGGAGATGGGAGCGCGGCACCTGATCGTGATCAGTGCCTTGGGGGCCGATCGCCGATCCTCGATTTTCTACAACCGCGTCAAAGGCGAAATGGAATACGCACTGCGCGCGCAGGACTGGCCGCAACTGACCATCTGCCGACCTTCGCTGCTGCTGGGCGACCGCATCGAACCGCGCCTGGCCGAGAAAGTCGCCGGGCCGCTGTCACGGTTGATTCCGGGCAAGTATCACGGCATCGAAGCCTGTCAGCTGGCCCGCGCGATGTGGCGACTGGCGCTGGAAGAGCAGGATGGCGTGCGGGTGGTTGAGTCGGATGAGTTGCGCAAGTTGGGTAAATAAGCCGCAAATCTGTGGCAAGCGCGCGGCCTGTGGCACATAAGCTCTAATCCGTGGCGAGGGGGCTTGCCCCCGTTGGGTCGCGCAGCGGCCCCCTACGGATTCAGTCTCTGCCTCTGTTCCGAGACCGACGGGGGCAAGCCCCTCGCCACAGAATCGCAATGCCTTACAATCCACCGGTCGCCTGAAACCCTACACCCAAAACCGTCAACACCGACAACGGCAACAACAGCGTATCCAGCAACGCACTCGCCGGCAGATCAACGCCTGGATAACTCGGTGCCTCTGCGCCAAACCGGTCCATCGCACAGCAACCGCCGTTTAACGCATACAAATCCAGCCGTGTCCCGGCATACACCACTGGCGCCCCGGGCTTGGCTGCATCCAGCGTGCGCGCCGTGGCGCATCCCGCCAATTGCAACGCGAGCAGAACGACCAGCAGTTTATTCATCGCTGGTCAGATGGTGTTCGCCCCAACGCGGCAGCATGTCCTGCGGGATGTTCAGCAGATTGAGAATCCGCGCAACGATAAAATCGATCAGGTCATCGATGGTTTGCGGCTGGTGATAGAAGCCCGGCGACGCCGGCAAAATGGTCACGCCCATGTTCGACAACTTGAGCATGTGCTCCAGATGAATGCTCGAATACGGCGCCTCGCGCGGTACCAGAATCAACTGGCGACGCTCCTTCAAGGTCACATCGGCGGCCCGCTCAATCAGGTTGTTGCAGGCACCCGTAGCGATGGCCGACAAGGTCCCGGTGGAACACGGCACCACCACCATCGCCGCCGGCGCACCGGAGCCGGACGCCACCGGCGACATCCAGTCTTCCTTGCCATACACACGAATCTGCCCGGCAGCGGCGCCGGTGTACTCGGTGAGGAAGGCCTGCATCATCTGGGTCTTTGGCGGCAACGTCACGTCAGTTTCGGTGGCCATGACCAGTTGCGCGGCTTTGGAAATCAGGAAATGCACTTCGCGGTCTTCGCGCACCAGGCAGTCCAGCAGGCGCAAACCATATTGCGCGCCCGATGCGCCGGTCATCGCCAGCGTGATACGTTCCGGGCCGTTGTTCATTGCAGCGCCTCGGCGAGTTTGCCGTGCAGGCCGCCGAAGCCGCCGTTGCTCATGATCACCACGTGCGTGCCGGGTTGAGCCTGACTCTTGACCCGCTCAATGATGCCTTCCAGCGAATCACTGATGATCGACGGAACAGTGCACGACGCGGCAGTCCCGGCCAGATCCCAGCCAAGGTTGGCCGGCGCGTACCAGATCACCTGATCGGCATCGTTCACACTTTCCGGCAAACCATCCCGGTGCGCGCCGAGCTTCATCGAGTTGGAGCGCGGCTCAATGATGGCGATCAGCGGCGCGTCGCCGATGCGCTTGCGCAGACCGTCGAGCGTGGTGGCAATGGCGGTCGGGTGGTGAGCGAAATCGTCATAGATGGTGATGCCGCGCACTTCCGCGACTTTTTCCATGCGTCGTTTGACGCTTTTGAACGCGCTCAACGCGGCGATGCCCATGGACGGCACCACACCCACGTGACGCGCTGCAGCCAAAGTAGCCAAGGCGTTGGCGACGTTGTGCTGGCCAGTCATGTCCCACTCGACAATGCCTTGGGCGACGCCTTCGAACATGACTTCGAACCTGGAGCCGTCTTCGCTGAGCAATTTGACCTGCCACTGGCCACCGGCGCCGGTGGTTTGCACCGGGGTCCAGCAGCCCATCTCGATGACGCGCAACAAGGCCGGTTCGGTGGTCGGATGAATGACCAGGCCTTCGCTCGGAATAGTTCGCACCAGATGGTGGAATTGCCGCTCGATGGCGGGCAAATCCGGAAAGATGTCGGCGTGGTCGAACTCAAGGTTATTCAGGATCGCCGTGCGCGGACGGTAGTGAACGAATTTCGAGCGCTTGTCGAAAAAGGCGCTGTCATACTCATCCGCTTCGATCACGAAAAACGGCGTATCGCCCAAGCGGGCAGACACGGAAAAGTTCTGCGGCACACCACCGATCAGGAAACCCGGGCTCATGCCCGCATGCTCCAGCACCCAGGCGAGCATGCTGCTGGTGGTGGTTTTGCCGTGAGTACCCGCAACGGCGAGCACCCAGCGATTCTGCAGCACATGGTCCGCCAGCCACTGCGGCCCGGAGACGTATGGCAGGCCTTTGTTCAGCACATATTCCACCGCCGGATTGCCGCGAGACATGGCATTGCCGATGACCACCAGGTCGGGTGCCGGATCAAGTTGCGCCGGATCGTAACCTTGGGTCAGTTCGATGCCCTGGGCTTCGAGTTGAGTGCTCATCGGCGGATAGACGTTGGCATCGGAGCCCGTCACACGATGGCCCAGCTCTTTGGCCAGAACCGCCATCGAACCCATGAAAGTGCCGCAAATACCAAGAATATGAATGTGCATAGTCGACCTCGTAAAACATGGCCGCAGGTTAGCCTAGGGAGGGGAAATTCGCACCCTTTCGCTTTGATCTGTCACGCTGACCGAGCGATGCCATGCTTACGCAGCTTTCTATAAAGCGTATTGCGACTGATGCCCAACTGCTCTGCCGCATGCGTCATGTGCCACCGCGTGTGCTCCAGCGTATTGAGCAGTGTCGATCGCTCGGCATCGTCCAGCGGATGATCCGACGGCTCTTCGACCGCAACGACCGGCGCGGGCCGGGCCTGCAGAATGATCGCCGGTAAATCTTCCAACCCTATTCGCCCGCCATCACACAGCGCCGCCAACGTGCGCAGCACATTGCGCAACTGCCGCACGTTGCCTGGCCAGGCAAACCCGAGCAAGGCCTGGCGCGCTTGGGCGTCAATCAGCAAGGTTTCACCTGGCGTTTCCTCGGCCAGCAAAAAATCCAGCAACTGTGATTTGTCGCTACGGTCACGCAATGCCGGCAACGCGACTTCCAGGCCGTTCAGCCGATAATAAAGGTCTTCGCGGAAACTGCCGTCCTGCACCCGCCCCAACAAGTCTCGGTGGGTCGCGCTGATGATCCGCACATTGACCGATTCCGGTTCGCCCCCGATGGGTACCACTTGGCGATCTTCCAGAACCCTTAATAGCCGGGTCTGCATCGCCAGCGGCATGTCGCCGATTTCATCCAGAAACAACGTGCCCCCATCGGCTTGCTGCAACTTGCCGCGCATGCCTTCCTTGCGCGCACCGGTGAAACTGCCGCCGCGATAGCCGAACAGTTCGCTCTCGATCAGGCTTTCAGGAATGGCTGCACAATTAAGCGCTATGAATGATTTGGCAGAGCGTTGACTGGCCTGATGCACCGCCTTGGCGAACGCTTCCTTGCCGGAACCGGTTTCGCCATTGATCAACAGCGGCACATCGCGCTCGAACACGCGCACAGACTTGCGGAAATCTTCCTCCAACCCGGCGTCACCCAGGCAGATGCCTGACAGGCGCACAGGTTGCGCGATCACTGACGCAAGCGCCATCCGCTGGGGAATACTGCGCGACTGCCCACGCAAAACCGCAAACAAGCCCCGCCCGTCACGCGTGCGCAATGGCCAACTGGCGCTGGCATCGACACTTGCACGCCCCAGCAAATCATCCAGCGAACAATCGAAAAACGCTTCTACGGGCTTGCCCAGCAGCCCGCCGCGAATGTGCCCAAGCAGGTTCAGCGCGCTCTGATTGACCGCGCTGATGCGCCCTTCCCCGTCAAACGCCAGCAACCCTTCGCTGAACAGCCCGACGGATTCGGCCTGCAGATGAAAACGCAGCAACCATTGATTGTCGAAGTAGCGCAGGAAATAGCAGCTCTCGATCATCTTCGCCGACAGATTGACCAACGCCATCGTATGAAACTGACTCTGGCGGGACACCTCGTGGCGTGCCGATGACACATCCAGCACGGCCAGCAATTCGCCGTGAGGGTCGAACACCGGGCTCGCCGAGCAGGTCAGGCCGGTGTGGCGGCCGCGGAAATGTTCGTCCTGATGGATGGTCAGCGATTGGCGCTCCACCAGGCAGGTGCCGATGCCGTTGGTGCCTTCGCACGCTTCACTCCAGTCGGCGCCGAGCCACAGGCCGGCGCGCTCGAATATCTTGCGCTCGGCTGGCGCCGTCACGCAGTTGAGGATCACCCCGCGGGCATCGGTCAGCAGCACCGCATGGCCAGCGCCGAAAAGCTGCTGATGAAGACTGCTCATTTCCGAGCCCGCGATCTGTAGCACTTGCTGCAAGCGTTCACGGCTTTCGAGCACGCGGCCATGTTCGAGCACCGTCGGCGCCATCGTCTGGGCCGGGTCGAGGTGATAGTCCTCCAGGCACCGCAACCAGGATCGGGCAATGGACGGATCGCTGCCGGGACCGTGCAGGTGAGATTTTCCCTGGGTGACGGTCAACACTTGCCGGGCATGGCGACTCAAATGGTTGTCGTGCATTTCTTATTGTTCTCCCCGAAAGGTCCACGGCCCCGTAGGAGCTGTCGAGTGACACGAGGCTGCGATCTTTTCAAAGTCATCTCAAAAGATCGCAGCCTCGTGTCACTCGACAGCCCCTACAGGGGCGAAGCAGCAGCCATCAAAAGTGCAAGCCCGAGCATCCTCCAGCCAAGTCTGCATTGCAATGCTGGCAAGACTGCCCGGTCACCACCTGTGTCAGAACCGGTACAAACTGTCACCTGCATTGTGTCGACCTCGCGACAGAGAGCATCCGCCCGTCCGACAGAAATCACCTAAAGCCTTGATTCCCCTGACCTGCAAGGCAGTGGCCCAACCTTTGCTCTACGCTTATAGCAAGCGCACATGCGCCTCTCTTCCATAACTACAAAAGCCAGGAGAAACCATCATGCGTTACGCTCACCCCGGTACTGAAGGCGCTATCGTTTCGTTCAAGAGCAAATACGGTAACTACATCGGCGGCGAGTTCGTCGCGCCTGTCAAAGGTCAGTACTTCACCACCACTTCACCCGTGAACGGCCAACCGATCGCTGAATTCCCGCGTTCCACCGCCGAAGACATCGACAAGGCCCTGGACGCTGCCCACGCCGCCGCCGATGCCTGGGGCGCGACGTCCGCCCAGGCACGTTCGCTGGCGCTGCTGAAAATCGCCGATCGCATCGAAGAAAACCTGGAACTGCTGGCGATCACCGAATCCTGGGACAACGGCAAGGCCGTGCGCGAAACCCTCAATGCCGACATCCCGCTGGCCGCAGACCACTTCCGCTACTTCGCCGGTTGCATCCGCGCCCAGGAAGGCAGCGCTGCCGAAATCGACGGCAACACTGTGGCTTATCACATTCATGAACCGCTGGGCGTGGTCGGCCAGATCATTCCGTGGAACTTCCCGATCCTGATGGCCGCGTGGAAACTCGCCCCGGCGTTGGCGGCCGGTAACTGCGTGGTGCTCAAACCTGCCGAGCAAACGCCGCTGGGCATTACCGTGCTGGTCGAGCTGATTGGCGACCTGCTGCCGCCGGGCGTGCTGAACATCGTTCAGGGTTTTGGCAAAGAAGCCGGCGAAGCGCTGGCCACCAGCAAACGCATCGCCAAGATCGCCTTCACCGGCTCGACCCCGGTTGGCTCGCACATCATGAAATGCGCGGCCGAAAACATCATTCCGTCCACCGTGGAGCTGGGTGGCAAGTCGCCGAATATCTTCTTCGAAGACATCATGCAAGCCGAGCCAACGTTTATCGAGAAAGCCGCTGAAGGCCTGGTGCTGGCGTTCTTCAACCAGGGCGAAGTGTGCACCTGCCCATCGCGCGCGCTGGTCCAGGAATCGATCTACGACGATTTCATGAAAGTGGTCATGAAAAAAGTCTTACAGATCAAACGGGGCGATCCGCTGGACACTGACACCATGGTCGGCGCTCAGGCCTCCGAGCAACAATTCGACAAAATCCTTTCGTACCTGGAGATTGCCAAGGGCGAAGGTGCCGAATTGCTGACTGGCGGCAAAGTGGAAAAACTCGAGGGCAGCCTGTCGAGCGGCTATTACATCCAGCCGACATTGCTCAAGGGCACCAATAAGATGCGGGTATTCCAGGAGGAAATCTTTGGCCCGGTGGTGAGCATCACCACGTTCAAGGACGAAGCCGAAGCGCTGGCCATTGCCAACGACACGGAGTTCGGCCTCGGCGCCGGCCTGTGGACACGCGACATCAACCGCGCCTACCGCATGGGCCGCGCTATCAAGGCGGGGCGTGTCTGGACCAACTGCTATCACCTGTATCCGGCGCACGCCGCGTTTGGCGGTTACAAGAAGTCCGGCGTCGGGCGTGAAACCCACAAAATGATGCTCGATCATTATCAGCAGACCAAAAACCTGCTGGTGAGCTACGACATCAACCCGTTGGGCTTTTTCTAACCTTCCCAACCGCTCCTGCAGTTGAAATGCAATCAACTGTAGGAGCTGGCTTGCCAGCGATAGCGGTGTGCCCTTCCACCAAGAGACTTGCTGTGCGGGCCTCATCGCTGGCAAGCCAGCTCCTACAGTGATTCTCACAAGTACTTGCGAATTGCACTCGGCATAAAAATGCCGAGTTAAAAAACAATAACAACGGACGGTACTTCTCATGCCTAGCGAACCCACCGGATCCTCGGTCGACTTCGAAAAAGTCGGCACAGAATATTTCCAGCAACGCGAACTGAAAAAAGGTGCAGCAGGCTGGGTCCTGTTGGTAGGACTCGGCGTGGCTTACGTCATCTCCGGCGATTACGCGGGCTGGAACTTCGGCCTGGCGCAAGGCGGCTGGGGCGGCATGTTCCTCGCCACATTGCTGATGGCCACCATGTATTTGTGCATGTGTTTTTCCCTGGCGGAATTGTCTTCCATGATCCCCACCGCCGGCGGCGGCTACGGGTTTGCCCGCAGTGCGTTCGGCCCATGGGGCGGATTTCTCACCGGCACCGCGATCCTCATCGAATACGCCATCGCCCCCGCCGCCATCGCAGTATTTATCGGCGCCTATTGCCAGTCTTTGTTCGGCATCGGTGGCTGGATGATTTATCTGGCCTTCTACATCATTTTTATCGGCATCCATATTTTCGGGGTCGGCGAAGCGCTCAAGCTGATGTTCGTCATCACCGCCGTGGCGGCGCTGGCCCTGGCCGTGTTTCTGGTGGCAATGGTGCCGCACTTCAGCGTCGCCAACCTGCTCGACATCCCGGTCACCGAAGCCAGGGGCGCCAGCAGTTTCCTGCCGTTCGGCTACGTCGGCGTGTGGGCGGCGATTCCCTTCGCGATCTGGTTTTTCCTCGCTGTCGAAGGCGTGCCGCTGGCCGCCGAAGAAACCAAAAATCCGAAACGCGATCTGCCACGCGGGCTGATCGGCGCCATGCTGGTGCTGGTGACTTTTGCCTTGCTGATTCTGGTGATCGGCCCCGGCGGTGCGGGCGCGAATGCGTTACTGACGTCGGGCAACCCGTTGGTCGAAGCCTTGAGCAAGGCGTATGGCGGTTCTACCTGGATGGGTCATTTCGTCAATCTGGTCGGTCTGGCCGGGCTGATCGCCAGTTTCTTTTCGATCATCTACGCCTATTCGCGACAGATTTTCGCGCTGTCCCGCGCCGGCTATCTGCCGCGCAAACTGTCCGAGACCAACAAGAACAAAGCCCCGGTGCTGGCGCTGATCATTCCCGGCATCATCGGTTTTGGCCTGTCGCTGACCGGCCAGGGTGATTTGCTGATTCTGGTGGCCGTGTTCGGCGCGACCATTTCCTACGTCATGATGATGGCCGCGCACATCACTCTGCGTATTCGTCGCCCCAAAATGGATCGGCCTTACCGCACGCCGGGCGGCATCTTCACCTCGGGCGTCGCGCTGGTGCTGGCCTGCATTGCGGTAATCGCGGGGTTCCTCGTGGATCCACGGGTCGTCATCGGCGCAGCCATCATCTATGGAGTGCTAATTGCTTACTTTGCTTTCTATAGCCGGCATCACCTGGTAGCAGGTACCCCTGAAGAGGAATTCGCGGCGATTCAGCAAGCCGAAGAAGCCTTGCACTAACCGCCGGATAACACGGCGCAGCCCCGCGCTGCGCCGTCACGGAGAATTTGTATGGCCAGTTTTGCGCACACGGTCGGCAACCAGACCCACCGCTTCGACAGCCTCAAGGACGTCATGGCCAAGGCCAGCCCGGCTCGCTCGGGCGACTTCCTCGCGGGCGTTGCCGCCCTGAACGACGGCGAGCGCGTCGCAGCGCAGATGGCGCTGGCTGACATACCGCTTAGCCATTTCCTGCAGGAAATGCTGATCCCTTATGAAGCCGATGAAATTTCCCGGCTGATCATCGACACCCACGACAAACAGGCTTTCGCCGTTGTCAGCCACCTCACCGTCGGCGGTTTTCGCGACTGGCTGCTCAGCGATGCGGCCGACGAACACAGCCTGCGCGCCCTCGCGCCTGGGCTGGCGCCGGAAATGGTCGCCGCTGTTTCGAAAATAATGCGCGTGCAGGACCTGGTGCTGGTGGCGCAGAAAATCCGCGTCGTGACGAAATTTCGCGGCACGATGGGGCTGCGCGGTCGCTTGTCCACACGCCTGCAGCCCAATCATCCGACGGATGAACCGGCCGGCATTGCCGCGAGCATTCTGGACGGCCTGTTGTACGGCAACGGTGACGCAATGATCGGCATCAACCCGGCCACTGACAGCACCTCATCGATCTGCGCAATGCTGGAAATGCTCGATGCGATCATCCAGCGCTACGACATTCCCACCCAGGCCTGCGTCCTGACCCACGTCACCACGTCCATTGAGGCGATCAATCGCGGCGTCCCGCTGGACCTGGTGTTCCAGTCCATCGCCGGCACCGAAGCGGCCAACGCCAGTTTTGGCATCAACCTGAACGTGCTGCAGGAAGGCTACGACGCCGGGCTCAGTCTGAATCGCGGCACGCTGGGGCAGAATCTGATGTATTTCGAAACCGGCCAAGGCAGCGCTCTGTCGGCCAACGCCCACCATGGTGTCGATCAACAAACTTGCGAAACCCGCGCCTACGCCGTCGCGCGCCATTTCAAGCCGTTTCTGGTGAACACCGTTGTAGGATTTATCGGCCCGGAATACCTCTACAACGGCAAACAAATCATTCGCGCGGGTCTCGAAGACCATTTCTGCGGCAAACTCCTCGGCGTGCCGATGGGCTGCGACATCTGCTACACCAACCACGCAGAAGCCGATCAGGACGATATGGATACGTTGTTGACGCTGTTGGGCGTGGCCGGGATCAACTTCATCATGGGTATCCCGGGCTCTGACGACATCATGCTCAATTATCAGACCACGTCTTTTCATGACGCGCTTTACGCCCGGCAGACGCTGGGGCTGAAACCTGCGCCGGAATTCGAACAATGGCTTTCGACCATGGGCATTTTCACGCAAGCAGACGGCCGGGTCAGGTTTGGCGACAGCTTGCCCCCGGCATTCCGCCACGCGTTGGCGCAATTGGGATGAGTGTCGAAATGGATAAACCACCTGTTGATGCGCAAAACCCGCTGCTTGAATTGCGTCGCCTGACCTCGGCGCGCATCGCGCTGGGCCGCACTGGCACCAGCATGCCGACCAGCGCGCAACTGGACTTCCAGTACGCCCACGCCCAGGCCCGAGACGCCGTGCACTTGCCGTTCGACCACGCCGCGCTCAGCGCACAACTGGCGGAGCGCGGACGCGAAACGCTGTTGCTGCAAAGTGCTGCGACCAACCGCGACAGCTATCTGCAACGGCCCGATCTGGGCCGCAAGCTCAGTGAACAATCAGCGCAAACCTTGCGCGATCACGCCGCAGCCAATCCCGGCGGGGTGGATTTGGTCATCGTGGTGGCCGATGGTTTGTCCGCGCTTGCCGTTCATCGCCACACCCTGCCCTTTCTCGCGCGCCTGGAGGAGCAGATGGCAGCGGACGGCTGGTCTGTGGCGCCGGTCATTCTGGTCGAGCAAGGCCGGGTTGCCGTGGCCGACCAGATCGGCGAACTGCTGGGCGCAAAAATGGTGGTGATCCTGATCGGCGAGCGTCCGGGGCTGAGTTCGCCGGACAGCCTGGGGTTGTACTTCACTTACGGCCCAAAAGTCGGCCTGACCGATGCCTATCGCAACTGCATCTCCAATGTCCGGCTCGAAGGCTTGAGCTACGGCATGGCGGCGCATCGCCTGCTGTATCTGATGCGAGAAGCCTGTCGACGGCAATTGTCCGGGGTCAATCTGAAGGACGAAGCGCAAGTTCAGACGCTGACGTCGGACGATGGTGCGGACATGAAGGGTAATTTCCTACTCAGCGCGCCGGATGCCTGAAGCGTTTCCGCATTGCGTTTCGGCGGTCGATTCAGGCAGGATCGACGCACGGCTGCCCGAGTGAGAACCGTCCGCCGTCGAAGCACGTGATGACAGCCACTTGAAGACGAGACCTATCGATGCGGATTATTCAAGCGACTCTGGAACACCTGGACCTGCTGACCCCGTTGTTCGTCAAGTATCGCGAGTTTTATGGCGCCTTGCCGTATCCCGACTCGTCCCGCGCGTTTCTGGAAAAACGTCTGCGTCGCAAGGAATCAGTGATCTATCTGGCTCTGGCCGATGCCGACAACAAATTGATGGGCTTCTGTCAGCTGTACCCAAGCTTTTCGTCTCTGTCGCTCAAGCGTGTGTGGATACTCAACGACATTTACGTCGCCGAAGATGCGCGCCGCCAGCTGGTGGCCGACAACCTGATCCGCACCGCGAAGAAAATGGCCAAGGACACTCACGCCGTGCGCATGCGTGTATCCACCAGCAGCAATAATGAGGTGGCGCAGAAAACCTACGAATCGATTGGTTTCAAGGAAGACACCGAGTTCAAGAACTACGTGTTGCCGATCAGCGACGAGCTCTGAACCTCACCTTGTAGGAGCAAAGCTTGCTCGCGAAAGCGGTCTTCCATCCGACGCAGGGTTGAATGACCACCCCCATCGCGAACAAGCTTGCTCCTTGCAGCAGAGCGCGCGTTGACCGCCGGTCCTGCGCGACACCCCCCGCTACAAACTCAACGCGCTTTTCATCACTCAAACCGTATAATGCCGTCCTTTCGGCTTGTAAGAAAAACTACACCCGTCTGTAGGCCTTACGCGAAGTCATCCGCACAGGCCTGCCGAGTCGGGCCGCTTACCACAGGTGCCCGCCATGGATTTCAACCCGCTCGACCTTATTCTGCATCTCGATGTTTACCTCGATTTGCTGGTCAACAACTACGGGCCATGGATCTACGCCATTCTGTTTCTGGTGATTTTCTGCGAGACCGGTCTGGTAGTAATGCCTTTCCTGCCGGGCGATTCCCTGCTCTTTATTGCCGGCGCTGTCGCGGCCGGTGGCGGCATGGACCCGGTGCTGCTGGGCGGCCTGCTGATGCTGGCGGCGATTCTCGGGGACAGCACCAACTATGTGATCGGGCGGACCGCCGGGGAAAAACTCTTCAGCAACCCGAATTCGAAAATCTTCCGCCGCGATTACCTGCAGAAAACCCACGACTTCTACGACAAGCATGGTGGCAAAACCGTGACCCTGGCGCGTTTCCTGCCGATCATCCGGACCTTTGCGCCATTCGTCGCCGGTGTTGCCAGAATGCCGTATCCGCGCTTTTTCGGCTTTAGCGTGCTCGGCACGATTCTCTGGGTCGGTGGCCTGGTAACCCTCGGTTATTTCTTCGGCAACGTCCCGTTCATCAAGAAAAACCTGTCGCTGTTGGTGGTCGCAATCATCCTGCTGTCGCTGGTGCCGATGATCATCGGCCTGTTTCGCAGCCGCTTCAGCGGTTCAAACTCCAAAGTCGAGTCGCGCTGAATCAGCATGTGGTCGTTTAGCGCCTGGCGTCGCCAGCGCCGGCTCGCGCGCCACCCGATTGCCGATGACATGTGGCAGCGGGTGCGCCACCACCTGAGCTTTCTCGATGGCCTCACTGCCGCCGAAGACCAATGGCTGCGCGAAGCCTGCGTGCTGTTTCTCGAAGACAAACACCTCACCGCCCTGCCCGGCGTCGAGCTCCATCAGGAGCAGCGCCTGTTGCTCGCGGCACAGGCGCAGTTGCCCTTGCTGCACCTTGGCGATCTGGACTGGTATCAGGGTTTTCACGAGATAGTGCTGTACCCCGACGATTTCGTCAGTCCGCAGCGCCATCGCGACGCCAGCGGCGTGGAACACGAATGGGACGGTGAGCACAGCGGCGAAGCCTGGCAGCAAGGCCCGATCATTCTAGCCTGGCCCGGTGTGATGGCCAGCGGCGGGTGGGAAGGCTACAACCTGGTCATTCACGAACTCGCGCACAAACTCGACATGCTCAATGGCGACGCCAACGGTTTACCACCGCTGCACACGGACATGCGCGTCAGCGACTGGGCGACGGCGATGCAGGAGGCCTATGATGATCTTGATCGACAACTCGAGCATGACCCCGACGCCGAAACGGCCATCGACCCCTACGCGGCGGAGAGCCCGGCCGAATTCTTCGCGGTCACCAGTGAGTACTTCTTCAGCGCGCCGGATGTGCTGCAGGAGAACTACCCACAGGTCTACGAGCAACTAAAGCTGTTTTATCGCCAGGACCCGCTGGCCCGGTTGCGGCAACTTCTGGCCGAAGACCCGGTCTATCAGGCACGTGACTAGTCTCTACGACTTCTGGTACATGGCGTCGAAGGCGGAATATGCCTATAATCGCCGCCACTTTTTGGTCAATCCGGCCAAGTGTTTTTGGTCAACTTACGGGGGCACCGCCCAATGAGCTACAGCAAGATTCCGGCTGGCAAAGACCTGCCGAACGACATCTACGTCGCGATCGAGATCCCGGCCAACCACGCGCCGATCAAATACGAAATCGACAAAGACAGCGATTGCCTGTTCGTTGACCGTTTCATGGCCACCCCGATGTTCTACCCGGCCAACTACGGTTTCATTCCCAACACCCTGGCTGACGACGGCGACCCCCTCGACGTGCTGGTTGTGACCCCATACCCGGTTGCTCCAGGCTCGGTCATCCGCGCCCGTCCGGTCGGCATTCTGCACATGACCGACGATGGCGGCGGCGATGCCAAAGTCATCGCAGTGCCACACGACAAGCTGTCCCAGCTGTACGTCGACGTGAAGGAATACACTGACCTGCCAGCGCTGCTGCTGGAGCAGATCAAGCACTTCTTCGAGAACTACAAGGATCTCGAGAAAGGCAAATGGGTGAAGATCGAAGGTTGGGGCGACGCTGAAGCGGCACGCACCGAAATCATGAAGTCGGTCGCCGCCTACAAAGGCTGATCCTGCACTTCGGATGCAAAGAGAACCCCGGTTGATCCGGGGTTTTTTGTGGCCGCTATACCCGCACAAACCGGCCGTTGAATGCTCTGCGGCCTTCGTTGGCTCTGTTTATTTTCCGACAAGGGCGTCTTACATCCGGTCGTAAATTCGACCCTGAAATTGAACGAGTCGTTTATTCAAAGCCCCGCGTGCCGCACGTAGACTCTTGCTCATGAAAAAGAACAAAACCTGCGGTGTGCGATTCAGAATGCTCCTCCAAGAGGCGAATATCACCACGACGCGATTTGCCGAATTCCTGCAGATCGAAAAACCTCAAAACGTGCATAACTGGTATTCCCGCGGAGTACCGGACTACTTCATGGAAGAAGTCGCCAGACGACTCTCTGTCAGCAGCGACTGGCTCAAAACCGGCGAAGGCCCAAAGGCTGCGAAGGAACTGCGCGTGGTCGACCATGCCGGTAACGCCTCCGACGCTCAGGCGATGCGGGGCATCTATAAAGTCGTCGAACCTACCGATGTCGAACTGCCGTTTTTCAAAGAAGCCAGCCTCGGCCCGGGCTCCGACAAAACTCACGTCATCAAGGATCCGGATCAATCCATCCGCCTGCCCCGAAGCGACCTCGATTCACTGGAAATCAAGTACACCGACGCGATCTGCGCCCGCATGATCGGCAACAGCATGGCCGAAAAAATCGAAGACGGTTCCCTCATCGCCATCGACCGCGGGCTGACGCAAATCGTCGACGGAGAAATCTACGCCATCGAGCACGACGGCATGCTGCGCATCAAATACCTGCACCGTATTCCCGGCAACTCGTTGCGCATGCGCAGCCATAACAGTGCCGAATACCCGGATGAAATCTTCAGGCCCGTGCACATCGAAGAGCAAAATATCAGGGTGCTGGGATGGGTATTCTGGTGGTCGACCCTTAATAAACGCAGGCCGTTGGTGCCGTTTCTATAACCCCCTACGATTCTTGGCAACCCGATTCTCCAGGTCAATACAGAACCTGTGGGAGCCGGGCTTGCCCGCGATGACGCAGGCACATTCAGCACAAAAATGTCGCCCAGCGCGGCCGAACGCTCTACTCCGCACTCCACACTGGGCATTACGCAAAAAAATCAGTATGCTGCGCCGCACATTTGCGCATCGCCCCGCCCCGCGGCTCGATCGCACCGACAAGGCAGACGACTGTCTCGCCAAGTCCCACAGCCGGACGCAAGATCCGGGTGTACGTTTTGAAGGCTGACGCGGTTTACCAAAAATAAACCAAGCCAGTCCCCGAGAAGCCGGCCACAAGCCGGCTTTTTAATGCCTGCCATTTGGCTCTTGGCTCAACCGCCCTTACGACTCAACATCCCCTGCCGCCCCCGCCAACTCCCGCTCGATCTGTTCAATGCTCGGCAGACTCGTTTGAAACTCTGCCGGCAATGACTCCACCAACTGGTATTCAGCCACGCCGATGGGCTGGGCGTTATCCCGCAACGCGTATTCGGCCACTATCTTGTTTTTGCTCTTGCACAGCAGCAGACCGATAGTCGGGCCATCTGATGGATGTTTGAGTTGGGCATCGACAGCGGTCAGGTAAAAACTCAATTGCCCGAGATGCTCTGGCTTGAATTTGCCGGCCTTTAGCTCGATGACGACATAGCATCGCAACTTGAGGTGATAGAACAATAAGTCGATGAAGAACTCGTCACCGCCGACATCCAGCAGCACTTGCTTGCCGACAAAAGCAAAGCCTGCGCCCAGTTCCAGCAAGAACTCAGTGACATGCTTGACCAGCGCGTTTTCTATCTCGCGCTCCTGCGCATCGACGGTCAGGCCGAGGGAGTCGAAGCGGTAAGGATCTTTCAGTGACTCGCGCGCCAGGTCGGAGTGCGCTGCAGGCAGGTGGTTTTCAAAATTACTGATTGCCTTGCCGCTGCGCTCCAGCAAACCCGACTCTATCTGCATCACCAATACGTTGCGCGACCAGTTGTGCTCAATGGCCTGGGCCGCATACCAGCGGCGGGTTCCGGGGCCGGGCAACTTATCCAGCAAGGCTAATTGGTGATACCAGGGCAATTGTGCAAGCACCTCTTGCACAAATTCAGCGGCAGTGTTCAAAGCTGCCCCCCTTCAAATGCTCGGCCACACCTGAATGCCAGGAGATATCAAGCGTCGTCTACTCGATTATTGTTTAGACGGCTCTCCTAGCTACCCATTAACAACTCGTGCTTAGGAGTGCCAAGCACGATAGATCCGTGTAAACACGGATCCGGTGATCACCGTGTCTTGCTCCATGGCTCACGCGCCCGCTGAGCAGGCGCTAAAAAGTGGGGGATGATAACGTCTGGGCAAAGCTTGCGTATGCTAGACGGCGGAATTTATTGCGACGGGATGTTCTGTAGGACGAAAGCCTTTCTATACACAGTGGCTTACGTTTTATCACCGTTAACGACTCACCCGTGCGGGATACCTGAGTGAGCGTTAATTTATACTCGCCCGCCGATCAGCACAAAAACGTAGCCATCACAGGGAAGCGTCCATGTCCGTTCCAACTTACGATCAGTTCATCGAACCCATCCTGCGGTTTCTCGCCACGAAACCCGATGGAGCACCCGCTCGGGATGCCTATGAAGCTGCAGCAAAAATGTTGCAACTGACTTTAGAGCAACGTGAAGAACTGATCGCCAGTGGGCAGACGACCTATAAGAACAGAGTAGGCTGGGCACACGATCGGCTCAAGCGTGCCGGCCTTTCCAGCAGTGCCAAACGCGGGTATTGGAAACTGACTGACGCGGGTGTGGCCTACGCCAAGGAACATCCAGCCCCCTTGCCGGCCGGCGCAGTGGAACATTTAGCCATTGGCTATATGAATGTGAAGCTGAAGGTTGCACCTGACGCGGCACCGCTTGATGACGAAACACCTGTTGAACCTGACGTGACCTCTGCGACCGCCAGCCCGGATGACCGGCTTGAACAAGCCCTCCAGGAATTGCGCGACGCTACGGCGGCTGACCTTTTGGATAACTTGTTACAGGTCAGCCCCAACCGCTTCGAAGTGATCGTGCTGGATGTGCTTCATCGCTTGGGATACGGCGCTAGTCGCAATGACTTGCAGCGAGTTGGCGGCTCTGGGGATGCCGGCATTGATGGCATCATCTCGCTCGATAAGCTGGGGTTGGAGAAGGTCTACGTTCAAGCCAAGCGCTGGCAGAACACGGTTGGCCGACCTGAGCTGCAGGCTTTCTATGGTGCACTTGCCGGACAGAAAGCCAAACGCGGGGTGTTCATCACAACCTCTGGTTTCACCGCTCATGCGATCGACTTCGCCAAATCGGTGGAGGGCATCGTTCTGGTTGATGGTACGCGGCTGGTGCATTTGATGATGGATCATGAAGTCGGCGTTACATCCCGATTGTTGCGGTTGCCTGCGCTGGATCGTGATTATTTTGACGAAGAGTGAGAGATCGGTTTTAGGCAAACCGGCCACTTCCCCTGCAACGCTTGAGGCTCAAAGTGGTGGCACACTAGAATCACGAAGTACGCCCGACTTGGCAGGTCGCGGTTAACGCGCAGAAGAGATTGGGCTAAAGCGGGTTTAGATAGTTGTGCAGGTCAAGGAGACCACGATGCCAGACGTCAGAAACATCAAGGAACAAAAGCTTCTATACCACCTCACTTCGGTTGAAAACCTGGATGGCATTTTTCAGGGAGGTCTAAAGCCTCGCGCTGAACTCACCGACTTCAAAGATGTAGCTGACAGTGAAATCCTGAAGAAGCGCAAAGTCCTTGAGCTTGACAGCTATGTGCCCTTTCACTGGTTCGCTGCAAATCCATTCGACGGAAGTGTGCAACGTAACAACCCTGATGTGACATTCGTCTTGATCTCCGTTTACAGGTCCATTGCGAAACAAAACGGTTGGAAAGTCATTCCTCGCCACCCTCTGGCCAACGATTCAATCCAGTTACTCGATTACGACGAGGGTTTCGAAACCATCGAGTGGGAGGTCATGAACAGCCGGGAGTATCACGACGCGCACTGCAAAAGCATCTGCATGGCGGAATGCTTGTCACCTGGCGTTGTGAAACCAAACGCCTTCTTCAAAATCTTCACGCCTAACGAGGAGGTCGAAGCACTCTGCGTGGCAAAAATGCGCAAGGCCGGTGTTAATGTACTCACCGGCGCGAATCAGAGAATGTTTTATCAATGACCTACACCAGTCTGAATCCAGAGAAGGCTCTGATTTGGCGGATCGTCCATCGCGATAACCTGCCGTGGATTCTGGACAATGGGCTGCATTGCGCAAACTCGAAGGTGCTGGCCCCCCAGTACGTGAATATCGGCAACGTCGAATTGATCGACAAGCGCCGATCCCGCTCTGTGCCCATCTCGCCAGAGGGGTTTTTGGCCGACTACGTACCCTTCTATTTCACCCCCTTCTCTGTGATGATGAAAAACATTCACTCCGGGTGGAGCGTTCAGCAGCGCAGCAACGATGAGATCGTGATTCTGGTCTCCAGCCTGTACCGCGTAGAACAGCTTGGTCTACCATTCGTCTTCACAAACGCACACGCCTACCCGGATTGGACAGACTATTACAGCGATCTGGCGAATCTCGGCGAGATCGATTGGTCTATCCTTCAGCGGCGTGATTTCAAACGTGATCCTGATGACCCTCGAAAGATGGAGCGCTATCAGGCCGAAGCGCTGATTCACCATCACCTACCAATTACAGGACTCCTTGGCATCATGTGCTACACCGATGCAATGAAAGAACGCATAGAACAAGACGTGGCCGCTAGGGGCCTGACGCTGTCTGTTCATGCGCGTCCGGGATGGTATTTCCAATGATCAGATTTACCCAAGGCAACCTTCTGGAAGCCAAAACCGAAGCCCTCGTCAACACGGTGAATACCGTAGGCGTGATGGGCAAAGGTATCGCGTTGATGTTCAAAGAGCGCTTCGCGGAGAACTACCGTCTATATTCGGCGGCCTGCAAGGCTGGTGAGGTAGAAACGGGCAAGGTTCACGTAACGGCAGCCAACGAGCTTGATGGCCCTCGCTGGATCGTGAACTTTCCTACCAAACGTCACTGGCGATCGCCGTCGCAGATGGCTTGGATTACCGAAGGTTTACACGATCTGCGTCGCTTCCTGATTGAAAACAACGTGAAGTCTGTGGCGGTTCCACCGCTAGGGGCCGGTAACGGTGGATTGAAATGGCCTGAGGTTCGCGAACAGATTGTTGATGTCTTGAGTGATCTTGATGTCGACGTGTTGGTATTCGAACCTTCCGACCAGTATCTGAATGTCGCCAAGCGTAGCGGCGTGGAAAAACTCACGCCTGCTCGCGCACTCATTGCCGAGCTGGTCCGACGCTACTGGGTTTTGGGGATGGAATGCAGCCTGCTTGAGATTCAGAAGCTGGCCTGGTTCCTGGAACGCGCTATTGAGAAGCTACCGGACATCGAAAACCCACTGAATCTTAAGTTTGTTGCTCATAAATATGGGCCGTATGCCAATCGGTTGGAGCATCTGCTTAATAATCTTGATGGCAGCTATCTGCATTGCGACAAGCGCATCAGTGATGCGGGTATCAGTGACGTGATCTGGTTTGACCAGGAGCGTAAAGCTTTTCTGCAAACCTATCTAAAAACGGAGGCCAAGGAGTATTCCCAAGCCCTGGAACGCACGGCAGAGTTAATCGATGGCTTTGAGTCGCCCTTCGGTATGGAGTTATTGGCGACGGTCGATTGGTTGCTGAGTCAGGAGAAGGTATCTCCGACTGTTCCTGCCGTACGCGAAGCTTTGAAGCATTGGGATGGCGGAGCCGGTGCTGCAGCTCGCAAAAGCAGATTGTTTGACGATCCGGCGCTTGATATCGCACTCAAACGCCTGACCTCCAGTAGTTTCAAGCCTGAAATGGCTGCCTGTTAACTTCAACTGTTCCCGAATGATTTGTCCAACAGCCTGTTGGACAATCACTACCTCACGGATAGCTAAACCCCTTAACCAACGTCAACTCCCCCACCGCCCGCATTGGCACCAGAAACGTCTCCATCTTCTCGTCCGGCGTGCCTTCCTCGGTGATCACCGTCACCTGCGCCGTAGTCAACGGCTGCACCGCATCTTCCTGGCCGGCCTCGTCACTGCGATAACCGCCGCCGAAGTAATTCACGTACACCAGATACTGCCCTTTGATCGGCGCGGGCATGGCAAAGATTTCCGGGCCGTAGCCTGTGGTCACGTCCACATCCAGCGCCGCGCCGTTGGCCACGGCGCGATCGCCGTACCAGATGTGCGCGCCGTTGGGTGTGATCAGGTGCAGATCGAGGTCGGTGCCATCACTGTCCCAAGCGAGCAGCACGCGCAACTTGGCCGGTGTCGCGCCGCCGCTGGTGTTGAGGAATTGCGTGCGGCGCCGCTGTTGGCCGTCGGCGCTGCGGACTTCGACGCTGTTACTGCCATTGGGAAACGAGAACGGCCGATCAAAGCGCCCGGCAGGATCGATCTTCAGCGGCATGCTGACGCCGTTGACGATCAGGCGACCCGGCTCGTTTGTCTTGGGGGCCCTTTGAATCTGACCAGCGATGCGTGCAGTGTTGGCCTGCCCCACCGGCGTATTGACCGAGGACGCGGGATAATTGACGGTCTGCCTGAAGTATTCATTTTCAGCGCTACCGGTACGCCAGCCGCCGACAGGCGTGTCGAGCTTTACAGAAGCGGCAAAAGTCGTCGGCACTGCCCAGGCGAAGCAAAGAAACAGTAAGACCTGTGGATAACGGAGTTTCATGGCCTATTCCAGCAAGAGGTGGCGGGCGAGCCCTTCGATGTAGGTTTCATCCTGGCCGTTGGGGTGTGCTTCGAAGGCCAGGTGCAGGTATTCGTGGGTCAGGTCGAGTCGGTCTTGCAGCGACAGCACGCCGCGCACATAAATACGCTGACGTTCGCGATCGACATAGGGCCGACCGAAAGCGAGGCGGCAGACGGCGAAAGTGCTGACTTCGTTGTAGCCGATTTCGCTTTCAAGCCGAGGCCGCCAGCCGCGCCGCTGTTTTTGCAGCCAGTCTTGCGCGGCGGGCAATGCTTCGCAGGAGGCCACGGGGTTGTCCCAGCGGCTGAGGCTGGCGCGCGGGTAAGCGTGCAGCAGGATGGCGTCGTAACGCTGGCCGGCGTTGGCTTGGTCGACGGCGTGCTGCCAGGAAAGTTTGTCCGGGCCGGGTTGGTCGGAGTGATAGGTGACGGTGCTGCCGGCCAGGACCAGGTCGCTGGTCCATGCGGCGATGCTACGTGACTCGGTAGAGGCCGGGCGCGGGGCGACCCGTTGACGGCTGCTGCTGTCGTCGATGCTCAGGCATTCGCCATTGCGCGTGGCGTTTTGCAGCAGGTAGGTCCTGATCGCGATGGCCAATGCTTTGGCCGCCTCAAAGGGCTCGGACTTCGCCTCCCGCTGCAGAACGCGGGCAACGTACTCTTCGCGATCCAGACGAGCGACCAGTTTCTCACCGACCCGATACAGCTCACCGTCGCTGTGAATATCCAGCTGATTGCCATTGGCGAATTCAACGCGAAAGTCGCCCTGCAACGGCCCGGAAGTCACAACTCGATCACCCGCCAGAACGCGGGCAATCGGGTAGCGTGAAAACAGTTCCACCTCCACGCAGCGTCCCGCCTCCGCGGGCCAGTCAACCGGCAACGTCGACGCCAGCGCCTTAGCATGATTGCGCAACACAATTTGACTGGTCCCGCGCCCACCGGCCCAGATCGGGGTGCCGTCCGCCAGCCATCCGGCAAAACCACCTTGTCGCGACGACGGATCCTGGTCGCCCAGCCAGCTCCAGGTTTTTACTCGCAACCGGCCGCCCAGTTCGCCGACGACGTCGCCCTCTGCCGCGCTCAGCACCACGTCGAGCAACACCCGCCGGGCCTGATCCTGCGCTGGCATCGCCGCCATCACCTTGAGCAGTTCGGCCACCGAAACACGTGTCGCAGGTTGCAACAACGCTAGATCAAGCAACCATTCCGGTGCCTGCCGCGCCTGCCAATACTGGCGCCAGGCGACATCGGAAACCCCCAAGCGAGCCGGTTCAAAATACAAACCACATGACTTCACCAACGCCTGATCGCGCTCGATGTTGCCGCCCGCGGTGCAGCAATAGACTTCTTCCTTCGACTGACCGCGACATTCATAAGCCGGCTCATGCGCGCCGGTATCCACCAACCAGCCGAACACAAACAACTTCCACAGACTGCCCAATGGCGCCTGCAAATCAGAACGCAGCGGTTCGCGTGCAATCACCTGCGTGCGGTTCAACGACAGCAGCTCGCCCTTGAAGCCCAGTCGCAGCGGTTCTTCCTGCGCAGTCGCCAGCGCAGGAAGAAAGCACAACACGAAAACCAGCCATGCCCGCGTCATATCAGTGGACCGTCACCTGACCCAGCGCCGGTTTTTGCTCCTGGGCTTGATGTTGCGGCGCATAGACCTGAGTGAAACGCACCGGTGGCAGGTTGAACTGGCCTTTCTGCGAAAAGCGCACGAGATGACGCACGCGCAGTTCGCCACTCAACGCATCCACCGGGATCGCATAGGCCATTTGGCCCGGTTCGAAACGTGCCTTCTCAAGAGCCGTTGGTTCAGTGCCGGCCTTGCCCATGAGCTTGATGCCCCACGTCGTGCGCTCGACGTCCGCACCCGGCGGCAGTGGCACTTCGAGCATGCCGTAGCGCAGCGGTTTGGCCGCTTTGCTGGTGATGATGACTTCATCCAGATACAGGCTGTCGCTGGACAACGGGTCGCTACCGACCGCTTCCAGCTTGAAGGTAAACGCCTCATCACCCGGCACCAGACGCGACAGACGACGAGTGATCGTCACCGGCATCGGATCCACCGGAGCCTGTCGGGTCTGGTAACTCAACGCGGCCCGCAGCGGACGCTCTTGGGTGCCGGCCAGGGACAACACGCTCGGCACGGGCGCAGGCCCCTGCCACGTCCAGTACATCTCGCCGGTGTCCCCGTGTTGTTTCTTCCAGCCCTCGCCCGGCTCCAATGCGATGGTCGGCGAAGCCTGCTCGATACTGCGTTGCAGCCAGGTCAGTGCCAGTGCGCGTTCCAGCGTCGATTGCTGCGGCAACAGGCGCTGCAACAAAGCTTTGGCGCGAGCCTGATCGAACGGTTGCAGCGACAGGTTCAAAGCTTCAGCGAACGGTTGCGAACTGACCGCCAGGCGCTGTTGCGCATCCGCCAACTGCCGATTGAACACGTCGGGAAAAGCGACCTGCGCCTGCTTGGCCAGAGAGGCGGTCAGCACGCGTGCAGCGGCCAGCCCGAGCGCCGAATCCGGATCGCTCATCACCAGACTTTCTGCACCGTCCTCCATCAGGTTTGCGGCATGACCCGCACCCGCCTTCGCTAGGTCTTCCATCAAACCGCTGAGCAAGGTATTCACCGGCAACTGCATCTGTTTGGCAAACGACAGAATCAGCGCGCGCTGCAACAACGGCGTGTTGTTGGCCTGTTTCGAATACACCTCCAGCACCCGCTGCCAATGCTCCGGCGGCAGGCTCAGTTGCAGCGCTTTGCTCGCGTGCCAGTCGGCGTAATAAGCGTACGCCGTGAGGAACGCGTCCGGTTCGCCGTCCATGCCCCACCAGGTGAAGCTCGCTGACGGCCCGGCCATTTGCACCAGACGCAGGCGGCTGTTCTGCATGATCAGGCGCAAGCGATCGCGGATCTGCGGGTTCGACGACAGGGCCGGATAGGCGATGCTCAGCGGCAGCAAACGACTGGCCGTCTGTTCGACACCGCCATACGGATAACCCAGCAGATCGTCCAGCGCCGAGCGGAACAGTGCTTGCGGACTGTCATCCAGGCGCAGGCGAATGGCGCTGGCGTCTGCCGGCAACGTCAGCGGCGTATCACCGCTGGCGACGTCGAAGCTCTGGGTCTGCGTCACTTGCCAACCTTCGCCAGTCGCCGTCAGCCGCACGGCCAAGGCATCAGCGATTTTGCCGTCCTGCACCAGCTCAGCGGACCACTCGCCATTGCTCAGTTCAAACGCGGGCAACGCGATGTAGTTGATGCCGCTGTTCAACGTCACCGGCACGCGTTGCTCGGTGCCGGCGTAATGCATCACCAGCTCAGCCTTGACGGTTTTTTCCGACTGGCTGAACGCGAATACACCGAGGTCCGGTTTGTCGCCGCGGCGGAATTTGCTCGGGCCGCTCCACTTCAGGTACAGCGGTTTTTCCGAGCGCACGAACTGTTTCCTTTGCCCGACCTGACCGTCATCGGCGATGGCGCGGGCGGTGATGCGCCAGCGGGTCAGCGAGTCCGGCATCTTGAAGCTGAAGCGGGTTTTGCCGTTCGCATCGGTGAGCAGCTCCGGCTGCCATGCGGCGGTGTCGACGTCTTCGCGACGTGGCCGTTCCAGCACTTTCACGCCGCGTTCGCTGCGGTTGGCCTTGCCCGGTGCGCCAGGGCTGCCCGGCAACGCCACGTCGTAGCTGATGAACGAAAGACTGGCGCTGGTGCGCACGTTGTTGCGGCGCGGGTGATAGAAGAACTGGTCGATGGTCGGCGCGACTTCCGGCTGCAACGCGTAGACCATTTCGTCGACCACACTGACCGTCAGGTGCGCCGGCACAGGCTTGCCGGCGAACTGCGTGGTGAGGTCCACCGTCACTGTGTCACCTGGCTGATACACCTCTTTATCGGTGGCAATGGCGACCTCGATTTGCGGCGCGATCACTTTGATCCCGGCGTTCTGGAAGCTGTACTGACCGCCCTTGGTGTACAGCACGGAGAACGTCAGGTTCGGCGCAAAGTTTTCCTTCACAGGGATGCGCGCGCGGTACTGGGTCTCGCTGAGTTTTTCCATCTTCAGCCAGTCGGCGCCTTTGGACAGCAGCGCCGTGGCCTCGACCTTGTCGCGTTCCAGCGAGAGCAAGGCATCGCTCACCGGTTCCGGAAAGGTGATCAGCGCCAGCGCTTCATCACCCGTCTTGTACTCCGCTTTGTCGAACACGATTTCCACGGTGCCCGGCACGGCTTTGACGCCGTCGCCGGTGACCGAATGCCCGGTGGCGCCCAGCACCCGGCCGTGCTCGTCCTTCAGCGTCAAGTTGTAAGTGCCCGGGCGCTCGAAGGCCACGTTGAAATTTTTGTCACTGGCGGCGAGTTTGCCATCGCCGGTCGACTGATCTTCCAGACGCACCCAGCTGTAGAGGCTCGGCGTAACCGCTTTGCCCGACTCGCTGGCACCTTCGTTCACATAGCTGAACGCAACATTGTCGCCCACTGCGCTGAAGCGCTGCGGTGCGCGCACGCTGAAACTCGCCGCGCCGCGATCAATCAGGATTTCCTTGGTGGTCTTGACCCGATATGCCGCGCCATCGCTGGCAAAAACAGTGAGCATGTAGCGGCTCGGTTTATCCGCGGCCGGCAGATCGAGGGTCGCGTTGCCCTTGGCGTCGGTGGTCAGCTCGGTGCTGGTCAGTTCCACCGGAAATTGCCCGAGGTATTGCAGCTCGTTGTCGACCATCGACAATTGCTGGGCACGCAGGCTCAGCGTCAGTTTGGCACCGGCCACCGGTTTGCCGTCGGGGTACAGCAGCACCAGATTGCCCTTGACCGCTTCGCCGGTGCGGTAATCCTGCTTGGCCAGGTTCAAGGAAATTTCGAAGTGCGGCTTGATGTATTCAGCGACGCGGAACGCACTGCTGTAGGCCTGATCCTTGTAGCTGAAACGCAATTCATAACCCCCCGCCACCGCATTGTCCGGTAGCTGGAAACGGCCTTGAGTGCCGGCCTTGGAATCGAGTTTCAGCGCCAGCGATTGCAGCGCGGTGCCGGTGGCGTCGAGCACCGTGACGTTGACATCGGCGGCGGTGGGCAGCACCGAGTCCCGGGCATTCTTGAACTCGCGACCAACGATTTTCAGCGACACCCAATCCCCCGGCCGATACAGCGGTCGGTCGGTGAAGGCATAGAGTTTGGTGTCGTAGATCTCGCTGTCGTAGTAGAAGTTTTCCGAGACAAACACGCCGCCCTCTTCGTCCTCGCCGATGACGAATGAACGTTCGGGGCTGACGTGTTTCAGGCGCAGCAAACCCTCGGCATCGGTGGCGCCGCTGCTCATCACGCCGAGGCCGTCGGTCCACAGCACATTGACCTTCGCAACGGAGCTGCCTTCATGTTTGCGCGCGGCCCATACCAGCAATTCATCGCCAGCAATCTTGCTCACCGCCACGGTGTTGGAGACGAACACCATGGTGGTCGCGCGGTACTTGCCGATCAACGCTTCGACCAGGTACAGGCCCGGTTTCAGCTTGCCCAACGGGATGTACACGTTGCCCGGCGCGACGCTGACGAACTCGCTGGAAGACCCGGCGAGGTTTACGCCGAGCGGTGGCTGAATCGGCTTGGCCTGCCACAGCGGATAACGAAACTGACTGACCACCGGCAGGCCTGGAATCAAGGCGAATTGCGGCTGCGCGTCATAAGGCGTTGGCGCGGCCATCGCGGTGCCCATCTTCAGCTCCGGCACTTCCTCGGTGACTTGCTTGCGCGACTCATAGGAAAACGCCCGCTGCATCACACGACGGGATTTTCGGTACCAGTTGTCCCACAGATACGCGAGCGTGTTCGACAGCCCTTCGCCCTTGAACTGGCCGTCGCTGACCACGCGATGCAGGTTTTTCTGACGCTTGAGAAAACCCAGCGGCTTGTCGATGCGGTACACACGAATGTCGGCGCCGCCATAGGGCTCCATGCGGAACCGGCGATAGTCGCGACCCGGTGCTTCGAGGCGCACCATTGCCTGTTCGTCGCTGGCGAAACTGCTGTCGGCCAGCAGGAAAAAACTTTCGCCGGCCACCGGCGTGTAGCCGCTTGGCGCCACGGCGTCGTCAGCATCGACCGCCGAAAAGGGCAGCCACACGACCAACGTCAAAAGCAGGAAACGCAACATGCGGGCACCGATCATTGGGAGAGGAAATTCAGTCGATAGACGCCGATGAAGTTGGGGTTGGCTGCGTCGGGTATCCATCGGGTGTCCTTCCATGTCATGAGTTGCTGCAGGCTCGCGGAACGCATGCCGTTGTCTGTGGGTGTCGTTGTGCCGGTGTGATAGGCAATGAAGCGACCCATCCAGATCATCAGGTGCTGGTCGTCGCCCTGATCGAAAAACATCAGGTCGCCGGGCCGCGCCTGGGCCACATCGCGGCCGACCAGATGGCTGTTGAACTGGATCAGTTTGATCGCGTTGACGTAGGGCCCGACCTTACCGCCGCCCTGCTGCCACTGCTGAGCGAGACCGCGTTGCGCATCGCTCAATTGCAGCTCGGGTGGCAGGTAGCGGTTGGACAGGCCATTGCTGCGCAGCCATTTGTCGTCATGCACTTTCAGCGCTTCGTTGGCGGCAAAACGCACCAGGCCGGCGCAGTCCTGCTGATACCAGCGCGGGCTCGGGCCCTGGGTCAGTTGTTCTTGGGCGATGCGCACGAACCAGGCGCGAAACACCTGGGATTGCTGCGGATCCAGCAACGCCGCCTCCAAGGCGAACGCGCGACTGCTCAGCAAAATCGCCAGCAAACCGAGGCTGCGGATGAGTGCGCTCACAGCGCTTTCCATTCCAGCGGCAGCCATTGCCAGTGGCCGTCGGGCTCGCTGCCTTCAGGCAATGTGAGCGCATATTTGCCGTAGCCGCCGAGCGTGCGCAGTTTAGGGATCAGGTAGGTTTGCGCGGCGTTATAGAAGACCGGCTCCATGTCCTGGGGCAGGCTGTCGAGGGTTTCCTGCTGCATCAGTTGCGCCATCGAATCCGGACCGAAGTAAACGGGCATCAGCAGGTCTTTGGGCACCACGTCGGCCATCGGCGGGAAGCGTTTGTCGAGCGTGCCGAGGGCCTTGTCGACCAGTTTGTCGTCGAGGGAAAACAGCAGCGTCGAACCGTGACGCGCCAGGCTGACGTTCATGAACGCCTTGCCGGAAATCGCGTCCGGATTTTGCGCCTCCTTGGCTTTGTACGGGCCAATACTGGAGCTGACCTGCCGCTGCCACAGGTGACTCTGGCCTTGCTGTTTTTCGATCACCGGGAAGGCGTGCTCTTCGACATTGGGCTCGAAGGCACCGACCATTGAGCCGAACAGAGTGCCCAGGTCGCCGTCGAGCCTGGCGCTGTCATCGTCTTTCAGACTGGCCACCAGCAGCGGCGTGTACAGCCGCGAATCGGCATACCAGCACAGACCTGCAGCGCCGGCCATGTTGTCGGTGAGGGCCTGGGCGACGGCATCCTCGGCACCCAGTTTTATCAGCAACGGTTTTTGTTGTTCGGCGGCCAGCGGCAAAGTCACGCAAGCACTCGCGCCCATCGGCATGGCTTGCCAGACCGGTTTGAAATCGAAATCCGCCTGGTTCTCCAGCTCATCCATGGCGAGAAAGCTGTGCCAGCCCTTGTCATCCATGTCGAAGCGCAGGCCGGCGAAGTTCGGGATGAAACGCTGGTAACCCATGGCTAGGACACTGGAGTTGACTGAAAGGCGTTGTTTCACTTCCGGCAAACGGGCTTGCAGGCCGAAGGCCTCGGGGAACAATTTTTCGCCGTTGAGCAATGCGGCGAAGGCTTTCATCGAGACGCTGCCCGGCTCCTGGGACGAACTGTTGTCCGAATCATAGAGTTTGGCCGGGTTGGACAGCACCACCAGTTTGTCGCCATGGGAGGCGAACAGCAGTGCTTTGCTGGCGTTGTAGCTGAGTTGATAAAGCGCCACGTCATCGGCGCCGACTTTCAGCTCACCGATTTTGCTCAGCTGCGTGTCATCCAGCGCCACTTTCGCCAGTGGCTCCAGCACCTTGGCCAGCCCGCCGCGATCCATCACCAGCAGGAAATCCTTGAGCCGGCCATCCGCGCCGCGCCACAGCGCCACGTCTGCCGGTTGATCGAACAGCTGCTCGATCAGGCTGTCCTGCAGTTTCAGGTCATGCTCGTAAATGATCCGCCGCAGACTGCCGATCAACCCCAGCCGATCGGCATGAGTTTCGTAATAGAAAACGAAATCTTCGGTGAGGGTTTCCTTGAGAAACGGCACCGCCAGCAAATCCTTGGGTAGCTGGCTCAGGGAGTGCGTTTCAAGCAAACCGTCCGGGCGGCTCATGCCCAGTTTGTCGCTGGCCAGCTCGGCAATCGGCGCCTTGGGTTTGAGCATGAACCAGCCCAGCCCGGCCGCGACACCCGCCACCAGGCACAGCCCGATCAGCAACGGCCAGCGCAGTGAAGGTTTGACGGCTGGTGCGGGGGCGGCCGGCGGTACGGCCGGTAGAACTGTGTTATCGCTCATGTTTACGCTCATGTTCCCAAAGCTCGGCAGTTCATCCATGGAGGTGCGGGATGCTTAATAGTTGAAAGTCTTGACCAGCAGCAAATCACCGATCGCGCGCAAGGGCACGATGAAGGTCTCGCGTTTTTCGTCGACGGTGTTTTCGTTCAGCACCAGATTGATCTGCGAGGTAATCACCTCGTTCTGGTTGCTGGTCTCCTCGAAGTTATAGCCGCCGCTGCCGAAGTTGCCCCAGTAGTTCACGTAAACCAGATAGGTACCGCGCATGGGCGCGGTCATGGTGAACATTTCCGGGCCCGGGCCGTCGACGCCATCCGGGTCGAGACCGCCGCCATTGCTCATCGCCGGGCGCGCCCAGAACGCGTGCTGGCCGTCGGGGGTGATGAGGTGCAGGTCGAGCTCGGCCTTCGGATCGTCCCAACCCAGCACCACGCGAATCCGCGCCGGGGTGCGCAGGTTATTGGCTTCATAGAACTGGACGCGCTTGAGCGACTGGCCTTGCGAGCTGCGCACCTCGACGCTGTTGGAGCCGGCGCCGAACGCATACGGTCGGGCGAAACGACCCTGGTCGTCGGTATAAAGGTTCAGCGGATTGCCGTTGACGGCCAGTGTGTGCGGCCCGCGCTGGGTTCCGACGGCCTTGAGCTGGCCTTGGATCATGGTGCGATTGCGCTGCACGCCCCGGTCAATGGGCGGCGTGGGATAGGCGACCTGAGGATTTGCGCTGCGATCGAGCAGGCCGTTGTACCGCCAGCCGCCGATTGGCTCGGACAACTCGGCCGTCGGCGCGGCCGCTGCGGTTGCACACGCCAGCCCACTCAGCAACAAAAATAAACGCATGTGACGCCTCCTGCCATGCACAACGAAACCTTGCGCCAGATCCTCGGCGCGTTACAAATCCTGAGATTGTGTTTCGTCAGAGCGACCCATGGTTATCGGGTCTTTGAAGTCGCGAAGAGTAGCCAGTTGGCCAGGTTTTAACAATCGGACAGCGCCGGTTTTGCGGTCGGATTCACGGACATTTTCCGTAGGTGAGCCGAATAGCGCGGTTATTCGGCTCAAGAGATGAACCGAATACGACTACTATTCGGCTCATGCACCCCCGGAGCTGCCGAACTCATGGCACATGAATGGATCTGGCGCTGGCCCATGACTCGACACAGTAACCTGCTGCGGCACACAACTGTGGCGAGGGGGCTTGCCCCCGTTGGGGCGCGAAGCGGCCCCCAGCGTCCGGACAAAGAGACCGATGTGTCCGGATTGACGACTGCTTCGCAGCCGAACGGGGGCAAGCCCCCTCGCCACAAGGGTTGTTTTCACCTCGAGACCAGGGTGGCAAGCCTCCCGCCTCATTTGCCCATGCCCCCCATGTCTGCTAGTGTCGCGGCGGTTTAACGACAACCGGAAATAGCCGCCATGGCCCGCAAAAAAGCTGCACTGGATTTCGAACAATCCCTCGCTGACCTGCAAACGCTGGTAGAGCGTCTGGAGAATGGCGAATTGTCGCTGGAAGACTCGCTGACAGCTTTCGAGCAAGGCATCGGTTTGACCCGCGATTGCCAGGCAGCGCTGGCTCAGGCCGAGCAGAAAGTTCAGGTACTGCTCGAGCGCGATGGCGAGCTGGCCGAGGAACCCTTCGACGCGGATGAGCCAGAATGATCGCAGCGTATTCGGCGACCAGCCAGGCCCGCGTCAACGCGGCACTGGAAAGCCTGTTCACCGCGCCCGGCCCTGAACTCGCGCGGCTTTACGAAGCGATGCGCTACAGCGTGATGAATGGCGGCAAACGCGTGCGTCCGCTGCTGGCCTACGCCGCCTGCGAAGCACTGGGCGGCAAAGCCGAGCAAGCCAATGGCGCCGCCTGCGCTGTCGAGCTGATCCACGCCTATTCCCTGGTGCACGACGATTTGCCGGCCATGGACGATGACGATTTACGTCGCGGCCTGCCGACCACCCACAAAAAATTCGACGAGGCCTGCGCGATTCTTGCCGGCGACGGTTTGCAAAGCCTGGCCTTCAGCGCGCTGCTCGATCCGCGCCTGAATACCTCCGACGCCGAAATCCGCCTGCAAATGGTCCGCGCACTCGCCCTTGCGGCAGGCCCCGCCGGCATGGTCGGCGGGCAAGCAATCGACCTCGGCTCGGTCGGCCTGAAACTCGATCAGAAAGCCCTCGAATACATGCACCGGCACAAGACCGGCGCGCTCATCGAAGTCAGCGTCAAACTCGGCGCATTGGCCAGTGGCCGCGCCGAGAAGGATGAACTCAAGTCCCTGAAGAATTACGCCCTGGCGATCGGCCTGGCATTTCAGGTGCAGGACGACATTCTCGACGTCGAAAGCGACACCGAAACCCTAGGCAAACGCCAAGGTGCCGACATCGCGCGGGACAAGCCTACCTACCCGGCCCTGCTCGGCCTCGACCACGCCAAGGCCTATGCGCTGGAGCTGCGCGATCAGGCGCTGCACGCGCTGCGACCGTTTGACGCGGCGGCCGAGCCGCTGCGCGACCTGGCCCGTTATATCGTCGACCGGCGCAACTGATGGCGTATCCGCCAAAAAATACCAACGCGTGGGCAGGGGCCGATGCATCAGGTAAACTGCCGCATCTTTTATACCTATAACGATTCGCCTGATGCCCACGACGTTTCATGAGATTCCCCGCAAGCGCCCGACCACGCCCCTGCTCGACCGTGCCAACACGCCGGACGGGCTACGCCGGTTAGGCGAAGCCGAGCTGGAAACCCTGGCCGATGAGTTGCGCCTGGAGTTGCTCTATACGGTCGGTCAGACCGGTGGGCATTTCGGTGCGGGCCTGGGCGTCATTGAGCTGACCATCGCGTTGCATTACGTTTTCGACACCCCGGATGACCGGCTGGTGTGGGACGTGGGTCATCAGGCCTATCCGCACAAAATCCTCACGGGTCGCCGCGAGCGCATGAGCACCCTGCGCCAGAAGGACGGCGTAGCTGCCTTCCCACGCCGTTCCGAGAGCGAATACGACACGTTTGGCGTCGGCCATTCCAGTACATCGATCAGTGCAGCGCTGGGCATGGCCATCGCCGCCCGCCTGCAGAACAGTGATCGCAAGGCAATCGCAGTGATCGGCGACGGTGCGTTGACGGCCGGCATGGCGTTCGAGGCGCTCAACCATGCGCCGGAAGTGAACGCCAACATGCTGGTGATCCTCAACGACAACGACATGTCGATCTCGCGCAATGTCGGCGGTTTGTCGAATTACCTGGCGAAAATCCTTTCCAGCCGCACCTACGCGAGCATGCGCGAGGGCAGCAAGAAAGTGCTGTCGCGTCTGCCCGGCGCCTGGGAAATTGCCCGCCGCACCGAGGAATATGCCAAAGGCATGCTGGTGCCCGGCACGCTGTTCGAAGAGCTGGGCTGGAACTACATCGGCCCGATCGATGGCCACGATCTGCCGACCCTGATCGCCACCCTGCGCAACATGCGCGATCTTAAAGGCCCGCAGTTTCTCCACGTGGTCACCAAGAAAGGCAAAGGCTTCGCCCCGGCAGAAGTCGACCCGATCGTCTACCACGCCATCACCAAACTCGAACCCGTGGATGCACCGGTTGCGCCAAAAGCGACCAGCGGACCGAAGTATTCCGGCGTGTTTGGTCAATGGCTGTGCGACATGGCCGAAGCGGATTCACGCCTGGTTGGCATCACCCCGGCGATGAAAGAAGGCTCCGATTTGGTGGCCTTCAGCGAACGTTTCCCGCAGCGTTATTTCGACGTAGCGATTGCCGAGCAACACGCCGTAACACTTGCCGCCGGGATGGCCTGCGAAGGCGCAAAACCAGTGGTCGCGATCTACTCGACGTTTCTGCAGCGCGGTTACGACCAGTTGATCCACGACGTTGCGGTGCAAAACCTCGACGTGCTATTTGCCATCGACCGTGCCGGTCTGGTGGGCGAAGACGGCCCGACCCACGCCGGCAGTTTCGACCTGTCGTACCTGCGCTGCATCCCTGGCATGCTGGTGATGACACCCAGCGATGAGAACGAACTGCGCAAAATGCTCACCACCGGCCACCTGTACAACGGCCCGGCGGCGGTGCGTTATCCACGCGGCAATGGTCCGAATGCGACCATCGAGAACGAGCTGCAACCGATTGAAATCGGCAAAGGCGTCGTTCGTCGTCAGGGTCAAAATGTTGCCCTGCTGGTATTCGGCGTGCAGGTGGCCGAAGCGCTGAAAGTTGCCGAAACGCTGAACGCGACCGTGGTCGACATGCGCTTCGTCAAGCCGCTGGATGAGGCGCTGGTGCGTGACATTGCCGGCAGCCATGAGCTGCTGGTCACGATTGAAGAGAATGCGATCATGGGCGGTGCCGGCGGCGCGGTCAGCGAATTCCTCGCACGCGAGAACATCCTCAAGTCGATGCTGCACCTGGGCCTGCCGGACAGCTATGTCGAGCACGCCAAGCCTGCGCAGATGCTGGCCGAATGTGGGCTGGATGAGGCCGGGATTGAGGCGTCGGTGCGCGAGCGGATGCAGTTGCTCACCAAATAAACGCAATACCCCTGTGGGAGTGAGCCTGCTCGCGATGGCGGACTGTCAGTCGATTCAATGTTGACTGATACACCGCCATCGCGAGCAGGCTCACTCCCACATTGATTTGTGCACACCTGAAACATCACGGACTGCCGATGAAACTCTTTCCCCTCGCCCTGTCGCTCGCGCTCCTGCCGACTAGCCCATTGTTCGCCGACACCTTCGAACGCGATCAGGCGCTGAAGCTGCCCGACGTAGTGATCAGCGCCAACCGCCAGGTCGAAGCCCGCAACGACAGCAGCGCGGCGAATACCGTGTTCACCCGCGAAGACATCGATCGCCTGCAGCCGGCCAGCGTTACCGATCTGTTGCGCCGCGTGCCCGGCGTGCAGGTCGGCCAGACTGGTGGTCGTGGCAGTTTGCCGGGAATTTACATTCGCGGAACCAAGTCGGCACAAAGCCTGGTGCTGGTGGACGGCCAGCGCATCGGCAACTCAACCTCCGGCGACAGCAATCTGCAGCACATCAACATCGAACAGGTCGAGCGTGTGGAAGTGCTACGCGGCTCGCGGTCAGTGATTTACGGCAGCGATGCGATTGGCGGGGTGATTCAGATTTTCACCCGGCGCGGCGGCAAGCTGGGCCTGCAACCACGCCTGCACGTTGGCTTCGGCAGCAACCAGAGCTGGGAGCGCAGCGTCGGATTGTCTGGTGGCGACGAGAAAACCCGCTTCAATCTCGGTGCCAGCCTTGATGAAACCTCCGGGATCGACCGCACTTACGAGTCGTATCCGAGTGACGGCGATCACGATGAATACCGCAATAAATCGCTGAGCCTGAGCTTGAGTCACGCCCTCACCGATGACATCGAAGTCGGCGCGAATCTATTGGATAACCGTGGCAAAAATGCCTTCGACAATCCGTTCGGCCGCTTCGATATGGACACCTTCGAGTCGGTACAGGAGCAGCCGTACAACGATTTCACCGTCAGCGGTCTCAGCAGTTACGTCGACGCACGGATCAACGAGCATTGGAAAACCCGTGTCGAACTGGGCCACAGCGAAAATCGCGAAGAGACCTTCGACAAACTCAGCAGCGAGCGCAGCGTGTTCAACACCTACCGTGATTCGGTGAACTGGCAGAATGACCTGACGCTCGATGCACGCAACAGCCTGATCGTCGGCGGCGACTGGTATGAAGACCGAGTCAACAGCAGCACTGCGTTCGACGAGGACAGTCGCTGGAACCGCGCGGCGTTCGTGCAGCATCGCTATCAGGCGGACAGCTTTTCCACCGAGCTGGGTTTGCGCCGCGACCAGAATCAGCAGTTCGGCGGTCAGAACAGTTGGAGCGGCACCTTTACCCTGCCGTTGAATCCCGACAACGATGTTTTGCTGAGCTACAGCGAAGGGTTCCGTGCCCCGACTTTCAATGATTTGTATTACCCGGATTTCAGCAACCCGGACCTCAAGCCCGAAACCTCGAAAAGCTACGAGCTGCAATGGCGCAGTCAGCTGACTGAAGGCACTCGTCTTGAAGCCTCGCTGTACCGCACCGACCTGCAGGACGCGATCATCTTCGGCAGCAACTCGCGGCCGCAGAATGTTGCATCAGCCCGTATCAATGGCTTTGAAGCGGCACTCGAGCAGGAGTTTTTTGGCTGGCAGAGCAACCTCGGGGTGGCGATCATTGATCCGCGCGACCGTGACAGCGGTCATACGCTGGCCCGTCGTGCGCGGCGGACATTGAGTCTGGATCTGGATCGGCAGTTTGACCGCCTCGGGCTCGGTGCCAGCTGGCAAGCGGTCAGCAGCAGTTATGACGACGAGAACAATCTGCAGCCACTGGGCGGTTATGCGCTGCTCGGGTTACGCAGCAGCTGGGCATTGAATCGCGAGGTCAAGCTTGATGTGAAGGTCGATAACGTTCTGGATAAGGGCTACAGCCGGGCGTTGTACAGCCATGACGGCAGTCAGTACGGGTATCGCGAGGAAGGCCGGGCGTGGATGTTTGGGGTCACTTGGACCCCGGAGATCTAGACGACTCGGTCACCTGTGGCGAGGGAGCTTGCTCCCGCTCGTTTGCGAGGCAGACGTAAATGGCGGGTGCAATCAGATCTGACTTTACTCTTTGAGGGAATTTGGGGCTGCTTCGCTGCCCAGCGGGAGCGAGCTCCCTCGCCACAAGGTCAGCGGTCGGGCGCAATCAACTCGCACAGCCTGGCCGTCGCCTCGATCATCTGCCCGCTCGGCCGCTCCAGGCCTTTATCGGCCACCATGAGCAACTGCCCCTGCCGAACAGCCGCCACCTGCGGCCAGGCTTTCCACGCATCGAGTTGCGCCTGATCGCTGGCAAGGATCACCTCAGGATTACGCTGCAGCACCGCCTCGACGCTGATCTGCGGCGCGGGCAGCGTCAGGTCGGCGAACACATTTCGCGCGCCGCACACCTGCAGCGCATCGCTGATGATCTGCCCGCCACCGACGGTATACAGCGGCCGGTCCCAGACCTGATAAAACACCCGCAAAAGCTGATCGCGCCTGTAGCGTTCGCGCAATGAATCGAGGCGCTGACGCAAAGTCGCAGCCAAGGAAATCCCCCGTTCGGCACGGCCAAGTTGCACAGCAATCGCTTCTATGTGCGCGGTAAGTTGATCAAGGTTGTGCGGTTCGGCGACGTAAGTCGGAATGTTCAAACGTTTGAGCTGCTCACGCTGTGCCGGGCCGACACTGTCGGGCCACAGCAGCAGCAAATCCGGGCGCAGACTGAGCAGTTGTTCCATGTCCAGCTGACCATAGCGGCCAACAGAGGGCAGGTCCTGAAGTTCCGCAGGACGCTCGCCGGCATCCAGCACGCCAACCAGCAGATCGGCAGAACTCAGCTCGACAACGATTTCGGAGAGAGACGGCGCGAGGCTGACGACCCGCTCGACGGCATTCGCCGACGCGCCCAAGGCCAGCAGCAGAACCGCGAGCCAAACGCGGAGCATCAAGCGAGTTGACGCGGGATACGGTAGAGGTAGAACAACACGGCGGTGGACAGCGCCAGCAACATCAGCGGCACGGCTTCCAGCCCGAAAAATACCGCAAGGGCGCCAATCCACGCGGGCAGCCCGGCAGCGATGAACGCCGCACGGCGTTTGGCAGCCAAGGCGATCCAGGCGGCAGGTTCTTCAGGGGTATCGAGGGCTTTCTGCGTGGCGATCAGGCCGTGCTTATAGCCACCGAAAAACTTCAGGCTGACAAACATCGAAGCCACACCGGCAATGAACATCGGCATGGCCAACACCGGCAGGATTGCCTCGCTCTGACCGAATACACCGTTGATCACGAACAACGGCAACAGCGCCAGCGCCAGGTATTGCCACCAACTGACGGCCAGTCGCCGCCGCACCTGACCGCGAGTCACGCGCGGTCTACCTCGCCCTGGTGCTCGTTGCCCATCATGTGGTCGAGCTTGCTGGCCTTGGTCGCCAGGTAGAGTTTGTTGTGCGGATTGTGGCCGGTGTGCAACGGCACGCGCTCGGCAACGACAATGCCCATGTCGGTCAGGGCTTTGACCTTGCGCGGGTTGTTGGTCATCAGGCGCAGGGATTTCACCCCCAGGTGCTGCAGCATCGGCAGGCACATGGCGTAATCGCGCTGATCTGCGGCAAAACCCAGACGCTCGTTGGCTTCAACGGTATCGGCACCGCCATCCTGCAACTCATATGCACGGATCTTGTTCAGCAAGCCAATGCCTCGGCCTTCCTGGCGCAGATAGAGCAACACGCCGCGGCCTTCGCGAGCAATGGCCTGCAGGGCGGCTTCAAGCTGAGAACCGCAATCGCAACGCTGGCTGAACAAGGCATCGCCAGTCAGGCACTCGGAATGCAAACGACCGAGTACCGGCGCACCGTCGTCGAACTCACCGAGGCTCAGAACCACGTGCTCGCGCCCGTTCTCCTCATCGAGAAAGCCGTGCATGGTGAATTGCGCAAAAGGCGTTGGCAGCTTGGAAGCGGCGACAAAAACGACAGGCACCGGTGTGCTCCTGATCTATAGATTCGCAGAGGCGGCATTGTAGCAGCAGGTTCCTGCAGACGCTCAGGCTGAATTTTGGGGCATAACGATCAAAAATCCGGATGCTGCGTCCCACGTAAGATCCTGCAGCTGGCGCAGCCTGCGTCCGGCGGCGCAGCCGTCGTAAAATTCGAACATCCCGATATCAGGGCCATCGAGTTGGCAGGGTATGCGACGGCTGCGCCGCCGGACGCAGGCTGCGCCAGCTGCTACAGAGACGTGTTCACTCGGGATCAAACGGATAAGGCTGCTTCCAGCGCTTGAAGATCGGCTTCAGCTCGCCGCTTTTCACCAGATGCTCCATGCGTTGATCGAACAGCGCCATGAGCTTTCGCGCGCGGGGTGTGTTGGCGAAGCACAGGTAGAGCGGCAACTCGGTAATGTGCGTCTGCCGGAACAGCGCAGGATCCCTGGCACCACGGACAATGAATTCGATTTCGCTCAGCGCATCGACGTAATAATCGGCGCGATCGTGGGTGAGCATCGACAGAATTCCGGTACGCCGCACCACTTCGTTATATCGAGTGACGTTCGGCAAATAGTCCTGATAGTCGTAACCGCGGACCCAGGCCAATCTGTAAGCGCCCAGCGTCTCTCGGGTCGGCACCGGACTGCTGGCCAGCCCCAATGCGTAGATGTGGTCGGTATCGAAATTCCAGCGCGGGTATAACAGATCGCTGACTTCATCGTGGTAGGCGCCCACGCAGGCATCCACTTCGCCGCGTTGCGCCAGGCCGATGGATCGCGTGTAGGGAACGGTGCGAATCTCGAGTTTCACGCCGGCCGGCTCGAAAACCTTCCGTAGCACGTCCCAGCCCAGGCCACGCCCGTCGGGGGCGGTGTAATTTTCCCATTCTTCACTGGCGAGATGGATCACCGACGGCATCGGCGTCTCAGCCGCCAGGGCCAGCGTGCCGAGCATCGAGAACATCATCCCAGCCAGCCAGCGTCGAGCCATCCTTAGTCCCCTGTATCGCCCGTCAGGCGAAAATCCACACCAGCCCCTGCATCGCTGCCCATGCAAACACCCCGGCCACTACGTCGTCGAGCATGATCCCGACGCCACCGTGCACGTGCCGGTCGATCCAGTGAATCGGCCACGGCTTGAGAATGTCGAAAAAACGGAACACGACAAAACCCGCGAGCAACCAGTACCAGCCTTCAGGCACCAGCCACAAGGTAATCCACATCCCGACCATTTCGTCCCAGACGATGCCTTCGTGGTCGTGTACCCGCAGATCGTCGGCCACCTTGCCGCACAGCCAGAAGCCGAACAGCATGGTGATGCCCAGCATCAGCCAGTAACCCCAGTCGGGCAACATCTGCCATAACGGGATGAAGGGTAGCGCAACTAATGAGCCCCAGGTGCCAGGAGCCTTGGGCAAGGTGCCCGAGCCGAAGCCGAAGGCGATGAAATGCCATGGGTTGCGCCATACCGAAGGCGGTACGAATTCCGCAGGAACCTGATTGGGATGATCTGTCACGGTGTCTCCCGAAAATGTTGGTAGCCCCGTATTTGCGGGGTGATGTCCTGGCCGCAGGCATCCAGCAGCACGACGCCCTGCCCCGCCACCACTTGCCCGACCACGTGGATGGGCCATCCTTCTGCCAGCAGCTGCGCCAACTCGACGGACGGTAGGCTGAACGCCAACACATAATCGTCGCCGCCACTCAGGGCCGCTGCTTCTGCGCCGGATTGACCGAGGAACGCCACTAAAGAGTTCGACAGCGGTAATCGGTCCCGTTCAACTTGAATGCCGACCTTCGACGCCAGCGCAATATGGCCGCAGTCGGCAAGCAGACCGTCGGAGATGTCCAACGCCGCTGTCGCCTTGCCGCGCAGCGCCTGGCCGAGGCCGAGTTGCGGCTGCGGCGACCAGTAATGCGCCAGCAGCGGCTCGGCGATGTCAGCTGCGGCCGTTCGCTGACCGAGCACCAGCGGCAAAGCCCCGGCGGCGTTGCCCAGTTCCCCGCCCACACAGAGCAGATCACCCGGCTGCGCGCCGCTGCGGATCAATGCCTGAGCGCTGGGCACCCGACCAAACACGGTCAGGGTAAGGCTCAACGGCCCTCGGGTGGTATCACCGCCCACCAGCGCCACACCGCAACGTTGCGCCATCAGGTTCAAACCGCGGGCGTACGCTTGCAGCCATTCGGCAGTCACCGTCGGCAAAGTCAGGGCAAGGGTAAAGGCAACAGGGGTGGCGCCCATGGCTGCCAGGTCACTGACGGCCACGGCCAGCGAGCGCTGACCGAGTAGAAACGGGTCGCAAGGATCTGCGAAATGCACACCGGCCACGAGCGTGTCGGTGGATACGGCAAGCTGCTCCCCAGCGGGAACAGCCAGCAAAGCGCAATCGTCGCCGATCCCCAGCGCAACGCCTTCGCCGCCTTGCGCACAAGGCGCGGCGGCGAAGAAATTGCGGATCAGCTCAAACTCGCCCATTGGGTATCAAGCGCAGGTTAGCGCTTGAACGCCTTCACTTCTGCTTCACGCAAACGCGGGGCCAACTTGTCGAGCACGCCGTTGACGAACTTGTGGCCGTCGGTAGAACCGAACACCTTGGCCAGTTCGATACCTTCGTTGATCACAACGCGGTAAGGCACGTCGACGCGCTCGAGCAGCTCCCAGGTCGACAGGCGCAGAACGGCCAGTTCAACCGGGTCCAGCTCTTCGATGGTCAAATCCAGGCAAGGCTTCAGCGCGGCATCGATCTTGTCCTTCTGCGCCGGAACCCCATGCAGGATCTCGCGGAAGTAGGCGCTATCGACATCACTGAAATCGTTATCGACCCGGAACTGCGCTTCAATTTCGTTCAGCGACTGCTTGGCCATGTGCCATTGGTACAGCGCCTGGGTCGCGAGCTGACGGGCTTCGCGACGCTTGACGCTTTTCGATGGCTTGCCGGCGTCTGCAGGCTTTGGATCGCGCGGGTTGAAACGATCGCTGTCGTCGTTGATCACTTGGCCTCCAACTGCGCCAGCAGGCTGACCATTTCCAGAGCGGACAGAGCAGCTTCAGCACCTTTGTTGCCGGCCTTGGTGCCGGAACGTTCGATGGCTTGTTCGATGGAATCCACGGTCAGCACGCCGAAAGCAACCGGCACGCCGAATTCCATGGACACCTGAGCCAGACCCTTGGTGCACTCGCCTGCCACGTATTCGAAGTGCGGAGTACCGCCACGAATGACCGCGCCGAGCGCGATGATGGCTGCGAACTCGCCTTTCTGAGCGACTTTCTGCGCAACCAGCGGGATTTCGAAGGCGCCAGGCGCACGGATGATGGTGATGTCGCTTTCGCTCACGCCATGGCGAACCAGGGCATCAACTGCACCGCTGACCAGGCTTTCAACCACGAAACTGTTGAAACGGCCCACTACCAGAGCGTAGCGGCCTTGAGGGGCGATGAAGGTACCTTCGATGGTCTTCAGGGTCATTCGTTAGATCTCTTAAAGAGCCGGGACGCGTTTTCTACGCATCCCTCAGTGATATTAGCCAAGAATACTGCGTCGCAGACACCGCATTGCCGGTGACCTACACATTTGTGGCGAGGGAGCTTGCTCCCGCTGGGCTGCGTAGCGGCCCCAAAACAGAGGGCTGCTACGCAACCCAGCGGGAGCAAGCTCCCTCGCCACAATGTTTCCAAGTCAACAATGCCGAAATCTGCGCGTCATTATTCGGAGGGCACGTATTCTACAACTTCCAGATCGAAACCGGATATCGCATTAAATTTCATCGGCGCACTCATCAGGCGCATTTTGCGTACACCCAGGTCGCGAAGAATCTGCGAACCGGCACCGACGATGCTGTAGGTGGTCGGTTTTTTCACAGGTGCATGATCAGCGGTTTCACGAATGTGCGCGAGCAACACGTCGCCATCCAGCGGATGACCCAGCAGCAACACCACGCCGCTGCCGGCCTCGGCCACGGCGGCCATGGCGGCACGCAGGCTCCAGCGGCCCGGTTGTTTAACCATCAACAGGTCGCGCAGAGGGTCCATGTTGTGCACGCGCACCAGCGTTGGTTCCTCAGCGCACACCTTGCCCAGGGTCAGGGCCATGTGCACGTCGCCTTCCACGGAATCACGATAGGTCACCAGATTGAATTGGCCCAGTTCGCTGTCCAGCGGCTGCTCGGCAATCCGCTGAACGGTACGTTCGTGGATCATCCGGTAGTGAATCAGGTCGGCGATGGTGCCGATCTTGATGTTGTGCTCGGCCGCGAAAGCCTCAAGCTCGGTGCGACGGGACATGGTGCCGTCGTCGTTCATCACTTCGCAGATCACGCCGCTCGGCTCGAAACCGGCCATGCGCGCCAGGTCGCACGCTGCTTCAGTGTGACCGGCGCGCGCGAGGGTGCCACCGGCCTGGGCCATCAGCGGAAAAATATGGCCGGGGCTGACGATGTCCTCAGCCTTGGCGTCTTTCGCGGCAGCCGCTTGCACGGTGCGCGCACGGTCGGCCGCGGAGATGCCGGTGGTGACCCCGGTGGCAGCTTCAATCGACACGGTAAACTTGGTGCCGAACCCGGAACCGTTGCGCGGCGCCATCAGCGGCAGCTTCAACAGTTCGCAGCGTTCGCGGCTCATCGGCATGCAGATCAGGCCACGGGCATGCTTGGCCATGAAGTTGATGTGCTCGGCCTGGCAGCACTCGGCGGCCATGATCAGGTCGCCTTCGTTCTCGCGGTCTTCGTCATCCATGAGGATGACCATCTTGCCTTGGCGGATGTCTTCTACCAGTTCTTCGATGCTATTGAGCGCCACTAGGCACCCCCCTTCTTTCAAAAATTGAGCTTCAGGATTTGAGGTAGCCGTTTTGGGCCAGAAAGCTTTCAGTAATGTTGCCAGACTTTGCCGGCTCTGCAGCCTTGTCCCCCAATAGCAGGCGCTCCAGATAACGCGCCAGCAGGTCGACCTCCAGGTTGACCCGACGGCCTGGCTGGTAGGACGCCATGATGGTTTCGCTGAGGGTGTGCGGAATGATTGTCAGCAGGAACTCGGCGCCATCGACCGCATTCACGGTCAGGCTGGTGCCGTCGACGGTGATCGAGCCTTTATGCGCGATGTATTTGGCCAGTTCTTTCGGCGCACGAATGCGGAATTCCACAGCGCGCGCATTCTCGCTGCGGGCAACCACTTCGCCGACGCCATCGACGTGACCGCTGACCAGGTGCCCGCCGAGGCGAGTGGTCGGGGTCAGGGCTTTTTCCAGGTTGACCGGGCTGCCGCTTTTCAAGTCGTTCATCGCGGTGCAGTCGAGTGTTTCGCGGCTGACGTCGGCAGCGAAACCGTTGCCTGGCAGCTCGACCGCCGTTAGGCAGACGCCGTTGACCGCAATGCTGTCGCCCAGTTTGACGTCGCTCAAATCGAGCTTGCCGGTTGCTACGTGAACGCGAACATCTCCGCCTTTAGGGGTCAACGCACGGATACTGCCGATGGATTCGATGATGCCGGTAAACATGGAGTTCTCCTCGAGAACAGGGCCGACGCGTGGCGCAGGCCGGGAATTATACGCCGGCCGCCGGCGAAGGAATGGCAGTGACTCGCCAGTCATCGCCAACCGCGCGGATTTCGGTGATTTTGAGCTCGGGCGCGTCTTTCATCTGCGCCAGTGGCCAGTTCAGCAGTGGACGTGCCGAGGAGCCGAGAAACTTGCCGGCGATGAATATCTGGAATTCGTCCACCAGCCCTTGCTGAGCAAAAGCACCGGCGAGACGCGGGCCAGCTTCGACCAGCACTTCGTTGACCCCGCGATGGGCGAGTTCGACCAGCAACTTGCGCAGGTCGACCAAGCCATCTTCGCCAGCCACGATCAGGCATTCCGGCCCGTTGGCGTACTGTTCTTCAATGGCCATGCAGGTGGCGACCAGTACCGGACCTGCCTTGAAAAACGGCGCATCCAGCGGCACGCGCAGACGGCCGTCGATCAGCACGCGCAGCGGCGGGCGACTCATGACCAGCGCCGTTTGCGCGGCGTCCAGGCCCAATTCATCCGCACGCACGGTCAAGCGGGCGTTGTCCGCCAGCACCGTGTCGGCGCCGGTGAGCACCACGCTGGCTTGCGCACGCAAGCGTTGCACCGCCGAGCGCGCCGCCGGGCCGGTGATCCACTGGCTCTCGCCGCTTTCCATCGCCGTGCGGCCGTCGAGACTCATGGCCAACTTCACTCGCACGAACGGCAGGCCGTGTTCCATGCGTTTGAGAAAACCTTCGTTGAGCTTGCGCGCCTCGCCTTCCAGCACGCCGCTCTGGGTGGCAATGCCGGCCTGGGACAAGCGCTGAAGGCCACGCCCGGCGACTTCAGGATTGGGGTCCTGCATGGCAGCAACCACCCGTGCCAGGCCGGCATTCACCAGCGCATCGGCACAGGGCGGCGTGCGCCCGTGATGGCTGCACGGCTCGAGCGTCACGTAGGCCGTAGCACCTCGCGCCTTGTCGCCAGCGGCACGCAACGCATGAACTTCAGCGTGAGGTTCGCCGGCGCGTTCGTGCCAGCCTTCGCCGACAATCTGCCCATCGCGCACGATCACGCAACCAACGCGCGGGTTTGGGTGCGTCGTGTAATGCCCCTTGCGCGCCAGTTCAAGGGCGCGGGCCATGTAATGGGCGTCGAGGATGGACTGTTCGGCGGGGTTGGTCATTCTTTCACCGGCTCACGGGCCAGGCGATCGATCTCTTCGCGGAACTCGTTGAGGTCCTGGAAGCGTCGATACACGGAGGCGAAACGAATGTAGGCGACTTCGTCGAGCTTTTGCAGCTCGGCCATCACCAGTTCACCGACCACGAGGGATTTGACCTCGCGTTCGCCGGTGGCGCGCAGTTTGTGTTTGATGTGCACCAGCGACGACTCGAGGCGCTCGACACTTACCGGGCGCTTTTCCAGCGCACGCTGCATGCCGGCACGGAGTTTTTCTTCGTCGAACGGCTGGCGGCTGCCGTCGGTTTTAATCAGGCGCGGCAACACCAGTTCGGCAGTCTCGAACGTCGTGAAACGTTCGCCGCAGGCCAGGCATTCGCGCCGGCGGCGGACCTGTTCGCCCTCGGCGACCAGACGCGAGTCGATGACCTTGGTGTCGTTGGCACCGCAGAAGGGACAGTGCATGGTGGCAGGCAACAAAAAAAGGGAGGGCCATGGTAGCGCATCCCGGTGGCAAGACAAGCCATAGGGTTTGCGGTATACAGACGGCCTATAGATGGATTTACCCTGCTGGAGCCGCCCATGTCGTTACGCCCGCTTGTTTTGCTCAGTCTTTTCAGCCTGCTGGTGGCTTGTAGCAGTGATGCTCCCAAGACCGAGCCGCAACCGCCCAAGCCCGGCCCCGCGCCGCAGCAGGCGCAGAAAAAAGCCAAGGAGGCCGCCGATCTCGGTCCGCTGCCCGCGCATCAGCGTGAATTGAGTGGCACCTTGCAAGGCGTGCCGACCGGCGCCGAAGTCGAGCTGGCGCTGCTGGTGATCGATAACCAGGACCGCCCGCAACAATTGCTCGCCAGTTCCAGCCTGATCGGCACCAATCAGATTTTGCCGTTCCGCCTGCGCTTCAATCCGCAATCGTTCCCGGTCGGTGCCCGCGTTGAACTGCGTGGTCGCGCCAGCCAGTCCGGGCAGTTGATTCTGCACCTGCCGTCGCAAGTCATCACCCAGCCGACGACTCAGGCGATGGGGCAACTGCAGTTCGTCAAAGCGCCATGATTGCACCGCTTGACCTGCAACAGGCGTTGAGTGATTTGCTGGGTGACGCTCAGCTGCTGCCCTGCCAATTGCCGGGTACCGCGCTGAAGCTCTGGCTGATCGACGGCGACAACATGGACCGCGCCTTCAGCCCGGAAGAAACCCGACGGATCTTGCATGAACCGCCGTACTGGAGTTTTTGCTGGGCCAGCGGCCTGGCGGTCGCACGCTATCTTGCCGAGTTCCCGCAGTGGGTCAAAGGCAAACGCGTGCTGGATTTTGGCGCAGGTTCCGGGGTCGCGGGAATTGCTGCCGTGAAGGCCGGCGCGCTGGAGGTGGTGGCCTGTGACCTGGACCCGCTGGCGATCGCTTCATGCCGGGCTAACGCCGAGCTAAATGGCGTGGAACTCAGTTACTCGACAGATTTTTTCGCCGAGGCGGATCGCTTTGATCTGATTCTCGTGGCAGACGTGCTGTACGACCGCGCGAACCTGCCGTTGCTCGACGATTTTCTGAGCCGGGGTCGCGAGGTCCTGGTGGCGGATTCGCGGGTCAGGGATTTTCGTCATCCGATGTATCGGCGCATCGAAAGGCTGGAGGCGATGACATTGCCGGATCTGGCCGAGCCTGAAGAGTTTCGGCATGTGAGCCTGTATCACGCGCGGCGCGGCTAGCTAAAAGCTTCGCGAGCAAGCCCGCTCCCACACTTGTCATGTGTCGATCACTAAATCCTGGTTCGCCGCAGATCCAATGTGGGAGCGGGCTTGCTCGCGAAGGCTGTCAGATGACACATACCCAAAGTCCCCCCGCTTCCAGCCACACCCCGCCAAGCCGTATAGTTGCTCCATCAACGCTTCCAAGAGATCCCCCATGAGTCAGGAAACGCCGTACATCTTCGACGCCACGACTGTCGATTTCGACCAGTCGGTGATCGAGAACTCTTTTCACAAACCGGTGCTGGTGGATTTCTGGGCCGAATGGTGTGCGCCGTGCAAGGTGCTGATGCCGATGCTGCAAACCATTGCCGAGAGCTATCAGGGCGAGTTGCTGCTGGCCAAGGTCAATTGCGATCTGGAACCCGACATCGTCGCTCGTTTCGGCATTCGCAGCCTGCCGACCGTAGTGTTGTTCAAGGACGGCCAGCCGGTAGACGGTTTTGCCGGGGCGCAACCGGAATCCGCTGTACGCACGATGCTGGAACCGCACGTGCAGATGCCACCACCGGCGGCCGCTGACCCGTTTGAACAGGCTCAGGCGCTGTTCGACGACAGCCGTTTCGCCGACGCTGAAGCTGTGCTTACGGTGCTGCTCGGCGAAGACAATACAAACGCCAAAGCGCTGATCCTGTATGCCCGCTGCCTGACTGAACGCGGCGAGCTGGGCGAAGCGCAAACCGTACTCGACGCGGTCAAGAGCGACGAGCACAAGGCTGCACTGGCCGGTGCCAAGGCGCAGATCCAGTTTCTCGGCCAGGCCAAGGATTTGCCCGATGCCGCGGACCTGAAAGCAAGACTGGCGAAAAACCCGCAGGACGATGAAGCGGTGTATCAGCTGGCGATCCAGCAATTGGCGCGCCAGCAATACGACGCTGCGCTGGATGCGCTGCTCAAGCTGTTCGTGCGTAATCGCGGTTACAACGAAGGCTTGCCGCACAAGACGTTGCTGCAAGTGTTCGAACTGCTGGGCAATGATCACCCGCTGGTGACCACGTACCGCCGCAAGTTGTTTGCTGCGTTGTATTGATCGCTGCATTGGAAATGACCGCGGGATTGCATTTGCCCCGGCCCTGTAGGAGCCGGCTTGCTGGCGATAGGCGCGCCGCGGTGTGTCTGACAAACCGCGTGATCGTTCATCGCCAGCAAGCCGGCTCCTACGGTTATTGCGCAATCCAGCTGTAAAGCGGCGTATCCCCGCCGCTCGTCACTTTCACTTCCGCACAATGGCGCAAGCGCACCAGCAGGCGCTTCCCGGAGCCTGGGCTGCCGGTCAATCCTTCCAGCTGCTCAAGCAACTCCGGACCACTCAGATGCCCGGCCTTGCGCAGTAAATCCTTGGCGATCTGCCACTGCGAATCGTCCTGATTCATCGGCTTGGCGGGCGTCACACCGGTTTCAGGTTTGGCCACCTGCAACTGCGCGCCGAGCCTTGCCCAGTCGTCATCGTCCATCTCCAGGGTCAAATCCACCGGCCACTCGCCGATGCTTCCGCGTATCCGCAACATGAGTCTGCTCCCGCACATTTCTGACCTGCATGCTCCCACGGGACTTGTGCAACGCCAAGCAGACGGTCAAACTCTTGCGCTTTCGTTATAAGATTACATAACAATTTTTTCACCTGACTTCCCGGAGACTTGCCATGCGCCGTCTAATGCTCGCTTTGCCGTTCGCCCTGTTGCCGCTGGCCGTTGCTCACGCCGCTGAAGAACATGACCACGATCATGAACACGGCAGCCTCGCCGCCCACGAACACGGCGTAGGTCGTTTGAATGCGGCGCTGGATGGCCAGACCCTGGAACTGGAACTGGAAAGCCCGGCGATGAACCTGGTCGGCTTCGAACATGCCGCTACCAGCGACGCCGACAAGGCCAAAGTGGCTGCCGTTCGGGCGCAGCTGGAGAAGCCACTGAACCTGTTCAATCTGCCAAAAGCCGCCGGTTGCGTGGTTGCGGCCCAAGCACTGGAGAGTCCATTGTTCGGTGATAAAGCCGATGCCCATGATGATCACGACGAAGACGCCAAGGACGAGCATCATCACGAACACAGCGAAATTCATGCGCACTACCAGTTCAAATGTGCGGCACCCGGCGCACTGAAAACCCTGGAACTGGCCAACATTTTCAGTACGTTCCCGGCGACCCAGAAGATTCAGGTACAACTGATCAGCCCGAGCGGACAGCAAGGCGTTGAAGTGACGGCCAAGGCTGCTGCCCTGAAATTCTGATTACACCAAAAAACCTGTGGGAGTGAGCCTGCTCGCGATGAGGTCCGGACATTCAAAATGTTTGTTGACTGACACGCCGCCATCGCGAGCAGGCTCGCTCCCACAGGTGGAATGTATGAGTTTGAAATCGAGACCGCACCCAACCCAATGAAATCGGCGCCATGACCCAAGCACTCATCGAACTGTCCGACCTGAGCTTCAGCTGGCCCGGTCACCCGCCTCTGCTGGACATCCCGGCGTTTCGCCTTGAGCCCGGCGAGACCCTGTTCCTCAAAGGCCCCAGCGGCAGCGGCAAGACCACCCTGCTCGGTTTGCTCGGCGGCGTGCAGAAGCCCGATCGCGGCAGCATTCGCTTGCTCGGCCAGGAACTGACCGAACTCAATGCCAGTGCGCGCGATCGATTTCGCGTCGATCACACCGGCTACATTTTCCAGCAGTTCAACCTGCTGCCGTTTCTCTCGGTGCGCGAAAACGTCGAGTTGCCTTGCCACTTTTCCAGGCTGCGGGCCGAGCGGGCGATCCAGCGTCACGGCAGTGTCGATCAGGCCGCCGCCACCCTGCTCGCCCACCTCGGGCTGAAAGATCAAAACCTGCTCGGCCGCCGCGCCGACTCGCTTTCCATCGGCCAGCAGCAACGGGTCGCCGCCGCGCGTGCATTGATCGGTCAGCCGGAATTGGTAATCGCCGACGAACCCACCTCGGCCCTCGACTACGACGCCCGCGAAAACTTCATTCGCCTGCTGTTCGCCGAATGCCGCGAGGCAGGTTCGAGCCTGTTGTTCGTCAGTCATGACCAGAGCCTCGCGCCGCTGTTCGATCGCAACCTGTCGCTGGCGCAGCTCAATCGCGCCGCCACCCCGTCCGAGGTCTGAGATGTATTTGTTTCGTCTAGCCATGGCCAGCCTGGCTAACCGCCGCTTTACCGCGATCCTCACCGCGTTCGCCATCGCCCTGTCGGTCTGCCTGCTGCTGGCGGTGGAGCGAGTGCGCACCGAAGCCAAGGCCAGTTTCGCCAGCACCATCAGCGGCACCGACCTGATCGTCGGCGCGCGCTCCGGCTCGGTCAACCTGCTGTTGTATTCGGTGTTCCGCATCGGCAACGCTACCAATAACATCCGCTGGGACAGCTTCGAACACTTCGCCAACAACCCGAAAGTGAAGTGGGCGATCCCGATGTCCCTCGGCGATTCCCATCGCGGTTATCGGGTGATGGGCACCACCGCAGCCTACTTCGAGCATTACCAGTACGGCCGGCAACAACACCTGGCCCTGGCCGACGGTCGCGCCTTCGCCAGCGACCCGTTCGAAGTGGTGCTCGGTGCCGAAGTCGCCGAAGCGCTGCACTACAAACTCGGCGACAAGCTGGTGCTGGCCCATGGCGTGGCGGTGATCAGCCTGGTCAAACACGACGATAAACCGTTCACCGTGGTCGGCATCCTCAAGCGCACCGGCACACCGGTGGATCGCACGCTGCACATCAGCCTCGGCGGCATGGAAGCGATTCACGTCGATTGGCATAACGGTGTGCCCGCGCGCGGAACCGGTCGTATCAGCGCCGATCAGGCACGCAACATGGACCTGACGCCGCAGGCGATCACCGCGTTCATGCTCGGCCTCAACAGCAAGATTTCGACCTTCGCGCTGCAACGCGAGATCAATGAGTTTCGTGGCGAACCGATGTTGGCGATCCTGCCTGGCGTGGCGCTGCAGGAATTGTGGAGCCTGATGAGCACGGCCGAAAAAGCGCTGTTCGTGGTCTCGCTGTTCGTCGTGCTGACCGGGTTGATCGGCATGTTGACGGCGATTCTCACCAGCCTCAACGAACGGCGTCGCGAGATGGCGATTCTGCGGTCAGTGGGTGCGCGGCCATGGCATATCGCAACGTTGCTGGTACTTGAGGCATTTGCGTTGGCGCTGTCCGGCGTGATCGCAGGCGTTGCCCTGCTTTACGTCGGCATCGCCCTCGCGCAGGGTTACGTGCAGGCCAATTACGGCCTGTATCTGCCGCTGGCCTGGCCAAGCGAATATGAATGGACGCTGCTCGGTGGCATCCTTGTCGCCGCGCTGCTGATGGGCAGCGTGCCGGCGTGGCGCGCGTATCGCCAATCCCTGGCCGATGGCCTTTCGATCCGACTATGAGGACGATAATGATGCCCCGCGCTGTACTTGCGCTGTTGATGCTGGTCGCCCTGCCCCTGTGGGCGGCCGAGCCGAAAGAGCTGACCTGGTCGGAAATGATCCCGCCCGACGCCATGCCGGAAGTGCCGAACATGACGCCAATGCATGACATGTCGCAAATGAGCGACGCGCTGGCCGCCGAAGCCGCCCCCGCCGCCAAGCAGGACCTGCCGAATGCACCGGTGGTGAAGGCGCTCGACGGCCAGAACATTCGTCTGCCGGGCTATATCGTGCCGCTGGAAGTGAGCGAGGAAGGCCGCACCACAGAGTTCCTGTTGGTCCCGTATTTCGGCGCCTGCATCCACGTGCCGCCACCGCCGTCCAATCAGATCGTGCACGTAAAAAGCGAAGTCGGGGTGAAGCTTGACGAGCTGTATCAACCGTACTGGATCGAAGGCGCGATGCAGGTCAAGCCGTCGACCAGCGAACTCGCAGATGCCGGGTATCAGATGGCGGCGGACAAGATTTATGCGTATGAATTGCCGGAGTGATAACCGGTGGTTCTGTATCGATCCTCAGGACGCCGTCGTCGGAACGCCGCCCGGGGCAAGCCACGCTACCACATGGGGACGGCGTCAATTGTGCGAGATCTGTGGGAATGAACTGCCGGAGTGAAACCGGTTGTTTTTTTTCGGATGGAAGATAGTGATCGCGAGCAGGCTCACTCCCACAGGGGGAATACGAATCAACTGTGGGAGCCAGCCTGCTGGCGATGAGGCCTTGGAATAGACCGCAAAATCAGGTCATTCTCCTTTTCATTGAGCTGAGTCAAAAGACCGAATACTTAGGTGCCTTACCATTGGACATCGAATTCTTTTATGCCCTTTGGAGCCCCCATGAACAAGTCCTTGCTCGGCGCCTCGCTGATTTCCCTCGCGCTCGCAGCCCCGCTCGCCTACGCCCACGAGGCGGGTGACATCCTCGTTCGCGCCGGTGCGATCACCGTCAATCCGAAGGCCGACAGCTCCAGCGTCAAGGTCGATCAGGGCCCGCTCAAAGGCGCGGATCTGGGCGGCAAGGCGACCATGAGCAGCGACACGCAATTGGGCCTGAACTTCGCTTACATGTTCAGCAGCCACTGGGGGCTCGAGCTGCTCGCCGCCTCCCCGTTCGAACATGACGTGAAGCTCAAAGGCACCGCACTGGGCGCGGCCAACGGCAAACTCGGCACGCTGAAACACCTGCCACCAACTTTGAGCGTTGTTTACTACCCCTTGGATGGCAAGTCAGCGTTCCAGCCTTACGTCGGCGCCGGCATCAACTACACCTGGATCTACGACGAACATGTCGGCAGTCAGGCGCAGGCCAATGGCTTCAGCAATTTCAAGGCAAAAAACTCATGGGGCATGGCGTTCCAGGTCGGCGCTGACTACATGATCACCGACAAGATCATGCTCAATGCACAAGTGCGCTACATCGACATCGACACCCAAGCCACTGTGGAAAATAACGCAGTGGCCCCGGGCACTCGCGCCAAGGTTAACGTGGATGTGGACCCGTTCATCTACATGGTGGGTCTGGGCTACAAGTTCTAACCCATTTGCAAACAGGCGTGAACGACGACACTTAAACCGGAAGCCCAGCGGCGCCTCCGGTTTTTTTTCGCGAGCAGGCTCGCTCCCACAGATGATTGCGCTTTCTGTGGGGCCGAGCCTGCTCGCGATGGTCGTGAACGATGACTCGCCAAACCGGATGCCCAGCTGTGTCTCTGGTTTTTTCGCGAGCAGGCTCACTCCCACAGGTGATTGCGTTTTCTGTGGGAGCGAGCCTGCTCGCGATGGTGGTGAACGATGATGCGTTAACCCGGATGCCCAAGTCGTCAGCCGTGGCGATAGAAGCGGTCCAGCAAGCCCGGTAGCGCCGCCCGCCAGGCGCGGGGTTTGATCCCGAAGGTGTGCAGAATTTTCTTGCAGGCCAGCACCGCGTGTTGCGGTTCTTCGGCAGCGTCCGGGCGCGCGGCGTGGGCTTGCGCGGTCGGCGCTTCGATGGCCAGCGGATGCAGCGCGCGGGCTTCGGTGATAATCGCCTGACCGAGCGCCAACGGCGTGGTCGCCTCGTGCCCGGCGTAGTGGTAAGTACCCCACAGCGGCGCCGCGCAATCGAGTTGCTTGAGCACCGAAATGATCACCCGCGCCGCATCGTCCACCGGCGTCGGATTGCCACGACGGTCATCGGCCATGAGCAATTCTGCAGGGTTTTCGGCGCGGGCGAGAAAGCGTCCGAGGGTGCCGTCGGGGCTGTCATCGAGTAGCCAGCCGAAACGCAGCAGCACATGCTGCGGGCACGTCGCACGCACACTTTGTTCGATCCGCCACAAGGCCTGACCACGTTGCCCCAGCGGCACCGGTTCATCTTTTTCGCTGTAGGCGGTCGCGCGCGAACCGTCGAACACGCGATAGCTCGACGGTTGCAGCAGAACGATATTGTGATGCTGGCACAGTTCGGCCAGACGCTCGACAGCACGCTCTTGCCCGGACAGACGCTGTTCGCTGACCGCTTCGGCCTGGAACCAGTCGAAGTAGTAGGCGAGGTTGATCAGCGCGTCCGGACGGGTGTCGTCGAGCAATTGTGTGAGGCTCGCGGCATCCCAGCCGTCTTGCGGCGGGCGGGGGGCGAGGAAGCCGATGTCTTCCTCCGCACCGAGGCGAATCAGCGCCTGCCCAAGGGCATTCCCGCCACCCAGTAACATAAGGCGCATTCGCATAGAGTCAGCAGGCCCAGTCTGATTGGAACGATGGCTTTATCGACAGCGCCCGCGGGCGATGTCATCGATAGTTGCCGGAATCGTTGCATTTTGCGGGTTTAGAGCGCAACCGTCACTTACAAAGTACGCCAACCCCTGTAGCAGCTGCCGAAGGCTGCGTCCGGGTGCGTTGCGGTCGCCAAGAGGCACGCACCGGCCTGAGCAATAAGATCACCCTGGAACGACTGCTTCGCAGCCGGACGCAGCCTTCGGCAGCTGCTACAAGGTTCAGGGATGCTTGCAACTTGAGGTGTCTGCCCGCATAAATTACCCATGAATCTGCCCATTCCCTCGGACGCTGCCCTGAGCGGTTTTCATCCCGCCGTCAGCGCCTGGTTCAACAGTACGTTCCCGGCGGTCACCGCCGCGCAAGCCCGGGCGTGGCCGTTGATTCGCGAGCATCGCTCGACGTTGATCGCCGCGCCAACCGGTTCCGGCAAAACCCTCACCGCGTTTCTCGCTGTGATTGACGACCTGGTCCATCGCGGCCTTGAAACCGACGCCGGGCTGCCCGACGAAACACTTGTGGTCTACGTTTCACCGCTCAAGGCGCTGTCCAACGACATCCAGATCAACCTGCAAAATCCGCTGGCCGGAATTACTGAACACCTGCGCGCAATGGACCTGCCACCCCTGCAGATCAACACGGCCGTGCGCACTGGCGACACCCCGCAGAAAGAACGCACGGCGATGCGGCGCACGCCGCCGCACATTCTGGTGACCACGCCAGAATCGCTCTACGTGCTGCTCGGCTCCGACTCGGGCCGAAAAATGCTCCAATCCACGCGCACGGTGATCGTCGACGAAATCCACGCGATCGCCGCCAGCAAGCGCGGCAGCCACCTGGCGCTGAGCCTTGAGCGCTTGCAGGCGCTGTGCACTCAGCCATTGATGCGCATCGGCCTGTCGGCGACGCAAAAGCCGATCGAAGCGGTTTCGCGTTTTCTGGTGGGCCGTGACCGCCCTTGCGAAATCATCGACATCGGCCATGCGCGCCCTCGCGATCTGGGGATTGAAGTGCCGCCCGTGCCGCTGACTGCAGTGATGTCCAACGATGTCTGGCAGTTGGTTTATGACCGCCTCGCCGCCCTCGCTCGCGAACACCGCACCACGCTGATTTTCGTCAACACGAGGCGTCTGGCCGAACGCCTCAGCCGCCACCTCAGCGATCGCCTAGGCAAGGAAGCCGTCGCCGCGCACCATGGCAGCCTGGCCAAAGAATTTCGTCTGGACGCCGAACAACGGCTCAAGCGCGGCGAGCTGCAAGTGCTGATCGCCACCGCCTCGCTGGAACTGGGCATCGACATTGGTGACGTGGATCTGGTCTGCCAGATTTCCTCGCCGCGTTCGATTGCCGCGTTTCTGCAGCGTGTCGGCCGCTCCGGGCACCACGTTGGCGGCACGCCCAAAGGCCGGTTGTTCGCCACCACCCGCGACGATTTGATCGAATGCACCGCGCTGCTCGACTGCGTGCGTCGCGGTGAACTCGACACCCTGCAAATTCCCAAGGCACCGCTGGACGTGCTTGCGCAACAGATCATCGCCGAAGTCAGCTGCCAGGAATGGCACGAGCAGGCACTGCTGGAGATGTTCCGCAAAGCCTCGCCTTACGCGGAACTGGACGAACAACATTATCAGGCACTGCTGCACATGCTCGCCGAGGGCTACAACGGTCGTCAGGGCATTCGCAGCGCATTCCTTCACCGCGACGCCGTCACCCGCACCTTGCGCGGTCGCCGGGGCAGCAAGCTGACCGCTGTGACCAGCGGCGGCACCATCCCGGACAACGCCGACTACAGCGTCCTGCTGGAACCGCAAGGGCTAAGCATCGGCAGCGTCAACGAAGACTTTGCGGTGGAAAGCATTGCCGGGGATATTTTCCAGCTGGGTAATACCTCCTATCGAATCCTGCGCGTGGAATCCGGCAAGGTCCGGGTCGAAGACGCGCACGGGCAACCGCCGACCATTCCTTTCTGGCTGGGTGAAGCGCCCGGGCGCACTGCCGAACTTTCGTCCGCTGTGGCCCGCCTGCAAGCGCAACTCGATGACTTGCTCAGCGCCACGCCCGGCGACCTGCAACCGGCGCTCGACTGGCTCACCGACACGCTCGGACTGAATGTCGCCAGCGCCGAACAACTGGTGGATTACCTCGCCCGTGCGCGGCTGACCCTCGGTGCTTTGCCATCGCAGGACACGCTGCTGATGGAAAGGTTTTTCGACGAGTCCGGCGGCACTCAACTGGTCATCCACACGCCGTTCGGCAGCCGCATCAATCGGGCCTGGGGCCTGGCGCTGCGCAAGCGTTTCTGTCGCACCTTCAATTTCGAGTTGCAGGCGGCGGCCAGTGAAGACGCGATCATCCTGTCGCTGTCCACCAGCCACAGCTTTGATCTCGATGAAGTCTGGCGCTATTTGCCCAGCAACAGCGCCGAGCACGTGCTGATTCAAGCGGTGCTTGATGCCCCGCTGTTCGGTGTGCGCTGGCGCTGGAATGCCGGGGTGGCGCTGGCGCTGCCGCGTTACACCGGCGGGCGCAAAGTGGCGCCGCAGATCCAGCGAATGAAAAGCGAAGACTTGATCGCCAGTGTGTTTCCCGACCAGATTGCCTGCGTGGAAAATCTTGCTGGCGAACGCGAGATTCCGCAGCATCCGCTGGTGGAACAGACTCTCGACGATTGTCTCCACGAAGCCATGGACTGCGAAGGCTGGCTGACACTGCTGCGCCGCATGGAAAGCGGTGAGGTTCGCCTGATCAGCCGCGACCTGCCGGCGCCCTCGCCGCTTGCGGCAGAAATTCTCAGCGCACGGCCTTACACCTTTCTCGATGACGCGCCACTGGAAGAGCGCCGTACGCAAGCCGTGCTCAACCGGCGCTGGACCGATCCGCAATCCACCGACGACCTCGGCGCGCTGGATGCCGGGGCGATTCAGGCCGTGCGCGAAGAAGCCTGGCCGACACCGACCCGCGTGGATGAAATGCATGAGGCGCTGATGAGCCTGGCGTGCATCACCGACGCCGAAGCCACGGCGAATCCTGAGTGGCCGCAATGGTTGAACGCGCTGGCAGCCAGCGGTCGCGCCTGCAGTTTGCAGATCAATGCCGAGCAGTCCTTGTGGGTCGCGCTGGAGCGGCTGACGTGTCTGCGGGCAATTTATCCACAGGCCGATGTAGTCCCGCCGCTGGAAGCGCTGCCCGGATTCGATGAAGCCTGGGCGCCGGACGAAGCCGTGCTGGAAGTGATTCGCGCGCGGCTCAGCGCGTTCGGTCCGTTGCCGCTGAGTGCGATCGCGCAGCCGCTGGATTTGCCGACCACACAGGTCACCCAGGCGCTGGCCCGCCTCGAAAGTGAAGGTTATGTGCTGCGCGGCCAATTCAGCCCGGATGCCCGCGAAGAAGAATGGTGCGAACGGCATCTGCTCGCGCGGATTCACCGATATACCGTCAAAAGTCTGCGGCGTGAAATCGAGCCCGTGGCATTGCAGGATTTCATGCGCTTCCTGTTCGACTGGCAACATTTGTCCGCCGCGAATCAGGGTCAGGGCGCCGCAGTATTACCGGCAATTGTCGCGCAGTTCGAGGGCTTTCCCGCCGCCGCTTCGGCGTGGGACAGCGACATTCTGCCAGCGCGGATCAAAGGCTATTCGTCGACCTGGCTGGATGATCTGTGCCGCAGCGGCAAACTGGTCTGGACCCGATTGACCGCGCGCAACAAGGGTGCCGGCACCGCGCTGCGCAGCACGCCGATTTTACTGTTGCCGCGCAATCAGGTCGGGTTGTGGAGCAGCTTGACCGAGCAGACGCCGGTCGGGGAACTGTCGGCAAAAACCCAGAAAGTGTACGAAGCACTCAGCCAGCAGGGAGCGCTGTTTTTCGATGAACTGGTGCATGAAGCGCATTTGCTGCGTGCCGAACTGGAGATCGCGCTGCAGGAACTGGTGGGCGCCGGGCTGGTGAACGCTGACAGCTTCGCCGGGCTTCGCGCACTGATCACACCCGCCAGTAAACGTCAGGCGCGCGGCAGTCGGCGCGGTCGTGGTGCCTTTATCGGCGGCATGGACGATGCCGGTCGCTGGGCCTTGTTGCGACGCGGGCCGGCGCCGCCAATTGTAGAGAACAAGCGACCGGCGCCAACACCCAGCGATACCCTGGAACACATCGCCATGAGCTTGCTTCGTCGCTATGGCGTGGTGTTCTGGCGTTTGCTGGACCGCGAGGCGGAGTGGCTGCCGAGCTGGCGCGAATTGCTGCGCACGTTTCATCGTCTGGAAGCGCGCGGCGAGATTCGTGGCGGGCGATTTGTCAGTGGCCTGGCCGGCGAACAGTTTGCGCTGCCGGAGGCGATTCCGTTGCTGCGCGAAGTGCGCCGCCGAGCGCACGACGGTAGTTTGATTGCGGTGTGCGGCGTTGATCCGCTGAACCTTGCCGGCACACTTTTGCCCGGCGTAAAAGTGCCGGCGTTGGCGAGCAATCGGCTGGTGTATCGCGATGGTCTACCGGTGGCAGCGGTGATTGCCGGCAAGCAGGTGGTGTGGCTGGAAACGGACCAGGCGCTGGCGACTGAACTGCACCGGAAATTGACCGGGTATTGATGGCGCCTGCGCCGGCCCTATCGCGAGCAGGCTCGCTCCCACAGGGGATAGGCGGTGCACACAAATCCTTGTGGGAGCGAGCCTGCTCGCGATGAGGCCCGCACAGACGAAGGGGCCATCAGATTCTCATCACATCACTGCGCCTTAGGTTGCTCCGGTAGCATCACCGGCGAATTTTCGGCCACCGGCGCTTGATCATCTGCCACTGCATGCTTCGGCATCAAAACCTGCTGTGGATAAGTCTGCGCGAAATGCACCTCTGGGCAGTTATCCACAAGTTTTTTCAAACGCTGGTTGAACGCCCGGCTCACCGCATATTGCCCACCCGATACCGTCCGGAACTGCGCCGTCAGCACCACGCCGTTGAGGTCCATCTTGTCGACGCCGAACACGTCCAGCGGGCCTTGCAGGTTGTACTTGAGGAACGCGTCTTCGCGGATCGAATCCCCTGCTTCACGAATCAGCTCGATGGCCTTGTCAACATCGGTGTCGTAGGTGAACTGCACCGAGAAAAACGCATACGCAAACTGCCGCGACTGGTTCGTGACGGCCTTGATCTGCCCGAACGGCACCGAGTGGACGAAGCCCTTGCCGTCGCGCAGGCGCAAGGTGCGAATGGTCAGCCCTTCGACCGTGCCGGCGTGGCCGGAATCGAGCACCACCCAATCGCCCACCGACAACGTGTCCTCGATGATGATGAAGAGCCCGGTAATCACATCCTGCACCAGTTGCTGCGAACCGAAACCGATGGCCAGACCGACCACCCCGGCACCCGCCAGCAACGGCGCGACATTGATACCCAGATTCGCCATGGTGGTAATCGCACAGATCACCACCAGAATGATTTTGATCGCGTTGCGCAGCAGCGGCAGGATGGTTTTGATGCGCGTGCTTGGCTGCGCCGAGCGCTTGTTGACCGGTGGTTTCAGCGCTTCCTGAATAGCCGTATCGAGCACCACCCAAAACAGCCAGGTCACCAGGAATATCAGGCCAATGCTGCTTAATGATTCACTGATCGCCCGGCCGACCGAGTTGCGTGCGGCAAATTCGAACAGCGAAACACCCCAGATCCGCCCAAGAATTTCGATGAACGCGACGGCCATGACGATCCGCAACAGCGCATGCAACAAACTCAGAAAACGTTCCTTGTAAGCGCTACTGCGTTGAACGCCCTCGGTCTTGCGGGTCTTGAACAGATGCTGGAAAACCGTGCTGAGGAACACCGTGGCGATCAGCAGAATGGTGGTGAACAACGCGCAACGCAGGGCTTTCTGATTGTCTTCACCGACGCCGATCAGGTTGATCGCCGAGACCATTACCATCAGCAGAATCGGCCAGTACCACAGCCCGGAGAAGATTCGCAGCGATTCCTGCAATGAAGGATGCTTGAGCCGCGTCGCCAACGGCCGGTTGCGGATCAAATGCGCTACCGGGCGTCGCAGGCGAATGACCAGCAAACCGAAAATGATTGAAGCGAACAGCCCGGTAAACACCGCGACGCTGCTGGTGATGTTGCCACCCAATTGCCGGGCGATCTGCGGGCTGGTCAGCGCATCGCTGAGCGCGGCGAGAAAGCCGATCAGGAACAACGGACGCGGGCAGTAACGCCGAATAATCTGTACTGCCCGGCGTTTGTGGCCGGTGTTGAACATGACGATCACGCAGAGCAGCATCGACGTGGAAAAAATACCGCTGCTGGTGGCGTAGGCAAAACACAGCGCCAGCGCGCGCCCCACCGAGGCCTGCAGAAAATGGCTGACGTAAAGCGTCAGCGGCAGGCAGATCAACGCCGGCAACATGTAAGGCAGCACGTAATGCAGCAAATCCTGGCTACGTTGTCGGGTTCGCAGCCAACGCCCCTGGTTCAGGCGGTTGGCCAGAAGGCCGCCGAGTACGGTGAGCAAGGCAAACGCGCCCAGCCAGACACCTGACAGCAGCAGGAAATCGCCGACGACACTCATTGGCGATCGCGATGAGGGGCGGTTGACCAGTTTGTCGACTTCATCGGCCGCTCGATCTGCGCGCAAACGCCAGGCGTCGACCAGGTTTTCATTGAGATCGAGCTTGTCCTGAACATCGTCGATGCTGGTGCTGATCGCTCCCAGCAGGCCACCTTGGACCAGTGGCTCGGGTTTTTCCGCTTCCGCGGTCGCGGCGGGAACGCCCGGCAGCGAAACAGCCCACGATGAATTGCTGCCGAACAGCAGCAACGCTCCCAGCAATATAGCGGTCTTGAATTTGAGCAAAACGCGGAGCTCCTGCGCAAGGTGTAAGGAACTGATCAAAAAATGCCCGGCAAGTTCGGCGATATCCCGGCAATCGACCGGCGGCGGACCTTGTGGGAGCAAGAATGTTCGCGAATATCCCTGCGGTAGAAAATCCCTGTGGGAGCAGAGCCTGCTCGCGAAGACGGGGCACATTCAGCGACCCTTTATCAGGCATACCAGCTTCTCGAACCAGCATTACCATCCGTAGCGCCACCGAAACTTTCACCCCTTGCGCGCAGTCAGCAAAAGACAGAGGCAACCGAGGACCATTAGACGGGAGGCGACATGGCGGCGATTCACATTGGTATTTCAGGCTGGCGCTACACACCCTGGCGGGGTGATTTCTACCCAAAGGGGCTGACCCAGAAGCGCGAATTGCAATTCGCATCGCGGGCCGTCAACAGCATCGAAATCAATGGATCGTTTTACGCCCTGCAACGGCCTGAACGTTACGCCCAATGGTACGAGGAAACACCGGAAGACTTCGTGTTCAGCGTCAAGGCTCCTCGCTTTATCACCCATGTAAAACGTTTGCGTGATGTGCATCTACCGATGGCCAATTTCTTTGCTTCCGGTGTGCTGGAACTCAAGGAGAAGCTCGGACCGATCCTTTGGCAGTTCCCGCCCAACTTCAAATTCGACGCCGAATTGTTCGAAAGCTTCCTCAAACAACTGCCGCACACCACCGAACAGGCCGCCGCCCTCGCCCGCCAGCACGATTCGCACCTGCACGGTCATGCCAGCATGAAAGCCTACAAGAAAAAACCGCTGCGCCACGCCGTGGAAATCCGTCATGAAAGCTTCGTCGATCCGGCATTCGTGCGCTTGCTCAAACGCTACAACACCGCGCTGGTCATCGCCGATACCGCCGGTAAATGGCCCTACCGTGAAGATGTCACCAGTGATTTTGTCTACTTGCGTCTGCACGGTGCTGAAGAGCTTTACGCCAGTGGTTACACCGCCCAAGCGCTGAAACGCTGGGGCGACCGCATCGATGCCTGGTCCAACGGTGGGCAACCGGCTGACGCGCAATTGATCGCGCCTCGCCTGAAGCCCAAAGCCCGCAAGTCCCGCGAAGTGTTTTGCTATTTCGACAACGACATCAAGGTCCGCGCGCCATACGACGCCCGCAGTTTGCTGCAGCGTTTTCATCTCGACGAAAATCTCGCCACTGCACCGGGCGAACCTGCTGCCGAAGGAGTGCTGCAATGAGCATTACCGAGCAGTTCAGCCCCACCGATGATCAGCCGGAAACCGAAGTTTCGATTCGCAGCTTCACGATCCTGACGGTCAATACCCACAAGGGATTCACTGCGCTGAACCGGCGCTTCATCCTTCCGGAATTGCGCGAAGCGGTGCGCAGCGTGTCGGCGGACGTGGTGTTCTTGCAGGAAGTGCACGGCACTCACGAACAGCATCCACAGCGCTACAGCAACTGGCCGGCAATGCCGCAGTACGAATTTCTCGCCGACACCCTGTGGCCGCAATTCGCTTATGGACGCAATGCGGTGTACCCCGATGGCGATCATGGCAATGCCCTGCTGTCGAAATTCCAGATCATTCGCCACGACAACCTCGACGTATCGGTGAGTGGCCACGAGAACCGCGGCATCTTGCATTGCGTGCTGCGTCTGCCCGGTGACGGTCGGGAAGTCCACGCCATTTGCGTGCACTTGGGCCTGCACGAAAGTCATCGCAATGATCAACTGAAATTGCTCGGCAAGCGCCTGGCGGAGCTGCCGAGCGATGCACCGGTGATTGTCGCCGGTGACTTCAATGACTGGCGCCAACGCACCGATGCCCTGCTCAAGCCTTGCGGTTTGCGCGAAGTATTTACCGAACACCATGGCAAACCGGCACGCACCTTCCCGGCACGCATGCCGCTGTTACGCCTGGATCGTATCTATGTGCGCAACCTCAAGGCCTGTCGCCCGAAAGTTCTCGCCACGCGACCCTGGTCACACCTTTCCGACCACGCACCGTTATCGGTGGAGATTGAGCTATGAGCAGCGCACCGATGGAAAAAGCCACTGTTGAGCACATTTCAACCACGCCTCCGGTTCGCGAACCCGGTGTGGTCGATGTCGAATATGGCTGGCAGGGCAACAATCGCGTGGAACTGCTGGAAAACGGCGAAGCCTATTTCCCGCGTGTCTTCGAGGCCATGCGTCAGGCCAAGAGTGAGATCCTCCTGGAAACCTTCATCATCTTTGAAGACAAGGTTGGCAATGAGTTGCAGGAAGTGCTGATCGACGCTGCCAAGCGCGGCGTCCGCGTCACCGCCAGCCTTGACGGTTTTGGCTGCGGCGAGCTGACCACGCCCTACCTCACTGCATTGAGCGAGGCCGGCGTACACGTGCAGATGTTTGATCCGGCGCCCAAACATCTGGGCTTTCGCACCAACTGGTTCCGCCGCCTGCATCGCAAGATCGTGGTGGTAGACGGCACCATCGCCTTCATCGGCGGGATCAATTTTTCCGCCGACCACCTGGCTGATTTCGGCCCTGAGGCGAAGCAGGATTATTCGGTGGAAATTCAGGGCCCGGCCGTCGCTGACATTCATCATTTCGCCCTGCTGCAAAGCGGTCGTCCGGTCCGGGCGAAGTACTGGTGGCAACGGCGCCGGCAGCGCCGTCAGGAAATGGCCTTCACCGATCATGACGGTCAGGTGCGCCTGGTCTATCGCGACAACGGTGAACACACCACCGATATCGAGGAGGTTTATCGACAGGTATTGCGCAGCGCCCAACGTCGCGTCGTGATCGCCAATGCCTACTTCTTCCCCGGCTATCGGCTGCTGCGGGAAATCCGCAATGCAGCGCGGCGGGGTGTCGAGGTCAGGCTGATTCTGCAAGGTCAGCCGGACATGCTGGTGGCCAAGCTCGCTGCGCGCATGACTTATGACTACTTGCTGAAATCCGGCGTACAGATTCACGAATATTGCGAGCGCCCGCTGCACGGCAAAGTCGCTTTGGTGGATGAGGACTGGAGCACCGTCGGCTCCAGCAACCTGGATCCGCTGAGCTTGTCGATGAACCTGGAAGCCAACGTGCTCATTCGTGATCGCGCGTTCAATCGTGAACTGTTCGAGCGCCTCGAAGACCTCAGCCAGAACCACTGTAAAGCCATGTCCGCCGACAAATCGCCGCGTGGACGCGTCTGGCACATGACCGTAGGTTTTCTGGTGTTTCACTTCCTGCGGCATTTCCCGGCATGGGCCGGTTGGCTGCCGGCGCACAAGCCACGCCTGAAACCTTTTTCCCATTCCGCGCGGAGTGACACCTGATGAGCCACGCTGAAACGCAATCGGCGAATCACGCCGATCAACCGAAATCGCGCTGGAGCCGCTGGAAAAAACCGCTGACGATGCTGTTTTTCCTGGCCCTGATTGCGCTGTTGACGATGTTCGCGCAACGCATCGAATGGAACGAAGTGCTGGATACGCTGGCCGACTTCAAGGTGCGCACGCTGATCATCGCCGCCAGCGTGACGCTGCTGAGCTTTCTGGTGTACGCCAGCTTCGACCTGATCGGCCGCACCTACATTCGCCAGGATCTGACCTGGAAACAAATCCTCCCGGTGGGCGTGATCAGCTATGCCTTCAACCTCAACCTGAGCGCTTGGGTCGGCGGGATCGCCATGCGCTATCGCCTGTATTCGCGGCTGGGCGTGAGCAAGGGCAACATCGCCAAGATCCTCGGGCTAAGCCTGGCGACCAACTGGTTTGGCTACATGCTGATCGCCGGGGCCGTGTTCAGCAGTGGCCTGGTGCGCATGCCGCCGGGCTGGAAGGTGAGCACCCTCGCGTTGCAAGGTATTGGCGTTTTGCTGCTGTTGGTCGTGGCGGGATACTTGGCGGCTTGCCAGTTTTCCAAGCGCCGGGAGTGGACGATACGCGGGATGGAAATCAACCTGCCGTCAGTGCGTATGGCCATGCTGCAACTGGCGCTGGGTGCGCTGAACTGGTCGTTGATGGCCGCGGTTATTTTCACACTGTTGCCGAGCAAGCTGGATTATCCGCTGGTGTTGGGCGTGCTGTTGATCAGCGCCATTGCCGGGGTAATCACGCACATTCCTGCAGGTCTGGGCGTGCTGGAAGCGGTGTTCGTGGCGCTGCTGCAACATGAGGCTTCGCGAGGCAGCCTGGTGGCCGGGTTGCTGGCGTATCGGGCGATTTATTTCCTGTTGCCGTTGTTGATCACGCTGGTGATGTACTTGGCGGTAGAGGCCAAGGCGAAGTCGCTGCGGATTGCCAAGAAACCCTCTTGAGATTTGTGTTGAGTCCCTCGCGGCCCGAACTTCCCGCGATGGACTCACCAATACTCTCAACCCGACTGAATAACGCTTAACCGCTCACCCACCACCATCTCAGTGATCCAGTCCACCAGAATCGATGTATACGCCTGCTGCGCCACCGGGTCACTCAGCGCATGATCGGCCCCGTCGATAATCCGATGCGTCAGCGAATGCGTCTGCTGGCACGCCGCGCGGTAACTCATGATCGTGGCGTGCGGCACATATGCGTCGGTTTCGGATTCGACCAGCAACACATCCCCGGTGAATTGCGAACAGGCATGCAACGCACGATTGCTGTCGGCGCGCACCAGCGTGCTGCGGTAGTCGCGCAGATCGAGCTTGTCCAGATCGCGCTTGGGCGTGTGCCACTGCTCGTCGCGGTACAGCGCAGGCACGCGCAGCGCCAGCCAGCGCACCGGACGCAGCGACGTCAGGATCGAAGCGAGGTAGCCGCCATAACTGGTGCCGACTACCGCGATGGCAGACGTGTCCAGCGCTGGATGCGCGAGCAGGCGATCGTAAGCCGCCAGCAAATCGCGCAGATTATCTTCGCGGGTCACTCGCGTCAGTGGAATGCCCGAGCCGGTGTGCCCGCGCAGGTCAAACGTCAGACACACGCAACCCAAACCCGCGATACCTTTGGCCCGCTCAAGGTCACGTTCCTGGCTGCCGCCCCAGCCGTGTACGAAAAGCACGCCGGGAACCTTGGACTTGGGGCTGAGGAATGTCCCGCTCATTTGTTCATCGTCGATGTCGATCTGAATGGTTTCGCTTCTAGCCGTCATAGGATTGAACCGTCACGTACTTGAGAAGGAAGTCGCTGTTTTCTGCGGGCCCGCGATACACCTCAATGGCGTCCGCCGGTAGCGCCTGGTCGACGTAGGTTTCCACCGAAGACACGCGTATCGCACGCATCCCAGGGTTATTGATGAAGCTCTGCAGCGCCGCGACTTCGGCGCTGCTGGCGCCGCCCATTCGCCAGGATTGCTCGAGCACGCCACTGCGTGATTTACCCGAGCTGTCCCGGCCCTGAGCGATGTCGTAATTGCGCCGTGACGCATAGAAACCGGGGTAGGCCTCATCGGCGGCGTTGTCGAATATTTGCGCTTGCTGAATGGCCAGACGTACGTCGTCAGGTAGCTCCAGTTCGAGCAGATCGTCATAATCCCCTTGAACCGCGAGCAGGTTGGATCCGCCGTAAACCTGCTCGCCATGGGCGTCTTCGGTCAGGTACTGATCGCCGCAATAACTCAGCACTTTGTCGCCGATATAGCTCTGGCCAACGCTGTGCGTCACAACGTCGGTCAGGTCTTGCTCGATCACCACGCCCTCATCGAACAGCGCTTGAGCGTCTGGCCGGGCGAGCACCGCATCGAATTCATCAAGACTGTTCAGCACTTCCTGACCGCGTCCAGCACAGGCATGGACCGGTTTGAGACGGATAGGCCCCGCGTGGAGCAAGTGCTGCGCTGCTGGGCGCGCATCAGCGAGAGAGAAAACACTGAGGCCGTCGAGCACGACACTGCGCACGCGCTCGGAGAACAGCGGCGACCAGCCTTGCGGGGCTTTAGCATTTTTGTTGAGCAAGCCGTGGCTGATGGCCTTGGTGCAGATGAAATCGTGTTCGACGTAGCCACCCCATAAATCGTCGGGGCCGTTGACGCCTAATTCGCGAGCGGCTGCGGCGCCAACCAGGGTTTGGGTTGGCAACAGATACAGCTCTCGATCGCTGTGCTGTTCGGGATCGTAACTCCCGCCGTATTTGAGGCCGAGAATCTGCGCCAGCCAACGGGCCAGCGCTCGATTGGTGTCGACCTCGTGCTGAGGCGCCTGCGGTCGCACCGAATGCGCGACGACTATTTTCCTGGGGTTTGTTGGGGTCATGCATTCCCCTCCAATCAACGCGTGATGAATGTAGTGTAGAAGGTGCAGAGATCAGGCCAGATAGCGCTAGGTCGAAAGCGCCCCGAAAACCGGGCGCTTCAGTAGGAAGTAATGGCGTACAGCCTGTTTTATTCTGCACGAAGCGCTGTGCGCCTCCGGTTTTTTGCACGACCTGTATCTGTACTTTCTTGCGGCGATCTCTACCGGGTTACAGCGACCGGCGTCACCCCAAAGCGCGCTCGATATTCACTCGGCGCCAGCCCGGTAATCTTCCTGAACGTTGCGCGAAACGCACCGGGATCCTGGTACCCGACAGTCCAGGCTATATGGTCGATGGTGCCGTTGGTGAACTCGAGCATTTCCCGGGCTTTGCCGACTCGCAGATGCTGACAATATTCAGTCGGTCTCAACCCGGTCGCCGCGCGGAATCGCCGCAGAAAGGTGCGCTCCTCCAGCCCCGCCTGCCCGGCCATCGCTGTCAGCGACACATCCGTCGCGCCATTGCCCTGCAGCCAGTGCTGCACCTTGAGAATCGACGCGTCGCCATGGTTGAGAATCGGTGAAAAGTTGCTGCCACACAGGCTGGCACTGTCGCTGTGTTCCACCACCAGAAAGCGCGCCGTGGCCGTAGCAATGCTCGGCCCCAATAACCGGTCGACCAGACGCAAACCCAGTTCCGACCAGGCCATCAGCCCAGCAGTAGTGATTAAATCGCCGTCGTCGACGATCGGCGTATCGGCCTTGAGCTTGATCGCCGGGTATCGCTCGGCGAAGGTTTTAGCCGAGGTCCAGTGGGTAGTGGCGCTGCGACCGTCGAGTAATCCACTTTCCGCCAGAAGAATCGAACCCACGCAAACACCGCCCAGCGTTGCACCGTTGGCATGCTGATCACGCAGCCACTGAATCAGCGCCTGCGGAGCCTGACCTTCAGAGAAACCGCCAATCGACGGGGGGATCAACAGCGCCACCAGCGCTCGTTCCGGCGCGGGATGACTGTCATGGATGCGCACGGGTGGCAGATCCGCGCTGCTTTGCCAATGCGTGACGCGCAGTATGGGCAGTTGCACAGCCTGATGCTCGGCTGCGATGGCATTGGCCACCCCGAACAGATCGGTCAGACCATGCACCGCCGCCATTTGCGCACCGGGATAAATCAGCACACCCAGCTCGGCAATAGCCCTTTGCGCAGTCATTGTCAGTTTTCCCCTCGTAATTGTCGGTGTGGCCAATCCTCAGCGTACCAGCCTGAGCCGATACTTGATTCCACACCCAAATGCATTTCGAGGAAACAGTCATGGCCAAGCAAGCACTCATCGTAGTCGATATCCAGAACGACTATTTCGCGCAAGGCAAATGGCCCTTGGTCGGTGCTGATGCGGCGGCGGACAACGCGGTACGATTGCTCGAAGCGTTTCGTGACGCCGGTGAGTCGGTGGTGCACATCCGTCACGAATTCACCTCCGACGATGCGCCGTTCTTCACCCCAGGTTCGGAAGGCGCAAAGCTGCACCCCAAAGTCCTCAACCGCGCCGACGAGCCAGTGGTGCTCAAGCACTTCGTCAACTCGTTCCGCGAAACCGAATTGAAGTCGATCCTCGACGAGCAGGACATCAAGGAACTGGTCGTTGTCGGCAGCATGAGCCACATGTGCATCGACGGCATCACCCGCGCCGCTGCGGATTTCGGCTACGCCGTCACCGTCATCCACGACGCCTGCGCCTCGCGGGATCTGGAGTTCAATGGTGTGACGGTGCCGGCTACTCAGGTGCATGCCGCGTTCATGGCGGCGCTGGGGTTTGCTTATGCGAGTGTGGTGTCTACGGCTGAGTTTTTGGCAGCGAAATAATCCATCAGTCAATTTTTCTCGCCCATGAAAAAAGGCCCGATGTGGTAAGCATCGGGCCTTCTTGTTCAGATCGAATGAAGCTGTTGATCAGAACGGAATATCATCATCAAAGCTGTCGAAATCCGGAGCCGGCTGCGGTGCGGCCTGCTGAGGCGCCGAACGCGACTGCTGTGGTGCTGCCGACTGCTGCGGACGCGGAGCCTGCTGCTGGCGCGGAGCCGGAGCGGACTGCTGATAGTTGTTGCCCCCGGCTTGCTGATCGCCCTGCTGTGGACGGCCGCCGAGCAATTGCATGGTGCCCTGCATGTCGACCACGATTTCGGTGGTGTAACGCTTGATACCGTCTTTTTCCCACTCGCGGGTCTGCAGCTTGCCTTCGATGTAGACCTGCGAACCTTTACGCAGGTATTCGCCGGCAATCTCTGCCACCTTGCCGAACATCGAGACACGGTGCCACTCGGTCTTCTCGACTTTCTGACCGGTTTGCTTGTCGGTCCACTGTTCGCTGGTCGCCAGACTCAGGTTGGTCACGGCGTTACCGTTAGGCAAGTAGCGAACTTCGGGATCCTGGCCGCAAGTGCCGACCAATATGACTTTGTTAACCCCACGGGCCATAACGTTCTCCTAGGCTTCGCACGCTGTCGCGGTCGGGTTGTTCACCAGACGCTCGAGGGTGGTGCGATCCAATAGTTCGGTGTCCAATTTGATGTAAATGGCCGCTTCATCAGCGACCACGACTGCATCTGTTACCCCTACAACGGCCATGAGGCGCTCGACCAGACCCGCTTCGCGGATGGCCTCCGGCGACAGCGGCACGCGCAGACTCGTTACGTAGGGAGGTTCGCGCATGGTAACAGCAAAGGCCAGCCAAAGTGCAGCCAGGCCAGCGCATCCCAGGAACACAACCGACAGACCGCCATGCTGGAACAGCCAGCCGCCCATGATCCCGCCCAACGCTGAACCGAGGAACTGGCTGGTGGAATAAACCCCCATTGCCGTGCCTTTGCCGCCTGCCGGTGAAACCTTGCTGATCAGCGATGGCAACGAAGCTTCCAGCAGATTGAACGCGGTGAAGAACACCACCGTACCGATCACCAGAGCCCGCAAGCTATCGCCGAACTGCCAGAAGAATAGCTCAGTGAGCATCAGCGTCAGCACCGCGCCCAATAAAACTCGTTTCATTTTGCGTTTCTTCTCGCCGTAGATAATGAACGGGATCATGGCGAAGAAAGAAATCAGCAGTGCCGTGAGGTAGACCCACCAGTGCTGCTCCTTGGGTAACCCGGCTTTTTCGACCAGGGCCAGGGGCAAGGCGACGAAGCTCGACATCAACATCGCGTGCAACACAAAAATGCCCAGGTCGAGGCGCAGCAGATCAGGATGTTTCAACGTTGGTATCAGCGCCTGACGCGCTACGCCCGACTCGCGGTGCTGCAACGGCCCGGTCGAACGCGGCACCATGAACATCACGATCACAATGCCGAGCAGCGCCATAGCGCCTGTGGCGAGGAACAACCCCGACAGCCCGAATGCGCGGGTCAGCAAGGGTCCTACAACCATGGCGACAGCGAACGACAGACCGATCGTCATGCCGATCATGGCCATGGCTTTGGTCCGATGCTGTTCGCGGGTCAGGTCCGACAGCAACGCCATGACTGCCGCAGAAATGGCCCCGGCGCCCTGCAGGATCCGTCCGGCGATCACGCCCCAGATCGAATCGGCATTGGCCGCCAGTACGCTGCCCAGGGCAAAAACAATCAGCCCGAGGTAGATCACCGGACGACGACCGATACGGTCGGAAATGAAACCGAAAGGAATCTGGAAAAGCGCCTGCGTCAGGCCATACGCGCCAATCGCCAGACCGATCAGGGCCGGGGTCGCGCCTGCCAGATCCATCCCATAGGTCGCCAACACCGGCAACACCATGAACATGCCCAGCATTCGAAAGGCGAACACGAGCGCCAGACCGCTTGCTGCGCGGGTCTCGCTGCCACTCATGCGTTCGCTGTGGGGATCGTGCATGGAAAAACCTCATGTGAACCGGCGGCGATTCTACCAGTCCCATCGATTGACAGGGTACATCGCGACGCTTTGACGCGCTCCGCTGACAGAGTCTTCATGCAAGCCTGCGACCCGGTCATTCGATAGTGTGCATCCATCCAGTATTTGGCCGTATACTGCTACGTTTTCGACGCCCGCCAAGCGAGGCCACTTTGGACAAGATCCTGATTCGTGGGGCCCGAACCCACAACCTGAAGAACATCGACCTGACCCTGCCACGGGACAAACTGATCGTTATCACCGGCCTGTCCGGATCCGGCAAATCGTCCCTGGCCTTCGACACGCTGTACGCCGAAGGCCAGCGCCGGTACGTCGAATCGCTGTCGGCTTATGCCCGGCAGTTTTTGTCGATGATGGAAAAGCCGGATGTCGACACCATTGAAGGTTTGTCGCCAGCCATTTCCATCGAACAGAAGTCGACCTCGCACAACCCGCGTTCGACGGTTGGCACCATTACCGAAATCTACGACTACCTGCGCCTGCTGTATGCGCGTGTGGGTATTCCGCGCTGCCCGGATCACGACATTCCGCTGGAAGCGCAAACGGTCAGCCAGATGGTCGATCTGGTCCTCGCGCAACCGGAGGGCAGTCGGCTCATGCTGCTGGCCCCGGTCATCCGCGAGCGCAAAGGCGAACACCTTTCCGTGTTTGAAGAGCTGCGCGCCCAGGGCTTTGTCCGGGCCCGGGTCAACGGCCGGCTGTGCGAGCTGGACGAATTGCCGAAGCTGGATAAACAGAAGAAGCATTCGATTGATGCTGTAGTGGACCGCTTCAAGGTCCGCGCCGATCTGCAACAACGTCTGGCGGAGTCTTTCGAGACCGCGCTGAAGCTGGCGGACGGCATTGCCCTGGTCGCTTCAATGGATGACGAGCCCGGTGAAGAGATGATCTTCTCCGCGCGTTTCGCCTGCCCGATTTGCGGTCACGCAATCAGCGAGCTTGAGCCGAAACTGTTTTCCTTCAACAACCCGGCCGGCGCCTGCCCAACCTGCGACGGTTTGGGTGTGAAGCAGTTCTTCGACATCAAACGCCTGGTCAATGGCGATCTGACACTGGCCGAGGGGGCGATCCGTGGATGGGACAGGCGAAATGTCTATTACTTCCAGATGCTGGGGTCCCTCGCCTCTCATTACAAATTCAGCCTGGACGTCCCTTTCAACGAACTGCCCGCCGACCAGCAGAAATTTATTCTGCACGGCAGCGGTTCGCAGAAAGTCGACTTCAAGTACCTGAACGATCGTGGCGACATCGTCAAACGCTCGCATCCGTTCGAAGGTATCGTGCCGAATCTCGATCGGCGCTACCGCGAAACCGAATCGGCCTCGGTGCGCGAAGAGCTCGCCAAGTTCCTCAGCACCCAGCCCTGCCCGGATTGCCGTGGTACGCGACTGCGCCGTGAAGCAAGGCATGTCTGGGTCGGCGAAAAAACCCTGCCGGCGGTGACCAACCTGCCGATTGGCGATGCGTGCGAATATTTTGGTGTGCTCAAGCTGACGGGCCGCCGGGGCGAAATTGCCGACAAGATTCTCAAGGAAATCCGCGAGCGTCTGCAGTTCCTGGTCAACGTCGGCCTGGATTACCTGTCGCTGGATCGTAGTGCAGACACCCTGTCCGGCGGTGAAGCCCAGCGAATCCGCCTGGCCAGCCAGATTGGTGCGGGTTTAGTTGGGGTTCTGTACATCCTCGATGAGCCGTCGATCGGCTTGCACCAGCGCGACAACGACCGTCTCCTCGGGACGCTCAAGCATCTGCGTGACATCGGCAACACGGTGATCGTGGTCGAGCACGATGAAGATGCGATCCGCCTGGCCGACTACGTAGTGGATATCGGCCCGGGTGCCGGCATACACGGTGGGCACATTGTTGCCGAAGGCACGCCGGCGGAAGTCATGGCGCATCCCGATTCGTTGACAGGCAAGTACCTGTCGGGCCGGGTGAAGATTGCAGTGCCAGCCAAGCGGACGCCACGCAACAAAAAATTGTCCTTGTCGCTCAAGGGTGCGCGGGGCAACAACCTTCGGAATGTCGATCTGGAGATTCCGATCGGTTTGCTGACGTGTGTCACCGGCGTGTCCGGCTCAGGCAAATCGACGCTGATCAACAACACGCTGTTTCCGCTGAGCGCCACGGCCCTCAACGGCGCGACCACGCTGGAAGCAGCCGCTCACGACAGCATCAAGGGGCTGGAGCACCTGGATAAAGTCGTCGACATCGACCAGAGCCCGATCGGCCGTACACCGCGCTCAAACCCGGCGACGTACACCGGTTTGTTCACGCCGATTCGCGAACTGTTCGCCGGTGTCCCGGAATCGCGCTCACGCGGTTATGGACCGGGCCGTTTCTCCTTCAACGTGAAAGGCGGACGGTGCGAAGCGTGCCAGGGCGATGGCCTGATCAAAGTGGAAATGCACTTTCTGCCGGACATCTATGTCCCTTGCGATGTCTGCAAGAGCAAGCGCTACAACCGCGAAACGCTGGAGATCAAGTACAAGGGCAAGAGCATCCACGAAACCCTCGAGATGACGATCGAGGAAGCCCGGGTGTTCTTCGACGCCGTTCCAGCGCTGGCGCGCAAACTGCAAACGCTGATGGACGTCGGGCTCTCGTACATCAAGCTCGGGCAGTCAGCGACCACACTGTCGGGCGGTGAAGCTCAACGCGTGAAGCTGTCCCGCGAACTGTCCAAGCGCGACACGGGCAAGACCCTGTACATCCTTGACGAGCCGACTACCGGTCTGCACTTTGCGGATATCCAGCAGTTGCTCGACGTGCTGCATAGGCTGCGCGACCACGGCAACACCGTAGTGGTCATCGAACACAACCTGGACGTGATCAAAACCGCTGACTGGCTGGTGGATCTTGGGCCAGAGGGCGGCTCGAAAGGTGGGCAGATCATCGCGGTCGGCACGCCGGAGGAAGTCTCGGAGATGAAGCAATCTCATACCGGGTTCTATCTCAAGCCACTGTTGGCAAGAGATCGGGATTAAATTGCAGGCATGAAAAAGCCCCTGTCACTTGATCAGTGACAGGGGCTTTTTATTGCGTTTCTTGCAGCGGCTTACTCCTGCAATAGCATCACTCGGCGTGCGATTGCAGGTAGTTCTCCAGCCCAATCAGCTTGATCAGCCCCAACTGCTTCTCGAGCCAGTAGGTGTGATCTTCTTCGGTGTCGTTCAGCTGAATACGCAGCATCTCGCGACTGACGTAGTCCCGGTGCAACTCGCAGAGCTCAATGCCCTTGCAGAGTGCGGCGCGGACTTTGTATTCCAGACGCAGGTCAGCCGCAAGCATGTCCGGCACTGTAGTGCCGACATCGAGATCGTCCGGACGCATGCGCGGCGTGCCTTCGAGCATCAGAATTCGACGCATCAAAGCATCGGCGTGCCCTGCTTCCTCTTCCATCTCGTGGTTGATTCGTTCGTAGAGCTTGGTGAATCCCCAGTCCTCATACATCCGCGAGTGAACAAAATACTGGTCACGCGCGGCCAGTTCGCCGGTCAGCAACGTGTTGAGGTAATCGATAACATCTGGGTGGCCGTGCATCGCCCTACATCTCCCTGCTTGAAAGTCTGTAGTTTGAACCAAGGCGACCGTTTGGTCACCCTGCTTACGCGATAAAAGAGAAGATATTCTGAGAAAAGTAGTTTAAATAACGCAAAAACCGCTCAAATGTGAGCGGTTCTGCTTCTCGTTTAGACTTCGTTAAGCTGTACGTTCAGCGCGGTTGCGATTGCTTCTCCGTACGCCGGATCTGCCCGGAAGAAATGCTGCAGCTGGCGATCAACCACATCGTTTGAGACTCCAGCCATGGCGCCTGCGATGTTGCTAACCAACAGCGCTTTTTGCTCATCGCTCATCAGGCGGAAGAGGGCACCGGCGTGACTGTAGTAATCGGTATCTTCGCGGTGATCGTATCGGTCAGCCGAACCGCTCAGTGCAAGAGCGGGCTCCGCGTAACGAGGCGCTTGTTTTGGCGATTCGACGTAGCTATTCGGTTCGTAGTTCGGCATCGCGCCACCATTGCTGCCGAACGCCATGGAGCCGTCGCGCTGGAAAGTGTTAACGGGGCTGCGCGGTGCGTTCACCGGCAATTGCTGGTGGTTGGTGCCAATGCGGTACCTATGAGCGTCCGCATAGGCGAAAACGCGTCCTTGCAGCATGCGGTCAGGCGAAAGGCCAACACCTGGCACCATGTTGCTGGGGCCAAACGCAGCTTGCTCGACTTCGGCGAAGTAATTTTGTGGATTGCGATTGAGCTCCAGCTCGCCCACTTCAATCAACGGGAATTCTTTCTGCGACCAGGTCTTGGTCACGTCAAATGGATTCTCATAGTGAGCCGCCGCTTGCGCTTCGCTCATGATCTGAATGCACACACGCCATTTGGGAAAATCCCCGCGCTCGATCGCCTCGAACAGATCCCGCTGGGCGTAATCCGGGTCAGTACCGGCCAAACGAGCGGCATCGGCCGGGGCCAAGTTCTTGATGCCCTGCTGGGTTTTATAGTGCCATTTGACCCAGTGACGTTCGCCGCTGGAACTGATCAAGCTATAGGTGTGGCTCCCGAAACCATGCATATGACGATAGCCGTCGGGAATGCCGCGATCGGAGAACAGGATGGTCACCTGGTGCAAAGCCTCAGGAGAATGAGACCAGAAGTCCCACATCATCTGCGCACTTTTGAGGTTACTTTGCGGCAGGCGTTTCTGGGTGTGAATGAAATCCGGGAATTTCATCGGATCCCGAATGAAGAACACGGGCGTGTTGTTGCCTACGATGTCCCAGTTACCTTCTTCGGTGTAAAACTTAAGCGCAAAGCCACGCGGATCGCGTTCTGTATCAGCCGAACCACGCTCACCGCCCACGGTGGAAAATCTGAGGAAGGTCGGGGTTTGTTTGCCGATGGCTTCGAACAGTTTTGCGCTGGTGTATTGGCTGATATCCCGTGTAACAGTGAATGTTCCGTATGCGCCCGAGCCCTTGGCGTGCACTCGACGCTCAGGGATGTTCTCGCGATTGAAATGCGCAAGCTTCTCGAGCAAGTGGAAGTCGTCAAGCAATAATGGGCCGCGCGGGCCGGCGGAACGAGAGTTCTGATTATCTGCGACAGGTGCACCACTGGCGGTGGTCAGCGTTTTATTCTGGCTCATGCATTTCTTCCTCTGTCAGTCTCTAGCTACCGTCTATCGGCTTGAGAGGATTGTTAACGATCAGCGGCCCACACACAAATTCATTAACTTGCGCACATCAATAGATAATTACTAATAGAGGGGTCATTCCGAACGCGACAATGTAGACCTGCCAACGCCTGAATCAGGACGAAGGTTTATTTCAGGCAACAAAAAACCGGGCACTAGGCCCGGTTTTATGTTTTCAGACTGACGTCTTACTCAGCGGATACAGCTTCACCACCGACAGGACGGTCAACCAACTCGACGTACGCCATAGGCGCGTTGTCGCCAGTGCGGAAACCGCACTTGAGGATGCGCAGGTAGCCACCCTCACGGGTAGCGTAACGCTTGCCCAGGTCGTTGAAGAGCTTACCAACGATAGCTTTCGAACGCGTACGGTCGAAGGCCAAACGGCGGTTAGCCAGGCTGTCTGTCTTGGCCAAAGTGATCAGCGGCTCAGCAACGCGACGCAGTTCTTTAGCTTTCGGCAGTGTAGTTTTGATCAGCTCGTGCTCGAACAGCGACACCGCCATGTTTTGAAACATGGCCTTGCGGTGCGAGCTGGTGCGGCTCAGGTGACGACCACTTTTACGATGACGCATGGTTCATTCCTTACCAAACACAACGTTCGGTGATTACGACGATCAGGCAGTCGCCTTGTCGTCCTTCTTAAGACTTGCAGGCGGCCAGTTGTCGAGGCGCATGCCGAGGGACAGACCGCGGGAGGCCAGAACGTCCTTGATTTCAGTCAAGGATTTCTTGCCAAGGTTCGGAGTCTTCAACAGCTCTACTTCGGTACGCTGAATCAGGTCACCGATGTAGTAGATGTTTTCCGCCTTAAGGCAGTTAGCCGAACGTACAGTCAGTTCCAGATCGTCAACCGGGCGAAGCAGGATCGGATCGATCTCGTCTTCCTGCTCGACAACCACTGGCTCACTGTCACCTTTGAGATCGACGAACGCAGCCAACTGCTGTTGCAGAATGGTTGCAGCGCGGCGAATAGCCTCTTCAGGATCCAGAGTACCGTTGGTTTCCAGATCAATAACCAGCTTATCCAGGTTAGTACGCTGCTCGACACGGGCGTTTTCCACCACGTATGCGATACGGCGAACCGGGCTGAACGAAGAGTCAAGCTGCAAGCGACCAATGCTGCGGCTTTCGTCTTCATCGCTCTGACGCGAGTCGGCCGGTTCATAACCACGACCACGAGCTACGGTGAGCTTCATGTTCAGGGCGCCGTTAGACGCCAGGTTAGCGATTACGTGATCGGGGTTAACGATCTCGACATCATGATCCAGCTGAATATCGGCAGCGGTAACCACCCCCGAACCCTTCTTCGACAAGGTCAGCGTAACTTCGTCACGACCGTGCAGCTTGATAGCCAGACCTTTAAGGTTCAACAGGATTTCAATTACATCTTCCTGTACACCTTCGATGGCGCTGTACTCATGGAGTACACCGTCAATCTCGGCCTCGACCACTGCACAGCCGGGCATTGAGGACAACAGGATGCGTCGCAGCGCGTTGCCCAGGGTGTGGCCAAAACCACGCTCGAGAGGCTCGAGAGTGATCTTGGCGCGGGTTGGACTGACAACCTGCACATCAATATGGCGGGGTGTCAGGAACTCATTTACCGAAATCTGCATGGATGCACCTATTTTCTAGCCCTTACTTGGAGTAGAGCTCGACAATCAGGCTTTCGTTGATGTCGGCGGACAGATCACTGCGAGCAGGAACGTTCTTGAAAACGCCCGACTTCTTCTCAGTGTCTACTTCTACCCATTCTACGCGGCCACGTTGGGCACACAGATCGAGAGCTTGGACAATGCGAAGTTGGTTCTTTGCTTTCTCGCGAATCGCGACCACGTCACCAGCACGAACCTGGTAGGACGGTACGTTTACGGTCTGACCGTTAACGCTGACGGACTTGTGCGATACCAGCTGACGGGATTCGGCACGAGTAGAACCAAAGCCCATACGGTATACAACGTTGTCCAGACGGCATTCGAGCAGCTGCAGCAGGTTTTCACCGGTTGCACCTTTCTTGCCAGCAGCTTCTTTGTAGTAGCCGCTGAATTGACGCTCGAGAACGCCGTAGATACGACGGACTTTCTGCTTTTCACGCAGTTGGGTGCCGTAATCGGACTGGCGACCGCGGCGTTGGCCGTGGATACCAGGTGCTGCTTCGATGTTGCACTTCGATTCGATCGCGCGCACGCCGCTCTTCAGAAAGAGATCGGTGCCTTCGCGACGAGCGAGTTTGCATTTTGGACCAATGTAACGAGCCATTCTTTACAATCTCCTGGATTACACGCGGCGCTTCTTCGGCGGACGGCACCCGTTGTGCGGGATTGGCGTCACGTCGGTGATGCTGGCGATCTTATAGCCACAGCCGTTCAATGCACGGACAGCAGACTCACGACCTGGACCTGGACCCTTGACGTTAACGTCGAGGTTTTTCAGGCCATATTCCAGCGCAGCTTGACCAGCACGTTCAGCAGCTACTTGAGCAGCAAACGGGGTGGACTTGCGGGAACCGCGGAAACCCGAACCACCGGAGGTAGCCCAAGAAAGCGCGTTACCTTGACGGTCGGTAATGGTCACGATTGTGTTGTTAAAAGAAGCATGGATGTGGGCGATGCCATCAACCACTGTCTTTTTAACTTTTTTACGAGGACGAGCAGCAGGTTTTGCCATGATTAATTTCCTGTCGATTCGCTGGGGCGATTACTTGCGGATCGGCTTACGCGGACCTTTACGGGTACGCGCGTTAGTCTTGGTACGCTGACCGCGTACTGGAAGACCACGACGATGACGCAGACCGCGATAGCAACCGAGGTCCATCAAACGCTTGATTTTCATGTTGATTTCGCGACGCAGGTCACCTTCAGTGGTGAACTTCGCCACTTCGCCACGCAGCTGTTCAATCTGCTCGTCGCTCAGATCCTTGATCTTTGCGGCTGGGTTTACCCCAGTCACTGCGCAAATTTTCTGCGCAGTAGTGCGACCAACACCATAGATGTAGGTCAGCGAGATAACAGTATGCTTGTTATCTGGAATGTTAACGCCTGCAATACGGGCCATTCAGTGGGACTCCAATTGACAGCTACCTACGCCCCGGAAGCCAAGAAATAGGGCGCGAGATAATATCGCTGTAATAACAAATAATCAACCCGGCAGCGCACTAGCTGCCGGGCTTGAAGCACAATCACACTCAGCCTTGGCGCTGTTTGTGACGCGGTTCCGCGCTGCAAATTACTCGAACAACACCTTCGCGGCGAATAATCTTGCAGTTACGGCACAGCTTTTTCACCGATGCACGAACTTTCATCACCAACTCCTCGAACCTTATGGGTACTCAGCGCAACATGCCGCTGCCGTAACCCTTCAGGTTGGCTTTCTTCATCAGGGATTCGTACTGGTGCGAAACGAGGTGCGATTGTACTTGGGACATGAAGTCCATCACAACCACGACGACGATCAGCAACGAGGTCCCGCCAAGGTAGAACGGAACGTTTGCTGCTACCACCAGGAACTGGGGCAACAAGCACACGGCCGTCATATATAGAGCACCGAACAGGGTCAAACGAGTCAGAACGCCATCAATGTAGCGCGCTGACTGCTCACCTGGACGGATGCCCGGAATAAAGGCACCGGACTTCTTCAGGTTTTCCGCTACGTCTTTCGGATTGAACATCAACGCCGTATAGAAGAAGCAGAAGAAAATAATCCCTGCACTAAACAGCAGAATATTCAACGGCTGACCAGGAGCGATCGACTGCGAGATGTCCTGCAGCCAGCCCATACCTTCAGACTGACCAAACCAGGTACCCAACGAAGCCGGGAACAGCAAAATGCTGCTCGCGAAAATGGCCGGAATAACGCCGGCCATGTTCACCTTCAGCGGCAAGTGGCTAGTCTGCGCAGCAAAGACCTTGCGGCCCTGCTGACGCTTGGCGTAGTGAACAGCAATACGACGCTGACCACGCTCAATGAACACCACAAAACCGATAATCGCTACTGCCAGCAAACCGATCGCAACCAGGGCGAAAATGTTGATGTCACCCTGACGCGCAGACTCGAAAGACTGCCCGATCGCTCTCGGAAGACCGGCGACGATACCTGCGAAAATCAACATCGAGATACCGTTGCCAACACCACGCTCAGTAATCTGCTCACCCAGCCACATCATGAACATCGCACCAGCCACAAAAGTGGATACCGCGACGAAATGGAAGCCAAAGTCACCAGTGAACGCTACGCCCTGCCCCGCAAGACCAATGGACATGCCAATAGCCTGAACGAGAGCAAGAACGACAGTGCCGTAGCGGGTGTACTGGGCAATCTTGCGACGCCCAGATTCACCTTCCTTCTTCAACTGTTCCAGCTGCGGGCTGACGGCGGTCATCAGCTGCATGATGATCGATGCCGAAATGTACGGCATGATCCCCAGTGCAAAGATGCTCATCCGTTCCAGCGCGCCGCCGGAAAACATGTTGAACAAGCTAAGAATGGTCCCCTCATTCTGTCGAAACAGGTCCGCGAGTCGGTCCGGGTTGATACCTGGAACCGGGATGTGTGCGCCTATTCGGTAGACGATAATCGCCAGGAACAGAAAACGCAGACGAGCCCAGAGTTCAGACATACCGCCTTTGCCGAGCGCAGAGAGAGCACCTTGCTTAGCCATTTATTCCTCGAACTTGCCGCCAGCTGCTTCGATAGCCGAACGCGCACCTTTGGTGGCGCCGATTCCCTTTCCGATGGTAACAGCGCGAGTAACTTCGCCGGACAGCATGATTTTCACACGCTGTACGTTGACGTTGATCACGTTGGCATCTTTCAGGGACTGCACGGTTACGATATCGCCTTCCACTTTAGCCAGCTCGGACAAACGCACTTCTGCGCGATCCATGGCTTTCAGGGAAACGAAACCGAACTTCGGCAGACGACGATGCAGCGGCTGTTGGCCGCCTTCAAAGCCTGGAGCAATGGTGCCACCGGAGCGGGAGGACTGACCTTTGTGGCCACGGCCACCGGTCTTGCCCAAACCACTACCGATACCACGGCCCGGACGATGCTTTTCGCGACGGGAACCCGGCGCTGGACTCAGATCATTGAGTTTCATCGATTAACCCTCGACACGCAGCATGTAGTAAGCCTTGTTGATCATCCCGCGATTCTCGGGAGTATCAACTACTTCTACAGTGTGACCGATGCGACGCAGACCCAGACCCTTAACGCACAATTTGTGGTTAGGGATACGGCCGGTCATGCTTTTGATCAGCGTTACTTTAACGGTAGCCATGATCAGAAGATCTCCTTGACGCTTTTGCCACGCTTGGCGGCAATGGATTCAGGAGACTGCATAGCCTTCAAACCCTTGAAAGTGGCGTGAACCACGTTTACCGGGTTAGTCGAGCCGTAGCACTTGGCCAGAACGTTCTGAACGCCAGCAACTTCGAGGACAGCACGCATAGCGCCGCCAGCGATGATACCGGTACCTTCAGAAGCAGGCTGCATGTACACCTTCGAAGCGCCATGAGCGGACTTCATTGCGTACTGCAGAGTGGTGCCGTTCAGGTCAACTTGGATCATGTTGCGGCGAGCAGCTTCCATTGCCTTCTGGATCGCAGCAGGCACTTCACGCGACTTGCCACGGCCGAAGCCAACGCGCCCTTTACCATCACCAACCACGGTCAACGCGGTGAAAGTGAAGATACGGCCGCCTTTAACGGTTTTGGCTACGCGGTTAACTTGAACCAGCTTCTCAATGTAGCCTTCGTCGCGCTTTTGGTCGTTATTTGACATAACTTAGAACTCCAGCCCAGCTTCACGAGCAGCATCAGCCAGCGCTTTAACGCGGCCGTGGTACTTGAAGCCAGAGCGGTCGAAAGCCACTTGCGAGACGCCAGCGGCCTTAGCACGCGTAGCGACCAGCTGGCCAACTTTAGTGGCCGCGTCGATGTTGCCAGTGGCACCATCACGCAGTTCTTTATCCAAAGTCGAGGCAGAAGCCAGAACTTTGGCGCCGTCGGCCGAAATGACCTGGGCGTAGATGTGCTGCGACGAGCGGAACACGCAGAGACGCACGACTTCGAGTTCGTGCATTTTCAGGCGTGCTTTGCGAGCGCGACGCAGTCGAGTAACTTTTTTGTCGGTCATTTGCTATGCCCTACTTCTTCTTGGCTTCTTTACGACGGACGACTTCGTCCGCGTAGCGCACACCTTTGCCTTTGTACGGCTCTGGTGGACGGAAGTCGCGGATCTCGGCGGCCACTTGACCTACCAGCTGCTTGTCGATGCCCTTGATCAGGATATCGGTCTGGCTAGGAGTCTCAGCGGTGATGCCTTCCGGCAGTTCATAATCCACTGGGTGCGAGAAGCCAAGAGCCAGGTTCAGCACTGTGCCTTTTGCTTGCGCTTTGTAACCAACACCGACCAGCTGGAGCTTGCGCTCGAAGCCTTGGCTTACGCCTTGGACCATGTTGTTTACCAACGCACGAGTGGTACCAGCCATTGCGCGAGTTTGTTGATCGCCATTGCGAGCAGCGAAACGCAGCTCACCAGCTTCTTCAACAATCTCAACGGACGAATGGATGTTCAGTTCGAGAGTGCCCTTGGCACCCTTCACCGAAAGCTGTTGACCTGCGAATTTGACTTCGACACCGGCTGGCAGCTTAACGGGGTTCTTAGCGACGCGTGACATGCTTATCCCCCCTTAGAACACAGTGCAAAGAACTTCGCCGCCGACACCGGCAGCGCGCGCAGCACGATCCGTCATCACACCTTTGTTGGTGGAGACGATAGACACACCGAGACCGCCACGAACTTTTGGCAGATCATCGACGGACTTGTACTGACGCAGGCCTGGACGGCTAACGCGCTTCACTTCCTCGATGACCGGACGGCCTTCGAAGTACTTCAGCTCGATGGACAGCAGTGGTTTGATTTCGCTGCTGATCTGATAACCCGCAATGTAACCCTCGTCCTTCAGGACTTTGGCAACAGCTACCTTCAAAGTAGAAGATGGCATGCTTACGACGGACTTTTCAGCCATCTGGGCATTACGGATACGAGTTAGCATGTCCGCTAACGGGTCCTGCATACTCATGGGCTAGACGCTCCTAATACAAAAAAATTAGCCTTACGGCTACTACGTGTCGCCGAGTACATCCATGCGAAAAAAGCACGGGCTCAGGCGAGCCGGGTATTCTAGACACACCCCACAAATGAATCAAGCCCCAAAAGGGGCTTGATTCAAGTTCAAGGTCACCGGCGGTCAGGATCTTGCGAACCCTTCCACCGAGACTTTGAGATGCTACTTACCAGCTGGCTTTAACCAGACCCGGTACGTCGCCACGCATTGCTGCTTGACGCAGCATGTTACGGCCGAGGCCGAACTTGCGGTAAACGCCGTGCGGACGACCGGTCAAGCGGCAGCGGTTACGCATGCGCGAAGCGCTTGCGTCACGTGGCTGCTTCTGCAGAGCAACTGTTGCTTCCCAACGCGCTTCTGGACTTGCGTTCAGATCCACGATGATAGCTTTCAGTGCTGCACGCTTTTTGGCGTACTTGGCAACAGTGAGCTGACGCTTCAGCTCACGGTTCTTCATGCTCGTCTTGGCCATTTTCCTACTCCAATCAGTTGCGGAACGGGAATTTGAAAGCACGCAACAAGGCGCGACCTTCATCATCGTTCTTGGCAGTGGTGGTCAGGGTAATGTCCAGACCGCGGAGAGCATCGATCTTGTCGTAGTCGATTTCCGGGAAGATGATCTGCTCTTTAACGCCCATGCTGTAGTTACCACGACCATCGAAGGACTTGGCATTCAGGCCGCGGAAGTCGCGAACCCGAGGCAGGGAGATCGACAGCAGACGATCCAGGAATTCATACATACGCTCACGGCGCAGGGTCACCTTGACGCCGATCGGCCAACCTTCACGGACTTTAAAGCCAGCGATGGATTTCCGAGCGTAAGTCACGATGACTTTCTGACCGGTGATCTTTTCCAGGTCGGCAACAGCGTGCTCGATGACTTTCTTGTCACCGACCGCTTCGCCCAGACCCATGTTCAGGGTGATTTTGGTAACGCGTGGAACTTCCATCACGTTCGAAAGCTTAAGTTCTTCCTTAAGTTTCGGTGCGATTTCCTTCCAGTAAATCTCTTTTAGTCGTGCCATGGTCTTCTACCTAGCAGTGTTCAAGCATCAACCGCTTTTTGGGTCGACTTGAAGACACGAATTTTCTTGCCGTCTTCTACTTTAAAACCAACGCGATCAGCCTTGTTGGTTTCGCCGTTGAAAATGGCGACGTTAGAAGCGTCCAGTGGAGCTTCTTTTTCGACGATACCGCCTTGTACGCCCGACATCGGGTTAGGCTTGGTATGACGCTTAACCAGGTTCAGACCACCAATAACCAGACGGTTGTTAGCGAGAACCTTAAGCACCTTACCGCGCTTACCTTTGTCTTTGCCGGCGATCACGATGATCTCGTCGTCACGACGAATCTTTTGCATGTCGGATCTCCTTACAGCACTTCTGGGGCGAGCGAGACGATCTTCATGAACTTCTCAGTACGAAGTTCACGGGTCACTGGCCCAAAGATACGGGTGCCGATCGGCTCTTGCTTGTTGTTCAGAAGAACAGCAGCGTTGCCATCAAAGCGGATAATGGAGCCATCAGCACGACGTACGCCGTGACGAGTGCGGACTACAACAGCAGTCATCACTTGGCCTTTTTTCACTTTACCGCGAGGAATTGCTTCCTTCACGGTAACTTTGATGATGTCACCGATACCAGCGTAACGACGATGGGAGCCACCCAGCACCTTGATGCACATAACGCGGCGTGCGCCGCTGTTATCGGCCACATCGAGCATGGATTGAGTCTGAATCATATAATTTCTCCGACCCCTAGTCCTTAGACTTCCACAGCGCGTTCGAGAACATCAACCAGCGCCCAAGACTTGGTCTTGGCCAAAGGACGAGTTTCACGAATAGTGACTTTGTCGCCGATGTGGCACTGATTGGTTTCGTCGTGCGCGTGCAGCTTAGTCGAACGCTTAACGTATTTACCGTAGATCGGGTGCTTTACGCGACGCTCGATCAGAACGGTGATGGTCTTGTCCATTTTGTCGCTGACAACACGGCCAGTCAGCGTACGGACGGTTTTTTCGGCTTCAGCCATGATTACTTACCTGCCTGCTGTTTGAGCACAGTCTTCACGCGAGCGATGTCACGCTTAACTTGCCGGAGCAGGTGAGACTGCCCCAACTGGCCAGTTGCTTTCTGCATACGCAGATTGAACTGGTCGCGCAGCAGGCCGAGCAGTTGCTCGTTAAGCTGCGGCGCGTCTTTTTCACGAAGTTCGTTCGCTTTCATCACATCACCGTCCGTTTAACAAAGGCGGTGGCGAGCGGCAGCTTTGCAGCAGCCAAGGCAAAAGCCTCACGCGCCAGCTCTTCAGTAACACCCTCGATTTCATACAGGACTTTGCCTGGCTGAATCTGGGCAACCCAGTATTCCACGCTACCTTTACCTTTACCCATCCGAACTTCGAGTGGCTTTTTGGTGACAGGCTTGTCCGGGAATACACGGATCCAGATCTTTCCGCCACGTTTTACGTGACGGGTCAGAGCACGACGCGCTGACTCGATCTGACGAGCGGTGAGACGACCACGAGCAACAGACTTCAGCGCGAACTCGCCGAAGCTGACTTTGCTACCGCGCAATGCCAGGCCACGGTTGTGACCAGTCATTTGCTTGCGGAACTTCGTACGCTTTGGTTGCAACATTTGGCGTACCCCTTACTTAGCAGCTTTTTTACGAGGCGCTGGTGCTTGTGGTTTCAGCTCTTCTTGGCGACCACCAATTACTTCGCCTTTGAAGATCCAAACCTTTACACCGATCACACCATAAGTGGTGTGAGCTTCGTAGTTGGCATAGTCGATGTCGGCACGCAGGGTGTGCAGAGGCACACGACCTTCGCGATACCATTCAGTACGTGCGATTTCAGCACCGCCGAGACGACCGCTCACTTGGATTTTGATGCCTTTGGCACCAATGCGCATGGCGTTCTGTACAGCGCGCTTCATAGCGCGACGGAACATTACGCGACGCTCCAGCTGCTGAGCTACGCTCTGCGCAACCAACATACCGTCGAGTTCCGGCTTGCGGATTTCTTCGATATTGATGTGCACAGGCACACCCATTTGTTTGGTCAGGTCCTGACGCAGTTTCTCAACATCTTCACCTTTCTTCCCGATAACGATACCCGGACGAGCGGTGTGGATGGTGATACGTGCTGTTTGAGCCGGACGATGGATATCGATACGGCTTACGGACGCGCTTTTTAGTTTGTCTTGGAGATACTCACGCACTTTCAGATCAGCGAACAAATAGTCCGCATAAGTCCGACCGTCTGCGTACCAGACGGAGGTGTGCTCCTTGACGATTCCCAGGCGAATGCCAATGGGATGTACTTTCTGACCCATCTCTTCGACTCCGTTACTTGTCAGCAACCTTGACAGTGATATGGCAAGACCGCTTGACGATGCGATCAGCACGGCCTTTGGCACGTGGCATGATTCGCTTCAGCGAACGCCCTTCGTTGACGAAAACGGTGCTGACTTTAAGGTCATCAACGTCTGCGCCTTCGTTATGCTCGGCGTTGGCTACGGCCGACTCCAGCACTTTCTTCATGATCTCGGCGGCTTTCTTACTGCTGAAAGCCAACAGGTTGAGCGCTTCGCCCACCTTCTTCCCGCGGATCTGGTCGGCGACCAAGCGGGCTTTCTGGGCGGAGATTCGAGCGCCCGACAACTTAGCGGCTACTTCCATCGTTCCTTACCCCTTAACGCTTGGCTTTCTTGTCTGCCACGTGCCCACGATATGTGCGGGTACCGGCAAACTCGCCTAGTTTGTGGCCGACCATGTCTTCGTTCACGAGAACTGGGACATGTTGACGACCGTTATGCACTGCAATGGTCAGACCGACCATTTGTGGCAGGATCATCGAACGACGCGACCAGGTTTTAACTGGTTTGCGATCGTTCTTTTCCGCCGCCACTTCGATCTTCTTCAGTAGGTGAAGATCAATAAAAGGACCTTTTTTCAGAGAACGTGGCACTGTCGTATCCCTCTATTTACTTGCGACGACGGACGATCATTTTGTCGGTACGCTTATTACCACGAGTCTTCGCGCCCTTAGTCGGGAAGCCCCATGGCGATACCGGATGACGACCACCAGAGGTACGACCTTCACCACCACCATGTGGGTGGTCAACCGGGTTCATGGCAACACCACGAACGGTTGGGCGAACGCCACGCCAGCGTTTGGCACCAGCTTTACCCAGCGAACGCAGGCTGTGCTCGGAGTTCGAGACTTCACCCAGGGTCGCGCGGCATTCAGCCAGCACTTTACGCATCTCACCAGAACGCAGACGCAGGGTCACGTAGACACCTTCACGAGCGATCAGCTGAGCCGAAGCACCAGCGGAACGAGCGATTTGTGCGCCTTTACCTGGCTTCAATTCGATGCCGTGTACGGTACTACCAACTGGAATGCTGCGCAGTTGCAACTGGTTGCCCGGCTTGATCGGAGCCAAAGCACCCGAAATCAGCTGGTCGCCAGCGTTCACGCCTTTAGGGGCGATGATGTAACGGCGTTCGCCGTCTGCGTACAACATAAGAGCGATGTGAGCAGTACGGTTTGGATCGTATTCGATACGCTCGACAGTGGCCGGGATGCCATCTTTGTCGTTGCGACGGAAATCGACCAGACGATAATGCTGCTTATGGCCACCACCGATGTGACGAGTGGTAATGCGACCATTGTTGTTACGACCACCAGACTTCGATTTCTTCTCGAGCAGCGGTGCGTGAGGAGCGCCTTTATGCAGCTCCTGGTTGACCACCTTGACCACATGACGGCGGCCAGGGGAAGTCGGTTTGCATTTAACGATTGCCATGATGCACCCCTTCCTTACTCAGCACTGCTGCTGAAATCGAGATCTTGGCCTGGCTGAAGGGAGATAACCGCCTTCTTCCAGTCATTACGCTTGCCCAGACCGCGAGCAGTGCGCTTGCTCTTACCCAGAACATTCAGGGTAGTAACACGCTCTACTTTCACGCTGAACAGGCTTTCGACGGCCTTCTTGATTTCCAGCTTGGTTGCGTCAGTTGCAACCTTGAAAACGAACTGGCCTTTTTTGTCAGCCAGAACCGTAGCCTTCTCGGAAACGTGCGGGCCGAGCAGAACTTTAAATACGCGTTCCTGGTTCATCCCAGCAGCTCCTCGAATTTCTTCACGGCCGACACGGTGATCAACACCTTGTCGTATGCGATCAGACTAACTGGATCGGAACCTTGCACGTCACGTACATCGACGTGTGGCAGGTTGCGAGCAGCCAGGTACAGGTTCTGATCAACAACTTCAGACACGATCAAGACGTCAGTCAGGCCCATGCCAGTCAGTTTGTTCAGCAGATCTTTGGTCTTCGGTGCATCAACAGCGAAGTCCTGAACCACAACCAGACGATCAGTACGCACCAGCTCAGCAAGGATGGAACGCATTGCTGCGCGATACATCTTCTTGTTCAGCTTCTGGGTGTGATCCTGAGGACGAGCTGCGAAAGTGGTACCGCCGCCACGCCAGATTGGGCTACGGATAGTACCGGCACGAGCACGGCCAGTACCTTTCTGACGCCAAGGGCGCTTACCGCCACCACGAACGTCGGAACGGGTCTTTTGCTGCTTGCTACCTTGACGGCCGCCGGCCATGTAGGCCACGACTGCTTGGTGAACCAGCGTCTCGTTGAATTCGCCGCCAAATGTCAGTTCGGAAACTTCGATCGCTTGAGCGTCATTTACATTTAATTGCATGTCAGCTTCCCCTTAACCGCGAGCCTTGGCTGCTGGACGTACAACCAAGTTGCCGCCAGTAGCGCCAGGAACAGCACCCTTGACCAACAACAGATTGCGTTCAGCGTCCACGCGCACTACTTCAAGAGACTGCACGGTCACGCGCTCAGCGCCCATATGACCGGACATTTTTTTGCCCTTGAATACACGACCAGGAGTCTGGCACTGGCCGATAGAGCCTGGAACGCGGTGGGACACGGAGTTACCGTGGGTATTATCTTGCCCGCGGAAGTTCCAACGCTTGATCGTACCCTGGAAGCCTTTACCCTTGGACTGACCGGTTACATCAACCAGTTGACCAGCGGCGAAGATTTCAGCGTTGATCAGATCGCCGGCCTGGTACTCGCCTTCTTCAAGGCGGAATTCCATTACGGTACGACCAGCGGCAACGTTCGCCTTAGCGAAGTGGCCAGCCTGAGCAGCTGTAACACGCGAAGCACGACGCTCGCCTACAGTGACTTGCACTGCACGATAGCCATCGGTCTCTTCAGTTTTGAACTGGGTGACGCGATTCGGCTCGATCTCAATGACCGTGACCGGAATGGAGACACCTTCTTCGGTGAAAATACGGGTCATACCGCATTTACGACCGACTACACCAATAGTCATGTTGTAAACCTCATGAGTGTACGGGGCTTTCACCCGCTATGGCCGCCCATTTCAGAGCGTTACACGACTAAGACCGAGTCTTAGCCGAGGCTGATCTGTACTTCCACACCGGCCGCAAGATCAAGCTTCATAAGAGCATCAACGGTTTTATCCGTTGGCTGGACGATGTCCAGAACGCGCTTATGAGTACGGATCTCGTACTGGTCACGCGCGTCTTTGTTGACGTGCGGGGAGACCAGAACGGTGAACCGCTCTTTACGGGTAGGCAGTGGAATTGGACCACGCACTTGAGCACCAGTACGTTTCGCGGTTTCCACGATTTCCTGGGTGGATTGGTCGATCAGGCGATGGTCAAAAGCCTTCAACCTGATACGGATTTGCTGATTTTGCATTGGATTTCAGACTCCGGCTGCTATTCCCACCGAGCGCAATACGCCCGTTAAAAGGAGGCGCAATTCTATAGACGCCCCATATAGGTGTCAACCCAATAAAAAAGCCCCCGCTAAGCGGGGGCTTTTTCAGACCATCACTTATTAAGCGATGATTTTGGCTACGACGCCAGCGCCGACGGTACGACCGCCTTCACGAATAGCGAAACGCAGACCGTCTTCCATTGCGATGGTTTTGATCAGGGTGACAACCATTTTGATGTTGTCGCCTGGCATTACCATTTCAACGCCTTCCGGCAGTTCGCAGTTACCGGTCACGTCAGTGGTCCGGAAGTAGAACTGTGGACGGTAGCCTTTGAAGAACGGAGTGTGACGACCGCCTTCTTCTTTGCTCAACACGTACACTTCAGCTTCGAAGGTAGTGTGCGGCTTGACCGAACCTGGCTTGACCAGAACCTGGCCACGCTCAACGTCGTCACGCTTGGTGCCGCGCAGCAGCACGCCGCAGTTCTCGCCAGCACGACCTTCGTCGAGCAGCTTACGGAACATTTCAACACCGGTGCAGGTGGTCACGGTAGTGTCACGCAGACCAACGATTTCCAGTGGATCCTGAACCTTGACGATACCGCGCTCGATACGACCGGTAACAACAGTACCGCGACCGGAGATCGAGAATACGTCTTCGATTGGCATCAGGAACGGCTTGTCGATAACACGGACTGGATCTGGAATGTAGCTGTCCAGAGTCTCAACCAGTTTACGAACGGCAGTGGTGCCCATTTCGTTGTCGTCTTGGCCGTTCAGAGCCATCAGAGCCGAACCGATGATGATCGGAGTGTCGTCACCTGGGAAGTCGTAAGTGCTCAGCAGATCGCGCACTTCCATCTCAACCAGTTCCAGCAGCTCAGCGTCGTCTACCATGTCAGCCTTGTTCAGGAAGACAACGATGTACGGAACGCCAACCTGACGGGACAGCAGGATGTGCTCACGGGTTTGCGGCATCGGACCATCAGCGGCCGAACAAACCAGAATAGCGCCGTCCATTTGAGCAGCACCGGTGATCATGTTCTTCACATAGTCAGCGTGACCTGGGCAGTCAACGTGAGCGTAGTGACGGATCAGCGAGTTGTATTCAACGTGAGCGGTGTTGATGGTGATACCACGAGCCTTCTCTTCCGGAGCGCTGTCGATTTTGTCGAAAGCAACAACGGCCGAACCGAAAACTTCGGAGCAGACGCGAGTGAGAGCAGCGGTCAGCGTGGTTTTACCGTGGTCGACGTGACCGATGGTGCCAACGTTGACGTGCGGGAGGGTACGGTCAAATTTTTCTTTAGCCACGACAATTAACTCCTAGCCTAAAGGGGCTGAATCAGCCTTGTTTTTTGGTAACGGTTTCGACGATGTGCGACGGAGCCGTATTGTATTTTTTGAATTCCATAGAGTAGCTAGCGCGACCTTGGGACATGGAGCGAACGTCGGTTGCGTAACCGAACATCTCACCCAACGGAACCTCGGCACGAATCACTTTGCCGGAAACCGTATCTTCCATACCCAGAATCATGCCGCGACGACGGTTAAGGTCGCCCATCACGTCACCCATATAGTCTTCAGGTGTAACAACCTCTACCGCCATGATCGGCTCAAGCAACTCACCACCGCCCTTCTGGGCCAGCTGCTTGGTCGCCATGGATGCAGCCACCTTAAACGCCATCTCGTTGGAGTCGACGTCGTGGTAGGAACCATCAAACACAGTAGCCTTCAGGCCGATCAGCGGATAGCCGGCAACAACGCCGTTCTTCATCTGCTCTTCGATACCCTTCTGGATAGCCGGGATGTATTCCTTAGGAACCACACCACCCACTACTTCGTTCACGAATTGCAGACCTTCCTGACCTTCGTCAGCAGGAGCAAAACGGATCCAGCAGTGGCCGAACTGACCACGACCGCCGGACTGACGAACGAACTTGCCTTCGATTTCACAGTTCTTCGTGATGCGCTCACGATAGGAAACCTGAGGCTTACCGATGTTGGCTTCGACGTTGAACTCACGGCGCATCCGGTCAACCAGGATGTCCAGGTGCAACTCGCCCATGCCAGAGATGATCGTTTGACCCGTCTCTTCATCAGTCTTGACGCGGAAAGATGGATCTTCCTGAGCAAGTTTGCCCAGAGCGATACCCATTTTTTCCTGGTCGTCCTTGGTCTTAGGCTCAACGGCAACCGAGATAACCGGCTCCGGGAAGTCCATACGAACCAGGATGATTGGCTTGTCAGCGCTGCACAAGGTTTCGCCAGTGGTGACGTCCTTCATGCCGATCAAGGCCGCGATGTCACCAGCGCGTACTTCCTTGATTTCTTCACGGGCGTTTGCGTGCATTTGCACCATACGACCCACGCGCTCTTTCTTGCCTTTGACCGAGTTGATCACGCCGTCGCCGGAGGCCAACACGCCCGAGTAAACTCGAACAAAGGTCAATGTACCCACGAATGGGTCGGTAGCGATTTTGAAAGCCAGAGCCGAGAACGGCTCGCTATCATCTGCATGACGCTCCATCTGCTTTTCCTCGTCATCCGGGTCAGAACCCTTGATGGCAGGAATGTCAGTTGGTGCAGGCAGGTAATCGATAACGGCGTCGAGAACCAGGGGAACACCCTTGTTCTTGAAGGAAGAACCGCAAACAGCCAGGACGATTTCGCCAGCGATAGTACGCTGACGCAGTGCGGCCTTGATTTCCGCGTTGGTGAGTTCTTCACCTTCGAGGTACTTGTTCATCAGCTCTTCGCTGGCTTCAGCCGCAGCCTCAACCATGTTACCGCGCCACTCGTCAGCCAGTTCCTGCAATTCAGCAGGGATAGGCTTGCGAACTGGGACCATGCCTTTGTCGGAGTCATTCCAGTAAACAGCTTCCATGGCCATCAGATCGATCTGACCCTGGAAGTTGTCTTCGGAACCGATAGCCAACTGGATTGGAACCGGAGTGTGACCCAAACGCTGCTTGATCTGACCGATCACGCGCAGGAAGTTCGCACCAGCACGGTCCATCTTGTTTACGTAAACAAGACGTGGAACGCCGTATTTGTTGGCTTGACGCCATACGGTTTCCGACTGAGGCTCAACACCCGAGGTGCCGCAGAACACAACGACCGCGCCGTCGAGAACACGCAGGGAACGCTCAACTTCAATAGTGAAGTCAACGTGGCCCGGGGTGTCGATGACGTTAAAGCGGTATTGGTCCTTGTGCTGCTTCTCGGAACCCTGCCAGAAGGCGGTAATGGCAGCAGAAGTAATGGTAATACCACGCTCCTGCTCCTGAACCATCCAGTCTGTGGTCGCGGCGCCGTCATGCACCTCGCCCATTTTGTGACTTTTGCCAGTGTAAAAAAGGACGCGCTCGGTGGTGGTGGTTTTACCAGCATCCACGTGAGCAACGATACCAATGTTACGGTAGCGATTAATCGGTGTTGTACGAGCCATAAAGCCCTCGCAAAATTAGTGACGCTAAAATTAGAAGCGGTAGTGCGAGAAAGCTTTGTTGGCTTCAGCCATACGGTGCACGTCTTCACGCTTCTTAACTGCAGCACCTTTACCTTCAGCAGCGTCCAACAGTTCGCCAGCCAAACGCAGGGCCATAGACTTCTCGCCGCGCTTACGGGCGAAGTCTACCAACCAGCGCATTGCCAGGGCGTTACGACGGGACGGACGAACTTCAACCGGAACCTGGTAAGTAGCACCGCCTACACGGCGCGACTTTACTTCGACCAGCGGAGCGATGGCGTCGAGAGCTTTCTCGAAGATTTCCAGGGGGTCGCTGTTCTTGCGTTCTTTAACCTTTTCCAGCGCGCCATAAACGATACGCTCGGCAACGGCTTTCTTGCCGCTTTCCATCACGTGGTTCATGAACTTGGCCAGAATTTGGCTTCCGTATTTTGGATCGTCAAGCACTTCGCGCTTGGCTGCTACGCGTCTTCTTGGCATGGATAAGCCCTCAAACGGTCTTCAGGTTCGCTCGGAATCGGTGCCCTTGCGGGACGCCTCCGACCTTACTCTTATCGACTCAGAAAAATAGATGATTCAGTTTTTACAAAAAGCCGCTACTACTTAGGCTTCTTGGTACCGTACTTCGAACGACCCTGGTTACGACCTTTAACGCCGGAAGTATCCAAAGAACCGCGAACGGTGTGGTAACGAACACCTGGCAAGTCTTTTACACGACCGCCGCGGATCAGTACCACGCTGTGCTCTTGCAGGTTGTGGCCTTCACCGCCGATGTACGAGGAAACCTCGAAACCGTTGGTCAGGCGAACACGGCATACTTTACGCAGTGCCGAGTTAGGTTTTTTCGGCGTGGTGGTATACACACGGGTGCATACGCCACGACGTTGCGGGCAGTTCTGCAGCGCAGGCACGTCGGATTTCTCGACGATACGCTTACGCGGCTGACGTACCAGCTGGTTGATAGTTGCCATCTACTAGCTCCACTGTTGTCTTGCGACGCTATTGTCTTGCAAGAAAAGCAAAATGGCAGGAACGAATTCCCGCCAAATTTAGGGGTACAAGAGTCTAAAGAGGATCTTGCCCCCAGTCAAGGCAAGGCCCCGACGTCTCCTCTCATCCAACCTCGACAAATTGTCTCGATTCGATGAACGGAGCGGCCAGGGCCTTACGCTCATTTAGTGCAGAACTCAGTTACCGCTTGAGTTCAGCGCTTCGGTCAGTGCAGCTTCCACTTCACTGGCGCTTACGCGCAGCGGCTTGTCTGCTTCACGACGACGCTTACGTTCGCTGTGATAAGCCAAACCGGTACCGGCAGGGATCAAACGACCCACAACCACGTTTTCTTTCAGGCCGCGCAGGTAATCCCGCTTGCCGGTTACCGCCGCTTCGGTCAGCACTCGAGTGGTTTCCTGGAAGGAAGCCGCCGAGATGAACGATTCGGTGGACAAGGACGCCTTGGTGATACCCAACAGCACGCGGGTGAACTTGGAAACGAATTTCTCGTCGCCAGCCAGACGCTCGTTCTCTACCAGAACGTGAGTTAACTCCATCTGGTCGCCCTTGATGAAAGTCGAGTCGCCGGATTCAGCAATTTCAACTTTACGCAGCATCTGACGCAGGATGGTCTCGATGTGCTTGTCGTTGATCTTCACGCCTTGCAGACGATAAACGTCCTGGATCTCGTTCACGATGTACTTGGCCAGCGCACTCACACCCAGCAGACGCAGGATGTCGTGTGGATCGCTCGGACCGTCGGAGATAACTTCGCCGCGGTTTACCTGTTCGCCTTCGAAGACGTTCAGGTGACGCCACTTCGGAATCAGCTCTTCGTACGGATCAGTACCGTCGTTCGGAGTGATGACCAGACGGCGCTTGCCTTTGGTCTCTTTACCGAACGCGATGGTGCCGCTGACTTCAGCCAGAATCGAGGCTTCTTTCGGACGACGCGCTTCGAACAAGTCGGCAACACGTGGCAGACCACCGGTGATGTCACGGGTCTTCGAAGTCTCTTGCGGGATACGAGCGATAACATCACCGATCGCAATCTTCGCGCCGTCCGCTACACCAACCAGGGCGTTGGCAGGCAGGAAGTACTGAGCAATTACGTCAGTACCCGGCAGCAAGAGATCCTTGCCGTTGTCATCAACCATCTTCACAGCAGGACGGATATCTTTACCGGCAGCTGGACGGTCTTTGGCGTCGAGTACTTCAATGTTGGTCATACCGGTCAATTCGTCAGTCTGACGCTTGATCGTGATGCCTTCTTCCATGCCCACGTAGGTCACGGTACCTTTCATTTCGGTAACGATTGGGTGAGTGTGCGGATCCCACTTGGCCACGATTGCGCCAGCGTCGACCTTGTCACCTTCTTTAACCGAAATCACAGCACCGTACGGCAGCTTGTAACGCTCACGCTCACGACCGAAGTCATCAGCGATTGCCAGCTCACCGGAACGAGACACAGCAACCAGGCAACCATCCACTCGCTCAACGTGCTTCAGGTTATGCAGGCGGACGGTACCGCCATTCTTCACCTGAACGCTGTCGGCTGCGGAGGTCCGGCTTGCCGCACCACCGATGTGGAACGTACGCATGGTCAGCTGGGTACCCGGCTCACCGATGGACTGGGCAGCGATAACGCCGACCGCTTCACCGATGTTCACCTGGTGACCACGAGCCAAGTCACGGCCGTAGCACTTGGCGCAAATGCCGTAGCGGGTTTCGCAGCTGATCGGCGAACGCACGATCACTTCATCAATGCTGTTCAGCTCGATGAACTCGACCCACTTCTCGTCCACCAGAGTGCCACCAGGAACAATAACTTCCTCGGTACCCGGCTTGAACACGTCACGAGCGATGACACGACCCAGTACGCGCTCACCCAACGGTTCAACAACGTCACCGCCTTCAATGTGCGGAGTCATTACCAGGCCGTGTTCGGTGCCGCAATCGATCTCGGTCACGACCAGATCCTGCGCCACGTCTACAAGACGACGAGTCAGGTAACCGGAGTTCGCAGTTTTCAATGCGGTATCCGCCAAACCTTTACGAGCACCGTGAGTGGAGATGAAGTACTGAAGTACGCTCAAACCTTCACGGAAGTTCGCAGTAATCGGCGTTTCGATGATGGAACCGTCCGGCTTGGCCATCAGGCCGCGCATACCGGCGAGCTGACGGATCTGCGCAGCAGAACCCCGTGCGCCCGAGTCGGCCATCATGTACATCGAGTTAAAGGACTCTTGGTCGACTTCGACGCCATGACGGTCGATGACTTTCTCTTTCGAGAGGTTGGCCATCATCGCCTTGGAAACTTCGTCGTTCGCCTTGGACCAAAGGTCGATCACTTTGTTGTACTTCTCGCCCTGAGTTACCAGGCCTGAGGCGTACTGACTTTCGATCTCTTTCACTTCATCAGTTGCAGCATTGATGATGCGGGCTTTCTCGTCCGGGATAACAAAGTCGTTAACACCGATGGAAACGCCGGAGATGGTCGAATAAGCAAAACCGGTGTACATCAACTGGTCAGCGAAGATCACGGTCTCTTTCAAACCAACCACGCGGTAGCACTGGTTGATCAGCTTGGAGATCGCCTTTTTCTTCATCGGCTGGTTGACGACGTCGTACGACAGGCCAGGTGGAACAACCTGGAACAACAGCGCACGACCGACGGTTGTGTCGACGATACGGGTGTTCTTGACGCTGCCACCGTCACGATCGTTCACGGTTTCGTGGATGCGGACTTTGACTTTGGCGTGCAGTGCGGCTTCGCCGGCACGGAACACACGGTCAACTTCCTGCAGATCCGCGAACACACGACCTTCGCCCTTGGCGTTGATCGCTTCACGAGTCATGTAGTACAGACCCAATACAACGTCCTGCGAAGGAACGATGATTGGCTCACCGTTGGCTGGCGACAGAATGTTGTTGGTCGACATCATCAACGCACGCGCTTCCAACTGGGCTTCCAGTGTCAGCGGTACGTGCACGGCCATTTGGTCGCCGTCGAAGTCGGCGTTGTACGCAGCACAGACCAGAGGGTGCAGCTGGATAGCCTTGCCTTCGATCAGTACTGGTTCAAACGCCTGGATACCCAGACGGTGAAGGGTCGGTGCACGGTTGAGGAGAACCGGGTGTTCGCGAATTACTTCAGCGAGAACGTCCCAGACTTCCGGCAGCTCGCGCTCGACCATCTTCTTGGCAGCTTTGATGGTGGTAGCAAGACCACGCATTTCCAGCTTGCCGAAAATGAACGGCTTGAACAGCTCGAGGGCCATTTTCTTCGGCAGACCGCACTGATGCAGACGCAGGGTCGGACCTACGGTAATTACCGAACGACCGGAATAGTCAACACGCTTACCGAGCAAGTTCTGACGGAAACGACCCTGCTTACCCTTGATCATGTCAGCCAGGGATTTCAGAGGACGCTTGTTCGAACCAGTGATAGCGCGGCCACGACGACCGTTGTCGAGCAGTGCATCGACAGCTTCCTGCAACATACGCTTTTCGTTGCGCACGATGATGTCCGGAGCGGACAGATCAAGCAGGCGCTTCAAGCGGTTGTTACGGTTGATCACTCGACGATACAGATCGTTGAGATCGGAAGTCGCGAAGCGACCGCCATCCAGCGGGACCAGTGGACGCAGATCTGGCGGCAGAACCGGCAGAACGGTCAGCACCATCCATTCTGGAAGGTTGCCGGAACCCTGGAAGGCTTCCATCAACTTCAGACGCTTGGACAGCTTCTTGATTTTGGTTTCGGAATTGGTTTGCGGAATTTCTTCACGCAGACGGCCAATCTCGTGCTCCAGGTCGATAGCGTGCAGCAGTTCACGGACAGCTTCAGCACCCATGCGGGCATCAAAATCGTCGCCGAACTCTTCCAGCGCTTCGAAGTACTGCTCGTCGTTCAGCAGCTGACCTTTCTCAAGGGTGGTCATGCCTGGATCGATAACGACATAGCTCTCGAAGTAGAGAACACGTTCGATATCACGCAGGGTCATGTCCATCAGCAAGCCGATACGGGACGGCAGCGATTTCAGGAACCAGATGTGGGCAACCGGCGAAGCCAGTTCGATGTGCGCCATGCGCTCACGACGAACCTTGGCCAGTGCAACTTCAACGCCGCACTTCTCGCAGATCACGCCGCGATGCTTCAAGCGCTTGTACTTACCGCACAGGCACTCGTAATCCTTTACCGGGCCAAAGATCTTGGCGCAGAACAGGCCGTCACGCTCAGGTTTGAACGTACGGTAGTTGATCGTTTCCGGCTTTTTAACTTCACCGAACGACCACGATCGGATCATCTCAGGCGATGCCAATCCAATACGGATGGCGTCGAACTCTTCGACTTGACCCTGGTTTTTCAGCAAATTCAGTAGGTCTTTCAAGGCCTTTCCTCCTGGCGGAGCAGAGAGCGGACAATCCTGCCCCGCTCTCGATTCGCGTCACGTGTTATTCGGTTTCCAGATCGATATCGATGCCGAGGGAACGAATTTCCTTGATCAACACGTTGAAAGACTCGGGCATGCCCGGCTCCATACGGTGATCGCCATCCACGATGTTTTTGTACATCTTGGTACGGCCGTTCACATCGTCCGACTTCACTGTGAGCATTTCTTGCAGAGTGTAAGCAGCACCATATGCTTCCAGTGCCCAGACCTCCATCTCCCCGAAACGCTGACCACCGAACTGTGCCTTACCACCCAGCGGCTGCTGGGTAACCAGGCTGTACGAACCGGTAGAACGAGCGTGCATCTTGTCGTCTACCAAGTGGTTCAGCTTCAGCATGTACATGTAGCCAACAGTAACCGGGCGCTCGAACTTGTTGCCGGTACGGCCGTCAGTCAGCTGCATCTGGCCGCTTTCCGGCAGGTCTGCCAGTTTCAGCATGGCCTTGATTTCGCTTTCCTTGGCACCGTCGAACACTGGAGTGGCCATTGGAACGCCGCCACGCAGGTTCTTCGCCAGATCCAGGATTTCCTGGTCGGAGAAGCTATCCAGATCTTCGTTACGACCGCCGATCTGGTTGTAGATCTCGTCGAGGAATTTACGAAGCTCGGCGACTTTGCGCTGCTCTTCGATCATCCGGTTGATCTTCTCGCCCAGACCTTTAGCCGCGAGGCCGAGGTGAGTTTCGAGGATCTGACCAACGTTCATACGCGAAGGTACGCCCAACGGGTTGAGGACGACATCGACCGGTGTGCCATTGGCATCGTGCGGCATGTCTTCAACCGGCATGATCACGGAGACCACACCTTTGTTACCGTGACGACCAGCCATCTTGTCGCCCGGCTGGATGCGACGACGGATTGCCAGGTAAACCTTGACGATTTTCAGCACGCCTGGAGCCAGGTCATCGCCCTGCTGCAGTTTGCGCTTCTTGTCTTCGAACTTGTCGTCCAGCAGACGGCGGCGATCAACGATGTAGGCCTGAGCCTTCTCGAGCTGATCGTTCAGAGCATCTTCAGCCATGCGCAGTTTGAACCACTGACCATGCTCAAGACCGTCGAGCACTTCGTCGGTGATTTCCTGACCTTTCTTCAGACCGGCGCCGCCTTCAGCCTTGTGGCCTACCAGAGCGGAACGCAGACGTTCGAAAGTGGCGCCTTCAACGATACGGAACTCTTCGTTCAGGTCCTTGCGGATCTCGTCGAGTTGAGTCTTCTCGATCGACAGTGCACGAGCATCACGCTCAACGCCGTCGCGAGTGAAGACCTGTACGTCGATCACAGTACCTTTGGTGCCGGTAGGCACACGCAGGGAAGTGTCTTTAACGTCGCTGGCTTTTTCACCGAAGATGGCACGCAGCAGCTTCTCTTCCGGAGTCAGTTGGGTCTCGCCTTTCGGAGTGACCTTACCTACCAGAATGTCGCCTGCGCCTACTTCAGCACCTACGTAAACGATACCGGCTTCGTCCAGTTTGTTCAGTGCAGCTTCACCCACGTTCGGGATGTCTGCCGTGATTTCCTCAGGCCCAAGCTTGGTGTCACGCGCCACACAGGTCAGTTCCTGGATGTGGATCGTGGTGAAGCGATCTTCCTGAACCACACGCTCGGACAGGCAGATGGAGTCTTCGAAGTTGAAGCCGTTCCATGCCATGAACGCGATGCGCATGTTCTGGCCCAGAGCCAGTTCACCCATGTCGGTGGACGGACCGTCGGCCATGATGTCGCTACGCTGAACCCGATCACCTTTACGCACCAGCGGACGCTGGTTGATGCAGGTGTTCTGGTTGGAGCGGGTGTATTTGGTCAGGTTGTAGATGTCGACACCAGCTTCGCCGGTTTCAACTTCATCATCAGCAACACGAACCACGATACGGCTGGCGTCGACGGAATCGATAACGCCGCCACGACGAGCCACGACGCAAACGCCGGAGTCACGAGCTACGTTACGCTCCATGCCGGTACCGACCAGCGGCTTGTCAGCGCGCAGGGTTGGTACAGCTTGACGCTGCATGTTCGAACCCATCAACGCACGGTTGGCGTCATCGTGCTCGAGGAACGGGATCAGCGACGCTGCGACCGAAACTACCTGCTTCGGCGACACGTCCATCAAGGTGACGTCTTCCGGCGCCTTGACGGTGAACTCGTTCAAGTGACGAACCGCTACCAGCTCATCGATCAGGACTTTCTTGTCGTTCATCGTGGCCGAAGCCTGAGCGATCACGTGATCGGCTTCTTCAATGGCGGACAGGAAAACGATCTCGTCGGTGACCAGAGCATCTTTCACCACACGGTACGGGCTCTCAAGGAAGCCGTACTGGTTGGTGCGCGCATAGGCAGCCAGGGAGTTGATCAGACCGATGTTCGGACCTTCCGGCGTTTCAATCGGGCATACACGACCATAGTGAGTCGGGTGTACGTCACGAACTTCAAAGCCAGCACGCTCACGAGTCAAACCGCCAGGGCCGAGTGCAGACACACGACGCTTGTGGGTGATCTCGGACAGCGGGTTGTTCTGGTCCATGAACTGCGAGAGCTGGCTGGAACCGAAGAACTCTTTCACCGCCGCAGCAACTGGCTTGGCGTTGATCAGGTCTTGCGGCATCAGGCCTTCGCTTTCAGCCATCGACAGACGCTCTTTGACCGCACGCTCTACACGTACCAGGCCAACGCGGAACTGGTTCTCGGCCATTTCGCCTACACAGCGAACACGACGGTTACCCAGGTGGTCGATGTCATCGACGATGCCTTTACCGTTACGGATGTCGACCAGAGTCTTCAGAACCGCGACGATGTCTTCTTTGCACAGCACGCCCGAACCTTCGATCTCGGTACGACCGATACGACGGTTGAACTTCATCCGGCCGACCGCAGACAGGTCATAGCGCTCAGGGCTGAAGAACAGGTTGTTGAACAGAGTCTCGGCAGCGTCTTTGGTTGGCGGCTCGCCTGGACGCATCATGCGATAGATCTCGACCAGCGCTTCCAATTGGTTGCTGGTGGAATCGATCTTCAGAGTGTCGGAGACGAACGGACCGCAGTCGATATCGTTGGTGTACAGAGTTTCGATACGAACAACCTGGGACTTGGCGATTTTTGCCAGGATTTCGGTGTTCAGCTCGGTGTTGCACTCAGCCAGGATTTCGCCGGTTGCCGGATGCACGATGGCCTTGGCAGTAGTGCGACCCAGGACGTAGTCCAGAGGCACTTCCAGGGTTTTGAGACCGGCTTTTTCGATCTGGTTGATATGGCGCGCAGTGATGCGACGACCAGCCTCAACGATGACCTTGCCCTTCTCGTCCTGAATATCAAGAACCGCAATTTCACCACGCAGACGCGAAGCAATCAGTTCCAGGCTGAGGGTTTCGCCGCTCAGATGGAAGACATTGGTGGTGTAGAACGCGTCAAGCACTTCTTCAGTGGTATAGCCGAGCGCGCGCAGCAGTACCGATGCCGGCAGCTTGCGACGACGGTCGATACGCACGAATACGCAGTCTTTCGGGTCGAACTCGAAGTCCAGCCACGAACCGCGGTATGGAATGATGCGCGCGGAGTAAAGCAGTTTGCCGGAGCTATGCGTCTTGCCGCGGTCGTGGTCAAAAAACACGCCCGGGGAACGGTGCAGCTGGGAAACGATTACACGCTCGGTACCGTTGATTACGAAGGTACCGTTTTCAGTCATCAGGGGGATTTCACCCATGTAGACTTCTTGCTCTTTGATGTCCTTGATCGCTTTGTTCGACGATTCTTTGTCGAAAATGATCAGGCGCACTTTTACCCGCAAAGGTACGGCGTAAGTCACACCGCGCAACACGCATTCTTTGACATCAAATGCCGGTTCGCCCAGGCGATAACCGACGTACTCCAGCGCAGCATTGCCGGAGTAGCTGATGATCGGGAAAACGGATTTGAAGGCCGCATGCAGGCCCACGTCGCGGAACTGATCTTTAGTCGCTCCCGCCTGCAAGAATTCACGATACGAATCCAGCTGGATTGCCAAGAGATACGGCACATCCATGACGTCCGGCAACTTGCTAAAGTCCTTGCGGATACGTTTTTTCTCAGTATATGAGTAAGCCATCAGCGTTCCCCAGCTTGGTCACCTGCTTGTTTGGCCCCTCCCGACGGGAGCAGCCAGAAAATCTTGCAAACCCCATGGTTTGCGCCACCGCATCGGGTGGTTACAGCTCGCTACCAGCATCGACCCAGTCGGTTGCCAATAACGGAAAAAGGCCGGTGGCAAGAGCCACCAGCCATCAGCCTTTTGCTTAACGCTTGGGCTGGAGGTGCAAAGTCGATGCTTACTTCAGCTCGACTTTAGCGCCTGCTTCTTCCAGAGTGACCTTGGCTTTGTCAGCTGCGTCTTTCGATACAGCTTCCAGAACCATGCCAGGAGCGCCGTCAACTACAGCCTTGGCTTCTTTCAGGCCCAGACCGGTCAGTTCACGTACTGCCTTGATCACGTTAACTTTCTTCTCGCCAGCTTCCAGCAGCATGACGTTGAATTCAGTTTGTTCTTCAACAACGGCAGCAACAGCAGCTGGACCAGCGGAAGCAGCGGCAGCAGATACGCCGAACTTCTCTTCCATGGCCTTGATCAGCTCAACGATTTCCAGAACGGATTTTTCGCCGATTGCTTCGATGATTTGGTCGTTAGTCAGAGACATGACTATAAATTCCTGTATTGGGGTGACAGCCTACGCGGCCATCGAAATAAACAATAAACGCTGAAAGTAGTTGCGTAGCCTTAGGCTGCGGCAGCTTCTTTCTGGTCGCGAAGGGCCGCCAGAGTACGAGCCAATTTGCTGGTTGCGCCTTGAATCACGCTCATCAGCTGAGAAATTGCTTCGTCACGGGTCGGCAGACTTGCCAGTACGTCGATCTGATTAGCTGCGAGGAACTTGCCCTCGAACGCAGCTGCCTTGATCTCGAACTTATCCTGACCTTTTGCGAATTCTTTGAAGATACGAGCAGCAGCGCCCGGATGTTCTTTCGAAAATGCAATCAAGGTCGGGCCAGTGAACACGTCGTTGAGCACGTCATATTGAGTGCCAGCAACGGCGCGCTTCAGCAGGGTGTTACGTACAACACGTACGTAAACGCCAGCTTCACGAGCCTCTTTACGGAGTCCGGTCATAGCGCTCACTGTCACGCCGCGGGCATCAGCCACAACAGCAGACAGGGCAACATTGGCAGCCTCGTTGACTTCAGCGACGATGGCCTTCTTGTCTTCGAGTTTAATTGCCACGGGTTTAACTCCTGCTTGTTACCGTTTCATCCAGCCGGAGCCGGATGTCGTTTTGGTGTCTGATTCGGTAAGGAACCGGGAGCACCATCTGCGTAGGCTTGAGGTTTAAGACTTGCGTCGCCTACGGTCTTGGATAGCCCCCGCCAGGCAGGGACCCCAATTTTTCAACTGACGCGATCACTCGCGCCAGTCTGTGTCTCACGCGTCGAGCGAGCCTTGGTCGATGACCAGACCTGGGCCCATGGTAGTGCTCAGGGTAACGCGCTTGACGTAAATGCCTTTCGAGGAAGCTGGCTTGATACGCTTCAAATCAGCGATCAGGGCTTCAACGTTTTCCTTCAGCTTGACAGCGTCGAAACCGACCTTGCCAACCGAAGTGTGGATGATGCCGTTTTTGTCTGTGCGATAACGAACCTGACCAGCCTTGGCGTTTTTAACCGCTGTAGCTACGTCTGGAGTTACGGTACCGACTTTAGGGTTAGGCATCAGACCACGTGGGCCGAGGATCTGACCCAACTGACCAACAACGCGCATTGCATCCGGGGATGCGATAACTACGTCATAGTTCAGGTCGCCGCCTTTCATTTCGGCAGCCAGATCGTCCATACCTACACGGTCAGCGCCGGCAGCCAGAGCGGCCTCAGCAGCTGGACCCTGGGTGAACACGGCAACGCGAACAGTCTTGCCAGTGCCGTGCGGCAGCACAGTAGCGCTACGAACGACCTGGTCGGATTTACGCGGGTCAACACCCAGGTTCACAGCTACGTCGAACGACTCGCTGAACTTTACAGTCGACAATTCAGCCAGCAGAGCAGCAGCGTCTACAAAGTTGTAGGACTTGCCTGCTTCGATTTTGTCGGCGATAGCCTTTTGACGCTTGGTCAACTTAGCCATTACACACCCTCCACGTTAAGGCCCATGCTACGAGCAGAACCGGCGATAGTGCGCACGGCTGCATCCATATCAGCTGCAGTCAGATCCGCGTTTTTGGTTTTCGCGATTTCTTCCAGCTGAGCACGGGTCACGGTGCCAACCTTAACGGTGTTCGGACGAGCGGAACCGCTAGTCAGACCAGCCGCCTTCTTCAGCAGAACCGAAGCAGGGGTGGATTTGGTTTCAAAAGTGAAGCTACGGTCGCTGTAGACAGTGATGATCACTGGAGTCGGCAGGCCTGGCTCAATACCCTGAGTACGGGCGTTGAAAGCTTTGCAGAACTCCATGATGTTCACGCCGTGCTGACCCAGTGCAGGACCAACAGGTGGGCTTGGGTTAGCCTGAGCGGCCTTCACTTGCAGCTTGATGTAAGCGGTAATCTTCTTGGCCATGAGGCACTCCAATTACGGGTTCGAACGCCTCGAAAGGCTCCCCGGTTACTTGCGCGTTTATCCCAGTGACGACAAAACCCCACAGCCTAGGGCTGCGGGGTTGGGATGCTTGCTCAGCTAGACTTTTTCGACCTGGCTGAACTCTAACTCTACCGGAGTAGAGCGACCGAAAATGAGCACTGCCACTTGGATGCGACTCTTTTCGTAATTAACCTCTTCAACCGTGCCGGTAAAATCAGCAAACGGTCCGTCGTTGACACGCACCGACTCGCCTGGCTCGAACAACGTCTTCGGCTTCGGCTTGTCGCTACCATCAGCAACACGACGCAGAATCGCTTCTGCCTCTTTATCTGTGATAGGTGCAGGCTTATCAGCAGTACCACCGATAAAACCCATCACCCGAGGAGTATCCTTGACCAAGTGCCAGGTACCCTCATTCATGTCCATCTGGACCAGCACATAACCTGGGAAGAACTTGCGCTCGCTTTTGCGTTTCTGGCCATTACGCATTTCAACCACTTCTTCAGTGGGAACCAGAATTTCGCCGAAGCCATCTTCCATGCCAGCCAGCTTTACGCGCTCTACCAACGAGCGCATGACATGCTTCTCGTAACCGGAGTAAGCATGCACAACGTACCAACGCTTAGCCACGGGACACCCTTAGCCGACAATCAAGGAAACAAGCCAGCCGAGCAGGGAATCAAGACCCCACAACAGCAACGCCATAACCAGAACAACAGCCACTACGATCAATGTGGTCTGCGTGGTTTCTTGGCGAGTTGGCCAAACGACTTTACGAATCTCGGTGCGAGCTTCCTTAACCAGTACAAAGAAAGACTTGCCCTTGGCAGTCTGCAGGCCTACAAAGGCAGCTACAGCAGCAATGGCAAGCAAAGCTAGTACGCGGTACAGGATCGGCGAAGCAGAGTAATACTGATTGCCAACAACGCCAACAACCACCAAGGCGACTACTACTAGCCACTTGAGCAGATCGAAGCGAGAGCCTTGAGCTTCAGCTTTAGGAGTCATCTATGAAGATCCTGTGAAAAGAAAGCCAAACCCACCAAGTGAATCTGGCAGGTCAGGAGGGAATCGAACCCCCAACCTACGGTTTTGGAGACCGTCGCTCTGCCAATTGAGCTACTGACCTAAAACAAAATCAGGCCGACCATTATGCCGGCCCGAAAAAGACATTACAACAACTTACTCGATGACTTTTGCCACAACCCCAGCGCCGACGGTACGACCGCCCTCACGGATTGCAAAGCGCAAACCATCTTCCATCGCAATGGTTTTGATCAGGGTAACGGTCATCTGAACGTTATCCCCAGGCATCACCATCTCAACACCTTCGGGCAACTCACAGTTACCGGTCACATCAGTCGTACGGAAGTAGAACTGTGGACGGTAGCCCTTGAAGAATGGCGTATGACGACCACCCTCCTCTTTGCTCAAAACGTAAACTTCTGCAGTAAACTTGGTGTGCGGCTTGACGGTACCGGGCTTGACCAGAACCTGGCCACGCTCAACATCATCACGCTTGGTACCGCGGAGCAATACCCCGCAATTCTCACCAGCACGACCTTCGTCGAGCAATTTGCGGAACATTTCGACGCCAGTACAAGTCGTTTTGACAGTATCACGAAGACCTACAATCTCAACTTCTTCCTGAATGCGTACAATGCCACGCTCTACACGACCCGTTACAACAGTACCGCGACCAGAAATCGAGAAAACATCCTCGATCGGCATCAGGAACGGCTTATCAATAGCTCGCTCCGGCTGCGGAATGTAGCTATCCAGAGTCTCAACCAAACGCTTGACAGCAGTCGTGCCCATCTCGTTATCGTCTTGACCGTTCAACGCCATCAGCGCCGAACCAATGATGATCGGAGTGTCATCACCTGGGAAATCATAAGTGCTCAACAGATCGCGCACTTCCATCTCTACGAGCTCGAGCAGCTCAGCATCATCGACCATGTCAGCCTTGTTAAGGAAGACAACGATGTACGGAACGCCAACCTGACGGGAGAGCAGAATGTGCTCACGGGTTTGAGGCATCGGACCATCAGCGGCCGAGCAAACCAGAATCGCACCATCCATCTGAGCCGCGCCGGTAATCATGTTTTTTACGTAGTCGGCGTGACCAGGACAGTCAACGTGTGCGTAGTGACGCACTGCCGAATCGTACTCAACGTGAGCAGTGTTGATGGTAATACCGCGAGCTTTTTCTTCAGGGGCGCTATCGATCTTGTCGAAGTCAACCTTTGCCGAACCGAAAACTTCGGAGCAGACACGGGTCAAGGCAGCAGTCAAAGTAGTTTTACCGTGGTCAACATGACCAATGGTACCCACATTGACGTGCGGCTTGTTACGTTCGAACTTTTCCTTAGCCATCAAGATCACCCTCAGGAGAAGAATTGAGCAGGCCAAACAAGCCATTAAAACAAAGGCAGATATTTTCATATCTGCCTTGTTATATGGAGCTCTTGAGCGGATTTGAACCGCTGACCTCACCCTTACCAAGGGTGTGCTCTACCAACTGAGCTACAAGAGCGAAACACTTTGCAGGATCTGCAAACTTGGAGCGGGTAGCGGGAATCGAACCCGCATCATCAGCTTGGAAGGCTGAGGTTCTACCACTAAACTATACCCGCGAGGCTTGCAGCTCTCGCTAAAAATGGTGGAGGGGGAAGGATTCGAACCTTCGAAGTCGTAGACGTCAGATTTACAGTCTGATCCCTTTGGCCGCTCGGGAACCCCTCCTAAGCGAGCCGGCATTCTATATCATGCCGACCTTCTGTCAAGCATTTTCTCATTAAAAACCTGAGGTTAGCTGCATTGACATCACTTCTCAGCGTCAACCTGTAAAGGTCTTCACTGCGAAGCGGGCGCCATTCTATGCAAACTATTGGGCAGGTGCAACCCCCTCACACGGCATTATTTTATGTTTTAACTCATTGAATTCTCTGGAAAGGTTTTGCAACTGCACGTCACCCAACCAGCGCCGACTCTCGGGGGCTACGCGAACCCAATATCCGTTCAATTCTGGGAGGTCTTTCGCCAGGGACTGGAAGTTGATCTCCATCCCGATTAAACGTCGCTCCACTGCCTGAGCGACCTCTTGCCGGCCATAGCCACCAAGATATAAACAACTGTTATTAGTCGGTACTGTTTTGGCCGTATCGGCTTTTGCCTCGACCGTCTCGCTAAGCAGCTTTATATCCTGCTGCCCACCCCGGTATAAGCTCAATGGTGTGACATCTTTTGCACGCAGAGGAGCCTCTTGCTGATGCCAGATGTAGTAGAACACGTTGAGAACAAGCAGCAGCAGGAACAACCAACGCATAAAGACCTCAGGACAAAGGACACGCCATAGCCAAGCCGACAAACACTAGATCCGGAACCACTCTAGCCTCTGGGACGATTCCAGAAACAAGATCAGCATCTCCGCCAGTCAGAAACACTGAATAGTCCGCTCCCCAATAGCTGCGCGCCAAGTCAAGCTGTGTCAGGACAAAGCCTCGCAACATCAATGAGCATCCCCGCTCGACTGCCTCGACGGTAGTTCGCCCAGGCACGAGACTTTCCAGAGCCCGTTCGGCAGCGAGGTCGCCGTAACGTATCTTGCGTGTATGCGTGCGCAGTTGATTCCGCATCAAGGGTATTCCGGGACAGATGAATCCCCCCAGATGCTCACCATCACTACTTACGAAATCTGCCGTTACCGCAGTACCGAAATCAAGCACGAGACATGCGCCCCGAGCCAAATGGTACCCGCCAAGCATTGCGAGCCAGCGATCAAGCCCCAAACGCTCAAAATCCTCATAGCCATTGCGAACCCCACCCATTTCACGAGCGGGGATCGCGCTCGCCACGGAAACGCTAAACGTCTCCTCCAGAAGGGATATCAATGCACTCGTCTCTTCCTCTGTTCTGACACTGACTAACCGACAGTACCGCAGTGAGAGCACGGGAAGTGCCTGAAGGCTCTCCAGCAAGGCCGCATTGGAATCAACGACCCCCTCGCCAATCGTTTGCCGGACGTTGGTTGTGATCACCCGCCACTTGATAAAACTATTTCCGCAGTCGAGCTCAAGAATCATCGCGCAACCTCAGACTGAGCTCACCGCCACTAAATACTTTTTCCACACCACCCACCTTCAGGCGAAGAGCACCCTGACTATCAATACCCAACACCTCACCATCTATCTGGTTAGATCCGGCAGTCAGTGAGACTAAACGACCTTGCCATAAATGATTCTGCTCCCACTCGCGCTGGATCGCAGTGAATCCGCCAACCTGATGTCGATCCAAATATTTCTGCAGCGTGACTCCCAAGAGCGCGACCAGTGCGTTGCGGTCAAATAGCCGACCAGACTCCAGCTTCATTGACGTCCACTGCTGATCAACCTCATCTGCGGACTGCATGTTCACATTGATACCAACACCCAGGACCACGTGACAAACATCAGCAGGATCGCCTACCAACTCAAGCAGAATCCCTGCAATCTTCTTTTGGCCGACGAGTAGATCGTTGGGCCACTTCAAGCCCGCACTCTGAACCCCCGACTCTCTTAGCGCTTGCAGGACGGCCAACCCTACAACAAGGCTCAAGCCCTCGAGCTGTCGCATGCCACCTTGAATCCGCAGCACGAGACTGTAATAGATATTTTCAGCAAAAGGACTCACCCACTTGCGACCGCGCCGGCCCCGCCCCGCAGTTTGCCTCTCGGCAAGCACCAAAAAAGGCGCAGCCTCCCCGCGCTGTATTGCGCGTAGCGCTTCAGCATTTGTGGAGTCAATCGAATCGAAAACCAGGATAGGCCAATCGCAGGAAGCCGACTGGCGCCTTATCGCATCCGCGTCGAGTAGCGTTAGCGGCGCAGCCAACTGATAACCACGCCCCCGAACCTTATGGATAGACAAACCGAGCTCAGCCTCAAGATGTTGAAGTTGCTTCCACACAGCACTGCGACTGACGCCCAACGCAGCGCCCAGAGTCTGGCCCGAATGGAATCGGCCATCTTTAAGTAGCTTTAACAACGTCAGCATGCAAGCCTCGCCCCACAATGAGGCCCGCATGATAGCCATGCTCCGCGCGGTTGCATATGTTGGGCTATATTTTCCGGCAGGTCACTTTCCTTCGGCCAAAACAAAACCCCTACCTGCATACGCAGATAGGGGTTTCGGAATTTAATCTTGACGATGACCTACTCTCACATGGGGAAACCCCACACTACCATCGGCGATGCATCGTTTCACTGCTGAGTTCGGGATGGGATCAGGTGGTTCCAATGCTCTATGGTCGTCAAGAAATTCGGGTACTGAGTCGTGGCCAGCTGGCCGCGCTTCAGCAAATTGGGTATGTGACAGCTTTCGGTGTTTGTGAGCATCGAACTTTCGGTTCATCTCGTCTTCACACACCGCAATCTGGTGCTCATTAGAGCAAGCAAATTGCTTGGGTGTTATATGGTCAAGCCTCACGGGCAATTAGTATTGGTTAGCTCAACGCCTCACAGCGCTTACACACCCAACCTATCAACGTCGTAGTCTTCGACGGCCCTTCAGGGGACTCAAGGTCCCAGTGAGATCTCATCTTGAGGCTAGTTTCCCGCTTAGATGCTTTCAGCGGTTATCTATTCCGAACATAGCTACCCGGCAATGCCACTGGCGTGACAACCGGAACACCAGAGGTTCGTCCACTCCGGTCCTCTCGTACTAGGAGCAGCCCCTCTCAAATCTCAAACGTCCACGGCAGATAGGGACCGAACTGTCTCACGACGTTCTAAACCCAGCTCGCGTACCACTTTAAATGGCGAACAGCCATACCCTTGGGACCGGCTTCAGCCCCAGGATGTGATGAGCCGACATCGAGGTGCCAAACACCGCCGTCGATATGAACTCTTGGGCGGTATCAGCCTGTTATCCCCGGAGTACCTTTTATCCGTTGAGCGATGGCCCTTCCATACAGAACCACCGGATCACTAAGACCTACTTTCGTACCTGCTCGACGTGTCTGTCTCGCAGTCAAGCGCGCTTTTGCCTTTATACTCTACGACCGATTTCCGACCGGTCTGAGCGCACCTTCGTACTCCTCCGTTACTCTTTAGGAGGAGACCGCCCCAGTCAAACTACCCACCATACACTGTCCTCGATCCGGATAACGGACCTGAGTTAGAACCTCAAAGTTGCCAGGGTGGTATTTCAAGGTTGGCTCCACGCGAACTGGCGTCCACGCTTCAAAGCCTCCCACCTATCCTACACAAGCAAATTCAAAGTCCAGTGCAAAGCTATAGTAAAGGTTCACGGGGTCTTTCCGTCTAGCCGCGGATACACTGCATCTTCACAGCGATTTCAATTTCACTGAGTCTCGGGTGGAGACAGCGCCGCCATCGTTACGCCATTCGTGCAGGTCGGAACTTACCCGACAAGGAATTTCGCTACCTTAGGACCGTTATAGTTACGGCCGCCGTTTACCGGGGCTTCGATCAAGAGCTTCGCGTTAGCTAACCCCATCAATTAACCTTCCGGCACCGGGCAGGCGTCACACCCTATACGTCCACTTTCGTGTTTGCAGAGTGCTGTGTTTTTAATAAACAGTCGCAGCGGCCTGGTATCTTCGACCGGCATGAGCTTACGGAGCAAGTCCTTCACCCTCACCGGCGCACCTTCTCCCGAAGTTACGGTGCCATTTTGCCTAGTTCCTTCACCCGAGTTCTCTCAAGCGCCTTGGTATTCTCTACCCAACCACCTGTGTCGGTTTGGGGTACGGTTCCTGGTTACCTGAAGCTTAGAAGCTTTTCTTGGAAGCATGGCATCAACCACTTCGTGTTCTAAAAGAACACTCGTCATCAGCTCTCGGCCTTAAGATCCCGGATTTACCTAAGATCTCAGCCTACCACCTTAAACTTGGACAACCAACGCCAAGCTGGCCTAGCCTTCTCCGTCCCTCCATCGCAATAACCAGAAGTACAGGAATATTAACCTGTTTTCCATCGACTACGCTTTTCAGCCTCGCCTTAGGGACCGACTAACCCTGCGTCGATTAACGTTGCGCAGGAAACCTTGGTCTTTCGGCGTGGGTGTTTTTCACACCCATTGTCGTTACTCATGTCAGCATTCGCACTTCTGATACCTCCAGCAAGCTTCTCAACTCACCTTCACAGGCTTACAGAACGCTCCTCTACCGCATCACCTAAGTGATACCCGTAGCTTCGGTGTATGGTTTGAGCCCCGTTACATCTTCCGCGCAGGCCGACTCGACTAGTGAGCTATTACGCTTTCTTTAAAGGGTGGCTGCTTCTAAGCCAACCTCCTAGCTGTCTAAGCCTTCCCACATCGTTTCCCACTTAACCATAACTTTGGGACCTTAGCTGACGGTCTGGGTTGTTTCCCTTTTCACGACGGACGTTAGCACCCGCCGTGTGTCTCCCATGCTCGGCACTTGTAGGTATTCGGAGTTTGCATCGGTTTGGTAAGTCGGGATGACCCCCTAGCCGAAACAGTGCTCTACCCCCTACAGTGATACATGAGGCGCTACCTAAATAGCTTTCGAGGAGAACCAGCTATCTCCGAGCTTGATTAGCCTTTCACTCCGATCCACAGGTCATCCGCTAACTTTTCAACGGTAGTCGGTTCGGTCCTCCAGTTAGTGTTACCCAACCTTCAACCTGCCCATGGATAGATCGCCCGGTTTCGGGTCTATTCCCAGCGACTAGACGCCCTATTAAGACTCGCTTTCGCTACGCCTCCCCTATTCGGTTAAGCTCGCCACTGAAAATAAGTCGCTGACCCATTATACAAAAGGTACGCAGTCACCCAACAAAGTGGGCTCCCACTGCTTGTACGCATACGGTTTCAGGATCTATTTCACTCCCCTCTCCGGGGTTCTTTTCGCCTTTCCCTCACGGTACTAGTTCACTATCGGTCAGTCAGTAGTATTTAGCCTTGGAGGATGGTCCCCCCATATTCAGACAAAGTTTCTCGTGCTCCGTCCTACTCGATTTCATGACTAAGAGATTTTCGCGTACAGGGCTATCACCCACTATGGCCGTACTTTCCAGAACGTTCCGCTAATCTCAAAGCCACTTAAGGGCTAGTCCCCGTTCGCTCGCCACTACTAAGGGAATCTCGGTTGATTTCTTTTCCTCAGGGTACTTAGATGTTTCAGTTCCCCTGGTTCGCTTCTTAAGCCTATGTATTCAGCTTAAGATACCTAACTTATGTTAGGTGGGTTCCCCCATTCAGACATCTCCGGATCAAAGTCTGTTTGCCGACTCCCCGAAGCTTTTCGCAGGCTACCACGTCTTTCATCGCCTCTGACTGCCAAGGCATCCACCGTATGCGCTTCTTCACTTGACCATATAACCCCAAGCAATCTGGTTATACTGTGAAGACGACATTCGCCGAAAATTCGATAATACTCAATTAAGAGCAACTCACAAATTTTACCTTAGCCTGATCCCACACCAGTGAAAGTGTGGTCCAGTCTATCTTTCTATCACATACCCAAATTTTTAAAGAACGAACTAGTCAAAGACTAGAAATCAACATTCACCATCGAACCGATGGAATGCTCATTTCTAAGCTTTATACAATCAGAAGCAGTAGTGGTGGAGCCAAACGGGATCGAACCGTTGACCTCCTGCGTGCAAGGCAGGCGCTCTCCCAGCTGAGCTATGGCCCCGTATTACTACAGGTTCCCACACAAAATTGGTGGGTCTGGGCAGATTCGAACTGCCGACCTCACCCTTATCAGGGGTGCGCTCTAACCAACTGAGCTACAGACCCAATTTCGGGCTGCTTCTAAATCGTCTTTTCCAATGAATCAAGCAATTCGTGTGGGAGCTCATGGAGCAGCTGATGTCGTCGATTAAGGAGGTGATCCAGCCGCAGGTTCCCCTACGGCTACCTTGTTACGACTTCACCCCAGTCATGAATCACACCGTGGTAACCGTCCCCCCGAAGGTTAGACTAGCTACTTCTGGTGCAACCCACTCCCATGGTGTGACGGGCGGTGTGTACAAGGCCCGGGAACGTATTCACCGCGACATTCTGATTCGCGATTACTAGCGATTCCGACTTCACGCAGTCGAGTTGCAGACTGCGATCCGGACTACGATCGGTTTTCTGGGATTAGCTCCACCTCGCGGCTTGGCAACCCTCTGTACCGACCATTGTAGCACGTGTGTAGCCCAGGCCGTAAGGGCCATGATGACTTGACGTCATCCCCACCTTCCTCCGGTTTGTCACCGGCAGTCTCCTTAGAGTGCCCACCATTACGTGCTGGTAACTAAGGACAAGGGTTGCGCTCGTTACGGGACTTAACCCAACATCTCACGACACGAGCTGACGACAGCCATGCAGCACCTGTCTCAATGTTCCCGAAGGCACCAATCCATCTCTGGAAAGTTCATTGGATGTCAAGGCCTGGTAAGGTTCTTCGCGTTGCTTCGAATTAAACCACATGCTCCACCGCTTGTGCGGGCCCCCGTCAATTCATTTGAGTTTTAACCTTGCGGCCGTACTCCCCAGGCGGTCAACTTAATGCGTTAGCTGCGCCACTAAGAGCTCAAGGCTCCCAACGGCTAGTTGACATCGTTTACGGCGTGGACTACCAGGGTATCTAATCCTGTTTGCTCCCCACGCTTTCGCACCTCAGTGTCAGTATCAGTCCAGGTGGTCGCCTTCGCCACTGGTGTTCCTTCCTATATCTACGCATTTCACCGCTACACAGGAAATTCCACCACCCTCTACCATACTCTAGCTTGTCAGTTTTGAATGCAGTTCCCAGGTTGAGCCCGGGGATTTCACATCCAACTTAACAAACCACCTACGCGCGCTTTACGCCCAGTAATTCCGATTAACGCTTGCACCCTCTGTATTACCGCGGCTGCTGGCACAGAGTTAGCCGGTGCTTATTCTGTCGGTAACGTCAAAACAGCAAAGTATTAATTTACTGCCCTTCCTCCCAACTTAAAGTGCTTTACAATCCGAAGACCTTCTTCACACACGCGGCATGGCTGGATCAGGCTTTCGCCCATTGTCCAATATTCCCCACTGCTGCCTCCCGTAGGAGTCTGGACCGTGTCTCAGTTCCAGTGTGACTGATCATCCTCTCAGACCAGTTACGGATCGTCGCCTTGGTGAGCCATTACCTCACCAACTAGCTAATCCGACCTAGGCTCATCTGATAGCGCAAGGCCCGAAGGTCCCCTGCTTTCTCCCGTAGGACGTATGCGGTATTAGCGTCCGTTTCCGAGCGTTATCCCCCACTACCAGGCAGATTCCTAGGCATTACTCACCCGTCCGCCGCTCGCCACCAGGTACAAGTACCCGTGCTGCCGCTCGACTTGCATGTGTTAGGCCTGCCGCCAGCGTTCAATCTGAGCCATGATCAAACTCTTCAGTTCAAACATCTTTGGGTTTTTAAGAAACCCTAAACTTGGCTCAGCAATCGTTGGTTACATCTTTGATTTCTCGCGGAGTAACTTGTGATGCTGATAATCTTGTTGACTATCAGTCTGACTCCACAAGCACCCACACGAATTGCTTGATTCAGTTGTTAAAGAGCGGTTGGTTAAGATCTTTCGTCTCAACCGAGGCGCGCATTCTACAGCGCTCCGTGTTTCTGTCAAGCGATTATTTTAAGAAGTTTTCAAAGTTTCGCTTGGAAATCCTCAACAACTTCAACCACTTGCGCTTCCGATCTCTCGTTAGCGGGAGGCGAATTCTACAGCGTTACTCGCTGCTGTCAACACCTCTTTTTCTCCGCTTTCGACCGAGAAGATCGAATCGTCAAAAGAGCAACACCGCTCTTTCAACTCCTTCCAGGCTTCGATGATCTGAAGAAAGCCGTTGTCGAAAACCGCGTAACTCATTGTTTACCAAGGAGTTTTCCGTTTCGACTGCGCCGGAAGTGGTGCGAATTATAGACTTCCAGAATCTGCCGTCAACCCCTAATTTATGCTTTATTCAGATTTAAGCGTAATCCGCGCAAATGCCTTCTTACCGGCCTGGCAAACATGGGTCGCGCCCACTGCGCATATAAAGGTGCGATCAACAACTTCACCATCTATACGCACACCACCGGAATTGAGCAGATCACGGGCCACAGCTGAATTTTTCACCAGCCCCGCCTTATTAAGGACAGCAGCGATCGGCATATCTTCAGCGGCAGTCAGTTCGATCTCAGGCAGATCATCCGGCAGCTCGCCTTCTTTCATACGGTTGCCCGCTGCCCGGTGAGCATTGGCCGCAGCCTCCTCACCATGGAAGCGCGCCACAATCTCTTCAGCCAGCTTGATTTTGATATCACGCGGATTGGCACCCGCCTCGACATCCGCACGGAATGCATTGATTTCATCCATCGAACGAAAGCTGAGCAGCTCGAAGTAACGCCACATCAGCGCATCAGGAATGGAAACCAGCTTGCTATACATAACGCCAGGCGCTTCCTGAATACCGACATAGTTGCCCAACGACTTGGACATCTTCTTCACGCCATCCAGACCTTCAAGCAACGGCATCGTCAAAATGCACTGTGGCTCCTGACCATACCCGCGCTGCAGCTCGCGCCCCATCAGCAGGTTGAATTTCTGATCAGTCCCGCCCAGCTCGACATCCGCACGCAAAGCGACCGAGTCATAACCCTGTACCAGCGGATAGAGAAACTCATGAATAGCGATTGGCTGGTTAGTTGTGTAGCGCTTGTCGAAGTCATCGCGCTCCAGCATGCGAGCTACGGTGTACTGCGACGTCAGGCGAATGAAATCGGCCGGCCCCATCTGATCCATCCAGGTGGAGTTGAAAGCCACTTCGGTCTTGGCCGGATCAAGAATCTTGAAGACCTGGGTCTTGTAGGTTTCCGCGTTTTCGAGAACCTGCTCGCGGGTCAGAGGAGGACGGGTCGCACTCTTACCGCTCGGATCACCAATCATCCCGGTGAAGTCACCTATAAGGAAGATCACCTGATGCCCCAGCTCCTGGAACTGGCGCAGCTTATTAATAAGCACGGTGTGACCGAGGTGCAGATCCGGTGCGGTTGGGTCGAAGCCTGCTTTAATACGTAGCGGTTGGCCACGTTTGAGCTTTTCAATCAGCTCGGACTCGACCAACAACTCTTCCGCACCACGTTTGATCAGCGCTAGCTGCTCTTCAACCGACTTCATAACAGACCCGTAAGGCTTGAATTCAAAGGGAACCAACCATACAAGATCGCGCGCCAAATACAAAATCTGGCCGGCGCAATGACGCCAATCCGCTGGCAGAGTGTTCGCGGACTTGCTTCAGCGATGATTTGGTTATATTTTATACAGTTATTTCATCTTCATCATGTCATTCATCTTTTCCAATCCATCTTTTTCAAAGTCAAAATTACCTATGACCAAAGAATCGTCTAAAGCGCCACCGCTTTACCCGAAGACCCACCTGCTAGCAGCAAGCGGTATTGCCGCCCTTCTGAGCCTGGCCCTTCTGGTATTCCCATCCAGCGACGTTGAAGCAAAAAAGACAACCCTGAGCCTTGAACTGGAAAGCCCTGCTGAACAACTGACACAGGATCAAGACGCCGCTGAAGCCGTTCAAGCCACAAATGAGCCGGCAGAATCGCCGTTTGCGCAGATTGAAAACACTGCCGAAGATGCCCCGCAAACAGCCGAAGCAACTCCAGCGTCCGAGCCCGAGCCGGTCGTTGAAGAGCAGAAGGCGCCAAATCACAGGGAAGTCGTGGTTGCCAGAGGCGATACGCTCTCTACCCTGTTCGAGAAAGTAGGCCTTCCAGCCACTTCGGTGCATGAGGTATTGGCCAGCGACAAGCAGGCCAGGCAATTCAGCCAGCTGAAACGCGGCCAGAAACTCGAATTCGAACTCAATCCGGAAGGCCAGCTGACCAACCTGCACAGCAAAGTCAGCGACCTGGAAACCATCACCCTGACCAAGAACGACAAGGGTTACGCGTTTAATCGCATTACCACCAAACCCACCGTTCGCTCGGCATATGTGCACGGCGTGATCAACAGTTCGCTGTCGCAATCGGCAGCACGGGCAGGCTTGTCGCACAGTCTGACCATGGACATGGCCAGCGTGTTTGGCTACGACGTCGACTTCGCCCAGGACATCCGTCAAGGTGACGAATTTGACGTCATCTACGAACAGAAAGTTATCAACGGCAAGCCTGTCGGCAATGGTCCGATCCTTTCCGCACGCTTCACCAACCGCGGCAAGACTTACACCGCTGTGCGTTACACCAATAAACAAGGCAATAGCAGTTACTACACTGCTGATGGCAACAGCATGCGCAAGGCGTTCATCCGTACCCCGGTTGACTTCGCTCGCATCAGCTCGAAATTCTCCATGGGCCGCAAGCACCCGATCCTGAACAAGATCCGTGCCCACAAAGGTGTCGACTACGCAGCCCCGCGCGGCACGCCAATCAAGGCTGCCGGTGACGGCAAGGTATTGCTGGCCGGTCGCCGCGGCGGTTATGGCAACACCGTGATCATCCAGCACGGCAATACTTACCGCACCCTGTACGGCCACATGCAAGGCTTCGCCAAAGGCGTGAAAACCGGTGGCAGCGTAAAGCAAGGCCAGGTGATCGGTTACATCGGCACCACGGGTCTCTCAACCGGCCCGCACTTGCACTACGAGTTCCAGGTCAACGGCGTACACGTCGATCCATTGGGGCAGAAAGTAGCCATGGCTGATCCGATCTCGAAAGGCGAGCGCTCACGCTTCCTGGCTCAGAGCAAACCGTTGATGGCGCGCATGGATCAAGAGAAATCCACCATGCTGGCTTCGAAGCGTTAAGTCATGGCGCTCTATATAGGCGTGATGTCCGGCACCAGCCTTGATGGACTGGACATTGCGCTAATCGAGCTGACCCCGGTGATCAAGCTGATCGCCACGCATTACATTCCCATGCCCGACAACCTGCGCATCGAGCTGCTCGGCTTGTGCGCCAGCGGGCCAGACGAGATCGCCCGCTCCGCCATTGCCCAGCAGAACTGGGTGAAGCTGGCCGCGCAAGGCATTCACACGCTCCTCGACCAGCAACTGCTGAAACCTGAAGACATTCGCGCGATTGGCAGCCACGGCCAGACCATTCGCCACGAACCGGCGCGCGGTTTTACCGTGCAGATCGGCAATCCTGCCCTGCTGACAGAGCTGACCGGCATCACCGTCGTTGGCGATTTTCGCAGTCGCGATGTCGCAGCAGGTGGCCAAGGCGCCCCTCTGGTACCCGCCTTTCATGAAGCGCTATTTGAAGAACAGGCCGGCAACCGTGCAGTGTTGAATGTTGGCGGCTTCAGCAATCTCAGCCTGATCGAACCAGGCAAGCCCGTGGCGGGTTTCGACTGCGGACCGGGCAATGTGTTGCTGGATGCCTGGATCCACCAGCAGCGCGGCGACAATTTCGATCGCGACGGCCAATGGGCTGCTACGGGCAGCGTTCAACCCGCTTTGTTGAAAGCATTGCTCAGCGATCCGTTCTTCTTCACACAAGGTCCGAAAAGCACAGGGCGCGAAGTATTCAACCTGCCGTGGCTGACGCGGAAGCTGTCACAGTTGCCGCAGTTTGCCCCCCAAGACGTGCAGGCCACCCTGCTTGAACTGACGGCACAGACCATCATCGAATCGCTGCGAAGCGCCCAGTCGGATACCCGTGAACTACTGGTCTGCGGCGGAGGCGCGCATAACGCCACGTTGATGAACAGGCTGGCGACGCTCTTGCCCAACGCAAAAGTCAGCAGCACTGACGCTTATGGAGTAGATCCGGACTGGGTCGAAGCGATGGCGTTCGCATGGCTGGCTCATTGTTGCCTGGAGGGTATTGCGGCCAATCGCCCAAGCGTCACCGGCGCCCGGGGCTTGCGGGTACTCGGCGCGATTTACCCCGCCTGACTTCTCCGAGAAATTACACACAGCAAAACGCCGCAGAGCTTTAAGGCCCTGCGGCGTTTTGTAATGCAGAGTGTTATCAGATCGAGAACGAAGACCCGCAACCACAGGTGGTGCTGGCATTCGGGTTCTTGATCACGAACCGCGAACCTTCCAGACCTTCCTGATAATCCACCTCGGCACCCGCCAGGTACTGGAAACTCATTGGATCGACCACCAGACTCACACCTTCGCGCTCGACGATGGTGTCGTCATCGGCCACTTCCTCATCGAAAGTGAAACCGTACTGAAAACCTGAACAACCGCCACCCGTAACAAATACGCGCAGCTTCAAGCGATCATTCCCCTCTTCATCGACCAGGCTCTTCACTTTGTGCGCAGCACCGTGAGTGAATTGCAAAGCCGTGGGGGTGAAGGATTCGACGCTCATGCTGACTATCTCCCGGCGTTACGCCGCCATAATGCGTGATGACGCGCATTATCCGCTTCTCCTAGAAAATCGGTCAACTATTGTTACGGTATATCAATCGAACCAAACACCAATCCTAAATGCAAAAAGGCCCTTCCGAGGGCCTTTGTGCTGAGTTCAAACCGGTGTTACGGCAGCATGCCTGCATGAGACAGACCGAAGCGCTCGTCCAGACCGAACAGGATGTTCATGTTCTGCACCGCTTGCCCCGACGCGCCTTTGACCAGATTGTCGATGACCGAGAGCACGACCACCAGATCACCGTCCTGAGGACGATGTACAGCGATGCGGCACACATTGGCACCACGCACGCTGCGGGTTTCCGGATGACTGCCGGCCGGCATCACATCGACGAACGGTTCGTTGGCATAACGCTTTTCAAACAGCGCCTGCAGATCCACCGAGCGATCGACAACGCTTGCGTACAGTGTCGAGTGGATGCCGCGAATCATCGGCGTCAGGTGCGGCACGAACGTCAAACCGACGTCCTTGCCGGCGGCACGACGCAGGCCCTGGCGAATTTCCGGCAAATGACGATGCCCTTTGACCGCGTAGGCCTTCATGCTTTCTGAAGTCTCGGCGTACAGCGAACCGACAGAAGCGCCACGACCGGCGCCACTGACACCGGATTTGCAATCGGCGATCAGACGCGTGGTGTCGGCCAGACCGGCTTCGAGCAATGGCAGGAACCCCAGCTGAGTGGCCGTCGGGTAGCAACCCGGCACCGCGATCAGACGCGCCTGCTTGATCTGCTCACGATTGACTTCCGGCAGACCGTAGACCGCCTCTTCCAGCAGCTGCGGCGCACCGTGCGGCTGACCGTACCACTTGGCCCACTCATCGGCGTCCTGCAGACGGAAATCGGCGGACAGATCGATGACCTTCGTGCCCGCGGCCAGCAACTCGCCAGCCAGAGCGTGGGCAACACCGTGCGGCGTGGCGAAGAACACCACGTCGCAAGCGCCGAGAGTTTTCACGTCCGGCACGCTGAATGCCAGACCGTCGTAGTGGCCGCGCAGGTTCGGGTACATGTCAGCCACGGCCAGACCGGCCTCGGATCGGGAAGTGATCACGACCACTTCTGCTTGCGGATGCTGTGCCAACAGACGCAACAGTTCGACACCGGTGTAACCCGTACCGCCGACGATACCGACCTTGACCATAAACCTGCCCTCAACGAACCCACTGGAAAGCCGTCGATAATAGGGGCCGCGCGCCCCTGCGACAACCGCCAAGGTGACGTGCGGCCGCTCTACCCTCTACTATCGTGGCTACCGTGAACCTGGGAATAACTAAAAATGCTCTATCTGTGGCTAAAAGCGTTTCACATCATCAGCATGGTCTGCTGGTTTGCCGGCCTGTTCTACCTGCCGCGACTGTTCGTCTATCACGCTCAAAGTGAGGATACGGTCAGCAAGGAACGCTTCAGCGTCATGGAGCGCAAGTTGTACCGCGGCATCATGGGTCCGGCGATGATCGCCACGCTGATTTTCGGTATTGCGCTGATCTACCTCAACCCGAGCATATTCAGCCAGGGCGGGTGGATTCACGCCAAACTGACCCTGGTCGTGCTGCTGATTGGCTACCACCACATGTGCGGCGCGCAGGTAAAACGCTTTGCCCGTGGCGAAAACACCCGCAGCCATGTCTTTTATCGCTGGTTCAATGAAGTGCCGGTTCTGATATTGCTGGCTATCGTAATTCTCGTCGTCGTTCGGCCGTTCTAACTTAAATCGGCACCACTTATCGGGGTACTTCCAATGTCGCTGCCCGCTTTGCTCGAACAACGTCTGCGTCTGCCCGTAGTGGCTGCGCCGATGTTCTTGATTTCCAACCCGCAACTGGTCCTTGCCTGCTGCCGCAACGGCGTGGTGGGCAGTTTTCCCGCACTCAATCAGCGTGAAAGCAGTGGCTTCAAGGCCTGGCTGGAAGAGATCGAAGCGGGCCTGGCGACACTGGAAAACCCGGCGCCGTATGCCGTGAACCTGATCGTGCACAACAGCAATCCGCGCCTGCAAGCGGACCTCGACATCTGCATCGAACATAAAGTACCGATCGTGATCACCAGCCTTGGCGCGGTAAAAGAGCTGGTGGATGCCGTGCACGGTTATGGCGGTCTGGTATTCCATGACGTGACGACTCGCCGCCATGCGGAAAAAGCCGCGGAGGCTGGCGTCGATGGTTTGATCGCCGTGGCCGCAGGCGCTGGTGGCCATGCCGGTACCTGGAGTCCGTTTTCGCTGATTGCCGAAATCCGTCAGTTCTTCGACAAGACCCTGTTGCTCGCCGGCTGCCTCAACCACGGCCATGAAATTCTGGCGGCACAATTGCTGGGGGCTGATCTGGCCTACTTCGGCACGCGATTTATCGGTACCACTGAAAGTCACGCGCCTGACGCCTACAAGGAGATGCTGCTGACTTCCAGAGCGGCCGACATCGTTCATACTCCGGCGGTGTCCGGCGTGCCGGCAAGTTTCATGCGTCAGAGCCTCGAAGCCGCGGGTTTCGACATGGCAGCGCTTCAGGGCAAGGGCGAAGTCAACTTCGGCTCCAAGCTCAAGCCGCTGAGTGATGAAGCCAAGGCGTGGAAAACCGTGTGGTCCGCCGGCCAAGGTGTCGGCGACATCAATGATCTGCCCAGCGTAGATGAACTGGTGGCACGCCTTGATGCCGAATACCGCAATGCGTTGCAACGAGCGAGCGAATTCCCCAAACGCTGGCCGCGCTGATCCACCGTTCGGCCAGCGCTTCACGGCTGACCTTATTACATTCGTATTTTTTTCTGACTACGCGACAAGGATGCCTCGCAATGAGCGATAACCGCTTCAAGATCGTCTTCGACGGCGCTCTGCTGCCTGGCGTGGATATCACGACTGCCAAATTCAATCTGGCCGAACTGTTCAAAAGTGACGTCGCCGCCATCGAACGCTTGTTCAGTGGCCGACCGGTCGCACTCAAGCGTGACCTGTCACAGGCAGATGCACAGACTTATCTTCAGGCACTGAAAAAAACCGGCATCGATGCACGAATCGAAAGCGAGCCTTCGATCGAACTCAGTCTGGCCGATGTCCACGAGCATGCCGCGCCCGATAACCAATTATCGGCAGAGCCTTCTTCGCCTTACGCGCCACCACGCGCAGCAGTCGGCGATACGCTGCCGGCGTTTGCAGCTCTGAAGCCGTTCAGCGTTGAAGGTCGCATCGGTCGCTTGCGCTATCTGGCCTGGACCATGGTGCTGACGCTAGTGACGCTCGGCATCGGCAGCATATTTGCCATGTTCGGTTTTGCCCTCATCAGCTCGGACTCCACCGCTGGCCTGATTCTGGTCGGCCTGCTGGCCTTTATTCTGGTGGTGGTACTCGCGATTGCCACTGTGCTGTTCATGATTCAGCGGCTGCACGATATCGGCTGGTCCGGCTGGCTATGGCTGCTGGTCCTGGTGCCTTTCGTCGGGAGCATTTTCCCGCTTGTGATCATGGTGATGCCCGGGAATGCTACCGCCAACCGCTATGGTCCACCTGCTCCACCCAATACCACTGCGGTGAAAGTGCTGGCCGCGCTGTGGCTGGTGTTTATCGCTCTTGGATTCATTGGCGGACTCGCCGGTGGCCTCACCGCCATTCAGAGCGAGTATGAGAGTGCGGCTCAAACCACCTACGAAAGTGACTCCGCGACCACCGATGGGATCGAAGATCCAACTGCCGTGGAAGTTGAGCCGGTGCCGGATGCCGTCGAGGATTCAGCCGAAGAAGCCGCGCCACCTGTAGACTCTGCGAAAGAATGAACAGCGCTCCCCGCCCGTGACACTGCGTCGCCGGCGCGGAGCTGTTGCGATGGAGAATTGCATGACCCGTTACGCTCTGATCACTGGCGCTTCCAGCGGCATCGGCCTGGCGATGGCCGAAGCCCTGGCCCGCCGTGGGCGCAGCCTGATTCTGGTGGCCCGACAGCGTGATCAGCTGGAAAGCATTGCGATTGAACTGACTCAACGTTTCGGCGTGGAGGTGCTGTTTCGCGCCTGCGATCTCGGTGAGCCGCTGAGGCTTTCCGGATTTTTGCTGGAACTGGAAGAAGGCGACCGGCAGATCGATCTGCTGGTCAACTGCGCCGGCATCGGCACTTGCGGACCTTTCCTGGCGCAGGACTGGATGACTGAGCAGGACCTGATCGAGGTCAACATTCTGGCCCTGACGCGCCTGTGTCACGCCATCGGCAACACAATGGCATTGCAAGGTGGCGGGCAAATATTGAACGTTGCATCGATTGCAGCCTTTCAGCCGGGCCCCTGGATGAGCACCTACTACGCAAGCAAAGCTTACGTGCTGCACTTTTCCGAGGCTTTGCGCGTCGAGCTGAAGAAATGCGCGGTAAAGGTATCGGTGCTGTGCCCCGGCCCGACCCGCACGGCATTCTTCCGCACCGCACAACTGAACACTGACAAGGTCAATGACCATAACCGGCTGATGAGTCCTGAAGAAGTTGCGCTCTACACTGTGCGCGCACTTGAGAAAAATCGCGCAATCATTATTCCCGGGAGGCGTAACCGCTGGATCGCATTCCTGCCACGTTTCGGTTCACGCTGGCTGAACCGCACGATCGCCGGCAGGATCAACAAGGCTTACTGCCCTCGCTGAAGGGTCTGACGCAAAATTCTGGGCTGCTGTATCTTCCCTGAGTACACTCAGGCCAGCCCCTACAATGGAGAAAACCGCTGTGGATACTCTGTTTACCAAGATTATCAACCGGGAGATCCCGGCGAAAATCATCTACGAGGACGACCAGGTTCTGGCCTTCCACGACATTGCCCCCCAGGCACCGGTGCATTTTCTGGTCATTCCGAAGAAGCCCGTGCGCACCCTCAACGATCTCACCGAGGACGACAAGGCATTGGCCGGGCATATTCTGTTCACCGCCCAGCGTCTGGCGCTGGAACTCGGCTGCGAAGAAGGGTTCCGCGTGGTCATGAATTGCAATGAACTCGGCGGGCAAACTGTCTATCACATTCACATGCATGTGCTGGGTCAGCGCCAGATGAACTGGCCGCCGGGTTAATAGAACACGGATGACCCAGCGCAAACCTTCGACGGCCTGTTGAGTTAAACTGGCCGCCGAGATTTTTCCCGGAGGTCAGCATGACTACCCAACGTCACTATTCGCCCATTGACCGTCTCCTGTTGCAAGCTGACGCCGCCATGCGCACCCTGCTGCCTTCCAGTGGCCAGCCGTATCGTCCGTCGCCCGCCATCGTGCAGCCGGACGTGCAACTAAGCGATGAAGACACTCGCCACGTCGCCGGTCTGATGCGCATCAACCATACCGGCGAAGTCTGTGCCCAGGCGCTTTATCAGGGCCAGGCGCTGACAGCCAAACTGCCGCAAGTGCGTGCCGCGATGGAACACGCTGCGGAAGAAGAAATCGACCATCTAGTCTGGTGCGAGCAACGCATCCACCAATTGGGCAGTCATACCAGCATTCTCAATCCGCTGTTCTATGGAATGTCTTTCGGCATTGGCGCAGTTGCAGGGCTGATCAGTGACAAGGTCAGTCTGGGTTTTGTTGCGGCCACCGAACATCAAGTCTGCAAACACCTGAACGAGCACCTCGAACAATTGCCTGCCGAAGACGAAAAGTCCCGGGCGATTCTCCAGCAGATGCGTATTGATGAAGAACATCATGCTGAAAGTGCACTGGAGGCAGGCGGGTTTCGTTTTCCGGCGCCGGTACGGTTTGGGATGAGTCTGTTGGCGAAGGTCATGACCAAGAGTACTTATCGGATCTGACCTGTGTTGTGTATCCCACACATGAAAAAGGCGACTGCCGTGAGGTAGTCGCCTTTTTTGTGCCCGGGAAAACTTAGGTCGGCATGTTGCGCGCGTAGAAGATTTCGAGCATTTCGTGTTTCACACGATCTGTCACTTGCGCACGTTGCTCAGTGGACAGGTTGTTGGTTGCGTCACCGAACAGGTAGTTATCCAGTTCGAAGTTCTTCAACAACATTTTGGTGTGGAACAGGTTCTCCTGGTACACGTTCACGTCGGTCATCTGATACGCGTCGCGGGTGTCTTCGGAAAGGTAGTTCTGGATCGAGTTGATCTCGTGGTCGATGAAGTGCTTCTTGCCTTCGACGTCACGAGTGAAACCGCGCACGCGATAATCCACGGTCACAATGTCCGAATCGAACTGGTGAATCAGGAAGTTGAGCGCTTTAAGCGGTGAAATGACACCACAGGTCGACACGTCAATGTCCACACGGAAAGTTGCAATACCGTCCACCGGATGGATTTCCGGATAGGTATGCACCGTGATATGGCTCTTGTCGAGGTGGGCCAGGATAATTTCGGGCAGCGGGCCCGGCGATTCTTCGATCTGGCTGTCGGTCGGGGTCACCGGCTCTTCAGAGATCAGAATCGTGACGCTGGCGCCCTGCGGATCGTAATCCTGACTGGCGATGTTCAGGATGTTGGCACCAATGATATCGACAACTTCTGTGAGAATCTGCGTCAGGCGTTTCGCGTTGTACTCTTCATTGATGTACTCGACGTAAGCCTGCTGGTCTTGCGGAGTTTCCGCATAGCAGATGTCATAGATGTTGAAGCTCAAGGTCTTTGTCAGGTTATTGAACCCGTGGAGCTTGAGTTTGCTTTTCACCGTTAAAAACTCTCTATGTATTGCGGCCCGGCCGCGTGATCAAGCATGCCCGTCAGATGCGAACGACGCACCTGCGTAGGACGGTTAACACCTCTTCGCGATGGCGATTTTGGTTGTCTGTCCGGGTGCGAGGTCTGTTGGTTGACCGACCACTACCCTGAAAAAAGTGGCGCATTATGCAGACGTCAGCGTGGGATCGCCAGAGTCTGCACTGCTTTTATGATAGTTGAATGTCGATTCAACCGAGTTCGACGATTTCGTAGTCGTGGGTAATCTCGACACCGCCCGCGCCGAGCATGATCGACGCCGAGCAGTACTTCTCGGCGGACAGCTCGATGGCACGCTTGACCTGGGCTTCTTTCAGCCCCCGACCCTTGACCACGAAGTGCATATGAATTTTGGTGAAGACCTTGGGATCTTCAGTCGCGCGCTCGGCTTCCAGGAAGGCTTCGCAGCTCTCGACGGCCTGACGGGACTTTTTGAGGATGCTGACCACGTCGAAATTGCTGCAACCGCCAACGCCCAGCAAGAGCATTTCCATGGGCCGCACACCCAGGTTACGACCGCCGGACTCGGGTGGACCGTCCATGACCACGACATGACCGCTGCCGGATTCACCGAGGAACATGGCTTCGCCAGCCCATTGGATGCGTGCCTTCATCGCCAAGACTCCACTGTATAAAAAAGGGTCGCCAGCTTAGCACAGGGACTTGGGTTGACCGGTCCTAAGACATATCCGTCCGAGCTGTAAGGTAAATGCTCGAATGTTGCGGGACGTGTCTGGTAAGCTGACGCCAATCCGCTGGCGCATAGCCAGCTTCGCGGCGAACCGTCCTCCATCGTTCGCCAACAACTACAAAAAATATCAAATACACCGTGCAGTCTTTTCGGGATACAACCATGGTTGCTATTGCCCCACCACCCAAAATCAAAAATCTCGACAAACTGCTGACGCATTGCCAGCGCCGCCGTTATGCGGCCAAGAGCAACATCATCAGTGAGGGCGACCGCTCGGAAACGCTGTTCTTCATTATCAAGGGTTCCGTCACCATCCTCATCGAAGACGATGACGGTCGTGAAATGGTCATCGCCTACCTGAACTCCGGGGATTTCTTCGGCGAACTGGGCCTGTTTGAGCAGGCAGGTCACGAGCAGCAGCGCAGCGCCGGAGTTCGGGCGAAGATCGAGTCCGAGGTCGCAGAAATCAGCTACGCGAAATTTCGCGAACTGTCCCTGCTAGACCCTGAGATTCTTTACGTACTCAGCGGACAAATCGCACAACGCCTGCGCAACACCACGCGCAAGGTCGGTGACCTGGCATTCTTCGACGTCACTGGACGTGTCGCTCGCTGCCTGCTGGAGTTGTGCAAACAGCCGGACGCCATGACGCACCCCGATGGCATGCAGATCAAGGTGACGCGTCAGGAAATCGGACGGATTGTCGGCTGTTCGCGGGAAATGGTCGGCCGGGTACTCAAGGATCTGGAAGAGCGCAACCTGGTGGACGTTAAAGGCAAGACCATGGTGGTCTTCGGCACGCGTTAAATCTCGAACATCCGCGCCAGCAACTGCCGGTACAACGCATCGAGCCGCTCAAGTGCATCCGGGGCGCTGAATTTTTCATGCAGGGCGATGTGGCTCTCGGCGCGAACCCGCTGCTCAAGACCGCAGGCCTCATTGAAGCGATTGACTGCCGCAACCATCGACTCGCGCTCGTTCTCCAGCAACATGGCACCGTGGACCAATCCCACCGGCCGCGTGCCACCCTTGCTTTGACGCCAGCGCTGAGCGGTGCCGACCATTTTGCGTCCGTCGAGGTTGACGTTGAAACGGCCATCGCAGAATGCGCCATCGATTTCACCCAGCGACGAAACGCCGCCCTGTTCATCGAGCAACTGACAGATCGGATCACAGAGTCGGCGGTAGGCGCTTTCGATGCGGTTCTGATCGCCCTCGCTGTGTAGGGGGGCGTAGACCAGTGCGATGTTAAGGGTTGAGGGGGATTGCGGAACCGGCTCGCCGCCGGTTTCTCGCAGCAGTACCGGCCAACCGGCGGCTGCGGATACCTCGCAAGCGGCTTCGAAACCGGGTAGGCGACTCAGTCGGCGCGGCATGACCAAGGCCCGGTCGCTGGGTTGCCAGAACAAGAGGCTGAACTCTGAGTCGCCCGTGCAGACGTGGGCCAATAAATCCTGTTCGGCCTGCAGGCCGGCTTCGACGCTGAGGTTGGTCGGCTGGGTCATGGACTATTCCGCAAGGTCTGAAATTTTTGGGGAATTCAAAGGCCTCTTCGCGAGCAAGCCCGCTCCCACATTGGTCCGCGTTCACTCAGACAATGCTGATCAACTATGGGAGCGAGCCTGGTCCGGGCGGCGTTCCGACGATGAGGCCGGCCCGGCACATCAACACTCAGTCGAGGGTAGAACCACTCACCACAACACCGCGCTCCGGGAAGAACAGGCGCTGCAACTCGGTGCCTGGGTTTTCAGCGCGCATGAACGCCTCACCCACCAGGAATGCGTACACGTCGCTGATTTCCATCAGCTCAACGTCGGCCCGATTGAGGATGCCACTTTCCGTGATCACCAGACGATCACGCGGAATACGCGGTAACAGGTCCAGCGTGGTTTCCAGATTGACGTCGAAGGTATGCAGGTTGCGGTTGTTAATGCCCACCAGTGGCGTATCGAGGGTTTTCAGTGCACGTTCCAGTTCGTCACCGTCGTGCACTTCCACCAACACGTCGAGGCCGACGCTCTTCGCCACTGCCGCCAGCTCGGCCATTTTCACGTCGTCCAGCGCAGACACGATCAACAGCACGCAGTCCGCACCCAACGCGCGGGCTTCGATGATCTGGTATGGATCGATCATGAAATCCTTGCGGATCACTGGCAGGTTGCAGGCAGCCCGCGCCTGCTGCAGGTATGCATCGGCACCCTGGAAGTAATCGATATCGGTCAGCACCGACAGGCACGTTGCGCCGCCCTTCTCGTAGCTTTTGGCGATGTCGGCAGGCACGAAATCTTCGCGGATCACACCTTTGCTCGGCGATGCTTTTTTGATTTCAGCAATCACCGCGGGCTCTTTCAGCTTGGCCTGAGCGATCAGTGCCTTGGCGAAACCACGGGGTGCATCGGCCGCCTTGGCCAGACTTTCCAGCTCGGCGAGACTCACACGAGCGCTGCGCTCGGCGACTTCTTCGACTTTACGCGCCAGAATGTTTTCCAGAACCGTCGGTACACTCATCCCTCATTCTCCACTCTGAATACCGCGGTAAATGCACCCAGCTCCTCAAGCTTTTCCCGAGCGAGGCCGGTGTGCAGCGCGTCGTGCGCCAGGGCAACGCCCTCTTTCAAACTGGTCGCCAGGTCGGCGGCGTACAACGCCGCACCGGCATTGAGCACGATCATTTCGGCGGCTTTCTGACCGTTCTCGGTCTTGCGCTTGCCGAGGGCATCGCGAATCAGCTCAAGCGAAGCCGCCGGGCTTTCTACCGCCAGACCGTGCAGGCTCTGGCTCTTCATGCCCAGGTCTTCAGGCTCGACCCAGTACTCGGTGACCTGATCATTCTTCAATTCCGCGACAAAGGTCGGCGCGGCCAGACTGAATTCGTCGAGGCCGTCCTTGGAATGCACCACCAACACATGCTTGCTGCCCATGCGCTGCAAGACTTCGGCCAACGGCCGGCACAACGCCTGGCTGAACACGCCGACAACTTGATGCTTCACGCCGGCCGGATTCGTAAGCGGGCCAAGCATGTTGAACAAGGTGCGCAGACCTAGCTCGCGGCGTGGGCCGGCGGCGTGTTTCATCGCGCTGTGGTGCGTCTGGGCAAACATGAAACCGATGCCGACGTTGTCGATGCAGCGCGCGACCTGGACTGGCGTCAGGTTCAGATAGATGCCGGCCGCTTCGAGCAGATCGGCGCTGCCGCTCTTGCCCGATACCGCGCGGTTACCATGCTTGGCGACCGTGCAACCGGCAGCGGCCACCACAAACGAGGACGCAGTAGAAACGTTGAAGATGTTCGCGCCGTCGCCGCCGGTACCGACCACGTCCACCACGCCATCAAGCGTTTTCAATTCGACCTTGTCTGCCAGCTCGCGCATGACCGACACCGCGCCGACTATCTCGTCGATGCTTTCGCTCTTCATGCGCATGGCCATCATGAACGCGCCGATCTGCGCGTCGGTGCATTGCCCGGTCATGATCTCGCGCATTACATCGCGCATTTCTTCGGTGCTTAGGTCGAGCTGATCGACGATACGGCTCAGGGCTGTCTTGATATTCATGGAAAGTCCTTAGCGCGTGCCGCCGGTTTGTTTGAGGAAGTTGGCGAACAGCTCGTGGCCCTGCTCGGTGAGGATGGACTCGGGATGAAATTGCACGCCTTCGATGTTCAGCGTCTTGTGGCGCAGGCCCATGATTTCGTCGACGGTGCCGTCTTCGTGCTGAGTCCAGGCAGTCAGCTCCAGACAGTCCGGCAGAGTTTCGCGTTTTACGACCAACGAGTGATAGCGCGTAACCGTCAGCGGATGATTCAGACCTTCGAACACGCCTTTGTCTTCGTGGAAAACCGGGCTGGTCTTGCCGTGCATGACCTGGCGTGCGCGGACCACATCGCCGCCAAAGGCCTGGCCAATCGATTGATGGCCAAGGCAGACGCCGAGAATCGGCAGCTTGCCGCCGAAGTGTTTGATCACGTCGATCGAGACGCCAGCTTCGTTCGGCGTGCACGGGCCGGGGGAAACGACAATCCGCTCGGGGTTGAGCGCTTCGATTTCGGCGAGGGTAAGTTCATCGTTGCGCACGACTTTGACCTGGGAGCCAAGCTCACCGAGGTATTGCACAACGTTGTAAGTAAAAGAGTCGTAGTTATCGATCATCAGCAACATGGCGTTAAGAACCTCTTGAATTCACTGACTTCAGTTCAGCCTTCGGATGCGTTGCCCGCAGCGTCCTGCACTTTGTCGGTCGCTGGAATCGCGCCTCAAAGCGGTTTGTCGTGCGGGTAAAGAAGGCAAAGCGATGAAAATCCGGCCGGGCCGGCAGAAGGATTCAGGCGCGCCAACGCCAACGGGCGTGTGCCTTGATGACTTGATCCAGAAGTTTGCTGACGATCAACACGGGGAAGGTCTCATTTATGCGTCCGGGCACAGTAACTTAGCTGGGCAGAGCGTGCAATATGGGCGATTGAAGCGCGTCGGACATTCCAACGGGTTCGCGCCAAACGGCAACACGCTCTATAGTTTTTGGCACTGTCGTTTCACTCACCAGAACAATAACAAAACGGATTTGCCCATGCTCAGACAGAAACTGGCTGTACCGCTCGCCGGCTGCTTGCTCGCCATAGCCTGCACCGAGGCGATCGCGGCGCCCAACCCCTACTCGAACTTCATCGTATTTGGCGACAGCCTGAACGATGCCGGGCAGTTCACGGACATCGGCGGACCGTCGGGCTCGACCCTGCGGTTCACCAACCGCACCGGACCACTTTATCGGGATGGCAGTGGTGAGGTGTTTTCCGCCAACTCGACGCAGTTGCTGGGTGGCCAGCTCGGGTTTTCGGCGGATCAGACCGCCGCATCAACGTCGGCCGCGCGTGCGCGCCTGGGTTTGCCGGACGGCAATAACTGGGCAGTCGGCGGTTACCGCACCGATCAGATCCTGACGTCGATCACCATCGCCTCCGCCACCGGTGAACGTGCGCGTCAGGGTTATCTGCCGAGCAATGGTTTTCGCGCCGATCCGAATGCTCTTTATTACTTGTCCGGGGGCGGCAACGATTTTCTTCAGGGGCGCGTGCAAAGCGCCGTACAGGCCAACGCTGCGGCAGACCGACTGGCCAACAGCGTGCAAGTCCTGCAAACCGCCGGCGCCCGCTATGTGATGGTCTGGCTGTTACCGGATCTGGGCCTGACCCCGGCCATCAATGGCACGCCCCTGCAAGCCGGCACCTCACAGCTGAGTGCCGCCTTCAACCGGCAATTGGTCACTCGACTGGCAGGGATCGACGCCGAAATCATCCCACTCAACGTGCCGCTTCTGTTGCAGGAAACTTTTGCTGACCCGGCGCGATTTGGCCTGGCTACCGGCCAGAACCTGATTGGCACCTGCTTCAGCGGCAACGGCTGCGTGGAAAATCCGCTGTATGGCATCAACAGCGCCACGCCGGATCCGAGCAAGCTGGTCTACAACGATGCCGTGCATGCGACCGAATCCGGGCAGCGGCTGATTGCCGATTACGCCTATTCCTTACTGGCAGCGCCGTGGGAACTGACGCTCTTGCCGGAAATGGCCCACGCCACATTACGTGCGCATCAGGATGAATTGCGCAGCCAGTGGCAATCGGACTGGGAAGACTGGCAGGCCATCGGTCAGTGGCGGGCGATCGTTGCCGGTGGCGGCCAGCACCTGGATGTGGACAGCCAAACCAGCGGCGCCAGCGCCGATGGCAGTGGTGCCAACGTGAACATCGGTGGCAGCTACCGTCTCAATGAGGCCTGGCGTGTGGGTGTTGCGGCGGGTTTCTATCGGCAGAATCTGGAAGCCGGCAGTAACGATTCGGACTACAAACTGAACAGCTATCTAGCCACCGCGTTTGCCCAGTTTCAACACAATCGCTGGTGGGCCGATGCCGCTTTGACCGGCGGGAAACTGGACTACGACAATCTCAAGCGCAAGTTTGACCTCGGCCCCGGTGAGGGTGCGGAAAAGGGTGACACCGACGGTCATCTCTGGGCGTTCAGCACGCGTCTGGGTTATGACATTGCACAGCCAGGCAGCGATTGGCATTTGTCGCCATTCATCAGCGCCGACTACGCCAAGGTGGAAGTTGACGGTTACTCGGAGAACAGTAACCACTCCACAGCGTTGAGCTTCGATGATCAAAAGCGCGATTCAAAACGCTTGGGCGCGGGACTGCAGGGCAAGTACCAGATCACCCCGCAGACGCAGGTGTTCGGCGAATACGCCCACGAGCGTGAATATGAGGATGACACGCAGAAAGTGAACATCGCCCTCAATAGCCTGCCCTCGCTCGACTTCAGACTGGACGGCTATGCGCCGCAGAGTCATCTGAATCGGGTGAGCCTGGGGATCAGCCACAAATTGACGGCCGATCTGGCGTTGCGCGGTGGTTATACGCTGCGCAAAGATGATGATTTCACCCAGCAGGGCATCAATGTCGGGGTTGCGCTGGACTTCTGAATCGCGGGCAATAAAAAACGCGGCGCCCTCACAGGCGCCGCGTTTTTTTGTGCTGATGAAGTCACTGTGGGAGCGAGCTTGCTCGCGATGGGAGCATCACGGTCAACATTGATGTTGCCTGACTCACGGGGGCAAGCCCCCTCGCCACAGAGTGTCGCTGCGAGTTCAAGCGTCCGGGGTTTGCTCGGCCAGTGCCACCGCACGGAACATCGCGCGGCGTTTGTTCAGGGTTTCTTCCCATTCCAGCGCCGGCACCGAGTCGGCGACGATGCCGCCACCGGCTTGTACGTGCAGTTCGCCGTTCTTGATCACCGCCGTGCGGATCGCAATCGCGGTGTCCATGTTGCCGTTCCAGGCGAAGTAACCGACAGCACCGCCATAGACGCCACGCTTGACCGGTTCCAGCTCGTCGATGATTTCCATCGCGCGGATTTTCGGTGCGCCGGACAACGTCCCCGCCGGCAGAATCGCCCGCAGGGCGTCCATCGCGGTCAGACCGGCTTTCAGTTGCCCAGTGACGTTGGAAACGATGTGCATCACGTTGGAATAACGTTCGATGACCATTTTCTCGGTGAGCTTCACCGAACCGATTTCCGAAACGCGACCGGTGTCATTGCGCCCAAGGTCGATGAGCATCAAGTGCTCGGCGATTTCCTTGTCGTCGGACAGCAGGTCTTTTTCCAGCGCCACGTCAGCTTCTTCGGTGGCCCCACGCGGACGGGTACCGGCAATCGGGCGCACGGTGATCAGGTTGTCCTCTACCCGCACCAGCACTTCCGGCGAACTGCCGACCACGTGGAAGTCGCCGAAGTTGAAGAAGTACATGTAAGGCGTCGGATTGAAGCAACGTAGCGCCCGGTACAGATCGATCGGGGCAGCTTTGAAATCAATCGACATACGCTGCGACGGCACGACTTGCATGCAGTCGCCAGCGAGGATGTATTCCTTGATGGTGTCGACGGCTTTTTCGTAATCGCTTTGCGTGAAGCTCGAACGGAACACCGGGTCAGCCGCTTGCTGCTTGCTGAAATCCAGGCCACGACGCGGGGTGATCGGCTGGCGCAGTTGCTCCAGCAGTTCTTCGAGGCGCGCCTGACCTTGCTCGAACGCATCGTCCTGCGACGGATCGGCGAGGACAATCGCGTGCATCTTGCCGGCGAGGTTGTCGAACACCACCACTGCGTCGGAGACCATCAGCAGAATGTCCGGCACGCCCAGCGGATCCGGGTTCGGGCATTTTCCCAGACGCTTTTCCACATAGCGCACGCAGTCATAACCGAAATAACCCACCAGACCGCCATTGAAGCGCGGCAGACCGGGGATGGTCGGCACGTTGTAACGGGCCTTGAACGCTTCGACAAACGCCAGCGGATCTTCGACGTCGTGGCTTTCGATCTCGACGCCGTCATGGGTCACGCTGACGTGATGGTCATGCACGCGCAGCACAGTGCGGCATGGCAGCCCGATGATCGAGTAACGGCCCCACTTCTCCCCGCCCTGTACCGATTCGAGCAGGTAGGAATTGGGCTTGTCAGCCAGTTTCAGGTAGATCGACAGCGGCGTGTCGAAGTCGGCCAGGGTTTCACAGGCAAGCGGGACGCGGTTGTAGCCGGCAGCGGCCAAACGCAGGAATTCTTCGCGGATCATGGGGTAGCCTCGTGGCTTGAGGTTGTAACAGTCAGGTATGCAAACGCGCCGGGATGCCGGCCAGGATCAAGTCAGGCGCGCCAACGCCAGCGGGCCAGGGCCTTGATGACTTTCATCCAGAGTTTGCGAGTGACCACCACGATGGCGTTTCCAGAATAGGGTTGAGCAGCGTCGGGCAACGTTATCCCAGAGGCCAGATCCAGGCAACCGGGAATTAATTTGCGCAAATCGTCGATCACCAGCGCCGGCGATTCTTCGGCGATCGGCCGGCCATGGTTGTAGCCATAACTGAGGGCCACGCATTTGACCCCCGCCGCTTTCGCCGCCAGCACATCGCTGCGCGAGTCGCCGACGAACAAGGATTGCGAGGCGGGAATATTGGCCATTTTCATCACGAAGAACAGCGCCGCCGGGTCAGGTTTTTTCTGTGGCAGGGTGTCGCCGCCGATGATCCACTTGAAGTAACGGCCGATCTTCATCTGATCCAGCAACGGCGCGACGAAGCGTTCCGGCTTGTTGGTGATCAGCGCCATCGCCACGCCCTGCTTGCTCAGCCACTTCAGGGTGTCGCGCACGCCGGGGTAGACGACAGTCAGGTTGTGATTTTCGCTGTAAGCCTCCATGAAGATGTCCAGTGCGGCTTCAGCTTCAACGTCGTCGACCGTGGAATGCTCGATTCCACCTGCCAATGCCCGACGAACCAGGACCGGTGCGCCGTTGCCGACCCACTCACGTACTGAATCGAGACCGGCGGGCGCACGGCCGAGTTTGAGCAGCATGTTATCCACAGCCGCCGCGAGGTCCGGGACCGAATCGATCAGTGTGCCATCCAGATCGAACATCACCAGCCGCGGCAAACGCCCAGGGAAGAGCTGCTCAAAGCCGCTCATGGGCGGGTCAGCGCCAGTTCGGAACGCATCTTTTCGATCACTTCCTGGTAGTTCGGCGCATTGAAAATCGCCGAGCCGGCGACAAAGGTGTCGGCGCCAGCAGCGGCGATTTCACGAATGTTGTTCACGTTCACGCCGCCGTCGATTTCCAGCCGAATGTCACGCCCGGAGGCATCGATCAAGGCCCGCGCTTCGCGCAGTTTATCGAGGGTGCCGGGGATGAACTTCTGCCCGCCGAAGCCAGGGTTGACGCTCATCAGCAGGATCATGTCGACCTTGTCCATCACGTACTTGAGCACGTCCAGCGGGGTCGCCGGGTTAAACACCAGGCCGGATTTGCAGCCGCCTTCGCGAATCAGTTGCAGGGAACGGTCGACGTGCTGCGTGGCTTCCGGGTGGAAGGTGATGTAGGTCGCGCCGGCTTCGATGAAGTCGCCGACTATACGGTCCACCGGGCTGACCATCAGATGGGCGTCGATGGGCGCGGTGACGCCATATTTGCGCAGCGCCGCGCAAACCATCGGGCCGATGGTCAGGTTCGGTACGTAATGGTTGTCCATGACATCGAAGTGCACGAAGTCGGCGCCGGCGGCCAGGACGTTGTCCACTTCCTCACCCAGGCGGGCGAAGTCGGCGGAGAGAATCGACGGAGCAATGACGAAGGGCTGCATGACGCACCTTTTTTGAACAGAATCACGATGGCGCGCATTGTATACCTCATGCTTTGGCGCGCGCACCGTGGCTAAGATGATTGGGCTGTTCTAGTACGCAGCCCGGTAGATCTTCTCGATATCCGCGGCGCTCAATTTGCGTGGATTGTTGCGCATCAGGCGCTCGATTCCCGCCGCCTCTGCTGCCATGGCCGGGATCGCTTCTTCGGGCACGTTGAAACTGCGCAGGCCGCGCGGGATTTCCACGGCGGCGCAGAGTGCGGTCATCGCTTCGACGGCTTTGTCGGCCGCTTCGTTGGCGCTCAGATGCGCGGTCTTCACGCCCATCGCTTCGGCAATGTCCTGCATGCGTTCGACGCAGGCCATTTTGTTCCAGGTCATCACGTAGGGCAGCAACAGCGCGTTGCTGACGCCGTGGGCAATGTTGAAGCGCCCGCCCAATGGGTACGCCAATGCATGCACCGCGCCGACCCCGGCATTGCCGAACGCCATGCCGGCCATCAGGCTCGCGGTGGCCATGTCTTCGCGCGCTTGCAGGTGGGAAGGATTGGCATAGGCCTTGGGCAGCGCATTGGCGATCAGTTTGATGGCGCCGATGGCCAGCGCGTCAGTGATCGGCGAGGCGTTGACCGACAGATACGATTCGATGGCGTGCACCAACGCGTCGACGCCACTCGCCGCCGTGACACTGCGCGGACAAGTCAGGGTCATTTGCGGGCTGACCAGTGCAACGTCCGGCAGCAGGTAGTCGCTGACGATGCCTTTCTTCAACTGCGCGACCTTGTCGGAGAGGATCGCCACGTTGGTGACTTCCGAACCGGTGCCGGCGGTGGTCGGGATGGCGATCAGCGGCGGGCCTTTGCGCGGCACCTGGTCGACGCCGAACAAGTCCTCCAGCGCGCCGTGGTAACCGGCGTACGCCGCGACACTTTTTGCGATGTCGATCGCACTGCCGCCGCCCAGCCCGATCAAACCGTCATGCCCGCCGTCGCGGTAAGCGCGCATGCAATCTTCGACAATGGCGATTTCCGGGTCAGGCAGGACGCGGTCGAAGATTTCGTAGCTGCGTCCACCCAACTGCGCCAGCGCCAGCTCGACCGTGCCGGATTTCACCAGTGCGGCATCGGTGACGATCAGCGGATTGTCGACGTCGAGGCGAGTGAGTTCAGCAGCGAGTTGCTCGATGGCAGCGGCGCCGGTGATCAGTTTGTGAGCGATTTTGAAAGAGGAAAGACTCATGGTGCGCAGCCTCTTATAGATAGGGGAGCTGGGCACAATAGTAGCTGGGGATTTCGGGTTGTCTTGTATTCAGGGGGTGAATGACTGTTGGCAGCCAACACCCGCTCCCACAATGGATCGAGTAATAGCTTCAGACCTGGGCGGTGCGCAGTTTTTCGCTGCGGCCGCGCAACCATTCCAGGGTCAGCAGCAGGACCACCGAAAAAGCGATCAGCAGCGTCGCAGCCGCGGCAATGGTCGGGCTGAGGTTTTCGCGGATACCGCTGAACATCTGCCGCGGCAACGTCGCTTGCTCGGGACCTGCGAGGAACAGCGTCACCACCACTTCATCGAACGACGTCGCAAAGGCGAACAGCGCCCCCGAGATGACACCCGGCGCGATCAGCGGCAAGGTCACGCGGCGGAACGCGGTCAACGGCGAAGCACCGAGACTGGCTGCCGCCCGCACCAGGTTATGGTTGAACCCCTGCAACGTCGCCGACACCGTGATAATCACGAACGGCACACCCAACACCGCATGCACCACGATCAGCGAGAAGAAACTGTTGCCCAGACCCAGCGGTGCAAAAAACAGATAACTCGCCACCCCGATGATCACCACCGGCACCACCATCGGCGAAATCACCAGCGCCATGACCAAGGCCTTGCCCGGGAAATCGCCACGGGTCAGGCCGATGGCCGCCAGCGTGCCGAAGATCATCGCCAGCACCGTCGCCGCCGGGGCGACAATGACGCTGTTCCTCAGCGCGCGCATCCATTCCGCCGAGGCGAAGAAATCCTGGTACCACTGCAGCGAAAAACCTTGCAGCGGGTACACCAGGAAACTGCCGGAGTTGAACGACAGCGGGATGATCACCAGCACCGGCAGAATCAGGAACAGCAGAATCAAGCCGCAGAGAATCCGCAAGCTGTAGAACCACACCCGTTCGATGGGCGACATATAAGGATTCAGCATTTCGATTCTCCCTTAGCTCAGGCGCAGACGACTGGCGCCCACCAGCCAGCTGTAGATCAAATAAAGCACCACGGTCGCCAACAGCAACAACCCACCGAGCGCGGTCGCCATACCCCAGTTGATGCTGGTGTTGGTGTAGAAGGCGACGAAGTAGCTGACCATTTGATCGTTCGGGCTACCCAGCAATGCCGGGGTGATGTAGTAGCCGATGGCGAGGATGAAGACCAACAGGCAACCGGCGCCAACACCGGCGTAGGTCTGCGGGAAGTACACCCGCCAGAAACTGGCGAACGGGTGGCAGCCGAGGGAGATCGCCGCGCGCATGTAAGTCGGCGAGATGCCTTTCATCACGCTGTAGATGGGTAGAATCATGAACGGCAGCAGGATATGCACCATCGAGATGTAAACCCCGGTGCGGTTGAACACCAGCTCCAGCGGCTTATCGATGATGCCCAATGCCATCAGGCCACTGTTGATCAGGCCACCCGATTGCAGCAACACGATCCACGCGGCGACGCGCACCAGAATCGAGGTCCAGAATGGCAGCAGGACCAGAATCATCAGCAGGTTGCTTTGCCGCGACGGCAGGTTGGCCAGCAGGTACGCCAACGGATATGCCAGCACCAGGCAGATCGCGGTAATGACGAAACCCATCCAGAACGTGCGGGCGAAGATATCCAAGTAAATCGCCTGATCCGGCGTGGCCGGGGCGACTTCGCCGAGGTCGTCGATACGGTGATCAACCGACGCCAGCAAGTAATAAGGGGTGATGCTGCTGGTGTTGCGACGCACCGCTTGCCAATAGGCCGGGTCGCCCCAACGCTCGTCGAGACTTTCCAGTGCTTCTTTATAGGAGGACGGCTCGGTGGCGAACGGCAAGGCACGGGCGGTTTTGGTCAGCAGGCTGCGATAGCCGGCCAGTTCCATGTTCAAGCGCTTGGACAGATCGCCCAGGGTTTGATTTTTTCGCGCTTCGGCGAGGTCTTCGCTGGCCGCTTTGTAAACCGGCTCTGCGGGCAGGCCACGGCCGTCCCAACTGGCGATGGCCGCCACGGTGCGCGGCATGCCGCCGACCACTTCCGGGTTACCAACGCTTTTGTAGAGCAGCGCCACGATCGGCACCAGGAACACCAGCAGCAGGAAAATCACCAGTGGCGCAATCAAGGCTTGAGCCTTCCAGCGATTGATCCGCTCGGCATGCTTGAGCCGCTGCTTCAAGGTGGGATCAGTGCCCGCGTTCACGGGAATGGCGGTGGCCATGGCGTACTCCGGAAATCTTTGATCGTTACAGAGGCGGCGTACCGCCTCTGTTGTGTTGAAACACCACAACCTGTGGGAGCGAGCCTGCTCGCGAAAGCGGTGGATCAATCAACATAAATGTTGAATGTGATGCCCTCTTCGCGAGCAGGCTCGCTCCCACAGTGGGTTGTGGTTACTTCGCAGCCCAGGAATTGAAGCGCTGCTCCAGTTGCTCGCCGTTGTCAGCCCAGAAGCTGACGTCGATCTGCACCTGATTGGCGATGTTTTCCGGGGTGGTCGGCATGTCTTTCAAGACGTCTTTGTTCAGCAGCGGTACGGCCTGGGTATTGGCCGGACCGTAAGCAATGTTTTCCGAGTAGGTCTTCTGCTGCTGCGGCTGCACCGAGAAGGCGATGAATTTCTTCGCCGCTTCTGCGCGCTTAGGGTCCAGGCCACGAGGGATTGCCCACGCGTCGAAGTCGTAGATTCCGCCGTTCCATACCACTTTCAGGTTGCTTTCTTTCTGCACGGCAGCGATTCGGCCGTTGTAGGCCGAGCTCATGACCACGTCGCCGGAGGCGAGGTACTGCGGCGGTTGCGCGCCGGCTTCCCACCACTGGATGCTCGGCTTGAGTTCATCGAGTTTCTTGAACGCGCGATCCTGACCGTCTTTGCCGGCCAGCACTTTGTAGACGTCTTTGGGCGCGACGCCGTCGGCCATCAAGGCGAATTCCAGGGTGTACTTGGCGCCTTTACGCAGGCCGCGCTTGCCCGGGAATTGCTTGGTGTCCCAGAAATCGGCCCAACTGGTCGGTGCGGTTTTCAGCTTGTCGGCGTTATAGGCCAGCACGGTCGACCAGACGAAGAAACCCACGCCGCACGGCTGAATGGCGCCTTTGACGTAATCTTCAGTCTTGCCGAACAGTGCCGGGTCGAGTTGCTCGAACATGTCTTCGTCGCAACCACGGGACAGTTCTGGCGATTCAACTTCCACCAGGTCCCAGGAAACACTCTTGGTGTCGACCATGGCTTTGACCTTGGCCATCTCACCGTTGTATTCACCGGCGACGATTTTGCCGTTGCCCGCCGCTTCCCACGGTGCGTAGAAGGCTTTGACCTGCGCTGCCTTGTTCGCCCCACCAAAGGACACCACAGTCAGGTCCGGGCCCGCCGCCATTGCGTGTGCCGCGCCGATCATGCCGACAACCAGGGCGGTGAATTTCAGGGATCTCAACATTTATTGTTCTCTCCACGTGCAGGGTTGGTTGAAGCAGGGGGGCGATTAATTCGCCTCTAAAAGCGGGTCGAGAGCGCGAACGTGTTCGACCTGCCAGCCAAGCGGTACCACGTCGCCGACGGCCAGCCCGGGATCGAGCTCGGCAATCGGCTGTTTCACAAAAAAGTCGGTCTTGCCGCAGACTTCCAGGCGAACCCGGACGTGATCGCCCAGATAGATGAATTCCGCCACCCTCCCTGAGAAGCGGTTGACGCAGGATTCGCTCGAGCCGTTGAGGCTGATGCGTTCCGGGCGAATCGACAGCGTGACGGGCTCGCCGGTCCGGCCGACGTTGACGGCCAGCGCTTCAACCTTTTCACCGCGCGCGAGCTCGACCACGCAACGGTCGCCCGAGTGGCTGTGCAAGCGGCCGTTGAGACGGTTGTTCTCGCCGATGAAGTTGGCAACGAAGGTGTTTTTCGGTTCTTCGTAAAGGCTGCGCGGCGGAGCGATCTGCTGGATTTCACCTTGATGAAATACGGCGACGCGGTCAGACATGGTCAGCGCTTCACCCTGATCGTGGGTCACGTAGACCACGGTCACGCCGAGGCGCTGGTGCAGGTGTTTGATTTCCATCTGCATGTGTTCACGCAGTTGCTTGTCGAGTGCACCGAGCGGTTCGTCCATCAGCACCAGTTGCGGCTCGAACACCAGTGCCCGGGCCAGGGCCACGCGCTGTTGCTGGCCGCCGGACAATTGCGCCGGATAACGCTGGGCGAAGGTGTCTAGCTGAACCATGCTCAGGACTTTTTTCACCTTGTCGCTGACATCGCTTTTGTTCAGACCGCGCACGGTCAGCGGGAAGGCCAGGTTCTCGGCCACCGTCATGTGCGGGAACAACGCGTAGTTCTGGAACACCATGCCGATGTCGCGCTTGTGCGGCGGCACGTTGTTGATGGAACGCCCGGCCAGGAGAATTTCGCCGGCGGTGGGGGTTTCGAAACCGGCGAGCATCATCAGGCTGGTGGTCTTGCCGGAGCCGGACGGCCCGAGCAGCGTCAGAAATTCACCTTTGCGAATATCCAGGTTGAGGTCTTTGACGATCAGGTTCTCGCCGTCGTAGCTCTTCTGCACTCCACGAAAGCTGACCAGAATGTCACTGGCCCCTGCGCTTGAATCGACCTGGCTCATACCCACACCTTTGTTATTGATGACTGCTGTGGATTAAGCCTAGTGGACGCTGGAGAGCACGCAAATCGGGGCGCAGGAGAGAATCGCCTCAGCCGGATGGAAGGTTGGGGGTAGGGATTGCCCTACAGAGATGGCGCGTTTTGGCAAACGCAGCGTCAGGTTTCAAGCCGCAAGCGGCAAGTAGAGGCAAAAGCAGGTTTACGGGGTGTCGCAAATAGATATGCCAACACTGAACCAGTGGGAGTGAGCCTGCTCGCGATGGCATTCAGTCAGTCAGCACTTTAGCGACTGATCCACAGCCATCGCGAGCAGGCTCACTCCTACAGTTTTGATTGCGGCGTCCTTTAAAGCAGTTTGTGCTCCATCGCGTATTTCACCAGCTCGGCCAGCGAGGTGATGTTGAGCTTTTGCATCAGCCGCGCCTTGTGGGTGCTGATGGTTTTGCTGCTCAACGCCAGTTGCTGGGCGATGTCATTGACGTTGGCGCCCTGGGCCAGGCGTTCGAACACCGAGAACTCCCGTTCCGACAGTAACGAATGCAACGGCCGCGAATCGGTCAGACCGACTTCGAAGACCATGCGATCGGCCAGGTCCGGGTCGATGTAGCGCCCACCCGCAGCAACCTTGCGAATCGCCGTCAGCAACAGGGCCGGATCGCTGTCCTTGGTCGCATAACCCGCCGCGCCGACTTTCAACGCCCGGGCGGCCATCTGCGCTTCGTCGTGCATCGACAACACCAGGATCGCCGGCGGATTGTTCAACGCGCGAATGCGCGGGATCGCCTCCAGGCCATTCACGCCCGGCATCGAAATGTCCAGCAACACCACTTCGCAGGGAACATGCCGCAAGGTTTCGAGCAGTTGCTCCCCGTTGCTCGCCTCTCCCACTACCAGCAAATCCTTGGCGAGGCCGATCAATTGCTTGATGCCTTCGCGAACGATGGTGTGATCTTCGGCTACCAGTACACGGATCACGTTCTTCTCCAGATTCAGGATCTATCGCGAGCAGGCTCGCTCCCACAAGTACAGAGCACCTGTGGGAGCGAGCCTGCTCGCGAAAGCGTCAGTAGAAACAACACAAATGCATCAGGCTTCATCCACCGGCACCCGCACGCTCAACGTCGTGCCCTCCCCCGGCTCGCTCTCCAGCACCATCTGCCCGCCCATGATCAGCACCCGCTCACGCATTCCCACCACCCCGAAGGATGTTGGCCTGCCCGCTGCCGGCACAAATCCTACGCCATCATCACTCACCGTCAGGCACAACTCGTCGCCTTCCAGCGTCAACGTCAGTTCGACAGTATGCGCCTGGGCATGTCGCATGACATTGGTGAGCGCTTCCTGAAGGATGCGAAACAGGCCCACAGCCTTGGCATCGCTGAGCACCGGCAAATTCTCCGGCACTTGCACCAGACATGGAATCTGCGTGCGCGCCTCAAAACGACGGGCCTGCCATTCGATGGCCGAGGCGATACCTGCATCGAGGATCGGCGGTCGCAGCGCGGTGGCCACATCGCGTACCAGCTGAAACAACTGAGCGATCAAGCGCTTCATGCTGTTCAAACGTTCGTTCAGTCCGGGGTCAAGTTGTGCGTAAGCCAATTCGCACATGGACGTTTCCAGTTTCAACACCGTCAACATCTGCCCCAATTCGTCATGCACTTCGCGGGCAATGCGCGCCTTTTCCTCTTCGCGCACGCTTTCCAGATGAGCCGACAGCTCGCGCAGTTGCTCGCGGGAGCTGGCCAGTTCCAGTTCAATACGTTTGCTTTCGCTGATGTCCCAGACAATGCCGTCCCAGACATAGGCGCCGTCTTCGAGCCGGCGGGTAATCGCCTTGATCTCGGCCCAGCGTTGTTCGCCCTGACGCGTCACGATCCGACCTTGCCATGACCAGTCACTGTCGGTATCCAGTGCGTGGTCCTGAGTCTGGTGATAACTGGCCTTGTCGTCCGGATGCACCAGGCTGCGCAGGCCTTTGTCGCGATGGGCCAGGGTGGCCGGCGAGTAACCCACGAGGCTCTCGCTGCCCTCACTGATGTAGGCAAAGTCGATCTGTCCTGTCACCGGCGCGCGCTCCAGGCGAAAGACCAGTCCCGGAACATTGGCGGCGATACCCTGCAGCCGCGCCTCGCTTTCCTGCAAGGCCGCCAGTGCGCGGCGGCGCTCGGTGACGTCGTTAAGGTAAACCACCAGGTATTCGCCGTCGCGGAAGCGCAAAAAGCTCAGTGACACATCGGTTGGCAAAACGCTGCCGTCCGCGCGCAGGCAGTTAGTTTCGAAACTTGGCGGGCCTTCTTCGCTGGCCCGCGCGCGTTTCCACAGGTTGAGCCAGCGGTCCATGTGCAGACCGGGTTCAAAATCGATCAGCGGCCGGTCGATGATGCCGCCGGGCGGATAACCCAGCATCGTTTCGGCGGCGCGATTGGCGTAGCGAACATGGCTGTCCCAGTTGACCCAGAGAATGCCAACCGTGCTTTGATCGATGGAAAACTGGGTGAGCCGCAGTGCTTCTTCGCTGGCAGCGCGTAGGGCAATGTCCGCGCGCGCCGTCAGTAGTCGTTGTTCCAGACTGTGTTGCTGGCGGCGCTGCCAGAACACGATCGCCATGCTGCTCAACATCAAAACCGCTAACAGCAGACACAGGTTTTGCCAGAAACCCGGCGAGTCGGTCAGCCGCGGGTATTTGGGTTTCAGCCATTGATTGTGCAGCTGTTCCAGGTCCTTGGCCGGAACCGCCCGCAGCGCGCTTTCAACGATAGCGGCGAGTTCCGGCCAGTCCCGGCGCGTCGCTACACGCAGCAATTGCGGCAAACCGATGTCACCGACGACCACCAGCCCGGCAAACTCCGGCTCGACCGACAGGCGCCCTAATTGCGCTTCGTCGACCACGGCGTAGCTGGCCTGCTGACTCAGCAACAATTGCAAGGCCTGACGCTCGATCGGCACGCCTTGCAGATTCAGGTGCGGATAATTGCTGCGCAAGTAATCGGCGGTGGCGCTGGGCATGCGCACGGCGACTCGGGTCTGGCTGTCGAGTTTTTCCAGCTCGACCGCGCCGCTGCCTTTTCGATCGCTGACCACCAGTTGCGGCACGCGCATGTACGGGTCGGAGAATTGCCACAGGCGCAGGCCTGCGGGGGTTTGGGTCAAGCCGGGCGCGAGGTCGATCTCGCCATCGCGAGCCGCTGCCTCCAGTTGTGCGAGATCGGGAAAGTTGCGCCAGCTCAACTCGACCTTGAGTGCCTGGGCCAGCCACTTCATCAGTTCGACGTTGACCCCGGACAGTCGCTGCAGGCGACGGTCGTATTGGGCGTAAGGCACTTGCAGGACAACGCCGACGCGCAATTGATCGCGCTGCGTCAGCCACTGTTGCTGGCTCGCCGTCAGTTGCGCGACATGAGTCGGTGGCGCGGACGCCGCCCAGCCCGTCAAGGGAAACAACAAACAGCCGATAACCCACAGGCAGCGAAAACGCATCATCGAAGTCTCATACACTGACAAACACTGATCAACCTATTAGGCTGCCGGAATAACTTCTGGCCTGGAATATCCGATGCCCCCTGTCTACCGCCTGGCACTGCCAGCATTGTGCCTGTCGTTGCTCCTGCCTTGCGCGTTTTCCATCGCCGCCGCTGAAACAGCGCCGGCTGCCGTAGAACAACCTGTCGGCGAAAAACCGCCTGAGCGTCAGCCGTTGCCGGAGCGTAGTCAGGAAGAAGCGGCAGCGCTTGAGCGAAAAATTCCCGCACAGGAACAACAACAGCTGCAGGCCGGCAACGATACTTTTCTGGCCTTGTGGAAACCGGCCAACACTGGCGAACCCAAAGGTGCGGTGATCATTGTCCCGGGCGCTGGCGAAACGGTTGACTGGCCGCAGGTTGTGGGTCCATTGCGGCAGAAGCTGCCGGACGCAAAATGGAGCAGCCTGAGTATCACCCTGCCCGACATGCAAAGCGATGTCATTGCACCGCGAGTGGTCGAGGTGCCGCCAACCATCAAGGCACCCGACGTCGGCAGCAAGGACTCGACGACTGCGGCGCCGATCGAACAGGCAGCCGGGGGCGAGGCGGAAATCGTCGACAAGGCTGTTGCCGAAACCGGTGAGGATCAATCGAAAGCCGATGCCGAGCGAATATTCGCACGCATCGATGCAGCGATTGCCTACGCCGAGCAACAAAGTGTTCGCAGCATTGTGCTGCTGGGCCACGGGACCGGCGCTTACTGGGCGGCGCGTTTCCTGAACGAAAGACAGCCACCGCAGATCGAGAAGTTCACCATGGTCGCCGCGCAGACACCGACAGCGGCGAAACCGCCGCTGGTGGAACTGACGCCGACCCTGAAGCTGCCGACTGTGGATATCTTCTACAAGGACAAACCGCTGGATCGCAGCCTGGCGCTGGAGCGGCTGCAAGCGAGCAAACGCCTGAAGACCGTTGCTTACAGCCAGGTTTCGCTCAAGGCGTTGCCGGGGGATGCAAAGGCTGAGCAGGAGCAACTGGTTCGTCGGGTGCGTGGCTGGTTGAATCCGAAGCCAGCGGCTAATTGATAAGCGAGCCTGCTAGCGCTAACGGAAACACATCAAACATGATGGTTGGCTGAGCCACCGCCATCGCTAGCAGGCTAGCTCCCACAGGGTCGTCAGCGTTCTTCGATGTTGTGTCAAACGCGAATCCATGTGGGAGCTAGCCTGCTAGCGATGGCGGCGTTGGCCACGCCGCATTCCTTGATCTTTAGCGAAAATCCCGCCGCTCCCGAATCAACGTATATGCCGTATGCAACTCGCGCGTCTTGTCCGTCGCCTCACGCACCTGCTTCGCCGTCGCGCCGCTGCCGGCGATCTTGTCCGGATGATGACGACTGAGCAGACGTCGATAAGCGCGCTTGATCTGCGCCGGTTCCGTGGTGGCGGTGACGCCGAGCAAACGCATGGCATCCTGATACGTCACCGCACTGATCACCAGCGGGCGTTTCTGCGGTTCGTAGTCCTCCGCCAGCGCCTGCACCTGCTGCCGGGTCCAGCCCAGCCACTTGCCCCATTGGCGCACCAGTTCAACTTCACCCACACCGGCACGACCGTCGGCCCAGACCATCCGCCAGCAGGCGCGCAACACGCCCTCGGCGGCATGCGGTTGCGTCCTCATGCGACGCAAATACCCGCTCAAGCGATCGTGCCCGGTCTTGCCACGATTAAACGCCGTAATCGCACGGCGTTGCGCCGACTCGGTCATCTCCAGCGAGCGCATCTCCTGACGCGCCTGCTGAATGTGCCCGTCCACTACCCGCCCATCGCACTTGGCGAGTCGTCCCAGCAGCACGAACAGCAGTTCATCGTTGCGCAGCATCGGCCGACCGCCGAGCCTTTCTCGCAAATGCCCCCAACTTTGCAGTTGCAGGCGCCGGTCCAGCGCCTGTCCCAGTAAAGCGCCAAGCATGGCCCCCGGAATACTGGCGATGACATACCCCAGTCCGGCTCCAATCAGAGTCCCTGGCCACAGCATCTCAGCGACTCGCTTCTATCAAGGCTTCAACTTCTGCGAGACGTTCGTGAGTGCCGACATCAACCCAATGCCCGTGAAGCCGCTCACCGGTGACCTGTCCTTCAGCCATGGCGGTGCGCAGCAGTGGCGCCAGCTTGAATGCACCGGCGGAACAACCGTCAAACAACTGCGGGTGCAATATGGCGATGCCGCTGTACGTGAGGGTGGGTGCTGACGGCTGAGCGTCGCGCACCTGCCCATCGACCAGGGTGAAATCGCCCGCCGGGTGATGCGCCGGGTTAGCGGCCAGCACCAGATGGGCCAGCCCGGCGATTGGCTGATGCAGCCCGCTGAAGTCGTAATCGGTCCATATATCACCGTTGACTACCAGGAACGCGTCATCGCCCAGCAAAGGCAGGGCGCGAAAAATACCGCCGCCGGTTTCCAACGGCTCCCCTTCAGGCGAGTACTGGATTCGCACGCCGTACTGTGAACCGTCACCCAGGTAGTTTTCGATCTGCTGACCGAGCCATGCGTGGTTGATCACGATCTCGTTAAAGCCGGCCGCAGCGAGGGCTTTCAGGTGGTACTCGATCAACGGTACCCCGCCCGCGCGAACCAGCGGCTTTGGCGTGGTCAGCGTCAGCGGGCGCATGCGCTCGCCTTTGCCTGCGGCCAGAATCATCGCCTTCATGCTTGAGCTCCGGCGCGCAGGCTATCAAGCAACTCAGCCAATTCCGCCAGTTCAGGACGACGGGCCACCACCGCTTCTATATAAGCAAAGAACCGCGGCACGTCGGCCAGATAACGTGGCTTGCCGTCGCGGTGACAGATACGCGCGAAAATGCCGATGACTTTCAGGTGGCGCTGCACCCCCATCAGATCGCTCGCACGGAGGAAATCCTGTAGGTCCGGCTGAACCGGGATGCCGAGTGCCCCGGCTTGCTGCCAGTAATTTTCCAGCCAACCAAGCACACGCTCCTCCGGCCAGCTGAGAAACGCGTCCTTGAACAGACACGTCACGTCGTAGGTCACCGGACCGTAAACGGCGTCCTGGAAATCCAGCACACCCGGGTTCGGCTCGCTGAGCATCAGGTTGCGTGGCATATAGTCGCGATGGACCAGCACCTTCGGCTGAGCCAGGGCACTGTCGATCAACAGGTCGCTGGCCCGTTGCCAGAGGGATTGCTGCGCTGCGTCAAATTCAACGCCCAGCTCGCGCTTCACGTACCACTCGGGAAACAATTCCAGCTCGCGGCGCAGCAAAGCAACGTCGTAGCTTGGCAATGGCGCAACCATCGGTAGTTGTTGAAAAGCCAACAGCGCCTGCAAGGCATCCTGGAACAAATGGTCGGCATTTTCGCTGTCGATCACGTCCAGATAGGTTTTGTTGCCCAGGTCATTGAGCAAAAGAAATCCTCGTTCGAGGTCCTCGGCGTAAATTTTCGGCACATTTATTCCGGATTTCGCCAGCAAAAAAGCGATATCCACGAACGGTTTGCAGTTTTCCTGCGGTGGCGGAGCATCCATCACGACGAAACTACGGCCCTCGCCCTCCCAGCGAAAATAGCGCCGGAAGCTCGCGTCACTGCTGGCCGCAGTCAACGTGGCTGGGGGGACGGGGCCCCAATCCTGATCTGTAAAGAGGATTGCCAACTGCTCATCGAGCCAAACTTTCAGGTGTTGCAAACGTACATCTTGGTCAGGCATTGCAAGGGTCTCCGACGGCGCTAGCCGTCAAGCGGGTCATGCTTTATTATCCAGCATCTTTTTCAGACCATCGAGAGGCGTGCGGCCCACACCGCGGGCAGATGGCACGCAGGAAGCCCGGACTAATAAGATGGCATTGAAATCCCCCGCGTTTCGTAAAAAATTTCCGTTGTTGGTTACCGGCAGTCTGCTGGCCCTGCAACCTCTAGCCACTTCGTTCGTGGTCGCCGCGGAACAGTATGACTGCTCAGTCTCTGCTTCGGGTGCCTGGGACTGTGCGCCGAAATCTCCAGCCGCTGCGCTGCCACCGCGTCCCGTCCATGACGGCAGCGCGGTGAGCACGAGCGGCGAGACTCCGGCCGACGGCAGTTCCAGTCAAGACTCCGGCGACAAACCTGTGCTGGTCACCGAGGCAAACGGCCGCGGCCTGAAGTCCCGTAGCGCAGACTACAGTCACCTCGACTGGGTTCCCCGCGAAAAGCTCACTGCAGCGCAATTGGCCGAAACCGGTCCTTACTGCTCTGGTTCCTATATCGAACCAACTCGTCCTGGCATGAGTGACAAGACGGATAAAAGTGATGCGCCTACCTTTGTCGGTGCCAAAGCGTCCCGCTACAAGCAGGATGAGCAGGTCGCCACACTGGCCGGTGACGTCGTTTTGCGTCAGGGCAGCATGCAGGCCGAAGCCGACGAAGCGAACCTCTACCAGGCCGAAAGCCGTGGCGAACTGAGCGGCAACGTACGCATTCGCGACAACGGTGCTCTGATCGTCGGCGACCATGCCGACGTGCAGCTCGACACCGGTGAAGCCAAGATCGACAACGCCGAATACGTGATGCACAAATCGCGTATTCGCGGCAGTGCGCTGTACGCCAAACGGGCCGAGAACGCGATCATCCGCCTCAAGGATGGTACGTACACCACGTGCGAACCGGACAGCAATGCCTGGCAGCTCAAGGGCAACAACATCACCTTGAACCCGGCCACCGGTTTCGGTACCGCGACCAACGTGACGCTGCGGGTCAAGGACATTCCGGTTCTGTACACGCCGTACATCTACTTCCCGATCGACGACCGTCGTCAGTCCGGTTTCCTGCCGCCGACCATCGGCACAGGCACCGACACCGGCTTCCTGCTCGTGACGCCTTACTACTTCAACCTAGCGCCGAACTACGACGCCACGTTGTACCCGCGTTATATGAGCAAGCGCGGCATGTTGCTGGAAGGCGAGTTCCGTTATCTGACCAAGTCCAGCGAAGGGCAATTCGGTGCGGCGTACCTCAACGACGACAACACCGATCGTAGCGACCAGACCGATTACGAAAAAACCCGCTACATGTACAACTGGCAGCACAAGGGCGGTCTCGACTCCCGAGTGTTCACCCAGGTTGACTACACCAAGATCAGCGATCCGTATTACTTCCAGGATCTGCAGACCGATCAGATTGGCATCAAAAGCGACGACTACGTCAACCAGCAGGGTTCTGTGAGCTACCGTGGCGACAGCTACACCGCTCGCATCAATGCTCAGGCTTACCAGCTGGCGACTGTTTCGAACATTACGCCGTATGACCGCTTGCCGCAGATCACCTTCAATGGTCAGCTGCCAGTGCATCCGAGCGGCCTGGACTTCGATTACGAAACAGAAATCGTGCGGTTTGATCGCGACCTTAAAGATGGCGACTTCTTCAATGAAGACGGCATCAATACCGGCCCGAGACTCGACCAGAACGTGTTCGGTCTGGCTCGCGCCAACGGTACTCGCCTCAATCTCAAACCAGGCATGAGCCTGCCAATGAGTGCGAGCTATGGGTACGTGACCCCATCGCTGAAGTATCAATACACTCAGTACGACCTGGATCTCGATGGCAAGGGCAAGTCTGACATCGCCGCTCAGGGCCCTGAAGGTGATCGACTCAACGGCACCTTCAGCAGCAATCAGAGCCGCGGCGTACCGATCGCCAGCATCGACAGCGGCCTTTACTTCGACCGTAAAACGTCGTGGTTTGGCAAGAACTACAACCAGACCCTCGAACCGCGGTTGTTCTACCTCTACGTCCCGGAGACCGATCAGGAAGATATTCCTGTGTTCGACACCAGTGAAGCCACTTTCAACTACAGCTCACTGTTCCGCGACAATCGCTTCTCCGGCGCTGACCGCGTGGGCGACGAGAACAAGCTGTCCCTGGGCGTAACCAGTCGCTGGATCGAAGACAACGGTTTCGAACGTCAGCGCATCGCCGTCGGTCAGGCCTTCTACTTCAAGGATCGCAAGGTTCAGCTGCCAGGTATCGACGCGAAAACCCGCGAAGATGCGCAGTCCAGCGTGTCGCCGTACGCACTCGAGTACGAATACCGCTGGAACCGCGATTGGCGCACCACGGCCGATTACAACTGGGATCCGGACAGCCGCAGCCCTCGCTCGGGTAGCGCGATGTTCCACTACCAGCCTGAAGACAACCCGAACAAGGTCATCAACGCCGGCTATCGCTATCGCAATGACCAGGTCCGTTATGACCAGAACACCGGTCGTTGGTCGGTGGGTGGTGGTGATTACGGCACGCCGGGCACTCCGGGTTACGTGAAGGACTACTACAAGATCCAGCAGCACGACTTCTCGGTCATCTGGCCGGTTGTGCCGCAATGGAACGTCATCAGCCGCTGGCAGTACGACTACAACCGCAACCGTACGCTGGAAGCCTTCGGCGGTTTCGAGTACGACAACTGCTGCTGGAAGTTGCGCGTGATCAACCGTTACTGGGTCGACTATGACGAAACCAGTCAAGACGCTCCGGAAAATGAGAAAGGCGACCATGGCGTCTTCCTTCAAATCGTCCTGAAAGGTCTCGGCGGCCTCACCGGCTCCAAGGTAGAGAGCTTCCTCGACAAAGGCATCCAAGGTTATCGTGAACGTGAAGACCAAGCTTTCTGATTGTCTGCGCCCGCTGATGCTGGGCGCGCTGTTCCTGGGTACTGCGGCAAATGCCGCGGTACAGTCCATCGATAAAGTGGTGGCCATTGTCGATAACGACGTGGTCATGCAGAGCCAACTGGACCAGCGTGTTCATGAAGTTCAGCAAACCATCGCCAAGCGTGGCGCTGCGGCGCCGCCTCCGGGCGTGCTGGATCAGCAGGTGCTGGAGCGCCTGATTGTTGAAAACCTGCAACTGCAGATCGGCGAACGCTCCGGTATCCGCATCACCGATGAAGAACTGAACCAGGCCGTCGGCACCATTGCCCAGCGCAATAATATGTCGATTGAACAATTCCGCTCTGCTCTGGCTCGCGATGGTCTGTCTTACGACGACGCTCGTGATCAGATCCGTCGCGAAATGATCATCAGCCGTGTGCGCCAGCGCCGTGTGGCAGAACGTATCCAGGTGTCCGAGCAGGAAGTGAAGAATTTCCTGGCTTCCGACTTGGGCAAAATGCAGCTGTCGGAAGAATTCCGTCTGGCCAACATCCTGATTCCTACGCCGGAAAGCGCCAACTCCGAAGCGATTCAGAATGCTGCGAAACAGGCTGACGCGGTGTACCAGCAGCTCAAGCAAGGCGCTGACTTCGGTCAACTGGCCATTGCCAAATCTGCCAGCGAAACTGCACTGGAAGGCGGCGACATGGGCTGGCGTAAAGCCGGTCAATTGCCACCGCCCTTTGATCGCCTGCTCGGCACCATGGCCGTTGGCGACGTGACCCAGCCAACCCGCACGCCGGGGGGCTTCATTATTCTGAAGATCCTCGACAAGCGTGGCGGCGAAACCCAGGTGCGCGATGAAGTGCACGTGCGTCACATCCTGATCAAGCCAAGCGAGATCCGCAGCGAAGCCGAAACCAAGCGTTTGGCCGAAAAACTCTATGACCGCATCGAGTCGGGCGAAGACTTCGGCGAACTGGCGAAAAACTTCTCGGAAGATCCGGGTTCTGCACTCAACGGCGGCGACCTCAACTGGATCGACCCGAATGCGCTGGTGCCGGAATTCCGCGAAGTGATGGCCAATACCCCGCAGGGTCAGTTGTCCAAGCCATTCCAGACCCAATATGGCTGGCACGTCCTGGAAGTCCTCGGCCGTCGCGCCACCGACAGCACCAGCCAGGCACGCGAGCAGCAAGCAATGACCGTACTGCGTAACCGCAAGTACGACGAAGAGTTGCAGAGCTGGCTGCGTCAGATCCGGGACGAAGCGTACGTAGAGATCAAACTCCCTGGTGCAGACCAGGCAGCGCAGTGAAACCGAAACGTTTCGCGCTGACACCCGGTGAACCGGCCGGCATAGGTCCAGACCTGTGCCTGCTGCTCGCCTCGCATACCCAGCCCCACCCCCTGATTGCCATTACCAGCCGCGACCTGCTCCTCGAGCGGGCCGCGCAGCTGGGTGTGGCGGTCGATTTGTTGCCGGTCACGCCGGATGCCTGGCCGGATACTCCCGCGCCAGCCAACAGCCTGTACGTCTGGGATACGCCGCTGAGTGCTCCGGTTCATGCCGGTCAACTTGATAAAGCCAATGCCGCTTTCGTTCTGGAAACTCTGACCCGAGCGGGCCAGGGCTGCCTGGACGGAGATTTTGCCGGCATGATCACCGCCCCGGTGCACAAGGGCGTGATCAACGAATCGGGTATCGCGTTTTCCGGGCACACGGAATTTCTCGCCGACCTGACCCACACCGCGCAAGTGGTGATGATGCTCGCGACGCGCGGTTTGCGTGTTGCGCTGGTCACCACCCACCTGCCCTTGCGCGAGATTGCCGATGCGATCACGCCCGAGCGGCTGGAGCGGGTCACGCGCATCCTGCACAGCGAACTGCAAGAAAAATTCGGCATCGCCCAACCGCGCATTCTGGTCTGCGGGCTCAACCCGCACGCCGGTGAAGGCGGTCACCTGGGCCATGAAGAAATCGACATCATCGAACCTACCTTAGAGCGCCTGCGCGGCGAAGGCATGGACCTTCGCGGTCCCCTGCCCGCCGACACTCTGTTTACCCCCAAATATCTGGAGCACTGCGACGCGGTGCTGGCGATGTACCACGACCAGGGCTTGCCCGTGCTGAAGTACAAAGGCTTCGGCGCGGCGGTCAACGTGACCCTCGGCTTGCCGATCATCCGCACCTCGGTCGACCACGGCACCGCCCTGGACCTGGCCGGCAGCGGCAGGATCGACACCGGCAGCCTGCAAGTCGCCCTGGAAACCGCCTACCAGATGGCCGAGACCCGTTTATGACCGAGCATTACCAACACAAGGCGCGCAAGCGTTTTGGCCAGAACTTCCTCCACGATGCCGGCGTTATCGACCGCATCCTGCGCGCCATCCGCGCCAAACCCGAAGACCGCCTGCTGGAAATCGGTCCGGGCCAGGGTGCACTGACCCAGGGCCTGCTCAACAGTGGCGGGCAGCTGGATGTCGTCGAGCTGGACAAGGACCTGATTCCGATCCTCAACCAGCAGTTTGCCGACAAGAGCAATTTCAACCTGCATCAGGGCGATGCGTTGAAGTTCGACTTCAATAGCCTCAATGCGGCACCGAACAGTCTGCGTGTGGTTGGTAACCTGCCGTATAACATTTCCACGCCGCTGATTTTTCACCTCTTGAACAACGCAGCGATCATTCGCGACATGCACTTCATGTTGCAGAAGGAAGTGGTCGAGCGTCTGGCGGCAGGTCCTGGTGGCGGTGATTGGGGCCGTCTGTCGATCATGGTTCAGTACCATTGCCGGGTCGAGCATCTGTTTAACGTCGGTCCGGGCGCTTTCAATCCGCCGCCGAAGGTCGATTCGGCCATCGTGCGCCTGGTTCCACACGACGTCTTGCCGCACCCGGCCAAGGATCACAAACTGCTGGAGCGGGTAGTCCGCGAAGCCTTCAACCAGCGCCGCAAGACCTTGCGCAACACCCTTAAATTGCTGCTGAGCAATGATGAGATCGAAGCCGCCGGTGTCGACGGCAGCCTGCGCCCCGAGCAACTTGATCTGGCCGCATTCGTGCGCCTGGCCGACAAGCTCAGCGAACAGGTCAAACCTGTCGGCGATTGACCGTCGATGAACGCTATCGGGTAGGACGTCAGTCTGGTTTACTACCCGATACTTGGCCTAGACTGAACCCATCAGCTACGCCCGCGTTCCGCTTCGTTTTTAAGGCCTTTTGCATGTCCGATTCTCGTTACCAGGTCGACGTCACCGTCGTCACCCGCTATCTGGCAGAACAATCGCAACCCGAACAAGAGCGCTTTGCGTTCGCCTACACCATCACAGTGGTCAACAACGGCCTCGTGCCCGCCAAGCTGCTGACACGGCACTGGGTGATCACCGACGGTGACGGACATGTCGAGGAGGTTCGCGGTGCGGGTGTGGTCGGTCAGCAACCGTTGATCGACCCGGGCAAAAGCCACACCTACAGCAGCGGCACGGTCATGACCTCCAAAGTCGGCACCATGCAGGGCACCTACGAGATGCTCGCCGATGATGGCGAACGTTTCGATGCCATCATTGCTCCTTTCCGACTGGCGGTGCCCGGAGCCCTGCACTGATGGCAACGTATGCCGTCGGCGACCTTCAGGGCTGTCTTGAACCCTTGAAGTGTCTGCTCAAGCAAGTTGCCTTCGACCCTGCCCGGGACAAACTGTGGCTGGTCGGCGATTTGGTTAACCGCGGTCCGCAGTCGCTGGAAACCCTGCGTTTCCTCTATAGCATTCGCGAATCGCTGGTGTGCGTGCTCGGCAATCATGACCTGCACTTGCTGGCCGCCGGCCACAACATCGAACGCCTGAAAAAAGCCGACACCCTTCGGGAAATTCTCGCAGCACCTGATCGCGCGGAACTGCTGGAGTGGGTCCGCCAGCAAAAGCTTGTGCATTACGACGAGGTGCGCAATATCGCCCTGGTGCATGCCGGCATCCCGCCGCAATGGTCCCTGCGCAAAGCCTTGAAATGCGCCGCCGAAGTAGAAGAAGCCTTGCGCGACGACAACCGTTTCGCACCCTATCTGGATGGCATGTACGGCAACGAGCCGTTGAAATGGGACAGTGACCTCAAAGGCGTGACACGTCTGCGGGTAATCACCAACTATTTCACCCGCATGCGTTTCTGCACCGCCGAGGGCAAGCTGGACCTCAAGAGCAAGGAAGGCCTCGACTCTGCTCCGCACGGTTACAAGCCATGGTTCCAACACAAGGAACGCAAGACCAGGGATACGAAGATCATCTTCGGTCACTGGGCTGCGCTGGAAGGCCAGTGCAATGAACCCGGCGTGTTTGCTCTCGACACCGGGTGCGTCTGGGGCGGTTCGTTGACCCTGATGAATGTTGACACCGGCGAACGCCTGCCTTGCAAATGCGACGAGCACGGTAACGCCCTGCCCCCAGACACCACCGCCCTATCCGAACAAACGCCAGCCAGCGCCCGGCGCTAGGCTGCGCTATCAGCCGTGCCACAGGAGCCCGCCATGAACGAATTCAAACGTATCCCCCCAGAGCAGGCGCAAGCCCTGCGTGAGCAAGGTGCCGTGGTCGTCGATGTCCGCGATCCAGCAACGTTCGCCGCGCTGCACATCAGCGGTTCGAAGCACCTGGACAACCATTCCCTGCACGCTTTCATTCAGGCTGCCGACCTCGACGCGCCGACTGTAGTGGTCTGCTATCACGGCAATTCCAGCCAGGGTGCTGCGGCTTACCTGACCAGCCAGGGCTTCTCCGACGTTTACAGCATGGACGGTGGATTTGAGCTGTGGCGCACGACTTATCCCGCAGAAACAGCCCAAGGCACCGCCGAATAATTTTTTTACAGCGCTCAAGCCCCGGCCCCCGCGGGCTAGGGCGGTGGCAGACGAACGGTCTGCCACAACTAATTACGTATCTCGCCTTTACCTCCTGAATTCCCAACTATCCTTAAGCGCAGGCCATCCAAAACAGGGGAGAGCCGGTACACCGGCGCGCGGGTCATCGGGAGTAGCTTTCGGCGTTGCGCTGAAAGAGTTCTGGGGGGTAAACAGCGACCGCCTGTTCGGTTGCTGCCAGCATCGACTGAGTGATCCGGCGTCGGCTCCACGTATCGAGCGAGGTGACGTCATGAGTATCTTTAGCCACTTCCAACAACGCTTCGAGTCCACACGCCAGGAAGAACTCTCGCTGCAAGAGTATCTTGAGCTGTGCAAACAGGACCGCAGCGCCTACGTTTCCGCCGCCGAGCGTCTGCTGCTGGCCATCGGGGAACCGGAGCTGCTCGACACCTCGACCAACTCGAGGCTGTCGCGAATCTTCTCCAACAAGGTGATCCGTCGCTATCCGGCCTTTGAAGACTTCCATGGGATGGAAGAATGCATAGACCAGATCGTGTCGTATTTCCGCCACGCCGCGCAGGGCCTGGAGGAAAAGAAACAAATTCTCTACCTGCTGGGTCCCGTCGGTGGTGGTAAATCGTCGCTGGCCGAAAAGCTCAAACAACTGATCGAAAAAGTGCCCTTTTACGCGATAAAAGGCTCGCCGGTATTCGAATCGCCTCTGGGTCTGTTCAACGCCACTGAAGATGGCGCGATCCTTGAGGAAGACTTCGGCATTCCTCGGCGCTACCTCAATACCATCATGTCGCCATGGGCCACCAAACGCCTCGCCGAATTCGGCGGCGACATCAGCCAGTTCCGCGTAGTGAAGCTGTATCCGTCGATCCTCAACCAGATCGCCGTCGCCAAAACCGAACCCGGCGACGAAAACAACCAGGACATCTCGGCGCTGGTCGGCAAAGTCGACATCCGCAAACTTGAGGAATATCCGCAAAACGACGCCGACGCCTACAGCTACTCGGGCGCATTGTGCCGGGCCAACCAGGGTCTGATGGAATTCGTCGAAATGTTCAAGGCACCGATCAAGGTGCTGCACCCATTGCTGACCGCCACGCAGGAAGGCAACTACAATAGTACCGAAGGGCTGGGCGCCATTCCGTTTACAGGAATCCTGCTCGCTCACTCCAACGAATCGGAATGGCACACTTTCCGTAACAACAAGAACAACGAAGCGTTCATCGACCGTATCTACATCGTCAAGGTCCCTTATTGCCTAAGGGTCAGCGACGAGGTGAAGATCTACGACAAATTGTTGTTCAACAGCTCGCTGGCCAAGGCTCATTGCGCACCAGACACCTTGAAAATGCTCGCCCAGTTCACTGTGTTGTCTCGCCTCAAGGAGCCGGAGAATTCGAACATCTATTCCAAGATGCGCGTGTATGACGGCGAAAACCTAAAGGACACCGATCCGAAGGCCAAGTCGATACAGGAATACCGCGATAACGCCGGTGTCGACGAAGGCATGAACGGTCTCTCGACCCGGTTTGCGTTCAAGATCCTGTCGAAGGTCTTCAACTTCGATCCGCACGAAATCGCCGCCAACCCGGTGCACCTGCTTTATGTACTGGAACAGCAAATCGAGCAGGAACAGTTCCAGGCCGAAACCCGCGAACGGTATCTGCGCTTCCTCAAGGAATACCTGGCGCCGCGTTACATCGAGTTCATTGGCAAGGAAATTCAGACCGCCTACCTCGAGTCTTACAGCGAATACGGTCAGAACATCTTCGATCGCTACGTGCTGTATGCCGACTTCTGGATTCAGGACCAGGAATACCGCGACCCGGAAACAGGCGAAATCCTCAACCGCGTCGCGTTAAACGAAGAACTGGAAAAAATCGAGAAACCGGCCGGCATCAGCAATCCGAAGGATTTCCGCAACGAGATCGTCAACTTCGTCCTGCGCGCCCGGGCCAACAACAACGGCAAGAACCCAACCTGGCTCAGCTACGAAAAACTGCGGGTGGTCATCGAGAAGAAAATGTTCTCCAACACCGAAGACCTCCTGCCCGTCATCAGCTTCAACGCCAAAGCCAGCAAGGAGGATCAGCAGAAGCACAACGACTTCGTCACACGGATGGTGGAGCGCGGTTATACCGACAAACAGGTTCGGCTACTTTCCGAATGGTACCTACGGGTCCGTAAGTCGCAGTGAGGCAGCTGCAAGCCCCAAGCCACAAGCTGCAAGGAAAAAGCGCGTAAGCCCAAGATCCGGGTGATTGCTTTCACTTGCAGCTTGCAGCTCACAACTTGAAGCTGCCCGGAGGGCCCCCTATGAGCTATGTGATCGACCGACGTCTGAACGGCAAGAACAAGAGCACGGTGAACCGTCAGCGGTTTTTGCGGCGCTACCGTGATCACATCAAGAAGGCTGTCGAAGAGGCGGTCAGCCGGCGCTCCATTACCGACATGGAGCACGGCGAACAGATCAGCATTCCTGGCCGTGACATAGACGAGCCGGTGCTTCATCACGGTCGCGGCGGCAAGCAGACCGTCGTACACCCCGGCAATAAAGAGTTCACCAGCGGCGAGCACATCGCCCGTCCGCAGGGCGGTGCCGGCGGCAGAGGCCCAGGCAAGGCCGGCAATTCGGGTGAAGGGATGGACGAGTTCGTCTTCCAGATCACTCAGGAAGAATTTCTCGAATTCATGTTCGAGGACCTGGAATTGCCCAATCTGGTCAAGCGCAACCTGACCGGTACCGATACCTTCAAGACCGTGCGCGCAGGCATCAGCAATGAAGGCAACCCGTCGCGGATCAACATCATCCGCACCTTGCGCTCGGCCCATGCGCGGCGAATCGCCCTGTCCGGCAGCAGTCGCGCGAAACTGCGCGAAGCCAAGGAAGAATTGCTGCGACTCAAGCGGGATGAGCCGGATAACTTCGGTGACATCCAGGACATCGAGGCCGAGATCGAAAAACTCAGTGCGCGAATCCACCGCGTGCCATTTCTCGACACCTTCGATCTCAAGTACAACCTGCTGATCAAACAGCCCAATCCAAGCTCGAAAGCGGTGATGTTCTGCCTGATGGACGTTTCCGGCTCCATGACGCAGGCGACCAAAGATATCGCCAAACGCTTCTTTATCCTGTTGTATCTGTTCCTCAAGCGTAACTACGACAAAATCGATGTCGTCTTCATCCGCCATCACACCAGTGCCCGCGAAGTCGATGAAGAGGAGTTTTTCTATTCCCGTGAAACCGGCGGGACCATCGTTTCCAGCGCACTGAAACTGATGCAGGAGATCATGGCCGAGCGATACCCAAGCAACGAGTGGAACATCTACGCCGCGCAGGCCTCGGACGGCGACAACTGGAACGATGATTCACCTATTTGCCGCGACATCCTGATCAACCAGATCATGCCGTTTGTGCAGTACTACACTTACGTCGAGATCACTCCGCGCGAACATCAGGCGCTTTGGTTCGAATACGAACGCATCGCTGACGCTTTTTCTGACACTTTTGCCCAGCAACAACTGGTCTCGGCCGGGGATATCTATCCGGTCTTCCGTGAACTCTTCCAGCGCAGGTTAGTGACATGACCGCCAAAGAGCAGAAGCGCCAACCCATTTCCACCGGCTCCGAGTGGACGTTCGAGCTGATTCAGGCCTACGACCGCGAAATCAGTCGTATTGCCGCTCGCTACGCGCTCGATACCTATCCGAACCAGATCGAAGTGATCACTGCCGAGCAAATGATGGATGCTTACGCCTCTGTCGGCATGCCGCTGGGCTATCACCATTGGTCCTACGGCAAACACTTCCTCAGTACCGAGAAATCCTACAGTCGGGGTCAGATGGGCCTGGCGTACGAGATCGTGATCAACTCGGACCCGTGCATCGCTTATCTGATGGAAGAAAACACCATCTGCATGCAGGCGCTGGTGGTGGCTCACGCCTGCTACGGCCATAACAGCTTCTTCAAGGGCAACTACCTGTTCCGCACCTGGACCGATGCCAGTTCGATCATCGATTACCTGGTGTTCGCCAAGCAGTACATCATGCAGTGCGAAGAGCGCCACGGCATCGACGCGGTCGAGGATCTGCTCGACTCGTGCCACGCGCTGATGAACTACGGCGTCGACCGCTATAAACGTCCTTATCCGATTTCGGCGGAAGAAGAGCGTCGCCGACAGAAGGATCGGGAAGAACACCTGCAAAAACAGATCAACGACCTGTGGCGCACGATTCCAAAGGGCGCCGACAAGTACAGCGACAAGGACAACGCGCGTTTCCCTGCCGAGCCGCAGGAAAACATCCTGTATTTCATCGAAAAGCATGCTCCATTGCTGGAGCCGTGGCAGCGGGAAATCGTACGGATCGTGCGCAAGATCGCGCAGTATTTCTACCCTCAGCGCCAGACCCAGGTGATGAATGAAGGCTGGGCGACGTTCTGGCATTACACGCTCATGAATGACCTGTATGACGAAGGGCTGGTCACGGACGGCTTCATGATGGAGTTTCTGACCTCCCACACCAGTGTTGTATACCAACCGGGTTTCGACAGCCCTTATTACAGTGGCATCAACCCATATACCTTGGGTTTCGCCATGTACCGCGATATTCGGCGCATGTGTGAAAACCCGACTGAGGAAGACCGCCGATGGTTCCCGGAACTGGCCGGCAGTGACTGGCTATCAAGCATCAAGTTCGCGATGAGCAGCTTCAAGGACGAGAGCTTTATCCTGCAATACCTGTCACCGCAGGTGATTCGCGACCTGAAACTGTTCAGCATTCTCGATGATGATCAGAAAGATGATCTGCTGGTCCCGGCCATCCATGACGAAGAGGGATACCGCACCATTCGCGAAACCCTCGCTGCTCAGTACAACCTGGGTAACCGCGAACCCAATGTGCAGATCTATAGCATCGACCGACGCGGCGACCGCTCGTTGACCCTGCGTCACCAGCAACATGACCGCAAGCCGCTGGGCGACTCCACCGATGAGGTGCTGAAACACCTTCATCGCCTGTGGGGCTTCGATATTCATCTGGAAACCTTGCAAGGCGATCAGGTCATGAAAACCCTGCATGTCCCTCCGCGAAGCGAACATGAAGGTGATTATGGCCGGCTGGATCTGGCCGTCATCCATCTTTGATCCTGTTTCGGCCTCCGGAAGTTCGACGCAACGGTTATTCTGTCGAGCTAACGGAGGTTTTTTATGCAGATTTATAAAGTCGGTGGAGCGGTTCGTGATCGCCTGCTGGGCAAACCCGTCACCGATATTGACTGGGTCGTGGTGGGCGCAACTGCCGAAGAAATGCTCGCAAAGGGTTTTCGTCCGGTGGGCGCCGACTTCCCCGTGTTCCTGCACCCTAAAAGCGGTGAGGAATACGCCCTCGCCCGCACTGAACGTAAAAGCGGTCGCGGTTACGGAGGCTTTACTTTCCACGCCAGCCCTGAAGTCACGCTCGAAGAAGACCTGATCCGCCGCGACCTGACGATCAATGCAATGGCTGAAGACGATCAGCAAAATATAACCGATCCCTACCATGGCCAACGAGATCTGGAAGCGCGCCTGCTGCGTCACGTATCGTCCGCGTTCGCCGAAGATCCCCTCCGGGTACTGCGCGTTGCCCGCTTTGCTGCGCGTTACGCAGCGCTCGGTTTTACTGTCGCACCCGAAACCATTGAGTTGATGCGCCAGCTCAGCGAATCGGGCGAACTGCAAGCGCTGACCGCAGAACGCAGCTGGAAGGAAATTTCCCGCGCGCTGCTGGAAGACCAGCCACAGGTTTTTATCGAGGTGTTGCGCGAATGCGGCGCGCTGGGAATATTGATGCCTGAAGTCGAGGCGTTATTCGGTGTCCCGCAGCCTGAAGCTCATCACCCGGAAATCGATACCGGCTTGCACACCCTGAGCGTGCTGGAGCAATCGGCGCTGCACAAACAGCCACTGACCGTGCGCTGGGCGTGCCTGCTGCATGATTTGGGGAAAGGTCTAACACCGGAAGAGGAATGGCCGCGGCATATCGCCCATGAGCACAAAGGCTTGAAGTTGATCAAAGCGGTCAACGAACGCTTCAAGGCGCCCAAGGATTGCCAGGAGTTGGCACTGTTGGTCGGCCAATATCACACGCACGGTCATCGTGCGCTGGAGCTCAAACCTTCTACCTTGCTGGAGTTGCTGCAGAGCTTTGATGTGTACCGCCGACCGCAGCGGTTCGAGGAGTTTATTGCTGCTTGCGAGATGGACGCGCGCGGACGCAAAGGCTTGGAACAGCGCAGTTATCCACAGGCGGATTATCTACGCGGTGCGGCGACTGCGGCGCGCAGCGTTGCCGTGCAACCGTTGCTGGAGAAGGGATTCAAAGGGCCGGAGCTGGGTGAAGCGATCAAGCGCGAGCGACTCAAGGCGTTGAAGGTTTACAAAGAGGCGGCGTCTGCCTGAAGAGTTTCGCAGACAAGTCGGACCGCTCGCTCCTACTCTGGGAGGCGATCCGACGCAGGTGGCTTGCGCCTCACAACAAATTCGACGGTGTCAGTTGCTCACCACGCCATGAGAACGCAACCGGCGCCAGCACCTGATCAATCTGCGCCTCGCGCCACAATTGCCCGAAGCTTTTGCCCACCCCCGGATGCAGCCGATCCGGCGCGATAAGCGACAACGGCCACAGCACGAAAGCATTTTTCAGAATCTCGGCCCGCGGGAGCACCAAGCCGTCAAAATTGCCGACCAGGTCACCAAACAGCAACACATCGATATCGAGTGGCAAACCCTTGCGGTCGGGCGCATAACGACCGTTATCCGCCTCGATAAACTTCAACCGGCGATCCAGCTCCACCAACGGCAGATCGGTGTAAGCCGACACCACAAAATTGAAGAAAGGACCGCTTTTGATGCCCACGGGCTGGCTCTCGAACACCGCTGAGCAGCGGATATCCACCAGGAAACCTGCCAGCGCCTCAAGGCCTGCCTGCAAATGGGTTTCGCGCTCGATATTGCTACCGAGCCCGAGGTAGACCTGGGTCAGCGACATCCGCGCTCGATCTCCACGCCGACTCCACCGATGGCTGCCGGCACAGCGCCTGGCTTGGTCAGTTTCAAACGCATCCAGGTGATGTGGAATTCGCTCATCAGCACTTCAACCAAACGCTCGGCAAATGTCTCCACCAGCTGAAATTGCGCCTGTTCGGCAAACGCCTGGATGCGAGAGGAAACGCTCGCGTAATCGAGCGCCAAAGTCAGGTCATCTCCGGCAGCCGCCGGGCGGTTATCCCAGGCGAAACTCAGATCAAGACGCAAGCACTGTCGGATGCCTCGCTCCCAGTCGTAGGCACCGATTACAGTGTCGACTTCCAGGCCCTCGATAAACACTCTGTCCAAGCACTTTTCTCCGCTGCACGACAAGGGCGCAATGCGCCGTTAGAATCAGGGCGTCCTTGCCCGGAATAGTTAGCATGTTTTGGTTACTGGCGACTCTCGCCTACCTGCTCGGCTCGCTGTCCTTCGCCATTTTGCTCAGTCGCCTGACCGGTAATCCCGATCCGCGAATGGGTGGGTCGGGCAATGCCGGTGCCACCAACATGTTGCGTCTGGCCGGCAGAAAACTCGCCGTCCTGACCCTGCTTGGCGACATCTGCAAAGGCCTGCTGCCGGTATTGATCGCAGGATTTGCAGGACTTTCGCTGCAAGAACAGGCCTGGATCGGCGTTTTCGCCGTCATCGGCCACCTGTTCCCGTTGTACTTTCGCTTCCGCGGCGGCAAAGGTGTCGCCACTGCTGCCGGCATGTTGCTGGGCCTGTATCCGCCCGCTGCACTGTTGGCCGTCTGCGCCTGGTTACTGACGTTCTGGCTGACACGCACCAGCTCGCTCGCCGCCCTGATCGCCACACCGCTGACCCTGCCGTTGCTGGCCTGGCAGGAACCTGCGGCACTGCTGCCAATGAGCGCCCTCACCGGGCTGATCGTCTGGCGTCATCGCGGCAATCTACGCGACCTGTTTGCCGGGCGCGAACGGCATTTTTAATACCGCACGTGAGTGCCACTCATCTACAGCGCCGACAGTTGTTCCATGGGCCAGCGGGCCTGCACGCTGATCGCCAGACTTTCATGCTGCCCGGCCTGTAAACGCTGACAACCGGCAAAAGCGATCATCGCGCCGTTATCGGTGCAGAACTCCGGACGCGCATAAAAAACATCGCCGCGCAGGTCACCGAGCATTTTCTCCAGCGAAGTGCGCAGTGCCTTATTGGCGCTGACGCCCCCAGCGATCACCAGACGCTTCATGCCAGCCTGTTTCAGGGCTCGCTTGCACTTGATGGTCAAAGTCTCCACCACGGCCTGCTGGAACGCCAGCGAGATGTCGCAACGGGCTTGCTCACTGTCGTCCCCGGCGCTCACGCATTGTTGCCAGGTGTTCAAAGCAAAGGTTTTCAAGCCGCTGAAGCTGAAAGCCAAGCCAGGGCGATCGCACATCGGACGCGGAAAGACGAAACGTCCTTCAACGCCCTGCGCCGCCAGACGGGCAATTTCCGGCCCGCCGGGATAATTGAGCCCCATCATCTTCGCCGTCTTGTCGAATGCTTCACCGGCCGCGTCATCCAGGGTCTCCCCCAAAAGCGTGTATTGGCCAATCCCGTCGACTTGAACCAGCTGCGTATGACCACCCGAAACCAACAAAGCGACGAACGGGAATTCAGGCGGCTGCGACTCCAGCATCGGGGCCAGCAAATGCCCTTCCATATGATGCACGCCGAGCGCCGGAATGCCCCAGGCGAAGGCCAGCGCCTGCGCGCAGGAGGCCCCGACAAGCAGCGCACCTACAAGTCCCGGACCCGCCGTGTAGGCAATGGCGTCAATTTCGGTAGGGACGCAGCCAGCTTCGGCGAGCACCTGACGAATCAGGGGCAGCATGCGTTTGACGTGATCGCGCGAAGCCAGCTCCGGCACTACCCCGCCATAGGCGCGATGCAGGTCGATCTGGCTGAACAGCGCGTCGGCCAACAAGCCGCGTTCACTGTCGTACAATGCGACACCGGTTTCGTCGCAGGAAGTTTCTAAGCCCAGTACTAGCATGGGTTTGCGCCCTGTTTAGGCTGAATTCGAAGGCGCGCATAATAGTCGCCACAGGATGCGCCGACTAGCGGTTTTCGATCAGAGGCTTTGCATTCCGGTCAATGAGCGGTTAACATCCGCAACCCTTAAAAACCGACGTCTTCAAGTGCTCTTTTGCCGCGAGGATGTTGACCCCGGTAATGAATGAAGGTAGCTCTGGATGCCAGCCGTCAAAGTAAAAGAGAACGAACCCTTCGACGTAGCTCTGCGTCGTTTCAAGCGCTCCTGCGAAAAAGCCGGTGTACTGGCTGAAGTTCGTAGCCGCGAATTTTATGAGAAGCCAACTTCTGAGCGTAAGCGCAAAGCAGCAGCCGCTGTTAAGCGTCACGCCAAGAAAGTTCAGCGCGAACAGCGCCGCGCCGTTCGTCTGTACTAATACACAGCCGATCGTAGCAAGCTTCTGCCAAGCCCGGCCCTCAGCCGGGCTAATGGCATTTGCGGACAACGCTTGATGCTTCACCGTCAAAGCCGCACACGCGACCGAGACATACTGTTTTACAGCGTCAGACCTGGCTCTTTTGCCAGCGGTGCACGTCTTTTCTGACGAGCCTTCCAAGGCTACTGACGAGCACACCCACTGATTCCTCTTTACGACGATCAGCCCAAGGCACCTGCTTGCGTGCCCGCTTATGAGCTATCCGAGGCCAGCGACTGGCCGCAGCGGATTCGGCGACACACTTTCAAATAGTCGAGTACTGATTGGTATTAACGTCAGTGGATTTTCGGCAGATACACTTCCCGACAGCGATAACGCAGACGACACTGGTCGAGCCGCATTTTTTGCGCGCCTATAAAACCGACCCGCGTTCGGCCGCCGTTCGTTACGGGTCCTGACAGCGCAGATGACGAGAACGCCATGGCCGGGCTAATTCCCCAGAGCTTCATTGACGACCTTCTGAACCGCACCGACATCGTCGATGTGGTCAGCTCGCGCCTGCAAATGAAAAAAGCCGGCAAGAATTACACTGCCTGCTGCCCGTTCCACAAAGAGAAAACCCCCTCCTTCAGCGTCAGCCCGGACAAGCAGTTCTATTATTGCTTTGGCTGCGGCGCTGGTGGTAACGCCCTCGGCTTCATGATGGACCACGACAATCTGGACTTCATCCAGGCTGTCGAAGAACTGGCCAAAGCCGCCGGCATGGAAATCCCCCGCGAAGAAAGCGGCCGCCCGCATAAACCGCGGCAGCCCACCGATTCGCCGCTGTACCCTTTGCTCACTGCCGCGGCCGAATTTTACCGGCAAGCGCTGAAATCCCATCCGTCACGCAAAGCTGCCGTGGATTACCTGAAGGGCCGCGGCTTGACCGGCGAGATCGCCCGCGACTTCGGCCTCGGCTTCGCCCCGCCCGGCTGGGACAACCTGTTCAAGCATCTGAGCACCGACACCCTGCAGCAGAAAGCCATGGTCGATGCTGGCCTGTTGATCGAGAATGCCGAGACCGGCAAACGCTATGACCGCTTTCGCGATCGCGTGATGTTCCCGATCCGCGACAGCCGCGGGCGCATCATCGCGTTTGGCGGACGGGTACTGGGCGACGACAAACCGAAATACCTGAACTCACCGGAAACCCCGGTATTTCATAAAGGCCAGGAACTCTATGGCCTTTATGAGGCACGCAAGAACAATCGCAACCTCGACGAAATCATCGTCGTCGAAGGCTACATGGACGTAATCGCCCTGGCACAGCAGGGCCTGCGCAACGCCGTCGCGACATTGGGCACCGCCACCAGCGAAGAGCATTTGAAGCGACTGTTTCGCGTCGTGCCCAACGTGCTGTTTTGCTTTGATGGCGATCAGGCCGGCCGGAACGCTGCGTGGCGCGCGCTGGAAGCGACATTGCCCTGCCTGCAAGACGGGCGGCGGGCGCGGTTTCTGTTTCTACCCGAAGGCGAAGACCCGGATACCTTGGTCCGCTCCGAAGGCACCGACGCCTTCCGCGCCCGAATCAACCAGCACGCGCAGCCACTGGCCGACTATTTCTTCCAGCAGCTGACCGAAGAATCGGACCCGCGCTCGCTCGAGGGCAAGGCCCACATGGCCACCCTTGCAGCGCCGTTGATCGATAAGGTTCCGGGTGCGAACCTGCGGATTCTGATGCGCCAGCGCCTGACGGAGATCACCGGCCTGAGTGGCGATGCCGTCAGCCAGCTGGTGCAAAGCGCGCCCCAGGACGCACCGCCCGCCTACGATCCGGGCATCGATTACGACGCCATGCCGGACTACAGCGACTACCATCAGCCGCAGGCGCAGGACATGTACGCGCCGCAGCAGGAGTGGACGCCGAAGAAACCCGGTGCCGGCGGCAAGAAATGGGACAAGAAACCCTGGGACAAGAACGCCAAGCGCGGCGATCGCGACCAGCCCCGCGCACCTCGTACGCCGATAGCCGTGGAAGCCCCGACGCTGATCGCGTTGCGCACACTGATTCATCATCCCGACCTGGCTGGCAGAGTAGAAACCGCCAACCATTTCGCCAATGAAAGCAACACTTACGCTCAGTTACTGGTCGCCCTGATCGAGGCCGTGCAAAAAAATCCTAAGCTAAACTCAATTCAGCTGATGGCCCGGTGGCACGGGACCGAACAGGGACGTTTGCTCCGAGCTTTGGCGGAAAAGGAATGGCTGATTGATGGCGACAACCTTGAACAACAGTTTTTAGACACCATTACTAGGTTATCCGCGGCTCAAAACACAAACAGCCTGGAAGCATTAATCAGAAAAGCCAGGCAGCCTGGATTGACTGCAGAGGAAGCAAATCAGATCGCAAATCAGATGCGCGACCTATTAAAACGCAATATGGCTGTATCAAACCCGACCTCAACTGGCGCGTGAGGTCATAGCTCAGGTATAATCCTCGGCTTGTTTTTTGCCCGCCAAGACCTTCAGTGGATAGGGTGTTATGTCCGGAAAAGCGCAACAGCAGTCTCGTATCAAAGAGTTGATCACACTTGGTCGTGAGCAGGGTTACCTGACTTACGCGGAGGTCAACGACCACCTGCCGGAGGATATTTCAGATCCGGAACAGGTGGAAGACATCATCCGCATGATCAACGACATGGGGATCAACGTATTCGAGGTTGCGCCAGATAAGGATTCCCTTATGCTGGCCGACGCCGATACCGACGAAGCCGCGGCCGAAGAGGCAGCAGCAGCGTTGGCAGCGGTCGAAACCGACATTGGTCGCACTACCGACCCGGTGCGCATGTATATGCGCGAAATGGGTACGGTAGAGCTCCTCACACGTGAAGGCGAAATTGAAATCGCCAAGCGTATTGAAGAGGGCATCCGTGAAGTGATGGGCGCAATCGCGCACTTCCCTGGCACGGTTGACCATATTCTCTCCGAATACACTCGCGTCACCACCGAAGGTGGCCGCCTGTCCGACGTCCTGAGCGGTTATATCGACCCGGACGATGGCATCGCGCCGCCTGCTGCAGAAGTGCCGCCGCCAGTCGATCCGAAAGCCGTGAAAGCGGACGATGACACCGACGACGACGAAACTGCTACCGATGACGAAGAAGAAGTCGAAAGCGGACCCGATCCGGTCATCGCAGCACAGCGTTTTGGCGCTGTCTCCGACCAGATGGAAATCACCCGCAAGGCGCTGAAAAAGCATGGTCGTGGCAACAAGCTGGCAATCGCCGAGCTGTTGGCCCTGGCTGAGCTGTTCATGCCGATCAAGCTGGTGCCGAAGCAATTCGAAGGCCTGGTCGAGCGTGTCCGCAGTGCCCTGGATCGTCTGCGTCAGCAAGAGCGCGCGATCATGCAACTTTGCGTTCGTGATGCCCGCATGCCGCGTGCCGACTTCCTGCGCCAGTTCCCGGGCAACGAAGTAGACGTTACGTGGACTGATGCGCTGGCCAAAGGCAAAAGCAAATACGCTGAAGCCATTGGTCGCCTGCAGCCGGACATCATTCGTTGCCAGCAGAAGCTGACTGCGCTTGAAACCGAAACCGGTTTGACGATTGCAGAGATCAAGGACATCAACCGTCGCATGTCGATCGGCGAGGCCAAGGCCCGCCGCGCGAAGAAAGAGATGGTTGAAGCCAACTTGCGTCTGGTGATCTCGATCGCCAAGAAGTACACCAACCGTGGTTTGCAATTCCTCGATCTGATTCAGGAAGGCAACATCGGTTTGATGAAAGCGGTAGACAAGTTTGAATACCGCCGCGGCTACAAATTCTCGACTTATGCCACCTGGTGGATCCGTCAGGCGATCACTCGCTCGATCGCCGACCAGGCCCGCACCATCCGTATTCCGGTGCACATGATCGAGACGATCAACAAGCTCAACCGTATTTCCCGGCAGATGTTGCAGGAGATGGGTCGCGAACCGACCCCGGAAGAGCTGGGCGAACGCATGGAAATGCCTGAGGACAAAATCCGCAAGGTGTTGAAGATCGCTAAAGAGCCGATCTCCATGGAAACCCCGATCGGTGATGACGAAGACTCCCATCTGGGTGACTTCATCGAAGACTCGACCATGCAGTCGCCAATCGATGTCGCCACTGTTGAGAGCCTTAAAGAAGCGACTCGCGAAGTGCTGTCCGGCCTCACTGCCCGTGAAGCCAAGGTACTGCGCATGCGTTTCGGTATCGACATGAATACCGACCACACCCTTGAGGAGGTTGGTAAGCAGTTCGACGTTACCCGTGAGCGGATTCGTCAGATCGAAGCCAAGGCGCTGCGCAAGCTGCGCCACCCGACGAGAAGCGAGCATCTGCGCTCCTTCCTCGACGAGTGATCAAAAAACCCCCGGCCCAAACCGGGGGTTTTGCTTTTCAAAGATTAAATGCCCCCTCGCTCCACCCCCTCCTGATTGCCCGTCTACACTCGAAGCATTCCCCCGCGCCGTAACGAGACCGTTATGCCCAGAGTGCCGACCGTGCTTGTTTTGCTGTCGATGATGACCTGGACCGCAACGGCTGACGCACTGACCCTGACGGACGAAGAACGTCGCTGGCTGGCAGCTCACCCGGATTTGCGACTGGGTGTTGACGCATCCTGGCCACCTTTCGAATTTCGCGATGAACAGGGTCTTTACCAAGGCCTCGCGGCGGATTACATCAACCAGATTCGTCAGCGCTTGGCCGTCAAGCTCACACCTATCGAGCCGGTTAGCTGGACTGTCGTGTTGCAACAAGCCAAAGAGGGCAAAATCGACCTGTTGCCCGGCGTCATGTCGACGCCCGAACGCCAGAATTTCTTGTCGTTTACACGGCCTTATCTGGATTTTCCGATCGTCATTCTTGCCCACGTTGGCGGTCCGCAGCCGCGCAAACTGGAGGATCTGTACGGTCTGAAAATTGCCGTTGTTAACAATTACGCGCCCCACGAACTGCTACGAACGCATCACCCCGACCTGAATCTGGTAGCCATGCCCAACGTCAGCTCGGCTTTGCAGGCGTTGGCCACCGACGAAGTGGACGCAGTGGTCGGCGATCTCGCCTCCAGCGTCTGGAGTCTGCGCCAGCTAAAGCTCGACGGGTTGTACGTCAGCGGCGAAACACCGTATCGCTATCAACTGGCAATGGGTGTCCCTCGGAAGAACAAGATACTGGTCGGCATTCTGGACAAAGTGCTGGCAGACATGACACCCGCTGAAATCAGCGCCATTCAGGAACACTGGGTTGGTAACGTACTTGATCATCGGAGGTTCTGGTCGGACTTGCTTGTCTACGGAGTACCGGGGCTGCTCATACTGATCACGATGCTGGCAGTAGTTATTCGTATCAACCGCCGGTTGTCCTCGGAAATCGCTCGGCGCGTGGATCTGGAGCAAGAACTTCGCAGCAGCGAATATCACTATCGCGGATTGGTGGAGAGTCTTTCCGCGATTGCCTGGGAAGCGCGAATCACCGACTTCACCTACAGCTATGTGTCGCCGCACGCAGAACAACTGCTGGGCTACCCGCTGTCTCACTGGCTGATTCCCGGCTTCTGGCGCAACATCATTCACCCTGCTGACCTCACCCGCGCGCAGAGTTTCTGTGATCGCGAGGTATTGGCCGGTCGCGACCATTCGCTCGATTACCGGGTGATCACTGCGGATGGCCGTTGCCTGTGGGTGCGTGACATCGTCAGCCTGATCGAGCATGGGCATGAACCGGTGATGCGCGGGCTGATGATCGACATCAGCGAAGCCAAACGCACGGAAGAGGCATTGCGGCTATCCGAGCAGAAATTTGCCTCGGTCTTCCAGCAGTGCCCGGACATCCTGGTGATTGCGCGGCTCTGCGACGGTTGCCTGATGGAGGTCAACGAAGCGTTCGAAGAGCAGATCGGCCTCAGTGCCGGGGTAGTCGTCGGCCACACCGCCACCGATCTCAATATCTGGGGCGTACCCGGCGTCGGGCCGGGCCTGCTTCAACGCTTGCAGGCCGGCAGTATTCGCAATCTGGAGATGCCCTTTCGCCGCAACAACGGCCAGTTGTTCACCGGCCTGATCTCCGCCGAACCGTTCGACCTCGACACGACACCAGCGCTGGTCGTGGTGGTGCGAGACATCAGCCAGCTCAAGGAAACCCAGCAGCAACTGCAAACCTCCGAGGAAAAATTCGCCAAGGCTTTCCACGCCTCGCCCGACGGTTTGCTGCTGTCACGGCAGAGCGACGGTTTACTGCTGGAAGTGAATGAAGGGTTCAGCCGCCTCACCGGCTTCAACAGCGCCATGTCGGTGGATCGCTCGGCGCTGGAATTGGGGATCTGGGTCAACCTCAACGAACGCAAGCAGATGCTCGACCTGCTGCATCGGGACGGCTTCGTTCGCGACTTCACCTGCCACATTCGCCGCAGCGACGGGCAGATTCGTCTCTGCGAGGTATCCAGTCGTCCGCTGCCGATTGGCGACGACGACTGCATGCTGACCATCGCACGGGACATCACCGAACGACACTTGATGCAGGAAAAACTGCAACAAGCCGCGACCGTATTCGAGAGCACTGCCGAGGGCGTCCTCATCACCGATACTCAGCAGCACATCAGCGCGGTCAACCGTGCCTTCACGGAGATCACTGGCTACAGCGAATGCGAGGCGCTTGGGCACACGCCCCGCCTGCTCGCTTCAGGTTTGCATGACAGTGCTTTCTACGCAGCCATGTGGCATCAGCTGACGGCCGAAGGTCACTGGCAGGGTGAAATTTCCAACCGGCGCAAGAACGGCGAACTCTATCCGAGCTGGCTGACCATCAGCGCGGTGCGCAATCGAGACAAATTCATTACCCATTTTGTCGCGGTGTTTGCAGACATTTCCAGCCTCAAGCACGCGCAGGCCAAACTCGATTACCAGGCGCATCACGACCCGCTGACGGGGCTGCCAAACCGCACCCTGTTCGAGAGCCGACTGCAGACCGCTCTGACCCATCAGCAGGAAAACGGTGGCCAAGGCGCGGTGCTGTTCCTCGACCTGGATCGCTTCAAACACATCAACGATAGCCTCGGCCATCCGGTCGGCGATCTGCTGCTCAAAGGCATCGCGGTGCGCCTGAAGGACCAGTTGCGCGATATCGATACAGTCGCGCGATTGGGCGGCGATGAGTTCATCATTCTGCTGCCCGGCTTGCAGCAACCCAGCGATGCTGACCACATCGCGACCAAATTGCTCAACTGCTTCTGCGCGCCCTTCCAGGCCGGCGAGCATGAGTTTTTCATCAGCGCCAGCATCGGCACCAGTCTGTATCCCAAGGACGGCTGTGATGTCGCCACGCTGGTCAAGAACGCCGACGCGGCGATGTATCGCTCCAAAGCCAAAGGTCGCAACCGTGTCGAGAGCTACACGCGCGATCTCACGGCCCAGGCCAGCGAACGCGTGGCGCTGGAACATGAACTGCGACGGGCCATCGAGCGCAATGAATTGCTGTTGCACTATCAGCCAAAAATAAGCCTGGCCGACCACCGTCTGGTGGGTGCAGAGGCCTTGGTCCGCTGGCGGCATCCGACCCTCGGTGATGTACCGCCCGAGCACTTCATCCACCTGGCCGAAGAAAACGGCATGATTCTGCAGATCGGCGACTGGGTTCTCGAGACCGCTTGCCGGCAAATGTTCGAATGGAATTTACGCTACGAAAGCCTTGGGCCGCTGTCGGTCAACCTCGCTGGCGCGCAGTTACGTCAGCCAAACCTGCTGGGGCGAATCGAACAACTGCTCAAGGACAACGGCCTTCAACCTGATTTGTTGCAACTGGAAATTACTGAAAATTTCATCATGAGCCAGGCCGAGGAAGCGCTGACGGTGCTGCATCAGCTCAAACACCTGGGCGTGCAATTGGCAATCGACGACTTCGGCACAGGGTATTCGTCCCTGAGTTATCTCAAACGCCTGCCGCTGGACATCCTCAAGATAGATCAGTCTTTCGTCCGCGGGTTGCCGGACGATCCCCACGATGCGGCGATCGTTCGCGCGATTATTGCGCTGGGCCGAAGCATGCAATTCACGGTGATCGCCGAGGGCGTCGAGACCCAGGCGCAGCAACAATTCCTCGCGGCACAGGGCTGTGAACAGATTCAGGGCTACATCGTCAGCGTGCCCTTGCCCGCCGAAGAATTCGCTGCGACGTTTCTTCGTACAAAGGTAATGGATTTTTCGGATAGCACAGCCGAGAAACCGTCGCTATAATCCGCGGCCTACTGAGGGCCTATAGCTCAGTTGGTTAGAGCAGAGGACTCATAATCCTTTGGTCCACGGTTCGAGTCCGTGTGGGCCCACCAAACAAGAAAGCCGCGCTAGATGCGCGGCTTTTTCGTGTCTGAAGAATGCTTCAGCCAAGCGCTCAGTTCGCGAAATTCTCGATCCTGACCTGCCCTTCGGGAAAGGTGGCAATGATCTCCAGTTCACCGCCCATAGCGCGGATGTAGTTTCGCAACGTGCTGATATACATGTCCGTGCGCCGCTCCATTCTGGAGATGGCTGCCTGGTTGACGTGCAACGTCTTCGCCAGCGTTTCCTGGCTCAACTCCTGCGCCTTACGCAGCTCATGCAGAGGCATTTCCGTCAAATGCTGCTGCAGTAACTGCCCTGCCTCGGCGCGAGACTCTGGAGTCATACGAGATTGAAGCTCTGCAAATTTTTTAGCCATCATTACGGCCCTCTTTAAGCAATAAAGCTAAATGCTCGTCATACAATTCTTCCGCAATCGGGACCTGTATCGCTGCTATGCGGATATCCCAGTCCCGGTCCGAACATTCCCAGCAAATCGACGCTGGCCGATACGGAGGCCTGCTCCTTCGCACTCAATTTCGTCCACCAATGACCAAATTCATCCGTGTATTCGATCTCCCAGCCCATGCAATATGTCACCCAAGGAATATGATCTCAAGGGAATACTCTAGGTCAGCAGAACTGTGCGCACACGTTGATCCTTCGATGAAAATGTTAGCGTCAATTTCTGATTGGGCATTTGACCCATCTAACAACGAAGCCGGGTAGCATTCATTGGAGCCAAGACATAATGGGTACAACGATGAGGCGGAGCAACGACGCCTAACCACAAAATTCAGGTGTCATCGTTTTGAAATGACATGATGCCAATTTGATGCCACCCTGAAAAATTAGAAGCCGCGTGATCCGTCGATCGTTCTCCTCACTAAGCTTCTTGCAATCACTGCTCATGACTCTGTGCGCGGCGACACTGATATTTCTCTGGACGTTGTACTTCCAGCAGAAAGCCGCCTCCGCCAACGAAGCCCTCTCCGCAAAATCCGCAGAACATCTCAACCTGGCCACCATTGCGGCGGAAAATCTTCGTCAACTAGTCGACCGCGCCCAAGCGATCGGCAGAGTGACACGCACCGACATTGAAGATCTGGGTCAACGTCGCGACGGGTTGGTAAGAATGCTTGCTGAAGACCCTGTGCTCAAACGCATGAGCATCTACGACAGCGAGGGGATGTTGATTTCGGCGAGCCATTCAGATGAATCCCGGCAGTTGCCGGCAGGCTGGCTAACCCAACTGAAACGGCATGCCGAGTCCTACGGTTTCAAAGCTGTGCTCCCGGTATCCCCACAGCCGCGCAATAAAACCCTGGTGCCAAACTGGCGCATTCCATTCCTGCTTCCACTTATCGACTCATCCACAGGGAAGATGAACAGCATTCTTGTCGTGCAGCTGGACGTGGGATATCTCGCAGCACTTTTTGAACATATCGATCTGGGACAAAGCGGCATCCTGCGCTTGCTCGACAGCGAAGGTCAGGAACGCCTACGCATTAACAGCAGTGGCGTTGTTGCTTCTGAACTTCAGATGAGACCTGCTCTGCCGCTTAGTGGAGATGTTACTGGCAAGCTCACACAATTTGCGGGCGATACCACGCACCAAAGCATGTATCGGCGGGTTCCTCAGAGAGGTTTTAGCGTGGTGGTCAGCCAAGCGGAAGAGGAAATTCTTGCGGCCTCCAAGCTCACCTATCGGCGACAGCTGTGGCTGAACCTGTGCATGACACTTCTGCTTTTGGGCAGCTTGTTTTGGACGCTGCGGGTGCTGGGAAAACGCCAGGAAGCGTTTAATGCATTAGAGGAGGCTCAGCGATTTAATCAGCAGCTAATCGAAAAACTGGAGGAAGAACATCGGCGAAGTAGTCACGCTGCCGCTACGGACCATTTGAGTGGGCTTCACAATCGCCGGCAATTTCTAGAGGTCGCGAATAGCACTCTCACCCGCCAGCGCGCCAATCGCCGGCTTGCTGCCATTCTATTCATCGACATGGATCGTTTTAAATCGATCAATGACTCCTTGGGCCACAAAGTTGGTGACTTGCTTTTGCAGGCTGTTGCCGGTCGCATAAGTCGGATGCTGGAGCCCGATGATGAAGCAGCCCGGTTTGGCGGCGACGAATTTGTCGTCCTGCTTGCAGGAGAACGCAGTGAAGAACAGATCGATATCTGGACCAAGGGTCTGGTGGCGAAGTTGTCAGCGATCTATTCACTTAACGAACATGAGTTGACCACTAGCCCTAGCGTCGGCGTCAGCATTTGTCCTCGTGATGGGCAGGAGATCGATGGTTTGATTCGCAGTGCTGATGCGGCGATGTACTCCGCCAAACGCGCCGGCCGTGGGCAGTACCGCTTTTTCGACCCGTCACTCAATGTAGCGGACGTAGAAGAATTCAGTTTGGAGCAGGCGTTCAGCGCGGCACTGAATGAGCGACAGTTTATCCTTCACTATCAGCCAAAAATTCGTTTGGACTCATTGCTCGTTGTTGGGTACGAAGCGCTAGTCAGGTGGGAACATCCTGAGTTCGGACTGCTCTTTCCAGACCGCTTCATTTCGTTGGCAGAGCGCAGCGGATTTATTGTCGAGCTCGGCTGGGAAGTGTTGCGCCTGGCATGCGAAAACCTGGCGCTTTGGCAGTCGCAAGGACGACAGGTTCGAATAGCCATCAATGTGTCTGCCATACAACTGCGGCAGTCAGATTTCAGTACTCGGGTGCTCGACGAGTTGTCGCGCTTCGACATTGAGCCGGGCTGTCTGGAACTGGAAATCACAGAGACCACGCTATTGGATGTCGAAGGCCAGGCCATCGAACACCTTCATCGCCTGCGCCGAGCAGGCATGAACGTGAGTCTTGATGACTTTGGAAAGGGTTACGCAGGCTTTGCCCACCTGCAATCGCTACCCCTCACCACATTAAAGATCGATCGTTCGCTGATTGCCCCACTGTCCAACAGCCCCGATGACAGTCCTATCGTGACCTCGACCATCATCCTGGCCAAACGCTTGGGTCTTGAGGTTGTGGCCGAAGGTGTGGAGACCCGGCAGCAAGTCGTATGCCTAAAGCTCGCGGGCTGTGATATCGCCCAGGGTTATCACTTCAGCCGTCCCCTTTCCGTGCAACAACTCAACGAATACGCCCCCTTTATGAATTTGGTGGAAAACACATGCGTGTAAGGAAGTTGTTGGCCGTTGCTCTGGCGGTGTTGTTTCTCAGCACCACAGCGCATGCCCAGTGCACTCAACAAAGCTTGCGCCTGGCAGTCATTCCGAAGAAAAGTATGGACGAGCTACTGCGTGAACATCAGCCACTGATCGAGTTACTCAGTACAGCGTTAAGAATGCCGGTGGAAATCGTCCCCTCCTCCTCTTACGAAAGCGTTGTCGATGCCATCGTTTCCGGAGGCGTAGATATTGCCTGGCTGGGACCTGCTTCCTACGTCTTGGCGTACCAACGTGATCCGCGTATCGAGCCGTTCGCGAGCCTTACAATCAGCCACGGATACTTCACCTCAGCAGGCCATCATTACCAGGCGCTGCTGCTAGCGCGAAGCGATGGCGCCGTTGATATCGAAACCCTTCGTCAGAAGCGCGTCGCGCTGAGCGATCCAGCCAGCACATCCGGTGGTGTTGTACCCATGGCTGAGTTCTCGGAAAAGATTAATCAGCCGCTTACGGAATTCTTTAGCTCGGTTGTTTATTCCGGATCCCATGACAAATCATTGGACGCGTTGTTGGATCGTAAGGTGGACGCCGCCTTTGTTTCAAGTGTGCAAGCGGACGCCTATCTGAACAACGGGCGCATCCAGCAAGGCACCTTGCAAGTGCTCTGGCGTTCACAGCCAATCTATTATGATCCCTTCGTATTCAGTGGCACGGTGTGCTCCGGGCTGAAGCAGCAAATCCGAAATGCCATGTTGAACAACCCAGAGAAATTAGCCTCCTTCTTCGACTCGCAACATGCGTCCGGTATCGTGCCGGTCGGCTACGCGGAGTATTCCTCACTGGTGCGGATGATGCAGTCAGCGAGTGGGTCATTGTGACGTTGGGGATGCCATGCGCACTTTGGACACGGATTACCTCACCGAAGATTGATGCCTATACGGTCTGTTTGCGCCTTACGTTTAGTTTCGTTTACTTAAGGTGCCGAAATATCGGATGACGCCTGCGGACCTTGTAGGCAAACTCCGAATCTCGTGGCTGGGCACTTTGCCGCCTTGTGGCGCTTTTCTTTGACGGGATACTCTCCAGAGATCGCTGACGATTCAGCGATTGGGCTTGGAAACCCGTCGAAATTAGCTGCACCAGCACCCTCCGTGATTTGAGCGATATTCGTTTGCTCATAAGTTATGGCGGCTGTGCGCGGGACGTCCTCGGGCGTGCCGGTTTCCTAATTTTCCGGTTTTCCAACCCGTGCACAGCTGTCACCCATTCGCTTGGAAACGAATCTGACAGCACTCTTCAAATTAGGAGCTAGACGATGACCACCACAAATCCGCCCGAATCGTTAAAAACCATCGGCCTCACCCCTTTCCTGTACTGCTCGGACCAGCCGCTTTTTCGCGTCAACCGCGGCGTGCCCCTCGCTGAAGCATTGGCTCAGGCATCTAACTTCCTGTTTCTCGCCAAGGCATTTGCTGTAGACGCGGCTTACGCTACAGACACGGATCGCCACGCCTTGGCCTCACACTATCTAATGTCGATGAGTAAAGCCGTCATCGACGATGTCGCGAAAGTGCTCGACCGCAGACCGGATCAACCAAGCTAAACGCTTATAAATCGCTGAGCCCACCTTGGCGTTGATCGCCAAGTGTGGCTCAGTCGCGCAAAGCAAAGCCAGGTCGCCAGCGACTACGCATCGTGCGAACCCGCCAGCAACGGAATCGCCCGCACCAGCCCCAGGCCCTCAAGTGCTTCCCGCGTCATCACAACTTCGTACGTATCCGCCGCCCTGCCCCATTGCTCCACCAGCGTCATGCCCTCTACCAGCCTGCTTGCCAACTCGAGGATCGTCTCAGCCAGTCTGTCGACGATATTCTGCGCACGCAGCCAGAGGGAATCATTGATCGCCTTGAGCTCCGCCGTCAGCAGCCGGGACGATGCAGGATCCGTGTCGGGATGTTCGATATTGCGCAGCAGATGCAGGAGCTCTCTGATTTTTGCGTAGTCCTTTTCCGCGCCAAATTCTCCTCGCAGGAAGGCGAGCGCTTGCGCCTTGTCGACGCGTTTGCCCGTCGCGCTTCTGGCGGAAAGCGTTTGTCCCATTACACCGGCGAACAGGACCATCACTCGCGCCTCCAAATACGCCTTCATGTCCTCAATCGACACGATGGGTCGCGCGACGGTGACGGCCGCGCCGCCACGGTGCCTCAGGTCCATGGTAACTGTCAGGCTCACGCCGCCCGTTTCAAACCCCAATCCGCGAGCCACCACGTAGTGCGCCATTTCGTGATTGGCGATCTGCACTGCGCGATCCCGCACAGCGGATGGCATCTTGTTGGTCATATCCATCGCCTCACGTAGCAGCCTTGGTCCCTGATGACTTATGGCTAATTGTCGCAGGTAAGAATGGCATGAACGGTCATAAGGCTAGACCAACGACCGCGACCCGGAATGTCCCTGTAACATGCTGAACCATTGATAAGTGCCGCTGGAGCCACCCTTGCCTGACTTGCGCCCGCCCGTCCTCGACGAAATCGATCGTCAACTGATCGCCGCCCTGCAAATCAACGCCCGCGAGAGTGTGGCCATGCTTGCGCGGCAATTGGGCATCGCCCGCACCACCGTCACGTCGCGACTTGCCCGACTGGAAAAGTCCAGGGTCATCACCGGTTACGGCGTGCGTTTGGGCCAGCGAGTGGTGGATGGCGGGTTGCAAGCGTATGTCGGGATCACGGTTCAGCCGCGCTCGGGCAAGGAAGTATTACGGCGATTAAGCGCCATGGCGCAGGTTCAGCAGTTGTGTGCTGTAAGTGGCGAATTTGATTATGTGGCGTGGCTGCGAACGGATTCGCCGGAGCAGCTGGATCAACTGCTGGACCAGATCGGCAGCGTGGATGGGGTGGAGAAAACCACGACTTCGATCATTTTGAGCAGCAAGATTGATCGGGGGCAGCCAGTTTGAACACGGTCTTCTGTGGGAGTCTCAGTCGGCATCACCGTCGATTCGATCACGCATTCGCGAGCAAGCCCGCTCCCACATTTTGATCATTGTGCAGTCTGCGATCGTCACTTCTTTTGCTTATTGAGCAAAACGACGACACATTGCGTCTTATTAACGTGCGCTGCGCTATCTAAAATGGCTGCCATCTTTTCCTATACTCAGACGCGTACTCCGCGTCCGGTCGCCAGCAAGGTCAGCCATGAACAAGAACAATCGCCATCCTGCAGACGGTAAAAAGCCAGTCACCGTTTTTGGCCCGGACTTCCCGTTCGCTTTCGACACCTGGATTGAGCACCCCGCCGGCATCGGCAGCATTCCGGCCCACCACCACGGCGCTGAAGTGGCAATCGTCGGCGCGGGCATCGCCGGTTTGGTGGCCGCTTATGAACTGATGAAGATTGGCCTCAAGCCCGTCGTCTATGAAGCTTCCAAGATGGGCGGCCGCTTGCGTTCCCAGGCATTCAATGGCGCCGAAGGCATCATTGCCGAACTCGGCGGCATGCGTTTTCCGGTCTCATCCACCGCGTTCTATCATTACGTCGATAAACTCGGTCTTGAGACCAAGCCTTTCCCGAACCCGCTGACTCCGGCTTCCGGCAGCACCGTGATCGACATCGAAGGCAAGACTCATTACGCACAAAAGCTGGCGGATCTTCCTGCTCTGTTCCAGGAAGTGGCCGACGCCTGGGCGGATGCACTTGAGGCCGGTTCGCAATTCTCCGATATCCAGCAAGCGATCCGCGACCGCGACGTTCCACGCCTCAAGGAATTGTGGAACACCCTGGTTCCGCTGTGGGATGACCGCACGTTCTACGATTTTGTCGCCACCTCCAAAGCCTTCGCCAAGCTCTCGTTCCATCACCGTGAAGTGTTTGGTCAGGTCGGTTTTGGCACCGGCGGCTGGGATTCGGACTTCCCTAACTCAATGCTGGAAATCTTCCGCGTGGTCATGACCAACTGCGATGATCACCAGCACCTGGTGGTCGGCGGCGTTGAGCAAGTGCCGCTGGGCATCTGGCGTCACGTCCCGGAACGCTGCGTGCATTGGCCAGAAGGCACCAGCCTGAGCTCGCTGCATCGCGGCGCGCCGCGTTCCGGGGTGAAAAAAATCGCCCATGCACCAGACGGTCGCTTCACGATTACCGATAATTATGGCGACACCCGCGAGTACGCAGCCGTCCTGACCACCTGCCAGAGCTGGCTGCTGACCACCCAGATCGAATGCGACGAAAGCCTGTTCTCGCAAAAGATGTGGATGGCCCTCGACCGCACGCGTTACATGCAGTCGTCGAAAACTTTCGTGATGGTCGACCGGCCATTCTGGAAAGACAAGGATCCGGAAACCGGCCGCGATTTGATGAGCATGACCCTCACTGACCGCCTGACCCGCGGCACCTACCTGTTCGACAACGGCGACAACAAACCGGGAGTGATTTGCCTGTCGTATTCGTGGATGAGCGATGCGCTGAAGATGCTTCCGCACCCGGTGGAAAAACGCGTGAAACTGGCACTGGACGCACTGAAAAAAATCTACCCGAAAGTCGACATCGCCGCACGGATCATTGGCGATCCGATCACCGTGTCATGGGAAGCCGACCCGCACTTCCTCGGCGCATTCAAAGGCGCCCTGCCCGGCCACTACCGCTACAACCAACGCATGTATGCTCACTTCATGCAGGACGACATGCCGGCCGAACAGCGCGGGATTTTCATCGCTGGCGACGACGTTTCATGGACACCGGCGTGGGTGGAAGGCGCGGTCCAGACTTCGCTCAATGCGGTGTGGGGGATCATGAAACACTTCGGCGGTGAAACTCACGCCGAGAACCCGGGTCCAGGAGATATGTTCAACGAGATCGGCCCGATCGCCCTGCCCGAGTAAGAGGAATTTGAAATGCGTGTAGCCCTTTACCAATGCCCACCGCTGCCCCTTGATCCGCCCGGCAACCTGCACCGTTTGCATCAGGTGGCGCTGGAAGCCAAAGGCGCCGATCTGTTGGTACTGCCGGAGATGTTTCTGACGGGCTATAACATCGGCCCCGATGCGGTGAATGTATTGGCGGAGGTCTACAACGGCGAATGGGCGCAACAGATCGGCCGCATTGCGCGGTCGGCCGGGCTGGCGATTGCCTATGGCTATCCCGAGCGTACCGAAGACGGGCAAATTTACAACTCGGTGCAATTGATCGATGCCCACGGCGAGCGTCTGTGCAATTACCGCAAAAGTCATCTGTTCGGGGATCTGGATCGGTCGATGTTCAGCGCCGGTAGCGTTGACTTGCCATTGGTGGAACTCAACGGTTGGAAGATCGGTTTTCTGATCTGCTACGACCTGGAGTTTCCGGAAAACGCACGCCGGCTGGCATTGGCCGGCGCCGAGCTGATTGTGGTGCCGACCGCGAACATGGTGCCCTATGATTTTGTGGCCGACGTCACCGTGCGCTCCCGGGCTTTTGAAAACCAGTGTTACGTGGCTTACGCCAACTACTGCGGGCATGAAGACGACATTCACTATTGCGGCCAAAGCAGCATCGCCGCGCCGGATGGCAGTCAAATCGCCTTGGCCGGGCTGGATGAAGCGCTGATTGTCGGGGAGCTGGATCGTCAGTTGATGGACAATTCCCGGGCAGCCAATCGGTATTTGCAGGATCGTCGCCCGGAGCTTTATGGCGAGCTGAACAAGCGCTGATCCATCGTTATCCGCTAGCATGAGCGCTTCCCTGTTCTGGAAGTGCTCATGCCTGCGTTAAATGCCCCCCACCTCTTCACTGAAACCCTGGCCAATGGCCTGCGTTTGACGCTGCGCCACGCGCCGGAACTGAAGCGCTGTGCGGCCGCGTTGCGTGTCGCCGCGGGCAGTCACGATGTGCCGCTGGCATGGCCTGGTCTGGCGCATTTTCTTGAGCATCTGCTGTTCCTGGGCACTGAACGTTTCCCTGCCGATCAAGCGTTAATGGCCTACGTGCAACGGCATGGCGGGCAGGTGAATGCTCGGACTAGCGAACGCACCACCGACTTCTTTTTCGAGTTATCGCCTCAGGCGTTCAGCGGCGGGTTGGAACGTCTGTCAGACATGCTCGCTCACCCGCGTATGAAACTGCAGGATCAGCAGCGGGAACGAGAGGTGCTGCAAGCGGAGTTCGTCGCCTGGTCGGGTGATGCCGGGCAGCAGCAACAACAATCGCTGTTCAATGGACTGTCGACGAGCCATCCACTGCGCGGATTCCACGCGGGCAACCGAGACAGTCTGCCAGTCGATCTGCCTGAGTTTCAGCAAGCACTGAAGGCATTTCATCAGCGGTTCTACCAGACCGGGCAGATGACCCTCAGCCTTGCAGGCCCACAGAGCATTGAAGAGCTGAAACGGCTGGCGATGGTCTTCAGCGACACGATCCCAGTTGCGGAACACGCCCCGCAAAGTACGCCTGCGCTGTTGATGAAAGACGCTGATTCAGGTTATCAACAGGTGGACGCGAGAGGCTTGAACCTGTTGTTCCCTATGGAAGCACTGCCGCAGTCTTCGCCAGAAGCGTTGGCCTTTTTGTGCCACTGGCTGAACACGGACAAGCCCGGCAGCTTGCTCACGGAATTGCGAGCACGGGGCTTGGCTGATCATCTGCACGCCAAACCGCTGTATCAGTTTGCCGGACAAGCGCTGTTGCATATCGAATTCACATTGCCGGGTGACGCAGCCACCCCCGCCATTGCTGAACTGCTGCTCGACTGGCTAGGGTTCTTTGCGGCGCAAGAGGACTGGAGCGCAATGCGCGACGAGTTCGCCAGGGTGCAACAGCGCCAGCGACAGGTCAGCTGCGCCTTGAACCTGGCTCAATGGGACTGTGCTCAGCTCGAAGATGGCTTATCTGCGCACGCCGTAGTGGCGCTGAACGCCATCCTCAAGCAGATCGGCGCTGTGGACAACTTCACCGGGCCGTGGCAATTGCCGACGCCTAATCCTTTTTTGCAGGCAGAGCCCGAGGCTCCCAGCGCCGGGCTGATCCGCGGCCAGACCAGCAAACACCGGGGGCTGCGGACCTTTGCTCAGGATCGTTTGCGCAATCGTCGCGAACGCTCGTCCATGCAATTCAGCCAGGCGTTGCCGGATAATACGGTCGAAGGCGCTGTTTACCTGCGCTGGCAGTTGGAGTCGGCACCGTCCGACAACCTGCAAGCTCACTTGGAAAAACGCCTGCGGCCGCTGACAGCCGACGCGCGGCAGGCCGGCGTGGATTTCTCCTTCAGCGCATCGGGTAATGAATGGTTGCTGAAAATGACGGGATTGAAGGAGCCGATGCCCATCGTCCTCGAACACGCGCTGAAAGAGCTGACGGCATCAGAGGCCGCCGTCGTTCAGCAAACCTCGAGCAGTCCGGCATTGATCCCGATTCGGCAGCTGCTCAAGGCACTGCCCGACCATTGTCTTGCGCGTTGCGAGGTATCGGACGATCTGCAAAAGCTCTGGTCGACCGCGCACTGGGTTGGCCTGGCGACCGGGATGTCGTCGCAAACCCAAGCGGCAATGAGCGTCGCCCTGAGTCGAGTGCCCGGGACTGCAGACGGTGAATCGACATCAATGCCGTCGATGGGCGGTTGCAAAGTGTGGAGCACGGTCGAGACCGGTTCCAGCGAACACGCCGTGCTGCTGTTTTGTCCGACGGCCAGCCACGATCTGGCTGACGAAGCGGCTTGGCGTTTGCTGGCGCACTATTCCCAGACGCCTTTTTACCAACGCCTGCGAGTGGAGTTGCAGCTGGGTTACGCGGTATTCAGCGGCCTGCGACAGATCCATGGCATGACCGGATTATTGTTCGGCGTGCAGTCACCAAAGGTCGAACCCTCGGAGCTAATGGAACACTTCGAACAGTTCTTCCTCGGGTTGCAGCCGCTGATTGAAGGAATGGATGAAGTGACTTTCGTCGAGCGGCGCCGAGCACTGGCCGAACAATTTGATTGCAGCGTATTGCCAAGCGGGACCGCCGCAGAGCTGATTTGGCAGAGCAAACTGGCAGGCCGCTCGTCGGATTACCTGACCGAGTTACCTTTGGCGATTTTGACAGCTGAGCGCCGTGAGCTGGTCTCTGCCGTACAACGACTGAACTCCGCTGCAGGCGGTTGGCACTGCCTCGCCACCGGCCCCGCGCCAAGTGCCGAGTGGCATGCGCGAAAATGATCATTACCGCTGCTGCAACGAGCTTTCTCAAAGATTCACGGGCATGCACCCTGTAATTTTGAGTAACATAGCCACCTAACTATCTGAACATCTCCGCGCGGAGGTGGACTATATGTATAGGTATAGAATCAGCTGTCCCATCCCTGAAAGGAGCACTCTCATGTCTTGGTCCAAACCTGCTTACACCGACCTGCGTATCGGCTTTGAAGTCACCATGTACTTCGCAAGCCGCTAAGTTTGTCCTGTGTGTCCAGCGCCTCGGTTTGCCGAGGCGTTTTTATTTTCAGCGTTTAAATGATGGAGCACCCATGTTTGTCCAGATTCTAGGTTCTGCCGCCGGCGGCGGTTTCCCGCAGTGGAACTGCAACTGCGTGAACTGCGCAGGTTTTCGCGACGGCAGCCTGAATGCCAAGGCCCGCACCCAGTCGTCCATCGCGATTTCCGATGACGGCGTCAATTGGGTGCTGTGCAACGCCTCTCCGGACATCCGTGCCCAGCTCCAGAGTTTCACACCGATGCAACCGGGCCGGGCTCTGCGTGATACCGGCATCAGCGCGATCATCCTGATGGACAGCCAGATCGACCACACCACCGGCCTGCTTAGCCTGCGTGAGGGCTGCCCGCATCAGGTCTGGTGCACGGACATGGTCCACGAAGACCTGAGCACCGGCTTCCCGCTGTTCACCATGTTGACCCACTGGAACGGCGGGTTGAGCTGGAACCGCATCGAACTTGATCGCAGCTTCACCATTGCCGCCTGCCCGAATCTGCGGTTTACCCCGCTGCCGTTGCGCAGCGCTGCGCCGCCCTACTCGCCGCACCGTTTCGATCCGCACCCAGGCGACAACATCGGCCTGATCGTCGAAGACCTCAATACCGGCGGCAAGCTGTTTTACGCGCCGGGCCTGGGAAAAGTCGACGCACCGCTGCTGGACATCATGGCCGGCAGCGATTGCCTGCTGGTGGACGGCACGATGTGGGACGACGACGAAATGCAGCGCCGTGGCGTCGGCACCCGCACGGGTCGGGAGATGGGGCATTTGGCGCAGAACGGTCCCGGCGGCATGCTGGAAGTACTTGAGCAGTTGCCTGATCAGCGCAAGGTTCTAATCCATATCAACAACACCAACCCGATCCTCGACGAAGATTCGCCGGAACGCGCCGAGTTGGCGCGGCGTGAGGTTGAAGTGGCGTATGACGGTATGAGTATTGTGCTTTAAGAATCGAGACCGCTGCGCGGTCTATCGCCAGCAGGCTGGCTCCCACAGGGTTTGATGTTGCAACCAGATCCAATGGTCGCCCTGGTTCGGTGTTGTAATCAGACCCAATGCACTCACAGAACTCGATGGTGTGATCAGGTCGAATGTGGGAGCCAGCCTGCTGGCGATGGGGCCAGCCCTGACACCAAAGTATCCACCGGTCCTACCCGGAGAACCGAAATGACTGACACCCCGCTGTCCCGCGCCGATTTCGAAGCCGCCCTGCGCGCGAAAGGCGCCTATTACCACATTCATCACCCTTATCACGTAGCGATGTATGAAGGCCGGGCCACCCGCGAGCAGATTCAGGGCTGGGTCGCCAACCGCTTCTATTACCAAGTGAACATCCCGCTCAAAGACGCCGCGATTCTCGCCAATTGCCCCGACCGTGAGATCCGGCGCGAATGGATTCAACGTTTGCTCGACCACGACGGCGCGCCCGGTGAAGACGGCGGCATCGAAGCGTGGTTGCGTCTGGGCGAGGCGGTTGGCCTTGATCCGGATCAGCTGCGCTCGCAGGAACTGGTGTTGCCCGGCGTGCGTTTCGCCGTGGACGCCTACGTCAACTTCGCTCGTCGGGCCAACTGGCAGGAAGCCGCCAGCAGTTCGCTGACCGAACTGTTCGCGCCGCAGATCCACCAATCTCGCCTCGACAGCTGGCCGCAGCATTACCCATGGATCGATCCGACCGGTTATGAATATTTCCGCACGCGTCTGGGCCAGGCCCGCCGCGATGTCGAACACGGTCTGGCGATCACCTTGCAGCACTACACGACACGCGCCGGCCAAGAGCGCATGCTGGAAATTCTCCAGTTCAAACTGGACATTCTTTGGAGCATGCTCGATGCCATGAGCATGGCCTACGAGCTGAATCGTCCGCCGTATCACAGCGTGACCGGGCAACGGGTCTGGCACAAAGGAATCACGTTATGAGTTTCGACCGCAGCAAGACGCCGACCTGGCGTACCGGCTATCGTTTCCAGTACGAACCGGCGCAGAAAGGCCACGTGCTGCTCTACCCGGAAGGCATGATCAAGCTCAATGAAAGCGCTGCGCTGATCGGTGGTTTGATTGACGGCAAGCGTGACGTCGCGGCGATCATTGCCGAACTGGCCGCGCAGTTCCCCGCCGCGCCCGAACTCGGTGAAGACATCGAGCAATTCATGGAGGTCGCCCGTGCTGAGCACTGGATCGAACTTGCCTGATACTGTGTCGGACACGTTACCGCCCAAACCGGAAATCGGCCTGCCGCTCTGGCTGCTGGCTGAACTGACGTACCGCTGCCCGCTGCAATGTCCGTACTGTTCCAACCCGCTGGATTTTGCCGAGCAAGGCAAAGAGCTCAGCACAGAACAGTGGATCAAGGTATTTCGCGAAGCGCGTGAAATGGGCGCGGCGCAACTGGGCTTTTCCGGCGGCGAACCGTTGGTGCGTCAGGACCTGGCCGAATTGATCGCCGAGGCGCGCAAGCTGGGCTTCTACACCAACCTGATTACCTCGGGCATTGGCCTCACCGAACAGAAAATCAGCGATTTCAAGAAGGCCGGTCTGGACCATATCCAGATCAGCTTTCAAGCCAGCGACGAGCAGGTGAACAATCTTCTGGCCGGCTCGAAAAAAGCCTTCGCGCAGAAGCTGGAAATGGCTCGCGCAGTGAAAGCCCATGGCTATCCGATGGTGCTTAACTTCGTCACCCATCGACACAATATCGACAAGATCGATCGCATCATTGAACTGTGCATCGCTCTGGAAGCGGATTTTGTCGAACTCGCGACGTGCCAGTTTTATGGGTGGGCGCAGCTCAACCGGGTCGGTCTGTTGCCGACGAAGGATCAACTGGTTCGCGCTGAGCGCATCACCAACGAATACCGGGCCAAGCTGGAAGCCGAAGGTCATCCGTGCAAGCTGATTTTTGTTACGCCGGATTATTACGAAGAACGCCCGAAAGCCTGCATGAACGGCTGGGGCAGTATTTTTCTGACTGTCACGCCGGACGGAACCGCGCTGCCGTGCCATGGCGCCCGACAGATGCCGGTGCAATTTCCCAACGTGCGCGACCACAGCATGCAGCACATCTGGTACGACTCGTTCGGCTTCAACCGCTTTCGCGGTTACGACTGGATGCCCGAGCCGTGCCGCTCATGCGACGAGAAGGAAAAGGATTTCGGCGGCTGCCGCTGCCAGGCGTTCATGCTCACCGGTGACGCGAGCAACGCCGACCCGGTGTGTAGCAAGTCGCACCATCATGGCGTGATTCTCAAGGCCCGCGAAGAAGCCGAGCACGCGACTCAAACCATCGAACAACTGGCCTTTCGCAATGAACGAAACTCACGCCTCATCGCCAAAAGCTGAACCCTTCAGCGCCGCTAACGCCGTTGCTGCCGGTGTCGACTTCGCCGAATTGCAAGTCGGCCCGCATGGCCTGTTCTGGAACGAGTACCGGCCCGAGGACGGCGCGTGCCGAATCTGGCAGTGGCGCGACGACAAGGCTCATTGCCTGACGCCGGCGGGTTTCAGTGCGCGCAGTCGGGTGTACGAATATGGCGGTGGAGCGTTTTGTCTGACCGATGAGGGGATTATTTTCGTCAATGAGGCCGACCAGCAGGTGTATTGCCAGTCGCTCACCGGCGAGCCCAAGGCGCTGACCTCAGGCGAATGCCGTTACGGTGATGTGCGGTATGCCAGTGGGCAGGTGCTGGCCGTTGAAGAAAACCGTGATCAGCATCGACTGGTGGCCATCGATGTGGATAACGGCACGCGACATCCGTTGGCCGAAGGCGCAGATTTTTATGCCTCGCCGACGCTGAGCCCGGATGGCCAGCGGCTGGCCTGGATAGAATGGAGTCGACCGGCGCAACCGTGGACAGCGACCCGCTTGATGGTCGCTGATCGTAACAGCAGTGGCCACTTCACCCAGCCGCGTTGCGTGGCCGGCAATGACCTCGAAGAGTCGCTGCAACAACCGCGATTCGATGACAGTGGTCGTCTGTTTTGTCTGACTGATCGTGATGGTTTCTGGCAGCCATGGGTGGAATCGGCGCAAGGCTTGCGTCCGCTGCCGAGCGCCCCCGCTGATCATGGCCCGGCGCCTTGGCAGTTAGGCAGTTGCACCTGGCTACCGCTTGCAGATGACACTTATCTGGCCAGCTGGACTGAAGACGGTTTTGGCCGACTGGGCCTTGGCGGAAAAGATTTCACCGGTGACTACAGCCGCTTCCGTAGCCTCGCGCTGGATCAGCAGTTCATCTATTGCATTGCCGCCTCGCCGATCAGCTCGGCAGCGGTGATCACCATCGACCGCAGCACCGGACAGGTCAACGTGCTGGCCGGCGGTGGCGCGCCGCTGCCTGCCGGGCAAATCAGCATCCCGCAAACCCTCCGCTACCCGAGCGGCGCAGACGAGGCGCATGGCTTCTTTTATCCCGAGATGACCGGTTTGGCGAAACCGCCGCTGGTGGTGTTTATCCACGGCGGCCCAACGTCCGCGTGCTACCCGATGCTCGACCCGCGCATCCAGTACTGGACGCAACGCGGTTTCGCCGTGGCTGACCTCAACTACCGTGGCAGCAGCGGATACGGTCGGGAATATCGCCAAGCGCTGCATTTAAGCTGGGGGGAGGTGGATGTCGAAGATGCCTGCGCGGTGGTCAGCCATCTGGCTGAACGCGGTCTGATCGATGGCGATCAAGCGTTCATTCGCGGCGGCAGCGCAGGCGGCTATACCACTCTCTGTGCGTTGGCGTTCCACAAGGTTTTCCGTGCCGGCGCCAGTTTGTACGGCGTCAGCGATCCCGTCGCACTGGCCCGGGCAACGCATAAATTCGAGGGGGATTATCTGGATTGGCTGATCGGTGATCCCGTAGCCGACGCCGAGCGTTATGCCGCGCGAACACCGCTGCTGCACGCAGACAATATCAGCGTGCCGGTGATTTTCTTTCAGGGAGAACTGGATGCCGTGGTAGTGCCGCAGCAGACTCGCGACATGGTCGAGGCGCTGGAAGAAAACGGTATTGCGGTGGAAGCGCATTACTACGCTGATGAACGTCACGGCTTTCGCAAGGCCGGGAATCAGGCGCATGCGTTGGAGCAGGAGTGGTTGTTTTATCGGCGGGTGCTGGGGCTCCAGAGCTGAAACCGCGTTGCGTTGTTCGCGGGCAAGCCATGCTCCCACAGTTTTATGTCGTGCCGTAAATCGTGTTATTGGCACTAACCTGTAGGAGCGAGCCTGCTCGCGAAAGCGATCTACTGGGCGCCGCAATACTCAGCGTTTGGCGATGATGTAAACCGCATGCACGATCCCTGGAATGTAACCGCACAAGGTCAGCAGAATGTTCAGCCAGAACGCGCCGCCGAAGCCGACTTGCAGGAACACACCCAGTGGCGGCAACAGAATGGCAATGATGATTCGAATAATGTCCATGGGATCAGCTCCTGATTAAGTTGGCTCGTGTGAGCCATACAACCTAATCGACCCTTGCCGCTCGTCAGGGTTCAGTGCTGACATCGCCTGTATGGATATAGCAGGAGGAAACGCTTTAATTCCGGCTTGCGTCGGCCAGATCACTTTTCTGCGGGCAAAAGAAAACCCCGCCGAAGCGGGGCTTTGCAGACTGTTTCCCTGACATCCATTTCGCTCCGCCGTCCTGGCAGAATCCTACGTGTCCGTGTTGTTGCTTTGCGCTTCCTGCGCGACGTCCATGAACAGTAGATTAGCCGTGGATCCAATTCTAGCCAATGGGAGAAGAGCAGTACGCCATGTAAGCCAATGCTTACATGGCGCTTGTCGTCAGAATTGAGCGGCATCCAGCAAGAACAGCGACTCGCTGCCAGCCTTGACCGACGCACTCAGGGAGTGGATACGCGGCAGCAAACGGGCGAAGTAGAAGCGTGCGGTACCCAACTTGCTCGCGTAGAAGTCCTCCTGAGACTCTTTGCCGAAGGCCGCTTTGGCCATGAGTGCCCACATGTAGGCGTAAGACACGTACCCAAACGCCTGCAAATACTCGACGGAGGCGGCGCCGATTTCGTTCGGGTTGGATTTGGCCCGGTCGAGCAACCACGCGGTCAGCTCGTCAAGCGTAGTCACCGCGTCGTTGAGTGGCTTGGTGAACTCAGCCAGGTCAGCACTGGCCGTTGCCGTGAAGTGGCGAATCTCGTCAGCGAACAGGTTGTAGAACGCACCGCCGCTGCCGACGATCTTGCGTCCTACAAGATCAAGCGCCTGAATGCCGTTGGTGCCTTCGTAGATCTGAGTGATGCGCACGTCACGCACCAATTGCTCCTGGCCCCATTCACGAATGTAACCGTGGCCGCCGAAAATCTGCTGACCGTGAATGGTTGTTTCCAGACCAAGATCGGTCAGGAATGCCTTCGCAACTGGCGTCAGCAGCGCGACCAGGTCTTCGGCACGTTTGCGGGTGGTGGCGTCTTCACTGAACTTGGCGGTGTCCAATTGCATGGCAACGTAAGTCGAGAAAGCACGGCCGCCCTCGTTCGACGCTTTCATGGTCAGCAACATACGCCGTACGTCCGGGTGGACGATGATTGGGTCTGCCACTTTGTCCTTGTTTTGCGCACCGGTCGGCGACCGACTCTGCAGGCGATCACGAGCGTACTCAACGGCGTTCTGATACGAACGCTCGCCGGTTGCGAGGCCCTGAATGCCGACGCCCAGACGTTCGTAGTTCATCATGGTGAACATCGCTGCCAGACCTTTGTTCGGCTCACCGACCAAATAACCGACGGCTTCATCGAAGTTCATCACGCAGGTCGCGGACGCCTGGATGCCCATCTTGTGTTCGATCGAGCCGCAGTTGGCCGGGTTGCGCGCGCCCAGGCTGCCGTCGGCATTGACCATGAACTTGGGCACCAGAAACAGTGAAATGCCTTTCGGTCCTGCTGGCGCGTCCGGCAGTTTCGCCAGCACCAGGTGAATTATGTTTTCGGTCAGATCGTGTTCACCGCCGGTGATGAAGATCTTGGTGCCGCTGACCTTGTAGGAACCGTCGGCCTGAGGGTCGGCCTTGGTGCGGATAATGCCGAGATCAGTGCCTGCATGCGGTTCGGTCAGGCACATGGAGCCCGCCCAGACACCGGCGTACATGTTCGGCAAATACGCTGCTTTCAGCTCTTCGCTGGCGTGGGCGTTGATTGAGAGGCAGGCACCTGCAGTCAGCATCGGGTACAGGCCGAATGACAGGCTGGCCGAGTTGACCATTTCTTCAACCTGCGCCGAAACGGCTTTGGGCATGCCCATGCCGCCGTAAGCCGGATCGCCACCGACACCGACCCAACCGCCCTCGGCGTAAGTCTGATAAGCCTGTGGGAAACCTGCCGGCGTGGTGACGGCACCGTCCGCCCAATGGCAACCTTCTTCATCGGCCGCACGGCTCAGCGGGGCCACGCTTCTGCTGGTGACCTTGCCGGCTTCTTCAAGAATAGCTTCAACCGTTTCTGCATCGACCGTTTCAGCCAGCGCAGGCAATTCGGCCCAGAGCTTGGCGACCTCGAACACTTCATTGAGGACGAAGCGCATATCGCGCAGGGGCGCTTTGTAGTCAGCCATGGCAAACCTCGCAGGATCTAAACAGTTGATTCGTAGGAAAGATGCTTTCGTTGGGCCCGAGTGTAACCCAACAACTTTTGCGACACATAGGGTCAGGCCATGACCGATTTGTAATTTTTGGTCATCGGCCTGAAGTGAAATCTGCATGGCACAAATAGGTGGCGAGGGAGCTTGCTCCCGCTCGGATGCGTAGCAGCCGCCAATCGGTGAGCGCTACGCACTCAAGCGGGAGCAAGCTCCCTCGCCACAGACGGTGGTTCAGAGCGCAAACAACTCCGCCGGCAGTGCCATCAAACAATCACTCCCCGCCTCGATCGCCGCGCGATGAGCGGCCGTGCGCGGTAGCAGTCGCTTGAAGTAGAACTCGCTGGTCGCCAGTTTGGCCCGGCAATAATCGGCGTCGCCACTGCCCTCATCAACTTGCGCCTGCGCTACCAGCGCCATACGCAACCACAGATAACCGAGAATGATGTAACCGCTGTACATCAGGTAATCCACTGACGCAGCGCCAACTTCATCGGCATTCTTCATGGCGGCCATGCCGACCTTGGTCGTCAGTTCGCCCCACTGCTGATTTAGCTCGTTGAGCTGCGCGACATAATCGCCCAGTTCAGGGTGCCCGGCATTGGCGGCGCAGAACTTGTGGACGATTTTGGTAAAACCGCGCAGCAGTTTGCCCTGACTGCCGAGCACCTTGCGCCCGAGCAGGTCCAGCGCCTGAATACCGTTAGTGCCTTCGTAAATCGGGGCGATCCGGCAGTCGCGGACCAACTGCTCCATGCCCCACTCACGAATGTACCCGTGACCACCAAACACCTGCATGCCGAGGTTGGTCACTTCCAGCCCGGTGTCGGTCATGAAGGCTTTGCAGATGGGCGTGAGGAACGCCAGCAAGTCTTCGGCATCCTGGCGCGCGGCTTGATCCGCGCTCAGATGCGCGACGTCCAGCAATTGCGCGGTGAAGTAGGTCAGCGCGCGATTGCCTTCGTTGAAGGCTTTCATGGTCAGCAGCATCCGGCGCACGTCCGGGTGGACGATGATCGGGTCGGCAGCTTTTTCCGGTGCTTTCGGCCCGGTCAGCGAGCGCATTTGCAGCCGGTCGTTGGCATACTTGATCGCCCCTTGAAAGCTCGCTTCGCCCAGACACAATCCCTGCATGCCGGTGCCGAGGCGCGCGTGGTTCATCATGGTGAACATGCAGTTGAGGCCTTTGTTCGCCTCGCCGATCAGAAATCCCTTCGCCTCATCGAAATTCAGGACGCAAGTGGCCGACGCCTTGATGCCCATCTTGTGTTCGATCGATCCGCAAGACACACCATTGCGCTCGCCCGCTTCACCCGCGTTGTCCGGCAGAAATTTGGGCACGATAAACAGCGAAATACCCTTGGTTCCTGCTGGAGCCTCCGGAAGTTTCGCCAACACCAGATGAATGATGTTGCCACTCATGTCGTGCTCGCCGGCGGAGATGAAAATCTTGCTGCCGGAGATCGCGTAACTGCCGTCCGCCGCAGGCACGGCGCGGGTTTTTATGATGCCCAGGTCGGTTCCGCAATGGGCTTCGGTCAGGCACATGGTGCCCGTCCATTCGCCCGCAGTGAGTTTGCTCAAATACGTCTGTTTCTGCTCGTCAGTGCCATGGGCGTGAATGGCCGACATGGCGCCGTGAGTCAGGCCGGGATACATGCCCCAGGATGTGTTGCTGGAGCCGACCATTTCACTGATGACCAGGCCCAGCGAGCTGGGCAAACCCTGGCCGCCAAATGCCGGATCAGCCGCCAGACCATGCCAGCCGCCTTCTACATATTGTGCGAAAGCTTGCTTGAAGCCTGTAGGCGTTGTGACCACGCCATTGTCGAAATGGCAGCCCTCTTCGTCACCGTTGCGATTGAGCGGCACGAGAACGTTCTCACAGAACTTTGCGCCTTCTTCAAGGATCGCGTTGACCATGTCCGGGCTGGCGTCTGTCGCGCCCAGCGCAGCATAGTTGCTGTGAAAATCGAAAACGTGGTCGATCAGGAAGCGCATGTCGCGCAGGGGAGCTTTGTACTCGGGCATGGTCATTTCTCCGGCAGCAGATCCCTCAAACCTACTGCCGGCGACTACGCCTCACAATCACAGTCCAGACGCTGAATGCGCCATCATCACTCAACCTGCAGCAGCGTCCATGCGCACCGCGCCACGGCGATTTCGTCCGTACGCCACCACACAGTTGCGACCGGCGCCTTTGGCTGCATAGAGCGCTTCGTCCGCTGACTTCAGCACTTTTTCCGGGTTGCGTTGCTCGACACGCTCAGCGACGCCGATGCTGACGGTGACCGAGACACTCGAGGCCGCCGAACCGGCACGGCGCTGTCGCCCTTGCTGATCATCCTGAGGGCGGTCCTGATTACGTAGATGGATGTTGTAGGTCGCGATGGATTCGCGGATGACTTCGAGATGCGGCATACACTCTTCGAGCGTCTTGCCGGCAAACACAAGGGCAAATTCCTCTCCGCCGTAGCGATACGCCCTACCGCCACCGCCGATTTTCGACAGTTTGCTGGCAACCAGACGCAGCACCTGATCACCCACATCATGGCCGTGGGTGTCGTTGAATTTCTTGAAGTGGTCGACATCGCCCATCGCCAAAACGTAATTGCGCCCCAGACGTTGCATGCGTTCATTCAGTGCGCGCCGGCCGGGCAGACCGGTGAGCTCATCGCGAAAGGCCATCTGATACGCTTCATGAGCGACCGCTGCAGCAATCATCAACATGACCTGGCTACACATGATATTGAGCGTGAACGGCAGGATGAACGTCTTCGGTAGCGCCCAGAACAGTCCGAGCAAGCCGACCAGTTGCGCGGCGTGCAAGGGTCTGGGGTTGCGCCAGTATTGCCAACCCAGCAGCACAAATGCGCCGATAAATACCGGGTAGGCAAGCTGGATCAGGCTCATCCAGGTTCCGTGCAACGCGGGCCAGCGGATTTCCGACAGCCACAACAGCAGCGCTTGCGGGTAGCTCTGTTCCAGCCCCAGCGCGACACTGCCCACCGCCAGCAACACCGCGAAACGCGCCACCATGTCCTGAAACAAATGGGTGCGCTCCTGCCACGCGGCGTACACACCGAACAATAACGGCAGCAATAGACAGCACAGGTGAAAAACCACCGCGGCGTCTGCTCGAACTTTGCCATTGTCGCGGTAGTAATCGGTTTGGGTATCAAGCAGGAAGTACGCGATGTACACCGTGACCATCAGAAACAGTTCGCGCTGGCGTCGGTATACCGCGCAGTAAGCGCCGCCGAGCAGCAGGACCAACGTGGGCAAGACGTTGAACAGCGAGGTGAGGAAGACGTTCAGATCCTTGACGTAGGCCGCCGCGAGTCCCGCAACCAAGAGCAGAAGGGACGGCAGAAAATGACTGATACGTACAGCGGAAGGACGCGACAAAGGGTAAAACTCCAACCCGGCAAAAAGAGATGGCACTGTGCCTGCCATCAGTAAATCACATAGGGTGTGACACATGTCACATCGCCATCCTCTTTAACGGCAGCGTTTGCGTTCTTCTTAAGGTTTTTTGGCTGGAATGTTTAGCCATTTATGTCGCGCACAAAAAAAAAAAGCCGCTGCTCCCGAGGAAGCAGCGGCTCGATGAAGCACCTGCGCGGGTCTTAGTAACCCAGCGCGAAGTCCTCTTCCTTCATGTCCATCAGGTTACCGGCGCCCGACAGCATGGTTGCAACGTGAGTGCGTGTACGCGGCAGGATGCGCTGGAAGTAGAAGCGCGCAGTCTGCAACTTGGCGGTGTAGAACGCTTCTTCCGAGGTGCCGGCCGCCAGTTTTTCTGCCGCCAGGCGCGCCATGTCAGCCCAGAAATAGGCCAGGCAGGCGTAACCGGAGTACATCAGATAGTCCACCGACGCCGCGCCGACTTCTTCGCGATCTTTCATGGCAGCCATACCGACCTTCATGGTCAGCTCGCCCCACTCTTTGTTCAGCGCAGCCAGCGGTGCGACGAACTCTTGAACCGCTTCGTTACCTTCGTTGGTCTGGCAGAACTTGTGGACGATCTTGGTGAAGCCTTTCAGTGCCTCGCCTTGAGTCATCAGCACTTTGCGGCCCAGCAGGTCGAGTGCCTGGATACCGGTGGTGCCTTCGTACAGCATCGAAATGCGGCTGTCGCGAACGTTCTGCTCCATGCCCCACTCGGCGATGAAGCCGTGACCGCCGTAGATCTGCACGCCGTGGTTGGCAGATTCGAAACCGACTTCGGTCATGAAGGCTTTGGCAATCGGCGTCATGAACGCCAGCAGTGCGTCAGCTTTTTTCTTCTCTTCTTCGTCCACACCGTATTTGACGATATCGACTTGCTTGGCCGTGAAGTAAACCATCGCGCGGTTACCTTCGGCGAAAGCCTTCATGGTCAACAACATACGACGCACATCAGGGTGCACTATGATCGGGTCAGCGGCTTTTTCAGGCGCTTTCGGGCCAGTCAGCGAGCGCATCTGCAGACGGTCGCGAGCGTATTTCAGACCACCCTGGAATCCGATCTCGGCGTGTGCCAGACCTTGCAGCGCAGTACCCAGACGCGCGGTGTTCATAAAGGTGAACATGCAGTTCAAGCCTTTGTTCGCCGGGCCGATCAGGTAGCCGGTGGCCGCGTCGAAGTTCATCACGCAGGTGGCGTTACCGTGGATGCCCATCTTGTGTTCCAGGGAACCGCAGGTGACCGCGTTGCGGGCACCGATCGAACCGTCAGCGTTCGGCATGAACTTCGGCACGATGAACAGCGAGATGCCTTTGGTGCCAGCCGGTGCGTCGGGCAGGCGGGCCAGGACGATATGGACGATGTTATCGGCCATGTCGTGTTCACCGGCCGATATGAAGATCTTGGTGCCGGATACTTTGTAGGAACCGTCGGCCTGAGGTTCAGCCTTGGTGCGCAGCATGCCCAGGTCGGTGCCGCAGTGCGGCTCGGTCAGGCACATGGTGCCGGTCCATTCACCAGATACCAGCTTGGTCAGGTAGGCCTCTTGCTGCTCAGGCGTACCGTGCTCGGAAATGGTGTTCATCGCGCCATGCGACAGGCCCGGGTACATGCCCCACGACCAGTTGGCTTCACCGACCATCTCGCTGACCGCCAGACCCAGCGACTCCGGCAGGCCTTGGCCGCCGTGCTCGATGTCGTGCGCCAGGCTCGGCCAGCCGCCTTCAACGAATTGCTTGTAGGCTTCTTTGAAACCGGTCGGCGTTTTAACGCCGGACTCGCTCCAGGTGCAACCTTCGGTGTCACCCACGCGGTTCAGCGGAGCCAATACCTGCTCACAAAACTTGGCGCCTTCTTCGAGAATGGCATCAACCATGTCAGGAGTTGCGTCTGCACAAGCCGGAAGGCTCTGATAATGCGCTTCGTAGCCGAGCAGTTCGTCACGAACGAAGCGAATATCACGCAAGGGGGCCTTGTAGTCAGGCATAGCGATAAACCTCTGCTGATGTAACCGGGGATGAACGACCGTATGGATTTGTTGTGACGGTCAAACAGTTGTTTGAAACATACGTTTACGCCCAAATCTTGTCAAGCGTCGATCTTTTGCTGTTTGTCATTCACGCCATCAGTTGGCCGGACGCGCGCATGCGCAAGCCCTCGCCATCAGCGAAGCGTATTGAAGAAAAGATTAGTTGAGCGAGAAGGACTTACGCAGAAAAACGCCGCGACAAGGCGCGGCGTCGGATAGCGGATTGCAGCGAGGAGTCAGGCAAATGTATCAATCAGCGTACCGAGCATTTCGTCGGAAGCCTTCGCCACCCTGACCCCGGCCTCAAGCTGAAACTTGCCTTGAGCCATCTCGACCATGCTGCTGGAGAGGTCCGATTGCTGAGCGCGATCGACCGAGCGCAGACGATCGACTTGCGACTCGGAGGACTGACTGGTGACCGAACGCTCGATCGTATTGTTGGCGATCTGACCTGCAGCCTGATCGACACGGTTCTGCCCAGTCTGAATAGTGCTCAGACCGGCATAAAAAGCGGTGTTTCCTGAGATTTCCATGGGAGAACACGTCCTTTGAAGGATCAACAAGAACTCATTGAAGCAGACCTGACAGTAAAACGCCCGACAAAAACACTAATGGCACAGTGCCTTGTCATAGTGAAAGCCTAGTCCAGCAGATCCAGCTGCAGATGTTCAGCCACCGCCTCAGCCGTTACCAACTTGAGTTTCGGTACCCGCCCAAGGCACGGCGCGGGGAGTCGTTCGGCGAGGGTGGCGAGGTTTTCTTCCAGCCGCGAGGTTTTTGGATCGATGATATTCGCCACCCAACCTGCCAGCTGCAGTCCATCCCGGGCAATCGCTTCGGCGGTCAACAGTGCATGGCTGATGCAGCCGAGGCGCACGCCAACCACCAGAATCACTGGCAGATTCAACGCCATCGCCAGGTCCGACAGGTTGTCTTGATCCGCCAGCGGCACGCGCCAGCCACCCGCGCCTTCGATCAAGGTGAAATCCGCCTGCATGTCGAGAATCTGCCGCATCGGCGTGAGTAGCGACTGCACCGTCAACGCCACCCCGGCTTCCCGCGCGGCCAGGTGAGGCGCGATAGCCGGCTCGAACGCCAGCGGATTCACTTGCTTATAAGTCAGCGGCATCGAGCACTCCGCCAGCAGCGCCAGTGCATCCGCGTTGCGCAAACCCTTGGGCGTGACCGAGCAACCGGAGGCCACCGGTTTGCCTGCCGCGGTACTCAGGCCCGCTGAGCGCGCAGCATGCAGCAACCCCGCCGCAACAGTGGTCTTGCCAACATCGGTGTCCGTACCGGTGATGAAATAGGCTGCGCTCATTGGGGTTTCTCCAAAACCGCGTACACCACTTGATAAGTCGCTGGCAGACCTTCTGCCTGACGAAACCGCTCATAAGCCTCAACCAGGCCAAGAATCCGCGCACGTCCGGTCAAACCGCCCGGTCGACCGGGATTCAGGTTATGCGCACCCAACGCCTTGAGCTCGTGGGTGAGACTGCGCACATCAGGGTAGTGCAGCACATGGGCACGAGTCTCCAGTCGAGTGATTCGCAAACCGCTGTCTGCGCAAAGCTGTTGATAAACGCCAAGCTCACGAAAGCGATTAACGTGGACCCTGCCATCGACCTGACGCCAACTGTCGCGCAGTTCGACCAAGGTGCCCACGCACAGACTAGCAAACGCGAAGATTCCACCCGGTTTCAGCACCCGCTTCGCCTCACTGAGCACCGAAGCGAAGTCAGCGCACCACTGCACCGCCAGGCTGGAAAAGATCAAATCGCAGGTCGCAGCCTGCAGCGGCAAATGCTCGGCATCCCCGGCAATGAAATCGCGGGCCCCGCCCAATGGCCGCGCGTGATTGAGCATGCCCTCGGCAATGTCCAGTGCCACACCATGACCATCGGGAAACCGTTCGGCCAACACCCGGCTGAAATAACCGGTGCCGCACCCCAGATCGAGCCAGCGAGCCGGTACGAAAGCGTCCGGCAGCTGGCTCAGTAATTCACCGCCGACCGCACGCTGCAGCTCGGCCACGCTGTCATAGCTGGCTGCCGCGCGGGAGAAGGAAGCGGCTACGTCGCGCTTGTCCGGCAAGCCGCCGGGCAAGCCGTGAAGGGATAAATCAGTCATCACCAAACTCATGCAAAAAGGCCTGAATCGCCCCCGCCACACCGTGGGGGTCTTCCAGAAGAAACGCGTGGCTGGCCTGTTCAATCAGACCGATTTCAACATCCGGCAACAACGCCAGCAACTCACTCGCGGCCTCAGCGGGCACTAGGCCGTCGAGCCCGGCGAAGAGGTGCAGTTGCGGTCCGCGAAAGGCTTGCAGCGCCTGGCGCGTATCCAGTTGTGCGAGCACTTCGAGGCCGCTCATCAGCACGGCGTCGGCCGTGTGCGGCGCGCCGCCGAGCAACAACCGCGACAACCCGCGCGGGTCTTGGGCGCCCTGAGTGCAAAGCAATGCAAAGCGTTTCAAGGTCAGCCGCGAATCGATTTTGCACCCGGCCAGGAACGCGTCGAAGGTTTCCCCCGACATCGCACTCGGCCACTGTTCATGGGCGATAAAACAGGGATTGCTCGCGAGCGTCAGTACGCCGCAGCACCGGTCGCCGCGCCGCGCCGCCATTTCGGACGCGAGCATGCCGCCGAAGGACCAGCCACCCAGCCAGGTGTCCTGGGGCACGGTCGCATCGAGTTCGTCGAGCCACTCTTCCAGGTCACTGGATTCCAGTTCCGGCAGCGGCTCGATCTCGACGCGCAAGCGCTCATCCAGTCCCTGCAACGCCGCGGACAATGGCTCCAGCGGTGAAATACCGAGACCCCAACCGGGTAGCAGAATCAGCCGATCACGCATGGTTTGGCTCCGGGCTCAGTTGTTGAAAACAGTCAGCGAGGCCCTCTAACAATAGCTGCACCTGGGCTTCGCTGTGCGCTGCGGTCAACGTCACCCGCAAACGCGCACTGCCCGCAGGTACGGTCGGCGGGCGAATCGCGGTCACCATCAGGCCGCGTTCGCGGAGCATTTGCGACAGTCGTACCGCGCGCCCGGCATCGCCAACCATGATCGGCTGGATGGGCGTGAAGCTGTCCATCAGCTCCAGACCTATCTGCTCGGCACCCCGTCGAAATTGGCGGATCAGGGTCTGCAGGTGCTCACGGCGCCAGTGTTCACTGCGCAGCAATTCCAGGCTTTTCAGCGTTGCGCACGCCAGCGCAGGCGGCTGGCTGGTGGTGTAAATGTATGGGCGGGCGAACTGGATCAGGCTTTCGATCAGCGCGTCGCTGCCCGCGACAAACGCGCCGGCCGTACCGAACGCTTTGCCCAGCGTGCCGACCAGTACCGGCACGTCCTCCTGGCTCAAGCCAAAATGTTCGACGATGCCGGCACCCGTGGCGCCCAGCGGACCAAAACCGTGGGCATCGTCGACCATCAGCCACGCCCCCCTGGCCTTGGTTTCCCGCACCAGCGCTGGCAGATCGGCGATGTCGCCGTCCATGCTGAACACGCCGTCGGTGACCACCAGGGTATTGCCGGTGGCTTTCTCGAGGCGCTTGGCCAGACTCGCCGCGTCGTTGTGCAGATAACGATTGAAGCGCGCGCCGGAGAGCAGCCCGGCGTCCAGCAATGATGCGTGATTGAGCCGGTCTTCGAGGACCGTATCGCCCTGCCCCACCAGCGCGGTGACTGCGCCAAGATTGGCCATGTAGCCGGTGGTAAACAGCAAGGCACGCGGGCGGCCGGTAAGGTCGGCGAGGGCTTCTTCGAGTTCATGATGCGGCGTGCTGTGACCGATTACCAGATGCGATGCCCCGCCGCCGACGCCCCATCGGGACGCACCGGCGCGCCAGGCTTCGATCACTTGCGGGTGATTGGCCAGACCGAGGTAATCGTTGTTGCAGAACGCCAGCAACGGCTGACCATCGACCACCACTTGCGGGCCTTGCGGGCTGTCGAGCAATGGGCGGTGACGGTAGAGATTGTCGGCACGACGGGCGGCAAGGCGTGCGGCGAGATCGAAAGACATGCAGGCCTCGACTTTCAAATGATACATGTCCCCTGTGGGAGTGAGCCTGCTCGCGATGGCATTGTGTCAGCCGAGATCGTTATTGGATGTCATACAGCTATCGCGAGCAGGCTCACTCCTACAGTGGTTTTGCATTCCAATCAGTGGGAAAGGTGAAACGGTCAAACAGCCGCGTTATAAAACTGCTCGCTGCTTTTCTGCTCCACCAACGCCTGCTCGATCGCCGCCTGATGCACTTCATCCGCATGCTCTTCACGCGCTTCCGGCAGGATGCCCAGGCGCGAGAACAGTTGCATGTCCTTGTCGGCCTGCGGGTTGGCGGTGGTCAGCAACTTGTCGCCGTAGAAAATCGAGTTCGCACCAGCAAAGAACGCCAACGCCTGCATCTGCTCGTTCATCGCTTCACGGCCAGCAGACAGGCGCACGTGGGACTGCGGCATCAGGATGCGCGCGACCGCGAGCATGCGGATGAAGTCGAACGGGTCGATGTCATCGGCATTTTCCAGCGGCGTACCGGCGACTTTCACCAGCATGTTGATCGGCACCGATTCCGGATGCTCCGGCAGGTTGGCCAACTGGATCAGCAAGTTGGCGCGGTCGTCCAGCGACTCGCCCATGCCGAGAATGCCACCGGAGCAGATCTTCATGCCCGATTCACGCACGTACGCCAGGGTTTGCAGGCGCTCGCCGTAAGTGCGCGTGGTGATGATGCTGCCGTAAAATTCCGGCGAGGTGTCGAGGTTATGGTTGTAGTAATCGAGGCCGGCGTCGGCCAGCGCTTCGGTCTGATCCTGATCCAGGCGACCGAGGGTCATGCAGGTCTCCAGGCCCATGGCTTTCACGCCTTTGACCATTTCCAGTACGTACGGCATGTCTTTGGCCGACGGGTGTTTCCACGCCGCACCCATGCAGAAGCGGGTGGAGCCGATGGCTTTGGCGCGGGCAGCCTCTTCGAGGACCTTCTGCACTTCCATCAACTTCTCTTTCTCCAGCCCGGTGTTGTAGTGACCGGACTGCGGACAATATTTGCAATCTTCCGGACAGGCGCCGGTTTTGATCGAAAGCAGCGTTGAAACCTGAACGCGATTGGCGTCGAAATGCGCGCGGTGCACCGTCTGCGCCTGGAACAACAGGTCGTTGAACGGCTGTACGAAGAGTGCTTTGACTTCGGCCAAAGACCAATCATGACGCAGAGTTGCAGTGGTGCTGGCGCTCATGGGTGTTTCCTTTGTTTTATGCTTGGCTGGCGACTGGGGTAAGGAATACCCACAGACGCGACACGGATGTTCGGCATATTTAAGGAAGAGTGATGCGCTGTCAACCTCGCTACGAAGGACCGGTTTACATCTGGTTAAAAAACAAACAACACTGTTTGCTGTGCGGCGAAGTGGCGGATGACGCCACGCCGATCTGCATGGCTTGTGAAACCGATCTGCCGTGGCTGGGTGAACATTGCCGGATGTGCGCATTGCCACTGCCGTCGGCGGGGCTAACGTGTGGTCAGTGCCTCAAACAACCGCCGGCATTCGAACAGGTCGCGGTGCCATGGACCTACAGTTTTCCGCTGGACAGCCTGATCACCCGTTTCAAACACAGCGCGCGTTGGCCGTATGGACGACTGCTTGGTAACCTTCTTGCTCAGTTTCTGCGCCACCGTTTCGAAGAGGATATGGACCGGCCCGACGCAATGCTTCCAGTGCCTATGGCCGCGAAACGTCTGCGCAAGCGTGGTTTCAATCAAGCCGCCATGCTCGCGCGATGGCTGAGTGAGGGGCTCGACATTTCTTACGATGACAAAATATTGTTGAGAGTTCAGGACACCAGTGCGCAGCAGGATCTGAATGCCGAAGCGCGCAAAAAGAACCTGTGCAATGCCTTCGCCCTCGCGCCCGATGCACGGGTCGCGGGCCTGCACCTGGCGCTGGTGGACGACGTGCTCACCACAGGCGCCACAGCCCATGCCTTGGCCCGATTGCTGATGGATGCCGGCGCTGCGCGGGTCGATGTTTATTGCCTGGCACGCACACCAAAGCCCGGCGACACAGCCTGACTCAGGCCGGATACAAAACCTGTGGGAGCGAGCTTGCCCGCGCTCTGTCAGTCAAAAAAATTGTTGACTGTAGCGGCCTCATCGCGAGCAGGCTCGCTCCCACAAGGGTTCTGGGTTGGCCCACAACTCCCGCAACACCATCAATCCGAGAGGGAGCCGGTCTGCCCGCGCTCTGTCAGTCAACAAAATTGTCGAATGTGGCGGCCTCATCGCGAGCAGGTTCGCTCCCACAAGGGTTCTGGGTTGGCCCACAACTCCCGCAACGCCATCAATCCCGGTGGGAGCGAGCCTGCTCGCGATGAGGCCGTATCAGCCAGCATCGTATCGACCGACACACCGCTTTCGTCGGAACGCCGCCCGGAGCAAGCCCGCTCCCACAAGTCCGGTGCCCGACTTGACGTCCAGGCTTCCAACAGCCAACGTCCCCGACATCGTCATAGTCCAAAGCCTCTCGCCATGTCCCTGCCCACGTTGTTGTCCCAGCACATTGTCCGTCGCCCGCAACGCATCGCGTTGCTGCAACACATCGCCGAGAAAGGCTCGATCACCCGTGCGGCGAAAAGCGCGGGCCTGAGTTACAAAGCTGCGTGGGACGCCATCGACGAATTGAATAACCTTGCGCAGAAACCGTTGGTGGAACGCAGCGTCGGTGGCAAGGGCGGCGGTGGCGCCAGACTATCCAGCGAAGGTGAGCGGGTGCTGCGCCTGTACCAAAAACTGCAAACCCTGCAGGCGCAGGTGCTGGAAGCGGCAGAGGACGCCAGCGATCTCGAGCTGCTCGGACGCCTGATGCTAAGGACCAGTGCGCGCAATCAATTGCACGGCAAGGTGATCGCGATTGGCAGTCAGGGCCGCAACGACCTGATCCGGCTTGAGCTGGCCGCGGGCCTGACTCTGGATGCGCAGATCACCCACGACAGCACGCTGCGTCTTGAGCTGGAAATTGGCACCGAGGTGGTGGCGCTGATAAAGGCCGGATGGCTGGAGCTGCTGGCGATCGAAGGTTCGGCAACGCCGGGATACAACGACCTGACCGGCATTATCGAAGAAATCCTCGACGCCGAGGACGGTCCCAGCGAAGTGCGCATCGGCTTGCCCAACGGCCAGACGCTGTGCGCACTGGCCGAGCCGCTGCACTTGCGCTCGCTCGATCTGGCAGCGGATAAACCGGTGCGCGTGCAATTCGCACCGTCCAACGTTTTGCTGGGCACGCCGCTGTAATTGGCCACACCTGATTCTGTAGGAGCCGCCGAAGGCTGCGATCTTTTGATCTTCAGACAGGATCAAAAGATCGCAGCCTTCGGCAGCTCCTACACGACCGTCGTATAACGACTGCAACAAAAACTTCATCGTTGCTCTTTATGGTGACTGCAAAACCGCAGGGAGCCTGATGTGAGCCTATTAGAAGAAAACCAGTCCACCGATCTCGAAAACATGATCGGCCTCAGTCGCCGTGGCTTCATTAGCGCAGGCGCCCTGTGCGGCGCCGCGATGTTCCTCGGTGGCAACCTGCTGAGCCGCAGCGTGCTGGCCGACAGTGTCAGCGCAGGCGCGAGCAAACTGTTGGGCTTTGCCAGCATCCCCGCCGCCACTAGCGACGCCATCACCCTGCCGCCGGGCTACAAATCCTCGGTGCTGATCAGCTGGGGCCAGCCGCTGCAAAAGGACGGGCCAGCCTTCGACCCGGCTGGCAACGGCACCGCGGCCCAGCAGGAACTGCAGTTCGGCGATAACAATGACGGCATGAGCCTGTTCGAATTCCCCGGTGAAAAAGACCGGGCGCTGATGGCGATCAACAACGAATACACCAACTATCGCTACCTCTATCCCCACGGCGGCATGCCGCAGTCGGCGGACGATGTGCACAAGGCGCTGGCCTGTGAAGGTGTGTCGGTGATCGAAGTTCAGCGCCAGAACGGTCAGTGGCATTTTGTACAGGGCTCGCGTTACAACCGGCGGATTCACGGCAATGCGCCGATCCAGTTGAGCGGCCCGGCCGCCGGTCATGCGCTGATGAAAACCAGCGCCGATCCCGACGGCAAAACCGTGTTGGGCACCTTTCAGAACTGTGCCAACGGCATGACGCCGTGGGGCACCTACCTGACCTGTGAAGAAAACTTCACCGATTGTTTTGGCAGCAATAACGCCGAGCAAAAATTCGATGCCGCGCAGAAACGCTACGGCGTGGTCGCCGCGAGCAAAGAGATCAACTGGCATCAGCACGACGAGCGCTTTGATCTGGCGAAGAATCCCAACGAGCTCAACCGTCACGGCTGGATCGTCGAGATCGACCCGTTCGATCCGCAATCGACGCCTGTCAAACGCACGGCCCTGGGCCGCTTCAAACATGAAAACGCCGCCCTGACCGAAACCGCCGACGGCCACGCCGTGGTGTACATGGGCGACGATGAGCGTGGCGAATTCATTTACAAGTTCGTCAGCCGCGACAAGATCAATCACAAAAATCTCAAGGCCAATCGCGATTTGCTGGACCACGGCACGTTATACGTCGCACGTTTCGACGCCGGGGACAGCAATGCCGATCATCCGAAGGGCCACGGTGAATGGATCGAACTGACCCACGGCAAAAACGGCATCGACGCCAGCAGCGGTTTCGCTGATCAGGCGCAAGTGCTGATCCACGCACGTCTGGCCGCCAGTGTGGTGAAAGCGACGCGCATGGACCGTCCGGAATGGATTGTCGTCAGCCCTCAGGATGGCCAGGTGTATTGCACGCTGACCAATAACGTCAAACGCGGCGAGGAAGGTCAGCCGGTAGGTGGGCCCAACCCGCGCGAGAAAAACGTCTACGGACAGATTTTGCGCTGGCGCACGGATCGCGACGATCACGCCTCGAAAAGCTTTGCCTGGGACCTGTTCGTGGTCGCCGGTAACCCCGGCGTGCACGCCGGAACGCCGAAAGCTGGCTCTTCGAACATCACCACGCAGAACATGTTCAACAGCCCCGACGGCCTGAGTTTCGACAAGGCCGGACGCTTGTGGATCCAGACGGATGGCGACTCGAGCAACACCGGCGATTATGCGGGCATGGGCAACAACCAGATGCTCTGCGCCGATCCGGTGACGGGCGAGATCCGCCGGTTCATGGTAGGGCCGGTAGGTTGTGAGGTGACGGGGATTGCGTTCTCGCCGGACCAGAAGACGTTGTTTGTAGGGATTCAGCATCCGGGGGAGAACGGTGGTTCGACGTTCCCCGACCATTTGCCCAATGGCAAGCCGCGGTCTTCGGTGATGGCGATCACGCGTGAAGATGGTGGGGTTGTCGGCGCCTGACAGGGCCTCATCGCGGGCAAGTCGGGATGCCGCACCACACGCTCCCACAGGAGGTTGCGGTGTGTCGCAATAACGTGCGCACCGCAATACCCTGTGGGAGCGTGTGGTGCGGCATCCCGACTTGCCCGCGAACGCGTCGCCACGAACAACACTTACCTCAAGTGCAACCCCTAAACCCTCCCCGTCTGCGCTACCATGCTTGGCCGGACGCGGCAGCCTGCTGCGCGCAGGAGTCAGCATGGCCCACCCGTTTGCAACGCTTACCCCCGACCTCGTGCTCGATGCCGTCGAAAGCATCGGCTTTCTCAGCGACGCGCGCATTCTGGCGCTCAACAGCTACGAGAACCGCGTCTACCAGGTCGGCATCGAAGACTCCGAGCCGCTGATCGCCAAGTTCTATCGCCCGCAGCGCTGGACCAACGAAGCGATTCTCGAAGAGCATCAATTCACCTTCGAGCTCGCCGAGTGCGACGTACCCGTGGTGGCACCGATGATCCACAATGGCGCCAGCCTGCACGAACACAACGGTTTCCGTTTCACCCTGTTCCCACGGCGCGGCGGCCGGGCGCCGGAGCCGGGCAACCTCGATCAGCTGTATCGCCTCGGCCAATTGCTCGGCCGCTTTCACGCGATGGGCTCGACGAAGCCGTTCGAACACCGTGAAGCGCTGGGCGTGAAGAACTTCGGCCACGACTCACTGACCACGTTGCTTGAAGGCAACTTCATCCCCAAGAGCCTGCTGCCAGCCTACGAGTCAGTCGCCCGCGACCTGCTCAAGCGTGTGGAAGAGGTCTACAAGGCAACGCCGCACCAGAACATCCGCATGCACGGTGATTGCCATCCCGGCAACATGATGTGCCGCGATGAGATGTTCCACATCGTCGACCTTGACGACTGCCGGATGGGCCCTGCGGTGCAAGACATCTGGATGATGCTCGCCGGTGATCGTCAGGAATGCCTGGGGCAGTTGTCGGAATTGATGGACGGCTACAACGAGTTTCATGATTTCGATCCGCGCGAACTGGCACTGATCGAGCCGCTGCGCGCCTTGCGCCTGATGCACTACAGCGCCTGGCTCGCCCGCCGCTGGGACGACCCGGCGTTCCCGCACAGCTTTCCGTGGTTCGGCACCGAGCGTTATTGGGGCGATCAGGTACTGGCGTTGCGCGAGCAGTTGTCCGCGCTGAATGAAGAACCCCTGAAATTGTTTTGACACACTCAATCCCTAGTGGGAGCGAGCCTGCTCGCGAAGACGGACTTTCATTCAACAGAGACGTCGACTGACATACCGCTTTCGCGAGCAGGCTCGCTCCCACAGATATTGTGTTCACAACTGCCCGACCTAATCAGGCAGGACATTCACAGACAAATCTCCTTACAATCCCCTCTTTGTTAGCTGCCTATGCAAGGATTCCGCATGCAAGCCGCCAACCCGCGTCGCGGGTACATCCTGGGCCTGAGTGCCTACATCATCTGGGGACTTTTCCCGCTCTATTTCAAAGCCATCGCCAATGTCCCCTCCGTGGAAATCATCATCCACCGGGTGCTCTGGTCGGCGTTGTTCGGGGCGTTGCTGCTGATGGTCTGGAAGCACCCGGGCTGGTGGCGCGAATTGCGCGACAACCCCAAACGGCTGGCGATCCTGGCGTTGAGCGGCACACTGATCGCGGCCAACTGGCTGACTTACGTCTGGTCGGTAAATAACGACCGGATGCTCGAAGCCAGTCTCGGTTACTACATCAATCCGCTGATAAACGTGTTGCTCGGCATGCTGATTCTGGGTGAGCGGCTGCGGCGCATGCAGTGGATCGCCGTGGGTCTGGCGGCGGCCGGGGTGGCGCAGCAAGTGTGGCAGGTGGGTAGTCTGCCGTGGGTGTCGCTGGTGCTGGCGTTAACGTTCGGTTTCTACGGGTTGATTCGCAAGCAGGCGCCGGTCAAGGCCCTGCCCGGTCTGGTGGTGGAAACCTGGATGCTGGTGCCGATCGCCGTTGCCTGGTTGTTGTTCAATCCCGGGGCAAACAGTGCTCAAGCTGAATTCTGGAGCACCTCCGAGGCTTGGTGGCTGGTCGCCGCCGGACCGGTGACGCTGATACCGCTGGTGTGTTTCAACGCCGCTGCACGGCATTTGCCCTACACGACATTGGGATTTCTCCAATACATCGCGCCGACGCTGGTGCTGCTGCAGGCAGTACTGCTCTTCAATGAGCACATGTCGTCGAGCACGCTGGTTGCGTTCATGTTTATCTGGGCAGGTTTGGCGATCTACAGCGTCGATGCGTGGATAAGTCTGCGCCGCCGCAGCTGATCAGAAAACGTACAAACCTCTGCAGGCCACGTCCATCGTGGCCTGTGTGCATCCTTCCCACGGTTATCCACAGCGTGATCCCCGCCGTTTGTGCGCAACTTCTTGAAACTGCTGGTTTTTTGATCAGAGGCTGAAGACGCCCGGCCGGCGTGGGCTGGCGGGCAGTCTCTACAGGTTATCCACAGGCAGGTGCACGTTTAACTTGGATAACTGATCAAGGTTCACTGCGCAGCACCAATTCGACCATAAGATCGTCTGCCAGCGTCTCCAGACGCGACTGCAAAACATCCAGGGACAAGGTCAGCGGCACAGCCAGAATGGCTTCGGCGTGGAACAAAGGCTCGCTGCTCATCGGCGCCGGACGGACTTCTGTCACCAGCCGTTCAAGGTTGACGCCCTGTTCACTTAATAAACGCGTGATGTCCCGCACGATGCCCGGACGATCATTGCCCACCAGCTCCATGGCGATCGGTTTCCAGGTGCAGGATTGCTCGATGCCGCTTTCGGCGATCAGCACGCGAATACCATGGGTCGACAACGCTTGCAGAGCGTCGACCAATTCATCGTAGGCCTCGGCCGGCACGCCCACCCGAAGAATCCCGGCAAACTGCCCGGCCATGCGCGACATGCGGCTCTCCAGCCAGTTGCCGCCATGCTCGGCGATGCACTGGGCGATGCGCTCGACCTGCCCGGCCTTGTCCGGTGCAAATACTGTCAGTACGAGGTGGTCCATGGCGCAGCCCTCTTTTGTTATCGAAAAGGAAGTATAGGCAAGGGGCTAATCTGTGGTGAGTCGACTGATGCCCTCGCGGGCAAGCCATGCTCCCACAAGCCTGCGCGATCCGGGTGGGAGCAAGGCTTGCCCGCGAACGGCGCACTAACGATTCAATTGAAAAGCACAAATCGTGTACAACTTTTGATATTTAACTGGAACAATCCAATAGTTTTTTGAGAACATCCCGTTCCCCGTCGTGACCGCAATGCGTCATGGCGTCGCAGAACGACGTATTTAGTCTGATTTTCACAAGCGCAATTCATCATGTAGTATGCCGCAGCGCGCACTACATAACCTTGGATCGATGTCTGCCGCAGGCGCAATCGCAACCCTGAAAGCCCTGTCAGCAAGGCCTCCAAGCCGTTGATCGGTTACCACCCAGCCGCCCGAAATGGCATGTACTGGTAGAAGGGGTTTGTGGTTTAAATAGCCAGAGGCTTCATTGTCAATTTGAAGAGCTGAAAAGCGAAATAGCTGAGCAGAGTGAGGCAAGCAATGACTGAACACGTTCAAGTCGGTGGCCTTCAGGTCGCCAAAGTCCTGTTCGACTTCGTGAACAACGAAGCCATTCCCGGTACCGGTCTCACCGCCGACAAGTTCTGGGACGGCGCCGACAAGGTCATTCATGACCTGGCGCCGAAGAACAAAGCCCTACTCGCCAAACGCGATGATTTCCAGGCTCGCATCGATGCCTGGCACCAGACTCGTGCGGGTCAAGCGCATGATGCGGTGGCCTATAAAGCTTTCCTCCAGGACATCGGTTACCTGCTGCCGGAAGTGGCGGATTTCCAGGCGACGACGCAAAACGTCGATGACGAAATCGCGCGCATGGCCGGCCCGCAGCTTGTGGTGCCGGTCATGAATGCCCGCTTCGCGCTCAATGCCTCGAACGCTCGCTGGGGTTCGTTGTACGACGCGCTCTACGGCACCGACGCCATCAGCGAAGCCGGTGGCGCGGAAAAAGGCAAGGGCTACAACAAGGTCCGCGGCGACAAGGTCATTGCCTTCGCCCGCGCCTTCCTCAATGAGGCCGCACCATTGGCCGCCGGTTCGCACGTCGACTCCACCGGTTACAAGATCATTGACGGAAAACTGGTGGTTGCCCTCAAGGGCGGCAGCAATTCCGGCTTGCGCGACGATGCTCAACTGATCGGTTTCCACGGCGATGCCAGCGCACCGACCGCAATCCTGCTGAAGAACAACGGCCTGCACTTCGAGGTCCAGGTCGATGCCAGCACTCCGGTTGGCCAGACCGACCCGGCCGGCATCAAAGACATCCTGATGGAAGCCGCACTGACGACCATCATGGACTGCGAAGACTCCGTCGCTGCCGTCGATGCCGACGACAAAGTGGTGATCTACCGCAACTGGCTCGGCCTGATGAAAGGCGACCTGGCGGAAGAAGTTTCCAAGGGCGGCAAGACATTTACCCGCACCATGAACGCCGACCGGACCTACACCGGCGTCGACGGCAAGGAACTGAGCCTGCACGGTCGTTCGCTGCTGTTCGTGCGCAACGTCGGTCCCCTGATGACCATCGATGCGATCCTCGACAGCCAAGGCAACGAAGTGCCGGAAGGCATTCTCGACGGTCTGGTCACCAGCCTTGCAGCGATTCACAGCCTGAATGGCAACAGCTCGCGCAAGAACAGCCGCACCGGCTCGGTGTACATCGTCAAGCCGAAGATGCACGGCCCGGAAGAAGTCGCGTTCGCCAACGAGCTGTTCGGACGCGTCGAAGACGTGCTTGAGCTGCCGCGCAATACGTTGAAAGTCGGGATCATGGACGAGGAGCGCCGCACCACGGTCAACCTCAAGGCGTGCATCAAGGCGGCGAGCGAGCGCGTGGTGTTCATCAACACCGGTTTCCTCGACCGTACCGGCGATGAAATCCACACCTCGATGGAAGCCGGCCCGGTGGTGCGCAAGGCCGACATGAAGGCTGAAAAGTGGATCGGCGCTTATGAAAACTGGAACGTCGATATCGGTTTGAGCACCGGCCTGCAAGGTCGCGCGCAGATCGGTAAAGGCATGTGGGCGATGCCCGACCTGATGGCGGCGATGCTGGAACAAAAGATCGCGCACCCGATGGCCGGTGCGAACACCGCGTGGGTGCCCTCGCCGACTGCGGCTGCACTGCATGCGCTGCACTACCACAAGGTCGATGTGTTCGCCCGTCAGGCTGAACTGGCCAAACGCGAGCGCGCGTCGGTCGACGACATCCTGACCATCCCGCTGGCCGTGAACCCGAGTTGGACTGCAGAACAGATCAAGAACGAACTGGACAACAACGCCCAGGGCATTCTCGGTTATGTGGTGCGCTGGATCGACCAGGGCGTGGGCTGTTCGAAAGTGCCGGACATCAACGATGTCGGCCTGATGGAAGACCGTGCCACGCTGCGTATTTCCAGCCAGCACATCGCCAACTGGCTGCGTCATGGCATCGTCACCGAAGAGCAAGTGATGGAAAGCCTCAAGCGCATGGCGCCAGTGGTTGACCGTCAGAACGCCAACGACGCGCTGTACCGCCCACTGGCACCGGATTTCGACAGTAACATTGCCTTCCAGGCAGCGGTCGAACTGGTGGTGGAAGGTACCAAGCAGCCCAATGGCTATACCGAGCCGGTGTTGCACCGCCGTCGTCGTGAATTCAAGGCCGCCAATGGCCTGTGATTGAGCGTTGATGCCACAAATGAAAAAGCCCTGATCGAAAGATCAGGGCTTTTTTGTGGGTAAGCTCCCTATATCACGCTCCCGTAGGAGCCGGCTTGCTGGCGATGAACGATCACGCGTTTGACCTGTAGATCTGCTGTGTCAGGATCGCCAGCAAGCCGGCTCCTACAGCTTTGGGTTGCGCTAAGGCTCCATCCCCAGCTCATGCTTCACCAACCCGAGCAATTTGACGGTATCAATCGGTTTTAGCAGAAAGTCCACCACGCTCAAATGCATCGCCGCAATCGCGTCCTGCACATCGGCGTCACCGGAGACGATGATAAACGGCAGCGCCGCGCGATCCGACTCGCGAACCTGGCGGATCAGGTCCAGCCCATCGATATGGCCCATGCGAAGATCGGTAATCACCAGGCCAATCGACGGCTTCTCGCTGAGCATCTTCAGCGCCGTTTCGCCACTCGCCGCCGTCAGGCAGCGAATTCCATCCAGCCCCAGAATCTCCGACAACAGCTCGCGCGCGTCTTTATCGTCGTCAACGATCAGCACCCGTTGCGGCGGTAAATCAGGCTCGAGCATGACTGCGCTCAGCGCCTCGCGCTCGTCGTCAGTCAAAATATCGTGGTCGGACATGGCTTTCTCTACGTTTCCAGATCAATCCCCAGCACAGTGGTGAGACAGCGCTAAGTGGACCGCTAATGTGCACTTCGTCGGATTTATTTCCAATAGATATAAGCATAGGTTCTTCCCATAGTTACGTAAGGATTTTCCGAAACTTCTTAAGCTCCGCTGCCTACCTAGACTTACGTCCAATGGGCACCCTGCGCGCAGGGGCCGACCATGGCTCAGTCATCCGACAACAACAATTCCAAAAAAAATGCGGTAACGGTTATGAGTAAAGCGGACGCCTTCACACAGGCAGGGAAAACCGCGGTGTTGCAGAACATCCAGGGCACGTTGCAATTTCTTCAGCGCTTCCCGCCCTTCAATCAGATGGAACACGCGCACCTGGCGTACCTGGTGGAACAATGTCAGCTGCGTTTTTACGCGCCAGACGAGAGCATCATCAAGCCTGCCGATGGCCCGGTCGAACACTTCTACATCGTCAAGCAAGGCCGCGTGGTGGGTGAACGTCCACACACGGCCAAGGGTGGCACCGAGACCACGTTCGAAATCACCACGGGCGAATGTTTTCCTCTGGCGGCATTGCTTGGCGAGCGTGCCACGCGGACCGAGCACCTCGCCGCCGAAGATACCTTTTGCCTGCAGCTGAACAAGCTGGCGTTCATCAAACTGTTCGCCCTGTCCAACGCGTTTCGCGACTTTGCCCTGCGCGGTGTGAGCAGTTTGCTCGATCAGGTCAACCAGCAAGTTCAGCAGAAAGCCGTGGAAACCCTCGGCACGCAATACTCGCTCAACACCCGACTGGGCGAATTGGCCATGCGCCATCCGGTGATGTGCAGTCCCGCGACACCGTTGCGGGAAGCCGTGACCCTGATGCACGAGCAGCAGGTCGGCAGCATCGTGATCGTCGATGAAGACAAAGCCCCGCTGGGCATCTTCACCCTGCGCGACCTGCGCCAGGTGGTGGCGGGCGGCACCAGCGACTTCAACGAGCGCATCGAAGGGCACATGACCCCTGCGCCGTTTTTTCTGTCGCCGGACCACAGCGCCTTCGACGCGGCGATTGCCATGACCGAGCGGCATATTGCCCACGTCTGTCTGGTCAAGGATCAACGCTTGTGCGGCGTGGTGTCCGAGCGTGATCTGTTTTCCCTGCAACGGGTCGATCTGGTTCACTTGGCGCGGACCATCCGCAGCGCTCAGCGCGTGGATAACCTCGTGGCGCTGCGCGGTGAAATCGGCCAGTTGGTGGAGCGCATGCTCGCCCATGGCGCGTCGTCGACGCAGATCACCCACATTATTACCTTGCTCAACGATCACACGGTGTGCCGGGTGATCGAGCTGACCTTGGCCGAGAAAGGCGACCCCGGCGTGCCGTTCAGCTGGCTGTGTTTCGGCAGCGAAGGTCGCCGCGAGCAAACGCTGCACACCGATCAGGACAACGGCATTTTGTTCGAAGCACGGGATGCGGCGCACGCTGCCGAGATTCGCGGCAAGCTGCTGCCGATCGCCCAGCAGATCAATCAGAGCCTGGCGTTGTGCGGTTTCACCCTGTGCAAGGGCAACATCATGGCCGGCAACCCCGAGCTGTGTTTGTCCCGGGCCGAGTGGGCGCGGCGCTTCGCGGCGTTCATTCGCGAAGCGACGCCGGAGAATCTGTTGGGTTCGAGTATTTATTTCGACCTGCGCGTGGTCTGGGGCAACGAGCAAGGTTGCGAACAGCTGCGCAAAGGGATTCTTGATCAGGTCAGCGACAATCGCCTGTTCCAGCGCATGCTCGCCGAAAACGCGCTGCGCAACCGTCCGCCGGTAGGACGTTTCCGCGAGTTTGTGCTGGCGCGCAAAAACGGCGAAAAGGCCACGCTGGACCTTAAAATTCAGGGCCTGACGCCCTTTGTCGACGGCGCGCGTCTGCTGGCGTTGGCCCATGGCATCGAGGCGAATAACACCTTGGAGCGTTTCCGCCAGTTGGTCGCCAAAGAGGTCATCGAGCGGCTGGACGGCGCGGCGTACGAAGAGGCCTATCACTTCATTCAGCAAACCCGCATGCAGCAACATCAGCTACAGACCCGCGAGAATCTGCCTTACTCCAATCGCGTCGATCCGGACAGCCTCAACCATCTGGACCGACGCATCCTGCGCGAATCCCTGCGCCAGGCACAACGCCTGCAAAGCAGCCTGGCCCTGCGGTATCAGCTATGAGTCTATTTTCATGGTTGCGCCCGGCCAGCGTGGCGATTTCCAATGAGCAGCAACAGCGGCTGAAACGCTTGCCAACCGTGGTCGAGTTGAGCGAATGCAGCCTGCGTGAACAACGCTGGGTGGTGCTCGATCTGGAAACCACCGGGCTGAATCTGAACAAGGACCGGGTGCTGTCGATCGGTGCAGTGGTGATCGAGGACGGCGCGATCGACTTCAGCCAGCAATTCGAGCGCACCCTGCAATGTGACGAGCTCAAACTCGGCCCCAGCGTGCTGATTCATGGCCTGGGGCCGAGCGCGATTGCCGCCGGCAGCGACCCGGCGCCCGCCTTGCTGGAATTCATGGAATTTGTCGGCGACAGTCCGCTGCTGGCCTTTCATGCGCCGTTCGATCAGCACATGCTCGGGCGCGCACTGAAGGATCATCTGGGCTACAAACTGCACCACCCGTTTCTGGACGTGGCGGACCTTGCGCCGCTGCTGTGCCCGCAAGCGAACATACGCGAGGCGGGGCTGGACGAGTGGATCGAGTGGTTCAAGCTGGAGGTGTTCGAGCGCCACAATGCCAGCGCCGATGCGCTCGCCACGGCGGAACTGGCGCTGATCCTGTTCAGCCGCGCACGTCAACAACAGATTCATAGCCCGTTGAATCTGCAGCAGCGGGTGAGTCAATGGAAACGCCGACAGCGAGCGCCGTCTTTTTAGTACTGCGGTGATTGTGCTGGCCAATCGCGGGCAAGCCTTGCTCCCACAGGCTTGTTTTTGTTCTCCCGTTTTGTGTGCGACGCAAAACCCGTGGGAGCAAGGCTTGCCCGCGATGAACGATAAAGCGGTCTAACTGCACAATCCCGACCCGACCAGTGGCCAATTGCTTACCTCCCGCGCCTCTGCGACAATCGCGAACAATTCTCGTTAGTTAACATTTCCCAATCGGTGATGCTGCGTGTCGTCAGTCCAAAGCCCCCACAGTGAGCTCGTCGGTGCGTTATACCGGGACCATCGCGGCTGGCTGTTGACGTGGCTGCGGCGCAACGTGGCGTGTCCGCAACGGGCCGAAGACCTGAGTCAGGACACTTTCGTGCGCTTGCTGGGACGCGATGAATTGCAGGAGCCACGCGAGCCGCGGGCGTTTCTGGTAGCGATTGCCAAAGGTTTGTTGTTTGACTATTTCCGTCGCGCCGCACTGGAACAGGCTTACCTCACCGAACTCATGCTGATTCCTGCAGGCGAACAACCGTCCGTTGAAGAACAGCAACTGATTCTGGAAGACTTGAAAAACATCGACCGCTTGCTTGGCCAGCTGTCGAGCAAAGCGCGGGCGGCCTTTCTTTATAACCGTCTCGATGGCCTCGGGCATGCCGAGATCGCGCAGCGTCTGGGCGTATCGGTGCCGCGCGTGCGTCAATACCTGGCGCAAGGCATCCGCCAGTGCTACGTCGCGCTGTACGGTGAGCCGCTTTGAACCCGGTCAGTTCCAAGCCGGTGTCGGCACAGGTGCTGGACGCCGCGATCGCCTGGCAATTGTCACTCGATTGCGGCAATACGGTGGAGCGCGAGGAGTTCGCCAAATGGCACGCCGCTCACGAAGAACACGCTCGCGCCTGGCGACAGCTGGGCATGCTCGATCATCGTTTCAGCGTGGCCAGCGGGCCGGCCCGCGCGGCACTGTTGCAATCGCGCGAAAGCATTCGCCGGCGGGTGCGCAAGCTGGGCAGCGGTCTGGCAAGTGTGGTGGCGTTGATCGGGCTGGCGTTGTTTGCCGGCGATCGGTATTTGCCGATCGACTACTGGCTGGCTGATCAGCGCACTGCAACCGGCGAACAACGCACCTTGCGCTTGAGCGACGGCACGCTGATCAACCTCAATACACACAGCGCGGTGGACGTGCGATTCGATCAGAAGCAGCGCCTGATTGTTTTGCAGGAGGGCGAGATTCTCGTCGAGACCGGCCATGGCGATGCGCGGCCATTCATTGTCGAAACCCGCGAAGGCAGCATGCGTGCGTTGGGTACGCAGTTCCTGGTCAAGCGCGAGGAAGAAGGCACGCGCCTGAGCGTGTTGAAATCCGCCGTCGCCGCTCATCCGCAGTCGAGCCCGCAAGAGCAAATTTTGCGCGAAGGTCAGCAGGTGCTAATGCGTAGCAACGGCCTCGGCCCGATCGTTGCGCTCAACCTCGGCGCCGATGCCTGGACCCGCGGCATGCTGGTGGTGGACAACACGCGACTGGACGATCTGGTGCACGAACTCGGTCGCTATCGTCGCGGGCATCTGGGTGTTGCGCCGGAGGTTGCCGACTTGCGGATCACCGGCAGTTTTCCGCTGCACGACACTGATCTGGCGTTGAGTGCGTTACTGCCGACGCTGCCGGTGCAGATTGAAAAGCAAACACCGTGGTGGGTGACGGTGGTGGCGAAGGCTGAAGCCAAGCCCTGAAATTCGTCTCGATGGACAAATCGCCTTCGCGAGCAGGCTCGCTCCCACAGGGATTGCGGTCAAAATGTAGGAGCGAGCCTGCTCGCGATAGCGTCAACAGCCTCCCCACGAGGACCGGTTTCATCCAACATCATTTGCAACACTGATTTGATGAATCACAATTATTTTCATCCAGCCCTATCACTTTTCGGTTTTCGTTCGGCACCAAGGCAATTGAGAAATATTCCCTTTCAGGAGCCGCTGTATGTCCCGTTCGCTAGACACCTTGTTGCGCCCCAGTCTGCTGGCTGTCGCCATTGCCCTTAGCGCCCCGCTGGCCAGCAGTGCGCTGATGGCCGCCGAACAAGCGTCCAGCGTGCGCGCCTACAACCTGCCCGCAGCGCCACTGGCCAGCACTCTGAACCAGATCGCCAGTCAGGCCGGCATTGCGTTGTCGCTGAGCCCTTCGCTGGCGGCGGGCAAAACTTCGGCGCCGGTCAACGGCCAGTTCGACGCTACCGCCGCCCTTCGCGCCGCCTTGCGTGGCACGGGTTTGCAGCTGGAGCAAAGCAGCGCCGGCACCTACACGCTGGTGGCCGTGCCGGAGGGCGTGATGGCGCTGCCGGAGACGGCGGTGATTGGCGTGGAAAATACTGAAAGCGCGTGGGGGCCAGTAGAAGGTTATGTAGCGACTCGCACCGCTGCAGGGACCAAGACTGATACGGCGTTGGTCGAAGCTCCGCGTTCGATTTCCGTCGCGACCCGCCAGCAAATGGAAGATCGCGGGGTACAAAACCTCGATGACGCCGTGCGCTACATGCCGGGCATCACGGCCAGCAGCTACGGCAGTGACACCCGAGCCGACTGGTTGCGCGTGCGCGGTTTCGAACCGACTCAATTCCTCGACGGCCTGCCGTTGCCCAAAGGTGTATACGCCAACCCGAAACAGGAAACCTGGAACCTCGACCGTCTGGCCCTGCTGCGCGGCCCGGCTTCTTCGGTCTATGGTCAGACGCCGCCGGGTGGTTTGCTGGACATGGTCAGTCGTCGTCCCAGCGCCGAATCGAGCAGTGAAGTCCAGGTGCAATACGGCAGCGACAATCACCGCCAGATCAACTTCGCCAGCACCGGCAAGATCGATGACGAAGGTCGTTTTCTATACGGCATGAGCGGCGTAATACGCGACAGCGGCACGCAGATCGACCACGTCGACAACAAGCGCTACAACATCGCCCCGAGCTTGACCTGGAACATCGACGACGACACCAGGTTAACGTTACTGACGCAATTCACCCGCGACGATACCGGCATCACCAGCCAGTTTTACCCGATTCAAGGCACCAAGATCGATATGCCGTTTGGCAAGGTGTCGCACCATAAGAACCTGGGCGATCCAAATTACGAGTATTACGACCGGACCTACTACGCGCTCGGCTACGCCTTTGAACATCGCCTGAACGACGTCTGGCAGTTCCGGCAGAATCTTCGCTATACCAAGTCGGATACTTCTTTTCAGGCGATCACGGTCAACAGTTATTTCCCGGAGATCGGTTTTGTTGTCGACGATCAAGGCAACACCGGCCGTGGCACTACCAACGTTGAAGAAGACATCAGCCAGTTCGCTGTCGATAACAACTTTCAGGGCGACTTTGCAACCGGTGATATCCAGCACACCCTGTTGATCGGACTCGACCACCAGCGCAGCAATACCAATTACCTGTCGATCTTCGGCACGGCGCCGAGCATCAACGTCAACAACCCGATCTACGGCTTGCCGATCACCCGTCCGCCGCGCTCCGATGCCTTCTATGACTACGATCAGAAGACCTATCAGACCGGCCTCTACATCCAGGACCAGATGGCCCTCGACAACTGGCGCCTGACCCTGGGTGGCCGCGAAGACTGGGTTCACAGCGGCACCAAGTTCTTCAATCAAGACGGCGCGACGAACACCGAGCGCGACAAGAAATTCAGCGGCAATGCCGCGATCAGCTACGTGTTCGACAACGGCATCGTGCCGTACCTGTCTTACGCCGAGTCGTTCCAGCCGACCGCCAACGCCAACGCCACAGCAACTCAATCGTTCAAACCGACAGAGGGCCAGCAGTGGGAGTTGGGCGTCAAGTACCAACCGCCCGGCAGCAACACCCTGCTGACTGCGGCGATTTATGACCTGACGCAGAAAAACGTGTCCGCTACCACTATCGTGGCCGACGTGCCGATCACCAGTCAGACGGGTGAAGTGAAAGTCAAAGGTCTGGAGCTGGAAGCCGTTTCCGACGTGACGGAAAACCTCAAGGTCATTGCCGCTTACACCCTGGCAAAATCCGAAGTGCAGAAAGGCACTTTCAAAGGCAACCGCCTGCAACTGATGCCTAATCAGCAGGCGTCTCTGTGGGCTGACTACACCTGGCACAACGGTGTGCTCGACGGCTTCGGCATCGGCGCCGGCGCGCGTTATACCGGCAATACCTATGGCGATCAGGGCAACACCTGGCTGGGCAAGGCCAACTCCTACACAGTGTATGACGCGGCCGTGCATTACGACCTCGGTCGTCTGGACAATAGTTTGAAAGGCGCTTCTGTGGCACTGAACGCCACCAACCTGCTCGACAAGGATTACATTTCCACCTGTGACGGCTTTTACTGCTATTACGGAGACCAGCGCAGCGTCGTCGCCAGCGCTACGTACAAGTGGTAACCGATTAAACCAAACCGCCCTACGACCAAGCCGTCCTGACCGGGCGGCTTCGGCATTTCTGAAGGCCCGAACATGAAAAGCAAAACCATCCGCCGCTGGTCCTTCGTCCACACCTGGACCAGCCTGATCTGCACCGTGTTCCTGCTGATGCTGGCGGTTACCGGCCTGCCGTTGATCTTCCATCACGAGATCGATCACTTGCTGGGGGATGCCGCCGAGCTGAAGGAAATGCCGGCTAATACCCCGCATTTGAATCTGCAGCAATTGGTGCAGGCGGCGGAAAAACATCGTCCTGGCGAAGTCATGCAGTATTTTGGCTTCGAAGACGACGAACCCAACGGTGCCATCGCGATCATGGCCCCGACGGCTGGCACTCATCCCAACGAATCCCACACCTTCATGCTTGACGCTCGCACTGGCGAGGCGCTGGAAATGCCGTCGGCCAACGGCGGTTTCATGATGCTGATGCTGCGGCTGCATGTGGACATGTTCGCCGGCCTGCCGGGCAAGCTGCTGCTGGCGTTCATGGGCCTTTTGTTTGTGGTGGCGATTGTGTCAGGCACGGTTTTGTATTTGCCGTTCATGCGCCGCCTGAAATTCGCCACCGTGCGCCAGGACAAATCCACCCGGCTGCGCTGGCTCGACCTGCACAATCTGATCGGCGTGGTCACACTGACCTGGGCGCTGGTAGTCGGGCTGACCGGCGTAATCAGTGCCTGCACCGATCTGCTGATCGCGGCCTGGCGCAATGACAGCCTCAGCGCGATGGTCGCGCCGTATCGCGACGCGCCGCCGCTCACTCAACTGGCGCCGGCAACACGTTTGCTGGACATCGCCAAAGAGGTCGCGCCGGGCATGCAAGCGGACTTTATCGCCTTCCCGGGCACTCGCTTTTCCAGTGAGCACCATTACGCGGTGTTCATGAAAGGCAGCACCCATCTGGCCTCGCATCTGCTGACGCCGGTGCTGATCGACGCCAGCACCTTGCAGGTCACCGCCGTGGCCGAACGACCGTGGTACATGGACGCCATGGGCATGTCGCAACCGCTGCACTTCGGCGATTACGGCGGCATGCCGATGAAGATCCTCTGGGCGGCGATGGACGTGTTGACCATCATCGTGCTCGCTAGCGGGGTTTACCTGTGGGTGGTGCGGCGCAAGGCGGCTAAACCGGTGCTGGAACACGCCGAGGCGAACGCATGAAGCCGCGGCAGTCGAGCTTCTGGAAGGTATTCGCCGTGCCGTTGGTGATTGGTGTGCTCAGTGCTGCGGGGTTGTTCGCCGCGTTGCTGGGCGATGGCGCGTGGGACTCCCTAAGCTGGCTGGGCCTGGGCATCCCTGCCGTGCTCGGCCTGCGGGGCCTTTTGCAACGCCGCTGATAATAAATACGTCGCCATACCCCTCCCTTGTAGGAGCTGTCGAGTGACACGAGGCTGCGATCTTTTGATCTCGATCTTGTCTTCAAGGGGTAAAAACAAGATCAAAAGATCGCAGCCTCGTTTCACTCGACAGCTCCTACAGGGTTCGCATCGCGACGGTTCCCAGGATTGGACTTGGCCCGCATGCGGCCGGGATGCTTTCGACATCATGCCTCCCTGGTCAACGCGCTATGCTCTCGACACTGCCATCGTCAGAGACGTCGCCATGTCCACCGCCAGCATGACCCTGTTCCACAATCCCCTGTCGCCCTACGTCCGCAAAGTCATGGTCCTCCTGCATGAAACCGGTCAGCAGGACCGCGTGGCGTTACAGGCCAGTGTGCTGACACCGGTCAGCCCCGATACCGCACTCCTCGAAGACAACCCGCTGGGCAAAATCCCCGCGTTGCGTCTGGCCGATGGCAACGTCATTCACGACAGCCGGGTCATCCTCGATTACCTCGATCATCAACACGTCGGAGATTCACTGATCCCGCGCGAAGGCTCTGCGCGCTGGCGCCGCCTGACCCTGGCTTCCCTGGCCGACGGAATCATGGACGCGGCGGTGCTGATTCGTTACGAAGTCGCTCTGCGCCCCCCGGAAAAACACTGGGACGAATGGCTCGACGGCCAACGCGACAAGATTCGCCGGAGTCTGGCATTGCTGGAAAAAGACGCGATCGCCGAGCTGACCAGCCATTTCGATGTGGCGGCGATCAGTGTGGCGTGTGCACTGGGTTACCTGGATCTGCGCCATCCGGATCTGCAATGGCGCGAGGGGAATCCGCTGTTGGCGGCGTGGTATTTCGAGGTGAGCCAGCGGGCTTCGATGCTGGCTACGATGCCGAAGGTTTGAAATCCTCAAGGAACCCGGGCTCTTACACAGTGCTGTTGGATAACTTCGGAGCTGCCGTTTTATGTAAAGCGCGTTGCCCGGTGAAAACTGCAGCCAATGCAATCGTATCGGCGTTTCTGTACATCATTTTTTCCCTGTATTGCCCACCTTTGATGATGCCGTGCTCAACAATGAAGCGAATGCGGGTACCGAATAATGACACCATCGTATTGTCGTCAAGTGCACCCGCAGCAATCCTGTCGGCAATTTGTTGGATGAGTTGTTCTCCCGGTATCCTGGCGGTGATTTCAGTCACTTCCCTGTTGAAGTTCTCTACATTGAATTTTCCCGACAGAAAACCTGATTGACCGGGAGGGTTCAAATAATAAAAAAATCTTCAGTGCCAAGTTCCAAATGGGAAAGCTCATGAATAATAGTTCTCGCCCTCTGTAAGGGGTTACGCTCAAAAAAAATCGGAGTGAAAAAAATTCGTTTATGTTCATCTCCGGTTACGGTTCGAGCTATGACTCCGCGTCTTGCAGCGTTGGGGTTAACGAAGACAATCTGATCACTCAACGCGCCCCCTTTTGCATGCAATTTCGCAGCATCAATCAGCGTTTTAAAGTCGCTAAGTAGTTTGGTAACAGAGACTAGAGAACCCTGAAACACCTTTTGAAGCATTTTCGAGACTGTCATCGGCTTCGCCTCCATGTTCCAACGACCGTGATGCTGATTCCAATATATCCAAGGCCAATTCAAACGCTTGATCCAATGCCTCCAGATGCTCAACTTCGGCGTCAACGCGACCTCGCACAGCGATTTCGAAGTTTTCCAAGGTCTGTCCTCCCCGATCGGTTCGCCTTGGAGGCTGTAACCCTTTACTTCTCGCACGCCGGCAGTGTCAGCATGGCGAATCAGTCGACCGCAACGGTTCAACAGATTCGCATCGGATGCAGCGGGTGCGTAGTACAGGCATTCAACAGTCTGCGGGGCAGCATCGGCATTGGCTTGCTCAACGCTCAGTGGCCTGCCCATCAGATCGTATTCAACACACGTCGTGTTTCCAACTGCGTCCCAGCGATGCCGGACGTGCCCTGCTTCATCCTGCAAAGCCAGTCGCCAGCCCGCATCCACACTGAGCGTCACCAGGGGCGTGCCGGACAAACCGGGAATTACTGCCTGCGAAGCGAGCGGCTGCATCCCCCCCAAACGAGCATCCCAATTCGCCACGGATCGTCCGACCACATCAAACGTTTCCCGGGTCCTGCGCGTTGCAGGCAACTCGGCACTTGTTTTGCGATAGTAGGCAACAGAGGCAACGGCTAACCCTCGGGGATCGCGGGTTGCCAATGTCGGAGTGTGTCGATGCAGTTCGTGGCCGGTTTCCATACCTGATGTCTCAGTGCGCAATCACTGCAGGTTAGCCGAGCCGTGCTCAGGCTGTCGGGTATCAGGAACAATTTGGCTATTCGTCTCGCCAGCACGCGCCCTGTCCGCTGATCCTCGCGCAACCCCAGCGAGCGGCTCATTCCACCACCCCGATGTCGAACTCCAGTGGCTTGGCCGGTTTCTGTCCGATCCCGTACCAGTCCAGTTTGCGCGTCAGCACCATGAACAAGCCCAGCAGGCCGAACAGCAGCAACGAGCCCATCAGCAACGCGTAATCTTCGGCACTCAACAAGCCGTAGAGCAAGCCATACAGCGCTGCCAGTCCCGCCGAAAAACATAGACCGTGACGTACGCTGCGTAAAACGTGGCAGACGTAAAAACCGATCAACAACACGCAACCACTTGCCGACATTAAATACGCCAAGGCGAACCCGAGGTGTTCGGAGAGTGACAACAACAAGAGGTAGAAAAACGCCAGGGCCACGCCGACCAGCGCATATTGCACCGGGTGCACCGCCAGACTTTTCAGCACTTCGAAGAGGAAGAAGCCGGCGAAGGTGAGGACGATGAACAGCAGCGCATATTTGATCGCGCGGTCGCTTTTCAGATACTGATCAATCGGGTCGATGAAGCTCACGCCGAAGCTGCGAGCGTTGAACGCATCACAGGTGCTGGTAGACACGCAGCGCACCAGGGCTTCTTGCAGGTTGGTGGAGAAAAACGTGGTCTGCCATTCGGCGGTGAAGCTTTGATCGGTGATCTCACGCTGGACCGGCAGGTAGTTGCCGATGAAGCTGGGGTGCGGCCAGTTGGCGGCCAACGATACTTTGCTGGTTTTGCCCACCGGCAACACTTGCAGCTGGCCAGTGCCCTGCAGACGCAGGTCAAAACCGAAGGTCAGCTCTGTGACCTGCGCCGCGTTCAGCGCCGGCAACGTCACGTGCACACCTTCACCCAACCAGCCCACCTGGCTGCCAGGGAGGAAGTCCAGTCGCTGATCGTTGAGTTCCAGTTTCAGCGCATTTTCGATGCCGCGTATGTCGCTGATGCCCACCGCGAGGAATGGTTGATCGAACTGGTAATCGGCAAAGTCCTCCTTGATGCCCAGTTGAGCCGGGACCGAAAAGTGCCCGCTGATGCGGTTGTCGGCGTGGAACAGACGCGCTTCGTAAATGCCCCGTTTGCGCAGTTCGGTCTGGACCTGGCCATCGAGTTCGAAACGCTCCGGCAGGAAATATAGACGTCCGCGCTCCTCGCCAACCTCCTGATAACGCTGGTTGGTTTTTTCGTTGAGCTTCCAGGTGCGCAACACCTTGCGATACGGCACCACCATCAGTGGTCCGCTGAGTTGCTGGCTGTAGCTGGAGCTGCGGGCGATGTCTTCGAGCACGCCATCGCGCAGTTGCTGGCGGTCGTTGATCAACCCGTTGATCATTAACAGCGGGATCAGCAACAGCACGATCAACAGCGCGATGGCGCCGAGTTTCAAGGTCAGATTTCGGTTCATGGGACTTTCCCTGTTTGGATGGGGAGAGTCTGGGCTGGTCATGTGGAATTTATGTGGGGCAAATGTGGAGATTATGTGGAGACTGAGCCGCCGTCTTCGCGAGCAGGCTCACTCCCACTTTTGACTGTGGAGAACATAAGTTGCGCTCACTGCGAATACATGTGTGACCGAGCCTGCTTGCGAAAGGCGATTTGATGTCAAGCCAGGCGCAACGTGACTTCCACACCGCCCTCGACGTTAGCGATGCGCAAATCGCCGCCATGCAGCTTCACCACCTCTTCAACGAAATTAAGCCCCAGCCCCGTGCTCTTGCGCCCGCTGTCCGGGCGCGGCAGTGAGTAGAAACGCTCGGTCAAACGTGGCAAGGCATACTCGGGGATCGCGTCTGTCTCGTTGAACAATCTGACTTCTATCTGCGCTCCCGTCCGCTCGGCACTGAAGCGCAGCACGCCGTAAGCGGGGGTGAAATCCAGCGCGTTTTCCAGCACATTGCCCAGTGCCTGACGCAGCAGGAAAGGCTCACCGATGATGTTCAGATCCGCTGCGATGGTTTGCTCGACACGCAATCGCTTACCCTCGATTCGCGCCGTCTGAGCGGCCATCAATTCGCTGACCAACGCTGCCAGTGGCACCGCAGTCCGTTCCTCCAGTCCCTGCCGTTGTTCTACTTGAGCCAGATTCAGCAGACGTTCGATCAACTGCTGCATCCGCCGGCTTTCGCTGTCGATGTTGCTGACGAATCGCTGCCGTTGCGCCAGCGGCATTTCACTGTGCAGCAATTCCGCCGCACCGCGAATCGCTGCCAGCGGGCTTTTCAGTTCATGGGTCAGCGTGTGCACGTAACGCTCGACATAGGCCTTGCCTTCCAGCTGCGTGCGCATCTGCTCGACTGCTGTTGCCAGTTGCTCCAGCTCACCGCCGCGATAGTGCGGCACCTCGACTTTGCGCCCTTCGCTCACCGCTTGCGCATAACCGGTCAGCCGTCGCAGCGCCGCGCTCAACCACCACGACAACAACGCGCCGAACAGCAGGCCGAGGCCAATCAGGCCGGCGCCGTAAGCCAGCAAGCGCCGTTCGGTGCGATCGACATAAGGCTGCAAGGAACTGTTGGGTTTGGCCACAGTGACCACGCCGATGATGTTGCCGTTATCACGAATCGGCGCGCCGACGTGCATGACCGACGAGCTGGCATCGTCGGGATCACTGCGGCTGGAACGGGCGCCGTACTCGCCGCGCAAGGTCAGCAGCACGTCGTTCCAGCGCGAGTAATCCTGACCCTCCGCGACACCACTGGAATCGAGCACCACAATGCCTTTGGCATCGGTAACGTAGATGCGGTGATTGACCTGATTTTTCGGTAAACCCCAGATATTCGCCCGTGGCTGGCGTTCACCATAGGCCTTGAGCAATTGCGGCCAGCGATTCTGATTGAGCGTGCCGGCCTTGAAATCGTCACGCAGGATTTCGGCCATCAGATTGGCGGTATCGACCAGGGTTTCTTCGGTGGACTGGCGCACGCCCGGGCGTATTTCTTCCATGACGGTGTTGAGCACGAAGTACCCGGTCAGGCCGATAAACAGCACATAGACCAGAAATATCCGGATGCCCAGCGCCATCAGCTGTGGTCCGGGCTGTAGCTGTAACCGAGGCCGCGATGGGTCTGGATTGGCTCGGCGTCAGCGTTCACCAGGCGCAGTTTGGCGCGCACGCTTTTTATGTGACTGTCGATGCTGCGTTCATACCCGGCATCGGCGGCGACGCCCAATGCATCGAGCAATTGCTCGCGGCTGAAGACGCGTTCGGGTTGTTCGAGCAAGCACTGCAGCAGACGAAATTCGTGGCGAGTGAGGGTCAGCAATTGCCCGCGATAGCTGATCTGCACCCGTTCACTGTCGATGCGAAATAACGCAGATCCAACGTCGGCCACGGCTCGCGGCGCCATGCGTTTGAGAATGGCCCGAACCCGCGCTGCCACTTCACGCGGGCTGAAGGGTTTGACCACGTAATCGTCGGCACCGATTTCCAGGCCCACCACGCGGTCGATTTCGGCGTCGCGAGCGCTGAGAAAAATGACCGGCACTTCGCTGAAACGCCGCAGCTGCTTGCAGGTTTCGAAGCCGCTGATGTCCGGCAGGCCTATGTCGAGAATGATCAGATCGGCCGGGGTCTGGCGCTGATGGTCCAGCGCCGCCGCGCCAAGGCTCAGCCAGGTGGTGGTGAAGCCCTCGCCCTGCAAGGCGAAAATCAGGGTGTCGGCAATCGCGGCTTCGTCTTCGACAATCAGGATATGAGGCATGGCGTCCGAGCCCGACAGTTAGGTGGGCGAACGGTGCCTCAAGGCTGATACGCCGTCAATCAGCAGTCGGGCTTGTCTGCCGTGTAGCGACGCGCCGGGTTCACTGCCGCGTCGAATTCGCGCAAAGCCTTGGCGCCGATCAGCAATGGGTAATTGAAGCTGCTGCGGTCAGTGAGGTTGACCTCGACCGTGCGTTTCACCTTGCCCAGGCACAGTTCCAGATCGACAACCGGGCGCTTGGTGGGCTCGGCGCCTTCCTTGTCGTCCTCGTCTTCTTCGGAGCGGGCCTTGATCTTGCTGATCCGCGCGACTTTGTGTTCGTAGACCTTGTTGCTCGCGCCTTTGGTGGCAAGGCGGAAACGCACCCATTCATCACCGTCGCGGGTGAAGGTTTCGATGTCCTTGGCTGACAGCGATGCGGTCAGCGCACCCGTGTCCATTTTGGCTTTGAGCACTTCACCGCCGATTTCCGGCAGGGCGATGTATTCGTAGCGACCGTACAGGGTCGGCTCGGCGGCCAGCGCCGGCAGAGCCACGAGGGTAAGCAGTGCGAGGAGGGATTTCACGTGATCGGTGTCCTGGGAAAGTGAGCAGCGGGATTTTAGACCGTCAGCGGGGAATTCGTTCGTTTCTGAGTTCGCTTCGCGGGCAAGCCTCGCGTCCACACGTTCCGTCTCGTATCGTAATTCTGTGGACGATACAAAAAACTGTAGGAGCGTGGCTAGCCCGCGATGAGGCCGGACCAGCCACTGGAGCAATTTGAGCTGAGTGGCGTCGAACTATACCGAGACAAACGTGAAACATTCGTCATCAACGATTTGGCCTGCCGCCCCAAGCTGCTTATCATGGCGCGTCTACAAGCTTTCAAGAGTTACCTATGCGCCGCCTGCTCACCGGCTGTTTCGTTACCTTGCTGCTGTTGCTCAACACTCTGTTCCTGATCGGGCCGCTGTTGGTGTTCGCCCTGCTTAAACTGGTGTTGCCCGGTCGCTATCGCGACGACGCCTCGAAGGCGGTGATGTGGATTGCCGAGACCTGGGCCGAGGTCGACAAACTGATCTTCCGCCTGTTCATCCCCACGCAATGGGACATCCGCGGCGGCGATCATCTGCGCAGTGACACCTCGTATCTGGTCATCAGCAACCATCAATCGTGGGTCGATATCCCGGCGCTGATCCAGGCACTCAACCGGCGCACGCCGTTCTTCAAGTTCTTCCTCAAGAAAGAACTGATCTGGGTACCGTTCCTGGGACTGGCATGGTGGGCGCTGGATTACCCGTTCATGAAGCGCTACACCAAGGCTTTTCTGGCGAAAAACCCCGAGCTGGCGGGCAAGGATCTGCAGATCACCAAAGCCGCGTGCGAGCTGTTCAAGCGTCAACCGGTGACGGTGGTGAATTACCTCGAAGGCACCCGCTTCACCGCGATCAAAAGCAACCAGCAGCAATCGCCCTTCACCCATTTGCTGAAGCCCAAAGCGGGCGGCGTGGCGTTTGTACTGGCGGCAATGGGTGAACAGCTGGACGCCATACTCGATGTGACCGTGGTCTATCCGCAGCAGAAGATTCCGGGATTCTGGAACCTGATCTGCGGCGTCGTGCCGAGGGTGATCATCGACATCAAAACCCGTGAACTTGACCCGGCGCTGTGGCAGGGGGATTACGAAAACGATCCACTGTTTCGTGGCCAGGTCCAGAACTGGGTCAACCAGCTCTGGATCGAGAAAGATCAGCGTATCGAAGCCTTGCGCGCCGAACGCCGTTGAATCAACTGCCGGTGCCGGCGCCCCAGATGCCGCCGAGGCTCTGCAGCAGCGAGCCGCCGACGCCCTGCTGACCGAGGTACTGCAAAAGCACCGGGGCAAACTGGCCGATCATGCCGCTGTCCATGCCCAACGCGCTGAAAGCGTTGTTCAGGTCATTGGTGTCCTTGACGGTGCCCAAGGCATTTTCCAGCCCGGCAGTCTTGGCGGACGAACCGAGCAAGCCGCTCAACGCCGCCAGATTACCGCTGCCGCCCGACAGTTTGTCGATGCCCGGTACGCTTTTGGCCAGTTCGGAATAATCGGTACTGCTGAGCTGGTTTTTCGCCAGCCCCAACATCGCACTGGTGCCGCCGACGGCCTGCTCTGGCGAGACCTTCAACGCACTCAGCGCACTCAGCAGACCTGCCGTTTCCGGGGTTGGCGCCACAGCCGCAGCCTTGTCGCCGCCCTGCATACCGGCTACCACCCCGGCGACATCGTTCAGGTTGAACTGAGCAAAGACCGGGCTGGCCACCAGAGTCATCAGCGAGGCCAGTGCAAAACCGCGTGTAATCTTCATTCAGACATCCTCTTTGAGCCATGAAACCGCCCGGCTAGGGGCGGCAAAACTGCGGTTTGGACCGGGTATGGCCCGGCATGTTCCTCAGAACGACCGCCGATTGTCGCCGTGATCAAAACAAAAACGGCGACCCGAGGGTCGCCGTTCAGCATTGCACGAAGTCTCAGGCCGCACTGAACATCTTGTGCGGATCAATCACAAACTTCTTCGGCACGCCCGCATCGAACTCGCCATAGCCTTGCGGCGCCTGATCCAGACTGATCACCTGAACCCCCACCACTTCGGCGATGTTGATACGGTCCCACATGATCGCCTGCATCAGCTGGCGGTTGTACTTCATCACTGGCGTCTGCCCGGTGTGGAAGCTGTGGGATTTCGCCCAGCCCAGGCCGAAGCGAATGCTCAGACTGCCCATTTTCGCGGCGGCGTCGACGGCGCCCGGATCTTCGGTCACATACAGGCCCGGGATACCGATTTTGCCGGCCACACGAACCACGCCCATCAACGAATTGAGCACCGTGGCCGGAGCCTCGTGTTTCACGCCGTCATGGCCATGACCGCGCGCTTCGAAGCCGACGGCGTCGACGGCGCAATCCACTTCCGGTTCGCCCAGCAGTGCGGCGATCTGTTCGTGCAGTGGGGTGTCGAGGGACAGATCGGCGATTTCGAAACCCTGCGCTTTGGCATGGGCCAGGCGCACGGTGTTGACGTCACCAATGATTACCACTGCCGCGCCCAGCAATCGCGCGGAAGCGGCAGCCGCCAGACCAACCGGACCGGCACCGGCGATGTACACCGTGCTGCCCGGTCCAACGCCCGCGGTCACCGCGCCATGGTAACCGGTTGGCAGGATGTCGGAGAGGCAGGTCAGGTCGCGGATTTTTTCCATCGCGCGATCGCGGTCCGGCAGTTTCAGCAGGTTGAAGTCGGCATACGGCACTAAGGCGTATTCAGCCTGGCCGCCGGTCCAGTCGCCCATGTCGACGTAACCGTACGCTCCGCCCGGACGTGCGGGGTTGACGCTGAGGCAAACGCCGGTGTGCATTTCCTTGCAGGAACGGCAGCGGCCGCACGCCACATTGAAGGGTACGGAGACCAGATCGCCGATTTGCAGATTCTCGACGTCGCTGCCCTTCTCGATCACCTCACCGGTGATTTCGTGACCCAGCACCAGACCGGTCTGAGCGGTAGTCCGGCCGCGCACCATATGCTGATCGGAACCACAGATGTTGGTGGAAACCACGCGCAGGATGACGGCGTGTTCGATCTTCCTGCCGCGCGGGTCCTGCATTTTCGGATAGTCGATTTTCTGTACTTCGACCTTGCCAGCGCCGAGATACACCACACCACGATTGCCAGACATGCTTTCACCTCGCTGTTGTTTTTATGTAGCGGTCGCGTCGCCCTGGAGCGGCGGCGCGTTGATTGCTCTGGGTGTTGCCTGTGTGATTTGTGTTGTTGTCAGGGCCTCATCGCTGGCAAGCCAGCTCCTACAGGGATTCGAGTGAACACGGGATTTGTGGGCAGACACAAAACCCTGTGGGAGCCAGCCTGCTGGCGATGGCGTTTTAAAGAACAACCGTTCTGTTGGCGTTCAGAAACACCCTTCTTTCAATGTGATAACCAACAGCCCGGGCCAATGTCAGCCCTTCGATGTCCCGCCCCTTGGCGATCAAATCCTCCGGATAATGACTGTGGTCCACCACCTCGACGCCCTGGGCGATGATCGGCCCTTCGTCGAGGTCGTTGTTGATGTAATGCGCCGTCGCGCCGACCAGCTTCACGCCCTTGTTGTAAGCCTGGTGATAAGGCTTGGCGCCCTTGAAACCGGGCAACAGCGAGTGGTGAATATTGATTGCCTTACCGTCGAGTTTGCGGCACAGCTCTGGCGACAAAACCTGCATGTAGCGCGCGAGGATCACCAGTTCGGCGCCGGACTCTTCGATCACTTGCCACACCTGACGCTCCTGCGACGGCTTGTCGTTCGGGTCCAGCGGGAAATGGTAGTACGGAATCTGGTGCCAGTCGGCCAACGGCTTGAGATCCGCGTGATTGGAGACCACGGCGGCGACGTCCATCGACAATTGGCCGATGCGCTGGCGGTAGAGCAAATCGTTGAGGCAGTGATCGGCCTTGGAGACCATGATCACCACTTTCGGGCGGTAGTTGGGTTCGGTCAGTTCGAAGAGCATGCCGAAGGCTTCGCCGCGTTCAGCAAGACCTGCGCGGAAGGATTGTTCGTCGAAGCCATCCGGTTGGCGAAATTCCACGCGAATGAAGAAGCGGCCGGAGAGCCGGTCATCGAACGAGTGGTGCTCGGTGACGTAGCAGCCCTGCTCGAACAGAAAGCGCGTGACCGCGTCCACGGTGCCGAGGACGCTGGGGCAATCGGCGGTCAAAATCCATGTATCTGGGGCGCGGCTCATAGTGCGGTGACTCCTGGGAGATCGGTAAACAATGCGTTCTCCTGTGGGAGCGAGCCTGCTCGCGATGGACGTCAACGATGACGCGTATTTCCTGATTTAACGCGTCGTCCTCGAGTCCTTCGCGAGCAGGCTCGCTCCCACAGTTGACCGCCTCCATGGCGGGTAGTGATCAGGCCTGGACGCTTAACCCGTACTCAGCCGACGCATCCTGCAACCACATCCACCAGTAATCCGAGAAGCTGCGACGAATCAACAATTCCCAAGTGTCCTCGCCGGTGTGGCGGATCACCAATTGCGACTTGGCGAACACGGTGCCGACGGCTTTACCCACGGGAAAACTGTTGGGGTGCACGTCGTAGCTGGTGGATTTCATCAACACCTGGCGCACATTCGGGCCGCTCAGCTCCAGGATCTGCTGGCCGCCGCTGACGTTGGTGATCGCGATGTGCAGATCGCCCAACGCTTCACGCAGTTTCTGCTCGGTGGCGAATTCCTCGCCGGTCGGCACGATCAGCAGCCATTCATCCGGGCCCATCCATTGCAGGCTGGTTTCGCCTTTCACCATCACGGTTAGCGCGGCGGGCAATTCGATGCCCAGCGCTTTGTGCACGCCGGCGGCAAATGCGGCATCGTGACCATCGCCCCGGATAGTCAGGTGACCGAGGAGTTTTTTCTCACGCACGATCACGCCGGCGCTTTTGCGGCCCTTACCGACCAGGCTGGCGAGGTCGGCATGGTGCAGAGATGATTCGGCTTTTGCGCCGGTGGTCGGGCGTTGTTGGTACACGTTGGCTGCGGTCATAAAGCACCTTTCCTGAATTCTGACTTGAGCTCTGTGCAAGCAGATATACCGCTATCGCGAGCAGGCTCACTCCTACAAGGGGAACGCGATCACCTGTAGGAGTGAGCCTGCTCGCGATGAAGTCACCACGGTGCGACTGCACTCCACAGGATCCAAACCATCAAATATTCTGGCGATCACCCTTCGGATCGAAGAACACCGAAGAAACAATCTCCGCCTCAATCACGCTGCCATCCGCCAGCGGCGCAAACACGCGTTCACCGATGCGCTTCAAACCGCCCTTCACCACCCCCATCGCAAACGAATAACCCAGCGAGTTGTGCAGGTAGCTCGAGGTGACGTGCCCGACCATCGTCATCGGAATCGCTTGCTTGGTATTGAATACCAGCTGCGCGCCTTCCGGCAGCCACTTCGCCGGATCGATCGGCTTCAGGCCAACCAGTTGCTTACGCTGATCCTTCAGGCAATCTTCGCGATTCATGCCACGCTGACCGATCCATGAAAACGGTTTGGTGCGACCGACGCACCAGCCCATGTTCAGGTCGTCCGGGGTCATCGAGCCGTCAGTATCCTGACCGACAATGATGAAACCCTTCTCGGCCCGCAGCACGTGCATGGTCTCGGTACCGTACGGCGTCAGGTTGTACGGCTTGCCAGCCTCGACGATTTTCTCCAGCACGCCCATCGCGTAGTCGGCCTGCACGTTGACTTCGTACGACAGCTCACCGGTGAACGAAATGCGGAACACCCGCGCCGGTACACCGCCCACCAGACCTTCTTTCCAGGTCATGAACGGGAACGCTTCGTTGCTCAGGTCAATGTCGGTCACGGCGCTGAGCAGCTTGCGACTGTTAGGCCCGGACAGGGTCATGGTCGCCCAGTGATCGGTCACAGAGGTGAAGTACACCTTGAGGTCCGGCCATTCGGTCTGATGATAGATTTCCAGCCACTGCAACACGCGTGCAGCGCCGCCGGTGGTGGTGGTCATGACGAAATGATTGTCGGCGAGGCAAGCCGTCACGCCGTCGTCGAAGACCATGCCGTCTTCCTTGCACATCAGGCCGTAGCGCGCCTTGCCGACATCAAGTTTGGTCCAGGCGTTGGTGTAGATGCGGTTGAGAAACTCGCGCGAATCCGGGCCTTGAATGTCGATCTTGCCGAGGGTCGACGCGTCCAGCAGGCCGACGCTGTCGCGCACGGCTTTGCATTCGCGTTTGACGGCGGCGGGCAGGTCTTCACCGTTTTTCGGGAAGTACCACGGACGTTTCCACTGACCGACGTCTTCGAACTCGGCGCCGTTTTTCACGTGCCAGTGATGCAGCGCCGTGTGACGCACCGGTTCGAAGATGTGCCCGCAATGACGACCGGCCACCGCACCGAACGTCACCGGTGTGTAGTTCGGGCGGAACATGGTGGTGCCCATCTGCGGGATGGTCACGTTCAACGAACGGGCGGCGATGGCCAGCCCGTTGACGTTGCCGAGCTTGCCCTGATCGGTACCGAAGCCCAGCGCGGTGTAGCGTTTGACGTGCTCGACCGACTCGAAACCTTCACGGGTCGCCAGCTCGATGCCGCCGGCGGTGACGTCGTTCTGGAAGTCGACGAATTGCTTCGGCGCGCGTGCAGAGTTCTTCTCGTGCGGCACCTGGAACAGCGCCAGCGTCGGTTCTTCGAGACGGCTCAGGGCCTTTGGCAACGTGCCTTCAACCACACTGAAACCGGCTTCGCTGGCCGCGCGAGCGCCGCCTTCAAAACCGTCCGCCAGCGAATCGCCAAGGCCATAAACGCCGTTGATGCCACCCACGCACACGCGTTTCTGCGGTGCTTCGCCCGGTACAAAACCGAGGATGTCTTCACGCCAGATCGGCTTGCCACCCAGGTGCGAGGCCAAGTGAACAATCGGGCTGTAACCGCCGGAGCTGGCAACCAGGTCGCAATCGAGCCATTCACCCGGGCTGGTCACGGCGTGCGCTTTGACGTCGATCGCGGCGACACGGGCTGCGGTCACGCGTTTGGTCCCGCGGGCTTCAATGACGGCGCTGCCCGTGAGGATGCGAATGCCTTTGGCGCGCGCTTCTTCAACCAGTGCACCGCGCGGATTGCTGCGCGCATCGGCGATCGCCACCACTTGCAGGCTGGCGTCGAGCCAGTCCAGCGCCACGCGGTAGGCGTGATCGTTGTTGGTCGACAACAGCAGTTTTTTGCCCGGCGCCACGCCGTAACGGCGTACGTACGTCGAGACAGCACCGGCGAGCATGTTGCCCGGCACGTCGTTGTTGCCGTACACCAGCGGACGCTCGTGAGCGCCGGTGGCAAGCACCACGCGCTTGGCGCGAACGCGGTGAACGCGCTGGCGCACCTGGCCGATCGGTGCGCGATCGCCGAGGTGATCGGTAAGGCGCTCGTGAATGGTCAGGAAGTTATGGTCGTGGTAACCGTTGACGGTGGCACGCGACAGCAGCAGCACGTCGGGCGTGTTTTTCAGTTCGTCGATGACCGTGGCGACCCATTCTGCGGCCGGTTTGCCGTCGAGGCTTTCGCGCGAATCGAGCAGGCTGCCGCCGAATTCTTCCTGCTCATCGGCAAGGATCACCCGGGCACCGCTGCGCGCAGCCGCCAATGCAGCGGCCAGACCTGCAGGACCGGCACCGACGATCAGCACGTCGCAGTGCTGGTTCATGTAGTCGTAAGTGTCCGGATCGTTCTCGGTCGGCGAGCGGCCCAGGCCGGCGGCCTTGCGGATGTACTTCTCGTACGTCATCCAGAACGACTGCGGGTACATGAAGGTTTTGTAGTAGAAGCCCGGCGGCATCAGCTTGCCGCCGACCTTGCCGAGAATCCCCATCATGTCGTTGTTCACGCTCGGCCAGCCGTTGGTGCTGGTCGCGACCAAACCTTGATACAACGCTTGTTGCGTGGCGCGCACGTTAGGGATCTGCGTGGCTTCGGTCGCGCCGATCTGCAGCACCGCGTTCGGCTCTTCGGTGCCAGCGGCAAAAATCCCGCGTGGACGCGAATACTTGAAGCTGCGGCCGATGATATCGACACCGTTGGCAATCAGCGCGGCAGCCAGGGTATCGCCCTCGAAGCCTTTGTAGGTCTGGCCATTGAAGGTGAAGCTCAGCACTTTGTTGCGGTCGATCCGTCCGCCGTTGGACAGGCGATTGATCTGGCTCATACCTTCTCTCCCAGAGCCGTGGCGGCCGCTGTCGGGCTGTCGGTCTTGTCAGTGAATTGTGGCTTGGCGCCGATCTTGTAGGTTTCAAGAATCTCGTAGGTCACGGTGTCGCGCGTCGCGTTGAAGTACTGACGGCAACCGGCAACGTGATCCCACAATTCGTGGTGCAGACCGCGCGGGTTATCGCGGAAAAACATGTAGTCGCCCCACTCTTCGTCGGTGCAACTGGCCGGGTCCAATGGACGCGGGATGTGCGCCTGGCCCGACGCGTGAAATTCCTCTTCGGAGCGCAGTTCGCCGCAGTGAGGACAGAAGATATGCAACATAGGGATTTCTCCTGTTAGTGGGCGACCGCAGCAGCGCCGTGTTCATCGATCAACGCACCGTTGTGGAAACGGTCGATGGAGAAAGGTGCGGCCAACGGGTGCATTTCACCCTTGGCCAGACTCGCGGCAAATACGTTGCCCGAGCCAGGTGTGGCCTTAAACCCACCGGTGCCCCAGCCGCAGTTGAAGAACATGTTCGGGACCGGGGTTTTCGAGATGATCGGGCAAGCATCGGGCGTGGTGTCGACGATGCCGCCCCATTGACGGTTCATGCGCACGCGGGACAACACCGGGAACATCTCGACGATGGCCTGAATGGTGTGCTCGATCACCGGGTACGAACCGCGCTGGCCGTAACCGTTGTAGCCGTCGATACCGGCGCCGATCACCAGGTCGCCCTTGTCGGACTGACTGATGTAACCGTGCACGGCGTTGGACATGATCACGCTGTCGATAATCGGTTTGATCGGCTCGGACACCAACGCTTGCAGCGGGTGGGATTCGATCGGCAGACGGAAACCGGCGAGCTTGGCCATGTGCCCGGAGTTACCGGCCGTCACCACGCCGACGCGCTTGGCGCCGATGAAACCCTTGTTGGTTTCAACGCCGATGCACACACCGTTTTCCTTGCGGAAACCGATCACTTCGGTCTGCTGGATCAGGTCCACGCCGAGCGCGTCGGCGGCACGCGCAAAGCCCCACGCCACGGCATCGTGACGGGCCACGCCGCCACGACGCTGGACGGTGGCGCCCATCACCGGGTAGCGGGTGTTCTTCGAGCAGTCGAGGTACGGGATTTCGTCGGCTACTTGTTTGGCATCGAGCAGTTCGCCGTCGACGCCGTTGAGGCGGTTGGCGCTGACCCGACGCTCGGAATCACGGATGTCCTGCAGGGTGTGGCACAGGTTGTAAACGCCACGCTGAGAGAACATCACGTTGTAGTTCAGGTCCTGCGAGAGGCCTTCCCACAATTTCATCGCGTGTTCGTAAAGATGCGCCGACTCGTCCCACAGGTAGTTGGAGCGCACGATGGTGGTGTTGCGCGCGGTGTTACCGCCGCCTAGCCAGCCTTTCTCGACCACAGCCACATTGGTGATGCCGTGTTCTTTGGCCAGGTAGTAAGCCGTGGCGAGACCATGCCCGCCACCGCCGACAATGACCACGTCGTAGACTTTTTTCGGGGTCGGCGTGCGCCACATTTTCTGCCAGTTTTCATGATGGCTGAGCGAGTGTTTGAAGAGGCCGAAGCCGGAATAGCGTTGCATAGTCATTTACTCCAAAACCGCTCAGCGATAAACCGGGAAGTCTGCGCACAGGGCCGTCACTTGCTGGGCGACATTGGCTTCGACGTCGGCATCGCCGAGGTTGTCGAGGATGTCGCAAATCCATCCGGCCAGCGTCACGCATTGGGTCACCTTGAAGCCGCGCGTGGTCACCGCCGGGGTGCCGATGCGCAGGCCGGAGGTCACGAATGGCGACTGCGGGTCATTCGGCACGGCGTTTTTGTTGACGGTGATGTGCGCACGACCAAGGGCTGCGTCCGCTTCTTTACCGGTGAGGCCCTGACGGATCAGGCTGACCAGAAACAGGTGGTTATCCGTGCCGCCGGACACTACATCGTAGCCGCGTTTGATAAACACGCCGGCCATGGCCTGAGCGTTGTCGATCACTTGTTGTTGGTAGGCCTTGAAACCTGGCTCAAGCGCCTCCTTGAAGCACACCGCTTTACCGGCGATGACGTGCATCAGCGGGCCGCCCTGGCCGCCCGGGAACACCGCTGCGTTGAATTTCTTTTCCAGCTCTTCGTTGGCCTTGGCCAGGATCAGACCGCCACGTGGACCGCGCAGGGTTTTGTGCGTGGTGGTGGTGACTACGTCGGCGTATGGCAGCGGGTTCGGGTACAGACCCGCAGCCACCAGACCGGCCACGTGGGCCATATCAACGAAGAAGTACGCGTCTACTTTGTCAGCGATCTGGCGAAAGCGCGGGAAGTCGAGGGTCTTCGAATAAGCCGAGAACCCGGCAATGATCATTTTCGGCTTGTGCTCGACGGCCAGACGTTCGACTTCGTCGTAGTCGATCAGGCCGGTGCTGGTGTCGATGCCGTACTGCACGGCGTTGTAGAGTTTGCCGGAGAAGCTGACTTTGGCGCCGTGGGTCAGGTGACCGCCGTGGGCCAGGCTCATGCCGAGCACGGTGTCACCGGCGTTGAGCAAGGCGAGGTAAACAGCTGCGTTGGCCTGACTGCCGGAGTGCGGCTGGACGTTGGCGTAATCGGCACCAAACAGTAGCTTGGCGCGCTCGATGGCCAGGGCTTCAACTTTGTCGACGTGCTCGCAGCCGCCGTAGTAGCGCTTGCCCGGATACCCTTCGGCGTACTTGTTGGTGAGGCCGCTGCCCTGCGCTTCCATGACGCGTTTGCTGGTGTAGTTCTCGGACGCGATCAGCTCGATGTGATCTTCCTGGCGTTGCTCCTCGGCATTCATCGCCGCCAGCAGTGCATCGTCATAACCCTGGATCTGGTCTTGCTTGCTGAACATCGCGTCTCTCCCAGCGGCGGCGGTGCGCCATTCGTCTCGGTGAGGCACGTACCTTTCGGCAGTGCCCTTTGGATTCGATGGTATGACCGGCGCAGACAGGCCAAATGCCTACGGACGCCACGCAAAGGTGCGTTTACGACATGGCGGCGAATGGCAGGCCGGGCACAGTCTTTGAACCGGCGCAAATCCCCCGTGGGAGCGAGCCTGCTCGCGATAGCGGCTTCATATTCGACATTGATGTCGGCTGACCCGCCGCCATCGCGAGCAGGCTCGCTCCCACAGGGTTATGCGATGGCCTGTCGCACTGCGAGTAGCAGCAGAAAATGCACGGGATACAGCGCATACGCCCAGCGCCGCATGGGTGGCGGGCGCAGGGCTTTGGCGTGGCGCAACAAGAACATTCCCATCAAAGGCGCAAACAGGCAGGTGACGAGGCCCAGAATGGCGGGCGCATTGCCAAACCGTGCGGAGTGATACAACACCTCCCACTGATTCGCAGCCAGGCACACCACCCCGGGGAGCAGACTGAAAAACCAGGACCGTCTGATCACCAACAGCGTCGCCAGCGGTAGCAGCACCCCGAAAAACCCGAACATCAGGCGCTCGGAAAAAAGCGCTGCAACGATCAAGGCACCCAGCGCCAGCAGTCGCGATTGCAACGCGTGATGCTGCCAGCCCCGCGCCACCAGCAAGCCAAGCGCCAGCGTCGGCATCACGTTCAGCGTGTCGGGATCAGGAATAAACATCCGGTAAGGAATTTCGCTGATGGCGCTGAACAGCAGCAACCACAGCAAATAGCGCCACTGCCCATCTGCAGTGACTGCGCGAGGCCGCGCCAGATTCGCCGCCATCGCCAGGCAAAACCACGGAAAGGCCAGGCGACCCGGGACATACAGAATATCGACGGAATAACCGACATATCGCAGGTGATCGAGCACCATACTCAGCAACGCCAGCCACTTGAGCAGATCCAGCGCCCCGTCCCGCTGAGTCATGTGCATAATTGCCCGTCACCCGTGTATTTTTCTGACAGCAACATCCCGTGTGCTCCCCGGACGATCTTCGGTAAAGTGCGCACCATCATTGACCACGACGCTCTTCACCATAAGAGCCTCGATCACGGAAGCCGGCCATGACCGACAAGAGCCAACAATTCGCCAGCGATAACTACTCTGGCATTTGCCCTGAAGCCTGGGCTGCCATGGAGCAGGCCAATCACGGCCACCAGCGCGCCTATGGCGACGATGAATGGACCGCACGCGCGTCCGATGAATTCCGCAAACTGTTCGAAACCGACTGCGAAGTATTTTTCGCCTTCAACGGCACGGCAGCCAACTCGCTGGCGCTGTCGTCGCTGTGCCAGAGTTACCACAGCGTGATCTGCTCGGAAACCGCCCACGTTGAAACCGACGAATGCGGCGCGCCGGAGTTTTTCTCCAACGGCTCGAAACTGCTCGTGGCCCGCACCGAAAACGGCAAGCTGACCCCTGAGTCGATCCGCGAAGTGGCCCTCAAGCGTCAGGATATCCACTACCCGAAACCGCGCGTTGTGACCCTGACTCAGGCCACCGAAGTCGGCAGTGTCTATACCCCGGAAGAAATCCGCGCGATCAGCGTCACCTGCAAAGAGCTCGGCCTGAACCTGCACATGGACGGCGCGCGTTTCTCAAACGCCTGCGCGTACCTCGGCTGCACGCCGGCTGATTTGACCTGGAAAGCGGGTGTAGACGTGCTGTGCTTTGGCGGCACCAAGAACGGCATGGCCGTGGGTGAGGCGATCCTGTTCTTCAACCACAAACTGGCCGAAGACTTTGATTACCGCTGCAAACAGGCAGGGCAACTGGCCTCGAAGATGCGCTTCCTCTCGGCACCCTGGGTCGGGATTCTGGAAAACGACGCCTGGCTCAAATACGCCCGCCATGCCAACCACTGCGCGCAGTTGCTGGCCGAACTGGTGAGCGACATCCCTGACGTGGAACTGATGTTCCCGGTACAGGCCAACGGCGTGTTCCTGCAACTCTCGGAACCGGCCATCGCCGCGCTGACTGCCAAAGGCTGGCGCTTCTACACCTTCATCGGCAACGGCGGCGCACGCTTCATGTGCTCATGGGACACGGAAGAAGAGCGCGTGCGCGAGTTGGCTTCAGACATCCGCGAAGTGATGGCTCGGTAAACCTCCGCAGCGCACTCTGTAGCAGCTGGCGCAGCCTGCGTTCGGCGGCGCAGCCGTCGTAAGATCAAACAACGCGGTGTGTCAGGTACACCGCGTTTAATGGATTTACGACGGCTGCGCCGCCGAACGCAGGCTTCGCCAGCTGCTACACACAAGCGCGTTCACGGAAGTGATCAAATCAGCAAGGTCAGAACTCAATCCGCACATCGCCCTTCGGCACGCTGCAGCACGACAAAATGAACCCTTCCGCTTCGTCCTCTTCGGTGATCCCGCCGTTGTGCTCCATCTCGACTTCGCCGCCCAGCTTCAACACCTTGCACGTCCCGCAAATGCCCATGCCGCAGGCCTTGGGAATCAGCAAGCCAACCTTGGCCGCAGCGGCGTGAACGGTCTCGCCCGGGGCCACGTGAATGCTTTTGCCCGATGAGACGAATTCCACCTGATGCAGATCCGCCACGTCGAGTTCCGGTGCATCGGCAGCGATTTCGGCTTGCTCCACCGCATCGGCGCGAGCTTCCGGCGGTGTCGCGCCGAACGATTCTTCGTGATAGCGCGACATGTCAAACCCGGCCGCTTCGAGCATGCGCTTGACCGCGTTCATGTACGGCGTCGGGCCGCAGCAGAAAACTTCGCGCTCAAGGTAATCAGGCGTCATCAGCTCAAGCATTTTCTGGTTCAGGTAGCCGCGATAACCGGCCCACGGTTCGCCCAGGCCATGCTTCTCGCAAATCAGGTGCAGACTGAAGTTGTCGATCCGCGACGCCATGTGTTCAAGCTCGCGGTGATAAATGATGTCTTTCGGTGAGCGGGCGCTGTGGATAAACACCATGTCAACGTTGCCGTTGGTGTCATAGAACCAGCGCGCCATCGACATGACCGGTGTAATGCCGACCCCACCGCTCAGATACAAAACCTTGGGCGCGGTGAAATCCATCGCGTTGAACAAGCCGACCGGACCGTGCACCGCCAGCTCCTGGCCTTCGTGCAGCGTGTCGTGCAACCAGTTCGACACCTTGCCGCCCGGCACGCGCTTGATCGTCACCGAAAAGCTGTAAGGCACGGAAGGCGAACTGGAAATGGTGTAGGAGCGCATGATCGGCACACCTTCGATTTCCAGCTCCAGGGTGACGAATTGTCCGGGTTTGAAGAAGAACAGAATCGGTTGGTCGGCCATGAAGCAGAAGGTGCGCACATCCCAGGTTTCCTGGATGACTTTGACGCAACGGACGATGTGTCGACCATTGGCCCAGGTCTGGGTCGTTACCGGATTCAGGAAGCTGTTGGACATGCTGTTCTCCACCGCCGATGCTCGGCCTTATGGTGGCGATTCTGCGTATAGCGCAGATCGCCCATTTACCTATCTGCGACATTCACATACTTATCGCGACCAGGCCCCAACTACCGGGAGTTGCGCGTCGGGAACAGAGTGGGCCATGTCGTTCGTGGATAAGGTTCTGGTGTGCGTCGGCCCCACACTCGCTGCAAACCAATACACATTCATTACACCTTGCGTAGCTATTCCGAACAGCAACCTGATTAGCCACTTTCGCCGGCCACACAGAATGGCCATGAGGATCAAATCGATGGACGTCACCGCAAAAATCAGCTTGGGCGATCCGCTGGAACCAGCACGCAAGGCCACCGCACAGATGCTGCAAGAGCGTGAGCGCACGTTCTCGCTGCCGCAGCCGTTTTACTCTGACGAGCGGCTGTTTGATATCGATATGCAGGAGATTTTTCAGAAAGAGTGGTTGATCGCTGGCATGACCTGCGAAATCCCTGGCAAGGGCAATTACCTGACCCTGCAGATCGGCAAGAATCCGATCATCGTGATTCGCGGCGCCGAGGGCGTCGTGCATGCGTTCCACAACGTCTGCCGTCACCGCGGCTCGCGCCTGTGTACCAGCGAAAAAGGCAAGGTTGCCAAACTCGTGTGCCACTACCACCAGTGGACGTACGAGCTGGACGGTCGCCTGTTATTCGCCGGTACAGAAATGGGTGCCGACTTCGACATGAAGCAATACGGTTTGAAACCGGTGAATGTGAAGACCGCAGGCGGCTACATCTTCATCAGCCTGTCGGAAAATCCGCCGGCCATTGATGACTTTTTGTCGACGCTAAACCATTACATGGAACCGTACGACATGGAGAACACCAAGGTGGCGATCACCACCACCTTGATCGAGAAAGCCAACTGGAAACTGGTGCTGGAAAACAATCGCGAATGCTACCACTGCAACGCGTCGCATCCGGAACTGCTGAAGACCCTGCTGGAATGGGACGACGTCACCGACCCGCGCGCCGACCAGGCCTTCAAGGATCATGTCGCGGCGTCTGCCGCCGCGTGGGAAGCCGAGAAGATTCCTTACGCTCACGCCAGCTTCGGCCTGCGCAACCGCATCGTGCGCATGCCGCTGCTCAAGGGGACCGTGTCGATGACCCTCGACGGCAAACAGGGCTGCGCCAAACTGATGGGCCGCATCAAAAACCCGGACCTGGGTTCTATGCGCATCCTGCACCTGCCGCATTCGTGGAACCACTGCATGGGCGACCACATCATCGTGTTCACCGTGTGGCCGATCAGCGCCCAGGAAACCATGGTCACCACCAAATGGGTTGTACACAAGGACGCCGTTGAAGGCGTGGATTACGACGTCGACCGCATGCGTCAGGTGTGGGATGCAACCAACGACCAGGACCGTCGCCTGGCGGAAGAGAACCAGCGCGGGATCAACTCCACGGCATATCAACCTGGCCCTTACTCCAAGACGTATGAATTTGGTGTGGTGAATTTTGTCGATTGGTATAGCGAACGTTTGCTGAACAATCTTGGGGCCGAGCCGGCGGCTTATCTCAAAGGTGTGCCGGTTCAGGGTTAACAGCAAAAAGCATCGCGAGCAGGCTCACTCCTACATTTGGAATGAGTTACTCCTGTAGGAGTGAGCCTGCTCGCGATAGCGACTTTATATTCAGCACATCTCCCGGCCGTGGTTGCACAAAATCTAATCAACTGCCCCACACCCCATAATCACCAGCCCCTCAGCCTTCCGCAAACAACTTATCCACACGTCCGCCCACAGCTATTGGGGACAAGTGCGCCATGTCGTCCATATTCTTCGTAAAAAGGCGAATAAAAACCGTGACTTATCCCGGACTACGGTTTGGCTTGAGTATTGGTTAAATAGTAACCAGCCAATTGAAAGCCCCGGATAACAAGGCCTGTAGACGATGGCGAACACCTTATCCACAGAACCACCAACAGAGTTTGGGGGCAACTTTTCCCAGGCTGTGGAAAACCGCTGACAACCGCGTGAATTGGGCCTTTCGGGGCGCATCCAGGATTAAAAAAGCACAATTGATCAACTTATGATCAACTCCCTGAAAGCGCCGCTGGGTATTGGCTGCAGACGTTCGCGAACATCTTATCCACAGAAGCGCCAACAGGAATTGGGGGCAAGTATCGTCAGTTCAACAGCGCGATGTTCAAAAATAACCCGACAAAACCGTAGGTTAGCCTGGTTGTTTTTCGTACCGAGGCCTGCATGGCCGGGTTTACAGGGACTGTGGACAAGGATGAACATGTTATCCACAGGTACACTCACAGCAATTGTGAGTAAACCTGTAGCAGCTGCCGAGCCTGCGAGGCTGCGTCCGAGGACGAAGTGCTCGTCAAACCAGGTACCACCGTCGCGCAGGGTCATGTCATCTTAGGCGACCGCTTCGCGCTCGAACGCAGCCTCGCTGGCTCGGCAGCTGCTACATAAGCGAGGTGCAGACTCGTTGCCTTACCTGACCACGCCTTCTTCAATCAGCAATTTGAGGATAGCCTCGGCACCCGCTTGTGCGGTGACGCCCTTGAGCACTTGCCCCCCGCCACCGCTGGCCTTGGCGGTCGCGGCTTTCATGCGGTCGGCACCGCTTTTGGCCTTGATGACTTTCAAGCGTTTCGGCCTGGGTTTGGCCGACTGCAACGTCGCAACCGTGAGCAGCTCATCGTCGATGACCTCCACGTCGTCAACCTGCAGAACACCCCGTCGCGCCGGACCATAAGCGCTCTGTCGAGGCTTGGGCGCAGCATTATCCACAGTCGCAAGAAATGGCAGCCGCACCTTCAAGCGACGGCGCTGACCCCGCGGCAAGGCCTGGAGAACCAATGCCGTACCGCCTTCGATCGATTCCACTTGGGCCAGCCCCACCACCAGCGGCCAGCCAAGGTTTTCCGCCAGCAGGAACGGCAGCATGCCGGAGCCCTCACCGGTTTCCGCCTGACTGCCAGTGAGCACGACCTGTGCTCCGGCCTCGCGCAGATACGCAGTCAATGCTGGCAACGCGTCAGCGCCGGCCGGTTGTTCCAGCACATGCAACTGTTCCAGGCCCATGCCCAAATATGCCCGCAACGCCGGTTCCGCCACGTCGCCAGCATGCAGCACCTGCAAGTTATCCCCTGCCAGCTGCAGTCCAAGTTCTACAGCCCGCGCATCTTGTTCCGCGCGACGTGGCCGACCGGAGGTTGGATGAGCGCCGATGGACACCAGGCTGATGATTTTTGTGCTCATAACCCTTTCCTTTCCTTATGCCGCATCGCGCTTGGCGTCGTTACGGTAAGCCGCGACCGCATCGATCAAGGCCTGAAGAATCTCGGCACTTTCACCGATCACCGACAGGTCGGCCCGTTTGATCATGTCGCAGCCCGGATCCAGATTGACCGCCACCACCTTGTCGCAAGCGCCAATGCCCTGCAGGTGCTGGATCGCCCCGGAGATGCCCACCGCCACGTAGACCCGCGCCGTGACCCAGGTGCCAGACGCACCGACCTGGCGATCCCGCGCCATGAAGCCATCGTCGACCGCCACACGGGACGCGCCCTCTGTGGCACCCAATGCCTGGGCGGTCCTGTGGAACAGCGCCCAGTCCTTGACGCCATTGCCGCCGGAAAAAATGAATTCCGCCTCGGCCATCGGAATGGCAGCCGGATCTACCGCCACCGCGCCCAGATCTTCGATTCGCGTCAGGCTGCGCGCTACGGTTGTGGATAACTCAACCGCCAGAGCTTCATGACGGGTTTCGCTGACCGGTTCGGCGCATTCGGCTGAGGCCAGAATCAGACGCGCAACGGGACGCGCCAAATCCTGCAACCCGGCTCCGGCACGGCCAATACACTGCTGATCCTTGACCTGCCAGACCCGCGTGGCCGGGCGTTCACCCAGTGCTGCGGCGAAACGCCGACCGAGTTCACCGCCGCCGCTGCGGCTATCAGGCAGTAGCCAATGGCGAGGATTGAATTGGTTATCCACAGCTCGCAGTCCCTGCACACGTTGCTCAGGTGCATAACCGCTGAACTCGTCACCTTCCAGCGCCAGCACGCGATCGACGCCGGCGTTGGCGAAGTTGATTTCTTTGTGCTCACCGAAGACTACCGCCAACACCGCGCCGTCCTGTCCGGCCAGCTGATGAGCCAGGCCAAGCAAATCGCGGTCGTGACTGCTCAAGCGGCCGCCGACCATGTCCGGCACCACACAGATGTAGAACGCCGGTTGCGGCACTTGATGCAGCGGCAATTGCACTTCAACCGCGGCCGAGCGTTTGCTCGCCCCGCCCTGCTGCGCGCCGCTGCGGTCGATACGCTTGATCCCGTTCGGGCCGATGAAACCGATACCATGGGGATTCTTGCGGATCACGCCGTTGGGCCCCATCCAGCTGTGCTGCAGCGGTTGCATGGCCGCGTGCAGCGGGTGCAGACGGTTGCGGGCGATCCACTCGGCGCGTGGGTCGCGGCGGATAATGTCGCTCATCAATGGGCCTCCGCAGGTTCACGTTTGGCCGGTGAATTCGGCTTGTTGGTTGGCGCGTCTTCAAGCAACGCGTCGGCCACCAGTTCGGCGATGTCTTTGATCAGCGGGCGCGGTTCGACCACGCCTTCGAGCATCGCGGTGCACTGTGGACAGCCCACGGCCACAAGCTCGGCGCTGGTTTCGCGGATGTCGTCCATGCGCATGTCGGGGATGCGTTGCCTTCCCGGAATGTCGGTGATCGGCGCACCGCCGCCACCCCCGCAGCAGCGCGAACGGAATCCGGAGCGTTGCATCTCTTTCACCTCGATTCCGAGCGCGCGCAACACTTCACGTGGCGCCTCGTATTCACCGTTGTAGCGGCCGAGGTAGCACGGGTCGTGATAGGTCACGCTGCTGCCTTTGTGCTGGCCGAGATTGAGCGCACCCGCGCCGATGATTTCCGCCATGTAAGTGCTGTGATGCTGCACGAGGTAATTGCCGTCGAAGGCGCCGTACTCGTTTTTCAACACATGAAAGCTGTGCGGATCGCAGGTAACAATGCGATTGAAGCTGTACTTGGCCAGGGTCAGGATGTTGCGCTTGGCCAATAACTGGAAAGTCGCTTCGTCGCCCAGACGTCGGGCCACATCGCCGCTGTCGCGTTCTTCAAGGCCCAGCACTGCGAAGTCCACCTTGGCCGCTTTCAGCACTTTGACGAAGGCGCGCAAGGTGCGCTGGTTACGCATGTCGAAGGCACCGTCGCCGACCCAGAACAACACGTCGACGGATTTCCTTTCACTGAGCAGATTCAGGTTCAAGTCCGCCGCCCAGTTCATCCGCCCGCCCGGTGCGAATCCGCCCGGGTTGTCGGTGGCAATCAGGTTTTCGAGGACTTCGGCGCCTTTGTTCGGCGTCGCACCTTTTTCCAGGGTCAGGTGGCGGCGCATGTCGACGATGGCGTCGACATGCTCGATCATCATCGGGCATTCCTCGACGCAGGCGCGGCAGGTAGTGCACGACCACAGGGTTTCGGCGTCGACCAGACCGTTGACGATCGGTTGATGCGGATTGCCGGCGTGTTCGCCGACCGGTTTACCTGGATAAGGGCTGCCGGCAAATTTGGCATCGGTGCCACCGGCCAGGCCGACGACCATGTCCTGAATCAGTTTTTTCGGGTTCAGCGGCTGCCCTGCAGCGAATGCCGGGCACGCCGCTTCGCACTTGCCGCACTGCACGCAAGCGTCGAATCCGAGCAGTTGGTTCCAGGTGAAATCCTTGGGCTTTTCCACGCCCAATGGTGCGCTTGGATCGTTCAGGTCCAGTGGTCTCAAACCGGTGGATCGACCGCCACCGAAACGTTCGGCGCGACGGTGCCAGGCCAAGTGCAGCGCGCCGGCGAAGGCGTGCTTCATCGGCCCGCCCCAGGTCATCCCGAAGAATAATTCCGAAACGCCCCACAGCACGCCGACCAAAAGGATCGCCGCCAACAACCAGCCACCGAAATTTGCCGGCAGCACGCCGGCCACCGGCAAGGTCAACAGGAAGAACGAGACCGAAAACGCCAGCAGGCTTTTCGGCAGTCGCATCCATGGGCCTTTGGACAGACGAGCCGGCGGATTCAGACGGCGCATGAACATGAAAATGGCGCCGACAAACATCACCGCCGAGGCAATCAGCAGCGCGACACCAAGGACGCGATTGTGCAAGCCGAAACCATGCACCAGGATCGCCAGCACCGCCGCCAGGACAAAGCCGCCGGCCGTGGCCACGTGGGTGTTGGCAATGTATTTGTCCCGCGCGACCACATGGTGCAGATCGACCATGTAGCGCTTGGGCATGGCAAGCAGGCCACCGATCAGGTCGACTTTGGAAGCCCGGCCCCGGCGCCACATCGCTGCCCGGCGCAGCGCGCCAAGGGCAGCAAGGCCCAAGGCAGCGAACAACAGGATTGGAAGAAGGGTGTTCAACATCGGAGTCACCTCAAGCGGCAAGCTTCAAGCCAAAAGCGGCAAGTAAAAGCCGGTCACCCATCGCTCTTTCTTGCAGCTTGAAGCTTGCAGCTTGTGACTGTTCTTAAAAATCCTTGCACAACCGCAGCGCGTCATAGATAGCCGCATGCACGTTGCGCTGCGCCACGCAGTCGCCGATACGGAACAGCAAGTAGCCGTCGCCGCTCTGCTCCAGGCAAGGTTGCGGCTTGATCGCGAACAAGGCTTCGACGTCGATCTGACCTTTGTTGCGGGAGCCTTCCTTCATCGCGTAATAGATTTCTTCGTCCGGACGCACGCCGTTTTCGATGACCACCTGATCGACCACCCGCTCCTCTTTCGCACCGGTGTATTCGTTCTCCAGCACCGCGACCAGCTTGTCGCCTTCGCGATAAACCTTCTCCAGCATCATGTCGCCGGTCATGATCACTTCTTTGGGGTACATGCTGCGGTAGTAGGTCGGGAACGACGTGCCGCCCATGGCCACGCCCGGCTTGATGTCGTCGGTGACGATCTCGACCTGGCTGCCCTTGTCGGCCAGGTAGTCGGCGGTCGACATGCCGGTGAATTCGCAGATGGTGTCGTAGACCAGCACATTCTTGGCCGGCGCGACTTTGCCATCGAGGATGTCCCAGCTGCTGACCACCAGGCCTTCCGCCGCGCCCCAGTGCTCGTTCTGTTCAACGAACGGATGGCCGCCCACCGCAAGCACCACCACGTCCGGACGCAAATCGAGAATGGTCGGCGCATCAGCCGCCACGCCCAGGCGCAGATCGACTTTCAAACGCGCCAGCTCCAACTGATACCAGCGCGTGATACCGGCGATCTGGTCGCGCTGCGGCGCTTTCGATGCCGTGGTGATCTGCCCGCCGATAAATTCCTTTTTCTCGAACAGGGTCACGTCGTGGCCACGTTCAGCCGCAACACGCGCCGCTTCCATCCCGGCCGGGCCGGCACCCACCACCACCACTTTGCGTTTCACCCCGGTGGTTTTTTCGATGATGTGCGGCAGGCCCATGTATTCCCGCGAGGTTGCGGCGTTCTGAATGCACAAGACATCCAGACCTTGATACTGACGGTCGATGCAATAGTTGGCGCCGACGCACTGTTTGATCTGATCGATCTGGCCCATTTTGATCTTGGCGATCAAGTGCGGGTCGGCGATGTGCGCGCGGGTCATGCCGACCATGTCGACGTAGCCGCCTTCGAGAATGCGCGTCGCCTGGTTCGGATCCTTGATGTTCTGGGCGTGCAGAACCGGCGCCTTGACCACTTCCTTGATCCCGGCCGCCAAGTGCAGGAACGGCTCCGGTGGATAACTCATGTTCGGGATAACGTTGGCCAGGGTGTTGTGGGTATCGCAGCCCGAGCCGACCACGCCGATGAAGTCGAGCATGCCGGTGTCATCGTAGTACTTGGCGATCTGTTTCATGTCCTCGTGGGACAAACCGTCCGGGTGAAATTCGTCACCGCACAGACGGATACCGACGCAGAAATCGGGGCCGACTTCGGCGCGTACGGCTTTCAAGACTTCGAGACCGAAGCGCATGCGGTTTTCAAAACTGCCGCCCCATTCATCGGTACGTTTGTTGACGCGTGGGCTCCAGAACTGGTCGATCATGTGCTGGTGCACCGCCGACAGTTCGACGCCGTCCAGACCACCGGCCTTGGCCCGACGCGCAGCCTGCGCATAGTTACCAATCACCCGCCAGATTTCTTCCGGCTCGATGGTTTTGCAGGTGGCACGGTGCACCGGCTCACGCACGCCAGACGGCGACATCAGGGTCGGCCAGTTGAAGCCGTCCCAGCGCGAGCGACGGCCCATGTGGGTAATCTGGATCATGATCTTGGCGCCGTGCTTGTGCATGGCGTCGGCGAGGTTCTGGAAGTGCGGGATGATCCGGTCGGTCGACAGGTTCACCGAGCTCCACCATTCCTGCGGGCTGTCGATCGCCACCACGGACGAACCGCCGCAGATGGCCAAGCCAATGCCGCCCTTGGCTTTCTCTTCGTAATATTTGACGTACCGCTCGGTGGTCATGCCGCCGTCGGTCGCGTAGACCTCGGCGTGCGCGGTGCTGAGCACACGGTTGCGGATGGTCAGTTTGCCGATCTGGATCGGCTGGAACATTGCTTCGAAAGCCATGACGGGTTCCTCGACTTACAACGGCTTGACGGTGAACAAACCGTCGTCGTGGCCTTCTTCAGAGCCACCGTAAACTTGCTCGGCAACGGTGCGAATCTGGCTGCCGCGCGCTTGCAGAATCTGATCCATGGCACCGGCAAACCAGCCGGTGAACATGTAGTCGACCTTGCGTCCGACCTTGCCGTACACGTAGACGAAGGCCGAGTGTTCGAGCTTGACGCTGGCAGTGCCTTTGTCGAGGTCGATGTCCTGAATCTTGAACAGGCCCCAGCCGCGTTGCGACAGGCGTTTCATGTAGTGCTCAAACACCGCGACGCCTTCCAGGCCGTGGCATTCAGCTTCTTTTTCGCACCAGTGCCAGGCGGATTTGTAGCCGGCCTTGTACAGGATCTCGGCGTAGGCTTCAGCGCCCAACACTTCCTCGATGCCCATGTGGTTGTTGACGAAAAAATGCCGCGGTACGTACAGCATCGGCAGGGCGTCGGACGTCCAGACACCGGTCTCGCTGTCGACTTCGATTGGCAATTGCGGGGCGATCTTGGCCATGGAAACTTAACTCCAGAAAAATTCGTGGTGATGTCGTGTCTGTAGCAGCTGCCGAGGCACGAAGGCTGCGTTGCGGTCCGCAGGACCGCCCTCGGGGGGCCGCTCCGCAGCCCGACGCAGCCTTCGTGCCTCGGCAGCTGCTACAGGAAATCGGGGACTTATTCGCCCCAGACGTCCTTGAGGACGCTTACCCAGTTCTCGCCCATGATCTTGCGCACGACGCGCTCGGAATGGCCGCGCTTGAGCAGCGTCTCGGTCAGGTTCGGAAACTCGCCGACGGTGCGGATGCCCAGCGGGTTGATGATCTTGCCGAAGCTGGTGAGGCGGCGGGCATAGCCTTTGTCATGGGTCAGGTACTCGAAGAAGTCCTGGCCGTGGCCCTGAGTGAAATCGGTGCCGATGCCGATGGCGTCTTCGCCAACGATGTTCATCACGTATTCGATGGCTTCGGCGTAATCGTCGATGGTCGAATCAATGCCCTTGGCCAGGAACGGCGCGAACATGGTCACGCCGACGAAGCCGCCGTGATCGGCAATGAACTTCAGCTCTTCATCGGACTTGTTGCGCGGGTGGACTTTCAGGCCTGACGGCAGGCAGTGCGAGTAGCAGACCGGTTTCTTCGATTCGAGAATGACTTCTTCGGAAGTCTTCGAACCGACGTGGGACAGGTCGCACATGACGCCGACGCGGTTCATCTCGGCGACGATCTCGCGACCGAAACCCGACAGGCCGCCATCACGCTCGTAGCAACCGGTGCCCACCAGGTTCTGCGTGTTGTAGCACATCTGCACAATACCGACGCCGAGCTGCTTGAACACTTCGACATAACCGATCTGGTCTTCAAACGCATGAGCATTCTGGAAACCGAAAAGGATGCCGGTCTTGCCTTGCTCCTTTGCTTTGCGGATGTCGGCAGTGGTGCGCACCGGAATGACCAGGTCGCTGTTTTCGCGGATCAGTTTCTGACTGGCGGCGATGTTGTTGACGGTCGCCTGAAAACCTTCCCACACCGACACGGTGCAGTTAGCCGCAGTGAGGCCGCCTTTGCGCATGTCTTCAAACAGCTCGCGGTTCCACTTGGCGATAATCAGCCCGTCGATAATGATGCTGTCGGCGTGCAATTCGGCTGGGCTCATCAGGCAGTCCCCTTTTGGCGATTCGTACGCCGAATCGTGTGTCGGCGCTTTGGGGCCAGCATATGCTTCGGTGCCGTGACGACCGGGTGCAAAAACGACAGGGGAATTGCCGAAAGCGTCAATCCGCGACAAAGGGTCGTCGCGCAAGCTCACGGGCTACCTGTTCAAGGGCTCGCGCATACGCCAGAATTCGCCGCACCACCGGACAGGCACAATAAAAAGGCGCGGCGCAATGAAATCGATCTTCCTGGCTTTGGCACTGATAGCGACCGGCGTACAGGCCGCTGAAGAGTCCGACATCAACCCTTGCGACGCCGTCGAAAATGACGTGCAGACACTGGAATGCTCGGCCTACAGTCGATCCGCCGCCGAAAACCTGCTTGGCGAAAACTACCTCAGCCTCGGCGAGCGCATGCAGTCGCTTTATGGCGACAACCCGGCGCAGCTCAGCGACATCACCGCCAAACTCAAGACAGCCCAGCAACAATGGCTGAAAACCCGTGACGCCGATTGCGCCGTGGAAGCATTCCCCGCGACCAGCGGCAGCAAGGCCTTCACGATTGCGCAGAATGACTGCGTGGCGCGGATGAGTGATGAGCGGTCGGAGTTTTTGGAGTTGATTGGGCAGGAGTAACAACATGAAGACGGAAAATCATTCGATCCCCCACGAAGTGGTCAGTCGCATCGTCGATGGCGCCATACCCATTCGCGCCTGGCGCGAATATCTGAACCTTACACAGGAGGAAGTGGCCGTACGCATGGGCATTTCTCAACCGGCCTTTGCCCAGCAAGAGAGCGTGGCGAAGCCGCGTAAGGCGACCCGCGAAAAAATTGCCAAGGCGTTTGGCATCACGTCCAGTCAACTTGAGCTGTAGGCTGCACCCACACTTTGTAAAAGGGATGAACATGAACATCTGCGGCATCGAAATCAAAGGCAGCGAAGCGATCATTGCCGTGGCGTCCCTCGACGGTCAGGTGCTGAGCCATCTGCCACTGGCCACCAAGAAAATCGCCCTCGACGATGACGACGAGGCGGCGAATGTTAAAGTCTTCGCCGCGCATGTCGCGTCGTTTGTACGCGAGAATTCCATCGACCGGATTGCGATCAAGAAGCGCAGCAAGAAAGGCGAGTTTGCCGGCGGACCGACCACGTTCAAGATCGAGGGCATTTTTCAGTTGCTGGAGAGTTGCGAGGTGACGCTGTGGTCGCCGCAGACGATCAATGCGCAGGCGAAGAAGCATAATTTCGAGCTGCCCGGGACGCTGAACAAGTATCAGCATGAGGCGTATAAAGCCGCGTGTTCGGGCCTGATGAAGAAGTAACCTGCGGCCAACACAAATCAACTGTGGGAGCCAGCCTGCTGGCGATGAGGGAGTGTCAGTCAACAACATTGTTGACTGACCAAATGCCATCGCCAGCAGGCTGGCTCCCACAATGGTTTTGTGTGAACGTCCTCAGGCCTTTGCAGTGCGCCGGTCTTCCCGCGGGCAGCGCGCAAACCGCGCCCGATAACTGCGGGTGAAATACGACGGCGATTCGAAACCGCAGGCAATGCTCACCTCCAGCACGCTCATATCTGTCTGTCGCAGTAGCTGTCGCGCCTTGTCCAGGCGCAAGCGCAAGTAGAAATTGCTCGGCGTGTCGTTCATATGCAGGCGAAACAAACGCTCCAGCTGCCGCCGCGTCACCTTGATCGATTCCGCCAGCGCCAACGTACTCAGCGGCGGCTCGCTGTGCTGCTCCATCTCGCCGATCACTTGCACCAGTTTCTTGTTGCGGATGCCATAACGCGTGGCTACTTCCATGCGTTGATGGTCCTTGCGTGGACGGATGCGGCCAAGCACGAATTGTTCGCTGACCTGGATCGCCAGTTCCGGGCCATGCGCCTGGGCGATGAGGTCGAGCATCAGGTCGATGGAGGCGGTGCCACCCGCCGAGGTGATGCGCTTGCGGTCGATCTCGAACAGCTCCTGGGTCACGCTGAGCTGTGGATAGGATTCACTGAACGCGTCGATGGCTTCCCAGTGCAATGTCAGCCGATGACCATCGAGCAGGCCCGCTTCGGCGAGGACAAAACTACCAGTATCGATAGCACCGAGGGTCACGCCTTCACTGTCGAGCCGGCGCAGCCAATGCTGCAGTGCCGGGGTTGCGAATTTCAGCGGTTCGAAACCGGCGATCACCAGCAGCGTGGCACCTTTCTTCATGGGTTCCAGCGCCGCATCGGCGTTGACCGACATGCCGTTACTGGCCAGCACCGCGCCGCCATCGGCACTCAGCACATGCCAGCGATACAGCTCGCCGCGAAAGCGATTGGCGACGCGCAGCGGTTCGATTGCCGAGATGAAACCGATGGCCGAAAAACCCGGCATCAACAAGAAGTAAAAATCCTGAGGCATTAGACGCGCTCGACTGGCAGGTAACGAGAGACAGGTAACGAGAGACAGGCAACGTGGAGACGTTGATACGCCGGTCACTCAAGGCATTCAAGAGCACAGGTCGCTACAGTGCAAGTGCTGGTCGCCGTAGTGCGCTTGTGCGGGGGCCAAGCTGCGTAACTTGGCATCACCGGCGCACAGACGCCCGGACCCACAATAACGTCTGCCGAGGAAACCGACATGAAACGACTGATCAGCAGCTGTGTTCTTGCACTCAGCGGTACCGCTTTCTTCAGCGCCAGCGTCATGGCGGCCGAACCCGAATCGTGCAAGAACGTGCGCATGGGCGTGGTCAACTGGACCGACGTGATCGCCACCAGCGCCATGACCCAGGTGCTGCTCGACGGCCTCGGCTACAACACCAAGCAAACCAGCGCCTCCCAGCAAATCATCTTCGCCGGTATCCGCGATCAGCGGCTGGACCTGTTCCTCGGCTACTGGAACCCGCTGATGACGCAAACCATCACACCGTTTGTCGAAGCCAAGCAGGTCAAGGTCCTCGATACACCGAGTCTGAAAGACGCGCGCGCCACCCTCGCCGTGCCGACGTACCTCGCCGACAAGGGTCTGAAAACCTTCGCCGACATCGCTAAATTCGAGAAGGAACTGGGCGGCAAGATTTACGGCATCGAACCCGGTTCGGGCGCCAACACGCAGATCAAGGCGATGATCGCCAAAAACCAGTTTGGCCTCGGCAAGTTCCAGTTGGTCGAGTCCAGCGAAGCCGGCATGCTCTCGGCGGTGGATCGCGCCGTGCGGCGTAAAGAGGCGGTGGTGTTCTTCGGCTGGGCGCCGCACCCGATGAACGTTAATGTGCAGCTGACTTACCTCACCGGCAGCGAAGACGCGCTGGGCCCGAACGAAGGCATGGCCACGGTCTGGACGGTCACTTCGCCAAACTACGCGCAGCAATGCCCGAACATCGGTCGCTTGCTGAGCAACCTGACCTACACCGCTGAAGACGAGAGCCGGATGATGCAGCCTTTGCTGGATCACAAGGATGCCCTTGAGTCCGCCAGGCAATGGCTGAAAGATCATCCACAAGACAAGCAGCGCTGGCTCGAAGGCGTGACCACTTTCGACGGCAAACCGGCTGCCGACAACCTGAAACTCACCACCAAATAATCCCAAATTGAACCAGCGAAACGCAGCCCGTCCGGGCTGCGAACGGGATCATCACGCCCGCCATTTCATAAGAACAGGAACCCGCCTCATGAACCACGACGTCATCATCACCTGCGCACTGACCGGTGCTGGCGACACGACCGCCAGAAGCCCGCATGTGCCGGTCACCCCGAAACAGATTGCTGCCGCTGCGGTGGAAGCCGCGAAAGCCGGCGCCACCGTGGTCCATTGCCACATACGCAACCCCGACACCGGCAAGTTCAGCCGTGACGTCGCGCTGTACCGGGAAGTGATGGAGCGCATCCGCGAGGCCGACGTCGACATTATCGTCAACCTCACCGCCGGCATGGGCGGCGACCTGGAAATCGGCGCTGGCGAAAACCCGATGGAGTTCGGCCCGAACACTGATCTGGTCGGCCCGTTGACTCGCCTCGCGCATGTCGAAGAGCTGCTGCCGGAAATCTGCACCCTCGATTGCGGCACCCTTAACTTCGGCGATGGCGACACGATTTATGTGTCCACCCCGGCGCAATTGCGTGCGGGCGCCAAACGTATTCAAGAGCTGGGCGTGAAGGCCGAGCTGGAAATTTTCGACACCGGTCATCTGTGGTTTGCCAAGCAGATGATTAAGGAAGGTTTGCTCGACAACCCGCTTTTTCAACTGTGCCTGGGCATTCCTTGGGGGGCGCCCGCAGACACCACGACCATGAAAGCCATGGTTGATAACTTGCCGGCTGACGCGGTCTGGGCTGGTTTCGGCATCGGTCGCATGCAGATGCCGATGGCGGCGCAAGCGGTGCTGCTGGGCGGCAACGTGCGGGTCGGGCTGGAAGACAACATCTGGCTGGACAAGGGTGTGCTGGCGACTAACGGCCAACTGGTCGAACGCGCCTCGGAAATTCTCAGCCGCCTCGGCGCGCGGGTTCTGACGCCCGCGGAAGGCCGGATAAAAATGGGCCTGACCCAGCGCGGCTGAACATACACAAAACCCGTAGGAGCCGGCTTGCTGGCGATGAGGCAGGTACATCCGCCACATTTTTTGCGGCAGGAACGCCGCCATCGCCAGCAAGCCGGCTCCTACGGGGGATCACCGAACTTTTCAGGAAGTAGCCATGACCTTTATCACCGAAATCAAAACCTTCGCCGCCCTCGGCAGCGGTGTCATCGGCAGCGGCTGGGTATCGCGTGCCCTCGCCCACGGCCTCGATGTGGTGGCCTGGGACCCGGCGCCAGGCGCCGAAGCCGCACTGCGCAAACGCGTCGCTAACGCGTGGGGCGCGCTGGACAAACAAGGCCTGGCGCCTGGCGCCTCTCAGAACCGACTACGCTTTGTCGCAACCATCGAAGAATGTGTTCGCGAGGCCGATTTTATTCAGGAAAGTGCCCCTGAGCGGCTGGATCTGAAACTGGATCTGCACAGCAAAATCAGCGCCGCTGCAAAGCCCAATGCCCTGATCGGCTCCAGTACTTCAGGGCTGCTGCCGAGCGAGTTTTACGAGAGCTCGACGCACCCGGAGCGCTGCGTGGTCGGGCATCCGTTCAACCCGGTTTACCTGCTGCCATTGGTGGAAGTGGTGGGTGGTAGAAACACTGCTCCTGAAGCGGTGCAAGCGGCGATGAAGGTTTATGAATCGCTGGGTATGCGTCCATTACATGTGCGCAAGGAAGTGCCCGGTTTCATTGCTGACCGTCTGCTTGAAGCGCTGTGGCGCGAGGCATTGCACCTGGTCAACGACGGTGTGGCGACGACTGGAGAAATCGACGACGCGATCCGGTTTGGCGCGGGGCTGCGCTGGTCGTTCATGGGGACTTTCATGACCTACACGCTGGCGGGGGGTGATGCGGGAATGCGTCATTTCATGGCGCAGTTCGGCCCGGCGTTGCAGTTGCCGTGGACGTATCTGCCAGCGCCGGAATTGACCGACAAGTTGATTGACGATGTGGTGGACGGGACCAGTGAACAGTTGGGCAACCACAGCATTTCGGCGCTGGAGCGTTACCGGGATGATTGCCTGCTGGCGGTGCTGGAGGCGGTGAAGACCACCAAGGAAAAGCATGGGATGGCGTTCGCAGACTGACCACCACTGCGTCCCGTAGGAGCCGGCTTGCTGGCGATTGAATCAACGCGGTCTCACCGGAACACCGCGTTGTCTGCATCGCCAGCAAGCCGGCTCCTACAAATCCTCGTTACTTCAGGAGTTGATTGCATGCCTGCTCTTACGACCTACGAAACTACAATCATCCCCGACTGGGTCGACTACAACGGCCATCTGCGTGACGCCTTTTACCTGCTGATTTTCAGCTACGCTACCGACGCTTTAATGGACCGCTTGGGCATGGACAGCAACAACCGCGAAGCCAGTGGCCACTCGCTGTTCACCCTCGAATTGCACCTCAATTACCTGCACGAAGTGAAACTCGATGCCGACGTCGAAGTGCACACCCAGATCATCGGTCACGACAGCAAACGCCTGCACCTCTACCACAGCCTGCATTTGATCGGCGATGAAAAGGAAATGGCGGGCAACGAGCAGATGCTGCTGCACGTCGACCTCGACGGGCCACGCTCGGCACCTTTCAGCGAAGAAACGCTGCGCACACTGCAAGCCATCGTCGCCGATCAAACGGAGCTGCCGGTTCCGGAATATATCGGCCGTGTGATCGCCCTGCCCGTCAGAAAATAATCGCGGTTGCAGCCGTAACCCGCGTCATCGTTCATCGCGGGCAAGACGGATCACCGCCCGCAATTGTTGTGGCTGGGCGGACGCCTTCGCGGGCAAGCCTCGCTCCCACAGGTTCTGGGGCGCTCAACGCATTGGCGGCTGACCTCAATCTTGTGGGCGCGATTTTCACAGGCAAAAAAAACCCCGATCAAGCCGTGCCAGGATCGGGGTAGAGGTGGGTACTGTTGAGGAGCCGCTACGCGAGGGTGACCAAACCTTCGGAATTCAGCTGAGCCCAGTGTGCCCGCTCCCTCCGATGGCAAGTTAGCCGAAAACGACCTGTTCATAGGTATCTCGGCCATTGCGACAAAACGGCCTTGCCGCCTCCCCTCGGCCCTTCCAGAATCGAACCACGACCCCATTCTCCGAAGAAGGATTCGCGTCATGATGCACGCCGATTTGATTGATCAGGAAGACTTGCTGGGCCAGCTGAAATCATTGGGTTTTCAAGTACAGAGCGGCGCCACCGCCGAGCAGGCTTGCGAGTGTGCGGTGCGAGGGTTGAATGATGAACGGGCCATGACGTTACGCAAGATGGTCAAGGACATGTACACCAGCAGCGCGACCATCCTGCCGGCCGTACGCCAGGCCATCGACAAACAACTGCTGCCTGCATTGGCGAAATATCAACAGAGCCGTAGCGCCTGAGCCGTGGCGAGGGGGCTTGCCCCCGTTCGGCTGCGCAGCAGTCGTAAATTCTTGGGGCCGCTGCGCGACCCAACGGGGGCAAGCCCCCTCGCCACAATAGTCCGCGCGGTTTAGAGCCTGACGCTGGCAAACGTCGACTCATTACGCGCCTGGCTGAGCGCCGACAGCGGACCGGACAACGGCGACAGCACCAGCGCTTGCGGCAGCGGCAGCATTGCTACTTGCTGCGTGGTGTTGGAACCGACGCGTTCGTCGCGCGGTGGGATGCCGAAGTATTCGCGGTAGCACTTGGAGAAGTGCGGCGTGGAGACGAAGCCGCAGACCGACGCCACTTCGATGATCGACATTGGCGTTTGCTTGAGCAACTGCCGCGCACGGATCAGGCGCAGTTTGAGGTAGTACCGCGACGGCGAGCAATGCAGGTATTTCTGGAACAGCCGCTCCAGCTGGCGGCGCGACACGGCGACGTAGACCGCCAGTTCGTCGAGGTCGATGGGTTCTTCGAGGTTGGCCTCCATCAGCGCGACAATTTCCTGCAGCTTTGGCTGATTGGTGCCGAGCATGTGCTTGAGCGGTACGCGCTGGTGATCCTGCTCGTTACGAATGCGTTCGTAGACAAACATCTCCGAGATCGCGGCGGACAGTTCACGCCCGTGATCGCGGCTGATCAGGTGCAGCATCATGTCCAGCGGCGCGGTGCCGCCAGAGCTGGTGAAACGGTTGCGGTCGAGGGTGAACAGACGCGTGCTCATGGCCACACGCGGAAACGCCTCCTGCATCGAGGCCAGGCATTCCCAGTGCACGCTGCAGTCGAAGCCGTCGAGCAGGCCGGCGCACGCCAACGCCCAACTGCCGGTGCAGACGGCGCCAAGACGCTTGGACTGCCGTGCCTGGCTCTGCAGCCACGATACGTGTTCGCGGGTGACGGTGCGTTGAATGCCGATGCCGCCGCAGACGATGATGGTGTCCAGGGAAGGTGCTTTGTGCATGGAGGCGTCAGGCGTGATCTGCAGACCGTCACTGGCCCAGACCTGACCGCCATCGACGGTGAGCGTGGTCCAGCGATACAGCTCGCGACCGGACAATTGGTTGGCCATGCGCAGCGGTTCCACTGCAGAGGCCAGAGAAATCAGCGTGAAATTGTCCAGCAGCAAAAAGCCGATGGATTGAGGCGCACGGTTCTGGGGTTGGGCCCCGGAGTTGAACGTCGTCATCGCGGTATCTCCTCACACAAAGCGGGTGAAGGCCTCAGGCGGAGGCTCTTGTTATTGCCAGCGTTCTCGCGTGGGAGACGGGCTTTGATATGACAGAGCAATTGCCATGCCTAAAATTGAATGAGCGTTCAATAACTCCTGAAAACGACCTGTGAATGTGTCTGGATATGACGTGCGTAGAGGGTGGAATTCAAGTGCCATCAGGGGCTGGGAGCGGTGTGTTTCATCGGGCGTGAGCAGATCGGTAGCACTTGTGGGAACTGGGCTGCGAGGGGTCGACGGAGAGTGTCACCACAAGCACGGGTGACGGACGGTCGGAAGGCTCTGCGCGCTTCAATTCGCAGAACCACGCTTATCTGTAAGCGACGCGCTAAAAGGTGGCGGATTTCGAATTCAGTGGTCAATTAGCGCGCAGTTTTGACTGGTCTTCGCTGGCTGATGATTTTCTGTGGCGAGGGAGCTTGGTCCCGCTCGGTTGCGCAGCAGCCGTAAAAATTTCAGGGTCGCTTCGCAACCCAGCGGGAGCAAGCTCCCTCGCCACACGGTCACTCTGACTCAGCACTCAACCGCACTCACCGCCAACCCACCCCGCGACGTCTCTTTGTATTTATCATGCATATCCGCGCCGGTATCGCGCATGGTGCGGATTACCCGATCCAGCGAGATGAAATGCTGACCATCCCCACGCAGCGCCATTTGCGCCGCATTGATCGCCTTCACCGCGGCAATCGCATTGCGCTCGATGCACGGCACTTGCACCAGCCCGCCCACCGGATCGCAGGTCAACCCAAGGTTGTGTTCCAGACCAATTTCCGCTGCGTTGCACAGCTGCTCTGGCGTAGCACCCAGAATCTCCGCCAACCCCGCCGCCGCCATGGCGCAGGCCGAGCAGACCTCGCCCTGGCAGCCGACTTCCGCGCCGGAAATAGAAGCGTTTTTCTTGCACAAGATCCCCACCGCCGCAGCGCTGAGGAAGTAGTCAACGACATTAGCCTCGGTCACCACTTCGCTGAACTTCATGAAGTAGTGCAACACCGCCGGAATGATCCCCGCCGCGCCATTCGTCGGTGCCGTCACCATGCGCCCGCCGGCAGCGTTTTCTTCGTTGACCGCCAGGGCGAACAGGTTGACCCATTCCATCGCGCTGAGTGTCGAGCCGATCACATTGGGCTTGCCGAGCTCCTGCAAACTGCGATGCAGTTTTGCCGCGCGCCGCCGCACATTCAGGCCGCCCGGCAGGATGCCTTCGTGCTTGAGGCCCTGCTCGACGCAATCCTGCATGGCACGCCAGAGCGTCATAAGGCCCGCGCGGATGTCTTCCTCGCTGCGCCAGACCTTTTCGTTCGCCATCATCAGTTCGGCAACGCGCAGGTTGTGCTGCTTACACAGGCTGAGCAGTTCAACCGCGCTTGAGAAATCGTAAGGCAGCACCGTGCGATCGAGGTCCACCACGCCACTCGACGCCTGCGCCTCATCAACCACAAAGCCGCCGCCGATGGAATAGTAGGTATTACGATGCAGTTCGCCGGCATCGCCTTCGGCAACCAGGGTCATGGCGTTGGGGTGGAAAGGCAGGTTTTCATCGATCAGGCGCATGTCCTGCGCCCACGTGAAGGGCACCGGGAAGCGACCATCGAGCAGCAGCGTGTCGGTTTCCCGCAGCGTGGCAATGCGGATGCCGATTTGCGACGGGTCAATCGCGTCCGGCCATTCGCCCATCAAGCCCATGATCACCGCGTTGTCGCTGCCGTGTCCGATGCCGGTGGCGGACAGCGAACCAAACAGCTGAACTTCGACGCGCCGTACTCGCTCCAAAAGACCCTGCTCGCGTAAACCTTGCACGAACAGCGCTGCAGCGCGCATGGGTCCCACAGTGTGCGAGCTGGAAGGGCCGATGCCGATTTTGAACAGGTCGAAAACGCTGATAGCCATGACTGCAAAACTCCAGGATGTGCCAACTCCAGGCGCAAAAGCGCCCGGTGACGGAGCTGCTACGCTCAAGCTGCAATCCGTCGGAATGGCCGCATCATCGGGCTTTTACCAGGTCGTGCGGCGTCTGACACCGACGCAATCATGCCCACTAACGCCGCACGGGTTTGAAGCGCCGTTTTCGCCGTTTTCTGTTGATCCGTCACGCTGATCAGGGCTGAAAAAAGCTGTAAACGACGTCACCGACACTGGATGCGACCATCCCTGTACTGGTTACGACGCTCCCTGTAGGCGTCAGATTTTCACTGGTACATGATCGTATCGACTCGATTGCAAGGCGCCGTGGTAGAGATGTCTTCAAAACGCCATCCAACCGCAACCTATAAGTGCGGTGGTCCAGTCGGAACACTGCCAAAAAAAACACCAAGGAGTCCATCCATGAAAGGTTCCCCGTCGTTGTTGTTGGCCGCCATGCTAAGTCTGCCGGCTCTGGCGCAAGCTGCAGAGCCGGCCCAATGCAGCACCGTAAATTTCTCCGATGTCGGCTGGACTGACATTACCGTCACCACCGCCACCACCAGCGTCGTGCTCGAAGCCCTCGGCTACAAAACCAAAACCACGATGATTTCCGTGCCGGTCACATACAAATCCCTGGCCGACGGCAAAAACATGGACGTGTTCCTCGGGAACTGGATGCCGACCATGGAAAACGACATCAAGGCCTACCGCGATGCCGGCACCGTGGAAACCGTGCGCGCCAACCTCGAAAACGCCAAGTACACCCTCGCTGTGCCGGAAGAGTTGTATAACAAAGGGCTCAAGGATTTCGCCGACATTGCCAAGTTCAAAAAGGAACTGGACGGCAAGATCTACGGCATCGAACCGGGCAACGACGGCAATCGCCTGATCCAGAGCATGATTGACAAGGACGCCTTCGGCCTCAAAGAAGCCGGTTTCAAGGTGGTTGAGTCCAGCGAGGCAGGCATGCTCTCGCAAGTCGATCGCGCCCAGCGCCGCAAAACCGCTGTGGTGTTCCTAGGCTGGGAACCGCACCCGATGAACACACGCTTCAAGATGAAATACCTGACGGGCGGCGACGAGTTCTTCGGCCCGAATTTCGGTCAGGCCACCATCTTCACCAACACCCGCAAGGGCTACGCCCAGGAATGCAGCAACGTAGGACAGCTGCTGAAAAACCTGGCGTTTACCCTCGACATGGAAAGCACGCTGATGGGCAACGTCCTGGACGACAAGATAAAGCCTGACGCGGCCGCCAAGGCCTGGCTGAAAAAGAATCCACAGGTGCTCGATACCTGGCTCGCTGGCGTAACCACCATTGACGGTAAACCAGGCCTGGAGGCCGTGAAAGCCAAGCTCGCTCAGCCTTGAATTCAGGAGCATCGCTTACGCCGGGCGACTTCGGTCGTCCGGGCTGTTTTTTCCTTGCATGCGGACGTTCACTACCATGCTGATTGATCAGAAAATCCCTTTAGGCCAGTACATCGCGGGCTTCGTTGAATGGTTGACGCAGCACGGCGCCGACACCTTCGACGCCATCGCCATGTCACTGGAAACGATGATCCACGGCGTGACGTTCGCGCTGACCTGGTTCAATCCGCTGGCATTGATCGGCCTGATTGCGCTCCTCGCTCATTTCATTCAACGCAAGTGGGGACTGACCGTTTTTGTCATCGCCTCCTTTCTGCTGATCCTCAATCTGGGGTATTGGCAGGAAACCATGGAAACCCTCGCCCAAGTGCTGTTCGCCACCTTCGTGTGCGTGTTGATCGGCGTGCCGTTGGGCATCATCGCCGCGCACAAACCGATGTTCTACACCGTGATGCGGCCGGTGCTCGATCTGATGCAGACCGTGCCGACGTTCGTGTACCTCATTCCTACCCTGACCCTGTTCGGGCTGGGCGTAGTCCCGGGTCTGATTTCAACGGTGGTGTTCGCGATTGCCGCGCCGATCCGCCTGACCTACCTGGGCATTCGCGATGTTCCCCAGGAACTGATGGACGCCGGCAAAGCCTTCGGCTGCTCGCGTCGTCAATTGCTTTCACGGATTGAATTGCCCCACGCCATGCCAAGCATCGCGGCCGGAATCACCCAGTGCATCATGCTGTCGCTGTCGATGGTGGTGATTGCCGCACTGGTGGGCGCCGACGGCCTGGGCAAACCCGTGGTCAACGCACTGAACACTGCTGATATCGCCCTGGGCTTTGAAGCCGGCCTGGCGATCGTACTGCTGGCGATCATGCTCGACCGTATCTGCAAACAACCCGACGCTAAAGCAGGGGGTGACGCATGAGCATTATTCGCTTCGAAGACGTCGACGTAATCTTTACCAAGGATCCGCGTGAAGCGCTGAAACTGCTTGATCAAGGCATGACGCGCAATGAAATCCTGAAGAAGACCGGGCAGATTGTCGGCGTTGAAAAAGCCAGCCTGGACGTCGAAAAAGGTGAAATCTGCGTACTGATGGGCCTGTCCGGCTCCGGCAAATCCAGCCTGCTGCGCTGCATCAACGGGCTCAACACCGTCAGCCGCGGCAAGTTGTTCGTCGAGCACGAAGGCAAGCAGATCGACATCGCCTCTTGCACGCCGGCCGAGCTGAAGATGATGCGCACCAAGCGCATCGCGATGGTGTTCCAGAAGTTCGCCCTGATGCCGTGGCTGACGGTGCGCGAGAACATCAGTTTCGGTCTGGAAATGCAGGGTCGCCCGGAAAAGGAACGCAAGAAACTGGTCGACGAAAAACTCGAACTGGTGGGCCTGACCCAGTGGCGCAACAAGAAACCCGATGAGCTCTCTGGCGGTATGCAACAACGTGTTGGCCTGGCCCGTGCGTTGGCAATGGACGCCGACATTTTGCTGATGGACGAACCGTTCTCGGCGCTTGACCCATTGATCCGCCAGGGCTTGCAGGACGAACTGCTGGAGCTGCAACGCAAACTGAGCAAAACCATCGTCTTCGTCAGCCACGACCTTGATGAGGCGCTGAAACTCGGCAGCCGCATCGCGATCATGAAAGACGGACGGATCATTCAGTACAGCAAACCTGAAGAAATCGTCCTCAACCCGGCGGACGATTATGTGCGTACGTTTGTTGCGCACACCAACCCGTTGAACGTCCTGTGCGGTCGCAGCCTGATGCGCACGCTGGACAACTGCAAACGCATCAACGGTTCGGTCTGCCTCGATCCGGGCGGTGATTCGTGGCTGGACCTGGCCGAAGGCAACACCATCAAAGGCGCTCGCCAGAACGGTGAAAGCCTCGACCTGCAGAACTGGATTCCCGGGCAAGCGGTAGAAGGTCTGGGGCGTCGGCCAACGCTGGTGGATTCCAACATCGGCATGCGCGATGCGTTGCAGATTCGCTATCAGACGGGCAACAAGCTGGTGTTGCACGACAACAACAAAGTGGTCGGGATCCTCGGCGACAGCGAGCTGTATCACGCGTTGCTGGGCAAGAATCTGGGTTAACCCCTCACACACAAAAACGCCGCGAGAGGATCGCGGCGTTTTTGTTTGTGCGCGTATACGAGTGGCAACACGGACCATTGAGAAGAGGTGATTTCTGTGGCGAGGGGGCTTGCCCCCTCGCCACACAAGCCCCCTCGCCACAATGGATCCGCGACGCACTTACAAGTCAGCTATAAACCCGCCCAAGCAACTGGCGATGGCTTTCGAACTGATCAAGCACATCCCGGGTGATCTGCTCCTGAGTGAAGCCCATCAGGTCGTAATCCTGGCTGCCGTTGTGCAGGTAAACCTCGGCGCGGTAATAACGGGCGCGCGCTTCGTCAGCACTTTCCGCCAACGCCGTGTCGCTCGCCGCCGCCAGATACCCATCCAGGCTCACCTCATACACAAACGGATTGCCCTCCTCCATCTCGATTCGCAGGCCCATGCAGCGCTTGGCCTTGCCTAGCAACGTCTGCACGTCCAGGCCTTGTCCACGCAGTTGCGCGGCGGCATCTTCCAGCGCCGGGCTGACCTGCTTGTCCATGAAACGCTGAACGATCGACTGGCTCGGTTGCAGGTCCAGTTGCGTCAGGCGCTCGCTGAAACCACGACGACCACGGGCGGCGAGTTCGGCTTGCTCCTGTTCGATCTGCACGTCCTGGCGCATGGCCTTGTGCAAACCGAACATGAAGACCACCAACACCACCGAGAACGGCAGCCCGGCCAGCACCACCATGGTCTGCATGGCTTCGAAGTTACCGGCAAACAGCAGACCGATGGTCACCAGGGTGATCACCACCGACCAGAAAATGCGCAACCAGTGTGGCGCATCCTCATCGACGTTGCCGCCCTTGCACGAAAGGTTCGCCATCATCACCGCGCCGGAATCCGCCGGGGTCAGGAACAGCACGAAACCGACGAAAATCGACACGCCAATCACAATCTTCGATGCCGGGTAATGCTCGAGCAATTGATAAATCGCCATCGACGGCTGTTCAAGGGCTGTTCTGCCAAGCTCCACCGCACCATGGTTCATCACCAGGTCCAGGGCCGAGTTGCCGAAAATCGACAGCCACGCCAGGGTGAAACCCAGCGGAATCAACAGCACGCCCGCGACCAGTTCTCGCACGGTACGACCGCGGGAAATACGCGCGATGAACATGCCCACGAACGGTGCCCAGGAAATCCACCAGGCCCAGTAGAACAAGGTCCACAGGCCCATCCAGCGCTCGGTTTTCTGCCCGTCGCCTTCGTACACATACAGGTCGAAGGTCTTCAGCACGATGCCGTTCAGGTAGTCGCCAACGTTTTGCACAAAGCCGTTAAGCAGGTGCAAGGTCGGCCCGAACAGCAGGACGAAAATCAGCAAGCCGCTGAACAGCACAATGTTCAGGTTGGACAGCCGACGAATGCCGTTTTCCACGCCAGATACGGCAGCGATGGTCGCCACGGTGCTCATCACAATGATCACGATCAACAGGTTGGTGTTGCTGTGTTCCATGCCGAACAGGTTTTCCAGCCCGGAGGACACTTGCAGCGAACCGATGCCCAGGTTGGTCACCAGCCCCAGCAGCGTCACGAACATGCCAAAGCCGTCCACCGCATGGCCGGCTGCGCCCTTGACCCAACGCTCGCCCACCAGTGGATACAACGCCGAACGCAGCGCCAGGGGCTGATTGTGCCGGTAAGCGAAATACGCCACCGCCAAACCCACCAACGCATAAATCGCCCAACCGTGCAGGCCCCAGTGCAGGAAGGTCAGCTGCACCGCCTGACGCGCAGCGGTGCCGCTGGCGGCCACGCCTTCGGGTGGATTGAAATAGTGATCAAGCGGCTCGGATGCGCCGAAATACAGCAGCGAAATGCCGATGCCTGACGAGAACAGCATCCCCGCCCACGCGCCGTAGCTGAAGTCCGGTGTATCGTCCTTGCTACCCAGTTTGAGTTTGCCGTACGACGAAAACGCCAGGCCGACTACAAACACCAGGTAAGCGGCGATCACCACCATGTAATACCAGCCGAAGCTGCGCGACAACCAGGCCTGAGCCGTGGCGAGCACTCTGCCGGCCTCTTGCGGGGCGATGATCAGGATGGCAGTCAGCAGCAGAATCAATGCGGTAGAGGTGTAAAACACCCAACCGTTAACCGTCACCTTCTCGGGCGGGGTCTTTATTAGAGAGGCAGAACTCATGGCACAGCGGCTCCGGCAGTACGAGAGAAGAACGCAAGGCAACGCATTACCCGAACCATCGGTGATTGGCAGCCGACGGACGGGTGATATAAAGACAGCCCGACAATGGCCGAAACCGCGAAAGCGCCGAGGCGTACAGGTTTCGAGCCGTTTTGGGAGTCAGATTTGCGCCATTTACACGTAGGAAAAATCTGTAAGCAGCGACGATTTGTCGCAGAGCTTATTCTTTGTTGATTGAACGTTCAATCAAAACAAAATAGACTGGCCCTCAATCCGATAGACGCACGTCGTCTGCCGGAAGGCCTAAGGAGATGTGCAAGATGCCCAAGGTCGGTATGCAACCCATCCGCCGTCAGCAATTGATCGAAGCCACCATGCAGGCGGTAGATCAAGTCGGCATGGGAGATGCCAGCATTGCGCTGATCGCCCGTTTGGCCGGTGTCTCGAACGGCATCATCAGCCATTACTTTCAGGACAAGAACGGCCTGATCGCTGCCACGGCGCAGCACCTGATGAGTGTCCTCAGCGAGAACGTCACCGCGCGTCGTCAAGCGCTGACAGATGACAGCCCACGAGCGCATCTTCAGGTGATTATCGAAGGCAACTTCGACGCCAGCCAGGTGAATGGCCCGGCAATGAAAACCTGGCTGGCCTTCTGGGCCACCAGCATGCACCACCCGTCATTGCACAGGTTGCAGCGGATCAACGATCACCGCCTGTATTCCAACCTGTGCTGCCAGTTTCGCCGTGTATTGCCGCTCGATGATGCGCGCAGTGCAGCTCGCGGCCTGGCCGCATTGATTGACGGTTTGTGGTTGCGCGGAGCGCTGTCGGGAGATGCTTTCGACACTGCCCAGGCGCTCCGGATCGCTTACGAATACATGGATTTTCAATTGGCCAAGCAGGTGAGTTAGAGCACACATAACGCTCAGCCCCTGAACTGCCACTGATCAGCGATGCCAAAAGCTATACGGCAACGTCCAGTGGTCAACGCCAACCACTTATGCACTTGCGAGGACATTATGGCCCGTTTCGAACTGCAAAAACTCTACATCGATGGCGGCTACTCTGACGCCAGCAGCGACGCCACCTTCGAAGCCATCAACCCGGCTACCGGTGAAGTCCTCGCAAACGTTCAGCGTGCGACCAAAGACGACGTTGAGCGCGCCGTGGTCAGCGCCGAAAAGGGCCAGAAAATCTGGGCTGCGATGACCGCCATGGAGCGTTCGCGCATCCTGCGTCGTGCCGTCGACATCCTGCGCGAGCGCAACGATGAACTGGCCGCCCTGGAAACCCTGGACACCGGTAAATCCTTCTCCGAAACCAAGTACGTCGACATCGTTACCGGCGCCGATGTGCTGGAATACTACGCAGGCCTGGTGCCGGCCATCGAGGGCGAGCAGATTCCACTGCGCGATACTTCGTTCGTCTACACCCGTCGCGAGCCGCTGGGCGTCGTTGCCGGTATTGGCGCGTGGAACTACCCGATCCAGATCGCCCTGTGGAAATCCGCACCGGCCCTGGCCGCCGGTAACGCGATGATCTTCAAGCCGAGCGAAGTCACTTCCCTGACCACGCTGAAACTGGCTGAGATCTACACCGAAGCGGGCGTGCCGGCAGGCGTGTTCAACGTATTGACCGGCAGCGGCCGTGAAGTTGGCACTTGGCTGACCGAGCACCCGCGCATCGAGAAAATCTCCTTCACCGGCGGCACCGACACCGGCAAGAAGGTCATGGCCAGCGCTTCAGCTTCTTCCCTGAAAGACGTGACCATGGAACTGGGCGGCAAGTCTCCGTTGATCATTTTCGACGACGCCGACCTCGATCGCGCCGCCGACACCGCGATGATGGCCAACTTCTACAGCTCCGGTCAGGTCTGCACCAACGGCACTCGTGTATTCGTGCCGAGCCACTTGCAAGCCGCCTTCGAAGCGAAGATCGCCGAGCGCGTTGCGCGCATCCGCATCGGTAACCCGCAAGACGAAAACACCAACTTCGGCCCACTGGTCAGCTTCGCCCACATGGAAAGCGTGTTGGGCTACATCGCCAAAGGTAAAGAAGAAGGCGCGCGCGTCCTGTGCGGCGGCGATCGTCTGACTGACGGCGAGTTCGCCAAAGGCGCCTTCGTGGCACCGACGGTATTCACCGACTGCACCGACGAGATGACCATCGTGCGCGAAGAAATCTTCGGCCCAGTGATGAGCATCCTGACCTACGAAACCGAAGAAGAAGTGATCCGTCGTGCCAACGACACCGACTTCGGCCTGGCCGCCGGCATCGTCACCAAGGACCTGAACCGCGCTCACCGCGTGATTCATCAACTGGAAGCCGGTATCTGCTGGATCAACGCCTGGGGCGAATCCGACGCGAAAATGCCGGTCGGCGGCTACAAGCAATCGGGCGTGGGCCGTGAGAACGGGATCAGCTCTCTGAACAACTTCACACGCATCAAATCGGTACAGGTCGAACTGGGCGATTACGCCTCGGTTTTCTGATCTGACGCGGAACCTGGGGCTGGGGCATTTTGTGGCGAGGGAGCTTGCTCCCGCTGGGCTGCGAAGCGGCCCCATTCCAGGCACCGCATTCTTCAGACAGAACTCGGTCGCTTGTTTTGCGACTGCTGCGCAGCCGAGCGGGAGCAAGCTCCCTCGCCACAAGTAAGTGGCAGCTCGGTCACCGCGACCTGACCAACTTCAAAGAGGGTGCATTTTATGTCCCAAGAATTCGATTACATCATCATCGGTGCCGGCTCGGCCGGTAACACCCTGGCGACCCGTCTAACTGAAGACCAAGGCGTCACCGTTCTGCTGCTCGAAGCAGGCGGCCCTGATTACCGTCTCGACTTCCGCACGCAAATGCCCGCTGCCCTGGCATTCCCGCTGCAAGGTCGACGCTATAACTGGGCGTACGAAACTGACCCAGAGCCGCACATGGACGGCCGTCGCATGGAATGCGGTCGCGGCAAGGGCCTCGGCGGCTCGTCGCTGATCAACGGCATGTGCTACATCCGCGGCAACGCGATGGACTACGACAACTGGTCGAAATTGCCAGGTCTGGAAGACTGGGATTACTTGAACTGTCTGCCGTATTTCCGTAAGGCCGAAACGCGCGACATCGGCGCCAACGACTACCACGGTGGCGATGGCCCGGTCAGCGTGACCACGCCGAAAGCCGGCAACAACCCGCTGTTCCACGCAATGGTTGAAGCAGGCGTGCAAGCCGGCTACCCGCGCACAGAAGACCTCAATGGTTACCAACAGGAAGGCTTCGGTCCGATGGACCGTACCGTCACGCCGAACGGCCGTCGCGCCAGCACCGCTCGCGGTTACCTGGATGTCGCCAAGAAGCGCTCGACCCTGACCATCGTCACCCACGCCCTGACTGACAAGATCCTGTTCGAAGGCAAGCGTGCGGTCGGTGTGCGTTACCTGATCGGCGCGGCAGAAGAACGCGTCGAAGCCCGCGCCCGCAAGGAAGTACTGCTGTGTTCCGGCGCCATTGCTTCGCCGCAGATTCTGCAACGCTCCGGTGTCGGCCCCGCCGACCTGCTGAACAAGCTCGATATTCCGGTGGTCCACGACCTGCCTGGCGTTGGCGAGAACCTGCAGGATCACCTCGAGTTGTACCTGCAATACGCCTGCACCCAACCGGTCTCGCTGTACCCGTCGCTGCTCTGGTACAACCAGCCGGCGATCGGTGCCGAGTGGCTGTTCAACGGCACCGGCATCGGCGCCAGCAACCAGTTCGAAGCCGGCGGTTTCATCCGCAGCAGTCCTGATTTCGAATGGCCGAACATCCAGTACCACTTCCTGCCGGTAGCGATTAACTACAACGGCAGCAACGGCGTAAAAGAGCACGGTTTCCAGGCACACATGGGCTCCATGCGTTCGCCGAGTCGTGGTCGCGTTCAGGCCAAATCGAAGGATCCGCGCGAATACCCGAGCATCCTGTTCAACTACATGGCCTCCGAGCAGGACTGGCAGGAATTCCGCGACGGCATCCGCCTGACCCGGGAAATCATGCAGCAGCCTGCGCTGGACCCTTACCGTGGCCGCGAAATCAGCCCGGGCATCGACGTGCAGACGGACGAGCAGCTCGACACTTTCATTCGCGAACACGCCGAAACCGCGTTCCACCCATCCTGCTCGTGCAAGATGGGCACCGACGCCATGGCCGTGGTCGATGGCGAAGGTCGCGTGCACGGCATGCAAGGCCTGCGTGTGGTCGATGCCTCGATCATGCCGATCATCACCACCGGTAACCTGAACGCACCGACGATCATGATCGCCGAGAAAATTGCCGACAAGATCCGTGGCCGCCAACCGCTACCGCGCAGCACCGCCGATTACTACGTGGCCGGCGATGCGCCGGTGCGTGGCAAGCCGTTGCGGGATTTGAGCCTGACTGCACAGTAAGGCGTGATACCGAGTCGCGACCATCGCGAGCAGGCTCACTCCTACAGGTGATCTTCAGTGAACGCAGATACTGTGAACACCGAAGCTCACCTGTAGGAGTGAGCCTGCTTGCGATGGGGCCGGCCTCAACAACATTTCCCCAATGGATACACCCCAACAATCCCGCCCCACCCTTGATCTACCCCCCGCCCCGGCCTAATCTAGCGCCACGCAAACGTTTCACCCCCCTTCGCGACACCGCTGCATCGCCACTCCATACCAGGGAGGTTCCCCCGAATGTTCGATTTCCACCCCCAGCTCAAGCAGCGCTTCGCAGCGTTGCGCACGGGCGCTGAATTCTTTTCGCTGCGTTATGTGCGCGAATCCGGTCAGCATCTATCGGTGCGCAAGAACGTTGCCGAACCTCCGAGCCTCAGCCGCGATGAAGGGGCGATGCTGACCGTGCGCGTTAACGGCGTTGAAGCCTATGCCGCGACCAACGACCTTTCGCAATCCGGCCTGCAAGCCGCACTGGAAAAAGCCGAGCAACAGGCTCGCGCACTCAAACCGCACGCCCTGCTCGATCTGCGAGAGCAAGCCGTTTCCAGCGAACGCGCCGACTATTTTTCGCCGAACCTCGAACAACCTTTTCCCTCCCTGAGTGACTGCTATCAATTGCTCGGCGCCGAGTCCGCCTCCGTGCCGAAGGATGAGCGGCTGGTGAACTGGCAGGTGAGCATCGGTATCACCCACGTCGAGCAGATCTATCTCAACAGCGCGGGCGCCGAATTGCGCCAGGTCCAGCGTTTCGTCTACCCCGGTCTGGACGTCACGGCGTACGACGGTCACGACAGCCAGACGCGCAGCCTCGGCCGGGAGAACTTTGGCCAGCAAGGCAGCGCCGATGTCATCAGCCGCTGCGGCCTGATCGGCGCGGGCCCGACCGTGGCTGAACAGGCGCTGCAATTGTTGCTGGCCCCCAACACCCCGCAAGGCCCGCGCGACCTGCTGTTGATGCCCGACCAGATGATGCTGCAGATCCACGAATCGATCGGCCACCCACTGGAACTGGATCGAATTCTGGGCGACGAGCGCAATTACGCAGGCACCAGTTTCGTCAAGGCTGAGGATTTCGGCCATCTGCAATACGGCTCGACACTGCTCAACGTCACGTTCGACCCGGAGATTCCCGAGCAACTGGCGAGCTACGGCCATGACGACGACGGCACGGCAGCCAGCAAGCAATTCCTGATCAAGCAAGGTTTACTGCTGCGCCCATTGGGCGGTGCGTTGTCGCAATTTCGCACGGGCATGGACGGCGTCGCCAACAGCCGCGCGTGTGGCTGGAACCGGCCGCCGATCGATCGCATGGCCAACCTCAATATCGAGCCCGGCGATCAACCCCTGGAGCAACTGATCGGCAACATCGAGCACGGGATTTTGATGAGCACCAACCGCTCGTGGTCGATCGACGATGCGCGCAACAAATTCCAGTTCGGTTGCGAATGGGGGCAATTGATCGAAAACGGCGAGCTCAAAGGCGTGGTGAAAAATCCGAACTACCGGGCGATTTCCGCGCACTTCTGGAAAAGTCTCAGCGCGGTCGGCGACGCCAGCACGTTCAGGGTTCTGGGCACGCCGAACTGCGGCAAGGGCGAGCCAAACCAAGTGATCCGCGTGGGCCATGCGTCGCCGGCCTGCGTGTTCAGCCATGTGGATGTGTTTGGAGGAGATGCCTGATGAGTGTTGTGAAAAGTCAGGCCGAATCGTTCAAGGCGCTGGTCAACTGGTTGCGGGACGCGATCCGCGAACCGGAACAATTTACCCTCAGCTACGCCGCCGAATCATCCGCCTTCGTGCGCTTCAACCACGCCAAGGTCCGTCAGGCGGGGCAGGTTCAGCAAGCGAGCGTCGGCTTCAAACTGATCAACAACGGACGTCACGCTGACCTCGATATCACGCTGTCGGGCGATGCCGAGGTCGACCTTCAACGGCTGGCCGAAGGTCTGCAGCAACTGCGCGAAACCTTGCCGCTGTTGCCGGCGGATCCCTACCTGCTGCTCAATCACAACGGCTGGCAGAGCAAGAATGTGCAGAATGTTCCGCTGCCCGATACCGAACAGGTGGTCGCTGAGATCGCTCAGGCCGCCGAGGGTCTGGACCTGGTCGGGTTCTACGCCGCAGGGCCGATCAGCCGTGGTTTCGCCAGTTCTTCGGGCGCGTTCGGCTGGCATCAGGCGAATAGTTTCAATTTCGACTTCAGCCTGTTTCACGAAAACGGCCAGGCGGTGAAAGCCAGTTACGCCGGGCATGACTGGAGCAGTGAAGGTTTTGCCCGGCGCTTTGAGCAGGCCCGCGAACAGCTCGAATTCCTCGGTCGGCCACTGCGTACGTTGGCGCCTGGGCAGTACCGCGCGTACCTGGCGCCGGCGGCGATGGAAGAAATCATGGGCATGCTGAGCTGGGGCGGATTTTCCGCGCAGGCCATTGCCAGCAAGAGCAGCGCATTACAGAAGCTGTATGCGGGTGAAAGTGCTTTCAGTTCCTTGCTGTCGCTGGATGAGAAAGTCAGCGATTCGTTAAGCCCGGCGTTTTCCGGCGAAGGCTATCCGCGCAGTGATCTTGGACTGATCGTCAAGGGTCAGGCCGGTGCGCAGATGGTCAGTTCACGCAGTGCGGCCGAATACGGCCTGACCGCCAACGGTGCCGGCGCGGGCGAGATGCCGAGCGCCTTGAACATGGCCGCGGGGACGTTGGCCGATGCAGAGATTCTCAAACAATTGGGAACCGGGCTGTACATCAGCAATCTGTGGTACTTGAACTACTCGGATCAACCGGCCGCGCGTATGACCGGCATGACCCGCTTTGCGACCTTCTGGGTCGAGAATGGCGAGATTCAGGCACCGGTCAGCACCATGCGTTTTGATGACAGTGCGTTCAGTTTGCTCGGTTCTCAGCTGGAGGCGTTGACCGAACAGCGCGAATTGTTGCTATCGGCCAGCACCTACAGTCAGCGGGCAACGGCGTCGGCGTTGCTGCCGGGTGCGTTGATCAGCAAGCTGACCCTAACGCTGTAAACACCTGTCGTCGTTCTGCAGACCTTGGATTTTCACACTGACAAGAGGTCCCATGCCCAATCGCCTGCCGCTCGACCCCGTCACCGCGCGCTGGATTCCGTGGGTGGTCGCCATTGCGTTTTTCATGCAATCGTTGGACGGCACCATTCTCAACACGGCCCTGCCGGCCATGGCCCGCGACCTCGCCGAAGACCCGCTGCGCATGCAGGGCGTGATCATCGCCTACATGCTCACAGTCGCCTTGCTGATCCCCGCCTCGGGCTGGATCGCCGACCGCTTCGGCACCAGGAAAATCTTCTTCAGTGCCATTCTGTTGTTCAGTATTGGCTCGCTGCTGTGCGCGTTGTCGAGCAGCCTCGGCATGCTGATTGGCGCCCGGGTGATTCAAGGCCTGGGCGGCGCACTGATGCTGCCGGTCGGGCGGCTGGTGGTGCTACGTGCGTATCCGCGTTCGGAGCTGGTGCGGATCATGGGTTTCATCACCATCCCCGGTCTGCTCGGCCCATTGCTGGGGCCGACGACCGGCGGCTGGATGGTTGAATACCTGTCGTGGCACTGGATCTTTCTGCTCAACCTGCCGGTGGGCGTGATCGGCTGTTACGCCGTGTGGAAATTCATTCCCGACTTGCGCGGCACGGAACGCACCCGTTTCGACGGCATCGGTTTCCTGCTGTTCGGCGCGGCGATGGTGTTGATCACTGTCGCCATGGAAGGCCTCGGTGAATTGCATCTGCCGCACTTGCGGGTAATGTTGCTGCTGTTCGCCGGTATGGCGTGCCTGGCCGCATATTGGCTGCGCGCCGGGCACATCGACAATCCCTTGTTTGCGCCGTCGCTGTTCAAGACCCGGACATTTGCCGTCGGCATCCTCGGTAACCTGTTCGCGCGACTGGGCAGCGGCGCGTTGCCGTTTCTGGTGCCGTTGCTGCTGCAAGTGGCGCTCGGTTACTCGCCTTCTCAGGCCGGCATGAGCATGTTGCCGCTGGCCGCTGCGGCGATGGTCGCCAAGTCGGTGGCGCGCCCGCTGATCGAGCGTTTCGGTTACCGCATTGTGCTGACCGGCAACACGCTGGCATTGGGCATTATGCTGGCGAGCATGGGCCTGGTCAGTGCGCAAACGCCTTATTGGCTATTGCTGGGCATGCTGGCGGTGCTCGGCGCGATCAACTCCTTGCAGTTCACCGCGATGAACACCGTGACACTGATCGACCTCGATGACGCCAGCGCCAGCAGCGGCAACAGCCTTTTGTCGGTGGTGGCGCAATTGTCGCTGAGTCTTGGCGTCGCCTGTGCCGGCGCCCTGCTCGGCGGCTTCACGGCGCAAGTCGGTAATGATGGCGTGGACACGGTGCTGGGCGCGTTCCAGCTCACGTTCGTGACGGTCGGCATCATGGCGATGCTGGCGGCGACGATCTTTTCGCAGCTGTCGAAGGAAGACGGACGGCGCGTCAGGCGTCCGGAAGAACATATCGAACACTGACCTGTAGCAGCTGCCGAGGAACGAAGGCTGCGTTGCGTGTCCGCAGGACCGCCCTCGGGGGCCGCTTCGCAGCCCGACGCAGCCTCGTGCCTCGGCAGCTGCTACACGTCGGCGGCTACGACTGCTCGTCCATAATTTGCAGGTGAGCAGCGCGGGACTGATACACTGCGCGACATTTTGTTTTGCAGGCCAGTCCCGTGACCACCATCGCCACCGCTTTTAATACTTTGCCGCTGTCCGCCGCCATGCTGGCTAACCTCGACTCCCTCGGTTATGCCCAGATGACGCCGATCCAGGCGCAAAGCTTGCCGGTGATCCTCAAAGGGATGGATCTGATCGCTCAGGCCAAGACCGGCAGCGGCAAGACGGCTGCCTTCGGTATCGGCCTGCTGAACCCGATCAATCCGCGCTTCTTCGGTTGCCAGGCGCTGGTCATTTGCCCGACCCGCGAACTGGCCGACCAGGTCGCCAAGGAAATCCGTCGTCTGGCTCGCGCCGAAGACAACATCAAGGTCCTGACCTTGTGCGGCGGCGTGTCATTCGGTCCGCAGATCGGCTCGCTGGAACATGGCGCGCACATCATCGTCGGCACTCCGGGCCGCATTCAGCAGCACCTGCGCAAGGGTTCGCTGATACTGCACGGCCTGAACACGCTGATCCTCGACGAAGCCGACCGCATGCTCGACATGGGTTTCTACGATTCCATCGAGGAAATCATCGCGCAGTGCCCGGAGCGTCGGCAGACCCTGCTGTTCTCCGCCACGTACCCGGTGGGCATCAAGCAACTGGCCTCGAAGTTCATGCGCAACCCGCAGATCGTCAAAGCCGAGGCGTTCCACGACGACACGCAGATCGAACAGCGCTTCTACGAAATCTCCCCTGAAGAGCGTATGGACGCAGTGGTCAAGGTGCTCGCCCATCACCGTCCGGCGTCCACCGTGGCGTTCTGCTTCACCAAGCAGCAGGTTCAGGAAACCGTCGATCACCTGACCTCCAAAGGCATTTCTGCCGTCGGCCTGCACGGCGATCTGGAACAGCGCGATCGCGATCAGGTGCTGGCGATGTTTGCCAACCGCAGCACCTCGGTGCTGGTGGCCACCGACGTCGCCGCGCGCGGTCTGGACATCGATGCGCTGGACATGGTGATCAACGTCGAACTGGCCCGGGACTCGGAAATCCACATTCACCGGGTCGGCCGTACCGGTCGTGCCGGCGAGAAAGGCATCGCGATCAGCCTGGTCGCACCGTCCGAAGCGCACCGCGCCCAAGCCATCGAGCAACTGCAGAAGTCGCCGTTGAGCTGGGATCAGCTGGACAACCTCAAATCCCAAGGCGGCGCACCGCTGCTGCCGGTGATGAGCACGCTGGTGATTGGCGCCGGTCGTAAAGACAAAGTGCGTCCGGGCGACATTCTCGGTGCATTGACCGGTGACGCCGGCATCCCGGGCGCTCAGGTCGGCAAGATCGCGATTTTCGATTTCCAGGCCTACGTGGCCGTGGAGCGCGGAGTTGCCAAACAGGCCGTGCAGCGCCTGAACGACGGCAAGATCAAAGGCCGCTCGCTGCGCGTGCGTATCCTCTGACTGTGGTTGATACCTGTGGCGAGGGAGCTTGCTCCCGCTGGTCTGCGTAGCAGACCCGAAACTGCAATCGCGGTGCTCCCATCAAGCATGTGGCAGCACCTTTTGCGAGTGCTTCGCACTCGAGCGGGAGCAAGCTCCCTCGCCACAAAATAGCGCTCCCAAGCCTGCCAACGAAACTCGAGGACACCGTTTTGCGCTCTTCCGAAGTCGTGATCATTGGCGCTGGCGCCGCAGGGTTAATGTGTGCGCTGACCGCCGCCGGGCGCGGGCGCAAGGTGTTGCTGCTCGACCATGCCAACAAGGCCGGCAAGAAAATACTGATGTCGGGCGGTGGTCGCTGCAACTTCACCAACATGTACACCGAACCTGGCAATTTTCTCTCGCACAACGAGCACTTCTGCAAATCCGCACTGGCGCGTTACACCCAGTGGGATTTCATCGGCATGGTCGCCAAGCACGGCGTGCCCTACCACGAGAAAAAACTCGGCCAGCTGTTTTGCGATAACAAATCCAGCGACATCCTCGAGATGCTGCTCAACGAGTGCGAACAGGTCGGCGTCAGCCTGCACCTGGACACATCGATCCAGCACATCGAGAAAATGGACAGCGGCTATCTGCTGCAAACCACCCTCGATCAAATCACCTGCGAATCCCTGGTGATCGCCACGGGCGGTCTGTCGATTCCGACCCTGGGCGCCACCGGGTTCGGTTATCAGGTCGCTAAACAGTTCGGCCACGAACTGCTGGCGACCCGTGCCGGTCTGGTGCCGTTCACCATCACCGATCAGCTCAAAGAGCTGTGCACAGAGCTGTCCGGGACTTCGGTGGATTGTCTGGTGAGCTGTAACGAACAGAGTTTTCGCGAGAACATTTTGTTCACCCACCGAGGCCTCAGCGGACCGGCGATCCTGCAGATTTCGTCGTTCTGGGAGTCGGGCGATCCTGTGGAGATCAATCTGCTGCCGGATCATGACGTCCCGGCCTGGCTGCAACAGCAGCAAGCCGAACGCCCGAACAGCGAACTGAAAACCTTGCTGGGGGAAATCTTCACCAAGAAGATGGCCAACCTGCTGGCCGATAACTGGTTCGTCTCCAAACCGATGAAGCAGTACACCCACGCCGAAATCGCCGACATCGCGGAAAAACTGGCGAGCTGGAAAGTCGTGCCGGCCGGGACCGAAGGCTATCGCACGGCAGAAGTAACGCTGGGCGGGGTCGACACGCGCGAAGTGTCGTCCAAGACCATGGAATCGCTGAAAAGCCCGGGGCTTTATTTTATCGGTGAAGTACTCGACGTCACCGGGCATCTGGGCGGATTCAACTTTCAATGGGCCTGGGCCTCGGGTTATGCGGCTGCGCAGTACGTCTGACCGACGCGGTAGAAGCTGTGTAGGAGCTGCCGAGTGAAACGAGGCTGCGATCTTTTGGTTCTGCCTTTCAAAAAACAAGATCAAAAGATCGCAGCCTCGTTTCACTCGACAGCTCCTACAAGGGATCGCAATTCAAATGCCGGAAGCGATTGCGCGGCGAAGGAACAGATTTTGCTGTCAGATGTGATCGCCGCCATTGCGTCGGCGTCATTACTGGCTCAATTTAGCGCCATTGCCTCGGAAGGCCTTCGCACTTCATGTCATCGACCTCTTTCCAACAGTCTCTGCGTCGCCTCTGGGCACTGGATAAATTCAGTTACAGCGTGCGGGTGTTCATTGCGCTGACCGGCAGCATGGCGCTGTGCTGGTATCAGGACGAAATGCGCCTGTTGATCCCGTTGTTCCTCGGGATCATCGCCAGCGCCCTGGCCGAGACCGACGACAGTTGGCAGGGCCGCCTCAATTCGCTGGCCGTGACGCTGGTGTGTTTCACCATTGCCGCCCTGTCCGTCGAATTGCTGTTCCCCTACCCGATCATTTTTGTCATCGCCCTCGCCCTCGCCAGTTTCGGTCTGACCATGCTCGGCGCGTTAGGCGAACGCTATGGCGCGATCGCCTCGGCCACCCTCATCCTCTCGGTCTACACCATGATCGGCGTTGACCAGCGCGGCGGTCCGGTCACCGATTTCTGGCATGAGCCGATGCTGCTGGTGGCCGGCGCCGCCTGGTACGGCCTGTTGTCAGTGCTGTGGCAGGCGCTCTTCTCCAACCAGCCGGTGCAGCAAAGTCTGGCGCGGCTGTTCCGTGAACTGGGTTTGTACCTGAAGTTGAAGTCTTCGCTGTTCGAGCCGATCCGGCAGATGGACGTGGAAGCGCGACGGCTGGAACTTGCTCAGCAGAACGGCCGTGTAGTCGCGGCGTTGAATGCGGCCAAGGAAATCATCCTGCACCGTGTCGGCAACGGTCGGCCCGGCTCGAAAGTCAGCCGCTACCTCAAACTGTACTTCCTCGCGCAAGACATCCACGAGCGCGCCAGCTCCTCGCACTATCCCTATAACGCGCTGGCGGAAGCGTTCTTCCATAGCGACGTACTGTTCCGCTGTCAGCGCCTGCTGCGCCAGCAAGGCAAAGCCTGCCGAGCGCTGGCGGAATCGATCCAGATGCGCCAGCCGTTCGTCTACGACGCCAGCTTCGCCGAAGCACTGGGCGACTTGCACGCCTCCCTCGAACACTTGCGCATCCAGAGCAACCCGGCCTGGCGCGGGTTGCTGCGATCACTGCGGGCGCTGGCGGCCAACCTTGGCACGCTGGATCGGCTGCTCAGCGACGCCAGCAACCCCGACGCCCTCGCCGATGCTACCGACAGCAGCCTGCTCGACCGGTCGCCGCGCAGCCTCAAGGATGTCTGGATTCGCTTGCGCACGCAGCTGACGCCGACGTCGTTGCTGTTCCGCCACGCACTGCGCCTGCCCCTGGCGCTGAGTGTTGGCTACGGCATGGTGCATTTGATCCACCCGTCGCAGGGTTACTGGATCATTCTCACCACGCTGTTCGTGTGTCAGCCGAACTACGGCGCCACCCGCCGCAAACTCGGCCAACGGATTATCGGCACCGCGATCGGCCTGACCGTGGCCTGGGCACTGTTTGATCTGTTCCCCAATCCTCTGGTGCAATCGTGCTTCGCCATCGCCGCCGGGGTAGTGTTCTTCACCAACCGCACCACCCGCTACACACTGGCCACCGCCGCGATCACCTTGATGGTGCTGTTCTGTTTCAATCAGGTGGGCGACGGTTATGGCCTGTTCCTGCCACGGCTGTTCGATACGTTACTGGGCAGCCTGATTGCCGGCCTCGCGGTGTTCCTGTTTTTGCCGGACTGGCAGGGCCGACGCCTGAACAAGGTGCTGGCCAATACCCTGACCTGCAACAGCATTTACCTGCGCCAGATCATGCAGCAATACGCTGCGGGCAAGAGCGACGACCTCGCCTATCGTCTCGCCCGGCGTAACGCACACAATGCCGACGCGGCGCTGTCGACCACACTGGCCAACATGCTGATGGAGCCCGGGCATTTCCGTAAGGAAGCCGATGTCGGCTTCCGCTTTCTGGTGCTGTCGCACACGCTGCTGAGTTATCTGTCGGGGCTGGGCGCGCATCGCGAAACCCCGCTGCCGCCTGATGTGCGCGAGCATTTGATTGACGGCGCGGGGGTGAGACTGGCCGCGAGTATCGATGAAATCGCACAAGGATTGGCGAGCAAGACGCCCATCGCGATTCAAAGCGACGACGAAGAGGCGCTGGCCAATGAGCTGGAGCAAATGCCGGACGAGATCGACGAAGGGCAGCGACTGGTGCAGACGCAGCTGGCGTTGATTTGCCGGCAGTTGGGGCCGCTACGCACGCTGGCGGCGCATTTGATCAAGGATACGCGCAAGGTTTGAGAGGCGCGCTGTGTTAGCGGGCCCTATCGCGGGTTCTTCACATCCCGTGCCGCTTCAGCAGGCGCTCATAACTTCCATCTGCCTTCATCTTGGCAATTTCGCGGTCAAAATTCGAGACGATTTCCGCATGCTTGGGGTGCTTCAGGCTGACCAGAATATGCAGGCTATTCTCACTCAACGGCTTGGGCAGAAACTCAACGGAGCTACGCACTTTGGCCGATTCCCGCGACAAGTAATAACGCGCCACAAATTCATCTTCCAGCGTCAGCTTGACCCGATCGGCCGCAAGCATGCGCACCGCCATGGCGAAACTGTGCACCGGGACTTTCTGTAGCACCGTGTCTTCGTCGAAGGCTGACGAATAGGCATAACCGCGCACCACCGCAATTGGGTAAGTGTGCAATTGCTGCAAGTTGTTGTATTCGATCGGCGCGTCTTTGCGCTTGAGAAAGCGCACGCGGTTAACCAGGTATTCACCGGAAAACTGGCCGAGTCGGGTGCGATCCTCGGCGTACCAGGCGTTGACCAGGACGTCGTAGCGCCCCTCGCCCACACCCAATAACGCTCGCGCCCAGGGGACCTGCTGGAACTCGCTGGCATAGCCAGCTCGGGCCAGTGCGGTGCTGACGATGTCAGTCGCCAACCCGCCGTTGATCAGCGTGGCGTCGGTAAAGGGGGGCCAGGCGTCGGCGACCAGACGCAGTTTTTGCGCGGCTGCCGCGTGGGTCAGCAACAGCAAACCGATCAAGGCCAACGCTCGATGCAATCGCGGCATGCCAGAAATCCTTAACGGGCGGGAGGCCCGGTGTGTTTCAGCCAAAACTCCAAGGCCCCGTACCGGCAAAACCCAGGTACTAACACTAGCTCATCGACGCCATTGCACAGCGCTGCATTCCAGATTACACAAAGAATACGAGCGCGCGCGAAATGAATGATGGCATTTTGGCCTTTGTCACAGATTTATTCGCCATACAGACATCTTCCGCCGGTGCGCTTAGTATCGGGGCGAGTTGATCAAGGAATGCAAAAATGACAATCGATTGGGTCTGCAAACACCACACTGATCTGGGCAAAGAGCAGCTGTACGCAATTCTGCAGTTGCGCGTCGAAGTCTTCGTCGTCGAGCAGAAATGCTGTTATCAGGACGTGGACGGCCAGGACCTGGCAGGTGACACCTGCCATCTGATGGCGTGGGATGAGGACAGGCTGGTGGCGTATCTGCGCTTGCTGGATCCAGAGCTGCAGGGCGGCGACGTGGTGATCGGCCGGGTGATCATCGCCCCGCAGGCGCGCGGCACCGGGCTTGGGCACGAGCTGATGGCGCAGGCGCTGAAACAGGCTGACAAGCACTGGCCGGACGTGTCGATCTATCTTTCAGCTCAGGCGCACCTGCAGGGGTATTACGGGCGCTACGGATTTGTCGTGGCGGGTGAGGAATACCTGGAGGATGACATTCCGCACATCGGCATGCGTCGGCTGTAAGGCCCTTTCCTCAAATGCTGAACCGCGCAGGTCAGGGATATTCCAGCACCGCTTTGATCTGCCGCAAATTACCCTCGATCCAGCCCTTGTCGATCGCTCCCCACTCGCGAATCCGATAGCGACCGGCATGGTTGCGAGCGCCCTCTTCCTGCTCGAACTCGCACACAATGTCCAGATCCGCCAACGCTGCAATGGTGTCCTGGGCCGTGCGACGGGGCATGCCGGTCACTTCGGTCAGGGCAGGAACGCTGCTCGCAACGCCACTGTCGATCAGATACGCCACGTAAAGACGGCGATAGAAACTGCTTTTGGTCTTGCTGACGTCCATCCATGCGCTCCGGGTGTTTGAAAATCAAAAGATCGCAGCCTGCGCTAGCTCCTACGCGTTTGGGATCGCCGGCATGTCCCGCCACGTCAGGTAGACGCGCAGATCGAACTCCACCTGGTGATAACCCGGCAACATGTGTTCGCAAAGTTTGTAGAAGGCCTTGTTGTGGTCCGATTCCTTAAAGTGCGCCAGTTCATGCACCACGATCATTTTCAGAAACGCCGCGGGTGCGTCCTTGAACAGCGCCGCCACGCGGATTTCCTTCTTTGCCTTGAGCTTGCCGCCCTGCACGCGCGAAATCGTGGTGTGCAGGCCGAGGGCGCGGTGGGTCAGGTCGAGGCGGTTGTCGAATAACACCTTGTCGATCGCCGGGGCATTTCTCAGGTATTCCTGTTTCAAATCCAGCGCGTAGGCGTACAGCGCTTTGTCGCTCTGCACGTCGTGCTTGTCGGGATAGCGCTGGCTCAAGTAGTCGCCCAGCCGACCTTCAGTGATCAGCCAGCGCACCTGGTCCTGCAAATCGACAGGATAAGCCTGGAGGTATTTCAGCGCAGTCATAGTGGGGCGGACAGCATCAGCTTCGAAAAGGCCGCCAGTGTAGCGAATTCAGCGGGGTAACGCGCTCCAGTCGAAAGGCTGCACAAAGTCGCCCGCGTCTTCGGCGACCAGCGGCTTTGCCACCAAAAAGCCTTGCACGAAGCCACAGCCGTTGGCACGCAGCCACTCGTATTGCGCGAGCGTTTCCACGCCTTCAGCAATGACCAGAATGTCGAATTGCTGACAGAGGTCGATCACATGCTGCACCAGCGCGGCGTCTCGCCTGGACTCGGGCAACCGGGCGATCAAGTGCCGGTCAAGCTTGACCGTATCCAGCTCAATATCCCGCAACAATGACAGCGAGCAAGGCCCCGAACCGAAGTCGTCCAGCGCCACCCGCACCCCCAGATTGCGCAGCAGTCGCATCTGTTTGCGGGTCTCTTCCGGGTGCTGCATCAAGGCCTCTTCTGTGATCTCGACCTCCAGATGACGCGCTTGCAAGTCATGACGCTCCAGCACCTGGCGCAACTCGGTGACCAGATTGGGCATGCCGAATTGCGTACCGCTCAAGCTGACCGCCAGCACCAGCTCGTCTGCAAACACAGGTTCCCAGGCTTTGCGTTGTTCGGCGCCATGATGATAGATCCAGCTGCCCAACCGGCTGATCAGCCGCGCTTCCTCCAGCAGCGGTAAAAACAGCCCGGGCGGAACATCGCCAACGCTGGGGTGCTGCCAGCGCAAGAGTGCTTCGAACCCTCGGATTTGCCCGCTGTCGATTGCCACCTGCGGCTGATACACCAGGCTGAAATCGCGGTTCTCGATAGCGGCGCGCACGCTTTCCTCGAGCATCAGCCGCGAGCGCGCGCGGCCATTCATGTCGTGATCGTAGAAGCGATACTGCTGACGACCTGCACGCTTGGCCTCATACATGGCGATGTCGGATGCGCGCATCAACCCGTCCAGATCAGCACCGCAGTCGGGAAAGATCGCGATACCGATACTCGCACCGAGGGCGATGTCCAGGCCATCGATCTGCTGACAGATCGATACGCGTTCAATCAGCTGCTCTGCAATCTTCGCCGCCTGTTCGGGCGCTTCCAGGTCCAGCAACGCGGTGAACTCGTCACCGCCAATGCGCGCCAGTATGTCGAACGGGCGCAGGCAGGCCTTGAGCTGCTCCGACACCCAGCGCAACACGCGGTCGCCAGCATCATGACCGAGGGAATCATTGACCCGTTTGAACCCGTCCAGGTCGAGATACAGCAATACCCAGCCGCTGTCCGTGCGCTCGTCGCGCTGCAGCAGGTTCTCCACGGTCTGGTAAAAACCACGGCGATTGAGCAACCCGGTCAACGGGTCGGTGACGGCCTGGACCTCCAGTTGCTGATGCAGATGGCGCACCACTGACATGTCGAGCACGGTCACCACCATCGCCTGTTGCGGGCTGGGCAACGGTGCGCAGGACAGCGCTACCGGCACCTGCTGACCACACGCCGTGCGCAACAGCGCGTCGTGCAGTCGCAAGGTTTCGCCGCCTCTGAAGCCCTTGAGCAGGTCCGAGTCTGCCCAGACCGGCACATGCGGCTTTTGCAGATAATTCAAAAAAACAGTGCCCTGCAATTCCTGCTGCGTGGCATTGAGCAGCCGCGACATGGCCGGGTTGGCAAAGCGAATCAGACCGTCTTCGCCGACGACCAGAATACCTTCGGCGGCGTTATCCAATACCGAGGCATTAAACGCGCGCGCGACTTCCAGATCATGGCTCAGACGCTGCAGCGCCCGGCGGTTACGCTGGTGCTCCAGCAAGGCCTGGACTTTAGGTTTGAGGATTTGCGGGTTGAACGGTTTGAACAGGTAATCAACCGCGCCACTCGCGTAACCCTTGATCACGGCGTCCTGCGACTGTTCGTTGGCGGTCAGAAAAATGATCGGGGTAAGGCGGGTGCGCTGGCTCCCACGCATCAACCGCGCTACTTCAAAACCGTCCATGCCAGGCATCTGCACATCCAGCAGAACCAGGTCGATATCGTATTCAAGCAGCAGACTGAGGGCTTCGAAACCGGAGCCAGCCGTGATGACCTGCCAGTCCTGGCGCTCCAGCAATGCGCGCATGCTGACCAGGTTTTCAGGGTAGTCGTCGACGATCAGTAAGGTAGAGCCGCCTTCAGCTGGCGTGATTTGCGCGCATTCCATGCTGCTTCTCTTGTCGGGGCGTCAGGCCGGTTTTTCAGACAAACCGGACAAATACGAAGCCTCCACTCTAGACCGGGATCCGTCAAAGCAGAAGGTGTCAGTACGCCAGCATTTAACCATTAACTTCGCTGGCCGACTAACGGTCACTGCTACAGGCCGCTAAAACCGCGAGAGATGGCCTTTTAACAGGATATTGACGTCACCCGTTTGTCAATTACGCATTAACAAATTGAACTTCTACGATTATAAGGATTGCCCCCAAGGCGCGCGCCAGAGCTTCTGGAACGTGCGTGCCGTAAAAATCTGTGGAAGCTTTTGTCTATGATCGATCTTGCAACCTGGAATCTGAGCGTTCCTGTCGGTAGCCCTCCCTACACTGTCGAGACCACGAAACTGGTGAAGGGATTCAAGGATCAATACTTCCATTCAAATACCGGAACGCTGTTTTTCTGGTCTCCGGTGACAGGCACCCGCACCGAAAACGCTAAATATGCCCGCACGGAATTGCGCGAAACCTACAGCAACGGCACCTTGCGAAACTGGTACTACCCCGACGCTGACAATTTTCTTCGAGCAACGCTGGCAGTTAAGCAGGTTCCCAGTTCTGGCAAGATTGTCATCGGCCAGATCCACGCTTTTCAAAGCCATAAGCCGATGGTGAAGGTTGAATATCAATACGATACCAGTTCGGACACTGGCGATATTGTCGCTAAAGTGCGCATGCGCCCCGATGACGACGAGGGTCGGGTCATCACTGTCGCGACTGGCGTAAAACTCCATCAGGAATTTTCCTATCTTATTCACCTGAGTCCGGGCGGCGCACTGGGCATCAGTGCGGCGGGCTATCAGTGGGATACCAACATCAGCGAGAAATGGCGCGTCAAACCGTTGTATTTCAAGGCGGGTGTGTATGTGCAGGATAACTCCGGATATACCAGCGAAGGCGGGAAGGTGATGTTCAGCAAGCTGGATATTGATCACGATAAGTAACGCCAAATCCCTGTAGCAGCTGCCGAGCCTGCGAGGCTGCGTTCGAAGACGAAGTCCTCGCCATCGCTCCTTTCGCATGGATGGGGTGTGTGATTTTAACGACTGCTTCGCGGCTGGACGCAGGCTCGTAGGCTCGACAGCTGCTACAGAGCGGCGCCTTTTTTCAGCCAATAAAAAACCCGCATTCCTGCGGGTTTTTCTAGGGTTTAACGCAGAAGGCTTAGTTGACCTTAGCGTTCAACTCACCTTTCAGATAACGCTGATACATCGCTTCCAGCGAGATCGGTTTGATCTTCGAAGCGTTGCCGGCGGTACCGAAGGCTTCATAACGCGCGATACAGACATCACGCATCGCAGTCACGGTCGCGCCGAAGAATTTACGCGGGTCGAATTCGCTCGGGTTGGTGGCCATCAGGCGACGCATCGCACCGGTGGAGGCCAGGCGCAGGTCGGTGTCGATGTTGACCTTGCGCACGCCGTGCTTGATGCCTTCGACGATTTCTTCAACCGGCACGCCGTAGGTTTCTTTGATGTCGCCGCCGTACTGGTTGATGATCGCCAGCCACTCTTGCGGAACCGAAGACGAACCGTGCATCACCAGGTGGGTGTTCGGAATGCGCTTGTGGATTTCTTTGATGCGGTCGATGGCCAACACGTCGCCGGTAGGTGGCTTGGTGAATTTGTAGGCGCCGTGGCTGGTACCGATGGCGATTGCCAACGCATCGACCTGGGTGCGCTTGACGAAATCAGCGGCTTCTTCCGGGTCGGTCAGCATCTGGCTGTGATCCAGGACGCCTTCAGCGCCGATGCCGTCTTCTTCACCGGCCATGCCGGTTTCCAGCGAACCCAGGCAGCCCAGCTCACCTTCAACCGAAACGCCGCAGGCGTGAGCCATGGCTACAGTCTGCTGAGTGACACGGACGTTGTAGTCGTAGTCGGTCGGGGTCTTGCCGTCTTCGCCGAGGGAACCGTCCATCATCACCGAGCTGAAGCCCAGCTGAATGGAGCGCTGGCAGACGTCAGGGCTGGTGCCGTGGTCCTGGTGCATGCACACCGGGATATGCGGGAATTCTTCGATTGCTGCGAGGATCAGGTGACGCAGGAACGGCGCACCGGCGTATTTGCGAGCACCGGCCGAAGCCTGGACGATCACCGGGGAGTCAGTCTTGTCAGCGGCTTCCATGATGGCGCGCATCTGCTCAAGGTTGTTGACGTTGAAGGCTGGAACGCCGTAGCCGAATTCGGCTGCGTGGTCCAGCATCTGGCGCATGCTGATAAGTGCCATTGTGCGTGTCTCTCCCGGTTTGGGTCGTTAATCGTGTCAGCCTGCCGGAGCGGCGGTGGCTATTCAAGTTATTGCAGATCGGGGGTTGGCCCGTGCTGCGAATTGGGTGTTGCCAAATCCCTGTAACGCTTAAACCTTGTCTTGTGACGCTGAAACCTTGTGGTGAGGGGGCTTGCCCCCGTTCGGCTGCGCAGCAGTCGCAAAGCAGATGTTGCGGTGTCGCTGATGTACCGCGGTGACTGGTTTGGGGAGCGCTTCGCGCTCCAACGGGGGCAAGCCCCCTCACCACAAAAGCCCCTAGCCACAAAAGCCCCCTCGCCACACAGGCCCGCTCCCACATTGGGTCTGTGGTGTGTCAATTACTGCGCTTTACAACCGCGGCCAATCAAATCATTGGTGGCGACCCAGTAAACCAGGCCTTCCTCACCTTTGATGTGAAACGCCAGCATGTCACTGCTATATAGCGCACCCGACGCGCCGGGCTCTTGCTTCAGGCGATAAACCTGATCGGCCCCGCCGAGGCGGACGTCTACTTCTTCGCGGCTTTCATTGACGTAACGCCATAACACTTTGGCCTGACTGTCGCAGGTCCAGGTGGTCCAGCTGTCCGTGGGTTCGGCCGGTTTGAACAGGTTGAAACTGGAGCAACCTGCCAGCAGGGCCAACGCCGTAATGGCGATAAAACCTTTCATCCGTGTTCCTCGGCCGACGAAACATGCCGCCAGCCCTGAGTAAGGAGTCAGACCCGTCAAGGACAGCCATGTTCCTTGGCGGGTGTCAGTGTTTCGTATTTCTCCAGGCCGTCCGGCCCTGAGCGCTTGTTGATCACCGGGTTGGTTTCCGCCTGCCAGTCAGCCTGGTAGCAGCCCTTTTCCAAGGTTTGCGGCGCCGGTTGCGCTGCGGCTTTCGGGTTACTCCCGCAGGCCGTCAGCGAACCGGCGACGATCAACAACGCTAGCAGCCTGACCATGTGAACACTCCTTTGCCTGGCCAATACCACAACTTCAGCCCTTGGCCCGGCTTTCGAGGACTTCGACGGCCGGCAGCACTTTGCCTTCGACGAATTCGAGGAAAGCACCACCACCGGTAGAAATGTAGGAGATCCGGTCAGCAACGCCATATTTATCAATAGCGGCCAGGGTGTCGCCGCCGCCTGCAATGGAAAACGCCGGGCTTTCAGCGATCGCCTGGGCCAGCACTTTGGTGCCGTTGCCGAACTGATCGAATTCGAACACGCCGACCGGGCCGTTCCACAGAATGGTTTTGGATGATTTAAGCAGTTCGGCGAAATTCGCAGCAGTCTGCGGACCGATGTCCAGAATCATGTCGTCTTCTGCTACATCAGCGATCAGCTTGACGGTGGCAGTGGCGCTTTCCGCGAATTCCTTAGCAACGACAACATCCACCGGCAAAGGCACGCTGACCTTGGCCGCGATTTCACGCGCGGTGTCGAGCAGGTCCGGTTCGTACAGGGATTTGCCGACCGGGTGACCGGCCGCTGCGAGGAAGGTGTTGGCGATGCCGCCACCAACAATCAGTTGATTGCAGATCTGGCTCAGGCTGTTCAGCACGTCCAGTTTGGTCGAGACTTTGGAGCCGGCAACGATGGCGGCCATTGGCTGCGCCGGCGAACCCAGCGCCTTGCCCAGTGCGTCCAGCTCAGCGGCAAGCAACGGGCCTGCGGCGGCGACTTTGGCGAACTTGGCCACGCCGTGGGTCGAGCCCTCGGCGCGGTGAGCGGTGCCGAAAGCGTCCATCACGAACACGTCGCACAGTGCGGCGTATTGCTGCGCCAATTCGTCAGCGTTCTTTTTCTCGCCCTTGTTGAAGCGCACGTTTTCGAACAGGACGATGTCGCCGGCCTTGACCTCGACGCCTTCCAGGTAATCGGCCACCAACGGCACTTCACGGCCCAAGGCCTTGCTCAGGTAGTCGGCTACCGGCTTGAGGCTGTTTTCGGCGGAAAACTCGCCTTCGGTCGGGCGGCCGAGGTGCGAGCAGACCATCACCGCCGCGCCTTTTTCCAGGGCCAGCCTGATGGTCGGCAGCGAAGCCAGGATCCGCGCATCGCTGGTGACTACACCGTCCTTGACTGGGACGTTGAGGTCTTCGCGAATCAGTACGCGCTTACCTTGCAGATCGAGGTCGGTCATCTTCAACACGGTCATGGGTCGCATTTCCTGGTAGCTGATTTAGAGAGCAGGTTTGTTGATCGCTGTTTGCAGATAATGTTCTGCAACGTCCAGCATTCGGTTGGCAAAACCCCATTCGTTGTCGAACCAGGCCAGGATGTTCACCAGCCGTGGGCCGGAAACGCGGGTCTGACTGGCATCGACGATTGCCGAATGTGGGTCGTGGTTGAAATCACAGCTTGCGTGAGGCAGCTCGGTGTAGGCCAGCAGGCCTTTGAGCGGGCCACTGGTGGCAGCCTCGCGCAGAATCCGGTTGACCTCGGTGGCGTCGGTGTCGCTCACGGTCTGCATCGTGATGTCGAGACAAGACACGTTTACCGTCGGCACTCGCACGGCTTTGGCCTGAATTCGGCCAGCAAGTTCCGGCAGCAAGCGTTCGATACCACGCGCCAGACCAGTGGACACAGGAATCACCGACTGGAACGCCGAACGGGTGCGGCGCAGGTCTTCGTGGTGATAAGCGTCGATCACCGGCTGATCGTTCATTGCCGAGTGAATGGTGGTGATCGATACATACTCCAGACCTATGGCCTGGTCCAGCAGGCGCAACAGCGGCACGCCGCAATTGGTGGTGCAGGACGCGTTGGATACCAGCAGCTCGTCGCCGCTCAGGCAATCCTGATTGACGCCGTAGACGATGGTAGCGTCGACATCCGACTCGCTGGCCATAGGTTGGGAAAACAACACTCGAGGTGCGCCGGCGTCGAGAAAGCGCTGGCCGTCTTGACGGGTGTGCCAGGCACCGGAGCACTCCAGCACCAGGTCGATCCCCAGCGACGCCCAATCTATTCCTTCGGGGGTGGCACTGCGCAGGACCTTCACGCAATCGCCATTAATATGCAGACAATCGCCGTCCACTCGCACTTCACCGGGAAAACGCCCGTGCGTGGAGTCGAAGCGTGTCAGGTATTCAATGCTGGCCATGTCTGCCAGATCGTTGATTGCGACAATTTCAAACCCGGCCTTCTCGCCTCGCTCGAACAACGCACGCAAGACGCAACGACCAATGCGGCCATAGCCGTTGAGTGCAACTTTGTAAGGACGCGGTTGAGGCATGGGGTTCTCGATAGACGCGGGCAGACGAAATTCTTGTTAACAACACAACCTTGTAGCAGCTGGCGCAGCCTGCGTCCGGCCGCGAAGCGGTCGTGAATCTGACAACGCGTTCTTCAACGTGAACGTAGTGTCTGATTCAACGACCGCGTCGCGGCCGGACGCAGCCTTCGGCAGCGGCTACACAAATTGTGCCTTAGTCTTCCAGCAGCTCTTCAGCCTGACCCAGGATGTTTTCCAGGGTAAAACCAAACTCTTCAAACAAGGCTGGCGCAGGCGCCGACTCGCCGTAAGAGGTCATGCCGATCACGCGGCCTTCCAGGCCCACGTATTTGTACCAGTAGTCCGCATGCGCGGCTTCGATGGCAATACGGGCGCTGACCTGCAACGGCAGAACCGCTTGCTTGTAACCGGCGTCCTGCGCATCGAACACGCTGGTGCAAGGCATCGAAACAACGCGCACATTGCGACCTTGTGCAGTCAGCTTGTCATACGCCTGAACCGCCAGACCGACTTCCGAACCGGTGGAGATCAGGATCAGCTCAGGCTCGCCCACGCAATCCTTCAACACGTAACCGCCACGGGCGATGTCGGCGATCTGGCCGGCGTCACGCTCCTGATGCTGCAGGTTCTGACGCGAGAAGATCAGCGCCGAAGGGCCGTCCTTGCGCTCGATCGCCAGCTTCCAGCAGACCGCCGATTCAACGGCATCGGCTGGGCGCCAAGTGTCGAGGTTCGGCGTGCTGCGCAGGCTGGTCAGTTGCTCGACCGGCTGGTGAGTCGGACCGTCTTCGCCAAGACCGATGGAGTCGTGGGTGTAGACGAACACCACGCGCTTCTTCATCAGCGAAGCCATGCGTACCGCGTTGCGCGCGTATTCCATGAACATCAGGAAGGTCGCGCCGTAAGGCACCAGACCGCCGTGCAAGGCGACGCCGTTCATGATTGCGCTCATGCCGAATTCGCGCACGCCGTAGTACATGTAGTTGCCGCTGGCGTCTTCAGCAGTGACGCCTTTGCAGCCACTCCACAAGGTCAGGTTGGAACCGGCCAGGTCAGCCGAACCACCGAGCAGTTCCGGCAACAACGGGCCGTAGGCGTTCAGCGCGTTCTGGCTGGCTTTGCGGCTGGCAATGGTTTCGCCTTTGGCCGCGATTTCAGCAATATATGCCGAAGCTTTTTCAGCGAAGTCAGCCGGCAGCTCACCGCTCAGACGACGCACCAATTCGTTGGCCAGCTCAGGGAATGCGGCGGAGTAGGCAGCGAAACGCTGATCCCACTCGGCTTCGGCCGCGAGACCGGCTTCCTTGGCATCCCACTCAGCGTAAATATCGGCCGGGATTTCGAACGGGCCATGATTCCACTTCAGTGCTGCGCGGGTCAGGGCGATTTCCGCGTCACCCAACGGAGCGCCGTGGCAGTCTTCTTTACCTTGCTTGTTCGGCGAACCGAAACCGATGGTGGTCTTGCAGCAGATCAGCGTCGGCTGCTCGCTTTTGCGCGCTGTTTCGATGGCGGTCTTGATTTCTTCCGGGTCGTGACCGTCGACGTTGCGGATCACCTGCCAGTTGTAGGCTTCGAAACGCTTCGGCGTGTCATCGGTGAACCAGCCTTCGACTTCGCCGTCGATGGAAATGCCGTTGTCATCGTAGAAAGCGATCAGTTTGCCCAGACCCAGCGTACCGGCCAGCGAGCCGACTTCGTGGGAAATGCCTTCCATCATGCAGCCATCACCCAGGAACACGTAGGTGTGGTGGCCGACAATATTGTGGCCAGGACGGTTGAATTGACCCGCCAGGACTTTCTCTGCCAGGGCGAAACCCACGGCGTTGGCCAGGCCTTGGCCCAGTGGACCGGTGGTGGTTTCAACACCCGGGGTGTAGCTGAATTCCGGGTGACCCGGGGTACGGCTGTGCAGCTGACGGAAGTTTTTCAGGTCTTCGATCGACAGGTCGTAACCGGTCAGGTGCAGCAGGGAATAGATCAGCATCGAACCGTGACCGTTGGACAGCACGAAGCGGTCACGGTCGGCGAACGAAGGATTGCTCGGGTTGTGCTTGAGGTAGTCACGCCAAAGTACTTCGGCGATATCCGCCATACCCATAGGGGCACCCGGATGGCCGCTGTTGGCTTTTTGCACGGCATCCATGCTGAGGGCACGAATGGCGTTGGCACGCTCACGACGGCTTGGCATCGCTGTTCTCCTGGGGATTCTGAATCAAGAGTGAATAATACGAAACGGAAAAAAGGCGAGCATTTTCCCTCACCGACCCGCCTCGGGGCAATGACGGATAGTCATATGGAAGCGTTTTTCCCATGCATAACGAAGGTTTCGACAGGTGAAACCTTTCCGCTGTTCGTTTGAAGGGTAAACCGAAGGTCGGGAAGTGCCACCTATCGAGCAATATCAAAACTTTTTGATATTGCTCTTGCGATGCTCCCGACCCGTGACTAGACTGCCGGCCTTATGAATTTACGCGTGCCTTCCATTCAACATGACGATTGCGATGAGCTGGCGGCCCTGTGTAAGGCCGGCGGCGATCCTCTGCGGCTGAATGTATTGCGCGCGCTGGCCAACGACTCGTTCGGCGTGCTGGAACTGGCGCAGATTTTCGCCATCGGCCAATCCGGCATGAGTCATCACCTCAAGGTGTTGGCCCAGGCCGATCTGGTGGCGACGCGCCGGGAAGGCAATGCAATTTTCTACCGCCGCGCCCTGCCCCACACCGATTTGCTCGGCGGCAAACTGCACGCCGCGTTGCTCGACGAAGTGGACAACCTGACCCTGCCGACCGATGTGCAGTCGCGGATCGGTCAGGTGCATGGCCAGCGCGCAGCGGCCAGCCAGGACTTTTTCTCACGGGTCGCCGAGAAATTTCGCGCCCAGCAGGACTTGATCGCCGGCCTGCCGCAGTACCGCGACAGCGTGGTGGCATTGCTCGACAAGCTGAGTTTCGGCGACGGCGCGACGGCCATCGAAGTCGGCCCGGGCGACGGCGCATTTCTGCCGGAACTGGCGCGCCGCTTCCGCCATGTCACTGCGCTGGACAACAGCCCGGCGATGCTTGAGCTGGCGCGTCAGGTCTGCGATCGGCAAGCGCTGGCTAACGTCAGCCTGCAACTGGCCGATGCATTGAACGGGGTTAATCTTCAGGCCGATTGCGTCGTTCTGAATATGGTGCTGCACCATTTCGCCGCACCGGCCGAAGCGCTCAAGCACATGGCCACTTTGCTGCAACCGGGCGGTAGCCTGCTCGTGACAGAGTTATGTAGCCACAACCAGAGTTGGGCCAGGGAGGCCTGCGGTGATCTGTGGTTGGGGTTTGAACAGGACGATTTGGCCCGTTGGGCCACCGCTGCGGGACTCGTTCCCGGGGAAAGCCTCTATGTAGGCTTACGTAATGGTTTCCAGATCCAGGTCCGCCATTTTCAGCGACCGGCTGGCGACACTCACCATCGGTAAATTCAGGAAAAAATCGAGATGAGCGAATACTCCCTCTTCACCTCCGAGTCCGTGTCCGAAGGGCACCCGGACAAAATCGCCGACCAGATTTCCGATGCGGTGCTGGACGCCATCATTGCCGAAGACAAGTTCGCCCGCGTGGCGTGCGAGACTTTGGTGAAAACCGGCGTGGCAATCATCGCGGGTGAAGTCACCACGTCGGCCTGGGTCGACCTGGAAGAGATCGTGCGTAATGTGATTCTCGACATCGGCTATAACAGCTCCGACGTCGGCTTCGACGGCGCGACGTGCGGCGTGATGAACATCATCGGCAAGCAATCCCCTGACATCAACCAGGGTGTCGACCGCGCCAAGCCTGAAGATCAGGGCGCCGGTGACCAGGGCCTGATGTTCGGCTACGCCAGCAACGAAACCGACGTGCTGATGCCAGCACCGATCACCTTCTCGCACCAGTTGGTGCAGCGCCAGGCAGAAGCGCGTAAATCCGGCCTGCTGCCATGGCTGCGCCCGGACGCCAAGTCGCAAGTGACGTGCCGTTACGAAGGCGGCAAGGTTGTCGGTATCGACGCCGTGGTTCTGTCGACCCAGCACAACCCGGACGTGTCGTACAAAGACCTGCGCGAAGGCGTAATGGAACTGATCGTCAAGCACGTGCTGCCTGCCGAGCTGCTGTCCAAGGACACCCAGTTCCACATCAACCCGACTGGCCAGTTCATCATCGGCGGCCCGGTGGGCGACTGCGGTCTGACCGGACGCAAGATCATCGTCGACAGCTACGGCGGCATGGCCCGTCACGGTGGCGGCGCGTTCTCCGGCAAGGATCCATCGAAGGTTGACCGTTCCGCTGCCTACGCCGGTCGTTACGTGGCCAAGAACATCGTCGCGGCCGGCCTGGCCGAGCGTTGCGAGATTCAGGTTTCCTATGCGATCGGTGTGGCTCAGCCTACGTCGATCTCGCTGAACACCTTCGGCACCGGCAAGATCAGCGACGACAAAATCGTCAAACTGGTTCGCGAAGTGTTCGACCTGCGTCCCTACGCAATCACCACCATGCTCGACCTGCTACACCCGATGTACCAGGAAACCGCAGCGTACGGCCACTTCGGTCGCACCCCGGCAACCAAGACCGTTGGCGACGATACGTTCACCACGTTCACCTGGGAAAAAACCGACCGCGCCGACGCTCTGCGTTCCGCTGCCGGCTTGTAATTTTTCCGGGCGGTACACAAAACCCTGCACGGTTCGCCGTGTGGGGTTTTTTATTGCCCGCGATCGGGCGACCGTTTGATTTTCGCGCTTGGAAACACCAGGCAAAACACCTGCCGCGCCGGGTAGAAAATCCTGACTAACCTTCAAGCATCCCACTGAGCAAGGATGCTCTCGATGCTGCCATACCTGTTTCTCGTACTGCTGGCCTTCACTGTGTCGACTGCCAACGCCAATCCTGACGAATGCCCTGACTGGGCCGCATCCCGCGCCACTCATGAAATCGACGTACTCCAGCAGCAAATCAACCGCTGGGACGACAGCTACCATCGCGATGGTCAGCCCCCGATTGCCGATGAACTCTACGATCAATCTCGCGCGCGGCTGAGCGAATGGCGTCGATGTTTCAACATGGAACACTTCAGCGATCCCTTGCGCACCGCCGGCGGCACCGTTGCGCACCCCATCGCTCACACCGGCCTGGACAAGTTGCGCGATGTTCGCGCCGTCAAAGACTGGCTGCGTGATCGTAGCGATGTCTGGGTCCAGCCGAAAATCGACGGCGTGGCGGTGACGCTGATCTATCGCGACGGTGTGCTGCATCAGGCGATAAGTCGCGGCGATGGCGTCAATGGCCAGGACTGGACCGCGTCGGCGCGGCAGATCGCGGCAATTCCGCAAACCCTGTCTCAATCCACAGATTTGCTGGTGCAAGGCGAGCTCTACTGGCGCCTGAGCGACCATGTGCAAGTCCGAAGCGGAAGTCTCAACGCGCGCTCTACCGTAGCCGGGTTGATGGCACGCAAAGTGTTGCCGCCGGAGCAGGCGGACGGCGTCGGCTTGTTTGCGTGGGACTGGCCGCAGGGCCCGGCGAGCTTGCCCGCACGCGCAGCGGCGCTGGTCGAATTGGGTTTCGCCAACACTGCCCAATACGCTCAACCGATTAGCCGGTTTGCCGACGCCGAGCACTGGCGTGATCACTGGTATCGCTCGGCCCTGCCCTTCGCCACCGACGGCATCGTCCTGCGTCAGAGCCAGCGACCGTCTGCCGAACGCTGGCAGGCAAAAGCGCCTTACTGGGCGGTCGCCTGGAAATACCCGTACGCTCAGGCGCTGGCCGAGGTGCGTAAGGTCAATTTCAAGGTCGGCCGCACCGGCCGCATCACCCCGGTGCTCGAACTCAAACCGCTCACGCTGGACGACCGACAGATCAAACGCGTCAGCGTCAGCTCGCTGCAACGCTGGGCGGAACTGGATGTTCGCCCGGGCGATCAGGTTTCCATCAGTCTGGCGGGCCTGACCATCCCAAGGCTCGACGGCGTGGTGCTGCGAGCCGCCGAACGCCCCGACCTGGCCGCACCTTCGGCGGCCGATTTCCATGCATTGAGCTGCTGGCAACCCACGCCCGGCTGCGAAAGCCAATTCCTCGCGCGATTGACCTGGCTTAGCGGCAAGAAGGGGCTAGCCTTGCCTCATGTCGGACCGGGCACCTGGGAGAAACTTTTAGAAACAGGCCGCCTGAACGGCCTGCTTGATTGGTTGGCCCTCGATGCTCAAGAGCTTGCTACCATTGATGGCTTCGGCGAGCGCAGCAGTGCCCGCCTCTTGAACAGCTTCAACGATGCTCGACAACGCCCGTTTGCGCAGTGGCTCCGCGCCTTGGGTTTGCCTCCGACCGGTCAGGCGGCACTGGCTGATTCTTGGCAGACACTGGCGCAGCGATCAAGCGAGCAGTGGCAAGCCGAGGCCGGCATCGGCCCGGGACGCGCAGCACAGTTGAGTGCATTTTTCCGCGACCCGCAGGTTGTGGCGTTGAGCGAAACATTAAGAGTGGCCGGGGTCGCCGGGTTTTAACCGCCGCCGACGCCGACCAACCGGGAACCCATTGCTGTCGATGAGCTCAAACAGCCCATCCCAAAGCGATCCGACTGCCTTTCACGTGGAGTTTTTATGAAACGATTTTCACCGCTTGCCCTGTTGACCCTTTGCAGCGCGCTGGCCACTCCATTAATGGCCGCTGAAGAAGCCCCGGCCGTCACCGGTTGCGCCGCCAAGAAGCAGACCATCGTCACTCAGATCGAGCAGGCCAAATCCCACGGCAACACCGAGCAGCAAGCAGGCCTGGAAAAGGCGCTGAGCGAAGTCACCGCCCATTGCACCGACGCTTCGTTGAAGAAAGAACGTGAAAACAAGGTGCTCGACGCCAAGCACGAAGTCAGCGAACGTCAGGCAGACCTCGACAAAGCGATGAAGAAAGGCGATCCGGAGCGGATCAACAAACGCAAAGACAAACTCGCCGAGTCGCGCAAGGAATTGCAGAAAGCACTCGACGAACTGGATAAGTAAACCCCGGTGTGAGCGACGGGCTTATGTGGCGAGGGGGCTTGCCCCCGTCAGCAACGCAGCGGTCGTACCCGGGAGAGCGGCCTGCAGAAGAGCCACGCTCTAGGGCTGCTTCGCCGCCCAACGGAGCAGTGGGACGTTTCTCTAAACCCCCTCGCCACCGGAATGTATCGCCTATCAATGATCGCGAAACTCTTTATGGCACGCACTACAGGCATCTTCGACTTTCTGCACCGCAGGCCCCAGGTTGCTGACCTTGTAAGGCTGCACCTTGCTGGCGATCACCAGTTCACCGGTGGCCGCCTCAAGATTGCGGGCCATTTCCTGAAAGCGCGCCTGTTTCTTCCAGACATCATCGGTGGCGCTGGTGTGATCTTCCTCGCGAACCTGTGGAAAATGTTTCCACGGCTCATGGGACAACGCATCAAGCTTCACCGCGCCGTCGGCGAATTTTGCACCGTCAAACGCAATGCGCCCACGCAACATCCCGCCAAGGTCTTCCCCTGTTTTGAGCATCTGCTTGAAGATCGCTTTGCGCTGTCCCAGCGGCGAATTGGGGTCGACACCACCGCACGCAGACAGCGTCAGGCAGGCCAGCAATACAACGGACATTCTTTTAAAAGTCATGGTGGCTTCTGGTCACGGAAACGGCCGCCAGTATCCTCGCGTCACCGGCAAACACCAATAGCCCTATTATCATTACGGGTTGTCTGAGCGCATGGAGCACTCACACGACCGACTAAGGAATCACTCCATGAACAGCCGTTTCAAGGCATGGCGCCCCAGCCTGGCCTGGACTTTCCCGATGGTGGCCGTGCTCGCAGGCTGCACCGGTGGCGATCCCGAAAAACCAAAAACCCACGCCTTGGCGACCTATGCCAGCGCCACTTGGGAGGCTCTGCCAGCGGTGACCGACGCCGACCTGGTTGCCGGCTTCGGTTCGTGGCGCAGCGCCTGCACACGACTCAAGGCCGACCCGGTCTGGGGCGCCACCTGTGCAGCCGCCGCCAATGTGCCGCAGACCGCCAACGACATTCGAGGCTTTCTCAAACAGAACCTCGATGTCTACGGTTTGCGCGCCGCCAAGGACAACCCCAACGGCTTGATCACCGGTTACTACGAGCCGGTTTACCCCGGCAGCCTGACTCAGACCAGCGTCGCCAATATTCCGGTGTACGGGGTGCCGGAAGACATGATCATTGTCTCACTGGACAGCCTCTACCCGGAGCTGAAAGGCAAACGCCTGCGCGGGCGACTCGAAGGCCGCGTGCTCAAACCTTACGACGACGCGGCAACAATCGGAACCAAAGGCGTCAAGGCGCCCGTGGTTGCGTGGTTGACCGACCCGATGAACCTGCAGTTTCTGCAGATTCAGGGTTCTGGCCGAGTCCAGCTCGACAGTGGCCGGCAGTTGCGCATCGCCTACGCGGATCAGAATGGCCACCCCTATCGGCCAATCGGCCGCTGGCTGATCGAGCAAGGCGAATTGAAGAAAGAAGACGTGACCATGGGCGCGATCAGCGACTGGGCCAAGGCCAATCCATCGCGCATCCCCGAATTGCTCGGCAGCAATCCGAGCTACGTGTTTTTCACGCAAAACCCTGATAGCAACGAAGGCCCTCGCGGCTCATTGAACGTGCCGCTGACTGCGGGATATAGCGCTGCAGTGGATCGCAAGGTGATACCACTGGGCAGTCTGTTGTGGCTGTCCACGACCAAACCGGATGGCACCGCGCTGGTACGACCGGTGGCGGCTCAGGACACGGGCGGCGCGATTGCCGGCGAGGTTCGTGCAGACTTGTTCTGGGGTACCGGTGAGGCGGCCGGTCAGTTGGCCGGCGACATGAAACAGCAGGGGCAGATCTGGATGCTGTGGCCTAAAGGCGCGGCGTTACCGCAAGTGCCTCAGGTGGCGGATGCGGTGAAAGCCAAGCCTTGAGTGCTGCAGCGTTTGATCGATAGCTTTCGCGAGTAAGTCCGCTCCCACAGGATTTGCGCAATACCTGTGGGAGCGGGCTTGCTCGCGAAGGGGTCGTCACTAACAGCGCAGATATCTCAGGCAGACACCACAAACAAACTCACAATCAACCCCATCCCCACAAACCACACCAACGAGCGCAAGATCGCCCAATCCGCCAGATAGCAAATGATGTAGAGCAAGCGGCTGGTGATAAACACCACCGACAGCACATTGATCGTCACCAGCTCCGCGTTGCCCGCCAGGTGCGCAACGATCACCGCCGCAGCAAATGCCGGGGTCACTTCAAAACTGTTCAATTGCGCGGCGTGCGCGCGTCGACCCAGACCGTTCAGCGATTCCATGAAATCCCGTGGATCATGGTTGTCCTTGATCCTGAAACCTCCACTGATCTTGGCCACGACCGTGCACACATAAGGCAGGAAAATCGCGATCAAAATGCACCACAGAGCTACCGTCATAGAGCAATCCCTTCTTCAAGTTGTCGAGCGTCGAGACTTCGTCGACGCTGAGCCAGTCAAAACTTCATCACCAATATGCCGATCAATACCAGTCCACAGGCTAAGAGCCGCGGTCTGCCGAAAGGTTCTTTCAAGTAACGCATGCCGAACAGCACGACCAGAATGACACTAATCTCGCGTAACGCCGCCGCTTCGGCAATCGAGCCCAGTTGCATGGCCCACAACACCAGAGCGTAGCTGAACAATACGCAAAACCCGACCGCCAGCCCCAGGCGCCATTGCTCGCGCCAGAACACCTTGAACGCCGGCCGCTTGCGCACCCACGCCAGTAACGGGAATGGCCAGGCGCTGAGCAACGTGACCCAGACCAGGTAGTCCAGCGGGTGCGACCAACGCCGCAGAGCCTGGCCGTCGATGTAGGTGTAGCAGCCGATGCACAGGCCGATCAGCGCCACCACTGGCAACATTGTCCACGGCAAGCGTGCGCCTCCACCGCCCTGCCACAGCAGGCAGAGCATGCCGAACGGGATCAGCAGAATTCCGAATATTTGCTGATTGGTCAGCACTTCGCCGGCAAAGATCAGCGTCAAGGCCAGCACCACCAGCGGCGATAAACCGCGCATCAACGGATACACCAGACCGAGATCGCCGACGCGATAGGCCTGGATCAACAGGTAGCGGTAGAGCAACTCGAACGCCGCCGAAGCGAGAATCCACGGCCAGATTTCAATAGGCGGTAATGCCACGAATGGCAGTGCCACGCCGACCACGAGCAGCGCCACGCTGTCCATGCACGCCACCACCAGCAGCCGTTCGGCGCTGAATTTAATCAGGGTATTCCACGCCGCGTGCAACAGCGCCGCCACCAACACCAACGCCGTCGCAAGCACGGCAAACTCCTTATTGTTTTGCCACCTTGCGCTGTAGGAGCCGGCTTGCTGGCGATGGCGTCTCTGAAATCGCCATCGCCAGCAAGCCGGCTCCTACAGCGCAGTGGATGCATAATTGGTTCGCGATATGTCAGCAGCTGTTTATACTGCACGCGACCACGCCGCATTCAGTTGCGCACAGACTAATTCCAATAATTCCTGTCTTTGTCCGTTCTCGTCGAGAGCGGTCACTGGCATGCGTATGCCTGATCAAAGCGTCAAGACTACCGACAGAGACCTTGCGCATGCCACTCGCTTTATTTGCCCTCGCCGTAGCCGCCTTCGGTATCGGCACCACAGAATTCGTCATCATGGGCCTGTTGCCCGATGTCGCCCGCGACCTTGCCGTGAGCATTCCCGACGCCGGCCTGCTGATCACCGGCTACGCCCTGGGCGTGGTGTTTGGCGCACCGATCCTCGCGATCGGCACCGCCAACATGCCGCGCAAAGCCACGCTGCTGGGCATGACGTTGATGTTCATCCTTGGCAATATTCTTTGCGCGCTGGCGCCCAACTACGCCACGCTGATGGCCGCCCGCGTGGTGACTGCGTTGTGCCACGGGGCGTTCTTCGGCATCGGATCGGTGGTGGCCGCCGGCCTGGTTGCGCCGAACAAGCGGGCCCAAGCGATTGCCATGATGTTCACCGGCCTGACCTTGGCCAACGTGCTCGGCGTACCGCTGGGCACCGCACTCGGGCAATACGCCGGCTGGCGCTCGACGTTCTGGGCGGTGTCAGTGATCGGGGTGATCGCGGCCATCGCGCAATGGCTCTGGCTGCCCAAGGACATCGCCATGGACAAGGCCAACCTCGCCAGCGAATTCAAAGTGCTGGGCAAGGTTAATGTCCTGTTGGCGCTGGGCATGAGCGTGCTGGCCTCGACCAGTCTGTTCAGCGTCTTCACTTATATCGCGCCGATTCTGCAGGACATCACCGGCGTCAGCCCCCACGGCGTGACGATCATGCTGCTGTTGTTCGGCGTTGGCTTGACCGCTGGCAGCATGCTCGGCGGACGCCTGGCCGACAGTCGCTTGCTGCCTTCGCTGGTGGGCATGGCGCTGGCGACGGCAGTCGTATTGGCGGCGTTTACGCAGACCAGTCACTCGGCCATCCCCGCCGCAATCACGCTGGTGTTGTGGGGGATCTTTGCCTTCGCGCTGTGCCCGATTCTGCAATTGCTGATCATCGATCAGGCGCATGAAGCACCCAACCTCGGTTCAACGCTGAACCAGAGCGCATTCAATCTCGGCAACGCGGCGGGTGCATGGATTGGCGGCCTCGTGGTCGCCAGCGGCGCCGACCTTTCCGACCTGCCCTGGACGGGCGCACTGGTCAGCGGCTTGACGGTGCTGACAGCGCTTCTGTTCATTTACCTGCAACGTCGCGGTGCTGCTGCGGTCAATGTGACCGGCTGAATCTTCACGTTACGGCTGCCACCGCAATCGCCAGCAGGCTGGCTCCCACAGGGTTCTGCATCCACCGGAGATCCACTGTGAGAGCTCGCTCCCACAGGGTTTCGCGTAGCCACCCGATGGTGCATCCACCGAATATCCACTGTGGGAGCGAGCCTGCTCGCGATGAAGCTGACGCGGTTCAACTGCCCAAACACAATCCTCCTACCCACCTCCCATCCAAGGACCCCGGATGCTTGAGCTTGTCGCTGCGTTTATCTGCCTCACCACCCTCCTCACTTACGTGAATTTCCGCTTCATCGGCCTGCCGCCGACCATCGGTGTGATGGTCACTGCACTGATGTTTTCCTTGTTGCTGCAAGGCCTGAGCCTGCTCGGCTACCCCGGCCTGGAAGAACGTGTTCAACAGCTGATCGGCCAGATCGACTTCGGTGATCTGCTGATGAACTGGATGCTGTCGTTCCTGCTGTTTGCCGGCGCCCTGCACGTCAATCTCAACGATTTGCGCAGCTACCGTTGGCCCATCGGGCTGTTGGCGACGTTCGGCGTACTCATCGCGACCGCCGTGATCGGCAGCCTCGCCTATTACATCTTTGCCCTGTTCGGGTGGCACGTGAGTTTCCTGTACTGCCTGCTGTTCGGCGCCTTGATCTCGCCGACCGACCCGATTGCCGTGCTTGGCGTGCTGCGCACCGCCAACGCATCCAAGCCGCTGAAAACCACCATCGTCGGTGAGTCGCTGTTCAACGACGGCACTGCGGTCGTGGTATTCACCGTCTTGCTGGGCATCGCGCAACTGGGTGAAACTCCGACCCTCGGCGCCACGGCCATGCTGTTCGCCCACGAAGCGATTGGCGGCGCGCTGTTCGGCGGGGTGATCGGTTATCTCGTGTACCTGATGATCAAGAGCATCGAGCAGCACCAGATCGAGGTCATGCTGACCCTGGCACTGGTGATCGGCGGCTCGGCCATGGCGAGCGAACTGCATGTATCGGCGCCGATTGCGATGGTGGTCGCCGGTTTGATCATCGGCAACCTGGGCCGCAACCTGGCGATGAACGACATGACGCGCAAGTACCTGGACGGTTTCTGGGAGCTGCTCGACGACATGCTCAATGCGTTGCTGTTCGCCCTGATCGGCATGGAGCTGTTACTGCTGCCGTTCAACTGGTTGCACGTTTTCGCCGCTGGATTGCTGGCAATCGCCATTCTGCTGTCACGCTTGTTGACCGTAGCGCCAGCCATCCTGCTGTTGCGACGCTGGCGCACGGTGCCGCGCGGAACGATCCGGATTCTGACCTGGGGTGGTTTGCGCGGGGGTGTCTCGGTGGCACTGGCGCTCGCCCTGCCATTGGGGGAGGAGCGAGACCTGTTGCTGAGCATCACGTACATCGTGGTGTTGTCATCGATCCTGTTGCAGGGCCTGACGATTGGCAAGCTGGTCAAGCGCGTGACCTGCGATGAGCCTGCGCCAGCGGCGCAGGCCGAGCATCACTGATTACGCTTTGTGATCCTGCGGATCAGGCTTCTTGACTTGATCCGCAGATTCCTTCGGCGGCCCACTCTCACTGCGAATCTGCGCATGGCTGATCAGGCCAAAGATGAAGCTGCCGCCGATGATATTGCCCGCCAAAGTAGGCCCGGCGAAAATCAGCCAGAAATCCTTCCAGGGCAATTCGCCGGCGAAGACCAGGTACGACACTTCCGCCGAACCCACCACGATGTGCGTGAAATCGCCGAGCGCCATGAGGTAGGTGATGAGGACGATAATCCACATCTTGGCGCTTTCCATGGACGGGATCATCCAGACCATGGTGGCGATCATCCAGCCGGAAATGATGCCTTTGGCGAACATTTTGCCTGCATCGTTTTCCATGACCTTGCGGCCGATCTCGAGGAAAGCGAGGTCGGTCTTGGTGTCGAAAATCGGCAGGTGCAACATCACGTAAGCGACCAGTATCGTGCCGCAAAGGTTACCCACCAGCACCACTGACCAGAGGCGCATCAACCGGCCAAAATTGTTCAGCGTCGGTTTGGTCATGACCGGCAGTACGGCCGTCAAGGTGTTCTCTGTGAACAGTTGCTGACGGGCGAGAATCACCGCAAGAAAGCCTGCGCAGTAACCAAAACTGGCGATCACCTTGAAGCCTTCGGCGTCCGGCAGCCGTGAATTGAGCAGCCCCATCGCCATCAGCGACAGGCCCATGGTCAAACCGGCAGCCAAGGCCGACCACCACAGGGCGGCGACGCTGCGTTCGAGCTCCTGATCGCCCTGGCTGCGGATAATTTCATGCAGCACCGCAGCGCGCGGTGGCTGATTTTTGTCGACCTCGTGTTTCTCTTGCGCCGAAAGGTTCGGGGTCTTGCCGTCTTTTTGCGTGTCCATATAACTCCGGAACCGGTGGCGTGCGATGAAGGTACGACACGCGCGGTTCGAAGCTGTTCACTGAGCGCAAAACAAAAGAGCTTTCTGTAGGAGCCGGCTTGCTGGCGATCGACTTGGGCTCGGTTATTGCGGTTATTGCGGTGATGCTGATGACGCCTTCGCCAGCAAGCCGGCTCCTACGGACTCGTGTTACTCGGCCTTATCCTCAAACTGGTCTTTGACGTATTTGATCTCGGTGCGGCCGTGCGGTGCCGGCAGGCCGTCTTCACCCAGATTAACGAAGACGATTTTCTCCACCGTCAGGATGCTTTTGCGAGTGATCTTGTTGCGCACTTCGCATTTCAGGGTGATCGAGGTGCGACCGAACTCGGTGGCGGTAATGCCCAGTTCGATGATGTCGCCCTGACGGGATGCGCTGACGAAGTTGATTTCGGAGATGTACTTGGTCACCACGCGCTGATTGCCCAGCTGCACAATGGCGTAGATCGCCGCTTCTTCGTCGAGCCAGCGCAACAGACTGCCACCGAACAGCGTGCCGTTGGGGTTGAGGTCTTCGGGTTTTACCCATTTGCGGGTGTGGAAATTCATATTCACTCCTGACCGTCTTGCCGATTGATGCCGGTCATCATGGCAGAGCCCGGACCAGAGCTCTATTGAGCATCGACTATGGTCTCGATTACCGTTCGGACATTGACCGATAGAAACGCTTTGGAAGATCAGCATAGCCCGCTATAATCGCCACCGTTTCAGAACGGTCATTTTCACTTACGTCCGTTTCCCGCCACCTGTCCGAGGGGCGCTGCAGCAGGTTCGACCTGTCAGGCTCGGATGGGGCGTTGCCTGGCCACGGCCAGACACTAAACGCACAACGGCGCCCATTCGCATACATACGAATGGAGGCTCTTCATGAGCGCTGTTATCACGCCTGCAGATTTTAACGATTACAAAGTTGCCGACATGTCCCTGGCTGCCTGGGGCCGTCGCGAAACCATCATCGCCGAATCCGAAATGCCGGCCCTGATGGGTCTGCGTCGCAAGTATTCCGCCGAACAACCGCTCAAAGGCGCGAAGATCCTCGGCTGCATCCACATGACCATTCAGACCGCCGTGCTGATCGAAACCCTGGTTGCCCTGGGTGCCGAAGTGCGTTGGTCGTCCTGCAACATTTTCTCGACTCAAGACCAGGCCGCTGCTGCCATCGCCGCTGCGGGCATCGCGGTTTACGCCTGGAAAGGCGAAACCGAAGAAGAGTACGAGTGGTGCCTGGAGCAAACCATCCTCAAAGATGGCGCGCCTTGGGATGCCAACATGATCCTCGACGACGGCGGCGACCTGACCGAGCTGCTGCACAAGAAATACCCGGCCATTCTCGATCGCGTTCATGGCGTGACCGAAGAAACCACCACCGGCGTTCACCGCCTGCTGGACATGCTGGCCAAGGGCGAGCTGAAAATCCCGGCCATCAACGTCAACGACTCGGTGACCAAGAGCAAGAACGACAACAAGTACGGTTGCCGTCACAGCCTGAACGACGCGATCAAGCGCGGTACTGACCACCTGCTGTCCGGCAAGCAAGCGCTGGTCATCGGCTACGGTGACGTGGGCAAGGGCTCCGCTCAGTCCCTGCGTCAGGAAGGCATGATCGTTAAAGTGTCCGAAGTTGACCCGATCTGCGCCATGCAAGCCTGCATGGACGGTTTTGAACTGGTTTCGCCGTTCATCGACGGTATCAACGACGGCACCGAAGCAAGCATCGACAAAGCGCTGCTGGGCAAGATCGACCTGATCGTGACCACCACCGGCAACGTCAATGTGTGCGACTCGAACATGCTCAAAGCGCTGAAGAAGCGCGCTGTGGTGTGCAACATCGGCCACTTCGACAACGAAATCGACACCGCTTTCATGCGCAAGAACTGGGCATGGGAAGAAGTGAAGCCGCAAGTTCACAAGATCCACCGCACCGGTCCTGGTTCGTTCGATGCGCAGAACGATGACTACCTGATTCTGCTGGCTGAAGGCCGCCTGGTGAACCTGGGTAACGCCACCGGTCACCCGAGCCGCATCATGGACGGTTCGTTCGCCAACCAGGTGCTCGCGCAGATCTTCCTGTTCGGCCAGAAGTACGCCGACCTGTCGCCAGCCCAGAAAGCCGAGCGCCTGACCGTTGAAGTTCTGCCGAAGAAGCTCGACGAAGAAGTGGCCCTGGAAATGGTCCGCGGTTTCGGCGGCGTGGTCACTCAGCTGACCAAGCAACAGGCTGATTACATCGGCGTCACCGTCGAAGGCCCGTTCAAGCCGCACGCTTACCGTTACTGATCGGCTGACTGGCGATCGCGGTATTCTGATTTACCGCGTTGCCTGAATCGCCAGCAAGCCGGCTCCTACAATTGCGCGGTGTACGCAATTTCAACGTACACCGACAACCTGTAGGAGCCGGCTTGCTGGCGATTGCAGACAAACCGACCCAACAGGTTTACGTGTTTCCAAGGATATGACCATGTCCCAAGACCGTCGCTACAGCTTCGAGTTCTTCCCTACGAAGACCGACGCTGGGCATGAAAAGCTGCTCGCCACTGCCCATCAGTTGGCCACCTACAACCCCGATTTCTTCTCCTGCACTTACGGCGCAGGTGGTTCGACCCGCGATCGCACGCTCAACACCGTGTTGCAGCTTGAAAGCGAAGTCAAAGTCCCTGCCGCCCCGCATCTGTCCTGCGTTGGCGACAGCAAGGCCGACCTGCGCGACCTGCTCGCTCAATACAAATCGGCTGGCATCAAACGCATTGTTGCGCTGCGCGGCGACCTGCCTTCGGGCATGGGCATGGCCAGCGGTGAAATGCGCCACGCCAATGATCTGGTTGAATTCATTCGTGAAGAGACCGCCGACCATTTCCACATCGAAGTCGCCGCCTACCCGGAGATGCATCCGCAAGCGCGCAATTTTGAAGACGATCTGGCCAACTTCGTGCGCAAGGCCAACGCTGGCGCGGACAGTGCGATCACTCAGTACTTCTTCAACGCCGACAGCTATTTCTATTTTGTCGAACGAGTGCGCGCGCTGGGCGTGAACATCCCGATCGTGCCGGGGATCATGCCGATCACCAATTACAGCAAGCTCGCGCGTTTCTCCGATGCCTGCGGTGCGGAAATTCCGCGCTGGATCCGCAAGCAGCTGGAAGCTTACGGCGATGACACCGCGAGCATTCAGCGTTTTGGTGAGCAGGTCATCACCGAAATGTGCGAACGCCTGTTGCAGGGCGGCGCTCCCGGGTTGCACTTCTACACGTTGAACCAGGCTGAAGCGAGTCTGGCGGTGTGGAATAATTTGCAGTTGCCGCGGTGAAGCAGCTGCAAGCTTCATGCTGAGAGCACCAAGCAAGATCAAGAGATCGCAGCCTCGTTTTACTCGACAGCTCCTACGGGCCCCAAGGTGAAATGAGGCGGCGATTTTTTGCTTTTTCGCTGCTTAAAATGTGAAGCAACACACGGAGATAGAGCTTGTGCATGCGGATTCTGGCTCTTTGCGGTTTCTCGTCGTAATCTCCAGCCATGCCTTGGATTGCCCAGTTACTCACCGTGCTGCTATTCACTTGCCTGAGCGTAACTGCCCGGGGCGAGAAACTGCGCATCGTCACCGAGCCATGGGCCCCCTATGTCTATGAACAAGACGGCAAAGCACTGGGCCTGGATTATGAAACGACGGCGATCGTCTTCAAACGACTGGGCATCGAAGTGGATTGGCAATTCCTGCCCTGGAAGCGCTGTCTGTCCATGCTCGAGCAAGGCCAGGCCGACGGCGCGCTGGACATTTTCCACAGCCCCGAGCGCGATGCGTCCCTGCTCTACCCGAGCGAGCCATTGTCCGAAGTGCAGTTCGTGATGTTCTACGCCAACGAGCGCCCTCATCCGTTCCGCACCCTTGAAGACCTGCGCGGCCTGACTGTCGGTACCTCGCCGGGCTACCTCTACAGTGATGACTTTCGTAATTCGACGCTGTTCACCCGTGAGTCCGCGCCCAGCCATGAAGCCAATTTCGGCAAACTGGTGCGGGGACGTATCGACTTGCTGATCACCGACCGCCGCGTCGGCCAGCACTTGCTCGACGAACTGAATATCCGCGACCAGATCAGTGAAAATCCCACCATCATCAGCCAGCAGAGTCAGTTTCTGGCAGTGCGCCGCAATGCCGGCATGGACCTGCTGGTGCAGCGCTTTGGTGCCGAACTCAAGCGCTTCAAACGTGAGCCCGCCTATGCGGAACTGAGCGCGCGATACGAAGCCGGGCCAGCTGCCGGCGCGAACGCCGCCAAGGTGACGAACAGCATCGAAAAAAACCGTTGAGCAGCAGGAAAGCGGCGCGCAGTGATTGCTCTGTTATACTCCGGCCTTCCCGCCAGGCTCACGCCCGGACGCTTGGAACCGTTTAAGGCATCTCGACCCCGCTACAGCGCAGCTTTGCAGCCCGCGCGAGCACTCCAGACAAGCCTTCGTGACCCAGCAGGACCGGACGGGATTGCGTTCCTCTTAAACGCCATTCGCGCCAGGCAAGACTCCCATTGGGCCAAGCCCTAACTAAAACAGGATTACTCATGTCCTTTGCTTCCCTCGGTCTCTCCGAGGCTTTAGTCCGTGCCATCGAGGCGGCGGGCTACACCGAGCCTACTCCGGTGCAACAGCGGGCCATTCCCGCCGTGTTGCAAGGTCGCGACCTGATGGTTGCGGCTCAGACAGGTACTGGTAAAACCGGCGGCTTCGCCCTTCCGATTCTGGAGCGGTTGTTCCCCAACGGTCACCCGGACAAATCCCAGCGCCACGGTCCACGCCAACCCCGCGTGCTGGTCCTGACGCCGACCCGCGAACTGGCGGCTCAAGTACACGAAAGCTTCAAGGTCTATGCCCGTGACCTGAAATTCGTCAGCGCCTGCATCTTCGGCGGCGTGGGCATGAACCCGCAGGTTCAGGCCATGTCCCGTGGTGTCGACGTGCTGGTGGCCTGCCCGGGCCGACTGCTCGACCTCGCCGGTCAAGGCAGCGTTGACCTTTCCCACGTGGAAATCCTCGTGCTGGACGAAGCCGACCGCATGCTCGACATGGGCTTTGTCCATGACGTGAAGAAGGTGCTGGCCCGTCTGCCGAGCAAGCGGCAGAACCTGCTGTTCTCGGCGACGTTCTCCAAAGACATCACCGACCTCGCCGGCAAGCTCCTGCATAACCCGGAACGCATTGAAGTCACGCCGCCGAATACTACGGTCGAGCGCATTGAACAGCGTGTTTTCCGTCTGCCGGCCAACCACAAGCGTTCGCTGCTGGCGCACTTGATCACCGCAGGCGCCTGGGAACAGGTGCTGGTGTTCACTCGTACCAAACACGGCGCCAACCGTCTGGCCGAGTACCTGGACAAACACGGCCTGACCGCCGTCGCGATCCACGGCAACAAGAGCCAGAACGCGCGGACCAAAGCCCTGGCCGACTTCAAGGCCGGTGAAGTGCGCATCCTCGTGGCGACCGATATCGCCGCTCGTGGTCTGGACATCGACCAGTTGCCACACGTGGTCAACTTCGAACTGCCGAACGTCGATGAAGATTACGTTCACCGTATCGGCCGTACCGGCCGTGCCGGTCGTTCGGGCGAAGCGATCTCGCTGGTTGCGCCAGACGAAGAGAAGCTGCTCAAAAGCATCGAGCGCATGACCAAGCAGAAGATTGCCGATGGCGATCTGATGGGTTTCGACTCCAGCGCTGTAGAAGCCGAGAAGCCTGAAGCCCGCGAGCGTCCGGATGTGCGTAACCCGCGCAATCCACGTGGCCCGCGCGGCGATGGTCCGAACGGCGGTGGCGGTGGCGGCGGTCGCAAGGACAAAGGCAAGGACAAGGGCGGCAAGGAAAAACCTGCTGCCACTGGCCGTGGCGATCGTCCGGCGCGTGAGCACAAACCGCGCGAAGGCACACCGGCGCGCGAGCAACAGCGCCCGGCGCCACGTGCGGCTTCCGCTGATCGCGCCCCGGATGAGTTCCTCGACGACGACATCGATAATTTCGGTAATCGCGTTGACTACGTTCCGCAAGCCAAACCGGCCCAAGGCCGTGGTCGCCGTCCGGGTGCCCCGGCACCTGGCACGGCAGCAGGTGCAACTGCAGGCGCAGGTGCTCCACGCGGCGGCAAGCCACAGGGTCGGCAAAGCGGTCCACGCAGCAGCGACGGCGCCAGCACTGGCACCCCGCCCGCCAAGCGCAGCGGCCCACGCAACGGCGCACCACGTGACGGTCAGGCCCGCCGCGAAGAAGGCCGCAGCCGTCGCCCAGCCCGTGACGACAAGCCCCTTTCAGAGCCAGCGGTGCAAAACCCGCGCGGCCCGGCACCGAAGATCATTCATAAGGAGTCGAAAACCGATCGTTTCCCGACGCCTGAACAACTTGATCAACTGCCAGGCCGTCCACGTGGTGAGAAACCGGCATTGCTGACCCGCAATCGCTGATTTTCCCCGCCATGAAAAATGCCCCGGATCGCGAGATTCGGGGCATTTTTGTTTCTCATAAACGGCCATTCACACAGGCTGCGGCCCACCTGGATTCATTGTGGGAGCGGGCTTGCTCGGGAAAGCGGTTGAACATTCAGCATTGATGACGGCTGACCCGGCGCTTTCGCGAGCAAGCCCGCTCCCACAAGGAGATCTCATCGTCCATATGGCTTGTGGCAGGCAAAAAAACGCCCCCGATCGCAAGACCGGGGGCGTTTTGATTCAGTCGCGAAAGTTACTTCGCTTTCACACCTTCAAACGTAACGTACAACTCTACTGCATCGGACGCTGCGCCCAGGTCTTTCTGCTTGCCGAAATCGGAACGCTTGATGCTGGTGGTGCCTTCGAAGCCGGCACGGTAGCCGCCCCATGGATCCTTGCCTTCACCCAGGAAAGTGGCCTTGACCACGATTGGCTTGGTCACGCCTAGCAGAGTCAGATCGCCAGTCACGTCTGCAGTGTCTTTACCCGCAGCGTTCTTGCCGGTGGACTTGACGCTGGTGGAAACGAACGTGGCCTTGCCGAATTTGCCCGCGTTCAGGAAATCACCGCTGGCGATGTGCTTGTCGCGCTCGGCATGGTTGGTGAACACGCTGGCGGTGTTCACGTTGAACTCGATTTTGCTGTCTTCAGGCTTGGCCGCGTCGAAGCTGAACTTGCCGTCGATGTCCTTGAAGGTACCGGTGATGAAGCTGTAGCCCAGGTGGCTGACCTTGAAGTCAACGAAGGCGTGCTGGCCTTCCTTGTCGACGATGTAGTCAGCCGCCATGACGTGACCTGCGGACAGCAGCGCGGAACCGATTGCCAGAGCGGCGAGGGTCTTTTTCAACATGCTTTCTATTCCTTTGGAGTCGAGGTTGAACTTCAGGCTTTGCGACCGAGCATTCGATTCAGGGTCGCATCACGGTCGATAAAGTGGTGTTTCAATGCTGCCAACGCATGGAGCCCGGAAAAAATTACCAGTACCCACGCCAGATAGAAATGAATCAAACCTGCGGTGTCTGCCTGATCCGGTAGTCCGGAAACCAGTGCAGGTACTTCAAACAATCCAAACACCGGAATCCCGACACCGTCTGCGGTGGAAATCAGGTAACCGGCAATCATCACAGCGAACAGACCGAGGTACAGAAAGGAATGGCCGAATTTCGCGCCGATGCGCGTCATGCGGCTATAGCTTTCCAGCGTAGACGGCGGAGGGCTGACGAAGCGCCAGAGCACCCGAAGAATCATCACGGCCAGCAACACCAGACCGACGCTTTTGTGCAGCTCCGGCGCATCTTTGCGCCAGGTGCTGTAGTAGTCGAGACCGACCATCCACAAGCCCGATGCGAACAAACCAAACACTGCCAAGGCCACCGCCCAATGCATGAAAATGCTGACCCAACCATAGCGCGAAGAAGAGTTACGTAGCTGCATTGCCCAAATCCTGTGAGAACTGCGACCAAGACTATCGAGTTATCTATCGAATTAAAGCGGAAAATTTCGCTTTGAAATATCGAGAAATACGATCAAGAGTCTGAAATAAGGGAGTTAAGGAAAGATTAAAGGCGATTTTGTGGCTGGATGTTAGTGGGAAAGGCAATGTGTGAGTGGCGGGTGAAGCTGCCATGCACGCCCGCCCGGTGAATCAACGTTGAGCAAAAACCTCCTGCTAGTTATGAAAGACCGCAGGAGGATGCATGCAATCAAGTTGTACGGATCCAGCAGGCATTTGCGAGCCAGTTGAGTGCCCGAATAACCAGCCAGCTTAGGTTCATCTACCACGCATCCATACAGGGGGACCAATATCGCTATTGCTGCCAGTATCTTCACGGTGCTCTCCAGGTTTTTGAAGAACATAGAACTCCATGCTGGCCCCTATCAATCGCCCCATTGCGATACGCCTGTGGGACGCCTCTGATATCGCGCTGGAGCCTGTAGGACCGATAGATTTGATAGGTGCAGGCAGCGTGTTCGATGTCTCTGGCTGGAATCCGAGCAAAAAAAAAGCGCGACCCCAGGGCCGCGCTTTTCGTGAGGCTGAACGTTACTGAGCGTTGGTCTCAGTCGTCGCCGCCGGTTTGGCCGCTGGCTTTTTCGCCGGCTCTGCCTTCTTCACCGGTGCTTTCGCCGGCGCCTTCTTGGCCTCGGTTTTCGCCGCTGGCTTTTTCACTGGCGCCTTGGCCGGGGCTTTTTTAGCCGGCTCGGTTTTCACCGGCGCTGCAGGTTTCGGCGCTTCGACCGGTGCAGGCGCCGGAACCGGTGCTGGCGCAGGTGCTGGTGCAACCGGAGCCACTGGCGCTGCGGTCTTCACTGGCTCTGGCTTCTTGTCCTCGTCCGAAGAACCACCAAACAGATTCGTGAAGAAGTTGCCCTTCTTCGCCGCTACTGCGCCTGCTGCCGCCGCCGTCGCCGCAGGCACCACCTTCGCCGGCTCAAACGACTTGCCGGCTGCCAGGTCTTCAACTTGAATTGCCGCGCGCTGACCGGTGCGCAATGCGCCTTCCAGCGTGCCCGGGTACAAGGTGTCGGTGTGTTCGCCGGCGAACGCTACACGTTGCAGCGGGCGCTCCCACAGGCGCCAGTACTTGCTGATCTGGCCCGGACCGTAGGCCAGGTAAGCGCCGCCCATCGACGGGTCGGTGCTGTAGCGACGAATTTCGTAACCGGTGAACGAACCGCGCGCCTGTGGATAAAACGCGTGCATGCGAATCAGCACCTGATCGGCCATCTGCTTGTCGCCAAATGCCTGCATCACCCGCGCGTTGTCGCCCGAGAGGTTGATCACCACGTTGGCGCCGCCTTTCAGCGCCGGTTCTACCCACAACATGCCCAGACCGGTGTTGCTGTAGATCTCGCCGGACATGCGCGCCTTGCTTTCCCACACCGGCGTCTTGAATTTCAACAGGACCTGGTCACGCCATCCGTAATTGGTGCCTTTGATCGCGCCCAGATGCTGGGCATCCAGCGCGGGAGTCATCTGGATCTTGTTCAGCGCGCGCAACGGTACCGCTACTACCACGTAATCCGCCTGATAGCCGACGCTGCCGACTTTGACCGTAACACTGTCCTTGGACTGGATGATGGCCGACACCGGCGAGCTGGTCTTGATGGTTTTCAGCTGTTTAACGAACGCCTGAGCCAGCACCGGGCTGCCGCCGAGCAGGCGCGAAGCACGCAAATCACGGTCGGAAACGCCCTGATAGACGCGACCCTGCTGTGCGAAATACAGCAGCGACAGGCGCGAAGGTTCGTCATAGCGGGTACGAATCTGCTGATTGATCAGCTGCCGAGCCGTGGCAGGCAAGGTCAGGCGATCAAGCCAGTTGGAGACGTTGATCTGATCCAGCGCATGCAGCGTGTTGTTGGCTGCCGGGTTCTGCGGATCCTCGATAGAGCGCGCGAGATCGTCGACGGTTTTTTCGTAGCGCTTGAGCGCTTCGGCCGTCGCCGGTTCCTTGGTGGCCAGGTCGGCAGCGGTGTAATACACGCCGTCGATCAGGTAGCTGGGTGTACGCACGAACTCCGGCGCCGGCGTGGTGCTCAGCTTGAACGTCGAGACGTATTTGTTCAGCACCGGTTGCGTCTTGTCGTTGCCGATCCACTCGCTGCTGGCCATGCCGGAGCGACCGCCCAGGCTCGGCTTGGCTTCCAGCAACGTCACCTGCCAGCCTTTGTTCTGCAGTTCATAAGCGGCTGTCAGGCCGGACAGGCCGCCGCCAATCACGATGGCTGTTTTATCCTTGGCCAGCGCGGACACGCTGAACAGCCCCAATATCACCAGCGCACAGGCGCGCAGCCAAGCAGCAGACATTCAGCGAACTCCGGAAATAACGTAAGAAATAACGGTTTTGCGAGTCAGACGACTCCAAGAGCAGCGAAGAATACGTCAGCCATCAAATGGCCGCCAGCAACGTCTATCGGCCTGTTCAAAGTAGTTCGTTCAATACAATAGGTTGTTCCCGGGCGACGCATTGCATAGGCTTGCGCGACTGCATGGCCGCGCCCGGCGCGGATCGCCTCGAGGAGACAGAACATGGGCTTGAACAATCAGTGGATGCAACGCGACCTCGCGGTGCTGTGGCATCCCTGCACCCAGATGAAAGACCACGAGCAACTGCCGCTGATCCCGATCAAACGCGGTGAAGGCGTATGGCTTGAAGATTTCGAGGGCAAGCGCTACCTCGACGCGGTCAGCTCCTGGTGGGTCAACGTGTTCGGCCATGCCAACCCGCGGATCAACCAGCGTATCAAGGATCAGGTCGATCAACTGGAGCACGTGATCCTCGCCGGTTTCAGCCATCAGCCGGTGATCGAACTGTCCGAGCGTCTGGTGAAGATGACACCAGAGGGCCTGACCCGGTGCTTCTACGCCGATAACGGTTCGTCCTGCATCGAAGTCGCGCTGAAAATGAGCTTTCACTACTGGCTCAATCGCGGCCAGCCGAACAAGAAGCGCTTCGTCACGCTGACCAACAGTTACCACGGCGAAACCATGGCGGCGATGTCGGTAGGCGACGTGCCGCTGTTCACCGAAACCTATAAAGCGTTGCTGCTCGATACGATCAAGGTGCCAAGCCCCGATTGCTATTTGCGCCCACAAGGCATGAGCTGGGAAGAACACTCGCGCAACCTGTTCGCCGTGATGGAACAGACCCTGGCCGAGAATCACGACACAGTGGCGGCGGTGATTGTCGAACCGTTGATCCAGGGCGCCGGCGGCATGCGCATGTATCATCCGGTATATCTGAAGCTGCTGCGCGAAGCCTGCGACCGTTACGGGGTGCACTTGATCCACGATGAAATCGCTGTCGGCTTCGGCCGCACCGGCACCATGTTTGCCTGTGAACAGGCCGGCATTCGCCCCGATTTCCTGTGTTTGTCCAAAGCCCTGACCGGTGGGTATTTGCCGCTGGCGGCGTGTATCACGACCGAAGATGTCTACAGCGCGTTTTACGACGACTACCCGACCCTGCGCGCCTTCCTCCATTCGCACAGCTACACCGGCAACCCGCTGGCGTGCGCGGCGGCGTTGGCGACGCTGGATATCTTCGAAGAAGACGATGTGATCGAAAACAACAAGGCCCTTGCCCAGCGCATGGCGACCTCGACCGCGCACCTCGCCGATCACCCGAACGTGGCGGAAGTGCGTCAGACCGGCATGGTGCTGGCCATCGAGATGGTCAAGGACAAGGCGACAAAAGAAGCCTATCCGTGGCAGGAACGCCGTGGCCTGAAGGTTTTTCAGCATGCACTGGAGCGTGGCGCCTTGCTGCGGCCGTTGGGCAGCGTGGTGTATTTCCTGCCGCCTTATGTGATCACGCCGCAGCAGATCGATTTTCTGGCTGAAGTGGCTAGCGAAGGGATCGATATTGCCACCCGTGAGGGCGTCAGTGTGTCGGTGCCGGAAAATTTTCATCCGGGCTTCCGTGATCCGGGCTAGAGCCCGTCACAGCCCCCCGGTTTTAAGGGGATTTATTTTGGCGAGGGGATTTATCCCCGTGGACTGCGCGGCAGTCCCATCTTTTGGGGCCGCTTCGCAGCCCAGCGGGGCGGTGCGACGTTCGCTAAATCCCCTCGCCACAGACGCCCGCCACAAACGTATTTCTGAATCAATTGCTCGAGACCCAGCATGAGACTGTCCCGCTTTTTTATCGACGCCCCCCTGAGCACTGGCGAACACGAATTGCCCGAAGCCCAGGCCCATTACATCAGCCGCGTGCTGCGCATGGCCGAGGGCGATGCCGTGCAATTATTCGACGGCTCGGGCAACGAGTTTCGCGCGACGCTGGCTGAGGTCGGCAAGAAACGCATCGTCGTGCAGATTGATGAAAGCTTCGCCGGGCAAGTCGAGTCGCCGCTGCAGATTCACCTTGGCCAGGGCCTGTCCCGTGGCGAACGGATGGACTGGGCGATTCAAAAAGCCACGGAGTTGGGCGTCAACGAAATCACCCCGATCTTCAGCGATCGCTGCGAAGTCCGCCTCAAGGACGAACGCGCCGACAAACGTCTGATGCACTGGCGCCAGGTGGCGATCAGCGCCTGCGAACAATGCGGGCGTTCGCGCGTGCCGGTGATCCATCCGCCGCTGCTGCTGGCGGACTGGTTGAAGCAGACTGAAGCCGAGTTGAAGCTGGTGCTGCACCCGGTGGCAGAGCCGTTGGTGAGTCATGCAAAACCGGCAACGCTGGCATTTTTGGTCGGGCCCGAGGGCGGACTTACCGATGCCGAGGTCGATCAGGCCAAGGGCGCTGGTTTCCATGCCGCCCGCCTTGGGCCGCGAGTATTGCGCACCGAAACCGCGCCGGTGGTGGCGTTGGCGGTTGCCCAGCAGCTTTGGGGGGATTTCTAAATTAAAAGATCGCAGCCTGCGGCAGCTCCTACGGGGGAATGCGATCCATGTAGGAGCTGCCGCAGGCTGCGATCTTTTGATCTTCTATTCACAAAACATAAAACAGAATCGCCACAAAGTGCAGCACGCTCCCGGCGATGACAAACAAATGCCAGATCCCGTGCGCATGCCGCAACCGGTGATCCAGGGCAAAAAAGATGATCCCCACCGTGTACAAGATACCGCCCGACGCCAGCCACGCGAAACCGGTGCTGCCCAGCGCCGCCAGCAGCGGCTTGACGGCGATCAACACGATCCAGCCCATCACCGCATAAATCACGATCGACAGCACTCGCGCCTCCGACCGCGGCTTGATCTCCTGCAGGATGCCGATCAGCGCCAACCCCCACACAATTCCGAACAACGTCCAGCCCCACGGCCCGCGCAAGGTCACCAGGCAGAACGGCGTATAGCTGCCGGCAATCAGCAGGTAAATCGAAAAGTGATCGACCTTTTGCATGATGGCTTTTCTGCGCCCGCGCACGCTGTGGTAAACGGTCGAAGCGCTGTAGAGCACCATCAAGGTAAACCCGTAAATCGCCACGCTGACGATTTTCCACGGGCTGCCATCCATGCTGGCGATCACCAGCATCCACACCGCGCCGATCGTCGCCGCCACCGCCCCGACCAAATGCGTCCAGGCGTTCAGTTTTTCCCCGTGATACATGTATTACTCACCTCAAAATTTACTGCAAAATCGCGCAAACCGTAGGAGCCGTCTAGTGAAACGAGGCTGCGATTTATTCAAGATCCAAAGATCGCAGCCTCGTTTCACGAGGCAGCTCCCTACATAGCTGCTACATAACATCGTATGCGTGCACAATCGAGTCATTCGAATAAGAGTCACACCCATGTTGATCGACGAAGAGTTGACCCTGAAAAAACTCGAGGTGTTCCTCGCCTTCATGCGCACCGGCAATCTCGCCCGCGCCGCCGCCGAATTGCAGACCAGCAACGTCAGCGTGCACCGGGCAATCCATTCCCTTGAAAGCGCCCTGCGGTGTCCACTGTTCAAGCACGAAGGCCGCAACCTCACGCCACTGGAAAGCGCCTACGTGCTGGAAGAACGGGCGCAAAAGCTGATCCAGGACGTGGTCGAAAGCGTGCGTCTGACCCGCGAAGCGGCTGGCTTCTCCGCAGAACGCTTCAAGTTGGGCTCGTTGTATTCGCTGACAGTGAAGACCGTGCCCCAGCTGATCATGGGCCTGAAAATCCGCCGCAGCGAACTCAACATCGATCTGATCCTCGGCTCGAATTTCGATTTGCTGTACAAGCTCAGGAACATGGAAGTCGACGCGATTCTGGTGTCGCTGAACGACAGCGTCAACGACCCGGACTGCGAGCAGATTCCGCTGTTCTCCGATGACATCTTCCTCGCCACGCCAGCAGATTCCAGGTTTGCTCAACGCTCTGAAGTCGATCTTGCCGAAGTCCGCGACGAGACGTTCATTACCCTGACCCAAGGCTTCGCCACGCACCAGGATGGCAATCGAGTATTCAAGCAGGCGGGATTCGAACCGAAGGTAGCGATGCAGGTCAACGACATCTTCACCCTGCTGAGCATGGTCAGTTCCGGGGTGGGTTATGCGTTGCTGCCAGGGCGGATTGCGGCGGTGTATGAAAACCGCGTGAAGCTGATTCCACTGCAGGAAAAGTATCGATTGCAGCAGCACATTGGCGTGGTGTTTCTGAAGGCCAAGGAGCGTGATCCGAATCTGTTGGCGCTTTTGGCGGAATGTCGGATGTATGCCAATCGGCAGGCCTGAGACCGCGCCGCGCCCTTCGCGAGCAAGCTCGCTCCCACAGGGGAACGCATTCCAATGTGGGAGCGGGCTTGCCCGCGAAGGCGCCCGCCCGGTCGAGACCTACCCGATCAACCCGCGCATGATCAGGTACAGCAGCGAAGGCCCGAGCAGGCAGCCGAGCGCGGTGTAGAACGCTGCGGTCAGGCAACCATAGGGCACCAGTTTCGGATCCGTCGCCGCCAATCCGCCGGCCACGCCGCTGGAGGTGCCCATCAACCCACCGAAGATCACCGCGCTGCGCGGATTGTTCAACCCGATCATGGGCGCCACGAATGGCGTCATCACCATTACCAGAATCGCCTTGATCAGCCCCGCCGCAATCGACAGCGCCATGACTTCCGAACTGGCACCAATGGCCGCGCCTGTCACCGGCCCGACGATGTAGGTCACAGCGCCCGCGCCAATGGTGGTCAGGCTGACCGCATCGGTATAACCAAACGCCATGGCCACCGAGACGCCCGCGATGAATGACGTGCCGACGCCGACGAACAGCGCCAGCACCCCGACGAGGCCAGCGCGTTTGAGTTCATCGACACTCACACCGAAGGCCGTGGCGACGATCGCGAAGTCACGCAACATGGCGCCGCCGAGCAGGCCGATGCCCGAGAGCAGCGGAATGTCGACCACACCTTTTTGCCCACCGGTCAGCGCACCCCCGACGTAAGAAAGGAGCAGGCCGAGCAGAATGGCGATGGCCGAGCCGTGCAGGCGGCCTTTGGTGAATGTGTTGGAAATCCAGTAGGACACCCACATGGTGACGCCGACAATGGCAAACCCACTGATCAATCCGTACCCGGTAATCACCTTCATCAACGATTCGTACATGGCGATCACCCGATTGTGTTTGGTGGAGTGACGGTTTCTGGCGCCTTGTTGCCAATGCGCACCAGCACCGGCACCAACGCGAAGGCAATGACCACGGCCACCGTACCGGCCAGGATCGCCATCGGCCCACCCTTGAGCGCTCCATAAACGTTTTGCTGCGCAGCCATGGCGACCACGATCGGGATGTAAATCGCACTCCAGAACTCCACGCCCTGCTCGGTCTTGCCTTTGAGCCAGCCGGTCTTGTAGAGATAGCTGCCAAGCCCGATCAGCAGCAACATCGCAATACCGACGCCACCCACGTTCGCCGGCACGCCAATCAGCTTGCCGAGCAGTTCGCCAATAAAAATACCGGCCAGGGTACAAAAGGCGAGAAATGCCACACCGTAAATAATCATTGTTGTAGTCCTCAAAGTGCATCGTCGAATGTTGTTTTTGTTGTTCGAAGGCCTGAGTCGGAGTTTAGAGTTGGCGGCTTCCCTCCTCACGCAACAGCGCTTGCAGGGTGTCGAGCCGCGCACCGTCGAAGGCAATCACGGTGCCCTGCTCGAACACCCGGCGCGCCAGCCCGGTCAGCACCGCGCCGGGCGGCAGTTCGATCTGCAGACGCACGCCGCGCTCGTAGGCGCTTTGCACGGTGCCGCGCCAATCGACGACGCGGCACATGTTGAACGCCAGGTCATCGCGCAGCGCTTCTATATCTATGACGGGGCGAGCGCGGCTGCCGCTCAGATAACCCAATGTCGGCGTCTTCAGCGGGACATTGGCGAAGGCTTGCGCCAGTTTTTCTGCCGGCTCATCCAACAGCGGACAGTGCGATGGCACGCTGACCGCCAGTCGTTTCGACAGACCTGCGCCTTGGCTTTTCGCCAAACCGGCGACCGCTTTCATTGCTTCGTCGCTGCCGGCAATTACCACCTGGGTGTCGGCGTTGATATTGGCCAGATACACCGGCGTTGCGTCGCTGTGAACCTGCGCGAGCAAATGTTCCACGGTCGCCAGATCCAGGCCGATGATCGCCGTCATGCCGTAGCCCTGCGGATACGCCTGTTGCATCAATTCACCGCGAAGGCTGACCAGACGCAGCGCAGCGCTGAAGTCCAGGGCCCCGGCCACCACCGCCGCCGGATAGGCACCGATGGATAATCCAGCGACGTAATCCGGCGTCGTGCGTAACTCGCGGGACGCCGCGACACCGGCAATCAGCAGGCAGAGTTGAACCGCCCGCGTCGACTTCAACGCTTCGGTAGAATCGAGGAGCAATGCGTCTTCACCCAGCACGTCACTGGCCTCAGTCACTGTTTCCCGAGGCAGACACTGAAGCATGCCCGGCCGCTGCGCGCCTTGGCCCGGAAACACCAGCAAACTGCTCACGCTGCGTGCTCCTGCGGATTCCACGGATCGGTGACCAGACAGGCTTCGCGGGCATTTTTCAGCAAGACGCGGCGCGCAGATCCGGCCCATTCCCGCAGGGCGACGGCACCGAACGGCGTTTGCAACTGCAGGTCCACAGCACACTCCGCCGTGTCCAGGATCCTCAGCAGTTGCCGGGCCCCAGCACGTGCCAGCGGTTGCGGCGTACGCAGGATCAAATCGAGATCGCTGCCCTCGTGCAAGGCGGCAAACCCACTGGCCAACTCGAACCCGGCGCTGCCGCTGACGCCCCAGACCCAACCGCAACCATCGAGCATCGACCGCAGCTGATGGAGGGCTCGCGTCACCGGCAAATCCCGAGCAATGACAGCATGACAAAGCTCTTCCGGCCTGACGCATCGCTTGACCGAATCGACCCTCATCACCGTTGCATAGCGCTGTTCACGCAAGCGCCCACGCACGCCCACAGCGATGTGGCCGGATGCACTCAGCGCGCGCCGAACCACCACCGGCTGACCGGCGCTGATCGACTCGATCGCCCACTCCGGCGCATCTGCCGGCAACAGCGCCGGGGTCATGCCCCAGAGCAGGTCGTGGGCGAGAAAAGTGTTCACCACTGCGCTCTCAGCAGTTGGCGAACCTGGCTCGATGCCGCGCGATTGTTGGCGCCCAAACGGCCGCTCAAGTCACGACCTTTGACCGCAACATCACTGATCGCAAGGCCCAGGCATTCCTTCACCCGAGTCAGGTCAGCCGTGGTCGGCTGCTCGATCTGCTCCACCGAGAGCGTCTCCCAGAGCAAGCCGAGGCTGGCATAACTGTCGATGTCATACGCCATCGGCGGCACGCTGGCCGCCAGCGCTTCCAGCTCTTCGACGCTACGCAACGTCACCCGCGCCGCCGACGCCTTGCCCATCGCATGCACCATCACGCCCGGATCGCGCAACGCAATCAATCGATTCGCCTGATACCCGTGAGCCAGAAACGCCCCGGACATTGCCTTGCCCACCAGCAGGCCAATCACCGCATGCCCGGCCAAACGCGCGCGGGCGTAACTGTCCGCCGCAGCCGCCAAGGCCTGATGGATGCCGAGGGCTTCTTCGCGGCGACCGTAGGCCTGGCTCGGCACATCGACGATGGCGATCAAGGCGCGCTTGTGAGAGTTGTCAGCGTCCGCCGCGATCACCTCATCGACCGCTTTGGCCAATCCCCAGCCTTCGAGCAAACCGACCTCGCCGTTGCGGGCGCGGACGAAACGATTTTCGGGATCCGCCACTACGGCAATAAAACGGGCCGACTGATCACCCAGCACTGCGTCCGCGACCCTCAGCGAAGCCGGCAAACCGTTCACCGGTTTTCCACCCGCACTCAATGCGTTGAACCAGTGCAAACCTCTCAGGGAATACGAACTCATGAGCGCTCTCCTTGATATAGATCGCGAACCATCGCCGGCTCGATTTGCGGCTCAGCGTCGAGACGCGCCAGGCGTTCCAGGTAATGCGCCGCCTGACGACTGCGCTGTTGCTCAGGCAAACCTTGCTTGAGCAGCTCACTGACCTGCTGCTGAATCTGCTCCACATCATCGGCGACATATCGATCCACCAAGCCGCTGGCAAAACGTTGTTCCCCACCGGTCAGGCTCCAGATAAAAGGGCGGTCGCGGGAATCGTATTCCTCAAGACCCGCCTCCTGCTCGATAACCTGCGGACCGTTCAGACCCAGGCGCGCCTCCCGAGTGACCAGCAAGTAGCTGCACAAGCCGGCGGCAATCGACATGCCGCCAAAGCAGCCCACGCTGCCGGCGACCACGCCAATGACCGGTTGGTACTGACGCAGATCGACAATCGCCGCATGGATGTCGGCAATCGCTGCCAGCCCGAGGTTGGCTTCCTGCAAGCGCACGCCGCCGGTTTCCAGGAGCAACACGGCGCGAGTCGCAATGCCGTTGCGGTTATCTTCGGCGGCGAGCTCCAGCGCACCGGCGATTTTCGCCCCGCCGACTTCACCGAGGCTGCCGCCCTGGAAGGCACCTTCGATGGCAGCAATCACCACCGGCAACCCACCAATACTGCCCTTGCCGATCACCACGCCGTCATCCGCTTGCGGCACCACACCTTGAAGGGCCAGCCATGGCGACATGACGCGCTGAAACGGGTCGAGCAACTCACGGAAAGTACCTGCGTCGAGCAAGGCTTTCGCCCGTTGCCGCGCGCCGAGTTCGACGAAGCTGTGTTTGTTTAACAACGCCGCGCTGTCAGTCATGGCCGATCTCCTCAAAGCCTTGTTCCAGACGCAAGCGCACCACACCGGGCGTCGCACCGAAATCGTGGATATCAATGGCCATCGCCGGCGGCGTCTGCCCGTCGAACATCCGCGTAAACAGATGCTGCCAGCGCTGTTCGCTGCCATTGACCGAGGTCTGCACGGTAATGGTCAGCTTGCCGGCCTGACCCGGTTCGATCAGCACTTCCAGATCGCCCGAGCCGACGCAGCCCACCAGCGTGCGGCCACGGGGCGGCTGCCCGGCGGGGAATTCAAAGGACAAGGTTTCCATCAAAATGCTCCCTGATTGAGGCTGTCAGCCGACTCGATGCGGTCGAGAAACAGGCAGGCGGCGAGTAAGTCCGCAGCACCGCCGGGCGACGCATTCAACTCGATCAATTGTTCGTCCAGTTCATGCAAGCGGCGGCGACCGGCAAGGCTGGCACTGCCACCCGCGTCGAGTACGGCCCGGGCGCCCAGTTGCATCGTGCGCAGGCCCTGTTCACCGGCGCGGTAGAGCACACAGGTGTCGGCCAGTTGGGTCATAATCGCCAGTAACGCATCGAGTCGGGCGTTCTGTTCGCCCTGACCGGCGGCGCGGCTGCTTCTGAGTTGCGGCAACGCGCGCTGGATCACGGCGGGGAAACCGAGCTGGGCTTCTTCACGAGCACCGCGCGCGCCGTAGCGCCGGGCGACTTGCGCGCCGTGGCTCAGAGGACGCGGGGCATTGCGGTCGCCCAATAGCGCCAATCGGGCGGCACGCAACGCCACGGCTCCTGCCGTGTTATTCGAGCAGTCGAGCGCTGCAGCAGTGACCAACAAACCCAATGCCCAAATTGCGCCACGATGGGTATTCACCCCGCCCGTGGTGGCGAGCATCGCTAATTCGCCTTCCCTGCCAATCCGGCCGACAGCTTCACGCAGCGGTAATCCGACTTCGCCAAAAGCAATGGCCGCATCTGCCATTTGCTTGAACGCCGGCCACAACGACAGTGCCGAGGCGTGCATCAGCCCCAGGTGCAGATCGGTATGCGCGCCATTGCCGCGACGGTCTACCAGCGCCGGTTTCGGCGACAGATCCGCCTCGTCGATCAACGCGTCCACCGCGAGATCCGCCAGCCGTTCGGCCAGCGACACAGGTTGGGTTTGCAGGTTGAATGCGTGCATTACCAACTCCTGAATTTGGCAGGCGGGTTGTACAGGCCACCGGACCACTCGACCAGATCGGCCACGCTTTTCGCCGCGAGCAGCTCACGGGTGGCGTCGGTGCGACGGATGCCGAGGTCTTCGGGCAATGCGATCAAGCCTTCGCGACGCATACGCGCGGTGTCTTTCGGGTTGTGGCGCAAGCCGATGGCGGTGACCCCGGCGACGGCCGCAATCATCGCCTGACGTTCTTCCAGCGAGCGCGCCTTGTACAAATAGGCGATGCCTTCCTCGGTCAGCAAGTGCGTGACGTCATCGCCGTAGATCATGATCGGCGCCAGCGGCATGCCGCTTTTCTTCGCCACCTCGACCGCGTCGAGGGTTTCGACAAAGGTCGGTTTACCGCCCTCCTGGAAGGTCTCAACCATTTGCACCACGAGTTTTTTGCCGCGTTCGAGCAAGGGCTCCGGCGCATCGCCGTGGCGCATGTCGAGCCATGCCGGAGTGCCGTGACGACGACCGCGCGGATCGTGGCCCATGTTTGGCGCACCACCGAAACCGGCAATACGGCCACGGGTAACAGTTGAGGAATGGCCGTCGCCGTCGACCTGCAGCGTCGCGCCGATGAACAGGTCCACCGCGTACTGCCCGGCGAGTTGGCTGAACATCCGGTTGGACCGCAGCGAGCCGTCACGACCGGTAAAGAACACATCCGGCCGGGCGGCGATGTAATTTTCCATGCCCAGTTCGGTGCCGAAACAATGCACGCTTTCGACCCAGCCGCTTTCAATCGCCGGAATCAGGGTCGGGTGCGGATTGAGGGTCCAGTTGCGGCAAATTTTGCCCTTCAGGCCGAGGGATTCGCCGTAGGTCGGCAGGATCAGTTCGATGGCGGCGGTGTTGAAACCGATGCCGTGGTTCAGGGATTGGACGTTGTGTTTTTCGTAGATTCCGCGAATCGCCATCATCGCCATCAACACATGCACGGGCTTGATGTGCCGTGGGTCGCGAGTGAACAACGGTTCAATGTAGAACGGTTTGTCGGCCACCACCACGAAATCGACCCAGGACGCCGGAATGTCCACGCGCGGCAGGTCAGTGACGTCGTCCACCAGTTGGTTAACTTGAACGATGACGATGCCATCGCTGAAGGCCGCCGGTTCAATCAACGCCGGCGTGTCTTCGGTGCTCGGGCCGGTGTAGATATTGCCCGCACGGTCCGCCATGAAACCGGCTGAAAGCACGACATTGGGAATCAGGTCCACTACCAACCGCGCGTACAGCTCGATGTAGGTATGGATCGCGCCGATTTCCAGCAGACCGTCTTCAAGCAACTGGCTGATGCGCAGGCTTTGGGTGCCGGCGAAAGAGAAATCGAGCTTGCGGGCGATGCCGCGTTCAAACAGATCCAGGTGCTCGGAGCGACCGACACTGGGCATGATCATGTGCAGGTCATGCAGCTTGGCCGGATCGGCTTTGGCCAGCGAGCGGGAGAGGAAATCCGCCTGCTTCTGATTGTTACCCTCCAGCACCACTCGGTCGCCGGGCAAGATCAACGCTTCCAGTGCGGCAAGGATGTTGTCGGTGGGCAGCACCACGCCGTCGGCCAGCCCTTTGACCAACGCCAGTCGCCGCTGCTTCTCGCTGCGCCGCCGGGTCCATCGCGAGTCGGGGGTTATTGTTGTTGTCATGACCACTCCACGGGGTTCGCTGTGTGGGGGTCACCTTAGGAGTGTTGGATGGGGGCATCAATCAAGCCGGGAGACGAATCGTTACGGTCAGGGTAATGGTTAATGAATGTTTTGACGCCTTCGCGGGCAAGCCCGCTCCCACAGGTATGGCGTCTGCCGAAAGTTTTTTGCCGAGTACAAACCTTGTGGCAGCGGGCTTGCTCGCGATGGGGCCCGTAGTAACACGACAGAATCGTGATCAGTCGACTAACCCGGCACTCATCAGCAACGCCTCCAGCGCCAGCAAATCCGGGACTTTGGCCACCTGCTCGCCGACCTGCACCGCCGCCTGCTCCAGCGCACACAGCGGCACATCCACATAGCTCAACTGGCTGTCGAGCTTGTACGACCGCGGAATGCCCTGCACCAGCAACGCGATGAACTTCAGTTCCGGGCGCCCGCCGAGGGCATTGAGGATGACGATCCGCGCGCGTTCGCCGATAACGATTCTGCTGCCGCATGCCGATTCGAAACTCAGCAGGGGAATCTGCCGATTGCGCCACGTTACCCGCCCCAGGTACCACGGTGGCGTATCGAGATCGAACGCCGCCGGCTGATAGTCGATCAACTCGGCGATGGCCACGTTGGGCAGGATCAGGTTGCGGTCCGCCAAAGGTAATAACAATCCGGTCAGTTGGCTGGAGCGATGTTCAAGCATGGGACTTGCTCCACAAGGCGATGCTGTCGAGCAGCACCGATTCCTGATACGGCTTGCCGAGGTAATCGTTGACGCCGATGGCCATGGCGCGGTCGCGGTGTTTTTGCCCGGTGCGCGAAGTGATCATGATGATCGGCAGATGCTGCAAGCGCTCGTCGGCGCGCACTTGTGTGGCTACTTCGAAACCGTCCATGCGCGGCATTTCGATGTCCAGCAGCATCAGGTCGGGCAGATGCTCTTCAAGCACCAACATGGCGTCGACGCCGTCCTTGGCGGTCAGCACGGTCATCCCGTGGCGTTCAAGCAAACGGCTGGTAACCTTGCGTACCGTGACCGAGTCGTCGACCACCAGCACCAGCAATGGCTTGTGCGCTTCGACCTCGACGTTGTGAGCCCGCGGCAGTTGCGGCAGCCGCGCCTGCATCGCCCGAATCGGCGCCAGCAGGTCGAGAATCAGCACTACCCGGCCATCGCCCAGGATCGTCGCCCCGGACAAACCTTGCACCGCCGCAAACTGCGGGCCCAGACTCTTCACCACAATCTCGCGGGTGCCGGCCATCGCGTCGACCTGCACGGCAATGTGGCGCTCGTTGCACTGCACCAGCAACACCGGCAACGGCTGGCTCTGGCCTGACAGTTTCGGGCGCGTACTGGTTTTCAGCAGTTCACCCAAATAACACAATTCATAGTGCTGCCCGGCGTATTGGTAGGTCGGTGGATCGAGCCGGTAATGCCCTTCCAGTTCATTGGGCAGCACCCGCACGATACCGTCGATAGTGTTCAGCGGGATCGCGTATTGATCCTCGGCGCATTGCACCATCAACGCGCGATTGACTGAAACGGTAAACGGCAGGCGGATGCGAAAGTGCACGCCCTGCCCCGGCACCGAGTCAATGCTCATGCTGCCGCCGAGTTGCCGCACCTCTTCGTGGACGACGTCCATTCCCACGCCGCGACCGGAAATCTGGGTGATTTTTTCGGCGGTGGAAAAGCCCGGCCGCAGGATGAACTGCAGCACGTCGCGGTCACTGATGTCGCTGTCGGGCTCGAGCAAACCGCGCTTGATCGCCTTGCGCCGCACCGCATCCAGCGGCACACCGGCACCGTCGTCGCGAATGTCGAAAATGATGTCGCCGCCTTCGCGCAACAGGTCCAGGGTGATCCGGCCCTGGGCCGGTTTCCCCGCCGCCACCCGCACATCGGCGGCTTCCAGACCATGATCTACGGCGTTGCGCAGCATGTGTTCCAGCGGCGCGGCCATGCGCTCGAGCACATTGCGGTCCATCTCGCCTTCAGCGTTGCCAACGACAAATGCCACGTCCTTGCCCAGTTCGCTGGAGACCTGGCGGACGATGCGCTTCAAGCGCGGCAGCATCCGCTCGAACGGCACCATCCGCGTGCGCATCAAGCCTTCCTGCAACTCAGTGTTGATGCGGCCCTGCTGTTGCAGCAGGTTTTCCGCATCCTGATTGCGCCGGTCTAAGGTTTCCTTGAGGTCGAGCAAGTCAGAGGCGGATTCGAACAACGCGCGGGACAATTGCTGCAACTGCGAATGCCGGTCCATTTCCAGCGGATCGAATTCCTCGTAGCCCGAACGTTCGGCATCGGCGTGCTGGCGGCTGAGAATGCGCCCTTGAGTTTCCGTGTCGAGCCTGCGCAATTGGTCACGCATGCGCTCGATGGTGGTTTCCATTTCGCTGAGAGCCACTCGCGCATCGTTGACCTGTTGTTCGATCCGGCCACGGAAGATCGAGGTTTCCCCGGCGAGGTTGACCAGATCATCGAGCAGTTCTGCGGACACCTTGACCATGTCCGCGCCGGTATCGGCTGATGGAGAAGGGGTTTCCACTTTCGCCGCTGCGAGCGGCGCGACAATTTGCGGCTCAACCCGCTGGCTGAAATTCCTGATCGCCTCGATCAACTGATCCGCAGGCAGCGGTGGTTGCTCGGCGCGGACGGCGTCGAGCATTTGCGCGAGTCGGTCGTGGCAGCTCTGCAACAGCGCAATTAACGCGGGTGACGGTTGCAGGCTGCCGGCGGACAAACCTTCGTAGAGAAATTCCAGCTCGTGCGCGAGGTCGCCGATCGGCGCGATTTCGACCATCCGCGCGCCGCCCTTGAGTGTATGCAAGTCGCGCAGCAGGGTTTCGATTTCCTGTCGACTGGACGGTTCGGCCTGCCAGCGCAACAGTGCGGCGCCGGAGTTTTCGATGATGTCGAAACCTTCCTCGAGGAAGATCTCGAGCAGCTCCGGGTCGTGCCCGGGCGAGTCATCGGTGCCGGCCGGCTCGGCAGTTTCCGCGGTGATGATGTTGCCCTGACGAAATTCGCGGATCGCCTCGATCAGCTCGTGCTGATCAGCCATAGGCGCGTGGTTCTGCAACTGTTCCAGCAGCTGCGCGAGCCGGTCATGGCTGAGTTGCAGCAGTTGCGCCAAGGCTTCGCTGTGGTTGTAGCGGCGATCGACGAGTCCCTCGTAAAGGCTTTCCAGCTCATGGGCGAGATCACCGACCGGCTCGACCTCGGCCATTCGCGCACCGCCCTTGAGGGTGTGCAAATCACGCTGCAACGACAACAGCGGCGCGGCATTGTCCGGGTCGCCGAGCCAGCGCTGCAAAGCCTGGCCAGCGCTTTCGAGAATATCTACCGCCTCTTCGAGGAAGATCGAGACGATCTCGTCGTCCAGCTCGACTGCACGATCCCTTGTGGGAGCGAGCCCGCTCGCGATGGATTTATAAACGCCACGGTTATCCTTCGGTAATGCGTCATCGTTGACGTCCATCGCGAGCAGGCTCGCTCCCACAGGGGGGAGCGTGTTTTCAAGTTCGGCGGTGGCGCTGCCCAGTTCGCGAATGCTCAGGGTGCGGCTGCCGTCGCTGCGAATCAGCCCCGTCGCCGAGGGATCAAGTCCCTCATCGAGCAATTCGCGCAGTGCTCGCGTGCGTTGCGGTTGCGCGCTGACTTCCTGGCCGGCGGCCAGCTGATCGAGCATGTTGATCAGCGCCTCGTGGGCGCTTTGAGCTTCATGGAAAAACCGCTCGCTGACCGCCAGGCTGCTTTCTTCGACCGCGCCATACAGGTCGAGCAAAGCTTCACAGAGTTCGTCCACCGGCTGCAGATCCGCCAGGTGCGCGCCTTCGCCGAGGGTGGTCAGTTCGTCCAGCAACGCGCTCAATTCCTGGCGCTCGCCGGGATGCTGCTGCCAGCGCTGCAACAGGCTTTCGGCGTCGAGCAGAATGTCCATGCCCTGAGCCAGGAAATTGTTGATCAACTGCGGGTCGCGTTTGGTCCGCAACGCGCTGCTTGGCGCGCGCAGATGTGTTTCCAGGCGTGCGTCGAGCAGCGCCTGAGTCCGCGCAATCAACGACGCAGCCCCGGGAATTTCCGCCTGCGGATCGACCTTGAGCTGGCGCAGCCCGACACGAAACACGCCCTCGGCTTCCAGCAGCAATTCGACCTCATCGAGGTCAAGGGCAATCAGGTGCGCCTTGTACTCTCGGGCCATCTGGTCGAGCGGTGTAGCCAGCTCGGCAATCGGCAGTACACCGGCCATCGAGGCACTGCCCTTGAGCGTGTGCAAGGCGCGTTGCAATTCGTCACTGGCCTGCAACGGCAGATGCTCGGCGGCCTGATCGAGAAAACGGTTAAGGCTGGCCAAATGCGTTTCGGCCTCGTTGCGAAAGATCTCCAGCAGCAGCGGATCGAGGGCGGCGACATCCTGTACGTCCTCGTCAGCCAGTGGCTGATGCCCCTTGGCGAGCGCGTGAGCGCGGGCGGCCAACTGATCAACATCGTTGCGCTGGCGCTGAGCATTGGCGGCAAAATCCGCGACCAGTTGCGGCAGCCGATCAAGCACATCGGCCAGCAGTTGTTGCACGGCGGGCTCAGGCGCGACGCTGTTTTCGAGCACACGATTGAGCAGGTTTTCCACGGCCCAGGCCAACTCGCCGAGGACCAGCGCCCGGACCATTCGGCCGCTGCCCTTGAGCGTATGGAACGCTCGGCGCAATTCGATCAGCGCAGGCTTGTCGCCAACGCTGGCGACCCAGCGCGGCAGATATTCACGAATTGTCTCCAGCACTTCGTCGGTTTCTTCGAGGAAGACTTCGCGCAGCTCCTCATCCACCGGCGCTTCGTCCGTTGGCGGCGGCAACAAGCTGCCCGGTGTGTTCAGCGCCGGCGGGTTGAGCGTCGACACGGGGCTGGCGAGCACTTGCGCCAGGGTCTGCACAACCTCGGGATCGTCCAGTTCCTGCTGGTCTTGCATCACCAGCGCTTCACTCGGGCTGAGCACATCCTCAAGCACCGGCACATTGTGTTCACTGGGAAAATAGCCCAACGCTGCCAGGCTTTTTTCGGCGACATCGAGCAGGTGATCACCCGCGGCTTCGGGGTCGTCGCTGAGGCGCTCCAGGTAATATTCGAGACTGGAAATGGCGTCTGCCAGGCTGTCGAGTTGCTCCCAGCCGGGCTGATCGAGATCGAGCAGAAGATGCTCGCGGATGAAGTGGTTGCAGGTCTCGATCAGGCTCGCCGCACGGCTCAACGGGATCATCGCCAGCGCGCCGCGCACTTGCGTGAGCAACGCCGGCAATGGCTGCAGTGGCTGCGGGTCCCAGTCGGCGTCGATGTACTCAACGATCATGTCTTTGGCTTGCTGCAAACAGATGCGCGCTTCCTTGATCACAATCTGATGGATCTGCGTCAGGTCAGTGGTGGGCAGGCGGCTTTCTTCCTGGCTCTCCGGCTCGACGGTGCCGACCATGCCGGACAGCGTCGCCTCGACGTAAAGCAAGGCTCCGGCGACGTCCATCAGGATCGCATCGTTGGGTTCGCGCTGGCCTTGGGCGAGGCTCAGGACCACGGCCAGTTGATCGATGATGACTTTGCGTGGCTGGCCGAAACCGAGCACGGCCAGGGTGTCGGCGATCTGCCGCAGCGGAGCGAGCAGGCTGTCGAGGTCCGACGCATGCTGACGGTCGCTGCGCACGAACAGGTCGAGGCGTTCCTTGACCCGCACCAATTCTTCGCACAGCGCTGCGAGCACCGAGCGCATGGCATCGCGGTCGGGCCCGGCGAGCCGCGCGCGTTCTTCGTCGACCATTGCGCTGTCAGGCAGCGCATCGTCCAGTGCGTAGCGATCTTTCATGGTCAGCATCTGCCCGGTGGGGTGTTCGGCTTTGGCAATATAAAACAGCAAGCTCTTGAGCAGCTCCGGCGGTGCCGGTTGATTGATGCCGCGAATACCCTGTTCGAGCAGGCGCTTGAGTTCTTTGTCGGCGTCCTTGAACAGACTGCGCAAGGCCGGGCTGTTGGCGATCCAGCCGCCGCGCATGCCTTCGACCAGCGCCGACGCCACTTGCCACAGCGGGCTCAATGGCGCGTTGGCGCACAGGGCTTCGAGGCGTGAGAATACTTTGCTTAAATAACCGAGATTAGTGTCGCTATCCTGTTCGCGGAGTAATCCGACCAGCGCCATCTGCAACATCTGGCGCAATTTGCGCAACACGCTCGGCAGATCCGCCGGCTCCAGCAGCGCCAGCGATTCTTTATCCAGGGGCGGCACGTCTGGCAATTGAGGTGTGAACAGGCTGGTCTCCGACAGCAGGCTGTCGCCGCGAGCGCTGCGCAGATCGTTAATCAGTGGCAGCACCACCAGCGGCAAGTCTCGGCGTGCGCCTTGCACGCGGTCGAGGTAAATCGGCAGTTGCCCCAAAGCCTGCATCAACAGGTGAATGGCTTCGTCGCGGTGACTGACCCGGTTGCCCAGCAGGGCGCGGGTCAGGTGCTCCATTTCTTCGGCGAGCAGCGCCGCGCCGTAAAACTCGACCATCTGCAACGCGCCATGGACCTGGTGGACGCACGCCAGACACTCATCAAGTGCGTGCGTCGCCTGCGGGTCATCCAGCAGCGTTTCGATCGCTTGATGAGCGACTTTCAGCGTTTCGGCAATCTCGCCTTTGACCCACTCGAGGGCCACATAGTCGTGCCGATCACCCATAACTGCTCCACATCACTGCTCTATTCGAAAAAACATGCGCCTGCAGGCGCTTCACGCTTTGTCTGCGACCGGCAACGTGAAACCGGACACCGACCGCCGCAGCTCGCTGGCCATCTTCGCCAGATTACCAATGCTGTCAGCCGTGGCGGTTGAGCCCGACGAAGTCTGCGTGGTGATCTGCTGGATCACATCCATCGTCAGGGAAATCTGACCGGCCGACGACGTCTGTTGTTGCGCCGCGTTGGAGATACTCTGGATCAACGCCGCGAGGGTTTTCGACACGCCTTCGATTTCTTCCAGGGCCACCCCGGCATCCTGCGCCAGACGCGCGCCGCGCACCACTTCGGTGGTGGTCTGCTCCATGGAAATGACCGCTTCGTTGGTGTCGGTCTGAATCGCCCGCACCAGCGTTTCGATCTGCCGCGTGGCGGCGGACGAGCGCTCGGCCAGGCGCTGCACTTCGTCGGCGACCACGGCAAAACCACGTCCGGCATCACCGGCCATCGATGCCTGAATCGCTGCGTTGAGGGCGAGGATGTTGGTTTGATCGGCAATGTCGTCGATCAGGCTGACGATGTCGCCGATTTCCTGCGAAGACTCGCCGAGGCGCTTGATGCGTTTCGCCGTGTCCTGAATCTGTTCGCGAATGTTGTCCATGCCATGAATGGTGTTGTGCACCACTTCGTTGCCTTTGTTGGCGATCTCCACCGAACGCTCGGCCACCGCCGAAGACTCGGCCGCGTTCGCCGAGACCTGGTCGATGGAGTGCACCATGTCGTTGATCGCCGTGGAGGCGTCGGAGATTTGCTGCGCCTGATGCTCGGAGGCCTGCGCCAGGTGCATGGCGGTCGCCTGGGTTTCCTGCACGGCGGCGGCGACCTGGCCGGCGGTCAGGTTGATCGTCGCGACCAAATCACGCAGTTGGTCCACGGAATAGTTAATGGAGTCGGCGATGGTCCCGGTGAAGTCTTCGGTCACCGAGGCCGTGACCGTCAGGTCGCCGTCGGCGAGGTCTTCAATCTCATCCAGCAGGCGCATGATCGCGTTCTGGTTGCGCTCGTTCTTCTCGGCGGTTTCACGCAATTGGCGGTTGGTCTCGCGCACCATGACCAAACCGATGAGGATGATCGAGGTCAGTGCCAGCAAGCCCAATACGTAGCCGCCGATAGTGTCCAGATCACGCCCGCCTGCAAGATTTTCAAAGCCTGTGGCCAGGTGGGAAGCTTCATCGAGCAGGGTTTGCGAGAGGCTGAAAATGTTGGTGGCCGATTCGCGAACCTTGAACAGCTCCGGCGAGGTTTCGAGGATTTCATCCACCGAGCCGGAGACGAATTCAAACAGCTCGGAAATTTCCACCAGTCGAGCGCGGGCTTCGCGGTCTTCGACCTGACTGACCCTCAGCGTCTGGTTTCCCTGCAACATGCCGTTGAGCACCTGACCAAACCGGGCCGCGTCTCGACCGAAGGCATCGGCGGCCTGTTGCGAGTTTTCATCGCCCGACAACACGGTGTTCACCGCGCCGAGGATCCGCTCGGCCAGCAGCGACTGACGCTGGGCCATGGCCACCTGCGCGGACGGCGCGCCCCGCTGCAGAAGGGTTTCCACGACTTTCTCGTACTCGACCTGCAATTGCGGCACCGTCTCGGCGAGTGTCGCGGCCACTTGGTGCAGGGACAATACGGTCTGTTCGCTGGAGAGAATGGCGTCGGTGTTTTTCAGCAGGCGCTCCCAGTCCATTTGCACCGCGCGCATTTCCGGGCGCACGGTGGACGGCGCTGGCGGCAGGCCAGTGGCTGGGTCGCCTTTCTTCAGATAACCCCAGCGCCGGGCAAAATCATTGCGCGCATCGCTGAGCAACTTGAACGCGGCGGCCTTGCCGGAGGCGGCTTCGGTGGCATTCTTGGCAATGCGCTGGGACAGCACGCGCAGTTCACCGGCGTGCCCGATGTACTGCTTGTCGTACGTCGCCTGGGTGTTGAGGTGAGCGAAGTTGGCGAACAGCAGCATGATGAACACGATCAGCGCGATAAAAAGCGCGACGATTTGCGAACGACTGCGCGAAGCTTCCGGCTTGCCTGTTTTTGCTTTTATCATCGGTAACCAACACCCTTTAAAGCTTGCCGAAGGACCTGTGGGAGCGAGCCTGCTCGCGATAGCGGTGGCTTAGTCGACATCTATGTTGGCAGTGAGTCCGTGATCGCGAGCAGGCTCACTCCTACAAGGTCTGCGTTTAAATCGCGACATGTCGGAAGTCTTGCGACTGCACCAACGCAAACGGGCTGAATACCTGCCAGGTCTGTTCGCGCTGGAATCTGCCGCTGATAAACGCCGACATCGGCCCGTGCAGGTCATCCATCAACACCGGCTCCAGCGTGTCTTGGGCAAAGTGTTGGAGACCGAACACTTCATCGACCAGCAACCCGGCGAATACCTCATTATGTTCCACCACCAACACGCGCCGTTGTTTACGCGACGACGACAGTTCCTGACCGACAAACGCGCACAGATCCATGATCGGCAACAACCGCCCGCGCAGGTTCGCCACACCTTTGACCCAAGGCTTTACCCCGGGCAGCTGGGTGAATCCGGGTTCATGCAGCACTTCGCCGATCTCGCCCATGGGCGCGACGTACCCGTGTTCCCCGAGGCGAAAACCGATACCGCTCCAGCGGTCCTGTCGGCTCGGCTGGGACGGCAAATCCGCCGCCAGCAAACGACAGCGCTGATCGATCTGCAGCAGCAGTTCGAATGCGGTCAGCGATTCGCTCATGGCCGACTGATCAAGGGGTCAGCACTTTGTTCAGGGTGGCGATCAGGGTTTCTTCATCGACCGGTTTCGTCAGGTAATCCTTGGCGCCCTGGCGAGTGCCCCAGACCTTGTCGGTGTCCTGATCCTTGGTGGTGATGATGATCACCGGGATGTGCCCGGTGTCCGGGTCTTTGGTCAGCTGACGCGTGGCCTGAAAACCGTTGAGGCCGGGCATGACGATGTCCATCAGCACCGCGTCGGGTTTTTCCTGGCGAGCCAGGGCCACGCCGTCGGCGCCGTTTTCCGCTTTCAACACTTCATGGCCATGCTTTTCCAGCATGCCAGTCAGTTTGTACATTTCGGTCGGCGAATCATCGACGATCAGAACTCGTGCCATGGTTTTCCCCATTTTTCTTGTCGACGCCGGGCCCGCTGGCCAAGCGTCATGGTGCGTGTCCTACTGCGGCAGAACGGCGGCGAAGCCCGGTACATGGGCCTGTATCGCGTTCAGCAGTTCATCCTTGCTGAACGGCTTGGTCAAAAACTGATCGGAGCCGACGATGCGACCCTTGGCCTTGTCGAACAGCCCGTCCTTGGACGACAGCATAATCACTGGCGTCGACTTGAACGCGCTGTTGTTCTTGATCAGCGCGCAGGTCTGATAGCCATCCAGGCGCGGCATCATGATGTCGACAAAGATGATCCCGGGATGATGGTCGGCAATCTTCGCCAGCGCATCGAAACCGTCGATGGCCGTGATCACTTCACACCCCACATTCTTCAAAAGCGTTTCAGCGGTGCGGCGAATCGTTTTTGAATCGTCGATCACCATGACCTTCAAGGCGCTGGAATGCTGTTCCATAAATGCTCTACCGTCGCCTTTTGCGAATCACTATGTCCGTTTGCCGTTTACCGGCGGCCTAAAACCCTTGATGCTCAAGGGCCAGCACTGCATCGCAGCCTTTTTAGCACAGTCTCCAAAACCAATCTATCGACTGACCGTCACAGTGGTTTTTCCTTGACCGGGAACACACTCAGCGCCACTCTGACGCCACTTTTATACGGCCATTCGGCCTGATCTTCTGTAGGAGCGAGCCTGCTCGCGATGGTCGCCAACGGTGACGCGTCCTGGCAGGTTAAACGCGGTGTTTTGCAGTCCATCGCGAGCAGGCTCGCTCCCACAGGGATCGGCACAGGCCTCATCTATTTTCAGAGGAGTTACCCATGAGCGTTCGCGTCGGGATTGTCATGGACCCTATCGCCAGCATCTCCTATAAAAAGGATAGCTCGCTGGCCATGCTGCTGGCTGCGCAGAAGCGCGGCTGGGAACTGTTCTATATGGAACAGCGCGATTTGTATCAGGGTGAAGGCGAAGCCCGGGCGCGCATGCGTCCACTGAAAGTGTTCGCCAACCCGGAAAAATGGTTCGAGCTCGAAGCCGAGACCGACGCATTGCTGAGCGATCTCGACGTGATCCTGATGCGCAAGGATCCGCCGTTCGACATGGAGTTCGTCTACTCCACCTACCTGCTGGAACAGGCCGAGCGCGCGGGCGTGTTGATCGTCAACAAGCCGCAAAGCCTGCGCGACTGCAATGAAAAACTGTTCGCCACGCTGTTTCCGCAGTGCACCCCGCCGACCGTGGTCAGCCGCCGCGCCGACGTGCTGCGTGAATTTGCCGCCAGACACGGCGACGTGATCCTCAAGCCGCTGGACGGCATGGGCGGCACTTCGATCTTCCGTCACCGCGCGGGCGACCCTAACCTGTCAGTGATTCTCGAAACGCTGACCGCGCTGGGCACTCAACAAATCATGGGCCAGGCCTACCTGCCAGCGATCAAGGACGGCGACAAGCGCATCCTGATGATCGACGGCGAGCCGGTGGATTACTGCCTGGCGCGAATCCCTGCGGCGGGCGAAACACGTGGCAACCTGGCCGCTGGCGGTCGTGGCGAAGCGCGTCCGTTGAGCGACAAGGATCGCTGGATTGCCGCGCAAGTCGGCCCGACCCTGCGCGAGAAAGGCCTGCTGTTCGTCGGCCTCGACGTGATCGGCGAACACCTGACGGAAATCAACGTCACCAGCCCGACCTGCATCCGCGAGATCGACAATGCCTTTGGCACCGACATCGGCGGCCTGCTGATGGATGCGATAAATCGCCAGCTGCAAGCCGCAAGCTCCAAGCCACAAGCTTGAAGCCAAGCGACAAGCTCTAACTTGCAGCTTGCAGCTTGTAACACGCAGCTGCCCCTGTGCATCTTGTCGCTTGAAGCTTGCCGCTTGAAGCTAAAAACCAACATTGCGTTATCATGCCGAGCTCATTAAAACGCGATGTTGGTTTTTGCCCCATGACACTTCCGTCCGATCTGCCCGCTGAACTCGCCCACCGTGGCGTGCGCCCGGCCGATCGTCTCGGTTTTACCCTGTTTCTTGCAGCGCTGATTCATTTGGCGTTGCTGCTGGGCATCGGCTTTACCATGGTCGAGCCCAAGCAGATCACCCGCACGCTGGAAATCACCCTGGCCACGTTCAAGAGCGAAAAGACGCCGGAAAAGGCCGATTTCCTCGCCCAGGAAAACCAGCAAGGCAGCGGCACCCTGGACAAGAAGGCGGTGCCCAAGACCACCGAAGTTGCGCCGTTCCAGGACAACCAGGTAAAGAAAGTCACGCCGCCTCCGGCCGCCAAACCAGAAGTTCAGGAAGCGCCGCCCAAGGCTGCCGTGACCACCGTTGCGCCTAAACCGAAAAAAGCCCCGACCAAGACCGAAGCACCCAAGACCGAACCGAAGCCGGCAATTGCCGCGCCGACGTTTGACAGCTCGCAGCTGTCCAGCGACATCGCCAGCCTCGAAGCGGAACTGGCCAACGAACAACAGTTGTACGCCAAGCGCCCGCGCATCCACCGCTTGAGCGCCGCCTCGACCATGCGCGACAAAGGCGCCTGGTATAAGGACGAATGGCGCAAGAAGGTCGAGCGCATCGGCAACCTCAACTACCCCGACGAAGCGCGACGCAAACAGATCTACGGCAATTTGCGCCTGATGGTCTCGATAAACCGCGATGGCTCGCTGTACGAAGTGCTGGTGCTGGAGTCATCCGGGCAACCGCTGCTGGATCAGGCGGCGCAGCGCATCGTGCGCCTCGCGGCACCGTTCTCGCCGTTTACCGGGGACTTGTCGGACATCGATCGGCTGGAAATCATCCGCACGTGGAAGTTCGCGCGTGGGGACAAGCTTTCAAGTAATTAAGCACGACACGATTCCTGTAGCAGCTGGCGAAGCCTGCGTCCGGCTGCGAAGCAGTCGTAATCGCCATAGGGTGATGTGTTCTGCCAGTTTGCGAGGACTGCGTCCTCGAACGCAGGCTTCGCCAGCTGCTACGGAGGTGCGATCGCATTTTCCTACGCATCCCCGGCTTGTCAGTTCGCCCCTCCAACGCCACACTAGCGCTCATGAAGAACGTCAGCCCCAGCTACCTCAAGCACCAATTCCTGATCGCCATGCCACACATGGCCGACCCGAATTTTGCGCACACCTTGACCTACATCGTCGAGCACACCGCCAATGGTGCTATGGGTCTCATCGTCAACCGTCCGCAAGAGCTGAGCCTGGCCGATATTCTCGAGCAACTGCGACCCGACATCGAGCCGCCAGCACTCTGCCAGCATGTGCCGATATTCATCGGCGGCCCGGTGCAGACTGATCGCGGATTTGTCCTGCACCCGTCCGGAAAAACCTTCCAGGCGACCGTTGATCTGGAAGGCGATCTTTCCCTGTCGACCTCCCAGGACGTGCTGTTCGCCATCGCCGATGGCATGGGGCCAGCGAAAAGCGTGATTGCCCTCGGCTACGCCGGTTGGGAAGCCGGCCAGCTTGAGGCCGAACTGGCCGACAACGCCTGGCTGAACTGCCCGTTCGACGCCGACATCCTGTTCAACACCAGCAGCGAATTGCGCCTCGAAGCCGCCGCCAAACACCTCGGCGTCAACCTCAGCCTGCTGACCAGCCAGGCGGGGCACGCCTGATGGCCCTGCGCCTGATTCTGGGTTTTGACTACGGCACCAAACAGATCGGCGTAGCGGTCGGCCAGGTGATTACCGGCCAGGCCCGCGAGCTGTGCACCTTGAAAGCGCAAAACGGGGTTCCCGACTGGAACCAGGTCGAAGCGCTGATCAAGGAATGGAAACCCGACGCCGTAGTGGTTGGTTTGCCGCTGAACATGGACGGCACGCCGAGCGAAATGTGCCTGCGCGCCGAGAAATTCGCCCGCCGCCTCAATGGCCGCTACAACCTGCCCTTCTATACCCACGATGAACGCCTGACCACCTTCGAAGCCAAGGGTGAACGTCGCGACCGTGGCGGACAAAAAGGCAGTTACCGCGACAACCCGGTCGATGCCATCGCCGCCGCCCTGCTGCTGCAAGGCTGGCTCGACGAAAACACCGCACTGTTCGAATCCTGAAGAGTCGCCTGCGCGTCTCTCTTAGCTGCAACAACCCGAGCCACACCTCAAGCAACACCGGCTCGGGCCCAAGAAGGAGCAACCATGAGCCTGCCCAATCCCGCCGAACTGATCAGCCAGATGGCGATCCGTCTCACGGAACATCTGCACCATCGCGGTATCAGCGAACCACGCTACATCGGCATTCGTACCGGCGGCGTCTGGGTCGCCCAGGCGCTGCTCGATGAGATGGGCAGCGACTCGCCTCTCGGCACGCTGGACGTTTCCTTTTACCGCGACGACTTCAGCCAGAACGGCCTGCACCCGCAAGTCCGCCCGTCGGCCCTGCCGTTCGAGATCGAAGGCCAGCATCTGGTACTGATCGACGACGTGCTGATGAGCGGCCGCACCATCCGCGCGGCCCTCAACGAACTGTTCGACTACGGCCGCCCGGCCAGCGTGACACTGGTCTGCCTGCTGGACCTGGACGCCGGCGAACTGCCGATCCGCCCGAACGTTGTCGGCGCGACCCTGGCCCTGGCGGCCAATCAACGCGTGAAACTGTCCGGCCCGGAACTCAAGCTCGAATTCCAGGATATCGCCCCTTAAACCTGCCCTATTGAGAGTCCCCCTCGCGATGACGCCTCTAGAAACCAAGCGCCCGCTGCAGCTCAATGATCAGGGCCAGCTGCGCCATTTCCTCTCGCTCGACGGCTTGCGCCGCGAGTTGCTGACGGAAATCCTCGACACCGCTGACTCATTCCTCGAAGTCGGCGCCCGGGCGGTGAAGAAAGTCCCGTTGCTGCGCGGCAAGACCGTGTGCAATGTGTTCTTCGAGAACTCCACCCGCACCCGCACCACCTTCGAACTGGCGGCCCAGCGGTTGTCGGCGGACGTCATCACCCTCAACGTGTCGACGTCCTCGGCGAGCAAGGGCGAAACCCTGCTCGACACCCTGCGCAATCTCGAAGCCATGGCCGCTGACATGTTTGTCGTGCGTCACGGCGACTCCGGCGCCGCACACTTCATCGCCGAGCACGTGTGCCCGCAGGTGGCGATCATCAACGGCGGTGACGGCCGTCACGCGCACCCGACCCAAGGCATGCTGGACATGCTGACGATCCGTCGACACAAGGGTGGTTTTGAAAACCTCTCGGTGGCGATCGTGGGCGACATTCTGCATTCGCGGGTCGCGCGTTCGAACATGCTCGCTCTGAAAACCCTCGGTTGCCCGGACATCCGCGTGATCGCACCGAAGACCCTGCTGCCGATCGGTGTCGAGCAATACGGCGTGAAGGTGTACACCGACATGACCGAAGGCCTTAAAGACGTCGACGTGGTGATCATGCTGCGCCTGCAGCGCGAACGCATGACCGGCGGCCTGCTGCCGAGCGAAGGCGAGTTCTATCGCCTGTTCGGCCTGACCACCGCGCGCCTGGCCGGCGCCAAACCGGACTGCATCGTCATGCACCCGGGCCCGATCAACCGTGGCGTGGAGATTGAGTCGGCGGTGGCCGATGGTCCGCATTCGGTGATCCTCAATCAGGTGACCTACGGGATCGCCATTCGTATGGCCGTGTTGTCGATGGCCATGAGCGGGCAGACCGCCCAGCGACAATTAGAACAAAGCCAATTCGACCAGGAGAACGCCCAGTGAAGCTCAGCATCCTCGGCGCTCGCGTCATCGATCCCGTCAGCGGGCTGGATCAAGTCACCGATATTCACGTTGAAGCTTGCAAGATCATCGCGATCGGCGCCGCGCCGGCGGGCTTCGTTGCTGTCGACACGATCGACGCTCATGGGCTGATTGCAGCGCCGGGGCTGGTCGATCTCAACGTTGCCCTGCGCGAACCGGGTTACAGCCGCAAAGGTTCGATTGTCAGCGAAACCCGCGCCGCCGCCGCTGGCGGTGTGACCAGCCTGTGTTGCCCGCCGAAGACCAAACCGGTGCTCGACACCTCGGCAGTGGCCGAACTGATCCTGGACCGTGCCCGTGAGGCCGGTAATGCCAAGGTGTTCCCCATCGGGGCGCTGAGCAAGGGCCTGGACGGTGAGCAGTTGGCCGAACTGGTCGCCTTGCGCGATGCCGGCTGTGTGGCCTTCGGCAACGGGCTGGAAAGTTTCCGCAACACGCGCACGCTTTGCCGGGCGCTGGAATACGCGGCAACATTCGACCTGACAGTGATGTTCAATTCGCAGGACCATGACCTGGCCGAAGGCGGCCTGGCGCATGAAGGCCCGACCGCCAGTTTCCTGGGATTGCCGGGCATTCCTGAAACGGCTGAGACCGTGGCGCTGGCCCGCGATCTGCTACTGGTCGAGCAAAGTGGCGTGCGTGCTCACTTCAGCCAGCTCACCAGTGCGCGCGGCGTTGCGTTGATCGCTCAGGCCCAGGCGCGTGGTTTGCCGGTGACCGCCGATGTGGCGCTGTATCAGCTGATTCTGACCGACGAGGCGCTGATCGACTTCAGTAGCCTTTATCACGTGCAACCGCCGCTGCGGACCCGCGCGGATCGTGAAGGCCTGCGCGAAGCTGTGAAATCCGGGGTGGTTTCGGCCATTTCCAGCCATCACCAGCCGCATGAGCGGGACGCCAAACTGGCGCCGTTCGGTGCGACCGAGCCGGGCATCAGCAGCGTTGAACTGTTGCTGCCTCTGGCGATGACGCTGGTCGAGGACGGTTTGCTGGATCTGCCGACGTTGCTTGCACGTCTGAGCGCCGGGCCAGCCGAGGCACTGCGCCTGCCGGCGGGTAAGCTGGCGGTAGGCGGGCCGGCGGACATCGTGCTGTTCGATCCGGCGGCTTCGACCGTGGCCGGCGAAACCTGGCTGTCCAAGGGTGAAAACTGCCCGTTCATTGGGCATAGCCTGCCGAGTGTGGTGCGTTACACGCTGGTGGATGGGCGGATTAGCCACCAGGCTTAAGTCCGCTCCTCGGCAATCGCCAGCAAGCCGTCTCCTACAGGTGTCACACGATTTCTGTAGGAGCCGGCTTGCTGGCGATGCTTTTACTGGAAAGCACCGCGGTTCTGCGCGTTGCGCACAGACACCTGATCATTCAGCGTCCAGAAGTCATACAGAACCCCCAGAAAGAACAGCCCGCCCGTCACCAGGTACAGCAACCCGCTGATCCACTTGCCTTGATACATCCGGTGCACACCGAACACGCCGAGGAACGTCAGCAGAATCCACGCGACGTTATATTCGATAGGTCCGGCCGTGAAACGCAGATCCGCTTCACGGTCCATGGCCGGAATCAGGAACAGGTCGATCAGCCAGCCGATGCCCAGCAACCCGAATGTGAAGAACCAGATCGTCCCGGTCACTGGCTTGCCGTAATAGAAGCGGTGGGCGCCGGTAAAGCCGAGAATCCACAGCAAATAACCAATGAGTTTGCTGTGCGTGTTCTGACGCGGAACGGGATGTTGATAGGTGTTCATTTAAGCCTCGATGCACACGATAGATAAATATTGTTGAATTCTTTGTGACTTTTTTACAAGCGGCCGACGTACGGTCGTCCACACTGTGAGTCTGTTAAAGCCTTGTCGCTCTTAACTTTTGTCCGACAAGACGACGAATTCGAGTTTGTTTGGTTCCCCTGGCCCATGGCCGAATCGACAAACGGGCCCGGAATCGGCAAAAAAGCTGTTATAAAGTTGCGCGCTAACCTATATGAGCCCTGCCGAATGCGTCCATTTTTCAAGACATGGCTAACCATCTGCCTGTTAATGCCACTGGCCGCCCACGCCACCAATCGTGAGCAACGTCTTCCCAACGTCAATGGTTTCACCCCTAAATCCCATGTTTCTGCTCCAGCGAGCAAGAACAAGCAAACTGCAAAACGTCCGACTCAGCTGAGCAAAGCCAACAGCAAACTTGTGCCTCCGATGGGGACCAAGGAAAGCAGCAACGTGTTGAGCCGCGCGGTAAACGTGCTCGGTACGCCTTATCGTTGGGGCGGCAGCAGCCCAAGTAAAGGCTTCGATTGCAGCGGGCTGGTGAAATACGCGTTCAACGACGCCACTTTTGACCTGCCACGCACTTCCAATGCCATGGCCACAGGGCATGGCGAGAAGGTCGATCGCAAGGACCTGAAACCGGGCGACCTGATTTTCTTCAATATCAAGAGCCGTCGGGTCAATCACGTCGCCATTTACCTTGGCAACGACCGCTTTATCCATGCGCCTCGCCGTGGCAAGTCGGTGACCATCGATACACTCAAGAAGCCTTACTGGCAGAGCCATTACGTGGTTGCCAAGCGTGTTCTGCCGAAAGAGAAGAGCAGGCTTCAGGTTGTTCAGCGCTGATTGTTGATGCTCTAAAGACGAGCACATGTGGCGAGGGAGCTTGCTCCCGCTGGGCTGCGGAGCGGCCCAGAAAAAAGAATGCGAGCGCTGCGCACTCGAGCGGGAGCAAGCTCCCTCGCCACAGTCTGCATCCCTGCGAATCCTGCATCCCTGCAATCCGCCTCAAAAATTATCCGGCGTGCGCGCCTTCTCCCGCGCATGTTCGCGAGTGATCAAGCCCTTGCTCAGCAAATCCTTCAAGCACATATCCAGCGTCTGCATCCCCAGATTCCCGCCGGTTTGAATCGACGAGTACATCTGCGCCACCTTGTCCTCGCGAATCAGGTTACGGATCGCCGAAGTGCCGAGCATGATTTCATGCGCGGCAATACGCCCGCCGCCCACCTTCTTTACCAGCGCCTGCGAGACCACGGCCAGCAACGATTCGGACAACATCGAGCGCACCATCGACTTCTCGTCGCCCGGGAACACGTCCACTACCCGGTCAATGGTCTTTGCCGCTGACGTAGTGTGCAGGGTGCCGAACACCAAGTGACCGGTTTCGGCCGCCGTCAGGGCAAGGCGAATGGTTTCCAGGTCACGCATTTCACCCACCAGAATCACATCCGGGTCTTCGCGCAACGCCGAGCGCAACGCGGTGGAAAAACTGCGGGTATCACGGTGGACTTCGCGCTGATTGATCAGGCATTTGCGCGATTCGTGCACGAACTCGATCGGATCTTCGATGGTGAGAATGTGGTGATGGCGATGGTTGTTCAGGTAATCGATCATCGCCGCCAGGGTTGTCGACTTGCCGGACCCGGTCGGACCCGTCACCAGCACCAGGCCACGGGGCGACTCGGTAATGCGGCGAAACACTTCGCCCATGCCCAGGTCATCCATGGTCAATACTTTCGACGGGATGGTCCGGAACACCGCGCCCGCACCGCGATTCTGATTGAACGCATTGACCCGAAAACGCGCCACGCCGGGCACGTCGAAGGAAAAGTCGGTTTCCAGATTCTTTTCGAAGTCCACCCGCTGGGTGTCGTTCATGATGTCGTAGATCAGCTCTTGAACCTGCTTGTGATCCAGTGCCGGCAGGTTGATGCGCCGCACATCACCGTCGACGCGGATCATCGGTGGCAGGCCGGCTGACAGGTGCAGGTCGGACGCGCCTTGTTTGGCGCTGAAAGCCAGCAGCTCAGTGATATCCATAGCGCTCCTCAATTCCAGTAGAATGCCGCGAACTCTGACCCGCTGGCGCACATTGAATGTCCACGATAGCAGACAACATCGCTCAGGTTACTTCGCGCATACACGCCGCAGTCCTCGCCGCCCACCGCGATGCGCACAGCGTGCAACTGCTGGCAGTGAGCAAGACCAAGCCGGCCGAGGCGCTGCGTGAAGCCTGTGCCGCCGGTATCCGCGACTTTGGCGAGAACTATCTGCAGGAAGCCTTGAGCAAACAGCTCGAGTTGGCGGACCTGCCCTTGATCTGGCACTTCATCGGCCCCATTCAGTCGAACAAGACTCGCGCAATTGCCGAGCACTTCGCCTGGGTGCATTCCGTGGATCGTTTGAAAATCGCACAACGCCTGTCCGAACAACGCCCCACCGATTTGCCGCCACTGAACATCTGCATTCAGGTCAACGTCAGCGGTGAAGCCAGCAAATCCGGCTGCACCCCTGCCGATCTGCCGGCGCTGGCCAAGGCCATCAGCGAACTGCCCCGCCTCACGTTGCGCGGGTTGATGGCGATTCCCGAGCCGACTGAAGACCGCGCCGCACAGGATGCCGCCTTTGCTGCCGTACAAAGCCTGCAGGCCAGCCTCAATCTACCGCTCGACACACTTTCCATGGGCATGAGCCACGACCTCGAATCGGCCATCGCCATGGGCGCTACGTGGGTTCGTGTCGGTACGGCCCTGTTTGGGGCCCGCGACTATCATCAGCCTTGATCCATGGCCGCCTCTTCTCTTTATAAGGACCTGACATGAGCAACACTCGTATTGCCTTCATCGGTGCCGGCAACATGGCCGCCAGCCTTATCGGCGGGCTGCGTGCCAAGGGCCTGGATGCCGGACAGATCCGCGCCAGCGATCCGGGCGCAGAGACTCGCACCAAAGTGCAGGCCGAACATGGCGTCGACGTCTTCGCGGACAACGCAGAAGCCATCAAAGATGCGGACGTCGTGGTACTGGCGGTCAAACCCCAGGCGATGAAAGCCGTCTGCGAGGCGATCCGTCCGAGCCTGAAACCGACCCAACTGGTCGTCTCAATTGCCGCCGGCATTACCTGCGCCAGCCTGAACAACTGGCTCGGCGCCCAGCCGATCGTGCGCTGCATGCCCAATACCCCGGCGCTGCTGCGTCAGGGTGTGAGCGGCTTGTTCGCCACCGCTGAAGTGACGGCGCAGCAGCGCCAGCAGGCGGAAGAACTGCTCTCTGCAGTCGGCATCGCCTTGTGGCTGAATGAAGAACAGCAGCTGGACGCGGTCACTGCGGTGTCCGGTTCCGGCCCTGCGTACTTCTTCCTGTTGATCGAAGCGATGACCGCCGCCGGCGTCAAGCTTGGCCTTCCGGCAGACATCGCGGCACAACTGACCGTGCAAACCGCTCTGGGCGCCGCGCACATGGCGGTGGCCAGCGAAGTCGACTCGGCTGAACTGCGTCGCCGCGTGACCTCACCGGCGGGCACCACGGAAGCTGCAATCAAGTCATTCCAGGCCGGGGGCTTCGAAGCCCTGGTTGAAAAAGCACTCGGCGCCGCTGCGCACCGCTCGGCCGAAATGGCCGAACAACTAGGTCAATAAGGAGCCTTACATGATTGGATTGAACACTGCAGCGGTCTACGTGCTGCAAACCCTCGGCAGCCTGTATTTGCTGATTGTGCTCCTGCGCTTCGTACTGCAACTGGTGCGCGCGAACTTCTACAACCCTCTTTGCCAGTTCATCGTCAAAGCCACACAACCGCTGCTCAAGCCTCTGCGCCGGATCATTCCGAGCATGTTCGGTCTGGACATGTCCTCGCTGGTGCTGGCCATCCTGGTGCAACTGGCGCTGATGGCCCTGACGCTGCTGCTGACTTACGGCACCACCGGTAACCCGCTGCAATTGTTCATCTGGTCGTTGATCGGCGTGACCGCGCTGTTCCTGAAGATTTTCTTCTTTGCGCTGATCATCAGCGTCATCCTGTCTTGGGTCGCGCCCGGCAGCCACAACCCTGGCGCTGAACTGGTGAACGACATCTGCGAGCCGGCTCTGGCGCCGTTCCGCAAGATCATTCCGAACCTCGGCGGCCTGGACATCTCGCCGATCCTCGCGTTTCTGGTGCTCAAGCTGATCGACATGCTGGTGATCAACAACCTCGCGGCCATGACGATGATGCCGGAGATCCTGCGCCTGTTGATGTAACCAGCGCTGTTCCCTGTGGCGAGGGAGCTTGCTCCCGCTGGGCTGCACCTGTGGGAGCTGCCGCAGGCTGCGATCTTTTGATTCTGATCCTTCACTTGAGACTCAAGCATCAGGGAGAAGATCGCAGCCTCGTTGCACTCGACAGCTCCTACGGGGGCCTCTTCGCGCCCCAGCGGGAGCAAGCTCCCTCGCCACGGGTAAAGCGGTAGGCAATCAGCGCAGCCCATTGCTTGCCGCTGACCCCACCGGTCTTTAGACTTACGCCTCATTTCAACGAGAGCAGGGTCGATGCCAACTGCCTTTCCCGCCGATTCCGTTGGCCTGGTGACGCCACAAGTGGCGCACTTCAGCGATCCCCTGGCCCTGGCCTGTGGCCGCTCGCTTCCAGCGTATGACCTGATCTACGAAACCTACGGCACGCTCAATGCCACGGCGAGCAACGCCGTGCTGATCTGTCACGCCTTGTCCGGGCACCATCACGCCGCCGGCTTCCACAGCCCCGACGACCGCAAACCCGGCTGGTGGGACAGCTGCATCGGCCCCGGCAAACCGATCGACACCACCCGGTTTTTCGTGGTCAGCCTGAACAATCTCGGCGGCTGCAACGGTTCCACCGGCCCCAGCAGCATCAACCCGGAAACCGGCAAGCCGTTCGGCGCCGACTTCCCGGTACTCACCGTGGAAGACTGGGTGCACAGTCAGGCGCGCCTGTCCGACCTGCTCGGTATCCGCCAGTGGGCGGCGGTGATTGGCGGCAGTCTCGGCGGCATGCAGGCCTTGCAGTGGACTATCACCTACCCCGACCGCGTGCGGCACTGCCTAGCCATCGCCTCGGCGCCCAAACTCTCGGCGCAAAACATCGCCTTCAACGAAGTCGCCCGTCAGGCCATTCTCACCGATCCGGAATTTCACGGCGGTTCGTTCCAGGAAGCCGGCGTGATCCCCAAACGCGGCCTGATGCTGGCGCGGATGGTCGGGCACATCACCTACCTGTCCGATGACTCCATGGGCGAGAAATTCGGCCGTGGACTGAAGAGCGAAAAGCTCAACTACGACTTTCACAGCGTCGAGTTTCAGGTCGAAAGCTACCTGCGTTATCAGGGCGAAGAGTTCTCCGGCCGTTTCGACGCCAACACTTATCTGCTGATGACCAAGGCGCTGGACTATTTCGACCCGGCGGCAAACTTCGACGATAACCTGGCGAAAACCTTCGCCGGCGCCTCGGCGAAATTCTGCGTGATGTCCTTCACCACTGACTGGCGTTTCTCCCCGGCCCGCTCGCGGGAACTGGTGGACGCGCTGATGGCGGCCAAGAAAGATGTCTGCTACCTCGAGATCGATGCTCCGCAGGGCCACGACGCCTTCCTGATTCCGATCCCGCGCTACCTGCAGGCGTTCAGCAATTACATGAACCGCATCACGTTATGAGAAAGCCATGAGAGCTGATCTGGAAATCATCCAGGAATGGATCCCCGCCGGCAGCCGCGTGCTTGACCTCGGCTGCGGTGACGGCGAGCTGCTGACCTGGCTGCGCGACCACAAGCAAGTGACCGGCTACGGCCTGGAAAACGACCCGGAAAACATCGCCGAGTGCGTGGCCAAAGGCATCAACGTCATCGAGCAGGATCTGGACAAAGGCCTCGGCAACTTTGCCAGCAACAGCTTCGACATCGTGGTCATGACCCAAGCGCTGCAAGCCGTGCACTATCCTGATCGAATCCTCGACGAGATGCTGCGGGTCGGTCGCCAGTGCATCATTACCTTCCCCAACTTCGGTCACTGGCGCTGCCGCTGGTACCTGGCCAGCAAGGGACGGATGCCGGTGTCGGAATTCCTTCCTTACACTTGGTACAACACGCCCAACATTCACTTCTGTACCTTCGAAGACTTTGAAGCGTTGTGCCGCGAACGAGAAGCCAAGGTCATTGATCGGCTAGCCGTGGATCAACAGCATCGTCACGGGTGGGCCAGCAAGCTATGGCCTAATCTGTTAGGTGAAATCGGCATTTACCGCGTCAGCAGTCCAGGGCTGCAGGATCACCGCGTCGCGGTATGAATCGCGCCACTGCAAGGAGAACGATCATGGGTCGATTAGCACTGTTTCTATTTACTGCCTGCCTGAGCGTCACCGCCATGGCGGCCGACGTCATCAGGGGTGACCGTCAGGAAAAGTTCGGCGATGTGACCGTGCACTACAACACGTTCAACTCGACGTTCCTCACACCGGATATTGCCAAGGCCGCCGAGCTGACCCGCAGCAAGAACCAGGGCGTGATCAACGTTTCGGTACTCAGGGACGGTAAGCCACTGATGGCGCAGGTCACTGGATCGGTCAAAGACCTGACCAGCCAAAGCGTGAAGCTCAACTTCCGCCAGATCACCGAGCAGGGCGCGATTTACTACATCGCCCAGTTTCCGGTGAGTCAGCAGGAAGTTCGCACTTTCGAGATCAAGGTGCAGCGCGGTGACAAAATCGACACCATCAATTTCAACCAAGAGCTCTTTCCCGGCGAATGATCAATCTCACCCAACTCGTACTGGCCAGTCACAACGCCGGCAAACTCAAAGAACTTCAAGCCATGCTTGGCGCATCGGTGCAGCTGCGCTCGATCGGCGAGTTCAGCAGCGTCGAGCCTGAAGAAACCGGCCTGTCGTTTGTCGAGAACGCTATCCTCAAGGCGCGTAACGCCGCTCGTATTTCCGGGCTGCCGGCACTGGCTGACGATTCCGGTCTGGCGGTGGACTTCCTTGGCGGTGCACCAGGCATTTACTCGGCCCGTTATGCCGACGGCCAGGGCGATGCGGCGAACAATGCCAAGTTGCTGGAAGCACTGAAGGACGTGCCGCAAGCCGAACTTGGTGCGCAGTTCGTCTGCGTGCTCGCGTTGGTCCGTCATGCCGACGATCCGCTGCCGATCCTCTGCGAAGGCCTGTGGCACGGGCGCATCCTGCCGGCCGCCAGCGGTGAACATGGTTTCGGTTATGACCCGTTGTTCTGGGTGCCGGAGCGCGATTGCTCCAGCGCGGAACTGAGCCCGAGTGAAAAGAACCTGATCAGCCACCGCGCCCGTGCAATGGATCTGCTGCGCCAGCGTCTGGGACTGAAATGACCCGCGAGCCCTCCGCGTCGCCGCTGATCTTCGGCGGCGCCGCGCAATCGCCACGCACTGCGATGCCAGTACTGCCGCCGCTGGCGCTGTACATCCACATCCCGTGGTGTGTACGCAAATGCCCTTATTGCGACTTCAATTCCCACACCGCCAGCCCGGTATTGCCGGAGCAGGAGTACGTCGACGCGTTGCTGGCCGACCTCGATCAGGACCTGCACGCGGTGTATGGCCGCGAACTGAGTTCGATCTTCTTCGGCGGCGGCACGCCGAGCCTGTTCAGCGCTGAAGCCTTGGGTCGACTGCTCAAAGGCGTCGAGCAACGCATTCCGTTCGCCAACGACATTGAGATCACACTGGAAGCCAATCCAGGGACGTTCGAGCAGGAAAAGTTCGTGGCTTACCGGGCGCTGGGGATCAATCGTCTGTCGATCGGTATCCAGAGTTTTCAGCAGGAGAAGCTTGAAGCGCTGGGGCGGATTCACAACGGTGACGAAGCCGTACGTGCTGCCGGCATGGCGCGTATGGCCGGGTTCGACAATTTCAATCTGGACCTGATGCATGGCTTGCCGAACCAGTCGCTGGACGATGCATTGAGCGATCTGCGCCAGGCCATCGCGCTGAACCCCACGCATCTGTCCTGGTATCAATTGACCCTGGAGCCGAACACAGTGTTCTGGAACCAGCCGCCGACGCTGCCCGAAGACGACACGCTGTGGGACATTCAGGAAGCCGGGCAGGCTTTGCTGGCCGAGCACGGTTACGCCCAATACGAGGTCTCGGCCTATGCCCTGCCCGGTCGTCCGGCGCGGCACAACCTCAATTACTGGAGTTTTGGCGACTTTATCGGCATCGGCGCCGGCGCCCACGGCAAGCTCAGTCACCCGGACGGGCGCATCGTGCGCACCTGGAAGACGCGTCTGCCTAAAGACTATCTGAACCCGGCGAAAAACTTCCAGGCGGGCGAGAAAGCCCTGACCAATGAAGAACTGCCGTTCGAGTTTTTGATGAACGCCCTGCGCCTGACCGCTGGCGTTGGATCGCACGTGTACCCCGAGCGCACCGGCTTACCGCTGGAAAGCCTCGCCGAAGGGCGCCGGGAGGCAGAACAAAGTGGCCTGTTGCAGGTCGAACCGTCACGTCTGGCGGCCACAGAGCGCGGACAACTTTTTCTCAATGACTTGCTGCAGAATTTTCTGACCTAAGGAATTCGAATGGATTTGGTACTCGACCTGCTCGCCACGGTGTCACGCTGGAGCCGCAGCAACCTGTCGGAAATCTCTCTGGCGCTGGTGGGCTGTTTGCTGGTGCTGTTCGGCGCAGACATCAAAGGCTGGATCGATCAGCGACTGGGCAGCATCGCTGGCGCCTTGCGCGTCCCGCTGATGGCTTTGGTGTGCATGATCGGCAGCGGCGCTGCGCTGATCTACGCCACGCCATGGATCATCAAGGGCCTGAGCCAGTTCAACAACTACAGCCTCGCGCCGGTGCTGTTGGTGGTGCTCGTGCTGATCGGCGTCGTCGCCGACCGCCGCTGAATTCGGGTCAGGCAAAAAAAACCTGTAGGAGCCGGCTTGCTGGCGATGGTGTGTCAGACACGCTGATGTTGACTGACACACCGTCGCCAGCAAGCCGGCTCCTACAGGTTTATAACGTACGGCTCAGGACAGTTTTTCGAACTTCAGATCCCACACGCCATGCCCAAGTCGTTCGCCACGGCGTTCGAACTTGGTGATCGGGCGCTCGGCCGGGCGCGGGACGCACTTGCCGTCTTCGGCCAGGTTGCGATAACCCGGTGCGACGCTCATCACTTCCAGCATGTATTCCGCATACGGTTCCCAGTCGGTGGCCATGTGCAGCACACCACCCACCTTCAACTTGCTGCGCACCAGTTCAGCGAAGGACGCCTGAACAATACGGCGCTTGTGGTGGCGGCTCTTGTGCCACGGGTCCGGGAAAAACAGCATCAGGCGATCGAGGCTGTTGTCTGCGATGCAACGGTTGAGGACTTCGATCGCATCGCAGTCGTAGACGCGCAAGTTGGTCAGGCCCTGAGTCAGCACGCCATTGAGCAACGCGCCAACACCTGGACGGTGCACTTCCACACCGATGAAGTCCTGCTCCGGCGAAGCCGCCGCCATCTCCAGCAGCGAGTGGCCCATGCCGAAACCGATTTCCAGCGAGCGCGGCGCCGAGCGGCCGAACACCTGGTCGTAGTCGACCGGCGCATCGGCCAGTGGCAACACGAACAACGGCGTGCCTTGGTCAAGCCCGCGTTGCTGGCCTTCGGTCATGCGCCCGGCGCGCATCACGAAACTCTTGATGCGGCGGTGTTGGCGCTCGTCGCCTTCTTCCGTCTGGATTGGCGTGTCGTTTGATTCAGTCATCAATGGCTCTTACTTGATCAGACCATCCAGCGGCGAAGAGGCGCTGGCATAGAGTTTTTTCGGCATACGGCCAGCGAGGTAAGCCAGGCGGCCCGCAACGATGGCGTGTTTCATGGCCTCAGCCATAATGACCGGCTGCTGGGCATGGGCAATGGCCGAGTTCATCAGCACCGCTTCACAACCCAGCTCCATGGCGATGGTGGCGTCGGAAGCGGTGCCGACACCGGCATCCACCAACACCGGAATCTTGGCTTCTTCGAGGATAATCTGCAGGTTGTACGGGTTGCAGATCCCCAGGCCCGTGCCGATCAGACCGGCCAGCGGCATGACCGCGATGCAGCCGATTTCCGCCAGTTGACGGGCAATGATCGGGTCATCACTGGTGTAGACCATCACGTCGAAACCTTCCTTGACCAGCACTTCGGCAGCCTTGAGGGTTTCGATCACGTTGGGGAACAGGGTTTTCTGGTCAGCCAGTACCTCCAGCTTCACCAGATTGTGCCCACCAAGCAGTTCACGGGCCAGACGGCAAGTGCGCACAGCCTCGGTAGCATCGAAGCAACCGGCGGTGTTCGGCAAAAAGGTGTAGCGATCCGGCGAGAGGACTTCGAGCAGGTTCGGTTCGCCCGGATTTTGGCCGAGGTTGGTACGGCGCACGGCGAAAGTCACGATCTCGGCACCCGAGGCTTCGATGGCCAGGCGGGTTTCTTCCATGTCACGGTACTTGCCAGTGCCTACCAGCAAACGCGACTGGTAAGTACGACCGGCCAGGACGAAGGGCTTGTCGCTACGAACGATGCTCATGGGAAATCCTCTGTAGGGGTGAGGTTCTTGCAGAATTCTGTGCCCTGGTGGGCCGCAGGGCTAGCCGCCACCGATGGCGTGTACCACTTCGACCGAGTCGCCGTCATTCAGCGTGGTATCGGTATGCTGGCTGCGCGGGACGATATCCAGATTGAGCTCGACCGCGACACGGCGTCCGGTCAGTTCCAGACGGGTCAGCAGGGCCGCAACGGTTTCACCGTCGGGCAGTTCAAGGGATTCGCCGTTCAACTGAATGCGCATACCGAATGGCCGCCATCATTTTTAGGGGCTGGCATTCTAGCCCGATCAGTCTTGGCGACCCAAGCCATTCGTCATGAAATGGACCGTGCAGTCAGCTCAGCCGCCAGGCGGCCAGGCCCAGGCACAACCAGCCAACAAGGAAGGCCAGACCACCGAAAGGCGTGATGATCCCGAGCTTGCTGATGCCGGTCAGTGTCAGCACGTAAAGGCTGCCGGAAAACAACAGGATGCCGATGGCAAACGATACGCCGGCCCACGTCACCAATCGGCCGGGGATTTGCGTGGCCAGCAGCGCAACACCCAACAAGGCCAGGGTGTGCACTAACTGGTAAGTCACGCCGGTGTGGAAAATCGCCAGGTACTCGGACGTCAGGCGGCTTTTCAGGCCGTGAGCGGCGAACGCGCCCAAGGCCACGCCGGTGAAGCCGAAAAAAGCGGCCAGCATCAGAAAGCCACGCAGCATGAAGAACTCCAGTCAGACTCGATCCACAGGGTCTGTATAATGGCCCGCTCAACGGGTTCGGCCAAGCCATCTCTATGCTGCGTATATTTTTGCAACGTTTTATCAAAGCCCTGCTGTGGTTCGCGGGCGGCAGCATTGTGCTGGTCCTGATTTTTCGCGTGGTTCCGCCACCGGGAACGGCGCTGATGGTGGAGCGCAAAGTCGAATCATGGATCGACGGCGAGCCGATCAATCTGCAGCGCACGTGGAAGCCATGGGAGGAAATCTCCGATGATCTCAAGCTCGCGGTGATCGCCGGCGAAGATCAGAAATTCCCGGAACATTGGGGTTTCGACTTCGGGGCCATTCAGAAAGCCCTGGCGCATAACGAACTCGGCGGTACAGTGCGAGGCGCCAGCACGCTGAGCCAGCAGGTCTCGAAAAACCTGTTTTTGTGGTCTGGGCGCAGCTGGCTGCGCAAAGGCCTGGAGGTCTGGTTTACCGGACTGATTGAAGTGTTGTGGCCAAAGCAGCGAATTCTTGAGGTTTACCTCAACAGTGTCGAGCTGGATAAAGGTGTGTTTGGCGCCGAAGCGGCAGCCCGGCACCACTTTGGCGTGAGCGCCCGGTCGTTGTCGCGGCACCAGGCGAGCTTGCTCGCGGCTGTTCTGCCCAACCCGCGAGTCTGGAGCGCCAGCCGCCCAACCAGTTATGTCGCCCGCCGGGCCGGGTGGATTCGGCAGCAGATGAGTCAGCTGGGTGGGGACAGTTATCTAGTAGGGCTCAATGATTCACGCCGGGCGCTATGGGCGCAGTGATTGCTCTCCCTACCCCTGCAAAACCCTGTGGGAGCGGGCTTGCTCGCGAAGATGCCGGTACATCCAACAGGTGTAATGGCTGACACTCCGCCTTCGCGAGCAAGCCCGCTCCCACAGTGGTTTTGTGGAGATGCACAAAACTGCGCGCACACAAAAACGCCCCGATCATCACTGATCGGGGCGTTTTTGTTTGTCGGTGCGCAGGTTATGCGGCGATCGACAATTTGAGCTTGTTCATCGCACTCTTTTCAAGCTGACGAATACGCTCGGCCGACACGTTGTACTTCTGCGCCAGGTCGTGCAGCGTGGCTTTCTCTTCAGCGAGCCAGCGCTGATAAAGAATGTCGCGACTGCGGTCGTCCAGCACTTCCAGCGCTTCGTGCAGGTTGTGGTTGGAGTTGTCGCTCCAGTCGGCATCTTCCAGTTGACGGGCCGGGTCGTACCGGTGGTCTTCCAGATAATTGGCCGGCGACTGGAAGGCGCTGTCGTCGTCGGCTTCAGCAGCCGGGTCGAAGGCCATGTCATGGCCGGTCAGGCGACTTTCCATCTCGCGCACTTCCCGCGGCTCGACGCCGAGGCTTTCCGCAACGCGGTGGACTTCCTCGTTGTTCAGCCACGCCAGACGCTTCTTCTGGCTGCGCAGGTTGAAGAACAGCTTGCGCTGGGCCTTGGTGGTCGCGACCTTCACGATGCGCCAGTTGCGCAGGATGAACTCGTGAATTTCCGCCTTGATCCAGTGCACGGCGAACGACACCAGACGCACACCCATTTCCGGGTTGAAGCGTTTTACAGCCTTCATCAGGCCGACGTTACCTTCCTGGATCAGGTCAGCCTGAGCCAGGCCGTAGCCGGAATAGCTACGGGCAATGTGTACGACAAAACGCAGGTGGGCGAGCACCATCTGCCGAGCCGCCCCCAAATCCTGCTCATAGTAGAGACTCTCGGCCAGTTCACGCTCCTGCTCCGGCGTCAGCAATGGAATGCTGTTCACCGTGTGCACATAAGCCTCCAGGTTCGCACCTGGGACCAGAGCATATGCAGGTTGCAAAGAATTGGTCATACGAAAAAACCTCCGTCTTACATAACTCGTGCAGTTCAGCACTGCGAAAATTGACCGGGAACCGATAGACAAGTTCCCACAAAAACTGAAAGGTCAATACGCGCAAAAAGATACTACTTCGGCGCCAACTCCCTGAGATGACGAGCGACTGCAATCCATGCACCGATATAACCCAACAGCAACGCGCCAAGCAAGAGCGACAGACCATCGGCAACCGGCACTCCCGCCAGCGCAAAATCACTGCCGTAAAGGCCGGCCAGCCCAACCACCGCATCGTTCAACCAATCAAGCCCGAAGGCCAATACACCCCAGGACAGAACCCCTGCACCGAGGCCATACAGCGCGCCCATATAAAGGAAGGGCCTGCGCACATAGCTGTCAGTGCCGCCCACGAGTTTAATCACTTCTATCTCTGTGCGGCGGTTTTCAATATGAAGACGAATGGTATTGCCTATCACCAAAAGTAATGCAGAAACCAGAAGCACGGTCAGACCGAAGACAAATCGGTCGCCCAGCTTGAGGATGGCTGCCAGACGCTCGACCCAGACTAGATCAAGTTGCGCCAGTTGTACCTTGGGCAACTCGGAAAGTTTTTGTCGTAATGCTTCAAGCGCGGGCTTGTCGACCTCGTTCGGCGTAACCAGGACGACGCCAGGCAGCGGGTTCTCCGGCAGTTCCTTGAGCGCATCGCCCAGTCCGGACTGTTGCTGGAATTCTTCCAGTGCCTGATCCCGGCCGACATATTCAGCCTCTGCGACGCCTGGGATGCCCTTGATCTGTTCACGCAACGCTTCGCCCTCGGTCGGGCTGGCGTCCAGTTGCAGGTACAGGGAAATCTGCGCCGCGCGCTGCCAGGAACCGCCCAGACGCTCGACATTATTCAGCAGAAGTGACAGCCCCATGGGCAGACTGAGTGCCACCGCCATTACCATGCAGGTGAAGAAACTGCCGATCGGCTGTTTGCCCAAACGGCGCAAACTGTCGAGCAGACTGGCCCGATGGCTTTCAACCCAGGCACGGAACAGTGTGGCGAAGTCCGGGCCGTCATCCTCGTCGCGTTTCTTCTTCGGCGCTTGCGGGTCGGCAGCTTTGGGCGCGACTCGCTCGGAAACCTTGGGACTGCGTGTCGCACTCATACCCCGGCCTCCCCGTCGCCGATCAAGCGACCGCGCTGCAAGGTGAGCATGCGATGACGCATGCGGGCGATCAGTGCCAGGTCATGGCTGGCGATGAGCACACTGGTGCCCAGACGATTGATGTCTTCGAACACGCCCATGATCTCGGCGGCCAGACGCGGGTCGAGGTTACCGGTGGGCTCATCCGCCAGCAGCAAGGCTGGCCGATGGACGATGGCGCGGGCGATGCCGACCCGCTGCTGCTGACCGGTGGACAAGTCTCCAGGGTAGAGATCGGTTTTGTCCGAAAGCGCCACGCGCTCCAGAGCCGAGTCCACGCGCTTGGCGATTTCGGCTTTGGAGAGGCCGAGAATCTGCAATGGCAGGGCAACGTTGTTGAATACCGTGCGATCAAACAGCAGCTGGTGATTCTGAAACACCACGCCGATCTGCCGACGCAGAAAAGGAATCTGCGCATTGCTGATAGTGCCGAGGTCTTGCCCGGCCAGGAGCAATTTGCCCGTGGTCGGACGCTCCATGGCCAGCAACAGGCGCAACAGCGTGCTTTTGCCTGCACCGGAATGGCCGGTGACAAAGAGAAACTCGCCACGACGGACTCGAAAGCTCAGCTCATGCAAGCCGACGTGACCGTTCGGGTAGCGTTTACCGACCTGTTCGAAACGAATCATGAACGCTCCCGCTCGGCAAACAATGCCTGGACAAAGGGTTCTGCTTCAAAAGTACGCAAGTCATCGATGCCTTCACCGACACCAATGTACCGAATCGGCAGACCGAACTGCTTGGCCAGGGCGAAAATCACCCCGCCCTTGGCGGTGCCGTCGAGTTTGGTCAGGGCCAGACCCGTCAGCTCGACGGTCTGATGGAATTGCTTGGCTTGGCTGATGGCGTTCTGACCGGTGCCCGCGTCGAGCACCAACAGCACTTCGTGAGGCGCGTCGGCGTCGAGTTTGCTGATGACGCGGCGAACCTTTTTCAGTTCTTCCATCAGATTGTCTTTGGTGTGCAGACGACCAGCAGTGTCGGCGATCAAGACGTCGATGCCTCGCGCTTTGGCGGCTTGCACGGCGTCGAAGATCACTGAAGCGGAATCGGCGCCGGTGTGCTGAGCGATGACCGGGATCTTGTTGCGCTCACCCCAGACCTGCAACTGCTCCACGGCAGCAGCGCGGAAAGTATCGCCGGCCGCAAGCATGACTTTCTTGCCTTCAAGCTGCAGTTTCTTGGCGAGTTTGCCGATGGTGGTGGTCTTGCCGGCGCCGTTGACGCCAACGACCAGAATCACGAACGGCTTGTTCTGCGCGGCGATTTTCAGCGGCTGCTCGACGGGCTTGAGCATCGCCGCGAGTTCAGCCTGCAGGGATTTGTACAGCGCAGCGGCGTCGGCCAGTTCCTTGCGCGCAACTTTCTGCGTCAGACGCTGAATGATCACCGAGGTCGCTTCAACACCCACGTCAGCCGTCAGCAGGCGGGTTTCGATGTCTTCGAGCAGCTCGTCATCGATGATTTTTTTGCCGAGAAACAGACTCGCCATGCCTTCGCCGATGCTGGCGCTGGTCTTGGACAGGCCTTGCTTGAGGCGGGCGAAGAAACCGGATTTGCTTTCTTCCGTGCGTGATGGCTCGACGGGGCTGTCGAGCTGTGCAACGGGCTCAGCTGCTGCGGGGGCAATGACAGGCGCAGGCGCTGCGACCACGGGCTCAACCGGAGCAACCGGAGCAATGACAGCAGGCGGCTCGGGTTCCACAACTACAGGCGCTGGCTCGACCTCAACCACCGGCTCAATGACTGGCGTTTGAACGGGCTCGGGAGAAAACGCAGCCGGCGCCGGAATCGGCGGTGCGACATGCGCAGCTTGCTCATCTTCAACCAGCGCCACCGGCTCTTCCGCCACCGGCAATGTCAGCCATGGCTCGCCAGCAAGCGTCAACGGCTGTTCGGTGACGGTTTCAGGCTCGGATTCTGCCGCGGGCTGCAGCACCGGCTCGGCGATCGGCAAGACAATCGGCGCTGGCGCTTCATCGATAACGGGCGCGGGGGTTGCCTCAGGAAGTGGCTGTGGCTGTTCGACGACGGGTTCCTGCGGTTTTTTGCGCAGCCATCCGAACAGGCTTTTTTTCTCGCCAGCCGCAGCTGGGGCTTTCTTGTCGTCGTTGGAACCAAACATGGAGGACGGCTATCTCACGGTGGCGACGCGCCATGGGCGCCTCGGCAATTAAATATTAGTGCAGAACAGACTGCGATTGACCCAGCTTGTTCACGCGCACCCTTAAGACGAGGTGCTAATGGCACCTTACAAAAACGATTTCACGAAGGACTGCAGCGGCAAAATCGGCGAAAAGGCAGATATAAGTTGTCAATTAACAGCCTTCTCCCGCAAACCTATTCAACCTGATCAAACCCGAAGGCTTGATAGGCGTGGCCGCCAGCAAAACGGATCAGTATCCTAGCACCCTCTCGCCCGCCGACGCTAAGACCTAGCGGGCAGCCCCAAAGGTTTAAAAACGAATGAATGCTTTTGTCCGCCGCGCTGCAGGCCTGCTGCTCAGCACAGTTTGTCTGCCACTTTCAGTCTTCGCTGCCGACCCGCAACCCACCCACGAATTCACCCTCGACAATGGCCTGAAGGTCGTCGTGCGCGAAGATCATCGTGCGCCGGTGGTCGTTTCCCAGGTCTGGTACAAGGTTGGCTCCAGTTACGAGACGCCGGGGCAAACCGGTTTGTCTCACGCCCTGGAACACATGATGTTCAAGGGCAGCGAGAAGGTCGGGCCGGGTGAAGCTTCACTGATCCTGCGCGACCTCGGCGCTGAAGAAAACGCCTTCACTAGCGACGATTTCACCGCGTATTACCAGGTGCTGGCCCGCGATCGTCTGGGCGTTGCGTTCGAGCTGGAAGCAGATCGTATGGCCAGCCTGCGTTTGCCGCCGGACGAATTCGCCCGCGAAATCGAAGTCATCAAGGAAGAACGCCGCCTGCGCACCGACGACAAGCCGATGTCCAAGGCCTACGAACGCTTCAAGGCCATGGCTTACCCGGCCAGCGGTTACCACACGCCGACCATCGGCTGGATGGCAGACCTGGACCGCATGAAAGTCGAGGAACTGCGGCACTGGTATCAATCCTGGTACGCACCGAACAACGCCACGCTGGTGGTGGTCGGCGACGTCAGCCCGGATGAAGTCAAAACCCTCGCCCAGCGCTATTTCGGCCCGATCGCCAAGCGTGACATCCCTGCGGCGAAAATCCCGCTTGAGCTGGCGGAACCCGGCGAACGAAAGATCACTCTGCACGTACAGACTCAATTGCCGAGCCTGATGCTGGGCTTTAACGTGCCGAGCATCGCAACTGCTGAAGACAAGCGTTCGGTCAACGCTTTGCGCCTTATCTCGGCGCTGCTTGACGGCGGCTACAGCGGACGTATCCCGACGCAACTTGAGCGTGGCGAAGAGCTGGTCTCGGGCGGCTCGTCGAGCTACGACGCCTACACCCGAGGCGACAGCCTGTTCACCCTGTCGGCCACGCCGAACACCCAGAAAAACGTCACCATGGCGCAAACTGAAGCCGGTCTGTGGAAGCTGCTCGATCAGTTGAAAACCACCGCGCCGTCCGCCGAAGAACTGGAGCGCGTACGTGCGCAAGTCATCGCCGGCCTGGTCTACGAGCGCGACTCGATCACCAGCCAGGCCACCGCTATTGGTCAACTGGAAACCGTCGGCCTGTCGTGGAAACTGATGGACAGCGAACTCGCCGACCTGGAAAGCGTGACCCCGCAAGACATCCAGAAAGCCGCCAAGCTGTATTTCACCCGCGAACGTCTCAGCGTCGCCCATGTACTGCCACAGGAGACGACTCATGAGTGAGCGTAAAACACCGCGCCTGGCGCTGATCGGCCTCGTTGTCGTCGCACTTATCGGCTCTGCCGTTTTCTATTTCTCGAAGACCGATGAGTCCAATGCCAGCGAAGCGCTGGACAAGGCCAAGGCCAGCCAGAAACTGCAATCGCTGGCCGAACTAAATGGCAAGGCGCCGAGCCATCGCTCGCTGGACGTGCAGACCTGGAACACCGCCGAAGGCGCCAAGGTGATGTTCGTCGAAGCCCGTGAACTGCCGATGTTCGACATGCGCCTGATCTTCTCCGCCGGCAGCAGCCAGGACGGCGATGCCCCCGGCCTCGCCGTACTGACCAACGCAATGCTCAATGAAGGTGTCGCCGGCAAAGACGTCGGCGCCATCGCCCAAGGCTTCGAAGGCCTCGGCGCGGATTTTGGCAACGGTGCTTTCAAAGACATGGCGCTGGCCTCGTTGCGCAGCCTGAGCGCAGCGGACAAACGCGAACCGGCACTGAAACTGTTCTCTGAAGTGGTTGGCAAACCTACCTTCCCCGCCGACTCCTTCGCACGCATCAAGAATCAGATGCTCGCAGGCTTCGAATATCAGAAACAGAACCCCGGCAAACTGGCCAGCATCGAACTGATGAACCGCTTGTACGGCGATCACCCCTACGCCCACTCCAGCGATGGCACGGCGAAAAGCATTCCACCGATCACATTGGCGCAGCTGCAGGCCTTTCATGCGAAAGCCTATGCAGCCGGCAACGTGGTGATTGCGTTGGTGGGCGATTTGTCGCGCAGCGAAGCCGAGGCGATTGCCGCTCAGGTGTCCTCAGCACTGCCTAAAGGGCCGGCATTGCCGAAACTGGCGCAACCGACCGAACCAGCGGCCAGCATCGGCCACATCGAGTTCCCGTCGAAGCAAACCAACCTGATGCTCGCGCAGCTGGGCATCGATCGCGATGATCCGGATTACGCAGCGCTGTCAATGGGCAATCAGATCCTGGGCGGCGGTGGTTTCGGTACGCGTTTGATGAGTGAAGTACGCGAGAAACGTGGCCTGGCCTACGGCGTGTATTCGGGTTTCACTCCGATGCAGGCGCGCGGTCCGTTCATGATCAACCTGCAAACCCGCGCAGAAATGAGCGAAGGTACGCTGAAGCTGGTGCAGGACGTGCTCGCCGATTACCTGAAAACCGGTCCGACCGAAAAAGAACTCGACGACGCCAAGCGTGAGCTGGCCGGCAGCTTCCCGCTGTCCACCGCCAGCAACGCCGACATCGTCGGTCAGCTAGGCGCCATGGGTTTCTACAACCTGCCGCTGAGCTATCTGGAAGACTTCATGCAGCAGTCTCAGGCCCTGACCGTCGAACAGGTCAGAACAGCCCTGAACAAACATTTGAGCACGGACAAAATGGTCATCGTCAGCGCTGGCCCGACCGTGCCGCAAAAGCCGTTACCGGCCCCATCTGATAAACCTGCCGAGCAACCGCTCGGGGTTCCGGAGCACTAATGGCCACTTCCCGTCCAAAAAAACCTGTCCACAACGTGCACAACGGCGTGAATCAACTGCGCATCATCGGCGGCGAATGGCGCAGCCGTAAGCTGAGTTTCCCGGACGCGCCTGGCTTGCGGCCGACCCCGGACCGGGTACGCGAGACCCTGTTCAACTGGCTCGCGCCCTATGTCGACGGGGCCAGGGTGCTCGATCCGTTCGCCGGCAGCGGCGCGCTGTTTCTCGAAGCCTTGTCCCGCGGCGCGGCCATGGGGCAGGCGCTGGACGCGAGCAACATTGCGGTGTCGAGCCTCAAGGAACACCTGGGCACATTGCGCTGCACCACCGGCCAGGTGCAGACCGCCGATGCGCTGCGTTATCTGGAAACCCAGACTGCGGTTGCCTACGACCTGGTGTTTCTCGACCCACCGTTCAACCAGAACCTGTTGCCGACCGTTTGCGCATTGCTGGAAGAGCGTCAGTGGCTGGCCAATGAGGCGTGGGTGTACACCGAAAGTGAAACCGCGCCCTCGACCCTCGGCCTGCCAGCCAACTGGCGCCTGCATCGCGAGCAAAAATCCGGGCGGGTCTACTATTCTTTATGGCAACGTACGGCAGAGATCGCCGGTTAATCGACCGGCCTGAACACGGTGCGTCAGCGATGACGCACCTCTGCATCGAGAACCCTCGTGTCCCATCCCGCAGAACGCTTCACCCCCGCCTTCGGCCTTGGCAACCCGCACTTGCAAACCTTGTGGGGACCGCTGTGGCGTAAAACCACCCACATAGACCGCGAACGTGAACGCTTGTGGCTTGAAGACGGCGACTTCCTCGACCTTGACTGGCACGGCCCGCACAGCGCCGATGCGCCGTTGGTGCTGGTGTTGCACGGCCTGACGGGGTCGTCGAATTCGCCTTATGTAGCCGGGCTGCAAAAAGTGCTGGGTGCTCAAGGCTGGGCCAGTGTTGCGCTGAACTGGCGTGGCTGTTCGGGCGAGCCCAATCTGCTATCGCGCAGCTATCATTCCGGTGCCAGCGAAGACCTCGCCGAGGCCATTGCGCACGTGCGGGCAAAACGCCCGCTCGCACCGCTGTACGCAGTTGGCTACTCGCTGGGCGGCAATATCTTGCTCAAGCATCTGGGCGAGACAGGCAGTCACAGCGGTATCACCGGGGCGGTTGCAGTGTCGGTGCCCTTTCGGCTCGACCACTGCGCCGACCGCATCGGCCAAGGTTTTTCGAAGGTCTATCAGGCGCATTTCATGCGGGAAATGGTGGGCTACATCAAGAACAAGCAACGGCAGTTTCAGCACGATGGCCGCGAGGACAGCCTGGCGGAGCTGGCCGCGCTCGGTTCACTGGAAAACATGCGCACCTTTTGGGATTTCGATGGCCGGGTGACGGCGCCGCTGCATGGGTTTACCGATGCGCACGACTACTACCGCCGTGCCTCAAGCCGCTATTTTCTGGGTGAGATTCGCACGCCGACATTGATCATTCAGGCGGCGGACGATCCGTTCGTCTTCCCTCACAGCTTGCCGCTGGCAGATGAATTATCAGCCACCACGCAATTCGAATTGCAGCCCAAAGGCGGGCACGTAGGATTTGTCGATGGCACGCTTCGCCGACCGGATTACTACCTGGAACGGCGTATTCCACAGTGGCTGGCCAGCCTCGAACAATAAACACCACTGGGGGAGCGGGCTTGCTCGCAATGACGCTGGGCGAGTAGACATTTGCGCCACTGACGGACCGCTTTCGCGAGCAAGCCCGCTCCCACAGGGAATGTGATTATTCGCCGACCGCGATGCCTCGCGCCGGCTCGTTGATCCATTCGCTCCACGACCCGGCGTACAAAGCGCCCAACGGATAGCCCGCCAGGCACAAGGCAAAGAGGTTATGGCAAGCGGTGACCCCGGATCCGCAGTACGCCACCAGATCTTCCGGTGAGCGATCGGCCAGCTTTTCAGCAAAGCGCTGCTTGAGCTGATCGGCCGGCAGAAACCGCCCGTCACTGCCCAGGTTGTCGGTAAACGCGGCACATTGCGCACCGGGAATGTGCCCGGCCACCGGGTCGATCGGCTCCACCTCGCCCTTGAAACGCGACAAGGCGCGGGCGTCGAGCAAGGTCAGCGCTGGCTGGCCCAGCCGCTGTTGCAGTTGCTCGGCATCGAGTACCAACGAATCATCGGGCGTGCCTGTGAAGGTGCCGCGGGTGATCGACGGCGCATCCAGGCTCAGTGGCAAGCCGGCGGCATGCCAGGCCTTGAGGCCGCCATCGAGAATGAACACACCGTCGCGTTTGCCCAGCCACGCCAACAGCCACCAGGCACGCGCCGCGTAGGCCCCGGGGCCGTCGTCGTACAAAATCACTTCGCTGTCGGCATTGACGCCCCAGGCTTGCAGTCGCTCGATCAGGTCCTGCGCTTGCGGCAGCGGGTGCCGCCCGGTGACACCCTTGACCACTTCGCCGCTCAGATCACGCTCAAGATCGGCGAAGCTGGACCCGGCAATGTGCCCTTCGGCATAGCTGCGCTGACCGTAGACCGGGTCTTCAAGGGCAAAACGACAATCCAGAATCACCCGTCCGGGCTGTTCTGTCTTCTGGTCCAGTGCTTGCGGGCTGATCAGTTGCGCAATGGGCATAACAAGCTCCTGTAATGGGGACGATGCTGAATCCTACTGCACTTCCTCAAGGGCCTGGGCCAGCGGCACGTAAAACTCCTCGAACAACGCATTGACCGCCTCTCTCGACTGATCCGTGACGAACCCGGCTTCCAGCACCAGCACTTGATACACGCCGCGTTTAATCGCCTGTTCGCTGAGATGGCTGGAATTCTCCCGCGTGGTGCACAGAAAACGCACCCACGACGTCAGAATAATCCAGGCATTGAGTGTCAGCGATTCGATCTGCACCTTGTCCATGCGCAGAATGCCGGCGTCGACGAAGCCTGCGTAAATGTGGGTGCCATGGATGAGGCTGCGCTGGGAAAAGCGCCGATAACGGGCCGCGAGGTCCGGGTCGCTGTCGAGCAGGTGTTCGAGGTCGCGATGCAGAAAACGATAGCGCCACATCGCGGCCAGTAATTCCTGCAGATAAAAACGCTTGTCATCGACGGTCGCCGCGCGCCCCTGGGGCGGGCGCAGAAAGCTGTCGACCAGGCTTTCATACTCACTGAACAGCACAGCGATAATCGCCTGCTTGTTAGGGAAGTGGTAATACAGATTGCCCGGAGAGATCTCCATATGGGCGGCGATGTGGTTGGTGCTGATACTGCGCTCGCCCTGTTGATTGAACAGCTCGAGGCTGTTCTGCACGATGCGCTCGCTGGTTTTGATCCGAGGGGCCATGGCTTGAGCTTTAATTCAGAGTGCGATAGCGGGCATCTTACGACTTATCGACGAACGGATAAAACCACAGGATGCGAACATGTTATTTGACTTTTTAGAGCATTGGCTCTAAAAAGCTCGACATCACAATAAACCCGGAGCTCACGATGCCTGCTGAAATTGCCTACCTGCAAACCTTGCAGCAGCCACTCGAAGAACTTCAACATCAATTCAACACCCAGCGCGCAGCCTATGCTGCCAACCCCATGCCGCCCGCTGCCCAGCGCCTGCAATGGCTCAAAGCCCTGCGCGATCTGCTGAGCAACGAGCGCCTGCGCCTGATCGAGGCCATCAGTCAGGATTTCAGTCACCGCAGTGCTGACGAAACCTTGCTGGCAGAACTGATGCCCAGCCTGCACGGCATTCATTACGCGAGCCAGCACTTGAAAGGCTGGATGAAAGCCTCGCCCCGCAAGGTCGGGCTCGCTTTCCAGCCGGCGGCAGCCAAGGTGGTTTATCAACCGCTGGGCGTGGTCGGGGTGATTGTGCCGTGGAATTATCCGCTGTATCTCGCTATCGGCCCGTTGGTGGGCGCGCTGTCGGCGGGCAATCGGGTGATGCTCAAACTCAGTGAGTCGACCCCGGCCACCGGCTTGCTCCTCAAGGAACTGCTCGGCCGGATTTTCCCGCAAGACCTGGTCTGCGTGGTGCTTGGCGAAGCCGACATTGGCGTGGCATTTTCCAGACTGCGCTTCGATCACCTGCTGTTCACCGGCGCCACCAGCGTTGGCAAGCACGTGATGCGCGCCGCTGCAGAAAACCTGACGCCGGTGACGCTTGAACTGGGCGGCAAGTCGCCGGCCATCGTTTCCCGCGACGTGCCGCTGAACGATGCAGCCGAGCGCATTGCATTCGGCAAAACCCTCAATGCAGGGCAAACCTGCGTGGCGCCGGACTACGTTCTGGTCCCGCATGAACGTGTCGGCGCCTTTGTCGAAGCGTATCGCCAGGCTGTCCGCGGGTTTTATCCGACACTTGCAGACAACCCGGACTACACCGCGATCATCAATGACCGACAACTCGCCCGACTGAACGGATACGTGAGCGATGCCACCAGCAAAGGCGCGCTATTGATTCCGTTGTTCGACCAGGGTCAGGGTCGTCGCATGAGTCACAGCCTGCTGCTTAACGTCACTGACGACATGATGGTGATGCAGGACGAAATCTTCGGGCCGTTGCTGCCGATTGTTCCCTACAAGGATCTGGACGAGGCGTTTGCCTACATCAATCAACGACCTCGGCCACTGGCGCTGTACTACTTCGGCTACGACAAGCGCGAACAAAACCGTGTGCTGCACGAAACCCATTCAGGCGGTGTTTGCCTCAACGACACCTTGCTGCATGTCGCTCAGGACGATATGCCGTTCGGCGGTATCGGCGCCTCGGGCATGGGCCATTACCATGGCCGCGAGGGGTTTCTGACGTTCAGCAAGGCCAAGGGTGTGCTGATCAAACAGCGCTTCAATGCGGCGCGTCTGATCTACCCGCCCTATGGCAAATCCATTCAAAAACTGATCCAGAAGCTTTTCATCCGTTAACCACCGCTATTACCGGGTAATAACAATAATGAGCCCAGGCCTGTCCGAATCACCCGCGCTGTCACGGCGCGGTTTGCTCAAATTCAGTCTCGGCGCAAGCGCGTTCCTGGCCACGGCCGGAGTGGGCGCGAGCCTGAGTGGCTGCTCATCGGGTATCCCCGCCAACGGTTTTGCGACATTGCGCAGTGGTGACCTGCTGTTTTTACGGGCGGTGATCCCGGTGATGCTCGACGGTGCCGTGGCCGAAGCCAAGCTGACGGCGGCGCTGGACGGCACTTTGAAGAACCTGGACAACGGGCTGGATCACCTGTCGCCGGAAATGCTCAAGCTGACGCGGCAGTTGTTCGATGTGCTGGGGATGACCGTCACGCGCGGACCGCTGACCGGGATCTGGGGCAGTTGGGAAAACGCCAGTGCCGATCAGATTCGGCACTTTCTGCAGCGCTGGGAAAACAGTTCGTTGAGTCTGCTGCGCATGGGGCATAGCTCGTTGCTGCAGATGGTGATGATGGCGTGGTATGCCCATAAGGAATCGTGGGCGCATTGCGGGTATCCGGGGCCGCCTGCGGTTTAAGAACAAGTCGCGCCCTTCGCGAGCAAGCCCGCTCCCCACAGGGGTTCGCGTCGGTCTTGTGGGAGCGTGTTTTCCCCGCGAAGGCGCCAGCCGCAGTACCTTCAACTTTAGAACAATAAGAGATCAAGAATATGCCCGTACCCGACCCATTCCGCGAAGGCATGGCCCGTGGCTGGAAAACCCGCGACGGCTCCCGGTTGACAGAGAATCTGACCCTGGAAGCCGATGTGGCGATCATTGGCAGCGGCGCGGGCGGGGGCACGACGGCGGAAATCCTCAGCGCCGCCGGCTACAAGGTGCTGCTGATCGAAGAAGGCCCGCTGAAAACCAGCAGCGACTTCAAGATGCTCGAAGATCAGGCCTACACCAGCCTCTATCAGGAAGGCATCGGGCGGATGAGCAAGGACGGTGCGATCACTATCCTGCAAGGGCGCGCCGTCGGCGGCACAACGCTGATCAACTGGACGTCGAGCTTTCGCACGCCCGAGCCGACGCTCGACCACTGGGCCAACGAGCATGACGTAAAAGGTCACTCCCCTGCCGACATGGCGCCCTGGTTCGAACGCATGGAACAACGCCTCGGTGTTGCGCCCTGGCAAGTGCCGCCGAATGCCAACAACGATGTGATTCGCAAGGGCTGCGAGCAACTCGGCTACAGCTGGCATGTCATCCCGCGCAACGTGCGCGGTTGCTGGAACATCGGCTATTGCGGCATGGGCTGCCCGAGCAACGCCAAGCAGTCGATGCTGGTCACGACCATACCGGCGACTCTGGAAAACGGTGGCGAGCTGCTGTATCTGGCCCGCGCTGAAAAACTCCTGTTCTCCGGCGATCAGGTCAGCGAATTGCACTGTGTCGCCATGGACCAGCGCTGCGTCGAGCCTACCGGCAAGACGATCACGGTCAAGGCACGGCATTACGTACTGGCCGGCGGCGGCATCAACAGCCCCGCCCTGCTCCTGCGCTCCGACGCGCCCGATCCGCACCAGCGACTGGGCAAGCGCACGTTCCTGCATCTGGTCAACATGTCTGCCGCGCTGTTCGACGAGGTGATCAACCCCTTTTACGGCGCACCGCAATCGATCTATTCCGACCATTTTCAGTGGCAGGACGGCACCACTGGCAAGATGTCCTACAAACTGGAAGTGCCGCCGCTGCACCCGGCATTGGCGAGCACTTTGCTGGGTGGTTTCGGCGACGAAAGCGCGCGCCACATGCAGCACCTGCCTCACACCCACGCCATGCTCGCCCTGTTGCGCGATGGCTTCCACCCGGACAGCCCGGGCGGCAGCGTCGAGTTGCGCGGCGATGGCACGCCGGTCCTCGATTACCCGGTTTCGCCCTACACCTGGGACGGGTTACGCAGAGCGTTCCACAGCATGGCCGAGATTCAGTTTGCCGGCGGGGCCAAAGCGGTGATGCCGATGCATGCGGATGCGCGCTACGTGAAAAGCCTCGGCGAAGCGCGAACGCTGATCGATGGCTTGAGCCTGGAGCTCTATCGCACGCGCCTGGGCAGCGCGCATGTGATGGGCGGCTGCGCCATGGGCGAAGATCCGAAAAATGCCGTGACCGACAGCCTCGGCCGCCATCATCAAATTACCAATCTGTCGATCCACGATGGCTCGCTGTTCCCCACCAGCATTGGCGCAAACCCGCAACTGTCGGTCTATGGGCTGACCGCTCAACTGGCAACTTCGCTGGCTGAACGTTTGAAAAACCGCTGAAAAGAGCGAATATTCCAAACGTCTATAGTGCCTACTTACCCAACAGGCGACTTGGCCGACCGGGTAGGCTGCGATACCATCCGACTCCCCAACGGACTCCCGCCAGGACGACGCGATGAACCGAGTGTTGTACCCAGGTACATTCGACCCTATTACCAAGGGCCATGGCGACTTGGTCGAACGCGCCGCGCGCCTGTTCGATCACGTGATCATTGCTGTCGCTGCCAGCCCCAAGAAAAACCCGCTGTTTCCCCTGGAACAGCGGGTGGAGCTGGCCCGCGAAGTCACCAAGCATTTGCCGAACGTTGAAGTCGTCGGCTTCTCGACGCTGTTGGCGCACTTTGCCAAAGAGAAGAATGCCAACGTGTTTCTGCGGGGATTACGCGCGGTCTCAGACTTTGAATACGAATTTCAGCTGGCCAACATGAACCGTCAGCTGGCGCCGGATGTGGAGAGTCTGTTTCTGACGCCGTCCGAGCGTTATTCCTTCATTTCTTCGACACTGGTGCGTGAAATTGCAGCCTTGGGCGGCGATATCACCAAGTTTGTCCACCCTGCCGTGGCGGATGCGCTCACCGAACGCTTCAAGAAGTAACAACCGCTCAAGCGGCGCCCGCGTGCACTGCGGGCGCCAATGCGGCACAATTGCGCGCATTGGTTTATTGCGCCCGGGCTCCACACCCAGGCTGGAGTTAGCATGTCCCTGATCATCACCGACGATTGCATCAATTGCGACGTCTGCGAACCCGAGTGCCCGAACGCCGCCATTTCCCAAGGCGAAGAGATCTACGTGATCGATCCGAATTTGTGCACGCAGTGCGTGGGTCACTATGACGAACCGCAGTGCCAGCAAGTGTGCCCGGTGGATTGCATTCCGCTGGACGAAGCGCATCCGGAGACTGAAGAGCAGTTGATGGCGAAGTATCGGGTGATTACCGGGAAGGTTTGAGTCAGACATTTTGTAGAGTCTGTCCCGACCTCATCGCGAGCAGGCTCGCTCCCACAGGGGAATGGGGTGTACTCAAATGTTGTGATCAACCCAGAACATTGTGGGAGCTAGCCTGCTAGCGATGAGGCCTCAGCCACACCGAAGATCTGACTGGCCTCACTCCCGCTGCTCGAACCCCTCGCCGATACACCCCAGGCACCGCACAAACGCGGCTTTCCCTGGATCGACCACCAGCGCCTTGCCCGCATCGCCGATGCCGCCACCGAGCGCGGTAAACGGTAAAGCCACCACAAACAGACCTGCGCCAATCACCGTCGCCACAATCAACAAGGGCCGGGCAATCAGCAAATCACCGATCATGGCGTAGGCTGGCGGATTCTGAATGGTGTAGCGCGGGTCGCCACTTCCGACGTTGGCCGCCAGCGCTGGCGTAGCCGTGCTGATCAGCAAAACAACAGCGAGCGTTCGAAACAGATTCATGAGGCGATCCTTCGACTGGACAGTGAAAACACAGACTATAGACCTAAAGCCCTGTCATCTCTGACAGCGCGGGCAGAACACGCTGGCGCGCTGGCCGAGTTTGACTTCGCGCAGCGCGGTTGCGCAGACCTTGCACGGCTTGCCTCCGCGACCATACACAAACAGTTCCTGCTGAAAATAACCCGGTTGACCGTCGCCACCGATGAAGTCGCGCAACGTCGTGCCGCCACGCTCGATCGCGGCCGCCAGGATGCGTTTGATCTCGATCGCCAGTTTCAGATAACGCGCCCGTGAAATGCCTCCGGCCTCGCGACGCGGGTCGATCCCGGCGGCGAATAGCGCTTCGGTCGCATAAATATTGCCGACGCCGACCACCACCGCGTTGTCCATGATGAACGGCTTGACCGCCATCGAGCGTCCGCGGGACTGCTGGAACAGCCGATCGCCATCGAACAGGTCGGTCAACGGCTCCGGCCCAAGGCGCAGCAACAACTCGTGGTTGTGCGGATCGGCGCTCCAGAGCATCGCACCAAAGCGCCGCGGATCTGTATAACGCAGCGCCAACCCCGATTCCAGTTCGATATCGACATGCTCGTGCTTGGCCGCCGGCATGCCGATCTCGACCAGACGCAAATTGCCCGACATGCCCAAATGGCTGATCAAGGTGCCGACTTCGGCGTTGATCAGCAGGTATTTGGCACGCCGCTCCACCAGCACGATCCGCTGGCCGGACAAGCGCACATCCAGATCTTCCGGGATCGGCCAGCGCAGACGACGATCGCGCACGATCACCCGGCTGACACGCTGCCCTTCCAGATGGGGCGCGATGCCGCGGCGGGTGGTTTCGACTTCCGGCAGTTCTGGCATGGGGCTCTCGGATCAGGCGCTCGGCTGAGGCACTGGCCGCGACTCAGCGATGAGTGCCGAGGTCGCGGATGGTTTGTTTGAGGGTTTCGAAGTCGTAGTCCGACAGACCGACGTAATCCAGCACGATGGGCGCAATGCTGTTCCATTCCTGATCTTCGGACTGATTGCCCAGCACTCGATAAGACGCACAAATGTGTTCAGCCATTTTCAGAATCGCCAGCAGATTTTTCAACTGACTGTTGCGCGACGATTCATCGTTGAAAATCGCCAGGGCATTGTGATGATTGGCGATAGCCGTACTTACATGTTCCGGCAGGCGCCAGGATTTGGCCGTGTAATAACCGACCACTGCGTGGTTGGTATTGAACACGCGGTTTTCGGTGTCGACCACCCGGCATTCGCTGCTGGCGCTGGCATACGCTTCTTCCAGCACCGTCATGTAGTTGGGAAACCGCTGGAGCATCAACGGCACGCCGCAGTCGTGAAACAGGCCCAGCGCGTAGGCTTCATCGCCTGCCTGCACGCCGATGCGCTTGGCCAGCGTCAGGCACGTCATCGCCACATCCTGAGCGGTGTCCCAGAAACGGTTAAGGGTAACGATGGTGTCGTCGTTCAACTCACCCTTGATCGATTGTGCGTTGATCAGGTTGATGATTGAACGGCTGCCCAGCAAATTCACTGCACGCTGGATCGAGGTGATTTTGTTGCTCAAGCCGTAATACGGCGAATTGACAATCTTCAGCAGCGAACCCGAGAGGCCCGGGTCCTGGGAGATCAGCTTGGCAATCACCTCCAGGTCCGGATCGGGCATGTACTGTTCCATCTGCAAATCCACCATGATCTGCGGCTGGGCAGGCACGCTGATGCCCTGCAGGGACTGTTGGATCTGTTCGGCGGTCAGCTCTTGGGACATAAGTACACACTCTGGGTCAGGCGCCGATTCTACCCTTTCTGAACTTGGATCCGACACACCGGCGGGCACATCGCCGGAACTTTCATTGTTCGCCAGGCTTCGGACTGTGTAATGCCCGTGAAGGCAAAACACACATTCAAGTCAGGAGAATCAATCATGTCCACTTCCCTGAACGGCAAGCGTGTCGCGATTCTGGTAACCGATGGTTTCGAGCAGATCGAGCTCACCGGACCCAAGCAAGCACTGGAGGAAGCCGGTGCACAGGTCGATATACTGTGCGCCGAGGAAGGTCAGGTCAAAGGCTGGAATCACGACAAACCGGCCGACGATTTCGATGTTGATCAGACCTTCAAAAGCGCCACCATCGACCAATACGATGCCCTGGTATTACCGGGCGGCGTGCAGAATTCCGACACAATTCGTATTGATCTCGATGCACAGCATCTGGTGAAAACCGCAACATCGGCGGGTAAACCGATTGCGGTGATTTGCCACGGCGCCTGGTTGCTGATTTCCGCCGGACTGGTTCGTGGCAAGTCGATCACCAGCTACAAGACACTCAAGGATGATCTGGAGAATGCCGGGGCGAACTGGGTTGACAAGGAAGTGGTGACTGACGGGAATCTGATCAGCAGCCGTCAGCCGGATGATATTCCGGCGTTCAATCGGGAGTTGATCAGCGCGTTGTCGGCCTGACACCAAACCATTGTGGCGAGGGGATTTATCCCCGTTGGGCTGCGCAGCAGCCCCAAAACCAGCGCAGAGATTACGAAATTCCATTTGCGATGGGTTGCGACTGCTGCGCAGTCGGACGGGGCAAGCCCCCTCGCCACAGGCAAGCCCCCTCACCACATGTCCACCCGCAAACCTGTGCGTGGCCCAACACGCTATACTCCCGCTCTTTTTTCCGGAGCGACGTCATGTCCCTGCCTAGCCTGCGCCTCAAAGCCAACGCCGATCGTCGCCTGCGAAACGGCCACTTGTGGGTCTATAGCAACGAAATCGATGTAGCGGCGACTCCTTTGCACGGCTTTAAGGCCGGTGACCAGGCGATCCTCGAAGCCGCCGGCGGCAAGCTGTTGGGCATCGTCGCCATGAGCCCGAACAATTTGATCTGCGCCCGCCTGCTGTCGCGCGACATCAAATTGCCGCTGGACAAGTCGCTGCTGGTGCATCGCCTGAACGTCGCCCTGTCCCTTCGAGATCGTCTGTTCGACAAGCCGTTTTACCGCCTGGTCTACGGCGATTCCGATTTGCTGCCAGGTCTGGTGGTCGACCGTTTCGGCGACATTCTGGTGGTGCAGATCGCTTCGGCCACCATGGAAGCGCACAAAGACGACGTGATTGCAGCGCTGACTCAAGTGCTCAAGCCCAGCGGCATTCTGTTCAAGAACGATTCTGCTGCCCGTGACGCTGAAGGCCTCAATCGCTACGTCGAAACCGTGTTCGGCCTAGTGCCGGAATGGGTTTCGCTGGAAGAGAACGGCGTGAAATTCGAAGCGCCGGTCATCCAGGGTCAGAAAACCGGCTGGTTCTACGATCACCGCATGAACCGCGCGCGTCTGGCCCCCTATGCCAAAGGCAAGCGCGTGCTCGACCTGTACAGCTACATCGGCGGTTGGGGTGTACAAGCCGCTGCGTTTGGCGCCAGTGAAGTGTTCTGCGTTGATGCGTCCGCCTTCGCCCTCGACGGCGTCGAGCGCAATGCCGCGCTGAACGGCGTAGCAGAGAAAATGACTTGTCTCGAAGGCGATGTGTTTGATGCCTTGAAAGAGCTGAAAGCCAGTGAAGAACGTTTCGACGTGATCGTTGCCGATCCACCGGCGTTCATCAAACGCAAGAAAGACATGAAAAACGGTGAAGGCGCCTACCGTCGCCTGAACGAGCAAGCCATGCGCCTGCTCACCAAGGACGGCATCCTGGTCAGCGCTTCGTGCTCGATGCACCTGCCGGAAGATGATTTGCAGAACATCCTGCTGACCAGCGCCCGTCATCTGGACCGCAACATCCAGATACTGGAACGTGGCGGCCAGGGCCCGGATCACCCGGTGCATCCGGCGATTGCAGAAACGCGCTACATCAAGAGCATCACCTGCCGGTTGCTGCCGAATAGCTGATTGACGTCTGCTGCCTGCTGGTGCGGAGCTGGTCCGAAATTGGGGTCGCTTCGCAACCGACGCAGGCTGCGCCAGCTGCTACATGAAGTGAGTGGGCTTTCTGTAGCAGCTGCCGAAGGCTGCGTTCGAGGACGAAGTCCCCGCCCTCTATTGCCTATCAAGCACCGTTCGCAGGACCGCCCGCTCGATCCCACAACAGATTCAGAAAAATCTCACGCACTGCTGAATTGACTTCCGTACTCATCAGGTCAACGCTCGATCCCCCTCACGGACCGAGAGCGTTGTCGATGAACCCTTCCACGCGCACCGCGAAAAAATCCTCGCTCATCCTGCTGTTGCTGACAATGACGCTCCTCGGCGTATTCCCGCTGGACGTCGTTCTCCCTTCGTTTCCCGCACTCTCTGAGCACTTCCAGAACCCGGCGTCGGACATTGCCCTGTCTGTCAGCCTGTTCGCCATCGGTCTTGCGCTGTCGGTGGTGCTGGTCGGGCCGCTGTCGGACAGATTGGGCCGAAGAAACCTCTTGCTCACCGGCATCGCCATCTCGGCAATCGGAGCGACAGGCTGTCTGGTGTCCGGCGACTATCGCTGGTTTCTGTTTTTCCGTGTGGTACAGGCGGTGGGTTGCGGCGCATTCGTGCTGTCGCAGGCGTTGATTCAGGATTTGTTCGTCGGCAGAGAACAGGAGCGAATCCGCATCTGGATGACGACCGCAGCGGGTGTGTTCATCTCTATTTCGCCTTTGCTGGGGACCTGGCTGCAAATGCATTTGGGCTGGGAGGGCAGCTTTTATGTGTTTATCGCCCTGGCAGTCATCGTCTGGGTAAAGACTGGCGTGCTGCTTCAGGACAACCCACGCAGGCGCAAACCGTTGTCCGCACATTTTTTCAATGCCTACTGGCGACTCTGCTCCGATCTGCGCTTTACCGGTTATTGGCTCATTTCGGCCCTGGCGTTCGCCTGCCATTTTTCCTTCATCGTCATCTCCCCGATCATTTTCATGGAGCGCCTGGGCCTTTCGCCCTACGAGTTCGCCTGGGCGTTGTTGTTGTATGGCGTGGCGTATGTGTTGGGCGGGATAGTCGCCAGTGCGCTGCATCGACATCTGCAATCCAATACCCAGATCATCGTCGGGCTCGGGTTGATCGCGCTGTCAGGGCTGATCATGCTGCTGCTGGCAAACCTGTTCGGGCTCACTGCTGCGACGGTGCTGATCCCGATGCTCATTTGCACGGCCGGCACGACCATTGCCAGGCCTATTGCCAACTCCAAAGCGATGTCACTCCATCCGGAGGATGCCGGCACGTCCTCGTCGGTCGGCGGCGTCATGATCTTCATGAGTGGCGGGGTGATCAGTTTGCTGATCAATCTTGCCTCCGAAGACCTGACGACCGCACTCGGCCTGTGCTTCCTGATCCTGAGCGCTGCAGGTCTCGGTTTGAACGCAGTGATCATGCGAAGCACGCCGGCACTGAAAACCAGCTGAGCGGCACCAATCGTCATCCAGCACGGCCCGTCAGCGCTGGATCAACGCTTCCCGGCATTCCCTCCCGCCGCCAGCCGTGTAGAATCGCGACATTCATCGCCAGTCATCCCCCGGCGGGTTTATGAGCTCAAGCTGAAGCGCGCGGCGATCCCGCAAAGTTATCGGCAACTTCCGGACACACGGCCATTTCTGAGTGTTCCAGACGTCAACAGAAGCTCACTTCCCTTTTGATACCTGATTAGCCGCCCGGAGTGCTTCATGCCTGATTACCGCTCGAAAACATCCACCCACGGCCGCAACATGGCCGGTGCCCGCGCACTGTGGCGCGCCACGGGGATGAAAGATGACGACTTCAAAAAGCCGATCATCGCCATTGCCAACTCCTTCACCCAGTTCGTCCCGGGCCACGTCCACCTCAAGGACCTGGGCCAACTGGTCGCGCGCGAAATCGAACGCGCCGGTGGCGTTGCCAAAGAATTCAACACCATCGCCGTGGACGACGGCATCGCCATGGGCCACGACGGCATGCTGTATTCGCTGCCGAGCCGCGAAATCATCGCCGACTCGGTCGAATACATGGTCAACGCCCACTGCGCCGATGCGATCGTGTGCATTTCCAACTGCGACAAGATCACCCCTGGCATGCTGATGGCGTCCCTGCGCCTGAACATCCCGGTGATCTTCGTATCCGGCGGCCCGATGGAAGCCGGCAAGACCAAACTCGCCTCCCACGGCCTCGACCTGGTCGACGCCATGGTCATCGCCGCCGACTCCAGCGCTTCTGACGAGAAAGTCGCCGAGTACGAGCGCAGCGCTTGCCCGACGTGCGGTTCGTGCTCCGGCATGTTCACCGCCAACTCGATGAACTGCCTGGTCGAAGCATTGGGTCTGGCTCTGCCGGGCAACGGTTCGACACTGGCTACCCACAGTGACCGCGAGCAACTGTTCCTGCAGGCCGGCCGCACCATCGTCGAGCTGTGCAAGCGTTACTACACCGATAACGACGAGTCGGTACTGCCGCGCAACATTGCCAACTTCAAGGCGTTCGAAAACGCCATGACGCTGGACATCGCCATGGGCGGTTCCACCAACACCATCCTGCATTTGCTGGCCGCCGCCCAGGAAGCAGAAATCGATTTCGACCTGCGCGACATCGACCGCCTGTCCCGCCACGTGCCGCAGCTGTGCAAAGTCGCGCCGAATATCCAGAAGTACCACATGGAAGACGTGCACCGTGCCGGCGGGATCTTCAGCATCCTCGGTTCGCTGGCCCGTGGCGGCCTGCTGCACACTGACCTGCCGACCGTGCACAGCAAGACCCTGGCCGAAGGCATCGCCAAGTGGGACATCACCCAGACCGACGACGAAGCCGTGCACACCTTCTTCAAGGCCGGTCCTGCGGGCATCCCGACGCAAACCGCGTTCAGCCAGTCGACCCGCTATGAAACCCTGGATGACGACCGTGAAACCGGCTGTATCCGCAGCGTCGAGCATGCTTATTCGAAAGAAGGCGGCCTGGCTGTTTTGTACGGCAACATCGCGCTGGACGGCTGTGTGGTGAAAACCGCCGGCGTCGACGAGTCGATCCATGTGTTCGAAGGCAACGCGAAAATCTTCGAAAGCCAGGACAGCGCCGTGCGCGGGATTCTTGCGGATGAAGTGAAGGCCGGCGACATCGTGATCATCCGTTACGAAGGCCCGAAAGGCGGCCCGGGCATGCAGGAAATGCTCTACCCGACGTCGTACCTGAAATCCAAAGGCCTGGGCAAAGATTGCGCCCTGCTCACCGACGGCCGTTTCTCCGGGGGCACCTCGGGCCTGTCCATCGGTCACGCCTCACCGGAGGCGGCGGCGGGTGGCGCGATTGGTCTGGTGCAGGATGGCGACAAAGTGCTGATCGACATTCCGAATCGCTCGATCAACCTGTTGATCAGCGATGCCGAAATGGCCGGCCGCCGCGCCGAGCAGGATCAGAAAGGCTGGAAACCGGTCGAGAAACGCCCACGCAAAGTGACCACTGCACTGAAGGCCTACGCTCTGCTGGCAACCAGCGCCGACAAGGGTGCCGTGCGCAACAAAGCGATGCTCGACGGGCTGTAAGCGCCGACCGCCGCAATAAAAATGCCCCGCCATGTGCGGGGCATTTTTTTGGATAAAACCCGATCAACTGTAGGAGCGAGCCTGCTCGCGAAAAACCTGAGAGCGCCGTGGGGTGTCAGGTAACCAGCATTATCGTTCACGACCATCGCGAGCAGGCTCGCTCCTACAGGGGATTTGCGTCGATCACAGTTCCAATGTGGGAGTGAGCCTGCTCGCGATAGCGGTGCGTCAGGCAGCATTGATTTTACTGGCCTGCCGCCATCGCGAGCAGGCTCGCTCCCACATTAAATCTCCAGTGTTTATTGAATCTCAGCCGGCGTCACGATCACCCAGTTTTTGTCCGCCGTCACCGGAAGCCCTTCCTTCGCCTGTGCAGCCGCGTTTTTGGCGATCATGCCGTTGAGCTGAGTCATGTATTTGTCCTTGCGATTGACCCACAAGTGAATACCGCCCTTGGCCACATCGACCCCGTGAAAAAGCATGAAACCATCGCTGGTCGGGGTGTCGCCGGCCACCAGAATCGGTTTTTTCCATTCATCGATGTACGTCAGGATCGCGGCCTGCTTGCCGGCCATCCAGGTGGCCGGGGTCCACAGATAAGGCGTCAGTTCCAGGCCAAGGTTTGCCTGTTCGTCATACTGACCGGCAGTGATCTGTTTGCGCGCCGTGGTCAATGCGCCGGACTCGCGATCCTTGAGCAGCATAGTCACGCCGATCACGTTCTGCGGTTTGACGTTGTAGCCGTACTGCGGATCAGCCGCGACCATGCGTACCAGCTCTTCGGAGGCGGCGGTCATCACGTAGACCTCGATGCCGTTCTCCATGAGCTTGCTGTACAGCTCTTGCTGACCGGTGAAAATCTGTGGCGGGTTGACCTCGATGGTTTTGACCACATCGCCTTCGTAGTACGTGCTCGGTACCGGTTTGCCGGACGCCATCAACTCGTCGACATACCCTTTGAGCTCTTTAAGCGTGAAGCCGGAAAACACCTGAGCGACCCACGGGTAACACACCATGTCGTCGAGTTCGCAGAGGCGGTAGTAATAACTGAACAGGCTTTCCTTGTGCTCGGCCGTGTCCTTGAACGGAATCAGTTTCAGAGAGGGATCGAGTTTCTCACGGGTGATCAGGCCCTTGTTTTCCATGAACGGCAGCAACGACTCTTCCAGATCGTAGCGGTAACTGGTGTTGTCCATGTCGAACACGGCGTAGTTACCCTTGTTCGCGTTGGCGGCAATCATGGCGTCCAGCGCCTTGGCCTGATCGCGCGGCCAGTGTTTGAGATCGGTGGCGAACGCCTGGCCCGCGAGGCTCAGGCCAAGGCCCAATCCCAGTGCAACAGCGAGAAATGTCGGAGCGAGTTTCATCGGCTTGCTTCCCTAGATAAAAGATCCTGGATCAACGACGCCGACGCTAACAAATAACCACAACGATCTGCGCCTGCCAGCGACCGCTTGATTCCCCTGCGCGCCAGTTGCATCCCTGACAGCGACACCCGCTTATTCCAAAAACGACAGTGCCCCTGCCTTTTTGATATTTAATCCATTGCAAATCAAGCTGTTAGGCTTGCCGGCTCGCAGCTTCCCCGGAAGGTGGCTGGCACAAGTCTTAGTGGAGTTTTCAATGAACCTGCCGTTGATCCTCAATCTGCTGGTGTTTCTCGCCCTGCTCTTTGGCCTGGCGCAAACCCGTCATACCTCGTGGAGCCTGGCGAAAAAAGTCCTGCTCGCACTGGTGCTGGGCGTGGCGTTCGGAGTCGCGCTGCACACCGTCTACGGTGCCGGCAACCCGATCTTGAAAGCCTCGATCGGCTGGTTTGATCTGGTGGGCAACGGTTATGTGCAGTTGTTGCAAATGATCGTGATACCGCTAGTCTTCGCCTCGATCCTCAGCGCCGTGGCGCGGCTGCACAATGCGTCTTCGCTGGGCAAGATCAGCTTCCTGACCATCGGCACGCTGCTGTTCACCACGGCCATCGCGGCACTGATCGGCATCGGCTTGACCAACCTGTTCGGCCTGACCGCTGAAGGGCTGGTCGCCGGCACCCAGGAAATGGCGCGCTTGCAAACCATTCAGAACGACTACGCCGGCAAGGTCGCCGACCTGAATGTGCCGCAGTTGCTGTTGTCGTTCATCCCGCAAAACCCCTTCGCCGACCTGGCCCGGGCCAAGCCGACGTCGATCATCAGCGTGGTGATTTTTGCAGCATTCCTTGGCGTAGCCGCACTGCAACTGTTGAAAGACGATGTCGAGAAAGGTCAGAAAGTGATCAACGCCATCGACACCCTGCAGGCGTGGGTGATGCGTCTGGTGCGCCTAGTGATGAAGTTGACCCCGTACGGGGTTATGGCGCTGATGACCAAAGTGGTCGCCGGTTCCAACTTGCAAGACATCATCAAGCTGGGCAGTTTTGTGGTGGTGTCCTACATCGGGCTGGGCCTGATGTTTGTGGTCCACGGCGTGCTGGTGTCCGCCGCCGGGATCAACCCGCTGCGCTTTTTCCGCAAGATCTGGCCGGTGCTGACGTTTGCCTTCACCAGCCGCTCCAGCGCCGCGACGATTCCGTTGAGTATCGAAGCGCAGACCAGCCGTCTGGGCATCCCGCAGTCGATCGCCAGTTTCGCCGCCTCGTTCGGCGCGACCATCGGTCAGAACGGTTGTGCCGGTCTGTACCCGGCGATGCTGGCGGTGATGGTGGCGCCGACGGTGGGCATCAACCCGCTGGACCCGCTGTGGATCGCGACGCTGGTGGCGATCGTCACGCTGAGTTCGGCCGGTGTGGCAGGTGTGGGCGGTGGTGCGACGTTCGCCGCGCTGATCGTGCTGCCGGCAATGGGTTTGCCGGTGTCGCTGGTGGCGTTGCTGATTTCGGTTGAACCGCTGATTGATATGGGTCGTACGGCGTTGAACGTGAGTGGCTCGATTGCGGCGGGGGCGATTACCAGTCAGGTGATGCAGCAGACGGACAAAGAGTTGCTGGGGGCGGATGAGCATGGGGAGTTGGCGCACGCTTGAGTAGCGCCTGAAAGATCGCTATCGCGAGCAGGCTCACTCCTACAATTGGAATGCGTTCCCCTGTAGGAGTGAGCCTGCTCGCGATGCGTTTTAGACTTTTTCCCATACCTCGAAGCTGTACGCTGGTTTGTCGTCGACAGCCGGATTCGGAACATTAGACACCAGTTCCCACTGGTTCAAATCAAACTCCGGAAACCACGCATCCCCGTCCGGGCTCAAGGCCACGCGCGTCAGGTACAACCGGTCTGCCTGCGCCAACCCTTGCGCATACAACTGCGCCCCACCAATCAACATCAGCTCACCGACGCCCTGCTCCTGCGCCCATGCCTCGGCGCGGACCACAGCAGCTTCCAGCGACGGATAAACCTCTGCACCATCCAACGCCAGACCAGCCTGACGGCTGACCACCAGATTCAACCGCCCCGGCAGCGGACGGCCGAGGGAATCCCAGGTCTTGCGGCCCATGATGATCGGCTTGCCGAGCGTGGTCGCCTTGAAGTATTTGAAGTCGCCCGGCAGGTGCCAGGGCATGCTGTTGTCGACGCCGATCACGCGGTTTTCACCGAGGGCTGCGATCAGGCTGAGGGGGAGTGATTTAGTCATGCCGGCGAGGATACCAGAGCGTCAGCTTCTCGCAACGCAGCCCCCCGACAAGCGCCACAGCGGTTATGCTCACAAGCTCAATGGAGCGACGGGACAACGCGTGACTGAACTGAATACCCTCTGGTTGACCGAAACCATCCGCCTGCGCGAAGAACACGCCGGCCCTCTGGATGATCTGGAAGCCAACCGTCTGGCCCGCAGCGCGGGGGGCGACCTGTCGGCACGCATCCAGCGCCGCGCGCTCTGGCTGGCCGAGCGCGACGGGCTGAGCATTGCCCTCACGCACTGGCTGCAAGGCGCGCGCCTGGCGCTGATCGTCATGGCGATGCTGGCCGTCGTCACCGGCGCCGGCCTGGCATTCACCGCACTCGGCGACGGCCAGACGCCGGTGAATGTGTTCTGGGCGCTGGGCAGTCTGCTGGGGCTGAACCTGATTTTGCTGATCAGTTGGGCGCTGGGCTCGGTGTTTGCCGGTGACCACGGCGCAACGCTTGGGCGCTTGTGGTTATGGCTCAGTGAAAAACTCGCCCGCGATGCCAAGGCTGCACAACTGGCACCCGCGCTGCTCCTGCTGCTGCAACGCCACAAACTCAATCGCTGGGCGCTCGGTGCGCTGGTCAACGGCCTGTGGTTGCTGGCGATGCTCAGCGCATTGGTGATTCTGCTGATGCTGATGGCCACCCGCCGTTATGGCTTCGTCTGGGAAACCACGATCCTCGGGGGCGACACGTTCGTTGCCATGACTCAAGCACTGGGCGCCGTGCCTGCCCTGCTCGGTTTCAGCGTGCCGACCGTGGAGATGATCCGCGCCAGCGGCGACAGCGCGTTGAACATCGAAAACGCGCGCCAGGCCTGGGCGGCGTGGCTGGTGGGGGTATTGCTGATCTATGGCGTGTTGCCGCGCCTGCTGCTGGCGGCGTTCTGCCTATGGCGCTGGAAGAGCGGCAAAGCCCGTCTGCGTCTGGATCTGAACCTGCCCGGTTACGCTCAACTTCGCGAACAGCTGATGCCCACCAGCGAACGCCTCGGGATCAGCGACTCGGCGCCTGAACATCTGCATCGTGTCGAAAGCACGGTCAACGAGCTAAACAGCGACGGCGCGCTGCTGGTCGCGATCGAGCTGGACGATCAACGCCCGTGGCCGCCGTCTCTGCCGAAAAATGTCAGCAACGCGGGCATTCTCGACAGTCGTGAGTCGCGCCATAAGTTGCTCGAACAACTCAGCCGTTTTCCACCCGCTCGCCTGGCCATCGCCTGCGATCCTCGCCGTTCACCGGATCGCGGCAGTCTCGCGCTGATCGCCGAACTGGCGCGTAACGCCAGTGAAACCCGTGTCTGGCTGTTGCAGGCGCCACCGGGCGAAGCGCTGGATGCCGACCGGCTCGGCGACTGGCACCTGGCGCTGCAGCAACTGGAGCTGGCATTTGCCGACAGCGCGCCGCTGAACTGGCTGGAGACAGGTCATGACTAAGCCGGGCAAACCGCCGCTGAAACTCGCCGTCGTCGGCCATACCAACGTCGGCAAGACCTCGTTGTTGCGCACCCTGACGCGGGATGTCGGCTTTGGCGAAGTGTCCCACCGGCCCAGCACCACGCGACATGTCGAAGGCGCACGGTTATCGGTAGACGGCGAGCCGTTGCTCGACCTGTTCGACACGCCGGGGCTGGAAGACGCCATCGCTCTGCTCGATTACCTCGAACGTCTGGAGCGTCCCGGCGAACGCCTCGACGGCCCGGCGCGACTGGCCCGATTTCTTGAGGGCAGCGAAGCACGCCAGCGCTTCGAACAGGAAGCCAAAGTGCTGCGGCAACTGCTGACCTGCGACGCCGGCCTTTACGTGATCGATGCCCGCGAGCCGGTGCTGTCGAAATACCGCGATGAACTGGAAGTGCTGGCCAGTTGTGGCAAACCGTTGTTGCCTGTGCTGAATTTCGTCAGCAGTGCCAACCACCGTGAACCGGATTGGCGCGAAGCCTTGGCGCGCCTGGGCTTGCATGCGCTGGTGCGTTTCGACAGCGTCGCGCCGCCGGAGGATGGCGAACGTCGACTCTACGAAAGCCTCGCGCTGCTGCTGGAAACCTCGCGGCCTCAACTGGAGCGCCTGATTGCCGATCAGCAGGCACAACGCCTCGCGCGCCAGCACAGCGCGGCGCGGCTGATTGCCGAGTTGCTGATTGATTGCGCCGCGTGCCGACGCAGTGTGGTCAGCGAGCCGGAGCAGGAACAACAAGCGATCAGCGAACTGCGCAAAGCCGTGCGTCAGCGCGAGCAGCGCTGCGTCGAGACGCTGCTCAAGCTTTATGCGTTCCGCCCACAGGATGCTGCGGCCAGCGATCTGCCTTTGCTGGACGGGCGATGGGGTGATGATTTGTTCAACCCGGAAACGCTCAAACAACTGGGCGTGCGCGTGGGTGGCGGCATCGCAGCGGGCGCGGCGGCAGGTGCGGGCGTGGACTTGCTGGTCGGCGGCCTGACCCTGGGCGCAGCGGCACTGGCCGGTGCCATTGCGGGCGGCGCCCTGCAAACCGCGCGCGGTTATGGCAGCCGCTTACTCGGCAAGATCAGAGGCCAGCGGGAACTGACCGTCGATGACAGCGTGCTGAGATTGCTGGCGTTGCGTCAGCGTCAGCTGCTGCAGGCGCTGAATGCCCGCGGCCATGCGGCGATGGACAGCATTCAGGTCGCCACGCCGCAGGACAAGACCTGGCGCGAAGGCAAATTACCCGAAGCCTTGAACAAGGCCCGCGCGCATCCGCAATGGTCGTCGCTCAATCCTCATCCGAAGCTGGATCAGGCGGAGCGGCAGGAGCAAATCGAAGCACTGGCGCAGCAGTTGTAACTTCTGTTGATTGAGCGGGCCTCATCGCGAGCAGGCTCACTCCCACACTGGTTCTCCCGTGAGATTCGCGTCATCACCAGACCCACTGTGGGAGTGAGCCTGCTCGCGATTGGAGCGGCTCGGTTTCGAAACTTCACGCTGCCAGCAAGCGCAACGCCTTCGCTTTCAACAACCCCAAATCAATCACCGGCACACGCATTTCCTTGGCCGACTCATCCCACTGACGCATACGCAAACTGACCGCACACAGCGGATCACGCTCGAAAGTTTCAGCCTCCAGCTCGGTCATCACCCCACCCTGATACTCTAATGTCCGACGACTGGCTTCACTCAACCGCTCGAAATAGTCGGGCTCCCTGAGCGTCAGATAGCGCTTGGCTTGCACGTGGTATTCCACCAGCCGCGCCAGGCGTTCGCTGAAGCCGGCGCGTCGCAGGTAATCGGCGCCGAGGCGTTCATGGCTGACCACGCCAAACCCGCCCATGTTCTCGGCATTGTCAGCGGCGCAGATGTGACCAATGTCATGAAAGAACGCCGCGAGCACCACTTCATCATCGAAGCCTTCAGCCATGGCCAGCTCAGCTGCCTGGGACATGTGTTCGAGCTGCGACACTGGCTCACCGATGTAGTCACTGTCGCCAAAGCGTTCGTACAAGCCGAACACCTCTTCAACAACCTGCGCCGTGCGGTCCATCAACATTCGCCCAACAGCGTCGCGACATTACGCTCCGCCATCGCCGGGCCGACGCTCATGCCAACACCGCTGTGCATCAAGGCTACGCTAACGCCTGGCATCGGCCGCAAAAACGAGAACGGCCCCGGCCCTCGTGCACCGTAGACACCCTGCCAGCGCTCCACCACCTGCACCTTGCAGCCGAGCGTTTGCTCGGCCAGCTCGATCATCCAGTCGTCAACCTGTTCGGCATTGAACGGCGAAGGATCGCGGCCGTAGTGATGGGAATCGCCGATGATCAACTCCCCGTAAGGCGTCGGGCTGATCAGCAGGTGTATGCCGTTGTCATGCAAGTGCGGTTGCTCGCGCAGGATTTGCGCCTGCACCGCGGCCGCTTCCGGCAGATCGGCGAAGGCCCCGTAATGCACGCAACTCAGACCGGTGAGCAGTGCGTGCTGCAGATTAAGATTTTGCTGCGGTCGGGCGCGCAGCATTTGCAGGCGGCAGATCTGCGGTTCGAGCGCGGCGATCGGCTCTGCCAACAGTGTCTGATAATCGTGACCGGAGCAGACGATGATCTGCTCGGCGCTGAAAGTGCCTGCGGTGCTGTGCACCCTACCCGGCTCGATGTCGCGCACCAGCGTCGAAAAGTGAAACTCGACACCGAGTTCGCGGCGCAGGTAGTCGATCAACGTCGGGATTGCTTCGCGCGAGTACAACTGCTGATCTTCGATGCCGTGCAATGCTGCGCGGTGATGACGAAACTGGCCGCCATACAGGTCGCGCAGCGCAGCGCCTTGCAACAGCTCGACGCGGTAATCGTGCTCCACGGCGCGGCCGGCGCAAAACATTTCCAGCAGGTGCTCTTCGGCTTCGGTGCGGGCGAACAGGTACGAGCCGTTGCGCTTGAGTTGCAGGCCGGCATGTTGGGCCCAATCGCCCCAAATAGCGCGGCTGGCTTTGGCCAGTTCGAGCATCTGGCCCGGCGGCTGGCCGGTGACCAGTGCCTGGCCGAAATTGCGCACCGAGGCGCCCAACGGGGTTTCGCTGCGTTCGAAAACCGTGACTTTGAGGCCGCGTCTGGCAGCGGCGTAGGCGTGGGACAGACCGAGGATGCCGGCGCCGATGATCAGCATGTCGTTGTGGTGAGTCATTTGAATAATGTCCTGAATGAAAGACCGCTATCGCTGGCAGGCCAGCTCCCACAGGGTTGGCGCTAAACACAAATTCTGTAGCTGCCCTGAAACTGTGGGAGCTGGCCTGCCAGCGAATAGGCCCTGTCAGTCAATGAAGATTTACTTGGCAACCACCTTCTCGGACTTGCCGTCATAGCGCTTGCGCCACTCGGTCAGGATTGCATCGCGATTCTTCGAGGCCCAGGCAAAGTCATTCTTGATCAGGCGCTGCTCGTAATCCGCCGGCAATTCGGTTTGCGGCTTGGCGATGCCAGGCTGCGCAAGGACAGCAAAGTTCTCTTTGTACAAATCCATCGCCGCCGGGCTGGCAGAGAAATCAGCCAGCTTTTTCGCCGCTTCTTCGTGCGGTGTGCCTTTGATCACAGCGGTCGCTTCGATCTCCCAGCCCAAGCCCTCTTTTGGCAGGATGATGTCCAGCGGCGCGCCCTGACGTTTCAGCTGAACAGCCGGGTATTCGAAGGAAATGCCGATCGGGAATTCACCTGCCGCGGCCAGTTTGCACGGCTTGGAACCGGAGTGAACGTACTGGCCGATGTTCTGGTGCAGGTCGTCCATGTACTGCCAGCCCTGCTTCTCGCCGAAGGTTTGCAGCCAGGCGCTGACGTCAAGGAAACCGGTGCCGGACGACGCCGGGTTAGGCATGACGATCTTGCCTTTGTACTCAGGTTTGGTCAGGTCCTGCCAGCTCACCGGTTTGCTCAAACCCTGCTTCTCCGCTTCGACGGTGTTGAAGCAAATGGTCGCGGCCCAGACGTCCATGCCAACCCACGCAGGCGGGTTGGCGGCGTCGCGATAGTTGCCGCCGATCTTATCCAGGTCTTTTGGCGCGTAGGTTTGCAGCATGCCTTGCTGATCGAGAATCGCCAGGCTCGAAGCGGCCAGGCCCCAGACCGCGTCGGCCTGCGGACGGGCTTTTTCAGCGAGCAGTTTGGCGGTGATGATGCCGGTGGAATCGCGCACCCATTTGATCTCGACGTCCGGGTTGGCTTTTTCGAAGGCTTGTTTATACGTCTTCAGCTGTTCGGCTTCGAGGGCGGTGTACACCGTCAACTCAGTGGTCGCCGCGAAGGCGTTCAGGCTGAAAGCAGAGAGGACAGCAGCGGCCAGGGCCAGGGGCTTGAACATGATCTTTTCCTGTTTTGAGTTGAGGGGCTTTCGATTTAAAGGCAGCGATTTAAAGGCTGCGAATCAGTTGCCGGGCGCGGTCTGCCGCCAGGCCTGGGACCGGCGCAACAAACCGCGCGAGGCCCAGGCCAGCAGCAGGGACACGCCCGCTGAGGTAAACAGAATCAGGGTCGACATCGCCGCCGCGCCGCCGACGTTGCCGGCGTCGTCCATGTTCAGCACCGCCACCGCCGCGAGAATGGTGTCGGGGCTGTAGAGGAAGATCGCGGCCGAGACGGTGGTCATGCCCGAGACGAACAGGTAGCGCACGATGTCCAGCAGCGCTGGCAGGCAGATCGGCACGGTGACGCGCAGGTAATGCCGATACAGCGGCGCCTTGAGCGACAGCGCGGCAGCTTCGAACTCGGCATCGAGCTGACGCAGCGCGGTGGTCGCGGTCATTTGTGCAGTGGTCAGATAGTGAGCGATGGTGCAGACCACCAGCAGCGTCATGGTCCCGTAGAGCACATGCAGCGGGTTGCCCGTAAGGTTGAAGAAGAAAACGTAACCGAGGCCGAGCACCAGGCCGGGGACCGCCATCGGTACAAAGCTGAGCATGCGCAGGGTCAGGTTCAGTCCGCGCTGGCCTTTGGTTTTTTCCATCAGGTAGGCACCGGTGAAGATCAGCACGCTGCCGATCAATGCCGTGCAGATGGCCATCCTCACGCTGTTGCCATAGGCCAGCCAGCCGCCGCCCGCCGTGTCATTGAACTGGTAGTGGTTGAGCGACAGCGACAGGTTGTACGGCCAGAATTTCACCAGCGACGAGAAAACGGCCATGCCGAACACCAGCAGCAACGCCGCGCAGAGCAGCAAGACGATGGTGAGGTAGCAACCATCGCGCAGCCTCGAAGGTGCCGGTTGAAAGACCTGCGCCCGACCGCTCATGGAATCGCCCTGACGCCGACGCTGCCAGGCATCCACCGCAAAACTCAGCAGCGCCGGCAGCAGCAGAACCATGCCGATCAGCGCGCCGCGACCGAACTGCTGTTGGCCGACCACGGCTTTGTAGGCTTCCAGCGCGAGTACTTGATAATCACCGCCGACAACGACGGGCACGCCGAAGTCGGTGATGGTCAAGGTGAACACCAGACAGAACGCCGCGAACACGGCCTGACGCGTCGCCGGCCAGGTAATGCTGCGAAAGGCTTTGGCCGGACTGGCGCCCATGCTGGAGGCGGCATCGAAAAGTCGCGCATCCGCGAGGGACAGCGCAGACAGCAGAATCATCAAGGCGTGTGGGAAGGTGTAAATGACCTCACCCAGCACAATGCCCCAGAAACCGTAGATGTTGTCCGAGAGCAAACCGCGCAACATGCCCTGATTGCCGAACAGATAGACCAGAGCGATCCCTGGCAACATCGACGGCGCCATCAACGGCAGCAGCGAGATGCCGCGCCAGATACCTTTGCCAGGAATCAACGTGCGTTGCAGGGCGTAGGCAAACAGGTAGGCCAGCGGTACGACGATGGCCGCCACACTGAGGGAAACTTTCAGGCTGTTCCCGACCAGCCAGTGAAAATTCGCACTGGTGACCAGCTCCCGTGCGGCGACCCAGCCACCGCCCTGCCCGGCTTCCGAACTGAAGCCGCGCCAGAAAATGGCCATTAACGGCATCAACACCGCTACGCCGAGCAGCACCAGCAAGAGGACTTTGCCGCCGACCACGAACACCCGGTCGCCGATCTCGGCACGGGAGGTCTGCCGAACCTGCTTGTGCGGTATCGGCAGCGCGATGTTCGCGCTCATCAGGCGAACACCTGCAAGCTGCGCGGGGGCAAAGCGACCATAATCTGCTGCGCGCCGAGGCGCGGCATGGATTCCGGCGCCAGCTCGGCGAGCAAGGCGTGGCCGGGCAGTTGATCGAGTTCGAAACTCATGCGGCAGCGATTGCCGAGGAAGGTGATTTCGCGGATTTTCGCCGGGAACAGGTTTTCCTCATGCACCGGCGGGTTGACGTTGATCGCCTCCGGGCGGCAGAACAAACGGCCCGACGCGGTTTTCGCACTGCCGTCGGCCAGACGCATGCTCATGCCGCCGACTTGCGCGTGGCTATCGCTGCTGCGGTTGAAGGGCAGCCAGTTACCCTGGCCGACAAATTCCGCCACAAACGGGGTCGCCGGTCGGTCGTAGATGTCTTGCGGTGAGGCGTATTGCTCGACCTTGCCGTTGTTCATCACAGCGATGCGGTCGGCCATCAGCATGGCTTCGTCCTGGTTGTGCGTGACCATCAGCGTGGTCACGCCGAGGTTGCGCTGCAGTTGGCGCAGCTCGGTGCACAAATGCTCGCGAACCCGGGCGTCGAGGGCCGACATCGGTTCGTCGAGCAGCAACAGAGAAGGCGCCGGGGCCAGGGCGCGGGCCAGGGCAACACGTTGTTGTTGGCCGCCGGACAACTGGCCCGGGTACTTTTTCTCGCTGCCGATCAGGCCGACCAGTTCCAGCATCTGCCCGACGCGCTTGCGCACTTCATCGCGGCCACTGCCGGCGAGGCCGTAGGCAATGTTCGCTTCGACAGTGAGATTGGGGAACAGCGCGTAGGACTGGAACAGAATGCCGTAGTCCCTCGCCTGCGGTGCGAGGTGAGAAACGTCGCGATCACCGAGGTACAGTTCGCCGCTGTCCTGCTTCTCGAGACCGGCGATGCAGCGCAGCAGCGTGGTTTTGCCACAGCCCGACGGGCCCAGCAGACACACCAGCTCACCGGCCGCGACGTCGAGCGAGACGTTGTCCAGCGCGGTGAAGGCGCCGAAGCGTTTCTGCACGCCCCGCACTTTCATCGGCGCACCGGGGTTGGTCAGGGCAGTTGCGATCGAGTGGTTCATGGACAGGCCTCATCAAGCAGATGAGGCTCATCCTAGGGATGTAATGCGTCTGTCATGTGGCAGTGAGGCAAAAATGGCTGATAGTAGTATTCAGGGATTTGGGTTGGGATTTTTGGTGCCTGATCTACCGTCATCGCGAGCAGGCTCACTCCTACAGGGGAATGTGGTCAAACTGTAGGAGCGAGCCTGCTCGCGATGACGGCAGAGCAGACACCCTACATCTCAGATCGGCGACATCTCCTGCGCCAACCCCAGAAACGCCGCCGGCAATCGCGCGCCTTTGCGTTCCTTGAGGCAATACAAATACTCCGGAATCTGCGGCGCATTTTCCAGCGTTAGCACGCGCAATTGCGGGTCGTGCGGGACTTCCTGACGAGCGATCAGGCTGATGCCGATGTTGCGCAGCACCGCTTCGCGAATCGACTCGCGGCTGCCAATCTCCAGCAACGGGCCGAAGCTGACCCCGGCGCCGGCCAGCAACTCTTCGGTCAAGCGCCGGGTGGTCGAGCCCGACTCGCGCATCAACAAGGTATGCCCGGCCAGTGCGCTCAGCGGCACATGGTCGTGCACCGCCAGCGGGTGATTGCGATGCACCGCCAGCACCAGCGGATCGCTGCCGAGCACCCGGCGGATCAGCCGCGCATCGTCGAGCATCTGCGAGGAAGCGGCAACGTCGACCCGATAATCCTCCAGCGCCTCGATCACTTGCTGGGAATTGCCGATCTCCACCGACACTTCCACCTGCGGCAGACGCTCGCGAAAAGCCTTCACCAGATCGAGAATGTAGTACGGCGCCGTGGCGGCGATGCGCAATGTGCCCTGAACCTGGCCGCTGTTGCGCAGGAAAAACTCGATGTCTGCTTCCTGCTGCAACAGCGCCTTGACCATCGGCAGGAGGCGCGCGCCCTCATCACTGACGCTAAGGCGACGGCCACCGCGATAGAACAACTCCACCGAATACTGGCTTTCCAGCTGGCGAATCTGCGTGGTCACCGTCGGCTGACTGAGGCCAAGCTTCTTCGCCGCCAGGGTGATGCTGCCCAGGCGGGCCACCATATAAAACGCCTTCAGCTCGGCACTCAGCACTGCTTTCCCTCATTGCTCATTTACGCAACAGGCGCAAACCGTTGAACACCACCAGCAGGGCGACGCCCATGTCGGCAAACACCGCCATCCACATCGTAGCGAACCCGGCAAAGGTTACCGCAAGAAAGATCGCTTTGATGACCAATGCCAGGGCGATGTTCTGTTTGAGGACTTGCGAGGTCTGACGCGATAGCTTGATGAATGTCGGAATTTTGCGCAGATCGTCGTCCATCAGGGCGACATCGGCAGTTTCTATCGCAGTATCGGTCCCGGCAGCGGCCATTGCGAAGCCGATTTCGGAACGCGCCAGCGCCGGTGCATCGTTGATGCCGTCGCCGACCATGCCGACCCGATGGCCCCGTGCATAAAGTGCCTCGATGGCTTGCAGCTTGTCCGTCGGCAACAGATCGCCCTGCGCCTGATCAATCCCTACCTGTGCGGCGATGGCCTGCGCCGTGTGGGCATTGTCGCCGGTGAGCATCAGGGTTTTGATGCCCAGTTCGTGCAGTTGCCGGATCGCTTCACGGCTGGACTCTTTCACCGTATCCGCCACAGCGAACAGCGCCAAGGGGCCGGACGAGTCGAGCAGCAGCACCACGGATTTGCCCTGTTTTTCCAGGGCGAACAGCTTCTCTTCCAACTCAGGCGAACACAGGCCGAGGTCTTCGACCAGGCGGTGATTGCCCAGGTGATAGGTCTGGCCGTGGATGTCGCCACGTACACCACGCCCGCCCAGTGCCTCGAAGTTATCCACAGTCAGCGCAGCGAGATTTTTGTCCTGCGCCGCATTGGCAATCGCCAACGACACCGGGTGATCCGAACGGCCGGCCAGCGCCGCAGCAATAGCCGGCGCAGTTTCATCTGCAGTCGGATCCAGCGACAAGTAGTCCGTCTGTACCGGTTTGCCGTGGGTGATCGTGCCGGTTTTGTCCAAGGCCAGATAATCGAGCTTGTAACCGCCCTCCAGATAGACGCCGCCCTTGACCAAGATGCCTTTGCGCGCCGCCGCCGCGAGGCCGCTGACGATGGTCACCGGGGTGGAAATCACCAGAGCGCATGGGCACGCAACCACCAGCAACACCAGCGCCCGGTAGATCCAGTCAAACCAGACTGCGCCCATGAACAGCGGCGGAATCACCGCCACGCCCAAGGCCATGACGAACACCGCAGGCGTGTAGATTTTTGAAAACTGGTCGACGAAACGCTGGGTCGGCGCCCGCGCACATTGGGCCTGTTCGACGGCATGAATAATCCGCGCCAGGGTCGAATGAGTGGCCGCAGCGGTCACCGAGTACTCCAGCGATCCCGCCTGGTTGATCGTGCCGGCGAACACCTTGTCGCCGAGGGTCTTCTCGACCGGCAGGCTTTCGCCGGTTATCGGCGCCTGATCGATCGTCGAGTTACCCGACACCACTTCACCGTCGAGACCGATTCGCTCGCCAGGCCGAACACGAACCCGCGCCCCGAGGTCGACGGTTTTGACGTCCTGTAAATTCCAGCTGCCGTCGGCCTGCAACACGGTGGCCTGCTCCGGGGTCATCTGCATCAAACCGCTGATGGCGTTGCGTGCACGGTCAAGCGACTTCGCCTCGATCAGTTCGGCGACGGTGAACAGGAACATCACCATCGCTGCTTCCGGCCACTGCCCGATCAGGATCGCGCCAGTCACCGCGATGCTCATCAGCGCGTTAATGTTGAGATTGAGGTTCTTCAGGGCGATCCAGCCCTTTTTGTAAGTGCCGAGGCCGCCGCTGAGGATCGAGACCAGCGCAATCACCGCCACCACCCAGTTCGGCGCGGCGTCGGTGAAGTGGATAACTTCGGCGACCAGCGCGCTCACGCCGGACAGCGCCAAGGGCCACCAGGATTTTTTATCGGGTGCCGGGGCCGGCGCGTCGACGCCCTGCTCCAACGGCTCGGCGTGCATGCCGAGGGACTTGATCGCGTCGATGATGGGCGCCGTGCCCGGCAGGTCGTGAGTGACACCCAACACGCGGTTGATCAGGTTGAATTCCAGTTGCTGCACGCCGGCGAGCTTGCCGAGTTTGTTCTGGATCAGCGTCTGTTCGGTCGGGCAATCCATTGCGTCAATGCGAAAACTGCTCAGCCGCGCGTCGGCGCTGGGCGCTTCAGTCAACTGGACCAGCGCAGGCGCTGCAGCGTTCGACGAGCAGCAGGCACCGCCATGCGCATGCTTGGGCGCGGGTTCGGGTACGCTGCAGCAAGTATCTGCGGCCTCATGTTTGTGCGTGTGCCGGGAATCGCTCATTGGTTTCGTCCATAAAGATGCCTGTTGCCAAGTAAAGACCCTGTAGCCACTATAGGGTCAAGCACCTATTCGGAAATACCCCTCATGAAGATCGGAGAACTGGCGAAACTCACCGACTGCGCCGTGGAGACCATCCGCTATTACGAGCGCGAACACCTGCTGCCGGAGCCGGCGCGCAGCGATGGCAACTACCGTGTTTACACCCAGGCCCACGCTGAACGCCTGACGTTCATCCGCAATTGTCGAACGCTGGACATGACGCTGGAGGAAATCCGCAGTTTGCTGGCGTTGCGCGACAGTCCGCAGGATCAATGCGAAAGCGTAAATGCGCTGGTTGATGAACATATCCATCACGTCAAAGCGCGAATTGATGGATTGATGGCGTTGCAGGCACAACTGCTGGACCTGCGCCAACGCTGTGGTGAAGGGCCGGAGGTCGATCAGTGCGGGATTCTGCAGCGGCTGGAAGTGAGTGGCGGGGTCGTGGCGACGGAGGTGGAGCATTCGCATGTGGGCCGCAGTCACGGGCACTGAGAACACCTCAAAACCAAATGTGGGAGCGGGCTTGCCCGCGAAGGCGTCGTGTCAGGCAACACTGATGTCGACTGGCATACCGCATTCGCGAGCAAGCCCGCTCCCACAGGGGTGCTGCGTTGGAGCTTAGACCGCCATCGGCGCGGTCATCGGCGGGTGGTGCTCATACCCTTCCAGCGAGAAATCACCCGGCTCGATCTGTTCCAGCCACTCGGGCTGATACACACCGGTCTTGGCGAACTCCGGCACGCGATCGCTGATTACCAGCTTCGGCATCGGGAACGGCTCGCGCTTGAGCTGCTCGTTGAGCATGTCCAGATGGTTCTCGTAAACGTGCGCATCACCAATGAAATAGGTGAACCAGCGCGGCGTGTAGCCGGTCAGGCGCCCGATCAGGCTCAGCAGCGCGGCGCCTTCAGTCAGGTTGAACGGCGTGCCCAGGCCGAGATCGTTGGAGCGGATGTAGAGCGTCAGCGAGATCTCTTTGGTCTCGACATTCGGGTGGAACTGATACAGCAGATGGCAAGGCGGCAAGGCCATTTCGTCCAGCTGCGCCACATTCCAGCCGTGGAACAGAATACGGCGGCTGCCCGGGTCCTTGATGATCGTGTCGATGCACTGGCGAATCTGATCGATCGCTTTGTACAGCACCACATAGGCCTGGCCGTTCTCCTCGCCTTCGGCGATCTGCCGATAGCCCTGGCTCAGGGTCTGCTCGATGGCGGCATTGTTGCTGATCGGGATCTGCTTGTACGCTGGCCATTTGCGCCACTGCACACCGTAGATTTCGCCGAGATCATCCTCGCCCTGACGGAACGGGTTGGCCAGCCACTGCGCGTTTTCGTTGGCGTTCTGGTCCCAGACCTTGCAGCCCAGCGCACGAAACTCGGCAGCGTTGTTGACCCCGCGCAGAAAACCGCACATCTCGCCGATGGCCGATTTGAAGGCCATCTTGCGCGTGGTGATCGCCGGGAAACCTTCCTTCAGGTCGTAGCGCAGCATCGCACCTGGAAAACTGATGGTGTTGATGCCGGTGCGATTGGCCTGTTTGGTGCCGTTCTTGATGACGTGGGCGACCAGTTCGAGATATTGCTTCATGAATTACCTGTGTCCTTGAACCCGGGGCCGTCGCCCCGGGCTCCAATTTATACGGCCGCTGCTGGCGCTGCCGGTGCGCGGTGATAGGCCAGCCAGATCAGGAAGAGCCCGCCGAGGATCATCGGTACGCAGAGCACCTGACCCATGGTCAGCCAGTTCCACGCCAGATAACCGAGCTGCGCGTCGGGCACGCGGACGAACTCGACGATGAAACGGAAGATCCCGTAAAACAGCGCGAACATCCCGGAGACCGCCATGGTGGGCCGCGGCTTGCGCGAAAATATCCACAGGATCGCAAACAGCGCCACACCTTCCAGCGCGAATTGATAGAGCTGCGACGGGTGACGCGCCAGTTGCGCCGGATCGGTCGGAAACACCATCGCCCAAGGCACGTCAGTGGCTTTGCCCCACAACTCGGCGTTGATGAAATTGCCGATGCGCCCGGCGCCCAGGCCGATCGGCACCATCGGTGCAACGAAGTCCATCAGCTGGAAAAACGACTTGCCGTTCTTCTTGCCGAACCACAATGCCGCTAGCATCACGCCGATGAACCCGCCGTGGAACGACATGCCGCCCTTCCACACTTCAAAAATCAGCGTCGGGTTGGCCAGGTATGCACTCAGGTCGTAAAACAGCACATAACCCAGACGACCGCCGACAATCACGCCCATCGACATCCAGAACACCATGTCGGAGAGCTTTTCTTTGCTCCAGGTCGGGTCGAAACGATTGAGCCGGCGCGACGCCAGCAGCCACGCACCGCCGATGCCGATCAGGTACATCAACCCGTACCAGTGGATTTTCAGCGGACCGATGGCCAGGGCCACCGGGTCGATCTGCGGGTAAGGCAGCATTGCGACTCCTCGTTAGAGTTGAAACCAAAAAAATGCCCGGGCGACGCTGTCACGCCAGGATTAAGCCAGTATTGCGCTGCCCGTCAGAGCACAAAGCTCAGGCCGACGCAGAACAACAAAGCGGCGAACAATCTTTTCAGCAGGCGCGGCGACAGACGATGGGCCAGTCGTGCACCAAAGCGGGCGAAGATCATGCTGGTCAGCGCGATCCCCATCAGCGCCGGCAAATAAATGAAACCAAGACTATGGGCCGGCAACAGCGGATCGTGCCACCCCAGAATCATGAAACTTGATGCACCGGCCAGCGCAATCGGCAAACCGCAGGCCGAAGACGTCGCCACCGCTTGCTGCATCGGCACACTGCGCCACGTCAAAAACGGAACAGTCAGCGAGCCGCCGCCGATGCCGAAAATTGCCGACGCCCAGCCAATCACCGTTCCGGCCACGGTCAGCCCGACTTTACCGGGCACTGTCCGGCTGGCCTTGGGCTTGAAGTCCAGCGCGAGCTGAACCGCAATGATCAGCGCAAACACACCGATGATTTTCTGCAGGTTGGGGCCGGAAATCGCTTCAGCGGTCAGCGCACCAAAACCGGCACCTATCAGAATGCCGACGGTCATCCAGGCAAAGATCGGCCAACGCACGGCGCCGCGGCGGTGGTGCTCGAGTACGGCATTGACCGAGGTGAAGATGATCGTCGCCAGGGATGTGCCAACCGCCAGGTGCGTCAGGATCGAGGAATCGAAGCCCTGCAAGGTAAAACTGAATACCAGCACCGGGACAATAATGATCCCCCCGCCCACGCCGAACAGCCCAGCCAGCACGCCCGCGCAGGCGCCGAGCGCCAGATACAGCAGAAATTCCATGGCCGTCCTGGTCCGATTCGCAAAATAGGCTCGCATGTTAACGGATGCGTGACCCGAGGCCCACTGCGGATGGCGATGGATCGATCAGCGTCGACTGGGTAGAGTGAGCAAAAAACACACAAGGACCGCCTTATGTGCTTGATTGTTTTCGCCTGGCGACCGGGTCATGCGCAACCGCTGATCGTTGCGGCCAACCGCGACGAATTTTATGCCCGGCCCAGTCTGCCGCTGGCGCAATGGCCGGAAGCGCCACAGGTTTACGCCGGACGCGACCTCGAAGCCGGTGGTACCTGGCTGGGTATCGGCGCCAACGGACGCTTCGCCGCGCTGACCAACATCCGCGATCCCCATCAACCGCCCGCACGAAAATCGCGCGGCGAACTGGTGGCGCGATTTCTAACTGGCGAGATGCCGATTGATGATTATTTGAGCGACGTTGTCGGACGTTCGCTGGAATATGCCGGGTTTAACCTGTTGATCGGCAATGCTTATGAGCTGTGGCATTTCAACGCACACGAAACCGAGGCGGTGATGTTGCCGCCGGGTGTTTACGGGTTGTCGAACGCAGGGCTGGACACGCCCTGGCCGAAGTTGCTGAGGGCGCGCTCGGCGCTGGAAGCGCACCTGGAAGATCCGCAGCCTGAGGGGTTATTGACACTGTTGAATGATCCGCAGACCGCGCCATTCGCGGAGTTGCCGGATACCGGCGTGGGTTTGGCGACCGAAGCATTGTTGTCGAGTGTGTTTATTGCCAGCCCGACTTATGGAACCAGGGCGAGTACGGCGCTGATTGTTCAGGCGGACGGGACGCTACATATGGTCGAGCGGAGTTTTGGGCCGTATGGAGGGCATCTTGGCGAAGTCGAAATCAGGGTTTGACCGTTGTTGTTGTCTGGACTGGCCTCATCGCGAGCAGGCTCGCTCCCACAGGGTTTTGTGATCGACTCAGCCCACCTGTGGGAGCGAGCCTGCTCGCGATGAGGCCATCAGCATTTTAGAGAGTCTTGGCCGACGCCGGATTAATCATTCGCGCCAGGCCCAGATTCTTCAGGGCCAATTGCAGCGAGCTGTGGATAACTTGCGGGTTGTCGATGGTCATCAGCTCAGCCAACAATTCCTTGGCCTTGCTCAGATTGATCTGGCGCAGCATCCATTTCACTTTCGGCAGGTTGGTGGCGTTCATCGACAGGCTGTCAAAACCCATCGCCATCAACAGCACTGCCGCTGCCGGGTCACCGGCCATTTCCCCGCAGATACTCACCGGCTTGCCTTCGGCGTGGGCGTCGCGCACCACGTTCTGCAAGGCCTGAAGCACTGCCGGGTGCAGGTAATCGTACAAATCGGCAACCCGTGGATTGTTGCGGTCAACCGCCAGCAGGTATTGAGTCAGGTCGTTGGAGCCTACCGACAGGAAGTCCACCTGACGCGCCAGTTCCTTGGTCTGATACACCGCCGCCGGGATCTCGATCATCACGCCAATCGGCGGCATCGGCACGTCGGTGCCTTCGTCGCGCACCTCGCCCCATGCACGATGGATCAGGTGCAGCGCTTCTTCGAGTTCGTGAGTACCGGAGATCATCGGCAGCAGAATGCGCAGGTTGTTCAGGCCTTCACTGGCCTTGAGCATCGCGCGGGTCTGCACCAGGAAGATTTCCGGGTGGTCGAGTGTCACGCGAATGCCGCGCCAGCCGAGGAACGGGTTGTCTTCCTTTATCGGGAAGTACGACAGCGACTTGTCGCCGCCGATGTCCAGGCTGCGCATGGTCACCGGTTGCGGATGGAACGCGGAGAGCTGCTCGCGATAGATCGCCAGTTGCTCTTTCTCGCTCGGGAAGCGCTGGTTGATCATAAACGGCACTTCGGTGCGGTACAGACCCACGCCTTCTGCGCCGCGCTTCTGCGCGCGTGCCACGTCCGCCAGCAGACCGGTATTGACCCACAGCGGCATGCGGTGGCCATCAAGCGTTACGCAGGGCAGATCGCGCAGCGCATCCAGCCCGAGGGAGAGTTGTTTTTCTTCCTCGACCACTTCGGCGAACTGCTTGCGCAGCACGTCGCTGGGGTTGGTATAGACCTCGCCGTGGTAGCCGTCGACGATCATCTGAATGCCGTCGACCTTGGAATACGGCAGATCGACCAGGCCCATCACCGTCGGAATGCCCATGGCCCGTGCCAGGATCGCCACGTGCGAGTTGCCAGAGCCGAGGACCGAGACCAGACCGACCAGCTTGCCTTCCGGCACCTCGCCGAGCATCGCCGGCGTCAGTTCTTCGCTGATCAGAATGGTGTTGTCGGGGTAGACCAGGGTCTGCTGACGCTCTTCCTGCAGATAAGCCAGCAGGCGTCGGCCGAGGTCCTTGACGTCGGAGGCACGCTCACGCAAGTACGCGTCGTCCATCAATTCGAAACGGTTGACGTGTTCGGTGACCACCTGACGCAATGCGCCCTGAGCCCACTGGCCGGTCTTGATCACGGTGGTGATTTCGCTGCCGAGCGAGGCATCGTCGAGCATCATCAGGTAGACGTCGAACAACGCACGTTCTTCCGGACGCAGCTGATTCGCGAGTTTGGCGGACAACGCGCGCATGTCGGCGCGCACGCCTTCGATGGCAGTCTTGAACAGCCCCAGCTCGGCGGTGATGTCGGTGATGGTCTTGTCCGGTACCACGTCCAGATCGGCCGGCGGCAACATGACCACCGCAGTACCGACCGCCGCACCCGGCGAGCCCGGTACGCCGACAAACTTTGCTTCCTGAATGCCTTTGCCCTGACGGCCCAGACCGCGAATCGAACCGGTGGCCTCGGCGTGGGCGATAACGCCGGCGAGCTGTGCGCTCATGGTCACGAGGAAGGCTTCTTCACCTTCATCGAACTGGCGGCGTTCTTTTTGCTGAATGACCAACACGCCGACGACGCGGCGGTGGTGAATGATCGGCGCCCCGAGGAAAGACGCGTAGCGTTCCTCACCGGTCTCGGCGAAGTAACGATAGCGCGGGTGACCCGCTGCGTTTTCCAGGTTCAGGGGTTCTTCACGCGTACCGACCAGACCGACCAGACCTTCGTTCGGCGCCATGCTGACCTTGCCGATCGAGCGCTTGTTCAGGCCCTCGGTGGCCATCAGCACGAAGCGATTGGTCTCGGGATCGAGCAGGTAGACCGAGCAGACCTGACTGCCCATTGCCTCTTTGACGCGCAGCACAATAATGCCCAACGCCGCCTTGAGATCCTTGGCGGAGTTAACTTCCTGGACGATCTTGCGCAGCGTATTGAGCATGGCTCGGGGTCGAACTCCGTCGTCAGTCGCGCGATAAAAGGCGCGGGGCAAGCTCTTTGAGAGCGCGTCGATAAACCTCGCGCTTGAATGTCACCACCTGGCCCAACGGATACCAATAACTGACCCAGCGCCAGCCATCGAATTCCGGTTTACCGGTCAAATCCATCCGCACCCGCTGCTCGTTGGAGATCAGGCGCAGGAGAAACCATTTCTGCTTCTGGCCAATGCACAGCGGTTGGCTGTGGGTGCGGACCAGACGTTGCGGCAAACGATAGCGCAACCAGCCCCGGGTGCAGGCGAGTATTTCAACATCCTCGCGCTCCAGCCCGACTTCTTCGTTCAACTCGCGGTACAAGGCGTCTTCCGGCGTCTCCTGGGGGTTGATCCCTCCCTGTGGAAACTGCCACGCATCTTGATTGATACGGCGAGCCCATAGCACCTGTCCGGCATCATTCGTGAGAATGATCCCGACATTGGGGCGGAAACCATCGGGGTCGATCACGGCAACAACCTCGCAAACGCATGTCGTCGCATTGTTCCACAAAGGTTGTGAAGGCAGCAACGAGGCTGCCTACCTTATGTGCACTCTTGTGAAAAGTCCGTATTCTGGACGCCTTTCTACAGACTTTTCAGCGAGTAACTGCAATGCGCCTGGCTTTATTCGACTTGGACAACACGCTTTTGGGCGGCGACAGTGACCACGCCTGGGGCGATTACCTGTGCGAGCGCGGCTTCCTCGACGCCGTGGCCTACAAGGCACGCAACGATGAGTTCTATCAGGATTACCTGGCCGGCAAGCTGGACAATGACGCGTATCTGAATTTTTGCCTGGAAGTGCTCGGCCGCACCGAGATGGCCACACTGGAGCAATGGCACCTGGATTACATGCGCGACTGCATCGAGCCGATCGTCCTGCCAAAAGCCATGGAGCTGCTGGCCAAGCACCGCGACGCCGGCGACAAACTGGTGATCATCACTGCCACCAACCGTTTTGTGACGGCGCCGATTGCGGTGCGCCTGGGCGTCGACACCCTGATCGCCACTGAATGCGAAATGGTCGATGGCCGTTATACCGGGCGCAGCACCGACGTTCCGTGCTTCCGTGAAGGCAAGGTGACGCGGCTGAATCGCTGGCTGGAGGAGACCGGGTATTCGCTGGAGGACAGTTATTTCTACAGCGACTCTATGAACGATTTGCCGTTGCTGGAACAAGTGGCGAATCCAGTGGTGGTGGATCCGGATCCGAATCTGCGCGCTGAGGCACAGAAGCGTGGCTGGCCGGTGATGACTCTGCGCGACTGACATCACCTGTAGCAGCTGCCGAGGTACGAGGCTGCGTTGCGGTCCGCAGGAACGCCCATAAGGGCCGCTTCGCAGCCCATCGCAGCCTCGTACCTCGGCAGCTGCTACAGAGTCTGTGCTAAACCGGTTTTGCGCCCATCAACCCGGCAATGGCGACAAAACAAACGAAGCTGATCAGTGCAAGGGCAAAGGTGAACTTGCCGTTCCCTCCCGTCGCCTTGCGCAACTTGTTCAGCCGCACCAACAGCCAGAACCAGCCCAGCGCCGCCACCGCGTAGAGCACGCTTGAAGCGAGCAACCACGTCTGCCCCAATGGCCAGCCCACCAAATGCACCATCCACCAACCGGTGAACGGCATGCTCAGCAAGGCAATGCCCATGAACAGCCAGGCGAACAACCGTGGACCCTGCAGCGTGCGCTGCACAGCAGTCGCATCGCCACTACGCCGCGTTTGCCAGACCCATATACCCAGCCCCAGCGCACAAGCGAACATGATTGCCGTCGCCGCGGTGTGTGCCATTTTCAGGGCGGTTAACGTTTCCATTGTGCGATTTCCTTAAGGGCTGTCCATCAGCGTAGCCTTTCAGCCGAGAAACAGCTGATACGCCGGGTTGTCGCTTTCATCCCAAAACGGGTAGCCGATTTCCTCAAGTGCTGCAGGAACCATATGACGCTCGTCGTGAGGCACCTGCAACCCAGCCACCACGCGACCGTCCGCCGCGCCGTGATTGCGGTAATGGAACATCGAAATATTCCAGCGCCCGCCAAGTTTGTTGAGGAAATTGAACAACGCGCCCGGACGCTCCGGGAATTCGAAACGCAGCACCACCTCATCGACAACGTGCGCCGCACGCCCGCCGACCATGTGGCGAATGTGCAATTTGGCCAATTCGTTGTCGGTCAGGTCGAGCACCGGAAAACCCTGCTCGGTGAGACTGGCCAGCAATGCACTGCGCGGGTCGTTGTCCGGGTGCGTCTGCACGCCGACGAAGATGTGCGCCTCGCTGCCGGTGTTGTAGCGGTAGTTGAATTCAGTGATCTGGCGTTTGCCGATGGCTTCACAGAACGCCTTGAAGCTGCCCGGTTTTTCCGGGATGGTCACAGCGATAATGGCTTCGCGACCCTCGCCCAGTTCGGCGCGCTCAGCGACATGGCGCAGGCGGTCGAAGTTGACGTTGGCACCGGAATCGATCGCGACGAAAGTGTGGCCGGTGATCCCGTGCTGCTCGACGTATTTCTTAATACCCGCGACGCCGAGCGCGCCCGCAGGCTCGGTGATCGAGCGGGTATCGTCGTAGATATCCTTGATGGCCGCGCAGATTTCGTCGGTGCTGACGGTGATCACTTCATCGACATGATCTTTGCAGATTTCGAAGGTGTATTGACCGATCTGCGCCACCGCAACACCGTCGGCGAAGATGCCCACAGTGGGCAACACCACACGCTCGCCGGCCGCCATGGCCATCTGCAGGCAGTTGGAATCGTCCGGTTCGACGCCGATGATCTTGATCTCGGGGCGCAGGTATTTCACGTACGCCGCGATACCCGCGATCAGCCCGCCGCCGCCCACCGGAACGAAGATCGCATCCAGGCGCCCCGGGTGCTGGCGCAGAATCTCCATCGCCACAGTGCCCTGCCCGGCAATGGTGTGGGGATCGTCGTAAGGATGAATGTAGACGTAGCCTTTTTCGTCGACCAGCTTCAGCGAGTAGGCCAGGGCTTCCGGGAACGAATCCCCGTGCAGGACCACTTTGCCGCCGCGTGAGCGCACGCCTTCGACTTTGATTTCCGGGGTGGTCTTGGGCATGACGATGGTCGCTTTCACGCCCAACACTTTCGCCGCCAGGGCCAGGCCCTGCGCGTGGTTGCCTGCAGAAGCGGTGACAACGCCACGGGCACGCTCTTCGTCGCTCAACTGAGTGAGCTTGTTGTAAGCGCCGCGAATCTTGAAGGAGAACACCGGCTGCAAGTCTTCGCGCTTGAGCCAAATACTGTTGCCCAAGCGCTCGGAGAGCTGGCGAGCAGTCTGCAACGGGGTTTCTACGGCAACGTCATAAACGCGCGAGGTGAGGATCTTTTTGACGTACTGTTCGAGCATCGGAAAGCATCACTGAGCGGGTTGGGCAGGGCCAAGGAGTCTAACCCGGCTTTCGGCCGGGCGACCACACTAAACCGGTGCGTTTAAGGCCAGGAACAACCTGTCAGGCCTGGAACCCTACCTGTAAGAGCAGGAATACAACCTGTGGCGAAGGAGCTTGCTCCCGCTCGGCTGCGAAGCAGTCGTGAAATCTGCGGATGAGGTCTGCCTGAAAGAATGCCGGGGAGTGCTTCGCCCTCCAGCGGGAGCAAGCTCCCTCGCCACAAAAAGCAGCCCGCCAATCGGGGAATGACCTCCCCCGCCTCCAAGCCTATAATGCCGGCCTTTCCGCCCCCCTTGCCCGCCTTCGGAGCCCGCATGAATCAGGATCAACTCAAACAGGCAGTGGCTCAGGCCGCCGTCGACCTCATCCTCCCGAAACTCGATGACAAGAGCATCGTCGGGGTTGGCACTGGCTCCACCGCCAACTGTTTCATCGATGCCCTGGCGCAGCACAAAGGTGCGTTCGACGGCGCGGTCGCCAGCTCCGAAGCCACTGCCGCGCGCCTGAAGGGCCACGGCATTCCGGTGTACGAGCTGAACACCGTCAGCGACCTTGAGTTCTACGTCGATGGCGCCGATGAAAGCGATGAGCACCTGAATCTGATCAAGGGCGGCGGCGCTGCGCTGACTCGCGAGAAGATCGTCGCGGCCGTGGCCAGGACTTTCATCTGCATCGCCGACGCCAGCAAACTGGTGCCCGTCCTGGGCGCGTTCCCGCTACCGGTCGAAGTGATCCCGATGGCTCGCAGCCACGTCGCTCGCGAACTGGTGAAACTGGGCGGCGACCCGGTCTACCGTGAAGGCGTACTGACCGATAACGGCAACATCATTCTGGATGTGTTCAACATGCAGATCACCAATCCGACAGCGCTGGAAGCACAGATCAATGCGATCGTCGGTGTGGTTACCAATGGCTTGTTCGCGGCACGCCCGGCGGATGTGCTGTTGTTGGGGACGAGTGAAGGTGTGAAGACCCTCAGGGCCTGATCGGCCGAGCACCCGTAGGAGCAAGCTTGCTCGCGATCAACGATAACGCGGTGTGCCATTTAAACCGCCATCGCGAGCAAGCTTTGCTCCCACGGATGAGAGGTGCGACTCAGGGTTGCGCAGGCTTCTTGAACACATAGAACAGGTTCGGCTCGCTCACCAGGTACATCGTTCCGTCGTCATCCATGGCGATGCCCTCCGCTTGCGGCACAGTCTTCTGCAATCCCTGACGCCCCTTGCTCAATGACATGGTGCTCAGGGGCCGCCCGTCCACATCCAGCTCCAGAATCAGCCGCGACTCATCCGACAGCGCCAGCAAATGCCCGCTGCGCTCGTCGTACTGCAGGCTGGACAGGTCGCGCACGAACATCCCGGCATCGCGCTTCGGGTTGTTCACGACGTGCACCGCATAGGATTTTTCCGGATTGTAATGAGGAAAACCCTGCACTTCATAAATCAGCATCGGGTCGCGTTCCTTGGCGACGAACAGGCGCTTGCCCACCGAATCGTACGCCAGTCCCTCAAAGCCCTTGTTGCCATTCATGTGCACGCCCAATGTCATCTGCTCGGCATCGGCCGCGTCGAGAAAGGTGGTTTCCTCGTCCAGATGAATCTTGATCAACCGCTGCTGGTGTTCGTCGGTGATCACGTAAGTGTCGGCGCTGATGAATTCCACGGCCTCCGGATCACCGAAACCGACCAACGAAATACGGCGAATGATCTGGCCTTCCAGCGACAGCTCAACCAGTTCGGAGTCTTTGTTGGTCACGGTAAACAGACTTTTGCGCACCGGATCGTACGTCAGGGCAGACACATTATCGTTGAGCCCATCAATGACCCGCGCCTCGACCATGACTCTGTAATGATCGAGACCAATGGACTGGGCGCTTTCCGCCTGCCAAAGCGTGTGCACATTGAACCAGGCGCGCTCGAACAGGCGCATGAACTGGCCAATCGCAATCAGCGCGATCAGGGCAATGACCCCGAACATCAGAATCAGGGGTTTGGGGCGGGCAAGTCGGCGCATTCAGGGAAGCTCGGAATCAGGACGGGCGGATGAAATACCACGGCAGTCTGAATTGAAGCTTAATGGCCATTAGCCTTGGCCTACAACCAGGAGTAAGCATTCCTACACGTTAGTCGATCAGTGCTGCTTTTCGAATCGATAAAACAGGTTCGGCTCACTGACGATGTACAGTGTGCCCGCCTCGTCCATGGTCACGCCCTCGGCGCGCGGGATGGTCTTTTTCAACCCGTTGAAACCGCCAAGCAAGGTCATGAAACTGACCTGCTCGCCCGTCTCGTCAAGCTCCAGCAGCAGGTGTGAATCGGCAGACAGCACCAGCGTGTGACCCGTGCGAGGGTCGATGGCCAGCGCCGACAGGTTACGGATATCCAGTTCGTCGCTGGCGAGCTTCTGCTTGTCTCCGGTGAGCGTCTGGCTGCCGTCGCTTTTCCAGCTAAACAATGCCGGTGGACGTTCTTCGCCCAGCAGGATCTGCTGACGCCCTGCGTCCCAGGCAATCGCTTCAAACGCCTTGTTCTGGTTTTCGGATGGACCGAGGTCGTATTTCGGGAAGCTGGCGATATTCAGCTCACGGGTCGCGGCATCGACTTTGACGATGGACAAGACGTGCGCGCGTTCATCGACGATCGCCAGCAAACCGTTGCCCATCGCCGTCAGCGCCTCCGGATTGCTCCAGCCCACCAGCGGCATTTTGCGCAACACATCGCCCTGCAAAGTCAGCTCGACCAGAAACTGATTCTTGCCCATCACCGAGAACAGGGTTTTGGTTTGCGGGTTGTACGCAAGGTCGGACGCTTCGTCCTCTTCCATGCCAGGCAGTGCTTTCGCGTCGATGACCGCCTTGTAATCCGGCAGCCAGATGCTGTCCTTACGCTCCGTCTTTGATTCGAAACGCTCTTGCAACCACAACACACCACGGTCGTCCCAATGCATCGCGAAGGCCAGGCCATAGGCGGCTGCGACAATCAGCACAAACCAGACATACCAACGCATGGAGAAGCGCGGGCGGCGGGCGTTTACAAACTTTGCAGTTGGCTGGGGGGGCATGGAGAAAACGTTCCGGAAATTCAGGCCAGAGGTAATAGCACAAGCGCGAGCGCGGAAGATGTCGACCGCTGCAGAATTATCCAGACAAAATGTGAAAAAAACGGGAAACGGCGGGACGGCCCATCTCCATGATCGTTCCCATGCTCTGGTCTGCACCCCATCGGTTGTGTCCAACTTTTGGGGTGCAGACCACTCCGCGTGGGAACGATCAAATGACCAATCGCTATCGCCAGCAAGCTGGCTCCTACTGCAGTGACTCAGCGGACGCTGCTGTTGAAGCTGCTTGCACCCGGTAATTCGATCACCAGTTCGTCGCCGACATTCAACGGGCCAACGCCCACCGGCGTACCCGTCAGAATCACATCACCGGCCTGCAGCGAAAAGCAACCCGCCATGTATTGGATCATCGGCACGATCGGGTTGAGCATGTCCTTGCTGTTGCCATCCTGGCGCACTTCGCCGTTGATGGTCAGGCGAATGCCGATGTCGGTCAGGTCGGCAAAATGGCTGCCGGAAACGAACGGGGCGATCACTGCGGCGCCGTCGAAGGACTTGGCGATTTCCCACGGCAGACCTTTGGATTTCAGTTCGGCCTGCTTGTCACGCAAGGTCAGGTCCAGCGCCGGAGCAAAACCGGAAATGGCGTCGAGCACTTCTTCACGGCTCGGTTTGGTCGACAACGGCTTGCCGATCAGCACCGCGATTTCCGCTTCGTAATGCACAGAGCCGCGCTCGGTCGGAATGCTGAAACCACCTTCCAGCGGCACCACGCAGCTGCCCGGCTTGATGAACAGCAGCGGTTCGGTAGGCACCGGATTGTCCAGTTCCTTGGCATGTTCGGCGTAGTTGCGGCCGATGCACACGACCTTCCCCAGCGGGAAGTGAATACGGGTACCGTCGACATACTGGTGCTGATAGCTCATTGACCGACTCCTGATTCGTTGCACTTAAGTTCGAAAATCAAACTGCGAAGATCTTGCCCGGGTTCATGATGCCGTTCGGGTCGAACACCGCTTTCACCGCTTTCATGTACTCGATCTCAACCGGCGAGCGGCTGTAGGTCAAGTAGTCACGTTTGGTCATGCCAACGCCGTGTTCGGCAGAAATCGAACCGTTGTACTTCTCGACGGTTTCAAACACCCACTTGTTGACGGTCGCGCACTTGGCGAAGAACTCGTCCTTGCTGAGGTTTTCCGGCTTGAGGATGTTCAGGTGCAGGTTGCCGTCGCCGATGTGGCCGAACCAGACAATTTCGAAATCCGGGTAATGCTCGCCAACGATCGCGTCGATTTCCTTGAGGAACGCGGGGACTTTCGACACGGTGACCGAAATGTCGTTTTTGTAAGGCGTCCAGTGCGAGATGGTTTCGGAAATGTACTCGCGCAGCTTCCATAGATTCTGCAACTGGGTTTCGCTCTGGCTCATGACGCCATCCAGCACCCAGCCCTGCTCGACGCAGTGCTCGAAGGTTTCCAGCGCATGGTTGGCGACTTCTTCGGTGGTCGCTTCGAATTCCAGCAACGCGTAGAACGGGCAATCGGTCTCGAACGGCAGCGGCACGTCGCCACGGCCCATGACTTTGGCCAAGGCCTTGTCGGAAAAGAATTCAAACGCGGTCAGATCGAGTTTGCTCTGGAAGGCGTGCAGCACCGGCATGATCGCGTCGAAGTCGGCGGTGCCAAGGACCATGGCGGTGAGATTTTTCGGGGCACGGTCCAGGCGCATGGTCGCTTCCACGACAAATCCGAGCGTCCCTTCGGCGCCGATGAACAGCTGACGCATGTCGTAACCGGTGGCGTTCTTGATCAGGTCGCGATTGAGCTCCAGCAGATCGCCCTTGCCGGTGACGACTTTCATGCCGGCGACCCAATTGCGGGTCATGCCATAACGAATCACCTTGATCCCGCCAGCATTGGTGCCGATATTGCCGCCGATCTGGCTGGAACCTGCCGAAGCGAAATCCACCGGGTAATACAAGCCTTTTTCTTCAGCAACGTTTTGCAGCTGCTCGGTGACCACGCCCGGCTGGCACACCGCAGTGCGATCAGTCAGGTTCACCTCGAGAATCTGGTTCATGTAGTCGAAAGACACAACGACTTCGCCATTCGCCGCGACGGCGGCGGCGGAAAGCCCGGTGCGTCCGCCCGATGGCACCAGCGCAACCTTGTGCGCGTTGGCCCAACGCACGATGGCCTGGACCTGTTCGGTGGTTTTCGGGAACACGATCGCAGACGGTGCCGGGGCGAAATGCTTGGTCCAGTCCTTGCCGTAAGCATTGAGGGAGTCGGCGTCGGTCAGCACCTTGCCAGGCTCAACCAGGGTCTTCAGCTCATCAATCAGCGCAGGATTGGTCATCGACAGAACTCTCGAACAATTCATGGTCATCCTGAGAACGCTTCACGTCGCAGGAATGAGTGTTTAGCGGGGCGCCTATGCTAGCATATCGGCCCCGCAGGATAGTGCCCAACGGCTATTCTGCGGCGACGGTTTGTTGCCGTCCGGGTCAGCGTCTGCTGGCTATTTCCTGCCATTTTTCTCCGGGATACAGGTTTACGCAGATGAGCAAGACTTCTCTCGATAAGAGCAAGATCAAGTTCCTTCTTCTTGAAGGCGTCCACCAATCGGCTGTCGACGTCCTCAAGTCGGCTGGCTACACCAGCATCGAGTACCTCACCGGTTCTCTGCCGGAAGCCCAGCTGAAGGAAAAGATCGCTGATGCCCACTTCATCGGCATTCGCTCTCGCACGCAACTGACCGAAGAAATTTTCGATCACGCGAAGAAGCTCGTGGCGGTCGGCTGTTTCTGCATCGGCACCAACCAGGTCGACCTCAACGCAGCGCGCGAACGCGGCATTGCGGTGTTCAACGCGCCCTACTCCAACACTCGCTCCGTAGCGGAACTGGTGCTGGCCGAAGCGATCCTGTTGCTGCGCGGCATCCCTGAGAAAAACGCATCCTGCCACCGTGGCGGCTGGATCAAGAGCGCAGCCAATTCCTTCGAAATCCGCGGCAAGAAGCTGGGTATCGTCGGGTACGGCTCGATCGGCACGCAACTGTCGGTGCTGGCCGAAGGCCTGGGCATGCAGGTGTATTTCTACGACACCGTGACCAAGCTGCCTCTGGGTAATGCGACCCAGGTCAACAATCTGCACGAGCTGCTCGGCATGTCCGACATTGTCACCCTGCACGTGCCGGAAACCGCGGCCACCCAGTGGATGATCGGCGAGAAAGAAATTCGCGCGATCAAGAAGGGCGGCATCCTGATCAACGCCGCTCGCGGCACCGTGGTCGAGCTGCAAGCACTGGCGGATGCGATCAAGGATAAGCACCTGATCGGCGCGGCCATCGACGTTTTCCCGGTGGAGCCACGCTCCAACGACGAAGAGTTCGAAAGCCCGCTGCGTGGCCTGGACAACGTGATCCTGACCCCGCACATCGGCGGTTCCACCGCTGAAGCGCAGGCCAACATTGGTCTGGAAGTGGCGGAAAAACTGGTCAAGTACAGCGACAACGGCACCTCGGTATCGTCCGTGAACTTCCCGGAAGTGGCCCTGCCGGCTCACCCTGGCAAGCACCGCCTGCTGCACATCCACGAGAACATCCCGGGTGTGATGAGCGAGATCAACAAGGTCTTCGCCGAAAACGGCATCAACATCTCCGGTCAGTTCCTGCAGACCAACGAGAAAGTCGGCTACGTCGTGATCGACGTCGATGCGGATTACTCGGAAATCGCCCAGGAGAAGCTGCAGCACATCAATGGCACCATTCGTTGCCGCGTGTTGTTCTAAGAGCAGCTACAAGTGGCAAGCTTCAAGCGGCAAGTCAAGTTCGCTGTTGCTTTGACTTGCCGCTTATAGCTTGAAGCTCGCAGCTATCAAAAACGGGAGCCCCAAAAGGGCTCCCGTTTTTTATTTCACATTGACCGTAATCTTTTCCGACACAATCGGCGGATCGAACGGCATGTGGCCCGCATCGCCCAGTTCGAGCTGCAAGGTGTGCTTGCCCGGCGCCAGTTTGATGGTGGCTTCGGTTTGCGCCTTGCCGAAGTGCATGTGGTTGGCGTCGGTTGGAATCGGCGCGCCTGCAGGTGGCAGTTTGTCGACGTCGATCAGCAAGTGATGGTGGCCGGTGTTTTTGGTGACGTCGCCCGCTGGAGCCAACGAGATGTGTTTCACGCCGAACTTGACCTTGAACTCCTGCGGCACGGTGGCGCCATCTTCAGGGGAAACAATGAACGCTTCTGCCCCTTTGGGCGCAGGCGTCGCAGCCGTCGCCAACATCGAAGCACTCAGCAACAGGCCAGCGAAAGCGGCTCGTGACATAAAGGTTTTCATTTTCTTCTCCAGTTTTTCCGTAAAATCCGCTCGGTCATGACAACTTCATGACCATTCGTTGTCGAAGGCACGCATAACCATAGCAAAGCGAGCCTGATCCTGAGCCTCGCGATAATGAATTCAAAGGAGTGACCATGCGCTTTCTGCCTGGCCTGATCTGCCTGCTACCCCTTCTGAGCCCGCTGGCTCATGCCGAACTGATCGACGACGTCAACGACCGCGGTGAACTGCGCATTGCCCTTGAGGCTAATACACCACCCTTCAATTACAAGGACGACGGCAAACTCGCAGGCTTTGAAGTCGAGCTGGGTCAGATGCTGGCCAGTGAACTGGATGTGCGCGCCGACTTCGTCGTCACTGATGCCAATGATCTGCTGGCCGGCGTCGAGAGCGGCAAGTACGACGTCGCCATCAATCACATAGCACTGACCCCGGATCTCAAGGATCGTTTCGACTTCAGCGAGCCTTACACAATCGCCGACGGGCAATTGATCGCGCAGAAGGAAGAACAACCGCGGCCGATGGTGCTGGTGCAGTCGCTGCAGGACGCCGCACCCAAAGCAGTGCAGAAAGTAAGCCTGGCGATACCGTTTCAGAAAGGTAACCCGGCGTTTCACGCCAGCCTGGAGAACGCGTTGCAGCGGATCAAGGCAGATGGACGCCTGGAGGCGCTGGAGCAGAAGTGGTTGAAGGCAGATTCAACCGCGAACCCGCAACCCTGATCTTCGAGTCAGCGGCTTACCCCGTGGGAGCGAGCTTGCTCGCGATGAGGCCGGCAGCCGAAAGAGATGTCGACTGACAAACTGCTATCGCGAGCAGGCTCGCTCCCACAGGGGTTGTGACTTCAGGCTTGTGCGATCAGCGCTTCGACCGCTTGTGGCAACTCCAGCTCACTGAAGACTTGCACTCCATGGCGTTTGAGCAACGCAGCGGTGACGCCTTCGCCGCTGACCTTCACGCCACTGAACGTCCCGTCATAGGTGAGCAAATTACCGCACGACGGGCTGTTGGCCTTCAGCACGGCAACTCGAATACCGTGCTCGCGCACTAACGCCAGCGCTTGGCAAGCACCGCTAAGAAACTGCGCACTGACATCTTCGCCATCCGTCGTGATTACCGCGGCCTGCCCATCCAGCACTTCACTCCCCTGCCCGCCGGGAATCTCCGCCGCCGCCCGCGGTGTCGGCAAACCGCCGGCCACTTCCGGACACAGCGGCACCACGCGACCTTCATCAAGCCACTGCTGCAGCAGATCAAACGGCCCGCTGGCCCCGCCGTCGTAGCGAACGCGGTGCCCCAGCAGACAACGGCTTACCAGAATCTTTTGCATGATCAGAACGGCTCGTTGCCGCGACGCCGGAACCAGCCCGTCAGAGACAGCCGATCACGCGTTGCCGGCAAAACTTCGTGGGGCACTCCGCCCGAGAGGAACACCACCAGGCAGCCTCCGGTCGGCACCACATCGTATTCAACGCCATCCTTGAGGTACATGCGCAGCTGACCGCCGTGTTCCGGCAACCAGCCGTCATTGAGATAGACCACCGCCGAGACCATGCGCCGGTCATCATCGCGGAAACGGTCGACGTGCTTGAGATAAAAAGCCCCGGGCGGGTACATCGCAAAATGGCTTTCGAAGTCTTCAAGGCCCAGGTACAAACCGCGATTCATCGCCTCGCGCAGGCTGTCCATCAGCTGCAGGTAGCTATCACACGCCGGTGCCTGACCCGGCTCGATCCACTGAATGTGGTCGCCACGAATGCCTTCGCGCACTTCCGAGGTCGCCCCGCGCCCCACTGCAGCCGGGGCCAGTTCACCTTCGGCAGCACGTTTGCGGCACTCGGCCGCCAGTGCTCCGGTCAGATCCAGAGGCAGGAAGATATTCTGCTGCGACCAGCCCTGTTCGGCCAGGTCGTCGACGATACGTAACAGCAGCGGGTGATCAGAGGGTATTTGCATGGCGCGCATAGTATTCCTGTGTCCGAAAATCCGACAGAGCCGCGCAGCGCCTTGATACGAATTCTCGACAAGTCCGGATGCCACACGGAGAATAGTCGCCTGCTGACAGGAGTCCCTATGCGCCGTTTGCTTTTCTCACTGCTGATATTCTGCGTAATGCCTGCCTGGGCAGACGGCTACGACCAGCTGTACAAGGTTGCCGGCTGGCCGGAACAACGCGCGCATTTCAACGACGCCCTCTCGGCGGCGCAGCAGCGCTATCAGAACAGCCTGCCGCCGGCGGTATTTCAGGCGCTGCTGAACAACAGCAACAAACGCTTTGCATCACAGGCCGTGGATCAGCGTGCCGAAGCGCAACTGCGCAAGACCCTCGCCGACCCCCAACCGGCCCTGGCATTTTTTCAGTCGCCCTTGGGCAAGAAAATCGTCGCGGCTGAATTGCTCGCGACCCGGCGCGATCAACTGGCGAAAAACGCCCAGGGTCTGCCGAAGATGCAGGTCAGCGATAACCGCCAACTGATCATCGGCCACTTGGCCCAGGCATTACCGGCGCGCGAAGCGGGTGCGGAAGTCAGTCTGGCAATCGCCGGTGTCGCAGCCGACAGCCTGAGCTCGATGATCCCCGGCCTGCTCGGTGGCGGTCAGGCGCAAGGCATGTTGAACGGGCAACGCCAGCGTTTGATGGATCAGATCGGCAGCGATGTGAATAACACGCTGCTGTACGTTTACCGCGACCTGTCGGATAACGAACTGGAAGAATTCGCCACGTTTGCCGAGTCGACTGAAGGCAAGGCTTATTACCAGGCAGCACTGGCGGCGATTCGGGCGGGGTTGGCGGTGGGGCAGAATCCTTGAGTTTGACGCGGTAAATCTAGTGCCCGTTATGCCCCTTTCGCGAGCAAGCCCGCTCCCACACGGAAATGTACTCCCATGTGGAAGCGAGCCTTGCCCAGGGTGGCGATAAGCCGAAGGAACCGGTGCTGCCGCTAAAGATTCCGGCCATTAATCCGCTTACTCAAAAACCCGAAATACTCCTGCCGCATCGCCAACGTCTCGTTCGCCAGATGATGTCGCCCCTGCGGCAACATCAACACCTGCGGTCGATCGAACTTGGCTTTCAATATCTGCAGGTTATGCACCCAATCCACCGTCATGTCCGCCTGCCCCTGCACAATCAGCGGGCGCCGAGTGCTGGCCGGCGCGGCTTCAATTCGCTTGATCCACCGCGCCAATGCACCAACCCACGCCGTCGGTAAACGCCGCGGCTGTAACGGATCGGCCTGCAGGAACGGTAAAAAATCCGGATCGTTGGAGTTTTCGCTAAAGCGCCGCGCGATGCCTTTGACGAAAGGCTTGAGCACGTAATAGCTGAGCTGCGACCAGCCCCAGGCGCGCGGTCGCACCAATGGCGACAAGAGGATCACCTGACCTTGGGCCGGACTGTCCGCCCCCGCGTTCAAGACGTGATCAATCACAATCGCACCGCCGGTGCTTTGCCCGCACAGGTGCCACGGTTTCGGTAAGTCCAGCGCCTGCGCCTCGACAAACAGTCCTTGCAGCGTGTCCTGATACTCGGCGAAATCCTTGATACTCGCCCGCTCACCGCTGGACAGCCCATGCCCCGGCAAATCGCAGGCAAGCACCGCAAAACCCTGATCCAGCGCCCACTCGATCACATGCCGATACAGCCCGGTGTGATCGTAGAAACCGTGGAACAACAGCAGCGTCGCCTTCGCCCGCGCTGGCCACCAGACCTGGCTGACCACTTGGTAACCGCCCACCTCGAAACGACCCAGACCACTGCGCAATTCGCGCCCGGGGAAATCCACACCGTAGAAGCGCTGGTAAGCCTGCGCTTCTTTCGACAGCGACTGCCACCCGGCCAAGGGCCGCAAGCTGGCACGCAGAACATCAGGGTCGAAGTTGGCAGGCATGGATGATTCCAAATCATGAAACAGACTTTATGGGCCTGCGATATTCATCTGTCGCGGCAAGCATGGCAAGCTGGGCGACCTTCGAGGACACCGACCCATGCGTTCGCCTTACCGCACCCCACTGCTCGCCACCCTGCTCGTTCTCGTGTGTGCCGGTGTTTTGTGGGCGGCGTATGACTGGTTTCAGGGCCGCTACCTGCGCGCATTCAGTTCGCATACGGCGGTGTTCTCCGGCGATCCCTTGCGCCTGCCCGATCAGCTCGCCGGCGCCGGCGCGATCCGCCTCGTGCACTTCTGGGATCCAGCCTGCCCGTGCAATGTCGGCAATCAACAACACCTCACCGAACTGGTCGCCCGCTACGCGCCGCAAGGCGTGGAATTTTATGCCGTGCAAAAAACCGGCAGCCACGGGCAATTGCCGGACAGCCTGGGCGATCTGAAAACCATTACGGTTTTACCCGGCGCAGAACAGATCCCCGCCAGCCCCGCCGTGGCGATCTGGGATCGCAGCGGCAAACTGGCGTACTTCGGCCCGTACAGCGAAGGCCTGACGTGCAATTCCAGTAACAGTTTTATCGAGCCGATTCTGCAGGCGCTTAACGAAGGTCGCGCGGTGAACGCCACGCACACGTTGGCGGTGGGGTGTTACTGCCCGTGGCCGGCCCACACCGCGAAGCGTGACAAACCCGGCAATACGAATCCCTCCTAAGGGTGATGGGCCGGGCCGGCAAGCCGTGTTAAACAGTGGCGCCAGGGAACTGCTGCCTTACATAACAAGAACAAGGAATTCTCATGAAGCGTCTGCTGACCGTACTTGCCCTGCTGATCGTCGTGCTCGCCGCCGGGGTCGGTTGGTACGTCTACAGCAAGCAGCCGACACGCCAGGGCATGGTCGAATTGCAGCATCTGCAAGGTTCGGTCACGGTGCGTTACGACGAGCGTGGCGTTCCGCATATTCGTGCTGAAAACGAACCCGATATGTACCGAGCCCTCGGCTACGTGCACGCCCAGGACCGCTTGTTCCAGATGGAAATCCTGCGCCGTCTCGCCCGCGGCGAACTGGCGGAAGTGCTCGGCCCGAAACTGCTCGACACTGACAAGCTGATGCGTAGCCTGCGCATTCGCGAACGCGCTGAAACCTACCTGGCGAATCTGGACAAGCAGTCGCCCACGTTCATCGCCATGCAGGCTTATCTCGACGGCATCAACCAGTATCAGGACAGCCACGCGAAGCCTGCCGAGTTCAATGCGCTCGGCATTTCCAAGCGCCCGTTTACCGCGCAGGACACCATCAGCATCGCCGGCTACATGGCCTACAGTTTTGCTGCAGCGTTTCGCACCGAACCGTTGTTGACCTACGTGCGCGATCAGCTCGGCCCCGAGTACCTGAACGTCTTCGATCTGGAATGGCAGCCCAACGGCGTACTGGCGAAACACCCTGGCAGCACTGTGCGGCACCTTGCCAACGTGGACTGGCAAGACCTCAATGCCCTCGCTCGCCTGAGCGAACAGGTATTGGCCGACAACGGCCTGCCGCAGTTTGAAGGCAGCAACGCCTGGGTGGTCGCCGGCAGCCGCACAAAAAGCGGCAAACCGCTGCTGGCCGGTGATCCACACATTCGTTTCTCCGCGCCATCGGTGTGGTACGAAGCTCAGCTCTCGGCGCCGGGCTTTGATCTGTACGGCCACTATCAGGCGCTGATGCCATTCGCTTCCCTCGGGTTGAATAGCCATTTCGGCTGGAGCATCACCATGTTCCAGAACGACGATCTGGATCTGATTGCCGAGAAGGTCAATCCGGACAATCCAAACCAGGTCTGGTATCGCGGCAATTGGGTGGACATGGTTACCACCGAACAGCAGATCGCAGTCAAGGGCCAGGCACCGGTGACGCTGGTGCTGCGCCAGTCGCCGCATGGCCCGATCGTCAATGACGCACTGGGCAAGAACGCCGGCAAAACACCGATTGCCATGTGGTGGGGTTTCCTCGAAAGCCAGAACCCGATCCTTGAGGGTTTCTACCAGCTCAACCGCGCCGACACCCTGGCCAAGGCTCGCAGTGCAGCTGCCAAGGTCCAGGCGCCGGGCCTGAACATCGTTTGGGCCAATGCCAAGGGCGACATCGGCTGGTGGGCGGCAGCGCAACTGCCGAAGCGTCCGGCGGGCGTGCGGCCGTGGTTCATCCTCGATGGTGGTAGCGCTGAGGCGGACAAGGATGGTTTCTACCCGTTCAGCGCCAATCCGCAGGAAGAGAACCCGGCGCGCGGCTATATCGTCTCGGCCAATTTCCAACCGGTGTCACCGGCGGGCATCGAGATCCCGGGCTATTACAACCTGGCGGATCGGGGGCAGCAGCTCAACGGTGAACTCAGTGACAAGACCATCAAATGGGATCTGGAAGCGAGCAAGCAACTGCAATTGGGCACCACCACCGCGTACGGCCCACGTTTGCTCGCGCCGTTGTTGCCGGTACTGCGCGACGTGACGAGCGATGCGGCCGAGCTGAAAATGATCGAGCAATTGGCGCAGTGGAAAGGCGACTATCCGCTGGATTCCACCAGCGCTACGCTGTTCAACCAGTTGCTGTTCAACCTGGCCGACGCAACGATGCACGACGAACTGGGCAATGACTTTTTCGAAACGCTGCTCTCGACCCGGGTGATCGATGCCGCGCTGCCTCGCCTGGCCGCAGATGCGAAATCGCCGTGGTGGGATAACCGCAACACCCTCGGCAAGGAAACGCGCGCCGATACGGTCAAGCTGGCGTGGCAAGCGAGCCTTGCGCACCTTCGGTCCACACTGGGTGGCGATACTGCGCAATGGCAGTGGGGCAAGGCGCACACGCTGACGCACGGCCATCCGTTGAGTCAGCAGAAGCCGCTGGACCGTGTGTTTAACGTCGGACCGTTCGCCGCGCCCGGCAGCCATGAAGTGCCGAACAACCTGTCATCGAAAATCGGCCCCGCGCCGTGGCCCGTTACTTACGGCCCCTCGACCCGCCGTCTGATCGACTTCGCCGACCCGGCGCACAGCCTGACCGTCAACCCGCTTGGCCAGAGCGGCGTGCCGCTGGACAAGCACTATGAGGATCAGGCCGAGGCGTATATCGAAGGAGTGTATTTCCAGGCGTACCTCAATGATGAGGAAGTCATGGCCAATACGCGGAGTACGTTGAAGATTTTGCCGGCGCGGTAAAACTTGTCGCCTGAGCTGCAGCAATCGTCGGATCGCCGCCCGGAGCATGCTCGCTCCCACAGGGTGGAAAGCGTTCCAGATGTGGGAGCGCGCTTGCTCCGGGCGGCGATCCGACGATGAGGCACTGACGGGCACTCTAAATACCCGCTCAAACCATCGCCGAAAAATTCAGCCTGAACTGCTTCGGCGTTATCCCGAGTCGGCGGTTGAAGACACTGCGCATGTGCTGGGCATCGCGAAAACCGCATTGGTAGGCCACGGTTTTCAATGGCGACCGGGTGCTCTCAAGCAGCACCCGCGCCGCATCCACCCTCGCCCGCTCGACAAACTCCGCCGGGGTGATTTTCACGTCCTTGGCAAACACCCGGGAAAAGTTGCGCGCGCTCATGTTGGCCGCATTGGCCAGGTCGGCAACTGTCAGATCGCCGGTGAGATTGGCCAGCACGTAATGCTGGACCATCGCCACCGCCGACGTCGGTTCGGCATGGGGCGTGAGGAATGGACTGAACTGCGATTGTCCACCTGAGCGCTGCGTGAACACTACTAGCCGTTTTGCCACGCTCAGCGCAACTTCCGCTCCGTGATCGCGGGCCAGCAGGTACAGCGACAAATCAATGCCTGCCGTGACCCCGGCCGAGGTGTACAGCTCGCCGTCCTGCACGTACAGCCGATCCGCTTCAACCTGCGTGCCAGGGCACAACGCCGCCAACGCCGCTGCATCGCCCCAATGAGTAGTCACCGTCCTGCCCTGCAGCAACCCGGCCCGGGCGAGCATGAAAGCGCCGTTGCAGATCGAGCCGAAACGCTGCGCCCGGGCGCAAGCCTCGCGTAGCCAGGCATCGAAGGCCATTCCGAAGTCCATGAAAGGCAACTGCGGGCCACCCGCAACCAGCAACAAGTCATACGCATCGAGCGCTTCGCTGAAATGCCGATGGGCATTGAGCGACAAACCGTTGGAACAGGCCATGACTCCGCGCTCGACGCCGATCACTTCCAGGCGATAGTGATCCTGCGAGGGAAGGAAACGATTGGCTTCGGAAAACACATCCATGGGGCCGGTGACATCCAGCGACTGGACGCCTGCGAAGACCACGATGGCGATGGTTTTGGTCATTTGACTCGCCTCAATGGAACGGTATGCACCCTACACCTGTAGCAGCTGCCGAGCCTGCGAGGCTGCGTCCGGCTGCGAAGCAGTCGTAAATTCTGCACGCACGGTTTAATGGAGAGACCGCTGGGTAAGATTTAACGACTGCTTCGCAGCCGGACGCAGCCTCGAAGGCTCGGCAGCTGCTACAGGGCGCGCTTAATCTGGGTTCCAACTTAGCCAATTCAAGCCTCACAAGCGAGGCTGGCGCGATATGCAGGTTGATTGGCATGGATCGCCGCCATGGTCCGATTGTCCGCGTTGAGGGTGAAGAACAGACTGATTCCATCAGCGCCGTTATGGCGTTTTTCACGAGGTAAGGCCCATGAACAACACCATCGCCGGCATTAAAATTCCCGACAGCACTTTGGCCAAGGCCACCACCGAATACATACGCGACGTCGAATCCGACCTGCTCTACCACCACTCTTGCAGGGTATTTCTGTTCGGCGCGTTGAGCGGTGAACGCAAGCAGCTGACCTACAACCCGGAGCTTTTGTATGTGGGGGCAATGTTCCATGACTTGGGTCTGATGGAAGGCCATCGTTCAGCAGGCGAGCGCTTTGAAGTCGACAGTGCCAATGCCGCCAAAGCGTTTCTCACACCTTATGGATTGAGTGATGACGACATCGAGCAGGTGTGGCTGTCGATCGCTTTGCACACCACGCCGGGCGTGCCGCAACACCTGCGCCCGAACGTGGCGCTGGTGACTGCCGGGGTGGAGATGGATGTGCTGGGCATCGATTACGCCGCGTTCCCTGACGATCAGCGTAACGCTGTCGTGCATGCGCACCCACGCGGTGACGGGTTCAAGGAATGCATTTTGTGTGCGTTCGCCAATGGCTTCAAACACAAGCCTGATACCACGTTTGGTACGGTCAACGCCGATGTCCTGGTGGACAGCGAGCCGGGGTTCAAGCCGATGAACTTTGTCGAGATCATCCGCCAATCGCCCTGGGTGGCATAGAATCCTTGTAGGAGCCGGCTTGCTGGCGATGGTGGATCAGCAACATTTTTGTCGACTGACACACCATCGCCGGCAAGCCGGCTCCTACAGGGGATGGGGGTTGATCACAAAGATGTGGCAACCATCAGGTTCAAACCACTCCCGGCGCCTGCTGCGCCCGACGCACATCCGGCTGCTTCCACGAATCCGCCGCGCTTTCTTCGATCGCTTGCTGAATCGCGCGCTTGCGCGCTTCTTCGGCACGGCGGCTGAAGAACCACACCAAAAACGTCATCAGCGACACCGCCAGCAGAATCAGGCTGGCCACAGCGTTGATCTCCGGCTTCACGCCCAGACGCACCGCCGAGAACACTTCCATCGGCAGCGTGGTCGAGCCCGGCCCGGAGACGAAGCTCGCCAACACCAGGTCATCCAGCGACAGGGCGAACGACATCATGGCGCCAGCACCCAGCGACGGCGCGATCATCGGAATGGTGATCAGGAAGAACACCTTCCACGGGCGCGCGCCAAGGTCCATGGCCGCCTCTTCGATGGACAGGTCCAGCTCACGCAAACGTGCCGATACCACCACCGCCACATACGCCGAACAGAACGTGGTGTGGGCAATCCAGATAGTGATGATGCCGCGTTCCTGTGGCCAACCGATCATCTGCGCCATCGCCACGAACAGCAGCAAGAGCGACAGACCGGTGATCACTTCCGGCATCACCAGCGGCGCGGTGACCAAACCACCGAACAGCGTGCGACCCTTAAAGTGGCTGATCCGCGTCAGCACGAATGCCGCCAGGGTGCCCAGCGCAACCGCCGCCACCGCCGTGTAGCAGGCGATTTCCAGCGAACGCAGCACCGAACCCATCAGCTGCGAGTTGTCCATCAAGCCGACGTACCACTTGATCGACCAGCCGCCCCACACCGTGACCAGTTTCGAGGCGTTGAACGAGTAGATCACCAGGATCAGCATCGGCAGATAGATGAACAGCAAACCCACCACCAGCATGAAACTCGAGAAACGGAAGCGCTTCATTATTTGCCCTCCATTTCTTTGGCCTGACTACGGTTGAACAGAATGATCGGCACGATCAGGATCGCCAGCATCACCACCGCCAGGGCAGAGGCCACCGGCCAGTCACGGTTGTTGAAGAATTCCTGCCAGAGCACTTTACCGATCATCAACGTTTCCGGCCCGCCGAGCAGTTCCGGGATTACGAACTCACCCACAACCGGAATGAACACCAGCATGCAGCCGGCGATGATGCCGTTCTTGGACAGCGGAATGGTGATTTTCCAGAAGCTGTTGAAGGTACTCGAACCCAGGTCGGACGCGGCTTCCAGCAAGCTGTTGTCGTGTTTCACCAGGTTGGCATAAAGCGGCAGGATCATGAACGGTAGATAGGAATACACAACGCCGATGTAGACCGCCAGGTTGGTATTGAGGATCTGCAGCGGCTCGTCGATCCAGCCCATGGTCATCAGGAAACCGTTGAGCAAACCGTTGTTGCTGAGGATGCCCATCCACGCATAAACGCGGATCAGGATTGCGGTCCAGGTCGGCATCATGATCAGCAGCACCAGCACCGTCTGCATCTCTTTACGTGCGCTGGCGATGGCGTAGGCCATCGGGTAACCGATCAGCAGGCAAAGCACGGTGCTGATCAGCGCCATCTTCAGCGAGCCGAGGTAAGCGGCGATGTACAAATCGTCGCCGGCCAGCAAGGCGTAGTTGCCAAGGTTCAACAGCAACTGCAGTTTTTGCTCGGCGAATGTGTAAATTTCGGTGTACGGCGGAATGGCGACATCGGCTTCAGCAAAGCTGATCTTCAACACAATGAAGAACGGCAGCATGAAGAACAGAAACAGCCAGATGAACGGAACCCCGATGACCAGCTGACGGCCACCGGGAATTATTCGGTTGAGTCGGCGTTTGAACTTGCGCATGTTCATGAGCGAAGCACCACGCCGCTATCGTCTTCCCACCAGACGAACACTTGATCGCCCCAGGTCGGGCGCTGACCGCGACGTTCGGCGTTGGCGACGAACGACTGCACGACTTTGCCGCTCGGCAATTCAACGTAGAACACCGAATGGCCGCCGAGGTAGGCGATGTCGTGGACTTTGCCGCTGGACCAGTTGTATTCACAGGTAGGCATGTCGGCGGTGACCAGCAGTTTTTCCGGCCGAATCGCGTAAGTGACCGACTTGTCCTGAACCGAGGTACTGATGCCGTGACCGACGAAAATGTTGCGGTCCAGATCCTTGCAGGTGATCACCGCATGGCCCTCGGCATCGTCCACCACTTCGCCTTCGAAAATGTTGACGTTGCCGATGAATTCGCAGACCAGGCGACTGGTCGGCGTTTCGTAAATGTCGATCGGGCTGCCAATCTGCGCGATCCAGCCCAGGTGCATGATCGCGATGCGCTCGGCCATGGTCATGGCCTCTTCCTGATCGTGCGTCACCATCACGCAGGTGACGCCAACGCGCTCGATGATCTCGACCAGTTCCAGCTGCATCTGCGAACGCAGTTTTTTATCCAGTGCGCCCATCGGTTCGTCGAGCAGCAACAGCTTCGGCCGCTTGGCCAGCGAGCGGGCCAGCGCGACACGCTGACGCTGACCGCCAGACAGTTGATGCGGCTTGCGCTTGGCGTATTGGCTCATCTGCACCAGCTTGAGCATTTCGGCCACACGCGCGTCGACTTCAGCGGCGGAAATCTTGTCCTGCTTGAGGCCGAACGCGATGTTCTGCGCCACGGTCATGTGCGGGAACAATGCGTAGGACTGAAACATCATGTTGATCGGCCGCTCGTACGGCGGCATGTCGGTGATGTCTACGCCATCAAGGAAAATGCGCCCCTCCGTGGGCCGCTCGAAGCCTGCGAGCATGCGCAGCAAGGTGGATTTGCCCGATCCCGAACCGCCGAGCAAGGCGAAAATTTCGCCTTTCTTGATCTCCAGGGACACATCGTCCACCGCAATCGTCTCGTCGAACTTCTTCGTGACCCGGTCGATTTTGACCAGCACCTGCTTCGGTGTCTGGTCGCCCTCGAGGGCTTTCTTGTAGGCGCCGGAGGCAACTGCCATTTACGAAACTCCCAACAAAATTGCAGTTCGCCTCAAGCGGGCGAACCTTGGATAGTTTGAGCCTTGAAGCTATTTGCCCGACTTGACCTTGGTCCAGCTGCGGGTCATCAAGCGTTGAATGTTCGGCGGCAACTCGGTCGACACGTAGGTCTTGTCGAGCACGGCTTGCGGCGGATAAATCGATTCGTCAGTGCGGATGGACTGCTCCATCAATGCGTCCGAAGCCGGGTTGGGGTTGGCATAACCGACGTAGTCACTGACCTGAGCGATCACCTCGGGTTTCAACAGATAGTTGATGAACGCGTGGGCTTCCTTGGCATTGCTCGAGTCTTTCGGGATCGCCAGCATGTCGAACCAGAGCGCGCCGCCCTCTTTGGGAATCGAGTAAGCGATGTCCACGCCTTTGCCCGCTTCGGCCGCACGGGCCTTGGCCTGGAAGATGTCGCCGGAGAAGCCGATGGCGACGCAGATGTCACCGTTGGCCAGGTCGGCAATGTATTTGGAGGAGTGGAAATACGTCACGTACGGACGCACTTTCAAAAGCTTGGCCTCGGCCTTTTTGTAATCTTCAGGGTTGGTGCTGTTGGCGTTGAGGCCCATGTAGTTGAGCACGGTGGGCATCATTTCATCGGCGGAGTCGAGGAACGCTACACCGCAGCTTTGCAGCTTCTTGATGTTCTGCGGCTCGAAGACCACGTCCCACGAGTCGATCTTGTCGAGGCCAAGCACTGCCTTGACCTTTTCAACGTTGTAACCGATGCCGTTGGTGCCCCACAGATAAGGCACGGCGTATTGATTGCCCGGGTCATTCTGCTCCAGGCGCTTGAGCAGCACCGGGTCGAGGTTGGCGTAGTTGGGCAGTTGTTTCCTGTCGAGCTTCTGGAAAGCGCCGGCCTTGATCTGCTTGCCAAGGAAGTGGTTCGACGGCACAACCACGTCGTAACCGGTGCGCCCTGCCAGCAACTTGCCTTCGAGGGTTTCGTTGGAGTCGAAGACGTCGTAAACCGGTTTGATGCCGGTCTCTTTTTCGAAGTCGGCCAAGGTGGTCTCGCCGACGTAGTCCGACCAGTTATAAATATGCACGGTACCGGCAGCTTGAACGTTGACCGCCAGGGTCAGCCCGGCGCCGACCAGCAATGCATTGCGTAACAGAGAAAAAATTGGCAAGTGGAGGTCCTCTAAAATTAGTTGGGCCCAAGTTGCCCGCGTTACATGACAGCCATGGCTGCCCGGCAACAAACCGGCGCGCAACTTACCCTCGATAAACCATTCCAGCAAACTTTATGACGATGTAGCAGCTGCCGAAGGCTGCGTTCAACTGCGGAGCAGTTGTGCTGTTGAAATCGCGGAGGTCCTTCGGACCTCAACGCCGCCTTCGGCAGCTGCTACAGGTTTTACTGATTACTTACCGGATTTAATCTTGGTCCAGCTGCGCGTCATGATCCGCTGGGTCGCCGCCGGCAGGTCGGCAATCGCATACAGCTTGGCCAGCACGTCCGCAGGCGGGTAGACGCCCGGGTCTTCGGTAATGTCTTTTTCCACCAACGGCGTGGCGGCCGAGTTGCCGTTCGGGAAGCGCACGGCGTTGGTGATTTCAGCCATGATTTCCGGCTTCATCAGGAAGGTCATGAACTTGTAGGCGCCTTCGACGTTTTCGGCATCTTTAGGGATGGCGACCATGTCGTAGAAGCTGCCTGCACCTTCTTTGGGAATGTTGTAGCTGACTTTGACCTTGTCACCGGCTTCAGCGGCACGCGCTTTGGCCTGGTAGATGTCACCCGAGTAACCGACGGCTACGCAGATGTTGCCGTTGGCCAGGTCGGAGATGTACTTGGAGGAATGGAAATAGCCCACCGAAGGACGAATCTTCAGGAACAGTGCTTCGGCTTCGGCCAGTTGTTTTTTGTCCTGGCTGTCGGTTGGATAGCCCAGGTAGTGCAACGCCACCGGAAGCATCTCGGTTGGCGAATCGAGGAAACTGATACCGCACGATTTCAACTTCGCAGCGTTTTCAGGTTTGAACAGCAAGTCCCAGGAATTGGTCGGCGCATCGACACCCAGTGCAGCCTTGACCTTCTCGGCGTTGAAACCAATGCCGATCGAACCCCACATGTACGGGAAAGCGTGTTCGTTGCCCGGGTCACTCACCGAGACCGCTTTGAGCAGGTCAGTGTTGAGGTTTTTCCAGTTGGGCAGCTTGGACTTGTCCAGTTTCTGGTAGACGCCAGCCTTGATCTGCTTGGCCAGGAAGTTGTTCGACGGCACGACGATGTCGTAGCCGGACTTGCCTGCCAACAACTTGGCTTCCAGGGTTTCGTTGCTGTCGAAAACGTCGTAAACGACTTTGATCCCCGACTCGGCTTCGAATTTCTTGACGGTATCCGGTGCGATGTAATCAGACCAGTTGTACACGTGCAGGACTTTGTCATCCGCCTGAACTGCGCCTGCCATCACGCCCATCAGGGACATGGCGAGGAGGGTCTTGCCAGCTATCTTCATACCTAATGCCTTCATGGGTAATGCTCCAGTTTTTCTTTTTAGCCGCATGCTCGGCAGCCTTTCCCGGTCATCCGAACGGTGGGTAGTCTGGCAAGATCCAAGGCAGGCTTTCAAGGAAAGACCCAACCTTTGTTTGCTCCGAGCAAAATGCGCGCATCGCACTTCGCTCAGAGCCTAGCACTTAGCCCTGCAACGCACTCAGCGTCAGGTCCAGACACTGGCGTGCCTTGGTCACCAGCTCATCGATTTCAGCCTTGGTAATCACCAGTGGCGGAGCAATGATCATGGTGTCGCCGACGGCGCGCATGATCAGGCCGTTTTCAAAGCAGAACGTGCGGCAGATCATGCCGACGCCCTTGCCTTCGTAACGCTTGCGCGTAGCCTTGTCCTGAACCAGTTCAATGGCCCCCAACAGGCCGACCCCGCGCACTTCCCCCACCAACGGGTGATCGTTCAGCTCCCGCAGACGCTTTTGCAAATAGGGTGCCGACTCCGTATTAACGCGCTCGATAATTTTCTCGTCGCGCATGATGCGGATGTTTTCCAGCGCCACGGCTGCGGCGACAGGATGGCCGGAGTACGTGAAACCGTGGTTGAAATCCCCACCTTCGTTGAGCACTGCGACCACCTCGTCGCGCACGATCAGGCCACCCATCGGGATATAGCCGGAAGTCAGGCCTTTGGCGATGGTCATCATGTCGGGCTTGAGGTCGTAGAAATCGGTACCAAACCACTCACCGGTGCGGCCGAAACCACAAATCACTTCGTCGGCGACAAACAGGATGTCGTACTTGGCGAGGATTTCCTTGATGCGCGGCCAGTAGGTGTCTGGCGGAATGATCACGCCGCCGGCACCCTGGATCGGCTCGGCAATAAAGGCACCGACGTTATCCACGCCGACTTCGAGAATCTTCTCTTCCAGCTGATTGGCCGCCCACACGCCGAATTCTTCCGGCGTCATGTCGCCGCCTTCGGCGAACCAGTACGGCTGCGCGATGTGGACGATGCCCGGGATCGGCAAGTCGCCCTGCTCGTGCATGTACGTCATGCCACCCAGGCTCGCGCCGGCCACGGTGGAACCGTGATAACCGTTCTTGCGGCTAATGATGACTTTCTTGTTCGGCTGGCCCTTGATCGCCCAGTAGTGGCGAACCATGCGCAGCATCGTGTCGTTGCCTTCGGAACCGGAACCGGTGAAGAACACATGGTTCATGCCCTGCGGCGCGATATCGGCAATGGCTTTGGCCAATTCCAGCACCGGCGGGTGAGCAGTCTGGAAGAACAAGTTGTAGTAAGGCAATTCACGCATCTGCTTGCTGGCGGCATCAGCCAGTTCGTCGCGACCGTAACCGATCGCCACACACCACAGGCCGGCCATACCGTCGAGAATCTTGTTGCCCTCGCTGTCCCAGAGGTACACACCCTTGGCGCTGGTGATGATGCGCGGGCCTTTCTCTTTCAGCTGTTTGAAATCGCTGAACGGCGCCAGGTGGTGATCGTTGCTCAGGGTTTGCCATTCACGGGTTTGCGGATTATTGCTGGTCATGCGAATTCTCCTAAAAAGATCAGGTGAAAGCGCCGCCCGACAGCGGCGGCGCCCGGCGTATCAGACGGCGAAGAGCAGGAATTCCCGCTCCCACGAACTGATCACGCGCTTGAAGTTTTCATGCTCGGCCCGCTTGACCGCGACGTAGCCAGTGATGAATTTCTTGCCCAGGTATTTCTCGACAGTCGCGCTGTTTTCCATACGTTCCAGCGCGTCTTCGATGGTCAGCGGCAGGCGCAGATTGCGGCGCTCGTAGCCACGACCCACCACCGGTGCGCTTGGGTTCAGCCCTTCGACCATGCCGATGTAGCCGCAGAGCAAGCTCGCGGCAATCGCCAGGTACGGGTTGGCGTCGGCGCCCGGCAGGCGGTTTTCCACCCGACGGTTTTGTGGCCCGGCATCCGGAACCCGCAGGCCCACGGTGCGGTTTTCTTCGCCCCATTCGACGTTCACCGGCGCCGAGGTGTCCGGCAGGAAGCGGCGGAACGAGTTGACGTTGGGCGCGAACAGCGGCAGCAGTTCCGGGATCAGTTTCTGCAAGCCACCAATGTGGTGCAGGAACAGCTGACTCATGGTCCCGTCTTCGTTGGAGAACACGTTTTTGCCGGTCTCCATGCTGATGATGCTCTGGTGCAGATGCATCGCGCTGCCCGGCTCGCCGGTCATGGGTTTGGCCATGAACGTCGCCGCGACGTTATGCTTGAGCGCCGCTTCGCGCATGGTGCGTTTGAAGATCAGGATCTGGTCGGCCAGGGACAGGGCATCGCCGTGACGGAAGTTGATTTCCATCTGCGCCGTGCCGTCCTCGTGGATCAGTGTGTCGAGATCCAGCTCCTGCAATTCGCACCAGTCATAGACATCTTCGAACAGCGGGTCGAACTCGTTCGCCGCCTCGATCGAGAACGACTGGCGGCCCGTTTCCGGACGACCGGAACGGCCAATCGGCGGCTGCAGCGGGTAGTCCGGGTCGTCACTGCGTTTGGTCAGGTAAAACTCCATTTCCGGCGCCACGATGGGCTGCCAGCCTTTGTCGGCATAGAGTTTCAGGACTTTCTTCAAGACGTTGCGCGGCGACAGCTCGATCGGGTTGCCTTGCTTGTCATAAGCGTCGTGGATCACCTGAGCGGTCGGCTCGATGGACCAGGGCACCATGTACACCGCATTCTGGTCGGGGCGGCAGATCATGTCGATGTCAGCCGGGTCGAGCAGTTCGTAATAGATGTCGTCTTCGACATAGTCGCCGGTCACGGTCTGCAACAGAACGCTCTCGGGCAGGCGCATGCCTTTCTCGGCAATGAATTTGTTGGTCGGCGAAATCTTGCCCCGGGTGATCCCGGTCAAGTCGGCGATCATGCATTCGACTTCTGTGATCTTGCGGTCTTTCAACCAATCGGTGAGCTGGTCGAGGTTGTTACTCATAAATGCCTCTTAGGCTGAGTTTCCTGACTCTTGGGAGTCAGGCGTTGTTTGACGCGTGGGCGTCGCATGGTCCAGATTGCCACTGTCGTTGCCGCGCACGAATACCCGCCTCGACAGTGGCGTGGGCAGGCATTGTAGGCTTTGCGCGTGCAGAATCATGAGCGGCACACGACGCATTGGCCGAGCCGCACTCAAGAAAGAGTTCTATATTGGAAGAAGCGCCGGTCAACAGACTGCCATAGAGCCCGTCCAGAATATCGGACGCTGCCGGTAGAAAGGTCTGCGGCGGGCAGGTGGTGACGCCGATTAACGGCAGGCGAGACATGAAGCACCCCGGTATTATTGCTGTTATGGGTTTGAATCGGAGCTTAGCCTTGTTCATTTTTTTACACAACACCCCCGTAAAAAATACAACACGGCCCGCTCAAGCCCGCGGCCGGCAAAGCGCTCAAGGGCATAAAAACGCCCCAAAGTGCCTCAAAAAAGCCTCGTGAGCGCTTTTTTAGGGCAAAAACGGCCTCGCTTGACTTCGGCATGCCGTTCGGGTTGACTGAAACCCGAAGAGATCAATGATTGATATTTTTAACAACAAAGGTGTTGCATCATGTCGGTACCCCCGCGTGCCGTTCAGCTTAACGAAGCGAACGCGTTCCTTAAGGAACATCCTGAGGTTCTGTACGTTGACCTTCTGATTGCGGATATGAATGGTGTGGTGCGCGGCAAGCGCATCGAACGCACCAGTCTCCACAAGGTTTACGAGAAAGGCATCAACCTGCCGGCCTCCCTATTTGCTCTGGATATCAATGGCTCGACGGTGGAAAGCACCGGCCTGGGTCTGGACATCGGCGATGCTGACCGAATCTGCTATCCAATCCCGGACACCCTCTGCAATGAGCCTTGGCAGAAGCGCCCTACCGCGCAACTGTTGATGACCATGCACGAACTCGAAGGCCAGCCGTTCTTTGCTGACCCGCGGGAAGTGCTGGCCAATGTAGTCCGCAAGTTCGACGAGATGGGCCTGACCATCTGCGCTGCGTTCGAGCTGGAGTTTTACCTGATCGACCAGGAAAACGTGAACGGTCGTCCGCAGCCGCCACGCTCGCCTGTATCCGGAAAACGCCCGCATTCGACACAGGTCTACCTGATCGACGACCTCGACGAATACGTCGACTGCCTCCAGGACATCCTGGAAGGTGCGAAAGAGCAAGGCATCCCGGCGGACGCGATCGTCAAGGAAAGTGCCCCGGCGCAGTTCGAAGTGAACCTGCACCACGTCGCCGACCCGATCAAGGCGTGCGACTACGCGGTACTGCTCAAGCGTCTGATCAAGAACATTGCCTACGACCATGAAATGGATACCACTTTCATGGCCAAGCCGTACCCGGGCCAGGCCGGCAATGGTCTGCACGTACACATTTCGATTCTTGATAAAGAAGGCAAAAATATTTTTGCCAGCGAGGATCCCGAGCAGAACGCCGCGCTGCGTCACGCGATCGGCGGTGTGCTCGAGACCCTGCCCGCGCAGATGGCTTTCCTCTGCCCTAACGTCAACTCCTACCGTCGTTTCGGCGCACAGTTCTACGTGCCGAACTCGCCGTGCTGGGGTCTGGACAACCGCACTGTGGCGATCCGCGTGCCGACCGGTTCCTCGGACGCTGTGCGTATCGAGCACCGTGTGGCCGGCGCTGACGCCAACCCGTATCTGCTGATGGCTTCGGTTCTGGCAGGCGTGCACCACGGCTTGACCAACAAGATCGAGCCGGGCGCACCGGTGGAAGGCAACAGCTACGAGCAGAACGAGCAAAGCCTGCCGAACAACCTGCGTGATGCATTGCGCGAGCTGGACGACAGCGAAGTCATGGCCAAATACATCGATCCCAAATACATCGATATCTTTGTGGCCTGCAAGGAAAGTGAGCTGGAGGAGTTCGAGCACTCCATCTCCGACCTTGAGTACAACTGGTACCTGCATACTGTTTAAGCGGGTGCAGTAAAAACGAACGCCGCAGGTTTAACAGCCTGCGGCGTTTTTTATGGCTGGCTGATTTTCCGTGTTCTTACGGTTGGCACGAACCCTGTGGTGAGGGGGTTTATCGGAATGCCGCACCACCCCGCTGGAGGCCGAAGGACTCCCTTTTATGCCCAATACAGTCGGGTCAGGCATACCTCATTGACTGGCTTTGGGGCTGCTGCGCAGCCCAACGGGGGTAAACCCCCTCGCCACAGGTAACCCCCCTCGCCACAGGTGGACCCCCTCACCACAAAGACCACCCTCGGCACAGGGGATGTGGAACATCTCTGCGCTCTGCGTACAATGCCCGCTGCCCCCGCAGGAGTCTCCAATGACGCGCATCGCCACCGTTCGCAAACCCCGCGCCCGCAGTCAGGCGCGGATCGATTCGATACTCGACGCCGCGCGCACGCTGCTGGCAACCGAGGGCGTAGCCAGCCTGTCGATCTACAGCGTCGCCGAGCGCGCGGAGATTCCGCCCTCCTCCGTCTACCACTTCTTCGCCAGCGTTCCAGCCCTGCTCGAAGCGCTGACCGCCGACGTCCACGGCGCTTTCCGCGCCTGCCTGCAAGCGCCCATCGACCACGATGCCCTGCGCAACTGGCACGACCTCTCGCGCCTGGTCGAACAGCGCATGCTGGCGATCTACGACGAAGATGCCGCCGCCCGCCAGTTGATCCTCGCCCAGCATGGCTTGACCGAAGTGACCCAGGCCGACCGTCAGCACGACATTGAGTTGGGTGATTTGATGCACAAGCTGTTCGATCACCATTTCGAACTGCCGAAACTGCCGACCGATGTCGATGTGTTCGCGCTGGCCATGGAGCTGGGCGACCGGGTATATGCACGTTCGGTGCAACAGCACGGACAGATCACGCCGCGCATGGCCGAGGAAGGGATGCGGGTGTTTGATGCGTACCTTGGGCTCTATCTGCCGCCGTATCTGCCAAAGCGCACGGTTTCAACCTGATCTGCGTGGCGGCTCCTACGGCCTCATCGCGAGCAGGCTCGCTCCCACAGTGGATCTTCGGCGAACAAAGCATTTGAGTACGACAAAAATCCCTGTGGGAGCGAGCCTGCTCGCGATGGCCGCACCGCTGACATGACCTGTTCACACGCATAAAAAAACCCCGAAAGGCTTGTGCCGTTCGGGGCTATAGGTGGCGCATGGATCACAACTTGGCAATCGACACCTCGGTGGATTTCACAAACGCAATCACCTCGCTCCCGACCACCAGTTCCAGCTCCTTCACCGAGCGCGTCGTGATCACCGAAGTGACGATGCCCGAGGCAGTCTGCACGTCGATTTCGGACAGCACGTCACCCAGCACGATTTCCTTGATGTGGCCTTTGAACTGGTTACGAACGTTAATGGCTTTGATCGTCATGATGTTGATTCCCGTCTTTGGATAATTGAGTTATTGCGCCCAACGCAACTGCGTGGGCAAGGGTGAAACAGGTTCAGGCTCCGGCGGTTGGCCAGGTAATGCGAGGACGCGGTTGAGGACTTCGGTTTCCAGCGTCGCCAGTCGATGAGAGCCACGCACTCGGGGCCGCGGCAGTTCCACATGCAAGTCGAGGCCGACTCCGCCCTCTTCGATCAGAATGACGCGATCGGCAATCGCCACCGCTTCACTGACGTCGTGGGTCACCAGCAACACGGTAAAACCATGCTTGTGCCAAAGCCGCTCGATCAGTTGCTGCATTTCAATGCGGGTCAGCGCATCCAGCGCGCCCAAGGGTTCGTCCAGCAGCAGCAAGCGCGGTTGATGAATCAGCGCGCGAGCCAGCGCCACTCGTTGCTTCTGCCCACCGGAGAGTGCGGCCGGCCACTCGTTGGCGCGATCCGCCAAACCTACCGATTCCAGCGCTTCCAGCGCTTGCGGCCGCCAGTTGCCGGACAAGCCGAGACCGACGTTGTCGATGAGTTTTTTCCACGGCAGTAGCCGCGCTTCCTGAAACATCAGCCGCGTGTCTTCGCGTGCTTCGGTCAACGCTGCAGAGCCCGCCAGCAATTCACCGCCAGTCGGTGTATCGAGCCCCGCGAGCAAACGCAGCAAAGTGCTTTTGCCGCAACCGCTGCGGCCGACCACGGCCACGAATTGCCCAGCCGGAATGTGCAGGTCGATGCCGCGCAACACCTGCCGCGAGCCAAAGGTTTTCTGCAGTTTGCGTACCGCCAGCGGTATTCCGCGCAACAGGCGTGGAGGTTGTTGAGCCGTCATGCGAAACCTCCTTTGGCAACCTGATACGCCGGATGCCAACGCAACCAGACACGCTCCAGACCACGGGCCGCGAGGTCGGCCAGCTTGCCGAGCACCGCGTACAGAAGAATCGCCAGCACCACCACATCCGTCTGTAGAAACTCTCGGGCATTCATGGCCAGATAGCCGATGCCAGAGCTTGCGGAAATGGTTTCCGCGACGATCAACGTCAGCCACATAAAGCCCAGCGCAAAACGAACGCCCACCAGAATCGAAGGCAGTGCACCCGGCAAAATCACTTGGCGGAACAGGCTGAATCCGGACAAGCCGTAACTGCGGGCCATCTCCACCAACGCCGGATCAACGTTGCGAATGCCGTGATAGGTGTTGAGGTAGATCGGAAACAACGTGCCCAGCGCCACCAGAAAAATCTTCGCCGACTCGTCGATGCCGAACCACAAAATCACCAGCGGAATCAGCGCCAGGTGCGGCACATTGCGGATCATCTGCATTGAACTGTCGAGCAGGCGCTCGCCCCATTTCGACAGGCCGGTGATGAAACCCAGCACCAGGCCGATGCTGCCGCCAATGACGAAACCCAGCGCCGCACGCCAGCCACTGATCGCCAGATGCGTCCAGATTTCACCGCTCTGTACCAGGCTGATGCCGGCTTCAATCACGGCGATCGGCACCGGCAGAATCCGTGTCGACAGCCAGCCCGCCGACACCGACAGCTGCCACACCGTCAACAGCAAAACCGGCAACGCCCAGGGCGCAAGGCTGTGAGTAATTTTCTTCATGACGCGCCTCAGCTCTGCGACGCGGCTTTGGGAAGAATGTCGTTGGCGACCATCTCACCGAAGGGGCTGACGTAGTTGGCGCCTTCGGGCAACTGCGGGCGCTCGATGTCGAGGTGCGGAAACAGTAGCTCGGCGATCCGGTACGACTCTTCCAGGTGTGGATAACCGGAGAAGATGAAGGTGTCGATGCCCAGGTCTGCGTATTCCTTCACGCGAGCGGCCACAGTCGGGCCATCGCCGACCAATGCCGTACCAGCCCCACCGCGCACCAGGCCGACACCGGCCCACAAGTTGGGGCTGACTTCGAGGTTGTCGCGACTGCCACCGTGCAGCGCGGCCATGCGTTGCTGGCCGACCGAATCGAAGCGCGCCAGCGAAGCCTGGGCGCGGGCGATGGTGTCGTCATCCAGATGAGAAATCAGGCGATCCGCGGCTTGCCAGGCTTCGGCATTGGTTTCACGAACGATCACATGCAGCCGAATCCCGAAGCGCACGGTGCGACCGAGCCTGGCGGCTTTGGCACGAACCTGTTGGATTTTCTCCGCCACGGCGGCGGGCGGTTCGCCCCAGGTGAGGACCATTTCCACTTGTTCCGCCGCCAGATCCTGCGCCGCTTCCGAAGAGCCGCCAAAGTACAGCGGCGGACGCGGTTGCTGGATCGGCGGATAGAGCAGCTTGGCGCCTTTCACGCTGATGTGCTGCCCGTCATAATCGACGGTTTCACCTTCGAGCACGCGGCGCCAGATGCGGGTGAATTCCACCGAGGCTTGATAACGTTCTTCGTGAGTCAGAAACAAACCGTCGCCGGCCAGTTCTTCCGGATCACCACCGGTGACCAGGTTGAACAGTGCGCGGCCACCGGACAGGCGATCCAGCGTTGCCGCCTGACGCGCGGCGACCGTCGGGGAAATGATCCCGGGGCGCAACGCGACCAGAAACTTCAAGCGCTGGGTCACTGGAATCAGCGACGCGGCGACCAGCCACGAATCTTCGCAGGAGCGGCCCGTGGGGATCAGCACGCCGCCAAAACCGAGGCGATCCGCCGCTTGCGCGATCTGTTGCAGGTAACCGTGGTCGACGGCGCGCGCGCCCTCTGATGTACCGAGGTAATGGCCATCACCGTGGGTAGGTAGAAACCAGAAAATATTGAGGCTCATGGAGTGGTCTCCTTGGGAAATCGAATGTCGGGGCTTTGGTTACGGAGCTTTGGTTACTGAGCTTTGGGCAACGGCGGCCGGTGGCGACCAGATCACGTCTTTGATGCTGAGCGGCTTCGGTATCAGCTTGAGCTGGTAGAAGCTGTCAGCGATTTTCTGCTGCGCGGCGACTACTTCCGGGGTCAGGAACAAGGCACCGAAGGCCTGGCGTTTCACCGAGGTCCGGGTGATGTCTACTGGCAAGCCGAGCAGTGGCGCGACCTGTTGGGTCACATCTTCGGGATTGGCCTGGGACCACTCGCCGACGGCGCGTACTTCTTCCACGAGAGCCTTGATCACCTGAGGATTTTTCTGCGCGTAGGGTTTGGTCGCGAGGTAGAACTGATGGTTATCGACGATGCCTTTGCCATCGCGCAAGGTGTGCGCTTGCAGCTGCTGTTCGGCAGCGGCCTGGTATGGATCCCAGATGACCCAGGCGTCTACGCTGCCACGTTCAAAGGCAGCACGCGCATCGGCGGGTGGCAGGAAAACGGTCTGGACATCGTTGTATTTGAGACCGGCAGCTTCCAGCGCCCGCACCAGCAGGTAATGCACGTTGGAGCCTTTGTTCAGGACGACTTTTTTGCCTTTGAGGTCTTGCACCGATTTGATCGGTGAATCCTTCGGTACCAGGATCGCTTCACTGTGCGGCGCCGGCGGTTCGTAAGCGACGTAGAGCAGATCGGCGCCAGCCGCCTGGGCAAATACCGGAGGCGTTTCGCCGGTCACACCGAAGTCGATGGAGCCGACGTTCAGGCCTTCAAGCAGTTGCGGGCCGCCGGGGAACTCGGTCCATTTCACGTCCACGCCTTGCGCGGCGAGACGTTTTTCCAGCGTGCCTTTGGCTTTGAGCAGTACCAGGGTGCCGTACTTCTGATAACCGATTCGCAACGTCTCGGCCTGAGCTTGAGTAATGGCGCCGAAGGACACAGCCGCAGCAAACAGAGCGACCAGACCGCGACGCAAAATGACAGTGCGCATAGCGCTCTCCTTTTTGCAGTTGGGTATTGGCTGCACCTGCTTGCCCGTTAGCGAGCGAGTAAGGTGAGGACTTCAGATTCAGGTGTGGCTTGAGTGCTGGCTCAAATGCTCCAGCGAGCACTCAACAAACGTTCGTTCAACAGGTTCGGATCAAGCGGTTTCGGGCGTCGAGCCATGGCGCTGAAAAACAGCTCCAGAGATTCGTCCAGACGTTGTTCCAGCTCCGGCGCCAATTGCGCCTGCGCACTGCCTTCGCCGTAAGCGATCTGGCTGTCGACGGCGAAAATTCCTTGGAGCATTTCCTGAGCTTTCAACGCCGACAGCACCGGTTTGAGCGCGTAATCGACTGCCAGCATGTGGGCGATGCTGCCGCCAGTGGCGATGGGCAACACTACTTTGTGCGCCAGAGCGCGTTCAGGCAGCAAGTCCAGCAAAGTCTTCAGAGCACCGGAGAACGAGGCCTTGTAGACCGGCGTGGCAATCACCACGCCGTCGGCATTTTCGATCTGTTGCAGCAGGTCGATGACTTTCGGGCTGTCGAAGCGTGCGTGCAGCAAGTCTTCGGCCGGGAAGTCCCGTATCCGGTAACTGACCACTTCCACACCTTGCTCCTGCAACCAGCGTTGCGAGCGCTCCAGCAGCACCCCGGAGCGGGAGCGTTGACTGGGACTGCCACCGAGTGAGACGACCAGCATTCAGATATTCCTTGAACGATGCAGGCGATTCGCAGTGTGCGATCTCGCTTTGATGGGAAGACCTTAACAGGGGATTAATATATCTATAAATCATATTTATTCATTTGGTTATTCGTTTATGGACTATGCGTTTTACTGTATTCCGCTCATAAAAAAGGCCGTCGAAGCGGCGACTTGCAGCATTCCGTGGCGTTGCGCCCGGCGTGGTCAGGCCTTCAGGGAAGATCCAGCAGTGCGTTTATCGCGGCGCAGATAGCAAAAAGCCCCGCCAGGCTTATGCCGGGCGGGGCTTTCTACAGCGGTACGCGAGTGCTGTTACAACAGCGGGATCGAGTAGCTGAGGATCAGGCGGTTTTCATCCTGGTCGCGTTGACCTGGAATGTCGTTGCGCCATGTAGCGTTCTTCCACATGAAGCCGACGTTCTTCAACGGACCTGCTGGAACGACGTAAGCTACCGTCAGGTCGCGCTCCCACTCGGAACGACCGGAACCATTCTCGGCGCCGTTGCTACCCACAGTGTCGATATTGTCGCCACGCAGGTACACCATACCGGCGGTCAAACCTGGCAGGCCGACCTTGGCGAAGTCATACGAGTAACGTGCTTGCCAGGTGCGCTCGCCCGCACGGCCGAACTTCTGGATTTGCATGTCGGTGATGGTGTAGTTCGACGAACCGTCGCCCTGGTTCAACCAAGGGAAGTCGCTGCTGCCATTGCTGACCTGATAACCACCACCAAAGGTGTGACCGGCAACGGTGTACAGGAATAGGCCGCTGTACAGATTGTTGTCGACCTTGCCTTTACCACTCTGCATACCGGTGTAGTTACCGTTGCTGTAATAGGCGGGCGTATTGCCGTTAGCCCCGTCATCGGAGCTGTTGAAGTAACGAAGATCAGACTTCAGCACGCCCGGACCGATTGCCCAGTTGTGCACCAGACCCAGGAAGTGTTGCTTGTAGAAATCTTCCAGGTTGCCGTAGTAGTACTGAGCCGTCAGGTCTTTAGTGATTTTGTAGTCACCACCGGCGTACATGAACTTGTTGCTGTTGGCTATACGCGGGTTTGCACCACCGATAGACAGTTGCTCGTTGTTGCTGGAGTTACGTCCCTTCACGTGTTCGATCTGACCACCGACCAGCGTAAGGTCCTTGATCTCCCCGGAAGTGATCTGGCCACCCTGCCAGGTTTGTGGCAGCAGACGACCGTCATTGGTTGCGATTACCGGATTTTTCGGCTGCAAGGTACCCAGTTTCAGTTCGGTCTGGGAGATCTTGGCTTTTGCCGTCAGGCCCAGGCTGGAGAAGTTATCAACTGCTTCACCGTTGGACTCGCTAGGGAAAACAATGCCGCCATAAGAAGTTGCGGTGGCCCCGTTTGTACCGCCACCTGAATCCAGGCGCACGCCCAGCAGGCCAATCGCGTCGATACCGAAACCGACGATGCCTTGTGTGTAACCCGAAGTGAAACGCAGGTCAAAGCCTTGGCCCCATTCTTCGCTTTTGCTCTGGACACCATTTGTCCGGCTGGCAGGAGTGCCCGCCGCGCCATCACGGTTATCGGAATTGATGTAGAAGTTACGCAACCCCAACGTGGCCTTGCTGTCTTCGATAAAACCGGCGGCGCCTGCCTGCTGCGCCATAACCCCTACGGCCACAGCCAGGGCCAAAGTGGACTTGTTCATGTTTCGCTCCTATCGTTTTCTAATTCTTGAGTAACCGGTCCGGGGTCGAGTGCCCCGAATCCTGATTCGCGCAATAAGCGCATCGCCCCTGTGCCCATGTAGCCAAGGGCCAGCCATCTGAGTGGGCGCGCATAATAAACCCAAAAAAATCTATGTCAGCATTTTTCATTTCCTTTCGGAATATCGGGTTGCACCGCTCTAGCACGCCCGGACAGGGGGTATCGGCCTTGGTGTCAGTTTCTGAACCATGAAAAGTGAAAGGTGTGGATATTGAGTCGTGGACTCACTCCTGAGCCGCGGACGAGACTCACTTTAGAATTGTTCGCGACAAACTAAAAAGAATAAAAAATTAGAAGTTCCGTTAATCTGGATATATGGAATTGCGGGCGAAAAAAAGCCCCGCCGGCGGGCGGGGCTTCTCTTGTGGTACTTACAGGAAGCTGTAGGTGTAGTTGAAGATCAGACGGGTCTGATCCGCATCGGCGATGCCGACAGCGTCGCCGCGATAGGTGCCGTGACGGACCGTGGTCCCGAAGCCTTTCAATGCGCCTGTCTGAATCACGTAATCCACACGCAGGTCACGCTCCCACTCGGTGGCATCCGGGCCGCCAACAGTCCGCGATTTGATATCGTCGCCGCGCAAGTAAGCGGCCGATGCCTTCAGGCCTGGAACACCCAATGCTGCGAAGTCGTAAGTGTATTGACCGAAAGTAGTGTTCTCACCGGCACGAACGAAGCCGTTGATCATGGCGTCAGTGAACAGGTAGAAGCTCGCACCGCCCGCTTCCTCACTACGACCACCATCGTTGGTCACACTGCCTTGGTTCATATAAACGAAGCCGCCATCATCCCCGACCTGTTGGTGGCCCAACAGGAAAGCACTTCCGCCGAGCGTGTACGTGAAGATCGCACTCCAGGTTTTGTTGTCGACTTCGCCGGTGTTCTTCGCATATCCACCGTTGTTGCTGAACGCGTAGCCAGCGTCGCCGTTTTTGCCATCGGAACTGCTGTCGAAATAGCGCAGGTCAGTCTTGAAGGACTGATTGGCAGCAATCGGGTAAACGTGCGTCAAACCGAGGAAGGTCTGCTTGTAGAAATTTTCCAGGTTGGAGTGGTAGGCCTGCAGCGTAAGTTCTTTAGTAACCTTCCAGTCAGCACCGGCGTAACGGAACTGATTGCTTTCTTGAGTTGCACCCGCCACCGACAGACCCGTCGAGTTGGAGGAAGCGCGACCCGATGCATGCTCCAACTGACCAACGTTGAACGTCACGTTGTCAATTTCCTTCGAGGTGATGGTGCCACCTTCAAAGGTCTGCGGCAGCAAGCGGCTGTCATTCGCAACCAGGATCGGCATATTAGGCTGCAGAGCGCCGCCATAGTGGGCTTCAGTCTTGGAGAAGCGCGCCTTGACGTTACCGTTCACTCGGCTCCATGAATCGGCAGCTGAATTGCCGGACTCACTCGGGAAGAATGAACTCGGGTACGTATGCTTGTTATCGCCACCCAGGTAAATCCCAACGAGCGCCTGTGCGTCAAAACCGAAACCAACGACACCTTGGGTGAAGCCGGACAGGTAATCAAATTTGAAACCCTGCGCAGTCTCACGCTGATCCGCCCCGCCATCACGGTTATCAGCGTTGAAATACATGGTCCGCGAACTGACTGTCGCCTTACTGTCTTCGATGAAACCGGCGGCGCCTGCCTGCTGCGCCATAACCCCTACGGCCACGGCCAGGGCCAAGGTGGACTTATTCATTATCAAGCTCCTCTCGTTTCTAATTCTTGTGTTCTTGGTCCGGAGTCATGCGCCCCGGATTCCTAAGATGTTTGATTAGCGCCGCACCGTGACTCGTAAGTCAATCGTAACTATGTACGTCTACGACCATAGTCTAATCCCCGGATTTGGGGGCAGTTGCTGACTGGTTTTATCGAATCTGCACCAAATGATTTGGCCGTCTGGTTTTTCATACCGTTTCGGAATAGACCCGGTGGATTCGTCAGGGGGCGCCTCACTCGAAAGCTAATTCCTAAGGGGTATTACTGGTCTTTTTTTAGATCGATTTGCTTTAGGCGAAATCAATCCAGGGACAGGCTCCATGACCACCAGACGCGCACTATCCAGACCAATTGTTACAGTTTTTGTATCGCTCTCACTGTCATTTCCTGCGCGCGCGGTGAACCTCACCGGGGGCTACCAGAGGCACAGGAAAACCAGCGCTTTGCTGGAGGGTGGCACGGGGAGGGGATTGGCGAGACGGCGAAGTTTTTGAGGGAGCAGGGAAAGATGGAGGCAGGATGAACACCTACGGCGAGGGAGCTTGCCCCCTGCTGGGTTCTGCAGGCTTCAGGGCTGCTACGCAGCTCGACGGGGGCAAGCCCCCTCACCACAAATCACAAGACAAAGGCCACAATCACAGCCAAGCCCACAAACTAAAGCGTCTTTTCGAAGATCTTCGAGTTACGCTGATAGTTGTACAGCGATGCCCGTGCCGACGGCAGGCGCTCGACGCTGCTCGGCACGAAACCGCGTTCACGGAACCAGTGAGCGGTGCGGGTCGTCAGCACGAACAAGGTGTTCAAGCCCTGCGCCCGGGCGCGGCTTTCGATGCGTTCGAGCAGCACATCACCGCGTGCGCCGTGCCTGTACTCCGGGTTCACCGCAAGGCACGCCAGCTCGCCGGCGTTCGAATCGGCAATCTGATACAGCGCCGCGCAGGCGATGATCATGCCTTCGCGCTCGACCACACTGAACTGCTCGATCTCACGCTCCAGCACCTCGCGGGACCGTCGCACCAGAATGCCCTGCTCTTCCAGCGGGCTGATCAGATCGAGCAATCCGCCGACGTCTTCAATCGCCGCTTCCCGGACCACTTCAAACTGCTCCTGCGCCACCAGCGTACCGCCGCCGTCGCGCGTGAACAGCTCGGTCAGCAGCGCCCCGTCTTCGGCGTAACTAACGATATGACTGCGCGCCACGCCCCCACGGCAGGCCTCGGCAGCCGCATCCAGCAGCTCGGCCTGATAGTTGCTGCCCAGACGCTGCAGATGCACCGGCACCTGCTGCGGACGCAGCTCGCGAACCAGACGACCGTTTTCGTCGATCAGGCCCGGATCAGCGCCGAACAGCAGCAGCTTGTCCGCGCCCAGATCAATAGCTGCACGTGTGGCGACGTCCTCGCAGGCGAGGTTGAAAATCTCGCCGGTCGGCGAGTAACCCAGCGGCGACAAGAGGACGATGGAGCGCTCGTCGAGCAGACGATTGATGCCCTTGCGGTCGACCCGGCGCACTTCGCCGGTGTGGTGATAATCCACGCCTTCCAGCACACCGATCGGCCGCGCCGTCACCAGGTTGCCGCTGGCCACCCGCAGTCGTGAGCCCTGCATGGGCGATGCAGCCATGTCCATCGACAGGCGCGCCTCGATAGCGATGCGCAGTTGCCCGACCGCATCGATCACGCACTCAAGCGTCGCGGCATCGGTGATGCGCATGCCGTGGTGGTAATGCGGGGTCAGCCCGCGCGCGGCGAGGCGGGTTTCAATCTGCGGGCGGGAACCGTGCACCAGCACCAGCCGCACGCCCAGACTGTGCAGCAGCACGAGATCGTGGACGATGTTGCCAAAATTGGGATGCTCGACACCATCGCCGGGCAGCATGACGACGAAGGTGCAATCGCGGTGAGCGTTGATGTAGGGCGAAGCGTGACGAAGCCAGTTAACGTATTCGGGCATGAACCAGGGCCTGTAATAAATAGCAGCCAAAAAATGGGCGAAACGGGAAACGCACAGCGGGCTGATGGTTATCGTCGGAACAGGCTTGGCGACACGCGCGCTCTCCTCATGAATACGGGTTGGGACGTCTGCAATTTATACCTGTAGGAGCCGGCTTGCTGGCGATGCAAACGCTGCAGATCATCAGATAGGCCGCGTCATCGTTCATCGCCAGCAAGCCGGCTCCTACAGGTTGTGTCGCGTTGTTGCCGGCGTCAGGCAGTAATGTTCAATCAGTTGCCGTAGTAGATGCACCGTAGGCTGCAAACGTGACATTTCGAGGTATTCCCCCGGCTGGTGAGCACAGGCGATATCGCCGGGGCCGAGCACCAGGGTTTCGCAGCCAAGGCTCTGAAGATAAGGCGCTTCGGTGCCGAACGCCACTGCTTCGGCGCGATGGCCGGTGAGCTTTTCCGCGACCCGCACCAGTTCGGCGTCCTCGGCCTGCTCGAACGGCGGCACTTCGGGGAACAGCGGTGCGTAATCGATCTTCACCTGATGCCGTTCGGCAACCGGTTTGAGCTTCTGCAGAATTTCGGCGCGCAAGGCATTCGGATCCATGCCCGGCAAAGGTCGCAGATCAAACTCCAGCGAGCATTGCCCGCAGATACGGTTAGGGTTGTCACCACCATGAATGCAGCCAAAATTCATCGTCGGCATCGGCACGCCGAACTGTGGATTGCGAAATTCGCGTTGCCACAACAGCCGCAAGCCGCGCAGCTCTCCGATGGCATCGTGCATGGCTTCGAGCGCGCTGTGGCCCAGGCGCGGATCGGAGGAATGGCCGCTCTGACCGAGGATGTCGATGCGCTCCATCATGATGCCTTTGTGCATGCGGATCGGCTTGAGCCCGGTCGGCTCGCCGATTACCGCCGCTCGACCCAGCGGCCGGCCAGCCTCGGCCAATGCACGAGCACCGGACATCGAGCTCTCTTCGTCACACGTCGCGAGAATCAGCAGCGGCTGCTTGAAAGGTTGATCGAGCAGAGGCAGGACAGCTTCGATCGCCAGCGCAAAAAAACCCTTCATGTCGCAACTGCCCAGACCGACCCAGCGGCCGTCCACCTCGGTCAGCTTCAGCGGATCGGTTTGCCACAAGGCGCCATCGAACGGCACGGTGTCACTGTGACCGGCCAGCACCAGCCCGCCGGGGCCGGAGCCATAACTGGCGAGCAGATTGAATTTACCGGGGCTGACCTGCTGGATATCGCAGGCAAAACCGAGGTCACCCAGCCAGCTCGCCAGCAGATCGATCACCGGCCGGTTGCTCTGATCGAGGCTGGCCTGTGTACAGCTGACGGACGGTGCGGCGATCAGCGCAGCGAACTGATCTTTCATGGATGGCAAAGGCATCGCTGACTCCAACTCCCGAATTGAAGACCATCATAGAACCATCCGGCGACAGGAATAAACCGCCGCAGAGCTGGTCAGGCCTGTTGACACCGGGTGACGGCCGCGACGGAGCCGTGGTTGTCACCAAGCGTCAACAGACCCTACCTTCTCTCAGTCCTGTACACTGCACGGCCTTGGCAGCCACACATTCCCCTGGCTGCGCTCCCGATTCTGGATTTTCCGGCCATGCAAAAAGAAACTGAAATCAAACTCCGCGTCAGCCGCGAAACCCTCGCCGCCCTGCGCGAGCATCCATTGCTGAAAAAACGCAACAAAAGTGGCTGGGAACGCCGTGAACTGATGAACCAGTACTTCGACACGCCTGAGCGCGACCTGGCCCGCGCCAAGGTTGCCTTGCGCCTGCGCCGCGATGGCGAAGAAGTGATTCAGACGTTGAAAACCCGTGGCCAGAGCGTCGCCGGGTTGTCCGAGCGTAACGAATACGACTGGAACCTGCCCAAAGCCAAGCTCGACGTGAAAAAACTCGACGGCGAATGCTGGCCGGAAGAATTGGCCGAGCTCGACAAGAAAACCCTGAAGCCGATCTTCACCACCGATTTCGTCCGCGAACGCGCTGAAATCGCCTGGGGCCGTGGCAAGACCAAAGTGGTCATCGAAGCCGCGCTGGACCTGGGCCACGTGATTGTCGGCAAACAGAAAGAAGAAATCTGCGAGCTGGAGCTGGAGCTGCGCGAAGGCGAGCCGGCCGCCCTGCTGGAACTGGCCGCCGAACTGGCCGCGACCCTGGCGCTGATGCCATGTGACATCAGCAAGGCCGAGCGCGGTTATCGCTTGTACGACGCCAACAGCTATTCCTTGAGCCTGCCAGCGCCACAGATCACTGCCGAAACACCGCTGGACGACGCGTTCGCCGCGCTGAGCTGGCACTTGCTCGCCAGCAGCCAGCGACTGGCCGAGCAGTACCGCTTCAACGGCCACTGGCGCCTGTTGCAGGATTGGGTAGAAAACCTCGCCGAATTGCGCGCCCTGCTGAGCAGTCTCGGCCAGGCCGCGCCGCGTCAGTCGACGCACGATCTGCGGGTTGCACTCGACGCCTTGCTCGAAGACTGGCGCCCGCTGGTGCTGGCCGGTCTGGATGACGAAGACGTGCGCAAAGCAGCGCCGGAGCAGTTCCTCGAAGAACTCGAAGATCCGCGCTGGGGCCTGTTTTCCCTGAACACTTCGCGCTGGTTGCTGGCCCGCACCTGGGCTGCCGATCGTAACGTGCGTGGCAATCGCCAGGGCGCTGCACAGTTGGGCAGCTGGTTACCGCGCTTGCTCGGCGAGGAAGCCACGTCCTTGCAACTGCAGCGCTATCAGCAACAGCCGGAAGACCTGGCCGAGCAATTGCCGCGCATCGAGCGCATCCAGTCCTGGCTGCACCACGCCCGTGGCGTGCTGGAGATCCCGGAAATCGATCGCCTGTATGGTGAGCTCAAGCAGCTTGCTCAATTGGCAAACGAGCCGATCACCGAAGAGTCGCTGGATGCACGCAAGCAGCAGGCGATTGCGGTGTATCAGAACCGTGCGTGGAAGATGTTGCTGCGTATGTAAATTGTCTTTGTGGCGAGGGAGCTTGCTCCCTCGCCACAAAGAGCGCTGTGCGGCACCCCAGCCAGGCGGCTGGCTGAAAAAATCCGATACGGCTTCGTCGGGTAGTGGCCCAACGGTTGGCAATTACGCGACTATCCTTTGCGAACTGTTGTTCATGAGGAGCCCGCATGTCCGTTCAACTTGCCACTCAGGACCGCTGGCTGGATCTCAATGAGTTATTGCGCGAGCTGGTTGCGCAAGGCTTTATCAGCCAGGATTCGGCCGAGACCGCGCTCAATGCGCGCCGCCGCCACACCGCCAACGGCCAGATGCATCCGCTGGAGTTCATCGCCAGTCAGCAGCTGGACGACCTCAGCCGTCCCGGCAAACACCTCGATCTCGAAAGCCTGACGCTGTGGTTGTCGCAGCAGGCCGGTCAGCCTTACTTGCGCATCGATCCGCTGAAAATCAACGTGGCGGCAGTAACGCCATTGATGTCCTACGCCTTCGCGCAGCGGCACAAGATTCTCGCGGTGTCGGTTGACCGCGATGCCGTGACCGTAGCCAGTGCCCAGCCGTACGTGAACGCGTGGGAAGCGGATCTGACTCACGTGCTGAAGCTGCCGATCAAGCGCGTGGTCGCCAACCCGGTGGACATTCAGCGTCTCAGCGTGGAGTTTTTCCGCCTGGCCAAATCGGTCAGCGGCGCGACCACTGCCGATCAGCAGAACAGCACCCTTGGCAATTTCGAACAGCTGCTCAACCTCGGCGCCAGCGATCAAGAGCCGGATGCCAACGATGCGCACATTGTCAACATCGTCGACTGGCTGTTCCAGTACGCTTTCCAGCAACGCGCCAGCGATATCCACATCGAACCCCGCCGCGAGCAAGGCACAGTGCGTTTCCGTATCGATGGCGTCTTGCACAACGTTTATCAATTCCCGCCGCAGGTAACCATGGCCATCGTCAGCCGCCTGAAAAGCCTTGGCCGGATGAACGTCGCGGAAAAGCGCAAACCCCAGGACGGCCGGGTCAAGACCAAGACCCCGGGTGGCGGTGAGGTTGAGCTGCGGCTGTCGACCCTGCCAACGGCGTTCGGCGAAAAAATGGTCATGCGGATCTTCGACCCGGAAGTGCTGCTCAAGGATTTCGACCAGCTCGGTTTTTCCGCAGAGGATCTAAGACGCTGGCAGGACATGACCCGCCAGCCCAACGGCATCATCCTGGTCACCGGGCCGACCGGTTCGGGCAAAACCACCACGCTGTACACCACCCTGAAAAAGCTGGCGACACCGGAAGTAAACCTCTGCACCATCGAGGACCCGATCGAGATGGTCGAGCCGGCGTTCAATCAGATGCAGGTCCAGCACAACATCGACCTGACCTTCGCCGCCGGTGTTCGTGCGCTGATGCGGCAGGATCCGGACATCATCATGATCGGCGAGATCCGTGACCTCGAGACTGCGGAGATGGCCATTCAAGCGGCGCTCACCGGTCACCTGGTGTTGTCGACCCTGCACACCAACGACGCGCCCAGCGCCATCAGCCGCCTGCTGGAACTCGGCGTGCCGCATTACCTGATCAAGGCCACCGTGCTGGGCGTGATGGCTCAGCGTCTGGTCCGCACCCTGTGCCCGCACTGCAAGGCGCCTTTGACGCTGGGTGACGAGGACTGGCAAACGTTGACGAGACCCTGGCAGGCGCCATTACCAACCAATGCCCAACGCGCCATCGGTTGTGCGGAGTGCCGCGACACCGGCTATCGCGGCCGTGCCGGGGTGTACGAAATCATGCAATTGACCGACGGCGTGAAAGCCCTGATCAGCCCCGATACCGATTTGCTGGCGATCCGTCGTCAAGCCTTCAAGGAAGGCATGCGTAGCCTGCGGTTATCAGGCGCGCAGAAAGTCGCGGCGGGATTGACGACTATTGAGGAGGTACTACGGGTCACACCGCAGAGCGAGCAAAAATAGCGCTGTCAACCACCAGCGCTCTACATCGGTCACGGAACTGGACGGCACACTGGCGATCAAACGCCGTAGATAAACCAGTGGAGTCACCCTATGCGTTTCAAACTTGCTGTCGCTACCTTTGCTTTGCTGTCCCTTCCCGTTGGTTCGGCGATGGCCGACAGCTTCTGGCGTAACGTCATTTCGTCCGGTGCGACCACAGGTTCGACTTACCTGACTTTCAAGGACCACAAGCTGGTCATTGCCGCGCAAGACGATGCCGGCAGTTTTGTCGCCAGTGACGGCGGCATTCGCGGTCCTTATCTGGAAGCGGCAATGCAAAAAGTCCGCGCCGACAACCCGGGCCTGCAGGCCACGGACATGGAACTGGCGAATGCGATTTTGGCCAAGAACGCCGTTGCATCGGAATAAATGTTTTAGCTGACTAAAAATGCCGCTCACGTGAGCGGCATTTTTTTGCCCGCCGCAAAACCCCTTGTAGGAGCTGGCTTGCCAGCGATGGAGTGTCAGGCGACATCATTTCAGCTGTCCCGCCCTCATCGCTGGCAAGCCAGCTCCTACAAAGATGGGGGTGACTTTTAGCGGTAATCATCCACCGGCACACACGCGCAAAACAGATTGCGGTCGCCGTAGACGTTATCCACCCGGTTCACCACGGGCCAGTATTTATGCGCCTTGGTGTGCGCGTCCGGTGTCACGGCTTGCTCGACACTGTAAGGCCGTTCCCAGACTCCGGTTATGTCGGCCAAGGTATGCGGCGCGCGTTTCAGCGGGTTGTCTTCGGCGGGCCAGTTGCCGTTTTGCACCTCTGTGATTTCCGCACGGATACTCAGCATCGCCCCGATAAAGCGGTCGAGCTCGGCCTTGGATTCACTCTCGGTCGGCTCGATCATCAACGTGCCCGGCACCGGGAAGGACATGGTCGGCGCGTGAAATCCATAATCCATCAAGCGTTTGGCCACATCCTCTTCACTGATACCGGTCAGCGCCTTGAGCGGCCGCAGATCGAGGATGCACTCATGCGCCACGCGCCCGTTGCGACCGGTGTAGAGCACTGGAAAGGCCCCGGACAAGTGTTGCGCCAGGTAATTTGCCGAGAGGATCGCCACCTCGCTGGCGTCTGCCAGTTGCGGCCCCATCATCGCGATGTACATCCAGCTGATCGGCAGAATGCTCGCGCTGCCCCAGGGCGCGGCGCTGACAGCACCGTTCTGCGGCAGGGGCCCATCGATGGGCACCACCGGATGATTGGCCACATACGGCGCAAGATGCGCACGCACACCGATCGGCCCCATGCCCGGCCCGCCACCGCCGTGCGGAATGCAGAAGGTCTTGTGCAAATTCATATGAGACACATCGGCGCCGATGTCCGCCGGACGCGCCAGCCCTACCTGCGCGTTGAGATTGGCGCCGTCCATGTACACCTGACCGCCGTGGCTGTGGATAACTTCGCAGATCTCACTGATGCCCTCCTCGTACACGCCATGCGTCGAAGGATAGGTCGCCATCAGACAGGCGAGCCTGGCGCCCGCCTCGGCGGCCTTGCCTTTCAAGTCATTCAGATCGACATTACCGGCCTCGTCGCACTCGACGATCACTACGCGCATGCCGGCCATCTGCGCCGAAGCCGGGTTGGTGCCGTGGGCCGATGACGGAATCAGGCAAATGTCTCGAGCCCCTTCGTGTCGACTCTCGTGGTATTTGCGAATCGCCAGCAGCCCGGCGTATTCGCCTTGGGCGCCGGAGTTAGGTTGCATGCAGATCGCATCGAAGCCCGTGATCGCGCATAGCCAGCGCTCCAGCTCTTCGATCATCAGCGAGTAGCCGATCGCCTGCTCTTGCGGCACAAACGGGTGCAGATTGGCGAACTGTGGCCAGGTGATCGGGATCATCTCGCTGGTCGCGTTGAGCTTCATGGTGCAGGAGCCCAAGGGAATCATTGACTGGTTGAGCGCCAGATCTTTGCTCTCCAGTTGCTTGAGATAACGCAGCATTTCGGTTTCGCTGTGATGAGCGCTGAACACCGGGTGACGCAGGAAAGGCGACGTGCGCAACAGCCCGTCCGGAAGGCCAGAAGCCAGTGATTCAGCGTCCAGGTCGTCGATGTTCAAGGCATGATCGGCACCCAGAAACACATCAAACAGTCTTGCAACAGTCGCCTCGTCAGACGTCTCATCAAGACTCAGGCCTAACTGCCCGCGCCCCAGGATGCGCAAGTTGATCTGAGCCGCCTGAGCACTTTCGATGATCGCCGTTTGCGTGCCGCCGACATCCAGGGTCAGGGTGTCGAAAAAGTGTTTGTTGAGACGCGAGATGCCGTGGCGCTCCAGCCCGGTGGCGAGAATGCAGGTCAGGCGGTGCACGCGCTGGGCAATGCGCGTCAGACCTTCCGGACCGTGATAGACCGCATAAAATCCGGCAATGTTGGCCAGCAGCACCTGGGCCGTGCAGATGTTCGAATTGGCCTTCTCGCGACGGATGTGTTGTTCACGGGTCTGCAGGGCCATGCGCAACGCAGTGTTGCCGCGCGTATCCTTCGAGACGCCAATGATTCGCCCCGGAATCGCCCGTTTGTATTCCTCGCGACTGGCAAAAAAAGCCGCATGCGGCCCGCCGTAACCCATCGGCACACCAAAGCGCTGGGACGAGCCGAACACCACGTCGGCGCCCAATTCTCCCGGCGGGATCAGCAGCAACAAGCTCAGCAGATCGGTGGCGACGCAAGCCAGGGCTTGCTGTGCGTGTAGATGATCGATAAAAGGACGCAGATCACGGATCTCGCCATGGGTGTCGGGGTACTGCAGCAGCGCACCGAACACCGAGTGCTGCTGCAAGTTATCCACAGCGTCGACGATCAGCTCGAAGCCGAAACCTTGCGCTCGGGTCTGCACCACGGAAATCGTCTGCGGGTGACAGTTTTCGTCGACGAAGAACAGATTGCTTTTTGACCTGGCGACGCGTCGGGCCAGTGCCATCGCTTCCGCCGCAGCCGTGGCTTCATCCAGCAGCGAGGCGTTGGCCAGTTCCAGGCCGGTGAGGTCGATGGTCATTTGCTGGAAGTTCAGCAACGCCTCGAGCCTGCCTTGGGCAATCTCGGGTTGATAAGGCGTATACGCGGTGTACCAGCCAGGATTTTCGAGGACATTGCGCAAGATGACGGTCGGCGTGAGGGTGCCGTGGTAGCCCATGCCGATGAGGCTGGTCCATACCTGATTCTGCTCGGCGTAGTCACGAAGCTTGCTCAGGGCGGCCTGCTCATCAAGCGCCGGCGGCAGATCGAGCGCACGATTGAGGCGAATCCCCGGCGGTACCGTCTGTTCGATCAGCTCGACCCGACTGCCGAGCCCCAGACTGTCGAGCATCGCCTGCTGCTCGGCGGCATCGGGCCCGAGGTGACGACGGAGAAAGGCATTGGGGTCGCGTAACTGACTCAAGGACGGCAACTGGGACATGACGGGCTCTCTCTTGACTGGCGCTCTGCGTCGATGCAACACGGTCAAACCAGCATAGCAGCCGATGTCATGGGGCCCCTGAGCAGCAGAAGATCGCAGCCTCGTTTTACTCGACAGCTCCTACATTGATCTGACTGGCGTCCAACAATTGCTGTGCAGAGCACTGAAATGCAATCCCCTGTAGGAGCTGTCGAGTGCAACGAGGCTGCGATCTTTTGATCTTGATCCTGATCTGCAAGGCGAAAAAAAGCCCCGACGGATCGAGGCTTTGGAATGATGCTCGGGACTTACTCGCCGATGGCGGCTTTATAACCGGCAGCATCGAGCAGCTTTTCCAGCTCTGCGGTATTGCTTGGCTTCAGCTTGAAGATCCACGCGCCATACGGATCAGAGTTGAGCGACTCCGGAGTCCCGCCCAGCTCTTCATTGATCGCAATCACTTCGCCGCTAACTGGCGAATAGATATCGGAGGCAGCCTTAACCGACTCGACCACACCTGATTGATCACCCGCAGCGAAGACTTTTCCAACCTCGGTCAGCTCGACAAACACCACGTCACCGAGAGCTTCCTGAGCGTGATCGCTGATGCCCACGGTGACGGTGCCATCGGCTTCCAGGCGCGCCCATTCGTGACTTTCGGCAAAACGCAGGTCGGCAGGGATATCGCTCATGTTCTGTGTCCTCAAGAGAATTGTCAGCGGTCAGGCCCGCCGGAAAAGGTTAGATCAAGGTTTTGCCATGGCGCACGAAGGTCGGTTTGACCACTCGTACCGGGTACCACTTGCCACGGATTTCCACTTCGGCGCGGTCGGCAGTTGCCATCGGCACGCGCGCCAGTGCGATCGACTTGCTAAGCGTAGGAGAGAAACTACCACTGGTGATCTCCCCTTCGCCAACATTGGCGATCCGGACCACCTGATGAGCGCGTAAGACCCCGCGTTCCTCAAGGACCAGACCGACCAGTTTGTGTTGAATACCGTCGGTGCGTTCGGCTTCCAGCGCCGCGCGGCCGATGAACTGGCGGGTGGCCGGTTCCCAGGCAATGCTCCAGGCCATGTTGGACGCCAGCGGCGACACTTCCTGATGGATGTCCTGACCGTAAAGGTTCATGCCGGCTTCAACCCGCAGAGTATCGCGCGCGCCCAGGCCGATCGGCGAAATGCCTGCGCCCACCAGATCGTTAAAAAATCCCGGTGCCTGGTTGGCCGGCAGAATGATTTCGAGCCCGTCTTCGCCGGTGTATCCGGTGCGCGCGATGAACCAGTCGCCGTCGGGCTGCCCTTCGAAAGGCTTGAGCATCTGGATCAAATTGCCACGCGACTGGGTCACCAGCTCGGCGATCTTGTGTCGCGCGTGGGGTCCTTGAATGGCCAGCATCGCCAGTTCGGCACGCTCGTTGAGATCGACATCGAAACCATCCAGATGCGCTTGCATCCACGCCATGTCCTGATTGCGGGTGGAGGCATTGACCACCAGCCGATAACCCTCTTCGAGACGATAGACGATCATGTCGTCGACGATACCGCCGCGCTCGTTGAGCATGGTGCTGTACAACGCTCGGCCGGGGCTGTGCAGGCGCTCGACGTCATTGGCCAGCAGATGCTGGAGCCAGGCCTTGGCCTGCGGCCCGGCGACATCGATCACGGTCATATGGGATACATCGAAGACTCCGCAATCACGGCGCACCTGATGGTGTTCCTCGACCTGCGAACCGTAATGCAGAGGCATATCCCAACCGCCAAAATCGACCATCTTCGCGCCAAGGGCGAGATGCAGGTCGTACAGAGGCGTACGCTGTCCCATGGGTTTCTCCTTCCGGGCGTGGCGAGGGTGCGGACCGGTGCATACCCACTGGAACCCCCTGAACAGAGGGGTCCTAGCAGATTTCAGCTACCGGGTCTGTAGGACGGACCGCACCGAATGCCGCGCATTGTAGCCTCAAGGTGTAGGACTGGCACCTAGACGTTTCGATGCGCTGAGCGTCGAATCAATCCGATGACCGGTAATAAGCCAACCAGGACCAGAGATAGCGCCGGTAGCGACGCCCTTGCCCATTCGCCTTCGCTGGTCATTTCAAAGATCCGCACGGCCAGTGTGTCCCAGCCAAACGGGCGCATGAGCAGGGTCGCCGGCATTTCCTTGAGTACGTCGACGAACACCAGCAACGCAGCGCTGAGGGTCCCGGGTAGCAATAACGGCAGATACACTTTGAAAAACAGTCGTGGCCCACTGACACCCAGGCTACGGGCCGCTTCGGGCAAAGAAGGCCGTATTCGCGCCAGACTATTTTCCAGCGGCCCGTAAGCCACGGCGATGAACCGCACAAGATAGGCCAGTAACAAAGCCGAGAGACTGCCCAGGAGCAACGGTTTGCCAGCCCCGCCTAACCAGCCAGACAGCGGAATGACCAGCTCACGATCCAGGTAACTGAACGCCAGCATGATTGACACCGCCAGCACCGAGCCCGGCAAGGCGTAACCGAGGTTGGCCAGGCTGACACCGGAGCGGATCGCTCGCGTGGGCGCCAGCCGGCGGGCAAATGCCAATATCAACGCGACGCTGACGGTGATCAGCGCCGCCATGCCACCCAGGTACAACGTGTGGCCGATCAGGCCGGTGTAACGCTCATCCAGATCAAAACGCCCGCGCTGCCAGAACCATGCAACCAGTTGCAGCACTGGAATCACGAACGCACAGGCAAACACCAGAGCACACCAGCCCGTCGCCGCCAGCGCCTTGATGCCTCGCAGGTGATACAACGCTTTCACCCGTGGCCGTTCATTGCTCGCCCGATTCGCGCCACGCGCGCGACGTTCCCCATAAAGCACGAGCATCACCACCAGCAACAAGAGACTGGCCAGTTGCGCGGCGGTAGAGAGGCTGAAGAACCCGTACCAGGTTTTGTAAATGGCGGTTGTGAAGGTGTCGAAATTGAATACCGAAACCGCGCCGAAGTCCGCCAACGTCTCCATCAGCGCCAGCGCCACACCGGCACCAATCGCCGGACGGGCCATGGGCAATGCCACCCGCCAGAACGCTTGCCATGGGGACTGGCCGAGGACCCGCGCGGCTTCCATCAGACCTTTGCCCTGAGCGAGAAATGCGCTGCGGGCCAGCAGATAAACATAGGGATAAAAGACCAGCACCAGAACAATAATGACCCCGCCGGTGGAGCGCACACGAGGCAATCTGAGGCCGATGCCGAACCCTTCGCGCAGGAGGGTTTGCACGGGGCCGGCGAAGTCCAGCAGGCCGACGAAAACGAACGCCAGCACATAGGCGGGAATGGCGAACGGCAGCATCAGCGCCCAATCGAGCCATTTTCTGCCGGGGAATTCACAGAGGCTGGTGAGCCAGGCCAGGCTCACGCCCAGCAGCGTTACGCCAATGCCGACGCCGAATACCAGCGTCAACGTGTTGCCCAGCAGCCGTGGCATTTGCGTGTCCCACAGGTGGGACCAGATTTGTTGATCGATGGTTTGCCATGACAACAGCAAGACGCTTAATGGCAGCAGGACCAGCGCGGCGATGGCGAAGACCAGGGGATACCAGCGGCGTTGGGCGGGGTGGGCCAAGAAAGGGCTCTCGCGGATAAATCGTGGAGTGTAGGGAAAATGCAAAAAGATCGCAGCCTCGTTTCACTCGACAGCTCCTACAGGGGTACGCCATCCCGCTGTAGGAGCTGTCGAGTGAAACGAGGCTGCGATCTCCTGAGCTTTAGTTCCAGCCAGCCCGATCCATCATCCGAATCGCTTCAGCCTGACGCTTGCCGGCAATTTCCACAGGCAGGGTATCGGCAACAAACTTGCCCCAACTCGCCACTTCTGCAGAAGGTTGCACCGCTGGGTTGGCTGGGAATTCCTGGTTCACGTCAGCAAAGATCTTCTGTGCCTCAGGCGTGGTCATCCACTCGACCAATGCCTTGGCTGCTTCCGGGTGCGGCGCGTGCTTGGTCAGGCCGATGCCTGAGAGGTTTACGTGCACGCCGCGATCCGCCTGATTCGGCCAGAACAGTTTCACCGCCAGATCTGGCTTCTGCTTGTGCAGGCGACCGTAGTAATAAGTATTGACGATGCCGACGTCGCACTGGCCAGCGTTGATAGCCTCCAGCACTGCAACGTCATCCGAGAAAACATCGGTCGACAGGTTGTTCACCCAGCCCTTGAGAATTTTCTCGGTTTTGTCGGCGCCGTGCACTTCGATCATGGTGGCAGTCAGGGACTGGTTATAAACCTTCTTGGCGGTGCGCAGGCACAAGCGGCCTTCCCAGTTCTTGTCAGCCAGAGCTTCGTAAGTGGTCAGCTCGCCTGGCTTCACTCGCGTCGTGGAGTAGGCGATGGTCCGCGCGCGCAGGCTCAGGCCGGTCCAGGCGTGAGTGGACGAGCGGTATTGCAGTGGAATATTGGCGTCGATGGTTTTCGAGGTGAACGGTTGCAGGATACCCATCTGCTCAGCCTGCCAGAGGTTACCGGCATCGACCGTCAATAACAGGTCGGCAGTGGCATTCTCGCCCTCGGCTTTGATGCGCTGCATCAGCGGCGCTTCCTTGTCGGTGATGAATTTCACCTGAACACCGGTCTTGGCGGTGTAGGCATCGAAAACCGGTTTGATCAGTTCGTCGATGCGCGAGGAGTAGACCACCACTTCGTCGGCGGCCTGGGCTGCAGTGCTGCTGATCAGGGACAGGGCCAGTGCGGTCAGTAGGCGCTTCGGTGCCGACATGGGGGCGGTCTCTCGTTTGAAATTGAGGGTAAATGATAAAGACTCACATTTAGCTTCTCAATCGGTCAGTTGCCGGAGGCGTTACCAGATGTTGCACGATTACAGAAATGTACTGATGTACCGACGCCTTCGCGGGCAAGCCCAGCTCCCACAGGACTTGTGTGGAATGCAAATCTGCGACTGACGCTAAAACTGTGGGAGCCGGGCTTGCCCGCGAAGAGGCCATCAGCCCCAGCGCCAGTCTCAAGCCTTGGCCAGCGCCGGCAAATCACCCATCAACCCCAGCGCCTCCCGCACGAACAACGCCTTGGCTTCGGGCATCCCGTCGACCATCTTCAACCCTGCATTACGCAGCCAGCGCACCGGCAGCGGATCGGCCTGGAACAGGCGTTCAAACCCTTCCATTGCCGCCATCAACGCCAGATTGTGCGGCATGCGTCGACGTTCGTAGCGGCTCAGAACTTTCACGTCCGCCAAACGCTCACCTCGCGCCACGGCTTGCGACAGCACCTCAGCCAGCACGGCAGCGTCGAGGAAACCGAGGTTCACGCCCTGACCCGCCAGTGGATGGATGGTATGCGCAGCGTCGCCGATCAGCGCCAAGCCTTCAGCTACATAACGCTTGGCATGACGCTGGCGCAGCGGCACGCACAAACGCGGATCAGCGCTGAGCACCGTGCCCAGCCGTCCTTCAAAGGCGCGCTCCAGTTCCAGACAAAAAGCTGCGTCATTCAGGGCCATCAGGCGTTCAGCTTCATTCGGTGTGGTCGACCAGACGATCGAACACCAATCCTGCTGACCGTCACGCTCCAGCGGCAGAAACGCCAACGGACCGCTGTCGGTAAACCGCTGCCACGCGGTCATCTGATGAGGATTGGCGCATCGCACACTGGTGACGATCGCATGGTGCAGATAATCCCATTCGCGAGTCGCCACGCCGGTCAGCCGCCGGACCGCCGAATTGGCGCCGTCAGCGGCGATCACCAGCGGGGCACGCAATGTGCGGCCATCGGCCAGGGTCAACAGCCAGTCATCGCCGGAACGGCGCATCTGCTCCAGGCGCGCATTGGCCAGCATGCCCAGGTCGCACTCGTGTAAACGGTCGAGCAAGGCATCCTGAACCACGCGATTCTCGACGATATGCCCGAGCACCTCGGCGTGCACGCTGGCCGCCGAAAAGTGAATCTGCCCGGTGCCGCTGCCGTCCCAGACATGCATGTCGGTATATGGACTGCTGCGTCGGGCGGCAATGCCGTCCCATACGCCCAGCCGCTCAAGTATCCGCTGGCTCGCGGAAGACAACGCGCTCACTCGCGGCTCAAACGGTGCCTGGCCATCGAAAGGTTTGACGCTCATCGGGCTGCCGTCCAGCAACAGGACTTCCAGCCCGTTGTCCTGCAACGCCAACGCCAGGGCACTACCGACCATTCCGGCCCCGACAATCAGCAGATCTGCGCGCATGTCCATGCTTTAAGCCTGCCTCGCTTGCGGCGTAAGCCGCTGAAAAAAATTATTTGAATCAAACATCGGGACGCGTACCCAGCCCCATGGCCTGACGGGCAAACCAGCGTTTGGCCGGTGGCAGCAGATCAAGCCCGAGCAGACCGAGATTGCGCCCCAGCGACACCAATGGCTGGGTACTACCGAACAGACGAGTGACCTGATCGGAGAAACCCACGGTGAGGTTCTGATCCAGCCGTTGACGCTCGCGATAGGCTTGCAGCGTTGCAAAATCGCCGGGGGACGTCGCGCTGGCGAGCAGTGCATCGGCCAACGCCTGAGCATCGCGCAGCGACAGATTGAAACCCTGGCCGGCGATCGGATGCAGGCTGTGGGCGGCGTTACCGAGGATCGCCAGATGCGGACGCACCTGCTCCTCGGCCTCGATCAGTGACAACGGATACAGATGCCGCGCGCCCACCTGTTTCAGCGTGCCGAGGCGATAACCGAACACGCCCTGCAATTCGCTTAAGAAACTGCGCTCGTCCAGTGCGGCCAAGCGCTGCGCGTCCATGCCCTGACGGGTCCACACCAACGCGCAGCGGTTTTCCGGCAACGGCAGCAACGCCATCGGACCATCGTCGGTAAACCGCTCGAACGCCACGCCGTTGTGCGCTTCGCTCGGGGTGATGTTGGCGATCAGCGCGCTCTGGTTGTACGGGCGCTTTTTGATGCCGACCCCCATCTGCTCGCGCAAGCCTGAACGGCCGCCATCGGCGAGCACCGCGAGATCGCATTCCAGCGTGGTTTCGTCATTCAGGGTCAGGCGGTAGCCGTCGGCCAGTGGCTCCATGCGGGTCACTTCGGCGGGGCAGCGCCAAGTCACAACATCCTTGTCCAGGCCTCGCCACAGGCACTGGCCAAGCCAGGCGTTTTCCACTACATAGCCCAAAGCCGGTACGCCCTCTTCCATTGCCGACAGCCGCGCGGTGGAAAAACGCCCACGGTCGGACACATGGATCTGTTTGATCGGTTCAGCCCGGCGGGAGATTTCCTGCCAAACGCCCAGCCTCTGATAAATTTGCCGGGCGCCGTAGGACAACGCCGAAGAACGGGCGTCGTAGCTCGGTTGGTAGGTATCGCCCGGCGCGAACGGCTCGATCAGGACAATGCTCCAGCCGCGGGCCTTGGCCCCCGCCTGCAAGGCCAGCGCCAGGCTCGCCCCGACCAGACCGCCGCCGATGATTGCCAGATTGACTCGACTCATGCCACTGGCGCCCGCGCCGCAGCCATCAAGGCCTCGATCTCGGCGACCGTTTTCGGCACGCCATGGGTCAGGATTTCACAGCCGGTTTTAGTCACCACCACGTCGTCCTCGATGCGCACGCCAATGCCGCGCCATTTCTTTGCCACAGTTTGATTGTTTGCAGCAATATAAATGCCAGGCTCCACGGTCAGCGCCATGCCGACCTCCAGCACGCGCCACTCGCCACCGACCTTGTACTCGCCGACATCGTGCACATCCATGCCCAGCCAATGACCGGCGCGGTGCATGTAAAACGCTTTATAGGCTTCGCTGGCGATCAACTCGTCAACATCACCTTGCAACAAGCCCAGTTTCACCAGCCCGGCAGTGATCACCTGGACGGTGGCTTCGTGCGCCTGATTCCAGTGGTTGTTCGGGGCAATTTCGGCGAATGCGGCTTCCTGAGAAGCCAACACCAGTTCGTAAATCGCCTTCTGTTCAGCTGAAAACTTGCCGTTGACTGGCCAGGTACGGGTGATGTCACTGGCGTAACAATCGATTTCGCAGCCGGCGTCGATCAATACCAGGTCGCCGTCCTTGAGCACTGCATCGTTCTGCTGGTAATGCAGGATGCAACTGTTGCGCCCGGCGGCGACGATGGAGCCATACGCGGGCATCTTTGCCCCGCCTTTGCGAAATTCGTAATCCAGCTCGGCCTCAAGGCTGAACTCATACAGTCCGGCGCGGCTGGCCTGCATGGCGCGAATGTGCGCCTGGGCGGAAATCCGTGCGGCTTCGCGCATCACTTTCACTTCTGCTGCCGATTTATACAGGCGCATGTCGTGCAGCAGATGATCCAGCGCGACAAATTCGTTGGGCGGCTGGGCGCCGAGGTGCGCTTTGGAGCGGATCACGTTGATCCAGTCCATCAGGTGCCGGTCGAATTCAGGGTTGCTGCCCATCGCCGAATACACCCGGTCGCGCCCTTCGATCAGGCCCGGCAGGATGTCGTCGAGATCGGTAATGGGAAACGCATCGTCGGCCCCGTACTCGCTGATGGCGCCTTCCTGGCCGGCACGCAGACCGTCCCACAATTCCCGCTCGGCATTGCGCTCACGGCAGAACAGTATGTATTCGCCGTGTTCGCGACCGGGCATCAGGACGATGACGGCTTGCGGCTCGGGGAAACCGCTGAGGTACTGGAAATCGCTGTCCTGACGGTAAACGTGCTCGACGTCGCGATTGCGGATGGCGACCGCGGCGGCGGGCAGAATGGCAATGCTGTTAGGTACCATCTGCGCCATGAGCGCCTTGCGGCGACGGCCGTATTCCGATTTCGGGATATGAATCATGGGCAGATGGCTTTTCCTGGCTCGCAGTTAATGCAACGACGGTTTCGCGGCTGCTTCGTCGGTTTTCTTGGTCTCGGTGAACAGCAGCAGCGGCGCGACGCGCAGGTACTCCATGACTTCCATGTAATCGCTTTCACCGTCGTCGGATTCTTCCAGCGCGTCCTGCACCTGGGATATCGCCGCCAGGTCCTGCAAGACTTCCTTGGCCTCGTCGGTCAGCGCGTACTCGCGGCGAGTCAGGCCGAAACCGGTGAGAAAGCCCTGGCACCACTGACCCAGTGCGACGGCGCGCTCGGTCAACGGCGCGTCATCGGTCGGCAACAGCAGCACGACGGTCATGTCGTCGCTGGTCAGTTCACCTTTGACCATCTCTTGCAGACCGATCAAGGCACTGCGAACGTTGTCTTGGGGCTCGCCTTCGAGCAGTTCGGCGGCATCCGCCAGCCAGCTGTCGGCTTCGAAACCGGCACCGGCGCAACTGCGGCCTAGCAGCAGACCGTGCAGCTCGGCAGGCGAGACAGGATGACCGCTGGTGCTCAGCAATGTGGCGAAGGCTTGGTACGGGGAATTCTGAATGGGCATGGGCAGCTAGGCGCCAGACGGCGCTATGTCTAGAATGGAGGCCTTGTATCCTACATCGACTCCTCTGTAGGAGCGAGCCTGCTCGGCATGGTCGCCAACGATACCGCCGGAAACCTGACACACTGCGGCGTTCCCGGGATGTTCGTCCGAACGCCGCCCGGTCCAGGCCCGCTCCTGCAATTCAATAACCATCAGACAGTGAAGACAATGGAAGACACCGACCTGCAAGCGCTGATGGCCAGACTCGAACTGCTAATTAATCGGGTCGAGCAACTTAAGGGTCAAAACGGACTCCTATTAGCTCAGGAAAAAACCTGGCGCGAGGAACGCGCTCACCTCATTGAAAAAAATGAAATCGCCCGGCGTAAGGTCGAATCGATGATTTCGCGCCTCAAGGCCCTGGAGCAAGACTCATGAGTTCAAGCAATAGCGTTACCGTGCAGATTCTCGACAAAGAATATTCGATCATCTGCCCCCAGGAAGAACGCAGCAATCTGGTGAGCGCTGCCCGTTACCTCGACGGCAAGATGCGTGAGATCCGCAGCAGCGGCAAAGTCATCGGCGCCGATCGTATTGCTGTGATGGCCGCGTTGAACATCACTCACGATCTTCTGCACAAGGCAGAACGCCCGGATGTGCAGGCCAACAGCTCGACCCGCGAGCAGGTTCGCGACCTGCTGGACCGCGTCGATCTGGTGCTCGCCACCGATCCGGACGTCAGCAAGGGCTGATTCGCCGAGCCGCTTGGGTTATACTCGCAGCACTCCCTGGGGTGCTTGCCAGTTGACCACGTCCCTGAGCCGATTCGCACTACCCTGGAGGCTGCACGTTGGGCTGGTGTGCATGTCCGCTAGACGGAAAGCCTTAAAGCCTACTGCATCTTCCACCTTGAACTTTCGGGTTCAAGGGCTAAGTCAGCAGCGGTTCTTCCGGGGAGCCTGATTCCAGTCCGATGCCGGTTTTATTATCGGCATCGGCTTTTTTATGGGTACGGTTTCCGTGCCCGTCCTGCCGAAGCCGAATCCATGACCGAACCTGCGCTGCTACCCCGCCCGCAACTTCGACGCATGCTGCGCAAGGCCCGCCGCGCACTGACACCCCATCAGCAGCGTCAGGCCGCCCGCGGGTTGTACCAGCAATTGGCTCATCAGCCATTGTTCCGGCGCGCCAAACACATTGCCCTGTACCTGCCGACTGACGGCGAGATCGACCCGCGCATCCTGCTGCGTGCCGCTCAGCGCCGCGGCAAGGCGACGTACCTGCCGGTGCTCAGCGCATGGCCGCGGACCAAAATGGTCTTCCAGCGCGTTCGCCCTGGCGAAAAACTCAAACCCAATCGCTTCCGGATCCTGGAGCCTGGGCATAACCTGGCCCGCCAACGTAAAGTCTGGGCGCTCGATCTGGTGCTGTTGCCGCTGGTAGGGTTTGACGATGTCGGCGGGCGCCTGGGCATGGGCGGTGGTTTCTATGATCGAAGCCTGGCCTACCTGGCGCGACGAAAAAACTGGCGCAAGCCGACGCTGCTGGGGCTGGCCCATGAATGTCAGAAGGTCGAACGATTGGCTCAAGCGAGCTGGGACGTGCCGTTGCAAGGAACGGTGACGGACAAGGCGTGGTATTTCGCAGGGTAGACGCCACTGGAATCAGCGGCGTTGGAAAATGATCTCAGCGTTTGAGCGCCGACGACTGGTGTTGCTGGGCGATTTCCAGCGGCGCCTCGGTCTTGCTGGACCATAAGCTTTGGGCATAACCGGTGGTTACGACGCCGAGACCGAACAAAATAACCAATATCCATAGTAAATCCGGTTTGCGTTTCATCGATTGCCCCCCAAAGGCATATCAACACGATGACAGCAGCGGTTTCCGTTTTAGGCCGTGCAGCAGCGTCAAGCTTAGAAGGCCGGCATTCTGCGGCAACGTGAACCGACACGCAAACTTTGGCGTCAACCGACTGTCGGTTTGTCATAAAATTGCCCGACAACTTGCCCACTTGACTCGCAAGGAGCAAAAACCATGGCCTATTGGCTGATGAAATCGGAGCCGGACGAGTTCTCGATCGCCGATCTGGAGAAGCTCGGCAATGCGCGCTGGGACGGCGTGCGAAACTACCAGGCGCGCAACTTCCTGCGGGCGATGGCGGTGGGTGACGAGTTTTTTTTCTATCACTCCAGCTGCCCGGAGCCGGGGATTGCCGGTATCGGCAAAATTGCGAAGACGGCTTATTCAGACCCGACGGCGCTGGAGCCCGAGAGTCATTATTACGATCCCAAGGCCACCGCAGAAAAAAACGCCTGGAGCGCGATTGATGTCGCTCATGTGAAGACGTTTGCGAAGGTGCTGAAGCTGGATTATTTGAAGCAGCAGACAGCCCTGGCGGAGATGCCGCTGGTGAAGAAGGGATCGAGGTTGTCGGTGATGCCTGTTACCGATGAGCAATGGGCGGCGGTGATTGCGCTGCGCTGATCTCGGCCGGCTTGCTGGCGATGGAAGATCTGAAATACGGTCTGTAGGAGCCGGCTTGCTGGCGATGGAAGATCTGAAATACGGTCTGTAGGAGCCGGCTTGCTGGCGATGGCGATTCTGAGATCGCTATCGCCAGCGAGCCGGCTCCTACAAATCCAGCATTACTGGATGATCAGGTTGTTAAACAACAAATCCTCAACGACCGGCTTACCCGTCTCATCGCTCATGATCTGCTGAGTCTGCTTCAGTGCTTCCTGCCGCAGCTTCTCCTTGGCTTCAACATTATTCATGGCCTCAGTGGTCTGCTGTGCAAACAACGCCACCAGCTGATTACGAATCAACGGCTCGTTGGCCTTGACCAGTTTGGTCGACTCCTCGCCGGTCACCCGCAACGCCACGTCAGCCTTGTAGACTTTGAGCTTCGACGTACCGTCCAGCCCGTAATTGCCCACGAACGGCGGGCTCAAGGTGATGTAATTCACCTTCGGCGTCTCTCCTTCCTTGGCTTCTTCAGCCACTGCTGCCACGGGCAGAGACAGGGCCAGCAACAACATGATCCACGCTTTCACAATTCGCTCCTTATCCGGTTTGCGGCCTAGCATAACCACCCGACACGCAAGCACAAGCTTATGGCTGACTATCAGGGCGGGGCATGCTCGTTGACCCGTTGACTCACACACCTACACTTATCGGCCATCACTCCCAAAGGAATAGCCCTGATGAAAGCCGTGCTGTGCAAAGCCTTCGGCCCTGCCGAATCGCTGGTGCTGGAAGACGTCGCCAGTCCTGTCGCGAAGAAGAACGAAATCCTGCTGGACGTGCACGCCGCCGGGGTGAATTTCCCGGACACGCTGATCATTGAGGGCAAATACCAGTTCAAGCCGCCCTTCCCGTTTTCCCCGGGTGGCGAAGCAGCGGGCGTAGTCAGCGCCGTGGGCGAGAAAGTCAGTCACCTCAAAGTCGGTGATCGAGTCATGGCCCTGACCGGCTGGGGCAGTTTTGCCGAGCAAGTCGCCGTGCCCGGTTACAACGTGCTGCCGATTCCACCCTCGATGGACTTCAACACCGCCGCCGCTTTCAGCATGACTTACGGCACGTCGATGCACGCGCTCAAGCAACGCGGCAATCTGCAACCCGGTGAGACCCTGCTGGTGCTCGGCGCATCCGGTGGTGTCGGCCTGGCTGCGGTGGAAATCGGCAAAGCCATGGGCGCCCGCGTGATCGCCGCCGCCAGCAGCGCCGAGAAACTCGCCGTGGCCAAGGCAGCCGGTGCCGATGAACTGATCAACTACAGCGAAACCAACCTCAAGGACGAAATCAAACGCCTGACCGACGGCCAAGGCGCTGACGTAATTTACGACCCGGTCGGCGGCGACCTCTTTGACCAAGCCATTCGCGCCATCGCCTGGAACGGCCGCTTGCTGGTGGTCGGCTTCGCCAGCGGACGCATCCCGGAACTGCCAGTGAATCTCGCCCTGCTCAAAGGCGCAGCGGTGATCGGCGTCTTCTGGGGCTCCTTCGCCCAGCGCCAGCCGCAGGACAACGCGGCGAATTTCCAGCAGTTGTTTGGCTGGTTCGCTGAGGGCAAGTTGAAACCACTGGTGTCGCAGGTGTATCCGCTGAGCGAAGCGGCGCAGGCGATCAATGATCTTGGGCAGCGCAAAGCTGTTGGCAAAGTCGTTGTACAGGTTAGATAAGCAGTCCAACACATGACTTGTAGCAGCTACCGGAGGCTGCGTTCGGTTGCGAGGCTGGCCTGAAAGCGGTGTCGCTTCGCAACCCGACGCAGGCTACGCCAGCTGCTACAACGCTATGAGGGGCCATCGGATAGCTTTCCCACAACGTCCTTCACTTACGCCTCAGCGACATGTTCTTAAACGAACATGCAATCTCCATAATTTCCGCTGTTTGGTCGATGCGAACCAGTGCTATTTTCGGTAACGAAACTGTAACATTCGCATCCGCAGCCATAACAAGAAATCTGGAGCTTCTGAATGTTTGCTTTCTTTCGACCTGCCGCACATCAGGCTCCTCTGCCTGAAGAAAAAATAGACAACACCTACCGACGCCTTCGCTGGCAGATCTTCGCCGGGATATTCATTGGCTACGCCGGGTATTACCTGCTGCGCAAAAACTTCTCGCTGGCCATGCCGTACCTGATCGAAGAGGGATACACCCGCGGCGAGCTGGGCTTGGCGCTGTCGGCAATCGCGATTGCTTACGGCTTGTCCAAGTTCCTGATGGGCATCGTGTCCGACCGCTCCAACCCGCGATTCTTCCTGCCTTTCGGTTTGCTGGTTTCCGCCGGTGTGATGTTCATATTCGGCTTCGCGCCTTGGGCGACGTCCAGCGTGACCATCATGTTCATCCTGCTGCTTATCAACGGCTGGGCGCAGGGCATGGGCTGGCCACCGAGTGGGCGGACCATGGTTCACTGGTGGTCGCAGAAGGAACGCGGCGGCGTGGTGTCATTGTGGAACGTGGCGCATAACGTTGGCGGTGGCCTGATCGGTCCGTTGTTTCTACTCGGCATGGGCCTGTTCAATGACTGGCACGCGGCGTTTTATGTGCCCGCGTCCGTAGCAATGGTGGTGGCGGTGTTTGCCTTCGTGACCATGCGCGACACGCCACAATCGGTCGGCCTGCCGCCGATCGAGAAGTACAAGAACGATTACCCGGAAGGCTACGACGCCAGTCACGAAGAAGAATTCAGCGCCAAGGAAATCTTCGTCAAATACGTGCTGCGCAACAAAATGCTCTGGTACATCGCCCTTGCCAACGTCTTCGTCTATCTGCTGCGCTACGGCGTGCTGGACTGGGCACCGACGTACCTCAAGGAAGCCAAGGGCTTCACCGTTGACAAAACCTCGTGGGCGTACTTTTTCTACGAGTGGGCGGGTATTCCGGGGACGCTGCTGTGCGGCTGGATGTCGGACAAGATCTTCCGCGGCAACCGTGGCCTGACCGGCATGGTGTTCATGGCGCTTGTGACCGTGGCAACGCTGGTCTACTGGCTCAACCCGGCCGGCAACCCGACGGTCGACATGATCGCACTGGTTTCGATCGGCTTCCTGATCTACGGCCCGGTGATGCTGATCGGTTTGCAGGCACTGGAACTGGCGCCGAAGAAAGCCGCCGGCACTGCTGCGGGTTTCACGGGCCTGTTCGGTTATCTGGGCGGATCGGTCGCGGCCAGTGCGGCCATGGGCTACACCGTGGACCACTTCGGCTGGGATGGCGGTTTCGTGCTGCTGATCGGGGCGTGTCTGCTGGCGATGGCGTTTCTTGCGCCAACCCTGTGGCACAAGCAAGTCGCCAGTCAGAGCCGGGAAGCGGTTGCCTGATCGACCTGTGATTTGCAGCGCTTGAGCCGCGCCTCCAGATTCCGGTCTGGCATGGCGTGGCTACGCAGGGCGTTGGCGGTCTGCTCGACATAATCGCGAGTGGTGCCGTAACGCCCGCAAGCGTTTTCGAATACGTGACTCAGAACATGATCCGGCAGGTTGCCGGCATAGCTGGGCAGATGCCGCTCCAGGACAAATCCCAACGCCTGAACCTGGCTGCCATCTTCGAGACGGCAGTTGAGCCAGTGTGGACGATAAGACGGGAACGGCATTTCGCGTTGCCACAGTGCGTAAAGCGATGCGTCGAGTTGTTCTTCAGGCAGGCGATAAGCGAACCCGCTGCATGAGCCGCCGCGATCCAGACCAAAGACAAGCCCCGGCACTTCCGGCGTGCCGCGATGTTCGTGGGACCACAGGTACAAACCGCGATGGTAGCCATGCACCCGTCCGCGCATCCGCTCTACAGCCGCGCATTCAGGACGCCAGATCAGTGAGCCGTATGCGAAGAGCCAGACCGGCCCACCTTTGTGGCGAGCCATGGTCGACTGCATGGAACCGAGCAATTGTTCGTGCGTAAGCTGCGGCCCCAGATCGAGCCGCGGAGGGTAAGCCAGATTCAACAAAGACGATTCAATAGCGCTCATGGCGATTAGCGTTCAGCTCCCCGCGAATAATGAATTACTTAATAGAACGCACCGCTGAAACAATAAGGCACATATGTTTCAGGCAATTTAAGTGCCATGGCACAGTTATTTAATTAATGCCTGAGAGAGATATAACCTACCGGTATTTATAATATTCTATAAATACCGATCGGCTATATGGGGAGTTATATGCCTGTAGGAGCAAGCTTGCTCGCGATGATCGTCAACGATTACGCGGGAAGTCAGGATAACTGCGTCGCTCTCGAGTCCATCGCGAGCAGGCTCGCTCCCACAGGGATCTAGAATCAAGAGCGAGGCTCAAGAGCGAGGCGCATACGCAAAAACATCAGCGCGCATCTGATGGGCATCCATCCCCGCGTCGACCAGCGCGTCCAGCGTGCCGTAGACCATCGCCGGGGAACCACTGGCGTAGACATGCAACGCTTTCAGGTCAGGGAAATCTTCGCACACTGCCTGGTGCAACATACCGCAGCGGCCTTGCCAGCCGCATTGGTCACTGACGACTTTGTGCAGGAACAGATTGGGCAACTTCAGCCATTCGTCCCAATGTTCGATCTCGTAGAAATCCTCAGGACGGCGCACGCCCCAGTACAAGTGCACCGGATGCTTGAAGCCTGCAGCGCGGCAATGTTCGATCAGGCCGTGGACCTGGCCCATGCCGGTTCCTGCTGCAATCAGCACCAGAGGACCGTCTGGCAATTCCGCCAGGTGGGTATCGCCGAAAGGCATCTCGATGCGCACCAATGAATTGCGCTGGAGCTGTTCGATCAGGTTCAGCGCACTGCTTTCGCGCGCCAGCACATGAATCTCCAGATCGCGCCCCGAGTGCGGTGCCGAGGCGAGGGAGAAGGCAGACTTCTCGCCATTCTCTCGTTCGATCATCAGGTACTGGCCGGCGTGATAACGCGGCGGCTTGCCGGCCGGGGCTCGCAGATGCACACGGAACGTGTCGCCACCGACGTCTCTGCACTCAATGACCTGACACGACAGGCCGCGCACCGGCAACTCTCCCAGTGAGAGCACGCCATCCCACAGCACGATGCAATCTTCCAGTGGCTCTGCGATGCACGTGTAGAACTCGCCATGGTCGCGCACAGTGCCGGACTGCTCGACCCGCCCTTCGACCAGCAGCGCCGCGCACACATGGCAATTGCCGTTGCGGCAGCTTTGCGGGCAGTCGTAGCCCAGACGGCGTGCGCCATCGAGAATCCGCTCGCCCGGTTCGATTTCAAGCACTGCACCGGAGGGCTGCAAGGTTACGCGCATCAATCTATTCCTAACTGATTCCAGATGTCATCGATCCGACGGGTAACGGCTTCGTCCTTGACGATGACCCGGCCCCATTCGCGCGTGGTTTCGCCCGGCCATTTATGCGTGGCATCCAGGCCCATTTTCGAGCCCAGACCGGACACAGGCGAGGCGAAGTCGAGGTAGTCGATCGGCGTGTTGTCGATCATCACCGTGTCGCGTTTGGGGTCCATGCGCGTAGTGATCGCCCACACCACGTCATTCCAGTCCCGCGCGTTGATATCGTCGTCAGTGACAATAACGAACTTGGTGTACATGAACTGTCGCAAAAACGACCAGACACCCAGCATTACCCGCTTGGCATGGCCGGGATACGACTTTTTCATGGTCACGATGGCCATGCGGTACGAGCAACCTTCTGGAGGCAAGTAGAAGTCGGTGATTTCCGGGAACTGCTTCTGCAGGATCGGCACGAACACTTCGTTCAAAGCCACGCCGAGAATTGCCGGCTCATCCGGCGGACGGCCGGTGTAAGTGCTGTGGTAGATCGGCTTGATCCGGTGAGTGATGCGCTCGACGGTGAACACCGGGAAGCTGTCAACTTCGTTGTAGTAACCGGTATGGTCTCCGTACGGACCTTCGTCGGCCATCTCGCCCGGATGGATCACGCCTTCGAGGATGATCTCGGCAGTGGCCGGCACTTGCAGGTCGTTGCCGCGGCATTTCACCAGCTCGGTGCGATTGCCCCGCAGCAAGCCGGCGAAGGCGTATTCGGAGAGGCTGTCCGGCACCGGCGTGACGGCGCCGAGAATCGTTGCCGGGTCGGCGCCAAGTGCAACGGACACCGGAAACGGCTGGCCTGGATGCTTCTCGCACCACTCGCGGAAATCCAGCGCGCCACCACGGTGGCTCAACCAACGCATGATGACCTTGTTGCGGCCGATTACTTGCTGGCGATAGATGCCGAGGTTCTGGCGATCCTTGTTCGGACCTTTGGTGACGGTCAGGCCCCAGGTGATCAGCGGACCGACGTCGCCGGGCCAGCAGGTCTGCACCGGCAGCATCGCCAGGTCGACGTCGTCGCCTTCGATGACCACTTCCTGGCAGACCGCGTCTTTGACCACTTTTGGCGCCATGGCGATGATCTTGCGGAAGATCGGCAGCTTCGACCAGGCGTCCTTCAACCCTTTCGGTGGCTCGGGCTCCTTGAGGAATGCCAGCAGTTTGCCGATTTCACGCAGCTCGCTGACCGCTTCGGCGCCCATGCCCATGGCCACTCGCTCGGGGGTGCCAAACAGGTTGCCGAGCACCGGAATGTCATAGCCGGTCGGGTTTTCGAACAGCAGTGCCGGGCCTTTGGCGCGCAGCGTGCGGTCGCAGACTTCCGTCATCTCCAGCACTGGAGACACGGGAATCTGGATGCGTTTCAATTCTCCGCGCTGCTCAAGTTGCTGCACGAAATCCCGAAGGTCCTTGAATTTCATTGAAGATGCCACCCCGAAAATAGGCGTACATCCTACCTGCTCTGACGGCCAAACAGCAGCCCGTCAGAGCGCAGCAGTGATCAATTGTGATTTGTGCCCAGCAGCACCGGCGCAAACAACGGGCTCAATCGGGCGCTGCCGGTGTCCGACAGATGATCGCGCGGCGCGAAAGTTGTAACGGGAAACATAAATATTTCATGAAAAAAAAGCGCCCTGTGAGGGGCGCTTTTTTTGAAGCGTATTTCGTCTTACTTGCGCTTCATCGACAAGAAGAACTCGTCGTTGGTCTTGGTCGTCTTCAGTTTGTCGACCAGGAACTCGATGGCGGCGATTTCATCCATCGGGTGCAGCAGCTTGCGCAGGATCCACATGCGTTGCAACTCGTCGTCGGCGGTCAGCAACTCTTCGCGGCGAGTGCCGGAACGGTTGATGTTGATAGCCGGGAAGACGCGTTTTTCGGCGATGCGGCGATCCAGAGGCAGCTCCATGTTGCCGGTGCCTTTGAATTCCTCGTAGATCACTTCGTCCATCTTCGAGCCGGTTTCAACCAGCGCGGTGGCAATAATGGTCAGCGAGCCGCCTTCTTCGATGTTCCGCGCAGCACCGAAGAAACGTTTCGGTTTCTCCAGGGCGTGGGCATCGACACCACCGGTGAGCACTTTGCCGGAGCTCGGGATCACGGTGTTGTAGGCGCGAGCCAGACGGGTGATGGAGTCGAGCAGGATCACCACGTCTTTCTTGTGTTCAACAAGGCGCTTGGCCTTCTCGATCACCATTTCGGCAACCTGCACGTGGCGGGTTGGCGGCTCGTCGAACGTCGAGGCAACCACTTCACCGCGCACGGTGCGCTGCATTTCGGTTACTTCTTCCGGACGCTCGTCGATCAGCAGAACGATCAGGTGAACTTCAGGATTGTTACGCGCGATGTTTGCAGCAATGTTCTGCAGCATGATCGTTTTGCCAGCTTTCGGCGGAGCAACGATCAGACCTCGCTGGCCTTTGCCGATCGGGGCGCACAGGTCGATGACACGACCGGTCAGGTCTTCGGTGGAACCGTTGCCGGCTTCCATCTTCATGCGCACGGTCGGGAACAGCGGGGTCAGGTTCTCGAAGAGAATCTTGTTTTTCGCGTTCTCGGGACGATCGTAGTTGATCGTGTCGACCTTGAGCAGTGCGAAATAACGCTCGCCTTCCTTGGGAGGGCGGATCTTGCCAACGATGGTGTCACCGGTGCGCAAGTTGAAGCGACGGATCTGGCTCGGCGAGACGTAGATGTCATCGGGGCCGGCCAGATAGGAAGCGTCAGCGGAGCGGAGGAAGCCGAAGCCGTCCTGGAGAATCTCCAGCACGCCATCACCGGAGATTTCCTCGCCGCTTTTCGCGTGCTTCTTGAGCAGGGAGAAAATCACGTCCTGCTTGCGCGAACGGGCCATATTTTCTATGCCCATCTGTTCGGCCAATTCGAGCAGTTCGGTAATCGGCTTTTGCTTGAGTTCAGTCAGATTCATATAGGAATGACGTAATCATTTATGGAGGGGGGAAATTAAGCTTTTGGCTTAATGAGGCCGCGCCGCAGAGAAGGCGACAGGATCGCGAACTAATTCGAAAAGGAGTGCGTCGGCGACGGCTAGCAGGGGGCATTGGAGAAACCAGTGCGGGGCCGAATGTACCACCTGAGTTTCGGAGCGTCTAGCCCTGGATAACGAAAAAGCCCCGCAATATGCGGGGCCTTTTTTCGGACACTTTACGTCAACGCTTAGATGTTGGCGTCGAGGAAAGCAGCCAGTTGCGACTTCGACAGTGCGCCGACCTTGGTCGCTTCAACGTTGCCGTTCTTGAACAGCATCAGCGTCGGGATACCACGCACGCCGTGCTTGGCCGGGGTTTCCTGATTTTCGTCGATGTTCAGTTTGGCAATGGTCAGCTTGCCTTTGTAAGTCTCGGCAATCTCGTCCAGGACAGGAGCGATCATTTTGCAAGGGCCGCACCATTCAGCCCAGTAGTCGACCAGTACAGCGCCTTCGGCCTTGAGTACATCGGCCTCGAAGCTAGCGTCGCTAACGTGTTTGATAAGATCGCTGCTCATGGAAGTCTCCAGGTTGTAAGCAAAAAAACGTGGCCCATCATAGCCGCCCTTCCCCGGTTCAGGAAGCCGCAGATGATTGAGTCTCGCTATGGTGGCGGATGAGTTTGGGTATAGCTCAATTTGCGCACAGCCGGGACTGCTTGCAGGACGATGCACTATCAGGGTGCACGCCCCTCTTCGATTTTCCTGAACGGTATTCGCGCGCAAGCCCAGTAAAACTGCAGCTCGGAGCAGGTAAAACCGCTGTTGGCACAGCCCGTGCTCTATCGAATCGCAGCCATCAATTATCAGCCGATTCGGAGTTCCGCCATGACCCAGCGCTACAGCGCCCTCCTCGCCACCCTGTTCGCCAGCCTGATGCTGAGCCAGGCGCCCGCTCACGCCGATGGTCTGGAGGACGTGGTCAAGCGCGGCGTGCTCAAAGTCGCGGTGCCGCAGGATTTCCCGCCGTTCGGCTCGGTCGGCCCGGACATGAAGCCACGTGGCCTCGATATCGACACGGCCAAGCTGCTGGCCGACCAACTCAAGGTCAAACTCGAACTGACCCCGGTCAACAGCACCAACCGCATCCCGTTCCTGACCACCGGCAAGGTCGATCTGGTGATATCCAGCCTGGGCAAAAATGCCGAACGCGAGAAAGTCATCGATTTCTCCAGCGCCTACGCCCCGTTCTACCTCGCGGTATTCGGCCCGCCAGATGCCAATATCAAAAGCCTCGATGACCTCAAAGGCAAAACCATCAGCGTAACCCGCGGCTCCATCGAAGACATCGAGCTGAGCAAAGTGGCGCCCGAAGGCGTGACCATCAAGCGCTTCGAAGACAACAACTCGACCATCGCCGCCTATATCGCCGGTCAGGTCGACCTGATCGCCAGCGGCAACGTGGTGATGGTGGCGATCACCGAGAAAAATCCAAAGCGCGTGCCAGCGCTGAAAGTGAAGCTCAAGGACTCACCTGTTTACGTCGGCGTGAATAAAAACGAGCCGGCGCTGTTGGGCAAGGTCAACCAGATCCTCGCCACCGCCAAGACCGACGGCGCACTGGAGAAGAACTCGCAAACCTGGCTGAAAGAGCCGCTGCCGGCGGATTTGTGATCGCCGGGAGGGAGGGAGACCATGGCTTATCAGTTCGATTTTCTACCGGTGGTACAGAACACCGATCTGCTTCTGCGCGGTGCGCTGTTCACCCTTGAACTGACGGCCATCGGCGCAGTATTTGGCGTGGGCCTGGGCATTGTTGGCGCACTGGTGCGGGCGTGGAACATTCGCCCCTTCGCGGCGATATTCGGGGTCTATGTCGAGCTGATCCGCAACACGCCGTTCCTGGTGCAGTTGTTTTTCATCTTCTTCGGGTTACCGTCCCTGGGCGTGCAGATTTCCGAATGGCAGGCTGCAGTGCTGGCGATGGTGATCAACCTCGGCGCGTACTCGACCGAAATCATTCGCGCGGGCGTTCAAGCGATCCCGCGCGGTCAGCTCGAAGCGGCTGCCGCGCTGGCGATGACTCGCCTTGAAACCTTCCGCCACGTGGTCCTGTTGCCGGCGCTGGGCAAAGTGTGGCCGGCGTTGAGCAGCCAGATCATCATCGTCATGCTCGGCTCGGCGGTCTGCTCGCAGATCGCCACGGAAGAGCTGAGCTTCGCGGCCAACTTCATTCAGTCGCGCAACTTTCGCGCGTTTGAAACCTACGCCCTGACCACGCTGGTCTATTTGTGCATGGCGCTGATGATCCGCCAGTTGCTGAACTGGATCGGCCGTCGTTACATCGCCCGGAGCAGCCAATGAGCGATTTCACGTTCTGGGACGTCCTGCGCAACCTGCTCACGGGCCTGCAGTGGACGCTGGCATTGTCGCTGGTGGCGTTTATCGGCGGCGGGCTGATCGGCTTGCTGATCATGGTTATGCGCATTTCGCAAAAAGCCTTGCCGCGCAACGTCGCCCGAACCTACATCGAACTGTTTCAGGGCACGCCGTTGCTGATGCAGCTGTTTCTGGTGTTCTTCGGCGTGGCGTTGGCCGGCATAGAAATTTCGCCGTGGATGGCAGCGGCGGTTGCCCTGACGCTGTTTACCAGCGCTTATCTGGCGGAGATCTGGCGCGGCTGCGTCGAGTCGATCCCGCACGGCCAGTGGGAAGCGTCGTCGAGCCTGGCGCTCAATCCGCTGGAGCAACTGCGCTACGTGATCCTGCCGCAAGCCTTGCGCATCGCCGTGGCACCGACCGTGGGCTTTTCGGTGCAAGTGGTCAAAGGCACCGCCGTCACTTCAATTATCGGTTTCACCGAGCTGACCAAGACCGGCAGCATGCTCGCCAACGCGACTTTTGAACCGTTCATGGTCTACGGCCTCGTTGCCCTCGGCTACTTCCTGCTTTGCTACCCCTTGTCGCTCAGTGCGCGCTACCTGGAAAGGAGACTGCATGCCGCTGCTTAGAATTTCCGCCCTGCATAAGTACTACGGCGATCACCATGTGCTCAAAGGCATCGACCTGAGTGTCGAGGAAGGCCAGGTCGTGGCGATCATCGGCCGCAGTGGCTCGGGCAAATCCACCTTGTTGCGCACACTCAACGGTCTGGAGTCGATCAACGATGGCGTGATCGAAGTCGACGGCGAATACCTCGATGCCGCCCGCGCCGACCTGCGCACCTTGCGCCAGAAAGTCGGGATGGTGTTCCAGCAATTCAATCTGTTCCCACACCTGACCGTCGGTGAAAACGTGATGCTCGCGCCACAAGTGGTACAGAAGGTGCCCAAGGCCCGGGCTGCAGAACTGGCGCGAGAGATGCTCGAGCGTGTGGGGCTGGGGGAGAAGTTTGATGCTTTTCCCGATCGTCTCTCTGGTGGGCAGCAACAACGCGTGGCGATTGCCCGCGCGCTGGCGATGTCGCCGAAGGTGTTGCTGTGCGACGAGATCACTTCGGCGCTGGACCCGGAATTGGTCAACGAGGTGCTGAGCGTGGTTCGCCAACTGGCCAAAGAAGGCATGACGCTGATCATGGTCACCCACGAAATGCGCTTTGCGCGGGAGGTTGGGGACAAGTTGGTATTCATGCATCAGGGCAAGGTCCATGAGGTAGGCGACCCAAAGGTGCTGTTCGCGCGGCCGCAGACGGCGGAGCTGGCGAATTTTATTGGGACGGTTGAGGCCGGCGCTTAACCCGCAATGGCCTGGAGCTTTTTGTGGCGAGGGAGCTTGCTCCCGCTGGGGCGCGGAGCACCTCAAAAGAGGGCCTGCTTCGCAGCCCAGCGGGAGCAAGCTCCCTCGCCACAGGAACAGCGTGGGATCATTGCTTTGAAGGATGCGCGTTGGCGTCAGCGTATGATCGTGGCACGATGTCGAGGTTATCGACCGAGACTCCCTGACCATGCCGCAATTCCAAGCCAAGAATCTGTCCCTGATCGCCGCAATCGACCTGGGCTCCAACAGCTTTCACATGGTGGTGGCCAAGGCCCAGAACGGCGAAATCCGCATCCTCGAACGCCTCGGGGAAAAGGTTCAGCTGGCCGCCGGCATCAACGATGAACGCCAGCTCAACGAAGAATCCATGCAACGCGGGCTCGATTGCCTCAAGCGGTTTGCCCAACTGATCAACGGTATGCCGCTGGGCGCCGTGCGGATCGTTGGCACCAACGCCCTGCGTGAAGCGCGCAACCGCAACGAGTTCATCCACCGCGCTGAAGAAATCCTCGGGCACACGGTGGAAGTCATTTCCGGTCGTGAAGAAGCGCGCCTGATCTATCTCGGCGTCTCGCACACCCTCGCCGACACGCCGGGCAAGCGCCTGGTAGCCGACATCGGCGGCGGCAGCACCGAGTTCATCATCGGCCAGCGCTTCGAGCCGCTGCTGCGCGAAAGCCTGCAAATGGGCTGCGTCAGCTTCACCCAGCGTTATTTCAAGGACGGCAAAATCACCCCGGCCCGCTACGCCCAGGCTTATACGGCGGCGCGGCTGGAGATCATGAGCATCGAGCACGCCCTGCATCGGCTGACCTGGGATGAAGCCATCGGCTCCTCGGGCACCATCCGCGCCATCGGCCTGGCGCTGAAGGCCGGCGGGCACGGCACCGGTGAGGTCAATGCCGAAGGGCTGTCGTGGCTCAAGCGCAAGCTGTTCAAGCTGGGTGATGTAGAGAAGATTGATTTCGAAGGGATCAAGCCTGACCGCCGGGCGATTTTCCCGGCCGGCCTGGCCATTCTCGAAGCCATCTTCGATGCACTCGAATTGCAACGCATGGACCACTGCGAGGGCGCGCTGCGCGAAGGCGTACTCTACGACCTGTTGGGCCGTCACCACCACGAAGACGTCCGTGAGCGCACCCTCAGCTCACTGATGGAGCGTTATCACGTCGATCTTGAGCAGGCCGCGCGCGTTGAACGCAAAGCCTTGCACGCCTTCGATCAAGTGGCGCAGGACTGGGACCTGGACGACGGTGTCTGGCGCGAACTGCTCGGCTGGGCCGCCAAGGTCCACGAAGTGGGTCTGGACATCGCCCACTATCACTACCACAAGCACGGCGCATACCTGATCGAGCACTCGGACCTCGCCGGGTTTTCCCGCGAAGACCAGCAAATGCTCGCGCTGCTGGTGCGGGGCCACCGCCGCAATATTCCCCGGGACAAGTTTGCCGACTTCGGCGACGACGGCATCAAGCTGATCCGCCTGTGCGTGCTGCTGCGCTTTGCGATCCTGTTCCATCACATCCGCGGCACCCAGGAAATGCCTCAGGTGACCCTGCGCGCCAGTGGCGACAGCCTGGATGTGCTGTTCCCTGACAACTGGCTGAACGAAAACCAGCTGACCCAGGCCGATTTCGCCCTGGAAGCGGACTGGCTGACGCGGGTGGGCTTTAACCTTAACGTGCGTTAAGCACTGTGGCGAGGGAGCTTGCTCCCGCTGGGCTGCGAAGCGGCCCCAAAAAAGGCCTGCTGCGCAGTCCAGCGGGAGCAAGCTCCCTCGCCACGGTTTTCCATCTGGCAAAAAAAATGGCGATCCGCAGGGATCGCCATTTTTTATGCCCCCGTGAGGGTTAACGCACGGCCAGAATCGGGCTGCCCAAGCGCTCCAGCAGCGTCGCCTGCGCACTGCGCGGGTTCTGGTTGCCGGTTGGCGTGTTGCGGATGTAACGACCGTCCGCCTGCAGGCTCCAGCTATGGGTGTTGTCGGTCAGATAAAGCTCCAGCTCCTTCTTGACCCGCATGATCAGCTTCTTGCCCTCGACCGGGAAGCAAGTCTCGACGCGCTTGTCGAGGTTGCGCTCCATCCAGTCGGCGCTGGAAAGGAACATCTGCTCCTCGCCGCCATTGAGGAAGTAGAACACCCGCGTGTGCTCAAGGAAGCGGCCGATGATCGAGCGCACGTGAATGTTGTGCGATACCCCGGCAATGCCCGGACGCAGGCAGCACATGCCGCGCACCACCAGATCGATGCGCACACCGGACTGGCTGGCCTTGTACAACGCACGAATGACTTTCGGGTCAGTCAATGAGTTGAACTTGGCAATGATGTGCGCCGGTTTGCCGTCGAGTGCGAACTGCGTCTCGCGGGCAATCATGTCGAGCATGCCTTTCTTCAGTGTGAACGGCGCGTGCAGCAGCTTCTTCATCCGCAGGGTTTTACCCATGCCGATCAACTGGCTGAACAGTTTGCCGACGTCTTCGCACAAGGCATCGTCGGACGTCAGCAGGCTGTAGTCGGTGTACAGACGGGCGTTGGCGGCGTGATAGTTACCCGTCCCCAAGTGCGCGTAACGAACGATTTCGCCCGCCTCGCGACGCAGGATCAGCATCATCTTGGCGTGCGTCTTGAAACCGACCACGCCGTAGATCACTACCGCACCGGCCGCTTGCAGGCGGCTGGCCAGTTGCAGGTTGGACTCTTCGTCGAACCGCGCACGCAACTCGATCACCGCCGTGACTTCCTTGCCGTTGCGCGCGGCATCGACCAGCGCATCGACAATTTCCGAGTTGGCGCCGGAGCGGTACAGGGTCTGACGAACCGCCAATACATGCGGGTCTTTCGCTGCCTGACGCAGCAGGTCGACCACCGGGGTGAACGACTCGAAGGGGTGCAGCAGCAAGATGTCCTGCTTGCTGATCACGCTGAAGATGTTCTCGCTGTTTTGCAGTAATTTCGGGATCTGCGGCGTGAATGGCAGGTATTGCAACTCGCGCTGGCTGTCGAGGCCGGTGATGCTGAACAGACGGGTCAGGTTGACCGGGCCGTTGACCTGGTAGAGCTCGGACTCGTGCAAGTTGAACTGCTTGAGCAGGTAGTCGGAGAGCTGTTTCGGGCAGGTGTCGGCCACTTCCAGACGGACCGCGTCGCCGTAACGACGGGAGAACAGTTCACCGCGCAACGCGCGGGCCAGGTCTTCGACGTCCTCGGAATCCAGCGCCAGGTCGGCATTTCGGGTCAGACGGAACTGGTAGCAGCCCTTGACCTTCATGCCCTGGAACAAGTCATCGGCGTGTGCGTGGATCATCGACGACAGGAACACGTAGTTGTCGCCGGCCCCGCCGACTTCTTCCGGGACCTTGATGACCCGAGGCAGCAGGCGTGGTGCCGGAATGATCGCCAGACCGGAATCGCGACCGAAGGCGTCGATACCTTCCAGCTCGACGATAAAGTTCAGGCTCTTGTTCACCAGCAACGGGAACGGGTGCGTCGGGTCGAGGCCGATCGGGGTGATGATCGGCGCGATCTCGTCGCGGAAATAACGGCGCACCCAGGTTTTGATCTTGGTGGTCCAGTGACGCCGACGGATGAAGCGGACCTGATGTTTTTCCAGTTCCGGCAACAGAATGTCGTTGAGGATCGCGTATTGACGGTCGACGTGGCCGTGCACCAGTTCGCTGATGCGCGCCAACGCCTGATGCGGCTGCAGACCATCGGCGCCGGCCTGTTCGCGGGCGAAAGTGATCTGCTTCTTGAGGCCGGCCACGCGAATTTCGAAGAACTCGTCGAGGTTACTGGAGAAGATCAGCAGAAACTTCAGCCGCTCAAGCAACGGGTAGGACTCATCCAGCGCCTGTTCCAGCACGCGGATGTTGAACTGCAATTGCGAGAGCTCGCGATGGATGTACAGGCTGCTGTCATCCAGGCCGGGGGTGGCAATCGCTGGCGCCGCCGTCGTTTCGGCCACGATCGCGGGTGGAGCTGGCTCCAGTTCCGGCGGGGTTTCGACGACTTGCTCGACCACCGGCAGAGCTTCTTTTACGGCAACTTCAGTGAGGCCTTCGGTATTCATGGAATGTTCCTGGGAGGGCTATTGTTGCTCTCGTAACAGTTGAGCAGCACGGGCGGCAAAGTAAGTCAGGATGCCGTCAGCGCCTGCACGTTTAAAAGCGGTCAGGGATTCAAGGATAACCCCTTCGCTCAACCAGCCATTCTGGATTGCCGCCATGTGCATGGCGTATTCGCCGCTGACTTGATAAACAAAAGTCGGGACTTTGAATTCTTCTTTGACGCGGTAAAGGATGTCCAGGTAAGGCATGCCCGGTTTGACCATGACCATGTCCGCGCCTTCTGACAAGTCGGCCGCCACCTCATGCAGGGCTTCGTTGCTGTTGGCCGGGTCCATCTGGTACGAGGCCTTGTTGGCCTTGCCCAGGTTCGACGCCGACCCCACCGCATCGCGGAACGGGCCGTAATAGGCGCTGGCGTATTTGGCCGAGTAGGCCATGATCCGCACATTGACGTGATCGGCCAGTTCAAGGGCTTCGCGGATCGCCTGGATGCGACCGTCCATCATGTCCGAGGGCGCGACGACCTGGGCACCGGCGGCAGCATGGGACAGCGCCTGTCGAACCAGTGCATCGACGGTAATGTCATTCTGCACGTAGCCTTCGTCGTCGAGGATACCGTCCTGGCCGTGGGTGGTGAACGGGTCGAGGGCCACGTCGGTGATCACCCCCAGTTCAGGGAAGCGCGCACGCAACGCACGCGTGGCGCGTTGGGCAATACCGTCAGGGTTCCAGGCTTCGGCCGCATCCAGCGACTTGAGCTCTGGCGGGGTCACCGGGAACAGTGCCAGCGCCGGAATCCCCAGCTCGACCCACTTTGCCGCTTCTTCAAGCAGCAGGTCGATGGTCAAACGCTCGACACCCGGCATCGAGGCCACCGCCTCGCGACGGTTTTCGCCGTCGAGCACGAACACCGGCAGGATCAGGTCATCGACGGTCAACACGCTTTCACGGACCAGTCGACGCGAGAAATCATCACGACGGTTGCGGCGCAATCGGGTGGCGGGGAACAGACGGTTGGCAGGGGTAAAGCTCACGGCAGACTCCTGAGCCCGCGCTGACGGGCGAGCGTGACAGTTATAAGCGGCCATTATGACGGTGGTATTACAGTTATGTGCACCCCTATGACAGGTAGGCGCTTTCCATTGTCCTTGTAGGAATTCTTCACGTCGAGACGCATTTGGACACTTTCATGAATGTGCCTGAAGGGTTAGGCTGCGCGTTCATTTCGCCAGCACCCAGACAATGCTCCAGCAATTTCTTCAGGAATTCGGGTATTTCGCCCTGTTTCTCGGCACCTTCTTTGAAGGCGAAACCATCCTGGTGCTCGCAGGCTTTCTTGCGTTCCGCGGTTACATGGACATCAAGATCGTCGCGATTGTGGCGTTCTGCGGCAGTTATGCCGGTGACCAATTGTGGTATTTCCTGGGACGCAAGCACGGCCGCAAGCTTCTGGCGCGCAAACCTCGCTGGCAATTGATGGGTGACCGGGCACTTGAACATATCCGCCGGCATCCGGACATCTGGGTGCTGAGCTTCCGCTTCGTTTATGGATTACGCACCGTCATGCCAGTGGCGATTGGCTTGTCGGGTTATCCACCAGCACGTTATCTGCTGCTTAACGGCATTGGCGCTGCGATCTGGGCCTGCGCACTGGCCGCTGCCGCCTATCATTTCGGCGCGGTGCTGGAAGGCATGCTCGGCAGCGTGAAGAAATACGAATTGTGGGTACTCGGCGCGCTGCTCGTGCTCGGCGTGGGCCTGTGGCTGCGTCGACGTTTCAAGAATGCCCGTCTGGCGAAGAAAATCTACGCAGACGAGCAGGCGTTGAAAGCCGAACAGGCCAAGTCCGCCGGGCCTACGACGCCCATCGAGTAAGACGGTTTCTGCAGCAGTAGAGACCGATTGCGCTGAGCAAGCTGTAACTGAGCAACGCAACCCAACTGATCGCACTGGCTGGCCACAGCCCGGCCAATGGCGCGAGCCACACCACTGGCAGGTTCGATGCCAGCCGCAACAACTCAAGCTTCCACGCCCACGGGCGATTCTCCAGCGCCACGCCCAGCACGAACAGCCCCAACGCCACCGCGCTCCAGCCAAGCACTAAAGCACTGGTCGATAACTGCTGCTCGAAATTCATCAGATAGCTGCCCAGCGCGATGTACACGCAGAACTGCAGCAGCACATAAATCTGCTGACGTGAATCCAGCGGCACCTCGTATTTGCGGAACAGGCTTAAGTCTGGCTTGCTCATTGGGTATTTGGCGGCGACGTCTGCCGGGCGCCACCCGGTGCGCATGAACCAGATCCGCAGCTTGTCCCACTTGCTCTGCGCCCGTCGCGCGTCGGCCCACAGCTGCGCATAAAACTGCACGTTGGCCCATAGCGGATTCCAGCTCGCCAATGGCGTAGTCACGCCGAAAATCACCGGCTCGTTATCGTCCTCTTCCTGGAACGAGCCAAATAGACGGTCCCAAATAATGAACACCCCGCCGTAGTTGCGATCCATGTAGAGAGCGTTCTGCGCATGGTGGGCCCGATGATTGGATGGCGTAACGAAGAACCACTCGAACCAGCCGAGCTTTGGAATGTGCCGCGTGTGCACCCAGAATTGATACAGCAGGTTCAGCGCCGCAACGCTGATGAACACCAGCAACGGCACGCCGAGAACGGCTATTGGCAGATAGAAGATCCAGCTCAACAGGAAGCCGGTGCTGGTCTGGCGCAACGCCGTGGAGAGGTTGTAGTCCTCGCTTTGGTGATGCACCGAATGCGCCGCCCAGAGGATATTGCGTTCATGGCCCATGCGATGCAGCCAGTAGTAGCAAAAGTCGTAGAGCACAAAGGCGAAAGCCCAGACCCAGACGCTGTCAGCCGACAGTTCGAACAGCGCCAGGTGCTCGAGCGCGAACGCGTAGGTGACCAGGCCGACACCTTTGGTCAGCAGGCCGGTGGTGGTCGACAACACGCCCGTGCTGATGCTGTTTATTGCGTCGGCCAGCCGATAATTACTGACCCCGCGCCAACGGTCGGCCAACAGCTCGGCAGCGATCAGCACGAAGAAAAACGGCACCGCATACAGAATGAAGTCCATGACGCGCCCTGATCAGAATCCAGAGGACAGATCCTAGGTGTAGCCGTGAATTAACCCTATGGCAACGAGTGACAAATTAGTGGACATTTAACGCCATAAACAAGGAGAAAAGACCATGAGCAAAAAAGTCGCAGTGATCCTTTCCGGCTGTGGCGTCTACGACGGCGCCGAGATCCACGAAAGCGTGATCACCCTGCTCCGTCTGGACCAGCGTGGCGCCCAGGTGCAGTGCTTCGCGCCCAATATCGCCCAGTTGCATGTGATCAATCACCTGAACGGCGAAGAGATGCCGGAGTCGCGCAATGTGCTGGTGGAATCGGCGCGGATTGCCCGGGGCAACATCAAGGACCTGCGGGAAGCGAGCGTTGAAGACTTCGATGCGTTGATCGTTCCAGGCGGTTTCGGCTCGGCCAAAAACCTGTCGAACTTTGCCATTGAAGGCGCCGGCTGCTCGGTACAACCTGAAGTACTGGCATTGACGGAAGCGTTTGCCGAAGCCGGCAAACCGGTAGGGTTGATCTGCATTTCGCCGGCCCTGGCGGCGAAAATCTACGGTCCGGGCGTGACCTGCACCATCGGCAATGATGCCGACACGGCGGCAGCGATGAACAAAATGGGGGCTACTCATACCGAGTGCGCGGTGACTGACATCGTCGAGGACAAGGCACGCAAACTGGTGAGCACACCGGCCTACATGCTGGCGCAGACGATCAGCGAGGCGGCGTCCGGCATCAACAAACTGGTTGATCGTGTCCTCGAACTCACCCACGAAAACGACGAGTAACCCAGTTCGAGGAGCTATTGTGGCGAGGGAGCTTGCTCCCGCTCGGCTGCGCAGCAGGCGTAATAGCAGATGCCGCAGTCTTCCTGAAGGATCGTATTTGGGCCGCTTCGCAACCCAGCGGGAGCAAGCTCCCTCGCCACAGGATAGAGCCCATTCAGGATTTGCGTGTCAGCCGCGTTAGAATCCGGTCCAGCGCATTGGCGAACGCCTGCTTCTCACGCTCGCCAAACGGCGCCGGTCCGCCGCTCATTTGCCCCTGCTCACGCAAATCAGTGAACAGATTGCGCACCGCCAAACGATCACCCATGTTCTGCGCATCGAACTCCTTGCCGCGCGGGTCGAGCGCTGACACGCCCTTCTTGACCAAACGGTCGGCCAGCGGTACGTCGCTGCAGATCACCAGCTCACCCGGCACAGCGTGTTCCACCAGGTAATCGTCGGCCGCATCAGGGCCGCTCGGCACCACGATCAGTTTCACCAGCGCGAGGCCCGGTTTGATCTGCGGCTGCCCCGCCACCAGCACGACTTCGAACTGGCGCTTGAGGGCGAACTTCACCACCAGATCCTTGGCCGCCCGAGGGCAGGCGTCGGCATCAATCCATACGCGCATTGTGTTTTACCTCTCAAAAAAAATCGCGAGCAGGCTCGCTCCCACAGGTTATACGCGATCCTGTGAGCGAGCCTGCTCGCGATGGTGAGCGCAGCGAATGCTTCAGGAAACCTGCACCCGACGCTTCTCGGCGATCCTGCTGCGACCATACAGCACAATAATCGCAACAATCGCCACGGCCTGCGCCCCCAGTGAATACGCATCGGCATGAATGCCCAGCCAATCGAAGTCAAAAAACTGCACCGGTCGCGTGCCGAAAATGCCTGCTTCCTGCAACGCCTTCACGCCATGCCCGGCGAACACCACCGACAACGCGCAGAGCAGAGCGGCGTTGATGCTGAAGAACAGCGACAACGGCAACTTCGCCGAACCGCGCAAAATCACCCACGCCAGACCGACCAGCAACACCAGCGCCGTGGCACCGCCCGCCAATACGGCGTTATGACCCGCCGGGCCGGCCTGCAGCCACAGCGTTTCGTAGAACAGGATCACTTCGAACAACTCGCGATACACCGAGAAAAACGCCAGCGTTGCAAAACCAAAACGCCCACCGCCGCCCACCAGGCTGCTCTTGATGTAATCCTGCCACGCCGCAGCGTGACGACGGTCGTGCATCCACACGCCGAGCCACAGCACCATGACGCTGGCAAACAGCGCAGTTGCGCCCTCCAGCAATTCGCGCTGCGAACCGCTGACATCGATCACATACGCCGCCAGCGCCCAGGTCGCCAGGCCAGCGACCAAGGCCAGGCCCCAGCCGACATTAACGCTGCGCACTGCCGATTGCTGACCGGTATTACGCAGGAACGCGAGAATCGCCGCCAGCACCAGGATGGCTTCAAGACCTTCGCGCAGCAGAATCAGCAGACCGGAGATGTAACTCAGCGACCAACTCAAGCCATCGCTGCCCAACAGGCCGGCCGACTCTTTCAACTTGGCTTTGGCGGCGTCCAGACGCTGCTGGACTTCGACCAACGGCAAGCCGTCCTGCAAGGATTGGCGGTAAGCCATCAGCGATTTTTCAGTGTCCTTGCGCACGTTGGCGTCGACGTTATCGAGGGAGCTCTCGACCAGCTCGAAACCTTCCAGATACGCCGCCACCGACAAGTCGTACGCCTGATCGTGATCGCCACCACGATAGGCAGCGATACTTTTGTCCAGCGTCGCGGCGGTGTAATCGAGCAATTGCCCCGGACCACGCTTGACCTGCGGCGGCTGTGCGCGCTGGGCACGGAATGTCGCCGCTGCCTGCGGGCCTTCGGCAGCCAGCACTTCGGCCGGCGTCTGCCGGGCGAGGTCGGCGATGTTGTAGGTTTTTTCGGATTGCGCGGCCGCCGGATCGGTGCTGAAACTGGCGACATAGGTCGCCAGATCCCAACGCTGACGATCGTCCAGTTGATCGGCGAAGGACGGCATGTCAGTGCCTTCGACGCCCATTCCCACGGTATTGTAAATCGCATACAGGCTGAGGCGATCCAGTCGCGAAGCATCGCGCAGGTTGGCCGGTGGCGGCGTCATGCCTACGCCGGCAGGACCGTCACCGGCGCCGGTATCGCCATGACACACCGAGCATTGCTGGAGGTAAAGCGCCCCGCCACGCGTGGGGTCGGGCGTAATCACCGGCGCCTGGCTGACTTCATACGCCACGGCCAGCTTTGCACCCAGTTGCCGTGCCTGGCGCGCGACGTCGGCACCGTCCTGCTTGCTCGCGATTGCAGCGCGCAAATTGCCGACACCTTGCTCGAGTTCGGCACGCTCAGGCTTTGCCGGCAATTCGACAATCAAGTCGTGCAGCACACCAAGAAATTCCTGCTGCTCGCGGTATTCCGATTCATCGATGACTTTGCCGGCATCGACCGTAGCCGGGTAATCGGCGCCGATGTAGTCGAGCAAGTGCAGGGCTTTGGGCGCTCCTTCGGCGGTTTCGGCCAGCACATTGAAGCTGCAAAACGCGATGACTGGCATCGCCAGCCAGGCCAGAAAACGGGAGAAGGCAATCATGAATGGATCTCAGATGGAAATACGAAGTAACACATTGTTCACTTCCAATGCGTTTCGCTCAAGCTTTGTAGTGATTTTTCGGGGGAGAAAGGGAGAAGTCCTGCGTCTTGAGGTGACTCTGTGTGAGAAGAGTCATCCCGGCTGGGACTGCGCAGCATTCCAAACCTTGGGTCGCTTCGCGCCACATGGGGATAAATCCCCTTACCACAGAAGCCCTCACCACTTGAGCATCTGCATCACACATGAAAAAGGCGACCTCATGAGGTCGCCTTTTTTGTGCCTGAACTGTTTAAACCGGCGCTTTGCGCAATGTCGCCATAAACGCTGCGGCACCGATGAACAAGCCGGCAAAAGTGCGGTTCATTCGTCTCTGCTGTTTCGGCGTGCGCAATAGACGCAGCACTTTCGAGGCCAGCCCGGTGTAGCCGGCCATAACGATCAGGTCCACGCAAACCATGGTCACCCCGATGATCAGGTACTGAGCCAGCAACGGCGCATGTGGATCAATAAACTGCGGCAACACCGCCAGCATGAACACCAGCGCCTTGGGGTTGCTGATGTTCACCAGAAAACCACGGAACACCAGGACCAGGGGTCTGCCAATCGGGCGCCCAGGCGCATCGTCGCTCATGTCGCTGGGCAGCGCTCGCCATTGCTTCACAGCGAGATAAACCAGGTACGCCACGCCGAACCACTTGATCGCATAAAACGCAGTAGATGAGGCCGTCAGAATCGCGCCTACTCCGGCGCCGACAATCGCGATCTGCACCGCCAGGCCTATCTGCAGGCCCAGTGCATTCCAGTAGCCCCGCCAGAAACCGTATTGCAGACCGCTGGACATCGACGCAATGGCGCCGGCACCGGGAGACAGACTGATCACCCAGCAGGCAGCAAAAAATGCCAGCCATGTTTGAAGCTCCATTGCACACCTCGACCCGGACACGTGACAGACGTCTAAGCTAATGCGGGTTTGGCGGGATGACTACTGGTTTTTGCAGGTCGGTTTGCGAGGGCCTGTCGCGAGCAAGCCCGCACTCACAGCTACTGGGGTGGATTGCTGATTCAAGAGCAACCGAAACCCCTGTGGGAGCGAGCCTGCTCGCGATAGCAGTGTGTCAGGCACCCGATGGTTTACTTCTCGAAACCACTCGCCGGCAGCACATCGGTCCCACGCCAGCGCCGCACCGAGCGCTGGAAGAACAGGCTGTTCGGCACTTGCACCATCGCACTGCCAGTGCCGAGTTCTTCAGCTTCGACCAACGTGGTGTAAAGCAGATTGATCGCCACCACCCGGCCTTTGACACCGGGCTTGTCGGTGGTGTCGACCAGCTCGACCACGTCGCCAATGCGAAACGGGCCGACGGTGAAAATCAGCACGGCGCAGAGCAGATTGGACAACACGCTCCACATGGCGAAAAACGCCACCGCAGCGACCGCCACGAATCCGGACAAGGCCGTCCACAGCACAGTGGCCGACACACCGAGGCGCTCCAGCACAAACAGCAGCGCGCTGCCCATGATCAGCCAGCGCAACACGCCACGCAGGGGCATCAGCAATTGCGGCGGGAACGGATAACGCTCACCCAGACGCGTCAGGCCCCGAGCCACAAATCGTTGCGCGAGATACCCTGCCAGCAAAATCAGGAGGATTTGCACGGTGAACCAGATCGGCTCGATCCACACAGGTGACATCTTCAGCGAGAAGCCTTCCATCAGGACAACGCCTCCAGCTCCGCCTGCATGCTTTCAAGCAATTCCAGGGCTTCCATCCATGCCTCTTCGAGCTCGGCTTCGCGCACTTTCAGCTTGGCCTGCTCGGCCAGCAGATCGCGCAGATCGTTCTTGCGCGCCGGTTCGTAGATATCGCTGTCACCGAGGCTGGCATCGATTTTCGCCAGTTTTTCGTGCAGCTTGCCCAGCTCGGCTTCGAGCTTGTCGGCTTCACGCTTGTGCGGCGCCAGTTGCTGACGCAATGCGGCGGCGGCCTGGCGCTGGGCTTTCTTGTCGGTCTTGTCCGGATTCACCGGGGTATTGCTGACCGGTGCGTTGCGCTGACGATATTCCACCAGCCAACGGGTGTAGTCCTCGAGGTCGCCGTCGAACTCTTCGACCTTGCCGTCCGCGACCAGATAGAAATTGTCGGTGGTGCTCTTGAGCAAGTGCCGATCGTGAGAGACCACCAATACCGCGCCCGTGAATTCCTGCAGAGCCATGGTCAGCGCCAGGCGCATTTCCAGATCGAGGTGGTTGGTCGGTTCATCGAGCAGCAACAGGTTAGGCCGGCCCCAAGCGATCAACGCCAGCGCCAGACGAGCCTTTTCACCACCGGAAAAATTCAGCACCGGCTCATCGATCCGCGCACCGCGGAAGTCGAAGCCACCGAGGAAATCGCGCAAGGTCTGCTCGCGCTCGGTGGGCGCCAGGCGTTGCATGTGCAGCAATGGGCTGGCCTTGGAATCGAGGGAATCGAGTTGATGCTGGGCGAAATAGCCGACAACAGTGTTCTCGCCACGGGTCAGTCGCCCGGCCAGCGGTTCGAGTTCACCGGAGAGGTTTTTGATCAGGGTCGATTTACCCGCCCCGTTCGGGCCGAGCAGACCGATGCGCGCGCCGGGGGTCAGTTGCAGCCTGACCTTCTCCAGCACGGTTTTGTCGCCGTAACCCAGACGCGCGTCGGACAGGTCGATCAACGGGCTGGAGATCTTCGTCGACTCGCGGAAAACGAAGTCAAACGGTGAATCGACATGAGCGGCCGACAACTCTTCCATCCGCTCCAGCGCTTTGATCCGACTCTGCGCCTGACGGGCCTTGGTGGCCTGGGCCTTGAAGCGGGCGATGTAGCTTTCCATGTGCGCACGTTGCACCTGCTGCTTCTCGTAGGCCTGCTGCTGCTGGGCCAGACGTTCCGCACGAGCGCGTTCGAAAGCGGTATAACCGCCACGATACAGGGTGATTTTGCGCTGATCGACATGGGCGACATGGTCAACCACGGCGTCAAGGAAATCCCGGTCGTGGGAAATCAGCATCAGCGTACCGGGATAGCTCTTGAGCCATTCTTCGAGCCAGATAATAGCGTCGAGGTCCAAGTGGTTGGTCGGTTCGTCGAGCAGCAGCAAGTCCGAAGGACACATCAAGGCCTGCGCCAGATTCAGACGCATCCTCCAGCCACCGGAGAAATCTCCTACCTGGCGATCCATCTGGTCATTGGTGAATCCGAGGCCGGCGAGCAACTTGCGGGCGCGAGCGTCGGCGGTGTAACCATCGGCGCTATCGAGTTCCGAGTGCAGGCGGGCCTGAGCAGCACCGTCATGCGCCGCTTCGGCGGCAGCGAGGTCGCGTTGCACCTCGCGCAGACGCAGGTCGCCATCGAGCACGTAGTCGACCGCAATGCGATCAAGGGTGTCGATCTCCTGCCGCATGTGGGCGATGCGCCAGTCGGCCGGCAGGAAGCAGTCACCCGAGTCCGGGTGCAGGTCACCCAGAAGCAAGGCGAACAGGCTCGATTTGCCGGCGCCATTGGCACCGATTAGGCCGGCTTTGTGGCCGGCGTGCAGGGTCAGCTCGGCATCTTCTAGCAGACGCTGCGGGCCACGCTGTAAAGTCAGGTTCTGAAGTCGAATCATAATGGCGGCGGAGTCTACCAGCTTCGCTCGCAACTGGCGCGAGTAGCACTATGTCCTCTGACCTGTGGAGCTTTTCCCTTGGCACTTATGCCCGCCCCGGCGTCGAAGCCGCGTGCCTCACGCTGCAGTCTGCGGGGGTGAATGTGTGCCTGTTGCTGTGTGGGTTGTGGCTGGAAGAACGTGGCGTCGCCTGCAATCAGCAACGGCTGGAGCTGCTAAGAAGTGTCTGCGAACCTTGGGACGTGGAGGTCGTGCGGCCGCTGCGGGCCTTGCGTGTGCAATGGAGAGTCGCCGCCGGAGACGATGCCGAGCTGCGCGATTTGCGTGAAAAGATGAAGGTTTTGGAGCTGGAAGCCGAGCGGCATCTGCTTTTGCGCCTGGAACGCGCGGCGATCAATTGGCCGCAGAGCGAAGCGACCGATCACTCGGCCTGGCTGGACGGTGTGGCGGCAGACGCCGCCAACCTGGACCGCAACGCGCTGAATCAACTGCGCGTCGCGGTAACCGGCACTTAGGAAGCGCTGGTTGGGGTGTTGCTGGTGCTCGACGGAGCAGCAGGCGTTGGCGATGCTGTGGTGGTCGTCGAGGGATTGGCTGCTGGTGCAGATCCAGTCGAAGCAGACGGCGCTGGACTTGCTGGTTTGGCAGCAGTTGCCGCAGCTGGCTTGGCAGCGGTGACCGGTTTTTTCACCGCGGGTTTGGCGGCCGCTTTGGTTGCCGGTTTTGCTGCTACTGGTTTGGCTGCAGGCTTTACCGCTGCTGGTTTGGCTGCTGGTTTTGCCGCTGCAGTTTTGGCTGCGGTGGCAGGCTTGGCGGCAGCAGTTTTGGCAGCCGGTTTAGCGGCAGCTTTGGTTGCAGGTTTAGCCGCCGGTTTAGCTGCGGATTTCGCCGCGGCTGGCTTGGCGGCAGATCTTGCGGCTGCAGTTTTAGCCGCTGGTTTCGCAGCAGGCTTGGCAACTGGTTTTGCAGCAGCGGTTTTGGTTGCTGCAGGTTTGGCGGCAGCAGTTTTCGCAGCCGTCGATCTAGCAGTGGCTGGTTTGGCAGCAGTGGTTTTAGCCGCAGGTTTTGCAGTGCTGGCAGCCACCGGTTTTCTCGCCACTGGCTTGGCGGTAGCTTTTGCCGGTGCCTTGGCGGCAGGAGTCGGTGAAGCTTTTGCAGCGACCGACCTGGTTGCGGATTTCTTCGCAGGAACTGCAGCAGCCTTGGCCGAACGCGAGGACAACGCCTTGCTGACGGCCTCTTGTACTCGACCGATACCCTGAGCCAGTTTCAGGCTCTCCTGAGCATCGCGCTTAAGCTGAACGATGTAGTTGCGAGTTTCGGATTGACGATCCTTGAGGGCATCGAGCAGGTCCTCAAGTTCTTTGACCCCACCTTTAGCTTTGTTCTGCGCCTTGGCTTTGCCGGCGGACGCAGCGTCCTGCAATTTGGTTCGGGATTTGTGCAGTTTTTCCTGTGCTTTGCCGCGCTGCTTTTCCAGCTTGGCGAGCAGTTTTTCAGCATCAGCCAAGGCTTGCGAACAAGCGGTTTCCAGATGCTCGAGCAGGCTGCCCGACAATTGTTGGAGTAAGTGCAACGGAGTATTTACAGGCTTCTTGGTGGCCGACATGGTTTACCTCCTGGCTGACGTGGGTGCGGCTCATACTAGACCTCTGCTGATACCGCCGCTAGGGCATGTTGACAGTATCGAAAGCGCTGCGTTGCAACTGAACGAAAATCTTCCGCGCTCGGAAAAATCCAGTTCACCGTTTAACGCATCCACACTGGCATAATCCGCCGCATCCAAGGTCGGAGAGTGCCCATGTCGCGCTACCTGTTTTTATTGCTGTGCGTGCTTTTTTCAGTGGCTCATGCTGCGGAAAAACCCACCAAAAATGACGCTCACGATCTCGCTTACAGCCTGGGGGCGAGCCTGGGCGAACGCCTGCGCCAGGAGGTTCCCGACTTGCAGCTTCAGGCTCTTGTCGAAGGTTTGCAGCAAGCCTACAGAGGCCAGCCGCTGGCGCTGAAAGATGAGCGGATCGAACAGATACTGACCGAGCACGAGGCGCAGACCGCATTGAAACAAGCCGCGCCGCAGGACGCAGTCGCCCTCGAAAAAGAACAGCGTTTTCTTGCCGAGGAGAAAACCAGAACTGGCGTGCGACAACTGGCTGATGGAATCCTTATGACAGAACTGACTCCAGGCTCGGGTGCAAAAGCAGGTCCGAATGGCAGAGTGCAGGTTGTGTATGTCGGTCGACTCCCGGACGGCAGCGTGTTCGATCAGAACAATCAGCCGCAATGGTTCAGCCTCGACAGCGTGATCAGCGGATGGCAAAGCGCGCTGCAAGACATGCCGGTCGGCGCGAAATGGCGGTTGGTGATTCCGTCCGCCCAGGCTTATGGAGCAGAAGGTGCAGGCGACTTGATCGAGCCGTTCACGCCACTGATTTTCGAAGTGGAATTACGCGACGTCGCCCGCTGAACCACAGAAACGAAAACGGCGCGCAGAGCGCACCGTTTTTGAAGGACTTGCAGGAAGCGGTTCAAGCCTGAACCGGATCCTCTTCCTTGTGAGCCGTATGCAGCACTTCGATCAGACAGTCTTCCAGCTCGAAGCGTTCATGCAACAGACCGCCCAGTTCCTTGAACTTCTCTGCGACGCATTTGCCTTCGTCGCACAGGTCATTGAATGCGAGCAACTTCTCAGTGATGACATCAATGCGCGGATAAATCGTATCGGCGAGTTCGAGGCCACGCTTGTCGTTGAAGGCCTTGGCCTCCCCGGTCAGCTGTTCGTAGATTTCGAAGTGGCCGGCGGAAACGTAATCAACCAGTACACCGCAGAATTCCTGCAATGGTTTGCGGTTCTCGCTGAGCGCCTCAGGCTTTTCGCCGAGGTCATCATAAGCCCGAACCAGTTCGTGACGCTCCTGCAACCAGCGATCGATCAGCAGATGCACTCCACCCCAGCGTTCCTGAGCATTCTGACAACTTTCGAGCATGGTGATCTCTCTTCCCTTGTGGGTCATGCTGCTCTACACCGACCGCCTTCCGGACTCAGAAATCGGCCAAGCGGAGCGCCATTCGAGCAACATTATTCCAATGACACGTGCCGGCCAGATTATGCCCGCACGCCAATGGCATCAAGGTACGCAGGAGATAAAGTTCATACAAGTGTTTAATCGCCGGCCAGTGCCGGGTGCGACGACGCGCCGCTAACCGGTCGCTGACAGGCAACCCAGACCTGCTGCAGCACCTGGAAGATACTCAGGACTGCCATCGCGAGAAAGAACAGCAGGCTCCACTCCGGGATGCTCAGATCGAACAGCGTCCACGTGATGCGGCCGCAATCCGCGGTACCTGCGAACAGTTGTTGCGCCACATTCGTCCACGGCGTCGTCGCGAAGACGTCCGATAAACTGGACGAGCATGTAGCAAACTGTTTCGCGGGATCAGTCTGCAACAACACCTGTCGCCACGCCGTCACCGTCCCTGCCAAAGCGGCCATCAGACTCAGTGACCAATACAGAAAAGCACCGAACCGCCCGGGCCCATGCACCGACGCCATCAAACAGATACCCGTCAGCACTGCCAGGCACATGCGCTGCAGCAAACACAAACCGCAAGGTTGCAGGCCAACAGCGTATTCCAGGTAGTAGGAAACGCCCAATGCCAGTGAACCGGCTATGAAAACCATGAAAAACAAGGAGCGTGAGCAGGCCAGGGACATGGCTTTTCCGTACCAGTAGAGACAAGTGGTTACGGTAGAGGAAAGCGCGCCCGCGTTTCAAGACGAACTAACTGCGACACTTCAGCAAACGCGTAGGGAAATCCCGACAGTAACGAGAGGACAAGATGTAGTCCGCTGTAGGATTTTGCCTAAGACAGAAGCTGCGAGTAGGAATGAGCAGTTTCACGTGTGCAAAAAGTTCGGGGCGATGGCGTTATGTAGCAGCTGACGCAGGCTGCGCCAGCTACTACATCAAGCAATCTTTATGCGTGAGTCAGCGAAGGTAGCGGCGCTGCCAACAGGCGCTCGTCAAGCAAGCCAAGGCCTTCCTGGAACAGTTGATTGCTGCGCTCGGTATCGCCCAGTTGCGCGAGTAATCTCGCCAGTTCGGCGCAGGCTTCCGGGTTACGCTGCAAGCGCAGGCTGCTTTCAAGGTAGTCGCGCGCCTTGCCCCACAGGCTGCTTTGGAGACACAGGCGACCCAGCGTCAGCAAAAGACCAGGATCGGCCGAATGATCCTTAAGCCAACCCTCGGCCACTTGCAGCTGCCGAGCCGGATCACTGCCACGGACCAGCCCGTAGAGACGGGCGAGATGGCTGTCGTATTGGCGTTTGAGCGCCGTACGTAAAATCTCTTCTGCCTCGACCTGAGCACCCAACTGCCGCAGCTGCTCGGCATACGCCAATACCAGTTGCGGTTCCTGGCGTTGCGCCGACGTCAGTTGCTGCCAGGCGCGGTTGAGCGATTGCAGCCCCACCGTCCCGTCCTCTTCCCGTTGCGCCGCCAGTGAAAGGTTTTTACCCCACGCGCGACGTTCCAGCTCGGCCAGCTCTGCCGGCGGCAGGACCTTGTCTTTGCGCAATTCCGGCAGCAGGCGGATCACTGCCGACCAATCGCCACGCTGTTGATGCAGACGCTGCAACTGCCGCAACGTCTGTACGTTGTGAGGGTGGCGCTCGTGCATGGCTTGCAAGGTCACCAGAGCGCCTTCGGTATCGCCGCGATCGGTTTGCAACTGTGCGTGACTGAGGGCAATCGCCAACTCCGCCTGCGGCTGACGCTCGAGTGCGCGCTCCAGCAGCTTGTCACTTTCTTCATAGTGACCTTGCTCGTTCGCGGCACGCGCCGCTCCGAGGTAATACAACAGCGGCTGACGTTCAGCTTCGGCGGCCCGATGCAGATGACGTTGCGCGCTGGCCCAGCGCCCTTCGGCGAGGTCGAGTTGACCGTGTTCGATCGCCACCTGCACGCGACGACTGCGATTGCGCCGCGACCAGGGATTAACCACACCACTGGATGCCATGACCAATTCAATCAGCGCCTTGATGCCCCACACCAGCAGCCAAAGCACCGCCACCACAGCCAGCGTCGCCCAGAGGCTCGACTCGTAGCGAAAACTTTTGTAAGCCACCAGCACGTAGCCCGAATGCTCCGCGATCGCCAGCCCCAAGGCAGCGGCGGCGGCGATCACCAGAAACACGATCACATAGAGGCGTTTCATGGCGTGGCCTCCGGCGTCGTGCTGGCGGCAGGTTTTTCCAACGGCTTGATCGAGTCGACGGCGTTGACGTTGCGGCGCTCAAGGTATCCCTGAACCGCACTCAACGTGCCGGCCAGGTCCGGCGTGATCACGGTGACCGACTCCTTGCTCAACTCGCCGACCTGCTCGAGCATCACTTTGCTCTGCGGATTGTCCGGGTTGAAATTGCCCGTCAGCACATCGCGCGCTTCAGCCAATGACTGTGTGTAAACCGCAGCCTGACCATTCAGCGCTGCCCACTGTGCCTGTTCCAGTGCGAGGCTGAGGGCCAGCCGCACCTGACTCAGGCCCTGACCTGCCAACAGCGGTCGGACATTTTTGTCGGCATTGAAATCGATGCGGATGTAGCGCGAAATCTTGTCCCACCACTGCGCCCAACGACTGGTGCCGTCACCATCAGCCGTGAGGCCCAGCAGCGACTCGCCACGGTCTTTGTACTCAGGCGCCAATTCAGTAAGGTTGATGACCTGATCGCGCAGCGCGCCCAGTCGCAGAAACAGACCCGTGCGGTCCGGTTGCTCGGTGCTGCGCAGCGCAACCAGGGTTTTGGCGACCTGTTCGCGGGCGGCGAATGAACCCGGATCATTCTGCTCTCGAAGAATTTCGTCGGCGCCCTGCACCAGGGCCTGGGCGCTGCTGATGTCCTGCAATGCCGAAAGACGCAAACTGGCCAAACGCAACAGGTGTTCAGCCTCCGCCAGACGCCAGTCCTTGCGACTGGCACCGAGTACGGTTTCCAGACGCTGGTTCAGGCGTTGCTGATCGCCTTGAAGTTGCGCGACCAGACGACTGCGAGCTTCAAGTTCGTCAGCGGCAGGCAACTCCGCGAGGCGAGCCGTCAGGCGCTGCTCATTGAGCTTCAGGCTCTGCGCCTGATCGTTCAACGCCTGCACCTGACTCAACTGTTGCTGGTTATTGGCTTGCAGGTGACGCACCTGCCAGACTCCCCAACCGCCCACGGCAACACCGGCGGCACCCAACAGCAGCGCGACGATCGCCAGGCCATTGCCCCGACGCTGGTCTGCAGCTGGTGGCGGCGTTTCAACCTGGGCATCAACCGGGGCATCAAGCACTGGCTGGACGTCATCTTTTGGCAAGGTTGTTTCGCTCACGTATCCATCCTTTGCATTAGAGAACGGGTTCGGGTGCTCCCGTAACGCCGTCAGCAAGGCCGTGGCACTGGCGCCACGACAATCCACAACTGTTTGAGCCCCGGCGGCACGTGCCAGCTCGGCGACCCGTGGGCTTGGAACAAACAACGGCAACTGCGCCAAATGCGGCCAGGCATTGCCAGCCAATTGATGCAGGTGCTCAAAACCCTGTCCACTGCTGACCACCAGCCCGTTCAAGCGTTCCGCTTCGATCCGCTCGGGCAGGGTCGCCGGCGAATACTGCGGCAACTCGCGACGGTACAACTCCAGATAGTCGACACTGGCACCCAGCTCGCGCAACCGATCAGCAAGCAACTCGCGCCCGCCTTCCCCGCGCATGATCAACACGCGTGCACCGGTTCTGGCGACCGCCTCGCGCAGCTCACTCATTTCCAACAACGCTTCGCTGTCGTCGCCCTCGGCGGGAAAACCCACCTTCAACCCTTGATTCTCAAGGATCTGCGCCGTGGCCGCGCCCACGCTGAACCACTGCAGATGCGGCATTTTAATGCCCTGTTCTGCAACATGCGCCAAGGCAATTCTGGCGGCTGGCTTGCTGACGACGATGACCGCGCAATAACGATCCAGATGCTGGAGGATCTCACGCATCGTGGCAGAGACAGGCAGGGGATCAATCTCCAAGAGCGGCAGGCTGGCGCTGAAAATCCCCGCTTCGGCGAGCATGCTGTTCAACGCCGCAGACTCCTCCGCAGGGCGCGTCAACAGCAGGCGCCAGCCAGTCACTCGTGACCCGCCTCGCCGTACACCGCTTTCAGAATGTCATCGGCGCCCTGGCTCAACAGGTCTTCGGCGACTCTGACACCCAGCGCTTCAGCATCCCCACGCGGCGCCCGACCTTCAGCACTCAGCAGCAGCCGACCGCTTGGGTCGCCGACCAAACCACGTAGCCACACTTGCTCATCTTCAAGCACGGCATAACAGGCGATAGGCACTTGGCAGCCGCCGTTCAGATGCTTGTTGAGGGCACGCTCGGAGAACACGCGGGTGGCGGTGTCGTCGTGATGCAGAGGCGTCAACAAGGCGTGAATTTCACTGTCGGCACTACGGCATTCGATGCCTACTGCGCCCTGCCCGCCAGCCGGCAGACTGTCGTCGACGCTGATCGCCGAGGTGATGCGGTCCTCGAAGCCGAGACGAATCAGACCAGCCGCCGCGAGGATGATCGCGTCGTACTCGCCCGCATCCAGTTTGGCCAGCCGAGTATTGACGTTACCGCGCAGGAAACGGATTTCCAGGTCCGGACGACGGGTCAACAACTGCGCCTGACGACGTAGGCTGGAGGTGCCAACGATGCTGCCTTGAGGCAACGCGTCCAGGCTGGCGTAGGTATTTGAGACGAACGCGTCGCGTGGGTCTTCGCGCTCACAGATGCAGAACAGACCGAGACCTTCCGGGAAGTCCATCGGCACGTCTTTCATGGAATGCACGGCGATGTCGGCGGTGTTTTCCAGCAGCGCAGTTTCCAGTTCCTTGACGAACAGACCTTTGCCGCCGATTTTCGACAGTGGCGAGTCGAGCAGCTTGTCGCCGCGACTGACCATGGGGACCAGGGTCACCAGCAGTCCCGGATGAGCTTCTTCAAGACGCGCTTTGACGTACTCGGCCTGCCACAGGGCGAGAGCACTTTTGCGGGTGGCGATGCGGATTTCGCGAGAGGACATGGATCAATCCGTACTGAATAGATACGGCGGATAATAACAGCTCAGTCAAATCCACTTTGACTTGTATCAGGTAATACCTGGCCTCCCTGGCCCTGAACGTCCGGCAATCGGGTGTGGTATTCGCCTGGGTGAGGCGAATTAAAGCTGTTGCATCATTTTTCGTACGCCGGCCACGTGACGGCGACTGACGATCAACGCGTCGCCGTTGAGACCTTTGAGAAACAATTGAAAATGCCCCAAAGGCGTACGCTGCAGACGTTCGATGCGTTCACGTGCGACCAGCGCATTGCGGTGGATGCGCACGAAGCGATCGCCGAATTCGTCTTCAAGGGCCTTGAGCGGTTCGTCCAGCAGCACTTCGCCGCCTTCGTGGCGCAAGGTCACATACTTGTGATCGGCGATGAAATAAACCACCTGCCCCAGCGGGATCAGTTCGATCCCTTTGCGGGTTCTCGCACTGATGTGGCTGCGAGGACCACTGCCGGTTTCAGCGGCGGGCCGGGTCAGTGCTGCGAGCTGGACACGATTGGGCCGCTCGGCTTTTTTCAAGACGTCATGTAATTGTTCAGTACGCACAGGTTTCACCAGATAGCCTACGGCGCTGGCCTGCAAGGCTTCCACGGCAAATTCATCGGGCCCTGTGCAAAACACCACGGCTGGCGGGGTTTCGCGTTCGCACAATCTGGCAGCAACTTGCAGACCATCGAGGCCTGGCATACGGATATCGAGCAAAACGATATCCGGTTTGTGGCTGTCGATCAGTGCCAACGCTTCTTCGCCATTCGTGGCGCTGGGCTCCAGGACACTGTATCCCTCGAGTTCGCCGACCATTCGGCTCAGGCGCTCGCGGGCCAAGGGTTCGTCATCAACGATCAGGACATTCATATTGCGCTGGATTCCTGCGTGAGTCTCGCACAAGGATAGCGTAGACAAGTGAAGTGACGTCCGTCACCGCGATCCACGCTAAGACCGGCGCGAAGGCCAAAAAGTGCCGCCAGGCTGACGGCTAAATTTTCCACTGCCTTGAGATTGGTGGCCGCGGCCCGCGTTGGCGAGGCATCACCGTAGGGTTTGCTAATCAACAATCTGAACACCCCCTCTTCTTATAGTCGCTAAAACGCCAGGACGTGCGCCGAGCCTACTGTCCAACTGTAGACGGTTGCCGGAGCGATATTGCTCAATCGAAAAATATCGTTGCGCAATTCCTCCGGAACCCCCGCAATCCGGTAGCAACCGCCCGAGGAAAATCGTGTCGACCAGTGTCAACGACAGGCTTGGCAACCCTGTTATTATCCGCGACGTCATTTATCTTCAGCAGACACGAGCGAATTCATGAGCACTGACAAGACCAATCAGTCCTGGGGCGGCCGCTTCAGTGAACCCGTCGACGCCTTCGTCGCCCGCTTCACCGCCTCCGTCACTTTCGATCAGCGCCTGTATCGCCACGACATCATGGGCTCGATCGCCCACGCTACCATGCTGGCCAAGGTCGGTGTGCTGACCGATGCCGAGCGCGACAGCATCGCCGACGGCCTGAAAACCATTCAGGGCGAGATCGAGGCTGGCCAGTTCGACTGGCGCATCGACCTCGAAGACGTGCACATGAACATCGAAGCGCGGCTGACCGATCGCATCGGCGTAACCGGTAAAAAGCTGCACACCGGACGCAGCCGTAACGATCAGGTCGCCACCGATATTCGCCTGTGGCTGCGTGACGAAATCGACCTGATCCTGGCTGAAATCACCCGCCTGCAAAAAGGTCTGCTGGAACAGGCAGAGCGCGAAGCCGCGAGCATCATGCCCGGCTTTACTCACCTGCAAACCGCTCAGCCAGTGACCTTCGGGCATCACATGCTGGCCTGGTTTGAAATGCTCAGCCGCGATTACGAACGTCTGGTCGACTGCCGCAAGCGTACTAACCGCATGCCATTGGGCAGCGCCGCACTGGCGGGCACCACGTACCCGATTGACCGCGAATACACCGCGCAGTTGCTGGGCTTCGACGCAGTGGGCGGCAACTCGCTGGATAACGTTTCCGATCGCGACTTCGCTATCGAATTCTGCTCCGCCGCGAGCATTGCGATGATGCACCTGTCGCGCTTCTCCGAAGAGTTGGTGCTGTGGACCAGCGCGCAATTCCAGTTCATCGATTTGCCCGACCGCTTCTGCACCGGCAGCTCGATCATGCCGCAAAAGAAAAACCCGGACGTGCCGGAACTGGTGCGCGGCAAGACCGGCCGCGTGTTTGGCGCGCTTATGGGTCTGCTGACTTTGATGAAAGGCCAGCCCTTGGCCTACAACAAGGACAATCAGGAAGACAAGGAACCGCTGTTCGACGCCGCCGACACACTGCGCGATTCGTTGCGCGCGTTCGCCGACATGATCCCGGCAATCAAACCCAAACATGCAGTCATGCGTGAAGCAGCACTGCGTGGTTTTTCCACCGCCACCGACCTCGCCGATTACCTGGTGCGCCGCGGCCTGCCCTTCCGTGACTGCCACGAAATCGTTGGCCACGCGGTCAAATACGGTGTTGAAAGCGGTAAGGACCTGGCGGAGATGAGCCTGGAAGAGTTGCGCAAATTCAGCGATCAGATTGATCAGGATGTGTTCGCCGTGCTGACTCTGGAAGGCTCGGTAAATGCCCGTGACCACATTGGCGGAACAGCGCCGGCGCAGGTCAGGCAAGCAGTGATTCGCGGCCAGGCGTTGCTCGCCAGCCGCTAATGCAGTGGTAAAAACAAGCGCGATGGCTGCCCCGGCCATCGCGCTTTTTCATGCCTGGCCGGTGGCCCGACCCACTGCCTGTACGCGCGCCAGGAATGCAGGCGCCTCCGCGAGCCTGTCAGCGGCAATCTTTTGCACATTTGGAGTACGGCCCAGACGCTCCAGTAGTAAGCGGGCCCCGGGCATATCAGCCAGGAAATCCACATCGAACAATTGCTTGCCGACATCCACCGCGAGATCGACGCTGTATAGAAAATACAAATCGGCCACGGTAAATTGCTCGCCCGCCACATATGGCGCAAATCGCCCACGCTGTTTCAGCGCCGTGAATCCTTTGATCAAGTCACGCTCGGACTTGGCTTTCAATGCTTCGGGTGTGGATCTGCCACCAAAGAACACTTCCACGTAACAGACTCGTGCAGGCAGTTCGATGTACAGCTCGATTTCCTTCGCCAGAGCCCTGACTCCAGCTCGAGCAAAAGGGTCGGCGGGCAGTAGGGCAACCCCGCCTTGCGTCTCTTCGATGTAATCGAGAATGGCATCCGTTTCACTGAGGAAACCGTGATCGGTTTCCAGCACCGGCACTTTTCCTCGCGGGCTGACAGCGAGGATTTCGGGATTCTGGCAGCCATGAAACGGGACCGTTTCAAACGGCACGCCTTTTTCCATAAGGGCCAGCTTGACCATGTTGAAGTAGTTGCTTGCTGCAAAACCGTAAAGCTTGAGCATCGTGGGGTTTCCTTGTCCATACAGATCTGATGGCCAAGGTAAACATTGCTGAAAATCCTGTAAGCGTTGGCTTATTACCGTATGAGACAAAAGTCGGTGGAAAACCCCAATTATAGGGATGGCGGCCTTATGGCACAAAAGATTGCAAACCCTCTGACACGCATGAAGGCCGCCCGAACGGTCAGCGTTTGGCCGCAATCATCGCCATGAACGCCGGCATCGCCGCTTCCCTGTCTGCAGCAATGCGCTGCACGTTGGGGTTCTGCTCGAGGCGTTCCAGCAACGCTTTGGCCGCCGGCATTTGCGCCAGCAAATCCAGATCGAACAGCTTCTTCGCTACTCCACAGGCCAGCGGCACGCTGTAGAGGAAATACAGGTCTGCAATGCTCAGGCTGTCGCCCGCGACATAAGGCGAGAACTTGCCGTGGCGTTCGAGCGAGGCAAAGCCCAGCAGCAGTTCTGCTTTGCTCTTTTCCTTGATCGGATCAGCCACCGGCATGCCGAAAAATGCTTCGGCATAACAGGCGCGGCCCGGCAGCTCGATGTACAGCTCGATTTCCTTGGCCAGGGCCAGAACCTGTGCGCGCTCGAAGGGGTCACTCGGCAGTAGCGGAGTGGCCTGTGAACTCTGTTCGATGAATTCGAGTATGACCGCGGTTTCGTTGATGAAACCTTGCTCGACACCCAGCACTGGGACCTTGCCGCGCGGGCTGATGGCCAGCGCCTCGGGAGTCTGGCCGGCATAAAACGGCACCTCCTCGAACGGCAGGCCTTTCTCCAGCAACGCCAGTTTCACCATGTTGTAGTAGTTGCTGACGGAAAATCCATAAAGCTTGAACATTACAAAGTCTCCAGGCCGTGCGGGGTTGGCAGTTATGTTTTATAGAACGCCGGAGCCTGTCTTGCCAACAGCATCACCGCGCTGAATGCAGGTAAACTGGCCGCCTTAACTTTTAGGAGCCTGCCATGAGCGAGCCAACAGATATCGAGATGGACGAAGAAGAGTTCGCTGAACAAACTCTGATCCAGGCAATTGAAAACCAGATCGAAAGCGACAACCCGCCAGCCGCCAAGGCCACGTTCAACAAGCTAACGCTGGTAGGTTATGAGCGTGACGAGATTTTGAACCTGATGGCCCACGTGCTTGCGGTGGAAATCGACGCAATTCTTGAAGAAGACCGCGCATTCAGTACCGAATGGTATGAAACAGCGCTGCGCGCGTTGCCTGAGTTGCCGCCGGAAAAGAAATAGTCCAGCCCTGCCAAGGGCTCTTTGGCGAGAGAGCTTTCCTGTGGCGAGGGAGCTTGCTCCCGCTCGGCTGCGTAGCAGTCGCAGAGCCTTGGGGCCGCTTCGCGACCCTGCGGGAGCAAGCTCCCTCGCCACAGGCGAACCCTCACACCACCGAAGCCGCCTCCAGCAGCCCCTTGTCCTAGACGCTGTCTAAATCGAAAACCACCCCGAGGCAAAAAAACCCTGTAGCGAGCACTGGACATGCCGCACAAGCGGGTTCACCTTAGGAGCGCTGTCGTCTAATTCCTAGAAAGTCTGGAGTCCTTTTATGTCGCTTACCCCTGAGTTGGTTGCCGAACTGGAAATCCTTGCACTCTTCAACCTGGACAGTTCCCAGGAAGGTTTGAAAATTCATCAGACCGCGGCCCCGAAAGCCATTGCTGCCGCTCGACGCCTCTACGAAAAAGAACTGATCGACCAGCCCGATGGCGGTTACCTGACCAGCCTGGGTCGTGACGCCGCGCAAAGCGTGCAAACCGTTCTGACCATTCTGAGCGTTCCGGAAACGGCCTGAGCATTGGCGCATCGCCCTCGGAAAGCCCAGCCAAGGGATTTCCGCGGGCGCACTTACTGTGCCTGACCGGCCTGCTCAGTAGAAATCCGACGGGAAATAACAAAATCAGCTTAAATGTCCGCAGGACGAGGCGCTAAACTGCCGGTTCTCCTGAGGCCTACGACGTCCGCGCCCTGCAAGCCGGTTTGAGCTGACATGACCCGCACCCATGAAATCCGCCCCGATCTGGACGAAGGAATCGACCGTAAGGTTCTCAGTCAGCTGCGCGCCCGTTTTCTCAAACTGAACGAAGGTCGCATGGCTCGCGCCATGGAAGGGTTGTCGACGCGCCAGCAGAGCGTATTGACCCTGTTGCCGCTGTTTTTTCATGTCAATCATCCGCTGCTTCCTGGCTATGTTTCGGGCAGCACACCGGCTGGATTGTCCAGCTTCGAGCCCGACGCCAATGTGCTCGCCGAAGCTCAGCGCCTGACCCGATCGTTTTCCTACAAGCCACGCCACGGCAGTAATCCGCCGCGACCGATCCACGGTCTGTTCCTGATGGGCAGCCTCGGCACGCTGGCGCAGGCGGATCAGAGCGATATGGACGTGTGGGTCTGCCACGCGCCGGGCCTTGGCGAGAGCGAACTCGCCGAGCTGCGCAAGAAATGCCAGCTGCTGGAAGTCTGGGCCGCCAGCCAGGGGGCCGAAGCGCACTTCTTCCTGATCGACCCGAGCCGCTTCGTGCTCGGCGAGCGTGACGCGCAATTGAGTTCGGAGGACTGCGGCACTACTCAGCATTACTTGTTGCTGGATGAGTTTTACCGCACGGCAATCTGGCTGGCCGGTCGCACGCCGATCTGGTGGATGGTGCCGGTGTACGAAGAGTCCGCCTACGACCGCTACACGCACACGCTGCTGTCTAAACGATATATCCGCGCCGATGAAAGCCTGGACCTGGGCCACCTCGCATTTATCCCGCCGGGTGAATTCATCGGTGCCGGCCTCTGGCAATTGTTCAAGGGTATCGAATCGCCTTACAAGTCGGTCCTAAAACTACTACTGATCGAGGTCTATGCCAGCGAGCATCCGAGAGTCCATTGCCTGAGCCTGCGCTTCAAGGAGGCAGTGTTCGCCAATCAACTCGACCTCGACGAGCTGGATCCGTACATCGTGGTCTATCGGCGCATCGAGGAATACCTCATCGCTCGCCGTGAGCCTGAGCGTCTGGAGCTGGTGCGACGCGCGCTGTATTTGAAGGTCAACCGTAAACTGACCGGCAACAGCCGTACCCAGAGCTGGCAACGTTCGCTGCTGGAGCGGCTGGCCCACGAATGGAACTGGGACGCCCGCCAGCTGGCCTTGCTTGATAGCCGCAGCCAGTGGAAAGTCCGTCAGGTTGCGGCCGAGCGACGCGCAGTGGTCAGCGAACTGAATTACAGCTATCGCTTTCTCCTCGCGTTTGCCCGCAGCGAACAGACGGTCAGCCTGATCAACAAACGCGATCTGAACGTGCTGGGCAGACGTCTGTACGCAGCGTTCGAGCGCAAGGCGAACAAAGTCGAATTCATCAACCCGGGCATTGCCCCGGACCTGGCCGAAGACACCCTGACGCTGGTGCATGCGCCCAACAAGAAAGAACCGGGGCAGACCCAGTGGGGGTTGTACAACGGCAGCCTGACCGCGCTCGAATGGGAGAATTTCGCACCGATCAAACGCAGCCGGCATTTGCTTGAGTTGCTGACCTGGTGCCATCGCAACGGCGTGATCGACAGCAGCACGCGTCTGGCCCTGCATCCGGGCGCCAGCGACCTGAGTGAGTTCGAACTGTTCAATCTGCTCGGCAGCCTGCAACAGAGTGTCGCCCTGCCCTTGTCCCCGCTGGCCGAGGAGCCGTTACTGCGCGCCAGTGTCCCGAGCGAAGTACTGATGCTGGTAAACGTCGGCGTGGACCCGCTCAAGCATCATCGTGACCTGAACATCCTGATGACCACCGAACGCACCGACTCACTGAGTTATGCCGGGGTTCGCGAAAACTTGGTACTGACCCTGGATCAGGTCACGCTCAACAGCTGGAACGAGGTCATGGTCGATCGCTTTGACGGTCCCCACGCGTTGCTCGATTGCGTGCGCGATTACCTCAACAACCTGCCCAAGGGACAGGAACAGCCCAGGCTGAAGGTCCGGTGTTTCTGCCACAACCGCGCGCAGTTCATCGCCCGGCGCGTCGAAGAAATCGTCGACATGGCGCACAACCTGCTGCTGAGCAGGCTCAATCATCGTTATCTGATCCAGGTCCAACAGCACTACCACGTGCTGGAATTGGTGCCGGGCCAGGTCAATCACGTCGCTCTCGCCACACTGCCGGCACTGTTCGATTACCTGGGTGAAGAACTCGCGAGCTACAGCCCGCTGCACCTGGACCCAATGGCACTGGAAGACCATGACCTGGCGCTGATTCTGCCCATGGGTCAGCCCGAAAGCCTGCAGGTTTTTTACCGCATTCATGACGATCAGGCCGATGTGTACGTACTGGATGAATTCAACGCACTCTGGCAGCAACGTTTGCCTTATCACGACGAACAAAGCCTGCTGGTGCCGCTGCAGCGTTTTCTGCAATCCATCCAGTACCGGCGCGACGCTTTGCTGCCGATGGACGCGGCCCAGCCACAGCATCTAGAGGTCTTGCATTACCAGTTGCAGCCGTCCGGCCCTTCGCGCGCCCGCCGTGTGGACGCCCGTCCCGCACCGCAATTGCCGGTCAACCAGCCGTTCTATGACGTGCAGGCGATCATCGGCAAAGCCGCAGCTGATCAAGTGCAGGTGACGTTGTATTGCAATCAAAGGGAGTTTTCGGAGTTGGAGCATGGCGACCAATTGTTCAGTGTGGTCGCCCGGGAAATCGTCGAGCAGCGCCGCGAGATTGAACGCTACCGCTGCTATATCACCGACCTGGACCTGTCGGGCCTGCTCGGTGATGGCCAGAGCTCAAGCAATTTGTATCTGCGCTACAAGGCTGATCTGGAGCGCGCGCTGAATGACGCACTCGAGCAGGTCTGACGGGTCTATTCCGGAAAATGGCCGCCCTCGGCAGGCTGCGATTCCACTTCCAGCAGGGTCAGTTTGAGGGTCTTGCCGCCAGGCGCTGGCCAATCGATATGCTGGCCGACTTTCAGGCCGAGCAGCGCACTGCCGACTGGCGCCAGGATGGAAATTTTGCCTTCGTCGGCGTTGGCATCCTTGGGATAAACCAATGTGAGGTGATAGTCCTTGCCGCTGCTTTCTTCACGGCAATGCACTGTTGAATTCATGGTCACGACGTCGGCGGGCACCTCTTCGTGACCGACCAGAGTATCGGCGCGATCCAGTTCGGTTTGCAGCGCGATAACGCCCGGCAGCGTGTCGTCCAGGCTGTCGATCAGGCGCTCCAGACGTTGTACGTCCAGACGGGTAAGGGTGATGGAAGGTGCGGTCATGATCAGGGCAGACTCCTTTCTTCTGCACGAAAAAAGCAAAACCCCGCCAGAAAAAGGCGGGGTTTTCACGAACCTCGATGAGTTGAGGCGTACCCGGACACTATCACAGCTCAATAAATATACAAGCCGGGGGGTGTAGCAGCTGGCGAAGCCTGCGTCCGGCTGCGTAGCAGTCGTAAAACCGGCGCATTCGGTGCATCTGGAAGACAGCCGTGTCTGCTGGGCGACTGCTTCGCAGCCGGACGCAGGCTTCGCCAGCTGCTACAGGTCTCGCTTGCGATTGGCAGCCTGGGCGCAGATCACCCGGCGGCGCTCGTCATCCGCCGAGCGCCATTCGCGGATGTCTTCGACGTGACGAAAACAGCCGAGGCAGACTTTCTGCTCATCCAGCCGACACACGCCGCTGCACGGCGACGGCACCGCCGGGCTGATATTGCTGTAAAGCGGTTTGGGCGGACGAACGGCTGCCGGCTCGGTCACGATGTCACAAGCCTTCGAAGTCGAGTTCGACGTCGGCTTGCTGCTTGACGATGCGCTCGAGCATCTCGCCCAGTTGCTCTTCGCTTTTGTCGCACATCCAGCGCTCGCTTTCTGCGTCATAGTCGAAGTGGAAACCGCCGGACACCGCCGCCAGCCACAGCTGCCGCAACGGCTCCTGACGGCTGAAAATCAGCTGGCTGCCATTTTCGAATTTGACGGTGAGCACACCGGCAGAGCTCTCCAGATCGAGATCCAGGCCACTCTCATCGAAAATATCCTCCAGCGATTGCTGGGTGGCATCGACCAGATCGTGAAAACGGGCTTCGGTCAAACTCATTACGGCAACCTCAAAAAATGTCTGTTCTCGCTCAAGCGCCGCAAGATACGGCCGAGCCCCGGCGATTGCAAAGGATAACCGACAGATCACGAACCTGTGGGAGCGAGCCTGCTCGCGAAGAGGCCATCATATTCAACATCAATGTCGACTGACACTACGCCTTCGCGAGCAGGCTCGCTCCCACAGGGACTGCACCTGGCTGAGCGGCAGCAGGCCAACCCCCGCCGGACGGGAGCCCTGTCGCATAGGCAAGCTGCCGGGTGGCCGGTATACTCCGGCGCAATTAAAGCATTTTCAAGGATTTCGCCATGAAGCGCCTGATCTCTTCCCTTGCTGCGCTCCTCGCGGTTGCCTGCCTCGTTTCGGCCTGTGGTCAAAAAGGTCCGTTGTACCTGCCTGACGAAAATCAAGACCCTGTCGAGCAGGCCAAGTCGTCGCAACAACAGCCTGCCTCCAAGGCGCACAAGCACGACGTCTACTAAGGGAACGCCATGGACGCTTTTAACTACCGTGACGGCGAGCTGTTCGCGGAAGGGGTTTCCCTGTCCGCCATCGCCGAACGCTTCGGCACACCGACTTACGTTTATTCCCGCGCCCACATCGAAGCCCAGTACCTGGCATACGCCGATGCGCTGGCCGGCATGCCGCATCTGGTGTGCTTTGCGGTAAAGGCCAACTCCAACCTGGGCGTGCTGAATGTCCTGGCGCGTATCGGCGCCGGTTTCGACATCGTTTCCCGGGGCGAACTGGAACGTGTACTGGCCGCCGGCGGCAGCGCCGACAAGATCGTCTTCTCCGGTGTCGGCAAGACCCGTGACGACATGCGCCGCGCGCTGGAAGTCGGCGTGCATTGCTTCAACGTCGAATCCACCGACGAGCTGGAACGCCTGCAGGTAGTCGCCGCCGAACTGGGCGTTCGCGCGCCGATCTCGTTGCGTGTGAACCCGGACGTCGATGCCGGCACTCATCCGTACATTTCCACCGGCCTCAAGGAAAACAAGTTCGGCATCGCCATTGCCGATGCGGAAGACGTGTACATCCGCGCCGCGCAGCTGCCGAATCTGGAAGTGGTCGGCGTCGATTGCCACATCGGTTCGCAACTGACCACCCTGCCGCCCTTCATCGATGCCCTCGACCGCCTGCTGGGCCTGGTCGACCGTCTCGGCGATTGCGGCATCTACCTGCGCCACATCGATCTCGGTGGCGGGTTGGGCGTGCGCTATCGCGATGAAGAGCCGCCTCTGGCTGCCGACTACATCAAAGCCGTGCGCGAGCGTCTCGACGGTCGCGACCTGGCGCTGGTGTTCGAGCCGGGCCGCTTTATCGTCGCCAACGCCGGTGTACTGCTGACTCAGGTTGAGTACCTCAAGCATACCGAACACAAAGACTTCGCCATCGTCGACGCGGCCATGAACGACTTGATCCGTCCGGCGCTGTACCAAGCCTGGATGGACGTGACCGCCGTGCGCCCGCGCGACAGTGCTGCCCGCGTCTACGACATCGTCGGACCGATCTGCGAAACCGGCGACTTCCTGGCCAAAGAGCGTGAACTGGCTCTGGAAGAAGGTGATCTGCTGGCCGTGCATTCTGCCGGTGCATACGGGTTTGTCATGAGTTCCAACTACAACACCCGCGGCCGTGCCGCTGAAGTGTTGGTGGACGGTGATCAGGCATTTGAAGTGCGTCGCCGCGAGACGGTAGCCGAGTTGTTCGCTGGCGAAAGCCTGCTGCCGGAGTAAAACCATGCTGCTGCGTTTTACCAAAATGCACGGCCTGGGCAATGACTTCATGGTCCTCGACCTGGTCAGCCAGCACGCGCATATTCTGCCCAAACACGCCAAGCAATGGGGTGATCGGCACACCGGCATCGGCTTTGATCAATTGCTGATCGTCGAAGCGCCGAGCAACCCGGATGTGGATTTCCGTTACCGGATCTTCAATTCCGACGGCTCTGAAGTGGAGCAATGCGGCAACGGTGCGCGTTGTTTCGCCCGTTTTGTGCTCGACAAGCGCCTGACCGCCAAGCGGCAGATTCGCGTCGAGACCAAAAGCGGCATCATCGAGCTTGATGTGCGCAGCGACGGTCAGATCGGCGTCAACATGGGTGCTCCGCGCCTGGTGCCCGCCGACATTCCTTTCGATGCGCCGGAACAGGCCGTGAGTTATCGGATTGAAGTCGACGGCACGCCGGTCGATCTGGCGGCAGTGTCCATGGGCAACCCCCATGCGGTGCTGCGAGTCAGTGATATCAATAATGCACCGGTGCATGAGCTGGGACCGAAAATCGAACACCATCCGCGCTTTCCGGCACGGGTCAATGTCGGTTTTCTTCAGGTCATCGACCGCAACCGCGCACAGCTGCGCGTTTGGGAACGCGGCGCCGGGGAAACCCAGGCCTGTGGTACCGGCGCGTGCGCTGCTGCAGTGGCCGCAATCAGCCAGGGGTGGATGGATTCGCCGCTGTTGATCGACCTGCCCGGCGGGCGTCTGTCCATTGAATGGGCTGGCCCCGGCCAACCGGTCTTGATGACTGGCCCGGCAGTGCGAGTTTACGAAGGACAAGTGCGTCTTTGAGTGAGTCAAACCCATGACCGATAAGCCCCAGGTTCCCGCCCTGCAGCCCGACGAATCCCCTTCCGAAAGCCTCGAGGCGACGGCAATAGCCGCGTACCTGGAGGCTCATCCGGATTTCTTCGTCGAGCACGAGGAATTGCTCGCGACCTTGCGCATCCCGCATCAGCGTGGCGATACCATTTCGCTGGTCGAGCGGCAGATGACCATCCTGCGCGACCGCAACATCGAGCTGCGACATCGTCTGTCGCACTTGATGGACGTGGCCCGCGACAACGACCGCCTGTTCGACAAGACCCGCCGCCTGATTCTCGCGCTGATGGACGCCACCAGCCTGGAAGACGTTGTAATCAGCGTCGAAGACAGCCTGCGTCAGGATTTCCAGGTGCCCTTTGTCAGCCTGATCCTGCTCGGCGACAACCCGATGCCGGTCGGCCGCTGGGTAACCCATGCCGATGCGCAAACCGCCATTGGCGGTTTGCTGTCAGAGGACAAAAGCGTCAGCGGCAGCCTGCGTGAGCACGAACTGGACTTCCTGTTCGGCGAAGAACAGCGCAAGCAGATCGGCTCCACCGCCGTCGTCGCCATCAGCTATCAAGGCATCCACGGCATTCTGGCCATCGCCAGCCGGGATCCACAGCACTACAAAAGCTCGGTGGGCACGCTGTTCCTGAGTTACATCGCCGAAGTCATGGGCCGCGTGCTGCCACGGTTCAACAACCCTCTGCGCTCGGTACGCTAATCATGGAACGGCAACTGGACGCTTACTGCGAACACCTGCGCAGTGAGCGGCAGGTGTCGCCGCATACGCTGTATGCCTACCGCCGCGACCTCGACAAAGTGTTGGGCTGGTGCGTCAAACAGAACATCGGTAGCTGGGCAGCGCTGGATATCCAGCGCTTGCGCAGCCTGATCGCGCGCTTGCATTCGCAAGGCCAATCTTCGCGCAGTCTTGCGCGGCTGCTCTCGGCGGTGCGCGGGCTCTATCATTATCTGAATCGCGAAGGCCTGTGCGATCACGATCCGGCCAACGGTCTTGCGCCACCGAAAGGCGAACGGCGCCTGCCGAAAACCCTCGACACCGACCGCGCGCTGCAACTGCTTGAAGGCGCCGTCGATGATGATTTTCTGGCCCGTCGCGATCAGGCGATTCTGGAGCTGTTCTACTCCTCGGGTTTGCGTCTTTCGGAACTGACCGCGCTCAATCTTGATCAGCTCGATCTGGCAGACGGCATGGTTCAGGTGCTTGGCAAGGGCAGCAAGACGCGGTTGTTGCCGGTGGGTAAAAAAGCCCGGGAGGCGCTGGAACTGTGGTTGCCACTGCGCGCGCTGACCCATCCTGCAGACGACGCTGTGTTCGTCAGCCAGCACGGCCGGCGCCTGGGTCCGCGGGCGATTCAGGTGCGGGTCAAAGCGGCCGGCGAACGGGAGCTGGGGCAGAACCTGCATCCGCACATGCTGCGACACTCATTTGCGAGCCATTTACTGGAGTCGTCCCAGGACTTGCGCGCCGTGCAGGAATTGCTCGGCCACGCCGACATCAAGACGACCCAGATTTACACCCATCTGGACTTCCAGCACCTGGCGACGGTCTACGACAGTGCCCATCCACGGGCCAAACGTATTAAGGGCGATGATTCATGACAATCCAGTTGATCACTTTCGACCTCGACGACACCCTGTGGGATACCGCCCCGGTCATCGTCAGTGCCGAAGCCGTGTTGCGAGAATGGCTCACCGCGCACGCACCGAATCTGGGCGAAGTGCCGGTGGAGCATTTGTGGTCGATTCGTGAGCGCGTGCTGAGCCAGGAGCCGAGCCTCAAACACCGCATCAGTGCGTTGCGCCGGCGTGTCCTGTTTCATGCCCTGGAGGATGCCGGCTACACCCATCCCGACGCTTCAGACCTGGCCGATCAGGGGTTCGAAGTGTTTTTGCATGCGCGGCATCAGCTGGAAGTCTTCCCCGACGTGCAGCCGACTCTGGAAATTCTCGCCAACCATTACGCCTTGGGCGTGGTCACCAATGGCAACGCCGATGTACGTCGGCTTGGGCTGGCGGATTTTTTCAAGTTTGCGTTGTGCGCCGAAGACATCGGCATCGCCAAACCGGATGCGCGCCTGTTTCATGAGGCACTGCAGCGTGGTGGCGCGACGGCGGAGACTGCAGTCCATATCGGCGATCATCCGGGCGATGACATTGCCGGAGCCCAACAGGCTGGTTTGCGAGCCATTTGGTTCAACCCGACGGGCAAGGCTTGGGAGGCGGAAAAAGCGCCGGATGCCGAGATTCGCAGCCTGACAGAGTTGCCGGAATTGTTGGCGCGATGGAATGCCCATCACATAATTTGAATTGACACAGAACCTGTGGGAGCGAGCCTGCTCGCGATAGCGGTGTGTCCGCCGACATTGATTTTGAATGTGCCGGACTCTTCGCGAGCAGGCTCGCTCCCACAGGGATCGCGTTGGGCTCAACGTTTTTGTCACCCATAAAAAAGCCCGCAGCGACGGCGGGCTTCTTCAGCAAGCATGGGCAGGCGCTTAGATAGGCCGGCTGCCGTACTTGTTGTCAGGCTTCTTGGGCGGATCGGCGACCACATTGGCCTCCACTTCCTGCACCTTGCCGCCTTTGGCCAGGAACTCTTCCATGGCCCTGGCCAGGGCGTCACGCTCCTTGTTCTTGGCTTCGACACTCGGCAGCTCATCGACCGATACCGCAGCCTTGGCCTTGCCTTTGGCGGCCGGAGCGGGCGTTTCACCGCCGTCGTCTTCGGCGACGTCTTCGGCTGCCACTTCAAGGCCTTCCTCGGTTTCGTCGTCGTCGCCTACTTCGAGTTCGTCGTTTTCCAGATCATCGTCGCTCATGTTCTACCTCATGACTTGCGAAAAGCAGATTAGTTATAGCCCAGCTTCGCCGTCTGTCGACGGCTGCCGGAGAAAATTCTACAACCGCTGGCAACCAGCGGCTTATGCCCCTTCACCGTGCAAGGTGGCGAGGACTTTACGGGCACCGCCATGATCACGATGCTCGCCCAGATAAACGCCTTGCCAGGTTCCCAACGCCAGTCGGCCTGCCGAAATCGGCAAACTGAGCTGACAGCCAAGCACGCTGGCCTTGAAGTGCGCCGGGAGGTCGTCCAGGCCTTCGTCGTTATGCTCATAGTCGACTGGTCCTTGTGGGATCAGCCGATTGAAAAATCGTTCGAAGTCGCGACGTACCGCCGGATCGGCGTTCTCGTTGATGGTCAACGACGCCGAGGTATGCTGCAGCCACAAATGCAACAGACCGACCCGACATGCCTTGAGTTCAGGCAAGCCGGCGAGTAACTCGTCCGTTACCAGATGAAAGCCCCGGGGCCGTGCCCGCAGAGTAATCAGCGTCTGTCGCCACATACAGTTCTCCGCACGTTCGGGGCGCATTCTAGCGCGCTCTGGGAAAAAACAAAGGCCCTAATAATCCTTCAATCATGTAAGCCTTTGGCCGTAGAAAAACGCCTGTCGTAAACGCTGCCGTACATGTACGAAAAAACCTTTCAGCCATGACTTCAGAGACAAATTTCAGGCAAAAAAATGCCCGGCAAGCCGGGCAGATTTTTTAGCCGTGTCTTACAGGTTGTAGCCGCGTTCGTTGTGCAGCGACAGGTCGATGCCGACTGCCTCTTCTTCTTCGGTAACACGCAGACCCATGACAGCGTCCAGCACCTTGAGAATGATGTAAGTGATGATACCGGTGTAAATCACCGTGAAACCTACGCCTTTGCACTGAATCCAGACTTGTGCAGCGATATCGGTAACGGTGCCGAAGCCACCCAGCGATGGTGCGGCGAAGACACCGGTGAGGATTGCGCCGAGGATACCGCCGATCCCGTGGACACCGAAGGCGTCCAGCGAATCGTCGTAGCCGAGTTTGCGTTTCAGGGTGGTGGCGCAGAAGAAGCACACCACGCCCGCTGCCAGACCGATCACCAGTGCGCCCATCGGGCCTACCGTGCCAGCGGCCGGAGTGATCGCAACCAGACCGGCGACCACACCCGAAGCAATACCCAGTGCGCTTGGCTTGCCGTGGGTGACCCATTCGGCAAACATCCAGCCCAGTGCAGCAGCAGCCGTTGCGATCTGAGTCACCAGCATCGCCATACCGGCCGTGCCGTTGGCAGCCGCGGCGGAACCGGCGTTGAAGCCGAACCAGCCAACCCACAGCATGGCCGCGCCCATCAGGGTGTAACCAAGGTTATGCGGTGCCATTGGCGTGGTCGGGAAACCTTTACGCTTGCCGAGCACGATGCACGCTACCAGCCCCGCCACACCGGCGTTGATGTGCACTACGGTGCCGCCAGCAAAATCGAGCACGCCCCAGTCCCACATCAGGCCGCCGTTACCGGCCCAGACCATGTGCGCAATCGGCGCGTAGACCAGGGTGAACCAGATGGTCATGAAGATCAGCATCGCGGAAAATTTCATCCGCTCGGCGAAGGCACCGACGATCAGCGCCGGGGTGATGATGGCGAAGGTCATCTGGAAGGTGATGAACACCGCTTCAGGGAACAGCGCCGCAGGACCGGTCACACTCGACGGCGTGACACCAGCGAGGAACGCCTTGCCCATGCCGCCGAAGAACGAGTTGAAGTTGACGACGCCCTGCTCCATACCGGTGGTGTCGAACGCGATGCTGTAGCCATAAATGACCCACAGAATGCTGATCAGACCGGTAATGGCGAAGCACTGCATCATCACGGAAAGAATGTTTTTGGAGCGAACCATGCCGCCGTAGAACAGCGCGAGGCCGGGAATGGTCATGAACAGCACGAGGGCTGTCGAGGTCAGCATCCAGGCGGTATCGCCGGAATTGAGGACTGGGGCCGCCACTTCGTCTGCCGCCATAGCCAGGCTGGGCATTACGAGGGACAACAGGGCTCCTAGCCCTGCGAATTTACGCAGAGTCATATTGTTTTCTCCTGGGGCGTTGGGTTTGTGGCGGCTTAGATCGCGTCGGTATCGGTTTCGCCGGTACGGATGCGAATCGCCTGTTCCAGATTGACCACGAAGATTTTGCCGTCACCGATCTTGCCGGTATTGGCCGCCTTGGTTATCGCCTCGATAACCCGGTCAAGATCCTTGTCGTCAATGGCGACATCAATCTTCACCTTCGGCAGGAAATCGACCACGTACTCAGCGCCGCGATACAGCTCGGTGTGACCCTTCTGCCGCCCGAAGCCTTTGACTTCAGTGACGGTAATGCCCTGCACGCCGATCTCGGACAGCGACTCGCGCACGTCGTCCAACTTGAACGGCTTGATGATGGCAGTGACTAGCTTCATGAAAACTCTCTCCCGAATTGGTGGACTTGCCCCAGGAAAACAAACCCGGCTTAAGTCTAAGCGCAGTGCCTGGCTTTGTAACGCGTCGTCGGCCTGCATCGACCGTCCGACGCCAGCTAACCACTCCGCACGAAACACTTCCCCCGTTTCGCTTGGCGCACTGCATTCGTCACTTCGACTGCATCAGTGCATGGGTCCCTTGCGACTAAGCAGAAAGCTTGCCATCTCGCATAAACCCGCGAAATTCAATGGATTGGCCTGGGTTGATCATCTGCTTGCGGGCGACCACTGGCGGTAACGCACAACAACAGTGCGACGCCGTCTATCCGCATGCGCGAAAAGCGTGCATGGCCGGCGTTCGGAATTGACTATAGACACTGCGTGGTACACTGCCCGCCATTGTTTCCAGGACATCAGCCATGCTCGCGCCCAAAGACTTCCTCGACGCCCTGACCGGCACCGCCTCGCGCCTTTTCAGCGGCGACACACCATTGCCGAAAAGCGAAATCGAAAGCCAGTTCAAGGCACTGCTGCAGAGCGGATTCAGCAAACTGGATCTGGTGAGCCGCGAAGAATTTGATAGTCAGATGGTTGTACTGGCGCGGACCCGGGCGCGGTTGGAGAGCCTGGAAGCGAAGGTGGCTGAACTGGAAGCGCGTTTGATTCCGCCGAGCGAGTAAGGCCGACATCCGGGGGGTGCAGGATCCGTTCAGTCCACTGGCCATTTCAGAAATTTCCGGTAGGAGCTGCCGCAGGCTGCGATCTTTTGATCTTCCGGCTCCACGCAAATTATTGGGCGAACATACGCTGGCAACGTTAGCGCACGCCTACAACTACGCCATTCCTACAGCCTGTTTCCTGCCTTCTGATGCCCTACAGTTTTCTAAGTACTGTCCTACAGACCGTGGTTCCAGTACCTGATTACGTAACAATGTCGCCATCTTTTATCGTCCACCGCCTGATCCCACCAGATAACAGCGATGAGACGAAAAGGAAAAGGTACGGAGCTTCGAGACCAAACTTACAAATCGAACGCGCGAAAGCTAGCGCATAAAACCTTCGCCAAAACTTGCGCAAATATTGGCCTCAACATTGATGCTTCGGTGGTCAGGTTCGATCCGATCACTTGCGCTGCCATCGAGGCCTGTCACAGGTGGACAGGAACAGTCTTCTACCCATGGGACAAAATCCCGGACTGGAAGTGCAAGGACTCCAAGGGTTTTGACCTGTCCGTCTGGCATGGAGATGTCTTATGCGGTTTGTGCTACGCAACGCCGAGAAGAAGCACAATTTGCATAAAGGTCATTCTCCTCCAAGGTCATCCGAACAGAGCGCATCCTTTGCGAGGGTGGATAGCCCCCATGGCACTATTAGCAACCGAATTTTATGCGCGGATGGTTGGCTGCAGTGAGATCGAGATACAGGATCCAGACCCTGACGTTGTCTCCTATTATCTGGAACTCGGGTTCGCCTTCGACGAAACCCAGCGTCTTGTCATTTATCTGGATGGCCAATAACATCAATTCACAGGTGGGCCCAACATGAGGCGTTCGATGAACCAAAAAAGAAAAGCGAAGCTGTTGTCTGCCTTCGAATTCCATACCGAGGCGCTACGTTTAGCTGGAACCGTGTCGGCAAATCAGCGACGCTTCCTAGAAGTTGCGGCAATCCGCGGCAAAGAACTGGAGCCTTCCGGCGTACTGGCTGGTGGAAGACTTTAAACTCTTGTCGCCGAAAACCGCCTGAATGGCGGTTTTTTTCTGCCCGCTGAATTGCGTCGACTGTATTTGCAACATCCTGCGAAAGTTTGGGCCTTACACTGACACGCCAAACCCTCAACCCCCGACTACCCTTGAAAAAACCGCAGGAAGCGGTGCTCTTCAGCTCAAGGAACGACCATGTCCCTCTCCATCGTCCACAGCCGCGCCCAGATTGGCGTGGATGCGCCTGCCGTTACTGTCGAGGTCCATCTGGCCAACGGCTTGCCTTCGCTGACGATGGTCGGTTTGCCGGAAGCGGCCGTGAAGGAAAGCAAGGACCGGGTGCGCAGTGCGATTATCAATTCCGGCCTGCAATTTCCGGCGCGACGGATCACGTTGAACCTGGCCCCTGCGGATTTACCCAAGGATGGCGGACGATTTGATCTGGCGATTGCCCTGGGCATCCTTTCCGCCAGCGTGCAGGTGCCGACGGTCACGCTTGATGACATCGAATGTCTCGGAGAACTGGCATTGTCCGGCGCGGTGCGTGCCGTGCGGGGAGTGCTGCCGGCTGCCTTGGCGGCGCGCAAAGCCGGGCGTTCGCTGATGGTGCCTCGGGCGAATGCCGAGGAGGCCTGCCTCGCGTCAGGCTTGAAGGTATTTGCAGTGGATCATTTGCTGGAAGCGGTCGCGCATTTCAATGGCCACAAGCCAGTCGAGCCCTACGTCTCCAACGGCCTGCTGTATGCCAGCAAACCCTACCCCGACCTGAATGAAGTGCAGGGACAAATCTCCGCCAAACGCGCATTGCTGATCGCAGCGGCAGGTGCTCACAACCTTTTGTTCAGTGGACCGCCAGGCACCGGGAAAACACTGTTGGCGAGTCGATTGCCAGGTTTGCTGCCGCCACTGGCTGAACATGAAGCGCTGGAAGTCGCTGCCATTCAATCGGTCACCAGTTGCGTGCCGCTGAGCCATTGGCCGCAGCGCCCTTTTCGACAACCTCATCACTCCGCCTCCGGCCCGGCGCTGGTGGGTGGCGGGTCAAGGCCACAGCCTGGCGAAATCACCCTCGCCCATCACGGCGTGCTGTTTCTCGACGAACTGCCAGAGTTTGATCGCAAGGTGCTGGAGGTGTTGAGAGAGCCGCTGGAATCCGGGCATATCGTGATTTCCCGCGCCAAGGACCGCGTGCGTTTTCCGGCACGTTTTCAGTTAGTCGCAGCGATGAATCCGTGCCCCTGTGGATATCTTGGCGAGCCCAGTGGCAAATGCAGTTGCACGCCGGACATGGTCCAGCGTTATCGCAACAAATTGTCGGGGCCGCTGCTGGACCGTATCGATCTGCACCTCACCGTCGCCCGGGAAGCCACGGCATTGAACCCCGCACTCAAACCGGGCGATGACACCGCAACGGCTGCGCTGCTAGTCGCCGACGCCAGGGAGCGGCAGCATAAACGCCAGGGCTGCGCGAATGCTTTCCTCGACCTGCCGGGACTGCGCCGACACTGCACGTTATCCACCGTCGATGAAACCTGGCTGGAAACGGCGTGTGAACGACTGACACTGTCGCTGCGCTCGGCGCATCGCCTGCTGAAGGTAGCGCGGACGCTGGCTGACCTTGAGCAGGTCGATGACATCACTCGGGAGCATTTGGCGGAGGCGTTGCAGTATAGGCCATCGACTCAGTAAGAGCGGATATCGAGTCGCCGCTTTCGCGAGCAAGCCCGCTCCCACAGGTTCAGCGTCGATCATGCAATTGCGGATCGACACCGTGGGAGCGAGCCTGCTCGCGAAAGCTAGTTCCAGGGCGCCTCAACGAAACCGGTCAACCTCAGCACGCAGCCCGGCCGCCAGGCTTTCCAGCTCTTTGGCAGTGATAGCCAGATTCGACACCACCTCACGCTGTTCGCTGTTGGCCAGCGCAATGCTCTGCAGATTGCTGCTGAGCAACGTCGCGGTGCTGCTTTGCTCTTGGGTCGCCGTCGTAATGGCGGCGAATTGTTGGCCGGCCGAGCGGCTCTGCTCATCAATCCGTGCCAGCGCCGAAGCCACGTTGGCGTTACGCGACAGGCCTTCCTGCATCAGCACATTGCCCTGCTCCATGGTGCTGATGGCATTGCCGGTTTCCTGTTGGATGCTTTGAATCATCCCGGAGATTTCGTCCGTCGCCTGACGCGTACGCGACGCCAGGTTGCGCACTTCGTCGGCAACAACCGCGAAACCGCGACCTTGCTCACCGGCACGGGCTGCTTCGATCGCGGCGTTCAGGGCTAGCAGGTTGGTTTGTTCGGCGATCGAAGTGATCACGCCAACGATGCCGCCGATTTCCTGAGAGCGCTGACCCAAGGTGTTGATCACAGTCGCGGTGCTGTTCAGTGCGCCGGCAATTTGCTCCAGCGACGAAGACGCCTCGTCCATCGATGTACGACCGATCTGGGTTTGTTGGGCGTTTTCCTGCGCCAGGCGCTGAGTGCTGCCCATGTTGTCGGCAATGTTCAGCGAGGTCGCGCTGAATTCTTCCACTGCGCCAGCCATGCTGGTGATTTCGCCGGACTGCTGCTCCATGCCTTCATAAGCACCGCCGGACAAACCGGACAACGCCTGGGCGCGGCTGTTGACCTCGTGCGATGCCTTGCGAATATGCTCGACCATGGTCGACAGCGCCTGGCTCATCTGGTTGAAGGCTCGCGCCAACTGCCCGATTTCATCGTTGCTCGACACGTTCAGGCGCACGCTCAGATCACCGGCGCCCAAGGCCTCGGCCTGACGCACCAGATCCCCCAGCGGCGCCAGTTTGCTGCGCAGCAACCACACGGCCGAGCCGACGGCGATCAACATCGCCAACAGGCTGCCAATCGCCAACTGAATGCCAACGCTCCAGGTCACCGCGCTGATCTCAGCCTTCGGCATGCTGGCCACGACCGACCAAGGACCGCCTTCGAACGGCATAGCGACGCTGTAGAAATCTTCGGACTTATCGCTCCAGAACTCGCCCTTGCCAGGCGTTTTGGACAACCCGACGATGGCCGGGACTGCTTGATCCAGCGCCTGCACACCCGCAATCGGCACCAGCCATTTGTTTTGCTCATCCAGCAACGCCAGGGAACCGGTCTGGCCGATACGGAAGCGCTTCAGGTTGGCAAATTGCGCGTTCTGCGCGTCGGTGTAATCGAATCCTACGTACAACACGGCAATTACCTTACCGGCGCTGTCGCGTACCGGGGTGTATTGCGACATGTACAGGCGTTCGAAAAGCAGCGATCGACCGACAAAGCTCTGGCCCGACATCAGGCGTGCGTAAGCCGGGTTCGCGTGATCAAGCACAGTGCCGATCGCGCGGGTGCCGTCCTGCTTGGTGACGTTTGTGCTGACCCGAATGAACTCTTCACCGCTGCGCACAAACACCGTGGCAACACCGGCAGTCATCTTCTTGAACTCGTCAACTTCCTTGAAGTTGTTATTAAGCACTTCGCTGCCCAGGTGCAGGCCCGGCGTCTGCGCGCCTGCCACAGTCACCGGCTGATCCGGGTGCACGGTCAAACCTTCGGTGAATCGTGTCTCGAACAGCCCGGCCAGGCGCTGGGTGCTTTCGCGCAACGTGCCGTGGAAGGTGCTCAGCTGATCGGCAAGCAAACGGGCCTCACTGGCCAGATGCTCTTCGCGGGTGGTGAGGTTGGCAGTATCCAGCGAACGCAGGGCGAATACGGTACTGCCGGTGATGACAATCGCCAATATTACGGCGAGCGCAAGACCAAGCTGGGAGGCGATCCGGGCACGAGGTTGAGACATGACAGCTCCTGGCTGAGCGAGCGGATCGTCCTGATCGCAGCACACACTCAGCAAAAATTTTTTCCAGTTATGGGAATTGCATCGAACCTGCACGAAGGTTCCACCTGCAGATTTTCGGCGGCATTGCTGAATACTTGAGTAAATAACCGGGATATGGCGCAAAGCCTCTATCCAGGCACCTCTACCGATTCAGCTCAAATGCTCGACGTCGGGCAATTCCATGGCGTCCACCTCGGCTTGCAGGAAGACACTGAGACGACGCATTCGCTCACCACCGGGGCGGGTTTTCGGCCATACGAGGTAATATTTCTCACCACTGGCGACGGCGGTCGGCCACGGCAAACTCAGACGCCCTTGCGCCACATCCTCGGCGACCATCAGCAAATCCCCCATGGACACGCCATAGCCACGGGCGGCAGCGATCATGCCCAGCTCCAGGGTGTCGAACACTTGCCCGCCCTTGAGCGAGACCTGATCGGCCAGGCCCATGCGCTCCAGCCAATTGCGCCAGTCACGTCGGTCCGGTGCCGGATGCAGCAATTCAGTGCTGGCCAGCCGTGCCACGTCCCAAGGCTGATCATCCAGCAGATTGGCCGCACCGACCGGGATCAACTCTTCGGGGAACAGCAGCGTTGCCTCCCAGTCCAGCGGGAAATTTCCGTTGCTGAGAATCACCGCGCAGTCGAACGGCTCGTGATTGAAGTCCACCCTGTCGATGTCCATCCAGGCGCTGGTCAATTGCACTTCATTGCCGGGCTGCAGATGCCGAAAGCGACTGAGCCGCGCCAGCAGCCAGCGCATGGTCAGGGTGGAAGGGGCTTTCATGCGCAGGATGTCATCTTCGGCGCGCAACGTATTGCAGGCGCGCTCGAGGGCCGTGAACCCTTCCCGAACACCCGGCAGAATCAATCGCGCCGACTCGGTCAACTGCAGATGGCGCCCGCTGCGGTGAAACAGCCGACAGGCGAAATGCTCTTCGAGGGTACGAATGTGCCGACTCACCGCGCTTTGCGTAATCGACAATTCTTCGGCTGCACGGGTAAACGAGCTGTGGCGCGCCGCCGCTTCAAATGCGCGCAGGGCATACAAGGGAGGAAGACGACGAGACATTGGGAAAGCTCCTACAGCGGACCCGGTGACGTTAGCAGAAACTCTCGCATGAGTCTGACTCATGCAACCCATCCTTTTTATCCCTTTGTGCTAACCCCGCAGAGCGCCGAGAATCAGCGCTTGCCTGTCCCTCCCATTTATCGAGCGTGATGACCATGCAGCATCCAGCGCGTACTGAACTCTGGGCCATTTTGCGGCTTTCGGGGCCGTTGATTGCCTCGCAGTTGGCGCACATGTTGATGGTTCTCACCGACACGTTGATGATGGCACGCCTGAGCCCCGAAGCATTGGCCGGTGGCGGACTGGGCGCAGCCACCTACTCCTTCGTTTCCATTTTCTGCATCGGGGTGATTGCGGCGGTCGGCACGTTGGTGGCGATCCGTCAGGGCGCCGGCGACATCGTCGGCGCCGCGCGGCTGACCCAGGCCGGTCTGTGGCTGGCGTGGTTGATGGCACTGGTCGCGGGATTGCTGCTGTGGAATCTCAAACCGGTGCTGTTGCTGTTTGGCCAGACTGAAACCAACGTTCAAGCCGCGGGCCAGTTTTTGCTGATCCTGCCATTCGCCCTGCCCGGCTACCTGAGCTTCATGGCCCTGCGCGGGTTTACCAGCGCCATCGGCCGGGCAACCCCGGTGATGGTTATTAGCCTCGCCGGCACGGTGGCGAATTTCCTGCTCAACTATGCGTTGATCACCGGCATGTTCGGCCTGCCGAAAATGGGCCTGGTGGGCATCGGTCTGGTCACCGCGATTGTCGCCAATCTCATGGCCGTTGCGCTGGCTTTGCACATTCGCCGGCACCCGGCGTACGACGCTTATCCGCTGCTCCCAGGGCTGTCGCGGCCCAATCGGCGATACCTGAAAGAGCTTTGGCGCCTGGGTCTGCCGATTGGTGGTACCTATGCGGTTGAGGTCGGGCTGTTTGCGTTCGCAGCGCTGTGCATGGGCACCATGGGCAGTACGCAACTGGCGGCGCATCAGATCGCCCTGCAGATCGTTTCGGTCGCGTTCATGGTTCCGGCAGGCATGTCCTACGCGATCACCATGCGCATCGGCCAGCATTATGGCGCGGGGCAACTGCTGAAGGCGCGCCTGGCTGGGCGGGTGGGGATTGCGTTCGGTGCTGCGGCGATGCTCGGGTTTGCGCTGGTGTTCTGGTTCTTGCCGAACCAGTTGATCGGCTTGTTTCTCGACCACAACGACCCGGCATTCCGTGAAGTCATCAACCTGGCGGTGAGCCTGCTGGCGGTAGCGGCGTGGTTCGAGCTGTTCGACGGCACGCAAACCATCGCGATGGGCTGCATACGCGGGCTCAAGGACGCAAAGACTACCTTCCTGGTTGGCCTCGGTTGCTATTGGCTGATCGGTGCACCCGCCGCGTGGTGGATGGCCTTCAACATGGACGGAGGCCCGACGGGCGTGTGGTGGGGGTTGGCATTGGGACTGGCATGCGCGGCGGTGAGTTTGACGCTGGCGTTTGAGTGGAAGATGAAGCGGATGATTCGGCGGGAGCCGTCATCACAGGGTTTCCAGATCGCCCAGCCGGACTGAGATTCCCTGATGGGACCCCCTGTGGCGAGGGAGCTTGCTCCCGCTGGGCTGCGGAGCGGCCCTAGAATGCTTGGGGTTGCTTCGCAACCCAGCGGGAGCAAGCTCCCTCGCCACAAAAAACTGCTACATCGGAGCGGTAGTTAAACCACCCCGTCCAGGGTGGCCTGCTGACTGCTGCCAAAGCTCAAATACTCGACCAATTCCGCCAACGGCAAAGGCTTGCTGATCAGAAACCCCTGCACCTGATCGCAACCAAACCCACGCAGCAGATCCAGTTGCTCCGGCGTTTCCACGCCCTCTGCGACCACTTCCAGGTTGAGGTTGTGCGCCAGATTGATCATCGCGTGAACCAGTTTTCGATTTTCTTCACGCCCTTCCATGCCGCCGACAAAGCTCTTGTCGACCTTCAACAAGGCGATCGGCAGGCTGTTGAGGTGCACGAACGATGAAAACCCGGTGCCAAAATCGTCCAGGGAAAAACGCACGCCCAGACGTCCGAGGGCGTCCATCGTCTGTTTCACCAGATCACTGCGGCGCATGACCGCTGTTTCGGTCAGTTCAAACTCCAGCCACTGCGCTTCGACACCACGTTCGGCAATCAACCGGCTCAACGTCGACAGCAACTGACTGTCCTGAAATTGCCGGAACGATAGATTGATCGCCATGTGCAACGCCGGCAGCCCGTGCTCGCGCAAGGCCTGCATGTCGCGCAGGGCACGGGATATAACCCAGTAACCGAGGGGCACAATCAGGCCGCTCTGCTCGGCCAGCGGCACGAACTCACTGGGCGGCAACAAACCGCGCTCGGCATGCCGCCAACGCACCAGCGCTTCAAGGCCGACGATCTGGCCGGTCTTCAGATTCAGGCGGGGCTGGTAATGCAGCTCCAGTTCGTCGCGACGCAAAGCCCGGCGCAGTTCGCTCTCGAGATCGGCCATGCTGCGAGCGTTGCGATTGATCCGTTCATTGAAGATATGGAAGGTGCAGCCCTGAGTGCTTTTTGCCTGCTGCATGGCGATGTGCGCATGCCACATCAGCGGGTCGGCGCCAGCCTGCGCGCGCGCATGAGCGATGCCCAGACTGGAACCGATCAACAGACTTTCGCCATCGACCCAATAGGGTTCGGCCAAGGCTTCGGTGATTCTTTCGGCCATCCACTCGGCGCGTTGCGGCGCGCGGCGGGTGTCGATCAGCAAAGCAAATTCATCACTGCCCAGCCGTGCCAGTTGGTCACCCACCTCAAGCTGGCTTTTCAGGCGCGCAACCACTTGCAGAATCAACCGGTCGCCGGCCTGGTGACCGAGGGCGTCGTTGGCGTGGCGGAAGTTGTCGAGGTCGAGGTGACCAAGCGCCAGACCGCGGCCGTCGTTTTCCGCCAGCCGCGCGGCAAGCAAGGTCTGAAAACCCTGACGATTGGCAATGCCGGTCAAGGGATCCTGCTCGGCCAGACGTTGCAGGGTGTGTTCCAGCAATCCGCGTTCACGCACATGGCGCAGGCAACGGCGCAACATGCCCGGATCCAGGTGATCGCGCACCAGCCAGTCACTGACGCCAACGGGCGGCGCTGGCGGCTCGTGTTCCAGCAGCAATACCGTCGGCAGACTGCAGCGGCCGGGAGCCGGCTGAAGTTCGGGTAACGTCAACAACACCGCGTTGCGGTTGTCATCGAACAGAGTGCTGACCGACTCCCAGCTCGGCGCGCTGATAAGCACGGCCGAGCTCCCCATCGGAGCCAGACACTCGCGCAACAACGCTGCCCACGCTGGCTCTTCGGCCAGTAGCAGCAAACGCAAGGGTTCGACAGGCGTAGACAAGCTAGCTCCCTAGACTCTGCAGTGAGGTGGGTAGCGGAATATGCCGCTACACCTACCTACGACCAAACGACATCAGTGATCAAACAAGGCCTTTGTATCTCGAATCGCGAACATTAGCCGCAAATTCGTGCGTATCCTGCGTGAAAGTAGCAAAACCGGCAAATATAGATCGCAAGTTGCGTCACAAGTCGGAGAGAGGAGCACAATTCGCTGAGCCTGTTAAAATGCCCGCCCATTTCGCAAACGACTCCCTGATTCCGTATGTCCCGACTCAATCCCCGGCAGCAAGAAGCCGTGAGCTACGTCGGCGGCCCTCTTTTGGTGCTCGCCGGTGCGGGCTCCGGCAAGACCAGCGTGATCACGCGTAAAATCGCGCACCTGATCCAGAACTGCGGCATCCGCGCCCAGTACATCGTCGCCATGACCTTCACCAACAAGGCCGCGCGCGAGATGAAGGAACGGGTCGGCACGCTGCTCAAGGGCGGTGAAGGCCGCGGCCTGACGGTGTGCACGTTCCACAATCTGGGCCTGAACATCATCCGCAAGGAACACGTGCGGCTGGGCTACAAACCCGGTTTCTCGATCTTCGACGAAGCCGACGTCAAAGCCCTGATGACCGACATCATGCAGAAGGAATACTCGGGCGACGACGGCGTCGACGAGATCAAGAACATGATCGGCTCCTGGAAAAACGATCTGATCCTGCCGCCCGAAGCTCTGGAAAACGCGCGCAACCCCAAGGAACAGACTGCTGCCATCGTTTACACCCACTACCAGCGCACGCTCAAGGCGTTCAACGCAGTGGATTTCGATGACCTGATCCTGCTGCCGGTAAAGCTGTTCCAGGAACACGCCGACATCCTCGAAAAATGGCAGAACAAAGTCCGCTACCTGCTGGTGGACGAATACCAGGACACCAACGCCAGTCAGTATCTGCTGGTGAAGCTGCTGATCGGCAAACGCAACCAGTTCACCGTGGTCGGCGACGACGACCAGTCGATTTATGCCTGGCGTGGTGCGCGCCCGGAAAACCTGATGCTGCTCAAGGACGATTACCCGTCACTGAAAGTTGTCATGCTCGAGCAGAACTACCGCTCCACCAGCCGCATTCTGCGCTGCGCCAACGTGCTGATCTCAAACAACCCGCACGAATTCGAAAAGCAGTTGTGGAGTGAAATGGGCCACGGCGATGAAATTCGCGTCATCCGCTGCCGTAACGAAGACGCCGAAGCCGAGCGCGTGGCCGTTGAGCTGTTGACCCTGCACCTTCGCACGGACCGTCCCTACAGTGATTTCGCGATTCTTTATCGCGGTAACTACCAGGCCAAGCTGATCGAGCTGAAGCTGCAGCACCACCAGATTCCGTATCGCCTGTCGGGTGGCAACAGCTTCTTCGGACGTCAGGAAGTAAAAGACCTGATGGCCTACTTCCGCCTGATCGTGAACCCGGACGACGACAACGCCTTCCTGCGTGTGATCAACGTTCCGCGCCGCGAGATCGGTTCGACCACGCTGGAGAAACTCGGCAACTACGCCACCGAACGCAAGATCTCGATGTACGCCGCCACCGACGAAATCGGTCTGGGCGAGCATCTGGACACGCGTTTCACCGATCGCCTGTCGCGCTTCAAGCGCTTCATGGACAAGGTCCGCGAGCAATGCTCCGGCGAAGACCCGATCTCGGCACTGCGCAGCATGGTGATGGACATCGACTACGAGAACTGGCTGCGCACCAACAGCTCCAGCGACAAGGCCGCCGACTACCGCATGGGCAATGTCTGGTTTCTGATCGAGGCGTTGAAAAACACCCTGGAGAAAGACGAAGACGGCGAGATGACGGTTGAAGACGCCATCGGCAAACTGGTCCTGCGTGACATGCTGGAACGTCAGCAGGAAGAGGAAGACGGCGCCGAAGGCGTGCAGATGATGACGCTGCATGCCTCCAAGGGTCTGGAATTTCCCTACGTGTTCATCATGGGCATGGAAGAGGAAATTCTCCCACACCGTTCCAGCATCGAAGCCGACACCATCGAAGAAGAACGGCGCCTGGCCTACGTCGGAATTACCCGCGCACGTCAAACCCTGGCGTTCACCTTCGCTGCCAAGCGCAAGCAATACGGCGAAATCATCGACTGCGCGCCAAGCCGCTTCCTGGATGAGTTGCCACCGGACGACCTGGCGTGGGAAGGCACCGACGACATTCCGGTTGAAGTCAAAGCCGTTCGCGGCAATACCGCATTGGCCGATATACGGGCGATGTTAAAGCGCTAGAATTGCGCTTTTTTAACCACGCATTTTTACGATCTCAGGCGCACACGGCGTCATTAGAGGAACGCTTCATGGAAGCACTGCACAAGAAAATTCGCGAAGAAGGCATCGTGCTTTCCGATCAGGTCCTGAAGGTCGACGCCTTTCTGAACCACCAGATCGACCCTGCCCTGATGAAGCTGATTGGCGACGAATTCGCCACGCTGTTCAAGGATTCGGGCATTACCAAGATCGTCACCATCGAAGCCTCGGGCATCGCGCCGGCGATCATGACCGGCCTGAACCTCGGCGTACCGGTGATTTTCGCGCGCAAGCACCAGTCGCTGACGCTGACCGAAAACCTGCTGTCGGCGACCGTTTATTCGTTCACCAAGCAGACCGAGAGCACCGTGGCGATCTCCCCGCGCCACCTGACCAGCAGCGACCGCGTGCTGATCATTGATGACTTTCTGGCCAACGGTAAGGCATCACAGGCGCTGATCTCGATCATTAAGCAGGCTGGCGCGACTGTCGCGGGGCTGGGGATCGTGATCGAAAAATCGTTCCAGGGTGGTCGTGCCGAGCTGGATTCGCAGGGTTATCGTGTTGAGTCGCTGGCTCGCGTTCAGTCGCTGGCGGGCGGTGTCGTGACCTTCATCGAATAAAGCCACACCGCATAACCCTTGTAGGAGTGAGCCTGCTCGCGATTGCGGTGTATTAGTCACCGAAGATGTCGACTGATACACCGCAATCGCGAGCAGGCTCACTCCTACATTTGCTTTTGGGTGGCCAATTATTGCGCGGTGGCTTTGAGGCCGGTCAGCAACAATCGCTGAAACAGGTCTTCCTTCAGGCCATCGGGGCTGGAGAGCTGCATCCGCTCAAGGTGCGCAGGAAACTCCGAGGGCTCCGGTGCATCCAGCGCCGCTTTGCCCAATTCCAGAATCTCCGTGAGCTTGAATTTGCTCTTCAGCCAGTTCAGCGCGCGCAGCAGATCCCGTTCTTCCACTGTGAAATCACAACCAAGCGGGTACTCAGGAAACAGGTTCGGATGTTGCGCCTGAATGCTCTGCAACCGCTCCGGATGGTTATCCGCGAAGCGCGGATCGAGGCGGAAGTTTTTCGGCAATTTGCCGACGGCTTGCGCCTGCTCGATCAAACCCGACTGGAACCGTGAATCGCTGATGTTCAGCAACGCTTCGATCACGGCTGCATCGGTTTTGCCGCGCAGATCGGCGATGCCGTATTCGGTGACCACGACGTCGCGCAAGTGCCGTGGAATCGTGCAGTGGCCGTATTCCCAAACGATATTGGAACTGACTTCGCCGCCCGCCTCGCGCCAGCTGCGCAACAGCAGGATCGAGCGTGCACCTTCCAGCGCGTGGCCTTGGGCGACGAAGTTGTATTGCCCGCCGACACCGCTGAGCACCCGCCCGTCTTCCAACTGATCGGCGACCCCGGCGCCCAGCAGTGTCATGGTGAACACTGTGTTGATGAACCGCGCATCCAGACGCTGCAGACGCTTGAGCTCTTCCTGCCCGTATAGCTCATTGATGTAGCTGATGCGGGTCATGTTGAATTCGAGGCGTTTGCTTTGTGGCAATTCGCGCAGGCGTTCGTAGAAAGTCCGCGGCCCGAGGAAGAATCCACCGTGCACCGAGATGCCATCGGTTTGCGCCGCCTCGTCGAGGGTACCGGCGTTCGCCTGTTGCTGGGTCGGCACGTCCGGGTAGACCTTGCGCCGGATGATCCCGGCATCGGCCAGCACCAGCAAACCGTTGACAAACATTTCGCTGCAGCCATACAGGCCTTTGGCGAACGGTTCGACGCCACCTTCGCGATCGATCAATTGCGCCCATTGGCTGAGATTGATGTCCGCCAGCAACGCTTTGTACCCGGCGTTATCGGCCTGCCGCGCGAGCAATGCTGCGGTCAGCGCGTCGCCCATGGAGCCAATGCCGATCTGCAGTGTGCCACCGTCGCGCACCAGCGTACTGGCGTGCAGCCCGATGAAATGATCCTGAAAACCCACCGGCATGTTCGGCGTGGAAAACAGCGTGCTGCTGTCCTTTTCATCGATCAGCAGGTCGAAGCCGTCGATGCCGATTTCGGCGTCGCCCGGCATGTAGGGCAAGTCGTTATGGACTTGGCCGACCACCAGAATCTTCTCCCCTGCCGCCCGACGTTTTTCGATCATCGGCAACAGATCAAGGGTGATGTCCGGGTTGCAACTCAGGCTGAAGCGATCAGGGTGTTCGCTGTGGCTGGCGACCAATTGCGCTACCAGGTTCAACCCTGCCGCGTTGATGTCTCGGGCGGCGTGGCTGTAATTGCTGCTTACGTAATCCTGTTGAGCGGATGCGCTGTTGAGCAGGCTGCCAGGCAACATGAAAAACTGCTGAACCTGAATGTTCGGCGGCAAGTTGTCTTTGTGCAGTCCGGAAAGAAACTCCAGCTCCGGGTAGTCGCCATAGACACGTTCGATAAACGGCTCGATGAAGCGCTTCTGCAGACCGTCGCCTAAAGAAGGACGTCCGAGGCACAGCGCTGTGTAGATCGTCAGCTGCCGCTCGGGCAGTTGCGCAATGCGACGATAAAGCGCGTTGACGAAGTGATTGGGTTTGCCCAACCCGAGAGGCAGGCCCATGTGGATATGCGCCGGCAGCCGCTCCAGCACATCATCGACCGCCTGTTCGATAGAACACAGCTGCACCATCTGATCCTCCCTTGCATTCCGTGAATTGGGGTTGGACCGAGCTTGCCGCGTCTTTGCTGCATTGAACAGTCTCGGGCACTCAATTGCACAAAAACATTGCAGGAGCGGCGTGTCGATACAGCTGGCGCAAAAAAGCCGCTCGAGAGCGGCCTTTGTTGAGCATGAAGGCTTATTTCAAGCCGGACATTTTCTCGATGGCCGCTTTCAGATCGGCGTCGGTGCAATCGGCACAGGTACCTTTTGGCGGCATGGCATTGATACCGGAGATCGCTTTGGCGAGCAGACCGTCAATACCACCTTCCTTTTTGGAGCGCTCGCCCCAGGCGGCGGCATCACCCACTTTCGGCGCGCCCAACAGGCCGGTGCCGTGGCAAGCGTTGCAGTGTTTTGCAATCACGGAATCAGGAGTTTTGGCATCACCGCCGCCTACCGACGCAACGACTTCCATGCCTTTGCACTCTTGACCCGTCACGCAAACCTGGCCGACGGGCGCAAGGCGTTTGGCAATATCGTCATTAGTCGCAGCTTGAGCGCTGACAGCCCAAAGGGCCAGTACGGTTGCTGGTGCAGCCAGCATTTTCATAATTAGGTTCACGCGTTCACCCTCAATGGTGGCTAGTCACGCCTACGGCCACGGTTCGCAGGCGGGCGCAAGTATAGCGGTAAGCCCGCCGCACTGAAACAACCCCAAAGTCGAAGGGGTCTTGTTGCCCGGCGGTAAATCGGTTCGGGCGCCTTGATGATGCTGCAGGACGCCTCTTCTGTCAGAAATTCGCCGGTGTGGCTGCGCTGATTAGCCGCGCGGGTACGTCGAACGGATTGCGGAAACGGTGCGGCTTGGTACTTTCAAAGTAGTAGCTGTCACCGGCTTCGAGCACAAAAGTTTCCAGCCCGACCACCAGTTCAAGACGTCCTTCGACCAGAATCCCGGTTTCCTCGCCCTCATGCGTGAGCATCTCGTCACCGGTGTCTGCGCCCGGCGGGTAGATTTCATTGAGGAACGCGATGGCCCGGCTCGGATGCGCCCGGCCGACCAGTTTCATGGTCACGGCACCATCGGAAATGTCGATCAGCTCGTTGGCTTTATAGACGATCTGAGTTGGCGTTTCCTGCAGGATTTCTTCGGAAAAGAACTCGACCATGGACATGGGAATCCCGCCCAACACTTTGCGCAGCGAGCTGATCGAGGGGCTGACGCTGTTTTTCTCGATCATCGAAATGGTGCTGTTGGTGACGCCCGCACGCTTGGCGAGTTCACGCTGCGAAAGGCCTTTGAGCTTACGGATGGATTGCAGTCGTTCACCGACGTCCAATGCTTGCGCCTCCAGGGATTCAGGTTGTTGGAATATTGAGCGTTATCATGGCGACAGCGTTCAGTATTTACAACACTTGGGCCTGAATCCTGTTCAGTAAGGCGACTGTCAGTCGGCGCGGCCTGCCGTCAGCCCTCGGAATAGAGCATTGGCACCCGGCGCAGGTTACAGAAAATCTGATAAGGAATAGTGTCGGCCGCAGCGGCTACGTCACTGGCGAGGATGTTTTTGCCCCACAACTCGACGGTCGAACCCAGACCCGCTTGCGGCACATCGGTTAAATCGATACAGAGCATGTCCATCGACACGCGACCGATCAGTTGGCTGCGCTGGCCGGCGACCAGCACCGGCGTACCGGTCGGCGCCTGACGCGGGTAGCCATCGGCATACCCCATCGCCACTACACCTACGCGCATTGGCTTGGGCGTGATGAACTTGGCGCCGTAACCAATCGGCTCTCCGGCCGGCAGTTCACGGACGCAAATCACTTTCGATTCCAGCGTCATCACCGGCTGCAGCCGGGAAGCCACATCGTTGGTCTCTTCAAACGGCGTGGCACCGTAAAGCATGATGCCGGGGCGCACCCAATCGCTGTGAATCTGCGGCCAACCGAGCACGGCGGGCGAGTTGCGCAAACTGACCTCGGCCGTCAAACCCTGACGTGCTGCTTCAAACACGGCGACTTGCTCGGCACTCGACTGGCAATGCAGCTCATCGGCACGGGCAAAGTGGCTCATCAGCACCACCTTCGCAACCTTGCCGCTGGTCAGCAGCCGTTGATAGGCGGCCTGATAGTCCTTGGGGTGCAGACCCACGCGATGCATGCCCGAATCGAGCTTGAGCCAGACGGTGATCGGCGCCCTCAGCGCCGACTTCTCGATGGCTTCGAGTTGCCACAGCGAATGCACAACGCACCACAAATCATGCTCGACGATCAGCGCCAGCTCATCGGCTTCGAAGAACCCTTCAAGCAACAGCAGCGGTGCGCGAATACCGGCAGCGCGCAGTTCAAGGGCCTCTTCGATACAGGCGACAGCGAAACCATCTGCCTCGGGCTCCAGCGCTTGGGCACAACGCACCGCACCATGGCCGTAAGCGTCTGCCTTGATCACCGCGAGCGCTTTGGCCCCGGTGATTTCACGGGCGATTCGGTAGTTGTGACGCAGGGCTTGGAGGTCGATCAGGGCACGGGCTGGACGCATGGCGGCAGGCTTCTAGACGGTCGATGAAATAGAAAACCGGCGCTGGCTGACGGCATCAACCACCAACAGCGCCGGGAGAGGGATCTTTGCGACAGGTTTTATGGCAGAGCGGCTACAACCGACAGCTCGACCAGAATCTGCGGTTCGCACAGCTTTGACTCCACCGTTGCACGGGCCGGGGCTACGCCTTTAGGCAGCCATTTGTCCCAGACCGCGTTCATGCCGGCGAAGTGCGCGTCGATGTCTTTCAGATAAATCGTCACCGACAACAAACGGCTCTTGTCAGTACCGGCCAGGTCGAGCAAACGCTCGATATTGGCAAGGGTTTCACGGGTCTGCTGTTCAATCCCGGCGCTCATGTCATCGCCGACTTGACCCGCCAGGTACACGGTGCCGCTGTGGATAACGATCTGGCTCATGCGCTCATTGGTGAGCTGGCGCTGGATTGACATGTTTTGCGGACTCCTGAATTTTGCTGCCGTAACGGGAAATATCGAGACCTTCTGCGCTGATCTGCGGCGATTTTTTCGCCATCAGATCGGCCAGCAAACGGCCGGAACCGCAAGCCATGGTCCAGCCGAGCGTGCCATGACCGGTGTTCAGGAACAGGTTGCTGAATGGCGTCGCGCCAACGATGGGCGTGCCGTCTGGCGTAGTCGGCCGCAGACCGGTCCAGAAACTCGCCTGAGCCAGATCGCCGCCCTGAGGATAGAGATCGTTGACGATCATCTCCAGGGTTTCACGTCGACGCGGGTTCAGCGACAGGTCAAACCCGGCGATCTCAGCCATGCCGCCGACGCGGATACGGTTGTCGAAACGGGTGATCGCGACCTTGTAGGTTTCGTCGAGAATGGTCGAGGTCGGCGCCATCGCCGGGTTGGTGATCGGCACGGTTAGCGAGTAACCCTTGAGCGGATACACCGGCGCCTTGATGCCCAGCGGCTTGAGCAACTGCGGCGAGTAGCTGCCGAGCGCCAGCACGTAGCGGTCGGCGGTTTCCAGTTTGCCGTCGATCCAGACGCCGTTGATGCGATCACCAGCGAAGTCGAGGCGCTGAATGTCCTGGCCATATCGGAACTGCACGCCGAGTTTGACGGCCATTTCGGCCAGGCGCGTGGTGAACATCTGGCAGTCGCCGGTCTGATCGTTCGGCAGACGCAAAGCTCCTGCGAGGATATCGGTAACGCTGGCCAGCGCCGGTTCAACGCGGGCAATACCGGCGCGGTCGAGCAGTTCGAAGGGCACACCGGACTCTTTCAATACGGCGATGTCTTTCGCGGCGCCATCGAGCTGCGCCTGGGTGCGGAACAGTTGCGTAGTGCCGAGACTGCGGCCTTCGTAGGCAATGCCGGTTTCAGCACGCAGTTCGTCGAGGCAGTCGCGGCTGTACTCGGACAGGCGGACCATGCGCTCCTTGTTTACCGCATAACGGCTGGCAGTACAGTTGCGCAGCATCTGCGCCATCCACAGGTACTGGTCAATGTCGGCCGTGGCCTTGATCGCCAGCGGTGCATGACGCTGCAGCAGCCACTTGATGGCCTTGAGCGGCACGCCCGGCGCGGCCCACGGTGAGGCATACCCCGGCGACACCTGCCCGGCGTTGGCGAAACTGGTCTCCATGCCGGCGGCGGGCTGCCGGTCCACTACCACGACTTCAAACCCGGCACGCGCCAGATAATAAGCACTGGTGGTGCCGATGACGCCGCTACCCAAGACCATAACGCGCATTTTGTATCCCTCATCGCGGCTCGCCGCTGACGTTTGTTGTTCAGACCGTAGATGTGGGCAGTGTAAAAAAGATTAGCCAGTGCTTTTCACTATATAAGCACCTATATTTGGCGACAATTCTCGGCAAAAACGCTTTTCACGGAGGCGCATCCCCTATGCGGACCAACACTCAGACCAAACGTGAGCTGGACAAGATCGACCGCAATATCCTGCGCATTCTGCAAGCGGACGGACGCATTTCCTTCACCGAGCTGGGAGAAAAGGTCGGTCTCTCGACCACGCCTTGCACCGAGCGGGTACGCCGCCTCGAGCGTGAAGGGATCATCATGGGCTATAACGCCCGGCTGAACCCGCAGCACCTCAAGGGTAGTCTGCTGGTGTTCGTCGAGATCAGCCTCGACTACAAATCCGGTGATACCTTTGAAGAATTTCGACGCGCGGTGCTGAAACTGCCGCATGTTCTGGAATGCCACTTGGTATCAGGGGATTTCGATTATCTGGTGAAAGCGCGTATTTCCGAGATGGCTTCGTACCGCAAGCTCTTGGGCGATATCTTGCTCAAGCTGCCCCATGTGCGCGAATCCAAGAGCTATATCGTGATGGAAGAAGTGAAAGAGAGCTTGAGTCTGCCGATTCCGGATTGAGACAGTTGTCGACTCTGAGGGCCTATTAGCGAGCAAGCCCGCTCCCACAGTTGCAATGCATTTCAATGTGGGAGCGGGCTTGCTCGCGAAGGCAGCCGACCCGGTCTAACTGAAGAATCAAACGAGGACCTGGCGAGTCGCCGCCATGTACTCATGAATCTGCTTCTCGACCCGCGGATGAATAAGCTCCACCGGCCCGCGGCCATTGGGGCATGGCAAGGTTTTGGTGGTGCCGAACAGTCGACAGATCAGCGGGCGCTCGTCATACACCGTGCAGCCATTCGGCCCCAGATGCACGCAGTTGAGTTCATCCATTGCCGCATCCTGCTCGGCGCGGGTCTTGCGCGGCAGGCGCGACATCTCCTCGGGCGAGGTGGTCACCGGCCCACAACAGTCATGACAGCCGGGCACGCACTCGAACGAGGGAATCTGCTGCCGCAGTGTGTGGATTTTCTGACGGTTGCAACTCATCGAAGCGGTGACCCAAAGCGAAATAGAGCGTGATTCTGCAGCAAATGGCCCGAGCCATACAGCCACAACCGACCGGTGTTGCCCGGGCCGGAAGGTACGGCTTATCCTCCGTCAATTTTTCAGACCGCCCAATCAGGATGACGTGCATGAACGCCCGTGCCCAGCACATCGCTTCTTACTACGCTGCCAGCAGCATGCCGCAACCCGATCTGCCAATGCTCGAAGGCGAAGTGGTGGCCGATGTCTGCGTGGTCGGCGGCGGTTTCTCGGGGCTGAACACAGCACTGGAAATGAGTGAGCGCGGGCTCAGCGTGGTGCTGCTTGAGGCGCACAAGATCGGCTGGGGCGCCAGCGGGCGTAACGGCGGGCAGTTGATTCGCGGGGTCGGCCATGGTCTTGATCAGTTCGCCAACGTGATCGGTGCGGACGGCGTGCGTCAGATGAAACTGATGGGACTGGAAGCGGTGGAAATCGTCCGGCAACGGGTCGAGCGTTTCCAGATCGCCTGCGACCTGACGTGGGGTTATTGCGATCTCGCCAACAAGCCTCGCGATCTGGAGGGTTTTGCCGAAGACGCCGATGAATTGCGCGACCTCGGTTACCGGTACGAAACCCGATTGCTGCAAGCGCATGAGGTGCGCACGGTGGTGGGCTCCGACCGCTACGTTGGCGGCCTGATCGATATGGGCTCGGGGCATTTGCATCCGCTGAACCTGGCCTTGGGCGAAGCCGCTGCCGCGCAGCAACTCGGTGCAAAGCTGTTCGAGGGATCCGCCGTGACCCGCATCGACTACGGCCCGCAGGTCAAGGTGCACACCGCTCGCGGCTCGGTTCGCGCCAAAACGCTGGTGCTGGGCTGTAATGCCTACCTCAACCAGCTCAACCCGGAACTCAGCGGCAAAGTATTACCCGCCGGCAGCTACATCATCGCCACCGAGCCTTTGAGTGAAGAACGGGCTCACTCATTGCTGCCGCAGAACATGGCGGTCTGCGATCAACGAGTAGCGCTGGACTATTACCGGCTTTCGGCGGACCGGCGCTTGCTGTTCGGCGGTGCCTGTCATTACTCAGGGCGTGATCCGAAAGACATCGCCGCGTACATGCGACCGAAGATGCTGGAAGTCTTCCCGCAACTCGCCGACGTGAAGATTGATTATCAGTGGGGCGGGATGATCGGGATCGGTGCCAACCGTCTCCCGCAGATCGGCCGGCTCAAGGACCAGCCGAATGTGTATTACGCGCAGGCTTATTCCGGCCACGGCGTGAATGCCACGCATCTGGCCGGCAAGCTGTTGGCCGAAGCCATCAGCGGGCAGCACAATGGCGGGTTTGATCTGTTTGCAAAGGTGCCGCACATGACCTTCCCGGGCGGCAAGCATTTGCGCTCTCCGCTATTGGCGTTGGGAATGTTGTGGCATCGGATGAAGGAATTGGTCTGACAGATCTCAGCGCCTGGTCATACGTATTCGCGGAGCAGGCTCGCTCCCACAAGGGTTGCTGTAATTCACAAACATTGTGTTCGACCCAATGCCTGTGGGAGCGAGCCTGCTCGCGATTCGCTAAACGACACAGCGCTCATCAGATCCGCCAGAAAGGCTTCAACCCCTCCTCCCGCGCTTGTTGCGGGCTCAATCCGACATCATTCAACTGCTCCGCCGTCAGGTGCAGCAACGCCTTGCGTGTGTGCAGACGATGCCAGAACAGGCCCCAGCGACTCAGGCCCGCCGGCGCGTTGCGCATGATTGCCTCGCACGCGGCGTTTTTCTGCCCTGTCGCCAGTTCCTGACTGTGTAATGTCAGCCGCACATCGCTCAAGCCGTTCATTTTGATTGCTCCTGTTTACATGGGTAGCCAGAGCTTTCATGATGCGTTCACGGCGAAAAGCATTACAGATTCAAACAGAATGTATTAATTCCATACAGATTCGCCGATTAAGCCTCTGAATCGAGATTATTCAGCTCATCTGTATTGGTTTTGCCACTCAACCAACCGAGGCTGCACCATGACCCTCTACGTCAACCTTGCCGAATTGCTCGGCACCCGGATCGAACAAGGCTTCTACCGCCCGGGCGACCGGTTGCCCTCGGTGCGGGCGTTGAGCGTGGAACACGGCGTTAGCCTGAGCACGGTGCAGCAAGCCTATCGCGTGCTGGAAGACAGCGGACTGGCGATGCCGAAACCGAAGTCCGGTTACTTCGTCCCGGTCAGCCGGGACTTGCCCGAGCTGCCCGCGATCGGCCGCCCGGCGCAACGGCCGGTGGACATTTCCCAGTGGGACCAGGTGCTGGAGTTGATCCGCGCGGTACCGCGCAAAGATGTGGTGCAACTGGGCCGCGGCATGCCGGACATAACGACGCCAACCATGAAGCCACTGCTGCGCAACCTGGCGCGCATCAGCCGTCGACAGGACATGCCCGGTCTGTATTACGACAACATTCACGGCACCCTCGAACTGCGCGAGCAGATTGCCCGGCTGATGCTCGATTCCGGTTGCCAATTGACGTCAAACGACCTGGTGATCACCACCGGCTGCCACGAAGCGTTATCCACCAGCGTGCGCGCGATTTGCGAACCGGGCGACATCGTCGCCGTCGATTCACCGAGCTTTCACGGCGCCATGCAAACACTCAAGGGCCTCAACATGAAGGCCCTGGAAATCCCCACCGACCCGCTCACCGGCATCAGCCTGGATGCGCTGGAACTGGCCCTCGAACAGTGGCCGATCAAAGTCATACAGTTGACGCCCAACTGCAACAACCCATTGGGCTACATCATGCCGGAGTTGCGCAAACGCGCGCTGTTGACGCTCGCCCAGCGTTTCGACGTGGCAATTATCGAGGACGATGTGTATGGCGAACTGGCCTACACCTACCCACGCCCGCGCACGATCAAATCCTTCGACGAAGACGGCCGTGTCCTGCTGTGCAGTTCATTTTCCAAGACCCTGGCGCCGGGTTTGCGGATCGGCTGGGTCGCACCGGGCCGGTACCTGGAGCGGGTGCTGCACATGAAATACATCAGCACCGGCTCCACCGCGCCCCAACCACAGATCGCGATTGCCGAATTCCTCAAGTCGGGGCATTTCGAGCCGCATCTGCGACGGATGCGTACGCAGTACCAGCGCAGTCGCGACGTGATGATCGACTGGGTGACTCGTTATTTCCCGGTCGGCACCCGGGCCAGTCGCCCGCAGGGAAGTTTCATGCTGTGGGTGGAGTTACCGGAGGGTTTCGACACCCTGAAACTCAATCGCGCCTTGCACGATCAGGGTGTGCAGATCGCCGTCGGCAGCATCTTTTCTGCCTCGGGCAAATACCGCAATTGCCTGCGGATGAACTACGCTGCCAAACCAACGCCACAGATCGAAGAAGCAGTACGCAAGGTTGGCGCAGCAGCTATCAGATTGCTCGCAGAAACTGACAGCTTCACGGACTGACCTTTATCGGGAAATCAGCGTCCTATGTCGACACCTGCCGCCAATCGGAACGATCCTACGTGAGATTCAGACAGCCCCTGCTTGCTCTCCTCCTTCTCGCATCGGTCCTTGGCGGTTGCGCCAGTTTCGACGTTCAACGTGAACCCAGTCAGGCCCTGCCTGCCAGCGATTCTGCATTCGGGCGATCGATTCAGGCTCAGGCCGCGCCGCACGAGGGCAAATCGGGATTCCGCCTGCTGTCCAACAGCAGTGAAGCCTTCACTGCCCGCGCCGAGCTGATTCGCAACGCGCAAAGCAGCCTCGACTTGCAGTACTACATCGTGCACGACGGCATCAGCACGCGAATGCTGGTGGAGGAGCTGCTCAAGGCGGCGGACCGTGGCGTGCGCGTGCGCATCCTCCTCGACGACACCACCAGCGATGGCCTGGACTGGATCATCGGCACGCTGGCGGCGCATCCGCAAATCCAGATTCGCCTGTTCAATCCGCTGCATCTCGGTCGCGCCACGGGTGTCACACGGGCGATGGGCCGCCTGTTAAACCTGTCGCTGCAACACCGGCGCATGCACAACAAGCTGTGGCTGGCGGACAACAGCGCGGCCATCGTTGGCGGGCGTAACCTGGGCGACGAATATTTTGATGCCGAGCCCAATCTGAATTTCACTGACATCGACATGCTCGGTATCGGCCCGGTCGCCGAGCAACTCGGCCACAGTTTCGACCAGTACTGGAACAGCGCGCTGAGCAAACCGATCGATGAATTCCTGTCGAGCAAGCCCACTCAAAAGGATCTGCAGAACAGCCGCGCTCGCCTGGAAGAATCGCTGGAAGAAACGCGCAAACAGAATCACGCGCTGTACCAGCAGTTGATGACCTTCACCACCAATCCGCGCATGGACATCTGGCGCCGCGAGCTGATCTGGGCCTGGAACCAGGCATTGTGGGATGCACCGAGCAAGGTCTTGTCGAAGGGTGAACCCGACCCGCACCTGCTGCTCACCACTCAACTGGCGCCGGAGCTGAAAGGCGTCAGCAAGGATCTGGTTCTGATCTCGGCCTACTTCGTGCCCGGCGAGCCAGGGCTGGTGTACCTCACCGGCCGCGCAGATGCCGGGGTTGCGGTAAGCCTGTTGACCAATTCGCTGGAGGCCACCGACGTTCCGGCCGTGCACGGCGGTTACGCCCCCTATCGCAAGGCATTGCTGGAACATGGTGTGAAACTGTACGAGCTGCGTCGTCAGCCAGGTGAAGGCGGCGGCAGCGGACCGATCTTCTACGGTAAATCCTTCAAGGGCTCCGATTCCAGCCTGCACAGCAAAGCGATCATTTTCGACCAGCAGAAATCCTTCATCGGCTCGTTCAACTTCGATCCGCGCTCAGTGCTGTGGAACACCGAAGTCGGCGTCCTGGTGGACAGCCCGGAACTGGCCGCACATGTGCACAGAGCCGCGATGGAAGGTATGGCGCCGGCGCTGAGTTATCACGTCAAACTGGAGAACGACAAGGTTGTGTGGGTAACTGAAGACGACGGCAAAATGCACACATTGACCAGGGAGCCGGGAAGCATGTGGCGCCGGTTCAATGCCTGGTTCAGCACGGCGGTCGGGCTGGAGCGGATGCTGTAACGCCCGAACGCGCCCCTTTGTAGCAGCTGGCGAAGCCTGCGTCTGGCTGCGCTACAAAACGCAGGCTTCGCCAGTTGCTACAAGGTTATGCGGGTTGTACGGCACCAAACGCGCCCTGACGCGTGAGCAGAATGACCAGCCCCAACGCGCCGGCCGCCATCAACAACGGCAGCGCATGCCCGCTGATCCACTGGCTGCCGGCACCGGCGGCCAGCGGACCGATCAGACAACCGATCCCCCACAACTGCGCAATGTGCGCATTGGCGCGCACCAGGGCGTCATCGCGATAGCGTTCGCCGATCAGAATCAGCGACAGGGTGAACAGTCCACCGGCACTCGCGCCGAACAACACCCACAGCGGCCAGATCATCAGCGTGTCGATCAGCAACGGGATGGCCAGGCTCGACACCAGCAGGATCACCGCACAACCGGTGAACAGCGTGCGCCGCGAAAGTCGATCCGCCAGCGCCCCTATCGGTAATTGCAGCAAGGCATCGCCGACCACCACCGTGCTGACCATCGCCAAGGCGATGTCGGTGCTAAAGCCCTGGCGCAGGCAGTACACCGGCAGCAGAGTCAGGATCATCGCCTCGAACGCGGCAAACAACGACACCGCCCATGCAATCGCCGGCAGGCCCCGGCAGAATCCCAACAGATCGCTGAACGTCACGCTGCAGGCTTCACTGCTCGGCGCACCGCTGCGACCCAGCAATAGCAGTGGCGCTGTCAGCAACAACACGACGCCCACCCAGAATCCGTAATCGTGGTCGGTGCCCACCACGCCCAACAGCAGAGGCCCGGCCAACTGACTCAGCGCATAACTGCTGCCATACAACGCCACCAGTCGGCCGCGCCATTGCTCGACCACCAGTTGGTTGATCCAGCTTTCGCCGAGAATGAACACGAGCGTCAGGATCACCCCGATCATCAGGCGCAGCAGCAGCCATACCGGATAACTGGGCAGCAACGCGAGCAACCCGATAGACAACGCGCCGGCCCACAAACACAGACGCATCAGGTTGGCAGTGCCGAACTTCGCAGCAAGATGACTGGAGATCTTTGCGCCCACCAGCACGCCAATTGCCGGCATTGCGGCCATTACGCCGATCGCGAACGAACCGTAACCCCAGCCTTCCAGACGAAACGACACCAGCGGCATGCTGACGCCCAATGCCAGGCCCACGCTCAAGACAGCTGCCAACACGGCGAAATAGGTCGCCCAACGCATGTTCCACGCTCCTGTGGATTGTTATTTTTCAGTCACGCCACAAAACAAATGTGGGAGCGGGCTTGCTCGCGAAAAGGCCGTCACATCCAACACCATCGTTGACTGTTACAGCGCCTTCGCGAGCAAGCCCGCTCCCACAGGGGATCTCTGGCTGTATGACTTACAGCTTGATCCAGGTCGCCTTCAGCTCGGTGTACTTGTCGAACGCGTGCAGCGATTTGTCGCGACCGTTGCCGGACTGTTTGAAACCACCAAACGGCGCCGTCATGTCGCCGCCGTCGTATTGATTAACCCACACGCTACCGGCGCGCAGAGCCCGAGCGGTCAGGTGAGCCTTGGAAATGTCCTTGGTCCACACCGCTGCTGCCAGGCCGTAAGGCGTGTCATTGGCGATCTGGATGGCTTCCTCGGCAGTATCGAAGGCAATCACTGACAGTACAGGGCCAAAGATTTCTTCCTGAGCGATCTTCATTGCGTTGTTCACGCCGTCGAAAATGGTTGGCTCCACGTAGGTGCCGCCGGTGTCCTGCAGTGTGCGCTTGCCACCGGCGACCAGTTTGGCGCCGTCGGCGTGACCGGACTCGATGTAGGACAGCACGGTGTTCATCTGCTGAGTGTCCACCAGCGCGCCAACATTGGTTTGCGGATCCAGCGGATTGCCCGGCTTCCAGGTTTTCAACGCTTCGATCACCAGCGGCAGGAACGTGTCTTTGATCGAACGCTCGACCAGCAGACGCGAACCGGCGGTGCAGACTTCGCCCTGGTTGAAAGCGATGGCGCCGGCAGCCGCTTCGGCAGCCGCTTGCAGGTCCGGAGCGTCGGCGAAAACGATGTTCGGGCTCTTGCCGCCGGCTTCAAGCCAGACGCGTTTCATGTTCGATTCGCCAGAGTAGATCAGCAGTTGCTTGGCGATCTTGGTCGAGCCGGTAAACACCAGCGTATCGACATCGTTGTGCAGCGCCAGCGCCTTGCCGACCGTGTGACCGTAGCCCGGCAACACGTTCAATACGCCTTTCGGGATCCCGGCTTCGACGGCCAGCGCAGCGATGCGGATGGCGGTCAACGGGGATTTTTCCGACGGCTTGAGGATCACCGAGTTACCGGTGGACAGCGCCGGCCCAAGTTTCCAGCAGGCCATCATCAGCGGGAAGTTCCACGGCACAATCGCGCCCACGACGCCTACCGGCTCACGAGTGACCAGACCCAATTGATCGTGCGGAGTGGCGGCCACTTCGTCATAAATCTTGTCGATCGCTTCACCGCTCCAGCTCAGGGCTTGCGCCGCACCGGGAATGTCGATGTGCAAGGAATCGCTGATCGGCTTGCCCATGTCGAGTGTTTCAAGCAGCGCGAGCTCTTCGGCGTGCTGCTTCAGCAGGCCGGCAAAACGAATCATGGTAGCTTTGCGTTTGCTCGGCGCCAGGCGCGACCAGGCACCGGAATTGAACGTAGCACGAGCGTTTTCAACAGCACGCTGAGCGTCGGCGGCGTCACAGCTGGCAATCTTGCCGAGCAGACGGCCATCGACCGGGCTGATGCACTCGAAGGTCTCGCTGGAGACGGCATCGGTGTATTCGCCATTGATATAGGCGCGGCCTTCGATCTTCAGATCGCGAGCCCGTTGCTCCCAATCGGCACGAGTCAGGGTGGTCATACGAGTGTCCTCCTCTTGTTGAATACGAGCGCTACGCGTCATTCGCGAACGTCCCCGGCAATTCTGCCCGGCCAGCCTAATATCGGCGCAAGGCAACCGCCACCCTAAACCACAGGCTGGGGTTGTATCAATATATTTGACATAAGGTCGGTAAACGGCCTTGCGGTGTTCATTTTAATAAACATAGACTTCGGACAATTCAAGACCATTTCAGCCACTCGCGCCGCAATCACGGGGGATTACAACAATGAGCATCCACAACATCGTCGACTTCAGCCAAGCCACTACCGAGCCCGAGCGCTACAGACCGGATCAGGCGAAAATCCTGAAGGGCGACCCAGAGCAGGTGGTTTACAACCACTACAACAGCCCATGCGGCCAGTTGAATGCCGGCGTATGGGAAGGCGCCGTCGGCCAGTGGCACGTGAATTTCACCGAGCATGAATACTGCGAGATCGTTCAGGGCGTTTCAGTGCTGCGCGATAACGACGGCAACAGCCAAACCGTGCGCGCGGGCGATCGCTTTGTGATCCCGGCGGGATTCCGGGGGACGTGGGAAGTGCTGGAGCCGTGCCGCAAGATTTACGTGGCGTTTGAACAGAAGGCTTGAGGATTTGTGTTGTTGCGTCTGACGCCATCGCGAGCAGGCTCGCTCCCACAGGGTTTGTGAGCGACCCATACCTGTGGGAGCGAACCTGCTCGCGATGAGGTCCAGGAAAACGCCTCAAAAACCAGGGCACAAAAAAGGCCCGTATCTCGCGATACGGGCCTTTTTCGTAAGAAGAGAAAAATCAATTACTTGATTTTGCCTTCCTTGTAGATCACGTGCTTGCGAACAACCGGATCAAATTTCTTGATCTCGATTTTGTCCGGGGTAGTACGCTTGTTCTTGTCGGTAGTGTAGAAGTGACCAGTACCGGCGCTCGAAATCAAACGAATCAATTCACGCATGATTAGCTCCCTTAGATCTTGCCAGCTTTGCGGATTTCGGCCAGCACGACAGTGATGCCACGCTTGTCGATGATACGCATGCCTTTGGCAGATACGCGCAGACGCACGAAACGTTTCTCTTCTTCAACCCAGAAGCGGTGATGCTGCAGGTTCGGCAGGAAACGACGACGGGTTTTGTTGTTTGCGTGGGAAATGTTATTCCCAGTCACCGGACCCTTACCGGTAACTTGACATACTCTCGACATGCCTCAGCCCTCTAAAACCACATGCCCAACCCGGCATGGGTTGGCCGCTTAATCTCTCAGTCATTTGGCGCCAGGCGCCGCGTTTCTTTAGAGGTCTTACCGGCTACACCTACAGTGAAGGAACCGGGCCCCTAGAAAAGAGCGCTGCTTTATACCAGAAAGACTTGAGTGCAACAACAATCGATGTGAACAGAATCGATGAAAACCCTGATTTACAGGCTCCAGGCGCCTTGAACAAAGGCTGTCGTGGATGCCGACCGCTCGTCGCAGAGTATCGGCCAGCAGCCCGAATTGTAGTTTCCATCGGCATGCACACACCGAAAACAATCGCACATACTCCCCTTTAAATGAAAAAGGGGATAGTCATTTGCAAAAGAGCCCACTAGGGTAAGCCTTTTCCAGACTGCACTTGCAGATGGGCCTTCGATCTGTAAAGGAACCCGACCATGCGCCTCGCTGCCCTACCGCTGTTGCTCGCCCCTCTTCTGCTGAGCCCGTTGGCGCAGGCCGCCGCACTGAGTGTTTGTACCGAGGCCAGCCCTGAAGGGTTCGACGTGGTGCAGTACAACTCGCTGACCACCACCAATGCCTCGGCCGACGTGCTGATGAATCGCCTGGTGGACTTCGACACCGCCAGTGGCAAAGTCGTCGCCGGGCTTGCGGACAGCTGGGAAGTGTCCGCTGATGGCCTGACCTATGTCTTCAAATTGCATCCGCAGGTGAAATTCCACCGCACGGACTATTTCAGCCCGTCCCGCGAGCTGACGGCAGAGGACGTGAAGTTCAGTTTCGACCGCATGCTCGACCCGGCGAACCCGTGGCACAAAATAGCCCAGAGCGGTTTCCCCCACGCGCAATCGATGCAATTACCCGCGCTTATCAAGAAAATCGACGCGCTGGACCCGTTGACCGTGCGCTTCACCCTCAATCACCCGGACTCAACGTTCCTGCCAACACTCAGCATGGGCTTCGCCTCGATCTACTCCGCCGAGTACGCTGACAAACTGTTGAAGGCCGGCACACCGCAAAAGCTAAACAGCCACCCAATCGGCAGTGGTCCTTTCATCTTCACGCGCTTTCAGAAAGATGCCTCCATTCGTTACAAAGCCAACCCGGACTACTTCCGCGGCAAACCTGCAGTGGACCCGCTGATCTTCGCGATCACGCCGGACGCCAACGTGCGCTTGCAGAAACTGCGCCGCAACGAGTGCCAGATCGCGCTGTCGCCCAAGCCTCTGGATGTCCAGGCCGCGCAGAAGGAACCGAGCCTGAAAGTGGAAAAGACTGACGCCTTCATGACCGCGTTCGTCGCCATCAACAGCCAGCATCCGCCGCTGGACAAGCTGGAAGTGCGCCAGGCCATCAACCTGGCGTTCGACAAAGCCAACTACGTCAAAGCCGTGTTCGAAGATACCGCAGAGCCCGCAAGCGGCCCTTACCCGCCCAATACCTGGAGCTACGCCAAAGGCTTGCCGGGTTACGCCCATGACGTGGAAAAAGCCAAGGCGCTGATGGCGAAAGCCGGTTTGAAGGATGGTTTCCAGACCACCATCTGGACCCGACCGTCGGGCAGCCTGTTGAATCCCAACCCAAGCCTCGGCGCGCAGATGCTGCAATCCGACCTGGCGAAAATCGGCATTCAGGCCGAGATTCGCGTGATCGAATGGGGCGAGGTGATCCGGCGCGCCAAGGCCGGTGAGCACGACTTGCTGTTCATGGGCTGGGCGGGCGACAACGGCGACCCGGACAACTTCCTCACACCGCAGTTTTCCTGCGCTGCGGTCAAGTCCGGCACCAACTTCGCCCGGTACTGCAACCAGGACCTGGACAAGCTGATCAGTGCCGGCAAGACCACTTCCGAGCAAGGTGTGCGCACCAAGCTATACGAACAGGCTCAGGCGCAGATCCAGCAGCAAGCACTGTGGTTGCCGCTGGCCCACCCGACCGCCTTCGCGCTGATGCGCAAGGGTGTCGAGGGTTATTCCGTCAGCCCGTTTGGGCGGCAGGATTATTCGAAGGTCAGCCTCAAATAATATCCACTACAACCCCCTGTAGGAGCGAGCCTGCTCGCGAAAAAAGCACAGACAACGCGAGCTACCAGACACGCTGCGTCATCGTTAACGTGCTTCGCGAGCGGGCTCGCTCCTACAGTAGATTTGCAGCCCGCGCTCACATCCATCCATGCTCGGCCATGGACAACGGCTCACCATCACCGATGATGAAATGGTCGAGCACCCGCACATCGATCAGGTCCAGCGCGTCTTGCAGGCGCTTGGTCAGCGTGCGATCGGCTTCACTGGGATTGGAGTTGCCCGAAGGGTGGTTGTGACAGAGGATCACGGCGGCGGCGTTGTGCGCCAGAGCGCGCTTGACCACCTGACGGGGATGCACGCTCGTACAGTCAATCGAGCCACGAAATAATGCCTCGAAGGTCAGTACCTGGTGCTTGGAGTCCAGAAAAAGGCAGCCGAAAACCTCATGCGGCTCGTGGCGCAGCATTGCCTTGAGGTAGTCACGCACGGCCTGTGGATTTTCCAGCGCAGATTTATGCCGCGCACGCTCAGCCAGATGGCGCCGGCCCATTTCCAGAACGGCCTGCAACTGGGCAAATTTCGCAGGGCCGAGCCCTAGCTGCTCGCTGAACGCCTGTTGATCGGCCTCCATCAGCGAGCGCAGACCGCCAAACTGACTCAACAAATGGCGTGCCAGATCGACGGCGCTTTTGCCGGACACACCCGTTCTCAAAAAGATCGCCAGCAGTTCAGCGTCCGAAAGGCTCGCCGAGCCCAACTCCAATAACCTTTCCCGCGGCCGCTCGGCTAACGGCCAGTCACGAATACTCATAGCACCTCCCTGTCTGTGGGCGCCGCTGTTCCGTAGCGGTCGCTGTGATATCTTAGCCCATCTTTTTTGCGAGCGATTTTCACTCCTGGGGAGGGGGTATCGCCACGCAGTCATCAACGAATTGAAAGGCAGACCTATGCAGCGGCTGTATCGGAAACGCATCGTTCTGGGCGTCGGCGGCGGCATTGCTGCCTACAAGAGCGCCGACCTGGTTCGCCGTTTGATCGATCAAGGCGCCGAAGTGCGGGTGGTCATGACCCGAGGCGGCAGCGAGTTCATCACCCCGCTGACCATGCAGGCATTGTCCGGCCACCCGGTGCATCTGGACCTGCTGGACCCGGCCGCCGAAGCCGCCATGGGACACATCGAACTGGCCAAGTGGGCGGACATGGTGTTGATCGCCCCGGCAACGGCGGACCTGATCGCGCGTCTGGCCCAAGGCATTGCCGACGATCTGCTGACCACGCTGGTGCTGGCCACCGACGCCATCGTCGCCATAGCTCCGGCGATGAATCAGGCGATGTGGCGCGACCCGGCGACCCAGGCCAACCTGCAAACCCTCGAAAGCCGCGCCCTCAAGGTGTTCGGCCCGGCCTCCGGTAGCCAGGCCTGTGGCGATGTCGGCTTCGGTCGCATGCTCGAAGCCGTCGAACTCGCCCAGTGCGCGGCAGACAGCTTCCAGCGCCAGGCACTGACCGGCAGACACGTGCTGATCACCGCCGGCCCGACCCAGGAAAACATCGACCCGGTGCGCTACATCACCAACCACAGCTCCGGCAAAATGGGCTTTGCCTTGGCCGAGGCCGCAGTGGAAGCCGGCGCCCGCGTCACGCTGATCACCGGCCCGGTGCACCTGCCAACACCGGATCGCGTCACCCGTATCGACGTGGTCAGCGCCCGCGACATGCTCGCGGCTTGCGAGGCGGCGATCCCTTGCGACGTATTCATTGCCTCGGCTGCGGTCGCGGACTATCGCCCCGAAGTCGTCGCCCCGCAAAAACTCAAGAAAGATCCTACGAGCGGCGACGGCTTGTTGCTACAAATGGTCCGCAACCCGGACATCCTGGCCACCATCGCCACTCGTGCCGACCGTCCGTTCAGCGTCGGCTTCGCTGCCGAAACCGAACACTTGCTCGATTACGCCGCCCGAAAGTTGAAGGACAAGAATCTCGATCTGATCGTCGCCAACGACGTCGCCAATCCGAGTATTGGCTTCAACAGCGAAGAGAACGCTTTCAGCGTGATCGACCGCCAGCTGCACGCCACACTTTTCGCCCAGACCAGCAAGAGCAAAATTGCTCGCCAGCTGATCACTTTTATCGCCGACCGTCTGAACCAGGTTTAATTTACATGCACGCTTTGCAAGCCAAGATCCTCGATCCACGCATCGGCAGCGAATTTCCGCTGCCGCAGTACGCCACTCCTGGCTCCGCAGGCCTCGATCTGCGCGCCATGCTGGAAAAAGACACCGTCATCAAGCCAGGTGAAACCTTGCTGATTCCCACCGGCCTGTCCGTCTACATTGGTGATCCGGGCCTGGCCGCGCTGATCCTGCCGCGTTCCGGCCTTGGCCATAAACACGGCATTGTGCTGGGTAACCTGGTTGGCCTGATCGACTCTGATTATCAGGGCCCGCTGATGGTGTCGTGCTGGAACCGCGGCCAGACCGATTTCAATATGGTCGTCGGCGAACGCCTGGCCCAACTTGTTCTGGTGCCAGTGGTTCAGGCGCATTTCGAAATGGTTGAAGAGTTCGTTGAAACCGAACGCGGCGCGGGCGGTTTCGGGCATTCCGGCAGTCACTGAGCCGACTGGATGCACCCTGGTGCGAGCGAGCTTGCTCGCGCTGGGCCGGGCAGGGGTCTCGTAATTGCGTGAGTGCCACGCCTTGGAGCGCTGCCCAATCAAGCGGGCGCACGCTCCCTCGCCACACATTGCACAGATGTCATCTGGAAGGTTTAACACTGATCTCAAGGCATTGGCCCGCCATATGCTTGCTGAAACCGATGTCATGGCCTTTCCGCACCGCGAACTCTCTGTGGAAAATGCCGTCATACCCTTCAGTTTAAGACCGCTCACGAGCTTTTTCGCGCGCACGCCCAGCCACATCCGAGATGGAGCATTCCCACAGATGAACACCCCCGCCCAAGCCGTACCCTCATTCCCGGACAGCATTTTCCGCGCTTACGACATTCGCGGCACGGTGCCGGAATTCCTGAATGCCGAAACCGCCTACTGGCTCGGACGCGCAATCGGTGCACAGAGCTTGTCCCAAGGTGAACCGAACGTTTGCGTAGGCCGCGATGGCCGTCTGTCCGGTCCTGAGCTGGTCGAGCAATTGATCAAAGGCCTGGCCGAAGCCGGTTGCCACGTCAGCGATGTCGGCCTGGTGCCAACACCTGCGCTGTACTACGCCGCCAACGTACTGGCCGGTAAATCCGGGGTGATGCTCACCGGCAGCCACAACCCGTCGAACTACAACGGTTTCAAAATCGTCATTGCCGGCGACACTTTGGCCAACGAACAGATTCAAGCCCTGCACGACCGCCTCAAGACCAACAACCTGAGCAGCGGCGAAGGTAGCATCACCCAGGTCGACATCCTTGATCGCTACAACACTGAAATCGTTCAGGACATTAAACTGGCCCGTCGCCTCAAAGTCGTTGTCGACTGCGGTAACGGTGCGGCCGGTGTCATCGCCCCGCAGCTGATCGAAGCGCTGAACTGCGAAGTTATCCCGCTGTTCTGCGACGTCGACGGTAATTTCCCGAACCATCACCCGGATCCGGGCAAACCTGAAAACCTTGTCGACCTGATCGCCAAGGTCAAGGAAACCAACGCCGACATCGGCCTGGCTTTCGACGGCGATGGCGACCGCGTCGGCGTGGTGACCAACACCGGCAGCATTGTTTACCCGGATCGTTTGTTGATGCTGTTCGCCCGTGACGTGGTAGCACGCAACCCGGACGCGGAAATTATCTTCGACGTCAAATGCACCCGTCGCCTGACGCCGCTGATCAAGGAATATGGCGGTCGTCCGTTAATGTGGAAGACCGGTCACTCGTTGATCAAAAAGAAAATGAAGCAAACGGGCGCTCTGTTGGCCGGTGAAATGAGCGGGCACATCTTCTTCAAGGAACGCTGGTTCGGTTTCGACGACGGCATTTACAGCGCTGCGCGTCTGCTGGAGATCCTCAGCAAAGAGAAATCCACCGCCGAAGAGCTGTTCGCCACATTCCCGAACGATATTTCGACGCCTGAAATCAATATCAATGTGACCGAAGAGAGCAAATTCAGCATCATTGATGCATTGCACGACGCGAAGTGGGGCGAAGGCGCCGACCTGACCACCATCGACGGCGTGCGAGTCGACTACGCCAAAGGCTGGGGCCTGGTGCGCGCATCCAACACCACGCCGGTGCTGGTGCTGCGTTTCGAGGCCGATGACGAAGCGGAACTGCAGCGCATCAAGGACGTATTCACGGTCCAGCTGAAGCGTGTTGCACCTGATCTCCAATTACCGTTTTGATTTATTGAAGCGCCTTTTATCGAAGTGCCGGAGCCCTGAATGACCCTCGAACGCGAAGCCGCCGCCAACACCGCCAAGGTCCTGTCCGAAGCGTTGCCTTACATCCGACGCTACGTCGGCAAGACGCTGGTGATCAAATACGGCGGCAACGCGATGGAAAGCGAGGAGCTGAAAACCGGTTTCGCCCGCGACATCGTGCTGATGAAGGCCGTGGGCATCAACCCGGTAGTCGTTCACGGTGGCGGCCCGCAAATCGGCGACCTGCTCAAGCGTCTGTCGATCGAAAGCCATTTCATCGATGGCATGCGCGTGACTGACGCGCAGACCATGGACGTGGTGGAGATGGTTCTCGGCGGTCAGGTCAACAAAGACATCGTTAACCTGATCAACCGTCATGGCGGTAGCGCCATCGGCCTGACCGGCAAGGACGCCGAGCTGATTCGTGCGAAAAAACTCACCGTGACTCGCCAGACGCCGGAGATGACCCAACCGGAAATCATCGATATCGGGCAAGTGGGTGAAGTGGTCGGGATCAATACCGATCTGCTGAACCTGCTGGTCAAAGGCGATTTCATCCCGGTGATCGCACCGATTGGCGTCGGCGCCAACGGCGAGTCGTACAACATCAACGCCGACCTGGTGGCCGGTAAAGTGGCCGAAGCGCTGAAAGCTGAGAAGCTGATGCTGCTGACCAACATTGCCGGCCTGATGGACAAGCAAGGCACGGTCCTGACTGGACTGACCACCCAGCAGGTTGATGAGCTGATCGCCGACGGCACGATCTACGGTGGCATGCTGCCGAAGATCCGTTGCGCGCTGGAAGCGGTTCAGGGCGGCGTGGGGAGCTCGCTGATCATTGATGGTCGGGTGCCGAATGCGATTCTGCTGGAGATCTTCACTGATACCGGTGTGGGTACCTTGATCAGCAACCGCAAGCGTCACTGATTCAAGCGCTTCAAAATAGATCGCAGCTTCGGCAGCACCTTACGGACGTACGAATATTCCGTAAGACCTGATGAAGTCTGCGATCTTTTTTATGCGCGTCGGAAACGTCCGACTTGATTCAGGGAAGCGTCCGACATCAAGGCAGCATCAGTCCGCATAGGATCTTCCGTGAATCCACAGGAGATCTACCTCATGAAAAAAGATTACGTTCCGAATGGCAGCGACGTTGCAGCAGGCACTTACCAGTGCGCCGACTGCGGTCATGAATACTCCAACCAATCCAAAAAATCCTTGCCCCCCTGCCCTAAACGCCTGGAATCCATGCACCTGCTAAACGGTTGGAAGATTCTCTCGGGGCAGGGAGATGCACAGGAAGATCCTTACCCGCAACAATCCGACAAATGATCGTGGGGGACTGATCCATGCAGATCTCGTTCACGATCGACGCCCAGGCTTTCGAGCAAGAGCAGAAAGAGCCGGTTAAAAAGACCCTGAAGATTTCTGACGACGAGATCGCTCATGCTTTGCAACGCATTGCCAAGGCCAGCCTTTCCGAGTATCTGAAGATGCTGGTCGAAGGCGGCATGCCGAGCCGGGCCGATGAAGCGAAGCAGGATCGCTTGTTGTATCTGATTCAAAGCTACTTCGGGCAGACCTTGCCGACTGAATCGCAGATCTCGACGATTTTCCAGCTGACCCAAAGCCAAAGCAAAACCTTGCTGAAAAACACGGTTTCACGTTTTCGCAATCAGCTGGACGAGATCTTGCAACACAGTATGCGCACGGTGATCGAATCTGCGGACCATGCCCAAACGGTGTACCTGGTGGTGATCAGTTCGGATGTCATCCGTGACGAGCTGAACATGTTGATCACGCAAAACCAACCCACCTTCAAACCCATCACCAAGCGCAAAGGCAGCGCCGGGCAGTTTGAGATCAGCGAGGACTCTCACGACTTGCTCTGCGCAACGCTGGGGATCAATGTCATTCAGTGACATCGTGGCGGTCAGCGGTTTGCTGCTGACCCTCACCACGTTCATGTTCAACCTTGCGTGGCCAAAACTGAATACGGCGCTGGCGCTGGATGAACGCCAGCCAGGCGTACAGGCCAGAAAACGCAGCCGGGCCCAGTTGATCAGTGTCTTGCTGAGCTGCGCATTACCCATGACCTGCGGTTTTGGGGCGTTGTTTTACGTCAATCTTCCAGCAGCTGTTCGCGTGATGCGCACCAGCACACTGGACCTGTGGGATTTCGACGTTGATCGCACGTTGTATGTCCTGGTTGTCGTGGCACTGCTGGTGTTCGCCGTGTTCAATCTGGTTTTGACCATCAGGCTGATCGGAAAATGGCGGCGATTGAACTGAAAACCTAAACAAAAGACCCCGATCAGCCTGACTGAACGGGGTCTTTTTATTTGGCGCGGCCACCGCGCGACTCAATCGCCGGCAAGCCGGCTACCACGGGGTCAGACGCCGAACTGGGCGCGGTAGGCTTCCACGGCCGGCAGATGCTGCTTGAGCTGCGGATCGTTCGCGAGGAATTCCAGCACCTGGTTCAGCGAAACAATGCTGATCACCGGAATGCCGAAGTCGCGCTCCACTTCCTGGATAGCCGACAACTCACCGTTGCCCCGCTCCTGACGGTTCAGGGCAATCAGCACGCCCGCCGCTTTCGCGCCATCCTGAGAGGCGATGATCTGCATGACTTCGCGAATCGCGGTGCCGGCGGTGATCACGTCGTCGATGATCAGTACATCGCCGGTCAACGGTGCGCCTACGAGGCTGCCACCTTCACCATGGGCCTTGGCTTCCTTGCGGTTGAAGCACCATGGCAAGTCACGGTCGTGATGTTCAGCCAGCGCCACCGCAGTGGTCGCCGCCAAAGGGATGCCTTTGTATGCCGGGCCGAACAACACGTCGAACGAGATACCGCTCTCGACGATCGCCGCTGCATAGAAACGACCCAGCTGCGCCAGTGCAGAACCGCTGTTGAACAGGCCGGCGTTGAAGAAGTATGGACTGGTGCGCCCGGACTTCAGGGTGAACTCACCGAAGCGCAAAACGCCGCGATCGATGGCAAAACGAATGAAATCGCGCTGATACGCTTGCATGAAAAAAACCCCAAATACCACGGATTTAGCTAATTAGCTTGACGCCGTGTATCATACACGCACGCGATTTTTGGGGCCATTTATGCGGATCATCAGTGTGAACGTCAATGGTATTCAGGCTGCAGTGGAGCGAGGGTTGCTCAGTTGGCTGCAAGCACAGAATGCCGACGTCATCTGCCTGCAGGACACTCGCGCCTCCGCCTTTGAACTGGACGATCCAGCTTTTCAGCTGGATGGCTACTTCCTTTATGCCTGCGAAGCCGAAGTTCCCGCCCAAGGTGGCGTGGCTTTGTATTCGCGGTTGCAACCGAAGGCAGTCATCAGCGGTCTCGGTTTCGAGACGGCCGACCGTTACGGGCGCTACCTGCAAGCCGATTTCGACAAGGTCAGCATCGCGACCTTGCTGCTTCCTTCCGGGCAGAACGGCGATGAAGACTTGAACCAGAAGTTCAAGCTAATGGACGATTTCGGCCGTTATCTGGATAAACAGCGGCGCAAGCGGCGCGAGTACATTTATTGTGGCTCGCTGTACGTGGCGCAACAGAAGCTGGATATCAAGAACTGGCGTGACAGCCAGCAATCTCCGGGCTTCCTGGCACCTGAGCGTGCCTGGCTGGACGAGATTGTCGGCAATATGGGTTATGTCGATGCCCTGCGTGAAGTCAGCCGCGAAGGCGACCAGTACAGCTGGTGGCCGGACAATGAGCAGGCGGAAATGCTCAACCTCGGCTGGCGTTTCGATTACCAGTTGCTGACCCCGGGCCTGCGCCGTTTTGTACGCAGCGCGCGCCTGCCACGTCAGCCAAGGTTCTCGCAACATGCACCGCTGATCGTTGACTACGACTGGACGCTGACCATTTAAGCGTTTTGCCATTTGCAAAAAAAATGCCCGTATCGCGAGATACGGGCATTTTTTCTTGTGCGCTATTGCGGCCTCGCCACCGATTTCAAACAACAGCAAAAAATGGCAGCGCCAAGTACAACTTGATCACGATCACGTTGACGATATCAATGAAAAAAGCGCCCACCATTGGCACTACTAAAAATGCAGTCTGCGAAGGTCCGTAGCGTTGAGTCACTGCTTGCATGTTTGCAATCGCAGTGGGCGTTGCTCCCAGTCCGAAACCGCAGTGCCCTGCAGCCAATACTGCCGCATCGTAATTACTGCCCATGACTCTGAATGTAACGAAAATCGCGAACAACGCCATGACCAACGCCTGAACAGCCAGAATGGTGAAAATTGGCAAAGCCAGCGCAGCCAGATCCCACAACTTTAGGGACATGAGAGCGATTGCCAGGAACAGCGACAGACTGACATTCCCCAGCACCGATACTTCACGCTCGAAGACTTGATACAAACCAAACGCCGAGAGGCCGTTCCTTAAAAGCACGCCTACAAACAAGACGCAAACAAACGTCGGCAATTCAAAAGCGGTTCCGCGAAGCAGGTCATTCAAGAGGGTGCCAGCCAGTAAGCTGACGGAGATCAGCGCGAGCGTCTCGATAAACGAAAAAGGGGTAATCGAGCGCTCTTTGTTGGGCTGCTCGAAGCCTTTGGGCAACCGCGGTTTTTTGTGCTCGATGCCCGGTGTCTGGACACGCTTGATGAGCAGACGCGCCACCGGGCCGCCGATCAAGCCGCCCAGTACCAGACCGAACGTCGCGGAGGCCAACGCAAGTTCGGATGCAGAGGCCAGGCCGTATTTCTCGCTGAACGTTGCTCCCCACGCAGCGCCGGTGCCATGACCGCCTGACAACGTGATCGAGCCGGTCAGCAAACCCATGAGCGGGTCGAGGCCCAAGACCGTTGCAAGGCCGATGCCCATGGCGTTCTGGACAAGCAGAAGCCCGATGACCGCCAGCAGGAAAACGCCGACTGTTCGCCCGCCTTTCTTCAGGCTGGCGAAGTCTGCACTCAAGCCAATCGTGGCGAAGAATGCCAGCATCAATGGCGCCTGCAATGAGGTATCAAATCGAACTTCGACCTCAAAGGCCCGCAGAGCCAAGAGAATAACGGCAACCACCAAGCCGCCCGCTACGGGCTCGGGAATATTGTAAGCCCGCAGAAAACCGATTCGAGCGACCAGACCACGTCCCAGTAGCAGAACCAAAGAAGCCGCTACCAACGTTCCATAGAAATCGAGCTGCAACATTGAATACTCTTGGAGTTATATGTTCGGAGACGAACTTTTTATCCGGGCACGCCTCGCAAACAGGTCGAGATTTCTCAACTCTGGTTAGAAATTTATTCAAGGACCTTCAATGGTCTGAATGTATCGCGATATTTCGCTAAAAATAAGACCCGGCGCAACTCTATCAATCACCAAATCTGATTGCCAAGTATTCAAGCGGTATATTTAGATATAGTTGTGACCAGAGATGTATTTAAAAATTAGTGCGATCAGTTTGATACTAAAGATGACACAAAGAATGTGGAACAATTGATAACTTAAGCAGAATAAATTTGGCAAAAAAATGCCCCGACACGTCGGGGCATTTGTTCATCAAGAATCGCGTTGACCGTTATCTGATCAACCTCCAGGTGAATGGATACCGATACGGCACCCCTTCATTTGCCTTGAGCCCGGCAATAATGGACAACACCATTGCCCCGATCAGGACAAGCGGGAGCAGCGCAAACCCTATGAGCACCAGCATGAGCAGGTAACAAATGCCCGACACCAGTGCCACAGTGATCTGGAAGTTCAACGCTTCCTTGCCCTGGGCATCGATAAACGGATCGCTATCACGCTTCCACTGCCAGAGTATCAGCGGCCCGATGAGGTGCCCGAACGGCAGCCAGACTCCGAGAAACGCCGACAGGTGACAAAACATTGCCCATTGCCGAACCTCTTTGGTCGGGACGGGAAGCAGCTCTTGTTCTTCACTCATGGCGTTCTCCTTGCCAGAAACGGTCAGATCAGTCAGCAAGTGCGGCTTTCTGCAGTTCGAAGATTTCAGTCATGCCTTTCTTCGCCAGTTCCAGCATGGCATTGAGGTCTTCCGGCTGGAACGGAGCGCCTTCGGCAGTGCCCTGAACCTCGATGAAGCCACCTGCACTGGTCATCACCACGTTCAGGTCGGTTTCGGCAGCCGAGTCTTCCAGATAATCGAGGTCGAGCACCGGCTCCCCCTGATACATGCCGACAGAAACGGCAGCGATCATCTGCTTGAGCGGGTCGCCCCCTTTGAGGCCGCCACGCTTCTTGATCACCTTCAAGGCATCAACCAGGGCAACCATGGCACCGGTGATGGAAGCGGTGCGCGTGCCGCCATCGGCTTGAATCACGTCGCAATCAACGTACAGGGTCACGTCGCCGAGCTTGGACATGTCCAGCGCAGCACGCAGGGACCGACCGATCAGACGCTGGATTTCCAGGGTGCGCCCGCCTTGCTTGCCACGGCTGGCCTCACGCTGGTTACGCTCACCGGTCGCGCGCGGCAACATGCCGTATTCAGCGGTCAACCAGCCCTGGCCCTGGCCTTTGAGGAAACGCGGCACGCCGTTCTCGACACTGACCGTGCAGATGACTTTGGTATCACCGAACTCGACCAGTACAGACCCCTCGGCGTGTTTGGTGTAGTTGCGGGTAATGCGGATCGAGCGGAGCTGATCGGCAGCGCGACCACTTGGACGTTTCATAGGGAACACCTGTACGGAGGACGGAAAACTGCCGAGCATTATAGAGCCGTGCGCCACAACTGGGCACTTCTAAAAAATCCGCCCGACGACTGAAAGCCCTGAATAGAGCATAGCCGACGGCTTGCATGCGTTTGTCACAGCGTGTGTTTGGGGGCATCCGCCCCACTGCGCTACAATCCTGCGCCTTTGCTGCCTGTCGGCTTTCATTCACAGAAAGCAGGTCCGCGATCCCTTGGGTCAGCGTCGACCTGCATTGCGAGGTACCTCCATGGTGCACAGCATGACCGCCTTCGCCCGCGTCGAAAAAGCGGGCACTCAAGGCACGCTGAGCTGGGAACTGCGCTCGGTCAATAGCCGTTACCTGGAGCCGCACCTGCGCCTGCCGGAGTCGTTCCGCGACCTCGAAGGCGCAGTTCGCGAAGCGCTGCGCCAAGGCATTTCCCGGGGCAAGCTCGAATGCACCCTGCGCTTCACTGAAGAAAACACCGACAAACCATTGCAAGTGGACCAGGCGCGCGCCGCGCAATTGGTGGCGGCGGCAGAAACCATCGCCGGTTTGATCAAAAACCCGGCCGCGCTGAACCCGCTGGAAGTCCTGGCCTGGCCCGGCGTACTGGTCGGTGACGCCACCGATCCGCAAGCGTTGAATGCCCAGGCGCTGGGCTTGTTCAACGAAGGCCTGAAAGAACTCAAGGCCGGCCGAGAACGTGAAGGCGCGGAGCTGGCGCGATTGATCAACGATCGCCTGACCTCGATCGAAGAAGACGTGGTGACGTTGCGTACGCTCGTCCCGCAGATGCTTGCCACCCAACGCCAGAAAGTCCTCGACCGCTTTGCCGATATGAAAGCCGAGATGGACCCGCAGCGTCTGGAACAGGAAATGGTCATGCTCGCTCAAAAGAGCGACGTCGCCGAAGAACTGGACCGCCTGAGCACCCACATCATCGAAGTCCGCCGAGTACTCAAATCCGGCGGCGCGGCCGGTCGGCGCCTCGACTTCCTGATGCAGGAGCTCAACCGCGAAGCCAACACACTGGGCTCCAAAGCCTTCGACCCGCGCAGCACCCAAGCGGCGGTCAACCTCAAAGTGTTGATCGAGCAGATGCGCGAACAAGTACAGAATATTGAGTAAGGCAACCCGACATGACCCACAGCACCGGCACCCTGTACATCATTTCCGCCCCTTCAGGCGCGGGCAAGAGCAGCCTGGTCAAGGCCCTGACCGACGCTGATCAGGAGATCCGCGTCTCGGTCTCCCACACCACCCGCGCCATGCGTCCGGGTGAAGTGAACGGCGTGAACTATCACTTCGTCGAACGCGGCGAGTTCGTGAAGATGATGGAACACGGGGATTTCCTCGAGCGCGCCGAAGTCTTCGGCAATCTCTATGGCACCTCGCAAAGTCACCTGCAGCAAACACTGGATGAAGGTCACGACCTGATTCTGGAGATCGACTGGCAAGGCGCCGAGCAAGTGCGCAAGCTGATGCCGCAAGCCCGTTCGATCTTCATTCTGCCGCCGTCCCTGCAGGCCTTGCACCAGCGCCTGACCAACCGCGGTCAGGACAGCGACGAAATCATTGACGGACGGATGCGTGAAGCCGTCAGCGAAATGAGCCATTACGTCGACTATGACTACCTGATCATCAACGATGATTTCGCACACGCATTGCGTGATTTGCAGGCGATTTTCCGTGCCAATCAATTGCATCAGAAGCGCCAGCAACAGCGTAACGGCAAACTTTTGGCTGAATTGCTCGGCTGACCGGGGCTTCCCAAAACCGCTGCAAGGGCTTTACATTGGCGCTTGCAGCGCGTTGAAGGGTCTGGTCAAAAAATCAGCGCTTCCCTAATCGCTGGTGATTTTTTAAACTGTTCAGTCCGCTCGCCCAACCGGGCAGCGCGCATATTGCATTCGCTCCGAGGAATACCATGGCCCGCGTAACCGTTGAAGACTGCCTAGAACACGTGGAAAACCGCTTTGAGCTGGTCATGCTCTCTACCAAGCGTGCCCGTCAACTGGCCACCGGCGGCAAAGAGCCATTGGTCCCAGTAGAAAACGACAAGCCTACCGTTGTCGCCCTGCGCGAAATCGCCGAAGGCCTGATGAGCTACGAGTTCATCGCCAATGCTGAAATCGTCGAAGACGAACCGCTGTTCGCAGCGTTCGAGGACGAGTCCAACGAGGCCGTCTAAGCCTATGCCTGGTCGACGTAGCACGGCGCGGGGTCACAATGAACGGCAGGAGTCATCATGCCGAGCATAGACGCCCTCGCCGATCGCTTATCGACCTACCTCGGCAACGACCAGGTCAACCTGGTCCGCCGAGCGTACTTTTACGCCGAACAAGCCCACGACGGCCAACGCCGCCGTAGCGGTGAGGCGTACGTCACGCATCCTCTTGCCGTGGCGAATATTCTTGCCGACATGCACATGGACCATCAGAGCCTGATGGCTGCGATGCTGCATGACGTGATCGAAGACACCGGTATCGCCAAGGAAGCGCTGCAAGCGCAGTTCGGCGAAACCGTGGCCGAACTGGTCGACGGGGTCAGCAAACTGACCCAGATGAACTTCGAGACCAAAGCCGAAGCCCAAGCGGAAAACTTCCAGAAAATGGCCATGGCCATGGCGCGCGACATTCGCGTGATCCTGGTCAAGCTTGCCGACCGCCTGCACAACATGCGCACGCTGGAAGTCCTGTCCGGCGAAAAGCGCCGGCGAATCGCCAAGGAAACCCTGGAAATCTATGCGCCCATCGCCAATCGGCTGGGCATGCACGCCATTCGCATAGAATTCGAAGACCTCGGCTTCAAGGCCATGCACCCGATGCGTTCCGCGCGCATCAACCAGGCGGTCAAACGCGCCCGGGGCAATCGCAAGGAAATCGTCAACAAGATCGAAGAATCCCTCAGCCACTGCCTCGCCATCGACGGCATCCAGGGCGAGGTCAGCGGTCGTCAGAAACACCTCTACGGCATCTACAAGAAAATGCGCGGCAAGCGTCGGGCCTTCAACGAGATCATGGACGTCTACGCGTTCCGGATCATCGTCGACAAGGTCGATACCTGCTACCGCGTGCTGGGTGCTGTGCATAATTTGTACAAACCGTTGCCGGGGCGCTTCAAGGATTACATCGCCATTCCCAAGGCCAACGGCTACCAGTCGCTGCACACCACGTTGTTCGGCATGCACGGTGTTCCGATCGAAATTCAGATCCGTACCCGTGAAATGGAAGAGATGGCCAATAACGGCATCGCCGCCCATTGGCTGTACAAATCCAGCGGTGACGAACAGCCTAAAGGCACGCATGCCCGCGCCCGTCAGTGGGTCAAAGGCGTACTGGAAATGCAGCAGCGCGCCGGCAACTCGCTGGAATTCATCGAAAGCGTGAAGATCGACCTGTTCCCGGACGAGGTCTACGTGTTCACGCCCAAAGGCCGGATCATGGAGCTGCCCAAAGGCTCAACAGCAGTCGACTTCGCTTACGCGGTGCACACCGATGTCGGCAATAGCTGCATTGCCTGCCGGATCAATCGACGTCTCGCGCCGCTGTCCGAACCGCTGCAAAGCGGCTCCACGGTCGAGATCGTCAGCGCACCCGGCGCGCGACCTAATCCGGCGTGGCTCAATTTTGTGGTCACCGGCAAGGCGCGAACGCACATCCGCCATGCCTTGAAGCTGCAGCGCCGCTCTGAATCCATCAGCCTCGGCGAACGCCTGCTGAACAAGGTGCTCAACGGCTTCGACAGCGCCCTGGACAAAATCCCGGCCGAGCGCGTCAAGGCGATGCTCGCCGAGTACCGTCTGGAGCTCATTGAAGACCTGCTCGAAGACATCGGCCTGGGCAATCGCATGGCTTATGTCGTTGCCCGCCGCCTGCTCGGCGAAGGCGAACAGTTGCCCGGCGCCGAAGGCCCGCTGGCCATTCGCGGCACCGAGGGCCTGGTGCTCAGCTACGCCAAATGTTGTACGCCGATCCCGGGCGATCCGATTGTCGGTCACTTGTCGGCGGGCAAAGGCATGGTTGTGCACCTGGACAATTGCCGCAACATCAGTGAAATCCGTCATAACCCGGAGAAATGCATCCAGCTTTCGTGGGCCAAGGACGTCACTGGCGAATTCAATGTCGAGCTGCGTGTCGAGCTGGAGCACCAGCGCGGCCTGATCGCCTTGCTGGCCAGCAGTGTCAACGCCGCCGACGGCAACATCGAGAAGATCAGCATGGACGAACGCGATGGCCGCATCAGCGTGGTCCAACTGGTCGTCAGCGTGCATGATCGCGTGCACCTGGCCCGCGTGATCAAGAAACTGCGCGCACTGACCGGGGTGATTCGCATCACCCGCATGCGCGCCTAAGCCACCATTTTTAAGGAGTCATTCATGACCAAGACCGTTATCACCAGCGACAAGGCCCCGGCCGCCATCGGCACTTATTCCCAGGCGATCAAGGCTGGCAACACCGTGTACATGTCGGGCCAGATCCCGCTGGACCCGAAAACCATGGAACTGGTTGAGGGCTTCGAAGCCCAGGTCGTCCAGGTGTTCGAGAACCTCAAGTCCGTGGCTGAAGCTGCTGGCGGTTCGTTCAAGGACATCGTCAAACTGAACATCTTCCTGATCGATCTGAGCCACTTCGCCAAGGTCAACGAGATCATGGGCAAGTACTTCGAGCAGCCATACCCTGCCCGCGCCGCCATCGGTGTCGCTGCCCTGCCAAAGGGTTCGCAGGTTGAAATGGATGCCATTCTGGTCATCGAGTAATGCGTCCGGCGCAGTCCCAGGGCTGCGCCGTCGATGTAGGCAAAGAAGCGTTCTGAAAGGATTCCACCATGCGCCAAGCGCTAGTTCTCTCACTGGTCGCCCTGTTTCTGGGCGGTTGTGCCAGCGATCCTGCCGATCGTGATATCAGCGGCACCTGGATCAATCAGGTGGCGATCGATGCAGCATCCAAAGGCGCCCCCTTGCGCGAAGCGCTTCAGGCTTATGGCCCGAACTTGGAATGGGACGTCAACACCAAGGCCGCCCAGGCCCGCTACACCAATGGTTTTGAAAACGTCGACGGCAAGCTGCTGGGCGAAGAGTCCGGCGCCTGGAAAGTCGATTTTTATGGCAGCTCTGGCAGTGAGCTCAAGCGTGACGGCAAGCAACTGACCCAGGCCGCCAGCGAGAATGAGCCCGAGCAGGTTTTCGACCGCGCGCAAATTCCGGCACCCGACGGTGCGCCTCTGGGGGCGACCTTCGAACGAGCGCTGTATACCGCGTACATGGGCGGCAGCTGGAAAGTCATCAGCGGCCCGGGCATCGGCAATACCGTGCAGTTTCAACCCGACGGCCAGGTCGCCGGTTTGCCAGGGGCAGATCGCTACGCACTTTGCCTGGCCGGCGATTGCGCATCGATGAGCAGCGGCAATGACAACCTGTGGCTGCAATTGAACGGTCAGGGCAATGCCTGGATCTTCAATCGCAAGGGCAAAGAGCTGGAGATTCTGCAAGCGGTGAACACTGCGCAGGCGGACGAGATGCCATCGTTCACGCCGGGCGAGCGCAAGTGGTTGCTGGAGAAGCAGTAACCCGGGCTAAAGGTTGACGCAAGACCAATGTAGGAGCCGGCTTGCTGGCGATAGCGGCGCATCCGGCAACAATCATGTTGGATGTCACGCCGTAATCGCCAGCAAGCCGGCTCCTACAGTTGTATAGCGTGTTCGGGAGTCAGCAGCGCCCTTCAAGTATCGCGGCATACCCTTCGCGATAACTTGGATACGTCGGTTTCCAGCCCAAGGCCTTTGCCCGCGCGTTACTGCAGCGCTTGCTCCCGGCCCGACGTACGCTCGCATCGTCAGCCCAGTCAGTCACACCCAGATATTCGCGCAACCAGCCCACCACTTCCGCCAGCGGTGCAGGCGCATCGTCGACACCGATATAAACGTCGTCGAGCACCTCGCCACGGCGATCCGCTTCAAGCAGATACGCCATCAAACCCGCCGCGTCGTCGGCGTGAATGCGATTGCCATACAGCGGCGGATCGGTCGCCACGCGATAACCGTGACGAACTTGCGTCAGTAGCCATTCGCGGCCCGGACCATAGATACCGGTCAAACGCACGATACTTGCGGGAATACCGCTGTCGAGCGCTACTTGCTCCGCCTCAAGCATCAGTCGGCCTGAATAACCGCTGCCCGGCAGCGCCGGCGAGGTTTCGTCGACCCAATCGCCGTCTTGCTGACCGTACACACTGCTGCTGGAAACGAACAGCAGGCGAGTGGGCACCTGGCCGTAGTCGTCCAGCCAACTCAGCACATGCTGCAAACCTTGCACATAAGCAGCGCGATAGCCTGCTTCGTCGTGATCGGTGGCGGCTGCGCAATACACCAGGTAATCCACTGCGCCCACCGGCCAGGTGGCGGGGCAGTCTTCGTTGAACAAGTCGCCGGCGACACCGATGACGCCTGCCGGCAAACGTGAAACGTCCCGGCGCAAGCCATGAACTTCCCATCCCAAAGCCAGCAATTGCGTGGCCAGACGGCTGCCGACATCACCGCAGCCGGCGATCAAAACAGAAGGCGCAGACATCCAGAAACTCCTATCGGAAAGCGACAGACTAGCGCCGGCAATGGACGAGCGGCTAGCAAAGAAGTAAAAAAAGTTACTGTATTACTTTTGTTAACAAGAATTACTTGCAATAATGCCCGCCACTTTTGTTCTCGGCCTTCGAGGCCTGGAAGAACATTTACCCTCTTTTTCTCTCAGGTCCGGCCAGCATGACACGCAATCAATTCCTCGCTTCGCCAACCAAACGACCTCGCGCATGGCGCGCTGTGGCCGCCCTGCTACTCGGCCTGATGCTGGCGCCCACCGCCGCATTCGCCGATGCCCAGGCGCCAGCCACTCCCGCGACCCAAGCCGCTCCATCGCCTGCACCCGCTGATCAAGCCGCTCCGGTCGTGACTCCGGTGGCCGCCGACCCGGCACAAGCCGTGGACGCCCCTGCTGAAGACGCACCCGAAGTACTCGAAGCCGACAACACCCTGGGCATGGCCCACGACCTGTCACCTTGGGGCATGTACCAGAACGCCGACATCATCGTGAAGATCGTGATGATCGGTCTGGCCATCGCCTCGATCATCACCTGGACGATCTGGATCGCCAAAGGCTTCGAGCTGATGGGCGCCAAGCGTCGTCTGCGCAATGAAATCGTCCACCTGAAAAAAGCCACCACGCTCAAGGAAGCCAGCGCTTCGGCAACCAAGCCGGGGACTCTGGCCAACCTGTTGGTACACGACGCGCTCGAAGAAATGCGCCTGTCGGCCAACAGCCGCGAAAAAGAAGGCATCAAGGAACGCGTCAGCTTCCGCCTGGAGCGACTGGTTGCTGCCTGCGGCCGCAACATGAGCAGCGGCACCGGCGTGCTGGCAACCATCGGATCCACTGCGCCGTTTGTGGGCCTGTTCGGTACCGTGTGGGGCATCATGAACAGCTTTATCGGCATCGCCAAAACCCAGACCACCAACCTCGCCGTCGTAGCACCGGGCATCGCCGAAGCCTTGCTGGCCACTGCGTTGGGTCTGGTCGCTGCGATTCCAGCGGTGGTGATCTACAACGTGTTTGCCCGCTCCATTGCCGGTTACAAGGCTCAGGTGTCGGATGCGTCGGCGGAAGTCCTGCTGCTGGTCAGCCGTGATCTCGATCACCTGCCGACTGCCGAGCGTTCCTCGCAACCGCATGTGGCCAAAGTAGGGTAATCAGCCATGGGCTTGCATCTCAAAGAAGGCGCAGACGACGATCTGGCCGAGAACCACGAAATCAACGTCACGCCGTTCATTGACGTGATGCTGGTGCTGTTGATCATTTTCATGGTCGCCGCGCCATTGGCCACTGTGGACATCAAGGTCGACCTGCCCGCCTCCACCGCCAAACCGGCGCCACGGCCAGAGAATCCGGTGTTCCTCAGCGTCAAGGCCGATCAACGCCTGTTCCTCGGCGAAGACGAAGTGAAGGCCGAAACACTCGGCGCCACGCTGGACGCCCGCACCAAAGGCAAGAAAGACACGACGATCTTCTTCCAGGCCGATAAGGGCGTGGACTACGGCGACCTGATGAGCGTGATGGATGCCTTGCGCGCCGCCGGCTACCTGAAAGTCGGCCTGGTCGGACTCGAGACGGCAGCCAAGAAATGATCACGACGCGCCAAAAGCTGACGCGTTACAGCGGGAGCCTGGCCGTGGTGCTGGGCGTCCATGCGCTGGCCATTGCGTTGGCGTTGAACTGGTCGTCGCAGCCGCCCATCGAACTGCCTCCGCAGGCGATGATGGTTGAGCTGGCGCCGGTTCCTGCCCCGCCACCGCCTGCACCGCCCAAGGTGATCACGCCGCCACAGCCGCCGACGCCGGTGGAAGAGCTGCCGATGCCCAAGCTTGCTGAAGCGCCGAAGGCCGAGATTGCCGTGCCCAAGCCTAAACCCAAGCCGAAGCCAAAGCCGCAACCGCCCAAGCCCGTGGAGAAAAAACCCGAGCCGCCGAAGGAAAAGCCCACCGAGGAAAAACCGAGCGACGCGCAACCGACCCAGGCACCGACAGATAAATCCGCACAACCGGCACCCGGCCCGTCGCCAGCGCAGCAAGCAGCCAAGGCCAGTTGGCAAGGCACCCTGCTCGCTCACTTGGCCAAGTACAAAAAGTACCCGGCGAGTGCTCAGTCGCGCGGCAAGGAAGGGCTGAACCGTCTGCGCTTTGTGGTGGACGCTGAGGGCAACGTGTTGTCGTTCGAACTGGTGGGCCGCTCCGGCAACGCCGATCTGGACCGGGCGACCCTGGAAATGATCAAGCGTGCACAACCGCTGCCCAAGCCTCCGGCCGACATGCTGAACAATGGCTCGATCGAAATCGTGGCACCGTTTGTGTATTCCCTGGAAAAACGCCGACGCTAATCCATCGCCGAGCAAATGTGGGAGCGGGCTTGCTCGCGAAAACGGTGTATCAGTCGACAAGGATGCTGGATGTAACGCCCCCTTCGCGAGCAAGCCGCTCTCACAGGAATACCAAGCGCAATACCCTAAAAGGCACCGAAAGGTGCCTTTTGCATTTCCACCCCTGGCAAACACGCATTGCCCGGTGTCACTCACCTCTCTCAGTCTGATAACGTGCGTCTATCGATTGCAGCCGTTATGCTTGGCTCGCATCTTCACGGACGTTCGCCATGACCCTTACAGAATTACGCTACATCGTTACCCTCGCCCAAGAGCAGCATTTCGGCCATGCGGCCGAGCGTTGCCACGTCAGTCAGCCGACCCTGTCGGTGGGCGTGAAAAAGCTTGAAGACGAACTCGGTGTGCTGATTTTCGAGCGCAGCAAGAGCGCCGTACGCCTGACGCCGGTTGGCGAAGGCATCGTGGCTCAGGCGCAAAAAGTCCTGGAGCAAGCCCAAGGGATCCGCGAACTGGCGCAGGCTGGCAAAAACCAGCTGACGGCCCCGCTGAAAGTCGGCGCGATCTACACGGTCGGCCCGTATTTGTTTCCGCATCTGATCCCGCAGCTGCACCGCGTGGCTCCGCAGATGCCGCTGTACATCGAAGAAAACTTCACCCACGTGCTGCGCGACAAGCTGCGCAACGGCGAGCTGGACGCGATCATCATCGCCCTGCCGTTCAACGAAGCCGACGTGTTGACCCTGCAGCTCTACGACGAGCCGTTCTACGTGCTGATGCCGGCTCAACACCCGTGGACGCAAAAAAAATCAATCGACGCCAGCCTGCTCAACGACAAAAGCCTGTTGCTGCTGGGCGAAGGCCACTGCTTCCGCGATCAGGTGTTGGAAGCCTGCCCGACGCTGACCAAAGGCAACGACGGCGCCAAACACACCACGGTGGAATCCAGCTCGCTGGAAACCATTCGCCACATGGTCGCCTCCGGCCTGGGCATCTCGATCCTGCCGCTCTCGGCCGTCGACAGCCACCATTACGCCCCCGGCGTGATCGAAGTGCGTCCGCTGACGCCGCCGGTGCCGTTTCGCACAGTGGCCATCGCCTGGCGCGCGAGCTTCCCGCGCCCCAAAGCCATTGAAATCCTCGCTGACTCGATACGCCTGTGCTCGGTGGCCAAGCCGCCAGCGCCGGTGGCCGGTTAAGCAACAGCCATGACCGAGTTGTCGCAAGTGTCGGTGACGGCGCTCAAGGGTGTCGGTGAAGCCATGGCCGAGAAACTGGCCAAGGTCGGCCTGGAGAATCTTCAGGACGTACTGTTCCATCTGCCCTTGCGTTATCAGGACCGCACGCGTGTGGTCCCGATCGGTCATCTGCGCCCAGGTCAGGATGCCGTGATCGAAGGCACCGTCAGCGGCGCCGATGTAGTCATGGGCCGCCGCCGCAGCCTGGTCGTGCGATTGCAGGACGGCACCGGCGGGCTCAGCCTGCGCTTCTACCATTTCAGCAACGCGCAGAAGGAAGGCCTCAAGCGCGGCACGCGGATTCGCTGTTACGGCGAAGCGCGGCCCGGTGCGTCGGGGCTGGAAATCTATCACCCGGAATACCGCGCCATCACCGGTGACGAACCACCGCCGGTGGACGAAACGCTGACGCCGGTCTATCCGCTGACAGAGGGCCTGACCCAGCAACGCTTGCGCCAGCTGTGCACGCAGACGCTGACGATGCTCGGCCCGACCAGCCTTCCCGACTGGCTGCCGATCGAGCTGGCACGGGACTATCAACTGGCGCCGCTGGCCGACGCGATCCGCTATTTGCATCATCCGCCAGCGGATGCCGATGTCGACGAACTCGCGCTCGGTCATCATTGGGCGCAGCACCGGTTGGCTTTCGAAGAGCTGCTGACGCATCAGCTGTCCCAGCAACGCTTGCGCGAAAGCATGCGCTCGCTGCGCGCGCCGGCGATGCCCCACGCCACCCGGCTGCCGCCCAAATACCTGGCTAACCTGGGCTTCGCACCGACCGGCGCTCAACAGCGCGTCGGCAACGAAATCGCCTATGACCTGAGCCAGCACGAGCCGATGCTGCGGTTGATTCAGGGCGACGTTGGCGCCGGTAAAACCGTGGTCGCCGCCCTTGCCGCGTTGCAGGCGCTGGAAGCGGGTTATCAGGTAGCCTTGATGGCGCCTACCGAGATTCTTGCCGAACAGCACTTCATCACCTTCAAGCGCTGGCTCGAACCGCTGGGTATCGAAGTCGCATGGCTGGCCGGCAAGCTCAAGGGCAAGAACCGCGTCGCCGCTCTGGAGCAGATTGCCAGCGGCACACCGATGGTGGTCGGCACGCATGCGTTGTTTCAGGACGAAGTGAAATTCAAGAACCTCGCGCTGGTGATCATCGACGAGCAGCACCGCTTTGGCGTGCAACAGCGCCTGGCGCTGCGGCAGAAAGGCGTCGGCGGACGGATGTGTCCGCATCAATTGATCATGACCGCCACGCCGATTCCGCGCACGCTGGCCATGAGCGCCTATGCCGATCTCGACACCTCGATTCTCGATGAGCTGCCCCCTGGGCGTACGCCCGTCAACACCGTGCTGGTCACCGATACACGTCGCGTTGAAGTCATCGAACGTGTGCGTGGCGCCTGTGCCGAGGGGCGTCAGGCCTACTGGGTCTGCACGCTGATCGAAGAGTCGGAAGAGCTGACCTGCCAAGCCGCCGAAACCACTTATGAAGACCTTACCGCTGCACTCGGCGAGTTGAAGGTTGGCTTGATCCACGGTCGCATGAAGCCGGTGGAAAAAGCCGCCGTCATGGCCGAATTCAAGGCCGGCAACCTGCAGTTGCTGGTGGCTACCACGGTGATTGAAGTCGGTGTCGACGTGCCTAACGCCAGCTTGATGATCATCGAAAACCCCGAACGTCTCGGTTTGGCGCAACTGCACCAGTTGCGTGGACGGGTCGGTCGAGGCAGCGCTGCCAGCCATTGCGTGCTGCTTTATCATCCGCCGCTGTCGCAGATCGGTCGTCAGCGTTTGGGCATCATGCGCGAAACCAACGACGGCTTTGTCATCGCCGAGAAAGACCTCGAGCTGCGCGGCCCCGGCGAAATGCTCGGCACGCGTCAGACCGGTCTGCTTCAATTCAAGGTCGCCGACCTGATGCGTGACGCCGATCTGCTTCCCGCGGTGCGCGACGCTGCCCAGGCGTTACTCGAGCGCTGGCCTGACCACGTCAGCCCATTGCTCGACCGCTGGCTGCGTCATGGGCAGCAATACGGACAAGTGTGAGCACGGTCGCAGTTTCTGGACCATGCCGTTAAACAAGCTGGTTATACTCCGACAACTGTTTGAATACGGACACAGACTAATGACTGACGCTGCCCTCGCCCCCGAAACCCCGCATGCTCCGTCTGTTATTCGGATGCTGCTCGACAAGCTGGGCATCGTTTATGAAGAAGTCCTCGACCACCACGGTCTGAACGCCTCGCGCAAAGTGCAGGCAGTCTTGCTCGACGACGCCGTGGGATCACTGATGATCCTGTTCCCGCAAAGCCAGTTGCTCGACCTCAATCGCCTCACTGAACTGACTGGTCGGCGCCTCACGGCAGTGTCCACCGAGCGACTGGAAAAAATGCTCGGCAAACACAACCTGAGCTTGCTGCCGGGCCTGCCAGCACTGACCAGTTCGCCGTGTCTCTATGAAGAAAGCCTGCTGCGCGAGCCGAAGTTGCTGATCAACTCGGGCGAGCCGGGCGTGTTGCTGGAAATCTCCAGCGAAGCGTTCAAGTCGATGCTGACCAAAGCCAGCGCCGCCAACTTCGGCGAGAATCTGACCAGCATCCGCCCGAACCTCGATCGCCCCGACGATGATGGCAAGGAAATTACCCAGGCCGTTCAAGCGTTCACCGCGCGACGCATTCAGCAACGCCTCGAAGCGACGATCGAAATTCCGCCACTGGCCGAGACGGCGCAGAAGATCATCAAGCTGCGCGTCGACCCTAACGCGACCATCGACGACATCACCGGCGTGGTGGAAACCGACCCGGCCTTGGCCGCACAAGTGGTCAGTTGGGCCGCGTCACCGTATTACGCTTCGCCAGGCAAGATTCGTTCGGTAGAAGATGCGATCGTGCGGGTGCTGGGCTTCGACCTGGTGATCAACCTTGCGTTGGGCCTGGCCCTGGGTAAAACCATGAGCCTGCCCAAAGATCACCCGCAACACGCCACACCGTACTGGCATCAGTCGATCTACACCGCCGCCGTCATCGAAGGGCTGACCCGCGCCATGCCCCGCGCGCAACGTCCGGAAGCCGGTCTGACTTACCTCGCCGGCCTGCTGCATAACTTCGGTTACTTGCTGCTGGCCCACGTGTTCCCGCCGCACTTCTCGCTGATCTGCCGTCACCTGGAGGTCAACCCGCATCTGTGCCACAGCTACGTCGAGCAACACTTGCTGGGCATTAGCCGCGAACAGATCGGCTCATGGTTGATGCGCTACTGGGACATGCCCGAAGAACTGGCCACCGCGCTGCGCTTCCAGCACGACCCAAGCTACGATGGAGCATTCGCCGAATATCCGAATCTGGTGTGCCTGGCAGTACGCCTGCTGCGCAGCCGCAACGTCGGCTCCGGCCCGGATGAAGACATTCCCGACGCCCTACTGGAGCGCCTGGGCCTGACGCGGGACAAGGCCAATGACGTCGTCAACAAGGTGCTTGAGGCTGAAGTCTTGCTGCGCGAATTGGCTTCGCAGTTCACCCAGCCCTGAAGCATTCGCGGGCAAGCCTCTCCGGTGGGAGCAAGGCTTGCCCGCGAAAAACCCACTTCGGTCTGCCTGATTACTACGAACCCTGTGGCGAGGGTACTTGTCGGACGCCGCATCGCACCGCTGGGCTGCGAAGCGGCCCTGAAGTCGAAGACGGTGTTGGTTTTGGCGTACAGTGTTTGCTGGTTGCGTCTGCTCCGCAGTCGAACGGGAACAAGTCCCCTCGCCACAGGGTTAACCATTGACCTCAGGCCTTAGGTTTGGCCTTGCGCGGCTTCAAATACTTGGTCAACCCCTGAAACCAGATCACCAGCGCCGGGTTGCCCTTGATCTGAATCGACGTGTCCTGAATCCCCGTCATGAACGCCAGCTGCTTGTTCTTCGCCTGCATCGTGGCGAAGCCATACGCCGCATCCTTGAATGCGATCGCGAACGCTGGCTCGGGGAACACGCCCGATTTGCTGGTGATGCGCTGACTCTTCACAAAGAAATGCCGCGCGACTTTCCCGTCCAGGGTTTGAAGCTGGAAGACTAATTCCTTATCACCCAACTGCTGCTGAAATGCAGGATTAGTCCGACTGGCCTTACCCATCAGCAAACCCAGCATCCACAGAAGAAAACGAAATTTCATGCGTGCAGCCTCAAGAAGAAATGAACGGCGGGCGGCAGTGTAGCGGCTTAAATGAGTGGCGGCACTATCGACTCGTATTTGAAGAAGATCGAATGGTTTTTGCTGTCAATGACTGCCAAGTCAGTTTGCAACTGATGATTGCCAGTCTCTGTCGGCGATCATTAAGTAGCTCCAGAAACTATCGCACCAACGTCAACTCACCATCGCGATACAGCACCTCACATCCCAGCCACGCGACATCGACGTGAGGCAGTACCGCCGAAGGTTTGCGCAACTCGCGCAGCAATGTCGAACCGTGGGACAAGCGCCCGCCCATGCGCGCAATCACCGCCCGCGCATTTTGGTAATGCGCGTGGCGTCCTGGGTCGAGCGTGTCTTCGAGCAAAATGTCGTCGCCGAGAATGCCTTGCACCTGGCCCGGATAAATCATGAAACCGGTGGCCTGCTCGGTGCCCTCACGGCCGTCCTGCCAGAAGCTACCGGCGCGGGTTCGAATGTCTGGATGCGGCGCAAACCAATGCGCCCGGTCGGCCATCGGCATCGCGTGGTGTAGACGGAAGAACACCCGCATCAGGTTGTCGCGGTACCACTCGCGCACTTGCAGGTAATAACCGCGCAGGCCCGGCAGCCCGGTCGAATGGGCCAAACGGACAAGGCCCGACCACTGGGGAAATGCCTGTAATGTCAGATCCGTCAGGGCCGGGCGCGGCGTGGCGGGATCGGTTTCCCAAGGCAGTCGATGCGGGCTGTTTTCGAGGTCGTCGTAAGCCGTAGGTGGTCGGCCGAGAAAGTCGCCGCCACTGCTAGCCAACGCGGTGGCGATGCACAGGTTGCCTTGCACGACGAAGACATAGAACCGCGTGAACCAATCCGCCAGCTTTTGGCCATTGGCACCTTGAGCGATCAGCCCGGCCAGTTCTTCGTCAAAGCGGCGCAACTGCTTTTCCAGCGTGAGCAAATGCCCTCGCGCGATGCGTTGCATGCGTAGGAACAGTGGCAAAGAACGCATCAGACGTAGCGGTCGCCAAGGCAGCGGCGGCGTCGCTCCGCCCACCTCACCGGCGTAACTGCTAGCGGAGACACCCCAGTCGGCCAGCCGCGCAAGAAACAGATCATTGTTGATGTACGACGCGCCGCCGAACACTGCGGTGAACGGCTCGTTATCCTGCAATACACGCGAATCCCAACGCGCCATGATCGCCGGAATACTGGCCGCCGCACGCCGTTGTGCGTATTCGACAAAAGCGCTTGGCTGCGGCGGCAGGATCTCGGCGATGTTGGCGGCCGTCAGGTGACGACGCCAGCCGTAGTCGCTGATCGGCCGGTATTGCAACAGCCACAATTGTTTACCGTCCCAGGCCCATTCAACGTCGCCGGCCACGTAGTGAAAAACCCGCAGAACGTTTTGCAGAAAGCGCCACAGTACGTCAGCGGTCAAACCGTTAGAAGGCTTGAAAGTGTCGCTGCTCCACGCGCCGCCAAGTCGGGAAATAACCGCCCGCTCAGGACTCACCTGACCATCGGCCAGAGACTCGAGATGCCCTTCCACCCATTCCAGTTCCACCGACAGGTGACGCACAAAAGCGATGCCGGACAGCTGAGGCGTGATGAAGCGCTGCACGACCACCTCTTCAACGCCCGCCGCGCACAATTGGGCAATGCGCGCCGGCACGTTGTGAGTGGGTTCACGCAGGAACGTCGTGCTCAGACCGGCATTCGCCGCATCGGCCTGATCCTCGCCGTAACTCGAGGAACGCACCGCCCATGTAGCGTTCGGTTGGCTCACAAGGAACGCCGGCAAACGTGAATCATCACACTCATTGAGTGACAGCGCTGGCGGCACCGCGACCCCAGCCAAGGTAGCCAGACGCAACCGACCACCTTTGGTATGAGCGACGAACCCGCGCTCGCCCGACTCCAGCCACTCGGCAAATTCCGCTGGCGAGTCGATCCACGGGTAATGCCCCCAACCGGTTTTCAGGCTGACGCTCAGATCAGCGCGGGCCAGAATGGCCGACCATGCCGCGGCCTGTTCGATGCCCAGCACATTGTCCTGATCACCCCATACCAGCTCTATGGGATCGGTGATCCACTCCAGCAATGGCAACGCGGTTTCAGCGCGCACCAAGTCCCAGTACGGCACAAACGCGCGACAACGTGCGTACCCGGCGCCCATGCGCTGATACTGCGCAGGCGTCCAGGTCTGGTTGGAAAACTTGTGCGCAAACAGCGCGGGTTTGTTCGACAGCAGCCAGTGAATGGTCTTGCGAATCGGCAGCGGCGACATCAACGCCGGCAGACGCCTCTGCCACAGGAAAGCCCCCACCGGCGCCAACAGAACACTGCGGCAAAAGTGTCCGGGCTGGCGTTGCAGTGCATGCAACACCAGCAACGCGTTGACCCCGACCGCAATAATCGCGCTGCCTTTGACCGTCGCCGTCAGCAACGCCTGGGCGTAAGCGCTGAGGTCTTCGCACGGGGCTTGCGGATTGTTGCCGAAACCTGGCAGCTCGAGTGGCACCACCTGACAGCGCTGAAAATGCGGCAACGCATCATCCCACCACTCGGCGGTGCCACCGTTGCCGGCCAGCAGGTACATCAGAGGCTTGCTCATGGGTGGTCCTCAGGCAGGATCGCGAAGGTGCTTCAAGGCGTTGCCGACTCGCTCGGCGTGTTGTTAGGCAAGAGTGCGCGACGGTCATGGCAGTAGAGCCAGATCAGCGGCGGCAGCAGGGTGAGCAGCGCCAGGCTGTCGACCCACAGGTGCGACCAGACGCGAGCCTGAGCGGAGATCCACATGTCTTGCGGAGCCCACAGCACGATGCCGGCAATCAACCAGCCCCACGCCATGGGACTTCTCAGTCGATGGCCGATGCGCACGAGGGCGAGCATGTAGAGGGAGAAGCTCTGCAGCGTGGCGCCAAAAATCGCGACCCACCAGACCTGTTGGGCACGGGCGGTGACGGGTGCGGCGTCGGTTGCCCAGAAGGCTTGTTCGATGGTCAGCAAGTAGCCATCGAGCAATCCCGAATGGCCCGCCCAGGTCAACACAAGGCCGACGAGCAGATGCACCATGGCGGCGGCATACAGCCAAACCACGAGCGCGGAGCGAAGGGTGTTCGAGGGGACTGGCATTCCGTGTCCTGAGGTCTTCCTGGGAGGGGGCAAGTCTAAAGGAAAATGGGGGGTTGGGTGATTAATCGCGGGGGTGGGTTTGCTGATGATCTTTCGACCGGCAGCTGTCGCGTTTAAAACGCTGGCTCATCTGCTGAAAGTGGCTGCGATGGCCTCGGACGTTTCCTTCAAGACGCGGCGCTGTTCGTGAACTAGGCAACGCCTGGCTTCACCGATAGTCTTTGTTCGTCATCGCAAAATCGGTGACACGGACGTGCAAGTCCGTCTCGGGATTCAAACGGTTATGGCTATTCATCGAGCGTTTTCTTATGCTCGCGGATCGTTATGGCAGCTGTGTGTGGGAGACCTCCGGGTCTGCCGGTTACCGAGTCGGTCTTGCACACCTATGCACAGCTGCCACCTCTTTCGAAGCAAGCGAAAGGTGTTAGCTCCTTAATCTCGGTATTACATCCATGATCAAGCCAACACCCAACCCTCCAGAAAACGAAGCCACCTCCCCCTACGAATCCTTCGATTCAAACAAACTCCACGAAGCCGCCGAACGCGCCCTCGATCTTCACCTCGGCACAGCCCTGGACAAAACGCCTAAACGCCATAACGGCGCGCTCTTCATAGTCGCCCCCGACCTCCACACCGAAACTCTCCTGGCCAACGCCTCGGAAGACCTGTTGTCCATCAGCGCCATCGCTGCGGGCTTGGCTGATGATATCGACGGCACCCGTCGCTCAGTCGCCCTGGCACTCAGCAGAATGGCGGACGGTGTGCATTTGTTAGTAGAGCGAGCACTGGACCACATCGATTCGCCGAATCCGGCAGAGCATCGGGCGAAAGTGTAGCGGAACCGCGAATAGAAAAAGGGGACGTTAAGACCCCTTTTTCTAGAGCGAATAATCCATCACTTCTTCAAGCCGCCAGCATTGCCCACGCACAAACCGATACTCGAAGACATAATCGGTATCTGGTTTCTGCAGGATGGCGACGGCGTGATCGCCCTGCTCTTCCTTGACGGTCAACGTCAGGCCTTGGGCATCTCGCTTCGCCAGATCCGGGATGATTGGAAACTTGAGTTCATCACCGCTGAGGCTGCGCTTTTCCCTCTCAGGCTCGGGATCACCCGCCACGGTCGTGACCATTTTCAGCGGCTGTTGGACGAAGGTTTTTTGCACGTCTGCGTGTTCGGAGAAAGCTGAGAGGAACGTTGAAAAGTCGGTCGAGGCGCAAAAATCACTGGCCGCATCACCATCGGCTTGTAGCGTCTTCTGACGGTAGCCCTGACCCAGTTTTGAATCCGCAATCATCTTTGCATCCAAGTCTGCCAAGCGCTTCTTAATGCTCGTCGCATCCTTGTAAGCACACTCGACTTCTACGTCATCTTCAAGATTCAGGCCGTCGCGGCAGTTCTGCAACTCGGGGTCTGGCGGGTCACCGCGAAAAAACTGCAAGGACAAGTGATCGCCGTCCTTGAAGAGCGGCAGTTCCAGCACCGAATAGGAATCACCTACGAAATGGCTGTGCGAGACGTTGTGTTTTGTTAGAACAAACATGGACCTCCCCGCTCGCTCAGGGAATTTGCGCTCAAAGAAAAACACTGAGGTAATTTGTTCGCCTTCGACCCTCCCCACATAATTCAGCGAAGGCTTCACCGCATTCATGGGTGCGTAGAAAATTTCAGCATCAGGCACATGCACGCCCCCAACCTGACCTTTAAGGTTGTTCTTCAAAAAGAACACCGTGATCTTTTGATCACCCAACGAAGCAACCACCGGCGGATGCCGCTCGCCGATGGTTTGTAGGTCACTTGCCGATGCCGGTTGAGCCGACAAACCGACCATGAATCCGAGCCCAGCAATAAAACTTAAGAGCCTGGCCAATTCCACCCCCTTCCCTATTGCTCAATCTTCAAATGTTTACGCTGATGGTTTCACGCTGCCTCAGGTGCGTCGCGTCCCAGCTCTTTGATTTGTTCGTTCTGAATTGGAATCACGGCTCATCAGCGACGATAGTGTCCAGATAAGCCGCACGTTCCAGGCTCATTCTGGCCATGCAGCTGTTGATAGCCGCGACATGCGCTGCCACACCGGGCTCAATTTCCGTGGCTTCAAGTGGGCACGTGATGTCGCGCAACTTGATCCAGGCGCGCTGGGCTTTTCTGACCATCGCGATCAGCGCTTTGCCCTCCTCAGGGTCGCGCCGTTGCTGAGACTCGAAGCGCGCCAGCAGTTTATTGTAGCTAGCATTGAGCTGTGCGTCGGCCTCCTTTCGGGCCGCCTCCGCGCACAGATCGACCTGCCAGCTCACGGTGATTTTTTTTGCAGTCGTCCTCGGCCATCGCGATGGAGGAGAAAAGGCATCCAAAGGACAACGCGATGAAGCGCACATATATGTTCAATTTTTCATTCCCTGAATTACAGATCGCTCAACTACACGTTGCGGAATTTTCTGCGCCTTGCCGTCGGCGCTGGAAGAGTTGATGGCGACAAGGCAGGAAGCGAAAACGTAAGAGATGTGAGGGGGACAATTAAGCTAAAAGCAAATTCGCCCCCTTTTCCCAACGCTTTAAAGGTTCTCGCTCATATCCGCACATTCATTCGCGTCGGCAAGAACTTTACGTTCACCGTAGTTAAAAACACACACAGGGTGTTTAAAGCTACCCCGCATTTTCTGACAAGCACTACTGCTTCTTTCTTTATAGACACATTGCTCATCGGAAATGATCAATTCCTTGCTTGGCGTCAAAGTCAAGACTTTAGCACCATCAATACGATAAATACTTTCGTATATTGAGCCACCAGATTGCTGAATATCTTTGTAGCTCCCGTCCTGCAACTCAGAGGCGCTAGCAGGAATAGATCCAATATAGTTAGCTTCACCGCCTTTAGCTGAAGCAGAAAAAATCATGACTTGAGCATTAAGCCCCATATCATCACTGGTTGGATAAGAAAATATGACGGAATCGCTAGGTTCATCTGACGCCTCTCTATAGACATAATCAGACCGACACCCGCGATCAGGATTTTCAAGGGAAAAAGTCCCCCCTTCAAAAGAGAGAACCAAACCAACTGCTGAGTCGGAATCTTGGTTAGCATCTTTGCACAATAGCTTATGTTCTACTGGGTTAGACCAAGCCGCACCGCTGTAGATAAAAAACGATAGTATGATCAGTCGAATCATTCGGGCACACCTCAAAAAAAATTTAATAATTTATTTGTCATTGCTTCTCGATCCGTGAAATGAGCTCCAGGCGGCCAGGGATGTGCCGAATCCGTTCCAACTAAATTACCATCCCCTCTAATACGCCTGGTCATTTTCGGTATGTCGTTAGAGTCGGCGACCCCCAGCAGTTTATTTTTCGCCCAGAACCAACCAGCAGTGTCAATACAAGTGAAGGGTTCATCTTTTACGCGATCTGGATTTATTATGACAGGTGGCCTAATTTGCGCATCCAACTGTGCGATTGTCGCAGCATTTTGAATTGGCAAAGTAGCCTTCTGCGCCCCTGTAACAGTAGGCCCAGAAATGGTAATGCCCCACCATGATGTATGCTTCCACCAGTTATCTGAAAATGAACTAGCTTGCAACCACCCTCGGTAGACCCAATAGTTAGCATAGTTAGCCCTACCTGTAAGCTGTTTTAAACCCCGCCCCCTAAAATCTCCACCGTCGTTGTACTTTATGTTACCTAGCCAACCATTGTAATTCGAGGCATTGGCATATCGCCTAAAATAATCATGCGGGGTACCGTTGTACAATTCAGACATAGAAACAAGTTGATTCGATTCGACGCCTGCCTGCCCAAAAAAATGCGAGCGTCTCAACCCGCCAACTATTAAATACTTTGCAAGGGTTTTATTTATATGAACGATGTATTTATTTATATTCGTATCTGATGCGGCCGGGTAAACCCCCCTCATGTCACTCTTACTCAGCCAACCACACTGACTGAAGGTGCGAATGAACTCTTTCGGCGGAAAATGCCAATGCATATGATCGATTCCTGCCAATGCTGCCTCTTCCCAAAATCCCAAGGCTTGCTGGTGATATTTCAACTTAGAATATTGATCTTCCGGCAGGGGACCACCCTCCGCAACTTTCTTCAACCAATCATAGCGAGTGTCAAAGTCATTTTTACACCATTCACTTGGGAACTTGCATACAAATCTTTTTACGCGATCTTGAACTTCCGTCTTTTCAAGCAATGATTGAGTCAACTGTCGTTCAGTGACGTACCTACTTGAGAGATTCCGTTGTTCATCTTCCGAAAGCATTGAGTATGCCGGGGACTTAGCGATACTAACTGCATCGGTGTTATCAGATACGACCTTACCGGCATCCAAGTTTAATAACGCTCGAATGAAAGAAGATTGACAATGACTATCAGAATCCGAATCGTCGTCCACTAATTGCCATCCTTGCCAATGTGGAAAGTCCGCATCACTAAACTTAGTTACAGAAAAAGAGTTTAGATCGACCCAACCTGCTTTACTTTCCTCTCCGACTTTTCTGGGGATTTTTATTTTGCGCCAGTGGGCTGCGTCAGCAGGTATAAGCTGATCCCCGCTCAATACTCTTCCGAACCTAAGTAGTTCGAATCCTGCACTAGGTGACTTAGGAAATGTATCTGTTGCAGTCATGTATAGATTATATTCATAGTCGCCTCTCTCAGCTTGTGAGCCAAGCTCAAAGCCAGAATGGGTATATGTAGTAAGCTTGCACTGTCCTTTAGCAAAACTCATCCTAACAAACATGCCGTTTTGCAGCTCTGAAGCTAACGACCAATCATATCCCTGAACTGAATCGGTAGCATTTGATGGGGTCGCCCCGACCTCTTGAATTGGGGCTGGCCCTGAAGGCATGGCTGGGCATCTATATGCCACGGGCGATTCATTCTGCGCTGAAAGAATATTCTGAGGTGCTCTCTCGTAGACAAGCACTTCTGGAGGAATAAAGAAGTACGTGTCACCCCAAACGCAATCTGATCTTCCATGACCTGTCTGAAACTTCAGATCCCTTTCTTTACGGCCAACTAAATTCTCAATTTGGCTTTGATCGGCGACTACCTCGAAATGAATTCGCCCACTTTCTCCGTATATATTACCAGCCTCGCCAATTTTATCTTTACGGGAAATCACCTTACCCTTCTGCGGTGCTGTAATTAATATTTTCGAAAGGTGCATGTAAATAGAAAAAAATACGACCTTCGCCTTTTCACCTTCACCTATCTCCGTCTCATGTCGAATAACCACACATCCGTCATCAGTCCACTTGTTCCGATAGCGTAATGCATGATCCGGAGGCGCAGCGCTTTCCAGGGTAGGCTGTCGGAAATAAGCCAGAGTGCCATCTGAGATAGCTCTTACAGGCAATGAACTTCCCCCCTCTTGGGGAGCAGTCAAATGAATGCCGCCATGCCAGTTGAGGTCAAAGCTCAACGGAAATCCACCATCACCAGGAATGCCACCAACCATGGCACGTGCCAGATAAGCATCGTCGGTTTCTCCCGCTACCGGAGCAGGAACAAAAGGAGGGCTAATGATCATTCAAAAAATTCCTTGTTCATATTGAAGCTTGTCAGTCCGTTCATAGCGAAAAAGGGTAATCGACAGTTGGCTTAACCTTCTCAGGCACCGCATTCCCCAACGCCTGCTCCATCAAACTCGCCGCCTTATCCTTATCCGCAGCCCCCGGCAGCACCGGAGGCTTAATCCCAATCCCCGTCCCATTCCCCGCCGACCCACCCGCATTGATCTTCACCACCGGCCCAACCACGGTAACCCCACCCGCATCCAGCTTGATGAAGCTCCCGCCCGCTTTTACCTTCGGTTCCATCCCCGCTTCGATGACGATTTTGTCCCCAGCCTTGAGGTGAATCTCCTTCCCGGCACTGGTCAGCTGCGCAGTCCCAAGTTTGATGTGCTGGTTCTGCCCAATCGTCAGGTGATCATCCATCCGCGCTTCAGTCTTGCGATCAGCAATCGTGGTGCGGTGTTCTTCGGCCTTCAGCTCGGTGTAGGTGTTCTTCACCACCGTGTCGTGGCGTTCATTCCCCACACGAATCTTCTGGTCGTGCTCGATGCTTTCATCCCAGTCACGCTGGGCATGGATGTAGATCTGTTCCGCGCCTTTCTTGTCTTCGATGCGCAGTTCGTTGTACCCGCCGCCGCCCGGTGAGCTGAGGGTTTTGAAGACGCTGCGGGTTTTGTTTGCCGGTAAATCGTAGGGGACGGGGTAGTCGTAATCTTCGAGGTCTGGCTCTTCGCTCTGCACATCAGACTAGTGAGAGAAAAGAAGAGACAAGGGGACGGATTTATTTATTGGCGACCGCATCATCATAATTAAATCCGTCCCCTTTTCACTTCCTGACCAGTCAATCATAAACACCCTATTTTCTACTCTGACTCCCCTTCGTACTTCTGGGATTCGACATTAAACTTCCAAATGTGCGGAGTGGTTAAAGGCTTGCCACCTATGTGCTGAATACTGCCCACGCGATGATCCGCTAACGACGTGAGCGGGGCGATAAACGTGCCAGCGAAGCAATATGGCGACTGCTTTTCTGAAGAGAACACAGCGCCTAGCGTGCTGACGACCTCATGCCCAGCAGCTCTAAACTTTTGAGAGATAAAGTGCCTCGCCCCCCTGACGCATCACAAACATCTACAGTGACGGCGCTAACCATAGGGCAAACGCTAGAAAAGCAAAATGTATTTTATAGTTAAACTCCCAATAACAAATACCTAGAATACAGCCGCCCCCCTTTTTTCACGAACCTTCGGCAGAGCACTTACCATCCGTTAAATCGGGCTTGATAGTTTTATTGCCAGTTTGATACCAACTGGACAGCGATTGACTCTCACAATAAGAATTTTTTTCAACGTCAAAATAAAATACAATCACCTCATCTGCCATTGCCCCTTGATTTGGAGAAAATAGCTTAACTCTATACAAAACGTCCGGCCGTTCTGTGCTCCTTAAAAATTTTAACTCCGGAGCACCTCTAAACTCACAAGGCGCACCATTGAATAGAGCAGACAGAGTGTCCTGAGCGCTGACATAAATCGTACAATTATTTATAGAATCTTCGAAAATTATCGCAGTTATATAACTATCATCGATTTTCAATGTTCCTTCTGGGAAAACATAAACATCCTGCACCTTAAGTTCATTCTCAGTAGCTATTCGCTCTAAAAGAGTCTCTGGAAGTACTGACTCGGAATCTACCCAACTAGTGCTTGCGCAGGAACTACACATATAAGCAGCCAACGCCAACAATGCTAACGATATTTTTTTCATGTAGGCTTACTCATAGAAAAGTTTACTACAATAGGTAGTTTAGGAGTAGTTATCGTTTGATTAATAAAAATATCTACAGAATCGCTTAAATACCTAAAGACATACTGAGCATATGCTTGCCTCTCGTGATACCCATTACCACCGCCATTCACCAACACTGACACGCTGCCTACGGAAGTAGCACTAAATGGCATATCGCACTTACGATTAATATTTACGCTGTTTTGTCTATCGATAACTTTCGACACCCAATAGAAGCCGCCGCTATCACATGCGTTATAAGAGCTCGATTTTATAAGAGTCGGATCATACCGAGGCGCCCATCGTTTAGGAATCCCTGTAACACCGATGATTTGCCCACTCGAATTTCTCTGCGTCGGATCAGCCCAATAATGCGTCGATGTTTCCGTTATTCTAGCCTCAACGTACTGCCCATTTGCTGCCGACAGTCCTGCAGCCCTGTAATTTCCATAATTTTCATAGTTACTCGCCCATGTCAGCTGCATTATGCCTCGCCCATAGAAAGCCGCATAATATTGCGCCATCGGGATATTCGGATTGGTATTTCCCGAACCATATTCGGAGAGCGTACGCCAACGATCAGTTTCCAGAATTGTCTGAGCTAGGAAGTGGGTTCTACGCTCAGGACTTACAAGTCCATACTTGAGCATAATTTTATTCATATTCACGTAATGTTTGTCAAAGCGCGCCTTAGCTACAGAGTGAGATATCTGATAAGTTAATGAGGCGCCTGAGGTATGAGCGACCCAGCTAGCTCCAACCTTTTCATAAAAGTGGTATTTAGGCAGGGTACAAGCAAACTCATCCAAGCTAAGCCATGTACACTTCCTAAATATCTGAACAAAAGCTCTTGGTGGAAAATGCCAATGCTTGCTTTCGATACCTTCAATAGCAGCCTCTTCCCAAAAACCTAGTGCTTGCTGATGAGCTTTCAGTTTGTCATATTTATCTTTCGGTAATGGTCCGCCATCGCTCACTTTAAGCAGCCACCCATATCGAATATCGAAGTCGTCTTTACACCACTCACTTGGAAATTTACAAATCAATCTCTTGATTCTATTTTGCACATTTGGATTTTCAAGCTTTACCTTATTTAAATTCCTCTCTCTAACATAACGCTCCGACAAACTCTGTCGTTCATCTGGAGAAAGACTCGCATAAGAAAGCGATGATGCGAGAGTTACTGCGTCAACGTTATCGGACACCACTTTACTAGCATCAAGATTTAAAATTTCCCGAATAAAAGGTGACTGACAGTGACTATCAGCATCTGCATCGTCACAAACAAGCTGCCATCCCTTCCATTGAGGGAAATCTGCTTCGCTAAATTGAGTGACAGTCGGGGAATTCAAGTTAACCCAGCCGACTTGGCTTTCTCCTCCTGCTTTGCCAGGGAACTTAATCTGGCGCCAATGCGCGGCCTCCGCGGGCTGAATTTGATCGGTATTAAGAATTCTTCCGAAACGCAATAGTTCATAACCTGCACTAGGAGATCCCGGATAAATAGTTTTAGCCGTCCTAAATAAATTATATTCATAGTCAACTTCCTCATCCTGCGCCCCGATCTCAACCCCTGAAATAGTATATGATGTTAATTTGCATTGACCTTGAGAATAGGCCATTTGTACAAATATCCCCTTCTGAAGCTCTGTGGCCATTGCCCAATCGTAACCGTCAACTAAACCCTGGACTGGTGAAGAAGCGCCGGCAGAACCGCCCTCTTGAATCGGTACAGTATCCGATATTGCAGGACACCTATACGCGACCGCCGAGTTGTTTTGTGCTTGGCGCCGGTCGGCTGGTGCGTTCTCATATATTTGAACTTCTGGCGGGACAAAGAAACACATATCGCCCCAACAACTATCAGTTCTGCCATTCCGAGCCTGATAGCTAAGGTCTCTTTCGCTTCTGCCAACTAAACGGGCAATCTGGCGCTGATCGGCAATTATCTCGAAATGAATTCTATCTTTATCGCCGTAAATACTCCCCGCCACTCCAAGTACATCCTTACGATACAGCCGCATACCTTTATGTGGTTGAGCCAATGAAATCGCTGATAGATGCATATAGATCGAATAAAACACTACCTTTGCGTTTTCGCCCTCACCAATCTCAGTTTCATGCTGAATAACAACACACCCATCATCAGTCCATTTATCACGGTAGCGCAGCGGATGATTCGCATCCGTGCTCTCAGGGGTAGGATTGCGAAAATACGCCAATGTCCCGTCAGAAATGGCGCGCACCGGCAAAGCGGTCTGACCGTCCTTCGGTGCGGTAAGGTGCATGCCACCATGCCAATTCAGATCAAAGCTCAACGGATAACCACCATCACCAGGAACACCACCAACCATGGCACGAGCCAGAAATGCCTCGTCGGTCTCTCCCGCAACTGGAGCTGGGATAAAAGGAGGGCTAATGATCATTTTGAAAAATCCTTGTTCATATTGATGCTTATACGTCCATTCATAACGAGAACGGGTAATCGACAGTTGGTTTAACCTTCTCAGGCACCGCATTCCCCAACGCCTGCTCCATCAAACTCCCCGCCTTATCCGTATCCGCCGCCCCCGGCAGCACCGGCGGCTTAATCCCAATCCCCGTCCCATTCCCCGCCGACCCACCGGCATTAATCTTCACCACCGGCCCAACAACCGTAATCCCACCCGCATCCAACTTGATAAAACTGCCACCGCCCTTGATCGTCAGCTCGGCCCCAGCCTCAATCACGATCTTCGCCCCAGCCTTCAGGTGAATCTCTCGCCCGACGCTGGTCAGCTGTGCGGTGCCCAGCTTCACATGCTGGTTCTGCCCAATCGTCAGGTGGTCATCCAGGCGCACTTCAACTTTTCGATCTGCAATCGTGGTGCGGTGTTCTTCGGCTTTCAGCTCGGTATAGGTATTTTTTTCCACGGTGTCGTGGCGTTCATTCCCCACACGAATCTTCTGATCGTGCTCAATGTTTTCATCCCAATCCCGCTGGGCATGAATAAAGATCTGTTCCGCCCCTTTCTTGTCTTCAATCCGCAGTTCGTTGTACCCGCCGCCACCCGGTGAGCTGAGGGTTTTGAAGACGCTGCGGGTTTTGTTTGCCGGTAAATCGTAGGGGACGGGGTTTTCCTTGTGGTACAGGCAACCGGTCACCAACGGCTGGTCGGGATCGCCTTCGAGGAAGGTGACGAGGACTTCCATGCCGATGCGCGGGATGACGATGGCGCCATAGCGATCCCCCGCCCAACTTGACGAAACACGCATCCAGCAGCTGGTTTTGTCGTCGGCCTGGCCTTCGCGGTCCCAGTGGAACTGCACCTTGATGCGGCCGTACTGGTCGCAGTGGATTTCTTCGCCTTTGGGGCCGGTGACCAGGGCGGTCTGGCTGCCGAGCACACGCGGTTTCGGGTGCTCCAGCGCCGGGCGATAGAACACCGCCCACGGGGTGGCGAGGAAACGGTTGCGGTAGCCCTGGTGGAAGTCGTCTTTGTTAGCGGTGGTGTCGCTGGTCACTGACTCTTCGAGGACTTGCGGTTGCTTGCCTTCATGGACGATTTCGGTGAGCAACCAGAGGTCGTTCCACTCGGTGCGGGGGTGGTCGGACATCTCCAGAAAATGGCCGCTGATCAGACGCGTCTGGTCGCCGTTGCCCTCGGCTTGCTGGTAGTCGGCGCGATGGCGTTCGAGGGCGCGCTGGCTGAGGAATTTACCGCGCGCACGGTCGAGGAAGCGGCCGGGGTAGTCGTAATCTTCGAGGTCTGGCTCTTCGCTCTGCACATCAGGTTTGTAAGCGGCTTCGAGTTGCAGTCGTGGTTTTTCGAAATCGTAGTCGCGGCGCGTAGTACGACTGGTGCGGGTTTCCAGGCGCAGCTTGAAACCTTTGATCACCGGTTCGTCGGCCACCATGCCGCTGCCCTGTACGTAGGCGGTGGGTTGGCCGAGTTTGCGAAACACGGTCTGGTCATCGCCGAACACCAGCAAATGACCGTCGGTGCTGTGCTGGAAGTGGTAGTGAATGCCCTCCTCTTCGCACAGGCGCTGGACGAAGTGCAGGTCGGTTTCGTCGTACTGCACGCAGTAGTCGCGGTCCGGACACGGTTGGCTGAGCTGGAAGCTGTACGCGTTGCCTTTGATGCCGTGTTCTTCAAGAATCAGCGCGATGATTTTCGGCGCTGACATCTGCTGGTAAATGCGCTGGTTGGTGCGGTGATGCAGGTATTGCAGTTGCGGTACCAGGGAGATTTTGTAGCGGGTCAGGCGCTTGCCGGCATCGCCTTGGGCGACGCGGTAGATCTGGCCGTGGATACCGGAGCCTTGCGGATCGAGTGCCAGAAATGCCTGTTTGTGCAGGAGCTTTTCCAGGTCCAGGTCGGGGTTTTCGCTGACCAGTTCAATGTCGAAGCGATACGGCTGGCTGATGCCTTCGGTGCCGGTGAACGACAGCACCTGCAGGTCACCGTCGTAATCTTTCACGGTCAGGCTGAAATGCGTTTCGTTAGCTGAGTTGAACATTGTGTGCTCCCTGTTCGGTAGTCATCCGTTACGCCCGAAGTCGCAGACGTTGCAGCAAAGACGAAGTGGCGCCCATGGCGTCACGCAGTTGTGCGGCAGTGATCGTGCGATCAGCCTTATCGAAGGCCAACGCCGTGCGCAGCGCTGGCCAGCAGCGTTTGGGCAGATTGCGCGGGGCGTGCAGTTCGCGCTCGAGTTGGCCATCACGGGCCTCGGTCGACGACATGCGCCGAAACGGGTGTTTGCCGCCGGCCAATTCGTAGATCACGCAGGCCACGCCGTAGACGTCGGCGCTGGCCGCTAACGGTTGCCCTTCGAGCAGTTCCGGAGCGGCGTAGCCCGGGGTCCAGGCGTTGAAGCGGTTGCGGCTCAGGTGAGGCAGGCCGGGCAAGATGCCCTCCTCGGCCTGGCCCAGACCGAAATCGAACAGGCGCACGCCTTCTTCGCTGAGCATCACGTTGCTCGGTTTCATGTCGCCGTGCAGCACGCCGCGAGCGTGGGCATGGGCCAGCGCGTCGAGCAGCGGCAGCGCGATGTCACGCAGTTCTTTCCACGGCAGGCCCAGCGGCCGTTCGCAGAGCAGTTTGTCCAGGGTCAGCCCACGCATGAGTTCCATGGTGATGAAGGCGCGCTGGCAATCGGTGTCCACTTCAAAGCTGTGCAAACGCAGCACGTTGTCGTGGCGCAAGCGCCGGATCAGGGCGAACTCGCTGTAAAGCAAGGCGCTCGCATCCGGCGATTCTGCAAATTCTTCGCTGAGGATTTTCAGCGCAATGTAAGGGTCGGGATCGCCGAACTGTTCGCTCAGCAAGTCCCGTGCGCGGTAGACCGCGCCCATGCCACCGGCGCCGAGCAGACGCTCGATGCGGTAACGGCCTGCCAGCACGTCAGGCAGTTCACCGACGCTGGCCTTGGTCGGCGCCAGCGCAGGTTCTGCGTTATGGGCTTTGGCAAACGCAAAGTAAGTCAGGTTACTGGCTTGCTCTTCGCTCACCAGCAGGTCGTCGAGCGGGGGCATGAGTTGAGTCATTTGCGGATCACCACAGCGGTCAGGTTGTCCCGTGCCGAGCCACGCAAGGCGCCGTCGAACAGACGCTCCAGCGCGATGTGCGGCGCGGTCAGGCTCAGGGCATTGCCCAAAGCGTCGCTGCTCAGCCCGTTGTATAAACCGTCGCTGCACAATAGAAACGCATCGCCGGGATACACCTCGAGTTCGAGCACATCCAGGGTCAGTTGCTCGGCGGCCCCGACCGCGCGGGTCAGGGCATGGGCCGAAGGATGCGCACGCGCGTCCTCCAGGCTCATCTGCTGCTCGTCGATGAGTTGCTGCTGCAGCGAATGATCTTTGGACAGCTGATACAAACTCTGCCCGCGCCACAGGTAGCAGCGGCTATCGCCGGCCCAGATGCAGGCCGCGCGATTGCCTTCCACCAGCAGCGCCACGACGGTACTGCCCATGATGCTGTCGTGACGTCCGGCGGTGACGGTCAACTCCTGACCCAAACGACGATTCAGCCAGTGCAGACACTGGCGAATGCCTTTGAGTCGTTCGTCGAAATCGTCCTGCTCCGGCAACTCCGCCAGGCTGGCGACGATCAGCTGGCTGGCGATATCGCCGCCCTGATGACCGCCCATGCCATCCGCGACCACCCACAGCCCCTGCTGCGGAGCGTCGAGAAAAGCATCCTCGTTGCGCGCCCGAACCTTGCCGGCGTCGGTACGCGCAGCGCTGCGCCAGGGACTGGCAACCCGCATCAGAGCTGCACCGGCATACGGAAAGTACGCAGCACGCCCATGTCGAACGGGTTCGGCGTGCGCTGGCTGCTGAGCAGGTAATTGGCGCGCAGGCCACCCACGTCAGCTTTCAGCACCAGCACGTCGCGACCGCTCAGGTACTCGGTTTGCATCAGGTCGAACAAACGGAACAGCGACCAGGGACCGGTGTTTTTCTCGATGCCGATCGGGCGCCCCGCCATGCGATCCATGACCAGACTGGTGCGCCCGTCTTCCGCATCGGTCGGCCATTTGAACGACACCGGCACGATCGGGCCATGACGGTATTCGATGGTCTTGTCGCCAAACTTGAACTCGGACCGGCTGACCGCCGGATCGAGGGTGTACGGCTCCAGTTTGAACTGCACCTGCGGCTCGGCCGGGTTGATCGAGAAGAAGCTCTGGCGGATGACTTGTGCCGCGGCCATCTGGTCGAGGTAGACCTTGGAAATCGGCATGCTGTGGCCGTCGATGCTGCGCAGACGGTAGTTGCCTGGATCGCCGCTGACGAAAGGGCGCATGTAGTTATCGAAGAACCGGTCGGCGATGCCTTGAGCCTTGAAGAACTCACGGAAGTCGCTGATCGCTACGTCACTGGTGCTGTGGGCGCTGAACGGGTAGCGCTTGTTGATCGCTTTGCCATAGAAGCTGTACAGCTCGCTCTGATAACGCTGGTTCAGGTACTGGTAGGAATCGTTCAGCACCAGGCGCCAGGTATCTTCGGCCAGCACGTTGAACCACACGCTGACCGGACGCGGCAGACGGTTCGAGGCGTTGCGCAGATTGCTCAGCGCATCGCGTTGGCCGCTCATGCGGGTCTTGGCCATTTCAAACGCGGCCTGCTCCGGCGCACTGGCACGCGCGAGGCTCGCCAGTTGCAGTTGCAGGTCATTGAGCGCAGTCAGGGCCGGGGTCAAATCAGCGGCCGGGCCGTTGTTGTCGTCCAGCAAACGGTGCAGTGGCTCGAAGCGACGTTGCAGGGATTTCTTCGCGGTGTCGGGCAGGTTCATGGCCACGTCAGACGCTTTATCAGCGGCCGCCGCAGCCAGTTTGCCCAGCTTGCCGCCCTTCTCGCCCAGCTTTTCAGCCGCGCCCGCAGCCTCATCCATGCTGTCCGCGATCACCGGGAAACGGGTGTTTTCACGCACTTCCACCAGCAATTGCAGAACTGGCGAATTAGCCGACGTCAGGCCCGCCAGTTGCTCGGCGCCCTCGCCCGCATCATTGATTGGTGGTAGCGCCACCTGACCGACTGCTTCGCTCCAGAAGTTGGCGTAGTCGCGGAAATACAACTGCTCCAGCTCGACCATCAGGCGACGCAAGTCCATACCGCTGATGCCCGAACCTTCACCCAGCACCCAGTTGTCACGCAGGATATCGGTGACCAGCGCAGAGCCCTGGATCGAGAAATACTGCTCATAACCCTGCTGCGTATAGAAGCCCGGGATCACGTAATCGGTGCCGACAAACAACGCGCCTTGCGGGCCCAGGTGTTGGCTGAAACGGTACTCCGGCAGATTGCGGGCCTGCTCGCGCAGCATCCGGTAAACCACGTTCGCCAGCGACTCGCTGCGCAACACCTGACGCGCCTGAGCCACCAGTTCATCGTTCAGCGGGTAGATAAACGGCTGCTTCAGCAAACGCTCGAAGTGCGTGTTCAAACCGTTCTGCACTGCCGTGTTGCCGGCGTAACGCAAGGACCAGTCGGTGGCGACCCAGTCCTTGAGCCACGCGGCATCGCGGCGGTCTTTCATGTTCAGCATCAGGTACGCGCGCAAGCTGTTGAGCAGGCGTTCGCGGTCCTTCATGTTGGCGCGAATCTGCCCTTCGAGCAGCGATGCGACTTTGGGCAGCAGCTGGGTTTCCAGCTCTCGCTCGTACGCCGATTTGACCACAGGATCGACGTCTTCACCCTGATACAGGCCACCGCGTTCGTGGTACGACACGTCAGCCTTGTTCGGGAAAACCTGGGTCGCTGCGTAGCTGCTGTCGAGGGGCTTGAGCACCGCCATTGAGTCATCACGCGCGGTCAGCGCCGAGCGCTGTTGCGTCCAGTTTTGCGCCAGGTCGCGCAGGTGCTCCAGTCGCTCGTAGTTGGCCGAGAAACCACTTGCCCACAGCAAACCGAACAGACCCAGCGCCGCCAATGCGCCCACATACAACGCACGCTGGCCCCAATGGATGCGGCTGCGTTCACGCTGATCCAGACCCGCCAGGTCGGCCTCGGGGAAAATCACCCGGCTGAGCAAGTGGTGAATGAACCGCGAACGGCCACTGCGCAAGGTCGGCAACACACCGGAATCGATCCCCAGATTCGCGCCGATGCCGGCGGTGGTCTGGTCCATTTCCTCGGTCAGGTGCGGTGCGCTGGTCAGGTAGAACCCGCGCAACTGGCTGACACGCTGGTAGCGGTTGCCGGTGAACGCCATGTCGACAAACAGGCACAGGCGCTCGCCGATCTGCCCCAATTGATGCGGGAAGTCGAGGATGCGGCCACGGCGCTGTGTATCGCGCTCCTGGTGCATGCGCATGATCACTTGGCTGTTCAGGCGACGCAGCAACTCTTCGAACTCGGCGCGCAATACCGTAACGTCGGTGCCGCTCTGATCTTTGCGAAAACTGGTGCCCAGCACCTGATCGCTTTCCTCGCGGGTCAACTGATCGAAAAATTCATCAAACCCGAGCAGCTTGTCGGCCTTGCTCAGGACCAGGTAAACCGGCACGTCGACGTGCAGCTTCTGATGTACCTCTTGCAGACGCGAACGCACCTGCCGCGCCAATATGTCCAGCTCACGTTCGCTGCTGCCCAGCAGGGTTTCCACGGGGATGGTCACCAGCACACCGTTCAACGGACGATTGCGACGACGCTTGCGCAGCAGGTCGAGCAAGGTGTTCCAGGCGCTGCCATCGACTTCGCCATCCGGCTGCGTCAGGTAGCGCCCGGCGGTGTCGATCAGCACGCCGTGATCGGCGAAATACCAATCGCAATGGCGGGTGCCGAGGGTGTCGCGAGTGAGCTTGCGGTCGATCTTGTTGATCGGGAATTCCAGGCCTGAAAAATCCAGCAGACTGGTCTTGCCACTGCCGTGCGGGCCAATCAGCAAGTACCACGGCAAATCACTGCGCCAGCGTTCGCTGCGACCGCGATAGAGGCTGGAAGACTTCAGGGTTTTCAACGCATCCTTGAAGCGCACGCGGAGCTCTTTCTGCTCATCGTCCATCCGCTCTTCACGGCGAATTCGTTCCTGGCCGTCTTCGGTGCCTTCGACGGCTTTCTTGCGCACACCGGCACGCCAGCTGACGAAGACCATGGTCAGGCCCCAGATCAGGAACAGCACACTGATGGTCAACAGCCGGGAGGTGGAGCCTTCCCAGAACTTGTAGTCATCCACTGCCAGCAGCGGCCCGACGAACCACACCAGCAGCGCAAGGAACAGCACGACCAGCAAGGTCCAGACCCAGGTCTTGCGCAAGAATGCGCCGACTTTCTTGAAAAACTTTTTCATCACACGTCCCTGTTTACGGCTGCGACTGCGGCTGGACCGCGGCCGGATCTAGCGGCTGATAAGGTTGCAGAACGGTTTCGCGTTGTTCGCCCAAGACCCAGGCAAAACCCGAGTACATCACCACCAGGCAGACCACGGTGAACAGCACTACCATCCACGCCGGCACGATACGCACCAGGCTGCGGCGCTGATCATTCAAGCCTTCCCAGTGCGGCGACAGCTCACGCGGCACGTCGCCACGCAGTTGACGGATCTGCCGATACAACGCGTCGCGGATGCCTTCGAGCTCAAGCATGCCGCGCGCCTGCACGCGGTACTTGCCCTCGAAACCGAGGGACAGGCACAGGTACATCAGCTCCAGCATTGGCAGGTGCTTGACCGGGTTTTTCGACAGGCGATCGAGCAGCTGGAAAAACTTCTCGCCACCGAAAGTCTCGTTGTGAAAGCTGCTGAGCAGGCTCATCTGCGACCACTCGCTTTCATTGCCCCACGGCGTGGTGACAACGGCTTCATCGACCACGGTGCAGAGCACGTAACGCGCGGCCATCACCTGGCTGCTTTCGGCACCGTCGTGCAGCGCGCGCACCTCAAACAGTTTCAGCCCGGCGGTGAGACGCTGATTGAGCGCGTGCATGTCTTCTCGAGAATCGCTGTGCTTGAGTCGCACCACTTCCGAGAGCAAGTCGGAGCCGGCGGCCACCAGCGAATTGAGGCTGATGTTGAACGATTCCGCCGGGCGCAAACGCGCGGCGTAGATCATCCGCTCTTCGAGCTGTTCAAAGCGTGGCGGCGCAGCGAAATCGGTCAGCGGACTTTGCGCCGGGCCGTGCCCCTGACGGTCGAGCAAGACGGTTTTATCGTCCTGATGGTGTTCCATGTCCTTGATCATGTCGGTCAGTTCCTGATGGCCCAGAATTTCAGTTCAAGCTCGGCAAATTCGCCGGACACGTGGAACGCGAAGCCGCCGGAGCGCTCCAGTTGTGCCAGGTCTTCGGAACTGAGTTCGAGAATGAAATAGGTTTTGTTGGAGTGAAACGCGATCTGCCGCGGGGCCACCGGCAACGGTTTGACCTTGATGCCCGGCAGGTGCAGGTTGACCAGTTGGCGAATGCGCTCCACCGGGCCGACCTTGAGGTGCGCCGGCAAGCGGTGACGCAGTTCTTCGGAATCGCAGTTGGCACTGGCGGCGAGCACGAACGAGGCCGAGCCCAGCAGTTTGTGGTCGTGCAGCGGCGAGACGATGATCCCGTACTGACGCGCTTGCAGGACCAGTTCGATGGCGTGCTGTTCCAGCACCATCGACAGCACCTGACGAATCGCTTCCATCAGTTTGCGGAAGCTTGCACCCTGATCGCTGTGTTGATAACGGCTGTCCAGACGCGGCCGTTTGCTGTCGCTGGAGAAGGTCGCCAGATCGCCGAGCATGGTCAGCAGCGCGCGGTATAGCTCTTCCGGATGAACCTGCTCCAGGCCGAGGTAATGACGCAGCAGCAGTTCGGTGCGATTGATCAGTTGCAGCATCATGAAGTCGCCGACTTCCGCGCCACCGACTTTGCCGTTGGAACGGATACGCTCGGCAATGGTGTCGCCACGATGGCCGAGCATGCTGATGACTTCTTTCAGGCACGACAGCAGGTAGCTGGAGGCATGCGCCTGAATGTAGGTCGGCACGAAGTCCGGATCGAGGCTGATCACGCCATCGGGCGTGGTGTCGAGCACGTCGCAGATTTTCAGTTTTACGTAGGCCTGATCACTCTGCTGCTCGCCCAGCAACAGTTTGAAGTCCGGGCGACCGCAGCTGACCTGGCTGGCGGAATCGTCGCCGGCGTTGGAGTCCGCCACTTCGGCTTCGTACGCGGTGTAGCGCGCCAGCACGTCGGATTGCTCCGGGCGACGCGCTTCGATGTGATTACCGGTGACCAGCGGCAACGCCAGATAAATCGGCGTGTTGCCGGTGTTCGGCGGCACGTCCAGCGCCAGCGGCTCGGTGTTGCCGCCGAGTTCGAACAGGCTGCCGTCCGGCAGAATCCCCGAGGCCTGGCTGATCACCAGTTTGCCCATGTTGAGGAACTGCAGATCGATGTCCAGATTGAGAAAACCCCAGGTGTAGCTGCCCAGTAACTGCGTGCGGGTTTTCATCTGGTGATCGTAATAGCGATCGTTGTGCTGGAAGTGCTGCGGACGCAGCAGCATGCCTTCCTGCCAGATGACTTTATGGGAATTCATGTTTAGTCATCCGCCTTGGCGAGCGTTTCATGGGTGTTGCGAATACCGGCCTGATCAAGCGTCAAGTCTGCCTCGGTGAGTTCCACCGGGGTGATTTGCACGGTATAGCGCCACTTGGTTTCCGGCAGGTCGCGGTAGGCCGCGAGGATGCCGACGTAGCGGCTACCCTCTTCCACGCTAAGCTTGAGCTCGACGGTTTCACCCGGACGCAGTTCGAGTTCTTCGCTGGCCACCAGGTCCGGGGCGAGGGATTCCTTGGCACGCTCGTAGAGGCTGAAAAAGTCGGCGTTCTCGAAAGTCACCGGGTGCTTGAGCTCGAACAGGCGAACGACAATCGGCGACGGCCGCCCGTTGAGGTCCGGGTTCAGCTGATCGCTGGCCGTGAGCTTGAGGTTGACTTTGGTCACGTGAGAATACGGCGACAGCGACGAGCAAGCGCTCAGCAGCACCAGCGCCGCACATGCCGTCAGCATCTTGAAAAAAGCGGTCGAGCAGCGAGACATGCGCATCATCCTTGGTGGTCGGTGTGAAGGGTGGAAATCAGGCGGATCTGTTCTTCGTAGGCCTGAGCGAAGTCGCGGGCCAGCAGTCGTTCGCTCCAGTCATCGTCCTGACGCAACGCCTGGTGATAACGGCCATAGGCGCGCCAGCGGCTGCCGGAAGTGGCCAGCAACGGCTTGGTGTCGCGCTCGAAACGCAGGGTCAGTTGCTCGGGCGAAAAATGCTCCAGCGTGCCGCGAACGGCGGCGCGGCTGGCGGTCAGCAGGGCCACCTGATGCGCCTGTAAATCGCGGAACGCACGGGAAATCGATTGCTCCGCCGGCATTTGCCCGGGCTTGTTCGACTGCAACAAAATGCCCAGCGCTTCACTGGCATCGACGGCGAACTTCAACGGGTTTTTCTGCGAGCCCTGGACGGTGGTCTGCGCCAGGCGCAGTTCGTTTTTCAGCTCGCTGCGCGTACGCAGGCTCTGCTGCAAACCGCCAACGCTCTGCTTGAGCAGGCGCGCCGCGTTCAGCGCCAGAGCTTCGCGGCCATCGTGGTCGAGACCTTTGAGGTCGACGCCCAACGCCGCACCGAAGTGCTCCCAAAAACCTTCGCTTTGCCGCTCGACAGCCTTCGGGGCCGGAGCCGGCGCAGGCTCAGCCGGCGCGTCGATCAGCTCGGGGACCATCAGGCTTTCCATGTCGATGCGCGCATAGTCGGCGCGCTGACGGGTGTCTTCGATGTGGGTGCTCGGGGAAATCAGTTCGTCGATTTCCGAGTACACACGCTCTTGCTGGTCGAGCGCGTTCAGCGGATCGAGGTCCAGAAACGCATCGTCTGGAATGATGCTGCCAGCGGCTTGCGGACGGCCGACTTCAACGTCAAAAGTCGCCGGGTCGCGCACCAGTCGCGCACGGATCTCGAAGTCTCCCAGCACGTACACGTTGCCGTGTTCGATGCGCATGGCTTCGCCCTTGCGCAGGCGCGCGCCGCTTTCGCTGTCGGAGATACCGTTGCTGCTGGTATCGGTCAGGAAAAACGAGCCGTCGCGGTAGCTGATCATCGCGTGGTGATTGGACAGGTGACGCTTGCGGTCGGGGATGATCCAGTCGCAATCCTCGCCCCGACCGATCACGCCGCCGGCCTGCTTGAACGTCTTCTGGCACAACTCCGTAGGCACGAACTGCTTGGTGTTGAGCATTTCGAAAACCAGTTCCATGGTGATACTCCTTGCGGTCACTTGCCGCGATTGACCGCCTGCGGATCACCCAATGGGCGATAGGTGTTGTCGTTGAATTTGTAGTTGCCGCTACAGCCGCCGAGGCCGCATAGAACGACGAGGGTCAGCAGAACGGCTTGCCAGTGACGAACAGACATCAGAGGGTCTCCAGGAATGAACAATGCACAAAGCGCCGGCCCGTTTGGGCGGCGCTATAAAAAGCGGATCGGGCAAAATCAAGGGAATGCGGCCTAGCCATCGAAGTCACCGAGATTGATATTCAGGCGGCCGAGGCGGTACAGCAGCGTGCGGCGTGGCAGGCCGAGTTCGCGGGCGGCGAGGGTCTGGTTGCCGTCATTTTTGCGCAGGCAATCGAGCAGCAGGCTGCGTTCGACTTGCTCCAGGCGCTCGCGCAAATTCAGGCTGCTGTCTTCCGGCATGGCTTCCACGCGCAGGGAGAAGTGCTCGGCCAGCAACTCGCCGCCCTCGCACAGCAGCACGGCGCGCTCGACCAGGCCTTTGAGCTCTCGCACGTTGCCGGGGAAGGTATATCCGCTCAAGTGATCGAGGGCCGCGTCGGACCAGCGCACCGCGTCGCGTTGCAGGAACGAGCAAGCCTTGTCGGCGAAATGGCGGGCCAGATCGAGGATGTCGCCTTCACGTTGACGCAGCGCCGGCAACTCGATCGGAAACTGCGCGAGGCGGTAGTACAAGTCCTCGCGAAACTTGCCCTCGCTCACCAGCACCGACAAATCGCGGTGAGTCGCGGCAATGATGCGCACATCGATCTTGTGAGTGTCGTTGGAGCCCAGCGGTCGAATCTCGCCTTCCTGCAGCACGCGCAGCAGTTTGGCTTGCAGCGATAACGGCATGTCACCGATTTCATCCAGCAACAAGGTGCCGCCATTGGCTGCGTCGAACAGCCCGGCGCGGTCGCGATCAGCGCCGGTGAAGGCTCCTTTGCGATAGCCAAACAGCTCGCTTTCGAGCAGGTTCTCAGGGAAGGCCGCGCAGTTCTGCACGATGAACGCCTGGGAGCGGCGTGGCCCGCAATCATGGATTGCCCGGGCGACCACTTCCTTGCCGGTGCCGGTTTCACCGCGCAACAACACGGTATAGGGACTATGCAGAACTCTGCTGATCAGCGAATAGGTCGCACGCATGGCTTTACTTTTACCGATCAAGCCATAGCCACTGGCACTGGGCGTGCTGCTCACCGGCGCGGTTTTCAGATTATCCACCGGACGGCGCAAACGGTGCAGCAAACGCAGCTGACCGAGCACGAACGAGCCGAGCTGGGAGAGTGATTCGGCAAACCCTTGAAGGTCGATGTGCCGCTGCGTGGCGCACACCAGCAAGCCCTCAACCTGCTTTTGCTGATTGACCAGAGGCACGCACAGCAACGACTGCCACGGCATGGCCTGAGACGGCAGGAAACTGGTTTCGTGCAAGCTGCCACTGAGCTCACCCAGGCTCACCACGCGGTTCTGGCACAGCGCAAATTGCAGCAGTTGTTCACCGTTGTAGTCCGCCGGCAGGCTCGTGGCTTCTCGGGGTTGCACAAGGCCGTTGAGGCACTCGGCGTTCAGCCCCAGGCACGTGTGAGTTGCGTCCAGCAGGTACAACTGCGTCAACTCACAACCACTGAGCTCGGCGACCCCACGCACAAAGTCACCCAGCAGCGCAGCGCCGTCCGCCGCGCGCGACAGACCGGCGAATTGCGCCAGCAGCGCTTCGGCATACACCAGCGGCTGCGGCACTTGAGTGAACATCACTCCCACCTCAGGCGAACTCGCAGGTCACGCTGGCACTGCCGTCGAGCGTCGCATGGACACGCTTGAGGCTTTCACCGCAGGCCATTGCGTCGAGCAAACGGTCAGCCACCAACGGCAGCACATGCAAGTCGAGCAAGTGATCGATCAACCGCGCGCCGCTGTCGCTTTGCGTGCAGCGCTCGGCCAGATGATCGACGAGGTCTTGCGAGTAGGTGAAATCCAGTTGGCGACGGTTGAGGCGCTCGCCCAAACGACCCAGTTTGATTTCGATCAGCTCGCGCAACACCGGCCCCCCAACCGGGTAATACGGCACCACACGCATGCGCGCCAGCAGCGCCGGTTTGAAGTGTTTGCTGAGCACCGGGCGGATGGTTTCTTCGAGCACTTCGGCGCTTGGCCGCGCGCCGTTTTCGCACAATTCGCTGATGCGGTCGCTGCCCAGGTTCGAGGTCATCAGGATCAGCGTGTTGCGGAAATCGATCTCGCGCCCTTCGCCATCGTTGGCCACGCCCTTGTCGAAGATTTGGTAGAACAGATTCAGCACGTCCGGATCGGCTTTTTCGACCTCATCGAGCAGTACGACGGAATACGGTTTCTGCCGCACGGCTTCGGTGAGCATGCCGCCCTCGCCGTAACCGACGTAGCCTGGCGGCGCACCGATCAGTCGCGAGACGGTGTGCTTCTCCTGGAATTCGGACATGTTGATGGTGGTGATGAAACGATCACCGCCGTACAGCAGATCCGCGAGCGCCAGGGCGGTTTCGGTCTTGCCCACACCGCTCGGGCCGACCAGCAGAAACACGCCCACAGGCGCATCCGGCTTGTTCAAACCGGCAGCGGTGGCACGCATCGAACGGTCGAGGGCGTGCACGGCTTGCTCCTGTCCGCGAATACGCGTGCGCAGGTCGGTGGCGAAACTCGCGACCTTGGCGTTGTGCTCGCGGGCCAGTTGCGCCAGCGGCACGCCGGTCCAGGCGCTGATTACTTCGGCCACCAGACGCGGGCACACTTCGAAGCTCACCAGGCGCTCTTTGACTTGAAGCGCGGTCAAAGCGGTGTGCGTTTCGTGGAGTGCGGCTTCAAGTGTTTCGACGCTTTGCGCTTCATCCACGTCGAAGGTTTCGATCACGCTGCCTTCGGCGTCTTCTTCAACCGTGACGATAGGTTCAACGGCAGCCGCTTCGCGGGCCTTGGCCAATTGCTGACGCAAATCCAGCAGGCGCTCAGCGAGTTCCTTCTGCTCGTTCCACAAGGTTTCAAGCGTGAGCATTTCCTCTTCAGCAGCGGCCAGTCGATCTTCCAGCGTCTGTAGCGCTTCGTGATCGATCAGCAAACCGGCATCGGCATCGCGGCGCAGTGCCTGGCGTTGACGGCCACCTTCAGCCAGCTCACCGCGCAGGCGCTCAAGGCTTTCCGGGGCAGCAGCAAGGCTGATGCGCACGCGGGCGCAGGCGGTGTCGAGCACGTCGACGGCTTTGTCCGGCAGCTGGCGACCCGCGAGGTAGCGTGCAGACAACTCGGCCGCTGCGACCACGGCGTCATCGCGCAGATAAATGCCGTGGCTCTTCTCGTAAACCTGGGCCAGCCCACGAAGGATGGTCACCGCTTCGCTAACGGTCGGTTCGTGCAGTTGCACCGGCTGGAATCGACGGGCCAGCGCCGGGTCTTTCTCGAAATATTTTTTGTACTCCGCCCACGTAGTTGCAGCGATGGTGCGCAGCTCGCCACGGGCCAGCGCCGGCTTGAGCAGATTGGCTGCATCGGAACCACCGGCATTGCCGCCCGCGCCGATAAGCGTATGCGCTTCGTCGATGAAGATGATGATCGGTTTCGGCGAGGCTTTGACTTCGTCGATCACGCCTTTAAGGCGCCGCTCGAATTCACCTTTGACGCTGGCACCGGCCTGCAACAGGCCCATGTCCAGGGACAGCAACTCGACGCCTTTGAGCACTTGTGGCACTTCACCGGCCGCGATGCGCGAGGCCAGCCCTTCGACGATTGCGGTTTTACCGACACCGGCTTCACCGACCACGATGGGGTTGTTCTTGCGACGACGGGCGAGGATGTCGACCATCTGCCGGATCGCACCATCGCGGCACAACACCGGGTCGAGTTTGCCGTCACGGGCCTGTTGGGTCAGGTTGTGGGTAAAGCGCTCCAGCAGGGATTCTCCGGGCACGGCAGGTTTGCCGGTGGCCGGTTGTTCCTTCTGCGACAGGGCGAATTCTTTCAGGCGCTCGATGTTCAGTTTGGCCAGCAACGACTGATAGCGGCTGCCGGCATAGCGCATCGGGTTGCGCAGCAGTGCGAGGATCAGCGCTGCCTGCTCGACCTGGCTCTGGCCCAGTTCGAGGTTGGCCACCAGCAAAGCATCTTGCAGCCATTGCACCAGTTCCGGGGCAAATACCGGATTGCGCGAAGCGCTGTGCTCGACCCGCGATTGCAACGCGGCGCTCAGTTCGCCGGCATCCACTTCGGCGTCTTGCAGCGCGCGTGCGAGCAAGCCTTGCGGGCGCTCCAGCAGGCCAAGCAGCAAGTCTTCGACGAGGATCTTGCTGCCGCCACGGGCGACGCAGCGCTCGGCCGAACTCTCCAGATCGCGACGGGTTTCGGCGTCCAGCGCCTGAATCAGTTGTTGCAGGTCTACGTTGATCATTTTTTCATCTGTCCTTAATGAGTTTTGCTGCCCAGGGTCACCACGCCGTCCGCTTTTTCGCGGCCCAGCCAACTGGTCCATCCCAGGCGACAAGCGTTCTGCTCACCGATGCGCAGTTCGCGGATTTCTTCCTGGCGCAACACCAGGCGAATGTCGTAATCGAGCGGGTCACGCAGGGTGAACCGCACCAGCGCGCACAGCGGCTGGTAACCGAAGCCGATCGGCAGGAATTCGTGAAAGCGCTGCCAGTCGAGTTCGCGGATGTGAATGCGGAATTTGCCGCTGCGGTCACGCACGTGTTCGCCCAGCACCAGGTCTTCGCCGAGCAGGCTGTTGGCGCGGCCCAAACGATTGCGCTGTTCGTCGAGAATTTCCACGCGGCGCTCGATGCACTGCTCGATGGTCAATTCGGCGTGCTTGAAGTAGTAACGCAGCACCGCTTCGATCAGCGCCGCCGAGTGCGCCCGCAGGCTGAGCAGGCCGAGGTACGGCAGCAAGCGTTTCCAGTTCAGTTCCTGGGCCTTGCGAATCTCTTCACCACCGAGGCCAATAAGTGCAAACAGCTGCGCCGAGAACGGATCGAGTGCACCGCTCTGGAAACTTGCGCGGTAGCGGTATTTGCGCCAGATCGGCAGCATCAGCCGTTGCAGGCGATGGTGGAACAGGTCGAGAAAATTGCGCGTCGGGTTGCCGTCTTCGCTGTCGCCCAAGGCCTGCTCGCCGTAAAACGCCGGCAGTGGCGAACCGGACCCAACCAGGCCGATCAGGTTGAAACGCAGACGCGCGCGCATCTGCCCGTGCTCGTGGAAAAACTCCACGCGATCGACGTCGCTGCCGGGAAATCCCAGGCTCGGGTTGGCCTGGAATTCCAGCTGGTCGTACAGATCGTCTTCGCTCAGGTGCGGGTGTGCATCGCGCAGCCGGTCAACCACCAGCAGCACGGCCTGAAACAGCGAGTACTCGCGTATTACCCGGGTCAGCCCGCTTAAAGCAGGGGCTGCAGGCCCATACGTGGTGTCCATTGGTACACCTCTCCCTGTGTGCTTTTTACGCGCAGCTCGTGGTACGAATTGAGGCTGGCGTAAAGCGCGAAAAACTCGTTAAGAACCGAAGCGAAAACGAACAGATCGCCCTCGCCGATATAGCCTTCCGGGTCGATGGTCAGCTCGGTGCGCAACCCGCGCACCGGCAACCCTCGGTGCAGCCGGTCGACGTGTTGATGTTTGATCGACTTGAGCCCGCCCAGCAGGCGTTTGCTGACTTTCTCTGCGTGCTGGTCGTAGTAGCGCGGCAGGTCGTAGGTTTCCAGAATCACCTTCAACGCATTGACGTCGGCCAGCGACAAATAGTTAAGCGACATGTTGCTGATCAGCTTCCAGAGGAAGTCTCGGTTCAGCGGCGGCGCATAACTGGGGGTGGCCGGGGTGATGTTGCGGAAGGTGAGAAATTCAGGCGTGTCTTCGCAGGCGACGCAAATGTCGCCGAGCTTGAGCTTGCGCGGCAGGTTCTGGTTGGTGCACATCAGCTCGATCGACAGCGTTTCGTGAGCTTCGGTGTGGCGGATGCCGAAGCTCAGGTGCGTGTCGAGGCCGTCATGCAGTGAAGAAGAACGCTGGCGGATGCTGTAATGCGGACGGCTGTTGGGCACGTCGAAACTCGGGTCGTGCTCGAAGGATTCGAACGGCACGTATTCCTGATAACCGAGGCCGCCGGGCTTCCACCCAGTCACGGTTTCGACCGAAAACACGCCACAGTTTTCCAGGTCGTATTCGGCGGGCAGCAACAGGTATTCATCCTGCTTGCCGTCGAGGCGAATCGGCAGCGCGTCGTGCTTGAACAGGTTGACGATGGGCGTGCAGTAGAGCTTCACGTTTTCCAGCGTCGGGCGCAGGCGCTGGATGCCGCTCTTGCGGATATCGAAACGCAACTCGAGACCGCGCACTTGCTTGAGCGTGTCTTCCGGCAAGGCCTGGAGCAAGTCCAGACCGTTGATGTCGACGAACAGGAACTTGTCCTGAAAGGCGAAATATTCCTGCAGATAGCGATAGCCGCGGAAGGTGTTCAGCGGGTACGGGATCAACGCTTCTTCTTCGGCAAAACCCACCGGCTGCACACGGTCGCCGGGCATCTTGAACGCCATGGGTGTGCCGTTGACGCCGTTGATGGGTTTGCCGGCGCCATCGAGCGGGATCAGCTCGATGCCGCCGAGATTGCGCAACAGGCTCAGGTACAGCATCTGACTGATGTAGCGCTCGCCGGCAAAGTGCAGGCGCAGGCGACTCAGTTCCAGTTCGCCGAGGTGACCGTCAGCCGTCATTGCCAGGCGCAGACTCAGCAGCGATCCATCGCCCTTCACCGAGTAGTTCAGCGCAGCCAGATCCAGCGGCAACACTTCGGTGGGGTAGCAAGTGCGGAAACGGCAATGCACCTCGTTGAGCGGCAGGCTCTCGACCGGCGTATCGCGCTCGACCATCAACGCCGGGCCTGAGCGCTTCAACGGATCAAACTGCAGAATGCTGAACGCCGGCAGCGGCCGCATGTAGTTGGGCCACAGCAGGTGCATCAGCGAATGGCTGAGTTCTGGCAGTTCGTCATCGAGCTTCTGACGCAGACGACCGGTCAGGAATGCAAAACCTTCCAGCAACCGCTCCACGTCCGGATCCCGCCCGGCCTGGCCAAGAAAAGGCGCCAACGCCGGGCTACGCTCGGCGAATCGACGACCTAACTGGCGAAGTGCGGTGAGTTCGCTTTGGTAGTAATGGTTAAAGGACACGGGGTACCTGCCTGGTAGTGGAACTCATGAAAAAACCGTTCTGCAGAGCGCGACTGTCAGGCCGGCACACACGTAACCGCCGATCAGGAGATAAGGCACAAGCATGATCAAGCCGAACGCCAGGTAAGCGTCCTGAGACTGCCCGGCGATCAAACAACACACGCCATAAATTACCCATGGCACGATGATCGTCAGTACAGCAAGCAATGGCCACCACAAACCCCAGCATCAATTTTCCAGAATCCTGTAAGGCGTATTGCTGATAAAAAAATTCAACCAGTGCTTTTTCGGGCTGGAAAGCCCCAACGTAAAAGCCTTGCTCGACTTATCAAATTCTATAAATACAACCCCCACTGTTTTTTCATCTTCATCGGCGCGCATATCCAACTCCAACTCGGAAAAAAGAGGTGTACGGTAAACCTGACCGGGGTTGTTTAAATCGGTGAATCGCAGATAGACAAAGTCTCGCGGGGTCAAAAGCGAACTTGCAGGAACAGACTCGATAAGATACTGCCCAGACGGACTTTTTTTCGAAACGTCTGGCGCACGATCTAAAACTTCAACCACAATGATTGCAACAGCGATCAACAAGCCACACAACAAGACAGCCAAACTTATGGAGTACTTATGTCCGATCTTCATTTAGCCGATATCTCAATAGGTGCAGCCGTTACGGGCTTGTACATAATGTCCGAATACACGCGAAAATCGCCGCCCTTCTTCTTCAGATCACGATAGTCTCGAAAGTCACTGTTTTGAACGAGCATGTAGTGTTTACCTTCGAGCTCTCGATATCGACGTACGGCCACATCTTTTTGCTGTGTGCTTTGCTGTCCTCTCATACCCTCATATTGTGACTCCGCCATAACGGCAGTCATTTGGGCAGCCAGTTTCGCGTTAGCTTTTGCTCCCTCAACGGGGTCCGTAACTAACTTATCGAAATTCCAGTAGCCAAGAATTTGACTGAAAAGAGCGACTCCATCGTTGAAATCGTAGGAATCCTCGATATAAAAGCCCAGTTGCGAAGGGGTGAACACGATACTCTTATCCGTTACAACGACTACACCTTCAGCAATAGCTCGCATGTTGAAGTTAGCCAGTGCCGCTCGAAGCTCATTCACCTCATCAGAGCCTGCCTGCTCAAACTCGACTACTTTGTTATTGGAATAACCAAATTCCTCAGCAACACTGGCAACACCATTAAACGCAACCGGATAACACCCAGAAGCTTTACCGGAAAACGATCGACGGAGCCTGCTTTTGATCAGAGTGACACCAGCTGGACTATTCCACCCTCCCCTCAAATGCTTTATCGCAGAATTTGCACGTTCAAAACCGGAAACCCAGCTCATTTTAACAATGGATTCTTCTATGTATTCCTTGGGCGCAAAAACATCATGCTTCTTAACTTTATCATCCATGCCGCCGTCATCAGTTGGCCATGGCTTACCACTGAACCAATGGTTCATAAGGTCTGCGGCAACTGGCCATTTCATTTTTTTCATCGTATCTGGAATATCAGTGATCTTGAACTGACGCGCAGTCGCAGACTGTCCGACTTTATTACTTGCCGGAGTCATGGTCGTTGCCACTGTTGTTGCTGCCATTTCCATATCCCTCTAACAGTTACTCCAGGATCCGATTGTCACTGGCGGTGAAAAGCAAATAACTAAGCGAGTACAACTCTGGTTTGGGGCTCAATGACCAACTCAACCGCCTCCGCAGTAGCCGAGAACACTCTTTGTGTTTTGCCGTCCGCTCCCGTCACACCGTTAATGATCTTCCCCGAGGCCGTTTTAAGCGTGTACTCCACCCCGGCGAGCGGCTTTCCGCTCTCTTGGCAATTGATCACAAAGTGCTCGTTAAACGGCCACTGAATCTCCACCGGTAGCGGCGGAACAAACGGCGCCGGCGAATGCGAGTTACCAATAATCACCGTCGATGACCCAGCCGTAACCTTGTTGCCATGCGTACCTTCAGAATCGACGGTAACAGCAGACTTGCCGTTGATTTTTACGGTCGAGGCCAGGCCGCCGACCATCGCACCACCACACGCGGAGGCATCGCCTTCGCGGGCGGCCGCGAGGCCGTCGAAGAACACGTCGCCGGAACCGGCGGCGATCGGGTTGGTGCCGTGGCCGGGGAGCGGGCAAGCGGTGGGGTCGGTGACGCGGGCTGCGGGTTTGCCGGACATGCGAATCTCCTTAGTTGACCTTGACCTGACCGCTGCCATCCAGGCGCGCGGCGAAACTGACCTGACGCCTGAAACCATCAACTTCCAGCAAGCCTTCGATGCTGAAGGACAGACGAAGCTGATCGTGTTCACGCGGCAGGGAAATGACACGCACATTGCTCAGGCGTGGCTCGTAGGCTTCGATGAATGTTTCGATAGCCAGACGGGCCTGACTCAGGGAGTCGTGCAGGCTCAGACGCATGTCATTGAGATCGGGTAGCCCGTAATCGGACAGCGTTTGCACGCTGCCCGCACGGGTGCTGAGCATCTTGGCCAGATGGGCAGCCACGGACGCCATGGCAGAAACCTCGCGGCTCCAGCCGACGCGTTTTTGCGCGTCGCCACCCAGGCGTTCGAAAAGGCTGCCGTATCCAGTCATGAGTTGGCTCCGCTTACTCTTTGTCCAGCTTGCCAACCAGCGACAGGGTGAAATCGGCACCCATGTACTTGAAGTGCGGGCGCACGTTCAGGCTGACGCGGTACCAGCCAGGCTCGCCTTCAACATCGCTGACGATGATCTGGGCAGCGCGCAGCGGGCGACGGCCACGCACTTCGGCGCTCGGGTTTTCCTGGTCAGCCACGTACTGACGGATCCACTTGTTGAGTTCCAGCTCGAGGTCGGTGCGTTCTTTCCACGACCCGAGTTGCTCGCGCTGCAGCACTTTTAAGTAGTGAGCCAAGCGGTTGACGATCATCATGTATGGCAGTTGGGTGCCGAGCTTGTAGTTCAGCTCTGCAGCCTTGCCTTCTGCGCTGATGCCGAAGAACTTCGGCTTCTGCACCGAGCTTGCGGAGAAGAACGCCGCGTTGTCGGAGCCTTTGCGCATGGTCAGGGAGATGAAGCCTTCCTCGGCCAGTTCGTATTCACGACGGTCGCTCACCAGGACTTCTGTAGGAATCTTGGTTTCGATTTCGCCCATGCTTTCGAAGTGGTGCAACGGCAGGTCTTCAACTGCGCCACCGCTTTGCGGGCCGATGATGTTCGGGCACCAGCGGAATTTGGCGAAGCTGTCGGTCAGCTTGGTGCCGAACGCGTAAGCCGTGTTGCCCCACAGGTAATGCTCGTGGCTGTTGGCAACGGTCTCTTTGTACACGAACGATTTGACCGGGTTTTCTTCCGGGTCGTACGGGTTGCGCAGCAGGAAACGCGGAACGGTCAGGCCAACGTAACGGGAGTCTTCCGACTCACGGAAGCTCTGCCATTTGGCGAACTGCGGGCCATCGAAGTGATCTTTCAGATCCTTCAGGTCCGGCAAACCGGTGAAGCTTTCCAGACCGAAGAATCTCGGGCCGGCCGCAGCAATGAACGGCGCGTGTGACATGCAGGCAACGCTGGACACGTACTGCATCAGTTTCACGTCCGGCGAGCTTGGGGACATGTAGTAGTTGGCGATGATTGCGCCGACTGGCTGACCACCGAACTGACCGTATTCAGCGGTGTAGATGTGCTTGTACAGGCCAGCCTGCATCACTTCCGGCGAATCTTCGAAATCGTCCAGCAGGTCTTCTTTGGAGACGTTGAGGATTTCAATCTTGATGTTTTCGCGGAAATTGGTGCGATCGACCAGCAACTGCAGGCCACGCCACGACGACTCCAGGGACTGGAAATCCGGGTGGTGGAGGATCTCATCCATCTGACGGCTGAGCTTGGCATCGATCTCGGCGATCATGCGGTCAACCATGGCTTTCTTGACCGGCTCACCGCTGTTCTGCGGCTTGAGCAGCTCTTCGATGAAGGCCGACACACCGCGCTTGGCGATGTCGTAGGCTTCGTCATCCGGCGTCAGGCGGGTCTCGGCGATGATGCTGTCGAGAATGCTGTATTCGCCGTTCTCGGTACTTTTTTGCTGCGCTGCACTCTTGCTCATAGCGTTGGCTTCCTTGGCTGATGGGGACTCAGGCGTCTTTGGCTGCGGCGTTCAGGCCCAGCTCACCCAGTACGCGACCGCGGGATTCGTCGTCGGCGAGCACGCCTTCGATGGCTTTGCGGAACGCAGGGGCATTACCGAGCGGGCCTTTGAGGGCCACCAGCGCATCGCGCAGTTCCATCAGTTTTTTCAGCTCGGGCACTTGATCGACCAGCGAAGCCGGGTTGAAGTCTTTCATCGAGTTGACGCGCAACTGAACGCCCAGCTCTTCAGTGCTGCCCTCTTCCTGCAGACGGTTCGGTACGCTCAGGGTCAGGCTCAGCTCTTGCTTTGCCAGCACTTCGTCGAAGGTGGTCTTGTCGATGCTGATCGGCTTGCGATCTTCGACTTTGCGCTCGTCCTTGCGATGGGTGTAGTCACCGATTGCCAGTAGTTTCAACGGCAGTTCGATCTCTTCCTGGGCACCACCGGTGGCAGGTTTGAACGTGACGTTGATGCGTTCCTTGGGGGCTACCGAGCCTTCTTTGGCCATGGCTTTTCTCCTTGCGGTTGTGGCCCGGGGGCCTATTCGAGTACCACTTCGAGGTCGAGGTGGCACAGCCTGCGATAAATCTCTTCCTTGCGTTCACGGACGGCATGGTTCTGCGGCAACAACTCGCAGCAGCTATGCAGTAAATGCAGCACTTCCAGCGCAAGATCGGGCTCCCAGGCGCTCAGGCCTGAGTCCTGTAATGTTTGGTCAAGAGTTTCCAGTTGAGTCCTGGCCAGTTCGTATTTCTTGGCCATGAAGCACAGCCGCGCGAGGGCGAACTGCCAGAAGAAGCGCACGCGCCCGCCTTGAGCACTTTGCAGGCCTTGCTTGAGAATCTGCACGGCGGCCTTAAGGCCCTCCTTGCGCAGAATCGGCAAGACCTCTTCGAGGGCGAGTTCCCAGGCCGGCTGGGTATCGGCGACTTCGGTTTTGCGCGGTGCGCTGGCCGTCTGCAGATGCGGCATGACGCTGCCACTGATCCAGGCGCGGGTGGCCGGATCAGCAAACGGCGCACCGTCGTGAAAGCGCAATTCGATGATGCCAGGCAGGCGCTGAATCAAAAGCGCGAAGTGGATTTCCACTTCGCGCATTGCCAGCTCGGCGTTGAGCCCCTGCAGGCACTCCCAGACCATTCGTTGGCCATCGAACCAGAACGGCGCCTTCGCCAGGCTCGCCTCCAGTTCCACCAACAGGTCTGCATATTTGCCCTGATCGTATCGTTCCTGATAGGCCTTGAGCTTGTCGATGGGCAAGCCGCGCAGCACGGTGATGTGCTCCGCGTTGCGCTCGGGGACGGCGTCGATGGGCAACCATAGCAGCGTGCGATTGAGGCGCAGGGCGCGCAGGTCAGTGGCTTTCTGCTTGAGCCACCAGGCGCACAATGGGCGCGCGTTTTCCTGCTGAGCGCGCAGTGCCTTGTGAGCTTCTTTTTCGTTGTCGATCGGTGCGCCGGGGGTGAACAGTTGCGTGGCGGCTTGCTTGACCTGAGCCACCGCTGCGCCAACCACACCAGGCTCCGGCTGGTTGTCGGCAGCGCGCTGAACCATACTTTTGAGACGGCGGGAAAGCGGCAGCAGCAAGGGCGCATCGTCGCCCAAATGCTCGGTACACGCCGCGTCCAGACCTTCCAGATGTTCCACCAGGCGGCGGAACAACGGCAGTTGCTCTTTGATCGCGATATTTTCGGTCAGCACCTGCTCGAGACGCGGCACCAGCCAACTGACCGAGGCGGCGCGGGTTCTGGCTTTGGCTGGATGAAGCTCGGGCCAATGGTGTTCGCACAGGTAGTGCAGCAACCCGAGGCCAGCGAGTAAACCCTGGAAGGATTCACGCTGATACAACGCCCAGGTCAGCCAGGCGCCAACCCGCAAATCCTTGGACTGGGTGCGCAACAGGTTTTCGCTGTTTTCACGGATTTTCAGCCAGTCGATCTGGCCGCTCTCGTGCATCGACGAGGCCTTGCTCAGTTCGCTTTCCAACCCCTCGTATTCGCTCGAAAAGCGAACGTCTTCGCCCGCGAAATTCTCTTTGGAAACAGAGGCTTTAGCGAGTTCGAGGTAATGAGCGGAAAGTTTGCTTGAGTAGGACATCCCTGGCCTTTGGTTTGGATTACAGTCTTACGCCAATTGGAATACAGCGGGCGTGGAAACCGTATCAAGAGCTGCGATGAGTCTCATCCAATTGAGATCGTGCTCTTACAAGTGCGCGCATCGTACTCACGATGATGGCCACTAGCAAGCATCCGATTACATAACAAGACGAAACGCACTTATGTTTGTAAGGGATTCCCTTATATGCCGCAGGGGAATCCCTGAGTGCTACTCCCGATCCGTCAGCCTGACCGAATCCCCCTCTGAAACCCTTGCTCCAGAGCGGTGTAGTGCGCCAACACAGATGATTTGGATTTTCAGGCACCTGAAAACGTGGGAGAGCATGACAAACTCGAAACAAAAAAGAAGTAGGACCGTTCCGAAAATGGCGTATCCCGGGAATAAATTTTAAGTGACACCTGGCAGACGCCAAATGCCATTAGTTCGATATCACTCAGCCAATCATCACGCTTGATCCCAAAGTCCGTTGCAGACGTCGTTAGTTGCCATCCGGAAAGTTTCTGGATCAACTCCTACAGCACTTTCCTACTTCCAGTTAGAAACTTCCAGTATCAGAAGACTCCGACATAAGTAGGTGATTTTTCTCACATCAATATATTTCAGACATTGATAACTTCCGTCGAAATTCAGCACGCGTGGCTGATCAGGGACGGTCGACATCACGCTTAAATCCACGCTGCTTAAGGACAAGCGTAATGTTCAACCCTGTAGCCCCCGCGCTTTTCACTCTGCACATTCCTGGTATTCGACACGACTTCAAAGTGCTGGCTTTCGAAGGCTGCGAAGCCATCAGCACGCTCTATTCCATTCGCGTAGAAGTGGTGAGCGAACACCCGGATTTCGATCTGGAATGCCTGCTCGGTCAGCCGGCATTTCTGCAGTTCGGTCCTGATCAGACAGGTATTCACGGTCGCATCGAAGACGTGTTGGCGGGAGAGCCGGGCAAGCGTCTGACCCGGTACTACCTCTCCCTTGTTCCAGCGCTGCACTACTTGCAGTTCAGTCACGATCAACGGATTTTTCAGAATCTGAGCGTGCCGCAGATCGTGACCCAGGTGCTGCACAAACATGGCATTCATTCGGATGTATTCACTTTCCATGTCAGCACCAGCGCCAAGCGCGAATATTGCACTCAATATGGGGAAAGCGATTTCGAGTTCATTCAGCGTCTGTGCGCTGAAGACGGGATCGCGTGGCACCATCAGCATTCTCCTGAAATGCATTTGCTGGTGTTCACCGACGACCAGGTATTTTTCCCCACGCTGGCGCCGACGCCTTATCTGCAAGAGGCTGGCATGGTCCCGGACCATCCTGTCATCAACCGCTTCGCCGTGGCGTTCAGCACTCGCACCAGTACAACCACACGCCGCCACTATGACTTCAAACGACCGAGTGCGTTGCTGGAGAGCAGCTTCACCGCCGAGTTCACCCCTGCGCTGGAAGACTATCGTTATCCGCTCTGGATGGAGACCGAAAAGCACGGCAAGCACCTCGCGCGGCTCGCGCTGGAACGCCACCGACGCGACTATCAATTGGTCCACGGTGAAGGCGATCAGCCGACACTGCGCAGCGGTTACCTGTTCGACCTGATCGAACACCCGCGCGCTGCCTGCAATGACCAGTGGTTGCTGATCAGCGTTCAGCATGAAGGCAAGCAGCCGCAATCGCTGGAAGAAGCCCTGATCAGCGACGAATCCTCCGCCAATAGCTTCACCCAAGGCTACCGCAACAGCTTCAGCGCAATAGGGGCGTACGTGCCCTATCGCCCACCGTTTCCTGAGAGCAAACCCAAACTGGTCTGCCAGACCGCGCGCGTCACCGGACCACCCGGCGAAGAAATTTTTTGCGATGAATTCGGCAGGGTCCGCGTTGAATTCCCATGGGATCGCGCAGAACTCAACAGTGAAAAAAGCAGTTGCTGGTTAAGGGTCGGGACCAGTTTGGCAGGCGAAGGGTTTGGTTCGGTGAGCACCCCGCGCGTCGGCATGGAAGTGATCGTTACATTTGATGAAGGCGACCCGGACAAACCGCTGATTACTGGCTGTGTGCCCAACAAGGTCAACTCCGTCGCGCATCCGCTACCGGAAAACAAAACCAGGACGGTGTTCCGCAGCCAGAGCTCGCCGCGCAACGGCGGCTACAACGAGCTCTCGATCGAGGACCGCGCCGGGCAGGAAAAAATCTATCTGCGCGCGCAACGTGACATCGAGCAACTGATCCTCAACGACAGCCACAGCCTGATCAACAACGACCGCTTCGAGCAGGTCGATCGCAACAGCTCGAGCCTGATCAAGGGCGACGAATTCCACACCACTCAAGGTGCGCGCAGCACGGTAATCGGCGCTGATGAGCTGCTCACTGTCAGCGGCAACAGCAGCATGACGTCTGCCGGTACGCTGGTGATTCAGGCTGGGCAGCAAGTTCATGTCAGCGCCAGCAACGTGGTGATCAATGCGGGCACAAGCCTGACGCTCTCTGCAGGTGGGCATCACATCGTGATCAATGCGGCAGGGATTTTCAGCAGCGTAGCTTTGGTCGAGGGGGGCTCGCCGATGATCGGCGTGCCGCCACTGCAAGCGCGGCAGGCAGAGGCCAGCGAGCCTGCGCCTGTCATCGCCAGCCCTATGTCCATCCTAAACAGCGCCCGACAGCGGGCGGCAGATTATTGCCCGCTGTGCGAGGCGTGTCTGACGGGTCAATGCAGCATTGGAGAAGTCGCATGAACACACTCGAACAGTGGCTGCATGAACAATCCCGCAGCGCGCGGGATCTCTATCTGATGCTCGACAGTGACGGCCAGCTTGACGAGCGCGTGGCATTGGCGAGGGCGTTGGGAGCTGATCAGTACCGCAGTGTTTACTCCGGAACCGTGGCTGGTGCCCTGGCGCCATCCGGACCTTTTCTGTTTCGAGTGGGCAGCGTCAAACATCCCGTCATTCAGGCCCTGCTCGCCACGCCCGAGCGTCACTGGGGCTGGCTGGCCAGTGCCAGCCACGTAGACCTGGACATCCTGACCGGTCATTGGCGCAATCGATTGATAACCGGCGCGCGGCCGAGCCTGGCGGTGTATCGCGTGCACGATAACCGCGTGTTGGGCCGCGCCCTCGCCCACCTGCAACCGGAACAGCGCCCGGGCTTTCTCGGCCCTCTCGCCAGCGTCTGTTACTGGCACGCTGAACAATGGACGGTAGCGGACAACCCTGACCCCGGGGAGCATCCGCTGCCGGACGAGCCGGCGTGGTTACACACGCCAACCCCGGACATGGTTTACGCCAATGTGCAGTTTGATAACACCCGCCGCTACCTGGTTGGCCAACATACCGAAGCCCTGGCAGCCGTTGCCGCCGTCCTGAATGTGGATGACTGGCTATGGGGTTTGCTTGAACTGGGCCATTTATGGGGTTGGCAGCAGCCGGAGCAGGTCCATTTTATGTTGACCGGATGCCTGCATACACCGGGCTTTCTACCGCCCAAATTCTGGGAGCCGAAACCGGAAGAGGATCCGGCGGCACATTTTGAAAGGGTGAGTCAGCAGGTGCTGTATATGCAAAGGGATGCACCGGTATGAAGCGCATCGTTATGAGCCTTATCGCTGGCAGTTGTTTGAGCCTCACTGTGGGCTGCTCCTCTACCGGTAATTCAGCGTCTGGTAATTCAGCCTCCTTCACTTTGACTGCTGATTTACCTCCAGACTTTTTCTACAAAGCAACGGCGGTATACGTTCCCGCTTCAGGAGAGACATGCAGGGTGCCTGGCGGAAAGGGTACATACGTCGTGTTCAATCGGAAGTGGCGTAAGAACTACCAACAAAACTCTGAAGTTGAGCTGTACAGGACGGTTAGTGGATGTCCGTTGATGCTGTACAGCGTGAACCTGGATGTTTATGCGATCTATGGAGAAAGCGTTGCTGATTTCGGGACGGACGTCGGCAAAATAGCGGTGCGGCCCACGTTGTCTGAGCATCTTAAGGACACTTTTAACGCGATGGGTGAAAGCGAACTGTACGGCCAGTGTCAGTGGTTGTTTCGCACTTCGGGCAGTTTACGCCGCATCGTAAAAATCCTCGACTGCAAGGACACCGATGCTCAGGGCCAGTTGACTCGAGGTCATCCGTTTGCCGCGTATACCTTGGATCAGCTGCCGGGTAAGACTGTGCGCTTGAGGATCAAACATGTTTCTGAGGAACGACCGGCCGTTGGAGATACTTGGGTAAAGGTGCCGGGAGGCTGGAAGCGCTGCATGGGCAAAGGCTTTGAAGACCAGCGCGCTTTTTGTTACGGCAACGATAAGGACTTCAGTACCTTCCGCATGCCAGATGGACGGGACACTTGCACCATTTACCCCGGCTGCACCGAAGAGAAGGATGAAGCCCTATGAGACATCAGAAAACGCATTGGCGCGGAGCCGGGTTGCACGTTATACGAATTATTCAAAGCCTAACTCTCACGGCTATTCTCGTCCTAACTTTGGGTTGCGCTGCTGGCAAGCGAGAGACATTTACTTTCATCCCGGATTTTCCGCCAGACTTCAAGTACGAATTAACCGCCTATTACGTACCCTCTGAAGGGCAGACTTGCACCGTGCCGGGGGAAAAGGGTACTCAGCTCGGCTTCAATAAAATTTTTATGGAATACAAAACTACTTCCGAGATCCCGATTTACAGAACAGTGAGCAATTGCCCGCTGGCGTTGAATCTCGTTGAGGTCAAGGTCACGGGCATATTCGGTCCTGGCCGCAGTGACAAAAGCTCTGCTTACGCCGCAATCGTTGTCCGCCCAGTGCTGTTGGAGCGAGAGATGGGCACGTTCAACGACGCCGACATAGGCGAGTTCTTTGGCGAATGCCAGTGGGCATTTCGCACAGTCGGCCCTGAGCGCTATCTGATAAAACTGCTCAGTTGTAGAAAAATGGATTCGGAGGGAATTGTTGCCCGAAGCCGTCCATCTACGGCTTATACGCTGACTCAACTACATGGAAAGACCGTGAAGTTGAAAATCCAGCTGGCGCCTGAAGAAAAACCAGCGTGGGGTGACACATGGGTCCAAGTCTCTGGTGGCTGGAAACGCTGTTTAGGCGAAGGCTTGGCAGATCAGCGCGGGTACTGCAACGGTAACTATAAAGATTTCAGCACTTTCAAAATGGTGGATGAACGGGTCTGCACGATTTATCCCGGTTGCACTGAAAATAAGGATGTAAACCATGAGTAATGAAATTTTAGCCGCAAGTGACGCTAAGTTCATGGTTGGTAATATCCACGCATGCCCGTTACGTGGACATTGGACCAGTTTTCAGTTGGTAGACGAATTCGGCAGCGGCAAGCCGTATGCCGGTCTGACTTATGAGATCACCGATTACGAAGACGTTGTCTATACCGGTAAATTGGATGCCAGTGGTGTTGCACGGGTAGATCACCATTACTTCGGCCCCGTAGTACTAAAACTCACTGAGCTTTTTCAGGGCGCGGAAGCACCTTACAAGGATCTACGGAGCAGGGCTAACTACCCCATCCCTGTCACTGAACTCCAAGTACGGGCCGAAAAAACCCGATTTTTTTCCCAAGAGTCTGGCGCCCGCACTCTGGTAAATCCCGCCAAAGAACTCGCTGATCCAGAAGCCTATTATCAAGTCGAAGTAAGTGAACTGGTCAAGCATGTGGCACACCTGCCGCCATTGGCATTACGCAACTTCCCGCCCAACATGGCAGTGCATGCACTTTTTTGCCAGCCCCCCATAACCAGAACGCTTTCTGCCAGGAACACCATTTCACCGGATGGTGACACAAGTTCGGTTCTTGGCCAGAAGGCGATGGCCGAGGTAGAACTGGGGTTTTCCCCGCCCCAACCTCCACACACTTTAAAAGGCATTGCTCTGATGCCGAACAAACATCACGTGCTTGAAGTGCGCCCCATGAGAGCGCTGCGACCGGTATTGTCGACCAACGACGACTTTTGCGCACTCAACCTCTATCAACTAGCGTTGATGTCAACGCTGAGTTACACCGACTTTGGTCAGGAGCCAAATACGCAACCAGTCAAAACGGGCAGTGTGAGCTTCCCCTTGCGTCCATCCAGCGGTTACTGGTTTGGCCATGCGTTGCCGCAGTCTGAAGAGTTGTGGAAGGTTAAGGCCGACCAGACGAAGCAATATTACCCGCTGTATGAAGAGGTGCCTTACTCGAAACGGCTCGAAATCGTACCTTTTGACCCACTGCTCTACCCCGAGGTAAACGATCCAGCGCTGGGAGATGAGCAGGAGCACCCCGCCAAACTCCACTTTCTCGATGACCGCAAACAAGTCGAAAGCACGGACACCCAAGCATTCATCACCCATCACGAAGAAGTGATATTGGTTTGCGTACGGGGAACCAGCGAATTGTTAGCCGACGCCTCACTGGATGGAGATGCTTACCAGGTTCCCTTTGAGGAAGGCGAAGGGAAAGTGCACAGAGGGTTTTACGAAGCCGCCAAGATGGCATATTCGTTTGTTACGGACTATATGGAAAAATTCTACAGCGGGCAGAAACTGTTGATTACTGGGCACAGCCTGGGCGGAGCGGTGGCGCTGCTCCTGTCAGAAATGTTGCGACGCAACACAAGATTTGCGCCGGATATCGTGCTTTACACATACGGGGCTCCCCGTGCCAGCGACACAACGTTTATCGAAAGTGCTGAGCTCCTGATCCATCACCGCATCGTCAACCACAACGACCCCGTGCCCAGTGTTCCCGCAACCTGGATGAACACACTGTCCCATCCCAAGCCAATGCTGCTCGCACACGGAACTGTTATTGCTATGAACCCGGCCGCTGGTTTGGGGCTTCTGATCGTGGGGATTACTAACTTCTGGGGCGACGCTTACGGGCACCACGGCAAATTGCGCCACTTCATGCCAGTGGACTTTGGCGAAGGACACCGGTCGTCCATTCTATGGGAGCCGGGTTGCAGTACTGTCAATGATCATGGGTGCGCGAAGGCGCTGAAACAGGTTAATGGCTTGCCCAATCGAGGTTCATGGGTGCGTCAGCTATTTGAAGTCAGCGATCACTTTATGGTCAGCAGCTACATCCCCGGTTGTTGGGCAAGCCTGCGACGCTGGAAAGAAGCGCACGAACAGAAGCGCTCACTGGTGACCCCGCATGAATTGAAGCGAGTCAGCGATGCTTTGGCAAAAATCGAAAAACAATTGAATGAAATCTTGCGGGATATCGAGCGGATCCCCAGCGCTTATGAAAGACACAAGGAAAGGAGTCACAGAACGGCGGTAGTAAGAAATGAAATCAAAAAAATAGAAGAAACCCAAACTCGGCTGATGTCGCTGCAAGCTCACATCGTTACCGAGGCGGACGTTTATGGAAGCTACGCCGAACGACACGAGTTGGTACTAGAAAGTCTGATTCGCTGGAACGCTCATGCGGAAAACACTACTTCAGAACAACTGGCGATCAGTCCGCCGGTCCCCATAGACCATGAAACTGCTATCGCAGCCATCACGGGCGGGCATGCAGTAGGAGCGCCCTTTCATTTGGATATTGATTCGATTGTGTAGCTCGCACCGGCACATAAAAATGTCAGGACACCGCTGCTTAAACACCGCCCCATCATGCTTGTTTAAAAAGCCTCCCGGGTTACTTCCGGAGAGCTACAACACCTTGCGTCGTTGCCTACAGCTACGCCAGAATCCGCCGGCTTGTGCGCTTTGGGGCTGGTCGGTAACTTGGTTCCTGTCACTGATCCTCAGTGATCGGGTTTAGTCGCCCGCTGGAATTGAAGTTGTACGAGCGACCGTCAAGCAGGCAGTTTCACTCCTGCATTTGATGGTGGCTGTGCACAGGGCACCTTCGGGTGCGCCGGCTTCTTCAATTCCCCGGTCCGACTAACCTGCGCACAGCCGCCACCCTTCGTTTAGTCGGCGAAGTGTTGGCAGCATCACTTCAGGAATTGAAGAGCATGTTCAAAGTAACCCCAAACCCACCAGAGCCCGACCCAGTCTCCCCCTACGAAAGCACCGACCCCACCAAACTCAACGCCGCCGCCGAGCGCGCCCTCGACCATCACTTCCCGCCCGCCGAAGCAAAATCGCCAAAAACTGACGGCCAGCTCTTCAGCGTGTGCCCGAACATCAACACCGAAACCCTGCTCGCCAATGCCTCGGAAGACCTGTTATCCATCAGCGCCATCGCCGCCGGCCTTGCCGACGATGTGGACGGCTCTCGCCGCTCCGTAGCCCTGGCGCTCAGCCGCATGGCCGACGGCGTTCGGTTGTTGGTAGAGCGAGCGCTGGATCATTTGAATGAGCCGGAGATGGCGGCCATTTTCGCCAGGCAACAAAGCCGGGACGGGTGACGGGCGGGACCCAGCTTGCTGACGATGCGGCGTAAGCATCCAGGTTCATGTGCCCGACAGACCGCATCGCCGGCAAGCCGGCTCCTACAGATTCGTGCGTTACACCGATCAGCATCATTTTCGCCAGCCACAAAAAATGGGCACCCAACCCGGTTGGCGTGCCCATTTTTTATTCCGCTCCCGCGCAAGGCGGGCCGGAGTCTCGATTACGGATTAACACTGTCCTTCAACGACTTGCCTGGCTTGAACGCGACGGTGTTGCTGGCCTTGATTTTAACTGGCTCACCGGTCTGTGGGTTTTTGCCGGTACGGGCGCCGCGGTGGCGTTGCAGGAAGGTGCCGAAGCCGACCAGTGTCACGCTGTCCTTGCGGTGCAGGGCGCCGGTGATTTCTTCGAGGACGGCGTTGAGAACGCGGTTGGCTTGTTCTTTGGTGAGATCTGCTTTTTCAGCAATGGCGGCGGCGAGTTCTGGTTTACGCATATATGAAGCCCCTTTGACGGTTTTTTGTTGTTATGTCCGTGCTGTCCTCGTTGGGACAGCGACCAAAGCGCCGCAGGTGCTCTACTCTGCGGCAGACGGGAATGAGGATGGCATGCAGCGAGGTGCCGCGCCAGTCTCGGCGCGACCTTTGTGAGGGCAAAAGAGGGGTGATTCCGACAGAACGACCTGTATTTACGCCAGCAAGGCTGGAAGCTGTTTATTCAGGGCCAATTTTTCCATTACAGCCGTGCCAGTCAGGGCATAACCCAGTAATTGGCCCGTGGCATCGCGGCATAAAACCTTGATGTCAACGCCCTGCCCTTCAACGCTCCAGACACCTTCCACGCCCCGTGGCGGCGGAGACACCACCAGTGGGCAGACCGGGGTTTTCACTGTGATCGGCATCGGGCCGTAGCTGACCGCCGTTGGATTGCCGGCGAGGGTTTGCGCCAGTGCTCTCGCACAACTCATCAGGGGCATTACGTACAAAAGATTCAGCCCATCGACCTCGGCACAATCGCCCAAGGCATAGATATTGGCGTGCGAGGTTTGCAAGTGACGGTCGACCATTACGCCGCGATTGATCTGCAAACCGGCGGCCGCCGCCAGATCGATGCGCGGACGCAGGCCGATCGCGGAAACCACCACGTCGCAGGGGATCACCTGCCCATCGGACAGATGCGCTTCCAGGCCATCAGCAACACGTTGCAATCGATTGAGTACCGGGCCGAGATGGAACCGCGCACCCAGGCTTTCCAGCCCGGCCTGAACAGCAGCGGCCGCCGCCGGGTGCAGCAAGGTCGGCATCACCTGTTCACACGGCGCAACCAGTTGCACCTCGTAGCCACCGAGGATCAGGTCGTTGGCAAACTCACAGCCAATCAGCCCCGCGCCCAGCACCAGCACCCGACGCTTGCCCGCCGCTGCCGCACGGAAGCGTGCGTAATCTTCGAGGTCATTGATCGGGAACACTGCGTCGGCCGCATCGCCTTCGATCGGCACGCGCACGGTTTCGGCACCCCACGCCAGGATCAGGTCGCGATAAATCACCGACTCTTCGCCGATCCACAAGCGCTTATGGCCCGGGTCGATGCCGCTGATGCGCGTGTGGGTGCGCACTTCGGCTTTCAATTGCTCGGCCATCGCGCCGGGTTCGGCCATGCTCAAGCCGTCGGCGTCCTTGTTTTTGCCGAACCCGGTGGAGAGCATCGGTTTGGAGTAAGAACGCCCGTCATCGGCGGTAATCAGCAGCAGCGGGGTTTCGCCATCAAGTTTGCGAAACTCCCGGGCCAGGTTGTAACCCGCCAGGCCAGTGCCGATGATCACGACAGGTGCGTTCATGCCTTACTCCCTTTTAAAGTCTTAGTTGATTTCGATCATTTCGAAATCCATCTTGCCGACGCCGCAGTCCGGGCACAGCCAGTCTTCCGGTACGTCCTGCCACAGGGTGCCCGGCGCAATGCCGTCATCCGGCCAGCCGTCAGCTTCGTTATAGATGAGGCCGCAGACTACACATTGCCACTTTTTCATTCAGGTACATCCTCAGGATTCAGACTATTACCGGCGCGAACGGTCGATGGGTGCAGCGTTGCCGTCCGGCTCAGGGCGTTTTGTACTGATCGGACCCGGCAGATGCAAGCCTGTTCAACGCAATGGCCCGCCGGATCAATCAAAATCGCCGACTGACATGGTAAGCTCGCCGCCTCATTTGCTGCCAATAATGACTCATTGTGCAACACTCAAACGCCCCACTCTGGCTGCCTCAAAGCCAACTGACACCCCTCCCCGATGCCCCGACGCTGGACTGGCTGTTCGACGAAGGTTCGCTGACGCGTCGGCTGACCCGCCTGTCCAATGACGCGTTCAGCGTCACGCCCCTGTTCGAAGGCTGGCAACCGCTGCGCACCGACGAATGCGCGGCGCTGGGCCTGGCCGAAGGCAGTGAAGGCTGGGTGCGCGAGGTGTATTTGCGCGGCCACGATGAGCCTTGGGTCTTCGCCCGCAGCGTGGCGTCGCGCAGCGCATTGCAGGGCGATGGTTTGCACATGGATGAACTGGGCAGCCGTTCGCTGGGTGAGTTGCTGTTTTGCGACCGGGCGTTTCAGCGTCGGGCCATCGAGGTGTGTCACTACCCTGAGCAATGGCTGCCGAGCGAATGCCGAGCCGCTGATCTGTGGGGCCGACGCTCGCGCTTCGACCGCGGCGCGTTGAGCGTTCTGGTAGCCGAGATTTTCCTGCCGGCCCTGTGGCTCGCCGCTCGCGCGCATCCGGAGAATTGCTGATGTACCAAAGCCTGCTCAAGTCCCTCAATCGCCTGAATCCACGCGCCTGGGATTTTATTCAGTTGACGCGCATGGACAAGCCGATCGGCATTTACCTACTGCTGTGGCCGACCTTATGGGCGTTGTGGATTGCCGGTGAAGGCTCGCCGTCGATGGCCAACATCGTGATTTTCGTGCTCGGCGTTGTGCTGACCCGTGCCGGTGGGTGCGTGATCAATGACTGGGCGGATCGCAAGGTCGATGGCCATGTGAAGCGTACGGAACAGCGGCCATTGGTGAGCGGCCGGATCAGTTCCAAAGAAGCCTTGGTGTTTTTCGCGCTGCTGATGGGCGTGAGTTTCGTGCTAGTGCTGTGCACCAACGCCACGACGATCTGGCTGTCGCTGGGCGGCTTGGCGCTGGCCTTCAGTTACCCGTTCATGAAGCGCTACACCTATTACCCGCAAGTGGTATTGGGTGCAGCGTTTTCCTGGGGGATGCCGATGGCGTTCACCGCCGAAACCGGGGAACTGCCGGCGGCAGCGTGGTTGCTGTACATCGCCAACCTGTTGTGGACGGTGGGCTACGACACCTATTACGCAATGACCGACCGCGATGACGACTTGAAGATCGGCGTGAAATCCACGGCGATTCTGTTTGGCGAGGCGGACCGGGTGATCATTCTGACCTTGCAAGGGCTGGCGCTGGGTTGTCTGCTGCTGGCGGGGTCGCAGTTCGAACTGGGCGGCTGGTTCCACCTGGGTTTGCTGGCAGCGGCAGGCTGCTTTGCCTGGGAGTTCTGGTACACCCGCGGCAAAGACCGGATGCGTTGCTTCAAGGCGTTTTTGCACAACCACTGGGCGGGGCTGGCGATTTTCGTCGGGATTGTGCTGGATTACGCGTTGCGCTGAGGCCGCCGTAACACCTTGTAGGAGCCGGCTTGCTGGCGATCGGTTTAGAAGGCAACGCGTTTTCCAGACAGATGCGCGTCATCGTTCACGTCCATCGCCAGCAAGCCGGCTCCTACAAATTGGCACTTACATTTTTGGTCCGGTGTTGGTGATGATGTGCCACTTGTCCATTTTCTTGTCGCCTGTCTTGTCGCCCGGCTTCTTGTCTTGAACGAAGTAGTACAGCGGCTTGCCGTCGTATGCCCACTGCATCTTGCCGTCGTCACGCGTGATAGTCGTCCACTTGCCTTCGGGCTTGTCTGATTCAGTCGCCATCAGGGGCGGCCAGTTTTCTGCACATTTGCCGGTACACGCCGATTTGCCGCCCGTGTCGTTGTCGAAGGTGTACAGCGCCATGCCCTTATGGTCCACCAACATGCCGTCTTTAACCATGCCCGGTTCTTCAGCAAAGGCCATCGTCGGCAGCGTTAGCGCAGCCGCCAGCATTAAAGCCTTGCAGGATTGAGCGATGTGCTTCATGGAAACCTTCCTTTTGTGGTTGTCAGGATTCGGACTTAGAGCTTAGTTCAGGATCCCTGCAAACGCTGGGCGACTAAAATACTGTCACACGACTGCAATAATTCCGTTATCTAATGCGGCGCAAGACAGTTAAATGACAAGAGGATTAACGCATGGTTGGCAGGAGCATTCTGATCGTCGACGACGAGGCGCCCATTCGCGAAATGATCGCCGTTGCGTTGGAAATGGCTGGCTATGACTGCCTGGAAGCCGAGAACTCGCAACAGGCACACGCGATCATCGTCGACCGCAAGCCAGACCTGATTCTGCTCGACTGGATGCTGCCTGGCACGTCCGGCATCGAACTGGCGCGCCGCCTCAAACGTGATGAGCTGACCGGGGACATCCCGATCATCATGCTCACGGCCAAGGGCGAAGAGGACAACAAGATTCAGGGCCTTGAAGTCGGCGCCGACGATTACATCACCAAACCGTTTTCCCCTCGCGAACTGGTCGCGCGCCTCAAAGCCGTGCTGCGCCGTGCTGGCCCGACCGATGGCGAAGCGCCGATTGAAGTGGGCGGCCTGCTGCTGGACCCGATCAGCCACCGCGTGACCATCGACGGCAAACCTGCCGAGATGGGCCCGACCGAATATCGCCTGCTGCAGTTTTTCATGACCCACCAGGAGCGCGCCTACACCCGCGGGCAGTTGCTGGACCAGGTCTGGGGCGGCAATGTATATGTCGAGGAGCGCACCGTCGACGTGCACATCCGTCGTCTGCGCAAAGCCCTCGGCGATGCTTACGAAAATCTGGTACAAACCGTTCGCGGCACCGGTTATCGGTTTTCCACCAAAGCATGACGGCAGCTACAAGTTGCAAGCTTCAAGCGGCAAGCTAAAGCCAGACCGCTTCAAACTTGCCGCTTGAGGCTTGAAGCTGGAAGCTGTTTTTCTTCAAGGACGCGCGTACACGTGAACCAAAACTGGCATGGCATCCTGATTCGCCACATGCTGTTGCTGGTCACCGTCTGCCTGGTGATCGGCCTGTTGACGGGCTATTACGGCTGGAGTCTCGCTGCGGGGCTGGGCCTTTATCTGGCCTGGACCCTCAAGCAATTGTTGCGGCTGCACGAATGGCTGCGCCTGCACAAACCCGATGAAGCACCGCCAGATGGCTACGGCCTGTGGGGCGAGGTGTTCGACAGCATCTATCATCTGCAACGCCGCGACCAACGCGTGCGCGGGCGTCTGCAAGCGGTGATCGATCGGGTCCAGGAATCGACCGCTGCGCTCAAAGACGCAGTGATCATGCTCGACAGCGATGGCAACCTGGAATGGTGGAACCGCGCGGCAGAAACCTTGCTCGGGCTCAAAACCCCACAGGACAGCGGCCAACCGGTGACCAATCTGGTACGCCACCCGCGCTTCAAGGAATATTTCGAGCAGGACAACTACGCCGAGCCGCTGGAAATCCCCTCGCCGACCAACGATCGCGTGCGCATTCAGCTGTACATCACCCGCTACGGCAACAACGAGCATTTGATGCTGGTGCGCGACGTGACGCGCATCCATCAGCTGGAGCAGATGCGCAAGGACTTCATTGCCAACGTCTCCCACGAATTGCGAACGCCGCTGACGGTGATCTGCGGCTATCTGGAAACCCTGCTCGACAACGTCGAGGAAGTGAACCCGCGCTGGACCCGCGCCCTGCAGCAGATGCAGCAGCAAGGCGGGCGCATGCAGACGCTGCTCAACGACCTGTTGCTGCTGGCCAAACTGGAAGCCACCGATTACCCGTCGGACAACCAGCCGATCGCCATCGACGGCTTGCTGCAGTCGATCAAAAGCGACGCTCAGCAGTTGTCCGGTCAGAAGAACCAGCACATCACACTGGAAGCCAATCCGACGATTCTGCTCAAGGGCAGCGAAGCGGAATTGCGCAGCGCATTTTCCAACCTGGTGTTCAACGCTGTGAAGTACACGCCGGCTGAAGGCAATATCCGCATCCGCTGGTGGGGCGACGAGCAAGGGGCGCACTTGAGCGTGCAGGACTCGGGCATCGGCATCGACAGCAAACACCTGCCGCGCCTGACCGAGCGTTTCTACCGCGTTGACTCCAGCCGCAATTCCAACACTGGCGGCACGGGCCTTGGCCTGGCGATCGTCAAACACGTGCTGTTACGCCACCGAGCACGCATGGAAATCAGCAGCGTGCCGGGCCACGGCAGTACGTTCACCTGCCATTTCGCGCCGGCCCAAGTGAGTAAATCCCTGGTGATCAGCCCGATCGATTGATACCGGCGAGCACTCGCCACTAGGCAATCGCCGAGTCAGCCGCTACATTGGCTGACTTGTGCCTGCCTTTCAGGCACCGCATCAATCCCCTTTTCGAATACACGGAACCCGCAAAACTCCATCATGGACCCTTCCCCTGGCTTGACCCTCGCGACACTTTTCGCCGATTTCGGCATGATTCTTTTTGCTCTGATCCTGGTTTTGCTCAACGGCTTTTTCGTTGCGGCGGAATTCGCCATGGTCAAATTGCGCTCGACCCGGGTCGAGGCCATCGCTGAGAAAAACGGCTGGCGCGGGCACATCCTGCGCACCGTGCACAGTCAGCTCGATGCCTACCTGTCGGCGTGCCAATTGGGCATCACCCTCGCCTCGCTGGGCCTGGGCTGGGTCGGTGAGCCGGCGTTCGCGCACATTCTCGAGCCGGTCCTGAGCGCGGCGGGCGTGGAGTCTGCCGAAGTGGTCAAGGGCGTTTCGTTCTTCACCGCATTTTTCATCATTTCGTACCTGCACATCGTCATCGGCGAGCTCGCGCCAAAGTCCTGGGCCATCCGCAAACCCGAGCTGCTGTCGCTCTGGACCGCCGTACCGCTGTACCTGTTCTACTGGGCGATGTACCCGGCCATTTATCTGCTCAACGCCAGCGCCAACGCGATTCTGCGGATCGCCGGCCAGGGTGAACCCGGCCCGCATCACGAGCACCATTACAGCCGTGAAGAACTGAAACTGATCCTGCACTCCAGCCGTGGCCAGGACCCCAGCGACCAAGGCATGCGTGTGCTGGCGTCAGCGGTGGAGATGGGCGAACTGGAGGTGGTCGACTGGGCCAATTCCCGCGAAGACTTGGTGATGCTCGAATTCAACGCACCGCTCAAGGAAATCCTGGCGATGTTCCGTCGCCACAAGTTCAGCCGCTATCCGGTCTACGACAGCGACACGCAAGAGTTCGTCGGCCTGTTGCACATCAAGGATCTGCTGCTGGAACTGGCTGCGCTGGATCACATTCCCGAGTCCTTCAACCTTGCCGAATTGACCCGGCCGCTGGAGCGGGTATCGCGACACATGCCTTTGTCCCAACTGCTCGAGCAGTTCCGCAAGGGCGGCTCGCACTTCGCGCTGGTTGAAGAGGCCGATGGCAATATCATCGGCTACCTGACCATGGAAGATGTGCTGGAAGTGCTGGTTGGCGACATTCAGGACGAACACCGCAAGGCCGAGCGCGGGATCCTCGCTTATCAGCCGGGCAAATTGCTGGTTCGCGGTGATACGCCGCTGTTCAAGGTCGAGCGCCTGCTGGGCATTGACCTGGACCATGTGGAAGCCGAAACCCTGGCGGGGCTTGTCTACGACAGCCTCAAGCGCGTACCGGAAGAAGAGGAAGTGCTGGAAGTCGAAGGTTTGCGCATCATCATCAAGAAGATGAAAGGGCCGAAGATTGTATTGGCCAAGGTGTTGATGCTGGATTGATCAAAGGCTGAGGGGCTTTTGTGGTGAGGGAGCTTGCTCCCGCCGGGTCGCGAAGCGGCCCCAAATCCTGCAACCGCACGCAGTCAGGCACCCCGCGTTCAACGGTTTTACGACTGCTGCGCAGCCGAGCGGGAGCAAGCTCCCTCGCCACACTGAATCCGCTTAGCCTTTATTGTTTGCCCAACGCAAAGTTGGGCAGGCTGCCCATCGGTTGAGCGAACTGATACGGGATCGATACCAGCCCCAGCCCGGTATTGCGCTGCACCACGAAATGCAGGTGCGGCCCGCTACTGTTGCCGGTGTTGCCTGACAGCGCCAAGGCACTGCCCACCGACACCCGCTGGCCCTCCCGAACGCTGACCGAACCCCGTTGCAGGTGCAGATAGACGCCCATCGTGCCGTCATCGTGCAGCACTCGCACGAAATTGCCCGACGGATCAGTGCCGCGACCGGTCTGTTTATTCTCGGTTTTCACGACGATGCCGCCGCGCGCCGCGATAATCGGCGTGCCCTCGGGCATGGCGATGTCCATGGCGTAGCGGTTTTTCGGGCCGTAGTGGCTGTATTGGCCGTTGGCGCCCTGGCTCAGGCGAAAGGGGCCACCGCGCCATGGCAGCGGGTATCGATAGGCCATGACGGCGCCTGAGGGGTCGCCCAGGGAATATTCGAACTTCGGCACATACACGAGCGGCCGACCGGTCTGTTTGGGCGTCAGCAGCGCCAGGCGGATCCTGCTGCGCGCCGGCATCACCCGCCGGATCGGCCGGCTCGGGGCGCCGCTGACGTTCCTCAGAGCGGAGAAACTCAATTCGATCTCGACCGGCGCGTACAGGTCGTTGCGCACGAAAACGCTGTCCGCACCCTTCTGCTTCTGGATGTCGAGGTAAACCTGCCGTTCCAGGTTTTCGTCCATACGATCACGGAAGACGAACACTTTGGAGCCTTTCGTGGGGCGGTCGCTGTAGGAGACCACGCCATTGGCATCTTTGGACTTGTAGATGGTCATGGCCAGGGCCGACGTGCAGGCCATGTACAGACCACAGAACAACAACAGGCGCGCGAGCATGGGCAGGTATCTGTCGAGTAAGACTTGGGTTGGAGCCTAGCAGGTGCGAAGGACCTGAGTAGTGGGTAGATGTTTCAAATGGCCAGACCGGGAGATGAGCGGTGAAGTGACGGCCGCTTCGCGGGCAAGTCGGATTGCGGCCTCACTCGCTCCCACAGTGGATGTCATTGCCCTGTGGGAGCACGGCTTGCCCGAGAAGCGCTCTGGCAGGCGACGAAGATTACGCGCCCGGAATGAAATGCTTCTGCGCAGTACCGCGTGCGATCAGGCGCGAGATGTAATCGAGCTTCTGCGCATCCTGATCGACGAAGCGGAACGTCAGCTGCAGCCAGTCGCTGTCCGGCTTCTGCTCGAACGCAACAATGGCGTGCAGGTAGCCATTTAAACGCGCGACCTCGGCATTGTCGCCCTGCTCCATATCGAGCACGGCGCTGTCGAGGATTTGCGGCAGCGCCTCGGTGCGTTTCACCACCAACAAGGCCTCCTTTAGGCTGAGGGCCTTGATCACGCATTGCTGAATGCCGTTTGGCAAACGCAGCTGGCCTTGGCCACGGCCGCTGGAGGGCGCCGAAGAGGCAGCGGGTGCCTTCACCGGTTGGCTGTTGAGCAAGCCTCGGGACGCCACGCTGGCCGCTGCGGCAGGGGCAGCAGCGGCAGGTCTGGCGGCAGCTACGGGCGCAGGCGTTGCAGGTGCGCCGGCCACGGCAGGCTTGCCACCGGTCAGTGCACTGAGGGAGTCGTTGCCGAACGCCGAGTTCATCTTGGTCGGAGCGCTGTTCATCAAGGTGTCGAGTTTGCCGACCTTGTTCAGCGCCTGCTTGACCTTGGTCAGCAGTTGTTCGTTGGTGAAGGGCTTGCTGACATAGCCGGAAACGCCGGCCTGAATCGCCTGGACGACGTTCTCTTTATCGCCACGACTGGTCACCATCACGAACGGCATGGTCTTGAGGTTGTCCTGCTCGCGACACCAGGTCAGCAGTTCCAGGCCGGACATTTCCGGCATTTCCCAGTCGCACAGGACCAGGTCGAACGCTTCTCGCGCCAGAATTGACTGAGCTTTCTTGCCGTTGACCGCGTCTTCTATGTGAATGCCCGGAAAATAATTGCGCAGGCATTTTTTTACCAGGTCACGAATGAACGACGCATCGTCCACGACCAACACACTGACCTTACTCATCCATCACCCCTTTAAAAAATCCCGGCAAGGATACCGCCTTATCTGATGGCACATTGCCAAAAAGCTTCAGTCACGCCGGGACTTTCGTTCGCGGGCGCTGCATTCGAATTCGTAAACCCGTAAATGAAAACGCCCGGCCAAAAGGCCGGGCGCTTTAGTTGGGCAATCTTACTTATCGTCCGCTACGCCCGGAACATTAGCGTTTTCGCCACTTGTGCCTTCAACTTCTTCCTTCATGCGCTTGAGGCCCAGGTGACGTACGTCAGTGCCGCGCACCAGGTAAATCACCAGTTCGGAGATATTACGGGCGTGGTCACCGATGCGCTCCAGCGAACGCAACACCCAGATAATGCTCAGAACCCGCGAGATAGAGCGCGGATCTTCCATCATGTAGGTGGCGAGCTCACGCAGCGCGGTTTTGTATTCGCGGTCGATGATCTTGTCGTATTGCGCGACCGACAGGGCCAGATCAGCATCGAAGCGGGCAAAAGCGTCCAGCGCATCACGCACCATGTTGCGCACCTGGTCGCCGATGTGACGCACCTCGACGTAACCGCGCGGCGCTTCGCCTTCTTCACACAACTGAATGGCGCGGCGAGCGATCTTGGTGGCTTCATCACCGATGCGCTCCAGGTCGATGACCGACTTGGAGATGCTGATGATCAGCCGCAAGTCAGAGGCCGCAGGCTGACGACGGGCCAGAATGCGCAGGCATTCTTCGTCGATGTTGCGTTCCATCTGGTTGATCTGGTCGTCGATTTCGCGAACCTGCTGAGCCAGGCCGGAGTCGGCCTCGATCAGCGCGGTGACCGCGTCATTGACTTGCTTTTCCACCAGCCCGCCCATGGCCAGGAGGTGGCTGCGCACTTCCTCAAGTTCGGCGTTGAACTGCGCGGAAATGTGGTGGGTAAGGCCTTCTTTACTAATCATCTGTTTCGCTCCGCGAAAGTTGCAAGCTTCAAGCTGCAAGCTTCAAGCAGTTATGTACAAGTCCTGATATCGCACCGCTGCTCTCTTGCCGCTTGAAACTTGCGGCTTGAAGCTGCCTCAACTAGCCATAGCGACCGGTAATGTAGTCTTCGGTCTGCTTCTTCGCCGGATTGGTGAACAGGGTGTCGGTATCGCCGAATTCCACCAGTTTGCCCATGTACATGAACGCCGTGTAGTCGGAAACCCGCGCGGCCTGCTGCATGTTGTGGGTCACGATGACGATGGTGAACTTAGATTTCAGTTCGTAGATCAGCTCTTCGACTTTCAGTGTCGAGATCGGGTCGAGTGCCGAGCAAGGTTCGTCGAGCAGCAGCACTTCCGGCTCTACGGCGATGGTGCGCGCGATGACCAGACGTTGCTGTTGACCACCGGACAAGCCCAGTGCCGATTCATGCAGACGGTCTTTGACCTCGTCCCACAGCGCCGCGCCTTTCAACGCCCACTCGACGGCTTCATCGAGAATGCGCTTCTTGTTGATGCCCTGGATGCGCAGGCCGTACACCACGTTCTCGTAGATGGTTTTCGGGAACGGGTTAGGCTTCTGAAACACCATGCCGACGCGACGACGCAACTCGGCAACGTCTTCGCCCTTGCGGTAGATGTTGTTGCCATACAGATTGATCGCGCCTTCAACGCGGCAGCCGTCGACCAGATCGTTCATACGGTTGAACGTACGCAACAGCGTTGACTTGCCGCAGCCGGACGGCCCGATGAAAGCGGTCACGCGCTGTTTCGGAATGTTCAGGCTGACGTCGTACAGCGCTTGTTTGTCGCCGTAGAACAGGTTCAGGCCCGGCACTTCGATGGCCACGGTTTCCTGCTCGAGGTTCAGGCTCTGCTTGTCGCGACCCAGGGCCGACATGTTAATGCCGTGGGTATGAGTTTCGTGCTGCATGGTCTCACTCCGTTCGTAGCTGCGAGCTTCTAGCTGCAAGCTGCAAGATTTGAGCAAATGCGGCTTGTAGCTTGCCGCTTGTGGCTAATGGCTTTAGCTATCCAGCGCTTTGTATTTTTCGCGCAGGTGATTTCGGATGTAGACGGCCGACAGGTTCAGTGTCGCGATCACCAGCACCAGCAGGAACGCTGTGGCGTACACCAGCGGCCGCGCGGCTTCAACGTTAGGGCTCTGGAAGCCAACGTCATAAATATGGAAGCCAAGGTGCATGATCTTCTGGTCAAGGTGAAGGTACGGGTAGTTGCCATCCAGCGGCAGCGACGGCGCCAGTTTCACCACGCCCACCAGCATCAGCGGCGCCACTTCACCCGCGGCACGCGCTACAGCGAGAATCATGCCGGTCATCATCGCCGGGCTGGCCATTGGCAGCACAATTTTCCACAAGGTTTCCGCTTTGGTGGCGCCAAGCGCCAGCGAGCCCTCACGCACAGTGCGCGGAATCCGCGCCAGGCCTTCTTCCGTGGCGACGATCACCACCGGCACCGCCAGCAGCGCCAGGGTCAGGGAAGCCCAGAGCAGGCCCGGTGTACCGAAGGTCGGCGCCGGCAATGCTTCCGGGAAGAACAAGCGGTCGACCGAGCCGCCCAGCACGTACACGAAGAAGCCCAGGCCGAACACACCGTAAACGATCGCCGGCACACCGGCCAGGTTGTTCACCGCGATGCGGATGATCCGGGTCAATGCGTTCTGTTTGGCATACTCCCGTAGATAAACCGCTGCCAGTACGCCGAACGGCGTCACGATCATCGCCATGATCAACGTCATCATCACGGTACCGAAGATCGCCGGGAAGATGCCGCCTTCAGTGTTCGCTTCTCGCGGATCGTCGCTCAGGAACTCCCAGACTTTGCTGAAGTAGAAGCGGATCTTGGTGAATGTGCCCATCGCGTTCGGCTGAAAAGCGTGAACCACTTTGCCGATCTCGATCACCACTTCTTTGCCGTTGGCATCGCGGGCGGTGAGGCTGTCGCGGTTGAACTGGGCATGCAAATCGGCCAGGCGCGCTTCGATGTCCTGATAGCGAGCGTTCAGTTCAGCGCGATCGGCGTCCATGTCTGCTTGTGCAGCGGCGTCGACGCCACCGGAGAGTTCCAGCTTGCGACCCTGCAAACGGATGCGTTCGAGCCCGGCGTTGATGGCGCCAATGTCGACCTTCTCCAGGGTCTTGAGTTGAGCCGCGAGCTCGTTGACGCGAGCAACACGGGCCTGCAGCTCCGGCCACGCCGCTTCGCCTTCAGCGATGACTTTGCCACCCTCTTTGACGTTGACCAGGTAACCGTAAAAGTTACCCCACTCGCGACGTTCGATGGCCATCAACTCCGGCGGCGTCGTCTGATTGGTCAGCCACTCGCCGACGATCCAGGTGAAGTCGTTGCCGTTCAGGTCACGGTTGCCGACCTTGATCAGCTCGCGGGTCATGAACTCCGGGCCTTCGTCCGGCACCGGCAGGCCCGCGCTTTTGAGGCGCTCGCGCGGCACTTGCTCTTTCTGCACCACTTCGCCGATCACCAGGTGATTGGCCTGGCCCGGCACGTCGTAGCTGGCGTGCACCAGGTCCGCCGGCCAGAAATGACCCAGACCGCGCACGGCAATCACTGCCAGCAGGCCAATGGTCATGATGACCGAGATGGACACCGCGCCACCGCTGATCCAGACGCCCGGGGCGCCGCTCTTGAACCATCCGTTCAGGGAGTTCTGTTTCACAGACTTCTACCTTTCTTAAAGCGACGAGTATTTCTTGCGCAGGCGCTGACGAATCAGTTCTGCGAGGGTGTTCATGACGAAGGTGAACAACAGCAGCACCAGCGCCGATAGGAACAGCACGCGGTAGTGGCTGCCGCCGACTTCCGATTCGGGCATTTCCACCGCGACGTTGGCGGCCAGCGTACGCAGACCTTCGAACAGGTTCATTTCCATGACCGGGGTGTTGCCGGTGGCCATCAGCACGATCATGGTTTCCCCGACGGCACGGCCCATGCCGATCATCAGCGCCGAGAAAATACCCGGGCTGGCGGTAAGGATCACCACCCGCGTCATGGTCTGCCACGGTGTGGCACCGAGGGCCAGGGAACCGAGGGTCAAGCCACGCGGTACGCTGAATACGGCGTCTTCGGCAATCGAATAGATGTTCGGGATCACCGCAAAGCCCATGGCCAGGCCCACCACCAGTGCGTTGCGCTGGTCGTAGGTGATGCCCAGGTCGTGGGAGATCCACATGCGCATGTCGCCGCCGAAGAACCAGTTTTCCATGTACGGGCTCATGTACAGCGAGAGCCAGCCTATGAACAGGATAACCGGGATCAGAATCGCGCTTTCCCAGCCTTCAGGCACTCTCAGGCGGATCGATTCAGGCAGGCGACTGAAGATGAAACCAGCCACCAGAATGCCGATCGGCAACAACATCAACAGGCTGAAGATGCCCGGCAGATGCCCTTCGACGTAAGGCGCGAGGAACAGGCCCGCGAAGAAACCGAGGATCACCGTCGGCATCGCTTCCATCAATTCGATAACCGGCTTGACCTTGCGGCGCAGGCTCGGGGCCATGAAATAAGCGGTGTAGATGGCGGCGGCAACAGCCAGCGGCGCGGCGAGCAGCATGGCGTAGAACGCAGCCTTCAGCGTACCGAAGGTCAGTGGTGCCAGGCTCATCTTGGGTTCGAAATCGGTGTTGGCGGCGGTCGATTGCCAGACGTATTTAGGCTCGTCGTAGTTTTCGTACCAGACCTTGCTCCACAGCGCGCTCCAGGAAACTTCCGGGTGCGGGTTCTCCAGCAGCAACGGTTGCAGCTTGCCGCCCTGCTCCACGATGATCCGGTTGGCCCGCGGCGACAGACCAAACAGGCCCTGGCCATCGACCACTTGATCCACCAGCAGGGTGCGGTGAGCGGTGCTGTGGAACACGCCGAGCTTGCCGGACGCGTCCAGCGCGACGAAACCTTTGCGGCGTTCTTCGGCAGTGATTTCAACGATCGGTGTGGTGCCCATGTGGAAGGTGCGGATCTGCTTCAAGCGCGATTCGCCATCCGCGTCACGCGCCATGAACCATTGGGCCAGACCGCCCTTGGAGTCACCGAGAATCAACGAGATGCCGCCCACCAGCTGAGCACTGGCAGTGATCTGGTCATCGCCGTTCTCGAGCAGTTTGTAGCGACCGTTGAGACTCTTGTCGCGCAGGCTGAACACGTCGGCTTGAGCACGACCGTTGATCACGTACAGCCACTGTTGGCGCGGGTCGACGAAGATGTTCTTCACCGGCTCGGTCATCTGCGGCAAATCAATGCGCTGCTGCTCGTTGGTCACTTCGCCCGTCATCATGTTCTCTTCGCTGGTGAGCGATAGAACATTAAGTTGCGAACCGGTGGAACCGACCAGCATCAGGGTCGAATCGGTAGCGTTGAGGCTGACGTGCTCCAGCGGACCACCTGCCTCGTTGAGCGCAATCGGCGACTCGCCGTATGGATACTCGATCGCCGGTGAAATGGTTTTCTTGCCGTCCGGGTAGGAGACTTTATAGGTGTGACGGAACACCAGCGCCTGACCGTTGGAAAAACCCACCGCTACCAGCGGTTGGCCGGGCTGGTCTTTGCCGATGGCGGTAACGCTGGCCCCGGCTGGCACCGGCAGGTCGACGCGCTTGAGTTCGGCGCCGCTGTCGATATCAAAGAACAATGCCTGGCCCTTGTCGGACACGCGCATGGCGACCTGATTCTGTTCTTCCAGGGAAATCATCAGCGGCTTGCCAGCATCCTGCATCCAGGCCGGCGTGATCGCGTCCTGCACTTCCAGGTCGGCACCTTTGAACAGCGGCGCAACCACGTAAGCGAGGAAGAAGAAGATCAGGGTGATCGCTGCCAGCACCGCGAGGCCGCCAATCAGGACGTACCAGCGCGTGAAGCGATCCTTGAGCGCGCGAATACGGCGCTTGCGTTGCAACTCAGGCGTATTGAAATCAATTCGCTTGGGGGGATTTGTAGTCATGGGAGCATTGGCCAGATCATTCATGCGCACACCCTAGCGATCCTGTATGACAGAAAGATGACAGTGCAGTGACGCGACAAATCCGCCGCGTGTATGGACAGGCAGCGGATTGAGAATTCGGGTTGTAGGAGACGGCTCGCTGGCGATTCTGTCGACTTGGTCGGACGGTCTCACCGGGGTGAGGCCATCGCCAGCAAGCCGGCTCCTACAAAAATCCGGGGGTTAACCCGGACCTAGGGTTTTACTTCTTTACTACGCTGCCGCCTTCTTGCAGGCCCAGGTCAGCCAGTGCTTTGGCAGCGACTTTGGCTGGCAGCGGGATGTAGCCGTCTTTCACTACAACTTCCTGACCTTGCTTGGACAGAACCAGCTTGATGAACTCAGCTTCCAGCGGAGCCAGAGGCTTGTTCGGAGCCTTGTTGACGTAAACGTAGAGGAAACGCGACAGCGGGTACTTGCCGTTCAGGGCGTTTTCTTCGGTGTCTTCGATGTACTCAGTGCTGCCTTTCTTGGCCAGAGCCACTGTCTTCACGCTGGCGGTCTTGTAACCGATGCCCGAGTAGCCTACGCCGTTCAGCGAAGAGCTGATCGATTGCACAACCGAAGCAGAACCTGGTTGTTCGTTCACGTTGGCCTTGAAGTCGCCTTTGCACAGGGCTTCTTCTTTGAAATAGCCGTAAGTGCCGGATACCGAGTTACGACCGAACAGTTGCACCGGCTTGTTCGCCAGATCGCCAGTCACACCCAGATCACCCCAGGTTTTTACGTCGGCTTTACCGCCGCACAGACGCGTCGAAGAGAAAATCGCATCGACTTGTTCCATGCTCAGACCCTTGATCGGGTTGTCCTTGTGTACGAATACCGCCAGGGCGTCCACGGCCACCGGGATAGCGGTTGGCTTGTAGCCGTATTTGGTTTCGAAGGCTTGCAGCTCGTTGTCCTTCATCTTGCGGCTCATCGGGCCCAGGTTAGCGGTGCCTTCAGTCAACGCAGGTGGCGCGGTGGACGAACCGGCGGCCTGAATCTGGATGTTTACGTTCGGGTATTCTTTTTTGTAGTTCTCGGCCCAGAGGGTCATGAGGTTGGCCAGGGTATCGGAACCGACGCTGGACAGGTTGCCCGACACACCAGTGGTCTTGGTGTAGCCCGGAATAGCAGGGTCAACAGCGGCAACCGCGTTGGCAGTCGCAACGCCAGCAGCGACGAAAGTCATTGCCGCCATCAAACGCTTCAGTTTCATGCCTTACTCCTAGCAGATAGGGTGTTTAAGTCGGGGCCAAGTATCAGCAGGCCGTGTGAACACTCTATGGCTGAAATATGACAATTGGATGAAAGGCCACTATTGAGTGTCTAGCGTTGTACCGCGTGATCGTTCATCGCGAGCAGGCTCGCTCCCACAGGGGATTTGCGGCGTACACAAAACCGGTGGGAGCGAGCCTGCTCGCGATGGGGCCAGTGCAGTCGATGCAAAGCGTTGGCCTAACGCCCCTTCTTCCAAAGATACCCACCCACCGCAATCCCCACGCCGCACAGCACGGCCACATAATAGGCAGGCCCCATCGGGCTTTCTTTCAGGAGCAGGCTGACAATCATCGGCGTCAAACCGCCGAAGATCGCGTAGGCGACGTTGTACGAGAACGACAAACCGCTGAACCGCACCACGGGCGGGAACGCTTTGACCATCACGTACGGCACCGCCCCTATCGTGCCCACCAGAAAACCGGTCAATGCGTACAGCGGGAACAGCCAGTCCGGGTGATCTGCCAGGCTGTGATAAAACGTCCAGGAACTGACCAGCAGCCCGGCGCAACCGATTGCAAGTACTTTGCCCGCGCCGATGCGGTCCGCCAGGGCGCCGGCGATGATGCAGCCGATGCTCAGGAACAAGATCGCGATGCTGTTGGACTGCAGCGCCGTGGTTGGCGAAAAGTGGTAGACCGTCTGCAGCACAGTCGGCGTCATCAGGATCAGCACCACGACACCGGCGGACAGCAACCAGGTCAGCAGCATCGAAATCAGGATCGCCCCGCGATGATCACGCAACACGGCGCGCAGCGGCACCTCTTCCGCCAGGGCTTTACGCAATTGCAGCTCGGCGAACACCGGTGTCTCGTGCAGCCAGCGACGCAGGTACACCGAGAACAGGCCAAACACACCGCCCAGCAGGAACGGGATGCGCCAGGCGTAATCCGAGACTTCCGCCGGTGTATAAATGCTGTTGATCGCCGTCGCGACCAGTGAGCCCAGCAGGATGCCCGCCGTCAAGCCACTGGTCAGGGTGCCGCAGGCGTAGCCTATGTGTCGCTGCGGTACATGTTCGGAAACGAAGACCCACGCGCCCGGCACTTCACCGCCGATCGCCGCGCCCTGAATCACCCGCATCAGCAGCAACAGGATCGGCGCCCACATGCCGATCTGCGCATACGTCGGCAGCAAACCCATGATCAGGGTCGGTACCGCCATCATGAAGATGCTCAGGGTGAACATCTTCTTGCGCCCCAGCAAATCACCGAAATGCGCCATGACAATGCCGCCCAGCGGCCGCGCCAGGTAGCCGGCGGCGAAGATGCCGAAGGTCTGCATCAGCCGCAGCCACTCTGGCATGTCCGCCGGGAAGAACAGCTTGCCGACCACCGTGGCGAAGAACACGAAAATGATGAAGTCGTAGAACTCCAGCGCGCCGCCCAGGGCGGACAGCGATAAAGTCTTGTAGTCATTGCGGGTCAATGGACGCGCGGGCTGTGTCGGTTGCGCGACGCTCGAGGGCGCTGTGGTCATGGCAAGGGCTTCTCTTATAGTCGAATCTGCAACCCCGACAACGCTGGCCGAGGCTTGGGCAGGTCCGGCACGATAACAAATTGTTCGAAAAAGCACATGAAGGTGCGTAATAGACGGTCAAAATCAGAACCGGACGGTCGTCTCGGAGTCAACCGACCGATATACTCGCGGTCCTGCAACAGTTTGAAAGGGTTGCTGTGCGAAAACGCCTGCCCGCTTCACAGGCGATTTCGCAGAGTTTCCCTTCAGGCGCCTTACGAAAAACACTACGAACAGCGTATGTTCGGGGCTGGATCGTTTTTCCAAGACGGCTACTTATCCGCAATACCAATGAAGAGTCACGGGTCAGAGGCACCCCCGGCATGATAGAGCTCGAACAAGAAGATCCAATCCCGCAAGGCGACCTGGCCCTGCAAATTACCGCGCTCCCTCGCGAAACCAATGGCTTTGGCGATATTTTCGGTGGCTGGCTGGTGGCGCAGATGGATCTGGCCGGCACCGCAATGGCCAGCAAAGTGGCTGGCGGGCGCGTGGCGACGGTTGCCATCGATCGCATGGCGTTTCTGGTCCCGGTGGCCGTCGGCGCCCAACTCTCCTTTTATACCCAGGCGCTGGAAATCGGCCGTAGCTCGATCCAGATGATGGTTGAAGTGTGGAGTGACGATCCACTGTCCAGCGAATGGCGCAAAGTGACCGAAGCGGTGTTCGTGTTTGTCGCCATCGATGGCAGCGGTCGCACCCGTTCCGTGCCGTCCAGAGCTCGTTAAACCAGGCAGCGTTAAACGCAGCGACCGTTTCGCGGTCCATTGCAGTCATTGTTCCTGATCGAGAGTTGCCCCCATGAGCACGCCCAACGTTGAAGCCATGAAACTGGATGACCTGAACTGCTGGCGCATTCGCCACGGTCAGGCGGAATTGCTGGTCGCCCAACAGGGCGCGCACATCCTCAGTTATCAGCTGGCCGGCCAGCCGCCGCTGATCTGGCTCAACGACGAAGCTGTGTTCAAGACCGGCAAAAGCATCCGCGCCGGTGTGCCAGTGTGCTGGCCGTGGTTCGGCAATCTCGCGCGCAACCCGCAAAGCGTTCAAGCGATGCGCGTCAGTCATGAGGAGCCGCCGGCTCACGGCCTGGTACGCGCGATGGACTGGGAACTGGGCAGCATCGAAACCGAAGGTGAGAGCCTGAAAGTGGAGTTCGTCCTGCCCTACCCCGAAGGCGGCTTGCCGGGCTGGCCGCACCAAGTGGACTTGAAGCTCAGCATCCGTCTGGACGAACAACTGCACATCAGCCTGACCAGCCTTAATCAAGGCGCCAACGAGGTCACCATCAGCCAGGCATTGCACAGCTATTTCGCCGTCAGCGATGTGCGCAATGTGCATGTTGAAGGCGTGAGTGGCCTGAGTTACATCGAGACGCTGGAAGACTGGAAGCTCAAGCCTCAGGTCGGTGACTTGCGGTTTACCGGCGAGACTGACCGGATCTATCTTGATACGCCTGCGCTGCTGAGCATTGTTGATCCGGCGTGGGAACGGCGCGTCGAGCTGACCAGCAGCGGATCGCGTTCGGCCGTGATCTGGAACCCATGGATTGATCGCGCGGCGGCGTTCAGCGATATGGCGGATGACGGTTGGCAGCGGATGCTGTGCATCGAGACGGCGAATGTGATGGATGACGTGGTCACGCTGGCGCCGGGCGCGAGTCATACCCTCGGGGTCAGCATCGGTAGCAAGCCTCTGTAAGCAACACCGCAAAACCAAAGTAGGAGTGAGCCTGCTCGCGATAGCGCCGGGTCAGCCGACTCAAGTGTCGACTGACTCCGCCCCATCGCGAGCAGGCTCACTCCTACATTTTGATCGTTGCAGGCTGCTACAAATCCGATTCCTGCACCACTCTGACTGTCGCCGCATCCAGCGCATACGCCGCGTCAGCCAGGTCATTGCTGACCTTCTCTACTTTCAGCGTGCCCGTTACCCACAACGGCGTGTAGATATCCTCCAGCTTCAATCCCTTCGGATAACGCACCAGCACCAGTTGGTTAGGCGGTGGCGGTGGCACGTGGATGCAGGCGCCCGGGTAGGGCACGAGGAAGAACAAGGTGCTGCGTCCTTCAGCATCGGACTCCAGTGGCACCGGATAGCCACCCAGACGAATATTCCTGTCGTTCATCGACGCCACGGTTTTTGTCGAATACATCACGGCCGGCAAACCCTTGCTCTGCTTCATGCCACCTTTTTCGGTAAAGGTGCCGTTGGCTTCGGGCGAGTCGTGATCGATTTCGGGCATGGCCTCGAGGGCCTTCTGGTCCGACTTGGGCATCAGCTCCAGCCAGTCGGTTTCTGGCAGGTCGCCGGCGTGGGCATAGCCCGAACCCAGTAAAAGGAAGGTCAGTAAAAGATGGCGCATGAAGGTGCTCGGCAGAAGAAAGGACTGTAAAACGCCGAGCATTCTAGCCCTCCCCGCGCGTTTGGCAGAGAGGGCTTTGTCGCCTGGATCAGCGCTTCTTGATCAAACCGTAGATCACCAGCAGCACCACGGCGCCAACCAGCGCACCCAGGAAGCCTGCACCTTCGCCCGCGCGATAGATGCCCAGCGCCTGGCCGCCATATGTAGCCGCCAGCGAACCGCCGATACCGAGCAGGATGGTCATGATCCAACCCATGCTGTCATCACCCGGTTTCAGGAACCGGGCCAGCAGGCCGACGATCAAGCCGATAAAGATGGTTCCGATAATTCCCATGACATTCCCCTCTGATTGATTAGCTATGCGAAAGCCTAGTCAGACTTTGGCATCCTGCCATGAGAGAACGGCGGCCCCGGAATGGTTCCGCCGATGTCTGCAGAAACTATTCGGCGATGAGCGCTTCGACCTTGAGGATCTGCTCAGCCAGGGTTTCACGGTTTGCACAACGCAGGTTGGCGTGACCCACCTTGCGGCCGACCTTGAAGGCCTTGCCGTAGTGATGCAAATGGCAATCGGCGATGGCCAGGACCTTTTCGGTGTCTGGCACTTTACCGATGAAGTTGAGCATCGCGCTCTCGCCGACCTTGGCGGTCGAACCCAGCGGCAAGCCGGCCACCGCCCGCAGGTGGTTTTCGAACTGGCTGCATTCGGCGCCTTCGGTGGTCCAGTGCCCGGAGTTGTGCACGCGCGGGGCGATTTCGTTGGCCTTGAGGCCGCCGTCAACTTCAAAAAACTCGAACGCCATCACGCCGACATAATTCAGCTGTGTGAGCACGCGGCTGGAATAATCTTCCGCGAGCGCTTGCAGCGGATGATCGGTACTGGCCACGGACAGCTTGAGAATGCCGCTGTCATGGGTGTTGTGAACCAGCGGATAGAACTTCGTTTCACCATCGCGAGCACGTACAGCGATCAGCGACACTTCACCGGTGAAGGCCACGAAGCCTTCCAGCAGGCAGGCAACGCTGCCCAGTTCGGCGAATGTGTCGACCACATCTTCAGGCTTGCGCAGGACTTTCTGGCCCTTGCCGTCGTAACCCAGCGTGCGGGTTTTCAGCACGGCGGGCAGACCGATCGCAGCTACTGCGGCGTCCAGATCAGCTTGCGACTGAATGTCGGCGAACGCAGGCGTCGGGATGCCCAGGTCCTTGAACATGCTTTTCTCGAACCAGCGATCACGGGCGATGCGCAGCGCTTCGGCGCTCGGGTAGACCGGCACGAATTGCGAGAGGAATGCGACGGTTTCCGCCGGGACGCTTTCGAACTCGAAGGTCACCAGATCGACTTCATCGGCCAGCTGACGCAGGTGATCCTGATCGCCGTAATCGGCTCGCAGGTGTTCGCCCAACGCGGCTGCGCAAGCGTCTGGCGCAGGGTCCAGAAAAGCGAAGTTCATGCCCAGCGGAGTGCCCGCCAGCGCCAACATGCGACCCAACTGGCCGCCACCGATTACACCGATCTTCATCGTCAACAACCTCAGGCGATGCGTGGGTCTGGATTGTCCAGAACGCTGTCTGTCTGCTCAGCGCGGAAGGTTTTCAGCACCTCGTGGTACTGCGGATGCTTGGCGCCCAGGATGCTCGCCGACAGCAGCGCGGCGTTGATCGCGCCGGCCTTGCCGATGGCCAGGGTGGCAACCGGGATACCCGCTGGCATCTGCACGATGGAGAGCAGCGAATCGACGCCCGAGAGCATTGACGACTGCACCGGAACGCCCAGCACCGGCAGGTGGGTTTTGGCCGCACACATGCCTGGCAGATGGGCCGCGCCACCGGCACCGGCGATGATCACCTCGATGCCACGCGCTTCGGCCTCTTCGGCGTACTGGAACAGCAGGTCCGGGGTGCGGTGGGCAGAAACCACTTTCACCTCGTAAGGGATGCCGAGCTTTTCCAGCATATCGGCGGTGTGGCTAAGGGTGGACCAATCGGACTTGGAGCCCATGATCACGCCAACCAGTGCACTCATCGTCGTGCCTCTTCTCTCTGGGCGCCCGCAGGCGCGTCAAAAAACAACAAGCCACGCAAAAAAGCGTGGCTTGTTGTACGAATTTTGGCCAGTCGAGCCGGCCGAAGGCCGCGCAGTATACCGCAATGAAGCCAATAAACAGCCCCCATAGCGACCATCTGTCATACGGCGCAAAAGCCCGGTTTTATTGACTGGAAGGTCAGGCAAAACACCACCACCCCTGTAGGAGCCGGCTTGCTGGCGATCCAGTCAACGCGGTGTGACAGAAGGACCGTATCGACTGGATCGCCAGCAAGCCGGCTCCTACAGTCCGGTGGGTGTCTGGGCCGCACCGCCTTCCAGCTTGCGCCACAACAACCGCACATTCGCCTTGCGCACCAGCGCGCAGCGGTACAAACGAATCTCCAGCGGCACATGCCATTGCGGCCCACCGCAGACCACCAGTTCACCGCGCGCCAACTCCGCCCGCACGCTGAGCTGCGGCACCCAGGCGATCCCCAACCCTTCCAGCGCCATGCTTTTCAGGCTGTCGGCCATGGCGGTTTCGTAAATGGTGGTGAAGCGCAGCCCGCGCTGGCGCAGCAACAGGTTCACCGAACGCCCGAGGAATGCTCCGGCGCTGTAAGCGAGCAACGGCACACTGGCGTCGCCTTCCAGATCGAACAGCGGCTTGCCGTCGGCGTCCGCAGCGCAGACCGGCAGCATCTCGGTCTGACCGAGGTGTAGCCACGGGAAGATTTCCGGGTCCATCTGCATCGCTGCATCCGGGTCATAGAAGGCCAGCATCAGATCGCAGCCGCCCTCGCGCAGGGCATGCACAGCATCGCCGACGTTGGTGGCCACCAGACGCGTCGCGATGTTCAGGCCTTCATTGCGCAACTGTGCGATCCAGCGCGGAAAGAATCCGAGCGCCAGAGAATGCGCGGCAGCGACCTGCATCACCTCGCCTTGCCCGCCTTCCAGGTGATGAAGATGACGCAGCACTTCCCCGAGTTGTTCGACCACGGTTCGCGCCGTCACCAGAAACAATTGCCCCGCCGCGGTCAGCTCGATCGGCGTGCGCGAGCGGTTGACCAGTTGCAACCCCAGCGCGGCTTCCAGGCTACGGATACGCCGACTGAACGCCGGTTGCGTGACGAAACGCCGCTCGGCCGCCTGGGAGAAGCTGCGGGTGGCGGCCAGAGCACTGAAGTCCTCAAGCCATTTACTTTCCAGATTCATCACGTCCTCCCGGACACGCACCAAATGAGGTCACACGCTCGCCGCGATCACGGCGTCACATGGGCATTATGCCGAATGTGCATAGGCCAGTGTTTAACAGCATTGGCCGAAAAATCTCTACAAGCCTAGCATTTGCAGTGTTCCGGCACAGACCGGGTTCTTATCGAGATGATTTCTATCATGTCCTCCGCTGCATCATTCCGCACAGAAAAAGACTTGCTTGGCGTACTTGAAGTACCGGCTCAAGCGTATTACGGCATCCAGACCCTGCGAGCGGTGAACAACTTCCGTCTCTCCGGCGTCCCGATTTCGCATTACCCGAAGCTGGTCGTCGGCCTGGCGATGGTCAAACAGGCCGCCGCTGACGCCAACCGTGAGCTGGGTCATCTGAGCGAAGCCAAGCACGCTGCCATCAGCGAAGCCTGTGCACGATTGATCCGCGGCGACTTCCACGAAGAGTTCGTGGTCGACATGATTCAAGGCGGCGCCGGCACTTCAACCAACATGAATGCCAACGAAGTCATCGCCAACATCGCGCTGGAGGCCATGGGTCACCAGAAGGGCGAATATCAATACCTGCACCCCAACAACGACGTGAACATGGCGCAGTCGACCAACGACGCCTACCCGACCGCGATCCGTCTGGGTCTGCTGCTCGGGCACGATGCTTTGCTGGCCAGCCTCGACAGCCTGATTCAGGCATTCGCCGCCAAAGGTGAAGAATTCGGCCACGTGCTGAAGATGGGCCGTACCCAACTGCAGGATGCGGTGCCGATGACCCTCGGTCAGGAATTCCGTGCCTTCGCCACCACGTTGGGCGAAGACCTGGGGCGCCTGAAAACCCTCGCTCCGGAGCTGCTGACCGAAGTGAACCTGGGTGGCACCGCGATCGGCACCGGCATCAACGCTGACCCGCGTTATCAGCACCTGGCCGTTCAGCGTCTTGCCTTGATCAGCGGCCAACCGCTGGTGCCTGCCGCCGACCTGATCGAAGCCACGTCCGACATGGGCGCTTTCGTGCTGTTCTCCGGCATGCTCAAGCGCACCGCGGTCAAGCTGTCGAAGATCTGCAACGACTTGCGCCTGCTGTCCAGCGGCCCACGCACCGGTATCAACGAAATCAACTTGCCGGCGCGTCAGCCAGGCAGCTCGATCATGCCCGGCAAGGTCAACCCGGTCATCCCGGAAGCGGTCAACCAGGTCGCGTTCCAGATCATCGGCAACGACCTGGCGCTGACCATCGCGGCCGAAGGCGGCCAGCTGCAACTGAACGTGATGGAGCCGCTGATCGCGTTCAAGATCTTCGACTCGATCCGCCTGCTGCAACGCGCCATGGACATGCTGCGCGAACATTGCATCGTCGGCATCACCGCTAACGAAGCACGCTGCCGTGAGCTGGTCGAACACTCGATCGGCCTGGTCACCGCGCTGAACCCGTATATCGGCTATGAAAACGCCACCCGCATCGCCCGCATCGCGCTGGAAAGCGGCCGCGGCGTGCTGGAACTGGTGCGTGAAGAAGGTTTGCTCGACGAAGAAATGCTCGCCGACATCCTGCGCCCGGAAAACATGATTGCTCCGCGTCTGGTTCCGCTTAAAGCCTGAACCGACACGTTACCTGTAGCACCGCTCACCAGGTCGAGGGACTAGACACCTCTCACCTTTTGAGGGCTTGGGGATTTATTCCCCGGGCCCTTTTTTTTATCCGCAGCACCGCAACGCCTGTAGGAGTGAGCCTGCTCGCGATCGCGGTTGTCCATTCAACATTGTTGGCGACTGACATACCGCTATCGCGAGCAGGCTCGCTCCCACAGGAAAGCATCGGTATAGTGCCGCCCCTCTTCGTATGAGCGGTCGTCGGTAACGAGGCTTTAACCCATGCGATACCCGAACTAACAACAAACCCGCGATTTGGAACCGGGACGAAACCTCTGCCTCGCCTGTTTTGCCGTGCGCAAACCGGTGTAACACGATGTTTCTGCCTATCCAGCTTCTGCTTACATAAAAAACAGCGAGGAATACTCCATGCTCGAAGTCATCAACGGCTTCCTCTCAGAGAAAGTACTGATCGTGCTCATTGTCGGGCTCGGTGGTTACTTCACGATCCGCTCGCGTTTCGTACAGCTGCGTCACTTTTTCCACATGTTCGCGGTGTTCCGCGACAGCCTGAAAAGCAGCGCCGGTCAGCTCAGCTCGTTTCAGGCGCTGATGCTCAGCCTTGCCGGTCGCGTCGGTGCGGGCAACATTGCCGGTGTCGGCATCGCCGTCACCATGGGTGGCCCGGGCGCGGTGTTCTGGATGTGGGTGACCGCGCTGGTCGGCATGTCCAGCAGCTTCTTCGAATGTTCCCTCGGCCAGCTCTACAAGCGCTGCGATAGCGACGGCAGTTATCGCGGCGGCCCGTCCTACTACATTCAGCATGGTTTGCAAAAACGCTGGCTGGGCATGGTCATGGCGTTCCTGCTGCTGGTGACCTTCGGGTTTGCCTTCAACGGTCTGCAATCTCACGCGGTGACTCACTCGCTGCAGGACGCTTTCAAACTTGACCCGACTTACTCCGGTGCGGCGCTGGCCGTGTTGCTGGGGTTGGTGTTTTTCGGCGGGATCAAGCGCATTGCCAAGGTCGCAGACCTGCTGGTACCGGTGAAAACCCTGGTGTACATCGGCGTGACCGTTTACGTGATCGTGCTGCAATTCGACCAGGTTCCGGCGATGCTGATGACCATCGTCAGAAGTGCCTTTGGCCTGGATCAGGCTTTCGGCGGGCTGATCGGCAGCGCGATCATCATGGGCGTTAAGCGTGGCGTGTTCGCCAACGAAGCTGGCCTGGGCAGCGCGCCAAACGTGGCCGCCGTGGCGTCGGTCGAGCACCCGGTGGCGCAGGGTGTGGTTCAGGCGTTCAGCGTTTTTCTCGATACGTTCGTGATCTGCACCTGCACCGCGTTGTTGATTCTATTGTCGGGTTTCTACACCCCGGGCTTCGAAGGCGACGGCATTGCCCTGACACAGAACTCGCTGGCCGCCGTGGTCGGTGACTGGGGCCGCAGCTTCATCTCCGTGGCGCTGTCGTTGTTCGTGTTTACCTCGATCCTCTACAACTACTACCTGGGCGAGAGCAACCTGCGTTTCCTGATCGGTGAAAACCGCGCGGCGCTGATGGCTTATCGCGCCCTGGTACTGGTGCTGATCTATTGGGGCGCCATCGAAAACCTTGGCACAGTGTTCGCGTTTGCCGACATCACCATGACCCTGCTGGCGTTCGTCAACCTGATCGCACTGTTCCTGCTGTTCAAGATCGCCATGCGCGTGCTGCGTGACTACGATGACCAGCGCGCCGCTGGCGTCAAGACGCCGGTGTTCGATTCGAGCAAGTTTCCTGATCTGGACCTGGACCTGAACGCCTGGCCGGCCAACCCGCCTGCTGCCGCAGTCAAGGCTGATGTCGAGTCGCAAGGCATACCCGCAGCGCAACGCTGATCGGTTAAAGTGCGCAAAATCCCTGTGGGGGCGGGCTTGGTCTGGGCGGCATTCCGACGAAGCGTTGTATCAGTCGACACCCATGTTGAATGAAACAATGTATTCGTCGGAATGCCGCCCAGACCAAGCCCGCTCCCACAAGACGTCATCGTTCTCGGAGCACCTCCATGAATTCCTCGACCTACCCAGCCGCCCAACACGTCATGGTGCTCTACACCGGGGGCACCATCGGCATGCAGGCCAGCGCCAACGGCCTGGCCCCGGCGTCCGGATTCGAAGCGCGGATGCGCGAGTATCTGCACAGCCAGCCTGAGCTGGCGGTGCCGCAGTGGCGCTTTCGCGAGATGTCGCCGCTGATCGACAGCGCCAATATGAGCCCGGCGTATTGGCAGCAGCTGCGTGAAGCGGTGGTCGATGCGGTTGATGTACAGGGCTGCGACAGCGTGCTGATCCTGCACGGCACCGACACCCTCGCCTACAGCGCGGCGGCCATGAGTTTCCAGTTGCTCGGCCTGCACGCTCGCGTGGTGTTCACCGGTTCCATGCTGCCGGCCGGCGTGGCTGACAGCGACGCATGGGAAAATCTCGGTGGTGCGCTGGTCGCTCTGGGCCAGGGCGTGGCACCGGGCGTTCACCTGCATTTCCACGGCGAATTGCTCGATCCGACCCGCTGCGCAAAGGTGCGCAGTTTCGGCCGTCATCCCTTCAAGCGGCTGGAGCGTCAGGGCGGCGGTATCAAAGCAACGAGCCTGCCGCCGCAGCTCAACTACAACCAGCCCGGGCAAATGGCGAACGTCGCGGTGCTGCCGCTGTTTCCCGGCATCGGCGCCGAGCTGCTGGATGCTGTGCTCAACAGCGGTATTCAGGGCCTGGTGCTGGAGTGCTACGGCAGCGGGACTGGACCGAGCGACTATCCCGAGTTCCTCGCCGCTCTTTCGCGAGCGCGCGATAACGGTGTGGTGGTGATTGCCGTTACGCAATGCCATGAAGGCGGCGTGGAGCTGGATGTCTACGAAGCCGGAAGTCGCCTGCGCGGTGTTGGCGTTTTGTCCGGTGGCGGCATGACCCGTGAAGCGGCATTCGGCAAGCTGCATGGGTTGTTGGGGGCCGGACTTGAGATCACTGAAGTGCGACGCCTGGTCGAACTCGACCTCTGCGGCGAACTCAGCTGACTTCACACTGATCGCGTCCCAGAGGCATTCCCACGCAGACGGTTCGACGTGGAAACGATCAACACAACACCTACCCTGTGGGAGCGAACCTGCTCGCGATAGCAGTCGACCATTCAACATTAATAGTGGCTGATACGACGCTATCGCGAGCAGGCCCGCTCCCACAAGGATCTGCGTCGGGCACATAACTTGCTGCCGTTCCAGCATCCCAGTGCTGGAACATCCCATGCTCCACTCCCACCTCACCACTCTCAACGCCGTTTCCCTGGTGCTCAACACCTTCAAGGCCGAAGGCTTGCCCAGCGAAGCACTGCTGGCAGGCAGCGGCATCAGCCCGGCGGATTTACACCGTGCGGACACGCGCATCACCACCAATCAGGAGATGCAGGTCTGCGCCAACGCCGTCGCGCTCAAGCGTGACATTGGCCTGGAACTGGGTCGGCGCATGCACGTTTCCTCGTACGGCATACTTGGCTACGCGCTGCTCACCAGTGCCACCTTCGGTGACGCTTTGCGGTTGGCGATGCGTTATCCGGCGCTGTTGGGAACACTTTTCGAACTGAGCCTTGAGGAGGATGGCGAGCGTGTCTGGTTTGTCGCTGCCGATTACCGGGAAAACCCGGCACTGGCGGTGTTCAACGCCGAGTTTTGTCTGGTATCGCTGAAAGTCATCTGCGACGACCTGCTCGGGCATTCGTTGCCGCTGGTGAGTGCGCGCTTCGAACACACCGCGCCCGATTATCAAGCGAGCTACAGCGAGCACTTCAATTGCCCGCTGCACTTCGGCGCGCCGGACAACGCCTTCGCTTTCGACAGACAGTGGCTTGATCAGCCTCTGCCGCTCGCCGACGCGATCACTCATCAGGCCATGATCGAGCGCTGCCGCAAACAGAACACTGAATTCACCGGCCGCCAGCTGTGGCTCGGGCGAATCCGCCAGTTACTCAGTGCGCAGTTGAATGCCGCGCCCGGCCTCGAAGGCTTGGCCGAACAGATGAACTGCTCGGCGCGCACCCTGCGACGGCACCTCAAGGAACTGGGCTGCAGTTATCAGGAACTGCTCGATGAACTGAGGTTCGAGCAGGCCAAGTACATGCTCTGCGAAGAGCACATGCCGATCTATCAGATCGCCGAGGCGCTGGGCTTCAGCGAGACCGCGAGTTTCCGCCATGCGTTTGTACGCTGGAGTGGCGTGGCGCCGAGTCAGTTCCGTCCGTAATAAGCTCCGTAGGAGCCGGCTTGCTGGCGATCCCTTCAACGCGGTGTATCAGATACAGCGCGCTCTCATTTTTTCGCCAGCAAGCCTGCTCCTACAAAAAAGTGCACCTAAGGGAGGCATGTTTGCGCCAACAAGGGGCGAATTTCGGTCAAACGTTTTGGCCATATCAATCCCCTTTTGGCCTCTCCTGCCGTTCTCTTCGAAGCTGTGCGCCGCAAGACTGTGGTCAACCGAATCAGCCTGCGGAGAACAAGAAAATGCTGACGATCTACTCGGACGATCACCACCTGCACCATGGCCGTTGTGAATTGATGGACGGGCAACTGATGCCCTGCTTCGAAATGCCGTCGCGCGCCGATCACGTGCTGCAACGCGTACAGACCCAGAACCTCGGCCCCGTGCAGGCACCCACGGATTTCGGCGTGGACCCCATCGCGCGCGTTCACAGCCGCGAGTACCTCGACTTTTTCAAAGGCGCCTGGGCGCGCTGGACCGAGTTCAACACCGACGGCGATTTGCTGCCCTACACCTGGCCGGCCCGCACCCTGCGCCGAATCATGCCGACCAGCCTGCACGGCCAACTCGGTTATTACAGCTTCGACGGCGGTGCGCCGATCACCGCTGGCACCTGGCAAGCCGCCTACAGTGCAGCGCAAGTCGCCCTCACTGCCCAGGCTGAAATCCAGCGTGGCGCGCGCAGTGCTTTCGCGTTGTGCCGTCCACCGGGTCACCACGCCGCCAGCGATTTGATGGGCGGTTATTGCTACCTCAACAACGCCGCCATCGCCGCTCAAGCGTTCATTGATCAAGGCCACAAAAAAGTCGCAATCCTCGACGTCGATTACCATCACGGCAACGGCACGCAATCGATTTTCTACGAGCGCAGCGACGTGCTGTTCACCTCGATCCATGGCCATCCGGAAGCCGAGTTTCCGTTCTTCCTCGGTTACGACGACGAGCTCGGCGAAGGGCCGGGTGAAGGCTTCAACTTCAACTACCCTTTGCCCGCCGGCTCGGGCTGGGACACGTGGAGCGCCGCGCTCGATCAAGCCTGCGAGGAAATCGAGAAGTACGCTGCAGACATCGTCGTCGTGTCCTTGGGTGTCGATACGTTCAAGGATGACCCGATCTCGCAATTCAAGCTCGACAGCCCAGATTACCTAGCCATGGGCGCACGCATCGCCAAGCTCGGCAAACCGACCCTGTTCGTGATGGAAGGCGGCTACGCTGTGGAAGAAATCGGCATCAATGCCGTGAACGTTCTCGAAGGTTTTGAAAGCGCCCACTGAGGAATGAAAAGAATGAAAAGACTCAAGCGTTTTATCGCGCCGGCGCTTTGCGCTGCGGTGCTCAGTAGCGCGGTGCAAGCTGAAGAGCGAACGTTGCGCGTGCTCAACTGGTTCGACTACATCACGCCCAAAGCGCTGGAAGACTTCAAGGCGCAGAACACCCAGACCAACCTGATCTACGACATCTTCGACACCAACGAGGCGCTGGAAGCCAAGCTGCTGACCGGCAACTCCGGCTATGACGTGGTGGTACCTTCCAATGTGTTTCTTGCCAAGCAGATCGAGGCTGGAGTATTCCAGCCGCTGGATCGCAGCAAGTTGCCGAACTGGAAGCACCTCGATCCCAAGCTGATGAAGTTGATCGAGGCCAACGACCCGGGCAACAAATTCGCCGTGCCGTACATGTACGGCACCATCCTGATTGGCTTCAACCCGGACAAGATCAAAGCCGCGCTCGGCGACAATGCGCCGGTGGACAGTTGGGACCTGATCTTCAAGGAAGAGAACCTCAGCAAGCTCAAGCAGTGTGGCGTCGCCCTGCTCGATTCACCGTCGGAAATCCTGCCGCTGGCCCTGGCGCATCTTGGCCTCGACCCAAACAGCAACAAGCCTGCGGATTACGAGAAAGCTGAGGCATTGCTGATGAAAATTCGGCCATACGTCACCTACTTCCACTCCTCCAAATACATGGCCGACATCGCCAACGGCGACATCTGTGTGGCCGTCGGTTATTCCGGCAGTTTCTCCCAGGCCGCGAACCGCGCCAAGGAAGCCAAAAACGGCGTAACCGTCGACATGCGCCTGCCGAAAGAAGGCGCGCCGATCTGGTTTGACATGCTCGCCATCCCGAAAGGCGCGAAGAACCCGCAAGACGCCTACACCTTCATCAACTACCTGCTGCAACCGCAGGTGATCGCGCCGGTCAGCGATTTTGTCGGTTACCCGAACCCGAACAAGGACGCCACTGAAATGGTCAACCCGGCGATTCGCAACAATCCGAACCTGTACCCGACCGAGGCGGCGATGGGCACGCTGTACACCTTGCAACCATTACCACGCGACGCCGAGCGGGCTCGCACCCGGGCCTGGACCAAGATCAAATCCGGGACCTGATCCAAAGGTGAAATGACAAAACTGGAGCAGGCGTCAGTGGCGCCCGCTCCTTTTTTAGCCCGTGATAATTAGTTACCGCACTTCAGGCCGTGCCGCCTTTTACCTTCGATGCCATCGCCAGGAATTCATCCTGATTACCAGCATCGAAGGAAACAGCCATGCAAAACCACACTGCGGACAGTGACAGTTCCGATCCCCTGGTGGAGAAAAATGATCAGGTCAACCTGATCAGTCGCGGCCCGCTGCTGCATGAGGTCGCTTCGCAGTTACTGCGTCGAATGCTCAAGGAAAGCTACCCCGACCTGAAGATTGATCCTGATAAAACAATGATCGGTTTCCCGCAGTGGCAAGTGGTCGATGGTCAGGTGGAAAAGGGTCCGCTCCTCTTCGAATCGCTGACGTTTGCGCTGATGCAATACGGCCTGGATGGCACGACGGCCGATTTCATTGAAGGCGAACAATTCCTGACCCTTGAGCCGCAGACCGAGGACCCGGTTCAACTGTCGGTGGGCATTGAGGACATCGCCAGGACGCTCAACCAAGCCGCCGCGATATTGTTCGTCGAGCTGCAGGACCGTCAGCTCAATTACTGGAACGCAACCAGCCATGGCCACATACGCTGGCAGGCGTTATCCAATTCGCTGCGCAAAGCGTTCAACGTCAAACAGGTCAAGGGCTGGGACGCCAACGAATGCGCCATGGCCCGTGCCATATTTGCCGACCCTGACAGAGAGACGCGCGCGAATGCCGCCACCGGTTTTACTGACCTCAAGGCGTGCCTGATCGATATCGATATCGTTGAAAACGGAAAAACCCGACACCTGCTGATGGGCGGCGCGCTGGTCGCACAGGCGACCTACGATGATCGCAAGCTCATCGTGATGTACACGGTCGATTACGGTTATGAGTCTTTCAGCACGCTGGAAAAGTTGGGCGATTCACTGCCTCAACGTCTTGATCGAGCCGAAGGTACCGAGCTGAAATGGCGCTTGTACGAGCCCGATGGCGACGTGTTCGATCACATGGCCCTCGCCTTGGTTTCATCGCAGATCGAGAGCATTGATTCGCTGGGTCATGCCAGTGAGTTCGCCGAATCGGCAGAGCCGGAAAGCGGCCTGGATACCGACGAGCAGGCGCATTACAAAACACTCGACGCGGCAATTCCGCAGTGGCTGCGCAAGGCGCTGCCCAACGACCTGGATGATTACCGCCGCTACATCACGGCATTGGGCAAACTGTACCGAGACCCCAAGCATCAGGTTGCCCGCCTCGAAATCCCTTCAATGGCGCGATACGCCCACCAAAAAATGAAGGACGCGATTATTGCCGACAAGCGTGCGGACGCCGCTGCAAAACTGCCTTGGGATCAGTTGCGCATCAAAATCACCAACAGCTTTACCGTCGACAACCTGGTATTACCCAACCCGCACGATCAGCACACTGAAACCCTGGCCGAATACGCGATGGAAAACGACGCGCCGTACATGGCCAGTCTTTCCTTCAAAACCGGTGAGAAAGTACCCGCCTGGTTGACGGCTGAATTTCTGACCGAGATTGCCGGCCAGGTCGACATCGGCAGCGCTTACCCCGCGTTGATCAAACGCCAACTGATCGATGATCCGCTGACCTCAAAACGCCAGGCGAGCTTGCACCGCGAACAACTGCATTCGCTGCTGCCGCTCAAGGCGCTGGAGGGAAAGATCAAGAAGGAGGCCGGCATCGACGAACAGGGCTACCAGATCATCTGCGAATGGATGGATGGGGTCGGCGAGGCAAACGACGACATTGCGCTCTATGCGCTGTCGATGACGCCGCAACATCGTCTGATCCGCTCAAGCGATACCGTGACCAACATGTACATCATCAGCCCGCGGGTCCGCCAAAACGCTCCATGCCTGCTGTATCGGCCGATGCAGGATACGCCGCTGATGCAATTCCCTTCGCGGCAGAATTTGCTGTATGCCCTGCACCAACCGGGTGAACTGCGCGATTCGATACTGGCGTGGCTGCCGAGCAAAACGCTGAGTTTCGAGTATTCGCAATACGTCTTCCCTACCGGATGGCCGTCGCCATGGCTGACCGTCGAAGAACTGGTCAATCCCACCCACCGCGCCGACCAGTTTGGCCGTGTGGTGCTGGATGGCGAGGAAATCACCGGGAACGTTCTCTCCGAGTTGTTCAAACGCAATGCGCAAGCGCTGGTCACGCTGGCGGACCGTCAATCGCAATCGAACGCTGAACGTCGTTGGACCTTATTGAAGGACAGCAGCTGGGCCTTGTTTGGGGCGGCGGCCAATTGCCTCAGCGGTGCGGTGGGTACTGCTGTCTGGGCCTGGCAAACCATCGAGCAGATTCAGCAAACCGTTGATGCTCATAAACGCGGCGACACGTTCGTGCAGTGGAAGTCCACGGCCGATATTCTGCTGGCGCTGGGCATTCTGCTCAGCCATCACGCGGCGATGCGGCACAAGGCGCTGTCCAGCAAGCTGCGGGGCGTTGCCGCACCTGTGGCGGAGGTCGCCACCTCCGAGCAGGAGATTATTGAACCGGTAAAGGAAGTTACCGAACCTGAGGCAGAGATCACTGAACCGGTGCAGGATATCTCCCAGCCTGTGAAAGACGTCACCGCGCCCTCCACGACGACTATCACGCTGGACCCGGACGCCTTGGTCGGCAAGCTCCCCTCAGCCCACGAACCCGCGGTGGACCCTGGCGCAGCGGTGCCAAGACGGACCCCGGCAGGACTGGTGGTTTATCTGGACTCCCTTCAGGTGACACTCACCGATCTCAAATCCGACGACGCGGCTGGCAGCCAGAGCGCCGCACGTTATCTGCACAAAGTGGCGGACAAAACCTACGCCCAGGTCGGCAAGCGCTGGTTCAATGTCAGTGTCAACGAGGATGCGGACGCAGATCCACAACTGCAAATTCTCGACCCGAAGAATTCGAAAATTACTGGCCCGTATCTGACCGCTGATCCCGACGGTCGCTGGGTGATGGATCTGCGTATGCGCTTGCGAGGCGCCGGGCCGACAGGTCGCCTCAAGGCTCTGAAAGCAGCCAATGAGCTGCGCAGAACCGAGCTGAAAAAAGAACTTCACCAGTTTCAACGCCGCAAGCTCAACCAGACTGATGAAGGCGGGACCGAGATTCAAAAGCAGGCTCAGGTGCGCAAGGCGCAGGCTGATTACGTGGCTGCGACAGACGAGAACCGCGACCAATTGTCGGCGACGTTTACAGAACAACTGGACGACTTGATCAGCGCGTATCAAAAGGCCCTCGAGCAATCGAAGGAGTGGCACAACCTGGGGGGAGGCCCTGGCTACATCAACGATTCACTACGGATGCATACCGAGTTACAAAAATACATTTCAATATGGTTCGCCGTTAAACGAAATGAATATGCCCTGGGCACGCGTCTGCTGCAGTCCGAAACCACAATCACCCAAGACACCAGGGACGCCCATGTCGTGCAGGTCAAGCACGTAACGGACCTGAGCGAGGCCATGGTCAAGAAACTTTCGATCTCACAGAAGGCACTAGACGCCCTGAACGCACTTGGAAGAGCCGGTATCGAACAAGCATCGAACATCCACAAGCTACTGCCGAGTTTCACTGAATGGGACCTCAAAGCAAACGAAATAGGCATCGCGCAGGAGCTGTGCATGGAGGAGCCGATAACTTCGGTGTTCTCGCACGCTCACGACCAGGTCGGTGACCTGCTCTACCGAGGCGCCGGGGCCGCACATCGGGTTTCGCAGCTGCTCAAAGGCACACCGGGGGAATCCACCCCGCAAGGTCAGGTTGAAGAACTCAGCGCAATAATCGACACGTTTGCCGACGTTGACCAGAGACTGGGCGATCTGCCGGAGAGCTACCCGGGTGCCTTTAAGCAATCTCAACTCGAGCATTTGCGCGGCCTGCTCGGCGCGTTCGCTGCACACGCGCAATCTTTGCGATCCTCGTTACTCGACGAAGACCAGATTGCCCTGCGGAAAGAGCCTTCACGGCCATCGACCTCGGGCGGATCTCGCCAAACGGTGAAAATCAGGAAGACCCGCCCGCGCCAACCTGCCAAAGAGGAAACAGCGCCCGAGGCTGCGGCGCCCATTGGCGCGATCGCCTTGGAAGTGCGGCAGCGACCCACTCCCACACTTGATGACAGAGACATCATCAGCACCAGCCTGAATCTGGTCTTGGAGGCGCCTGCATTCATAAAACGCACCCTGAAAGACGCTGATAAGCCCTCTCGTATCCCTGCGGACATGCAGGACATCTTCGATCAGCAAGCCAGCAAGCTTGAACAAAGCGCAGCCAGCGTCGATGAGATTCTGGCCCGCACCAAAGAATTTCCAGTGCACACCCTCGGGGAGGAATTGCGCGCCGCTGCGGTGACAATGCGTGAGTCTGGCATCAGTGTGCGCGCCAATCTGTACAAACTCAGGAAGCCCACCCAAAGCACCCTGCGCTGGATGCATGAGAATGGCCAAATCAAACTGCTGCGAGACAAAGGCCGGATCAAAACCAAACAGCTGGGCGACTATTTTCAGGAGTACCGGGTACTCGACAAGAAACATGACGACAAGGAGCTATGGGTCGCGCATTTCCATTACGAGAGCCTGAAAAGCCCGGTCGGTAATCCCACTGCGGCGCATTTGAAAATTGCCGACACATATTTGCAGAGCCTTACCGCGGAACAACAAAAAACCCTGACCACCTTCGAACCGGTGGACGGCGTGCTGCGCAAGATCAACGATGCGGATGTGCGCCAGTGGTTTTTTGACCTCGAACCGCCCGCCAGGAAATGAGCCATTGAACGACAGGCTTAGGTAAGCCAAACCCGGCGCAGTCGCTCAAGTGCTGCACTGATATCAGCCTCGCGCACCGCCGCAAACCCCAGGACCAGCCCTGCTCGCTGCTCCGGGGTTAGCGTCGAGTCCGGCAGCCAATAGCTGCTGAGCGGATTGATTTCCACGTCAACGCTTGCAGCTTTTTCAATCAGCTCCTGCTCTCGGGCCAGCGACTCGACCGCCACTGTCAGGTGCAACCCGGCCGCGACCGTCGGCAATTGGCCGACACCGGCAACGTCCTTCGGCCAACCACTCAACAGCCTGTTGAGCCGACTCAACGCCGCCCGGCGCATGCGGCGAATGTGTCGCTGAAAATGTCCTGTCGCCATGAATTCGGCCATCACCGCCTGAGTGCTGACCTCCGAGTGGCGCATGTCCACCGCTCGGCGCTGGGTAAAGGCTTCCACCAATGCGGGGGGCAACACCAGATAACCAAGCCTCAGCGCCGGGAACGCAACCTTGCCAAATGTGCCGACATACAACACGCGACCCTGCTGATCGAGCGCAGCCAATGGCGCCAGCGGTGCGCCGCTGTAACGGTATTCGCCGTCGTAGTCGTCCTCGACAATCCAGCCCTGATTACGCTCCGCCCAGGCCAGCAATTCCAGGCGTCGCGCCAGGCTCATGACCACACCGGTCGGGTACTGATGAGACGGCGTGACGTAGGCCAGTCGGCAGCCACTCAAGGCGTTGAGCTCTGCGCAACTGAGGCCCTCGGCGTCTACCGCAACACCGTGCAATGTTGCTCCTGCCACAGCGAAGGCATGGCCCGCCGCTCGGTACCCTGGATTCTCGATCGCCACCCCATCCCCAGGCTCTACCAGCAGCTGTGCACAAAGGCTTATTCCCTGCTGCGCGCCACTGGTGATCACTATTTGTTCAGCCGTGCACTGCAGGCCACGGGAGCTGCGCAAATACGCGGCAATCAGATCGCGCAAGCGTTCATCACCGGCCGGATTGCCGTAGCACAACATCTGCAAATCGGGCTTTCGCCAGAAAGCCGCATTCAGCTTGGCCCAAACGTCGAATGGGAATAAATCAAATGCCGGCACACCGACCCGAAAAGCGCGAGGCGGACCACTGGGAGGCAGGGCTAAATGGTTGTTTTTAATCCGGTCGAAACGCTCATTGTGGATAACTTTACTGGATGGAATCACAGGTAAATCCAGCCAATTTGTGGATAAAGCTGTGGATAAGCCTGTTGAAAACCCTGTGGATACTTTTGTGGATAGTTTTTTTGCGATGGGTGAGGTTTGCGGCAACTGGGCGACGTAAGTGCCATCACCGATCCGCCCTTCAATGAAGCCCTCGGCGTAGAGTTGGTCATAGGCCCGGACCACGCTGTTGCGCGAAATGCAGAGTGCGGCAGCCAGGTCGCGACTTGCCGGCAATCGTGTGCCGCTGACCAGCCGGCCATCCAATACCCGAACTCGCAAAGCCTGGTACAGCTGACGACTCAACCCTTGGCGACGATCCAGTTCGATGCCCGCAGGATTGAAGGACAGGGAAAGCGAGGTATCAGCCATGGCATTGGACCTACGAAATTGGCGGTTAATGGCTCTTACAACAGACCAATAGCCTGCCTAGGATGTGTGCATTCGCCAAGGGAAATCTCCATGTATACGCCAAGCAGTTTCGCCTTCAATGACTTGCATGAACTGCATCAGCACATACTTGGCACTCGCCTCGCCGTGTTGGTCACGCACGGTGAAGATGGGCTGCAAGCAAGCCATCTGCCGCTTCTGCTGAATCCTGATGAAGGTGCCAAAGGCACGCTTTACGGTCACTTCGCCCGCGCCAATCCGCAGTGGAAAGCCTTGCAGCAAGGCGCCGAAGCTATGGTTATTTTTTCCGGTGCCGACGCTTACATTACGCCGGCGTTTTACCCGGCCAAAGCCGAGCATGGCAAAGTCGTACCGACCTGGAATTACGTCGCCGTTCATGCGTATGGCACAGCCGAAGTGTTCACTGACGCGGACCGCTTGCTCCAGCTTGTGAGTGCGCTCACGGATCGTCACGAATCCGCGCGTGACCAGCCATGGAAAGTCGCCGATGCTCCGGCTGATTACATCGACGGCATGCTCAAGGCCATCGTCGGTTTTGCCCTGCCGATCCAGCGCCTGGAAGGCAAGCGCAAACTCAGCCAGAACCGGAGCACTGCAGACATTGCCGGCGTGCGCGAGGGGCTTGCTGCCAGCCCCGATGTGCACGATCAGGCACTCGCCCACTTGATGCGTTAGAGGATCGAACATGAATCAGATCGACATTCGCCAGGTCAGCGGCGATGACTACGCCGCCTGGTTGCCGCTGTGGCAAGCCTACCTGCGTTTCTACAACACCGAATTGCCTGAAGCCGTCACCCAAAGCACCTGGCAGCGCATGCTCGACCCCAACGAGCCGACTCACGCCGCGTTGGCCTGGGCTGGCGATGAGGCGGTGGGCATGGTGCACTTCATCTACCATCGTTCGAACTGGAGCATCGAAAACTCCTGCTACCTGCAAGACTTGCTGGTGACGCCTGAAACGCGCGGCACCGGCGTGGGGCGGCAGTTGATCGAATACGTTTACGCCACAGCCAAACAGGACGGTTGCTGCAAAGTCCACTGGCTGACCCACGAAACCAACGCTACCGCGATCCAGCTCTACGAGCGCATCGCCGAACGCCCTGGTTTCATCCAGTTTCGTAAAGGCCTCTAAGGTTCAAGGAGAACACCATGTCGACTTCCCTCGCCGACTGGAAAGGCGCCCCGGCGCCGTCGGTAAAAACGATCGAAGGGCGTTTCATCCGCCTGGAAAAATTAGACCCTGCGCGTCATGGCGACGATTTGTGGAATGCCCTGCAAGGTCCGGGCGGCGATCCGAAGCTGTGGGACTATCTGCCTTACGGTCCTTTCCCGGAACGTCAAGGTTTCAACGACTGGCTGAACAACCATGCGGCGAGCAGCGATCCGTACTTCTTCACCGTGATCGACCGTGCCAGCGGTGAAGCGCAAGGGCTCCTCAGCCTGATGTCGATCGTGCCGTCCCAAGGCCGCATCGAAATCGGCCACGTGACCTTCGGTGCACCGATGCAGCGCTCGCCAAAAAGCACAGAAGCGGTTTACCTGCTGGCGAAGGAATCTTTTGCCTTGGGTAACCGGCGTCTGGAGTGGAAGTGCAATAACGGCAACGCGCGCTCCAAATATGCGGCCGAGCGGTTGGGCTTCAGTTTTGAAGGTGTGTTTCGCCAGCACATGGTGGTCAAGGGACAGAACCGCGATACCGCGTGGTATTCGATTCTGGACGCGGAATGGCCGGCGATTGGCGCAGGGTTTGAACGCTGGTTGAGCGATGAGAACCAGACGAGTTCGGGACAGGTTAAAACGCTGGCCGAATGCCGCGCCTGAACGATTGTTCCCACGTTTCTGGCGTGGGGAACCCTTGCGCTAAGGCTATGCCATTAACTGAAATCGCGCCGAATCCGCACGACGCCCATCTTCAAGCCAAAAGGACGAAACACCGAATTCAACGATTTCAACGTCTGATTCCCTTCGCCATGTTCGATATGCACCAGGGTGCGTACCGAGATTTTGCACATTTTGGCGAATTGGCTTTGATGTAAACCCGTAACCTCGACACGCAAGCGCCGCACCGCCTCGCCAATCTCCAGCGTGCCCTGGGCCAGCCCGTCCTGGATGCTTTCGATCACTAATGCGCGGGCGTCGATGGAGAGAGTCATTTCAGCCCCCAGTGCTGCATTCGTTGGTCGAGGTTTCGCAAGGCAATCGCAGGATGGTTCAGCGTGGCTTCGGGCAGGCCACTGGCTGAGAGAATGTCCGGCAACGCCAGGAAGCGGCGCGCGTCGTCGCGCAGACCTTCGAACAACGCCTCTGGATCTCCGATCATCGACAATGCTTCGCAGACGGCGCGCCATTTCACCTCGCCGCCCACTTCGAGGTCCTTCGACCATTTGGTCGTCCGGGTCACGCCCTCGTCGTCCATGACCATCGGTGCCAAATCGTAGATGGGGGCAAGACGCACACTGCTTTCCTCGCGAATGATGGATATGTTGCGGCCGTGATTGTCGGAGTTGCCGAGAATTTTATTGAGCAAATCACGACGCAGATAATCGGCGATCAAATCAGGGATCTGCTCGGCCTGTCCTGCTTGTTTCCACAGGCGTGCCAACAGCTGGATGACTTCCATATGGTCCATATAGCTGCCCGGGACGGTCACACCGGCGAGCGAGTAAACCGACTCAACGGCTAATCGCTCAACGCCTAGCGGGCTCACCGTGCGATCAAAGCGCTTCATCCAGAGACTGGGCTTGGTAGCCTCTTCCAGGGCAAGGCCATCCGCAGCCACTGTCTCGATTCCGAGTGTGTGCAGCGCTTTGTAGTAATGGAACTCGCTTTTAAGGATGGTCTGGTCCATCTGGGTTGCCCGGTTACGGGCAAATTTCACAAACCAGTGCTGTGCGACCTGATCATCTGACAGGACTGCGTCTGGATACAGCAACCCGTCGCGAGCTTGCGCCATAAGCAATTTCGGCGCTTCTCCCCCCGCCCCGGTTGCGCCACCGATTGCAGCGCCCTGCTCGTAGGCGTACTCCAGAAAAGAGTTGTCCCGCGCGATGACCTCCTCGCGACTAAACCCCATGACGGCCCGGTCATCCAAAGCCTCGATGGATTCCTTGACGCGCAGATGGCCGATGGGTGCAGGCGTGGATCGTCCCAGCAGAAACAAATCGGCGCTAAGGTCCTCAGGCTTATCCTGTCCAAGGCGTGCCATGAGAAAGCGCCGGGCCGCCCCCGCAGGCGCGATATCGAACAGGAAGGCAGGCGCTTTCTTCAGCGAAGTGCTGTCCCAGTCCAATGGCAACCTGGCACTGACTGCCTTGCAAAACGGCAGATCAATCGATTCCAGATGATTGGCGATGTAGTCAGTCTTGTAGCCGATTCGGCAAGCGCCTTCGAAGCCCTTTTCCGGCTCGACGAATATCAGCGTCATTGCGTCTGACCATTGTCGGTTGGCATACGCCTGCAACGTAAGTGTGTACATTTTTAACCGCCCCACATTGCGCCTTGGCTTTTTAACAGAAATCCCCGTACGCAATATAGTGCATAAAATAATCTTCTGCAGTTTTAGAAATGCAAAATAATGCGTAAATCACCCATTTCACCTTTGAAAAATGCATTTAAATGCAGGGATGAAACTTTCAACAGACATCAATCTGTAAACACCTTCCGCTATACAGGACGCCCCGCTTATAACAAAAAGGCTGTTAGCTCATGTCCTTCTCGCCCCATCGTCTCGCGCTGACCATCGCTCTTTTGGCGAGCGCTTCAGCCCATGCCAAAACCGTGCAAATCGACACGGCCACGACTGCCGCGCAAACACTCGGCGGCAGCGACTCGCTGAAAATTTCGGCACCCGGCAGCATCACCAACAGCGGCAAAACCGTGAGTCTGAAAGACAGCACCAGCGGCGTGGGCGTGGTGATCGATAACGCGGGCAAGATCGTTTCCACAGGCGGGCGGGCGATCGACAGCAGCGGCGACCTTACCAAGGCCCGCAATTACAGCATCTACAACCGCGCTGGCGGGCAAATCCTCGGCGCTAACGATGCGCTGCGCATCGACAGCAATTTTGTCAGCGGCGCATTGTTGATCGATAACAGTGGCGTGATCCGCTCCAGCACGGGTCAGGGCCTGGACCTTGATGCGTTGCGCAGTGACGGCGCCACCACCACGATTATCAACCGTGCAGGCGGACTGATTCGCGGCGAGGCCAGCGACGGCATGAAGACCGGCGCCAACGCGAGCATCACCAACCATGGCGAGATTTCGACCGGCGACTCGCGCAGCGCCGATGACAAGTTCGACGGTATCGACATCGACACCGCGACCGGTGTGAACGTGACCAACTACGGGACGATTTCCGGCGGTCGGCATGGCATCACCACCGACCTCGGCGCCACCCTGACAAACTACGGGACCATCACTGGCCGCAACGGCTCGGGCTTCGGCTCCGACGGCGACGGCACGGTGATCAACCACGGCACCATCACCGGCGCCTACTCCGGTCTGCAAGCCAACGGCGACGGCGATGGCGTAGACATCGACAACCTCGCGCACATCGAAAACTACGGTGTCATTCAGGGCATCGGCGCGGGTGGCGTGGACAAGGGCGGCTTTGCCAACGGCAGCGAAGGCATCGCCCTGGGCGGTGGTTACGTATTGAACGCCAAGGACGCGCTGATCAGCGGCGCCACCAGTGCGATCCTGGTCGATGACGGCAGCGGCGGCGCGAGCATGGCAGCGACCACACTGGAAAACTTCGGCACCATTCAGGGCCTCGACGGCTTCGGCGTGAAGCTGGTGGGCGAGTACGACGACCGCGTCATCAACGGCGGCACGATCAGTGGCAGCAGCGGCCTGGCACTGGATCTTGGCGCTGGCGACGACGAGCTTGCATTGCGTAGCGGCAGCCGCTTTGTCGGCGTGGTCGACGGTGGCACAGGATACGATCGCGTGGTGATGGCTGACTCGGCCGGCGGCAGTTTTGCGGCCAGCCGACATTTCGAATGGCTGGAGGTTAGCCAAGGCGCATGGACACTCACCGGCCAAGGCGACTTCAGTGACGGCGGCGCGGTGCGTAATGGCGCGACCCTGATCAATCAGGGCGGGGTTGCCGGCGATCTGACTGTCGACTCGGGCGGCGTGTACGCCGGCGGCGGGTCGGTGGGCAATCTTCTGGTCAATGGCACCCTGCGCACCGATACCCGGCTGGGCACGGCGACGGTGGTCGGTGACCTGACCATGGGCAGCGGCTCGACCCTGGCCTATGGCGTCAACGCCGACGGCAGCAGCGCACCGATTCAGGTGGGCGGCGTTGCCAGCCTGAATGGCGCAACACTGGCGGTGAATCCGGGCAGCGGAACCTGGCCGTGGCAGAGCCGCTACACCGTGCTGCAAGCCGCGAGCATCGACGGCACTTTCGGCAGTGTCACCAGCGATTACGCGTTCCTCACGCCGACCCTCGCCTACACGCCCACCGAGGTCGACCTGACTTATACGCGCAACGACATCGCCTTCAACCAATTCGCTAACACCGCCAACGGCAGCAGTGCGGCGAACAGCCTGGCGTCGATGAGCAAGAACAATGCGCTCTATAACGCGTTGCTCAATACCACCAGTGCCACCGCCGGCAACGCAATCGAACAATTGGCCGGCGCGAGCAACGCCAACCTGACCAGCGCAACACTGAGTGCGAGCAGCCAGATCGGTGGCAGCATGCTCTCGGCGATGCAGCAGATGAGTACCGGCTCAGGTTTGCTGGCAGGCCTCGATCAACACGACACGCCAATGCTCGCAGCCACCGGCGTACCCTCCGACGCGCGCAACCTCAACGATCCCAACGCTCGGGGTCGGCTCTGGCTGCAAGGCATTGGTGGCTACGGCAAGCTTAATGGGGAACACGGCAGCAGCGGTCTGGAACAGCGCACAAAAGGCAGCGTGATTGGGGCCGATTGGGCACTCGATCCGCAATGGCGTCTCGGGGTGCTCGGCGGTTATTCGAAGACAGATCTGGACGCCACAGGTGTCGATGGCAACGTCGAGAGCTGGCATGCCGGCGTTTACGCCCTGCGTCAGAGCGGCCCGTATGCCTTGCGTCTGGGTGCCGCCTGGAGCGGTCATCAGGGTGAAAGCAAGCGCACGGTCGCCTTCAACGGTTTCAGCGATCGGCCGAAGGGCGATTACGACGCCGACAGCCAGCAAGCCTTTGCCGAGCTCGGTTATGCGATGGGCAGCGGCCGCCTCAGCGCAGAACCCTTCGCCAGCCTCGGCTACCAGCGGTACCACCGCGACAGCTATCAGGAAAAAGGTGGATCTGCTGCGTTGCAGGTCGACGGGCAAACCCAGGACAACTTCAACAGCACCTTCGGCGTACGGCTGGCGCACCTGAGCACCCTTGAGAATGGCATGAGCCTGACCCCGCGCATGACGGCCGGCTGGAAGCATACGTATGGCGATGTCAGCAATTCGACGCGTCAGGCGTTTGTGGTCGGCGGCACAGCGTTCAGCGTGGACGGCAGCTCACTGGATCGAGACAGCCTGGTGCTGGAGGCCGGAGTCGATCTGGCCATTTCGGCACGCCATTCGGTGGGCGTCGGCTACAGCGGTGAGCTCGGCAGCAACAGCCGCAATCACGGGTTGATCGGGCAGTGGCAAATGAGTTTTTGATTGTACGAAAAGTGCTCATGCGTTGATGGGGCGTAGGTAATTGCTGCGCTCCATCATCAGTAAAAACCATCGTCGCGCCGCAACCTGCACTTTTTCTGCAAAACAGTTCGACAAAGCCTGCGCGGGTCACAGAACCGGCTGACATCAGCGCAAAACGCCTTCTTTTAGAGTTTGGCCTCCTGTCCACAGAGGCCAAATTCGATGCCCGTTCAACATAAATACCGTCCCCATCATCTTGCTCTGGCGATCGCGCTGGGGGTGGGTTGTGCTGATTTTTCGCTGGCTCAAGAGATGCCAAGCGATACCGTTTCCGCTGCCGTAACTCCAGAACAGCTCTTGGGGCAACTGGATGAGTTCATCAAACATGCCGACACTGTTTCATTGTCGATCAATAAACCAGCAGAGGGTGAAAACCGGACCTTCGGAGAAGAAAACCATTTGGTAACAGTTGCAGCCAAAGGGAGCATCACCGGGTTCATAGACGGCGGCGGCGGTGATAATTTTCTGCAGCTCGATACCACGACCGGAGGAACGCTGGACGACAGTCGCAACTTCGAAGGACTGGAGGTCAAACGCAACACCTGGACGGTGAAAAGCTCTGGCGATTTCGCCACCGGTGTTCTGGTACGTCCAAAAGCGACCTTGATCAACGAGGGTAATCTTGCCGGACTCGCGTTGGTTCAAGGTGCACTGATCAACAAAGGCACAATCGCCGGCGCCGTTATCGTGGATAAAAAAGGCGTGTACGCAGGCGATGGCGATGCAGGCTCAATGGAGGTAAATGGCAAGGTTCATGTGGGTGGGGTGAACGGCGCTCCCACGGTTAAGGGTGACTTGAACATGACAAAATCCGCAGTACTGATTTACGAGGTGGGTGCCGACGGTTCAAGTAGCACGATGCAGGTCGACGGTACCGCCCGTCTCGGTGGCGCCACGTTGAACATTACCGCTCCCAAAGACTTATCGCTGGCAAGCCAGCACAAGATTCTGGAAGCGGAACAATTAGAGGGTAAGTTCGGAAAAGTCGTTAATGATCTGGCTTACCTTAAACACGAGATTACCTACCCAGGCGCGGCAGTGCAGCTGACTTTTGTACGTAACGACGTCCCCATCGAAAGCATGGCTACCTCCGATAACGCACGTGAGTTAGGTGAAAATATCGAAGAGCCGACTCATGCGGCTCAAGTCCAGGAAGTGCCTGAAAATACGTTAAACATCGTCGAATTGCCGATTTTACCTACCGACGACACCCCCGCCATTGTGGCTGTGCAAACACCCGTTATCGAACCGGATCAACCTGTCTTGCCTGCCGTAGTAATTGCACAGACGGTAATCGTCGAAGCATCTCAGGATGTCACCGCAGATGCGCCCGCTGTCGTCATAAGCGCCCCTGCCACCGCTGAACCGTCCGCTGAAGCCGCAGCGCAAGCCGCCGTCGCTCAGCCCGTCGTTGTTCAACCCGTCGCAGCTCAACCCACATCCGTTGCTACCGCTGCCAACCCCACTGCCGCCACACCGAAGCCAATCGCCACAGCCAAAAATGCCGCAATCGCCGCCCTGCTCCGCAGCGACAAACTCACCGCCTCCCGTGCACTCGAACAACTGGCCGGCGGCAATACCGCCAATCTCGCCAAAGCCACCCTCAACAGCGACGCTCCCATCGGAGCGTCCATGCTCTCGGCCATGCGCCAACTTGACCGAACCTCTAATAATTTCGGCGCGCGCAATGCACCACGTCTCGCCGCCGGCAGCGAAGACACCGGCAGAGTCTGGCTGCAAGCCCTGGGCCATGGCGGCACACTCGACCGCGACAGGGACGCCTTGAAGCATTCCAGCAGAGGTCTGGTGTTGGGGGCGGACTGGAGCGTCGGCGAAGCATGGCGCCTGGGGATGATCGGCGGTAAATCCGACACGCGTCTGGACAGCCGTGGACTCGATGGTGATCTCGACAGCTGGCACTTGGGTGCTTACGCGCTGCGCCAAAGCGGGCCTGTCTCGCTGCGCCTCGGCGCCGCTTACAGCAAGCACGACGCAGCCACCAAACGTCGCGTTGCCTTCAACGGTTTCAGCGATCGTCTGAAGGGCAGTTACGACGCCAACACCCAACAGGCATTCGCTGAACTGGGTTACAAATTGGACATTGCCAGCACCAGTGTCGAGCCATTTGCCGGCATCGGCTACCAACGTTATCAGCGCGACAGTTACACAGAAAAAGGCGGGGCCGCCGCTCTGCAGATCCATGGTCAAACGCGGGACAACATCAGCAGCACCTTCGGCCTGCGTCTGGCGAAGCTCAACATACTGGATAACGGCATGCAGCTGACTCCACGGATGAGTGCCGGCTGGAAGCACACCTATGGCGAGCTCGACAATCAGACGCGCCAGCGGCTGGTTACGGGCAGCCGTGACTTCACGGTCTCGGGTGCGGCGCTCGATCGCAACAGCTTGCTGGTGGATGCCGGGCTGGATCTGGCTGTATCGGCAAGCCATTCGCTTGGCATTGGGCTCAACGGCGAAGTCGGCACAGACAGTCGAAACCAGGGTGTCACGGGCCAGTGGCGGATGAGCTTCTAACCGGTCCTCCACAAACCGCGGGCGAAAAAAAAGGGGAGCACATGCCCCCCCGAGGTTTAAAGCGGTGTATCGAGGCTGTTAACTCAGCCTTCGATCTCGATCAGGATCTCGCCCGGGTTGACCCGGTCGCCTTTGGCCACGTGAATGGCGGTGACTTTGCCAGCGATGGCGGCCTGCACTTCGGTTTCCATTTTCATGGCTTCGGTGATCAGTACAGCCTGGCCAGCCTTGACCATGTCGCCCTCGCTGACCAGCACATCGACGATGTTCCCCGGCATGGTCGTGCTGACGTGGCCCGGTGCAGTGGCTTGCTTGCGCTTGCTGCTGCCGCCGCTGACAAACTCGTTGAGTGGCTCGAACACCACTTCTTCCGGCATGCCGTCGATGGACAGATAGAAGTGGCGCTTGCCCTCAGCCTTGACGCCAACACCGGTGATATCGACGCGGTAGGTTTCACCGTGGACGTCGATGACAAATTCGGTCGGGACGCCTTCGCCACTGGCGGAGGTCACCGCGCCGGCTTCCGGAATCGGCAACAGCACTTCAGGGGTCAGCGTGCCGGCAGCACGCTCTTCAAGGAATTTACGCCCGATGTCCGGGAACATGGCGTAAGTCAGCACGTCCTCTTCCGACTTGGCCAAGGCGCCGATGTCGGCACGCAGCTTGGTCATTTCCGGCTTGAGCAGATCCGCCGGACGGACGTCGATCACCTCTTCGCTACCTATCGCCTGACGACGCAGTTTTTCATTCACCGTGCCCGGCGCCTTGCCGTAGCCGCCCTGCAGATAAAGCTTCACTTCGTTGGTAATGGTCTTGTAACGCTCGCCGGCCAACACGTTGAAAAATGCCTGGGTGCCGACGATCTGCGAGGTCGGGGTCACCAACGGCGGGAAGCCGAGGTCTTCGCGAACACGCGGAATTTCCGCGAGCACTTCGCTCATGCGGTTCAAGGCGCCCTGCTCTTTCAACTGGTTGGCCAGGTTGGAAATCATCCCGCCCGGTACCTGGTTGACTTGCACGCGGGTGTCGACGGCGGTGAACTCGCTTTCGAACTGGTGATACTTCTTGCGCACGGCGTAGAAATACAAGCCAATCTCCTGAAGCAGTTCCAGGTTCAGGCCGGTGTCGAATTCGCTGCCTTTGAGGGCCGCGACCATCGACTCGGTGCCTGGGTGACTGGTGCCGGAAGCGAAGCTGGAGATGGCGGTGTCGATGTGATCGGCGCCGTTCTCGATAGCTTTGAGCTGGCACATGGTGGCCAGGCCGGCGGTGTCGTGGGAATGAATGAACACCGGCAGCGACTGCTCGCTTTTCAGAGCCCTGACCAACTCACCGGTGGCGTACGGGGTCAGCAGGCCGGCCATGTCCTTGATCGCAACGGAGTCGCAGCCCATGGCTTCCATTTGTTTGGCCTGCGCCACGAACGCGTCGATGGTGTGAACCGGGCTGGTGGTGTAAGCGATGGTGCCTTGAGCATGTTTGCCGGACGCTTTCACCGCTTCGATGGCAACACGCAGGTTACGCACGTCGTTCATCGCATCGAAAATACGGAACACGTCGATGCCGTTGACTGCTGCCTTGGCGACGAAAGCCTTGACCACGTCGTCGCTGTAATGGCGATAGCCAAGCAGATTCTGGCCGCGCAGGAGCATTTGCAAACGCGTGTTAGGCAGTGCGGCGCGCAATTGGCGCAGGCGCTCCCACGGGTCTTCTTTCAGGAACCGGACGCAGGCATCAAACGTCGCGCCGCCCCAGCATTCCAGCGACCAGTAGCCGACTTTGTCGAGCTTGTCGCAGATCGGCAGCATGTCTTCGGTGCGCATGCGGGTGGCGAGCAGCGATTGGTGGGCGTCGCGCAGGATAGTGTCGGTGACGTGGATTTTCTTGGACATTTTGTTATTCCTCACAGGCCTGCGTGGGCGGCGATGGCGGCGGCGATGGCCAGGGCCAGCTCTTCGGGTTTGCGCTTGATCGAGTAGTTGGTCAGTTCAGGGTGGGCTTCAACGAAGCTGGTGTTGAACTGACCGCTACGGAATTCCGGGTTGCGCAGGATTTCCTGGTAATACGCGGCGGTGGTCTTGACCCCTTGCAGACGCATGTCGTCGAGGGCGCGCAAGCCACGGTCCATTGCCTCTTCCCAAGTCAGTGCCCAGACCACCAGTTTCAAGCACATGGAGTCGTAGAACGGCGGAATGGTGTAGCCGGTATAGATCGCGGTATCGGTGCGCACGCCAGGGCCGCCGGGCGCGTAATAACGGGTGATCTTGCCGAAGCTCGGCAGGAAGTTGTTTTTCGGGTCTTCAGCATTGATCCGGAACTGCAAGGCGAAACCACGGTGCTGAATGTCTTCCTGTTTCACTGAAAGTGGCAGGCCGGAAGCGATGCGGATCTGCTCACGGACGATGTCGATGCCGGTGATTTCTTCTGTGATGGTGTGCTCCACCTGCACCCGCGTATTCATCTCCATGAAGTACACCTCGCCCTCGGCGAGCAGGAACTCCACGGTGCCGGCGTTCTCGTAGCCGACAGCCTTGGCCGCACGCACCGACAGGTCGCCGATGTAGGCGCGCTGTTCCGGAGTCAGTTGCGGGCTCGGGGCAATCTCGATCAGCTTCTGATTGCGGCGCTGGATCGAGCAATCGCGCTCGAACAGGTGCACCACGTTGCCGAAGCTGTCGCCGAGGATCTGCGCTTCAATGTGTTTGGGATTGACGATGCATTTTTCGAGGAACACTTCCGCCGATCCAAATGCCTTGGTGGCTTCGGAAATGACCCGAGGGAAGGCTTGTTCGAGTTCTTCGCGGCTGTTGCAACGACGAATGCCGCGGCCGCCGCCACCCGAGGTGGCTTTGAGCATCACCGGATAACCGATGCGATCGCCCTCAACCAATGCCTCTTCGATTCCTGCGACGTTGCCTTCAGTGCCCGGTGTGACCGGCACGCCCGCCTTGATCATGCTGCGGCGCGCTTCGGTCTTGTCGCCCATCCGGCGAATCACTTCTGCCGATGGACCAATGAACTTGATGCCGCGCTCGGCACAAATGTCTGCAAGCTCGGCGTTTTCCGAAAGGAATCCGTAGCCGGGGTGCAACGCATCGCAGCCGGTTTCCACGGCCAGGTTCACCAGTTTGCGCGGGTTCAGGTAACCGGCCAACGGGTCGGCACCGATGCTGTGGGCTTCGTCCGCACGCTTCACGTGCAGGGCATGGCGGTCGGCGTCAGAAAAAACCGCGACCGAGCGAATGCCCATCTCGGCGCAGGCGCGCACGATTCGTACGGCAATCTCACCACGGTTGGCGATCAGGATCTTTGTTATCACTTGGAGTTTCCCTTGAGCCGGTGGCACCCACGACCTGCTAGACCAGGTCGACGCGTGACTAAATGTTTCGATTTAGTCGCAGCTCCACACTAGCCCTCACAAGGGATTAACAAAAATGAATAATAATTGGGTCAGCCATAAGTAAAGACTTATAGTCGACGCACCAGACTGGTTCGGAAGCCTCCAAATATGCGTAAGTCCTTGATGCGTATGACATTGCGTCAATTACAGATCTTCAATGAGGTCTGTGATCTGAGGTCTTATAGCCGTGCAGCCGAAGAAATGTCGCTGACACAACCTGCCGTCAGCTTGCAGATTCGTCAACTCGAAGAGCTGATCGGTCAGCCATTGTTCGATTATGTGGGCAAAAAACTCTACATGACCGAAGCGGCGGAAGCCCTGCAGCGTGCGAGCCGAGACATTTTCGGGCGCCTCGAAAATCTCGACATGCAGTTGTCGGACATGCAGGGTTCGTTACAGGGTCAATTGAAACTGGCGGTCGAATCCAGTGCCAAGTATTTCGTCCCACATCTGTTTGCTGCCTTCAAACGCCAGCACCCGGAAGTGAACCTGCATCTGACCGTGGTCAATCGCGGACAGGTCATCCGGCGGCTCTCTGACAATCGCGACGATCTGGTGATCATGTCGATGGTGCCGCAGGACATGGGGCTCGAATTTTTGCCATTTCTCAATAACCCGATCATCGCCGTAGCGCCGCCGGATCATCCGCTCAGCCACATGGGACCGTTGCGCCTGCAGGATCTGGAACCCTATACGTTGCTGCTGCGTGAACCGGGCTCCGGCACAAGGTTGGCCTGCGAAGAATATTTCAAGGAAAAGCGCGTGCACTTCACCCAGACCCAAGAGGTCGCATCGGCGGAGGCGCAACGTGAATGTGTGCTGGCGGGTCTGGGCCTGGCGCTTCTGACGCGCCACGCCCTGAACCTTGAGTTGGCGACCGGCGCGCTGATTGAGCTGCCGGTCGAAGAGCTGCCGTTGTATCGCAGCTGGTGCCTGGTGCAAGCCAAGGCGAAGCGGCTGTCACCGGTCGCGCATGCGTTCCTGGCGTTTATCCGCAGCGAACGCGTGCAGATCAGCGCGCTGGTTGAGCGCTTCGACGGGAAGTTACCGGTGCTGCCTGCCAGTAATTGAGTTGCAGATCGTCAGGGTAATCGCCGATCTCGGCCAGCAGCTGGCGGCGTTCGCAACGATCTTCGATCGCGCGGCGAAACTCCATGCGGCGCTGATCTTCCTGCTGACGACGGGTTTTGACAGCGCTGTTGCGTTCTTCGTAGGGCTGGGCCATTTCGAGTCTCCCAAGGCGATTACGGGAGTTTCAAGATAGGCGCTGGAGATGACGGTTTGGTAGCGGGTGAGTTACAGACAGATGAATGTTTTTGCCATGGCGATATTTATTGTGGCGAGGGGCTTGCCCCCGTTCGGCTGCGCAGCAGTCGCATAATCTCTGGGGCTGCTGCGCAACCCAACGGGGGCAAGCCCCCTCGCCACAGTAACTGTCTCGTCACACGTCAGTCATCCAGCGCTTTCACCGATTTGGGCGACAAACGCAAACTGCGCAGGCTGCGCTTCACACTCTTCAGGTGATTGACCAGGCTCGGCCCGCGCGCCATGGCCACACCCATCGCCAACACGTCGATTACCACCAAGTGAGCAATCCGCGACGTCAACGGCGTATAGATTTCAGTGTCTTCGTGCACATCGATCGCAAGATTGACAGTGGACAACTCGGCCAGCGGCGTCTGGCTCGGGCACAGCGTGATCAGCGAGGCGCCGCTTTCGCGTACCAGATTGGCGGTGATCAGCAGGTCCTTGGAGCGCCCGGACTGGGAGATACAGATCGCCACGTCGGTCGGTTTCAGCGTCACTGCCGACATCGCCTGCATGTGCGGATCGGAATACGCCGCAGCGGTCAGCAACAGCCGGAAGAATTTGTGCTGGGCGTCCGCCGCTACCGCTCCAGAGGCGCCAAAGCCATAAAATTCGACGCGTTGCGCCTGAGACATGAGCGTAACGGCGCGCTGCAACTCCACCGGATCGAGCCGCTCGCGGACCTCCATCAGGGTATGCAGCGTGGTGTCGAAAATCTTCAGGCTGTAGTCGGCGACCGAATCGTCTTCATGGATCGCAAACTGGCCGAAGCTCGCACCGGCCGCGAGGCTTTGCGCCAGCTTCAGTTTCAGGTCCTGAAAACCGGAGCAACCGATGGCGCGACAAAAACGCACGATGGTCGGTTCGCTGATGCCCACGCTGTGAGCGAGGTCGGCCATGGAGCTGTGCATCACCGCCGCCGGATCAAGCAGCACGTGGTCGGCGACCTTGAGCTCCGACTTGCGTAACAGGTGGCGTGACTGGGCGATGTGTTGCAGCAGATTCAAGGGTTGGACTCTTTGTTATTGGCAGGTGCCGGGGATGTAGCACGCTTGTAGTTATACTACATGAATCGGCATTTTGCCTGCTCAATACGTAACCAATCCCTAGAGCCGCCGTGCGCGGGCCCTCATGTAGCGCAACGGAGCAGTATCCAGGGAGGCACCTCGCGCTTATCCGGCATCAACGCTTCAAACAAACTAACTACCTATTATCAAGTCAGACTAAAACTCTACACCCGAAACTTACAACACACGGCTTTACAATTGGAACGGTAAAACTTTCACAACATGGAAGTTGCTTCAGTTAGACTACACCTGCAGGACGCAATCAACTTAATTATGGAGCTACACCTTATGAGTATTAAAACCAAAAACTGGGCTGCACAAATCAATCGCATGCCCGGCGACGCTTTTTTCCGTACGACCGGGATTGTAACCGTAGCGAACCCGGGCATTACGCCAACCCTGGTTTTCTGCCCGATCCAGGACAAATCTTTCGATCTGCGCTTGGAGTTGAAACTTGAAACTTCCAGTGAAGTAGCTTTGCAAGTAGTGACGGAAAAACTAGTCGAATACAAAGTACCGGGCGACTCTAACGTCTCCGGTGTAAGTATCTTCTATAAAGGCAAACTAGTTCATCACATCGACAAAGTTGACGTTACTAACTAACCGCCATTGCCTTCCCACCAACTGGCGGGGAGGCTTTAACTCGCAGTATTGTCAGTTCCCGGGTTGCTCTCGCAGCAAACTTGCCAAATCATCCGCCTCGACCGGCCGACTCACCAGGTAGCCCTGAACTTCATCGCAGTGCTCGGCCTTCAGAAACGCCAGCTGCTCCGGCCTTTCCACACCCTCGGCAACGACCTTCAACGACAAGCCGTGAGCCATCGCAATGATCGCCCGAGTGATGGCCGCATCCTCACTGCCTTCGCCCAGCCCGCGAATAAACGCCTGATCAATTTTCACGTAATCTACCGGAATCCGCTTCAGATAGCTGAGCGACGAATAGCCAGTGCCAAAATCGTCGATCGCCAGCTTCACGCCCAGATTGCGTAACTGCTGGAACGTCGCAATGATGTGCTCGACGCTGTCCAGCAACTGGCTTTCCGTGAGCTCCAGTTCGAGGTATTGCGGCGCCAGCCCGGTTTCTTCCAGCACCTGACGCACCAAGCTGACCAATTTGCCCTGCCGCAGTTGATGCACGGACAGGTTCACCGACACGCGGATCGGCTCAAGACCCTGGCGCTGCCATTCGCAGGCTTGCCAGCAAGCCTGACGCAGGACAAATTCGCCGATGGGGCCGATCAGCCCGGTTTCCTCTGCCAGCCCGATGAATTCTCCCGGCGGCACACTGCCCATCACCGGATGATCCCAGCGCACCAGCGCCTCGGCCGCGTTCAACCGACCCGTGGCGAGACACAGCTTCGGTTGATAAAACACTTTCAGCTGCTTCTCTTCGATCGCTTTGCGCAACTGGTTTTCCAGCTGCAGACGCTCGAGGGTGCTGGCTTGCAGGCTGTCGGTGTAGAACTGGAAATTGTTGCCGCCCAAGTGTTTGGCGTGTTGCATGGCGATGTTGGCCTGGCTGACCAGCGCGGAGATCTCCCGTGCGTTGTCCGGCAACATGCTGATGCCCATTGACGCACTGACCACCAGCTCGTGGCCTTCGACAGTCACCGGCAGGCGCAGCTTGGTCGACAGGCGAGTCGCCACCCGCGCCAGACTCGACAGGTTGCCGTAGCTGTCGAACAGCACGGCAAACTCATCACCGGACAACCGCGCGATGGTGTCAGCCTCAGGCACCGCATTGATCAGGCGCCGGGCCAGCTTCTGCAACAGTTGATCGGCAACGTCATGACCGAGGCTGTCGTTGAGCAACTTGAAGCGATCCAGATTGATGTGCAGTAACGCCAGGCTGCGGCCGCCCTGACGCATGCGCTGATGGGCTTCGTGCAACCGTTCGCGAAACAGCGATCGATTGGCCAGCCCGGTCAGTTCGTCATAGTGCGTCAGGTATCGCATGCGCTCTTCGGACTCACGCCGTGCCGACAGATCGGCGAAAAATCCGACGATGTGGCTGACATTTCCCCGGGTGTCGCGAACCGCGTTCAGTTGCAGCCATTGTGGGTACAGCTCGCCATTCTTGCGTGTTTCGATCAGCTCGCCCTGCCAGCTGCCATGTTGTTCCAGCGCCTGATGAATGGCCGCGTAATGCCGGCGGGCATCGCGACTGCACGGCAACTCGACGACGTTGCGCCCCAGCATGTCTTCGACGTCGTAGCCGGTGACGCGGCTAAACGCCTGGTTGATTGCGATCAGCGCGTAATCCGGATCGAAGATCACGATGCCTTCACTGGCGGCTTCGAAAACGGTGGCGGCCAGTTGCCGTTGCTCCTCCAGCGCCTTGCTGACGCTGATATCGCGGCGCGTGCCGACCATGCGGATGACCCGGCCGTTTTCGCTGCGCTCGACTGCTCGACCACGGTCCTCTATCCACACCCAGTGGCCGTCGCCATGGCGCACGCGGTACTCGATCTGATAATCCTCGCTGCGGCCCTTCAAATGCTCGACCAGCGCGCGCTTGAGCGCCGGTACATCGTCGGGGTGCAGACGCGGCTTGAGGTGGCGCAGCATGGCCGTGACGAATTCCGGCGCCAGGCCGAACAATTCCTGAATCTGTGTGTGGTGAACTTCGTCGGTCTGCAGGTTCCAGTCCCAGAGGCCCAGCTCGCTGGCTTTCAACGCGAGCGCAAGGCGCGCTTCACTTTTGCTCAGGGCCTGAGTAGCCGCATCGAGTTCCAGGCTACGCTGGGCGACGTGGTCCTGGAGGCCGACCTGAATACCGAGCAGTTCCTCCTCGGCCCGGCGACGCTGCTCGATTTCCTTGGCCAGCGCCTGGTTGAGCTGATCGCTGCAGCTTTGGGCTTTGCGCAAGTGCTCGATCAAGGACTGATTCTGGAAGCGTCGCAGCAACTCACGGTCAATCAACCTATTGACCTGCCAGGCCACTACGCTCAGGGATCCCAGCAAAATCAGACCAAACCAGCCCCAACCCTGCCCTTGTTGGTCACCGCCCCAGAACTGATAGGCAATCGCCGGCAAGAGACAGGGCAAGGTGAAGGACAGGAAGGCCGGCAAACTGACGGCATAGGCCACGCTGGCCGACAGGGCCGCTGCGCCGATCAGGCCGAATACCCAGGCCTGTTGCATGAAATTGTCGACGGGGATCAGTGCGATACCCGCCCCGGCCAACGTCAGACCGGTCATGGCCGAGCCCAGCAAAAACATGCGTCGCCAGACCGGATGGGCCTGACGGTTGGGGATGGCCGAATCGAACGCCGCTACCTGAATCACCCGAAGCGCCACCAACGACAGCAACCACACGAGCCAGACACTCAGCACAAAGTAGCGCTGCGGGCTCCACAGCAGCCACGCACACACCAGACCATTGATCAGCATGAACAGCGTCGGCAGCAGCGAGCCCTGATACAGCAAGCGCGTGCGTTCGACCGCCATCTCCATGGCGTACTGTTTGCGAATAACCCGAGGCTCCACAGTGGGGCCCGACAGGTCGAAGCTGACGGTCATAGGCGTGGTTCTTGTTCTTATCATGATGAGCATGAGCCCGAAACGTGGACGGAGCATACACAAGCCAATGGCCTTACCAAACAGCCCCCGAGCATATATTCGACGAAAGCCCAGGCTGCGTTTACCCGCCAAAAACCCTGCAGGCTAACCCCGCCAATGCCTGTGGCCGGTGACTGACCGGTCGTCCCGCATGTATCTTTCATCGGCTAAAGCAAAGCGATGTTTGCCCGGTGTGCTGCGGCCCCCTAGAATGCCCCGATGCGCGATGATCTCTCCCTTCTGCTGAACTCCCTCAACGATGCCCAACGTCAGGCCGTAGCCGCCGCCGTGGGTCGTCAGTTGGTCCTGGCCGGTGCTGGTTCCGGTAAAACCCGAGTGCTGGTGCACCGTATCGCCTGGTTGATCCAGGTCGAGAACGCGTCGCCCCATTCGGTCTTGTCGGTGACGTTCACCAACAAGGCCGCTGCCGAGATGCGCCATCGCATCGAGCAGTTGATGGGGATCAATCCGGCCGGCATGTGGGTCGGCACATTCCACGGCCTGGCGCACCGCTTGCTGCGGGCGCACTGGCAGGAAGCCGGCCTGAGCCAGACTTTCCAGATTCTCGACAGCGACGATCAGCAACGGCTGGTCAAGCGTGTGATCCGTGAACTGGGACTGGACGAGCAACGCTGGCCGGTCCGTCAGGCGCAGTGGTTCATCAACGGGCAGAAAGACGAAGGCCTGCGACCGCAGCACATTCAGGCCAGCGGCGATCTGTTTCTGTCGACCATGCGCAGCATTTACGAAGCCTATGAGGCTGCGTGCGCGCGCGCAGGTGTGATCGATTTTTCCGAGCTGCTGCTGCGTGCCCTCGACCTGTGGCGCGACAACCCCGGGCTGCTCGCGCACTATCAGAAACGCTTCCGGCACATTCTGGTGGACGAGTTCCAGGACACCAACGCCGTGCAGTACGCCTGGCTGCGTCTGCTGGCCAAGGGTGGCGACAGCTTGATGGTGGTCGGCGATGACGACCAGTCGATCTACGGCTGGCGTGGCGCGAAAATCGAAAACATCTATCAGTATTCCGATGATTTCCCGGATGCTGAAGTGATTCGTCTGGAGCAGAACTATCGCTCCACCGCCGGCATTCTCAAGGCGGCTAACGCCCTGATCGCCAACAATACCGGGCGCATGGGTAAAGAGCTGTGGACCGACGGCGGTGAAGGCGAAGCGATCAATCTTTATGCTGCCTTCAACGAACACGATGAAGCGCGCTACGTGGTGGAAACCATCGAAAGTGCGCTGAAAACCGGCCTCGCCCGCAGTGATATCGCAATTTTGTACCGTTCCAACGCGCAATCGCGCGTTTTAGAAGAAGCCTTGCTGCGTGAACGTATCCCGTATCGCATTTACGGCGGTCAACGCTTCTTCGAACGGGCAGAAATCAAGAACGCCATGGCCTATCTGCGGTTGCTCGAAGGTCGTGGCAACGATGCGGCCCTGGAACGGGTGATTAACGTTCCGGCACGCGGCATCGGCGAGAAAACCGTGGAAGCGATACGTGAACATGCGCGCCATAGCCACGTCTCGATGTGGGAAGCCATGTGCCAGCTGGTGGCCAATAAAGGTTTGACCGGCCGCGCCGCCGGCGCCCTCGGGGCGTTTGTGGAGCTGATAGAGAACCTCGCCGCCAAGTGCATGGAGATGCCACTGCATTTGATGACACAGACCGTCATCGAGCAGTCAGGCCTGATCGCCTATCACCAGGCCGAAAAAGGCGAAAAAGGCCAGGCCCGGGTGGAAAACCTTGAGGAACTGGTCAGTGCCGCGCGCAACTTCGAGAACGCTGAAGAAGAGGAAGACCTCACGCCATTGGCAGCTTTCCTCGGTCATGCCTCTCTGGAGGCGGGAGATACTCAGGCCGAAGAGCATGAAGACAGCATTCAGTTGATGACCCTGCACAGCGCCAAAGGCCTGGAATTCCCTTACGTGTTCCTGGTGGGCATGGAAGAAGGTCTGTTCCCGCACAAGATGAGCCTGGAGGAACCCGGCCGTCTTGAAGAAGAACGTCGCCTTGCTTACGTCGGCATTACCCGGGCCATGCAGAACCTGGTGATGACTTACGCGGAAACCCGACGCCTGTATGGCAGCGAGACCTACAACAAGGTGTCGCGTTTCGTACGGGAAGTGCCAAAAGGCCTGATTCAGGAAGTGCGCTTGTCCAACAGCGTCAGCCGCCCTTTTGGCGGTGGTCAGCAGCAGAGCTCCAGCAGTCTGTTTGGCGGCAGCGAAATCCCGGACACCGGCTTCAGCCTCGGCCAGGCTGTGCGGCACTCGGTGTTTGGTGACGGTGTCATCCTCAACTTCGAGGGCGCCGGGGCTCAGGCTCGGGTGCAGGTGAATTTCAGCGAAGGCAGCAAGTGGTTGATGCTCGGTTATGCCAAGCTGGAAGCAATTTAGTACGGCCTGATCATGACGCTCTGTGTCACAGTGGACGCAGAGCGTCCATGGCGGCGTTACCACGCAGAGCGTGGGAACGATCCGAAGGGGAGCCAGCTCGCTCCGGCAAGATCGCATTCCCACAGAACTTTATCACTCGTCCTACAGACCAACGTTAACAGGCCTTACAGCGCTGACCGAAGCTGAACCCCAGCTGTCAGGCAAAAGCCCGAAACACTCTGCCGCTAGCCAGCAACACTTCAGCTGTGCAACATGGCGCGCGTGCCTTCCACAAATGGGAATTCCCTATATGAAACGTTTTCTTAGCATCGCCATGGCGTTGTGCATCGGCCTGACGATGAGCCTCGACGCCAACGCCAAGCGCTTTGGTGGCGGCAAGAGCTCCGGCGCTGCGCCGACTCACCAGACCAGCCAAATGGCTCCTTCTTCTGCCGCCGGTGGCGCTGCTGCCACTGCCGGTGCGGCCGGTGCCGCTGGCGCTGCCGCCAAAGCCGGCGGCGCTTCGCGCTGGCTCGGCCCTCTCGCCGGTATCGCTGCCGGTGGTCTTCTTGCTTCCATGTTCATGGGTGGCGGCTTCGAAGGCATGCAGATCTTCGATATCCTGATCATGGCGGTCATCGCCTTCCTGGTCTTCCGTTTCATCGCCGCTCGTCGTCGCAAGCAGCAGGCGCATCTGGCGCCGGCCGGCGCACCGATGCAGCGTGAAGTGTTCGAGCAGAAGCCAGCAGGCATGGGTTCGATCTTCGGCGGTTCGGCCGCTCCTGTTGCCGCTCGCCCGGTGATCAACGCGCCAGCCTGGTTCAATGAGAACAACTTCATTGAAGCGGCCCGCAACCACTTCCAGTCCCTGCAGCAGCATTGGGACGCAAACGAGATGGACAAGATCTCCGAGTTCGTGACCCCGCAACTGCTTGAGTTCCTCAAGCGCGAACGTGCTGATCTGGGTGACGGTTTCCAGTCCACTTACATTGATAACCTCAGCGTTCAGCTGGACGGCGTCGATGATCGTGCGGACAAGACCATTGCAACCCTGACCTTCAGCGGTCTGTCGAAGACGTCGCGTTTCGACCAGGGCGAAGCATTCAGCGAAAGCTGGAACATGGAACGTCCACAAGGCGAGAACCAGCCTTGGCTGGTGGCCGGTATCCGCCAGAACGGCTGAACCGACCCGCAGTAAACGTGTCGCAATAAAAAGCCCCGGCCTTTGGCCGGGGTTTTCTATTTCACGGTTGCATCTATTGCGAGCTACTGTATAAACCGCCCCAACCAAACCGCGCCAACAGCAAGAGGATCCCGGACGTGGAAGAAATCATCGAACAACTACGTGAAGCCAACGAACCAGTACCGGTCCCCTTGGAGTTGCCCGACGAAGACGTTCTGGTCGAAATCGAAGAACAGCTGTTCATCGACATTCCGTTTGTCTTCAGGGAGTTTCTGCTGACGGTCAGTGACGTGGTTTACGGCAGCCTGGAACCGGTGACCGTCACCGATCCGCAATCCCATACTTATCTGCCGGACGTGGCTGCCAATGCCTGGGATGTGGGCGTTGATCGTAGTCTTATCCCTATCTGCCAGGACGGCGACGACTACTACTGCGTCGAAGAAGACGGCACCGTGGTGTTGTGGCAGGCGGAAGAAGAGCTGATCGCTGAAGAGACCTGGGAATCGGTGTGGCACTGGGCGCGGGATGTGTGGCTGGAAAGCTGAGCAAACCGAAGCTCCGACTGTGTAGCAGCTGGCGCAGCCTGCGTCCTGCTGCAAAGCAGTCGTAAACCCGGTTGAGCCGCTCAACCAAAAATGCTTCGTCGACTCTTTTTACGACTGCTGCGCAGCCGGACGCAGGCTGCGCCAGCTGCTACAGGTGGGATCAATGACCTGTGGAGTCCTTGTGATTATCAAGGGTTTCCAACAGCGCTACTTGCATGCGCGTGTGCACGCGGATGAACCAGCGCCACAGCAGCGCCGCTACAGCAGCCGCCACCACCACGATCAACATCAGCAACTCGTTGGTCGGCAAAATGCTCGCCGACAAGGCTGCCAGAAGCAGGAAAATCACCAGCAGCGAGAGGATCGGGATGACTTCGGCGATCACCCGACGCACCCGCTCCGTATGGCGCCCCGCCATTTCCGGCTTCACGCCCATCTCTGCCAGCAACATCGACAGCGCCTTGAGCTTGCGGTAAGCCGCAATCAGGAACGGCAGCGACAGCAGCAGCGCGCCACCCCAGATCAACGCCTTCTGCCAGCTCGGGTCGCTGATCCAGTCCTGAATGTATGCCGACATACGCTCGGCAAAAAAAGCACCGCAGATGAAAATGGCAATCACCAGTGCCAGATTCACCCCTACCTGCAGCAAAATCCGCCTGATCATCGATGCCAGCAGCGCGCCCTCGCCCTGCGGTTGAATGCTGCGCAGCCATTCGCCGTACATGCTCAACACGCGTCCAAGCCGTTTCGGCACGACGGCGGCAAGCTTGATCGACAGTGGATCGGCCGCCCGAATCAGGTAGGGCGTCAGTAGAGTGGTCAGCACGGAAACCGCCACTGCGACCGGATAAAGAAAGTTGCTGGTGACCTGCAGGGTGATGCCCAGCGACGCGATGATGAAGGAGAATTCGCCAATCTGCGAAAGGCCCATTCCTACGCGCAATGAGGTGCGTCCATCATTGCCGGCGATAAAAGCACCCAAGCCGCAGGACACTATCTTGCCGAGTACGACGGCGACAGTGATCACGGCGATGGGCCAGGCGTATTCCAACAGGATCATCGGATCGAGCATCAGCCCGATCGCGACGAAGAAGATCGCGCTGAACAGGTCGCGAACCGGTTCGATCAACCTTTCGATTTTCAATAGCTGACGGGATTCGGCCATGATCGCGCCGATCAGGAACGCGCCGAGCACCATACTGTATTCAAGTTTCACTACCAGCAGACAGAAACCAAAACACAGGCCCAACACCGTGATCAGGAGCATCTCGTTGCTATCGAATCTGGCCACGTAGGCCAACAGGCGCGGCACCAGCAGAATGCCGATGACCAAGGCGACGATCATGAACAGTGACAGTTTGCCGACCGTTGAAAACACTTCACCGGAACTCACCGTACCGCTGACGGCGATGCTCGAGAGCAAAGCGATGATGCCGATGCCAAGAATATCCTCAACAATCAGCACGCCGAAGATCAGCTGAGCGAAGCGTTCGTTTTTCATCTTCAAATCGTTAAGCGCTTTGACGATGATGGTGGTCGAGGAAATCGCCAGGATTGCGCCGAGGAACAGCGAGTCCATGGTGTTCCAGTCAAACCAGCGGCCGATTTCATAGCCGATCCAGATCATCAGCACGATTTCCAGGAACGCCGCGATAAACGCCGTGGCGCCGACCTTGAACAACTTGCGCAAACTGAACTCAAGCCCCAGGCAGAACATCAGGAAAATCACCCCCAGCTCGGCGAGTGTCTTGATGGTTTCTTCATCGTGGATGAAGCCGAAGGGCGGGGTATGGGGGCCGATAATGAAGCCTGCAACGATATAGCCGAGAACCACCGGTTGTTTAAAGCGGTGAAACAGCACCGTCACCACACCCGCAACCAACATGATTACCGCCAGGTCCTGAATAAAACTGATGGCATGCATGGTGGGGGCTCCTTGGGGACAGAGCTCAGTCGCCGAACGCAGGAAATGTCTGACTGAGCAGAGTAAAAATCCGGTTTACGTGTAGGAATCGCCCTTGATACGAGCATTTGCAGGGTAACACCGCGACTTCCGGCAGAAAGGCAGTGCAATATATGGAAACAGATCGATTAAGCGTGACGGCAGTGTCATGCCCGGCGTCCCGATAACTGTGGTTTGCAAAGACCCGTCAGGCACCCGCAGAGGTGCACATTTCCCGAACCTGCCCTGAACCTTGAGAACGCTATGGAACCCGGAAACGCCCAGCTGTCGATGACAGTATTGATGACTCCCGACATGGCCAACTTCTCTGGCAATGTTCACGGCGGCACCCTGCTCAAGTACCTCGACGAAGTCGCCTACGCCTGCGCGAGCCGTTACGCAGGTCGCTACGTGGTGACGCTGTCGGTGGATCAGGTGATTTTCCGTGAGCCGATTCACGTCGGTGAACTGGTGACCTTTCTGGCCTCGGTCAACTACACCGGCAACACGTCCATGGAAGTCGGCATCAAAGTAGTCACCGAAAACATCCGCGAGCGCTCGGTGCGGCACACCAACAGTTGTTTCTTCACCATGGTCGCGGTGGATGACCAGCGCAAACCCGCGCCAGTCCCTCCGTTGCAGCCGCAGAATAGTGAAGACAAGCGCCGCTTCATCCAGGCTCAGCAGCGCCGGCAGATCCGCCAGGAACTGGAAAAGCGTTATCAGGAAATCAAGGGCGACGTCTGAGCTGGTCTTATAGCCTGACGGTGTTCTTTAAAGAGTCTTCGCGAGCAAGCCCGCTCCCGCACTGGATCTTCCGTGGACACATCTTTGTGCACGACGAAGATCAAATGTGGGAGCGGGCTTGCTCGCGAATGGGTTTGCCGCCGCCTTCAAAGGCTGATCGCAGTCGCCTCGAACCGTACTCGCGGATGCGCAATTCTATCCTGCGCTCGCACCAATTGCAGTTCGTAGCTGGCGCACGCCTGAGTCTCGAGCAGCACCTCATGCACCGCCGCCGCTGCGAACTCAAAAGCCGCCACCAGGCTATCGCCCAAGAGCACCCGCGCCAGAAACAACCCTGAAGTCAGGTCGCCGACGCCCACCGGCTGGCGCGGGAACGCCAGCAGCGGGCGGCGCAGATGCCAGCTCCCCTCTCCCGTCACCAGTAACATTTCGAAGACGTCCGCCGGTTTGCCGGGATAGTCCAGATGCTTGACCAGCACCGCTTTCGGACCTCGAGCCAACAAGGTGCGCGCCATCGCCAGGCAATCGAACAGCGATTGCGGCTTGCGTCCTGTAAAGCTGTCCAGCTCCAGTTGGTTCGGGCACATGAAATCGGCCATGGCGGCGGCTTCCTCCAGGAGGAAATCGCTGACTTCGGCCGGCACGCTGCAGCCTTTTTCCGGGTGACCCATCACCGGATCGCATAGATACAGCGCGTTGGGGTTGGTCGACTTTATGCGCGCCACACCGATGAGGATCGCCCGGCCCTGAGCCGCACTGCCGAGGTACCCGGACAACACGGCGTCGCAGTTGCCCAGCTCGCCGATGGCGGCGATGCCTTCGATCAACGCGGGAATCTGCTGCGGCGCCAGCACTTCGCCGCTCCACTGACCATACTGGGTGTGATTGGAGAACTGCACGGTGTTGAGCGGCCAGACATTCACCCCGAGCCGCTGCATCGGGAAAACCGCCGCACTGTTACCGGCGTGACCAAACACCACGTGGGACTGGATGGCGAGCAGATGGGGCGTTCGTTTCATGCGTCAGTTCCGCCAAACGGTTGGAATTCAAGCCGCGCAGTATGCGACGAAACGCAGCCTGTACGACACACCGGCGAGGCAGTTAAGCTGACGCTATCTTGTTGGAGCACCCTGCTGATGCTGACCCTCGGAAATATCTTCGTGCTGATGCTGCTCGCCGCTGGCGGCGCGTGGCTGTGGCACAACCATGGCTTGCGCGAACGGGCGTTGGAGCGGGTCAAGCAACATTGCGGCAAACTCGGCATCGAGCTGCTGGACGGCAACGTCGCACTGAAGAAAATCGCGTTCATCAAAGACGCCAACGGCCGTCGACGGCTGGCCCGCGTGTATAACTTCGAGTTTACGGTGACCGGCGAAAGTCGCCATGTTGGCACTATTACCCAGTTCGGCGCACACAGTGCGCAGATTGAACTGGCACCCTACCCGATGCCTTTTGACGACACGCCGGTTGTCGACGACGTGGCGAAGCCCCGGGCGCAAATCATCGAGTTGAGTCAGTGGCGGCAGGAACACACCAAGTGGCGGCCCTGAATCAAATGGTCAACCCGAACGGCAATTGAGCAGCGCTGCCTGCAGGGCGTCAACTTCCTGCGGTTCATTGAAGATCAATTCGATCCGCGAATCATTCCGCCACTCACTGGGTCGCCATTCCAGGCCTGAATTATCCAGCGCATTCGCCGAGACCCAACCCTGACTGCTGTGAATCACCAGCTTCGCGCGCCGCCATTGCAGACTTTGAAGCCATTCAGCGATCCGCGCTGACTCGAGAACCTGCGCGGGATGCCAGCGCCAGCCAATGCTCCAACCGCCCTCCTGTGCCTGACTTGAGCAAATTGGCAGCGAGGGGTCGGGCCAGACCGCAGGCATCCGGGCGAAACCCTTGGGGACAACAAAGTTATCCACACCCGCCAGTGCTTTCGTCCCGAATCCTGGAAGTTTCTCCAGGGGCAGCGCGGCCTGGCGGGTCCAAACCACAGGAAGTGAAGGTAATTGTGAAGCGATTCGCTCGCGGGCGGACTCGTCGAGGCCTTCGGACTTGTTGAGCAACAATAATCCTGCGCTGCTCAACGCCTCCTGCTGCGCCGCTGGCAAGCGTTTGCCGGCAGCAAGTGCCTGAGCGTCGAGTACCAACACACACGGCTGCACGGTCAACACACCAAGCCACGGCGCCTCGCTCAACTGCGCCAGCAACTGCGCCGGGTGACCGAGGCCCGACGGTTCGATAAACAAACGCTCAGGCCGCGCCTTGCGCAGCAACCGTCCAAGACCGATCTGAAACGGCGCACCGTTGACGCAACATAAACACCCACCGGCCACTTCTCCCAATGCGATACCCTCGTCATCCCGGGTCAGCAACGCAGCGTCGAGCCCGATCTGGCCGAACTCATTGATGAGCACTGCCCAACGTTCATTCGGCGGTCGCTGCGCCAGCAGATTTTTGATCAGGCTGGTTTTACCAGCGCCCAGTGGCCCGGCAATAACGTGTGTGGGAATGTTATGCAGCATGGTGATGTTATCTAAGGAGACAAGAATGGGGTTGAGGGGATTGTCGTTGTTGTTGGCGCTGATGTCAGGCGAAGTGTTGGCTCAGGCATGTGTGGTACATAGTACAGCTGAACGACTCGACGTGAAGGTCTGCCAACAGAACCGCACCATACCGCAGAAGCTCTTCGCCGATGGCTTCTGCCAGCCCAACCTGCCCGGGCAGAAAGTCGAAGTGCAGTACGTCGATGAGTGTCCTGCCGGCGCTTTTGGCGTATGCAGCAACGCGCAAGTCGCCAACATGCCGTACCGGCAGGACATTCACTATTACGGTGTGGCCACGGATGCAGCCTATTTGAAACCGTTTTGCGAAGGCCAGAGCCAGGGTACGTGGCTCAAGCCCTGAGGCAGATGCAGAGCCTAAGCTGCTTCGTCATCGTGCCAAGGGCCAAACGGGTCAGGCAGCTGCAGCCAGGCCGTCACGCCTGAAGCCATCTCAGCATCTGTCAGAAGGCAGTTATCCAGCGCTGCGGTAAGCAATTCAAAATCGATGTTCTGACCAATGAACACCAGCTCCTGCCGGCAATCGCCGGTGGCCTGCGTCCAGTTTTTCATGATTGCTGCAGTACTTTCTGCGTCCTCGGGCCATTGGTTTTTCGGCACGAAGCGCCACCAGCGACCGGCAAACCCGTGGCGCATCAAGCCACCTGCCTGAGACCAGCTTCCGGCATCCATGTGCTTGCTCGCCAACCAGAAGTAACCTTTCGAGCGCAGCAGCTTGCCGTTGGTCCAGTGCCCGTCGATAAAGTCGAAAAAGCGTTGCGGATGGAAGGGTCGCCGGGCCCGGTAGGCCGTGCTGGCAATGCCGTATTCATCGGTCTCCGGCACATGTTCACCGCGCATTTCACGCAACCAGCCCGGCGCCTGGGCGGCTTTGTCGAAGTCAAACCGGCCGGTGTTGAGGATCTTCTGCAGCGGGATTTCACCCATGACCATGGGGACGATCTCTGCCTGTGAGTTGAGTCGCTGGAGTATCGCCATCAGCTCTTGGCGCTCGTGGCTGCCGATCAAATCGATCTTGCTGATCAGGATGACGTCGGCGAATTCAATTTGTTCGACCAGCAGGTCAGTGATGGAACGTTCATCCTCAGTACCCAACGTTTCGCCACGAGACGCGAGGCTTTCAGCAGCCTGGTAGTCGAGCAGGAAATTCACACCGTCGACGACGGTGACCATGGTGTCGAGCCGGGCAATATCGGCCAGACTCTGTCCGCTGTCGTCGCGAAAAGTGAAGGTCTCGGCCACGGGCAGTGGCTCGGAAATACCGGTGGACTCGATCAACAAGTAATCAAAACGCCCTTCCTTGGCGAGCTTGCTCACCTCTTCCAGCAAGTCTTCGCGCAACGTGCAGCAGATGCAGCCGTTGCTCATCTCCACGAGTTTTTCTTCAGCGCGATTCAGGCTGACGTCGCGCTGAACATCGCTGCCGTCGATGTTGATCTCGCTCATGTCGTTGACGATTACAGCGACCCGAAGATGTTCACGGTTGCGCAGTACGTAGTTGAGCAGCGTGCTTTTGCCGGCTCCGAGAAAGCCTGAAAGAACCGTAACGGGGAGTCGATTGGGCATCGGGTATTCCTCAAGGGGAGACTGAGCGAGCGCCCTTTACGGCAAGCAATATGATTGCTTCGGCAAAAAGGCGTGGTCGATTTAGATGTAATAACATAACATAAACTAATCGATTTCCACGACGGACTTGCTCATGAATGCGCTAACGCTCCCGGATATCTGCGCCCAGACGTCCCACACTTCGCTGCCTCTTGAATGGGTGGGCATGCACGGCATCGCCCTGCCGGTCGTATTCGACGGGCAACGCCTCAGCGCAAGAGCTGACGCCGGTGTGAGCCTGGATAACGGCGATGCTCGCGGCATTCACATGTCACGGTTGTATCTCGCACTGGGAATACTTGAACGCGAAAGCCTGACTCCGGCCCTGTTGCGCCAGCTCCTGCAAAGCTTTCTTGATTCCCACCGCGGCCTTGCAAAAAATGCATATTTGAAATTAAGCGCTGAGCTTCTGTTGAGGAGGCCCGCGCTGATAAGTCCTTTGTCGGGATGGAAAAGCTATTCAGTCTGCGTGAGCGCGTCGATGGAAAACGATATGTTCCACGTGGAACTTAGCATCGAGATTCCATATTCCTCGACTTGCCCTTGCTCGGCCGCGCTCGCGAGGCAACTGATTCAGCAGCAATTCATTGAAGATTTCGCCAACCGATCACTGCACCATGCCGACGTATTAGCGTGGCTAGGCTCATCCAATGGCATTGTTGCAACGCCACATAGCCAACGAAGTTATGCGCACCTGCAGGTTCGCCTCGACGATTATCTGGACAATCTGCCGTGGGTGGCCGTGATCAATGACGCAGAAGCCGCTTTGGGAACAGCCGTGCAAACCGCCGTCAAGCGCGCTGACGAGCAAGCTTTTGCGTTGGCCAATGGACAGAATCTGATGTTTTGTGAGGACGCAGCCCGACGATTGAACTTGGCGCTCAAACGTTCTCCAGGCATCAACGGCTTCAAAATTCGCGTGGTCCACAGCGAAAGCCTGCACGCTCATGACGCGGTAGCGCTAAGCCGGTGGAATTGGAGGGTCGACTCCTAAGAACCTGGAATGATCTGCAACTGATGGCGGAATCAGCACACCTGGTCGCCACGGAGATCCGCCAACTCTGAGTTTTCAGAGGACGTAGCGCGCACCCGTGTGGATGGATGCGCGGCTGAAAGGCAGAATAAATTCTGATCTGAAGTGCGGTGACAGCTTAAGCGCGCGGTTTTACCGTTCCGCATTCCTTGCCCAACCAGACTGCGCGAGTATCAAGGCTGCCCTTCTGCTGGATCCCGGTCGCGTTGAAGGTGCCATTCACCTTGGTGGTGAACTCACGATCGCTGAGGAAGGTTGCGACACCAGCACCTTGAGCCTTAGGGCAGCTGAAGCGAAATTTCCACTGGTTACCGGTGCGCTCAGTGATTTCCTGTTTGCAACCCGACTGCGGGTCGGTCAGCGGGATGTTGTCGGATCGCACCTGCTCTGGCGTCAGGCAAGCGCGAATGCCTTTGCCGCCCATGGTGATGCCCTGCTTCTCCAGTTGAGCACGCTGTTCCGGGGTCATCTGGCTTTGAATCTGACCGAGGATCAATTGCAGGTCAGGCAAATTCTGATCATCGACTTTCATGTTGCTCGAGGTCAGTTCCCACAACCCAGGCTGCAACATTTGCGCTTGGGCAGCGACAGGAAGTGTCAAACCAAAAGCCACGGCCAAACCCAGCAGACGTACGTTCATCGTGTAACTCCTGATCAGTAGTGGCCGTTAGACGTCAGCCGCTGGCTTCGGTTCATGGACCAATTAAATAGCGACATTCTGCACGGAACATGGTCTGTTAAGCATTGAAACTTCAGGAGCAAGGCTGCCCCATGGATTATTTCGGCCCGCATGTTTTCGGTTACCTGATCGCGTTGATCCACACGCTCGGCATGATCGCTGCGATCCATGCCGTACTGACCGTCCGCACGGCGCAAGGCTCCATCGCCTGGGCATTGTCACTGTTTTTCATTCCCTATCTCACGCTGATTCCTTATCTGGTATTCGGCCGCAGTACCTTCGATGGCTACATCCAGGCGCGTCGCCAGGCCAACGAGGAAATGCGCAAAGCAATCTCCGAGCTGAACTGGCGCCCGTGGGTTGAAGAGGCGCTGACCGCCCGCGCATCGAGCGCATACGCCTCGTTGAGAGCGATGCCAAAACTGGGACGCATGCCCTGCCTGGCAAACAACGAAGTGCAACTCCTGATCAACGGACAAGCCACGTTCGAATCAATATTCGAGGCCATTCGTGGCGCCAGACAGGCAGTGCTGATTCAGTTTTTCATCATCCACGACGATCGGCTCGGCCGGCGTCTGCAGACGTTGCTACTGGAAAAGGCTGCCGAAGGCGTGGCCGTGTTTCTACTGTATGACCGGATCGGGAGCCATTCCCTGCCTCACAGTTTCGTGCAGCCATTGCGTGATGCCGGTGTGGAAGTCAAAGCGTTCGCCACGCGCAGCGGATGGCTCAATCGCTTCCAGGTCAACTTCCGTAATCACCGCAAGATTGTTGTGGTCGACGGTGTGCTGGGTTTCGTCGGCGGTCACAACGTCGGCGACGAATATATGGGCGAAAAACCGCCACTGGCGCCTTGGCGCGATACCCACGTACGGGTAAGCGGGCCTGTAGTGGCGTGCATGCAGGAATCGTTTGCCGAGGACTGGTTCTGGGCAGCGCGAACACTGCCACCGCTGATCTTGCCCGACGAATATCCTGAAGATGGCGTGCTCTGCCAACTGCTCGCCAGCGGCCCGGCAGACTCCTACGAGACTTGCTCGCTCTTCTTCGTCGAAGCCATCCACGCGGCGACTGAACGCGTGTGGATAACCAGCCCCTACTTCATTCCCGACGAGGCAGTATTCGCAGCGCTCCGACTCGCAGTTTTGCGCGGGGTTGATGTGCGGATCCTCCTGCCTTCACGACCCGATCACCGAATCGTCTACGCCGCCTCCAGCCTCTACGCCTTCGAAGCAGTACGTGCCGGCGTGCGCGTGTTCCGCTACGAACCGGGGTTCCTGCATCAAAAAGTCGTCTTGATCGACAGCGAGATCAGCGCCATCGGCAGCGCAAACATGGATAACCGTTCGTTCCGGCTGAATTTTGAAGTGATGTTGCTGACGGTCGACAGTACATTCGCCGCAGAGGTGGAACAGATGCTCAACGACGATTTCGCCAACGCGTACGAAATCGCAGCGCAAGATCGCCGGGAAACGCGCCGCCTGCAACAGCTAGGCATGCGAGTCGCCCGGTTGATTTCACCGATCCTTTAGGGCGTGTAGATATCGTCGCGGGTCCAGGGCAGCTCATGGCTGCCGTCGACGTGCGTCTTTACGGCAAGCACCTGGTGAAGATTGATCCAGCCCCTGGCGAACGCATAAGCGCATCCAGCGAGGTACAGGCGCCAGATTCGCAATGCCTGCTCGGGCACCAGACCACCCGCGGCTTCGAGGTTGTCTTCCAAGCGTTCGCTCCAGTGGTCGAGCGTGCGAGCGTAGTGCAGACGCAGGCTCTCAACGTCGACAATCTCCAACCCGACCTCACTGATTTGCGCGGAAATCATCGACAGGTGCGGCAGCTCTCCGTTGGGGAATACGTACTTCTCGATGAACTCTCCGGCACCGCGTCCCACAGGTCGTCCGTCCGTGTGCTTCGCCGTGATGCCGTGATTCATCACCAGGCCGCCCTCCCTCACAGCGCCAAACAAGGTGCTGCAATATTCATGAAGATTCGCATGGCCAACGTGTTCGAACATGCCGACGCTGACGATTTTGTCGAAGCGGCCATCTTGCGGCAGGTCACGATAGTCGAGCAGTTGCAGCTCAACCAGATCTTCGAGACCTTCGGCCAATACGCGCTCACGAGCAAGATCAAGCTGTTCTTTGCTCAGCGTAATCCCAAACACCTTTGCGCCAAATTCCCTGGCGGCGTACCGCGCCAGCCCGCCCCAACCGCAACCGACATCCAACAGATACTCGCCAGGCTGAAGTCGCAGCTTGCGGCAAAGGTGACGAAATTTAGCTTGTTGGGCCTGTTCCAGGGATTCACTGCCGGTCTCGAAATAGGCGCAGGAATAGGCCATGTCGCTATCGAGCCACAGTTGATAGAAGGCATTGGAAAGGTCGTAATGGTAGGAGATAGCCTTGGCGTCGGTTTCTTTGTCATGCATGGCGCGGACCGGCTGGTTGTCATCACCTTCATCCAGCAAAGCCTGACTCCACTCATCACAGACACGGATCACGTCGCTGATGGAACCTTCAAGCTCGAGTTTGCCCTCGACGAACGCGGCCCCGAGTGCATCCAGGCTCGGGTGCGTAAATTGAGTCACCATTTGTGGGTCCTTTACCACAATCGTCACGCTGGGCGTCGGGCCCAGATTGAATTCATGGCCATCCCAAAGTCGCAGACGAAGCGGTAACTGCAGATTCTGTAAGGCCGGTGGAAGATGCGCGAGCATGGAAAATCCCCCTTGTTTCAGACGTCTGATTTGAGGGTAGACCATCCATGAAAAATAGCTGGCTATCGATAAATAGCGTTTTTCTATCGGCTTGGTTGCGCCCACCAACATTTGTTCCACGTGGAACGTGTTTCTTTTCTAGACTGGGAGAGCCTATTCATTTGCCTCGCCAACCGGAGTTATTCATGAGTAATTATGATGTCGTGATTTTAGGCGGAGGACCTGGCGGCTATAACGCGGCGATCCGCGCCGGCCAATTGGGTTTGAAGGCTGCCTGCGTAGAGGGTCGCGCAACCCTGGGCGGCACCTGTTTAAATGTCGGTTGCATGCCATCCAAAGCCTTGTTGCACGCGTCAGAACTCTACGATGCTGCCATGGGCACTGAATTCGCCAACCTGGGAATCGAGGTCAAGCCCACGCTTAATCTGACTCAGATGATGAAGCAGAAAGATGAAAGCGTTGCAGGCCTGACCAAGGGCATCGAATTTCTGTTTCGCAAAAACAAAGTCGACTGGATCAAAGGCTGGGGCCATATCGACGGCCCGGGCAAAGTGACGGTAACCGATGGCGCAGGCAACAAGACCGAACTGAGTGCGAAAGACATCGTAATTGCGACGGGTTCTGAACCCACACCCCTGCCCGGCGTGACCATCGATAATCAGCGCATTCTCGATTCCACGGGAGCGCTTGCGCTGGCGGAAGTCCCCAAGCATCTGGTGGTCATTGGCGCCGGTGTCATCGGTCTGGAACTGGGTTCAGTGTGGAGACGCTTGGGCGCGCAGGTTACGGTGATCGAGTTTCTCGATCGGATCTGCCCGGGTGTGGACGGTGAAGCAGGTAAAACGCTGCAGCGCTCGCTGAGCAAACAGGGCATCAACTTCAAGCTGAGTTCCAAAGTAACCAGCGCCACAACGTCGGCGACTGCTGTCCAACTGAGCGTTGAACCGGCGGCCGGTGGAACAGCTGAGCTGCTGGAAGCCGACTACGTATTGGTCGCTATCGGCCGCCGTCCTTACACCCAAGGACTGGGGCTGGAGAATGTCGGCCTGGCCACCGACGCGCGCGGCATGCTCGCCAACCAGAACCATCGGACTGAAGCCGCCGGCGTGTGGGTCATCGGTGATGTAACGTCCGGCCCGATGCTCGCTCACAAGGCTGAAGACGAAGCCATGGCGTGCATCGAACAGATTGTGGGCAAGGCAGGCGAGGTCAATTACAACCTCATCCCCAACGTGATTTACACCAAACCGGAATTGGCCAGCGTCGGCAAAACCGAAGAACAACTCAAGACCGAAGGCCGGGCCTACAAGGTCGGCAAATTCCCCTTCACGGCCAACAGCCGGGCAAAAATCAATCACGAAACCGAAGGCTTTGCCAAAGTGCTGGCCGACGAGCGCACCGATGAAATCCTTGGCGTGCATCTGGTAGGCCCAAGCGTCAGTGAAATGATCGGCGAATACTGCGTGGCCATGGAATTCAGCGCGTCTGCTGAAGACATCGCTTTGACCTGCCACCCTCACCCAACTCGCTCCGAGGCGTTGCGCCAAGCAGCGATGAACGTGGAAGGGATGGCGACACAGATGTGATATCGGAGCTGATCGCTCTCATGTTTCAGGTGAGAGCAATCAGCCCGTCGGCAAATGCGCCAGCGGTAAAGCCCCGGGTGCTTTCACTGTGTTGATCGCGAAGTTGCTGCGGATGTCACTGATACCCGGCAGCTTCAACAATCTCTCGGAGAGAAAGCGATCATAACTACGCAGATCCGGCACAACGACCTGTAACAGGAAATCGGATTCTCCAGATACCAGAAACGCCGAAATCACTTCAGGCAATGCCGTCACCGCAACACGAAAGGCTTCAGCTCGTTCGTCCGTGTGTCGTTCGACTTTGACGCCGACAAAGACGGTCAATCCGAGCCCGACTTCATCCCTGTCCAGGATGGCCTGATAACCGCGAATCACGCCTGCCTCCTCCAGCATCCGTACGCGGCGCAAACACGGCGAGGCCGAAAGACCAATCTCGTCCGCCAGTTGGACATTGCTCAACCGGCCGTCTCGCTGCAGGGCCGAGAGGATTCTGCGATCAAAGGCATCCAGCTTCATAGGGGTAGATCCTGTCGGTAAAACCGGCCTCTGGTAGCCGGTTCTGAGTCTGCTGATCGAGTTCGCCATTCTGATCTTTGTACAGCAGGCGATCAGGCCCTATGTACTCGCTTTCGACGGATGATGAGCCACAATGCCACCGCCGTGAACGCGACCACACCGCCGTACTGCAGCGGCTTTTTATAGGGTCGAAGTGCAGCGCGGATCGGGCTCAACGCCTGGGTCACATAACGCTTGTCCGCATTGTGGAAATTCGGGTATGGACAACGCTCGCCAAAGAACAGCGCCCATGGCACGTAAGGACCTTCCTTGACGTAGCGTTGATAGAAAATCGCTTTTTCGTTCGCATCGGTGTTCCATCCCGTCGCCGCGCACAGCACTGCGGCAAAAGCCTCGCTGGAGTGCGGCAGATTATCAGCAGCGCGGCTGGCCAGTAAATTGGCGACATACCGATAGTGATAACGTTGATCGGGCTGCGCGGCACTGCTCTCCTGACGCTGAACTTCACCCTCAGATACCAGCGGGCCGACATTGAGCGGGGTCGCTTCCAGACTGTAGTTGCCACCGAACGTGGCGTAATCCGGAGCCATCTCGTAGCCAATGATCTCCATCCCCCACTCCCGAGCCATCCAGGCCGAATTAAACAGCGCTTCAGCACGCGTGGTCGGCCACCAGGCCGCTTCGGCTTCCTGACGCAGCTGACCATAAGCCTTGGCTTTGTTTTGCAGGTCAACATCACCGAAATACTCCGGCGCCTGCTCATAGCGCTCCTCTCGCAGTAGCCGCCGTCCGAGCAAGTCACGCAATCTCGCCGCCACCGGCAAAGGTACATAGTTGTCACGAAACTGTTGGCTGTGCACAGGTGGCGCCGGGACGTTGCTGTCCACGTAATGCTTGAGCTCATCGACGGTCAGCACGCGCTCGGCAACCGTGGCAGCATCAAACCAGTAGATGCCGTTACTGCGATAAAGCTGATCGAAGGCCTGAAGATAATCGCCACGTTGCAACGCAAGAATCGCGCTCTCGCCTTCGACCCGGCACCTGGGTTGCAGCGATTCGATTTTCCAGTCCTGCGTTCGTCGCTCGCCCCAGGATTCGTCTTGCGCAAAGGTTTGGGCTGCCTTGGCGTAGGCTGCGGCCGCAGCGGATTTGTCGCCGTCTCGCATCGCCAGTTTCGCCCGCAGCCACCATGCCAGCCCGCCATCCCCTACGTGCTCAAGGAGCGCTTTGGCACTGGGGTAATCACCTTGTTGGTAACTGACCGCCGCCAGGCGATCAGCGTTATCGAAGGTGCCACGGGTGCTGCTTTGCAGAAGCTCGATCAATTTCTTTTCGTTTGGCGGTTGCTCACCAAATGACCAGCCAAGTCGGCTGAGCAACGACGCCGTGACCAGCTGTTGCACCGGCTTGTTTTGCAGCAGCAACGCCAATTGATCGCTCGGCATCGAGCTCAGTTGAGCCGCCAACAGTTTCAGCGAGGTGTAACCCACCGCCGAACCTTGGGCATTCTGTGTGGCGTAAAGCTCGATTGCCCTGCTCCAGTCGCCCGAATCGAGCACTACACGCGCTTGCTCGCCAAGACTGGCGACACCCAGTCCCAGTGGATCGCTAAAACCATCGATGCTCAGTCGTCGCGTCAGCTCGAAGGCCTGCTGCGCCTGATGGAGCAGATCAGACGAAGCATCTGCTCCAGCGTGCATGGCAAACAGCGCACGGCCCAATGAGTAAGCTGCCCAAGTGCTGCGCAAGGCGCGTTGATCAGCCGGGAGCGCCAGCACTCGGTGAAAATATTCGACGGCCAAGGGATAATCACCCGCATGGAAAGCGACAGCGCCCGCCAGATACAGCCTGAATTCACTGGAGAGACTCGCGCCTTGACGGTCGACTTCGTGAGCATCGGTCAAGGTGCGCAAGTGCTTTAGAAGAGTCTGCTGTTCAGCAGTCAGCCCCGCCAATTCGGCCTGACTGCGCTGTTCTGCGAGGTCCAGTACGGCACTGTCGCCGACGGGCACAGCGATTTTCTTCAAACCATCGATGGCCTGCCCGAGACGACTCACCTCGTAGCGGAAATTCCCTTCCGGTAGCTCCGCTAGCGACTGCGCGCGATTGTCGAGCAGGCGCATCGGGAAGTCCGGCCCGCAGGCCACTGCCGTGCCCAACGGCAAACCCAGACCCAGGCATAACAGATGGCGAGGCCAGTTACGGGTCAACATTCGAATTTCCTTGATCAATCGATGCGCACCGCGCCCAGCCGATGGCGCGCTCTCCGCCGGCCAGTATCCGACCTTCACGCAGGCGGGTGAAGGTAAGGAGTTCAGGGCTCTGTTGCAACGTGTAACCGGCCAACGCATCGGCGCCCTCACAACCTCGTGCGGCGAGGGTTATGCGTTCGGGCCAGGCACTGTCGAGGTTGCCCTGATTGCTCAGGCTGATGTCATACAGGCCTTGCTGGCTAGACAGTTTCACCGTCAAGCGACTGTCGAGCGCAACACCCTGTGCTACTGCGCGCAATGTCGTCAGGCTCCACGCCCGGCGATCATGGCTCAACGGAAGACGAAACCAGATCAAGCCCGCCAAATGCGTAGGCGGGTCGTTACGCAAGTCTGCGGCGAGTCGACTCAACTGCTGCGGATCAGCCAACAGCTCCCGCCGCTCTCCCCCTTGCTCCAGTGCAACTTCGCTTTCCACCAGCGGCACACCGTCGCCGGGCAACAGCGCGACACCGTAGGCTGGTAGGGCGAGATAAAAGGGTTTGGCGGTTATGCTGCTCCACCGAATCGCCCATTGCCGTGTCAAAACCGGATCGAACAAACCCCTTTGCGGATCGCTCACCGCGTGCACTTGCAGCACGCTGCTGTCGACCGAAGCCAACAGCGCTGGCAATTGATCGCTGTCGAGCCAAGAGGGTAAGGCAGTGATGCTCAGAGGTAGCGAGGCCGGCAAGACGCTGCGCACCTTCACCAGCAGTTTGCGATACTCCGTCAGCCGCGCCGTCCCTGCGTCGTGATCGATTTCCACGCCAGAGATGATCAAGCCCTGCTCTGCCCAATCATTAAGCAACTGGCGGATCTGCGCAGTGATCTCCTCCTGATTGAGGGCCCGCAGTTGGCCATCGAGACGGACCACCGCAATCAGTGGTCGACCGTCCGCTTTGAGCAATGCGGGGTTGATCCGCGCCCGCACCCAGCCTTCCCGGGGAAACGCCTGCAGAGCTAAAACCCGCAAGTCGGAAAACTCGGCTCGGCTATCACTCAGTGCCGTTTCGTGAGCCGGCGTCCATTGCCGTTGCCAGACGTAGAGCTGCTGATCGAGCGGCGGCCTCTCCACGGGCTCGCAACCCCCGAGCTGCACCAACACCACAAACAGGATCAACAGACGAGCAAGAAAAACCATAAAGCATCCTTTGAGACTGCCAGGAGCAGCGTCTGCCAGATGCTACAGGTCCAACACCAGAGGCTGCGAGCCTTGCGCCGGAATCGCACAGCAAATCAGCACATGTCCCTCATCCGGAACCTCGGCTGGCGGCAGCGGATAGTTGACCAGCCCGCTGATCAGGCGCGTTTTGCAGGTCCCGCAGGAGCCGCCGCGGCAGCTGAATTCCGGTTGCAAACCCCGGCTCTCCGCCAGCTCCAGCAAGCTACCTCCGTCGGGCTGCCAACGCGCCTCTTTCGCTGATCGCTGAAAGACCACCGGCACGGAGGTGGTTGCTGCCGGTGGCTGTTCGATCACCACGGCATCGGGGTCCAGTCGCCGACGCAACGTCGATGGCCCGAATGTTTCGGCGTGAATTCTCGAATCCCGGATGTCCATCTTTCGCAAACTGTCGTACAGACCTTGGGTAAAACCTCCCGGCCCGCACAGGACAAAATCCACCTGATCATAGTCCCCGACTTGCAGCACGCTCTTCAATATGGCGGTGTCGATGCGCCCTACCGTATCGAAGTCTTCGCCCTCCAGCGCGTCAGTTTCCGGCTGACTGAGCAAGCGCACCATATGCACTGCGCCACCAGCGCTTTCGAGCAAACGATCGACCTCCGTGCGAAACGGTTGATCAGCCAAAGTGCGTGAACTCTGCAATATCCACGTCGGACGAATGTGCCTCGTGCGCAAACCTTGATAAACCACTTCGCGCAGCATCGACAACAGCGGCGTAATGCCTACCCCGGCCGCAAGCAACACCAAGGGCCGACGCTCAAGCGCTGAAACGGTGAAATGCCCTTGCGGTGCACGAGCCTCTAGAAAATCGCCCACCTTGAGCTGATCGTGCAAATGCGTAGAGACCACGCCTTCGCGTTTGACGCTGATGCGGAAAAAATCATCCGACGGTGCGCTCGACAAGCTGTAGGTTCGAATGTGCACTGCGCCGTCGATGTTGAACCGCAATGGAAGATGCTGCCCGGCCTGGAAGATCGGCAGACCGACACCGTCGATTGGCTCCAGATAGATCGATCGGATGCTGTGGCTTTCCTGCTCAATCCGAGCCACACGCAGCAGGCGCCAACGGTCACCCAGGGCTTGAGCTTGAAGCCGAGCGTTTGCCTGATCCCAAGTGCCGGTCATCAAACTGTTGGGCGACACGCCGTCGAAACGCCAACGCAAAGATAATGCGGCAGGCCGCCGAACGACGCGTTCCACGTGGAACATCCAAAACCGTTCTGCTCCTAGAAACGCATCAATCTCCGGCCCATCGAGGATAAGCTCGGTTCGTCCGTAGAGATGCAGGAGATCGCCCGTTTCGAAATCGACGAATAAAAGTCCCGCGCGTGGGTTTAGCAGCAGGTTGCCTAAAGTATTGAAATGCAGATTGCCGGCGAAATCCGGAATGGTCAGCCGATTGCCCTCCACCCGGACAAAGCCAGCCTGCCCGCCGCGATGGGAGACGTCGACGGACCGTTCGCCCGCGACGTCTACGTAACTGGCAACGAAGAATGTGTCAGCGGCATTGATCGTCGCCACTGCTGCTTCATCCAGACTGTCGAGACGTGTCGCAACGCGTCGAAGGATCCGCCAGAGGTACGGAATGAAACTGGCGCAACTGAATGTACTGCGGGCAGTTGCCGAAAGACTGTTCGACCGACACGTCGAAGCCGCTTGCGGACAGCGCATCAATGCGCCCGTTGAGGCGATTGCGGCGGCGGGAGTGCAGCTCGATTCCCAGCAAGCCGATCGCCGCACCGCCACTCAGTTGCGCCGGGTCATCAGCGGCCGGCAAGCTGTTGAAATGCAACGTGCCCGGTGCCGGCGAATGCGCGAAGCCAGGTTCGCCTTCGAGAATGCTCGCCCATGGGTTGCCTTGTGGATCGACCGCTCCGTACACCATGAACGGCAATTGCTGATAAAACTTGCGGTGCTGATCAGGCATTTCGCTGCGAATGACCTTGCGCCCGAATGCTTCCATCCGATCGGCGACACCCACGTGTTGCTGCAATTGCTTTTCGCCTGCGTGCCACGGTGAACGATCCATAACGGCTTCTCCCCTGCACCCTCGGCGCAGCGTGACTGACCTAACGTGTCGGCTACAGATTCAAGCGCTTGCTTGCAAACCGACCGCCGTGCGCGGCATGCCGACAAATCCGGGCAAAGCTTCAACTCGAGCCAGCCACGCCCGGATACTCGGGTAGGCATCCAGCGAGACGTTGCCTTCAGGTGCATGGGCGATGTAACTGTACGCCGCGACATCTGCGATGGTGGGTTCGTCGCCGACCAGGAACGTAGCGCCAGCCAGTTCTTGATCAATCATCTTCAGCCAGGTGTGGGCGTAAGCGATGACTTCTTCAGCGTTATAAGCGGCGCCGAACACCGTAATCAGCCGCGCTCTGGCGGGACCAAAAGCAATAGGGCCGGCTGCCATCGAGAGCCAACGCTGCACGTGCGCCGCGCCAACCGGATCAGCTGGCAGCCACCGACCTTCGCCATATTTCTGCGCCAGATACACCAGAATCGCATTGGAGTCGGCGAGCACCACACCTTGGTCATCAATGGCCGGCACCTGACCCAGCGGGTTGATCGCAAGAAAATCGGGTTGCTTGTGCTCGCCCTTCGCCAGGTCGACAAATACCAGCTCGGTCGGCAATTGCATCAGGGAAAGCATCAGCTCCACACGGTGAGCGTGGCCTGAACGCGGGAAATTGTAGAGTTTGATGGCTTGCATGATCGACTCCGCTGTTGGTGGCGCCACTCAGGAAGATCAACGCCAATAGCCGCCAATCTTCCTCTCGCCGTCCCGCCAACAGAATCACCATTCGCTGCAATCCGTTATTTCAGCCAGTGCAATAAACCTCAGACGTGCAAGGCGGGGTGATCGCGCAACGCTGCCACCATCAGATCGACAAAGCTGCGAATCCGCGCCGGAGCCTTACGCCCGCCTTGGTAGATCACATGAACGGGCTGTGGCGGCAGCTCGAAATCGGCAAGAACAATTTCCAGATCCCCCGCCGCCACTCGGCTGGCGACCTGATAAGACAGCACCCGAGTGAAACCCAGACCCAGGCAGGCGGCGTTAATGGCCGCCTGATTCGACGTCACCACCAGGCGAGGTTCAGGGCGCAACGTCAGCGGCATTCCAGCTTCCTGAAAAGGCCAGCTGCGCTGTTGACCAATGGCCGAGGTCGCAACGATCGGCACGTCAGCCAGCCCTTGAGGATGCTGCGGTCGGCCATAAGCCTCGAGACATTGCGGTGACGCACAAATCACTCGCCGGACTTCACCGACGCGGATCGCGTGCTGGTTGCTGTCCGGCAATTCGGCAATGCGCACGGCGACATCGATGCCCTCCTCCGCCATGCTCACCACACGATCAAGGAGCAATGCGTTAATGGTGACGTCGGGGAATCGAGTCAGGTAATCAACCATAACCGGCGTCACGAACAATTCACCAAACAATACCGATGCCGTGATCGACAACTGCCCACGCGGTTGGGCGTGACTGCCTGCTGCCGAATCCTCGGCTTCCTGCACTTCGGCGAGAATTCTTCGACAATCCTCAAGGTAGCGTTGACCCGCCTCGCTCAGGTGCACGCTGCGAGTGGTGCGCGTCAGCAACGGCGTGCCGATGCGTTTCTCCAACGCTGCCACAGCGCGAGTGACACTGGCAGCCGACATGCCTAACCGCCGAGCCGCCGCAGAAAACCCCTGATCCTGAGCAACAGCGGCGAACACCTGCATTTCCTGAAATCGGTCCACTGGACATGTCCTCGGTTTGCAGCTGCCGGGTTTGCGTTGGCGGTGATCTAGCGCAGGTTCAGATAAATCGGCATCACATGATCAAGCGTCAAGGGTGCCAACTGTAAGTGTGCGTAGTTATCACGGTCGACCCATATTGCCGACTCAATCTCCGCGGCAGCCTGGACCGGAGCGCTCACGTTAACCCGGAACAATTCGCAGCGTACCTCGAAGCCGGGTTCGTTAGCGGCGGGCGCACTGAAAGCGCCTAAAAATTTCGCTTGAGCCGTATCGATCTGAATGCCGAGTTCTTCATCCAGCTCACGGGCCAAGGCCTGCACAGCCAGTTCGCCGGGTTCGATCTTACCCCCGGGCTGCATGAAAAAAGCCGTGTTGCGTTTGCGTACCAAGAGGGTCCTGCCGTCGGAGCCCATCAATAGAGCGGCGGCGATGTGAATTGTTCGGGTCATGGACTGGCCTTTGATAGCCGTGGAAGGATGTGGATAGCGGCTGCTTGGCTTGGCTGAAACGCGAAGCCAGGAAACCCGTCGGGTTTCCTGGCTGCGTAAGTAGATCGTCCAGGCTACTGGAGGTCAATCGATGGTCTCCATACTGCAGCTGTGTAGCGGCTGTGTAACATCGACCGGGCTGTGGATAACTTATTCCACAGTCACCGACTTCGCCAGGTTGCGCGGCTGATCAACGTCAGTGCCTTTGAGCACAGCAACGTAGTACGACAGCAACTGCAGCGGGATGGTGTAGAGGATCGGCGAGAGGATGTCGTGGATGTGCGGCATGTGCACAACGTGCGTGCCTTCGCCATTGGTCATGCCAGCCTGCTCGTCAGCAAACACGATCAGCTCGCCGCCGCGGGCGCGGACTTCTTGAAGGTTGGATTTGAGCTTCTCAAGCAGCTCGTTGTTCGGCGCGACGGTAACCACCGGCATGTCGTTATCCACAAGCGCCAACGGACCGTGTTTCAATTCACCGGCCGGATAAGCCTCAGCGTGGATGTAGGAGATTTCCTTGAGCTTGAGAGCGCCTTCCATCGCTACCGGGAATTGTGCACCGCGACCCAGGAACAATGTGTGGTTCTTCTCTGCAAACAGCTCGGCGATTTTCTCGACGGTGCTGTCCATGGCCAAGGCTTCACCCAGACGAGTTGGCAGCCGGCGCAATTCTTCGACCAGAGTGGCTTCAACGCCTTCGGCCAAGGTGCCGCGAACCTGGCCAAGGGACAGGGTCAGCAGCAACAGACCGACCAGTTGAGTGGTGAACGCTTTGGTGGAAGCTACGCCAATTTCGCGACCCGCTTGAGTCAGCAGTGTCAGGTCGGATTCGCGCACCAGCGAGCTGATGCCGACGTTGCAGATGGCCAGGCTGGCGAGGAAACCCAGCTCCTTGGCATTGCGCAGGGCGGCCAAAGTGTCAGCGGTTTCACCCGACTGCGAAATGGTCACGAACAATGTATCAGGCTGCACCACAACTTTGCGGTAGCGGAACTCACTGGCCACTTCCACCTGGCACGGGATGCCGGCCAGTTCTTCCAGCCAGTAACGGGCAACCATGCCCGCGTGGTAACTGGTGCCGCAGGCGACGATTTGCACGTTGCGCACTTTCGCAAACAGCTCGGCAGCTTGTGGACCAAATGCCTGTACCAGCACGCCATTCGGACTCAAGCGGCCTTCGAGGGTGCGTTGCACAACGGCCGGTTGCTCGTGGATTTCCTTGAGCATGAAATGACGGAACTCGCCCTTGTCAGCAGCTTCCGCACCGTCGCGGTATTGCACGGTCTCACGCTGGACGGCTGCACCGCTGACGTCCCAGATTTGCACCTCATCGCGACGGATTTCAGCGATATCGCCTTCTTCCAGGTACATGAAACGGTCGGTGACCTGACGCAGGGCCAACTGATCAGAAGCAAGGAAGTTTTCGCCCATACCCAAACCGATGACCAGCGGGCTGCCGCTACGGGCCGCGACCAGACGGTCCGGCTGCTTCGCGCTTATCACGGCCAGGCCATAGGCACCGTGCAGCTCTTTGACAGTCGCTTTGAGGGCCACGGTCAGGTCTGGCAGTTCCTTGAGTTTATGGTTCAACAGGTGTGCAATCACCTCGGTGTCAGTGTCCGAGGTGAACACGTAACCCAAGGCTTTGAGTTGTTCACGCAGGGCTTCATGGTTTTCAATGATGCCGTTATGCACCACCGCCAGATCGCCGGAGAAATGCGGGTGAGCATTGCGTTCGCAAGGCGCGCCATGAGTGGCCCAGCGAGTGTGCGCGATACCCAGGCGACCAAGAAGCGGCTCGGCTTCCAGTGCAATTTCCAGCTCGCTGACTTTGCCTGGACGACGGGTGCGCTCGATCTTTTCATCGTTGGTATAGACCGCCACGCCGGCGCTGTCGTAACCACGGTATTCCAGGCGCTTGAGGCCTTCGAGCAAGATGGCAGTGATGTTACGTTCTGCGACTGCGCCAACAATTCCACACATGCTATTTCTCCTGGACCGGCGCGCAAATCAAATTGATGCCGCGAGCCTGTATTTGATCGCGTGCCTCGGGCGGCAGCCGATCATCTGTAATAAGGGTATGGACGCTGCCCCAGGGCAGTTCCAGGTTGGGGATTTTGCGGCCGATCTTGTCGGCCTCGACCATCACCACGACTTCCCGAGCGACTTCAGCCATGACACGGCTCAGCCCGAGTAATTCGTTGAAAGTCGTGGTACCGCGCAATAGATCGATGCCATCGGCACCGATGAACAGCTGATCAAAGTCATAGGAGCGTAGAACTTGCTCGGCGACCTGACCCTGGAAAGACTCGGAATGCGGGTCCCAGGTGCCACCGGTCATCAACAGCACCGGCTCGTGTTCGAGTTCGCTCAAGGCTTTGGCAACGTGCAGGGAGTTGGTCATGACCACCAGGCCTGGCTGCTGGCCCAGCTCCGGGATCATCGCAGCGGTCGTACTGCCGCTGTCGATGATGATTCGAGCGTGCTCGCGGATCCGCTTAACTGCTGCGCGGGCGATTGCCTGTTTGTGCCGGGACACTGGCTGCCCGACATCGGCCACCAATTCCTGAGGCATGGTGATCGCACCGCCGTAACGACGCATCAGCAAACCATGAGTTTCCAGCGCTGCGAGATCCTTTCGAATCGTAACTTCCGAAGTTTCGAACCGCTTGGCCAGTTCGTCCACACTCACTTCACCCTGCGCGTTGAGCAAGGCAATTATGTTGTGGCGACGTTGTGGTGTATTGCGTTTCGACATGACGAGTAAGTTTCGATTCGAAAGATAACGTAAGCAATCAAAACCTATTAGCGAAACTTCGTCAAGCGAGAACGATGAAATGGCTTTTGTGAGACCTGTAGAAGCCGGCTTCCTGGCGATGCGTCTCATCTGACGTATCGCATCGATCTGAGCGCTGGCAAGCCAGCTCCTACAGGGTTGTGGATAACTTACGGCTTTTTGATTTTCTCCGGACGTTTCCAGCCGTCGATGTTGCGCTGACGTGCACGGCCCACCGCCAACTGTGAGTTATCCACATTCTGAGTGATGGTCGACCCGGCTGCAGTAGTCGCACCGTTGGCGATTTCCACAGGGGCTACCAACGAATTGTTGGAACCGATGAACACGTCCTCGCCCAAAACGGTCTTCCACTTGTTGGCACCGTCGTAGTTGCAAGTGATCGTACCCGCGCCAACGTTGGTGCGAGCGCCGACCTCGGCATCGCCCAGGTAAGTCAGATGACCGGCTTTGGCGCCTTCGCCCAAGTGAGCATTTTTCAGCTCGACAAAGTTACCCACATGCGCGCGCGCATCCAGCACCGTACCCGGACGCAGGCGTGCAAACGGGCCAGCATCACTGCCTTCACCGAGAATCGCGCCGTCGATGTGACTGTTGGCTTTGATCACTGCGCCTTTGCGCAGGGTGCTGTCCTTGATCACGCAATTCGGGCCGATGATAACGTCGTCTTCAATAACGACCTTGCCCTCAAGAATCACATTGATGTCGATCAGCACGTCACGCCCGACAGTGACTTCGCCACGAACATCGAAACGTGCCGGATCGCGCAAGGTGACACCTTGAGCCATCAAGCGGCGGCCGGCGCGCAATTGATAGTGACGCTCCAGCTCGGAAAGCTGCTTGCGATCATTGGCGCCCTGCACTTCCATCGCGTCGTGTGGCTGTTCGGTCGCCACCACCAAGCCGTCGCTGACCGCCATCGCAATGACGTCGGTCAGGTAATACTCGCCTTGGGCGTTGTTGTTGGACAGACGACTCATCCAGCCACCCAGTTGCGCAAAAGGCAGCGCCAGAATACCTGTGTTGCCTTCGCTGATCGCGAGCTCGGTTTCGTTGGCATCTTTCTGCTCGACGATGGCAGTTACTTTGCCATCGGCGTTTCGGACAATGCGGCCGTAGCCCGTCGGATCGTCCAGTTCAACTGTGAGCAAACCGAGTTGCTGCGGGGCAACCTGCTTGAGCAGGCGCTGCAATGTCTCGACTTCGATCAGCGGCACGTCACCGTAAAGAATCAACACAGTGTCGGCTTTAATGAACGGCACCGCTTGAGCCACGGCGTGGCCAGTGCCCAGCTGTTTGTCCTGCAGGACGAAATTCAGATCATCGGCGGCCAGACGATCACGTACAGCATCGGCACCGTGGCCGATCACCACGTGGATGCGCTGCGGATCAAGTTGACGTGCGCTGTGGATAACATGGCCAAGCATCGAGTTGCCGGCTATCGGATGCAAAACTTTCGGCAGAGCCGAACGCATGCGAGTGCCCTGACCAGCAGCGAGAATAACAATTTCGAGAGACATGACTGGCTACCAATCCTGGGTGGTCAGCGGCTGTGACCGGGTTTATGAAAATCGAAAAAAGAAAAAAGGGTAGCCGAGGCTACCCTTTTTTATCAATCGCGCAACAAGTGATGGCCTGTTAGTGGCCAAACTTCTTGCGGATCTGCTGGACGGTGCGCAGCTGAGCTGTTGCCTCGGCCAGACGTGCGGCAGCAGAACCGTAATCGAATTCCGCGCCCCGCTCATGCAAGGCCTTCTCGGCAGCCTTAACGGCTTCCTGAGCGGAGGCTTCGTCCAGGTCGGCAGCACGCTGCACGGTGTCGGCAAGAACCTTAACCATGTTCGGCTGAACCTCGAGGAAACCGCCGGAGATGTAATACACCTCCTCTTCCCCGCCCTGCTTGACCAGGCGGATCGGACCCGGTTTGAGATTAGTGATCAGCGGCGCGTGGCCCAGGGCGATACCAAGATCACCGAGTGCACCGTGCGCAATCACCATCTCGACCAGGCCGGAGAAGATTTCCCCTTCCGCGCTGACGATATCGCAATGGACTGTCATAGCCATCTGATTGCCTCAAACTAAATTAGCGCCCGTTACCGGGCGCCGGGATTACAGTTTCTTGGCTTTCTCGATCGCTTCTTCGATGCCGCCTACCATGTAGAACGCTTGTTCTGGCAGGTGGTCGTAGTCACCGTTGAGGATGCCTTTGAAGCCAGCAATGGTGTCTTTCAGGGAAACGTACTTACCCGAAGCACCGGTGAAGACTTCAGCCACGAAGAACGGCTGCGACAAGAAACGCTGGATCTTACGAGCACGGTTTACCAACTGCTTGTCGGCTTCCGACAGCTCGTCCATACCCAGGATCGCAATGATGTCCTTCAGTTCTTTGTAACGCTGCAGAACATACTGAACGCCGCGAGCGGTGTCGTAGTGTTCCTGGCCGATCACGTTCGGGTCCAGCTGACGCGAAGTCGAGTCGAGTGGATCGACCGCCGGGTAGATACCCAGGGAGGCGATGTCACGGGACAGAACGACGGTGGCGTCCAAGTGGGCGAAAGTGGTCGCTGGCGACGGGTCAGTCAAGTCATCCGCCGGTACGTATACCGCCTGGATCGAGGTGATCGAACCGTTTTTGGTCGAAGTGATACGCTCTTGCAGAGTACCCATCTCTTCGGCCAGGGTCGGCTGGTAACCTACTGCGGAAGGCATACGGCCCAGCAGTGCGGATACTTCAGTACCGGCCAGGGTGTAACGATAGATGTTGTCGACGAACAGCAGAACGTCGTTACCTTCGTCACGGAACTTCTCGGCCATGGTCAGGCCAGTCAGTGCTACGCGCAGACGGTTACCCGGCGGCTCGTTCATCTGACCGTAAACCAGTGCCACTTTGTCCAGAACGTTGGAATCCTTCATCTCGTGGTAGAAGTCGTTACCCTCACGAGTACGCTCACCCACACCGGCGAACACGGAATAACCGCTGTGCTCGATGGCGATGTTACGGATCAGTTCCATCATGTTTACGGTTTTGCCTACACCGGCACCACCGAACAGACCGACTTTACCGCCCTTGGCGAACGGGCAAACCAGGTCGATAACCTTGATGCCGGTTTCCAGCAGGTCGTTGCCGCCCGCTTGTTCAGCGAAGGTTGGCGCAGGACGGTGAATGCCCCAGCGCTCTTCGGTGTCGATTGGACCCGCTTCGTCGATCGGGTTACCCAGAACGTCCATGATCCGGCCCAGCGTCGCTTTACCGACCGGTACGGAGATGGCTGCGCCGGAGTCGGTGACTTCCAGACCGCGCTTCAAGCCCTCGGTGGAACCCATCGCAATGGTACGAACCACGCCGTCGCCCAGCTGCTGCTGAACTTCCAGGGTGGTTTCGGCCGCGCTCAGTACTTTCAGCGCGTTGTAGATGCTCGGTACGCTGTCGCGTGGAAATTCCACGTCGATAACGGCGCCGATGATTTGAACGATACGTCCGCTACTCATAGCTGGATCCTCTGAATATTTGAACCGTTAAACCGCGGCAGCGCCGCCGACGATTTCCGAGATCTCTTGGGTGATCGCAGCCTGACGCGCCTTGTTGTAGACCAGCTGCAAATCGCTGATCAAATCACCGGCGTTGTCGGTAGCGTTCTTCATCGCGATCATCCGCGCAGCTTGTTCAGCCGCGTTGTTCTCGACCACCGCCTGGTAGACCTGCGACTCCACGTAGCGGACCATCAAGCCGTCAAGCAGCTCTTTGGCGTCCGGTTCGTACAGATAATCCCAGTGGTGCTTGAGTTCCTGTTCCGGGGTTGCCACCAGTGGAATCAACTGCTCCACGGTAGGCTGTTGCGTCATGGTGTTGATGAACTTGTTGGATACCACGGACAGGCGATCAATACGGCCGTCCAGGTAGGCATCCAGCATCACCTTGACGCTGCCGATCAAATCATTGATCGACGGCTCTTCACCCAGGTGGCTGATAGCTGCTACGACGTTACCGCCGAAGTTGCGGAAGAAAGCCGCACCCTTGCTACCAACAACACACAGATCGATCTCGACGCCGTTTTCGCGGTTTACCGCCATGTCCTTGACCAAAGCCTTGAACAGGTTGGTGTTCAAGCCACCACACAGACCACGGTCACTGCTCACCACGACATAACCGACGCGCTTTACTTCACGGTCGAGCATGAACGGGTGGCGATATTCCGGGTTGGCGTTGGCCAGATGACCAATAACCTGGCGGATGCGCTCCGCGTAAGGACGGCTAGCAGCCATGCGCATTTGTGCCTTGCGCATTTTACTGACCGCCACTTTTTCCATGGCGCTGGTAATCTTTTGCGTGCTTTTGATGCTCGCAATCTTACTGCGAATCTCTTTTGCGCCTGCCATGTAACACCTATCAGGTTAGCAAGCGGGAGCCTTGCGGCTCCCGCTGCGGCTTACCAGGTTTGGGTGGCCTTGAACTTCTCGATACCGGCTTTCATGCCAGCGTCGATTTCGTCATTGAAGTCACCCTTCACGTTGATCTTCGCCATCAAATCGGCGTGATCGCGGTTGAAGAAAGCAATCAGCGCTTGTTCGAAGCTGCCGATCTTGGCGATTTCAACGTCAGTCAGGAACCCACGCTCAGCGGCATACAGCGACAGCGCCATGTCAGCAATCGACATTGGTGCGTATTGCTTCTGCTTCATCAGCTCGGTAACGCGCTGACCATGCTCAAGTTGCTTACGGGTCGCTTCGTCCAGGTCAGAAGCGAACTGGGCGAATGCCGCCAGTTCACGGTACTGAGCCAGAGCGGTACGGATACCACCGGAGAGCTTCTTGATGATCTTGGTCTGAGCGGCACCACCCACACGGGATACCGAAACACCGGCGTTCACTGCAGGACGGATCCCGGAGTTGAACATGGCCGATTCCAGGAAGATCTGACCGTCGGTGATCGAAATCACGTTGGTCGGAACGAACGCGGAAACGTCGCCAGCCTGGGTTTCGATGATCGGCAGTGCGGTCAGGGAACCGGTTTTGCCGGTCACTGCGCCGTTGGTGAACTTCTCTACGTATTCTTCCGAAACGCGGGATGCGCGCTCCAGCAGACGGGAGTGGAGATAGAACACGTCGCCTGGGTAAGCTTCACGGCCTGGTGGACGGCGCAGCAGCAGGGAAATCTGGCGGTAAGCCACTGCTTGCTTGGACAGATCGTCATAAACGATCAGCGCGTCTTCACCGCGGTCGCGGAAGAATTCACCCATGGTGCAACCGGAGTACGGAGCCAGGAACTGCAGTGCTGCAGATTCCGAAGCGCTCGCTGCGACAACGATGGTGTTAGCCAGCGCGCCGTTTTCTTCCAGCTTGCGAACCACGTTGGCGATGGTCGATTGCTTCTGACCGATCGCTACGTAGACGCAGAAAATACCGCTGTTTTTCTGGTTGATGATCGCGTCGATCGCCAGAGCGGTTTTACCGATCTGACGGTCACCGATGATCAGCTCACGCTGGCCACGGCCGACAGGAATCATGGCATCGACAGCCTTGTAGCCAGTCTGTACAGGCTGGTCTACCGACTTACGCCAGATCACGCCTGGAGCAACTTTCTCGACCGCATCGGTCTCGGTGTTGTTCAGCGGACCTTTGCCGTCAACAGGGTTACCCAGTGCGTCGACTACGCGACCCAGCAGTTCCTTACCAACCGGAACTTCGAGGATGCGGCCAGTGCACTTGGCGCTCATGCCTTCAGCCAGAGACTGATAGGAGCCCAATACAACGGCACCTACGGAGTCTTGCTCGAGGTTGAGAGCCATACCGAAGACGCCGCCCGGAAACTCGATCATCTCGCCGTACATTACGTCGGCCAGACCGTGAATCCGCACGATACCGTCAGATACGCTGACGACTGTGCCTTCGTTACGGGCTTGGGAGGTCACATCGAGCTTGTCGATGCGGCCCTTGATAATTTCACTTATTTCGGAAGGATTGAGTTGCTGCATTGCTCTGCTGCCCCTTCAAACTCAAGATTTCAATGCTTCGGCAAGGTTTGCGAGTTTGCCGCGAACCGAGCCATCGATAACCAGGTCGCCGGCGCGGATGACAATGCCCCCGATAAGGGATTTGTCTTCCTCGACTTGCAGGCGCACTTCCCGGTTGAGTCGTGCACTGAGAACCTTGGCGAGTTTGTCTTGCTGTTCTTGGTTCAATGCGAAAGCACTGGTCACTTCAACGTCTACCGATTTCTCTTGTTCGGCCTTGTACAGGTCAAACAGAGCGGCAATCTCCGGCAAAAGCGGGAGACGGTCGTTTTCGGCAACGACGTTGATGAAGTTCTGTGCCTTCACATCAAACTTGTCGCCGCACACGTCAATAAACGTGGCGGCCTTGTCTGCGCTCGTCAGTCGCGGGGCCTTGAGCACGCGCTGCATGGTGTCGTCTTGCGACACTGCTGCAGCCAGGCCGAGCATGGCTGACCAAGAGGCCAGTTGCTGGTGGGCCTGGGCGTGCTCGAAGGCTGCCTTAGCGTAAGGTCGGGCCAACGTGGTCAATTCTGCCATGATCGCCCTCGCTTAAATTTCAGCAGCCAGTTTGTTTACCAGCTCCGCGTGCGCGTTTTGATCGATTGTGGCACCCAGGATCTTCTCGGCGCCGCCGACGGCCAGAGCACCCAATTGGGCACGCAGCGCATCTTTGACACTGTTCAGTTCCTGCTCGATCTCGGCCTGAGCCTGAACCTTCACACGGTCAGCGTCGATACGGGCTTTTTCAACAGCCTCTTCGACGATCTGGTTACCGCGTTTCTTGGCCTGCTCAATGATTTCAGCTGCTTGAGCCTTAGCTTCGCGCAGTTGTTGACCCGCTTTATCTTGGGCCAACTCCAGGTCGCGAGCTGCTCGGGCGGCAGCGTCCAGTCCATCCGCGATCTTCTTCTGACGTTCGTGCAAAGCCGCGATGACCGGAGGCCACACGAACTTCATGCAAAACAGTACAAAAATGAAGAACGCAACGGACTGGCCAATCAGGGTTGCATTAATGTTCACGCCAACACCTCGCTCGTTCGTTGCACATCAAACCAATCACTCGAAGGTTCGAGTAATTAGCCAGCGAGTTGACCAACGAATGGGTTCGCGAAGGTGAAGAACAGAGCGATACCAACACCGATCATGGTTACGGCGTCGAGCAGGCCGGCAACGATGAACATTTTGACTTGCAGCATTGGAACCATTTCTGGCTGACGCGCTGCGCCTTCCAGGAACTTGCCACCCAACAGGCCGAAACCAATTGCGGTACCCAGTGCGCCCAGGCCGATCAACAGTGCAACAGCGATAGCGGTTAGACCAACTACAGTTTCCATCTTTCCTCCCGACTTTTACGTCGTATGGTTTAGGTTTTTTAGATTTTAAAGCGGTAAAACAAATCGTTTCATGCCCTGGTGGGCACCCACCCGTTTCACCGGGTGGGACATCAGACTAGTCGAGACTGGTCTTAATGGTTCTCTTCGTGCGCCATCGACAGGTAAACGATGGTCAGCATCATGAAGATAAACGCCTGCAGGGTGATGATCAGGATGTGGAACACAGCCCACGCCCACTGCAGAACTACGCCCAGGCCGCTAAGCCAGAGCAGACCGCTGCCGAACATAACAGCAATCAGAATGAAGACCAGCTCGCCGGCATACATGTTGCCGAACAGTCGCAGTGCCAGCGAAATCGGCTTGGCGATCAGCGTCACGAACTCCAGCAGGAAGTTGACCGGAATCAACAGCGCTTGCAGGAAAATGTTCTTGCTGCCAAACGGGTGCAGGGTCAGTTCGCCGATGAAGCCGCCGATGCCCTTGACCTTGATGCTGTAGAAAATGATCAACGCGAACACCGACAGGGCCATGCCCAGGGTAGCGTTCGGGTCAGTGGTCGATACCGCACGGAACGGAATGTGTGGATCGCCAGTGATCAGGATGGCCAGCTGAGGAATCCAGTCAACCGGGATAAGGTCGACGGCGTTCATCAGGAAGACCCAGACGAAGATGGTCAGTGCCAACGGTGCAATCACCGGGCTACGGCCATGGAAGCTGTCCTTCACGCTGCCATCGACGAATTCGACCAATACTTCAACGAAGTTCTGCAAAGCACCAGGCTGACCCGAAGTCGCCTTCTTCGCCGCCATGCGGAAAAGAAGAACGAAAATCAGACCCAACGCGACCGACCAGCCGAGAGTATCGACGTGGAAAGCCCAGAAGCCCATTTCCTTGGCTTCTGCTGCGGTGTGGGCAAAACCCCACCCGCCAGTTGGGTGCTGACCGAAGGTCAGGTTCTGCAAGTGGTGCTGGATATAGCCCGAAGCGGTTGTCTCTGCCATGGTTGCCTCAAACGCCCTAAGGTCTCGAAAGTCTTGTTCTCATCAGCAGGGGCGCGAACCAGCTGACCAGTTGGGTCAACACGAAGACACCGAATACAGCTATCGGCGCCAATGGCTTCACACCTGCGAACGTCAATGCAAAAAGCACTGCCGTCAAAATCAGTTTGCCCGCCTCACCGGCATAAAAAGACCGGACGATGGCTTGAGCTGCTCGGGCGCCGGAAAACCGAAATGCCCTGTGAGCGAAATAAACATTGGGCAGCAAGGCTATCAGGCCTCCGCAAAGTCCCGAGTACCCGGCAACGACTCCGTGCCATTGCCAGAGCGCCAAAGTGGCAATCAGCAAAACCACGAATTGAGCCATTAACACCGGAAATACTGCCAGGCGATGGAACGGCAAGCGGTTTGGCGTGCGGCTTTCCATCACAATTACTCCCCAATGGCCGGCTGCCAGAATTCAATAACTTGGCATAATTTGTGCCGACAAAATGCGCGCAGAGTATAGGGGCGGTTCTGCCCCTATTCAACTGTCAGGTAGTGATTTCCGACTGCACGCTACATGAGTAAATGTTTCAGCGGATGTGTGCGAGCACACCTTGAAGTTCATCCAGGGAGTTATAACCGATCACCAACTGCCCTTTCCCTTTCTTCCCGTGACGAATCTGCACCGCAGAGCCTAGGCGCTCGGCCAGGCGCTGCTCGAGTCGCGCGATATCCGGGTCCGGTTTTGACGGTTCCAGCGGCTCCGGTTTGCCACTCAGCCACTGACGAACCAGTGCCTCGGTTTGGCGCACAGTCAGGCCTCGTGCGACAACGTGTCGCGCCCCTTCAACCTGTTGATTCTCCGGCAAACCGAGCAAGGCACGTGCATGACCCATTTCCAGGTCGCCGTGCGACAGCATGGTTTTGATCACTTCCGGCAACGCAATCAAGCGCAGCAGGTTGGCAACAGTCACTCGCGACTTGCCCACCGCCTCGGCGACTTGTTGCTGCGTCAGCTGGAATTCCTGCTGCAAACGCTGCAACGCGACCGCTTCTTCGATCGGATTGAGGTCTTCACGCTGGATGTTCTCGATCAGCGCCATGGCGATCGCGGTTTCATCCGGCACATCGCGCACCATCGCCGGAATGGTTTCCTGGCCTGCCTGCTGGCTGGCACGCCAGCGACGTTCGCCGGCAATGATCTCGAAACGACCGCCACCAATCGGACGCACCACGATCGGCTGCATCACACCTTGGGCCTTGATCGAATGCGCCAGCTCTTCGAGCGCCTGTGGGTCCATGTCCCGGCGTGGCTGGTATTTGCCGCGCTGGATCAGGTCAAGCGGCAAATGCTGCAACTCACGTTGATCGGCTTGCACCGCTTGTTCTTCCAGCGAGCTGACAGTCGGACCGCTCAGCAGTGCATCCAGTCCACGTCCGAGACCTCGTTTCTTGACGGCCATGGGGATTCCTTAAGTTGGCTGAGCAGCGGCGGTGCGTGAGTTTTTGCGCTGACGACGAACCATCTCGCCCGCCAATGCCAGATAGGCGATAGCGCCCCGCGACGACTTGTCGTACGCCAATGCGGGCATGCCGTAGCTGGGTGCTTCTGCCAGACGGATGTTACGCGGAATCACGGTGTCGTAGAGCTGATCGCCGAAATGTTCCTTGAGCTGTGCCGAGACGTCATTCATCAGGCTCAGCCGCGGGTCGTACATCGTCCGCAACAGGCCTTCGACTTTCAGGTTCGGGTTGAGCAATTCAGCGATGCGCTTGATGTTATCCACAAGGTCACTCAAGCCTTCCAGCGCGAAGTACTCGCACTGCATGGGGATGATGACCCCATCGGCGGCGACCAGCGCATTGAGCGTGAGCATCGACAGCGACGGAGGGCAGTCGATCAAAATGTAATCGTAGTTTTCACGAATCGGTGCCAAAGCGCTGCGCAGACGACTTTCCTTCATCTGCATTTCCAGCAGCACAACTTCCGCGGCGGTGAGGTCGCGGTTGGCTGGTAACAGCTGGTAACCACCATGCTCGGAATAGTGCATGGCCTGGCCCAGATCGCACTCGCCGATGAGCACATCGTAAATCGAATTTTCCAGCCCGTGTTTATCCACACCGCTACCCATGGTGGCGTTGCCTTGTGGATCGAGATCGATCAACAGCACCCGTCGCTTGGTAGCGACAAGCGAAGCTGCGAGGTTGATACAGGTGGTGGTTTTGCCCACACCACCCTTTTGGTTCGCTATCGCGAATACCTTAGCCATTCTTGCGTGTGTTCCCAATCATGCCGTGCGGCGCAGTATCAGCAGATGGCGTTGGCCTTGGCAACCAGGTACGGCCAAGGCGTGTTCGCTATCGAGGTAAAAATCTGCCGGCAATGCTACCAGCTCATCGGCCGGATGAACGCCCTTCATTGCCAACCAGCGCGTATCTGCATCGCCAAGGTGGCGCGTCCAGTTGCTGAAGTTTTCCATGCTGCTGAACGCCCGGGAAATGATCCCGTTGAACGGCTGTGCAGGCTGGAAAGCTTCAACGCGACTGTGGATAACTTGCAGATTATCCAGTTTCAATTCGAGTTTGACCTGAGTCAAAAAGCGGGTTTTCTTGCCGTTACTGTCCAGGCACGTGACCTGCGACTGCGGAAACAGGATCGCCAACGGGATACCCGGCATACCGCCGCCGCTGCCGACGTCCAGCCAGCGACCGTTTTCGATGAACGACATCACGCTCAGACTATCCAGCAAGTGACGCGAGACCATTTCATCCGGATCGCGCACGGCAGTCAGGTTGTAAGCCTTGTTCCATTTGATCAACAGGGCCAGGTAACCCAGCAATTGCTCGTGCTGGGCTTCACTCAACGTGACGCCGAGCTGGCGGGCACCTGTGGATAACTCTTCGGCGTGTTGCGAGGTGACCAACGAACTCAAGCGCTTTGCTCCAGCTGACGGCCCGCGCCGCGTTTTTTCAAATGGATCATCAACAGCGAAATCGCTGCCGGAGTGACGCCCGGAATGCGCGACGCCTGGCCCAGTGTCTCTGGACGGGTCGCACCGAGCTTGCCCTGGATCTCTTTGGAGAGACCGGAAATATTCGTGTAATCGATATCCACAGGCAGTTTGGTATTTTCGCTGGCGCGCAGCCGGGCGATCTCATCCTGTTGACGGTCGATGTAACCGGCGTATTTCGTCTTGATCTCGACCTGCTCGGCAACTTGTGGATCTTCCGCCCCGTCGCCAGTCACGGAAATCAGGCCCGCATAGTCGATTTCAGGACGGCTGAGCAAATTGAGCAAGTTGTATTCATGGGTCAGCGGGGTGCCAAATTTTTCGGATATCGCATTGCCCTGCTGCGTGCCGGGGCGAACCCAGGTGCTTTTCAAGCGCTGTTCTTCCACCGTAATGCTTTCGCGCTTGGTGCAGAACGCAGCCCAGCGGGCGTCGTCGACAAGACCCAGCTCGCGACCCTTTTCGGTCAGACGAAGGTCGGCGTTGTCTTCGCGCAAGATCAGGCGGTACTCGGCACGGGAGGTGAACATCCGGTAAGGCTCTTGAGTACCGAGAGTAATCAGGTCATCAACCAACACCCCGATGTACGCTTCGTCACGACGCGGACACCAGGCGTCTTTGCCCTGGGCGCGCAGCGCTGCGTTGGCACCGGCGAGCAAACCTTGGGCACCGGCCTCTTCGTAACCGGTGGTGCCGTTGATTTGCCCGGCGAAAAACAATCCGCCGATGACTTTGGTTTCCAGGTTGTATTTCAGATCACGCGGGTCGAAATAGTCGTACTCGATGGCGTAGCCAGGGCGAACGATGTGCGCATTTTCCATGCCGCGAATCGATTGCACGATCTGCAATTGCACGTCGAACGGCAAGGATGTGGAAATCCCGTTCGGGTACAGCTCGTGAGTGGTCAGGCCTTCCGGTTCGATGAAGACCTGATGGCTTTCCTTGTCGGCAAAGCGATGAATCTTGTCTTCGATCGACGGGCAATAACGCGGGCCAATGCCTTCGATCAAACCGGCATCGGAATACATCGGCGAACGGTCGAGGTTGGCCGTGATGATTTCGTGTGTCCGCGCATTCGTGTGGGTAATCCAGCAGCTCACCTGCTTAGGATGCTGTTCCCTGGAGCCCATGAACGACATCACCGGGATCGGCGTATCGCCTGCCTGCTCGGTCATCACCGAGAAATCCACAGAACGGCCGTCGATACGCGGCGGTGTCCCGGTTTTCAGGCGTCCGACGCGCAAAGGCAATTCGCGCAAACGGTGGGCCAGGGCAATCGACGGAGGATCGCCAGCACGACCGCCGGAATAATTCTGCATGCCGATGTGGATAAGTCCGCCAAGAAACGTGCCGGTGGTCAAAACCACCGAATTGGCGAGGAAACGCAGGCCCATTTGGGTGACGACACCACGGACCTGCTCCTGCTCGACGATCAAGTCATCAGCGGCTTGTTGAAATATCCACAGGTTCGGCTGGTTTTCCAGTGTTTCGCGAACGGCAGCCTTGTACAGAACCCGGTCAGCCTGTGCGCGAGTTGCACGGACGGCCGGGCCTTTACGGCTGTTCAGCACGCGAAATTGAATACCACCTTTGTCGGTAGCCATGGCCATCGCGCCGCCGAGGGCATCGATTTCCTTGACCAGATGGCTTTTGCCAATCCCGCCAATGGCAGGGTTGCAGCTCATGGCACCGAGGGTTTCCACGTTATGCGTCAGCAACAGGGTTTTTGCCCCCATGCGTGCAGACGCCAGTGCTGCCTCGGTACCGGCATGACCGCCACCGATGACGATCACTTCAAAACGGGAAGGGAAATCCACCACGCACCTCGTGCCTGCTTCAAATCAGGTAATCAGAAAATAGTAAGAGCACAGGTTTTCGAACCTGGTCGGCAAGTATAGGGACTTCGCCCTCCCTAAAGAACCCTTTGCACAAAATTCGACCAGCTGTGGAAAACTCGCGGTTATAGAAATTAAAAAGAAAGAAATTTATTAAATCTTTGTTTTTATGTTTATTTCTACTGAGCATGTTTTCTGTGGATAGATCTCTGTATCCCTTTATTCACGCTGTGTACAGAGATTCAAAACCCTGTGCCCATGTGGCCATAAGCGCGTTGGATAACCGGTTTAAGCCTGTGGATGAATGGGGTGCTTATCCACAGGGGCAGTTATCTGCAGTTTTCACGCCCTGTTATCAACTGATCTTAGGGGCAGTTATTCACAGGGCTTAAACCCGGAAAATGTGTAGAACGGAGAATTGCAGGCGCGAAAAATCCGCATGAGCTGAGGAATCTGCTCGGCAGGGAGGGAAATGTTTTCATGAAAAGACAAGACAGACAGGCGCGTTACACCTGTCTGGGGATCGGAGGAAGGTCTATTTACCGATGCAGAAGCTGGAAAATATCCTGCCCAGCAGATCATCGGAGCTGAAGGCGCCGGTGATTTCACCTAAAGAATGCTGCGCTTGTCGAAGATCTTCGGCCAGCAGTTCTCCGGCTCCAGCCAAGGTCAGTTGTGCACGACCATGCTCAAGGGAAGCGCTGGCATGGCGTAGCGCGTCTAGGTGACGCCTGCGAGCACTGAAGCTGCTCTCTGACGTCTGCTCATAGCCCATGCAGGCCTTGAGGTGTTCGCGCAGTAACTCCAGTCCTTCACCGGCCGACCTGGCGCTCAAGCTTAAAGTGACGTGGCCATCGTCACTGACCTCCATCGCAATGGCTTCACCGGTCAGATCTGCCTTGTTTCGAATTAGCGTAACCTTCGCCGGGTCGGGGCGGACCTCGAGAAACTCAGGCCACAACGCAAAAGGATCCAGCGCTTCAGGGGCAGTGGCGTCGACGACCAATAACACCCGGTCGGCTTCTCCAATGGCTTTCAGCGCCCGCTCGACGCCGATCTTCTCAACCTGGTCATCGGTAGCGCGCAGGCCTGCAGTGTCGACCACATGCAGCGGCATACCATCGATGTGGATATGTTCGCGGAGAATGTCACGGGTAGTGCCGGCAATCTCAGTGACGATCGCAGCCTCGCGGCCGGCCAAAGCATTTAACAGGCTGGATTTGCCGGCATTCGGTCGTCCGGCAATCACCACCGTCATGCCGTCACGCAGCAATGCCCCCTGCCCGGCTTCACGCAGCACGGTGGATAACTCCTCGCGAACTTTGTCGAGCATGCTCAGGACGTGGCCGTCCGCGAGAAAGTCGATTTCTTCTTCCGGAAAGTCGATTGCGGCCTCGACATAGATGCGCAGTCCGATCAATTGCTCGGTCAGGCTATGCACACGCTCGGAAAAGGCGCCCTGCAACGATCGCAATGCATTGCGCGCAGCCTGTGCTGAACTCGCCTCGATCAGGTCTGCGATAGCTTCAGCCTGTGCCAAGTCGAGCTTGTCATTGAGGAAGGCACGCTCGCTGAATTCCCCCGGGCGAGCAAGACGGCAGCCCAGTTCAAGGCAACGCTTGAGCAGCATGTCCAGCACAACCGGACCACCATGACCTTGAAGCTCCAGCACATCCTCACCGGTAAATGAGTTCGGACCGGGGAAATACAGGGCGATGCCCTGATCCAGTACCTCATCGTCTTCACCGAGGAATGCGCCATAGTGGGCAAAGCGCGGTTTTAACTCACGACCGCTGAAAGCTTTGGCCGCGGCGCTCGCCAGCGGCCCGGAAATACGGACAATGCCCACGCCGCCTCGACCTTGGGCGGTGGCGACGGCAGCAATGGTTTCACGAGGTACGCTCATAAACCGGTTTCCCGATAAAGTGACAGATAGCAAAACGCCCCACTAGGGGGCGTTTTGAGTGGTGTTGTCCACAGAGTAAGTTACGCCTCGGCTTTTTTCGCAGCCAATTCGACTTTACGCGTGATGTACCACTGTTGGGCGATGGACAGGCAGTTGTTGACCACCCAGTACAGCACCAGACCAGCCGGGAACCACAGGAAGAAGAAGGTGAAAATGATTGGCATCATTTTCATGACCTTCGCCTGCATCGGATCCGGAGGAGTCGGGTTCAACTGCTGCTGGATGAACATGGTTGCACCCATGATGATCGGCAGAATGAAGAACGGATCCTTGATCGACAGGTCAGTAATCCACAGCATGAACGGCGCTTGGCGCATCTCGACGCTTTCGAGCAGAACCCAGTACAGCGACAGGAAAACCGGCATCTGCACGAGGATTGGCAAGCAACCACCCAGCGGATTGATCTTCTCTTTCTTGTACAACTCCATCATGGCTTGCGACATTTTCTGCCGGTCATCGCCATGTTGCTCTTTCAAGGCAGCAAGTTTCGGCGCCACTGCACGCATGCGCGCCATGGATTTGTAGCTGGCGGCCGACAGCGGGAAGAAGATCCCTTTGATCAGCATGGTCAGGAAAATAATCGACCAGCCCCAGTTACCAACGAGCGCGTGGATGTGTTGCAGCAGCCAGAAGATTGGCTGGGCAATGAACCACAGAATGCCGTAATCGACAGTCAGCTCCAGACCTGGGGATAACTCTTTCAGCACAGCCTGGCTTTTCGGGCCGGCGTACAGAACGGCACTGGTTTCGGCTTTGGCACCTGGCGCGACGGACATTGCCGGGCCGGTGTAACCAATGATGTAGTTGCCTTTGCTGTCTTTACGGGTCTGGACGACGTTGTTTTCGCCCTTGGCCGGAATCCACGCAGTCACGAAGTAGTGCTGCAACCAGGCAACCCAACCACCGCTGACGGTTTCCTTCAACTGCGCCTTGTCCATGTCCTTCATGGACACTTTCTTGTACGGCTCGCCACTTGTCCACAGGGCTGCGCCCAGGTAAGTCGCGGTACCGGTAGCGGTAGTCGAAGATGGATCGGAACTGGCGTCGCGCTTCAACTGCGCAAACATCGCACCGGACCAGGGCTGTGCGCTCTGGTTATCGATCAGGTAGGAAACTGTAACGTCATACAGGCCACGTTTAAGCGTGAAACGCTTGATGTAATTGACGCCGTCCTTGCTGAACTTCAGGTCTACGACCAATTGGTCCTGACCGTCAGCCAGTTGATAAACCTTCTTCTCCGAAGCGTAAACCGGACGACCGGCCGGGCTTGCGTCCGGACCATTGGTGCCAATCAGACCGCTTTGCGCCAGGTAAGTCAGTTCACCGCCGTTATCAAACAGCTGGAACGGAATTTCCGGATGATCCTGACGACGTGGATACAGCGGCAATTTCAGCTGAGCGACATCGCCACCTTGTGGATCGACTGCCAGATCGAGCACATCCGTTTTGATCTGGATGAGGTCTTTGCTCGCAGCTACCGGAGTTTCAGTAGGTGCAGTAGCGCTGGTATCGCTTGCGGCGCGGGGAATGTCGTCACTGACAGAAGCATTATTGCCAGTCGCCGTGTCCGGTAGGCCCGGTGCGGTAGTACTGGAAGCAACATTCTGAGTCGGCAGGGCAGTCTGGCCATAGTCCTGGTTCCATTTAAGAACCATAACGTAGGACACGATTGCCAGGGCGACGATCAGGATCGTGCGTTTGATATCCATGATTACTCGGCCATCGAAGAAGAACGGGAGGTAGGGATAGGCGGAACCGGGTCATAACCACCGGGATTCCACGGATGACAGCGACCTAAACGACGAAAGGTCAGCCAGCCACCGCGCAGAAGGCCATGATTTTCTATGGCTTCTAACGCGTAGCAGGAACAGCTGGGGTAGAAACGACAGTGACTGGCCATCAGAGGACTGATGGCATAGCGATAAAACTGGATCGGAACGAGTGCCAGTTTACGCATCGGGACTGTCTACCCCTACAGTTTCGGTTTTGACTGCCGGCACTGGCGTGCTGCGTGCCAGACGCTTCCAGAGTTTGCCGAAATGCTGAATCAATTCGGGGTTTTCTACGTCGCCCAAACCTTTGCGCGCGACGATAACAATGTCCCAGCCGACCAGAGAATCCTGGTTCAGACGAAACGATTCGCGCATCAGACGTTTGAGGCGATTGCGCTCGACGGAGAGCTTGACGCTCTTTTTCCCGATAACCAGCCCGAGACGGGGGTGATCAAGATCGTTATTGCGCGCAAGGAGCAGGAGATTTTTCCCCGGAACCTTGCCGGTAGGGGAGTCAAAGACTGCCTTGAAATGCCGGGGGGTAAGCAAACGCTTTTCCCGACTGAAGTCCTGACTCACCTCCAGTGCCGGATTATCAAACTGCCAGACGCGCACGACCTTTGGCGCGACGACGCGACAGGACTGCGCGACCGTTTTTGGTTGCCATGCGAGCACGGAAACCGTGGGTACGAGCGCGTTTGATAGTGCTTGGTTGGAAAGTACGTTTCATTGTCGTGTTACCTGGTTCGTCCACAACGGGCCGGAATGGCCCCCGTTTTAAGAGACCGGGGATTCTAGAGAAAGCAAGCCTTCAGGTCAATTTCCAACCAACGTTTCCTTATAAATAGATCCGCTGAAGATTTTGCGCCTCAGGCCATCACTCAATATAAAAATTAAGAAAGAAAGTATTTAAAGCTTTTCTGTAAAGCTTATAAAAGCTAGGGACCCGATCTTCTGTGGATAACCCAGTCGAGACCTTTAAAAACGTGATGTACAGAGAATGACAACTACCGTGGAAAACGGTGGTCAGGCTGTGCTGCACTGTCGGATAACCTGTGGGTGAATCACCTGTTTATCCACAGGCTGGTTATCCACTGGGTTTTGCCCCTACTTGTGCAATGGCCTTAAGTGAGGTTATCCACAGAGCTTATTCACAGACCACTGGTCGTCTTTTTACCGTGCGTTACACTCGGTCATCATGGTTTCAAGGCAACCTTCGTGTGGATAAGTCGGCGTCTCATCGCTACAATGGCCGCTTGTTTTTGCCTCACCGGCTTTCGACTTAGGGGATATCCGTGTCAGTGGAACTTTGGCAGCAGTGCGTGGAGCTTTTGCGCGACGAGCTGCCTGCCCAACAATTCAACACTTGGATCCGTCCACTACAGGTCGAAGCCGAAGGCGACGAACTGCGTGTTTACGCGCCGAATCGGTTTGTGCTCGACTGGGTCAACGAAAAGTACCTGGGCCGGGTCATGGAATTGCTCGACGAGCATGGCAATGGCCTCGCGCCTGCGCTCTCCTTGTTAATAGGCAGCAAGCGCAGTTCAGCACCACGTGCTGCACCGAATGCGCCGCTGGCCGCTGCGGCCTCGCAGGCTCAGATAACTCATGCCCCGGTCAATGCGCCGCAAGTCTCACCTGTAGCCGCACCGACCAAGCGCTCCACGCAAAAACTCGCCGACATGAGCGAGGAGCCGTCTCGCGACAGCTTCGACCCGATGGCAGGCGCCAGTTCGCAGCAAGCTCCGATTCGTTCCGAGCAGCGCACGGTCCAGGTCGAAGGTGCGCTCAAGCACACCAGTTACCTGAACCGTACCTTCACCTTCGAAAACTTCGTTGAGGGTAAGTCCAACCAGCTGGCACGCGCAGCTGCCTGGCAGGTCGCAGACAATCCCAAGCACGGTTACAACCCGCTCTTCCTTTATGGCGGTGTTGGTTTGGGTAAGACGCACTTGATGCATGCTGTGGGTAACCATCTGTTAAAGAAGAATCCGAACGCCAAGGTCGTGTACCTGCATTCCGAGCGTTTCGTGGCCGACATGGTCAAGGCGCTGCAACTGAACGCGATCAACGAATTCAAGCGTTTCTATCGTTCGGTAGATGCACTGCTGATCGATGACATTCAGTTTTTCGCCCGCAAGGAGCGCTCGCAGGAAGAATTCTTCCACACCTTCAACGCGTTGCTTGAAGGTGGTCAGCAGGTCATTCTTACCAGTGACCGCTATCCAAAAGAAATCGAAGGCCTGGAAGAGCGCTTGAAATCTCGCTTTGGCTGGGGCTTGACGGTTGCTGTCGAGCCGCCGGAGCTGGAGACACGTGTAGCAATCCTGATGAAAAAGGCCGATCAGGCCAAAGTCGATCTGCCGCACGATGCTGCGTTCTTCATTGCCCAGCGCATTCGCTCCAACGTCCGCGAGCTGGAAGGCGCGCTGAAACGCGTGATCGCCCATTCGCACTTCATGGGCCGCGACATCACCATCGAGCTGATTCGTGAATCCCTGAAGGACCTTTTGGCACTTCAAGACAAACTGGTCTCTGTGGATAACATTCAGCGCACGGTCGCCGAGTACTACAAAATCAAGATTTCGGATTTGCTATCCAAGCGTCGTTCACGCTCGGTCGCTCGTCCGCGTCAGGTTGCCATGGCGTTGTCCAAGGAGTTGACTAACCACAGCCTGCCGGAAATCGGCGATGTGTTTGGCGGCCGCGACCACACGACCGTTTTGCACGCCTGCCGCAAGATCAACGAACTCAAGGAATCCGACGCGGACATCCGCGAGGACTACAAGAACCTGCTGCGTACACTGACTACTTGATGAACACCAGCGCAGCTTATTAAGGCAAGGGACTAGACCATGCATTTCACCATTCAACGCGAAGCCCTGTTGAAACCTCTGCAACTGGTCGCAGGCGTTGTCGAACGCCGACAGACCTTGCCGGTGCTCTCCAACGTGCTGCTGGTTGTCGAAGGCCAGCAACTGTCGCTGACCGGTACCGATCTGGAAGTCGAGCTGGTGGGTCGTGTGCAGCTCGACGAGCCTGCCGATCCAGGTTCGATTACTGTACCCGCGCGCAAGCTGATGGATATCTGCAAAAGCTTGCCGAACGATGCACTGATCGACATCAAGGTCGACGAGCAAAAACTCGTGGTGAAGGCCGGCCGCAGCCGCTTTACCCTTTCGACCTTGCCGGCCGACGATTTCCCGACGGTAGAAGAAGGCCCGGGCTCTCTGACCTGCAGCCTGGAGCAGAGCAAGCTACGCCGTCTGATCGAGCGCACCAGCTTCGCCATGGCCCAACAGGACGTTCGTTATTACCTGAACGGCATGTTGCTGGAAGTCTCGGCGGGCATCATCCGCGCTGTGGCAACCGACGGTCACCGTCTGGCGATGTGCTCGATGCAGGCAGACATTGGTCAACCGGATCGCCATCAGGTGATCGTGCCGCGCAAGGGTATTCTTGAGTTGGCGCGTCTGCTGACCGAACCGGACGGCATTGTCAGCATCGTCCTTGGTCAACACCACATCCGTGCGACTACTGGCGAGTTCACCTTCACCTCGAAACTGGTCGACGGTAAATTCCCGGATTACGAGCGCGTGCTGCCCAAAGGTGGCGACAAGCTGGTATTGGGCGACCGTCAGGCATTGCGCGAAGCGTTTAGTCGTACCGCTATTCTGTCCAACGAGAAGTACCGCGGTATCCGTCTGCAGCTGGCCAATGGTCAGTTGAAGATCCAGGCCAATAACCCGGAGCAGGAAGAAGCCGAAGAAGAGGTTGGCGTTGAGTACAACGGCGGCAACCTCGAAATCGGTTTTAACGTGAGCTACCTGCTCGACGTGCTGGGTGTGATGACTACTGAACAGGTGCGCCTGATTTTGTCCGACTCCAACAGCAGTGCGCTGGTGCAAGAGTCGGATAATGACGACTCGGCATACGTTGTCATGCCGATGCGTCTGTAATCATGCTCAGCAGAAGCTAGATGTCCTTAAGTCGCGTCTCGGTCACCGCGGTGCGCAATCTGCACCCGGTGACCTTCTCCCCCTCCCCCCGAATCAATATTCTTTACGGCGCTAACGGCAGCGGTAAAACCAGTGTGTTGGAAGCCATTCACCTGTTGGGGCTTGCCCGTTCGTTTCGTAGCAGCCGTCTGTTGCCAGTCATTCAGTACGAGCAGTTGGCGTGCACGGTGTTTGGCCAGGTAGAGCTGGCCGAGGGTGGGCACAGTGCGTTGGGGATCTCACGCGATCGCCAAGGTGAATTTCAGATTCGCATTGATGGGCAGAACGCACGCAGCGCGGCTCAACTGGCTGAGATTCTTCCGCTGCAGTTGATCAACCCTGACAGCTTCCGCCTGCTTGAAGGTGCACCGAAGATTCGCCGGCAGTTTCTCGACTGGGGTGTGTTCCACGTGGAACCGCGTTTCATGTCGACTTGGCAACGCTTGCAGAAGGCCCTGCGCCAGAGAAACTCTTGGCTGCGGCATGGTACACTTGACGCCGTTTCGCAAGCGGTTTGGGACAGAGAACTGTGCCAGGCCAGCGCTGAAATTGATGAATATCGCCGCGCCTATATCAAAGCCTTGAAACCAGTCTTTGAACAGACCTTGAGCGAACTGGTTGAGCTTCAAGGTTTGACGCTCAGCTATTACCGAGGTTGGGACAAAGACCGTGAGTTGAGTGCAGTACTTGCCGGGTCTTTTCAACGGGATCAGCAAATGGGTCATACCCAGGCAGGACCGCAACGAGCTGATTTGCGCCTTCGATTGGGTGCACACAACGCAGCGGACATATTGTCCCGTGGTCAGCAGAAGCTGGTGGTTTGTGCTTTGCGGATCGCCCAAGGGCATCTGGTCAGTCAAGCCCGTCGCGGGCAGTGTATTTATCTGGTGGATGACTTGCCTTCCGAATTGGACGAGCACCACCGTCGCGCACTTTGTCGCTTGTTGGAAGACTTACGCTGCCAGGTGTTTATCACCTGTGTAGATCATGAATTACTGAGGGAAGGCTGGCAGACGGAAACGCCAGTCGCTTTGTTCCACGTGGAACAGGGCCGTATCACCCAGACCCACGACCATCGGGAGTGAAGGCATTGAGCGAAGAAAATACGTACGACTCAACGAGCATTAAAGTGCTGAAAGGCCTGGATGCCGTACGCAAACGTCCCGGTATGTACATTGGTGACACCGACGATGGCAGCGGTCTCCACCACATGGTATTCGAGGTGGTTGATAACTCGATTGACGAAGCATTGGCTGGCCATTGCGACGACATCAGCATCATCATCCACCCTGACGAGTCCATCACCGTTCGCGACAACGGTCGTGGCATCCCGGTAGACGTGCACAAAGAAGAAGGCGTTTCTGCAGCCGAGGTCATCATGACCGTGCTGCACGCCGGCGGTAAGTTCGATGACAACTCCTACAAAGTATCCGGCGGTCTGCACGGTGTAGGTGTTTCGGTGGTTAACGCGCTGTCCGAGGAGCTGATCCTGACTGTCCGCCGCAGCGGCAAGATCTGGGAGCAGACTTACGTCCACGGTGTTCCACAAGAGCCAATGAAAATCGTTGGCGAGAGCGAAACCACTGGTACCCAGATCCACTTCAAGCCGTCCGATCAAACCTTCAAAAACATCCATTTCAGCTGGGACATCCTGGCGAAGCGGATCCGTGAACTGTCCTTCCTCAACTCCGGTGTCGGCATCGTCCTCAAGGACGAGCGCAGCGGCAAGGAAGAGCTGTTCAAGTACGAAGGCGGTCTGCGTGCGTTTGTTGAGTACCTGAACACCAACAAGACTGCTGTGAACCAGGTGTTCCACTTCAATATCCAGCGTGAAGACGGCATCGGCGTAGAAATCGCTCTGCAGTGGAACGACAGCTTCAACGAGAACCTGTTGTGCTTCACCAACAACATCCCGCAGCGCGACGGCGGCACTCATTTAGTGGGATTCCGTTCGGCACTGACGCGTAACCTCAATACCTACATCGAAGCTGAAGGCCTGGCGAAGAAGCACAAAGTCGCGACCACCGGTGACGATGCACGGGAAGGTTTGACCGCGATTATCTCGGTGAAGGTGCCGGATCCGAAGTTCAGCTCCCAGACCAAAGACAAGCTAGTGTCTTCCGAAGTGAAGACCGCGGTGGAACAGGAGATGGGCAAGTACTTCTCCGACTTCCTGCTGGAGAACCCGAACGAAGCCAAACTGGTCGTCGGTAAGATGATTGATGCGGCACGTGCGCGTGAAGCAGCGCGTAAAGCCCGTGAGATGACTCGCCGTAAAGGCGCGCTGGATATCGCCGGCCTGCCGGGCAAACTGGCGGACTGCCAGGAAAAGGACCCTGCCCTCTCCGAACTCTACCTCGTGGAAGGTGACTCTGCTGGCGGCTCCGCCAAGCAGGGACGTAACCGTCGCACCCAAGCCATCCTGCCGCTGAAGGGCAAGATCCTCAACGTCGAGAAAGCGCGTTTCGACAAGATGATCTCTTCGCAGGAAGTGGGCACCTTGATCACCGCACTGGGCTGTGGCATTGGTCGTGACGAATACAACATCGATAAGCTGCGTTATCACAACATCATTATCATGACCGATGCTGACGTAGACGGTTCGCACATCCGCACCTTGTTGCTGACCTTCTTCTTCCGTCAGCTACCGGAGCTGATCGAGCGCGGTTACATCTACATCGCTCAACCGCCGCTGTACAAGGTCAAGAAAGGCAAGCAAGAGCAATACATCAAAGACGACGACGCCATGGAAGAGTACATGACGCAGTCGGCTTTGGAGGATGCGAGCCTGCACCTGAACGAAGACGCGCCGGGTATCTCGGGCGAAGCGCTTGAGCGTCTGGTGAATGATTTCCGTCTGGTGATGAAGACCCTCAAGCGTTTGTCGCGTCTTTATCCACAGGAGCTGACCGAGCACTTCATCTATCTGCCAGCGGTCAGCATGGAACAACTGTCCGATCATGCTGCCATGCAGGATTGGTTGGCCAAGTATGAAGTGCGTTTGCGCACTGGCGAGAAGTCCGGCTTGGTTTACAAAGCCAGCCTGCGCGAAGACCGTGAACGTAACGTCTGGCTGCCAGAGGTCGAACTGATCTCCCACGGCCTGTCCAACTACGTCACCTTCAACCGCGATTTCTTCGGCAGCAACGATTACAAAACCGTAGTCTCGCTGGGCGCTCAATTGAGCACCTTGCTGGACGACGGCGCGTACATCCAGCGTGGCGAGCGCAGGAAGCCGGTCACCGAGTTCAAGGAAGCCCTTGAATGGCTGATGGCTGAAAGCACCAAGCGTCACACCATCCAGCGCTACAAAGGTCTGGGGGAAATGAACCCGGATCAGCTGTGGGAAACCACCATGGACCCAAGCCAGCGCCGGATGCTCAAGGTGACTATCGAAGACGCCATTGGCGCGGACCAGATCTTCAACACCCTGATGGGTGATGCGGTCGAGCCTCGTCGTGACTTCATCGAGAGCAATGCTCTGGCGGTGTCTAACCTGGATTTCTGATCCGGTCGACCTGCAGTACAAAAAGGCCAGCGCATTTGCGCTGGCCTTTTTTTTAGCGCTATCAGTGCATTTCATGTTCATCGCGGACGACTGCTTCCGCTTGTTCCGTATCAGAAAGGGATGTGTCCCTCATGCTTGGCAGAAAGGACCTACATACCGCATATCCGGTGCTATTTATCCTACAGCCTTCTCCCACGCGCATGACTGTGGGGAGTCGTCTTAATGGAAATGGAACAGGGAGTGAGATATGCCAACACCGGCCTATATACAAATCCGTGGCTATAAGCAGGGATTGATCACCGCAGGGGCATCTACGGCCGAATCGATTGGGAACATCTATCAAGAAGGCCACGAAGATGAAGTGATGGTTCAGGCATTCAGCCATCAAATCATCATTCCCAGGGACCCCCAATCCGGCCAAGCCACCGGCCAACGTGTGCATAAGCCCTTAATGATTTCTAAGGTCTTCGATAAAGCTTCTCCGTTAATTTTGAATGCTTTAACAAGTGGAGAAGTGTTGGAAGTCTGCCGGATAGATTGGTATCGAACGGCTACTACGGGCAACCAGGAGCTTTACTACAGCATTGAGCTCGAAGACGCAGTTATTGTAGATGTACAATGCAGAATGCCGCATTGCCAGGACCCGAACATGGGTCATTTCACGCATCTCGAAGACGTATATTTCACGTACCGAAAAATCACTTGGACTCACGAAGTCTGCGGTACGTCCGGATCTGATGACTGGCGCGCTCCGATTAAAATCTGAATCCAGAGCTCAATCGCAAACACAAAAAAACCGGCTATATCAGCCGGTTTTTTTACATCTAAAAAAAACTTATGCACCTTTTCAGGTTTTTTATGATCGCTTTAAATATGTATTAATATCATGCAGTTACAGTGATTTAATCCAGCTTTATGGCAGAACAGTACACAGGTTATCCACAAATTTCAGACAGCGATTTGATCAGACGATACCGGAGCCTGAGGCATTGGCGGTATCGACCCCATCTCCCGCTGCATTTGTTCATTCCACGCCTGAACCCGATCATTAAGTGCAGCAATGGCCCGCGGACCGCTACCCTCGGCATACATCGGTTCGCCAATAATGACAGTGATCACGCCCTGCTTCTTCGCCCAACCACTTTTAGGCCAAAACTTGCCAGCATTGTGCGCAATCGGCAGCACGGGGAGGTCGGCATTCACGGCCAACGCTGTTCCACCACGAGAGAACTTGCCAACAGTGCCGTACGGGACACGCGTACCCTCAGGAAAGATCAGCACCCAGACGCCGTCCTTGAGCAATTCATCGCCCTTCTTCGCCACATGCTTGAGCGCCGATTTCGGGTTATCGCGATCAATAGCAATCGGCCGCAACATCGCCATGGCCCAGCCGAAAAACGGCACAAACAGTAACGAGCGCTTCAGCACCTGGCTTAATGGCTGAAAGTAAGCTGAAAGAAAAAACGTTTCCCAAGTGCTCTGGTGATTAGACTGAATCACGCACGGTCGGTCAGGCACATTTTCGGCGCCTTTGATCTCATAGCTGATGCCCAGGAAAACCTTGCTCAGCCACAGCGCACAGCGGCACCAGTAAACATTGATAAAACGGTAGCGCGCCTTGAATGGCAGAAAAGGCGCGATAAAAAAGCTCAGGCTGCACCAGAGCAAAGAGCTGGTGCCCAGCAGCAGGTAAAAGAGGAAGGTTCTGATGGCCTGCAGTATCGACATGGTGACGTTTACCGTTGCGGGCTCTGCCCGTCTATATAAAGCGCAATCCCGATCAATCCTTGGTCAGGAATCTCGAAAACGCTCTAATTGTGGATAAGTTCTGCGGCAATCGCCGCTAGATCATCAAAAATCAGTGTGCCTGCCGGAAGGGTCTTGCCCATGGTCTTTTCGCCTTTTCCGGTCTTCACTAAAACTGGCTGTGAATCGACGGCTTTGGCAGCCTCCAGGTCACCAAGGCTATCGCCGACGAACCAGATACCGTTCAGCGGCACTTCATAATGCGCGGCGATGGTTTTCAGCATCCCCGGTTTTGGTTTGCGGCAATCGCAACCGTCGTCCGGCCCATGCGGACAGTAGATGATCAGCCCGACTTCACCGCCCTGCTCCGCCACCAGCGCACGCAAACGCTGGTGCATGGCATCCAGGGTCGCGAGATTGTAGTAACCGCGCGCGATGCCCGACTGGTTGGTCGCCACAGCCACCGTCCAGCCGGCCTTGCTCAACTGCGCGATGGCCTCGATCGAGCCGGGGAGCGGATTCCACTCCTCCACCGACTTGATGTAAGCGTCGGAGTCGTAATTGATGACTCCATCCCGATCGAGAATCAGCAGTTTCAAACAGTCTCACCCCAGCAGCGAAATATCGGCGACGCCGAGGAACAAGCCACGTAGACGCGCCAGCAGCGCGTAGCGATTGGCGCGGACGTTGGCATCTTCGGCGTTGACCATCACCGCTTCGAAGAACGCGTCGACCGGCTCGCGCAATGCAGCCAGGCGCGCTAACGACTCGCTGTACTGACGCGCAGCCGCCATCGGTTGCACGGCTTGATCGGCCTGTTGAATCGCCGAATACAGGGAGAACTCGTTGGCGTTGTCGAAGTACTTGGCTTCCACGACGGCGGGAACGTTGCCCTCAACCTTGCTCAACAAGTTCGAAACCCGCTTGTTGACTGCGGCGAGCGCAGCGGCTTCCGGCAACTTGCGGAACGCTTCGACCGCTTGCACACGCTGATCGAAGTCCAGCGCAGAGCCGGGCTTCAACGCACGCACCGACAGATAGGTGCCAACATCGACGCCCTCGTCTTCGTAACGGGCGCGCAGACGATCGAAGATGAATTCCAGCACCGCCTCGTTGAGGCCGGCCGACTTCACCTTGGTACCGAACGCCTGCACTGCAAATGCCACGGCGTCGTTCAGGTCGAGGTCGAGCTTCTTGTCGATCAGGATGCGCAACACCCCCAGCGCTGCACGACGCAGGGCATACGGGTCTTTGCTGCCGGTAGGCAACATGCCTATACCGAAAATGCCCACCAACGTGTCGAGCTTGTCGGCGATGGCCACGGCGGCACCGGTCAAGGTCGTAGGCAGCTCGGCACCGGCGCCGCGCGGCATGTATTGCTCATTCAGCGCCAGCGCGACTTCTTGCGGCTCGCCGTCGTTAAGGGCGTAGTAGTAACCGGCGACGCCTTGCATCTCCGGGAACTCGCCGACCATTTCGGTCGACAGGTCGCACTTGGAGAGCAGGCCGGCGCGGGTTGCCCACGCGGCGTTGCCACCAATGCGCTGAGCGATGAACGCGGCCAGTCTGGAAACGCGCTCGGCCTTGTCGTAGACGCTGCCGAGTTTTTCCTGGAACACCACGTTCTGCAGGCGCAGGTTGAAGGTTTCGAGTTTCTGCTTCTTGTCTTGCTTGAAGAAGAACTCGGCATCGGTGAGGCGTGGGCGAACCACTTTCTCATTACCCGCGATGATCTGTTGCGGGTCTTTGCTTTCGATGTTGGCCACGGTAATGAAACGAGGCAGCAACTTGCCGTCCGCATCCAGCAGGCAGAAATACTTCTGATTGTCCTGCATGGTGGTGATCAGCGCTTCTTGCGGCACATCGAGGAAACGTTCCTCAAACGAGCACACCAGTGGCACCGGCCATTCGACCAGCGCGGTCACTTCATCCAGCAACGCAGGCGGAACGATCGCGGTCCCTTCCTGCAGGGTTGCCAGTTCTTCAGTGCGCTTGCTGATCAGTGCGCGACGCTCGCTGGCATCGGCCAGCACGTAGGCGGCACGCAGGTCGCTGAGGTAATTGGCCGGCGAAGTAATGCGCACGCTTTCAGGATGATGGAAGCGGTGACCACGGGAGTCGCGACCAGACTTCTGCGCAAGGATTGTGCAGTCGATGACCTGGTCACCCAGCAGCATGACCAGCCACTGAGTCGGGCGGACGAACTCTTCCTTGCGCGCGCCCCAGCGCATGCGCTTGGGGATCGGCAGGTCGTTCAGGGAATCTTCGACGATGGTCGGCATCAGGCTCGCGGTCGGCTTGCCGGCAATGCTCTGGCTGTAACGCAGTTTCGGTCCGCTCTGATCGATTTCGCTCAGGTCGACGCCGCATTTCTTGGCGAAGCCCAAGGCTGCTTGCGTTGGATTGCCATCGGCATCGAACGCGGCCTGACGCGGCGGGCCATCGAGATTGATGCTGCGATCCGGCTGCTGAGTGGCCAGCGCCGTAATCAATACAGCCAGACGACGAGGCGCGGCGTAGACGGTTTTCGTCTCGTAGTTCAGGCCGGCAGCCTGCAGGCCTTTGTCGATCCCGGCAAGGAACGCATCGGCCAGGGTGTTGAGGGCTTTGGGTGGCAGTTCTTCGGTGCCCAGTTCAACCAGAAAATCTTGAGCACTCATTGTGCAGCCTCCAGCTTGGCCAGTACTTCATCACGCAGGTCCGGGGTCGCCATCGGGAAGCCCAGCTTGGCGCGCGCCAGCAGGTAGGCTTGCGCAACGGAACGCGCCAGGGTGCGCACGCGCAGGATGTATTGCTGACGCGCAGTCACGGAAATTGCCCGGCGCGCATCCAGCAGGTTGAAGGTATGGGACGCCTTCAGGACCATTTCGTAGCTCGGCAGCGGCAATGGCTGGTCGAGTTCGATCAGGCGCTTGGCTTCGCTTTCGTAGAAGTCGAACAGTTCGAACAGCTTCTCGACGTTGGCGTGCTCGAAGTTGTAGGTCGACTGCTCCACTTCGTTCTGGTGGAACACATCGCCGTAGGTCACTTTGCCCATCGGGCCGTCAGCCCAGACCAGGTCGTAGACCGAATCCACACCTTGCAGGTACATGGCCAGACGCTCGAGACCGTAAGTGATCTCGCCGGTTACCGGGTAGCATTCGATGCCGCCTGCTTGCTGGAAGTAGGTGAACTGCGTCACTTCCATGCCGTTGAGCCAGACTTCCCAGCCCAGACCCCAGGCGCCCAGTGTCGGCGATTCCCAGTTGTCTTCGACGAAGCGGATGTCGTGGACCAATGGGTCCAGGCCCACGTGCTTGAGCGAGCCCAGGTACAGTTCCTGGAAGTTGTCCGGGTTCGGCTTCAGGACTACCTGGAACTGATAGTAGTGCTGCAGACGGTTCGGGTTTTCGCCGTAGCGGCCGTCAGTCGGGCGACGACTGGGCTGCACATAAGCGGCGTTCCAGGTTTCCGGGCCAATGGCGCGCAGAAACGTGGCAGTGTGGAAAGTGCCGGCGCCTACTTCCATATCGTAGGGCTGAAGTACCACGCAACCTTGCTCGGCCCAGTATTGCTGGAGGGCGAGGATCAAGTCTTGGAAGGTACGCACGGCTGGCGTAGGCTGGCTCACGAAATTCACCTGTTTCTTGGGCTGCGATTTAAAGAGCGGGAGTATACCCGATTCGTTCCTGCGCACGCCCCCTGGAGCCTTATGCCACGCTGCTTTTGGTGCACTGAAGATCCGCTGTACATGGCTTATCACGATCAGGAGTGGGGCACGCCGCTACGCGATGCGCAGGGTTTGTTCGAGTTGCTTTTGCTCGAAGGGTTCCAGGCCGGGCTTTCCTGGATCACCGTGCTGCGTAAACGTGAGCGTTATCGCCAGGTGCTGTTCGGCTTTGACGTACAACGCGTGGCGCAGATGAGCGATGCGGAAATAGAAGAATTGATGCTCGATCCGGGAATCATCCGCAATCGGCTCAAACTCAATGCGGCCCGGCGCAATGCGCAGGCCTGGCTGGCGCTGGAAGACCCGGTGAAATTCCTCTGGTCGTTCGTCGGCGGCCAGACAGTGATCAACCACTTCAAGGATCGCAGCGAGGTGCCGGCCGTTACGCCGGTCGCCGTGGAGATGAGCAAAGGCCTGAAAAAGGCCGGTTTCACGTTCGTCGGTCCGACCATTTGTTACGCGTTGATGCAGGCATCGGGCATGGTCATGGATCACACCCAGGATTGCGATCGTTACGCGGCGCTGGCGAACGGTGGTTAGAATAGCCGCCTCGCACAGCACAAGATCAGGAGTGACCTGTGGAAAAGTTTAAAGGCGCCTTGCTGGTTGGCGCTCTTCGGCTGTTTGCCTTGCTGCCTTGGCGCGCAGTGCAGGCCGTGGGCTCGGCGATTGGCTGGGTCATGTGGAAAACCCCGAATCGGTCCCGCGACGTCGTGCGGATCAATCTCTCCAAATGCTTTCCGGAAATGGACCCGGCAGAGCGCGAACGGCTGGTCGGTCAGAGCCTGAAAGACATCGGCAAGTCCCTGACCGAGAGCGCCTGCGCGTGGATCTGGCCAGCGCAACGTTCCATCGATCTGGTGCGCGAAGTCGAAGGCCTCGACGTGTTGAAGGAGGCCCTCGCCTCCGGCAAAGGCGTGGTCGGCATCACCAGTCACTTGGGCAATTGGGAGGTGTTGAACCACTTCTATTGCAGTCAGTGCAAACCGATCATCTTTTACCGTCCACCGAAGTTGAAAGCGGTGGATGACTTGTTGCGCAAGCAGCGCGTGCAGCTAGGCAACAAAGTCGCGGCGTCGACCAAGGAAGGCATTCTCAGCGTCATCAAGGAAGTGCGCAAAGGGGGGGCGGTGGGCATTCCCGCTGACCCTGAGCCGTCCGAATCGGCTGGCATCTTCGTGCCGTTCTTCGCGACCCAGGCACTGACCAGCAAATTTGTCCCGAACATGCTGGCGGGCGGTAAAGCGGTGGGTGTGTTTCTGCATGCGCTGCGTCTGCCCGACGGTTCAGGCTACAAAGTGATTCTCGAAGCGGCGCCGGACGCGATGTACAGTACCGATACCGAAACGTCGTGCGCGGCCATGAGCAAAGTGGTTGAGCGCTATGTGCGGGCCTATCCGAGCCAGTACATGTGGAGCATGAAGCGCTTCAAGAAACGTCCGCCGGGTGAAGAACGCTGGTACTGATCCGGTTGTGGATAACTTAGTAGGAGCTGGCGCAGCCTGCGATCTTTTGATTCTGATTTAAAAAGAACTAAAGATCGCAGGCTGCGCCAGCTCCTACAAAAGCTCTACTGGCGATCGAGCTTCTTCAAAAACACTGTCATTTCCTTTTCCGCCTGCTTGTCGCCGTGGGCGCGGGCGGCTTCCAGACCTTTCTGCCATGCATCGCGTGCCGCTGGAGAATCCGCCAGTGCCAGACGAGCTTTGCCCAACAGCTTCCATGCCGCTGAATATTTGGGATCGAACTCAACGCAGCGCTGGAAGTGTTCGGCGGCCTTGGCATTGTCCCCCAGATCTAGATAACCCTTGCCAAGGCCGAAGCGCAGCAATGAGTTATCCACACCCTTGGCGAGCATTTTTTCCAGGGATTCGAGCATTTTGCACCTCTCTTCAGACAGCGATCGTTTCCACGCTGAGCATGGCAACGATCTGGTTACGAGATCAGAAAAAGCTCAAACCCACGTGGAACAATTTCTCCACATCACGAATATGCTTTTTATCCACAAGGAAAAGAATCACATGGTCACCCGCCGCGATCACCGTATTGTCGTGCGCAATGATCACTTCTTCATCGCGGATGATTGCACCAATCGTGGTGCCCGGTGGCAGGCCGATGTTCTCGATGGCCTTGCCAATCACCTTGCTTGATTTTTCGTCACCATGGGCAATGGCCTCGATGGCTTCCGCCGCACCGCGACGCAACGAGTGCACGCTGACGATGTCACCGCGCCGCACGTGTGCGAGCAAGGTACCGATGGTCGCCAGTTGCGGGCTGATGGCGATGTCGATGTCGCCGCCCTGAATCAGGTCGACATAGGCCGGGTTGTTGATGATCGTCATCACCTTCTTCGCGCCCAGGCGCTTGGCCAGCAGCGACGACATGATGTTGGCTTCGTCATCGTTGGTCAGCGCGAGGAAGATATCGGCGTCGGCAATATTCTCTTCCATCAGCAAATCACGGTCAGAAGCACTGCCCTGCAACACCACGGTGCTGTCAAGGGTGTCCGAGAGGTGACGGCAGCGTGCCGGGTTCATCTCGATGATTTTCACCTGATAACGGCTTTCGATGGCTTCGGCCAGACGCTCGCCAATCTGTCCACCGCCGGCGATGACGATGCGTTTATAGGTTTCGTCGAGGCGGCGCATTTCGCTCATCACTGCTCGGATGTTCGCTTTGGCGGCGATGAAGAACACTTCGTCGTCCGCTTCGATCACCGTATCGCCTTGGGGCAGAATCGGCCGGTCACGGCGGAAGATCGCGGCGACGCGGGTTTCGACGTTCGGCATGTGCTCACGCAATTGACGCAACTGCTGACCCACCAGCGGTCCACCGTAATACGCCTTCACCGCCACCAGTTGCGCTTTGCCTTCGGCGAAATCGATCACTTGCAGCGCACCGGGGTGCTGAATCAGGCGCTTGATGTAATTGGTCACGACCTGTTCCGGGCTGATCAGCACATCGACCGGTATCGCTTCGTTGTCGAACAGTTCGGAGCGCGTGAGGTACGAGGCTTCGCGAACCCGCGCGATCTTGGTCGGCGTGTGAAACAGGGTATGGGCGACCTGACACGCGACCATGTTGGTCTCGTCACTGTTGGTCACGGCCACGAGCATGTCGGCATCATCCGCGCCGGCCTGGCGCAGCACCGTCGGCAGTGAGCCGCGCCCCTGCACGGTGCGGATGTCGAGACGATCACCGAGGTCGCGCAGGCGTTCGCCGTCCGTATCGACCACGGTGATGTCGTTCGCTTCGCTGGCCAAGTGTTCCGCCAGCGAACCGCCGACCTGCCCTGCGCCAAGGATGATGATTTTCATCCGTTCACTCCCTTAAACCGGTTAACCGCGCGCGGCGGCGATCTTGATCAGCTTGGCGTAATAAAACCCGTCATGGCCGCCTTCCTGGGCCAGCAACTGGCGCCCGTGCGGCTGCTTGATGCCGGCGGTCGTTGCGAGATCCAGGTCCCGGGCACCCGGAGTGCGAGCCAGGAAGGCTTCGATGACTTTGGTGTTTTCCGTCGGCAATGTGGAGCATGTTGCGTAGAGCAGGATGCCGCCGACTTCCAGTGTTATCCACAGCGCGTCGAGCAACTCGCCTTGCAACACCGCCAGCGCAGCGATGTCGTCCGGTTGGCGGGTCAACTTGATGTCCGGGTGGCGGCGGATCACGCCGGTCGCCGAACACGGCGCGTCGAGCAGGATGCGTTGGAATGGCTTGCCGTCCCACCAGGAGGCGGTGTCGCGACCGTCGGCGGCGATCAGTTCGGCGCTCAGGCGCAGCCGTGCAAGGTTTTCTCGCACGCGCACCAGACGCTTGGCCTCCAGGTCCACGGCGACGACGCCGGCCAGTGCAGGCTCGGCTTCCAGAATGTGACAGGTCTTGCCGCCCGGTGCGCAGCAAGCGTCCAGGACGAGCTGGCCCGGCGCGAGGTCGAGCAGATCGGCGGCCAGCTGCGCCGCTTCGTCCTGCACGCTGATCCAGCCTTCGGCGAAACCAGGCAGGCTGCGCACGTCGGCAGCGGCGTCGAGAATGATGCCGTCCGGACTGTAGACGCAAGGCGTGGCGGCAATGCCGGCGTCAGTCAGCAGGCCGAGATAGGCATCGCGACCGTGGTGTCGACGGTTGACTCGCAGAATCATCGGCGGATGCGCATTGTTCGCCGCACAAATGGCTTCCCACTGCTCAGGCCAGAACGCCTTGAGGGATTTTTGCAGCCAGCGCGGGTGGGCGGTGCGTACCACCGGGTCGTGTTCCAGTTCGGCGAGCAGTGTTTCGCTTTCACGCTGGGCGCGACGCAGCACGGCGTTGAGCAACGCCTTGGCCCACGGCTTTTTCAGCTTGTCGGCACAACCGACGGTTTCGCCGATAGCGGCGTGCGCCGGCACACGGGTGTAGAGCAACTGGTACAGGCCGACCAGCAGCAGCGCCTCGACATCGGCGTCCGCAGCCTTGAAGGGTTTCTGCAGCAACTTGGCCGCCAGCGCCGACAAACGCGGCTGCCAGCGGGCCGTGCCGAAGGCCAGATCCTGAGTGAAGCCGCGATCGCGGTCTTCAACCTTGTCCATTTGCGTGGGCAACGAACTGTTGAGGGAGGCTTTTCCGTTAAGTACAGCAGCCAGTGCCTTGGCGGCAGCCAGACGCGGGTTCATCGAGCGTCCGCCGTTTGCCCAAGAACAGTGCCTACTGCGAATTTCTCACGACGGCTGTTGAACAGATCGCTGAAATTCAACGCCTTGCCACCGGGCAGTTGCACGCGCGTCAGGCACAGCGCTTGCTCACCGCAGGCGACGATCAAGCCGTCCTTGCTGGCGCCGAGGATTTCACCCGGCGCGCCCTGCCCTTCAGCCAGGCTCGCGGCCAGCACTTTCAACGCTTCGCCGTTGAGCGTGCTGTGGGTGATCGGCCATGGGTTAAAGGCGCGGACCAGACGCTCCAGTTCAACTGCCGGGCGACTCCAGTCGATGCGCGCTTCGTCCTTGTTCAATTTATGTGCGTAGGTGGCGAGGCTGTCGTCCTGCACTTCGCCTGTCAGCGTCCCGGCGGCGAGGCCGGCGATGGCTTCTAGCACTGCGGGCGGACCGATCTCGGCCAAACGGTCATGCAAACTGCCGCCGGTGTCTTCAGTGCTGATCGGCGTGGCCACTTTGAGCAGCATTGGCCCGGTGTCGAGGCCCAGTTCCATGCACATCACGGTGACACCACTTTCAGCGTCACCCGCTTCGACCGCACGCTGGATCGGCGCTGCACCGCGCCAACGCGGCAACAACGACGCGTGACTGTTGATGCAACCCAGGCGCGGAATATCCAGCACCACCTGCGGCAGGATCAGACCGTAGGCGACCACCACCAGCAAATCCGGCTTCAGCGCAGCCAGCTCCGCTTGCGCGTCTTCATTGCGTAGCGTGGGCGGTTGCATGACCGGAAGGTTGTTTTCCAGAGCGAGTTGTTTAACCGGGCTTGGCATCAGCTTTTGCCCACGGCCCGCCGGGCGGTCCGGCTGGGTGTAGACCGCGACGATCTCGTAAGGGCTGGCGAGCAGGGCCTTGAGGTGTTCGGCGGCGAACTCCGGGGTGCCGGCGAAAACGATGCGCAGTGGCTCAGTCATGGAAACTCTCTATTACAAAGCAGTCGCAAAAGAAAAAGGCTTGCCGCAGCAAGCCTTTGCAAAGGAGGGCATCAAGCGTTCTGGCGGTGGAGCTTTTCCAGTTTTTTCTTGATTCGGTCGCGTTTGAGATTGGACAGGTAATCGACGAACAATTTGCCGTTGAGGTGATCGCATTCGTGCTGGATGCACACGGCGAGCAGGCCTTCGGCGATCATTTCATAGGGCTTGCCGTCGCGGTCCAGCGCCTTGATCCTGACCTTCTGCGGGCGGTCGACGTTTTCGTAGAAACCCGGTACCGAGAGGCAGCCTTCCTGATATTGCTCCATCTCGTCGGTCAGCGTTTCGAACTCGGGGTTGATGAACACCCGCGGCTCGCTGCGATCTTCGGAGAGGTCCATCACGACGATACGTTTGTGCACGTTGACCTGGGTCGCGGCGAGGCCGATGCCTGGCGCTTCATACATTGTTTCAAACATATCATCGACCAACTGACGCACTTCGTCGTCCACTACGGCCACAGGTTTGGCGATAGTGCGCAGACGCGAGTCGGGAAATTCGAGGATGTCTAAAATGGCCATAAGCGTATTTGCTGCACGTGTGAGGTAAAGTCGGGTCGATGGCCTGGCGGGTCCGAAGATGCCGGCTACCGTTGTGAAACGAATCTCCCCCTTCCTTTCATGAAGCCTTTTCAGCAAAGTCTTCCCTGAAAAAAGCCAGGAGCGAGCCACGAAGGCTCTGGCGTTTCACGCGAACGCACATAATAAAGGGATTCACCGCATGAGGAAATCACTACTCGCCCTGCTCCTTCTGGCTTTGGCCGGTTTTGCGCATGGGCAAGTGCAGCTCAGGGAAGGTTTTCCACAGCAATACACGGTGGTTACCGGGGACACACTCTGGGACATTTCGGGAAAATTCCTCCGTGAGCCGTGGAAATGGCCGGAGCTGTGGCAGGTCAATCCACAGATCGAAAACCCCAATTTGATCTACCCTGGCGACTTGCTGACGCTGGTCTATGTCAATGGTCAGCCCCGTCTGACGCTGGGTCGCGGGGCTTCCAGGGGTACGATCAAGCTTTCGCCGAGGGTGCGTAGTTCGCCGGTGGCCGATGCCATCCCGAGCATCCCGCTGAAGTCGATCAACAGCTTCCTGCTGAGCAACCGCATCGTCGACAAGGTCGAAGATTTCGATCAGGCGCCTTACATCGTCGCTGGCGATGCCGAACGGGTGCTCAGCGGTACCGGTGATCGAATTTTTGCGCGCGGTCAATTTGATCCGGCTCAACCGGTCTATGGCATCTTCCGCCAGGGCAAGGTTTACACCGACCCGCAGACCAAGGAATTCCTCGGCATCAACGCTGACGACATCGGCGGCGGTGAAATCGTTGCCACCGAAGGTGATGTGGCGACGTTGGCGCTGCAGCGCACCACACAGGAAGTACGGCTTGGCGACCGCTTGTTCAGCAGTGAAGAACGCTCGATCAATTCGACCTTCATGCCCAGCGCGCCCAAGACTGATATCGACGGCCTGATCATTGACGTGCCGCGCGGCGTAACGCAGATCGGGGCGCTGGACGTGGTCACGCTGAACAAGGGGCAGCGCGACGGGCTCGCCGAGGGCAACGTGCTGGTGGTGATGAAAACCGGCGAAACCGTGCGAGACCGCATCACCGGTCAGCCGGTGAAAATTCCCGATGAACGCGCCGGTCTGCTGATGGTTTTTCGCACCTACGACAAGCTCAGTTACGGTTTGATATTGAACGCTTCACGCTCGTTGGCAGTGCTGGATAAGGTGCGAAATCCTTAGCCAGCTTCACAAGTTACCAACAGAGTTATCCACAGCTTGTTCCCGTTGGAACGGGGCTTTTAATGATCAAGGATGATCCATGTCGCTGCCTGCTTTTGCACCGGTCTCCCCTGCGGAGCTGGAAGCCCGTTTACGTCTGCATCGTTTGCCGGAACTGGGTCCGGCGCGTTTCAAGAAACTGCTGGAAGCCTTCGGCTCAGCGTCCAGCGCCATCGCTGCACCTGCCAGCGCCTGGCGTGCTTTGGGCTTGCCCCTGGCGTGTTCAGAGGCCAGGCGATCAAGTGAAGTCCGCGACGGTGCCAGTCACGCTTTGGCCTGGCTAGAGCGTCTCGACCAGCATTTACTGATGTGGGACCAGCCGGACTACCCCGCGTTGCTGGCGGAAATAAGCGACGCGCCGCCGCTGGTATTCGTAGCCGGTGACCCCGGAATTCTGGAAAAACCACAACTGGCAATGGTGGGCAGCCGCAGTGCATCGCGTCCCGGCATGGACACGGCGGCGGCTTTTTCGCGCAGCCTTGCCAGCGCCGGTTTTGTCATTACCAGCGGCCTCGCGCTGGGGATCGATGCCGCCGCGCACCAGGCTGCTTTGGACGTTGGCGGGCAAACGGTAGGGGTACTTGGCACGGGACTTGAAAAGTTTTATCCACAGCGCAATCGGCGCCTGGCCGACGCGATGATTGCGTCCGGTAGCGCAGTGCTTTCCGAGTTCCCGCTGGACGCCGGGCCAAGCGCCAGCAACTTTCCCCGGCGCAACCGCATCATCAGCGGTTTGTCCCTGGGTGTACTGGTGGTCGAGGCCAGTGTGGCCAGCGGCTCGTTGATCACGGCGAGGCTGGCGGCGGAACAGGGTCGTGAGGTGTATGCGATTCCGGGATCGATCCATCATCCCGGTGCTCGCGGGTGTCACCAGTTGATTCGCGACGGTGCGGTGCTGGTCGAAACCATCGAGCATATCCTCGAGGCCTTGCGCGGCTGGCAGCAGTTGCCGCTGTGCCTTGACGCGCCGACAGTCAGCCATCCTTTGCTTGAGCTGTTGCATGCCGCACCCCATACGAGTCAGGCGTTGGCAGACAGCAGCAGTTGGTCGTTGCCAAAAGTGTTGGCGGCGTTGACCGAGCTGGAGATGGATGGCCGCGCCGTCTGTGAAAACGGGCGCTGGTTTGCGCGGGTGAGCTAGGTTTTACGAGGAAGATCGGTAAACTGCGCAAAGCCTAATTCCGGAGAGTTTTTCATGGTCAACAGTTGGCGTGTGCAACAAGCCGCGCAAGCCATTCGCGCAGGGGCGGTGATTGCCTATCCAACCGAAGCGGTGTGGGGCCTGGGTTGCGACCCATGGGATGAAGAAGCGGTGGAACGCCTGTTGCTGATCAAGGGCCGGGCCGTGGATAAAGGCCTGATTCTGGTTGCCGACAACATTCGCCAGTTCGACTTCCTGTTCGACGACTTCCCTGAGTTGTGGATGGACCGCATGGCCAGCACTTGGCCGGGGCCGAATACCTGGCTGGTGCCGCATCAGAATATGCTGCCGCAGTGGATCACCGGGGTGCATGAAACGGTGGCGTTACGGGTCAGCGATCATCCGTTGGTGCGCGACTTGTGCGCGGTGGTTGGGCCGTTGGTGTCGACCTCGGCAAATCCACAAGGCCGGCCGGCGGCGCGCACGCGAATTCGCGTGGAACAGTATTTCCGTGGGCAGATCGATTTGGTGCTCGGCGGCAATCTGGGCGGTCGCAAGAACCCGAGTGTGATCCGCGATCTGGCGACCGGGAACGTAATTCGCCCGGATTGAGACCGAGGTGGCCCCATTCGCGAGAAAGGCCGCTCCCACAGTAGATCTTCGGTGAGCACAGATTCTGTGTTCAACAATAATCGAGGGTGGGAGCGGGCTTGCTCGCGAAGAGGCCCTTGTAGACACCCCAAATCTCAAGGCAACAAGATGGTCGAGCCCGTCGTGCGCCGCGCCGACAACTCGGTCTGCGCCTTCGCCGCTTCCGCCAGTGAGTATCGCTGGCTGATATCCACCTTCAACTTGCCGCTGCTGATCATCTCGAACAGCTCATCGGCCATGCGCTGCAGATTCTCGGCATTGTTGGCGTAGGTTGCCAAGGTCGGCCGAGTGACGTACAGCGAGCCTTTCGCTGCCAGAATCCCCAGGTTCACACCGTCAACGGCGCCTGACGCATTGCCGAAACTCACCAGCAGACCACGCGGTGCAACACTGTCGAGCGACGTCAGCCATGTGTCTTTGCCGACGCCGTCGTACACCACCGGTACTTTTTTGCCGTCAGTCAATTCCAGCACGCGTTGTGCAACGTTTTCATGGCTGTAATCAATGGTCGCCCAGGCGCCATTGGCTTTGGCCAGTGCAGCTTTTTCCGCCGAGCTGACCGTACCGATCAGGTTTACCCCCAAGGCTTTGGCCCATTGGCACGCCAGCGAACCGACACCCCCAGCGGCGGCGTGGAACAGAACCGTTTCGCCACCCTTGAGTTCATAAGTCTGACGCAGCAGGTACTGCACGGTCAGGCCCTTAAGCATCACCCCGGCGGCCTGCTCGAAGCTGATCGCGTCTGGCAGGTGCACCAGATTGGCTTCCGGCAGAACGTGAACATCGCTGTAGGCGCCCAACGGACCGCTCCCATAAGCGACGCGATCACCGGCCTTGAAGCGGGTCACTTCGCTGCCCACTGCGTCCACCACGCCCGCGCCTTCCGCGCCCAGTCCCGACGGCAGCGCCGGCGGCGGATAGAGACCGCTGCGGTAATACGTGTCGATGAAGTTCAGGCCAACGGCCTTGTTACTCACGCGGACCTGCTGCGGGGCGGGCTCGGCGGGTTGGTAATCGACATACTCGAGCACTTCGGGGCCGCCGTGTGCGCGGAACTGGATACGCTTTGCCATCAACACTCTCCCTGGGTGGTTTTGCGAAGTACTCTATCGGACTCCTAAGCTTGATCTTCGTCAACTGCGGTGAAACAGGCTGCAGTGTTATCCTCTGCAGCAATTTGCCGCCGGCAGTAGTGTCGCGCAGCTTTGCCCGATTCAAGGTGATGACATGACGACCCGCACCGAGGCCGTGAAAGCCTACCTGCTCGACCTGCAAGATCGCATTTGCGCTGCGCTGGAAGCCGAAGACGGCGGCACGCAGTTCGTTGAAGACGCCTGGACCCGACCGGCTGGCGGTGGCGGTCGCACCCGTGTGCTGGAAAACGGCGCGCTGATCGAAAAGGGCGGCGTCAACTTTTCCCACGTATTTGGCAGCGGTCTCCCACCGTCCGCCAGCGCCCATCGACCCGAACTGGCCGGGCGCGGCTTTGAAGCGCTGGGCGTTTCGTTGGTGATTCATCCGCACAACCCGCATGTGCCTACGTCCCACGCGAATGTGCGCTTTTTCATCGCCGAGAAAGAGGGTGAAGAACCGGTCTGGTGGTTCGGCGGCGGCTTCGACCTGACGCCTTATTACGGCGTTGAAGAAGATTGCGTGCACTGGCACCGCGTCGCCGAGCAGGCCTGCGCGCCGTTCGGCCCGGATGTGTATTCGCGCTACAAAGCCTGGTGCGACAGCTATTTCCACATCAAGCATCGCCACGAACCGCGCGGCATCGGCGGTCTGTTTTTCGATGACCTGAATGAATGGAACTTCGACACCAGTTTCGCCTTCATGCGCGCCATCGGTGACGCTTTCATCGACGCTTATCTGCCGATCGTGCAGCGCCGCAAGAACGACGCGTTCACCGCCAAACAGCGCGAGTTTCAAGAGTTTCGCCGCGGCCGCTACGTCGAATTCAACCTGGTTTATGACCGCGGCACGTTGTTCGGCCTGCAATCGGGCGGGCGTACCGAGTCGATCCTGATGTCGCTGCCGCCGCAGGTTCGCTGGGGTTACGACTGGAAAGCCGAGCCCGGCAGCGAAGAAGCGCGCCTGACCGAGTATTTCCTGCAAGACCGCGACTGGTTGGCCGAAGCCTGAACGAGGAATACCGATGGACCGTTACGTTGTTTTCGGCAACCCGATTGGCCACAGCAAGTCGCCATTGATCCACCGTTTGTTCGCCGAGCAAACCGGGGAGAAACTGGATTACACCACCTCCCTGGTGCCTCTCGATGACTTTTCCGACTTCGTCCTGGCATTTTTTCGTGAAGGTCGTGGCGCAAACGTGACGGTGCCGTTCAAGGAACAGGCATATCGTCTGGCGCACAGCCTGACCGCTCGGGCGCAACGCGCCGGCGCAGTGAACACCCTGAGCAAACTCGCTGATGGCTCATTGCTGGGTGACAACACTGACGGCGCCGGACTGGTGCGCGACCTTACGGTCAACGCCGGTTTCAGCCTAACCGGCAAACGCATTCTGCTGCTGGGTGCCGGTGGCGCAGTGCGTGGTGCGCTGGAATCTTTACTGGCCGAGCGCCCTGCCTCGGTAATTATCGCTAATCGCACGGTAGAAAAAGCCGAGTTGCTGGCCGAGTTGTTCGCCGACCTTGGGCCGGTGTCGGCCAGCGGTTTCGATTGGTTGCAGGAGCCGGTCGACCTGATCATCAACGCAACCTCTGCCAGCCTGACCGGTGACGTGCCGCCGATAGCCAGCAGCCTGATCCAGGCAGGTGAGACGGTGTGCTACGACATGATGTACGGCAAAGAGCCGACTTCGTTCTGCCGTTGGACGGCACAGCATGGCGCCGCCGTGGCGATGGATGGCTTGGGGATGCTCGCTGAGCAAGCGGCAGAAGCCTTCTTCCTGTGGCGCGGTGTGCGCCCGGACACGGCGGCGGTGCTGGCCGAACTGCGCCGCCAGCTCGCCGCATAAATCTTGTAGGAGCCGGCTTGCTGGCGATAAGAACTGCATGAGTTCCGTAGGAGCCGGCTTGCTGGCGATGAAAACGCCGCGGTGATTCAGACAGACCGAGTTGGCGCTGATCGCCGGCAAGCCGGCTCCTACAAAGTCGCTCTCAATCCTCAAACCGGATCGGGCATTTCTCCGCGCCTTCCAGCTTTCTTAATTCCTCGATTACCGGCGGCCGCGCGCCGCGCAAGGTCAGGCTGCGACCCTGCTTGCGCAATCGCCGTGCTTCCTGATGCAGCATTTCCACACCCGAATAATCGATGAAGTTGATCTGCTGCGCCTCGATCACCACGCGCTCGGCGTGCATCCGTTGCAGGCGCACCTGCAGATAATGGCTGGCGCCGAAGAAGATCGAGCCGCCGACGCGCAGGACATCTTCATCACCATTGCGCCAATGCTGTACCCGGGGTTGCGAGGTGCGTTTCAGATAGAAAAACAACGACGCCAGCACACCCGCGTAGATCGCTGTCTGCAATTCCAGCAGCAGCGTGGCTATACAGGTCAGTGCCATGACCACGAATTCGGCGCGACTGACCCGCCATAAGGCGCGGATGCCGCGATGATCAATCAATCCCCAAGCGATCAACAGAATGCTGCCCGCCATGGCCGGGATCGGAATGTGCGCGATCAGCTTCGCCCCGAATATCGCAAACAGGGCGACCCACAACGCGGAAAAAACCCCGGCCAACGGCGAACAGGCCCCTGCTTCGTAGCTCAGCCCCGAACGCGTGAAGGAGCCGGCGGACAATGAGCCGGAAAAAAATGCGCCGACGATGTTCGATAAACCCTGCGCGCGGACTTCCTGATTCGCATCGAGCATCTGTTGCGAACGAGCGGACAGCGAGCGGGCAATTGACAGACTGGTCACCAGCCCGAGCATGCCGACGGCCACGGCACTGGGCAGCAGGCGCAGGATCAGGTCAAGGTCCAGCGGCAGCGGACTGAACGGCGGCAGGCGCCCGACAAAGGCGCTGACCAGGTGCACATGGCCGAACATCGAAGGCCACAGCCACACCAACAGCCCGCTTAAAACCAACGTTATCAACAAGGTCGGCCAGCGAGGCAGCAGCATTTTCAACGTCATGCCAACCACCACCGTTGCCACGCCCAGTAGCAGCGAGGGCTGGTCTGCTTCACCGAGGTGATGAAAGAGCATCATGAAACTGTCCAGCGCGGTGGCCTGGTTCGGCACCTCCAGCCCCAGCAGATTCGGCATTTGCCCGATAGCTATCACCACGGCCGCCCCGAGGGTGAAGCCCAGCACCACCGAATGTGAGACGAAATTCACCAGAGCGCCGAAACGCAACAGGCCGAGTAGCCACTGGAAAATGCCCGCCAGGAGGGTCAGCAGCAGTATCAAGGTGACGTAGTCCTGCGAGGCGGGCACGGCCAACGGGCTGACGCTGGCGTACAGGACAATCGAAATGGCTGCCGTCGGACCGCAGATCAGATGCCACGATGAACCCCAAAGGCAGGCAATCAGTACCGGAACGATTGCTGCGTACAAGCCGTATTCCGGTGGAAGACCGGCAATCAGGGCGTAGGCAATGGATTGCGGTAACGCGAGGATCGCGCCGCTAAGGCCGACGATCAGGTCTCGACCGACACTGGCGCGAGTCTGCCGTGGCATCCACCTGAGGAATGGAAACAGTGAATGGCGGCTGGGTAAGGCCATGGGTCCTCTCAGGCTGGAGTTTTGCGCAAGGGTAACAGGAGCAGATAATGGCAGGTGCGAGCTTGCTTGCGAAAAACCTGATGGCGCCTTAGGGCACCAGGCTTCCGGCGTTATCGTTAACGCCCATCGCGAGCAGGCTCGCTCCCACAGGAATCACAGGGTGATTCTCAGGTGAATCAGAGTTTGGCTTTCACCGCCGCCAAAGCCTCTTTCCCGTCAATGGTCTTCACGCCATCCAGCCACTTGTCCAGCACTGCCGGATTCGCCTTGATCCACGCCTTGGCGGCCTGGGCATTGGTGACTTTCTTGTTCACCACCTCAGCCATGATGCTGTTCTCCATGTCCTGAGTGAAACTCAGGTTGGTGAGCAGTTTGCCGACGTTCGGGCAGGCCTCTGCATAACCTTTGCGGGTTAACGTGTGGACGCTGCCGGTGTCACCGAAATACTTCTCCCCGCCCTTCAGATAATGCATTTTCAACTGCACGTTCATCGGGTGCGGCGTCCAGCCGAGGAAGGTCACGAATTTCTGCTTCTTCACCGCACGCGAGACTTCGGCCAGCATGGCTTGCTCGCTGGACTCGACCAGTTTCCACTGACCCATGTCGAAGTCATTCTTCTTGATGATTTCCTGCAGCGAGATATTCGCCGGTGCGCCAGAGCCAATGCCGTAGATCTTCTTGTCGAACTTGTCAGCGAATTTGTTCAGGTCGGCAAAGTTATGCACACCCGCGTCCCAGACATAATCCGGCACCGCCAAGGTGAATTCGGTGCCGTCCAGATTCTTCGCCAGCTGCGTGACATCGCCGGTGGCGACAAACTTGTCGTAGAAGCCTTGCTGCGCTGGCATCCAGTTACCCAGGAACACATCCACCTGACCATCCTTGAGCCCGCCAAAGGTAATCGGCACGGCGAGCGTGTCGACTTTGGCCTTGTAGCCCATGCCGTCCAGCAGAAACCCGGTGATGGCGTTGGTCGCGGCAATGTCACTCCAGCCAGGATCCGCCATCTTCACCGTCTCGCAGCTTTGCTCGGCAAATGCCGATGCGCTGCCGAGCGCCAGTAGCCCGACCGTCAGTACTGTGGATAACTTTTGCATGGACTTCCCCTTAACATTATTGGTTTTGGCAGGGTTGTGGATAACGTGCTTTGCGCTCCAGATCATCCAGATCGATGTGGTTGCGCATGTATTGCTGACTGGCGTCCACCAGCGGCTGGTGATCCCAGCTCTTCAGCTTGCCGACCGTCAGTGCCTCGGCGACGAAACGCCGGCGACGCTGGCTGGCGAGCACCTGTTGATGAATCGCCGGGATATCCCATTTGGCCCGTGCTTCGGCCAGAAACTCTTCGAACAATGGGCGATGCTGCGGCGACTGGCTCAGTTCTTCCTGTTCGCGCGGGTCGTTGTGCACATCAAAGAGTAGGCAAGGGTCGTCTTCGCTGTAGATGAATTTGTAAGCACCACGGCGAATCATCATCAGCGGGCTGATGGTGCCTTCGGCCATGTACTCGCCGAACACCTCATCGTGGCCGCCCTGACCTTGCAGATGCGAGACCAGCGATCGGCCATCCAGCGGCAGGCCGGGCTCCAGCGAACCGCCGGCCAGTTCGACGAACGTAGGCAACAGATCCGCGGTCGAGACGGCAGCACTCACTCGGCCGGCGCCGAATTGTCCCGGTGCACTGATCAGCAGCGGCACGCGTGCGGCCATCTCGAACCAATGCATTTTGTACCAGAGCCCACGCTCGCCGAGCATATCGCCGTGATCACCGGAGAAGACGATGATGGTGTCATCAATCAGGCCTGTATCCTCGAGCGTTTGAAGGAGTTTGCCAACGTTGCTGTCGATATAGCTGCACGCGCCGAAGTAGGCGCGGCGGGCATCGCGGATCTTATCCACAGGCAGCGACTTGTCCCACAAGTCGTAAACTTTGAGCAGACGCTGCGAGTGTGGATCGAGGTCGGCCTGGGCCGGCGTTTCAGGCATCGGAATGTCGGCGTCGTCGTACATATCCCAGAAAGGCTTGGGAATCGTGTACGGATCGTGCGGGTGAGTCATCGATACCGTGAGGCAAAACGGCTGATCGCCGTCTTCGCGAATATGGTCGAACAGATATTGCTGGGCCTTGAACACCACTTCTTCATCGAAATCCAGCTGATTGGTGCGCACGCAGGGACCGGCCTGCAACACCGACGACATGTTGTGAAACCAGGTCGGGCGCACATCGGGCTCGTCCCAATTCACCGACCAGCCATAGTCGGCCGGGTAGATATCGCTGGTCAGGCGCTCTTCATAACCGTGCAATTGGTCCGGACCGCAGAAGTGCATCTTGCCCGACAGCGCGGTGCGGTAACCGAGGCGCCGCAGGTAATGTGCATACGTCGGCACGTCGGCAGGAAAGTCGGCGGCGTTGTCGTAGGCGCCAATTTTGCTCGGCAGCTGACCGCTGACCAAGGTAAAGCGCGAAGGCGCGCACAATGGGCTGTTGCAATAAGCGGCGTCGAACACCACACCTTCGGCGGCGAGGCGGCTGAGATTGGGCAGTTTGATAGGCGAAGGGCCGTAGAACGGCAACATTGGCGCGGCCATTTGATCGGCCATGATGAAAAGAATATTTTTGCGCTTCATGTGATCGCGGCATTCCATAGTGAATATTTATGCGAGAGTGCTGCGACCGAGCATGGAGTCCATATACTTTGTGGTAAAGCCCATGTCAGGCAATGACTAGGATAAGCACAGCTTATGTATGACGCGTTGGGAGATTTGTCGCTGGATTTGCTCCGCGCCTTTGAGGCAGCGGCCCGGCAGCGCAGCTTTACGGCGGCGGCGGTCGAGCTTGGCACTACGCAACCGGCGATCAGCCAGCAGATCAAACGGCTGGAGGACCAACTCGGGGCGCGATTGTTTGATCGGATCTATCGAGGCATTGAGCTGACCGAAGCGGGAACGATCCTTTTCGAGCAGGTTCAGCTCGGATTGCAGAACATCGACGCAGGTTTAAATGCGATCAGCGCGCAGCAACAGCATGAAGTCCTGCAAGTCGCCACCGATTTCGCCTTCGCCGCCTATTGGCTGATGCCTCGTTTGCACCGTTTCCATGCCGCACATCCGCAGGTGGACGTCAGCCTGGTGACCAGTGAGCGCAGCCATAACATGTTGCGCACCGATATCGACGTGGCGGTGCTGTTTGGTGATGGGCGCTTCAAGCAGGGCGAGAGTCATTGGCTGTTCAGCGAGGAAGTGTTCCCGGTGTGCAGCCCACTGCTGGTGAAAGACCGCCCTCTGCCCTTGCCTGCCAAAGCTTTGCTGGATTTGCCGCTGCTGCACTTGCGCGGGGAAAACAGCAGCAACTGGTTCGATTGGAGCGGCGTGTTTCGTGAGTTGGGCATCACTTCAGCGCCAGCGCCCGGGCAATTACGTTTCGACAATTACACCTTGCTGATTCAAGCCGCGATCGGCGGTCAGGGCGTGGCAATCGGTTGGCGGCACCTTGTGGATAACTTATTGGCCCAAGGTCTGTTGTGTCGACCGGTTACTGACGCGGTCATTTCGCGATTGGGTTATTACGTGGTGCTGCCGCAGCGTAAGCGGCGCGGGGAATTAATTCAGACATTCCTGGATTGGTTGATGGCCGAGCAGGCAAGCAGCGCGCAGTCGTTGAATGGCCTGCCGCTGCCGTCGGTTGCGGTTTGAATCAAGACGAGGCAGCCACAAAATTCACATGCTCACCTACATGCAGATTGAGGTGCAGCTCATCGGCAATCCCCACCGCTACACGGTTCAAGCGCTCGAGCGGTTCTTTCAATCCAGGCTCCAGGCTGCTGCTGACGTGGCTGAAATGCTCAATCGTCAGCCCGGCAACTCCGCGCGGCGCATTCACCAAGGTCCACTGCAGGCCACTGCTTTCCAGGGCTTCACGGATTTCTTCGGCGGCGTGACGCTGCAACCGGTCCTCGATTTCGGGGTCGTCCAACAGTTCGAAATCCCCTACCACAAACAATCTGGCGATGCCGGCAGCCTGCATGCCATCGATCAATGCATCTACGGCCAGGACTTGCTCTACCGGGCCTGGAACCACTTTTTCCACATGCTCGCTATTAAACGGTAGCCCCGGAGCGTCCAGCAGGCACACCACTGCCGAACAACCCGCGACGCTTTGCTTGACCCGCTCGGCGTCAAACAGATCCCCGGTCTTGGCGCGCAAGCCGGGACGCGGCGCGAGTGCGGTCAGGTCATCGAGAATCGCGATCACTTCATGCTGACGTCGCAGCATTTCAGCCATCAGCGCACTGCCCAGGCTACTCATGGCACCATAGAGCACCACTTTCACCACCTGGGTTTCTGCATTTTTCATGGCTGAGGTCCCCTCTTGTTATGCGTATATGGCGTGTGACCTGCGCGCATCGTTGAGGGTTCGAAGATTTGGAGGGTTACCCGATGCAAGCGATCAAGGGCTATCACGCTCACGTCTATTTCAACGCCGGCACTATCGATCAGGCGCGCGCCTTGTGTGAGCAGGCGGTGCAGTTGTTCCCGGTGAAAATGGGGCGAGTGCATGAGCGCCCGGTTGGGCCGCATCCCGACTGGAGCTGTCAATTGGCTTTCGAACCGAATGCAATCGGCGACGTGCTGCCGTGGCTGGCGCTCAATCGCAACGGCCTGGTGATATTTCTGCACCCAGACACCGGCAACGATTTGCTCGACCACACCGAGCATGCGATCTGGATGGGCGCCATGCGCCCGCTGAATCTGTCTAGTTTTTGATCAACAAACCCCGCCGTGCCCGTCCGACGACCGGTTGTACTTCCGGTCAATGCTTTCATCGGCGAAAGGTCGGTGAAAGCTTGCGCGATTAGGATCGCCCTCACTGCCGGCAACAGACCGGTGGCCAATGCCAGGTTTTTCTGACTCGCACGGCCCATTTAACAACAACAATGGTGATCCTGATGTCCTTCGCAACCCGCCGCTTCGCTGTCACTCCGTCCGTACGTTTCGTGCTTCCCGTTCTGCGCTGACCTCACCCGGTTCGCTCATTCCCTAGCCGCGCTACGCCTGGAGTATTCCCATGCTGACTTTCCTTGGCTTCGCCATGGTCATCACGTTCATGTTCCTGATCATGACCAAGCGCCTGTCCGCGCTGATCGCTCTGATCATCATCCCGATTGTGTTTGCGCTGTTCGGTGGTTTTGCGCCGAAGATCGGTCCGATGATGCTCGAAGGCATTACCAAGCTGGCGCCGACCGGCGTGATGCTGATGTTCGCCATCCTCTACTTCGCCTTGATGATCGACTCCGGCCTGTTCGACCCGGCGGTGCGCAAGATCCTCAAACTGGTCAAGGGCGACCCGCTGAAAGTGTCGATCGGCACCGCCGTGCTGGCTCTAGTCGTCTCCCTCGACGGTGACGGCGCGACCACCTATATGATCTGCGTCGCCGCCATGTTGCCGCTGTACAGCCGCATCGGCATGAGCCCGCGGATCATGGCCGGCCTGATCATCCTCGCCGGCGGCGTGATGAACATGACGCCGTGGGGCGGCCCGACCGCGCGTGCCGCCAGCGCGCTGCATGTCGACCCTTCGGACATTTTCGTGCCGATGGTGCCGGCCATGCTGGCGGGTGTGGTGGCCATTCTGGCGATCGCCTACTTCTACGGCATGCGTGAACGCGCACGTCTGGGTGAGCTGCACCTGGTGGGCGATGAGATTGATCACAGCGAAATCAGCGTTTCGCAGTTTCCGGATGCCCGCCGTCCGAAGCTGATCTGGTTCAACGCCGCCCTCACGCTGGTGTTGATGTGCACGCTGGTGGCCGGTCTGTTGCCGCTGCCGGTGCTGTTCATGGTGGCTTTCAGTATCGCCATGATCGTCAACTACCCGTGCCTGCAGATGCAGAAGGACCGCATCGCCGCCCACTCCGGCAGCGTGCTGGCGGTGGTCGGGTTGATCTTCGCCGCCGGGATTTTCACCGGTATCCTCTCCGGCACCGGCATGGTCGACGCGATGTCGAAGAGCCTGCTGGCGGTGATTCCGGACTTCCTCGGGCCATACCTGGCCGTGATCACCGCACTGGTGAGCATGCCCTTCACGTTTTTCATGTCGAATGATGCATTTTATTACGGCGTGTTACCGGTACTTGCCGAAGCAGCCAGTCATTACGGTATAACCGCGGTGGAAATGGCACGTGCCTCGATCGTCGGTCAACCCGTCCACTTGTTGAGCCCGCTGGTACCATCGACTTATCTGTTGGTGGCGCTGGCCGGGATCGACTTCGGCGATCATCAGCGCTTCACGCTGAAGTGGGCAGTGCTGGTTTGCCTGTGCATACTGGTCGCCGCATTGCTGATGGGGATTTTTCCGCTGTTCAGCACTCTATAAGCCCAAGACTCATCACGTCGGGTCCAGGCTTTGTGGTTTGAAGTCGGGACCCTTCGTGGTTTAACAATCGCTCAAAGGAATACACATGGAATGGCTGACCAACCCTGAGATCTGGGTTGCCTTCTTGACACTGACCGCCCTGGAAATCGTCCTGGGTATCGATAACATCATCATGATTTCGATCCTGGTCAGCCGCATGCCCAAGCACATGCAGCAGCGCACCAGGATTTTTGGCCTGGCCCTGGCCATGATCACGCGGATTCTGTTGCTGCTGTCGATCACCTGGGTCATGCGCCTTACCGCCGACCTGTTCGAAATGTTCGGCCAGGGCATTTCCGGGCGAGACCTGATCCTGTTCTTCGGTGGCCTGTTCCTGCTCTGGAAAAGTTCGCAGGAGATGTACCATGCGCTGGAAGGTGAGGATGAGACTCACGATGAGCCGAGCGTCAAGGGCGGCAACTTCCTCTACACCATCATCCAGATCGCGATCATCGACATCGTGTTCTCGCTGGACTCGGTAATCACTGCCGTGGGCATGGTGTCGCATGTACCGGTCATGGTCGCGGCGATTGTAGTCGCGGTACTGGTAATGATGCTCGCGGCGGGCACCATCAGCGCATTCATCGACAAGCACCCGTCGCTGAAGATGCTGGCACTGTCGTTCCTGTTGCTGGTGGGCACCGTGTTGATCGCCGAGTCCTTCGAAGTTCACTTGCCAAAAGGCTACGTGTATTTCGCCATGGCGTTCTCGCTGGCGGTGGAAGCCATCAACATCAAAATGCGCACCGCAATGGCCAAGAAGCGCAAACAGCAGGATCCGGTGAAACTGCGCAAGGATGTTCCTGGGCAGTAATGCTTTCACTGGAACCCCTGTGGCGAGGGAGCTTGCTCCCTGGCCGCGAAGCGGCCCTGAAACAGGCGCCTGCGATTATCAATAAAATCGCGGACGTCTGTTTTGCGCTTGCTTCGCAACCGAGCGGGAGCAAGCTCCCTCGCCACAAAACACAAGGGCCTTCGGGCCCTTTGTTCGTTTTTGCATCGAAATTGCTTTCATGACGCTTTTGTTTCAATCACTTCTTTAGCTATGCGATGCTGGCGCGCAGACCGTTAGCCAACTACAGCTTAAGTAAACCAACGTAGATCGTCGCGCGGCACCGTCAACTTGTCCCTATGGGACGCTGCCACCCCAGGGGGCCTTTATGCTCACCCTGCTCAATCTGTTATCTGCCGTGGCTCTGTTGATCTGGGGCACGCACATCGTCCGAACCGGCATCCTGCGGGTTTATGGTTCCAATTTGCGCCATGTGATTGGCCAGAATATGTCCAAACGCGGGTTGGCGTTCCTTGCCGGGATCATCGTGACCGCGATGGTGCAGAGCAGCAACGCTACCGCCATGCTCGTTACGTCCTTCGTCGGTCAAGGCCTGATGGCGCTGACTCCGGCGCTGGCGACCATGCTGGGGGCCGACGTGGGTACCGCGCTGATGGCGCGGGTGCTGACCCTAGATCTGTCGTGGTTGTCGCCGCTGCTAATCTTCCTCGGAGTTATTTTCTTTCTGTCGCGCAAGCAGACCCGTCTTGGCCAGATGGGCCGCGTCAGTATTGGTCTGGGTCTGATCATCCTGGCGCTGCAGCTGATTGTTGAAGCGGCGGCACCGATCACTCAGGCCCAAGGCGTGAAGGTGATTTTCGCTTCGCTAACCGGTGACATTCTTCTCGATGCCTTGGTCGGCGCGCTGTTCGCGATGATTTCCTACTCCAGCCTCGCCGCCGTCCTGCTGACCGCAACGCTGGCGGGTGCGGCGGTGATCAGCTTGCCAGTGGCGATCGGTCTGGTGATCGGCGCCAACATCGGCAGCGGCATCCTGGCGTTCATGAGCACCAGCATGCAGAACGCCGCCGGGCGCCAGGTTGCGCTGGGCAGTCTGCTGTACAAACTGATCGGCCTGCTGTTGATCATTCCGGTGCTCGACCCGCTGGCGCACTGGATCGACGGCCTGGACTACAGCCCGCAGGAAATGGTCATCGGTTTTCACCTGCTCTACAACACCGCGCGGTGCCTGATCCTGCTGCCCAGCGTCGGTCCGATGGCCAGGCTGTGCGCCTGGTTGCTGCCGCAGCGACCGGAAACCAATGGCACCGCCAAACCCCGTCATCTCGACCCGACGGCGCTGGTCACGCCAAGCCTGGCACTGGCCAATGCGGCTCGGGAAACGTTGCGCATCGGTGACCTGATCGACAACATGCTCGAAGCCATGCTCGACGTGTTGAGCGGCAAACAGACTGCCGTCACCCAGCAAGTGCGCTGCCTGACTGATGACGTCGAATCGCTTTACAGCGCGATCAAGCTGTATCTGGCGCAAATGCCAAGGGAAGACCTCAGCGATCACGACAGCCGGCGCTGGGCGGAAACCATCGAGCTGGCGATCAACCTCAAACTCGCCAGTGACCTGATCGAACGCATGCTGCGTAAAGTGCAGCAGCAAAAGACCTCGCAGCGACGGTCGTTTTCTGAAGTCGGGCTGGAAGAGCTGGCGGGACTGCACAGCCAGTTGATCGCCAACTTGCGACTGGGGTTGTCGGTATTTCTCAGCGCCGACAAGGAAGGCGCCCGCCAGTTGTTGCGCGAGAAACGCCGGTTTCGCGCGCAGGAACGCCGCTTGGCCCACGCGCATGTCAGTCGCCTGCAACGCAAGATCGTGCAAAGCATCGAGACCAGTTCGCTGCACCTGGAGCTGATCGCCGACATGAAGCGCCTCAATTCATTGTTCTGCAGCAGTGCCTATGTGGTGCTGGAAACGTCCGACACCGGCGCGCTGGCGGCGGATGATTTGGCCGACATCACGCATTCGCCTTGAACGACTGGCGGCAGGGTTAGTCAGTAACTTTGGTTCCGGTTCAAGATCATCCGAGCAAGCTCGCCCCGCACCTTACAGGTAGGAGCAAGCTTGCTCGCGATGGTTGCCCGGAAAGCGACACGGATCTCCAATCAGTCGTATGGAAGCTCGCTATGCGTTGTCTGTTGCTCGCCTGTCTATTGCTTGGCTCACTCCCCGCGTTCGCCCTGGATCGTTTTCAGGTCGAAGGTTACACGCTGCCCAACGGCCTGCAGTTGCTGCTCAAACCGGGCACGGAGCGTGGGCATGTGGCGATCCGCCTGGTGGTCGGCGTTGGCATGGATGATTTCGCCTGCAACGAAAAAGAGCTGCCGCACCTGCTTGAACATCTGCTGTTCAGCGGCATAGATGCGGCGGGCGAAGGCGGTCTGGAGGAGCGCATGCAAGCGCTGGGCGGTGAATGGAACGCTTTCACCAGCAACGCCGACACCACCTTCGTGATTGAAGCACCGGCGAAAAACCAGCGCAAAGTCCTCGACCTTCTCCTCGCGCTGCTGACCCAGACACGCATCGATGACAACGCTATCAACGCCGCCAAACAAGTGGTTGAGCGTGAGGAAGGGGGTCACTACACGCACTTGCAGCGTTGGCTCGATCGCCAGGACCTCGGGCACACGGCCAGCAATCAGCTGGCAATTGAGCTCGGCCTGAAATGCCCGGAGCGCGCCGAGGTCGACCACCTCACCCAAGAGCAACTCGAAACCGTGCGCGCGGCCTGGTATGCACCCAACAACATGACCCTGATTATCGTCGGTGACCTTGAGCGCTTGCTACCGGCTTATCTGGAGCGGGCCTGGGGCGCACTGGAACCCGTAGACCCCACCGATCACCCGCCACTGCCGGAGATCAATGCCAGCGCGGCGCATGAGCGTACGCTGAGCCACGGTCTGGTCGGCGGAAGCGCCAAATTGCATTGGTTGGTGCCGGAACCGGTGCTGGAAAATCAGCACGATCAAACCTTCGATTTGCTCAAGGACTATCTGGATTGGGCGCTCTATCGACAGCTTCGCCTGAGCCATGGTTTGTCCTACGGGCCTTCCGCCGAGCGCGAACTGTTCGGCGGGGTCGGCTTCATGAGCCTCAACGCTGACCTGGAGCGCGACGACGTGCCCCAGGCCGAACAGGTGCTGGAACAGTTGAAGGCCGAGCTGCTCAAGGACGGCTTGAATGCCGAAACCTTCGACCGTCTCAAGCAGGCTGCCATCGCCCGTCAGGCCTGGGCGGTTCAAGGCAACAGCGCGCTGGCCGATTACTATTGGAGCGCTTTGGGAAATTATCAGGACGGCCGTTTCGCCGACCCTGCCAGAGAGCTCAAGGGCGTGACGCTGGCCGAGGCCAACGAGGCCATGCGTGAATTGCTCAAGCAGCCCGGTTACCTGCGAGTCGAGAAGCCACTGATGAGTGACGATCAGTTTGTCTGGGCGGTTGCCGGGAGCCTGGCGCTGGTCGTGCTGGTGTTGTTGAGTTGGCGTGTTTATCGCAGAAAGTAACCGTTTCCTGTGGCGAGGGAGCTTGCTCCCGCTGGGGTGCGAAGCGCCCCTCAATACCCGAAAATCGCTTTTTTCTGCCTGGATAGGACGCGTCGGTTTTGGGGCGCATCGCGCCCAGCGGGAGCAAGCTCCCTCGCCACAGGAGCGGATTGGTAGCAGACGTATCCCCTCGCCACGCCGCCCCACCGGGCGGTACTCTGGCGAGGATTTTCCCTACGACTATTTGTGAATCGCCGAATGCAGACAATGAACGTGTACCTACAGCGCATTCTGGAGTTGATGAAGCGCTACCCAGGCGTCATTGCGCTCGGCGGATTCATCTCCGGGGTCGGCAGTTTCATGCTGGTCGATCGCCAGCAAGGGCTGGCGTCCTGGATCGCCGTCATCATGCTGATCAGCTGGATCTGGCTGATGCTGGAAAACAGCATGACCCGGCTGTTCGCGAAAATTTTCAAACGCGAAATCCCTCAGCCTTTACTGCGTTACGGCACGCAAATGATCCACCAGGAAAGCCTGTTTTTCGTCCTGCCGTTCTTCTTCATCACCACTACCTGGAACAGCGGACAGTTTTTCTTCACCGGCATGCTCTGCCTCGCGGCACTGATTTCCATCATCGACCCGATTTACTACAAATGGCTCGCGCCGAGGCGTTGGGCGTTTTTGGCGTTGCACACGCTGACCCTGTTTGCCGCCCTGCTCACCGCCCTGCCCGTCATCCTGCACCTGACCACTTCCCAGAGTTTCAAACTGGCACTGGGCATTTCCGTGCTGCTGTCGTTTCCCAGCCTGGCGTCGATCTTTCCGATTCGCACGGTGCGTAACGCCGTGGCGATTCTCTGCATCACGGTGGGCATTGGCGGCGTCGGTTGGGTCTTGCGTTCGTGGGTGCCGCCAGCGACGTTGTGGATGACTGATGTTGCGATCAGCACCCAAATGCAGGACCGCACGCCCGGCAAGAGTCTGGACGAGGTCAGCGCCGAACAGATTAGCGGCGACGGCCTGTACGCCTACACCGCGATCAACGCCCCGCGTGGCCTCGACGAGCGGATTTATCACGTCTGGCAATTCAACGGCAAAGAGGTCGACCGCATTGCGCTGGATATCCGCGGCGGGCGCAAGGAGGGCTATCGCGCCTGGACCCACAAGCGCAATTTCCCCGGCAACCCGGCAGGCAAGTGGCAGGTTCGGGTGTTGACCGAAGATGGCCAACTGATCGGCGTACTGCGCTTCAAGATCAAGGACAGCACACCGGTCAAAGAAAAGTCGGCCGGTTCGTGATATTACCTAACCCTGCGCAACAGCCACGCAAGCACGGAGCTTATGATCAGCAGCCCAATGGCCGGCGATGCCCGACTGGACACCACCAACACTCCCGCGCAATTGCGGATTACGGGTGACTGGACGCTCGCCCATTACGCGGCTCTGAAAAGCCTGAGCGAAAAGCTCCACGGCCAATACACCGGCAGCACCCACATCGACCTCAATGGCCTCGGCGCGCTCGATACCGCCGGCGCATCGCTGTTGGTGGAGTTGCTCGGTTCCGAGCGCCTTGGTAAATCCGCCGAGCACCCGGACTGCACGTTGTCGGCCGCCGACCGTGCGTTGTTGCAGACGGTGTATTGCTCGATGACCGATTTCTGCGTGCCGATCAAAGAGCCGGAAATCAACGTTGGCATTCAACTGCTGACGCGCATTGGCCGCGCAGTCGATGCCGTCTGGCAAGACACCTTGCAACTGCTCGGTTTCGTCGGTCTGATCATGGAAACCATCGCTCGCGGCTTGTTTCGTCCAAAACGCTGGCGCCTGACGCCGATGGTCGCGCACATTGAGCAGACCGGCCTCGACGCCGCCCCCATCGTCGCCCTCCTCACTTTTCTGGTGGGTGCTGTGGTGGCATTTCTCGGTGCGACGGTGCTGGCCGGTTTCGGTGCGACGATCTTCACCGTGGACCTGGTAGCGTTTTCCTTCCTGCGCGAGTTCGCCGTGCTGCTCACCGCCATCCTCATGGCCGGACGTACTGCCAGTGCGTTCACCGCGCAGATTGGCTCGATGAAAGCCAATGAAGAAATCGACGCCATCCGCACCCTCGGCCTCGATCCGATGGAGCTGCTGGTAGTGCCGCGTGTGTTGGCGTTGCTGGTGGCGCTGCCGATGCTGACCTTTCTGGCGATGCTCTCGGGGATCATTGGCGGTGGCGTGGTGTGCGCGGTGTCGCTGGATATCTCGCCGGCGATGTTCCTCTCGCTGCTGCAATCGGACATCGGCGTTCAGCATTTTCTGGTGGGCATGGTCAAAGCACCGATTTTTGCTTTTCTGATCGCCGCGATCGGTTGCCTGGAAGGCTTTAAAGTCAGCGGCAGCGCCGAGTCTGTTGGCGCACACACCACGTCGAGTGTGGTGCAGTCTATTTTTGTGGTGATCATCCTGGACGCCATTGCCGCGCTGTTTTTCATGGAGATGGGCTGGTGAGTCGTCAATCCCGAGCGCCCTGCGAGGCGGTGATCGAAGTGCGTGGGCTGTGCAACCGTTTCGGCAGCCAGAGCGTGCACGAGAACCTTGACCTGGACTTGTACAAAGGCGAGATCCTTGCGGTGGTTGGCGGGTCCGGCAGCGGCAAATCGGTATTGCTGCGCAGCATCGTCGGCTTGCGCCAGCCGAGTGAAGGCGTGGTCAAGGTCTTGGGCAAAAACCTGCCGACGCTCTCCGAGCACGAACGCTCACTGGTCGAACGGCGTTTTGGCGTGCTGTTCCAGAAAGGCGCGCTGTTTTCTTCGCTGACGGTCACCGAGAACGTCGCCCTGCCCTTGATCGAGCACGCCGGCCTTAGCCGCGAGGATGCCGAGCATCTGGCTGCGGTGAAACTGGCCCTCGCGGGTTTGCCCCTGTCGGCGGCCGATAAATACCCGGCGTCGCTGTCCGGCGGCATGATCAAGCGCGCGGCGCTGGCCCGGGCCTTGGCGCTAGACCCGGATATTCTGTTTCTTGATGAACCTACCGCTGGCCTCGATCCGATTGGCGCGGCGGCGTTCGATCAACTGATCCTGACCCTGCGTGATGCGTTGGGCCTGAGTGTGTTTCTGGTCACTCACGACCTCGACACGCTTTACACCATCACCGACCGTGTGGCGGTGCTGGCGCAGAAAAAAGTGCTGGTGGCGGACGCCATCGATGTGGTCTCGGAAACCGACGATCCGTGGATTCACGAATACTTCCATGGCCCTCGCGGCCGCGCGGCGCTTACCGCCGCCCAACAGCTCAACGAGGTCTGACATGGAAACCCGAGCCCATCATGTGTTGATTGGTCTGTTCACCGTGATCGTGGTGGCTGGCGCCCTGCTCTTCGGTCTGTGGCTGGCCAAGTCCAGCGTCGACACCCAGTTCAAGGATTACGAAGTCGTCTTTAACGAAGCGGTCAGCGGTCTGTCCCAGGGCAGCGCTGTGCAGTACAGCGGGATCAAGGTGGGCGATGTGGTGACCTTGCGCCTGGACCCGAAAGACCCGCGCCGGGTGCTGGCGCGAATCCGCCTTGGCGGCGACACACCGATCAAACAGGACACCCAGGCAAAACTGGCGCTGACCGGGATAACCGGCACGTCGATCATCCAGCTCAGCGGTGGCACGCCGCAGAGCCCGGCGCTGGAAGGCAAAGACGGCAACCTTCCGACCATCATTGCGTCGCCCTCGCCCATCGCCCGTTTGCTCAATGAGAGCAATGATTTGATAGGGGGCGTGAGCAGCTTGATGAACAACGCCAACCTGATGTTCTCCGAGCAAAACATCGAGCGCATCAGCAAGACCCTTGAACACCTGGAGCAAACCACCGGGACCATCGCCGAACAACGCGGCGACATCCGCCAGGCCATGCAGCAACTGGGCGCCGTCGGCAAACAGGCGTCGGCCACGCTCGAGCAGACGGCGGCGTTGATGCGTAACGCCAACGGTTTGCTCAATGATCAGGGCAAGCAAATGTTCGGCAGTGCCGAGCAGGCGATGAAATCGCTGGAGCACAGCAGCGCGACGATCAACACGCTGCTGACGACCAACAAGGATTCAATCAATAGCGGCATGCAAGGTCTCAACGGCTTGGGCCCGGCCATTCGCGAGCTACGCGAGACGCTGTCGTCGTTGCGGGCGATTTCCCAGCGACTGGAAACCAACCCCGGCGGTTACCTGCTGGGCAATGACAAGAACAAGGAATTCACGCCATGAAATTGCGCCTCGCTGCCCTCCTCGCTGCTGTTGCGCTGAGCGGAGCCTGCTCGATCCTGCCCGAGTCGCCGCCATCGGATGTCTATCGCTTACCGTCCGCGCATAGCCCTGCGGTTAACAACGGCATGGCGCAGCGCTGGTCGTTGCGGTTGAACAAACTGCAGGCGAGCGAAGCGTTGAACAGCGCGCACATCGCCGTGATACCGCAAGGTGATCTGATCAGCAGCTACGCCGCCTCGCGCTGGAGCGATCCGGCACCGGTGCTGCTGCGCAATCGTCTGCTCGATGGTTTTCAGCGTGATGGTCGGGTGTCATTGTTGAGCACTGATGACAGCAATTTTCAGGCGGACCTGGAGCTGGGTGGCAATTTGCAGGCGTTCCAGACCGAATATCAGGGCAGCACCGCGAGTGTCGTGGTACGCCTGGATGCCTTGCTGGTGCGCAGTTACGACCAGCGCATTCTGGCCAGTCGCCGCTTTGAGGTGAGGCAGCCGCTGAGCGATGTAAAAGTACCTGCGGTGGTGGCCGGGTTTGGTCAGGCCAGCGACCGCTTGACCGCGCAGGTGGTGAGCTGGGCCGTAGAGCAGGGCCAGAAAATCGCCCCGCCCGTCAGGAATACCGCGGAGACCCTGTAGCAGCTGGCGAAGCCTGCCTCCGGCTGCGAAGCAGTCGCAAAACATACCTTACAGATTCCGTATTACGGCTGACGGCTGCTTCGCCGCCGGACGCAGGCTTCGCCAGCTGCTACAAGGTTTCGGTCAGCCAAAGAACCAGTAGCAAACCCCGATAGCCCCAATCACTCCGGCCAACTCCGCCAGCAACGCACACCCCACGGCATGCCGCGCCCGCTGGATGCCCACCGCGCCGAAATACACCGCCAACACATAAAAGGTCGTTTCGGTACTGCCCTGCACCGTCGCCGCCACCAGTGCCGGGAAGCTGTCCACACCGGACGTCTGCATGGTTTCGATCAGCATCGCCCGGGCAGCGCTGCCGGAGAACGGTTTGACCATGGCCGTCGGTAGCGCATCGACGAAACGGGTGTCCCAGCCGGCCCATTCCACCAAATGCCGAATTCCGTCCAGGCCGAAGTCCAGAGCGCCGGACGCGCGCAACACGCCAACCGCACACAGCATCGCCACCAGATACGGCAGCAGATTTTTCGCCACGTCGAAGCCTTCTTTCGCGCCTTCGACGAACGCTTCGTAGACCTTCACTTTGCGTAATGCGCCGACGATCAGAAACATCATGATCAGACCGAACAGCGTCAGGTTGCCGAGGATCGAGGACAAGCCCGCCAGCGCGGTCGCCGAGAGCGTCGCCAGCAAGGCCATGAACGCACCGAGTGCGAGGGCCCCGGGTATCAGGTACGCAAGCACCACCGGGTCCCACAGCCGCAGGCGTTGCATGAACGCCACCGACAGCAGGCCGACCAGCGTCGAGCAACTGGTGGCGAGCAGGATCGGCAGGAATACCAGCGTCGGATCCGGCGCGCCTTGTTGGGCGCGATACATGAAGATCGTCACCGGCAACAGTGTCAGGGAGGACGCGTTGAGCACCAGAAACAGGATCTGCGCGTTGCTGGCGATGGTGGGGCTGGGGTTGAGCTCCTGCAGCGCTTTCATTGCCTTGAGGCCGATCGGCGTGGCTGCGTTGTCCAGGCCCAGACCGTTGGCTGCGAAGTTGAGCGTGATCAGACCGATGGCCGGGTGTCCGGCCGGCACTTCCGGCATCAGCCGCAAGAACAGCGGCCCCAGCGCCTTGGCCAGCCATTCGACAATCCCGGCCTTTTCGGCAATGCGCAGGAAGCCCAGCCACAGCGTCAAGGTGCCAAACAGCAGGACCATCACTTCGACCGACAACTTGGCCATGGCAAAGATGCTTTCTACCATCGCCGCGAAGATCCCGGCATTGCCGCCGATCAGCCACTGCGCCAGCGCCGATACTGCTGCCACGATGAAGAAGCCAAGCCACAGGCCATTGAGCATCAGTTGAATCCCCCAAAGAATGCGGCGAATGATAGCGGGGTCGCCAGAAACGACAAACCCCGGATTTCTCCGGGGTTTGCATATTCGACTCGTTCCCTTGTAGGAGTGAGCCTGCTCGCGATGAGGCAGCACATGCAACATCTCTGTTGTCTAGTGTACCGCTATCGCGAGCAGGCTCACTCCTACAAGGGGTGGTGTTAATTGCGGGAAATCTCACCCGCCGGCATTGGGTCCTTGCTGCGCCAGTGCGGCAGGGAATTCCAGTAGCGCTCGCCCTTCGCGTCGTCGTACATGCCTTCCCAGCGAGAGATGACCAGCACGGCCAGTGCGTTGCCGATCACGTTCAAGGCGGTACGGGCCATGTCCATGATGCGGTCGACACCGGCGATAAACGCCAGACCTTCCAGCGGAATGCCGACGCTGCCCAGCGTGGCCAGCAACACCACGAAGGACACGCCCGGAACACCGGCGATGCCTTTGGAGGTGACCATTAGCGTCAGCACCAGCAGCAATTGCTGACTGATCGACAAATCGATGCCATACAACTGCGCAATGAAGATGGCTGCAATGCTCTGATACAGCGTCGAGCCATCGAGGTTGAATGAGTAACCGGTCGGCACCACAAAGCTGCAGATCGCTTTCGGCGCGCCGTACGCTTCCATTTTCTCGATCACGCGCGGCAGCACGGTTTCGGAACTGGCGGTGGAGTAAGCCAGTACCAGCTCATCCTTGAAGATGCGCATCAGCTTGAGCACCGAGAACCCGAACAGGCGCGCTATCAGGCCCAGCACCACGAAGGCGAAGAAGATAATCGCGACATAAACCAGGATTACCAATTTGGCCAGCGGCAAAAGCGAGGCGAAACCGAAGTTGGCCACGGTCACGGCGATCAGTGCGAAAACGCCGATCGGGGCGTAGTTCATGATCATGTGGGTGACTTTGAACATGCTTTCCGACACGCCCTGGAACATCGTCACCAGCGGGTCGCGCAATTCCGGTTTGAGGCTCGACAGACCGAGGCCGAACAACACCGAAAAGAAGATGATCGGCAGCATTTCGCCACGGGCAACGGCGGCGAAGATGTTCGAAGGGATCAGGTTGAGGATGGTTTCGATGAACGCGTGTTCATGTTGAACCTCGGCGGCCGTCGCCTGGTACTTGGAAATATCCACTGTACCGAGGGTGCTCATGTCGATGCCGGCACCGGGGTGGAACACGTTGGCCAGCACCAGGCCGACAACGATGGCGATCGTAGTGACGACTTCGAAGTAGAGGATGGTCTTGAGGCCAATGCTGCCGAGCTTCTTCGCATCACCAACGCCGGCAATACCAACGATCAAAGACGAGATCACGATTGGAATCACGATCATCTTGATCAGACGGATAAAGATATCGCCTGCCGGTTGCAGGACGTTGCTGATCCACCAGGCTTTCTCGGCACTGAAGTGGTTAAGCAACGCACCGATTGCAATCCCCAACACCAGACCGATCAGGATCTGCCAGGCGAGGCTGATTTTTGCCTTCTTCATATCTTTACCCTTACTTGCGTTTGACTCAGGCAGATGCTGGAACTGGAACGCCCGCGGCGAAAAAATTCAGTGCATCTGCCCCCGTATAAGGTGCCCCCGGTTCGCGTTTTGACGGCGTTCTGGCAGGCGAAAAAAGGCGCAACTATTCCGATGCAAGGAAGCGACGTCTAATGCCGTAAACGACTACCCTATGCCGAATCGGCATGAGCTTTTTTGTTACAAAGTCGCGTCCCAAGCGGTTCGGTTACGACATTTCGGCAAACTTTTGTGCCGTGAACCGGCCATATACGGGACTATCGGGTGATATTCAGCGGACGCGGAAGCGGAGTATTTCGAGACTTTTCAGCTGACACTCAGAAAAAATCACGTTGAAAAACAGCGACTTTTTCTAGATATACGGTCGTAAAAAGGCATCGAAAGAAATGTTCAAGAGGAAAAAACGAGATGAAGCGAGCAGCGCTGCCGAATGGCTCGCTGGGGATATAGCGATTCGGGCATAAGCCCTTCGCAAGTTCGTCGGGCGTATGCCCGGCGAACTCGCGACGCAGCTATTACCTGACCCGGCCCTTGCGCAGGCACTCCCTGTGCCCGTAGGTCACTCCGCCCCTGACACAGGCAGAACATCCCGACCCCTTGGTCATGCGCCAACCTTCTTCAGGTGGCGCATTTTGAAAGAAGCCATGGGGCTTCTCTCAAGTCTTGAATCTTGAAATCAATACCAGTTCGGATCTTTTTTCAGCTGTTCCATCAGAAGCGTCTGCATGCCCTCATCGGGTTTGCCGAGGAACCGATAGTCCGCATGTCGCGTTGGCGACTTGTCGGCCGGCAGTCCTGCAGGCACCTCGACCAGCATTGCGTAAGCATCCTTTTTGTCGAAGCTAACGGCTACGATCAAGCGTTTGTTCAGGCAGGTGCTCTGTGTTTCGCACAGCGGCCCGACCAAATACTTGTCGCCATCTTCTTCTACTGCATTCATTTGCTGAGCGTCCCCGGTCAGGTTCATCACCCACTCCGGCAGCCGCTCTTCATCTTCCACCACGTCTGTCCATGTTTCGCGGTATTGCGGGTCGGCAGTCAACAACTCGTTGACCCGCGCCTGGCCGTCATTGGCCGCCGATGCCATGGCACTGCCGCCCAAAAGCAGGGCGGCTGCCAGCATTTTCAGTGAAACGTTCATCTTCAACCTCGACCGCGACGGCCAAAGAAGAACGAAACAACAAACATCACCAGGAATACGACAAAGAGAATCTTGGCGATACCCGTGGCGGTGCCCGCGATACCACCAAAGCCCAACACTGCAGCGATGATGGCAATGATCAAGAAAGTGATTGCCCAACTCAACATGGTGATTCTCCTTACGTTTCTATTTTGAGGTAATGCTTGTGGTGCTTTTCCCGGCGCCTGCAGCACGCCAAGTGTGTTGATTTTAAAAAACCCAGCGTTCCTGATGCGGCATGTCGTCTGCAGATTGAGCCTGATCGACGTCCATCATCCGCATCGAAGTGCTCTCGGCAGCGGTAACGCTGGCGGCGCTGAAGTGGGTTTGCATCGGATGTTGGATCGACACACGTGGCGCTTCTTGCTGCTGGCTCTGCTCCCAGTGCTGGTACTGCTGGACGGCGATCAAAGTGATCAGTAGCGCCAGAACAGCAAACAGACCTTGCTGGATATGCAGTGGAGAGATACGCAATTGGGCGGCACGTTGACGAGTCATCCTGAAGCTCCTCCCACATCGGGTGAATTTGGTAGAAGGCATCGCTAGGAATGCCTTGGATAACCAGACCATTGCAGCCTGCATGCCAGTTTTTTGTCGATTGTAAAATCTATATAAATCAATAAGTTGAGAATGAATAAAAATATCTCACGGACGCATCCTGCACGATGGTCCTTTTCCTGTCGTGCGTAATGCACGATAAATTTGTAGGAGATTTCATTATTTTTGAATTGCTGACGGTCAGTGGATGTCAGAAAGGGGCTTCAGAGGTTGGCTTAGGGCCGCTTATCCGATAAAAAAACAACAAAATCAGTCGATTAGCCGTAGGGTGCGGAGAGAGCTACCCCGTAGTGGACGAAATCGACCAGAATCAACCATGCAACTTGCCCGATTTTTCCGGGACTAACCAAGATCATTCATTAAGGAGCGTAGGAAAGATGGAATCAGCCACTGAGAATCAAGGCCGCATTCTGCTGGTGGACGATGAGTCCGCCATCCTGCGTACTTTTCGCTATTGCCTCGAAGACGAGGGCTACAGCGTCGCCACTGCCAACAGTGCGACTCAGGCTGAAGCGCTGCTGCAACGTCAGGTGTTCGATCTTTGCTTCCTCGATTTGCGCCTGGGTGAAGACAATGGCCTTGATGTGCTGGCGCAAATGCGGATTCAAGCGCCCTGGATGCGGGTGGTCATAGTCACGGCGCACTCGGCGGTCGATACCGCGGTGGATGCGATTCAGGCGGGAGCCGCCGATTATCTGGTCAAGCCTTGCAGTCCGGACCAGTTGCGTCTGGCCACCGCCAAGCAACTGGAAGTGCGTCAATTGTCGGCGCGTCTGGAAGCGCTTGAAGGCGAGATACGCAAACCCAAAGATGGCCTTGATTCCCACAGCCCAGCCATGAAAGTAGTGCTGGAGACGGCGCGACAGGTGGCCGGCACCGACGCCAACATCCTGATTCTCGGTGAGTCGGGCACTGGTAAAGGGGAGTTGTCCCAGGCCATTCATGGCTGGAGCAAGCGTGCGAAGAAGTCCTGCGTAACGATCAACTGCCCATCCCTCACCACCGAATTGATGGAAAGCGAGCTGTTCGGTCACACTCGCGGCGCGTTCACCGGCGCCAGCGAGAGCACTTTGGGGCGAGTCAATCAGGCGGACGGCGGCACGCTCTTTCTTGACGAAATCGGCGATTTTCCCCTCGCGCTGCAGCCAAAGTTGCTGCGTTTCATCCAGGACAAGGAATATGAGCGGATCGGCGACCCGGTCACCCGACGGGCTGATGTGCGAATCCTTGCCGCGACCAACCTCAATCTGGAAGACATGGTCCGCGATGGCCGCTTCCGTGAGGATTTGCTCTATCGCCTGAACGTCATCACGTTGCACCTGCCGCCGTTGCGCGAGCGTCGCGAGGACATCCTTAACCTGGCGGACCGTTTTCTCGCCCGCTTCGTCAAGGAATACGCGCGCCCGGCGCGCGGCTTCAGCGAGGAGGCGCGTGAAGCGCTGCTCGGTTACCGCTGGCCCGGCAATATCCGTGAGCTGCGCAACGTGGTGGAGCGGGCGAGCATCATCTGCCCACAGGAAAAGGTCGAGGTCACGCACTTGGGTATGGCCGAAACCCCGGTCAACAATGCGCCACGCATCGGCGCGGCATTGAGCCTGGATGAGTTGGAAAAGGCTCACATCGGCGCAGTACTGGCCACCGCCGATACCCTTGACCAAGCCGCGAAGACTCTCGGGATTGACGCTTCAACGCTTTACCGCAAACGCAAGCAGTACAACCTGTGAGCCTGCTCCGATGAAACTGGCGATGAAGTTGCGAACACGGCTCTTCCTGAGTATTTCCGCCCTGATCACTGTTGCATTACTGGGTCTGTTGCTTGGGCTGGTTAGCGTGATGCAGATGAGCGCCACGCAGGAAATGCTGATTCGCAACAACTTCGTGACCCTGGATCTGGGGCTCAAGTTGCGCCAGTCCCTGGGTGATCAGCTAATACTCATGTTGGGCGAAAAACCGGATCCTGCGGCGTTTGAGGCGTCTAAACGTCACTACTTTCAGCTGCTCGATCAGGGCATCGCCCATGAGCAAGGTCGCACCGACAGGCAATATGGTTTCGTCCAGGCCAAAGATGATTACCAGAGTTTCCTGAGGGCGCTCGACCAGTCTCGCGATCCGGCTCATGCATTCAGCGGCAATGAAGAACTCACGGCGAAATTCAATATTCTGCGTAACGGCCTGATCATCGAGCACAAGCAAGCGCTGGATAACATCGATGCTACCCAGCGCGAGGCCCGTGATCGCGCACTGCTGATTGCCGGAACACTAGGCCTGGTCGGGCTGGCTGTACTGATCATCGGCTTCATCACTGCCCATGCGATCGCGCGGCGTTTTGGTGCGCCCATCGAGGCACTGGTCCAAGCGGCGGACGATATCGGCCAAGGCAACTTTGAGGTGACCCTGCCTGTGTCTTCCGCAGAGGAAATGAATCAGCTGGCCCAACGCTTCGGGATCATGGCCGAAGCATTGCGTCAGCATCAGGCGACCAATGTTGACGAATTGCTCGCTGGGCAACAGCGGCTGCAAGCGGTGCTCGACAGCATCGACGATGGTTTATTGATGATCGATCGCGATGGCCATCTCGAACACCTCAACCCGGTGGCTCAGCGCCAGTTGGGCTGGGACACCGATCGTCTGGGTCAGGGACTGGGTTCGGCGCTTGAACGTCCCGAACTGGATGCGCAGCTGCATCTGGTACTGCGCGGCGGCACCCTGGAGCGGGCACCGGAAGATCTCAGTATTGAAGTGGACGGCGAATCGCGCTTGCTGACTTACAGCCTGACCCCGGTCAGCCACACGCAAGGCCATATCCTCGGCGCTGTGATGGTGTTGCACGACGTGACCGAGCAGCGTGCTTTCGAGCGAGTGCGCAGCGAATTTGTCCTGCGCGCGTCCCATGAATTACGTACCCCGGTGACCGGTATGCACATGGCATTCGGCCTGTTCCGCGAGCGGGCGCATTTCCCGGCTGATTCACGGGAAGCTGATCTGCTCGATACTGTCAACGAAGAAATGCAGCGCCTGATGCAGCTGATCAACGATTTGCTGAATTTCTCCCGCTATCAGAACGGCTTGCAAAAACTCACCCTGGCGCCGTGTTCCATCGACGAGTTACTGGAGCAAGCACGCTTGCGATTTGCCGAGGTTGCCAGCGAGCGGGGCATTGAGCTGGTGGTGGAAGTGCAGGGGCCGTTGCCGTGGTTACAGGCTGATCAACCGCAACTGGACCGGGTACTCGACAACCTGATCGACAACGCGCTGCGCCATACCGGCACGCAAGGGCAGATTCGCTTGCAGGCCCGGCGTCATGGGGAGCGGGTGATCATCAGCGTCGAAGACAATGGCGAGGGCATTGCGTACGGCCAGCAGGGGCGCATCTTTGAGCCGTTCGTGCAGGTGGGCCGTAAAAAAGGCGGGGCCGGACTTGGCCTGGCACTGTGCAAGGAAATCGTTCAGCTGCACGGCGGGCGGATGGGTGTCTATTCGCGGCCGGGGCAGGGGACGCAGTTCTACATGGCCTTGGCGGTATGAGGCCGTTTACGCTTCGTCATCGATTCGCCGCCCGGCCAGACGCCGACCTCGGGTAATCAGTTCGATGAACTGCACGGCACTTAGCGCATGGGCAAATAACCAGCCCTGGCCGAACTTCACCCCCTCGCTGGTGAGAAAGGCAGCTTGCGCTTCATGCTCGATGCCTTCGGCAATCACCTTGAGCTGCAGCGCCTGAGCCATGTGAATGATGTGTGGCGCCACGCCACTGCTGGCGGCGTCATGCCCCAGCGCATCGATGAAAGCCTTGTCGATTTTCAGACAATCCACCGGCAGCGTCTGCAGGTAGGCGAGGCTGCAATAACCGGTGCCAAAATCATCGATCAGTACCTGATGCCCGACATCGCGCAAGGCTTGCAGGTTTTCCCGGGCCACCACCACATCGACCAGGCCTCGCTCGGTGACTTCGAAAGCGATCTGCTGCGCGGCAACCCGATGCAGTGTCAGCAGGCGCGCCATCACCTGGCCGATGCGCGGCACCATGACGTCACACGCGGCCAGGTTGACCGAAATGTACAGTTGGGGATTGGCCCGCAACAAATGCCCCAGCTGTTCAAGCAGGCGCTGCAAGACGAAATCGGTCATCTGCCGGATTTGCCCGGTGTTCTCCGCCATCGGGATGAACAGGTCCGGGCTGGTCAGCGTGCCGTCCGGTCGGCGCCAGCGCAGCAGGGCTTCAGCGCCGACGCAGTTGCGGCTGTCGAGGTCGAAGATCGGTTGATAGAGCACTTGCAATTCACCGCGGCGTATCGCGCCTGCCAGCTCGGCGTCCAGGGACTGGCGCTGCCGCACCAGCAAAAACACCAGAAAACCCATCAAGCCGCCCAACGCCAGGCTGCCGGGAAGCAGCCACCACCAGACGGTGGGCACATGAGTGCCGGTGCGTGGAGTGATCAGCACCAGTTGGTACTCAGGATTGTTGGTGGGCATGCGGTAAATCAGGCGAGTCTCGGTCACTTGCAGCGCATCGCGATTGTTCGGCGGCCACGGTGCAGTAGGCGGCCATCGCTGGGCGGTACCTAACACCGGAATTGCCCGCGAGCCATGGTCGAGCACTACCAGCAGACTGCTTCCTGGGGACAGGTCGACCATATCGGTCAGGTGTCCGCGAGAGGTCGCCACGCGAAAGTTGCCACGCCCGAGCATCAGCGCCGCGCGGTTTTCATCGGGTTCGGTGGTGGTGTTCAGCCAATAGCTGTAGGTCGGCCCCTGGATGTCCGGCGCGCGAATCAGTGACAAACCTTCTTGGCGCGGGCGGTTGGAACAGATGCGCGAGGCATCCATGTAAGCGGCTTCATAGACGAAACGGTAATTGAAGGTGACCTGCTGCAGTGTCGCGATCATCTCGTCATCGCAACCTCGCAGCGGCTGCGCCTCGAGGTCATCCAGGCTCTCGCGTAGCTGACCGAACAATTGCTCGAGTCGGGCCAGAAAGCGCTCGCCCTGGGCGTTCATTTCCTGACTTTCACTCAGCTCGACCTGGCGCATGGCAACAAAAAGACTGAGCGCCATCAGTAGCGTTGCACTCATGGCAGCAGCCAGCATCGCCAAAAACCACGGGCGATAGAACCAGCTACGTAATGTCTCTCGAGCAACAGTCATCTAGGGAATCCGAAGATTTACCAATGAGTTATAGCTGCTGATTGAGAAAACGCCCTGACCGTCGGGCGGTCGTCATTATTTTGTCTGGTTCAGAACTGTCAACAGCGCCGCAGTTTGTGCGTCGGGCATGCCGTCGAAGCGGGCAGGGCGGAAGTGCATTTGAAACGCGGACAACACATGACGGGTGGCGACATCCAGTTCGCCGGTTTGTGGCGTCACATAGCCCAGACGGGACAGTTGCCCCTGGAACCAGCTGATGCTCGGCAGCCCGGTGTTGAACTGTTGTTGCTGTCGCGCCACAGCTTGCTCGTTCGGCCATACGCCAAGACCTTCGGCGGCCAAACGCTTCCACGGGAACAGCGGGCCTGGATCGAGCTTGCGCAGGGGCGCGATGTCGCTGTGGCCGATGATGTTGCGGGGATTGATGGCGTAACGTTTGCTGATGTCCTTGAGCAGAACGATCAACGATTGAATTTGCGCTTCGCTGTAAGGGTACCAGAGGCGGCTGCCGTCAGGATTGTCGGTGAAGCCGGGGTTGACGATCTCGATACCGATCGAGCTGGAGTTCAGCCAGGTCCGACCCTGCCACTCGCTTTCGCCGGCATGCCATGCGCGCAGGCTTTCATCCATCAGCTTGTAGATTGTGCCGTTGTTGTCGTCACCGATCAGGTAATGGCTACTGACTTCGCCATGGGTCAACAACTTCAGCGAGCGTTCCAGTGAGGCGGAGGTGTAATGCACCACCACGAACTGAATGCGACTGTCGTAATTGACGGAAGCGTGACTGGTGTCGATTTTCGGGCCGCTGGCACAACCGGCCAGCAGGATCAGCGACGTGATGAGAGCAAGAAATTTCATGGCAGGAGGCAGCACGCGAGAGACAGTAATGCAACAGTGTAACGTACCGCTTCGCCGGAGGACGGGCGGCAGGTCGATTTAAATAAAATGGAACACTTTCTCGTCAGCCCGATTCCACCCGGTTGCGCCCCGCGTGTTTGGCGCGGTATAGCGCCTGATCGGCTCGTTTCAGTACGACGTCACTGTGTTCTCCAGCCCTGAACGCGGTCAGACCCATGGAAAGGGTGATGGTGACTGGCTCACCTTTGAAGTGGAATGGGCAGGCTTCAATCGAGACGCGCAGATGTTCGAGAAGCTTGAGGCCGGTGGCTGGAACGGTAGCCGGCAATAACAGGACAAACTCTTCGCCGCCGAAACGAGCGATGAAGTCCGTACCACGCAGGCGTTTGCGCAACACGCTGGCAATAATCTTCAGTACCTTGTCGCCGGCCAGATGGCCGTAATTGTCGTTGATGCGTTTGAAGTTGTCGAGGTCGAGTATGGCCAGCAGAAGGGTGTTGCCGTGTTGCTGCCATTGACTGATTTCCTGCTCGAGCCGCTCGCCCCAAGCGGCGCGATTTGGCAGCCCGGTCAGCGGGTCGATCAAGGCTTTCTGGCGCTGTTCTTCCAGATGCTCGCGGTAACCCATGGCTTCCTGCTCCATATGGGCCACGCGCTCGGCGAGCCCTTGCAGGCGCACGGCCACTTCCTGCTCGCGCTCATCGCGCTGCTGGCGGTGCTGATCCATCGTGCCGAGCAAACCTTCCAGATGATTTTCCAGCACATGCTTGAGGTCTTCCAGATCGGCAGCTTCCTGCATGCTGCTGTGCAATCCGTCGACCTGTTCGCGAATTTGCGTGTCCATCTCGCGGGCGGCAGAGCGGCTGTCCGCATGCCCGTCGCTGGCGGCACGCAGGTTGCTCTGGAAAGCTTCCAGGCGTTCGTTGAGCTGTTGCAGGTACGCTTCGAATTCATGCTGGCCGCTGTCGGTAATGGCCAGCATCAGGGTGGCCAGATCATCGAGTATCGGCAGCAGCTCGTACCAGTTCAGCCCGTTCTGCAAACGTTCGCGCATGGCCTCGGCTTGTGGCCGATGCCGCTCCGGCAATGACAGGTCGTCGAGCAGGCCCAGCAACGTGTCTTCAATATGCTTGGCCACCGAGCTGTAGGACGGCTCGGGCGAATCCGGCAGCGCGTAGAGAATGTCGTGTTCCGCTTGTTCCGGATCGATGGCCGCCAGCGCCTGGGCCATGGCTGGTGGCAGAGGCAAACGGTCGAGAAACAACGTTACCGCCAATTCGTCAGGATTGTCGCTCGGCCGGACGCGCGGGGGCGGGGCGATATCCGGTTGTTCTGCCAAGGCTATGTCGGGCTGGCGCTGCGCAGGTGCAATCGTTGCCGGTTGCAGCGCTTCGACTGCGGGGGCTGGCTCGACGATTTCTGCGGGCGCAAGGGCCTCGGGTGCCGCGGGTCTGGCAATGGTCGCGGCTGCAACCGGCGGCGTCAGGGATTCATCAGTAGATTCCCGGATTGCCGGCGATGGCTCTGGAGTCCGGGCGACAATCGCTTCAACAGGCACAGGTCTGGACGGCAAGGTGTCTGCGACGGTGGTCTGCTGGGCGGTTTCATCCGTTTCGCGACTGCCGAACAAGCGTTGCAGCAATCCCGGACGCTCAGGCTCTGCGGGGGACTCCGCCCGACTCAGGGCCTTACCTTGCAGCCCGCTCAGTTCGCTGAGCAACAGCGGAATTTCGCGGGCGTGGCTGACGCGCTCGTCCAGCTGCTTGGCGAAACTCTTCAAAGGCCGGCTGACTTCGCGGGGCAGCGGCAATGCCTGCAACTGCGTTACCAGCGCAGACAGCGCAGCACTGGTCTGGCTGACGCGGGTTTCACGGCGTTGTTCGGAGTCGAGGACGGCTTTTTCCAGGCGAGGGAGCAGAGCGGCCAGGCCGGCGTCCATGTCATCGGTGCGAATAACGTCGCGGATTTCCTTCATGCATTGATCAACCGCGCGGTCCGTTCCTTCCGCGGCGAGGGTGCTGCGCACGAGCCCGCGGCGCAACAAGTCGAGCCGCGCCTCCCAGCGCCGCTCAAGCTTTTCCTGTTGTTCGATGCTTTTGAGGTATTTTTCTTTCCAGCGCTGTGCTTCGTCGCTCATTCAATGGATCCGCGATGGGCAGGACTCAACGCGGGCAATGCATCGGCCGTGAGCGAACCCGGCAGACGAATCTCTACCGCGACCGGCAGGTGATCGGAAATGGGGTGGGCCAGCACCTGGACCTTTTCAAGGGTCAGTGTCGGGCTCAATAAAATATGATCCAGGCAACGCTGCGGACGCCAGCTCGGAAAGGTGGCTTCCAGTTGCGGCGCGATCAGGCCGAGATCACGCAACGGCGAATTTTGCAGCAGATCACTGGCGTGGGTGTTCATGTCGCCCATCAACACCTGATGCTTGTAACCGCCAATCAGCTCGCGGATATAAGCCAGCTGTATGCTGCGAGTACGTGCGCCAAGAGCGAGGTGCATCATGACCACCACCAGCGCTTCCGGGCCTTCGCCAAATCGCACCAGAATGGCCCCGCGACCTTTCGGCCCCGGCAGCGGATGATCTTCAATCGCCCACGGCCGCAGGCGGCTCAAGACCCCATTGCTGTGCTGGCCAAGCCGGCCGAGATTGCGATTGAGTTGTTGATACCAGTAAGGGAAGGCGCCCAGTTGGGCCAGGTGCTCGACCTGATTGACGTAGCCTGAGCGCAGGCTGCCACCATCGGCCTCCTGCAAGGCGACCAGATCGAAGTCGCCGAGCAGATTACCGATTTTTTGCAGATTGTCGGCACGCCCGATGTGCGGCAACAGATGCTGCCAGCCTCGGGTCAGGTAATGCCGATAGCGCTCGGTACTGATGCCGACCTGGATGTTGAAGCTGAGCAAACGCAGACGGCCGTCTGCGGGCAGGCCCGTCGATTGCAGATGATGCTCGTTGACCCGCGGATCATGCAGGCCAACGACGCGTTCATTTTTCCAGCGACGCATGGCCGTCGCCGCGCTTAGTTGGTAGCAGCCTTGGTTGCTGCTCGTTCCTGATCGACGAGTTTGTCGGCCAGTTGCAGGGCTTGCTCGGCGCCGCCGGCGGAACCGATGTCAAAGCGGTATTTGCCGTTAACGACCATGGTAGGTACGCCAGTCACTTGATATTTCTTGGCCAGTTCGCGAGCCTGAACCACCTGGCCCTTGATGGCGAAGGAGTTGAACGTTGCCAGGAATTTATCCTTGTCTACGCCCTGCGTGGCCAGGAATTCGGCCATTTCTTCCGGATCAGTCAGTTTCTTCTTTTCTTCCTGGATAGCCTTGAAGACCGCAGCGTGAACCTTGTGCTCAGCGCCCATCGATTCCAGGGTGAGGAACATTTGGCCGTGGGCATCCCACGGGCCGCCGAACATGGCAGGAATACGTTTGAAGTTAACGTCGGAAGGCAGCTTTTCAACCCACGGGTTGATCACAGGCTCGAATTTGTAGCAATGCGGGCAGCCGTACCAGAATAGTTCCACGACTTCGATCTTGCCGGGCACTGCTACCTGAACCGGATTGGCCAGCTCAACATACGGTGCGGCGGGTGCTTCGGCAGCCTGGGCAGTCATGCCGAACAGGCTGGCAGCGACGAGTGCGGCGCTGATGATCAGATTACGCATGCTTTACTCCTGGACAAATGGGGTCGCCTCGCGCGACCTGTTTTGAGACAGGTCATGGCGGGCTTGAGTTCTGTAGTGTAACGGCAGCGGCCACAAAAAAGGGCAGCCTGAGCCACCCTTTTTATACTTGCTGCGACGGATTAATCGAGCGTTAACATTGCAGGAGATGTACATCCCGCTTGACGCTCAGTCGCCAGTCTTAGTGCAGGCCCTGAATGTAGCTGGACACTGCGGCGATATCTTCGTCGCTCAGCTTTTTCGCAATGCTCTGCATCGGTTTGGTATCGCCGTCGTTATTGCGGCCGCCTTCTTCCTTGCGAAAATCGGTCAGTTGCTTGGCGATGTATTGAGCATGCTGGCCACCCAGGTGCGGGAAGCCTGCTGGTGCGTTGCCCTTGCCGTCTGGCGAGTGGCAACCGGTGCAGGAGGGCAGGCCCTTGGCCAGGTCACCGCCGCGGAACAAAGCTTCACCGCGAGCCACCAGTTTCGGGTCGGCGGCGCCCACGCTGCCTTTCTGGCTGGCGAAGTAGGCAGACATATCAGCCAGGTCCTGATCGCTCAGGTTGGTCAGCAGGCCGGTCATTTCAAGTACCACGCGTTTGCCGGACTTGATGTCATGCAACTGCTTGTTCAGATAACGCTCGCCCTGGCCTGCCAGTTTCGGAAAGTTAGGCGCCATGCTGTTGCCATCCGGGCCATGACAGGCGCCACATACTGCGGCTTTCGCCTGACCAGCAGTTGCATCACCTGCAGCATGGGCTACGCCCGAGATCCCCACGGTCAACAGCAGACTCACGATCAATTTGTTCATCAGCTAATCCAACTACGGCTAAGGGTTAAAGAGTTATGGGCCGGGATCACTCGCTCATCCACTGGATGATGGCTTGGTAATCCTCGGCACTGCAGTCCATGCACAAACCACGCGGCGGCATCGCCTTGAAACCCTGGGTCACGTGTTGCACCAGCGTCTCCATACCTTTCGCCAACCTCGGCGTCCAGGCTGCCTGATCGCCCTTTCTGGGCGCCAAGGGTAGTTGGCCGGAATGACAGGCCCCACAAACACGGTTGTACACAGCTTCCGGATCCTGTGTAGCCTGAGCGCTATAAAGCGGCATCAAGACACCGGCAGCTAGCAGCCATTTCGTCATAAAACGACCTTTTCAGGGTTGAGAGCGTTCTGCGTTCTAATGCGCAATCAAGGTCAATCGCTCTCGTGAACTTCATCCTACGCTGGGACAAAGCGCACACAAAATCTGCGGCATTATATACTGGCGTCACTGAAACGGAAACGACACCGCTTGCCGCGTCCATTCCCGGCGCCGCCCACATCGGAAATCCCATGCAACTCAAGAATCCCATCCTCGGCCTGTGCCAACAGTCCACCTTCATGCTCAGTGCCGCCAAAGTCGACCAATGCCCCGACGACGAAGGCTTTGAAGTGGCCTTTGCCGGCCGTTCCAACGCCGGCAAGTCCAGCGCGTTGAACACCCTGACGCATGCCAGCCTGGCGCGGACCTCGAAAACCCCGGGTCGCACGCAACTCTTGAACTTCTTCAAGCTAGACGATGATCGTCGTCTGGTCGACCTGCCGGGTTACGGTTACGCAAAGGTGCCCATCCCGTTGAAGCTGCACTGGCAGCGTCACCTGGAAGCTTATCTGGGTGGTCGCGAGAGTCTGAAAGGGCTGATCCTGATGATGGACATCCGTCATCCAATGACCGATTTCGATCTGTTGATGCTGGATTGGGCGGTTGCCAGCGGCATGCCGATGCACATTCTGCTGACCAAAGCAGACAAGCTGACCTACGGTGCGGCGAAGAACGTCCTGCTCAAAGTCCAGGCAGACATTCGCAAAGGTTGGGGCGATGCGATCAGCATTCAGCTTTTCTCGGCACCTAAACGACTGGGCCTGGAAGACGCTTACACTGTACTGGCAGGCTGGATGGAGCTGGCAGATAAAGGCGCGGAACCTGTCGCGCAGTAAATCACAGGCAAAAAAAACCCCGGACTTCTTATGGGGAGAGGAAGTTCCGGGGTCCAAGCTCCGAACCGCTAGGGCGGGGTCCGGATATCTGCCAACACTTAACACAACATAGGAGCATTGAACGGCTTCACCAGCCGTCCAGTAACTCTGAGTGAGCGTTCACAGATTTAGTTCCGGGCGATCAGAAACGATTTGAAATAAATCGGTTCGAATTCCGAATATGCATGCTCCGCAGGAGCGAATCTCGCTCGCGATTGGAGCTAACCGGCACGGTGCCGCCAACGTCCAACCGCGAGCAAGCTTCGTTCCGGCAACGCGATCAGTGCGCTTCGTCCCAGTTATTCCCCACGCCCACTTCCACCAGCAGCGGCACATCAAGCTTCGCGGCCTGGCTCATGTGCAAGCGAATTTCCTCGCGAACCTTGTCAACCAGGTCTTCCCGCACCTCGAGCACTAATTCATCGTGCACCTGCAAGATGACTTTGGCGTCCAGACCGGACAGGGTCAGCCAGTTATCCACAGCCACCATGGCCTTCTTGATGATGTCCGCAGCGGTGCCCTGCATCGGCGCGTTGATCGCGGTGCGTTCGGCGCCTTTGCGCAAGGCCGGGTTCTTCGCATTGATGTCCGGCAGGTACAGGCGACGGCCGAAGATGGTTTCAACGAAGCCCTGCTCGGCAGCTTGCGCGCGGGTGCGTTCCATATACTCCAGCACGCCGGGATAACGGGTGAAGTAGCGGTCGATATAGGCCTGGGACTGCTTGCGATCCACGCCGATCTGCTTGGCCAGACCAAATGCGCTCATGCCGTAGATCAAACCGAAGTTGATCGCCTTGGCACTCCGGCGCTGATCAGTGCTGACATCTGCCAGCTCAACCCCGAACACTTCCGCCGCTGTGGCCCTGTGCACATCGAGGTCGTTACGAAAGGCGTGCAGCAAACCCTCGTCCTTGGCCAGGTGCGCCATGATCCGCAGTTCGATCTGCGAGTAGTCGGCGGCCAACAGTTTGTAGCCTTTTGGTGCGACGAACGCCTGACGAATCCGTCGGCCTTCGGCGGTACGGATAGGAATGTTCTGCAGGTTGGGATCAATCGACGACAAGCGCCCGGTGGCGGCGACGGCCTGTTGATAAGTTGTATGGATACGGCCGGTGCGAGAATTGATCTGTTCAGGCAGGCGATCGGTATAGGTGCTCTTGAGTTTGCTCAGCGAACGATATTGCATGAGCACTTTAGGTAGCGGGTAGTCCTGCTCGGCCAGTTCGGCCAACACCGCTTCGGCCGTGGAAGCCTGGCCCTTGGCGGTTTTGCTGAGCACCGGCAAGCCGAGCTTTTCGTAGAGAATCACACCCAATTGCTTCGGTGAGCCAAGGTTGAACTCCTCACCGGCGATGGCGAAGGCTTCACGCTCCAGCGCCACCAGTTTTTCGCCCAATTCGACGCTCTGGATACCTAACAGGTTGGCATCGACAAGTGCGCCCTGGCGTTCAATCCGCGCCAGCACCGGCATCAATGGCATTTCGATTTCGTTCAGCACCTTGCCCAGGCTCGGCGTTGCCGCCAGTTTTTCCTGCAGCGCCAGGTGCAGACGGAACGTGACATCGGCATCTTCAGCCGCATACGGACCGGCCAGCTCCAGCGAGATCTGATCGAAGCTCAGCTGTTTCACACCCTTGCCGGCAATGTCCTGAATATCGGTTTTGCTTTGTCCCAGGTACTTCAGCGCCAAACTGTCCATGTCGTGACGGGTGGCGGTCGAATCAAGCACGTAGGACTCAAGCATCGTGTCGAAGGCAATGCCCTGAACGAGAATCCCGTTGGCCTGATCACCACCGATTGCGCAGTTGGCAAGGATGTTGGTTTCGAACTTGGCATGCTGGCCGACTTTCAGCTTCTGCGGGTTTTCCAGCAGCGGCTTGAGGGCCCGCAGCACGTTGTCACGGTCCAGCTGATCCGGCACGCCCATGTAGGAATGAGTCAGCGGGATGTAGGCCGCTTCGTTGGCTGCGACGGAAAACGCCAGCCCCACCAATTGCGCGTGCTGCGCATCGATACCGTTGGTTTCGGTCACGAGGGCGATCAGCGGCGCCTTCTCGAGCTTGTCCAGCCAGACGTCGAAGCGCGCCTGATCGAGGATGGTTTCGTATTGGGCTTCGACCGCATCCGCCGGCTGCTCCTCGGCGACTTCGACAATCTCCTGGCCGGAACGCTTGGCGTCGCGCTGGTTTTCGTCGGACCAACTCTTGAATTCCAGCAGGGCGTAAAGCTCGGCGAGTTTGTCGTGATCGGGCTGGCCCATCTGCAGGTCATCGAGGCCGATATCCAACGGCACGTCGATTTTGATCGTCGCCAATTGATAAGAGAGAAAGGCCATCTCGCGATGCTCTTCAAGCTTGGCCGCCAGGGTTTTTGCGCCGCGAATCGGCAGCGTCGGCACGATGTCGAGCTGCTTGTAAAGCTCTTTCAGGCCACCGTTGACGCCCATCAGCAAGCCGGAAGCCGTCTTCGGCCCGATGCCTGGCACCCCCGGGATGTTGTCGGAGGAATCGCCCATCAGCGCCAGATAATCGATGATCTGCTCGGGAGCGACGCCGAATTTCTCTTTCACGCCTTCTACGTCCAACGCGCTACCGGTCATGGTGTTGACCAAGGTAATGTGCCCGTCGACCAGCTGCGCCATGTCCTTGTCGCCGGTGGAGATGACCACCGGTCGGTCAGCCGCCGCGCTGCTGCGGGCGAGGGTGCCGATTACGTCATCGGCCTCGACGCCATCGACGCACAGCAGCGGAAAGCCCAGTGCCTTGACGCTCTGGTGCAGCGGCTCGATTTGCACGCGCATGTCGTCGGGCATGCTCGGCCGATTGGCCTTGTACTCAGCGTACATGTCATCGCGAAACGTCCCACCCTTGGCGTCGAACACCACGGCGAACGGGCTGTCCGGGTACTGCTTGCGCAGACTCTTGAGCATGTTCAACACGCCCTTGACCGCACCGGTCGGCAGTCCTCTGGACGTGGTCAGCGGTGGCAGCGCATGGAAGGCGCGATAGAGGTAAGAAGAACCGTCCACCAGGACGAGGGGGGCTTGGCTCATGAGCACGATCAACCTTTTCGGCGGGTCCGGCGCTAGAATAGCGGGACCATTGACGACAAAGGGACAAGGTTATCATGCGCACACTAAATCGCTTGCTGCTGGCTGGCTTGTTTGCAATCGCACCGCTGGCTGTCATGGCTGCCGATGATGCGCCGACATCCGAACCTGACGTCACAATCCGCACGGAAGGGGACAAGGTTATTCAGGAATACCGCCAAAACGGATTTCTGTATGCAATCAAGGTCACGCCGAAGGGCGCACCGCCGTATTTTCTGGTGCGTGCAGACGGTACCGATGCGAATTTCATCCGCTCGGATCAGCCGGATATGCTGATACCGTCGTGGAAGATTTTCGAGTGGAAATAGGTTCTTAATCTCAACCGGCGTTGGCTCAAGCAGCGGCGCCCGTACTGGCAGTTTAAACATGTCTGTGTTCACCCCGCTGGCTCGGCCCGAGCTGGAAACCTTTCTCGCCCCTTACGGGCTCGGCCGCCTGCTTGATTTCCAGGGGATTGCCGCCGGTAGCGAAAACACCAATTTCTTCATCAGCCTGGAGCAGGGCGAGTTTGTCCTGACGCTGGTGGAGCGTGGTCCGGTACAGGAAATGCCGTTCTTCATCGAGCTGCTCGACGTGCTGCATGGCGCCGACCTGCCGGTGCCTTACGCGTTGCGCACCATTGATGGCGTCGCCTTGCGTGAGCTCGCCGGCAAGCCTGCCCTGTTGCAGCCGCGCCTGGCTGGTAAACACATCAAACAGGCCAATGCGCAGCACTGCGCTCAGGTCGGCGAATTGCTGGGTCACCTGCACCTGGCGACGCGCGACAACATGATCAAGCGCAAAACCGATCGCGGCCTGGACTGGATGCAGGAAGAGGGCACGCAGCTGCTTTCGCATCTGAATGACGAGCAGCAAGGTCTGTTGCAGCGGGCGCTGGAAGAAATCGCACAGCAGAAAGCGAAAATCCTGGCATTGCCACGCGCCAACATCCACGCCGACCTTTTCCGCGACAACGCGATGTTTGAAGGCACACACCTGACCGGTTTGATCGATTTCTACAATGCCTGCTCAGGGCCGATGTTGTACGACGTGGCCATTGCGTTGAACGACTGGTGCTCGGACGACGACGGCGTCATCGACGGGCCGCGGGCGAGGGCGTTGCTGGGAGCGTATGCGGCACTGCGTCCGTTCACGGCGGCCGAGGCCGAGTTGTGGCCGACCATGCTGCGCGTGGCTTGTGTACGATTCTGGTTGTCGCGCCTGATTGCGGCGGAATCGTTTGCCGGCCAGGACGTATTGATTCATGACCCGCAGGAGTTTCAGCGGCGCCTGGCGCAACGGCAGAAGGTCAGTACGCCGTTGCCTTTCGCCCTTTAAAAGCATCGCGGGCAAGCCATGCTCCCACAGGTTTGTGTCGTTCACACCATTGGCGAACGACATAAACCCTGTGGGAGCGTGGCTTGCCCGCGATTGGAGTCGACACAACTTACTGCACTACAACGACTCCAGGCACCCCGCCAGCTCATTCCCCAACTTCTCCAGCACCTGCTCATACCCCTGAGCAGTCGCTGGCGTGTATCCGCCTAACGCATCCAGTTCTGCCAGTTTCACCGGCAACCCCGCCACCAGCGTTTCCGCCAGACGTGGACGCAGCGGCGGCTCACTGAACACGCACGTCTTGCCCACTTCCTGCAATCGTGTGCGCATTGCCGCTACGTGCTGGGCGCCAGGCTGAACCTCTGCGGCGACACTGAATACACCGGCATGCTTGAGGCCGTAAGCCTCTTCGAAATAGTCGAACGCTTCATGGAAAACGAAATAAGGTTTGCCCGCGATCCCCGCCAGACGCGCCTTCAAACGCAGGTCCAGCGCATCCAGACGCTCATCGAATGCTTTCAGGTTGCTTTGGTAGCGCGCTGCGTTGGCGGAATCGACAGCACTTAAGTCAGCCGCCATTTTCGCTGCGATCACCCGAGCATTGACCGGGGATAACCACAGGTGCGCATCCAGGGTGCCGGGACGATGATCGTGGTCATGGTCATGGTCATGGTCATGGTCATCAGTTTCTTCCGCATGGGAGTGGCTATCTTCGGCGAAACGGCGAAGTTTCATGCCTGGGAGATCCTGCACTGCAACGCTCGGCAATGTCCGCCCATTGAGCACGCGCGGCATGAAGCCCTCCATGTCCGGACCGATCCAATAGAGCAGATCGACCGATTGCACCTTCCGTACGTCGGAAGGGCGCAGCGCGTAGTTATGGGGTGAAGCGCCCGGTGGTAACAGCACTTGCGGAATCGCCACGCCGTCCTGCACCGCTGCAGCAATCAGCTGCAGCGGCTTGATGCTGGTCAGGACCTTGACCTCGGCATGGGCTGCGCCAATCAGTAAGAAACTTGCGAGAAAAGCGACAAACACGGAAAAAAGTCGGGACACGATGACCACTCGAAGAGGCGAGAACGGGTAACATAATAACGTCTCTCACAAAACTCGTCGCCGCCCATGCCAAAAACTCCGATAGCCAGCCGTCCCCACGACCACTCTCATTGCGTTCACAGCGCTCTGTCGGAGGCCGATGCCTTGTGCGCCCGTCAAGGCCTGCGCCTGACCGCGCTGCGTCGGCGGGTGCTGGAACTGGTCTGGCAAAGTCACAAGCCGTTGGGCGCCTACGACATCCTTGCCGTGCTCAGTGAGCAGGACGGTCGCCGCGCCGCACCGCCGACTGTTTACCGTGCGCTGGATTTCCTCCTGGAAAACGGCCTGGTGCACCGTATCTCCTCGCTGAATGCCTTTGTTGGCTGCAACCACCCGGAGCACGCGCATCAGGGCCAGTTCCTGATCTGCCGCGAATGCCACGCCGCCATCGAGTTGGAACAGAAATCCATCAGCGACGCGATTGTCAGCAGCGCTCTGGATGTTGGCTTCATCGTGGAAAGCCAGACGGTTGAAGTGGTCGGTCTCTGCTCGGGCTGCCAGGGGGCTTGATGAGCGACGCTCTGATTCGTCTCGAGCACGTAACCGTTACGTTTGCCGGACAAAACGTATTGGATAATATTCAGCTGAGCGTTGAGCCGGGGCAAATTGTCACCTTGATCGGCCCTAACGGCGCCGGCAAGACCACGCTGGTGCGCGCCGTACTCGGCTTGTTGAAGCCCAACAACGGCAGCGTCTGGCGCAAGCCGAAATTGCGCGTCGGTTACATGCCGCAAAAACTTCACGTCGATCCGACGTTGCCGCTGTCGGTTCTGCGCTTCCTGCGCCTGGTGCCGGGGGTCGACCGCGCTCGCGCCCAGGCTGCACTGAAAGAAGTCGGCGCCGAACACGTGATCGACAGCCCGGTGCAAAGTGTTTCCGGCGGTGAAATGCAGCGGGTGCTGCTGGCGCGGGCGCTGTTGCGTGAACCCGAACTACTGGTGCTCGACGAGCCCGTGCAAGGTGTCGACGTCGCCGGTCAGGCCGAGCTTTACAGCCTGATTACCCGGTTGCGCGATCGTCACGGCTGTGGCGTGTTGATGGTCTCCCACGATTTGCACTTGGTGATGAGCACCACCGACCAAGTGGTTTGCCTCAATCGCCACGTATGCTGCTCCGGACACCCTGAGCAAGTCAGCGGCGACCCGGCCTTCGTCGAGCTGTTCGGCAAGAACGCGCAAAGCCTGGCGATTTATCACCACCATCACGATCACGCCCACGATCTGCATGGCTCGGTCGTCACTACGGCCCCGGCGGCCCAAACCCACGTTCACGGAGATGGCTGCAAGCATGGCTGATTTTCTGCTTTACGCCCTGCTTGCAGGTCTGGCTTTGGCGGTTGTCGCGGGGCCGTTGGGTTCCTTCGTGGTCTGGCGGCGCATGGCCTATTTTGGCGACACCCTTTCGCATGCCGCGCTACTTGGCGTGGCCTTGGGATTCCTGCTGGACGTCAGTCCGACGGTGGCCGTGACCGTAGGCTGCCTGCTGCTGGCGGTGTTGCTGGTCACCTTACAACAGCGCCAGCCGCTGGCGTCCGACACGCTTTTGGGAATTCTCGCACCCAGCACGCTCTCTTTGGGCCTGGTAGTACTAAGCTTCATGCACGAAGTGCGGATCGACCTGATGGCCTATCTGTTCGGCGACCTGCTGGCGATCAGCCCGAGCGACCTGGCGTGGATACTCGGCGGCAGCGCGGCGGTTCTGGGGGTCTTGGTGGCGATGTGGCGACCGCTGCTGGCAATCACGGTGCATGAAGAGTTGGCCAGAGTGGAAGGCTTGCCGGTACCGGCCTTGCGCCTGATCCTGATGCTGTTGATCGCCGTGGTCATTGCGGTGGCAATGAAGATTGTCGGTGTGTTGTTGATCACCTCGCTCTTGATCATCCCGGCCGCTGCGGCACAACGTCACGCCCGGTCGCCGGAGCAGATGGCCCTGGGCGCGAGCCTGCTGGGCATGCTCGCCGTGTGTGGCGGGCTGGCCTTGTCCTGGTTCAAGGACACCCCGGCCGGCCCATCGATTGTGGTAGCGGCGGCCGGGTTGTTTTTGCTGAGTTTTGTCCTGCCCCGTCGAGGGGTGTAGACTTGCTCGTTTTTTGCGCAAATAGAGAGTCGCAGGAATGAAGCCGTTCGCCTCCCGTTATCTGCTCCTTGTCGCATTTTCTCTGCTACTGGGTGCCTGCCAAAGCACGCCACCGGCGGCTACTGAAGCCCCCGATGCGCGGGCCACGGCCATCGCGCAGCTGGAGCAAAGCCTGGCCAGCAGCGAGTTAGCCACCGCCGAAGGGCAGTTGGCCGCTTTGCAGGCCGAATCACCGAATGATCAATCCCTTGAGCAATACCAGCGGCAATTGGCTGAAGCCTATCTGCGCCGCAGCCAGATCGTTCTGCAGAAAGGTGACGTCAACGCCGCCGCCACAGCGCTGAGCCGCGCCCGGGTATTGATGCCCAAGGCTCCAGCGCTGACGGGTGGAGTGAACGGAGCCATTGCAGAAGCACGCAAAGCCGAGCTGGAAAAAGCTGAAGCCGCGCTGCAGGCAGCCGAAGCCAAACCGCCGGCGAAAGTGATCGATCCGACCGCAGAAAGCACCACGGTGGCATTGAATCTTACTGACATGGCCAAGCTTCGCCGGCAGTTGGACGCGATCGCGGCCGACGTGGTGAATTATCAGTGTGATGTGAGTATTCAGGCACCGCGCAAACAGGATTTCCCCTGGTTGACGACATTGCTGAACAAGCGTGTGAAGAGGCTGGATTCAGCGTTCGAGCTGAACCTGGAGAAGCAGTTGTTGCGCAATATTCCGGTGCAGATGGTATTGAGTCCGCGTAAACCGTAAGAGCATCGTCGGAACGCCGCCCGGAGCAAGCTCGCTCCCACATTTGACCTCCGGCTTACACAATTGTGAGCCACTGAGATGAATTGTGGGAGCAAGCCTGCTCGCGAAAGCGTCCTTGCTATCGCAGCAAAACCTTAAGCCGGAACAGCCTTGGCTTTAGGTTCGCGATCCCAGACCCGATGCTGTGCAATCGCAGCGAAGAACGGCTTGATCAGGCTCGCATCCGTGCCCACGACCAGTCCCGCATCGACTTCCAGTTTCAGCACATCCAGTAACTGCTTGGCCTCGCCATGCAGGGCAATCGCTTTCAGGTGCTTGTACGCTTCGAGCACGTAGTGCAACGCGACGCCATCACCGCTCAACGCCTTGATCGACGCCGCGCCGCCCGGAACGAATACCGCATCGAACGCAATAGACGGCATGCCTTCCATCGACGCATCAACTGGCAGCGCTTTGCCGTCCGCCGTGGTCACCGGCGCCGAGGTCGGGCCGAGCAATTTGGCATGCGCGCCTTCTGCTTTCAGCGCAGCCTTCATTGCATCGATTGCCGCGCCATCGACGCCGTTAGCCGCCAGAATCGCAACTTTACGAGTCTTGATGTCGCCCGGCAGCAGGTTGGCCTGGCTCAGCGCCGGCGAACGGTCCAGAGAGGTTTTCGGCACATCGACGGTGCCTGCTTTTGGTGCTGGCAGGCCAAGGTTCTTAGCAACGCGAGCCGCCAGTTCCAGGTCAATGTTGGCGAGAATCTCGTTCACTTCACGGGCGCGGATGTACTCACGCTCGACTTTGCCCAGCTCGAAGCTGTAAGCCGCAATGATATGTTCCTGCTCGTGCTTGCTCATGCTGTGGAAGAACAGCCGTGCCTGCGAGAAGTGGTCACTGAACGATTCGCTGCGTTGACGAATCTTGTTCGCGTCGATGCGCTCCGGGTACGACTCGAAACCGCCATCCTGTGCAGCAGGTGGTGTTTCTTTCGGCCAGCCGCCGTCGATGGAGTTCGGTTCGTAAGAAGCGCGTCCCTTGTCGATCGTAGTGCGATGCAACGCATCTCGCTGACCGTTGTGGAACGGTGCGACCGGACGGTTGATCGGGATTTCATGGAAGTTCGGCCCACCGAGTCGGCTGATCTGCGTATCGGTGTAGGATAACAGCCGACCCTGCAGTAGCGGATCGTTGGAAAAATCGATGCCCGGCACGATATGACCAGGGCAAAACGCGACCTGCTCGACCTCGGCAAAGAAGTTGTCCGGGTTACGGTTGAGCACCATTTTGCCCAGTGGCGTGATCGGGACGATTTCCTCGGGAATGATTTTGGTGGGGTCGAGGATGTCGAAATCGAAAGAATGTTCGTTTTCCTCCTCGACGATCTGTACGCCCAGTTCCCATTCCGGATAATCGCCCATCTCGATCGCTTCCCACAGGTCGCGACGGTGGTAATCGGTATCTTTACCCGCCAGTTTCTGGGCTTCATCCCAGACCAGCGAGCAGGTACCGGCAGATGGGCGCCAGTGGAATTTGACGAAGCGCGATTTGCCTTCGGCATTGATCAGACGGAACGTGTGCACGCCGAAGCCCTGCATGCTGCGCAGGCTTTTCGGGATCGCCCGGTCGGACATCGCCCAGATAACCATGTGCGCCGATTCCGGCACCAGCGAGACAAAGTCCCAGAAGGTGTCGTGAGCCGAGCCGCCGGTTGGAATTTCGTTGTGCGGTTCAGGTTTTACCGCGTGCACGAAGTCAGGAAACTTGATCGCGTCCTGAATGAAGAAGACCGGCATGTTGTTGCCGACCAGATCAAAGTTGCCTTCGTCGGTGAAAAATTTCACGGCAAAACCGCGTACGTCGCGCACGGTATCGCCCGAGCCGCGTGGGCCCTGCACCGTGGAAAAGCGTACGAACACCGGGGTCTTTTTCGCCGGGTCTTGCAGGAAGCCGGCCTTGGTCAGCACGGAATGATTGTCGTAGCTCTGAAAATAGCCGTGAGCTCCGGTACCGCGGGCATGCACGATGCGCTCTGGAATGCGTTCATGGTCAAAGTGCGTGATTTTTTCACGCATGATGAAATCTTCCAGCAGCGATGGGCCACGGGCACCGACTTTCAAGGTGTTTTGGTTATCGGCGATCTTTACACCCTGGTTAGTACGCAGGGCCTGATCGGTGGCATCGGAGCGAAATTGTTCCAGGCTTTCCAGCTTGGCATTGGTGTTGCTGCGGTCCAGGGTGTCGGTCCCGGCCAACGCGCTTGTTGGGGCGCCAGGTTTTTTTGTACTCATCGGTCGTAAACTCCTCGTTGCGATTCCCGTCGTAGCCAGGAAGCTTGTCCATACCCCGGTCACGGCACCGGGGGCGGTGTGAGTTGCTTTATTAATGACTGATGACCTTTTGCGCCGTTCCTTTTTTTCTTACCTTTGATCGCGTTATTGCCAAATGGCAGGTTCAATGCGAAATAAATGCTAAGAACCTCTATACGGACAGGCTAAAATGCGCGCCCGGCTAACCGCTGATCCTTTTCCAACGCGCCCCACAAGGTTCGCTACGTGATCGAGTTTCAAAACGTCCACAAAACCTACCGCGTCGCCGGTAGGGATATTCCCGCCCTGCACCCGACCAGTCTGTCGATTGGAAACGGTCAGGTCTTCGGCCTGATCGGCCATTCCGGTGCGGGAAAAAGTACCCTGCTGCGTCTGATCAATCGCCTGGAAAACTCCAGTGGCGGCAAAATCTTCGTCGACGGCGAAGAAGTTACCGCGCTGGATGCCAACAGCCTGCGGCGTTTCCGTCAGCAGGTCGGGATGATTTTTCAGCATTTCAATTTGCTGGCCTCCAAGACCGTGGCTGACAACGTCGCACTGCCGTTGACTCTGGCCGGCGAGCTGTCGCGTAGCGAGATCGACCTGCGCGTCGCAGAGCTGCTGGCGCGAGTCGGCCTGTCTGATCACGCGAAAAAATACCCCGCGCAGTTATCTGGCGGTCAGAAGCAACGTGTCGGCATCGCCCGAGCCTTGGCGACCAAGCCGAAAATTCTGTTGTGCGATGAAGCCACCAGCGCGCTGGACCCGCAGACCACTGCGTCGGTCCTGCAACTGCTGGCCGAGATCAATCGCGAGCTGAAGCTGACCATCGTGCTGATCACCCATGAAATGGACGTAATCCGTCGCGTGTGCGATCAGGTAGCGGTCATGGACGCTGGCGTGATCGTTGAGCAAGGCTCGGTCGCTGAAGTGTTTCTGCACCCGAAACACCCGACGACCAAGCGCTTCGTGCAGGAAAGCGAGCAGATCGATGAAAGCGAGCAGCGTGATGACTTCGCCCACGTGCCGGGTCGCATTGTGCGTCTGACGTTCCAAGGCGAAGCGACCTACGCGCCGCTGCTCGGCACCGTCGCTCGGGAAACGGGTGTGGATTACAGCATCCTCGCCGGTCGCATCGACCGCATCAAAGACGTGCCTTACGGCCAATTGACCCTGGCGGTCACCGGTGGCGACATGGAGGCGGCGTTTGCCCGCTTCACCGCTGCCGATGTCCACATGGAGGTGCTGCGCTGATGGAAGCCCTGACCACATTCTTCGCCAACATCGACTGGTTCGAAATCTGGCTGGCCACTGGCGACACGCTGCTGATGTTGTTCGGTTCGCTGCTGTTCACCGTGCTGCTGGGCCTGCCGCTGGGCGTGCTGTTGTTCCTGTGCAGCCCGCGCCAGTTGCTCGAAGCCAAAGGCATTTACGCGATGCTGTCGCTAGCGGTGAACATTCTGCGTTCGCTGCCCTTCATCATTCTGCTGATCGTGATGATTCCGTTCACGGTGCTGATTACCGGCACATCCCTGGGCGTTGCCGGCGCCATCCCGCCACTGGTGGTGGGCGCCACGCCGTTCTTTGCGCGACTGGTGGAAACCGCCCTGCGCGAAGTTGATCGCGGCATTATCGAAGCGACCCAGGCCATGGGCGCGACCACGCGGCAGATCATCACCAATGCGCTGCTTCCGGAAGCGCGCCCCGGCATCTTCGCGGCGATTACAGTGACAGCGATTACACTGGTTTCCTACACTGCCATGGCCGGTGTGGTCGGCGCGGGCGGCTTGGGTGACCTGGCGATCCGTTTCGGCTACCAGCGTTTTCAGACTGACGTGATGGTCGTTACTGTGGTGTTGTTGCTGGTACTGGTTCAAGTGCTGCAAACCGTGGGCGACAAGTTGGTCGTCCACTTTTCACGTAAGTAAGCTTTTTAATGAAATGCATGAGCCGGCCATTCGCTGGCAGGTGCCAAGCGGGCACCCACATGGAGTTAGCTGAATGAAAAAATTACTCGTCGCATTTGCTGCCGTTGCAGCTTTTTCCGCCCACGCCGACACCCTGACTGTAGCGGCCACCCCGGTCCCGCACGCGGAAATCCTCGAATTCATCAAACCGGCTCTGGCTAAAGAAGGCGTCGACCTGAAGGTTAAAGTCTTCACCGATTACATTCAGCCAAACGTGCAAGTGGCCGAAAAACGCCTCGACGCCAACTTCTTCCAGCACCAGCCGTACCTCGATGAGTTCAACAAGGCCAAGGGCACCAACCTGGTATCGGTTGCCGGCGTGCACCTTGAGCCGTTGGGCGCTTACTCGAGCAAGTACAAGGCGCTGACCGAATTGCCTGGCGGCGCCAACGTGGTAATCCCGAACGACGCCACCAATGGCGGCCGTGCCCTGTTGCTGCTGGCGCGGGCTGGTTTGATCAAGTTGAAGAACTCGAACGATATCCTGTCGACCTTGAAGGACATCACCGAGAACTCCAAGGACCTGAAATTCCGTGAACTGGAAGCCGCGACCATCCCGCGCGTGCTGACCCAGGTCGACCTGGCGCTGATCAACACCAACTACGCGCTGGAAGCCAAGCTCGATCCGGCCAAGGATGCACTGGTCATCGAAGGCAGCGATTCGCCATACGTGAACATCCTGGTGGCGCGCCCGGAAGACAAGGACAGCGCTGCAATGCAGAAGCTGATCGCCGCGCTGCACAGCCCGGAAGTCAAAGCGTTCATTATCGAGAAGTACAAAGGCGCGGTTGTGCCGGCGTTCTGATTTGCAGCGGTAACTAAAAATGGGGCGCATTGATTGCGTCCCATTTTTTTATGCCTGAAATACCGAGTCTGTAGGAGCCGGCTTGCTGGCGATGGCGTCGGTGAAATCGCTATCGCCAGCAAGCCGGCTCCTACAAGTGTGTGTCGTTACTGTCGCTTCAGCATCACCGGCAATTGCGCGACCAACTTGGCGTTATTCAACGGCGCCCGGATAAACCCGCGCTGCGTGCCGTCCGGGCCGATCACTGCCAGGTTGCCGCTGTGATCTACCGTGTAATTAGGCTTGCTGGTGTCCGCCGGGATAAACGGGATGCTCACCGCGTTGGCGAACTTTTGCAGGTCTTCGATCGAGGGCGGGGTCAGGCCAATGAACTGCGGATCGAAGTAACCGAGGTACTGCTTTAGTTGCTTGGGCGTGTCGCGGTTCGGGTCGACGCTCACCAGAACGATCTGCAACTTGTCCCTGACGTCTGCTGGCAGTTCGCTTTTGATCTGACGCAACTGGGCGAGGGTGGTCGGGCAGATGTCGGGGCAGAAGGTGTAGCCGAAGAACAGCAGGCTCCACTTGTCTTTCAACTCGTTGACCTGCACCGCTTTGCCGTCCTGATCGGTCATCTTCACGTCAGGCAGATTGCGGCTTTGCGGCAACAGGATAATCCCGGCGTCGATCAGCGCCGTCGGATCGCCCTGGGCTTTGCCGGACAGCACTTTGTTGATGGTCAGGCCGAGGATCAGTGCGACCAGGGCGACGAGAATGAAGACGGTTTTCTGGGTTCGAGTCATAGGTTCAACAGTAAGTAGTGATCTACGAGCAACGCGATGAACAGCAGGAACAAGTAGTAAATAGAGTACTTGAAGGTGTTGATCGCCGCGTGCGGCCGAGTGCCACGGTACAGCACGATGGCCCATTGCAGGAACCGCGCGCCGAGTGCCAGTGCACAGATCAGGTAGAGCATGCCGCTCATGTGGATCACAAACGGCAGCAGGCTCACGGCCAGCAGCACGAAGGTATAAAGCAGAATGTGCACTTTGGTGTAGTGCTCGCCATGAGTGACCGGCAGCATGGGAATGTCGGCCTTGGCGTATTCCTCTTTGCGATGGATCGCCAGCGCCCAGAAGTGCGGCGGCGTCCAGGCAAAAATGATCAGCACCAGCAACAGCGGTTCGGCGCTGATATGACCGGTGGCCGCCGTCCAGCCGAGCAGCGGCGGGGCGGCACCGGCGAGGCCGCCGATGACAATGTTCTGCGGCGTCGCGCGCTTGAGGAACCCGGTGTACACCACCGCGTACCCGAGCAATGAGGCAAGGGTCAGCCAGGCCGTCAGCGGATTGGTGAAGGTTAGCAGCAAGGCTTGCCCCAGCAGCGCCAATACCAGTGCGAAGGTCAGCGCGGCGGCGGGTGATACCCGGCCTTCAGCCAAGGGCCGTTTATGGGTGCGCGCCATCACCGCATCAATGCGCCGGTCAACCACATGATTCACCGCTGCCGCACCACCCGCACACAGCGCGATGCCCAGATTGCCGAACACCAGCACCGTCCAGGGCACCCCGGCGCGGGTCGCCAGAAACATGCCGACCAGCGAGGTGATCAGCATCAGCACCACGACCTTTGGCTTGGTCAGCTCCAGGTAATCACGCCAGATCGCCTGGGTGGGACGTTCGCCAATCAGAGTCGCCATGGCATTTCTCCTTTTATTGTTATGGGCCCGGCCGAGTGTTTACGCGGACTGAATCGCCAGCGGGCGAAGCGCTGTTGCTTGACCCGAACCAGGCTGGTTCGCGCGTGATAATTGACCAGCACCATCGTCAGCAACAGGGCGGCGCCACCGGCGTTATGCGCGACCGCCACTGGCAGCGGCAGGTGAAACAGCACGTTGCTGATGCCGAGCATGATTTGCGCAGCGAGGGCAATCAGCACCAGTTTGGCCAGACGGCTCATGCCGACCACTTTCAGCTGCCATGCCAAACCCAGCAGCACCAGTGTCACCAGCAGCGCGCCGATACGGTGAGTCACATGAATTGCGGTGCGCGCATCGCTGTCCAGTTGTCCGCCGAGGTAGTTGGGGCCGATGTGTTGCGTCAGGTGAAAACCGTTGGCAAAGTCCGCCGGTGGCAGCCATTCGCCGTGGCAGGTCGGGAAATCGATGCAGGCCACCGCCGCATAGTTGGAACTGACCCAGCCGCCGAGGGCAATCTGCCCGATCACCAGCAGCAGGGCGGCCGTCGCCCAGTGCTGCAAGCGTCTGGGCACGGTGAGCGCTGGCAGCACCGCAGACAATCGCAAGGTCAGCAAAAACAGCAGGCTCAAGGTCGCAAAACCGCCAAGCAAATGCCCGGTGACCACTTGCGGCCATAGCTTGAGCGTCACCGTCCACATACCAAATGCCGCTTGAGCGATTACCACCGCCAGCAAAAACAACGGCAACTTCACCGGTTGGCCGGGATCACGCCGATGCATCCAGGCGCGTCCGGCCAGCACTGCAATGAGCAGGCCGAGTGTGCCGGCGAAGTAGCGGTGGATCATCTCGTTCCAGCCCTTGTGAGCTTCGACCGGAGCGTCCGGAAAATGCAATTCGGCATGGGCCAGTTGGGCTTCGCTTTTCGGCACGCTGATAAAGCCGTAACACCCGGGCCAGTCCGGACAGCCAAGGCCGGCGTGGGTCAGGCGGGTATAAGCGCCGAGCAACACCACAATCAGTGCCAGCAGCGTGGCAAACAGCGCGAGGCGAAATCCAGGTTTGGCCATGACGATGCCCTTATCCGATGTTCGACAGTTTCAACAGGTGGCGCAGGTCGTTGAGGAGGTCCTTGCCTTTGACCGTCGGCTCGTAGCGCAGCACCAGATTGCCGTGAGGGTCGATGATCCACAGCTGCGGCACCGCCTGATCGCCTGTGGCCTTGCTGAACGTGGTGAGGTCCAGTGGGTAACGCTGCAATTGCGGATACTCGCGTGTCAGCTTGGCGTCGTAATCACTGCTGAGCGGTTGCGCCGCGGCCAATGCGTGGGTGGCGCGTCCGGCTTCACGGCCGAGGCCGATCTGGATTTGTCGCGCCATATACACCAGTTGCTGACAGTCCACCGAGCAGCCTTTTGGAGCAGTGACCAACAGTTGCCAGCGCTCCTCCTGCGCCTGCACGCCAAGGTCGGCGCGGGTCTGGCCATTGCCGATCAGTTCACCGTGATAGCTGCGGCCCTCCGGCACCCAGAACTGCAGCTTGTACATGCCGGTGGCGAGGATCATCGGACCGACGACGCCGAACAGAATCAGCAACAACTGCAGGCGTCCCTTGCGCCGGTTCAACGGCGTTTTCGCCTCAGACATGCTGGGTGGATTCATGGCCGCTCCCATGGTGTTTCTCCTTTGCGTTGTGCCAGCCGAGATAGAGATAGAGGCCGAGCAGGGCGATCGCCATGGCGAACCATTGCACGGCATAAGCGAGGTGTTTTTCCGGGCCCATGGCCACGACCGGCCAATCGGCCTGATACGTGACGGCGCCGGATTCAGCGCGTAATTCGTGGGCAAAACCTTCACGTTCGAGCGTCGCCCATAGCCGGGCCGGCTCGATGGCGGTGACCAGTTGCGGCCAAGTGGCGCTGTTCGGGTCGGCATGCAGCTGGAACGTGGCGCCCGGCGGCACGTACACCCAGGCGTCGAGACTCAGCGCGTGTTCAGGCGTGGTGAATGGCGGCGGCGTGCGCCGATCCGGCCAGGGCAACCAGCCGCGATTGACCAGTATCCAAAGCCCGGTCGCTTGATCCTGAAAGGGCTGCAGCAATTCCACGCCGACCTTGCCGCCCCGCTGGCGGTTGTCCAGCAGCAAACTGTGCGCTGCATCGAACTGGCCGTGCAAACGCACACGGCGAAAGGCTGGATCTTCAAGCCCCGGCAGCGCATTGCTCGCCATCGGTTCGGCTACCCGGCGTTCGGCATAGGTGTGCAGCAGCGCGGTTTTTTCCGCTCCCCGGCTCAGTTGCCAGCAACCGAGCGCCACCATTAACGGCAGCAGGATCGCAACCACCAGGGTTGGCACGACGCCCGGGCGAAAGCGCTTCATGACGTCGCCAGAAAGTCGTTGGTCGCGATAGCTATACTCAAGTGCATCGCCTTTCCCCCGGGAGTTTCGCCATGCTCAAAACAGTCATCGGCGTGATGCTGTTTGCCACGGTTGTCAGCCTGTTCAGCGGCCTGTTTTTTCTGGTCAAGGACGACAGCAGCTCGAACCGCCTCGTCATTGCCTTGAGTGTTCGTGTGGCCCTGGCCGCCATTACAGTAGGCTTGATCGCCTGGGGATTCTTCAGCGGCCAGCTGGTGTCCCAGGTTCCCTGGTAGCTGCAAGCTGCAAGCTGCAGGCTATAAGCCTCAAGCTTCGTGCGCTTTAAACTTGAGGCTTGGAGCTTGCGGCTTGCGGCTTGCGGCTGCTTCTAAAGCACATAAACGAAGAAGAACAAGCCGATCCACACCACGTCCACGAAGTGCCAATACCAACTCGCCGCCTCAAAGCCAAACTGGTGCTCGTTGTCAAAGTGTCCGCGCAGAATGCGCATCAGCATCACGAACAGAATGATGGTGCCGATGGTCACGTGGGCGCCGTGGAATCCGGTGAGCATGAAGAATGTCGCGCCGTAAATGCCGGAGCCCAGAGTAAGGCCCAACTCTTTATAGGCGTGCACATACTCTTCGACCTGGAAGCCGAGGAACGCGCAGCCCAGCAAAACCGTAATGGCCAGCCAGAGTTTCAGCGCGCCGCGGTGACCTTTTTTCAAGGCATGGTGGGCGAAGGTGATGGTGACGCTGGAACTCACCAGCAACACCGTGTTGAGTAGCGGCAAACCCCACGGGCTGATCACGCCTGTGGGCGCGGGGAACAGTTTCGGGTCCGGATTGTTGAGCAGCGGCCAAGTGAACTCGAATGCCGGCCAGAGCATGTGTGCAACGCCTTTGGCCCCCTCACCCCCCAACGCCGGACCGGCGAGGACGCGCACATAAAACAGCGCGCCGAAGAAGGCGAAAAAGAACATCACCTCGGAGAAAATGAACCAGCCCATGCCCCAGCGGAACGAGCGGTCCATCTGCGGGCTGTACAAGCCCTGACGGCTTTCCTTTATGACCGTGCCGAACCAGCCGAACAACATGTACGCGACCAGCAGGCTGCCGACGAAGAAAATCAGCGGGCCGTTGGATTCCGGCCGCGCCGCCTTCAGATCATTGAACCAGGTCGCCAGGCCGAACACCGTGATGAACAGGCCAATCGTGGCGATGATCGGCCATTTGCTCTGCGCCGGAACGTAATAATGCTCATGAGTTGCCATTTATTGTTCTCCTTATCGGGCACGCTCAGCCGCCAGTGTTGACTGCCACCGGTGGATGTCGGGCGGTGATATCGAACAGCGTGTAGGACAGCGTGAGGTGCTTCACTTCCTTGGGCATGTCGCGATCAACGATGAACCGCACGGGCATCTCGATCCGCTCACCGGGTTGCAACACTTGCTGGGTAAAGCAAAAACATTCGGTCTTGTGGAAATACGCCGCCGCGTTGCTCGGCGCGATACTCGGCACGGCCTGGGCGCTCATCGGCTTGTCGGTCGGGTTGTGAGCGATGAAGACCATCTCGTTGACTGCTCCGGGATTGGCGGTCAGCTCATCGCTCTTGGGGTAGAAATTCCACGTCATTTCGGCGGAGTTGGTCGACAGAAACTGCACGCGTACCTGCCGCGAGGTGTCGACCGTTTGTTCGCCCTGGTACTGCCCCCCCGTCTTGCCGTTGATGCCGAACGCCTTGCACATCACGTCGTAAATCGGCACCAGGGCGAACCCGAAAATGAACATGGCCACCACCACCAGCAACAGGCGGGTGATCAGCTTTTTCATCGAGATCGAGTCAGCCATGATTTAAACCCTCCACCGATGTTTTTGCTGGAACCGGTGATGCCCTTGTGGCGAGGGGATAAATCCCCTCACCACATTGGCTTCGTCCTCTACCGTATTCATTTCACTTCCGGCGGCGTTGTAAACGTGTGATACGGCGCCGGTGACGGCACGCTCCATTCCAGACCTTCCGCGCCATCCCACGGTTTGGCAGGTGCCGGCTCGCCGCCGCGGATGGTCTTGATCACGATAAACAGGAAGAAGATCTGCGTGGCGCCAAACAGGAAGGCGCCGATCGAGGAGACCATGTTGAAGTCGGCGAATTGCAGGTTGTAGTCCGGAATCCGCCGCGGCATGCCGGCCAGGCCGACAAAGTGCATTGGGAAGAACGCCATGTTCATGCCGACGAAAGACAACCAGAAATGCAGCTTGCCCAGCGTTTCGTCATACATGTGGCCGGTCCATTTCGGCAGCCAGTAATAGGCCGACGCGAAAATCCCGAATATTGCGCCGGGCACCAATACGTAGTGGAAGTGCGCCACCACAAAGTACGTGTCCTGGTACTGGAAATCCGCCGGGGCGATGGCCAGCATCAGGCCGGAGAAGCCGCCGATGGAGAACAGAATCACGAACGCCACTGCAAACAGCATCGGTGTCTCGAAGGTCAGCGAGCCTTGCCACATGGTGCTGGCCCAGTTGAACACTTTGACCCCCGTGGGCACCGCGATCAGCATGGTCGCGTACATGAAGAACAATTCGCCCACCAATGGAATGCCGACCACGAACATGTGGTGCGCCCAAACGATGAACGAAAGGAACGCGATGGCGGCCGTGGCATAGACCATTGAGGTGTAGCCGAACAACGGCTTGCGCGAAAAGGCCGGGATGATCGAGCTCACCGCCCCGAAGGCCGGCAGGATCATGATGTACACCTCGGGGTGGCCGAAGAACCAGAACACATGCTGGAACAGCACCGGGTCACCACCCCCGGCGGCACTGAAGAAACTGGTGCCGAAGTGGATGTCCATCAGCATCATCGTCACGCACCCGGCCAGCACCGGCATCACTGCAATCAGAAGGAATGCGGTGATCAGCCAGGTCCAGACGAACAGCGGCATTTTCATCAGCGTCATGCCGGGGGCGCGCAGGTTGAGAATGGTCGCGACCACATTGATCGCGCCCATGATCGAACTGATCCCCATAAGGTGGATGGCGAAGATGAAGAACGTCACGCTTTCCGGGGCGTAGGTCGTCGATAGCGGCGCGTAGAACGTCCAGCCGAAGTTCGGCCCGCCACCGGCGGTGAACAAGGTCGAGATCAACATCCCGAATGCCGCCGGCAACAGCCAGAAACTGAAGTTGTTCATGCGCGGCAGGGCCATGTCCGGCGCGCCGATCATCAACGGGATCATCCAGTTGGCCAGCCCGACAAACGCCGGCATCACCGCACCGAACACCATGATCAGGCCGTGCATGGTGGTCATCTGGTTGAAGAATTCCGGCTGGACGATTTGCAGTCCGGGCTGGAACAGTTCGGCGCGGATTACCATGGCAAACGAACCGCCGAGCAGGAACATGGTGAACGCGAACCACAAATACAGCGTACCGATGTCCTTGTGGTTGGTGGTCAGCACCCAGCGCATCAGGCCTTTGGCTGGGCCGTGGGCGTGGCCGGCATGACCGTGGTCATCGATGACGGCGCTCATGGCTTGTCTCCTGTAAACAGATGGGCTGGGCAGGTCGGGGCGCAGTGCCCCGGCCGGTTCCTGAAGTGCGCAATAGACCGGGTCATTTGCTTTCCGCCTGTTTCAGTTCCAGCACTTCTTTGGGCGTGACCATGTCACCCTTGTTGTTGCCCCAGGCGTTGCGTTCGTAGGTCACGACCGCAGCGATATCAACTTCCGAGAGCTGCTTGCCGAACGCTGCCATCGACGTGCCGGGCTTGCCGTGGAAGACAATATCCAGGTGATCCTTGATCGGGCCGGTGGCAATTTTCGAGCCTTTGAGTGCCGGGAACATTGGCGGCAGGCCTTGGCCTTCAGCCTGGTGACAGGCCACGCAAGTGGTGTGATAGACCTTGTCGCCGCGCTCCTTGAGCTCTTCGAGGGTCCATTCCTTGCTGGTCAGCTCTTTGAGTTGAGCGGCTTCGGCCTTGCGCTCGCCGAGCCATTTTTCGTAATCGGCCTGTTCCTTGACCTCGACCACGATCGGCATGAAGCCATGATCCTTGCCGCACAGCTCGGCACATTGGCCGCGGTAGATGCCGGGTTTGTCGACACGGGTCCAGGCTTCATTGACGAACCCGGGAATAGCATCGCGTTTGACCGCGAAGGCCGGGACCCACCAGGAGTGGATCACGTCGGCGGAGGTCACCAGGAAGCGCACCTTGGCGCCGATCGGCAGCACCAGCGGGTTGTCGACCTCGAGCAAATAGTGCTCGCCCTTGGCTTCCTTGTTGTGGATCTGGTCGGCGGGGGTGGTCAGATTGCTGAAAAACTCAACGTCCTGGCCCAGATATTTGTAATGCCACTTCCACTGATAGCCTGTGACCTGGATATCGATATCCGGCTCGCTGCTGTCATACATCTGGATCAGGGTCGCTGTCGCAGGCACCGCCATGACCACCAGAATCAACAGGGGCACGATGGTCCAGAGCACTTCTACGGTCGTGTTTTCATGAAATTTAGCGGCCACCTGCCCGGTCGAGCGACGGTGGAGAATCATCGACCAGAACATGGCGCCGAAGACGATGATGCCGATCACCACACAGATCCAGAAAATGATCATGTGCAGGTCAAACACTGCGTGACTGATTTCAGTCGCTCCCGGCGCCATATTCACAGTCCATGCGGCGTGCGCAGGGCTGAAAATCGACCACAACAGGAGGCCCATCCAGACATGTGGATGTCGCATCATTGCGGGTTCCCCTTATCGTTCTTGTTATCCCGCCGGCTTTCACCTGCGGCAAGGGAGCGGCTGCATCAGACTACGAACTTGATTGCCGGGCCTTGCTGCGTGTGCAGTCGGGCGTCATCAGCTAACTCCATTCCAACCCGAGTATAGACAGCGACCGGCACCTCGCAATGTGCTCGCGCAAATGATCTGAAACGTCTGTGACTTGCGCTCAAGGTCACGAATGGAGAAGGATGCAGACGAGTGGCGGTAAATGGATATAACGGAGATGTCTCAAGGATGAAACAATTATGACAAATGCGTCTTAGCATTCTTCGTAAGCCAGCTAAGTTATGTTTTTCCTATTTCATTGCCATTGTTTCCTGGAGTTTTCATGAACACCGCCGCATTGCGCGAGCAGATCCAAAAAGCCCAACAACATGAAGCCGAGACCGGCCTGCTGACCCGTCAGCTGGAAAGCAAACTGCCTCATCTCCACCCCTCGATCCAATTACCGGAAGCTGATGCCAATGGCGTGCTGACGCGTTTTGTCGCCGCTTACATCGATGAAGTGCCTGATCTGCTGGATGCAGCCAATGAAGTGGCCAAGGAAGCGGGTATCGAATCGCAGATCAAACCGGTGCTGAAAATTGCCGAGCAATATTTCCTTCAGCCGCCGACGATCATGGCCGGTCACGTCGGCCTCGACAGCCTGCTGGATGAAGCGTACCTGGCGCATCGCTTTGTTGAAGAGGTAAACGATCTGTACATCAAGCATTTTGACCAGCCGTTGATCCCATTGGACATGACGGTGGCCAACCTTATTGCACACCAGTTGATCGGCGAAGAATTCGCCAACCAGCTCGATGAGGCCGTGCATCACGCAATAGACCAAATGCTCGACGACGAGAGCTTTGCGCTGGAGTCGGTGGAAGCCTACCGCGAGAAACTCAGCAGTCCCGACACCGGCGCCGCGTGGAAACGCTGGCCGTGCATGTCGCGGCGACTGGGGTTGAGTCTGGAGCTGGATCAGCCGGCTGCCTGACATTCAGGACCACCGATACCCCTGTGGGAGCGGGCTTGCTCGCGAATGCGGTCGATCATTCAACGTTGATGTCGACTGACACTTCGCTTTCGCGAGCAAGCCCGCTCCCACCATCCATTTGTTTTTTATGCCCCAGATCCTACGCCGGTGGTGGTGCGCAAACGCCCCTCCAGCCTGCGCTTCAGCCCGCGCGCCTCAATCAATAGCGTCGAACCCTTCGCCGCATTGGCCCGCCCCCAGTCCTCCAGCAATTCCAGGCACGAATGGTCGATGTAGCTCAGATTATTGAGCGGTACATGAACGGTCGCGCCCGCAGGAATTGTCCCCAATACTTGCGTCAACGCCGGCACCTTCAGAAAGGTTGCAGCACCCATCAGGCGCAGCTCCATCTCGCCTTCCTGGGGCAAATCGATCAGGCTGATCTTCAGTCTCGAGGCTTTCCAGGCGAGTTTGGCCAGGGTCAGACCAAAGCCGATCAAGACGCCGGTCAGCAAGTCGGTGAAGATGATTGCCAGCGCCGTCGCGGCATAGGTGAACATTGGCATCCGCCCATAACGACCCAAGCCTCGGAAGACTTTCAGATCGACCAGTTTGAACCCGGTGTACACCAGAACGCCCGCCAGGCTCGCCACCGGGATGCTTTGCAGCACGCTCGACAGCAGCAACACGAAAGCCAGCAGCCAGAGGCCGTGGAAAATCGTCGACATGCGCGTAGTGGCGCCGGCTTGGACGTTGGCCGAGCTGCGCACAATCACACCGGTCATCGGCAGTGCGCCGAGCAGACCGCAAAGCATGTTGCCGACACCTTGCGCGGACAATTCCCGATCAAAATCCGAGCGCGCGCCGCTGTGCATGCGGTCTACGGCGGCCGCCGACAACAAGGTTTCGGCGCTGGCGATAAACGCCACGGCGAATGCAGCGATCAGCAGGGTAGGGTCCGCCAGGTTAAGCAAATCCGCAGGCTTCAACCAATCGATGGCTTCTGCGAGATTCGCCGGCACCTCCACACGTTTGACCTGCAATGCCAGCACCAGGCTGGCGACCGTCGCCAGGCCGACACCGAGCAAAGCTCCGGGCACAAAGCGCAGAGAGTGCGGGCGCAGTTTTTCCCAGAGGTACATCACGGCGATGGTCGACAAGCCGAGCAGACCGGCCTGCCAGCCAAAAGACGGCAATGCCTGGGCCACGGCTGCCGGGAACGCCGTCAGGTTCTCCAGCCCCGATGGCTTGGGCACCGCGTCGAGCATCACGTGCACTTGCGACAGCACGATCAGCACGCCAATCCCGGCGAGCATGCCGTAAACCACCGCAGGTGCCGTCACGCGAAACCAGCAGCCCAGTTTCAGGCGCCCGGCGACCAGTTGCAGGAAACCCGCCAGCAGCAGAATCGGCCCGAGCATGTCGATGCCATGCTGGCGCACCAGTTCGAAGACCAGCACCGCCAGGCCCGCCGCAGGCCCACTGACCTGCAGCGGCGACCCGGCGATCCAGCCCACCACCAGACCACCGATGATACCGGTGATCAGGCCTTTGGCCGGCGGAAGTCCCGAGGCTATGGCGATGCCCATGCACAGGGGCAGGGCGACCAGAAAGACAACCACTGAAGCCAGCAGCTCTCTTGGCAGAACAGCTTTGAGTTGCGCAGCACGCATGATGATTCTCCCGAAGTTTTCTTCAGGCATGGCAAAGCCGTGCTGCTCAATCGGCAGCCACGGCTTTACCACACTGGGTGTTTAGGAGGATTTAGAAGCGCGCTTTGGGCGTCGCCACCGGAATCGGATGGCTGCCATCGAGCGGCAGGAAGCAGCCCTGATCCGCGTCGTAAGCTTTGATTTCGCTGGTTTCAATGCTGTAGACCCAACCATGGATGAACAGCTGACCGTTGGCCATGCGCGATGCTACCGAGGGATGCGTGCGCAAATGTTGCAACTGAGCGATGACATTCTCTTCGGTGAGAATCTTCATGCTTTCGCCTTCATTGGCGCAATTGCAGTTTTCCGAGACCATGGTTTTGGCCACTTCGGCGTGGCGCAGCCAGGCTTTGACCGTCGGCATTTTTTCCAGGCTTTGCGGGTTGAGTACCGCACGCATGGCGCCACAATCGGAATGTCCGCAAATGATGATGTGCTGCACGCCGAGCGCGAGTACCGCATACTCGATCGCGGTCGACACGCCACCGTTCATCTGTCCGTAAGGCGGCACTACGTTGCCAACGTTGCGGGTGACAAACAGGTCGCCAGGGGCACTTTGGGTGATCAGTTCAGGCACGATGCGCGAATCAGCGCAGGCAATGAACATTGCTCGCGGGCTCTGGGCCGTGGCGAGTTTCTTGAAAAGCTCTTCCTGCTGCGGGAAGACTTCGTGATGAAAATGCAAAAAGCCGTCAACGATATGCTTCAGCGCTGCATCGGCGGTCTCCGCCTCTGGTTGGGCTGAAGCCGACGCAGCCAGCGGCTGTTTATCCTTGTCACTCATGAATTCATCCTCTTGATCGGAATCAGGGAAGGGTCCCGTTTTTTCCGGTTGGAAGCCAGTGGCTGTTTAAAAAACGAGCGGGTCATAACCGTCGACCCGTCAGTCACTCGATGAACACGGTAGCTGTCGAAACTTAACTCAAACTGAATAAACCGCTCTAGAACGTGTGTTCCAGGTCACAAAAAACGTGACCGGCGTAGTGTCCAAGCGCTATTACACCTGCTCGACAACAGGTCTATTGTCCTTAAATCAGTGACATCTGGCGACCCGGCGGACAAAAGGAATCGCAGTCCAGAATGTAGCCGTCACGGCGATTGATCCCCAGCCGCTTGATGGCTTTGGCGAAACGTTGCGCCAACAGATCAGCAAACGGCCCCTCACCGCGCATGCGAGTGCCGAATCGACTGTCATAGAGCTCGCCGCCGCGGCTTTGGCGGATCAGGCTCAGCACGTGAGCCGCGCGTTGCGGGTAATGCGCCGCCAGCCATTCTTCGAACAGCGGCGCCACTTCCAGGGGCAAGCGCAGCATCATGTAGGCGGCACTCTGCGCACCGGCGGCGTAGGCTTGTGTCAGCAAACTTTCGAGTTCGCTGTCATTGATCATCGGAATCATCGGTGAACACAACACCCCGACCGGAATCCCCGCCTCACGCATCACGCGAATCGCCCGCAATCGCGCCTTGGGTGCTGCCGCGCGAGGTTCGAGAATCCGTTTCAATTCATCGTCCAGCGTGGTCAGGCTGATCATCACGGCCACCAGGCGTTGCTCGGCCATTTCGGCCAGCAGGTCGAGGTCACGAAGAATCAGCGAGCCTTTGGTGACAATGGTTACCGGGTGACGGTAACGCAGCAGTACTTCGAGTGTTTTGCGCGTAATCCGGTGTTCACGTTCGATCGGCTGATAAGGATCTGTGTTAGTGCCCAAGGCGATGGGTGCGCATTGATAACCGCGCCGGGAAAGCTGTTCTTCCAGGACATCGGCGGCGTTGGTCTTGGCGATCAGTTTCGTTTCGAAATCCAGCCCCGGTGACATGTCCCAATAGGCATGACTGGGCCGGGCATAGCAGTAGATACAGCCGTGCTCGCAGCCTCGATAAGGATTGATCGAGCGATCGAACGGCAGGTCTGGCGAGCTGTTGCGGGTGATGATGGTTTTCGCCGTTTCGATGCGCACCTCGGTCCCTTGCGTCGCCGGGACTTCCTGATACCAGCCGTCATCCTCGGCCACGGAGCGATTGGGGGCGAAACGGTTGTGCGGATTGGTCGCTGTGCCGCGTCCGCGGGGTGGCAATGGCGGGATCATGGGCAGAACTCTCTAGCTGTATGTGCATACAGTATCCGAGGGTTGCGAATTCGGCGAGTACCATTCGGCGCCTGCTGCCAATACTTCAATCTGGTTCAACTTGAAGCAATGCCGGGAAACATATAACGAATAGCACTTGCTGATTAAGGCTTAGTAGTATCCGGTTGGCACTACTTAATATTAATTACTAGTTTAAATGGAATTTAATCATGTCGTTTTTTAATCAGCGCGGTATCTTTCTGCAGTTGTTGGCTCCAACTATTACCAATCCGCGGGAGGCGCGAGTATCCATGCAACTGGGCCGTAAGGAATCAGGCTGGGATGCGGAGGCCGGCGCAGTGATGGATGTACTGGTGGACTCGGTCTACGTCGATGCGGTTTCCAATGATGGCGGGCGTTCTTTCAGTATCAAATCGGTCAATAGCGATGTTGATGGAGATGGCGATATCGACAATGACGACAAGGCAAAACTGTTGGCACTGGCAAAAGCTTACTCAAGCATAGTTAATCCTTGATTCATGGATACACCTGAATGAATCTTCATTCAGGTGTACTTGGATAATGCCAAGGAGAGACGCGGTATTTATAGGCGTTCAACTAATCAAGGCGTCGGGAAAAGATCCTGGTCAATCGTACGTTCAAGGAACACTTCAAGCGAAGTTAGCAGAGAGCGCGCATCACCCGGTGTAAAGACGGCCTCTCGAAAGGCCTTACCCGTTGCCACATGGAATACACCGTCTCGTTGAAACCGTTTGAAGGCTTCAGTTGCCAATACCCCTGACCACTTATAGGCATAAACCGATGCCTCGTAACCCGTCACCATGTAGTCGAAGCTGTTGGCGAACCGGCAATAGCTCGGCAGTTGCAGGTGCGGGATTTCTTTTTGAATGTCGTCAAACACCTGCTGCACGCTGCGGCCATCGCCGTGGCAGCGATGCAATTCAAAGTCGAAGAGCGCGCTCATCAACAGCTCTGCGGTTTGCCAACTGGTCTGAGCCTGAGTAGCAACCAGTGCCCGTTCGATCCGCTCGGCGCTCAAGCGCGCTCCGGTTTGATACTCGGCCGCAATCCACAGCAAAAACTCTTTCGACTGACACCAGAGTTCAAACATCTGCCCAGTGAATTCGGCGCCGTCCCGGGCGAATTCGGAGATTCCCGATAGGGTGAAATGGGGAGTGCGCGTCAGCACATGCTGCAGGCAATGGCCAAACTCATGGAACAGCACGCGCAGATCCTGATGCACGAGTAGACAGGGCATGTCAGCCACGCCCTCAGTGAAGTTTCCATAAAGAACGGCTATGGGTAGCGCCACTTGCCCTTCAGCGTCGCGATGCCTGTTTCGTAGCGTGGCGGTCCACGCATAGTCCGTGGACCCTACTCGATGGAAAGGATCAAGATAGATATACCCAACCACGCGATCATGTTCGCTGATTTCGAACAGTCGAACATTTTCGTGCCATTGATTGAACGCTTTCTGCTCGACAATTTTGATCCCGAACATCCGCTCGCCGAACAGGCACAACCGTCGCAACGTCCCATCGAGCGGGAAGTACGATTTCAGATTTTTGAGCGCACCGTCATGCGTGTGGCGGCGCAACTTTTCGGCAAGGAAAGCGCGATCCCACGGCTGAATATCGGCAATTTCATGCTCAAGGGCGAAAGCCTTGAGTGCTTGAACATCGATTTCGAGATCCGCTGTTACCAATGCGATTTGCTGGCGCAGGAAGGCGCTGACGTGCGCTTCGGATGCGGCCATTTTTGTTGCCAGACCCAGTTGCGCAAAGTTTGCGTACCCCAGCAGTCGGGCTTTACGTTGGCGCAGGTCCATTAACGATTCCAGCGCCGGACCGTTATCGTACTGGCCTGCGTGGGGACCTTGATCCGAGGCCCGGGTCGTGTAGGCGATGAAGTATTCCTCGCGAAGTGCTCGGTCCTCGGCGTGGGTCATCACGTGCTGGTAAGTGTTCTGGTCCAGCCGCATCAGCCATCCGGCGTGGCCCGCCTGTTGCGCATTGAGAGCAAGGCTCGCTTTCATGGCTGGGGACAAACCGTTGAGTGGCGCTTCGTCATCGAAGCGTTTATCCCAGGCTTGCGTGGCGATTTCCAGTTTCGCGATGAACAGGCCTTCGAACGTACCGATAGCATCATTGGTGCGCGCCAGTACTTGCTGTTGTTCGTTATTCAAATCGATGCCGGACATTTGAAACTTGCGCAGGATCTTGCGTAGCACAGCCTGACGAGGCTCATCAAAATTGAGCGCAATCGGACTATTTGCCAGCCGTTGATAAGTCTCGAACAACGCCCTGTTGTTCATCTTTTCGGATGTGTATCGCATAGCGGCGTTGCGACTCCAGTTGCTCGCCGTCTGCCAGACTTCGTCGTCGACGTTAACCCCGTCGAGGGTGTCGATCACTGCCATGGTCTCGGCGAGACGTGCATCCGTTTCGTCGACGGCAATCACCAGATCGTCCCAGGTTGGAAAAACGCTTTGGCTGGCCATGATGTCGGCGAGGGCCTGACGATTGTCCGCAATGATTGCATCGATGGCCGGCGCAAGATGCTCGGCGCGGATGGCAGTCCACGGCGGCAGTGTCCATTTTTGTAAAAGCGGATTGGTGAGGGTCATGCTGTCTTCCTTGAATGAGGGCTGATCGGTCAGCCTATTCAGGAAGCACAGGGGAAGGGCGGTACATAGTTACCACCTCTCGCGCTGTTCAGGCGAGAGAGGTGGCAGATTTTACTCTGGTTTTTTCTTCAACTTTGGATTGGGGAAGAACTGCACAGCCTGCACTTTTGTATCCGGCGCTTTCAACGCTGACGTATTGACCCGGGTGCCCAATTCTTTCGGCACCGACAGACCTTGTTCATTCAGCGTGTCGGCATAACCGCAGGCCACACACTCACGGTGCGGAACGTCATCTTCGCTCCACATCCGCAACTTGTCCGGCTCGCTGCACGCCGGGCATACGGCCCCGGCGATGAAGCGTTTTTTAGTGATCACTGGCCCCTCACTCATGCTGCGGCGTCCTCACTCAGGCCGCTATGACGCAAGAGTGCGTCAATCGATGGCGCACGGCCACGGAAGTCGACGAACAGCACCATCGGCTCTTGGGAGCCCCCGCGCGCGAGGATCGCTTCACGGAATGCGCGGCCGGTTTCGGCATTGAGCACGCCGTCTTCTTCAAATTTTGAAAAGGCGTCGGCCGACAGCACTTCAGCCCATTTATAGCTGTAGTAACCCGCTGCGTACCCCCCTGCGAAGATGTGCGCGAAGCTGTTCGGGAAACGGTTGTAGGCTGGCGGACGCATCACCGAGACTTCGTCGCGCACGCCTTCCAGCACTTGCAGGGGGCTACGGCCATCGCCGCGGGTGGCGTGCAGTTCGAAGTCGAACAGCGAGAATTCCAGTTGGCGCACCATCATCAGTCCCGACTGGAAGTTCTTTGCCGCGAGCATTTTTTCCAACAGATCCTGCGGCAGCGGCTCGCCGGTTTCGTAATGGCCGGAAATCAGCGCCAGTCCTTCTGGCTCCCAGCACCAGTTTTCCATGAACTGGCTCGGCAGCTCGACCGCATCCCAAGCCACACCATTGATGCCGGACACGCCGGCGTGATCGACGCGAGTCAGCAAGTGGTGCAGGCCGTGCCCGAATTCGTGAAACAGGGTAGTGACTTCATCGTGGGTCAGCAGCGCAGGTTTGCCGCTGTCGGCCGGGGTGAAGTTGCACACCAGATTGGCCACCGGGCTTTGCAGCACGCCGTCAGCGGTACGGCGACGGTCACGGGCGCCGTCCATCCAGGCACCGCCGCGTTTGTTGGCGCGGGCGTAGAGATCGAAGAAGAAACGGCCGACGTGCTGACCATTTTCCTTGATTTCGAACAGGCGAACGTCCGGGTGCCAGGTGTCGAAGCCTTTCTGTTCAGCGATTTCGATGCCGTACAGGCGCTGGACGATGGCGAACAGGCCGCTCAGCACTTTATCGATCGGGAAGTAGGCGCGAAGGGCTTCCTGGGCAACGCTGTAGCGCTGTTCGCGCAACTTCTCCCCATAGAAACCGCTGTCCCAGCTTTGCAGGTCCGGGCAGCCTTGTTCGGCCGCGTAGGCTTTCAGTTGCGCCAGGTCCTGTGCAGCGAATGGCTTGCTGCGCTTGGCCAGATCACGCAGGAAGGTCAGCACCTGATCGCTGGATTCAGCCATTTTGGTGGCCAGGCTCAGCTCTGAAAAACTGGCGAAACCCAGCAGTTTTGCCAGCTCCTGACGCAGGTCGAGGATCTCTTCCATGATTGGGCCGTTGTCATTCTGACCGGCGTTCGGGCCTTGGTCCGAGGCGCGGGTGCAGTAGGCCGCGTACACTTCTTCACGCAGGGCGCGGTCCTGGGCATAGGTCATCACCGCGTAGTAGCTCGGAAATTCCAGGGTAATGAGGAAGCCGTCGAGGCCTTTGGCCTGTGCCGCCGCAGCCATCTGCGCTTTGGCCGAATCGGTCAGGCCGGCGAGGACGGTTTCATCGGCAACGTGTTTGGTCCAGGCTTGCGTGGCGTCAAGCAGCTGATTGGAGAAGCGGCTGCCCAGCTCGGACAATTTGCTTTGGACCTCGGCGTAGCGCTGCTGCTCGGCAGGCGGAAGATCGATACCCGACAAACGGAAGTCGCGCAGCGAGTGCTCCAGAATAGTTTTTTGCGCCACGTCGAAACCGGCGGCTTCCGGGCTGTTTGCCAAGGCTTCGAAGGCCTGGAACAGCTCGCGGTTCTGGCCCATCTCGGTCGAATAGGCGCTGAGGGCTGGCAGGCACGACTCGTAGGCTTCGCGCAATTCGGCGCTGTTGCACACGGCATTCAAGTGACTGACCGGGCTCCAGGCCGCGCCCAGTCGATCATTGAGTTCGTCCATCGCCAGCACCAGGCCGGCCCAGGTCGGTTGTTTTCCCTGGGTTTTGAGGATTTCGATAATGGCGGCGCGGTTGTCAGCCAGGATCTGTTCAATCGCCGGTTGCACGTGTTCGGCCCGGATCGCCGAGAACGGCGGCAGGTCGTAGGACTGCAAAAGAGGGTTGTTCACGCTCACGTTTGGCACCTTGGCTGGAAGAAACATGCGCCCATCTTAATTACAATCGACGCTCACCGCAGCTATCAGCAAAAGAGAGAGAGCCTATCGTGACCCTTCGCAAGTATCAGAATCACACGCCGCTACTGGGCAAAGGCGCTTTTGTCGACAGCTCGGCGGTGGTAATCGGCGACGTCGAAATCGGCGAAGACAGCTCAGTATGGCCGCTCACAGTGATCCGTGGCGACATGCACCGTATCCGCATTGGCGCCCGCACCAGCGTGCAGGATGGCTGCGTGCTGCATATCACTCACGCCGGTCCGTTCAACCCCGATGGCTTTGCCTGTCTGATCGGTGATGACGTGACCATCGCTCACAAGGTCATGCTGCACGGTTGCAGCGTCGGCAGCCGGGTGTTGATCGGCATGGGCAGCATCGTCATGGACGGTGCAGTGATCGCCGACGATGTGATCATCGGTGCCGGCAGCCTGGTGCCGCCGGGCAAGCGTCTGGACAGCGGATTTCTCTATGTCGGCAGTCCGGTCAAACTGATCCGCCCGCTGACCGACAAGGAAAAAGCCTTTTTCACCTACAGCGCGGCGAATTACGTGAAGTTAAAGGATCTGCATCTGGCCGAAGGCTACGACAAAGATTGAATCATCCCGCCACTGGCCAGGAATTTTCATGCATTACCAAACGATTTTGTTCGACCTCGATGGCACGCTGACCGACCCGCGTGAGGGCATCACCCGTTCGATCCAGTTTGCCTTGAGCAAGCTGGGGATCGATGAGCCGGACCTGACCCGACTTGAACACTTCATCGGCCCGCCGTTATTGCAGGCGTTCATGCAGTTCTATGACTTCGATGAAGCGAAGGCCTGGCAAGCGGTGAACTTCTACCGCGAGCGCTTCAAAGTCACCGGACTGTATGAAAACCGTGTGTTCGATGGCGTCACGCCACTGCTGGAAACCCTCGGCGGTCAAGGGCGACAGCTGTATATCGCCACGTCCAAGCCGTGGGTATTTGCCAGGGAAATCGCCCGACACTTCGACTTCGCCAAACACTTCAAGGTGATCTACGGCAGCGAACTGGATGGTACCCGCACCAACAAAGTCGAGCTGATAGCGCATCTGATGGCTGAAGAAAACCTCGACCCGGCCAATACGCTGATGGTCGGCGATCGCAAACACGACCTGATCGGCGCCCGTAGCAACGGGCTGCATGCCGCTGCGGTGGGTTACGGGTTTGGCAGCCGGGAAGAGCTGTGCGCGGAACTGCCGACGTATCATTTCGAGACGCTGGATGAGATGCATCGGGCGTTTTTACGGAGTTAACGAATTCACCTTCGGCGGCGCGGTCTTTGGTTTGCGATTTGGTGGTAGGGCGCCATTGCGGGCAAGTCGGAGTGCCGCTCCACCTGCTCCCACAGGTCGCATAGCAGGCGATGTTGTGAACGATGATATCTGTGGGAGCAAGGCTTGCCCGCGCGATCGCTGGATCACCTCAAATCTTCGCCTCTGCCAACACCTTCAGTGCTGCTTTGCGCTCCACAACCGGCAACTCCGCGAGCTTCTCAGCTGCCGCATAAAACCTCACCCAGTCCCCGCCTGCCTGCCGAAACAACGCAGCAAATGCCGGTACCCATTGATCGTACAAACCAAACGGCAGCAACCGGGCATTGTTCATCGGTGCGTAGATCCAGGCGTCATAACGTTTGTCTCCCGCCCATCGGCTGTCGCGCAACTGCCGGTACTCGGTACGCAGTCGTTCAAATTCAGCGCCTTTACGCGCGCGCATTTCTTCCACAGTCAGAGGCTGGGCATACAACCGTTCCAGCCGCGAGCGGGTGTCCAGAACCAGCTGAATAAACTGTTCCCGCTGCTGGGCCCGGGCGTTGTCTTCAGGCGGCAGCTCACGAATCGCCCGCCACTGCCGCGTACCTTCCTGCTCGACAAACGTGGCGAAAGACTCGTTGAACTCGGTGTCGTCCTTCACATACAGCCGCTGGTGCGCCAGTTCATGAAAGATCAACGTCGCCAGCCTTTCGTCTCCCCAGCCCATCATCGAACTCATGATCGGATCATTGAACCACCCGAGCGTCGAATAAGCCTCGACGCCGCCAACCGACACGTCCATACCTTGCAACTGCATGACTGCCGCCGCGCCTCGTGCCGCGCCTTGGTTGTAGTAACCGCGATAAGCGACGCAGCCGGCGATGGGAAAACAATGGTTTTGTGGTGCCAGGGAAAATTCCGGCGTGGCGAAGACATTCCAGACTACGTAACGCCGATCGATGTCGGCATACAGTCTGTAACTCTGGTTGTCCGGCAGATGCAGATGCTGGCTGGCAAATGTCCGGGCTTTTTGCGATTGGGCGAGATGGTTGCGCAGCTTCTCATCGCGCGAAGGATCGGCGATCACTTGTGCGACCGGCACGCGAGCGTTCAGCAACCGCAGCTGGCCACTGACCAATTGGCCGTAATAGCTGACGCTGGTGCACCCACTGAGCAACAAAAACATCACGCCCGGAAACAAAATGCGCAAAACGCGATCAAGTAACCCAAGGCTTGGAAGCGGCCTGATCAAAATAAAATCATCCCTGGAAAGTCTGCTCGCAAGACTATCCCGCCTGACTGGAGCTCCGCTATGCGTAAGATGATGCTGACGAGCGGCTTATTAATGCTGACTGGCTGCGCTGGTTTTGGTTTGCCTGAACAAGACCCGGCCCAAGCCTGGATCGACCTGCACCCGCAGCAGGAAGACACCGCGCTGCAGGCTATGGAGGTCGACGACAAGGCCTCCACCGACAAACGCTATTTCGAAGTACAGCCCGGCAGCCATGAGTTGACGGTGCGCTATCAATTCCCGGTGCAGCCGACCAACATTGGTCCTGACGCCCAGCCTCTGTGGCGCGATTGCCAATTGAACGTGAAATTCAACGATTTCAACGCGGGGCAGAAGTACCAACTGCAAGCGGGAAACATCGGCTTTCGGCCGTGGGCAAAGCTCTATGATCAACAGCGAAAAGTGATTGGCGAAGGCACGCCGGCAGGCTGCCAACGTACCTGAACAGCGCTATGCTGAATGATCAGACATCGGGACATTTATCATGCGCAGGTTGACGTTGTTGCTCGCTGCCAGTGTGATGGCCGGCTGCACAAGCCCACTACCGGCGGTTAATCCGCAGATGGCGTGGGTCGATTTCTCAACGCCTTTTCCGAACGATAAACTGCTGATGGCCGAGCGCCTGGACAATCAGCGGACGCAGGACGGGCGTTACTTTCAGGTCACACCCGGCAGTCATGAGCTGATTGTTCGCTTCGATTTTGAAGTACCCGGTGGCGGTGGCATGAGCACGATGAGCAGCCCCAGGGAACGGTTGTGTTACCTGACCATCAACTACGATCATTTCGAAGCGGGCCAGCGCTATGTGCTGGAAGGACGGTCGATTTCGTTTACCCCGAGTGCTCGGCTGTACAACTCCAAGCGGGAGATCGTGGCAGAAGATCGGCAGGCCTACTGCATCATCTGAAGCCGATCATCAATCTTCGTTTTTTTGATAGATGATGCGTTTGGTGCCGTTTTCGCAGCTGCCAACGACCATGGCTACATCGTGCTTCTCACCCTCTTCCTTCGACACGATTTCCAACGTGTAAGAGGGCACTGCTTTAGCCTGAATATCGACTTCAATCTCTTTCCTGAGCTCTTCACAGTCTTTGGGTGCCGCGAAAGCCGACGTTGCCAGCGCACTGCAGAGAACCGCCAGGGCAAAACGTTTCATGGTTGAAGCTCCTTGATGCAGCACGCACGGAAGTGCGCTTCAGCTGCTGTCATTTATTGGACCACAGCGACGCCAGCGGGGTTTTGTTTCAGGACAAAAAAATCGCAGCCTGTCGAAGGCTGCGATCGCGCGTTGCAACTAAGCGACTTAGCTGATCAGCGTTGCATCCAGGCTGATCTTCGCGTTCAACACTTTGGAAACCGGGCAGCCTTCTTTGGCCTTGTTGCTCAGCTCTTCAAATTGCGCCTGGCTTGCACCAGGGATCCTGGCTTTCAGGATCAGCTTCACCGCAGTAATTGCGAAGCCACCTTCGACCTGGTCCAGCGTCACTTCAGCGTCGGTGTCGATGCTGTCAGCCTTGAGGCCGGCGTCGCCCAGGATCATCGAAAATGCCATCGAGAAACAGCCTGCGTGCGCAGCGCCGATCAGCTCTTCAGGGTTTGTACCCTTGCCACCTTCGAAACGCGCCTTGAAGCCGTAGGGCGCTTCTCTGAGGACGCCGGTTTCGGTTGAAATGGAACCGATGCCGGTTTTCAGGTCACCTTCCCAATGCGCCGATGCTTTCTTGGTAATAGCCATGTCTGCCTCCTCGAGTTCAGGCGCGGAGCGTCGCACCCTGATGATTTTCGGTTGCTAGGGTTCTGAGGATAGACGGTGGTGCAAAGTTCACCCGATCTGATTAGTCCTACCATTTTCGTAGGAAATTTTGCCCTGGCTATTGAATCTCGGGTATATGCCCTCATTGCATAGAGCACGCTTATGGATTCGGCAGGTTTTCGCTTACAAGAAAAAACCTGCGTCCTCAAATTGGAGAAGCAGGCTTATGAAACATCTGTCCGATATCAAATTCTCAGCGCTTGATCTGGTGCCCGTGCGCGAAAATGGCAGCCCGGCGGAGTCCTTGCGCAACTCGCTGAACCTGGCACAGCGTGTCGAAAAGTTCGGCTACAACCGCTTCTGGGTAGCCGAGCACCACAACATGGACGGGATCGCCAGTTCGGCGACCTCGGTGCTGCTCGGTTACCTGGCCGGCGGCACCTCAACCATTCGCGTCGGGTCGGGGGGCGTGATGCTGCCCAACCACGCGCCGCTGGTAATTGCCGAGCAGTTCGGTACGCTCGAAAGCCTTTACCCGGGCCGAATCGACCTGGGCCTGGGCCGCGCGCCCGGCTCCGATCAGATGACGGCTCGCGCCCTGCGCCGTGAACGTTCCGGCAGCGCTGATGATTTTCCCGAAGACGTTGCGGAGCTGATGCGTTACCTCGGCCCGCGAACTCCGGATCAGCGCGTCATTGCCATGCCGGGCACCAACACCAATGTGCCAGTCTGGTTGCTGGGCTCGAGCCTCTTCAGCGCACAGCTGGCCGGTCAGCGCGGTTTGCCCTACGCGTTCGCGTCCCATTTCGCACCGCGTTTCATACATGAAGCGATCCGCGTCTACCGCAATCACTTCAAGCCTTCAGCGGTGCTGGATAAACCCTACGTCATGCTCGGCGTTCCGTTAGTGGCTGCCGACACCGACGAGCAGGCTGATTATCTGGCGACGTCGGTGTACCAGCGAATTCTCGCGCTCATGCGTGGACAGAGCTTGGTGCAGCGTCCTCCGGTAAAGACCATGGACGGTCTGTGGTTGCCGCACGAGAAGGAGGCGGTGGGCGATTTCCTCGGACTTGCAATGGTGGGCAGCCCTGAAAAAATCCGTGCGAAGCTGGATGTGCTTATCGAGCAGACCCAGGCAGACGAGCTGATTTTCACCAGCGATCTTTACGAGCACGCTGATCGCGTACGTTCGTATGAGCTGCTCGCGCAGGTGATGAAGGGCTGATCCACAGGCACAAAAAAGCCGACGTCATGCGTCGGCTTTTTAATTGGCAGTGTCATCAGCCTACCTTTTGTAGACGATTACCTTGGTGCCTTTTTCGCAAGAGCCAACGACTTTGCCGTCAGCAGCAGCACCTTTTTCCACGATTTCCAATGAGTAGCCAGACACGCCCTTGGCATCGAGCTTCGCGGCAATCTCGGCTTTCAAATCCTCGCATGGCTTGCCTTGAGCCAACGCTGTACCGGCAAGGCTTAACAAACCTAACGCCAAAACAAAATTCTTCATCAGTCGCATTCCCTGGTCGGGTCATTAGGGACATCCGACGACCACGCCGGATGTATTCATGTAGCGCTTTGCCATTCCCTATGGCATTCGGCCAGCGCGCAAGTTCAGAAGACTAGCGCAAACTCAACTGCTGGCAATACGGAATCCGACCTTGAGCGTCACCTGGAAATGGGCGGCTTTACCGTTCTCGATGTGCCCGCGGGTTTCCGTCACTTCAAACCATTCCAGATTCTTGATGGTCTTGTTGGCTTCCGCCAGCGCGTTGTTGATAGCGTCTTCGATACTGCTCACGGACGAGCCAACGAGCTCGATTTTCTTGTAGGTGTGGTGATCGGTCATGGCGTTCTCCTCGGGGTTTGAATACAGCCTAGCAGTGATTTTTCCTATTTCTTCAGTGGGTAATTCCGACATGGAAGTTCAGATTTACTGCACTTTCTCGATCCACCGCAGTCCCAACCAACACACGCCACTCATCACCAATGCAGGAGAGCCACCATGGCCAACACTTCTTTACGTAAAGCCTCATTGCAAAGCATGGAAGCCGAGATCGAGAGTCTGCTGAAGTCTTTGGAAAACCTGAAGGACGACGCTTCCGACGAGTCGCGTAAAACCCTCAAAGTCTTGAAAACCAACGCCGAGAACGCGCTGAAGCATTCGCGCCATTTGCTCAGCGATGCGTACGAAGAAGTCAAAGTCAAAACCCGTGAAACCGGGATTGCGACGCGCGATTACGCTCAGGAGCACCCTTGGACTACAGCCGGCGTAGCAGTCGGCGCAGTCGGTTTGCTGGCGGCCTACTTGCTGTGCAAGCGCGGTAACTGATCTGATTGGCGCAGCTCATTTTTTAACCACTGCGCCAATTGCCGAGCGCGCCCGTCTGCGGCGCGCTTGGGCAGCCACAACGCCAGTTGCGCCGGGGTTTCACTGAAACCCCAAGGCGCAACCAGGCGGCCGGCTTTCAAGTCCTCGGCCACTAACGGCTCAGGCGCTATCGCTACACCAAGCCCCGCCACCGCTGCTTCCAGCAAATAATACAAATGCTCAAAACCCTGGCCGTACTTCAACGCATTGGCGTCGAGGTTGCTTTGCCGTGCCCAGCTTGGCCACGCCTGCGGGCGCGAAGTGGTGTGCAATAACGGTTCTTCCAGCAGCGCGCTCGGTGGCGCTTGTTTCAGCGATTCATAGGCGGCATAACGCGGGCTCATAACCGGGCCAATGCGTTCGCTGGTCAGTTCGTAGACTTGCATATCCGCCGGCCAGGGCGGCTCGGCGAACACCAGCAATGCATCCAGGCCAGGGCGGCGTGGGTCGAGATCGCCTTCGCCGGCGGACAGGTGCAGGCGCAGGTCCGGCAAATCCGCGTTCAATCGTCCCAGCCGCGGAATGAACCAGCGGGCCAGCAGACTACCCGAGCAACCAAGGACGAACGGTGCATCAGCAGTGCTCTGGGTAAGTTCGGCACACACCGTCCGCAGTCGCTCGAAGGCCTCAGTGCTGACATCACGCAGGCGAGCGCCTGCATCTGTGAGTTTAAGGCCGCGTCCTTCCTTGATGAAAAGACTCACGCCAAGATGTTCTTCAAGGACCTTTATTTGTCGGCTAACCGCACCATGAGTAACGTGCAGCTGCTCAGCGGCCTGACTGACGCTGTTCAAGCGAGCAGTGGCTTCAAAGGCGCGGAGGGCGTTCAGCGGAGGAAGGTCGTGGCTCATGATATCTGTGAGTTTTCCTGACAGGTTGTGGCGATCTTATCGGTTTTCAGCGCAGGGCGTCAGCGGTAGAGTTAGATCATTGTTCTCTCACGCATTCAACTGGAGCGACTCATGACCCAGACCAATCTGCGCAGCGGCCCCGACGTTAATGGCCTGTTTGGCGATTTCGGCGGCCGCTACGTTGCCGAAACCTTGATGCCGTTGATCCTTGAACTGGCTCGCGAATACGAGGCGGCCAAGGAAGATCCGGCGTTCAAAGAGGAATTGGCCTACTTCCAGCGTGATTATGTCGGACGTCCAAGCCCTCTGTATTTTGCCGAACGTCTGACCGAGTTCTGCGGCGGCGCGAAGATTTATCTCAAGCGTGAAGAGCTCAATCACACCGGCGCGCACAAGATCAATAACTGCATTGGCCAGATTTTGCTGGCGCGGCGCATGGGCAAAAAACGCATCATTGCCGAGACCGGTGCCGGCATGCACGGTGTGGCAACCGCCACCGTGGCCGCACGTTTTGGTCTGGATTGCGTGATCTACATGGGCACTACGGACATCGAGCGCCAACAGGCCAACGTGTTCCGTATGAAGCTGCTGGGCGCTGAAGTGATTCCTGTTGTTGCCGGCACCGGCACGCTGAAAGATGCGATGAACGAAGCGTTGCGCGATTGGGTCACCAACGTCGACAGCACGTTCTACCTGATCGGTACCGTCGCTGGCCCGCATCCGTATCCAGCCATGGTCCGCGACTTCCAGGCGGTAATCGGCAAAGAGACCCGTGACCAGCTGCAAGCTCAGGAAGGTCGGCTGCCGGACAGCCTGGTCGCCTGCATCGGTGGCGGCTCGAACGCCATGGGCTTGTTTCACCCGTTCCTCGACGACAACAGTGTCGAGATCATCGGTGTCGAAGCAGCGGGCCACGGTATTGAAACCGGCAAACACGCCGCCAGCCTGAACGGCGGCGTACCGGGTGTGCTGCACGGCAACCGCACGTTCCTGCTGCAGGACGACGATGGCCAGATCATCGACGCTCATTCGATTTCCGCTGGCCTCGATTACCCGGGCATTGGACCCGAACACGCCTGGTTGCATGACATCGGTCGCGTTCAATACACCTCGGTGACCGACGACGAAGCCCTCGATGCGTTTCACAAATGCTGCCGCCTCGAAGGGATTATTCCTGCACTGGAAAGCGCCCATGCCTTGGCCGAAGTGTTCAAGCGGGCACCGAATCTGCCGAAGGAACACTTGATGGTGGTCAACCTGTCCGGCCGCGGCGACAAAGACATGCAAACCGTCATGCACCACATGGAGCAGGCTCAACAAGAGCGCTCCCAGCAGGAGAAACACTGATGAGCCGCCTGCAAACACGTTTTGCCGAACTCAAAGAGCAGAATCGCGCTGCCCTGGTGACCTTCGTCACCGCAGGCGACCCCGGTTATGACACTTCTCTGGCGATCCTCAACGGCTTGCCCGGCGCTGGCGCTGATGTGATCGAGCTGGGCATGCCCTTCACCGACCCAATGGCTGACGGCCCGGCAATCCAGCTGGCTAACATTCGTGCATTGGCCGCCAAGCAAAACCTGACGAAAACCCTGCAAATGGTTCGTGAGTTTCGTGAAGGTAATAGCGAAACGCCGTTGGTGCTAATGGGGTACTTCAACCCGATTCACATGTATGGCGTAGCGCGTTTTATTGCTGACGCCAAAGAGTCCGGGGTTGATGGCCTGATCGTGGTTGACCTGCCACCAGAGCATAACGGCGAGTTGTGCGAGCCAGCACAAGCCGCCGGGCTGGACTTTATCCGCCTGACCACGCCGACCACCGATGATGTGCGTCTGCCGACCGTATTGAATGGCAGCTCCGGTTTTGTCTATTACGTGTCGGTCGCCGGTGTGACCGGTGCGGGCGCTGCGACCTTGGAGCACGTGGAAGAAGCAGTGGCGCGTTTGCGTCGCCACACTGATCTGCCGATCAGCATCGGTTTTGGCATTCGTACTCCAGAGCAAGCCGCATCGATCGCGCGTCTGGCCGATGGCGTCGTGGTGGGTTCGGCATTGATCGACCACATCGCGACGGCCGATACTCCGGAGCAGGCTATTGATGGGGTATTGAGTCTATGTGCGGAATTGGCTGAGGGTGTGCGTAACGCCCGTGGAAATGCGGCGGCGTAATACAGAAAAAAAAAGATCGTCCAAACGGACGATCTTTTTTCAGGGCAACTCCAGCCCACCTGCCGCCTTGTGCAATTTCCGCAAATGCTCGCCAACCTGTTTCAGGTTGGCTTCATTGGCGGCCATTTCCGCCGCACGGCTAGGCTCCAGCAACGCCCTCACTTCCTTGTCCAGATCCCCGGTTAGCGCTTGCAGCTGCTTCTGGCGCAGGCTGCTTTCCGATTCCAGACGCTGCCATTCGCTCGGTTGCGGTAATCCATAACCGCCAGTACCCAGCAGCTCCGCAGGGCGGCTGAGGAAACCACTGTTGGCGAGAATCTGTTGCAAGGTCGCGTTGGCCTTGTCCATGCCGCCGTTCTTCAACTCGCGGGCTCCCAGGTAACGCTGCTTGACCTCATCCTGTGCCAACACCATTTGCTGACGAAAACTGGCTTGCTCAAGCAGCAGCAACGCCGCGCTGGTGCGCAGGTTAGCCTGATCAATCCACGGTCGACGTTCTTCAGCCTTAAGGGCCAGCCAGTCTTCAACCTTGTCCTGTTTGATTGGCAGATGCTTTTTCAGCACCTCGAACATCGCTTGGTAACGATCCCGGAACGAATCGAAGCGATACCCCAGGCGGAGCGCCTCGCGAGGATCATCCAGCACGCTGGTGTCGGCCAGCCCGCGGCCTTTGAGCACTTCCAGCAAACCGTTGGGCATGATGCTGTCGAGGCCAACCAACTGTGAATTGTTGGAACCGCTGCGCAACAATTTCAGGCCTTCAACCGCACAGTTATTGGACAGGAAGAAATAATTACCATCGTAACTCCAGTGCATCTCGGCGGCGTGTTCCACCACGTCTTCTACTTCGCGACGCGACAAATTCAGCGGGATAGACGCCAGGCTGCGCAGTTCTGTCTTGGTGTATTCATCAATGACTTGAGCCAGCGGCAAGACGAACAGGCGCGAAGGGTATTTGCCCACCAGCCCGTCCCAACTCGACAGCTGCACATCGCCCACGAATGCGCGATAAGACAGCACCAGGTGCTGGTCAAGATCCAGTCGACAATCCGGACCCCGTGGCCGACCCGGGGCGCAGATCACCAGACGCAACATGCTGTGGCCCCAACGGCTGACCCAATTCTGGTTGGCCTCGGCGAGCAGGTAATCGACGGCGTAGACGCGCTCCGGATCGACCTGCCCCAACGGTTGCTTGGCGAAATCGTTGCCGGCATTGAGAAAGGCGAAGGATTTACCGCAAGTGGCTTTGTCCGCAGGCGCCCAGCCGAAATGGTCTTTGTAGTAGCGGTACAGCGCCGGACGACGGCAGGCATAGCTCGGGTCGAGCAGGAAATACTCCATGTTGACCGCGACAAATTCTTTCGGGCTGCTGATCTCGTAGATGTCCGGGCTGCGAGCAACCTGGCGGTTGTGCTGCTCGCGTTCCCCGCGACGGCCGACGTATTGCGGCCAGCCGGCCAGATCGAGCAGGCGCGGATCGTCACTCAGGGTGAAGCGTCGATCGGACTGCCCACGGCACTGATCAGGAATGCCAATGAGGCCAGAACTGTTGCTGCGCTGTGTGCAGCGCAGGATCAACGTCCGGTCGGCATCAGGCCACAACCGCGAGCGGTCATAAATATGGGTCAGTTCGTGCAGGACCGTCGCCAGCATCTCGCGGCGCACGGTGCCATGAGGTCGATTGGTTTTCCGGGTGGCAGCGCTGCCATCCGTGAGGCTGTCGAGAAGATTGCGGTTCAGATCGAGTTGGGAGACCAGCGATGCCTGACCGTAGGCATTGCTGGGCATCTTGTCGGTCCAGCCAACATCAATGCGTCGGTCGAGTTGCTCGATGAAGCGCGGCGGCAACGCCCGCATGGCTTCATCAAGCAGCATCTGGCTCGCCTGCTGTTGCGCGGGGGTCAGACCTTCGGTCTTGAGCTTTAATTGCAAGCCAGCCTGGGCCGTGTTGCCAAGCAGCAACATGAACCCGGCCAGCAGCCAGGCGAACGACGGTTTCACAGTGCGAGGATGGCTTCGGCGAGCACCTGATCACTGGCATCACGCGCTTCCGGTACCCGGGTACGCAACGTGCTGAAGGCCGCTTCGAGGTGCGCGCCGCGAATATCGCCCTCGCTGGCGACAAAGCTGGCCGCGTCATCATGGGCTTCGCGAATGATTTTCGAGTCGCGGATGGAAGTCGTTGTATCAGAGGTGAAATCGATGGTGCGGCGGGTGGCATTGACCAGAATGTTACTGGTGGCAACCAGGGTCTGCGCCTGGGCCATATCGGCGATAAACAGCAAGCCAAGGACGGCAGCAATCAAAGGGTTACGCATGGATCGACTCCGCAAAAATTAGGATAACTATTGGACGAGAATTGCCTGCGCCAGTTCAAGGTCGCTGGCATGAAGTTTTGGCTCGGTTCTGCGCAAGTAATCGAGTGCTGATTCCAGACGCGCTCCACGCAGTTCACCGTTGCTGGCGATGAACGCCGCCGCGTCATCCTGAGCGTCAATCAGCAGCTTACGATCGAATGGAGCCGAGGTCACCATGCTCGAGGCGTACCCCGTGACTACGATGCCTTGAGTAGACAGGTTGAACGCATCGAAAGCGTAAGCCGAACCTGTCCAGCAGGTCGTGAGAATCGGTATGAACAGGAGATTTTGGAGAAAACGCATGGGACTCGATGACAGGAAATGAGTCCCAAGGCTAGCGCAACGCCCGATCCAGAGCCAGTTCCGAAACATCGGGACACGCAGGGCATGTCCCGTCGGAACGGTGATTACAGTGTCAGGATAGCTTGGGCCAGTTGCGAGTCTGTGGCGTCCAGTTGCGGAGCCTGGACGCGGATGTGATCAAGCGCGCTTTCCAGCTTCACGCCGCGAATGGCACCTTCGGTGGCGACAAAACTTGCCGCATCGTCACGCGCTGCGCGGACGATTTTGTCATCGCGAAACGAGGATGTTATGTCGGAGGTTGCGTCCGAAGTGGCCTTCAGTGCGCCGACGATGGAGTCAGTGGTCACAATGAAGCTGGAGGCGTTGGAATTGGCAGCCACGGCAAGCAGGGCTGCAGCGCTGAGCAGGCGAAGACGGGACATGGTGTAACTCCTGTGATTGATCTGATTAGAAGTGATGCTGTTGGATCAGACGTCAGTGACACGTCGTTCGCTACTTCTAACTGCATTTTAGGCCTGCACGTCAGAATTCGCACAGCCTGTAATTCATTGAAGCTCTATGGTCGAGGTCGTCGTTTATAACTGTACTGGTTGATGTGCGATTATGAATAACTGTACTTATCGAGGATTTGAACAACCACAAACGACAAAGCCCGTCGCAGTTTCCCGCGACGGGCTTTGTTTTCTGAATTCGGTGCTGGCGGTGGACCCGGTGGGTCAGAGCCAGCGACGCTGATTTAGCGCCAGAACGGCTTGCTCAACTCTTCGTAGCGTTGTGCTTCGCTGATACCGGCGTCAGCCAGCAGACGCGAATCCAAGCGAGCCAGTTGATGGCGGCTGGAGATGCGACGCTGCCACAACATCAGGTTGGCGATAACGCGCAAAGGCATGGAAGCCTGAGTTTTTGCTGCAGTGTTTTCGAAGAACAGGTCGGAACTGAGTGTACGTTCCATGATTGACATCCTTCCGCTTGTGGCGGGATCAGGTAGTGGTTTAACTGATGCCAATGATCCTCTCGTTTGGCCAGTCTCTCCAGATACAGTTCACTTGTATTGTGAGAGACCAGTTAACTGTTAAAGGATGGTGTACTGGTCGAAAATGAAGCAACTGTACCTGTCGGCACTGATATGGTGCGTTTTAGCGTGTCTAACCCGCGCAGGTAGGATAAAGCTGTAGGAAAAGACCAGTACAGCAGTACAGTTTTATTCGCGGCAGCGGCTCTTATACGAGGACTGATCGAACCGTGCATTCTTCATCCGCTATCTGTACCCGTTAAGAGGCAAGCATTCTTCCCGTTTCTTCCAGGTTAATGTGCCAGCTCAATGCATCCCGCAGCATATGCGGCGTATGTCCGCCGACTGCACAGGCGGCTGTGAAGTAATCGTCCAAGGCCTGACGGTAATCCGGATGCACGCAGTTATCGATGATCACCCGAGCCCGCTCCCGTGGTGCCAAACCACGCAGGTCTGCCAAACCCGCCTCTGTCACCAGGATGTCCACGTCATGTTCCGTGTGATCGACGTGACTCACCATCGGCACCACACTGGAGATGGCCCCGCCCTTGGCAATCGACTTGGTGACGAAAATCGCCAGATGCGCATTGCGCGCAAAATCGCCCGAGCCGCCAATGCCGTTCATCATTCGTGTGCCGCAGACGTGAGTGGAGTTGACGTTACCGTACAGGTCGAATTCCAGCGCCGTGTTAATGCCGATGATGCCCAGCCGCCGCACCACTTCAGGATGGTTGGAAATCTCCTGCGGGCGCAGAATCAGCTTGTCCTTGTAGCGCTCCAGATTGCTAAAGACATCGGCGTTGCGACGGCTCGACAAGGTGATCGAGCTGCCGGAGGCGAAACTCAGCTTGCCGGCATCGATCAGGTCGAACGTCGAATCCTGCAGTACCTCGGAATACATCGTCAGGTCTTCGAACGGTGAGTCGATCAAGCCGCACATCACCGAGTTGGCGATGGTGCCAATGCCGGCCTGCAACGGGCCGAGCTTGTTGGTCATGCGTCCGGCAGCCACTTCCCGCTTGAAGAAGTCGATCAGGTGGTCGGCAATGGCTTGGGTCTCAACGTCCGGCGGCAACACGGTCGACGGGGAGTCAGGCTGGTGGGTGATCACGATGGCGGCAATTTTTTCCGGCGGAATCGGTATCGCGGTGCTGCCAATGCGATCATCAACCTTCACCAGCGGGATCGGCGTGCGCGTCGGACGGTAGGTGGGGATATAGATGTCGTGCAAGCCTTCAAGATTCGGGTTGTGCGCCAGGTTGATCTCGACAATGACTTGCTTGGCGAAAATGGCAAAGCTGGCCGAGTTGCCCACCGATGTTGTTGGCACGATGTGGCCCTGCTCGGTGATTGCCACGGCTTCAATCACTGCGATGTCTGGAAGCTTGAGCTGCTGATTGCGTAGTTGCTCCACCGTTTCAGAAAGATGCTGATCGATAAACATCACCTCGCCAGCATTGATGGCCTTGCGCAAAGTGCTATCGACCTGAAACGGCATACGTCGCGACAGTACGCCCGCTTCGGTGAGCTGCTTGTCGAGGTCGTTGCCCAGGCTGGCACCGGTCATCAAGGTAATTTTCAGCGGAGAGATTTTTGCGCGTTCGGCCAGTGCCTGAGGCACGGCTTTGGCTTCACCGGCGCGAGTGAAACCACTCATGCCGACGGTCATCCCGTCTTCAATCAGCGCGGCCGCCTCAGCGGCACTCATCACTTTATCCAACAACGAAGACAGGCGAATACGATCACGGTACATGGAGGGTTTCTCGGGTGTCGAAAGCAAGGTCCGCAGTTTAGTGAATCTTGCGGGTGCCCGTCTCGCTACAAAGGTCGCATTCGAGGCGTCTATTTAGCGGGTTTCAGACAAAACATCGTTGCCGGATCGGTAACAGACGCAAACAAAAACGCCCCGAATGTCGGGGCGTTTGTTTAGCAGAACGGCTTATTCGACGGCTTTGACCATGTCCTCGATGACTTTCTTGGCGTCGCCAAAGACCATCATGGTTTTGTCCAGATAGAACAGCTCGTTATCCAGGCCGGCATAACCGCTGGCCATCGAGCGCTTGTTGACGATGATCGTCTTGGCCTTGAAGGCTTCGAGAATCGGCATGCCGGCGATTGGCGATTTGGGATCGTTCTTCGCCGCCGGGTTGACCACGTCGTTGGCGCCGAGAACCAAGACCACGTCGGCCTGACCGAACTCGGAGTTGATGTCTTCCATCTCGAACACCTGGTCATAAGGCACTTCCGCCTCGGCCAGCAAGACGTTCATGTGCCCCGGCATACGACCCGCGACCGGGTGGATCGCGTACTTCACGGTCACACCACGATGGGTCAGTTTTTCCGTCAGCTCTTTCAGTGCGTGCTGGGCGCGCGCTACCGCGAGACCGTAGCCTGGAACAATGATCACGGTGTCGGCGTTGGTCAGCAGGAATGTTGCATCGTCAGCCGAACCGGATTTGACCGGGCGAGCTTCCTTATCGCCTGCAGGACCTGCCTCGGCGGTGTTGCCGAAACCTCCCAGCAGTACATTAAAGAAGGAACGGTTCATCGCCTTGCACATGATGTAGGAGAGGATCGCACCCGACGAACCTACCAGCGAACCGGCGATGATCAGCATCGAGTTGTTCAGCGAAAAGCCGATTCCCGCTGCCGCCCAACCGGAATAACTGTTGAGCATCGACACCACCACCGGCATGTCTGCGCCGCCGATAGGGATGATGATCAGCACACCCATCACGAACGCCAGGACCAGCATCAGCGCGAAGGCAGTCAAGCTGCCAGTCAGCATGAAGGTGATACCCAGGGCCAGCGTTGCAAGGCCCAACAGCAAGTTCAGTTTGTGCTGACCGCTGAACTGTACCGGTGCGCCCTGGAACAGGCGGAACTTGTATTTGCCCGAGAGTTTGCCGAACGCGATCACCGAGCCGGAGAAGGTAATTGCACCGATAGCTGCGCCGAGGAACAACTCCAGACGGTTGCCGGCAGGGATCGCATCGCCCAGCTGTTTGACGATGCCCAGGGATTGCGGCTCAACCACTGCAGCGATCGCGATGAACACCGCTGCCAGCCCGATCATGCTATGCATGAAGGCAACCAGCTCCGGCATCTTGGTCATTTCAACGCGTTTGGCCATGATCGAACCGGCAGTGCCGCCGACCAGCAAGCCGACGATGACGTAACCGATGCCGGCCGTTGCCAGCTCCGCGCCAAGCTTGTAGATCAGGCCAACAGTCGTGAGAATCGCCAGGCCCATGCCGAGCATGCCGAACAGGTTGCCGCGCCGCGATGTGGTCGGGTGCGAAAGGCCTTTGAGGGCCTGGATGAAGCAGATGGACGCGATCAAGTAGAGCGTCGTTACAAGATTCATGCTCATTACTTTGGCGCCTCTTCTTTTACTTTCGGGGCTTTTTTCTTGAACATCTCGAGCATCCTGCGGGTGACCAGGAAGCCACCAAATACGTTGACCGCCGCAAGCGCTACCGCCAGCGTGCCCATGGTTTTGCCCAGAGGCGTGACGGTCAACGCTGCTGCCAGCATGGCGCCGACGATCACGATCGCCGAGATCGCGTTGGTCACCGCCATCAATGGCGTGTGCAGTGCAGGTGTGACGTTCCAGACCACGTGATAACCGACATAAATCGCCAGCACGAAGATGATCAGGTTGTAGATACCGGGGGAGATAAGCTCTTCCATCGTCTGAATCCCTGCTTAGGCGTTTTTACGGATGACTTGGCCGTCGCGGCACATCAGGCACGCGGCGACGATGTCGTCTTCGAGGTTCACTTCGAATTGGCCTTCTTTATTGAAGACCAGCTTGAGGAAGTCCAGCAGGTTGCGCGCATACAGTGCCGAAGCATCTGCCGCTACCGCGCCGGCGAGGTTGGTCGGGCCGCAAATGGTCACGCCATTTTCGACGACGACCTGGTCGGCCACGGTCAGCGGGCAGTTGCCGCCTTGCGCAGCAGCAAGATCGATGACCACAGAGCCCGGCTTCATCTGCGCCACGGTTTCGGCGCTCAACAAAGTCGGTGCCTTGCGCCCCGGAATCAGTGCGGTGGTAATGACGATGTCAGCCTGTTTGGCACGCTCGTGTACAGCCAGGGCCTGGCGTTGCATCCAGCTGGCCGGCATGGGCCGCGCATAACCGCCAACACCGACGGCGCATTCGCGCTCTTCATCGGTCTCGTACGGCACGTCGACGAATTTGGCGCCGAGGGATTCAATCTGCTCCTTAACCGCAGGCCGCACATCGGAAGCCTCGATTACTGCACCCAGCCGTTTGGCTGTGGCGATGGCCTGCAGACCGGCCACGCCGGCGCCCAGGATCAGCACGCGCGCCGCTTTTACGGTACCCGCAGCAGTCATCAGCATTGGCATGAAGCGGGGATAATGGTGCGCAGCGAGCAGGACAGCCTTGTAACCGGCGATGTTCGCTTGAGACGACAGCACATCCAGACTCTGCGCACGGGAAGTGCGCGGCGCGGCCTCCAGTGCGAAAGCGGTAATCCCGCACTCAGCCAGTTTGGAAATCGTTTCATTGCTGAACGGGTTGAGCATGCCAACCACCACGGTGCCGCTCTTTATCAGCGCCAGCTCGCTGTCACTGGGGGCGACCACCTTGAGAATCAGCTCGGCACCAAACGCATCGTTGGCGCTGCCAATCGTCGCGCCTGCCGCTTCATAGGCGCTGTCAACGACACTGGCATTTAAGCCGGCGCCGCTTTGAACGGTAATCCTATGACCTTGGCCGATCAGCTTCTTGATGGTTTCCGGGGTTGCAGCAACCCGCGTTTCACCCGTTTGGGTTTCGAGAGGAACACCAATGTGCACGTCAAATCTCCTGCGTGATCTTGTTGAGTAAACCCAGGCACTTCGGATGGTGCGCTGGGGCGGCCGATCAGCACGACCCCGCGAATCAGGGCGGGGCGCGGCATTTTGCAGGCGAACTTTGTGCCCTTCAAGGGATTATGACGGGTGACGGAAAATTAACTACAAGTCACCCCGTGACCGAATGTCGCAACTATACGACTCAATGCCTTGCAGGCCGTGCTCTGCAACGATTTTGGCGAAATTCCGACAGTTTCCATATCGGCACCATGAATGAGGCGTTATTGCTCCGTGATAGAGGCTGAAGGCCACGTCTTAAGGCGCTTGTGGGACGTTTGTGCCGTCTTTCGGTACAGTCTATGAATATGCGACAAATACTTATATCTGTAGGGTTATAAAATTACTGACTACGGGGTCAGCTAACGATGAAAGCCTTTATTCATGCAGGTTGTAGCTGTGCGCCTGATTTACTAACCAGTCGCGGAAAGCCTTCAATGAGGCGGATTCGACTTTTCGTTCCGGAATCATCAAGTAGTAGGCCTTGATGCTGGCGAGTGCTTCGGGGTTGGCAATCACCAGACGCTTCTCCGCCAGCTCACGCTGAATCAGAAACGGCGGGATCAGCGCGATGCCCATGTCATGCATCGCCGCCTGGGCAAGCATGGAGAATAGCTCGTAGCGTGGACCTGTCATGTCTCGGGGGATATTGAGGTGTTGCGAGTTGAACCACTGACGCCAGGCATAGGGGCGGGTGGTTTGCTGAAGCAGCGGCAGCTCGGCGATCTCAGCGGCACTCAGACTTGTCATCTCGGCAAGCAGGACGGGGCTGCACACGGGCATAGGATTTTCGCCCATCAGCCTGTGGGATTCGGTACCTGACCAGTCCGCATCGCCGAAGTAGATAGCGGCATCGAAGTCGGTGTCGGCGAACAGAAAGGGCCGGGTGCGGTTAGTGAGGTTGACCGTCACCTCTGGATGCTTCTGCTGAAAATCCTTGAGTCGTGGCAGCAGCCATTGAGTGCCGAAGGTCGGCACCACCGCCAGTTCAATCACGTTGGCGCCCTGTTGGCCCATGACCGACAGCGTATCCCGCTCGACGGCATCCAGTTGAGTTGCAACCCTGCGGCTGTAGGAAAGCCCGGCTTCCGTCAACTTCACGCCACGTCGCGAACGTCGGAACAGCTCCACGCCCAGGAATTCTTCGAGGCTGGCAATCTGTCGGCAAATGGCTCCCTGCGTGAGGGAAAGCTCCAAGGCCGCCTTGGTAAAGCTTTCGTTGCGTGCCGCCGCCTCAAAGCTGATCAGCGCCGTAGTACTGGGTATCTTTCTGCGCATGTACTTCAACCTCACTAATACATCGCGAAAAGCCGGTTTCGCAACGTTACGGAGTGAGAAATTAGCACAACAGTATGCAAATTCCTCGTTTGCGCACACGCTAAACGGCGCCTAGGATCAGTCCACGTTATTTGACCCGATTCGAGAGGACGCACTCATGGGCGGCAAAGCTAGCTTCAACTGGATCGATCCCCTGCTACTGGATCAACAGCTCACCGAAGAAGAACGCATGATTCGCGACACGGCAGAGCAATTCGCTCAGCAGAAGCTTGCGCCGCGCGTGCTTGAAGCTTTCCGTCATGAAAAGACTGATCCGGCGATTTTTCGCGAGATGGGTGAAGTGGGCCTGTTGGGCGCAACTATCCCGGAGCAGTACGGCGGCAGCGGTCTGAATTATGTCAGCTACGGGCTCATTGCTCGTGAGGTGGAGCGCGTCGATTCGGGCTACCGCTCAATGATGAGCGTGCAATCCTCTCTGGTGATGGTGCCAATCAATGAGTTTGGTACCGAAGCCCAGAAGCAGAAATATCTGCCGAAACTGGCGACTGGCGAATGGATTGGCTGCTTCGGTCTGACAGAGCCTGACCACGGTTCCGACCCGGGTGCGATGATTACTCGTGCGCGCAAGGTGGAAGGCGGCTACAGCCTGACCGGCAGCAAGATGTGGATCACCAACAGCCCGATCGCTGACGTATTCGTGGTCTGGGGCAAGGACGACGCGGGCGACATCCGTGGTTTTGTTCTGGAAAAAGGCTGGAAAGGCCTGAGCGCACCGGCGATCCACGGCAAAGTGGGACTGCGCGCCTCCATTACCGGTGAAATCGTCATGGACAACGTTTTTGTACCGGAAGAAAACATCTTCCCTGATGTACGTGGCTTGAAAGGTCCGTTCACCTGCCTGAACTCGGCACGTTACGGAATATCCTGGGGTGCACTCGGCGCTGCCGAATTCTGCTGGCACACCGCTCGCCAGTACACGCTGGATCGCAAGCAGTTCGGTCGCCCGCTGGCCGCTACTCAACTGATCCAGAAGAAACTCGCTGACATGCAGACCGACATCACCTTGGCGTTGCAAGGCTGCCTGCGTCTGGGGCGCATGAAGGATGAAGGTACGGCAGCAGTCGAGATCACCTCGATGATGAAGCGCAACTCCTGTGGCAAGTCGCTCGATATCGCTCGCATGGCACGTGACATGTTGGGTGGTAATGGTATCTCTGATGAATTCGGCGTGGCCCGTCACCTGGTCAACCTGGAAGTGGTGAACACTTATGAGGGGACTCACGACGTGCATGCGCTGATCCTCGGCCGCGCGCAGACCGGCCTTCAGGCGTTCTATTAATAGGAGAACGTCATGGGCGCGCTTTCTCATTTGCGAGTACTGGATTTGTCGCGAGTACTCGCCGGCCCCTGGGCCGGGCAGATACTGGCGGACCTTGGCGCTGAGGTGATCAAGGTTGAGCGTCCGGGCAATGGCGATGACACGCGCGCCTGGGGGCCTCCGTTTCTGAAAGACACCTATGGCGAGAACACCAGCGAGGCGGCCTACTACCTGTCAGCCAATCGCAACAAGCAATCGGTGACCATCGATTTCAATCGCCCGGAGGGTCAGGCGCTGGTGCGCGAACTGGCGGCCAAGTCGGACATCCTGATCGAGAACTTCAAAGTCGGCGGGCTGGCGGCTTATGGGTTGGACTATGAGTCGTTGAAGGTGGCCAATCCGAATCTGATTTATTGCTCGATCACGGGTTTCGGTCAGACCGGTCCTTACGCCAAGCGCGCCGGATACGACTTCATGATTCAAGGATTGGGCGGCTTGATGAGCCTCACCGGTCGACCGGAAGGAGATGAGGGTGCGGGACCGGTGAAAGTCGGCGTGGCATTGACGGACATCCTGACCGGCCTTTATTCGACGGTAGCGATTCTTGCTGCGCTTGCGCATCGAGAACAGGTAGGTGGTGGTCAGCACATCGATATGGCATTGCTGGATGTTCAGGTGGCGTGCCTGGCTAATCAGGCGATGAACTACCTGACAACGGGGAATGCCCCGAAGCGGTTGGGTAACGCGCATCCGAATATCGTTCCCTATCAGGATTTTCCTACGGCAGATGGCGATTTTATCCTCACCGTGGGCAATGACGGCCAATTCCGTAAGTTCGCAGAGGTGGCGGGGCAGCCGCAGTGGGCAGATGACGTGCGCTTCGCCACCAACAAGTTGCGCGTGGCAAACCGGGCGGAGCTGATTCCGTTGATAAGGCAGGCAACGGTGTTCAAGACTACGGCTCAGTGGGTGACGCAATTGGAGCAGGCGGGTGTGCCGTGTGGGCCGATCAATGATCTGGCGCAGATGTTTGCAGATCCTCAGGTGAAGGCGCGTGGCTTGGCCATTGAGTTGCCTCACGTATTAGCTGGACTAGTGCCGCAGGTCGCCAGTCCTATTCGCCTGTCCGAAACGCCTGTGGAGTACCGCAACGCGCCGCCTTTGTTGGGTGAGCACACAGCGGACGTTTTGCAGCGGGTATTGGGTATGGATGCCAGTGCGGTGTCGGCTCTGCAAGAGTCGGGTGTGCTGTGACTACCTCTTCTATATAGAAGGCCTGGTTTTACTATCTATATAAGAGGCAGAACGGCTGTTTCTGGTCTTCCTGCAAGTTATTGATAGAAAAGCATAAATTAGGGGTTGACGGCAGATTCTGGAAGTCTATAATTCGCCCCACTTCCGGCGCAGTCGAAACGGAAAACTCCTTGGTAAACAATGAGTTAAGCGGTTTTCGACAGCGGCTTGCTTCAGATCATCGAAGCCTGGAAGGAGTTGGAAGAGCGGTGTTGTTTGGCTCTTTTGACGATTCGATCTTCTCGGTCGAAAGCGGAGAAAAAGAGGTGTTGACAGCAGCGAGTAACGCTGTAGAATTCGCCTCCCGCTAACGAGAGATCGGAAGCGCAAGTGGTTGAAGTTGTTAAGGATTTCCAAGCGAAACTTTGAAAACTTCTTAAAATAACCGCTTGACAGAAACACGGAGCGCTGTAGAATGCGCGCCTCGGTTGAGACGAAAGATCTTAACCAACCGCTCTTTAACAACTGAATCAAGCAATTCGTGTGGGTGCTTGTGAAGTCAGACTGATAGTCAACAAGATTATCAGCATCACAAGTTACTCCGCGAGAAATCAAAGATGTAACCAACGATTGCTGAGCCAAGTTTAGGGTTTCTTAAAAACCCAAAGATGTTTGAACTGAAGAGTTTGATCATGGCTCAGATTGAACGCTGGCGGCAGGCCTAACACATGCAAGTCGAGCGGCAGCACGGGTACTTGTACCTGGTGGCGAGCGGCGGACGGGTGAGTAATGCCTAGGAATCTGCCTGGTAGTGGGGGATAACGCTCGGAAACGGACGCTAATACCGCATACGTCCTACGGGAGAAAGCAGGGGACCTTCGGGCCTTGCGCTATCAGATGAGCCTAGGTCGGATTAGCTAGTTGGTGAGGTAATGGCTCACCAAGGCGACGATCCGTAACTGGTCTGAGAGGATGATCAGTCACACTGGAACTGAGACACGGTCCAGACTCCTACGGGAGGCAGCAGTGGGGAATATTGGACAATGGGCGAAAGCCTGATCCAGCCATGCCGCGTGTGTGAAGAAGGTCTTCGGATTGTAAAGCACTTTAAGTTGGGAGGAAGGGCAGTAAATTAATACTTTGCTGTTTTGACGTTACCGACAGAATAAGCACCGGCTAACTCTGTGCCAGCAGCCGCGGTAATACAGAGGGTGCAAGCGTTAATCGGAATTACTGGGCGTAAAGCGCGCGTAGGTGGTTTGTTAAGTTGGATGTGAAATCCCCGGGCTCAACCTGGGAACTGCATTCAAAACTGACAAGCTAGAGTATGGTAGAGGGTGGTGGAATTTCCTGTGTAGCGGTGAAATGCGTAGATATAGGAAGGAACACCAGTGGCGAAGGCGACCACCTGGACTGATACTGACACTGAGGTGCGAAAGCGTGGGGAGCAAACAGGATTAGATACCCTGGTAGTCCACGCCGTAAACGATGTCAACTAGCCGTTGGGAGCCTTGAGCTCTTAGTGGCGCAGCTAACGCATTAAGTTGACCGCCTGGGGAGTACGGCCGCAAGGTTAAAACTCAAATGAATTGACGGGGGCCCGCACAAGCGGTGGAGCATGTGGTTTAATTCGAAGCAACGCGAAGAACCTTACCAGGCCTTGACATCCAATGAACTTTCCAGAGATGGATTGGTGCCTTCGGGAACATTGAGACAGGTGCTGCATGGCTGTCGTCAGCTCGTGTCGTGAGATGTTGGGTTAAGTCCCGTAACGAGCGCAACCCTTGTCCTTAGTTACCAGCACGTAATGGTGGGCACTCTAAGGAGACTGCCGGTGACAAACCGGAGGAAGGTGGGGATGACGTCAAGTCATCATGGCCCTTACGGCCTGGGCTACACACGTGCTACAATGGTCGGTACAGAGGGTTGCCAAGCCGCGAGGTGGAGCTAATCCCAGAAAACCGATCGTAGTCCGGATCGCAGTCTGCAACTCGACTGCGTGAAGTCGGAATCGCTAGTAATCGCGAATCAGAATGTCGCGGTGAATACGTTCCCGGGCCTTGTACACACCGCCCGTCACACCATGGGAGTGGGTTGCACCAGAAGTAGCTAGTCTAACCTTCGGGGGGACGGTTACCACGGTGTGATTCATGACTGGGGTGAAGTCGTAACAAGGTAGCCGTAGGGGAACCTGCGGCTGGATCACCTCCTTAATCGACGACATCAGCTGCTCCATGAGCTCCCACACGAATTGCTTGATTCATTGAAGAAGACGATAGAAGCAGCTTTAAGCTCCAAGCTGATAGCTCATGGCTAACAGTTACAAGCTCGAAATTGGGTCTGTAGCTCAGTTGGTTAGAGCGCACCCCTGATAAGGGTGAGGTCGGCAGTTCGAATCTGCCCAGACCCACCAATTTTGTTATGGGGCCATAGCTCAGCTGGGAGAGCGCCTGCCTTGCACGCAGGAGGTCAGCGGTTCGATCCCGCTTGGCTCCACCATAAACTGCTTTGACACGTTAGAGTTTAGAAATGAATATTCTGCAGTGAATATTGATTTCTAGTCTTTGATTAGATCGTTCTTTAAAAATTTGGGTATGTGATAGAAAGATAGACTGGACCACACTTTCACTGGTGTGGGATCAGGCTAAGGTAAAATTTGTGAGTTGCTCTTAATTGAGTATTATCGAATTTTCGGCGAATGTCGTCTTCACAGTATAACCAGATTGCTTGGGGTTATATGGTCAAGTGAAGAAGCGCATACGGTGGATGCCTTGGCAGTCAGAGGCGATGAAAGACGTGGTAGCCTGCGAAAAGCTTCGGGGAGTCGGCAAACAGACTTTGATCCGGAGATGTCTGAATGGGGGAACCCACCTAACATAAGTTAGGTATCTTAAGCTGAATACATAGGCTTAAGAAGCGAACCAGGGGAACTGAAACATCTAAGTACCCTGAGGAAAAGAAATCAACCGAGATTCCCTTAGTAGTGGCGAGCGAACGGGGACTAGCCCTTAAGTGGCTTTGAGATTAGCGGAACGTTCTGGAAAGTACGGCCATAGTGGGTGATAGCCCTGTACGCGAAAATCTCTTAGTCATGAAATCGAGTAGGACGGAGCACGAGAAACTTTGTCTGAATATGGGGGGACCATCCTCCAAGGCTAAATACTACTGACTGACCGATAGTGAACTAGTACCGTGAGGGAAAGGCGAAAAGAACCCCGGAGAGGGGAGTGAAATAGATCCTGAAACCGTATGCGTACAAGCAGTGGGAGCCCACTTTGTTGGGTGACTGCGTACCTTTTGTATAATGGGTCAGCGACTTATTTTCAGTGGCGAGCTTAACCGAATAGGGGAGGCGTAGCGAAAGCGAGTCTTAATAGGGCGTCTAGTCGCTGGGAATAGACCCGAAACCGGGCGATCTATCCATGGGCAGGTTGAAGGTTGGGTAACACTAACTGGAGGACCGAACCGACTACCGTTGAAAAGTTAGCGGATGACCTGTGGATCGGAGTGAAAGGCTAATCAAGCTCGGAGATAGCTGGTTCTCCTCGAAAGCTATTTAGGTAGCGCCTCATGTATCACTGTAGGGGGTAGAGCACTGTTTCGGCTAGGGGGTCATCCCGACTTACCAAACCGATGCAAACTCCGAATACCTACAAGTGCCGAGCATGGGAGACACACGGCGGGTGCTAACGTCCGTCGTGAAAAGGGAAACAACCCAGACCGTCAGCTAAGGTCCCAAAGTTATGGTTAAGTGGGAAACGATGTGGGAAGGCTTAGACAGCTAGGAGGTTGGCTTAGAAGCAGCCACCCTTTAAAGAAAGCGTAATAGCTCACTAGTCGAGTCGGCCTGCGCGGAAGATGTAACGGGGCTCAAACCATACACCGAAGCTACGGGTATCACTTAGGTGATGCGGTAGAGGAGCGTTCTGTAAGCCTGTGAAGGTGAGTTGAGAAGCTTGCTGGAGGTATCAGAAGTGCGAATGCTGACATGAGTAACGACAATGGGTGTGAAAAACACCCACGCCGAAAGACCAAGGTTTCCTGCGCAACGTTAATCGACGCAGGGTTAGTCGGTCCCTAAGGCGAGGCTGAAAAGCGTAGTCGATGGAAAACAGGTTAATATTCCTGTACTTCTGGTTATTGCGATGGAGGGACGGAGAAGGCTAGGCCAGCTTGGCGTTGGTTGTCCAAGTTTAAGGTGGTAGGCTGAGATCTTAGGTAAATCCGGGATCTTAAGGCCGAGAGCTGATGACGAGTGTTCTTTTAGAACACGAAGTGGTTGATGCCATGCTTCCAAGAAAAGCTTCTAAGCTTCAGGTAACCAGGAACCGTACCCCAAACCGACACAGGTGGTTGGGTAGAGAATACCAAGGCGCTTGAGAGAACTCGGGTGAAGGAACTAGGCAAAATGGCACCGTAACTTCGGGAGAAGGTGCGCCGGTGAGGGTGAAGGACTTGCTCCGTAAGCTCATGCCGGTCGAAGATACCAGGCCGCTGCGACTGTTTATTAAAAACACAGCACTCTGCAAACACGAAAGTGGACGTATAGGGTGTGACGCCTGCCCGGTGCCGGAAGGTTAATTGATGGGGTTAGCTAACGCGAAGCTCTTGATCGAAGCCCCGGTAAACGGCGGCCGTAACTATAACGGTCCTAAGGTAGCGAAATTCCTTGTCGGGTAAGTTCCGACCTGCACGAATGGCGTAACGATGGCGGCGCTGTCTCCACCCGAGACTCAGTGAAATTGAAATCGCTGTGAAGATGCAGTGTATCCGCGGCTAGACGGAAAGACCCCGTGAACCTTTACTATAGCTTTGCACTGGACTTTGAATTTGCTTGTGTAGGATAGGTGGGAGGCTTTGAAGCGTGGACGCCAGTTCGCGTGGAGCCAACCTTGAAATACCACCCTGGCAACTTTGAGGTTCTAACTCAGGTCCGTTATCCGGATCGAGGACAGTGTATGGTGGGTAGTTTGACTGGGGCGGTCTCCTCCTAAAGAGTAACGGAGGAGTACGAAGGTGCGCTCAGACCGGTCGGAAATCGGTCGTAGAGTATAAAGGCAAAAGCGCGCTTGACTGCGAGACAGACACGTCGAGCAGGTACGAAAGTAGGTCTTAGTGATCCGGTGGTTCTGTATGGAAGGGCCATCGCTCAACGGATAAAAGGTACTCCGGGGATAACAGGCTGATACCGCCCAAGAGTTCATATCGACGGCGGTGTTTGGCACCTCGATGTCGGCTCATCACATCCTGGGGCTGAAGCCGGTCCCAAGGGTATGGCTGTTCGCCATTTAAAGTGGTACGCGAGCTGGGTTTAGAACGTCGTGAGACAGTTCGGTCCCTATCTGCCGTGGACGTTTGAGATTTGAGAGGGGCTGCTCCTAGTACGAGAGGACCGGAGTGGACGAACCTCTGGTGTTCCGGTTGTCACGCCAGTGGCATTGCCGGGTAGCTATGTTCGGAATAGATAACCGCTGAAAGCATCTAAGCGGGAAACTAGCCTCAAGATGAGATCTCACTGGGACCTTGAGTCCCCTGAAGGGCCGTCGAAGACTACGACGTTGATAGGTTGGGTGTGTAAGCGCTGTGAGGCGTTGAGCTAACCAATACTAATTGCCCGTGAGGCTTGACCATATAACACCCAAGCAATTTGCTTGCTCTAATGAGCACCAGATTGCGGTGTGTGAAGACGAGATGAACCGAAAGTTCGATGCTCACAAACACCGAAAGCTGTCACATACCCAATTTGCTGAAGCGCGGCCAGCTGGCCACGACTCAGTACCCGAATTTCTTGACGACCATAGAGCATTGGAACCACCTGATCCCATCCCGAACTCAGCAGTGAAACGATGCATCGCCGATGGTAGTGTGGGGTTTCCCCATGTGAGAGTAGGTCATCGTCAAGATTAAATTCCGAAACCCCTATCTGCGTATGCAGGTAGGGGTTTTGTTTTAGTAGAAGTCACGAATTTTACTGGCACGTTTCCTTTTAACGGGCTGGTCACAGATTTTCTTGACGACCATAGAGCATTGGAACCACCTGATCCCATCCCGAACTCAGCAGTGAAACGATGCATCGCCGATGGTAGTGTGGGGTTTCCCCATGTGAGAGTAGGTCATCGTCAAGATTGAATTCCCAGAACCCCTGTCTGCTAACGCACACAGGGGTTTTGTCGTTTTGGGCTGGTTTTACTGTGGTCTTGCCCGCTAAAGCAGTTGATCAGGCACGCGGTCAAAGCAAGCCTCAAGCAAATATCTTCAAAACATTTCCCATTGCATCGTCCGCAAACCCCTGCACGAATGCCTTGAACGCCGGCAGCCCCGCTTCACCACCTTGCGCCGGTTCGGCGATGATCGTCCAGGTTGCGCGGGATGTGTCAGTATTCAAGGCCTCGACACTCATGGCTGCCCACAGATTGGCTACGCCCAAGGTGTTGTAGATGGTTGTCCACGTCATGCTCCGTGCATCGTCGTCGCGCGTGTTCAATTGCTCGACCACCAGGTTACCGTCCCTGAAAAACTTCTTGCGCAGGGAAGACACACCTTCGCCCGTCATCTCAATGTGCGACAGCGCCGGAATGAAAGCGTCGAATCCGGCGAAGTCGCCAACTACGGCCCAGACCTTGGCCGCATCCGCGGGTACCTCTACGGAAGACGTAACGTGGCAGCCTTGTGGATTTTTGACGAGGGTATCGGGTTGCAGATTTTTCATGGTGTTGCTCCGCTTCAGTGACTCAGATGAAGTTGATTTCTTTGAGGTAGTCGCAGCCACGCCGTAGCAGCGCCGCGGATTTATGCGGGTAACACGCGCCCATCTGCCGCACGCCAGCGTGGGCGTTGGCATGGCCAATCAATGAGATGTCGCCGATGTCTTCTTCAAAGCCGTTGAGGTAAAAACCGAGCACGCCGAACAACGCATTGCTACTGTCGACCCGGCCCAACTGCTGTTGCCAGTCGGCCACGCTGACCATGGAAAACTCCCGACCGCTTTCACGGAAAGAAGCCACATAAGTGTCCCAGCTCAAAGGTTCGGGGTTGTGCAGGTTGAACACCGCTTGTTCAGGCTGATAGCGGCTTGTATGGAAGGCGATGAAACGGGCGAGAAAGTCCACCGGCATCAGGTCGAAGTTGAGTGCCAAGTCCGGCACCTGTCCCAATTGGATAGAACCCTTGAGCATCAGCATCAGACGGTTTTTGTGCGGTTGGCAGACGCCACTCACACTGTTGAAACTGATGTTACCGGGGCGGTAAAGATTGACCCGAACACCCCGCTCACGCGCGCGTTCAAGAATGCGTTCGGCGACCCACTTCGAGAGGTTGTAACCGTTCTTGATGTAGATCGGGGGAGTGGGCGCGGCGGGTAATTCTAGCACCCGGCCATCGCTGCCGATCGTGCTTGAGGCTGACAACGTAGAGACGAAGTTGAAGATCTTTTTGCTGCGTCCTTCGCACAGTCGCAGGCATTCAAATATTGGCTCGACGTTGTCGTTTGCCAGCGAATCGTAATCGAGCACATGATTGACGTTCGCGGCGTTGTGCACCAACGCACCATAATCCTGGTCAAGACGCGCGTAATCGTCTGCCGAAAGAGCCAGCAAGGGCCGCGTAATGTCCGCCGCATAGACTCGCACCCGGCTCATATCCAGATGCCCCAGACGATTTTCCTGCAACGCCTGCGTAAATCGTTCAGCCGCCGATTGGCTCTCGCTTTCGCGTACGAGACAGGCGACCTCGCTCGCCCCCCACTCCAGCAGCGCTTCGACGATGTGCACGCCGACGAAGCTATTGGCGCCGGTGACGATCACCTTGTGCACATCGCCCATACGACTTAACGGTAGAGCCTGCACAGCGAGTTCACGGCAGGCATCCGCCAGAGCCTGTTGGCTCAGCACTTCCTCCGTGCCCGAACCGCGGACGAGTGTCGCCAGCTTGGCGATGGTCGGCTGTTCGATGAAGCGGTTAATGGAGATGCTGCGACCGAACTCTTCCCGCAGGCGCAACAGCATTCGCGACAGCAAAATCGAATGTCCGCCCAGATTGAAAAAGCTTTCGTCGGTAGAAATCTCGCTGGCTGGCAATTCCAGCAACTCGCCCCAGATGTCGACCAACAGCGCTTCATCGGCATTGGCCGGCAGGCGCCGTTGCGGGTTCTCGACGATGCGGACGGGCAACTCCAGCAGCACCTTGCGATCCACCTTGCCGTTACTGGCAAAAGGCATGCTTGCCAGTTCCGTCCACGCTGTGGGCTGCATGTAGTCGGGAAGAAATTGCCTCGCATGCGTCTTCAGTGCTTCGAGCGCCGCACCTGGGTGATCGCCTTGGGGTTGTGCCATGAATGCGAGGATTCGCCGTTTGTGGTCGATCACAACCGCCACTTGCCGATAGCGCTGGCCATCACGCAGGCAGCGTTCTATTTCCTCCGGCTCGACCCGAAAACCACGGATCTTTACCTGGTTGTCCAAGCGTCCGCACAGCTCGATCCCGGCTGCCGTCCACTTCGCCATATCGCCGGTGCGATAGGCTCGTAAACATTGGCCATCCGGTAGGTTCAGATTCAGATACCGTTCAGCCGTCAGCTGCGAGTTGTTCAGATAACCCAGGCATACGCCCGGCCCGACGATAAATACCTCGCCCACGGTTTGCTCGACGACCGGCTGCAAATCTTGATCGAGAATGAGTATCTGGCTATTGGCGATCGGTGCTCCGAGCGTGCGGTTATTGTCACCGTGGCGCAGTTGTCGTGCGGTGATCAACACTGTGGCTTCGGTGGGGCCGTAAAGGTTATAGAGCTTACCCTCACGCGTCAGTTGCTCGATCACAAAAGGCTCGCAGACATCACCGCCCGTCATGACGTGATCCAGCGCCTGCAATTGATCAAGCGGCAGAATGCTCAACAACGCAGGCGGCAGAAAGGCGTGGCTCAATGTCCGCTGGCGGATCAATTTCACCAGTTGCAGCGGGTCACGCTTTTGATCGTCGTTGGGCACGATCAATTCGGCGCCTTGCACCAGTGTCGGAAAGATATCAATCAGCGACGAATCGAAACCCAGCGACGAGAACTGCAACACACGGCTGCGCTCGTCCAGTTGCACATAGGCGGCGTACCACGCGGTGAAGTGCGCAAGGTTCGCCTGACTGAGCAACACGCCTTTTGGAACGCCCGTGGTGCCCGAGGTATAGAGCGCCATGCACGGTGCTTCCAGGGCAGGGCGCTGGCGCATCAGTGGTTGATCGGCTGCCAGGCTTTCAGCGTCGATTGCCGTGATGTCCAGACCGGGTATCTCGGTCGCGAGCGGGTGTTTGCCGTCGTGCAGCAACAGCGCCGCCTTGGCATCCGACAGAATGAAACGCTGACGTTCCAAGGGATGGTCAGGTTCCAGCGGCAGGTAGATCGCGCCGCTGCCAAGAATCGCCAAAATTCCCGCGTACAAGGCGCTGCATTTTGGCAAACAAATGCCTATCACCAATGGCCCTTCGTGCTGCCTTGAAACCGCCTGCAACTGCTGCTGAATCGCGCGGCTGTGAGCGTGCAATTGGCGATAGGTCAGGCAGGTGTTGGCGATGTGCAGCGCGGGTCTGTCGGCGGACTTGATGAAGCGCTGTTCGAGCCGCTCAATCATTGGTATTTGAGCGAGTTGCAGCAGCCCGGAGTCTGTTGTCGCATTGAAGCGATGGACGAACGCCAGGGATTGGAGAAATAGCAGACCTTCCACCCTTTCGTAATCGAACGGCGCTAAAGGCTTGGCCTGTAGCAAATACTCCGTGTCCCGCGAGAAACGACTGACTAGCAATGCCGCCTGATCTATCAGTTCGACGACCGCGCACTGACGCAGCGCCTGACCGTTACCTGACAGTTCGTCTGCAATCGGCACACGGCAGATTGCTGCCGAACCGTACAGACACAGCAGGTCCAGCGACGGCAATCCGGATGTTCCGGGCGCGTTCACCCCCAGGCACACTGTCAGCCGCGCTGTACTGCCGAAGTCCTGCGGGGGCAGGCTAGCATCGTCGATCCACAGGTCGACATGGCCTGACGGCTGCACGTCGAGGGTGGTCGACAGCCTCACCGCATGCCCTTGATGTTCGAGCTCAAGCGCCAGGTCGTTCAACGCCTGGCTGCGACCGCTGAGCAAAATGTCGAGACGTTTCATGCTGTGCTCCTCGCTAAACCAGGTAATCGCTCAAGGCCGACTGGATGCACGGCGAATCCAGCAACGAACTGCTGCGGAAGAAACGCACAATGTTGGCGACCAAGGGATGATGTCGGCTGATCGGGAAGGCCATTGCCGACACTTCGCTGTTGAGTGCACTGCGCGCGGTATCACTGATCTGCAGGGATGCAATCAGGCGCAAATCGAACGATTTCTGGATGTCGTGGGTCAGGTACTGCCCGATGAACACCGGCAGAATCTGTGCGATGCACTGACGGTCATCTTCGTTCGCGGTGTGCCAGTAGATGCGCACCAGACGCGACCAGAATCCCGAGTGCCGGCCCTCGTCGAGCAGGTGATCGGCCATCAACCCCTTGATCGACTGCTTGACCGTGTCGTCCTTGGCGAATGCCGCCACATCGCCGGTCACGGTGTTCTCGGCGATGGCCACGCAAATCAACTCGATGACACCGCGCAAGTGTTCGGGGGCGAGAGCGACGGCGGCCGGGATCGCCCGGCTCAGCTCGATTTCATCCGGCAGTTCAATCGGTGCGATGCCGGTCATGGCGATGGTTTGTTGCATGAAGTCCATGGCCACCAGCGCGTGGTAATCCTCGTCCACCACCACGGTCATCGCGTCGTAGCGACAGGCAAACGGGAAGGCGACCGGGAAACGGTTCTTGGCGATGTTGCGAGCGGTCTTGTCGACGATCTCGGTTTCGAAAATCACCACGTCGTTGATAAATTTGTAGAGCGTCTGTACCAAAGCGAAATCACGTTGCTCGGGACATCCGCGCAGGAAGGTATCGCTCAGCACCAGCGGTTGACGGCTCAGCGGATAAATCAGTTTCTCGTCGTTCTCCAGGATGCGGCGCGGGCGAGTGCGGATAGTTGCGCGGCTTTCCCATGTCTCGGCAAAGGATTGGTAATCGGCAGCGTTCATGCGACCACCTGCGCAGCCGGCGCGCTCATGCTCAGGCGCAAACCGTCCCATAGCGCGAGACGGCTCTCCACGGCTGCAAGGGCACTTGCGTAAACGTCTTTTTCGCGTTGCGGGTCACCACCGACCAAGCGCGCGAGCAGTCTTTCCGCCGCCGGGCCGTGGTCTTCGGAGTCGACTTCGATATGCCGCTGCAAGTAATAACGGAAGGTTGGCGCCTGCTCGAGGCCGATGCCCCAGTCGTCGAGAATCCGCTGGAACATCTGCGGGATGACGCTCTCTCGACCATGCAGAAATGCAGCCGCCACGCAATGGCCAGGCGCATGCAGCGCGATTTGCAAGGTGTGCCGTACAAAGCGCGCAGTCGCCGGGTCGACATCGACGCTCTGCAACGCCACTTCGTAACCCACACCCTGCTGTTGCAGGCTGATAAAACGTTCGATGGCTGCGGTGCTTGCGCCGACTTCGCGCATCGCATCCAGATACAACTCGAAATGACTGTAATGACCTTCTGCCGGACGATCATCGGATTCTTCGCCCAGTACGATCTCGTTGATCAATCGTGTCGCCTGTGGATCTCGCGGTGGCAACCACGGCAGCTGAACGCAGGTCAGTTCCTGCTGCAGGCGTTTGGTCAATGACATGAAATCCCATACTGCAAATACATGCGATTCCATAAAGCGTTGTAATACCGGAAGCGAATCAATTTCGGAGAATATTGGATGCGCGCCGAGTGCTGTTTTCTTCTGATCTAAAAGTTGTTTTGTTAAATTCATTGTATGACCTTTAGGTGTTCTGAAGAGCAGTGGTTGAAGTGTCTTGTCAGTTCTGAAGGTTTTCCATTGGCGAACGAGTGCCTCAAACGAATTGATGGCATTCGTCAGCAAAAGCTATGCGTTGTGCGGCGTTCCGCCAGGTCCAGTGGCGGCTGAAGAAAACTAATACATGTAGAAAGGCCCGAGCAAGATATTTTTATATTATTTAAATGCTCTAATAAACTGGGCGCGATAAGTTTCAATAAAACTTTTATTTAATGTTTTATTTGGGCGTAGTTGCTCCTTCCGACGCTAACAGGTCAGAATTAAAATGAAGAGTGAATGCCTCACTCGAAGCAACTTTCAAAGTGCATTTCATTTGGTGATTTGGGGAGGAAGTCGACTGGACGCCGGATCTTCCTTGCCCGTGACAAGACTCCTTCCGTAGGTTCTTGATGCGGGCGCGCGAGACGTCACCCGTTGATTGCATATTGGCAGTCCAAGAGTGAGCGTAAATCAAGGCAGCCGCTATCACCGCCGCTTCATGCTGTCAGGGTGAGCAGGGACGCAAACAGCAACCTGGCGTGAGGCTGCATCATGCAATGCGCGAGCAGATCGACCTGCTCGCAGAAGGGCAACTACGTTTATTTCGAGGTTTTTCTGCTTTGAGCTTCTGGGCTGGCGAGATAGCGGGTGATCACCTCGACGCCCCTGTTGAGGTGCGATTCAAGCAGCCCCACCGAGCGTGCGACATCGCGGTTTTCCACGGCTCGCAGCAAGGCGCGGTGATCTTCCTGAGAGAGCTTGCCCAGGCCCATCGCTTCCAGATTGAACCGCAGGAAGCGTTCCTCTTCGTTCAAACCGTCTTCCACGAGGTGCAGAAGCCGGCGGTTGGGCGCTTTTGCGTACAGCGCCATGTGGAAGAGGCGATTGAGCCGGCCGATCTCAGTGTAATCGTGCTGGATGTCCAGCTCTTCGATGTAACGCGCAGCCAGCGCGATGTCCTCGTGGGTGAGTAGAGGGACCGACAGACGCAAGGCTTCTGACTCGAGCAGAATGCGCAGCGAGTAGGTCTCAACGGCATCGCCCTGAACCAGTGGCGCCACCACTGCGCCTTTGTGAGCAATGACATTGAGCAGCGATTGCGCTTCGAGCTGCCGCAGGGCTTCACGTACGGGCATGCGACTGACGCCGAACAGGTCAGCCAGGTCTTGTTGGCGAAGGGCCGTGCCACACGGGATACGACCATCGAGAATCGCTGCTCGCAGGGTTTCCTCAATCACCGAGCGGGCCAGGTGCGCGGGTATCGGGCCGTTAACCTTTATGCTGTGGAGCGGATTAGGCTTTTGTGTCACGAAAACGCACCCTGACTGACTGGGAATTCTGGATCCGAGAGGGACACTAGTGAGTGCCTGCCGGGTTGTCAAACACACCAAAGTTCATCCTTAAGCGTAGTCCGTCGACAGTGATCTCATCGTGCCATTGTCTTTTGAACGGCTAACCTTCAACATCAATCGATTCCATCTGCCTACCTGGATGCCTCGCATTGTCGGTACGTTTCGCGATCCCCCGGATATTGCGCTGGCTGTGCTGCGCGTTGCTGATCGCCGGCTTCTTGCCGGGCGGTCTGCATGCCGATTGGGATTTTTCCGTGATCAGCCGCAAGGCTCAGGCCCTTTACGGGCCTTTGGGCGACGGTCAGCGACGGATCGATGCCTGGCAGCAGTTGCTGGCGACGCAAAAGCAAATCGGCGAGCTGGAGCAGCTCAACGTGGTCAACAAGTTCTTCAACAAGCAGATGCGTTATGAAGAAGACACCGATTTGTGGCATGCGGTCGATTACTGGGAAACCCCGATCGAAGCGTTGTGGAAGGGTGCCGGTGATTGCGAAGACTATGCCATTGCCAAATATTTCAGTTTGCGTCGCCTCGGCGTACCCAGTGCCAAATTGCGCATTACTTATGTCAAAGCCGTGAGCCTGAATCGCGCGCACATGGTACTGACTTACTACGCCAGCCCTGAGGCCATGCCGCTGGTGCTCGACAGCCTGATTGATTCGATCAAGCCGGCCAGCCAACGAACCGATCTTTTGCCCGTCTACTCTTTCAATGCCGAAGGGTTATGGTTGCCGGGTGCGAAGGGCAACAAGAAAGTCGGCGACACAAAACGTTTGTCGCGCTGGCAGGATGTATTGAAGAAAATGCAGGCAGAAGGTTTCCCGGTCGAGACGACTAACTAGGAGCACACGCTCAGATGTCTTTGTTCAAACAGCTGTTGATTGCTATCTGTCTGTTCCTGGTGATCGCCTTCACTGGCAGCTTCATGGTCAGCCTCGAGAGCTCGCGCGCTCAATACGTCAATCAATTGCGTTCCCACGCTCAGGACGCGGCCACCGCGCTGGCGCTGTCGTTGACGCCGAATATCGATGATCCTGCGATGGTCGAATTGCTGGTCAGCTCGATTTTTGACAGCGGTTATTACGCGAGCATTCGAGTCGTGGATGTGGCGAACAACACCACGCTGGTGGAGCGCAGCGGTATCCCGGCGGTGAATAACGTACCGGACTGGTTCGTCAAATTGATTGGTCTGGAACCGGCCGGCGGCGACGCAATCATCAGTCGAGGCTGGGAGCAGGCGGCGCGCGTCGAGGTGGTCAGCCATCCAATGTTTGCGCTCGCCAAGCTGTGGCAAAGCGCACTCGGCAGCCTTGGGTGGCTGCTGCTGTGTGGCGCGGTCAGCGCGGGGTTGGGCGCGCTGCTGTTGCGTCGACAACTGAAGCCACTGGACTACATGGTCGAGCAGTCCCACGCCATTGCCCGCCGCGAATTCCTCAGCCTGCCGGACTTGCCGCGCACACCCGAATTGCGACGGGTGGTGCAGGCCATGAATCAGATGGTCGAGAAACTGAAGGCGTTGTTTCAGGAGCAGGCCGAGCGCAGCGAGAAACTCCGTGACGAGTCTTATCAGGATGCGCTGACCGGGCTGGCGAACCGGCGCTATTTCGAAATGCAATTGAACGCCCGCGTGAGCAATCCGGAACAGGCCAGTTCGGGGTATCTGTTGCTGCTGAGGGTTAGCGATCTGGCTGGACTGAATCAGCGTCTGGGTGGCCAGCATACGGATGGGTTGCTTAAAGCCGTCGGCCAACAACTCACGCGCGTGTGCGCCAAATATCCGGAAACGCTGAACCTGGTGACACGTGTGCGCGGTGGCGAGTTTGCTGTGCTGGCGCCTGGGTTGATGCGCACCGAAGCGCTGCAACTGGCGCAAACCCTGGAGAACGCGCTCGCGAGTCTGCACGCGACCGGCGCCACCGATGTTATTTCGGTGGCGTCTATCGGGCTCGCACCGTTTGCCCATGGCGATACGCCGCAAGCGGTGATCGGGTTGGCTGATCAGGCTCTGGCCCAAGCCGAGGCGCAAAGTGATTGCACCTGGGTCTGCCTCGACCACAGCGTCTCCGCCAGCGTCGGCGAAGATCATCACGCCTGGCACACTCTGCTTGATCAGGCGTTGAGTCAGCGTCGTCTCGAGTTGTATTTTCAACCGGTGGTGGCCAGCCAGGACACCACCCTGGTGCTGCATTACAAAGTGCTCTCGCGTCTGATCGACGAACAGGGCCAGGTGATTCCCGCCGGACGATTCCTGCCGTGGCTCGAGCGTTTCGGCTGGACCGCGCGGCTCGATCGCCTGATGCTGGAACTGGTGCTGGCTCAAATGACCCGGCACGAGGCGTCACTGGCGCTGAACCTCTCTTCTGCAACCCTGACCGACCCGCAGGCGCTGAGCAAAATCTTCGACATTCTGCGCGCGCATTCCAATCTGGGTTCGCGCCTGACGCTGGAAATCGGCGAGGAACAACTGCCGGCTCAAGCAGGCCTGGAGGCGCTGACGCGGCGGCTGCGTGAACTGGGCTTCTCATTGAGCCTGCAACATTTTGGTGGCCGCTTCAGCATGATCGGTAACCTTGCGCGGCTCGGGCTGGCGTATTTGAAGGTTGATGGCAGCTATATCAGGGCGATTGATCAAGAAGGCGACAAACGTCTGTTCATCGAGGCGATCCAGCGAGCCGCGCACAGCATCGATCTGCCGTTGATCGCCGAGCGGGTCGAGACCGAAGGGGAATTGTCAGTGATTCGCGAGATGGGAATTTATGGGGTGCAGGGCCAGTTGGTGGGTGAGCCGAAGCCTTGGGAGTAAAGGGTCGGCTCTACCGTTAATTACTTTCGGAGGCTAGATCAGCCCCGCGTCATCATCATCCACCAGATGACTCAAACCTCCCAGCGCCTCCCGCGCCTGGGAGCGGTCCATCAGCTTGGCCTGCGCCGCCGCCGGCAGGTCGGTGACGCGGATCACGCCTTTATCGGTCAACACCTGAATCAAGTCATCGAGCACCCGGATCATGTCCAGGTCGCTCTGCTTGAGTTGCCTCAGATTGCTCGCAACCACCTCGCTGGCGAACCAGGCCTGAACGTCGGGGTGATCAGCCGGCAGCGTCTCGCTGAAATTGGCATAAGCCTGAGCTTCCACGCGCATCAATTGGCCTTGCGCATTGCGTTGCACGTAGAACATTGGGCATCCCTCAGTCATGGAGCAGTCATCCTGTCAGCAGGATAGGCGAGCCCCGCCATATGCTCATCCGCTAACAGTATTTAATTCTCGTCTTATACCCATCATGTCACCTTCCTGCGTACCGTGCCCAAAGAGGCGCTGCTGAGCGTGCAGCTGAGCTCGTTCACCCTGCCGATTCCGCTGCCAACGTTGATGCTGACGCAGGCCTGGCACCCGCGGTTCGACAAGGCCCCGGCGCACCGATGGATACGTGAAACCCTAAAAAGCTGTTGCGGCGAAATCCTGAAGGCCAGGGCGCAGCTAAAAAACGCGCGTGATGCTCAAAGCTCCCTCGCCACGGTGCCGTTTGATCATTCTCTAGCGGACAAATCCGCCATGCCTTTGAGCAACTCGATGGGCAGCGGGAAGACGATGGTGGTGGTTTTATCGCCGGCAATCGAGCTCAGCGTCTGCATGTAGCGCAACTGCATGGCGCCCGGCTGGCGTCCGAGCATCTCGGCGGCCTGCATGAGTTTTTCCGAGGCCTGCAACTCGCCTTCAGCGTGGATCACTTTGGCCCGCCGTTCGCGCTCGGCTTCAGCTTGTCTGGCGATGGCGCGGACCATCGATTCGTTGAGGTCGACGTGTTTGATTTCGACATTGGCCACCTTGATGCCCCAGGCGTCGGTCTGGGCATCGAGCACTTGCTGAATATCGACATTCAGCCGTTCGCGCTCCGCCAGCAATTCATCCAGTTCATGTTTGCCCAGCACTGCACGCAAAGTGGTCTGAGCCAATTGGCTGGTGGCCATGAGAAAATCTTCAACCTGAATAATCGCCTTCTGCGGATCGAGAACGCGGAAGTACAGCACTGCGTTGACCTTGACCGAGACGTTATCGCGAGTGATCACGTCTTGCGTCGGCACGTCGAGAACGATGGTGCGCAGGTCTACACGGACCATTTGTTGCACCACCGGAATCAGCAGAATCAGCCCGGGGCCTTTGACCTGCCAGAAGCGTCCCAGCTGGAACACCACGCCTCGCTCGTACTCGCGCAGGATGCGAAAAGTCGCTGCCGCGAGGACGATCAGTAACAGCAGCAGTGCGGCAAATCCCAGTTGCAAACCCATGACTATTCTCCACCCGGCGCCGCATCAGCTGCGGCCACTTCCAGCAGTAATCCCTTGCGCGCAATGACCCGGACTTTTTGCCCGGTCTGCAACGGCGTCGGGCTCAGCACTTGCCATTCTTCTCCCTGCAAATGGACCCAGCCATTGCAGGCGTTGCCGGCCTGTAGCGACTGTACGGCAGTGACGCTGCCGACAAGCCCTGCGTCGCCACTGACGCTTTCGCGCGGTCGGGTTTTTAATGCGCGAATCAGCAGGAAAGCCAACAGCGCAGCGCTGATCAAGCCCAGGCCGATCATCATCGGCACCGGCAGCTGTGCGTCGGTCAGAATCACCGCGCCGATCACGAACATCACGATGCCGCCGAGGCCGATCACGCCATAATTGGGCAGCGCTGCTTCAGCAATCAGAAAGCCGAGTCCGAGGACGATCAGCCACAATCCGACCGGGTTGGCGCCCCACAGCAAGGTCTCTGCCGCGAAGGCTGACCCGCTCGCGATCAGCAAGGGTGCAAGGGCGTAACGGCAAATGTTCACTCGACCCTCCGGGAGCGTCTGAAGTGGTTCTTCAATACAGTCTAGTCGAGTGGGGGGGCGTACAATTTTTTATGCAGGGTGTCTGTCAGGCCAGCCACGGTTTACTGTGGGAGCGTGTTTTGCCCGCGATTGACTGCGCAGCAGTCACCTACTCTCTGAATCCTTTAAAGGAGCCCAATATGGAATCCCCAACTCACAGCCTGCCTTCGCTATTCAAACAACTCGGCTTGGCCGACGACGCCGAAAGCATCGACAAATTCATCGCCACCCATTCACCGCTCAAACCTGAACTGCATCTGGCTGATGCGTTTTTCTGGAGCGAGAGTCAGTCAGAACTGTTGCGGGAAGAAATTCTCGATGACGCCGATTGGGCGGTGGTGGTGGATCAGTTGAACGTGTTGCTGAGGAAGGGGCGGGGGGTATAAAAATCAGGATTCAGGTGGCCACATTCGGGATGTATGGACGAGTGCGAGGATCCAGACTGCACCTTGGTCAAGTTCATAAATGACGCGATAACTCTGATGCGGGATCAACTCGCGAGTGCCAGTGATGATCCCTGCAGGCCCCGCTTCCGGAAACAGTGGAAGCCGGGATATCGCTTCTTTGAAGCGGTCATCCATGTCTACAGCGGCTTTCGGATTGACGTTAATGAGGTAGTCCCAAATATCTGCACGATCCTGTGCGGCAGCGGTCGTCCATACAATCCTCATCTTCTGTGGGTTACTCCTGCACGCCTGGCGGCAAACTGAGCCTCCACTTCATCGTTGGTCAAGCCGCTGCCTGCAAGCTTTTCAACGCGCGCGGCGTCGACCTTATGTTGCAAGAAAGCTTCGTATTCACGCGACTCACGTTGGCTCTGCACAAATTGTCGCATCATTTCTCTGACAATCTGGGACGCCGGACGATGAGAGGCCTCGGCTTCAGCCATGAATTGTTCACGCAGTTCCGCTTCGAGTTTCATTGTAAAAATTGCCTGTTTCGACATTTCCTTCCTCCCGCTCACGTGCTGACGAAGTATATACCTTGTAAGTACTCGCCGAATGTCAGATTATTTTTTTGTCGATGAAAGCGAAATTGTTTCAAAACTTGACCAACTTTCCCGTGTTCCTTCACACTGATAGTTAGCAAACTAACAGTGTGTACATCCTCCCGTGCCGAAAAACCTCGACGCCCTCCAGATGAACCTCAGCAGTTCCATGGTGGTGGCCGCCCGTCATTGGCGAAAAATCTGCCAGACCACGCTGGTCAACTATGGAATCTCCGAAGCCTGCGCCGTCCCGCTGTTGATGATCGGGCGCTTGGGCGAGGGTGTGCGGCAGGTGACGGTGGCGCAGGCGGCCGGGATGGAAAGTCCGTCACTGGTGCGGTTGCTCGATCAGTTATGTCACGCCGGTTATGTGCGCCGCACTGAAGACGAACACGACCGCCGCGCCAAATGCCTGAGCCTCACCGAGGCCGGGCGCGTGCTGGTGCAAGCGGTCGAGATTGAACTGGTACGCCTTCGCAGCGAAGTCCTTCAAGGCATTTCCCAGAGTGATCTGGAGGCGACGCTGCGGGTCTTGCAAGCCTTCGAGGCTGCTAACTCGCCATCGACGGTGATCCGGTGAACGGTTTTTTCACCGGCGTCCCGCCCGCGCGCGACTGGTTCTACGGCGTGCGCACATTTGCCGCGTCGATGATCGCGTTATACATCGCCATGCTCATGCAAATGCCGCGTCCGTATTGGGCGATGGCCACGGTTTACATCGTCTCAAGCCCCTTCGTCGGCCCGACCAGTTCCAAAGCCTTGTATCGCGCGGTGGGCACTTTGATGGGCGCAGCGGCGGCGGTGTTTTTCGTGCCGATGTTTGTACAGAGCCCCTATGTGCTGGTGGTGGTCATCGCACTATGGACCGGGATTCTGCTGTTCCTCTCGCTCCATTTGCGCACCGCCAACAGTTACGCATTGATGCTTGCCGGCTACACCTTGCCGCTGATCGCTCTGCCGGTGGTGGATAACCCGCTTGCCGTTTGGGATGTGGCGGAAGCGCGGACTGAAGAAATCTTCCTGGGCATCGCCGTGGCTGCAGTCGTTGGCGCGATGTTCTGGCCGCGAAGGCTGGCGCCCGTGTTCAACGACTCGGTCAACAAATGGTTTGCCGATGCATCGACATACAGCCTGCGCTTCCTCAGTCGAGCAGTGTCACCGGATGAAGTCAGTGCGTTGCGCGCTTCGATGGTCGCCACCTTCAACACGCTGGAACTGATGATCGGCCAATTGCCTCACGAAGGCGCGCGTCCGCAAACCGTGCGTAATACCAAAGAACTGCGCGGGCGCATGATTCATCTGCTGCCGGTGGTTGATGCCCTCGACGATGCCCTTTACGCCCTCGAGCGACGCACGCCTGAGCTGGTCGATAAATTTGCGCCGTTGCTCGCAGCCACCCGCGAATGGCTGGATCACAAAGACGCCGATCTCGATCGCTGGCAAGTGCTTAAAAGTCAACTTGAAGCGCTGCAACCCGATGCCCGAGCGCTTGATGATCGAAAGCAACTGTTGTTCTCCAACGCGTTGTACAGGCTCGGCGAGTGGATCGAGTTGTGGCAAGACTGTCGCAGCCTGCAACACGCCATCCAGTGCGAAAGCCAGGACAACTGGCGGGCGGTGTATCGCCACTGGCGGCTCGGTCGCCTGTCACCGTTTCTGGACAGTGGCTTGATGTTGTATTCGGCGGCATCCACGGTATCGGCGATCATTGTCGCCTCGGTGCTGTGGATTCTGCTCGGCTGGACTGACGGCGGCGCGGCGGTGATTCTGGCCGCCGTAGCGTGCAGTTTCTTCGCCTCGATGGACGACCCGGCGCCGCAGATCTACCGCTTCTTTTTCTGGACGGCGATGTCGGTGCTGTTCGCCAGCCTGTACCTGTTTCTGGTCCTGCCCAATCTGCATGATTTCCCGATGCTGGTGCTGGCGTTCGCGGTGCCGTTCATTTGCATCGGCACGCTGACGGTCAAGCCGCAGTTCTACCTGGGCATGCTGCTGACACTGGTCAATACCTCATCCTTTATCAGCATTCAGGGCGCGTACGACGCGGACTTTCTCAGCTTCGCCAATTCCAACCTGGCGGGCCCGGTGGGTTTGCTGTTCGCATTTATCTGGACGCTGGTGGCGCGGCCGTTCGGTGCGGAGCTGGCGGCCAAGCGCCTGACCCGTTTCAGTTGGCGCGACATTGTCAGCCTTACCGAACCGGCGTCGCTTGCCGAGCATCGGCAATTGGGCGTGCAGATTCTCGATCGATTGATGCAGCATTTGCCTCGGCTGGCGATGACCGGGCAGGACACCGGCATCGCGCTGCGCGAAGTACGCGTGGCGTTGAACCTGCTCGATTTGCTCGCCTACACGCCGCGCGTGGTGGGCGCACCGCGGCAGTTGTTGCACCAAGTGGTCGCCGAAGTTGGCGAGTATTTCAAAGCCTGCCTCAAGGCCGGCGAACGTTTGCCGGCGCCGAGCCCACTGCTGATGACCCTCGACCGCACCCGTCGCGCGCTCAACACCGAGTGCGATGACGGCGCCCGCCTGCACCTGCTGCACGCCCTGAGCGGTTTGCGCTTGGCCTTGTTGCCGGGGGTCGAATTCGTCGGCAGTGGCGAACTCGAAGAACCGCTTCCCCATGGCATCGATGGAGCGCCTTTATGATCGGTGATCTGGACATCAGCGGGGTTTTCCTGCCCACGCTGCTGGTGCTGATGGGCATTACCTATGTGTTGTTCCTGCTGGTGCACGGGCTGCTGACGCGTCTGCACTTTTACCGTCTGGTCTGGCACCGGGCATTGTTCAACGTGGCTCTCTACGCCTTGCTGCTTGGCGCCGTGGATTCACTCAGTCGATACCTGATGACATGAAAAAACCTTTTTTGACCCTCGGTCGTGTGGTCCTGACCTTGCTGATCGTGACCTTCGCCGTTGTCGTCGTCTGGCGCATGGTGATGTATTACATGTTCGCCCCGTGGACCCGCGACGGGCACATCCGCGCCGACATCGTGCAGATTGCGCCGGATGTGTCCGGGCTGATCCAGCAAGTGCAAGTGCGCGATAACCAACCGGTAAAACGCGGGCAGGTGCTGTTCACCATCGATCAGGACCGTTTCAAACTGGCCTTGCGTCAGGCCAAGGCCGCCGTCGCCGATCGTCAGGAAACCCTGGCCCAGGCGCAACGGGAAAACAAACGTAATCGTGGCCTCGGCAATCTGGTGCCGGGCGAGCAACTGGAAGAGAGCCAGTCGCGCGTCGCGCGTGCCGAAGTTGCGCTGATGGAAGCGCAAGTGGCGGTGGACAGCGCGCAGCTCAACCTCGATCGCTCGACCATCCGCAGTCCGGTTGATGGCTACGTCAATGACCGCGCGCCGCGCTCGCAGGAATTCGTTACGGCCGGGCGGCCGGTGCTGTCGGTGGTCGACAGCAATTCTTTTCACATCGACGGCTATTTCGAAGAGACCAAGCTGGACGGCATCCATGTCGGCCAAAGCGTCGATATCCGCGTGATCGGCGACCGGGCGCGGCTGCGCGGACATGTGGAAAGCATCGTCGCCGGCATCGAAGACCGCGACCGCAGCAGCGGCAGCAACCTGTTGCCCAACGTCAATCCGGCCTTCAGCTGGGTACGCCTGGCGCAGCGGATTCCGGTGCGAATCGCCTTCGACGAGGTGCCCGCCGACTTCCGCATGATTGCCGGTCGCACGGCCACGGTGTCGATCATCGACGAGCAGACGGGGGAGCCCGCGCAATGAGCAAGGCCTCGGGTTTGGCGATTGCCGGATTGGCTCTTCTGCTGTCGGCCTGTCAGGTGGTGGGGCCGGATTACCAAGTGCCGGACGACGCTGCCATTCATCGCGAAGATTTACAGGGCAAGCTGGCGGTGGACGGCGACACTGTTGTGTCTGCCCCGGTGCCCGGCGACTGGTGGCGGCTTTACCAGGACCCGCGACTGGATCAACTGGTGCAGCAGGCCATGGCGTCCAACACTGATCTGCGGGTGGCGGCGGCCAACCTTTCCCGCGCCCGTGCCCAGGTCGACGAGGCGCAGGCGGCCGGTGGCTGGAGTGGCGGCGTGAAGATCGGCGCGCAGCGCTTGCAGGAATCCGGCGAAGCGTTTCTGCTGGCGGACAAAGTGCCGGTGGCCAACGTCGGCGACGTCGGTATTACCACCTCCTATCAGTTCGACCTGTTCGGCACCTTGCAGCGCGGCATCGAGGCGGCCAAGGCCAATGCCGATGCGACGCAAGCGGCGGCCGACACCGCACGCATTACGTTGGTAGCGGAGGTTGTTCGGGCCTATACCCAAGTTTGCGCGGCCAACGAGGAAGAGGAAATCGCCCGGCATTCCCTCGACTTGCAAGCCCAGAGCACCACACTGACCCAACGCCTGCGCGACGCCGGGCGAGGTGATGAAACCCAAGTGACGCGCTCGCAAACCCAATTCAAATCCCTGCGTGCCGACATGCCGCGCTATGAAGCGGCGCGTCAGGCCGGGCTGTTCCGCTTGTCGATGCTGCTGGCCAAGCCGCTCGACCAACTGCCTGCCGGCACCGGCGAATGCGCCGAACTGCCAGAAATCACTCAGCTGTTGCCGGTCGGCGACGGTGCAACCCTGCTCAAACGGCGTCCTGACGTGCGCCAGGCCGAACGGCGACTGGCCGCCGCCACTGCCGGCATCGGCATTGCCACCGGTGAGTTGTACCCGGACATCAGCATCGGCGCGAGCGTTGGCACGGTAGGTCTAGTGGAAAACCTTGGCAAGCCGGCAGCCAACCGTTGGGGCTTCGGTCCGCTGCTGACCTGGACCGTACCGTCGAACGGCTCACGCGCGCGAATTCGCGAGGCCGAAGCCATGAGCCAGGGCGCGCTGGCGCATTTTGACGGCGTGGTGCTCAACGCGATTCGCGAAACCCAAACCGGTCTCGCGCAGTATTCCGCGCTGCTGCAGCGCCGCGATGCGTTGGCCGATGCCGAACAGTCGGCACAACTGGCGGCCGACCAGACGCATCGCTTCTTTACCGCCGGTCGCGCTTCATTCCTCGCGGACCTGCAAGCCACTCGCACTTACACCGACGTACGGGCGCAGCTGGCGGCGGCCAACACCCAAGTGGCGATGAGTCAGATCGATCTGTTTCTGGCCTTGGGCGGCGGTTGGGAAAGCGGACGAACGCAAGCTTCAAACCCCGGCAAACCCTGAGCCCATTGCTATGCTTTGACGTGATGGGATCGCGAGCCGATTTCATCGGTCAAGGCTTGTGTTGGTCATGGGGATACAATAATGAGAAACCCTTATGCTCCCGGCTTCTGGTGCGCAATCGTGGCACTGGTGTTGCTCTCGGCCACTTATTTCTACGGCATCATGCTGGCGCATCAGATTGACACGGCGCTGATTTTCCTCGACAGCGCCGCCGCCCTGATCGCGGTGATGGCAATCGTCGTGGTGGCGTGGTCTTCGGTCCAGAGTAAGCGCATCCAGAAAAGACAGTGCGAACGCGGTAAGACGCGGGTGTTGATCTGGGACACCAAAGTCGCTTTGCGTCGCGTCGAAACGGTATTTGATCGTTATTTCTGGGGCAGTTACTGGCAACCGGGGCGTACTTTCCAGGAAGTCATGGGCGAGCTCACCGGCACGCCTCTGGAAAAAAGCCTCGAAACCCTCAAGAAGCAATGTCTGGAACTGGACAAGCAAATCGCCGACGAAGACTGGCACTGGCTCAACAACGCCCGTGAACTCTCCGCTGTCGCTACCGCCATGGCGCGGGAACGCTATCAGCTGGACTTCTGCGACCCCCGCGCAGAAGTGACGGGCGGGGCGGTGATCAACCGTGACTTTGAGGTGCTGGTGTATACGTGGACCGCGCGGCTGAAGAGCTTTGATCATCAGCTGGATGAGATCGAGGTTCAGTATTCCTGATTGTTATCCGGCGTTATGCCCTGTGGGAGCAGGCTTGCTCGAGATGGCGGACGCCGCTTCAATACCTTTCCGTCTGTGGGAACGCTATCGCGAGCAAGCTTGCTCCTACACGCGATGGCGATTTTGTGCGCGCAGAAACTCTCGCCTGATGCCCACAGTCCATAGACACTCTTTAACCTTTAAACATTGGGTCGTGCGGCGCGGCTGATGCTAATCTCCACGGCACTTTCAGCGCAGTCGTGTCCAAACCCGTCACGGGTTCAGGGAAGACGGCCACATTTCAACTACGGACATTGATCGGGTCATTATGAATAAATCAGCAGGCGTGCTTCTTGGGATTGTTGTGGCCATCGGTGCAATCAGCGCGGGCGGTGCCTGGTACACCGGCACCAAAATCGAAGGCGTCTTGAACACCTCGATCGCCGACGCCAACAAAGAACTGCAAGCCGCGCTGGTCGGGTCCAACAGCACTGCATCGCTGGAACTGGTATCGCTCGAGCGCCACGTGTTCAGCAGCACCGCGCATTATCGCCTCAAGGGCGAAGGTGAAATGTTCGGTGAAGCGCCGGTCGAGTTGCTGTTGGTCGATAACATCGAGCACGGTCCGTTGCCGTTCTCGCGCCTGGTGTCGCTGAAGTGGCTGCCGGTCATGGCCACCAGTCACTACGAACTGGAAAGAACGCCGCTCACCGAAAAATGGTTCGCCGCCGCCAAAGACAAATCGCCGCTGACCGGCGTGGTCAACATCGGCTACGACCGCTCCACCAACGGCACGCTGCGGTTGCAGCCGCTGGACATGGCACTCGACGCCAAGTCCAACCTGAAATTCTCCGGCCTGAACATGGACGTTGCTGCCAACGCCCAGGCGCAAAAAGTCAAAGCCGATGGCTACATGGACAACCTTGTACTGACCAGCGTCGCTGAAGACCAGACGCCAGTGAGAGTGGAGCTGAACGGCCTCACCGTTGCCAGCAACCTGGTGAAAAGCACTTACGGCTATTACACCGGCGAAAACACCATCGAGCTGACCGACAGCAAAACCACGTTCGGCGCCAAGCAATCGGTGTTGGGCGTGAAAAAGTTTGAAATGAAGAACCAGACCGAAGAGACAGGCACCAGCGCGTCCGGGCGGGCCGATTACAAGGTCGGTGAAGTGTCGCTGAACGGCAAGACTGTCGGTTCGGCACAAATGGCCATGAGCCTGAAGAACCTCGACATTCCGGCGAGCATGTCGCTGATGCAGGTTTACCAGACCAAATTGCAGCCCTACGAAGAAGCGGCTGCCGAGGCTGCTGCTGCGGGTCAGCCGGCGCCTGAACTGGTCCTGACCCCGGCCGAAGAGGCTCAGGTCAAAACCGGCCTGGAGAAGCTGTTGGCCGCCGGTCCTCAAGTGGCCCTGGAGAACCTGTCGTTCAAAACCACCAACGGTGAGAGCCGCGCCAATCTGGTGCTCGACCTGACCAAGCCGCAATCCATGGACCTGCCGCCAGATCAGTTGATCAAACAGCTGATTGCGCTGCTGGATCTCAATCTGCAAGTGTCCAAGCCAATGCTGGTTGATCTGCTCAGCGTGCAAAGCCAGCTCGACGGTCAGACCGACGCCAAGCTCGTCGCCGATCAAGCAACCGCCACGGCGGACATGTTCGGTGCCATGGCGGTGGGTTCGCAGTTTGCCAAGGCTGAAGGCACCAACATCGTGACCAAGCTGCATTACGCCAACAATCAGGTGGAATTCAACGGCCAGAAAATGACCGTCGAAGAGTTTGTCGGCTTCATCATGAGTAAGGTGGGCGATGTCGGCGTTACCCAATAACGCCTAAACGTCCCGAATCAGCCGCCACGCCTCGTCCACCGGCAGCGGCTGTTTCATTCGCTGCGCAAGCATCGCCATCGCCCGCTCTTCTTCGCAGGCGATGGCGGCGACCACCAGCCCTTTCTCTGCAAATAAACCGATAAAGGGCGGATGGTACGGATCGCCCTTGAACTCGACCTCATCCCAACTTTCGGCATGGCCGAGGTAGTCGTAGTTTTTGCCGAAGTGCCACGTCCAAAAGAACGGTACATCCAGGTAATGTTCATCGCCACCCAGCATGTTGGCTGCAGCGATGCGCGCGTGTTGCTGCGCGAGTCGCCAATGTTCGATTCGGGTGGGCTGACCGTTGAACGGGAAAGTCACAATGTCGCCGGCGGCCCAGAGCCCATCGGTCACGCGCATGCCACCGTCAACTGTCAGTGAGTGATCATCTTCCATCGGCAATCCAGTAAACGCGTCGGTCGCCGGACTCACGCCAATACCGACCAGTACCAGATCGGCCGGCAAACGCTGACCGTTTTCCAGCAGCACTGCTTCGACTTTCTGCACACCTTCAACCTGCACCGCCTCGCTGTCGCTGCGAAATACCACGCCGTGGGCGACATGACGGGCGAGAATCGCCTTGCCGACCGTTTCGCCAAACTGCTTGGCAAACGGCACCGCGTGTTTCGCCAGAACCGTCACGTCCAGACCGTGTTCGCGCAAAGCGCCGGCAGATTCCATGGCGATAAAGCTGTCGCCGATGATCACCGCGCGTTGGCCGGGTTTGGCGGCTTCGAGGATTTGCTGCGCCTGATCTTTTGAACGCAGCAAGAACACTTGCGGCAAATCGGCGCCGGGCAGCTTCAATGGATTTGGCGTGCCACCGGTAGCGAGGACGGCCGCGTCATACGTAAGATTTTGGCCGTCTTTCAAGTGGACGGTGCGAGTCGCCGCGTCGAGTTTTGCAACTTCACCGTTGATACGGTCGATGCGTTGCTGACGATAGAAGTCTTCATCACGCAACGGCGACACCTCGTCGGGAGGCATCTCGCCGGCGATCACAAATTTGCTCAGCACCGTGCGGTCGTAACCGGCCTCGGGCTCGCGATCGACCAGCTGAATCCGGCCGCCAAACCCTTTTTCGCGTAGCGCGGCAGCGCATGCCGTGCCTGCGGCGCCCGCTCCTACGATCACAAAGGTCCGGTCATCATCGGCCGGCGGAGTGTGAGCATTGGGCAGTGGATATTCGTCGACCCAAATCTCATCGTCGCGCAGCTCTAGCGGGTAACGCTTGAGGCTGTCCAGCGACGGCGGCTCACACAAGGCACCATCCTCGATCCGGAACGCGGCTTTGTGCCAGGGGCAAACCAGCCGACCGTGACACAACGCACCTTCGGCCAGCGGCGCTCCAGCGTGCGGGCACTGCCCCTGGTAAGCGCGCAGTTGATCACCGACCCGCAGCAGGACGATTTTAGTTTCGCCGATGCTGACTTCCAGGCCACGGTTTTCGGGCACATTGGCGTAACGTGCGACGCGGTGCAGGGCCATGATTGCTCTCCAGTCAGGCGTTTAACTTGAGAGTTGAATGCTTGACGGGAGGTTCAGCCAATTGCCACTGCCACCGTACGAACGGTCCGGCTATAGTTTGCACGCCGACCACGGCCTCACCCGCACAAGGTGCTCCGGTATGACCCGACCCCTCTTTTTGAACCCTTGGCTGGCGGCGGTTGCTGTCGTTTTTTGCGTGCAATTTCCAGCACAGGCCCAAGAACGCTTCACGCTCAGCATGCCCGGTGTCTCCGACAACCGGCTGTTTACCTCGGTAGCGGCCAGCGACGCGAACGGCTGCGGCGGCAAGAATCAGTCCCCGGCCCTGGCCTGGAACGCCGGCCCTGCCGGTACCTTGAGTTACGCGATCGTCATGCACGACCCGGATGGTCAAAAAGGCCTTGGCGTGGATCACTGGATTCATTACGGCATCCCCCCAACGACTCGGCAGATTCCGGCTGGTGTGGGCGCCAAGTCCGCCTTCGAGGGTGCTGCGGGTGTCAACAGCAAAGGCAGCACGGGCTACATCGGCCCCTGCCCACCGGTGGGTGATAGCTCTCACCATTACATTATTCAGCTCTATGCTCTGGACCTTGCCCCGCAGGCATTGCCTGCCGGTTTGACCCGCGCGCAACTGATGGAAAAAATCAAAGGGCATGTGCTGAGAAACAGCAGCGTGGTGCGGCGTTATCACCGCTGAATAGTGAATAAACCCGCGCGCCGCCATTTGGCATCAGCCCTCGAAGCGCGCACTATCGGGCTTATAGCTGACGCGTTGGAGGATGCCGTGGCAAAAAAAATCGATCGCATCGCCCAAATGCTCAACTGCCCGGAAAAGGGTCAGGACTTGCGGCGAGCTATTACTGAGAGTCGCAAGGAGTTTCTGCTGGCGAAGCAGGCGGAAGAAGCACTTGAGGACGACGTTCTTGACGAGGAAGAAGTCGAGGACGACGCGGATGATTACGATGAGTTTGATTGGACGACTGAGTGAAAGATGGCCTCAGCGGCAAACGCCAGCCTGTCGGGTGAGCGCTACGCCTTGTAGGAGCAAGCTTGCTCGCGATGGACGTTAACGATAACGCGTTCTTTCTGAATAAACGCATCGCCCTTTAGTCTCGATTCGAAACGCCGCCAGGAGCAAGCTGCCGAAACGGTGCTCGCAAAGCTTCACGCGCTCGTTGATGGCATTGAAGCGAGCAACGCATCACTTGGCTATTCTTTCAGATTGCGGATCTCGACCAATCAGGATCCGCAATTTGAAGGATGGGTTGCCGCTATTCGGTGGCTTGTTCCTTCCGCGACGCTGGCCCTCGCGTCAGTACTTTCACCACATCATCAACCAACGCGTTACTCAACGCCGTCAGATAATGCGCAGCCCACGCATGACGATCACTTTCCCTGTCGTAGGCAGCGTCTTTGGACAATTCTTTGGCGAGGAACAGAAAGTCGGAAGCCATGGATAACGCGTCGCCAAGAGGCACACCGCGAGTGACGTGAAACACCACCTGATCCGAGCAATAGAGCGCGGGTGTTAAACCAATGGTTTTGAGCTGTAAGGATCGGTCATTTGCCACCTCCGTTGAGGGAGGTGCGGTGGGACTGCGATTTAGGATCGCGTTGGGGAATGATGCGAATTTTGTACGGATTTATAGTGCGCATGGTCTAGCTCCTTGACGTGGAACTGCCACTTTTTCGTTACCAAGCGAATGGGTGGCAGCTGTGCGCAGGTTGGTAAACCGGGAGTCAAGGAATCCGGCACGCCCTAAGACGTCCCACGCACAGCCGCCATAACGCAAAATTGCGGGCATAAAAAACGCATGCATATCTGATTGAGGCGCTGTTGCGCTCAACTCTCGGGTTACCAAGCCCGGTCGCTGAACTGGCAGCGACGGCGGAAGAGTATTGTGCGGGTGTCATGCAACCAAGGACGTCAGGCGAACTAGCAACGGCGATTGTCAGAGCGCAGATGAGCACTTAATACCGAAGGACTCCCCAAGCTATCCATCAAGCGGAACAGGACAGCTGAAAGATGTAATCAGGATTACTGAAAGTTCTTCCGATCATGCTTTCAAGGCGACTCACCTGCTCTGGTGAAAGGTCGTATTCGTAGATGGAGTCTTCGATCTCTGTCTAGGCCATCAGCTCCGTCAGTTCACCGAGGTGGTCGGCAGGGATATCAATGGTAAAAACCAATTGCTCGGTTTTCTTATCGAACGCAAGAATTTCATGTCGCATTTGCGGTTTCGCTCAAATTCAGAGCTTACGTCCCATCGAATTGTCTCCGTCGTCGCCTGCGAGAACCCCGTAAACTCTAAAAACATTTCCCTCTCCCATATCATTTTGCCGTGGTCCGCCCTGACTCAGCAGCTTTGGCATATTCCCCTATGTCGGACAGGGCCGATGACTCAGTATCCACGGTTGCTTTCTTCTCCGCGGTATCATAATTTCATACCATGAACAATAAACAGCTCAGCACTCTGAAAGCAGTATTCTCACGGCCGACCCCTTCCGGGCTGGAGTGGGCACGTATTGAGTCTCTATTCGGTGCCGCTGGCGCCAAGACCGTTGAAGGCAATGGGTCGCGTGTGCGCTTTGAGCTGAACGGTGTGATCGCCACCTTCCACCGGCCACACCCGGACAAAGAAGCAAAGCCCTATCAGGTTCGTGATGCTCGGGCTTTCCTTGAACAAGCAGGAGTCACCCCATGAGCGTAATGAACTACAAAGGCTATGCCGCCCGCATCGAATACAGTGAGGAAGACGGCCTGTTTGTCGGCCACATTGCTGGTATCAGAGACATCGTCGGGTTTCATGGCGAGTCGGTGCAAGAGCTTCGAGCTGCGTTTGAAGAGGCCGTCACTGATTATCTGGAGACTTGCGCCAAGCTCGACCGCACGCCGCAAAAACCCTATTCTGGCCACCTCAGTCTGCGTTTAGCGCCAGCACTCCATGCAACTGTCGCTGTTAAAGCACAGCTCGCTCACAAGAGTATCAATCAGTGGGTAGCGGACGTGCTTGATCGTGAGGTGCATGCCTGAGCACTGCCGTCGCAACATCCTGATGAGAAGCCAGAAAGTGCAAACCTTATTCAGGACGAGACAACACCCACAAAAAAGCCCCAGACCTTTCAGTCTGAGGCTTTCTCGTTTCCACAATTATGGTGCACCAGGCGGGATTCGAACCCACGACCACTGCCTTCGGAGGGCAGTACTCTATCCAGCTGAGCTACTGGTGCAAGCGGGCGCCATGATACTCATATGCACTGCGGGCGTCCATGCTGCTGAATCGACAGCGCTTTCTCGAAGCGTAACCTGCCTTTGCTACGCTGATCTGAAAATTTGGGCAAATGCGCCGTTTTCGTTCTTTTTTTCGAACAGGCTATTGTCCTTTACCCCCCTTTGATCCTAGGATTCGTTTGAGATTTCAAACGCTCTTGTCTGGGTGCTGAACCGCACGAGACCAATCCGTGCGCTATTTATGTGCTTCAGCCCGGTGAATGATTTCCCTGACGGCAGCCTAAAAGGCGCCTTTCTACAATCATAAATTGCTCCGCGCGTGCCGCGGTGCTGTTAAGGAAAGCCGACATGCAGCTTAAAGACACCCAGTTGTTCCGCCAGCAAGCCTTCATCGATGGCGCTTGGGTCGATGCGGACAACGGTCAGACGATCAAAGTCAACAACCCGGCAACGGGCGAAATTCTGGGCACTGTGCCGAAAATGGGCGCTGCCGAAACCCGTCGTGCGATCGAAGCCGCTGACAAAGCGCTGCCGGCCTGGCGTGCACTGACCGCCAAGGACCGCGCGAACAAGCTGCGTCGCTGGTTCGAGCTGATCATCGAAAACCAGGACGACCTCGCGCGTCTGATGACGATGGAGCAAGGCAAGCCATTGGCCGAAGCCAAAGGCGAAATCGTTTACGCCGCGTCCTTTATCGAGTGGTTTGCCGAAGAGGCCAAGCGCGTCTACGGCGACGTGATTCCAGGTCACCAGCCAGACAAGCGCCTGATCGTGATCAAGCAGCCAATCGGCGTGACCGCAGCGATCACCCCGTGGAACTTCCCTGCCGCGATGATCACCCGCAAGGCCGGTCCAGCCCTGGCCGCCGGTTGCACCATGGTGCTCAAGCCTGCTTCGCAAACCCCGTTTTCCGCATTCGCGCTGGCTGAACTGGCTCAGCGTGCCGGCATTCCCAATGGCGTGTTCAGCGTGGTGTCCGGCAGTGCCGGCGACATCGGCAGCGAGCTGACCAGCAACCCGATCGTGCGTAAATTGTCCTTCACCGGCTCGACCGAAATCGGTCGTCAGCTGATGGCTGAATGCGCCAAGGACATCAAGAAAGTATCCTTGGAGCTGGGCGGCAACGCGCCATTCATCGTGTTCGACGACGCGGACCTGGATAAGGCCGTTGAAGGCGCGATCATTTCCAAATACCGCAACAACGGCCAGACCTGCGTTTGCGCAAACCGTCTGTACATTCAGGATTCGGTGTACGACGCGTTCGCCGAGAAGCTGAAAGTGGCAGTGGCCAAGCTCAAGATCGGCAACGGTCTGGAAGACGGCACCACCACTGGCCCGCTGATCGACGAGAAAGCTGTGGCCAAGGTCAAAGAACACATCGCCGACGCGGTTTCCAAAGGCGCCACTGTGCTGTCCGGCGGCAAGTCCATCGAAGGCAACTTCTTCGAGCCGACCATCCTGACCAACGTGCCGAACAACGCCGCCGTGGCCAAGGAAGAAACTTTCGGCCCATTGGCGCCGCTGTTCCGCTTCAAAGACGAAGCCGAAGTGATCGCGATGTCGAACGACACCGAGTTCGGTCTGGCTTCGTACTTCTATGCACGTGATCTGGGCCGTGTGTTCCGCGTGGCGGAAGCCCTGGAATACGGTATGGTCGGCGTCAACACCGGGTTGATCTCCAACGAAGTCGCGCCGTTCGGCGGCATCAAGGCGTCGGGCCTGGGCCGTGAAGGTTCCAAGTACGGCATCGAAGACTATCTGGAAATCAAATACCTCTGCCTGGGCATCTGATCAGCTCGGCAAGGCATGGCTTTAAGCGGAAAGGGCACGAGAGCGCTGACCCTTTCTGCGTTTCAACCGTAATTTCTCTGTGGCCGAGAACGCTGCAGCAGTCGATCATCGTATGCTGCTGCAGTGGCTTCCGCGCCGCATTTCCTTGAATCACGCCGCCCGATGAGCGGCGAATGAGGACTTTATGAGCAAGACTAACGCCTCCCTGATGAAACGCCGTGAAGCCGCTGTACCGCGCGGTGTTGGCCAGATTCACCCGATCTTCGCCGAATCGGCAAAGAACGCTACCGTGACCGACGTTGAAGGTCGCGAGTTCATCGACTTCGCCGGCGGTATCGCTGTACTGAACACCGGCCACCTGCACCCGAAAATCATCGCTGCCGTGACCGAGCAACTGAACAAGCTGACTCACACCTGCTTCCAGGTGCTGGCGTACGAACCGTATGTAGAACTGTGCGAAAAAATCAACGCCAAGGTACCCGGCGATTTCGCCAAGAAAACCTTGCTGGTTACCACCGGTTCCGAAGCCGTTGAAAACGCCGTGAAGATCGCCCGTGCCGCCACTGGCCGCGCCGGCGTGATCGCATTCACCGGCGCTTACCACGGTCGCACCATGATGACCCTGGGCCTGACCGGTAAAGTCGTGCCTTACTCGGCCGGCATGGGCCTGATGCCAGGCGGCGTGTTCCGCGCGCTTTACCCGAACGAACTGCACGGTGTGAGCGTCGACGATTCGATCGCCAGCATCGAACGCATTTTCAAGAACGATGCCGAGCCGCGCGACATCGCTGCGATCATCATCGAGCCGGTGCAGGGCGAAGGCGGTTTCTACGTCGCGCCTAAAGAGTTCATGAAGCGACTGCGTGCACTGTGCGACCAGCATGGCATCTTGCTGATCGCTGACGAAGTGCAAACCGGCGCTGGCCGTACCGGCACTTTCTTCGCGATGGAACAGATGGGCGTTAGCGCCGACCTGACCACCTTCGCCAAGTCCATCGCTGGCGGCTTCCCGTTGGCCGGTGTGTGTGGCAAGGCTGAATACATGGACGCCATTGCTCCAGGCGGTCTCGGCGGCACTTACGCCGGTAGCCCGATTGCTTGCGCCGCGGCCCTGGCCGTGATGGAAGTGTTCGAAGAAGAACACCTGCTTGACCGCTGCAAGGCAGTCGGCGAGCGTCTGGTCACTGGCCTGAAAGCCATCCAGTCGAAGTATCCGGTGATCGGCGAAGTGCGTGCCCTGGGCGCGATGATCGCGGTCGAGCTGTTCGTCGACGGCGATAGCCACAAGCCGAACGCTGCTGCCGTTGCATCTGTTGTGGCCAAGGCGCGCGACAAGGGCCTGATCCTGCTGTCCTGCGGCACTTACGGCAACGTTCTGCGCGTCCTGGTACCGCTGACTTCCCCGGACGAGCAGCTGGACAAAGGTCTGGCGATCATCGAAGTGTGCTTCTCCGAGCTGTGATTTTTAGTTCGGTGAATGTGTGAGCTGATCTACAAAAAAACCCGCTTCGGCGGGTTTTTTTGTATCCCGGAAATACTCGTGCTGTCTTGCATGGCCAGCATTGGCTAAGGTGCAGGCATTGAGAGGGAGCTTGCTGCATGACTGCCGTTGTTTTGCCTGCTTTACCCCGGGTATTGATTGCCGAGGCTGATCCCTGGTCGCGCGACCTGCTCAAACAAGTGCTGCTCAACGTGCGCTGTGACGCGCGCCTGGACGTGTGCGCCGATGGCCACGAAGCGCTGGCGCGGTTGGCGGAAAATTCGTATGACCTGGTCATCGTTGATTGGGAATTGCCCGGCGTGGATGGCTTGAGTGTTCTGCGCAGCGTTCGTCAGCGCAAACGCAGTCCGCCATTGCCCTTCATCCTGATGAGCAGTCGTAACGACAGCGCCAGCGTGCGCGAAGCCTTGCCCTTGGCACCCACGGCATATCTGACCAAACCATTGAACATGGAGGGCCTGACGCAGCGTTTGCAAGGCTTGCTGCTCAATGCGGGGGAGGAGGTTTTCTGTGCGGTGCCAGCGCTGGCTGCGGGCATGACCTTGTCGGTTTACCTGGAGCGTCGACGTGAAATCACCGACGGTGCGCCGCTGATGATGGACGTGCAACGGGCGATCCAGCGCAGTCTCAATCCTGCTGGCCTCGATTTGACCAAGCTTTACGATGAGACTCGTTCCGATCCGCAGATCACCGCTGTGCTGGTCGCGGCTGCCAACAGTGCTGCGCAGCACCATGGGAAGGCCGTGCAGACATTGTCTCAAGCGTTGCATCGCCTGGGCTCCGGGCAGAGCATGAATCTGATTCTGGGGTTGGCGCTCAAGCGCAGTGCGCGTCTGAGCGATCCTTTCCTGGCGGATTACGCCGAGCGTTACTGGGAGTTGTCGCTGCACACTGCCGAATATGCGCGAAAGTTGGCGCGTTTGCTGGACCTTGATCAGGATCGTTGTTATTGCGCAGGCATGCTGCACCGACTGGGCGATCTGGCCCTGCTGCGTTGTTTACAGGAATGGAAGCAGGCAGGCGGCGAGCTGGATGAGCGGGAGGAGGTCGGCAATGCGCTGGCCGAGTTCGGCGCAGGTTACGGCTCGGAATTACGCACGCGCTGGCGATTGCCGCTGGAGTTGCGTGAGTTGATTGCAGCGGTGTATCAGCTGGGTGGTGGGGTGTATTCGCGCGAGGCTTTAGTGATGAACATGGCCGCACAATTGGCACTGCTGACTGAGCATGAAGGTATCGAGGTGCTGGCCAGGAGCCGCACGGCCCGGTTGCTGAAAATCGGTCTGCCGGAGTTGATGCGGCTGCGCAAAAAGTAAAAAGTTATCGGCTCAGACAGCAACAATCCGGTTCTTTCCCTGACGCTTGGCTTCATACATCGCAGCATCCGCCCGAGCGAACAGCGCTTCTACGTTCTCGTCTTCAGCAGTGAGGCTGGTCAGGCCCTGGCTGACGGTGATGCCGAATGGCTCGCCGTCATGGCTGAAGCTCAACCGCTGAATTTCCTTTTGCAGGCGTTCGGCCACTTGCAGCGCCATATCGGGCGCGCAGCCTGGGAAAACCGCCGCAAACTCCTCACCCCCAATGCGCCCGAACACATCGCCACGGCGCAACGTTTCGCGACCCGTTTCCGCAATCCGCTGTAGCACGTTGTCGCCCTCTGGATGGCCGTAGGTATCGTTGATCTTCTTGAAATCATCAATGTCCAGCAACAAAAAGGCGAGGGGCGTGCCGTGCTGGCGTGCGTGGTCGAATTCGCGATGCGCGCAGTCGAAAAAATGCCGGCGATTGCTGCTTTGGGTCAGCACATCGGTGGTTGCCAAGCGATGCAACTCGGATTCCATGTGCTTCTTTTCGGTAATGTCTTCGGCAATGCCGACAATGATCAACGGTTTGCCTGGTTCGGCCTGACGGTTGATAAAGCACTTGTCGCTGAGCCAGCGAATTTGTCCGTTGGCATCGATGATTCGGTACTCGCGGTCTTCGACCGCACCTTTGTCCAGCACTTCGGCCAGACTGCGCTCGGCGTAGTCCAGATCATCAGGGTGAATACTGTCGCGCCACTGGTTGTAGTCCGACAGCAACTGACCTACGGAATGACCAAAAATACGCTCATAGGCGGGGCTGACGTAGATCATTTGACGGGTTTCCCAGTTGAACGCCCAAAGCACCGCGTTGACGCTTACCAGCAGGGAGCTGAAAAGCTGTTCGCGTTCACTCAGGCGAGCCACTTCACCCTGGGCGTGCATCAACGCCATCAAGGTTTGTGCGGCTTCAGGCCACTGGGGTAAAGATGAGTCTTGCGGGTTCTTGTTGACCATCGACACAAATCTCAAAGGATGTGCCGCTCATTCGACAGCGGCTACAGCAAAGCCCGCCGTGGTGGCGAAGTGTCTTTGAGATAGGCGATTTGTAACGAAGTTCCTGAACGGGGCGCCCCTGTGCGGGGCGCACCGATCAACGGCGTCAGACTGCAGCCGGCCGCAGCGAGTAGGTTTTCAATTGGTCGGCGAAGTCGCGCAGGGATTGAATACCGCTGGCTTCAGCTTCCTGGATCCAGTCTTTGATCGCGGCGAGCATGTCGTGACCGTTGGTGCTGGTCTTGAGCCAGATCTGTTGCAAGGCCAGGCGCTTTTCGTAAATGACCTTCAGCGCGTGACTGTGCTCCAGCATGGTCTGGATGCGCAGATGGTGCTTGTCATCCAGCAGGCTGGTTTCGCGCGAGAGCAGACGTTTGGCTCGGTGAAACTGGTGGCGGACCGAGTGATCGACCTTCTCCAGTTCCTGTTTGACCAGCGGCGCGATAACCAGCTTGCGGTACTGAGCCATGATCTGGAAACGGTTGTTGAGGATGGCCATGGCGGTGTCCATGTCCAGGCTGCCCTTGCCCTCAACACGGTGGGCAATCGGTGCAACCCGCTGAACCTTGGCGAGCCCCAAAAAGCTGAAGACCTGGATCCACGCCCAACCGAGGTCGAACTCCCATTTTTTCACCGACAGTTTTGCCGAATTCGGGTAGGTGTGATGGTTGTTATGCAGTTCTTCGCCGCCGATCAGGATGCCCCACGGCACCAGATTGGTTGCTGCATCGCGGCATTCGAAATTTCGATAGCCGATGGCATGGCCCAAGCCATTGACCACGCCGGCGGCCCAGACCGGAATCCACATCATCTGAATGGCCCAGATAGTGATGCCGATGGTGCCGAACAGCAGCAGATCGATAACGCCCATGATCGCAATGCCGAGCAACGGAAAACGACTGTAGAGGTTGCGCTCGATCCAGTCTTCCGGGCAGTTCTTGCCATAGATACGCAGGGTCTCCGGGTTCTCTGCCTCGGAGCGATACAGCTCGGCTCCTTTGCGCAGCACCGTGGACAAACCTTTGATCACCGGGCTGTGCGGGTCATCAACGGTTTCGCATTTGGCGTGATGCTTGCGGTGGATGGCGGTCCACTCGCGGGTATTCTGCGCCGTGGTCAACCACAGCCAGAAGCGGAAAAAATGTTTCAGGCCGGCATGCAGCTCAAGCGAGCGATGGGCTGAATAGCGATGCAGATAAACCGTGACGCCGATAATCGTGACGTGGGTCATGAGCAAGGTGACTGCCACCAGTGACCAAGGCGACAAGCCGAGAAAACCTTCGTACCACATAGGCTATTGGGCCCTCAAAAAGTGTAGAACAGCCGTTGCATTATCACTGAGCCAACAGATAAAACCAGTCACCCTTTCAGATAAGAGTGGCTGAATGTTTCTTTACTCTATAATTCCGTCTTTTTTGTAGGGACATGGACTGCCGTATGTCTGCCTCTAATCGCGATGCCTTGCGAGCCGCGTTGCTGTATTTGTTGATTTCGCTCATTTGGCTGCAATTGAGCGGCCATTTATTGAACAGTTTCTTCGATAGCTCCCTCGAGCTGTTGCGATGGCAACTGATCAACGGTTATGCCTGGGCGGTGCTCACTGCCGGGCTGATCTTTCTGACTCGGGCGCGTTTGTTTCGTTTCCTGGAAGTCGATGCGCGATTGCTGGACCGGGCTGATGACCGCGAGCGTTTGCGCCAGGCCGCCGCCGTATTCGATTGCACCCGTGAAGGGGTGCTGGTGACTGATAAAAACGGCGTGATTGTCCACGTCAACCGGGCGTTCATCCAGATCACCGGCTACCAGAGTCCGGAAGTCCTCGGCCAGAAACCCAGCGTGTTCAAATCAGGGCATCACCCTTTAGCGTTCTATCAGGCGATGTTCACGAAACTGGACAATGCCGGCGAATGGAGCGGGGAAATCTGGAATCGCCGTAAATGCGGCGAGATTTACCCGCAATGGCAGACCATTCGCGTGATTCATGACGACCAAGGGCACGTCAGTCATTACGTTGCTGTTTTTTCCGACATCAGCGCGATCAAGGATTCCGAGTACGAGCTCAAGCACCTGGCCCATCACGACCCACTGACTGATCTGCCCAATCGTCTATTGTTCACCGACCGCGCCGAGCAGGCACTGGCCTCGGCGCAGGTCCACAAGCGCAGCTGCGCGCTGCTGCTGGTCGATCTCGACCATTTCAAAATGATTAACGACAGCCTCGGCCACACCATTGGCGACCAGCTGCTCAAAGCGGTTGCCGAGCGCCTGTCCACGCTGTTCGACCCCGGCGTAACCCTCGCGCGCCTGAGCGGCGACGAGTTTGCCGTACTCGCCGAGAGTTGCCCGCAACTGGGGCATGCGCCAGCGTTGGCGCAACGCATTCTCGACGCCCTCAAGAAGTCGTTTGAAATTGAGGGGCATGCTCTGTTCATTAATGCCAGCATCGGCATCAGTCTGTTCCCCGGCGACGCGTTGAATGCCGAACAGCTGCTGCGCAACGCAGACTCGGCGCTGTTCAAGGCGAAAAGCACAGGGCGCAACGGCTTTGCGCTTTACACCGAGGAGCTGACCGCTCACGCGCAGCAACGGGTGGAGACTGCGTTCGAATTGCGCCGTGCACTCGAGCAGGATGAACTGCGCGTGTATTTCCAGCCAGTTCATGACCTGAAGACTTGCCGTCTGATCGGCGTCGAGACGTTGGTACGCTGGGAGCACCCGCAGCGTGGATTGGTGTCTCCTGCAGAATTCATCCCTATCGCCGAACGCACCGGTTTGATTGCGGAAATTGATGCCTGGGTGATGCGTCAGGCTTGTCAGCAGATGTGTGAGTGGCAGCAGGCCGGCGTGGTGTTGTCGTTTGTCGCGGTGAATGTTTCGTCGCGGCTGTTCGCGCGGCGGGAGCTGTATCAGCAGGTAGCGCAGGTGCTGCAGGAGACCGGGCTGGAGCCCGCGTTCCTGGAGCTGGAAGTTACCGAAAGCGCGGTGATGGATGACCCGGAAGTAGCGCTTGAGCAAATGCATCGATTGCGCGAACTGGGCGTGCGCTTGGCCATCGACGATTTCGGCACCGGTTATTCGTCGCTGCTGCGGCTCAAACGCTTGCCGGTGCAAAAGCTGAAGATCGATCAGGGTTTCGTCGCCGGTTTGCCGTGGGATGAGGATGATGCGGCGATTGTCCGGGTGATCATCGCGTTGGCGCAAAGCATGGGCATGCAAGTGCATGCCGAGGGGATTGAGCAGGTCGAACAGGCGGGTTTCCTGCTCGAGCAGGGTTGTGATTTGGGGCAGGGGTACTGGTTTGGCCGGCCGGTGCCGGCTGAGCAGTTGGATTGGGATCGGCTACTGGTGATTGAGTAAACAAGCGGTTTTTGTGGCGAGGGAGCTTGCTCCCGCTCGGCTGCGCAGCGGACGCAAGATTTTCAGGGCTGCTTTGCACCCCAGCGGGAGCAAGCTCCCTCGCCACATGGGGCCGGCCAGCGGTGAAGTCAGGCGCACGCCGCAAGTCCATCCCAGTTAACAGACTTAAGTTTTGGTTATATAAACATTCTTAAATAGTATTTTTAAGAATAACCGCGCTTATCTATATTGCTCTCACGCCGCAAGCAGTGCCGCCCACTGCCGGGCGATCTCTCAGTTGAAGGAGCAGCCCATGAGCGCATCCCTGCGTAGCGTTGACGGTCAAGACGAAGCCACCATTTTGCGTGAAATTCAGAGTGCTTTGCGCGATCTGCGCTTCGGCGCGGTGGAGATCACTGTGCATAACGCTCAGGTGGTGCAAATCGAGCGCAAGGAAAAATTCCGTCTGCAGAACCCAGGTGCCAAGCCGAGCTGAGGCAACCCCATTTCAGCCACCATAAAAAAGCTAATACACCCAGAATTCCAGGAGCTTTCACCATGTTGTCGATTCGTCATTTCGCTTTGGCCGCGCTGGCCAGTGCCTTCTTTGCGGGTTCTGCGGTTGCCAAGGATTACGAGCTGCTTAATGTGTCGTACGACCCGACACGCGAGCTGTACCAGGAATACAACGCTGAGTTCGTCAATTTCTGGAAGAAAGACCACGCCGGCGACAACGTGAAAATCCAGCAATCCCACGGTGGCTCCGGCAAGCAGGGCCGGGCGGTGATTGATGGTTTGCGCGCCGACGTAGTGACTCTGGCGCTGGCCGGTGACATCGACGAAATCGCCAAGCTCGGCAAGACCCTGCCGACGGATTGGCAGAAGCGTCTGCCGCAAGCGAGCACGCCGTACACCTCGACCATCGTTTTCCTGGTGCGCAAGGGCAACCCGAAAGGCATCAAGGACTGGGGCGACCTGACCAAAAGCGGCGTCGAAGTGATTACACCGAACCCAAAAACCTCCGGTGGTGCGCGCTGGAATTTCCTCGCGGCGTGGGCCTACGGCCTGAAAGCCAACGGCGGCGACGAAGCCAAGGCCAAAGAATACGTTCAGACATTGTTCAAGCACGTTCCAGTGCTGGATACCGGCGCTCGCGGTTCGACCATTACCTTCGTCAACAACGGTCAGGGCGACGTGTTGCTGGCCTGGGAAAACGAAGCGTTCCTGGCTTTGAAAGAAGACGGCGGTGCGGAAAAGTTCGACATCGTCGTGCCTTCACTGTCGATCCTCGCCGAGCCACCAGTGGCAGTGGTCGACAAGAACGCCGAGAAGAAAGGCAACGCCGAAATCGCCGAAGCGTACCTCAAGCACCTGTACAGCCCGGCCGGACAGGAGATCGCCGCGAAAAACTTCTATCGTCCACGGGACAAGGATGTGGCCGCCAAGTACGCCCAGCAGTTCCCGACGCTGGAACTGGTGACCATCGACAAGGATTTTGGCGGCTGGAAAAACGCTCAGCCGAAATTCTTCAATGACGGTGGCGTGTTCGACCAGATCTATCAGGCGCAGTAATCTGCATTAGCCATCAACGAGCCCCGGACTGACCATCGGGGCTTTGCGCGTTCTCAACCAAGGACTTTTATGTCGCGTCGTATCTCCCCCGTCATACCCGGCTTCGGGCTGACGCTGGGTTACACCTTGGTGTACCTCAGCCTGATTGTGCTCATACCGCTGGCGGCGATGTTCGTGCATGCCGCTCAACTTACCTGGGATCAGTTCTGGACGATCATCTCGGCGCCTCGTGTGCTGGCGGCGTTGAAGCTGAGCTTCGGGACCGCGCTGTGTGCCGCGATCATCAACGGCATTATCGGCACGCTGCTCGCCTGGGTGCTGGTGCGCTACACCTTCCCGGGGCGGAAAATCATCGATGCGATGATCGATTTGCCGTTCGCATTGCCCACGGCGGTGGCCGGTATCGCCCTGACCGCGCTGTACGCACCGAACGGCTGGGTGGGTCAATTCGCGGCCGACCTGGGATTCAAGATCGCGTATACCCCCCTCGGCATCACGCTTGCGCTGACGTTCGTTACGCTGCCATTCGTGGTACGTACCGTACAGCCCGTACTGGCCGATATCCCCCGTGAAGTGGAAGAAGCGGCGGCGTGTCTGGGTGCGAAACCCTGGCAGGTTTTCCGCCATATTCTGGTGCCGGCGCTGCTGCCTGCCTGGTTGACCGGTTTCGCTTTGGCCTTTGCCCGTGGGGTCGGCGAGTACGGTTCGGTGATTTTCATTGCCGGCAACATGCCGATGAAAACCGAAATTCTGCCGCTGCTCATCATGGTCAAACTCGACCAGTACGATTACACCGGCGCTACCTCCATCGGTGTACTGATGCTGGTGGTTTCTTTCATTCTGTTGCTGCTGATCAATTTGCTGCAGCGGCGCATCGAAACCCCCTAAGGAGGCGCAATCATGTCCCAATCGTCTATTGCTGCTGCTTCCTCCAACGCTTCACGCCGCGGCAGTGCCTCATCGCGTCGCGTGTTGATCGGGCTTGGCTGGCTGATTTTTGCGCTGTTTTTGCTATTGCCGTTGGTGATCGTCGTATCCCAAGGTTTGAAGATGGGGGTCGGTGCTTTCTTCACGGCGATCTTCGAGCCGGATGCACTGTCCGCATTGAAGCTCACAGTGTTCGCCGTGCTGATTTCGGTGCCGCTGAACCTGGTGTTCGGGGTCAGCGCAGCATGGTGTGTGAGCAAATACTCGTTCCGTGGCAAAAGTATCCTCGTAACCCTGATCGACCTGCCGTTCTCGGTCTCGCCGGTCATCGCGGGTCTGGTTTATGTGCTGATGTTCGGTGCGCAAGGTTTGTTCGGACCGTGGCTGCAAGATCACGACATCCAGATCGTCTTCGCCCTGCCGGGTATCGTGCTCGCGACGATTTTCGTCACCGTGCCATTTGTGGCGCGTGAGTTGATCCCGCTGATGCAGGAACAAGGCACCCAGGAAGAGGAGGCTGCGCGCCTGCTCGGCGCCAATGGCTGGCAGATGTTCTGGCACGTCACTGTTCCCAACATCAAATGGGGCCTGATCTACGGCGTGGTGCTGTGTACCGCGCGGGCGATGGGTGAGTTCGGTGCGGTGTCGGTGGTTTCCGGGCACATTCGCGGGGTGACCAACACCTTGCCGTTGCACGTCGAGATCCTCTACAACGAATACAACCACGTGGCCGCGTTCGCCGTGGCGAGCCTGTTGCTGATCATGGCGCTCTTCATCCTGCTGCTGAAGCAGTGGAGCGAAAATCGTATTAACCGCCTGCGCGCCAGCGCCGCGGAGGAATAATTCATGTCGATCGAAGTGCGTAACGTCAGCAAGAATTTCAACGCGTTCAAGGCGCTGGACAACATCAGCCTGGACATTCAGAGCGGCGAACTGGTCGCGCTGCTCGGCCCGTCGGGTTGCGGCAAGACCACGCTGCTGCGGATCATCGCCGGTCTGGAAACGCCGGATCAGGGCAGCATCGTCTTCCACGGCGAAGACGTTTCCGGCCACGACGTGCGTGATCGCAACGTCGGCTTCGTGTTCCAGCATTACGCGTTGTTCCGCCACATGACGGTGTTCGACAACGTCGCGTTCGGCCTGCGCATGAAGCCGAAAAACCAGCGCCCGAGCGAAAGCCAGATCGCCGGGAAAGTCCACGAACTGCTGAACATGGTGCAGCTGGACTGGCTGTCGGACCGTTACCCGGAGCAACTCTCCGGTGGTCAGCGCCAGCGTATCGCGCTGGCCCGTGCACTGGCGGTGGAGCCGAAGGTTTTGCTGCTCGATGAGCCTTTTGGTGCACTCGACGCCAAGGTCCGCAAAGAGCTGCGCCGCTGGTTGGCGCGGCTGCACGAGGACATCAACCTGACCTCGGTGTTCGTGACCCACGACCAGGAAGAAGCCATGGAAGTCGCCGACCGTATCGTGGTGATGAACAAGGGCGTGATCGAGCAGATCGGCTCACCGGGCGAGGTCTACGAAAGTCCGGCCAGCGATTTCGTTTATCACTTCCTTGGTGACTCGAATCGTCTGCATCTGGGCGAAGACAACCACGTGCTGTTCCGCCCGCACGAAGTGTCGCTGTCGCGCCATGAACTGGAAGATCACCACGCGGCTGAAGTGCGCGACATTCGACCGCTGGGCGCGACGACCCGAGTGACGCTGAAGGTGGAAGGGCAGAGCGAACTGATCGAAGCGGAAGTGGTGAAGGATCACGACAGCCTGACCGGGTTGGCGAAGGGTGAGACGTTGTTCTTCAAGCCGAAGGTCTGGCAGAAAGTGGCCAACATCTGATCTTGTAGGAGCCGGCTTGCTGGCGATTAACGATAACGCGGTGCACCAGTTACACCGCTATCGCCAGCAAGCCGGCTCCTACAGGATTTGTGTGGTTCACAAGTTCTCCTGTGGAAGCGACTGTTCGGCGCTCCGACTTGTTTGCGAAGGCGATCTACGCCGCGGCCCGGCGCGGATTAACCCGCACCCCACCCGCCCGCTCCTCGATCTGCTCCTTCAACTCACGCCGCAAACCCAGTAAAAACGCCAGCTCCGCCACCACAAACAACGGCCCGATAATCAACCCGGTCACGTCATCGACAAACGCCGGTTTGCGGCCTTCGTAGTGATGCCCGACAAACTGAATCGCCCAGCCCACCACAAACAGTCCGAGACCGCTCGCCAGCCACACCAGCGTGCTTTGCTGCGCGAGTACCTGGCCGGCCCAGACACACAGCCCCAACAATACGGTCATCAGCAGGCCAAGACGCAGCTCCAGCCGCAGGTAAAACCACGCTGACGCCAGCGCCACCAGCATGGCCGGCGACAGCCATCCTCCCATCCACTGCGGACGCGAGAGCAACACGGCCACGGCCACGACAATCAGCGGAATGCCGACAAAATGCGTGGCAATATTGCGCGGGTCGCGATGGTAGGCGGCGTATTGGCTGAGATGGTCAACGAGGCTTTTCATTGTTATTCCTCCTGTAGGGTGATGGATCATGCCCCGGGTGCAGATTTGGCTCTGTCAGCCAGGCGACAATCTCCAGGAGTTTTCATTTGGGCATGCAGCTCTGGCGTTCGCGCCTGATGGCGGGGCAGTGGTTCAGCCATTTGCCTGACTCTTTACAGGATAGTCTGCTCACGGCTGCGCGGGTCCGGCAGTTGGTGTCGGGTCAGCGACTGTTCCAGCGCGGTGACTCACCGTGCGGGCTGTACGCCGTACTTGAAGGTTCGGTGCGCATTGGCGCGGTGAGCGAGCAAGGCAAGGAGGCCTTGCTGAGTGTGGTTGAAGCGCCGCACTGGTTTGGCGAGATTTCCTTGTTCGACGGTCAGCCGCGAACTCATGATGCGTTCGCTGCGGGCCCATGCACCTTGCTGCATGTGCCGCAAAATGCACTGCTGGCGTTGCTGGATGAGCAGCCCGTTCACTGGCGGCAATTGGCACTGTTGATGAGCCAGAAACTGCGCCTGACCTTCATCAGTCTCGAACAACTGAGTTTGCGGCCAGCCTCGGCGCGATTAGCCCATCGACTGCTGATGATTGCGCAGGGTTACGGCGAAATCGATCCACCACGCCGCGTCCTGCAATTGCCCCAGGAGCAGCTGGCGTCGATGCTTTCGCTGTCGCGGCAGACGACTAACCAGCTGCTCAACGATCTGCAGGCCCAAGGCATCGTTCATCTCAAGTACGGCGAGATAGAAATCGTGGATGCCGAGCGGTTGAGGGTACTGGCGACATCCTGACACTCAGTACCGCTCTGCCGTAGAAGCGGGCCTACGATCCGCGATAAGTCGAGAACCCATAAGGGCTCAACAGCAGCGGAATGTGGTAGTGCTGATCCGTCTGCTTCACTTCAAAAATCACCGGAATTTCCGGAAAGAATGTCTCGTGTTTAGTCTTCTTGAAATATTCGCCGGTCTTGAACACCACGCGATATTGCCCCGCTTCAAAGGCCTGTTTGGCCGGGAACAATTCGGCGATGCGCCCCTGTTCGTTGGTAGTGCCTTCAGCCAGCGGCTGCCAGTTCTGACCGACGTGTTTTTCCAGGGTCACGTTGATGCCCGGTGAAGGCAAACCGTTTTCCAGATTGAGCACGTGCACGCTCAAAGGGTTGCCGGCCGCGAGGGCCAGCGTCGACAAGCTGCTAAGGCCAATGGCGGCCAGGGTCATGCGCAGGGTTTTCATGGTGCAACTCCTCAGATGGATTTTTTGATCGACAGGCCGACGGTGTCAGCCGCTTTGATGGCGCAATTTTCGTCCTGCTCGGCACCGCCGGAGCCGGCTACGCCGAGCGCGCCCACCAGTTCATCGCCGGCAAACAACGGCACGCCGCCGCCCAGCAACAGCAATTCGTCGAGGGTGTTGAGGTTGGCGGCTTCCGGGTTGTTGCGAGCGCGTTCGGCAAACAGACGGGTCGGGGTTTTCGTCGACAGCGCGGTGTAAGCCTTGCGTTGGCTGGCGGCGGTGTTGTGCGAACCGATGCCGTCGGCACGCAGGGTCACCAACAGATTGCCGCCGCGATCGAGCACTGAGACGGTTCCTGTGCAATTGGCCAGGGTGGCGTCGGCCAGCAATCTGGCGGTGCGCAGATCAAGGTCGGCGTGGCGAGGCAATTCGGCAGCGGCAAACGCGCTACCGGTGAGGCCGAGTGCAAGGCTTGTGACGAGGGTTTTGAACAGCATGGCCAGGCTCCGTAAGTCGAGGTGGCCACCTTACCCAGCCATTCCCGTCAGAACCCCGTCAGCAGGATTACAAGTTTGTAATGGGCAACGGGGCCGAAGACGCCTAGCCTGTACGTCTGAATAATCGAGGTGTGCCATGCGTTTGCTGGTCGTTGAAGATGAAGCCAAAACCGCGAACTTCCTGGCCAAGGGCCTGGGCGAGTCGGGTTTTGCCGTGGACGTGGCGCTGAATGGACTCGATGGGCGTTACTTTATCGAGCAGCAGGAATATGACCTGATCATTCTTGATGTAATGCTGCCAGGCTTGAACGGCTGGCAATTGCTGCAGCTGATTCGCCAGCGCGGAGCGACGCCGGTGCTGTTTTTGACAGCCAAGGATGCCATCGAAGACCGCGTTCGTGGCCTCGAACTCGGCGCCGACGATTATTTGCTCAAGCCGTTCGCCTTCGCCGAATTGCTCGCGCGCGTGCGCACCTTGCTGCGGCGTGGGCCGATGCGCGAAGCCGAGTCGTACAGCATCGCCGACCTCGAAATTGACGTCTTGCGCCGCCGGGTCAGTCGCGGCGGGCAACGCATCAACCTAACCAACAAAGAATTCACCCTGCTGCAATTGCTCGCCAGTCGCCAGGGTGAAGTGCTGTCGCGCACGCTGATTGCCTCGCAGGTGTGGAACCTGAATTTCGACAGCGACACCAACATGGTCGAAGTTGCAGTGCGCCGCCTGCGCTCCAAGGTCGACGATCCCTACATGCCGAAGCTGATCCATACCGTGCGCGGCGTCGGCTATCAACTGGAAGCACCGGACGATGCGCTCTAATTCCATCGCCTTCAGGCTGGCGCTGGCGTTCGCCGCCGTTTGTGCGTTGGTACTGAGCGTGATCGGGGTTTTCCTCTACCGTTCGCTGGCCTCGGAAATCGCCTATCGCGACGACCTCGCGTTACTCGGTCGCCTGGAGCAAGTGCGCGCGCTGCTCGCCGACAGTGACAGCCTTGGCGCCTTGCAGGCACGGCCGCGTTTGTACCAGAACATGCTCGGCAATCAGGACAGTTTGTTGCGTGTAACGCGGGCCGATGGCTCTACCGTCATTGGCATCAACCCGCGTCAGCAGAAGCTTCCGGCCCTGGACGCGATTGCCCCCGAGCGGGCGCCTCAACGCAGCGACGTCATCACCTGGCAAGCGCCGGACGGTGCGGCGGTGGCGTTGCTGTCCGGGCAGGCCCGAGGCCCCAGCGGCGAAGCATTGACGGTGGTCGCTGGCAAGGTATTGAGCGAGCGTGAGCAGATGCTCGCCAGTTACCGGATGCAGCTTTATCTGGCGGTCAGCCTGGGCGCATTGCTGGCCTTCGCATTGGGCCTGATGCTGTTGCGCCGCGGCTTGCGACCGCTACGGCAGCTGAGTGAAGCGGTGCGTGGCATCGATTTGCGCAGTCTTGATCAACGGCTGCCGGCGGCCGGCATTCCGGCGGAACTGCACGAGCCGGTACACGCCTTGAACGGCATGCTGACCCGGCTCGATGATGGCTTTCAACGGCTGTCGCAATTCTCGGCCGACCTCGCGCATGAAATCCGCACGCCGCTGCACAACTTGGTCGGCAGCAATGGCCTGGCGCTGAATCAACCGCGCAGCGCGGCGGAATATCAGGAAGTGCTCGCCTCCAACATGGAAGAGTTCGAGCGGCTCAAACGCATGGCGGAAAACCTGATGTTCCTCGCCCGCGCCGAACAGGCCGAACGCGCGCTTGATTTGCGCGTGCTGGACCTGGCCAGCGTCGGCGATGAACTCTGCGATTACTTTGAAGCGCTGGCTGATGATCGGGATATTGGTTTGCAAAACGCCCTGTCCGGTGAATTGCTGGCGGATCAGTTGTTGCTGCAGCGCGCGCTTGGCAATCTGCTGGCTAACGCGGTACGGCACGCCGATGCTGGTTCCGTCATTACGTTGCAGCGGCGCGATGACTCGGGGATGTGTTGGCTGGAGGTGCACAACGTCGGCCCGGCCATTGCATCAGAGCATCTGGGTAAAGTGTTTGACCGGTTTTACCGGGTCGATCCTTCGCGGGCAGAACCAGGTGATTCAGGCGGTTTGGGGTTGGCGATCGTGAGTTCGATCATGGGGTTGCATGGCGGGCGGGTGCGGGTGAGCAGTGATCAGACCGGCACGGTGTTCGGGTTGGGTTTTGTCTTGGATTGACCGGCCTCATCGCCAGCAAGCTGGCTCCCACAGGGATCTCCATCGAGTGCATAGTTTGGGTTTACTGAAGTTCAAATGTGGCAGCTAGCTCCCACACTGATCAGCCTGTCTGTATCCGACCGAGATCCCTGTGGGAGCTAGCCTGCTAGCGATGGGGCAGATCAGGCACTAGATCTCTATGATCAATCACCGCAACCCATCCCGAAACTGCCCCGGTGTCATCCCCGTCCAGCGCTTGAACGCGCGGTTGAAACTGCTGGTATCGGCAAACCCGAGTAGATAACTGATTTCGCTCAACGAGCATTGCAGATCACGCAAATGCACCAGCGCGAGATTCTCGCGGCTTTCATTGAGCAACGTATCGAAGCGGCAACCTTCGTCCGCCAGATGCCGTTGCAGGCTGCGCAAGCTCAGGTGCAAAGTCTGGGCAATGTGCTCGGCGCTTGGTTCGCCTTCCGGCAATTGCTCTTCAATTGCGTCGCGCACCTTGCGTTCCCAGGTCAACGGCTTGAGCTGGGCCAGCGTGCGTTTCAGCACGGCTTCGTTGTGTTCTGCCAGTTCCGGATTGGCGTCGTCCAGATGGCTCTCGAAGTCCGTCAGCGAGAATTCCAGGCAGTCTTCCTCGGCCGCAAAAAACACTGGCGAGCGGAAGACTTTGTGCCATTGGTGGGCATCGATAGGTTCCGGGCGGCGCAGATACACAGCCAGCGGTGCATAGTCGCGACCGAGGCGATTGCGGCAGGTGCGCACGTAGATTGCGCTGAACGCGTCAATCGCCTCGAACGCCGGTGCCGGATTACCGGCCGGGATTTTCAGGTGAAAACGGTAGCGGTCGTCGCCGCGCGTCAGCTCCAGTTCCAAGGCATCGCTGACCACCTGGTGATAACGCACGATGCGCTCAAATACTTCGCGCAGGCTGGCGCTGGCGACCAACGCATAGCCCAGTGCGTGAAAGGTGGTGGGACTGACGAAACGCGACACGCGCAAGCCAATTGCCGGATCGCCACTGACCTTCACCGCGATTTCCCACAAACGCGTGGTGCCCGACAACGGATAACGGGCGTTAGGGTCGTCCATCAATTGCGAGTCGAGCCCCGCCTGGTGGCACAGGTCGGTGCTGTCGAGGCCCAGCGCATCGAGTTGCTTGCGCAAGGCACGGGTCCAGCTGGCGAGGGAGGTCGGTTCAGTCATACTGATTGGCGCTTCCGGTCAACAGGTTGGCGTTCACGGCTACCACGGTTTGCCGGTTCACACGGCAGGATGCAAACACCTATAACCAGAGGATGGAAGCATGGACAGTACTTCTGCAAGTCCCCAGCGACTGAATGCAGCACAGCGATCTGCGCATATTCGCGAAGTGGTGCTGGCCAAAGGCGTGGAATTACGTCAGCGCTACCCGGTTCTCAATCATCAGGATGCGATCGGCGCGGGCATTCTAGCTTTCGCGCTGGCCGGCATGATTGCTTCGGCGATGCTCTACATCAACGGTTCCATGGCGTGGTGGATGTGCCTGTTGCTCAACGCGTTCTTCGCCTCGCTGACCCACGAGCTGGAACACGATCTGATTCACAGCATGTACTTTAGAAAGCAGCGCGTGCCGCACAATTTGATGATGGGCCTGGTCTGGCTGGCGCGGCCAAGCACGATCAACCCGTGGATTCGCCGGCACCTGCACCTCAACCATCACAAATTCTCCGGCACTGAAGCGGACATGGAAGAGCGCGCCATCACCAATGGCGAGCCTTGGGGATTTGCGCGATTGTTGATGGTCGGCGACAACCTGATGTCGGCGTTCATCCGCATGCTGCGGGCGAAAACCTGGGCGCACAAGCTCAGCATCTGCAAACGCGTACTGAAGGTTTATGCGCCGCTGGCGTTGCTGCATTGGGGCGCATGGTATGTGTTCCTCGGGTTCCACGCGGCCAACGGTGTCGCCTGGTTACTGGGTGTTCCGATTGACTGGTCGGCTAGCGCACTGTCCGTCATGCTGGTGATCGATATTGCTGTTGTCGTGATCATCGGGCCGAACGTGTTGCGCACTTTTTGCCTGCACTTTGTCAGTTCGAACATGCACTACTACGGCGACGTCGAGCCGGGCAACGTGATCCAGCAGACCCAGGTGCTGAACCCGTGGTGGATGTGGCCGTTGCAGGCGTTCTGCTTCAATTTTGGCAGCAGCCATGGGATTCATCATTTTGTGGTGAAAGAGCCGTTTTATATTCGCCAGATGACCGTGCCGGTAGCGCATAAGGTAATGCGCGAGATGGGCGTGCGGTTTAATGATTTCGGCACGTTTGGACGGGCGAATCGGTTTGTGCAGCAGGACGTTCCTGTTACCCGGAAGATGCCAGTCGCCTCTGGTTGATGAACATAGAAAGGATGCTCAAGGGTTTCGTCATCAATCTGACCCAAACAGCCTTTACGTTGAATGCCAGCGTTGGACGCTTAAGGCGCTGCAGTGTCGATTGTTTATGCCATCGTGATCTATTAATCGAATTAAATATTCCTTTAAAGGATATCGATTGGTATGCGATTGTCGCTTCAGATTGATCACACGAAACATTGAGTTTTCCGGGGCCGTCTCCTTGGCAGGGTGCGGTCCTTTTTTTATTCTGCTTTCCAATCCCCATCACAACCCCTGTAGGAGCTGGCTTGCCAGCGATGGCGGGTGCCTGGACACCCGATGAGAGTCAGTGGAGACGCTATCGCTGGCAAGCCAGCTCCTACAGTTTTTGCAGCTGCTTATATTCTTTATGGGTCTTAATAAATAGCTTCTTATTCCTTAGAGGATATAACTCTCGTCTTTATACTCGGCCAGGAACAGACACGCAGCAGGAGAGCTCCCCATGCGCAACGAATCAATTCGCTACCTGATTGTGCCGGGCTGGCAAGGATCGCCGGAGGATCATTGGCAAAGCCATTGGCACAACAATCTGCCGAACAGCGCACGGGTTGAGCAGGACGACTGGCTGACACCGCGACGTGAAGACTGGGTCGCCGCGCTCGCCGAAGCCATTGCCGCCGACAGCACCCCGGTGATCCTGATCGCCCATAGCCTGGGCTGCATCACCGTTGCGCATTGGGCCGCGAGTGCTCCTGCGCATTTTTTGCGGCAGGTGCGTGGTGCGCTGCTGGTTGCGCCGGCGGATGTCGAGCGTCCGGCGTGCGCGCCGGCCCTGCGCAACTTCGCGCCAATCCCGAGCGATCTTTTGCCTTTCCCCAGCCAGGTCGTCAGCTCCGACAACGACAGTGCAGTCAGTGCGCCACGTGCGCTGGAGTTGGCGCGTAATTGGGGCGCCGAGGCGGCAATTCTCACGGGCGCCGGGCACATCAATGTGAAGTCCGGGCATCAGCGGTGGGAGCAAGGTTTCGCCTACCTCTATCGTCTGCAACATCGCATGGAACATCACGCCCTGCGTCGCGCTTGAGCATCATTTTTTTCTAAACGCCCCCGTCTGCCGGCGGTTTCGGGCGGGAGCCTGCCATGAATTTTGAAGCCTTCGGTCAGCCACTGCTGACCTTTCCCGATGCAGAAAAAAGCCCGCTGAGCATTCGCGCCAAAGCATTGGTTTTCGTCGATCCGCGCTCGCGGCAATTGCGCCAGGAGCTTGAGCAACTGGCACTGCGCTCGATTTCGGTGTTGATCCGCGGCGAAACCGGCACCGGTAAAGAGTTGCTGGCGCGGCACATTCATCGTGCGAGTGATCGCGGCGGGCTGTTCGTTTCAGTCAATTGCGGCGCGATCAGCCCGACGTATGCCGACGCCGAATTGTTCGGCTACGCGGCTGGCAGTCACAGCGGATCGGCCAGCAGTCGCGCGGGCTGGTTTGGTTCGGCCAACGGCGGCACGTTGTACCTGGATGAAATCGGCGATTTGCCGCTGCTGATTCAGGTCAAACTGCTCACGGCCCTGGAGAATCACGAAGTCACCCGCGTGGGTGCCCATCAACCTAGCCCGGTGGACGTGCGTCTGGTTGCCGCCACCAGTATCGACCTGGCGCAAGCGGTCGCCGCCGGGAAATTCCATGAGCGCCTTTATCACTACCTCAAAGAAGGCCAGCTCGAATTGCCGGCATTGCGCGAGCGTGTCGGCGATATCCTGTCGCTGTCCGAATATTTTCTCGGCATCTATAGCCAGCGTCTCGCTCTGCCGGTGCCATTGATCAGCCATGCGGCGCAGCAGGTACTTGAGCAGCACAGCTGGCCGGGCAATACGCGAGAGCTGGAAAACGTGATTCATTTTGCATTGCTGGTGAGTACCGGGGACGAGATCCTGCCGGCGCATTTGAATCTGCCTGAGCCTCTGGCCTCGCGGCTGCAAATCGAACAGCAGGTTGCCCAAATAATCAAAAATGGCACGCCAACCGAGCGATCCGAGTTGAAGCATTTGCTGGAAAAGCTGACGCAAAATCTGTAGCAGCTGCCGATGGCTGCGTCCGAGTGCGAAGCGCTCGTAACCTGGACGCTGCGCTTTTGCACAGAACTCAAATGTCCTTTTTGCGACTGCTGCGCAGTCGAACGCAGCCTTCGGCAGCTGCTACGACGGAGTCTCTCGCTGTTTGAGCAGAATGGAAACGCAGTCTTCGGCAACTGCTACAACACTAGCGCTCGCTGTACGAACGAAATGGAATATGGAAGTGAATAAAAGATATTGTTCCGGAATAAAAAATCCCGGTATTGTCCGCGTCACGCCAGCGATAGCACTTCACTGGCACTCGTACTAAACAAGCCGTCGTCGATGACGACCGTGATATTCGATAAGGACACTGCATGAAAAAGGTTCTGTTGTTCACCGCATTGGCGGCTGCCCTGACTGCGGGTCTGGCTAATGCTGGCGAAAAACTGGTGGTTGCGGCGACTCCGGTTCCGCACGCCGAGATTCTCGAACTGATCAAACCAGCCCTCGCCAAAGAAGGCGTGGACCTGGAAATCAAAGTGTTCACCGATTACGTTCAGCCGAACGTGCAGGTTGATCAGAAGCGTCTGGACGCCAACTACTTCCAGACTCTGCCGTACCTGAAAAGCTTCAACGAAGGCAAAGGCACCAATCTGGTGACCGTGATCGGCGTTCACGTAGAACCCTTCGGCGGCTACTCGAAAAAGGTCAAGTCCCTGGCTGAGCTGAAAGACGGCGCGACCATTGCCATCCCGAACGAAGGCAGCAACAGTGGCCGTGCGTTGATCCTGCTGCAGAAGGCTGGCCTGATCGAATTGAAAGATCCGAAAAACGCCCTGGCCACGCCAAAAGACATCGCCAAGAACCCGCGTAACTTCAAGTTCAAGGAACTGGAATCCGCCATGCTCCCGCGTGTTCTGGATCAAGTCGACCTGGACATGATCAACACCAACTACGCGCTGGAAGCGGGCCTGAACCCGGCTAAAGACGCGCTGATCATCGAAGGCGCCGACTCGCCTTACGTGAACTTCCTGGTGGCGCGTCCGGACAACAAGGACAGCGCTGCGATTCAGAAACTGGCCAAAGCCTTGACCAGCCCTGAAGTGAAAGCTTTCATCGAGAAGAAGTACAGCGGCGCGGTATTGCCGGCGTTCTGATTGGCGAAGTAACGCTCCAAAAAAACGCCGACGGCTAGCAATAGCGTCGGCGTTTTTATTGTGTGCATCCAAAGCAAAAGATCGCAGCCTTCGGCAGCTCCTACACAGGGTGTACGGAGCTGCCGAGGGTGTGATTCTTTTCTTGAAAGGTTCAGGCCATCCTGCCCTTCAACGCTCTGCGCAACGCTATCAACCACTTCACGATATCCTGCGGGTCCAACCGCTGAGGCACTTTTACATCAGCCATTTTCTCTTCCTTGCGAGGATTTGACCGGGTAAGTCTGGGCAAAAACGGCGCGTCCTAGGAGGGGTTGTACGAAAAAAGGAGTCTTCCTACAACGAAAGGGAAAATAGTCGTCGTCCTTCGACTTGGTGACGCACCCCCTCAGTCCGGCCAATACCACGCGGGCTCGTCCAGCAGCCGTTGGCCAACCAGTCCGGTCTGGCCGAGGGTTTTTTCCAGCACGATGCAATTGCATTCCGGGTCTTCCTGCAAAGCAGAGATCAAACGTCGTGCATGCGATACCACCCACACCTGACATTGCTCGGACGCGCGAATGATCAACCGCGCCAAGGCCGGTAACAGGTCAGGGTGCAGGCTGGTTTCCGGCTCGTTCAGCACCATCAACGACGGTGGGCGAGGCGTCAGCAATGCTGCGACCAACAGCAAATAACGCAACGTGCCGTCCGACAGTTCGGCTGCCGACAAGGGCCGCAGCAAACCCTCCTGATGAAATTCGATGGCGAATCGTCCGCCCTGCAAGGTGGCGATGTTCAGTCTTGCCCCGGGGAAGGCATCGCTGATCGCCAGTTGCAAGGCTTCGGGATCACCGATTTCGCGGATGGTTTGCAGCGCGGCAGCCAGGTCTCGTCCGTCGTGATGCAGCACCGGAGTGCGCGTGCCCAGTTGCGGTTGCCGCACCGGTGCATCGGCGTCGCTGCGAAAGTGATCGTAAAACCGCCAGCGACGAATGAACTCGCGCAGTTGCATGACTTCCGGTGATGTCTGGAAGCTGCCGACCTGATCGAACAGGCTGTCGAAAATCGGTGTGTGTTGCGCCAGCACTTCCCAGCTGCGGCCTTCACGTGCACGGATCATTGGGCCATTGCGCTCGACCAGCAGACTGGCGGGGCGGTAAAACGGGCCGCTCCAGATGCATTCCTTTTTTATTTCCGGGTCCAGCGAAAAGGCCGAATGGCTGGGCTCTGGCAATCCAAGGGCGATTGCGTAGCTGAAATCCTCACCCGCAAACCCCAGTCGCAGACGTTTGACGCCGTGGCGAACGGTGGCCTCGATCGGTACTTCACCATTACGCATGCGCCGGGTGATGTTTTCCGGCCCGGCCCAAAACGTTGAATCCAGCCCGCCTTCACGGGCCAGCGCATTCACCACACCGCCCTGAGCGGTTTCCGCCAGCAGGCGCAGCGCGCGATAGAGATTGGATTTGCCGCTGCCATTGGGGCCGGTTATCAGATTCAATCGGCCCAGCGGAATCACCAATTTGTTGATCGAGCGGTAATTGGCTACCGCGAGCGTTTTGAGCATGAGAAGCTTCCTTGTAAATGGGTCGTCAGGCTCGTTCTCACAGAGTGCTAAGCAAACCTGTGCGCCTGTTGAACCCTGTTCTAAGCTCACAGTCGTATCGTCACTGGCACGTCCGTACAACGCAAAGGAGTTTGCATGGCTGGTCCCCGATTGAAAACAGTGGTTGGCCTGAGCCTGCTGACGTTGCTTACCGCGTGTGGTGATAAACCGCAGGTCGAAAAGGACCGTCCGCGGGTGTTCGTGCAAGCCGTCAAATCCACCGATTATGCCGCTTCAGTGACACTCACCGGCGATGTCCAGGCGCGGGTCCAGACTGAACTGTCGTTTCGCGTAGGCGGCAAAATCATTCAGCGAATGGTCGATGTGGGCGATCGCGTGACGGCCAAACAGGTGCTGGCAAAACTCGATCCCAAGGACCTGCAGACCAACGTCAACTCTGCGCAAGCACAAGTCGCCGCCGAACAGGCGCGGGTCAAGCAAACCGCTGCAGCTTTTGTACGCCAGGAAAAACTCTTGCCCAAGGGCTACACCAGCAAAAGCGAATACGACTCCGCTCAGGCCGCGTTGCGCAGCAGCCAAAGTGCGCTGGCGGCGGCTCAGGCGCAGCTGGCCAACGCGCGCGATCAGTTGAGCTACACCGCGCTGATCGCCGACGCGCCAGGCGTGATCACGGCGCGTCAGGCTGAAGTCGGCCAGGTGGTGCAGGCCACGATGCCGATTTTCAGCCTGGCCCGGGACGGTGAGCGCGACGCCGTGTTCAACATCTATGAATCGCTGTTGAGCGAAGCCCCTTCCGACAAGACGGTGGAGGTCAGCCTGCTGGACAACCCAGCGATCAAAACCACCGGCACCGTTCGGGAAATTACCCCGGCGGTGTCAGCGCAGACCGGCACCGTGCAAGTCAAAGTCACCCTTGATCATTTGCCACAAGGCATGCAACTCGGTTCGGTGGTCAGCGCCACCGCCAAGACACCGGGCAAATCGGCGGTTGAGCTGCCATGGTCGGCGCTGACCAAAAATCTCAGCGATCCGGCCGTGTGGCTGGTGGATGCCGAAGGCAAGGCGCAGTTGCATACAGTCACTGTCGGCCGTTATCTGACCGGCCACGTGGTCATCAGCGAGGGCCTCAAGGGCGGCGAGAAAGTTGTGATCGCCGGCGGCCAGTTGCTGCACCCGGGCGTGAAAGTGGAAATAGCCGAAAACACCTATAAAGATCTTGTCGAAGGAGACCAGCCGTGAAGCGTCTGTGGTTGGTGGTCGCTGGCCTGATGCTCGCGGCCTGCTCGAAAGAGGAAGCGCCGCCGGAGCCGGTGCGCCCGGTATTGTCGATCAAGGTCGAGGCCTTGAACGAAGAAACCCTTGGCCGTTTCGCCGGAAGCATCCAGGCGCGTTATGAAAGCAACCTGGGCTTTCGTGTGCCAGGGCGCATCGCCAGTCGCAACGTCGACGTGGGTGCCGAAGTCGAGAAGGGCGCCTTGCTCGCGACCCTCGATCCCACTGATCAGCAGAACCAGTTACGTTCGGCCCAGGGCGATCTCGCCCGCATCCAGGCACAGCTCATCAACGCCCAGGCCAACGCCCGCCGCCAGCAGGAATTGTTCAATCGCGGTGTTGGCGCACAGGCGCAACTGGACATCGCCCAGACTGATCTGAAAACCACTCAGGCCTCCCTCGATCAGGCGAAAGCAGCCGTCGACCAGGCCAAAGACCAGCTTGGTTACGTCGAATTGCGCACCGATCAGAAATCCATCGTCACCGCGTGGAATGCTGAAGCCGGGCAAGTGGTGACGGCCGGCCAGCAGGTCGTGACCCTGGCACAACCGGACATCAAGGAAGCCGTGATCGACCTGCCTGACACCCTGGTTGAGCAGTTGCCCACGGACGTGGTGTTTCAGGTCGCCGCGCAACTCGACCCGAGCATCACCACTACGGCCATCGTTCGCGAAATCGAACCCCAGGCACAAAGCGCCACCCGCACCCGGCGCGCGCGCCTGACGCTGACCGACACGCCGCCCGGCTTTCGTCTGGGCACAGCGATCAGCGTGACCCTCAGCTCGACGATCAAACCGCGTATCGAATTACCGATCAGCGTGCTGCAGGAAGTCGACGGCAAGACGCGCATCTGGGTCGTCGATCCGCAAACGCAAACCGTTTCCCCACGGGACGTCAGCCTGGTCAGCCGCACTGACAGCAGCGTCGTGTTGACCAACAGCGTGAAAACCGGCGAGCGCGTTGTCAGTGCTGGCGTGAACAGCCTCAAACCTGGCCAGAAAGTGAAAATCGACGAGGAAAGCCCGCAATGAAAGGGAGCTTCAATTTATCCGAGTGGGCCCTCAAGCATCAGTCGTTTGTCTGGTATCTGATGTTCGTTGCGCTGCTGATGGGCGTGTTCTCGTACATGAACCTCGGCCGCGAGGAAGACCCGTCGTTCACCATCAAAACCATGGTGATCCAGACCCGCTGGCCCGGTGCGACTCAGGAAGAAACCCTCAAGCAGGTGACTGACCGCATCGAGAAAAAACTCGAGGAGCTCGACTCCCTCGATTACGTCAAAAGCTACACCCGCCCCGGCGAATCGACGGTGTTCGTGTACCTGCGCGACACCACCAGCGCCGAGGACATCCCGGACATCTGGTATCAGGTGCGCAAGAAGATCAACGACATTCGCGGTGACTTCCCGCAAGGCCTGCAAGGGCCGGGGTTCAACGACGAATTCGGTGATGTGTTCGGCTCGGTCTACGCCTTCACCGCCGACGGTTTGTCGATGCGTCAGTTGCGCGATTACGTCGAGCAGGTGCGCGCCGAGATCCGCGAAGTGCCGGGGCTCGGCAAGGTCGAAATGGTCGGCGAACAGGACGAAGTCCTCTACCTGAATTTCTCCACGCGCAAACTGGCCGCACTGGGTATCGATCAGGGCCAGGTGGTGCAGAGCCTGCAATCGCAAAACGCCGTGACCCCGGCGGGCGTGATCGAGGCCGGCCCGGAGCGAATTTCCGTGCGCACCACCGGCCAGTTCAAATCCGAGAAAGACCTGGCCAACGTCAACCTGCGGCTCAACGACCGCTTCTATCGCCTTGCTGACGTCGCTGAAATCAGTCGCGGTTACGTCGACCCGTCAACCCCGGAATTCCGCTTCAATGGCCAGCCCGGCATAGGCCTGGCGATCGCGATGAAGAAGGGCGGCAACATTCAGGAATTCGGCAAGGCGCTGCACCTGCGCATGGATGAACTGACCGCCGACTTGCCGGTGGGCGTCGGTGTGCACAAGGTGTCGGACCAGGCAGAAGTGGTAGAAGAAGCCGTTGGCGGTTTCACCAGCGCATTGTTCGAAGCGGTGGTGATTGTGCTGATCGTCAGCTTTATCAGCCTCGGCGTGCGGGCCGGGCTGGTGGTGGCGTGTTCGATCCCGCTGGTGCTGGCGATGGTGTTTGTGTTCATGGAATACAGCGGCATCACCATGCAGCGGATTTCCCTCGGCGCGCTGATCATCGCCCTCGGCCTGCTGGTGGACGACGCGATGATCACGGTCGAGATGATGGTCACGCGCCTGGAAATGGGCGAGACCAAGGAACAGGCGGCGACGTTTGCCTACACCTCGACCGCGTTCCCGATGCTCACCGGCACGCTGGTGACGGTGGCCGGTTTCGTGCCGATTGGTCTCAACGCCAGCTCGGCGGGCGAGTACACCTTCACGCTGTTCGCGGTGATTGCCGTGGCGATGCTGGTGTCGTGGGTTGTCGCGGTGCTGTTCGCGCCCGTGATCGGCGTGCACATCCTCAGCGCCAAGGTTAAGCCGCACAACGAAGAGCCTGGCCGCATCGGCCGCGCCTTCAACGGCGGCATGCTCTGGGCGATGCGTAATCGCTGGTGGGCGATCGGCATCACCATCGCGCTGTTCGCCGCCTCGGTGTTTTCCATGCAGTTTGTGCAGAACCAGTTCTTCCCGTCCTCGGACCGCCCGGAAATTCTGGTCGACCTGAATCTGCCGCAGAACGCCTCGATCGCCGAAACCCGCAAGGCTGTCGACAAGCTGGAAGAATCGCTCAAGGGTGACCCGGACATCGTGCGCTGGAGCACCTACATCGGCGAAGGGGCAATCCGTTTCTACCTGCCGCTCGACCAGCAATTGCAGAACCCGTACTACGCGCAACTGGTCATCGTCAGCAAAGGCCTGGAATCGCGAGCGGCCCTGAGCGCGCGCCTGAACGAACGTTTGCGCAGAGAGTTCGTCGGCATCGGCAGCTACGTGCAAGCGCTGGAAATGGGCCCGCCGGTTGGGCGGCCGATCCAATATCGGGTCAGCGGCAAAGACATCGATCAGGTGCGCAAACACGCGATCGAGCTGGCCACTGAACTGGACAAGAACTCGCACATCGGCGAGATCATCTACGACTGGAACGAGCCCGGTAAAGTCCTGCGCATCGACATTGCACAAGACCGGGCGCGGCAATTGGGGTTGTCGTCGGAAGACGTGGCCAACCTGATGAACAGCATCGTGGTGGGGGCGCCGGTGACTCAGGTCAACGACGATATCTACTTGATCAACGTGGTCGGGCGGGCGGTCGACGCAGAGCGCGGCACGCCGGAAACCTTGCAGAACCTGCAGATCGTCACGCCGGGCGGCACGTCGATTCCGCTGCTCGCCTTCGCCACGGTGCGCTATGAACTCGAGCAGCCACTGGTGTGGCGCCGCGACCGCAAGCCGACCATCACCATCAAGGCGGCAGTGCGCGACGAGATTCAGCCGACCGATCTGGTCAAGCAACTGAAGCCTGCCATCGACAAGTTCGCCGAAGGTTTGCCAGTCGGTTACAAGGTCGCTACCGGCGGGACGGTCGAGGAAAGCGGCAAGGCCCAAGGGCCGATCGCCAAGGTCGTGCCGTTGATGCTATTCCTGATGGCGACCTTCCTGATGATCCAGTTGCACAGCGTGCAGAAGATGTTCCTGGTGGCCAGCGTCGCGCCGCTTGGCTTGATCGGCGTGGTGTTGGCGCTGATCCCGACGGGCACGCCGATGGGCTTCGTGGCCATCCTGGGGATTCTCGCACTGATCGGCATCATCATCCGCAACTCGGTGATTCTGGTGACGCAGATCGATGCCTATGAGAAAGACGGCTACGCGCCGTGGGACGCCGTGCTGCAGGCCACCGAACATCGCCGTCGACCGATCCTGCTGACAGCGGCCGCCGCGAGCCTGGGGATGATTCCGATCGCCCGGGAAGTGTTCTGGGGGCCGATGGCCTACGCGATGATTGGCGGGATCATTATTGCGACGTTGCTGACGCTGTTGTTTTTGCCGGCGCTGTACGTGGCTTGGTACAAGATTCGCGAGCCGAAGAAAGACGCTGCTTAAGCAAGGCGAGCGTTGCGCGCTCATCGCGGGCAAGCCACGCTCCCACAGATTTTGAGTCGACCTCGGAGTTTGAGAACGACGTAAAAACCTGTGGGAGCGTGGCTTGCCCCCGAAGGCGTCAGCTCAAGCGACATAAATCTCAAGGCTTCACACCTTTACGCCAGACACTCGCCAACCAAGGCTGCTGCTCCCGCGGCAGCCCGGCCGGCCGAAAGTAATGCTCCAGCTCGACGAAACCTGCTTCCGTCAACAATGCCTGCCATGCCTGCAGGTCGTGATACGAGCCGTAGCGCGGCCCATTCCAGCCTTCCTGATTGTCGCCACGGGGGTTGGAACTGAACAACACGCCATCGGGTTTGAGGCTTTCGAGCAATTGCTTCAACACCCGCGGCAGCTCCTGACGCGGGATGTGAAACAGCACCGCATTGGCAAAAATCCCGTCGAAGCGTTCGGCAGGTAAATCCAGCTTCAGAAAGTCTTGCTGCCACACCTCGCAACCGCTGTCATCGCGCGCCATCTGCGCAAACTTCTCCGAGCCATCCAGCCCGACTGCGTGATGCCCCATGCGCGTGAACGTTTGCAAATCACGACCAGGGCCACAGCCGAAGTCGAGAATGTCGAACGGTGCCGCACCGTGGATATGCCGCAACAGCGCATCAATGTTCTGACTGACGTCGTGATCGCGCGTCCCTTGGCGAAACCCCTCGGCCACCGAGTTGTAATGGCCGAGGGTGGTGGCGGTGATCTGCTGGAGGTCGTCGGGGGTCTGTTTCATCGGGGCGGCTGCGCAGGCAATTGGGATTTGCAGAATATACGCTCTCAAGACCTACGCTGCTGCGCAGCCAATCGCGAGCAGGCTCGCTCCCACAGTTGATCTCCAGCGCACACCAGATTTGTGTGCGCGACGATCCTCTGTGGGAGCGAGCCCGCTCGCGAAGGCGAGCTGACAGCCACCGACCTGTTACTTCTTACAGTATCGGTCCTGCTCGAAACGGCTCAGTCTTGCTTGACCCTTGAAGGACCGTGGATACCGTGAACGCCCACTCTCACACCCCGACCTTGACGGCCATGGACCCGCGTTCGCTGGCGATCCTCAGCGTGGCCTACTGTCGGCGTCCGGATAACGCCGTCATTGAGTCTCGCATTACCCGGCAGATTTTCGACGCTCAGGGGCGGATGGCTGAAACCTGGGACCCGCGATTGTGGGGAACAGCGCCCAAGCCGAATCTGAGCACCGTCCACGGCTTGAGCGGACAACCATTGTTGACGGACAGCGTCGATGCCGGTTGGCAGTTGAGCCTGCTGGATCAGGCCGGCTCGCTGTGTTCATTCCGGGATGCGCGGGGCAGTCAGCGTCACATCGATTATGACGATCAACGCCGTCCGATCAAGGTCGCGGAGCAGGCGGCCGGCGAACCGTCGCGTGTGCTGGAGCGCTTGGCCTACGGTGGCTCCGATCCAGCGTTCACGCTGCACAATCAGTGCGGACGGCTGATCCGTCATGACAATCCGGCCAGCACGCAATTAGTCGTCGACTACGGGCTGACCGGTTCGGTGTTGATTGAAAACTGCTGCTTTCTCATCGACCTCGAAATACCCGACTGGCCGTTACAGTTAGAAGACAGAGACAGGTTGCTGGAAGAGCAGTCATTCGTGACCTGCTACGCGTTCAATCCCTCTGGCGAACTCCAGCGTCTGACCGATGCCATGGGTAATGAGCGGACCTTCGGCTACGACGCGGCGGGCAATTTGCGTGAGAACTGGCTATTACTGGACGGGGCGGGAAACCCTCAACGGCTGATCAGCGACATCCACTACAACGCCCATGATCAGATCGAAAGCGAAACCGCCGGCAATGGCGTGGTAACACGTGCCAACTACAGCGCCGATGACGGTCGGTTGATCAGGCTGATCGCGCAAATCGGCGATGAACAACCACTGCAGGATCTGCACTACCGCTACGACCCGGTAGGCAACATCGTCGAGTTGGAAGACCAGTCCCAACCCGTTTCCCATTTCAACAATCAGCGCATCGACCCGATCAACCGCTACCGCTATGACAGCCTCTATCAACTGATCGAAGCCAGCGGCTGGGAGGTGAGCCAACCCAGCCACGGGCCTGCGCTACCGGACTTGCTGCCCACCCCGCTGGACCCGGCTCAGCGGCGCAACTACACCCAACGTTTCGATTACGACCCGGCAGGAAACCTGATCACCCGTCATCACAGCGCAGCGCCGGGTTTCTCCATGTTCACCTCCGCCCGCAGTAACCGCAGCCTGGCGCAGCGGGAGGACGGTTCCCTGCCGGGCGAGGCGCAAATCGATTCCGGCTTCGATGCCTGCGGCAATCAACGGGAGCTGCAACGCGGACAAACCATGATCTGGGACGGCCGCAATCAGTTAAGCCGGGTGACCTTGGTCAAGCGAGCAAACGAGCCCGACGATTACGAGTGCTACACCTACGACCGCCCCGGTCATCGCCTGCGCAAAGTGCATGTCAGCCAGGCCAACAATCAAACCCTGCGTATGGAAGTGCGTTATCTGCCCTGTCTGGAAATCCATCGGCAGGCCGCCGGCGAAGCGCGCCATGTGATCAGCGTCGACGCGGGACGCTGTAGCATTCGAGCTCTGCATTGGCCAGATGGCGCGCACACCGATCAACTGCGTTACAGCGTTAGCGATCATCTCGGGTCCAGCACACTGGAACTGGATCACGAAGCAGGCGTGCTGACGCGAGAACATTACTATGCCTTCGGCGGCACGGCCTGTTGGGCGGGGAAAAGTGCATTGGCCGCGAAGTACAAAACACATCGTTATTCGGGCAAGGAGCGGGATGCGACGGGGCTTCATTACTATGGATATCGCTATTACGCGCCGTGGCTACAGTTATGGTTAAGCCCCGACCCGGCCGGACTTGTGAACGGTCTCAACCTTTTTACCTTTGTCTCCAATAGTCCTGTTAATCGAAAGGATGTGGATGGGCACTGGTATGAAGGGGAGAATGATGGGTTTGAGAGCAACATTCCGGTTGGGGCTGTGATAGTCGCTCGTGGGTTAACACAACTCCAAACAGAGCAGAGAGCCATTGTCAAAGCAGAGTTGTTAGAAGCTGAGCGCTTTTTTTCTGGCGCACAGGAAGCCCTTAAGAGCAATTTTGCGGAAAGCGAAACAATTATGCAGCAGTACTTTGGTCCTGCTTATAGGGATGTTGTCGGCAAGGTTTTCGACGCTTGGACGCGAGGGCAGAAAATGGCAAAAGAGTATCAGGGGGCTTGGGGGGACGGTAAGTTTTTAGCTTACAGGGGAAACCCAAAATATCAGGCTCACATCTCCACGGAGGATTTTTATGGTCGGGTGGCTCTTAATACTCATCATATAAAAGCCGGTTCCCTGAGCATGATATTGGGTCATGAAATTTTGCATTTAAACAGAGTGAACAGGTTTTCAAATATAGGGGCTGGTGCGTTAGATCATTTTTATTTGAGTCCCATTGCGTCGCGGCTTTCTCCACCGCGAACACAATTTGATATTCCTGAGCAGGGTGTGTCTGAAATCATTATGCAAGGCGGGATGGTTGTCGAATATATGAATGACTTTACGCTGGATCACGAAAGCTTTATTAGCGCTGTCGGAGAACATTTTGGTCGCGTAAATTCGGGTATCGATGTTGATACCGCCGTTTATTTTTTTAACAGGAGTCCAGATCTGAGGGCCAAAATGGCCTCTGAAAATGCTGACAGCTTGGTATTTGCGGCACATAGCATGAACCAGTTGTATCAGGCCAGGCTTGCAGATAGCCAATTGTTTAGCGGTCTCCTGAGCAGTTAAGACTTACCGCGCGCGAGTTGGCTATGTGCTGCATAATCAGATCTTGAAAGGGCAGGCACACTCTGTCTCTAAAGTGTTATTACCGTTCGTGTATGCTCAGGCACTCGGTGGACTAGCGCTTATTCAACCCCCGAGCCAACCGATCCCCACCCAACTGAATCACCGCCACCAATACCACCAGCAACACAATTACCGTCAACATGATTTGACTATCAAACCGCTGATACCCGTACCGATAAGCAATATCCCCAAGCCCGCCGGCACCAATCGCGCCGGCCATGGCCGAGGAGTTGATCATGGTCACCAGGGTGATCGTGAACCCCCCGACAATCCCCGGCAGCGCCTCAGGCAGCAGCACATGCCAAACGATATGCCAACGCCGGCAACCCATCGCCTGCGCCGCTTCTATCAACCCATGATCCACTTCGCGCAAACTGACTTCGGCGATCCGCGCAAAAAACGGCGTGGCGGCGATGGTCAGTGGCACGACCGCTGCCCAGACGCCGTAGGTGGTGCCGACGATCAGCCGGGTGAACGGAATCAATGCCACCATCAAAATCAGAAACGGAATCGAGCGGAACAGGTTCACGAACGCGCCCAATGCGCGGTTCAGCGCGGGTGCTTGGTAGATGCCGCCTTTGCCGCTGGTGACCAGGATCACCGCCAGTGGAATGCCCGCCAGCAGCGCGATCAACGACGACACGCCGACCATCAAAAAGGTATCGATGAACCCCTGCAACAAGCGATCAAACCACATAACCGAGCACCTCTACCTGTTGCGCCCATTGACTCGCACGCTGCCGCAAGGCTTCAGTTGCGAGCGATGAACCCGTCACCGCCAACAACAACTGCCCGAGCGCATGCCCCTGAATCCTTTCCACGCCACCGTGCAGCAAACGCACACGCCCGCCGAGCGCCGCGAACAGTGCGGCCAGGTCCGGCTCGTCGGTCGCACTGCCGGTGAAGCGCAGCCGCAGCACGACTCCCGCATCGGGCGACGGCGGTTGCGCCTGAAGGCGGCTCTGCAGATCCTCCGGCAAGGCGTGTTGCAGCGGCGCCAGCAAGGTTTTACTGACCTCGTGCTGCGGGTTGCCGAACACTTGCCACACCGGCCCTTGCTCAACGATGCGCCCTTGTTCCAGCACCACCACGCGGTCACAGATATCGCGGATCACCGCCATTTCGTGGGTGATCAAAACGATGGTCAGACCAAGGCGCTGATTGATCTCGCGCAGCAGTCCGAGGATCGATTGCGTGGTCTCAGGATCGAGTGCGGAGGTGGCTTCGTCACACAGCAGAATCTGCGGGTCGTGCACCAGCGCCCGGGCAATGCCGACGCGCTGTTTCTGGCCACCGGACAGCTGCGCCGGGTAGGCCTCATGTTTTGATTCCAGACCGACCAGTTCCAATAACTCGCGTACTTTCCTTTCACGTTTTTCTTTCGCTACTCCGGCTACTTTCAAGGGCAGCTCAACGTTCTGCCACACGGTCTTGGCCGACATCAGATTGAAGTGCTGGAAGATCATGCCGATGCGCCGACGCAGCTTCACCAGACTGTTTTCATCGAACTCACCGATGTCTATTTGATCGATCAGTACGCGGCCGCTGCTCGGTTGTTCGAGACGGTTGATGGTGCGAATCAGCGAAGATTTGCCCGCGCCACTGCGGCCGATGATGCCGAACACTTCCCCGCGCTGTATCGCCAGGTCAATGCCCTGTAACGCCGCCACGGGGCCTTGTTGACCGTTGTAGGTTTTGCCCAGACCAATGAAGCGCACGTGGGCTCGGTTCAGCTCCGGGTGCAGTTCTGTCTGTCGCGCGTGTTGAGGCTCTGGAGTCTCCAGTCGCCGTTGGATAGCAGCCGTCATGCTCAGCTTTCCCAACCAGCTTGATACAGCTTGCCGTGCGCTTTATCGAGGGCGGCGCGAACGGACGGGGAGTGCTGATAGATGTCGACGAATTTGATCAGTCGCGGGTCTGTCTTGCTCTTCGGCTGGATCACGAACTGAATCACGTATTCCTTGTGATCGAGGCCGTCGAACAGCAGCGCCGAGCCGGCATCGAAGGTCTTCGACAGGCGAATGTAGGCCGGGTAGCCCTGAACCAGATCGGCGTCGTCATAGGCGCGCACCAGTTGCACGGCTTCGACTTGAAGGATTTTGATGTTCTTCGGGTTGGCGATGATGTCTTCTTCGGTGGCCTTGTAACCGACACCCGGTTTGAGCGTGATCAGGCCGGCCTTGGCCAGCAGTTGCAAGCCACGACCGCTGTTGATCGGGTCGTTGGCGATGGCGACGCTGGCGCCGTCGGGTAACTCGTCGAAGCTTTGGTACTTTTTCGAGTAGAGGCCGACGTTGTTGATGATGCCTGGCGCAAAGGGCACCAGGTCAAACCTGGCGGCGGTCTTGGCGTTCTCCAGAAATGGAATGTGCTGAAAATAATTCACGTCGATGTCGCCGGACGCGAGGCTGACGTTGGGTGCGATCCAGTCGCTGAACTCGACGAGTTCGACCTTGAGGCCTTGTTTGTCGGCTTCTTCGACGGCCGCTTCCAGCGGGATGGCGAAGGCTGCAGTGGTGCCGACCTTGAGCGGCGCGTCGGCGGCGAAGGTGATGGAACTGAAGAGGCCGAAGGCCAAGGCCAGTGCTTTGACTGGGTGAGAGAGGCGGGTCTTTTTCATGGGGTATTTTCCAGTCAGTGCGTAAGAGTTTGGGTGTTTGCACGGGCCTCATCGCTGGCAAGCCAGCTCCTACAGGGATCGCGTTGCCCCTGTAGGAGCCGGCTTGCTGGCGATGTTTCAGCGGCGGAACGCAGCGCCCGTATGTCGCTCAGGCAAATACGCTTCGCCGTGAAACAGCTTTTCCCGCAGGCTGCCGGTGTCGTAAGCGGTCTTGTACGAACCACGGCGCTGCAACTCCGGAATTACCAGCTCAATGAAATCCACATAGCTTTCCGGCGTGACGATCCGCGTCAGGTTGAAGCCATCCAGCCCGGTCTCGGCGATCCACGATTCCAGCTCATCGGCCACCTGCCCGGGCGAGCCGACCACGGTGATGTAGCGGCCACCGAGGGCGTGTTGCTCGAGTAATTTGCGGCGGGTCCAATCGTTGTTCTGCAGGTGTCTGGTGGCCGACTGAATCGCGTTGCTCTTCACGTACTGGATCGGCTCGTCGATGGCGTATTGGGAAAAATCGATCCCGGTGGACGCTGAGAAATGCGCCACGCCGGCCTCGGCACTGGCGTAGCTGAGGTATTCGGCGTGCTTCTGCCAGGCGAGCTCTTCAGTGGCGCCGACGATCACGTTCAATCCCATGAAGACTTTGATGTCCTCAGGATTTCGCCCGGCCGCAATGGCGCTGGCGCGCACCTTGTCCACCTGCACCTTGGTCGATGGTTTGTTCTGAGCGCTGATGAACACGCACTCGGCATGCCGCCCGGCGAACTGCAAACCGCGGTCGGAGCTGCCGGCCTGAAACAGCACCGGCGTGCGTTGTGGCGACGGTTCACAGAGGTGATACCCCTCGACCTGATAGAACTCGCCCTTGTGCTCGACCTTGTGCACCTTGTCTGGCTGGGCGTAAATCCGCTGCTTCGGATCGTTGAGCACCGCGTCATTTTCCCAACTGCCTTCCCAGAGTTTGTAGAGCACCTCAAGGTACTCATCGGCCTGGTCGTAACGCCGGTCGTGTTCGACCTGCTTACTCAGGCCCATGGCTTTGGCGGCGCTGTCGAGGTAACCGGTGACGATGTTCCAGCCGACCCGGCCACGGCTCAGGTGATCGAGCGTCGACATGCGCCGGGCGAACAGGTACGGCGGTTCGTAGGTCAGGTTGGCGGTAAGACCGAAACCAAGATGTCTGGTGACGGCAGCCATCGCTGACACCAGCAACAGCGGATCATTGACCGGCAGCTGGATCGACTCTTTCAACGGCACATCAACCGAGTTCTGGTAAACGTCGTACACCCCGACGATGTCGGCGATGAATAGCCCATCGAACAGACCACGCTCAAGCAGTTGCGCCAGTTCGGTCCAGTATTCGAGGGTGTTGTAGTGGGTCGACGTGTCGCGTGGATGCGTCCATAAACCGTGATTGATATGGCCGATGCAATTCATGTTGAACGCATTGAGCAGGATCTTCTTTTTCGCATCAGCCATCAGATCGTCCCCCGCAGCGGCGGGTTTTCATCGTTGAGGTAGTAGTTGCCGACGGCGTGATATTTCCAGCGCACCGGGTCGTGCAGGGTGTGCACCCGGGCGTTGCGCCAATGCCGGTCCAGGCCATGCTCGGCCAGTGTTGCCTGACTGCCCGCCAGCTCGAACAAAGTGCTGCCGGCCGCGAGGGAAATCTCGGTACTGATGGCGCGCGCTTCGGCGACGGCAATGGACGCCGCCGCGACTGTCTCGGCGTTGGTGTGCGCCTGAGCCTTGTCGAGGAATTCGCCGGCGCGTTCCAGCAGTGCTTCAGCCGCATGCAGGCGAATGCTCAGGTGGCCGAAACTCTTCAGGGTCAGTGGATCATCGGTGGCTTTTTCATGCGTGGCGTCGATCCACGGCCGGGTTTTGCTGCGCACGAAGTGCAAAGCATCTTCGTACGCGGCGCGGGCGATGCCGGTGTCGATGGCCGCGTGAAGAATCTGCGCCAAGGGCCCGACAGGCGTCGGCCGTTCGAAAGCGCTCTGGAACGGGATGACGTCTTCGGCAGCGACGTACACGTCTTCAAACACCACCGAGCCGCTGCCGGTGGTGCGCTGGCCGAAACCACTCCAGTCATCGATGACGGTCAACCCTTTGCTGTCACGGGGCACGAAGGCCAGTTGCTGCACGCCGTGTTCATCCACCACTGAAGTTGGGATACGTTGCGCATAGATCGCGCCCGTGGCGTAAAACTTGCGGCCGCTAATGCGATATCCATCGCCGTCGCGGGTCAGGCGGGTGATGCGGTCATGGGCGGTTTTGGTGCCGAGTTCGGCCAGCGCATTGCCGAAGCGCCGGCCGGCCAATACTTCGGCATAAAGACGTTTTTGCTGCTCGGCGCTGCCGTTAACGCGCAGCACTTCCAACGCATAAAAATGATTCTGCGGGATCTGCCCGAGCGACCCATCCGCTTGGGCGATCAGCGCGATCACCTTGGCCAGCGTGACGTTGGAAACGCTGGCACCGCCGTACGCTTTTGGCACGCTGATACCCCACAGGCCCGAACGGGAAAACACTTCCAGTTCCGAATGTGGCAAACGCCGCTCGCGGTCACGCAGAGCGCTGTCGCGTTTGAAGTCATCGGCCAGATCGCTGGCAACAATCAAGGCTTGCTCGTCGCTGGTAATGACCGCGACGTGGTGAGAATGCGTCATGTATTTCTCCAGAGCTCTGGTAAAAATTGTCGGGTCATCAGATCCATGAGTGGCGGCGGGGCAACGTGCCGTTCAGGTGGTAGTTGCCGACGGCGTGATATTTCCACCGCACCGGATCGTGCAGGGTGTGCACGCGTGCGTTGCGCCAGTGACGATCGAGGTTGAATTCGGCGAGGGTGGCGCGACTGCCGGCCAGTTCGAAAAGCTTCTCGCTGGCCAGCAATGAGATCTCGGTGGTCAGCACTTTGGCTTCCGCCACGGCAATCGAAGCGCGTGCGGCGGACTCGGCAGTGATCGGTGCAGCATTGACCTGATCAAGCACGCCCCCGGCCTTGCGCAGCAGCGCTTCGGCGGCGTGCAATTCGATTTTGAGTTTGCCGATGTCGGCGATGACATACAGGTCGTCACTGGCGCGCTCGACCTTGGCGTCGATCCACGGCCGTGCGCGGGTTTTCACGAACTCGATAGCGTCATCGATGGCGCCCCGGGCGATGCCGGCGTCAATTGCTGCCTGGATCAGCTGCGACACGGCGCCCTGAATATTGGGCGTGTCGTTGATCTTCCAGTTGTCCACGACCAGCTCGGCCTCGACACGCACGTTGTGCAGCAAAAGGGTGCCGCTGGCGGTGGTCCGCTGGCCGAAACCGGACCAGTCATCAACGATGCGCAGCCCCGGCGTCCCGCGACGGACGAAGGCGAGCACCTGTCTACCCTCGTCATTCAGCGCCTTGACCGCGACCCAATGAGCGAACAGTGCGCCAGTCGAATAAAATTTCTGCCCGCTGAGGATAAATCCATCGGCGTCTGCAGTGATTCTTGCTGTCAGTTCCAGAGTGTTTTTGGTGCCCCGTTCCGGGCCTGCGTTGCCGATGCGCCAGCCTTCCAGCACGCTGTTGAACAGCTGTTTTTTTTGCGCGTCAGTGGCGCAACTCAAGACCAGATTGAGAATGCCGAACTGATTCTGCGGGATCTGCCCCAGCGCCGGATCGGCTGCCGAAATGATCGCGAACACGTCGGCGATGGTGACGAAGGAAACCTGCGGGCCACCGTACTTACGCGGTATGGCAATACTGCCCAGACCGCTGCGGGTGAACTGTTCGATTTCTGACCACGGTAACTTGCGCTGACGGTCGCGTTTGGCCGCTTGCACGCGGGCGGCTTGCGCCAGCTCATGGGCGGCCTTTATGGCCTGGGCATCGTTGCGCAGGATTTGCGCGGGCAACAACAACGGAGCGACATCCAGATCACTCTGAATGATTGCATCTGCCAGACTGGACATCAGCGCCGCTCCTTGGCTGCACGCAATGCCCTGGCGATCTGCACTGGGGTGATTGTGTTCCGGACCATACCTACCTCACATCTCATGGGCGCCGCGGGTGGCGGCGACGTATAAACAAGAATGTCCGGTGGTCCGGTTCATATACCCTAAACGCGTATAAAAAATTAATACACTAACTTTTAGGAATATAGATAGAAGATGGCGATCCACCTCCGTCGGAGCAAAGCTAGCTCGCGAAGAACGATTACACGGAATGGCTGGACTGACGCCATCGCGAGCAAGCTTTGCTCCTACGGTTGTTGAGATTCAGCGTTTGCGTGGCTCTGCGGCCATCAACAGTTCTTTCGAACGGACTTGCAGATACGGATTCACGCAACCAATCTTCAACGTCCGTGCCGGCGCCCAGCGAGAGTTGTTGCCCACCCGGTCGAGGATGCAATAGGTCACGTCGAGCCGCGGATCTTCGCCGGCCTCGATGATGATCGCGGGGGGTACCCAGACCTGGATCGGCTGGCCGACATCACTGGCGGTGAGCTTGGGCAAGTCCATGCGCACGTCGCCCCAGCGCAAGGTGACCTCGTCGTCGACGGCCATGTTCAGATAGGGCGCGATGGTCAAGGGAACGCCGCGCTTGATCTGGCTGGGATTGACGCCTTTGCGGCGGATGGCCTCGGGGATGTGCACCGGCTCCAGACGCTGGTTTTCATCCGTGTACAACGCCAGGGTCTGACCACCCGGGCAGTCGAGCTTGACCTGCACCTGCGTGGTTGGCGACTGCGCCGGCCCCTGACCAACCTGCATCAGCCGGTAGTGAATCCGTGAAGCGCCGTTCGCGATAAAGCTTTCCGGTATGCGCAGAGCGACGGCGTTGCCGACGTCATCCGCCTCCAGCACTTTCGAAGCTACGTAGCAGTCATCCCAGAACAATTCGATCAGGTCGCCTGCGTCCATGCCAGCGTAAGGCGGCACATCGATCAGCAGAAATGCCGCCGAGGTGATGTTGATACCGCTTTTGTGCGATTGCGCCACGATCGGTGCCGCAAGTTCAGTTGTGTTCGAATTGTTTTTCATGGGTCTTTCCTTGAAGTCTAGCGGCGAAGTCCGTTTCTGAGATCAATTAGAAAACTGCAACATAACGAACGGTTTTGTAGTGCTGTGAATAACGGCTGTGTGCAGCGAAGGATGTCTGAAGTTTGACTAGATAAGAGATCGGCTTAATAGTTGTCAATAGTTGAAATTAGTTATGCGCGATATCTTGCGTTATTCAGAAAGTTCCTACGCTTCACGGTTAATCTGCGCCATCGTTCAGTCGAACATGCCCGCAAAACCGGGCCTTTGCGCGCTTGATTCGCGATGATCCCTTCACACCGGGAGTGATGGATTTGTCTGATTTTAGGCGAGCGAAAATGTCGCAGGACATATATATGTACCGCTCGAAGCTACAAAATCAGGTTATTGTGTTTGAGTTAAATGTATTGGAGAGATGGGGTGTAGAGGATAAAAAGAAAGAAGCTTCCATCCATGGAAGTTGACGTCCGGGAATTAACTCAGTGATGGGCGTTGTTAAGAAACTTGCTGAGGAATTGCTGCGTCCGTTGTTCTTTTGGATTGGCAAACAGTTCCTTCGCCTCACCCTGTTCAACGATCACGCCCTTGTCGAAAAACACCACGCGATTGGCGACGTCACGGGCAAAACCCATTTCGTGGGTGACGATGACCATGGTGCGTCGTTCCTCAGCCAGGCTGCGAATAGTCGCCAGTACCTCGCCCACCAGCTCCGGATCAAGCGCTGAGGTCGGCTCATCGAACAGGATCACTTCCGGTTCCATCGCCAGCGCACGGGCAATCGCCACGCGCTGCTGCTGACCACCTGACAGTCGACGCGGGTAGGCGTCTTCCTTGCCCGCCAGGCCAACCCGGGCCAAGAGCTTTTTGCCAAGGGCGATCGCTTCGGCCTGGGCCATTTTTTTCACCACGATCGGTCCTTCGATGACGTTTTCCAGCGCGGTGCGGTGAGGGAACAGGTTGAAGTTCTGGAAGACGAAACCCACGTGCTGGCGCAAGCGTCGCACCAGGGTTTGCTGCTGGTTCAGCGGGCGGCTGCCATCGATCTCGATGTCGCCGACCTTGATCCGGCCGCTGGTGGGTTCTTCAAGAAAATTCAGGCAGCGCAGGAACGTGGTCTTCCCCGAACCGCTGGGCCCGATGATGGCGACGACCTCGCCTTCCTTCACTTGCAGATCGATGCCGTTGAGCACGACTTGACCCTTGAACTGCTTTGTCAGTTTTTCCACGACAATCATTGGGTCAGGACTCCTGATCGTGCCGATTGACCCGCTCTTCCAGCTTGTTCTGCAGGTGCGAAAGCACCGTGGCCAGAATCCAGTAGATCAGCGCGGCGGCAAGGTACATGGTGAAAATTTCGAAGGTCCGAGCGGTGATTAGTTGCGCCTGGCGGAACAGTTCCGGAACCTGGATGGTGGCGGCCAGCGCCGTGTCCTTGACCAGCGAAATGAAGCTGTTGCCCAACGGCGGCAGGGCCGTGCGCATCGCTTGCGGCAGGATCGCCCGGCGCAAGGTTTGTGCTCGGGTCATGCCGATGCTCGCTGCTGCTTCCCACTGGCCGCGCTCGATGGAGCTGATCGCGGCACGCAGGATTTCGCAGGCATAAGCCGCCATGTTCAGCGAGAAGCCAATCAGGGCCGCCGGCAATGGATCAAGTTCGACGCCCAGTTGCGGCAAGCCGTAATAGATCACGAACAGTTGCACCAGCAACGGCGTGCCGCGGAAAAACGACACGTAGATGCGCGCAATCCAGCTCACCAGTTTGAAGCGCGACAGGCGCATCAATGCCAGGCCGAAGCCCATCAACAGCCCGAAGAACATACCGCCCAGGCTGAGGACCACCGTGTAATACGCACCCTTCAAAAGGAAGGGCGCGGAATCCAGTATGAGTTGGAAAGCCTCTTCCATTATTGAGTGACGTCAGCGCTGAAGTATTTTTCCGAAAGCTTCTTCAACGTCCCGTCGGCACGCAGCTTGTCGATCGCCTTGTTCACTTCTGCGAGCAGCTCAGGCTCGCCTTTGCGCAGGGTGACACCGGCTTCCTGACGAGAGAACGCTTCGCCGGCAGCAGTGGTGTCCTTCGCCTTTCTGGCGTATTCCAGCGCGGCGAGACGATCAATCAGGATGGCGTCGATACGGCCAACACGCAGGTCCTGGAACTTGGTCGGATCATCTTCATAGGTGCGGATGTCAGCGGTCGGCACGTTGGCTTTGAGCCACTGCTCGTAGTTGGTGCCGAGGCCGACGCCGACTTTTTTGCCACCCAGGTCTGCGGCGGTCTTGATGCTGTCTTTATTCTTGGTCAGAACCAGTGTCTGGATTCCGGAGACTGTGTAAGGCTCGGAGAAGTCATACTTCTTCTTGCGCTCTTCGGAGATGGTCACCTGGTTGATCACCGCGTCCAGGCGTTTGGATTCCAGCGCCGGAAGGATGCCGTCCCATTTGGTCGGTTGAAGTTTGACCTTCACGCCCAGCTCTTTGGCCAGCGCCTCGGAGAACTCGACCTCGAAGCCGGACAGTTTGCCGTCGGCATCGACGAAACTGAACGGTGGGTAGGTGCCTTCCAGGCCGACGTTGATCACGCCCGCGTCCTTGATTTTCTGCAGTTGCTCACCGGCAACCGCTTGCCCAAGCAGGCCTGCGCTGAGTGCCAGACCCAGCGAACCCACCAGCAGATTTCGACGTAGTGCGGAAAAATTCATGACAAGCCCCTGTGTTTTCTTATGAAGACGCTTTTAGGAAAGTTGGCAAAACGGGATTCGGACGACTGCGATATCCTGCCCTAAAAGCAGCGTATGCGTCTCGCTGCAAATCGCCTACAGGAAGTCTTTATACGCAAACAACGCCGGCGCCCCACCGGTATGCAGGAAGATGATCGGGCCTTCATCGAAACGCCCACGTCCAATCCCGTCGAGCAAACCGGCCATGGCCTTACCGGTGTAGACCGGGTCCAGCAGCAAGCCTTCCTGAGACGCCATCAATTTCACCGCCGCCAGCGTACCGGCATTCGGCTCGCCATAACGCGGGCCGAAATATTCGTCCCATAATTCGATCTTGAAACTCGCTGGCAGACTCAGGCCCAGCAACTCGGCTGTGCGCTCGGCCAAGCCCTGCACCTTTGGCCGCTGATCCTCGTCGCTGCGCGATACCGTCACGCCAATGACCGGCAGATCCGGCAGCACTTCGCTCAGGGCCAGCGCCAATCCACTGTGGGTGCCGGCGCTGCCCGAGGCCAGCACCAGGGCAGCGAAGGTCAGGCCGGTGTCCTTGATCTGCTCGGCCAGCTCCAGCCCTGCGCGCACATAACCCAGCGCGCCGAGCGCGTTAGAGCCACCGATGGGAACGAGATAGGGCTTCTTGCCGCTGTTGCGCAAGCGTGCCGCCAGCGCCTCCAGTTGCTCGTCGGCGTTATCAAGGTTTTCCACCAGTTCGACTTTCGCATCAAACAAGTCCAGCAGGAGCCGATTACCGTTGCCGAGATAGTTGGCATCGTCGGTGCCTAACGGATTTTCCAGCAACGCGACGCAGGCGAGACCCAGGCGTGCCGCCAGAGCGGCAGTCTGGCGCACGTGATTGGATTGCAGCGCGCCGGCGGTAATCAGTGTATCCGCGCCCTGGGCCAGTGCATCGGCGCCGAGGTATTCAAGCTTGCGCAGCTTGTTGCCGCCCAGCGCCAGTGGCGTCAGATCATCGCGTTTGACGTACACATCGCGGCCCAGCCATGTAGACAGACGTTCGAGTTTTTCCAGCGGAGTCGGATGGGCGAGCAGATCGAGGCGGTCAAATCGGGCGAGCTGTTGTTTGATCATGGTTCCGTACTGGCGGAGGAGGATGACAGGACTATAAGCACGGCTTTCTACCCGGGCAACCGCCGATGCGTATATAGCGCAAAGTGCTGAGCACAGCACAATCAGTTCTTAATTCGAGTTGATGGCCTTGCCGTAAAGTATCGCCGTCAGCGCGGCCCGGCAGTCCGGTCGCCCCAGAGGAGTTTCAACCGTGAGCGAGCGTTCCAGCCATTGGCAATTGCAGACCATCGTCAGCCAGCTGCGCACCGCGCGCGACCAATGGCGTGCGCAAAATGGCCGTGTCAGCGGCGAGCAGGGTGGCCGTGAGTTGCCGTCCCGTGCGGCGATGGCGGAGATTCTCGAAGCGTTGTGCGGCGCATTGTTCCCGATGCGCCTGGGGCCGGTGGACCTGCGTGAGGAAAGCGAAGACTTCTACGTTGGCCATACGCTGGACGTTGCGCTCAATGCCTTGCTCGCTCAGGCGCGTCTCGAACTGCGTTACGCCGCCCGCCACAGTCTCGCGGCCGACACCGAAGTTGAAGCGCGCACCATCCAGATCATTCAGGATTTCGCGCTTGCCTTGCCCGGCCTGCGCAGCTTGCTGGATACCGACGTGCTGGCGGCCTATCACGGCGATCCGGCGGCCCGCAGCGTGGATGAAGTATTGCTGTGCTATCCGGGAATTCTGGCGGTGATTCACCATCGCCTCGCCCATCATTTGTACCGTGCCGGGCTGCCATTACTGGCGCGGATCAGTGCGGAGATCGCGCATTCGGCGACCGGCATCGACATTCATCCCGGTGCGCAGATCGGCCGCAGTTTCTTCATTGATCACGGCACGGGCGTGGTCATCGGCGAAACGGCGATCATCGGCGAGCGCGTGCGCATTTATCAGGCCGTGACACTCGGCGCCAAACGCTTCCCGGCGGACGAAGACGGGCAGTTGCAGAAAGGCCATGCGCGCCATCCGATTGTGGAGGATGACGTGGTGATTTATGCCGGTGCGACGATTCTGGGGCGAATCACGATTGGCCAAGGCTCGACCATCGGCGGCAACGTCTGGCTGACCCGCAGCGTGCCGGCGGGGTGCAATCTGACCCAGGCCAATTTGCAGCATGATGACGGGACGCAGAAGTAAGGCCCGGAATATTTAGTGTTCTCGCTGACGCCATCGTCGGAGTGCCGCCCAGAGCAGCCACGCTCCCACACTGGTTCTGTGTCGAGCCGGAGATTTTTGAACGCTACAAATCCTGTGGGAGCGTGGCTTGCCCGCGATGGTTTCAAGCAGGATTGAAATACTGGCATTCAGCTGAATTCCCTCTGAACGAATCCCGCAAATCGCCCCTCATACCCTTCCTTGAACTAGCGTAGGAAAGATACCGCCGAGCCCTGCGATTAGTCCTTAGCACCCTATTATGTTTAACTTGAACGCTCAATCAAGTTAAACCACTGGTTTGCTGCCCGTTCATAACAGGAGGCTTGCCCTTGCCGAGTCCGTTACCGATTGCCCTGTTTCACCCTATCGAGGTGCCCGTTTCATGAGTACTTCGTCTCTTCCTCCTAGCGGTCAGGTCCGCATGAACCCGCCGGTGTTCTACTTCGCGGCGACGTTCATTCTGCTGTTTGGCATCGTCGTCATTGCCATGCCTGAGCAGGCCGGCGCCTGGCTGCTTGAAGCGCAAAACTGGGCGGCCAACACGGTCGGCTGGTATTACATGCTCGCGATGACGCTGTATCTGGTCTTCGTGGTGGTCACCGCCTTGTCCGGCTACGGCAAGATCAAGCTCGGTGCCGACCACGACGAGCCCGAATTCAGTTACCTGTCCTGGGCCGGCATGCTGTTCGCCGCCGGGATCAGCATCACGCTGTTCTTCTTTTGCGTGTCCGAACCGCTGACCCACCTCTCGCAACCGCCCCAAGGTGAGGCCGGTACTGCCGATGCAGCGCGTCAGGCGATGCAGATTCTGTTTCTGCACTGGGGCCTGCATGGCTGGGGTGTATTCGCTTTCGTCGGCATGGCGCTGGCCTACTTCGCCTACCGCCACAATCTGCCGCTGGCCTTGCGCTCGGCCCTGTACCCGCTGATCGGCAAGCGCATCAACGGCCCGATTGGTTATGCGGTGGACGGCTTCGGCATCATCGCCACGGTGTTCGGCCTCGGCGCGGACATGGGTTTTGGCGTGTTGCACCTCAATTCCGGTCTGGATTACCTGTTCGGCATCGCTCACACCCAGTGGATTCAGGTCGGCCTGATCACGTTGATGATGGGCGCGGCGATCATTGTCGCGGTGTCCGGCGTCGATAAAGGCGTACGGGTGATGTCCGACATCAACATGCTGCTGGCCTGTGCGCTGCTGCTGTTCGTGTTGTTCGCCGGCCCGACGCAGCACCTGCTCAACACCTTGATCCAGAACATCGGCGACTACCTCGGCGCATTGCCGATGAAGAGTTTCGACCTCTACGCCTACGACAAACCAAGCGACTGGCTGGGCGGCTGGACGGTGTTTTATTGGGCCTGGTGGATTGCCTGGTCGCCGTTCGTGGGCCTGTTCATTGCACGGATTTCCCGTGGCCGTACCATCCGTGAATTCGTTTTCGGCGTGCTGTTGATTCCGCTCGGTTTCACCCTGGCGTGGATGTCGATTTTCGGCAACAGCGCGATCGATCAAGTGCTCAATCACGGCATGAGCGAGTTAGGCATGTCGGCCATCGAAAACCCGTCGATGACCCTCTACCTGCTGCTGGAAACCTACCCGTGGAGCAAAACCGTGATCGCGGTCACGGTGTTCATCAGCTTCGTGTTCTTCGTCACCTCGGCAGACTCCGGCACCGTGGTGCTGTCGACCCTGTCTGCGAAAGGCGGTAACCCGGACGAGGACGGGCCGAAATGGCTGCGCGTGTTCTGGGGCGCGATGACCGCGCTGGTGACCAGTGCCCTGCTGTTCTCCGGCAGTATCGATGCGCTGAAATCAGCGGTAGTGCTGACGTCCTTGCCGTTCTCGATGATTCTGCTGTTGATGATGTGGGGGCTGCACAAGGCGTTCTATCTGGAATCGCAGAAGCAGATCGCACAGATGCATTCGCTGGCGCCGGTCTCCGGTTCGCGGCGCGGTGGCTGGCGTCAGCGCTTGAGTCAGGCTGTGCACTTCCCGTCTCGCGACGAGGTGTACCGCTTCCTTGAGACGACGGTGCGCCCGGCGATCGAAGAGGTGACGGCGGTGTTCGTCGAGAAGGGTCTGAACGTGGTCACGCAGCCTGACCCGGCGAATGACAGCGTCAGCCTGGAAATCGGCCATGGCGAGCAGCATCCGTTCATCTATCAGGTGCAGATGCGTGGCTACTTCACGCCGTCTTTCGCCCGCGGTGGCATGGGTTCCAAACAGCTCAATAACCGCCGTTACTACCGTGCGGAAGTGCATTTGAGCGAGGGCAGTCAGGACTACGATCTGGTGGGTTACACCAAGGAACAGATCATCAACGACATTCTCGACCAGTACGAACGGCACATGCAGTTTCTGCATCTGGTGCGCTAGTCGCGGGTCCGGTGGCGGTCAGGCTTCGCTGTTCATCACCATGAACAGCACCAGAGCCGCCACCGGAATGCCGAACACCACACTGCCGACCACCAGTTCCGTGGTCACGGACTGGCCAGCGGTGACCACGCCGATGGCACCGTTGATCATCGTCAGCGCCAGCCACAGGATGATGAAGCTGTAGGTCAGCGTCTGGCGGCTAAAGCCGATTTTCTCGCCGATGAACAGCATCAGCGCCAGGAGGATCAGGCCGAAGGTGATGATGATGGTGGTGTGCATGATGGGGTTCTCCCTTTAGAGGTGGGCTGCTTTCGAGACAGCCTTCGCGGGCAAGCCCGCTCCCACAGTGGATCACTGGTGAACAGAATTCGGGTTCGCAGCTATCCCTGTGGGAGCGGGCTTGCTCGCGAAAGGGTCACTGTGCAGTCAGTTCAAGCAAGTCCTCAATACCCATGCGCTTTGCAAAGTCGATCCGAAGCCGCTCCGAAACCTCCAGTACCTCAGCCGCGCCATCCCCGACGAAATCGATCACCGACCGAGCCGGCCGTAATCCCTGCGGCAAGCCGACGATCCGCACTATGTCATCCGCTACCGCTTGCGGGTCGGCATCCTCCGGAGTCAAGGCGCTCAGTCGCTCGCCGACCTTATCCATCACCCCGTCATATCGAGCATAGGCATCACTGCGCGCTACGTCCGCCGGTTTGCCTGCACTCGGAAAATGATCAGTACCGCGAGTGAACGCGCCAGGCACCACGATCGAGGTTTCGATACCGAACCGCGTCAACTCGTAGGACATGCTCACGGCCAGGGAATCCATCGCCGCTTTCGCCGCCGCGTAAGGCCCCATGAACGGTGGAAAACCGCCTTTGGTCGTGGTGCTGCTGATCCACAGCACCAGCCCCGAGCTCTGGGCCCGCATCTGCGGCAACACCGCACGGCTGACCCGTTGGGCGCCATAAAAATTGGTGTCGAACACTTTCATGATTTCTTCGGCAGTGAAGGCCTCCGTCGGGCCAATCACCAGGTGCCCGGCGTTCTGCATCACCACGTCCAGCCGTCCTTGCTCGGCGACGATGGTTGCGACCGCCGTGTTTGCCGAATCTTGCGACAACACGTCCAGCTCCAGGGGATGCAAATCAACCCTCTGCTCTTGGGCCCAGAGGCGGATGCCCTCCGCCCGGGCGGCGTTGCGACCGTTCACGTCACGCATGCTTGCGTAAACGATGTGCCCGGCCTGGGCGAGGGCTTCTGCGGCGAGTTTTCCGATGCCGGTGCCGGCGCCAGTGATGAGAATGACTGATCTCATAGTATTAACCTCCTGAGTTTGATTGGGTCACTTGCGGCTTCAGGCTTGACGAGAAAGGCGCTGTTGCGCGGCATGGGAAAACCAGCCTGCGAGGGAGCCGAGGCTGCCCGCGCTGCCCAGTTCAACGAAGCTTTCCAGCGACGGTTCCAGATGCGCAGCGAAGTAAGCGATCAGGCCGAGGAAGTAGGCGACGAGGTTGTTCATCACCCTCAAGGCTCGAAGTGACACCACGACCATCGCCACCACAAACACCACGATGGGTAAGGCGAGCAGTCCGAGGCTGGGTGTCAGCGCGCCGATGCTCAGCGCCGCGCCAATACCGAAGGCTATGCCCATCAGCACGCAACCGAGGTTGACCAGGCCATCGCGCAAGGTCAGGCCGCGGCTGAAGAAAGCAACCCATCCTATAAACATCGCCCAGACCGGCAGTGTCAGCAGCAAGCTGGAGCCTGCAGCCAATGCGGCGGTGGCCGCCGCCACTGCGGTGAACAATGTGAACATCAGTTTCGATTGCCCGGTGCGGGTCAAGGTGTTGGCTGACTTCTTCATGATCATCACTCCTCTCGATGTTGGGTGCGGCGGCTCAAACGAGGCCGCCGTTGACGCGCAGGACCTGGCCGTTCACCCAGGCCGAATCAGGGCCCACCAGGAAAGAGACGACACGGGAAATGTCTTCCGGCTGAGCCAGACGTTCCAGCGGCGGCATCTTGGCGAAGGCCTGAATTTGCTCCTCGCTCTTGCCGTGCAAGAACAGTTCAGTCGCCACTGGCCCAGGCGCGACCGCGTTGACGGTGATATCGCGACCGCGCATCTCTTTGGCGAACACCTGAGTGAGGGATTCCACGGCCGCTTTGCTGGCGATGTACACCGCGTAACCCGGCAGGTTCATGCCGACGGTGCTGCTGGAGAAGTTGACGATGCGGCCGCCGTTGTTCAGGCGCGTCGCCGCTTCGCGCAGGGTGTTGAAGGTGCCGCGAGCATGGATGTTGAAGTTCTGGTCGAACAATTCGTCCGTGTGTTGTGCCAGCGGCAGCACTTTGAGGATGCCGGCGTTGTTGACCAGCACATCGACCTTGCCCAGTTGCGCTTCGGTTTCATCGAACATCCGGCGTACGTCTCCGGCATTGGACACGTCAGCCTTGATCGCTAGGGCTTGATGACCGGCCTGACGCAGTTCAACAACCAGCTTCGACGCTTCGCTGGCACTGCTGGCGTAGTTGATGGCTACAGCGAAACCGTCGCTGGCCAGTTGTCTGGCGATGACGGCGCCGATGCCGCGGGAGGCGCCGGTCACGATGGCGACTTTAGAGATTTGAGTAGTCATGGCGGTGATTCCTATGAAGGTTTTTGCTTGGGTGAAGCCAGATTCACATGTTTACTCAGGCTGATAAATGCAGCAGAGTTGGCTTGACTGTTCAATAATCACCAACAATCGAAAGCAGGAGCGCAGCGTGGATCAAGTCAAGGCGATGAAGGTGTTCGTCCGCATTTACGAGCGCAGCAGCTTCACCCTGGCGGCCGATGACTTGAATTTGCCGCGGGCGACGCTGACCCATACGTTGAATCAGTTCGAAGCCTGGCTCGGTACGCGTTTACTCGAGCGCAGCACGCGCAAGGTGCGTCCGACGCTGGACGGCGAGGCGTATTACTTGCGTTGTGTGCAGCTGCTGGCGGAGCTGGAAGAGGCTGAGCTGGCGTTTCGCAGCGTCGCTCCAAAAGGGCGGTTGCGAGTCGATTTACACGGCACGCTGGCCAAGAGCTTTGTCATTCCCGCATTGCCGCAATTCATGGAGCGTTACCCGGACATCGAACTGTCCATCAGCGAGGCCGATCGCCTGGTCGATCTCATTGCCGAAGGCGTCGACTGCGTACTGCGCGCCGGTACGCTGGGTGATTCGGCACTCATCGGCAAACGCGTGGCCAACCTGCGCCAGATCACCTGCGCGAGCCCGTCTTATCTGCGCAAGTACGGCGAGCCGAAAACCCTCGAAGACTTGAAGCATCACCGCGCGGTGAACTACGTCTCTCGCACCACCGCGAAGCTGTTCCCCTTTGAATTCATGGTCAATGGCGAGTTAAAGGAATTGGCCATCGAGGGCGCAATCTCGGTGTTCGGTGCGGAAATCTACGCAGCTTCGGCGATTGCCGGGCTGGGCCTGATCCAGTGCCCGCATTACCGAATGGAAACGCAGATCGCCCTAGGATTGGTACAGGAAGTCCTGATCGACACACCGCCACCACCGATGCCGGTTTCGGTGCTGTATCCGCACAACCGGCACATGTCGCCACGGGTGCGGGTATTTGTGGACTGGTTGGGGGAGGTGTTTTCGGACGCCGTTTGAGATCAAAAGATCGCAGCCTTTGGCAACCCTACAGGGCTCCCGGTCGGCGTAAGCTGCAGAGGGCTGCAAGACTGGCGACAGCGCTCACGCCGAAGATGAAATCTATGAAACGTTTCAGCATTTACTCAGATTCGAGGTTTTTCGGCGTTTGCCTCGGCGTATGCTGGGCAGCTTGCGAAGCAGTCGATACCAATTTCAAGACACACAAGAGAGGATTCGATGACCTACACCGCTGCCGAGAACCGCTACGACTCCATTCCATACCGCCGCGTCGGCCGCAGCGGTCTGGTGCTGCCGGCACTGTCGCTGGGCCTGTGGCACAACTTCGGCGACAGCACGCCGATCGACACCCAGCGCTCGCTGCTGCGCACCGCGTTCGATCTGGGCATCAACCATTTTGACCTCGCCAACAACTATGGCCCGCCGTACGGTAGCGCCGAGATCAACTTCGGCCGTTTGCTGCGCGAAGACTTCAAGCAGTATCGTGACGAACTGATCATCTCCAGCAAGGCCGGTTGGGATATGTGGCCCGGTCCTTACGGCCAGGGCGGCGGATCGCGCAAGTACGTGCTGGCCAGCCTCGACCAGAGCCTGCAGCGTCTGGGTCTGGACTACGTGGATATTTTCTACTCGCACCGCTTCGACCCCGACACGCCACTGGAAGAAACCGCCAGCGCACTGGCGACCGCTGTGCAGCAGGGCAAGGCGTTGTACATCGGCATCTCGTCCTATTCCGGCGTGAAAACCCGAGAAATGGCCGCGTTGTTGAAAGAGTGGAAAGTGCCGTTGCTGATTCACCAGCCGGCGTACAACCTGCTCAATCGTTGGGTTGAGAAGGATTTGCTGGATACGACCGAAGAACTCGGCACCGGCGTGATCGCCTTCACGCCGCTCGCTCAAGGTTTGTTGACCGACAAATACCTCAATGGTGTGCCGGCGGATGCGCGGGTAAATCGCCCCGGGGGTGGTTCTCTGCAGGCTGCGCATTTGTCCGAGGCCAACATTGAACATGTGCGTGCGTCGAACGAGATCGCCAAGCGACGCGGGCAAAGCCTGGCGCAATTGGCGCTGGCGTGGACGCTGCGTGATCCGCGCGTCACGTCGGCACTGATCGGCGCGAGCCGGCCCGAGCAGATTATCGAAAACGTCGGCGCGTTGAAGAATCTGAGCTTTAGCCCTGAGGAGCTGGCAGAGATTGACCGGTTTGCCCAGGAAGGCGGGATTAATCTGTGGGAGAAACCGTCGACGGCTGAATAGCGTTTTCAGACAGTCGAGCGGACCGCATCGCCAGCAAGCCGTCTCCTACAGGTTTTGGGTAACACGGGGAGCTTGCGTCATCCCCGAATCTGTAAGGGCAGGCTTGCTGGCGATTAACGTCCGCAGGCCCGCCAACGCTAGTTACTGATCGCCAGAATACTCGCCTGGTACGACCCGACAAACACATCGAAATCACCCACTTCGTTGCGCTCAATCTCCACTTGCTCAGCCAGCGACGCACGCGCTCGCTCTTCAAAGTTCGCCTGGTCTTCGCCATTCAACGGCTCGCTGCGGAAGAACTCGGCATGCGCCTGGCTCTGACGCAGGGAGAACTGGCTGAAGCTTTCCTTGTGCTCCGCCATCGCCGCCAATACCTGAGCGGAAGGCGTCAGCGAGGGATCCTTGACCTTGGCCAATTGTGCATCGAGCGCCTGGCTATGATTCTCGCCGCCATGGCTCTGATCCAGCAATGCCGCCAGCGGGGCGATTTGCTCCAGCAGTTCTGCTGCCCACTCCTTCAAGTCGACCGGCTGACCGTCGAGCTGCAATTGCAGGCCCGGACGGCGACCTTCCTTGACCACGCTGAGGAAGTTGGAGGTCGCGTTGCTGCAGGAATCGTTGGTCAGCAGCGGGCTGTCATTGAACGCGCAGTACAACAGAAATGCATCGAGGAATCGCGACTCGGTGAGGTCAATGCCCATCGGCAGGAACGGGTTGATGTCCAGGCAACGCACTTCGACGTACTGAATGCCACGAGAGACCAACGCCTGAATGGGCCGCTCGCCGGTGTAGGTCACGCGCTTGGGGCGAATGTTGGAGTAGTACTCGTTTTCGATTTGCAGGATGTTGGTGTTGAGCTGAACCCACTCACCGTCCTGATGCGTACCGATTTCAACGTACGGTGCATACGGCGTGGCCACGGCTTTACGCAGGCTGTCGGTGTAACTGGTGAGATCGTTGTAGCACGGCGTCAAACCGGCCTGGGCGTTGCTCTGGTAACCCAGATCGCTCATGCGCAAACTGGTTGCGTAGGGCAGATACAAGGTGTCCGGGTCCAGTTGTTCCAACTGATGCGAACGGCCGCGCAGGAAACCGGCGTCCAGCGCCGGCGACGCACCGAACAGGTACATCAGCAGCCAGCTGTAACGACGGAAATTACGGATCAGCGCGATGTAGGCCGACGACTGATAATCGCGGTCGGTACCGACGAACCCTTCGGATTCCTTGAGCAGCGGCCAGAGCTTTTCCGGCAGGGAAAAGTTGTAGTGAATGCCGGCGATGCATTGCATGGTCTTGCCGTAGCGCAGGGCCAGGCCCTTGCGATACACATACTTGAGCTGACCGATGTTGGAGGTGCCGTAATAGGCAATCGGGATGTCTGCCTCGGCCGGCAACGGACACGGCATCGATGGACTCCACAGGTACTCGGTGCCGAGCTTGCTGTAGGCAAAGCGGTGAATCTTGTCCAAGCTCGCCAGCGTGTCTGCCGGGTCGGGCAGGGCGGGCGTGATGAACTCCAGCAGCGACTCGGAATAGTCGGTGGTGATTTGTTCGTTGGTCAGCGCGGAACCCAGTTCTTCCGGGTGCGGCGTTTGCGCCAGGCGACCTTCGCCGGTTACGCGCAGGCATTCACGTTCGATACCGTGAAGACACTGCTCGAGCAGAGAGAGGTTAGCGCGCTCGCCGAGCAGAGCCAGGCGGCGGTTGAGAAGTTCGCTCAAGTTGGATTCCTTCACGCGTCAGTCGCCCCAATATGGGGGTGGGCAAGACGGTCTACAAGGGTGAAGTTAAAACTGGCGTTTTCGCCTGGTTTTTGCAACCGCGCAAGCCATGCCGGTCAGTAAAGAACTGCGCAATCCTTGTAGGAGTGAGCCTGCTCGCGATGGCGATGTGTCAGACGACTCATATGTCGACTGACAGACCACCATCGCGAGCAGGCTCGCTCCTACAGGTTTCGTTGCGCTGAAATTACCTCAAATCAGTGACATCTCGCTATAGGACTGCGAACGTGCCTTGTGCTTTTGCGACAAGTTTTTCGCCCTGCATCACCTCGGCTTCGACCACCAGCGTGCGCCGACCCGGGTGAATCACCCGCGCCGTGCACATCACTTCACCGTCTGAAACGGCGCGAATATAGTTGATCTTGCATTCGATGGTCGCACTCTGCTGGTCAAAGCCGTGGGAGCTGGAACAGGCCAACCCCATGGCGATGTCCACCAGACTGAACAATGCCCCGCCGTGCAGCTTGCCGCCGCGATTGCGCAGTTCAGGCGCCAACGCCAGGGCGACTTGCGCCACCCCGGTATCCAGGCTGTGCAAGCGACAGCCCAGTAGCTTGAAATACGCGCTTTCGGTCAGGCCGGCAGGAATGTCCATCAACGTTTCTTCAACTGTTTGGCGTTGGCGAACAGCGAAGCCATGGCGTTGTTGGCCGGCGCCGCAGTGGCGGTTTCCTTGCGCGGTGCAGTGTTCTGGGACTGGCGTGGCGCCGACCCCGGACGCGCACCACGGGCACCGTCGATTTTCTCGCCTGGCGTGTCGCTCATGCGCATCGACAGGCCCACGCGTTTACGCGGAATGTCGACTTCCATGACCTTCACTTTAACCACGTCACCGGCCTTCACCGCTTCACGAGGGTCCTTGATAAACTTCTCCGAAAGCGCGGAAATGTGCACCAAACCGTCCTGATGCACGCCGATATCAACGAATGCGCCGAAGTTGGTCACGTTGGTCACCACGCCTTCGAGGATCATCCCCGGCTGCAGGTCCTTGAGCTCTTCGACGCCTTCCTGGAACGCCGCGGTCTTGAACTCCGGACGCGGATCACGACCGGGTTTTTCCAGCTCCTGGAGGATGTCGGTAACAGTCGGCAAGCCGAAGGTTTCATCGGTGTATTTCTTCGGATCAAGGCGCTTGAGGAACGCGGCGTCGCCGATCAGCGAGCGAATGTCACGATCGGTTTCAGCGGCAATGCGCTGTACCAGCGGATAGGCTTCCGGGTGAACCGCCGACGAATCCAGCGGATTGTCGCCGTTCATGACGCGCAGGAAACCTGCGGCCTGTTCGAAGGTTTTTTCGCCCAGACGCGCAACTTTTTTCAACGCCGCACGGGTTTTGAACGCGCCGTGTTCGTCGCGGTGGCTGACGATGTTCTGCGCCAGCGTCGCGTTGAGGCCGGAGATCCGCGCCAGCAGCGCCACCGAGGCGGTGTTCACATCGACGCCGACAGCGTTCACGCAATCCTCGACCACGGCGTCAAGGCCGCGCGCCAGTTTCAGCTGTGACACGTCGTGCTGATATTGGCCGACACCGATGGATTTTGGATCGATTTTCACCAGCTCAGCGAGTGGATCCTGCAAGCGACGGGCAATCGACACCGCGCCACGAATCGACACGTCCAGGTCCGGAAATTCCTTGGACGCCAGTTCCGACGCCGAGTAAACCGACGCGCCGGCCTCCGAGACCATGACTTTGGTCATCTTCATCGCCGGGTACTTTTTGATCAGCTCAGCAGCAAGCTTGTCGGTTTCGCGGCTGGCGGTACCGTTGCCGATCGCAATAAGGTCCACCGCGTGCTTGGCGCACAGAGCGGCCAGAATCGCGAGGGTCTGGTCCCACTTGTTATGCGGCACGTGCGGGTAAACTGTGGCGTGATCGAGCAACTTGCCGGTGGAATCAACCACCGCCACCTTGCAGCCGGTGCGCAGGCCCGGGTCGAGGCCCAGTGTGGCGCGCGGGCCCGCAGGAGCGGACAGCAGCAAGTCGTGCAGGTTGTGCGCGAACACGTTGATCGCTTCGGTTTCCGCGCCATCGCGCAGTTCGCCGAGCAGGTCGGTTTCAAGGTGCGTGTAAAGTTTGACCTTCCAGGTCCAGCGCACCACTTCGCCCAGCCATTTGTCGGCGGCGCGGTTCTGGTTCTGGATACCGAACTGCTGGCCGATCATGCCTTCGCACGGGTGCATGGTGCCGGGCAATTCATCGCCCACTTTCAGTGCGGAGCTCAGTATCCCTTCGTTGCGACCACGGAAAATCGCCAGCGCGCGATGCGAGGGCATGCTTTTCAGCGGTTCGTCGTGTTCGAAATAGTCGCGGAATTTGGCGCCTTCCTCTTCCTTGCCGGCGATCACGCGGGCACTCAGGGTGGCTTCCTGCTTCAAATAGCTGCGCAATTTGTCGAGCAGGCCCGCGTCTTCGGCGAAACGCTCCATGAGGATGTATTTGGCGCCTTCGAGGGCGGCCTTCACATCGGCCACGGCTTTCTCGGCGTTGACGAAGCGCGCAGCTTCGGTTTCCGGGCTCAGGGTCGGGTCGTTGAACAGGCCATCCGCCAGGTCGCCGAGGCCGGCTTCAAGAGCGATCTGGCCCTTGGTGCGGCGCTTCTGTTTGTACGGCAGGTACAAGTCTTCAAGGCGGGTTTTAGTGTCGGCGAGCTTGATGTCGCGCTCGAGTTGCGGGGTCAGCTTGCCTTGCTCATTGATGCTGGCGAGGATGCTGATGCGCCGTTCGTCGAGTTCTCGCAGATAGCGCAGGCGCTCTTCCAGATGACGCAACTGGATGTCATCGAGGCTGCCGGTCACTTCCTTCCGGTAACGGGCGATGAAGGGAACGGTAGAGCCTTCATCGAGTAGCGCGACGGCCGCTTCGACCTGTTGTGGGCGTACGCCGAGTTCCTCGGCGATGCGGCTGTTGATGCTGTCCATAAAACCACCTGACAAATTGTGAAAGCAGGCTCGCGGGCACAGGGATAAAGGCCCGGCGAGTCTGGTTGAGCGGCCTGGCCGGCGCCGCTACCTGAATCAACAGGCATCCCGTTGACCCGTGAAATCGAACATTTACTGCCGGCACCATGGAAATAAAAAGCGGCGACCGCAGCAGAAATCAGACGTTGCCTGACACAAAAGGCCGCGCATTATAACCAGCGTTATGTCATTCGGGGGCATCACAGGCTGTAGGCACAATGCCGGGTTTCCTGGCGATCGAGGAAAAATCTGCTAACAATGCACACGGTGCGTATAACGGCAGCTACGCCATAATGCGCGCCGAGATCAAAGGAGCATCTAATGAGCAGCACTGCAAACATTGCTGAAGGCGAAAAAATTCTCATCGTTGACGACGATCCAGGGCTTAGCAGCCTGCTGGAACGCTTTTTCGTCAGCAAGGGCTATCGCGCCCGCGCCGTCCCGAACACGGAACAAATGGATCGCCTGCTGGCGCGTGAAGTGTTCAACCTGGTCGTCCTCGACCTAATGCTGCCCGGCGAAGACGGTCTGACCGCCTGCCGCCGTCTGCGCGGCGCGAACAACCAGATTCCGATCATCATGCTCACCGCCAAGGGTGATGAGCTGAGCCGTATCAAGGGCCTGGAACTGGGTGCCGACGATTACCTGGCCAAGCCGTTCAACCCGGACGAGCTGATGGCGCGCGTCAAAGCAGTCCTGCGTCGTCAGTCGGCGCCGGTGCCGGGCGCGCCAGGCAGCGAAGATGAAAGCGTGACCTTTGGTGATTACGAGCTGTCGCTGGCGACCCGCGAACTCAAGCGCGGTGACGAAGTACACATGCTCACCACCGGCGAGTTTGCCGTGCTCAAGGCGTTGGTGATGAATGCGCGTCAGCCGTTGACCCGCGACAAACTGATGAACCTGGCCCGTGGTCGCGAGTGGGATGCCCTGGAGCGCTCCATCGACGTGCAGATTTCCCGTCTGCGCCGGATGATCGAACCGGATCCTTCCAAGCCGCGCTACATCCAGACTGTCTGGGGCGTGGGTTACGTGTTCGTCCCTGATGGCGCCGCCACCAAGTGATCGGCGATTTGTAGGAGCGGGTGTGCGGACTTCCATGTCCGCAGACTCGCGATCCGCAATGTGCGAGCATCGCTCGCTCCTGCAAGTGTGTAACGGTTATTCATGAAAACCCCCGTTTGGTTCCCCCAGAGTTTTTTCTCCCGCACCTTGTGGCTGGTGCTCATCGTCGTCCTGTTCTCCAAGGCGTTGACCCTGGTTTATCTGTTGATGAACGAAGATGTGCTGGTGGACCGCCAATACAGCCACGGCGTCGCCCTGACGCTGCGCGCCTACTGGGCCGCCGATGAAAACAACCGCGACAAGATTGCCGAAGCCGCAACGCTGATTCGCGTGGTCGGCACAGGTGTACCTGCAGGCGAGCAGCATTGGCCGTATAGCGAAATCTATCAGCGACAGATGCAGGCCGAGTTGGGCGCCGACACTGAAGTGCGCCTGCGCATGCATTCGCCGCCGGCGCTATGGGTTCGCGCGCCAAGCCTGGGCGATGGCTGGCTGAAGGTGCCGCTGTATCCGCACCCTCTGCGTGGCCAGAAAATATGGAACGTGCTCGGCTGGTTTCTCGCCATCGGCTTGCTGTCGACCGCCTCCGCCTGGATCTTCGTCAGTCAGCTCAACCAGCCTTTGAAGCGCTTGGTCTATGCGGCCAGGCAGCTTGGTCAGGGCCGTAGCGTGCGCCTGCCGATCAGTGATACGCCCAGCGAAATGACCGAGGTTTATCGCGCCTTCAACCAGATGGCCGAAGACGTCGAGCAGGCCGGTCGAGAGCGCGAGCTGATGCTGGCCGGGGTGTCTCACGATCTGCGCACACCGCTCACGCGGTTGCGTCTGTCCCTGGAACTGATGGGTGACCACAGCGATCTGTCGGACGACATGGTTCGCGACATCGAGGACATGGACGCGATACTCGACCAGTTCCTGGCGTTTATTCGCGATGGTCGCGACGAGTCCGTGGAAGAGGTCGATCTGACCGAACTTGTGCGCGAAGTGGCTGCGCCGTATAACCAGAATGAACAAAAAGTGCAGTTACGCCTCGAGCCGATTCAGCCATTCCCCCTGCGCCGGGTGTCGATGAAACGCCTGCTGAACAACCTGATCGGCAATGCCTTGAATCATGCCGGCACCGGGGTTGAAGTGGCCGCGTATGTGTCTGGCGATGTCAACGCACCGTATGTGGTACTGAGCGTGATGGATCGCGGGGCGGGGATTGATCCGTCAGAGCTTGAGGCGATTTTCAATCCCTTTACCCGGGGTGACCGTGCCCGAGGTGGCAAGGGGACCGGGTTGGGCCTGGCGATCGTGAAACGGATTGCGTCAATGCATGGCGGCAATGTCGAACTGCGCAACCGCGCCGGCGGCGGCCTGGAAGCGCGGGTACGGTTGCCGCTTGGGTTAATGCTGCCACGGGACGCGGTATAAAAGCAGCCGCAAGCTTCAAGCAAAAGCGGCGTTTCCTTCCGTCTTGCAGCTTATAGCTGCCCTTATCCCTTGCCTTTGGTCCGGGTCATGTTCGGCCCGCCATTCTTCTCGAGATGCTCAATAATAATCCCCGCCACATTCTTCCCGGTGGTGGTCTCGATCCCCTCCAGTCCCGGCGACGAATTCACTTCCATCACCAACGGCCCGTGATTGGAGCGCAAGATATCCACACCCGCCACGGCCAACCCCATCACCTTGGCCGCACGCAATGCCGTCATGCGTTCTTCCGGCGTGATTTTTATCAGGCTGGCACTCCCGCCGCGATGCAGATTGGAACGAAATTCCCCAGGCTTGGCCTGACGTTTCATCGCCGCGATCACTTTGTCGCCAACCACAAAACAACGAATGTCAGCGCCACCGGCTTCCTTGATGTATTCCTGCACCATGATGTTCTGCTTGAGGCCCATAAATGCCTCGATTACTGATTCCGCTGCAGTCGCGGTTTCACACAGCACCACGCCGATCCCCTGCGTCCCTTCGAGCACCTTGATCACTAGCGGCGCGCCGTTGACCATGGCGATCAAATCGGGGATGTCGTCGGGTGAGTGGGCAAAACCTGTCACCGGCAAACCGATGCCGCGACGCGAGAGCAATTGCAGCGAGCGCAATTTGTCCCGGGAGCGGGCGATGGCCACCGATTCGTTCAGTGGAAACACCCCCATCATTTCAAACTGGCGCAGCACCGCGCAGCCATAAAACGTCACCGACGCACCGATCCTCGGGATCACCGCGTCGAAACCTTCCAGCGGTTTGCCGCGGTAGTGGATCTGCGGCTTGTGGCTTGCGATGTTCATATAGGCGCGCAAGGTGTCGATCACCACCATTTCATGTCCACGCTCGGTTCCGGCTTCGACCAGACGACGGGTGGAATACAGACGCGGATTCCGCGACAGCACAGCGATCTTCATGCAACACCTGTGGAGGAGGTAGATACCGGGAACACCGGCTTGTCTTGTACGTACTTGATGCCTGGATTGACCACCAACTGGCCGTCGATCAGGGCTTTGGAGCCGAGTAGCAGGCGGTATCGCATTGATTTGCGGCAGGCGAGGGTGAACTCGACCCGCCAGACCCGATCACCGAGTGCCAGGGTGGTGCTGACCACGTAGCGCATCTGCGCATGGCCGTTGGAGCTCTTGATGGTTTTTTTGGTCACCAGCGGCGCTTCACAGCGCCGGTGACGCAGTTGAACCACCGTGCCCAGATGCGCTGTAAAACGAACCCAGCGTTCGCCGTCGCGCTCGAACGGTTCGATGTCGGTGGCGTGCAAACTGGAGGTGCTGGCGCCCGTGTCGATTTTTGCTCGCAGGCCGGCGACTCCCAGATCAGGGAGCGCAATCCACTCGCGCAGACCGACAACGGTCAAATGGTCAAATGTCTTCAATAGGAAAAAACCGGCGGTTAACGCGCCCAGGCTTCAGGCTGTACCTGAGCCAACGCTTTGAATGCAGGTTTGGCGAACCAGTAACCCTGCATCAGAAAAATTCCACAGTCCGCCAGGAAATCCCGTTCACCAGCGCTTTCGATGCCTTCGGCGATCACTGTAACGTTCAGCTCCGCACACATTGTGACAATCCCGCGGACGATGGCCTGACGAACACGATCGCGGTCGATATCGCGTATGAGCGCCATGTCGATCTTGATCAGGTCCGGTTGGAAATCTGCCAGCAGATTGAGCCCCGAATAGCCCGCTCCGAAGTCGTCGATAGCGGTCTTGAAGCCGAATTCGCGGTATTCACGCAGAATATTAGTCAAATGGCGATAGTTATCTACGTGATCACTTTCGAGGGTTTCGAAAATCAGTCGTTCAACTGGAAAATCGTATTTTTTTGCCGCTTCCAGCGTGCTGCGAATACACAGCTCGGGACGGTACACGGCGCTGGGCATGAAGTTGATCGACAAGTGTGTCTGCATATTTATCGTCGCCGCACCCTCAATGGCGCGGATCCGGCAGAGCTGGTCGAAGCGGTAACGGTTTTCGTCCGTGACCTGATCAAGCACCGAGAATGCCCCCTCCCCGGCGAGCCCTCGCACCAGTGCTTCGTTGGCGAAAATTGAACGGTCGCGAACGTCCACGATCGGTTGATAAGCGAATGCAAAATCAAAGCCCAGTGGTTCGCTTTGCTGGCAGCCCTGACAACCCGTCTTGGACGAGGTCAATGAAGACGGAAATACAGTCATTTGATCACTCCATGCCGGTGAGTCGGCCTTGATCACATTCTATCTGGCGGGCGGGATTGTTGCGCCCGACAGAAACGGTAGTACAGTTCCGACTATGGGCCAAAAGAGGAATTCAAGTGACACAAAAACAGGAAGAGGACGACAAGGTCCGTCTCGATAAATGGCTATGGGCGGCGCGTTTTTACAAAACCCGTGCCTTGGCCAAGGCGGCAATCGAGAGTGGCAAGGTGCATTGCCGGGGCGACCGCTGCAAACCGGGTAAGGAGCCGAGGATCGGCGACGAGTTTCAGATTCGAATGGGCTTCGAGGAACGTACCGTGGTGGTCCAGGCCCTGTCTATCGTGCGCCGTGGCGCGCCGGAGGCTCAAACGCTGTATGCCGAAACCGAGGCCAGCATCGCCAAGCGTGAAGCGGCCGCAGCCATGCGCAAGGCTGGCTCGCTGGGTGTGAGCACGGATGGCAAGCCGAGCAAGAAACAGCGTCGAGACCTGTTTAAATTTCGTGGGAACAGCAGCGCCGAGTGACGCTTACCGATGCTCTCAGTATGAGAAGGGCAGCGAAAAGATCGCAGCCTGCGGTAGCTCCTACACGAGGATGCGCACACCGTAAGAGATTCCAAAGGCTTCGAACCTCGAGGGAGCGCGGACTTGTAATTGCCCGCAACTGCAGCCATATCGGGTGAGTGCTGCGGGGCAAAGAGAGTTGGTTGAACAACCGCTCGTCGAAAACCACACACAACATCTGGCCCGTGAGCCATAACCAGACTGCCCGCAATGCCAATGCCATCGCATTACATTACGCCAACCGGCGCACGTTCCACCTTGCTTGGAACAAACCCGGATTGTTCATAAAATGCCTCCCATGGCTGAACAATGCGCACCCGGTGGTGCCGCATACGCGCAATTTCCATTGTTTGAAATCATCTTGTCATTACTTCAGATACCCAGACCTATGACCGATCTAACGGATTCCGACTACACCCAACGCTTCATCTTCGATGACAGCGACACCCGCGGCGAGCTGGTTTCGTTGGAACGCAGTTACGCCGAAGTCCTCGCCAAGCACCCGTACCCAGAGCCGGTCGCGCAATTGTTGGGCGAACTCATGGCCGCAGCATCCTTGCTGGTCGGTACGCTGAAGTTCGACGGGTTGCTGATTCTCCAGGCCCGTTCCGACGGTCCGATTCCGCTGTTGATGATCGAGTGCAGCAGTGAGCGCGAGATCCGTGGCCTCGCGCGCTATGAGGCCGATCAAATCGCCGCCGATGCGACGCTCGCCGACCTGATGCCCAACGGCGTCCTGGCGCTCACCATCGATCCGACTCAGGGCCAGCGTTACCAAGGCATCGTTGATCTGGACGGTGAGACGTTGTCCGAGTGCTTCACCAATTATTTCGTCATGTCGCAGCAAGTGGGCACGCGTTTCTGGCTGTATGCCGACGGTCGTCGCTCGCGTGGCTTGTTGTTGCAGCAACTGCCGGCCGATCGCTTGAAGGATGAAGAAGATCGCGCCGCGAGCTGGCAGCACATCACCGCACTGGGCAGCACCCTGACCGCAGATGAATTGCTCAGTCTGGACAATGAAACCGTGCTGCATCGTCTCTACCACGAAGAGCAGGTTCGCCTGTTCGATGTGCAGAAACTTCGTTTCCGCTGCAGCTGCTCGCGCGAACGATCGGCCAATGCGCTGGTCAGTTTGGGACTGGAAGATGCGCAGGACCTGGTTGTCGAGCACGGTGGCAACATCGAGATCGACTGCCAGTTCTGCAACCAGCGCTACCTGTTCGATGCCGCGGATATCGCTCAGTTGTTCGCGGGCGCAGGCGTCGACACACCGTCAGATACCCGTCACTAAAACGGTTCAGCGCAGGTAAATTCACTGGTAAGCGCCGGAATAACGCCGTTACGACGGGAGGGCCCTACTCTTTTTGGGCTTTTCTGGCATAATCCGGCCCACTTTTTGTCGCGGTAGTAGTGCACGACTTTCTACTACAAAACGTTTGGAGCACACTCGGCCACTGGCCGACGGGGAATCTCATGACGCAAGCCAATAACGCCGTGTACACCGATCTGAGTGTTGATGATCTGGTAAAAGAAGCTCTGAATCGCGGTGAAGGCGAGCTTGCCGATACCGGCGCGCTGGTTGTTCGCACCGGTCACCGCACCGGTCGCTCGCCAGTCGACCGTTTCATCGTTGAAGAGCCGAGCACTCAGGCAGCCATTGCCTGGGGCCCGATCAACCGCAAGTTCCCGGCCGACAAGTTCGATGCCTTGTGGGCTCGCGTCGAGGCGTTCAACAACGCGCAAGAGCATTTCGTTTCCCACGTGCATGTAGGTGCCTCGGAAGATCACTACCTTGCCGTCAAGATGACTACGCAGACTGCCTGGCAGAACCTGTTCGGTCGCTGCCTGTTCATCAATCCGGCCCAGTACAACCCGGCTGGCCGTGAAGAGTGGCAAGTGCTCAACGTTGCCAACTTCGAATGCGTGCCAGAGCGTGACGGCACCAACTCCGACGGTTGCGTGATCCTCAACTTCGCACAGAAGAAAGTGCTGATTGCCGGCATGCGTTACGCCGGTGAAATGAAGAAAGCCATGTTCTCGGTGCAGAACTTCCTGCTGCCGGCCGCTGACGTGCTGCCAATGCACTGCGCTGCCAACATCGGCGAAGCGGGCGATGTAACCCTGTTCTTCGGCCTGTCCGGCACCGGTAAAACCACCCTGTCCGCCGATGAAAGCCGTTACCTGATCGGTGACGACGAACACGGCTGGGGCGAAGGCGTTGTGTTCAACATCGAAGGCGGTTGCTATGCCAAATGCATCGACTTGTCGGAGAAGAACGAGCCGGTTATCTGGAAAGCCATCAAGCACGGCGCAGTCCTGGAAAACGTCGTTATCGATGACGCCAAGCACGCCGACTACGCTGATGTCAGCCTGACCCAGAACAGCCGCGCCGCCTATCCGCTGGAGCACGTTGCCAAGCGTTCCGAGAAGAACCTCGGTGGCGAGCCAAACGCGGTGATCTTCCTGACCTGCGACCTGACCGGCGTGCTGCCGCCAGTGTCGATCCTCAGCGAAGAACAGGCGGCCTACCACTTCTTGTCCGGCTACACCGCTCTGGTGGGCTCGACCGAAATGGGTTCCGGCAGCGGCATCAAATCGACCTTCTCCACCTGCTTCGGCGCACCGTTCTTCCCGCGTCCGGCCGGCGAATACGCCGAGCTGCTGATCAAGCGCATCCGCGGCTTTGGCTCCAAGGTGTACCTGGTCAATACCGGCTGGACCGGTGGTGGCTACGGCGTCGGCAAACGCTTCAACATCCCGACCACTCGCGGCGTGATCGCAGCGATTCAGAGCGGCGCGTTGATCGGCGCAGAAACCGAGCACCTCGACACCATCAATCTCGATGTGCCTTTGGCTGTACCGGGCGTTGAGACTGGCCTGTTGAACCCGCGCAACACCTGGGCCGACAAGGCCGCTTATGACGAAGCTGCGAAAGCACTGGCCGGTTTGTTTGTCGAGAACTTCAAGAAGTTCGAAGTGAGCGACGCGATCAAGGCTGCCGGGCCGAAGTTATAAGATTGGTCTGATGTGATGAAAAAGCCGCCCTCTGAGGCGGCTTTTTTCTGCGCGTCTGGTTCATGTTTTCACGTGCAGGACGAACGCGCCGACCAGCACTAACACCACGCCGAGCACCTGAATCTTCGCCAATCTTTCTTTGAAGAACACGTAGCCCAGAATTGCTGCGATGCCTCCCGAGAGTGTGCTGATCACTGTCACCACTGACACAGATCCGGCGACTGCGCCCCACGCGAACGATGAGAAGCCGCCCAGGTTCATCAGGCTTGCGCCGGTCAGCGTCATACAGTTTTTCAGCGGCGGCATCTTCAAGCCGTCCTTGATCCTCGCCACGATCAGCACCAACACGATCAGTCCGATCAAATACGCCAACCAGAGCATCGTTACCGGTCCGAGCACGGGAAGGACGAACCGGCCTTGCAGCCAGAAACTGGTGCCGTAAAACATCGCCGCTAAAAGAGCGTAAGCGATTGAGCTGCTGGCTTGAGTGGAATGTGGAATTTTCGAATCGGAATGGATACTGGAGAAAATCACTCCAATGACGCACAGGCCAATGCACATCAATTGGATCAAGCTGATCTGTTCACCACCGGCCCAGGACAACAGTGTTGTCACCACGCCGTAAGAGGTCACCAAAGGCGCAACGATGGATGCTTTGCCCAGGGCAAATGCTTTGGACAGAGCAAGCGCGCCGGAAACGGTGAGCGCGGCTGCGGCAGCGCCGATCAACCAGATGTCGAGCGGCGCAGCCATAGATTTGAGAATGAACGCCGGGAACGCGATCAACAGCAGGCTCATGATGCAGAAGCCCAGTGCCTGTCCGAAATATACCGCTCGTTTGACCCCAACCGCCCGGGCGTTCAGACCCACCAGAAAATCCGTGCCGCCCCACAACAAAGCGGCGAGCAAACCCATCATTACGTCCATGTTATGTCCTTGCTGTGTGTGCTCACTCTCCCAGAATACGCGCGACGAGCTGCGCTTTACGGGCAACCCTTGACGTGGATTCCAACGTTCGCAAAGCGGCTCCTCATTGCGCAATCATGATTTTGCTTCACGCAGTGATCTTCGGGAGGCGCTGGTGTGCGATTTCGAGCAGATCGTGGCCGTCTTGGGTAAGCAGGTAAAGCGCGCTGACGATGTTGGGAATGTCGCTTGAATCGGCTTGGTTGAAGCACAGGCAGTAAAGTGTTTCGAGCAGGTCGCTGGCGGCGCGAATGCGTTGGCGGGCGGCGTCGAGAATTTCGTGTGGGTCGGCCTCGGTGTCAATAACCAGGACAGGGGTGTCGCTGTAGCTGCTTTTGAGTGGGCGGTAGCGGTCTTGCATCTAAGTCAGTCCTGTAAGAAGTCGGGCAGGCCGACACGCTGTTTCAGCTGCGCCGGAAACTATGAGGCGAGCGACGCGTTGCGGCAATACAGCCGCAATGGACACGGTGTGTAGGCGTTTTAACGACCATCGGGTATCCGTCCTACGTGCTTCTACGGACTTTTTAGGGTGCGTCGTCACAGGTGACATTTCCTACGTGATTCTCAGGCGAATCGCGGAGGGCCTCAGCCTGTGCGCTTCAGAATAGGTAGGGGGTTTCGATCCCCTGCACCACACGCGGTATCATCCCGTATCGTTTTTACCCCTGACCTTTTCTCGACGCGCAGCGATCACCGGCTAGGCTTTGGGCTTCGCAGCGGTCAACGGAGTGACAGCTTATGCACAACACCCTGGAACAGGTTTTCGGTTATCCACAGTTTCGGCCCGGCCAGGAAGCAGCGATCAGCGCTGTGCTGGCAGGTCGCTCGGCCGCGGCGATTTTCCCGACCGGCTCGGGCAAATCGCTTTGTTATCAACTGTCGGCCTTGCTGCTGCCGCACCTGACGCTGGTGGTCTCGCCGCTGTTGGCATTGATGCAGGACCAGTTGGCGTTTCTGCAACGGCATGGCATCAGCGCGGGCAGCATCGATTCCGCGCAGAATCGTGATGACACGAGTGATGTGATGGCTCGCGCCAAGTCTGGCGAACTGAAGATTCTAATGATTTCGGTCGAGCGTCTGAAAAACGAACGTTTCCGTAATTTCCTGCAGCAAGTGAAAATCTCCCTGTTGGTCGTGGATGAGGCGCATTGCATTTCGGAATGGGGCCATAACTTTCGTCCGGACTACCTCAAACTTCCGGACTATCAGCGCCAGTTCAATATCCCTCAGGCCCTCCTGCTGACGGCCACTGCCACGCCGAACGTGATCGCCGACATGCAGGCGAAATTCGCGATTGCACCGAATGACGTGGTGACCACGGGTTTCTATCGGCCAAACCTTAACCTGTTGGTTGAGCCGGTACGCGGGCAAGACAAGCGCCAACGCCTCGTCGAGTGGATGAGTGAACGCCCGGGTCAGCCGAGCATTGTCTACGTCACGCTGCAAAAAACCGCCGAACACATCGCCGAGCATCTCGAGCGCAACGGTATTCAGGCTGAGGCCTATCACGCCGGCTTGCCTCACGAGCAACGGGAGGCTATCCAGAAACGCTTCATGGGCGGCCAGTCCAATTGCATCGTTGCCACGATCGCGTTCGGCATGGGCATCGACAAGAGCGACATCAGGAACGTGGTGCATTTCGACTTGCCCAAATCCATTGAAAACTACAGTTAGGAAATCGGCCGGGCCGGGCGTGACGGGCAGCCTTCGGATTGTCTGGTACTGGCTAACCGCGACAGTCTCAACGTGCTGGAAAACTTCGTTTATGGCGACACGCCGGAACTTGATGGCATCCGTCACGTCCTTGACGAATTGCAGGCAGCTGCGCCGCACGGCCAGTGGGAATTTCTGCTGGGGCCGCTGGCGGATCAAAGCAACATTCGTCAGTTACCGCTCAAGACATTGCTGGTTCAACTGGAACTGCGCAAAGTCATCGCGCCGCGTTACGCCTATTACGCCGAGTATCGCTTCAAATATTTGCTGGAGCCTGAGGAATTGCTTGCGCGCTTCGAAGGCGAGCGCAAGGATTTTGTGGCGGCGATCATCCAGACTTCTCCGCGTGCGCGGACATGGGCGACGGTGAATTTCGACGCGTTGTACGAGCAACACTCAGCTGAGCGAACCCGGGTGGTCAAGGCGCTGGATTACTTCCAGGAAAAGGGCTGGGTCGAGCTGGAAAGCAAGCAGATGACCGAGGTCTACAGCCTTCTGCATACGGACTTTGACAGTCAGGCGCTGAGCACCGAGCTGCGCCACTATTTTTCCAGACACGAGCACACCGAGGTCGCGCGTATTCACGCCATGCTGGCGCTTTTCGCCACCGATCACTGCCTGGGTTATCGCTTGGCCGAATACTTCGGCGATGAAAACGCACCCCGGCAATGCGGACATTGTTCGGTGTGTCACGGGAACGTAGCGCAACTCCCTTCGCCCCCCGAGCTTCCAGCGCTTGTGGATAAAAGCTTCGAAGCGTTATCCAGCGATTTTATCCACAGGCACGAGCAGCACACTGGTGATGTTCCCTCGGCGGAACGTATAACCAGGTTCTTGTGCGGCATCAGCGTGCCGTTGTTTACCAAACTCAAGGCGCGCTCGATTCCGGGGTATGCAGCGCTGGAGTCATATCCGTATGGCGAGGTCCGAACGTGGGCTGAACACCATCTCTCGGGCTAATGAGATCCTTGTAGAAACTCTGTTCCCGGCCAAGCTCTGCTCAGGTTTGCGCCTTGCTTTCAGAATGCATCCATCCGCTGAATGTCCCCCATCACAGGAATAAATTTCAAAAATGGGCGGCGGCTGACTATGGTGAGGGCTGTCTAAGGATCGCCAACAAGAGAACAATCATGAGCCAGACATCGTTCGATATTCAGCGCGCCGCCGTGATTGGCGCGGGTACCATGGGCCGTGGCATTGTCATGTGCCTGGCGAATGCCGGGGTAGCGGTGCAATGGGTCGACAATAATCCGCAGATGCTGGAGCAGGCGATTGCCAGCGTTGCCGAGACCTGCGCCCACAACGTACGCCAAGGACGGATTGATCAGGCTGAAGCGCAGTCGCGGATTGCGCGAGTAACGGCGGCTGCGGATTACGCGGCGATTCGCGATGTCGATCTGGTCATTGAAGCGGTCTACGAAAACCTCGAGCTGAAACAGAAAATCTTCCGCGAACTGGATGGCCTGCTTAAACCCGAAGCCATTTTGGCGAGCAATACCTCAGCGCTGGATATCGATGCGATCGCCGCCGTCACTCGCCGTCCCGCCCAAGTGCTTGGCCTGCACTTCTTCAGTCCGGCGCATATCATGAAGCTTCTGGAAATCGTTCGTGGCGCCCAGACATCGCCAGCAGCACTCGACGCCGCCCTGGCGTTGGGTCAGCGCATGGGCAAGGTCAGCGTGGTATCGGGCAACTGTCACGGTTTCATCGGCAATCGCATGCTGCACCCGTATGTGCTTGAAGCACGCAAGATGCTGCTCGAGGGCGCCTATCCACACCAGGTCGACGCTGCGCTGCAAGGTTTCGGCTTTGCGATGGGACCTTTCCGCATGTACGACGTGGTCGGGATCGACCTGGAATGGCGCGCCCGGGAATTATCCGGCAAAGGTCAGGATGCTCCGGAAGTACAGGTGGATAACCGGCTGTGCGAGCTGGGTCGGTTTGGCCAGAAAAGCGGCAATGGCTATTACCATTACGAGGCGGGTAGCCGTCAGGCTGAACACGATGTGGAGGTCGATGCGCTGGTGCTGAAAGTCAGTGAGGAATCAGGCTTCCAGCGTCGCGAGATCGGCCCTGAGGAGATTCTGGAGCGCTGCTTGCTGGCATTGGTCAACGAAGGCGCGAAAATTCTTCAGGAAGGAATCGCTGACTCGGCACATGACATCGATCTGGTTTACCTCAATGGTTATGGATTCCCGGCAGAAAAGGGCGGGCCTATGGCCTGGGCGGATCAGCAAGGTCTGGCAGATATTCATCAGCGGTTGTTGGCGCTTGAGACCCGGCAAGGTGATCATTGGAAGCCGGCGCGGTTGATTGGCGAGCTGGCGGCTGCAGGCAAGAAATTCGCTGATTCCGAGACGGTGTCGATGTAATAACGCCGTCGTCGGCAGGTTCGCGAAAGATCCGCCGCGGCCTGCCTTGGAATGCCATCCCACTTCAGGAACAGACATTGATGTCCAACCCCATGCCGCAACGTTCCGATTACCCGCATTTCCTGCCGGTCACCACGCGCTGGCACGACAACGATGCTTACGGCCACATCAATAACGTCACCTATTACAGTTTCTTCGACACGGCTGTGAACACTTACCTGATCGAGGTCGGTGGGCTTGATATCCATGACGGCGAAGTAGTCGGTTTTGTGGTGAGTTCAGCCTGTGATTACTTCGCCTCAATTGCCTTTCCGGATCGGATAGAGATCGGCTTGCGCGTCGGCAAGCTGGGAAACAGTTCGGTGCAGTACGAGTTGGCGGTATTCAAGGTCGGTGAGGCTGAAGCCTGCGCAGCGGGTCGCTTCGTGCATGTGTTTGTGGATCGTGCATCGAATCAGCCGGTCGCGATTCCTGCTGATTTACGAACGGCACTTGAACGCTTGGTGATTTGACCGGCAAAAAAAATCGCAGCCCGGGGGCTGCGATTTTCATTTACTCGTCAACGGGTGATCAAGACTTAATCATGACGATAGTGTTTTTTGTGCTTGCGATGCCCGTAAGCATGACCGCGGCCGGGGTGGCCATCTCGGTAGTAGCGACGATCGCCACCACGATGGGAGCGTCGATCATCGTCAGCGTCGCTTTTATTACCCATGTAGTTGCCCAGCGCGCCACCGGCGCCGCCGCCTGCTGCGGAACCGATCAGGCTGCCGGTGCTGCCGCCCAGGCTACGACCGACCACGTTACCGCCTGCTGCGCCCAGCGCACCGCCGATAGCGGCTTCGCCACGGCTGCGTTTGTCTGCGCCGACTGCGCTACCACCCGCGCCGCCCAAGGCTGCGCCAATGGTGGAGCCTGTATTGCCGCCTAACGACTGACCGACGACCGAGCCCAAAACCCCGCCCAATGCGCCGCCCACGCCTGCTTCGGTGGTGCCGCCTGCAGATGCGAAACCACTGACCAGGCCAAGGGACAACAAGAGAATCGAGGAGAACTTCATAGAGAAACCTCAAGGGGATGACGACGCGATCCTGAGGCGATCTTATGATTGTGACAATCGAAATCCGACGAGTAACACGACTTGTACACAATTCTCCAAGTTACTGTTTTAACTGGGGAACTTAAGTGTTTTTTGCCGGTCTTTAACTACTTCGGAAAGCCGTTTTTGTGAAAAAACGGCCTTTTTTGTGGGCGATAGAAAAGCATTCGAATGGTCCTGGTATCCAACCCGTAAGAGCCGCAAACAGGCCAAGCCTGCTATCGCATCAAGCCGACCTGGCCATGATCAAACCGCTTTCACTCGCCGCCTCCAGCCGAATCGCTACAAACTTCGACGTTGGCGTATGACTGCCATCCCCCGTGCTTTCCAGCGGCACCAACGGATTCACTTCCGGGTAATACGCAGCCGCCTGTCCCGCTGGAATATCAAACGCCAGCAATGTGAAGCCTTTCACCCGGCGCTCACGGCCATCGTCCCAGATTGAAACGATATCGGCCTTCTGTCCCGGTTTGAAGCCCAGGCGAATGATGTCCGCCTCGTTCACAAACAACACATCTCGCTGGCCTTTAACCCCGCGATAACGGTCGTCGAGGCCATAGATAGTGGTGTTGTACTGATCGTGGGAACGCATCGACTGCATGATCAGGTCCGGCAGAACGCCGGTGGCGCGGGTGCGTTCGTGCACCAGGTCTTCAGGCAGCATGTTGGGACGGAAATTGGCGCGACCCGACGGCGTGTTCCAGCGACGGGCGCCGGCGCTGTTGCCCAGGTAAAAACCGCCCGGGTGCTTGATCTTTTCGTTGAATTCCTTGAAGCCCGCAATGGTGTCGGCGATCAGGTCGCGGATGCGACTGTAATCGGCCACCAGCCAGTTCCAGTCCACCGGTTTGCTGCCCAGCGTCGCAGCAGCAATCCCGGCAATGATCCACGGTTCGGAGCGCATCTGGTTCGACAGCGGCTGCAACTGACCGTTTGAGGCGTGAACCATGCTGAACGAATCTTCCACGGTCACCGCTTGCGCGCCTTCGGTCTGGATATCGATATCGGTACGACCCAGGCACGGCAGGATCAGCGCTTCCTTGCCGTGGGCCAGATGACTGCGGTTGAGCTTGGTGCTGATCTGCACCGTCAGGTCGCAGTTGGTCAGCGCCTTGAATGTGCGATGACTGTCCGGAGTCGCCTGAGCGAAATTGCCACCCAGGCCGATGAACACCTTTGCGCGGCCCTCAGCCATGGCGTGGATCGCCTCGACGACGTTATGGCCATTGTCACGCGGCACCTTGAACTGGAAGCGCCGTTCAAGAGAATCAAGGAACGCCACCGGCGGACGCTCATTAATGCCCATCGTGCGGTCGCCCTGCACGTTGCTGTGGCCACGCACCGGGCACAGACCGGCACCGGGCCGACCAATGTTGCCGCGCAGCAGCATCAGGTTGGCGATTTCCTGAATGGTCGCCACTGAATGGCGGTGCTGGGTGATACCCATCGCCCAGCACATGATCACATTCTTGCCCTTGGCGTACATGCGCGCCGCTTGCTCGATCTCCACCAGCGGCAGACCGGACTGCTCGACAATCTGCTCCCATGGCGTGTCATCAATCACGCCGAGGTATTCCAGAACGTTAACGCTGTGTTCGTTGAGGAAGTCGTGATCGAACACGGCCGGCGCGCCAGTCTTCTGCGCTTCGCGCTCCCACTGCAGGAGAAACTTGGCCATACCGCGCAGCACGGCCATATCGCCGCCCAATGCCGGGCGGAAATACGCAGTGTTGGTCGGCTTGTCACCGTTGGTGAGCATTTCGATCGGGTGCTGCGGATGCTGGAAACGTTCCAGGCCACGCTCTTTCAGCGGGTTGACACACACCACTTGAGCACCGCGTTTCACCGCTTCGCGCAGCGGTTCGAGCATCCGCGGATGGTTGGTGCCAGGGTTCTGACCCCAAACGAAAATGGCATCAGCGTGTTCGAAGTCGTTAAAGGTCACCGTGCCTTTGCCGACGCCAACGCTTTGCGCCAACGCTACGCCACTGGCCTCGTGGCACATGTTCGAGCAATCAGGAAAATTATTGGTGCCGTAGGTGCGCACGAACAATTGATAGAGGTACGCGGCCTCGTTGCTGGCGCGCCCCGAGGTGTAGAACTCGGCCTGGTTCGGGCTCGACAGGCCCTGCAAATGTCTGGCGATCAAGGCGAATGCCGCTTCCCAACTGATCGGCTTGTAACGATCGGTTTCAGCGTCATAGCTCAACGGCTCGGTCAGCCGGCCCTGATATTCCAGCCAGTAGTCACTCTGTTCCAGCAAAGAACTGACGCTGTGTTTGGCAAAAAACGCACTGTCGACGCGGCGCTTGGTCGCTTCCCAATTCACCGCTTTGGCGCCGTTCTCACAGAACATCACCATGCCTTTTTCGGGAGAATCGCCCCAGGCACAACCGGGGCAGTCGAAGCCGCCGTTCTGGTTGGTCTTGAGCATGATGCGCAGGTTTTTCAGCGCGTTATCGCTGGTCAACCAGGCTTGGGCGACACTGATCAGTGCGCCCCAGCCGCCGGCCGGGCCTTTGTAGGGCTTGTAGCGGGGGACGGGTTTCTGGTCGGCTTGACGATGTTGACTCACGCTTGTTTCTCCAACGCTGGGCTGTAGACCCGCGGCGCACTTTTCTGCGGCAGGTGGATGAGATTGAGGTTGTGGCGACGGGCCCATTGCACGGCAAGGCCCGTGGGCGACGACAGGCTGACCAGGGTCTGAATACCTGCGCGCAAGACTTTCTGAATCAGTTCGAGGCTGCATCGGCTGGTGACAATCGCCAGGCCGCCGGCAGTGGGGATGTTCTGGCGAATCAGCCCGCCGATCAGCTTGTCGAGGGCGTTGTGTCGACCGATGTCTTCACGGCCAAGCAACAACTCGCCCTCGGCATTCATGAACACCGCCGCATGCACCGCGCCACAATGCTGGCCCAGTGGCTGGAACGCACCGATGCGCTGTCGCAATCCATCGAGCCATTCAGCCGGCGGCAGTGGCGAACCGGGCAGCACCTTGAGATCGGGCAATGCTTGCTCGACCGCTTCCACGCCGCACAGCCCGCAACCACTGGTGCCGGCCAGTTGCCGACGCTGTTGTTTGAGGTTCCAGAAGGCGCGATTGGCAATGGTCACTTGCGCGTATTGCGCCGAGCCTGAGCCGCTGAGCTGCAGGTCGTAGATATCGGTGGGATCTTCGATAATGCCGCTGCCGAGGCTGAAGCCGACGATGAAGTCTTCAAGATCCGTCGGTGTCACCAGCATTACAGCCTGACTGATGCCGTTATAGGCAATCGCCAACGCCACTTCTTCGGCCAGCTCGGTGCTGGCTGAATCGATGTGTTGCAGGTCGCAATAGCTGTAAGTCTGGCTGGCAGCGGGCGTTTCAAGGGCTGGCGCCGCGCAGGCAGGGCGCTTGGCGTTCATGAGGCATCACCGACGGTTTGGTCAGCTTCAAGCCTAGGCGCGTCAATAGGTCGCGTCTAATCGCTAATACTGATGTACCGATAGATGACGTCGATCAAGAGTCTGCTGGCGATTTCTGATAGAGCGCAAAACATGCCTCCGCCAGCGCTGAGCGTGGGGCGCTGCGGCGCATGATCAACCCTAGCCTGGCGAGGGTTTGCGCGTTTTCGATAGGCTGCAAGCGCAAGTGATCGGTGAGATTTTCCAGGCCTCCGTCCAGTGGCATCACGGCGCAGCACAAGCCACCGTGTACGGCTTGTAACAGTTGATGCACGGCGTCGGTCTGCAGCAGAGGCTGCGGAGTCAGCCCACGGCTGTGAAAATTGTGGTCAATGGACTGGCGGAAATGCATGCCGCTGGTCAGCATGCCCAACGGCAACTCGATCAACGCTTCCCAACTCAGCGGTGCGTCGCTGAAGCTGAAGAAACGTTGATCATAAAGCAGGCCCATACGGGTTTCGCTGAAGGCCAGCGAGTCAAAGCGCTCGCCGTCCAGCCTATCCAGGTACGACACGCCAAGGTCCAGACGATTGTTGGCCAGTTGTTCGAGGATCTGCTCGGAACTCAACGCCGACAATTCAAAGCGCAGATTCGGGTGCTCGGTGTGCAGCCGTTGCATCAACAGCAACGGATCGAAACTCGACAGCGGCACCACCCCTAGACGCAATGTGCCGACCAGATTGCCGCGACACGCGGCGGCCTCGGCTTGCAATCCATCGTAGGCCGCCAGCACCGTGCGCGCCCATGCCAGAACACGCTCGCCCGGCGCCGTGAAACTTTCAAAGCGCTGGCCGCGATTGACCAGGGGCAATTCGAGTTCTTCTTCAAGGCTGCGCAGACGCATGGACAGGGTCGGCTGAGTGATGTGACAGCGTGCGGCGGCCTGGCCGAAATGGCGGGTTTCGTCGAGAGCGATGAGGAATTTGAGCTGCTTGATGTCCATCTTCGCTCCATGGGTGCGGTGAGGAACGGATTCTAGCGCTTGCACCGGACGGACGTCATTGATCGGTTTGGAACCGCGCATTGCAGGGTTGGTCTAGTCTCTTGCGTCCGGACACTTAATTACCAAGGAGAGCACACGATGAGCCTTTTCAGCTTTTTGAAAGATGCAGGTGAAAAAATCCTCGATGCGTTGACGCCCGACAAGGCCGAAGCCAACAGCGAGAAGTTGACCAAGCACGTCAAGGATGCCCTCACAGGTATCGACACTTCCAAGATTCAGGTGAAAGTCGAGGGCGAGAAAGTCATCGCTACAGGCGAAGCGACCAGTCAGGAGGAGAAGGAGAAAATCCTTCTGGCGCTGGGTAACGTGGCCGGTATCAGCGGTGTTGATGACCAGATCACTGTGACCGGGCCAGTAGTTGTTGCGGCCAAGTTTGTGGTGGTCGAAAAGGGCGACACCCTCAGTGCGATTTCTTTGCGCGTTTATGGCGATGCCAACAAGTATCAAAAGATCTTCGACGCCAACAAACCGATGCTCAAGGATGTGAACAAGATTTACCCAGGGCAGTCGTTGCGTATTCCTGAGTAATTTTTTGAAAGCAATCGCGGGCAAGGCTTGCCCGCGATGCTGCTGACTCGGTCTAGAGTCCCGCAATCAATTCCCGGTAATCACCCACTGCTGCAAACTCCCCCGTGTCCTTCGGCCCTTTTCGGCTATCCGGCTCACTCACAGCCAATAAATGCGCCACGCCAAACTCCCGCGCACTGCGCAGGATCGGTAAGGTGTCGTCGATAAACAGGCTGCGGGCCGGGTCGAAATCGAGGTCTGCCTGCAAGGCGTCCCAGAACTGCGGGTTTTCCTTGGGGAAGCCGTAATCGTGAGAGCTGATCAGCCGCTCGAAATACGGCGCCAGTTCGATCCTTTCCAGTTTCAACGACAGAGAATCACGGTGCGCATTGGTGATCATCACCACGCGCTTGCCGGCCTTTTTGATCGCCGCAAGAAAGGTGTCGGCGTCCGGGCGGAGCGCGATCAAGTGAGCTGTTTCCAGTTTCAGCTCGCGCACCGAAAGCTTCAGCTCGGCACTCCAGAAGTCCAGGCAATACCATTGCAACTGACCGGCATGCCTTTCGAACAGCGGCTGCAACTCCATTTCGGCCATTGCCCGGCTCACCCCATGCAACTCGGCGTAGCGCTGAGGCAGGTGCTCCAACCAGAAATGGTTGTCGAAATGCAGGTCGAGCAACGTGCCGTCCATGTCCAACAGAACGGTGTCAATGTCGTGCCAGGGCAGGGCGGCCATAAAAAAACTTCTCCAGCGCTAAAAAAGATATCCGGGATCAACAATCAGGATAGGCCGGGTATAGTAACCCGCTATCGCCAAGGAGCCGCTCATGCGCCAGAAACCCACCATCCTCGCCCGCGAGATTGTCGCCACCAGCCGTTTGTTCTGCGTAGAAGAGCTGAAGTTGCGATTTTCCAATGGTGTTGAGCGGACTTACGAGCGGCTGGTCGGCAAGGGTGCCGGTTATGGCGCGGTAATGATCGTTGCGATGCTCGATGCGGATCACGCGGTGCTGGTCGAGGAATACTGCGGTGGCACCGATGAATATGAGCTGTCGTTGCCCAAAGGCTTGATCGAGCCTGGCGAAGACGTGCTGGCGGCGGCCGAGCGGGAGCTCAAGGAAGAAGCCGGCTACGGCGCACGGCAGTTGGAACATCTGACCGAGCTGTCGTTGTCGCCCGGTTACATGAGCCAGAAAATCCAGGTGGTGCTGGCCACTGATTTGTACGAAGAACGACTCGAGGGTGACGAGCCGGAGCCGATGGGCGTAGAGACCATCAACCTGCGCGAATTGTCGGCGCTGGCTCAAAATCCGAAATTCACTGAGGGCCGGGCCTTGGCGGCGCTGTATCTGGCCCGTGATCTGTTGACTCAGCGTGGGGTCTTCCTGCCATGAACTTCCCGCATCCGTTGATGGCGCCGGTTATCGAACTGGCGCTAAAAGCTGGCGAGGCGATCCTGCCGTTCTGGCGCACTGACACCGAAGTGACCGCCAAATCCGATGACTCCCCTGTGACGGCAGCCGACCTGGCAGCCCACCATCTGATTCTCGCCGGGCTGACGGCGCTGGATCCGAGTATTCCGGTGTTGTCCGAAGAGGACGCCGACATTCCCTTGAGTATTCGAGCCGGCTGGCAGCGCTGGTGGCTGGTCGATCCTCTGGACGGCACCAAGGAGTTCATTTCCGGCAGTGAAGAATTTACCGTCAACATCGCGCTTATTGAACAAGGGAGGGTGGTGTTTGGTGTGGTGACGATGCCGACCAGCGGACGTTTCTATGTCGGCGGCTCCGGGTTGGGTGCCTGGCGTGGCGATGGCGGCGTTGAACCGATGCCCATTCAGGTCCGCCCGGAACCAGGCGCAGGTGAGACCTTTACCGTTGTCGCCAGTCGTCGTCATTCAAGTCCCGCGCAAGAGCGCTTGCTTGCCGGGTTGAGTGCCAGTCTGGGCGAACTGAAATTGGCCAATATCGGTAGTTCGCTGAAGTTCTGCCTATTGGCGGAAGGCGCTGCGGATTGCTACCCGCGCTTGGCGCCGACTTCGCAATGGGATACGGCGGCCGCCCAGGGTGTGCTGGAAGGCGCTGGCGGTGAGGTGCTGGATCTTGGCGGTGCACCGTTCAGCTATCCGGCGCGAGAGTCGTTGTTGAATGAGTTTTTTCTTGCGCTGCCGGCTAAGGCGAACTGGCGGGGGAAGCTGCTGGCGCTGGCGCTGGCTCGGGGTTGAGGTTAAAAGATCGCAGCCTCGCTTCGCTCGACAGCTCCTACAAGTCCTACAATTCCTGCAGGTCCCGCGGCGGGGGATTTTTTGTAGCAGCTGTCGAGCGAAGCGAGGCTGCGATCTTTTACGTCAACGATGCAGAACGTACTGCCCGGTAAACCTCACCGCATCGACATCATTGTCGGCATTTACAATCCGCGAGTGCAGGGTCAGCCGCGCCCGCCCATAACGTTCGTACATCGCCAGAAACTTCTTCCACACTGCTGCACTCGGCGCCTCGCAGATCGCTATCGCATCCATCGTTACCGGCAGCGGATAACTGATCTGACCTTCCTGAATAACTATGTGACCCTCTTCCACCCGTTCCTCGCGCAAACGCAGGTGAAGCCAGCCCCAACCGGCCAACACCGCGCCGCAATACAGGCTGCCACCGAACATGGTGCTCTTGTGGTTGACGTTGGCGTCCAGCGGAAGATGCAGGCGCAATTGCTGATCGTGCCAGTCGAGCACTTTCAGGCCCATGTCCCGCGTCAGGGGAATATCGCGATGGAGGATAGACTCCAGGTGACGACTGTCGCGGTTCATGAATTGGCCTTGTCGTTCAAGTGGATGAAATGAAGCTGGCTCAGTCAGTTTCGTCAGTGTGGCTGCCAGCACCAGCGTCGGCGAAATTCAGCCCATGCTTGCGCAGTTTGTCGTGCAGGGTTTTGCGCGGTATCCCGAGGGCTTCGGCGAGGCTGCGCACCGAGCCATGGGAGCGTGCGAGCTCGGCGGCAATCAAGGATTTCTCGAAGTTCTCGACTTGCTCGCTGAGACCGCCGCTGACCATCTCCACCGCCAGCCCGACAGCTCCGTCCGGCACGCTGTTATCCAACGCCAGCTCCAGACCCAGGGCGAAACGTTCCGCCGCGTTTTGCAGTTCCCGCACGTTGCCGGGCCAGGTGTGACGCAGCAACAAAGCGCGGTGGCCGGGTTGTAATTCATGGGTTGGCAGACCGTGGCGTGCACTGGCTTCTTCGGCAAAATGCTGGAACAGCATCAGCGCATCCTCGCCACGCTCGCGCAGTGGCGGAATGCGCAGGGGGGCGACGTTCAAGCGGTAGTACAAGTCAGCGCGGAAACGGCCCTGATCGGCTGACTGGCGCAAATCTTCCTTGGTGGCGGCGATGATGCGGATGTCCAGCGGGATCAGTTGATTACCCCCCAGACGTTCGACGACGCGCTCTTGCAGCATTCGCAGCAATTTGACTTGCACATCCAGACTCATGCTTTCGATTTCGTCGAGAAACAACGTGCCGCCGTTGGCGAATTCGAACTTGCCGATACGCCGTTTCTGCGCGCCGGTAAAGGCGCCTGGCTCGTGACCGAACAGCTCGCTTTCCACCACCGATTCAGCCAGCGCCCCGGCGTTGATCGCCACGAACGGGCCGTTGCGCCGACTCGACAAATCATGCAGCGCACGGGCGACGACTTCTTTGCCGGCGCCGGTCTCACCGAGAATCAGCACGTCGGCTCGGGTCGCCGCGAGTGCGCCGATCTGCTCGCGCAGGCGCCGCATCGGGGCCGAGTGGCCGACCAGTCGGGTACTCAGCTCAGTGCGATCGCTCAGCGCCAGGCGCAAGCTGCGGTTATCCAGCACCAGACGGCGCAGGGCCAGGGCGCGGCGGACGCTGTCGAGCAATGAGTCGCTGGCGAAGGGTTTTTCCAGAAAGTCATACGCCCCTGCCCGCATCGCCTGGACGGCCAGCGGCACATCGCCATGGCCGGTAATCAGCAGCACTGGCAGTTCCGGGTCTTGCGCATGCAGTTCGGTCAGGAGCTCGAGGCCATCCATGCCTGGCATGCGAATGTCGCTGACCACCACGCCGGGCCAGTCGCGCTCGAGTTGCGCGGCCAGACCCTTGGCTTCGGCGAGCGGCAGGATCTTCAGCCCGGCCAGATCCAGCGTCTGGCTCAATGCCTGGCGCAGGTGCGGATCATCGTCGATCAATACGACCTGGATGCGGTTATCGATGGTCATGCACTTCGGTCCTCGGACGGTTGCAGGCTTACGCCCGGAGCGCCTGCGCGCAATTTCAGAGTGATCAGGGCGCCGCCGTCTTTATGATTGGCAAACGACAGTTCACCGCCAAACGCGCGCATCAGGGTTTCGCAAATTGCCAGCCCCAGCCCCAGACCTTGCGTGCGGGTCTTGGTGGTGTAAAACGGCTCGCTGGCACGCCCCAGCGCTTCCATGCAGAAGCCCGGGCCGTTGTCGCGAATGTACAGCGTCACGCCGTCGGCGGTGGACTGTGCGCTCAACCAGAGTTTACGGGGCGGGCCTTTTTCCGTCAGCGCGTCCAGCGCGTTCGCGAGCAAATTGCCCAGTACCTGCCGCAGTCGTGTTTCTCCCGCTTCCACCCATAACGCCGCAGCCGGCAGATCGCGGATCAGCTCGACTTCCATGCTCCGTCGGCGCTTGGCCAGTAATGCCAGGGCGTCGTCGAGCGCCGGTTGCAGGGCGACGCTTTCCGGAGCGTGGCGATCGCGTCGGGCGAAGGCACGCAGGTGCGCAATGATCGATGCCATGCGCCCGGTCAGTTCGCTGATGAGTTTGAGATTGCCCCGCGCATCGTCGGTGCGCTGGTGATCCAGCAGCACTTCGGCGTTTTCCGCATAGCTGCGGATCGCGGCCAGCGGTTGATTGAGTTCGTGACTGATGCTCGCCGACATCGTGCCCAGCGCCGACAACTTGCCGGCCTGCACCAGATCATCCTGAGCGCGGACCAGTTCCTGCTGCGCCTGTTCGCGCTCCAGCACTTCTTCCTTGAGGCGACGATTGAGGCCTTCCAGGTCGCTGGTCCGCTCCGCAACCCGGCCTTCCAGTTCACGTCGGGCCTTGGCTTCGAAGGCGATACGTTCGAGGTAATGCCGCCGCCGCTGCATCATCAGACCGAGCAAAAGCATCAGCACCAGCAAAGTCGCTCCGCCGATGGCTACAACTGTACGCACCGGCCGGTCGATCAAGGTGCGGGGCGCAAGGATGCTGACGCTCCAGCCTGTTTCATCAATCTGCTGGGTCTGGGTCAGCCAGGCGTCTGTATTGAGATCCAACGGTTTCGGGTCGCGGGTCGGATAAGGCTGGATCGCGATGATCGCTTTGCGCTCTGCGTCGCTCAGTAGACGGGTCGCGCGGAATCGCCATTCCGGCCGGGAAGTGAGGATCACCACGCCGTTGTGGTCGGTCACCAGCAATTGTTCCGGAGTTTTGCCCCAGAGGCTTTCGGTATGGTCAAGGTCAACCTTGACCACCAGCACCCCGACAATTTTTTCCCGTTCACGCACTGCCGCGGCGAAGAAGTAACCACGCTTGGCCGAGGTAGTGCCCAGGCCGAAGAAGCGGCCCAGACGGCCGGCCATCGCTTCGCTGAAATACGGGCGGAAGGCAAAGTTGCGGCCGACAAAACTGTCATGTTTGTCCCAGTTGGAGGCGGCCAGCGTCTTGCCCGTGGTGTCCATCAGGTACATCACTTCGGCGCCGGTCTGCGCGCTGATGTTCTTCAGAAAACGATTGGCGTTGCCTTGCGTCACGCCGTCGTCCGGCGCGGCCAGTGCGGCGCGCAGGGCGGGCAGATCTCCGACGATCTGCGGTAATACTTCGTAACGGTGCAGGGTGCCCAGCAAGTTGGCGACGTACAGGTCGAGCGTCTGGCGATTTTGCCCGGCCAGTTCGCTGCGGTAATAACGCTCGGCCAGGTGCTCCAGCGGCCACAGCAAAGGCGCCAGACACAGCGCGAGCAGGGCCAGGCTGCGCCAACGGGGTCTGCGGGGGAGGGTCGGAGTCATGAGCATCAAGCGCCTGTGGGTACAGGCGCATTATGCCTAGGCTTGCGAGCGCAGTCTGCGCGCCATGGCCCAGGCATGTGTCGAGGTGAAATTTCGCACAACGATTCAGGAAAACACGTCAGCGTCCTTGAAGAGCGATGCCACTTGATCCTTGCCGGACAGTTGCGGCGCTGCGTCCAGTTGCCAATCGATCGCCAGATCGGGGTCGTCCCAGCGAATGCTGCGCTCGGCGGAGGGCGTGTAGTAATCGGTGGTCTTGTACAGAAACTCGGCGAAATCGCTCAGCACCACAAAACCATGGGCGAAACCTTCCGGCACCCACATCTGCCGATGGTTCTCGGCCGACAGCCGCACCGCGACCCACTTGCCAAAATGCGGCGAGCTGCGACGAATGTCCACGGCCACATCGAGCACTTCGCCAGCCGTCACCCGAACCAGTTTGCCTTGAGTGTTTTCCAGTTGGTAATGCAGACCGCGCAACACGCCTTTTTGCGAGCGGGAATGGTTGTCTTGAACAAACTGCACGTCCAGTCCCGTCGCCTCATTGAAAGAACGGGCATTGAAGCTTTCATAAAAGAAGCCGCGCTCGTCGCCAAATACCTTGGGTTCAATCATCAGAACGCCGGGCAGGTCGGTCGTGACAACATTCATGTGATTCTCCAGCAATAGACGTCAATGGCCGACATTCTTGCGCAAGGCGGCGGCCGAAGCGAGTGCCGATGTTCAGGCGAATCTGGTCGGCGTGACTAGCGTCTAAAACTCGCCCGTTCGCGCGAGGAGGCAATCCGAGATTCATGTAGGAAAGTTCGGACGGTGCGCAGTTGAGCGTGTGCTGCGCTCCTGAGCTTGTCCGCAACGGGTATAAGGTACTTGCGCATCGTCCATCGCAGTGGCGATATAGGCGCCTAACAAAATTTTCAGGGGTCGTTGTATGCCGCTTGCCACGTTGATTCATCGCGCCAGTTTGCCCGGCCCACAGGTTTCGGAGGATCAGGCTTCAGCGCTGCTTTTCGAGCATTACGGGTTGCGCGGCAGGTTGCAGGCCCTTGGCAGTCAGCAGGACCTCAACTTCCGGGTCGACAGTGAGCAAGGCCGGTTCGTCCTGAAAATCTGCCGGGGTGATTATTCGGCACTGGAGCTGCAGGCCCAGCACGCCGGGCTCAAGCATCTGGCAGAGCACTCCGGCGTGCCGGTACCCAAGGTGATCCCCGGCAAAACCGGTGAAGATTTGCTGTCGCTGGTGGTCGCAGATCAAGCCTTGCACGTGCGCCTGCTCGAGTACATCGAGGGTCAGTCACTGACGCAGCTTGATCATCTGCCTGCTTCGGTGGTGGCCGGCTTTGGGCGGCTCTGTGGCGAGATGGATCTGGCGCTAGCCGGTTTCGATCACGCCGGACTGGAACGCACTCTTCAATGGGACGCCCGTCATGCCAACGCGTTGATCGCTCACTTGTTGCCGGTGATTACTGATGACGTGCAGCGCGCGCAGATCGCCCACGTTGCAGAAGAGGCCAAGCGACACCTGCAACCGTTGATCGACAGGTTGCCGGTGCAGGCCATTCACATGGACATCACTGATGACAATGTGGTTTGGCAGCGAGATCCGCAACGGCATTGGCAACTGCAAGGCGTTATCGATTTTGGCGATCTGATCCGCACCTGGCGCATTACCGATTTGTCGGTGACTTGCGCGGCACTCCTGCATCACGCTGCGGGAGATCCGTTTTATATCCTGCCGGCCGTTCAGGCGTATCACTCGGTCAATCCGTTGCAACATGAAGAGTTGCTCGCATTGTGGCCGTTGATCATCGCGCGGGCGGCGGTGCTGGTACTCAGTGGCGAACAACAGGTCTGCATTGATCCGGGAAATGACTACAGCCGTGACAATCTGATTCACGAGTGGGAAATCTTCCGCGTTGCCACATCGGTACCGCTGGAGCTGATGGAGGCCGCGATCCTCAGCACGGTTGGTCATAGCCAGTCGAGCATCGCTATCGAAGGTTTCGCTCCGATGCTGCCAAGCCTGGTGGGTCGTGAGTTTGCCCTGATCGATCTTGGCGTACTCAGCGCGCATTTTGAGGCGGGTAACTGGGAAGAGCCGGGGATCGATCAGCGTCTGTTGAGCGAAGCCGCGGCAGCACATGGCTTGGCGGCGAGTCGTTATGGTCAATACCGGTTGTCACGTACTCGCCCGGACAGTGCTGCGGAACCGGACACCTTTGCATTGCATGTCGAGTTGCGGGTGCCCCTTGGCACCGAGGTCGCCTCGCCGTTTGCCGGTGAGCTCCATCAGCCGGCACCAGGTGTGCTGCAACTGGATGGTGCGCAACTGAGTGTGCGAATGTCGGGCGTGACGCCGACGCTGCTCGCGGGGGCAGCATTGGCTTCGGGACAGGTATTGGGGACCGTCAGTGGACCTTTGACCGTGCAGCTGTGCCGCAGTGGTGTGCTGGATTCGCCGTTGTTCTGCACCCCATCGCGCGCGGCGGCGTGGCAAGCGTTGTGCCCATCACCCGCAATGCTGCTGGGGCTGGCCTGCGACGCCGAGCCCGAACTCGATTCAAAGACCTTGCTCGCGCGCCGCGATGCCAGTTTTGCGCGGACCCAGAAGCACTATTACGTTGACCCTCCGCGCATCGAACGCGGCTGGCGCAATCACCTGATCGACATGCAGGGCCGTTCTTACCTCGACATGCTCAACAATGTCGCGGTGCTCGGTCATGGCCATCCGCGCATGGCCGCCGTGGCCAGCCGCCAGTGGTCGCTGCTCAACACAAATTCGCGATTCAACTATGCAGCGGTCGCTGAATTTTCCGAGCGCTTGTTGAAATTGTCACCGGACTCCATGGACCGGGTGTTTCTGGTCAACAGTGGCAGCGAGGCCAATGACCTGGCAATCCGCCTGGCATGGGCTTACAGCGGCGGGCGCGATATGGTCAGCGTGCTGGAGGCCTATCACGGCTGGACCGTGGGTGCGGATGCGGTCTCGACCTCGATTGCCGACAATCCCAAGGCATTGAGCAGCCGCCCCGACTGGGTGCATCCGGTGCCCGCGCCGAATACCTATCGCGGTGAGTTTCGCGGCGCGGACTGTGCAGCGGACTACGTGCGTAGCGTCGAACACAACCTGGCGAAAATCGCTTCGCAAGGGCGGCGGCTCGCCGGGTTCATCTGCGAGCCGGTGTACGGCAATGCGGGCGGTATCTCGCTGCCGCCAGGCTATTTGAAGCAGGCTTATGCTCTGATTCGTGCACACGGTGGCGTGTGCATCGCCGACGAAGTGCAGGTCGGCTATGGCCGCATGGGCAATTTCTTCTGGGGATTTGAAGAGCAGGGCGTTGTGCCCGACATCATCACCATGGCCAAGGGCATGGGCAACGGTCAACCATTGGGCGCGGTAATCACTCGCCGGGAAATCGCCGAAGCGCTGGAGTCGGAGGGGTACTTTTTCTCTTCGGCAGGGGGTAGCCCGGTCAGTTGCCAGATCGGCATGGCGGTGCTCGATGTCATGGAGGAGGAGAAACTCTGGGAAAACGCCCAAGTGGTCGGCGGTTATTTCAAAAAGCGTCTTGAAGCGCTGATCGATATTCATCCGCTGGTCGGCGCAGTGCACGGCTCCGGTTTCTATCTGGGCGTCGAGTTGATCCGCAACCGCGAAACTCTGGAGGCGGCGACGGAAGAGACCGCGGCGTTGTGTGACCGGCTCCGAGAGCTGGGGATTTTCATGCAGCCGACGGGGGATTACCTGAACGTCCTGAAGATCAAACCGCCGATGGTAACCTCGCGTCGGAGTGTGGATTTCTTTGTCGATATGTTGGCGAAGGTGTTGGCCGAAGGTCTGTAGCCCCGTCAAAGTGGCAGTATTTACCGATTTATATCGGCAAATTACGCTGATGATTTTAGCGTATACCGTGAAAATCTCTTTTAAAGCCGATTTTTATCGGTTATAAAGTCGTCATTGCTCACTGGCGACTGACTGCTCGTGCGCCTTTCACCGGTCGACGCAAACATCGACCCATCAGCACTGCCCGGAGATGATTCATGAGCCGTATCGTTACCGTCGCCGCCACCCAGATGGCCTGTTCGTGGGACCTCGAAGCCAATATCGACACTGCCGACAGGCTTGTTCGTGAAGCTGCGGCCAAAGGCGCGCAGATCATCCTGATACAGGAACTGTTCGAGGCTCCGTATTTCTGCCAGAAGCCCAATCCGGACTACTTGCAGCTGGCAACGACGGTGGAAGATAACGTCGCCATCAAGCATTTCCAGAAGGTTGCGAAGGAATTGCAAGTGGTCCTGCCGATCAGCTTCTACGAGCTGGCGGGCCGCGCGCGTTTCAACAGCATCGCGATCATCGATGCCGATGGTTCCAACCTCGGGATTTATCGTAAAAGCCACATTCCGGACGGTCCTGGCTATCACGAGAAGTACTATTTCAACCCTGGTGATACCGGCTTCAAGGTGTGGAACACCCGTTACGCAAAAATCGGCGTGGGCATCTGCTGGGATCAGTGGTTTCCGGAGTGCGCGCGGAGCATGGCGTTGTTGGGCGCGGAAATTCTTTTGTACCCGACCGCCATCGGCAGCGAGCCCCACGACAAGACCATTTCTTCCCGTGACCATTGGCAACGTGTGCAACAAGGCCATGCCGGTGCCAACCTGATGCCGTTGATCGCCAGCAATCGCATCGGTAACGAAGAGCAGGACGGCTACGACATCACGTTTTACGGCTCCTCGTTCATCGCCAATCAGTTCGGCGAGAAGGTTCAGGAACTGAACGAGACCGAAGAAGGCCTATTGATTCACCGTTTTGATCTTGATGAACTGGAGCACATCCGCAGTGCATGGGGTTCGTTCCGTGACCGTCGCCCCAACCTGTATGGCACACTGAAGACCCTCGACGGTTCCCTGGAGTCCTGATCGCATGACCACTTTGAACAGCACCCCTCGCGCTGATGGCTTTTACATGCCGGCCGAGTGGGCGCCGCAAACCCAAACCTGGATGATCTGGCCGGAGCGCCCGGATAACTGGCGCCTGGGCGGCAAACCTGCGCAAGCCGCACATGTCGCGGTGGCAAAAGCCATCGCGCGTTTCGAACCTGTGACCGTGGCGGTGTCCGCCGGTCAGTACGAAAACGCTCGCGCCCGTCTCGACGTGCCGAATATCCGCGTGGTCGAGATGTCCAGCGACGACGCGTGGGTTCGCGACACGGGTCCGACATTCGTGATCAATAACAATGGCGAAGTTCGCGGTGTGAATTGGGATTTCAACTCGTGGGGCGGTTTTGACGGCGGTCTGTATTCGCCTTGGAATCGAGATTCGCAAGTCGGCGGCAAAGTTCTAGAGATCGAACGCAGCCAGCGCTATCGCACCGAGGGCTTCGTGCTCGAAGGCGGATCGATTCACGTAGATGGCGAAGGCACGCTGATCACCACCGAAGAATGCCTGCTCAACCGCAATCGTAATCCGCACCTGAACCGCGCGGAAATCGAAGCGGTACTCAGCGCGAACCTGGCTGTGGATAAAATCATCTGGCTGCCGGACGGTTTGTTTAACGACGAAACCGATGGGCATGTGGATAACTTCTGCTGCTACGTTCGCCCGGGCGAGGTGTTGCTGGCCTGGACCGATGACCCGCAAGATCCGAACTACCCGCGCTGCCAGGCTGCAATGAAAGTGCTGGAGGGCAGCACTGACGCCAAAGGGCGCCCCTTCATAGTGCACAAGATGCCGATTCCGGGCCCGCTGTACGCAACCGAAGAGGAGTGCGCCGGTGTCGATCCGGTAGACGGCACACAAGAGCGCAATCCAAGTGTGCGTCTGGCCGGTTCGTACGTGAACTTCCTGATTGTCAACGGCGGCATCATCGCGCCGAGTTTCGACGACCCGCTGGATGGCCCAGCCAAGGAGATCCTGCAGAGTCTGTTTCCCCAGCACGAAGTGGTGATGGTGCCAGGGCGTGAGTTGTTACTGGGCGGCGGCAATATTCACTGCCTTACCCAACAACAACCCGCTCCGCACAAAGAGTGAGTGCCGTCGTAACAGCATGAGCGGCTTGCAAAATTCGCGATGCATCAGTTTCACAACGACAGATGAATGAAACCCGCAGCCCGTCAGGACTGCGGGTTTTTTTGTGCCCGCCAGCTGTCGTTGGCGACGCTTTGGCACAGCTCTTGTATCGGTCATACCGTGAAACAGGTAAGGCAGAGACCTTCGTTGTTCTGTCATAAACCTTGGATAAGTTAGCCGCTCACAACCCAGGAGAGCGCGATATGAACGCCGAAGTGAATGTGATGGGCGAGCGGGCGTTGCATCCCCTGGCAGTAAACAGCGAATCGCTCCAGGTTCTGGCGCGCTGGTTGAAATCCAATGGAACGCGTCAGATCAGGAAACCTGATCCGCGCCGGATGATCATCGAGCGCTATCCCGCTGGTTTATTCAGCGAAGCAGAACTGGATGCGTTGCGGGATGTGATGGAAGGATAAGAACCAACAAAGGATTGATAAAAGCGCTGCCGGGATGGCGGCGCTTTTTTTATGCGCGCTCAATACGCAGCGGGTATCGACGTCGGAGCAGTAGCAGAATTTCTTAGACGATTTCGACCTATTCTCAGACGATTCGTGAAATTGACACATAGCAAAAGGCGCGGCTACGATTCGCCCCAACGCCTGTGGCGAACCGCCATGTCTCAAAAAATAATAAAAGGCCCGCCGCGATTGCTCGTGCGCGGGCCTTTTTTGTTTCGGGGTGAAAAAAGAGTGCGATAGCGCCGTTTCAGCCGTTCGATGCAGTGCGTATCAACCCGTATAAGGAAAAGAATAAATGTTGACTAAGCGGATCAGCTTGATCGCTCTGGGGATGTTGAGCGCTACACAGGCCATGGCAAACGACCAGGCCGAATCCAAGGGATTCAAAGAAGACAGCAGCCTGAAAGTGCTGCTGCGCAACGCTTATATGAATCGTGACTACAAAGACACGCGCGAAGACAAAGCCGAGTGGGGCCAAGCGGCTATCGGTACGTTCTCGTCCGGTTTCACCCAGGGCACCATTGGTGTCGGCGTGGACGCTTTTGGTCTTTACGCACTGCGTCTGGACGGCGGCAAAGGTCGCACCGGCGCGCAGGGCATCGACTTTTTCAAGAAGGGTGAAAGCGGCAGCGCAGCCGACGATTTGTCCAAGGCCGGCGCGGCGGTCAAGTTCCGCTTCTCCAGCACCACGCTGACTTACGGCGACCAGATGCCGGCGCTGCCGGTGCTGAGCTACGACAACGTGCGCCTGCTGCCGGAAAGCTACACCGGCACTTTGATCACCTCGAAAGAGATCAAAGGCCTGGAGCTGAACGCTGGTCGTTTTACCGCCGAATCGCGTAAAAGCGCTGAAGGCCGTGACAGCGGTGGCTTGAAGTCGATCAACGTATTGGGCGGTAGCTATCAGTTCACCGATCAATTCAAGGCAGCCCTTTACGCCTCCGACGTTGAAGATGTGTTGAAGAAGCAGTACGTAAACGCCAATTACGTATTCCCGATCGACAAGGATCAGTCGCTGACCCTGGACTTCAACGGGTACCGCACCAAGCTGGACAATGCCTACATCCAGAAAAGCGGCGCCACCGGCGACGACAACAAAATCTGGAGCCTGGCCGCCGTCTTCGCCACCGGCCCGCACTCGTTCACGCTCGCGCACCAGCGCAGCACCGGCGACAGCAACCTTGGTTATGCCTACGGCGGTTATCAGCGCGACCAAGGCCGCGTCGGCGACGGCGGCAACACCATCTACCTGGCTAACTCCTACTGGTCCGACTTCAACGCTGAAGACGAACGCAGCTGGCAGTTGGGCTACGGCCTCGACTTCACCAACTTCGGTGTTCCAGGCCTGACCTACAACTTCGCTTACGTGCGTGGCGACAACATCACCACGTCCACCAGCGAAGGCGGGACCGAGCGCGAAATCTTCAACCAGTTCAAATACGTCGTACAAACCGGCCCGGCCAAAGACCTCAGCGTCCGCCTGCGCAGCTCGGTTCTGCGCGTGTCGCAGAAATCGAGTGAGTACAACGTCAGCGGTAACGAAGTGCGCGTGTTTGTGGATTACCCGATCAACGTTTTTTGATGATGGGTTGAGTTTGTAGTACTCGATAAAAACCCCGACTGGTTCGGGGTTTTTTTTGGATAGAAATTGGACGCTGCGGATTCAGTATTTGCACTGAGTCATGCAACAACCCATTACACCGCGTAACTAATGATGTTCCCGCCCCCCTCTTTTTCCCGTCCCTCCAAACTCCTACATTGAGCTCCAACGCCTACCCATCATCCCGATGAGCAGGTCACTGGAGATTTTCCTCATGCCTTTCGTAAGCGTACGCATTACCCGCGATGGCGTTACCCGTGAGCAAAAAGCTCAGGTGATCGCTGAAATCACTGAAACCCTGCAACGCGTGCTCAAGAAAGATCCGCACCTGACCCACATCGTGATCGAGGAAGTCGATACCGATAACTGGGGCTACGCCGGCATCTCCACTACGCAGTACCGACAGCAACTCGCTGAAGAGGGGGACAAGTCGTGACGACCGCGGTCTCCATCGATTTCATCTCCGACGTGGTGTGCCCGTGGTGTGCGTTGGGCGCGACGGCGCTGGAGCAAGCGATCGAGAACGTGGCCGGGGACATTTCGGTCGAGCTGACTTACAAGCCGTTCGAATTAAACCCGGACATGCCGGCAGAAGGTGAGAAGGCCGTCGAGCACTTGATGCGCAAGTACGGACGCACCGCTGAAGACGTAGCTGCCGGCAAAGCCATGCAGATCGCTCGAGGCGAGGCCATCGGTTTCAAGTTCGATCTGGAAAAGCGCAGCCACTTTTACAACACCTTTGATGCGCACCGGTTGCTGTTATGGGCGTTGCAGGAAGGACGGCAAGTTGCACTGAAAAAAATCCTGCTGCGCGCTTACTTCGCCGAAGGCCAGAACCCGAGTGATCGCGAGACGCTGGTTCGACTGGCTGCAGAAGCAGGACTGGATGCAGCAGCTGCGCAAGACGTACTGGCCTCCGGTGCTTTCGCCGAGGACGTCCGCGAACTTGAAATGTTCTACCGGCAGCGCGGCATCAATTCGGTACCGGCTCTGGTTCTTAACGGTCGTCACCTGGTATCCGGTTCACAGTCGATCGAGTACTACGAACAGATGTTGAGACAAATGGCCACGGCCTCCGCCAACGCCTGATTACTTATCTTTTTTAATCATCATTAATGAGTAGAGGTTCATCATGAGCAATTCGAAAAAAGTCATCGTTATCACTGGCGCTTCCCAAGGCCTCGGCGCAGGCATGGTCAAAGCGTTCCGCGATCTGGACTACAAAGTGGTCGCCACTTCGCGCTCGATCAAACCGTCCACCGATCCGGACATCCACACCGTCGCCGGCGACATCGGCGACCCTGCAGTGGCGCAGCGTGTCATCCGTGAAGCCGTGGAGCGTTTTGGTCGTATCGATACTCTGGTCAACAACGCCGGCATCTTCGTCGCCAAACCGTTCACCGACTACACCCCGGAAGACTACGCCGCCGTGCTGTCGGTGAACTTGAACGGTTTCTTCTACATCACCCAACTTGCAATCACCGAGATGGAAAAACAAGGCAGCGGCCACGTTGTCAGCATCACCACCAGTCTGGTCGACCACGCTATCGACGGCGTGCCATCGGTGCTGGCTTCGCTGACTAAAGGTGGCCTGAATGCCGCAACTAAATCACTGGCCATCGAATACGCCAAGCGCGGAATCCGGGTGAACGCGGTGTCCCCTGGCATCATCAAAACGCCGATGCACGGCGAGGAAACTCACGCAGCGCTGGGCAGCTTGCACCCGGTCGGGCATATGGGTGAGATCAGCGACATCGCGCAGGCGGTTGTGTATCTGGATCGCGCGAACTTTGTTACTGGTGAGATTCTGCATGTGGATGGGGGGCAAAGTGCGGGGCACTAAGAGCACTTTCTCCAAACGCCAGAAACAACAAAGCCCTCACTTGAGGGCTTCGTTGTTTGGGTCGAAAAATCGTGCAGATACGTCCGCAGATGATCAGGCGTCTGCTTGATCAGATTGGCCTCAACTTCACCAGCGACTTTTACGGAATTACCAGCCTTTGGCATCAGCCCTCCAGAGCTCAGGAAAGCCCATGCGCTGGAAGTGTGCAGCACCACACCTTTCGTCCAACGACGAAATGAAAGCGAGTCAGCGCGCTTTGTGCGACATCCATCTATCCCCTCTACGACTGAATCTACGATTGAATAGATAATGATGCAGTCATTTGCGCGTGACACACCGCCAGAATTTCATCGGCCAGCGCCGAGTCGTCAGGACAGGCGCGCGATAACATGATCGCGCCGACCGCTCGCGCCAGCAGATCAATCATTTTCACCCTCGCCTCACTCGGCGCTGTATCCGGCACGGTCCGGTATTTTTCCCCGAGCGTTTGCAACGTGCGCTCGATGCCTTCAGCGAATGCCGACTTCAAATCGCCCGACTGACGCGCCGCGTCACCGCACAACGCCGCCATGGTGCAACCCGTGGCGCGCCCGTCGCGATGATCCCTGGACACATACACGTCGATGAAATCCTTCACGCTCAATGCTTCGGCGCTTGCCAGTGAGTACGCAAGACTGTTGGCCGAGGCTTCGGCCATCAGGTCAGCCTTGGAACCGAAATGTTTGTAGAAGCCACCATGAGTGAAACCGGCGGCGGCCATCAGGTCGGCCACGCCGACACCGTCAAAACCGCGCTCGCGAAACAAGACTGAGGCTGTTTCGACGATGTGCTCCCGATTTGCCTGGGCCTGGGTCTTGGACACACGCATGTTCGATACCTCGCTACCGCTCAAATTTATCGGCTGATGATACATAGATGTTGATCATAATCAAAATCGTTGACAGTTTAGATTTAGATCATCATCCTAATCTCAAGCGATATGACCATTTTCCAACGGGCACGGAACAAACACCCATGAGCGACCTGAATCTGTTTACTCCCTACACGCTCGGCGCACTGACGCTGTCGAACCGCGTGGTTCTCGCTCCACTGACGCGCAATCGCGCAGGCAAAGGCTTTGTGCCGAGTGAGTTTGCTGCTGCCTATTACAGCCAGCGGGCCAGCGCGGGCTTGCTAATTTCCGAAGCCTCGCAGATCTCGCAGCAGGGGCAGGGCTATCAGGATACCCCGGGCATTTACACGCAGCCGCAGATAGAGGGATGGCGCAAGGTGACCGATGCCGTGCACGCCAAGGGCGGGAGAATTTTCCTGCAGCTGTGGCATGTGGGCCGTGTTTCCCACGTGGATCTGCAACAGCAAGGCGCGGCGCCGGTAGCCCCTTCCGCGCTTCGTCCCGCGACCAAGGTGTTCGTCAACAATCGCTTCGAGGACGTTTCCGAGCCGCGAGCGCTGGAGACTGACGAACTGCCGGGCATCGTTAACGATTTCCGCCAAGCGGCGGCAAACGCCATTGTGGCAGGCTTCGACGGCGTGGAGATCCACGGTGCAAACGGCTATTTGCTGGATCAGTTCATCAAGGACGGCGCCAACCTGCGTACTGATGCCTACGGCGGCTCAATCGCAAACCGTGCGCGCCTGCTGCTGGAAGTGACGGCCGCGGTGGCCGCCGAGATTGGTGCTGATCGAACGGGTATTCGCCTTTCGCCTGTCTCGCCAGCCAATGGTGTATCGAGCAGTGATCCACAGGCTCAGTTCGATTACATCGTCGACCAACTCAATGCTCTGGACATCGTATATCTGCACGTCGCCGAAGGTGCAACCGGTGGGCCACGCGACGTGGCGTTCTTTGATTTCGACGCCTTGCGCCACCGCTTCAAGAACACTTACATCGCCAACAACGGCTATGACCTGGACTTGGCCACGACACGCCTTGCGCATGACAAGGCCGACCTGATCGCCTTTGGCCGCCCTTTTATAGGCAACCCTGATCTGGTGGAGCGGCTCAAGGCCGGTGCGCCACTGTCCGCCTTCGACCCCTCCACGCTCTACGGCGGCGGAGCGGCGGGATACATCGACTACCCGACGCTTGCCGAATCAAGCGCTGCCGCGAACTAGGCACTGGCTGATCGAGCCTGGTTTTGTTCGTGCATCAATCCCAATCCATGTTCCTGAGAAAGAGCTGACATCATGACTACTCGCCCTACCGTTCTCATCACTGGCGCTTCCACCGGCATCGGCGCGGTTTACGCCGAGCGTTTCGCCGAACGCGGGCATGATCTGGTGTTGGTCGCCCGCGACCACTCGCGCCTGGAAACGCTCGCAGCAAAGTTGCGTGGCGAACACACCGTCGCCATTGAAGTGCTTCAGGCCGACCTGACTCAACTCAGCGACCTGCACTCCGTCGAAACGCGCCTGCGGGATGACGCGCGCATCGGCATCCTCGTCAACAATGCCGGCGCCGCACAGTCCGGCAACTTCATCGAGCAAAGCACCGAAAGCGTTGCGCAACTGGTGGCTCTCAACACCACCGCGCTGGTGCGGCTCGCCAGCGCCATCGCGCCACGCCTGTCCAAAGCAGGTGAAGGCGCGATTATCAACATTGGTTCGGTGGTGGGGCTGGCTCCTGAGTTCGGCATGTCGGTCTATGGGGCGACCAAGGCGTTTGTGCTGTTCCTTTCCCAAGGCCTAAGCCTGGAACTTTCGCCTCAGGGTGTTTATGTGCAAGCCGTACTGCCCGCCGCCACCCGCACGGAGATTTGGGATCGCGCCGGAATCGACATCAACACCTTGAGCGAAATCATGGAAGTGGGTGATCTGGTCGATGCCGCACTGGTGGGCTTCGACCGTCGCGAGCCAGTGACCATTCCTCCACTGCATGAAGGCGAGCGTTGGGATGCCCTGCAAACCGCGCGTCAGGGTCTTTTGTCGCAGATCAGGCAGTCCGCCGTGGCGCAACGCTATTTGACTCAAGTCTGACCCATGCCGAGCAGGCCGGCCTCGCCCCGCAATCGGACGGAGTAAACATGACCCTTATAGCTACATGCAATCACGCGGGTTCGCAGTCGACATTTATCAGCGCGGCGAACCAGTCGGTTCTGATTGGCGGGATACCCTTCGCCTATCGTGACCTGGGACCCAGGACGGAGGTCCCGCTGGTCATGTTCAACCATTGGGGAGCAGTGTTGGATAACTTTGACCCTAGGATCATCGACGGTCTGGCGAAAAACCGGCGTGTCATCACTACTGATTATCGCGGTATCGGTGGCTCGGGCGGCGCCGCGCCATTGACCGTCGGTGAGATGGCTGACGATGCAATCGGGCTGATTCGTGCGCTGGGTTTTGACAAGGTTGATCTGCTCGGCTTTTCACTCGGCGGCTTCGTCGCTCAAGACATCGCCCTGAAAGCACCCGAACGAGTGCGCAGATTGATCCTCACCGGAACCGGACCGGCCGGTGGCACAGGCATCGACTGCGTCGGTTCGGTGACCTGGCCATTGATGATCAAAGGTTTGCTGACGCTGCGAGACCCCAAGTTCTACCTGTTCTTTACTACCACGGCCAACGGCAAACGTGCCGCGTCCGAGTATTTGCAACGTTTGAAAGAACGCCAGCACAACCGGGGCAAAGGCCCGACCCCCGGCGCATTTTTTCGGCAGTTCAAAGCCATTACTGCGTGGGGCAAGCAAGCGCCGCAAGATCTCAGTCGTCTGCGGATGTTGACCCTGATTGCCAACGGGGACAACGACATCATGGTACCCACCGTGAACTCGATTGAGCTGGCGAAGCGAATCCCCAACGCGCAACTGATCATTTATCCCGACGCCGGGCACGGCAGCATTTTCCAGCACCATACCGATTTCGTGGCCAAGGCTATGGTGTTCCTCGACTCCTGACAGCCTGCACGTCTAATCGCATCAACGTTGTCGGGGCCGCGCCCCATTCTCATTCCACCGACAAGAGCAGCTGCAACATGAAGGCATTTTTTATCGACTGCTACGGCAAGCAGAACGGGATGATTGGCGAAGTGCCCGACCCTGCGGTCGGTGTACATGACGTTCTGATCCAAGTGCATGCGACTAGCGTGAACCCGTTGGACTCGAAGATCAAAACGGGGGAGTTCAAACTGATCTTGCCCTATACATTTCCATTGGTATTAGGCAATGACCTGGCCGGTGTGGTCGTTCGCACGGGTTCGGCGGTGAAGCGATTCAAGCCTGGTGACGAAGTCTACGCACGTCCTCCCGAGGCACGGATCGGGACGTTTGCTGAACTGATCGCCGTGAACGAAAACGCGCTCGCGCTGAAACCCTCGAATCTCGACATGGCCGAAGCGGCTTCCATCCCCTTGGCTGTCTTGACGGCCTGGCAGGCGCTGGTTGAGACCGCCCAGGTGAAAAAAGACCAGAAGGTGTTGATTCATGCCGGATCCGGCGGTGTCGGCACACTTGCCATCCAGCTCGCCAAACACCTTGGCGCCTTCGTTGCGACCACCACCAGCACGGCGAACGTCGAATGGGTGAAAGCACTCGGGGCGGATGTGGTCATCGATTACAAACAGCAGGATTTTGCAAACGAGTTGCGCGATTTCGACGTGGTGTTGAACAGCCTTGGCGCCGATGTACTGGAGAAATCGGTCAAGGTTCTCAAGCCTGGCGGACAGCTCATTTCCCTTTCGGGGCCGCCGACCGCGCAATTTGCCCAGGAGCAAGGTTTGTCTTGGCTGCTGGGGCAAGTCATGCGCCTGCTCAGCAGCGGTATTCGCCGAAAAGCCCGCAAACATGGGGTGAGCTATGCATTTTTGTTTATGCGTGCCGACGGGATACAACTGCAAAAAATCACTTCGCTCATCGAGGCTGGCGTCATCAAACCGGTCATCGATCGTTCCTTCCCTTTTGAATCGACTGCAGAGGCGTTGCGGTACGTCGAGCAGGGCAGATCAAAAGGTAAAGTCACCGTAACAATCAAATAAGCGCACTACACAAAATGTCAGTAGATAACGTACATGACGCCAAGTATCAGACTCCAGCGCTTGAACCAGAGGAGCCGCCACCGCACAACAGGCACACGCAGGAGCAGTTGCAACCGGATGTCGCACCTGTAGAAAAGCCGACGATCATTTGGCGTAGCTTGATGCTTGAGCAGTAACGAGCAATGGGTCATGCCACTCCTCAATTGAAGCAATGCTTCGCTACAAGCTGGTAGCGAATGGCAAGTCTTTGCGGCCATTGGGTTGGCCTAGGAGATAGAGGCCATCGCCGTCGAAAAGCTTGTAGGCTCGGTCTGTAGGTTTTGCCAAGCGGCTAGCTGCATCGGAAAGCGGGGCTGTGGTGCGCGACATGGGTACTCCCTTTTATAGAAGCGACCTGTATCCCAGACTCTACCCTTAAAACGGTTGGACCAGTTTCTGACGTAAATAGACGCAACCCCAAAACGAAAAAACCCGCCATAACAGACTGTGTGAAAACCTAGCAATCTGCCTGGCGATCAAAGAAAATGCTCCGCATCGAAAGATACGGAGCATTTTTCGTTATGGGCTACATTCAGGGACAGTCCCGCAGCCAGACCAGCCTGTTTCCGGTCTCGCTGGAAGAGTTGATCTCCGAGGATCACCTCGTTCGCGTTATCGACGTCTACGTCGCCAAGCTGGATCTGGCGCGACTGGGCTTTGATAAAGCACTTCCCAAGAGCACCGGCCGGCCCTCTTACGATCCAGCCGATCAGCTAAAACTTTACCTCTACGGTTATTTCCAGCGGATCCGTTCATCACGGCGCCTCGAAGCCGAGTGCCAGCGCAATATCGAAGTGATGTGGCTGATCAATCGACTCAAGCCCGATTTCAAGACCATCGCCGATTTCCGTAAAGACAACAAACCCGCTTTCATCGCGACGTGCCGGGCCTTCGTCCAGTTTTGCCGGACGGCAGGATTGATCGCGGGTGATCTGGTGGCGATTGATGGCAGCAAGTTCCAGGCTGTTGCTTCCTCGCGGCGCCATACAAGCTTGCAACGGCTCAAACACCAGGAGCAGAAGCTGGATAAACGCATTGCCCAGTACTTGGCCGAGCTGGATGAGGCGGATAAAACCGAAGCCGGCGAGAGGGTTGACCGCAGTGCGATCAAGACGGCGTTGCAAAGAGCAGTGTGGTTTCAACCGCAGGATGCGAGAGACAGCTTTTGGCCCAGAGTGTGTAAAAACGTTTTTCAGCGCGATTGGTATCCAAAGTAGAACAGCAAATCGCGTTTCTACGCAAAATCTAGGTCTGCAACCCAGCCGATAAACTTCAGATTTGGCATAGAAGCGCCAACTTCAATTTTGGATCAGCGTTTTTACACACTCTGGGCCGATAGCTGCCATTTCTACTTCACATTTCAACCGCCACAAAATCAAAAAACGCTTAGCATGGCCTATCGCCATACTGCGCAAGAAGTTGCGCAGTAGGTCGTAATATTTCAGGGCGGCAATCCTCTGCAGCCCAAGCGCTGCAAGGCCTGCAGCCAAGTGCGCAAGAAGTTGCGCAGTACTGCGCAACTTCTTGCGCACTTTCTCCTGATTATTCCGCTGAAAATCGCCCCGAAAGATGATCGACCACCGTGGCGACCCCGCCAGCCGGGCACTTCGCAAAACCTGGCACGCTCCTTGATAACAGTCAGGCACCCACCGGGCGATTTCGCCTCCCGGGCACTCTTATTTATTCAGCAAGGAGCACACCCATGGCTACACCAGCGTACATGTCGGTAACCGGCGAAAAACAAGGCCTGATCACTGCAGGCGCATTCACCGCCGACTCCGTTGGCAACACCTATCAGGAAGGTCACGAAGACCAGGTCATGGTTCAGGCTTTCAGCCACGACGTGATCATCCCGCGTGACCCGCAATCCGGCCAGCCAACCGGTCAGCGCGTACACAAGCCAGTCTCGATCACCAAGGTCTACGACAAGTCTTCGCCACTGCTGCAAGCCGCACTGACTTCCGGCGAGCGCATGAGCGAAATCGTTATCCAGTGGTTCCGTACTTCTGCTCAGGGCACCCAAGAGCACTACTACACCACCAAACTGGAAGACGCGATCATCGTCGCCATCAACAACAAGATGCACAACTGCCAGGACCCAGGCAACTCGCACTTCACCCACCTGGAAGAAGTGCAGTTCACCTACCGCAAAATCACCTGGACCCACGAAGTATCCGGTACTTCGGGTTCCGATGACTGGCGTTCCCCAGTCGTTTAATCGCGGCTGATCGTTACCCGCATCGGCCAGCTCTGCTGGTCGATGTCGTTTACGCCCTTTCAGAATTTTGCGTCTGCTGATTCCTTATTCAGGTCTTGGCAAACGCCGCAGTACTGCACGAGGAACAAGGGATGTTCGCGCCGGCCAATCAGACTCACTTTGCCCTGACCATTGAAGGCATTGCCCACGACTTTCAGGTGCTTGCCCTGCAAGGTCGGGAAGCCATCAGCCAGCCTTTTGTGTTCGAGGTGCAACTGGTCAGCGAAAAACCGGCCCTGGACCTCGAAACCATCCTGCACAAACCCGCCTTCTTGCAGCTATCGCCTGACGGCAGCGGCATTCATGGCCAGATCTATCGTGCGGCCCAGGGTGATGCCGGCAAACGCCTGACCCGCTATGCGGTGACCCTGCGCCCGCAACTGTCGTACCTGGCGCACCGCATCAACCAGCGCATTTTCCAGAACCTGACGGTGCCGAAAATCATCGCCAGTGTCCTCGAAGATCACGGCATTCAAGGCAATGCCTACGCCTTCAAGGTCGGGGCGGTTTATCCCGAGCGCATCTACTGCGTTCAGTACGACGAGTCAGACCTGCAGTTCATCCAGCGCCTGTGCGAGGAAGAAGGGATTCACTACCACTTCGAGCACACCACCACTGGCCACAAACTGGTGTTCGGCGATGACCAGACGGTGTTCCCGAAACTGTCCCCGGTGGCCTATCAGCAGGACTCCGGCATGGTCGCCAGCGACCCGGTGGTCAAGCGCTTCGACCTGCGCCTGGAAACCCGTACCAGCAGAACGACCCGTCGCGATTACGACTTCGAAAAACCCCGCATCACCCTCGAAAGCGAAAAGCGCGGCGACGCCCTGCCCGACCTCGAAGACTACGATTACCCCGGCAGGTTTGTGGACCGCGAGCGCGGCAAACACCTGGCCAACCGCGCCCTTGAGCGCCACCGTAGCGACTTCCAGCTGGCCGAAGGCAGAAGCGATCAGCCGATACTGGTCAGCGGCCATTTTCTCGCCCTGACTCAGCATCCAAAAGCCAAGTGGAACGATCTGTGGCTGCTGACTGAAGTGCTGCACGAAGGCAAACAGCCGCAAGTGCTGGAAGAGTCAGTCACCAGCGACACCACCGCACTTAAAGACGATTTCCATCAGGGCTACCGCAACCGCTTCCAGGCGACGCCGTGGGACGTGCCCCACCGCCCGCCCCTGACCCGGAAAAAACCGCGCATCCTTGGCAGCCAGAGCGCCGTCGTCACCGGCCCCAAAGGCGAAGAAATCCACTGCGATCAATACGGCCGCGTCAAAGTGCAGTTTCACTGGGACCGCGAAGGCCAGGCCGACGACAAAACCAGTTGCTGGCTGCGCGTCTCCTCGGCCTGGGCCGGCGCTCACTACGGCAGCATCGCCATCCCGCGCATCGGCATGGAAGTACTGGTCACCTTCCTGGAAGGCGACCCCGATCAACCTCTGGTCAGTGGTTGCCTGTTCCACAAGGAAAACGTCGTCCCCTACCCTCTGCCGGCCAACAAGACGCGCACCACCTTCAAGACCCTCAGCTCCATGGGTGGCGGCGGCTACAACGAACTGCGCATCGAAGACAAGAAAGGTCAGGAACAAATCTACCTGCACGCCCAACGCGACTGGGACGAGAACGTCGAGCACGACCAGAAGATTCGGGTCGGCAACGAGCGTCACGACACCGTCGAAAAGAACAGCTACACGGAATTCAAGGCCGAAGAACACCACACGGTTTATGCCGATCGCAAAGTTGAGGCCCGGGCGAATGATCACCTGACCGTGGGCGTCAATCAGCACATCAAGATTGGGACTGGGCAGTTCATTGATGCGGGGCAGGAAATCCACCTGAGCAGTGGTATGAAAGTGGTGATGGAAGCCGGAGCGGAACTGACATTGGTCGGTGGTGGCAGCTTTATCAAGATCGATGCTGGCGGCGTAACCATGAGCGGGCCGGTGATCAATATGAACTCTGGCGGCAGCCCCGGTAGCGGCACCGGCGCCGCGCCGCTGATACCCGGCATCCTGAAACAGGCCGATGCCGACAAGGCCGGCCAAGTGCTGACCCCGGCCCAGATCAACACCCTCAAACGCAACGCGCCGTTCTGCGAAGAATGCGAAAAATGCAAGGCAGGTGCCTGTGCCATCTGAACGACTGACACCCAAAGACTGGCTGGCACAACAGCCGCTGCTGACCGGCGAACGCCTGCACCTGATCATCAGCGCGACCAGCGACAGCGACGCCCTGAAAAACCTGTACCTGACCGAACCCACCGCCCAGCTCGTCCCGATCTGGGGCGGCACGCCCTACTCCACCTGGCAACCGGTGATGCCCTACGTCACTGAGATCAAACCGAACTCCGCGTTCCTACCGTGGATCGCTGAAACCGCCGCCCTCGACTGGGGCTGGCTGGCGGTATCACGCGCAGAGCCGAACGAAGTGTTCGAGCATTTGCGCAGCCTGACGCAGGTGAAGATGCCGGACGGCACCGAGGTGTTTTTCCGGTTCTGGGATGGGCGGCATATCTACCCGATCCTGCATGGGCTGGGGGAAAAAGCCGGGGAAGTGATGCCGATGTTTGAGCGGTATTTGATTAATGGGGAAGCGTTACAGGTTGGACCGAGGGCGCTGCCAAGAGTGAAGGATTGGCCGTGGTGGGAGGTGCCGAAGGATTTACTGGATGGGTTGATGGCCGAGAACCCGTCGACTGTTATCGGCAACATGATGCAGTGGCTGCTGGATGAGCATGCCGATCTGTACTTCTCGTTCCCTGAGTCGAACTTGAAACAAAAAGTGGCGCGATTTGTAAAACGCACGCCGCTCACGGAAGAAAATTTTACCGGCCTGCTGAAGGCCCATCTGGAAAGTGAGGTAGATGTATGAGCTTGGGCGAAACTTTTATTTATCTCACCGAGAAACAGCCGGACGAAAAAGAGATAATCTCCGATTTTAAGAGCTGCCTCTCGGAATATCGCTCTTACGCCACATATTTGGATGGCCTTGATGTGGAACAACAGTTCAAGGTCGGCGACGAAGTGGCAAAGGTAGCGCCTAAGGACAGCAAAAAAAAAGCCGTAGACTATGCTACATGCCCTGAAAACGGAAAACTTACACTTATTCATAGTTTCGAATCCGCACGATTCGTACCAATTGGAAACACTCCAGTCGTACTAGTCCCCGTCGATACGACAGGCAAGCCGATGGGGGCTGCCATAAAAAAGCAAATCGGCCCTACCGGGATCGAGGTCATTCCTGGTCTGACGCCTCATCAGCGATATATGGTGACCTTCTTTCCCAATCCTACATCTGCAGACCTCAAACGTTTGTTCGACTCCTACGATGGCGTCATTGGTGATTTGGCGACATGGTTAGAGAACGAATGGAAGATAACATGCCTGCCGCTCTGGCAAAAACACAACGAAGCATCCCTGTCTGAGAAGTTTTTTCAAAAATTACAAGCTGACTGGGATGGATTCTGGAGCTTCGTGATGAGTATATGGGGCGATATAAAATCGCTCTACAAATTGGTTGCGCACCCTCTAGATAATTATAAAAAACTCAAAGAATATTTCACCGAAGAGCAAATCAAAAAAATCTATAACTCATCGAAAGAGTCACTTCGAACCGCATTCTTGATTGCATGCGATGAACCACTTCTATGGGTTTATGTTTATGCAGTTTGGTCTTGGGTCACTATGCTGCCGCCGCAAACGCGCGCTGAGGTTGTCGCAAGACTCAAGACTGAAATCGTTTACATCATCCTCGGGATTATCTTCACCGCTGGTCTTGGCATTGCATTACGTGCTAGTGCAAAAGCGGTCAAGTCAACGTTGCAGGCTCAAAGAGCTTTCGAATTGGTAGAGAAGGTCACGGCCAAGCTGATTGAGATCAGTCGAATTCGCTTCAAAGCACACGCTGAAGCAGCCGCCCCGGTAAGGCTTTCTGGTGTAGGAGTAACCAACGCAAGCAAAAAAGCAGCGGCGGAGATCTTCCCTCATACGCCGGCACAATCGGTCGTTCCTCCAAAACATCCCACACCGGCGGCCGGTGCCAAGGTTGAACCAGACTCTCAGGTTCACGCGAGGAGCAAAACTCAGAACGAAACCCAACTGCAGCAAATAGAGCCGGTTCAGAACGTTCCGGAACAACCGAAGAACCCAGCAGACAAACCCAGCGACTGTGTAACAGCAACGTGCAAGAACGGTGATCCGGTTTCTATGGTAACCGGAGAAGAGTTGCTGACGCTTACCGATGGTACGCTGGCTGGACTGCTGCCCTTCGAATGGACGCGTCTGTATCGCAGCAGTGCAGTTGAAATAGACAGTCGTCTGGGTCATGGGTGGAGTCATTCGCTTTCCCACAGCTTGCAACTCGATAATGAGGGCGTGCTGTGGACTGACAATGAAAACCGCCAGACTCGCTTTCCAATACCGACTGAACAACGTCCGGCCATTACCAACAGTCTGGCTAAGGCGGCAATTTTCCTGGGCGATGCGCCTGGAGAGCTAATCCTCAGTCAAGCCGGATCAACAGTACGCTTCTACCACTTCCGTGCCGGGCGCCTGACAGCTATCAGCGACGCCTACGACAACCGGTTGCACATCAGCTACGACCTGGTTGATCGTATTCAGCGCATCGATAACAGGGCTGGTCGCTCACTGCTTTTACGTTACGACGACAGGCACATCGTCGCAGTCGATTACCAGCAACAGCGTTCAGAATACAACGAGCGTGGTGAACGCCAGGATCCCTGGGTGACCCTTCAGACACTCGTCAGCTACCGCTACAACACGCAGAAACAATTGGTCTCCTCGACCAATGCTGCCGGCGAAAGCGAGCACTATCGTTACAACGACCAGCACGTCATCCTTGAGCGTCAACTAGCGGGTGGCGCCAGTTTCTTTTGGGAGTGGGAATACGAAGGTAAGCACTCCCGTTGTATCCGTCATTGGACGAACTACTCGTCACTCGAAACACGATACGAGTGGGACGATAACGGGTCGGTCACCGTATACAACCCCGATGGCAGCGAGCAAATCTATGTGCATGACGAAAATGCACGCCTGGTCAGCGAAACCGCAGCAGACGGTGGTGAAACACAGAAGGCCTATGACGATGAAGGGCGACTGGTTGCGGTCAAGGATCCGTTGGGCGCTGTCGTCGAGTACCAATACAGTAAAGCTGGCCGCCTAATTGCGGTAATTCCCCAGGAAGACGAGCCTACACGGTACAACTACTTCAACGGCCAGCTTGTTGATGTTCAATGTGGCAAGGCACGTTGGCAGTACATCCGTAACCGTCAAGGCGACATCACCCAGCAAATCGACCCTGAGGGTAACGAAACCCACTACAGCTACGACCGCCATGGCCGCCTGCTGGAAATTCGTCACCCCGACGGCAGCCGTCATCAACTGGGCTGGAACAACCTCGGTCAGTTGCTGGAAGAGCGCTTGCCCGACGGTGGCCAGCGCAAGTACCGCTATGATGCGCTGGGTCGGCAGATCACCCGACAGGACGAATTCGGCGCCATCACTCAATACCAGTGGGACGCCGCCAACCGTCTAACGCAGGTCACCCTACCGGGTGGCGCGAGCCGTGCGTATGCTTACAACGCGTATGGTCGCGTTACCGCCGAACGTGACGAGCTCGGTCGTATTACCCGCTACGAATACGCCGACAACCTGCATCTGCTCAGCCGCCGCATCAACCCGGACGGCAGCCAATTGCGCTACCGCTATGACAATGCCGGCCTGCTGCTCACTGATATCGAAAATGAACGCGGCGAGCACTACCACCTTGACTATTACAGCAACGGCCTGATCCAACAGGAAACCGGTTTCGATGGCCGCCGCACCGCATACGAATACGACCTCAAAGGCCAGTTGCTGAAGAAAACCGAATTCGGCGACGACGGCAGCGAACTGGTCACCGAGTATCAGCGCGATGCTGCTGGTCGACTGCTGGTGAAAACCCTCGCCGATGGCGAAGAGATTCACTACAACTACGACGCCCTGGGTCGTCTGGTGAATGTCGACGACGGACACTGGCCGCTCGCCTACGAATACGACGTGCAGGATCGCCTGATCACCGAGCACCAGGGTTGGGGCACCACGCGCTATGAATACGACAGCGTCGGACAGCTGAGTCACTGCCGCCTCCCCGACGGCAGCACACTCGACTACCGTCATCTCTCGGGTGGACGCCTGAGCAGCATCGACCTCAACGGCTCACGCCTCACCAGCCACCAATTCAACGCCGGTCGCGAACAGCAGCGCCAGCAGGGCCTGTTGCTCAGCCAATACCAGTACGACGAACAAGGTCGCCTGCAAGCGCACAGCGTCAGTCAGCGTGAAAAAAACCTGTTCCAGCGTCGCTATAACTACGACGCCAACGGCAACCTCGCCAGCATCGACGACAGCCACAAGGGTAACCGCAGCTTCCATTACGACCCGCTGAACCGCTTGACCAGCGTGCGTGGCGCGACACCGGAAACCTTCGCCCACGACCCAGCCGGCAACCTGCTCGGCCAGAACAACGAAGGCACAGCCAACCTCGCCAACGTCAAAGGCAACCGCCTGCTGATGCAAGGCGACCGCCATTACGACTACGACGCTTATGGCAACCTGATCCGGGAGCGTCGCGGCACCGGCCAGAAACTCGTCACCGAATATCGCTACGACTGCCAACATCGACTGATCGGCGCAAGCCTGCCGGGTGGCAGCACCGCGTCCTACAAATACGACGCCTTCGGTCGCCGCATCGAGAAAACTGTTGATGGCCATACCACCGAATTCTTGTGGCAAGGCGAACGCCTGATCGCCGAAAGTGGCGACAACCGTTATCGCACTTACATTTACGAACCCGGTAGTTTCCGTCCACTGGCGATGCTGGACGGCGAAGGCCCGCGCAGGGCAACGCCGTTCTACTACCAGCTCGATCATCTGGGCACACCGCAGGAACTCACTGACTACAGTGGCGAGATCATGTGGTCCGCGAAGTATCGCGCCTACGGCAATCTTGCCGCGCTGGACGTCAGCGAAATTGACAACCCGTTGCGGTTCCAGGGTCAGTACTTCGATGCGGAGACAGGCCTACACTACAACCGTCATCGCTACTACAATCCGGGGACTGGGCGGTTTCTGACTCCGGATCCGATCAAGCTTGCGGGTGGCTTGAACAGCTACCAGTACGTGCCTAACCCTACAGGGTGGGTGGATCCGTTGGGGCTAAACAACTGCCCCCCTCCCGAGGTAGATGGGCAAGAGTCCCTATTAAAGCCCCCTGAAACTGCCGCTACGGTAAATGAGGGTGCACCGAAGGCTCCGGGACCTGAGCATGGTAAAAATCCTAAGTTTTTCAAGACTGAAACCACATGGAAAGCAAGCGGAAAAGGAACGGGTAATGAATATAAAGTCTTCCAGCAGGACATTGACTGGAGTCTAGAACACAAAGGCGTGTCTAATTTGGATAGAGCGAAAGATGGTGGTGCACCTTACATTATGAAGGATGGAGTTCCTCAGCAGCTTCAGTTACACCACTCAAGGCAAAATGGAAAGGGCCCGCTTTTTGAGCTGAGTCGAAAAACTCACCTGACCACTTTGAAGGGACGAGGACGAGAAGCGGTGCATCCTTATGGGCACAGCCAACACCCAGAGCAGCCTGTAGATAGGGAACTTTTCAAGAAAGAAGTTCCACAATACTGGAAAGACCGAGCAGCCGAGGCTTCGAAATGATCCCTAATGAACTAGTAAAGCTTATTGAGAAACAACCTGGTGACATTCATCGGAAAGATAAAAAATCCGTTTTGAAAGAACTGGCAGTGTTAGGTATAGACCCGAGCAGTGAACTGGCCGAGTTTTTTTTAAACTACACCATAACTTTTTTCAAAAGCAGTTCTTCAGATGAGGAACTATGTGACATCGCCGACCCCAGTAACGAAATAGAGGTCGGCACGGATTTTATTCAGGAGGTGTGGGAGCTTCCAGAAAATTTCATTTGCCTTACAAATGTTCAGGGCGAGGGATGCTACCTGTACGAAAAAAAAAGTGGTGAGGTTTTAGATTTTAGCCTAGCTAAGCGAGATGAGTTCTTGGCTGGCACAGTGCAGAAAAAATGGAGCGGTTTTTTTGAGTTCCTGACTTGGTATCTATCGTAATGCAGATTTGTTATTTGTGAAGTTGCACCGGCTCACCAGCTTTGCGCCCAAATAACTGGGTTTCCGTGGTTTGGACAAAGGTCCGGCCCTGTAACCAGAATCCATCATGTCAAAGCTCAAGACGTAGCAGTACCCCTGCTCGTCCATCAGCAGCGCGCCTTGGCCATGATGGATTTCGGGGATGCTCACCAAGGTACTGCACGGGCATTGCTGCCACTCAAGGAATTCTTCGCTGTAATGCAGATGTTCAAAGGTGTCAAATTCGACATCCTTGTAGCGCACTCCTCGCCAGCACTGAAGGTGCCAACCTAAAGCGGGCAATTTTTTCAAACACCGCCGCGGCCGGGTGTTCAAGTGTGACGAAGCCCGGCAATGGTTCGGTGCAAGTGGTACAGCCAGCGTGCGGCCAGAATCTTTGTTAGCAAAAACAAGGTGCATTTCAGACAGACGCCCGCCTGGCTATTTCAGAACCTCGGCCTCATTGCGCGCCGCCCTCCATCAAGGGCTATTTTTTCAGCTACCTGTTCAAATGCCTGACCGAAATCGCCAATACTGTTGATCATCTCGAAATACCACTGAAAAGACTCCAGCACGAAATCCTCATCCGAAACCCTATCAGGGTACATTGAATCGACACCAGATTCGTAGTCACTTTTTTGGATGGACCCGCGAGGAAGGGCGGACAACGGTGATATCACCGGCTTACCCACGTTTGGATGCGCCACGGCTATTTTGTAGGGCCGTGATGTTGTCGCCGACTGGGTGAGCGAATTCGTGGGGTGTCACATGCCCATGGCGGTTGGCGTCGATGTAGTTACTCCACCACGCCATGATCAGCCTGCGCTGCTCCAGAAATTCAGCTTTGTGGATATATGCGGCGCGCACGCGGTTGCGTTCCTTGTGGCTCATTTGTCTTTCGATGGCTGCGTCTGTCCATAACCCGGACTCCAGGAGGGCGCTACAGGCCATGGTCCTGAAGCCGTGGCCGCAAACGTCCTTGCTGGTGTCATAGCCGACGTTGCGGAGCATGGTGTTCACCGTGTTCTCGGACATGGGCTTCCAGTACTTGTGGTCGCCCGGTAGCACTAACTCTGAAAAACGACTGAGGCTGCGCAGGCGCTCCAGTATTTCGATGACCTGCGGCGACAGCGGAACCATTTGAATGTCGCCGTTCATCTTGGTCCCACGTGTAGAGTTGCGTACCCCTTCAATCGGTGCGCGCGTATCGGGGATTTCCCACATGGCGCGTTGGAGGTCGAACTCACTCCATCGCGCGAAGCGCAGCTCGCTGGAGCGGACGAACACATGCAGAGTCAGCAGCACGGCAAGGCGCGTCAGCTCGCGGCCGTTGTAGTTGTCGATACGGTGTAGCAGTTCGGGTAGGCGGTTGAGGGAGAGGGCCGGGCGATGGACTGTGCGCGGCGCGTGAATCGAGCCTGCCAGATCCAGTGCAGGATTCATGGTGATCTGCCGAGCCCTTTTGGCCCCGCGCATGATGGTGGATAAGTAGTTCTGTACCCTTAACGCCACATCCATGGTGCCGCGTTCCTTGATGCGCTGGGTGATCTCTAGCAGGTCATGGGTATCGAGTTCGGCGATGGGCCGTTGGCCGATCAGCGGGAAGACGTGGGTGCGCAGTCGGCTCATTACGGTTTTTGCGTGGCCTTCGGTCCAGCGGCGGGACATATCGGCGTGCCACTCCAGGGCAACGGTTTCGAAAAGCAGTGCCGCCCGTTGGGCTACGATCTTGGCCTTCTTCTTTTCTTCCATTGGGTCGAGGTTGTCGAGCAGCAACGCCTTGGCTTCGTCTCGCTTACGTCGTGCGACGGAAAGGGTAACGATGGGGTAATTGCCGATGATGAGCGTACCTTCCTTGCCGCTGGGCTTGGTGTACTTCAAGCGCCAGGTCTTCACGCCATTGGGTTTGACGAAAAGGTACATGCCGCCGCCGTCGAACAGTTTGTAGGCGCGTTCGCGGGTTTTGGCCGTGCGGCATTGCAGGTCGCTGAGGGGGATCGCTAGACGTGGCATAGGGGTACGCGCTCCTGACCGGGAAATCGCAGTACCCCTAACATACCCTCGGGGAAGGGGGATTTTGTTGGATCCCGACGGAGGGTTCTGGAACGAAAAAATCCGCCAAAGGGCGGGTTTTCGGGGCTTCCAGAGCATGCGGTGGAATGCAGTGGAGCCTAATGTGGTGCCGGCACCAGGAGTCGAACCCGGGACCTACTGATTACAAGTCAGTTGCTCTACCAACTGAGCTATACCGGCGTGTTAGGGCGACGATTATAGCGATTGGAATGGTTCTGTAAACCCCTGAATTCAGACTATTTTTGCGAAGGCGTCATGTGAGGTCTACGAGCCCTGATAATGCTGATGAGATCCAGCAAAAACGCCCGTATTCGGCCTCCTAAATTCCCGTAATCCATCGCCGATCAATGCGGCACTTGGGAAACACAGCCAAGCACGGAAAGCTGTTTATGTTGTTTCGGCTTAACGCTTATGCACAACGCGGCATATGTATCGCGCCACGACGAGCAATTTTGTGGATCTGTTCTCATTAAGCACGCAAATCCCTGTTTTAGCGGTTTTTTATGCGAGTGTATGAAAAGTGAACAACAGCGTTTCACCCCTGAAACAGCTGTAAATATTGGATCCACTATAATTTCATCAACAGACTTATCCACAGGCGCTCGGCGTCTAGGTCTTCTCCGCGAGCAAGATGAAATTACGCGGTGTGAGCGGTGTTTCACAGAAGGTGCCGAGTCTGACGTCGTAACCTTGATCAATCAGGAAAAGTGCCCGATCAAGTACCAGCCAGAGCTCAAGCGGGCGTCGGAAAAGTCCGCGCAGCAGCTCAAGATTGCGCACCTCGGCCAACCGCTGCCATCCAGCAGCTTCAAGCGCTGGCCAATCCTGCGTGCCCGTTGTGGATAACTCTTTCAGCGCAGCCAAATGATGGCAGTAATCAGCGAACGACTTATCCAGCCATGAGCTTGGCAGGGAAGGCGTAGACAAGTATTCATCAACACCGCGAAACTTCCGTTGCAGCAGGTCGAAAGCCAGCCGCCGAGCCATCGAAGTATCGCGCTGACGTCTGACCCGGGCACCCGCTGTAACGGTTTCACTCGCAGGTAGCGACAGATCGTCGAGTGAAAGCTGTAAGTCGGATCTCAAGCCAGCGCGGGAAATTGGCTGGTAAGCGGTAGAACTGATCCGGTTGTAACAGCACGGCGCGATCGCCAGTTGTTTGCAACCGGCCGCGCTGGCGAGCTGAATCAGCCGCACGTGCAGATCACCGCAAGCGTGCAACGCGACCGGCGTGTGCGAGGCGTTCAATAAAGAAGCGACGCCTGGCGCCAGAACATCCTGCTCGACATGTAGAGCGTGCAACTGATGACGCTGGCTGAGCGCTTGCCCACTTATGACCAGCGCCGGATCGTATTCCAGGCAAGTGAGCTGCTGAGAATGTTGTAACAAGCGTCGACCCAAGTGGCCTTTGCCTGAACACCAGTCCAGCCAATGGGTCGCGGTGGCGGTAAATATCAACCGACTGGCAAACGCCTCGATCTGCTGCCATTTACGCCCCGGCACATCAACGTTCAAGCGATGGCCTGCCGCTTCAAGTTCACGCGAAGGCAAATCACCCACAGCACTCAGCTCAATCGACATGGCCGCTAGTGAAGCGAAGGGTTCTGGCGCATCGAGAAGTGCAGGCTGGTTGTGCGCGTTTTCTGCATCCTCCAGTGTCCGAACCCGCAGCCATGCAGCCAATTGCGGGTAGGACGCTTCCCAAGGCAAATGCAGATGTGTGAACGGCCGAGGCTTCCACAGCGCCTGATGCACTGTCAGAAACGCATCCAGCGCCGCGAAGCGGGCGAGCAGGTCCTCGCCCGTCAACACGCAGGGATCAGCGCCCTTGGCAGGCATCAACGCGCAGCCAGCGCTCCAGCAGCTTGAAGCCGCGGACCAGTACAAACGCCATCAGCAGATAGAACATGCCCGCGGCGAAGAAGATCTCCACCGGCAGGTACGTCCGGGCAATGATGGTGCGGGCCATGCCGGTCAGCTCCAGCAACGTCACGGTACTGGCCAGGGCGCTGGCCTTGAGCATCAGGATCACTTCGTTGCTGTACGCCGGTAACCCGATGCGGGTCGCACGAGGCAGGATGATGTAAAACATTGCTTTGGCGCGAGACATGCCCAGCGCCCGGGCGGCTTCGATCTCTCCCTTCGGGATCGCCTGGATCGAACCGCGCAGGATCTCGGCAATGTAAGCGGCAGTGTGCAGCGTCATGGTGGCGGTCGCGCACCAGAACGGGTTGCGCAGATAAGGCCACATTGAGCTGTTACGCACCGCGTCAAACTGCGCCAGGCCGTAGTAGACCAGGAACAGCTGAACCAATAACGGCGTACCGCGGAAAAAGAAGATGTAGGCGTAGGGAAACGCGCGCACGTACCAGAGACGTGATGACCGGGCGATGCCCAGCGGGATCGCCAGCAGCAACCCGGCGATCACTGCAATGGCCACCAGCTCCAGGGTCAGCGTGGCGCCCTGGGCCAGTTTCGGCAGCCATTTGATGATGACTTCCCAGTTCATTGGGTGCTCCTCGCGAAGCCGCGAGCGGCGCGTTTTTCCATGAAGTGCATGCCGGTCATGGCCAGAATCGTCAGGCCCAGGTACATGAACGCAGCCACCATATAGAAGGTGAACGGTTGCTTGGACACGGTCACGCCAATTTGCGCATGGCGCATGATTTCTTCCAGGCCGATCACCGACACCAGCGCGGTGTCCTTCATCAGGATCATGAACAGGTTGCCCAGGCCGGGCAGGGCGATGCGCCACATCTGCGGCATGATCAGCTTGGTGAAGATGCGAAATTTCGACAGGCCCAAGGCGACGCCAGCTTCACGGTGTCCTTTGGGGATCGCCAGGATCGCACCCCGGAAAACTTCCGTGGCATACGCGCCGAAGCACAGGCCCAGCGCGATAACGCCAGCGGAGAACGCGTTGAGTTCGAGGTCGGGCTTGCCGAAAAATTCGCCCAGGGCACGCATCAGATTGACCGTGCCGAAGTAGATCAGCAGCACCCAGAGCAATTCCGGAATGCCGCGAACCAACGTGGAATACGTGCCGCCAAGCCATTGCAGCGGCTTGTACGGGGAAGTCTTGGCCAAAGCGCCGAGCAGGCCGAGCACCAGCCCGAGACACAAGGCAGAGAGTGCCAGTTTCACAGTCATCAGCGCGCCAGCGGCGAGCGCGGGGCCGAATCCGTAGAGATCGATAGTCATGGAATTCTTTTCAATCGCGGCAGGCAATGCCGGGGACCGGCGCCGTCAGAGAACAGCGTCGGTCCGGCAGGTCAGAATCAATAGATGCTGAACGGGAAGTACTTGTCGTTGATTTTCTTGTAGGTGCCGTCGGCAACGATTTCTTTCAGAGCGGTGTTCAGCCTGTTGCGAATCTCATCGCCTTTACGGACTGCGATACCGATCTTGTCGCTTTCTTCCACCGGGTCGCCTTTGAATTCGTACGACTTGCCAGCGTCGCTTTTCAGCCACTCGTAGTTCACGTATTTGTCAGCCAGGATGCCGTCGAGACGACCGGAGGTCAGGTCGAGGTATGCATTTTCCTGGGTGTCGTAGAGTTTGACTTCGACGCCTTCCATGTTGTCTTCCATCCAGGTGCCGGCGAGGGTCGCACGTTGTGCGCCGATCACTTTGCCTTGCAGGGAATCCTTGTCGGTTTTGAATTCGACGTTTTTCGGCGCGATGAATTGCAGTTTGTTGGAGTAGTACGGGTCGGTGAAGTCGACCGCTTGCTTGCGCTCGTCGGTGATCGACATCGAAGAGATCAGGAAGTCGAACTTCTTCGCGTTCAGGGCCGGGATGATGCCGTCCCAGTCAGACGTGACCACGGTGCATTCAACTTTCATCTTGGCGCACAGCGCGTCGCCGATTTCCTTGTCGAAGCCGACAACGTTGCCGCTGGCATCTTTGTTATTGAACGGCGGGTAAGCCGCTTCGATGCCCATCTTCAAGGTTTCGGCGGCGGCACCGGCGCTGAACGCCAGGGTGACGGCGGCTGCCAGGAAGATCTTTTTGAAGTTCTGCATGTGGATAGCTCCGTTAGCGGTTGCTGGACATGAATTGTTTGCAGCGCGCCGAAAGCGGGTTGTCGAACACCTGCTGTGGCGATCCTTGCTCTTCTACCAGGCCCTGGTGGAGGAACACCACTTCGCTGGAGACCTGACGGGCAAAGCCCATTTCATGGGTCACGAGCAACATGGTGCGGCCTTCTTCGGCCAATGCACGGATGACATTAAGTACTTCCTGGACCATTTCCGGGTCAAGCGCGGAAGTGGGTTCGTCGAACAGAATCACCTTGGGCTGCATCGCCAGTGTGCGGGCGATGGCCGCGCGTTGCTGCTGGCCGCCGGACAGTTCGGCGGGGTAGGCGTGGCGTTTGTCGGCGATGCCAACCTTGGCCAGCAAGGCCTCGGCGACTTCGGTGGCCTCGGCTTTACTCTGACCGAGCACGCGGCGCGGGGCTTCGATGATGTTATCGAGCACGCTCATGTGCGGCCACAGATTGAAGTTTTGAAACACAAAACCGATTTGACTGCGCAGGCGATTGATCTGCTTGCCATCGGCAGCAACCAGTTCGCCGTTCTTCGCGGCTTTGAGCTTGAGTTCTTCACCCGCCACCAGAATCTGACCCTGATGCGGGTTTTCCAGCAGATTGATGCAACGCAGGAACGTGGACTTGCCGGAACCGGAGGAACCCAGGATCGAGATCACATCGCCGTCGCGGGCGGTCAGCGAGATGCCTTTGAGCACTTCGAGCTGGCCGTAGCGTTTGTGCAAGTTGCGGATTTCAAGCGCGGGCGTGGCCTCAGCCATGTGCGTTCCTCATAATATTTCGCTCCTGCTGTTAGCGGCCTTCCTGGCGAGGCGGCCAAGCTAGCATAGCGTCTGAATGGCAGCCAACAGCGGTTGGAGCGGTAAACGGGTGGCGTGCGGTCGGTTGTCGCATCGGCGCAGCAGACTGTCGCGCTGCTATCAACCGAACAGCTGTTTGAAGCCTGCTTTTAGCTATAACGCTGCAGGTGTCGCCTAAAAAAAGGCGCGATGGTGCCAGCTTTGGCGGGGTACTGGAAGCGCTATCCGGACAAACGTGGCTGATCTGCACATTTATTGGGCGACCGGCATTTTTATGCTGGGTTTCTGGTGCGGGTATTCGTCCTGAAAGTGAGTCGCAGGGTAACGCTCTGGCGAATTGCCATTAATCTCAATGACTTGCGATGACTGTCCGGTCAGTCCTCAGCCCTCGGGTTTACAGACTTTGTTACATTTTGGCGCAATTATTGCGTGCGGAATAAGAAACGCCCCGTTGGTTTCTTTTTACGAGAAAGGAATGTCGGCGGGATGGACGCACACCGCTTTCCCTTACAAAGGTAGTTTTATGAGCAGTAACCCAAGCTCCAACGGCCTCGAACAGGGGCTTAAACCGCGTCATGTGACCATGCTGTCGATCGCCGGGGTTATCGGTGCCGGCCTGTTCGTCGGCTCCGGCCACGCCATCGCTGCGGCAGGCCCAGCTGTGCTGTTGGCCTATGCGGCCGCCGGTACGTTAGTCGTGCTGGTCATGCGCATGCTCGGCGAAATGGCTGTCGCTTCACCGGACACTGGCTCGTTTTCGACCTACGCCGATCGTGCGATCGGCCACTGGGCCGGTTTTACCATCGGCTGGTTGTACTGGTGGTTCTGGGTATTGGTGATTCCGCTGGAAGCCAACGCCGCTGCGACCATTCTTCATGCGTGGTTCCCGAATATCGCGATCTGGGCGTTCACGCTGGTGATCACGCTGCTACTTACCGCAACCAACCTATTCAGCGTGAAGAATTATGGTGAGTTCGAGTTCTGGTTCGCTCTGATCAAGGTCATTGCGATTGTCGGCTTCATTGCGTTGGGTGTTCTGGCCATTTTCGGCTTCCTGCCGACCAGCCAGGTCAGCGGCGTCTCGCACCTGTTCGACACTCAAGGTTTCCTGCCGAACGGCATGGGCGCGGTACTCGCTGCCATGCTGACCACCATGTTTTCCTTCATGGGTACGGAGATCGTGACCATCGCCGCGGCGGAGTCCAAGGACCCCGGCAAGCAAATCTCCAAGGCAACCAACTCGGTGATCTGGCGGATCGGCTTGTTTTACCTCGTGTCGATTTTCATCGTCGTGGCGCTGGTGCCTTGGAACGACCCGGTACTGGCCAGCGTCGGCTCCTATCAGACCGTGCTTGAGCGGATGGGCATCCCGAACGCCAAGCTGATCGTCGACATCGTGGTGCTGGTGGCTGTCACCAGTTGCCTGAATTCGGCGCTCTATACGGCTTCGCGGATGATGTTTTCGCTGGGCAAGCGCGGCGATGCGCCGGCCGTCTCCACGCGCACCAATCGCAGCGGCACGCCGTATTGGGCCGTCATGCTGTCGACCGGCGCTGCATTCCTGGCGGTATTTGCCAACTACGTAGCACCGGCTGCCGTGTTTGAATTCCTGCTGGCTAGCTCGGGCGCCATCGCGTTGCTGGTTTATCTGGTGATCGCGGTTTCCCAGCTGCGCATGCGTCAGAAACGTAAAGCGGCCGGGGAGAAAGTCGAGTTCCGGATGTGGCTGTTCCCGGGCCTGACCTACGCCGTCATTGTGTTCATTGTCGGTGTGCTGACGATCATGCTGTTCCAGGAAGCCCATCGTGTGGAGATTCTCGCAACCGGTTTGCTGAGCGTACTGGTTGTCGCTGCGGGACTGATCGTGTCTCGGCGTCGCAAGCTGCAGAGGGTGGGCGCAGCTGCGCTGAATTAATGGTTTGTGGATGACGCAAAACGGCCGCTGTCAGGGATGACAGGCGGCCGCGGTTTGTTCTCGATGGCGAACATGCAGATGTTGATGTCGTGAAGCCAGAAACAGCCGTATCCACGAAAAAGCGACCTCTGCCGTGATTTACTCAGCCTGCTTTGGTTCCATCACGATATCGATTGCCTGGCGGTAGCTATCCAGGGCGGTACCGAAGTCCTTGATGACTTCGGGATCCTCCAGCCAGCGCTGCGCAGCTTCCCGGTCGATGCCATCAGCCCACATCCGATAATCGATCAGCATGTCTGCAGCCAGGTGTGTAGCAGCCATGGCTTCGTCATCAGCATTTTCCATGTCAAGGAGATCAGGCTCTTCGCTGATGATGACGCTCAAAGACACCAACATGCTCACCAGCATATTGACGCGACCCTGTTCTTCTTCCATTTGCATGTTGCTGAACATGATCAGGATATTTTCAGGAATCCCGTCTTCTCCTTCCGAAAGCTCGTATGGATCGTAAAGTCCGTCTGTTTCGGCTGGATCATTGATGCCAGCCAAAGGAGCTCTGCCACTGACACGGATTTGCTTGGCTTTCGCTTTTGCGCGCTTTGCGCGTTTCTGCTGCTTATTCAGGGAGGCCATGGGAACTCAGTCTGGTTTCTGTGGATTTTGGGCCGCGATGGCTTCGGAGGCCGCTACGTAATCGACCTGGAAGGCTGGGGATTCGATCCAGGCCAGCGCGCCGGCTTCGTCTGTTTCGGTGGACCATTGGCGATACTCGATCAAGGCGCCGATGATGAAATCTGTCGCGGTTTCTTCACCTTCCTGCTGCAGCACGAGAGCGAGCAGTGGGTGTTCAAGAAAGGCTGTGCACATGGCTTTCTGGCTGATCTTTTCCGCGTCGATCATTTCCTTGAACAGGTCCGTCAGATCGACCGACTCGAAGTCGATGCGATCATCATTCGGGTCCAGCTCCACCGGCGCGGCAGCCCGCTGGGTGCGGTTTTGCTTGGCCTTGGCTTTGGCGCGGGTGGCACGTTTTTGCTGTTTGCTGGCGGAAGCCATGGTTTTGATCCGTTGTACGTTAAAGGGGCTGACTGCGCGGCACTGTCCGCCCGGGCGTATCGGGGGCCAGTTCGCCGTGTTGCAGCCAGGACAATGCAATGGGCCATAGTGTGGCTTGGTATGCGCTGCGGAAAAAGGCGAAATGTCCAACTTCTTGTTCGCCGATATCTTCCGGGGCGATCCGCAGGTGGGTGTTTGTGCTGTTGATGAAGTAGGCGAGCAGGCGTTCGATGGCGGGAATCGTACCGTAAGGATCGTCTGCGATGCTGATGGCGAGTATTTTTGCGATGACATTGGCGAAGGGCAGGCTGCCGCCGGCCGCGTGGATGATGCGACCACTGGGTCGTGTTTCGTACCGCGCTGTGGGTGTACTCCAGTCGCGGACGACGCCAGCGGGCGTATCTTCGAGCCAGCTAAGGCGTTTGCCGGGAAAGTAGCCGCAGAGCATCGTGATCAGTGGCATCGCCACGTGCCACCTGCCAAACATCCGCCAGCGTTGCGCCGGGGCATAGTCGCGCCAATAGGCGAATTGCGCGCCGACGGTGACCATGTGCCGGATGACGTGTCCGGATGCGCCCAAGCCTGCAGCACAGCCACCAAAGCTGTGGCCGACGACATCAATGGCTTGCCCGGGAAATTCACGCTCGGCGCGCTTGAGTATCGCCTCGAAATCCAGCGCGCCCCAGTCGGACCATGACGCCTGCAACTGTCTCAGTGATAACGGTCGCGACTCGCCAATGCCGCGGTAATCATAAGTGATGACGTCGAAGCCGTTGTCGAAAAGGTAATCGGCGAAGCGCGAGTAATGCCGGCAGCGAACCGAGGTGGCGGCGTTGATGATCACCACTGGACGAGTGATGTCTTGAGACGAATGCCGCCAGGTGTAACCGCCAAGGGTGTAGCCGTCTGCGGCGGGCTCTTTGAAGGGGTGGCCGGAAACGGACTGTGCTGGCGGCGGCTCCACTTGAGTGGTGGGCAGTGCGATGTCCAGATTCATCAGGTATGACCTTTGCCAGTGGCTGTCAACGATAGACTTTATCCGGTGTTCTGAGCGAGTCTCCGCTCTTCGACCGCCGCGCGTTCGCGATCCAGTTCCGCACGTAATTCTTCTTCGCTAGGCAGAACCAACTTGTACTTGCTGGCGAACAATTGCTCATGACCTTCCAGCATCGAGTAACGCACTACCGATTCATCTTTTTGTGCGCAAAGAATAATCCCTACGGTCGGACCATCCTCCGCACCACGTTTGAGGTCGTCATACATGCGCACGTACATGTCCATCTGCCCTACGTCCTGATGGGTCAACTCGCCACGTTTGAGATCAAAAATGACAAAGCACTTCAGCAGGTAATTGTAGAACACCAAGTCAATATAGAAGTCTTTGCTCTCTGTGCTGATCCGTTGCTGCCGGGCGATGAAAGCGAAGCCTTTGCCTAGCTCAAGCAAGAAAGCCTGAAGTTGATTGATCAATGCCTGTTCGAGACTGGTTTCCTGCGTAAGCCCTGCATTGGGCAGGCCCAGAAATTCGAGCATTACCGGGTCTCTGATGAAATCTCTGGGTTGTGCGTTCATTTGCTGAATGGTGGTGTAGGCCTCCTGCTCAACGGCAGATCGGTCGCGGCTAACCAGCAGGCGCTCGTAGTAGAGCGTGTTGATCTGGCGTTCCAAAGCCCGGCTGGACCAGTTCTGAACGGCCGACTCGTTCATGTACCAATGTCGGGCGCGATCATTCTCTACGCGGAGCAGGCGGCGATAATGGGTCCAGCTCAATTCGGAACGCAGTGCGCTCCAAATTGGAAAAGTCTGATAGAAATCCCGCATGTATCGCAGGTTGCGTTCGTCAAACCCCTTGCCGAACTGGCTAGTCAGGTTGATCGCGAGGGTTGGAAGTAAGCGTTTACCGTACGCCGCCCGACGAGCCCCCTCCTGCTCGAACTCCACGATATGCCGTCCAATCTGCCAGCAGGTTTGCACCTGAACGGTATCAACCGTGCGCAGAATTTTCAGCCGTGCTTCTCGGATCAGCTTGCCCAAATCACCGAGCAGGGTGTCGAGGTGTGAGTCTTGAGTATTGCCAGGTCTGAGTACGCTCATGAAGTCTTCCACTGCTGAATGAACAGGTGGAAATCATTGCAAGGAAGCCAGGTCTCCGATGCCGGGCGCGGCTGATAAACCGGAAGGAAGGTTCGGTTGATTTTGCGGGACCATACCGACTGCGAGCAGGGCTCAAGGAGCGCGCCCTGTAGTCCGTTTCGCAGTGACTTGGGGTGCTAATCACTCTGGAATTGGAGCATCCAGTGTGGCCTTCATGCCGAGTCTCACAGGAAAGCCAGCGACCGCATGACCGCAACGCGCAACGGGTTGGTTTCTACGCTCAGCAACTTGATGGCCAGGGCGCAGCAGACGACGATCAGCATCGGCTTGATGAGTTTTGGACCGACCCGCACGGCGGCTCGCGCGCCCAATTGAGCGCCCACAAATGCGGCGAGAGCCATGGCTATGGCGACGGGCCAGACAATCACGCCCTTGGTGATGAAGATCGACAGGGAACCCAGGTTGCATGAGGCATTGGCGAGTTTGGTAAAACTCATGGCCCGCATCATCCCCAAGCCGCACAGGAGCACGAACCCGACGATAAAGAACGAGCCGACACCGGGGCCAAAAATACCGTCGTAAAAGCCCAGAATCGGCGCCACGGTAAACGAGAAAAGCAGAATGCCAATTTTTTTGCGCCGGTCTTCGTTAGTCAGTTTCGGTGACAGCGCAAAATAGATGGCCACCAGTATCAGCATGATCGGTACGCACACTTCCAGATAACGCTTATCTACCGAACTGACCAGCAAGGCTCCGCCTGCGCCACCCAAAAATGCGCAGATAACCAGCCAGCGGCCCTCGCGCCATTCGATCAATCCTTTACGAGCGAAAGTGACCGTCGCAGAAATCGTTGCTGAAGCCGCTTGAAACTTGTTTGTTGCAATAGCGCTGATGGGGTCCATTCCGGCCAAAAATAATGCGGGCAACGTGATCAACCCACCGCCCCCTGCAATAGCGTCGAAAAACCCTGCGCAAAATGCGACGAGTGCCAATATGCCAATGACATCCCAAGACATCTTATTTCCTCTTTTTTACATCCTGGCCACTTCACCAAGGACTGGTGATCGGGCAATTGAGCGTTAAACAGGAGTCATCCCCGCAGCAGCAACGGGTCTTCTGAAATAACAATCGGAGAGGAAAATTTTGACAGGCCGAAAATCCGCACCAGTACACGTCTGTTGTCCTTGATAACATCGCGACAGTGCAGGGCCCGGACGTTATTGATGATCATGGCCGACTCTTGAGTAAGTGTGTGTTTGACTGGATTTGCCTCGTCTATCGTCTGGCAAAGCGCGGCGTAGGCTCTTGCGACCAAATGGGAGGCATTGTCTTGGAGCGAGAAACGGTATGAGTTAAAGCGTGCTGCCCAGCCGACCTTTTCATCGAACTGCAGAATTGAGACATTCCGACCGTCCTCACCCTTGCCATCGACGAAAGAGTCACTGCGAGTAAATTGAAAATTAGGAGTGGTCAGCGCGAGGCTGTGGGTAATGCCGATTTTCTCCAGTATTGGCGGAAGCGGTATCACCAAGGTGGGTTCCAGGCCCGGATTCCACAGGGCCGAGAGAATCAGCGAAGAGGGCGAGGGAGAATGCCCTCTTTCCGCGTTCACTGCGCACCAGTAAGGCGCCTCCGTGTGCGGGCCGAGCGCCAGGCCGGAGTGGGAGCTCAGTTCTTTGATGGTGGGCTCGTCGTGGATCACCGTCAGCCCGCCGCCCTTGAAGTTGGCAACCAGTCGAACCAGTTTTCCTTCGTTATCCATGTCGTAGGCGAAGGCGCTGTTGTCCACCAGCTTCAACAGGATTTGATTGCGGCCGGCCAGACAGAGGACGTCATGTCGCTCCTCCAGGGCTGCCAGGTCGGGGAGCTGGGCGGGCGGACTCGCGTCGGTGATCCGTTGCAACCCATCAAAGATCAGCAGAGAAACCAGCCCATCCGAATAAGCCGTCAGAAGTGCATTTTGATCATCGGAGAACGAACGCTTCAGCTCTGTGGCCCCGTCGCAGGCCTTGGCGTTGGCACTTGAGAATTGCGGCCCGCCCAAGTCGGCCAGCTCTTCAGAGAAACGGTGAAGCAGCTTTGATTGTGCAGTGGTGAAGCTGAGGGTTCCAACTTCCTGTTCGACGCAGGACTCAACAGTCCGAACGCGTCGCTTGATAGCTTCCGTCATTATTCCATCCGTGGGGGGAGCGATTTATTGCACGTTTTCAAGCAGTCCGTGGCGAGTGTCCTACTCGCCGAGCAAGGCTACCATCTAACTTTTGGCTGACGGGGGGATTGTTGTTTCGGAAGAATTCGCCCGAAAATTGCAGAGAAAGGCGGTTCGCGGCGAGCGCGGCTCTGGCACGTCGGATGCTCTTACGGACCCGTGATCAAATCCCAGGCATAAAAAAACCCTGAATCTTGCGATTCAGGGTTTTCGGTATTTGGTGCCCAGAGACGGAATCGAACCGCCGACACGGGGATTTTCAATCCCCTGCTCTACCGACTGAGCTATCTGGGCAACGGGGCGCATTAAACGGGTTTTTCAGGGGGTCGTCAAGCAAGTTTTCAAAAAATATTTAATTATTACCGTCGCTTACGATCCGACCCCAGAGAAATCGGGATTATTCAGCGGGTGGCACGTAGCCGTCGGCCTTGGCGTATTCCTCGCCGGAAAAGAACTTGTCCATCTCGCCCTGCAGATATTTGCGGTCTTCGGCGTTCATCATGTTCAAGCGTTTTTCGTTGATGAGCAGGGTCTGGTGTTTCTGCCAGTCGGCCCAGGCCTTGGCCGAGACGTGGTCAAAAATGTCCTGACCTTTTGCGCCCGGGAATGGAGCGCGCTCAAGGGCGGGCAATTCTTCTTTGTACTTGCGGCACATGATGGTGCGGGTCATGACGACTCTCCTGCGTTCAATACGGCGGCCGCGCGTTCGAGCAAGGTTTTGACCGGGGCGGCAAGGCCCAGGCGCGGCGGGGTGGCGAGGTTATACCAGAGCCAGTCGGCCTCGGCCACGTGATGGCCGGCCTCCTGAACCTGAACCAGCCAGGGTTCGATGGATAACTGAAAATGGCTGAAGGTGTGCACCAGGCTCGGCAGCGCTTGTTGCGTCCCCAATTCCAGCGAGTGCTGCGTGGCCAGATGCTGCAGGTCATCGAGGTCGTCGAGTTCCGGCAGGCTCCAGAGGCCGCCCCACAAACCTGTGGAAGGACGGCGGTAAAGCAGAATCGCACCGTCATCGTTGGCGAGCATCGGCATCAGTGTGCGTTTCTGCGGCACGGCTTTACGCGGCTTGGGAATCGGGTAGCGGGTTTCCAGGCCAAGCATGTGCGCTTCGCAGCCTTTTTCCAGCGGACACAGCAGACAACTCGGTTTGCTGCGCGTGCACAGCGTGGCGCCCAGATCCATCATTGCCTGCGTATAGGCGTTGACTCGATCGTGCGGTGTGAAACGCTCGGCATTCGCCCACAGCTGTTTGGCCACCTTAGGCTCGCCGGGATAGCCCTCCTGCGCCGTGAAGCGCGCCAGGACGCGTTTGACGTTGCCATCCAGAATCGGTGCGCGCAAACCCATGCTCAGGCTGGCGATAGCGCCGGCGGTGGACAGGCCGATGCCCGGCAGCTCAACCAGTTTTTCGACATCGCGCGGAAACTCGCCGCCATATTCAGCCACGACGATTTTTGCGGTCTTCTGCAGATTGCGCGCGCGGGTGTAATAACCGAGGCCCGTCCACAGGTGCAGCACTTCATCTTCCGGGGCGGCGGCCAAAGCTTCCACCGTCGGCAAGGACGCCATGAAGCGGTCGAAGTAATTCAGCACGGTGCTGACCTGGGTTTGCTGCAACATGATTTCCGAGACCCACACCCGATACGGCGTGATGCCTTGCTGCCAGGGTAAATCGTGGCGGCCATGGCGGTCGTACCAATCCAGCACGGCCGCTGAAAACTGCTCCGCTCTCATCGCTTGAACAGCCCCTTCAGCGCGTCTTTCAGCTCAGGGCTGACCTTGTCGCCCAGTTTCTCGTCAATTTTGTCGCTGAGCTTGTCGCCTGCAAGTTTGGCAGCGACCTGGCCCATGCGTTCGTTGTCGAGACGGCATGCCTTGGCGCCGAGTTCCAGCGGGCCACGGCAGCGCAGCGGCCATTCGATGCCGACGAATTTCTCGCTAACCTGGCAGGCCGGATCGGGCATGTCGCTCTTGTCGCCCTCGACGATGATGCCGACGCGATAATCCATGCCCAGCACCCGCAGATCGACGTCGCCGTCACCCTTGACGGTCATGCCGGGGATGCGAACCCGCAAATCCGGATTGCTGGCCACGCCGTTACGGAAGGTCAGGTTGCCGTTGAGCTCCTGAAACGGCGTGTCCTTGCCGCGCGGTTCGCCGCTCAGGGTTTTGCGGTTGAGCGTGGCGATGCCTTTGCACAGTTGCTGCTCGAGGTTCGCGTTGAGGAGCACGCCGTTGTTGATGACGAAGCTGGCATTGCCGTTAAGGCTTTCGATCAGCGCCTTCTGGCTATTACCGCTGCCGCTCAGGTCGCTGTTAAGTGTGATCAGGCCTTTGACCGGCGGATTTTTACCCTGGCTTTCGAGGATTTTTTCCACCGGGACTTTGCTGATATTGGTCTGCATGCTCAACGCGGGCACTTGTTGACGCACGTCGAGTGTGCCCCTGGCTTCGAAGTTGCCGTTGTACAGGTCGCCGCGCAGATTCTCGAGTGTCAGCAGGCCGCCCTCGCCGGTGGCTTTGAGTGCGGCATTCTCGATTGGCAATTTGTCGAGGGTCAGCAGGCCGAAGGTCAGGTCGGCGTCCACGTCGAGCTTGCTCAGGCGCTCCACCGGCAACAGACGCTCGGTGCTCCAGGCGCCTTTGGTGGGTTTGTCCGGCAGCGGTGTGCTGCCCGCGCCTGCCATGGCACTGGCTTCGGTACTCGCCACTTCGGCCTGACGCACTTGCGTTGCGCTGCTGGCTTCGGCGGACTTCGGCGGCAGGTAGCGATCAACATTAAACGTATCGGCCTTGAGAATGGCCCGCAGCGATTGCTTGGCGAAATCCTCGACGGCAATGCGCCCACTGAAATTGCTGTCGTCGACTTTTAGATTGATGTTGTCCAGCGAAAGGCTGTTGGGTGTGCCTGCAACGCGGCTGACCAGTTCGACCTTGCTCAGGCTGCCCTCGGCCATGGCCGGCAGTTTCTGGCCAATACTGTCGACGAATTTCGCCAGATCGAACTGGGCGATCGAAATACCGCCGGTGATCTGCGGCGTTTTGTCGAGGTCGTTGACCTTCAGTTCACCGAGTGCGCGCATTTGGTTGGCAGAGATCTTGATGCCCGTCCATTCGGCGACGTTCGCGGCTTTATCCAGCAACAGTTGACCCTGAGCAGCGAACGTCATGGTCTTGCCTTGCAACGGCTCGCCGGCCACTTCACCGGACAATTTCATGTCTTCGAATTTGTAACGCTGCAACGCGCGCTCAAAGCGCAGCTCGCCATTGAGCTCGGTACGCACGCGCAGGACAGGCTGGTTGGCGCCCAGGAATGCTGTGAGTTTCACCGGGATATTGGTCGAGTCGTGAACCGGGCCGGTACTCAGCTGGATGCTTTCAGCGCTGTACAGCTTGCCGGTTTTTTCATCGGTGTACTCCACGCGAGCGTTGTTGACGGTCAGGCTGTCGATGTCGAGCCGGATCGGCTGCGCCGGTTTTTCTGGCTTGGCGGCTGTGTCAGTCGCGGGTTCACCGGTCGTCGGCGCAGAGGCGGGATCCGCCGGCGCCTTGCCGATGTCTTCCCAGTTGCCATGACCATCCTTGTCGCGGTTCAGGCGCAGGTTCAGGCCTTCGACACGGACATCGCTCATCTGCACTTCACGGCGCAGCAGCGGCAATACGCGAACCGACAAGCCGAGCATTTGCAGATCGGCAAAGGGCTCGGTGGGCTTGTTCAGGGTTGCGACACTGGCTTCATGCAGCTCCAGGCCCAGCCATGGGAACAGGCTCCAGCCGATATCGCCATTGAGCGTCAGCTCGATGTGAGCCTTATCGCGGGCTATCTGGCGAATCTCGTCTTTATAGTCGTTGGGATCGAAGAGATGGGTCAGGGCAAAGCCCAGCGCCACTATGATCAGCAACAGCCCGAGAAGTACCAGACCCAGGATTTTGCCGAACGCTTTCATGGGCGAGTCCTTGTAGTTAGTCGAATTCGAAATTTAGCCGGGGAGTATAGCGCTCCAAAGCACATGACTGGCAGCGATCAGCCCGGCAGCATATTCGGTGTCAGCTTCAGCCTGGCTTCGGCTCGCAAACCAGGCGACTTGCAAATAGTGATATCAGATTGGTTTTTCTGTCACGTTCAGATGGTAACCTCTGCCGGTTCGTCCGTCCTTCTGCGGCAAGCTGTCGCACCAAAATGGAGCTTCAACCCTATAAGACAGTCATGCGTGCGCATAAGGCTGGGGTTAAGCAGTGGCTGACGAACCATACTAATAATTGGGGGATACACAATGACAACGAGTACTACGGCGGACGGCTACAGCCCCGCCCAGCCAGCGTTCCTGTCCAAGGAGCGCATTATCGCCAAGCCCGGTTTCAACCGTTGGCTGGTCCCACCGGCCGCGCTGGCCATTCACCTGTGCATCGGCATGGCCTACGGCTTTTCGGTGTTCTGGCTGCCACTGTCCAAAGCTTTGGGCGTGACCAAGGCAGTTGTCTGCGCCCCGGAAATGGGTTTCATCGAGCAGATTTTTTCGTCGCAATGTGACTGGCCGATTTCCATGCTCGGCTGGATCTACACCCTGTTCTTCATCTTCCTCGGCTGCTCGGCAGCGATCTGGGGTGGCTGGCTGGAACACGCCGGGCCGCGCAAGGCCGGCGTCGTGTCGGCGCTGTGCTGGTGTGGCGGTCTGCTGATTTCAGCGCTCGGCATCTATACGCATCAGATCTGGCTGATGTGGCTCGGTTCTGGCGTGATTGGCGGTATCGGTCTGGGCCTGGGTTACATCTCGCCGGTCTCGACCCTGATCAAGTGGTTCCCGGACAAGCGTGGCATGGCGACCGGCATGGCGATCATGGGTTTCGGCGGTGGCGCAATGGTCGGCGCTCCCCTGGCGGCAGCCTTGATGAGCCACTTCTCGTCGCCAACCAGCGTCGGCGTTTGGCAGAGCTTCCTGGTAATGGCCGCGATCTACTTCGTGTTCATGATCGGCGGCGCACTGTCCTACCGCGTGCCGCCAACCGGCTGGAAGCCTGAAGGCTGGACTGCCCCGGCGAAAAAAGCCTCGAACGCTATGATCACCCATCGCCACGTGCACGTGAATGTGGCGTGGAAAACCCCGCAATTCCGTCTGGTCTGGCTGGTGTTGTGCCTGAACGTATCGGCCGGTATCGGCATCCTCGGCATGGCTTCGCCACTGTTGCAGGAAGTGTTCGGTGGCAAGCTGATCGGTGTTGACCTGCCGTTTGGTCAACTGGACGCCGGGCAACTGGCATCGATCGCTGCGATTGCTGCGGGCTTCACCGGTTTGTTGAGCCTGTTCAACATCGGCGGTCGGTTCTTCTGGGCTTCGTTCTCGGATTACCTGGGCCGCAAGAACACCTATTTCGTGTTCTTCGCCCTCGGTTTCGCGCTATACGCGTTGATCCCGAACCTTGGTCATCTGGGTAACGTTGCGCTGTTCGTGGCCGCGTTCTGCATCATCCTGTCGATGTACGGCGGCGGTTTCGCGACCGTTCCAGCCTATCTGGCTGATCTGTTCGGTACGCAGATGGTCGGCGCGATTCACGGTCGTCTGCTGACAGCGTGGGCGGCGGCGGGTGTGTTGGGTCCGGTGCTGGTGAACTACCTGCGTGAATATCAGTTGAGCATCGGCGTTGAACGCGCGGCCGCTTACGACATTACGCTGTACATCCTCGCTGGCCTGCTGGTGCTGGGTTTCATCTGCAACCTGCTGGTGCGTCCGGTGGCGGACAAGTACTTCATGACCGACGCGGAACTGGCTGCCGAACAGGCGCTGGGCCATGACAAGGGTGCTGATGCCAGCACCGTGCTGGAGTGGAAAGCCGCGCCAGGCACCAAACCGCTGGCGCTCGCCGCATGGCTGGTGGTTGGGATTCCGTTGGCGTGGGGTGTTTGGGTCACGCTGCAGAAGACTGCGGTGTTGTTCAACTAAGTAAGACGTAGTACCCCTGTAGGAGTGAGCCTGCTCGCGATAAGGGTCTGACAGTCGACAGAAATGTTGACTGTGAGGCCCTTATCGCGAGCAGGCTCACTCCTACAATTGTTTTGAGGTGTCTGAAATAGCTTGTATGGACATGTCTACCCGCCAAACCCCCGAAATCACTCCGTCAGTCATATCACCTCCCGTGTTTCTGTTTCCCGTCCGCGTGCCTATAATGGCTGCCTTTTTCGCCCAATGATTTGCGGAGCTGGTGATGGCCGAACGTATGGCGTCAGTCGAGCGCGACACTCTGGAAACCCAGATTAAAGCCTCGATCAACCTGGATGGCACCGGAAAGGCCCGATTTGATATCGGTGTTCCTTTTCTTGAGCACATGCTGGACCAGATCGCCCGTCACGGGCTGATCGACCTGGATATCGTCAGCAAGGGCGACCTGCATATCGACGACCACCACACCGTGGAAGACGTCGGTATCACCCTCGGTCAGGCATTCACCAAAGCCATCGGCGACAAGAAAGGCATCCGTCGCTACGGTCACGCCTACGTGCCGCTCGATGAAGCGCTGTCGCGCGTGGTGATCGATTTCTCCGGCCGTCCTGGCCTGCAGATGCATGTGCCCTACACCCGCGCCACCGTCGGCGGTTTCGACGTTGACTTGTTCCAGGAATTCTTCCAGGGCTTCGTCAACCACGCCAACGTCACGCTGCACATCGACAACCTGCGTGGGCACAACACTCACCACCAGATCGAAACCGTATTCAAGGCTTTCGGCCGCGCACTGCGCATGGCCGTAGAGCTGGACGACCGCATGGCCGGTCAGATGCCGTCGACCAAAGGCGTTCTGTAATGCAGACGGTCGCGGTTATCGATTACGGCATGGGCAACCTGCACTCGGTGGCCAAGGCCCTCGAGCACGTCGGTGCCGGCAAGGTTCTGATCACCAGCGATGCCAATGTGATTCGCGAAGCCGACAGGGTTGTGTTTCCCGGTGTTGGCGCGATTCGCGATTGCATGGCGGAGATCCGTCGTCTGGGCTTCGATTCGCTGGTGCGTGAAGTCAGCCAGGACCGTCCGTTCCTCGGCATCTGCGTCGGCATGCAAGCCTTGCTCGACAGCAGTGAAGAGAACGACGGCGTCGACTGCATCGGCCTGTTTCCGGGTGCGGTGAAGTTTTTCGGCAAGGATTTGCATGAAGACGGCGAGCACCTGAAAGTCCCGCACATGGGCTGGAACGAAGTGAAGCAGACGGTGAGTCATCCGCTGTGGCACGACATTCCGGACCTGGCGCGTTTCTACTTCGTGCACAGCTACTACATCGCCGCCGGGAATGCGCGGCAGGTGGTGGGTGGCGGTCACTACGGTGTCGATTTCGCTGCTGCGCTGGCTGAAGGGTCGCGTTTTGCCGTGCAGTTCCACCCGGAGAAAAGCCATACCCATGGCCTGCAATTGCTGCAGAACTTCGCCGCGTGGGATGGGCGCTGGTAAATGGCCGTCAAAAAGAAGCCGCCGATCCTGACCCTCACTCCCGAACAGGAGAACGAGGCCAATCATAAGATCAAGCGCTTCATGGAGGATCGTTTCGAACTGGACCTGGGTTCGTTCGAAGCAGCCGAGATCCTTGAGCTGTTTACCCGTGAAATTGCTCCGCACTATTACAACAGGGCGATTTTCGATGTGCAGACGCACCTCAAAGAGAGGTTCGAAAGCATCGAAAGCGACTTGTGGGCGCTCGAGAAAAACTGATTTCCGAGCGAAGCTGAATACTCGAATTTGAAGGTTTGCCAGATGCTGATTATTCCCGCTATCGATCTCAAGGACGGTGCCTGTGTACGTCTGCGCCAGGGCCGCATGGAAGATTCCACGGTGTTCTCCGATGACCCGGTGAGCATGGCTGCCAAGTGGGTGGAGGGCGGTTGCCGTCGTCTGCATCTGGTCGACTTGAACGGTGCTTTCGAAGGCCAGCCGGTCAACGGCGAAGTGGTCACCGCCATCGCCAAGCGCTACCCGAATCTGCCGATCCAGATCGGTGGCGGCATCCGCTCGCTGGAAACCATCGAGCACTACGTCAAGGCTGGCGTGAGCTATGTGATCATCGGCACCAAAGCCGTGAAAGATCCGGCATTCGTCGCAGAAGCCTGCCGCGCGTTTCCGGGCAAAGTGATTGTCGGTCTGGATGCCAAGGACGGTTTTGTCGCCACTGACGGCTGGGCTGAAATCAGCACCGTTCAGGTCATCGACCTGGCCAAGCGATTTGAGGCCGACGGGGTTTCCGCGATCGTTTATACCGACATCGCCAAAGACGGCATGATGCAGGGCTGCAACGTTCCCTTCACCGCTGCGCTGGCTGCGGCGACGAAGATTCCGGTGATCGCCTCCGGTGGCATTCACAACCTTGGCGACATCAAGTCGCTGCTCGATGCAAAAGCCCCAGGCATCATTGGTGCAATCACCGGCCGGGCGATCTATGAAGGCACCCTCGACGTCGCTGAAGCGCAAGCTTTCTGCGATTCGTACAAAGGCTGAGGACTGACCATGGCGCTGGCCAAACGCATCATCCCTTGCCTGGACGTGGATAACGGCCGGGTCGTCAAAGGTGTGAAGTTCGAGAACATCCGCGATGCCGGTGACCCGGTGGAAATCGCCCGTCGCTACGACGAGCAGGGTGCCGACGAAATTACGTTTCTCGACATCACCGCCAGCGTCGACGGTCGCGATACCACGCTGCACACCGTTGAGCGCATGGCCAGCCAGGTGTTCATCCCGCTGACCGTGGGCGGCGGCGTGCGTACCGTGCAGGACATTCGCAATTTGCTGAATGCCGGTGCAGACAAGGTGTCGATCAACACTGCCGCAGTCTTCAATCCGGAATTCGTCGGCGAAGCGGCGCAGCATTTCGGCTCGCAATGCATCGTCGTCGCCATTGATGCGAAAAAGGTTTCCGGCCCCGGCGAAACCCCGCGCTGGGAAATCTTCACCCACGGCGGGCGCAAACCCACCGGCCTCGACGCTGTCGAGTGGGCGAAAAAAATGGAAGCCCTGGGCGCCGGCGAAATCCTGCTGACCAGCATGGATCAGGATGGCATGAAAAACGGCTTCGACCTGGGCGTCACCCGCGCCATCAGCGATGCGCTGGGCATTCCGGTGATTGCTTCGGGCGGGGTCGGCAATCTGCAGCACCTGGCCGACGGCATCATCGAAGGCCACGCCAGCGCGGTACTGGCGGCGAGTATTTTCCACTTCGGCGAATATACCGTGCAGGAAGCCAAAGCCTATATGGCCCATCGCGGCATCGTAATGCGCTAAACATTCCGTACAGGCCAGTGGACATCATGGCGGGCTCAAGGCACTCTTGGGTACGCCATGGATCTCGGTAGCCAGACATGCTCAAACGTCTCCTTCTCGCTCTCACCAGTACTGCTCTGTTGCTCATCAACGGAGTGCAGGCTGCAGAAAATCCAGACACCGATCTGGTGTTGCTGACCGAAAACTTCCCGCCTTACAACATGGCGAAAAACGGCAAGAACTTCGCTCAGGACGAGAACATCAACGGCATCGCTGTGGATATCGTTCGTGAGATGTTCAGACGCGCCGACATGACTTACAGCCTGACGCTGCGCTTCCCCTGGGAGCGAATCTACAAGCTCGCCCTGGAGAAACCGGGTTACGGCGTGTTCGTGATGGCGCGCTTGCCGGACCGCGAGAAGTTGTTCAAATGGGTCGGCCCGATTGGTCCCGATGATTGGATCATGCTGGCCAGTGAAGACAGCAAGATCAGCCTGGAAACGCTGGATGACGCGCGCAAGTTCAAGGTCGGTGCGTACAAGGGTGACGCGATTGCCGAGACGCTGACCAAACAGGGGCTCAAACCTATCGTCGTGCTACGCGATCAGGACAATGCGAAAAAACTGGTGAACGGCCAGATTGATCTGTGGGCCACCGGGGATCCGGCCGGTCGCTATCTCGCGCGCCAGGACGGCGTGACCGGGCTCAAGACCGTGTTGCGTTTCAACAGCGCCGAGCTTTACCTCGCGCTGAACAAAGACGTGCCGGACGAGACCGTTAGCAAGCTGCAAGCGGCCCTCGATCAGATGCGCAAGGACGGTGTGGTCGAGCAGATCATGGCGCGGTATCTCTGATACCGATGATCCAAATGTGGGAGCGGGCTTGCTCGCGAAAAGCGGTGTGCCAGTCGACATCCTTTGTTGACTGACACGACGCCTTCGCGAGCAAGCCCGCTCCCACAGTCGATTTAGGGTGTGGCGATCACCGGTACACCCCATCCTTCCCATGCCCGGCCATCGCCCGATTGCCGCGTACGCTGATCATCATTTTGATATCGATCCAGTCGATTCCCTGAGCCTTGAGCTTCGGCAGTTCTCGCTCAAGCACCGCCAGCGTCTGCGGATACGGATGCCCGATCATGACGGCCGAGCCTTGCTTGCGCGCCAGACTGACCGCCGTTTGCAACTGAGTAAAAATCGCCTCTTCCGTGCGCTCGTCATCCAGAAACACGTCCCGCGAAATGCTCGCCAAACCGATTTTCTGCGCCTCGGCTGCAGCGACCGTTTGCGCGCTGGTACGGCTGTCGACAAAGACTTTGTGGCGACGCTGCAAATCGGCCATTAGCCAGGCCATGGCCCCCGGTTGCGCGGTCATGCGGCTGCCCATGTGATTATTGATGCCGGCGGTGTACGGCACCACTTTGAGCGCCGCGTTCAAGCGCTTCTCGAACTCTGCGACGGGCAGTTCCGGGTGCCAGGCGAAAGGGCCAGTGGCCGGGTCCATGGGCATGTGCAGAATGACGATTTTGCCGGCGCGATGAGCCTCGCGAGCAACTTCGGTAGCGTGCGGGGTGTCCGGCATGATCGCCGCCGTGACCGGGCCGGGCAGGGCCAGCACGCGACGATCCCGAGGCAGGTTCTGCCCCAGGTCGTCGATGATCAAACTCAGATAGGCTTTTTGAGGGGCGGGCGATGCATGCGCAACACCCGCCAGGCAGCACAGCAGACCGAGAACTAGCCGCAAGCGCATCTCAGCGGCCGGACGTGATGCTCAGCCCTTTGAGCAGGCTCAGGGCCTGGGCCAATTGGTAATCGTCGTCCTGCGGCATGGCCTTGGGCTTGCCACCGGAACCAGTCGGTTTATCGGCGCCGCCGTTGCCATTGCCCAGGTGGCCCTGTAGATCGGCTTCCTTGAAGTATTCGCTGTCCTGCTCGGTGGTGATCTTGGCCTTGCGCACTTCGATGTCCGGGACGATGCCCTGCGCCTGAATCGAGCGACCGTTCGGCGTGTAATACAGCGCCGTGGTGATCTTCAATGCGCGTTCGTTGTTCAGTGGCAGCACGGTTTGTACCGAACCTTTACCGAAACTGGTCGTGCCCATGACCACTGCGCGTTTCTGGTCTTGCAAAGCGCCGGCAACGATTTCCGAAGCCGAGGCGCTGCCACCGTTGATCAGCGCGACCATCGGCACCGCTTCGCTTTCGTCCTTGCCGGTGGCGGAGAAGCGCAGCTCGGAGTTGGCAATTCGGCCCTTGGTGTAAACGATCAGGCCCTTGGTGATGAAGTGGTCGACCACTTCTACCGCTGCTTGCAGCACGCCGCCCGGGTTGTTGCGCAGGTCGAGAATGATGCCGTTGAGTTTCTTGCCGTTGTCTTTGCGCAGTTTCGCCAGCGCCTTGGAAACTTCGTCGCCGGTCTTGACCTGGAACTGGGTGATACGAATGTAGCCGTAGCCGGATTCCAGCAACTGCGCCTTGACGCTTTTCACCTGGATGATCGCGCGGGCCAGGGTCACGTCGAACGGTGTGCCACCGTCGCGAACCAGTGTCAGGGTGATTTTCTCGCCGATCTTGCCGCGCATCTTGTCCACGGCTTCGGTCATGCTCTGGCCGCGTGTTGGCTGGCCGTTGATCTTCACGATGAAATCGCCGGCCTGAATGCCAGCCTTGGACGCCGGGGTGTCATCGATCGGCGAAACCACCTTGATGAAGCCGTCTTCGGCGCCGACCTCGATACCGAGGCCGCCAAATTCACCGCTGGTGCTTTCCTGCAATTCTGCGAAATCTTCCGGCCCGAGGTAAGCGGAGTGCGGATCAAGGTTGCTGAGCATGCCTTTGATCGCATTCTCCAGCAGTGTTTTGTCGTCGACAGGTTCGACATACGCCGCCTTGATCCGGTCCATGACCTCGGCAAAAGTGCGCAACTCTTCCAGCGGCAACGGCGCTTTGGTGGTTGCAGCAGTGCCCGCAGGCGCGACCGCCGGAGCCGGTTGGGCAGCGAACGCCAGAGGCGCGCCGATCACCAGGGCGATCGTCAGGGCCAGCGAGGTAAGGCGGGACAAGTGCAGCATGTCGAACGAACTCCTGAATTAGGTAACGTGCTTATCCTTGCGCACGACACCATTGCGCCGGATCACTCGGGTGACCCTGCTGACGAATAGCGAAATACAGCGCTGGCGTGTCCTGGCCGCCACTGCTACCCACAGTGGAGATGGACTCGCCGGCTTTAACCACGTCACCCGCAGACTTGAGCAGCGTCTGGTTGTGACCGTAAAGACTCAAAAAACCATTGCCGTGGTCGAGAATCACCAGCAGCCCGGCACCGCGCAACCAGTCGGCAAACACCACGCGACCGCCGTGCACCGCGTGAACCTGGCTGCCCGCGGAGGCGCTGATCATCACCCCGTCCCATTTGGTGCGGGTATCGTCGCCACGGGATTCACCGAAACGCGCAAGCAATCGACCATCAACCGGCCACGGAAGTTTGCCCCGGCTTGAAGCAAATGGGCCGCCGAAGGTTTCGCCGGAGCTGGACACCAGCGCTCCGGAGGTAGATTTGACGGGTTTGCGTGGGGCGTCAGTGGCATCAGCATCTGCTGCAGCCTGGGCCTCACGTAAACGCTTTTTTTCGGCTTCCTGCTGGGCGATCAGCGCTTTTTGCCGCGCCTCTTCTGCCTCACGAGCCTGACGCGCCAGGGTCTCTTCGATGGTTTTGAGGACTTTAGACAGGTCTGCCTGGTCCTGCTCGCGGGCAGCCAGCTTCTGGTCGCGGGCTTTTACGTCGACATTGAGTTTGGCCAGCACCTGCTGGCGTTCCTTGCGGACCTTGTCGAGTTCTTCTCGCTGGCTGTCGAGGCTGCTTTTCTGCACCAGCAGCTGCGCCTGTTGCAGGGCGATGTCTTGTTCGACATTGGCCAGCTGGCGCAGGGTTTCGTTGAAATTCTTCAGCTGCTCCAGGCGGGCCTGGCTCAGGTAGTCGTAGTAGGTGAGGGTGCGGGCGAATTTTTCCGGGTTTTGCTGGTTGAGCAACAACTTCAGATATTCCTGACGGCCGTTCTGATAGGCCGCGCGGGCCTGAATGGCGATCAGTCGCTGCTGTTCAATGCGCGCGCTCTGGAGTTTTTTTTTCTCGGTATCGAGTCGGTTCAGCTCGGATTCGCTTTTCTTCAGCTCTTTCTGCAGGGCTTCGACCTGCTTCTCGAGCTTGCCCATCTCGGTTTCGGTGCCCTTGAGATCCTTTTGCACACCGGATTTTTCTTCCTGCAGCTTGCCCAGCAGTTTTTTCAGCTCGGCAATGTCCTGACGCGTCGCGTCCAACTGTTGCTGGGTTTGCGCGCGCTCGTCGGCGAAGGCCGGTTGGAGCAGGCAGGTAAGGGCAAAGGCAATCAGGACGCGGAGCATAGAGGCGGGCGACACCAGGGAAAGGGACGGCCTAGTATGCCCGCCAAGCGCTGCAAAAAAAACGCCCAATTGGGGCTGTGTGATAACTGGCCGAAAAAACAACGCAAACCAATGTGGGAGCGGGCTTGCTCGCGAAGGCGGTGTGTCAGCTGACATCAAAGCTGGCTGACACTCCGCCTTCGCGAGCAAGCCCGCTCCCACAGGGTTTTGCGGTGCTTTAAGAGCTGGTTATACCAGTATCGAAGTGCCAGTCATTTCCGCCGGTTTCTCCAGGCCCAGCAGTTTCAGCATGGTCGGCGCCACATCCGCCAGGACGCCACCCTCACGCACTTTGAGGTCACGCTTGCCGACATAAATGAACGGCACCGGCTCGGTGGTGTGCGCCGTGTGGGCCTGACCGGTGGATTCGTCGGACATTTGCTCGACGTTGCCGTGGTCTGCGGTGATCAGCGCCTCGCCACCAACCTTGTCCAGCGCCTCGACAATGCGGCCAACGCACAGGTCCAGGCATTCCACCGCTTTGACGGCAGCGTCAAACACGCCGCTGTGACCGACCATGTCGCCGTTGGCGTAATTGACCACGATTACGTCATAACGCTGGTTTTCAATGGCATCGACGATGCGGTCGGTGACTTCCGGCGCGCTCATTTCCGGCTGCAGGTCGTAGGTGGCGACTTTCGGCGACGGGATCAGGATGCGCTCTTCGCCGGGGAACGGTTCTTCGCGGCCGCCGGAGAAGAAGAAGGTCACGTGCGCGTATTTTTCGGTCTCGGCGATGCGCAACTGCGTCTTGCCGTTCTGCGCCAGGTAATCGCCCAGCACGTTGTCCAGGCTGCCGGCGGCGAAGGCCGAAGGCGCGGGAATGCTGGCGGCGTATTGGGTCAACATGACGAAGCCAGCCAGTTTCGGCTGACGCGCGCGTTCGAATTCCTTGAAATCGTCTTCTACGAACACGCGGGTCAGTTCGCGGGCGCGGTCGGCGCGGAAGTTCATGAACACTACGGCATCGCCATCTTCGACTTTTACCGGTTCACCGATGGAGGTTGCTTTGACAAACTCGTCGCTCTCGCCACGGGCATAGGCGGCTTCGAGGCCCTCCTGCGCGGTGGCGGCATTGAACTGGCCGTTGCCGTCGACGATCAGGTTGTATGCCTGGGACACGCGGTCCCAGCGATTGTCGCGGTCCATGGCGAAATAGCGGCCGATGATGCTGGCGATCCGGCCTTTGCCCAGCGCCTGGAAGGCTGCGTCGAGCAATTCGATGGACGATTGCGCACTTTTCGGCGGCGTGTCGCGGCCGTCGAGAAAAGCATGCAGATAGATTTTTTCAGCGCCGCGCTTGTAGGCCAGTTCGGCCATGGCGACCAGGTGATCCTGATGGCTGTGAACACCACCGTCGGACAACAGGCCCATGAAGTGCACCGCTTTACCGGCGGCAACGGCTTTATCGACGGCAGCCACGATCGTCGGGTTTTCGAAAAACTCGCCGTCGCGGATCGATTTGGTCACCCGCGTAAAGTCCTGATACACAACGCGGCCAGCACCGAGGTTCATATGGCCCACTTCGGAATTGCCCATCTGACCGTCCGGCAGGCCGACGTCCATTCCACTTCCCGAGATCAACCCGTTCGGCAAGGTGGCACAGAGGCGGTCCAGCACAGGCTTCTTCGCGGCAAAGACAGCGTTGGATTCCGGGCTCTCACTGTGACCGAAGCCGTCGAGAATAATCAGGACCAAAGGTTTAGGCGTGGTAGTCATGGATTCCACTCGTGGCTGAATTAAAAGAGGCGATGGAAAAAGTGAGTCGCAGTTTAAAGCTAAGTTCCGACGCCGTCACCGCCGGACGGGGTTTGGCCCACCATAGTGGCTGTGTATACTGGCCGACATTTTAACGCCCTGGAACCTCCTTCGATGGTTGCTAACCTGATTCAATTCGCCACTAATCACTATCTGCTCGTCGGTATCTTCGTCGTACTGCTGGCGTTGTTGATCGCTTACCAGATGCAGGGCGGCGGTCGCAGCCTGAGCACCGGTGAACTGACCGGGCTGGTCAACAAGGATGCCGGCGTGGTGATCGACATTCGTCCGGTCAAGGATTTCGCCGCTGGTCACATCGTCGGCGCGTTGAACATTCCGCACGACAAACTGACAGCTCGCGTTGGCGAACTGGAAAAGTACAAGTCCAAAACCATTATTCTGGTCGACGCCATGGGCCAGACCGCTGGTACCCACGCTCGCGAACTGATGAAGTCCGGCTTCACCGCCGCCAAGCTGTCCGGCGGAATTTCCAGCTGGAAAGGCGACAACCTGCCGTTGGTGAAGTGACATGAGCAACGTCATCGTCTACTCCAGCGATTACTGCCCCTACTGCTCGCGAGCCAAGTACCTGCTTGAGAACAAAGGCGTGGCTTTCGAAGAGATCAAGGTCGATGGCAAGCCGCAGGTGCGTGCCGCCATGGCTCAGAAAGCGGGACGCACCTCCGTGCCGCAGATCTGGATCGGTGAGCGCCACATCGGCGGCTGTGATGATTTGTTTGCCCTTGAGCGCGCCGGCAAGCTCGACGCGCTGCTCAAGGCCTGAACGCCTTCCCTATAAGACCCCAAGATCAGAAAGGATCTGAGATGACTGACCAACAGAACACTGCAGCCAGCGAAGAAGAAACCGCACCGCAATTTTCCTTGCAGCGCATCTACGTTCGTGACTTGTCCTTCGAAGCCCCGAAAAGCCCGGCGATCTTTCGCCAGCAATGGGAGCCGAGTGTCGGTCTGGATCTGAACACCCGTCAAAAGGCTTTGGAAGGTGACTTCCACGAAGTCGTGCTGACCTTGTCGGTTACCGTGAAGAACGGTGAAGAAGTGGCCTTCATCGCTGAAGTGCAACAGGCCGGGATCTTCCTGATCAAGAACCTCGACGACGCTTCGATGAGCCACACCCTCGGCGCGTTTTGCCCGAACATCCTGTTCCCGTACGCTCGCGAGACCCTGGACAGCCTGGTCACTCGCGGTTCGTTCCCGGCACTGATGCTGGCCCCGGTGAACTTCGACGCACTGTACGCGCAAGAACTGCAACGCATGCAGGCTGAGGGCGAGACGCCGACTGTTCAATAAGCGGTTGATGCCATCATGAAAAAAGCGCCTCGAAGGCGCTTTTTTCGTGGCTTTAATTCTGTAGCAGCTGCCGAAGGCTGCGTCCGGCCGCGAAGCGGTCGTTGCTTCCAGGTCGCCGCGACCCTTCGGGTCGAACGCAGCCTGCGGCAGCTGCTACAGGGACGTGGGTTACTTGAATCCCAGCTGGCGCCAGCCTTCGTAGACGGCGACGGCCACAGTGTTCGACAGGTTCAGGCTGCGGCAGCCTTCACGCATCGGCAGGCGCAAACGTTGTTCGGCGGGCAAGGCATCCAGCACCTCCGCGGGCAGGCCGCGGCTTTCCGGGCCGAACAGGAACGCATCACCCTCGGCGAAGCTGGCATCGTGGAACGGCCTCGAGCCCTTGGTGGTGAAAGCGAACAGGCGTGGATGACCGAGGCTTTCCAGGCAACTGGCGAGGTCCGCGTGACGTCGCAGGGTGGCATACTCGTGGTAGTCGAGACCGGCCCGGCGCAGACGTTTGTCGTCCATCTCGAAACCCAGCGGCTCGATCAAATGCAGGTGGCAGCCGCTGTTGGCGCACAGCCTGATAACGTTGCCGGTATTCGGCGGAATTTCTGGTTGGAAAAGGATGACGTGAAACATGCACGGCTCCGAAGATAAAGATGAGCGGCATTCTACGCCGCCTGCGGTTGATCGATCGAAACTATTGCCACGGGTAATGGGTTCTTTAGTGATCGTCGGCGTTATGGTGGGGCTGATGATCGGTCGCCTGACCACGCCCGACCCCACTGAACTGCAGCAAGTCGAAGTGACCAACGATGGCCTGGTGGTCTGGTTCAACAATGAACCCAAGTCCCATGGCGAGTTTGTCGATGGCAGCCTGGCGCTACTATTCGAGGCTACCGGCAAGGCGCAGAAAGGCCAGCTCAAGCTCAACGACAAGAACGTGAACTGGCGAGTACGTTTGAGTGATGGGGGGTTATTGCTGTCGGTGGTTGCGGCCCGGCCGCTGCAGGGCGAGTGGTCCGGCAGTGAGGTCGATGACCGTTGGCGGTTGGAGATCCATCTCCGGGAGCAATAAAAGAGGGAATCCCCGGCCTGCCTGTACCAAGGTTCCCGAAAGGGGCGGGCTCGCGCATTGCGTCGAGCCCGGTGTAAAGAAGGAACCCCTGACCTGCCTGTATCAAGGGCCCCAAAACGGCAGGACTCGTCGCCTTGTGCGGTGTGAGTCCGATGTAAAGAGGGGAATCCCCGGCCTGCCTGTACCAAGGTCCCCGAAACCGGGTAGTGAACTGAACCACTGATTGGACTATTGCAGGCGGCGTGCCAGGTTTTAACAATTTGAAACACGGAGCCCCGTTAAAACGTCGAAAGCCCCGTAATACGGGGCTTTCGTGTTTTTTCGGTAGGGGTTCGATTGCGAATTCAGGCAAGATTTTCAACCGGTGACCGTGCGCGATTGCGGGTCACGGTGCGTTCAGTCGGTGCACAGAGCCCGAAGTGTGGGAGCGAGCCTGCTCGCGAAAGGGGCGGTTCCGTGCGAATCAATGTTGAATCGTCCGGCCCCTTCGGGAGCAGGCTCGCTTCCACAGGTTTTTTTGATATTCACTCGACGGTGAAAATACGTAAATCCATTGTAGGAGTGAGCCTGCTCGCGATCAGATCTAGCTGTCAGCGAATATCTACAGGCTGCTTAACCCTCTTCCCCTTCATCCTCATCCGCCCCATCAACCTTCATCCCTAATTCCTTGATCTTGCGCGTCAGGGTATTACGCCCCCAACCCAACAAAACCGCCGCATCACGACGGCGCCCGGCGGTGTGTTTCAGCGCCGTCTCGATCATGATCCGCTCGAACGTAGGCACCGCGCTATCGAGCAGGCTCGACTGGCCACGCGCCAGTGCCTGATCCGCCCACTGACGCAACGCTTGCTCCCAGTTGGTCACAGGTGCCGAGTCTTGCGGCAGGTTCAGCAGTTCCGGCGGCAGGTCGCTGATGTGCACTTCGCGGCCTGAAGCCATCACCGTGATCCAGCGGCAGGTGTTCTCCAGCTGACGCACGTTGCCGCCCCACGGCAGGTTCTTCAGGTATTCCTCGGTCTCGCTTTTCAGCAGTTTCGGCTCGACGGCCAATTCTTGCGCTGCGCGGCTGAGGAAATGCCTGGCGAGGGTCGGAATGTCTTCACGACGGTCCGACAGCCGTGGAATGTGAATACGAATGACGTTGAGACGATGGAACAAGTCCTCACGGAATTTACCGGCCTGTACCAGGGTTTCCAGATTCTGGTGTGTCGCGGCGATGATGCGCACATCGACCTTGACCGGCACATGACCGCCGACGCGGTAAAACTCGCCATCGGCCAATACGCGCAGCAAACGAGTCTGCGTATCCGCCGGCATGTCGCCGATTTCATCCAGAAACAGCGTGCCGCCGTCAGCCTGTTCGAAACGACCGCGACGCAGGTTGGCCGCGCCGGTGAACGCGCCTTTTTCGTGGCCGAACAGCTCGGATTCCATCAAATCTTTCGGAATCGCCGCCATGTTCAAGGCGATAAACGGTGAAGCTGCACGCGGGCTGTGACGGTGCAGGGCGTGGGCCACCAGTTCTTTGCCGGTGCCGGATTCGCCGTTGATCAGCACGGTGATGTTGGAGTGACTCAAGCGGCCGATGGCGCGAAACACTTCCTGCATCGCCGGCGCTTCGCCGATGATTTCCGGCGTACGGGTCAAGGCGACGGGTACTTCCAGGCCTTGTTGCTCCTGAGCGTGCTGATTGGCCCGTTTGACCAGGGACACTGCTTCATCAACGTCGAACGGCTTGGGCAGGTATTCAAATGCACCACCCTGATAGGACGCGACAGCGCTGTCCAGATCCGAGTGCGCCGTCATGATGATTACCGGCAGACGTGGGTGTTGCTCGCGAATCCGCGCCAACAGGTCCAGGCCGCTGGCGCCGGGCATGCGAATGTCGGAAATGATCACGTCCGGCTGCTGGCGGGCCAGGCGGCTCATCACACCATCGGCGCTATCGAAGCTTTGCGTGGTCATGCCTTCCTGTTGCAAGGCTTTTTCCAGGACCCAACGAATTGATCGGTCGTCATCGACGATCCACACGGTTTCACTACGGCTCATGTCGATGTGGCTCCTTGTTCCAGTGGCAGAAAGATCGAGAACGTGGTGTGGCCTGGGTGGCTCTCACACTCGATCAGGCCCTGGTGCTGGCTGATGATGTTCTGGGTAATGGCCAGGCCTAGCCCGGTACCGTCCGGACGGCCGCTGACCATTGGGAAGAAAATGGTTTCCTGCAGTTCGGCAGGAATGCCAGGACCGTTGTCGATGATTTCGATCTTGGTCACCAGGCGATGGCGCACGTGGCCGATGGTGAACTGGCGCATGGCGCGGGTGCGCAGCGTGATGCGGCCCAGGCGCAATTCGTTCTGGCTGCTGATGGCCTGCATCGCGTTGCGGACGATGTTCAATACGGCCTGAATCATTTGTTCACGATCGATCAATACGTCAGGGATGCTCGGGTCGTAGTCGCGCGCCAAGGTGATGCAACCCTGGCTTTCGGCCTCGACCAGGTGCGAAACCCGTTCCAGCACCTCGTGAACGTTGCACATGGCCAGTGATGGCAATTTGTTCGAGCCGAGCATGCGGTCGACCAGATTCCTCAGGCGATCGGCTTCCTCGATGATCACGTTGGTGTAATCGCGCAGGCTTTCCTCAGGCAGTTCGCGAGCCAGCAGCTGCGCCGCGCCGCGAATCCCGCCCAGCGGGTTTTTGATCTCATGAGCGAGTCCGCGAACCAGCATCTTGCTGGTTTCCTGCTTCGACAGCTGCGCTTCTTCCTTGGTAATCCGCAAAAGGCGATCGCGCGGGTGCACTTCCAGCAGCAGCAGGGTGGCGCCGTTGGAGAGGATTGGCGTTACCGCGTAATCGACCGTCAAGGTCTGACCGGTCAGGGCAGTGAGCATCGCTTCGCGTTTGGTAAACGGGTGCGCCTGTTCGACGGCCTGACGCAGTGAGTTGAGCGCCTCGGGCGATTCAGTGAACAGTTCGCTGATGAATTGACCATGACTTCGCTGGCCGCTGATGGCCAAAAGCATTTCCGCCGCCGGGTTCATGTATTCCAGACGCAGCTCGGCATCGAGCAGAATGGTGGCGGTGGTCAGGTTATCGAGCAGCAATCGATGCAGTGCGTCGCTTATGGTCATCAGGACCTCTTTTGGAGCAGGGCATGCGCGGGAATAACGCGCCGATGCAGTGAAAATGCAAAAACCAAACCAAGGCTCCGAAAAGAAGCGTTTAACCCCTGAAACCGGCGTTTAACGCTCGTTTGCGTGGCGTTCTGCCAGCTCTGACGGGTACTTTCGAACCAAAATGGGTTGCGATAAGGTTGTTGGGCAGCGTATCGCACCAACATAGTGCGCAAACTCTCGTGACGTTAAAAGAATCGCAGAAAGGGATTTTTTTCTTCTTTGGGTTTGTCCTTGAGCGGACATTCCGGTCTGTGGCCGTAATCGGCGAGGGCGCAGGGTTTGACTTGGCGTTTCTGTGCGAGGGAAATACGCAGCATGTGGAAGGGTTGATTGGCGGTGCGCTCGACGGTGCGTCCCTGCTCGTCGACGATTTCGACCGACAGGTTATGCGTGCCACGATCGATATCGGTCAGCGCAAACACCGGGCTGGGGCCAGGTTCGCCGGTGGGTTGGCCGTCGAGTAGCAAACGGTACCGATGGCCGCGTTGCAGGCCGGGTTCACTGGTGGCAGTGACGATCACTTCGCCGGCAGTGCTGCGGACGGTGGCGTCGGGTTCGGGAATCAACAACCGCAGCATGTTGTAGTGGAGCAGTGGCTTGGCCTTCGGTGTTTTTTCTACCGCCGCCGGCGCAGCGCCGGTCGGGTTGGCGGACATGCGATTACTCGGCGCCAGCGGTACACGTTTGGCGTTGCCCGAACCGGGCTGGTCGGTGAAAACCCGATTACCCTGGGCATCGATATACGTGAAAACCTCTGCCGAAACCGGTAGCGAACTCAGGCAAGCGATCAGGAGCCACCACCTCACGGCGTATGCACCCGCTGAACGGTGAAGGTGACGGATGGGCTTTGTTGAACCACCTCTTCGCCGCTGATGACTTGCACCGCGAGGCTGTGGGTGCCGCGATCAATGTTGACCAGTTGCAGGATTGGCACGTTGCTCGGCTGACCATAGGGCTGGTCGTCCAGCAACAGCCTGAACAGATGAGAGCCTTGCAGGCGCGGCTTGATCAGTACATTCACGGTAAACGTGCCGTTGTTGGCGCGCAGGGCTTCGGTGGTTGGCAGGTTGGTCAGCTCAAGCACCTCGTACGCGCTTTGTAATTGCTCGCTGCTGTCGGCTTCGGGGGGGGGCGCAGGTGCTGTCGTCGGTGGCGACTCAATGCTGTTGAGTGGCGGCAGCTCGACTGCTTCGGCCTTGACACCATCGGGTGGCTGATTGCTGTAGGCGGTATTGCCGGCGGCGTCGGTGTACTTGTAGATCTGCGCTGCGGCGGGCAGGGCGATCAGCAGCAGGATGAATAGAAAACCACGACCCATAACATCGACCCGATCTCAAAGCGTTGGCTTGCAGCATAGGCCACGGGTGGCGGTAGACCCAAGCGGTTAACATTTGGGCATGATTGACCCACTCGTCCAAACACCACCCAACCCCTGTGGGAGCGGGCTTGCTCGCGATGAGGCCGTGTCAGTCGATAGAGAACTTGACTGAAAGACAGCATTCGCGAGCAGGCTCGCTCCCACAGGTCTGCGTCAGGCCTGAATCCCGCCCATAAAAAAGACCTCCCGAAGGAGGCCTCTTTTGTCACGCCGCTTGCGCAGGCGCTACTGGATCAGCAGCTGTAGTACAGCTCATATTCCAGTGGGTGTACGAAGGTGCGAACCTTGATTTCTTCTTCGCTTTTCAGCGCGATGTAAGCGTCGATGAAATCGTCGGAGAACACGCCGCCTTTGGTCAGGAATGCACGACCCTTGTCCAGCTCTTCCAGGGCTTCTTTCAGGCTGCCGCAAACTTGTGGGATCTCTTTCGCCTCTTCAGGCGGCAGGTCGTACAGGTTTTTGTCAGCAGCGTCGCCTGGGTGGATCTTGTTCTGGATGCCGTCCAGGCCAGCCATCAGCAGTGCAGCGAAGCCCAGGTACGGGTTGGCTGCCGGATCCGGGAAGCGTGCTTCGATACGGCGAGCTTTAGGGCTGGACACGTATGGAATACGGATCGAGGCGGAACGGTTGCGAGCCGAGTAGGCCAGCATGACCGGTGCTTCGAAACCTGGGACCAGACGCTTGTAGGAGTTGGTCGACGGGTTGGTGAAGCCGTTCAGGGCCTTACCGTGCTTGATGATGCCGCCGATGAAGTACAGAGCGGTGTCGGACAGGCCGGCATAACCTTCGCCAGCGAAAGTGTTCTTGCCATCTTTGGCGATGGACAAGTGGACGTGCATGCCCGAACCGTTGTCGCCGTACAGAGGCTTGGGCATGAAGGTCGCGGTGCGGCCGTATGCATCAGCAACGTTGTGTACGCAGTACTTCAGGGTCTGAACTTCGTCAGCCTTGGCAACCAGGGTGTTGAACTTCACGCCGATTTCGTTCTGGCCGGCAGTCGCCACTTCGTGGTGGTGAACTTCGATGACCAGGCCCATCTCTTCCATGGCGTTGCACATGGAGGTACGGATTTCGTGGTCGTGGTCGAACGGCGGAACCGGGAAGTAGCCGCCTTTGACGCCTGGACGGTGGCCACGGTTGCCGCCTTCCACGTCCTGGTCGGACATCCACGAACCTTGTTCGGAGAAGATTTTGAACATCGAGCCCGAGATGTCGGACTTGAATTTCACTTCGTCGAAAATGAAAAATTCTGGCTCTGGGCCTACGAATACGGTGTCGCCGATACCGGTCGACTTCAGGTATTCCTCGGCACGCTTGGCGATCGCACGTGGGTCGCGGTCGTAGCCTTGCATGGTCGACGGCTCGATCACGTCGCAGACCAGAATCAGGGTCGGCTCTTCGGTGAACGGGTCGAGCACGGCGGTGGTGTCGTCCGGCATCAGGATCATGTCGGAGGCTTCGATGCCTTTCCAGCCAGCGATGGAGGAACCGTCGAACATCTTGCCTTCTTCGAAGAAAGCGTCATCCAGCGCGTCGCGAGCCGGCATGGTCACGTGATGCTGAGTGCCTTTAGTGTCCGTGAAGCGCAGATCAATCCACTTGACGTCATGATCTTTGATGAGTTGAACCGACTTCGACATAGTGTCCTCCGGGTGGCTTCGGGCTTTAGTAGTGGATGGCCCTGATAATGTTTGTGATGCCGGCGCGAATACTCTGCCAAGGCAACCTGCCTCACAAGGGAGCAAATTGCATGCCAGTGCCCCAGCATGGGTTTTTTGCCCCAATATCACGCTTATTAAGGCCATTTATGCGACGAGGCTAAATTAATCGCCCTGTAATGTCGCGCTTTAATCTGTGAATGACCCGTTTTGGTGCGCCAAAAACCTTCTGCACATTAACTGGTTAAACCTTGAGCAATTTCCGCTATAATCCGCGCCCCCCTTTTTCGGCTGGCCCAGCGCGCGCTGTTTTCATGAAACTAATCGTAAAAGTCTTCCCCGAGATCACCATCAAAAGCCGCCCGGTACGGATGCGTTTCATCCGCCAATTGGCCAAAAACATCCGCACCGTGCTCCGTGACCTGGACCCGGCGGTGGTGGTGAACGGTGTGTGGGACAATCTCGAGCTTGAAACCCGCGTGGCCGAGCCCAAAGTACTGAAGGAGATGACCGAGCGCCTGAGCTGCATGCCGGGTATCGCGCATTTCCTGCAGGTCGACGAATATCCGCTGGGTGACTTCGACGACATCGTGGCCAAGTGCAAACTGCATTTCGGTGAGGCGCTGGCCGGGAAGATCTTTTCGGTGCGCTGCAAGCGTGCCGGCAAGCATGAATTCACTTCGATGGACGTCGAGAAATACGTCGGCAGCCAGCTGCGTCGTCAGTGCGGTGCTGCCGGAATCTCGCTGAAAGAGCCGGAAATCGAAGTCCGTATCGAAATTCGCGACAAACGGTTGTTCGTGATCCACAACCAGCACAACAGCATCGGCGGTTACCCGCTCGGTGCCCTGGAACAGACCCTTGTGCTGATGTCCGGCGGGTTCGATTCCACCGTTGCCGCCTACCAGATCATGCGCCGTGGCCTGATGAGCCATTTCTGCTTCTTCAACCTGGGCGGCCGGGCCCATGAACTGGGCGTTATGGAAGTCGCGCACTTCATCTGGAAGAAGTACGGCAGCTCCCAACGCGTGTTATTTGTCAGTGTGCCGTTCGAGGAAGTCCTGGGAGAAATTCTCGGGAAAGTCGATAACAGTCATATGGGTGTAGTTTTGAAGCGTATGATGTTGCGCGCTGCTTCCCGTATTGCCGATCGGCTGGAAATCGAAGCGCTGGTCACCGGTGAAGCGATTTCCCAGGTGTCGAGCCAGACATTGCCGAACCTGTCCGTGATCGACTGCGTGACCGACAAGCTGGTCTTGCGTCCGCTGATCGCCAGTCACAAGCAGGACATCATCGACCTGGCTAACGAAATCGGGACTGCCGATTTCGCCAAGCACATGCCGGAATACTGTGGGGTCATCTCGGTTAACCCCAAGACCCACGCCAAGCGTCCGCGCGTGGAGCATGAAGAGAAAGAATTCGACATGGCAGTCCTTGAGCGTGCGCTCGAGAATGCCAAGCTGGTGCCGATCGATCGCGTGATCGACGAATTGGGCCAGGACTTGCAGATTGAAGAAGTCAGCGAAGCACTGGCGGGCCAGATCATCATCGACATCCGTCATCAGGATGCCGTTGAAGACGAGCCGCTGGAACTCGCTGGCGTTGAGGTACAAGCGATGCCGTTTTATGCATTGAACGCTCGTTTCAAGGAACTGGACCCTACTCGCCAGTACCTGCTGTATTGCGACAAAGGCGTGATGAGTCGCCTGCATGCCCACCATTTGCTCAGTGAGGGGCATGCCAATGTGCGCGTTTATCGACCGAGCTAAGAGCCCGGGGCTGTTTGCCTGTGGCCTGCGTCACCGGCCCCCCGACTCTGCCGTAAAGCTGTAACGGCAAGGCCTGACTCTACTGTTAATCGCTGCCAAGACTTGTCAGCACACCGAATCCTCTGATCGAGATACACAAGTGATCGAAAATCTACGCAACATCGCCATCATTGCTCACGTTGACCATGGTAAAACCACCCTGGTAGACAAACTCTTGCGTCAATCCGGCACCCTGGAGCGCAACGAGCTCAACGACGAGCGCGTGATGGACTCCAACGACCAGGAGAAAGAGCGCGGTATTACCATTCTGGCGAAAAACACCGCCATCAACTGGAACGGCTTCCACATCAACATCGTGGACACCCCGGGTCACGCCGACTTCGGCGGCGAAGTTGAACGCGTAATGTCGATGGTTGACTCCGTTCTGCTGCTGGTTGACGCTCAAGACGGCCCTATGCCGCAAACCCGTTTCGTGACCAAGAAGGCTTTCGAAGCCGGCCTGCGTCCAATCGTGGTGATCAACAAGGTTGACCGTCCAGGCGCGCGTCCGGACTGGGTTCTGGACCAGATCTTCGACCTGTTCGACAACCTCGGTGCCACCGAAGAACAGCTTGACTTCAAAGTCGTCTACGCCTCGGCCCTGAACGGCATTGCCGGTCTGGAACACACCGACATGGCTGAAGACATGACCCCGCTGTACCAGTCGATCGTCGACAACGTACCTGCGCCGCAAGTTGACCGTGACGGTCCGTTCCAGATGCAAATCTCGGCTCTGGACTACAACAGCTTCCTGGGTGTTATCGGCGTTGGCCGTATCGCTCGTGGTCGCATCAAGCCGAACACTCCGGTTGTCGCTATCGACGCCGACGGCAAGAAGCGTACCGGTCGTATCCTCAAGCTGATGGGCCACCACGGTCTGCACCGCATCGACGTTGACGAAGCAGCTGCCGGCGACATCGTCTGCATCAGCGGTTTCGATCAGCTGTTCATCTCGGACACCCTGTGCGACCCGTTGAACGTTGAAGCGATGAAGCCGCTGACCGTTGACGAGCCGACTGTTTCCATGACCTTCCAGGTAAACGACTCGCCTTTCTGCGGTAAAGAAGGCAAGTTCGTGACTTCCCGTAACATCAAGGAACGTCTGGACAAGGAACTGCTCTACAACGTTGCTCTGCGCGTTGAAGAGGGCGACAGCGCCGACAAGTTCAAAGTCTCCGGCCGTGGTGAGCTGCACCTCTCGGTACTGATCGAAACCATGCGTCGCGAAGGCTTCGAAATGGGTGTTGGTCGTCCGGAAGTGATCATCCGTATGGTTGATGGCGTCAAGCACGAACCGTACGAAAACGTGACCATCGACCTGCCGGAAGAATCGCAAGGTTCGATCATGGAGCAGATCGGTATCCGTAAGGGCGACCTGACCAACATGGTTCCGGATGGCAAGGGCCGTGTGCGCCTTGAGTACAACATCCCGGCTCGTGGCTTGATCGGTTTCCGTAACGAGTTCCTGACCCTGACCTCCGGTGCAGGCATCCTGACCTCGATCTTCGACCGTTACGACGTAATGAAGTCCGGCGACATGTCCGGCCGTCAGAACGGCGTGCTGGTTTCGGTTGCTACCGGTAAGGCTCTGACTTACTCGCTGGAAACCCTGCAAGCTCGCGGCAAATTGTTCCTGGGTCACGGTGAAGACGTGTACGAAGGTCAAATCGTCGGCATCAACAGCCGCGACAACGACCTGGGCGTTAACCCTACCAAAGGCAAGAAGCTCGACAACATGCGTGCTTCGGGTAAAGACGAAACCATCGCTCTGGTTCCGCCTATCCGTTTCACCCTGGAGCAGGCTCTGGAATTCGTTCAAGAAGACGAATTGTGCGAAGTCACTCCTAAGTCCATCCGTCTTCGCAAGAAGATCCTGGGCGAAAGCGAGCGTACCCGCGCTGCCAAGAAAAGCGGCAACTGAGTTTCGACTTAGTTAGCGCTTGAAAAAACGCCCCCGATCGCGAGATCGGGGGCGTTTTTGTTTGTCTGGGATTTTTACGGTGTTTGTGTCGGCCTCATCGCGAGCAGGCTCGCTCCCACAGGGCTCGGCGGTGAGCACCGATTTTGTGAACGCCACCGGCCACTGTGGGAGCGAGCCTGCTCGCGATGAGGCCCGGGCAGGCGGCGAAATGTTGGATCAGAACTTCTCGAGAGTACGACGGCTCTCGCTGGTCTCGCGCGCCACTTCCTTCGGCTTGTAAGCGCAATACCCCGGCCGCGGGCCGATCTTCGGGTGATTGCGGCAAGTATCAGGACGCTTTTCATAAATCGTGCACAAACGGCTTTTACGATCCAGATACAGGCAATCGTTATTGCTCATGCGCTGTAGCGTGAAGATTTCCGATTTCTGGTTGTAGCGCTCGACGATCCCTTCCTTCTGCAAACGCTTGGCAATGTTTTTCGCCGGTTCACCACGCTCGAACTCATCGACGATGCCGATGCGGATCAGATCCTTGATCTTGACCTCGACGGGCAGCGTGCAGCAGCTGGATACGCAGGAGCCGCACATAGGCGCAGAGTACTTGGCCCAGGTATCGAGGCGATCAATCTCGGCGGCAGCGATCAGGTTGGACTTCATCATCGGTTGTTACCAGCGTGTGCATCAGGGCGCGCGATCATACCGGGACTGGTGGATTTTTGAACAACCTTTCGCCAGATTTTTTCCCGGATCATGCGAAACGCCCGGTCTTTCGGCACGGCCCCTGCATTGATTCAGGCATCTGCCAAAGTAATGACGACGGATTTCGCACTATCAGGGAAAACTGCCGAACAAGAGCCCCGGCAACCTGTCAGAGCGTCTAGGCTCAGAAACTTCACGCTCGCTCGAGGTCCTATCGATGACTCAAGAACCACTAGTTCGCGAAGCAGAGGTGGCCGCATTTCGCGACGCCGTCTTGACCAAACTCACCTACGCGGTGGGCAAAGACCCGGATCACGCCTTCGACCACGACTGGTTCGAAGCCATTGCGCTCGCCGCGCGCGATCACATGGTCGAGCACTGGATGGACCACACCCGGCAGATCTACCGCAAAGGTCAGAAACGGGTTTATTACCTCTCTCTCGAATTCCTCATCGGCCGGTTGCTCTACGACAGCCTGAGCAACCTCGGCTTGCTCGACGTCGCCCGCGAAGCCATGACCGAGCTCGGCGTCGACATCGAGCGCATCCGCTTGCTCGAACCCGATGCTGCTCTGGGCAACGGCGGCCTCGGCCGTCTGGCCGCGTGCTTCATGGAAAGCATGTCGACCCTCGGCATTGCCGGTCACGGTTATGGCATTCGTTACGAACACGGTTTGTTCCGCCAGGCCATCGTCGATGGCTGGCAGCAGGAGCAGACCGAACACTGGCTGGATTTCGGTAACCCGTGGGAGTTCGAACGACCAGAAGTGGTGTATCCGATCGGGTTCGGCGGCAGCGTCGAAACGGTCACCGACGAATCGGGCAAAACCAAACAAGTCTGGACCCCGGCGGAGACCGTGCGCGCCATTGCGTACGACACGCCAGTGGTCGGCTGGCGCGGAGCCAGCGTCAATACCTTGCGGCTGTGGCGCGCCCGTGCCGTGGAAGACTTGCACCTTGAGCGCTTCAACGCCGGCGACCACTTGGGCGCCGTGGCGGAAGTTGCCCGGGCCGAAAGTATCTCCCGCGTGCTTTACCCGGCGGACAGCACCGAGGCCGGCCAGGAACTGCGCCTGCGTCAGGAATATTTCTTTGTTGCAGCGTCGTTGCAAGACTTGCTGCGACGCCATCGCAACATGCACACCTCCGTGCTGACCTTGGGTGACCACGCGGCCATCCAGCTCAACGACACTCACCCTTCGATTTCAGTGGCCGAGCTCATGCGGCAGTTGGTCGACGTCTATGACGTGGCGTGGGATGCGGCATGGCAGGTCACGGTGGACACGCTGTCGTACACCAACCACACGCTGTTGCCCGAAGCGCTGGAAACCTGGCCGGTCGGGCTGATGGAGCGCATGCTGCCGCGGCACATGCAGATCATCTACCTGATCAACGCGCAACACATCGACTCGCTGCGCGCCAAAGGCGTTCACGATTTTGATGTGCTGCGCGCCGTATCGTTGATCGAAGAAGACAACGGCCGCCGCGTGCGTATGGGTAACCTGGCGTTCCTCGGTTCGCACAGCGTCAACGGCGTATCGGGGCTGCACACGCAGCTGATGCGCAAAACCGTGTTCTCCGAGCTGCACAAGCTCTACCCGGAGCGAATCAACAACAAGACCAACGGCATCACCTTCCGCCGCTGGCTGTATCAGGCCAACTCGGAATTGACCTCGATGCTGGTCGATGCGCTTGGGCCGGATCTGCTGGATAACCCGGAAGAGCGTTTGCTCGATCTGGAACCGTTCGCCGAACAGCCGGCGTTCCGCAAAGCCTTCGCCGAGCAGCGTCTGCACAGCAAAAAAGCCCTGGCCTACATCATTCACGAGCGGCTCGGCGTGGCGGTCAACCCGGCGGCGATGTTCGACGTGCAGGTCAAACGGATTCACGAATACAAGCGCCAGTTGCTTAACCTGCTGCACACCGTCGCGCTGTATCAGGCGATTCGTGCCGAGCCGGAAATCGACTGGGTGCCGCGCGTGAAGATTTTCGCCGGCAAGGCCGCTGCCAGTTATCACCAGGCCAAGCTGATCATCAAACTGACCAACGACATTGCCCGGGTGGTCAATAACGACCCGACCGTGCGCGGCTTGCTCAAAGTGGTGTTCCTGCCCAACTACAACGTCAGCCTCGCGGAAAGCATTATTCCGGCGGCGGATTTGTCGGAGCAGATTTCCACCGCAGGTTTCGAGGCGTCCGGCACCAGCAACATGAAGTTCGGCCTCAACGGCGCGTTGACCATCGGCACGCTGGACGGCGCGAACGTGGAAATGTGCGAGCGAATCGGCGCCGAGCATATGTTCATTTTCGGCCTGAGCGCGCAGCAGGTAGAAGCACGCAAGCAGAACCACGAGTTCAATGCGACGCCGGACATTGCTGCTTCGCATCGCCTCAATGATGTGCTGCAAGCGATCCGCGGCGGGGTGTTCTCGCCGGATGATCCGTCGCGTTATGCCGGCTTCATCGATTCGTTGATCGACTACGACCGCTTCCTGGTGTGTGCCGATTTCGATTCCTACTGGGATGCGCAGATGCGCGTCGAAGCGCATTGGCATGATTCGCAGCAATGGTGGCGTTCGGCAGTGTTGAACACTTCCCGTATGGGCTGGTTCTCATCGGATCGGACCATTCGCGAGTACGCCACGGAGATCTGGAAAGCGTTGGAGTAACTTCCTCAACAAATGTGAGCAAGGCCCAACGGTTGTTGGGTCGGATCGATATACTGAGCGCCCGCTTAACCCTTGTGGGGGCGGGCTTGCTCGCGAATGCGCACTGACATTCACTATAAAATGTTGAATGTGATGCCCCTTTTCGCGAGCAAGCCCGCTCCCACATTGGGTTTGTGGGATCCGCCCGGCAGTGGGCTGCTTAGGGATATCTGTGACCCTTCATTTCACCCTCGACGAAATTCCTGCCGCTTCCCCGGAATTGATCTGGGAGTTGCCTGCCGAACTCAAACCAATAGCCGCCACCTCTGCACAGTCCAGCCGTCCGCTGCTCGATGACCTGTGAAAACCCGCGCGCCATAGGCGGCGAGCATGCCTGGCAGTGCTTGCTCGCTGAGCGGGAAGCGCGAACGAGCGAGGGTCTGCGCTGGTTCTGGCTGGCGCACGGCTCACCATTGGGGCGTCGTTGGGCACGGCAGCGGTAGATGAAGCGGCGATGGTCGCATCGGGATCAACGGCAACCTCGACATCTCAGGCTGAAACCGACTGGAAGAAGTTCGGCTTGTGGGCAGTGCTGTTGCTCAGCGTCGTATTCCTGGCTGCGATGGCATTCAGCTTGCTGCGTAAATCCTCTGAGAAATCCTGAGGAGACTGTCTTTCAATCGAAGAAAAATTCGAAAATGCCGTGAATCTCAACGCTCATCCAATCTGTTTCCAACTACGCTGAACCCGACACATGAACTCTCTTGGGCGGATCACGTCTGATAGGAGCAAATGCACCGCGACTCGCGCTAAACTGCGCGGGTTTTTAGCCCCCCATTCCACCGGAGCCTTCCATGTCCCGCGTTACCCTGAGTCGCTATCTGATTGAGCAGACCCGTAGCAACAACACGCCTGCCGATCTGCGTTTCCTGATCGAAGTGGTGGCGCGCGCCTGTAAAGAAATCAGCCACGCCGTGTCCAAAGGCGCCCTGGGTGGTGTTCTGGGCAGCATGGGCACCGAAAACGTTCAAGGCGAAGTGCAGAAGAAACTCGATGTGATTTCCAACGAGATTCTGCTCGAAGCCAACGAATGGGGCGGCCACTTGGCTGGCATGGCGTCCGAAGAGATGGACAACGCCTACCAGATCCCGGGCAAATACCCAAAAGGCGCCTACCTGCTGGTATTCGACCCACTGGACGGTTCGTCGAACATCGACATCAACGCTCCGGTCGGCACCATTTTCTCGGTACTGCGTTGCCCGAGCGAATACCTCAGCCAGAACGAAGCCCTGAATGAAAAGGCCTTCCTGCAGCCAGGCACCGAGCAAGTAGCGGCCGGTTATGCCATTTACGGCCCGCAGACCATGCTGGTGCTGACCCTGGGCGACGGCGTCAAAGGCTTCACCCTGGACCGTGAAATGGGCAGTTTCGTGCTCACTCACGAAGACATCACCATTCCTGAGTCCACCCAGGAATTCGCCATCAACTCGTCCAACCAGCGTCACTGGGAAGCACCGGTGCAGCGTTATGTCAGCGAATTGCTGGCAGGTGAGGAAGGCCCGCTGAAGAAGAACTACAACATGCGCTGGGTGGCCGCGATGGTTGCCGACGTGCACCGCATCCTGACCCGTGGCGGTCTGTTCATGTACCCACGCGACAGCCGCGAGCCGTCGAAGCCGGGCAAACTGCGCCTGATGTACGAAGCCAATCCGATGTCGTTCCTGGTTGAGCAAGCGGGCGGTGCGTCCACCGACGGCCATCAGCGCATCCTCGACATTCAGCCTGAAGGCCTGCACCAGCGCGTAGCGGTGTACCTCGGTTCGAAAGAAGAAGTTGCACGTGTTACGGCTTACCACAAGGAATAAAGCATGACCGCGCCTTGGCAGCCATTGCTCGACTGGTGGTTCGGTTCCTCCGAATCAGTGCAAGAGACAGTGGCTGACAAGGGCAAGTTGTGGTTCGGCAAACGCGACAGCCAGGACCTCGACGCGCAAATGCGTTTCGGGGACTGGGTCGAGCAGGCACTGGCCGGCGAATTGACCGAGTGGGCGCAACGCCCCGAAGGTTGGCTGGCACTGGTGCTGTTGCTCGATCAATTGCCACGCATGATTTTTCGCAATTCCCCCAAATCCTTTTCCGGCGACCTCAGAGCTCAAGCGCTGGTGGCGCAGGGTATTGCTGCGGATTTCGATCGGCAGTTGCGGCCCATCCAGCGGGTGTTCATCTACTTGGTGTTCGAGCACTGCGAAAATCTTGCAGTGCAGAACGAGTCGGTGTCGCGACACATCGATCTGCTCGCGCAGCAGCCGCAGGCCGATCGGGCATTGTTTGCCGATTACCTGAACTTTGCCGAGAAGCATCAGAAGGTCATTGCGCGGTTTGGACGGTTTCCCCATCGCAACGCGATGCTGGGAAGGGAGTCGACGGCTGAGGAGTTGGTGTTTCTTGCGCAGCCTGGGTCCAGATTCTAATTCTTCGTTGTTGCTGATGCCGCCATCGCCAGCAGGCTGGCTCCCACATTTGGTTTGTGTCGTTCACAAATCCTCTGTGGGAGCCAGCCTGCTGGCGATGAGGCCAGTGAGAGCGCCTTAAATCCTGAAACTACCCACCAACTGCTTCAATCTCGCCGCTTGCTGCTCAAGGTCCGAGCATGCGCGCAGGGTCGAGTGCAGGTTCTCCACACCTTCCTGGTTGAGCATGTTGATCTCGGTAATGTCGACGTTGATCGACTCCACCACCGCCGTCTGTTCTTCAGTCGCGGTCGCTACGGACTGATTCATACCGTCGATTTCGCCGATGCGCTGAGTCACGCTGCCCAGACGCTCGCCCGCCTGGTTGGCAATGCCGACGCTGCTCTCGCTCTGGCGCTGGCTGTCGGTCATGGTGCTGACTGCTTCGCGGGCGCCGACTTGCAGTTCCTCGATCATTTTCTGCACTTGCTGCGCCGAATCCTGCGTGCGATGGGCGAGGTTGCGGACTTCATCAGCGACCACGGCAAACCCGCGTCCCGCTTCCCCGGCACGGGCGGCTTCAATGGCGGCGTTGAGTGCCAGCAGGTTGGTTTGCTGCGAGATGCTGGTGATCACTTCCAGAATCTGCCCGATGTTGACCGTGTTGCTATTGAGCGTTTCGATATTGCCGCACGAATCGCTGATCTTCGCCGACAGCTGCTGCATCGCTGCAATGGTTTTATCCACCACTTGCTGGCCGTCTTCGGCCAGTGCCCGCGCGTCGCTGGAATGCTGAGAGGCGAGGGCGGCGTTCTGGGCGATTTCCTGGGCGGCGGCGCCGAGCTGGTTGATTGCGGCAGCAACGCTGCTGGTGCGCGAGGCTTGCTGGTCGGAGTTGAACATCGACGAGTTCGAGGCGGCAACCACGCGCAGGGCGACTTCGTTGACCTGGCCGGTGGCCGAAGACACCTCACGAATCGAGGTGTGAATTCGCTCCACAAACCGGTTGAACGACGTGCCCAGCGCACCGAATTCATCCTGGCCATGAATGGTCAGCCGTTTGGTCAGGTCACCTTCGCCTTCGGCGATGTCATGCATGGCGCGGCCCATGGTCAGCAAAGGCTGCATCAGAAAACTGATCAGCATGCCCAGCAGCGCAATGATGATCACCACGGCGATGACCATGGCAATGATCGCCGAAGTGCGAAATTCGCTGAGCATCGCGAACGCGGTGTCCTGATCCAGCACCAGCGCGACATACCAGTCTGCCGACGGCACGCCATTGACGTGGGTGAAGGAGATGAACTGGCGCTTGCCGTCGATCTCGACCTCTTTCATGCCGGGGCTGACCTGCGGCGCGCCGCTCGGGTATGCCTCGGCCAGATTCTTCAGCACCAGTTTGCTGTCCGGGTGGATCAGGATCTTGCCGTCGGCACCGACGATGAACGCATGGCCATGGCCACCGAAGTTCAGCGAGTTGATGATTGCGCTGACGCTGGACAGGTCGATGTCAGCACCGGCGACGCCGATCATCTGACCTTCACGCTTCACGGGTGTGGCAACGGTGATGACCAGTTTGCCCGAAGAGGCCGCGATATACGGTTCTGTTACGACAGTCTGCTGCGCACTGTTGGCCGCTTTGTACCAGCCGCGGGCGCGTGGATCGTAGTCGGCGGCGCGATTGCCGGCCGGGATCGAGAACATCACGCCGTCAGTACCGCCGAAATAGCTCAGCTGAAAATTGCTGGTGTAAGCCGGCAGGTCAATGGCGCGTTTGAGGCTGGCCGGCGCACTGCCGTCCACGGCGATCTGCTGGGACAGTGATTGCAGCAGCTGGATGCGACTTTCCAGCCAGGTCTGAATGTTGCTGGTGGTCAGGCTGCCGAGTTCCTGCATCGACGTTTCGGTGCTGGTGCGCAGCGTCTGACGCTGGCGATAGTCGTTGAACATTATGAAACAAGCGAATGCAACGGCCACCACGAGGGCGGCAGCCAACAGGATCTTGTGGCTGAATTTCATGTTTCTGGTCATTAGTTGAGCTACCGCGAAGGGGCTGTTGTAGGCGCAAATTTCTTCCTGATGAATATGTCGACAGCTCAGCGTCAAAGATTAGGCACATTCTGGAAAAGCGACGAAATGCTCAACAGCCAGCGAAAGTTCCTGAAATTTCAAAAAAGCCAGACGAGCGGCTTCACAAATAGCCTGACTATCAGGGAACCAGATAGGGGTTTGCTCTTCTAAGGTTCAGCTTGGCAGCCTCTGCCAACCCCCTTCGCTCCAGGAGTTTCAACATGTCGCTGCGATCCATCGCCTTGCTGTCGTTCTGCGTGCTGCTTGCTGCATGCAGCAAGGTCAATCAGGAAAATTATTCCAAGTTGGAGGCAGGCATGCCCAAGGCTGAAGTAGAAGCCTTGCTCGGCAAAGCCACGGATTGCTCGGGTGCACTCGGCATGTCCAGCTGCACTTGGGGCGACAAGAACAGCTTTATCAGCGTGCAGTATGCCGGTGACAAAGTGCTGATGTTTTCCGGCCAAGGCCTGAAGTAAACCGGGGCAATTGCCCACGGGAGAAAAACAATGAAGCGGTTATTGATCCTCCTTTTTGCCGGCCTGGTATTGGCTGGCTGCGCCACTTCTGGCGAAGATCCTTTGGCGCCGAAAACCGTCGACAGTGTCAATCTGAAGAAGTACCAAGGGACTTGGTACGAGCTGGCCCGACTGCCGATGTACTTCCAGCGCAACTGCGCACAATCCGAAGCTCATTACACGCTCAAGCCAGACGGCAACGTATTGGTATTGAACCGCTGCCTGACTGAAAACTGGCAGTGGGAAGAGGCTGAAGGCACGGCTTACCCGCAAGTGCCGGGCAAGACCGACAAGCTGTGGGTGGAGTTTGATACCTGGTTCTCGCGTTTGCTGCCCGGCGTGGCCAAGGGGCAATACTGGGTGTTGTACGTCAGCGATGACTACAAGACCGCCATCGTCGGCGATCCAAGTCGCAAGTACTTGTGGCTGCTGTCGCGGTCGCCATCAGTCAATGGCGTCGTGCGAGAAGAATTGCTGAGCAAGGCGCGTCAGCAGGGTTACGACACCACGCGGCTGATCTGGCGAGCGTCGGATACTCAGATGGCGAAGACGTCGCATTGATCGCAAATCCTTTGTAGGAGCCGGCTTGCTGGCGATGGTGTGTCAGCTACATCAAAGTTGACTGACACTCCCCCATCGCCAGCAAGCCGGCTCCTACAGGGATCGGTTGTCAGCCCAGGAGGTCGCGCAGAACCTGGGTGAACGCGCGATTACTGTCGTCTTCTGCGGCATGACGCCCGTCCCGCACCACCCACTGACCATTGACCAGCACATCGCGCACCTGGCGATCGCCACCGGCGAACAACCAACGATTCAAAATCCCGTCACCATTGGCCGTCGCCAGGTACGGATCGTTGCCATCCAGCACCAGCCAATCCGCCCGTTTGCCAACTTCCAGCGCACCAATCGGTTGCCCCAGCGCCTGAGCGCCGCCATCCAGTGCCGCGTCATACAGTGTGCGGCCGACCATCGGCTGGTCCGCGCCATACAAGCGGTTACGGCGCTGATCGCGCAAACGCTGGCCGTATTCCAGCCAGCGCAATTCTTCCACCACACTCAATGACACATGGCTGTCGGAGCCGATGCCCATCCGCCCACCCTGAGCCAGAAAGTCCACCGCCGGGAATATCCCGTCGCCCAGATTGGCCTCGGTGGTCAGGCACAGACCGGCAATGGCGCGACTCTTGGCCATCAGCGTGACCTCTTCCGGGTTGGCGTGAGTGGCGTGAACCAGGCACCAGCGCTGATCGACTTCGGCGTTTTCATACAGCCATTGCAGCGGACGGCGACCACTCCAGCTCAGGCAGTCGTCGACTTCCTTTTGCTGCTCGGCGATGTGAATGTGCACCGGGCACTGCTTGTCGCTGGCCGCGAGCACTTCGCTGATCTGCTGTGGCGTGACCGCGCGCAATGAGTGGAAACACAAACCCAGGGATTGCGCGGGCTGCCTTGCCAGGATCGGCTGCAGATGCGCTTGAAGCTTCAGGTAACTTTCGGTGCTGTTGATAAAACGGCGCTGACCGTCGTTCGGGATCTGGCCGCCAAAACCGGAGTGACTGTAGAGCACCGGCAGCAGGGTCAGGCCGATGCCTGCAGAGCGCGCCGCCTGACTGATGTGCAAGGCCAGTTCGGCCGGGTCGGCGTAAGGCTGGCCGCTGGCGTCGTGATGAACGTAATGGAATTCTGCGACCGAGGTGTAACCGGCCTTGAGCATTTCGATGTAAAGCTGTCGGGCGATGACACCGAGCTGATCCGGGCTTATTTTTCCGACGAGCCGGTACATCAGATCGCGCCAGGTCCAGAAACTGTCGTTCGGATTGCCCGCCACTTCCGCCAGCCCGGCCATCGCGCGCTGGAATGCGTGGGAGTGCAGATTCGGCATTCCCGGCAGTAGCGGACCGTTCAGCCGCTCGGCGCCATCAGCGTGGGAATCGGCCTGGATGCGGGTTAGAACGCCGTCGGCGCTGACCTCAAGACGTACATTATTGGCCCATCCACTAGGCAGCAGCGCGCGATCGGCAAAGAAGGCGGACATGGTTCAGCACCCCATCGTGTGTTATTTGTATATACATATACAGACGTTTGCCTGCTCGGTAAACTCCGGCAAGCTAGCCACCATCATCAGACGATCAAGGATTAACCGTGCCGACTCCGCCCCCAGTGTCACCGTTGGCCGCACACATGGGCGACAGTCCGGCGCCCTTGTACGCCCGCGTCAAACAGATGATCACCCAGCAGATCGATAGTGGAAACTGGCCGCCGCATTACCGCGTTCCGTCGGAGAGCGAGTTAGTCAACCAGCTCGGTTTCAGCCGCATGACCATCAACCGTGCCCTGCGCGAGATGACGGCCGACGGTCTGCTGGTGCGCATGCAAGGCGTCGGTACGTTCGTCGCCGAGCCGAAAAGCCAGTCGGCCTTGTTTGAAGTGCACAACATTGCCGATGAGATCGCTTCGCGCGGCCATCGCCATACCTGCAAGGTCATCACCCTCGAAGAAGAGGCGGCGGGTTCCGAACGTGCGCTGGCGCTGGACATGCGCGAGGGACAGAAAGTCTTCCACTCGCTGATCGTGCATTTCGAAAACGATATTCCGGTGCAGATCGAAGACCGCTTCGTCAACGCGCTGGTGGCACCGGACTACCTCAAACAGGACTTTACCCTGCAGACGCCTTACGCCTATCTGAATCAGGTCGCGCCGTTGACCGAAGGGGAGCACGTGGTTGAGGCGATTCTGGCCGAGGCGTCCGAATGCAAGTTGCTGCAGATTGAAAAAGGCGAGCCTTGCCTGTTAATTCGTCGCCGTACCTGGTCGGGCCGTCAACCCGTGACCGCCGCCCGTCTGATCCACCCAGGTTCCCGTCATCGTCTGGAAGGACGCTTTCATAAATAAAGAGCCACAAATGAGCGAATTGAAGGTTTTGCGCGCGGTCGATTATCCGCGCATGCCGTGGAAAAACGGCGGCGGCAGCACTGAAGAAATCACCCGCGACGCGGGGACGGGTCTCGATGGTTTTGGCTGGCGTCTGTCGATTGCCGACATTGGTGAGTCGGGTGGATTTTCCACATTCACCGGCTACCAACGCGTGATCACTGTGTTGCAAGGCCAAGGCATGACCTTGCGGATTGACGGTCAAAACACTCGGCCGTTGTTACCGCTCGACCCGTTTGCCTTCAGCGGCGAGAGCCTGGTTTCCTGCAAATTGCTCGGCGGACCCATCCGCGATTTCAACCTGATTTACGCGCCGCAACGTTACAGCGCACGGCTGCAGTGGCTGGAAGGCGAGCAACGGTTTTTCAGTTCGGCGGGGACGGTGCTGGTGTTCAGTGTCAGCGATGCGCTGGAAGTCAAAGTCGGTAACAGCGCCTCAGAGTTGGGTCGCCACGACTGCTTGCAACTCGACGCAAACAACGGACTGCTGGAAGTCTCCATTACCGGCGCCTGCTGCGTAATCGAACTGACCGCACGCTGATCAACTGCTGAACAGATCCACTGTGGCGAGGGGGCTTGCCCCCGTTGGGTCGCGAAGCGGCCCCAAAAAACAACAGGACTGCTGCGCAGCCCAACGGGGCGGTGCGACGTTTCGCCAAGCCCCCTCACCACAAAAGCCTCTTTACCTGTTTCCCATCGCGCACCATCTTGTTACCGAACGCCCCAGCGTGGCGCAAAGCTACGCTTAAAAATCAACAGCCACCCCTCCGAAAAATCCCCCTGCAAAAATTTCATCTTCGCCAGAACCCACGGTTCAGGCGCTCTCCAGCCCTGCGCCGGTTTCCTCAAAAGATTTGATTCAAAAAGTTGGCCGCTCGATTGCATATGCTTGTATGTACAAGTAAAGACGTATGCGTATGAGTCGATCGAGACTCTCTGCAGCGTCCACTGATTCGTTTGCGCCGCAACGAAGCGCGCAGGCTGCTTGCCCACTGCCAGGGTTGGTTTGAATTGATCGCTGAGGAGTCTTTTTCGTGACTGACAATAAATCTACGACTGCTTCTTTCACCAAGCGCCGTGACGTTGAAATCCGTGCCGCACGCGGTAACACGCTGACCGCCAAGAGCTGGCTGACCGAAGCGCCGCTGCGAATGTTGATGAACAACCTCGACCCGGAAGTCGCCGAGAACCCTAAAGAACTGGTGGTTTACGGTGGTATCGGTCGTGCTGCGCGTAACTGGGAGTGCTACGACAAAATCGTAGAGAGCCTGACTAACCTGAATGACGACGAGACCCTGCTGGTGCAATCCGGCAAGCCCGTCGGCGTGTTCAAGACCCACAGCAATGCGCCGCGCGTGCTGATCGCCAACTCCAACCTGGTGCCGCACTGGGCGAGCTGGGAGCACTTCAACGAACTCGACGCCAAAGGCCTGGCCATGTACGGACAGATGACCGCCGGCAGCTGGATCTATATCGGTAGCCAAGGCATCGTCCAGGGCACTTACGAAACCTTCGTCGAAGCCGGTCGCCAGCATTACAACGACAATCTGAAAGGTCGTTGGGTGCTGACCGCAGGTTTGGGCGGCATGGGCGGCGCGCAACCGCTGGCCGCGACCCTGGCCGGGGCGTGCTCACTGAACATCGAATGCCAGCAGGTCAGCATCGATTTCCGCCTGAACAGCCGCTATGTCGACGAGCAAGCCACGAGCCTTGACGACGCACTGGCGCGTATCGAGAAATACACCAAGGAAGGCAAGGCGATCTCCATCGCGCTGCTGGGTAACGCCGCGGAAATTCTGCCGGAACTGGTCAAGCGCGGTGTGCGCCCGGACATGGTCACCGACCAGACCAGCGCCCACGATCCGCTCAACGGTTATTTGCCGGCCGGCTGGACCTGGGACGAGTACCGCGCTCGCGCCAAAACCGAACCTGCTGCCGTGGTCAAAGCCGCCAAGCAATCGATGGCTGTGCACGTGAAAGCGATGCTGGAGTTCCAGAAGATGGGCATTCCGACATTCGATTACGGCAACAACATCCGTCAGATGGCGCAAGAAGAAGGCGTGGAAAACGCGTTCGACTTCCCGGGCTTCGTACCGGCTTACATCCGTCCGCTGTTCTGCCGTGGCATCGGTCCGTTCCGCTGGGCCGCACTGTCGGGCAACGCCGAGGACATCTACAAGACCGACGCTAAAGTCAAAGAACTGATTCCAGACGACGCCCACCTGCACAACTGGCTGGACATGGCCCGTGAGCGCATCAGCTTCCAGGGTCTGCCGGCACGTATCTGCTGGGTCGGTCTGGGCCTGCGCGCCAAGCTCGGTCTGGCGTTCAACGAAATGGTACGTAGCGGTGAGTTGTCAGCGCCGATCGTGATCGGTCGCGACCACCTGGACTCCGGTTCGGTGGCCAGCCCCAACCGTGAAACCGAATCGATGCAGGACGGTTCCGACGCCGTGTCCGACTGGCCGCTGCTCAATGCGCTGCTCAACACCGCGAGCGGCGCAACCTGGGTTTCCTTGCATCACGGCGGCGGCGTGGGCATGGGCTTCTCGCAGCATTCGGGCATGGTGATTGTCTGCGACGGTACGGATGAAGCGGCCGAGCGCATCGCGCGCGTGCTGCACAACGACCCGGCGACGGGTGTCATGCGTCACGCCGATGCGGGTTACCAGATCGCGATTGATTGTGCGAAGGAGCAGGGGCTGAACCTGCCGATGATTACCGGCAAGTAACACAGATCTGGAGAAGTGCTTTATGTGGGAGCGAGCCTGCTCGCGAAAGCGGTGGGTCATTCAGCATCAATGTTAGATGTGCTGGCCCCTCGCGAGCAGGCTCGCTCACACAGGAAAAGCAAAACGAGTCGAATTCCAAGAACAATCCACAGAGGTTGAATCATGGCTGTTAACAACGCTCGTGCAGGCAGCGAACCGTTGATCGAAAGGCGTTCGATCGACTACATCCCGGAAGCGGAAAGACACGGTCGTCTGTTGAGCCAGTTCACCCTGTGGCTGGGCGCCAACCTGCAAATCACTGCGATTGTCACCGGTGCCCTGGCCGTGGTGCTGGGCGGCGATGTGTTCTGGTCGTTGATCGGTTTGCTGATCGGCCAATTAATCGGCGGCGGGGTGATGGCGTTGCATGCGGCGCAAGGGCCGAAGCTGGGTCTGCCGCAGATGATTTCCAGCCGGGTACAGTTCGGCGTTTACGGCGCGGCCATTCCGATCGTACTGGTTTGCTTGATGTACCTTGGTTTCACCGCCACGGGAACGGTGCTTTCCGGCCAGGCGCTAGGCCAGTTGTTCGGGGTCAGCGACAGCGTCGGTATCCTCATTTTCGCCAGTGTCATCGTGCTGGTCACGGTGCTCGGTTATCGGGTGATCCACTTCATCGGCCGGGTCGCCAGCGTTATCGGAGTGATTGCTTTTGTTTACCTGTTCTACCGTCTGATGAGCCAAACGGACGTGGGCGCTCTTCTGCGAATCCGCCACTTCAGCTGGAGCAGTTTTCTGCTTGCGGTGTCGCTCGCGGCGTCCTGGCAGATCGCTTTCGGCCCTTACGTGGCTGACTATTCCCGTTACCTGCCGAGCAAGATTTCCTCGGTGAAAACCTTTTTCGCCGCTGGCGCCGGTTCGGTGATTGGCGCCCAGGTGGCGATGATTCTCGGCGTGTTTGCCGCCGCATCGGCCAACGGCCAATTCGCCGGGCACGAAGTGGCCTACATTGTGGGTCTGGGCGGTACCGGTGCAACGGCTGCGCTGCTGTACTTCAGCATCGCATTCGGCAAGGTCACCATTTCAACGCTGAACTCCTACGGCAGCTTCATGTGCATTGCGACGATCATCAGCGGTTTTCGAGGTCACTTGCAGGTCACGCGTTTGCAGCGTCTGGTCTTCGTACTGATTATCGTCGGTACTGCGACCCTGATCGCCTTGCTCGGCCAGCACTCGTTCCTCGGTGCGTTCAAGTCGTTCATCCTGTTTTTGCTGGCGTTTTTCACACCCTGGAGCGCGATCAATCTGGTGGACTACTACTGCATCACTCGCGAGCGCTATGACGTGCCGGCGCTGGCTGATCCAAACGGTCGCTACGGTCGCTGGAACGCCTTGGGCATCAGCGTCTATGTTTTCGGTGTGCTGGTGCAGTTGCCTTTCATTGCGACCAAGTTCTATACCGGTCCGTTGGTGGAAACCCTGGGTGGCGTGGATATTTCCTGGATTATCGGTCTGGTGCTTCCCGCCGCCCTGTATTACCTGTGCGCAAAAAAATGGCACGGTTCGGTGCCCGATCATCTGATTCTGCCGGTCGAGCAGGACAGCGTTGCACAACCTGAAACAAGAGTGGCCGGTGGCGCTGCGGCGCAGGCCTGATTGGGACGTGGACAGGGCTGGATGCCTCTTGACTGCCGTAAGCCAATTCATGATTAGGAGCGTCACGACAATGAAATCCAACAAGACCCTGCTGACCGCATTGCTTGCCATGGGCGTGCTGACCGGTGCCGGCGCCACTCAGGCGGCTGGCTGGTGCGAATCGGGCAAACCGGTGAAGTTCGCCGGCCTGAACTGGGAAAGCGGCATGCTGCTGACCGACGTGCTGCAAATCGTTCTGGAGAAAGGCTACGACTGCAAGACCGACAGCCTGCCGGGCAACTCCATCACCATGGAAAACGCCCTGAGCAGCAATGACATTCAGGTGTTTGCCGAAGAATGGGTTGGCCGCAGTGAAGTCTGGAACAAGGCCGAGAAGGCCGGCAAAGTCGTGGGTGTCGGCGCGCCGGTCACTGGCGCGATCGAAGGCTGGTACGTGCCGCGCTACGTGATCGAGGGTGATGCCAGCCGCAAGCTGGAAGCCAAGGCCCCCGACCTGAAAAACATTGCTGACCTGAGCAAATACGCAGCAGTCTTCAAGGATCAGGAAGAGCCGTCCAAAGGCCGTTTCTACAACTGCCCTGCCGGCTGGACCTGTGAGCTGGACAACAGCGAAATGCTCAAGAGCTACGGTCTGGAAAGCACTTACACCAACTTCCGTCCGGGCACCGGCCCGGCGCTGGATGCGGCGGTGTTGTCGAGCTACAAACGTGGCGAGCCGATCCTGTTCTATTACTGGTCGCCGACCCCACTGATGGGTCAGGTCGACCTGGTCAAACTCGAAGAGAAACCGGGCGTCGACAAGAGCGTGACCATCAAGGTCGGCCTGTCCAAAACCTTCCACGACGAAGCCCCGGAACTGGTGGCCGTGCTGGAAAAGGTCAACCTGCCGATCGACCTGCTCAACCAGAATCTGGGGCGCATGGCCAAGGAGCGGATTGCTTCGCCGAAACTGGCGAAAATCTTCCTCAAGGAACATCCTGAAGTCTGGCATGCATGGGTGAGCGAAGACGCCGCCAAAAAAATCGACGCGGCCTTGTAGGTCGAGTTTTCCGACTGCCGGCACCGGCAGTCGAACGCTTGATCGCAACCCCTTGATTGAGAGTCTCCTATGTTTCCCGAAAGCTTTACCTTTTCCATCGCCGACTGGGTCAACGGTTGGGTCGATTCGCTGGTCACCAATTACGGCGATGTGTTCCGCAGCATCTCTGACACGCTGCTCTGGGCCATCGTCAATCTGGAAGGCCTGCTGCGTGCGGCGCCATGGTGGTTGATGCTGGCTATCGTCGGCGGCGTTGCCTGGCACGCCACGCGCAAAGTGGTGACCACCGCCGTCATCGTCGGTCTGCTGTTTCTGGTGGGCGCAGTCGGCCTCTGGGACAAGCTGATGCAAACGCTGGCGCTGATGATGGTGGCGACGGTCATTTCGGTGCTGATCGGCATCCCTCTGGGAATCCTTTCCGCGCGCAGCAATCGCCTGCGCTCAGTGCTGATGCCGTTGCTGGACATCATGCAGACCATGCCGAGTTTCGTGTACCTGATCCCGGTACTGATGCTGTTCGGTCTGGGCAAGGTCCCGGCGATTTTCGCCACGGTGATTTACGCTGCGCCGCCGCTGATCCGCCTGACCGACCTGGGCATTCGCCAGGTTGACGGCGAAGTGATGGAAGCGATCAATGCGTTCGGCGCCAACCGCTGGCAGCAACTGTTTGGCGTGCAACTGCCGCTGGCGCTGCCGAGCATCATGGCCGGGATAAACCAGACCACCATGATGGCCCTGTCGATGGTGGTGATTGCCTCGATGATCGGCGCCCGAGGCCTGGGTGAAGACGTGCTGGTGGGGATTCAGACCCTCAACGTCGGACGCGGCCTTGAAGCCGGTCTGGCGATCGTGATTCTGGCAGTGGTCATCGACCGGATTACTCAAGCGTACGGTCGGCCACGGCATGAGGTGAGCAAATGAGCAACGAAGCCATCAGCAAGATCGAAGTCAAAAACGTCTTCAAGATTTTCGGCAACCGTTCCAAGGAGGCGCTGGCCATGGTGGGGCAGGGCAAAACCAAGGATCAGGTGCTCGCCGAAACCGGCTGCGTAGTCGGCGTGAATGACCTGTCGTTGAGCATCGGCACTGGCGAGATCTTCGTGATCATGGGCCTGTCCGGTTCGGGCAAATCCACGTTGGTGCGCCACTTCAATCGCCTGATCGACCCCACCAGCGGCGCGATCCTGGTGGATGGCGTGGACATCCTGCAGTACGACATGGAAGCCCTGCGCGAATTTCGCCGACACAAGATCAGCATGGTGTTCCAGAGCTTCGGCCTGTTGCCGCACAAGACCGTGCTGGACAACGTCGCTTACGGCTTGAAAGTGCGCGGCGAGAGCAAGCAGATGTGCAGCGAACGCGCGCTGCACTGGATCAACACCGTGGGCCTCAAAGGCTACGAAAACAAATACCCGCATCAGCTCTCCGGCGGCATGCGCCAGCGCGTCGGCCTGGCCCGCGCTTTGGCGGCAGACACCGACATTATCCTGATGGACGAAGCGTTCAGCGCCCTCGATCCGTTGATTCGCGCCGAAATGCAGGATCAGTTGCTGGAGCTGCAGAAAACCCTGCACAAGACCATCGTCTTCATCACCCATGACCTCGACGAAGCGGTGCGGATTGGCAACCGCATCGCGATCCTCAAGGACGGGCGGCTGATTCAGGTCGGCACGCCGCGGGAGATCCTGCATTCGCCGGCGGATGAGTATGTCGACCGGTTTGTGCAGCGGCGGGCTGCGGTGGTTTGAAGTTGAAGGGTGACGAGACTGCTTTTGTGGCGAGGGAGCTTGCTCCCGTTCGACCGGGCTGGCGCTCCAGCGCGAAGCGGTCGCAAGATTTTTGGGGCTGCTTCGCAGCCCAGCGGGAGCAAGCTCCCTCGCCACAGGTGTCATACGACCATGAATTTTGTATGAGGCTCCAGATGTCCAAGGCTGAAAAAATCGTTATCGCCAACGCCCCCTTGCGTTGGCAGGATGTGGTCGCCGTAGCTCGCCACGGCGCGCAGCTCGAGCTGTCCGCAGACGCCTGGGCGCGCATTGAAAATGCCCAGGCGATCGTCCAGCGCATTGTCGCCAGCGGCGAGCGCGCTTACGGTGTCAACACCGGCCTCGGTGCGCTGTGCAATGTCTCGCTCAAGGACGAACAACTCAGCCAACTGTCGCGCAACACGCTGCTCAGCCACGCCTGTGGCGTTGGCGCACCACTGGCCGACGAACAAACCCGAGCGATCATGTGCGCGGCCATCATCAACTTCAGCCAGGGCAAATCCGGCCTGCATCGGCAAGTGGTCGAAGGCTTGCTGGCGCTACTCAATCGCGGCATCACCCCGCAAGTGCCGTCGCAAGGTTCGGTCGGTTACCTGACCCACATGGCTCATATCAGCATCACGCTGCTGGGCGTCGGCAACGTCAGCTATCGCGGGCAGATTGTTCCAGCGCAACAGGCGTTGGCCGAAGAAGGTTTGCAGCCGGTTCAGCTCGGTGCGAAAGATGGCCTGTGCCTGGTTAACGGCACGCCGTGCATGACCGGGCTGAGCTGCCTGGCGATTGCTGATACGACGCGCCTGCTGCAGTGGGCCGACGTGATCGCTGCGATGAGTTTCGAAGCGCAACGCGGTCAGATCGCTGCCTTCGACGCCGAGATCATCGCGCTCAAGCCGCATCCGGGCATGCAACGGGTCGGCAGCAATCTGCGCTCGTTGCTGAAGGGCAGTGAAGTGATCGCATCGAGCAAAGGCATTCGCACCCAGGATGCCCTGAGCATCCGCTCGATTCCTCAGGTTCACGGTGCTGCCCGCGATCAGCTTGAACACGCGACAAAACAGATCGAAATCGAGCTCAATGGCTGCACCGACAACCCGCTGCTGCTGGGCACGCCGGACGCCTATCGGGTGATGTCCCAGGCCAACCCGCATGGCCAGTCAGTGGCAATGGCGGCCGATCTGCTGGCCATCGCCATGGCCGAAATCGGTTCCATCGCCGAGCGGCGCCTGGACCGTTTGATCAACCCGCATGTCAGCGGACTGCCGGCCTTTCTGGTGGCCAACCCCGGCGTGAACTCGGGAATGATGATCGTGCAATACGTCGCCGCGTCATTGTGTGCGGAGAACCGCCAATTGGCGCAACCGGCGGTGCTCGACAACTTCGTCACCTCGGGCCTGCAGGAAGATCATCTGAGCATGGGCACCAACGCCGCACTGAAGCTGCACCGCGCCTTGGAAAACTGCACGCAGATCCTCGCCATCGAGTATCTGCTGGCGGCCCAGGCGTTTGAATTTTTCAAGGATCAACGCTTCGGCGCCGGTACTGATATCGCCTGGCGTCTGCTGCGCGAACAGGTTCCGGCCTATGACCAGGATCGCTGGCTGGCGCCGGACATTGCTGCCGCCGCCAGCGTTCTCAGAGATCCTCAACGGCTGCGCAACGCGCTACCTGATTTGCACTGATCAATACCCATACCAGCGTGCCAAGGCGCGGATCGTCCAAAAGACGCGAGGCGACGGATAACGGAATGCTCCGGAGCGACTGGTAGTTAATAACAAACTCTCAAAAGGAGCATTTGAATGACTGCGCTTAACCTGATTCCCGGCCAACTGAGCCTTGCCCAGCTGCGTGACATTTATCAGCAGCCGGTGCGGATTACCCTCGACGACAGCGCCTCGGCGCAGATCGAAGCCAGCGTCGCCTGTGTGGAGCAGATCCTCGCCGAAAACCGCACTGCTTACGGCATCAACACCGGTTTCGGCCTGCTCGCCTCGACGCGCATTGCCAGCGAAGACCTGGAAAACCTCCAGCGCTCGCTGGTGTTGTCGCACGCTGCCGGTGTCGGCGAGCCGATCAGCGATGCTCTGGTGCGACTGGTCATGGTGCTCAAGGTCAACAGCCTGAGCCGTGGTTTTTCCGGGATTCGCCGGGTGGTGATCGATGCGCTGATCGCGCTGATCAATGCCGAGGTATACCCGCACATTCCGTTGAAAGGTTCGGTCGGTGCATCCGGTGACCTCGCGCCGTTGGCGCATATGTCGCTGGTGCTGCTGGGTGAGGGCAAAGCGCGTTACAAGGGTGAATGGCTGGACGCGACCGAAGCACTGCAAGTCGCAGGCCTCAAGCCGCTGACCCTGGCCGCGAAAGAAGGTCTGGCGCTGCTCAACGGCACGCAGGTGTCGACCGCTTATGCGTTGCGCGGTTTGTTTGAAGGTGAAGACCTGTTTGCCGGCGCCGTCGCGCTGGGCGCGCTGACGGTTGAAGCGGTATTGGGCTCGCGTTCGCCATTCGATGCACGCATCCATGCTGCCCGTGGCCAGAAAGGCCAGATCGACGCCGCTGCCGCCTATCGCGATTTGCTCGGAGAGCGCAGTGAAGTGTCCGATTCGCATCAGAATTGCGACAAGGTTCAGGACCCGTATTCCCTGCGGTGCCAGCCGCAAGTTATGGGCGCCTGCCTGACCCAGTTCCGACAGGCTGCCGAGGTGCTCGCTGTCGAAGCCAACGCAGTGTCCGACAACCCATTGGTGTTCGCCGCTGAAGGCGACGTGATCTCCGGCGGTAACTTCCACGCCGAGCCGGTGGCCATGGCGGCGGACAACATGGCGCTGGCCATCGCGGAGATCGCCTCGCTGAGCGAACGTCGAATCTCCTTGATGATGGACAAGCACATGTCGCAACTGCCGCCGTTTCTGGTGGCCAATGGCGGCGTCAATTCCGGGTTCATGATCGCTCAGGTGACTGCGGCAGCGCTGGCCAGCGAGAACAAGGCTTTGTCGCATCCGCATTCGGTGGACAGCCTGCCGACGTCGGCGAACCAGGAAGACCACGTGTCGATGGCCCCGGCTGCCGGCAAGCGCTTGTGGGAAATGGCAGAAAACACCCGCGGCGTGCTGGCGGTGGAATGGCTGGCGGGGTGTCAGGGGCTGGATCTGCGTAAGGGTTTGAAGACCTCGGCGAAGCTGGAAAAAGCCCGCGCGATCCTGCGCGCTGAAGTGCCGTTTTATGAGAAGGACCGGTTTTTTGCGCCGGACATCAATGCGGCGACTCAATTGTTGGCGACGCGTTGCCTGAATGAATTGGTGTCGGTGAAGTTGTTGCCGAGCCTGTAAGGGCCCCATCGCGGGCAAGCCCGGCTCCCACAGGGATTGTGTGAACGCTGCAGATCCAGTGTGGGGCTGAGGCCATCGCGAGCAGGCTCGCTCCCACAGGGATTGTGTGGACGCTGCAGATCCAGTGTGGAGCTGACGCCATCGCGAGCAGGCTCGCTCCCACAGGGATTGTGTGAACGCTGCAGATCCAGTGTGGGGCTGAGGCCATCGCGAGCAGGCTCGCTCCCACAGGGATTGTGTGGACGCTGCAGATCCAGTGTGGAGCTGACGCCATCGCGAGCAGGCTCGCTCCCACAGGGATTGTGTGAACGCTGCAGATCCAGTGTGGGAGCGAGCCTGCTCGCGAATCGATTTTGAACAAGACGAGGAACCCGGGATGAAAACCCTCTGGCACAACTGCCACGTCGCGACCATGGCGCAAGGCGTCTACTCGATCATCGAGGACGCAGCCATCGTGACGTCCGGTGCGCACATCGAGTGGCTCGGCCCCCAGGCTGAACTGCCGCCGGGAGACTATTCGGCCACCACCGATTTGCACGGAGCCTGGGTCACCCCAGGCCTGATCGACTGCCACACCCACACGGTGTTTGGCGGTAACCGTAGCGGCGAATTCGAGCAGCGTCTGCAAGGCGTCAGTTATGCCGAAATCGCGGCGGCCGGCGGCGGTATCGCCAGCACCGTACGCGCCACCCGTGCCGCATCGGAAGACGAGCTGTTCGCCAGTGCCGCCAAGCGTCTGAAAAGCCTGATGCGCGACGGCGTGACCACCGTCGAAATGAAATCCGGTTATGGCCTCGACCTGGCCAGCGAGCGGAAAATCCTGCGGGTCATTCGTCGTCTCGGCGCGGAACTGCCAGTCAGCGTGCGTAGCACCTGCCTCGCGGCGCACGCCATGCCGCCGGAATACGCGGACCGCGCCGACGACTACATCGAGCACATTTGCACACAGATGCTGCCAGCGCTGGCGGCCGAAGGTCTGGTGGATGCGGTCGATGCGTTTTGCGAGTACCTGGCGTTTTCGCCCGCGCAGGTCGAGCGCGTGTTCATCGCCGCGAAACAACTGGGCCTGCCGGTGAAGCTGCACGCCGAGCAATTGTCGTCGCTGAACGGCTCAAGCCTGGCCGCGCGGTATCACGCCTTGTCCGCCGATCATCTGGAATTCATGACCGAAGACGACGCCATCGCCATGGCCGCCTCCGGCACGGTCGCTGTGCTACTACCCGGTGCGTTCTACTTCCTGCGTGAAACACAGTTGCCGCCAATGGACGCGTTGCGCAAACACGGCGTGAGAATCGCCATCGCCAGCGACCTCAATCCCGGCACCTCACCGGGACTGTCACTGCGCCTGATGCTGAACATGGCTTGCACTTGCTTCCGCATGACCCCGGAAGAAGCGCTGGCGGGCGCGACGATTCATGCCGCTACCGCGCTGGGCATGGCCGACACCCATGGTTCGCTGGAAGTGGGCAAGGTCGCGGATTTCGTCGCCTGGCAAATCGATCGTCCCGCCGACCTGTCGTACTGGCTGGGCGGCGATCTGGAAAAACGCGTCGTGCGCCACGGCGTCGAAACGAATCTGTAGGAGAGCAGTTGTGGACAAGGTTCTGAATTTCAAACAAGGCCGTGTGCCGCTTTTGATCAGCATGCCTCACGCCGGTCTGCGCCTGACGCCGGCCGTCGAGGCCGGGCTGATCGGTGACGCGAAAAGCCTGCCGGACACCGACTGGTACATCCCCACGCTGTATGAATTCGCCGACGCGCTGGGTGCCAGTACGCTGGCGGCTGAGTATTCGCGATTCGTCATCGACCTGAATCGTCCGTCTGACGACAAACCTTTATATGCCGGCGCCACCACCGGTTTATTCCCGGCGACGCTGTTCGACGGCATTCCGTTGTTTCGCGAGGGCATGCAACCTTCGGCAGCGGAGCGGGCGAGTTATCTGGAGAAGATCTGGACGCCGTATCACAGCGCGCTGCGCGATGAACTGGCACGACTGAAAGCCGAGTTCGGTTACGCCCTACTGTTCGATGCGCATTCGATCCGCTCGATCATCCCGCATCTGTTCGACGGCAAACTGCCGGACTTCAACCTTGGCACCTTCAACGGCGCCAGTTGCGATCCGCAGTTGGCCACGCAGCTGGAAGCGATTTGCGCACAACATGCCCAGTACAGCCATGTGCTCAACGGTCGCTTCAAGGGCGGTCACATCACCCGGCATTACGGCAACCCGGCCGACAACATTCATGCAGTGCAGCTGGAATTGTGTCAGAGCACCTACATGGAAGAGTTCGAACCGTTCCGGTATCGGCCGGATCTGGCAGAGCCGACGCAGATAGTGCTCAAGGAACTGCTGCAAGGCCTCTTGGCCTGGGGTGAAAACCACTACAAGCGCTAGCCTGGCGCAAAACCCTGTAGGAGCGAGCCTGCTCGCGAAAAATCCGCAAACGCCGCAATGCGTCAGATTCAACGCATTATCGTTGACGACCATCGCGAGCAGGCTCGCTCCTACAGGGATCGTGCTCATTCACGTAAATCGGGTTTATGATGCCGAACGGCAGAATAATAGAAGTCCCCCCAGGGATGACCTCGACCCCTTACGGAGCGCGCAATGCAGACTTTGTACCCGCAGATCAAACCCTACGCCCGGCATGATCTGGCTGTCGATGAAACCCACACCCTGTACGTTGACGAAAGCGGTTCGCCGGAAGGATTGCCGGTGGTGTTCATCCACGGCGGGCCCGGTGCCGGATGTGATGCGCAGAGTCGCTGTTATTTTGATCCCAATCTATATCGCATTGTTACCTTCGACCAGCGCGGTTGCGGTCGCTCGACGCCCCATGCCAGCCTGGAAAACAACACCACCTGGGACCTGGTCGCCGACCTTGAGCGAATTCGCCAGCACCTGGGCATCGACAAATGGGTGCTGTTCGGCGGTTCATGGGGCTCGACCCTCGCGCTGGCCTACGCGCAAACCCATCCAGAGCGGGTACACGGTCTGATTCTTCGCGGGATATTTCTCTGCCGTCCGCAGGAAATCGAGTGGTTCTACCAGGCGGGCGCCAGTCGTCTGTTTCCGGATTACTGGCAGGACTACATCGCGCCGATTCCGCTGGATGAGCGCGACGACTTGCTCGCGGCGTTCCACAAGCGATTGATCGGCAACGATCAGATCGCGCAAATGCACGCGGCAAAGGCCTGGTCCATGTGGGAAGGCCGCACGGCAACCCTGCGCCCGAACCCGTTGGTGGTCGACCGCTTCTCCGAGCCGCAGCGCGCGTTGTCCATCGCTCGCATCGAATGTCACTACTTCAGCAACAACGCCTTCCTCGAACCCAACCAGCTGATTCGCGACATGGGCAAGATCGCCCATCTGCCAGGCGTGATCGTGCATGGCCGCTACGACGTGATCTGCCCGCTCGATAACGCTTGGGAGCTGCATCAGAACTGGCCGAACAGCGAACTGCAGGTAATCCGCGACGCTGGCCACGCGGCCTCGGAGCCGGGCATTACCGACGCATTGGTGCGTGCGGCCAGTCAGATGGCGCGGCGCCTGCTCGACCTGGCTCCCGACGAAGCATGAAGGGGCTCCTGCAACGGGTGAGTGCCGCGCGGGTCGAGGTCGCGGGCGAGGTGGTCGGTGCCGTCGATCAGGGCCTGCTGGTATTGGTCGCGGTCGAACCCGCAGACACGCCGGCCAGCGCCGACAAACTTTTGCATAAGCTGCTTAACTATCGTGTGTTCAGTGACGCCGAGGGCAAGATGAATCTGTCCTTGGCGGATGTCGGCGGTGGGTTGCTGCTGGTCTCTCAGTTCACCTTGGCCGCCGACACCAAAAGCGGGCTGCGACCGGGTTTTTCCACGGCTGCCCCTCCGGCCTTGGGGGAGGAGTTGTTCGACTATCTATTAGGCAAAGCGAAACAGGTGCATGGCACTGTGGCATCAGGTAGATTCGGCGCGGATATGCAGGTGCATCTGGTCAACGACGGCCCGGTCACCTTCCTGTTGCAGACCTGAAAGCGCTTGAAACAACTTTTTAAGCGTTTTTCGCCTGAAAACAGGGTTTTTTCGCGAAAAATACTTGCTGGCGCCTGATGCGTTGTAACGCAGCCTGCTAGATAATCGCGCGCTACGGGGATCGGCGTTCGTTGGTCCGTTTTTGACTTAGGTAGAGACTTGTCCTGGGCCTGTTGGGGAATCATTTTGCCCCATGGGAGTCGGAACAATGCTCGCCAACTTGGCAAGAGTCGCTGGCAAGGTCGGTTTTTTGAACCGCACACCGAGCTGGCACTTTAACTGGCCGTTGGTTTTTTGATCTGTTTTCGGCGAGGGTTGCTCGTGATTGTTAGTCCCTGTAATGCACCAAAATTGACTGCCAAACGGTTCCGAAGCGCTCTGGTAGCGGGCTCTGCTCTGCTCTGCCTGCTCAGCGCCGGCCAGCTTTGGGCATTCAATCTGGAGGATGTGTCGGTCAAGGCAAAAGAGCTGGCCGGGCAGAAGTACGAAGCCCCGCGCAGTAATCTGCCAAACGAATTCCGCGAAATGAAATTTGCGGACTATCAGAAAATTCGTTTCCGCACCGAAAAAGCTGAATGGGCCGATCAGAAAACCCCGTTCAAGCTGTCGTTCTATCACCAGGGTATGCATTTCGATACGCCGGTGAAAATCAACGAAATCACCGCAAACAGCGTCCAGGAAATCAAATACGACCCTACTCGTTTCGATTTCGGCGATGTGCAATTCGATCCGAAAGCCACTGAGCAACTGGGTTACGCCGGTTTCCGTGTGCTTTACCCGATCAACAAGGCCGACAAGCAAGACGAAATCATGACCATGCTTGGCGCGAGTTATTTCCGCGTTGTCGGCAAGGGGCACACCTACGGTCTGTCCGCTCGCGGTATGGCCATCGATACCGCTTTGCCGTCCGGCGAAGAATTCCCGCGTTTCACCGAGTTCTGGATTCAACAGCCGAAGCCGGGCGACAAGCACCTGGTGATTTTCGCGCTGCTGGATTCGCCTCGCGCTACCGGTGCTTATCGCCTGACCCTGCGTCCTGGCAGCGACACCGTCGTCGACGTCAAGGCGCGGATGTTCCTGCGTGACAAGGTCACCAAGCTTGGCGTCGCGCCGCTGACCAGCATGTTCCTGTTCGGCGCCAATCAGCCGTCCAAGGTGCTCAACTATCGTCGAGAGCTGCACGACTCCAGCGGTCTGTCGATTCATGCCGGCAACGGCGAGTGGATCTGGCGTCCGCTGAACAATCCTAAACATCTCTCTGTGAGCAACTTCTCCATCGAGAACCCGCGTGGTTTCGGTCTGCTTCAGCGTGGCCGTGACTTTAGTCACTACGAAGACCTCGATGATCGCTATGACAAGCGCCCGAGTGCGTGGATCGAACCGAAAGGCGATTGGGGCAAGGGCTCTGTAGACCTGGTGGAAATTCCGACCGCCGACGAAACCAACGACAACATCGTTGCTTTCTGGAGCCCGGAAATACTGCCTGAGCCAGGCCAGCCGCTCGACGTTGCCTACCGCATGCACTGGACCATCGACGAAGCTGCGCTGCACGCTCCGGACAGCGCCTGGGTGAAACAGACTCTGCGCTCCACCGGTGACGTCAAACAGTCCAACCTGATCCGTCAGCCGGATGGCAGCGTTGCTTATCTGGTCGACTTTGAAGGCCCGTCGCTGTTGGCATTGCCGGCAGACACCGACGTTCGCAGTCAGGTCAGCGTTGGCGATAACGCCGAACTGGTCGAGAACAGTGTTCGTTACAACCCGGACACCAAAGGCTGGCGCCTGACCCTGCGCATGAAGATCAAGGACCCGAGCAAGGCCACCGAGATGCGTGCTGCACTGGTCAAGAACATTGTCACGGCCGATCTGGCCAAGACGCTGCCGACCTCCAATTCCTCCGTTGCCAAGGCCGACAAGGTTGCTGCCAAGCAGCAGGAGAAAGAGGACAAGGAAGCCAAGCTCGCCGAAGCCAAACAGGCTGAAGTCAAGCCAGTCGCCGCTACCAAGGAACAGGACAACAAAGACGCCAAGCAGCCAGTCGCTGCCGAAGCGGCCCCAGCCACACCGGAATCGGCACCGACTGAAGAAGTCCTGACCGAGACCTGGAGCTACCAGTTGCCTGCCGATGAGTAATTCTCAAGTACAGCCAGAGACTCTTGCCGAGTATCTGGCGCATCTACCGATGACCGACGAGCAGCGCGCGGAACTCGCGGGCTGCCAGTCATTCAGTGAACTGCACCAGCGTCTGTCGTCCTCGACGTTTGACGCTCCGGTTGAGGCTGCTCAAGCTTCGGTCGGCAAACGTTTGACCTTGAATACCGCCGAAGAACTCGAAGAAGCGGAAATGCTGGCGATGGATGCCAGCGGTCGCGTGGTTCTCAAGGCCACGCCGCCGATCCGTCGGACCAAAGTCGTGCCGGAGCCGTGGCGCACCAATATCCTGGTGCGCGGCTGGCGTCGGCTGACCGGCCGTACCAATCCGCCGCCGCTGCCAAAGGATGAGAACGTGTTGCCGGCCGCCCGCTGGCGCACGGTTGGCTCCATCCGTCGCTATATTCTGCTGGTCCTGATGCTGGGGCAGACTATCGTCGCGGGCTGGTACATGAAAGGCATCATGCCGTATCAGGGCTGGTCGTTCGTCAGTCTCGACGAGATCATGCACCAGCCGTTCCTGCAGACCGTTACGCAAGTGCTGCCGTATGCGCTGCAAACCAGCATCCTGATTCTGTTCGGGATTTTGTTTTGCTGGGTATCGGCCGGTTTCTGGACGGCATTGATGGGCTTCCTCGAGTTGCTCACCGGTCATGACAAATACCGTATTTCCGGTAAAAGTGCCGGCAACGAGCCGATTCCCAAGGACGCGCGCACCGCACTGGTAATGCCGATCTGCAACGAAGACGTGCCACGGGTGTTCGCCGGTTTGCGGGCGACGTTCGAGTCAGTCGCGGCCACGGGCAACCTGGACCGCTTCGACTTTTTTGTACTCAGCGACAGTAACGATGCCGACATTTGCGTTGCCGAGCAGCAGGCGTGGCTGGATGTCTGCCGTGAGGCCAAAGGCTTCGGCAAGATCTTCTATCGTCGTCGTCGTCGTCGCGTCAAACGCAAAAGCGGTAACCTCGACGACTTCTGCCGTCGCTGGGGCGGCGACTACAAGTACATGGTCGTGCTCGACGCCGACTCGGTGATGAGCGGCGATTGCCTGTCCAGTCTGGTGCGCTTGATGGAAGCCACGCCGGACGCCGGGATCATCCAGACGGCGCCGCGTGCGTCGGGCATGGACACCTTGTACGCACGCATGCAGCAATTCGCGACGCGCGTATACGGCCCGCTGTTCACTGCCGGTCTGCACTTCTGGCAGCTGGGCGAATCGCACTATTGGGGCCATAACGCGATCATCCGCATGAAGCCGTTTATCGAGCACTGCGCTTTGGCGCCGTTGCCGGGTAAAGGTGCGTTCGCCGGTGCAATTCTGTCCCACGACTTCGTCGAAGCTGCGCTGATGCGCCGTGCCGGTTGGGGCGTGTGGATCGCTTATGACTTGCCGGGCAGCTATGAAGAACTGCCGCCAAACCTGCTGGACGAACTCAAGCGTGACCGTCGCTGGTGCCACGGCAACCTGATGAACTTCCGCCTGTTCCTGGTCAAAGGCATGCACCCTGTGCACCGTGCGGTGTTTTTGACCGGCGTGATGTCTTACCTGTCGGCACCGTTGTGGTTCTTCTTTCTCGTGTTGTCGACGGCATTGCTCGCGGTCAACACGCTGATGGAGCCGCAGTACTTCCTGGAGCCGCGTCAGCTTTATCCGCTGTGGCCACAATGGCATCCAGACAAGGCGATCGCGCTGTTCTCGACGACCATCGTGCTGCTGTTCCTGCCGAAATTGCTGAGCATCATCCTGATCTGGGCCAAGGGCGCGAAAGAGTTCGGCGGCAAGTTCAAGGTGACGCTGTCGATGCTGCTGGAGATGCTGTTCTCCATGCTGCTGGCGCCGGTGCGGATGATTTTCCACACCCGTTTCGTGCTCGCCGCGTTCCTCGGCTGGGCCGCGACCTGGAACTCGCCACAGCGTGACGACGACTCGACGCCATGGAGCGAAGCGGTTAAACGCCACGGTCCGCAAACGCTGCTGGGTTTCTTCTGGGCGCTGCTGGTGATTTGGCTGAACCCGAGCTTCCTGTGGTGGCTGGTGCCGATCGTCGGTTCGCTGATGTTGTCGATTCCGGTGTCGGTGATCTCCAGCCGCGTTGGCTTGGGCCTCAAGTCCCGTGACGAGAGCCTGTTCCTGATCCCTGAGGAATACAATCCGCCACAGGCACTTATCGACACTGACAAGTACACGCACGAAAACCGCTATCACGCGTTGAAAGACGGCTTTGTCCGCTCGGTCGTCGATCCTCAGCAGAACGCTCTGGCGTGCTCGCTGGCGACTTCTCGTCACCGTGAAGCCGAGCCGATCGAATGGCTGCGGATAGAACGGGTTCGTCACGCTTTGAAAGTCGGGCCGGAAAGCCTGACCAACGACGAGCGTGTGCAGTTGTTGAGCGATCCTGTGGCGTTGGGTCGTCTGCATGAGCAGATCTGGAACGAAGGTCATCCGGAGTGGCTGGAAACCTGGCGTAAATCGGTGACCGCCGATCCCCATGCGCCGCTGCTGCCACTCAGACCTATAAGTGCTCAGCCTCAGTTGGCATGAAGAAAATGAAAAACCCCGCGAAAGCGGGGTTTTTTTTGGCTGATTATCTTTGAATCACTTCAAACCTTGAACCTGCCCACCAGCGTCTGCAAATGCGTACCCAACCGCGCCAACTCAATGCTGGAAGCCGCCGTCTCTTCGCTGGCGGCCGAGGTCTGCTCGGACACATCACGGACATTCAGCACGCTACGGTTTATCTCCTCAGCTACTGCGGTCTGCTGTTCAGCAGCGGCGGCAATCTGCTGGTTCATCGACTGAATCGCCGATACCGTGCGCGTGATGTTTTCCAGTGAGCCGCCGGCCCGACGGGTCAGCTCGACGCTGCTGTCGGTCAGGGTACGGCTGTTGTCCATGATGGTCGCCACTTGCTGGGTGCCGGTTTGCAGGCCGATGATGAGTTCTTCGATTTCCTCCGTGGATTTCTGTGTGCGCTGGGCGAGGCTGCGGACTTCGTCGGCGACCACCGCAAAACCGCGTCCAGCCTCACCGGCGCGCGCTGCTTCAATCGCCGCGTTGAGCGCCAGCAGGTTAGTCTGCTGGGCCACGGATTTGATCACGTCGAGGACGCTGCCAATCTTGTCGCTCTCGCGCTTGAGATGCCCCATGGCTTCGGTGGAGTTGCCGACTTCGAGCGCCAGACGCTCGATTTGTGCGATGGCTTCACCCACCACTTTGTCACCCTCGCGGGCTTGCTGATCTGCAGCGGCAGCCGCTTCGGACGCTTCTTCGGCGTTGCGCGCGACTTCCTGCACGGTGGCGGTCATTTCGTTCATGGCAGTCGCGACCTGATCGGTCTCGATCTTCTGGCTATTGACCCCGGCGCTGGTCTGCTCGGTCACGGCGGACAACTCTTCGGCCGCGCTGGCGATCTGGGTGACACCCTCGCCGATCCCGCTGATCAGTACGCGCAGGCCTTCCGTCATGCTCTGGATCGCGCGTTGCAACTGGCCGAGTTCGTCACGGCGTTGCGACGCCAGGTTGTGCGTCAAATCGCCGGCCGCGATGCGCTCGGCCACCTTAAGCGTTTCGTTCAGTGGCGTGACGATCTGGCGAGTGATGAACCATGCCGCGAAAAGGCTGATAACCAGCGCCAGGCCGGTGGCCCACATCAGCATGTTCTTGGCATGGGCCGCGTCGGTATCACGCACGACGGTCTGTGAAACCGTGAGTTTCGTGCTGGCATCAATCAGGACATCGCCTTGCGCGCTCATACTTTTGAGGGCGGCGGCATTGGCGGTTTGGGAGTCGCGGAACTGGCTGACGGCGGCGCGATAAGTCTTCAACGATTCGCCGGACTGTTGCAGGTTGGCGGCGAATTCCTCCGGAAGACTGGTCGTCAGGCTGCTGAGGGTTTTCAGCGCAGCGTCGATAGCGTCGAGGGCCGGTTGTTCAGCGTCGGCCCGGCCGCTATAGGTGTAGCCACGGACCTGGTAGCGCGCTTGCTGCAGTTGTTTGCTCAGGTCGACCACGCTGTTGAACTGCGCAATGTTGTCGCCTTGCAGCATGGATTTCTCGATCTCCGCGATCTTCGCCACGGCATTATCGGCAGCAGCGCCGAGCTTGCTGCGGGCGTCTTCACGCTGTGCGCTGGCCTGTGTCATCGCGCCGAACGCACGCTTGTATTCGCTTACGGCGGCCAGTTGCTGGTCAATCAAAGCGATGTCTGACGGTTGTTCGATCAGCGTGCGTGCGGTATTCAGTCCGCTGTCGAGTTTACCCAGTAGCTGATTGACCTCCTCAGGGCCCTGTTCGCCACGGCGCATTTCGTAAGCCTGGCGGGCGATGCGCAGCTCTTTGCTGAGGTCGTTGAGGCTGGAGATAAAGCCCAGCTTGTCACCGCGGCTCATCACCTCGCCTAAACCGGTCCAGCCGGTGAAGGTGATCAATAACGTCAACAGCAGCACCAGACCGAAGCCGATCCCCAGTTTGCGATTAACGCTGACGTTTCCCAGTTTCTCGGCTAGCCATCCGTACATTGCTGCAACTCCCACAGACCACAAATTGGTTTTTATGGAAGCTGTATCGGCCCATGGGTGGGATTCTGTAGAAAGTCCCCGGACTTCACGACGGACGTCATCCTTGTAGCAGCTGGCGCAGCCTGCGTTCGGCTGCGCAGCAGCCGTCTAACCCTGATTGCACAATTTCCCTGAACCACTACAGAGGTGGACAAAAGACTGCTGCGCGGCCGGACGCAGGCTGCGCCAGTTGCTAAAGGTATTGAGATAGTCAGAACAGGCGAGCGAGCAACGCGGTGACGGCGGTTTCGACGCGCAGGATGCGTTCGCCCAGTTGCACCGGCTGAAGGCCGGATTTGCCCAGCAGGTCGATTTCGTAAGGAATCCAGCCGCCTTCCGGACCGATGGCGAGGGTCACAGGTTCGTCCAGCCCGCGCGGGCAGGGCGGGTACTTGCCAGGGTGGCCGACCAAACCGAGCGTGCCTTCCGCCATCGCCGGCAAGCGATCCTCAACGAACGGTTTGAAGCGCTTCTCGATGACGATTTCCGGCAGCACGCTGTCTCGCGCCTGTTCGAGGCCCAGTATCAACTGCTCGCGAATTGCCTCGGGCTCAAGGAACGGCGTCTGCCAGAAGCTCTTCTCGACGCGATAGCTGTTCACCAGCACGATGCGCGGCACACCCATGGCCGCGACCGTCTGAAACACCCTGCGCAGCATTTTCGGGCGTGGCAGGGCCAGGATCAGCGTCAGTGGCAGCTTGGCGGGTGGTGACTGATCAAGCGTGACGCGCAGTTCGGCTTCATCGGCGGCCAGGTGTAGCACTTCAGCCGAGCCCATCAGGCCGCCGATGCGCCCGACGCGCATGCTGTCCCCGACTTCGCAGCGATGGACTTCCTGCATGTGCGTCAACCGTCGATCCCGCAGGATCACCCGGTCAGCCGCAATGAAATCGGCCTCTTCGAGCAGCAGCAGGTTCACGCTTGAGTCGCAGGAGGCTGATCGTTGGGGTCGTCGACCGGCTGATCGTCAGGATGATCACCGCGTTTGCTGATCAGACTGCTAAACAGGATGCCGATCTCGAACAGCATCCACATCGGCACCGCCAGCAGCGTCTGCGAAAAAATGTCCGGCGGGGTCAGGATCATGCCCACCACGAAGCAACCGATGATCACGTAGGGGCGAATCTTCTTCAAGTAGGCGACATTGACCACGCCGATCCATACCAGCAAGACCACGGCCACCGGAATCTCAAAGGCGACGCCGAAGGCGAAGAACAGCGTCATGACGAAATCGAGGTAGCTGGCGATGTCAGTCATCATTTCCACGCCGGCCGGGGTGGCGGCGGCGAAGAACTGGAAGATCAACGGGAAAACCAGGTAATAGGCGAACGCCATGCCGGTGTAGAACAGCAGAATGCTCGACATCAGCAGCGGCACCGCAATGCGCTTTTCATGCTTGTACAGGCCTGGCGCGATGAAGCCCCAGATCTGATGCAGGATCACCGGAATCGCCAGGAACAGCGAGACCATCATGGTCAGCTTCAACGGCGTGAGGAACGGTGACGACACATCGGTAGCAATCATCGTCGCGCCGGTGGGCAAATACTGGCGCAACGGCGTGGAGACAAAGGTGTAAATCTGCTGGGTGAAGGCGAACAGCCCGGCGAAAATGATGAAGATCGCCGCTACGCAGCGCAGCAGTCGAGTACGCAGTTCGGTGAGGTGCGACACCAGCGGCATGTGCTGGTCGTTTTCAGGAAGGTCGCTCATGGGGCTCGCGGCGGCAAAGGGGTATCGTGAGGCGCCGGGGTGACGGGCGCGGTGGAGGGCGCTGAGGGCGCGGGTTCAACAGCGGTCACCACCGGCGCCGTGACAGGCGCAGCGTCAGGTTTCGGCGCGTGAATGGTCTGCGGGGCCACGGGCTCGACCGGTGGCACCGGCGTGGGCTCCTGCTGAGTCGGCGTGAAAATCTTCCGCGCCTCCTGCTCCAGCGACAGAATGTGTTCGTTGTGCAGTTGCCGACGGATCTCGTCAGCACCGATTTCACGCTCAACTTCCTGTTTGATCGCGTTGAAGCTGCGCTTCAGACGGCCGACCCACAGGCCGGCTGTGCGCGCAGCACCCGGCAGACGCTCAGGGCCCAGCACCAGCAGGGCGATGAGGCCGACGAGCAGCAGTTCAGAGAAGCTGATACCAAACATTAGTCAGTGCTCACACGTCTTTGCGGGTTGGCTCTTCGACTTTCTGCGCCTGCACGTCGATGGTGTGCGGCGGGTTCACCGGCTGGGCGGCCTGTGGATGAACAGGCTGAGCAGGCGGCACCGGTTGCGCCGGGGTCACGGTCGGGTCGGCCGGTTTTTCGTCATCGTTCATGGCTTTGCGGAAGCCCTTGATCGACTCGCCGACGTCAGTGCCGAGGTTTTTCAGCTTTTTGGTGCCAAACACCAGCACGACAACTACCAGGATGACGATCCAGTGTTTCCAGTCAAAAATGCCCATGGTGCTGCTCCTCTCAAATAGTTGTTCAGGCGGACGGGCGCGAGGCTTTCTCGGCGTGTCCGGACAGACCGAAGCGACGGTCAAGTTCATCGAGCACAGCCTGCGGATGCTGCCCCAGCTGGGCAAGCATGACCATGCTGTGGAACCACAAATCGGCGGTCTCGTAGATCACATCGCTGCAGTCGCCGCTGATGGCGGCGTCCTTGGCGGCAATGATGGTTTCGACCGACTCTTCGCCGACTTTCTCCAGAATCTTGTTCAGGCCCTTGTGATAAAGGCTGGCGACGTACGAACTGTCGGCGGCGGCGCCCTTGCGCTCTTCCAGCACTTCTGCCAGACGGGTCAGCGTGTCACTCATGAGTGTGTCCTGCGCTATAAATGGCGTGCGGGTCTTTGAGCACCGGGTCGACGGTTTTCCAGTCGCCGTTTTCGAAGACACGATAGAAGCAACTCTGGCGGCCGGTGTGGCAGGCAATGTCGCCGATCTGCTCGACCATAAGAATGATCACATCGGCGTCACAGTCCAGGCGCATCTCGTGCAAGACCTGTACGTGGCCGGACTCTTCGCCCTTGCGCCACAGCTTGCCACGGGAACGTGACCAGTAAATGGCGCGGTTTTCGTCCGCCGTCAATTGCAGGGCTTCACGATTCATCCACGCCATCATCAGGACGCGCCCGGTTTTGTGATCCTGAGCGATCGCTGGCACCAGGCCGTCAGCGTCCCACTTGATCTCGTCCAGCCAGTTGTTCATCTTCAGTTCCTGAAGCAGCCCCAAGCTCTAAGCTTCAAGCTGCAAGTAAAAAACAATCTGCGTCGTGTGGCCAAAGGGCTTGAAGCTTGAAGCTTATCGCTTGCAGCTCATTCGTGCTATCGACGCACGACCAGATACAAACCCACCGCCATCATGATTGCTGCCGGCCAGTAAGCCAGTTCGTTCAACGGGCCGCCGATCGCCAGTACCGCACCGCCGGCCAGATGCGCGGTGCCGAGCAGGCGCAGGAACCAGTCGTCACGGCGTCGATGCCAGGGTGGTGGCGGGTCGTAGGCGTGCGGTTGCGACATGCGTTCGAGCAGGTCACGCGCCATGTTGGCCAGGTGCGGCAACTGCTCGAACTGGCTCTGCACGTTGCCGAGCAAGGTTTTCGGGCTGACGCGCTCGCGCATCCAGCGTTCGAGGAACGGCTGCGCGGTGTTCCACAGATCAAGGTCCGGGTACAGCTGACGACCCAGGCCTTCTATGTTCAACAAGGTTTTCTGCAATAGCACCAGCTGCGGTTGCACTTCCATGTTGAAGCGTCGAGCGGTCTGGAACAGGCGCATCAACACCTGGCCGAAGGAAATATCTTTTAACGGTTTTTCGAAGATCGGCTCGCAAACCGTGCGGATCGCCGCTTCGAATTCGTTGAGTTTGGTCTCTGCAGGCACCCAGCCGGAGTCGATGTGCAATTGCGCGACGCGCCGGTAATCACGCTTGAAGAACGCAAACAGGTTGCGCGCCAGGTAATCCTGATCTTCTGGCGTGAGGCTGCCGACGATGCCGCAATCGATGGCAATGTACTGCGGGCTCCACGGGTTCACGGTGCTGACGAAGATGTTGCCGGGGTGCATGTCGGCGTGGAAAAAGCTGTCGCGGAACACTTGGGTGAAGAAGATCTCCACGCCGCGTTCGGCGAGCATTTTCATGTCGGTGCGTTGATCGGCCAGCGTCGCGAGGTCGGTGACCTGAATGCCGTAGATGCGCTCCATCACCAACACTTTCGGCCGACACCAGTCCCAATAGACTTGCGGCACGTACAGCAGCGGCGAACCTTCGAAGTTGCGCTTCAACTGGCTGGCGTTGGCCGCCTCGCGCAGCAGGTCAAGTTCGTCGTAGATGGTTTTTTCGTAGTCCTGCACCACGTCGACCGGGTGCAGCAGGCGAGCGTCGGCTGAAAGTTTTTCGGCGGCGCGGGCGAGAATGAACAGCCACGCCAGATCCTGCGCGATGATCGGTTTCAGGCCCGGTCGAATCACCTTGACCACGACCTCTTCACCGGTTTTCAACTGCGCCGCGTGAACCTGTGCCACCGAGGCCGAGGCCAGTGGTTCAACGTCGAAACGGCTGAACACTTCGCTGATCTTTTTGCCCAGTTGTTCTTCGATCAGCCTGATGGACACTTGCGAATCGAACGGCGGCACGCGGTCTTGCAACATCATCAGTTCATCGGCGATGTCTTCGGGGAGCAGGTCGCGGCGCGTGGACAGAATCTGCCCGAACTTGATGAAGATCGGCCCGAGGTCCTGCAAAGCCAGGCGCAGGCGCGCACCGCGGCTGAGCTCCAGCGTTTTGCGCGGAAACCAGCGCCACGGCAGCGCATAGCGCAGCGCCAGCAGGAACCACGGCAACGGCAACGCGAACAGCAAGTCGTCGAGGCGGTAGCGGATCACAACGCGCTGAATGCGCAACAAACGGCGGACGGCAAGCAGCTTCATGCGTTATCGCTTGGGTCGAGGGATCGGGAAAGGCGCTCGAAGCGCGCCTCGAGACGTTCCAGATCGAGTTTGATCTGGTCCAGTTCACTGAAACGGGCTTCGGCTTCGCGCTGGCCCACCAGGGTGCGCGACTCTTCGGCCAGGTATTCGCCGAGGTTCTGGCCGAGGGCGGTAAAACCCTGCTGATACCAGCGAGCGCGGCTGCGCAGGTGACCGCCCACCAGAGGTGTAGCGATCGGGCCGAGCCAGCGCGAGAGTTCGTACTCCCAGTCCAGCTCGAGGTCCTGAAGAATGGCCGCCAGCTCCAGGAGCACGCCGCTGTCGCCATCGAGTTCGACCTCCGGGCCATGCAGGACGGCGGTCTTGTCTTTGCTCAGCGCCAGTTTGAGCAGGCTCGAGGCCGGGGCGCGCAATGTGCAATCGGCGCCGGACTCCCATTGCGACGCGAGCATCAGGCCTTCATCGCTCGGCAGGATGAACACGTTGAGCGCCGGGCTGCGGCATTCGACCGCAATCACTTTGCCGCTCAAATGCGCCAGACGCGGCAGCGCGGTGCTGTCGAGACGCAGCACGCGGTTTACACCGAGTTCAACGCTGGCGAGCAGCCCGGCCAGCAACATCAGGGCTTGATGCCGCGGTGCAAGGCGACAATGCCTGCGGTCATGTTGTGGTACGTGACGCGGTCGAAACCGGCCTCGACCATCATCGACTTCAAGGTTTCCTGGTTCGGGTGCATGCGGATCGATTCGGCCAGGTAGCGGTAGCTTTCCGAGTCGTTGGTGATCAGCTTGCCCATCAAGGGCATGAAGGCGAACGAATAGGCGTCGTAGGCTTTGGACATCAGCGCGTTGGTTGGTTTGGAGAACTCCAGCACCAGCAGGCGGCCGCCCGGCTTGAGTACGCGCAGCATGGAACGCAGGGCGTCTTCCTTGTGCGTTACGTTGCGCAGGCCGAAGGCGATGGTCACGCAGTCGAAATGGTTGTCCGGAAACGGCAGTTTTTCCGCGTCGGCCTGAACGAATTCGACGTTGCCGGCCACGCCCAGATCCAGCAGACGGTCGCGACCGACCTTGAGCATGGATTCGTTGATGTCAGCCAGTACCACCTGGCCGGTCGGGCCGACGAGGTGCGAGAATTTTTTGGTCAGATCGCCCGTGCCGCCGGCGATATCCAGCACCCGGTTGCCGGTGCGAACGCCCGACAGCTCGATCGCGAAGCGCTTCCACAAACGGTGCATGCCGCCCGACAGGAGGTCGTTCATCAAGTCGTATTTGGCGGCGACGGAGTGGAACACCTCAGCGACTTTTTCCGCTTTCTGGCTTTCCGGAACGTTTTTGAAGCCGAAGTGAGTGGTGGGTTCGGCATCGCTGCCTTTGCGCTGATCAGTCATATCGCTGTCACCAAAAGAGAATGCGGGACATTCTAATCCCGGTGGCCTGCTTTGTCTTGGCAAGGCTGCAGGTAAGATAGGCAACCATCCGGACGTTTTGCCGCAGTGGCGGTCAAGATGCTCAGGAAGTATTTATTTAGCAGGAGTCATGCAATGGCCCGTATCAGTGTTGAACGTACTCACGACCTGGGCAAGGAAGCGGCCCGCGAGAAGGCCGACAAGTTGGCGCAGAAACTCTCCGAGCAATACGGCCTGGAGCCGCAATGGTCCGGTGACACTCTTAATCTCAAGCGCTCCGGCGTCAAAGGGGCAGTGCACGTCAGTGAGGATTTGATCAGGGTAGATGTTGAACTCGGCCTATTGATGTCGGCCATGAGCGGCACGATCAAGTCCGAGATCGAGAAGGCCCTGGATAAAGCGTTGGTCTGATCTCCAATTAAAATGCGCTCCCCTCTGTAGGAGTGAGCCTGCTCGCGATATCGGTGTATTAGCCGACATCAATGTTGACTGACACACCGCTATCGCGAGCAGGCTCACTCCTACATTTGTTTTGCGGTGCACCCACCGTTCACGTCAGTTGTTAGGGTGCCGTTTCTAATTATTCCCCCTACTTTGTGCCTGAGCCCGACACTTTCACGGGCAGTTCCTCAATCCTTCTGCGCGTGAGGTGCACCATGGCCAAAGTTATTTTGAAGAAAAAAATCGACGCATCGACCACTGCTCGAAGCGACGTCAAATCCTATGCCCGCAAGATCTGGCTGGCAGGCCTGGGCGCTTACACCAAGGTCGGCCAAGAGGGCAGCGAGTACTTCCAGGAGTTGATCAAGGCTGGTCAAACTGTTGAAAAGGAAGGCAAAAAAGTAGTGGCTGAAAAACTTGAAGCCGCTAACGCCGAGATCGATGACGCGAAGAGTGAAGTGAGTACTTTCAAGGGCAAGGTCGAAGTTCAACTCGACAAGGTCGAGAAGGCATTTGACTCGCGTGTTGCAACTGCCTTGAATCGTATCGGCATTCCGTCTAAACATGACGTGGAGACACTCTCTGCTAAGCTCGATGAACTGACGGCATTGCTCGAACGCGTCGCGCGTAAATCTTAAGGAGAACGGGATGGCTGGTAAAAAGAACGCAGATAAAGAAGGCAGCTCGTGGATTGGGAAAGTCGAAGACTATTCCCGCAAAATCTGGCTGGCTGGTTTAGGCGTGTACTCGAAGATCGACACTGACGGCAGCAAGCTCTTCGATACATTGGTTAAGGACGGCGAGAAGGCCGAGAAACTGGCCAAGAACGCAGTCGGCGATAAAGTTGATTCCGCTAAAGATTCTGCAACGTCGGCCAAGTCGCGCATGAGCGGCGTGAAAGATCGCGCAATGGGCAAGTGGGATGAGCTCGAAGGCGCGTTCGACAAGCGTCTGAACAGCGCCATTTCGCGCCTGGGCGTTCCGAGCCGCAATGAAGTCAAAGCCCTGCACAGCAAGGTTGATACCCTGACCCGGCAGATCGAGAAACTCACCGGTGCCAAGGTCGCGCCTGTGGCCTCGAAGACCGCTGCAGCCAAACCTGCAACCAAAGCAACTGCCAAGCCATTGGCCAAGGCTGTCGCCAAACCGGTTGCCAAGACTGCCGCGAAGGCAGCCTCTGCAGCGAAAACCGCGACCAAGACTGTTGCCGCCAAAACCGCTACGGCGAAACCGGCAGCCAAGTCTGCCGCCAAATCGGTCGCAGCAAAAGCAGCACCCAAGCCAGCGACGAAAGCAGCTGCCAAGCCTGCAGCCGCCAAGCCTGCTGCGAAAACTGCAGCGGCGAAACCGGCGAGCAAACCGGCAGCAAAACCTGCTACAGCGAAAAAGCCAGCGGTGAAAAAACCCACAGCACCAAAAGCTGCAGCAGCAAAACCGGCGGCGGCTGCCTCCGCCGCTTCGGCCAGCACCACCAACTCGGCTGCTGCGCCGACCACAGCTGCAAGCCCGACTGCAAACTCGACATCGACTCCGTCGACGCCAACCAGTCAGTCCTGATTTTTCAGGGCAAAAAAACGCCCGGCCTGAAGAGGTCGGGCGTTTTTTTTGAACCACGCCATCCATGTACGAGCTGCCGAAGGCTGCGATCTTTTGATTTTCACGGTCAAAAGATCGCAGCCTCGTTACACTCGACAGCTCCTACAGGGCGTAGGGATGGGCTCGTCAGTCGTGCTCTTCCAGATACTGCAAGGCCAATTGCTCAGTCGCCGCCTTCACCGCTGGCAACAGATGCGGCGCCACTAGCATCATGATCTGGTACACCACCAGCCTCACTTCGCCTTGACGCCCCAGAATCCGCTGATAATCCAGCGAGAACAGCAGCGTCAAGGTGATCTGCTCCACCAGTTGCCCCAACGCCTGAGTGTCGCTGACCAGTTGCCCCCGAGCCTGCAACCGTGCCAGCAATGACGCCAGCGTACGTTTCAGCGCATTGAGCAGATTGCGAATCCCTTTCGCCAGTTTCGGCAAACGGCCCGCCAGGTTCGACAGGTCCTGAAACAGGAACCGGTACTGAGCCAGCCGTTCCACGATCAGATGCAAAAACAGCCAGTAATCTTCCGGGGCCAGTTCAACATCCGGGGGTGGATCCAGCAGTGGCGCCAGTTCCGTCTGAAAGCGTTCGAACAGCCCGAGAATCAACGGCTCTTTGCCGTGAAAGTGATAGTAAAGGTTGCCCGGGCTGATCCCCATTTCGTTGGCAACTTCCATAGTGGAGACGTTCGGTTCGCCCTTGTGATTGAACAATTGCAAAGCACATTCGAGAATCCGGTCGCGTGTTTTCATCCAGTCTTCTTAATGGTTTGTTGCACGTCAGCGGACCCGCACGTAAGTACCGGGTGCAGCCTCCATCGGTGGATAGTTCTGATTGCCAAGCGCCATGTGCGTGGGCTTTTGCGCACCCGAACGTTCTTGAACCCAGCTCAGCCATTGCGGCCACCAACTGCCCTCGACAGGCTTGGCGTCGAAATACCAGGCGCGTGGGTCGCTGCTGAGTTTCGCGCCTTCGATATATGTGGCTTTCGGGTTAGACGGCGGGTTGAGGATGCTCTGCACGTGGCCGCTGTTGGACAGCACGAAGCGCCGCTCACCACCGAGCAGCAAGGTGGAGCGATACACCGCATCCCAAGGCGTGATGTGATCGTTCATGCCGGCGACGCTGAAACTGTCCACCGTGACTTTCTGCAAGTCGATTGACGTACCGCACACTTCGAGACCGCCCGGATGGCTCAGCGGGTTGTGCTTGAAGAAGTCCAGCAGGTCGCCATGCAGGGCGGCGGGCAAGCGCGTGTTGTCGTTGTTCCAGTAGAGGATGTCGAACGCTGGTGGCTCCTTGCCCAGCAAGTAGTTATTGACGAAATAACTCCAGATCAAATCGTTGGGGCGCATCCAGGCGAACACCTTGGCCATGTCCCGACCGTCGAGCACGCCCTTCTGATACGAGCGACGTTTGGCCGCCTCCAGCGTTTGCTCATCGGCGAACAGGCTTGCAGGCGTGTCCATCTGGCTATCGAGCAGGCTCACCAGGTACGTTGCGCTGGACACCCGTCGTTGCTGCCGCTTGGCTTGCAAATGTCCCTGCAGTGCGGCGATGGTCAGACCTCCGGCGCAGGCACCCATCAGGTTAACCTCGCGGGCGCCGGTGATCGCCCGGCACACATTCATCGCTTCTTCGGCGGCGGCTACGTAAGTCGACAGACCCCACTCGCGATGACGAATGTCCGGGTTGCGCCAGCTGATCACGAAGGTTTGCAGGCCGTTTTTCAGGGCGTACTGAATGAAGCTGTTGTGCGGGCTCAAATCAAAAATGTAGTACTTGTTGATTTGCGGCGGCACGATCAATAACGGTTTGGAATACTGCTTTTCGCTCATCGGCTTGTACTGAATCAGCTCGAGCATTTCATTGCGAAACACCACGGAGCCCGGCGTGGTCGCCACCGTTCTGCCGACTTCGAAGGCTTGCTTGCTGACCTGCCGGGGCAGGCCGTCGTTGTGCAGGAAATCGTCCAGTAGGTGGCTGACGCCGCGCACCAGGCTGTTGCCGCCGGAGTTGAAGATCTCTTTCACCGCCAACGGATTGAGCAAGGTGTTGGACGGTGCCATGGCGTCGTTGAGCAAGGAGAAAGCAAAATGCGCGCGAGCTCGGTCATCCGGGGGCATGTCGCTTTCGTCGATCCAGTTTTTTACCTGCTTTTGCCAAGCCAGGTAGGCCTGCAGGCTACGACGATAGAACGGATTAAGGCTCCACGCCGGGTCGGCAAAGCGGCTGTCCTGCGGATTGGTCGGGTGCAGGGTTTCACCGAGCAGGACGCGACCCAATTGACCGCCGAGTTTCAAGGCGTGACGAGCGGTGTGCAGCGGGTTGCGCAAACCATGGGCGGCGACGCTGCGCAGCGTCGACAACATATCCTGGCCACGCACACCGGTGATCGCAGTCTGAGCATTGATATACGTGGCGGGCGTCGTTAGAGACTCCCTTGCGGGTCTGTCGCGCATGACTCAACACTCCTTCGTCTTCAGGCCAAAAACAAACACACCGAACCAGAACACCATAGACGCTGTAACGGGTTGTTGCGCGGTGCGGCTTCCTGCCGAACCGATGACGGGTTGATTAACTGCCCAGTGGTGCCGGGTGTGGATGCATGACGGCGCGCTGCCGTTCTTCCTGAAGGAATCGCATGATGATCGGAGCAACCGCTTCGGCCCGGGTGATCAGGAACAGGTGGCCGTCATCAATGATGTGTAGCTCAGCGTTGGGAATGCGCCAGGCCAGCACGCGCATGTTGATCAGCGGGATCAGCGGATCGTCGTCGCCGGCGAGCACCAGCGTCGGCTGATTGATCTTGTGCAGCCAGTGAATGCTGGTCCAGCCAAGGCCGGCGAACAGTTGCCAGTAATAGCCGAGCTTGCCCGCCGAGCGCACTTTCGCCGCGTGCCGCGCGGCAAGGGTTGGATCGCGACGGAACGCGCCGCCGTAGATCATCGGCGCAATGCGAATGACGTGGGACGGCTGGATGTAGCGGCGAGGGCTGGCCATCATCCACAAGACTTTCGGCTTGCCCGGCACCATCACCGCGCCCGCCGCCGTGGCCGCGAGCACCAGTTTTTTACAGCGCTCGGGATAGTCGTAGGCAAACTGCTGGGCGAGGGCGCCACCCCACGACACGCCGATCACGTTGACCTGGCCGTAGTCGAGGTAGTCGAGCATCCGCGCCGTGAGTTTGGCCAGGCCCGGAAAACGATACGGTCGATTCGGCGTCGACGAGCCGCCAACCCCGGGAACGTCGAAGGCAATGACTTCGAGGTCCGGGTCCAGCGCTGCGACAAATGGAAACACCAGCTCCAGGTTGGCGCCGATGCCGTTGAAAATCAGCAAGGGCGTCAAATGAGGCTTGCCGGGGCGCACCGCCGTGCGGAGGGTCTGGCCATCCAGGTCGACGGTACGAAAAATGAACGGTTGCGGCATGCTTCAGGCCCTGTGGGTGAATTCAGCCCCAAATCCCTTGTAGGAGCTGCCGCAGGCTGCGATCTTTTGAATTAAGTTTGAATCAAGATCAAAAGATCGCAGCCTGCGGCAGCTCCTACAGGGGGCGCGGGGTGTCAGTTACCGCTCATGTACATAAGTGCCCGGCGCAGCTTCGCCGACCGTGTAAGTCTTGTTGCCCAGTTTCGTCGGCGCCTTCTTCAGGTTGCCCGAACGTTCCGCTTGCCATACCTGCCAGTGCAGCCACCAGGAGTCAGTGTGCTTGGTGGAGTTTTCCTGCCAGTCCTCGGCCTTGACCGGCATTTCGCTGCTGGTCATATACCGTGACTTCGGGTTGCCCGGCGGGTTCAGAATGCTTTGGATATGTCCGCTGCTGGACAGCACGAACTCGACGTTGCCGCCAAACAATTGCGCGGACTTGTAGCAGGATTTCCACGGCGTGATGTGGTCGTTGGTGCCGGCCAGAGAGAAGATGTCCGCCGTGACCTGCTTCAGGTCGATTGCCGTGCCGCACACTTCAAGTGCATTGGGACGGATCAGTGGATTGTTTTTGAACATCTCGATCAGGTCGCCATGGAACGCGGCGGGCAACCGGGTGGTGTCGTTGTTCCAGAACAGGATGTCGAACACCGGCGGCTCATTGCCGAGCAGGTAGTTGTTAACCCAGTAATTCCAGATCAGGTCGTTGGGACGCATCCAGGCAAACACTTTCGCCATGTCGCGCCCTTCCAGTACCCCGGCCTGATAGGAATGGCGCTTGGCCGCCTCCAGGGTCTGCTCGTCGACGAACAGCGCAACGTCGCTGTCCAGCGTGGTGTCGAGCACACTGACCAGCAGCGTGAGGGCGTTGACTTTGTTCTCGCCGATCGCCGCGTAATGGCCAAGGAGGGCGGTGCAGGTGATGCCGCCAGAGCACGCGCCGAGCATGTTCACGTCTTTGCTGCCGGTGATCGCGGTGACCACGTCGACCGCTTCCTTGAGCGCTTCGATGTAGGTCGAGAGCCCCCACTCGCGCTGCTCCTTGGTCGGGTTGCGCCAGCTGACGATGAACGTCTGCACGTTGTTGCGCAGGCAGAAGCGCGCCAGGCTCTTGTCCGGGCTCAGATCGAATACGTAAAATTTGTTGATTTGCGGCGGCACCACCAGCAAGGGCCGCTCATGCACTTGCTCGGTGATCGGGCGATACTGGATCAGCTCCAGCACGTCGTTGCGAAATACCACTGCGCCCTCGGTCACACCGAGACTCTTGCCGACTTCGAAGGCGCCCATGTTGACCTGGCTGGGCATGCCGCCGTTGTGCACCAGGTCTTTGGCAAGGTGCGAGAGGCCGTCGAGCAGGCTCTTGCCACCGGTTTCAAAAAAGCGTTTGAGCGCTGCCGGGTTCGCCGCGCTATTAGTCGGGGCCATGGCTTCAGTCATGAGGTTGATCACGAAGTGCCCGCGCGCGACATCCTTGGGCGGCAGGTTACTGTCGTCGACCCATTCGTGAAGCTCCTTGCGCCACGCCAGATACGTTTGCAGATAACGTTTGTAGAGCGGGTTCTGGCTCCAGGCCGGATCGGCAAAGCGTCGATCATCGCTGGCGGGTTGCAGTTCGGATTTACCGAACAGCACGTTCTTCAGTTCCAGGCCAAAATGTGCAACATGCCTGGCACTGTGAATCGGTTGTTTGATGGCTTGCCTGAGCACCATCCGAGCAGACGCCAGTAGATCCTTTCCACGTAGCCCAACGACAGGATTCAGCCCGAGAGTGTTTTCCGAGGCCTGATACTTCAAGTCATCGTTATTCTGTTTACTCATCTACGACGCTCCATTGTCCTGAGACGAGTACCGGATCCAGCCATGTAGTCACACAGCCAATGCCAGGTACTACTGCTCGGGGTGACCGTTGATTCTGCCGCTGCTTTTCAGTTCAGAGAGCACTGCAGGGAACTTGCCAGCTCCATTGGTTACCCGAGTTTGTTTTTTTTCGCAAGCAGGCTGATGACTGCCCTCGCGGTCAGGCATTCAAGCAAATGGAGTTAGAAAATGCGCCCTAATGGGCAAGAAGCTCGAGTTAGAGCATCAGCTTGACGATCGACTCGTTCGGATCGCGGGTCTTTCCGGCGGCTTTCAGTTCAGCAAGATAATCGTTCCACAGATCATCCTGACGCACGCCCAACTGGTAGAGGTATTCCCAAGTGAACAGGCCACTGTCGTGACCGTCGTCGAAAGTCAGTTTCAGCGCGTACTGACCGGCCGGTTCGACCTTGGTCAGACCGACGCCGATCTTGCCAAATTGCAGGATGGGTTTGCCGTGGCCCTGGACCTCGGCGGAGGGAGAATGCACGCGCAGAAATTCGGCGGGCAGGTGATGTTCCTCGCCGGACGCGTATTTCAGCGAGAGGGTTTTCGAAGCTTTGTGCAGCTTGATGTCGGTGGGCAGTTGGGTGGGCATGAGCCGGTCATCCGTCGAGAGGGTGGCGGGTGATCCTGTGGCGAGGGAGCTTGTCGAATCGTCGCACCGTCCCGCTCGGCTGCGCAGCAGTCGTAAAGCCGGCGAATGAGGTTTTTTCGATTATCCGCATTCGCCGATTTCGGGATCGCTTCGCGACCCAGCGGGAGCAAGCTCCCTCGCCACAAAAGCCGCTCACACAAAATGTGTCCTACAGGATATAACGCGACAGGTCTTCGTTCTGGGCCAATTCACCCAGGTGGCTGTTGACGTACTCCGCGTCGATCATGATCGCTTTCTCGTCATGCGCGCTGGCCAGATCACCTGCACTGAAAGACACCTCTTCCAGCAGACGCTCGAGCAAGGTATGCAGGCGACGGGCACCGATGTTCTCGGTCTTTTCGTTGACCTGCCAGGCGATCTCGGCAATGCGCTTGATGCCGTCCGGCTTGAATTCGATGGTCAGGCCTTCGGTTTTCAGCAGCGCACAATATTGCTCGGTGAGCGACGCGTGTGGCTCGCTGAGAATGCGTTCGAAGTCGCCCGGGGTCAGCGCCTTGAGTTCGACACGAATCGGCAGGCGACCTTGCAGTTCGGGCACCAGGTCGCTCGGCTTGCTCAAGTGGAAAGCACCGGAGGCGATGAACAGGATGTGGTCGGTCTTGACCATGCCCAGTTTGGTGTTGACCGTGCAGCCCTCGATCAGCGGCAGCAAGTCGCGCTGCACGCCTTCACGGGACACATCGGCGCCGCCGACATTGCCGCGCTTGGCCACTTTGTCGATTTCGTCGATGAACACGATGCCGTGCTGTTCGACCGCTTCCAGCGCTCGGGCCTTCAACTCTTCTTCGTTGACCAGGCGCCCGGCTTCTTCCTCGCGTACCAGCTTCAGCGCTTCCTTGACCTTGAGTTTGCGGCTCTTGCGTTTGCCCTTGCCCATGTTGGCGAACAGGCTCTGCAACTGGTTGGTCATTTCTTCCATACCAGGCGGCGCGGAGATATCGACGCCGGCCATTTCGGCGACTTCGATTTCGATTTCCTTGTCATCCAGCTGCCCTTCGCGCAGACGCTTGCGGAACAGTTGGCGAGTGTTGGAATCGGCTGAAGACCCGGCGTCTTCGTTGTTGAAGCCCATGCGTGCAGGCGGCAGCAACGCATCGAGGATGCGCTCTTCAGCGGCATCTTCCGCGCGATGGCGAACCTTGGTGATTTCCTGCTCGCGAAACAGTTTGATCGCCGCGTCAGCCAGATCGCGAATGATCGATTCGACGTCGCGACCGACGTAGCCGACTTCGGTGAATTTGGTTGCTTCGACTTTGATGAACGGCGCGTTGGCCAGCTTCGCCAATCGACGGGCAATTTCGGTTTTACCGACACCGGTCGGGCCGATCATCAGAATGTTCTTCGGCGTAACTTCTACGCGCAGTTCTTCCGGCAGTTGCATCCGGCGCCAGCGGTTACGCAGCGCGATGGCGACGGCGCGCTTGGCATCGTCCTGGCCGATGATATGGCGATTGAGTTCATGGACGATTTCACGGGGAGTCATGGACATAATATTTGCGGTCCTCAAGCAAAAGTGAGCCGTGGCGTTAACGCCGAATCAGGCTTCTTCTGCGAGGTCCTGCTCCTCAATGGTAAAGGTATGGTTGGTGAATACGCAGATGTCGCCGGCGATGCCGAGCGCGGTTTCGACAATGTCCCGGGCCGACAGATCGGTACGCTTGAGCAGCGCGCTGGCAGCCGCTTGAGCGTAGCCGCCGCCGGAACCCATGGCTATCAGGCCTTCTTCAGGTTCCACGACGTCGCCGTTGCCGGTGATGATCAGCGACGCATCTTTGTTGGCGACGGCGAGCATGGCTTCGAGGCGGCTGAGGGAGCGGTCGGTGCGCCATTCTTTGGCGAGTTCGACGGCGGCGCGCACGAGGTGACCCTGATGTTTTTCGAGCTGGCCTTCAAAACGTTCAAAAAGGGTGAAGGCGTCAGCGGTGGCCCCGGCAAACCCGGCGATGACTTGCCCGTGGTACAGGCGACGAACTTTCTTCGCGTTGCCTTTCATCACGGTATTGCCGAGAGAAACCTGGCCGTCGCCGCCCATGACGACTTTGCCGTGGCGGCGAACTGAAACGATGGTGGTCAAGGGAGAGTCTCCACGCAGCGGGGCGAAAATGCCTTATGCCAACTCATATGGGGGTGGTGGAAAGGATTTCAACCGGCGAGAGCGCAGAGAGACGAGCGGCGAATGATGACTGAGGCGAGGGGATTTATCCCCGTTGGGTCGCGAAGCGGCCCTGGAGGCTGCGATCGCGGCGTATCGGATACACCGCGAACAACGGTTTTACGACTGCTTCGCAGCCGAACGGGGATAAATCCCCTCACCACAGGGTTGTGGCTCACCTCAGATTTGGGTCGCCAGCAATAACAATCAGCGGTTCTGGCGTTGTTGTAGCAAAAGATTGCTGAAGCCCGCGCCGGCCAGCTGTTTCTGCGCCGTGGTCAACTGCTCACGGTTGCTGAATGGTCCGACCAGCACCCGATACCACGTCTCGTCCTTGACCGTTCCGGACTCAACCGCCACTGCCTGGCCCAACAGAATGATCTGTGCGCGAACCTTGTCGGCATCCGCCTCTTTGCGGAACGAACCGGCCTGCAGGAAAAACTTGGTCACCGGTGCCGCTTTCGCTACAGGCGGGGCCGGTGGCGGCGTGATACCGGCCAGGGCTGCCTGGGCACGGGCGGTGTCGATTTTCGCCGCTTCCGCAGGCGTCACCGGTGTGGTCGGTACGGCCGGTGTCGGCGGGGTTTTCTCTGGCACGGCATCCGCCGGCACAATCACTTCCGATTCCGGCAGCAAGGTGTAGAAGTCGTACTTGGGTTTCACCGGTTGCGTCGGGCTCGGCGGCGTCTTGTTGGCCTCGGCGATCTTGCTCGCTTTCTGCTGCTCGATTTTCTCGCGCTTGACGCTTTCGCTGCCCTTGCCCGGCTCCAGCTTCATCAGGAACACGAGGAACGCACCGACCGTCAGGCCGATCGCCATCCACAGCCAACCCGGGATCGGTTGCTTTGCAGGAGCTTGGTAACGGCTGGCGCCACGCTTGGGTGCAGGTTTTTTCTTGGCAGCCAACTTACATACGCTCCAGTGTTTCCAGACCCAAGAGTTCCAGGCCTTGCTTGAGGGTGCGGCCGGTCAGCGCGGCGAGGCGCAGACGACTTTGCATTTGCGCCGGGGTTTCAGCGCTGAGGATCGGGCAGTTCTCGTAGAAGCTGGAGAACAGGCCAGCGACATCGTACAGGTAGGTGCACAGAATGTGCGGTGTGCCTTTGTCGGAAACGTTGTTCAGCACTTCCCCGAACTGCGCCAGTTTGGTTGCCAGCTCATGTTCATGCGCCGCTTCGAGAACGATCTGCCCTTCGACTTCGCTGAAGTCCTTGCCGAGTTTGCGGAATACACCGGCAACACGAGTGTACGCATACAGCAGGTACGGCGCGGTGTTGCCTTCGAAATTCAGCATCAGGTCGAAGTTGAAGCTGTAGTCGCTGGTGCGGTGCTTGGACAGGTCTGCGTATTTCACTGCGCCGATACCGACGACCTTCGCGATATTGCGCAGTTCGGCTTCGGCCAGCTCGGGGTTCTTCTCTTTCACCAGGGTGTAGGCGCGGTCCTGGGCTTCGGTCAGCAGATCAATCAGCTTCACGGTGCCGCCGTCGCGCGTCTTGAACGGACGGCCGTCGGCGCCGTTCATGGTGCCGAAGCCCATGTGTTCCATTTGCATCGGGTGCGTCACGAACCCGGCCTTGTGCGCCACGGCGAACACTTGCTGGAAGTGCAATGCCTGGCGTTGGTCAACGAAGTACAGCGCGCGATCGGCCTTCAGCTTGCCGCTGCGATAGCGCACGGCGGCAAGGTCAGTGGTGGCATACAGATAGCCGCCGTCGGCCTTGACGATGATCACCGGCAGCGGATCGCCATCGGCATTCTTGAATTCGTCGAGGAACACGCACTGCGCGCCGTTGCTCTCGACCAGCAGGCCCGCGGCTTTGAGATCGTTGACCACGTTGATCAAGTCGTCGTTGTAGGCGCTTTCGCCCATCACGTCGGCCATGGTCAGTTTGACGTTTAGCAATTCGTAGATTTTCTGGCAGTGCGACAGCGAGATGTCTTTGAATTTCGTCCACAAAGCCAGGCACTCGGCGTCGCCCGCCTGCAGCTTGACCACCAGGCCACGGGCGCGGTCGGCAAATTCTGCGGATTCGTCAAAGCGCTGCTTGGCGGCGCGGTAAAAGTTTTCCAGGTCCGACAGCTCATCGCTGGTGATCGGGTTTTCCTGTAGATAAGCCATCAACATGCCGAACTGGGTGCCCCAGTCGCCGACATGGTTCTGCCGAATCACGTCGTCACCGAGGAACTCGAGAACGCGGGCAACACCGTCGCCAATGATGGTCGAGCGCAAATGGCCGACGTGCATCTCTTTGGCCAGGTTGGGTGCCGACAGATCGACCACGGTGCGTTGAGCCGGACCGGCCTTGCGTACGCCGATGTGTTCGTCGGCCAGCGCGGCGTCGAGGCGGGAGGCCAACGCCTGGGTGTTCTGAAAGAAATTGAGGAAGCCGGGACCTGCGATTTCAGCCTTGGTGACGTTCTCGTCGGCCGGCAGCGCGGCAATGATTTTCTCGGCCAGGTCGCGCGGCTTCATGCCGGCGGGTTTCGCCAACATCATCGCGATGTTGCTGGCGAAGTCGCCGTTTTTCTTGTCGCGGGAGTTTTCCACCTGGATCGCCGGCGACAGGCCTTCAGGCAACACACCTTCGTTGACGAGTTGGGTGATGGCTTGTTGGATCAGCTGGCGAATGGTGTCTTTCATGGTCTTCTCTTTCGACCGCAAGCGCGGCGGCGCTTCAGTGCGCTGGTGGAAAAACTGGGCATTATCCGTTGCGAACGCGGGCTTGCCAACTATAGCGGGCAGGTTGTGGATATGTGGTGACAAAAAGTCCGCTTTCGCGAGCAGGCTCGCTCCCACAGGGTTCTGTGCATGACACACAGTTGGCGTCACCGCTGATCCTCTGTGGGAGCGAGCCTGCTCGCGAAGGCAATCTTCAGCTCAATACAAATCGACCGGATCAACATCCAGCGACCAACGCACCGCACGCCCGCTTGGCATTTGCTCCAGCGCCAGCAGCCAACTGGCCAGCAGCCGATGCAAGGGTGCGCGAGCGGAGGCTTGCAGTAACAGCTGTGCGCGATATCGCCCGGCCCGACGCTCCATCGGCGCCGGTACCGGGCCGAGCAATTCGATCCCGGTCAGATTCTGCTCGACCAACAAACGCTCTGCCTCGCTGCACGCTTCATCGAGGAAACTTTCAGCTTGCCCGGGCTTGTGCGCCTCTGCCCTCAGCAGTGCCAGGTGCGCAAACGGCGGCAGGCCGGCCGAGCGGCGTTCGCTCAGCGCTTGCTCGGCGAAAGCGAAATACCCTTGTTCGGTCAATTGCACCAGCAACGGATGGTCGGCCAGATGCGTCTGAATAATCACCCGGCCCGGCTCTTCTGCCCGGCCCGCACGCCCGGCGACCTGCACAATCAGTTGCGCCATGCGCTCACTGGCGCGGAAGTCGCCGGAGAACAATCCGCCGTCGGCGTCGAGAATCGACACCAGTGTCACGCGTGGAAAGTGGTGCCCTTTGGCAAGCATCTGCGTGCCGACCAGAATGCACGGATGGCCTTTCTGGATGGTCGCGAACAATTGATTCATGGCGTCCTTGCGCGAGGTGCTGTCGCGATCGACCCGCAACACCGGAAAATCCGGGAACAGGATGGCCAATCGTTCTTCGGCGCGCTCCGTCCCGGCGCCAACCGGGCGCAGATCCACCTTGTTGCACTTTGGGCAGTGGCGAGGCACGCGCTCGACGTAGCCGCAATGGTGGCAACGCAATTCAGCGGAGCGCTGGTGCACGGTCATGCGCGCATCGCAGCGCTGGCACTCGGACATCCAGCCGCAATCGTGGCACAACAACGTCGGGGCAAAACCGCGGCGGTTGAGGAACACCAGGACCTGCTGGCCGGCAGCAAGCGTTTGCCCGATGGCCTGTTGCATCGGCCCGGAAATGCCGCTGTCGAGCGGACGGCTTTTCACATCCAGACGCAAAAAGCGCGGTTGCTTGGCGCCACCGGCGCGCTCGTTCAGACGCAGCAGCCCGTAACGGCCGGTGTAGGCGTTGTGCAGGCTTTCCAGCGAAGGCGTGGCGGAGCCGAGCACGATCGGGATGTTTTCCTGCCGGGCGCGCACCAGTGCCAGATCACGGGCGTGGTAGCGCAGGCCTTCCTGCTGTTTATAGGAGCCGTCGTGCTCCTCATCGATAATGATCAGGCCGGGATTTTTCATCGGCGTGAACAGCGCGGAGCGGGTGCCGATAATGATGTCGGCGTCGCCGTCGCGGGCGGCGAGCCAGGCATCCAGGCGTTCACGGTCGTTGACCGCCGAGTGGATCAGCGCAATGCGTGCGTTGAAGCGCTGTTCGAAACGCGCCAGGGTCTGCGGGCCAAGGTTGATCTCCGGGATCAGTACCAAGGCCTGTTTGCCGGCTTCAAGGGTTTCGCGAATCAGCTGCAGATAGACTTCAGTCTTGCCGCTGCCCGTCACTCCGGCCAGCAGAAACGCGTGATAACTGTCGAACCCGGCGCGAATCGCTTCATAAGCGGCACGCTGCTCGGGATTGAGCGGCAATTCCGGTTGCGCCAGCCAGTGTTCATGACGGGCGCCAGGGGCATGCTTACGGATTTCCACGTGTACCAGCCCTTTGGCCAGCAACAGATCGAGGCTGTCTTTGCTCAGCATCAATTTGCTCAGCAACTGATGGGCGACGCCGTGGGGGTGCTGTGCCAGCGTGGCCAACGCTTCACGCTGGCGCGGCGCGCGGGCGATACGCGGGTCATCGAGGTTTGCCCCGGGGGCCGCAGACCAGAAGCGTTCCTGGCGGGGTTCGGCCAGTTCGCCCTGACGCAGCAACACCGGCAGCGCCCAGCTCAACGTATCGCCCAGGCTGTGCTGGTAATACTGCGATGTCCACAGACAAAGCTTGAACAGCGCGGGCGGCAGCGGCGGGGTGGCGTCGAGCAGCGCCAGTGCGGGTTTGAGCTTTTCCGCCGGGACTTCGCTGGTGTCGGTGACTTCCACCAGAATCCCGATCATCTCCCGCCGGCCAAACGGCACCCGCAAGCGCATGCCGGGGTGCAACTGCTCGCGCAGAACCCCGGCCGGCGCGCGGTAATCGAACAGGCGGCGCAAGGGCGAGGGCAAGGCTAGGCGCAGAATGGCGTCGGGCACGCGGGGGGATCTCGATCAGCAGGCGGTAAAAAGGATCAGGCAAATAATCTTGTAGGAGTGAGCCTGCTCGCGATAGCGGTGTTTCAGACGACTTAAACATTGAATGACAGATCGCTATCGCGAGCAGGCTCACTCCTACAGGGGGCGGTGCTTTGGGTCGGGAGCCTAGCAGACGGTCGGTAGAAGCGACAGCTTGCGCGATCAGCATTGTCTGGTAGAATCCGCGGCCTAATTACGTGCGGTATTCAACAATAGTGTTGAGTGGCGGCACGCTAGCCTGAGGAATACACCATGAAAGCCGATATCCATCCAGCGTACGAAACCATCGAAGTAACCTGCAGCTGCGGTAACAAGTTCGAAACTCGTTCGAACCTGTGCAAGCCACTGGGTACTGACGTATGCAACGAGTGCCACCCGTTCTACACCGGTAAGCAGAAAACTCTGGATACTGGCGGCCGTGTACAGCGCTTCGCAGACCGTTTCGGTGCTTTCGGCAAAGCCAAAGCTCCTGCTGCTGCAGAGTAAGGTTGAAAGGCCCGGTGGGCTTTTCCATGCTGTTAAAAAAGGCGTCCCTCGCGGGCGCCTTTTTTGTGTCTGCGATTTGGCTTTCCACCGCCCAGGCCTTTTGCCCGATCCCGACCGGCCTGGCGTCTGTCACGGTGCAGCGAGTAGTGGACGGTGACACGGTGCGCCTGAGTGACGGTCGCAGCGTGCGCATGATCGGTTTGAATACGCCGGAGCTGGGCAAGAAGGGCCGTTCCGACGAACCGTTCGCGGTCGCTGCGCGCAAACGTCTGGAAGGCCTGGTGGCGACCAGCGATGGGCGCCTCGGTCTGCTCGCGGGTAAAGAGCGCAAAGACCATTACGGTCGAACCCTGGCGCATCTCTACGGTGCCGATGGCCGCAATCTTGAAGCGCAGATGCTCGCCGAAGGCTTGGGTTTCCAGGTCGCTGTGGCACCGAATGTCGATCTGGTCGCGTGTCAGCAAGCGGCGGAGCGCAACGCGCGTCAGGCCGGGCTCGGGGTCTGGCGGCAGTCGCCTGTGGTGAAATCCGGGCAGATCAGCGCGTCAGGCTTCGCCGTGATTAGCGGCCGGGTGAGCAAGGTTCAGCGCAATCGCGGCGGCATCTGGATCGAGTTGCAAGACTCGGTTGTCTTGCGCGTTGCCCCCAATTTACTGCGGCAATTTGACGTCGCTGCGCTTGAGCGACTCAAAGGCAAGCAAATCGAGGCGCGGGGCTGGGTAGTCGATCGGTCGCGACGTGGCGGATTGAAACCTGGGCAAGCACGCTGGTTATTGCCATTGACTGATCCGGCAATGCTTGTTGGCGATCCGAAATAAAAATTGTAGACATTTTCAGCTTTGATTGTGGACAGTCTAGCCCTTGTGTTCCGCGGCTCTTGACCTAAAGTCTTAAGGGTGGGCGCTTGACAGGGGTGACTGACCAGTCTTGTGGGGACTTTGCGAGGCGCGTATCCTCGCTGACCAGTCTGTCCAACAGTAAAAGCGGAATGCCCACATGTCTGATTTGAAAACTGCCGCTCTCGAATATCACGCCCATCCTCGTCCAGGTAAGCTGAGTGTCGAGCTCACCAAGGCCACCGCTACCGCCCGCGACCTGTCGCTGGCTTACAGCCCCGGCGTAGCCGAACCAGTACGCGAAATCGCCCGCGATCCTGAGCTGGCCTACAAATACACCGGCAAGGGCAACCTGGTTGCAGTCATTTCCGATGGCACCGCGATTCTGGGTCTGGGTAACCTCGGTCCATTGGCCTCCAAGCCGGTCATGGAAGGTAAAGGCGTGCTGTTCAAGCGCTTCGCCGGCATCGACGTTTTCGACATCGAAGTCGACTCCGAAAGTCCGCAAGCCTTCATCGACACCGTCAAGCGTATTTCCATCACCTTCGGTGGCATCAATCTGGAAGACATCAAGGCACCTGAATGCTTTGAGATCGAGCGCGCTCTGATCGAGCAGTGCGACATTCCGGTATTCCACGATGACCAGCACGGCACCGCGATCGTCACTGCGGCCGGCATGATCAACGCCCTGGAAATCGCAGGCAAAACCCTCGCCGAGGCCAAGATCATTTGCCTGGGCGCAGGTGCGGCTGCCATCTCCTGCATGAAATTGCTGGTGAGCATGGGCGCCAACATTGAAAACATTTACATGGTTGACCGTACCGGCGTGATCCACTCCGGCCGTGACGACCTGAACCAGTACAAGGCGGTTTTCGCTCACGCGACCGAGAAGCGCACCCTGGCTGATGCGCTCGCCGGTGCTGACGTATTCGTCGGCCTGTCCGGGCCGAACCTGCTCAGCCCTGAAGGCCTGAAGTCCATGGCCGTCAACCCGATCGTGTTCGCTTGCTCGAACCCGGATCCGGAAATCTCCCCGGAGCTGGCTCACGCCACCCGCAGCGACGTGATCATGGCGACCGGCCGTTCGGACTACCCGAACCAGGTCAACAACGTTCTGGGCTTCCCCTTCATCTTCCGCGGTGCTCTGGACGTTCGCGCCAAGCGCATCAACGAAGAAATGAAAGTGGCAGCGGCCAACGCCCTGCGTGAGCTGGCCAAACTGCCAGTCCCTCAGGAAGTCTGCGACGCCTACGGCGGCATCAAGCTGGAATTCGGCCGGGAGTACATCATTCCCAAGCCAATGGATGCTCGTCTGATCACCCTGATCTCCGATGCGGTGGCCAAAGCGGCAATCGAGACCGGTGTGGCGACCCTGCCGTATCCGAAGAACTACCCGCTGAAAAGCGTGGATGATGTGTTCAACGGCTAAGGTTTAGCACTGAAAAAACCCGGCCATTGACCGGGTTTTTTTATGGCGCGCAAGTCAAAAGATCGCAGCCTTCGGCAGCTCCTACAGTAGATGTGTACTCCTGTAGGAGCTGCCGAAGGCTGCGATCTTTGGATCTTTGCGGCAAAAAAAAGCCCCGCGCTTCTTCCGAAGACGGGGCTTTTGCATTGTGCTACCCAATCAGAACAAATCGATCGGCGCCGCTTCATCTGCCGGCAGTGGGCTGCCCGGTGCACTGCCGTTACCCAGTTCACTGGCCGACGGTGGGGTGTCTTCAGCCTTGAACAGCTCGAAGTACGCCCCAGGTGTGCCAGGCGTCGCCGCGCGGCCACTGACCGGATCGACCCGCAGGCTCAGTAGGCCTTCCGGTTCAGCTTGCGTGTGCGGCGGCTTGTCCTTGAGGGCTGCAGCCATGTAGTTCATCCAGATCGGCAGTGCCACGGTGCCGCCGAACTCACGGCGACCCAGGCTTTCAGGCTGATCGAAGCCGGTCCACACCGTTGTTACGTAGTCGGCGTTGTAGCCGGAGAACCAGGCGTCCTTGGACTCGTTGGTCGTACCGGTCTTGCCCGCAATGTCGCTGCGACCCAGCGCCAGCGCGCGGCGGCCCGTGCCGAGCTTGATCACGTCCTCAAGCATGCTGTTGAGGATGTACGTGGTGCGGCCATCGACAATGCGCTCGGCGACGGCAGGCGTTGTTGTCGCCGGCTGCGCCACTGTGGCGTCCGTGGTCGCGTTGACGGTAAAGGCCTCGGCTGCCGGCGCGGCCATCCCGTCCGGTGCAGCTTCGCCTTTTGGCACGCTTGGCGGATTGGCCACGAACAAGGTGTCGCCATTGCGGCTTTCGATCTTGTCGATGATGTACGGGGTGATTTTATAACCGCCGTTGGCAAAGGTGCTCCAGCCTGTAGCGATTTCCATCGGTGTCAGGGTTGCGGTACCCAGCGCCAGCGACAGGTTGCGCGGCAAGTCCTGTTTGTTGAAGCCGAACTTGCTGATGTAGTCGATGGTGCGATCGACGCCAAGCGCCTGCAGCAGACGGATCGACACCAGGTTGCGCGACTTGTACAGCCCTTCACGCAGACGGATCGGGCCAAGGAAAGTATTGGTGTCGTTCTTCGGACGCCAGACTTTGTCGAGGTATTCGTCGACGAACACGATCGGCGCATCGTTTACCAGGCTGGCGGCGGTGTAGCCATTGTCCAGCGCGGCGCTGTAAACGAACGGCTTGAAGCTCGAGCCCGGCTGACGCTTGGCTTGCAATGCACGGTTGTAGTTGCTCTGCTCGAAGGCGAAACCACCCACCAGCGAACGGATGGCACCGTTCTGCGGATCAAGCGAAACCAGCGCCCCTTGCGCCTGCGGGATCTGGCTGAACTTGAGCGAATTGTCTGGCTGACGCTGTACGCGAACCAGGTCGCCGACCTGCGCGACATCCGCAGGCTGCTTCGGGTTGGCGCCCATGCTGTTGGTGTTGAGGAACGGGCGCGCCCATTTCATGGTGTCCCAGCTGACGTGCACCTCGCCGGTGCGGGTCAACACTTGCAGACCATTCTTCTCTACCTGCAACACGATGGCCGGCTCAAGGCTGCTGATCGTGCGTTGCTTGGTCAGCTCGGCCGCCCAGGCTTCACGGGTCTTGCCGGGCAAGCGTGATTCCGGGCCGCGATAACCGTGGCGCTGATCGTAGGTCATCAGCCCTTCGTGGAGTGCGGTATTGGCCATTTCCTGAAGGTTGCTCGGCACGGTGGTCGTGACGCGGAACCCCTCCGTGTAGGCATCGCTGCCATAGCGCCCCACCATCTCGGCACGGGCCATTTCAGCGATGTACGGCGCGTTCACTTCCGGTGTCGGCACATGATAGCTGGCGTTCAGTGGCTCATTGATGGCAGTGGTGTAATCGGCTTCGGTGATCTTGCCAAGCTTGTACATGCGCCCCAGAATCCAGTCGCGACGCTCCTTGCTACGTGCCGGATTAGCCAGCGGGTTGAAGCGCGAAGGCGCCTTGGGCAGGCCGGCGATCATCGCCATCTGCGCCAGGCTGACATCACGAATCGACTTGCCGTAATACACCTGCGCTGCCGCTTCGATGCCGTAAGCGCGGTTGCCGAGATAGATCTTGTTGACGTACAACTCAAGGATTTCGTCCTTGGTCAGCTGCCGTTCTATCTGCAACGCCAGGAGGATTTCAGTGGTCTTGCGCGAGAAGCTGCGCTCGCTGGTCAGGAAGAAATTCTTCGCTACCTGCATGGTGATGGTGCTACCGCCCGACTGAATGTGTCCGCTTTTTACCAATTGTGTCGCCGCACGCATCAAACTGCCTGGATCGACGCCATAGTGATTGGCAAAGTTGTCGTCTTCAGCACTTAGTAACGCATTTATGAAGTTGGGGGGAATGTCGGCGAAACGGATCGGAGTCCGGCGCATTTCGCCAAATTCTGCGATCAACTTGTCGTCGCTGCTGTAGACGCGCAATGGAATCTGCAACTGGATGCTTCTCAGTGTCTCCACTGACGGCAATCCAGGGCTAAGGTAAAGAAACGCGCCGCTGAGACCTAGGAGCAGTCCGCAGAATACGGCGACGATGGACCAACCGAAAAACTTCAGCAGACGGATCAAGGCTTTGAGATATCCAGGGCAAAAAATGAATGTGGCAGCAGGAGTTCAGGTAAAAAGGTGAACGGCCCGCGCTTGAAAAAATAAGCGGAAAAAATCGCTGGGCATTATAAGCAGTTTTTCCGACGCGAGCGTCATTTGCGCTGCTGTCAAGACGGGTGGATTGAACGCAATGGGCGTCCAGAGTTCGTAACTAACGGAAAGTCATAGGGAATTGGTAGTGCTGGGACTCTTCAATAAAAAGGCCAATACGCTTCTGGGGATCGACATCAGTTCCACGTCGGTGAAGCTTCTGGAGTTGAGTCGCCACGGTGATCGCTACCGGGTCGAGGCCTATGCCGTAGAGCCGCTGCCCGCCAGTGCCGTGGTGGAGAAGAACATCGCCGAGCTCGAAGGTGTGGGCCAGGCACTGTCTCGCGTGTTGCTCAAGGCCAAAACCAATCTCAAAAATGTCGCCGTGGCGGTCGCCGGTTCTGCCGTCATCACCAAGACCATCGAAATGGATGCGGGTCTTTCCGATGACGAGATGGAAAACCAGCTGAAGATCGAAGCGGATCAGTACATCCCTTACCCGCTGGACGAAGTGGCCATCGACTTTGAAGTTCAGGGCCCGTCGGCGCGCAACCCTGAACGGGTCAACGTGCTGCTGGCGGCCTGCCGCAAGGAAAACGTTGAAGTCCGCGAAGCTGCGCTTGCGCTCGCCGGGCTGACGGCTCGCGTGGTGGATGTCGAGGCTTATGCGCTGGAACGTTCCTTCGGTTTGTTTGCGGGTCATCTGGGTGCCGCCCAGACGCTTCTGACCGTCGCCGTGGTGGATATCGGCGCGACCATGACCACCCTCAGCGTGCTGCACAATGGTCGAATCATCTACACCCGCGAACAATTGTTCGGGGGGCGCCAGCTGACGGAAGAAATTCAGCGGCGCTACGGGCTGACCGTCGAGCAAGCAAGCGCAGCGAAGAAGCAGGGAGGCTTGCCTGACGATTACGTCAGCGAAGTGTTGCAACCGTTCCGCGACGCGGTGGTGCAGCAAGTGTCGCGCTCGTTGCAGTTCTTTTTTGCATCCGGGCAGTACAACGCGGTCGATCACATTTTGCTGGCAGGCGGCACTGCGTCCGTCCCCGGTCTGGACCGGTTGATCGAACAGCGCCTGGGCACGCCGACTCAAGTGGCCAATCCATTTGCCGATATGACACTTGGCAGCAAAGTCAACGCAGGTGCCCTGGCCAGCGATGCTCCGGCACTGATGATCGCCTGCGGACTGGCGCTGAGGAGTTTCGACTGATGGCGCGGATCAACCTTTTACCCTGGCGCGATGAACTGCGCGAAGAGCGCCGTAAACGCTTTCTACTGGCACTCGCCGGTGTATTGGTGGGTGCGGTCGGGACGGTACTGATCGCGGACAGGGCCATCAGCGACGCCATCGATCGGCAGATTGCCCGAAACGATTACATTGGCAAGCAAATCACCGTGGTCGACGAACGTATCAAGCAGATCAGCGAACTGAAGGCTCGTCGCCAGCAACTGGTCGAACGCATGCGCATCATCCAGGGCCTGCAGGGTAATCGGCCGATCAGCGGACGTATTTTCGATCAGCTGGCGCGCACCTTGCCGGACGGCGTGTATTTCACCGAGGTGAAAATGGACGACAAAACCCTGTCTGTTACAGGCGCCGCAGAATCGAACAATCGTGTCTCTGACCTGATGCGCAATCTCGACGCATCAGACTGGTTCGATGCGCCTACGCTCACCGAGGTCAAGGCGACCACCGCCGGGCAACTGGACCAGGCAAACGTCTTTCAATTGACCGTCCGTCAGACCCAGCCTGCTGACGTGGAGGCTGTTCAATGAGCCTGGCCCAATGGTTCGAAGGGCTGCGCAAGGTCGACATCAACGATCTGGACACCAACAACATGGGCTCCTGGCCGCCCGCCATCAAGGCGCTGGCGGGTATTGTGCTGGCCGGTCTGGTGCTGGCGCTGGGCTACAACTTCTCCATCAGCGATCTTGAAACCCAGCTGGAACTCAAGCGGGATGAAGAGTCGACCCTCAAAGAGCAATTCGCCAACAAAGCGCACATGGCGGCGAATCTGGAGCTGTACGTCCAGCAGATGAAAGAAATGGAGAACTCATTTGGTGTGCTGTTGCGGCAATTGCCCAGCGATACCGAAGTGCCCGGTTTGCTTGAAGACATCACTCGCACTGGCTTGGGCAGTGGCCTGGATTTCGAAGAGATCAAATTGCTGCCGGAAGTCACTCAGCAGTTCTACATCGAATTGCCCATCCAGATCACCGTCACAGGCGCCTACCACGACCTTGCCACGTTCGTCAGTGGCGTCGCCGGGTTGCCGCGGATCGTCACGCTGCATGACTTCGAAATCGCTGCTGCCGACCCCGAAGGTGGCTCGAAACTGCGCATGAGTATTCTCGCCAAGACCTATCGCTACAACGACAAGGGGCTGCAAAAATGAGCCCGATGCGAGTCTTTACGCTGTCCGTCATGCTGTTGATCCTCGCCGGTTGTGACGGCGACAACCACTTCAACGACCTCGACGCCTATATGAATGAGGTGCGTCTGCGCCCCCCGGGCAAGATCGAACCCACCCCAATATTCCGGTCAAACCCGACGTTCACCTACAGTGCTGCCAATCTGCGAAGCCCGTTTTCCCGTCAGGTGCGGGTTGACCTCGCCGGTCAGAAGGCAGGCTCGCGCAACGTCAAGCCCGACCCCAATCGGGCCAGGCAGTACCTCGAAGGTTTCAACATCGAGCAGTTTGAAATGGTCGGTACGATCTCCAATGCCGCTGGCTCCTTTGCGTTGTTGCGCGGGGCGGGGGGTGTGCATCGGTTGAAAGTTGGCGACTATCTGGGTCGCAACGATGGGCGCATCGTCGCCATCAGCGGCGTGCAAGTCGATGTGGTAGAAATCGTTCCGGATGGCGAAGGTGCCTGGCTGGAACGGCCGCGAACCATCCCTTTGAAAGAGCACTCATAGTGGAAACCGAATAATGAACAGGATTTTCACCGCCCTCGGGGTTTCGCTATGGATAGCGTTGCAGTCACCGATGGTACAAGCGGCCAACCTCAAAGCGCTGGACGTTGCCGCGCTGCCGGGAGATCGCGTCGAGTTGAAGTTGTCGTTCGATGCAGCCCCTCCGGCACCCCATGGCTACACGACTGAACAGCCTGCGCGAATTGCTCTCGATCTGCCCGGCGTGGTCAGTCAGCTGACGAGCAAGACTCGCGACCTCGGTGCCGGTAATGCCCGCAGCGCCACGGTGGTCGAGGCCAAGGATCGTACGCGGTTGATCATTAACCTGACGCAATTGGCCCCGTACACCTCGCGGGTGGAGGGCAATAACCTGTTTGTGGTGGTTGGGCGGGGTGCCGGCAACGCGGCCGCACGACCTGCCGCCAAATCGGCACCGTCGCGCGCGGCCACCCCTGTTGCCGCTCCGTCCAAGGCCTATGCGCCGGTGGCCAAGGCCATTCGTGGTGTCGATTTTCAGCGTGGCACCCAGGGTGAAGGGAACGTGGTCATCGATTTGTCCGACCCGTCCATTGCCCCGGATATTCAAGAGCGCGATGGCAAGATCGTCCTCGGTTTCACCCGCACTCAGTTACCCGAGCCGCTGCGTGTGCGCCTGGACGTGAAGGATTTCGCGACTCCGGTGCAGTTCGTCAACGCCAGCGCCACGGGTGACCGCGCCACGATCACCATCGAACCCAGCGGTGCCTTCGACTACTCCACCTATCAAACCGACAACAAGCTGACTGTCAGCATTCGCCCGATGACGGTGGATGACTTGCACAAACGCAATGCTGAACGGTTCGCCTACACCGGCGAAAAGCTTTCGCTGAATTTCCAGGACATTGACGTACGTTCCGTGCTGCAGTTGATCGCCGACTTCACCAACCTCAATCTGGTGGCCAGCGACACAGTGCAGGGCGGCATTACTCTGCGCTTGCAGAATGTGCCCTGGGATCAGGCGCTCGACCTGGTGCTGAAAACCAAGGGTCTGGACAAGCGCATGATTGGCAATGTCCTGCTCGTGGCCCCGGCGGAAGAAATTGCCGCCCGTGAGCGTCAGGAGCTGGAATCGCAGAAACAGATCGCCGAGCTGGCGCCGCTGCGGCGCGAACTGCTGCAGGTCAACTACGCCAAGGCAGCCGACATCGCCAAGTTGTTCCAGTCGGTGACCAGCGCCGAAGCCAAGATCGACGAGCGCGGTTCGATCACCGTTGATGAGCGCACCAACAACATCATCGCCTACCAGACCCAGGATCGCCTCGACGAACTGCGCCGAATAGTCGCGCAGCTGGACATTCCGGTGCGTCAGGTAATGATCGAAGCGCGCATCGTCGAGGCCAACGTCGATTATGACAAGAGCCTGGGCGTGCGCTGGGGCGGTTCGATACAAAAGGGTAACTGGAACGGTTCCGGGGTCAACGGCTCGTCGACCACCATTGGCACGCCGGGCAGCACCAGCACCAACTCTCCATTTGTGGACCTTGGCACCTCGGGCAGCACTTCGGGAATCGGCATCGCCTTCATCACCGACAACGTATTGCTCGACCTGGAGCTGACGGCGATGGAGAAAACCGGTAACGGCGAAATCGTTTCACAACCCAAGGTGGTCACGTCCGACAAGGAAACCGCGAAAATCCTCAAGGGCACGGAGATTCCTTACCAGGAAGCCAGCTCCAGTGGCGCCACCTCGGTGTCGTTCAAGGAAGCATCCCTGTCTCTGGAGGTGACGCCGCAAATCACCCCGGACAACCGCATTATCATGGAGGTCAAGGTCACCAAGGATGAACCGGACTACCTGAACAAGGTGCAGGATGTGCCGCCGATCAAGAAAAACGAGGTCAACGCCAAGGTTCTGGTGAATGACGGCGAGACCATCGTGATTGGTGGGGTTTTCTCCAATACTCAGAGCAAGGTTGTAGATAAGGTGCCATTTCTCGGTGATGTGCCGTATCTTGGCCGCCTTTTCCGGCGTGACGTGGTTTCGGAGAAAAAATCCGAGCTGCTGGTATTTCTCACTCCGCGTATCATGAACAATCAGGCGATTGCTGTGAGTCATTGATTCTGTGCGAAATTTGATTCTTGTTGGACCGATGGGTGCTGGAAAAAGCACCATCGGCCGGTTGCTGGCCAAAGAGCTGCGCCTGCCGTTCAAAGATTCCGATAAGGAAATTGAATTGCGCACGGGCGCCAATATCCCGTGGATCTTCGACAAGGAAGGCGAACCGGGTTTTCGTGACCGTGAGCAGGCGATGATCGCCGAGCTCTGCACCTGTGATGGCGTGGTTCTGGCGACCGGTGGCGGTGCCGTCATGCGCGAGGCTAATCGCCGGGCACTGCATGCCGGTGGTCGGGTGGTTTATCTGCATGCCTCAGTCGAGCAGCAAGTCGGTCGCACCGCTCGTGATCGTAACCGGCCTTTGCTGCGTACCGCAGATCCGGCAAAAACCCTCAGAGATTTGCTGGAGCTTCGCGACCCGCTTTATCGGGAAATCGCCGACCTGGTGGTGGAAACCGATGAGCGGCCGCCGAGAATGGTGGTGCTTGATATTCTGGATCGCCTGCAGCAACTGCCGCCGCGTTAAAGCGCAGCGTGAAATGCGCTATCCTCGGCCTCCCGCCATGCCTGTTCAATGTCGTGGCAGGGGCTAAAATCGGCGTTGGCAGATGCTGTAGACATTCGATTTCTTCAGGCAGGACGCCCTGATTCCATCTTTACTGTGGGGACACATGCAGACACTCAAGGTCGATCTAGGCGAGCGCAGCTACCCGATTCATATTGGCGAAGGTCTGTTGGATCAGCCTGAGCTGCTGGCCCCGCATATTCGCGGACGGCAAGTGGCGATTATCACCAACGAAACCGTAGCGCCGCTGTATCTCGAGCGATTGACCCGCAGCCTTGAGCAGTTTTCGGTGGTTAGCGTCGTGCTGCCCGACGGCGAATCGTTCAAGACCTGGGAAACTCTGCAACTGATCTTTGATGGCTTGCTGACCGCACGGCACGATCGCCGTACCACAGTGATCGCCCTCGGTGGCGGCGTCATCGGCGACATGGCGGGTTTTGCCGCTGCTTGCTATCAGCGCGGTGTCGATTTCATTCAGGTTCCGACCACGTTGCTGTCGCAGGTGGATTCGTCGGTGGGCGGCAAAACCGGCATCAATCATCCGCTGGGCAAGAACATGGTCGGCGCGTTCTATCAGCCGAACGTTGTGCTGATCGACACCGCTACACTCAACACCTTGCCTGCCCGCGAACTGTCGGCCGGGCTGGCGGAAGTCATCAAGTACGGCTTGATTTGCGATGAGCCATTTCTGACCTGGCTCGAAGAAAACGTTGATCGCCTGAGTGCTCTGGATCAGGTTGCCCTGACCTACGCCATCGAGCGTTCGTGCGCGGCCAAGGCTGAAGTGGTTGGCGCCGACGAGAAGGAAACCGGGGTGCGGGCTACGTTGAACCTGGGCCACACCTTTGGGCACGCCATCGAGACGCACATGGGATATGGTGTGTGGCTGCATGGTGAGGCGGTGGCTGCTGGCACCGTCATGGCGCTGGAAATGTCGGCGCGGCTTGGCTGGATCAGCGAGCAGGAGCGTGATCGCGGCATTCGACTGTTTCAGCGTGCCGGCCTGCCCGTGGTTCCGCCTGAAGCGATGACGCCAGCCGATTTTCTCGAACACATGGCAATTGACAAGAAAGTGATCGACGGTCGTTTGCGCCTGGTGCTGCTGCGCCACATGGGCGAGGCGGTAGTGACCGACGATTATCCGAAAGAAGTTTTACAGGCCACGCTGGAAGCGGATTACCGCGCTCTGGCTCAGCTTAAAGGTTAATAAGATCCCGATGACTAGTTTGCACGCCGACGAGGCTTTCCTCGGCCATTTCCAGTTGAGTCACGACCCTTTTGCTCCACGGGTGCCTGGCTTCAAATTCTTCCCGGCCCAGCGCAAGCCGGTCCTGGGGCAACTGCATCATCTGGCTCGCTACAGCCAGTTGCTGCTGGTCGTGACCGGCCCGCACGGCAGCGGCAAGACCCTGCTGCGTCAGGCGCTGGTGGCCAGTACCAACAAACAATCGGTGCAAAGCGTGGTGGTTTCCGCCCGTGGCGCTGGTGATGCGGCTGGTGTGTTGCGCCAGGTAGCGCAGGCCTTGAATGTCGCTCAGGCAGAGATCGGCCCGATCCTGGCTCAGGTGGTTCAACTGGCCCTGACCGGGCAGGAGGTCTATCTGCTGGTGGATGACGCCGAACAGCTCGATGAATCCGCGCTCGAAGCGTTGATGGAGCTGGCCGCTGGTGCACCGGAAGGTCGCCCGCATGTGTTTCTGTTCGGTGAGTCGTCGCTGATCGCGCAACTGGAGGCGCTGAGCCTTCAGGAAGAGCGTTTTCACGTTATTGAACTGCAGCCTTACACCGAAGAAGAAACCCGTGAATACCTGGATCAGCGGCTCGAAGGTGCCGGTCGGGGTATCGAACTTTTCACTGCAGATCAGATCTCTGATATTCACGAAAGCTCCGATGGCTGGCCTGGCAACATCAACCAGGTCGCCCGCGATGCTCTGATCGAAGTCATGATTGCCAGCCGCTCAGCGGTCAAGCGTCCAAGTATGGGGTTCAACATGCCGAAGAAACACGTATTGGCGATTTCCGCCGTAGTCGTGGTCGCGGTAGCCGCCGCCTGGTTGATGCCGGGTCGCAGCAAAGCACCGACCACTGGCGCACCTGCCAATGAACAGGCGCAATTGCCGCTGGGTCAGGGCACGCCACAACAAAACGACGGCGGTGCTCCTGCTGTTGAATTCGCCGGTAATTCGCAGCCGATGCCATTGCCGCTGGTTGGCAGCTCGCAGCCGGTGATGCGCGGCCCGTTGGCTGAAGCGGCCGGTGGCATTACTGAAGGCGACGACGGCGTGCCTGTGGAAGGTTCGAGCGAAGTTCCGCCGACCGTGACCACCACCGCGCCGCCTGCGGGCATTCCGGCCGGCCCTGCGCCGACCGAACCAGCCGCCAAACCGACACCGGCACCCGCGCAGATTGCGACGGCCAAGCCAGTGCCGGTCCCAGCCCCAGCCGCCAAGCCCGCTCCGGCACCGGCCGCTGCTGCCAAACCTGCCGAGAAGCCTATCACTGTGGCCAAGGCTGCCGGCGGCACCTGGTACGCCGGCCAGCCGACCAGCAACTACGTGGTGCAGATCCTCGGCACCAGCTCCGAGGCATCGGCGCAAAACTTCGTCAAAGAGCAGGGCGCCGAGTACCGCTATTTCAAGAAAGTGCTCAACGGCAAACCGCTTTTCGTCATCACATACGGCAGCTTTGGCAGCCGCGATGCAGCCCTCAACGCCATCAAGGCCTTGCCAGCGAAGGTTCAGGCTGGTAAACCTTGGCCTCGCACTGTCGCCAGCGTCCAACAGGAACTGGCAACAACTCGCTGAAGATTCGGCGGCCTTACCCAGGCCGCCTCTCCAAGCACCTCAAAATTTCTACATGTGCGCGCCGTCCCTGCGACCGCGTGCCTTGTGGTGTCTGCGTTACAGTAGTCTTTGAGTCGTTGCAGTCAGAATTAAAAAAGTTTTGACTAGCACAGCAGATCGCTTTAAACCTTTCACAAATGCGACATAGATTTGCGACATTTCGTCGTCAAATTTGTGAGCGTCTGTGTCGCTGTGTACAATGACCACCCTTTTGCCCCCGCTAAGCCGGCGTACGTTCGGCGCGGTTCGCAAGTGGTTGAATTGAAAAGAAATTTGCCTCGAAAAGAGGCAGCCTGGTGAGAAAGTGTCTATGAAAGCAGGTCTGTACCAACCAGATGAATTCAAGGATAACTGTGGTTTCGGCCTGATAGCTCATATGCAGGGCGAGCCCAGTCATACCCTTTTGCAAACGGCCATCGAGGCCCTGACCTGCATGACCCACCGCGGTGGGATCAACGCCGACGGCAAGACCGGTGACGGTTGCGGTCTGCTGATTCAGAAGCCGGATGTATTCCTGCGAGCCATCGCCCAGGAAACCTTTGGTGCCGAACTGCCCAGGCAATACGCTGTGGGCATGGTCTTCTTCAATCAGGACCCGGTCAAAGCCGAAGCCGCTCGCGATAACATGAACCGCGAGATCCTGGCTGAAGGCCTGACCTTGGTCGGCTGGCGCAAAGTGCCGATCGACACCAGCGTCCTCGGTCGACTGGCCCACGAGCGTCTGCCACAGATTGAACAAGTGTTCATCGGTGGCGAAGGCCTCAGCGATCAGGACATGGCGATCAAGCTGTTCAGCGCTCGTCGCCGTTCGTCCGTCTCCAACGCCGCCGATGTCGATCACTACATCTGCAGCTTTTCCCACAAGACTATTATTTACAAAGGTCTGATGATGCCGGCGGACCTCACCGCCTTCTACCCAGACCTCAGCGATCAGCGCCTGCAAACCTCGATTTGCGTATTCCACCAGCGCTTTTCCACCAATACCTTGCCGAAATGGCCGCTGGCTCAGCCATTCCGCTTCCTCGCCCACAACGGCGAGATCAACACCATCACCGGCAACCGCAATTGGGCTCAGGCCCGTCGCACCAAGTTCACCAACGATCTGATGGATCTGGAAGAGCTCGGCCCGCTGGTGAACCGCGTCGGCTCCGACTCTTCGAGCATGGACAACATGCTTGAGCTGATGGTCACCGGTGGCATCGACCTGTTCCGTGGCGTGCGGATGATCATTCCGCCTGCGTGGCAGAACGTCGAAACCATGGACCCGGACCTGCGTGCGTTCTACGAATACAACTCGATGCACATGGAACCGTGGGACGGCCCGGCCGGCGTGGTCATGACCGATGGTCGTTACGCGGTGTGCCTGCTTGACCGAAACGGTCTGCGTCCGGCGCGCTGGGTGACCACCAAAAACGGTTTCATCACCCTGGCGTCGGAAATCGGTGTCTGGAATTACCAGCCTGAAGATGTGATCGCCAAGGGCCGCGTTGGTCCAGGCCAGATCTTTGCCGTGGATACCGAGACCGGCCAGATCCTCGACACCGACGCAATCGACAACCGCTTGAAGTCCCGTCATCCGTACAAGCAATGGCTGCGCAAGAATGCCCTGCGCATTCAGGCGACCATGGAAGACAACGACCACGGTTCGGCTTTCTATGATGTTGACCAGCTCAAGCAGTACATGAAGATGTATCAGGTCACGTTCGAAGAGCGCGACCAGGTGCTGCGTCCGCTTGGCGAGCAAGGCTACGAAGCGGTTGGCTCGATGGGCGACGATACGCCAATGGCCGTGCTGTCCCAGCGCGTGCGCACGCCGTATGACTATTTCCGGCAGCAGTTCGCGCAGGTCACCAACCCGCCGATCGATCCGCTGCGCGAAGCCATCGTCATGTCGCTGGAAATCTGCCTCGGTGCCGAGCGCAATATTTTCCAGGAGTCGCCGGAACACGCTTCGCGCGTGATTCTCAGCTCGCCGGTTATTTCCCCGGCCAAGTGGCGCTCGCTGATGAACCTCGATCGTCCGGGCTTTGAGCGCCAGGTCATCGACCTCAACTACGACGAGAGCGTTGGCCTCGAGGCCGCGGTGCGCAATGTTGCCGACCAGGCTGAAGAAGCTGTTCGCGCCGGTCGCACCCAGATTGTTTTGAGTGACCGTCATATCGCCCCGGGCAAGTTGCCGATCCACGCTTCTCTGGCCACCGGCGCGGTGCATCACCGTCTGACCGAAAAAGGCCTGCGTTGCGACTCCAACATTCTTGTGGAAACCGCGACCGCTCGCGATCCGCACCATTTCGCGGTGTTGATCGGTTTCGGCGCCTCGGCGGTCTATCCGTTCCTGGCGTATGAAGTGCTGGGCGATCTGATCCGCACCGGCGAAGTGCTGGGCGACCTCTATGAGGTGTTCAAGAACTACCGCAAAGGCATCACCAAAGGCCTGCTGAAAATCCTCTCGAAGATGGGTATCTCAACCATTGCTTCGTACCGGGGGGCTCAGCTGTTCGAGGCCATCGGCCTGTCCGAAGAAGTCTGCGACCTGAGCTTCCGTGGCGTGCCGAGCCGCATCAAGGGTGCACGCTTCGTCGACATCGAAGCCGAGCAGAAAGCGCTCGCCGCCGAAGCCTGGAGCCCGCGCAAGCCGATCCAGCAGGGCGGCTTGCTGAAATTCGTCCACGGTGGCGAATATCACGCCTACAACCCGGACGTCGTCAACACTTTGCAAGCTGCAGTGCAGCAGGGCGACTACGGCAAATTCAAGGAATACACGGCGCTGGTGGACAACCGTCCGGTGTCGATGATCCGCGACCTGTTCAAGGTGAAAACCCTCGACACCGCGCTGGACATCAGCGAGATCGAACCGCTGGAGTCGGTGCTCAAGCGCTTCGACTCTGCCGGCATCTCGTTGGGCGCGCTGTCGCCGGAGGCTCACGAAGCCCTGGCCGAAGCAATGAACCGCCTCGGTGCGCGTTCCAACTCCGGCGAAGGCGGCGAAGACCCGGCGCGTTACGGCACCATCAAGAGCTCGAAAATCAAGCAAGTCGCGACCGGCCGTTTCGGGGTGACTCCGGAATACCTGGTCAACGCTGAAGTGCTGCAGATCAAGGTCGCTCAAGGCGCGAAGCCGGGTGAAGGTGGTCAGCTGCCGGGCGGTAAGGTCAACGGTCTGATCGCCAAGCTGCGCTATGCGGTGCCGGGTGTGACGTTGATTTCGCCGCCGCCGCACCATGACATCTACTCGATTGAAGACTTGTCGCAGCTGATTTTCGACTTGAAACAAGTCAATCCGCAGGCGCTGGTCTCGGTGAAACTGGTCGCAGAAGCGGGCGTCGGCACCATCGCTGCCGGGGTGGCCAAGGCTTACGCAGACTTGATCACCATTTCCGGCTACGACGGCGGCACCGGCGCATCGCCGTTGACCTCGATCAAATACGCGGGCGCACCGTGGGAGCTCGGCCTCGCCGAAACCCACCAGACCCTGCGCGGCAACGACCTGCGCGGCAAAGTCCGGGTGCAGACCGACGGCGGCCTGAAAACCGGCCTCGACGTGATCAAGGCCGCCATCCTCGGCGCTGAAAGCTTCGGCTTCGGCACCGCGCCAATGATCGCGCTGGGCTGCAAATACCTGCGTATCTGCCACCTGAACAACTGCGCCACCGGCGTTGCAACGCAGAACGAGAAGCTGCGCAAGGATCACTACATCGGCACCGTCGACATGGTGGTGAATTTTTTCACCTACGTCGCCGAAGAAACCCGTGAGTGGCTGGCGAAACTGGGCGTGCGCTCCCTCGAAGAGCTGATCGGGCGTACCGATCTGCTGGAAATTCTCGAAGGCCAGACCGCCAAGCAGAATCACCTCGACCTGACGCCGTTGCTCGGCAGCGATCACATCCCGGCAGACAAACCTCAGTTCTGCCAGGTTGAGCGCAACCCGCCGTTCGACAAAGGCTTGCTGGCCGAGAAAATGGTCGGCCTGGCTACGTCGGCGATCAACGACATGAGCGGCGCCGATTTCGCTCTGGATATCTGCAACTGCGACCGTTCGATCGGCGCGCGGATCTCTGGCGAAATCGCGCGCAAGCATGGCAACCAGGGCATGGCCAAGGCTCCGATCACTTTCCGCTTCAAAGGGACGGCCGGTCAGAGTTTCGGTGTGTGGAACGCTGGTGGCCTGCACATGTACCTGGAAGGCGACGCCAACGACTACGTCGGCAAAGGCATGACTGGCGGCAAACTGGTCATCGTTCCGCCGAAGGGCAGCATCTACAAGACGCAGGACAGTGCCATCATTGGCAACACCTGCCTCTATGGCGCCACCGGCGGCAAGCTGTTCGCGGCTGGCACTGCAGGCGAGCGTTTTGCGGTGCGTAACTCCGGTGCTCACACCGTGGTGGAAGGCACTGGCGATCACTGCTGCGAATACATGACCGGTGGTTTTGTCTGTGTGCTGGGCAAGACCGGTTACAACTTCGGCTCAGGCATGACCGGCGGCTTCGCCTACGTGCTCGATCAGGACAACACCTTCGTTGACCGAGTCAACCACGAACTGGTGGAAATCCAGCGGATCAGCGGCGAAGCGATGGAAGCCTATCGCAGCCACCTGCAACGCGTGCTGGACGAATACGTCGAGGAAACCGACAGCGAGTGGGGTCGTAACCTTGCTGAGAACCTCGATGACTATTTGCGTCGTTTCTGGCTCGTCAAACCTAAGGCGGCGAGTCTGAAATCTCTGCTCTCAAGTACTCGTGCGAGTCCGCAGTAACGACGCAGCGGTAAGCCGCAAGCTTCAAGCGGCAAGCTAGAAGCAATGCGCGGTGTGGCGGATTAATTTGATTTTCTTGCAGCTTGAAGCTTGTAGCTTGGAGCTGTCGTGTACGAGGTTTTAAAGATGGCCGAACGTCTCAATAACGACTTCCAGTTCATCGATGTCGGGCGCAAGGATCCGAAGAAGAAACTGTTGCGTCAACGCAAGAAAGAGTTCGTGGAAATCTACGAGCCCTTCAAACCCCAGCATTCGGCCGATCAGGCCCACCGCTGCCTGGGTTGCGGTAACCCGTATTGCGAATGGAAGTGCCCGGTGCACAACTTCATTCCGAACTGGCTCAAATTGGTGGCCGAGGGCAACATTCTTCAGGCCGCCGAGTTGTCGCACCAGACCAACACTTTGCCGGAAGTGTGCGGCCGGGTGTGCCCACAGGACCGTCTGTGCGAGGGTGCCTGCACCCTCAACGACGGTTTCGGCGCGGTGACCATCGGTTCGGTCGAGAAGTACATCACCGACACGGCGTTCGCCATGGGCTGGCGGCCGGACATGTCCAAGGTCGTACCCACCGGCAAGCGTGTGGCGATCATCGGTGCCGGCCCGGCAGGCCTGGGTTGTGCCGACGTACTGGTGCGCGGCGGTGTGACCCCGGTGGTGTTCGACAAGAACCCGGAAATCGGTGGTCTGCTGACCTTCGGTATTCCTGAGTTCAAGCTGGAAAAGACCGTGCTGAGCAATCGTCGCGAAGTCTTCACCGGCATGGGCATCGAGTTCCGCCTGAACACCGAGGTGGGCAAGGACGTGACCATTGAGCAATTGCTCGCCGAATACGATGCCGTGTTCATGGGCATGGGCACCTACACCTACATGAAGGGCGGCTTCGCCGGTGAGGATCTGCCGGGCGTGCACGACGCGCTGGATTTCCTGATTGCCAACGTCAACCGCAACCTGGGCTTTGAAAAGTCGCCGGAAGATTTCGTCGACATGAAAGGCAAACGGGTCGTGGTATTGGGCGGCGGCGACACGGCGATGGACTGCAACCGCACTTCAATTCGCCAGGGCGCCAAGTCGGTGACTTGTGCCTATCGTCGCGACGAAGCGAACATGCCGGGCTCGCGCAAAGAGGTGAAGAACGCCAAAGAAGAAGGCGTGAGGTTCCTCTACAACCGCCAGCCGATCGCCATTGTTGGCGAAGACCATGTTGAAGGTGTGAAGGTGGTCGAGACCCGTCTTGGCGAACCGGATGCCCGTGGCCGTCGCAGCCCCGAGCCGATCCCGGGCTCTGAAGAGATCATCCCGGCCGACGCCGTGGTCATCGCCTTCGGTTTCCGCCCGAGCCCGGCGTCGTGGTTCGAGCAGTTCGAGATCCAGACCGACAGCCAGGGTCGTGTCGTGGCGCCGGAGCAAGGTCAATACAAGCACCAGACCAGCAACCCGAAAATCTTCGCCGGTGGCGACATGGTGCGGGGTTCTGACCTGGTGGTGACGGCGATCTTCGAAGGCCGTAATGCGGCTGAAGGGATTCTGGATTACCTGGGCGTCTGAACCCCGATCCTGACCTATAACGCAGTAACCCTGTAGGAGTGAGCCTGCTCGCGATAGCGGTGTAATAGTCGCCAGATTGATTGACTGACCCTCCGTCATCGCGAGCAGGCTCACTCCTACAGTTGTTTCGCGGCGTTGCTTAATGCCGCATTTCACCGCGACAAATTGATCCGATAGACAAAAGGCACGGCTCTTGCCGTGCCTTTTGCGTCGCGCTCTGAGAAAATGCCCGCACTTTTTTTCCGGATGCCGACATGACTGCCCTGAAGAACGACCGTTTCCTTCGTGCCCTGCTCAAGCAACCCGTGGACGTCACGCCTGTCTGGATGATGCGTCAGGCCGGTCGCTATCTGCCGGAATACCGCGCCAGCCGCGCCAAGGCGGGCGACTTCATGAGCCTGTGCATGAACCCGGAGTTCGCGTGCGAAGTCACGATGCAGCCGCTCGATCGCTATCCGCAGCTGGACGCGGCGATTCTCTTCTCGGACATCCTCACCATCCCCGACGCGATGGGCCAGGGCCTGTACTTCGAAACCGGTGAAGGTCCGCGCTTCAAGAAAGTCGTCAGCACCCTGGCCGACATCGAAGCCTTGCCGATTCCTGATCCGCATAAAGACCTCGGTTACGTCATGGACGCGGTCAGCACCATTCGCCGCGAACTGAACGGCCGCGTGCCGCTGATCGGGTTCTCCGGCAGCCCGTGGACCCTGGCTACCTACATGGTCGAAGGGGGTTCGTCCAAGGACTTCCGCAAGACCAAGGCCATGCTCTACGACAACCCGCAAGCCATGCACCTGCTGCTGGACAAGCTCGCACAGTCGGTCACCAGCTACCTGAACGGCCAGATCATGGCCGGCGCGCAAGCGGTGCAGATCTTCGACACCTGGGGCGGCAATCTCTCGGCGGCGGCGTATCAGGAGTTCTCCCTGGCCTACATGCGCAAAATCGTTAGCGGCCTGATCCGCGAACACGAAGGCCGTAAAGTGCCGGTCATCCTGTTCACCAAGAACGGCGGCCTGTGGCTGGAAAGCATCGCCGACGCTGGCGCCGACGCACTGGGCCTGGACTGGACGTGCGACATCGGCAACGCCCGTGCTCGCGTCGGGGACAAAGTCGCCTTGCAAGGCAACATGGACCCGACCGTGCTGTACGCCAAGCCGGAAGCCATTCGTACTGAAGTGGGACGGATTCTTGCCAGCTACGGCAAAGGCAGCGGCCATGTGTTCAACCTCGGCCATGGCATCACCCCTGAAGTCGATCCAGAGCACGCCGGCGCGTTCATGCGCGCAGTGCATGAGTTGTCGGCGCAATATCACCAATAAAACCGGTGAAATCTCTTGAAGCCTGCCTGGCGTAAGTCGGGCAGGTTTTTTTTGGTCCGTTGAATCGTGTCTGTCTAAACCGTTTCTATCTGTAAGAAACGTTTCGTTCTTTGTGGGACGGGTTATTTGAGAGACCGATCCTTCCATCAGCGGCGATTCCCCCTACATAGAATTTTCCGCCATCCCAGTAAGGTTTCTGACCTTCGTTCAACTCTTTGGTGAACGAACTTACGAACAGTGGCGCTCGCAAAGCGCCTTGGTTATCGATAAGCAGTCTGGAATCCAATCATGAAAAATACTTTCTACAAAGGAGGCGCATTCACCGCGTGCACCTCCTCGATGATCCTGTTATCGGCAATGCTCGCTTCACAAACGGCCTCTGCCCATGGCTACCTGGACGTGCCGCCTTCGCGGGCATTGCTCTGCCAGAAAGGCGTCAACACCAATTGCGGTGGCGCTCAGTACGAGCCGCAAAGTGTCGGTGAAACCTTCAAGGGGTTCCCGGCCGGCGTCGGCGGTGCTCCATTGCAGGGGCCGGTCGATGGCAAGATCGCCAGTGGCGGCCATTCCAATTTCTCGGCGCTGGACGCGCAGTCCGCCACACGCTGGCAGCTGACTGAAATCAAAGACCGCAACATTGATTTCCAGTGGCACTACACCGCCGTTCATCCAGCAACCAAACACGAGTATTTCATTACCCGTAATGGCTGGAACCCGAATGAATCGCTGAAACGTGCCTCCTTTGAAAGCACGCCGTTCTGCACCATTGATGGTGGCAACCAGAAACCGGTCTCCGGCACGAAACACAACTGCACCGTGCCCGAAGACAAATCCGGCCATCACGTAATCCTGGCGGTGTGGACAGTCGGCGACACCGACGCAGCGTTCTACAACCCGGCCGACGTCAATATCCTTGCTGAACCTTCGCTGCCTGGCGGTTGGTCTTCGGTAGGGGGCATCGCACCTTCGACCGGGCTGTTGGTTGGCGACAAGGTCAAGGCACGGGCCTTCACTGTCGACGGTGAAAGCACGGAGTACAGCGTCGAAATCTCCATCGACACCGCCGAGCAAGGCCTGGCCAACAACTGGGCATTCAAGCTTGCCGAAAAGATCAACGCGACCCACTCCCTCGTCCGCGCCGGTGTGCGTGATGAAGCCGGCAACATCGAACCGGTGAAAGGCAACAACAGCCTGTACGCGCAAAAAGAAAGCGGCATTACCCGCTACGAAGTGCAGCTGGACATGAAGGAAGATACTGATGCCCGCATGTCGGTCGCTTCTCAGCAAGCTGAGTACGTACTGGACAAAGGTCAAGCCAAGGTCGATTTCAGCATGATCGCCAACCGCAAGATGAACGTGGAAGCGACCCTGTTTGATGAGAGCAACAAGCCAGTCGGTACGACCTCGGCGCAAGTGGACAGCGGCATTACCGGGCTGGTCATGGATGTTCGCAGCAATCCCGGCAAACACACCCTGACACTGGTTGGCACCACGCTCGACGGCCGCACCACCCGCCAGGATACCCAGCCGACCACGCTCACCGGCGAGGGTGCCGGTGCTGAATACGACTTCGTTTTCCCCGAAGGCGTCAGTGAGTACACAGCGGGTACCAAGGTACTGCAGCCGAAGACCAATGAAGTCTTCGAGTGCAAGCCTTTCCCTGAGTCCGGCTATTGCAAGCAATACACCCCGACAGCTAACGGTTTTGAACCCGGCGTCGGTGCGCATTGGCACATGGCGTGGAACAAACTCTAAGTAAGCCGTAATACTTTGGGCGATTCATCAAGGATCGCCCAAAGCTCATTTCTTGTTGAATTCCAGAGTGGCGAATGAAGACTTCGGGTTACTCCGCCCAGCGCGTATGGCTTCACTGGCTGTCGGCCGCTGTAATCATCTGGACCCTGGTGTCCGGCTTTTCCGTGGCCAGTTTTGAACTGCCCGCGGGCATCGAACAATCGATTGCCTTTGTCAATGTCTCGCTGACAACCGTGTTCATTCCGTTCTTCGTCTGGCGTCTGTTCATTTTTATCGCTCATGCCCGGCGCACGAGCGTGAGCGCATTAGTGTTTATGGCAAAACTTGTGCTGCTGGCGCACACATCGATCTACCTCATCGTCGGTGTCGTCTTGGTGACCGGCGTTTTGATGATGGATCGCCCGATCGATGTGTTTGGCTGGATCAGCATCCCTCAACCGTTGAGCGACCCCGAGCTCATTGGCTCGTTTGTCACACTTCACATCGGTGCCTGCGTGGTCCTTTCGTTGTTGATCGTGCTGCACGTTGGCGCGGTGATTGTTCACGAAGCATGCGGGCATCGGCTGCTGCGCCGTATGTCCTGGTGCAAATATCGCCGCAGTGAGCACCTTGAATGAGTTGGCTATGAAACGCATGCCTCAGGCGACTTCCGTGGTGCTGCCTCGTTTGAGCAGCGCAGGTTTGCTGATGTTGCCGATCGCTTATCTGGTGTTTTTGGCGTGGCAGGAATGGCGATTCCGCGACGAATTTGCTGTCCCGTTGCCAATTGTCCCCGCGACGGCGCCGATATTGGCGCGAGAGCCGTTGAACACCGGAGCGATCGCTTCGGTACTCGGTTTGACGACCGCACTGTCGCCGTTGCCCAGCGCCGAGCCGCTGACATTGCACGCCAGTTTCATCCACAGCAACGGCTTGTCCAAAGCGCTGTTGGCAGACGCGCAAGGTCCGCGCATGTATCAGGTCGGCGAGCGATTGCCGGGCGGCAGCATTCTGCGTCGCGTCGAAACAAGACAGGTGGTGCTGTGGAACAAGGGACGCGAAGAAGTATTAGCGCTGCAGCCATCCAGCACGCGTTTTCTGCGTCCGTTCGAAGCGCCGAAACAACCACAAGCGCCCGCTATTTCTACACGTTTTCTACATCCGGTTTCCGGGCAGTCAGAGTGATCAATCCCATGAACAGCTTCACCGGCACGCAGCGGCTGCGCTCCCTGGTTTTATTCGGCATTTTTACGTTGACGAGCATCCCTGGCCTGCTGCTGGCCGAGGAACAGAAGTGGCAACTGGCGATGAACAATGCAGAGCTGCGCGACATTGTCGAAGAGTTCTCGACCATCCTGGGCACGACGGTAGTGCTCGATCCAAGGGTCAGCGGGCGCATCACCGTCATGTCGCAAAGAGCCCTCGACCGCGAGGGCGTCCGCCGGTTGTTCTACTCGGTGCTGGACGCACATAACTTCACCGTGATTGACGAGGGCGACCGGATCCTGATCACGCCGGTCACGGAAGCCAAGACCCGTGCCGGTCAGGGCATCGCGCAAAACGCCACACCGTCGCAGTTCGTCACTCAGGTGATCGAGCTCGACACCAGCAGCGCTTCGGACATTGCCGGGCTGGTGCGGCCACTGGTATCGGTCAACGGCTACGTCGGCCCGTCGGTGTCGGCCAATGCGCTGGTGGTGACCGACACCGCCGCCAATGTCGGTCGTATCGGCAAGGTCGTCCGTCAGCTTGATTCCGGGCAGAACAACCTGCACTCCGTGGTGCAGATGCGCCATGCTCAAGCCGCCGACGTCGCGACCATCATTGAATCCTCCCTGGGCAAACGCAACGCCGATACGACGATCCAGGTGCTCGCCGACAATCGCACCAATCGTTTGATCCTGATTGGCCCGCCGGCGGTTCGAAAACGTCTGCTCGACCTTGCCCACGGCCTTGATGCCCCCGCCACCGCGACCCTCGACAATGCCCGGGTCATTCGCCTGCGCCACAGTGATGCCAAGCAATTGGCCGAAGTGCTGGAGACCATGGGCCAGGGACGGAGAACGGCAGCGGCCATCCCTGGAGTCAAGGACAACGCGTCCAGCGCCACCTTCATGATCAAGGCCGACGAGAGTCAAAATGCGCTGGTGCTAATTGCCGAGCCTGCGCAGATTCGCACCATCGAGAACATCGTGCGTCAGTTGGATCAGCCGCGAGCCCAAGTGCTGATCCATGCCGCCATCGTCGAAATTTCCGGCGACATTGCTGAAGCCGTGGGCGTCCAGTGGGGATTGAATACCGGCAGCGCGACGGGGTTCATCAACCTCCCCGGCACCGATATTCCGATCGTTGGCGGTCTTACATTCAATGAAAAAAAATCCGCACCGGAGGGTGCCATTCTGCAACTGGGCAGCGACCGTTTTGGGGCACTAATCACTGCACTGGCCAGCAATACGCGGAGCAATTTGTTGTCCACGCCGAGCCTGTTAACGCTGGACAATCAGCAAGCGGAAATCATCGTCGGCCAGAACGTGCCGTTCAAGACGGGCTCCTACACCACCAGCAGTAACGGTGCAGAGAATCCGTTCACTACCGTCGAGCGCAAAGACGTCGGCATCAGCCTGAAAATCAAGCCGTACATCAACGAAGGTTCAACGCTGCGGCTGGAGGTCGAGCAAGAAGTTTCCGACATCGCGCCCTCGGTCTCGGGCATCGATTCTTCGGATCTGATCACCAACAAACGCGCGCTCAAAAGCACGATCCTTGCCGACGATGGCGAGATCATCGTGATCGGCGGTCTGATTCGCGACAGCGTGCGTACCCAGCAGAGCGGCGTGCCGTTGCTGCGCGACATTCCCTATCTGGGCGCGCTGTTTCGCTGGAGCCGCGACACGCAAACCAAGAGCAATCTGATGGTGTTCCTGCGTCCGACCATTGTGCGCAGCAGGGAAGATTTGGCGGATGTCAGCCAGCAGCGCTACAACGCGCTGCGCGACTTGAGCCAGCCCGGTGCGCAGGGCAACAACTCCTTGCTGCTGCCTGCCGAATCGCGCCACCTGTTTGACCCGGTCAGCGACGCGTCGGTGTTCGATTTGCGCAAGCAGACGCCGGTGGCCCCATGAGCGAATCGGGTGCAAGCCTTACGCAATTGCCGTTCGGTTTTGCCCGACGTTTCGGTGTGTTGCTGGAGCAAGGGGGGGCTGAGCCGATCCTCGCCATGCGAGCCGATACACCGCTGACCGCCGTGGCTGAAGCGCGTCGGGTGTGCGGCCAGGATCTGCCGCTCCGGATGCTCGCGGCTGGCGAATTCGCCCAGCGCCTGGCAGTCGCTTACCGCGAAGGGCAGAGCGCGGCGGAGCAAGTCGCACAAGGTCTGGACGACGAACTGGACCTGCTCAGCCTGGTCGACCAAGTGCCACAGACCGCCGATTTGCTGGAGCAGCAAGGCGATGCGCCGATCATCCGCCTTATCAACGCTTTGCTCAGCGAAGCGGTGCGCGAGCAGGCGTCGGACGTGCATTTGGAAACCTTCGAGCAGTACCTGTCGGTGCGCATGCGAATCGACGGGCAATTGCGTGAAATGTTGCGGCCACGGCGCGAACTGGCGACCTTGCTGGTGTCGCGCATCAAGGTCATGGCGCGTTTGGACATTGCCGAAAAACGTGTGCCCCAGGATGGCCGAATCGCCCTGCGACTGGCCGGGCACGAAGTCGACGTGCGGGTCTCAACACTGCCTTCTGCGCACGGTGAACGGGTCGTGCTGCGCCTCCTCGATAAACAGGCCGGGCGTCTCGAATTGCCGCGACTTGGCATGTCCGCAGACACCCTCGCTGACTTGCGCCAATTGTTGGGCAAACCTCACGGGATCCTGCTGGTCACGGGCCCGACCGGTTCCGGCAAGACCACCAGTCTGTATGCCGCGCTGAGCAGCCTGAATGATCAGACGCGCAACATTCTGACGGTCGAAGATCCCATCGAATATCACCTGCCCGGCGTCGGGCAGATGCCCGTCAATCCAAAAGTGGACATGACGTTCGCCCGTGGTTTGCGCGCCATTTTGCGTCAGGATCCGGACGTGGTGATGGTCGGCGAAATCCGTGATCGCGAAACCGCAGAAATCGCCGTGCAGGCTTCGCTGACCGGGCATCTCGTGCTCTCGACCTTGCACACCAACAGCGCGGTTGGCGCGGTCACGCGGCTGGTGGACATGGGCGTCGATCCCTATCTGCTGGCGTCATCGCTGGTGGGGGTTCTGGCCCAGCGTCTGCTACGCACCTTGTGCCCGTACTGCAAGGTTGCGTCCACGGCCGATGCCTTGCAGTGCCAGCGTCTGGGGCTGAGCGTTTCGACGTCGCCACAACTGTTCACAGCGGTGGGCTGTGAGCGTTGTCAGCACGGTTATCGCGGCCGTATCGGGATCTATGAGCTGATCGGCATCACGCCGGCAGTCTCGGCCCTCATCCATCAAGGCGCGAGCGAGCAAGCGCTGCTCGGGGAAACGCGCAAGCTCTCGCGCAGCCTGTTTCAGGACGGTCGGCAGCGGGTGCTGGACGGTGTAACCAGCCTTGACGAATTGCTGCGCGTCACTCAGGAGTAGCCGACATTGCCGACCTTCGATTACCGCGCTGACGATGCCCTCGGCCGGCGCTGCAAAGGGCGCCTGGAAGCCGACAGCCCACGCCATGCGCGACAGCTGATGCGTGAGCGCGGCCTGTGGTTGCTCGAACTGAACGAGGTCACGAGCACCGCCGGTTCAGCCGATCAGCCTCGCGGGGCGCGCCTGAGTGCGGCCGATCTGGCGTTGCTGACGTTGCAGCTGTCGACCCTGATTCAAGCGGGCTTGCCGCTGGAAGAAGCGCTGGAGGCCGTGGCAAAACAAAGTGGCAGGCGCAAGGTTGCGGGTGTGCTGTCGGCGGTCCGGAGTCGGGTGATGGAGGGCCATGCACTGTCGATGGCGCTCGGGCAGTTCCCCAAAGCGTTCCCTGAATTGTTTCGCGCCACCATTGCGGCCGGGGAGCGCTCCGGGCATTTGGGTCAGGTACTCGAACAATTGGCGGCCTACACCCAAGCCCGCCAGGCGTCGCGGCAAAAAATTCAGATGGCCCTGGTTTACCCGCTGATTCTGATGCTGGCGAGTGTGGCAATTGTCGGTTTTCTGCTCGGTTACGTGGTGCCCGACGTAGTGAAAATTTTCGTCGACAGCGGTCAGCCGTTGCCCTGGCTTACCCAGGCGCTGATCAGCCTGAGTGACGGCCTGCGCAACCACGGCCTGCTGGTCACCGGTGCTCTGGGCGCGTTGATCGGGCTGTGGCGCTGGAGTTTGCGCCAACCCGATTGGCGTCTGCGCTGGCATCGGCTCGCTTTGCAAATCCCGTTCGCCGGCGAGGTGCTGCGAGCGATGGAAGCGGCGCGCTTTGCCAGCACTTTGGCGATTCTCGGCAAGAGTGCCGTGCCGCTGGTAGATGCGCTGGAGATCGCCGCCGCCGTGATCGGAAACCTGACGATTCGCGCCCGCATGGTCGACGTCGCTCGCTCGGTTCGCGAGGGCGGCACCCTGACCCGAGGTCTGGAGCTCAGCGGCGACATCCCGCCGATGATGCTGCACATGATCGCTAGCGGCGAGCGTGCCGGAGAACTCGATCAGATGCTGGTGCGTGCTGCCGAGCAACAGGAAAACAGTCTGGCGGCGCGCATCGCGCTGGTTGTCAGTTTGTTCGAACCGGCCATGCTGGTGGTGATGGGCGGCGTCGTGCTGCTCATCGTCATGGCCATTCTTCTACCGATTCTCAGCCTCAATCAGTTGGTGAATTGATCCATGAAAGCCTTACACAACAGCCCGCCTCGCGCCCAACGCGGTTTTACCCTGATCGAAATCATGGTGGTGGTCGTCATCATCGGCGTGCTCGGCGCCATTGTGGTGCCGCAATTCATGAGCAGGCCCGATCAGGCCAAAGTCACCGCAGCGAGAGTGGATGTGCAGGCCATTGCCACTGCGCTGGAGATGTACCGCCTCGACAACTTCAACTACCCCTCGACGCAACAAGGGCTGGAAGCTTTGAACAAACGGCCTTCCGGCATGCCTGCTGCGCGGAACTGGAACCCTCAGGGTTATTTGAAGAGTCTGCCGGTGGACCCGTGGGGCACGCCTTATCAATACATCAACCCCGGCGTGCAGTCAGTCGATGGCAGCTACGACCTGTACTCGATGGGGTCCGACGGTGTCGTCGGCGGTGAAGGCCATGCTGCCGATATCGGCAACTGGGGCGATTGACTGATGCGGCATCGCTGTCGGGGTTTTACTTTGCTTGAATTGATGATTGTGGTGGTCTTGATTGGCATCTTGATGGGCATGGTCAGCTTTGCCACCGGCCCTAATCCGGGGCTGCAAGCGCGAGAGCAAGCACAAGGACTTGCCAGCATTATTCGACAATTGCGCGAGCGGGCTGTACTCGATGGCCAGCAGTACGGATTGCGACTGAGCGTGGACGGTTATCGCGCGCTGACGCTCGATGTTCAAACCTGGACGCCGATGTCACCTTTTTATCGATGGCCGGAAAGTCTGCGACCGCACTTGAGGTGGACGGTCAGTTCGTGGACCTGGGCAGCGACGACGGCCCGCCGCACTTGCTGATGCTCAGCAGCGATGAAACCAGCGCTTTTTCGCTGACCTTTTCCAGTGCAGACACGACGTGGCTGAACCTCTCCAGTGACGGTATTGGCGAGGCAGTGATCGATGGTTGAGCGGGTTTCGCTGTCGCGCATGGGTGGGTTTACCTTGCTGGAAATCATGGTTGCCCTGGCGATCTTTTCGACGCTGGCGGCCGCAGTGCTATCGGCCAGTCAGTATGTTGTGAAGCAAACCGGTCGGGTGGAAGAGCGTCTGGTTGCCGCTTGGTTGGCGGATAACCAATTGAACGAGTTGCGCCTGCAAACCGGGGTGGCCATTGGTCAGTCGCAAAGTGTTGTGGCGATGAACCACCGCGATTGGTTGCTGCAACAGCGCGTCAGCACCACGGGTCATCAACGTCTGTTTCAGGTCGACATTGACGTCAGCCTCGCCGGTCGCCAGCAATCAGTCCATCACGCGACTGGCTGGGTACTCGCCCCTTATGAATAGACAGCGCGGCTTCACCTTGCTGGAGCTGGTGATTGCCCTGGCGATTTTCGCTGTGTTGGGGCTGGCCAGTTGGCACTTGTTCGATACCGTTGTGCGCGTGCAAAAAAACGCGGCGGCGCACGAACAGGAGTTTCGCAGCCTTCAACGCGCTGTGGCGGTGATCGAGCGCGACCTGCTGCAGGTCACCGAACAACCCATTGCGCTGACTCAGGGCGTGCTGCAATTGCAACGCAGCAACTGGCGTAACCCGCTGGATCAGCCGCGCAGTGAACGGCAAACGCTGACCTATCGACTCGATAACGGCAGCCTCTGGCGTGAGAGCCAGGCTGACAACGTTCCACTGCTGCAGCGGCAAAAGCTGCTCGACGATGTTCACTCGCTGAGCTGGCGCCTGTTCGACGCTGATGCCGGCTGGCGCAGCGAGTGGCCGGTCCAGCGCGGCTTGAAAGCACCGATGGCGGTGGAACTGCAGGTGTCGACCGGGCGCTTTGAATCGATCCGTCGCGTGTTGCTGTTGCCGGGTGCATTGCCATGAGCAGTCGCCAAAACGGCATTGCCTTGATCAGTGTCCTGCTGGTCATGAGCCTGGCGCTGCTGATCACCGGCACCTTGCTGCGTAACCATCGCGTGGCGCTGCAAAACAGTGGGCAGCAGCTGCAGCAGCTGCATCTGCGCCAGCTCGCCAGTGCTGGTGAAACATGGGCGCTGGCGGTGTTGCAGGAGGCAGCATCGGCGGGGCAGAAAAGTGTCGACCTGACACAGGACTGGGCGCGCTCGGCACCTGATTTTTCCTTGGACGACGCGCAAATCGACGTTGCCATTGAAGACCTCGCTGGACGCTTCAATCTCAATTCGCTGTTGCTCGAGGGCAAAGTCGATCAGGTTATTCTTGGCCGCTGGACCCGTTTGTTGGCCTTGCTCGGTCTGCCGCCGCTGGAGCTCAAGCAAGTGGGGGCTGTGCGCGAGTTGAGCCAGCTGCGACATCTCCCGGGCGTCGACGGGCAATTGCTGCGAGAGCTCGAACCTTGGGTGGCGTTGCTGCCCAAAGACGCGACGTTGAACGTGAACACCGCTCCGGCGCTAGTCTTGCGAACACTCGATGGCATGGAGGCAGCAACAGCGGACGCACTGGTACGCCAGCGCTCCAGCAGTGCATGGACAAGCGTCCAGGCGTTCACTCAAGACCCTATGCTCGGCGGAGCAGCCCCACGCAGCCATGGCCTCGGCATCGGCAGCCGCTGGTTCCGGATCACCGTGAATGTGTCTCAGGGCCAGCGCTCATTGCGGCTTGCCATCGACGTCGAACGCGACCTCAAAACCCATCGTCTGAGCCTCTTGCAACGACGCTTGCTTCCTTCCCGCCCCTACGAGATGTCGCGATGAATACCTGGCTTTACCTCACCCCCCAAGGCTGCGCCGAGGCTTCAACCGAGTGGCCCTGCTGTGTGTGGTCTGGTCCCCGTCAGCGGCGGGTGTTGCCGCTGAATCAAATCGCGAAGACGTTGCAGGGGCAAGCGGTCAGCGTCGTGTTGCCGATGGAGATGTGCAGTTGGGTTCGCAGTAATCCGTGGCCGTCGCGACGCCGGCCAAGCACGCAAACCCTGGTGTTTGCGGTGGAGGATCAGCTGAGCGAGGCGCTGGATCTGTTGCATCTGAGTGCAGGCGCGCGTGACCGTGACGGCCGTTATCCGTTGATGGCGATCAGTCGTGATCGACTCAGCAAGGTTCTGGCGCTGCTGGCGGAGTCCGGCATAGTGGCGCGTTCAGTGTTCGTCGATGCCGATGTCTTGCCCGCCGATCAACCGCTGGGCGTGTGGTGGTTCGGTCGGTGGGTACTGGGCGGAGCACTCGATGTGCGCATGGCCCTTTCGGAGGCAGACCTGAAGCTGCTTGGACCGGCCTTGCCCAGTGACTCGCAATGGCTCCACGAACCTCAGGCGGCGGACGCGATCGAGCAGTGGCTGACTGCACGAAGCACACGGCCAATTGATCTCTTGCAAGGCGATTTTGCTATACGCCGAAAACATCTGCCTTGGCGTCCGGCGGCTTCGGCGCTGCTCATGGTGGCGCTGCTGACCTGGGCTGCCGGGGAAACGCGAATCCGTTTCCTCGCCAGCGAAACGCAACACCTCGCGAGCCGCAACGAAGATCGCTTCAGGACGCTATACCCGGATCGGCAGCGCATCGTCGATGTCGCGACCCAACTCAAAGTCCTCCAGAACCAGCGTACTGAACCACAGCACACACGCATCACCGGCCTGGTGAAACTGGTCGAGCAAGTCGTCGGTGCCAGCCACGTCGAGGTCCGGCGAATCGAATATCGGCTGGGCGATGGCTGGAAGATTCAGCTGAGCGCCAACAGCTTTGCCGAGCTTGAGCAATTGCGCGACCGCGGGCGTCAGCAGGGCATGCCAATCAGCCTCGACAGCGCGAGCAAACAGAGCGACCGAGTGCAGGCGACCCTCACTGTGGAGTGATGAAACATGAAGGCAACATGGCAAGGTATATCCCGTCGCGAGCAACGGTTGCTGCAAGCATTGGGCATTTTTTTGCTGGTGGTCATGGCCTTCAGTCTGATCTGGCAGCCTACGCGTCAGCGTCTGGCCAACGCCGAGCTTCAATATCTGCAGCAGCAACAGCTGTCAGTGCAACTGCAACGGGCGCAACCACAAGGCCAGCTGCCCGCCATCACCCAACCCCTGTCACTGCACGTCAGTGAAAGCACGACCGTGGCGGGGCTGGATATCGCTCAAATGGAAGCCGACACCGAAGGCTTGCGCCTGACCCTCAGCGGTGATGCCAGCGCTTTGCTGCAGTGGCTGGACCGCATAGAGCGCGAAGGCATTGCACTACAGTCGCTGAGTCTGGAAAAACGTGAGGCGGTGCTTGAGGCTCGGGTGGTGCTCAGGTAGTCGGGGTGCGGGTTTGGGTTTCAGTGTTGATAAGTTGCTCAGCATAGCGTGCTATGACGTGGTCGAAGGGCTGTTGATCGGCTACCGCGGTTGAGCGAAGTGCATCAACGAGACGGACCAACTCCTCATCGCTGGCCTGTACCAGGAAGTCGCTATCGAATACTCGCAGGATAGCGTTCTCGCGTCGATTATTGAGGTAGGCAATGTCGAGCGACAGAACTTCGATCATTTTCGCTGCGGCACAATCGTCGCGATCAGCCGATTGAATGTTGCCGGTGCGCAGATAACGGAAGCGAAGTTCGCACCGGTCATCCAAAGGCGAGATGTACAGCGCTTCGTCGAACCAGTTGCTCTTGCCATGACCGCAATGCAGCGGATTGCCCGGTTTTGTTTCGCGTAAGCATGAGGCGTGGAGATTTAGATATTCCAACGCCAGGTCTTGGTACTGTTCCTGAGGCCTGAAGTGTTCGATATGACTGTTGGCCGCATCTATTTCCCTGCCACAGTAGCAGCAAAGAAAACCTTGCTCCTGCAGCAAACTCGCGTGCAGTTCTCGCTTTTGCGGGTTTTGCAGCGTTGGGTAGGAAGGGCTCCACTCATCGTTTGCCGAGCTTTTCCATTCAGTAAATGAAGCGGGTTCAGTTCCTTTGAGCACTCGCTTCATTTGCCAAGAATCTCCTTGCGCCTGATCAGCGCCTCGGCGCCGGCAAATTCTGGAAGGTCGGGAGCGATTTTCTTCAGCGCCTCCAGTAGTACCTTCGCTTTGCTGAGATCGTTGTCTTCGACGGTGGAGAACAACTCTGAAAGGAGTTTCTCAATCTCTGGCTCCCGTTGGGCTACGTCCATGACTTCTTCCAGCACGCTGCTGGAGTCCAGGCCGTAGGTGACTCGGGGATGGCTAGCGTCGCCGTTATGCAAAACAATGACTTCTTCGGGTTTCAGGCTGCCGATGATTTGAGGGGAGTGACTGGCGGCGATGAACTGGATTTTGGGAAATGCCGCTTTCAACGCTGGGACGATACTCCGTTGCCAAGCTGGGTGAAGATGGATGTCCAATTCATCGATGATGATCACGCCTGAGGTGTTTTTCAGCACATCATTACCCATGTGCGGGTTGAGGATGCACATGCGGCGAGCGATGTCTGCGAACAGGGCGACCATGCCGCGTTGGCCATCGCTAAGTGCACTGAATGGGATTGTTTCACCGCCAACGTCGACCAGCAGATTATGTAATCGAAGGTCGTATCGAAGGTCGCTCGCTTGAGGATACGCGAATTGAATAGCCTGATTCACCCACGCCAGTTCATCCTCCTTGATCTCCACGAAATCTGAACCTGCATCTAGAATATTCTGCATCCGTTCGAGGGTTTTGCTGATCAACCAGCCCTCAAAATCCTCGAGATCAGTAACGGCATCCGACCAGTTTTTGTACCCGTCAAAACGTGAGACGCGCTGCTTTGCGGCTAGCTCTGCTGGCACTCCGATACTTTTCCACTGTCGATTAGACCGATAAAAAGCTAACAGTGGGAGGTCAAGTAATTGTCCGTCTGCAACGTTCTTCAGTAGCCCGCGGGTTATAACCACAAGCTCGGGATCAGAAGTGCGCGGCCAATCGGCTGCTAGCCAAATCGTCTCCCAGTCATTCGCTCCAAGAATATCTCCTGTTCCTGACACGATCAGCGGATACTTTCGTTCGAACCGACTCCTTCCTTCAAACTTGTTAAAGACAACACGCACGGATTCGTTTGCTAATGAGACGTCCTGGCCTCCAACTGCGTCGCCAAATTCTACAAACGAGGCAGCCACCGCCTGCAACAACGAAGTCTTACCACTCCCATTAACCCCCACCACCAGATTGAAGCCCGGCTGAAAGTCGAAAGTGGCATCTTCGTAACAACGAAAATTTTGAATGTGGAGACGGTCCAGGCGCATTCTGGCTTCCCTTTACCAAGACTGACGAATGTCGTCAGTGTACCTTGGCTCGCGATTACCGCTAGGACGCGTTTGTGGCTAAACCTGTGTAGCGCCCGGCAGCAGCGGCAATCGCGCCAGCTTCAACGCAATCAGCAACGCCACCACCAGCAACGCGCCAATGAACAGGCCGATCCCGTTCCAGCCACCCAAGTGCCAGAACACGCCGCCCGCCGTCCCCGCAATACTCGACCCGGCGTAGTAACTGAACAGGTACAACGACGACGCCTGCCCTTTGGCTTTGAGGGCGCGGCGGCCGATCCAGCTGCTCGCCACCGAATGGGCGCCGAAGAAGCCGAAGGTGAAAATCAGCATGCCGATGATCACCAGCGGCAGCGGCGTGAACAGGGTCAGGGTGAGGCCGACAAGCATCAACGCGATGGTCGCCCAAAGCACGCGGCGGCGCCCGAGTCGGTCCGCGAGTGCGCCGATTTTTGCCGAGCTGTAAATGCCCGACAGATACACCACCGACAGCAGCCCGACGTAGGCCTGGTCCATGTTGTAGGGCGCGGCCAGGAGGCGATAGCCGATGTAGTTGAACAGCGTGACGAAAGCGCCCATCAGCACGAATGCTTCGAGAAACAGCAGTGGCAGGCCGGCGTCGCGAAAGTGCTGGGTGAAGCCGTCGAGCAGGCTGCGCGGGTGCAGCGAACGCGGACGGAAGTTGCGCGATTCCGGGAGGATCTTCCAGAACACCGCGGCAGCGATCAGCGCTAACCCGCCAATCACCAGCATCGCCGTGTGCCAGGTAACAAAGTCGATCAATACGCCGGTGATCAAACGTCCACTCATACCACCAATGGCGTTGCCGGCGATGTACAGGCCCATCGCCAGACCGATGTGTTGCGGATGAATTTCTTCGCTCAGGTAAGTCATGGCGACCGCGGCCAGACCACTCAGCGACAACCCGATCAAGGCTCGCATCAGCAGCACACCGTGCCAGCTCGGCATCATCGAACTGGCAAGCGTGCACACGGCCGCAGCAAACAGCGCCGCAACCATGACCGGTTTGCGTCCGACCCGGTCCGAGATCGGGCCGGTGATCAGCAGACCGAAAGCCAGCATGCCGGTCGCCACCGACAGAATCAGGCTGCTCTGCGCCGCATTGATCGAATACTCGTGGGACAGCAACGGCATCATCGGCTGCACGCAGTAAAGCAGCGCGAACGTCGCGAAACCGCCGCAGAACAGCGCCAGCACCGTGCGCATGAACATCGGCGTGCCTTTCTCGATATAGATTTCCTTGAGCTCGGCCACGGCATCGTCCAGCGCGGCAGGCGGGACTTCATGGGCGAGTGGAGCGACAGCAGTTTTCACGTCAGACCTCGGAGGGGTGCAGCCGGTCAGGCAATGGAAAAAGCATATAGCCGCCTAATGATTCTATCCAATATATTGTTCGACCTGTTTGAGAGGTTTTGCGACCTATTGGGGTTTTTATGGAATTGCGTCACCTGCGCTACTTCATCGCCGTCGCTGAAGAATTGCACTTCGGCCGCGCCGCTCAGGTGCTGGGCATCTCTCAGCCACCCCTGAGCCAGCAGATTCAAGCGCTTGAGCAGGAAGTGGGCGCGCGGTTGTTTGAGCGGACCAATCGTCGGGTCGAGTTGAGCGAGGCCGGTCGTCTGTTTCTGGAAGAAGCGCGGCTGGTGCTGGCGCAGGTCGACAAGGCCGCCGATGTCGCGAGGCGCGCGCAGCTGGGCGAATTGGGCGAATTGAAGATCGGCTTTACCTCTTCGGCACCGTTCAACTCGACCATTCCACAGGCTATTTTCGCGTTTCGCCAACGCTTCCCAGCCGTGCACCTGCACTTGCGTGAAATGAGCAGCACCCAGGTGGCCGACGCGCTGGTCGATGAGTCAATAGAAGTCGGCATCATGCGGCCGCTGGGATTGCCGGAGTCGCTCAGTGTCGTGGAATTAATGCGTGAACCCTTGGTGGCCGTGCTCAGCTCCAAGCATCCGTTGGTGGCCGAGAGTGAAGATGGTTTATTCCTTTCGGCGCTGGCCCTCGAACCCTTCGTTTTTTTCCCGCGCAGTTACGGCAGCGGTTTGTATGCGCAATTGCTGAGCCTGGCGCGGGACACGGGATTCAGCCCGCATTTCGCTCAGGAAGCGGGGGAGGCGATGACCATTATCGGCCTGGTCGCGGCCGGGCTTGGCGTGTCGGTGTTGCCGGCGTCGTATCAGCGAATGCGCATTGACGGCGTGGTCTACCGAGCCTTGCTGGACCCTGCAGCGGTGTCGGCGGTGTGGCTGGTGCAGCGCAAGGATCAGAAATCGCCGATGGCGAGGGCGTTTGTGGAGTTGTTGACGAGCAAGGTTGAGCCGTTGGAAGCGTGACTGAGTCCTTTTGTCCGAGCAAGCTCGCTTCCGCGCGGAGCGGTTGTGGAGCCCATCAGTGAAACGATTACCCTGAAAACAACACCGTTCCTGTAATTGGATGGACTCGCCCAAGCCGAGGCGTCAATGCGCCACGGTGGCAGTCTAAACAGCCATCGACAGCGAGGGCGAGTCCATGAAAAATCATAGTTCGATTGATCAATCCCTGTCTTCTTCCGATTTGCCGGCCTGCACAACTTTGGCGGTCGATCTGGCCAAGCACGTCTTTCAGGTCGCCGGTGAAGATGTCCTCGGCCAGGTGCGTTATGAGCAGCGGATCAAGTCGCGCGAGGCGTTTTATGAGTTTCTCCAACAGCTGCCGGCTCATGTCGTGGTTTTGATGGAGACCGGCCCGGGTGCTCAAGCCTGGGCCCGGCAGCTGCAAGACAAAGGCAATCTGGCGCGGATTCTTCCAGCCGGTTTGGTGGCCACACACCGCAGCGGACCTAAAAATGATCGCAACGATGCGCTGGCGATTCTGCGGGCTGGGCGCGATGAAAAAATCTGCGCAGTACCGGTCAAAAGCGTTGCGGCGCTGGCAATGCAGGCGTTGCACCGTGCTCGTCAGGGTTATGTACGTCGGCGTACGGCAGTAAGTAATCAGATGCGCGGTTTGCTACTCGAGCACGGCGTGGCCTTGGCGCAGGGCGATGTTGCGATCAACCAGAAAATTCCGCGGGTACTGGAAGATGCGACCCAGCCACTGCCCGGCCTGCTGCGTGAACTGATCGACGAACTGTTGGCCGAGTGGCGCCATTTGGGCGAGCGCATCAGCGTGCTGACGGGACGCTTGGAAGTGGCTGCCAACGCCGACATGACGGCGAAGCGACTGATGACTGTGCGCGGCATCGGCCCAGTCATTGCCACGGCAGTGGTGGCCAAGGAAACCAAGCCTGAGCGGTTTCCCAATGCGCGCAAGTTTGCCGCGTACTTTGGCATGGTGCCTGACCAGCACAGCAGCGGGCAGACGGTCCGGCTGGGTGACATGACCAAGCGAGGTGATGTTTATTTACGCAGCCTGATGATCCAGGGAGCCCATTCGGTGCTGCAACAACTACGACCCGATTCCCAGCAACCCGATGACCGCCGCTTGTTGCGCTGGATGAGCCGACTGGGCCGTAAAGAAGCTGCGATCAGGCTAGCCAACCGCAATCTGCGAATCATCTGGGTGCTTCTACAGAATGACCAGACTTATCGTCGCCACGCTGGTGATAGCCAGCAAGAAACGATAAGCCACTGAGCGACAGAGTTCTGCCACCGAGGTACAGACTGTCCGACCCTTTGCTGAAAAAAATTGACCCCAGGTAAGACCGGCGTGGATTGATGCCTAAGCTGCTAATGGCCTTCGAGGCCTGACTGTAATCGGCATGCCACGAGCTTTTCCAATTTTGGCCAGAAGCCGAAGACGGCTTCCACGAATAGGCCTAATACATAGATGCAACGGGGCGACAGTTTTTCAAAAGCGGGTAGACAGTAGGGGCGAGTCCATACATAGCAGCTGGCGCAGCCTGCGTCCGGTTCCACAGCAGCCGCATCGATGGCTGATGCGACCTGCCGTTTTGACTGCGCCTTACTGGTTAACGACTGCTGCACAGCGGGTGCAGCCAGACGCAGGCTGCGCCAGTTGCTACAGGTCGGGGCGTTGCAACGAGCAATAGCGCTCGCGAACCCCGTGCTTACTGAACCTTGGCCAAATCCCCTTTCAACGCAACGCCCGCCATGATCGCGCCGGCGTGGCATTCGTAGTTTTTGGCGTCTTTGCGCTCGTTGCTTTTGTAGAAGCTGACGATGTTGGTCACGGCGTTGGCACCGGCGTTTTTTGCAGCCTGGTGCAGGCTGATGATGGCCGATTGCGCGACCCATTCGCAGGCGACTTCGTCAGACTTGTTGAAGGCGTTGGTTTTCTTGTTGGTGACCGCGCCCGGGCTGACGACGGTGACTTGGCCGGCCGGGGTGTTGCCGGCGAGGTAGAACTTCACGCTGCCGTCGATTTTGCCGGCGCGCGTGGCTTCGGCGATGGCTTTATCCAGCGGCAGATACACCGCCGTGTCACGCGCCTGACTGACGGCAGGCAAAGTGCAGATCAGCAGGGTGGCGGCGGTAGCGATTTTCTTGAAGTGCATGAGGTCTCCTTGACCTTGAGAGTGTTGGGTTACGACCAGCGACGGAAGATCAGCGAGGTGTTGACGCCGCCGAAGGCAAAGTTGTTGTTCATGACGTACTGATTGCTCATCTGCCGAAACTCACCGCGCAAGTAATCAAGCTTGCCGCAGTGCGGATCGACGTCGTCGAGATTGAAGGTGTGCACGTACTGGTCACTGTTCAGCATTTCGATGCTGAACCAGGACTCCAGCGCACCGCACGCGCCCAGCGTGTGGCCGAGAAAACTCTTCTGCGAACTGATCGGCATGTGCTCGCCGAACAACGCACTGGTGGCCAGCGTTTCAGCGATATCGCCCTGTTCGGTGGCGGTGCCATGACCGTTCACATAGCCAATATCCGACGGTTGCAAACCGGCATCTTCCAACGCCAGTTCCATTGCCCGGCGCATGGTCACCTGCTCCGGACGGGTAGTGTGCTGACCGTCGGCATTGCTGCCGAAACCCACCAGTTCGGCATGGATGTGCGCGCCACGCGCCAGTGCGTGCTCGAGTTCTTCGAGCACCAGCATGCCGCCACCCTCGCCAATCACCAGACCGTCGCGGCCGCTGTCGTAAGGACGGGGCGAGGTCTGCGGGGCATCGTTCTTCAGGCTGGTGGCGTAGAGCGCGTCGAAGACCATGGCTTCGGTGGGGCACAGTTCTTCGGCACCGCCCGCGAGCATCAACGGCAAGCGACCGAACTTGATCGACTCATACGCGTAACCGATGCCCTGGCTGCCACTCGTGCAGGCGCTGGACGTCGGGATGAGCCGACCGGTGAGGCCGAAGAAAATACTGACATTCGCCGCTGTGGTGTGCGGCATCATCCGCACATAAGAGTTGGCGTTCAGGCCTTCGGCCACCGAATTGAGCAGCATGTTGCCGAACGCCTTGATCTCGTCGGTGCTGCCGGTGGATGAGCCGCACGACACGCCCATGCGGCCGTCCTTGATCAATTCGTTGCCGAGCAATCCGGCGTCGGCCAGCGCCCGCTCCGCAGCACCCACGGCCAGGCGCGAGACACGGCCCATGCTGCGCAGCTGTTTGCGAGTCCAGTGACTCGGCACCTTGAAATCGTCGATCGGCCCGGCCAGACGCGTGTTGAGTTCGGTGAAACGATCCCACTCGTCCATGCGCCGAATGCCGCTGCGATTGGCCGCGAAGTTGCCGGCGATGGTTTCCCAATCGCTGCCCAGTGAAGTGATGCCGGCCATGCCGGTGACGACGACGCGCTTCATCAGCACAGGCCTCCGTTGACGGCCAGAACCTGCCGGGTGATGTACGACGCTTCCGCCGAAATCAGGAAATTGACTGCACCGGCCACCTCTTCCGGGGTGCCCATGCGTTGTGCGGGGATCATTTTCATCAGTTCTTCCACCGGCACGTTTTCATCGAGCATCGCCGTGTCGATCAAGCCGGGAGCGACGCAGTTGACGGTAATCTTGCGCTTGCCCAGTTCGATCGCCAACGCTTTTGCTGCGCCGATCAGACCGGCCTTCGAAGCGCTGTAGTTGACCTGCCCGCGATTGCCGATAAGTCCGGAAACCGAGGTAATGCAGACAATGCGGCCCGCCGCGCGACGACGAATCATCGGCATCATCACCGGGTGCAATACGTTATAGAAACCGTCGAGGTTGGTGCGCATCACGACGTCCCAATCATCCTCGCTCAGTGCCGGAAATGCACCGTCGCGGGTCAGGCCGGCATTGAGCACGACGCCGTAATAGGCGCCGTGTGCTTCGACATCCGCTTCGAGAATGGCTTTGCAGCTGGCACGGTCGGACACGTCGAATTGCAGGACCCTCGCTTGGCGCCCCAGCGCCTGGATTTCATTTTGAACGGTGAGGGCATCCGCCATGCCGCTGCGGCAATGCAGCACGATGTCATGCCCGGCCTGGGCCAGACGCAAGGCGATGGCGCGGCCGATGCCACGGCTGGAACCGGTGACCAGTACGGATTCAGTCATGACTGGACTCCTTGGGGTTCATCAAGATATTGGGCAGCCTGCGGCGGTCGATACACGTTCAGACGCGCGGTGGCGTGAATGCCGGGTGCATGGATATGGCATTCGAACACGCCCATGCCGTTGTCGTCTTCCAGTGAGCGAATGCCATGAATGGTCAATTGGGTGCCCAACGGGAAATGCTCGACGTTGCATTCGAATTTTCGCGTGCCAAGCAGAAACCCCAACGCCACCGCATCGCCGCGCTGGCGTGCATGGCAACCCGCGTATGCGGCCACGCTTTGCGCCATCAATTCGATGCCGACCCAGGCCGGCAGGCTGCCGTCGGGCCGGTTGAAGAGGCCATCGGGCCTGACCGTCAGGCGAGTGTGAATCTGCTCTTCGTCGAACGACAGGATCTGCTCGATGAGGATCATGTCGCCCGCGTGGGGCAGCAGTTCGGCGAGCGGCCAGTCAATCATGGGGCGTCTCCGATAATCAGGCTGACGTTGTTGCCACCGAACGCGAACGAATTGCTCATCAGGTAGCGAGGTGCAATGGACGCCAGGCGATCGGCCGGGGTCACCCATTTCAGCGGTGGCAGGTCGGGATCGGCCTGGCCGTCCCAGATATGTGGCGGCAGTGCATGCTGAGGATTGGCAGCGCTCAGGCTCAGCCAGCAGAAAGCCGCTTCCAGCGCACCGGCCGCGCCGAGGGTATGACCGGTCATCGGTTTGCTCGACGAACACGGCACGCCGGACGGGAACAGCGTCGTCACCGCAAGGCTTTCCATGGCGTCGTTATGCTGAGTGGCGGTGCCATGCAGGTTCAGATAGTCAATTTGTTCGGGTTGCAGGCCGGCGCGGCTCAAGGCTTTGCGCATCGCTTGCAGCGCACCCCGGCCGCTCGGCTCTGGCGCGGAAATGTGATGCGCGTCGGAGCTGGCGCCGCTGCCCAACAGGGCGATCGGTGAGCCTGCGCCTGCGCCTGCGCGCTTGGTCATCAGAAACAAAACCGCGGCTTCGCCGATATTGATGCCATTGCGGTTCGCCGAAAACGGGTTGCAGCGTTGCTCCGACACCGCTTCCAGCGCCGAAAAGCCGTTGAGTGTGAGCTTGCACAAACTGTCGACGCCACCGCACAGCACCGCGTCGCACACGCCCAGATCCAACAGGCGCTGAGCGCTCATCAACGCCCGCGCACTGGAGGTGCACGCCGTGGAAATCACATAGGCCGGACCACTCAGTTGCAGCCAGTCAGCGAGAAAATTCGCCGGCGCGCCGAGTTCCTGTTGCTGATAGTCGTAATCGGCCGGGAACTGCTGCTCGCGGATGTAATGAGCGAGTCCGCGACTGGCTTCGTCGATGCCCGACGTGCTGGTGCCGAGGATCACGCCGATGCGGTCACGCCCGTAGGTCTGGATCGCCAGATCGATGTCAGCGCGAATCTGCAGCGCCGCTTCCAGCAGCAATTGATTGTTACGGCTGCTTTGGGTGGTCAGCTCAGCCGGAATTGCCGCCAGTTCACCACGTACGGCGGCTACCGGCAATGAGCGTTCCGGCACCCAGCCGGCTTCAGTGCGCATGCCGGAGCAGTCACCTGCGAACAGGTTGCGGGCGACTTCATCCTTGTCGCGACCCAGCGCGCAAATCACGCCAAGGGCGTTGAGGTAGGCGGTCATGGCAGTTCACCACTGAGGGGCGAGACCAAATAGTAAGGGCCTTTGGGCAGCTTCAACTGAAAACTCGACGGTTGCGAGTAGCGCACTTCCCAGTGCTCGGGCAGAGAACGCTGCGCGCCGTGCTGCCATGCAGCAGGGTAGTTGTCGCGCAATTCATCCTTGGGCGTCAGCGCGAACAGTATGGCCGCGAACAGCGCCCGGGCTTCGGGATTGGGTGGCAGCAAACCATCGGCCTGCCATTCGCCGTCGACCAGTTTCTGACGCGCTTGTGGAATGCCCAGAAGGTCCATCATCGACCAGCGAATTCCCGGACCCTCACGCGCAATCACCAGGACCCAGTCCTGGCGCTGTTCGGCCTCGATGCGCTGGATGTGCAGTTGCTGCGGCAAGGTCAGGTTGGGCGTTTGTGCTGGCAGCGGCGCATGGTTGGCGCAGCCACTGAGCAGCATCATGCAGCCCAGGAACACAAATCTCAGAATATCCATTATCCCTGTGGGAGCGGGCTTGCCCGCGAATGCGGCCTTACATTCAATAAAGTTGTCGACTGACACTGCGCTTTCGCGAGCGAGCCCGCTCCCACAGGGTTGAATTGCACCGAACATCACTCCACACCTTCCAATGGCTTGCGCGCCACCACGTTCACCAACGTTTCTTCCCGTTGGCCGAACGGCTCTGGCCGGCGCAGACCCAAACGTTCAAGCAGCCCGAAATCCTTGGCGCGGCTCCACCACAAGTACGGATACGACACGTTCTGCGCCTCGAACTCGAAGCCCTCGCGGCGAATCATCTCAAGGTAACCGGCGGCGCTCTTTTGCACATGCATCGGATGACGGAATAACCAGCGGATGACCCACGTATCAATGTAAGCCTCGGTGGATTCGGCGAACAGCAGATAACCGCCCGGCTTGAGCACACGGTAGAACTCGGCCAGCGCTTTGTCCTGCTCCACCAGATGATGGAAGGTCTGATGGCAGAACAGCAAATCCACGCTCGCATCCGGCACGGCAAGCGTCGCGCAGTCACTGCCGATCAGCTCGACGTCCATGCTTTGGCGGACGGCTTCTTCGCCGCTCAGCGCCAGGCTGTGCGGGTCGGCATCGACACCGATCAGGCGCTGCGGCGCAAAGGTCTGGCGCAGGTACTGGAACGATTTGCCCTGACCGCACCCGGCATCCAGCAGCACCGGGTGCGCAGGCAAAGGTTCGCTGAACAGGCTGCGCAAATCGTTGATTGCCACGCGCAATACATGATGCTGCCACGTGTAGCTGCGCAGGAACCAGAAACCGAAGCGGGTCTCTTCGACGTAGTTCTCGCTGAGGTAACTCACGAAGCATCACTCGCGCAAAATTCCGAGAGCATGCGCAGCCGGCGTTTGGCTTCGCTGACAAACGGGTTGCGTTCATCCCAGGCATACCCGGCCAGAATCGAGCTGATCATGCGGCGAATTTCTGCCGAGCCGCCGGCGTGATAAATCACATCCTGGAACGTCCCGGCGTACCAGCCTTCAACGTAGCAGCGGAACGTGTCGACGCCGCGCTTCAGCGGTTCGGCAAACTCGGTCTGCCAATCGACGCTTTCGCCTTGCAACTGACGGTTCAGCACGCCGGCGGCCATGCTCGCCGAGCGCATGGCGATGGTCACGCCGGAGGAGAAGACCGGGTCGAGAAATTCCGCAGCGTTGCCCAGCAGCGCAAATCCTGGGCCGTGCAGGGTTTTGACGTTGGCGGAGTAGCCGCCAATGGTGCGCGCCGGGGTATCCCACACCGCGTTCTCCAGCACGCCCGACAAGCTTGGCGTTTCGGCAATGAAACCGCGCAGGCACTCATCCAGATTATCGCTGCGACCTTCGAAGTGTTCCGCTGCTGCTACCACGCCCACCGAGCAACGGCCGTCGCTGAACGGGATGGTCCAGAACCACACGTCACGTTTGGTCGGGTGGGTGGTGACGAGGATTTTCGTGCGGTCGAATGTCGGATGGTCGATGTGATCTTCGACGTGGGTGAACACCGCCTGGCGCACCGGGAAATTCGAGGGTGCTTCAAGGTCGAGCAAACGCGGCAGGACCCGGCCGTAGCCGCTGGCGTCCAGCATGAAATCCGCTTCGATACGGTACTCGCTGCCATCCTCGCGCATCACGCCGAGATGCGGTTTAGCCTGACCGATATCGACGCTGACGATCGCTTCGCCGTAGCGGATTTCCACGCCTTGCAGCGCCGCTTGATCGGCCAGCAGCTTGTCGAAATCGGCACGCAGGACCTGGAAAGTGGTCGGCTTGCCGTTGCTGAACGTGTCGCCGAAATCGAACGCGCTGTACTGCTCGCCCCAGGCAAACGCGGCGCCGGTTTTCAGCTGAAAACCGGCGGCGTTGACCGCATCGAGCATGCCGGCTTCTTCAACAAAATCCAGGCAGTGCGACAGCAGACTTTCGCCGATGGAAAATCGTGGGAAATGCTGGCGTTCAATCACCAGCACATCGTGCCCCTTGCGTTTGAGCAGCGCAGCGGCGATGGCGCCGGAAGGCCCGGCACCGATGACGACTACCTGACGACGTTCCATTTCAACGGTTGGCATGGGGGCTCCTTGCCGGTATGGCAGTTTTCAAAGGGATGCGGTGCATGCCGGCGAATGCCGGCAGCAATGTGGCGATCAGGCCCATCAGCATCAGCGCAAAATAAAGCGGCGCGCTGATGAGTTGTTGTTGCAGCAGCAGGTTGAGGAAGACGATCTCGCTCAAGCCGCGAATATTCAGCAGCACACTTTCGCGCCAGCGACTGGCGCCCGCAAACGAGGCACCGGCCCAGCCGAGGCCGAGCCAGTTGCCGAGCAATTTGCTGGCAATCGGCAACAGCAACAAGGCCGCCAACTGCACCACGCTCAGGCTGTCGAGGGCGCTGTGAACGTTGATCTGCACGATGCCGAACGTGAGGATCAACGGGATCGCGATCCAGCTTTGCAGGCGATTCATCCAGACGGCAGGGATCGGCAGCACCAGCGGAATTTTCAGCGCCGCCATGCACAGCAGATAGCCGATGCCGACGATCAACGCATTGAGTTTGTAGTGCTCGGCCACCACCAGCAGCGCGAAGAAAATCCCGCTGTACAACCGTGGCTGGCGCAAGCCGATAATTCGCAACAGCAAAGGCATGCACGCGCAGGCTAAGGGCAGCAGCAGGCTGCTCAAGTGCAGGCTGCCTTGGGCGATGGCGAAGAGCGTCCAGCACGTCAGGTCGATGACGATTGCGGTCTGCACCAAACGCCGGGTGGCGGCGGCCGGATAACCGATATGCAACAAGTACAGGTACAGCACCGGAATCGCCGTAATGGCGAACAGCAAACCGACCGCCAGCGAACTGAGCCACGGTTGCGGCGGCAGCAACCAGATCGCCGTCGCCAGACCGCAGGCAAAGGGCACGCAAAAACTCGGCAGGGCAATTTTCAGGCTCTGGCGATCCAGGCGCAGATCAATCACGTCGCTGAGAATGTAGCCCAGCAGCAAAGCGAAACTCAGGCTGTAGAGGCTTTTCAACCAGATCGGCGCGACCAGGGCCGCGCCGCTCAATTGCCATTGGGGTTCGATCCAGAAGTACATCAGCAGCGGCAATACGAGTGTCGCCAGCAGCAACTGGCTGACGATCGGAATCAGGCCAAAGTGGCGACCGACACGAGTGGCGATGGCGAACAAAGCCAATGCCATTGCCCAGAACAGAATGACCATCATGCAGCCGGCTCCGCGGCAGGGGCGGCATGCACCTGGCTTCCGGCCCAAGGCGCCAGCATGAAGCTGAACGCCAGACCGAGGCTCACCGACAAACCGAAACTGCTCACCGCGGGCGTGCTCGACACCGCCAGCAGACCAAACGACAGCCACGTCGTCAGTGCCGCAAGCAAGGTGCCCAGCAGGCTCACAGCGGCGCCGCCGACCTGCTCGCGCATGAGGATCGCGTAATCGACGCTGATCGCCGTCACCAGCAGCAGGCCGAACAGGCTGAACAATGTCAGCGGCTGCCCCAGCCAACCGAGGCTGGCGAGGCTGCATAGGGCCGCCAGCAGCGGCAGGGTGACGATTCGCAGAGCGCCGCCCCAGCCGAATGGCAGGATCAGCACCAGCACGATCAACACACATGAGGCCAGTTTCAGTTCGGCGGCGCTGATTTGCGTCTGGGCGAACACTGCGTTCAATTCACCCAGGCGATCCACCAGTTCCACGCCCGGCAGATCCAGCGCCTGCACCCGCAGCAGCGCGGGATCATTGAGGCCTTGCAGACTGACCATCGCCGCCACGCCGTCCTCATTCGCGCCCAGCCACAACGCGCGATAGGGTTCGGCCAAGGGGCCGACCAATGCGCTGTTGATGTCCTCAGCGGGTAGCGCTTGCAACGTTGCCAATTCAGTTTGCAATGCGGCGGCCGGCACGCCGAGGTCGAGCAACGGTTGCCAGAATTGCGGCAGTTTTTTCAGTGCTTCGCGCACCGAGTGTTGCTCGCTTGGCTGGCTGACCAATTGATCGAGTGACAGGTAGCCCTGCAGCTTTTCCAGGTTGACCAACTGATCCAGCCGCTCGCTCAAGGCACTCAAGCGTTCGAGTAATTGCTGCTCATCAGCGGCCCGCACCAGGAAAAACTGGCTGGTGGGTTGATAGCCGGTGATGCGTGCGATGGTCTGCGCTTCATCAGTCAATTGCTGCGGTGCGCCGACCCATTGGCGAATGTCGTTTTTGCTCTCGAGCTGCAGCACGCCCGCAACGCAAAAAGCGATCAGCAGCGCCAACAACGCTGGCGTGCTGATGCGCTTGAGCAGGGCCTCACGGATTCCCAGCAGACATTCCGATATCTGCAGCGGCCACTGCGCCGGACGCAGGTCCGCGCCCTTGAGCAACGCTGGCAGCAGGCACACCGCTGACAGGTAAGCGCCGATCAGCCCGGCGGCGGAGAACACGGCGATTTGCGTCAGCGCCGGGAAGGGCGTCCAGGCCAGCGCCAGGTAACCGATGCAACTGGTGATCAGGCTCAGCGTCAGGCCGGGCAACGTCAGGCGCAGTGCCGGCCAGCTGTGCCAGGGTTTAAGGCTCCAGCTCTTGGACAGGTAATGCAGCGGGTAATCGACGGCGACACCGATCAGGCTCGATCCCAACACCAGGGTCATCACGTGCATGTGGCCAAACAGCGCCACGCAAGCGACGGCGCCGAACAGCATGCCGACCAGCACCGGCACAAACGCCAGCAATACCCGCCAGCGCCGGAACGCCAGCAACAGCAGCAACAGAATGCCGACCGTGGCGCCGCCGCCGACCCAGGTCATTTCGCGGGTGGCCTGTCGCTGGCCGGCCGCCGCGTAGAGCAAGCCGCTGGCAGCCAGCACTTGCACGTCTGACTTTGCAGCGTCTGCGCGGGCCTGCTTGAGCAGATCGGCCACGCGCAGCGGCAGGTTCATGTCGAACGCGTCGCCGGTGGTCTTCGCGCGCAGCAACACCCAGCTTTTGCCTTCAGCGTCAGCGATCAGCGCGCCGCTGCCGATGTCCAGCTGCACCGAACCTTGTTGCGGTTGACTGTTCTGGATGCGCCCGGTCAGGCCTAGCCAGTCTTCCTGGCTGGGCACCAGACTGAAACCGGTGAACGGGTCGAACAACGATTGCACCCGTTGCTGAATGAACGTGTCGGGATGCTCGATGAGTTGCTGGCGATCCTCTGTCGCCAGCATTGCCAGCCGCCCTTGCAGCAATTGCTTGCGCAGCGCCGGCAAGTCCGCTTGCAGGTTCCACTGGACCTTTTCGAACACGCCGCTGGCCTGCCACTGCTCGCCGAGTTTCTGCGCCATGGCGACCGCTTGCTGACGATCGGCATGCCCGACCAGCACCAGCATTTCTCGGTTCAGTGGTTCTTGCATGCGTTGTTCGGCACGCAGTTCCAGCGCATCCGGCGCGGTGCCGGGCGCCAGGTCCATCAGGTTGGCCGACAGCGGTGCGCCGTCACGCCATTGCCAACCCGCGAGCGCAAGCACCGCCAGCAGCAGCATCAAAAACAGCCGTGGGAGCACCCGTTCACTCGGCAAAATCATGCTTCTCCGTATCGCTTAGCGGTTGCGCGCTGGTGCTGTCCTGCAAGCGCAGCAATGTGCTGTCGCCCTGGGTTTCGAGCAGTTCGATGCTGTGCACAAGGTCGCCGCCGGCAATGTTGATCTGACTGAACACCTGCTTGAGCAGCAGCGAACGCGGGATCAGCGTGAGCTTCCAGTCCTGCGCGCTGCCATCCAGCGACAGCTCGAAATCGCGCTGCAGGCCGCTGCTGTCGCCTTGCAGTACGGCGAGGAACAAACGGTTCTGCTCCGCGCCGGCACTTTTGCCCGGCAGTATCTGCCAGCCATTGGCGTCACGGCGGGCGATGCCTTTGGCGTTGATGCGGTAATCCTGCTGCAATGGCGTTTTCAGCAGCCACAGCAGGCCATGCTGTTTCGACAAGACAAACGTGCCCTTGCTGGTCAGCGGTTTGGGCAGTGCGCGCAGGTGTTTTTCCTGAGTGAAGTTGCCGTGGATCACCTCGGGTTTCGCCAGCTGATCGCTGAGTTGCTGCAAGTCGAATGCCTGTGCCAGTGAAGTGAATCCCAGCGCAAATACCAGCGTCACCGCCCACCTGTAGCAGCTGGCGAAGCCTGCGTTCGGTGTCGCGATCGCCTTGGATTTCTTCTGACGCACCGCTTGAGCAGGTTTAGCGACGGCTTCGCCGCCGAACGCAGCCTCGCGGGCTCGGGAGCTGCTACAGATGATTTCTGGCAGGTTCATCGCAGAATCCTTTCAACAGCATCGGTGAAGACCTTTGGCGAGGCCAATTGCATTTCGCGGCTGCTCATCTCGACGGCCACCTGCACGGTGCAGGCACGGGTCAAACGTTCGCCGGTTTGCTGGTCGCTGATCAGGTAATTGATCTTCAGACGGCTCTCCCACTCCACCAGATTGGCGCGCACGTTCAGCTTCTGGCCGAATACGGCGCCGCGCACATAGCGCAACTGCAGATCGATCACCGGCCAGGCGTAGCCCGACTCGACCATCGCGGTGTAGTTGTGACCGATCCGGTCCAGCAACGCGCAGCGGGCAATCTCCAGGTATTTGACGTAATGGCCGTGCCACACGACGTTCATGGTGTCGACGTCGAAAAACGGCACGAGGATTTCCGTATCGACGTGAAGCACTCCCTTGCTACGCATGCAGCCTCCAGTGCTGGTCGGCGATTCTTTGCAGGCACAGGCGTAATTCGCCTTCCAGTGCGCGGTCTTCAATGACCGGCGGGAAGTCCCTGGCCAATTCTTCGTGCATCGCTGCCAGCGCTGGCGGCAATGGGCGCGCATCCTCGGCCTTGCTGCGCAACCACACGCCCTGATTGGCCGCGAGCAGGGTAGCGGCAGCAACCTGTTCGGTCAGCTCCAGTACCCGAATCGCATCGCGCGCGGCGATGGTGCCCATGCTCACTTTGTCCTGGTTGTGACATTCGGTGGAGCGCGAGAACACGCTGGCCGGCATGGTATTTTTCAACGCTTCGGCGGTCCAGGCACTGGTGCCGATCTGCACTGCTTTGAAGCCGTGATTGAGCATCGCCCGGTCTGCGCTGGCACCGGAAAGATTGCTCGGCAAACCGTGGTTGTAACGCTCGTCCACCAGCAGGGCGAGTTGCCGATCCAGCAAATCAGCGACGTTGGCCACAAGGTTTTTCAGGCTGTCCATGGCGAAGGCGATATGACCACCGTAGAAGTGCCCGCCGTGCAACACGCGTTCGGCCTCGGCGTCGATGATCGGGTTGTCGTTGGCGCTGTTGAGTTCAATCTCGATGAACGAACGCAGCCAGTTCAGGCTGTCAGCCAACACGCCGAGCACATGCGGTGCGCAGCGCAGGGAATAGCGGTCCTGCAGGCGATGCAGTGGCGCGGTCGGCGCGTCGATCGCCAGATCCTTGCGCAACCACGCGGCGACTTGCATCTGGCCCGGATGAGGTTTGGCGGCGAACAGGCGTTCGTCGAAATGCTCGGGATTGCCTTGCAGCGCGACCACGTTCAGCGCGGTGATGCGCGTGGCCAGTTGCAGCAGGTAATCGGCGCGGGCGAAGGCGAGGCAGGCCAGACCGGTCATGACGGCTGTACCGTTCATCAGCGCCAGCGCTTCTTTGGGGCGCAGCACCAGCGGTTGCCAGCCCAATTCACGATGGACGTCTGCCGCTTGGCGACGCTCACCGCGGAACATCACTTCACGCTCGCCGGACAGTGTTGCGGCCACATATGACAAAGGCGTCAGATCACCGCTGGCGCCCACTGAACCTTCCTCCGGGATCAGCGGCAGGATGTCGTGCTGCAGAAACGCCTGAAGGCGTTCCAGCAGTTCAACGCGCACTCCGGACACGCCGTGGCACAGCGACTGCAAACGCGCAGCGAGCACCGCGCGAGTCGCCTGAGCATCAAGCAATTTACCCAGGCCGCAGCCGTGGAACGTGTAGAGATGACGCGGCAACGCTTCGACGTGGTGCAGCGGAACGGCGACCACGCAGGAATCGCCATAACCGGTGGTCACGCCATAAATCACGCCTTCCTTGTCCAGCAGGGAATCAAGAAAGCGCGCGCCCTTGGCGATGCGCTCGCGGTACACGGCGTCGTCTTGCAAATGCGTTGGCGCCTGACGATTGGCCGCCGCCAGCACGTCTTCGATACGCAAAGGGAGTTCGCCGAAGGTTACCGGCTCAAGCGTTGGCGTCGTCATCGGTCTTCCAGAAAGGGTAAAAGTTAAACCATTGCTGAGGCGCTTCGAGGCAATAGTGGCCCAAGCGTTCGGCGTAGCGGGAGGTCCACTGATGAATGACCTGCTCGCGGTCGCTGCGCTTCCACACTACGGCGTCGGCGAACGGCTCCAGGGTCAGTCGATACGCGCCTGTCGGTTTTTTCAGGCACAGCAGCAAATTGACCGGGCACTTCAGCAGTCCTGCCAGCAACCATGGGCCCTGCGGGAACGCAGCTGGATGACCGAGGAAGTCCACCGTTACGCTGCGCCCGCCATGCAGCGGCACACGGTCGCCGGCAATCGCCAGCCACTCGCCACGCTCAAGGCGTTCATGCAATTGCAACATGATCAGCGGGTCGAGTTCGCTGACTTGAATCAAGCGCAGATTGGTTGCGCCGGCTTCGCCCAGCAGGCGGTTGAACTGCTCGGCATGCTTGGTGTGTACCAGCACGTTCATCGTGACTTGTTCGCCGATCTCGGCCAGCGCGCGACAGACTTCGAGATTGCCCAGGTGTGCGCCTACCAACAGTTGTCCACGAGTGCCGCGCAGCTGATTACGCAGCAGCGCCGGATCAATGATTTCGATCTGCTCGATGCTCAGTTTGCCGTTCCATACATCGAGTTTGTCGAGCATGGAATCGGCGAACGCCATGAACTGGCCGAACACCCGCCAGTGGGTCGGGCGCAGCTCAATGCGGCCGCTCCAGTCGGCGAGCCGATGCTGGTATTGCCAGGCGCTGTGGCGAGCACTGCGGCCAAACAGGAAAAAGTACAGGACGATGCCGTATAACAGCGGGCTCAGCATTCGGCGACCGAGCAATTTGGCAGCGGTCGCGGTGAATTTCATCAGCCAGAAACTGCCGCGCTCCTGGCGGTCGGCCCAATGCTTTTTATCGGTATCGGCGCTCATGCTCGCCACCGCCGCCAGAGGATCACCGGCGCCCGCAGCAACATGCCGAAGAACAGGCGGGTGTGCATGCTGGAGATCAGCACGTTGTCGTGGAACATGCGGAAATGCGAAACGCCGTCCAAGGGGTAGTGAACCCTGGTCGGCAGCCACTGCATCGGCTGATTGCGCCACGCCAGACGCACCAGAATGTCGGAGTCGAAATCCATGCGTTTGCCTATTTTGGCGGTGTCGATCAGTGCGAGCGTGGGTGGCAGCGGGTAAACGCGGAAGCCACACATGGAATCGCGGATCTGCAGCGACAAGGTATTGATCCAGACCATCACGTGCGTCAGGTACCGTGCGTACAACCGGCCTTTCGGCACGCTGGCATCGTATTGCGGATAGCCGCAGATCACCGATGTCGGGTGCGTGCGGGATTTTTCGATGAAGAGGGCGACATCCTGCAAATCGTGCTGACCGTCGGCGTCGACCTGCAAGGCATGAGTGAAGCCAAGGCGTGAAGCTTCGCGCAGGCCGGTCATCACCGCGCCGCCCTTGCCCTGATTGGCGGCGAGCCGAATCAGATGAACGTCGTCGCGCCGGGCCAGTTGATCCAGTACGTCCGCGCAGGCTTGGTCACTGGCGTCGTCCACCAGAATGCAAGGCAGGCTGCGGGCGGTCAGCGCATCCACCACAGTGGTGACCGCGGTTTCGTGGTTGTAAACCGGGACAATGGCGCAAGGGTTATGCATAACGTCGCACCCCGCCCTTGTAGCAGCTGGCGAAGCCTGCGTCCGGGCGCGCAGCGCTCGCCTCGAGATCACACTGGCTATGTCGAAGTAGGGCGAGCGCCGAATGGCGACCGCTTCGCGCTCGGACGCAGCCTTCGGCAGCTGCTACAGGGGGGCTCGACTCAGTCACGGGCGGCCTCCAGCAAAATCCGTCCGCTGGAACAGGTGGCCATCTCGTTGCGGTAGGAGAAATACAGCTTGTTGCGACTGGCGTCGAAGCGCAGGTGCAGCTGGATCTCGTCGCCTGGGCGTACCAGTTGTTGGAACTTCAGGACTTCCATGCCGGCGAACTTCCCGGGTAGCGTCATCAATCGCTGAGCCAGGTTTAGCGCCCAATCCACCTGGACGACGCCGGGCAAGACCGGCGTCTGCGGGAAATGGCCGCTGAAATACGCAAGGTCTGGCGGCACGGTGATCTGCAGATTCCATTCGCCCTCGGCTTCAATCTGTTGCAGCACTTCCGGTGTTTGCGGACGCGGCGCCAGCAGCAGGGCCTCGACCTCGGCCTGGGGCAATTTGCCTTGAGCGTTCAACGGCAGCTGCCGCAGCAGGCGCCAGCGACGCGGCAACGCGAGGGCTTCACAATGCTGGCGTAAATGTTGACGCAGTTCCTCGGTGAGGGTGCGTCGGCCCTGATTGCGCAGGGCATGCAGGCCCGACTCGCTCAGCACCAGCAACGCCCCGAGCGAGGCGCGGTTCTCCTGCACCACGCCCAGACGCGCCTCGGCGACCCATTCATGGTCCGCCAGCGCCTGCTCCAGCATGGGCAGCGAGATACGTTTTTCTTCCAGTTTGACGATTCGGTCGAGCCTGCCCAGCAACTGGAAGCGGCCATCAGTTTGAATGCGCGCGGCGTCCGCTGTGTGCTCGACATGGCCGGACGGCAAGTAAGGGGAGGCGATCAGTAGCGCGCCGTCGGCGTCCTGGCTCAATTCAACGCCTGCGAAGGGTTGCCAGAGTTCGTCGCCCTGGCGCCAGGCAATGCCACCGGTTTCAGAGCTGCCGAGAATCTCCGTCGGCCACTGCTGCAAGCGTTGCTGAAGACTGTGTGCCGCCTCGGCCGGCAATGCGCCGCCGGAAGAAAATACCCGGCTGACGGCGCTCAATGCCGGCCAGTCGAGGTTATCGCCCATGCGTTTGAGCAGTGCCGGGCTGGCGACCCAGGCGAATGCCGGATGTTCGCGGCTGGCGCGCTGCAGATCTTCCGGGAAAGCCAGTTGCTTGCGAACGAATGTGCGTCCGGCGCACAGGGGCCACAACACCCGAAACAGCAGGCCGTAGATGTGCTGGGTCGCCACACTGCCGATGATGCAGGCGTTGGCGAGATCAGCGCCCCATAACTGCTCCAGCGCTTCAACCTCGTTGGCCAGTTGGCGCAGGGTTTTTTCGATGCGCTTGGGTTCGCCGCTGGAGCCGGACGTGCACAGACTCAGTACGCAGCAATCCAGATCGAGCGCGGCGGCCTGCAATGGCGGATGCAGGAAATCACTCAAATGCGCGTCATCAGCCTGATCGGTCAGCCAAAGATCAACTTCTTCCGACCAGCGCAAGCGCGTGCGGGCTTGCAGATCGGCAGGCAGCAGCACGCTGACCCCGGCGCGCCAGGCACCCAGCAAGGCAATCGCCAGGTCGGCGGCGTCTTCGAAGTGCACGGCAATGCGCCGCACACCTTGGGCTCGCAGACCGGCAGCCAGGCTCAATGCCTTGGCGCACAGCTGGGCGTGATCCAACAGAGGTTCGGCCGTTACGGCGCGTTCCGGTAGAGCCTTGAGCAACAGTTGCTCAAGTTTTATCCAATTCATGGGTGGCCTCGTACCCGTTGTCGTATCAGCCATTCAATGGCAAACAGCAGGCCCATCAGTCCGTAGGAAATCAGGCCGGTGTACAACATCCACCAGCTCAGCGGCGCCCACAGGGTAAGGGCGGCGGCGAGCAGGCCGTTACACAGGAAAAACACGCACCAGACAATTGTTACCTGTCGGGTGTAGACAATCGCCTTTTGCGGCAAGCGAGGTTCGCGCAAGCGCGCCATGCGCTCGATCATTGGCGGGCCATATTTCAGGCTGAAACCGAACAGCCCCAGCATGAATGCGCTGATCAGCACCGGGTACCAGCGCAGCAACAGCGGGCTATTGAACACTGCCAGCAGCAGGCAGAAAACGATCGCGCTCAGTGCCATCCACAAGCTGCCCGGCCGCCGCACCCCGAACATCGCACGGGCCAGCCACAGGCTGCCCAGCAGCAGACCAAACTGCCACGGCGCGAAATGTTCCATGCCGAAATACACCGCGAAGGGGTACAGCAGGCCCGCCAGCAGCAGGCCGAGGCCGATCATTCGGCTCATGCGGCCGGTTGAACCAGACGGTAGACCGCCTCGACCACGTCGCTGACAGTGCGCACGGATTTGAATTCTTCGGCGGCAATTTTCTTTCCGGTCTGACGCTTGATGTGGTCGATCAGGTCGACCGCATCGATGCTGTCGATTTCCAGATCCTGATAGAGGTTGGATTCAAGACTGACGCGTTCAGGCTCCAGCTCGAAAAGTTCAACCAAGGCATCGCGCAAGGTATTGAAAATGTCGTCACGAGTTTGCATGGTCCGGTCTCAAGCTGCCTGTTTTGCAGTGACAAATGCCGCAAGGCTCGTCACGTTGCTGAAGTGATTGCGGGTGTCCTTGGCGTCGGCGTCGATTTTGATGCCGTATTTTTTCTGAATCGCCAGGCCGAGTTCCAGCGCGTCAACGGAGTCCAGGCTCAGGCCGTCGCCGAACAATGTCTGGTCGTTGCCAATGTCGTCGGCGTTGATGTCTTCGAGGCCCAAAGCGTCGATGATGAGTTGTTTGATTTCACGGTGTAGATCGCTCATCTTCGGCGAGCTCCTTGGTAAAGTAGTCATGCAGATAGTCATTGAGCTTGCGCGAGGCTTGTGGCGCAGGGCCCAGCGCAGCGAAGGCCTGTGGATCTATATCGGCCCCGACACGAAAACTGAAGTGCACGCGTCGTTTCGGGATCCGATACCAGGGTTCGGCCTTGGTCAATGTGGTGGGGCTGACCTTGATGATCACCGGCGTGACGATTTTCGCACCGCGCACCGCAATTGCTGCGCCACCCCGATGAAAGGCCGGTGATTCGCCAGGCTGCGTGCGGGTGCCTTCGGGAAAAATGATCAGCGTCTGGCCACTTCTCAGCGCATCAGCCGCAGCGTCGAGCATGTCCATGCTGCCGTCGTTGCTGATGTATTCGGTGCAGCGCAGCGGGCCACGAGTGAACGGGTTTTCCCAGAGGCTCTGCTTGACCACGCAGTTGGCGTGGCGCACCAGGCCGATGAGGAAGACCACGTCGATCAGCGACGGATGGTTGGCGATGATCATCTGCCCAGGCCGGCCCAGTTTTTCCGCGCCTTGAATGTCGTAAGTCAGTACGCCGGTACGCGCCATGAACCGGACGAAAAACCAGAAGCAGCGGCTGACCGTGCGGCGTGAGCGCAACCGGTGAGTCTGGGCGTCCCCGGGGAAGCAACTCAATAATGGGAAAATCACCAGGCGCAGGCACAGCCCGCCCAACCCGAACAGGGTGAAGCTTGCGGCGGTGGCCAGCAAACGCCAGTAGTAGGCGTCGCGGTTTTTTCCGTTTACAGGTTGCGTTGCCAAGTCCATACGCGCTTTTTCCAGGCATGTTGGCAGGTGGTCTGCTGGCCGAGCAGAGTACGCAAGAGATTCAGGGCATGGGGCCAGTTCGCGCAAGGCACATCGGCAGGCGTGCTGCTCAGGGACAACTGCCAGTCGTCGCCCGGGGTGAGCAGCAAAGCCACCGCATAAGGGAAGGGCACGTCATCGATCCAGGCCGAATAGGCTTGTGGCGGCTGCTCTTCAGTCACAATCAGCAAGACCGCCGGGGCGCCTTCGTTCAGCAGCGCGGCGGCCTCTAGCACGCCGTGTTCAAGCCCGTCACCGGCCGCGGCGAGCGCCGTCATTTCGCTGGTTTCGCCGCGCATGATCGACCACAAACCGATGACGGCATTGTGGACCGACAGGCTGAATTGTGTGGGGGATAACGGCTGATCGGCGGCCAGATCGCTGAGAATTTCGAAAGTGCGCGGGGTTTCGCCGTGACGGGAAATAAAGACCAGTGGTAAGTCGTGGCGACCATCGGCCAGAGGCCAGCCCACACGGAACGCCATTCGCGCCAAACGGCTGAGCCGTCGACGTTGCATGGCCGGCAGAAACGAGACGTCGGGGGCGGCATCGCTGCCCTGAGGCACGACCGGTTGTCGGCTCCAGGTCTGCCAATCGTCCACGCTTTCGAGCCCAGGGGCCCAAGCGCGCCATTGGGCGATGTTGAAGTTGATCAAAGCATTCATCCCGCCCCTGCGGGCTTTTTTGACGCAGTGATTCGCACAACCGCGATTCAGCTGACGTGACGCTAAGCGCCGAGTGGCGCGCATTATCCCGGTGCAGCAGGCGTGTAGCAAATGCTGGTTACATTTTGCTCAACGAAATGTATCGGTTGTTCGGTGCTTAGCTGTCGTTTGGCCATTATCCACATCTCTACGAGGAAATCTGTCAGCTACGGTCCTCAGATGCGCGTCGAGTTTTCAACTGAATGAGGTGAGATTGGCGATAACTCTGTAGTCCGAATACCGTCAAGGTAGCTAAGCGGCGCTTCGGACTACTACACTCGGGCATTCTTTGATGCACGGAGGTTTTGACATGCGGCGTGTGGTGTTCAATCAGAAAGGTGGCGTGGGTAAATCCAGCATTGCCTGCAATCTGGCGGCGGTCAGCGCCAGCGAGGGCTATCGCACCTTGTTGGTGGATCTCGATGCCCAGGCTAATTCCACTCAATATCTGACAGGGCTGACCGGCAACGACATCCCCATGGGCATTGCGGACTTCTTTAAGCAAACACTGTCTTCCGGTCCTTTCTCGAAGAAAAACAAAGTCGATATCTACGAAACCCCGTTCGACAACCTGCACGTCATCACCGCGACCGCCGAGCTGGCCGACTTGCAGCCCAAGCTTGAAGCAAAACACAAAATCAACAAACTGCGGAAGCTGCTGGAAGAGCTGGACGAGGATTACGACCGGATCTACCTCGATACACCGCCAGCGCTGAATTTTTACGCGGTGTCGGCGCTGATTGCCGCTGATCGCGTATTGATCCCCTTCGATTGCGACAGCTTCTCGCGTCAGGCGCTGTACGGCGTGCTGGCTGAAATCGAGGAGTTGAAGGAGGACCATAACGAAGGACTGGAAGTGGAAGGGATTGTAGTCAACCAGTTCCAGGCCCGCGCGAGCCTGCCTCAACAGATCCTTGACGAGTTGATCGCCGAGGGCTTGCCGGTGTTGCCGGTGTATCTGGGCAGTTCGGTGCGCATGCGGGAATCACACCAGGCCAACACGCCGCTGATTCATCTGGACCCGCGGCACAAGTTGACTCAGCAGTTTGTGGAGTTGCACAACCTGCTGGAAAACGCCTGATTCCTCTTGGTAACCCCAAACCCTTGTGGGAGCGAGCCTGCTCGCGATGAGGCCGGTGTGGCAACACAGTTGTTGCCTGACCCGCCGCCATCGCGAGCAAGCCCGCTCCCACATTTTGGGTTGTGGGTCTGCCTAAATTCCCTGGCTGCGCAGCCAGCTCATCAACTGCGGCAACGGTAATGCGCCGCTCTGGCGTGCGACTTCCCGGCCGTTCCTGAACAGAATCAGGCTCGGAATCGAGCGAATGCCCAGTTGCGCCGACAGCTGCTGATTCGCCTCACTGTCCAGTTTCGCCAGCCGACATTTGCCCGCCAGCTGCGCTGCAGCCTGTTCGAACACTGGCGCAAACGATTTGCACGGCCCGCACCACTCCGCCCATACGTCGACCAGCAGCGGGAGATCGCCCTTGATCTGGCTGGCGTAATCGCTTTGCTTCAGTTCAAAGGGTTTGTGCAGCAGGACTTCGGCCTTGCAGCGGCCGCATTTCGGATGGTCGCCGAGACGGGCGGCGGGGATGCGATTGAGGCCGTTGCAGTGGGGGCAGGGGATGTGAAGTGGGTCGGTCATGAATTCGGTCCATGGGAGAAGTGGATGACTCCTATCTGGAGACGTTTGCTCATGTTTTCAATCATGCGGCTTCTGATATGGAAACTAGGCTAGGTACTAATGAGTCAGCCGTCGGTCTGATCAAAAATATCGCAGTTTGCGATATTTACAGTCTGTGATTAACTGGTCATAGCGGAATGCGATAGGGAGATTGCATGCGTGTGTTTACTGCGAAACGAATCTGGGATGCTCAAGGCAAGTGGCCTAACTCGGCAGCTGCGCTTGACCAGTGGTACCGGCTGGTAAAGCGAAATAACCCCTGTGATTTTGCCGCCATGAAGTCGTTGTTCCCTTCGACTGACAAAGTCGGGGAGTTTCATGTGTTTGATATAGGGGGAACAAACTGCTTTTGATTGCATTTGTCAGGTATCGGAGCCAGAAGCTCTACATCAAATACGTGCTGGATCATCGCGAATACGAGCGGGGAAAATGGAAGGAGCACAAAGAATGAGTGTGTTGATCAAACAGGTTGCTGAGCATTGGGAGTTTGTATCTCCATTGCTGAGGAGACCAAAAAACCAGGACGATTACGACAGGCTGGCGCTCGCACTCGACGAGCTGCTCGAGGTAACCGGCGATGATGAGTCGCATCCACTGATGAGTCTCGTTGACATTATCGGAGACTGGATTGAGGACTGGGATCACAAGCATCACCCAATGGCCGAAGCCAGTGGTGCCGAGGTTCTCGGCTACTTGATGCGCGAACATCGGTTGAGCCAAAGCCAACTGCCCGGGGTTGGCCCTCAATCAGTCGTATCCGAAATCCTGAGCGGCAAGCGTCAGCTCAACCTGCGGCAGATTCGCTGGTTGGCTGAGCGCTTCAAAGTTTCTGTGGAAACCTTTATCTGACGAGCATCACGAAGAGCAACTGATCTCCAGATGCTTGCCCCACTCTGGGGGCCGCTCGGCGTAGCTGTCCATCCCCGGCTGCTCCTCAAACGGATTGCTTAGCACCGCGTGGAGGCGGCGCACTTCGGAGTAGTCGCCGCCCTCCGCCGCATCAATCGCTTTCTGTGCCAGATAGTTGCGCAAAATGTACAACGGGTTGACCGCGTGCATCCGTTGGCGTCGTTGCGGCTGATCAAGCTCGCCATCACGGGAAACCCGGGCGACATACCGCTCGCCCCAGGCATCAAACCCTTTGATGTCGACAAAATCATCACGCAAGCGCGCGATGGCCTGTTCCGGTGGTTCATCGCCGAGGCGGCGGAAAAACAGGCTGTAATCGACGCCACTGTTTTGCATCAATTGCAGAAGGCTTTCCAGCAACGCCTGGTCATCGTCTTCGGCGATGGTCAGTCCCAGGCGGCGGCGCATCAGGTCCAGGTAATGGGCCTGGAACAACGGCAGGTACAGGCCGAGGGTTTCGCGCAGGGCTTCGACGCTGATGAACGGCGTCAGCGCCTGAGCGAGAGCGCTGAGATTCCACTGACCGATCGGCACCTGATTGCTGAAGGAATAGCGGCCCTGATCATCGGAATGGTTGCAGATGAACTGCGCATCGAAATCATCGAGGAAGGCAAAGGGACCGAAATCGAAAGTAATACCGAGGATCGACATATTGTCGGTGTTCATCACGCCGTGGCAGAACCCATAGGCCTGCCATTTGGCGATCAGTTCGGCATTGCGCTCGACAATTTCGCGGAACATGGCCAGGTACGGTTCGGGCTGCTCGAGGCATTCCGGAAAGTGCGCAGCCAGCACGTGGTCACCAAGTTCTTTCTGCTGTTCGGGGCGTTTGGTGTAATAAAAATATTCGAAGTGGCCGAAGCGTACATGACTCGGCGCCACCCGGAGGACCATCGCCGCACGTTCCTGTTTTTCCCGCCACACCGGCGTGTCGGAGCCGATCACGCAGAGCGCTCGGGTAGTCGGGATGTTGAGCGCATGCAGCGCCTCTGAGGCAAGAAACTCGCGGATCGACGAACGCAACACGGCACGTCCATCGCCCATCCGCGAAAATGGCGTCTGGCCTGCGCCTTTGAGGTGCAGGTCCCAATGCTCGCCGGCTTCGTTGTAGACCTCGCCCAGCAACAGGCCGCGACCGTCGCCCAGCTGCGGGTTGTAGGATCCGAACTGATGGCCGGAATAGACCATCGCTCTCGGCTCCGCGTCTGCCCACAACTTGTGGCCGCTGAACAGTTCGGCAAATTCTGTGCTTTGAGCCACGGCCGGGTCGAGATCGAGCAGTGCCATGGCAGCGGGGCTGGCCACGACCAGACGCGGGTTGTCGATCGGCTCGGGCAGTACATGCGTGGAAAACGCATCGCCGAGGTGGGCGAAGCGATTATCGAAGGTCAGTTCGTCGAGGGCTTTCAAGGGCCATCTCCCAGCAGAATGTCCGAGCATTCTGCTGGGGATATGCCAGTTAGTCGAGCTTGGTGGCCGGCGGCGCTTGCAGCGGCTCGGCGTCAGTCACCGGCGCGATGGTCTTCTTCTCCGACTCAATGGGCACCATCTTGTATTCCTGGCCTTGCATGTTCTTCAGATAAACCTCCATCTGTCGAAACGAAATGTTGATGTGTTGCTTCTTGAACTCGCGATTGATGAAGCGGTTGACCTCATCGAGCACCGGGTTACGGTCGCCGAGATCACGCACGTGCATGCGCAGTTCGTGATCGAGGGTGCTTTCGCCGAAGTTGAGGAAGTACACCAGCGGCTCCGGCTCCTTCAAAACGCGCGGGTTTTCCCGGGCCGCTTTCAGCAGCAGCTCCCTGACCAGGTCCAGGTCCGAGCCGTAATCCACGCCGAGCTTGAGCGTCACGCGGGTGACGGTGTCGGTCAGCGACCAGTTGATCAGTTGGCCGGTAATGAACGTCTTGTTCGGGACAATGATGTCCTTGCGGTCGAAGTCGGTGATGGTCGTGGCGCGGATACGGATCTTGCTTACCGTGCCCGACAAGTTGCCGATGGTAATCGTGTCGCCGATTCGCACCGGACGCTCGAACAGGATCATGATGCCGGAGATAAAGTTGGCAAAAATCTCCTGCATGCCGAAGCCCAGGCCTACCGAGAGCGCCGCCACCAGCCATTGCAGCTTGTCCCAGCTGACGCCGAGGGTCGACAGGGTGGAGACGAAACCGACGCCCGCGATGACATAGGAGAGCAAGGTCGTCGTCGCGTAAGCGCTACCTTGGGCCAGATTCATTTTCGACAGCACCAGAACTTCCAGCAGGCCTGGCAGGTTGCGGGCGAAAGCGAACGTAATGCCGATGATGATCACCGCTCCCAGCATGTCGCCGATGCTGATCGGCACCATGCTCATGTTGGCGCCAGTGCCGCTGGTGTATTCGTACAGGGTGATGTTGTCCAGGTACGAGAACACAGAGATCAGGTCCGACCAGACCCAGTACAAACCGGCGATGAAGCCGCCCAGCAATGCCAAACGAATCAGGCGCAGGGACTGTTCGTTGACCTTTTCAATGTCCAGGGTTGGCTCTTCAACGATCACTTCGCCGTCGCCGGCCTCTTTCGCCGCCTGACGTTTCGCCAGTGCCCGTTGATAGGCCAGGCGTCGTGCCGCGACGCTGAGGAAGCGCACGAACGCAGCTTCGATGACCAGCCAGAACATCAGCAGGTAGAGGGTGTTGATCAGTCGATCGCTGAGTTTGAGTGCGGTGTAGTAATAGCCGAAGCACACGGCGACGAACAAGGCGATCGGCAGCGCGGTGAACATGACCCCGAGGGCTTTTCGGAACAGCGACGCGTTCTGGTGCGTTGGGCTGCTGATCAGCAGACGGCTGAGCAACCAGGCCATCAAGGCGTAGCAGATCAATACGACCGGCATGCCTAGCACATCATCGGCCAGCGCTGCCGGTTGCAACTCCGCAACGGCGACCACGGCCACCAGTGCCATCACCACCAGCCCGAGCCGGCGTACCCAGCCCTGCAGGAATTCGACCTGGGCTTTTTCCCAGCGGAAGTGCAATTCAGCGACGCCGCCCGGCGCCAGGATGCGATAGGCGGTATAGAACACCAGCCACGCTTGCGCCATTTGCAGCAACGCTGCGCCCATGTTGGCGTTCTGGCCGCGAGCGTCGATTTGCAACGCGAGACCGCACAGGGCGAGGCCGAGCGAGACGGGCATCGCCAGCAGAATATTGATCAGAATCGCCTGCGGCGTGTGCCACTGGCTGTCGCGCTTGAAGTGGCCAATGTCCTGGTGGATTTTGCTCAGACGTGCGTACAAACTTTTGCGACGCCATAGCAACGCACCGATCAGCAGCGCCAATGGCAGGAACAGCAGTGGCCGCTGAGTCAGGCCGTCAGACAGTTCGCTGAAGCTGGATGCCCACGGCAATGTGGTCACCTGGCGCTCCAGCCTTTCTGGTACGCCGCGCATCCATTCCGGATCGAGTGGTTTGTTGCTGGGAATCCAGAACATCTGCTCGTCCAGCGTTGAGCGCAGGCTTTGCGCGGTGCTCAGCAATTGCTTCTGATTGAGTTGCAACGTGATCGATTCGTTGAGCACGGCGCTCAGTTCACGGTTCAGCCGCTCCAGCAGGTCGGCCCGGGTTGTGGCCAGTTCCATCAGGCTTTTGCGCAGCTGCGGCGTGACTTGCTCGGGAGGTTGCGACGCCAGCAGGTTGTCGACATAAGTCGCCGGGTTGCTCAGCAGCTCACGTTGCTGGCTGACTTCGAATTGATACAGGCGAATGTCGGCGATCTGGTCCGCCAGGTCACGATCGACCGTGAGTTTCGGCAGGGCCTGCTTCTGCTTATATAGAATCTTCGAGAGCAGCAGGCTGCCCTTGAGCACGTTGATTTGCTCATCCAGCGCTGCATCGCTCTGAGTCACGTTATCCAGTTGCTGCTTGGTCTGCAGATTTTGCTGGGTGACTTCGTTGAGGCGGTCGGTGCTTTTCAGCAAGTAGTCGGACAGCTTGAGGTTCGCCGCGCTTTCCGTCGCCAGCAGCGCACTGCCACCGGACTTCTGCGCTTCGATGGACTGCTGGGTCACCGTTTCCTGAGATTGCGCCAGACGCTTCTGGTTGATCAGGGTCTGCAGTTCCTGGATTTCCTTGTCCAGGCGATCGGATTTCTCCGTGAGCAAATCATGCTGGCTGTTGCCGAGATCCTGTAGCTGGCTGTTGCCGGCCAGTTCCTGGCGACGCAGGGGGATCAACGCATTGAGCGCCGCGAGCTCGGCATTGAGCTGATCGCGTTGTTCGCCGCTCAAGGTCTTGCCGTTCTCTTTGCCGGTCTTGAGCAGGTTGTTGATCTGCTGGATTCGCGTCTGGCTGGCGGAGATTTCCGCTTGAGCACGCTCGGGACGGGTCTGCGCAGTGATGACCAGGCTGTTGGCCTCGGCGAGGGCCTTCTGTACATCGCTCTGCTGAGTCGAGCGTTCAGTCAACATCTGCTCCAGCTGCTGAATCGACTCCTTGGCGTAACGCTGCGCCACGGGCAACTCGCTGGTGGCCTTGAGGCGAGTCAGTTCGCGCTGGTTTTCGATATTTTGTTTCGGTGCGGTGGCAAGCTGCTGTTTGAGCGCGACCAGTTTCTGCTCGTAATCACGCTGGCTGGCGAGCTGGGTCAGCGTGCCTTGCAGAATGCTTTGCAGGGCTTTCTGATCGGCTTCCGGCAGCTTGCGGTCGCCTATCTTGTCGAGGCTCGCTTGCACGGATTCACTGGTGGGCGGTTCGGCCGCTTGCAAGGGACCGACGGACAGGCTCAGGCCCAGCAGGGCCATGATGAAAAAGTTGCGCAGGGTTGACATAGTGACCGATCAAAAACGAGGCGAAGTGGGGGGGCGTGTTGACGTTTAATCGCGGATCGCGTTGGAGCTGTGAGCGATCCGCGCAAGGCGCGGGACGAAGGTAAGGGTTGTTTCCTTACCAAGTCCCGCAACGCAGTGTGGCTCGCTCACAGCTCCAACCCGCAGGGCCCAGCCCCGCAAAGCGCAATCCGTCGTTATTCGTCGTTCATTTAGAGCAACCAAACTTCTCTCCTCATGCCTAGTCTTGCGCTTTGCGGGGATGGGCGCGACCGTGATTAAACGTCAACACGCCCCCCAGTTTAGAGGAACAAGCCCGGGCCTGGGCGACTTCCTTCGGGAAATCTGACGCCGACTTTGCCGATCTTGTTCCCGTCCATGACCGCGACCGTCCAGATGGTGTTGTTCCATTCCACCTGGTCACCGACTACTGGCGCACCGCCCACTTTCTGGGCGATGAAGCGTGCCAGTGACATGTCCGCATCGATGCCTTCGACCTTCAACCCGTACAGGGCAGCAACCTCGGCCAGCTGGGCGTCTCCTTCGAGTACGAAGTCGCCGAAAAAGCGCAAATCCAGGCCCCGTTGCGGCGCTTGGCTGAACAGTTTTCCGAGGGCGGGAAGGTTGTGTTCATGGCCAATAACACACAGTAAATCATCGACTTCGAGCACTGTACTACCCGACGGATGGAGCAGTTGTTGCCCCCGAAACAGTGCCGCGATACGGGTGCCTTCCGGCATTTTCAGTTCGCGCAGCGGCGAACCGATGCACCATTTCTCGGCGCCGAGCCGATAAACGAACAGCTCCCACTCGCTGGTGACGTGTACTTCGAGTGCGGCTCGGGAGATCGGCGCGGGCTCTGGCGGAACGGTCACTTTCAGAAGTTTCGCCACCCATGGCAGGCTGGTGCCCTGGACCAGCAACGAGACCAGCACGATAAAGAACGCGAGGTTGAAATACAGCTGCGCGTTCGGCAGCCCGGCCATCAGCGGGAATACCGCGAGAATGATCGGGACTGCTCCGCGCAGGCCGACCCACGCAATGAACACCTTTTCGCGACCGTGAAACGCTTTAAAGGGCAGCAGACCGACCATCACCGACAGCGGGCGGGCGAACAGAATCATCCATAAAGCCAAGCCAAGGGCGGGCAGGGCGATCGGCAGCAAATCATGCGGCGTCACCAGCAAGCCCAGCACCAGGAACATGCCGATCTGCGCCAGCCAGGCCATGCCGTCGAGCATGTGCAGCATGCCGTGGCGGCTGCGCACCGGGCGGTTGCCGATGACCAGACCGCACAGGTAAACCGCGAGGAAGCCGCTGCCGTGCAAGGCGTTGGTCAGTGCAAAGACTACGAGGCCACCGGCGATGACCAGGATCGGATAGAGGCCGGTGGCGAGGTTGATCCGGTTGACCAGTTGCAGCATCACCCAGCCACCGCCCAACCCGATCACGCCACCGATGCCGAACTCTCGCACCAGATGCACCAGCAGGTTCCAGTGCAAACCGGTTTCGCCGCTGGCGAGCATGTCGATCAGGGTGACGGTGAGGAACACCGCCATCGGGTCATTACTGCCGGATTCGATTTCAAGGCTGGCGGAAACCCGCTCGTTCAGGCCCTTGCCGCCCAGCAGGGAAAACACTGCCGCCGCGTCGGTGGAGCCGACAATGGCGCCGACCAGAAGGCCCTGCATCATGTTCAGGTCGAACAGCCAGGCGGCAGCCATGCCGGTCAGCCCGGTAGTAATCAACACCCCGACCGTGGCCAGCGACAGTGCCGGCCATAACGCCACGCGGAAACTCGAGACCCTGGTACGCATGCCGCCGTCGAGCAGAATGATCGCCAGCGCGAGGTTGCCGACCAGATAAGCCGTGGGGTAGTTATCGAAAATGATCCCGCCGCCATCGACGCCGGCGGCCATGCCTACAGCCAGGATAATCACCAGAATCGGGATGCCGAGACGCGAGGACAATGAGCTCACCAGAATGCTCGCACCCACCAGCAACGCGCCGATCAAGAACAGGCTGTTGATGGTCGTCGCATTCAAAGGCATTACTCCAGAAAACCGAAAGGGCGGGCACGAACTGACCATGCAGTCTGCGTGCCAGCGATTCTAACCTGTTGAAATGTGATGCTGTCAAAAAGGTTTTGCAGATCAAAAAATCGCAGCCTGCGGGTTCACCTACGCCTTGTAGGAGCTGCCGCAGGCTGCGATCTTTTCGGTCATGAGGCCTTTTCGGTTAAAGGCTGAACCGCCCAACCATATTGTTCAGGTCCAGCGCCAGACGCGACAGCTCGTTACTCGCAGCACTGGTCTGATTCGCGCCGGTCGCCGACTGCACCGACAGGTCACGAATGTTGACCAGGTTGCGATCCACTTCGCGCGCCACCTGCGCCTGCTCTTCCGCTGCGCTGGCGATTACCAGATTGCGCTCGTTAATCTCGACGATGGCGCTGTTGATCGTGTCCAGCGACATGCCGGCGCCGCGCGCGATGTTGAGCGTCGACTCGGCGCGCTCGGTGCTGTTGCGCATCGAATCCACCGCGTGCTCGGTGCCGCTTTGAATACTGCCGATCATGCGTTCGATTTCGCTGGTCGACTGCTGAGTGCGGTGCGCCAAAGCCCGCACTTCATCGGCCACTACCGCAAAACCGCGACCCGCTTCCCCGGCGCGCGCAGCTTCGATCGCGGCGTTCAAGGCGAGCAGGTTGGTCTGATCCGCCAGGCCGCGAATCACGTCGAGCACCTTGCCGATGTCGCGGGACTCGTTGGCCAGGTCGCCGATCAGGCTGGCGGTGCTCTGCACATCGGCGCTCATGCGCTCGATGGCGGTGACGGTTTCCTGAACCAGGTCGCGGCCATCACCGGCGGAGGTGGTGGCATTCTTCGAGGCTTCGGAAGTGCTAACAGCGTTACGCGCGACTTCTTCCACCGCACTGGTCATTTCGTTGACGGCAGTAGCAGCCTGCTCGATTTCGTTGTTTTGTTGGGTCAGGCCACGGGCGCTTTCATCGGTGACGCTGTTGAGTTCTTCAGCAGCGGAGGCCAGTTGTGTGGCCGAGCCCGAAATCCGTTGCAGCGTGTCGCGAAGTTTTTCCTGCATCTTCGACATGGCCAGCAACAAGCGGCCGGCTTCATCCTCGCCATCCACCGTAATCGGACGGGTCAGATCGCCTTCGGCGATTTCTTCGGCAGCGCTCAACGCCTTGGCGATCGGCTTGGTGATGCTGTTGGTCAGCAGCCAGGCAAACAGCAGCGTCAGGGCGCTGGCGATCACCAGCAAGGTGATCACCAGATTCAGCGAGGTCGAATACTGCTCGCTGGCAAGGGTGTCGGTTTCATTGATCTGTTGCGTGTTGATTTCAAGCAGCTTCGCCAGCGCAGCGTTCACCGCCTCTGAGTTGGACAGCAGTTCGCTGTTCAGCATGCTGCGCAGTTCATCGATCTGATTGTTGCGCGAGAGCGTTTTCATCCGCTCTTCGAGTTGACGGTACTGCGCCAGCAGCTGCACGTATTGATCATACGCGGCGCGCTCCTGCGGACCATCGATCAGCGGTTCATAGATACGTTGCGCGTCGCGGATCTGCTGATTGCGCATATCAAACAGTTCGAAGGTTTTCTGTTGCACGTCGGGCTCGCGGTTGACCAGCAAGCGGTACGACAGCACCCGCAAGCGCAACGTCAGTTGAGTGAATTCATCAAGGCTCTTGATGCTCGGCACACTCATCAAGGCGATGTCTTCGCCAGCGCCACGGATCTTGCTCATCTGATTCAGCGCAAACACGCCCAGCACCAGCATCAGGCCGCCAATCAAGGCAAAGCCGAGGAACGCCCGTGGGGCGATGTTCATATTACGAAGGGACATGGTGTTTACCAAAAAAGGCGCATCCGTGCGACGCTGGAGACTTACGTATGGGTGACTTATCGGTCATGCGACTAAAGTCTTGAGGCGCTGTGCGCTTTTGTCGCACGAACGACCCAGCGACGAAGTGCAGGAACCAGATCGGTCAATCACAGTCTTTAAAGTTCGCAAGATCCGTCATCTGCCAGCAAAATCAAGGCTTTGCGCCTGAATAACCCTGGCAACCGTGGTGACTTTTCTTTATCGTACGCGCCCTTTGAAAATGCCTGGAAAATCAAAATGTTGGAAGCATCCCTAAACCAATTGGAACAGTTGGTCAGCGACCTGGTGCAACAGAACCAGACCTTGCTCGGCACCAATCAGACCCTGAGCGCCGAGTTGGCTCAGGCCAAGGATGAAAACGAAACCTTGCAACTGAGCCTGATGGAGCAGGAAGAAAAACACGGCGCCACCGCCGCACGTATTCAGGCCCTGGTTGAGCGCGTCAGCGCCGGTCCGGTCAACGCATGAGTGCCGGCGCCGCAGGGGTAAAAGTCGTCTCTATTCTGGGGGAGGACTATTCGATCAAGGCGCCGGCCGGGGAAGAGCAAACCCTGCTGGACGCCGCCATGATGTTGAAAGCCGCGTTGGCCGACACCAAGAGGAAATACCCGACGCTGATCGGCGACCGCTTACTGGTATTGGCTGCGATGAATCTGTGTTCGCAGCAGATCGAAATGAAAAAGCAGCACAAACTCGAACTCGACCGTTATCAAGAGCAAGTCAGCGCCACGGTTGAAGTGATTTCCAAGACGATCAACCAGGTCTGATCGGTTTGCGCACAACCAGAGAATAAGATTGCCGATTGTTTTGTATACAATCGGCACGACTGTTGCAGGGTTTCAGTCTCTTATTCTCTGGGGGTGAACCATGCAGTTCTGGCGACGCAGCATTCAATGGCAGCTGATTCTGAGTATGGGTACCGCCCTGCTGGTCAGCATCCTGATCGTGGTTGGCATTTATACCCTTGTGGTCAATCGTCTCGCCCAGAGCTATCTGGTCGAGCAAGCGCTGCCGTCGAGCATCGAAGCGATGCGCAACGACATCGAGCGCATCCTCGTTCAACCGCTCACCGCCGCCAAGGACATCGCCAGCAACAGCATGGTCCGGGACTGGTTGGCCGACGGCGAAAGCAGTGCCCAGACCGCGACGTTCGTTAAGTACCTGGAAGGCATTCGCGCCGAGCACAATGCTTTTACCGCGCTGATTATCGGCACGGCATCCAACCACTATTTCACAGAGAAAGGCCAGGACCGGACGCTCAGCCGCGCCAACCCCAAGGACGCCTGGTTCTATACCTTTCTCGACAGCAATCAGCCACGCACTCTCAATATCGACAATGATGCCGCTACCGGAGAATTGGCGCTTTTCATCGACTTCAAAGTTGAACAGGCAGGCAAAGTCGTGGGCGTTGCCGGGCTCGGCCTGAGCATGAAAGAGCTGTCTGAGCTGATCCACAATTACAGTTTTGGTGAGCGCGGCAAGGTCTATCTCGTGCGTTCCGACGGTTTGATTCAGGTTCATCCGGAATCGCAATTCAGCGGCAAACGCACATTGGCGGAGCAAATTGGCGCCCCGGCGGCGCAGTCTGTCATGGGTCAAAAAGTTGCCGCAAACAGCAGCTTCATCCGCGATGGCGAAGACTTTCTGGCGTTAAGCCTGCCACTGCGCGATCTCGGCTGGACCCTGGTGGCCGAAGTGCCACAGTCGCAGATCTATGCCGAAGCCCGTAAAGCGATGTGGATGAGCAGCTTTATCGGTTTGGCAGTGGCGCTGGTTTGTCTTCTTCTGGTGGTGGTGTTGGCCCGTGGCCTGGTGCGGCCGATTCGTCAGGTAACAGCGGCGCTGGTAGACATCGGTAGCGGTGGTGGAGATTTGACTCACAGGTTAGATTCCAGTCGCGCCGATGAGCTGGGCGACCTCGCCCGCGGCTTCAACCGGTTCCTCGACAGTCAGCGCGAAATGATCGGTGAAGTGCTGACCACCAGCGAGCGTCTGCGCACAGCAGTCAGCCAGGTAGCGAAGGTGGTCGATAACACCGCTGAGCGTTCCGGGCGTCAGCAGGAAATGACCGACATGGTCGCCACCGCCGTTCACGAAATGGGCCTGACCGTACAGGAAATCGCGCAGAACGCCGGCAATGCGGCATTCGCCTCACAAACCGCCCGCGACGAAGCAATGCAGGCACGCGAAGTGGTCAGCGGCTCGATTCGTCACATCGAAAGCATGTCCGATGAGATCGGTCTGGCCGCCAGCGCAGTGGGCGAGTTGGCGAACCAGGTGGCGTCCATCGATCAGGTCCTGGCGGTGATCCGCGGGATCTCCGAGCAGACCAACCTTCTGGCATTGAACGCCGCCATCGAAGCGGCACGCGCGGGGGATATGGGCCGCGGGTTCGCCGTGGTTGCCGACGAAGTGCGCACGCTGGCACGGCGCACGCAGTCTTCCACCGACGAGATTCAACAGATGATCGGCAGCCTTAAGCAAGGCGCGGAGAATGCGGTGTCGTCGATGCACACCGGACAAGCGGCGACCGGCACTGGCGTAGAGTCGAGCCAGCGCACCGGCGCGTCGTTGACGGCGATTACCGGGCAGGTTGAGCGGATCAGCGACATGAACCACCAAGTGGCGACTGCGACGGAAGAACAGTCAGCAGTGACGGAGGAGATCAACCGCAACGTGCAGGGGATTTCGGATTTGGCGCGAGCGACGGCGGGGGAAGTGAGAGCTTGCCGAGAGGATTGTCAGACGTTGCAGCGGTTGGCGGATGATTTGGCGCGGCAGATGGGCAGTTTCAAACTCAGCTGATGACGCCATCGCGAGCAGGCTCACTCCTACATTGGATCACTGGTGTTCACAAGTAATGTGTTCACCACAGAACTACTGTAGGAGTGAGCCTGCTCGCGATTGGCCTTCAGCAACACCAAAGATTCAGGATCAAAACCACTCATCCTGCATCCCGAGACACACATCGTCCCGGGCTTCGAGAATCGCCAGCTCATGATGACAACCCGGGACTTCCCACGTCAGGAAATACCGCGCCGCCTGCAGCTTGCCCTTGTAGAAATTCACATCCGCCGCATTGCCCTTCGCCAGCCCTTCCTCGGCGCGGATCGCTTGTTCCAGCCAGCGCCAGCCGATCACCGCGTGCCCAAATACTTTCAGGTACAGCGCCGAATTCGCCAGGCTGCTGTTGACCTTGCCTTGCCCTAAATCCGTCAGTAACCCGATGGTCACCGTCTGCAGGCGCGCGACCAGTTTCTCCAGCGGTTCACGCAAGGCCGTCAACGATTCGTAAGCTTGCGCACGTTCGGCCGTATCGGCAATCAAGCGGATCAGCTGCTTGAGCCCCGCACCGCCGTTCTGCGCCAGTTTGCGGCCCAGCAAGTCCAGCGACTGAATGCCGTGCGTGCCTTCGTGAATCGGGTTCAAGCGGTTATCGCGGTAATACTGCTCAACCGGGTATTCGCGGGTGTAGCCGTGGCCGCCGAGAATCTGGATCGCCAGCTCGTTAGCCTTGAGGCAAAACTCCGACGGCCAGGATTTGACGATCGGCGTGAGCAAATCCAGCAGCTCGTGAGCGTGTTTGCGTTCGGCTTCGGTGGCGAGGGTCGTTGTGTCGTCGAACAGTCGAGCCGCGTACAGCCCGAGGTCGAACGAGCCTTCGACATAGGCTTTCTGAGTCAGCAACATGCGCCTGACGTCGGCGTGCTGGATGATCGCCACCGGCGCGGTATTCGGATCCTTGCTGTCCGGCACTCGCCCCTGCGGACGTTCGCGCGCGTATTCCAGCGAATACAGGTAGCCGGCATAACCGAGCATCACCGCGCCCATGCCGACGCCAATGCGCGCTTCGTTCATCATCTGAAACATGTAGCTCAAGCCCTGATGCGGCTTGCCCACCAGGTAGCCGACGCACTGTCCGTTATCACCAAAATTCAGCGCAGTGGAGGTGGTGCCGCGCCAGCCCATCTTGTGGAAAAGCCCTGCCAGCAATACGTCGTTGCGCTCACCGAGGCTGCCGTCATCGTTGACCAGGAATTTCGGCACGATGAACAGCGAAATTCCTTTCACCCCGGCCGGTGCATCCGGCAGTTTGGCGAGGACCATGTGCACGATGTTCTCTGACAGCGGGTGATCACCGCCGGAGATGAATATTTTGTTGCCCTTGAGTCGATAACTGCCGTCGGACGCAGGCTCCGCACGTGTGCGAATATCCGACAACGACGAACCGGCATGCGGTTCGGTCAGTGCCATGGTGCCGAAAAAGCGGCCGTCGATCATCGGTTGCAGGAAGCGTTGCTTCTGCTCGTCGGTACCGAAGCTTTCGATCAGATTGGCCGCGCCCATGGTCAGGAACGGGTAGGAGGTCGAGGCTGCGTTGGCCGATTGGAAATGTGCGAAACAGGCTTGCGATAACAGCGTAGGAAGCTGCATGCCGCCGGCGTCAAAACTGCGCGCGGCGTTGAGGAAACCGGCTTCGAGGAAGGCGTCCACCGCCGGTTTCACTTCCGGAATCAGAATCGCCTCACCGTTTTCATAGCGCGGCTCGTTCTCGTCGTTCTTGCGATTGTGCGGGGCGAAGAACTTTTCGGCGATGCTGCGGGCGGTGCCGATCGCGGCATCGAACGTCTCGCGATTGTGCTCGGCGAAACGCTCACGCTGAGTCAGACCTTCGGCATCGAGGACTTCGTACAGCTCGAAAGCCAGATTGCGGGAACTGAGCAACGTCTCGGACATGGCGGCCTACCTTTTTTGGAATGGGCCGAGTCTAGGCGTGGGATGGGGGAGGTGAACAGGATGATTGATGAGCGTGATGGTAGTGCAGAGAGACGGCTCAACTCACGCCACAAAACAAATGTGGGAGCGAGCCTGCTCGCGATAGCGGTGCGTCATCCAACACATGTGTCGGATGACGCACCGCTACCGCGCGCTGGCTCGCTCCCACAGGGGATTTCGCATCCGGGCGCCTACTACGGCGCCCGGTCTTATTGCTGTTTAACCAATCGTCATCAAGCTGGCATTACCACCCGCAGCAGCGGTGTTAACGCTCAACGCCCGCTCGATCACCAGACGCTCCAGCGCAATGTTGGTTTCCCCCTGGGACAACCCGTGGACCCCGACAATGGCGCCAGCACGCTTGGCCACTTGCTGGCACGTTGCACGCAACTGGTCGGAGTGGCCGTGATGCAGAACTGCATCGAACACCACTTCGTCCTTGCTCCAGTCGGCGACCCGCTTGATCTTCGCCTGAACGTCCTTCGGCAAACGTGCGAAAACGGCCTTGGTCAGCTCCGTCTCCGGCCACACTGCCGAACCGCCGACGGCCAGGACCGCCGCCAGCTGGGTCAGCAAATCGCCTTCAACGTCGGCCAGGCACAGCACGTGTTCGCGCGGCAGGATGGCGTAGCTGTTGCGCTCGCCGGTCGGGCCCGCCAGCTGACGAGTGATCCCGCTTTGCGATTGTGCCGCGAACTGCACGCACAGGGCGCTCAGTTCAGCCAGCTTGTGGCTATCGGCCCACGCTTTTAATGCGGTCAGCGGTTTGCTCATGGCATCGCGCAGACGAACGTCCGGTGCTGCGATAGCGTCACCGCGAGCGAAGGATTGTTCGATCGCATCGGTAGGACGCGTCGACAGCAGACGGTACAGGTACAAAGGACCACCGGCTTTCGGACCGGTGCCCGACAAACCTTCGCCGCCAAACGGTTGCACACCAACCACAGCACCGACGATGTTGCGGTTCACATAGACGTTACCGGCATTGACGTTGTCGATCACCTTGGCGATGGTCTCGTCAATGCGAGTGTGCACGCCCAGGGTCAAACCGTAACCCGATGCATTGATCTGACCGATCAACTGGTCGATGTCTTTGCGCTTGTAACGAACCACGTGCAGCACCGGCCCGAAGATTTCGCGCTGCAACTCATCAAAGCTTTCCAGCTCGATCAGTGTCGGCATCACGAAGGTGCCGCGTTTGACTTCGTCGGAATCGGCGATCGCCACCTGATACACGTTGCGACCTTTGTCACGCATGGCCTGGATGTGCTTCTCGATGCCGGCCTTGGCTTCGGCGTCGATGACCGGGCCGATGTCCACGGACAGCCGCTCAGGGTTGCCAAGACGGCATTCAGCCATGGCACCTTTGAGCATTTCGATGACGCGGTCTGCCGAATCTTCCTGCAGGCACAGCACGCGCAGTGCAGAGCAACGCTGCCCGGCGCTGTCGAAAGCCGACGACACAACGTCGATCACGACTTGTTCAGTCAGTGCCGAGGAATCTACGATCATTGCATTCTGGCCACCGGTTTCGGCGATCAGCGGGATCGGACGACCCTGCGCATCCAGACGACCGGCGACGTTGCGTTGCAGCAGACGAGCAACTTCGGTGGAGCCGGTGAACATCACGCCCTTCACTCGATCGTCGCCGACCAGACGCGCGCCAACGGTTTCGCCACGGCCCGGCAGCAATTGCAGCACGCCTTCCGGAATGCCCGCTTCAAGCAGCAAGCGCACGGCTTGCGCCGCTATCAGCGGAGTTTGTTCTGCAGGTTTGGCCAATACCGGGTTACCGGCAGCCAATGCCGCAGCCACTTGGCCGCTGAAGATTGCCAGTGGGAAGTTCCAAGGGCTGATGCACACCACCGGACCCAATGGGCGGTGGGCGTCGTTGGTGAAGTCGTTACGAGCCTGCACCGCGTAATAACGCAGGAAATCCACAGCTTCACGCACTTCGGCGATGGCGTTGGCGAAGGTCTTGCCGGCTTCGCGAGCCAACAGGCCCATCAGCGGCTGAATTTCGCCTTCCATCAAGTCAGCAGCACGTTCGAGGATCGCCGCACGTTCCGCGGGCGGTGTAGCCTGCCAGATCGGCGCAGCGTTCAGGGCGCACTGGATCGCGCTGTCGACGTCCTCGACGGTCGCTTCCTGGACATGACCCACCACATCACGCAGATCGGACGGGTTCAACACGGCTGCAGGTGTTTCGGTGCTGGAAGCGCAACCGAGCATCGGCGCCGCTTTCCAGTCGTTATGAGCGGTTGCCAGCAAAGCACAGGACAGCGAGGCCAGACGATGTTCGTTGGCCATGTCGATGCCGCTGGAGTTGGCGCGCTCGGCGCCATAAAGATCACGCGGCAGCGGGATACGCGGGTGCGGCAGGCCGAAGCCGCCTTCCAGCGTCGCCATCTGCTCGATGCTGGCCACTGGATCGGCCACCAATTCCTGAATGGAAATAGACTGGTCGGCAATGCGGTTGACGAACGAGGTGTTCGCGCCGTTTTCCAGCAGGCGACGCACCAGGTACGCCAACAGGGTTTCGTGAGTGCCGACCGGTGCGTACACGCGGCACGGACGATTCAGCTTGCCTTCGGAAACTTTGCCTACAACCTGTTCGTACAACGGTTCGCCCATGCCGTGCAGGCACTGGAACTCGTACTGACCCGGGTAATAGTTCTGACCGGCGATGTGGTAAATGGCCGACAGGGTGTGGGCGTTGTGCGTGGCAAATTGCGGGTAGATGACTTCCGGCACCGAGAGCAATTTACGCGCGCAGGCGATGTAGGAAACGTCGGTGTACACCTTGCGGGTATAGACCGGATAGCCTTCCAGACCTTCAACCTGTGCGCGCTTGATTTCGCTGTCCCAGTACGCGCCTTTGACCAGGCGGATCATTAGGCGATGACGGCTGCGGCGAGCCAGGTCGATGACGTAGTCGATCACATACGGGCAACGCTTCTGATACGCCTGGATAACGAAACCGATACCGTTCCAGCCGGTCAGTTGCGGCTCGAAGCAAAGGCGCTCAAGCAGATCCAGCGACAGCTCGAGGCGATCGGCCTCTTCAGCGTCGATGTTCAGGCCAATGTCATATTGCTTGGCCAGCAAGGTCAGCGACAGCAGGCGCGGGTACAACTCTTCCATCACGCGTTCGTACTGCGCACGGCTGTAACGCGGGTGCAGTGCCGACAGCTTGATGGAAATGCCCGGGCCTTCATAAATCCCACGGCCGTGGGACGCTTTACCAATCGAGTGAATGGCTTGTTCGTACGAAGCGAGGTACTTCTGCGCATCGTGCTCGGTGAGTGCCGCCTCACCCAGCATGTCGTAGGAATAGCGGAAACCCTTGCTTTCGAACTTGCTGGCGTTGGCCAGGGCTTCGGCGATGGTTTCGCCGGTGACGAACTGCTCACCCATCAGGCGCATGGCCATGTCGACGCCCTTGCGGATCATCGGCTCGCCACTCTTGCCGATGATGCGGCTCAACGACGAAGTCAGGCCGGCTTCATTGTGGGTAGAAACCAGTTTGCCGGTCAGCAGCAGACCCCAGGTCGCGGCGTTGACGAACAGCGATGGGCTGTTGCCCAGGTGCGGATGCCAGTTGCCGGTGCTGATCTTGTCGCGGATCAGCGCGTCACGGGTGCCCTTGTCCGGAATACGCAGCAGCGCTTCAGCCAGGCACATCAGCGCCACGCCTTCCTGGGACGACAGGGAAAATTCCTGCAACAGGCCCTGAACAATTCCGGCACGGCCGCCGGCGCTTTTCTGGTTGCGCAGTTTTTCGGCAATCGAAGCAGCCAGCTTGTTAGTGGCTTCAGCCATGGCGGCTGGCAGCCGCGCCTGCTCGATCAGCATCGGCACCACTTCCGGCTCGGGGCGACGGTAAGCGGCAGTGATCGAAGCGCGTAGTACCGATTGCGGCAGGATGCTTTCGGCGAATTCGAGGAAGCACTGGTGGGCGTGATCCAGCGGCGCATCGACGTGATCGTCGGCATCCTTGGTCAAACCGTTCAGCTCGGTCAGGGTTGCACCACCCTCGAGTTTTTCCAGGTAATTGAAAATCGCCTGTTTGATCAGCCAGTGCGGCGTGCGATCAATCGAGGTCGCGGCGGCCTTCAGGCGCTCGCGGGTCGGGTCATCAAGTTTGACCCCAAGGGTGGTGGTAGCCATATTTTTATCCTCATGTTTACCACGACTGCGTGGCATCAGCTGGCGGCAAGATTAGCTGCGCCCACTTCGAGGTGCAACCGGGTGCAACCCTTTTTTGTCGGATTTATCTGCAACTCGTCAGGAAATAAATTCCGGAACGAATGTGCCGCTCCTGCTTGGTGCTTTTGCTTATAGCAAAGTGCATGAACTGCGCTAAAAGGGAGCAAAAAAGCGCGTTTGTCCGATATTTACCATTAGGTGCAACTTATTCACGAGAAACTGGTTGCACCTTATTTGCTTTGTTGAATAGGATTCGCGGCCAAGGTGCAACCGACACAAGTCAGGTGCACCGGCTGATGGCTTTCCTGGGGAAACATCAGTCATAAATGCGTGGGTCTATAATCGTCTGTCAAACGTCGTCGTTTGCGAGCGGTTTACAAAAACCGCCGCTACATAAAAACAAAGCCAGGGCGTAACTCAATGAGCGTTAGCAATCCAACCTTGATCACCTTCGTGATCTACATCGCAGCAATGGTGCTGATCGGCTTGATGGCCTATCGCTCCACCAACAACCTTTCTGATTATATTCTGGGCGGTCGCAGCCTGGGCAGCGTCGTGACTGCATTGTCCGCCGGCGCCTCCGACATGAGCGGCTGGTTGTTGATGGGCCTGCCGGGCGCCATCTACATGTCCGGCTTGTCCGAAAGCTGGATCGCCATCGGCCTGATCGTCGGTGCTTACCTGAACTGGCTGTTCGTCGCCGGCCGTCTGCGCGTGCAGACCGAGCACAACGGCGATGCATTGACCCTGCCGGACTACTTTGCCAGCCGATTCGAAGATAAAAGCGGTCTGCTGCGGATTATCTCCGCAGTCGTGATCCTGGTGTTCTTCACTATCTATTGCGCATCCGGCATCGTTGCAGGCGCCCGTCTGTTCGAAAGCACCTTCGGCATGTCCTACGAGACTGCGCTGTGGGCCGGTGCTGCGGCGACGATTGCTTACACCTTCATCGGCGGTTTCCTGGCCGTGAGCTGGACCGACACCGTACAAGCTACCCTGATGATTTTCGCGCTGATTCTGACGCCGATCATCGTTTTGCTGGCCACCGGCGGCGTCGACACCACCTTCCTGGCGATCGAAGCACAGGATCCAAGCAACTTCGACATGCTCAAGGGCACAACCTTCATCGGCATCATTTCGCTGATGGGCTGGGGTCTGGGCTACTTCGGCCAACCGCATATTCTCGCGCGCTTCATGGCCGCTGATTCGGTGAAGTCGATTGCCAAGGCACGTCGCATCTCCATGGCCTGGATGATCCTGTGCCTGGTCGGCACCGTGGCGGTAGGTTTCTTCGGTATCGCTTACTTCTCGGCGCATCCGGAAGTTGCAGGTCCGGTGACTGAAAACCCTGAGCGCGTGTTCATCGAACTGGCCAAGCTGCTGTTCAACCCATGGGTTGCCGGTGTCTTGCTGTCGGCCATTCTGGCTGCCGTCATGAGCACCCTGAGCTGCCAGTTGCTGGTGTGTTCGAGCGCCCTGACTGAAGACTTCTACAAAGCCTTCATCCGCAAAACCGCCTCCCAGGTTGAATTGGTCTGGGTCGGCCGTTTGATGGTGTTGCTGGTTGCCTTGATCGCCATCGCGATGGCCGCTAACCCGGAAAACCGCGTACTGGGTCTGGTGAGCTACGCCTGGGCTGGTTTCGGTGCTGCATTCGGCCCGGTTGTGCTGATCTCGGTGATCTGGAAAGACATGACCCGCAACGGCGCATTGGCCGGCATCCTGGTCGGCGCGATCACCGTGATCGTGTGGAAACACTTCGAGCTGCTCGGTCTGTACGAAATTATCCCGGGCTTCATCTTCGCCAGCCTGGCGATCTATTTCGTCAGCAAAATGGGCGCGCCGACTCAAGGCATGCTTCAGCGTTTCGAAGCTGCCGAGGCTGATTTCCGCCTGAACAAGTGATTGCGATGAGCTGATGCTCTGACCTTTCGCCGAACATGAAACGGCCCGCTTCCTTTGGAGGCGGGCCGTTTTTTTGCCTACCCAAATCTGGAATGTCTATTTGTACCCTGTAGGAGTGAGCCTGCTCGCGATAGCACCGGGTCAGTCGACATGAATGTTGAATGATTAACCGCTCTCGCGAGCAGGCTCACGCCTACAGGAGGGGTGGTAGTTTTGAAGGAGATGTCTGTAGCCGGATACGCCAAGTCTTGCAGGATAAATCTCTAAAAAAGCAGGGCAAATCTGATTTCCCTGTCCCTCCCTCGGCAGTCCTTGTCGCTCATGCAGAATCGCCGGTCTCCCTCCAGCAGAGACACATCGGATGTCCACTTCTGCCAACCATGCGCGTTTCACGTTAACGATCGACGGCGACCGGAATGAGCTCAAGGTGCTTGAGTTCACGGGTGAGGAAGCCATCAGCCAACCTTTTCGATTTGACCTGGAACTGGTCAGCGAGCGGCCCGACATCGATCTCGAAAGCCTTCTCCATCGTCAGGCATTTCTGAGCTTTGGTCCGCAGAACTCCGGTATTCACGGTCAGATTTACCGTGTAGGACAAGCCGACTCCGGGAAACGTCTGACGCGCTATCAGGTCAGTCTCGTGCCGCATTTGGCCTACCTCGGTCACCGAATCAACCAGCGGATTTTCCAGCACAAAAGTGTGCCGACGATCATCGAGCTTCTTCTCAAAGAGCACGGTATCCAGCGCGATGCGTTCGGGTTTCAGCTGGGCAGTGAATACGCAGAGCGCGAGTACTGCGTGCAGTACGCCGAAAGTGATCTGACGTTTATCCACCGTCTATGTGCCGAGCTCGGCATTCACTATCACTTTCAGCACAGCCCGGCTGGTCACTTGCTGGTTTTTGGCGATGATCAGACGGTTTTCCCCCGGTTGCCCGAGCTTGTTCCGTATCTGCCCGGCAGCGGCATGGCTGCCGAGGCGCCTGTAATCAGACGCTTCAACGTAAACCTGGAAACCCGATCAACGGCGGTGACCTTGCGTGATTACGACTTCAATAAACCCCATCTGCTACTCGAAAGTTCTACTGACAACCTCCAGTTACCGGCACTCGAGAACTATCAGTTTCCCGGGCAGTTCACCGAGCGCGAACACGGCAAAAAGTTGGCTGTGCGCGCGTTGGAATGTCACACCGCAGATGCCCGCCAAGCGCAAGGCGACAGCGATCAGGCGTTCATGCTTAGCGGACATTTCCTGCAGCTGGCTGATCACCCGCGCACGGATTGGAATGATCTGTGGCTGATCACTCGCATCAAACACGAGGGCCGACAGCCACAAGTTCTTGAGGAAATGAGCGGTAGCGGTGCTGAGGGGGACTTCCAAGGCTATCGCAATACTTTTCTGGCCACACCGTGGGACGTTTCGTTTCGCCCGACGCTTGTCCAGAAACCCCACGTGGCGGGCTACCAACCCGCAGTGGTCACCGGCCCGACGGAGAGCGAAATCCATTGCGATGAATATGGCCGGGTCAAGGTTCAACTGCGATGGGACCGCGACGGCCAATTCAACGAGCACTCCAGTTGCTGGCTCCGGGTGGCCACCGGTTGGGCGCATGACCGTTACGGCAGCGTGATGATTCCGCGAGTCGGCATGGAAGTGCTGGTGGGTTTTGTAAACGGTGACGCTGACAAACCACTGATTGTGGGGTGCCTGCCTAACGCCGCTACACCGGCGCCCCTCGACCTGCCAGCCGACAAAACCCGCAGCATTTTCCGCAGCCAGAGTAGTCCCGGAGGCGGCGGTTACAACGAATTGCGCATCGAGGACCGCAAAGGCGCCGAGGAAATTTACCTGCGCGCACAGCGAAACTGGACGCAGCATGTGCTGGAGGATTCGTTCATTGAAGTCGGAAACCAGCGCAGCGCCGACATCGGTGGCGGCGATAACTTGCGCGTTCACGGCGATCGGCACATCAGCGTCAGCAGCCAGGTGCTAAAGGCCAGCGGCCAATATCAGGTCTGCGCCGCACAGCAGATTGTGATCGACGCTGGCGTTAACGCCTCGATTCAGGCGGGCGGGCACTGGATCAACATCGGCCCCGCCGGGATCTTCAGCAGCGTGCCCATACAACTCGGCGGAGCACCTATGCCGGCCATGGGGGTTCCAGACACTTCCAGACAACTATCAGCTTTGAGTGCCGCTCAGATCCTGAGCCTCACAAGCGATGCGCCGTTCTGCGAAGAATGTGAGCGCTGCAAGGCAGGTGTCTGTGCAGCCTGATCGCTTGTCACCTTATGCCTGGCTGGAGCGACAGCCGATTCAAGCTTCCGAGCAATTGTTCGCGGTGTTTGGAAGCGCCAGTGCTGCGCAAGTATTCAAAGCCTGGCAGCGCTCAAATCCCCTGCAAACGCCACGTTCGATCTGGGCTGAAACCGCGTATGCCGAGTGGGAAGCGGTGATGCCTTATGTAGGAATCGTCGCCGCTGAAAGTGAGTTTCTGCAGTGGGTTGCCACCACCGAATCGCTGGACTGGGGTTGGCTGGCGGTTTCCTCCGCTCCGCTGGAGGCGGTGGTCGAGCATCTGCGTAGCCTGACGCAAGTGTTGCTGCCGAATGGCAACGAGGTTTTTTTCCGCTTTTGGGACGGACGTTATCTGTTGCCGATTCTTCAGGCTCGCGAAGTCGACGGCGCTCAACTGCTGCCCGTGATCGGGCGCTGCCTGATCAACGGCCAGTCGCTGGAGGTGGGCGGCGCGGCACAGACGACTGCCCGGGTTTTTCCATGGTGGGAAGTTCCAGCGACGCTGCTCAAGCAGCTTGCGGAGCAGTCCAGCGCAGCGCTGGTCTCCAACTTGATCCAGTGGCTGAGCGAAGACCGGCCTGATCTTTACGAGGCGTTTTCGCAAGTTGTTCTGACGCACAAGATTGCGAACTTTCTGGAAACACCCGAACTGCCGCCGGTGCCGAAAGCCGAGTTGGTGGAATACCTGATGCTGGAGCTTGACTGATGGGTCAGATCGTCCGGATTGAGCAGGAGCTCGACGGTTTCACCGACACGCTGAGTGTGTATCGCCAGCAACTGAAAGGAGTTGTAAGCCAGAGCGCCGACAGGGTCAGCCGTTTTGCGGACATGCCTTCGTTGATGGGCATGGAGCGAGTCACTCGGTTTGGCGGTACCCCACTGTGTGAGCAGTGGCGATGGCGAATTTTTCTCTATCGTCGTGAATAAGGAGTGATCCTTCCATTTTGATTGCTGGAAGGATCGTCCTTACTTTATTGGATGATCTACTTTGGCAGGTATTGATCCTGGGACTGAATGAACGCCTCGAACTCCTTGGAGTTGTAAACCTCGAGGCAACTATAAAAAACCATTTTTTTATCAGAGTGCTTGCTGACGGATGAGGTCTTTGCATAGGCATTACGCATGTACTTCTCGGTTTCTGCGTAAGGGTCGTGTGTGACCTCGAAAGTGTTCTCGTTTTGAATGATTAAATGCTGACCTTTGCCCATCGAGGAATAGCTGCCAATCGCAAGCCCGATATCTGATTTTATTTCTGACTCGTCCTTGAATTGGCCGACTACACAGTTGGCCAGCCCATAGTTTTTAAGCGTTTCTCGCGCCTGATCGATATTAATTTCAGTAGATATAGCTCGCTCTGAAACGAGTAGCAGTGCCAGCACAATTAACCGCGAGTGTGTCATCCCTTCAACTCCCAAAAATTTATTCTTTCCAGCTTTACCCTTGGATTGTCATAGGTGTGGCTGTCTTGTCTGTGGTAGTCACTGTCGTCACCTGTCACGCTTCCGTTCCAAAGGGTTGCGTGGCCTGACGCGTCGCTCCATCCAGTGATTTCCATGACAATGACGCCTTTTCTTCCTTGTATGAAATTTGAATTGGTTTGCGTCAGCGTCTGGTCGGGCTCGCCCCAGTTATGTCTGAGAAAAGCGAGGAAATCGACCACTTTCATAATGTAGGGCAGCTGGTCCGCCCCACTTAGTCGATAGATGGACTGGTTTTGTATGATCGTGCCTTTAGGGATTTTGTACCCGCCGTAATTGAACGCTCTGCTTATCCTCAATGCGCAGGCATTCGCATATGCATCAGGCTTCTCCGCTCTTGCCGCTTCGACTCCGCCTCCGACAAGTCCGTAAACCTCGACTGAGCCCTTATGACCTACTTCTGCATATGCGCTCCATAAAGTGCTGAAGCGAGGCCTTTTAACCGAGATGCGGGAAGACGCCCCGCCAGCGTTGATGACAACCTGAGCCATTATGCTTCCCCTTCCATGTCAATGAATTCGCTTCCGAATGCGTTTGGAATAATGGCTACGCCTTTGGCCCCGACTACCCCGGTCAGCGCTTTCTCGGTCGGGCCGCTTACGTTGACGGTAACCGTCTCACCGAGCAAATAGCCCGAAGTTTTCACATGAATATTCAGGTCGGTGTAAAAACGGGAAACTGACTCAACGGAAATCTGCTCATCGCCATAGGACAGGGAAATACTGGTGATGGACTTTGGGCGATTGAGCAGGGCAGTGATGCCTGAAAAATCTGCTTTGTTATGTTCCGCTCCGCCATATACAGATGACTGTGCAAACATCAACTTGTTGGAATGTGGAGGGCAGCCGCAGGCCACGTAGTCACCTTCCAGGGCAACCAGCCCGGCTGGTAACGTGATGGTTCTGGGCCCGACCGCTACGATAGGGCCCTTTCCTTGACTGCAGGCTGGGCAACTTGCCAAGTGTCCAATGGATGAGGTGCTGACAGCGCAATCGATGTTGATGCCAAGGTTCCCTTCCAGTACGGAGCCGCCAGTTGAGGTGGGCGCGCCGATGCCAATCATTTTCCTTCCCATGTAAATCTCCATTTTACGGGCGTCAGGTCGGTCCGATCTTCGCACTCATGTGTAAGCTCCACGATGGCAGCTCTTCGGCAAAGTGGGACTTGATGTTGCTCGTCAAATAACCGAGATCAAAAAATCACAGACTGCGGCGGCTCCGACGCGGTAGGCGTGATTGCGATCGCTAGACCGTATGGCCGCTCAGCCCCCACCCCCTGACGTCCGTCGCCGTACAAGGTAAACTCCTCGGCCCTCGCAGGAGCAATCATGAATTATCGTCACGCCTTCCATGCCGGCAATCACGCCGATGTGTTCAAACACCTGACTTTGACCCGCCTCATCGCCTTGATGTCGCGCAAGGAGCAGCCGTTTGCCTATCTCGACACGCACGCCGGTATTGGTCTGTATGACCTGCAGGGTGATCAGGCGAGTCGTACCGGTGAGTATCTGGAAGGCATTGCGCGTTTGTGGGATCAGCCGGATCTGCCGGCGTTGACCGCTGATTACATGAAGGTTCTGCATGACATGAACCCGGACGGGCAGCTGCGTTATTACCCGGGCTCGCCCGAGTTGGCGCGGCGTCTGACGCGCCCGCAGGATCGGGTGATGCTCAACGAGAAGCACCCGCAAGACGGGTTGTTGCTCAAGGACAACATGGCCGGTGACCGTCGTGTGAAGGTGCATCTGGGTGAGGGCTGGCATGTGCCGCGCGCGATGTTGCCGGTGCAGGAAAAGCGTGCGGTGATGCTGATTGATCCGCCGTTCGAACAGCTCGATGAAATGCAACGCTGTGCCGCGTCGCTGAAAGAAGCGATCGGGCGGATGCGTCAAACCGTGGCAGCGATCTGGTACCCGGTAAAGGACCAGCGCATGTTGCGCCGTTTTTATCAGGATCTGGCCGGCACGGGCGCGCCAAAGTGTTTGCGTGTGGAATTGCTGGTGCATCCGCTGGACACGCCGAACAGCTTGAACGGCTCGGGATTGGCAATTGCGAATCCGCCGTGGGGGCTGGAAGAGGAATTGCGTGAGTTGCTGCCGTGGTTGTCCCAAAAGCTGGGGCAGACCCAGGGTGGCTGGCAGATGGACTGGTTGATTGCCGAGTAGCAGCGGCAAGTTGCAAGCGGCAAGCTACAAGTAAAAGCGAAGTGCGCAGGGCATTTCGCTTGAAGCTTGAAGCTTAAGGCTTGCCGCTTGTAGCTATTTTAAATCGGGCAAGTCACGCCTGTGCCGCCAATCCCGCAATACCCTTCCGGATTTTTCGCCAGGTACTGCTGGTGATACGCCTCTGCGAAATAGACCGTCGGTGCTTCATCGATTTCTGTGGTGATTTCGCCTTTGCCAGCCTTGCTCAACTCAGCCTGAAACACTTGCGCGCTGCGTCTGGCCGCTTCCAGTTGCGTCGGATTGGTCGCGTAAATAACCGAGCGGTACTGAGTGCCGATGTCATTGCCCTGGCGCATGCCCTGGGTCGGGTTGTGCAATTCCCAGAACATTTTCAGCAGCTCGTCGTAGCTGACTTTCGCCGGCTCGTAGACTACCAGCACCACTTCGCTGTGGCCGGTCAGGCCGGAGCAGACTTCTTCATACGTAGGGTTTGGCGTAAAGCCGCCAGCGTAACCCACGACCGTGCTGACCACGCCTTCGCGCTGCCAGAACTTGCGTTCCGCGCCCCAGAAGCAGCCGAGGCCGAAGATCGCGAAATCCACATCCGTAACGAATGGGCCCAGCAGCGGGGCGTCGTGGACGAAATGCTTTTCCGGCAAAGACATCGGGGTTTCGCGGCCAGGCAGAGCTTGTTCTTTAGTCGGGAGCACGTTTTTGTTCACCAGAATTTCCGAGCGCAAGACCATTTTCAGTCCTCTCAGTCAGGTTGAATGTTGGAAGTCAGACCGCCAGTGTGCCCAATGATGCCGGGTTAATCACTAGTCAAAATGTGAGGGTATTCAACCTTGTGGCAGCTAGCCTGCTAGCAATGACGGTGTGTCAGCAGCAAGACGCTTATTGGACTGGCGCAATCGCTAGCAGGCTAGCTCCCACATAGGAAATCACTTGCAGGCGAGGAGCGTTACAGGCAGAGCGGCCCACGCGGGTAGCGCTTCAGCTTTTCGACCAGCTCCGAACCCGGTATCGGGCGGTCGAACAGGTAGCCTTGGCCGACATCGCAGCGGTGACGGCGCAGGAAGGCCAACTGCTCGGCGGTCTCGATGCCTTCGGCCACGACCTTGAGTTTCAGGTTGTGGGCCATGGCGATCACGGCGGAGGTGATCTCCATATCGTCCTGGTTGTCCGGAATTTCGTGGATGAAGCTTCGATCAATCTTGATGATGTCGATCGGGAATTTTTTCAAGTAGCTGAGTGACGAGTAACCGGTGCCAAAGTCGTCCATGGCCAGCGTCAGCCCGAGGCGCTTGAGCTGATCGAGCTGCAAGTGCGTGTCTTCGGTGGCTTCGAGCAACAGCCCTTCAGTCAGCTCCAGCTCCAGCAGCCGGCCCGGTAGCGCCTCTTCCTTGAGAATGTTGGCAATCGAAGCGACCAGATCCGGGTCGGAAAACTGTTTCGGCGACAGGTTGATCGCTACCTGCAGATCGCCCAAGCCTGCCGCCGAAAGTTCTTTGCTCATCCGGCAGGCCTGACGCGCAATCCACTTGCCGATCGGAATGATCAACCCGGTTTCTTCGGCGACACTGATGAACTGGTCCGGGCGGATCATGCCTTTTTCCGGGTGATTCCAGCGCAGCAATGCCTCCATGCCCAGCAAACGGCCGCTGCGCAGGCACAGCTTGGGCTGATAGAACACGTCCAGCTCGTTTTGCGTCAGGGCGCGTCGCAGGTTGTTTTCGACGAAGAGTTTGTAACTGGCCTCGGCATTCAGCGCCTCGGTGAACAAATGAACCTGGTGTTTGCCATTGGCCTTGGCCTTGTGCAGAGCCAACCCGGCGTTGCGCATCAGGGTCTGCGGATCGCGCCCGTGCAGCGGCGCGCAGGCCAGGCCGACGGAACCGGTGACGCTGATCAGCTGGTTGTCGACAAACATCGGTTTATCGAGGGTCGCCAGCAATTGGTTGGCAATTTGCTGACCCGTCGAGAGGTCGGTGTTGTCCAGCAATACGGCAAATTCGTTACTGGCGAAACGTGCCAGGCTGCCACTTGGGCTCAGGCTGTTGCGCAGGCGCCGGGCGAGGCTGATCAGCAGTTTGTCGCCGGTCTGATGGCCCAGGCTGTCGTTGATGCGCTTGAAGTTGTCGATGTCTACCAGCAACAGGCAGATCGGTGTGTCGGAGTCGCGGGCGAAGCGTTCGTCGAGGTTGCGAATGAACGAGGGGCGATTGCCGAGGTTGGTCAGGTTGTCGGTGTAGGCCAGGCGCTCGATGCGTTGCTGGGCGAGTTTGGTCTGAGTGATATCTTCGTAAATGCCGATGTAATGCGTCAGTTCGTGGTTATCACCGTAAACCTTGGAAATCGACAACTGGCCCCAATACGGTTCGAGGTTTTTCCGCCGGCTTTTGAATTCACCCTGCCAGCTATTGCTTTTGGCCAACGCCGAGGGCGCGTCGAACAGCAGCTCGCTGAGATTCTCCAGAGCCGGCAATTCCGACAGTCGCTGGCCGTGGACTTCTTCGGTGGTGTACTGAGTGATGGCCGTGAAACTCGGGTTTACGTATTCGACCACGCCGTCGCAATTGACCAGCAAAAAGGCGTTGGCGCTTTGTTCCACAGCCCGCTGGAACAAGTGCAAAGCGCTGGTGGCAGTGCGCCGATTGTGATTGTTGATGACCTGCGCAAACTGGTCGGCGAGCTCACCCGCGAAGGCAATTTCGTCGGATTGCCAGGCACGGCTGGCACCGATTTGCTCCAGGCACAGCACGCCTACCACTTGCCCGTCGACGCGGATGCTCGCGTCGAGCATGGCGTTCACATCGCGCGGTCGCATACTTTCAGCCATGCCTCGGGTGCGCGGATCATGCATGGCATTGTGCGCATCGATCGCGCGGCTGCTCTGTAACGCTTCGAGATAATCGGGGAAGCCACTGATATCAATCGGCGCTGGCATCACGTAGCCGCCCGAGGCGCGATCGTAAGCCGAGATCGGCACCAGCATCGAGCCGTCGAGATTCCACAGGCTGGCGCAGTCAATTTCGTAAATGTCGCAGGCGCTGCGGGTGATCAGTTTGGCGGCTTCCTGCAGGGAGTTGCTGTTGCTGTAGCGCTGGCGGGTCAGCAGCAGGATCAGATCCTGTTGCGCGCGTACGCGGTCCAGATGCAGAAGCTGTTCCTGCTGGGCTCGCTGATTGAGCTCGAGGGCGATTTGCAGGCGTGAATTCTGAGTCTCGAGATCAAGCGCAGCCGTCAGTGGCTCGCCTTCGACTACTCCGTCGATGACCATCAAATAGCCGCGCAACAGGTGTCGATTGTGTTGGCGGTAACCTTCGCCGACTTCCAGCAGGCTCAATGCCCCGGCGGTCGTGTGCAGGGTGTAGCGGATCAGGTAGTGCGGACTTTGCGTCAGTTGCTGCTGGACGGCGTCATGCAGTTGATAGCGCGCCTCAGGCTCCATCAGGCTGGCGTAGGGCGAGCCGATCAGGGCACACAGCTCAACGGCCGGCAAGCCGAACTGGCGCTCGCAATTGGGATCGAGAAACAACAGCGCCCAGCTAGGTTCATTCAGCCGTTCGAAACGCAGCATGCCGAGCCGCGAGGGCACGGGCAATTGCGTCACTACCTCGGCCACCATACGGCTGGTGGCATCAGGTTGGCTTTTCATAGGGAGGGAAACTCGCTTCGATTTATGCTGATCTCGCCGGGCTCTCGCCCTCTTGTCTGTTGTCTGCGGCAAGGTTGCATCATTGCAATACCGACTGACAAGAGACATGAAGGCCAAGTGCTATAAGAATATGTCGGCAGGTAGAAGGATTTCTGCAGCAGACGGCTAAAACTAACGCTTTCAGCCGCAAAAATTATCGAAGCATTACTGATATCGACTGCAGTAATTTGCCGTCGCGATCATGGTAATTGATGTGAATGTGCTCGGCGTCAACGACCAGATGGGCAAAGTTATCCTGGCTGATGACTTGGCTGGTCAATTCATGTCGGTAATCGCCGGCCGCAGTTTTTGCCAATGGCTGGTCGAGAATGAACGTCGCTGCCTTGGCGTACGGCAGCATTTTGCTGTTGCACAGGGGGGACGACACGATGGTATGCACCTCAAAGTCCGGGTCTTCGCTGTGGGTCAGTCGACTGGTCAGCGAGCCATGCACATCGCCTGAGATGAAGAAGACGTTTTTGAGCCGGTGCGTACGAATGGTTTCCAGCAGTCGCAGGCGTTGCTCGGGGAAAGCCTTCCAGGCGTCGTCGCCGAGGCGTTTACGGTCGGGGTAGAACATGACGCTGGTGACCACCAGCTTCACCCGCGCAGAGCTGTTGATCAGCCATGTGCACAGGGCTTGCTCCTGATCCGCATCGAGGATACGACGGTCATCCGCTGATAAATTTCGTCGGGTGCGGCTGTCGGTGACAAACCATTCGATATCGCCGTCGGCGAACTGATACCAGTAGCGTTCCAGTTTCTCGCTGACCTTGCCATTGGCCAGAAGCACAGGCACCGGGCTGTGACTGGCCTGGTACAGTTCATAAGCAGCAATGGCGTTCTTGTACAGGAATTCATCATTGTCATTTTTATTGGCAGGCCAGTTATCTTCAATTTCATGATCATCCAGGATCATGTAGGTCGATACGCCCGACATTAACTTGCTTATATGTGGCTGAGAAAAAGCTGCCCGATACTTGCTCAATATTTCTTTGTATTCGCGGTCGGGGGCGATGATATTCAAATCGTCGACGTAAATTTGATCGCCGGTCATCAGCATGGCGCTGATGGCAGGTTCTGCACGTTGTGCCAAATTATTGATCGAAGCAAATATGCGGTCGCCCAAATGCGGCGCCGAAGGAATGCCCGCGGTCATCCGCAAGTAACGACAAGAGCCGATAATATAAGCCCGTGGAGCGCTGAGCTGGTTCGACAACGTGCGAAACCGGTAAAGGTCTTTGGGCCACTGCAGCGGCAACTCCTGAACCGAATCTACCGTGTGCGCCGGGTTCATGGGGCTGAACCAGCCTGCCTGATATTCATATTCAGTGTCGGCCGCCAGATCATTCAATACGATGACGTTAGCCATATCCCGCGATGAAGTCAGTGGCGCAAATGTACCTTTTGTCCACTGTTGTTCGCGAACTCGTCGATAACGGATGCCCGCAAATGTTATGGAGTTTTGTTCATGTTCGCCGCGCAAGAGAATGCGCGCGTGATGAGAAGTTGTGTGGCCGATAATAGGTCCGACGGTAGGTTTCAGCATGTTCGAGTCCATTCGAAGTTCATTATGATTTCAGGGGTTACTTGTCTTTGAGGCTTGACAAGCCTAAGTATTGAAGCCTGAAAAATATCGAGCCGAAATGGATGCGAGTTGTAGGTGAAGTCAGCTACAAAAGTAGGAAGTGGTTGTAAGATTAAAAAACCCAGGCAAAAAAAAGCCCCGCCAAGTTGACGGGGTTGAGGTACGAGCGTGGCGCTCGGAAAACGTGGATCACAACAGGCCCTCCGGTAAAGGAGGGCCGATGCGGTTACAGCAGAATGGTGCGGATGTCGGCCAGCAGATCGCTCAGGCGCTTGGTGAAGCGTGCAGCCGCAGCGCCGTTGATCACACGGTGATCGTAGGACAACGACAGTGGCAGCATCAGTTTCGGCTGGAAGGCTTTGCCATCCCAGACTGGCTGAATGGTTGCCTTGGAAACACCGAGGATCGCCACTTCCGGCGCGTTGACGATCGGCGTGAAGCCGGTGCCGCCAATGTGACCGAGGCTGGAAATGGTGAAGCAGGCGCCTTGCATGTCGTCAGCGGTGAGCTTCTTGTCGCGGGCCTTGGCAGCCAGCGCAGCGGCCTCGGCAGCCAGCTGCAGCAGGCTCTTCTGGTCGACGTTCTTGATGACCGGGACCAGCAGGCCTTCAGGCGTATCCACCGCGAAGCCGATGTTCACGTACTTCTTGCGGATGATTGCCTTGCCGCTTGGCGCCAGCGAACTGTTGAAGTCCGGCAGTTCCTTGAGCAGGTGCGCGCAGGATTTGAGTAGCAGCGGCAGGATGGTCAGCTTGACGCCGGCCTTCTCTGCAACGGTTTTCTGAGCGATGCGGAACGCTTCCAGGTCGGTGATATCAGCAGAATCGAACTGAGTCACGTGCGGAATGTTCAACCAGCTGCGGTGCAGGCTCGACGCGCCGATTTGCATCAGGCGAGTCATCGGCACTTCTTCGGTTTCACCGAAACGGCTGAAGTCCACTACCGGAATCGGCGGAATGCCCGCGCCACCGGTTGCACCGCCAGCAGCGGCCGGTGCTTCCTTGGCCTTCTGCATCATGGCTTTGACGTAAACCTGCACGTCTTCTTTCAGCACACGGCCGTGCGGGCCGCTGGAGCTGACCGCGCTCAGTTCGACGCCGAATTCGCGGGCCAGTTGGCGTACTGCCGGGCCTGCATGAACCTTGGCGCCCGGTTTGGCCGGGGTAGCAGCCGGTGCGGCCGGTGCTGCGGCGGCAGGAGCCGCTTCAGGCTTGGCAGCTGCAGGTGCCGAAGCCGGTGCGGCAGCAGCCGGAGCAGCAGCAGGCGCAGCGCCTTTGACTTTCAGCTTGAGGATCAGGTCGCCGGTACCGACTTCGTCGTCCAGCTTGATCGAAACGCTTTCGACGACGCCAGCGGCAGGCGACGGGATTTCCATGCTCGCCTTGTCGGATTCCAGGGTGATCAGCGACTGATCGGCGGTGACGGTGTCGCCAGCCTTGACCAGCACTTCGATGATCTTGGCCTTGCCCGACGAGCCGATGTCCGGCACGTGGATGTCCTGAACGGTGTCGGCAGCCGGCGCAGCCGGAGCAGCATCAGGCGCTGGAGCAGCGGCGGCGGCGGGTGCAGCAGCCTGAGCTGGCGCGGCAGCGGCCGGTGCCGCAGCACCTGCCACTTCCAGGTCCAGAATCAGGTCGCCGGTACCGACTTCGTCGTTGAGCTTGACGCTGATGGCTTTGACCACGCCAGCGGCAGGCGACGGGATTTCCATGCTTGCCTTGTCGGATTCCAGGGTGATCAGTGACTGATCAGCCTCGACGGTGTCGCCGACCTTGACCTGGATCTCGATGATCTGGGCTTTGCCCGACGAACCGATGTCCGGCACGTGCACTTGCTGAATCGAAGCAGCAGCAGGTGCAGCGGCTGGAGCAGCGGCAGCAGCAGGTGCGGCAGCCGGTTTCTCTTCAGCCTTGGCAGCCGGCGCAGCGGCAGCCGCAGGAGCCGCTTCAGCAGCGCCCTCGACTTCCAGCTCCAGCAACTCGTCGCCTTCTTTCAGACGATCGCCCAGTTTCACTTTCAGGCTTTTGACGATACCTGCTTTCGGCGCAGGCACTTCCATGCTCGCCTTGTCCGATTCCAGCGTCAGGATGCTTTGCTCGGCTTCGATACGGTCGCCGACCTTCACAAACAGTTCAATTACTTCACCTTCACCGCTGCCGATGTCAGGTACGCGAATGAGTTCGCTCACAGAGTGTCTCCTCAGCAGTCCAGTGGGTTGCGTTTTTCCGGGTCGATGCCGAACTTGGCGATGGCTTCTGCCACCACTTTAGGTTCGATGTCGCCACGGTCAGCCAATGCTTCCAGGGCTGCCAACACCACAAATTGACGATCGACTTCGAAGAAGTGACGCAGCTTCTTGCGGCTGTCACTGCGGCCGAAACCGTCGGTGCCCAAGACTTTGAATTCCTTGGACGGGACCCACTGGCGGATTTGCTCAGCGAACATCTTCATGTAGTCGGTAGACGCAATGACCGGACCTTTACGGCCGTTCAGGCACTGTTCGACGTAGCTCAGTTGCGGCTTCTGACCCGGGTGCAGACGGTTGCTGCGCTCGACGGCCAGGCCATCGCGACGCAGCTCGTTGAAGCTGGTAACGCTCCAGACGTCAGCGCCGATGTTGAACTCTTCACGCAGGATCTTCGCTGCTTCACGCACTTCACGCAGGATGGTGCCGGAGCCCATCAGCTGAACGTGGTGCGCCGCTTCGCGGGTGTCTTCCTCGAGCAGGTACATGCCTTTCTTGATGCCTTCTTCGGCACCGGCCGGCATGGCTGGCTGCTGGTACGACTCGTTCATCACGGTGATGTAGTAGAAAACGTCCTGTTGCTCTTCGGTCATTTTCTTCATGCCGTCCTGAATGATCACCGCCAGCTCGTAGCCGTAGGTTGGATCATAGGTGCGGCAGTTCGGGATGGTCGCGGCCAGGATGTGGCTGTGTCCGTCTTCGTGTTGCAGGCCTTCGCCGTTCAGCGTGGTCCGGCCGGCGGTGCCGCCGATCAGGAAGCCACGGGTACGGCTGTCGCCAGCGGCCCAGGCGAGGTCGCCGATACGCTGGAAGCCGAACATCGAGTAGAAGATGTAGAACGGCAGCATTGGCTGGTTGTGGCTGGAGTACGAAGTACCGGCAGCGATGAAGGAGCTCATGGCGCCCGCTTCGTTGATGCCTTCTTCGAGAATCTGGCCCTTCTTGTCTTCCTTGTAGAACATCACCTGGTCTTTATCGACTGGCTCGTAGAGCTGGCCGACGGAGGAGTAGATGCCCAACTGACGGAACATGCCTTCCATACCGAAGGTACGGGCTTCGTCCGGGATGATCGGAACGATGCGCGAGCCGATTTCCTTGTCCTTGACCAGTTGCGCGAGGATCCGCACGAAAGCCATGGTGGTGGAAATTTCACGGTCGCCCGAGCCGTCCAGGATAGCCTTGAGGGTATCGAGCGGCGGTGTCGGAATGTCGAAGCTCTTGGCGCGACGCTGTGGCACGAAACCGCCCAGTGCGGTGCGGCGCTCGCTCAGGTAACGGGCTTCGGCGCTGTTCGGCTCCGGCTTGAAGAACGGCAGGTTCTCGAGTTCGTCGTCGCGCACCGGAATGTCGAAACGGTCGCGGAACAGCTTCAGGCTGTCGACATCGACTTTCTTGGTGTTGTGTGCGGTGTTTTTCGCTTCGCCGGCACCGGTCCCATAACCCTTGATGGTCTTGGCCAGGATGACGGTTGGTTGTTCTTTGTGGTTGACCGCTTCGTGGTACGCCGCGTAGACCTTGTACGGGTCGTGGCCGCCACGGTTGAGTTTCCAGATTTCGTCGTCGGACAGGTCTGCAACCATCGCTTTGAGTTCAGGCGTGTTGAAGAAGTGTTCACGCACGAACGCGCCGTCTTTGGCTTTGTAGTTCTGGTACTCGCCGTCGATGACTTCGTCCATGCGACGTTGCAGGATACCGTCGACGTCTTTGGCCAGCAGTGGGTCCCAGAAACGGCCCCAGATCACTTTGGTCACGTTCCACTGAGCACCGCGGAACACGCCTTCGAGTTCCTGGATGATCTTGCCGTTGCCGCGAACCGGGCCGTCGAGGCGCTGCAGGTTGCAGTTGATGACGAAGATCAGGTTGTCGAGCTTCTCGCGGCCAGCCAGCGAGATTGCGCCCAGGGATTCCGGCTCGTCACACTCGCCGTCGCCCAGGAAGCACCAGACTTTCTGCTTGCCTTCAGGGATGAAACCACGCGCTTCCAGGTACTTCATGAAGCGTGCCTGGTAGATCGCCTGGATCGGGCCCAGACCCATGGATACGGTCGGGAACTGCCAGAAATCAGGCATCAGCCAAGGGTGCGGGTAGGACGACAGGCCCTGACCGTCGACTTCCTGGCGGAAGTTGTTCATCTGGTCTTCGGTGATGCGGCCTTCCATGAATGCGCGGGCGTAAACGCCTGGCGAGGTGTGGCCCTGGAAGTAGATCAGGTCGCCGCCGTGTTCATCGGTCGGGGCCTGGAAGAAATAGTTGAAGCCGATGTCGTACAAGGTTGCGCTGGAAGCGAAGCTGGAGATGTGACCGCCCAGGTCAGAATCCTTCAGGTTCGTGCGCATCACCATGGCCATCGCGTTCCAGCGTACCAGCGAGCGAATGCGGCGTTCCATGAACAGGTCGCCAGGCATGCGTGCTTCGTGGGTAACGGGAATGGTGTTGCGGTATGGCGTGGTGATGGCGTAAGGCAACTGCGAACCGCTGCGGGTCGCGAGTTCGCCCAAACGGGTCATCAGATAATGAGCGCGGTTTTCGCCTTCTTTGTCGAGAACCGATTCCAGGGCGTCCAGCCATTCCTGGGTTTCGACGGGATCGAGGTCTTGCATGGCTTGCTCCAGGGCGGAAAGGCTTCCAGAATCGGTTGCCTGAGTTTGCGACTGGCCTTGTGGGCAGACGATATAAATTCTTGGATTGCCGAGAGGTAGGTTCCGGCGGCGTGTAGTTTTACTACAAATCTTCGGGCATTTCAGCTATCCGAATGTATATACGAGTAGTAAAACTACAGATGAGCGGCTTGTGGCCTCCAGCTGCGTTGTGAGAATAATCGTTAAGGTTGGTCTTTTGCCAACCGAAAAAGGTGAAAGCTTGATGCTCTCTGCCAACATTAAAGAATTATCAGCTATTTCTAACCTTTGTTCGACAGTCGGTCGCGTAGTGCTTTTTGAAAATTCACTACATCCAGCCTTACACACGCCGATCAAGGATAGACCATGAGCCTGCCCGCGCTTGCCGAACTGCCCGGCATTCTCCTGCCATTTGTCACTCGTGCCGAGCAGTCGTTCCGCACGGCCGTCGGCGAACTGGATGACGATCATGGGCTGTCCGCATGGACGCCTGAGCGCTGGGCGCAGTTCGCTCGCGTGACCGCCGCCAGCGACTTTGTCATTGAACAGAGTGTGCGTGACCCTTTGATGTTGCTGGCGCTGGTGCAGTCCGGCGAACTCGACCGCAGCTTTGCCCCTGGCGAGTTATGCGCACAGATCGCAGCGGCGGTGAATGCCGCTGAAACCGAAGACGAGCTCGGCCGCGCACTGCGCCGCCAGCGCACCCGTCATCAGGTGCGGATCATCTGGCGTGATCTGAACCGTCAGGCCGATCTGATCCAGACGTGCCGTGACCTTTCCGACATGGCGGATGCCAGTATCGATCAGGCCTATCAGTGGCTGTACGCGCGTCATTGTCAGCAATTCGGCGTGCCCACAGGACGGCGTAGCGGTGAACCGCAGCAAATGGTCATCCTCGGCATGGGCAAGCTGGGCGCGGTCGAGCTGAACCTGTCGTCCGACATTGATTTGATCTTCGCCTACCCCGAGGGCGGCGAAACCGTCGGCGTGAAGCGCTCGCTGGATAACCAGGAATTTTTCATCCGTCTCGGCCAACGGCTGATCAAGGCGCTGGACCCGATGACGGTGGACGGTTTCGTCTTTCGCGTCGACATGCGCCTGCGCCCTTACGGCTCATCCGGAGCGCTGGTGCTCAGCTTCAACGCACTTGAGCAGTATTACCAGGATCAGGGTCGCGACTGGGAACGTTACGCGATGATCAAGTCGCGGGTGGTCGCCGGCGATCAGGTCGCCGGTGCGCAGCTGCAAGAAATGCTGCGTCCGTTCGTTTACCGGCGTTACCTGGATTTCTCCGCCATCGAAGCACTGCGCACCATGAAGCAGCTGATCCAGCAGGAAGTGCGGCGCAAGGGCATGGCCGACAATATCAAGCTCGGCTCGGGTGGCATTCGCGAGGTGGAATTCATCGCCCAGGCATTCCAGCTGATCCACGGTGGTCGCGACCTCAGCCTGCAGCAGCGTCCGCTATTAAAAGTACTGAGCACGCTGGAAGGCCAGGGTTATCTGCCGCCAGCGGTGGTGAGCGAGCTGCGCGAAGGCTATGAATTCCTGCGTTACACCGAGCACGCGATCCAGGCGATTGCCGATCGCCAGACCCAGATGCTGCCGGAAGGCGCAGAGGATCAGGCGCGCATCGCATTCATGCTGGGCTTTACCGATTGGCCCGCTTTCCACGAGCGACTAATGCATTGGCGCGGTCGCGTGGCGTGGCACTTCGGCCAGGTGATTGCCGATCCGGACGAAGAGGAGGGTGTCGAGAGCGAAGTGGTGGTCGGCGGTGAATGGCTGCCGCTGTGGGAAGAGGCTCAGGATGAAGAGGCCGCCTGCCGCCAGTTGGGCGAGGGCGGTTTCGTCGATGCGACCAAGGCGCTCAAAGCGCTGGCCGGTCTGCGCGCCAGCCCGCAATTGCGCGCCATGCAACGTTTGGGGCGCGAGCGTCTGGATGCGTTCATCCCTCGCTTGCTGGCTCAGGCCGTGGAACACGCCAACCCCGATCTGGTGCTGGAGCGCGTTCTGCCTCTGGTTGAAGCCGTCGCCCGGCGTTCTGCGTACCTGGTGTTGCTGACCGAGAATCCCGGCGCACTGCGACGCCTGCTGACCTTGTGCGCCGCGAGCCCGTGGATTGCAGAGCAGATCACCCGTTTCCCGCTGCTGCTCGACGAATTGCTCAATGAAGGTCGGTTGTTCAAGCCGCCCTTGGCGCCGGAGCTGGCCGCCGAGTTGCGCGAGCGCCTGACGCGGATTCCCGAAGATGACCTCGAACAGCAAATGGAGGCCTTGCGCCATTTCAAACTGGCGCACCGCTTGCGGGTGGCTGCCTCGGAAATCGCTGGCAGCCTGCCGTTGATGAAAGTCAGCGATTACCTGACCTGGCTCGCCGAAGCGATCCTCGAACAAGTGATGGCGCTGGCATGGCGGCAGACCGTGGCCAAATACGGCACGCCGCTGCGCAACGACGGTACGTTTTGTGATCCGGGTTTTATCGTTGTCGGTTACGGCAAAGTGGGCGGTCTGGAACTGGGGCACGGTTCGGACCTCGATCTGGTGTTCATCCACGACGGCGATCCGCAGGCGGAAACCGACGGGCCGAAACCCATCGACGGCGCGCAATTTTTCAACCGGCTGGGGCAGCGCATCATTCACTTGCTGACAGCGCAGACCAACTCCGGCCAGTTGTACGAAGTCGACATGCGTCTGCGGCCGTCCGGTGCCTCCGGGCTGTTGGTCAGCTCGCTCGGAGCGTTTGCCCGTTATCAGGAAAATGAAGCCTGGACCTGGGAGCATCAAGCGCTTGTTCGCGCGCGGGTGCTGGTCGGAAGTCAGGACGTCGGTCAGGCGTTCGAGAAAGTTCGAGCGGCAATATTGGGCCGGTCGCGAGATTTGCCGACGCTCCGTCAGGAGGTCAGCGAGATGCGCGCGAAGATGCGCGATAACCTCGGCACAAAGAGCACTGCGGCCGGCACCGGGGCAAATGCCTTTGAGGCCACGGCGCGGTTCGATCTCAAGCAGGACGCCGGAGGTATCGTCGATATTGAATTTATGGTGCAATACGCGGCCCTGGCGTGGTCGCATACACACCCGCCATTGCTGCGCTGGACAGATAATATTCGCATTCTGGAAGAGCTGGAGCAGGAAGGGCTGATGCCCGCCGAAGACGCCGGTCTGCTGCGCGAGGCCTACAAAGCCTACCGCTCCGCCGCGCACCGGCAGGCTCTGCAGAAGGATCCCGGGGTGATTGCGGGTGATCAGTTCGCGGATGAGCGCCGGCAGGTCATGCGGATCTGGCGTGAGTTGGGGCTAAGCTGAAACTGGATATTTGAAACACCCATTACCCTGTAGGAGCAAGCTTGCTCGCGATAGCGGATTGTCAGTCGTCATCGATGCCGGAAGTGATGGCCTCATCGCGAGCAAGCTTGCTCCTACAGATTCTGCGATTTTATTGTAGATTTTGGCAGCTCAGCTGCACCGCGCAGGATGCTCACCAGTACTTAATGTGGGAGCCCGCTTCCACAGTAAATCCGCAGTGTTATGTAGAATTCTCGAGGCGGGGAGGCGTATGCCTCCCCGGCTCGTTTTTGGAAGCCACATGAAAATTCTGATCGTTGGGCCCAGTTGGGTCGGTGACATGGTGATGGCGCAGACACTGTTTCAGTGCCTCAAACAGCGCCATCCGCAGTGCGAAATCGACGTGCTGGCCCCCGAGTGGAGCCGGCCGATTCTTGAGCGCATGCCCGAAGTGCGTCAGGCCTTGAGCTTTCCGCTCGGTCACGGCGTGCTGGAGTTGGCGACGCGTCGGCGTATCGGCAAATCCCTGGCCGGTCAGTACGATCAGGCGATCCTGCTGCCCAACTCCCTGAAGTCGGCGCTGGTGCCGTTCTTCGCCGGCATCCCGAAACGCACGGGCTGGCGTGGCGAGTTTCGCTACGGCCTGCTCAATGACGTGCGCACGCTGGATAAGGAACGTTATCCGCTGATGATCGAGCGCTTCATGGCCCTGGCGTATGAGCCCGGCTTCGAGCTGCCGAAACCCTATCCGCGTCCGACCTTGCAGATCGATCCGGTGACCCGCGAAGCGGCATTGGCGAAATTCGGCCTGACCCTCGATCGTCCGGTCCTGGCGCTGTGCCCCGGCGCAGAATTTGGTGAGTCCAAACGCTGGCCCTCCGAGCATTACGCTCAGGTTGCCGAAGCGAAAATTCGCGAAGGCTGGCAGGTCTGGCTGTTCGGTTCGAAAAACGATCACGCCGTCGGCGAAGACATCCGCGCGCGGCTGATCCCGGGTTTGCGCGAAGAATCAGCGAACCTCAGCGGCGGCACGTCCCTCGCCGAGGCCATCGACCTGCTGTCCTGCGCCGACTCGGTGGTGTCCAACGACTCCGGGCTGATGCACGTCGCTGCCGCGTTGAATCGCCCATTGGTGGCGGTGTACGGTTCCACGTCGCCAGGCTTCACCCCGCCGCTGGCCGAGCATGTCGAGATCGTTCGCCTGGGCATCGAATGCAGCCCATGCTTCGATCGCACGTGCCGGTTCGGTCATTACAACTGCTTGCGCCAGCTCCTGCCGCAAACTGTTAACGAAGCCTTGCAACGGTTGCAGGGCACTGTGGTCGAGGTTCAATAGTTTGCGGGTTCTGTTGATCAAGACGTCTTCGCTGGGCGACGTGATTCACGCGCTTCCAGCGCTGACCGACGCGGCCCGGGCGATCCCCGGGATCACATTCGACTGGGTCGTGGAAGAAGGCTTTGCCGAAATCCCGACCTGGCATCCCGCCGTCGGCAAAGTCATTCCGGTGGCGATCCGGCGCTGGCGCAAGAACCTCTGGCAAACCTTCAAGAGCGGCGAATGGAAACGCTTCAAGCAAAGCGTTCGCGCCAACAAATATGACCTGGTGATCGACGCCCAGGGTTTGCTCAAGAGCGCCTGGCTGACGCGCTACGTCAAAGCCCCGGTGGCCGGCCTCGATAAAGACTCGGCGCGCGAGCCGATGGCTGCACGTTTCTATAACCGGCGCCTGGCGGTTGGCCGTGGTCAGCACGCGGTGGAGCGAGTGCGTCAGCTGTTTGCCATCGCCCTCGGTTACGACTTGCCAAGAGGCCTGGGCGACTACGGCCTCAACGTCGAGCGCCTGGTGGAATTGCCGCGCAAAAATCCGTACGTGTTATTCCTGCACGGCACCACGTGGGACACCAAACACTGGCCCGAAGCCTACTGGCGGGAACTCGCCGAGCGGGTCGGCTATCTGGGCGTCGGCGTCAAGCTGGCGTGGGGCAATCCGGCCGAGAAGGCTCGGGCTGAGCGCATTGCCAAGGACATGCGCCACGTCGAAGTGCTGCCAAAACTGAACCTGGCGGGCGTCGGCAAAGTGCTCGCCGGCGCGCAGGCTTGCGTCGCGGTAGACACCGGTCTGGGTCATCTCGCCGCTGCGCTCGACGTGCCGACCCTGTCACTGTTCGGCCCGACCAATCCGGGCCTGACCGGTGCCTATGGCAAGGCGCAGATTCACATGGCCAGCGACTGGCCATGTGCGCCGTGCCTGCAAAAGAAATGCACCTATCAACCGACGGCCGGAGATGCCCGTCAGTTCGACCTGAAACGCGAGTGGCCACTGTGCTTCACGCGTCTGAATCCCGAGCGTGTCGCCACCCGACTGAGCACGTTGTTACTGGCTGAGGAGCTGCGCTGATGCAACTGGCATTCGTCTTGTACAAGTACTTTCCATTTGGTGGCCTGCAGCGTGATTTCATGCGCATCGCTCTGGAATGTCAGCAGCGCGGCCACCAGATTCGCGTTTATACCTTGATCTGGGAAGGTGATGTACCGCCGGGTTTCGAAGTGCTGGTGGCACCAGTGAAAGCCTTCTTCAATCACCGCCGCAACGAGAAGCTCAGCGAGTGGATGGCGGCTGACCTGGCCAAGCGTCCGGTGGACCGTCTGATCGGTTTCAACAAGATGCCTGGCCTCGATGTTTACTATGCCGCCGATGGTTGCTTCGAAGACAAGGCGCAGAACCTGCGCAACTCGCTGTACCGGCGCTGGGGCCGCTATCGGCATTTCGCCGAGTACGAGCGTGCGGTGTTCGCCAGAAACGCGAAGACCGAGATATTGATGATTTCCGAAGTGCAGCAGCCGCTGTTCATCAAGCATTACGACACGCCGCTGGAGCGCTTTCATCTGCTGCCGCCGGGCATCTCTCAGGATCGCCGCGCGCCGCCCAATGCCGCTGAGATTCGCGCGGATTTCCGCCGCGAATTCAGCCTTGAAGACGATGACCTGTTGCTGGTGCAGATCGGCTCAGGGTTCAAGACCAAAGGCGTCGATCGCAGCCTCAAGGCACTGGCCGCATTGCCCGCTGATCTGAAGAAACGCACCCGGCTGTTTGTAATCGGCCAGGATGACCCCAAGTTATTCCAGATGCAGAGCGCCACGTTGGGCCTGGGTGACAACGTCACGTTCCTCAAGGGCCGTAGCGACATCCCGCGTTTTCTGCTCGGTGCCGATCTGCTGATCCACCCGGCGTACAACGAAAATACCGGGACCGTGCTGCTTGAAGCCTTGGTGGCCGGGCTGCCGGTGCTGGTCAGCGCGGTCTGTGGTTACGCTCATTACATCGCCGAGGCCGATGCCGGCCTGGTGCTGGATGATCCATTCGATCAGCTGCAATTGACGCACTACCTGACCGGCATGTTGAACGATGCAACGGCCCGCGCGGCCTGGAGCCGCAATGGTCTGGCCTTTGCCGACACGGCCGACCTCTACAGCATGCCGCAACACGCGGCTGATGTGATTCTGGCGGAGCACGCTTAATGAAGTTGATGCTGACTGAACCGTTCAAAAGCCTTTGGGCCGGACGCGACCCGTTCGCCGAAGTCGAACGTCTCGAGGGCGAGGTTTACCGAGAACTGGAAGCGCGCCGCACTTTGCGTACTGAAGTGAATGGCCATGGTTTTTTCGTAAAGATTCACCATGGCATCGGCTGGCGCGAGATCTTCAAGAACCTGCTGACGGCCAAGTTGCCGGTGCTCGGCGCGGGTCAGGAATGGGCCGCCATTCAGCGCCTGCAGGAAGTCGGCGTACCGACCATGACCGCCGTCGCCTACGGCGAGAAGGGGGCCAACCCGGCGGACCATGATTCGTTCATCATCACCGAAGAATTGGCGCCCACCATCAGTCTTGAAGATTTTTGCATGAATTGGCCCGCGCAGCCTCCCGAGCCGACACTCAAGCGGGCGCTGATTGCCGAAGTCGCACGCATGACCGGCATGATGCACCGTGCCGGGGTCAACCACCGCGATTGCTACATTTGTCACTTCCTGTTGCACACCGACAAACCGGTGGCCGCCAATGACTTGAAGCTCTCGGTCATCGACCTGCATCGCGCCCAGACCCGTCCGACGATTACCCCGCGCTGGCGGAACAAGGACCTGGCGGCGCTGTACTTTTCCGCGATGGATATCGGCTTGACCCGGCGCGACAAGATGCGTTTCCTCAAGGGCTATTTTCAGCGCCCCCTGCGCCAGATTCTGGGCGACGAAAGTGGTTTGCTGGTGTGGCTGGAAAGCAAGGCCGACAAGCTCTACGCCCGTAAGCAGCGCTACGGGAATGCGCTCTGATGTCGGGTTGGAAACTGGAGCCCGCCTACAGCGATCTGGCTGACGATTTCGGTAGCCTGGACGCGGTGTTTGCCCTGCAAGGCGAGCGTTTGACGCGTGATCCGTTGTCCGAAGTCATCCGCGTGCAGCGCAATGGCGTGAACTATTACGTCAAGCGCTACGTGGGCGCCGGTAAAGGCCTGCGTCGGTATCTGGGCAAACCCCGGGTGAAGGCCGAGTGGCAGAATCTCAAACGTTTCGCCAAGTGGGACATCCCCACTGCCGAAGTGGTGGCCTGGGGCCTGGAACGGCGCGGCGCGACCTACGATCGGGGGGCGATGATCACCCGGGAATTGCCGCATACCGAAGATCTGTCGGCCCTGGCCGAACGACACGATCCTAAACTGGCAGACCGCGCCTGGGTCGACACTGTCAGCCGCCAGTTGGCCCGCTATACCCGGATCATGCACGACCACCGCTTCACCCATAACGATCTGAAGTGGCGCAACTTGCTGATCGACGATCATGCGCGGCTGTTCCTGATCGACTGCCCCAACGGTGATTTCTGGCGCGGTTTCTGGCTCAGGTATCGCATCACCAAAGACCTCGCCTGCCTCGACAAGGTTGCCAAATATCAGTTGTCGGCCACTCAGCGCCTGCGTTTTTACCTGCAATACCGGCAACAGCCCCGGCTCGATGCCGCGGATAAAAAGCGCATTCGTCATGTGCTGAGATTTTTCGAGGGTCGCGAATGACAGATTTTCTCGCCGCTGAAGACCGTGCGCTGCTTGAGCGCCATGGCCTCGGTACCTTTGACGCGCTGTGGGCCAGGGAGCTCGACGTAGTGGACGAGCCCAACAGCGTGCGTGGTGGCTGGAGCAGCGTGTCCCGGCTGGACCTGGAGGGGCAGGGGTTCTACCTCAAGCGCCAAAGCAATTACCAGATGCATACGTTGCATGCGCCGTTGGGTGAGCCGAGTTTCGCCCGTGAGTTTCGCAACATCAGTCGCTACGAAAAGCTGGGTATTCCGGCGCTGAAGGCGTCATACTTCGGGGAGCGCAAGGTCGATGGTGAAGTCCGGGCGATCTTGCTGACGCGCGCGCTCGACGGCTGGGATGATCTGGATTCGCTGTTGCAGCACTGGTCGGATCTGAGCGCGGCGCAGCAGTCGGCGATCCTGCAGGCCTGTGGCCGGCTGGCCCGGCGTCTGCACGGTGCGCGTCAGGTTCACGGCTGCTTTTATCCCAAACACATTTTTCTTCAGGTTGCTGACGCCGGTTACGTCGCTCAGCTGATTGACCTGGAAAAAACCCGGCCCCTGTTGTTCGGTCAGCGTGATCGGGTCAAGGATCTGGAGCCGTTGACGCGGCGGGCGCCAGAGTGGAATGAAGGGCACTTGCGCGAGTTGCTCGCGGCCTACCTCGAGCAGCCACAAGACGCTTCGCTGATCGACGGCTGGCTGACGCGCCTGACCGCGCGGCGCAGTTACAAGGGTGCTATCTGATGCGATTGTCCGAACTGAAAAACGCCGGCCGTCAACCTGAGCTGCCCCTGAACATTGCCCTGGCCGATGCGGCCGGGCCTGCCGATTTGCAACTGCTGAGTCTGTTGCGGGTGTTGCCGGGCCAGCGCTATGTTGGCGCCGGCATCTGGCGCGGTCGCCCGGTACTGGCCAAGTTGCTGGTGGGCAGCAAGGCTGCTCGGCATTTTCAACGCGAGCTGGGCGGCGTGCGCTTGCTCGCGGCGCAGGGGCTGACCACGCCGCAGCTGTTGGCCGACGGTTTGAAGGATGGCGAGGGCGGCTGGCTGCTGTTCGATTTTCTGGAAAATGCCGAAAGCCTCGGGGATGCCTGGCAACAGGTCGAGCACTTGCCAATGCTGGCGGATGAGCAATCGGCGGTGTTGGCCGATGCGCTGGGCGCGGTCGGGCAAATGCATCGCAAGGGCCTTTGGCAGGAGGACCTGCACCTGGACAATCTGCTGCGCCAAGGCGGTCGACTGTACCTGATTGACGGTGCCGGTATCCGGGGCGAAACGCCGGGTCAGCCGTTGTCGCGCCAGAAAGTGCTGGAAAATCTCGGGGTGTTTTTCGCCCAGCTACCCAAGTCGCTGGCGCCCTTCACCGAAGAATTGCTGGTGTATTACCTGTTGAGCAATGGCGAACATGCGTTGCCCATGGAGGCGTTGCAAAAGCAGATCGACAAGGTCCGCGCCTGGCGCCTCAAGGATTATCTGGACAAGGCCGGTCGCGACTGTACGTTATTCAGCGTTCAGCGCGGGCCGTTCGGTCTGCGCGCGACACGCCGCGATGAAGAGGCGGCGATGCTGCGGGTGCTGGAACAGGCCGATGCGTTGCTCGAACAAGGCCACTTGTACAAAACCGGTGGCACGGCCAGTGTTGGCAAGGTCGAGGTCGGCACTCGCACGTTGCTGATCAAGCGCTACAACATCAAAGGGTTCGCTCATTGGCTCAAGCGTTTCTGGCGTCCAAGCCGAGCGTGGCATTCCTGGCGCGAAGGTCATCGGTTGGCGTTCCTGGGTGTTGCGACGCCCAAACCCTTGGCGGTGCTCGAGAAACGCTTCCTTGGATTGCGCAGTCGGGCTTATCTGGTGACCGAGCACTTGTCTGGTCCAGACGTCATCGCGCGTTTTGCGCCCTACGTTGAACGTGGCGATGCGCCCGAAGCCGAGCTGGCGGCCCTGGATCATTTGTTTGCCGAGCTGATTCGCGAGCGGATCAGCCACGGCGACTTCAAGGGCCACAACCTGTTCTGGCAAGACGATCGCTGGGTGCTCATCGATCTCGACTCGATGCGCCAGCACGGCTCAGTGGAAAGTTTCGCCCCGGCCTATGCGCGAGACCGGGCGCGGTTCATGCGTAACTGGCCACAAGGCAGTGCTTTATATCAGCTGATTGATCAGCGTTTGCCGCGCGATGTTTCCAGCGCTGTCTGAACAGACCTGGTGAGTGGACAAGATTTTGTGAAAAGTCCTACATGATTTTCGGAGCCCATGAACTGTGCCCTGAATAAGCCCGATGCTAGTTTGCCCTGACGTTTTCGGAGCGCATTTGCCGGAGACGTGGTCCTTGGAATACGGCTTCTCGCGCTTTCCCGGCATCTTCCTGATGCAGGTAATTACCGCTGGGTCATTCCTGCCGTGTTTACGCTATAATCCCGCCCTTTAGCTGCCCGTCGCCCCATCGCGAAGGCACATTAATTTTTGAGGCGCATTGCGCCTGCATGCAGACTTAAGAGGCTAGACCCCTGTGGCATTGACGATTCTTGGCCTGTCCGGCGCCCTTAGCCATGATCCTTCAGCAGCGTTGTACATCGACGGCAAGCTGGTCGCTGCAGCTGAAGAAGAGCGCTTTGTGCGCGATAAACATGCAAAGAACCGCATGCCATACGAATCGGCGAAGTTCTGCCTCGAGCAGGCCGGCATCAAACCGTCGGACGTAGACGTGGTGGCGATTCCGTTCGCGCCGATCAGCCTGTTCGGCAAGGCGCGCTGGCACTATGCCAAGCGTTACTGGTACGCCCCGGATCGTGCGCTCGACGCGATCCTCATGGGCAACCGCCGCTACAAGCGCTATCGCAACAAGATCGTCTGGTGCCTCGAGCAACTGGGCTTCGATCCGAAGAAGATCAAGATCGAACCGGTCGAGCATCACCTGGCCCACGCCTCCAGCGCTTACCACTGCTCCGGTTTCAAAGAGAAAACCGCGATCCTCGGAATCGACGGCAAGGGTGAGTACGCCACAACGTTCTTCGGTTACGGCGAGAACGGCAAGATTCACAAGATCAAGGAATTCTTCGACCCGGACTCCCTCGGCGGCCTGTACGGCGCGATCACCGAGTTCCTCGGTTTCGAGATGCTCGATGGTGAATTCAAGGTCATGGGCATGGCGCCGTATGGCGATGCCGGCAAATATGACTTCTCGCGTCTGGCCTCGTTTGAAAACGGCGAGCTGGTGATCAACACCGACTACGCCAACGTGATCGGCCTGCGTCGCTATAAAGAGAAGGGCAAGGGTTTTTACTTCTCGCCAAAACTGATCGAGTGGCTGGGGCCCAAGCGCGAAGGCGACATTGCCGACGAGCCGTACATCCACTACGCCGCGAGCATGCAAGCGCTGTTCGAGAAACTGGCGTTGCAAATGATCGACCATTACCTGGGCGATGTGCTCAAGGAAACCGGCAAACTCGCCTTCGCCGGTGGCTGCGCGCTGAACGTCAAACTGAACCAGAAAATCATCGCCCGCGATGACGTCAAAGAGTTGTTCGTTCAGCCTGCCTCCGGCGATGCCGGCACTGCGGTCGGTGCGGCGGCGTACGTGTCTCACGCCCGTGGCGTGCCGGTCGAGAAGATGGAACACGTCTACCTCGGTCCGTCGTACAGCAACGAAGACGTGCTCGCCGCCTGCGCTCGTCACCCGAGCAAACCTGTGTGGCGCAAGCTTGAGAACATGCCGGAAAACATCGCCAAAATCATGGTCGATGGCAACCCGGTCGCCTGGTTCCAGGGGCGCATGGAGTTTGGCCCGCGTGCGTTGGGCGGTCGTTCGATCATCGGTTGCCCGAGCGCGACCGGCGTTGCCGACCGGATCAACCACCAGATCAAGTTCCGCGAGCGCTGGAGGCCTTTCTGCCCGTCGATGCTCGATACGGTTGCTCCACAAATGATCAAGATCGATCATCCGGCGCCGTTCATGACCTTCACCTTTGAAGTATCTGAAGAGTGGAAGACCCGCGTGCCGGAAGTGGTTCACGAGGACGGCACTTCCCGGGCCCAGGTGCTCAAGCGCGAATACAATCCGCGCTACTACGACATGATGAAGGCGCTCGAAGTACTGACCGGCAACGGCGTGTCGCTGAACACCTCCCTGAACCGTCGCGGCGAGCCGATGATCTGCTCGCCGACCGATGCCCTGAACATGTTCTTCGGATCCGATCTGCAGTATCTGATTATGGAAGACATTCTGGTGGTCAAAGAGGGCGCAGACGCATATGACACGCTCGGCTGAACGCCATGTGCTGCAGTTCTGTCACGGCTATGACGGGCCGTTTCTGGACTGCGCGCGGCAGTACGCCAGCCTGTTCGCGGGGACCGGCTATCGCGTGACCACGGTGTTTCTGACCGGGGTCGCCGATGCCGAGGTCGCTGCGGGGTGCGCCTCTGACGAAGTGTTGTTCATGGAATACAGCTCCAAGGCCATTCGTGGCCTTAAGCTGGGCGCCATCATCGACTTGCGCAAGATCGCCGCTTCCCGCAATTTCAGTTTTTGCATTGCCCATCGTTTCAAGCCGATCTACATCGCTTTGCTTGGGACATCTTTGCCGGTGATCGGCGTGCATCATGCGCTGGGCGATTACACGCGCGACACACGCAAACTCTTCGCCGGTATCTTCCGCAAGCGCCTGAGTCTGCTCGGGGTTGCCGATGCGGTGCGCGATGACATCCGCCACAGCTTGCCGAAATGGCCGGCCGGAGAAATCCAGACGCTCTACAACCGCATCGATGTGCTTGCGTTGCAAGAGAGTCAGGTGTCAGTTCGCGAGGCCCGGGAAGCCCTTGGTTTGTCGATGGATGCCTGGGTTGTCGGCAACGTTGGCAGGCTGCACCCGGACAAGGACCAGGCCACACTACTGCGTGGGTTTGCCGCGGCGTTACCGGGGTTGCCGACGGACAGCCAGTTGGCGATTCTCGGCATTGGCCGGCTGGAGCAGGATCTGAAGACGCTGGCCCGCGAACTGGGGGTCGCCGACCGTGTGCTGTTCCTTGGCCAGGTTCCCGAGGCCCGGCGCTATTTTCGCGCCTTCGATGTGTTCGCGTTGAGCTCCGATCACGAACCCTTCGGCATGGTGTTGCTGGAGGCGATGGCTGCTGGTTTGCCCTTGCTCGTGACCGCGTGCGGCGGTGCGAAGGAAGTGGTCGAAGGCGTCGGCATTCTGTTCCCGCTGGGCGATGCCGAGCGCATGGCTCAGGGCCTGCAACGTCTGGCCGCGATGGATGATCAGGAGCGTCAGCAGTGTGCGCAGCTGATGCTCGACCGCTTGCACGAGCGCTTTTCCGATCGCGCGGTGCGTGACGTTTTCTGGCAGCTGCCCTTCGTCATTGAACGTGAGGCAAGGGCTTGAAGCTGAAGCAGGGAAGACGATGAAAGTTTTATTTCTGGTCCAGAAAGATCAGCGAGCCATTCTCGACCGCTTGTACGAAGGCGTTGCCGCGCACTGCGAATGCGAGATGCGCTGGCTCGGCAGTGAGGAGCAACGCAACCTGCGTGGCTACTTCCGTCGTGAGGTCGACCTGTCGCGCTATGACCGCATCGTTTTCTTTCTGCGCTTCAAGCAGGAGATTCGCCAGGCCGGGTTCATTCGGACAATCCCCAATCTGGTGATTCTCGAGCACGACGCCTACCAGAACTACATTCCCTGCAAGTACGCCGGCAAGTTCAGCGCGCATTATCGGCGTATGCCGTGGGCCCGAATCATCACCTCCGGTTTCGTGGTTGGCGAACGCTTGCGCGCAGAAGGGTTTGACGCCGTGTTCGTTCCCAAGGGCTATGACCAGGCGTTGTTGCAGGACCAGGGCCGCGAGCGCGATATCGAACTGGCGTTTGTAGGCAGCACCAGTAGCGCCGCCTACAGCGCTCGCAAGGCATTGCTTGATGAGTTGGCACGTGTCGAACCCTTGGTGGTCACCCGCACCAATTCAGGTGACGAGTACCGCGACACGCTCAACCGCATACGCTTTTTTGTCAGCGCGGATGTCGGCATGGGCGAGTTCATGATCAAGAATTTCGAAGCCATGGCTTGCGGCTGTGTGTTGCTCGCCTATGATCAGGGCGCGGCAGAAAGTAATGCATTGGGCCTGGAGGATATGCACAACGTGGTGTTCTATCAGGACATTGCACAACTCCAGGAAAAGCTGCGCAGGTTACGCGCGGATCCGCAGCTGGCTGAGCGTATTGCGTGCAACGGTCGTGACCTGGCAGTCAGCCAGTTCAGCTTTGCACGTATCGGTCAGCGGATCGTTGAGGAACTCGAGCCGGCATTGCGTGCGCGTGCGCCGTTGAGTTTCCTGCAGACAGTTCGCCTTAATCTGGGCATTTGACAAGGTTCACTCGGCGATTGATATTGCTGCCGACTTCGACTTTATTGAGAATCAGGTGCAATTTTCCCAACAAAGCAACATTACATTGGTGGTCACCAGTTGTGGCCGGCTGGATTTGCTCAAGGCGACGCTCGAGAGCTTTGATCGATTCAATACGGCTGCCATTCGTGAGGTGTTCATCACCGAAGATGCCGGCGACGAGGGCGTTCGCTCGATCATTCCCGCTCACTGGAAGGATCATTGCACGGTATTCGTCAATCGCCCGAAGCTGGGTCAACTGGCATCCATCGACCTGGCCTATGAACACGTCAAGACGCCGTACATCTTCCATTGCGAAGACGACTGGCAGTTCTACCGCTGGGGGTTCGTCGAAGACTCCATGACCATTCTCGATGCGCGTGAGGAGATTCTCCAAGTCTGGCTTCGCAACTATATTTACGACTTGAAGGTGCACAGCCCCTACATTCATCGTGGAGCAAGGGAAGTCATCGGCGGCGTGGCCTGCTACCCGCTGATCTCCGAAAAACCGGAATGGCAGGGGTTCTCGCTCAATCCCGGGTTGCGCCGACTCAAGGAGTATCGTTTGTGTGCCCCGTTCTCCGCGCACGGTGGCGAGAAAGCGCTCTCGCAACGCTATGCACAGCTCAACCTGAACGCCGTAACGCTCGAGGCTGACGCCGTTTTGCATACCGGTTTCGGTGAGCACGTGCAAACGCCTGCCGAGCGGCAACGCAAGGCGCGCCGCAGTCGTCGCGAACAGATCAGGTCCGCATTATTTTTGTTGCTGGGAGTCTGCATTGGCTGGTTTATCAACTAGGTGCACCGCAGCTCGTTTGCAGATTTCCAGACATTGGCTCCCCCGCCTATGAGTATTCTCAACGTCATGTGGGCCGGCGGAGCGCCGTTTGCCTCGATTCACAAGGTGCATCAGCAGATATTGTCCCAGGCGGACCCTTCCATGCCGATCAAGACCTGGTTGCTGCAGGGTTCGGCGGCCGGTTGCGGCGGCAATGTTGATGAAGCCAAGGAGTGGAAGCTGTCATCCGCCCGATTGAAGGGACGCCATTTCTGGCGCTTGACCAGACCCTGGATGCTGGCCAGGTTCCACAAGGCTTTGAAGGACAGCGATGCGCGCGTGCTGCTGATTGACGGCTTGGGTGTTGCGCGCATCTTGTTGCCTTTACTCCAAGCGCTGCCGCATATCCGCGCCGTGGTGATTTTTCACGGGTCGTCACGACTCTATCCGGCTGACCCGGCGCTCTTTCACAGACTTGCGCCTGGCCAACTCACCCTCGCTGCGGTATCGAATACGCTTGCAGCTTCGTTGAGCCAGGAGCTGCAAATGCCGGTCAAGACGCTGCGTAGCGCGTTTGATCCTGTGGCCTTTCGCGCGGCCGCACTTTCTCGACAGCAAGCCCGGAGTCGGTTGGGGTTGCCCCAGGATGGCTCGCCGGTGCTGGGTGCGGTGGGGCGTCTGGTCGCGGAAAAAGGCTTCGGCTGCCTGCTCGACGCTTTTGCCGCAGCGCTACAGGAGCGTCCCGATCTGCGACTGGTGATCATTGGCGAAGGGTCGGCGCGAGCCGCGCTTGAAGCGCGCGTCGAGCAACAGGGCTTGCGCAGTAGCGTCTCGTTGCCGGGCCATCTGGACGACGCAGCGCTACTTTACCGGGCGTTTGACTGGGTAGCGATTCCATCGTTGAGCGAAGGGTTGGGGCTGATCATGCAGGAGGCGGTCATGGCGGGCGTTCCCGTGCTGGCCAGCGAGCTGCCGGTATTTCGCGAACAACTGGCCAGTGCCGGCTGGTATGCCCCGATTGACGATGTGCGTGGCTGGAGCGATGCCATCGTCAATGCCTTCAGCGTTTCCCCTGAACAAATCGCCGCCGATCAATACAGGGTGCTGGCTCCCGAGGACGCCTGGCTGCGTTTCAGTCAGGACGCCCGTGCATTGCTTTCATGATGCCAGCACTGCCCTTTCCAATGCTTGCATTGGAAAGGTGTCGTTCAGCTTCTCCCGTGCAATATAGCGAGCGAAGTGTTGCAAGTTGCGCTTGACCAGGCGCTTGGGTAAAGGTCCTCGGAAGAAGCGCATATCCGCTACATCAATCAGGCCCATTTGGTTGTCCGGTGTGACCACGATGTTGCCCAGATGCAGGGAGCGGAAATAGATCCCCGACTGGTGCAGCCGGTGTATCAACCCGGTCAGGGCCGGCAGCACCTGTTGCCAGTCGAAACCCTGTTTTTCGGAGAGCTGTCGCAGGGTCTCCCCGGCCAGGGGGCGGTAGAGCACAGCGGTCATGCCTGGAGCCGGCAGTCGATGAAACCGCAGCACTTGCAAGGTCGGCACGCCGCGCGTTTGCAGTTTGGCAACATTGTCGATAAAGCGTTTCGAATACGGACGAAACAGCGCTGATGAGAAAAGACGCTTGCGCCGAAACACTTTGAGCATATTCCCATCCTGTAACAGGTAGACTTTCGGCCCAAAGCCGTCGGCCTCCAGTATTCTTGCGCCTTCAATCATCTGATCCAGTGCGACTTGCGGAAGGCGGGAGCATTGCATCGTAGAGAAGCCTTGTTGAAATGGCGGGGCACAGTAGCAGGCAATGATGCCGAAAAGTTTCGGCTTTAACCATCCGGGTTATCGGGTGGACTCTCTCAGGAGCAATCTGATGCACGAAACACGCTGGGCGCAAACATGGATGACGGTGGGGTTGTTGTGGTTTCTGCTGGCCATCGCACTAGCGCCTACGAACAAGGTTTTTCAGCAAGGGCTTATCGCCTTGCTCTGGTTGCCGGCCCTGGTGTTTTGCTGGTCGGCGCGGGTCCGGGTCGTGGAATTGCTCCGTGAGCAACGCTGGATTTATTTGCCGATGCTCGGGTTGCTGATCTGGTCGCTGATCAGTCTTTCATGGACGAATACTGAAGAACCCAGTCGTGAAGCCAAGCGTCTGCTCTACATCATGCTGTTCTTGCTGTTTTTTCCAGTGTTTGCCAATGGCCGCTCCGAGCGGGTGATTCGCGTCATGCAATGGGGCGGCATCGGGTTGGCGGTCACGGCATTGATGGCCATTATCCGGTTTTACGGGATCAATCAGAACGGCTGGGTTGCGCGCGTCGAAGGATTAGGCGAGTTGTCGCATCCGATTCTGGGCGGATATGTCATCGGTCTGGCCGCCGTCTGGCTGCTCCATTGGGTGCCACGCTCACGCTGGATGCAGGTGGGCTGGGTGATAGCGCTGAGCTTCCTGTGCGTGTTCGTGATGCTCAGCCAGAGTCGAGGCGCGGCGTTGGCGCTGCTGCTCACGGTCCTTGCGATGCCGATCTGGTGTCGCGACAAGCGCAGCCGGGTCATTGCCGTCTCTGCGTTGGTGGTGGCAATGCTGGCTTTCTGGGTGCTCGAACCTCTGGTCCTGGCGCGTGGCGTGTCCTATCGCCCGCAGATCCTGGTCGCTAGTTTGCAGATGATTAGCGAGCATCCGTGGCTCGGACTCGGTCTCGGCGGCAACTACAAGGTGTTCGCTGACAGTGTGTACTTCGATCACTCGCACAACCTGTTCACCCATGTGGCCATCGAGTTGGGGCTGCCGGGGCTGTTGTTGTGGTGCACGGTGTGGCTGGCGGTGCTGCGCGAGGCCTGGAAAGCCAGGGAAACGATTTATGCGCAAGGCGTTATCGGCATCTGGTTGTTTTCCTCGCTGGCCCTGCAATTCGATGCCGCCAACCTGACCGGAACACCCCGGCCCGAATGGTTTATCACTTGGCTGCCCGTGGGCCTGGCCAGCGTTTTGGTCTGGGTGCGGGTCAAGCCCAATGCTTGTGATAAAATTCCGCGTTCTACCTAACCAGTGAGCTCTACGATGAGTGACGCACCGCCCAAAGCGGGACAGGATTCCAGCCTGAAAATTTATTTTCGGCTGTTGGGGTATGTAAAGCCCTATGTTGGCCTTTTCCTCCTGAGTATCGTGGGCTTCGTGATCTTTGCCTCCACCCAGCCAATGCTGGCGGGGATTCTCAAGTATTTTGTCGATGGTTTGAGCAACCCGGAAGCCGTGCTCTTCCCCAACGTGCCCTATTTGAAAGACCTGCAGCTGCTGATGGCGGTGCCGCTGCTGATCATCCTGATTGCCGCATGGCAGGGCCTTGGGTCTTTTTTGGGTAATTACTATCTGGCGAAAGTCTCGCTGGGGTTGGTGCACGATCTGCGCGTCGAACTGTTCAACAAGTTGCTGGTGCTGCCCAACCGTTATTTCGACACCCATAATTCAGGGCACCTGATTTCACGCATCACTTTCAACGTGACCATGGTTACCGGCGCCGCTACTGACGCCATCAAAGTGGTTATCCGCGAAGGGCTGACCGTGGTGTTCCTGTTTGCCTACCTGGTGTGGATGAACTGGAAGCTGACGCTGGTGATGCTGGCAATTCTGCCGGTGATCGCGTTCATGGTCGGCAATACCAGCAAGAAATTTCGTAAGCAGAGCAAGAAAATCCAGGTGGCCATGGGCGACGTGACTCACGTCGCGTCTGAGACTATTCAGGGTTATCGCGTGGTGCGCAGTTTCGGTGGCGAAGGCTACGAACAGCAGCGTTTTGCCAACGCCAGCCACAGCAACACCGACAAACAGCTTCGGATGACCAAGACGGGAGCGATCTACACCCCGATGCTGCAATTGGTGATTTATACCGCCATGGCGGTGCTGATGTTCCTTGTGCTGTTCCTGCGCGGCGATGCGACTGCCGGTGACCTGGTGGCCTACATCACCGCAGCCGGCCTGTTACCCAAGCCAATTCGGCAACTGTCGGAAGTCAGTTCGACAATTCAGAAAGGCGTCGCCGGCGCAGAAAGTATTTTCGAGCAGCTGGACGTCGAACCCGAAGTTGATAAGGGTACTGTCGAGAAAGATCGGGTCAGTGGACATCTGGAAGTCCGCAACTTGAGCTTCACTTACCCTGGAACAGAACGTGAAGTGCTGAAAAACATCAGCTTCACAGCGGCGCCGGGGCAGATGATTGCGCTGGTAGGGCGCTCCGGCAGTGGCAAGTCGACACTGGCCGCGCTGATTCCGCGTTTTTATCATCACGAAATCGGCGAGATTTTGCTCGATAACGTGGAAATCGAAGACTATCGCCTGCGCAATCTGCGGCGCCATGTCGCTCAGGTGACCCAACACGTCACGCTGTTCAATGACACGGTCGCCAATAACATTGCCTATGGAGACCTGGCCGGCGCACCGCGTGAGGACATCGAGAAAGCCGCTGCAGACGCCAATGCGATGGACTTTATCGCTCAGCTGCCACAAGGGCTGGACACGGATGTCGGCGAGAACGGCGTATTGCTGTCCGGCGGCCAGCGCCAGCGTCTGGCGATTGCCCGGGCACTGCTGAAAAACGCCCCGCTGCTGATTCTTGATGAAGCCACATCCGCCCTGGATACAGAGTCTGAGCGCCACATCCAGGCGGCGCTGGACAAGGTCATGAAAGGTCGCACAACACTGGTTATTGCGCACCGCCTGTCTACCATCGAGAAGGCTGACCTGATCCTGGTCATGGATCACGGTGAAATCGTCGAGCGGGGTACCCATGCTCAACTGCTGGCCGAGGGCGGTTACTATTCGCGCTTGCACGCCATGGGTCTGGACGAACCTGCTCCGCACGGCATCACCTGATTGCCGCTGCGGCATGCTGAACGGCTTTCCGCGTCGCTAAAAACATCCGGTGTACCCTGAGGTACCCGGGTGTCCTTGTCTGAACGTGAACATTTACACTTCTTGACTCCAGCCCGGTAAAGCCGCTGCGCAAGCTCTGGCCAACCCTGTGCTAATATCGCGGCCCTGTTCATTTTGTATGTGGGTTGCTCCATGAAGTTGTCCATGCCGCGATTCGATCAAGCCCCTGTCTTGGTGGTCGGCGATGTCATGCTCGACCGTTACTGGCATGGTGGTACCTCGCGGATTTCCCCTGAGGCACCTGTTCCGGTGGTCAAGGTCGAGCAAATCGAGGACCGCCCGGGCGGTGCCGCCAACGTTGCGTTGAACATTGCCGCTCTCGGCGCACCTGCCTCCCTGGTCGGCGTGACCGGCGACGATGAAGCCGCCGACAGTCTGGTCAATAGCCTCAACGGCGCCGGCGTACGGGCTCTTTTTCAGCGCATTGCGCATCAGCCAACCATCGTCAAGCTGCGGGTCATGAGCCGGCACCAGCAACTGCTGCGTATCGACTTCGAAGAACCCTTTGCCACCGACGCGCTGGCGTTAGCCGAGCAGGTCGACGAGCTGCTCGAAGGCATCAAGGTGCTGGTGCTGTCCGATTACGGCAAAGGCGCGCTGAAGAATCACCAGGTACTGATTCAGGCCGCCCGTGCCCGGGGCATTCCGGTACTGGCCGACCCCAAGGGCAAGGATTTCTCGATCTACCGGGGCGCCAGCCTGATTACGCCAAACCTCAGCGAATTCGAAACCATCGTCGGCGGTTGCGCCGACGAGCACGACCTCGTGAGCAAGGGTGCGCAGCTGATGCAGGACCTGGATCTCGGCGCTTTGCTGGTGACCCGCGGCGAGCACGGCATGACCCTGCTGCGCCCGGACCATCCGGCGCTGCATTTGCCAGCGCGCGCACGCGAAGTGTTCGACGTGACAGGTGCCGGTGACACGGTGATTTCCACCCTCGCTGCCGCCATCGCCGCAGGTGAAGAATTGCCGCACGCGGTGGCCCTGGCCAATCTGGCAGCGGGCATCGTTGTTGGCAAACTCGGTACAGCGGCCATCAGCGCCCCGGAGCTGCGTCGCGCCATCCAGCGTGAAGAAGGTTCCGAGCGCGGCGTGCTGGGCCTCGAACAACTGCTGCTGGCGGTCGACGATGCGCGTGCGCACAAAGAGCGGATCGTCTTCACCAACGGTTGTTTCGACATCCTGCACGCCGGCCACGTAACCTACCTCGAGCAAGCACGGGCCCAGGGCGACCGTCTGATTGTCGCGGTCAATGACGATGCGTCGGTCAGCCGTCTGAAAGGGCCGGGCCGTCCGATCAACAGCGTTGACCGCCGCATGGCTGTACTTGCAGGTCTGGGTGCGGTGGACTGGGTGATCAGCTTTGCTGAAGGCACACCTGAAAACCTGCTCCGCGAGGTCAAGCCGGATGTGCTGGTGAAGGGTGGCGACTACGGTATCGATCAAGTGGTCGGCGCGGACATCGTCAGCGCTTATGGCGGGGTCGTAAAAGTGCTGGGGTTGGTGGAAAACAGCTCGACCACGGCAATTGTCGAAAAAATCCGCAAGTCGTAGTCGCTGTTCCGGCATCACCTGAATCGTAAAATCAAGATCGTCCGAATGGACGATCTTTTGCTTTCAAGGGCTGACCTTTTTTCGCGGTACGATTTTCTTCAGCAGTTGCTTCGCTTTCCCGCCTAATCGGGCTAACCCGGAATTTTTCCCCGGCGGGCTCAGACCTTGCTGCCGCACCCAATCCTTCCAGCGAATCCGCTCGTCGCGCACCAGCCAACCCTCCTGCCGGGAAAAACTTTCCGCCAGGTACAAGCCGCGGGTACTCGCCGGATAGAGCTGATCTTTTTTCAACGTATACAGTTCGGCCATCGGCTGACCGTCGTGCAGTGGCATCAGATACAGATCGGGGCGCTTGCGATCCAGTCGGGTCACCAGTTGATCACCTTCAAGTCGTTCGTCAACATGGAACAGACTCAGGGATTTGGCTTCTTTCGGCACTTCGAGGCGCAAGTCATAGATCAATTGCAGCGAAGCAGTCGGCAAGTGCACATACGCCCACGGACGCTCCAGCAGTTGCAATTGGCCGCAGCGTACCGGCCTCGGCGCGCCGGACAGCGGGGTCAGACGAAACGGCAGCGCCTCGCGATAGTGAAGCGCCGAAGCATAGGGTGCCGGCAGCCAGGTATCGTTGAAGCGCCCGCCGAGCCAGCCCTCCGGGGTTTCCAGCATGCATTCTTCAGCAATTTCCTGAATTGCGGTGTGTAGCGGCAGGTTCAGTTCGTGGGCCGGCACGTACCCGGAGATCAGCTTGAGCACCACATCGCCACGGTCTTGCCGGCGCTGGCGCACCAGAATCCAGTAATCGCGGTTCTGCCAATGCAGGGTAAGTCGCACCGACACCCCAAGATTGGCCAGCTCAAGCGTGAACCGTTCAGGGTCGTCGACGGAGACCGGGCGGCGGCGTTGCAGGGTTTGCGCGAAATTGAGCGGCATCCCGATGCTCTGATAACTCAAGCCTTCGGGAGTCGCTTCGACAGATAACGGCAGGGTCTTGAAGTTGCTCGGATTCTTTCTGATGAGCGTGCGCGGCATGTCGGCTCCTGCTTAAGGCCGCGTGGGCGGCATCAGTTTCTACGTAGGACGTTGGCAACGGTCGCGACGTTGTGGGCGAGGTGCAGCGGATTGATGGTGCCGACAATAGCACTGGCAATACCCGGATGTTCAAACAACAGCTCGAAGCTGGCGCGCACCGGATCGACGCCCGGGCTCAGGCAGACATGGCCGCTGGCGAGGGCTTTTTTCACCAGGATGGCTTTGCCGTGTGCAGCAGCATAGTCAATGACCGGCTTCTCGCTCTGTTCGTTCAGATTGTAGGTGACCATCGCGCAATCACCTTGCTCCAGAGCCTTCAGACCACCTTCGACGGTTTTTCCGGAGAAACCGAAACCGCGGATTTTGCCTTCGGCCTTGAGTGCGGCGAGGGTCGCGTAAACTTCGCAGCCTTCAAGAATCGCCAGATCGTTGCCGTGGGAGTGCACCAGTACCAGGTCGATAAAATCCGTTTCCAGACGTTGCAGACTGCGCTCCACGGAGAGGCGAGTGTGCGCGGCGCTGAAATCATGGCTCGATTGACCGTCAACAAACTCTTCGCCGACCTTGCTGACGATCACCCAGTCCTGACGCTGGCCACGCAGTAACGGGCCGAGGCGTTCTTCGCTTTGACCGTAGGCCGGCGCAGTGTCGATCAGGTTGATGCCCAGGTTGCGGGCAAACGTGAGCAGCATGCGTGCTTCTTCGTCATCGGGGATCTTGAAACCGTTAGGGTATTTCACGCCCTGGTCACGGCCGAGTTTGACCGTGCCCAGGCCCAGCGGTGAAACCGAAAGGCCAGTGCTGCCCAGCGGGCGATGCAGTTCGTGCAGTGTCGGTTGGCTCATGGCAGCAGTTGCTCCCAGGCGGGCACACCCATCGGTGGTTTTGGCAAGTCGGGCAGGGGCGCGGCCTGGCTCGGCTGGATGCCGTCGCGCTCAAGGCTGGCGATAACGCGATCGGCAAAGTCCGGTGCCAGCGCCAGTTTGGTCGGCCAGCCAACCAGCAGTCGGCCTTCTTCGGCCAGAAAAGCATTGTCCGGGCGGGTCAGGCCGGTTTGCAGCGGTTCGGCACGATCCACACGCAATGTCGCCCACTGCGCTGTGCTCAGGTCGATCCAGGGCAATAATTGGCCGAGCTCTTTCTGCGCCGTGGCAATTTGCTCGGCCGGTTGACGGTTGACCCCGTCGGTTTCGGCGATGTCACCGCCGAGGTACCAGACCCATTGGCCATCAGCCGCCGGATGCGTGGTAATGGTGATGCGCGGTTTGGTCCCGCCGCCCAGGCAGTGGGCATACAGCGGTTTGAGGCCGGGGCCTTTGGCAATGATCATGTGCAGCGGCCGGCGTTGCATGGCCGGGCGGCTGATGCCGAGGGTTTCGAGCAAAGTCGCTGTGCCGGCGCCGGCGCTGATGACGATGCGTTGCGCGCGAATCTCGTGCTCATCGACTTTCAGTCCGACCAGTTTTCCACCTTCGAGCAACGGTTCGATGCTGTGACCGGCGAGCAAACCGTCGCCCGCCAGATCGGCCAGCCGCTGGATCAGGCTCGGCACGTCCACGACCAGTTCCGCCAGTCGATAGACCTTGCCCTTGAAGCGCTTGTCTTGCAGGGCCGGCGGCAGTTGGTCACCTTTGACCTGATCGACACGGCCACGCACGGCCTTGCTGGCGAAGAAACTGGTGAGGTTGCCGGCGAGTGTGCCGGGGGACCACAGGTAATGGGCATCGGACAACAGGCGCACGCCGGACAGGTCCAGCTCGCCGTCGCCAGCCAAGGCTTCACGCCAGCGCCGTGGCATGTCGGCGATGGCTTCCGAAGCGCCGGTCAGCGCGCCGTGCAGCGCGTATTTGGCGCCACCGTGGATGATGCCCTGAGACTTCATGCTCTGCCCGCCACCGAGTGTGGCGCTTTCCACCAGCACGGTCGAAAACCCTTGGCGGCGCAGGCGCGCATTCAGCCAGAGGCCGGCGACACCAGCGCCGACAATTAGAACGTCGGTGGAAATAACAGATGGCATGCAGCGACCTCAGTGTTCAAGACGAGGGCGCAGTATACAGATTCGAAGTTTGCAGCGGCCGATGGACCTGTAGGAGTGAGCCTGCTCGCGATAGCGGTATACCCAGCAACAAATGCGTCGATTGGTAAACCGATATCGCGAGCAGGCTCACTCCCACTGATAGCAGTTCGGGCTTTAATGCCCTGCGGTTTTCGAGAACAGCTGGATGACGACGACGCCCAATACGATCAGCGCCATCCCCAGCATCGCCGGCACGTCCAGTTTCTGCCCGTAAATGAACAGCGCCGCGACGCTGACCATCACGATCCCCAAGCCGGCCCACACCGCGTAAGCCACGCCCACCGGTACGGTGCGAACCACCAGGGTAAGCATCCAGAAGGCAATGCCATAACCGACAATGACCAGAATCAGCGGCAATGGCGTGCTGAATCCTTTGACGGCTTTCATCGAAACTGTCGCGATCACTTCGGCGCAGATGGCAATGGCCAGGTAGTAATAAGCGGTCATAGAGGCATCCTCGTGTGAAGTGTTGCTGATGAGGTCGGCATTTTAGAGATTCCCTGGATGCGGTAAAGTCATTACCTATCTGATTCGAAGATGGGTGGTGCGCATGCAGTGGAATCTTGAACAGCTACGCCTGTTCGTCAGCGTCGCGGAACGTCGCTCGTTTTCGGCGGTGGCGCGCGATCAGCGTAAAGCGCAATCAGCGGTCAGCAGCGCAATTGCATTGCTTGAAGCGGATCTGGGCGTGGGCCTGTTCGAGCGCAGCAGCGGTCGTCAGCCAAGGCTGACCGAGGCGGGCACTGCCTTGCTCGACGAGGCGCGGGAAGTGCTCCGCCAGTGCGAGCGCCTCAATGGTCGGGCGCTGGCGATGATGCGCGGCCAAGAGGCTCGCCTGCGGGTGGCGCAGGACGAAGCGATGCCGTATCAGCCGATCATCGAGAGCTTCGAGGCGCTGGCCGATAAATTTCCCAGCCTGGAGGTGCAACTGACCAGCGCCGCGCAGGGCGATGTGGCACGCAAACTGGTGGAGCGCAGGGCGGATCTGGGCTTGCTGTTCTATCACGACCAGATTTCCGAAGCGCTGGAGCGACGAGTGCTCGGCAGCGTCGAGATGGTCACAGTGTGCGGCGTGGGCCATCCGCTGGCGCAACAGCACAAGGTGGACCGTCAGCAACTGGCGCAACACCGGCAATTGCTGATGTCCACACAGTCCAGCGTCTACCCCGGCAGCGAGCCCGCTAGCCCGCAGGTATGGCGGGCTGACAGTTTTTACGTGATGGCCGAGTGGCTAGTGCGTGGCCTCGGTTGGGCGTGGTTGCCACGGCACGTTGTGCAATACCCGGCGTATCAGGGGCAGATGGTCGAACTGGACAGCGAATGGACGCCGCCGGCGCTGATCGTCGAACTGGTGTGGCGCCGTGATGAGCCCTTGGGTCCGGCCGCCCGTTGGCTGGCGGAACGTTTTGCCGTGCACTTGCAGGCGATCGGTGAGAAAAGCCGATAAACTCCGCCGCCATGAATAGAACTCTCTACACCGCGCTGTTTTACCTGGGGCTGCCATTGGTAGCGATTCGGCTGTGGCTGCGAGCGCGCAAAGCGCCGGCGTACGCCAAGCGCGTCGGCGAACGGTTTTCCCTCGGCTTGCCGACGATGCAATCTGGCGGCATCTGGGTGCACGCGGTGTCCGTGGGCGAGAGCATTGCGGCCGCGCCGATGATTCGCGCCTTGCTGCAACGCTATCCGGCGCTGCCCATGACCGTGACGTGCATGACCCCGACGGGCTCGGAGCGCATCCAGGCACTGTTCGCCAACGAGCCACGGATTCAGCATTGCTACCTGCCGTATGACTTGCCGTGCGCAGCGGCGCGGTTTCTCGATCGGGTCCAGCCGAAACTGGCCGTGATCATGGAAACCGAGCTGTGGCCCAACCATATCCATCAGTGCGCCAAGCGAGGTATTCCGGTCGCGCTGGCCAATGCGCGATTGTCCGAACGTTCGGCCAAAGGTTATGGGCGCTTCAGAAAGCTGACCGGGCCGATGCTCGCCGAGATGAGCCTGTTTGCCGTGCAAACCGAGGCGGAGGCCCAGCGTTTCCGCCATTTGGGCGCTCGTGCGGAAACTGTCGAAGTCACCGGCTCGATCAAATTCGACCTGACCATCGACCCGCAACTGCTCGAGCGCGCCGCCGTGTTGCGCGGGCAATGGCAGGCGCAAGACCGTCCGGTCTGGATCGCCGCGAGTACCCACGACGGCGAAGACGAAGTGGCGCTGGCGGCTCATCGGCGCTTGTTGGCGGATCATCCCGATGCGTTGCTGATTCTGGTGCCGCGCCATCCCGAGCGTTTCAACGCCGTGTTCGAGTTATGCCAGCAACAGGGGTTCGCCACGGTGCGTCGGTCTTCCAGCGAGGCAGTAACTGCCAGCACTTCGGTGATGCTGGGCGACACCATGGGCGAGTTGCTGTTTCTCTATGCCTTGGCCGATATCGCATTTGTCGGTGGAAGCCTGGTGGCCAATGGCGGGCATAACCTGCTGGAACCGGCGGCACTGGCCAAACCGGTGCTGAGCGGGCCGCACCTGTTCAACTTCCTCGAAATCGCAGCGCAGTTGCGCAGCGCCGGAGCATTACAGGAAGTGGACGATGCCGAAAGCCTGGCGCTGGCGGTGCAGCGGCTGTTCGAACTGCCGCGCGATGCGCAGCGGATGGCGGAGGCGGGGTTGCAGGTGATGCGGCGTAATCAGGGCGCGTTGCAGCGCTTGCTGGATGGGTTAGGGCGTTTGATCTGAAACACTGTGGCGAGGGGATTTATCCCCGTGGGCTGCGTAGCGGCCCCGAATGTTTACGACGTCTTCGCCGCCGAACGGGGCGGTGCGACGTTCGCTAAATCCCCTCGCCACAGAATGTATTCCATTCGGAGGTTAAGGCCGGGCCTTGAGTTGTTCGGCCGCAGCCTTGGCCAGATCCGGCGGGAGGAAATCCTTGTCCGGGTTGTAGTCGGCCTTGAGGTAACGCTTCAGGTCCTCCAGATCCCCCGGGTTCAACGTGCCGGCCGCTTGCTTCAGGCGCAGGTTGTCGAGGATGTAGTCATAGCGGGTGTTGTTGTAATTGCGCACCGAGGTGTACAGCTGACGCTGGGCATCCAGCACGTCGACGATGTTGCGCGTCCCTACCTGATAACCGATTTCGGTCGCTTCCACCGCGCTCTGGTTGGAGATGATCGACTGTTTGCGCGCCTGCACCTGTTCCACATCGGTATTCACCGCGCGGTGCAGGTTGCGCGTGTTTTCCACCACTTGCCGACGCAAGCCTTCACGCTGTTGCTCGGTCTGATTCAGGCGCGCATAAGACTCACGCACCTGCGAGCTGGTCAGGCCGCCGCTGTAGATTGGAATATTCAACTGCAACGCCAGCGTGCGCTGCTCGACCGGGCCACCGTAAGCCTGGCCGAATGCGTTGGGGTTGCTGAAGCCGAAGGAATCGTTGTCGCCCTTCTCGTAGCGGGCCACCGCATCCACGGTCGGCGCATGCCCGGCCTTGCGCTGCTTGAGGGTTTCTTCGGCGGCGCTGACCGCGTAGTTGCTGGCCAACAGATTGAGGTTCTGGCGGGCGGCGGTGTCGACCCACGACTTCGCGTCATTCGGCGCCGGCGGCAGAATCGGCAAGGTGTGGACGATGCCTTGAATCGAGTTGTACTGACGGTTAGTCAGGGTGATCAACGCTTCGAACGCATCATCCACCTGGCGCTGCGCAACAATCCGGTTGGCCCGCGCGGTGTCGTAGCTGGCCTGGGATTGCAGCACATCGGTCTTGTCCGACAGGCCGACGTCAAAGCGTTCGTTGGACTGATCGAGCTGACGTTTGAACGCGGCTTCTTCGGCTTTGGTCGACGCCAGGTTGTCCTGACTGCGCAGCACGTTGAAATAGCTCTCGGCACTTTGCAGAATCAGGTTCTGTTCGGTCGCCGAGAGTTGCAGCGCGGCTTGCTCGTTGACGTCCTTGGCCGCCTGATACTGGAACCAGCGATCGGCGCGGAACAGTGGCTGCGAAAGCGTCGCCTGATACGAATTGGCGCTGCGGCTGGCGACGGCCGACGGCTGATTGATGTCGGTGCGCACATCGGCGATCTGGCCACCACCGGACAGGTTCGGCAGCAGCCCGGCACGGGCCTGGGGCACGACTTCCTTCTGCGCGCCGTATTGCGCCCGTGCAGCGGCGAGGTCGGCGTTGTTGTCTACCGCTTCCTGATAAACGCTGACCAGATCGGTATAGGTGGATAAGGGCGCTTCGGCAGCCCCGGCCATTCCATTGGAAGCACAAGACACGGCAAGGGCCAGTGAAAGTTTGCGCAGCATGCGGCCATCCCTAAAAATTACACTGATGATTCGCGCCGGTTAACAGCGCGACGTGGTCGATTCTGATGCGCAGCTTCGATCAGCTGCGCGGCGTAGCGAGTGTAGTTGCGCACACGTTCGGCAACAATCCTGTAATTGCGCCATTCATCACGGTGTTTGCTGCGGTGTTGGCGTTCTTTGTCCGTTGTGTCTAGACTGGCCGGGTTCTTGTCGGGGTGCCTTGCTATGAGGCTGAGATCGAATAATTTCGGATCCCGTTGAACCTGATCAGGTTAACGCCTGCGTAGGGAACAAGATTTCTCGTCACCCGGCGAGTCCTCTTGTGCTTCGTCCGGGATGTTGTTCGACAATCGACAGTCGACAGCCCTCGAGCACCGAGCACAGCACCAACAGCGTTTTGCAGCTGATTGGTCGCGTCCATTCGTTACAGGTTCGCTCCGACAAAAATCCACTGCCTGGATGCTGTCTGGAGAGCCCGTGATGACGATAAAACTAAAAAACACTACGAACCTGAGTGACTCGGCGCAAGTTGATCAACAGTCTGTTCAGCCGTTTACCCGCTCGCAAAAAATCTACGTTCAGGGCTCGCGTCCGGACATCCTCGTGCCAATGCGCGAAATCAGCCTTGATGTCACGCCGACCGACTTCGGCGGCGAGATCAATGCGCCTGTCGTCGTGTACGACACCTCGGGCCCGTACACCGACCCCAACGTCATCATCGACGTGCGCAAAGGCCTCGGCGATGTGCGTTCGCCGTGGATCGAATCCCGTGGCGACACCGAGCGCCTGCCGGGCCTGAGCTCCAACTTCGGCCAGGAACGCCTCGCCGATGCCGAGCTGACCAAGCTGCGTTTCGCCCACGTCAACAACCCGCGTCGCGCCAAGGCCGGGGCCAACGTCAGCCAGATGCATTACGCGCGCAAAGGCATCATCACCGCCGAGATGGAATACGTCGCCATCCGCGAAAACATGAAGCTCGAAGTGGCCCGCGCCGCCGGGCTGCTGGACCAGCAACACGCCGGTCACAGCTTCGGCGCCAGCGTGCCGAAAATCATTACTCCCGAGTTTGTCCGTGACGAGATTGCCCGTGGTCGCGCGATCATTCCGGCCAACATCAACCATACCGAACTGGAACCGATGATCATCGGCCGTAACTTCCTGGTGAAGATCAACGGCAACATCGGCAACAGCGCTTTGGGTTCGTCGATCGAAGAAGAAGTGGCGAAACTGACCTGGGGCATTCGCTGGGGTTCGGACACGGTCATGGACTTGTCCACCGGCAAACACATCCACGAAACCCGCGAGTGGATCATCCGCAACTCGCCGGTGCCGATCGGCACCGTGCCGATATACCAGGCGCTGGAAAAAGTCGGCGGTGCTGCCGAAGACCTGACCTGGGAGCTGTTCCGCGACACGCTGATCGAACAGGCCGAGCAGGGCGTCGACTACTTCACCATCCACGCCGGCGTGCTGCTGCGCTACGTGCCGCTGACCGCCAAGCGCGTGACCGGGATCGTCTCCCGTGGGGGTTCGATCATGGCCAAGTGGTGCCTGGCGCATCACAAGGAAAACTTCCTCTACACCCATTTCGAAGACATCTGCGAAATCATGAAGGCCTACGACGTCAGCTTTTCGCTGGGCGATGGCCTGCGTCCGGGCTCGATTGCCGACGCCAACGACGCTGCGCAATTCGGTGAACTGGAGACCCTCGGCGAGCTGACCAAGATCGCCTGGAAACACGATGTGCAGTGCATGATCGAAGGGCCGGGCCACGTGCCGATGCAGTTGATCAAAGAGAACATGGACAAGCAGCTCGAGTGCTGCGACGAGGCGCCGTTCTACACCCTCGGCCCGCTGACCACCGACATTGCGCCGGGTTACGACCACATCACGTCTGGTATCGGTGCGGCGATGATCGGCTGGTTCGGTTGCGCGATGCTTTGTTACGTCACGCCGAAGGAACACTTGGGCCTGCCGAACAAGGATGACGTGAAGACCGGGATTATCACCTACAAGATCGCCGCCCACGCTGCGGATCTTGCCAAAGGTCATCCGGGTGCGCAGATTCGTGACAATGCCTTGAGCAAGGCGCGCTTCGAATTTCGCTGGGAAGATCAGTTCAACCTGGGGCTGGACCCGGATACGGCGCGTTCGTATCACGATGAAACCCTGCCGAAGGATTCGGCCAAGGTCGCGCATTTCTGCTCGATGTGCGGGCCGAAATTCTGCTCGATGAAGATCACCCAGGAAGTCCGCGAATACGCGGCCAACCAACGGATCGAAACCGTCGACGCCGAAGTCGCCCAAGGACTGGCGGACCAGGCCGAGCGGTTCAAGCAGGAAGGCAGTCAGCTGTACAAGAAGGTTTGATCTGACCTGAAAGGATGGGGCCTGCACAGGCCCCATCGCCAGCAGGCTGGCTCCCACAGTGGATTTGTGGCGTTCACAAGTCCCCTGTGGGAGCCAGCCTGCTGGCGATAGCGATCAAAAGAACAACAAATGTCCCTCTGAGATAACACCCTTGAGCATTCAACCCAGCACTTATTCCCCTGACATTGCCGTGCCCGCCGACAAGCGTGTGTTCGGCGGTCGCGACCTCTTTTCCCTGTGGTTCTCCCTCGGCATCGGCCTGATGGTGCTGCAGACCGGCGCACTTCTCGCACCAGGTCTGGGCCTGTCCGGTTCGCTGCTGGCGATTTTCCTCGGCACGTTGGTTGGTGTTCTGCTGCTCGCCGCCGTCGGCGTGATCGGCAGTGACACCGGCTTGTCCTCGATGGCTGCCCTCAAGCTCAGCCTCGGCAAACATGGCGCAAGCCTGCCGGCGGTGCTGAATTTGCTGCAACTGATCGGTTGGGGCTCGTTTGAAATCATCGTCATGCGCGACGCCGCCACGCTGCTCGGCGCTCGTGCGTTCAGCGAAGGCAGCCTGCTTGCGAATCCACTGCTGTGGACCGTGTTTTTTGGTGGCCTGGCGACCTTGCTGGCCGTCAGCGGTCCGCTAACCTTTGTTCGGCAGATCCTGCGCAAGTGGGGCATCTGGCTGCTGCTGGCGGCGTGCATCTGGTTAACCTGGAATCTGTTCGCCAAAGCTGATCTGGCGGCATTGTGGGCACAGGCCGGTGACGGCTCGATGCCGTTTGCGGTGGGTTTCGACATCGCGATCGCCATGCCGCTGTCGTGGTTGCCGCTGATTGCCGACTATTCGCGTTTTGGCAAACGAGCGAAAAACGTTTTCGGCGGCACTGCGATCGGCTTCTTTATCGGTAATTTCTGGCTGATGAGCCTCGGCGTCGCCTACACCCTGGCGTTCGCGCCGAGCGGTGAAGTGAATGCGTTGCTGTTGGCGCTGGCCGGTGCCGGTCTGGGCATTCCACTGTTGCTGATTCTGCTTGATGAGTCGGAAAACGCCTTCGCCGATATTCACTCGGCGGCGGTGTCCAGCGGGATTCTGCTGCGCTTGAAAGTCGAGCACCTGGCACTGGCCATCGGTGTGATCTGCACCTTGATCGCCTTGCTGGCACCGTTGGCCCAGTATCAAAACTTTCTGCTGTTGATCGGCTCGGTGTTCGCGCCGCTGTTCGGCGTGGTGCTGGTGGATCATTTCATCCTGCGCAAACGCAGTGCCCAGGTCGCGTCAGCCGCATTGCGCTGGCAGGCGCTGCTTGCCTGGCTGGGCGGGGTGAGCACGTATCATTTGCTGGCGAATCTGTATCCGGACATTGGCGCAACCCTGCCAGCATTGATCGTGGCAGGGCTGCTTCAACTGGTGCTCGGTCGAGCCTTCAGCTACGGCCGGGAAACAGCTCGGGCTTGAGGATGCCGTTCAGGCGCGGATAAGGGATCTTCAATTCGACGTGACCCAGCGCATACGGTGCGATGGTGCTGGTTTCGTACTTGAGGATCACGCCGCCGTAGGTCAGCGCCACGTTCGGGGTTTTCTGGAATTGCCACTGCTTGAGGAATTCCGGTTCCTGATCGAGCTTGGTGCTGATCAACCAGCTGTTGTGCGCCACTTGCGCCGCTTTCCAGAATGCTTCTTCCTGGCCCGGCAGCAACATGTCCGACAGCGTCAGCACTTTATGCTGCTGGCGCGAATAGTTGATGAAACTGCGACCCGGCGTGCCATGCGCACCGCCGGTGTCCAGGTAGCTGGAAAATTCGATGATCACCAAGCCGTCATGCTGCTCGCGTACTTTCGCTTGCAGGTAGCTGCTGTTGCGTGGGCCTGCGTTGCGCAGGAACTCGTCGCGATAGGCGGCCAGGGTAGGCGCCACCGGTGCGTCGGGGGCGGTGCGGGTCATTTGCAGCAGGCGTTTTTCAACGATACCGTCCAGCTGCGGTTCGCCGGGAAAACGCAGCGTGTCGATGTTCACCAGCGGACAATCCTGACTGGCGCAGCCGGGTTTCAGTTGTTCGGAAGCATCGCGGGTGGTCTCCAGCGGCGCCCGATAGTTGGGCTGGAACAAACTCTGGCAGGCGCCCAGGGTCAGGGCGATTGCAGCCACGGAGGCGATTTTAAAAAGCGACATGGGCGTCCTTCATAAAACAGGGAAAGGCGAAAAGTTACCCGCTTCGACTGCCAGCGAGGGAATCAGTTCGCCACTAAGCTCATTAGAGTTGCTTTCGCCCTCACCGTCTATCCCGCTGGCTGGAAAGGGGCTGCATCAAAGGTCGCGAGCGCGTTAGGATGGCGCGAAGTCGAGGCTGGAGCTTCGCAACGGATTTGTTTAAACGAGGATTGTCATGACTGATTTTGCCAACGCCATTCCGTCCGCCGTCGAGATCGTCCGGCGCGAAAAGTGCTACGAGGGTTTTTACAAGCTCGATCGCGTGCACTTGCGCCACGAATTGTTCGCTGGCGGCATGAGCCGCGAAATCAATCGGGAAGTGTTTGTCCGCCACGACGCCGTGTGTGTGCTGCCGTACGACCCCCAGCGTGACGAAGTGGTGCTGATCGAGCAGTTTCGCGTGGGCGCCATGGGCAAGACGGATAACCCGTGGCTGATTGAGCTGGTCGCCGGTCTTATCGACAAGGATGAAGTGCCGGAAGAAGTTGCTCACCGCGAGGCGCAGGAGGAAGCTGGGCTGGTATTCGGGGCGCTGTGGCCGATGACCAAATATTTTCCATCGCCGGGCGGCAGCAATGAATTTGTGCATTTGTTCCTGGGCCGTTGCGAGACAACCGGGGCTGGCGGTCTGCATGGGCTGGAGGAAGAAGCGGAAGATATTCGCGTGACGGTGTGGGCTTTCGAAGATGCCCTGCAAGCCGTGCGCGACGGACGTATTGCCAACGCGGCCAGCATCATCGCCTTGCAATGGTTGGCGTTGAACCGCGCTGAAGTGAGGGGGTTATGGTCGTAAACAAGCTGCGCGATCGCTATCGGGTTGACCTTGTAAGCCTGCAAGCCTCCTGCGAGGCCAACTACGCACGCCTCATGCGACTGCTGCCGGACATGCGCAGCGAGCCGGCGGCACGGCGCATTGCCGTGACCCACGGTGATCAGATGCTGGGCGTGCTTGCCCTCGAAGTGCTGCAGGTCTGCCCATACACCACGACCTTGCAAGTGCGCCAGGAGCACAGCCTGCCGTGGCTGCCGGTGCCGCAACTGGAAGTTCAGGTCTATCACGACGCCTGCATGGCCGAAGTGGTCAGTGCCGAGCATGCACGACGTTTCCGCGGCATCTATCCTTACCCGAACGCCGCGATGCACCAGCCGGACGAGAAAGCCCAGCTGAACCTGTTCCTCGGCGAGTGGTTAAGCCATTGTCTCGCGCTGGGGCATGAGTACGAAGTCGTACGCTAAGTGTGAACTGCGTCAGGTTCATGCGTTCCTCTTTTGATCATCCCCCAGCATAATCGCGGCATTCATCCATCCCGTGACCAGCCCTGGGAGAACGCCTTGCCGAGCGTATCGACATTGACCACCGCCGATTCGGCGCTGCTGGTGCAGCTCACCGACAGCCATTTGTTTGCCGAAGCGGACGGTACGTTGCTGGGCATGAAAACCCGCGAGAGCCTGCAACAGGTGATCGAACTGGTCAGGCAGCAGCAGCCGCAGATCGACCTGATCGTCGCCAGCGGCGATATTTCCCAGGATGGCACGCTGGAGTCCTATCAGCAGTTTCGCGATCTGACCCGCCAGCTCGATGCGCCGGCCCGCTGGATTCCGGGCAACCACGATGAACCGCAGATCATGGCCGAGGCTGCGGTGCAAACCGCGTTGCTGGAGCCGGTGGTGGACGTCGGCAACTGGCGCGTGACCTTGCTCGATTCGGCGGTGCCGGGCTCGGTGCCGGGGTTTTTGCAGGACGAACAGTTGCAACTGCTGGCCTGCTCGCTGAGCGAGGCACCGGAGCGCCATCATCTGGTGTGTTTTCACCATAACCCAGTCCCCATCGGGTGTCCGTGGATGGCGGCGATCGGATTGCGCAATCCCGAAGCGTTGTTTGCCGTGCTCGACCGGTTTCCGCAGGTGCGCGCGGTGCTTTGGGGGCATGTGCATCAGGAATTCGACGAGATTCGTAACGGCGTGCGTCTGATGGCTTCACCGTCGACCTGCATTCAGTTCGAACCGGGCAGTGAAGATTTCAAGGTGGGGACGCAGGCGCCGGGGTATCGGTGGTTGCGGCTTTTGCCCGATGGCCAAATTGAAACCGGGGTAGAGCGTGTGATCGGGTTTGAGTTCGAGGTTGATTACGGCTCGAACGGCTACTGAATATCTGCGGTGCAGCCATCGCCAGCAGGCTGGCTCCCACATTGAATCTGCGTCGTGCACAGAACCCTGTGGGAGCCAGCCTGCTGGCGATGGCGTCCGCTCGGACGACATCAATGCCACGGATATCCCCGATCCCCCCAACACCCTGTAAACTCCGCCTTCTTTACCCAAGGCACAGGGAGCTCAGATGTCCGGTTCGATCCTTTATATCCACGGTTTCAACAGCGCGCCTTCGTCGAAGAAGGCCTGCCAGTTGATCGACGTGATGGGCCGTCTGGGCTTGAGTGATCATCTGCGTGTGCCGGCGCTGCATCACCATCCGCGCGAGGCCATCGGTCAGCTCGAAGAGGCGATTTTGCAGCTGGGGCGGCCATTGCTGGTCGGCAGCTCACTCGGCGGCTACTATGCGACTCACCTGGCCGAGCGCCATGGCCTCAAGGCTCTATTGATCAACCCTGCCGTCAGCCCGCACAGGATGTTCGACGGGTACCTGGGCACGCAGAAAAACCTGTACACCGAAGAAACCTGGGAATTGACCCATGACCACGTTGCGGCACTGGCCGAACTGGAAGTGCCGGCTCCCCAGGACCCGCAGCGCTTTCAGGTGTGGTTGCAGACCGGCGACGAAACGCTCGATTATCGCCTCGCCCAACAGTATTACCGAGCCTGTGCCCTGCGCATCCAGGCCGGTGGCGATCACAGTTTTCAGGGCTTTGCCGCGCAACTCCCGGCAATGCTGAGTTTTGCCGGCATCGGCGCAGATGTGTATCAGTCGATCGATTTCACTGCACTGTGAGTCCGCCTGCTTTGACAGACCTTTTTTTCTACAGACACTGACGACGAGACCCTATGGCCACTCCCAGCGCTAGCTCTTATAACGCCGACGCCATCGAAGTCCTCTCGGGCCTCGACCCGGTGCGCAAACGCCCCGGCATGTACACCGACACCAGTCGGCCGAACCACCTCGCCCAGGAAGTGATCGACAACAGTGTCGACGAAGCTCTGGCGGGTCACGCCTCCTCGGTGCAGGTCATCCTGCACGCCGATCACTCCCTGGAAGTCAGCGATGACGGCCGCGGCATGCCGGTGGACATTCACCCGGAAGAGGGCGTTTCCGGCGTCGAACTGATCCTCACCAAGCTGCATGCGGGTGGCAAGTTTTCCAACAAGAACTACCAGTTCTCCGGCGGTCTGCACGGGGTAGGTATTTCCGTGGTCAACGCCTTGTCGACCGAAGTGCGGGTGCGCGTGAAGCGCGACGGCAACGAATACCAGATGACTTTTGCTGACGGTTACAAGAAGACCGAGCTGGAAGTGGTCGGGACCGTTGGCAAGCGCAACACCGGTACCAGCGTGTTCTTTGCCCCTGACCCCAAATATTTCGATTCGCCGAAGTTCTCCATCAGCCGCCTCAAACACGTGCTCAAGGCCAAGGCTGTTCTATGCCCGGGCCTGCTGGTCAGTTTTGAAGACAAAGGCACCGGCGAGAAAGTCGAATGGCATTACGAAGATGGCCTGCGTTCGTATCTGGTTGACGCCGTCAGCGAATTTGAACGCCTGCCGAATGAGCCGTTCTGCGGCAGCCTGGCCGGCAACAAGGAAGCGGTCGACTGGGCGCTGTTATGGTTGCCCGAAGGTGGCGACAGCGTGCAGGAAAGCTACGTCAACCTGATCCCGACGGCGCAGGGCGGCACCCACGTCAACGGTTTGCGTCAGGGCCTGCTCGATGCCATGCGCGACTTCTGTGAATACCGCAGCCTGCTGCCGCGCGGTGTGAAGCTGGCGCCGGAAGACGTCTGGGAACGCATCGCCTTCGTTCTGTCGATGAAAATGCAGGAACCGCAATTCTCCGGCCAGACCAAGGAACGATTGTCGTCCCGTGAAGCGGCGGCGTTTGTCTCCGGCGTGGTCAAGGACGCGTTCAGCCTGTGGCTCAACGCACACCCGGAAACCGGCATGTTGCTCGCAGAATTGGCGATCAATAACGCCGGCCGCCGTCTGAAGGCCAGCAAAAAAGTCGAACGCAAGCGGATCACGGCGGGGCCGGCCTTGCCGGGCAAACTCGCCGACTGTGCCGGGCAGGACCCGATGCGATCCGAGCTGTTTCTGGTGGAAGGCGATTCCGCCGGTGGTTCGGCCAAGCAGGCGCGGGACAAAGAGTTTCAAGCGATCCTGCCATTGCGCGGCAAGATTCTGAACACTTGGGAAGTGGACGGCAGCGAAGTGCTGGCCAGTCAGGAAGTGCACAACATCGCCGTGGCCATTGGCGTTGATCCGGGCGCAGCAGACTTGAGCCAGCTGCGTTACGGCAAGATCTGCATCCTCGCCGACGCCGACTCCGATGGTCTGCACATTGCGACGCTGCTCTGCGCCTTATTTGTCCAGCATTTCCGTCCATTGGTGGATGCCGGTCACGTCTACGTTGCGATGCCGCCGCTGTACCGTATCGACCTCGGCAAAGACATTTACTACGCCCTGGATGAAGCAGAGCGCGATGGCATCCTCGATCGCCTGGTCGCCGAGAAAAAACGCGGCAAGGTGCAAGTGACCCGATTCAAGGGTCTGGGTGAAATGAACCCGCCGCAACTGCGCGAAACCACCATGGACCCGAACACCCGGCGCCTGGTGCAACTGACGCTCGGTGACGCTTATGAAGCCACCGCAGAAATGATGGACATGCTGCTGGCGAAGAAACGCGCCGGTGATCGCAAGACCTGGCTCGAATCCAAGGGTAACCTGGCTGAGGTTCTTGGCTGATGCGGGTTGGCTTTGCCTTGGCCTGTGCGTTGCTCCTGAGTTCGCTGTCGGCGTTGGCCGCACCGGCTCCACAGTTGCGCCTGTTGTCCGAGCACCCGGTGGACGGCATGCACGGGGGCAACCTGTCCGGGCTGGCACAGTGTGGCAAGGATTTGTGGACCGTGTCGGACCGCGACGACGGGCAGATATACCGCCTCGATACCCGCCTGAGCACCTGGCAAGCGAAAACCGTGCACATCGACCCACCGCCGGTGCCAGACAGCGGTTTGCCCTGGGGTTTGCGTTCGCGCACCTGGGTTGCGTCTTTCGTGCGCGGTGGTGACCTGGATTTCGAAGGCATCACCTGCGACAGCATTGGCACCCGTTACATCGTCAGTGAGTCGCATGCCGCTGTGTTGCAGGTGCCGCTGTTCGGCCCGGCGTCATGGCTGAAGATTTCGCCGATGCTGGTTCGCGAAGCGCGCGCCAGTGGTCTGTTGCTGAACTTCAACTCGTTGTTCGAGGGCCTGGCGGTCAATCCGGCCGGCGATCATCTGTGGCTGGCGGCCGAGCGTGAACGGCGCGGTTTGCTGCTGCTCAAGCGCAAGCAAACTGTCTGGGATTGCGACGGCGGCTGCGTGCTGCTCAGCGAAGCCGGCAAGGAAATGCAGCCGCCGCAATTCAGCAAGACCAAAGCCGTGTCGCGGGATTTCTCTGATCTGTCCCTGTTCAACGGCAAGTTGTTCACTCTTGAACGCTTCGACCTGGAGATCTGCCGTCGCGATGCGAAAACCGCCAAGGTCGAACGCTGCTGGTCATTTGCCGATGAAGCGATGTTGCCGAATCGGCGCTATCCCCAACCCTACGGGCTGACTGAAGCGTTGTTGATCGACGCCGATGGCGCGTGGGTCGGCATCGACAACAATTTCACCCCCCGCGCCGATGGCGAGCAGCGCCCGGTTGTCTGGCGTTTCGCCGCGCCGGAAGGTGGCTGGAGTGCCAAGCCATGAGTCAGCAGACGCCAGGCAAACGCATCGGCCGCGTGCTGATGGTGCTGGCGTGGTGCGCGGCGCTGTTTCTGGCCACACGTTTTTTCGGTCAGTGGGAGCAGCGCCAGCAGAACCCCAATGCGGTGGTCAGCTCGGAGCAGGGCGAAGGTTTCATCGAAGTGAAACTGGTCGGCAACAGTCAGGGGCATTTCGTCGCCAGCGGCCAGCTCAACGGTCAGCCGGTGGATTTCATGCTGGATACCGGGGCAACCGATGTCGCCATTCCCGGCAGCCTGGCCGAACGGCTGAAGCTGGAGAAAGGTTTCGCCGTGACCCTGAGCACCGCCAGTGGCCGAACCGAGGGCTATCGAACCCGTATCCAGCGTTTGCAACTGGGCGACATTGTCCTGCGCGATATTCGCGGACTTGTCGTGCCAGGCCTTGAAGGCAACCAGGTGCTGCTCGGCATGAGCGCACTGAACCAACTTGAATTTACCCAGCGCGGTGGCACCATGCTGCTGCGCCAGACAACGAACCGATGAGGCCCGCATGAGCGACATCCTTGCAGACAGCTTAGACGGCATTGAACGCCGATCGCTGGCTGACTTCACCGAAAGTGCCTACCTCAACTATTCCATGTACGTGATCATGGACCGTGCCTTGCCGCATATCGGCGACGGCCTGAAACCGGTACAGCGGCGCATCATTTACGCCATGAGCGAGCTGGGCCTGGACGCCGACTCCAAGCACAAGAAATCGGCGCGGACCGTCGGTGACGTGCTCGGCAAGTTTCACCCGCACGGCGACTCCGCCTGCTACGAAGCCATGGTCCTGATGGCCCAGCCGTTCAGCTACCGCTACACGCTGGTCGACGGTCAGGGCAACTGGGGTGCGCCGGATGATCCGAAGTCCTTCGCCGCCATGCGTTACACCGAAGCACGCCTGTCGCGATATTCCGAAGTGCTGCTCAGCGAGCTGGGCCAGGGCACGGCGGACTGGGGCCCGAACTTCGATGGCACCCTCGACGAGCCGTTGGTGTTGCCCGCGCGTTTGCCTAACATCCTGCTCAACGGCACCACCGGCATTGCCGTCGGCATGGCCACCGATGTGCCGCCGCACAACCTGCGCGAAGTGGCGACCGCTTGCGTTCGCTTGCTCGACGAGCCCAAAGCCACGGTTGAGCAACTCTGCGAGCATATCCAGGGCCCGGATTATCCGACCGAAGCGGAAATCATCACGCCGCGCGCCGATCTGCTGAAAATCTACGAAACCGGGCGTGGCTCGGTGCGTATGCGCGCCGTGTATCACGTTGAAGATGGCGACATTATTGTCACCGCGCTGCCGCATCAGGTTTCCGGCGCCAAGGTGCTGGAACAGATCGCAGCCATGATGCAGGCCAAGCCGTCCAAGGCGCCGCAGATTGCCGACTTGCGTGATGAATCCGATCACGAAAACCCATGCCGCATCGTGATCATCCCGGGTGCACGGAAAAACTTCGACCACGACGCGCTGATGCAGCACCTGTTCGCCAGCACCGAGCTGGAGTCGAGCTACCGGGTCAACATCAACATCATTGGCCTGGACGGCAAGCCGCAGTTGAAAAACCTGCGTGCATTGTTGGTGGAATGGCTGGAATTCCGCGTGCGGACCGTGCGTCGCCGCCTGCAATTCCGCCTCGACAAGGTCGAGCGTCGCCTGCACCTGTTGGACGGTTTGTTGATTGCATACCTCAACCTGGATGAAGTGATCCACATCATCCGTACCGAGGAGCATCCCAAAGCCGCATTGATCGCGCGTTTCGCCCTCAGCGAAATCCAGGCCGACTACATTCTCGACACCCGTTTGCGCCAGTTGGCGCGACTGGAAGAGATGAAGTTGCGTGCCGAGCAGGATGAACTGCTCAAGGAGCAAGCCAAGCTGCAAGCCCTGCTGGGCAGCGAAGCCAAGCTGAAAAAACTGGTGCGCACCGAGTTGATCAAAGACGCGGAAACCTACGGTGATGACCGCCGTTCGCCTATCGTCGAGCGTGCGGAAGCCAAGGCACTGACCGAGCACGACCTGCTGCCGAACGAGAAGGTGACGGTCGTGCTGTCGGAAAAAGGCTGGGTTCGCTCCGCCAAAGGGCATGACATCGATGCCACCGGGCTTTCCTACAAGGCCGGGGACGGTTTCAAAGCACTGGCGCCCGGGCGTTCCAACCAGTTCGCGGTATTTATAGACTCCACCGGGCGCAGTTATTCTGTACCGTCGCACACGTTGCCTTCGGCCCGTGGCCAGGGCGAACCGTTGACCGGCCGTCTGACGCCGCCGCCGGGCGCAAGTTTCGAGTGCGTGCTGATGCCGGAAGACGATTCGCTGTATGTTATCGCCTCCGATGCCGGTTACGGGTTTGTAGTCAAGGGTGAAGACTTCCAGGCGAAAAACAAGGCCGGCAAGGCCCTGTTGAGTCTGCCGAACAATTCCAAGGTTATCCTGCCGCGCCCGGTGACCGATCGCGAGAACAACTGGTTGGCCTCGGTCACGACCGAAGGTCGCCTGTTGATCTTCAAGATCAGCGATCTGCCACAATTGGGTAAGGGCAAGGGCAACAAGATCATCGGAATTTCCGGTGAACGCGTGGCCAGCCGCGAAGAATACGTCACCGACATCGCGGTTTTACCGGAAGGCGCCACCTTGGTGCTGCAGGCCGGTAAACGTACCTTGTCGCTTAAAGCGGACGACCTTGAACATTACAAAGGCGAGCGAGGCCGTCGCGGTAACAAATTGCCACGTGGCTTCCAGCGAGTGGATGCACTGCTCGTCGAAAACCTCAATTAGCCGAGAGCGCTCTCCTAGAGCACCCGATCTGCGAAATAACGCTTGGATCGATGCTTTGGCGCTGGAGTCGGGAGACATATTCACGGATGATATGTCCTTTCCAGCGCCGGCGTGGCCGAGCGTTCTTCATATTTATTGAGTATTTTCACTGTGGTCAGCCTTGTGGCGGCCACCGGGATGGGACGATGACTGCTCTGCGCCTTCCTTTTATCTTGATGCTCGCCGGCGTTCTTGGCCTGGCGGGTTGCAGCGTACATCAGCCGGTGTCGCTGTATCAGCTGGATAGCGGTAGTCCGACGCCGCCTGCGCAAAGCAAAGGTATGGCGGTTTTGCTGGGTCCGGTCACTGTTGCTGATTATCTGCAGCGCGAAACCCTGCTGCAGCGTCAGGCGGATGGCAGCCTGCAGGCCGCCACCGACGGACGCTGGGCTGGCAGCCTGTCTGCCGACATCGATCAACTGTTGCTGCGCCAGGTCGCGGGGCATCTGGACAGTCAGCGCGTGGTGCTGTCGCCGGCAACCGCTGGCTTCACTCCGGATGTTCAGGTTCTGTTGAGTATTACTCGTCTGGATTCAGGTGAGTCGCAGCCGGCGATCCTTGATGCACAATGGCGTTTGATCGATCGTCGCGGCAAAGTGCGCGATAACCGCATCGTTCACCTGCAGGAAGAACATGCAGGCGGCACGGCTGCTCAGGTTCAGGCACAAGGTTTGTTGCTGCAGCGTCTGGCAGAGCAGTTGGCAGTAGCGCTCAAGCCACTGGCCAACCAGCCACCGATTGCCGAAACCCGCAAACCCGCTGCCAAACCTGCAGCGCCGGCGGCGGAAAAGGACAAGCAGCCGAAGATTCCAATGGCATCGCCGATTCGTACGGACATGGAAGTGTTCAGGTTCTGACGTTATCGGATGTAAAACAAAGCCCGCAGTGATGCGGGCTTTGTTTTTTCTGTGCGATAGATGTTCATCGTGTGTGCTGGCCTCATCGCTGGCAAGCCAGCTCCTACAGGTCCTGTGTTGAACGCTACATCGCGTGAACAACGCAACACTGTAGGAGCTGGCTTGCCAGCGATTGCGGCGGTACTGGCGACAATGAAGCCCGCAGACAATCACTTGTCTGCCGGCTTCTTCACATCAGGGCTTTGGCTTAAGCGCGGCGCTCGTGCATCCGCGCCAATTGTCGTTCCAGCATCGATGGGTACGGCTCCATCAAGCGCTCTACGCAGCAAGCACCTTCAGGGCTGGCGATCGGGCGGATCCGCGCGCGTTGGCGGATCAGCGGGTCGTCATTGATCTTGCGTTCCACCAGCAGCAGGTTACGGCTGTGTTGCGACAGGGCCAAGGCATCCTGGGCCGGTTCGGTCAGCAGCAGGTCGATCTGGCTCAGGCCGAACAACTCGTCACCCAAGGTCAAACCCAACTGCAATTGCAGGGTAATGCCGCTGTCAGCGACTTCGATCTGCAACTGATGGCCCAGCGCCCGCAGCAGTTCACCGCAGCAAATTGCATTGGTCAGGTAATCGTCGCCGCTGTTTTCGCTGTGGAACAGCATCAGCGTGCTGCCATCGTTGAGCGTGTGCAATTCACTCTCGTACAACGAGGCAGCCTGATCGAGACAATCACGATAACGTTTGAGCAGTTCTTCCAGGCGAGCGCGCGGCAAACGACGCAGCTGATCCTGAGCGCCCAGTTGCACGGCAAGCACGGCACTGTGTTGCGGCACATTCGATGGCTGCGGTTTCACCAGCGGTTTCGGCGCACTGTCGACGGACACGTCACGCAGATCGGCGAAAGGGTCTTCGTCGTCATCGTTATCTTCAACGGTGCTGACGACGCGCTTGGGTGCAGGTTTCAACGCCGCTACCGGACGACTCTCGTCAAAGCTCGGATCGCGCAGGTTGCGCACTTCGAAGGCCGAATCGGCATCTTCGTCGTCCTCGACATCGTCATACTCAGGCTCTGGCTCGGGTTCCGGCTCGACCGGTTCCGGCGCGTAGTTGGCGTGCAGCTGGCGAGCCAGGTCACCGATTTCGTCCTGACGCCCGGTGCCCGGGGTGTATTCGTCGATGTTGCGCAGCCAGACACGCAATTGCATCAGCGGTGTGGTCAGGTTGCGACCCAGACGCAAGCTCAAGGCCAGCGCCAGTGCGAGCAGAATGGCGCTGAGGATGCCCATGCTCTGCAGGCTGATGGTCATCGGCTGCTGGAACTGATCCATGTCCAGACTGATGCGTAGCTGCCCGGCGGTTACGTCCTGAAAAGTGATCTTGCTCTGATACATGCCCTCGGCTTCGCCCAACAGGCTGTGCTTGGGGCGCTGACCGGCTTCGGCGAGGATGCGGTTATCCGGGCTATAGATGGCCGCGTGGGCCACCAGCTTGTTTTTGGTCAGGTTGTTGAGCAGCACGTTGAGGCTGAGGATGTCGTTGGACACCAACAGCTCGGTCGCCGAAGTGGCGGTCTGCGTGGTCAGGCTTTCGCCCAGCGCATCGGCCTGTTCGTGCATGGCCTGCTTGAACTGCAAACCCATCACACAGGCATAGATCACCAGGGCCAGAGCGACCAGGATCACGTTATGGCTGGCGATGCGCAATGCAATCGGTACACGGCGATGACGCAGTGCACGGAAGATCAGCAGAAAGAAGTTATCGGTTTTTACTGGCGTGGGCCGGTTCACTTGAGCTCGGCTCTTTGTCCGTGAAGTTGACGCGCAGTATAGCGACAGGCCCAGTACCGGCAAAGCGTTGACGGTGCCCGATGGTCACTGAAAGTGGGTAGAATGCGGTTTTTTTCCACCTGCGGGGGTGCGCCTTGCGCGAAATCGTCCTGATAAACATCACGGGAGTCGACCGTCCGGGTCTGACTGCGGCCATTACTGGTGTTCTGGCCCAGGGTGGTGTGAACATTCTCGACATCGGTCAGGCGGTGATCCACGACACCCTGTCGTTCGGCATCCTCGTTGAGATTCCCGATACCGATCAAGGCAAGTCGGTGCTCAAGGACATTCTGTTCAAGGGCTATGAGCTCGATCAGCAGGTGCGTTTCACGCCGGTGTCCGAAGAGGATTACCAGCAGTGGGTCGGCAATCAGGGCAAGAAGCGCCACATCGTCACCCTGTTGACGCGCAAAGTGACGGCCGAGCAATTGCAGCGCGTCAGTTCGATCACCGCCAAATATGGCCTGAACATCGATCACATCGATCGTTTGTCCGGGCGTATGCCGCTGGACACCCCGGCCGACAAGGGCAAGGGTTGCATCGAGTTTTCCGTGCGCGGCGAAGCGGCGGACGCCCAGGCACTGCGCGCCGAATTTCTCAGCGTCGCGCAGGAATTGAACGTCGACATCGCATTTCAGGAAGATTCATTGTTTCGCCGCAACCGGCGTCTGGCGGTGTTCGACATGGACTCGACGCTGATCGAAGCCGAGGTCATCGACGAACTGGCGAAAGCGGCCGGTGTGGGGGAGCAGGTTTCTGCCATCACCGAGCGGGCCATGGCCGGCGAGCTGGATTTTCGTGCCAGTTTCAAGGAGCGTCTTGCGCTTTTGCAGGGGCTGGACGTCAGCGTGCTGGACTCCATCGGCGCTTCGCTGCGCCTGACTGAAGGTGCCGAAACCCTGTTCGCCGAGCTCAAGCGGCTGGGCTACAAAACTGCGATCCTGTCGGGTGGTTTCACTTATTTTGCCAAGCAATTGCAGGCCAAACTGGGCATCGATTACGTGTTCGCCAACGAGCTGGAAGTGGTCGACGGCAAGGTCACCGGCGTCGCGGTCGAGCCGATTGTCGATGCGCAGCGCAAGGCTGATTTGTTGAAAGAGCTGGCGCACAAGGAAGGCTTGCGGCTGGAGCAGACCATTGCGGTCGGCGACGGCGCCAACGATTTGCCGATGCTGGCGATTGCCGGGCTGGGCGTGGCATTTCGCGCCAAGCCGCTGGTGAAGCAATCGGCGAAGCAGGCGATTTCCACGTTGGGGCTGGATGGGGTGTTGTATTTGCTGGGCTTTCGGGATCGGGACGGGCAGCTCTGAATTCTTGATCGCTTGAGCGGGCCTCTTCGAGCAAGCTCGCTCTCACAGGATTCTGCCGTGTGAGGCAGATAGTGTGCACACCGGAGATTCTATGGGAGCGAGCCTGCTCGCGAATAGCATCACCGCAGGCTCGGGCTCACCTCAGAGTGTCTTCCACAACGAATCAAAATCTTCTTCCGCACTGACCACGCCGCCACCCGCGGCGTTTTCGTTTCTGGCGGTTTCCAGCGAGCGATAGGCGAACTGGTTGAAGCTGTTGGTGCTCGCCACCCGCCTGTCCAGTCCGGCGCGGCGCTCTTCACCGTTGGTGTTGATCACAACCTTGTTGCCTTCCTCAAACGGCAGTCGCGGCGCCAGTAGCGTCGCGGGCAGGTCGATCGCACTGATCGCCGGCAATAACAGCCCCCGTAGATACTGACTGTGATCGTCGCGCGTGCGCACCAGTTGCAGCCCGCAGGGTTCAGCGTAGGGCGCGACTTGCTCGATGCCCATTTGCGTGCCGCCACCACGGACCTGACGAATCCAGCGCACCACGGCAATGCTCCAGCCTTGCCCGGCGGAATCCTCAATGCCAACCATTTCCCCGGCCTGCAACTCGGCAGGTACTGCGCCGGGCCATGCCAGGCAATAACCGCCAGGGCTATGATTGACTATCGGAAGCACGTAGGTCGGGAATTGCCGATTGCGGTCGGCCGCATCATGGCTGTCATCATTCTGCAGCTGCGAGTATTCGATTTCTTCGTAAGGCAATAAAGCATCTGCGGTGCCGAGGGGCGCAGCATCGAAAGCCTGGTTCCATTGATCCTTTTCCCGACTGTTCGGCGATGTCGCGGCGAACTGCGCAGGACGGGATACGGGGTTTTTCAGGATGTCGCTGAAGGAGCGTTGGCCACCCAGATAGAAATGCAGCGCGCTCATGCCCACGCACACATTCAACGTGCCTTGGCTGGCTGTGCGCTGAAAGCTGCGTTCGGCCGCCTGGCCCCAAGCTGCGTGCAGGTGCTGCAATGTGTCCGTACTCAAGCCTGCTGGCACCGGCAGCGGCGTGATGCTGTCGGTTTTCTGCAAGTAGGCTTCGATGGCCGCGACCAGCGGCTGCGGATCAATACCAAGCAATGTCTCCTGCTGCTCGGCGCGAAACTTTGTTCGGTAGCGCGGCCCGATATCGAGGTCCGGGGCGACAGCGAACAGGCCGACGGCGGGTTTGTCCGGTTGCAGCTTGAGCCACTGACTCCACGGTTCCAGCACTTCTGCCAGCCGCGCAATCTGGTTCTGGCGCAACTGATTGCAGCGCCCAGCGCCCAGCAGCAGTGCTGCCACATAAGTCTGTTCGACGCTCAGTTGATGAGTCTGGCTGGCCAGCTCATCCCGCACGCTGACATGCTGAAGGCGATGAGTGCAGGCAATCCGATAAAGCTGATGCAGGTCCAGCCACAAACCTTCCGGTACCGGGGAATACAGCTGGGAAGCGCGGATCAGCGGGCCGTTGAGGCAGTGAATCGCCCTTTGCAGCGCTTGCATCAGCAAGGCTGCACGGTCCTTGCTGAAGCGTGGGGCAATGCGCACAACGATCTGTTTATAGCCAATCGCCAGGTGACTCTGCAGCGCCTGGCACAGGTTGGCGATCTTGCGCGAACGGTCGTCGAGCACAATCGCCTGGTGCAGGAAATGCCGCTCCAGATGCTTGCAGACGTAATACACCTCGGGCCGCAGCAATTCGAGCATTTGCAAGCGGTTGTCGCTGGGCGTCAGCAATTGGTTGAGTTCGCTCAAGCCCTGGTAAAGCAGGCGAGCGGTCTCGCCGATGTTGGCTTTGGGCAGGTTGGCGATCCAGCGTTTCAGATCGCGCGGCGTGGCTTCGCAGAACGACAGACGCGTTTGCGTCGGGATCGGCGCTCGGAGCAGGAGATGGGGAATTGTGTCATTCATGCCGAAAACCATAGCAGAATCGGAACGGTAGGAGCTGTCGCAGGCTGCGATCTTTCGCATTTAAAGCGAAGATCAAACGATCACAGCCTGCAGCACCCCCTACATGGGACCGCATCGGCGGTGAAATCAAGCGTGCGGCAGGCCCAGACCCTGACCCATCTGGACCGGCGAACCGGCTGCCAGCTCTTGCGCCCATTTCACCTGATCCGGGCCGAACAGTACGACCGCCGTCGAACCGAGTTTGAAGCGACCCAACTCTGCACCTTTTTCCAGGTGGATCGGCGCACGAGCGGCTTCGTCATAGCGGAAGGTTTTCAATTCGCGTTTTGGTGGTGTAACCAGACCCGCCCACACGGTCTCGATCGACGCCACAATCATTGCGCCGACCAGCACAACGGCCATCGGTCCACGCTCGGTGTCGAAAATGCACGCGACACGCTCGTTGCGGGCGAACAGTTCCGGCACGTTTTCGGCGGTGGTCTGGTTGACCGAGAAGATCCGGCCCGGAATGTAGACCATTTCGCGCAGGGTGCCGGCGAGCGGCATGTGCACGCGGTGGTAGTCCTTCGGCGACAGGTAGATGGTCGCAAAGTCGCCGCCCATGAATGGCGCCGCGTTTGCGGAGTCGCCACCCAGCAGTTCCAGCACGCTGAAGCTGTGGCCCTTGGCCTGGAACACGCGACCGTGCTCGATCGGGCCGAGCTGGCTGACCGCGCCATCGGCCGGGCTGAGAATCGCGCCTGGCGTTGGGTCCAGCGGACGCGCGCCGTCTTTCAGGGCGCGGGTGAAAAATGCGTTGAAATGCTCGTAGGCGGTCAGGTCTTCGACCAGCGCCTGCGACATGTCCACCTGATAACGCTTGGCGAACCACGCGGTGAAGGCATTCTTGAACCAGCGCACGCGGCATTCGGCAATGCAGCCGGCCAATCGCGAAAGCAGGTGATGAGGCAGCAGGTATTGGCTGAGGATAAACAAACGCTTCTTCATGAACTGTCCTTTAAAAACCTTAAATCTCTACAGGGGTGTCGGGATGGTTGCCCCATTCGCCCCACGAGCCGGCGTAGCCTTTGACCCGCGGATACCCGAGGGATTTGGCCACCAGATAAGTGAAGCCAGAGCGATGATGGGTCTGGCAGTGGGTAATGATTTCTTTGTCTTTGCTGATCCCGAGTTGGTCGAGGATCTGCGGCATGTCGGTGCGAATGCGCAGTTGGCGCGCCTGATCCATGCCGGCGGTCCACTCGAAATTGACCGCGCCGGGAATGTGCCCTGCCTTGGCGGCGAGGACTTTTTCACCGGAATATTCCAGCGGCCCGCGAGCATCCCACACGGCCAGGTCGGCAGCGCCAAGACGGCTTTGCAGGTATTCGCGAGTGGCGGTGGGTTCGTCGTGCAGGGTCAGGCTCACTGGGCCACCGGCCGGGGCAGGCACTTCGGTCGACAGTGGCAAGCCTTCCGCCAGCCACGAGAGCAGGCCGCCATCCACATAATGGTAATTTTTGTGGCCGATGACATCCAGCAGCCAGATGAACCGGCCCGCCCAACCGCCGCCTTCGTCGTCATAGACCACGTAGACCGCGTCCTTATGGTGGCCCAGTTCACCGAACAGCGCTTCGAGAGCGGCCGGCGGAGGCATCAGGCCGGGCGCCGGCAACTGGCCGAGCTGCGTGCGTTTGGGATCAACAAAACGCGCGCCGGGAATATGTCCTTCGGCATAGCGGGCGCTGCTGGTCAGGTCGACCAGAATCAGCTCGCGGGCGTCGAGGCGGGCGAGCAGGTCGCTCGGCTCGATCACCAGGGCCAAGCCAGAGAAGTCAGACATGTGAGGTCTCCAGAGCACAAAAGTGGGGATTGTAACGCAGGGTCATTGGCCCCGGTGGCTAAAGCTGTGCAAGGCCTTCTCGATGCACTGCGCGGTTTTGCCGAAGGCCTGCACGGTAATCTCGCAGAACGGCCCGCCGCCCTGATCAGCCACCACGATCATGATCACGCGGCCATTGTTGACCAGTGAGCGCATCAGCAAGTGTTCGCCGGCAAACGCCGAGCGCAGGCCGGCGGGCATCAGCGCGGAAAATTGCGCGGTGTTGTCCGGGGTCAGACGTACCTGCGCCTGTTGCGAAAGCAGACGTTGCAACACCTTGCTCTGGCTCACTACAAAATTCAGGTTAGCGGCGTCTTTTGGCAAACCGGCGATCTGGTGCACACGCAAATTGGCGTGCGTGCGGTCGGCCATCAAAATCATCACTCGACGCATGCCGCAGGCCACCAAGGCATCGCGGGCTGAGGAGGTCAGGTGCATGGCGTTGGTGAAACGACTCGGCTCGACCAACAGCTCGGCACATTGTTTGCGCCACTGCGCCAGGTCGACAGAGCTCGGCGCCGCAGCGGGCCGCATGCCGGGATGGACGCGATGGGTGCCTGTCGGCCAGAGCAGGGCAACGGCCGGGTGCCAGAGATCAGCCATCGCATGTTGACGCGCGCTGTTGGCGGCTTGTTGATGCAACTGCTGAAGAACATCGTCCATCGGCACTTGCAGGTAGAGACTGGTCAGGTATTGCCAGCGCTCACTGTGGGGGCTGTCCCATGCCTGTTGCGCCGACAGGGCCAGGCCATTGGCCAGCAATACGGTATTGGCCGGTTGATTGAGCCAGCGCCGCAGGGTCGGGTCGTCGTCGAGGCGGTTCTGCTGGCGCAGCGGATGGTCGCTGTCACGCGCAATGCGCAGCACTTTGACCAATTCACGCTGCTCGCTGAGCAACAGCCGATAACCCTGCTGCACCCAGATCGGCAAGTGCCAGGCGTCCACCAGTGCCTGACAAATCGCCAGCAGACGCACGCCGAACAACTGTTGCTCGACCTTGCGCGCCGATTCACCTTTATGAATGACCCGCAGTTCCCATTCTTCAAGCAGCTTGGGGTGAGTCAGCGCCATCGGCCACAACGGCGAAAGAAACAGCAGGCTGCCCCAGTGAATGTCCTGCCACAACCGCGCCAGGCGGGCGGCAAAAAAACCATTGGCTTGCTGAGTCGCGTGCTGGCTGATCAATTGCAGTTGGCGAAGGGCGATCGGGATTTCTGATTGAGGCTGGGCCGGCAGGCGTGCGAGCAGTTCTTCAGTGCGCTTGAGGCCGAGCCTATTGATCGCCACTTCAAGATTTTCCGCCGGTTCGGTCATGCTGCCATGCGTGTGCCGATTGGCTTCACGAATCACGCTCAACGCAAGGGCAGGGCTCTCCTGCATCAGGTCGGCGATATCGCGCAGCGAACTGCGATGGTCGCCAATGGCCTTGCAAACACGGTCGTGGCTGGCTTGCGGAACCGGCAGGCGGACGCCGTCGAGCAGCTTGATCCAGCCTTCGAGTGTGCTCGGTTTCGGCGTTGTAACGTTCGTTTCATTAGCCATGGTTGGACGCAATCTTCGTCTGCTTTACCGATACCCGGAGTGGGCCAAATTGGCTTTTCGCCTGAACGGGCTATAGTCTGGCGCAGTTTTGCCGATAAGGAGAAGAAGAGATTTTTCAGCTTCCGAATATGACCTTGAACCCGACTCAGTAAGTGCTCCCCTACCTATGGCTAAAATAATCGGCATCATCGTCGTATTCGCGAGTGTGCTTGGCGGATACGTGCTCTCCCACGGCAAGATTGCCGCCCTGGTCCAGCCCTTCGAAGTGCTGATCATCGGTGGTGCGGCCCTTGGTGCATTCCTGCAGGCCAACCCCAGCTACATGACCATGCACGTGCTCAAGAAATCCTTGAGCATGTTCGGCTCGCGATTCAACCACGCCTTTTACCTGGAAGTGTTGGGACTGGTTTACGAGATCCTCAACAAAAGCCGCCGCGAAGGCATGATGGCGATCGAAGGAGACATTGAAGATGCCTCGGCTAGCCCGATTTTCGCCAAGTACCCGTCAGTGCTCAAAGATGAGCGCATGACCTCTTTCGTTTGCGATTACCTGCGCATCATGTCATCCGGCAACATGGCCCCGCATGAGCTGGAAGGCCTGTTCGACATGGAGCTCTACAGCCTCAAGGAAGACCTCGAACATCCGTCTCATGCGGTCAACGGTATTGCCGATGCCCTGCCGGGGTTCGGTATCGTTGCGGCGGTATTGGGCATCGTGGTCACCATGGCCTCCTTGGGCGAAGGCGACCAGGCCGCCATCGGCATGCACGTGGGTGCAGCGCTGGTGGGCACCTTCTTCGGTATCCTCGCGGCGTACGGCTTTTTCGGTCCGCTGGCCACTTCCCTGGCGCACGATGCCAAGGAAGAGTTGAACATCTACGAAGCCATCAAGGCCTCGCTGGTCGCGTCGGCCTCCGGCATGCCGCCGTCATTGGCGGTGGAATTCGGTCGCAAGGTTCTTTACCCGGCACACCGTCCTAGCTTCGCCGAGCTGGAACAAGCGGTGCGCGGACGTTAAGTAATGGAAAATAACCAGCCGATAATCATCAAGCGCATCAAGCGCATCGCCGGTGGGCATCACGGGGGGGCCTGGAAAATCGCCTTCGCGGACTTTGCGACGGCGATGATGGCGTTCTTCCTGGTGCTGTGGCTGCTGTCTACCGCGACGCCGGAACAGAAGATAGCCATCGCCGGTTACTTCAAAGACCCTGTCGGCTTTTCCGAAAGCGGCACGCCGTACATCATCGACCTGGGTGGCTCGCCGACGCTGGCACCCGAGAACACGCTCAATCCTGAAGTGCAATCGCAGCCTCAGCCGGACAAGGTTACCGTCGACACCGAGCAGGTCGAGGGGATGGCCGAAATGGTCGAGAAGGAACGTCTCGAGTTGCTGCTGCAAGAGTTGCAGAACAAGGTTGACGAGAATCCTCAGCTGCAGAAATTCAAGGATCAGATCCTATTCGAGATCACGCCGAACGGTTTGCGCATTCAGATCATGGACGCGGAGAACCGGCCGATGTTCGACTCGGGCAGTGCGCGTTTGAAACCTTATTTTGAAGACATCCTGCTGGCCATGGCCGACACCATCAAAGCGGTGCCGAACAAGATCAGTATCAGCGGCCACACCGATGCCAAACCGTACACCGGTACCGGTGATTTCGGTAACTGGGAACTGTCGGCCAACCGTGCCAACGCTGCTCGCCGCGCATTGCTGGCCGGCAGTTATCCGGAGTCGCAAGTGGCGCGCGTGGTGGGTTATGCGTCGTCGGCGCTGTTTGATCGGGAAAGCCCGTTCAATCCGGTCAATCGTCGTATCGACATCGTTGTGCTGACCAGAAAAGCACAGGCCGCCATCGAAGGTGCGCAAGGTGCCGACCCAACGCCGATTCCGGGGGAGGGCGCGCCTGGTGAGGAGCCGGGTACGCCAGCTACATCGGCGCCACCGGTTGACCCGAATGCCTTGCCCGAAGATCAGCAACCGGTGCCGGCGCATGAACTTCGCGAGCGGTTGAATCTGTTTGATGATGTTGTGCCCAAGCCGGTTGAGCCGGCGCAGCCGTAGGGTTGGGATTTGATTGGTGGGCCACCTGATTTGCCGCGGGCGCAGTTCCAACTTTAGGAGCAGAGCTTGCTCGCGATAGCGGTGTGTCGGGCGACGGTCGTTTTGAGGGGTGTACATATCCGTGCTGCGGTATTGGCTGAAATTGGTCCCGACCTTACGGCGGGTCACTTGGAGAAGCGCCAAGTAACCAAGCGCCAGCGCCGCTGACGTACGGCCCTTCGCTTAGGCTTGCGGTCCAGTTCCCTCCATCAAAACCCCCGGCGAATCCGGTTCTTGAGCTTGTCGTGAAACGCATCGGCATCACGGTACACACTGCTAGTCGACTCAAACGACTCCATTCCCGACCAGCTCGAAAGCGTCTCCTCCCGATAAGCATCAATAAAGAAATTGATATCCGCCTCACCACTCAGCGTCGGCCACTTGTCGAGGTACAGCGGCAAGTCGCTATGGCCAATCTTGAAAGAGCAAATCCTGCGGTTGCTGATCGTAGCCTCACCAATTTCGAACGGCACCCACCACGATTGCGCCGTTTCCTGCGACACCACAGCCAGCAAATGCGTGCATTCAGTAATGTTGCGAGTGATCACCGCCGTGATGTCATCCGTTACCTGCGATTCGGTATCCAGCACATCGAGATACGTCTTGATGTTCGCCCGCTCCAGGCGATCGTTGATGGTCATCGCGTATAAGCGATCGGTATGGCGGTAGCTGATAAAGACGGGCATCAGAAGTGTCCCTTGATTGCGAGTTCGCGGTAATAGGCGCCGAGCGCGGTGAGGCGGCAGCCGGTGGATTGCATCGCGGCGAAATACATGTGCTCGGCGTCGACCGGTTCGATCAGGCTGTGGCGGTTGCACTTTTGCAGCTGACTGAAGATTTCTCCGTTGTCGGGGTCGAAATCGGTCGCCGTCGGTTCGTAGCTCGGGTCGAGCGGATAGACGAACGCGGGATCCGGGAACCAGTCCTTGAGCTTGCGCAGGGTTTCTTCGGGGATCAGCGGCGTGACTTCGCGCAATGGCACAAATTGCGACACATTGGTCTTGAACACGGGGCGCTGCTCCCACGCACCCAGCGCATTGTCGACGAACGAATAGACGCTGCCGGGCGTGACCTTGCCCAACACATTGGCGGCTCCGCCATGCAGCGCCTGCAGTAGCAAATCGGTGAATACGCCGTGGCCTCTGCCTTCCATCGCCAACTGGTCTTTTTTGCAGGCAGTGAGAATGGTCAAGCCTTCGCTGATGACACTGCTGCCACCGCGCAAACCGCGCATGGCCGCGGCGGCACCGGCCTGGCAGCAATCGAGAATGATGATTTTGTTCTTGATGTGAGTGGCATCCTCCGCCCATTTCAAGACATCGCTTATGCGAATGCCTTCGACACCCTGACCGAAGTCCTGAGGAATCAGCAGGCCTTCATCAATGCTGGTATCAAACTGACCGTGCCCGGCGAAATACAGCAGCGCCACATCGCAATCGCCGGAGAACAGGCTTTGGATCTGCTCCTTCAAATACAGGTGAGTGAGATTTTCCTCCGCCGACGTCAGCACTTTATTGTTGAAGTTCGGCCGACCGTTGGCGTGGCGTTCCAGCACTGACGCCATGGCCATCGCGTCGTTGGTGCAGCCACTCAGTGGTGACACCTGCGTGTAATGGTTGATGCCGATGAACAGTCCTTTGCGCATGGTTACACCACCATGTGCAGGCGAATGGCGCCGAAGACGCTGTTGTGATTGATGAGCAACTGATAGGTCTGCATGGATATCCCTCGGTCTCGCCAAGTGCGAATAGGGACTGAATGTATGCAGTTGAACGACCGTCACAAGGCTTTGGCGGAGAAAGAGAGTTGTCCTACATGCAGGCGTGCGAAAGCCCTACAGAAATTTCTGACGTTGAATTCATGGGGGATTTGCAGGGTGCAGCGAGCAGCTCCCCGCCCGTCAGTGTCGGGGCGGGGAGTGCGTCTGTTTAATAGCTGCTTTCAGGCAAACTGGCGATGATCGAGCGGTAGCTGTTCATCCGTTGCTGCTGGACGCGGCCTTCTTCCAGCGCCTTGAGCAGGGCGCAACCGGGTTCGCGGTCGTGCTTGCAGTCACGGAAGCGGCAGGTGCCGATCAAGTCGTTGAACTCGATGAAGCCCGCTTCGACGTCGGCGCGGCTGACATGGCCAAGACCGAATTCGCGAATGCCCGGGGAGTCGATCAACTCGCCGCCACCGGGGAAGTGGAACAAACGCGCGGTCGTCGTCGTGTGAGTGCCCTGGCCGGACAGCTCGGACAGCGGGCCGACGCGGGTTTCGACTTCCGGCAGCAGGCTGTTGACCAGCGACGACTTGCCGACGCCGGACTGACCGACGAACACGCTGATACGTCCGTCCAGTTGTTCCTGCAGTTGCTCCATGCCATTGCCGTGGTGCGCCGAGACTTCCAGTACCGGATAACCCAGCGTGCGATAGACCGCCAACAGTGCGTTCAACGCCGGGGCGTTTTGCTCGTCGATCAGGTCGAATTTGTTCAGCAGCAGCAGCGGCCGAATACCGGCGTGCTCGGCCGCGACCAGATATCGATCGATCAGGTTGGCGTGCGGTTCTGGCAAGGGCGCGAAGACGATGACGATCATGTCGACGTTGGCTGCCACAGGCTTGAGCTGGCCACGGCTGTCCGGGCGGCAGAGCTCGGTTTTACGCGGCAGTTGCGCCACGATCACACCGATGCCCTGGTTGCCGGCACGCCAGACCACCTGATCGCCGGTCACCAGCGCAGGCAGGTTGGCGCGCAAATGGCAGCGGAATACCTCGCCAGCCAGCTCGCCTTCGAGCGCTTCGACTTCGACCTGGACACCAAAGTGCGCGATCACCAGGCCGGTCTGTTCCGGACCCAGGTCGCCGCCCTCAAGTGCCTCGACTGCCGAGGACTCGCGTTTGGCGGCGCGGGCAGCGCGCTCGCCCTGAATCTTTTCGATGCGCCAGTTTTGACGACGATTGAGTTGGCGTTTGGCCATGGGTGTTCCGTATCAAGAATGCAGCGATTAGGTAAAACGGCCGCGAGTTTAGCACGCCCGGCCACCGGCCTAGGCTAAACTGCGCAGCATTGCCTAGGAGCCGACACATGCAAAACCCGCAGAATCTGATCTGGATCGACCTGGAAATGACCGGTCTGAACCCTGATACCGACGTCATCATCGAGATGGCCACCATTGTCACCGACAGTGACCTGAACACCCTTGCCGAAGGTCCGGTGATTGCCATTCACCACAGCGACGAAATCCTCGCCGGCATGGATGAATGGAATACCCGCCAACATGGTGGTTCGGGCCTGACCCAACGTGTTCGCGACAGCCGCATCAGCATGGCCGAGGCCGAAGCCGAAACCATCGCTTTCCTGGAGAAGTGGGTGCCGAAGGGCAAGTCGCCGATCTGCGGCAACAGCATCTGCCAGGACCGTCGCTTCCTCTATACGCATATGAAATCGCTGGAAAGCTATTTCCACTACCGCAATCTCGACGTTTCGACCTTGAAAGAGCTCGCCGCTCGCTGGGCGCCGAGCGTGCGCGACAGTTTCCAGAAGGGCAGCACGCACCTGGCGCTGGACGACATCCGTGAATCGATCGCTGAGCTGCAGCATTACCGCAAGCATTTCATCAAGTTCTGATTGGCGGCGCAGGCTTTTGTGGCGAGGGGGCTTGCCCCCGTAGGAGTGCGAAGCACTCCCCTGCATTCTTTCAGTGGCAACGCATTTGCAGGTTTACGGCTGTTTCGCAGCCGAACGGGGGCAAGCCCCCTCGCCACAGGAATGTGGCAATGCTTCGACGCCCTCTTTTGGTGCCGCAACTTAATGGCTAGACTGCGCGCCTTCCCGCAAGGACCGCCACCATGTTGCTGATGCTTTACCTGATCGCCATCACCGCCGAAGCCATGACCGGTGCCCTCTCTGCCGGGCGTCGCGGCATGGACTGGTTTGGTGTGGTGCTGATCGCCTGCATCACGGCGCTCGGTGGCGGGTCGGTGCGTGACGTACTGCTCGGCCACTACCCGCTGACCTGGGTCAAACACCCGGAATACCTGGTGCTGACGTCCATCGCAGCGATGTTCACCGTGTTCGCCGCACGCTGGATGCGTCACCTGCGCTCGCTGTTCCTTGTGCTCGACGCTGTGGGACTGGTGGCATTCACCTTGATCGGCTGCATGACCGCACTGGAAATGGGCCACGGCATGCTGGTGGCGTCGGTCAGCGGCGTCATTACGGGTGTCTTCGGCGGGATCCTTCGCGACATCTTCTGCAACGACATTCCGCTGATCTTCCGCCGCGAACTCTACGCCAGCGTCTCGTTTGCGGCAGCATGGTGCTACATGCTGTGTCTCTATCTGCAATTACCGGGCGAACAGGCCATTCTGGTCACGCTGTTCGGTGGATTTTTGCTGCGATTGCTGGCGATCCGTTTCCACTGGGAAATGCCCAAATTCGTTTACAACGACGAAACCTGACCCCGGCTCGTTCCCTGTAGCAGCTGCCGCAGGCTGCGTCCGGCTGCGCAGCAGCCGTTACTGTCAACGCGAGTCCTTAGGCCTCGAACGCAGCCTTCGGCAGCTGCTACGCGAGGCCGTGTTGCTTAAGGGCCCACTCGACGTGTTCCCGGACCAATTCAGAGGGGTAGTCGCGCCGCGCCTTGAGTGCTTCCAGCACCGGAATGCTCGATGGCGCATTACCCAGCCCAACCGCCAGATTACGCAGCCAGCGTTCATACCCTGCGCGCCGCAACGGTGAGCCTTCGGTGCTGCTTAAAAACTTCTCTTCATCCCACATGAATAATTGCGCCAGCCCGGCATTGTCCAGATTGTGCCGTGGCTTGAAGTCGCTTTCCCCGGAGGGGCGGGCGAAGCGGTTCCATGGGCACACGATCTGGCAATCGTCGCAACCGAACACGCGATTGCCGATCAAGGGTCGCAGCTCTTCAGGAATCGCGCTTTTCAGTTCGATGGTCAGGTAGGAAATGCAGCGTCGGGCGTCCAGCACGTAGGGGCCGACGAAGGCGTTGGTCGGGCAGATATCCAGGCACGCGGTGCAGCGGCCGCAATGTTCGCTGGTGTGCGGCGGATCAACCGGCAGCGGCAGATCGACGAACAGTTCGGCAAGGAAGAAATAACTGCCGGCCTTGCGATTCAACACCAACGTGTTTTTGCCGATCCATCCCAGCCCGGCCTGCTCGGCGATGGCTTTTTCCAGTACCGGCGCGCTGTCGACAAACGCACGGTAGCCGAACGGACCGATCACGGCTTGAATCTTTTCTGCCAGTTGTTGCACGCGTTTACGGATCAATTTGTGGTAATCGCGGCCCAAGGCATAACGCGAGACGTAGGCTTTTTCCGGCTCCGCCAGGCGTTTGGCCATTTCGGTATCGCCCGGCAGGTAGTCCATGCGCAGGGAAACCACGCGCAATGTGCCCGGCACCAGTTCTTCCGGGTGCGAGCGTTTGCTGCCGTGGGCGCCCATGTAGTCCATTTCGCCGTGGTAGCCAGCGTCGAGCCAGCGCTGCAAATGCTGCTCATGCTCGGCAAGGTCGAGGCCACTGATGCCGACTTGCTGAAAGCCCAGCTCGCGGCCCCAGTCCTTGACGGATTGGGCGAGGGCGGGCAGGTCTGTGGTAATAGCGGGCATGAGGCGAGAGAAACCGGAGCTGAGGTGCGTATAATTCTGCCAGACATCGGAGCCCGAAGACGCATGCCGCACACTAAAGATGATTTACCCGACGCGCTGTACAGCGCCGCGCAAGTGCGCGCCATCGATGCGAGCCTGATTGCGGCCGGCACGCCGGGCTTCGAACTGATGCAGCGTGCCGCGCGCGCGACTTGGCGCGCGCTGGTGCGTCAGTGGCCAACCGCGAACGAATTGAGTGTGGTCGCCGGGCATGGCAACAATACCGGCGATGGTTATCTGGTGGCGCTTTTTGCGCAGCGGGCCGGTTGGCAAGTGCGCGTGCTGGCGGCGGGTGAACCCCAGCGTTTGCAAGGCGATGCGGCGCGGGCCCACGCTGACGCGGTCGCCGAAGGTGTCGACGTGCAGGCGTGGACCGCGCACGCCCAATTGCGCGGAATCGTGCTGGATGCGTTGCTCGGCACGGGTGTGAGTGGTGAGGTTCGCGAGCCGTATGCCAGCGTGATCGCAGCGATCAACGCCAGCGGCTTGCCGGTGGCGGCAGTGGATATTCCTTCGGGGCTGTGCGCGGACACCGGTCGATTGCTCGGTGCCGCAGTGCGGGCAGATTTGACCGTGACCTTCATCGGCTTGAAGGTCGGCCTGTTCACCGGTGATGCGGCTGATGTGGTCGGCGAGCTGGTATTCAACGATCTGCAAGCCGCACCGGAACTGCTGAACGGGATCGCTACCAGTGCCCGTCGCCTCAACGCCAGCAATATGCCTCGTCTGCCGTCACGTGCTTTGACGGCTCACAAGGGCCAGTTCGGCCACGTATTGTTGATGGGTGGTGATCGTGGCTTCGGTGGCGCCATCCTGCTGAGCGCACAAAGTGCCTTGCGCAGTGGCGCCGGCATGGTTTCGGTCGCCACTCGCACCGAACACGTGCCCGCCGCGTTGGCCAGAATTCCCGAAGCCATGGTGCTCGGCACTTCCTCGGCCAATCAGTTGATGGGCTTGCTCGAAAAGGTTTCTGTTTTAGTCGTCGGCCCAGGTCTGGGGCAGGCGGCCTGGGGGCGCAGTCTGCTGTCGGCAGCGGCCAATGCGCCTCTGCCGCAAGTCTGGGATGCCGATGCGTTGAATCTGTTGTCTGAGCAATGCGTGAATCTACCCAAGGATTGCGTGATCACCCCGCATCCCGGCGAAGCGGCGCGGTTGCTGGGAGTATCGACGGCCGACGTGCAGGCCGACCGCCCGGCCGCGGCGCACGCGTTGAGCAAAAAATATGCAGCGGTGGTGGTCTTGAAAGGCGCCGGCAGCCTGATTGCCAGTCCGGACGGGCGTCTGGCAGTGTGTCATCAGGGGCATCCCGCCATGGCCACCGCCGGTTTGGGCGATGTTCTCGCCGGGCTGATCGGCGCGCTGCGCGCTCAGGGCATGACTGCATTCGAGGCGGCGTGCCTAGGCGTCTGGCTGCATGCCAATGCAGGCGCGCAGGAAGGTAAATCGGGCCGTGGGCTGGCGGCCAGTGATCTGATTCCAGCCATTCGTCAGTTGTTGGAGGAGCAAGCACCGTGTCTGAAATAACCCTGTACCTGGCTGATGAAGAAGCGATGACCGCGTTCGGCGCCTACATCGCAAAAACCACGGAGGGGCATGGTCTGATTTTTCTGGAAGGGGATCTGGGCGCGGGCAAAACCACGCTGTCCCGGGGCATTATCCGTGGGTTGGGGCATGTGGGTGCGGTAAAAAGTCCGACGTTCACACTGGTCGAGCCTTACGAGATCGGCGACATCCGCGCCTTCCATTTCGACCTTTATCGACTGGTCGATCCTGAAGAACTCGAGTACCTCGGTATTCGTGACTACTTCGAAGATGACGCACTATGCTTGATCGAATGGCCCCAGAAGGGTGCAGGCTTTTTGCCAAAGCCCGACCTGACCATTACCATTAGCACGCAAGACAGCGGTCGCTCGCTGAAAATTTTGTCCCAAGGCCCGCGTGGCGAGTCCTGGTGTGCCGCTTTGGCATTGGAATCCAATTAAATGATGGGGTCTGGTATGCGCTTTCGCGCGATGGTAGCTGCCGTAGGGTTGTTGTTTTTGGCGGTGACCGTCGATGCTGTGGCCGAGACAAAGGTCAACAGTGTTCGCCTGTGGCGGGCGCCGGACAACACACGACTGGTGTTTGACCTGACAGGGCCGGTGCAGCACAGCGTCTTCACCCTGACATCCCCGGATCGACTGGTCATCGACATCAATGGCGCCACCCTCGGTGCTCCGCTGAACGTCAACGCCTCGAACACGCCGATTACCGCCATGCGTTCGGCTCAGCGTACGCCGACTGACTTGCGCGTGGTTATCGATCTGAAAAAAGCCGTCACGCCGAAAAGCTTCAGCCTGGCCCCAAACGCGCAATACGGTAACCGCCTGGTGGTCGACCTGTTCGACAACGCCGCCGATGCCGCGCCGATTCCGGTGCCGACCAATGTCGCCAAAGTCGCTCCGGTGCCGGTCACTCCGATCGATCCGCCGGTCAAACTGCCGCCAGCTCCGGCCGGCAAGCGCGACATCATTGTCGTCATTGATGCCGGTCACGGCGGTGAAGACCCGGGCGCCTCGGGCTCCCGCGGTCAGCGCGAAAAAGACGTGGTGCTGGCCATCGCTCGCGAACTGCAGCGTCAGGTCAACGGCATGAAAGGTTTCCGCGCCGAACTCACACGTACCGGCGACTACTTCATTCCTCTGCGCGGCCGTACTGAAATCGCCCGCAAGAAGGGCGCCGACCTGTTTGTTTCGATTCACGCCGATGCGGCGCCGTCCAAGGCAGCGTTCGGCGCATCGGTGTTTGCCTTGTCTGATCGCGGCGCCACCTCGGAAACAGCCCGTTGGCTGGCCGACAGTGAAAACCGGTCCGACCTGATCGGCGGTGCCGGCAACGTCAGTCTCGACGACAAGGACCGCATGCTCGCGGGCGTGCTGCTCGACCTGTCGATGACCGCGTCCCTGACTTCCAGCCTGAACGTCGGCCAGAAAGTCCTTACCAATATCGGTCGGGTCACGCCGTTGCACAAACAACGCGTAGAGCAGGCGGGCTTCATGGTGCTCAAGTCGCCGGACATCCCGTCGATCCTGGTCGAAACCGGGTTTATTTCCAACGCCAACGAAGCCTCGAAACTGGCGGCTGCGAGCCATCAGCAAGCGCTGGCCCGCTCGATCAGCAGCGGCGTACGTCAGTTCTTCCAGCAGAATCCGCCGCCGGGCACCTACATTTCCTGGCTGCGTGATTCCGGCGGCATCGCTCAAGGTCCACGCGATCATCGGGTCAATCCGGGCGAAACGCTGGCGATGATTGCGGTGCGCTATCAGGTCTCCCCGGCGTCGCTGCGCAGCGCCAATAATCTGAAAAGCGACGATTTGAAAGCGGGTCAACACCTGACCATTCCTGGCACAGAACTGGCGGCCAAGGAATGAATCAAGTGGTAATCAACGGGGCTCGCATCGAGCTGCTCAGCCCGCGACTGGCGAACCAGATTGCGGCGGGCGAAGTAGTCGAGCGTCCGGCTTCGGTGATCAAGGAACTGCTGGAAAACAGCCTCGACTCCGGCGCCAAACGCATCGACGTCGATGTCGAGCAGGGCGGCGTGAAGCTGTTGCGGGTGCGCGACGATGGCAGCGGCATTTCCGCTGATGATTTACCGCTGGCCCTGGCTCGTCACGCCACCAGCAAGATTCGCAACCTGGAAGACCTCGAGCAGGTCATGAGCCTGGGTTTTCGCGGTGAGGCGCTGGCGTCGATCAGCTCTGTCGCCCGTTTGACCTTGACCTCGCGCACCCGCGAAGCGGAGCAGGCCTGGCAGGTTGAAACCGAAGGCCGGGACATGGCGCCCCGCGTGCAGCCCGCCGCGCATCCCGTCGGCACCTCGGTGGAAGTGCGTGACCTGTTCTTCAACACCCCGGCGCGACGCAAGTTTCTCAAAACCGAAAAAACCGAATTTGACCATCTGCAGGAAGTGATCAAACGCCTGGCACTGGCGCGCTTCGATGTGGCGTTTCATTTGCGCCACAACGGCAAGACCATCCTCAGTCTTCACGAAGCTCATGACGACGCCGCCCGCGCCCGGCGTGTCGCGGCGATTTGCGGTTCGGGGTTTCTCGAGCAGGCGTTGCCGATCGAGATCGAACGCAACGGCCTGCATTTGTGGGGCTGGGTCGGTTTGCCGACGTTCAATCGCAGCCAGGCCGACCTGCAATATTTCTTCGTCAATGGCCGTGCGGTGCGCGACAAGTTGGTGGCCCACGCGGTGCGTCAGGCTTACCGCGATGTGCTGTTCAATGGCCGCCATCCGACGTTTGTGCTGTTCTTCGAAGTCGATCCGGCCGGCGTCGACGTCAACGTGCACCCGACCAAGCACGAAGTACGCTTCCGTGACGGGCGCATGGTTCACGATTTTCTTTACGGGACATTGCACCGCGCATTGGGCGATGTGCGCCCGGACGATCATCTGGCCGCGCCTGTTGCGACGGCCATCGTTCGCCCGACCGGCGCCGAGGCGGGTGAGTTCGGTCCGCAGGGCGAGATGCGCCTGGCTGCCAATGCGCTGCTTGAACACCCTCAGGCCCAACCGTCGTTCAATACGGCGGCGGGCTCTGGTGCCGGGGCCGGTTACCAATATCAGTACAAACCACAGGCGCAATCCGGTGTGCCCGTTGCGGAAGCTCAAGCGGCCTACCGAGAGTTTTTCGCTCCGCTGCCCGAAGCCAATGCCGTAGCACTGCCAGCCGGGCAGGACGATATCCCGCCACTGGGCTATGCGCTGGCGCAGCTCAAGGGCATCTATATTCTGTCCGAGAACGCTCAGGGCCTGGTGCTGGTGGACATGCACGCTGCCCACGAGCGGATCATGTACGAGCGCTTGAAAGTCGCGATGGCCAGCGAAGGCCTGAGCGGGCAGCCGCTGCTGGTCCCGGAATCCCTGGCCGTCAGTCAACGTGAAGCCGACTGCGCCGAAGAAAATATTGCATGGTTTCAGCGCCTGGGCTTTGAGCTGCAACGCCTCGGCCCGGAGACACTGGCGATCCGGCAGATCCCTGCGCTGCTCAAGCAGGCCGAAGCCAATCGGCTGGTCAGTGACGTGCTGGCGGACTTGATGGAATACGGCACCAGCGACCGCATTCAGGCTCATCTGAATGAGCTGCTCGGCACTATGGCTTGTCACGGTGCGATTCGGGCGAATCGGCGACTGGCCCTGCCGGAAATGAACGGCCTGCTGCGCGACATGGAAAACACCGAGCGCAGCGGTCAATGCAACCACGGCCGACCGACCTGGACCCAGTTGGGCCTGGACGATCTGGACAAACTGTTCCTGCGCGGTCGTTGATGAACCAGCTCCCTCCTGCGATTTTCCTGATGGGCCCGACCGCAGCGGGCAAGACCGACCTGGCCATCGAACTGACGAAAGTCCTGCCGTGCGAATTGATCAGTGTCGACTCGGCGCTGGTTTACCGGGGCATGGACATCGGCACCGCCAAGCCGTCGAAAGAACTTCTGACCGAATTCCCGCATCGCCTGATCGACATTCTCGATCCGGCAGAGAGTTATTCGGCGGCCGATTTTCGTCGTGATGCCCTTGAAGCGATGGCCGAGGTCACCGCGCGGGGCAGGATTCCGCTGTTGGTGGGCGGCACGATGCTCTATTACAAGGCGTTGCTCGAAGGTCTGGCGGACATGCCGGCCGCCGATGCCGAGGTGCGTGCACAGATTGAAGAAGAAGCCGCGCGCCTTGGTTGGCAAGCCTTGCACCAGCAATTGGCGGCCATCGACCCGGTCTCTGCCGCACGCATTCATCCGAACGATCCGCAGCGTCTCAGTCGGGCCCTGGAAGTTTATCGCGTGAGCGGTCAGAGCATGACCGAGCTGCGGCTCAGACAAAGTGCGCAAAGTACTGAAGCAGCCGCTTCGGGACTGCAACAATTACCCTATACTGTCGCGAACCTGGCCATTGCTCCGGCAGATCGTCAGGTATTGCACGAGCGAATTAAACAAAGATTCACTTTAATGTTGGAACAGGGATTCATTGACGAGGTCGTAGCCCTGCGTGAGCGAAGTGACCTGCATTCAGGGTTGCCGTCTATACGTGCGGTAGGCTACCGACAAGTCTGGGACTACCTGGATGGCAAGCTGACGCAAGCCGAGATGCAGGAGCGTGGAATCATTGCCACGCGCCAATTGGCGAAGCGCCAGTTCACCTGGCTGCGCAGTTGGGCTGACTTGCATTGGCTGGACAGCCTGGATTGCGACAATCTGCCGCGCGCCTTGAAATACCTGGGGACCATCTCCATATTGAGCTGAGTCCTTGCAATTGCCGTCTATCCTTGGGGGTGTGACGGTCACAAGCCATCTGATTACCTATTTTTATATTGAATCCTTAAAGGAGTGCGGCACATGTCAAAAGGGCATTCGCTACAAGACCCTTACTTGAATACTTTACGTAAAGAGAAAGTGGGGGTTTCCATCTACCTGGTCAACGGGATCAAGCTGCAAGGCACGATCGAGTCGTTCGACCAGTTCGTTATCCTGCTGAAAAACACCGTCAGCCAGATGGTTTACAAACACGCTATCTCTACAGTGGTCCCGGTTCGTCCAATTCGTCTGCCTAGCGCAACCGAATCCGAAGCAGGTGACGCTGAGCCAGGTAACGCCTGATAGGAGTCTCCTTTGTTCTTTGAGCGCCACGGTGGTGGTGAGCGAGTAATCCTCGTTCACTTGGATGGACAGGACCCTGAGGCGCGCGAAGATCCGCAGGAGTTTCAGGAATTGGCTAATTCGGCCGGCGCCGAGACCGTTGCGTTTCTTAACGTGCCGCGTCATCGGCCAACCGCCAAGTTCCTGATCGGCAGCGGCAAGGTCGAGGAATTGCGCGATCTGGTCCATGCCGAAAAGGCAGACCTGGTGATCTTCAATCACGTCCTCACACCTAGTCAGGAACGTAACCTCGAACGAGTTTTCGAGTGTCGCGTGATCGACCGTACCGGCCTGATTCTCGATATTTTTGCCCAACGCGCCCGCACCCATGAAGGCAAGCTCCAGGTCGAACTGGCCCAGCTTGACCACATGAGCACCCGGCTGGTTCGAGGCTGGACTCACCTTGAACGTCAAGGTGGCGGTATCGGCATGCGCGGCCCAGGTGAAACGCAGCTGGAAACCGACCGCCGTTTGCTGCGGGTTCGCCTGCGCCAGATCAAGGGCCGCCTGGAAAAGGTGCGCAGCCAGCGCGAACAGTCGCGACGTGGCCGTACGCGTGCGGATATCCCTACCGTGTCGCTGGTGGGGTATACCAACGCCGGTAAATCCACGCTTTTCAATAACGTGACGAAATCCGACGTGTATGCGGCCGACCAGTTGTTCGCCACGCTGGACCCGACCTTGCGCCGTCTTGAATTAGACGACCTGGGGCCGATTGTCCTGGCCGACACCGTAGGTTTCATTCGTCACTTGCCGCACAAGCTGGTTGAGGCATTTCGATCTACTCTCGAAGAGTCGAGCAACTCCGACCTGCTGCTGCACGTGATCGATGCGGCTGAACCGGATCGCATGTTGCAGATCGAGCAGGTTATGGTGGTGCTGGGCGAGATTGGTGCTCAGGACTTGCCGATCCTCGAGGTCTATAACAAACTCGATTTGCTTGAAGGCGTTGAGCCGCAAATCCAGCGCGACGAAAACGGCAAGCCCCTCAGGGTCTGGCTGTCGGCGCGTGACGGCAGCGGTCTTGAGTTGCTGGAACAAGCCATTGCCGAGTTGCTGGGCAGTGAGTTGTTTATCGGTACCTTGCGCTTGCCGCAACGTTTTGCTCGACTGCGTGCGCAGTTTTTCGAGTTGGGTGCGGTACAGAAAGAAGAACACGACGAAGAAGGCATCTGCCTGCTGGCCGTTCGTTTGCCACGCATCGAGTTGAATCGACTGGTGAGCCGCGAGGGAATGCAGCCGATGGAATTCATCGAGCAACACACTTTGCAATAAAAGCCTGAGAAAGCGGTTGTGCCGTGGTGACAGGCATTCTGTAGCATTGGTCGGCGCGCCGTGGGTGCGTCTTTGCTTTATCAGATGGAGAGCGCTATGGCTTGGAATGAGCCGGGTGGCAACTCGAATAATCAGGATCCTTGGGGTGGCAAGCGCCGCAATAACGGCGACCGCAAGGGACCACCGGATCTCGACGAGGCCTTCCGAAAGCTGCAGGAAAGCCTGAATGGGTTGTTCGGTGGTGGTAAGAAACGTGGTGACGACGGCGGCGGTTCGGGCAGGAGTGGCGGCTTCGGCGGCATTCTCGGCATCGTGCTCGTCGTGCTGGCTGCCGTGTGGCTGTACAGCGCGGTCTATGTCGTCGACGAGCAGGAGCAAGCAGTAGTCCTCCGCTTCGGCAAGTATTACGAAACGGTTGGCCCGGGTCTGAACATCTATTTCCCGCCGATTGATCGCAAGTACATGGAAAACGTCACGCGTGAGCGGGCCTACACCAAGCAGGGTCAAATGCTGACTGAAGACGAGAACATCGTCGAAGTGCCGCTGACTGTGCAGTACAAGATCAGCAACCTGCAGGACTTCGTGCTGAGCGTTGATCAGCCGGAAATCAGTCTGCAGCACGCGACCGAAAGTGCCTTGCGCCATGTGGTGGGTTCTACCGCGATGGATCAGGTGCTGACTGAAGGTCGTGAGTTGATGGCCAGCGAAATCAAGGAGCGTCTGCAACGCTTCATGGATACCTATCGCACCGGTATCACCGTCACTCAGGTCAACGTACAGAGCGCAGCGGCACCGCGTGAAGTGCAGGAAGCTTTCGATGACGTGATTCGCGCCCGTGAAGACGAGCAGCGTTCGCGCAACCAGGCCGAAACCTATGCCAACGGCGTCGTGCCGGAAGCTCGTGGTCAGGCTCAGCGCATCCTCGAGGATGCCAACGGTTACCGCGACGAAACCGTTTCGCGCGCCAAGGGTGAAGCCGATCGCTTTACCAAACTGGTCAGCGAGTATCGCAAGGCCCCTGAAGTCACCCGCGAGCGTCTGTATCTGGACACCATGCAGGAAGTCTTCAGTAACACCAGCAAGGTTCTCGTGACCGGCAACAAGAATGGCCAGAGCAATCTGCTGTACTTGCCGCTGGACAAGATGGTCGAAAGTGGTCGCAACACCAGTGCTCCCGTGAGCGGTGCGGCAGCCACCAGCAATGAAGCGAATGCACGTGCCGCAGCTGAACTGCAACAACAGCCGGCACGTACCAGGGAGAGTCGCTGATGAGCAATAAATCGCTGATCACTCTAATTGTTGTCGTCGTTCTGGCGATCGCAGCCTGGAACTGCTTCTACATCGTGGCTCAGACCGAGCGTGCGGTGCTGCTGCAATTTGGTCGTGTGGTTCAGGCCGATGTTCAGCCGGGCCTGCATGTGAAAGTGCCTTACGTTAACCAGGTGCGTAAGTTCGATGCACGCCTGATGACGCTGGATGCACCTACGCAGCGCTTCCTGACGCTTGAAAAGAAAGCGGTCATGGTCGATGCCTACGCCAAATGGCGCGTGAAAGACGCAGAGCGTTACTACACTGCGACATCCGGTCTCAAGCAGATCGCCGATGAACGCCTGTCGCGTCGTCTCGAATCGGGTCTGCGTGACCAGTTCGGTAAGCGCACGCTGCACGAAGTGGTATCCGGTGAACGTGATGCACTGATGACCGATATCACTGCTTCACTGAACAAGATGGCGGAAAAAGAGCTGGGCATTGAAGTGGTTGATGTTCGGGTCAAGGCCATCGATCTGCCGAAGGAAGTGAACCGTAGCGTGTTCGAGCGCATGAGCTCCGAGCGTGAGCGTGAAGCTCGTGAACACCGTGCCAAGGGTAACGAATTGGCGGAAGGCATTCGTGCCGACGCCGATCGTCAACGCCGTGTACTGCTGGCTGAAGCCTATCGTGAATCTGAAGAGGTTCGCGGTGACGGTGATGCTCAGGCCGCTGCGATCTACTCCAAGGCATATGGTCAGGATCAGGAGTTCTATGGTTTCTACCGTAGCCTGCGTGCTTACCGCGAAAGCTTCGCGAACAAATCCGACGTCATGGTCCTGGACCCAAGCAGCGACTTCTTCCGTTACCTGGAAAAAGCCAAACCTTGATAACTCGGTGACCTGAATCATCCCCGCCTGGCGGCTAAAACCTCGGGCGGGGTGATCCTTTGGAAAAACGAGTGTATGATGCGGCAGCCGGGAAATTCCCGGCTTTTTTGCGTCTGTACGTTTGATTGCTGTTCAGGCAGACGACCGAGTCGAATGACTCGACAGGTTTTTCGAGGAAAGTGGATGGCGAGGCCGATTCAGGCTTTTCGTCTTGTTGCTCATGCGCGTGGTTTGCTCATGGGCCGATCATTTTCTGCTTCACTCAAGGCTCGCCCAAGGGCTTGCTGCCCGGATCATAGGGGAATGGCGTAATGGCAACGGTAGACCGCTGGCTGCTGCCAGATGGCATCGAAGAAGTACTGCCACCGGAAGCGGCGCGCATTGAAGTAGCGCGCCGTCAGGTGTTGGATCTGTTCCAGAGCTGGGGTTACGAGTTTGTCGTGACTCCCCATATCGAGTACCTCGAATCTCTGCTGACCGGCGCGGGCTCCGATCTCGATTTGCGTACCTTCAAGGTCATCGACCCGCAATCCGGCCGGCAGATGGGCTTTCGTGCAGACATCACGCCGCAGGTTGCACGCATTGATGCGCACACCCTGCGTCGTGAAGGCCCGAGCCGTCTGTGCTACGCCGGCAGTGTGCTGCACGCTCAGCCGCGTGCCTTGTCGTCCTCGCGCAGCCCGATTCAACTGGGCGCAGAGTTGTACGGCGATGCGAGCCCGAGCAGTGATGTGGAAGTCATCAGCCTGATGCTGGCGATGCTGCAGCTGGCTGATGTGCCGGACGTGCACATGGACCTCGGTCATGTCGGCATCTACCGCGGCCTGGCCCGCGCGGCTGGTTTGTCTGGCGAGGTCGAGCAACAGCTGTTCGACGCATTGCAACGCAAGGCCATCGACGAGGTCATTACTTTGACCGAAGGCTTGCCTGCAGACCTGTCGGGCATGCTGCGGGCGCTGGTCGATTTGTGTGGCGGCCGCGAAGTCCTGGCTGCCGCGCGGGATCGCCTGGCGAATGCGCCGGCACCTGTATTAGCCGCGCTCGACGACCTGCTGGCGATTGCCGAGCGTTTGTCCGTGCGGTTCCCGCAGTTGCCGCTGTACTTCGATCTTGGCGAATTGCGCGGGTATCACTACCACACCGGTGTGGTATTTGCCGTGTTCGTCCCCGGCGTTGGCCAGTCCATCGCTCAGGGCGGTCGTTACGACGACATCGGCGCCGACTTTGGTCGCGCCCGTCCGGCAACCGGTTTCTCTACCGATTTGAAAACCCTGGTGACCCTGGGGCGTGCTGATATCGAGTTACCGTCTGGCGGTATCTGGATGCCCGACAGTACGGATGCAGCACTCTGGCAGCAGGTTTGCCAGTTGCGCAGTGAGGGTCAGCGTGTTGTTCAGGCTTTGCCCGGGCAACCTTTGGCCGCCGCCCGTGACGCGGACTGCGACCGGCAATTGATTCAGCAGAACGGGCTGTGGCAAGTATCGCCACTGGCTTCTTGAGTTTTCCTGTCGGCCCGTGGCCGGCACCAAGTTTGCGCGAATGAGGACAAGTGTTATGGGTAAGAATGTCGTAGTCCTGGGCACCCAATGGGGTGATGAGGGCAAAGGCAAGATCGTTGATCTGCTGACCGAACATGCTGCCGCCGTAGTGCGCTACCAAGGTGGCCACAACGCCGGTCACACGCTGGTGATCGACGGCGAAAAAACCGTTCTGCACCTGATTCCGTCGGGCGTGCTGCGCGAAGGCGTGCAGTGCCTGATCGGTAACGGCGTGGTGGTTGCACCCGACGCCCTGCTGCGGGAAATCATCAAGCTGGAAGAAAAAGGCGTACCGGTACGCGAGCGTCTGCGCATCAGTCCGTCCTGCCCGCTGATCCTGTCCTTCCACGTTGCGCTGGACCAGGCCCGTGAAAAGGCCCGTGGCGAGCTGAAGATCGGCACCACCGGTCGTGGCATCGGCCCGGCTTACGAAGACAAGGTTGCACGTCGCGGCCTGCGTGTTGGCGACCTGCTCAACATGCCTCGCTTTGAAGACAAACTGCGTGAACTGGTGGATTACCACAACTTCATGCTGGTGGGTTACTACAAAGAGCCGGCCATCGAGTTTGAAAAGACCCTTGCCGAGTGCAAGGAATACGCTGAGCTGCTGAAGCCGCTGATGCTGGATGTGACGGCCGAGCTGCACGACCTGCGCCGCGCCGGCAAAGACATCATGTTTGAAGGCGCCCAAGGTTCGTTGCTGGACATCGACCACGGTACTTACCCGTACGTGACCAGCTCCAACACCACCGCTGGCGGTGTTGCTACCGGTTCGGGCGTTGGCCCGATGTTCCTGGACTACATCCTGGGCATCACCAAGGCTTACACCACGCGTGTAGGCTCGGGTCCATTCCCGACTGAACTGTTCGACGACGTCGGTGCGCACCTTGCCAAGCAAGGTCATGAGTTCGGTGCGACCACCGGCCGGGCTCGTCGTTGCGGCTGGTTTGACGCCGTTATCCTGCGTCGCGCTATCGATGTGAACAGCATCTCGGGCATCTGCCTGACCAAGCTGGATGTACTCGACGGTCTGGAAGCCATCAATATCTGCATCGGCTACAAAGATGCAGAAGGTCAGGATGTTGCCCCGACTGACGCTGACAGCTACGTCGGTCTGCAGCCGGTTTACGAAGAAGTGCCGGGCTGGACCGAATCGACCGTGGGTGCCAAAACCCTGGAAGAGCTGCCAGCCAATGCACGCGCCTACATCAAACGAGTCGAAGAGCTGATCGGTGCGCCGATTGACATTATTTCGACGGGCCCGGACCGCAACGAAACCATCGTTCTGCGTCATCCGTTCGCGTAATAAGCTATTGATGTAAAACACAAAGGGCCCTTGATTGGGCCCTTTGTCGTATCTGCCCTCGGGACGGCATGACCTTTGCTGTGATGTTGGAATAAAAGCATCGCTACCAGCGTGCCATCAATTTAATGGCGCCAAAGCCGAGGGATTCCACGTGTCAGCCGTTCTCTCATTGTTACAAAGCCGTTTGTTGCGGCCCGTCTTCGTTACGCTTGGTATCGCTCTTTTGGTGCAGGTGCTGGTAGCGGTCGCTCTGACCCGGAGCACGGTGACTGCACTGGAAGCCGATCTGGCTGTGCAACTCGGTGCCGATAGTCAAAAGCTGTCCGGCGAACTTGAGCAGGCGGGGCGCGAAGTCACCTCGAGCCTGGACGCACTCTCGACCAGTACCCGGCAGCGCCTCACGGCCGGTTTGTCTTCGCGTCTGGAGGACGAACAGGCTCAACTGCGTGCGACGCTGGAAAAAGGCCTGAAGGATTCCGCCAACGATATGGCGCAGCTGCTGGCCTCGGTCGCGCCCCGCGCCATGTGGGACAGCGACGTGCCCACCCTGTCCGAATTTGCCCGCCGGGCGCAGCGCAATCCCAACGTGTTATTCGTGGTTTACGACGACGCTACCGGCCAGCATCTGACCCGTTACCTGAACCGGGAAAACCCGATCAACAAGGCGCTCCTGGAAAAGGGCCAGGGCGAACGAGCGCTGGACAAAGTGCTCGATGCAGCCAAAAACGATCCCTCGGTTTATTACCTCGAAGCGTCGATCAATCCTAACGGTGTAGAGATCGGCAAAGTGTTGATGGGCGTTTCCACCGCTTCCGTGGAAGCCGATCTGACGGCGCTGGACAAGCGCTTCTCGGCATTGATCGCCAGCAGTGATCAGCTGGTCGGGGACAGCCTCAAGGGGGCTGCCGCTGACAGCGCCACCGCGATGCGTGCGCGTCTGACCTCAGCGCAAGCCACAGCCTCCGAAATGCAGGCGAATACCAACGACACCGTTCAGGAAGCGGCAATGACCTTGCGCTGGCGTATCGGCATGGGCCTGGCGCTGGTCGGCTTGGGCGTGCTGCTGTTGCTGGCCGTTGTGCTCGGCCGTCGCGTGGTCAATCGCCTGAAAATGCTGATCGCGGCGATGGATGATCTGGCTGCAGGCGAGGGCGACCTGACCAAGCGTGTGCAGATCAACAGCAAGGATGAAATCGGCGACATGGCGTCGGCGGTCAATCGCTTTGTGGATAAGTTGCAACCGATCGTGCGTGAGGCGGGCGATGTGGCTCAGCGTACCGGCGTTGAAATCGGCGCCATGACCTTGCGCAACGCCGGAGCCGATGCGGCGGCCGGCATGCAGCGCGACGAGGTGGCGGAAAGTCTGCGCGCCCTGTCGCAGATGGCAGACGAGGCGCAGTCCGAGAGTCACGCCATGCAGGCGGCTTTGCAGCAGGTCGTGGACATTCGCTCGGCGACTGATGAAAACACCCGGACGTCGGCGAAGGTCGGCAGCCTCATCGAAGCGCTGGCCGGGCAGGTCGATACCGGCGCGCAAGTGATTGAGCGACTGGCGCAGCAGAGTGAACAGATTGAAGTGGTGTTGACGGTGATTCACGGTATCGCCGAGCAGACCAACCTGCTGGCCCTGAACGCGGCCATCGAAGCTGCACGCGCCGGCGAGACTGGCCGTGGATTCGCGGTGGTGGCGGATGAAGTGCGGGCGTTGGCGAGCAAGACGCAAAGCTCCACCGGCGACATCCAGGCGCACATTGTCGCCTTGCAGCAAGGCGCGCGTGAGGCCGTGGCAGCGATCGGTCAGGCCGGGCGCCAGGCGAATGAAGGTTTGCTGGTGTTGCGTGACAGTGCGCGATTGCAGCAATCGGTGCAGGCGTCGGTCGAGCAGGTGCATGCCGCGATTGGTCTGGCGACGCAGGCAGCCGCGCATCAGGCGCAAGGCGCGCAGGCGGTTCGTGGTCGGGTCGAGACCATTCATGCGCAGGCGGAAAAGGCAGCTAAGGCGGTGGTGGAAACCACAGCCAGCGGCAAGGTACTGGATGGATTGGCGGCGCAGTTGAAGGCGAGTCTGGGGCAGTTCAGGGCTTAAGATCAAAAGATCGCAGCCTTCGGCAGCTCCTACGCATATTTCCGTGTAGGAGCTGCCGCAGGCTGCGATCTTTGCTTCATCAGCCGCTCAGATACATCCGCGTCGTCAGCAGATATACCGGTAACCCCGACACCAGAATCAACAACGCCGCATAAGGCGCCGCTGCCGCAAACTCAACATTCGCGGTATGCGCCCACACCTCTGTCGCCAGCGTATTCAGCCCGGTCGGACTCAGCAGCAGTGTCGCCGTCAGTTCCTTCATCGCATCCAGAAACACCAGCGCAAAGGCCGCGCCCAATGCCGGGAAAATGATCGGTAACGTCACCCGACAAAATGCCGTGAAGGACGACGCCCCCAGCGTGCGCGCTGCTTCTTCAAGTTGCGGCGCTGCCTTGTTCAGTGCCGTGCGGATCGGTGCCTGGGCCAGGGGTAAAAACAGTAGTGCATAGGCGATCAGCAACAAGGCGGAGGTCTGGTACAGCACCGGCACGTAGTGCAGGGCGAAATACACCAGTGTCAGCGCAATGACCAGCCCGGGCAGCGCATGCAGCAGGTACGGCAGTCGTTCGGCCCAGATCGCCAGTTGACCTTTGTGGCGCACCACCAGTAATCCGACCGGAACCGCGAGCGCCAGACACAGCGCCGCGCCCCCTAGCGACAAGGCCAGCGACGACAGCAATGCCTCGCTGATCTCCGCCACCGGGAACGCGGCGGAGGAACCCACCGCCAGCCAGTACGCCAGCATCCCCAGCGGAACGCCGCTGCCGACGATGGCAAGCATCAGACAATAAAGCTGACCGACCGCCCCCCAGTGCCCCAGCTGCACCTGCGCCGCACGTCGTGCCGCGCCTTGACCGGTGCGCACATGCCGACCCTTGCCGCGAACCCGCAGCTCAAACCACAGCAGCATCAGGCACAGCGCGAGCAGCACCGCCGAGAGCATCGCCGCGTTGGCGTTGCTGAATTCCAGTTCGAACTGCTGATAAATCGCCGTGGTGAACGTCTGCAGGCCAATGATCGATAGCGCGCCGAACTCCACCAGCATGTGCAGCGCAATCAGCAGTGAGCCTGCCAGCAACGACGGCCAGAGCAGCGGCAAGGTCACGCGGAAAAACACGCCCCAGCGATTCTGCCCCAGGGTGCGTGCCGATTCTTCCAGCGAGGGATCAAGATTGCGTAAGGTCGCCGCGATTGGCAGAAAGATCAGCGGGTACTTGGACAGGGTCATCACCAGAATCGCTCCACCCAGGCCCTCAAAGCTCGCGCTCAGGGACACCCAAGTGAAACTGCTGACAAACGCCGGTACCGCAAACGGCAAGCACAGAATCACGCCCCAGACCCGCCGCCCCGGTAAATTGCTGCGCTCCAGCAACCAGGCCAGCGACAGGCCGATCACGCCACAGGCGACGGTCACGCCGATCATCAGCGCCAGGGTGTTGCGCAATAGACCGAATACATACGGTCGCCACAGCAAATGCACCGCCTCAGCCCAGCCCGCTTGCCAGGTTTTCAATCCGACGTAAGCGAGCGGCAACAGGCTCAGAACAACCAGCAGCAGAACCGGCAGCAGCAACCAGATCGAAGGGCGTTTTCGCCGTGGCACGTAACCCCCGCGTGAGGCGGGGGCGGATAACGATGCGCTCATCAGTTCAGGCCAACGTCACGTTCCAGGTCGAGGGCTTCTTCGGCATTGCCGAGGTCGGCAGGTGTGACTTTCGGCGCTTCGAGTTCGCTGAACGGCTTGAGCCCGCGATCCGATTCCATGCCTTTGTGCAGCGGGTATTCGGCGGTGGTCTGGGTGATCACGCGCTGACCTTCTTCGCTGGCCATGTAGGCAAGGAATTGCTGGGCTTCTTTGGGATGCTTGCTGGATTTCAGCACGGCAGCGCTGGAGACAGTGATCAGCCCGCCAACGTCACCGCCGGTGAAGTAATGCAGTTTCGAGTCGAGCTGACCTTTTTCACGCTGCAGGGCGAACCAGTAGTAATTATTCACCAGCACGGTGGCGACTTCGCCGTTTTCCACAGCCTTGAGAGCGACCATGTTATTGCTGTAGGTCTTGCCGAATGCGCGCAGGCCAGTCAGCCATTCTTCAGCGGCATCCATACCGTGCACTTTGATGATCGCCACTGCTTGTTCCTGGAACGCGCCGCTGGTGGGCACGAAGCCGACCTTGCCTTGCCATTTGGGGTCGGAGAATTCCATCACCGATTTCGGCAGGTCTTTCTCGTCGATCAGCTTTGGATTGAACGCAACCACGCGAACACGCGCGGTGATACCGATCCAGGTGCCATTGCCGGCGACGTAGTCTTTGGGCAGCACGGAGAGGGTGTCAGCATCGGTCCGGGCGAGCAGGCCTTGTTCGCCGAGCTTGTTCAGCGGCGGCGATTCTTCGGTGTAAATGACGTCGGCGGGGGAGCGATCGCCTTCTTCGACGACCTGGCTGGCGAGCTGATTGCTGCTGCCTTTGCGCACATTGACGTGAATGCCTGTTTTGGCTTCGAAAGCCTTGGCAACCGCGTCGCCGACTTCCTTGTGTTGGCCGTTGTAGAGTGTCAGGGAAACCGGATCAGCCGCATGTGTGAGGGGAGTGGCGATGGCCAGGCCGAGCAGGGTAATGGTCAGGCCACGGCGCAGGGTATTTCGAAACATCATTCGCATGGTTCCTCACTGTCGCATTGTAAAACTTTGAAACAATGATAAACGATATTGTTTCTCAAGTGCGTTTTGCGGGCAGTCGCCTATTGGGAGGAGGGTGATCGACTGTGGGGAGGGGATTTATCCCCGTTGGGCTGCGAAGCGGCCCTCAGAATCAATGTTTGGCGTGTGCGTATCTTGCGACTGCTGCGCAGTCGGACTGGGATAAATCCCCTCGCCACAACAAGAGCCGCCAGGCTCGGTAGGGTATTGGACTTCTAAATACCCAGAAACGCAAAAACCCGCTTTCGCGGGTTTCTGTGAAACTCAAGATCGAAACCTTGAATTTGAATTGGTGCCCAGAAGAAGACTCGAACTTCCACGACCTTGCGGTCACCAGCACCTGAAGCTGGCGTGTCTACCAATTTCACCATCTGGGCATAATCTTCAGCGTTACCGCTGTTGATGTGGCGCACTATACGGAGCGCGTTTTGATCTGTAAACCCCTGATTTGGTTTTAATAAATCAGCCTTGCAGAATGCAAAAAACCCGCTTTCGCGGGTTTTTGTACAAGCGTTGAAATTGTTCTAATCTCAAGCTCGAAATTGGTGCCCAGAAGAAGACTCGAACTTCCACGACCTTGCGGTCACCAGCACCTGAAGCTGGCGTGTCTACCAATTTCACCATCTGGGCAGTATCAATTACGTCTCCGTCGTTGATGGCGCGCACTATACGGAGCGTCTTTTTAACTGTAAACCCCCGTCGCGCAAAAAACCTTGTAAATTTTACCAGCGGTCTGGAAATCAGCTTTCAGGTGGTGATAAAAGGCTTTAGACGGGCGCTCACAGCCTGAAATTTCCCGTTTCATTACGCCTATGCCAAACTAACCCACATATAGACAAGGTGAAAACTCTCTAATGGCCGATTGGCAGTCCCTCGATCCCGAGGCCGCTCGTGAAGCGGAAAAATATGATAACCCTATTCCTAGCCGCGAACTGATCCTTCAGCACCTTGCTGATCGGGGTTCGCCTGCTAACCGCGAGCAACTGGTCGAAGAGTTTGGTCTGACCACAGAAGACCAGATCGAGGCCCTGCGCCGCCGCCTGCGCGCCATGGAGCGCGACGCTCAACTCATCTATACCCGTCGTGGTACGTATGCGCCGGTGGACAAGCTCGACCTGATCCTCGGTCGCATCAGCGGTCACCGTGATGGCTTCGGCTTCCTGGTGCCGGACGACGGCAGCGACGATCTGTTCATGAGCCCGGCGCAGATGCGTCTGGTGTTCGACGGCGACCGTGCCTTGGCCCGCGTTTCCGGTCTGGACCGTCGCGGTCGCCGCGAAGGCATGATCGTCGAAGTGGTTTCCCGCGCTCACGAGACTATCGTGGGTCGTTATTTCGAAGAGGGCGGTATCGGTTTCGTGGTTGCGGACAATCCGAAGATCCAGCAGGAAGTGCTGGTCACGCCGGGTCGCAATGCCAGCGCCAAGATCGGTCAGTTCGTCGAAGTGAAGATCACTCACTGGCCGACTCCGCGCTTCCAGCCGCAAGGCGACGTGGTTGAAGTTGTGGGCAACTACATGGCGCCGGGCATGGAAATCGATGTCGCCCTTCGCGCCTACGATATTCCTCACGTCTGGCCTGAGGCGGTCCTCAAAGAAGCTGCCAAGCTCAAGCCGGAAGTCGAAGAAAAAGACAAAGAGAAGCGCATCGACTTGCGTCATCTGCCTTTCGTGACCATCGACGGTGAAGACGCGCGCGACTTCGATGACGCCGTCTACTGCGAGGCCAAGCCGGGCAAGCTGCGTCTGTTCTCTGGTGGCTGGAAGTTGTACGTGGCGATTGCCGACGTCTCCAGCTACGTGAAGATCGGTTCTGCGCTGGACAACGAATCCCAGGTTCGCGGCAACTCGGTGTACTTCCCCGAGCGCGTGATCCCGATGTTGCCGGAGCAGCTCTCCAACGGCTTGTGCTCGTTAAATCCGCATGTCGATCGATTGGCGATGGTGTGCGAGATGACCATCTCGAAAACCGGCGAGATGACGGATTACTGCTTCTACGAAGCGGTGATTCACTCCCACGCTCGTCTGACCTACAACAAGGTCAGCGCGATGCTGGAGACGCCGAAACTCACCGAGGCGCGTCAGCTTCGCGGCGAGTACAACGACGTTCTGCCGCACCTCAAGCAGCTTTACGCACTGTACAAAGTGTTGTTGGGCGCTCGTCACGTGCGTGGTGCGATCGATTTCGAAACGCAGGAAACCCGGATCATCTTCGGCACCGAGCGCAAGATCGCCGAAATCCGTCCGACTGTTCGTAACGATGCGCACAAACTTATTGAGGAATGCATGCTGGCGGCCAACGTGGCCACTGCTGAATTCCTGAAAAAGCACGAAATTCCGGCGTTGTATCGTGTCCACAACGGCCCACCGCCGGAGCGTCTGGAAAAACTGCGCGCCTTCCTCGGCGAGCTCGGTCTGTCCCTGCACAAAGGCAAGGACGGCCCGTCGCCGAAGGATTACCAGGCACTGCTGGCCAGCATCAAGGACCGTCCGGATTTCCATCTGATCCAGACCGTCATGCTGCGCTCGTTGAGTCAGGCGGTGTACAGCGCTGACAATCAGGGCCACTTCGGCCTGAATTACGAAGCCTATACCCACTTCACTTCGCCGATCCGTCGCTATCCGGACTTGCTCACGCACCGGGCGATCCGCAGCGTGATCCATTCGAAACAGGATACGCCGCACGTTCGCCGTGCCGGTGCGATGACCATTCCGAAGGCGCGTATCTATCCGTACGACGAAGCGGCGCTGGAGCAACTCGGCGAGCAGTGCTCGATGAGCGAACGTCGTGCTGACGAAGCGACCCGTGACGTCGTCAACTGGCTCAAGTGCGAGTTCATGAAAGACCGCGTGGGCGAGTCGTTCCCGGGCGTGATCACTGCCGTGACCGGGTTTGGCCTGTTCGTCGAGCTGACCGACATCTACGTCGAAGGCCTGGTGCACGTCACTGCGCTGCCGGGTGATTACTACCACTTCGACCCTGTGCATCACCGCCTCGCCGGTGAGCGTACCGGTCGCAGCTTCCGCCTTGGCGACACCGTTGAAGTGCGCGTGATGCGCGTCGACCTCGACGAGCGCAAGATCGACTTCGAGATGGCTGAAAAAACCATCAGCGCGCCGATTGGCCGCAAGAAGCGCGGCACTGAAAAAACCGAGCCTGCCGGCAAATCCGCCGGTAAGACTGCAGCAGAACCGGCCCCGGCAAAAACCGGTCGTCGGCCAGCAAAGGAGAAGGCGGTAGAGGCCTATCGCCCAAGCGATGCGGCAGCCAAAAACGCCGAGCTGCGCAAGAGCCGTGAATTGAAACAGGCTTTATTGTCTGAAGCGAAAAGCGGTGGTAAAGCGGCGTCTGAGGGAAAGACCGGACGGTCGGCGCCTGACAAGGCTCCCGGCAGCAAGCCAGGCAAACACCGTAAAGGCCCGCCAAAAGCGGGTTCGGCTCCAGCCAAGAGCGGCGGGGCGCGTAAACCTAAGGCCAAATCATGAGTCTGGAAAAAATCTACGGCGTGCATGCGGTAGAAGCGTTGCTGCGTCACCACCCGAAACGCGTCAAGCAGATCTGGCTGGCCGAAGGTCGCAGTGATCCGCGCGTTCAGACGTTGATCGAGCTGGCAAGCCAGAACCGTGTGGCCGTTGGCAATGCCGAACGTCGTGAACTCGACGCGTGGGTTGAGGGCGTGCACCAAGGCGTGGTTGCGGACGTGAGTCCAAGCCAGGTCTGGGGCGAAGCGATGCTCGACGAGCTGCTCGATCGCACCGAAGGCGCACCCCTGCTGCTGGTGCTCGACGGCGTGACCGATCCGCATAACCTGGGCGCTTGCCTGCGCTCGGCCGATGCCGCCGGTGCGCTGGCGGTGATCGTGCCGAAGGACAAATCAGCCACGCTGACCCCGACGGTACGGAAAGTCGCCTGTGGCGCCGCAGAAGTGATTCCATTGGTTGCCGTTACCAACCTGGCGCGGACCCTGGAAAAACTCAAGCAGCGTGGTCTATGGGTTGTCGGCACGGCGGGGGAGGCCGAACAGAGCCTGTACCAGCAAGACATGACCGGGCCGACCATTCTGATCATGGGTGCGGAAGGCAGCGGCATGCGTCGTTTGACTCGCGATCTGTGCGATTACCTGGTGCATTTGCCGATGACGGGCAGCGTCAGCAGTCTGAACGTTTCCGTGGCCACCGGCGTGTGTTTGTTTGAAGCCCAGCGCCAGCGCAGCGTCAAGGCGAGCGGAACCAGCAAGAAGTCTTGAGTCAGTTGTAATTTCTGTGGGAGCGAGCCTGCTCGCGAAAGCGGAGCAACATTCAATATCAATGTTGAGTGTCATGCCACTTCGCGAGCAGGCTCGCTCCCACAGTGGTTTGTGTCAGGGCAAATAGTGCGCTGTGAATCAACTGTTCAAATAATCACCAATTGCCTTGCGCCTCTCCCGCCCCTTCTCTACAATTGCGCCCCTTGCTGTGACGGCAGGCACGCATGTGTCTATCGCAAGCAAGTCCATTAGTGTCATTCACTCCTTGTCTGACCGCTTTTGAGCGGCAGGCTACAACCCGTAAGGAGCATTCATGCGTCATTACGAAATCATCTTTTTGGTCCACCCGGATCAAAGCGAGCAAGTCGGCGGCATGGTTGAGCGTTACACCAAGCTGATCGAAGAAGACGGCGGCAAAATCCACCGTCTGGAAGATTGGGGCCGTCGTCAACTGGCCTACGCAATCAACAATGTTCACAAGGCTCACTACGTGATGCTGAACGTTGAATGCACTGGCAAGGCCCTGGCCGAGCTGGAAGACAACTTCCGCTACAACGATGCAGTGATCCGTAACCTGGTCATCCGTCGCGAAGAAGCCGTCACCGGCCAATCCGAGATGCTCAAGGCTGAAGAAAACCGCAGTGAGCGCCGTGAGCGTCGCGACCGTCCTGAGCACGAAGGCGCTGAAAGCGCTGATAGTGATGACAGCGACAACAGCGATAACGCTGACGAGTAATCCACGGACCTTTTGAGGAGCCTATTACATGGCACGTTTCTTCCGTCGTCGTAAATTCTGCCGCTTCACCGCTGAAGACGTGAAGGAGATCGATTACAAAGATCTCAACACTCTGAAAGCTTATGTATCCGAGACCGGCAAAATCGTTCCAAGCCGCATCACCGGTACCAAAGCTCGTTATCAGCGTCAGCTGGCCACCGCTATCAAGCGCGCCCGCTTCCTGGCCCTGCTGGCCTACACCGACAGCCACGGCCGCTGAGACCGGGCAGTCGACACGTAGCAAAGGATTGAATGCATGCGAGCCATAGCTGAGTTCATCATGCGCGGCCGCATGCAGGCCACTCTCGTAGTGGCTGGATGCGCGGCATTGCCGTTGTTGTATTGGTTGGGTGCTGCCGCAGGATGCTTCGTGCTCCTGCGGCGCGGATTGAAGGACGCGTCAAGCGTTCTTGTTATGGGACTGCTGCCGGCCTTGGTCTGGTGGCTTTACGCCGATGACCCTCGTTCACTTCTGGTGATGTTGGGGTCTTGGAGCCTTGCGTTGGTTTTGCGCGCAAGTGAGTCCTGGAACCGCGTGCTGCTGGTCAGCATAGCAATGGGAGTGGTGTTTTCGTTGGTGCTGGGGACGGTTTTCGCTCCCCAAATCGAGATGCTGGCGCAGGCTTTGATAAAAGTCATGCCGTCGCTACTCGGTGATGTCTACCAGAAGTTGTCGGTAGATGAGCAAGCGCATTTTGCGTCCTTGATTGCACCGGTCCTGACCGGCCTGATTGCGGCCTTGTTGCAAATCGTCAGTGTGCTGAGCCTGATTGTCGGGCGCTACTGGCAGGCGTTGTTGTACAACCCGGGCGGTTTTGGTCGCGAGTTTCGCGCCATCCGCTTCCCGCTTCTACCAGCGATGTTGCTGCTGGCGTGCATGCTTCTTGGGCCGAACATCGGTCCGCAGATGGCCATGTTGACGCCGTTGTGCAGCGTACCGTTGGTGATCGCCGGGCTGGCCCTGATTCATGGGCTGGTGGCTCAGAAGCGACTGGCCAGGTTCTGGCTGGTTGGGTTGTACGTCACGCTGTTGCTGTTCATGCAGCTGATCTATCCGTTGCTGGTGGTCTTGGCCATCGTCGACAGCCTGATTGATTTTCGCGGTCGTTCGGCACCGAAAGATGCCGATAGCGCGAACGGTGAAGGTTAAAAGTTAAGAGGATTTTCACATGCAACTGATCCTTCTGGAAAAAGTCACCAACCTGGGCAACCTGGGTGACAAAGTAAACGTTAAGGCCGGTTACGGTCGTAACTACCTGCTGCCTTACGGCAAAGCTACCGCTGCGACCGCTGCCAACCTGGCTGCGTTCGAAGAGCGTCGCGCTGAGCTGGAAAAAGCCGCAGCAGATCGCAAGACCTCGGCTGAAAGCCGTGCCGCCCAACTGGCTGAGCTGGAAGTGACTATCACTGCCACCGCTGGCGACGAAGGCAAGCTGTTCGGTTCGATCGGTACTCACGACATCGCTGACGCACTGACCGCCTCTGGCGTTGAAGTCGCGAAAAGCGAAGTTCGTCTGCCGAACGGCACCATCCGCAACGTAGGCGAATTCGACGTAGCCGTGCACTTGCACGCCGAAGTTGAAGCCACTGTACGCGTTGTCGTGGTAGCAGCTTAAGCAGCACTTGTCGGCTGGCACCCTCGGGTGCTTGTCGGTAACATCGGGCACGATCCTGTTTACAGGTCGTGCCCTTTGTCTTTCTGCAGTTCCTGATTTTCACAACCAACATTCAAGTGGCCATGAACGATATCTCCGCTCCCGAGCAATACGATCTGCAAACCGCTGCCCTGAAGGTGCCGCCGCATTCCATCGAGGCCGAACAGGCCGTGCTCGGTGGCTTGATGCTGGACAACAACGCCTGGGAACGCGTGCTGGATCAAGTCTCAGACGGCGATTTCTATCGACATGACCACCGTCTGATTTTCCGGGCGATTGCCAAGCTCGCCGACCAGAACTCACCGATCGACGTGGTGACCCTGGCCGAGCAACTCGACAAGGAAGGTCAGACCTCGCAAGTCGGCGGTCTCGGCTACCTCGGCGAACTGGCGAAGAACACGCCGTCAGTCGCCAACATCAAGGCTTACGCCCAGATCGTTCGTGCCCGGGCAACCCTGCGCCAGTTGATCGGCATCGCCACCGAAATCGCCGACAGTGCCTTCAACCCCGAAGGCCGCAGTGCGGAAGAAATCCTCGACGAAGCCGAGCGACAGATCTTCCAGATCGCCGAGGCCCGGCCTAAAACCGGCGGCCCGGTAAGCGTCAACGACCTGTTGACCAAAGCCATCGACCGCATCGACACCCTGTTCAACACCGACAACGCCATCACCGGGCTGTCCACCGGCTATACCGACCTCGACGGGATGACCAGTGGCCTGCAGCCCTCCGACCTGATCATCGTCGCCGGCCGTCCTTCCATGGGTAAAACCACCTTTGCGATGAACCTGGTGGAAAACGCGGTGTTGCGCAGTGACAAGTGCGTACTGGTTTACTCGCTGGAGATGCCAGGCGAATCGCTGATCATGCGTATGTTGTCTTCCCTTGGGCGTATCGACCAGACCAAGGTCCGTGCCGGTCGACTGGAAGACGACGATTGGCCGCGCCTGACCTCGGCGGTCAACCTGCTCAACGATCGCAAGCTGTTCATTGACGATACGGCGGGTATCAGCCCCTCGGAGATGCGCGCGCGGACCCGGCGTTTGGTGCGTGAGCATGGCGATGTCGGCCTGATCATGATCGACTACCTGCAATTGATGCAGATTCCCGGCTCTGGCGGCGATAACCGCACCAACGAGATTTCCGAGATCTCGCGCTCTCTGAAAGCACTGGCCAAGGAATTCAATTGCCCGGTGGTGGCGTTGTCCCAGCTCAACCGATCGCTTGAGCAACGGCCAAACAAACGTCCGATCAACTCCGACCTTCGGGAATCCGGAGCGATCGAGCAGGATGCTGACGTGATCATGTTTGTGTACCGGGACGAGGTCTATCACCCGGAAACCGAACACAAAGGCATCGCCGAGATCATCATCGGTAAACAGCGGAACGGCCCGATCGGGACGTCCCGACTGGCGTTCATTGGCAAATACACCCGTTTCGAAAACCTCGCGCCGGGCAGTTACAACTTCGACGACGAATAATTCTGTCGTCAGGGCGGGCCTCATCGCGAGCAGGCTCACTCCCACATTGGAATGCGTTCCCCTGTGGGAGCGAGCCTGCTCGCGATTGTGTCGCCATCAATTCCGACCACAGCCGTCGGAATTGGTTAAATTTTGTGCTATATTCCGCGCCCGCGATTTTTCATCTCAACACCGGTCATCGTCATGCAAACAGCCAAGCCGTTATTTGACTATCCCAAGTACTGGGCCGAATGTTTCGGCCCGGCGCCATTCCTGCCAATGTGCAGGGAGGAGATGGATCAGCTTGGCTGGGATTCCTGCGACATCATCATCGTTACCGGTGATGCCTACGTCGACCACCCGTCATTCGGCATGGCGATCATCGGCCGGCTGCTGGAGTCGCAAGGCTTTCGCGTCGGGATCATCGCCCAGCCGAACTGGCAGTCCAAAGACGACTTCATGAAGCTCGGCGAGCCGAACCTGTTTTTCGGCGTCGCGGCCGGCAACATGGATTCGATGATCAACCGCTACACCGCCGACAAGAAAATCCGTTCCGATGACGCCTACACCCCGGGTGGCCTGGCGGGCAAACGTCCGGACCGCGCGAGTCTGGTGTACAGCCAGCGTTGCAAGGAAGCCTACAAGAACGTGCCGATCGTACTCGGTGGCATCGAAGCTTCCCTGCGCCGCATCGCTCACTACGATTACTGGCAGGACCGGGTACGCAACTCGATCCTGATCGACGCCTGCGCCGACATTCTGCTGTACGGCAACGCCGAGCGGGCGATCGTCGAAGTCGCCCAGCGTCTGTCCTACGGGCACAAGATCGAAGACATCACCGACGTGCGCGGCACCGCGTTCATTCGCCGTGATACGCCCAAAGACTGGTACGAAGTCGATTCCACGCGCATCGACCGTCCGGGCAAGGTCGACAAGATCATCAACCCGTACGTGAACACCCAGGACACCCAGGCCTGCGCGATCGAGCAGGAAAAGGGCCCGGTCGAGGATCCGGCTGAAGCCAAAGTCGTGCAGATTCTGGCCAGCCCGAAAATGACCCGAGACAAGACCGTGATTCGTCTGCCGTCGGTTGAGAAAGTCCGTGGCGACGCCGTTCTTTACGCTCACGCCAACCGCGTGCTTCACCTGGAAACCAACCCGGGCAACGCCCGCGCGCTGGTGCAGAAGCATGGCGAAGTCGACGTCTGGTTCAACCCGCCGCCGATTCCGATGACCACTGAAGAAATGGACTACGTGTTCGGCATGCCCTACGCCCGTGTTCCGCACCCGGCGTACGGCAAGGAAAAGATTCCGGCCTACGACATGATCCGTTTCTCGGTGAACATCATGCGTGGCTGCTTTGGCGGCTGCACGTTCTGCTCGATCACCGAGCACGAAGGCCGGATCATCCAGAACCGTTCCGAAGAGTCGATCATTCGCGAAATCGAAGAGATCCGCGACAAGGTGCCGGGCTTTACCGGCGTCATTTCCGACCTCGGCGGCCCGACTGCGAACATGTACCGCATCGCTTGCAAGAGCCCGGAAATCGAATCGGCGTGCCGCAAGCCATCGTGCGTGTTCCCTGGCATCTGCCCGAATCTCAATACCGACCATTCTTCGCTGATCCAGCTGTATCGCAGCGCCCGTGCGTTGCCGGGTGTGAAGAAGATCCTGATCGCTTCCGGTTTGCGTTACGACCTCGCGGTGGAATCGCCGGAATACGTCAAGGAACTGGTGACGCACCACGTCGGTGGTTACCTGAAGATCGCCCCGGAACACACCGAGGAAGGTCCGCTCAACCAGATGATGAAACCGGGCATTGGCAGCTATGACAAGTTCAAGCGCATGTTCGAGAAGTACACCAAGGAAGCCGGCAAAGAGCAGTACCTGATTCCTTACTTCATCGCCGCCCACCCGGGCACCACCGACGAAGACATGATGAACCTGGCCCTGTGGCTCAAGAGCAACGGCTTCCGCGCTGACCAGGTGCAGGCGTTCTACCCCTCGCCGATGGCCACCGCGACCGCGATGTACCATTCCGGCAAGAATCCGCTGCGCAAGGTCACTTACAAGAGTGACGCAGTGACCATCGTCAAGAGCGAAGAGCAGCGTCGTCTGCACAAGGCGTTCTTGCGTTATCACGACCCGAAAGGCTGGCCGATGCTGCGTGAAGCGTTGACTCGCATGGGCCGCGCCGACCTGATCGGGCCGGGCAAGACCCAGTTGATCCCGCTGCATCAGCCGGCGACCGACAGCTACCAGAGCGCCCGTCGCAAGAACTCCACGCCCGTCGGCAGCCACAAGGTAGCCGGTGAGAAGACCACAAAAATTCTGACGCAGCACACTGGCCTGCCGCCACGCGCCAGTGATGGCGGTAATGCGTGGGACAAGCGCGAACAAGCCAAGGCGGCGGCATTTGCCCGCAACCAGCAGGCGGCCAAAGACCGTAAGGACGCGGCGAAAGGCAAGGGGCCAAAGCCTGCACGCAAGCCGGTCGTACCACGTTAAACGCTGACCGCTGATAACAGAACGCCAACCTTCGGGTTGGCGTTCTGCGTTGGGTCAGAGCGCAAAGTGGTGATGAATTCACTGGCCTCTTCGCGAGCAAGCCCGCTCCCACCTTGGAATGCCGCCTCCTGTGGGAGCAAGCCCGCTCCCACCTTGGAATGCCGTCTCCTGTGGGAGCAAGCCCGCTCCCACCTCGGAATGCCCTCTCCTGTGGGAGCGAGCCTGCTCGCGAAGAGGCCATTACCGCCAACGCATAACGTGGACGGTAGACCGTCGCCACATTTGTGTGCGCCTCTTCAACCTGATTTCTAACAGCGCCCGGTTTTGGTGCTGCACCCCCGCCAACCAGTACCGAATGTCCCGCCGCCCCTGCATGGCATAACTCTTGCGCACTCTTGCATACGCTCAAGGCTCGCAGGAGGCACGCCGTGTCGATCCATGTCGCATTGCACCACGTCACGCATTACCGCTACGACCGCGCCGTCGAACTCGGTCCGCAAATCGTGCGCCTGCGGCCCGCCGCTCACAGTCGTACGCGGGTGCTTTCCTACGCGCTGAACGTTACGCCTGAGCAGCATTTCATCAACTGGCAGCAAGACCCCCAAGGCAATTACCTGGCGCGGTTGGTGTTCCCGGAAAAAACCAGTGAGCTGCGCATTGAAGTCGATCTGGTGGCCGAGATGGCGGTCTTTAACCCGTTCGACTTTTTTCTAGAGCCGTACGCAGAGAAAATCCCGTTCGCCTACGCCGCGGACGAACGCAAAGAGCTGGCGCCTTACCTCGAAACCTTGCCCCTCACACCCGCGTTCAAGGCCTATCTGGACAGCATCGACCGCACACCTTTGCCCAGCGTGAATTTTCTGGTCGCGCTCAACCAACGCGTGAGCGATGACATCGGCTACCTGATTCGTATGGAACCGGGCGTGCAGACGCCCGAACACACGCTGGAGCATGCCTGCGGTTCCTGTCGCGACTCGGCGTGGCTGCTGGTGCAACTGCTGCGCAATCTCGGACTGGCGGCACGTTTCGTTTCCGGTTATCTGATTCAACTCACCGCCGACGTCAAAAGCCTGGATGGCCCCTCGGGCACTAAGGTGGATTTCACCGACCTGCATGCCTGGTGCGAAGTCTATTTGCCCGGTGCAGGCTGGATCGGCCTGGACGCGACCTCCGGGCTGTTCGCCGGTGAAGGACACATTCCGTTGGCCTGTAGTCCCGATCCCGGCTCTGCGGCACCGATCACGGGCTTGGTGGAACCGTGCGAGTGCGACTTCACCCACGAAATGTCCGTGGAGCGGATTTGGGAAGCGCCGCGAGTCACAAAACCCTACACCGATGAGCAGTGGCAGGCGATTCAGGCGCTGGGCCGGCAGATCGATGCCGATCTGTTGGAAGGCGATGTGCGCCTGACCATGGGCGGTGAGCCGACGTTCGTTTCCATCGACGATCCCGACGCTGACGAGTGGAACACCGCCGCGCTGGGCGCGGACAAACGCCGGCTGGCCGCCGAACTGTTTCAACGCCTGCGTAAACACTACGCACCCCAAGGCCTGGTGCATTTCGGGCAGGGCAAGTGGTACCCCGGTGAGCAACTGCCGCGTTGGTCGCTCAATTGCTACTGGCGCCGGGACGGGGTGCCGATCTGGCACAACAGTGCGTTGATCGCAGACGAACAGGAAGATTACGGCGCCAACAGCGCATTGGCCGGGCGTTTTCTCACCCGTGTCGCCCAGCGTCTGAAAATTCCGACACGTTTTGTATTCCCGGCCTACGAGGACAATTTCTATTACCTCTGGCGGGAAGGGACGTTGCCGCAGAACGTCAGCGCCGAAGATTCACGTCTGGAAGAGCCGTTGGAGCGCGAGCGTCTGCGTAAAGTCTTCAATCAAGGCCTGGATAAAGTCATCGGGCATGTCTTGCCGCTGGCACGCACGGCCAAGGGAGATCAATGGCAAAGCGGTCGCTGGTACTTGCGTGATGAACACTGCCGACTGGTGCCGGGAGATTCGCCCTTGGGCTATCGCCTGCCGCTGGGCTCTCAGCCGTGGGTGAAAGCGGCGGACTACCCGTTTATCCATCCCACCGATGCAAATCAGGATTTCCCACCGCTGCCCAGCACCGCGCATTCGCAAACGTCTGCTGATGCGGATGAACGCCAACCGAACATCGATGAATCTGCCGACTGGCTGACCCGCACCGCGTTCTGTGCCGAAGCCAGGGAAGGGCGGCTGTACCTGTTCATGCCGCCGCTGGAGCGGGTTGAAGATTATCTGGAACTGGTCGCGGCGATCGAAGCCAGTGCCGAAGAGCTGCATTGCCCGGTGTTGCTCGAAGGCTATGAACCGCCCGGCGATCCGCGCCTGAGCAATTTTCGCGTCACGCCAGACACGGGTGTGATCGAGGTCAACGTGCAGCCATCCGCGACCTGGGACGAGTTGGTCGAGCGCACTGAATTCCTCTACGAAGAAGCCCGCCAGACGCGGCTGACCACCGAGAAATTCATGATCGACGGCCGCCACACGGGCACCGGCGGCGGCAACCATTTCGTACTCGGCGGCGCAACTCCAGCTGACTCACCGTTCCTGCGGCGCCCGGATTTGCTGCGCAGCCTGATCAGTTACTGGCACAACCACCCGTCCTTGTCCTACCTGTTTTCCGGATTATTCATCGGCCCGACGTCTCAGGCGCCGCGCGTGGACGAGGCGCGTAATGATGCCTTGTACGAGCTGGAAATCGCCTTCGCGCAAATGCCTCAGCCGGGCGAGGAATGCGCGCCGTGGCGGGTCGACCGGCTGCTGCGCAACCTGCTGATCGACGTGACCGGCAATACTCATCGCGCCGAGTTCTGCATCGACAAGCTGTACTCGCCAGACGGGCCGACCGGTCGCCTGGGTTTGCTCGAGTTGCGTGCCTTTGAAATGCCCCCACATGCGCAGATGAGCCTGGCTCAGCAGCTGTTGCTGCGAGCGCTGGTTGCGCGATTCTGGCGCGAGCCTTATGCGCCGCCGAAACTGGTGCGCTGGGGCACCGAGTTGCATGACCGGTTCCTGCTGCCGCACTTTATCGAGCAGGATTTCGCCGATGTCATCGTCGATCTCAATTCCGCCGGTTATCCACTGCGGGCCGAGTGGTTTGCCGCGCACCTTGAGTTTCGCTTTCCCAAAGTTGGCGATTACGCGGTCAGCGGCATCGAGCTGGAAGTGCGCCAGGCGCTTGAACCCTGGCATGTGCTCGGGGAAGAGGGCGCGGTCGGCGGCACCGTGCGTTATGTGGATTCGTCGCTGGAGCGCTTGCAGGTCAAGGTCACCGGCCTGCCGCCGCTGCGTTATCTGCTGACGTGCAACGGAATTCCCGTGCCCTTGCAGGCAACCGGTCGAGTCGGTGAATTTGTCGCCGGCGTGCGTTTTCGCGCGTGGCAACCGGCCAACTGCCTGCAACCGACCATCCCGGTGCACGCGCCTTTGGTGTTCGACCTGCTCGACACCTGGATGCAGCGCTCGCTGGGGGGCTGTCAGTACCACGTCACCCATCCGGGTGGGCGCAACTACGACAGCCTGCCGGTTAACGCGAACGAGGCCGAGAGCCGGCGTATGGCGCGTTTTTTCCGTATCGGCCACAGTCCCGGGAAATTTCCCGTACCCCTTGTGGAAATCAACGACGAGCTGCCGATGACGCTCGATCTGCGACGTTTCTAAAACCTGCGCGATGCCCGGAGTTTTCGTCTATCGGGCGTCATGTGCCTGCGTTAGTCTGGCTGTTCCCCGCTGTCTGCCGAGTGTTCCATGCCTGATCTGCTAGACCGCTACCCGCTGACGGCGGGCACTTATCACGAACTGCTCGACGACAGCGGCGCCGTACGCGCGCATTGGCGCCGACTGTTCGATCAGCTGCAACGCAGCACGCCAGCGCAGCTGCTGCAGCGTCAGGCTTTGCTGGGCCGTCAGATTCAGGAAAACGGCGTCACTTATAACGTCTACGCCGACCCCAAGGGGGCGGATCGGCCGTGGGAACTGGACCTGCTGCCGCACGTCATCAGCGCCGACGAGTGGGCGCTACTGTCGGCCGGGATTGCGCAACGGGCGCGGCTGCTGAACGCTGTACTGGCGGATCTTTACGGCCCGCAGCAATTGATCGCCCAAGGCTTGCTGCCGGCGGAGCTGGTGTTCGGGCACAATAATTTTCTTTGGCCCTGTCAGGGAATCTGTCCGCCCGACGAGGTTTTTCTGCACCTCTACGCCGTGGATCTGGCGCGCACGCCCGATGGTCGCTGGTGGGTGACGGCGGACCGTACCCAGGCGCCCTCCGGCGCTGGCTATGCGCTGGAAAACCGCACCATCGTGTCGCGGGCCTTTCCCGAGTTATACCGGGATTTGAAGGTCCAGCATCTGGCAGGGTTCTTCCGCACGCTCCAGGAAACCCTCGCGCGGCAGGCGTCCAGCGACAACGAAGTGCCGCTGGTGGTCTTGCTAACGCCGGGCCGTTTCAACGAAAGCTACTTCGAACACCTTTATCTGGCTCGGCAGCTCGGCTACCCCTTGGTGGAGGGTGGCGACCTCACGGTGCGCGACGCCACGGTCTACCTGAAAACCTTGAGCGGTTTGCGCCGGGTGCACGCAATCATGCGTCGGCTCGACGATGACTTCTGTGACCCCCTCGAACTGCGTACCGATTCGGCGCTCGGCGTGCCCGGCTTGCTGGAAGCCGTCCGACGCGGCCGAGTGCTGGTCGCTAATGCCTTGGGCAGTGGCGTACTGGAGTCGCCGGGATTGCTGGGCTTCCTGCCGAAGATCAATCAATTTCTGTTTGGTGAAGAGCTGCTGCTGCCGTCCGTTGCCACCTGGTGGTGCGGGGAAGCGCCGGTGCTGGCGCAGGCGCTGGAAAGGCTGCCGCAGTTGCTGATCAAGCCAGCGTTCCCCTCGCAAAGTTTCGCACCGGTGCTGGGTCGCGATCTCAGCGAAGCCCAGCGACAGGCGCTTGCCGAACGCATGCAGGCGCGACCCTATGCGTATGTCGCGCAGGAACTCGCGCAGCTGTCCCAGGCACCGATCTGGCAGGCCGAAGCCGCGCAGCTGCAACCCCGGGCCATCGGCATGCGCATGTACGCAGTGGCGAGTAGCGACGGTTATCGAGTATTGGCCGGCGGTTTGACCCGGGTCGCCGCCGATGCGGATGCCGAAGTGGTGTCGATGCAGCGCGGCGGGGCAAGCAAGGACACCTGGGTGCTGGGCGATCAAGCCCCGAGCGGTGAGCAATGGCAGACCCAACGGACAATCGGGGTGCATGATCTGGTGCGGCGCGATCCCTATCTGCCTTCGCGGGTAGTGGAAAACCTGTTCTGGTTCGGCCGCTATTGCGAGCGTTGCGATGACAGCGCGCGGTTGCTGAGAATCATGCTGGCGCGCTATGTCGATGGCGATGACCCGCAAGCGCTGCAAGCGGCGGTGGATCTTGGCGAACGTCTGAACCTGTTGCCCGAGGAGGGCGGCTTGCCGGCGCGCTTGCTCGCGGCGTTGCTGGGTGATGACTGGCCGTTCAGCCTGCGCGACAACCTGCAACGCTTGCAGTGGGCGGCGTCGCAGGTGCGCGGCAAACTGTCCCGGGAGAACTGGCAAGCGCTGGTGGAGTTGCAGCGCGAAGCCCTGGAACTGGAAACACAAGCGCCGGATTTCGGCGAGCTGCTGGATTTTCTCAACCGTTTGGTGATGTCGCTGGCGGCCTTGTCCGGTTTTGCCCTCGACGACATGACCCGGGACGAAGGCTGGCGTTTCCTGATGATCGGCCGGCGAATAGAGCGCCTGCAATTTCTCAGCGCCAGCCTCGCCGGTTTCTTGCGCGGCCCGGGCGCGTTCGATCAGGGCGGGCTGGAGTGGTTACTGGAGTTGGGCAACAGCAGCATCACCTACCGCTCGCGGTATCTGGCGGTAGCGCAGATGATCCCGGTCCTGGACCTGTTGTTGCTCGATGAGCAGAACCCCCACGCCGTGCTGTTCCAGCTGAAACTGGTGACCCGCACGCTCAAGCGTTTGAACGATGACTTTGCCGCGCCGTGCGAGACGGTGCTGCCGGTATTGGTCGAACGCCTCGCGCGCTTCGATCTGGGATGCCTGGGCAATTCACTGTTCGGTGCGGCCAGCGTGGACGCCGCCGTTCAGGGGTTGGCCGATCTGTTGCAAGAGATTGCGGACGCCAGCGGACAGGTGTCGGATCGACTGGCGTTGCGGCATTTCGCCCATGTCGATGATGTCAGCCAGCGCACGGTATCTGTGTGATGGCCGCGAATTACCAGATTTTTCACGACACTCACTATCACTACGACAGTCCGGTGTCCCTAGCCCAGCAACTGGCACATTTGTGGCCACGGCCCTGCGCGTGGCAGAGGTGCAGCGCGTGGCAATTGCAGATCAGCCCGGAGCCGACCGTACGCCGGGATGAACTGGACGTGTTCGGCAATCCGCTCACGCGGCTGGCGTTCGAACGTCCGCATGATGAATTGCTGGTCAATGCCAGTCTTACCGTGGAGGTGCTGCCCCGGCCGGCGCTGGATTTCAATCAGTCCCCCGCCTGGGAAGACACCCGGAACGCGCTGACCTACAGCGGTCAGCCGATGTCACTCCAACTGCTGGAAGCGTGCCGCTACCGATTCGAATCGCCCTATGTGCATTTGAAGCGAAATTTCGTCGAATTTTCCCACAGCTGTTTTTCCGAAAGTCGGCCGCTGCTGCTGGGCGTTCAAGCGTTGATGGAGAAGATTTTCAGCGAGTTCACGTTTGATGCCGAAGCCACACAGGTGGCGACACCACTGGTGGAAGTGCTGGAGCGGCGGCGCGGGGTTTGCCAGGATTTCGCGCATCTGATGCTCGCGTGTGTGCGCTCGCGCGGCTTGGCGGCGCGTTATGTCAGCGGGTATTTGTTGACTCAGCCACCACCCGGCCAGCCGCGGCTGATTGGCGCCGATGCTTCGCATGCCTGGGTCTCGGTGTATTGCCCGGTGCTGGGCTGGGTGGACTTCGATCCGACCAACAATGTGCAACCGGCACTGGAACACATCACCCTGGCCTGGGGCCGGGACTTCTCGGATGTTTCGCCATTGCGGGGGGTCATTCTGGGCGGGGGTCATCATGATCCCGAAGTTCGTGTCACCGTGATGCCACTGGCTTGACGTAGATCCCAGGTGGGAGCGGGCTCGCTCGCGAAAGCGGTTAGACAGTCACATAGCTGTTGGATGTGCCGCCGTTTTCGCGAGCAAGCCCGCTCCCACAAGGTAATGTGCGATTCTTTTGAGAAGGGGTATTTCAGATTGGCCTGTGAGGGTCAGCAAGGAACTGCTGACCCTGGACACAGATCCGGTGGGCCTGATCAGATCATCGGGCCCTGAGGGTCTCAGGCGTCGGGCGCCTGATCTTTCGGTGCTTCAACATCGCTTTCTGCCACTTCGCCTTCTGCATCCGGGTTCAGTGCTGCTGCTTCTTCTTCAGCTGTAGCTTTCTTGCGCTGAAGCTTTTCCTCTTTCTTCTGCTCCTTGGCCAAGTCTCTCTGACGTTTGGCGAAGGAATAATTAGGTTTAGCCATGGGCGATCCTCTGGGGTCGAAGGTGAGGTTGAGCGGCGCATATTCTGCCCTGTATCGGTGCCGAGCCGTTAGCCGGGTTTTTGCTCTGTCCACTTTGGCACCACTGTCGGCTGCCACGCGTCCAGAGCATCGAGCAGTGTTTGCGGTGTTTCGCTCACCTGCAGCATGTCACGGTGCGCTTCTCGAACGAAGCCTTCGCCGACGATATGATCAAGAAAACCGGTCAATTTGCTGTAGAAACCGTTTACTTCCAGCAGTCCCAGCGGTTTGCCGTGGTAACCCAGTTGGCCCCAGGTCCAGACTTCGAACAGTTCTTCCAGGGTCCCAAGGCCACCAGGCAAGGCGATGAACGCATCGCTGAGTTCGGCCATCCGCGCCTTGCGCGCATGCATGCCGTCGACCACTTCCAAGCGAGTCAGGCCGCTGTGGCCGATTTCCTTGTCCTTGAGGCTTTGCGGAATGATCCCGATGACTTCGCCCCCTGCGGCCAGTGCGGCATCGGCGACAACACCCATCAGGCCGACGGCACCGCCGCCGTAAACCAGCGTCAACTTGCGCTCGGCCAAGGCCTGGCCGAGGGCTACCGCTGCCTCGCGATAGGCGGGATCGGAGCCGGTGCTGGCACCGCAAAATACACAAACGGATGTTAGAGACATGCTTTCCTCCGTGGTCAGAATGGCCACAGAGTAAAGTTTCAGGCTCGACACTCCAAGCGCTAGGCGTCGCGCTTTGGCGTTTCGTAAGTGCCACTGGCACCGCAGGCGTAGGCGGCGAGCAAGCTGCATAACAGGCTGTTGATGAACATGTCAGACACTCCGTCCGGGGATAGTGGCTCAATGATAGAGCCGGTCCAGAGGTCTGGCTGGTAGATTGTCTCGATTGGGGTAATAGCCGGAAAGTTGTATACAATTTTTGACTCAAGTCATAGGAACTTGCGAAGTTTTCAGGCAGTCTTCTGTCCATTCGCACGTTATTAACCCTGCCTTGGAGATTCACCATGTTTGCCAAACTCGTTGCGGTATCCCTGTTGACACTGGCCAGCAGCCAACTGATGGCTGCCGAGTGCAAGACCACCGTTGACTCCACCGACCAGATGACCTTCAACACCAAAGCCATCGAAATCGACAAGAGCTGCAAGACCTTCACCGTCGAGCTGACTCACTCCGGCAACTTGCCGAAAAACGTCATGGGTCATAACTGGGTGCTGAGCAAGGAAGCCGACATGCAGCCGATCGCTACCGATGGCCTGGCAGCCGGTATCGACAAGAGCTACCTGAAAGAAGGCGACGCGCGCATCATCGCCCACACCAAAATCATCGGCGCCAAGGAAACCGATTCGGTGACTTTTGATGTGTCGAAGCTGGCTGCTGGTGAGAAATATGGCTTCTTCTGCTCGTTCCCGGGCCACATCTCGATGATGAAAGGTACGGTTACGCTGAAGTAAGCGAATCGGGTGTCATGAAAAAAGCGTCCTGCGATGGACGCTTTTTTTGTGCCTGGCGTCGGACCAGACGACGCCTGACTCAGGGCGCAAACGGCATCACACGCTTGTGATGTGTCTTACGGTACGTATCACAGATGATCTTGAACGCTTCCTCGCGCACCGGCTTGCCGTGCAGAAACGCGTCGATTTCGGCATAGGTGACGCCATGCGCCGCTTCGTCCGGTTTGCCGGGCGACAAGTCTTCGAGGTCGGCGGTCGGGATTTTTTCTACCAGCGATTCCGGGGCGCCAAAGCTGCGTGCAATGGCGCGTACCTGGTTCTTCACCAGCCCGCTCAAAGGGGCCAGGTCACACGCGCCGTCACCGAACTTGGTGTAGAAACCCATCACCGCTTCTGCCGCGTGGTCGGTGCCGATCACCAGGCCCTGACACGCACCGGCGATGGCGTACTGCGCGACCATGCGCATCCGCGCCTTGGTATTGCCGAGGACGAAATCCACCGATACCGCATGCTGTCCTTCGAAAGCCGCAATTTCACCCGCCAGGGCTTTGACCGACGGCCCGATGTTCACCGTGTGGCGCTCATCCGGGCTGATGAAGTTCACTGAATCCTGCGCATCCTGCTCATCAAACTGAACGCCGTAAGGCAGGCGCACGGCGATGAACGTGTAGCTGTCGTCGCCGCTGCGCTCGCGCAATTCACGCACGGCTCTCTGGGCCAACAGGCCAGCGGTGAGCGAATCGACGCCGCCGCTGATGCCGAGCACCAGGGCCTTGAGCCCGGAGTTGATCAGGCAATCCTGAATGAATGTAATGCGTCGGGCGACTTCAGCCTCAAGGGCTGCCTTGTCGGCAAACGGCGGTTGAACCTTGAGCTGCTCGGCAATCTCACGCTGTACGGCTTGCATGAATTCACTCCTTGCTTGTTGGGCTTGAAAGGGCGGCAGGAACTTTGAAAACGTGTCGCAGATAGGCGACAAAATTGGGGTCTTTACAGTGCGTCTTGCCCGGCTCGTCCGAGATCTTGGCGACCGGCTGACCATTGCAGGCGGCCATTTTAAGCACGATGCTCATCGGTTCAACACCCGGGATATCGCACGTCAGGTTCGTGCCGATACCAAAGCTGACATTGATCCGGCCACGCAGTGCCCGAAAGATCTCCAGCGACCTGGGCAGTGTCAGGCTGTCGGAAAACACCAGGGTCTTGCTCATCGGGTCGATGCCGAGCCGGTGATAGTGGGCGATGGCCTTTTCTGCCCAGAGTATCGGATCACCGGAGTCATGGCGCAAACCGTCGAAAAGCTTGGCGAAGTACAGATCGAAATCACTGAGAAATGCATCAGTGGTGATGCAATCGGTCAGCGCGATCCCGAGCAAACCACGGTATTCACGCACCCAGCAATCAAGCGCGGCGATCTGGCTGTCGATCAGGCGTGGGCCGAGTTGCTGGTGCGCCATGATCCACTCGTGGGCCATGGTGCCCAAAGGTTTCATGTCCAGCTCCCGGGACAGGTGCACGTTGCTGGTGCCGACGAAACGTCCGGGAAAATCGTGTTTGAGCACGTTCACCACTTCTTCCTGCACGCGGAAAGAAAAGCGACGACGCGTGCCGAAATCGGCTACCTGCAATTCGGATAATTCATCACTGCTGGCATTGGCGCTCAGCCAGTCGAACTTGCGATAGAGCTGCTCGCGGGCCTGCTCCAGGACGATTTCCCGGTAGCGATAACGATTGCGTACTTCGCTGACGATGGACAGCAGCGGCACTTCGAACAGAATCACATGCAGCCACGGCCCGCGCAGACGGATAAACAGTTCGCCGTTTTCGATGCCGGTGTGCACGTAACGCAGGTTGAAGCGGAACAGCCCGAGAAAGCGCAGAAAATCCGGTTTCATGAAGCTGATGCGCTCCATGAAACTCAGTTGGTCCGGGCTCAGGCTCAACTCCGCCAGGCGCTCGATCTGAAAACGGATTTCCGCCAGATAAGGCCGCAGATCCTCACTGTTACGGCAACGAAACTCCCATTCGACTTCCACGTTCGGGTAGTTGTGCAGCACCGCCTGCATCATCGTCAGTTTGTAAAAGTCGGTGTCGAGCAGGTTCTGCACGATGCGATCGGCAAACACACTCTCGCTCATAGCGGGTTCTCCACTTTGAATCAGGTTAGTGGCGCATATCGGTGGTAGTTATTGCCAGCGATTTTTGGGGCATAGCATCCCATGTGGGAGCGAGCCTGCTCGCGATGACGATATTTCATTCAACATCAATATTGACTGACCCACCGCTATCGCGAGCAGGCTCACTCCCACAAGGGAGTGTGTGATGCCTTAACCAGGCGATATGTCCGGGCTATCAATCTGCTCAAGCATCCACTTCACGAAATCCCGAACCTTGGGCACTTCCGCCGAATGCTCGGGATAAGCCAGGTAATAGGCGTCGGAACTGGGCATCGCGTGTTGCCAGGGAATGACCAGTTTGCCGTCAGCCAATTCCTCTTCCACCAGAAAACGCGGCAACAGCGCCACGCCACAGCCAACCTGCGCAGCGCGGATGCACATGTAAAAGGTCTCGAAGCGTGGGCCGTGGTAGCTGTGTTCGGTGTGGTAGCCCTGACTGTCGAACCAGTCGTGCCATGCCTGGGGGCGCGAAGCATTTTGCAGCAGAACCAGATCAGCGAGTTGTGTCGGGTCGGTGAGTGGCGTTTCCGGCAGGCTGCCGGGCGCGCAGACCGGTACCAGCTCTTCGCTGAACAATTTCAGGCATTCGGTGCGAGGGCGCGCCCCTTGGCCGAAATAAAACGCCAGGTCGCTGCGACCCTGCAGCAGGTCATCGGCTTCCTGCTCGCTGCACAGGTCCAGGTGAATCGATGGGTGACGCAAACGCCAGCCCTTCAGACGCGGCACTAGCCAGCGCGCGCCGAAGGTCGGCGGAGTCGATACACGCAGAACTTCGGTTTCGCCGCCGTAGGAACGCAGGTAATGCGTGGACATCTCGACCTGCGTGAGGATTTTTCTTACTTCTACCAGGTACAAATCCCCGGCCGGAGTCATTTGCAGGCGTCTGCGCACCCGGCGGAACAGCAGGTGCTGCAGCAACTCTTCGAGTTGTGCGACCTGTTTGCTGACGGCGCTCTGGGTCAGGTTCAGCTCTTCAGCGGCGCGGGTGAAGCTCAAATGCCGGGTCACGGCCTCAAAACACTGGAGGGCGGTGATCGACGGCAGGTAGCGTTTATTCAACATGACTGGTCCTTTTTCTTGTTTCTTTTTCGCCAACTATTCAAAGCATGAATAAACGGAATGATATCTCTCTTAAAGGTCGTTTGTTGGGTAACCTCCGGAGCGCTAAAACTATAAGCCTGATCGGCCGAATTCATCCGGCTGCACGTTTGCTGTTTTCGCTTGAGGAGTGACCCATGGTTGCCGCATTGCTTGACCGTCTTGGTGTGAACCCGGCCCTGTACCAGAACGGCAAAGTGCCGGTGCACTCGCCCATTGATGGCAGCCGCATCGCCGCTGTGAACTGGGAAGGCGCCGCTGAAGTCGAGCAGCACATCAGTCGCGCAGATCATGCGTTCGAGTTGTGGCGCAAGATTCCGGCCCCGCGCCGTGGCGAACTGGTGCGGCAACTGGGCGATATCCTGCGCGAGTACAAGGCCGACCTCGGTGAGCTGGTCTCCTGGGAAGCCGGCAAGATCACTCAGGAAGGCTTGGGTGAAGTGCAGGAAATGATCGACATTTGTGACTTTGCCGTCGGCCTGTCCCGCCAGTTGTACGGTTTGACCATCGCCTCCGAGCGCCCCGGCCACCACATGCGCGAAACCTGGCACCCGCTGGGCGTCGTTGGCGTGATCAGCGCGTTCAACTTCCCGGTTGCGGTCTGGGCCTGGAACACCACGCTGGCGCTGGTCTGCGGCAACCCGGTGATCTGGAAACCGTCCGAAAAAACCCCGCTGACCGCTCTGGCGTGTCAGGCGCTGTTTGATCGCGTCTTGAAGAATTTCAACGATGCGCCGCCTCACCTGAGCCAAGTGATCATCGGCGGCCGAGATGCCGGCGAGGCACTGGTCGACGACCCGCGAGTCGCGTTGATCAGCGCCACCGGCAGCACCCGCATGGGTCGCGAAGTGGCACCGAAAATCGCTGCACGTTTCGCTCGCAGCATTCTTGAACTGGGCGGAAACAACGCGATGATCCTCGGCCCAAGCGCCGACCTCGACATGGCGGTGCGTGCGATTCTGTTCAGCGCCGTCGGTACCGCCGGCCAGCGTTGCACCACGCTGCGGCGCCTGATCGCGCATGAATCGGTGAAGGAAGAAATCGTCACCCGCCTGAAAGCCGCGTACTCGAAAGTGCGCATCGGCAATCCGCTGGAAGGCAATCTGATCGGCCCGCTGATCGACAAGCACAGCTTCGAAAACATGCAGGACGCACTCGAGCAGGCACTGAGCGAGGGTGGTCGCGTGTTTGGCGGCAAACGTCAGCTGGAAGACCAGTTCCCGAATGCCTACTACGTGTCGCCCGCGATTGTCGAAATGCCCGAGCAGAGTGAAGTGGTTCGCGATGAAACCTTCGCACCGATCCTTTACGTGATCGGTTACAAGGATTTCGACGAAGCACTGCGCCTCAACAACGAAGTGCCACAAGGCCTGTCGTCGTGCATATTCACCACTGATGTGCGTGAAGCCGAGCAGTTCATGTCGGCGGTAGGCAGTGACTGCGGCATTGCCAACGTCAACATCGGCCCGAGCGGCGCGGAAATTGGCGGCGCGTTTGGTGGCGAGAAGGAAACCGGCGGCGGTCGTGAATCCGGTTCCGATGCATGGCGCGGCTACATGCGCCGCCAGACTAACACCGTGAATTATTCGCTGGAGTTGCCGTTGGCGCAGGGGATTACGTTCGACTGACGCCCAAGTCGAACAGTGATCCCCTGTAGGAGTGAGCCTGCTCGCGATAGCGATTTAACATTCAACATCTGTGTTGACTGATAGCCCGCAATCGCGAGCAGGCTCACTCCTACATTTTGAACTGTGTGTTGGTTAGGTTTCCGCTGGAGTCTGGCAATGCCGTTACGCGAAGAGTGTCTGTGGGAAAAACTGACGCCACAAAGGCCCGACAACTCGGCGCTCAAAGGCGAAATGAAAGTCGATGTGTGCGTGATCGGCGCCGGTTTCACCGGTTTGTCAGCAGCGGTGCACTTGCTCGAACAGGGCAAAACGGTTTGTGTGCTGGAAGCGCATCGCGCCGGGCATGGCGGTTCGGGGCGCAACGTCGGGCTGGTGAATGCCGGCATGTGGATTCCACCGGACGAGATTGAAGCCGGTTTTGGCGAAGCGGTGGGCAGCCAGCTCAACCGCATGCTCGGTGCAGCGCCTTCCCTCGTTTTCAGCCTTGTGGATAAGTACAACATCGATTGCCAATTGCGCCGCGAAGGTACGTTGCACATGGCGCACAACGCGCGTGGCGAAGCGGACCTGCGCAGTCGGGAACAACAGTGGAAACGTCGCGGCGCGCCGGTCGAATTACTCACCGGGCAAGCTTGCGAGCAGGCCACCGGCACGAAAAAAATCGCTGCTGCATTACTCGATCGTCGCGCAGGCACGATAAACCCGATGGCTTATACGACCGGGCTGGCGAAAGCAGCCATCGCTTTGGGCGGCCAGCTGTTTGATCATTCGCCGGTGACTCGACTCGAGCGCCAGGGCCAGCGCTGGTCAGTTCAAACCGCGCAGGGTTCAGTGCTGGCCGAGCAAGTGGTGATCGCCTCCAACGCCTACACCGAGGGCGACTGGACCGAGCTTCGGCGCAATTTCTTCCCCGGTTATTACTATCAGGTTGCCTCGGTGCCGTTGACCGAGGCGGCCGCCGAACTAATCCTGCCGGGCGGCCAGGGTTCGTGGGACACCCGCCAGGTGCTCAGCAGCATCCGCCGCGACAAGGAAGGACGTCTGTTGCTGGGCAGTCTCGGCAACGGCAATCAGAAACCGGCCTGGTTTCTGAAAGCCTGGGCCGATCGCGTTCAGCAGCACTATTTCCCCTACCTCAAACCCGTGGAATGGGAATGCACCTGGACTGGCTGTATCGCCTTCACCCCTGATCATTTGATGCGCCTGTTTGAACCCGCGCCCGGCTTGGTGGCGGTCACCGGTTACAACGGGCGCGGGGTGACCACGGGGACAGTAGTGGGCAAGGCGTTTGCCGATTATCTGTGCAAGGGCGATGCGCAGGCGCTGCCCATTCCATTCGCACCGATGCAGCCTCTGGCGGGGGCGGGCCTGCGCAGCTGTTTGTACGAGGCCGGATTTTCCCTGTATCACGCAGGCCAGTGCTTGCGGATCGTGATTTGATTGTTGAAATTTGTTGCTGGCAGCGGCGCTTTTCAGCCCAGCGACTAGCCTGTAGTGGTGCGCGTTGTAGCAGTCTGCGCACCAGCAGTGTGCACTTCGGTGACGTGTGTTGTTACAGGTCGGTTGCACGTCGTTTCGCACTGCGGTTGCAATGATGGCGCGTGCAGGTTGCGCCACAAAATTATATCGGTTTCACCTTCAGCGGTTTAGACGGTTGCACGCTCAATGAAAATGGGCTCGAAACAGTCGAAATAACAATAAAGCAGCGACTTTTTTCAGAATAAAAAACCGATGGCACGGCACTTGCTCTGAGCATTCAGAGAAGTCGCACTGCCAACTAAAAAAAACCTTGGAGCACCACCTCATGTCCCAGACGTTTTACAAGAAAGGCTTTCTGGCCCTCGCAGTGGCTACTGCTTTGGGTGTTTCTGCGTTTGCACAGGCCGATGTAAAAATTGGTGTGGCGGGTCCGATGACAGGTGCCAACGCGGCATTTGGCGAGCAGTACATGAAGGGTGCACAGGCGGCGGCCGATGCGGTCAACGCAGCTGGCGGCGTCAACGGGGAAAAAATCGTACTGGTACGTGGTGATGACGCCTGCGAGCCGAAACAGGCTGTGACGGTCGCCAAGGACCTCACCAACCAGAAAGTCGCCGGCGTGGTTGGTCACTTCTGCTCCTCCTCCACCATCCCGGCCTCCGAGATTTACGACGAAGCGGGCATCATTGCGATCACCCCGGGTTCGACCAACCCGGCGGTCACCGAACGCGGCCTCAGCGCCATGTTCCGTATGTGCGGGCGTGACGATCAGCAAGGCATCGTAGCCGGCGACTATATTGTCGACGTGCTCAAAGGCAAGAAAGTCGTAGTCTTGCATGACAAGGACACCTACGGCCAAGGCCTGGCAGACGCCACCAAGGCACAGCTGGAAAAACGCGGCGTGAAACCTGTGTTGTATGAAGGTCTGACCCGTGGCGAGAAAGACTTCAGCACCATCGTGACCAAGATCCGTGGCGCCGGTGCCGACGTGGTCTACTTCGGCGGTCTGCACCCGGAAGCCGGTCCTCTGGTTCGTCAACTGCGTGAGCAAGGCCTCAAAGACGTCAAGTTCATGTCCGATGACGGTATCGTCACCGATGAGCTGGTCACCACTGCTGGCGGTCCACAGTTCGTCGATGGCGTGTTGATGACCTTCGGCGCCGACCCGCGTCTGCTGCCAGACAGCAAGACCGTGGTAGACGAGTTCCGCAAGCAAGGCACCGAGCCTGAAGGCTACACCCTGTATGCCTACGCTTCCGTTCAAACCCTGGCTGCCGCTTTCAACGGTGCCAAATCCAACAACGGCGAGAAAGCCGCCGAGTGGCTGAAGAAAAACCCTGTGAAAACCGTCATGGGCGAGAAGACCTGGGACGCCAAGGGCGACCTGAAAGTCTCCGACTACGTGGTTTACCAGTGGGACAAGGATGGCAAATACCACCAGCTGGAAAAACAGAAGTAAGGGCTGACGCGATCACCTGATCTGATGCAATCCGTGTAGGAGTGAGCCTGCTCGCGATGACGAACTGACAGTCGACAACCGTGTTGAATGTTATGACGCTATCGCGAGCAGGCTCGCTCCTACAGGATCCGGTTTTGGTCGACGGGATCGTGGCTGACATTGCTCCGACGTAAATCTGTATTTTTCCTAGAAGAGCCGCACACCCAAGGTGTGCAGGTTTTCACTGCGTGAGATTGCGTTATGGATGGTATTTTCCTGCAGCAACTGGTCAACGGCCTGACCCTCGGGTCGGTCTATGGCCTGATCGCCATCGGCTACACAATGGTCTATGGCATCATTGGCATGATCAACTTCGCCCACGGCGAGGTTTACATGATTTCCGCTTACCTCGCGGCAATCAGTCTGGCTCTGCTGGCATACTTCGGTATTGAATCCTTCCCGCTCCTGATGCTTGGCACGCTGATTTTCACCATTGTGGTAACGGCGGTTTATGGCTGGGTCATCGAGCGTGTCGCTTACAAACCGCTACGCAACTCAACCCGTCTGGCGCCGCTGATCAGTGCCATCGGTATCTCCCTGATCCTGCAGAACTACGCACAAATTGCTCAAGGCGCGAAACAACAAGGTGTTCCGACCTTGCTGACAGGTGCCTGGCGCGTCGAAATCGGCACCGGTTTCGTGCAGTTGACCTACACCAAAGTATTCATTCTGATCGCGGCATTCGCCGGCATGGCGTTGCTGACCTACATCATCAAGTACACCAAGCTCGGCCGCATGTGCCGTGCGACTCAGCAAGACCGCAAGATGGCCTCGATCCTGGGGATCAACACCGACCGGGTAATCTCCTACGTGTTCATCATCGGTGCTGCGATGGCAGCGCTGGCCGGTGTACTGATCACCATGAATTACGGCACGTTCGATTTCTATGCCGGCTTCATCATCGGTATCAAAGCGTTCACTGCAGCGGTGCTTGGCGGGATCGGCTCACTGCCCGGGGCGATGCTCGGCGGGATCATTCTCGGTATTTCCGAGTCGCTGTTCTCCGGTCTGGTCAATTCCGACTACAAAGACGTGTTCAGCTTCTCGCTGCTCGTACTCGTTCTGGTCTTTCGGCCCCAAGGCCTGCTCGGCCGTCCTCTTGTGTCGAAGGTGTAAGCGATGTCTTCAACCACTCAAAAAACCATTGATCTCAAAAGAAGCCTGGTTGACGCCATACTCGCCGGCCTTGTAGCCCTGATCGTTTTTGGGCCGATAGTCGGCGTGGTCCTTGATGGCTACGGCTTCAATATGGAAACGACGCGGGTCGCCTGGATTGTCGCCATTGTCATGGCGGGCCGTTTTGCTTTGAGCCTGTTCCTGCAAACGCCAAAGGGCCTGCGCATCCTCGAAGGATTTGAAACTACTGGCTCCGGCGTGCATGTACTGCCGCCGGATTACAAATCCCGGTTGCGCTGGATCATCCCGATACTGATCGTCGTTGCCGTGATCTTCCCGTTCTTCTCCAACTCCTACCTGTTGGGCGTGGTTATCCTCGGGCTGATCTATGTGCTGCTCGGTCTGGGGCTGAACATCGTGGTCGGCCTGGCCGGGCTGCTCGATCTGGGTTACGTGGCGTTCTATGCGATCGGCGCGTACGGCCTGGCGCTCGGTTATCAATACCTGGGGCTGGGTTTCTGGACGGTGTTGCCACTGGCGGCAATCATGGCCGGTCTTGCCGGATGCATTCTCGGCTTCCCCGTGCTGCGTCTGCACGGCGATTACCTGGCGATCGTGACCCTGGGTTTCGGCGAAATCATTCGTCTGGTGCTCAACAACTGGCTGTCGCTGACCGGCGGCCCGAACGGGATGGCAGCACCACTGCCGACTTTCTTCGGTCTGGAGTTCGGCAAACGGGCGAAGGAGGGCGGTGTTCCCTTCCACGAGTACTTCGGCATCGCCTACAACCCTGACGTAAAGTATTACTTCATCTACGCCGTGTTGTTCCTGGTCGTACTGGCCGTGCTTTACGTCAAGCATCGCCTGACCCGCATGCCGGTCGGACGCGCCTGGGAAGCGTTGCGCGAAGACGAGATCGCTTGCCGCTCCATGGGCCTCAACCACGTACTGGTGAAACTCTCGGCGTTCACCATCGGCGCATCGACGGCCGGTCTGGCCGGGGTGTTCTTCGCCACTTATCAGGGCTTCGTCAACCCGACCTCGTTTACCTTCTTCGAATCGGCACTGATCCTCGCCATCGTGGTGCTGGGCGGCATGGGCTCTACCATCGGCGTGGTCATCGCAGCATTCGTGCTGACCGTCGCGCCGGAACTGCTGCGTGGTTTCGCTGAATACCGTGTGCTGCTGTTCGGCGTGTTGATGGTGTTGATGATGATCTGGCGACCGCGCGGCCTGATTCGTATCAGCCGTACCGGTGTGACGCCGCGTAAAGGAGTAGCGCCATGAGCGAAGTCGTCCTCTCTGTAGAGAAGCTGATGATGCACTTTGGCGGCATCAAGGCGCTGAGCGATGTCAGCCTGAAGGTCCATCGCAACTCGATTTTTGCCCTGATCGGCCCAAACGGTGCCGGCAAGACGACTGTGTTCAACTGCCTCACCGGTTTCTACAAGGCCTCCGGCGGCAAGATCGAACTCAATGTTCGTGGCCAGGAAACCAACGTCATTCAGTTGCTGGGTGAGTCGTTCAAACCCACCGATTTCGTCTCGCCGAAATCCTTCCTCAGCCGTATGTACTACAAGATGTTCGGTGGCACTCACCTGGTCAACCGGGCGGGACTGGCGCGTACCTTCCAGAACATTCGCCTGTTCAAGGAAATGTCGGTACTGGAAAACCTGCTGGTGGCCCAGCACATGTGGGTCAACCGCAACCTGCTGGCTGGCATTCTCAACACCAAGGCTTACCGCAAAGCCGAAAGCGATGCGCTTGATCACGCTTTCTACTGGCTGGAAGTGGTGGACCTGGTGGATTGCGCCAACCGCTTGGCCGGTGAATTGTCCTACGGTCAGCAACGCCGTCTGGAGATTGCCCGGGCCATGTGTACCCGGCCGCAGATCATCTGCCTCGACGAACCGGCTGCCGGCCTCAACCCACAGGAAACCGAAGCGCTGAGCGCGATGATCCGGCTGCTGCGCGACGAGCACGATCTGACCGTGGTGCTGATCGAACACGACATGGGCATGGTTATGAGTATTTCCGACCACATCGTGGTGCTGGACCACGGCATCGTTATCGCCGAAGGCGGACCCGACGCCATTCGCAATGACCCGAAAGTGATTGCGGCCTATCTGGGCGCTGATGAAGAGGAAGTGGTGCTATGAGCCAACCCATCCTCGAACTTAAAGAACTGGACGTGTTTTATGGCCCGATCCAGGCGCTCAAGAAAGTCTCGCTGCAGATCAATGAAGGGGAAACTGTCAGCCTGATCGGCTCCAACGGCGCCGGCAAATCGACCCTGCTGATGTCGATTTTCGGCCAGCCGCGGGCAGCGAGCGGGCAGATCATGTATCAGGGCGTGGACATTACCCACAAGTCATCCCACTACATCGCGTCGCACGGCATTGCGCAGTCGCCAGAAGGCCGACGGGTGTTCCCCGACATGACCGTCGAGGAAAACCTGCTGATGGGCACCATTCCGATCGGCGATAAATATGCAAAGGAAGACATGCAGCGCATGTTCGAACTGTTTCCGCGGCTCGAGGAACGGCGCACGCAACGCGCCATGACGATGTCCGGTGGCGAACAGCAGATGCTCGCCATCGCCCGTGCACTGATGAGCCGGCCAAAGCTTTTGCTGCTCGATGAGCCGAGCCTTGGGCTGGCGCCGATTGTGGTCAAACAGATATTTTCCACCCTGCGGGAGTTAGCGAAAACCGGCATGACCATTTTCCTCGTTGAACAGAACGCCAACCACGCGCTCAAGCTTTCGGACCGGGCGTATGTGATGGTTAACGGCGAAATCCGTCTGACGGGCAGCGGCAAGGAGCTGCTGGTGAACGAAGAGGTGCGCAACGCTTACCTCGGCGGGCATTGAAGTCTGTTGAAACACCCAGGCCCCGGTGAGCAATCATCGGGGCTTTTTTACGTTCTGAATCCGTAGGAGCACAGCTTGCTCGCGATGGTGTACCGCATCAAACGTAAGGAGTTTGAACCTCCGCTATCGCGAGCAAGCTTTGCTCCCACATCGGAAATTTGGCGTTTCGGCAAATTGTGGAAAACAAATTCACCAAGCTCCGAAACCGCGACATAAAGACGCTGCAAATGGCTGTTTTATCACGGTTTTGAGTTGTCCCCGTTTGCTGTGGAAGTGGCTGTGAATAACGTGGTGGTACATGGCTGCAGGCCTTTGGGGCCGTGGCTTGTAGCGATGTGGTTGTTTTTTGATCGGTGAGTTTCTTGGCGCTGGCAAGTGTCTTTGTCAACCTTTTTATCAGCAGCCAATCCCACTCGAACAGCCGGGTACAAGCCTGTGGATAAGTCTGTGGTTAAACTCTGGAAAGACTCCGCTGAGTGCCGTGGTTGCTGGCTTCGCGCCATCGCCGATTCCATAGTCCCGTCGTGCAAAACGCCTTGAGGTACACAGCCGGCATCCAGGGGTCAAGCAAAAAAGTTTTAAAAGAGCTCGGAAAGCCTTGTGCACAGCGGCTTGCAGCTTTTTTACTTGCCCCCGAAAACTGTGGACCGGCCTGTGGATAAGGTGCGCGCACATGGCTGCAGGCCATGCAGCGAGAGGTTTTACGGCGATTGGTTGTTATTTGAGCAATTGCACAGTGGTTGCCGCTGCCTGCAAGGCCGGGCATGCTGCCAGCTGATTTTCTATTCCAATGGCTGCGCGTCGGCCGAAGCAAGGAGAACACGATGTCCAACACCCTGTTTATTACCGGAGCAACCTCTGGTTTTGGTGAAGCCTGCGCTCGTCGTTTCGCCGATGCGGGCTGGAAACTGGTGCTGACAGGCCGTCGTGAAGAACGCCTCAATGCCCTGTGCGCCGAACTGTCGAAGCAGACTGAAGTGCACGGGATTGTGCTCGACGTGCGTGATCGCCAGGCCATGGAAGAGGCCATTGCCAATCTCCCGCCATCCTTCGCCAAACTGCGCGGGCTGATCAACAACGCTGGCCTGGCGCTTGGTGCGGACCCAGCGCCGAAGTGCGACCTGGATGATTGGGACACAATGGTCGACACCAACATCAAGGGCCTGATGTACAGCACGCGTCTGTTGTTGCCACGACTGATCGCCCACGGCCGTGGTGCCGGCATCATCAACCTCGGCTCGGTCGCCGGCAATTATCCGTACCCGGGCAGTCACGTGTATGGGGCGAGCAAGGCATTCGTCAAACAGTTCTCGCTGAACCTGCGCTGCGACCTGCAAGGGACCGGCGTGCGCGTCAGCAATATTGAGCCGGGCCTGTGCGAAAGCGAATTTTCGCTGGTGCGTTTTGCCGGTGATCAGGAGCGTTACAACGCCACTTACGCCGGCGCCGAGCCGATTCAGCCGCAAGACATCGCCGACACGATTTTCTGGGTGCTGAACTCGCCAGCGCACATCAACATCAACAGCCTGGAGTTGATGCCGGTGAGTCAGTCGTGGAGTGGGTTTGCGATCAATCGCAGTGGTGACAAGGCTTAAGACTGTGTAACGGCCATCGCGGGCAAGCCGCGCTCCCACAGGGTTAAACACTGACCCTGTGGGAGCAAAGCTTGCTCGCGATGACTATCTCTCAGTCAGCGAGATATTCAGCCAAACCGCGATAACAGGTCGCCAAATGATAAGGCGTCGTTGAAGGCATATCGCGGCGACTCACTTCACCGTTCGCATCGCGACATTCATACCAGCCTCGCGCATGCAAAGAGTGCTGCAGCAACGCCTGCAACTGGCGGATGACTGCAGCGTCGCTGTTCGCTCGCAACGTCAGCGCCCGCAGGTATTCAGCCTGGGCCCAGATGCGCTGGGTGGCATCTTTCGCTTGCCCGTCCAGCGTCAACATGGCCCGCACGGCGCCACTCGATTCTTCGACGCCCAGTTGCTCGGTGAACGTAAAAGCTCGGTCGAGTGAAGTGTGCAGCGGCGAGCCGCGCAACAACGGCGATGATTCCAGCAGGTAATACCACTCGAACTGATGGCCAGGTTCGAACCAGTTATCCACAGCACCCAATGGCTTTTCCATCAACACATCATGCTGTGGATCGATAAAACGCTGATGCATCCCGGTGCATAACTCGACAAGGGCACGCTGCACCGGCGCGTCTGCACGAATCGACAGCGTCGCAAGAAACGCTTCAGCCAAGTGCATCAGCGGATTCTGCAGCGGCCCTGTGTCCAAGGAAGACCAGTCCTGTTCGAGGCAGGCTTCGTAGAGGCCGTCATTCGTCGCGAAACGCTGCGCGATCACTTTAAGTGTGGCGTTGAGCACTGACTCCACCAACGGCTCGCGAACTTTGTCCCAGTAGTGGGCGCAGGCAAACAGGATGAAAGCGTGGGTGTAGAGATCCTTGCGCCGATCGAGCGGAGCGCCTTGCGGGTCGATGCTGTAGAACCAGCCACCATGTTCAGCGTCGTGGAAATGCTGCTGCAACGATCGGAACAAAGCAGCCGCACGCTCTTCGGCGCCCGCCAGTTGGCCGGTCAAGCTGGAAAACACGTACAACTGCCGCGCGCAGGCCATGGCCCGGTAGCGTTGAGGTGGCAGCGGATGGTGATCCGCATCCAGCGCTTCGTAAGGCAGCGCCATGTCGGCATTCCAGCCCGGACCTTGCCAGAGTGGCACGATCACGTCCCGGAAATGCTGTTGCACCGAGGCGAACAGTGCGGTCAGTTCAGGCTGGGGAGTGGAGCGGGGCTGATGCGGCATTGGCTGGCGTCGTCACGGCAGGTTTAATTGCGCGCCATGTTAGCAGACAGCCCGGTCGGAGAGAGGCGGTGTCTGTCAGACCGCTATCGCGAGCAAGCTCGGCTCCCACAGAGTAAGTATTCCACTGTGAGCAGAGCTCCCACAGAGTACGCATTCCACTGTGGGAGCCGAGCTTGCTCGCGATGAGGCCATTACAGGCGATAAAGAAATCAGCCAGCCAGCAACCACACGCCGGTCGCCGCCGAAGCTGCTCCGGCCAAACGCACCAACGGCGCCGCCGCCCGAGGCAATACTCGCACCACCGCATAACCCGCCGCATGCAACGCGGCCGTTGCCGCCACGAAACCGGCTGCATACGCCCAAGGGCTGGACATGTCGGGCAATTCCAGGCCATGCGCAACACCGTGGAACAGCGCAAATAATGCTGTCGCCGCGACCGCCAGGCTCAATGGCGGTCGCACCGCCAGCGCAACAGCCAGCCCCAGCGCCAGCACCGACGCGGCGATGCCACTTTCCAGCGCCGGCAAATTCAGCCCTTGAAAACCCAATAACCCGCCGATCAGCATCGTGCCGACAAACGTGCAGGGCAGCGCCCAACGCGCGGCGCCTTGCTGCTGCGCCGCCCACAAGCCGACGGCCAGCATTGCCAGCAAGTGATCGAGACCACCGATAGGGTGGCTAATGCCGGCGATCAACCCGTTGTCACCATGGCCCGGATGAGCGAGTGCAATGGCTGGCGTCACCAAAAGGGCCAGGGTGACCAGAGTGCGTTTCAATGTCATGGCTAAGCTTCCTTGTTGAAATTTTGATCAGGCTGCGGTCAGCAAGCCTTGGCGTTCGATGAAGGCGATGATCTCTTCCAGCCCCAGACCTGTTTTCTGGTTACTGAAGACAAACGGCTTGCCGCTGCGCATGCGGCGGGTGTCGCTGTCCATCATTTCCAGCGATGCGCCCACCAGCGGCGCGAGGTCGATCTTGTTGATCACCAGCAGATCGGATTTGCAGATGCCCGGTCCACCCTTGCGCGGCAGCTTGTCGCCGGCCGACACATCGATCACATAGATCGTCAGGTCGGACAGCTCCGGGCTGAACGTCGCCGACAGGTTGTCCCCGCCAGACTCCACCAGAATCAGATCAAGCCCCGGAAAGCGTCGGTTCAGTTGGTCCACCGCTTCCAGGTTGATCGACGCGTCTTCGCGGATCGCCGTGTGCGGGCAGCCGCCGGTCTCCACGCCGATAATCCGCTCAGGGGCGAGCGCTTCGTTGCGCACCAGAAAATCGGCATCTTCGCGGGTGTAAATATCGTTGGTGACCACGGCGAGGTTATAGCGATCGCGCAGTGCCAGACACAGCGCCAACGTCAGAGCCGTCTTGCCGGAACCGACCGGGCCGCCGATGCCGACACGCAAAGGTTGAGCGTTCATGTGATTCTCCAAAGTAAAAGGCCCTAGGAACGAAACAGGCGGCTGTACTGGCGCTCGTGGGCCATGCTTGCCAGAGACAGGCCGAAAGCAGCGCTGCCGTAATGTTCGGGTGTGATGTGGCTGGCGTGCTGTTGCGCTTGCTGCAGCAGTGGCAGCAGTTGGCTGGTCAGGCGTTGCGCGGCTTGCTGGCCCAGCGGCAGGGTCTTCATCAACACCGCCAATTGGTTTTCCAGCCAGCTCCACAGCCACGCCGCGAGCGCGTCTTGCGGTTCGATTTGCCAGGCACGCGCCGCCAGCGCCCAGCCGAGGGCCAGGTGCGGCTCGGCACGTTGCACAAGAAACGCCCGGGCCGCTGCGTCCAGTTCGGGCAGCCCGTTGAGCAGTTGTTGCAGCGAGTAACCCATCTGCCGGCTTTCCTGGTGCAACTCCCGAGTCTCGCGACTGGCGCGATGTTCTTCGCAATGCTGCAACAGATCGGCCCAGTTTTCCTCGGCCGCTGCCGTGCAATGAGCAAGCAGCAGCGGTGCTTCAAAGCGTGCAAGGTTCAGCAATAACTGATCGCTGATCCAGCGTCGCGCGCTCTCGGAATCACTCACCCGGCCGTTATCCACAGCCATCTCCAGTCCCTGCGAATAGCTGTAGCCGCCAATCGGCAACTGCGGACTGGCCAGACGTAACAGCGCCCAGGCTGGATTCATAAACGCACGCCGAACTGGTGCAGTTTCGGCGCGTAATTGAAGGCTTCCTCGCCCTGCCGGGAGTGGTGATGGCCACCGCCGTAAGCGCCGTGCTCAGGCTGAAACGACGCTTCGATATGCTCGACATTGGCATCCAGCTGTTCGAGCATCGCCTTGAGCACATAGTCGTCGAGCAAGCGCAGCCAGCCATCGCCTACTTGCAAGGCGACGTGGCGATTGCCGAGGTGATAAGCCGCACGGGTCAGCTCGAAGGGATTGGCGCAGGTGACATGCAGCAGTTGCTCGGGACGCGCGCAGACGCGGACGATTCTGCCGTCTTCTGCCTCAAGGCATTCGCCATCGTGCAGCGGCGGTTGACCGCGCTCCAGAAAGAGCCCGACGTCTTCACCTTCGGCACTGAAACAGCGCAAACGGCTTTTACTGCGGGCTTCGAAGGTGAGGTGCAACTCGGCGGCCCAGACAGATTGAGGGTCGATTCTGCGATGGATCACCAGCATCGGAAAGCTTCCAGCAATGAACGTAAGTCAGGCTAGAGCAAGGGGCTTGCCAATCGGGAAGATCTGTAGGAAATGCCTTACGGAATCGTAGGAGCGATGGGGGAATTCAAGTCTGGCTGCATAGAAATGGGGCGCCGCATTAAAGTCTGGCACCAAAATGTGGCAAAGGGAGTGACTCTTTCAGAAGCAGCTCTGCTTCTGCATAAAGGGGGGTTATTCCGTGCTGCCCAGACCCTGCCAGTGCTTGAGTCCAATGAAGATGAATCGCAACTGCTGAGTGATCTTGGCTTGCGGCGTCAAATGCTCGGGGAGGTCGTGCGGCGGGGGATCGATGATATCCGGCAAAGTGGCAAATACGCTTTTCACTACCAGGTCGGCCATCACGCTCAAACCGGCAAGATCCAGATGCTGCAGTTTTGGCATGAGTGACAAGTCAGCCGCGAGGTCTGAGCTGATGTCCTCGCGCAATCGACCAATAGCCAGACGCACTGGCAGCGATCCGCCGTATTGCTCGCGAGCGAGAAACAGGAACTGTGAGCGGTTGGCAGATACCACGTCGAGAAAAATGCGCACGGAGGCATCAATAATGCCGCCCATCACAAATTCGTTATGGCGCACCAGGCGTATAGTTTCACGGAATGTCTGGCCGACCTCGCTCACCAATACCAGGCCAAGCTCATCCATATCTGCGAAATGCCGGTAAAAACCAGTGGGAACGATTCCCGCCGTTTTCGCCACTTCGCGCAGGCTCAGGCTGCCGAAGCCGCGGCCACACTCCATCAGATGGCGGGCAGCGTCCATCAAGGCATTGCGGGTTTGTTGTTTCTGTTCGGCGCGGGGCAGCATCGCAAGGTTTTTCTGAACGGGACAGCGGCGCACTTTAGCAAATCGGCTTTGCCGGCGTCGAACGACTAGCGGAGGATTTACGCGGGGAAAGGCAACAACTGAAGGGGTCTGAAAGTCAAAAGCCCAATCCGGTGATTGGGCTTTTTTTCGTGGCCATCATGGGCTTAGCTCAAACGGCTATTGCGTTCGATGACACGATCACCACCGCCTTCGGCGAGGGTCTGGCCTTGTGGAGTGCGATCACCACCGCCTTCAGCGAGAGTCTGACCTTGTGGCGTGCGATCACCACCGCCTTCGGCGAGGGTCTGGCCTTGTGGGGTGCGATCGGAACCGCCTTCAGCAAGGGTCTGGCCTTGTGGGGTGCGATCGGAACCGCCTTCAGCAAGGGTCTGGCCTTGTGGGGTGCGATCGGAACCGCCTTCAGCAAGGGTCTGGCCTTGTGGCGTACGATCGGAGCCGCCTTCAGTGATCAGGCCTTTTTCTTTCAGGCGATCGTTACCGCCTTCGGCAAGCGTTTGACCTTGTGGAGTGCGGTCAGAACCATCCGCAGCGACGGTATGGCTGTATACCGAAGCGGATTTCACTTGCGGGGTAGCCTGTTCAGCAGCTGGCAATGCGAATGCGCTGCTGGCCAGCATCGAAAGAGTAATACTTAGCAGTAATTGGCTTTTCATGATCAGGTGCTCCTTGGGAGGGCGTTAAAGTGGGTACGAGGGCAATGCTACTCTCGATAAGTCGATATAAAAGTTCATAAACGCAATGGTAATAATCAACGGAATTGATTGTTCGGCTGGGAGGCTCTAGAACAGGTGTTTCCGGCGATCGTTTTTGCACTGGAGTGGGTATTTTCCACCCATCTTCGCAACGCAATCGCGCACGGGAGGTAACGCTCCAATGCGCCGGCAGGATGTCGTCAGGCGGTTATATGAGTGTTAAGCGGTATTTCAGTTAAACCTGCGGGCCGTTTCCCAGTCCTAGGTTTCATAACAGGCCGTTCCGGCCTAACGTTTCACATGTGCGTCGCAGTCCGGGCGCTCAGTCGTATCAGGAGCCCTGTGCAATGACGCGCACCCCGAAAATTTTTGCCTGGATCTTCGCCAGCCTTGTTGTTCTGCTGGCGGTGTTGGTACTGATCATCGCGTTCTTCGATTGGAACCGGATCAAACCGACCATCAACGAAAAAGTCTCTGAAGAACTCCACCGACCGTTTGCCATCAACGGCAATCTCGCTGTGGTGTGGCGTCGTGAACCCGACGAGGGCGGATGGCGCGCCTGGGTGCCATGGCCGCACGTGGTGGCGCAAGACCTCAGCCTCGGTAACCCGGACTGGTCGAAGCAACCACAGATGGTCACGCTCAAACGCGTCGAACTGCGTATTTCACCGTTGGCCTTGTTGGCGCAACGGGTGACGATCCCGCGCATTGATCTGACCGAGCCCAATGCCGACCTCCAGCGTCTGGCCGATGGTCGTGCCAACTGGACCTTCAAGTTCGATCCAAAGGATCCGGACGCCGAGCCTTCAAATTGGGTGGTCGATATTGGCGCGATAGGTTTCGACAAGGGCCACGTCACCCTTGATGACCAGACCCTGAAAACCGAGCTTGATCTGATCATCGACCCACTGGGCAAGCCGATCCCGTTCAGCGACATCGTTGGTGAAAAAGCGGCGAAAACCGCCCAGGAGAAAGGTTCGAATCCGCAAGATTATGCGTTCGGGCTGAAGGTTAAAGGCCACTATCATCAGCAGAAGCTGGCGGGTGAAGGCAAGATCGGCGGGCTGTTGGCGCTGCAGGATTCGTCGCGGCCATTCCCGCTCCAGGCGCAGGTGAAAATCGCTGACACCAGCGTCGAACTGGCCGGTACGCTGACCGATCCGCTTAACCTTGGCGCTTTGGACCTGCGCCTCAAACTCGCCGGCAGCAGCCTCGGCAATCTGTATCCGCTGACCGGCGTGACGCTGCCGGATACCCCGCCCTATGCCACCGACGGTCACTTGATCGCCAAGTTGCGTGAGCCCGGTGGCGCGGTGTTCCGCTACGAAAACTTTAACGGCAAGATCGGTGACAGCGATATTCATGGCAGCCTCGCCTATGTGGGCAGTCAGCCACGGCCCAAACTTAGCGGTTCGCTGGTCTCCAACCAATTGCTGTTCGCCGACCTGGCCCCATTGATCGGCGCGGATTCCAATGCCAAGCAAAAGGCTCGCGGCGGTGAAAGCAAGCAGCCGACCGATAAGGTGCTGCCGGTCGAAGAGTTCAAGACCGAGCGCTGGCGCGACATGGACGCCGATGTCGAATTTACCGGCAAACGCATCGTCCACAGCGAACAACTGCCGTTCAGCGATCTCTACACGCACCTGATCCTCAGCGACGGCGTGCTGAGTCTCGAGCCGCTGCGTTTTGGAGTGGCTGGCGGCAAGCTCGATGCGCAAATCCGTCTGAATGGGCATACCGAACCGCTGGAAGGCACGGCGAAACTGACCGCGCGGGGTTTCAAACTCAAACAACTGTTCCCGACCTTCGAGCCGATGAAGACCAGTTTCGGCGAGCTCAATGGCGATGCCGACATCAGTGGTCGCGGCAACTCTGTGGCCAAGCTTTTAGGCACTGCCAATGGCAACCTGAAAATGTTGATCAATGACGGCGCCATCAGCCGCGAGTTGATGGAGTTGGCGGGTTTGAACGTCGGCAATTATGTTGTGAGCAAGATCTTTGGCGACAAGGAAGTGAAGATTAATTGCGCGGCTGCCGACTTCGACATAAAGACGGGCCTGGCGACGACGCGACTTTTCGTCTTCGATACCGAGAACGCCATCATTTACATCGATGGCACGGCAAACATGGCGACGGAACAACTGGACCTCCTTGTCACCCCGGAGTCCAAGGGGTGGCGGTTGATTTCGCTGCGTTCACCGCTGTATGTGCGTGGCAAGTTCATCAAGCCGGATGCGGGCGTGAAAGCGGTGCCGTTGCTGTTGCGCGGTGCCGGCATGGTTGCTCTGGGGGTAATTGCTGCACCGGCGGCGGGTTTGCTGGCGTTAGTGGCACCGAGCGGTGGTGAACCTAATCAATGTGCACCGTTGCTGGAACAAATGAAGGCGGGCAAGGCGCCTAAGACTGTGAAGAATTGAATCAGGGAAGTGCTGTCCGCGGAATCTCATGTGGAGATAAGCTGAATTTAAGAGTCTAGAATTTAAGTGGGGGGATAGCTGGATTTTAAATAAGCGGTTAGTAGCTCTGGATATGCCAGACAGGCGATCAAGCGCATATGGCTAAGTACTTGGGGGGGGTACTTAGTAGAAGAAGTTGTGTGTCTGTGCTTAGTAATAAAATGACTTGTATGGAATGTGGAAAGTCTCGGTAAGAGAAGTTAGATTCTAACTACCAGCCGTTGAGCTGGTCGTAAAAATTATCTCTCTTACAAAAAGGATGTTGAAATGAGTATTCTATTACCGAGTGAGCTGGAAAGTCGGGCTTTTTTTAATACAGTAAAATTTACCCGTCCAGTTAATGCTTTTCCGACGATTCAGCCGAGGTCTTTCTCTGCCTTGAATGACGCAAAAATTGCGAATTCAGATCTTCTGTTGGGCTATGATGCCCCAGCTGCAATCGGCTTTACCGATAACCTTGATGACGACAAGAAAGATGCTGCCGCGGACAGCATCCACTTTGCCGAACGTTATGCCGACTCGGAAACAAATAAGTCGCTGGATCCTATTGGATGGCACGCCTTTTATAATACTGCTCTCCATCATTGCGGTTGGACTACCACCGGATTTAAATATGAAGATCACGTAAACAAAACCGTGAACGCCACGATGGAAAATGTTGTTTTTGATATCGTAAAATTAGTGGCCGGCAGGAATGTTTCTGCATTCCTGGATGTGATGGGCAGCACTATAAACGCACTGAAGTCGGACGATTCCTTATCCACGTCATTCGATAAGAATAGTGAAAGCGGAGTGGGTAGGGATTTCAGGGTTCTGCCGTGCATTCAAACACCCGGAGGCACGGCAATTGCCTGCTTTATAGCCGCTGACGTGTCTATGCAAAAGCAGTCGGGTGGTTTTTGGTTATGGAAGTGGAATTCTTCTCAGACCAAAATGAAAAAAGTCGCATCTGTCATGCAGCTTAATATGAGGATTTATAACCGAAATGTTGACATGATTTATGATAGCCTTGATAAAAGTTCAGAAGACTTTTTCAATGGTGTGAAACTTTGATTAAGCTTTATGGAGTAATTACATGATCAAGGATGACGTATCTATAGTAGCAGGGAACTTCGTTTCGATTGGCGCTGGATTCTCAACTCAGTGGGACGAGGATGTAGTGAATTCGCTTCTGTTCGCTGAACTCTATGCTAACTCGGAAGCGGACAGGTTTCAAAATCCGCAGCAGTGGAGTATTGAAAACAGCAAGGCGATGAGGCAGCTGAAATGGGATTTATCAAGCTCTACCACTTATAGCTACACACCTGACGCAATACTTGGGTTTGTGCTGGAAGAAGCAGTGATGCAAAAGCTAAATGCAGCCTTGGGTGCTGCCCATAATATTCAGATGGGCAGGCTGATTGATGCACTACAGAAACCTTCGGTCGCTGAAGGATTGATGGCAGAAACCGGGGAACACGCTGTTTTTCGCGTTTCTACGGTCAGCACTCAACAGGTAGCTACTTTCTGCCTGCGGTACTCGCTGGTTGAACCTGGCCCTGCGGTGAGTAATGTTTTGGTGTTCTTTAAGACCACCGAAGACGTGGACGCTGGTTTTATGGGGCACCGGTTCGAAAGCGAAACTATCTTAGGGGAAGTAACCGTCCAGGTAACGAGACGGGTACTGGACAAGAAATACTACGAGCGAAAAGGTCTGCGCAGTCTCGTTAAGGAAATGCTGCCGAGTGAACGCGATCATCTGATCTGCAACCTGGACTCGCGATATTCGATAGCGTCTAACTGAGTCAATCATATTCCCCATACGATTCCGACTCTTATATCGCTTAGCTGCCTGCCGCGGACCTCATTGCGGCAGAGCAGTCATCATATTCCCTTATAGATCGTTCAGGATGTCCGCCATATCACCGGCCTGCTCTTCTTCCTGAGTCAGTCTTCGAAGCTACGTCGGGTGGTCGGGCCTGCGTGCCAAAAAAGTTTGATGCGATATGTAGTGAAAATACCCGGATGCGCGGGGTGGACCTGAAGTAGCGTGGACGGCATAGACTGATCGTCGAGTTGTCACGGTGCATGGCGATGCTTGGCTGACGTCTTGCATCGCGCCTTGCGTCATTCGCCAATCACAAGGATGTATGCCCATGTCGCAAGCTTGCGCCCCGCGTTATCCCATCGTACTGGTCCCCGGAATGCTCGGGTTTATCCGACTGGTGCTTTACCCGTATTGGTTCGGGATCATCGCGGCGTTGCGCCGGGGTGGTGCGACTGTGATTGCTGTGCAGGTCTCGCCGCTCAATTCGAGTGAGGTGCGCGGCGAGCAGCTGCTGGCGCGGATCGACGAAATTCTGCGCGAGACGGGCGCGGCGAAGGTCAACCTGATCGGTCACAGCCAGGGCTCGCTGACGGCGCGTTATGCCGCAGGGAAACGGCCGGATCTTGTGGCGTCAGTTACCTCGGTGGCCGGGCCGAATCATGGCTCGGAACTGGCGGATTATCTGCACAAGCATTACCCGTCAAACAGCGCCAAAGGTCGCCTGCTCGCATTTTTGCTGCGCGTGATTGGTGCGCTGATGAGCCTGCTGGACACCGGTTATCGCGGGCCGAAATTGCCGGTCGACATTCAGGCCTCGCATGATTCCCTGACGACGGCCGGGGTCGCTGTGTTCAATCAACGTTTTCCACAGGGCCTGCCGCAAACCTGGGGCGGGCATGGGCCCGAAGAGGTCAACGGCGTGCGCTATTACTCGTGGTCCGGCACCTTGCAGCCAGGCAAGACTGATCGCGGGCGTAATCTGTTCGACGGCACCAACCGCAGTTGCCGTCTGTTCGCCAGGACCTTCGTGCGCGAGGCTGGGCATTGTGACGGGATGGTCGGTCGTTACAGCTCGCACTTGGGCACGGTGATTGGTGATGAATTTGCGCTGGATCACTTCGACATCGTCAACCAGTCGCTAGGTTTGGTTGGCAAGGGCGCCGAGCCGGTGCGGTTGTTTGTCGAGCATGCGGCGCGTTTGAAGGCGGCTGGCGTGTAACCCATTGTGGCCAGGGAGCTTGCTCCCGTTCGAGCGCGAAGCGGGCGCAAAAAGGGTCTGCTGCGCAGCCCGGCGGGAGCAAGCTCCCTGGCCACAGTTGATTACGCGCGGCCCAATACCGTCGTCCAGCGCTCCGAAAGAATCACACCGCCCAGCGTCAGCAGCCCGCCCACCAGGTGATACAGCGCCAGCTGTTCGTTAAGCACCACTGCCGCGATGAGCGCGGTAATCAACGGCAGCAGATTAAAAAACAGTGTGGTTCGGCTCGGTCCCAGACGCACCACCGCTTGCATCCACGCCAGCGGCGCTACCATCGAGGCCAGCAAACAGGCGTAAAGCACCAACGGAATGTTCTGCGAGGTCAGGCCGGTCTTCGCCGACAGGGCAAACAGCGGAAACAACACCACCACCGCCACCCACACCTGCAGATACAACAACACCAGCGGTGGCAGGCGCAGCTGCCATTTTTTCAATAACGTGCTGTAGATCGCATAGGCCAGGGTCGCGATCAGCATCATCGCGTCGCCCAGATTCACGCCGTGTTCGAGCAACACGCCGAGGCTGCCGGAGGACACCACCACCAACACGCCGATCAACGACAGCAGCGCTCCCGCCAATGCGCCTGCCGTCAGCCGTTGGCCGAGGCTGACTATGGCCATCGCCAGCGACATCAACGGCATCAGCGACAGGATGATGCCCATGTTGGTAGCCGACGTCAGTGACGCTGCGAAGTACGCCAGGCTTTGATACACCGCCATCCCCAACACGCCGAGGACAAAAATCTTGCCCAGGTTCGGGCGAATGGCTGGCCAGTGAGCGATCACAGGTCTGAGCATGAACGGCGTGAACAGCAATCCCGCCAGCAGCCAGCGGTAAAAACCGATCTCGGCGGGGAAGATCGCCCCGGCTGACATTTTGGTAATCACGGTGTTGCCGGCCCAGATGAAAATGGCCAGCAGTGGAAAAGCATATTGCATCAGAAATAGCCACAGCGTTAATGAGGGGCGATTATCCACTGTCTCGGCGATGGTGGTGTAACAAGCGTTGTCTACACTGCAAATCGAGGCCGCACTGCTCGGTGCGGCAACAAGGAGAAGACACCATGAAGATGTTGCGTGCCCCTTTGTTGATGATCGGTTTGCTGATGTGTGCCCAGGGTTTTGCCGCCACGGCCCAACAGAACAAGATGACCACTTGCAACGCTGACGCCACCGCGAAAAGCCTCAAGGGCGATGAGCGCAAGGCCTTCATGAGCACTTGCCTAAAGGCCGCGCCTGCGGCCAATGATGACAAGGTGTTGACCGCGCAGCAGCAGAAGATGAAAACCTGCAATGCCGATGCCGCGACCAAAGCGCTGAAGGGCGATGAGCGCAAGGCGTTCATGAGCGATTGTTTGAAGAAGAAATAACGTCAGGCTGGAACAGGCACGGGCTGTGAGGGCCTCATCGCGGGAAAGCCCGCTCCCACAGTTTTCAGTGTCGAGCAAAAAATGTGCAGGCACTCGAGATACCTGTGGGAGCGGGCTTGCCCGCGATGAGGCCTGAAAGAGCGCCGAAAGTCCCACCGAAGACGACCCACACAATTCCTAGTGCTCCCATCGGAACGCTGGCAGACTGCCAATCCTTTTACGCCGTTCGTTTTGAGGCTGTATGCCAACGTTTTCTCAACGCCAGGTTTTGCTGGTGATCAGTTGGGTCATCATCTTTGGTGGCTTGCTGCTGGTGCTTCCGCTTCGGTTATTACCCAGCCTGCTGGCCGGCTTGCTGGTGTTCGAACTGGTCAACATGCTTACTCCGCAGTTGCAGCGCTTGATCGAAGGTCGACGCGCGCGCTGGCTGGCGGTGGCATTGCTGGGCACCTTGGTAGTCAGCGCCCTGGCGTTGCTCTTCGCCGGCGCCATCAGCTTTCTGCTGCACGAGGCCGAAAACCCTGGGGCTTCACTCGACAAATTCATGGTCGTGGTCGATCGGGCGCGCGGGCAACTGCCGCCGTTCATTGATGCCTACCTCCCTGCCAGCGCCGCCGAATTTCGCGTAGCCATAGGCGAATGGATGAGCAAGCACCTCAGCGATCTGCAACTGGTCGGCAAGGATGCCGCGCACATGTTTGTGACGTTGCTGATCGGTATGGTGCTCGGCGCAATCATCGCCCTGCAGCGCGTGCCGGACCTGACCAAACGTAAACCGCTGGCGGCCGCGCTGTTCGATCGTCTGCACCTGCTGGTCCAGGCCTTTCGCAATATCGTGTTTGCGCAGATCAAGATTTCCCTGCTCAACACCTTCTTCACCGGGATTTTCCTGGCGGTGGTGTTGCCGATGCTTGGCATCAAGTTGCCGCTGACCAAAACCCTGATCGTGCTGACGTTCCTGCTCGGCCTGCTGCCGGTTATCGGCAACCTGATCTCGAACACGCTGATCACGATTGTCGGTTTGTCGCTGTCGATCTGGGTCGCGGTGGCGGCGCTGGGCTACCTGATTGTTATCCACAAGCTCGAATACTTTCTCAACGCGCGGATTGTCGGCGGGCAGATCAGTGCCAAGTCGTGGGAGTTGCTCTTGGCGATGCTGGTGTTCGAGGCCGCATTCGGCCTGCCGGGAGTCGTGGCAGGGCCGATTTATTATGCGTATCTGAAAAGCGAGCTTAAACAGGTGGGGATGGTTTGATCGAGTGATCCATTGTGGTGATGGATAATTGTGGCGAGGGGATTTATCCCCGTCGGACTGCAAAGCAGTCCCTGCATTTCTTCAGGATTACTGAGTGAATGGTTTTAGGACTGCTGCGCAGTCCAACGGGGATAAATCCCCTCGCCACAAGGGATCCCCGTCACTACAGGGTGTTGGAGTCAATCCATCGGGCCGTAACGCTTGGCGGCTTCAATCGCCAAACCGCTGCCGATGCTGCCAAAGATGTTGCCTTCCACATGCCGCGCGTTCGGCAACATCGCCGAGACACTGTTGCGCAGTGCCGGAATCCCGCTCGAACCACCGGTAAAGAACACCGTGTCGACCTGATCCACGCGCACATTGGCGTCGGTCAGCAACCGGGTCACGCTGTTGCGCACGCGCTCCAGCAGGTTGTCGATGGCCGACTCGAACAGCGCCCGGCTCAGCTCCACGCTCAGCCCCGGCTCGATGCGGTCCAGCGGCACGTGGCGACTGTCGGCGTGGGTCAGCTGGATCTTGGTTTCTTCCACTTCCATGGCCAGCCAGTGCCCGGCGCGTTGCTCGATCAACTTGAACAGACGGTCGATGCCGCCGGTGTCTTCGATGTCGTAGCGCATGCTGCCCAAGGCCAGGGTAGATTTCTGCGAGTACACCGAGTTGATGGTGTGCCAGGTCGCCAGGTTCATGTGGTGGCTGGTCGGCATGTACGCGCCGCTCTTCATCCGGCTGCCATAACCGAACAGCGGCATCAGGCCTTGCAGGCTCAATTGCTTGTCGAAATCGGTACCGCCGATGTGTACGCCGCCGGTGGCGAGGATGTCGTCATGACGGTTGTCATAGTGGCGCCGCTCGGGCGACAGCCGCACCAGGGAAAAGTCGGAGGTACCGCCGCCAATGTCGACGATCAGCACCAGCTCTTCTTTCTCAATGGTCGACTCGTAGTCGAAGGCTGCTGCGATCGGTTCGTACTGGAATGACACGTCCTTGAAACCGATGGTACGGGCCACATCGACCAAGGTGTTCTCGGCTTCCTGGTCGGCCATTTCATCGTCGTCGACGAAAAACACCGGGCGGCCCAACACCACTTCCTCGAACTCGCGACCGGCCGCGGTTTCGGCACGCAGCTTCAACTGGCCGATAAACAACCCGAGCAGATCCTTGAACGGCATGGCCGTGCCGAGGACGCTGGTGTCGTGCTTGATCAGTTTGGAACCCAGCAGGCTCTTGAGCGAGCGCATCAGCCGGCCTTCGTAGCCTTCCAGGTATTCGTGCAGCGCCAGGCGGCCGTACACCGGGCGGCGTTCTTCCATGTTGAAGAAGACCACCGATGGCAGAGTGATCTTGTCGTCCTCCAGCGCGATCAGCGTTTCCATGCCGGGGCGCAGCCAGCCGACGGTGGAGTTGGATGTGCCGAAGTCGATACCGCAGGCACGGGCTGGAGATGCGTTCTTCATGTCTTTCGGGTTCCGGTTAAAAAACGGCCGCGCAGTGTATGTCAGTGCGGCACAGATTCGAAGGCCGACTATCCGCTAAATCACTCACAAGCGCCTTGATAAGATGGGCGGATGCCCCAAACTTGTCTGCATTGGCTCTGGCAGCCATCGGGCGGTCGCAAGAACCACCCGCCGCTGCCGATAAACTTCTGCTGCGCCGCCCGGTCACACCCTTGAGATCGGTCAATCCAGACACCGCCAAACAAGAGCATGCTGTACCTGGCTGCGCGATTTCGATAATGGATGGTGATTCCCACGATGGACTTCAAAGACTATTACAAGATTCTCGGTGTGGAACCGACCGCGGACGATAAGACCATCAAGGCCGCTTATCGCAAACTTGCGCGCAAATACCACCCCGATGTCAGCAAGGAAAAAGACGCCGAGTCCAAGTTCAAGGACGCGTCGGAGGCCTATGAGGCGCTGAAAAGTGCCGACAAGCGCGCCGAATATGACGACCTGCGCAAGTATGGTCAGCATGGCCAGCCTTTCCAGGGCCCGCCCGGGTGGCAAGGTCGCGGTGCAGGCGGATTCGGTGGTGGTCAGGACACGGGCGATTTTTCGGACTTTTTCAGTTCGATCTTCGGCAGCCGTGGGCCGGGCTTCAATGGTGGTGGAGAGTCGCGTCGCAGCACCGGACGTAGAGGGCAAGACGTGGAAATGGAATTAGCGGTTTTTCTCGAAGAGACTCTGGCGAACGAATCCAAGAAGGTTACGTTCCAGGTGCCGCAGTACAACGCTGCCGGCCAGCATGTGAGCAACACCACCAAAAGCCTCAACGTGAAGATTCCGGCCGGCGTGACCGACGGCGAGCGCATCCGCCTCAAGGGGCAGGGTGCGCCCGGCATTGGTGGCGGGGCGAACGGCGATTTGTACCTGATTATCCGTTTCGCGCCGCATCCCAAGTTCGACGTCGAAGGCGAAAACCTGATCATCACCTTGCCGCTGGCGCCGTGGGAATTGGCCCTGGGCGCTGAAGTGGCGGTGCCGACGCTGACCGGCAAGATCAACCTCAAGGTGCCGGCCGGCAGCCAGAATGGCCAGCGTATGCGCGCCAAAGGTCACGGCTTGCTGAACAAAGCGGGCGAACGTGGCTACCTGTTCGTGCAGCTCAAGGCCGTCATGCCGAAAACTGCAGACGATGAGGTCAAGGCGTTATGGCAGGAGCTGGCCCGCAAAGCCGCGTTCAATCCGCGGGAAAATTTCTGATCGAAGACACGGAGTAGCCCGTTATGAGCAACCCCCTGATCGTTCAACTGGACATGGCAGAGTTCTGCGAGGCGTCGGATCTGTCGGACGTTTACGTGATCGAAATCGTCGAACACGGGATTCTGGAGCCGCAGGGCACAGAGCCCAAGGATTGGCGTTTTAACGATTTGGAGCTGGCGCTGGCCAAGCGTGCCGCCAAGTTGCGGCACGACCTGGAGCTGGAATGGGAAGGGGTTGCGCTCGCGCTTGACCTGCTCGAAGAGGTTCAGCAGCTGCGGGCCGAAAACAGCATGCTCAAGCAGCGGTTGGGGCGGTTGGTGGTGGATCTGTAATTCCTGCGGGCATTTGTTGTTCAGATTCTGCGGGGCAATATCACTGTAAACAGCGTGCCATCGGTCTCGTTCGAGCTCACGGCGATCGAGCCTTTGTGCGCGTTGACCACTTCCTTGACGATGAACAGACCCAGACCCAAACTGGTGGACGGTTGTCCCGGCTCTTCATCCGCGCTGCGCACCAGCGGATCGAAAATCGTGCCAATGGCTTCTTCGGGGATGGGGGTGCCGAAGTTGTGCACCTCGAGACGAACCGTGTCGGCCTCACCGGTCAGCGTCAGCGTTACCTCGCGTTTGCTCGCACCGTGCTGCAAGGCATTGCCGATCAGGTTCTGCAGCAACTGGCTGAGCCGTCCGTCATCCCAAACGCCTCGGGTGTCGCCGTGCACGGTCAGCGTCGGATCACACTCGGGGTTGCCGGCGCAGGCTTCGGCAATCGCCGCATGCGCGGTGTCGGCCAGGTCCATCGGTAAAGGCTGGATCGGCAAACTCTTGCCCAGACGACTGCGCACCAGCTCCAGCAAATCACCCACCATTACCGCCATGTGCCGCGCACCGCGCTTGATGTTGATCGCACAGGCGAGCGCATCGCCTTCGAGCGTGATTTTGCGCATGAGCAATTCGGTGGACATGCTGACTGCTTGCAGCGGTGCACGCAGATCGTGGCCGAGGATGGCCAGAAAAATGTCGCGGGAATGATTGACCTGTTCAGCATAGGCAGCCGTCGATTCGGCGAGGGCTTCGTCGATCGCTTCATTGAAACGGATCATGTCCTGAAAATAGGCCATGTCCGGAGATTTCAGGTCATTGACCCACAGGCGAATCACGCAGGCACGCAAATGGCGGAATTCGCTGGTCATCTGCACCAGATCGAAGCCCACGGTGTGTCGCAGCTCACCATGGCTGGCACTGGCTTCATACAGACTTGGGGTTTTTTCGACGCCTTCGCCTTTGGCTTTGGCGAGTTGCTCGCTGGCCGTTTGCGCGGTGTTCATGTCCCGCGCGGCCGCCAGCAAAATGGCTTTGGCGTGATCGCGCAGGGCCTCACGATCCATGGTGTCTGCCGCCGGGGTGATGGTTTTGGCGAATTGCTCCCATTCATCGACGATACGGTCTACGTGTTGCCGGATGAAATCGGGAAGGCGCATGGGAGTTCCTGAGCATGCTGAATGTCGCACATGGTAGCTCCTTTGGCCCGGAAAAAAACCTCCGGCGAGCGGGCGGCATACTGAACAAGATTCAGTGCGGTACAGATATATATTCATCCGCCTGTTTTTCGAAACGTGCAGGCGTTTTATGTGGGGTGCATGAGCAGTTATTCGCGCTTTTGTTTTGGTGGACTTTGAATAGGCTAGGCCTTCAATTAACCACCCCAAGGTATATCCAGTGTCTGAAGTGCAAGGAAGCAACTCGACCGACATTTCGTCCGAGCCCACTATCGACAAAAGTATCCATGAGCATCGCGTTATCAGCGTCATACCCGATGCAGTAAAAAGTGCATCGCCTGCCCTGCTTGAACCCGTTCTGAAGCTCAACGCTACGACGCCCGATTGGTACAGCAAAGCCTCAGTCGGCGATAAGCAGAACCTCAAGGTGTTGATCGACGACCACTGGCGATTGCAGGGGGAAATGAACACAGCCCTGCTTGACCTGCAAAGTGACATTGATGTTTTTGCCAAGCCGTCACTGGCAGCCTCGTTAAAGGAAAACTTCAATATTGTTGAAGACTCCGAAACGTTGTCTTTGAAGTTGTATGTTCCGGACACGATTATTTTTGGCCTGGATACCGGCGCCAATCACATGCGGCACAGTTCATTGCTTGCCGCAGCGCTGCACAACTTCGAAGAACCGGAAACCGAAGCAGATGCGTTCAGAAGCGGGTCAGGGGTATTTCGTAATGACGCGCAAGGCAATCCCCTGCGCATCGACGAAATCACCCCGCAACGGTTTGCCGGTATTTGCCGCGAGCTCGACATCGGCAAGCAATATCAAACGCACATCAAAGCGCAGTTGCAGTCGCAGGATCCCGCTGCCCAACGCGCTTTGCAGGCGTGCTCGATCGCCAGTGAGAAAGCCGCGTTCAGAATGGCTGCACTCATTGCTCGTCTGAAAGGCGATGTCAGCGCTTCTGGCTACGATTGCCTTCGCGAAGTCGTCGAAGGTAAATCGGAGCTGACCTTGTCCGGTCGTCCGCTGCTCAACCATCGTTTGTCGTTGATGGGTTTCAAGATGAGCGGGATTGTTTTGTTCAGTGCCGTGAGTGAACCGTCGGAGGTCAAAAAAGCTATCGAAGCACTGACGCCCCAAGGCCTGAAGTTCTGGCTCGACTGGTCCCGTCGCCTGCCGTTCTTGCCCGGCGACAAATATTCGCAATTCAAATTTCTTCAAAATTTCTTTGCCAATGGCCCTCAGGGCGTCGTCGAAGACATGTTGCGCAAGGACGATATCTATCAACAGACCCGCCTGAGCGGTTCCTTGATCGCCTACATACCCGATGATCCGGACCAACCGCTGAAAGAGTACGCCTCGTTGGCGGACTTCATGAAAATCTTGCTCAGCCAGTTGCGCACCCCGCAGTATCAGGAATTCTTCAGCCGCTTCGTCGAGCAGAAGGACAAAGGGCGATTTTTCTCCCGGGTCAACGAGCGCTTGAAGACTGTCACCTGGCAGCAGCGCGAACCGCTGGATATGGGGCCGTGGTGGCGCGAAACCGCGATCGAAAACCCCAATGCAGAACCGATCACCAACATTCTTGAAGGTGACCTGTGGCGCACGCTGTTCCTGCTGCGACGTGGCAAGGCCATCGCCGATGCCCGACGCATTGCGGTGCCTACCGGCGATGAAGACGCAGCCACCCGCTGGAAGCGCCTGACCAGTGTGCTGGAGATCGGCTGGAACATATTCAACTTCGGCGCGATGCTGGTGCCCGGTCTGGGTGAGGCAATGCTGGGCATCATGGTCGGGCAAATGCTCGCGGAGCTGGCCGAAGGCGTCGAGGACTGGAGCAACGGCGATAAAGAACAAGCGTCGGCGTACTTCACGGGCGTGTTGATCAACTTCGCTCAACTGGCGCTGATGGGGGCGGGGCACGTGCTGCCGGAGAAGGTCGTGCCGATCAAGCCGTCGCCGTTTGTGGAGCAGCTCAAACCGGTGCAGATTAACGGTGAAGAGCGGCTGTGGAATCCCGACCTCAAAGCTTACGAGCATGCCACCGTGCTGCCCGAAACCGCCCAGGCGAATCGCCTGGGAATTTATCAACACGAGGGGCGGGATGTATTGCCGCTGGATGACAAACATTATGCGGTCAGCCACGACATAGAGTCTGGGCAGCATCGCTTGCAACATCCGACCCGACCGGGTGCCTATCAGCCCGTTGTCGAGCACAACGGTGCGGGGGCCTGGAAAACCGAAGTCGACCAGCCGCTGACCTGGGACAAGGCACGTCTGGCCCAACGCTTCAATGCCTGCGCTGAGCCATGGCCCGCCGAAACGCAGGAGCAGATCCATACGGTGGCCGGTGTTTCGGAAGACGTTCTGCGTCGTCTGCATGTGGAACTTGAAAGGCCACCCGTCATGCTGGCCGATACGGCCAAGCGTTTCCGTCTATATGCGCAAGCCGGCGAAGTCAGCGAGCAGATATTGGCCGGCCAGCCACCCGAAACGCTGATGGACGAAATAACCAGCCTGATGACCGATTTGCCTCGCTGGCCGCAAAACAGGGCCGTCGAAATTTTCGAAGGGGCTGAGTTGAGCGGCGATTCAACCGTCATTGGCAACATTGACGCCGCGCCCGCAGACCGCATCACGCTGACCCGAAGCGAATTTTGCGCCGGTGAGTTGCCGCGTCGAACGCTGGAAATTTTGAGTGAGAAGGAAATTCATGACTTGCTCGGGCAGGCAATCTCCACTGACAAAAACGTGCGCATCCAGGCGTTGAAAGAGCGAGTGGCCAGTGACGCCGTCAAACAACGCAAGCGCCTGTTCGAGTCCTTGTACAACCAGCAGGAGGCCTCGGCGGGGACGCCACATCACCGACTGGCCAATGCCTACCCCGACCTCCCCGATGCTGTCGTGCAACAACTGATGGCCGACGCTACCCCGGCGGATCTCCAGCATCTTGAGCAAAAGCCGAGCCTTCCCCTGCGTTTTCACGAACAGGCGCGCAAGGCTAAGCAGCAGGTGCGCGTGAGTCGTGCCTATGAAGGGTTATACCTTGATGGCCTGGAAAATAACGACACGCGCAGGCTGGAACTGGCGTCGCTGGCAAACCTGCCGGGGTGGTCGAATGATGTCCGAATCGAAATTCGGGCGTTTTCTTTCACCGGGGAACTGAAAGCCAGTGTGGGCCCGGAAAACGCGCCGATTCGTAAAGTACTGGTGCTGGAAGACGAGGGCAGCTATCAGGCGCGCGATGAGTCAAACCAGCATTTGCACGGTTCTGACGATTTTTACGCCTCGCTGTTGCGGGCGTTGCCGGACGACGAACGCAAGGCGCTGGGTTACGACATCTACGAAAGCGAGCGGCTCAAGCTCGACCTGCAACGTTCGCCCCTTGAACGGGAACGGTTCGAAGCAATTCTGGATGAGCATCCGGATCGAAAGCCAGCCTATGACCCTGACAAGATGCGCCTTCGAGGCGGAATGCAGGGGTATCGACAACTGGTCGACGAGCCTATGCTCAGGCAGCGGGTCCGAGCCCTATATCCGGCTTTCTCCGATGAGGAGGTCAGCTCGTTGATCAGTGGGTTCGGCGACGAGGCGCACGCGCGCGTGGCGGCCCTGCAAACCGAGTTCAACGAGTTGAACCGTTCGCTGCAGCGATGGATGAATTCTCCGACCATCTCCTTCCGCTTCAGCCCTGCGGGCGTGGCTGAGTGGCAGTCGCGAGATCGACTTTACAGATTGATCAGGCAGTGTTGGCAGAGGACAGGGCCGGCAGGGGTCGATGCACCAGGCATCATTGGCGCGCAAAGCCTGATCCTGGATGGCCTGCCTATGAGCCGGCACCTTGCCAGTTTCCCCAAGCTTGCCGCCAACTTTGACCATGTGACGAGTTTGAGCATACGTGACGGTAATCTGCTGAGTAGCCAGGTGCAGTTTCTTGAGCCGTTCCGCAACCTGCGCTCGCTGGACCTTGGGCATAATTTGTTGACGGGCGTGCCGCCGATCATTGGCAACCTGCCCCATCTGAACGAATTGATGCTGGGCTACAACCACATCGTGCTGACGCCGCAAGCGGTTACACGCCTGCGCGGGCTGACGCGCATGAGAGCCATGGGCTTGCAACGAAACCCCTTGGGGCTCGTGCCTGATATCAGCCAAATGCCTGAGCTTCAACTGATCAATCTCGAGCAGACAGGCATTAATCGTTGGCCCCCCGGGCTGTTCAGCCAGTCGCGGTCACGGCATATCAGCGTGATTCTTCGCGACAACCGCCTGACCGAAATTCCAGAGGTTGCCCCTGGCTCATTTCGCGCAGAGTTGCTCGCCCGCACCATCGTCAGCCGCGAAGCCGAGTGGATGCCGGCCGATGTTCTGGAGCAGCTGCGGCTTTATACCGAGTCGGTCGGCCTGGACCCGGACCGCTCTTATCCACCGCTAGGACTGGTAGACAGCCTGAACTGGGGGGAGGGCATGAGTGAGGAGCTTCTCAAGGAAAAGATACCCATCTGGGACAGTCTTGAAGATGAATTCAACTCCGAAGCGTTCTTCAATGAAATCCGAATGCTGACCCAATCGGCCGACTTCATGGCGAGTGATGTGAGCTACCGGGCCGCATTGACCGCCAAGGTGTGGCGAATGCTCGAAGCCATGAGCGAAAACGCCGAACTGCGCGAGCAGCTGTTTGCAGAGGCGGTTGTGCCTTCCGAATGCGGCGACGGCGGGGTGCAGTTGTTCAACGCTCTAGGCGTCAAGGTCTTGGTGCACGAGGCCTACGCGCTGCAGAATCCAGCACTCGTCGAAGCACAGCTGGTGGAACTCGCCAGAGGCAAGTCGCGCCTGAATGAGCTGGGCGCCATCGCCCGCAGCCGCGTTTCCGATCGAATTGCACAGGGCGAAACGTTCAGGCGAGTTGCCGCCAACGGTGACGTCACCGGCAACATTGACGAAGTGGAGGTGCATCTGGCGTATATGACTGAGCTCGCCGAGCGTCTCGATTTGCCTTGGCAGGCGCGGGGCATGCTCTTCAGAAACATGGCTCGGGTGACTCATGAGATGATTGACGCGGCCGAGGCAAGGGTGCTGGCGCTAGAGGCTGGCGACTTGCTGGTGGACCGGATACTTGAGCAGCCTTTCTGGCAGACTTACCTGGAGAACGCCTATCGCCAGGAATTCAATGACCTGGCTCTCAGGATGGAAGGCGAGGATGAAATGGCGCAGTTCACGGCTATCAAAGCGCTGGAGAAAACCCTGACGAAGCAAGCCATTGAGCGTGCGAAGCTTCAGAGAACCGAAGTCCCGTTTGCAGTGCAATCGGCGGGCTGATTTCCGTTTCAGGCGGCCCCGAAGGCGACAGTGCTTTCGGGGCTTTTTTGTGCCTGTTCCAGCGGTTTCCAGAGGTCAGAACAGGAAATAACGCTGCGCCATGGGCAGCACGTCGGCGGGTTCGCACCACAGCAAAACCCCGTCGGCTTTGACCTGGTACGTCTGTGGATCGACGTCGATGTCTGGCAAATAGTCGTTGTGAATCAGATCGGTTTTCTGCACGTCACGGCAGCCTTTGACCACGGCGATTTTCTTCTTCAACCCCAACGTTTCCGGCAGCCCTGCCTCCCGCGCGGCCTGACTGATGAAGGTCAGGCTGGTGGCATGCAGCGAGCCGCCGTAACTGGCGAACATCGGGCGATAGTGCACCGGTTGCGGCGTCGGGATCGAGGCGTTGGCGTCACCCATCAGGCTTGCGGCAATGGCGCCGCCCTTGAGGATCAGCGTCGGTTTGACACCGAAGAACGCTGGGCGCCAGAGCACCAGATCGGCCCATTTGCCCACTTCTATCGAGCCCACTTCGTGGCTGATGCCGTGGGTAATTGCCGGGTTGATGGTGTATTTGGCGATGTAGCGTTTCGCGCGAAAGTTGTCGTTGCCCTCACCATCGCCAGGCAGCGGGCCGCGTTGTTTTTTCATTTTGTCAGCGGTCTGCCAGGTGCGCGTGATGACTTCGCCGACACGGCCCATGGCCTGGCTGTCGGAACTGATCATCGAGAACGCGCCGAGGTCGTGCAGGATGTCTTCGGCGGCGATGGTTTCGCGGCGAATGCGGCTTTCGGCGAAGGCCACGTCTTCGGCAATGCTCGGGTCGAGGTGGTGACACACCATCAGCATGTCGAGGTGTTCGTCGATGGTGTTGCGGGTGAACGGTCGGGTCGGGTTGGTCGAACTCGGCAGCACGTTGGGGAAGCCGCAGGCCTTGATAATGTCGGGTGCATGGCCGCCGCCCGCGCCTTCGGTGTGATAGGTGTGGATGGTCCGGCCCTTGAAGGCGCCGAGGGTGGTTTCGACGAAGCCGGATTCGTTGAGCGTGTCGGTGTGGATGGCGACCTGTACGTCGTACTCGTCAGCTACGTTCAGGCAATTGTCGATGCTCGCCGGTGTGGTGCCCCAGTCCTCATGGAGCTTGAGGCCGATGGCACCGGCCTTGACCTGTTCAATCAACGGTCCCGGCAGGCTGGCGTTGCCCTTGCCGGTGAGGCCAATGTTCATCGGGAACGCATCAGCGGCCTGAAGCATGCGCGCCAGGTGCCACGGGCCGGAAGTGCAGGTGGTCGCGTTGGTGCCGGTGGCCGGGCCGGTGCCGCCGCCGATCATGGTGGTGACGCCGCTCATCAGCGCTTCTTCGATCTGCTGCGGGCAGATGAAGTGAATGTGGGTGTCGATGCCGCCGGCGGTGAGGATCATGCCTTCTCCGGCGATCACTTCGGTGCCCGCGCCGATGGCGATGGTGACGTTCGGCTGCACGTCGGGATTACCCGCCTTACCGATGCCGGCAATCCGCCCGTCCTTGAGTCCGATGTCGGCTTTGACGATGCCCCAATGGTCGATGATCAGCGCGTTGGTGATCACTGTGTCGACGACGTCGGCGGCGAGGAGCTGGCTTTGCCCCTGACCGTCGCGGATGACTTTGCCGCCACCGAATTTCACTTCTTCACCGTAGGTGGTGAAGTCTTTTTCGACTTCGATCCACAGCTCCGTATCGGCCAGGCGAACCTTGTCGCCGACGGTGGGGCCGAACATGTCGGCGTAGGCTTGTCTTGAGATTTTCATGCGCATGCCTTGAGATTCAATTGTTTTTGAGACCGCTCGCGTTGCTCGCTATCGCCAGCAAGCCGGCTCCTACAGGGGATCGCATTTCAGCCGCATATCAGCATTGGAATGATTTTGTAGGAGCCGGCTTGCTGGCGATGGGGCCATACAGGCACTGCATGATTCAAAGATCACCCATGATCCGCCCGGCAAACCCGAACACCCGGCGCTGCCCGGCGTAATCCACCAGTTCGACCTCACGACTCTGCCCCGGCTCGAAGCGCACGGCGGTACCGGCGGGGATGTTCAGGCGCATGCCGCGGCTGGCTGCGCGATCGAACGTCAGGGCGTCATTGGTTTCGAAAAAATGATAATGCGAGCCGACCTGGATCGGCCGGTCACCACTGTTGGCCACTTTCAGGCTGATCGTTCGGCGGCCAACGTTGAGTTCGATGTCGCCGGGCTGGATCCGGAATTCGCCGGGAATCATCAATGGGCTCCTTGCAGGATTTTGTAATAGAGCGCGGTCGGTTTGTACTGGCCGCTCGGGTCGCAGGCGTAGTCGGGAATTTCACCCGCGCGGGTGTAGCCCAAGGCCTTGTAGAAATCTTCCGCGGGTGAGCCGGCTTCGGTATCAAGAAACAGCATTCCACGTTTTTGCTGCAGCGCCGCAGTCTCAAGCGCGGTCATCAACTGCTGGCCCAATCCGCGTCGACGCGCCTGTTCACGCACCAGCAGTTTTTGCACTTCGGCGCGGTTCAACCCGTTGGCTTTGTGACACAGCGCCAGTTGCACACTCGCCTGCACCTGTTCGTCCTTGACCACCACCCACAGCAGCACGTTGCCCGTGTTGAGGTTGTCCTGGACGTCATCGAAATAGGCGCGGGCCTGAGCCGCGTCGAGATCGGCCATGAAGCCGACGCTCGCGCCATAACCGACGGCGTCGAGCAGCAGATCAATCAGGCCCTGACGATAATGCGCAAAGCTTTCAGCGTTGACGCGGCGCAGTTGGGCATCGTTCATCGCACGTTACTCCTTGCTGGCGGGCGGGGGTTCGGCGCCAGGGTCGAGGGTCAATTGCATGAAGGTCAGGTCAAGCCAGCGCCCGAACTTGGTGCCCACCTGGGGCATCTGTCCGGTGGTGATAAAACCGGCGCGTTCGTGCAGATGAATAGAGGCGGCGTTGCCGCTTTCAATAGCGGCGACCATCACGTGTTTGTCGCAGTGCCTGGCGCGTTCGATCAGCACGGTCATCAATTGCGGACCGAGACCGTTGCCGCGTTGATCGCTGCGCACGTACACCGAGTGTTCGACGGTGTGGCGAAAGCCGTCGAAGGGGCGCCAGTCACCAAATGAAGCGTAGCCCAACACGGCATCGTCACCGTCGACGATCACCAGAATCGGATAGCCCTGAGACTGCCGGGCGCTGAACCAGGCCTGACGGTTGCCCAGGTCAACGGCCTGTTCGTTCCAGATGGCCGTGGTGTTGAGCACGGCATCGTTGTAGATATCGCGGATCGCCGGCAGGTCGGCGTGCAGCGCATCGCGGATGTGGTAAGTCATGGCGCGGCCTCAGGCGATCGGTTGGTGGACGGTGACCAGTTTGGTGCCGTCGGGAAAAGTCGCCTCGACCTGAATCTCCGGGATCATTTCCGGGATGCCTTGCATCACCTGCTCGCGGGTCAGCAGGGTAGTGCCGAAGTGCATCAGTTGGGCGACGGTCTGACCGTCGCGAGCACCTTCGAGAAGCGCTGCGGAAATGTACGCCATCGCTTCCGGATAATTGAGTTTCACGCCGCGTGCCAAACGCCGCTCGGCAACGAGGCCGGCGGTGAATATCAGCAGCTTGTCTTTTTCGCGTGGGGTCAGGTCCATCGTTGGAATCCATCTGGGCAGTAAAAAATTCAACGTGTAAACATAACCTGTAGGAGCCGGCTTGCTGGCGATAGCGGTCTTACTGACGCCATCGCCAGCAAGCCGGCTCCTACGGGATAGGTGTCACGTGCTCCATATTCTGGGTGCTACGGCTTCCCGGCCGAGTAACGCAGGCCTGAGCAAACGCCACAAATCGATCAGCCAGCCTCGCGCCAACAGCGCTTCGCTGGCCAGGCAACGGGCGACGAGCAAGCCTGGCAGCTGGGTCAGATCGCCGCGCACATCATTGTTCAGCGAGCGGCATTGCTCGAGTAAATCGGCATCAATCTCCCCCGTCACCAACAACGTTGCAAACACCGGTTGGCCATCCAGGCCGATCGGTGAATCGAGCAGTCCGTCCGCCCCGACAATGCGCTGACGTTCGTGCCAGAGCAACTGGCCGTCGTGGCGGATTTGCAGGTGCGCCTGGAAATGCCCGCGATCGAAACGCTCGCCACTGGCCGGTCGACCCAGTGCCACGACGTCCCAGTAGAACAGCCGCGCGTCACCTTCCAGCTCGATGCTCGTACTGAGTTCAGCCTGAGCGGCGCTGAAGATGATCGTCTCCTGTGGCAGCCATTCCAGCGTCGCGCCTTCGGCAACTTTGAGGGTTAGTTGCTGATAGGCCGCCCCGGCCGCGCGATACCACTTGGCCGCGCCGGGGCTGGTGATTTGCGCCCAGGCATCGGCGCCGACGTGCGCCGAGATGTCCAGCCGATCGCCTCCGGCAATGCCGCCGGGCGGGTGGACGATGATGTGCTGGCAGACTTGTGGCCCTTCGGCATACAGATGTTTCTGCACGCGCAACGGGCCTTGATGCCGACGCAGGACCGGGCGCGTACTGTCGCCGAATCGGGCGTAGCCGAGCTCCAGTTCGGCGTGCCAGCTTGGAGTAAACAGGGCAGTGGATACAGGTAAATTCATGATTTCCGTGCTGCAAATTAGATCGTGACCAGGCCGCGCACACCCTCGGCTTCCATGTTTTCGCCGCGCCCCTGCTGAACGATTTCACCCCGGGACATGACCAGGTATTGATCGGCCAGTTCTGCGGCGAAATCGTAGAACTGCTCCACCAGCAAAATAGCCATGTCACCGCGTGCTGCGAGCTTTTTGATCACCGCGCCGATTTCCTTGATCACCGACGGCTGAATGCCTTCGGTGGGCTCGTCGAGAATCAGCAGGCGTGGCCGACTGGCCAGCGCGCGACCGATCGCCAACTGCTGTTGCTGGCCACCGGACAAATCACCTCCGCGTCGCTGCTTCATTTGCAGCAACACCGGGAACAGCTCGTAGATGAATGCCGGCACTTCTTTGGCTTCGTTTCCCGGAAACCGCGACAGGCCCATCAGCAGGTTTTCTTCGACGGTCAGGCGCCCGAAGATCTCCCGGCCTTGAGGCACATAGGCAATGCCCGCGTGAACCCGCTGATGTGGCTTGAACGTAGTGATCGGCTTGCCTTCCCAATTTACTGCGCCTTCTTTGGCGGGCAGCAAACCCATCAGGCATTTGAGCAAGGTGGTTTTGCCAACGCCGTTGCGCCCGAGCAGGCACGTCACTTCGCCGACCTTCACCTCGAACGTCAAGCCCCGCAGGATGTGGCTACCGCCGTAGTACTGATGCAGTTTGTCGACTTGCAGCATGTTCAAGTTCTCCTCAAATCCCTGTGGGAGCGGGCTTGCTCGCGAAAGCGGTCGGCCAGTTACCGCAAGTGTTGGATGTAAACCCGCTTTCGCGAGCAAGCCCGCTCCCACATTGGATAGGTGTTCACAACACCTAACGACCGAGATAAACCTCGATCACCCGCTCATTCTCCTGCACCTGCTCCAGCGAGCCTTCGGCCAGTACGCTGCCCTGGTGCAACACCGTGACGTGGTCGGCGATCGAGCCGACGAAACCCATGTCGTGTTCCACCACCATCAGCGAGTGTTTGCCGGCGAGACTTTTGAACAGCTCGGCGGTGAATTCGGTTTCCGCATCGGTCATGCCCGCCACCGGTTCATCGAGCAGCAACAGTTGCGGGTCTTGCATCAGTAGCATGCCGATCTCCAGAAACTGCTTTTGACCATGCGACAACAAGCCTGCCGGACGATTGACCGAAGTGGTCAGGCGAATCGTCTCCAGCACCTCGGCGATACGGTCTTGCTGTTCGCCATTCAACCGCGCACGCAGGCTGGCCCACACCGATTTGTCGGCCTTCTGCGCCAACTCGAGGTTTTCGAACACGCTGAGCGCTTCGAACACGGTCGGCTTCTGAAACTTGCGCCCGATCCCGGCCTGGGCGATCTGCACTTCGCTCATCAACGTCAGGTCGAGGGTTTCACCGAACCAGGCCTTGCCGTGGCTGGGACGGGTCTTGCCGGTGATCACGTCCATCAGCGTGGTCTTGCCCGCGCCGTTGGGGCCGATGATGCAGCGCAGTTCGCCGACGCCGATGTACAGGTTCAGATTGTTCAGTGCCCGGAAACCGTCGAAGCTGACGCTGATGTCTTCCAGCGTGAGAATCGTGCCATGACGGGTGTCCAGACCCTTGCTTGCGCGCTGGCCGAGCCCGATAGCGTCGCGGCTGCTGCCGGCATCCTTGTTCGGATCAGGAAAGCTCGGTTCAAGCACCGGCTCAAGCATGAATTCGGCAGTTGGCGTGATTCTCATTGTTCGCCCCTTTTCTTCAGCAGACCGATCACGCCTTTGGGCAGGTACAGGGTCACGATGATGAACAGCGCGCCGAGGAAAAACAGCCAGTATTCCGGAAACGCCACGGTGAACCAGCTCTTCATGCCGTTGACCACGCCGGCGCCCAACAGCGGCCCGATCAATGTGCCGCGCCCACCCAGCGCGACCCACACGGCGGCCTCGATGGAATTGGTCGGCGACATTTCACTCGGGTTGATGATGCCGACTTGCGGCACGTACAGCGCGCCAGCAAGACCGCACAAAACGGCGCTCAAGACCCACACGAACAGCTTGAAACCGCGCGGGTCGTAACCGCAGAACATCAGGCGATTTTCCGCATCGCGCAGTGCCGTCAGCACCCGTCCGAATTTGCTCTGCGCCAGCCGCCAACCGATAAACAGGCTGGCCACCAGCAACACCACCGTGGCGAAAAACAGCACGGCGCGCGTGCCGGGTTCGGTGATGCCGAAACCGAGAATCGTGCGGAAATTGGTGAAGCCGTTGTTGCCGCCAAACCCGGTTTCGTTGCGGAAAAACAGCAGCATCCCGGCGAAGGTCAGTGCCTGGGTCATGATCGAGAAATACACGCCTTTGATCCGCGAGCGGAAGGCGAAAAAACCGAACACCAGCGCGAGCAAACCGGGCGCCAGCACTACCAGGCACATCGCCCAGAGAAAACTGCTGGTGCCAGTCCAGTACCATGGCAATTCAGTCCACGACAAAAACGTCATGAATGCCGGCAAGCCATCGCCCGAGGCCTGGCGCATCAGGTACATGCCCATCGCGTAACCGCCAAGGGCGAAAAACAGGCCGTGGCCGAGGGACAGCAAACCGGCATAACCCCACACCAGATCCAGCGCCAGGGCGACGATCGCGTAGCACAGGATCTTGCCCACCAGCGTCAGCGTGTAGGCCGACACATGAAACGTGCTGTCGGCCGGCAACAGTGACAGCAGCGGCAACGCCAGCAATAAAACGAGGATCACTGCACCGACCGTCATCGTGACTTTCGGGCCGGCCTTTTGTGTGGCCGTGAGCATCAAGGGTTGATTCATTAGTCGATCACCCGTCCTTTCAGTGCGAAGAGGCCTTGCGGACGTTTCTGGATGAACAGAATGATCAGCGCGAGGATCAGGATTTTGCCGAGCACCGCACCGATCTGCGGTTCGAGAATCTTGTTGGCGATGCCCAGGCCGAAGGCTGCCAGCACACTGCCCGCCAGTTGCCCGACGCCACCGAGCACCACCACCAGGAAGGAGTCGATGATGTAGCTCTGGCCGAGGTCGGGGCCGACGTTACCGATCTGGCTGAGGGCAACGCCGCCGAGGCCGGCAATGCCCGAGCCGAGGCCAAAGGCGAGCATGTCGACGCGGCCGGTGGGCACGCCGCAGCACGCCGCCATGTTGCGATTCTGCGTAACTGCGCGCACGTTCAAACCCAGGCGCGTTTTGTTCAGCAGCAGCCAGGTCAGCACCACCACGAACAGCGCGAAAGCGATGATGACGATGCGGTTGTACGGCAGCACCAGATTCGGCAGCACTTGAATGCCGCCCGACAACCATGCCGGGTTAGCCACTTCAACGTTCTGCGCGCCGAACATCAGGCGCACCAGCTGAATCAGCATCAGGCTGATGCCCCAGGTGGCGAGCAACGTTTCCAGCGGGCGCCCGTAGAGGTGGCGAATGACCGTGCGCTCCAGCGCCATGCCGATGGCGGCGGTGACAAAAAACGCCACCGGCAAGGCGATCAGCGGATAGAACTCGATAGCCTGCGGGGCGTAGCGCTGGAACATCAGTTGCACGACATACGTCGAGTAGGCGCCGAGCATCAGCATCTCGCCGTGGGCCATGTTGATCACGCCGAGCAGGCCGAACGTGATCGCCAGGCCGAGGGCGGCGAGCAGCAGGATCGAGCCCAGCGACATGCCGCTGAAGGCCTGGCCGAGCATCTCGCCGATCAGCAGTTTACGTTTGACTTGCGCGAGGCTGGTTTCGGCGGCGGTGCGCACCGTGGCGTCGCTTTCGATGCCTGGTTCGAGCAAGCCTTCGAGTCGCGTGCGTGCCAGTGGATCGCCGGTTTCGCCGAGCAGTCGCACGGCGGCGAGGCGCACGCTGGGGTCGCTGTCGACCAGCTGCAGGTTGGCCAGGGCCAGGCTAAGGGCTGACTGGACGGACTCGTCCTTCTCGTTAGCCAGTTGCAGGTCGAGGAATTTCAGCTGCGCCGGTTTGGCGCTTTTTTGCAGTTGCTGCGCAGCGCCCAAGCGGATCTTCGCGTCGGCGGCGAGCAATTGGTGACTGGCCAATGCGGTGTCGATCAGACCTCGCAGGCGGTTATTCAGGCGCAGGGTCTTCGGCTGACCGTCGACCGTCAGTACGCCTTGTTGCAGGGCGTTGATCAGTTCGATACGCGCCGGATCGGGCTGCGCGGCCCACGATTCGAGAAGCTTGGCCTGCTGCACGGGATTGGCGGCGACGAAGTCTTCGGCATCGCCGGCGTGTGCGGCCAATGGCAATAAAAGTGCTATTGCGAAGATGAAGCGGTAAAGGGCGGTGGGCATATGTATGGCCTTGCACGGACTTTATATGAAGGCTGGCTCGTGTGGCGAGGGAGCTTGCTCCCGCTCGGCTGCGTAGCAGTCGTTAAACCATTGCACCCGGTGTACCTGATACACCGCAGTCCACAGTTCGGGGTTGCTGCGCAACCCAGCGGGAGCAAGCTCCCTCGCCACAGAAAGCATTTCTACAGAGCGTTTTGTCGGGTCTGAACAAGCGTCAAGCCCAATGCCTCAGTTGCTCTTCACCGCATAATCCGGCTTCTTGTCGTTACCCGAGATAAACGGGCTCCACGGCTGGGCGCGGATCGGCCCTTCGGTCTGCCATACCACGTTGAACTGACCGTCAGCCTGAATCTCCCCGATCATCACCGGCTTGTGCAGGTGGTGATTGGTCTTGTCCATGGTCAAGGTGTAGCCGGACGGTGCAGCAAAGGTCTGGCCGGCGAGTGCTTCGCGTACTTTGTCGACATCGGTGGACTTGGCTTTTTCGGCCGCTTGCGCCCACATGTGGATGCCGACGTAGGTGGCTTCCATCGGATCGTTGGTCACGGCTTTATCAGCGCCTGGCAGGTTGTGTTTCTTCGCGTAGGCTTTCCAGTCAGCGACGAATTTCTTGTTCGCCGGGTTCTCCACCGATTCAAAGTAATTCCACGCCGCGAGGTTGCCTACCAACGGCTTGGTATCGATGCCGCGCAGTTCTTCTTCGCCGACCGAGAACGCCACGACCGGAACGTCGGTAGCCTTTAGACCCTGGTTGGCCAGCTCCTTGTAAAACGGCACGTTGGAGTCACCGTTGACCGTAGAGATAACCGCGGTCTTGCCACCGGCCGAGAATTTTTTGATGTTGGCGACGATGGTTTGGTAATCGCTGTGACCGAACGGCGTGTAGACCTCTTCGATGTCCTTGTCCGCCACGCCTTTGGAGTGCAGGAACGAGCGCAGAATTTTGTTGGTGGTGCGTGGGTAGACGTAGTCGGTGCCGAGCAGGAAGTAACGCTTGGCGCTGCCGCCTTCCTCGCTCATCAGGTATTCCACCGCCGGAATCGCTTGTTGGTTCGGCGCGGCGCCGGTGTAGAACACATTCGGCGACATTTCTTCGCCTTCGTATTGCACCGGGTAGAACAGCAGACCGTTGAGCTCTTCGAATACCGGCAACACTGATTTACGCGACACCGAAGTCCAGCAGCCGAACACCACGGCAACCTTGTCCTGGGTCAGCAACTGCCGACCTTTTTCGGCGAACAGCGGCCAGTTCGACGCAGGGTCAACCACCACGGGTTCAAGCATCTTGCCGTTCACACCGCCCTTGGCGTTGATCTCGTCAATGGTCATCAACGCCATGTCTTTGAGCGACGTTTCGGAGATCGCCATGGTCCCGGACAACGAATGCAGAATACCGACCTTGATGGTCTCGGCGGCCTGTACCGTCCAGGCCATGCCCATCGCGGCAATGCTTGCCGATAGTGTGAAAGCCTTGATCAAGCTGCGACGCTTCATGTGCGATCTCCGTGAATGTTGGACATTTTTATGGTTGGCAGATGCAGACTGTTGAAGGGTCTTTAGCAAGGGCTGTGCCTGTTCGGCGCGGGGCAGGAAAATATGGAACCAGCGCGGTTACGCCCGTTGCGGGCGCACCATCAGGGACCGCTGCCGGTGCATTGGTGCGAAGCGGTGCGCCAGACTGGGGCGCGGGGTCTCACGCCGGCAGGTCGTGATCCTGCCGGCGTGAAAAACTGTCAATGCTGTCGGCAGACCCGATCGGGCGATCGGGTCATTGACCAGGCGCCTTCACACCGCCGAGCCGGTTTCCGGCTGCCGGTTGAAGCGCGACAACAGCAACCGATCCAGCAACCACACCCCCACCAGCGAAGCGCCCACCAGCGGGAAGGCTACGGCCAGCGCAAACATGATCACCATCGCGGTTTTCCATTTCGGCAAGTCGTGACGCAGCTGCGGCACGCCGAGCTTGCCTTGAGGGCGACGCTTCCACCACATCACCACACCGCTCACGGCGCTGAGTAGAATCATCAGGCAGATCAGCAGCACGACGATCTGATTGATCACCCCGAACATTTTGCCTTCGTGCAGCATCACGCCCATTTCGGTGGCGCGGGCGACGTTGCCGTAATGCTCCCAGCGCACGTCAGCGAGCACTTTGCCGGTGTATTGATCGATATGCAGCGTGGCGTCGTTGCGCGGGTCGTCGGCGAACACGGCGATGGTGAACACGCCGGTTGCCGTGGTCGGCATTGTGATGCTGTAACCCGGCTCGACCTTGCGCTCTTTGGCGATGTCTTGCACCGCTTGCAGGCTGACCGTCGGGGCGGCCGGACCAACCGGTGCGGCACCGTGAGCCATGTGTTCGGCGTGGTCGCCGGACATCGGCATCGGTGTGTTTTCCATGGCCCAGGGCACGGTCTGGCGCGTGGCCGTATTGAGGCTGCGCGCTTCGACGTCGGACTTGGGCATGTCATTCCACATCGCGTCCGGGAACACGTTCCACACAGCGGCATATTGTTTGCCCCAGAACCCGGTCCAGGTCATGCCGCTGAGCAGCATCACCAGCAGAAAGGTCGCGCCCCAGAACCCGGTGACGGCGTGCAGATCACGCCAGAGCACACGACCGCGACTGTTCAGGCGTGGCCACAAAATCCCCGCAGCCTGGCCGCGCGGCCACCACAGGAACACGCCCGACACCACCAGTACGATGCCCCAGCCCGCGGCCAGTTCGACCAGCCGATCACCGACGGTGCCGATCATCAGCTCGCCATGAATCGCCCGGGCAATGGCCTGCAGATTCTTCTTCGCGTCTTGTTCGCCGAGAATGTCGCCGTGGTAGGGATCGACGAATACGTTCAGCTCCTGACCGGCATTGATCAGCACGAACTGCGCGCTGCGTTCGGCATTGACCGGCGGCAGATACTGCGTCACCTGGCTCTGTGGATAGGCCTTTTGCACGCGTTTGAGCAGCTCATCTGCGGACACGCTGTGATGCCCGGCGGGTACGTTCAGCAGGCTGCCGTACATCAGCGGATCGAGTTGCGGTTTGAACAGGTAAAGGGTGCCGGTCAGTGCCAGCATCACCATAAAAGGCGCGACGAAAAGACCGGCGTAAAAATGCCAACGCCAGGCCAGGTTGTAGAAATTTACTTTGGGCTGCTTCATCGGTCGTGCTCCGCTTGGCAAATCATTGTTCTGTGAAAGATCGCAGCCTCGTTGCACTCGACAGCTGCTGCAGGAGGACGCGTGAGGCTGCGATCTTTGACTTTTGTTGTCAGAAACTCATATCAACCTTGGTCCAGAGCGTGCGCCCCGGTTCGTTGATGGCGCGCGGGTCATTGGCCGGGTAGCCAAAACCGGCGTTGCCGGCCAGGTTCAAATGCTCGGCGTAGGCCTTGCCGAACAGGTTGTCGACGCCGCTGCTGACCTTCCACTGCGCGTTTATGCGGTACGCCGCGTTGAGCGAGAACACGCCGAAACCGGAGCTCTTGTCGAAGTCCTTGCCGACCACGTTGCCCTTGTTCCGGTCGATGCGGTTCTGCGCCGCGACCACGCGCCACAAGGCGCCGGCACTCCAGTTGTCTTCGCTGTAGGTGAGGCCGAATCGCGCGTCGAGCGGAGGCATTTGCGGCAGTGCGGTGCCGTCACTGCTGTTTTTGCCCCAGGCGTAGGCGAGGGTGGCGTCGGTCTTCCAGTGGTCAGTCAGCTGGTAGGCCGCGCCCAATTCACCGCCCATGATTCGCGCATCGATGTTGTCGGCTTGCGAGGTGGTGCTCATCATTGCGGGGGTGTAATTGAACAGGATGTAATCGCGCACCTGCCCGACATAAGCCGACGCCCAGGCCTCGAGGTCAGCGGTCTTGTACTGCAGGCCGATGTCGAGTTGAGTGGTTTTTTCAGGCTTGATCGAATCGAAAGCGTTCAAGGAACCGGCGGGCCCCGAGTTGGGCGAAAACAGTTCCCAGTAATCCGGGAAACGCTGGGTGTGCCCGATGCCGGCGTACAGCGTGGTCGGGCTGTCAGCCAGGTCATGTTCGTAACGGACAAAACCGCTTGGCAGGGTGTCGGCACGGGTGGCATCGGCTGTTGGATTGACGCGGGTCGTCATCCCGGAACCTGTCGTCTGCCGAAAATCTTTGGCGGACGCGCGGTCCAGGCGCGCACCGCTGATCAACCGGTCCTGATCCGCGATGTACCAGCTCAGTTCGCTGAACACGCCGTAGTTGTGAAAGTCGGCGTCCTTGCTGCGCGGCAGTTCCTTGAAGGTGTCGACGCCCATGGCGCTGCGCTGGCGATGTTCGTTGGTTTGCGCATCGATGCCGCTGATCAGCTGCACATCGGCCCAGCGCCAGGTCGCTTTGACGCGCCCGCCGAGGGTTCTGCGGTCCACGTTCGACGCCATCGGCCCGGCCATCATGCCGCTCCCGGACGGCGTGCGCAGGCTGTAGTTGTCCATCACATGGTCGGCGTAGTTGTAATAGATCTGCGCTTCAACCTTGTCCAGCACCTCACCGAGGTTCGACTGTTCGAAGCGCAGGCCCAGGCTCTCGCGCTTGAACTGCGAACCGTCCATGCCGCGTCCGGCATACCGCGCTTCGCCATCGCCCTTGCCGGCGGTCAGCTCCAGCAGCGTGTCGGCGTCGGGCGTCCAGCCCAGCGCGACGTCGCCGTTCCATTTGTCATAGCGCGAGGGCACCGTGTCGTTGTTGCCGTCGCGGTAATCGTCGGCGTGCGCGGTATTGCCGATGACTCGAACATACCCTGATGGCCCGCCCGCAGCGGCATCGACCACCTTGTCGAAGCGCCCGTTGGAGCCCGCCAGAACGCTGGCATTAACCCGTGTGCCGAGTTCGCCGAAGCTTTCCGGCTCGCGGTCAAAAAGGATGGTGCCCGCCGATGCCCCCGGTCCCCAGAGCACGGTTTGCGGGCCTTTGATCACGGTGAGTTTGTCGTAGGTTTCCGGCGAGATGTAAGACGTTGGCGCGTCCATCCGCCCGGGGCAGGCGCCGAGCAGCATGCCGCCGTTGGTGAGAATGTTCAGGCGCGAACCGAACATGCCGCGCAGCACCGGATCACCGTTGGTGCCGCCGTTGCGCACCAGAGCGAAGCCCGGGATGGTCTTCAGGTAATCACCGCCATCGCTGGCCGGCACAGGTTGGCGCGGGTCCTTGGGGTTGGTCACCACGGTCAGTGGCGAACTCGGCGCGATGGCGGTAATCACCGTCGGGCTGAGTTCTTCATGGTGGCCGGCGTGTTCATCGGCCAGCGCTACGGGCGCCAGCAGCGCACCGCAAAACACGGCCGTAGCGTGCTTCAAAAGAACCCGGTTCGGGTTCAGCACAAAAGGAGCTCGAGCAGCGCTCAAGCAGGGGGCAGCGGAAAACCTGGACATGACAATTTCCATCGAACAGTCGTAAACGACACGGTCGGCAGCCGACGCGACGCGTGTGGGAACGGGCTCGCTGCCACAGGTTGCCGGACGGTTTTGTGCACCGTGTGAGATCGGGTGGGGTGTTTACGCGAGGATGGGCGGGGCGCGGGTTCGGGCGCCAGGGAAGAAGGTCTGGCGGGCATGGCCCAGACGAGTGGCCGGCGCGGAGAATGTCGCAACCGGCGCTGTGCCGGCGGTGAAGAAGGAAGGGCTGCCGGTCAGGGCCGGGCAATTGTAGAGCAGGCTGCAATAGCCGCATTTTTCCCAGAGCGCGTGGTGATCGGCTTTCGGCGCACAGTCTTGCGCGTCAGGTTGGGCGTGATGCTCGCCATGCCCCATCGCCGGCATGTCCATCGTCAGGCTCATGGCGACGTTCATCGGCGCGGACGCACGCTGATCCATCGGCATCGACTGGGAGATCAGCGGACCGATGAAAATCATCAACATGGCGAACAGGCTGATCCAGCTGCCGCGGGTCAGCCGGACTGACGGACGACGTTGCATGGAGGACCTGACGCTAAGCGCGCGCATGGGCTTGTGCTCTGCTGATTACTGAGCGTGGGCGTGGGTTTGCAGGTCGGCGGGTGGCGTTTTCTGCACCGCCACCTCGACCGTCACGTTGCCGGACTTCTCGAAATTCAAGGTCAGCGGGAAGCGTTTGCCATCGCTCAACAGGCTGCGATCCTTCAGCTCCAGCAGCATCACGTGATACGCCATCGGGGCAAACGTGACATTGCCGCCTGGAGGTATATCCACGCTCGGCACCTGCTGCATTTTCATCAGGTCGTCCTGCTTGACGTGCTCATGCAATTGCGCGAGGCCAGCGATCGGCGAGTCGACGCTGAGCAAACGATCAGCCGTTGTGCCGCTGTTATGGATGACGAAATAAGCTGCGACGGTGGGCGCGTTGGGCGGCAGCTCTTGCGACCAGGGCTGCGCGACTTGTAGCTCGCCAGCCCGGTAGGTCTGGGCATTGGCAAAGCAGGCAGGCAACAGCAACGCGGCGAGGACGATGAGTTTGTTCAACATGGCAGTTCTCCGGAACGATTCAAAACGCAGTCAGTTGCGAGAAGGAATCACACCAGAGGCGAGGCACGGGGGTTGAGGCTTGGCCATTGCTGGCGAGGTGAGGGCGTGTCGAGTACCGCAGCGGGCTGGCCGCGCGAGCTTTCAAAACGGGTGAAATACAGCTGTGGCGCGTGCCCGGGCAACGCAATCAGTTGCGCGGAACCGGAGCAGCACCAGCAATGCTGCATGGCGGAATGATCGTCGTTCTGCGGGGCTTTCTGCTCAACCTCCCCGAGGGAAATGGCGACCATCTTCGTGCCGCTCGACGAGCAGAAACTGCCCCACAACACCTGTTCGGCCGGCGCATTCGCCGCCTGCGCCATCGCTCCGGTCATCGGCATGGCGAGCATGTTGAACAGCACTGCGAAGCAGGCGATCCAGGCAATTGCGAGCCGTTGTCGGGACATGAGGCAGATCCGGTCAGGTGAGCGATCAGGCGCGGCTATTTAGCCTGATCGATGCCGATAAGTAAAAAGACCGCGTGCGGCGTGGTGTCGCAGTCGTTCAGACCGCCTTGGCATGCAAGCGCAATCCCAAGGCTTTCATGACCTTCATGATAGTCGCGAATTCGGGATTGCCAGTGCTGCTTAATGCCTTGTAAAGGCTTTCACGACCCAAACCTGCGTCACGTGCAACCTGCGTCATCCCTTGCGCTCTGGCTATATCGTTGAGTGCCGCACGAATCAGTACTCCGTCCCCAGCGTCTTCTTCAAGACATGCATCCAGGTATGCAGCCATTTCTTCCGGCGTCTTGAGAAATTCGGCGGCGTCGAAACGGGTAAATTGCTCGGCCATCATTCACTCCTCATTGCCAATGTTCCGCGCCATTTGAACAGCACGTTTGATATCGCGTTTTTGAGACGATTTGTCACCTCCGACCAAGAGCAGGTAAACCACTTCATCTCGGCGACTGAAATAAACCCTGTAACCCGGCCCATGATGCACGCGCATTTCAAAAAAGAGTCGCCAACTGATGCCGTATCGCCAAAATTGCCATGTTCCGCCGCTCTAATGCTGGCGACGATCCGGGCTTTTCCGATGGTGTCTGCTAGCGAATTGAGCCAAGCCGCAAATACTCTGGAGTGTTCAAAATCGATCATGCTGACCGTATTCCTTGGGATACAGTTTGGCAAGGGCCGCCGTTCGCGACTCAGTGCTTGTCGTGTCCCAAAGATCAAGACGGTGCGCTGGGCAGGCGTGTGCAGGCGGCACTTTAGACTTCAAGTCGTGGGCGGTACAGTCGGCGCCGTCCTGGAATGTTGCGGGCAAAACTGCTGGTTCTGAAGGGGCTGCGTAAAAATCCTACGCAGACAGGGCCGAGAGCAAATCGGTTACTGACCCGAATTCCCTATCCGCCTTGGCCAACACCGGCCGCCTCAACACAATCACTGGCACGCTGCGCTCCCTTGCCACTTCAAGTTTCGGCTCGGTGGCAGTGCTGCCGCTGTTCTTGCTGATCAGCACATCGATCTGCCGCTGTTCAAACAGCTCGCGTTCGTTGCCGATGAGAAACGGCCCGCGCGCGCCGATCACCTCGCAGCGCTCGTTGCCGGGATAAACGTCGAGTGCGCGCAGGGTCCAGAATTGCTCTGGCGGAATTTCATGCAGGTGTTGCAAGGGCTCGCGGCCGAGGGTAAACAGCGGGCGGCGGAAGGGTCGCAGTGCCTCGATCAATTCGTCCCAGTCGCCCACTTCGCGCCAGTCATCGCCATGTTGCGGCTGCCAGGCCGGACGGCGCAGCGCCCAGCAGGGTATGCCGGCCTGTCCCGCAGCGATGGCCGCGTTCTGGCTGATTTGTGCGGCGTAAGGGTGAGTGGCATCCAGCAGCAGGTCGACGCCTTCGTCGCGGATAAACTGTGCCAAACCCTCAGCGCCGCCATAACCGCCGACGCGAACCTGGCACGTCAGATCGGTTGGTACTCGACCGACGCCGGCGAGGCTGTAAATGTGCTGAGGCCCCAGCGTACGGGCAATGGCCAAGGCTTCGGTGACCCCGCCGAGCAGTAAAATGCGTTTCACTGAAAACACGCCGCGTGGCCAACGATTCCGCCCTGGCGGTCAATGGCAAACACTTCCACCTGAACCTGCGCCGGCACCACGCTGCGCGCAAAGGCCAATGCATGAGCACACACCGCATCACCCAGGGCAATGCCTGCCGCACTGGCCATCGCCAAGGCCTGCTGACTGGTATTGGCTTCGCGAATCGCCTGCTGCAAAGCGTCGTCGGCGCCAATGGCCGCCGCCCATTCGGCCAGCTGCGCCAAGTCGATGCTCGAATGCCGACTGTGCAAGTCCATGTGCCCGGCCGCCAGTTTGCTGATCTTGCCGAAACCGCCACACAGGCTGAGTTTATCCACAGGCACTTTGCGCAGATGTTTGAGCACCGCGCCGACAAAATCGCCCATTTCGATCAGAGCGATTTCCGGCAAGTCATAGACCCGGCGCATGGTGTCTTCGCTGGCATTGCCGGTGCATGCGGCGATGTGCAAATAGCCGTTGGTCTTTGCCACGTCGATGCCTTGGTGAATCGAGGCGATATAAGCGGCGCAGGAAAATGGCCGGACGATACCGCTGGTGCCCAGAATCGACAGACCGCCGAGAATGCCCAGGCGCGGGTTCATGGTTTTCAGGGCCAGCGCTGCGCCGTCTTCGACGTTCACCGTGACCTCGAAACCGCCGTCGTAATCGCGCTCGGCGGCCAGCAGGTTCAGGTGATCAGTGATCATCTTGCGCGGCACCGGGTTGATCGCCGGTTCGCCGACGTCCAGCACCAGCCCGGGGCGGGTGACGGTGCCGACGCCCAGGCCGGCAATGAAGCGCACGCCTGGCTCGCGGCGCAGACGCACATGGCAATAAAGCAGTGCACCGTGGGTCACGTCAGGATCGTCGCCAGCATCCTTGATCGTACCGGCCTCGGCGCCATCGTCGGCCAGCCGACAAAACTCCAGACGCATCTGTACCCGCTTGCCTTTGGGCAGAACGATCTCCAATGCGTCGCAGACCGGGCCGCCCAACAACAACCGGGCAGCCGCAAGACTGGTGGCTGTGGCGCAACTGCCGGTGGTCAAACCGCTGCGCAGCGGTGCAGGTTGCTCGGCGGTTTCGTCACGCATCGGCTGGTTTAACCGCGTCCAGCAAAGTGATCGGCAGCGCCTGGCGCCAGGTATCGAAGTCGCCCAGCGGTTGTGCCTGAGCGACATGGATACGCGTGAGTTCGCCGCCGTATTGTTCGCGCCAGGCCATCAAGGTCATTTCGCTTTGCAGCGTGACGGCGTTGGCAACCAGTCGACCTCCGGGTTTCAGTGCGGCCCAGCACGCATCGAGTACGCCTTCGCGCGTCACGCCACCGCCAATGAAAATCGCATCAGGGCGCTCAAGTCCGTTCAGCGCTTGCGGCGCGCTGCCACGAATCAGCTGCAAACCGGGAACACCGAGGGCGTCGCGATTGTGCTCGATCAACGCCTGCCGGCCATCATCCGCCTCGATGGCGAGCGCGCGGCAAGCCGGGTGAGCGCGCATCCACTCGATGCCGATCGAGCCACTGCCGGCGCCGACGTCCCACAGCAGCTCGCCGGGGATCGGCGCAAGGCGGGCAAGGGTGATGGCGCGCACGTCTCGCTTGGTCAGTTGACCGTCGTGTTTGAAAGCAGAGTCCGGCAGTCCGGCGAGTCGCGACAGGCGTGGTGCATACGGTTCGGCGATGCATTCGATGGCGAGCAGGTTGAGGTCGGCAACGGCCGGGAACTGCCAGTCATTCGCGGTCCCATCGATGCGTCGTTCCGCCGGGCCGCCGAGGTGTTCCAGCACGCTGAGCCGACTCGGTCCAAACCCGCGCTCGCGCAGTAACGCCGCAATGGCGCCCGGGCTTTGTCCGTCGTTGCTTAACACCAGCAAACGCACGCCGCTGAACAGTTGCGCATTGATTGCCGCAATGGGGCGGGCGACAACCGAGAGCGTGACAACGTCTTGCAACGGCCAACCCATGCGCGCAGCGGCGAGGGAGCAGGAGGAGGGCGCTGGCAGAATCAACATTTCATCGGCAGGTAATTGCCGGGCGAGACTGGCGCCTACGCCGAAGAACATCGGATCGCCGCTGGCCAGAACGCAAACCGGCTGACCCCGCACGGCGAGTACCGGATCAAGACTGAACGGTGACGTCCACAACCGACGCTCGCCCCTGATGCAGGCCGGCAACAAGTCGAGTTGGCGCTGGCTGCCGAAGATCTGCGGCGTGCCCAGCAAGGCACGCCGAGCGCACTTGCCCAGGCCTGGGAAACCTTCTTCACCGATGCCTATCACCGTCAGCCAGGGGGTCATGTCATTCCTCAATCACGCGATCATCTTTCAGGGCGGCATGATAGCGCGGCTTCCAGGCAGTGACTTCATCCTCATCGCTGCCGGGCGAGCATGTACATGAAATGTTGATGATTAGTAGTTGTTCGCCAGGTGCCAGTTGCTAATGTGATTTTTCATTAAAGCCAAGAAGGCAGGGAGTAAGTAATGGAATTACATGTTGATAACGACGCTGTACAAAGGGAGGTGCTGTCAGTCGCACCCAGTGCTTCATTACTCGATAACAGGATGTTGGCGTTCTTTGCGGGTTTATCCATCGAAGACAGGCAGTACATAAAGAACAGTCTGCGCTGGGCGGAATACCAGGCCAACCTGCGCTTTGACCGAAAGCTTGAACCTGCCGATTGGTTTGAACACGTTTCGGGCAGGCTCTGGTCCGTCGGCTGGAGTCTGGAGCACGCGCCGGTGGAGGTCATCGACCATCGCTACAAAGGCAGCCTTCTGGACAGTTGGTCCAAAGCCCTGTCCACGCAAGTCAGCAGAGCCAGGTTGAAGTTGATCAAGGATTCGTTTGGATTTCTCGAACATGATCGTTCAGCGCTCGCTTTTTTTACCGAGCGCGCCCAGCAGTCCGGGGATTTTCGGTTTATGCCCGCTGAGTACAATCGAGCCGGGGAACTTGAAATCGTGCTGACCAACGTTCGATTGCTCAGCACTAACTGGAGCTCGACCGTGTTGTTCTGGGACGTAGAACATCCACAATCCCAACTTGATATTCGGGCCAGACGATTCTCCGCCAGGCCGCGCGAGATGGATAAGTACCGGGTCATGCTGGCCGATGCAGTGCGGGACATGCGTTTCTCGGAGATTACATTGACGCTGACGCATTAACGAACGCCACAGCAGCGTCCGCGTAGAGGGCAGGAGAATGCTGCCGGCAGGCCGCATTCCGACCGGCAGTTTTTCATGGTTCGAGGCAAAGCAGGCATAATACCGCGCGCCAGCCTCAACACCTGAACCGGTCACCTCCTTGAACCCACGTCCGATGTCCTCCGCCTTACGCCCCTCGGCCTGCCCGGGGTTGCTGCGTATTGTCCCGGCGCTGGATGGTGGCATCTGTCGAATCAAGCTGAACGGTGGGTCCATCAGCAGCGTTCAGGCGGCGGTTGTGGCTGACGCAGCCGAGCGCTTTGCCAGCGGAACGATCGAAGCGACCAACCGAGGCAACCTGCAAATACGTGGCATTGGCAACGAACAGGCGGCGCTGATCGACAGCTTGCTCGGTGCCGGTCTGGGGCCGCAAACCCCGGCAGGCGACGACGTTCGTAACCTGATGCTCAGCGCCTCTGCCGGGATTGATCGCCATCTGCTGGTGGACACCCGGCCGCTGGCGAACCAGATTCTCGGCACGGTGCAGAATCACGAGCGGTACCACGCACTCAGCGCCAAGTTTGCCGTGCAACTGGATGGCGGCGAGGCGCTGGCCATGCTCGAACATCCCCACGACCTCTGGCTGAGTGCCGTTGACCAAGGCGGCGCTTGCTGGTGGGCCTTCGGATTGGCCGGTTGCCCGACAGACGCCCCGGCCGGTGCGGTGCGACTGGAAGACGGGCACGCGCTGGTCGTGGCCGTGCTTGACGTGTTCCTCGAACGGGCACGTCCCGATCAAACGCGCATGCGTCATCTCCTGGCTGAGCTGCCGATCGTCAATGTGTTGGCTCGACTGGCCGAAAAGGTGGCGTTGATGCCGCCACCCGGTTGCCGACGCAGCGCCAATCCCGACACTCTGCACATCGGCGTGCATGCCCAGGCCGATACCCGTCAGGTGTATATCGGTGCTGTGCCGCCGCTCGGGCGTCTGACGTCCACGATGTTGCGAGGCGTTGCACAATTGGCGGAGGAGTTTGGCGATGCGAGTCTGCGGTTCACCCCCTGGCAAAGTCTGCTGATCCCCAATGTCCTGCGCGAGCACGCTGGCCAGATCACGCGGCGATTGACGCAGTTGGGCTTGTTCTGCGATCTGGACCCCTTGGCCCGCTTGATTGCCTGCACCGGTTCTGCCGGATGCAGCAAGGCGTTGGCCGACACCAAAGGCGACGCCCTGCAATTGTCCGGGCTGCTTCGGCGCCATGGCCATGTGCTGAACGTTCACCTGTCAGGGTGCTCGCGTTCGTGCGCCGCGGCGCACATCGCCCCGATCACGATGCTGGCGGTCGGTCGCGATCACTACGACCTTTATTTTCGCGAAGCGGGGCTGCCGGGTTTCGGCGTCCTGCACGCACGCAATCTTACTATTGAAGCGGCCGCAGCCTTGCTCGACGCCCGCTCACGGAGCCTTTTTGATGCTTGATTACATCCGCGACGGTCAGGAGATCTATCGCAACTCCTTCGCGATCATTCGCTCCGAGGCGAACCTTGCGCGCATCCCGGCCGACCTGGAAAAACTGGCCGTGCGGGTGATTCACGCCTGCGGCATGGTTGATGCGATCGATGGCCTGCAGTTCTCTGAAGGCGCCGGCAAGGCCGGGCGCGATGCACTGGCCGCTGGCGCACCGATCCTGTGTGATGCGCGGATGGTCTCGGAAGGCGTGACGCGCACGCGTTTGCCGGCGAACAATCAGGTGATCTGTACTTTGCGCGATGAAGGCGTGCCCGAGCTCGCCCGTGAGTTGGGCAATACCCGTTCCGCTGCTGCACTGGAACTCTGGCGCCCGCACCTCGAAGGCAGCGTTGTGGTGATCGGCAATGCCCCGACCGCGCTGTTTTACCTGCTGGAAATGCTCGACGCCGGCGCGCCGAAACCGGCGCTGATCCTCGGCTTTCCGGTGGGATTTGTGGGCGCGGCGGAGTCCAAGGCAGCGCTGGCGGCGGACAGTCGTGGCGTGCCGTTTGTCATCATGCAAGGTCGGCTGGGTGGCAGCGCCATGGCCGCTGCCGCCGTCAACGCGCTCGCCACGGAGATCGAATAATGCAGCGACCTGGACGTCTGATCGGCCTCGGCGTCGGCCCCGGTGATCCGGAGCTGATCACCGTCAAGGCGCTGCGCCTGCTGCGCGAATCGCCGGTGATCGCCTATTTTGTCGCCAAAGGGAAAAAGGGCAACGCCTTTGGCATTATCGAAGCGCATCTGCAGCAAGCGCAGACACTGTTGCCGCTGGTGTATCCGGTGACGACCGAGGCATTGCCCGCGCCACTTTCGTATGAACAGGTCATCAGTGATTTCTACGATGCGGCTGGCGAGCAGCTCGCTGCGCATCTCGATGCCGGTCGCGACGTGGCGGTGATCTGCGAGGGTGATCCGTTTTTCTACGGCTCCTACATGTATCTGCATGATCGCCTGGCCGAGCGCTATCAAGCTGAAGTGGTGCCGGGCGTGTGCTCGATGCTGGGCGGCGCTTCGGTATTGGGCGCTCCGCTGGTGTATCGCAATCAAAGCTTGTCGGTGCTGTCCGGTGTGTTGCCCCCTGACGATCTCAAGCGCCGATTGGCCGACGCCGATGCGGCGGTGATCATGAAGCTGGGACGCAACTTTCCCAAGGTCCGCCAGGTGCTGGAAGAGCTCGGCCTGGCGGAGCGCGCCTTGTACGTCGAGCGCGCGACCATGGCCAATCAGAAAATCGTGCCGCTGGATCAGGTCGAGCCAATGTCCTCACCGTACTTCTCGTTGATCATTGTTCCCGGCGAAAGGTGGCAAGGCTGATGACTCGAGCAGCTCCGGCGATTGTCATTCTGGGCAAAGGCAGCCTCGCGACCGCGCGCAAGATTCAGCAGATTTACCCCGGTGCCTTGATCCACGGTCTGTCGGGACGGGTCGAGGAGGTGGATCGCGTCTACCAGGAGTTCGGCGCTACCCTGCGCGAGTTCTACCAGCAGGACACGCCGATCATTGCCCTGTGCGCCGCAGGCATCGTGATTCGCACGCTTGCGCCCGTGCTGCTGGAAAAAGGCGCGGAGCCGCCCGTGCTTGCGGTCGCTGAAGACGGCAGCGCGGTGGTGCCGCTGCTCGGCGGCCTCGGCGGAGTGAATGTCATGGCGCGAGAAATCGCTGCCGGGCTGCACGTCGCCGCGGCGATCACCACCAGCGGCGAGCTGCGCTTTGGCACCTGCCTGCTCAACCCACCGAGTGGCTACGCTCTGGCGGATCTGGAACAGGGCAAACGCTTTGTCTCCGATCTGCTGGCCGGGCACAGCGTTCGTATCGTAGGTGCGGCGCCGTGGCTGGATCAGGCGCAATTGCGGGACGATCCGCAGGCGCAGCGCTCGATTCATGTCGGCAGCGCTGAACGTGAAGCGAGTGCCGATGAACTGCTGATCTATCCGCGCAGTGTTGCGGTGGCGGTCAGCGCTGACGTGGTGGGCTTGCCGACGGCCATTCGCGTGGCGTTGCAGCAGGCAAAAATTGCCCGGCAATCACTGGCTTGTCTTGTCGCGGCGGACAACGAAATGGCCGCAGAGAGTTTGCGTGAGGCAGCGCTTGATCTGGGCGTGCCGTTGCGCTTTGTTGCAGCGCAAAACGACAGCGAGGCACTGGCGCTTGCGGCTGTGCCAGAGGCGAAAGTCGTGAGCGCCAACAACCTGGCCATCGCCATCGCCGATCAGCCGTTGAACATCGCTCACGTCGGTCGTGCGCGTGGTCGTCTTGCAGTGATCGGCCTCGGCCCTGGCGCGGCCGAACTGATGGTTCCTGCGGTAAAAGCCGAACTGGCGCGCGCCACCGATGTGCTCGGTTACGAAACTTACGTGCGCATGGCCGGCCCGTTCCGTGACGATCAAGTGCAGCATTGCACCGATAACCGTGAAGAGATGCAGCGCGCCCGTCATGCGTTCGAGCTGGCGGCGCAAGGGCGCTCGGTGGTGGTGGTGTCTTCCGGTGATCCGGGTGTGTTCGCCATGGCAGCAGCGGTGCTCGAAGCGCTGCACGAGTCCAGCGACACGGCGTGGCACGACGTCGATCTGGAGATTTTGCCGGGCGTGTCGGCGTCATTGGCCACGGCCGCTCAGGCGGGTGCGCCACTGGGGCATGATTTCTGTGTGTTGTCGCTGTCGGATAACCTCAAACCGTGGGCGATTATCGAGAAGCGCCTCGACCTCGCCGCTCAAGCCGATCTGGCGCTGGCTTTCTACAATCCCATTTCGCGGTCGCGACCGTGGCAACTGGGCCGCGCGCTGGAGATCGTCGCGCAGCACCGCACCCCGCAAACTCCTGTTGTGTTGGGGCGCGATGTCGGGCGACCGGGGCAAACGCTGCGGGTGACTACGTTGGGTCAATTGACACCTGATCAGGTTGATATGCGCACCATGGTGCTGATCGGCTCATCCACTACCTGCGTGTTCCCTCGTGAAGGCGGTGGTCAGTGGGTTTACACCCCACGCTGGTACGGCTCCAAGCCCGTTGCGTAAGGGGGGCGGTCCGTGGGCCGCCATCCATACATTTGTTCTTCTCCTGAATATTCAAATATTCCTGCAAGCTGGTATTGCCTGGTTCTAATCAGGAGTGCTCACGAATCTCTGAAATTAGTTGAATTGGTTCGCGGTTGTATAACTTTCTTATGGAAGTTAAGTTCGATCTCGCGCCAAAGAAGCGTTAACTAATTTGAAAGGAATCAACTAATGATCGAATTTAATCCTGAAAAAATCTCTGGCAGTGAACGCGTTGCACTGATCGAGGAATCGAACAAACTGCTGTCGCTGCAGCCGACGCCCCGCGCCTTTACAGGCTTCTCCGCTCATCAACTTCCGATCGACAAAGATGAGCTGAATGCCGCCATTATGGGCACAGGTATTGCGGGTTTTGATGCAAGTATGTCCAAACGCAGCAAGCGAATTGTTAAAAACACTTATATGTATGCTGATCTTGTCTCTTTGCTCAAATACCCGGGTGCCAGTCAGAAGGAACAACGGTTCAATGAGTTTTTAAGGCTCATGAAACTGAGTGGCTGGTTTGTTTTTAGTGCGCCTTACAACAAGTATCAATCCACCGCTCAAAAACTCACCATGGACAACGTTGCGCTGAGCATCCTGCACACGGCAGTAGGCGCTGCCGTCAATCAGGGCGCCGCGGCGCTGAAGGTTTTGTCTTCGGTAGCTGATGCAACCATGGAGGCACTGAAGAACGAACCCCAAGCGTTGCAGCTGTTCGAAAAAAATTCGAAGAAAGCTGAGGGTGGAGACTTCTGCATGTCGGCCTCGCTGGAAAGTGCAGACGGCGACATCACCATGGCGATTGCAGCGGTGCAGTATTTCGCCAACGCGCAGCCGACCAAGGTGCTGTTCGTGGAATGGAGCAGCGCCAACGTCTCTATTTATAACTCCGCGGCACGTATGCACATGGACGAAGAGGATTACTCGATGGTTGAGCCCTTGATCGTGAAAGCGCTGTCGGAACAGCGAACAAAAGCGCTGACCTATGAGTTTCGAGCTGCACGTGCATGAGTAGAGCCTGAGGCGAAAGCCTCAGGTTTTAACGTTAAACTGCAAAGGAGTGCGTCTTGAATTACGTAAATTATATTTGCGCGGGTGCTGTTGTTCTCGTATCGGACGAATTGTCCGTTGGTGAAGTACAGGACGGTCTGGATGCTTTGCTTTATTGCCAGGCTGTGGCGAGCGGGAAGGTTCCTGCGTTTGCGAACTTTGAACGTTGGATGAACGCCAACACAGGGGCAGTCCGGACGCTGGGTGGTTTGGTATGGAGTGAACCTTGCATCGACGTACCGCCTCCTCGTTCAGGCCGCTTCAGCCTGTGTGAAATGATTGCGCCGCTACTCGGCCAACTGGCACTTACCTCGCCAGAAGCCCTACAAGCCAGCCTGGAAGCGTTGTCTTTGGACGCATCAGCGTTACTGCAAAGTGAGTTGCTTGACACTCCCAATGGTCAGACTCAACAAACGGTACGCTTGAAATGTGCAGTGATCACGCCAGGCGTTTCGATTGCCGCTGTCGTGATCTGCTTCAAATTCGATGAGAAGTTCAGCGGCCCTGTCTTGAGCCATCGCTTCGCTGCCGAAAATGTCATTGGCAATGTATCGATCAGAGGTTACAGGGCGCTGATGGAGACCGAGGATTATGACCTGTCGCGTGAAACCGTCGTTTCGTTATTAGGTTGCCAGCGACAAGAACGCATCATCAGGTTGACCTGACGTGCAATTCACAATGGATCAAGAGATCAGATATCCCTTTATCCCGGTGAAGATAATCTGCGCAGCCAGGGCGCACACAAACAAACCCATCAAACGGCTGACAATTTGCAGGCCCTGATCGCCGAGAATCCGTTCGATGCGGTTCGACAGGTAGAGCACCACGCCCACCGTGAAACTGGCCAGGGCAATACCAAGAATGGCCGTGAGTTTGTCGTCCCAGTGCGGCTGGCTCACGCCCATCACCAGCAAGGCGCCGATGGTGCCGGGGCCGACGGTCAGGGGAATGGTCAGCGGAACGATGGTCACGTCCTGTTGCACGTTGTCAGTCTGTACCGCTGACTTGCCTTGAGCCATGCCCAGCGCCGAGATGAACAGCACGCTGCCGGCACCGATGCGGAACGCATCCACGGTGATGCCGAAGACGCTGAAAATCACTCGCCCGAACAAATACAGCAAGACGCTGGAAACCAATGTGGCGATCGCCACCTTCCAGGCCAGTCGACGTTGTTCCTTGCGCGAATAACCGCGAGTCAGACTGATGAAGCAGGAGAGGACGAAGAACGGGCTGTAGAGCACCAGCATCTTCAGGTAAACGCTGAACAACACGTGCAGCATGGGGCAGGCTCACTGGGAGGAAGTCGAAGGGGAGTCTATCAGGCGCCGCCAGGTCTGTCGGTCAGGACGTCTGCACCGTTGTGCGGTTCTGCTGATCGCGTTGTGCAACCCAGTGTTCAATCAATTCGCGCAGCTGCGACAGTTCGACCGGTTTCGCCATATGGCCGTCCATTCCAGCCTGACGCGCGCGTTCCTTGTGTTCGGTAAGAATGTGCGCGGTCAACGCCACCACCGGGGTGCGAATCCGCTGGTTGCCGACCTCCCAGGCACGCAATTGCTGGGTAGCCGAGAAGCCATCCAGAATCGGCATTTCACAATCCATCAACACCAGGTCGTAACGTTGGGCTTTCATCGCCTTTAGAGCTTCTTCGCCGTTACTCGCGGTATCGGGTTGCAGATTGAGCTTGCCGAGCATGCCGCGAATCACCTTCGTCGAAATGCTGTTGTCTTCGGCCACCAGAATGCGGAAATCGCTGGGGACCTTGACCGGCAACGGCATGCCGCCCGCCGGCTGGGGCGCAACCGCGAGGCCTTTGTTGCGCTGCGTAAGTTCGTCCGCCAGCGTCGTTTTGAGGGTATAGCCAGCCACCGGTTTGGCGAGGATGCGCTTGATCCCGGAATTGCGCGCGATGATCTTGCTGGGGGCGTTACTGATGCCGGTCAGCATGATCAGCAGAATGTCGTGATTGAGGCTCGGGTCTTCCTTGATCTTGGCCGCCAGTTGCATACCGGTCATGCCGGGCATGTTCTGGTCCAGCAGCACGATGTCGAAGTAATCGCGCAGGTGGGCCTTGGTACGCAGCAGTGCCAGCGCTTCCTTGCCAGAGGCTACGGCACTGACATTCAGGCCCCAGGCGGTGCATTGCTGCACCAGGACTTTGCGGCAGGTGTCGTTGTCATCCACGACCAGCACTCGAGCACCTTGCAACGGGCCGTCGAGATCGGACGTCGGGTGTTCAAGACGATCCGGGTCCAGAGGGAGCGTCAGCCACAAGGTACTGCCCTGACCGGCACCACTCTTGATGCCAAATTCCCCGTGCATCAGACGAATCAGTTGCCGGGCGATCACCAGTCCCAGGTTGCCCCCCAGGCGATTGGCCGAGAGAAAGTTCTTGCTGTGAAGTTCGGCGTGCATCAACGCGTCGCGCTCTTCGGCTTCCATTGTTTCACCGCTGTCCTGTACGGCAATGCGCAGGCGCGGTTTCGCGCTGCGGTCGTCCAGCGCTACAACGATCAGGATTTCGCCTTCATCGGTTTTCTTCAGGGCATTTTCCAGCAGACTCAGCAGGGTCTGACGCAAGCGGGTCGGATCGCCACTGATGACCCGTGGGACTTGCGGCTGGATAAAACTGATCAGCTCGACGTTTTGCTGCTCGGCTTTGGCGCGAAAAATACTCAGGCAGTCTTCGATCAGGGCATTGAGATCGAACTGCACATCGTCCAGCTCGATCTGCCCGGATTCCAGTTTGGAGATGTCGAGGATCTCGTTGATCAAAGTCAGCAGTTCATTGCCGGCACTGTGGATGGTCTGTACGTAGTCACGTTGCTTGACCGAGAGCGGCGTTCCCAGCAGCAATTCGGTCATGCCCAGTACGCCATTCATGGGCGTGCGGATTTCGTGACTGATTTTCGCCAGGAATTCGGCTTTAGCATTGATCTCGGCATTGCTGGCCGCCAGGTCGCGACTGACGCTGAACAGGTCTTCAGTGATGCTGCGCTGGCGTTCGCTGAGCGCGACGCTCATCAACAGGCCGCTGACGCAGATGAACACCAGCAGGGCGGCGATCAAGCCCTGCGGCTCGACCAGTGTCAGCCCGAGCAGGGCCGGAAGGATGATCAACGTGCCGAGGTTGAACACCACCATGGCCGCGACGAAGAACCGCGCCGGACGATAGCCTTTTTGCCAGTGCCAGGCGCTGACGAACAACATCGTCAGGCCTGCCAGCGCGACCAGTGCGTAGGTGATGATGTTCAGCGGTAGCGTGTTGACGAACAACAGCAACAGGCCGCAGGCAACAATAAAGAGGATATCGCCCATCAGCAGTCGGTTCAGCGGGTGTGGCCCGAGCGGGGCGAAGAAGCGGTAAGCGAACATCAGTCCGCACGGAGCGGTCATGAGCAGGGCAATGTAGGCGCCCGGTGTTTGCTGGGTGTGCCAGTCGGGTAGCCATGGCCCGAGAATGTTCAGCAGCAGCACCATGCTGATCATCAGCAGTGTCTCGCAACCTGACAGCCAGAGGCTGCTGCGCGAGCGTGTGTAGGCATACCGGATGAGGTTGTGCAGGATCAGCATGCCGAGACAACCGAACAACAGACCGAAGATCAGCGTCTGGGTCTGATTGGCGGCTGTGGTGATGGCTGACTGCAATGTGATGTAAGGCCGCATCTGATGCTGGGACACCAGGCGCAGATAGATCTCCAGAGGTTTGTCAGCCTGCGGCAGCGGTAGCAGGTAATCGCTGCTGGGCAGTGGTCGTTCGGCCTGAGGCTGATCGGCACCGGAATTGATTTGTTGGATTAGCCTGTCGCCGTCCAGGACAAACAGGTTGAGGTGCGCCAGATCGGGCGCGAAGATCTTCAACACTTGCTCGTGCTTGCCGGGGGCGAGCCGGAACCGAAGCCACAATGCCCCGTCGGGCTCGGCGGCGGTGAGGCGTTCGAGTTCAATGGGGCTGAATTGATTGATGAAGCGAGCGGAACGGATATCGCTGAGTTGCAGGTCGCCCTGCTCGTCGAGCAAAACCGCCCAGCCACTGCCCTGCTCGGCCTGTGCCGATAGCGTGCAGAGCATTGTCAGCAGCGTGACAGTGAAACCTATGGCAATCCTGAGCCAGCGCACGGCGAAATCCCTTCGTAGGTTGATGCCAGAATATAACTATGCGCGGCGCCGGAATAGTCCGGCAAGGGCTGAACGCCCTTGCCCGACCGAATGGGTCGATTATTCCAGATTTTCGCCACGCTCGCGGGCAATGGCGCGGTAGCCAATGTCCTTGCGATAGAAACAGCCTTGCCAGTCAATTTGTGCTGCCAGCCGGTACGCTTGCTGTTGGGCGGCAACAACGCTCGCACCCATGGCTGTAGCGCACAAAACCCGACCGCCGGCCGTCACCACTTCGCCATCCTTGAGTGCCGTGCCGGCGTGGAAGACTTTACCTTCCAGCGCGGCGGCCGCATTCAGGCCGCTGATCGCGGTGCCCTTGGCGTAATCGCCAGGATAACCGCCAGCAGCCAGCACGATGCCGACGCTAGGACGCGGATCCCATTGTGCTTCGATCTTGTCCAAAGCCTGAGCCAGCGCAGCCTCGACCAACAGCACAAGGCTCGACTGCAGGCGCAGCATAACCGGTTGTGTCTCGGGGTCGCCGAAACGGCAGTTGAATTCGATGACTTTTGGGTTACCAGCTTTGTCGATCATCAAGCCGGCGTAGAGGAAACCGGTGTAGACATTGCCTTCCTCGGCCATTCCGCGCACGGTTGGCCAGATGACGAGGTCCATGACACGCTGGTGTACTTCGTTGGTCACCACTGGCGCTGGAGAGTAAGCGCCCATGCCGCCGGTGTTCGGGCCGGTGTCGCCGTCGCCGACGCGTTTGTGATCCTGGCTGGTGGCCATCGGCAGTACGTTTTTGCCGTCGACCATGACGATGAAGCTGGCTTCTTCGCCGTCCAGGAATTCTTCGATGACAACGCGCGAACCGGCATCGCCAAACGCGTTACCCGCGAGCATGTCGCGCACCGCGTCTTCGGCTTCGGCCAGGGTCATGGCTACGATCACGCCTTTGCCGGCGGCCAGGCCATCAGCCTTGATCACGATCGGCGCGCCTTTTTCACGCAGATAAGCCAGGGCTGGCTCGATCTCGGTGAAGTTCTGGTAATCGGCGGTCGGGATCTTGTGGCGCGCGAGGAAGTCCTTGGTGAACGCTTTCGAGCCTTCCAGCTGAGCGGCACCGGCGGTCGGACCGAAGCAGTCGAGACCGCGGGCGCGGAACAGATCGACAACGCCAGCCACCAGAGGCACTTCCGGACCGACGATGGTCAGGGAGACATTCTTTTCGGCGAAGTCAGCCAGCTGCTCGAGTGCCAGCACGTCAATGTCGACGTTTTCGCATTTGGCTTCGATGGCGGTGCCGGCGTTGCCCGGCGCGACAAATACTTTTTGCACGCGCGGATCCTGAGCCACTTTCCAGGCCAGGGCGTGTTCACGGCCACCGCTGCCAATGATCAAAACATTCATTTAAAAAACCTCGGATGACGCTAATTCTGTGTAGGGCTGGCACCCGCGAACGGAGCAACCCCTGTAGCAGCTGCCGAAGGCTGCGTTAAGGTCGGAACGACCTTCCGGCGAGAAAACGATTACGACCGCTTCGCGGCCGGACGCAGCTTGACGGCAGCTGCTACACCGACCGCGTTTCTGTTAGTGACGGAAGTGGCGCATGCCGGTGAAGACCATGGCGATGCCAGCCTCGTCAGCCGCGGCAATCACTTCGTTATCACGCATCGAGCCGCCTGGCTGGATCACCGCAGTGATGCCAACCTTGGCCGCATTGTCCAGGCCATCCCGGAACGGGAAGAACGCATCGGAAGCCATCACCGAACCGGCGACCTGCAAGCCGGCGTGTTCAGCCTTGATCGCAGCAATGCGCGCCGAGTTCACGCGGCTCATCTGGCCCGCGCCGACACCGATGGTCTGGCGGTTTTTGGCGTAAACAATCGCGTTGGATTTGACGTACTTGGCGACTTTCCAGGCGAAGATCAGGTCGTGGATTTCCTGTTCGGTCGGGGCGCGCTTGGTCACCACTTTCAGGTCATCAGCGCTGATCATGCCGATGTCGCGGCTCTGCACCAGCAGGCCCCCGTTGACGCGTTTGTAGTCCCAGGCGGCGGCACGGTCAGCCGACCATTCGCCGCACGCCAGCAGGCGCACGTTGGCCTTGGCCGCGACAATCGCGCGGGCTTCGGCGCTGACGCTTGGGGCGATGATCACTTCGACGAACTGACGCTCGACGATGGCTTTGGCCGTCTCGGCATCCAGTTCGCGGTTGAAAGCGATAATGCCGCCGAACGCCGATTCGGTGTCGGTTGCGTAAGCCAGTTCGTAAGCCTGACGAATGCCGCCTTCGGCGTCCGGGCTCACGGCCACGCCGCACGGGTTGGCGTGCTTGACGATCACGCAGGCGGGTTTGACGAAGCTTTTCACGCATTCCAGCGCGGCGTCGGTGTCGGCCACGTTGTTGTACGACAGCTCTTTGCCTTGCAGCTGGGTCGCGGTGGCGATGCCGACTTCGGCAGGTTTGGCTTCAACGTAGAACGCCGCGCTCTGGTGCGGGTTCTCGCCGTAGCGCATTTCCTGAGCCTTGACGAACTGGCTGTTGAAGGTGCGCGGGAATTCGCTGCGACCTTCGGTGCTGAGTGTGTCAGCCGCCTGGTTCACGGTGCCCATGTAATTGGCGATCATGCCGTCGTAGGCGGCGGTGTGCTCGAACGCCTTGAGCATCAGGTCAAAGCGCTGAGCGTAAGTCAGGCCACCGGCCTTTAGGCCTTCGAGGACGCTGGCGTAGTCGCTGGCGTTGACCACGATGGCCACGTCTTTATGGTTCTTGGCGGCTGAACGAACCATGGTCGGGCCGCCGATATCGATGTTCTCGATCGCAGTCGGCAGGTCGCAACCTGGTTTGGAGATCGTTGCTTCAAACGGGTACAGGTTGACCGCGACCAGATCGATCGGCTTGATGCCGTGCTCGTTCATGATGGCGTCGTCGACACCGCGACGACCGAGGATCCCACCGTGAATTTTCGGGTGCAGGGTTTTCACCCGACCGTCCATCATTTCCGCGAAACCGGTGTAATCGGCGACTTCCACTGCGGCAACACCGTTGTCGCGCAGCAGCTTGAACGTTCCGCCGGTGGAGAGGATCTCGACGCCCAGCGCTTCAAGCGCCTGGGCAAACTCGAGGATCCCGGTCTTGTCGGAAACGCTGATCAAGGCGCGGCGGATCGGCAGGCGGGTAGTCTGGTCGGTCATTTCAATTTCCATCAAAAAGCAAAGGAGTCAGCAAAAAAGGCGACCGGTTTTACGCGGGCGCCTTTCTGGTTTGATTGAATGCTTACAGCAAATCGTACTGCTTGAGTTTCTTGCGCAGCGTGCCCCGGTTGAGTCCGAGCAGCTCGCTGGCCTTGGTCTGGTTGCCCTTGACGTAGTTCATCACGCACTCGAGCAACGGAGCCTCGACTTCGGAGAGCACCAGGTTATACACATCCGTGACGGCAGCGCCCTCAAGGTGGGCGAAATAATTGTGCAGCGCCTTCTCGACACTCCCGCGAAGGGTCTGACCTTCTTCGCTCGGCGTATTGAGGTGCTGTTTCAAATTCACGTTGTCGCTCACGGGTGCTGTTCCACTCACTAAAGTCTCGGTCATCATCGTCATGCGGCCACCCCTTCTCCGTCCCCTGCCAGGCTCTTGTAACGTTCGGCGAAGAAGCCCTGAACGTTGGCGCATTGTGCTTCCGTATCTTCCAAACGATTGAATTGGGCGCGAAACTCCCTGGCGCCCGGCAAGGTTGCGAGATACCAGCCCACATGCTTGCGAGCGATACGGACACCCATCACATCGCCATAGAAAGCGTGCAGTGCGGCCAGATGCTCTAGCAGAATGCGTTCCACCTCGATCAGTTCCAGCGCCGGAAGTTTTTCTCCGGTGCCCAGGAAATGCTCGATCTCACGAAAAATCCACGGCCGCCCCTGGGCAGCCCGGCCTATCAACAGCCCGTCGGCACCGGTCGCATCGAGCACGTACCGGGCTTTCTCGGGCGAATCGATATCGCCATTGGCGAACACCGGCATCGACACTGCCTGCTTGATCGCGGCGATGGTGTCGTACTCGGCTTCACCTGTGTACAGGTCGGCGCGGGTGCGGCCATGAACCGCCAACGCCGCGATCCCGGCTTGCTCGGCGATCTTCGCCACCGTCAGACCGTTCCTGTTGTCCCGGTCCCAGCCGGTGCGAATCTTCAAAGTGACCGGCACATCGACCGCCGCCACCACGGCCTGCAGGATCTCGGTGACCAGTGCTTCGTCTTTCAACAGTGCGGAACCGGCAGCCTTGTTGCAGACCTTCTTCGCCGGACAGCCCATGTTGATATCAATAATCTGCGCGCCCAGCTCGACGTTGGCCCGTGCCGCGTCCGCCAGCATCTGCGCATCGCCACCGGCGATCTGTACCGAGCGTGGCTCGGGATCACCTTCGTGGATCATGCGCATCCGCGACTTGCGGGTATTCCACAGACTCATGTCGCTGGTGACCATTTCCGAAACCACCAGCCCTGCGCCCAGTCGCTTGCAAAGCTGACGAAAGGGTTGGTCGGTGACGCCCGCCATAGGGGCGAGGATCAAGCCGTTGTGTAATGTGTATGGACCGATGCGTACCGCCGACATAGGACTTCCCTGTTGTGGGGCCGGATCATTAGAGTTCGAAAAAGGGTGGGCATGATACCCGCTCTCGATGACTGGATAAAGGCTGAATTGAACAAAATCTGAACAGTTATTTTGTTATCGCCAGCGGTTTGGTACGAGCGGTCGCAGTCAGAAATATGCCGCCAAAGCCGTAACGCTGGAGGGCCTCACTCGGGCGAATGAAAGCTCAGGCTGTAGTTCACCGCTTTGGCACCTGGATCGAGAATGTCCAGCGCGATGTGGATGGGCGTTTGCGGCGGCATTTCCGCCATCCCTTCGAGGTCGCCGCCAAGGTACTCGCCTGGCTTGAAGCGACGGCTGGCGATCAGATGACCATTGAGGTCGGCGAAGCGCAGCTCCAGCAGCGGGAACGGCTGGGAAAAGGGTGCGCGGTTGTAGATGATCGCGTCCACCACCAGCGCGCCATTGAACTCGGGATGGCTGCGCACCACCAGATTGCTGCTTTTGACTTTGGCGATGTCGACCTTGGACGGCACGGTGCAGTCAATCAGCGGACACACTTGCTGAAACCACGGACGGTACTGGTCCTGGCGAGCCATTTCGTCAAAGTGATAGGCAATGTACTGGCCGACGAGTGCGCCTGCACCCACAAGGGTCAGCAGCAACCAGAACACCCGGCGGCCCCAGGGCGAGCGGCGCTTTTGCCAGTCCAGTTGCAGCGGGTCGTCGGTCAGGTCTTGCAAGGCCTCGACTCGCTCGGTCGATTCGCTGCGTTCATGGCGCTTGCGCAGGGGCGCGATTGAAGGCAAGTCGTCGTCGAAATCGTCGCTGGCGGCAGACGCCGACAAGCGTTCGTGATGCAGCCGGGCATCAAGCGGATCGTTCAGGCGCAGCTGCGGCGGCTGAGGCTCGTCATCCAGTTCGACCGGTACAAGCGACAACGATGGCTCGGTGCGCGCAAGAATGCCGGTCTCGATCAGCGGTGGCGCAGATTCACTGACGTCGGCTGCCCCGGTTCGATCGACGGCCGACTCGCTGAACAGGCTGTCGGACCATGGCTCATCTTCATGCTCGGTGTTATCCCGGCGCGCACTCAAGCTGTCTTCGCGCTGGCGGACGAATTCGGCAGTCGGCTGGGTTTCCCGCTGTTCAAGTCGCGCGAGCTCTTCGTCCAGATCCAGCGTGTCCAGATCAAGCTCGGTCGCCGACCATTGTTTCTGGCTGATGGCGCGAGGCTCCGCAGTTTCGACGACAGTCGGAGCAACCGGCGCGTCCACATCTTTGCCGGCCTGCTCGAGCAATTGCTTGGCGGCATTGAATACCTGCAGGCACGAGCCGCAACGAACCACTCCGCGGGCCACGCTCAGTTGAGCATGGTTGACGCGGAAGCTGGTTTGGCAATGCGGGCACTGAGTGACGAAGCTGTCGGTCATGCGGCGATCCGGTGTGTGCAGAGGCTCATTCTAGCGCCGACGCCCGGTAATGCGCACCCAGCCATCGCGATTGGCAATCGGGTCCAGATCAAAGTCCTGCGCATAAGCGGCGGCCACTTCGTCGCCCTGTTCGGCAAGAATGCCCGAGAGCGCCAGACGGCCGCCGGGCTTGACCAGGCTGGACAGTTGCGGCGCCAGCGACACCAGCGGGCCGGCGAGGATGTTGGCCACCAGCACGTCGGCCTGAACCTGCGGCAGATCCTCTGGCAAATACAACGGGAACAACACCTCGGCGATGTTGTTGCGCCCTGCGTTATCGCGCGACGCTTCCAGCGCCTGCACGTCGATGTCGGTCCCGACAGCTTCTTTGGCGCCCAGCAACAGAGCGGCAATCGCCAAAATTCCCGAGCCACAACCGAAGTCCAGCACGTTGCAGTCCTTGAGGTCCTGACCGTCGAGCCATTCCAGGCACAGCGCAGTGGTCGGGTGCGTGCCGGTGCCAAACGCGAGGCCCGGATCGAGCAGCAGATTCACAGCGTCCGGTTCCGGCGCCGCGTGCCAGCTCGGCACGATCCACAGGCGCTGACCAAAACGCATCGGCTGGAAACCGTCCATCCAGCTGCGTTCCCAATCCTGGTCTTCGATGATCTCGCTGTGGTTTTCTGGCAACGGACTGCCGGTCAGCAACTCCAGATGGGCCAGCACGCTGGTGGCTTCGGTGCCACCTTCGAACAGCGCCAGCAAGTGGGTGTGCGACCACAGCGGGGTGGTGTTGAGTTCCGGTTCGAAGATCGGCTGATCTTCAGCATCCATGAAGGTCACCGACACCGCGCCCACTTCAAGGAAAGCGTCTTCGTAGGTTTCGGCTTGTTCTGGGCTGATGGCGAGACGGACTTGCAGCCAAGGCATGGCGGGCACCTTTGAAAAATATTGATTGCAGCCTGGCGGGCCGCGATAAGCGCGCAAGTTTACGCGAGCGCGCGGCAGAAGACGACAGGGTAGACGGGGTCCGGAAGTGAACAAATAACCTGTGGCCAGGGGGCTTGATCCCGTTCGGCTGCGCAGCAGTCGCACAACCATCCAATCTCATTGAATCAGACAAACCGGATCGACTGTTTTGGGACTGCTGCGCCGTCCAACGGGGGCAAGCCCCCTCGCCACAGAGTTTTATGAATATCTGAGAAGTGCAGAAACAACAAAGCCGCCCGAAGGCGGCTTTATTGATCAGGCTAAAAGCTTAGTGCTTGTCGCCCGCCAGCTTGTGTTCCAGGTAGTGGATGTTGATACCACCTTTGCAGAAGCCTTCATCGCGGACCAGGTCGCGGTGCAGCGGGATGTTGGTCTTGATCCCGTCGACAACGATTTCGTCCAGCGCATTGCGCATGCGCGCCAACGCTTCGTCACGGGTTGCGCCGTAGGTGATCAGCTTGCCGATCAACGAATCGTAGTTAGGCGGAACCGCATAGCCACTGTACAGGTGCGAATCGACGCGAACGCCGTTGCCGCCTGGAGCGTGGAAATGCTTGACCGTGCCCGGGCTCGGCATGAAGGTTTTCGGGTCTTCGGCGTTGATTCGGCATTCCAGCGAGTGACCGCGAATAACCACGTCCTCCTGGGTGTACGACAGTTTGTTGCCAGCGGCGATGCTGAGCATCTCCTTGACGATGTCGATACCGGTGACCATTTCCGAAACCGGGTGCTCAACCTGAACGCGGGTGTTCATTTCGATGAAATAGAACGCGCCGTTCTCGTACAGGAACTCGAAAGTGCCCGCGCCACGGTAGTTGATGTCGATGCACGCCTTGACGCAGCGTGCGAGGACTTCCTGACGAGCCTTTTCGTCGATGCCCGGTGCCGGCGCTTCTTCAAGAACCTTCTGGTGACGACGCTGCAGCGAGCAGTCACGGTCGCCGAGGTGAATCGCCTGGCCTTGGCCATCGGAAAGTACCTGGACTTCCACGTGACGTGGGTTGGTCAGGAATTTTTCCAGATAGACCATCGGGTTGCCGAACGCCGCGCCAGCTTCAGTGCGGGTCAGCTTCGCGAAGGAGATCAGGTCTTCTTCTTTATGCACAACGCGCATGCCGCGACCACCGCCGCCGCCAGCGGCCTTGATGATCACCGGGTAACCGACTTCGCGACCGATGCGCAGAGCGGTTTCTTCGTCTTCCGGCAGCGGGCCGTCGGAGCCCGGAACGGTTGGCACACCGGCAGCAATCATGGCGTGTTTGGCCGAGACCTTATCGCCCATCAGGCGAATGGTTTCGGCTTTCGGACCGATGAAGGCAAAGCCGGAGTTCTCGACCTGTTCAGCGAAATCAGCGTTTTCCGCGAGGAAACCGTAGCCTGGGTGAATGGCGGTAGCGCCGGTCACTTCAGCCGCGGCGATGATTGCTGGAATGTGCAGGTAGGAGTGGGTGGCCGAGGCCGGACCGATGCAGACGGATTCGTCTGCCAGGCCCAGGTGCATCAGCTCTTTGTCAGCCTTGGAGTAAACGGCGACGGTCTTGATGCCCATCTCTTTGCAGGCACGCAGAATCCGCAGTGCGATCTCACCGCGGTTGGCGATCAGAACTTTTTCCAACTTCGCAGTCATCAAAGTTTCTCCGCGGTTCAAACGATGGTGAACAGCGGTTGGTCGTACTCAACCGGCTGGCCGTCTTCGACGAGGATGGATTCGATCACACCGCTGGTTTCAGCTTCGATGTGGTTCATCATCTTCATCGCTTCAACGATGCACAGGGTGTCGCCTTTCTTCACGGTCTGGCCGACTTCAACGAAGGAAGGCGAGCTTGGCGAAGATTTGCGATAGAAGGTGCCGACCATCGGCGAACGGGCAACGGTGCCGTTCAGAACCGGGGCGGACGGAGCAGCCGGTGCAGCGGCGGCAACCGGAGCGGCAGCAACAGGCGCTGGAGCCGGAGCGTGCATCGGAGCGGGTGCGTAGTACTGCTGAGCAGGGGTCTTGCTGTGACGACTGATACGTACGGACTCTTCGCCTTCCTTGATCTCGAGCTCGTCGATGCCGGACTCTTCCAGCAATTCGATCAGTTTCTTAACTTTACGGATATCCATGAATCATCAACTCCCAAGGGTCGGTCAGGGGCGTTCAACGCTTGTTGTTCAAGCGGTTGCCTGTCTTTCAAGCTGCTCTAGTGCGGCCTCCAGGGCCAGTCGATAACCGCTGGCGCCAAGGCCGCAGATCACTCCCACCGCTACGTCGGAGAAGTAAGAGTGATGGCGGAAAGGTTCGCGTTTGTGCACGTTTGACAAATGCACTTCGATGAATGGGATGCTCACCGCCAGCAGCGCGTCACGTAATGCAACGCTTGTGTGCGTAAAAGCCGCCGGGTTAATCAGAATGAAGTCCACACCTTCGCTGCGTGCAGCATGGATGCGGTCGATCAATTCGTACTCGGCATTGCTTTGCAGGTGCAGCAAATGGTGGCCGGCGTCACGTGCACGGCGTTCCAGGTCCTGGTTGATCTGCGCCAGTGTGGTGGCGCCGTAGGTCCCCGGCTCGCGGGTACCAAGCAAGTTCAGGTTGGGTCCGTGCAGAACCAGTAGCGTTGCCATCTGCTGTTCCTTGTTATCTATGTGCATTTGTCAGAACCCGGCGACTATGCCGCAAAGCCTTTGTGACTGTCCAGTTCTATGCAATAGCCAGCACGATGGCCGATGATTGCGCGAAATTTGTGACCGCCTTGCTAATTCCGGTCATTCACCTTGGCGACGCGTTCGGCGAAGTCCGCGGCATTGATCTCGCCGATCACCCGCACATCGACCCGCTCTGCGCCATCCTTGCCGAAGAACATTAGCGCGGGAGGGCCGAACAGCTTGTAACGGTCGAGCAGGCCGCGTTGTTCAGCGTTACTGGCGGTCATATCGAAACGAATCAGTCGATAGCCTTTGAGACGTTCGACGACGTTGGCGTCAGTGAGCACTTGTTTTTCGATCACTTTGCAACTGATGCACCAGTCGGCGTACCAGTCGAGCAGCAGCGGGGTCGCGGAGTTTTTCGCCCCGGCGAGCACTTGATCCAGCTCGGCCGGGGTGGTGATGGTCTGCCAGGCATCGGCATTTTGTGCAGGTTCGGTCCTCGCAATCGTGCGCGGCTGACCAATCGGACTGAACGGGTCGGTCTGGCCACTGAACGCGCCGTACCAGCATGCCAACGCGTAAAACAGCAGAAACATCCCCAGCAATTGGCCGAGACGTTTGCGCGGTGGTTTGTAAACGAACTCCAGCGCGCCCAGGAATAAACCGACGCCAGCGGCCAGCAAGCCGATCAGCAGCAAGGTGATCTGCCCGGGCACGACGCGGCTGAGCAAGCCGATTGCCAGGCCCAGCAGCAATACGCCGATCGCGTTTTTTACATACACCAGCCACGGTCCGCTTTTGGGTAACCATGCCGCGCCACCGGTGGCTATCAACAACAACGGGGCGCCCATGCCGAGACCGAGCATGAACAATTTGAGCCCGCCACCCACGGCGTCGCCGCTGGCGCTGATGTACAGCAGCGCGCCGGCCAGCGGAGCGGACACGCAAGGTGAAACCAGCAGGCTCGACACCACGCCGAGCACCGCCGCGCCCCACAACGAGCCGCCTTCGGTGCGGCCGGCGATTCGGTCCAGCCGGCTGCTGATCGCCTGCGGCAGCTTGAGTTCGAAGACGCCAAACATCGCCAAGGCGAACACCGCAAAAAACAGTGCGAACGGCACCAGCACCCAGACCGATTGCAGGCGCGCCTGCAGATTCAGCTGCGCGCCGAACATGCCCATCAACGCGCCGAGCAGGGCGAAGCAGGCGGCCATTGGCAGAACGTAGGCGAGCGAGAGATTGAAGCCCCGCCAACCACCGACCTGGCCGCGCAACACCACGCCGGAGAGGATCGGCAGCATCGGCAGCACGCAGGGCGTGAACGTCAGTCCGAGGCCGGCAAGAAAGAACAGCGCCAATTCCTTCCAGCTCCAGGCGGCGGACGTGCTGCCGCCATCGATGCTCAGGCGTTGGGTTTCTGGCGGATAGCACAGGCCTTTGTCGGCGCAGCCTTGATAGCCCACCACGAGGGTGAAGGCGCGTGGATCGCTGCGCGGCAGTTCGACTGCCAGAATCCCGTGGTAAACCTCGACATCGCCGAAGTACTCGTCGTGCTTCTGTTCACCCTTGGGCAGTTGCGCCGGGCCGAGTGTGACGTCCGCCGGGTCGCTGCGAAACTGCAGGCGGTGTCGGTAGAGGTAGTAACCCTCGGCGGCGACGAAACGCAGCTTGATCGATTGCGGCGTGGCTTCGACCAGGCTCAGTTGAAAGGCTTCGCGCACCGGCAGGAAGTCGGCGCTGTTGTTGATCGAACCCAGCGTGGCGCTGGGCCGGCTATCCAGCAAACCGGCGGCGCTGACCGGCAGGGCGAGCACGAGCAACAACAGACAGAGCAAACGGCGCATGACAATCTCGCGTATCGAAAGTGAGGGCATGATAGCTGAGAGTGCATCACGACGCCGACCCGTGCAGGAGCTGCCGAAGACTGCGATCTTTTGATCTTGATCTTTGGCGATGTCTCATGAGTTGCCGTCAGAAGTACAATCAAAAGATCGCAGCCTTCGGCAGCTCCTACAGGGGGGGCAGGTTGTTTCTATCAGACGCGGAAAGCCTGGACTGCCGTGTGCAGTCTCCCGCCCAACACCAGCAAGTGCTCACCCTGCTCACGCCCTTCGCCAATGCGCAGCAGGTTATCGCCGCCCAACTGGTGAATTCGCTCACTGTGATCGCGGATTTCGCTGACCGCGCCGCTCTGCTGGGCGGTGACATCGGCGATGCGCACCGCAGTGTCGGCAATGGTCTGGATCGCGCCGACGATTTTATCCAGCGCGCCGTCAGCGGCCTGAGCCTGACTGGCTGTCGCTTCAGCGTGTTCGACCTGCGCGCGCATGCCTTCCACCGACTGCCGCGCCGCAGACTGCAGGCCGGCAATCAGGTTCTGAATTTCTGCCGTGGCGCCCGCTGTGCGTTGCGCCAGCGAGCGCACTTCTTCAGCCACCACGGCAAAGCCTCGGCCCATTTCGCCGGCGCGGGCTGCTTCAATGGCAGCGTTCAAGGCCAGCAGGTTGGTCTGATCGGCAATCGAGCGGATCACCGTCAACACACCGCCGATCGTGGCCGACTCTTCGGCCAGGTGTTCAATCATCTTCGCGTTGCCTTGCACTTCACCCACCAGCGCGTGCAGCCCGGTCAGGCTCAAGCCGATGACTTTCTGGCCGTGCTCGACCGCCATCCCGGCATTGCGACTGGCATCCGCAGCCTGACTGGCGTCGCCGGCCACTTGCTGAATGGTGGCCTCCAGCTCGCTGAGAGAATCGCGGATCAGCGCCGTATCACCGGCCTGGTGTTCGGCGCCGCTGTGCAAATCACTGCTCAGGTCGGCCAGGGTTCGACTGCTACCGGCGACCTGCTCCGCATTCAAGCGAATGGTCCCGACCAGATCCACCAGGTAGGCGCGCAAGCGGTTGAGCGACGCTTGAATGTCGTGCAGTTCGCGGTTGGTTTTGCCCAGTTCAATGTCCTGGCTGAAATCGCCCTCGGCCCAAGTTGACAATGCCGGTGCGAGGTTGGTGAGTGTACGTGCCAGACGCCGCTGCAAGGTGTCGATGAGCAGCGCGATCAGCAGGATCAACCCAATCATCACGCCTTGCATCAGCCGCACTTCACTCTGAATCTCCCCGTGCTGGGCACGAACGACAGGTTCGAGACCGGCAATCGCCTGTTGCACTGCGGTGATCTTCAGGTGTGTCGCCGCGCTGAGGTCGGCGCGTTTCTGGATCTGTTCGCGGGTGCGCGCCAGTTCGGCGGGGTAGCGTGTCAGCAGACTGGTGAGTTCACGTTTGAGTGCGACACCAGCATCTTCGGCGGCGGCTTTTTCGGTGGTTTCCAAGCCCATCATTGCAGCGAAATCGTCGGTGTTCGATTCAGCGCTGCTGGTTACACCGAGCAATGGCAAGGCGTCGATGAGTTCGGCCTGGGTGCGGATGTTGCTGACTTCGCGCTCGACATCGGCGGCCAGTTCACTGCGGCCGCTGCTGACCAGTTTGTCTCGCGCCAGCGACAGTTTGCCCAGGTGCTGCGAAGCGTTGAGCAAAGGCGTCAGCCAGCCAGGGTTGCCGCTGGCGTATTGGCTGAGTTGATCGAGGCTGGCGCCAAGCTCGCGTTCGGCCTGCAACAGCAGTGCCTGCGGATCGCCGGCCAGCTTGCCGGCGGCGAGCAAGTCGGTTTTGCTGAATTCGTCGAGGTCCGAGAGGCTCGGGCGCAAGGTGTCGGCCAAGGCTGGCGGCAACTCGGCCAATTCCTTTTGCAAGGCGTCGATGGCCTGACTGGCGCTGCTTAACCGCAAGGCGTCGCCGCTGGCGAGGTAGTCGCCAATGCTGCGCGCCACTTCATTTTGAAATTGCTGGGACAACCCCAGGTATCGCTCCATCAACAGATAGGGGCGTTCCAGGGCTTTTTGCGACCACCAGAGCGTAGCGCCGAGCGCTATGCAAACGGCGACTAAAAGGAGGGTGTTGAAATTGGTCAGCAGCTTCAGGCGCATTGCGGGACTACCAACGGCAGAATGGTAAGCGCCTGAAGTTATTGCGTTTCTATTACAGCGTTATGACCGAACGGGTCGATTCCGATGAAAAGGTGGCACTTTGCTTTGATGCCTGCGCGGCGTGGATGCGGTTACGCCCGGCATGCTTGGCGCGGTACAGAGCTTCGTCAGCCAGACTGGCCATCATCAGGCCGTCGGAGGCGTCATTCAGCTCGACGACGCCGGCGCTGAAAGTGCACCAGAGATCCTGCGGCTGGGCCGGGTAATGAATTTCGGCGAAGCGCTGACGGATCTCGTCCAGAACGTTATAGGCCGCTTCGATATCGGTGTCGGGCATGACGATGGCAAACTCTTCGCCACCGTAACGGCCAATGTAGTCGGTCTTGCGCAAACGCTGTTTGAGGAACAGCGCCAGGCTTTTGATCACGCGATCGCCCATGGGGTGGCCGTGGCTGTCGTTGACCCGTTTGAAGTGGTCGATATCGAGCATCGCAAAACTCAGCGGCTTGCCTTCGCGGCGCGAGCGGAAGCTGCAGTCTTCGAGCAGTTGCAGGATGTGTGTGTGGTTGTACAAACCGGTCAGGCTGTCGCGGACCATTCGCGCTTTCAGGTTGCGCGCCCGCGCCGCACGGTTGCGCACCGTGGTGATCAAGTGGCGGGGCTTGATCGGTTTGGTCAGGAAGTCGTCGCCGCCTTCGCTCATGGCATCGAGCTGCTTGTCCAGATCGTCTTCGGCCGACAGATAAATGATTGGCACGCTGACATAACGATCGTTGTGCCGGATCACCTTGGCGAGCTCAGTGCCGGTGCACGCAGGCATGTACATGTCGAGAATGATCAGGTCGGGCTGGAAATCAGCGAGTTCGGCCATCGCCTGGATCGGCTCGATCAACGTCCGCGTGACAATTCCGGCGCTGTTGAGCAGGCGCTCGGTGTGCAAGGCTTGCGCGCGCGAGTCGTCGATGATCAGCACTTTATAAGGTTCGTACTGGGCGACGCAGGTGAGTACTTCGATCTTTTCCAGCAGGCTAGACGCTTCGAGGGTGCCGGTGAGGAATTCCTGACCGCCGGCGCGCACGGCGGCGAGGCGGGTAGGGGTGTCAGTTTCCAGCAGGCTGAAAAACAGCAGGGGCAAAGGTTCGTCCAGTCCGACTTGGGCTTCGGCGGCGAGTTGCAGGCCGACGCCGGTGCCGCAGAAGTCAACGTCCATGACAATTGCCGCAGGCAGTCGCTCGACCATCGATGAGCGGAACGTCGACACGCTGTCGATTGACTGCGCGCTGAGGCCGAAGAATTCGAGTTGCTTGGCCAGGCGTTCGGCCCGTTCGTGATCTTGCAATACTACGTAGACCGGCTTGCGCAGTGGCGGCAGGAACGTTTGCTCCAGCTGATCGCCGTGCCGCAGGCCGGTGCGCGACAGGCGCTGCATCAGGCGATTGAGCTCAGTGATCAGCGCGCTGTTCAGGCGCCCCCGATTGGCGTCGATCGCTTCCAGCGACTGGCCGATGAGCCGCGCCAGCTGGCTGTGTTCCGGCTGCTCGAAGCGCTCGGCGAAACGCAGCAAGCGCAGGTTGGCTTCGCTCAGTTCGGAAGAATCGGTGCTGGACCATTCGCTGCGCTGCAGGCGCTGCCATATCTCAAGAATCTGACGAGCCTGATGAATTACCCGCTGGGCAAAGTGGTGCTTGAGGCGCTCACGGCTGGGGTCTTCTGGCTCGGTCATATCCTGACTACTGGGTAGGGTGCATGCTGAGATTGACTGGTGGCTCTATGCTAGCATCTCTTTCGATTAGCATCAGTGTCGTCCGTCAATTAAGTGCGAGGCGACGTCATTCAGTTTATGACCGGTTGGTCGGATCTGCCGCGCTGCTAGAAGCGACACCTGTAGCAGCTGGCGGAGCCTGCGTTCGGCTGCGAAGCAGTCGTAAAATCAGCGAATGCGTTGTATTAGGCAAAGCTCATTGTGGAGTTGACGACTGCTGCGTAGTCGGACGTCCGAATCTGCCCAAGTCCTTCGCCAGGCGCTACAAAGGGCTTCCCTTCCTCTATAGTTGCGTTCGCGGCCTGCAGTCGTGCGGCGCGTTGCGCACATTTAATGCGCGTTTAACGAGGCACGATGGCGTAGGGTTGTGGTCGAACCGATGAACTCAAGTGATTGAAAGGATACCGCCATGCTGGACTGGAAGAACCGCGCGGGCAGCGCGCCTGAACGTGCCGCCGAACCAAAGTCGGCCACCCGCAGTTACGTCGGCGGCCTGTTGTTCAGCCGGGCGCTGGCCACGCTGATCGGCCTTTTTCTGCTGGTGAGCATCGCGCTCGGCTGGTACTGGAGTCAGGAGCCGGCGCTGTTCCCGGTTCAACAAAACGCCCAGGTTGCGGCCGAACGTGAAGGCAAGCAGATGGTCATCGGCTACACCACGGTCGAAACGCTGAAGACCGTCGCCGATACCTTGCTGACCAAGCCGGGCGGTTACATTTCCAACGACCGTTTCCCGCCGGGCCTGTGGATGGACAATACGCCGAGCTGGGAATATGGCGTGCTGGTCCAGGTGCGTGATTTGACGCGCGCCTTGCGTAAAGACTTCGCCCGCTCGCAATCACAGTCGGCAGAAGATGGTGATCTGGCCAAGGCCGAGCCGCGTTTCAACTTCGATAACAAGAGCTGGGTGCTGCCATCCAGTGAGTCCGAATACCAGGAAGGCATCAAGTCCCTGAGTCGCTATCAGGCGCGTCTGTCCGATCCGTCGCAGAAAAACGCGCTGTTTTACGCGCGCGCCGACAACCTCAACAACTGGCTCGGCGACGTTGGCACTCGTTTGGGTTCGCTGTCGCAACGGCTGTCCGCCAGCGTTGGCCGGGTCAAGCTGAACACTTCGCTGAAAACCGAAGTGGTTGCGCCGGGCCAGGTGCCGCAGGTTGACGAGGAAATCGTCGAAACCCCGTGGATGCAGATCGACAACGTGTTCTACGAAGCGCGCGGTCAAGCTTGGGCGTTGTCGCATTTGCTGCGCGCCATCGAAGTCGACTTCGCCGATGTGCTGGCGAAGAAGAACGCCACGGTCAGCGTGCGTCAGATCATTCGTGAGCTGGAAGCGTCGCAAGAACCGGTCTGGAGCCCTATGATTCTCAACGGCAGCGGCTTTGGCGTGCTGGCTAACCACTCGCTGGTCATGGCCAATTACATTTCCCGGGCCAATGCTGCAGTGATCGATTTGCGTCAGTTGCTTAATCAAGGCTAAGTCATGGCGGATCACACAAGCGAAGCCGCCCATCGTGCGGCTTCGGACGCTGAGCAGATCGCCTGGGTCGATGAGCAGGACAACCTGCTCGGTGCCCTGGTCCGCTCCGATTTGCGCGAGCGTGGGCTGATCGGGCGCGGCACGTACATCATGTTGTTCAATTCGGCCGGAGAGCTCTGTGTTCATCGCCGAACCTTGAGCAAGGCGATTTACCCCGGTTACTGGGATGTGGCGGCGGGTGGCATGGTTCTGGCCACCGAGAGCTACGCCGAATCGGCTGCCCGGGAGCTGGAAGAAGAGTTGGGAGTGAGCGGGGTAGAACTGACCGCGCACGATCATTTCTTTTTCGAAGACACCGGCAATCGACTCTGGTGTTCAGCGTTTTCGGCGGTGTGGGATGGCCCCTTGATCCTGCAGCCGGAGGAGGTGCTGGAAGCGCGCTTCATTCCAATCGATCAGGTCATGCTCGACATCCAGCAAAATCCTTATTGCCCGGACTCTCTGGCAGCGTTGAAGCGCTATCTGCGCGCCTCTGGGATTGACGTCGCAAAACAGCCATGAATTGGCGCCGATTGGCTCTTAGCAATCGGCGTTTTTGCCGTTACACTGCGCGACCTTTTCAAGCTGAACCGGATTGCTTTTTTGTAGGAGCGAGCTTGCTCGCGAAGAACGCGAGGGCGACGTGCATATCCTGAATGCTCGCGTCATCGTTGACGACCATCGCGAGCAGGCTCGCTCCTACAGGGTTGTTTCGGTTCAGTAGCGCTGCCCCTGCCTGAGTGGGGCTTCGCGGTCGATGGCCCAGGTGGCCGCGACCAGTCTTTGTCCTCCCGAGAGGATTGCCGGTGGCCAAAAAAGCCGCATCCTTCGCCGCCCTTGGTGGCCTGGTATTTTCCACCGACGCAGGTCGTCATTGCCCCGATTGCAGCAAACCGGTGGACGCCTGCATCTGCAAACAAACCCTGATCCCGTCCGGTGACGGCATTGCTCGCGTGCGCCGCGAAAGCAAGGGCCGGGGCGGCAAGACGGTGACTACCATCACCGGCGTGCCGTTGGCTGAAGACGCGCTCAAGGAACTGGCCACCACGTTGAAGAAACGTTGCGGTACCGGTGGCGCGTTGAAAGACGGCATCATCGAAATCCAGGGCGATCATGTCGAGCTGTTGTTAGGCGAGTTGATCAAACTCGGTTTCAAGGCCAAGAAGTCCGGCGGCTAGCCGTCTCTGTGAAAACCACCCTCGGCTCGACCCGGTCCTTGCAGCAGGCCAGGTGCCGCCTACATGGTTTTCACAGAGCCTGTTCTGACCGGTTTCTAAACTCACTGCGGTCAGCGAGGTCTACCCCCTCGTTGACGAACCGTCATTTACACTCTTTAGACTGCGCCAGCCTGAACCCAGGTGACGCTCTATGACTTTTTTATAGGGGACTTCAATGTCCGTACGACGCACACGCAAAGACGATGGCAGCCAATGGACAGTTGCGGACAGCCGCAGTGTTTACGGGATCCGCCATTGGGGGGCCGGGTATTTCGCGATCAATGACGCCGGTCGCGTCGAAGTTCGTCCGAACGGTCCGGCCAGCTCGCCGATCGACCTGTTCGAGCAAGTCGACCAGTTGCGCAAGAGCGGCTTGTCCTTGCCGTTGCTCGTACGTTTCCCGGATATCCTGCAAGACCGCGTGCGTCAGCTGACCGGTGCCTTCGATTCCAACATCGAGCGCCTGGAATACCAGAGCAAGTACACCGCGCTGTACCCGATCAAAGTGAACCAGCAGGAAGCGGTGATCGAAAACATCATTGCGACCCAAAACGTTTCCATCGGTCTGGAAGCCGGCTCCAAACCCGAGCTGCTCGCCGTGCTGGCGCTGGCGCCTAAGGGCGGCACCATCGTCTGCAACGGTTACAAGGACCGTGAGTTCATCCGTCTCGCACTGATGGGCCAGAAACTCGGCCACAACGTGTTCATCGTGATCGAGAAAGAATCCGAAGTTGAGCTGGTGATCGAAGAAGCCGCCTCGCTTAAGGTCAAACCACAGGTCGGCCTGCGTGTGCGCCTGTCGTCCCTGGCCTCGAGCAAGTGGGCAGACACCGGCGGCGAAAAATCCAAGTTTGGCCTGTCGGCGGCGCAATTGCTGTCGGTGGTCGAGCGTTTCCGCGCGGCGGGTCTCGACCAGGGCATCCGCCTGCTGCACTTCCACATGGGTTCGCAGATCGCCAATCTGGCGGACTACCAGCACGGTTTCAAGGAAGCGATTCGTTACTACGGCGAACTGCGTAACCTTGGCCTGCCGGTCGATCACATCGACGTCGGCGGCGGTCTTGGTGTCGACTACGACGGTACCCACTCGCGCAACGCCAGCTCGATCAACTATGACATGGACGATTACGCCGGTGTCGTGGTTGGCATGCTCAAGGAATTCTGCGATGCGCAGAGCCTGCCGCATCCGAACATTTTCTCTGAAAGCGGTCGCTCGCTGACCGCGCACCACGCCATGCTGGTGGTGCAGGTGACCGACGTCGAGAAACACAACGACGAAGTGCCACAGATCGAAAACAAGGAAGCGCTGCCGGAAACCGTGCAGTGGCTGGTTGACCTGCTCGGCCCGACCGACATCGAGATGGTCACCGAAACCTACTGGCGCGCCACGCACTACATGAGTGACGTTGCCACCCAGTACGCCGACGGCAAGCTGACCCTGGCTGAGAAAGCCCTGGCCGAGCAATGCTATTTCGCCGTGTGCCGCCGTCTGCACAACTCGTTGAAGGCGCGTCAGCGTTCACACCGTCAGGTGCTCGACGAACTCAACGACAAACTGGCTGACAAGTACATCTGCAACTTCTCGGTATTCCAGAGCCTGCCGGACACCTGGGCGATCGGCCAGGTGCTGCCGATCCTGCCGCTGCACCGTCTCGATGAAGAGCCGTTGCGTCGCGCAGTGCTGCAGGACCTGACCTGCGACTCCGACGGCAAGATCAAGCAATACGTCGATGAGCAGAGCATCGAGACCAGCCTGCCAGTGCACAGCCTGAACGAGGGCGAGGACTATCTGTTAGGCATCTTCCTGGTCGGCGCCTATCAGGAAATTCTCGGCGACATGCACAACCTGTTCGGTGACACCGATTCGGTGAACATCTACCAGAATGCCGATGGCAGTGTGTACCACGCGGGTATCGAAACCCACGACACCATCGAAGACATGCTGCGTTATGTGCACTTGTCGCCGGAAGAATTGATGACTCACTATCGCGACAAGTGCGCCAGTGCACGCATCACGGCGGCCGAACGTACGCAATTCCTCGACGCGTTGCGCCTGGGCCTGACTCGTTCGTCTTACCTGTCTTCTTGAGGTAAGTCTCCGTTTGCACCGGGTTGTCTGAAAATGTACCGCGCCCTGCGGGTTTTTCAGATGAACCGGTGGGACGGTTCTGTATTTGTCGAAGAAACCTACCCCTCTCCTGGCTATAAAAGTCATATGGTCTGCATTTATCGTAGGCCGTTTCCTAAGTTGTACTTCGGCCCTCTACTCGGCCATGGCTCTCGGCGAAAATCCCCGACCGCCCCTCCTGTAGAGAATCGCCGATGTTCGATCCAGTCCACGAACCTTCATTTCGTCTGGATGTAGCCGGTCTGCTCGACCCGTTCGAAGTCCTGGCCTTTACCGGTAGAGAAGCGATCAACGAGCCTTTTGTGTTCGACGTGGATCTGCTGATCGATGACCCGACTCTCGACCTTGCCAGCTTGCTGTACCGTCCTGCGGTTCTGCACATCGCAGCTCAGCAGAGCTTGTTCCACGGACAATTGCATGAGCTCGTTCAGCGTGACCATGGCCAGAGCAGCCGGTTGTGTCGGGTGCAGCTTCGTCCGAGGCTGGCGTGCCTGTCCCAACGTTTCAGCCAGCGAATCTTCAGCGCCCGTTCGGTGCCCCAGATTCTTGACCAGGTGCTCAAGGAGCACGGCATCATCGGCCAGCATCGGCGCTTCGAGCTGAGCGGTGATTATCCGCCGCGAGACTTCTGCACGCAGTATCAGGAATCGGATCTGCAGTTTCTCCAGCGTTTATGCGCTCAGGAACGTGTCCATTATCACTTCGAACACAGTGCTCGCGGGCATTGCGTAGTTTTCGGTGACGGCAACGGGCATTTTCCCTTGGGCAACGCGGTCAGGTTCGACGCTGAACGCGAGCAGCCGGCGATTCGACAATTCAGGCTGCAGGTGAGCGAGCCGTACAGGAGAAGCGTCGAGGGACAAGCCGATGTGGCGACGCTGCGCAGTGGTCAGCTGATGCCGTTGTCCGGTCATCCGGTCGCCGATTGGAATCATTCGTGGATGCTGACCCATGTCGAGCATCTTGGCAGTCAGGATCCGGTGAAGCCCTACGTTAACCAGTTTCGCGCCATTCCCCGGGACGCGACATTCGTGGCGGCACAACACTTTGTGAAACCTCGCATGCACAGCCTGCAACGCGCCTGGGTGGTCGACGTCGATGAGCCCCGCCCCGATCCCTCGTTACCGGTCGCGGTGCAATTTGACTGGCTGTACCAGGGCGAAGGCGCGACACCGAGCCATTGTTGGTTGCCGGTCTCAGCAGAGCTGGACGGTCAGGCCGTTGCGCTATTGAGTGAGGGCACCGAGGTGGTGGTGAGCTTTATCGAAGGTGATCCGGATCAACCGTTCATTAGCGGATTTCTGCACACGCTGCCGACGGTTGAACATGACGCTGCGCCGGTGGCGCCCGCAGATCCGTCACCTGCCGAGGGTGTGCTGCAATTGTTGCGAACGGGTGAGCCCTTGTTGCTGTTATGCCTGATGCCCGGGGGTGGCAGTTTCAATCATTGTCAGGAGAGCCTGTGTGCCTGTCGGGCGGCGACGCGATTCGGCTCGAGCGGTGCGGCATGATCGGCGCGCCTGCGCAATGGCTATTGCTGGATGTTCCGGGTGCGCCTCACACCAGTGCGGTGTTGCAAAAGAAACTCGCACGGGCGCGCAGCTTCAAGTTGTTCGAGGGCACTGAGCTGCATGCGCTGCGCAATGAAGGGCCTGTGCTGGTAGATCTACGCAGTTGCCCGGCACTGGCCGAGTCATGTGTCAGCCAGGCGCAGGTGTGGCGCGGTTTGCTGATGGTCAGCGATGTATCGGCTGGGCAACTGATCGAACATCTGCAACGCATGCTGACGGTCACAGTCGGCCTGCATCATCGAGCCTTGTTGAGTTACTACAATCCGAACACGGCCAGTTACTTTTTCGATGACTGCGATGCCATGGAGCTGAGTCGCTGGTTGGGGCCGATCAAGCAGTTGCAGTGGTTTGGCGGGACGTGGGCCGACCGTGCGATCGGCAGTGAAGGTTGGCAGCAGTTGATCAATCCTGGCCTGATGGTCGAGCCATTGGTGGTCGAGGCCGACTTGAGCCAGCGACAGCGGGAGAAACTGCAGACCTGCCTGCTGGAACACCACGCCTGGCTTTGGTCGCAGTCGACTGAGGTCGATTACAACAGCCTATGGCACCATCTCCAGGAAGGGCTGGCGCTGGGGTTCAGCGAGCGGCCGTCGCTGGATGGCTGGTTATGGCTGCGCCTGCAATTCCCGCATGGTTCCCTGCGCCAGCCGCTGACCGGTGGCACGCAGCAAGAGCGTCTCAATAACCTGCGCATTCGCTGGCACAACGACCAGAGTCAGTGAATGCGCCCGGCAAACCAGCCATCGTTGTTGCGCAACAGCCAGGCGATTGCGCCAAGGGTCAGGCTGCGCAGCAACATGAACAGCAGGAAGGTCAGCCACAGGCCGTGATTACCCAGACCTTGCAGCGCCCAGGCAAACGGCAACAGGAGAATCATCGTCAGCAGCATGCCGTTACGCATTTCCCGGGCGCGGGTGGCGCCGATGAACAGTCCGTCCAGCAGATAACTCCAAACGGCGATCAGCGGCAGGGCGGCGAGGTAGCGCAGGTAGACGAATGCCGTATCGCGCACGCTCTGGATGTCGGTCTGCATCTCGATGAACAGGTGTCCGGCAAACACAAATAGCACCGCGAAGCCCAGGCTCGCCAGCAGTGACCAGCCACAGGCAACCACCAGCGAGCGCCTCAGGGCATCGCGGTCGCGAGCGCCAATGGCGTGGCCGCATAAGGCTTCCACGGCGTGGGCCAGGCCGTCGAGCGCGTGCGCGGTCAGCAGCAAGCCATTGAGCAGCAGAGCATTCGCGGCGACGGTGGCATCACCCAACCGCGCGCCTTGCACCGTGATCATGAAAAACACCGATTGCAGCAGCAGACTGCGGATGAAGATGTCGCGGTTGACCGCCAGCAGCGGACGCCAGCTCTGCCACAGCGCCAGTGCGGCCCAGGCGATGTGGCCCGGGTAGGCGCGCAAGGCTTTGCGGGTCATCAGCAGGCCAACGAGTGCGCCAGTCCATTCGGCAATTACCGAAGCGCGGGCCGACCCGACCACCCCCCAGTCCAGCCCGAGCACGAACCACAAATTAAGCGCGATATTGACCAGATTGGTACTCAGCAGAATCGCCAGCGGCGCCCGCGCGTTCTGTGTGCCGAGGAACCAGCCGACCAGGGCGTAACTGGCCAGTGCCGCCGGCAGGCCGAACAAGCGCGTGTGGAAAAACTCGCGCGTCAGCTGATCCAGTTCTGCCGAGGGTTGCATGAAGTGCAACGCGACGCCACTTAGCGGAATTCCCAACGCGCCCAGGGCAATCGCCAGGCCCATCGCCAGCAACAAGCCTTGCAAGAGAATCTGCCGCAAAGCTGCACCGTCGCCACGCCCGGCAGCCTGAGCGGCAAACCCGGTTGAGCCCATACGCAGAAAACCCATCGCCCAGGCGAGAAAGGTGTACAGGCTGGCACCCACCGCGACAGCGCCCAGTTGGTGGGCGTGGGGCAAGTGGCCGATGACGGTACTGTCGACCAGCGCCACCAGCGGTACGGAAATGTTCGAGAGGATCATGGGGGCCGCCAGCGCCCAGACGCGACAATGAGTCGGGCGGTCGCGCCAGTCGGCAATCAGGTTGGACATGCAGGCTCCTTGAGGAGCGCGCATTGTAACGATTTCAGTGTGGCAGCGAGTCTGCTCGCTACCGAGGGGGTGATGATTTTAGTGGATTATCCAGCTCAGCAACCACAGCCCCAGCAGCAACCAGATGATCCCCATGATGATCGACGCACTCATGAACGCGCGAATCGCCGACCACAACAGTATCAGCCCGACAATCAACGCCAGAATGCTGATGATCGAGGTGTCCATGCCCAGCGTACGGGACAGTCCCTCGACAAAGTTGCTGCCGGCGTTGCTCAACAGGTTGAACAGGCCGCTGAGGCCATCGACGATGAAACGGATGACCGAACCGAGTGCCTGGCCGAGCCATTCGAAGAAGCTTTCTACCTGCATGTGAACATCCTTGGTGACTGTGGTGGCGTGGTTGCCGAATTTGAATCTTGGGCTATCGATCAGGGCGCCGAGTTCCCTGCTGCCGCAATCGCCTCAGTATGACTCAGGAAAGCTGCAGCCGCTGAACGCTGGCGCCGTCCGCGCTACACAGACCTTGCCATGATTGAGGATCCCCCCGAAGCTATACGCCTTCAGGAGAGCCCGATGAACCTAGTTGAACTGACCGAACGCTTGCACGCCATCCGCGATCGCAATAACTGGCGACAATTTCACAGCCCGAAAAACCTGGCGATGGCCGCGAGCGTGGAAATGTCCGAGCTGGTGGAAATCTTCCAGTGGCTCAGTGAAGACCAGTCCCGCCAGTTGCCGGCCGACAAACTTGCCCACGCCGGACAGGAAGTCGGCGACATCGTGCTCTATCTTTTGCTGTTGTGCAGCGAGCTCGGTTTGGACATGAACGAAGTGGTGCGCAGCAAACTCGCCGACAGTGAACGGAGATTCAGCTGATGAGCGACCGTCATTTCGATCAACTGGCGACCCGCTTCGCAGAGAAAATCTACGGCGGCGCGAAAGGAGCAATCCGCCTCGCCGTGCTCCAGGCCGATCTGGCCGAAGTCCTGCCCGAGCGGCCACTGCGCGTGCTCGACATCGGTGCCGGCCTGGGCCACATGTCGCTGTGGCTGGCCGAGCGCGGGCATGAAGTGACGCTGGCCGAGCCTGCCGAGCCGATGCTCGAAGGCGCCCGGCAGCGGTTCGCCGATGCCGGGCAAACCGCGACATTCATTCAGGCGCCCTGGCAGGATCTGCTCGGGCAGCTCAACGAGCCCTATGATCTGGTGCTCTGTCACGCGGTACTCGAATGGCTCGCCGAACCCCACGCGATCCTGCCAGTGCTGCATCAACTGACCAAACCCGAAGGCTGGTTGTCGCTGGCGTTTTACAACCGCGATGCGCTGATCTACCGCAACCTGCTCAAGGGGCACTTTCGCAAAATGCGCAAGAACGACATGGCCGGCGAGAAACAGAGCCTGACCCCGCAACAGCCACTTGATCCGCGAGAGCTTGCGGCGCAACTTGAAGGCCTGTGGCGGGTCGAAACCCAGAGCGGGGTTCGCGTTTTTCACGACTACATGCCGGTGGAATTCCAGGCCCGCGCGTCACTGGTGGATCTGCTCGAAATGGAGCTCGCCCACCGTCGCCACCCAGGCTTCGCCGGGCTTGGGCGTTACCTGCACTGGATCTGTCGGCCGATCTGATCGGAGCGCGAAATGAAAAATCGTTCAGGGTTACTGCTGATCTGTCTGGGTCTGGCTGCCTGCCAGGGCAGCAACCCTTACGTAGCGAGTTCCAGACCTCTGCCGCCGGCCCCACCGCAAGCGGCAAGCACCTTCGACCGCAGCGCCTACCCGGCACCGCCGCGAGACTACGGCCGTTACCGCAGCTGGTCGTGGCTCAACGGGCGCCTGCCACCGGGCACGGCCTGGGCTGACTCGGCGCAGGTCGCCGAAGCCGTGAGCAGCGCGCTCGATCAGCGTGGCCTGCGCCCGCTGCATGACAATCGTGCTGCCGACCTGTTTGTCAGCGCCGACCTTCGGCTGGAAACCCGCATGCGCCAGGTTCGCGACGACTACGGTTACGGTGGCGGTTATGGCGGTTATGGCGGTTATGGCGGCTACAATCGTTATGGCAGCGGTTACGGCATGTACAACACGGTGCCGATCGTGCGCACTTACCAGGAACAGGTTGTGGTGGTGCGCGTGGACTTGTTCGATGCTCAGAGCGGCCAGCCCGTCTGGAGTTCGAGTGCCGAAACCAGCCAACGCGGTGCACAGGGCGCGCAAACCGATGCCATTCGCGAAGCGGTGGAAAAGGCCATGTCGGCCTATCCGCCGAGCTAGCCGGAATTGCCTGGTGTACCGCAGATTCATGTCTTCACTCGGAGAATCACCATGTTCCGTCGTATCGCACTACTGGTTGTCGCCGCACTGCTCAGCGCCTGTGCCTCCAACCAGGTCAACAATGACTTTGATGCCAGCCGAGACTTTGCCGCGTATCGCAGCTGGAGCTGGATGGAGCCGGCTCTGCAATATCGGCCCGATGACCCACGAATCAAGAGTGACCTGACCGAGCAACGCATTCGCCAGTCGGTGTCCGATCAGCTCGATCAACGCGGCCTGCGCCCGGCACCCGGGGGCAGCAAGGGTGATCTCAGCGTGCAGACCTACCTGATCGTCGAGCAGCGCCAGCAACAAGTGACGACCCACTACGGCGGCGGGGGCGGGTGGGGCAGTCCGTGGAATGGTTACTGGGGCGGGCCGATGTACAACGAAACCCGCAACGTCAGTTACAAGGTCGCGATCATTCAGATCGATCTGCTGGACAGCAAGGACGGCAAACTGGTGTGGCGTGGCAGCGATGAACAACTGGTCAGCGGTTCGCCGAATCCGACTGATCGTGCCAACGCTATCCGCGAGACGGTTGGCAGGATACTCGCCAATTATCCGCCTCGCTGAAAGGCACCTTTGCGCGCGATTGCCCTGCTATGGCGAGCTCAGGAAATCGGCCGCCAGTGCCCGACCATGTGTTGCAGCTCCCCGACACCCATCAATTGGAAATCGCCGCTGGAGCCTGCCGCGCTGGCCAGTAACGTCACCTCGCTGGGCAGGCGTACCGGTTTGTGAAACTGCACCGCAATCTCGACGTTGGCTGTTGGCAGATGTTGATCCAGCGCTGCCAGCGTGCGCGCCTTGTTCCACAGGCCATGGGCGATCGCCGTCGGGAAGCCAAACAGCTTGGCGCTCGCGGCACTCAAATGAATCGGATTGTAATCGCCCGACACTTTCGCGTATTGCCGACCGATGTCGGCCGGGGCCTTCCAGCGGCTGACTTCGGTGAGCGACAAGCTTGCTGCCAGGACTTCTTCGACGGGGTCACCGTCGAGTTTGACGCCACGACAGAGCATCTGGCTTTCAGCCTCCCAGAGCGTCCCCAATTGATCTTCCAGGGTCGTCAGCAGATCAAATGTCGCACCTTTGGCGTGCGGTTGCAGATTGACCACCTGCACACTGACTCGCGCGCGATGCACGCCGCCCATCGGCCGAATAAGGCGAATGCGGTTGCTCAAGTGAATCAACCCCAACAGGGGAAACGGAAAGTCTTTGGCTGTCAGCAAGTGCATCTGCAAAGCGAACGCTAGGATGTGCGGGTAGGTCGGTGGCAGCAAGCCGCTGTCGGCAAACCCGCAAACCTTGCGATAGTCCGCGAGGCGTTTTGGATCGACATCGACCCAGCATCGCAGCCCAGTCTCGGGCAGCGTGGTGCCAGTGATCTTGCGCCGCACCGCCGCTTGCGCGTACGAGGCAGGCAGGCCGGGCTCGCGTTCAAGTGTGTGCCAGTCATTGTTCATGGTTACGCCCCCAGCACACTTTGCCCGCAGACACGCAGCGCTTGTCCGGTGTAGCCGCCCGTGCCCGGTTGTGCCAGCCAGGCCACGGCTTCAGCAACGTCTTGTGGCACGCCGCCCTGGCCCAGCGAGCTCATGCGCCGTCCGCCTTCGCGCACAGCAAATGGCAGGTGCGCCGTCATCTGGGTTTCGATGAACCCCGGTGCGACTGCGTTGATGCTGATGCCGCGCTCATTGAGCAGCGGTGCCCAGGCCTGTGCCAGACCGATCAACCCCGCCTTGCTGGCGGCGTAATTGGTTTGCCCGCGATTGCCGGCAATACCGCTGATCGACGCCAGCAGAATGACCCGGCCGTTGTCGCGCAACGTGCCGCTGTCGAGTAGCGCCTTGGTCAGCACCTGTGGCGCGTTGAGGTTGACCGCGAGCACCGCGTCCCAAAATTCCGGGGTCATGTTGGCAAGGGTTTTGTCGCGGGTGATGCCGGCGTTGTGCACCACGATATCAACGCCATCGGGCAGGTCTTCGATCAACTGCGCTGCCGCGTCTTCGGCGCAAATGTCCAGGATGATGCTGCGCGCGCCGAGGCGTGCGGCGAGGCCTTCCAGATCGTTTTTGGCCTGCGGGACGTCCAGCAGAATAACGTCGGCGCCATCGCGGGCCAGCGTTTCGGCGATGGAGGCGCCAATCCCGCGTGCGGCGCCCGTGACCAGAGCCTTACGCCCGGACAACGGGCGGGTCCAGTCGGTAACCGGAGTGTCACAGGCATTCACCCGGACCACTTGCCCGGAGACGAAGGCGCTCTTGGGCGAAAGAAAAAATCGCAGCGGGCCTTCCAGTTGATCTTCGGCACCTTCACCCACCTGGATCAGTTGCAGAGTCCCGCCGCCGCGTAATTCCTTGGCCAGCGAGCGGCTGAAGCCCTCCAGCGCGCGTTGGGCGCTGGCGGCGAACGGGTCGCTGATTGTTTGCGGGTCGCGTCCGAGAATCACCAGGTGTGCGTTGTGATCAAGGTTTTTCATCAACGGTTGAAAAAACTCGCGCAGCTGTTTCAGCGCGTCGGTCTGCTTCAATTCGCTGGCATCGAATACCACGGCCTTGAGCTTGGGGCCATGGCCGGGAATCCATGCCGCGGCTTTTTCAGGTGCAGGTTCGGTGTCGTAGCTGAAAATCGCGTCAGTCAGGCGATTGGCGAAAACGCTGACTTTTTCCGCCAGCGCACCGCCGCCAATCAGTAGCGCGCCTTCGACAGGGCGCAGCCGGCCTGCTTGCCAGCGCTCCAGTCGGACGGGCGTCGGCAGACCAAGGGCACCGACCAGACGATGGCCGAGGGACGAGTTGGCGAAGTCGATATAACGGTCAGACATGGAACGCGCTCCAGCAGCTGGGGTTCAAAGTGTGGACCACGAATGGCAATCAGTCGTTCGATCCACGAATAAAGCCTACGCTTGGGCATTGCAGTCGCGGATTGTGGGAGCAAAGCTTGCTCGCGAAAACGGTGCGTCATTTACAACGATGGTGATTGACCCACCGTATTCGCGAGCAAGCTTTGCTCCCACGGTACTGCACTCAATTTAAGGTTTTGATCAGGAGCTTTTATGACTCAGCTGCGTCGCGTCGCAATCATCGGTGGCAACCGGATTCCCTTCGCCCGCTCCAACGGGCCATACGCTACCGCGAGCAACCAGGCGATGCTCACGGCCGCGCTCGAAGGCCTGATCGAGCGGTTCAACCTGCACGGTGAGCGCATGGGCGAAGTCGCGGCGGGTGCCGTGCTCAAACATTCCCATGATTTCAACCTGACCCGCGAATGCGTGCTTGGCTCGCGGCTCTCGCCAACCACACCGGCCTACGACATTCAGCAGGCATGTGGCACCGGTCTTGAAGCCGCGTTGTTGGTGGCGAACAAAATTGCCCTCGGCCAGATCGACTGCGGCATCGCTGGCGGCGTCGACACCACATCCGACGCGCCGATCGGGATCAACGAAGGCCTGCGCAAAATTCTTTTGCAGGCCAATCGAGGCAAAACCACCGCCGACAAACTGAAAACGTTCCTGCAGTTGCGTCCTGGCCATCTCATCCCGCAATTCCCGCGCAACGGCGAGCCGCGCACGGAGCTGTCCATGGGCGAACATTGCGAATTGATGGCGCAGACCTGGAACATCCCGCGTGAGGAGCAGGATCAACTCGCCCTCGAAAGCCACCAGAAAATGGCTGCGTCCTACACCGAGGGTTGGCATAACGAGCTGATGACGCCGTTCCTCGGCCTGACCCGCGACAACAATCTGCGCCCTGACCTGACGCTGGAGAAACTCGCTTCACTGAAACCGGCATTCGAAAAAAGCGCCAAGGGCACGTTGACCGCCGGCAATTCAACGCCGCTCACTGATGGCGCCTCACTGGTGCTGCTCGGCAGCGAGGAATGGGCGAAGGCGCGCGGCTTGCCGATCCTCGCTTACTTGCGCGACGGCGAGGCGGCAGCGGTGGATTTCGTCAACGGCGCGGAAGGTCTGTTGATGGCACCGGTGTATGCGGTGCGGCGTTTGCTGGAGCGCAATGGATTGACGTTGCAGGACTTCGATTATTACGAGATTCACGAGGCATTCGCCGCGCAGGTGCTGTGTACGCTCAAGGCCTGGGAGGATCCCGAATACTGCAAAATCCGACTGGGGCTCGACGCGCCGCTGGGTTCCATCGATCGCACGCGTTTGAACGTCAAAGGCAGTTCACTGGCGGCCGGGCATCCATTTGCCGCCACGGGCGGGCGCATTGTCGCCAGCCTGGCCAAACTGCTGGACGCTGCAGGCAAGGGCCGTGGCCTGATTTCGATTTGTGCGGCGGGCGGGCAAGGCGTCACCGCGATCATCGAACGCTGATCCCATTAGTCGAACCGGAAACCTGTGGGAGCGAGCCTGCTCGCGATAGCGGGGTCTCAGTCATCGAAGATATTGACTGGAACGCCGCCATCGCGAGCAGGCTCGCTCCCACATGGGATTCGTGGTGTTGAATTGATCAACCATTTGCCCTAACGTCCGCTGCAAGCCCTTACCCGATATCACCCCCACAAATGGCGACCAACGGACAACTCTCACTCGAACGAACAATCCCCGACCTGACCGCTCTGCCGCGCCCGCTGTTCGCCCGTGCCGAAAGCCTGAACGCCGGCTCCTGGACGCCGCCGCATCGGCATGACTGGGTGCAATTTTCCTATGCCATCAGCGGCGTTCTTGGCGTGCATACCGCTGAGGGCAGTTTTTTTGCGCCGCCGCAGTGGGGCATCTGGATCCCCGCCGACCTTGAGCATCAGGTCGTCACGTCGATGCGCGCCGAGATGCGCAGCCTTTACGTGCGTCGCGAAGATTGCCAATGGGCCGATGGGCGATGCCGAGTGCTGGAGGTGACGCCGCTGGCGCGGGAATTGATCAAGAGTTTTTGCCTGCTGCCGGTGGAATATTCCCAAGGCGACAGTGCAGAAGCGCGTCTGGTCAGTGTTTTGCTGGATCAATTGGCGAATCTGCCGGAAGTCGGTTTCTCGCTACCGTTGCCGCGCCATCAGCGCTTGCTTGAACTGTGTAACGAGCTGATCGAAAACCCTGAGCTGCACGTGACGCTACAGGACTGGGCAGGCCGCCTGGGCACTTCGGATAAAACCCTGATGCGCCTGTTCCAGCGCGAGACCGGGTTGAGTTTTCGCGGTTGGCGCCAGCGGATGCGCTTGCTGTCGTCGTTGAATGTGCTGGAGAGTGGCGAGAGTGTGACCAACGCGGCGCTGGCTTGCGGGTACGACTCGACGTCGGCGTTCATTGCGGCGTTCAGAGGGTTGTTCGGGTTTACGCCGGGGGAATTGTTTCGGCAGTGAAGATGCTTTCGCGCGGGCTTGGATTTCGCTCGATGTTCAGAGGTGTTCGCGATTTACTGTAGGAGCTGGCTTGCCAGCGATGGCTATGTCTTGGGCGACGTTTGTTGTGAAGGTGTACATATCCATTTCTGCGGCTGAGGCTGATATTGGTTTCGCTCTTACAGCGAGTCACTTGGAAAAGCCTACGCGGCCCGGCACCAAGTAACCAAGTGCTCTTGCCCCTGACGTCCGGTGGCTCGCTAGTGCTCGCCATGCCTTCGCTCCGGTCCTGCTCCGTGGGCCCGCCGCGATCGGCCATCCTTGGCCGTGCGCGGCTAACCCGGCATCCATGCCGGGTTGCCCACTGCGCAGAACCACCGCTCAGCCTCCCGACGGTGCGCTAACCGCCACAGCCGCCGAGGCGGCCTGGTAGCCGACCTGGCTGGTTTGTTCGACTGCATTTCAAATCGAGAAACCTGCTCCGCAGGCGATCCGACGATTGGCCGCGAAGCGGGCACCAAGATTCTCCATCAGGTCCTAAACCGCCGAACCAACCCATCCAGCTCATTCGACAACCCGGCCAGACTCTGCGAATCCAGCCGCGCCGAATCCGCCAGTTCCGCCACCAGCTGCGCATCGCCGTGGATCTGGCTGATGTGCCGATTGATGTCTTCAGCCACCTGATGCTGTTGTTCCGCTGCCGTCGCAATCTGTGTATTCATGTCGCGGATCACGTCCACCGACTCACGAATCTGCCCGAAACTGCTTCGCGCCTCACCGATGCGCGTCACCGATTGTTGCGACACTTCCAGGCTCGCGCGCATCTGATGAGTCACCTGGCTGGTACGTTTGGCCAGAGTGCCCAGCAACCCGTCGATCTCCGCCGTGGAATCGGCCGTGCGTTTGGCCAGCGCCCGCACTTCATCGGCCACCACCGCAAAACCCCGACCTTGCTCACCAGCCCGGGCAGCTTCGATGGCAGCGTTCAGCGCCAGCAAGTTGGTCTGTTCGGCAATCGAGCGAATGGTCCCCAGAATCGACTGGATGTCATTGCTGTCGCGTTCCAGCTGTTGCATCGACTGCGCCGACTGCTCGATCTCCTGACTCAAGCGATCGACACTGCTCACAGCCGCATCGATCTGTTGCTGACCTTCACGCGCCTGACGCTGGCCACTGTCGGCCGACTCTGCCGCCTGGCTGCACGAGCGCGCGACTTCGTTGGCGGTGGCGACCATTTCGTGGAACGCCGTGGACACCATGTCCACCGCTTCGCGCTGACGACCGGCCGCTTCGGCCATGTCGCTCGACACCTGCGTCGAGCTTTTCGAAGTGGCGAGGATTTTCGTCGCGGCGCCACCGATGCTTTGAATCAGGTTACGAATCGCCGCCAGGAACTGGTTGAACCAGCTGGCCAGTTGCGCGGTTTCATCGCTGCCACGCACCTGCAGGTTTTTGGTCAAATCCCCTTCACCCTGAGCGATGCCTTCCAGCCCACTGGCGACGCTGCGGATTGGCCGCACGATGACGCTGGCGAAGCTGGCGCCGACCACGGCGAAAATCACCGCGAGCACAGCTGCAATAATTGCGATCAGCCACGTCAGCTGTGTGGCCGAGCTCATCACATCGTCTTGTTTGATCAGGCCGACAAACGTCCAGCCAAGTTGCTCCGACGGCCACACGTTGGCCATGTAGCGCTCGCCATTCAGCTCGACTTCCACCAGCCCTTTGCCGGCCTTGCCCAATTGTGCGTAACCCTCGCCGAGGCTGCTCAACGGTTTGAAGTTGTGTTCCGGTTGTTTCGGATCGACCAGCACGGTGCCGGTGTTTTCCATCAACATCAGGTAGCCGCTTTCACCCAGCTTGATCTGTTTGACGATTTCGGTGAGCTGCTTGAGCGTCACGTCGATGCTGACCACGCCGCCGTTGGTCCCCAGTTTGTTGTCGATGGTGCGCACGGTGCTGACGTAGGTTGCATCGTCCTCGGCCCAGTAATACGCCTCGGTGCGAAACGGCTTGCCCGGTTTGGCCTGCGCCGCTTTGTACCAGGGACGCTGGCGTGGGTCGTAGTTGTTCAGCTTCGCGTCGTCCGGCCAGGACACGTAACCGCCGGCCGCCGTGCCGAGGATCGCGTAGGCGTAGGAAGGGTGGCTGTTGCCGAGGTTTTGCAGCAGGGCGAAGACCTTTTTGTCGGCCTCGCCTTGGGGAATACTTTCCGCATTGGCGCTCATGTAAGTCTTGAGGCTGTCATCGGATTCTTTGATCAGCGGCTGAGACGCCAGGTAATCGACGTTCTGGCTGATGCCGTCGAAAAATATTTGCATGGCATTGCTGACCTGACGAATTTCGCGACCACTGCTGTCGACGAAATTGTCCTTGGCGTCACTGCGCAAGTTCAGCACAACGAGGGTGGCGACCAGCACCACGGGCAAGCAGGCGATGATTGCAAACGCCCAGGTCAGCTTCTGTTTGATGTTCATCCGCGCTCCAGATTTTCTTGTAGGCCCACGCAGTGCAGTTGACTCGCGGATTTATTGGCAGCAATAAACGTGATGGTTGAACCCGGCTCCCTGGGTGCGGCCTCGTTTTTATCGGAACGATCGTCGGACAAATTCCCTCGTCACTGAAGACTTCGGCTGTTGTCAGAGGAAATTGAGGGCAGAAGGGATAAATCCTACGAAGGGTATGCCTGCGTTTGTCGGGTTCTGTCGCAAATCCCCTGCATTGGGTCACCAACAATTCCCATCAGCTCAGCTATGATCCCCATCGGTCGAATGGCATCGGCGGGGTGCATCGATAAATACGGCACATTGTGTGCTTACTGTTCCCCACGGAACGTTCATAGGTCGGCACCCCCTCCCCCGATTGAGCAGATTGCCGTATAACGAATGACTTTCGCGTGTTTGGTAATAAAGGACCCACAATAAAAGCTGATGAAGACTCCAAAACGCATTGAACCCCTGATCGAGGACGGTCTGGTCGACGAGGTGCTGCGCCCACTCATGAGTGGTAAAGAAGCAGCTGTTTATGTGGTGCGCTGCGGCAACGAGTTACGTTGCGCGAAGGTTTACAAGGAGGCGAATAAACGCAGTTTCCGCCAGGCGGCCGAATATCAGGAAGGCCGCAAGGTGCGCAACAGCCGGCAGGCTCGGGCGATGGCCAAGGGCTCGAAGTTCGGCAAGAAAGAAACCGAAGATGCCTGGCAGAATGCTGAAGTGGCGGCGTTGTTTCGCCTCGCCGGTGCCGGTGTCCGGGTACCCAAGCCGTACGACTTCCTCGAAGGCGTGCTGCTGATGGAACTGGTTGCCGACGAATACGGCGATGCGGCGCCGCGTCTGAATGACGTGGTGCTGGAGCCGGATCAGGCGCGCGAGTATCACGCGTTCCTGATTTCGCAGATCGTGCTGATGTTGTGTACCGGACTGGTGCACGGTGACTTGTCCGAGTTCAACGTACTGCTGACGCCGACAGGTCCGGTCATCATCGACCTGCCGCAAGCGGTTGACGCGGCGGGCAACAACCATGCTTTCAGCATGCTTGAGCGGGATGTGGGCAACATGGCGTCGTACTTCGGCCGGTTCGCGCCGGAGCTGAAGCAGACCCGTTACGCCAAAGAAATGTGGGCCTTGTACGAGGCCGGCACCTTACACCCGGCGAGCATTTTGACCGGTGAGTTCGATGAGCCGGAAGAGCTGGCCGATGTCGGCGGCATCATGCGCGAAATCGAGGCGGCCCGCCTGGATGAAGAACGCAAGCAAGCGGTACGCGCGGCGGACGATGCGCCACCGGGCAAAACCGAAGAACCGCCTCCACCGTGGATGCAGTGATCGGTTGAACAAAACCCGGCCTCGGCCGGGTTTTTTGTGGGCGACGGTTTGGGGTAGACAGTACTGGCGCCTTCGCGAGCAAGCCCGCTCCCACAGGGTTTTGTGTCAGGCCTGAAGCCTTTATGCACGCTGCACCTTGTGGGAGCGGGCTTGCCCGCGAAGGCGTCGGTAGATTCGACATCTGTGCCAACGGCACGACCTACTAGGCGCAGCACCCCGATTCGAGACTTTTCAGAATCGGACAGTCCGGGCGGTGATCGCCCTGGCAGTGATCCACCAGATCCTGCAGCGTGTCGCGCAGTTGCCCCATCTCGAGAATTTTGCGATTCAGCTCGTCAATGTGCTGGCGAGCAAGCGCTTTGACATCCGCGCTCGCCCGTTGCCGATCCTGCCAAAGGGTCAGCAACTTGCCGACTTCCTCCAGTGAAAAGCCCAGGTCCCGCGACCGCTTGATGAAGGCCAGCGTGTGTAAATCATCCTCGCCATAAACCCGATAACCGCTGTCCGTGCGATGAGCTGCCTTGAGCAGACCGATCGACTCGTAATAACGAATCATCTTCGCGCTGAGTCCGCTTACCCGAGCCGCTTGGCCAATGTTCATCGGTCATCCTCCAGGTCCTTGGGTTTCCAGGTTTTCAACAGTAACGCATTGCTGACCACGCTGACGCTCGACAACGCCATCGCCGCGCCGGCCAGTACCGGATTGAGGAAGCCGAAAACCGCCAGCGGAATACCGATCAGGTTGTAGACAAATGCCCAGAACAGATTCTGACGAATTTTCGCGTAGGTCTTGCGGCTGATTTCCAGCGCGGCCGGCACCAGTCGAGGATCGCCGCGCATCAGGGTGATCCCGGCGGCGTGCATCGCGACATCGGTGCCGCCGCCCATGGCAATGCCGATGTCCGCAGCCGCCAGGGCCGGTGCGTCGTTGATGCCATCGCCGACCATTGCGACCACACCGGTTTTCTTCAGCGTCGCGACCGTCGCGGCTTTGTCGGCCGGCAGCACTTCAGCGTAGACATCCTCGATGCCCAGCGCTTCGGCGACCACGCGGGCGCTGCCGCGATTGTCACCCGTCAGCAGATGACTGCTGATGTGGCGCTCGCGCAGTTGCTGCACCGCTTGCAGCGCGCCGGGTTTCAACGTGTCACCGAACGCGAACAACCCGAGCACTGCGGGGGTGGGGCTTTGTTCGATCAGCCAAGACAACGTGCGGCCTTCGGCTTCCCATGCGGCGGCAGATTCGGCCAGCTCACCCGCTGGCAAAGCGCTTTCGTCCAGCAGGCGACGATTGCCCAGCGCCAGACGTCGGCCATCAAGGCTGCCGGCGATGCCGCGCCCCGTCAGCGACTGACTGTCGCGGATATCGGCAACGGTTAGACCGCGTTCGGCGCAAGCGTCCAGTACGGCTTTGGCCAGAGGGTGTTCACTGCCGCGTTGCAGCGCCCCGGCCATTTGCAACAAGGCGTTTTCGTCACCTGCGATTGCGCTCAAATGCGCGATGCGCGGCGTGCCCGAGGTCAGCGTGCCGGTTTTATCAAACACCACCGCGCTGACTTCATGGGCGCGTTCGAGCGCTTCGGCGTCCTTGATCAAAATGCCATAGCGCGCGGCGACGCCGGTGCCGGCCATGATTGCAGTCGGAGTGGCGAGACCAAGAGCGCACGGACAGGCTATGACCAAAACCGCGACAGCGTTGATCAGCGCTGTCTCGACGGGCGCTCCGTAGAGCCACCAACCGATCAGCGTCGCCAACGCGATTAGCAGAACGGTTGGCACAAACACCTGGCTGACTTTATCCACCAGTTTCTGGATCGGTGCCTTCGCCGCTTGCGCGTCTTCGACCAGACGGATAATCCGCGCCAGCACGGTTTCTGCGCCCAAGGCTTGCGTGCGCACCAGCAGCCGGCCCTCACCGTTGATTGCGCCCCCGGTGACTTTATCCCCAGGCTGCTTCGGCACCGGCAGGCTTTCGCCACTGATCAGCGCTTCATCGGCATGGCTCTGACCCTCGATCACCTCACCGTCCACCGGAAAACGTTCGCCAGGTTTGACCATGACCAGATCGTTGAGGCGCAAAGCGTTGATCGCGACGTCCTGTTCGCGGCCATCGATCACTTGAATCGCGCGCTCCGGACGCAGCGCTTCGAGGGCGCGGATGGCGCCGGCGGTCTGCCGTTTGGCGCGGCTTTCCAGGTATTTGCCCAGCAGCACCAGCGCAATCACTACGGCGGACGCTTCGAAATACAAATGCGGCATGCGCCCGGCGGCGGTCGCCCATTCGTACAGACTCAAGCCATAACCAGCGCTCGTGCCCAAGGCCACCAGCAGATCCATATTGCCGGCCCCGGCGCGCACGGCTTTCCACGCTGCCACGTAAAAACGCGCACCGAAGATGAATTGCACCGGCGTCGCCAATGCAAACTGCGCCCATGCGGGCAGCATCCAGTGCACACCGAACGGTTGCAGCAACATCGGCAGTACCAGCGGCAGGGCAAGGGCAATCGCCATGACCAGCGCCAGGCGCTCACGGTGCAGACGTTGCTGCTGATGATCGGTTTGCGGGTGTTCGACTTCCCAGACGCTGGCGCTGTAGCCCGCTTTGGTGACAGCGGCGATCAGGGTCTGCGGATCGATTTGCCCGAGCAGTTCGAGGTGAGCACGTTCGTTGGCCAGATTGACGCTGACACTTTTCACCCCGGATACCTTGGCCAGCGCACGTTCGACCCGACCGACGCAGGAGGCGCAGGTCATGCCTTCGATGCTTAATTCGAGACTCTGCCGGGGCACGCTGTAACCGGCCTGTTCCACGGCATCCATCAATGCTGGCAGGCTGTCGCCGGGCGCCTGGACGCGGGCCTGTTCGGTGGCCAGGTTGACGCTGACCGCACTGGCGCCGACCACTTTACTCAGGGCGCGCTCGACGCGCCCGGCGCAACTGGCGCAGGTCATGCCGGCAATCGGCAGATTGAACGTGGTGTATTCAGACATCGGTCGCGCTCCCTGTAGTAGATGGCTACAGGATCAACCTTGCCACGCTGGCAAGGTCAAGCGCAAAAAATCAATCCGCGTTAGAGCCCCTGTGGGGTAAGCCTGCTCGCGATGAAATCAGCGCGGTCATTGAGCTACACCGCGTTATCGACGATCGCGAGCCAGCTTGCTCCAAGTGACTGAATATCAGTATTCGAGCGCAGCAGGCTTCAGATACATGCCTTCCTGCGTCATCGCGATCCGGAACTTCAATACATCCCCGGCCTTGAGAGTGATGTTCTGCGAACCTGGGGCGAGCATGCCGGGATTGCAACCCGGTGCCTGGCCCGGCAGCAGCTTGAGGCGCAGCGAGACATTCCCCGGCGGCAGGTTGAACGAGGTGCTCTGTTCCTGGAACAGCCGCGCCGACAACTGGTCCTGGATGTACACGCCAATCTCGCAATTGGTCGAGACTTCCAGGCGCTCGCGGGAAATGATCAGCACGCCGTAATCCACCGGGGCAGCGTTGACGTAGGGCGTAGCGGCGAAGAGGCTGAGCAAGCCAAACAGGCTGAAAGCTGACCAGCGCATGGCTGAATCTCCTGAATCAAGTCATTGATGCATGCAGCTTGGCCGAGCGCGGCGCCGATTGCCAGCCCGGCCGTTCACGGCAGAACTTGACCTTGCCATGGTGGCAAGCTCGACACTGCACGCAACCTATCAAAGGAGTCATCCCATGCAGGTATTCAACGTTCAAGGTATGTCGTGCGGGCATTGCGTAAAAGCCATCACCCAGGCGCTGCAGGCTAAGGATCCAGCGGCCAGTGTGCGGATCGATCTGGCGGCAAAAGAAGTCGGCGTCGAGAGTGCGCTGACGGTCGACCAGGTGATTGCTGTCATTACTGACGAAGGCTACGAAGCGAAAGTTGTCTGAGCCCAGACATCAATCCTGTGGAGCATTTCATCAAACGGGATTTAATAGTTAGCGACCTATCGGATGTTCAAGGCGTTCCCGCGCAGCTAGACTAGGTGGCTGCCGACTTGTCCCACTGGATGCCCGATGAACTTCCGTACCATCTTGATACTTGGCGCCCTGAGCGCATTTGGGCCGCTGGCGATAGATTTCTATCTGCCGGCGTTCCCGACCATGGCGCTGGCATTCGGCACCGACGAAGCACACGTCCAGCTCACGCTGGCGGCGTATTTTCTTGGTTTGTCGATTGGTCAATTGCTGTACGGACCTGTGGCGGATCGCTTCGGACGACGGATTCCGTTGCTGGCCGGCGTCGGTCTCTTCACTGCTGCGTCCTTGGCGTGCGCTTATGCGCCCAACCTCGAATGGCTGATCGCTGCGCGTTTCATTCAGGCGTTAGGCGGTTGTGCGGGGATGGTGATTTCGCGGGCGATTGTCAGCGACAAATGTGATGCAGTGGGCTCGGCCAAAGTCTTTTCGCAATTGATGCTGGTGATGGGCCTGGCGCCGATTCTCGCGCCAATGCTGGGCGGGTTGCTGGTCAACACGACGGGTTGGCAGTCGATCTTCCTCGCGCTGACGGGTTTCAGTGCACTGGCGGCGCTGGCCGTGGCGCTTGGATTGCCGGAGAGCATGCCTGCCGATGCGCCACGTCAGCCATTGTCAGGTGCGCTGCGTCAATACGGCCGGTTGTTGTCAGACCCGATCTTCCTCGGCCACGCGCTGACCGGCGGCATCGCCATCGCCGGGATGTTCGCCTACATCACCGGTTCGCCCTTCGTGTTCATCAAACTCTACGGCGTGCCGGCTGAACATTTCGGTTGGCTGTTCGGCACCAATGCGGCGGGGTTCATTCTGGTGGCGCAGATCAATGCGCGGATGCTCGCAAAGCGTGGTCCGGCCTTCTTGCTGGTGCGCGCGGTGTGGGTTTACCTGGTGGCTGCGCTGGCTTTACTTGTGGTCAGTTCGCTGCACACCGAACAATTGTGGCCGCTGCTGGTGCCGTTGTTTATCTGCATGGCCAGCCTGGGCTGCATTCTGCCGAACGCCTCGGCCTGTGCAATGAACGGGCAGGGTACTCGTGCGGGTAGCGCCTCGGCGCTGCTCGGTTGTCTGCAATTCAGTGTCGCTGCGGGCGCTGCCTGGCTGGTGGGTTTTTTATACGATGGCACGGCCGTGCCGATGGCCATGGTCATCAGCCTGTGTGCAATTCTGGTGGTGAGCGCGGCGATGCTCACCCGGCGTTTGCAAAATGCCCGGGCGCTGGTTCAAGCCCAGGTTTGAGGAAGAACCTCAGCCAGCGGCGCGCTGCTGGTCGGGGAACTGATGAGGGGCGTGCAGGCGCGCTTCAAGGGTGCGGGTGAAAGCGCGAGCTTCGGCTTCGCTGCGGAATGTCACGCTGTGCTGGCCCAGACGGACCTGCCACTGGGATTTTGCCAATTCTTTTATCAGGATCTTCATTGCCGACCTCCTTTGCGTAAAAGATTGCCTTGCAGAGATTTCGATTGTAGACCCGAATATTGATGCAGTTGTGACGGAGGTCAACCTTCGGACTGACGGCAAAAGATCGCAGGCTTCGCCGGCTCGTACGGGTTTCAATTGTGGGAAAAATCCGTAGGAGCTGGCGAAGCCTGCGATCTTTTGATCTTCAGAAACCCTCGAGCACAATCTTGCCCTTCGACTTGCCGCTTTCCAGCAGTTGATGCGCGCGGCGCAGGTTGGCCGCGTTGATCGCCCCGAAATGCTCACCGACCGTCGTCTTCAATGTGCCCTCATCGATTAGCTGCGCCACGCGATTGAGCAGGTTGTGTTGTTCGATCATGTCCGGCGTTTCAAACAGCGAGCGGGTGTACATGAACTCCCAATGCAGCGACAGGCTCTTGCGCTTGAGCTTGGTCACGTCCAGTGACTTGGGATCGTCGATCAGCGCCAGTTTGCCTTGTGGTGCCAACGCTTCCACCAATTGATCAAGGTGATGCCCGGTCTCGGTCAGGCTGGCAACGTGCGTCACCTGCTCGACGCCGGCGCGTTTGAGCTCCTCGCTCAGCGGCTGGCTGTGATCGATGATCAGGTCGGCGCCCAGGTCGCGCACCCAGCTCTGGGTTTGCGGACGCGAGGCGGTGCCGATCACTTTCAGCCCGGTCAACTGATGCGCCAGCTGAGTCAGGATCGAGCCGACGCCGCCGGCAGCACCCACGATCAGCAGACTCTGCCCTTCATCGGTTTTACCCTCGCGGACCTGCAGACGTTCGAACAGCAGTTCCCACGCGGTGATCGCGGTCAGCGGCAGGGCGGCGGCCTCGGCGAAACCGAGGGTCTTCGGCATGTGGCCGACGATTCGTTCATCGACCACGTGCAGCTCGCTGTTGCCGCCGGCGCGGGCGATGGACCCGGCGTAGAACACCTTGTCCCCAGCCTTGAACAAGGTCACTTCACTGCCGACTTCCTTGACCACACCGGCAACGTCCCAGCCCAGCACCTTCGCAGCGCCGTCTTCGGGCTGGACGTTCTGCCGAACCTTGGTATCCACCGGGTTAACCGAGATGGCTCTGACTTCCACCAGCAGGTCGCGCGGTCCGGCAACCGGCAACGGCAGCTCGATATCCTGCAGGGACTTTTCGTCGCTGATGGGCAGCGAGGTGTAATAGGCAATGGCTTTCATGAAGGATTCCTGGACTGTAATAGAAGAGGGGGTCAGACCACCGAGCGCAGGCGCTTGAGCTCGAAGTGTTCCAGAAAGGCGTCGGCCTTGGCGCGGAAGTTCTGGATGTGCGCACTGGCGTCGTGAGCTTGCAGAGCCTCGTCGCTGCTCCATTGTTCGATCATGTAAAAAGCCAGCGGATTCGACAGGTCCTGATGCAGATCGTATTGACCGCAACCGGCCTCGGCGCGGGTAGGTTCAACCAAAGCGCGCAGGTGCTGTTCAAGGGCTTCTTGCTGACCCGGTTTGGCAATCAGGGTGGCGATGGCAGTAAAGGCTTGGGACATGGTCGGCTCCGGCAGTGAAGGTGATTCAGGATGGAGGATGATTAGCTATTTCGCTGCAAGATAAAACCCGCTAAAAGAGCAGTCTCTTTCAATATTTTTTTGATAATCAGGGGCTCAATCATGCTGCGTTTCGATGACCTGCAGCTATTTGTTCGCGCGGCGGATCTCGGCAGCCTGTCGGCAGCGGCGCGGGTCATGGATATGTCCGCTGCTGTAGCCAGCGCGGCGTTGAAGCGCATCGAACTGCAACTCGGCGCACGCTTGCTCGCCCGTTCGACACGCAGTCTGCGTCTGACTGCTGAAGGCGAAGGTTTTCTCGAATATGCCCGGGCCGCCCTGAGCAATCTTGAAGAAGGCCGTCGTTTGTTGAAAAGTGGCCAGGATCAGGTCAGCGGCATATTGCAGCTGTCCGCACCCTCGGATTTCGGCCGTAACGTGCTGCTGCCCTGGCTGGACGAATTCCAGCGCGAGCACCCGAAACTGACGGTGCGCCTGTTGCTTGGCGACCGCATTGCCGACCTCTTTCGCCAACCCGTGGACATTGCCCTGCGCTACGGCGAGCCAGAGGACTCAAGCCTGGTAGCGTTGCCGATCGCCCCGCAGAATCGCCGGGTTTTGTGTGCGGCACCCGGTTACCTGGCCCAGCACGGTGAGCCGCGGCAACTGGAGCAGCTGGCTCAGCACAATTGCCTGCTGTTCATGCTGGGCAGCCGGGTTCACGATCACTGGAGTTTTCACGATGGCAAGCGCGAGGTCGGTCTGACCGTCAGTGGAGATCGTTTCAGTGACGATGCCGATGTCGTGCGTTTATGGGCGCTCGCGGGCGCGGGCATCGCCTACAAATCCTGGCTGGATGTTGCGGCTGACGTGCTGGCCGGTCGTTTGAAAGTATTGCTGCCGGAACTGCTCTGCGAGCGTGCTCCGCTGAATCTGTTGTGCGCACATCGCGCACAGTTGAGTAAGCCTGTGAACCTTTTGCGGGAAATGCTTGCCAGCCGATGCGCCCAATTGAGTAGTCAGTTCCCGGCTTTCTCGGCGATCGGTCATTAGTCGCAGGAAAATAGCGAAATTTCTCTCAGGAACTATCACCACCAATGGTTTCTGAAGGGCAGGATGCGGCAGTTAACAGGCTTATACTGTGGGCCGCCTCATATGCGCACCGCCGAATCCACCGTGGCGCGTCCGCGATTGATCGACAAATCCCTGCGGTGATTTTCTTTTCCTTCGCGAAGCTGCAAAGCGCTGGCCTGGGTAGGCGATGGCTTCGCCCGATAAACGGCGGTTTTCCCGTCTTGGCCGATGACACATTACTGGTCAAGATGTCTCCGAGCAGTAGACGAAACGATTCAACAGGGAGTGAATACATGGAACATGCACCTTGCATCAGCCAGATTGCCACGTTGCTGGCTGACCCAAAGCGCAGCGCGATGATGTGGGCCTTGATGGATGGCTCGGCGCGACAAACCGAAGAGCTGGCGCTGCTGGCCAGGCTGTCACCCTCTTCGGCCAGTGCACACCTGGGGCGTTTGTCCGCCGGAGGTCTGTTAAAAGTTGAAACCCGCGGTCGCAAGCGATTTTTCCGCCTGGCCGCCCCTGAAATAGGCGCCGCCATAGAGGCACTGGCCAGCGCGACGATTGCCAGCACGCCGCGGGAAGTCCCTGACGTGTTCAAGCGCACTACCCCCATTCCCATCCCGAAACCTCAGACCGCGCCTTCTTCATTGCTGCGCGCCCGGCTCTGCGACGATCATCTGGGCGGCACCCTGGCTGCAGACCTTTATCAGCGTTTGCTGGATGCTGGCTGGATCGAGCAATTCGACCGGCGAGTGTCGATCACCCATAAGGGCGCTACGCAGCTGGCGAACCGGGGTGTGTATGTTCAAGCGCTGGCGCACACCAGCAGCAAAGCTGCGTGCGCGTGTCCTGACTGGAGCGAGCGACGCCCGCATATGGGTGGGTCATTGGGCGCGGCGCTGCTGCAATTGTTCATGCAGTCGGGCTGGCTGAGCTTGCCGAACGATTCTCGGGCTTTGCAAGTGACTGCGGCGGGGCAACGGGAAATTCACCGCTTCGCCAAAGAGACCGAGCTGGAGATAGCCTAGGCTTGGGATCGTTGCCACGCTCTGTCCGGCAGCCGGGACGCTCTGCGTTCCGACCTCAGAGCGCGGCTACGCTCGGTAACTGATGTTTGATCGATTTAAGGTTTGATCAATCTGGCATCCAGACTGTTCTGCGCCAGACGCTTGGCCTGATCCTGGGTCATGCCCAGATCGGTATACAGCGCATGGAAGTTCTCGGTGACATAACCACCGAAGTACGCCGGGTCGTCGGAATTCACGGTGACCTTCACGCCACGCTCGAGCATGTCGAGAATATTGTGCTGCGACATGTGGTCGAACACGCACAGCTTGGTGTTGGACAAAGGGCACACAGTCAGCGGGATTTGTTCGTCGATGATCCGTTGCATCAGGCGTTCGTCTTCGATGGCGCGCACGCCATGGTCGATGCGCTGGATTTTCAGCAGATCAAGTGCTTCCCAGATGTATTCCGGCGGGCCTTCTTCACCGGCGTGGGCAACCGTCAGGAAACCTTCGCCACGGGCGCGATCGAACACACGCTGGAACTTGCTCGGCGGGTGACCCATTTCCGAACTGTCCAGACCGACCGCCACAAACGCATCGCGAAACGGTAGCGCCTGGTCGAGGGTTTTCTCGGCTTCGTCTTCGCTCAAGTGGCGCAGGAAACTCAGGATCAAACCGCTGGTGATGCCCAGTTGTTGTTCGCCATCCTTCAATGCGGCGGCGATGCCGTTGAGCACCACTTCGAAAGGAACACCACGGTCGGTGTGGGTTTGCGGGTCGAAGAACGGTTCGGTGTGAATCACGTTCTGCGCCTTGCACCGCAGCAGGTAAGCCCAGGTCAGGTCGTAAAAGTCCTGCGACGTGCGCAGGACATCGGCGCCCTGGTAATACAGGTCGAGAAACTCCTGCAAATTGTTGAAGGCATACGCCCCGCGCAGCGTTTCGACGTCGCTCCACGGCAGGGCGATCTTGTTGCGCTCAGCCAGGGCGAACAACAGCTCGGGCTCCAGCGAGCCTTCCAGATGCAGGTGCAGTTCTGCTTTGGGCAGGGCGTTCAGCCAGTCGTACATATTCTTTTCTCATCAGTTGCAGATGGCGGCATTCTACAGGTGCTCGTCGAAACAATTGGCAAAACCTGACCAGCCGGTTCAGGCCATCAGCGAATCCCGTCGATAGGCGTAAGTATCGGCGAAGCGCGACAGCAGAAATTCAGCGCAGGTGGTCGCGGGGTATTTCGCTGGATGCTCTGGTCCCTGACAGCCGGGCAGGCACTCGATAATGGTGTCGGGATGGGGCTCGGCAAAGAACGGCATCGAATAGCGATCCACCCCCAACGGACTGATCACCCGGTGCGGCGTCGACAGGTAACGATCGTTGCTCCAGCGCGCCATCATGTCGCCGAGGTTGACGACAAACGTGCCGTCGATTGGCGGCGCATCAATCCACTCACCGTGCACATTGCGCACTTGCAGTCCGCCCGCCGCGTCCTGATACAGCAGCGTGATGCATCCGTAATCGGTATGCGCGCCCGCGCCTTGCTGCTCTTCGGAGCTGGCGGTGTGGCGGGGTGGGTAGTGGATCATGCGCAGCACGCTGACGGGTTCATGAAAACGTTTGTCGAAGAAGTCGTGCTCGATGTTCAGCGCCAGCGTCATCGCGCGCAACAGGGTTTGCGCGAGGGCTTGCATGTCGACGTAATGTTGCTCCATCAGCGTTTCCCAGCCGGGGACCGATGGGTGACGGTTGGGCCCGCGCAGTGGTTTCTCCGCCACCACGTCCGGGTGATCGGCCGGCAGGTGAAAGCCCATGTCGAAGGTTTCTTTGAGGTCGCTGGGTTTGTTCGGGTCGAGCTGCTCGGTGGCGATGGCGCCGTAGCCGCGATGGTGGCGGGTCTGGGTAATGTCGATCTGGAGTTTTTCATCGGTAGGCCGGGCGAAGAAGCGTTGCGCGTGGTTGAGCACGGCGTCGAGACGCGAGTCGCTGATCGGGTGGCCCTTAATGTAGAAAAAGCCCCACTCGCGACAGGCGTTGTCGATCTCGTCGGCAACGGATGTCCAGGCGAGCGGGTCTTCGCTGTAGAGCGGGGCGATGTCGATGATAGGGAGGCTGTTCATACGCGGTCCTTAAATGTGGGAGCGAGCCTGCTCGCGATAGCGGATTCTCATTCAACGATGAGGCTGGATGTGACGGCCTCATCGCGAGCAGGCTCGCTCCTACAGGGTTTTGTATTCGGCTCGAGAATTACTTGGGAATATCGGCCTTCATGCCTTCAACGTAATAATTCATCGACGCCAGTTCCGCATTGCTCGCGGTCACGCCCGCCGGTATTTTCTCGACGCCGGCCTGATCCTTGATGGGCCCGGTGAACGGATGCAGCGCACCGCTTTTTATGTCCGCAATGATCTGCTCGGCTTCGGTCTTTACGGCAGCTGGCACCAGATTGCTGATCGGCAGCTCAACCGTGCCTTCCTTCAAACCGCCCCAGTAATCCTGGGATTTCCACGAGTGATCGATCACGCTTTGGGTCGCCTGAATGTAATGCGGCGCCCAGTCGTTGACGATCGAGGTCAGCACCGCTTTCGGCCCGAAATGCGCCATGTCCGAAGCGTAACCGACGGCAAATACGCCGCGTCGTTCGGCGGCCTGAATCGGCGCGGGGCTGTCGGTGTGCTGGAACACCACATCAACGCCCTGATCAATCAGCGCGTTGGCCGCATCGGCTTCCTTGCCCGGGTCGAACCACGAGTTGACCCACACCACTTTTATTTCTGTGCCCGGGTTGTACTTGTTCAAGGCGAGCTGGATGGCGTTGATGTCGCGGACCACTTCCGGGATCGGGAACGAGGCGACATAGCCGATTTTTTTGCTCTTGGTCATCTTCGCCGCGAGGAAGCCGCCGACGTATCGACCTTCATACGTGCGTGCCAGGTAGGTGCCCAGGTTCTTGTCCTGCTTGTAGCCGGTGGCGTGCTCGAAAGTCACCTTGGGAAATTGCTTGGCGACTTTCAGCGTCGGGTTCATGTAGCCGAAAGATGTGGTGAAAATCAGGTCGTATTTGTCTTTGGCCATGTTGCGAATCACCCGCTCGGCGTCCGCGCCCTCGGCAACGTTTTCCACGTAGTTGGTGGTGATCTGGCTGCCAAGTTTTTCCGCCAGCGCCTTGCGCCCCTGTTCATGCTGATAGGTCCAGCCGTGGTCACCAATCGGGCCGATATAAACGAAACCGACTTTCAGTGGATCGGCGGCATTGACCGACAGGCTGGCGCTCAGGCCGATGGCCGCGACGATGGCACCCAGCAGTTTCTTCAGCGGACGTTTATGCATGAACTCGAACTCCGTGTTTTTTTTGAGGTTGGCAGGAGCAATGCAATTAGCTGACCAACAGGACAACAATAATCTTAAGCCGTGGCGCGGCCATCGCGAGCAGGCTCGCTCCCACATTGGATCGCGTTCCTCTGTAAGAGCCGGGCTTGCCCGCGATGGGGCCGTTGAGGCCGATAAAAGTGCACGCCCGAACACGGCCGCCATCCACTGGTGCGCAAAGATGTAACGAAACGTTAGCGACGCGCCGCAGTCAGTAGCTCATCACACTGTTTTCGCTCGACTCGGCAAAAAGGCTCGTAATGCTCTCTATCATCAAGCAAGAAAAATTTCTCCTGTTGGCACTGCTCGCCGCGTTCGTTGCCTATCCGCTGGAGCACTGGTTACTGCACAGCGGGCAAGCCGTGGCGCTGCTCGGCGGGCTGGTGCTGATCGGTTTCATCGTCGCTGCGTCCATGCGCGTCGCCCATCACGCGGAACTGCTTGCGGAAAAAGTCGGCGACCCCTATGGCACGATGATTCTGACGCTGGCCGCGGTCCTGGTCGAAGTGGTGATCCTGGCGATCATGATGAGCAACGAAGCATCGCCGACGCTGGTGCGGGACACGATCTATTCGGCGGTGATGCTCGACATCAACGGCATCCTCGGCCTGGCCGCTCTAATGGGCGGCATCAAGCATGGCGAGCAGTCCTACAACGACGACTCGGCGCGCAGTTACAGCGTCATGATTCTTACGGCCATGGGCGTGTCGATGGTGGTACCGGAGTTCATTCCAGAGGCCAACTGGAAAATTTATTCCGGGTTCACCATTGGCGCGATGGTCGTGCTCTACGCGCTATTCCTGCGCATGCAGGTCGGGCCGCACAGCTACTTTTTCAGTTACAGCTACCCGGAAAAACGCCGCAAGAAAGAGCCTGTGGAAAACGAGCCCAAGCCGGTCAGTCTCGGGTTCTCCATTGGCACATTGGTGTTTGGCGTGGTGGTCATCGGTGCGTTGGCCGAAGTGATGTCGAAGACCCTTGATCTGGGTCTGGAGGGAACGGGTGCGCCGCCGGTGATCACCGCGATACTGGTAGCGGCGATTTCCGCCGCGCCCGAGATTCTGACGGCATTGCGCGCCGCGTTGGCCAACCGCATGCAATCGGTGGTCAACATTGCGATGGGGGCATCGTTGTCGACGGTGATTCTGACGGTGCCGGTGATGGAAGCGATGGCGCTTTACACCGGTCAACCCTTCCAGATGGCAATGACGCCGGTGCAGACGGTGATGATCTTCATCACCTTGATCGTCAGCGCGATCAATCTCAACGATGGCGAAACCAATGCCATCGAAGGGATGACCCATTTCGTGCTGTTCGCGACGTTTATCATGTTGTCGCTATTGGGCCTCTGAACCCACCACAAAACCAATTGTGGGAGCAAGCCTGCTCCCACAGTTTAAGTCGGTGCTATGTCAGACGCCCGCAATCAACTGCCGAGCCGCCTGGCTGTGATCGGCAATCAACCCTTTCAAGTCTAGCCCTTCAACCTGGCCGTCAATCACGCGCCACTTGCCGCCCACCATCACCCGATCCGCCCGATCCGCGCCGCACAACAACAGCGCCGACACCGGATCGTGGCTGCCGGAGAAGCGCAGCTCATCCAGCTTGAATAACGCCAGGTCGGCCTGTTTGCCGACCGCCAGCTCACCGATATCGGTACGCCCCAGCAAGCTCGCCGAGCCTTTGGTCGCCCAGCCCAAAACCAGTTCCGGGGTGATCTTTTCCGCGCCGTAGCGCAGGCGCTGGATATACAGCGCCTGACGCGTTTCGAGCATCATGTTCGACGCATCGTTGGAGGCGGAACCGTCCACGCCCAGCCCGAGCAACGCGCCGGCAGCGGTCAGATCCAGCGTCGGGCAGATGCCCGAAGCCAGGCGCATGTTCGAACTCGGGCAGTGACAGATGCCCGTGCCGGCGGCGCCCAGGCGAGCGATTTCGTCCGGGTTGAAATGGATACCGTGCGCCAGCCAGGTGCGCGGGCCGAGCCAGCCGACACTGTCCAGATAATCGACGGTGCGCAGGCCGAAACGCTGCAGGCAGAAGTCTTCTTCGTCGAGGGTTTCAGCAAGGTGGGTGTGCAGACGCACGTCGAGTTTGTTTGCCAGGTCGGCGCTGGCGGACATGATTTCCGGGGTCACCGAGAAGGGCGAGCAGGGCGCCAGTGCGATCTGGATTTGCGCACCGTCGCCACGTTCATGGTACTCGGCGATCAAGCGCTGACTGTCAGCCAGGATCACTTCGCCTTCCTGCACCGTCTGTTGCGGCGGCAGGCCACCGTCCTTTTCGCCGAGGCTCATCGAACCGCGCGTCAGCATGGCGCGCATACCCAGTTCGCGGACGCTTTCGACTTGCACGTCGATCGCATTCTCCAGACCTTCCGGAAACAGATAATGGTGATCGGCGGCGGTGGTGCACCCGGACAGCAGCAACTCGGCCAGCGCAACTTTCGTCGCCAGCGCAAGTTTTTCCGGGGTCAGGCGCGCCCATACCGGGTAGAGGGTTTTCAGCCAAGGGAACAACGGCTGATTGACCACCGGCGCCCAGGCGCGGGTGAGGGTCTGGTAGAAATGGTGATGGGTGTTGATCAGGCCCGGCAGGATCACATGCTCGCGGGCATCGAAGACTTGTGCACAGGGCGCCGAGGGCTGCTGGCAGGCGCCGAGCACTTCGACGATCAAACCGTCTTGCACAACCAGGCCGCCACGGGCATCGAGGCCGTTGGCTGTGAAAATGGCGAGGGGATTTTTTAACCAAGTACGGGTCGCAGGCATGTTGGCCGGCTCCTCTGAAAGTTGGGTTCAGGTTAGCCAGCTCAGTGATTACCCTGTCTGCTGATCCAGGGTCGCCGCGAAGGACGAGGTGCGGAGTTTCAGACAAAACCGCTTTGTCGGCAAGCCCGGCCCGACCAGACGATCAATATTCTGCAGGAGCCGGCTTGCTGGCGATGGAGTCTGCTCGGTATGACTGACAGCCGAAGTGGCCGTATCGCCAGCAAGCCGGCTCCTGCGATTTTAGGTGTTACCAGGGAATCGTCTCACCCTTGTAATTCACAAAATGATGCCCGCCCTTACCGGTGTAGGCATTCACCTGATCCACCAGCCCGCGCGTGCTGGTCTGCACATCGATGTCCGCACCGTCACCGCCCATGTCGGTTTTCACCCAGCCCGGGTGCAGCGACAGCACGGTCAATTTCTGCTCGCCCAACTGCGTCACGAAGCTGTTGGTCATCGAATTCAAAGCCGCCTTGCTCGCCTTATACAAGGCCATTTCCGGCGCATCCGGCATGGTCACGCTGCCCAGCACAGAACTCATGAAGGCCAGCACGCCGGTCTGCGGGCGGATCTGCCCGACAAAACGCTGAGCCAGATTGATCGGCGCCACGGCATTGGTGAAAAACAGCTGACCGACTTCCGCCAGCGTCGCGCCGCCCGGCGTCTGGATGTCTGGCCCTTTGACCCCGGCATTCACGAACAACAAATCAAACACTTCACCCTTGAGCTGCTGGCTCAAAGCGATGACCGCCTGCTGATCGTCCATGTCGAGTTTTTCGATGCGCACGTTGCCCAGCGCCTGCAAGGCGTCGGCATTCTGCGGATTGCGCACGGTGGCGGTGACTTGCCAGCCATCGGCCAGCAGGGTTTTCACCAGCCCGAGGCCCAGGCCCCGCGAGGCGCCGATGATGAGTGCGGTTTTTGCCGTAGACATGAGTGGCTTCCTTGATAAATGAGAATCACGGATTTAATGGACAACGCTCACCGAGCCGATGTTGCAGTTCGCTGCGCAGCGCACCGAGTTCATCCATTCGGGTTTCGATCAGTTTGAGTTTGTCTTGCAGCAGTTGCGTGACAGCACTGTCAGGGTCGGGCGACTGCCATATCGCGGCAACGCTATTACCGATTTCGCCGAGGGTAAAACCCAAGCGTTGCGCAGTCTTAATGTACTGCACCAGTTGCACCATCTCGCTCGGATAGTCGCGATAACCGTTGGCGCTGCGTTGCGCCGCAATCAATCCGCGCTGCTCGTAAAAGCGCAATGTGTCGCGGGAGACGGCGCTGGCCTGGGCTAATTCACCGATGCGCATGTTGATCTCGGAAGAGGGCTTGACCCTGGAGCATACTCCAGGCTTTAGCCTCGTTGCTTCTTGAATTTCTGGAGCAACGCGGATGTGGACTTCACTGCAATATCGTCGCTTGGTGCGCGGCAGCGCCTGGTATGACTTGATCGTCACCGCAGCGTTTGCAACGCCGTGGAGTTTTGCGGCGTTGCATGGCGTGCTGACAAGCGTTAGCCAGACTTTCGACTTGTCTGGAGCGCTGCCGCCGTTTGAGCCCATGCACCTGTTGATGGCGAATCTGTTGGGATCGATCGTGTGCGTGTGGGCCGTGCTGCGGATTCGTGATCCGCAGCAGGTTTATGGGCGGTATGACGCAGTGGCGCGATTCCTGTTTGCAGCGTGGCAGTTGTATGCCTTGCTGCAGGGCGCCAGTTCGCTGCTGGTGATTTTCCTGTTTTTTGAATTGGCGTGGGGCGTGGCTCAGGTGTTGCCTGTGCGGACGCCTTCGTCGGAACGCCGCCCGGAGCAAGCCCCGCATTGGCGGTCTGATCAAAGTGTGGGAGCCACCTGTCCGCGATGGCGAAACTGAACTCGGCTTGATCTCATGGTTTTACTCGGTCAACTGTAGGAGCTGGCTTGCCAGCGATGGCTTTGTCTTGGGTGACTTGTTTTTTGCAGGTGTACATATCCGTTGCTGCGGTGGTTGCTGATATTGGTTCCGCTCTTACAGCGGGTCACTTGGAAATGCCTATGCGGCCCGGCACCAAGTAACTCGCCGTAAGGGCGAAACCAATGCAAGCCATCACCGCAGCAATGGATATGTACACCCGACAAATCCAAGTCACCCGGGACATAGCCATCGCCGGCAAGCCAGCCCCTACAATTGGCCGAGTACATTCTCGAAAGCCCGGCCAGATTAAAGTCCGCCATTCGCGAGCAAGCCCGCTCCCACATTCGACCGAGTTGAGCTGATCTTTTTTGACCGACACAGTTCTCATGTGGGAGCGGGCTTGGTCCGGGCGGCGTTCCGACGAAGAGGTCTGCACAGACGACCCTAGTGACCACCCTGCCACGGCTGCCCCAACGACACCGGCGCATACAATCGCGTGCGCAGCGCATCCCGCGACAACAGCACCAACACCACAATCGTCGCGATATACGGCAGCATCGCCAACAGGCTGGACGGAATTGCCAGCCCCAAACCCTGCGCCACCAGGTGCAGGATGCTGGCGAGCCCGAACAGATACGCGCCCAGCAACAATCGCCACACGCGCCAGCTGGCGAACACCACCAGCGCCAGCGCAATCCAGCCGCGCCCGGCGCTCATGTTTTCCGCCCACATCGGCGTATACGCCAGCGACAGATAGGCCCCGGCCAACCCCGCCATGGCCCCGCCAAACAATACTGCCAGCGTCCGCACGCCGAGCACCGGCAGGCCCATCGCACTGGCCGCATCCGGATTTTCACCGACCGCCTGAATGATCAGCCCGACGCGGCTTTTCATAATCACCCACGCCACCAAAGCAAACAGTGCGAAGGACAGATACACCAGCAGGTCCTGTGCAAACAGCATCCGTCCAATCAGCGGGATTTCACTCAGATAAGGGATCGCCACCGGCTCGAAACCCGCCAACGGTTTGCCCACCCACGCTGCGCCGATGAAGGTCGATAAACCCACACCGAAGATGGTCAGCGCCAGGCCGGTCGCGACCTGATTGGCATTGAACACCAACGCCACCAGTGCGAACAGCGATGACAGCAGCATCCCGGCGAGCATCGCCAGCAACACGCCCAGCCAAAGATTGCCGCTGTTCAGCGCGATGATGAAACCGATCACCGCACCAAACAGAATCATTCCTTCCTGCCCGAGATTGAGCACGCCGCTCTTCTCGCAGATCAGTTCACCGAGCGCCACCAACAACAGCGGCGTACCGCAGCGGATCATGGCGTAGAAAATATTACTCAGCAGATCGATATCCATCACAGCGCTCCTGCATGTACGGCGGTGCTTTGCGTGCGCGTCCAGCGCACCTTCAGGCGGGGGCGATACAGAATCAGTACGTCACTGGCCAGCAGGAAAAACAGCATCATTCCCTGAAAGAGTTGGGTGATGGCCTGCGGCAGGTTCATGTTCATCTGCGCGTTTTCGCCGCCGATGTACAACAGCGCCATCAGCAGACTGGAAAACAGAATGCCGATCGGGTTGAGCCGTCCGAGGAAGGCCACGGTAATCGCCGCATAGCCGTACCCCGGCGAGACTTGCGGCACTAGTTGACCGATCGGCCCGGTCACTTCGCAGACGCCGGCCAACCCGGCCAGTCCACCGCTGATCAGCAGCGCCAGCCAGATCAGACGTTTCTCGCGAAAGCCGACAAACCCGGCCGCGCGCTTGTCCAGCCCGAGCACTTTGATCTGGAAACCGACGAAGCTTTTCTGCAGCAACACCCACACGGCCACCAGCGCGAGCAGGGCGAAATACACCCCGGCGTGAACCCGACCGTCCTCCAGCAACAACGGTAAACGGCTGGCGTCGGCGAACATCGCTGACTCGGGAAAATTGAAACCGGCAGGATCTTTCAACGGCCCATGCACGCAGAACAGCAGCAGATTGAGGGCGATGTAATTGAGCATGATGCTGGTCAGAATTTCATTGGCGTTGAAGCGCGTGCGTAACCATGCGGTCAGGCCGGCCCACGCGGCACCCGCGCAGGTGCCGACAATCAGGATCAAGGCCAATGCCCAGCGACTCTCCATGCCAATGATGTTCACTGCCAGCGCACTGCCGGCCAGCGCACCGAGCAGCAATTGGCCTTCGGCGCCGATGTTCCAGATTCGTGCCTGATACGCCACGGCCAGGCCTAGCGCGCAGAGCAAAATCGGCAGCGCTTTGACCAGCAATTCCGAGACGCCATACACGTCGCTGACCGGCGCGATCAATAAAGTGTGCAAGGTCAGCAACGGATCATGGCCGAGCGCGATAAACAGTAGCGAGCCGCAACCCAGGGTCAGCACAGCCGCCAGCAGAGGCGAGCACCACAACATCAAACGCGATTGCTGGCCGCGGGGTTCGAGTGAAAGCAGCATAGAAAAACTCCGTTAAACCGTGGCGTGCGCATTGGATGGAGAAACGTCAAACTGGCCAGCCATCCAGCCGCCGACGTCGATCAGGCGGGTGTCGACTGTGTCCCGCAGCGCCGATAGACGACCCCCGCACAGCGCGCCGAGGCGGTCGCTGATCTGGAACAGTTCGTCGAGGTCTTCGGAGATAACCAGGATCGCCGCGCCGGCATCGCGCAAGGCGATCAGCGCGCGGTGGATGGTCGCGGCGGCACCGACGTCGACGCCCCAGGTCGGGTGCGCGGCCACCAGCAATTTCGGTTGCTGGAGGATTTCCCGGCCGAGGATGAACTTCTGCAGGTTACCGCCGGACAGGCTGCGTGCCGGCGTTTGCGTCCCCGGTGTCTTGACCCCGAAGCGGCGAATGATGTCTTCGGCAAGCGCTTCGACTTTGCTGCGCTGAATCAAGCCGTTGCTTACCAGTCCTTGCTGAAAAGCAGTGAGCAGCGCGTTATCCGCCAGGCTCAGTTCCGGCACGGCGCCATGCCCCAGCCGCTCGGCCGGAATGAAGGCCAGCCCCCGTTGGCGACGAGCATCCGGGCGCAAATCTGCGACCGGTTGCCGGTCGAAACAAATGATCCCGCTGTCGTTGCGATGCAAACGCTGTTCACCGCTGAGCAATGCCAGCAATTCGTCCTGGCCATTGCCGGCGACCCCGGCAATGCCAACGATCTCTGCGCGGCGCACCTGCAGGTGAATATCCTGCAACGAACAGCCGAACGGATCGGGGTTGTGCCAGGACAAGCCGCTGACATTGAGGAATGTTTCGCCGCCCGTCACCTTCGGATAGTCAGTCATCAATTCGGCCGCGTCCCCGACCATCAATCGCGCCAGTTGCTGGTCCGAGCATTCGGCCGGCACGCAATGCCCGGCCACTCGCCCGCCACGCAAAACGGTAGCGCTGTGGCACAACGCGCGAACCTCGCCAAGCTTGTGACTGATGAACAGAATGCTGCAGCCCTCGGCAGCCAGTCGACGCAGGGTGACGAACAGGTCGTCGGCCTCCTGCGGGGTCAGCACTGATGTCGGTTCGTCCAGAATCAGCAGCCGTATGTCCTGCATCAGGCAACGAATGATTTCGACCCGTTGTCGCTCGCCGATCGACAGGCTGTGAACAAGTCGCTCCGGCTCCAGCGCCATGCAGTAGCGGCGGGACACTTCACGAATTTTCGGTTCAAGCTGTTTCGGCGTTCCAGCGGCAGCGCCCATCGCCAGTGCGATGTTCTGCGCCACACTCAGGGTTTCAAACAGCGAAAAATGCTGAAACACCATTCCGATCCCCAGGCTGCGTGCCTGCGCCGGATTGCGCATATTCACGCGCTGCCCTTGCCAGATGATTTCCCCGGAATCGGCATGGGTGACGCCGTAGATGATCTTCATCAGTGTGCTTTTCCCGGCGCCATTCTCGCCGAGCAGCGCGTGAATCTCACCCTGAGCAATGTTCAGGTCAATGGCGTCATTGGCCAGGCAGCCCGGGTAGCGTTTGCTGATGGCGCGCAATTGCAGGCGCGGCGTTGAATCGAAACTTGGCTCGGGGTTAGACATGACAGGCTCGATTGCGTGAAGTAATGCCTGTGGATAAAGCAATTTCCTGGCCAGTAGGTCAGGAAAAAAATCCAACCGCGCAGTGCGGGGTGTTGGGACGGGCATTGCCCGCTGCATTGATGGCGATCAGGCACTAATTGAGGGCAATTTCTTTAAGTGGGCTCTGGTTTGGCTCACGACGAATTGATCAAAAAACGATCAGGCGGGATCAGTCCATGCCGGGCATACAACCGAGGCAGTCATAAACGGGTTATCCACAGATTGCTCCACAGTATTTGTGCGCAATCCGGAGTGATGGGCATAAGCACTGCAGGGCTTTGTCCTAAAGGTGCTAAACGCGGCTAACTGTTTGTTTTATGGTAGATTTAGTTAGATTTCAGGCTCTTTGGACAAAAAATGATCAAAGCCCGCAAAGCCGCATGACAGAAGGGTTACAGCGTGATGTGCTCAGGTTATCCACAGCCGGGTGCACAGTAGATGTGGGCAAAAGCGCTATTCGTTTAACCACTCACTCTGAGAGCCCGGAGCTGCCGAAGGCTGCGATCTCCAGTTCTTCTAACGCCGCAACAAAATCCGCCCGCGGCTCAAGTCCGCCAGTTGGTTCTGCAGCCTCTCGATCTGCGCTTCACCAATCGCCAACTGCAGCTCGACGCCATTAGCGGTGAACGTTTCTTCCTCCACTAAACCGCCTAATTCTGCCAAGCGAATTTTCAACAGCGTCAGTTGGGCGAAGCTGCAGGAGCAACTCACCGGCGCGCGGCTGATCAACTCGATTTTCGCCGCCGCCTGCAGGCACTTGTTGGCGCCGCCGCCATACGCTCGGGCGAGCCCGCCGGTACCCAGCTGGATGCCGCCGTACCAACGGATCACCAGCACCGCCACCTGATCGCAATTCTGCGCGTCGATTGCCGCCAGAATCGGCCGCCCGGCGGTCCCCCCCGGTTCGCCATCATCGGTGCTGCGATATTGATCGCCGAGCTTCCACGCCCAACAGTTGTGCGTGGCATTCAAATCACTGTGCTGTTCGATGAACGTCTGGGCTTCAGCGGGACTGCCGATGGGCGCCGCGAAGGTGATGAAACGGCTTTTGCGAATCTCTTCGCGGAACTCGCAAAAACCGCTAAGGGTAAAAGGCATAAGTGTCTTATTGAGTTGAAGTCAGGCCGCAGCCTTTGAGAATGATGCGGATCAGATTGTCGCCGGCGTCTTCCATGTCTTGCTTGGTCAACTTGCTGCGACCGGTGACCCGGCAGATCTGAGTGGCGAAGTCGGCGTAATGCTGGGTGCTGCCCCACAGCAGAAAGATCAGGTGCACCGGGTCGACCGGGTCCATTTTGCCAGCGTCGATCCAGCCTTGAAACACAGCCGCTCGACCCTGGAACCACGCCCGGTAATCCTGATTGAAATATTCGCTCAGGCATCCGCCACCGCTGATGACCTCCATCGCAAAAATCCGCGAGGCTTGTGGCTGGCGACGGGAGAATTCCATCTTGGCGCGGATATAGCGCGTCAATGCTTCAGCTGGATCGTCGTCGGCCGTCAGGGTATTGAAGGTGCTGTCCCACAACTCGATGATGTTGCTCAACACGGCCACGTACAGCCCAAGCTTGTTGGTGAAGTAGTAATGCAGATTCGCCTTGGGTAACCCGGCATTCAGCGCGATGGTATTCATGCTCGTGCCTTTGTAACCGTGACGGGCGAACTCGTCTTCGGCGGCTTTGATGATGGCCTCTTCGTTCTTCTGACGAATGCGGCTGGCGGGTTTGCCGCCATGGGCGGGGACTTCAAAGGTCATAGGCACTTCCGGACAGGTGAGTGGGTGCGGCCTTAAGGTTGATAGCGCACGAACGGGCTCCAGACAAGTGCCGCGTGAGACTTGTGGGAGCAAGACTTGTTCCTACGGGTTTGGCTGTATCAGCGGGTAGCGGCAAGGCTCTCCAGAAAGCTTTCCAGCACCAGGTGCGGGCGACGACCCTTGCGCGTGACCGATGCGAGGCTCAGGTCATAAAAACGGTCGTCGGGTTTCAGCGCACGTAAGCGCCCTTGCTGAACCCAGAGGCTCGCGTAGTGATCCGGCAGATAGCCGATGTAGCGCCCGGTCAGAATCAGAAACGCCATGCCCTCGCGATCCGACGCGCTGGCAGTGCAGTTCAGCGCCTGGTAATGCGCCTGGATGTCTGCGGGTAAACGAAAGGTCGGCGCGATCGCGTCCTGACTATCGAGGCGCTCGTCATTCAGTTGTTTGTCATCGACATAAAACAACGGATGGCCCACCGCGCAGTACAACAGCGACCGCTCACTGTACAGCGGCTGATACTCCAGGCCGGACAGCGCACTGGCTTGCGGAACGACGCCAACGTGTAAGCGACCGTCGAGCACACCTTGTTCGACTTCGTTGGGGGCGATCATGCGGATCTGGATCTGCACGTCAGGCCCGCGCTCCTTCAATTGCGCCAAAGCGTGAGTGATACGCATGTGGGGGAGGGTGACCAGGTTGTCGGTCAGGCCGATGGTCAATTCGCCCCGCAGATGCTGATGCAGACCGTTGACCTCAGTGCGGAAACTTTCCAGCGCACTGAGTAGTTGCAGCGAAGACTGGTAAACCTCGCGGCCTTCCTCGGTCAGGGAAAATCCCGCGCGACCGCGCTGGCACAAACGTAAACCGAGGCGCTGCTCCAGGTCGCTCATCTGCTGGCTGATCGCCGAGCGACCGATACCGAGCACGGATTCCGCCGCAGAAAAACCGCCACATTCCACGACGCTGCGAAATATCCGCAGCAAGCGAATATCAAAATCGCTGACCTGGGCCAGCGGATCGGGGCGACGAGTGCTCATATTGTTATTACTCGTAAGTTTAGTAGAGGGCAGACTGAACATTAGAAAAGTTGGATTTCACCGACTTTATCGCCGTGGCAATTTAGTCGCAAGAACGCTTTTCATCTCCACGCCGCTTATTGCCTTGCGAGGTTTGTCCCATGAACTTGCCTGAAAACGCCCCGTCTTCCCTGGCCAGCCAGCTAAAGCTTGATGCTCACTGGATGCCTTACACCGCCAACCGTAATTTCCAGCGCGATCCGCGACTGATCGTGGCGGCGCAAGGCAGTTGGCTGACGGACGACAAGGGTCGCCAGGTATACGATTCGCTGTCCGGTCTGTGGACCTGCGGCGCCGGGCATACCCGCAAGGAAATTCAAGAGGCCGTCGCCAAGCAGCTGGGCACCCTTGATTACTCGCCTGGTTTCCAGTACGGCCATCCGCTGTCGTTTCAGCTGGCCGAGAAAATCACCGACCTGACCCCGGGCAATCTCAATCACGTGTTCTTCACTGATTCGGGTTCCGAGTGCGCCGATACTGCAGTGAAAATGGTCCGTGCCTACTGGCGCCTGAAAGGTCAGGCGACCAAGACCAAAATGATCGGCCGTGCCCGTGGCTACCACGGTGTGAACATCGCCGGCACCAGCCTCGGCGGCGTAAACGGCAACCGCAAGATGTTTGGTCAGGCGATGATGGACGTCGATCACCTGCCGCACACGTTGCTGGCCAGCAATGCTTACTCGCGAGGTATGCCGACTGAGGGCGGTATCGCTCTGGCAGACGAACTGCTCAAACTGATTGAGCTGCATGACGCATCGAACATCGCCGCCGTTTTTGTCGAACCGATGGCCGGTTCCGCGGGTGTGCTGGTGCCACCGCAGGGTTACTTGAAGCGTCTGCGCGAGATCTGCGATCAGCACAATATTCTGCTGGTGTTCGACGAAGTGATTACCGGCTTCGGTCGTACCGGTTCGATGTTTGGCGCAGACAGCTTCGGCGTTACCCCGGACCTGATGTGCATCGCCAAGCAAATCACCAACGGCGCGATCCCGATGGGTGCGGTAATTGCCAGCTCCGAGATCTACCAGACCTTCATGAACCAGGCGACGCCTGAATACGCAGTGGAATTCCCGCACGGTTACACCTATTCCGCTCACCCGGTAGCGTGCGCGGCAGGTCTGGCAGCGCTCGACTTGCTGCAAAAGGAAAACCTGGTGCAGAGCGTGGCCGAAGTCGCGCCGCATTTCGAAAATGCGCTGCACGGTCTGAAAGGTTCGAAAAACATCATCGACATTCGTAACTATGGTTTGGCGGGCGCAATCCAGATCGCACCGCGTGACGGCGATGCCATCGTGCGTCCGTTCGAAGCGGGCATGGCGCTCTGGAAAGCCGGGTTCTACGTGCGCTTCGGCGGCGACACCCTGCAGTTCGGCCCAACTTTCAACAGCAAGCCGCAAGACCTTGATCGCCTGTTCGACGCGGTCGGCGAAGTGCTGAACAAGATCGACTGATTTTTCCCTCTATCTATAAGAGCGTCCGTTGAAGGGCGCTTGTACAACTTTACTGGAGCCCCGCATGAGCCTTATCCCGCATTTGATCAATGGTGAGCTGGTGACCGAAGAAGGTCGCACCGCCGACGTGTATAACCCGTCGACCGGCCAGGCGATCCACAAATTGCCATTGGCCAGCCGCGAAACCATTCAGAAAGCCATCGACGCGGCCAAGGCTGCGTTTCCGGCCTGGCGTAACACCCCGCCGGCCAAACGCGCTCAGGTGATGTTCCGCTTCAAGCAATTGCTGGAACAGAACGAAGCACGTATCTCGCAACTGATCAGTGAAGAACACGGCAAGACTCTGGAAGATGCGGCGGGTGAACTGAAGCGCGGTATCGAAAACGTAGAATTCGCCTGTGCAGCGCCAGAAATCCTCAAAGGTGAATACAGCCGCAACGTCGGGCCGAACATTGATGCATGGTCGGACTTTCAGCCGTTGGGCGTAGTGGCCGGTATCACGCCGTTCAACTTCCCGGCGATGGTGCCTTTGTGGATGTATCCACTGGCGATCGTCTGCGGCAACTGTTTCATCCTGAAACCGTCCGAGCGGGATCCAAGCTCGACGTTGTTGATCGCTCAGCTATTGCTGGAAGCCGGCCTTCCTAAAGGCGTGATGAACGTTGTCCATGGTGACAAGGCTGCGGTCGATGCCTTGATCGAAGCGCCGGAAGTCAAAGCGCTGAGTTTTGTCGGCTCGACGCCGATTGCCGAATACATCTACGCCGAAGGCACCAAGCGCGGCAAACGTGTCCAGGCACTGGGCGGGGCGAAGAATCACGCAGTGCTGATGCCGGATGCCGATCTGGACAATGCCGTCAGCGCACTGATGGGCGCCGCGTACGGTTCTTGCGGCGAGCGCTGCATGGCAATCTCGGTGGCCGTGTGTGTGGGCGATCAGGTCGCGGACGCGCTGGTGGCGAAGCTGGTGCCGCAAATCAAAGCGTTGAAAATTGGTGCCGGGACATCCTGCGGTCTGGACATGGGGCCGTTGGTATCCGCACAGGCACGGGACAAGGTCAGTGGCTATATAGAAGACGGCGTTTCTTCTGGCGCATCGTTGGTGGTCGACGGTCGTGGGCTGAGCGTCGCGGGGAATGAAGACGGTTTCTTCCTGGGCGGCTGCCTGTTCGATAACGTCACGCCAGAAATGCGTATCTATAAAGAAGAAATCTTCGGGCCGGTGCTGTGTGTTGTTCGAGTGAACAGCCTGGAAGAGGCCATGCAGCTGATCAATGATCACGAGTACGGCAATGGCACCTGCATCTTCACCCGCGATGGCGAATCGGCGCGGTTGTTCTGTGACGAGATTGAAGTTGGCATGGTCGGTGTCAACGTGCCGTTGCCGGTGCCCGTTGCTTACCACAGCTTCGGTGGCTGGAAGCGTTCGCTGTTTGGCGACCTGCATGCTTATGGTCCGGATGGCGTGCGCTTCTATACGCGTCGCAAGGCGATTACTCAACGCTGGCCGCAGCGTGCCAGCCATGAAGCTTCGCAATTCGCCTTCCCTAGCTTGTAATGGGAGATGAAGGCCGAGCCCCTTCGGGCTCGGCCTTCGCGTTTCAGGGCTTTTTTGACCTATATGACAGAAATGTGAAAATAGGTATTGACGGCAGATTCTGGAAGTCTATAATTCGGCCCACTTCCGGCGCAGTCGAAACGGAAAACTCCTTGGTAAACAATGAGTTACGTAGTTTTCGACAGCGACTTGCTTCAGATTATCGAAGCCTGGAAGGAGTTGGAAGAGCGGTGTTGTTTGGCTCTTTTGACGATTCGATCTTCTCGGTCGAAAGCGCAGAAAAAGAGGTGTTGACAGCAGCGAGTAACGCTGTAGAATTCGCCTCCCGCTAACGAGAGATCGGAAGCGCAAGTGGTTGAAGTTGTTGAGGATTTCCAAGCGAAACTTTGAAAACTTCTTAAAATAACCGCTTGACAGAAACACGGAGCGCTGTAGAATGCGCGCCTCGGTTGAGACGAAAGATCTTAACCAACCGCTCTTTAACAACTGAATCAAGCAATTCGTGTGGGTGCTTGTGGAGTCAGACTGATAGTCAACAAGATTATCAGCATCACAAGTTACTCCGCGAGAAATCAAAGATGTAACCAACGATTGCTGAGCCAAGTTTAGGGTTTCTTAAAAACCCAAAGATGTTTGAACTGAAGAGTTTGATCATGGCTCAGATTGAACGCTGGCGGCAGGCCTAACACATGCAAGTCGAGCGGCAGCACGGGTACTTGTACCTGGTGGCGAGCGGCGGACGGGTGAGTAATGCCTAGGAATCTGCCTGGTAGTGGGGGATAACGCTCGGAAACGGACGCTAATACCGCATACGTCCTACGGGAGAAAGCAGGGGACCTTCGGGCCTTGCGCTATCAGATGAGCCTAGGTCGGATTAGCTAGTTGGTGAGGTAATGGCTCACCAAGGCGACGATCCGTAACTGGTCTGAGAGGATGATCAGTCACACTGGAACTGAGACACGGTCCAGACTCCTACGGGAGGCAGCAGTGGGGAATATTGGACAATGGGCGAAAGCCTGATCCAGCCATGCCGCGTGTGTGAAGAAGGTCTTCGGATTGTAAAGCACTTTAAGTTGGGAGGAAGGGCAGTAAATTAATACTTTGCTGTTTTGACGTTACCGACAGAATAAGCACCGGCTAACTCTGTGCCAGCAGCCGCGGTAATACAGAGGGTGCAAGCGTTAATCGGAATTACTGGGCGTAAAGCGCGCGTAGGTGGTTTGTTAAGTTGGATGTGAAATCCCCGGGCTCAACCTGGGAACTGCATTCAAAACTGACAAGCTAGAGTATGGTAGAGGGTGGTGGAATTTCCTGTGTAGCGGTGAAATGCGTAGATATAGGAAGGAACACCAGTGGCGAAGGCGACCACCTGGACTGATACTGACACTGAGGTGCGAAAGCGTGGGGAGCAAACAGGATTAGATACCCTGGTAGTCCACGCCGTAAACGATGTCAACTAGCCGTTGGGAGCCTTGAGCTCTTAGTGGCGCAGCTAACGCATTAAGTTGACCGCCTGGGGAGTACGGCCGCAAGGTTAAAACTCAAATGAATTGACGGGGGCCCGCACAAGCGGTGGAGCATGTGGTTTAATTCGAAGCAACGCGAAGAACCTTACCAGGCCTTGACATCCAATGAACTTTCCAGAGATGGATTGGTGCCTTCGGGAACATTGAGACAGGTGCTGCATGGCTGTCGTCAGCTCGTGTCGTGAGATGTTGGGTTAAGTCCCGTAACGAGCGCAACCCTTGTCCTTAGTTACCAGCACGTAATGGTGGGCACTCTAAGGAGACTGCCGGTGACAAACCGGAGGAAGGTGGGGATGACGTCAAGTCATCATGGCCCTTACGGCCTGGGCTACACACGTGCTACAATGGTCGGTACAGAGGGTTGCCAAGCCGCGAGGTGGAGCTAATCCCAGAAAACCGATCGTAGTCCGGATCGCAGTCTGCAACTCGACTGCGTGAAGTCGGAATCGCTAGTAATCGCGAATCAGAATGTCGCGGTGAATACGTTCCCGGGCCTTGTACACACCGCCCGTCACACCATGGGAGTGGGTTGCACCAGAAGTAGCTAGTCTAACCTTCGGGAGGACGGTTACCACGGTGTGATTCATGACTGGGGTGAAGTCGTAACAAGGTAGCCGTAGGGGAACCTGCGGCTGGATCACCTCCTTAATCGACGACATCAGCTGCTCCATGAGCTCCCACACGAATTGCTTGATTCATTGAAAAAGACGATTTAGAAGCAGCCCTAATAGGTTGTAGCTTAGTTGGTTAGAGCGCACCCCATGCTTTGTGGTTAAGAGCAGGGTGAGGTCGGCCTTGTAGCTCGAAATTGGGTCTGTAGCTCAGTTGGTTAGAGCGCACCCCTGATAAGGGTGAGGTCGGCAGTTCGAATCTGCCCAGACCCACCAATTTTGTGTGGGAACCTGTAGTAATACGGGGCCATAGCTCAGCTGGGAGAGCGCCTGCCTTGCACGCAGGAGGTCAACGGTTCGATCCCGTTTGGCTCCACCACTACTGCTTCTGATTGTATAAAGCTTAGAAATGAGCATTCCATCGGTTCGATGGTGAATGTTGATTTCTAGTCTTTGACTAGTTCGTTCTTTAAAAATTTGGGTATGTGATAGAAAGATAGACTGGACCACACTTTCACTGGTGTGGGATCAGGCTAAGGTAAAATTTGTGAGTTGCTCTTAATTGAGTATTATCGAATTTTCGGCGAATGTCGTCTTCACAGTATAACCAGATTGCTTGGGGTTATATGGTCAAGTGAAGAAGCGCATACGGTGGATGCCTTGGCAGTCAGAGGCGATGAAAGACGTGGTAGCCTGCGAAAAGCTTCGGGGAGTCGGCAAACAGACTTTGATCCGGAGATGTCTGAATGGGGGAACCCACCTAACATAAGTTAGGTATCTTAAGCTGAATACATAGGCTTAAGAAGCGAACCAGGGGAACTGAAACATCTAAGTACCCTGAGGAAAAGAAATCAACCGAGATTCCCTTAGTAGTGGCGAGCGAACGGGGACTAGCCCTTAAGTGGCTTTGAGATTAGCGGAACGTTCTGGAAAGTACGGCCATAGTGGGTGATAGCCCTGTACGCGAAAATCTCTTAGTCATGAAATCGAGTAGGACGGAGCACGAGAAACTTTGTCTGAATATGGGGGGACCATCCTCCAAGGCTAAATACTACTGACTGACCGATAGTGAACTAGTACCGTGAGGGAAAGGCGAAAAGAACCCCGGAGAGGGGAGTGAAATAGATCCTGAAACCGTATGCGTACAAGCAGTGGGAGCCCACTTTGTTGGGTGACTGCGTACCTTTTGTATAATGGGTCAGCGACTTATTTTCAGTGGCGAGCTTAACCGAATAGGGGAGGCGTAGCGAAAGCGAGTCTTAATAGGGCGTCTAGTCGCTGGGAATAGACCCGAAACCGGGCGATCTATCCATGGGCAGGTTGAAGGTTGGGTAACACTAACTGGAGGACCGAACCGACTACCGTTGAAAAGTTAGCGGATGACCTGTGGATCGGAGTGAAAGGCTAATCAAGCTCGGAGATAGCTGGTTCTCCTCGAAAGCTATTTAGGTAGCGCCTCATGTATCACTGTAGGGGGTAGAGCACTGTTTCGGCTAGGGGGTCATCCCGACTTACCAAACCGATGCAAACTCCGAATACCTACAAGTGCCGAGCATGGGAGACACACGGCGGGTGCTAACGTCCGTCGTGAAAAGGGAAACAACCCAGACCGTCAGCTAAGGTCCCAAAGTTATGGTTAAGTGGGAAACGATGTGGGAAGGCTTAGACAGCTAGGAGGTTGGCTTAGAAGCAGCCACCCTTTAAAGAAAGCGTAATAGCTCACTAGTCGAGTCGGCCTGCGCGGAAGATGTAACGGGGCTCAAACCATACACCGAAGCTACGGGTATCACTTAGGTGATGCGGTAGAGGAGCGTTCTGTAAGCCTGTGAAGGTGAGTTGAGAAGCTTGCTGGAGGTATCAGAAGTGCGAATGCTGACATGAGTAACGACAATGGGTGTGAAAAACACCCACGCCGAAAGACCAAGGTTTCCTGCGCAACGTTAATCGACGCAGGGTTAGTCGGTCCCTAAGGCGAGGCTGAAAAGCGTAGTCGATGGAAAACAGGTTAATATTCCTGTACTTCTGGTTATTGCGATGGAGGGACGGAGAAGGCTAGGCCAGCTTGGCGTTGGTTGTCCAAGTTTAAGGTGGTAGGCTGAGATCTTAGGTAAATCCGGGATCTTAAGGCCGAGAGCTGATGACGAGTGTTCTTTTAGAACACGAAGTGGTTGATGCCATGCTTCCAAGAAAAGCTTCTAAGCTTCAGGTAACCAGGAACCGTACCCCAAACCGACACAGGTGGTTGGGTAGAGAATACCAAGGCGCTTGAGAGAACTCGGGTGAAGGAACTAGGCAAAATGGCACCGTAACTTCGGGAGAAGGTGCGCCGGTGAGGGTGAAGGACTTGCTCCGTAAGCTCATGCCGGTCGAAGATACCAGGCCGCTGCGACTGTTTATTAAAAACACAGCACTCTGCAAACACGAAAGTGGACGTATAGGGTGTGACGCCTGCCCGGTGCCGGAAGGTTAATTGATGGGGTTAGCTAACGCGAAGCTCTTGATCGAAGCCCCGGTAAACGGCGGCCGTAACTATAACGGTCCTAAGGTAGCGAAATTCCTTGTCGGGTAAGTTCCGACCTGCACGAATGGCGTAACGATGGCGGCGCTGTCTCCACCCGAGACTCAGTGAAATTGAAATCGCTGTGAAGATGCAGTGTATCCGCGGCTAGACGGAAAGACCCCGTGAACCTTTACTATAGCTTTGCACTGGACTTTGAATTTGCTTGTGTAGGATAGGTGGGAGGCTTTGAAGCGTGGACGCCAGTTCGCGTGGAGCCAACCTTGAAATACCACCCTGGCAACTTTGAGGTTCTAACTCAGGTCCGTTATCCGGATCGAGGACAGTGTATGGTGGGTAGTTTGACTGGGGCGGTCTCCTCCTAAAGAGTAACGGAGGAGTACGAAGGTGCGCTCAGACCGGTCGGAAATCGGTCGTAGAGTATAAAGGCAAAAGCGCGCTTGACTGCGAGACAGACACGTCGAGCAGGTACGAAAGTAGGTCTTAGTGATCCGGTGGTTCTGTATGGAAGGGCCATCGCTCAACGGATAAAAGGTACTCCGGGGATAACAGGCTGATACCGCCCAAGAGTTCATATCGACGGCGGTGTTTGGCACCTCGATGTCGGCTCATCACATCCTGGGGCTGAAGCCGGTCCCAAGGGTATGGCTGTTCGCCATTTAAAGTGGTACGCGAGCTGGGTTTAGAACGTCGTGAGACAGTTCGGTCCCTATCTGCCGTGGACGTTTGAGATTTGAGAGGGGCTGCTCCTAGTACGAGAGGACCGGAGTGGACGAACCTCTGGTGTTCCGGTTGTCACGCCAGTGGCATTGCCGGGTAGCTATGTTCGGAATAGATAACCGCTGAAAGCATCTAAGCGGGAAACTAGCCTCAAGATGAGATCTCACTGGGACCTTGAGTCCCCTGAAGGGCCGTCGAAGACTACGACGTTGATAGGTTGGGTGTGTAAGCGCTGTGAGGCGTTGAGCTAACCAATACTAATTGCCCGTGAGGCTTGACCATATAACACCCAAGCAATTTGCTTGCTCTAATGAGCACCAGATTGCGGTGTGTGAAGACGAGATGAACCGAAAGTTCGATGCTCACAAACACCGAAAGCTGTCACATACCCAATTTGCTGAAGCGCGGCCAGCTGGCCACGACTCAGTACCCGAATTTCTTGACGACCATAGAGCATTGGAACCACCTGATCCCATCCCGAACTCAGCAGTGAAACGATGCATCGCCGATGGTAGTGTGGGGTTTCCCCATGTGAGAGTAGGTCATCGTCAAGATTAAATTCCGAAACCCCTATCTGCGTATGCAGGTAGGGGTTTTGTTTTGGCCGCAGGAAAGTTCGTACAGTATCTTCGGACGGCGTTCGGCTGTCTTGGACGTCCGACAGTGCTAAGGTTTGGCCCTAGCTTTTGAAATTTTCCAAGGAAGCCTTTATGCCGGACGCAATGTCCCCCAATGCTGGTTTTATGGTGGTTCACGGTAACCGTCTGGACGAGTTGCGCAGCCTGGTGGTCAGCTGGATGCGGCGTTACCCGCTGGCTCCCTTGGAAAATGAAATCGCTCTGGTACAGAGCAACGGTATCGCGCAATGGCTCAAACTGGCCCTCGCGCAAGATCCTGAAGAGGACGAAATGGGCGGATGCGGCATTGCCGCAGCCATTGACGTCCAGTTGCCGGGAAGCTTCATGTGGCAGCTGTACCGCATGGTGCTGGGCCGAGATGAAATCCCCGTCAAATCCTTGCTTGATAAAGCTCCGCTGACGTGGCGCCTCATGCGTCTGCTGCCGCAGTTGATCGATCAACCGCACTTCGAACCCTTGCAACGCTTCCTTACGCATGACACCGATCTACGTAAACGCTATCAGCTCGCCGAACGCCTGGCTGACTTGTTCGACCAATATCAGGTCTACCGGGCTGACTGGCTCGAAGACTGGGCTGAAGGTCGCCATCAATTACGTAACGTTCGAGGGGAAGCCAAGCCCCTTACCCCTGCCAACTGCTGGCAAGCGGAGTTGTGGCGTGCATTGCTGCTGGATGTCGGCGAACGAGGCATGGCGCAGAGCCGGGCGGGCGTCCATCAACGGTTTATAGAACGGATCAATAGCCTGGACGTAGCGCCCGATGGCCTGCCTTCAAGAGTAATCGTCTTCGGCATTTCCTCGCTGCCTGCCCAAGCTTTGGAAGCCTTGGCGGGACTGGCGCGCTTCAGTCAGGTTTTGCTCTGCGTGCATAATCCGTGTCGCCATCATTGGGCAGACATCGTCGCCGATAAAGACCTGCTAAGGCATCAATACAAACGGCAAGCGCGCAAAAGCGGCATGCCAGTCGTGCTCGACCCGCAAACACTGCATCAGCATGCTCACCCACTCCTCGCCGCGTGGGGTAAGCAAGGGCGTGACTACATCAATCTGCTGGATAGCTATGACGATCCGAACAGCTATCGCGCTGCATTCCGCGACGGGCGTATCGACCTGTTCAGTGACAGCCAGCCGCAGAGCATGCTCAACGAACTGCAGGACGATATTCTTGAACTGCGCCCACTCATTGAAACCCGCGAGCATTGGCCTGCGGTCGATTTGCAGAAAGATAAATCCATCCGTTTTCACATCGCTCACAGTGCCCAGCGAGAAGTCGAAATACTCCACGACCAGTTGCTCGCACGCTTTAGTGCAGATCCTGAATTACGCCCTCGCGACATCATCGTGATGGTCCCGGATATTGACAGTTACGCGCCGCACATTCGCGCTGTCTTCGGTCAGATGGAGCGACAGGATCCCCGCTTCATTCCATTCACCCTTACCGACCAGGGGCAGCGCGGTCGAGACCCGCTACTGATTGCGGTCGAGCATCTGCTCAAACTTCCCGACAGTCGTTTTCCCGTCAGCGAAATCCTCGATTTGCTTGATGTTGCCGCACTGCGCGCGCGCTTCGGAGTCCAGGAGCGTGACCTTCCGACTCTGCATCGCTGGATTGAAGGGGCGGGTATTCGCTGGGGCATGAATGCCGAGCAGCGAGCGGGTCTGGGTCTGCCACCGGAACTGGAACAAAACAGTTGGCGTTTCGGGCTGCGACGGATGTTGCTCGGCTATGCGGTCGGCAGCGCCAGTGCTTGTGAGGGCATTGAGCCCTACGACGAGATAGGTGGTCTGGATGCCGCACTGATCGGGCCCCTTGTTGCATTGCTGGATACGCTGGAGGTCGCTCACCAGGAACTGTCTCATCCGGCAACCCCGAAACAATGGGGCATACGCCTGCAAGCTTTGGTACAGCTGTTTTTCCAGGCCAGTAACGAACACGACGACTATGTGCTGGCCCAGCTCGAAGAGTTGCGAGAGACCTGGCTGGACATCTGTGAATCCGTCGGTTTGCACGATGAATTGCCGATTACAGTGGTTCGCGAGGCCTGGCTTGCCGGTCTCGACCAAGGTCGGCTGTCCCAGCGCTTTCTGGCAGGGTCTGTCAACTTCTGCACCTTGATGCCCATGCGCGCAATCCCGTTCAAGCTGGTGTGCCTGCTGGGGATGAACGATGGGGATTACCCGCGTGCGCAGCCACCGCTGGATTTCGACCTGATGGGCAGCGATTACCGTCCTGGTGATCGTTCCCGGCGCGAAGATGACCGTTATTTGCTGCTCGAGGCGTTGTTGTCAGCTCGTGATCAGCTGTACATCAGTTGGGTCGGGCGCAGCATTCGGGATAACAGCGAGCGCCCGGCGTCAGTATTGATCGGCCAGTTGCGCGACCATCTGGCCAGTGGCTGGCGACTGCCCGGCACCGACGAAAACCTGCTTGAAGCGTTGACCCAGGAACATCCACTGCAACCTTTCAGCGCCCGCTATTTTCACGAAGGCGATCAACTGTTCAGCTACGCCAATGAATGGCAGGCGCTCCATCAAGCCAATGCAACAAACGATGCTACCGAACTGCTTGACGACTATATTCAGGAAGAGCCGCTGAGCCTGGGGCAGTTGCAGGATTTCCTGCGCAATCCGGTCCGACATTTCTTCAGTCAGCGCCTCAAAGTGTTTTTCGAAGCGACTGAAGTTCCTCTCCCTGACGAGGAGCCGTTCGTCTTGGATGCACTCGAGCGCTATAACCTCAGCGACAGTTTGCTCGAGGCCGCGATGGGCCAGCTGGATCGGGTCGATCATGCGCTCGAAGTTCACGCAAAACGTCTGCAAAACAGTGGCCTACTACCTTTGGCCGGGTTTGGTGATTACATTCAGCGGGAGCTGATCGAACCGTTGCCGGACTTGTTGCAGCGTTATCACCAAATCCTTGCGCTGTGGCCAACGCCGCTCAGCAGTACACTTCCTGTGAGCCTGGAGTTGCAAGGTTTACGACTTGAAGGCTGGCTAAGTGGACTGCATCAACGGGCTGACGGTGGCTTACTGTCACTGACCACCATTCCCAACAGCATCGGCTCGGTCAAGTCCCGCAAATGGCATCGCCTCCCGCGACCTTGGGTTAATCACTTGGTGGCCTGCGCCAGCGGCATGGCGATGACCACTGCTCTGGTGGCCAGTGACGACACTCTGTTGCTGGAGCCGATGGACAAAACAGCCGCACTGAGCACTCTGGGTGATCTATTGATGGCCTGGCAGTCAGGCATGCGCCAGCCGTTGCCCATTGCCGTCAAAACGGCGTTCGCCTGGCTCGCTCAAACAGATCCGGTCAAAGCCGACGCCGCTGCCCGCAAAGCATATGAAGGAGACGGTCAGACCAGCGAAGGCGAGCGTCACGAAAGCCCCGCACTTCTTCGTCAATTTGTCGATTACGACGCACTGATTGCCGACGAGACTTTTCCCGACTGGTGCACCGCTTTGTACAAACCGATGTTTGAGGCTCGATGGCGATCACTGACCAGCGAGGAGGCGCGGTCATGACTAAAAAAACGCCCCTGGCCCTGGCTTTCCCGATGCGCGGCAGTCAGCTGATCGAAGCCAGTGCCGGGACTGGTAAAACCTTTACCATCTCTGCTCTTTATCTGCGTCTCGTCCTCGGCCACGGCGGAGAAACCAGCGGGTTCGGCCGTGAATTATTGCCGCCGCAAATCCTCGTCGTGACCTTCACCGATGCGGCGACCAAAGAGTTGCGCGAGCGTATTCGAACGCGTCTTGCAGAAGCTGCGCGGTACTTCCGCGATGAAACTCCCGCGCCGGATGCACTCATTGCCGATTTGCGTGACGAGTATGTTCCCGAACAATGGTCCGGCTGTGCGAATCGCCTGGACATCGCAGCACAATGGATGGACGAAGCCGCCGTCTCAACCATCCACAGTTGGTGTCAGCGGATGTTGCGCGAACACGCCTTCGACAGTGGCAGCCTGTTCACCCAGTCACTGGAAACCGACCACAGCGACTTGCTGGGCGAAGTCCTGCGTGATTATTGGCGACTGCATTGCTACCCGATGCAGGGCGATGCTTTGAATTGGGTTCGCACCAACTGGGGCGGGCCGGCAGCATTATTGCCGCGAGTACGGGGTTTGTTCGCCAGCCAGCGCGACAGTATTGAAGGTAAAGGTCCGGTTGATCTGATCACCGAGTCACTGCTGGAACGTAGCACTGCCTTGCTCGAACTCAAGATGCCCTGGCGGCAGTGGGCGGACGAACTGCTCGCGATCTGTTACGCGGGCGTCGAAAGCAAAAGTGTCGACGGCCGCAAGATGCAGGCGCGCTATTTCGAACCCTGGTTCGAAAAGATGAAAGCCTGGGCTGAAGATGAATCCATCGAGCTGCTGGATATCGGTACCGGTTTCACTCGGTTGACGCCCGACGGAATGGCCGAAGCCTGGAAAAAAGGCGACGTGCCCAATCACCCAGGACTGGATGCGATGTCCGGGCTCAAGGCCAGTCTCGAAGGCTTGCCGAGCCCCGATGCGGCGGTGCTGGAGCACGCCGCACGGTGGGTAGGCGCGCGCTTCGAAGAAGAAAAACGTCGCCGCGCAGAAATGGGTTTCGATGACATGCTGTTGCGCCTCGATGCCGCACTGCAATCCGAGGGCGGCGAGCGCTTGGCTACCTTGATTCGCGAGCAGTTTCCAGTGGCGCTGATCGACGAATTCCAGGACACCGATCCGGTGCAATATCGGATCTTCGAAACCATCTATCGCATCGAAGAAAGCAATCCTGAGAGCGGACTGTTCCTCATCGGTGATCCGAAACAGGCCATCTACGCTTTCCGCGGCGCCGACATTCATACCTACTTGCGCGCCCGTCTGGCTACTGCAGGTCGACTGCACACGCTGGGCACCAACTTCCGTTCCAGCCACGGTATGGTCAGCGCGGTGAACCATGTTTTCCAGCGGGCCGAATTGCGCGAGTCCGGCCGGGGCGCTTTCCTGTTTCGAGAACAGACTGGCGAAAACCCTGTGCCATTTATGCCGGTCGGGTCTCAGGGGCGCAAAGAATTTTTGAGCGTCGACGGTCAACTGCCACCCGCTCTGAATATCTGGCATTTGTCCGCTGATCAACCATTGTCCGGCACCAGTTACCGGCAGCAGATGGCTGCGGCGTGCGCCAGTCAGATTACCGCTCTGCTCAATGGCGGTCAGCAGGGGACCGCAGGGTTCATGCAGGACGGCAAAGACTTCAAAGGCCTGTTGCCAGCGGATATCGCGATTCTGGTGCGCGACGGTAAAGAGGCTCAGGCCGTACGCGCAGAGCTGTCCGATCGCGGGGTGCGCAGCGTTTACCTGTCGGACAAGGACTCCGTATTCGCCGCTCAGGAGGCCCACGACTTGCTGGTCTGGCTCAAGGCTTGTGCAGAACCGGATATCGAGCGGACATTAAGGGCCGCTCTTGCCTGCATTACCCTCGACCTGTCGCTGGCCGAACTGGAGCGTCTCAATCAGGACGAACTGGCCTGGGAAGCGCGCGTCATGCAATTCCGTGGTTATCGCGAACTCTGGCGCAAGCAGGGGGTGCTGCCAATGTTGCGACGCTTGCTGCATGACTTTCGCTTACCGCAGACATTGATCGCCCGCAGCGATGGCGAGCGCGTTCTCACTAATTTGTTGCACCTGTCCGAGTTGCTGCAACAGGCAGCCGCTGAACTCGATGGCGAGCAGGCGCTGATCCGCTACTTTGCCGAGCATCTGGCCTTGTCCGGGCAGGCGGGTGAGGAGCAGATCCTGCGCCTGGAAAGTGATGAGCAACTGGTCAAGGTCGTGACCATTCACAAATCCAAAGGGCTCGAATATCCCTTGGTGTTTCTGCCGTTTATTTGTTCGGCCAAGCCAGTGGATGGCAGTCGTTTGCCGCTGCATTACCATGATGAAAACGGCAAACCGCAGATGACCCTGAAGCCTACGCCGGAGCTGATTGCCCTGGCGGATGATGAGCGGCTGGCCGAGGATTTGCGCCTGCTCTACGTCGCGCTCACTCGCGCGCAGCATGCCTGTTGGCTAGGCGTCACTGATCTGAAACGGGGCAATAACAACAGTTCGGTATTGCACCTTTCGGCACTGGGTTATCTGCTCGGCGGTGGCGCGCCGCTGGCCGAGTCGGCAGGTTTGAAGCGCTGGCTTGAAGATTTACAGCAGGAATGCCCGGCGCTTTTTTACGTCGAGATGCCTGAGCCAACTGCTGAGCAATATCATCCGCCGCCCAACAATGCGCGGTTGCTTGCGCCGCTGGTTCCCAGTCGCAAAGCGAGCGAGAACTGGTGGATTGCTTCCTACAGCGCCTTGCGAATCGGCGACAGCCTGAGCGTGGGCAGCGACGAAGCGCCGGAGAATCCGCAAGCGCAAAAGCTGTTCGATGATGAGCGCCTGGATCCCGAAGCGCCGCGAGAAATCATCACCGGCGGCGCCGATATCCATCGGTTCCCGCGCGGTCCCGGCCCAGGCACTTTCCTCCATGGCCTGTTGGAGTGGGCCGGTGACGAAGGTTTCACCGCAACGCCTCAGGCCATAGAGGACGCCATCGCTCGTCGTTGCAATCGCCGGGGCTGGGAAGGCTGGATATCGACATTGAGCGACTGGCTGCAACACCTGCTCAAATCGCCGCTGCCGGTGGGTGCGGATCAGGCGCCGGTGATACTCGAAGGATTGACTCAGTATCGCGTCGAGATGGAGTTCTGGTTTGCCAGCCATAAGGTCGATGTGCTCATACTCGACGAGCTGGTTTGTCAGCACACTCACAACGGCGTCGCTCGCGTTGCAGCTGAGCCGGTGCTGCTCAACGGCATGTTCAAAGGTTTTATCGACCTGACCTTCGAACATGAGGGCCGTTACTACGTCGCAGACTACAAATCCAACTGGCTGGGTGTCGACGACATGGCGTACACCGAGCAAGCCATGGAGCAATCGATTCTGGATAACCGTTACGACCTGCAATATGTGCTGTATCTGTTGGCACTGCACCGCCAACTGAAAGCGCGCCTTGCCGATTACGATTACGACCGGCATGTGGGCGGCGCGGTGTATCTGTTCCTGCGCGGTACGCGTTCGCAAAGCCGGGGTGTGTACTTTGCCCGTCCGCCAAGAGCGTTGATCGAGCGTCTGGATCGTCTGTTCCAAGGTAAACCGGAACCCAAAGCCGAACCTGCGTGGGTTCAGGGAGAACTGCTGTGAGCCGCACCTTCGCCGATTTGTTGCCGATGCCATTGGCTGCCGAAAGCCTCGCAAATTTGGCACCGCTGAGCCGCGCCGATGATCTGCTGAAGATGCTCACGCGCTGGGTCGAGCGCGGCTGGCTGCGGGCGCTGGACAAAGCCTTCGTGGCGTTTCTGCACGAACTGGCGCCGGATGACGATCCCCTGGTCTTGCTCGCCGCTGCGTTGACCAGTCACCAGTTGGGCCACGGCCATGTGTGCCTGGACGTGCTCGAAACGCTGAAGGAACCAGACTTCGCTTTGTCTTTGCCGCCGGAAGGCGACGTGCAAGGGGGCGCTATGCTGCTGCCTTCGCAATTGCTGGAGGCACTCGACGGCGCCCACTGGTGCAAAGTGCTGGCGTCAAGCAGCCTGGTGGCATCTGCGGACGATGCCAGCGAAACCGCGCAGCAACGACCCTTGGTGCTTTCCGGTACACGCTTGTACCTGCGCCGCTACTGGACGTATGAACGCCGCATCGACCACGCGTTGCGCCTGCGCCTGGCTGAGCACGAAAGCATGCCGGCTGATCTCCCTGAACGCCTTACCGCGCTGTTCGGACCTGCACGACCGGGCGAGGTGGTGGATTGGCAAAAACTCGCCTGTGCCTTGGCCACTCGCAGCGCATTCAGCATTGTCACTGGCGGCCCGGGCACCGGCAAAACCACCACGGTCGTGCGCTTGCTGGCGTTGCTGCAAGCGCCCGCAGTCGAAGCCGGCAAACCGCTACGCATCCGTCTCGCCGCGCCCACTGGCAAAGCCGCGGCGCGACTGACCGAGTCCATCAGTCAACAAGTTCGCACGCTGGATGTCGATGACGCCGTGCGCAGCAAAATCCCCTCGGATGTCACCACTGTGCACCGTCTGCTCGGCAGCCGACCGGGTACCCGACACTTCCGCCATCACGCTGGCAATCGCCTGCCGCTGGATGTTCTGGTGGTGGACGAAGCCTCGATGATTGACCTGGAGATGATGGCCAGCCTTCTCGATGCCATGCCTGCCCATGCCCGACTCGTCCTGCTCGGTGACAAGGATCAGTTGGCGTCGGTTGAAGCCGGTGCCGTGCTGGGTGATCTGTGCCGTGACGCCGAAGCCGGTTGGTACACCCCGAAAACCCGCGAGTGGCTGGAACAGGTCAGTGGTGAAAACCTGACGAGCAGCGATTTGCAGGAGGATCTCAACGGAGCGCATCCGCTGGCTCAGCAGGTCGTCATGCTGCGACATTCGCGCCGGTTCGGCGAGGGCAGCGGAATCGGCCAGCTGGCGCGTCGGGTGAATCGTCAGCAAGCGGAGGAAGCGCGCCAGTTGCTGCAGGCAGGGAATCACGCCGATGTGTTTTCCCTGCACTTGAAAGGTGAGCACGACCGGACGCTGGAGCGTTTGCTGCTCGAAGGCCACGGCGAGGGGCCGCAAGGGTATCGCCATTACCTGAGCCTGCTGCGCAGCCAGCGGCCAGCGCTCGACAGTCCGCTCGAAGATTCGCGCTGGACTGTTTGGGCGCAGCAAGTGTTGCAGGCGTTCGACGCCTTCCAGTTGCTCTGCGCGGTGCGCAAGGGACCGTGGGGCGTCGAAGGTTTGAATCAGCGCGTGACCGAGGCGCTGCTCAAGGGCCGATTGATCGACAGCAACCAGCAGTGGTACGAGGGTCGGCCGGTGCTGATGACCCGCAACGATTACGGCCTGGGCCTGATGAACGGCGACATCGGCATCGCCCTGAAACTGCCGGAGCGCGAGGGGCCCGAAGCGGGGCGTCAGGTATTGCGCGTCGCTTTCCCGCGTAACGATGGCCAGGGCGGCGTGCGCTTCGTATTGCCGAGCCGGCTCAATGATGTCGAAACCGTCTACGCGATGACGGTGCACAAATCCCAAGGCTCCGAGTTCGCTCACACCGCGCTGATTTTGCCCGATGCCCTGAATCCCGTTCTCACCAAAGAGCTGATCTACACCGGCATTACCCGGGCCAAGCACTGGTTCACTTTGATCGAACCACGCACCGGTGTGTTCGAAGAAGCGGTGCGGCGTAAGGTCAAGCGCTTGAGCGGGTTGATGCTGGAATACTAACTTGCCGTGACGCTGACAGGACGCTTTAGGGGCGGAAAGGATCTGCTTCACCCTCGCACGCCTTCAAGCGGGCAATAACGTTAGGAGAGGTTTTAGCGATGTCGATGCGACCTGTTCCATTGAGGTAGATATCTAACGCGCTACCCCATTTTGGCGTGATGTCGATGCACCTCCGAAGCCCCTTGTCAGACCACCAATCAAACATCATAAAGAATTCCTCATTGGGGAATATATGCCCAGTATCAAATGTGGCTTGCCCCGGAAGCATCCTTTCTTTATGGATATTGTGCTGCGTGTTCCAAATTAGCCGAAGCTCGTCTGTGCCATCTTTGGAGTAGTGGACACGCACGACCGGGGTCGCCACGTACCAAAACAGCAATGGGAAAATAATGAGCGCCCCAATAACATATCGGGCTTTAATAGTTCTCGCATACATGAATACGGACTCCCTCTCCCCATCCTTCCGGTGTGACTGCAAGCACTGCGTCCATGATTGCTTGTGGCGGGACGCCCCCATGTGGGTAATCGTTGAAGAGTTTGATGCCGATACTATTTGAAATTCGGTCAGGGACGTCATCCCAGGCTCGTAGCCCTTCTACGCCTTCTGTGGCACGAGGCCCTTCGAGCCTTTGCTCATCCTTTGCGACAAATATCTGCTCTTCCCACCGTCGAAGCTGATCTGAAATAATTTGCTCGGCCCCAGCGCCATCCAGAAGGACGCCTTCGGTGAGTCCTCCCGCGATACCAACGTAGCCGTAGTGAATGTTGGACCAAATATCGTAGTAGTAGTCGTACTTGCCTTGCCTGTGGCGATATCTACCGAACTTCGCGTGGATCTTTGGTTTGTGGTCCCAATCACAACCTTGGCCTACGGGCCATTGCCGCCGCCATGTTAGAAGCGCCAATAGCTTGAGGACTGTTGTTCCCAACTTGGGCATACCAAGGCAGGTCCATTTGCTTACGGGTTTCTTCCGCGACGTCATAGCTGAGCAGCTCTTTCATCTTCAAAACAGAGGAGTGGTGGATATTGTTATTCATCTCGTCTGCGATGTAGGTCGCCAGCTTCTCCATCATGTTCGGATGCGTGCAGCCTTCAGGTCCATCGCTTGGTACACCTCCCTCCACAGGCTTCTTACCGGCAGCCTTAGGATCAACCAACGCGTTCGCCGCTAAGGCTTTTTCCTTGAGATTCGGGTCGGCCAACAAGGTCGCCATCTTCTCGTCGTCCACGGACCCATCAGGCCGGAATGCTCCCAGCGCCATGAAGTTGATGATCGTTGCGCCACCAGCGTCCCCCATGACAAAACCACCCCCGACATCTCCTGAGCCAGTGATGATTGTCCCGCCGTGACTGGTTGGGCTCCCTAAATGGGCCATGGGACGGCCATTTACCTGAATGGAAGGAAAGCCTGTAGTGATGACTGCACCACACCCACAGGTATCGCCAACCCAGGCTGAGCCCATAAAGTTGATGTTGGTGTCAGCAGATGCAGAGGCGATAGGGGTGGTGCCGTGGCCGGGCAATGGGCAGACGTGTTTGTCACCCAGTCGAGCAGAAGAAATCATTGAGCATCGTCCTTGTGTCTTTCGTCCATAAACAATAACCAGCGCTAAAAACTGGCGCGGGGAAAGCCATCTTCCCTAAAAGAGTGTCAGTCGGCAAACAGCATCTCCCGCCCTTCGCCCATCAACAAACCCTGATTCTGCTCAGTCACTGAGCGGATGTAATCCCACAACAGGGTGATCCGCTTGAGCTTCCTTAAATCCTCGCGGCAGTACATCCAGAACTGCCGGGTAATATTCACCTCTTCCGGCAACACCGGCAGCAACCTAGAATCCTGAGCCGCCAAAAAGCACGGCAGAATCGCCAGCGATCGCCCCTGCTGCGCCGCCACGAATTGCGCGATCACGCTGGTGCTGCGCAGGTTGGCGCTAGCGCCGGGTAGCACGTTTGCCAGGTACAGCAGCTCCGAGCTGAAGGCCAGATCATCGACGTAACTGATAAATGAATGTTTAGCCAGATCTGCCGGGCGGCGGATGGGCGGGTGTTTGTCGAGATAGTCCTGGGTCGCGTACAGCTGCAATCGGTAGTCACACAGTTTGCAGCAGACGTATGGGCCATGCTCCGGACGCTCCAGGGCAATGACGATGTCTGCCTCGCGTTTGGACAGGCTGATGAAGTGCGGCAGCGGCAGGATGTCCACCGAAATCGCCGGGTAGGTGTCGACGAAATGGCTGAGCTGCGGGGTGATGAAAAAGCTGCCGAAACCTTCGGTGCAGCCCATTCGTACGTGCCCGGACAACGCAACGCCGGACCCGGATACCTGCTCGCAAGCCATGTGCAGCGTGCTTTCGATCGATTCGGCATAACCCAGCAATCGCTGGCCCTCTGCTGTCAGGACAAAACCACTGGTCCGGGACTTTTCGAACAGCAATGTGCCCAGAGCACTTTCCAGCGAACTGATGCGCCGTGACACGGTGGTGTAATCCACCGCGAGGCGTTTCGCCGCAGTGCTGGCCTTGCGGGTGCGGGCGACTTCGAGAAAAAACTTGAGGTCATCCCAGTTCAGGGAGCCTAACGACGTGATGTTTTTTTGCATGTTGGACCGGCTTTTATGTGCGTTCTTATTAGAAGTTTGCACATCTATACTCCAAAAACAGTCCGACAACCAATTCGCGACGCACGCCTCATTGCAGGGCGATTTTCTCGCCCAGGCTCCCCGAAAGTTCTCTCGATAAAAACAATGTCCAGGAGACCAGAACATGAACGTATCGCTCACGCCAAACGAGACCACCGTTCAGCAGGTAAAACTGTTGATCAACGGTGAGTGGGTCGAGTCACAGACCACCGAGTGGCACGACATCGTCAACCCGGCCACCCAGCAAGTGCTGGCGAAAGTGCCTTTCGCGACCGCGCAGGAAGTGGATGCCGCCATCAGCGCCGCGCATCAGGCTTTCCAGACCTGGAAGCTGACGCCGATCGGCGCGCGGATGCGCATCATGCTCAAGCTCCAGGCGTTGATTCGCGAACATTCCAAACGCATTGCCGTGGTGCTCAGCAACGAGCAGGGCAAAACCATTGCCGACGCCGAGGGCGATATTTTTCGTGGCCTGGAAGTGGTCGAACATGCGTGCTCCATCGGCACCCTGCAGATGGGCGAGTTTGCCGAAAACGTAGCGGGCGGTGTCGACACCTACACCCTGCGCCAGCCCATCGGCGTTTGCGCCGGCATCACTCCGTTCAACTTCCCGGCGATGATCCCGCTGTGGATGTTCCCGATGGCCATCGCCTGCGGCAACACGTTTGTACTCAAGCCGTCCGAACAGGACCCGCTGTCGACCATGTTGTTGGTCGAACTGGCGCTCGAGGCTGGTGTTCCGGCCGGCGTGCTTAACGTTGTTCATGGCGGCAAGGACGTGGTCGATGCGCTCTGCACGCATAAAGACATCAAGGCAGTTTCCTTCGTGGGTTCGACCGCCGTCGGCACGCATGTGTACGACCTGGCCGGCAAACATGGCAAGCGCGTGCAGTCGATGATGGGCGCCAAAAACCACGCCGTGGTGCTGCCCGATGCCAATCGCGAACAAGCGTTGAATGCGCTGGTCGGCGCCGGTTTTGGCGCCGCCGGGCAACGCTGCATGGCGACCTCGGTGGTGGTGCTGGTGGGCGCGGCCAAGCAGTGGCTGCCGGACCTGAAAGCGCTGGCGCAGAAACTCAAGGTGAATGCCGGCAGCGAGCCGGGCACCGACGTCGGCCCGGTGATTTCCAAGCGCGCCAAGGCACGGATTCTCGACCTGATCGAAAGCGGCATCAAGGAAGGCGCGAAACTGGAGCTCGATGGTCGCGACATCACCGTTGCTGGCTATGAGCAGGGTAACTTTGTCGGCCCGACACTGTTCTCCGGCGTGACCACCGACATGCAGATTTACACTCAGGAAATTTTCGGCCCGGTATTGGTCGTGCTGGAAGTCAACACGCTCGACGAGGCGATCGCGCTGGTCAATGCCAATCCCTTTGGCAATGGCACTGGCCTGTTCACCCAGAGTGGCGCGGCGGCGCGTAAGTTTCAGACGGAAATCGATGTCGGCCAGGTCGGGATCAATATTCCGATTCCGGTGCCAGTGCCGTTCTTCAGCTTCACCGGTTCGCGCGGTTCAAAGCTTGGCGACCTTGGCCCCTATGGCAAGCAAGTGGTGCAGTTCTACACTCAGACCAAGACAGTCACCAGTCGCTGGTTCGATGACGACAGCGTCAACGACGGTGTGAACACCACCATCAACTTGCGTTAAGGAGCCGGACATGAAGATCGCTTTTATCGGCCTGGGCAACATGGGCGCGCCGATGGCGCGCAACCTGATCAAGGCCGGCCATTCACTGCGCCTGGTTGATCTCAATAAAACCGTGCTCGCCGAGCTCGAGCAACTGGGTGGCAGCATCAGCCCGTCGGCGCGTGAAGCAGCGCTAGGCGCGGAACTGGTGATCACCATGCTGCCCGCCGCCGTGCATGTGCGCAGCGTCTGGCTGGGCGAAGACGGCGTGCTGGCGGGGATTGCCCAAGGCGTGCCGGCGGTGGATTGCAGCACCATCGATCCGCAGACGGCGCGCGACGTGGCTGCCGCCGCTGCCAGGCAGGGCGTGATGGTGGCCGATGCGCCGGTGTCCGGTGGCACGGGTGGCGCAGCGGCCGGTACGTTGACCTTCATGGTCGGCGCGACGCCTGAACTGTTCGCCACCCTGCAACCCGTGCTGGCGCAGATGGGCCGCAACATCGTTCACTGTGGCGAAGTAGGCACCGGGCAAATCGCCAAGATCTGCAACAACCTGCTTTTGGGCATTTCCATGGTCGGCGTCAGTGAAGCCATGGCGCTGGGCGATGCGCTGGGGATCGACACCAAGGTGCTGGCGGGCATCATCAACAGCTCGACCGGACGTTGCTGGAGTTCGGAGATGTACAACCCGTGGCCGGGCATTGTCGAAACGGCGCCGGCCTCGCGCGGTTACACCGGCGGTTTCGGTGCCGAGTTGATGCTCAAGGATCTCGGCCTGGCGACCGAGGCGGCGCGTCAGGCGCATCAACCGGTAGTGCTTGGCGCGGTGGCGCAGCAGTTGTATCAGGCGATGAGTCAGCGCGGAGAAGGTGGGCAGGATTTTTCGGCGATCATCAACGGCTATCGCAAGCCCCAATAAGAGCTTTAACCGGGATTGTGACGAGGCGTTTGCCCGTGAAGAAGAGGCTTGCCTGCGGCGAGGGGGCTGGCCCCCGCTGGAGTGCAAAGCGCTCCCCATTCCTCATCCACACCGCGCAGACAGGTTTTACGGCGGCTTCGCCCCCGAACGGGGGTAAACCCCCTCGCCACAGGGCCCGGTTTTTTATCAGGCAAACACGAAATACTTGCGCACCGTTTCCACCACTTCCCACGTGCCTTTCATGCCGGGCTCGACCACGAAAATGTCACCGGCGCGCAGGTGAATCGGCGCCATACCTTCTGGCGTGATCACGCAGTAGCCTTCCTGAAAGTGGCAATATTCCCACTTCACGTATTCCACATACCACTTGCCCGGCGTGCAGATCCAGGTGCCCATGATCTTGCTGCCGTCTTCGCTGGTGTAGGCGTTGAGGTTGACGGTGTGCGGATCGCCTTCGAGTTTTTCCCACTTGCAGGCGTCGAGGACGGGCAGCGGGTGAGTGTCGCGAAGAACGGTAATCGGTGCGGTCATGTGGACTCCGGGCAGCAGGTTTGAGAACAGAGCTCGCACCCTATAGCGCCGCTCCAGCCATCAGTTGTCTGTGCTCGACATTGAGCTGTCCAGAAACGCGCATTGCTGCGGCTACTGCGTCAACGCTTGCAGTAGCGCCCTGGCATAGCCCGGCAACGCGGCGAAGTCACGGGCGCAGAGTAAAAGCTTGCGTTGCGCCCACGGCTCCCGCAGTTCGAAGATCTTGACGCTGCTGGCGCTGCGCTCGACCGCCGCCAGTGGCACGATCGCCAGCCCCGCCCCGCGAGCGACCATACGCATCACGCCGTCGAAACCGTCGGCGCGAATGCGTATCCGCAGGCGCGAACCAATATGCAGCGCCTGTTCCTCAAGGTACACCGCCAAGGCGCTATGAGCGGCGAGGCCGACGTAATCGTGTGCAAGCGTGTCGCTGAAAGTGGGAGGAGGCTCGCCCGCGAGGGCATGGTCCGCAGGCATGATCAGCACCAGCGGATCGTCACGAAAAGGCAGGGTTTCCAGTCCCTGGGTGTCCACCGCGTCAGAGACGATACCGAGGTCGGCCGCGCCTTGGCGCAAGGCGTGGGTGATGCGCTGGCTGGGCATTTCCTGCAGGTCGATGTCGAGGTTGGGATGCGTGCGCAGGAAGTCCGCCAAAACTTCCGGAAGGTATTCGGTGATTGCAGTGGTGTTGCATAACAGGCGCACCTGGCCTTTTACACCGACCGCGTACTCAGCGAGATCCTGCTGCAAGTGTTCGGCATGTTGCAGGAGGATGCGGGCGTGATGGGCCAAGGCTCTTCCAGCGGGAGTGGGTGTGACGCCACGACGGCCGCGCAGCAGGAAGTCGACACCGAACGAGGCCTCCATCGCGCGGATTCGCGCACTGGCCGCCGCCAGCGAAAGATGACTGCGCGCAGCGCCGGCGGTGATGTTGCCGCTGTCCAGAATGTTCAGGTAGAGGCACAGGTCGGTCAGGTCGAAGTGCATGTTTACAATTCCGGGAGGTGTGTTGCCCGCGAAGGCGCCGGTGACATCAGCCATTGCTCCAGCCTCTGGCAAACCGAGAGGCAGCCTAAGTATATGGCACATTTTCACGCAACCATTCCTGGCTCAGGATAGGCCCATGAATATCCTTTTCGATTTTTATCACAATCTCGGTTTGACCCTATCGCTGCTGGTCATTGCGACGTTCCTGCTCGCAGGCATGATCAAAGGTGTCATCGGCCTCGGCCTGCCGACCGTGGCCATGGGGCTGCTGGGTCTGGCTATGGCGCCTTCGCAGGCTGCGGCTTATTGATCATTCCCGCGACCGTGACCAACCTCTGGCAACTGGCATTCGGCGGGCATCTGTCCGTTTTGTTGCGACGCCTGTGGCCGATGCTGCTAGCGATCTTCATCGGCACCGGTGCGGGCACGCTGTGGATCGATATGGCCGACAGTCATTGGGTCGTGCGCGGATTGGGCGGCGCATTGCTGCTCTATGCGCTGAGCGGATTGTTCCTGCCGACCTTGCGCGTCGGCAGTCGGACCGAAATCTGGCTCGGGCCGATCTGCGGCGCCGTCACCGGCATTATCACCTCGGCCACCGGCGTCTTCGTGATCCCGGCAGTGCCGTTTCTGCAGGCACTCGGGTTGAGCAAGGATGAACTGGTGCAGGCGCTTGGCGTGTCCTTCACGGTATCGACTCTAGCGCTCGCTGGCGGCCTGCTGTGGCGTGGCACGCTAGGTGGCGGCGAGTTAGGCGCGTCATTGCTGGCGCTCATCCCGGCCGTGCTCGGCATGTTGCTCGGGCAATGGCTGCGCCAGCGGATCAGCGCCCGGTTGTTCAAGCGTGTGTTTTTCATTGGCCTCGGCGCGCTTGGCGGACACTTGTTGATCAGCGGATAGCGGCAGCAGGACTGAACGTTTTATCAACGTGAACGAATGCTGAGGCAATAATAAGCTAGGCATTCGTGCTTGCAGGTCAAATTAATTTTGCCGAATCAGGGCTTATTCCGCGCGAGGCAGGCCGTTAATCTGCCGCCATCCGATTTCCTGACCTTGCGAGCTCTCTCATGAAAAAAGTCCTCTTGCTCAACGGCGGCAAACAATTCGCGCATTCCAACGGGCGCTACAACACCACCCTCCACGAAGCCGCACTGAGCGTGCTCGACCGGGGCGGTGTCGATGTTAAAACCACGTTTATCGACGAGGGTTACGACCTCGCCGAAGAAGTCGCCAAATTCCTCTGGGCCGACGTGATCATCTATCAAATGCCGGGCTGGTGGATGGGCGCACCGTGGACCGTGAAAAAATACCTCGATGAAGTCTTCACCGAAGGCCACGGCAGCCTCTACGCCAGCGATGGCCGGACCCGCTCCGATGCATCGCAAAAATACGGCAGCGGCGGCTTGTTGCACGGCAAGCAATACATGCTGTCGTTGACCTGGAACGCGCCGCAGCAAGCCTTCGATGACCCCACTGACTTCTTTGAAGCCAAAGGCGTGGACGCGGTGTACTTTCCTTTTCACAAGGCCAATGAATTCCTCGGCATGACCGGGTTGCCGACGTTCCTTTGTGTGGACGTGATGAAGCGACCGAACATCGAGGCCGATGTGGCGCGCTATGAACAGCACCTGAAGGCAGTGTTTGGCCTTAATGTGTAACCCTCGGCTACTATCCGTCGCAACGGCCGGAAAGATCGCAGCCTTCGGCAGCTCCTACATGTCAACAGGCACAGTGCCAACCATTGTAGGAGCTGCCGCAGGCTGCGATCTTTGCGATGTCCAGACGCCGATCAGCGAAAGAGGACACACGTGAAAGCCAGATCCGATGAATTGCAGATTTTCGTCTGCGTGATTGAGTGCGGGTCGATTTCCGCCGCCGCCGATCAGGTCGGGCAAACGCCATCGGCAGTCAGTCGCACGCTGTCACGGCTTGAGGCGAAACTCGACACCACGCTGATCAACCGCACCACGCGACGCATGGACCTGACCGAAGAGGGCAAATACTTTTTCGAACACGCCAAGCTGATTCTCGATCAGATGGCTGAGCTCGAAGAGCGTCTATCCTCGCGCCAGCAAACTCCGTCCGGACGTCTGCGCATCAATGCCGCCGCACCGTTCATGCTGCACGCCATCGTGCCGTACATCGATGAGTTCCGCCGGCTGTATCCGGACATTCAACTGGAACTCAACAGCAACGACCTGATCATCGACCTGCTCGAGCAAAGCACCGACATCGCCATCCGCATCGGCGCGCTGGCCGACTCGACGCTGCATGCGCGGTCTCTGGGCTGCAGTCCGCTGCACATCGTCGCCAGCCCGGCTTACCTGGAACAACACGGCAGCCCGGCGCAAGTGGCCGATCTGGCCAACCATACCTTGCTGGGGTTCACCCAAAACGAAGGGCTTAATCAGTGGCCGCTGCGTCATGTGCATGGCGATCGGTGGCCGATCGAGGCGTCGATCAGCGCATCCAGCGGCGAAACCTTGCGACACCTGGCGGTCGAAGGCCAGGGCATCGCCAGCCTGTCACATTTCATGACCATCGAAGACATCCGCGCCGGGCGTCTGGTGGCGGTGCTGGCGGAGTTCAACAGCGGCTATCGTCAGCCGATCAACGCGGTGTACTACCGAAATTCGCAGCTAGCCTTGCGGATTCAGTGCTTCCTGGACTTCATCCAAGGCAAATTGGCCAAGTATGCGCTCGCTGATTTCGCCGGCTGATTCGTGACTCGTGCGCAAGAGTGAATTGGGTCAGCGGGGATTTTTCGGCAGCGGTGACTGCCGGATACTCGCTGCATCACTTATCCACGCAGGGAGTTTCTCCATGAACGTATTCGTTACCGGCGCCGCAGGTTTCATCGGCGGCTCCATCGCCACCGGTTTGGTCCGGGCCGGCCACACAGTCGCGGGCCTGGTACGCAGCGTCGAACAAGCCAATGAATTGAGCGCGCTGGGCATCACGCCGGTGATCGGCACTCTTGACGACAGCGCACTATTGGCTGAACAGGCTCGCGCTGCGGACGCCGTGATCAACGCCGCCAGCAGTGACCATCGCGGGGCGGTCGAAGCGTTGCTTGATGCATTGCGCGGCTCGCATAAAGTGTTTCTGCACACCAGTGGGTCGAGCATCGTCGGCGATGCGTCGGGCGGCAAATCGAGTGACGTCATCTATCACGAAAACAACCTGCCGGAACCGACCGCCGACAAGGCCGATCGCGTGGCCATCGATAACCTGATCCTCGCCGCCGCGCAGGACGGTGTGAACTCGGCCGTCATCTGCAACACGCTGATTTACGGCCACAGCCTGGGCGTCAAGCGCGACAGCGTGCAGTTGCCGCGTCTGCTCAAACAGGCGCGCAAAAGCGGGGTGGTGCGGCATGTCGGTACGGGGCAGAACATCTGGTCCAACGTGCACATTGAAGACGTGGTTGCCCTGTATCTGCTGGCGCTGAACAAGAACGTTGCGGGCACGTTCTACTTCGTTGAAAGCGGTGAGGCGTCGTTCATCGAGATGACCACCGCGATTGCCGAAGCGTTGAAACTGGGTGCACCGCAGGACTGGCCGTTGCCAGAGGCCGAGGCCGAGTGGGGCTATGAAATGGCCAACTATGGTCTGGGTTCCAACAGCCGGGTGCGCGGCAAGCACGCGCGTGAATTGCTCGGCTGGGCGCCGCAGCGGACGTCGGTGGTTGAGTGGATTCGGGACAAGATGGTTTGAGTTCACGCTAGACCGCGGTGTTGCCATCGCGAGCAGGCTCACTCCTACAGTAGGTTTCTGTCGGGCACAAAATTTGTGTTTATTGAAGACCTATTGTAGGAGTGAGCCTGCTCGCGAAGGCATTTTCAGATTCTCAGCAACTGGCCCCGCCAGCCTCAATTCCGTAACATCCGCACCTCATTTCCTCGCCGTGTCCCGCCCCCATGAAACCACAACGTCTGCGCGCCGATGTCCTGGCTGGACTCACCACCTCTTTCGCCTTGCTCCCCGAGTGCATTGCCTTCGCCCTTGTCGCCCACCTCAACCCGCTGATGGGGCTTTATGGCGCGTTCATCATCTGCACCCTGACCGCGCTGTTCGGTGGTCGGCCGGGGATGGTTTCAGGGGCGGCCGGTTCGATGGCGGTCGTGATCGTCGCGTTGGTGGTGCAACACGGTGTTCAATATCTGCTCGCGACCGTCCTGCTCGGCGGCCTCATCATGCTCGCGTTCGGGTTGCTCAAGCTGGGCAAACTGGTACGAATGGTGCCGCACCCGGTAATGCTGGGGTTCGTCAACGGCCTGGCGATCATCATTGCGCTGGCGCAACTTGAACACTTCAAGAACGGCGAAAGCTGGCTGACCGGCCCGCCGATGTACCTGATGGCAGGGCTGGTCGCTGCGACCATGGCCATTGTCTACCTGTTGCCGCGTTTGACCCGCGCTGTGCCGCCAGCGCTGGTGGCGATCCTCGGCGTAGGGCTGGCGGTGTACCTGCTCGGCCTGCCCACTCGCACTTTGGGCGATATGGCGCACATCGCGGGTGGCTTGCCGACCTTCGCCCTGCCCGACATTCCATGGACTCTGGAAACCCTGCGCATCATCGCGCCTTACGCGATTCTGATGGCGCTGGTCGGCTTGCTGGAGACCCTGCTGACCCTCAACCTCACCGACGAAATCACCGAAAGCCGTGGCTTCCCCGATCGCGAATGCGTGGCGCTGGGCGCGGCGAACATGGTCTCTGGTGTGTTCGGCGGCATGGGCGGTTGCGCGATGATCGGCCAGACCGTGATCAACCTCAGTTCCGGTGGCCGCGGGCGGTTGTCCGGAGTGATGGCGGGGGGGCTGATCCTGCTGTTCATCCTGTTCCTGTCACCGCTGATCGAGCGCATTCCACTGGCCGCACTGGTCGGCGTGATGTTCGTGGTCTCGCAACAAACCTTCGCTTGGGCGTCGCTGCGCGTGCTGAACAAAGTGCCGCTGAACGACGTACTGGTGATCGTCGCGGTCACGATCATCACCGTCTTCACCGATCTGGCGACGGCGGTGCTCTGCGGCATCGTCATCGCGGCACTCAATTTCGCCTGGCAGCAGGCGCGCGAGCTGTATGCCGACGCGCACCTCGAGGCCGATGGCAGCAAGCTCTATCATCTGCACGGTACGCTGTTCTTTGCCTCGACCACGCCGTTTCTCAACCAGTTCGACCCGGCCAATGATCCCGCTGTGGTGACGATCGATTGCCGGCACCTGAGCTTCGTCGACTACTCGGCCATCGCCGCGCTGATGACCTTGCGCGAGCGCTACGCAAAGGCCGGCAAACACCTGCGCGTGCTGCACTTGTCGGAGCGCTGCAAGAAGCTGCTCAAGCGTGCTCGCGTCAATCACGACTGAACACTGGGTCAGCCCAACGGCCTTGTCTACTGTCAGATCTGACAGTAGACAAGGCCGGCTGCCAGCCCGGAGAATTCTCGAACTGATAAACGCGCTTTATCTGATCGAGCGGTGCAGCGGTGAATCAAGACTGCAGAGATAGCGATTATTGGTGATGTTCTTTTCAACAGACTTCATCACTAAGGTAAAACCAGATGGAAACCACTTCCGATCGCCCCGCATCTTTCGCTCCGTCCGCTCACCGCGACCCCCTGTTTGGCGTCAACAGTGAATTCAACCTTGGGATGCTTCCTCACGACCTCGACATTGATCGTCAAGTGAAAGGCATTGACGTGTTGAGCGACGATAAAATCCTCATCGCGGCTTCATTGGCTCGCAATCTGGTAAGCCACTTCGGCCTGATCCGTCTTGAAGCCAACGGTAACCTCGACGCAACATTCGCCGATCAGGGGTTGGCACTCGGCAGCATTGCCGGCAGCTACGATTGCGGTGCGGGTAAAGTCGCGTTTCAAGCCCCTGGTTTCATCATCATGCTGGGCTGGTTGCGCCGGATTGCTGACGGGCCGCGAATTCTGGTGATCACGCGCTTTACCGACCAAGGCTCGATTGACCGTGGTTTTGGCGACGAGGGACATGTGGTGATCGAGCCCACCCACCTTGGCATGCTGGAGGCCGATTCCAGCAGCGTGCACTTGCTGCCTCATGGAAAAGTCCTCGTCAGCGCCAATTACAAGAATGGCATTCACTTCACCGGTCTACTTGTTCGCATCGACAGTCAAGGCAATCTCGACCGTAGTTTTAACGAGAGCGGCCTGCTCGAAATCAAGCATGCGGCCTTTATCAGCACCACGGCCAACGGTTTGAGAGTTCAGGCCGACAAGCAGATTCTGGTCGCGGGCGGCGCCCAGCCAGCAGGCTCTGATGTGCAGGGTTACGTCGCGCGCTATTCAGACGCAGGTTTGTTGGACATAACGTTCGGTAAGGGGGACGTTCCAGGATTCTCGACCATGCAGGTCGAGAACGCAGCGGTGACTTTCAACGCGTTACTCGCCGCCGCCGAAGACAACGTCATCGGTGTCGGACAGATCAGCGGCGAAAAGGATTGGGCTGTTCTAGTCGGTTTCGACAGCAGCGGTGATGGTTATCCCGAGTTCAATAACGGCAAGCCGGTGTCGACTTCATTTCCAGAGGAACTGGGCAGTGGATGGCTCGACGCCCACATCCAGGCCGACGGGAAAATTGTCTGCGCTGGCGGACCTAACCGCCTCTATATGGTCCGGTATGAAGCCCATGGCGTCATTGATCGCCCCTTCGGGGTTAATGGCTTGATCGAAGAAAAAGAGTATTCACTGCTTGCGCAGCAGGTATTCGTCCGGACACAAACCAATGGACGTACGATTCTGGCTGCGAACACTCTCGGTCTCGGGTTGGGATATCTGTTCGGTTACATAAAACACTGAATGTCTGCAGCGGGTGCGATATGGAGATCAGACGATGTAAATAACGTCGTGTGATTTTCATATCCCGTGCGCTGACATACCTCTACGCGACAACCTTTACCTCTCCGCGAAAATTACTTTCACCTCGTTTGAAAATCACCTCTCGAAATGATTTATGAGTTTCATAAACCATTCGACGTGACCCTTTCGAGGAGTACCGCATGACCGTTTCCTTCGGCTACTGGCTGCTGGTGTATGCCGCCGTCGCCATCATCGCGCTGATCGTTCTGATCGCCCGTTACCGACTCAACCCCTTCATTGTCATCACCCTGGTTTCCATCGGTTTGGCCCTGCTGGCCGGGATGCCGCCGTCCGGTGTGGTCGGCGCGTACGAGGCGGGAGTTGGCAAAACACTGGGGCATATTGCGCTGGTAGTCGCGCTGGGGACGATGCTCGGCAAGATGATGGCCGAGTCCGGAGGCGCCGAGCAGATGGCGCGCACCTTGATCAATCGCTTTGGCGAGAAGAACGCGCACTGGGCGATGGTTTGCATTGCGTTCCTGGTGGGGCTGCCGCTGTTTTTCGAGGTCGGTTTTGTGCTGCTGGTGCCGATTGCATTTACCGTTGCGCGGCGCGTCGGCGTGTCGATTCTGATGGTCGGTTTGCCGATGGTCGCCGGGCTCTCGGTGGTGCATGCGCTGGTGCCACCGCACCCGGCGGCGATGCTGGCGGTGCAGGCGTATCAGGCGTCGGTGGGGCAGACCTTGCTTTACGCGATTTTGATCGGCATTCCGACGGCGATCATCGCAGGTCCCTTGTACGCCAAATTTATCGTGCCGCGTATTCAATTGCCGGCAGATAACCCGCTCGAACGACAGTTTCTCGACCGTGAACCGCGCGCTCGACTGCCGGGTTTCGGCATCACCATGGCGACCATTCTGCTGCCGGTGGTGCTGATGCTGGTGGGTGGCTGGGCCAACCTGATCTCGACGCCCGGCAGCGGTTTCAATCAGTTTTTGCTGTTCATCGGCAATTCGGTCATTGCCTTGCTGCTGGCGACCTTGTTGAGCTTCTGGACACTCGGCATCGCCCAGGGCTTCAGCCGTGAATCGATCCTCAAATTCACCAACGAATGCCTGGCACCCACCGCCAGCATCACCTTGCTGGTCGGCGCGGGCGGAGGCTTGAACCGGATTCTGGTGGACGCCGGCGTCACCGATCAGATCGTCAGTCTGGCCCACGAATTTCACCTGTCGCCGCTGTTGATGGGCTGGCTGTTCGCGGCGCTGATGCGCATCGCCACCGGCTCCGCCACGGTGGCGATGACGACCGCGTCGGGGATTGTCGCGCCGGTGGCCATTGGTCTGGGTTATCCGCATCCGGAGCTGCTGGTGCTGGCGACGGGCGCGGGGTCGGTTATCTTTTCCCACGTCAATGACGGCGGCTTCTGGTTGATCAAGGAATACTTCAACATGACTGTTGCCCAGACTTTCAAGACCTGGACAGTGCTGGAGACCATCATTTCGGTGGTGGCTTTCGGGCTGACCGTCGGCCTTTCATACCTGATCTAACCGGAGCCGCTGCCTTGGACATCCTTTATCAGATCCGCGCCCGTCAGGACTCATTCAGCGCTGGCGAAAGCCGCATCGCCCGCCTGATGCTCGATGACGTCGGGTTTGCCTCGGCCGCCAGCCTCGATGAATTGGCGCAACGCGCGGAAGTCAGCACCGCGACGCTCTCGCGATTTGCGCGCACCGTCGGTTGTCGTGACTTGCGCGACCTGCGCCTGCAACTGGCTCAGGCCAGCGGGGTCGGCAGCCGTTTTCTCGATCCGGCAGGCACGCCTGAACAGTCGGCGTTTTACCGGCAGATCGTCGGCGATATCGAGTCGACGTTGCGCCAGCATTTGTCGGCATTCGACGAGTCGCGTTTTGCCGATGCGGTCAGATTGCTCGGCAAGGCGCGGATGATTCACGCGTTCGGCATGGGCGGATGCTCGACCCTGTGCAGCGACGAATTGCAGGTGCGCCTGGTGCGTCTCGGCTACCCGATTGCGGTGTGCCACGACCCGGTGATGATGCGCGTCACCGCCGCCAGCCTCGGCGCCGAGCACGCTGTCATTGTCTGCTCGCTGACCGGCATCACCCCGGAATTGCTCGAAGCCGTCGAACTCGCCCGCAGCTACGGTGCACCGATTCTGGCGATCACCCGAACCGATTCGCCGCTGGCGCAACTGGCCGATGTGCTGCTGCCGCTGCAAGGCGCGGAAACCTCATTTATCTACAAGCCGACCGCTGCGCGCTACGGCATGCTGCTGGCCATCGACGTGCTCGCCACCGAGCTCGCGCTGGCCCACCCTGAAGACAATCAAGAACGTCTGCGGCGGATCAAACTCGCCCTCGACGACTACCGCGGCGGCGACGATCACTTGCCGCTGGGAGACTGACATGAAGTACGACACGCTGATCCGTAACGCGCTGATTATCGACGGCAGCAACACCCCCGGTTATACCGCCGACGTGGCGATTCTTGCCGGTCGCATCGAGCACATCGGCGACTTGCACGACGCCTGCGCCAGCGAAGAAATCGACGCCGCGGGCCGGGTGCTGGCGCCGGGCTTCATCGACGTGCACACCCATGACGACACGGTCGTTATCCGGCAGCCGCAGATGTTGCCCAAGCTCAGTCAGGGCGTGACCACGGTGATCGTCGGTAACTGCGGGATCAGTGCTTCGCCGGTGAGTCTGAAGGGCGATCCACCCGATCCGATGAACCTGCTCGGCACGGCCGCTGCGTTCGTTTACCCGACTTTTCGCGACTATCGCGATGCCGTGGAAGCGGCGCACACCACGCTGAACGTTGCTGCACTGGTCGGCCACACCGCGTTACGCAGCAATCATCTCGATGACCTGTTGCGCACGGCGACGCCGGAAGAAATCGCCGCGATGCGCAAGCAGTTGCGTGAGAGTCTCGAGGCTGGCGCGTTGGGGTTATCCACCGGGCTTGCGTACGCCAGCGCCTTCTCGGCATCCACTGATGAAGTCATGCAACTCAGCGAAGAGCTGGCAGCGTTCGGTGCGGTCTACACCACCCATTTGCGCAGTGAATTCGAGCCGGTGCTGGAGGCCATGGATGAAGCGTTTCAGATTGGCCGACACGCCAGGTCCCCGGTGATTGTTTCCCATCTGAAATGTGCTGGCGCCGGTAACTGGGGACGCAGCCCGCAGCTGCTTGCCGCGCTTGAGGAGGCGGCCAAATCTCACCCGGTCGGCTGCGACTGTTATCCCTACGCGGCCAGCTCTTCGACCCTGGACCTCAAGCAGGTCACCGACGCTCATCGCATCACCATCACCTGGTCCACGCCGCACCCGGAATTCGGCGGGCGTGATTTGATCGACATTGCTGCCGAGTGGAACGTGCCGCTGCTCGATGCCGCCCGCCGCTTGCAGCCCGCCGGCGCGGTGTATTACGGAATGGATGAGGCGGACGTACGAAAAATACTCGCGCATCCGTTATCGATGGTCGGCTCTGACGGCTTGCCCGAAGACCCGTTCCCGCATCCGCGCTTGTGGGGCGCTTTCCCACGGGTGCTTGGGCATTACAGTCGCGACGTTGGTTTGTTTGCGCTGCACACGGCGGTGCACAAAATGACCGGGCTCTCGGCAGCACGCTTTGGCTTGCAGCAACGCGGGGTAATCCGTGAGGGATATTGGGCCGACCTGGTCTTGTTCAATCCGCTGACCATTCGCGATGTTGCCGATTTCACTGATCCGCAGCGGGCGGCTGAGGGTATTGATGGTGTGTGGGTTAACGGGGTTTTGAGTTACTGGGAAGGTCAGGCGAGCGGGAGGAGGGAAGGGCGGTTTCTGGCGCGAAAAGGGCATTTGTGTGCCGGATTCCGCTAATCATTGCGTGCACGCTCCGCAGCAGATTCGGCCATGCCCTTGGGTGGAGGGCATAGCCGTCAGGCTACGAGATCTCCCAAGCGAGCTAGCGGCTGGTAACTCTTCTTCCAGTAACCACACTGACAAACGGGGGCAGTATTGCACTGCAATTAAAACAGGCTGGGAAATCATTGCCCCGACCGCGTTTTTGCAAGCGAGCTGTGAATATGCGTGCATACGAAAGCCGCTGGTTCAAGCGGCTACGCGGCCCCAGAATCATCCAGGCATTCGCAGCGACCACTTCAGCATGCAACCCGGGAATGCCTGCACTCACCGGGAGCTTTCTTTGCTCTGTTACGTGACGGGCAATTCGCTTACGAAAAAAACCATGTAGCGAAATCTTGTTTTTACTGTAGGCGCTCCTGACCCCCTTCATGAAAGCGCTGAGGTTTGAAACGTGAAAAGTGTCCTCCTCACCTTCCCGCGCATTGTGAAATGTAATACCCGGGAAAGGGTTAGTACGGCTCAAGCTTCCGGGAAAATTATGGAATGCAGTCATGGGAAGGTCATCATCATCCCCTCCTATTGCTGAGAACGCGGTATGTTTGTCCAGCAAAGCAGACGTCAAGACAGGATCGGAAAATCTTGCCCGATCGTAACGCCAAGGCTTGGTCAGGTTTCTCAACTGGTTAAAGGTTTTAGTCCTGTTGGTGTTCGCTTCGCCTACTGCATTCATTACATCCTGTTTGAAAATTTGATAGTGCCGTTTCGCTTTTGCGGAATTTCGCAGTGCCGCATCAACAAAGTCGTTCCGGGACTGCCCCTCTACATACCCTGGAATCTTGCTGAGGTTGGCATCTGCAAGATCGAGGTAATTCAGCGACTCTTGCCTATTCATGCCAGTCGGGTCAGTGAATCTCACCGGGTTGTTTCCAACCATGCAATACAGATTCAAACCATCGATTGCCCCGGCAGGATCAGGACTGATCCAGCGTTGTAACCACGGTGCGTAATAACGGTGCCCATAGTAATAAAGTCCGCTGGCGTCGCGTTCTTTTCCGGAATAACGAATGGTCCGGTAGTCCGCCTCTAGTGCCGAACGCGATGCTGCCCAGGCCGTTCCGCCATACGGCAGGTAACTTTCCTGACTGATCAGCCAGGCCTGGTCATCGAGTTCCAGCGAGCTCGACCCCAAGTGATCATCAAGGCTGTAGCGCATTTGATCTGCAGTGATACCGGCCGGTCGGCCAGTGGTCCAGTGCAGATAACGTACGCTGCACCGACCGGCTTGCAGGGTGATGACCTCCAGTCGCTCGTTACTGCGGGTGCGGATTTCGAGTCCCGGCAGATAGCGGACTTCTCGATGGTGAACGATGGATGCCGCATGAGTTGTTTGCACCTTTCGTACACGTTGACCGCTGCTGTCGTAGTAATAGCGCTCGATGTCGTCGCGTCCCTCTGCACGCGCGACCAGCATCACGCTGCTGAGCTGATTGCGGGTGTTCCACTCCAATACCTGGCCCGGGTTAAGTTGCTGCTGGTTTCCGCCGGCGTCGAAGCCCGACGTTATATCGGGCGTGGTATCGCCTTTGTTCCAGGATTGCAGGCGATTGTTTGCAGCGGCGACCTTGAATGTTCTGGTGTAGTTGTTGCCGTCGCGAGCGTGCCGTAGTTCGGTCAGGTTGCCGCCGGCGTCATACTGATAATGTTCGCTGTAATTGAACAGTTGCTGCGCATCAATCGGTGACCTGCTGGTGGCGGCGAGATGGAGTTGAGTTGTCTGGACCGCCGATTCCCGACCCGTAGCACAAGTCAACTGGTACAGGCTGTCGTAAGTAAACGCGCTGATCGCTTTGACTTTCTGATTACTGCCGAAATGTACCGGTTGCGCTTTGTCCTCGATTCGCAGCACGTTCCCGACCGCGTCATAGGTGTAGTGCAAATCCTGCAAAGTGCTCGTGGACACGGACGCACTGAGGGATGTCATGCGCCCGCTGGCGGAATCGAATACCGCGCGGCTTGTCACGCCGTTGCCGGCGGTTTGCGATTCGACCTGACCGGCTGCGTTGTAGACCAGATCCTTGATAACGGTCGTTGCTACCTTTGTATCTTTGATCAGCAGGCTGATTGTTTTGAGTTGGCCCGCGACATCAAATTCAAAGCCCTGCTGATGTTTGCCGGCATCCACTTGCTGAACGGACTCGCCCAGTGCGTCATATCCCCAGGTCGTTTCGTGGCCATCTCCCTCTTCAAGCAAGCCGTCTCGGTCGATCGCATTGGCAGGCCAATCGGGCAACTGCGGATCAAGCAGGAAGCGTCGCGTCTGAGCCAGCGGCTTGGCGCACAGTGCATATTCGCTGATCAGCAGCGTCCCAGCGTTGTCATCGTGACGGGTCAGTGCGCCGCACGAATTGCTCGCCGCAGAGGCTTGCGAATTGTCGCCATAGTTCAATCGCTCGACCACGCGTAATACTTGATCGACTGCTTGCTCTTCAATGCAAATAGGCCTGAGCTGGATATCGTAAGTTGTCTGCTGATAGCTGCCGCGTTGATCCCAACTACGTAATACGTGGCCGGCGTCCCCGGGCAAGTTCACACGCCACCCGGCGTCCACACTGTCCGTCTTGAGCAACTTGCCCGACAAACTATGGATGTTCGTCAGGTTGGCTTTTGTGGTCTGGCCAAACAGTCTGGGGTCCCAATGTGCGATCGGCCGTCCAGCAACGTCATGCTCCTGGCGGGTGACCCGTGCCTGCGCAGTTTTTGCTGCATCACTGCGCCAGTAAGCCACTTGCCGAACAGTCAGACCTCGGCTGTCGATCACATTGAGCGTCGGTGTTTTGCGGTGCAATTGCGCGCTCATGCGTCACCTCCGGAAGTGGCCGGTGTCTTCGGCGAAATCGCCTCGAGCGTATCGTTCTCGTCTTCCTCGATGGTGTACCAAGGATGTCGGGTCTGTCTCCGCATGAAGGAAGCTTCGCCTGCAAGGCGTGTTCGGGTTGGCCGCCCCAGTGCATCGTAAAACTGCAAGTCGTAATGGCCAAACTGCCTTAAAGCCACATCGTTGATGTACTTGGAGTGATTGGCAAAATAGGGCCGATAAGTACGGATGACCAATCCTTTGTTGTTGTATTCAACCCGTTCGCTTGTCCGCCAGCGCATCGCTGCGACTTGCTCTAGCGGTTTCTCGTTTTCCTGCGTCAGACCACCCGTTGCATTCACCGTGTAAGCGAGACCGGGTTCAACAAGTTGCTTGCTCTGCAATGTTCGGCCGAAGCCATCCAGGCACGTTACGCTGATGCGGATTTGCTGCTGCATGTCGTTGGGAAAACGATCGGCGCTCAGCGTGGCCGCGTGCACCGGCTCTCGGGGCGACTTGTCGATTTCGAGCTTTAATTTCTTGTCATCGGCAGAAACGTCCGCAAGCCCCGCCAGACGATCTCGCCCACGGTTGCAAATGAAACCGCCGTGCAGCAAATCGCCGTTGGTGATACAGCGCGCCAGCCAGTCAGCCTCTTTGATTGCCGCCTTAGAGACGCATCCCATCCAGCTGAACGGCGCTACAAATGTAGCGTTGGCGGTTTTTTGCAATGCTGCTTTAGCGTCTGCAATGGCATCGTCCGGGGTGATGAAGTCCGGACGCTGGTACTCAGAGATCGGTTTGAAGCCGACGGGTATATTGCCTGCAGTGCCGTAAAAAGTGCTGCACAGCAAACGGCCGAAATTGTCGTAGCGCGCTTCCTGAACGTTGCCGTTCGGGTCGACGATGCGCAGTGGTACGAATGAGCGATAGTCGTAAGTTGCTTTAGTGGTGCAGCCATCGGGCAGCCTGAACTCGGTGGTCATGCAGTGATATTTATCGTAGAAAACCTCGGTCACGCCGTGGCTCTTGCTCGGTTGAAAACGCCTGATTTTGAAGTGGCCCGCCAGGGTGGCGTAGGTGGCGAACGAGCTTTTGATCGACCAGAATTTTCTTGCAGGCGTGGATTCGGAAAAAAAATCCGTCATGCGTTGATAGCCCAGTTGGCTTAACAGCGCTGCTGTGGGGCGACTCTCCTGCGGTAACACGTCGAAAGCGCTCAGCGCCGTTTCGTCGAGCTCGGCAGTCTGCAGAAAATCAGCAAGGGCCTCGAAGTGCGCGACACCGTCCTCCAGGGTTTCTCCGGTTGTGGTGTGCTGATAGCGCTGCAACGAAAGACCGGTCAGATCACTTTGGTTAGCCCAAGTCGACTCACTGACCCAATCGAGCACTTTTTCGTACGTCAAGGCTTGTGCCGACAGCCCGCCATACTCCGGCGATTTGGGTCGTTTCTGTGCTTGGGTGCGCTGGCGATAAGGCAACCCCAGTCGCCACCCTTGGGGCGTATCCAGATGAATAAATTCGGCACGGGATTCGCTCAGGTAATAAAACTGTTGCGCTGGGTCATGAGCGTCGCGCCACCATTGCTGTTGATCGCTATCGCTGAAGGGTGGCGGATCGGCTGCGGTTGTACGTCTGGCGCAGTTCACGCTCAGGCTGTGGATCACGGCGCCGTACTGGTCATGCCGCAGATTGAAAGTGTGCTGACATTGCGGGTCGTCGGAGATGCCTTCGTACTGATAGCTGATTGACTCCAGCACTGAAGGCAACATCCGCGCGTAGTGGTGCTTACCTTGCGCTGCTTGCAGCAGGCGAACCCGATAACGGTTTTCCTGAACGGAATAAAGCGTACGGGTTCCCAGGTTTGGCTCGACCGCAAGGACCTCTGTGCGCAGCAAATGACCGCTCTGGGCGCGGGCCATTTCCAAAGTGGTCGCCGGGTCGGGCGACGCGATTGCAGCATCACTATTCGTGGTGGTCTGGTATTGGCAAAGCAGTGCGCGGCCCGGGTGCGTGGCGTGTTTGTCTGTCTCGTCGAAACCGTCACTGGACATGTCCACCGCTTGCCCCGTGTGAAACCAGCTCTTCGTCAGGCATGGCGTGGTGAGGCCTTCCATCGAGGCATCGCCGGGATGGCTTTCACTGTCGAGTTGCAGCAGTAGGCCGAAGCCGCGAAATTCCCGTTCGACGCCGTCGTAGTAGCCTTGGCGATAGGAAAATGTCTGCATCAGGCGATTGCCCGTGATCTCGTCGAGCTGCGCGGTTTCCGAAACCACATGCATTGCAAACGGCACGTGGCAGATGGGCGGCTTGCCGGCATCGATTTTCTCGACTTTTTCGTCCAGCCATTCCTGCGCTGAACTGCGATAGCAGATGCTGTTGGCGGCGCCCATATTGTTGTTGGCGCCGATCAGCAAATAAGGTTTTGCACTGACAAAATCGTAGCGCCAATGACGGGGTGTCGTGTGCGGCGTGCTCAGTATCAGGCTGGAGCAGCCGAGCCCGAGCAGGTTGTCGAAACTCACCTGACACAATCCGTCAAAGCGCACGCCCTCGGGCCAGGGCAGCTTGACCGGCGGCGAAAACCCGCTGCCGCTGCGGTTCATGAAGATGAGCGCGTGCCGTGATTCGAGGTAGATCAGGTCTGTAGAGCCCGAGCCGTCCAAATCCGCCAGTCGAACCCGCGAAGCATCGAACGCCTCATACGCAAGGCCCGGCGAGCCAAGCACCCGACCTTTGCCGAAACGCCCGCGGCCCAGATTTGGCCAGCACTTCACTTCATCGTGACGAATGCGCACCAAGTGTTGCTGACCGCTGCCCAGCATGTCGCTGAAAGCAATGAGTTCGCCGGGCGAAGACGTCAGCACGGGCAGATTGTCCTGATCTTTTTCTCGAGGCACTTCGATGGCGGGCGCGAAGCCTTTCTCACGTCGGTTGGCGTATAGCCGCACGCTGCGTGGCCCTATCATGGCAAGGTCGCTGAGGCCGGCACCCATGAGGTCGGCCAATTGCCCTTTACGCTGAAAAAACTCAATGGGGAACGCATCGAACGTGGCAAATCCTGACCACTGGCGCTCGGCGTTCAGCGAGAAAAACCCGCTCAACTTCGGCTCGGCGGTGAGCAGGTCCAGGCGACCATCGCCGGTCAAATCACCCAGCGATTGAAAATTTTTTTTGGCGGAGGCAGCAGTCGGCAATGTGGGCACGACGCGCAGCTGGTCGTAAGCCACCTCATCACTGTTGGCCTTGCCGCGAATGGGTTCGCGGTAGTACCAGCCAGGGCCGTTGCGTAACAACAGACCCGCCAGTCCTTCGCCGTACAAATCCACCCATTGATAGCGTTGCCCGTCGTTGATATCGGGCATGTTGTGAAAGGGCTGCCAGTTGCTGGCGGCTGCCGACAGTTCAAAGTGGCTGTAGGTAAACTCCATGGGCGGGTGATTTTCAGCGGTCGCCGACGCTCCGTACGCTTGTTCATGGGCGCTGCTCAGTTGCTGATAACCCAGCGCTGTCGGTCGGTATTCGATCAACAGGCGTCTGGCCAGAACCGGATCATTACCCAACTCGGCGGGAAAACGATGGAACATCAGCACCTGTCGGCACAGTCGCTCTGTACAGATTTCATAGCCATACGCGAAGCTGGAAAAAGCGTCGCTGCGTGTCAGCCATTGCTGCCCGGTGTACGCCGGTTTGTCTTGATAATTCGTGCTGCGCTCGCCGTAGTCGAACACCAGTTCGAAGTGCCATTGCAGCGTATCGAGCTGATCCGGTTTCCATAAATACAGGTGCGCGTCGGCCTTGAAATTGCCATAGCTCACCTTGCTCAGGTAACGCTGCGCCTTATCCGCAGCGTACTGATAGAGGATGTGTTCGCCGTGCGGGTTGATGCTTTCTTCAAGCAACCATTCAGCAACTCGGTTCGCATCCTCGGGATCGGCGCGACGCGATGCCGGTTGCCTGCCGAACAGGTGAAGGCTGCCATCGGCGCCGTGCACCAGCCAGAACCCCGGCCGGTCGTTTTTGGAGGACCAGTGTTCGATTCGGTCGAAGTTTTTTTCCAGGCGCGGGAAGTGGCGGATCACGGTGTGCGCCGTATCCAGTTGCAGATCGTTGTAGTGCCTGACGGTGGTTGTCAGCGTGCCTTGAGCACCTTGCTCGGGCATCCACACGACCCCGCCGGGGCCGATGATCTCGTCATCGTCGGCATAGGCCGGTACACCCTTGCTGGTGCGTCGCGCCACGACAGGCAAGGAAAGCCCCCAGCCGATGCCGAACTCACTGTTACCCACTGAACTGGTGTAGCTGAGCGACAGGTCAGGCGCGAAGCCACGTCCCGGCGAAATAGGCAAGGCGATTTCATAGGAGGCCGAACCCCGGGCGCCGACAGTGCCAAAACCTTTGCCAATGCTTTGAATGGCGCCGCCGCCTTTAGGCAATACCGGAGCGGCGACGGCCATCGTGCCTTGTTCACTCATCGCGCCACTCCAGACTTTCTGGCCGTGTACTTCACTTTAACGATGATGTCGGTGAGCGAATCAAGCATGTCTTTTTGTGCAGCATGATTGGGGAAGGTCAGCGTCCATGTCGAGACCGCTCCGGTGTATTCAAAAGGCAAGTAGCGGTCATCGAGAAGGTCAAGGTGAAACACACCGCTGTCGTCGTCTCCGCTGGAAAGCGCAATGTGTTGCTTGATGCGCGTGTCCTTGATGCTCGTGGCCTTCGTGTCAGTAGTGAGGTACATCAAGCTGGACGTTTGCGTCAGCGTTGCGCTGATATTTTCGTACGGGCTCACAATGCCCGGAATCGTAACGCTGAGGGTCTTGATGCGCCGCAGGTAATGCCCTTGTCCTTTCCATTTCTCTTCAAACATCGTGTGGGTGAGTTCGAAATCACATTTCCCTTCTTCCAACAGCGAGGCTTTGATCTGCGGCCAGGTACGATTGATCGCACTGGTCTTGTCTTTGTCCTTGAGGAGTCTCAGGGAAACGATATGTTCGAGTTGCAGGCCGCGCGTATCAGCCTCCAGGAATTTGTTCTGCATGTTCATCAGGCGCGTCTTGAGGCTTTCGCCGGCGGAAAGACCGCGGTAAGTATTCCTCCAGCTATCGGGCTGAATGAACCGACGGGTGTAGTCGGCACACTCGTATTGCCAGCAGGCCTCCGTTGCCAGGCACAAGTCCAGCGCCGCCTCATAAGCCTGTTCATACAAGGTTGAAAATTGATTGTTGAGCCACTGATAAAGCTGTTTGTTGGTAAACCGTTTGCTTAGAAAGTCGTAGTTGTCTCTGGCGTGGGTCAATGCTGTTTCAGCCTGTTTGAGCTGCAGGCGCGTAAGCTTTTCCTGCTCGGCAGATTGCGCGATTTGTGCGCCAATCTGAGCCAGCTCAAGTTGTGCCTGATTGCGATTTAACGTCCATTCTTCACGACGGCGAGCGAACTGTGCACCGCGCTCGAGATGGGAGCCCTCGGCACGGAGCTGCGTAGCTCGCAGCTGTGCCAGAGCGCTGGCGGCATGGGCGGTGCCTTCCCAGCGCGAGCCACCGTTGGCGATGCCAAAAATGTTTGGAATCATCATCAGACTGCCGGCGACAACCTGGGCAATTGATGAATCCACTTCTGCGGCGGCGCTGCTTAGATACAGTCGGCCAGCCTCGGCTTCATCCGGGGTGACATCCTTTTCCAGTAACTGATCATAGTGCGTCAGCCGCCCCTGGATGACTTGCTTGCAAGCGTTGAGGAAGTCGCGGTTTTTGCTGTCCACGCGCAGCGCCTGGCTCTGCAATTCCACGGACATTTTTGCCATGTCCCACGCTTGTTGTTGCTGCAGTTCTTGCACATGGGCCTGTTCCTCGCGTTCGATCAGCGACAGTAGCGTGGCGCCGAATTGGATAACGCTGTCTACCGCGTTCACGGCGTGAATGTGCATCGCCTTGAAACGGTACTGCGAGAGCACGGGTTTCTGCAGTTGCGAATCGGCTCCATAAGATCCGCCGGATTTTCGAAAGTTGACTGACGTTTTCGGGTCGATGGGTGTTGCGAACAAAGGCAGATGCAACGGCTTGCCGCTGATGTCGATGCTATGTTGCAGGTTGTCCAGGCGGCTCTCGACAATGTCCCAACGCTTGAGCAGCTCCGGGTTGATCGGCACGAGAAATCTCGAAGTCTGCAGAGCGGGCAGCACCGCTTGTACGTTGTCTGCAAGGCCATTGGTCTTCAATCGGCTGAGTGCCTTCTCAAGCGCCCGGCGCTCCTTGGCGGGGTTAGCGCTGAGTGCTTTCAAACTGATCGCCGACCATTGCTCCACCTCTTGAACAACCGGGCGCGCGCCAAGAAGATCTTTTGCTCGCCGGTACCAAAGCTTCGCCTCGCCGAGACTGTCTGGCGTCAGTTCCCTGTATGCGGCATCGCCCCGATTGATCAGTATGTCGAGGTAAAGCAGGTATAACGCTTTGCGAGCGTGCACCGGATAGCTCTGGGAAATCATGTGCGGATCATGCGGGGCGCGAGCGGCGTAAGAGGGGACATCGGTGCCGGTCAAGGGCACAGTCTTCCAGCATTCGGGTGGCCTCAGTCCCGGATCGAAGAGGTGATTGATCCAGTTTTCAGCGTCGGTGTATTGCCGTTCAGCATTCAAGCGATGAGCGATCAACCAGGGTAAGTTCAGGAACAGTTCCGTGTAATAGCGGCCATTGGGCCCATGAAAGTCCATGGGTTGATCGGGGTCTGTATCGAATATTTTCGGCTCTTGGATTTGTTGTGTCTCACGGCTGAACAGCTCGTCGAGACTGTTTTCGGCACGGCCTGTGAGTTCGGTGGCCAGCAGGGTGTTGAGCCTGATGGGTTGACGATCTGCCAAACCGTTATCGCTGTGCAGAATCAGTGAGTCCGAGAAATCGAGATACTGCACTGAATTGTTGCTTGAGAGTTTTGGCGTGCTGAAGCTGTCCATAGCGGTCGCTGCGATGCTCCCGCCATACCAATGTTGACCACTGGCGTGCAGTGTTAAACCGTACTGGAATACTTCACTGGTTCTAATCAGGTCACAATCGCTAAATTTGACGTGGTATGAATCTTTTCCTGAGATCAGTGGCGTGATTTGCCTGGGGCTGCCTAACATGGTTTGTCGGACCACAAAAATAGAAGCTTGCTGGTCGTTTGAAAGCAATGTCGGGTCAAGCGTCAGACGAATGGTTAGATCTAACTCGTTGGGCTGATAATCGATGTAGCAGCTTATTGCACCGCGCGGCAATTTGGGTGAGTGGACGAGGTCAGGTTTTGCGGTCACACGTTGCGTGTTATTTTTTTCCTGTTTTGATTGCAGGTAGATAACCGGTTCGGACAGCTCATTTATGGGATGTTTGTGAATTTCATATGCCAGCTTGTAGTGCGCTTGGGAGAGAGCCTCTTTTAGGCTAGTGCCTCGAGGAGGAGCGCCAGAAATGTGAGTAAAATTTTTATCAATGCTGACACTGCTTGAAAAAAGCGGCGTGTTGTTTTGCATGTGGTCATCACGATTTTGCATGTCGTATACGCCGATGACATATTGCGATCTAGGTAACTTTAATTCCCGTTGCTCTCCAAACAGCATGATGGCAATGAGCAAGACGTCTTGCGAATTCTCTCTGATTTGCACCGACACCGTATTGATGCGGGATTTCAGTTCTTCAGGACGCAGGTCCGACAACGGCGTTTCATCAACTGGTCTTGATGTCTGCCGGCCAAGCTGGCCGTTATTGACGAAGTTATTCAAGACCGTTCTCGGCGCGCTCCAGGTCTCATCAGATTTCTTGTAGCAATAACTCATCAACAACTGGGGGTCTCGTTTCTCTCCGCTCACACCCGCCGGGTCTTGATGAATGCACTGGGCCCAAGTAATGAACAACCGATTGTTAAACCAGACAGGGCGAATGGTGTGCTCGATGGCGTCCTGCGGAATAGGGATGTCCGCTTTCTTCCAGTCCGACCAGGCGTACGGTTCGGGATGGTCCTGTTTTACACGCTGACCGTTGTCGGTTTTCGTGCCGTTGTATGGCCGTTCCGCCATGTTGAGCGAGCGCCAGAAATAAGTAGGCTCCGATCGCGATTTGGCAATGAAATAATATTTGCTGTTGGCGAAATCTGCGCCGTCGATATAGCCATTGAGGATTTTCAGATTCGCTACTTCTTCGAAGCGGGTCAGGTATGACTTGACTGCGGACTCGATGGCGGCAGGCTGAATACGGCTTTGGCTTATGTCGTTTATCAGTTGTTTGAAATTGTCGCTGTCGGTATTTCTAAGGTTGGGGTCAAGGTAGATTTCGGGGTAATACAATAATTTTTGGTGGCCCGCCCAGACTGAATAACGGCTCATTTCCTCAGTCCAGATTTTTACTCGCTCTCGGGTTTTCGTCGCCGGGCCGTAACCGGGTTCCAGGCCGTGCAAAATGCTGTGGATGTATTGCTGCAGGCTGGCGATGGCGCTCGCAACAAGTGACGTGACCACCGGCTGGCTGACCGGCATGTCGAGCAACCAAAACTTGCTCAGGTCCTCTACGGTTTTTAGCCTGGCAGTGTTTTCGGTAGCGACCGCGGGCGAGATTGTTTTGAGGTAGTAGGCCAGCTGGGCATCCCGCAGCTTTTCATCAAGTCTTATGTGTAGGTTGGTCATATTCAGTCCTTGAATATTTGCAAAAGAAAGATGGATCAGGAATGAGCAGCGACCAGCGCCTCACCGACGATTTTCCAGTCGGCGGCGGGCTTTTCTGTGTTCAAGGAAACTGCCCGTTTCAGGTTGTTCATCGACAGGCCGGTCTCGTTACAGCAGTTCTTGCAGCGTATGACCCAGTCCACTTCTTCGATTGAACGGGCACAGTGGTGCGGCAAATCGGCAGTCAAGGCGCTGACCTCTTCGATCGTCCAGTCCAGAAGCTCGGTCAAAGTGATATTGGTGTTCATAATCGCCACAGCGTCTGACGGACCGTGGGCGCGTTCGAGATATTCCAGAAACCTGGTTTCCGCTTGCACATGGTGGCGGGTGCACGTGCTGAACCGGTCAAGCAGGTACAACGTGTGGGGAGTCAATGTGCCGCTGTTGCCGTGGGCAAGCCATTCAGTGTTGTTCAGCAATTTCAGCAACGCGTCGTTGGTTAGCACCAGCGCCTGTACTGCCTCACCGGCCCGCAATGCGCTTGCCAGCAACGGTAGGCGTTTTCCGGAGACTGAAGTGTTGGCCGCTATTTCATCGAAAATGGCGACCTCAGAAGTCCCGGCCAATTTCATCGAGCAGGCGATTTCATCCAGGGAAAGAGACGCCACATCGAGCAGTAGTGTTTGGATCAGGAGATTTTTCTTGTCGTCTGTGTCATGCGGCTTTGTTTTAAGGGCGTTGACCAGGTTTTCCAGTTCCGTGTTCAGCGCCTCGTCGTCGCGGGTTTTATCGAACAGGCGGCACCACTGTTTGACCGAGTACTTGTTTTGCCTGAGCCAGTCCACCGCCCAGTCCATCGCCATCAGCACGTCGAAAATGTCGCTTTCGTTATTACTGTCTTCCCTTATCACTCCGGTCACCAACGCTTTACAGAATGGTTCCCCGCCCAGCAGTCGTGCCAGGTCTGTGCATGCTGCAGGTGACAAGCCAAACATCTGGGCGATCCGTGCGTATCGATAAATGGCGGAAGCGCTGGATAGATCATGTTTGAACGCAGGCAGGTGTTGCTTGCATTGTCGCGCGATCAGCAGGAAGTCATCCTGGGTGACACTGGAATCCAGTCCCGCTTTGAGGAATTTCAACGTCGCTACTGAAGTCTCTATATCAATGTCTTTGCCATTGTTTTCTATCAACGGGTTCGTCGTCGATTTGGGGTTGCTGAATTTCTGGTCGAACAATGAACGTCGATCCCCGCAGGCGTACGTGGGCATGTTGTAGTAAAACGAGGCAAACTCTTCTGGCTTGATGCTGTAGCGCTTGCTCAAGTACCGGTACACGCCGAGTGCTCGTAACGTGTTGTTGTTCATCCCGCTATATTTGTCAGGGGACGCCAGTTCAATGTTCATGATCATGGTGTCGAGCTCAGCGAAGCTAATGCCTGTCCAGCGCCGCAGCCGAGTCATCCGAATCATGCAATCCAGGCGAGCTGTGGAGAAGTTGACGAAGCGCCGGTCGATTGCCATAACAGCTCCGACTGAGCCTCTATTGATGTACAGGCGTCCGTAATGATGCCGCTCTGACCACAAATTGTTTATTGACCTGTTCGGTAAATATTTCCCATCGGCCAGTAATTCTTCAATCTGATCGTCAGTCAGGCCAGTCAACTTCTGAAAGCTGTCCACGCTCCATAAGAGCTCGTTGTTTCTAGAACCGTAGGCGTTCCACACCACATGATCGTCGTAGGGCGCTGTCAGCAATTTTTGTTGCGCCGGACTTAAAGCTGACAGGAGTTTTTGGGATTCGATTCTTGTTTTCGAGCTTCCTCCATAGGTCGAATCTATCCCGGAGAACGGGAGGTTAAGATTGATTCGATAATTCAATTCTCCCAATGCCGGCTTATCTTCGCCCAGTGCGAGTTGGCATTGCTGATGATGGAGATCGTAGGGAAGCTCGAGAGGATAGCGCTCGCTGGCCAGTACTTCCTGAACGGTCTTATCGTTCTTGATCTCATCCAGGTAATTCTGGATATGGGTGTTCAGCGTCTCATTGATGACGCTCACCATGGGGCGCTCAACAAACGTATTTTCAGCGTCCAGTATCAGCCCTGCGAGATCGCAGCGGCGCTCCTCCAGAGTGATCCTGTTCGCGTGAGTGGATGAGTTTTCCAGTTCAAGGGCAAACCGGTACAGCGCGCGCAGATAAGCGATGGGCGAATTGTTGGCCGCGATATGGCCCTCATGGCAAAACTGCTGCCAGTCTTCATCGAACAGTGATTGGTAGGTGAGGGGGGCAGAGACCTGATCAGCGTCCCGTCGATTACGTTGTTTAGCCTGCTCCGGCGATAGCTGTTGCTCATAGTACAAACGGCTGATCATGTGCGCGCAGGCTACCGCTTCGTCATAAATGTGCAGCGCATCGGCGGCGTTTAGCAGTGCCAGCGTATCGGCGAAACTTTCCGCAGACAGGCTGGCGATGTCGAACACCGAGTCAATCTGCGCATTATGCAAAGCTGTTTTGATTTCTGTCTTTGTCGCGTGGTCGCTGAAAGTTGAGTCAACGAGTTGCTGCAGAAGGGAGTCGTTACGGTCCATGTGGGGTGAAGCTCCTGATCGAACACTGTGTTTCCGGTCAATGAAAACTACAGGCGCAGACAGCTCGAGGAGATAGGAGGACTGAGATTGTTGCGTATGAAAAGGCGATTGCTCGCGCAGTTTTTGATGGGAAAGTCGTAGGCGTTTAAAGCGTATATGAATGGCCAGCCAGTCGCCGGCGGCTCCCAACTTGCGTGGGAGCCTTGTTAGAAATGGTTAAGGGTTAAACCCTGAAGTGACTCACCATCATCTGCAACTGATTGCCTAACCGCGCCAGTTCGACACTCGACGCTGCGGTTTCATCGCTGGCGGCGGCAGTCTGTTCGGACACGTCGCGCACGTTGATGATGCTGCGGCTGATCTCTTCGGCCACTGCGCTTTGCTGCTCGGCGGCGGCCGCGATCTGCTGGTTCATCGACTGGATGTTGGACACCGTGCGGGTGATGTTTTCCAGTGACACGCCAGCCTTGCGGGTGAGCGCGACGCTGCTGTCGGTGAGCGCGCGGCTGTTGTTCATCACTGCCGACACTTGCTGCGTACCGTTTTGCAGGGCCGCCACCAGGCCTTCGATTTCTTCGGTGGATTTTTGCGTACGTTGCGCCAGACCGCGAACTTCGTCAGCGACCACGGCAAAACCACGCCCGGCTTCACCGGCGCGGGCGGCTTCGATTGCAGCGTTGAGTGCCAGCAGGTTGGTCTGCTCGGCAACAGCCTTGATGACGTCCATGACGCTGCCGATCTTGTCGCTTTCCTGTTGCAGCACGCCCATGGCTTCCGTCGAACGCACCACTTCGCTGGCCAGACGTTCAATCTGCGCGATGGCTTCGTTCACAACCTTGTCGCCTTCACGGGCTTCACCGTCAGCAGCGGCCGCCGCTTGCGAAGCTTCTTCGGCGTTGCGTGCGACTTCCTGAACGGTGGCCGTCATCTCGTGCATGGCGGTGGCCACTTGATCTGTCTCGATCTTCTGGCTGTTGACGCCGGCGCTGGTCTGTTCGGTCACGGCCGACAGTTCTTCGGCGGCGCTGGCAATCTGCGTGACGCCATCGCGAATGCCGCTGATCAGCTCGCGCAGGGTCACGCCCATGCGGGCGATGCCTTGCTGCAATACGCCCAGTTCGTCGCGGCGCGTCACCTTCACGTCTTGCGAGAGATCGCCGCCAGCGATGCGTTCGACCACGGCCAGGGTGTCACGCAGGGGCCCGGTGATTTGACGGGTGATGATGATCGCGGCAATCACCCCGACCAGCAATGCCAGCAACGTGCTGATCAGTTGCAGGGTGCGTGCCTGGGCGCTTTCGGCGTCGCGGCGGTCGAGCTGAATCTGATAGAGCTGATCGCTGAGCGAGACGATGGTCGTGCCCTGATCAGTCATTTCCTTGCGCGCCTGCACGGCGTCGCTGTTGGCGGCTTTATAAGCCTGCAACGCACTGCGGTAATTGCCTAGGGCGCTTTCCAGCTGACGCAATGCGTCCGGCTGAGTGTCGCCAAACTGCACGTTGAGTGGTTTCAGGCTGGCGATGGCCAGGTCGAGTTGGCGGATGGCTTTCTGTTCAGTCTCGGCGTTGCTGGTCGCGGTGTAACCGCGCACTTCATAACGCGCCAGCAGGAAGGCTTCCTTGGCCGCGGTGATCGCCTGGAATTGCTCGGACCGCTGGTCGCTGAGGGGCATCTGCAACACGCTACTGCTGATGCTATTGATCAGCGTGTTGGCGGTTTCGGCATTGCTGCTCATGATGCCGCTCGCGCTGTTGCCGGTGCGGTAGGCGCTACGCATTTTGTTCAGCGAGGTCTTGTAGGCCTCAATGGTGCTGCCTTGGGCTTGCAGCAGCTTGATGTTTTCCGGGCTCTTGAAGGTCGCCAGCAGCGATTGTTGCTGGGCAGAGAACGCATCAAGTGTGGTCTGCACATTCTGCGCGGCGGTTTCATCGCCGTTGGTCAGCATGTATTGCAGGCGCACCACGCGCAATTTGGTCAACCCGGCATTGAGCTGGGTGATGTCGCTCATCCAGTTGCTGCGGTCAATCAACCCGCCCAGGCTCGTCCAGCCGGTCAGGGCGAGGACGCAGGTCAATGCCAGGACCAGGCCAAATCCCAGGCCCAGTTTCAGGTTCACGCTGATGTTGCCGAACCAGCTATTCATCACAATTCCTCCAGGAACGTTGTGTTTCTTGATCGTCTGTTGGCTGGAAGATTGTTGTTTTTGGGCGCCAGCAAGGGTGTAAGCAAGGCTTTATCGGCCGCCGATGCGAGAGCTGAAAGGATTTTTGTGCAGGGAATGGCGGGTGCGGATATCGAGGACAAATCGCAGACAAAAAAAAGCCCGCGGGAGGGCGGGCAAACCGTAGTTTCTTGAAGAGCGAGGCTAATGTACTGGTTGGCGAACAGGAGCGGGGTGAAGAAAAATTCATCTGTGGCGGAGTGTTCTCGGAGCTGCGTTGGTTTCGTATGAGCTCGCGGATGAAGTTGGCTGTGGTAGCGAGCAGATTTTCAGTAACAAGCTCCGACCGCTGTCTTAAATGTCTTGAATGCAGTACATTTTCCTATCAATGTAACGGTTGCTGAACATGGATCATGCTTTCCTCATCACCAAGCTTGCCAAACAACTCCGTGAGCGCCGGATTCATCGCGGCCTTACACAAGCGCGGCTGGCCGAACTCGCCGGACTGACTCGGCAGAAGGTAATTGCTGTAGAGCAGGGCTCTTTGAACGTGAGCATGATGGCTTACGCGAGAATAGTTGGAGCGCTGGATTGTGAACTGGCGGTCATACCCGCCGCCATGCCGACGCTCGATGAATTAAGCGAGATCTTCTGAATGAAAACGACTTCCCTGGACGTGAGTACTGCGTCGCTTTGATCGGGATGCCCGACTTGATCCGATTGGGTTCGAGGACATGGCATCACTGATGGGGCTTTCTGCTCATCAGAAATACAGCAAGAGCTATGCGGCTATCGCCAAAGCGGTGCGGATGTTTTGTCCAGTGGCAAATGTGCGAGCCTCTCTTGACCAACTTTACGATAGTGTTGCCCTGAGTTGCATAATCGGTAATGGCGATGCCCATCTGAAAAACTACGGTTTACTCTATTCTGAACCTACGCAACGTGATGCGCGGTTGGCGCCGGCTTATGACATCGTCAATACCACGGCGTACATTCCTGAAGATGTTTTGGCGCTGGATCTGGCGGGGCACAAGTCGATGTTTGCTTCTCGTCAGGGGCTGCTCGATTTCGCCCGGACCTGCGGGATAAACAATCCAAAAGAGCGCATCGAGAAGCTGTTGCTCGCGCTTGAGGTGGTGCTGCGCAGATATGCTCAACTCGGCGAACAAGCGCCGCACGTGGTGCAAGCAATCCTGCAAGCTTCAGTGCCGTTTGCGCGCACATTCGGTTAGCGTCGGATTTGATATGTGACGCAGCTCGGTGACCGAAACCCATTTATTTGTCACTATTTAATGACATGCCGCTTCTGATAACTGTCGCCAAATTCATGACGCGTCTCAGGCGAAAATAGCCGTCCGGCGGGAGCACAGACAAACTATTGACAGTGTGGTTTTGATCTCACACTATCGGCGGCGTTTTGCTGGCCTTGCGCCATAGAAATGACATCACTCTTGCCATTTCAGATTTTGACAAATTATTTTTGAACCTTCGAGATTCGGTCGAGGTCGCATTGCCGGCGTGATGGGAAATTGCCATCAGCCTGAGAAACAATTTTATTTGGCTACTGTTTAGCGGACCTTCTACTCTATCCGCTGGAATCTTCAGGAAGAAATTTCATGTGTGTTGAGCGAATACTGGTTACCGGCGGTGCGGGTTTTATCGGATCTCACCTTGTCGAGTCTTTGCTGGGCAAAGGATTGAAGGTCCGTGTTCTGGACAATTTGTCGACCGGGAAGGTCAGCAATTTGCCAGAGAGCAATGCCAATCTGGAACTGGTGACCGGCGACGTCGCGGACTCAGCGGTCGTGCAGGAAGCGATGCGTGATTGCAGCGCAGTCGTGCACCTGGCGGCAGTGGCCTCGGTCCAGGCTTCAGTCGATGATCCGGTCAGCACCCATCAAGCCAATTTCGTCGGTACGCTCAACGTCTGCGAGAGCATGCAGAAAGCCGGTATCAAGCGCGTTGTATTTGCTTCCAGCGCGGCCATCTACGGCAACAATGGCGAAGGTTCGGCCATTGATGAAGACACCCCAAAATCACCGCTTACCCCCTATGCCGCCGACAAACTGGCCAGTGAATATTACCTGGACTTTTATCGCCGCGAGCATGGCCTGGAGCCGGTGATCCTGCGCTTCTTCAACATTTTCGGCCCGCGCCAGGATCCGTCTTCGCCGTACTCCGGCGTGATCAGCATCTTCACCGAGCGGGCGATCAAAGGTTTGCCGGTGTCGATTTTCGGCGACGGTGAACAGACCCGCGATTTCGTCTTCGTCAAAGACCTGGTCAGCATTCTGCTGCAGGCGCTGGAAGTCAGCGAACCGAAAGAAGGCGCGGTCAACATCGGCCTCAGCCGCTCGACCAGCCTCAACGAATTGATCGCTGAATTGGGCAACGCCACCGGCCGCGCTTTGGCAGTGACTCATCTGGCGCCACGTCAGGGCGACATTCGCCATTCGCGCGCCAATAACGCTCGGTTGCTCGAACGTTTCACCCTTCCCGCACCGACTTCAATCGGCGATGGATTAGCACAGCTTTTGCGCAGTTTGTAATCCGGCTGTTTCACAGCTTTCAAACCGCCTCGATTCAGTCAATTCAAGAGTGAGTTATGGAAATCGTTTTTCGCAGGACGCGTGTCCGCGCGGCCGTCCAACGGCTGTTTGCTGCGTTGGCGCTCATCGTGAGCGGGCCGGCCGTACAAGCTGCAGCATTGCCACAACCCTCCAGCGTCGGCTTTTGGTACGCCGATCAACCGCCCATTCCGGAGCTTTCACAGTTCGATTGGGCGGTGGTCGAGCCGGGCCATATGGCGAGCGGCGATGTCAAAACCCTGCGCAAGCTGGGCAGTCAGCCGTTCGCGTATCTGTCGGTTGGCGAGTTCAGCGGAAGTAAGGCCGAGATCGACAAGGCTGGTCTGGCGAAAGCCGTGAGCCCGGTGCGCAACGATTCCTGGGACAGCCAGGTTATGGACCTGGCCTCGCCGGCCTGGCGCGAGCATTTGTTCGGTGCCGCCAAAGCTTTCCAGGCTGAAGGTTACGCAGGCCTGTTCCTCGATACCCTCGACAGTTTTCAATTGCTGCCTGAAGCCTCGCGAGAAGCACAGCGCCTTGCGCTCGCCAGTTTCCTGCGTGAACTGCACCAGCGTGAGCCGAAGCTGAAGCTGTTTTTCAACCGCGGCTTTGAAGTGCTGCCCGAGCTCGATGGCGTCGCTGCCGCCGTGGCGGTCGAGTCTATCCATGCCGGCTGGGACGCTTCTGCCAAGCGCTATCGCCCGGTGTCGGAATCCGATCGCGAGTGGCTTGAAACTCACCTCAAACCACTGCGTGCCAAAGGCATTCCGTTGGTGGCGATCGATTACCTGCCGCCCGAGCGCCGTGAAGAAGCTCGCAAGCTGGCCAAGCGTCTGCGCGACGAGGGTTTCATCCCGTTCATCGGTACCCCTGATCTGAACTCGATGGGCATCAGCAACATCGAAGTGCAGCCTCGCCGCGTGGCGATGGTGTTCGACCCTCGCGAAGGAGATCTGGCCACGAACGCTGGCCATAGCTACGTCGGTGGATTACTGGAATACCTGGGCTATCGCGTCGACTATCTGCCCGCCGACAGCGCCATGCCGGATTACCGTTTCAGTGGCTTGTACGCTGGCGTGGTCACCTGGATGACCAGCGGCCCGCCGCAGGACAGCCCGGCGTTCAACCGCTGGATCAACGCGCGCCTGGATGAAAAAGTACCGGTGGTTTTTCTCGCTGGCCTGCCTGTTGAAGACAAGCTTTTGCTCAAGCGCATGGGCCTCAAGCGCGATGCGCCTCCGGGTACGCAAGTGCTGACCATCACGCATCAGGACAAGGCACTGTTGGGCGCTTTCGAAGCCCCGGTGCAGCCTCGCTCCCGTGATCTGACCGCTGTTTCAGTACTGCCCAACGGACCAACTGCCGCACTGACCCTGACCAATGAGGGCGGCGACATCTACAACCCGGTGGTCGTTGGCGAGTGGGGCGGTCTGGCCCTCGCGCCTTACGTCCTCGAAATGAACAACGAGCGCAGCCGTTGGATCCTCGACCCGTTCGCCTTTCTGCAAGCGAGCCTGCGTCTGCCAGTTCAGCCGCGCCCGGACACCACCACCGAAAACGGCCGCCGCATTGCCACCGTGCACATCGATGGCGACGGTTTTCCGTCCCGCGCTGAAGTGCGTGGCACGCCATACGCGGGTCGTCATACGCTGGAAGATTACATCAAGCCCAACCCTTTCCTGACGTCGGTGTCGATCGTCGAAGGCGAAATTTCCCCGCGCGGAGCCTTCCCGCATCTGGCGCGTGAGCTGGAGCCGATCGCCCGCGAGCTGTTCGCCAACCCGAAAGTGGAAGTGGCCACCCACACCTTCAGCCATCCGTTTTTCATGCAACCGGAACAGGCGCAGAAACGCGAGAACTTCAAACCGGAATACGGTTTGAACATGAAGATACCGGGCTACGACAAAATCGACTTTCATCGCGAGATCTTCGGTTCGCGCGACTACATCAACCAACAGCTCACCACCCCGGAAAAACCGGTGAAGATGGTGTTCTGGCCGGGCGATGCGCTGCCTTCCGCTGCCACTCTGAAACTGGCCTACGACGCTGGCCTGAAAAACGTCAACGGCGCCGAGACCATCATGACCAAAGCGGACCCGTCGCTGACCGGTCTGAATCCGCTGCTGCGTCCTACCGCAGGGGGGTTGCAGTACTACGCGCCGATCATCAACGAGAACCTCTACACCAACCTGTGGAAGGGCCCGTATTACGGTTTTCGCGACCTGATCGAAACCTTTGAGCTCACCGACAGCCCACGACGACTGCGCGGCCTGCACCTTTATTACCACTTCTATTCCAGCACCAAGCAGGCCTCCATCAAGGCCATGCATGAGGTCTACGGCTTCATGCGCGAGCAACAGCCGATGTCGCTGTGGATGACCGATTACATCGATCGCTTGCACGGTTTGTATCAGGCCAGTCTGGCGCGTACCGCCGACGGTGCCTGGCAGATTCGCGGCATGGACGCGTTGCGCACCGTGCGCCTCGACCCGCAAATGGGTTGGCCCGATCTGTTGCGTTCGCAAGGCGTTGCCGGCGTGCGCGATTTGCCCCAGGGCCGTTATGTGAGCTTGAGCAGCGACCGCGCGTTGCTGGTTTTGCGTCCTGAGCGGGACAGCAGACCTGCGCTGGAAGAAGCCAATCTGCCGTTGAAGGACTGGCGGTATGTGGATGATCGTCGTGTGAGCTTTTCCTTTGCAGGTGAGTTCGATCTGACCTTCTCGGTGCGTTCGGCAAGTGCTTGCCGGGTGGAAGTGGATGGACAACGTTTTGCGGGCACGGCAGCCGCCGGTCTGTGGGTTTTCAAATTACCAATGAAGCAGGTGAGTAATGGTCAGCTCCTCTGCAACTAAAAGTAACCGCCTGCTCAATCCCTGGGCACTGGCGGTGGTGGCGGTTGCTGTGGGAGGTTTGCTGTGGGCGACCTTCCAGCGTGAAGAAGTATTCCAGCCCGATGGACGTGAGCCTGATGCCGTGTCGGCCAATTACGCCGAGCTGTTGCTGACGGCGCACCCGGATGACGATCACCTGCGTCTGCAGTTGGTCGATCTGTTGATCCGTCTGGGTGACTACGCCAAGGCACGCCAACACCTGGAAGCCTGGCCAAAACCAGTGCCGGAAGTTCAGGCTTACTATCGCCTGGAACTGGACGCTCTGGACGCTGCGAAAAGCAACGACCTGATCGCCCAGCAAGCCCTCGTCGAGCGCCTGAAAAGCTTTGACCATCGCAAGCTGCCCGTGCCTTTGTTGCAGAACCTGGCGAAGCTCGCGCTGACCTTGCAGGCCCCGGCCTTCGCGGCCAACGTCTACGAAGAAGTTGCCGGACGCGATCCGAAGCTACGCAGCGAGTCGCTGAAATCCGCTGCGCAGTGGTACATGGCCGGCGAACAGCCAGGCCGTGCCGCCGAGATTTATCTGCAGCTCAAAAAGGACGCTCAGCTGGACAGCGAGCGTCGCGAATATGCGCAGCTGGCGTTCAACAGTCTGCTGTCTGCCGGTCGTGGCGATGAGGCAGCGCAGGTGCTGTCTGACGAATTGCCGAAGCTGACCAACGCACAAACCGATGCCGAGTGGCTCGAGCAGGGCGTTGATGTCGCGGTGGCGAGCAAGCGCTTTGATCTGGCGCAGCGCGTGCTGAAACAGTGGCAAACCCTGCAACCGGACAACCCGAAAATCCCGTTGAAAGATTTTCACATGCGCCTGGCCATCGGTGATTTGGCCGGTGCCTGGGAAACGGGTCAGCAGTTGGCGGTCGATTATCCGGATGATCCGGATTTGCTCGAACAGATGGCTCACCTCGGTGAATGGCGCGGCGATCCCGCGGCTGCGCTGGGTTACTGGATTCGCCTGCTCAAGCTGCAGGAAGACCCGCAAACCCGCGAGCGCGCGTGGCGTCTGGCCAGCCAGCAATTCGACTTCGACCGGTCGATTCCGCTGCTCGCAGAAATCATGAACCAGCGTGCGTTGACCGACATCGAGCTCGATGCCCTGAACTACGGTCATGAATCCCGTGGTACGCCGGGCGAAGCCGAAGCCTGGTTCCGCGCGTACGTGCAGAAATACCCGACCCATCGTCTGGCCTGGACGCGTCTGCTGCAGAACCTGGAAAACACCGGGCAGTTTGCGGCCAAGGCGAAGGTTTACGAGAACTATTCGAAACGCTTCAAGCTGGACACCGTCGAGCAGGTCGACTGGGCCAATACCTACCTCAAGCTGTTTGATTCCGAATCAGCATGGAGCGTGGTGCAGGCGGACGATCAGAGCATCAACGACGCTGATTACTGGCGCTCCCGGGCTTCACTGGCATGGGATCTGGAGCGCGATGAAGACTTGCGCGTCTCCCTGGAAAAAGTGCTGTCGATCGATGGCAAGTTGACCGGTGGTGACGAAAGCCAGCTGATCACCCTGTATCGCATTCGCGACCCGCAGCGCGCGCTGAAACTGACGATTGCCAGCTGGCAGCGCACCAAGGATCCGCAGCGTCTGGTCGAAGCCTTGCAGCAAGCGCAGGAGCTGAACGACTGGCCGCAAGTGGTCGCGTTGCTCAAGGATGCGGAGCAATACCCGGCCGCCTACGAGCAGGCGCAAGTGCTCGCCATTCGCGGTGCGCTGGCGGTGCAGGAGGGTCAGCCCGAAGAAGCCGAGCGTCTGTACTTGCTCGGTCTGTCGCGCTATCCCGCTGACAACCTGTTTCGTGAACGTCTGGTGTGGCTGTACGTCGATCAGGGCGACACCGGCAAACTCAAGCCGCTGCTGAGCCAATGGCGTTCCCATGCACGTGAAGACCGCGTGCTGTGGCTGCCGTTCGCCAGTGCGAGCCAGATGCTAGGCCGCGACGCCGAGGCATTGGCCTGGTATCGCATGTACCTCAAAAGCAGTCCGAACGACTGGCTGGTCCGCGCGGCTTACGCCGATGCACTCGACAGCGCCGGTTATCAGGATGCCGCTCAGCGTCTGCGCCTGAAATTGCTGCGCAGCCCGGAAGTGGAAACCATCGAACCGTCGTCGCAGCGTTACGCGATCTGGTTGCGTCTGGTGGCGAGCAGCTATTCGCCACGCAAGGCGCAGCAGGAAGTGCTGAAGAACTGGAAAGACGGCTCGCCGGCGATGCTGCAGTTGTGGTTCGAACGGTTGCTGGCGCGTCTCGACGCGACCAATCAGGAATCGCAGAAAGATGCATGGCTGGAGTGGGCCCGTGGCCAAGGCTTGAAAGTCGCGCGTTACGAGCAGATTCAGCAAGCCTTGCGCAGCCGCAACAAAGATCAGGTTGAAGCGCTGCTGGCCAGTAGCGATCTGAACCCGGCGCAGCGTGCGCAGGCCCTCAATCGCCTGGGCCGTCTGGGCGAAGCGCTCGACACCAGCCTGTCGGCACTCGGCGACGATCAGCCAGTGGCCGTGCGCGAACAATTGCGTCGTCAGGCCGTCGAGCTGCACGAGCGCACGCCGCAGGGTGCGCAGCTGTCCTGGCACCAGCAGGATTTCGGCGGTCTGGAATTCAACGCGCCACGTCTGCAGATCGCCCACAACCTGGGTGATAACTGGTACGCCGATGTGCAACTTGAGCAGGGCGATTACAAAGGCGACGACATCATCGCTTCCGAGATTGGCGAGGAGCGCAACGCTGCGCTGACCCTGCAACGTCCGGTGGAAAACGGCAGCTACAAACTGTTCGCCGACACCAGTCAGCGCAGCGACGACGACCGCAATGGCCTGGGAATTTCCCGGACCTGGCAGGTCAGCCCGAGCCACGAACTGGAACTCGGTGCCGGCTGGCATCGCAAGAGTGAAGACAGCGGCCTGATGCGCGCTTTCGGGCAACAGGACAGCGTCTGGCTCGGCGGTCGTCACGGCCTCACTGCGCGCGATCAGATCAGTTGGGAAGTGGCGCAGAGGTCGTTCTCTACCCGTGCCGGGGATAACCTCGGAAACGGCCAGGCGCTGAAGATGGAATACAACCACACGCTGGAGTTTGCAGGCCCGAACTGGACCCTGCGCGGCGGTCTGGATTATCAGCACAACGACGTCAAGGACCGCACGCTGGATTATCTGTCCAGCAACAACGGTGGTCCGGTGCGACGTGTTGAAGATAACGACAACCCCGAGACGGTGCTGGCCAGCGATCTGCTGCAAAGCACCTACAGCCAACTCTATATCGGCAGCTCGTGGCGTCGCGGAATACCGGGCGCACTGGTGCGCACCAAACCGCAATACACCTGGTTGGTGGATGTAACGGCAGGCTGGCAATGGCTGGATCAAACTTTTAACTACGGCATCAACACCGGGATCGGCGTCGAAGTGCTGGGTGATGACGAACTGGCCCTGACCTTCGGTTACCAATCTGCGCCTCAGGGCGGGGATGGTCAGGCCGGCGGGACCCTGGGTGTGAGCTACGGCGTGCGGTTTGGGCGCTGATCATGGAATGTCTACGGAGAAAAACTATGCAAGCAATTCGTAACCTGGGCCTGGCCCTCACGGTCCTGTTCGTCGCCGGCTGCGCCAGCTTCACCGATGAAGCCAGCCCGAACCTGTCGCGCACTGCGCAGTGGGGCATCGTGCCGGTGGTCAACTACTCGCAAACGCCACAAGCCGGTGAACGCGCCGAGCAGATCCTGCTCAGCGTGCTCAGCAGTCGCGGTCTGCAACCCCGGGTTTACCCGGCGAGCACCGAAGGCGAACAAGCGCTGATGGACGACAATGAGCGCCTGGCCGGCGCCCTCGACTGGGCACGTCAGCAGAAGCTCGACTATGTCGTCGCCGGCAGCGTCGAAGAATGGCAGTACAAGAACGGTCTGGATGGTGAACCGGCAGTGGGCATCAGCCTGCGCGTGCTGGAAGCCAGCACCGGTCGCGTGCTCTGGAGCAAAAGCGGCGCGCGCGCCGGTTGGTCCCGTGAAAGCCTGGCGGGCACCGCTCAAACGGTACTCGACAAACTTGTTGGCGCCCTTCGGTTCGAGTGATTGCAATGAATTCTCCGCACATGGATTACAGCCTGGCGCCTCGCGCCAGCGGGCCGGTGTCTTGGCTGGAAACGTTTCTGGTCACCGGCGGGGCCATCGGCCTGGGCTTGTGGCTGACGCCTGAAGACCCGTTGCAAATGCACGGTGGTTTCCCTTGGCCGATTCTGGCGCCGCTGCTGTTGGGCGTGCGGTACGGCTTTGTGCGCGGCCTGCTCAGCGCCGGCCTGTTGGTGCTGGCCCTGTTCGCGTTGCGCTTGAAAGGGCACGAAGGTTATGCCGAGCTTGAGCCGTCGTACATTGTCGGCTTGCTGGTCTGCGGCATGCTGGTGGGTGAGGTTCGCGATCTGTGGGAACGGCGCCTGGAGCGTCTGCAGATGGCCAACGATTATCGCCAGTATCGTCTCGACGAGTTCACGCGGGCGCACCAGATTCTGCGCGTCTCTCACGACCTGCTGGAACAGCGCGTCGCCGGTAGCGACCAGAGCCTGCGCAGTTCGCTGCTGGGCTTGCGGGAAAAACTGCGCGTGTTGCCGGCCGAAGGCGATGCGCTTGCGGCGCTGGCCGATCCGATCGTGGCAGTGCTCGGGCAGTACGGTGCGTTGCGTGTGGCCGGTTTGTATCGGGTCGACGAGCGTGGCGAAAACGTCCTGCCGGAGGCGCTGGCGACCGTCGGCATCATGGGCCCGTTGGGCACCGAAGATGGTCTGGTCAAGCTGTGTCTGGAACGCGGCGAGTTGGTCAGCGTGCGTCAGGAATTAATTGATGCCGGCACCTCGACGCAGTTCTCCTCGCTGCAGGCGTGCATCCCGTTGATCGACGCTGAAGGTCGTCTGCTGGCGATTCTGGCTGTTCGGCAGATGCCGTTCTTCGCCTTCCAGGATCGCACCTTGAGCCTGCTCGCGTTGCTGGGTGGGCACATCGCCGACCTGTTGCGCAGAGACGAGACCGTGCTGCAACTGCCGGACGCCGATGCTCAGCAGTTCACCCTGCAACTCAAGCGTTCGCTGATGGATGTCGAGCAACACAAACTGGCAGCCGGTCTGTTCGCGTTTGAAATGACCCGTCCCAACGATGAGCTGACGCGCCTGCTGGAACGCAGTCAGCGTGGTCTCGATCTGCACTTGCCGGTGCGCAACAACCGCGATCATCAGCTGCTGCTGGTGCTCCTGCCGTTGACCAGCCCGCAAGGCACCGAAGGTTATCTGGCGCGGATTAACGTGTTGCTGCATGAACACTTCGGCATCGAAAGTAATCTGGACAGCCTTGGCGTGCGGGTGATGCCTTTCAATCTGGAGCCTGGCTATGAACGCGACGGGCTGCGTAATTTCCTGTTCAACGAGTGTGGCCTGAATGATCAGCAAGTGGCTGTTTAGCGGAGCCTTGTTGTTAGAGGCAGGCAGCTGGGCCAGTCTGTGGCTGCCGGCGCCCGAGTTACAACAATTGCTGGTGTTCACCCTCAGCCACGGCCTGGCGTGCGCGCTGTTGTGCGCCGCTGTGTGGCTGTTGTTGCCAGCGCGTTATCGCGCGCCATTGCCGTGGAGCCCGCTGTTCATTTTCAGCCTGGCGTTCTTTGTGCCGGTGATCGGTACGATTGGCGTGGTGCTGTCGATTTTTCCGGCGCTTTACCTGCCGCGCAAACGCGACAAACAAGCCTGGCAAGCGGTGGGCATTCCAAGCCTGCCGTTCCGCGCGCAACTGCAATCGCACTCGCCGATTTTCGCCGACGGCGGTTTGCAGGACGTGCTGCGCCACGCGCCTGATCCGGATCAGCGCCTCGCCGCTTTGCTCGCCACGCGACGCATGCCGGGGAAGGAAGCGGTGCCGATCCTCAAGCTGGCACTGGGCGATCCGAGCGATGACGTGCGCCTGCTGGCGTACTCGATGCTCGACAAGCAGGAAAGCGACATCAACCTGCGCATCCAGATTGCACTCGGCCAGTTGACCAGTGCCAACGCCAAAGCTGCCGGTGCGCTGCATGGCACCCTGGCGCGTTGGTATTGGGAGCTGGCCTACCTTGGCCTGGCGCAGGGCAGCGTGCTGGATCACGTGCTTGATCAAGCCAGTGAACATGCCGAGCTAGGTTTACAGGCAGGCGAGGGCGGCGAGCTGTTTTTGCTGGCCGGACGCATTGCCCTGGAACGCGGTGACATCGAGCGCGCCGAAGTGCTGCTGGGTCAGGCCCAGGACAACGGCATGGGCGCAGCGCAGATCTTGCCGTTCCGCGCCGAACTGGCGTTCGAGGCCGGCCGCTATCACGAAATTCCGGGTCTGCTCGCCAGCCTTCCCGAGAAAACCCGTCAGCGTCCACCGTTCGCTGAGCTGGTGAGGAGCTGGACATGAATCACAAGGAAGAGGCACCGGTAGCCGACATCTGTCTGCTCCTCGAAGGCACCTGGCCGTATGTGCGCGGCGGCGTGTCGAGCTGGATTCACCAGATGATTCTCGGCCTGCCGGAGCTGACGTTCTCGGTGGCGTTCATTGGCGGCCAGCGTTCCGCTTACGGCGAGCGCCGTTACGAGGTGCCGGCCAACGTCGTGCACATCGAAGAAATGTTCATCGAAAGCGCGGTCCACCCGACGCACACGATCGGCACGCCGCGCGAGGCCGACAAGCAACAGCTGGCCGATCTGTACCGCTTCCTGCATCACCCGGAATTGCCGGAGCCGGAACTCGGTGAGCGCTTGCTCGATCGCATCGCCCAGGGCGACATGACTCTCGATGACGTCTTGCGCAGCCGCGCCAGTTGGGAAGCCTTGAGCGAAGGCTACAATCAGCATTGCGCCGACCCGTCCTTCGTCAACTATTTCTGGACCTTGCGCACCATGCAGTCGCCACTGCTGATGCTCGCCGAAGCGTCGCGCAAAATGCCGCGGGCCCGCGTGTTGCACTCGATTTCCACCGGTTACGCCGGGATATTGGGCTGCATCCTCAAGAAGCGCTGGAACTGCACCTACCTGCTAAGCGAGCACGGCATTTACACCAAGGAACGCAAAATCGATCTGGCCCAGGCCAGCTGGATTGCCGAGAGTTCCGGGCAGGCGCTCAACCGCAGCCTCGATGCCGGTTCGGGTTACATCCGCACTTTGTGGGTACGCTTCTTCGAGCGAATCGGCCAATTGACCTACAACAGCGCCGACAACATTATTTCGCTGTATGACGGCAACCGTCAGCGGCAGATCAAGGACGGCGCCGAGCCGAGCCGCACTCAAGTGATCCCCAACGGCATCGACTTGCCGCTGTGGACCGCTGCGCTGCAAGCCCGCGAACCCGGCATCGCGCCGGTAGTGGGTTTGATCGGGCGTGTGGTGCCGATCAAGGACGTGAAAACTTTCCTGCGGGCCATGCGTGGCGTGATCAGCGCGATGCCGCAAGCCGAAGGCTGGATCGTCGGCCCGGAAGAGGAAGATCCGGAATACGTCAGCGAGTGCCGCAGCCTGATGGCCAGTCTGGGCCTGGAGGGCAAGGTGCATTTTCTCGGCTTTCAGCGCATTCAGGAAATCCTGCCGAAGCTCGGCCTGATGGTGCTGACCTCGATCAGTGAAGCGCAGCCGCTGGTAATCCTCGAAGCGTGGGCGGCCGGTACGCCGGTGGTCAGCAGCGACGTCGGTTCGTGCCGCGAGCTGATCGAAGGCGGCAGTGCTGAAGACCGTGACCTGGGCGTCGCCGGTAAAGTGGTGGCGATTGCTGATCCACAAGCCACCAGCGCGGCGATTCTCGAGCTGTTGCGCAGCCCGCAACGCTGGCAAGCGGCTCAGACCAGCGGTTTGTTGCGTGTCACCCGTTACTACACCGAAGCCTTGATGCTGCAGCGTTATCGCGACTTGTATAAAGCAGCCATGGAGAACAGTTAAATGGCCGGTATTGGCTTCGAGCTGCGCAAAATCCTTTCGCGCGACTCCTACACCTCGACCCTGCACGCCTACGTGTATGCCGGTCTGATCAGTTCCGGGCCGTGGGTGTTGTCGATCATCAGCGTCATGCTGGTGGGGATCATCAGCCTGGGCTTGCTGCTGCCGAATGCATTGGTCGGACAGTTTCTGGTCACGGTGACGTACCTGATGGCGACTTCGCTGATCCTCACGGGCGGCCTGCAGTTGTTCTTCACTCGCTTCGTTTCCGACCGTCTGTTCGAGCACAAGTACGAGCAGATTCTGCCGAACTTGCTGGGCATTCTGCTGCTGGTCACGATCGCTGCCGGCGTGTTGGGCATCATCGTGCTGGGCCTGCTGTTCGACCAGCCACTGATCTACCGCGTGCTGGTGCTGGCGAACTTTGTAGTGCTGTGCAACCTGTGGCTGGTGATCATTTTCCTGTCGGGGATGAAAGCCTATAACCGCATCCTGCTGGTGATGCTGGTGGGCTACACGCTGATGGTGGCGAGCGCCTACGTGTTGAGCTTCCTGCAGATGCCGGGCTTGCTCCTGGCGTTGTTGATCGGGCACAGCACGCTGCTGTTTCTGTTCCTCTACGACATTTTGCGGGAGTACCGCGCCGAGAAACTGATCGCTTTCGACTTTCTCGATCGGCGTCAGGTTTTTCTGAGCTTGCTGGCCACCGGTTTCTTCTACAACTTCGGCATCTGGATCGACAAGTTTCTGTTCTGGTTCAACCCCGCCACTTCCAATGCCGTGGTCGGCCCGTTGCGCGCGTCCATCCTGTATGACTTGCCGATTTTCCTCGCGTACCTGGCGATCATCCCCGGCATGGCCGTGTTCCTGGTGCGCATCGAAACCGATTTTGCCGAATGGTACGACCGTCTGTTCCGGGCCATCCGCGACGGTGAAACCCTGCAGCACATTGGCTCGCTGAAAACCGAGATGACCCTGTCGATCCGTCAGGGCCTGCTGGAAATCTGCAAGGTCCAGGGGCTGACGGTGGTGCTGTTGTTCCTGTTCGCGCCACGTCTGCTCGACTGGCTGGGCATCTCCAGTTACTACCTGCCGCTGTTCTACATCGACCTGATCGGCGTGAGCATTCAGGTGGTGTTCATGGCCATGCTCAACGTTTTCTTCTACCTCGACAAACGCACCGTGGTGCTGGAGCTGTGCGTGCTGTTTGCGGTGTTGAACGGCGTGCTAACGCTGCTCAGCATGTACCTGGGCCCAAGTTTCTTCGGATACGGGTTCACGTTGTCGTTGCTGGTGTGTGTATTGCTGGGGTTGCAGCGGTTGTCGAAGGCATTGGAAGATCTGGAATACGACACCTTCATGATGTCGCGCTAACGTTTCTGGCTTGTACAAAAAAGGCACTTGCGAGCCACGCAAGTGCCTTTTTTTGTGCCGATGATTCCGACTGGCGTTACTTGAGAGTCGCTGACTCGCTGCTACGCTTGAACGGTCGGAGCTGCCGACGAAAGACGACCTGTTCCGGCCCCCTCCTTACCCGTCCTGATCAGGAGTCATCGTCATGAGCACTGCACTGGAATCTGTTCTGTACACCGCAAAAACCCACACAGTCGGCGGTCGCACCGGCACCGGTAAATCCAGCGACGGCGAGCTGGACGTGAAATTCAGCTCTCCGGGTTCAGGCAAACCTGGGACCAATCCTGAACAGCTGTTTGCGTTGGGTTATTCCGCTTGTTTCATCGGCGCGATCCAGGTGGCGGCGGGCAAAATGAAAATCAGGTTGCCGGAGGATACGTCGGTGGATGCCGAAGTTGATCTGGGCAAAACCGGGGATGGCAATTTTCAGCTGGCGGTGAGATTGAACGTCAATTTTCCCGGGCTGGAGGACAGCGTGAAGCGTGAACTGGCCGAGGCCGCGCATCAGATCTGCCCGTATTCGCGCATGACGCGTGATGGGGTGGATGTGGAGTTGAATGTCGTCTGAACGCCGCATCTTTGTAGGAGCAAGCTTGCTCGCGAATCGGAGTGTCATTCACCGTTAACGTTGCATGACTTCACCGCAGCGCGAGCAAGCTCCCACACGCGCCGATGCATCGATTCCGTCTGGCCAAACTACTAGAAGCAACAAAACCCGCACTCGGCGGGTTTTGTTTTTGTGGGCAGCCAGTAGTGCGGGGAGTGGTGTTACTTGACCTTCGCGTTCTTGATGTCGCTGATGATTTGCTGAGCGATAGCCTCGACTTGCTCTTTGGTCATAGCAGACATCACGCCTTCCCACGCAGATGAGGACGTGTCATATGTCCGGGTCCCGATCAAGCTTCCGGATTTCAAGTCTGTAAAATCCGCGCTCGAATTGACCCATGCATTGCCGACCATAACGCCCGCTCCATAACGTGCGCCAGGAGTCAGGTAACGAAAATTGGTCACTTTGATGGTGATACCGACACCCTCCTTGTTGTTGGAGCTCACAGTTTGGGTATGGGTAAGTGCATAACCCGCGCGAGCTGCTTCTGTCTTGAGAGCTTCATTCCAGTCGCGCTGTAAAAGAGGCCAGTCTTCATTTTCCTGAACCTTGCTGTTCCCCTGGAAACTGACCATCAGATTTTGCTTCGCCGATTGTTGAATGGCCAGTGTCTCAGTGCCACCGCTTTTAACGGACGCTGCGCAACCCGTCAGCAGCGACAGGGCGACAAAGCATGAAAGGGGTAGCAAAAATTGAGGGGTTTTCATTGAATTTCCGTATTCGGGAGCGAGAGTAGAGGCGTTCGAACGCACTGCTTGCACCGAGTATTAGTCGATGGTGGCAAAATGATTCCGGTGCGCCATGGTGCTAAACATTTAGGGAGCCGTCAATCAAAGGCTGATTACCAGACCCCAGATGCAACAAAACCCGCACTTGGCGGGTTTTGTTTTGCTTCGGATTTGGTGGAGCCGGGGGGATTTGAACCCGCATCCAGCCCTTGTCACACGTGGCTTTCAGCGCCAAGGCTGCCATTTTGCTGTCATTACGGAATCAACGTTATCAATGATTGTTGAGCACGTGAATCGTTGACACCGGTAAAAGGTCTGCTAGGGGCAGACGTAAATTGGTTCGCTTTTACCGGCTTGAAAGGGTCCGAGTTAATTACGATGTCGAAGTATTTCATCGTGTTCCCGAATTTTCCCAATGCAATACCAGTCACACTAATAGCGCCACCCGCTCGCAAGAAAGCGGCTGCTACGCCGAAAGAAAGGCCATGAGTTGTACAGTCGTCGACGATTATGACGTTCCGTCCACGCAGCCTTGACTTGTATTCCGGGTTGAGATGCATCGAGGTAATCTGGTCAGTCGGATCCGATCGATCGGCCCCCCGGTTAAGCGATCGTTTTTCCGATGCGGCATGGCGTATAAATAAAGGCTCATCACGCTTAGCGAATCTAGCCAATGAGACCGTGGTGCGCAGCCGGTGAGTGAAATCACTGAGTACTTCGTTATCGCCAGCTACAGAAACTTGAGATGAAGGATATACGCCCCATAGCAGATCACGTACCCCGTAAATACCATCTATGAGAAGGGAGCGTGAAGCTAACAACGACAGTGCTGTTAATTGAGTTCCACCACTCTTGACTGTGGCAGTCAGTTTTCGTGCGAAATTTTGTTGAGTAGCAGTTATATCTCTGCCATAACCGGACAGATCCGCCAGTGCTCGGGCATGATATTTTGGCTCTTCTCCTTTGTACCACCAATGCCCGGTCCATCCATGCGTTAGGCCTACGATAGACTCTAACTCTGCACCATCCGAAACTTTTATTCCTAGTGCTTGGATGGTTCGGTCAGTAGCCCATCCAGCAGCAATTAGGATTGCTTGGCCATTCTTGGCCATTTGCATGTCTTCGGTTTTTCCTGCCAGCACTAGTACATCATAGGGCTGTATCTTAAGGTGGGTTGCTGCTTCTTTTATCACATTTCCGTTCTGGCGAGCGTCGGTAGGTATAAAAATTATTTTAGTACCTTGGAACGCAGCATCAAACCATGCGGGCTTAGGGCGATTAGAAGCCACGCCAACAGGTGTGCCAGAGGCACTGATATTGGTTAGAGCCTGAATGATAGGCTGCGAAGGCACTCCGTTCTGCACAAGAACGCTCGGTGAAGTTATTATAGCTAGCATCCTTACTCCTAGATTCCGTTATAAAAGCGAAAGTTGGACGTCTGGGTTGTCATTCTCGCTCGAAGATTCATCAGACTGTGTTGAATCGATTTTGTCGACATAAGTTTCGACTGCTGGTTGCTCTTCAGCGATATGTTCCGGGGGGTCACTGATATGCGTCTGATCAGGGTCGACACAGAGCTCGATCAATCCCACTAAAAGTTGAGTGTCTTTGGGGATTTCAAGCGAAAAAGATTTGTAGGCGTCTTCTGAAAATTTCAATTCTGGCTTTCCGCTGTAGCTCTGCGGTAAGTGAAGATTTACAATTTTTTTATCATATTTGTGTGCAAACTTAACTGTGTGGGCGGTGCCGCTTTTTATCTGCCATTCAGTAGGAAACAGAATGTCGCCTAAAGCAGCTTGGAGTCGATTTCGCCTCACGAAATTTTCGGCACTGTAGGACTGGTTTGGAAGGTATTCGCTGATGACCGTTCCGCCAGCTCTGATGATTTCCTCTCTTAGTATTTCAGATCCCTTGGGGTAGTTTTCAGAAATCCCTGTCCCAAGAACTGCAACTGTCGGGATGCCGTATCTTATTGACTCTTGATGAGCGGTTTGATCAATTCCTAGTGCAAGTCCACTTACTGTTACACATTTTTGATGAGCTAATGCCGCTACCAAAAATTTAGTTAAGAAAATACCGTCGCCCGAGGGTTTTCTGGTTCCCACTATAGACATAGCTGGCATATACAAATTATCGATATTTCCTTGAACGAAAATCCACTCAGGGCTATCGGGTATGTTGTATAACTTTTGTGGAAAGCGTGGCTCGTCTCTGAATAATAGATATATATTTAGAGCCGCGAGCTTTTTTGCTTCAGATAATCCAGCATCCCAAAGTCTTTTTTGATCATCGAAATTATTGGCTGCAGCATCGCCAAAATATTTTTCTAATCCTACTTCGTTAGGATTTCGGAGCGCGGATATAAAGCTAGCTCCAGATTGAGCAATTTTGTAGAGTGTTCGAAAGCCAACGCCTTTCAAAGTTGAGAGTGCGAGAAAAGCTATTCTTTCATGTCGCCAGTAGCTTCTATCTTCCATTAGTTACATGCCTTGTTAGGTATAGCTTGCTAATCCTTTAGGCTCTCAGGAGCTCCTTGTGCCGGACAGGTGCCCGAGGGTCTACAGCGGCTCCAAGATTGCCTTTCCTTCTTAGTGGTGTCCATCAGCATTTTTCTTCTCGATATCGCTCTCTCTATGTACTGGGGAGAACAGGCTCTCCGCTCTGCTTCCCGCAGTCGTGTCCGAGCTGGGCATCCACCTCCCGTACACCCGAGCGATCATAGTCCAGTCGGTATGCCCCATCTGCTTAGCCACCCACATAGGATGCTCGCCTGCAGACAGCATCATTGAGGCGTAGGTATGACGAGTTTGGTACGGGCGACGGTAACGGACCCCTGCTTTCTTCATCGCCGGGACCCACATAGTTTTCCGGATCGGCCCATCGCCGGCCCACCTTTCGAGCGTGCGCGGGTTCTGAAAAACTTCGGCGTCAGCCAGAAAAGTATGGGATTTCTGAGCCTTCAGCGCCTCCATTGCAGGCTTGAGCAACTTCACGCTTCGTCGTCCGGCCGCAGTCTTCGTTGTCTCTGGAGTACCCTTGCTTGCTTGGGTCATTGCTCGACTGACCATAAGCTCTTCGCGGAGCCAGTCGACGTCGCCCCAGTCCAGCGCGACCAGTTCACTGGTACGTAGGCCAGTCCACAAGGCGAACTGCATCATATTGCGAGCCTGGCCGGAGAGGGCGCCCAACACCGCCTGTTGCTCTTCAGGGCTGAAGGGGTCCACATCATCGTCTTTCGGCGGTGCGGACTTACGTGAATACGTCCAGCCGGCGAGTGGGTTCAGTTCGATTAACTCTTCCTCGGCCGCATCGTTGAGCGCGGACCGTAGGCAGCTCTGTATATTGCTGAGCGTCTTGTTGCCAACCTCCAGCGTGTCCAGCCAGTCGCGCACCGCCTTGCGTTTAAGATCGACTAGCATGGTATCGCCGAGGGCGGGGATCAGGCGCAGGGTGACCAGCTTGCGGTACCCGTCGAAGGTGCTGCTGGCAACGTGCTTCTTCTTCGCTTCGAGCCACCTGGTCAAAAAACCGTTCATGGTTTCTCGCGATGCTTCGGGGGCGAACTTCGCGGCCCGGCCAGATCCTGGGAACGTCACCGAGTAGTCGAAGGTGCCGATTGATATCGCGTGCTCGATCGCCGCCTTGTGTTGCTCGGCCTTCTTCAGGTTAGTGGCGGTGGGCTTGAGTGTGATGCGCTCGCGGCACCTGACGCCCCGATACATGAACGTGATTTCGATACTCGTATCGGAGACCGCCCGAACTCCCCTCCCGCCTCTACCCATGATTCATATCCCTCTACGTCGAGCAGCGTCCGGCCATCCGGCGCCTTGATCCATATCTCACCGAGCCGCCAGATGCCGTCACGGATCTTGGAGCGGATCGCGTCTTCTGTGTAGCCAGATTCGTTGGCAAATTTCCTGACTGTCACATAGCGCATGACTTCACCGTGTTTCGTGTCGCGACACTTTTTCATCGTTCGCGTTTTGTGTCGCGTCACCGCCATGCGTCACGCGAGCTGGGAATGCCACGCCCTCCCACTTGCCGGCCAAACCACGAATGGTATGACGATCGACATGTGAGCGATGCGGCTTGCTTGCGTACAGATCGGCGCACGCTTCGAAGCGTTGCGGCTCACCGACGGTGTCCACCAGCAGCTGATGCTCGGTGGTGTTCACTTTGATCCAGCCGTCTTTGGTTTTGCCGTAATTGCATGTGCGGCTGAGGATGAATCGCCGGCCGCTGTTCTTTGCGCCGGTCGATGACTCATTCAGGTAGTACGCGATCGGGCCCAAGCGGACGCGCAGAATTGTTTTAGCCATGGGGCACCCCCGACACGTGCTTGACGATTTGCAAAGTTCCACGCACGCAGAGCGATCTCTCAGCTAAAACGTTACTTCTGTAATGTTCGTAAGAATTAATTGACGCATCACGGCACCCGCAGTATTTAAAACGACTAATCGTATCCTTAGCGAGTTCTCCGGGAAGAGGGACCAAGAGAAAATGCCACATCGTGGATCGACGTTTTGGCTGTGGGCCGATTGCGAACTGCACCATAGAACGCACAGCGAGGTAATGGATAACGGCACCGTCATTGACGTGCAGGTGCGCCTTTCCAGACTGGGTGTTACACAGCTGTTTGTGGGTGTTTACTCCGAAAAGCTTCTGATCATTCACGAAGAGGCTTACACCGAGCGGATTGGCGAGACCATGACAACCGCACTCCTGTGGGGAGTAGGCAAGGCTCGAAGTGTCGCTGATTCTATGGCGTTGTCGAACGGTAAGATTAATCATGGGTCCGCTCCCCGGATTCGGCGACCACGCGCAATTTAAAGTTGATGCCGCAGGCCATGGCCAAAGCCCCCAATTCATTTACGGTGGTGCTCGGCTCTTGCAGGGCATGACCGAGTCGAACGAGGCGGGCACCCAACCCGGCAAACTCATTGCCCGCGGCCGTGGGTTTGTGTGTGCCCGTGTTCATAGTTCGAATACCTGTTTCTGCAGGAGCGGGGGTTCAGCAACTACCGAGGATTCCTCGGCAGTTGGATCACGCCCGTCCAAGACGACGCCGCGCGGGTTTGCAATTTTGCGCTCACGGATCTCGGCTCGATCCACGGCTACATGAGTCGGCGCTACGACGCCCAGGCGCACTTGCGAGCCGGTGACGCCGAGCACCATGACGGTGATGTCGTCGCCGATACAGATCGTTTCGCCGACTCTTCGGGTGAGTATCAACATGGTGTTGCTCCTTTTTAAGGCCGAGCGAATCCCGGCCGCGTTGTTGGCTTTCGCAAAAATCTGTTTTTGCTTAGAGGGTCAGCGGATCGCTGATCACTGGACTACGCCCGCGTGCTGCAGGCGCACGCCGCTGATCACGCGATGAAAACACCATTGTGAGAATCCTGGTCATGGTGCTGCGGGGAAGGTGTCATACCAGTCGAAAATGCGATCAAACCACGGCGCATGGCTTCAGCAACGAGCGCCGCGCGCCTAATAACACCAAGTTTCGTGCTGGCACTTAAAATACGTTTATCTACTGTGGCAGTCGCTATACCCAGCGTGCGGGCAATTTCTTTACTGGTGCCGCCTCCTGCAATTGCCATTACACATTGAAGCTCGCGTTCAGCGAGACCCATACCCAAGTGCCCGGTCCAATTCCCAAGCGTTAATACGTTCATGTGTGTAGCTCCGTGCTGATTCGATGTAATTTGAATATAGGCTTGCCTTTATTTTTCGTCAACAGTTATACCTTTATTTTTTATAGGTGTTCCCCTGACCGCAGAATTTTGGGTAGGCTTTCAATTACTGGATATACATACAGCTTACGGAGTGGTTATGGCGACGGCACAAAAAAAGACAAAGCCTGCAGTACAACAAGAAATGCATCCGAAGGAGCGCCTAGAGCTCAGGGTTTCGTCGATGATTAATCATCCGATTGCCCAGAGCAGGCGCGAAGTGACGATTCACCGGCTGGATACAGATGGGGATAGGGAGTGGGAAGAGGTGATGGGTGTGCTTTCAGAATCGGACGGCATCGACATAATATTCAACGAAGATGAGTCGGTGACGCTTAAGTGGGAAGAAAGCGCCGAAGAAGATCGGCCAGTCGAGGTTTTCGAACCGCTTGAGGAGCCAGCGCCTTTCTGACAGGCAGCAAAAAGCCCGCTCGAAGCGGGCTTTCTGGAACAGCTCCGTCACAGAAGATGGGCGTTCCAAACCAGAAGCACTCGTGCCTGAATGTACGTCATGTCCCTACGGATCAACCGGTCCTTATGACGTGTGTTGTCAGAAATCATCTCGAAATGCTCTTCATCGGCAATCTGCAGGCGCTTGACGTAGACGTGGCCGTCCCAAGAAAAGAAATAGACCCCGTCGCCGATGAACTCACGGATATGGATGTCCACGATTAACGGATCACCATGTTTGATGGTTGGTGCCATTGATTGACCCCAGCCGGTGATCATCTTCAGGTGATAGTGCTCGTCAAATTCCACTCCCAACGACCTGAGATGACTCGGGCTTATCCTGATGTCCTTAAGCATCTCAGGATAGTCATGAGTGATCTGTCCACCACCCATAGCCGCGCGAACATCGTAGTGAGCAATCCAAACTTCATCACCGACCAAGTCCGGCCGCGAGAAATCACCTGCGATAACGTTCCCGGTGTGCGCAGCGATTACATCTGCAGCGGGGGCTGTTTCGTTCACTGCCGCCAGAATCTGCTTTCTGGCGGTTTCTGACAGTCCACTGCCGATTCTGGTCAGCATCGCACGGACTTGATCCGCAGAGGTGGCAGGAGGGTTGTCTGAAAAACCTTCAATCCCTGCTCCATCGTGGGGTTCGCCTACGCCTTCGGACAGCCACAATGCGTCCACATCACAGATCGTAGCAATCCTAACAAGGTGACCACTTGTACGAGAGATACCACGCTCGATTTCTGAAACGGATGCCTGCTTTATGCCCGCTCGCTCCGCAAGCTCAGACTGTGTGAGGCCTGCCCGCTTACGGGCGTATTTGAGACGGTCTTTGAGTTCCATAGCTGCTCAATCTAATGGTTTACCTTTTTTCTTGCAAAAAGGTGTTCCTTTAAAATACATTAAAGGCATACCTCTATTCGGCTGCGAAGATGACGAATATTTTCAATCGCTTGGTCGACTACTTCGGCGGCCAAGTTGCCACGGCTAAAGCGCTTGGTGTCACTCAGGGGACCGTCAGTGGGTGGGCGCGCGGAATTCACGGCTGCTCCGCTGACATCGCCTTTCTTGTGCAAATCAAAACTGCTGGTCAGTTCACTGCTGCGCAGCTGAGGCCGTCACTGGCAAGTTCACTGCCGACCCTGGACGACACTGTACGTCCGCTTCGCGCCTTTGGTCAGTCTGCTGACAATGCTGGAAGTTCATCCAGTAACGAGCAGATATCTGGATGAGCCATATTCCCGCCCCCAGCCGAATTCATTGGTTCATTAAGGCCGCTCGAAAAATATTTTCATTCGCCCTTGGAAAACTGAGCTCGGACGTTAAGTTGAATAGCGCCCCCCACAAAAAAGCGCCGATTGCGTTTTCAAGGAAGCGTGATATGTCGCTCAAACCTACAAATACAGACCCGCCGTAATCGGGGGTTGCATCTCAAATTTTCGTGCGAGGTTGTTGACGCAACATAAAACGACCGGACACAAAAAAGCCCGACCTAAGTCGAGCCTTCAAGTCGGCACCCGCGCCAACGGGTGTCTCGGTATCACTTTGCTTCTGGAAAACCAAAATGAGTTCAAAAAATAGCACCGCGCCGCATCCTGCGCAAGACCTGCGAACAGTCACGGTCGGATTCTTGGAGACCCCTATCGATAACAAAGGTCTTCAAATTCTTCAAATTTCCCCAGGTATTGCTGCTGAAGACGCCCTTGAAACCGCCAAGGTTCTTTCTTCTGGCCTCGGCCAGCTTTGCCGCCACATGCACGACAGCTTGAACATGGGCGAAATGACCTATTGCGATGGCATGACAGCATTGGGGTTCCTCGCAGAAACGGTCAGCGCGCTGGTTTGGTCGGTTCAGAAAGGCGCGGGATCAGCAACGGCGGCCGCCCAATGAACAGCTTTCCTTCTGTTCTCGTAATTGAGGGTGAGCTGCTGGCCGACGTGACAGTCAGCGCTGAACAAATGGCCAAGCTGAACGCGGCGCGCGCAACCTTCCGCGAGCTGCGATCGATCTTGCTGGCGCAAATCGTGCCGTCGCTCGAAGGCGGCTGGAGCAACCCGATAGCTACAGAGATCGAGAGTCGGCTGGAGTCAATCACGTTCGATACTCGCAATTTTCTCTGGCCGCATCGCCTGGCCGCCGCTTCGCACGACGCGATCGATGCAGGGAGCGTGCAATGAGTGTGATCACCATTCACAACACCACCATGCCCATCGTCGAGTACGACGGCCATCGGGTTGTCACGCTAGCAATGATTGATCAGGTCCATGAGCGTGCCGAGGGCACCGCCGGCCGCAACTTCCGCGAGCACCGTGAACGCCTCATTGAGGGAGAGGACTACTTCAAGGTTTGCGTCGACGAAATCCGTCGGCACAAAACCATCGAAATTTCGACAAAGGCTCGGGAGGACGTCACGTTTTTGACCGAGCAAGGTTACCTGATGTTAGTCAAGTCACTGACCGACGATCTTGCCTGGAAGGTGCAGCGCCAGTTAGTGAGCAACTATTTCCGGCCGAGGGCTTTCGTTATCCCACGGACCCGCGCCGAGGCGATGCGCCTGGCCGCCGATCTGGAAGAGCGGAACGAGGTGCTGGCGCTGGAAAACCAACACCATGCCGCCAAGATTGAGAGCCTTGAAAATTTCTTCATGCACGGTGAGACCCCGTTCCAGTTTGTGAAGCGCCTCAACGGGGTCAACTGCTCGCTGATCTCGCACTCCCTCATGGAGATGCGCTGGGTATTCAACGATGCCGACGCTGAAAGTCGACCGCATTACCGGGTGTACAGCCGCACTCGCGAGAAGAAGTGGCTGACTGAAAAGCCCCGGCAGATCAAGGGCGAGGGGCAATCGACGTTCACCCGCTATGACCTGGTGCTGCTGATCGACGGCGCCAAGAAGCTTCACGACCTCTACATGAACCAAAAGCTACCCATGAAAAAGACTTGGGACGGTCGCTTTTCCTACACCAAATTCAACTCGGAGACGTCCCTATGAACAATATCCGTCTGAAGGTAGCCAAAAAGATTGCCAGTATCGCTCGCAAGCCGAACCTCCCACCGCGCGCCATGTTCATCCTGATGCAACGTTGCATCCGCATCAGTCTTCGTCATCGTGATTTGATTCGAGTAGAGCGTCGAGTTTTCAGACGCGAAGCCGGGAAGCTCAAAGCCTACTTGCCGTTTACTCAGGGGCAGATCGATACGCTGATGACGAAAGCCAGAACTCATCGCGAAGAAGAAATGCTGCAGATCAAACAAGGCCTCGTGGGCTTTGGCTACCACCTGATCAAAGACTCGGACCGTGTGTTTGAGACGATCGGTTTTGACGGGATCTGCGACCTCCTGAGCATCAACCCCATACACCGGTATGACGCCTCAGTTAATGAAGAGCAGAGTTTGGCCGGGTTCATATACGTGGGCAGGCTCGAGAACAGCGCAAACCAAAAGCAAGAGGCATGGGGGGAAGGCGGCCCGCTCTTTGAGGCCTGCTTTGCGACGATGATGGACTGGATAAAAACCGCGCCCGAGGGTGATCTTCCTGATCTGTTCGGTCCTGGCTCTCCGTTCACCCGCGAAAAGCTGGTGGAAGTCAAAGTTGAGACACTCCAATGAGCTGCCGACCTCAAACTACAACCGCAGAAAAAGGCCCGGTGTCTGTGATCGCAGGCCCGTGGCCTACCTACACCGCGTTCAAGAACTTGCCTGAGCGGGAGCGCTGGGTCTTGTATGGCAGCGCAACGGCCTACCGGGAGGCGCTTGAAAATCAGGGGCTGGTGATGACCGAAGGGTATGACGACTTCGTACGTCGCGTGTGTCGGGAGCTCGACCTATGAGCATGGAATTGATGGTCAAAGCCATGAAAACGAAGGTGGGCAACCCGCTGCGCAAACTGGTGCTGATCAAACTGGCCGATAACGCCAACGACCAGGGGGAATGCTGGCCGTCCTATCAGCATATCGCCGACCAATGTGAGATCGATCGCAGCACAGTGCGTAGGCACATCAAGCAATTGCACGCGCAGAAACTGTTGCGTATCGAGAACCGCGACGGCCCAAAGGGAAACTCGTCAAACCTGTACTACCTGACCCTTAGGGGGGTAGGCCCAGAACGCATACCTGTAGGCCCAGAAAGCACAGGGGGTGTAGGCCCAGAAAGCACCAGAACCAGTAACCCTTCTGAACCAGTCAATGAACCTAAACCTATGGGCAGCCCAGAGCCACTAGAAGGGTTCGAAGCGTTCTGGAAGATGTACCCGAAAAAGAAGAGCCGCAAGGAAGCTTTGAAGGCGTGGGCGAAACTGAAACCCGACGACGACCTTCGCCAAACCCTGATCACTGCTCTGGGCAAACATTGCATTTCCGTGGATTGGAAAAAGGAAGGCGGCCGATACATTCCAAATGCCTCCACCTGGCTCAATGGCGAGCGATGGACCGATGTTCTTCGGCCTGCCAGCGCCGGTAATTCCTCGAGCTACACAGACCTGCCCGTCCACACCGCGGAGATGTATCAAGGAGGCGAAAATGGCCCAGCATTTTAATTTTCGCCGGTCGCCCACTACTCGAGTTTTTCCGGGGACGTGTCCTGTGCATGGTGACGTCGTCCGTTCCGAAGTTGAGCAGTTTGACGGGTCGCCGAAGGTTCGCCCCTGCAAAGCATGCCAGTGGCACGCTCTGCGTCTCGCAACTGTGGACAGCGAAGAGCACCAGGAAGCAGTGGCTCACGATAGTGCCGAGCGCGTAAACAGCGCTCTGGTAGCGACGGGCATAACACCACGCTTCGCCGACAGCATGTTCGCCAATTACCGCGCAGATAGTTCGGCCATGGCCCAGGCGCTGGCGATCTGCAAGGGCTACGCCGATAACTTCGGTGATCACTACCGAGACGGCCGCAACCTGCTGTTATGCGGCAACGTCGGCACTGGTAAAACGCACCTGGCTAGCAGCATCGTCCAGCAGGTTGTTCGGCAGCTCGGCGCCGTCGCAGTTATCACATCGGCGGCGGAGATCATCCGGGTCTTCAAAGGCTCAATGGATCGCAGCGCGGGGTACAGCGAGCGCGACGTCATTGCCGAACTTGCTGACTTGGACTTGTTGGTGATCGACGAAGTCGGCGCCCAGGCCGGGACTGCATACGAACTCGCAGTGCTGCACGAGGTGTTTGACCGTCGTTATCAGTTAGTCCGGCCGACGGTGGTGGTATCGAACATGGACGCGAAGGGGCTTGGTCAATACATCGGCGAGCGAGCGCTTGACCGGCTGCGCGAAAACAAAGCGCTGCTGGCCGGGTTCACTTGGGAATCCGAGCGGAGGCGCGTATGAGCGAATATCGCGAACTGTTCAGCATCGAGGCAGAACATGGCGTCCTTGGCGCGATCATGATGGACCCCTCGCTGTTCGACGAAATCACCAGCAAGGTTCAAGTCTCTGATTTCCATGACTTGGAAAATGCTGCGCTGTATCAGGCGATTATCGATTGCCAGGCAGCCGGTGATCCCATTGATCCAGTGACAGTGGGGGTTCTACGACCAGTGTTGCCGCACGGCGGGAGTATGTTGGCCTTTGCTGTCGAGATCGCCAAGAACGTACCCAGCACTGCCAATTGGAAGGCATATGCTCGCCACGTTCGAGAGCGGGCGGTCCTGCGCCAAGCCGTAGAGGTTGGCGAGGTCATTCGTGATCTTGCCAGCCAGAACCGTCCACTCTCCGAAATCATTGCCATGGCCCAGCAAGCCACGGCTGATCTGCGCGACCTTGATGACGACGGTCCCAGCTATTACCGTCTTGACCAGTTGATGGGGCGCGCTGCGGACACCGTTGACGACAAGCTCAATGGCCGGATGCCGTCCTGGCCTTCAACCGGTCTCGTCGCTCTTGATGAGCTGATGCAAGGCGTGAGATCAAAAAAGGTCACTGTGATCGCCGGCCTACCAGGTAGTGGGAAGACGACCCTCGCGCTCCAGATCGCGCAACACAACGCCATTGTCGCGAAAAAGCCTTGGCTTGTTTTTTCCATAGAGATGCCGGGTGAGGAATTAGGTGTAAGAGCGATCGCCTCACTGGGCGGGGTCGACCTTCGGCGCCTCGATAACCCTCAAAAAATGGAAGACGACGACTGGGCAAAGATGGTCAGCGCCGTGGCCAAGGCCAACGGAGCCCCTTTGTTCATCTGTGACGACGCTGTGCAGACGCCGACGACCATTCGCGCGACCTCGCGAAAGTGCCAGCGCGAACACGGTTTGGCCGGGATCGTCGTCGACTATCTGGGCCTGATCCAATCCGAGAGGCCTGGGCGAAGTCGGACGGAGGAGGTTGGCAAGATCAGCAAGGCACTTCTCCGTCTTGCTAAGGAACTGGACGTTCCAGTTTTGGAGCTCGCTCAACTCAATCGCGACTCGACCAAGCGCGTAGGCAAAAAGCCTCAGTCCAGCGATTTACGTGACTCTGGCGAGATCGAAGCGGACGCGAGCTGCATCATCATGGTCCATCGGGACATGGATTCAGAAGAGGGGCAGAACGGCGTGACAGAGCTCCTGATGACCAAATGTCGTCACGCCAAGGTCGGCAGTTGCGTGGTTCAGCAGCAGGGTGAGTTCGGGCGGTTTGTCAACTTTGAGGGCAACCCGTATCCATCCAATGAAGAGGTTGAGATGGCCCGCCCTTTCGCCAGCAAGTTCAACGGCAAAGGAGGGCGCCATGCTCAAGCCTAAGACTCTGCAGGTCACCCTGACCGATGCCGAAATTCGCCGGCATGGACCCGGTGATGTGGCTCAGCTGAGAGATCCTCGACACCCGTCACTCAGATTCCGGTATTCGACCGTCGATCGCACCAAAGGCTCTTGGCACGTCGTAGTTGGCAGGAAGTGGGGGAAGGCCGGGAATTATCCCGACATCAGCGCCAAGGCAATGGTGGCCACGCTACCGGCCATCCTCGTTCGAAGGTCCGCTGACCCTGCGGCCAAATCCATCGCCAGCACCTGGTCGACGGTTGGGGAATTGCTGGAATGGTACCAGGACCGGATGACCCGAGACCGCTCACTGTCTGAGAAGCGAAAAGCCAGTGCCAAGTCGGCGCTGAAGTGTCACCTGCACCCGCGTTTGGACAATTTACCGTTGGCCGATCTGGACCGACCCGCCATTGACCGCCAGCTGATGATGCCGCTGCAAGAGCGTTATCAGCTGTCGTTCGTGCGTTCGGTTTGGGGCGTGCTCGGTGTGGCGGTGCGTCAGGCCTTTCGACTCGACCTGTTGCCTACCAACCCGCTGGCCGGCTTGGAGTTCACCGACTTTGTTCGGGCGAAGATCAAGGCGAAGGCTGCGCGCCTGCATAGCGATGACGTACCGGATCTGTTGGCGATGCTGGCGGAGCGCTTCGAAGAGGAGCCGGGAGTGTCCATGCTCGCGGCATTGATGCTCTGTCACGGTACTCGCATCGGTGAGACCCGAATGGCTCGGTGGAAGAACGTCAACACGACCACGGGCAAGTGGTTCATCCCCGCGGCCGACACCAAGACCAAGGCGTCACACACACTGCCGCTGACCGACTCGGCGTGCGCGCTGCTGGAGCGGTATCGGGTGCGACAGCGTTCATCGGGCTACACCGGCCCCTTTCTGTTCCCGGGCAGCCCCGGGCGTTCATTGAGCGCGACCAAGGCCAGCACCATGTTCACCAGCCTGTCACGAGGCGAATGGTCCAGCCATGACCTGCGTAAGGTGGCTCGAACCGCGTGGACTGACTTGGGTGTCGACTACATGGTCGGCGAGCTGCTGCTGAACCACGCAATGAAAGATCTCGATCAGGCGTACATCCACACCTCGGCGGAACAGCTCAAACGCCAAGCGCTGGAGCAGTGGCACGCCTGGCTCGATGAACGCGGTTTCAATGCTTTGCACAGTGGGACATATGCGAGACACGAAGGCACCGATGAAACACAGGAAGCCATGAATAACGCGGCCTCCAGCGTCGATCAGTATCCACCTCAGAGGAGGAGGTTATTAAGCGAAAAGGCGCTCGATAACTCGTCCAGTACCAAACCCGACCACCAGCCAGGAGACGGCAATGAGTAACGTAACAGCGGCATTGCCGCGCAAAAGCTTGACGCCGATCGAGTGCAAGTTCCTCAAGCAGGGCAACCGACTGCTGCTGGAAAAGCCCAATGGCCGGATCGGCTCCGCTGCCTTTATGGATGTCGTCGCCGACTGGCACGCATCGAGGTCGAGCTTGGGCTTCGAGGCCTTCGCCCGACTTTGGATTGCCGAGGGCAACGCGAAAAGTAAAATCGCTGACAAGCTGCTCCGTGAGCTTTTCGGTATGTATGAACCAACCCCGAGGAAAGCCGCATGAAGAAGCGAACGTATATTGGCAAGCCCCTGGGTGATACCGAATGGCTGCTGGAGCAGTGGGGCTACTGGCGGATGGATGGGATGGGCGTGCCGCGGTATGTGTCTCCCCTCTATGCCCTGATGCGCGACAACGTTCCGTGCGAAGGCGGGGTGAAGCAGTACTCGCTCACAGATGACCTGGCCTTGATCATCGACGGCGCCGTATCGCGCCTGATCAACCGAGACGACCAGATGGGCAATTTCATCTGGCTTTACTTCGGCGCCAAGTGGCCGGCACTCCGCATCGGCAGGGAGAACGGCATCGGTGAGGCGAAGGCCAGGGAGATCATCAAGGCCGGTGTTGCCTGGATTGACTGTGCCGTGGAAGGGATTCGTGAAGCGGCGTAAAAAAGTCTTTCCACGCGGATAACGACCTGTTTTCATGGCACGGTGTTCAGCTGTTTCAGCGCGACACCCAGACGAAAAAGCCCCGACGACTCGTTGGGGCTTTTTGTTGACACGCAGACTTTTGAGATTTGGGTGATGTCTATATGATGGCGGAATCATCATCATTTAGAAGGGAATCTCATCGTTATTTGCGAAAACGTTTGGCGGGTTGAGCGGTCCGGTGTATCTGCGGCACTTTTTGTTCGGTGCTGTCATCGCCGCACTGCTAATCGCCGTGTCAGTCAGCGGCAAGCACCAACCAAATTTTGGCTTCATCACCTTCGTGTTGATCAACACCGTACTGTATCCCTACGCAAGGTTCGTATACGAGAGCGTGGTTAACTACATTGTCGGAAACAACCAGTTTTACTGGAACGCCGCAACGTTCGTGATCGCGAAATATCTCACTATTATGTTGTGCTGGGCGTTCGCGATCTTCATCGCTCCCGTTGGGCTGACCTACCTGTTCTTCCGCAATGGCAAGCGCTCAGAGATATGACGATCGTCGAAAGCTCGGCCAATGCGTCGGGCTTTTTGTGGTCGGAATCCATGACTGTTACTCACGACGGCGTTCTTCGTTCGCAGTTGGATGGCCTGCCTAGCCTGTGCGGTAAGTAGCTAATTTCCTGAACCTGGCCACTGTGCCGGGTTTTTTGTAGGCGAGTGCTGAGTGAGCTTCTTTCTAGTCAGGTCTCGAATCAGGTCCTGAATGAACCAAAAGCCAAGTCCTGAAAAGTAGACAAGTTCCAAAACCTCTATGCGCTCGATAGGCTTTTCGCTTGCCCCGAATGAAAACCATGTCCATATGGTCCATGAAATGAACCCTAAGCTCACCCCGAACCTGGCCATGAACCTTGCGATGTTCGCCATGATGCTTCCAGTCAACTGGGTGATAAATTCTATTGCCGCTGATTTGCTGAGCTGGTTGGCTATGACTGTCGCAATGATCGTTACTACTGTGGTGGTGATGATCGTTATGAGAGTATCGTTCGGCATCCGGTGATCCTTCCTTTGCTTGCCTGATGTGAGAGTCGGCAAGATAAGCGAAGAATCATCCGAATCACAAAAAATCTCAGAGCCCCGCCATCGCGGGGCTTTCTCGTTTTCGGCTCCACCACACCCATCGCTCTGAGCTGGGAGTGCCGCTGGAGCTGACTTACACTGCGTCCCCATGGCTCTTGCCTCGGCCATGCGCAAATTGAGGGGACTCATTCTTACCTGTACCCCGCTGGCCATCTCCAAACGGCTTGTATACTTCAGGAGTAACGCTGGACACAGCCGACCCCAGCACAGGCACAGCCACTTGGTTGAGCGGAGCGGGGAGCGTGGTACTCGGTTGTTCCATATGGTTAAGCTTGTCACCTGCGGAGCTTGTATCGAAGTCAGTTACGCTACGCGGTTGAGCTAGACCGCGGTCTGAAACTGCCGGGGTAGTTGTGCTGGCCGGCTGATGAAGAGACGTTCTCGCATCAGCTTCGGAACGCTCAGTCGATGCTCGGGCACTAGCCTTGTAATTCTCGTCTAGCCACGCTACCAACTGGACTGCGCGATAGGGCGGCCGACCTGGAACCGCTTCCAACCGTAGCGCAATGCGGTCCCTGTTCATGTCGTTGACCTGGAATCCACGCAGTTCAAGATATTCATCAATAAAGTGTTCGACATCCCACGAATCGGTGAGTGAGACGAAGATGCTCTGGATCTTCCCGGAGTAGCGCTTTTTATCTGAACGTTGCCAAGGCATGATACCTAATCCGTAATATCAAAATGATACTATGGCGTCGAGTGCTGTGCTTGGCAATATGTCACTCCCGCGAGCGATCAATGGTCAATAACGTTTGAAGAAAGATCACCCTGTCCTGTCCTCACCATGCTTACGGGGTAGCGCGCGACTGGATGAGCGAGATCGATGCATAAGGGGCCTCGACGCAATGAAGGTCTTTGGCAGACAACGGGCAAGACTACGCACCTATTTTTTCATCGCGCGCTTGATACGCATCCAGTCCTGATAAGCGAATATGCGACTCTCGTCTGCGCGCGCTTTCATCTTCGAAAATCGCGTCCACGCATCGGAGCTTCCTGAGTCGTCTTGGATGATCCTATATGCCGCTTCGTCTAGCAGATCGGCCTGTCGAAATAGTTCAGTGTTAGCAGCTATTTGCTCGTCCCAGTCATCCCCGCCAGTTAAGCCCCGAATGCTCTTTTTCATCGACCGAGATCCTCCTCCCACCGGACGGCGGCAGACTCTCGCCACTGCACGTCTGTAACGCCAAACCTTTCAGCCAACGGTTTCGAGAACCGTTTGAGCGGTGGACGGCCCGGCTTTGGAATGGGGGCGACACCTGCGTCACAGCTCGCCCATTGCCAAGCCTCAGCATTGTTCATCTCCTTTGCCCGAATGATGAACGACTTTGGCTCCCCATGGAGTTTGTACGCAATCACGAAAATATCAACTTTGCTCATGAGGCTTCCTTCCTATGCTCATGAGTAAGGATTGGTAGCGTCAGAAAAAATTCAAAGAAATCTTCAGAATTCCGTAATTCCTTGATTTCAATCACTTTGAGCTCGATATCTACATACCCTATTGAGGGCCTCTGCACTCGCTGAGGCCCTTCTGTTTTGGGCTCGGCCCAGGCCTATGCAGGCCATTTTTTATTGATGGAGTCACGATGGATCCTACTGACCTCGGCCCGGGCACGGCTACCTGGCTGGGCGGTACTGGAACCGTATTGCTAGCCGCCTTCCTTTGGCTCAGGAAATTCCTCTCCAAGGATGCGGCTGATCGGGCAATGGACAATGCCGATATCTTCACCCTGCGCCGCCTGAATGAGCTGCTGGACTCAGAGCGTATCGCCCGAAAGGAAGCTGAAGCCCGCGCGGATCAGTTTGCCAAGGAGAGGAACGAACTCGCTGCAGCTGTCGGGCGTATGGAGGGGAAGATTGAAGCCCTCACCAGCCAAGTTGCACAGCTCACCGCAACGGTTACCTCGCAGAGCGAAGAGATTGCCCGCTTGCGAATGAAGCTGGGAGGCATCAATTGATGGACAGATGCGCAATGGAGTTCATTGCTCGCCGCTGGTGGCGTCGGGCAGAGGTTTGGCTAATCGCCGGCCTGTTGCTCGCAGGCGGTTTAATCCTTGGCTTCCAAGCCGGTGTGTGGTCAGCCAGTAGCGAGCAGACCAAGCAGCTTGCTGAGGTTCGTGCCGCTTATGACGCAGCGCTGGGGAAGCGTGATGTTCGCCTGAACAGCTTGGCCGAAAAAACACAGGATGCGGCAGTGAAAGTGCAGGAGGCGTCTGACTCAGCCGTCCAAGCTGCTGACACCGCGAGCAAGGCAGCAGAGAAGGTCAATGAGGCGGTCGAGAGGCAGAACCCATGATTGCCGTGCTCAAGCTGATCCCGCTCTGGATGTGGGTGGTACTGGCAGCGCTAGTATCCATCGGCTATCTGGTGGTGCGCCTGGATAGCGTGGAGGACGATCGAGCAGTCATCACCGCTGAGCGCGACACTGCCACCGCTCGCGTGACCTCGCTCACCAACACCCTTCGCCTACAGCGCGAACTCACTGAAGACATCAACCGAGTCTCTGATGATGCAAAAGCCAAGACTGAACACGTTACGGCTGCCGTTGCTATTGCTGATGGCCGGGCTCGCAGCCTGCAGCAGCAAATCACCGACCTCATTGCCAAGCGAAAGTCATGTGCTGCCGAGGTTGCCAGCGGAAGCGAGGCAAGAGCCGACCTTACAGTTTTGCTTGCCGAACTGCGTCGAAGCGCTGACGAAACAGCGGGAAGGCTGGCAGAAGCGCTTGACCGAAGTCGAATAGCTGGCTTTGCGTGCGAAGCGGCCTACTTGGCTGTCAAGAAAGGCGGGTAGTGCTCAACACCACGGCGATCGACCAAGGGGCGTATATGTTCAAGGTGAAGGCCAGCGGCATGACTGACGGCCTCAGAGAGCTGACCGACATAGAGCGCAACCAGATCCCGTACGCCAGCAAGGTGGCGTTGAATGACACCGCCGAGCTGATCGAGGCGGCCATCGTCGACGAGATGAAAACCGTCTTTGATCGACCCACCCCGTACACGCTCGACGCTCTGCGCATTATCTACGCGACCAAGCAAAAGTTAGAGGCGAGGGTGTGGGTTAAGGATGAGGCCGACGGGGCTGCCCCCGCCTCGCGCTGGTTGACTCCTGAGGTCTACGGCGGTCAGCGTCAAGACAAGCGGACGGAGTCACTGTTAAAGGCCCGCTCGATATTGTCCGACGGACAGTATGTCGTGCCCGGCCGCGACGCCAAGCTAGATAGTTATGGCAACCTCGGACGCGGCCAACTGCAAAAGATTCTGTCCGGCCTAGGCGCCCAAGGCGACAAGTTGACTAACAGCAGCGACAGCAAGCGCAGCATCGGCAACCGACAGGCATTCTTTGTTATGCGTCGAGCAGGCAAGCCAATCGCAATCGGTCAGCGGACTGGCCGAACCCGCGACCAGGTACGAATAGCGCTCGCGTTCGTCAGTCGTCCCGGGTACGCCAAGACGCTGGACTTCGACGGCATCGCACAACGCGTCGCTGATCAACAGCTACCCATTCAATTCGCCCGGGGGCTCGCCCGCGCGATCCTGTCGTCGAAGCGGACCGGATGAGAATCGTCGTCGATCAGATAAGAATGATTCACGAAGGTACTTCCGAGGCCCCCCTCCCGGTGAGGGTAATTCGAGCCCCGCCTTTCCACTATTTATGACTTTTTTTGAGGGCGGGGCGGTTCCGGTTCCGGTTCGGGTGAAAAATGGCGAGTCAGATTGAAATCGCAGCCCATCTGGACCTCAGCGACCGTCAGATCCGAAATCTGGTTGCGGACGGCGTTTTACCAGCGTCCCGCGGTCGTGGGGGCATGGATTTAGACGCGTGCCGGCTTGCCTACATTGGGTATTTGCGAGGTCTGGGCAGCGGGCAAGTGAAACCGGAAGTCCCCCCGCCAGAAATGAGCGGAATAGACCCCCTTATCGAATACAAGCTGATGGAGGAGCGGCGCGGACTCACAGCTGCCCAGCGCGTCGGCCAAGAGAACAAAAACGCCGTCCAGGCACGGCAGCTTGTTCCAGTCGATTTCAGCACTTTCGCGCTGTCGCGCATGGTTGAGCAGATCGGTTCTGTGCTCGACACGGTCACCCATAAAGTGAAACGCAAGCACCCCGACATCGAGGTGCGTCATGTAGAGGCGATGCAGCGAGAAATCGCGATGGCCCGGAATATCGCCTCCGAATTGGGCGATCACCTGCCCGAGATCCTTGATGAGTACCTCGCCACCCTGGATGAATGATCTGCGTAAAGCGATCAAGGCCGGGCTGCAGGCGCTTTTCAAAGAACCGCCGCTCACGTGCGTCGACTGGGCGGACAAGCATTTTTATCTTTCGTCCGAATCCTCGTATCAAGAGGGGAAGTGGGAAACAGCGCCGTTCCAAGTGGCCCTGCTGAACAGCATGGGTAACGACCTGATCATGTTCTTCAATCTGATGAAGTCGGCCCGGGTCGGCTACACCAAGATGTTGATGGCTAATGTTGGCTACAAGGTCCAGCACAAACGTCGGAGCGTCGCGGTTTTTTCCCCTACGGACCCCGACGCCGAAGATTTGATGAAGCAACACATTGAGACGATGGTGCGCGACGTTCCGACGTTGCTCGACCTAGCGCCGTGGTACGGAAAAAAACATCGGGACAGCTCATTGAGCTCCAAGCGCTTCTTGAACAAGAAGATGCTCTGGTGCCGGGGCGGCAAGGCCAGCCGCAACTATCGCGGCATATCAGCCGACGAAGTCGTGTACGACGAGCTTTCGAATTTCGAGCAAAACGTCGAGGGTGAAGGTGCTCCGACTTTCCTCGGCGATAAGCGTCTAGAAGGTGCCACGTTCAAAAAGTCCATCCGCGGCTCTACGCCCAAGATCAAAGGCACATGCCAGATCGAAAAGGCGGCCGAGGAATCGCCGTATCTACTGCGCTTCAACATTCCGTGCCCATCGTGCGGAAAAGAGCAGCACTTAAAGTGGGGCGGCAAGGATTGTGACTTCGGCATCAAGTGGGAGCGCGACGAGCACGGCGAGATATCAAAGGCTTGGTACGTGTGCGAGCACACGCACTGCGTCGTCTGGTACCACGAGATGGTCGAGGCGGCCCACCGCGGGCGATGGATATGCGAAAAATCATCCGTCTGGACCCGCGACGGAATCGACTGGTACGGCGCGGACGATGAGTTGCGTGCTACCCCACGAAGCGTGAGCTTTCACGTTTGGACGGCGTACAGCACCTTTACGACCTGGCTGGAAATGGTCCTCGAGTTCGACAAGGTCAAGGACAACCGCGAAAACCTGATCGCATTCGTTAATACCACTCTCGGAGAAACGTGGGAGGACGATCAAGGCGAGAAGGTTGATTGGGAATTGCTCTACGGCCGCCGCGAGGTCTATCCGCAGGTTCCCCTGCGCGGTCTGACTCTGATGGGCGCGATTGACACGCAAGACGATCGCTACGAAGGCCGGGTCTGGGCGTTTGGCTTGGGCGAGGAAGCTTGGCTGGTTGATAAATGGGTACTCATGGGCGACCCGGCGAGCGAGGAGCTGCGCAAAAAAGTCAGGCTTAAAGTCCGTCAGCAGTACGCCCGCGCCGATGGCGCGAAGATGGGTGTCGAGCGCTGGTGCTGGGACTCCGGCGGTCACTACACGGACGAGGTCTACGCCGAAAGCCGAGCCTTGGGCGATACCTGGGTGATTCCGGTCAAGGGTGCGAACGTTCCCGGCAAGCCCATCGCCAACTGGCCGAAGTCGCGCAACGCCAAAAAGGTCTACCTGACCGAGGTCGGTACCGAAAACGCCAAAGAGCTGATCTATAGCCGCTTAAAGATCCAGCCGGACACTTCAGGCGTGGCGGTTCCTGGCTGCGTGCACCTCCCTGCGAACGACGAAATTTGCGGAGAGGACGAACTCAAGCAGCTCACAGCCGAAACAAAAGAACTGAAGATCGAGAAGGGCAAGCGTGTCTACCGGTGGACCGCCAAGGGCCGTCGGAACGAGGCGCTCGACTGTTTCGTATATGCCCTGGCGGCGCTGCGCATCAGCCAGCACCGTTTCGGTCTGGATCTGGAAATGCTGGCAGGCGCCAAGCGCCGATTGCCACAACGAGGAACCCGGAGCCGGGCCAGAGGATGAGCATGAGCACCATTACACCCGTTTCAGCTGCACAGATACGCCTCGCCGCCGTTCAGGAGGCCATTGCGAAAATCCTGAAAGGTGGTCAGAGCGTTCGATATGGCGAGCGCCAGGTCACCCGGGCGGATCTGGGTATGTTGCGCAAGCTCGAAATAGATTACGCGGCCGACGTGGCCGCAGAGGCGAACCGCGGTCGTGGGCGCAATCGAATCAGCTACTTGAGGATCTGACATGGCTTGGTGGACACGTACCACACCAGAAGAGCGGGTGGTGCGTGAGGCCACGCGCGCCATCTCGGGCCTGGTGCAGAGCCAACCCCGCGCTCAAGGCGGCGGGGGAGGCAGCGAAACGCGCTGGCGTGGCGCCTCCCGCATGCTTCGAAGTATGTCGAGTTGGATACCGTTTCTTGGTAGCCCCAACCGGGATTTGAGCTCACCGGAGCGTAAAACGCTGGTCGCAAGATCGCGCGACGCAATGCGTAACCATCTAATCGCGCGCGCCGCGATCGTTCGGACCCGCACCAACGTGGTGGGTACCGGGCTGATCTGCCGACCGCAAGTCGATCATGTTGCCCTGGGCCTGAGTGAAGAGCAGGCCGACGAATTCAACGCGTTGGTTCAGAGGGAATGGGAGCTGTATGCCGGCGACCCGCGTGAATGTGATGCAGAGGCGACTCTCAACCATTACCAGCAGCAGGCACTGGCGTTGGTCTCGGCCATGACCGGTGGTGACTGTTTCGTCGCAACGCCGTGGGTTGAACGCGCTGGCACTATTTACAACACCCGGCTGCAGCTGATCGAGACTGATCGGGTTTCGAACCCTCACGGCGCTCCCGACAATGAGCGCATGGTGGAAGGGATTGAGTTCGACGACTTTGGGGCGCCGGTTGCGGCCTACATCTGCAACGGGTATCCCGATGACAAGTTCCTCAAGTACCCGCTCCGTTGGGACCGTATTGAGTTTTTCGGCGCCGAAACAGGCCGCCGCCGGCTACTGCAGATCTGGTGCGACAAGGAGCGGCCTGGACTGAAGCGCGGCGCGCCATATCTGGCTCCAATCCTTGAACCACTGCAAAAGCTTGAGCGCTATGCGAGCGCAGAGCTGATGGCCGCGGTCATTTCCGCAATGTTCACCGTGTTCATCAAGAAGGGTGACAATTTCAGCGCAGGCGGGCAGGGGCAGCCCATCTTTGGCGACGAAGATGGAAGCGTCGGCGGCGATGTTGGACCGGCTCCGCTGGAGCTTGGAGAAGGCGCTATCGTGGATTTGGCTCCGGGCGAGGAGCCGATGATTGCTAACCCTGCCCGCCCAAACGCGCAGTTCGACCCGTTCTTCACGGCAATCGTCAAAGAGATTGGCGCCGCGCTGGAGCTGCCGCTCGAGGAATTGATGCTGCACTACAGCAGCAGCTACAGCGCGGCACGCGCCGCCATGTTGCAAGCCTGGCGTTTCTACACCATGCGACGCTGGTGGTTGGTCTGCGACTTCTGTCAGCCAAGCTATGAACTGATGTTCGATGAGGCGGTTGCGGCCGGGCGCATTCACGCACCCGGCTACCACGACCCGGCGATGCGCCGGGCATACACGCAAGCCATCTGGATCGGACCGGCCCGCGGCGCAATCGACGAGCTCAAGGAAGCGAAGGCGGCCCGCGAGCGCATCGATGTCGGGATCAGCAATGAAACGATGGAGACGGCGGCCATGACCGGCGAGACCTGGCAGCAAGTCAACCGGCAGCGCGCTCGCGAGTTGAAACAACGTCGCGATAACGGGACGGCAGCGATTGACGCAACCACGGCACCCGCTGCCACACCTGCAAAGCCAGAGCTACCTGACGAAGAGGAGTAATCATGCCAAGAGCCTTTGAGCTTGCCAGCGCTCAGCCTTGGCTGATGCTTCCAGATGCGCTGGATAATTTACTGTCGATCGCGGATCGGCAGAACGATTTAGAGGCGCTGGAAACGCGCCTCGGCCGACAGCTCGACCACACCCACACGGTGACGCAACGTGGAAACGTCGCGGTCATCCCTGTAACCGGGCCGATCTTCCGGTACGCATCGTTCTTCACGCGTATCAGCGGTGCGACGAGCACAGGGACCATTGCAACTGACCTGCAGGCCGCCCTGGACAATCCGGCCATCCGCTCCATCGTGCTGAACATCGACAGCCCGGGCGGCGAAGCCAATGGCATCAACGAGCTGGCAGACATGATCCACGCTGCACGCGACAAAAAACGCATCGTGGCTTACGTCGGGGGCAGTGGTGCAAGCGCGGCTTACTGGATCGCCAGCGCCGCAAGTGAAGTTGTCGTCGATGCGACCGCACTGCTCGGGTCTATCGGCGTCGTGCTTAACGTGTCGGTCTCAAAAGAAAAGGACGGTCAGAAAAGCTACGAGATTGTCAGCGGTACCGCGCCAAATAAGCGGCCTAACGTCGAGACCGATGAAGGTCGCGCTGAAATTGCGAAGACCGTTGATGCCCTCGCTAACGTCTTCGTGAGCAAAGTCGCCCGAAACCTGAACGTTTCCGCTGACAAGGTCCCCGAAATGGGCGGCCACGGCGGCCTGAAGGTGGGCGCAGAAGCCGTCGCATCAGGGCTAGCGCATCGCGTTGGCTCACTTGAATCAGTTATTGCCGAGTTGGCCGGTCCTGCCAGCAACCCACCGAGGAAACCCCTTGTGACTACTGTAAAAACCACGGCGGAGCTGCATGCGGCTATTGAGGCCGGCGCCGACCCCAAGATGATCACCATTGCTACCGCCGAACAGGTCGATACCGAAGCCCTGATTGCCACGGCGACCCTTACAGCGACGGCAAGCGAGAAGGCCCGCATCCTGGGTATTCAGGCGCTGGGCGTGAAAGGCTTCGAGGCCGAGGTCCAAGCGGCAATTGACGGTGATATGTCGGTCGACGCAGCTGGCATGTGCTTGTTCAAGGCTGCGCAGGATCGCGGCGTGACGCTGGACAGTATTCAGCGTGATTCCAAAGCTGCAGCCGCCGCCAGCGCTGCAGCTGGCAAAGACAAGAAAGAATTTTCCACCAAGTCCATCTGGGCTAACCGCAAAGGGGCGAAAGCATGAACTTCGACACCGTAATTCAGGGCGCCCGGACCGCCGCTTTTCTGCTCAACGAAGCGAGCGGCGAGCGCTCTCGCGAGCAGATCATCCTGCTTAAAAGCAATACCGCTTTCCCAGCCGGACAGATCCTGTCAAAGAACGCCGCTGGCAAGTACGTTGCCTTCGTTGCTCCCGCCGACGGCGCTGCGGTCGACGTCGCAATTCTTTACGAAGGCCGTGCCGCGGATAGCACCGCCGACCGCTACGCCGCAGCTGTGGTGCGTGACTGCGAGGTGATCGAAAGCCTGTTGGTTGGACTGACTGACCCTGCCCGTACTGCCCTGGCCGCCGCCGGCATCATCCTTCGCTGATTCATACAACCACCCGATTAAAATAGACCGCCGCTGGCGGTTTTTTCGTTTCTGGAGAACGGAATGGCCGATTTGAGTATTTTCGCGGGCGACGAGTTTGGTCGCATCGCAATGACCACCGCCATCAACCAACCGGTTGAAGGCCAAGCGGTGCCCACGCGCCTTGATGAGCTGTTCGAAGAAGAGGGCGTGACCACCACGGCCGTTTTCATCGAGCGCGAAAACGACAACCTGACTCTGGTGCCCGCCGCCGAGCGCGGTGCGCCAAGCGACCCTACCACCGGCGCGAACCGGGACATGATCCCGTTCCAGACCATCCACCTGCCTACTCGGGCTGTGGTCCGAGCTGACGAGGTCCAAGGCATCCGCGCCTTCGGCAGCGAAAGCGAGCTGGAAACTGTGCAGGCCATGGTGGACAAGCGGCTGCTGAAGATGCGCAAGCGCCTTGAGGCGACCATCCGCTATCAGCGTGTGGGTGCAATCACCGGCAAGGTCTACGACGCAGACGGTACTCGCGTCCTGCTGGACCTGTACGCACGCTTCGGCATCGAGCAGCAGACAGTGGCGTTCAGCATGGGCGTCAATGAAACCAAGCTTTTGGCGAAGGTAACCGAGGCCAAGCGCAAAGCTGAAGACGCCATCGGCGGAACCGGCATCATCGCGGGCTGGTTGGGGATTGCTGGCCGTAACTGGTTCGATGCCTTCACCAACCACGATTCGGTGCAAAAGGCATTCGATCGCTGGAACGACGGCCAATTTCTGCGCGACGACCATCGTCGCGACGGCTTCAGCTTCGGCGGCGTCAACTGGGAAGAGTTCTACGGCAACCTGGGCGGTGTTCAATTCATGGATCCGGATAGCGCTTACCTGGTGCCGGTTGGCGTGGACGGCCTGTTCATCACCAACTTCGCCCCGGCTGACTACATGGAAACGGTCAACACCACCGGTGTGCCGTTCTATGCGAGTCAAGAGGCGCTGCGCCACAACAAAGGCATCGACATGGAAGCGCAGAGCAACCCGCTCAGCCTGTGCACGCTGCCGCGCGCGATCATCAAGCTGACCAAGTGATGGGTGGCTCAGAGTTCGACGACATCTTCGAGGATGCGGACGATGAGCTTTTCGAGGTGTTCGGTACCAAGGGCGGGGTTTTGTTTCAGGCCAAGGACGGCGGCCTGTCCGGAACCGTTGGTGGCGTGATCCAGAAGAACGTCGGCTCGCCCAATGGCGATACCTTCGTCTCCGTGGCGCTGGCCGTCGATCTGCGTATCAGTGAAGTGCCAGACCCGCAGCGCGGTGATCTGCTCACCGTGAACTGCGTTCGGTACGTTCTGGCGGACTTCATCGGAACGGACGGCAAGATCAACCGCTACTCATTGCAACCGGTGGACTGATGGCGACCCCAAATCTGTTGAGCGCGGGCCGCAAGGCCCTCATCGACCGGCTGAGCACAATCTCATATGCCAACGGCTACCGAACCGCCGCTGGCGCGAATACTCGCTCTGGTTGGTTCAACGAAGTACTGAAAGAAAACAACGTCGGCTTTCCCTTGATCGTTGTTCAGAAAGCCAAAGGCATGGCGCCGGTCGCCGGGCCCCACGCGCTGAAGGTCATGCAAGGCTTCAACGTCATCGGTGCCGTTAAGGCGGGGCTCGATAACTACGATGATGCCGTCGAGGATCTGGAGCACGACCTGCTCTTGTGCTTGATGCCAACCTTGGGCGTTCTGCCCGATTGGCTTCCGCGTGGCATAACCAGCATCACCATCGGCGCGCCCGAGGCGTTTCCGCCTGCAGAGGGCGTGAGTGCAGCAACCGTGCTGATTCCCGTACACCTTCACACAATCATTCAGGTGCAACCAAATGCGCAAAGATGACATTGCGGTGGCTCCGACCGCTGCGATCGAGTCAGCAGACCGAGCCGTTCCGCGGCTTGAAGTCGAGCTGCTCAAGCCTCACACCCATGCCGGTCAAGATCTTCTGCCGGGCGCCAAAATCAAAATCACCGCCGCGCAGCGCACCTGGTTGAAAAGCCTGGGTGTGATCGCCGGCGAAACCCCGGAGAAGTAAGCATGGCTCGCGATATTGAAACGTATGTTGTAGGCGGTCTGGTCAAGATCCGCCCATATGGTCAGGGCGGGCCTTTCACCCCCGTCGGCCTGGTGTCGACCCTGACGCAGGCCATCGAAAAAACCGACCTGACCCTCGCCGACACCACCACCCCGCAGGGTGGCGAATATGACTCGATCAGTCGTATTACCAGCATGTCGCTCACCATGAACTGGCGGGAGCTGTACACCACCAACTTGGCGGCCATGTTCTGGGGTGACGTGACCCGCGTGCCGGCGGCCACTGTGACCGATGAGGATCACGTCGCGGCCAAGGGCGGTACCATCACGCTGGAAAAAATGCCGCTGAGCATTGGCGAAGTCACCGACGCCACCGGTGCGACCATCTATGTTGAGGGCGATGATTACCAGTTCACCGGATCCGGTGTGGAAATCCTCGCGGCCGGCACCATCGCAGAAGCGGCCCCGATCAAAATCACCTACAGCACGGCCACCGTTGACGTGATCGAGGTGCTGACCAACAGCGGCAAGGTGTACGAAATCCTGTTTGAGGGTGCCAACGCCGCCGGCCAGAAAAACCGCATCAATCTTCAATATTTCCGCTGCCAGCTGAACCCGGCGGCGTCGACTGACTGGATCAGCACGGATGACTTCTTAGGCAACGAAGTCGTGGCCAAGGTGCTTTCCGACCCGGCGAAAAGCGGCCAAGGGAAATCGAAGTACATGCGAATCACCAAGGAAGTGATGCCGGCACAGCTGCCGTAACTCTGATCCGCCGCCGGGGTTTCCCGGCGTCGACGGATTCAGGAATTAACCCGCTTCGGCGGGTTTTCTTTTGCCGGTGAATTTATGACGCACCCCACCAATACACGCGAAATCGTGGTCGACGGAACCCCGATCATCTGCCGCGAGCTGACTGTGATGCAAATCCGCCAGTGGCTAGAGGAAGCGGGGCAGGCGACCAATCTGGACGTGATCAACGAGGCACTGTTTAAGGATTGTTCCTTGCACGATCTCAAGCGCATGACCGACCTGACAGACGACGTGATCAACACCCTAAAACCTTCGCAAATCCAGAAGGCGATAGACGTGGCCAAGGAACTGAACCCGCATTTTTTCGCACTGCTGAGCCGGCTGACCGGAGCGCTCCAGGGCGCAGCCTGAACAACCTGGACTCAGCCCTCAACGCTCTAATCCGCCTCGGGCATTCCTGCGCCCTGTACTACCCATGGTCATATTTCAATGCCGCATTAAAGGCGGCGAAGTGAGCGCCCGTGTCGAACATTGAATTTAAGCTGACGGCGAATCTGGACGAAGCCACCCGCGAGGTGAGTGGGTTCCGCAAAGAGTACGGCGAACTTGTGCGCGCGGTGGAAAAGCCGCTGAGGCAGGTGAACACCTTTCGCGAACTGGAAAACAGTATCGAGAAAACCAGCCGGGAAATGGCCAGCGCCCGCGAAAACGTGCGCGCGTTGGGTGACCAGCTGGCCGCGCAGGCGGTGCCGACCAAAAAGCTACAGCTCGAATATCGCGACGCCACCAATCAACTGAACCAGTTGATGCGGGCGGAAACTAGTCAAGGGCTCCAGCTGGCCAAGATGCGCCGCGAATTGCAGGCCGCCGGCGTGGACACGCGCAACCTCGCGGGCGAGCAAAAGCGCCTGCAAAACCATTTGGCTCAGCGGCTGGTCACCGGTACCCGCGACCGTGATATTCAGTCGGCCAAGGTCGACTTGGGCGTCGCGAAGTTCAGCAACACCACCGCCGATATCGCCAAGTTGCAACAGCAATTCATGTTGTTGAAATCGACCGGCACGCTCACCAGTACCGAAATAGCGATCGCGCAAAACACCCTGCGCCAAGCACTCGCGGCGGCGGCGACGCAGACCGAAACCCTGACGGGTGCAACCAAGGTGTGGCGCGGCGGGTTGGCCGAAGTGCGTGCGGAACTGGTGGCGGGTGCGCTCGCCTTCGGCGGGTTCGCACTGGCGGCGGGCAACTCGTTTAACAAGTTCGCCGGCTTCGAACAACAGATCGCGGCGATCAGCACCATCACCGACTTGAGCGAAACCCAGCTCGGCGACCTGTCGAAAAGTATTCGCACGCTGTCGCGTGATATGGGCAAATCGGCGGCCGAGAGTTCGGCGGCGGTGTATGACCTGCTCGGCAGTGGCGTGGCCACCGCTGACGCCATGGGTGTGCTGGAGGTTTCGAGCAAGGCGGCCGTGGCGGGAATGGCGGAAACCAAGACGGCCGCGAGCGTGGGTGTGTCCATCATTAACGCCTATGGCGAAAGCATGGACAACTTGGGCCTTCGCTATGATCAGCTGTTTCTCGCGATCCAGAACGGTGTTGTCACCTTCGATCAGCTCAGCGCCGGCTTGGGTCAAGTGCTGCCAGGTGCGGCCGCCGCAGGCGTGAGCTTTGCCGAAGTCTCGGCGGCCATCGCTCAGATGACCGTGCAAGGCGTACAAGCGCCGATTGCGATCACTGCGCTACGCAGTGCAATCAACCAGCTTGCCGCGCCGGCCAAGGAAGCTAAGGCGGCCATGAAAGCGCTAGGCATCGAGTGGAATGGCTTTAGTGGAACGCTGGAGCAGATCGCCAGAAAAAACATCAGCTTTGAGGATCTGCGGACAATCATCCCTGACACCGAAGGCCGAACCGCCATTCAGGCGCTGACGCAGGATTATGGGAAATTTGCCGCGCAGGTCGAGCAGATGGAACATGCCGGCGGTACCACCGAAGTCGCTTATAACAAAATGAAGGACACCCCGCAGGCCGAGATTGACCGCTTCACTGCGGCGGTCAGCGACCTGCAAATCACATTTGGTGAGGCCGTCGCCGCCGGCCTGCCGTTGGTGCTGTTACTGACAGATATGCTCAACGCTTTTAACGAACTGCCGGGGCCGATCAAAAACGGGGTGATCAGCGTGATCGCTTTGGGCGTCGCCGGCAAAGCGTTGGCCACGGTGCTGAAACTGCTGAAACTCCCGTTTGCTGCATTGATCGGAGGCATGGGCGGCGTGAGTTCTGCCGCCGGTGCAACCGGTGCAGCCATGGGCAAACTGGGAACCAAGGCCGGCAACCTCGGCGTGGCGCTCGGCGCGCTGCGCGGGATCTTTGGTACTGCGGGTCTGCTGATCATTGCCAGCCAGCTGGCCGAGCTGTACGGCATTTACACCGAAATGCAGGATCTGCAACAGGCCGAGGATGGGCACGCCAAGGGCATCAAAGATTTGATTGCGGCCAATGCGCAATACAAAGACACCTTAGTTTTGACCTCCAGCGAACTGGGGCGGATGACCGAAGCCGAGCGCAAGGCCTACACGGAACGGTTGCGCAACGCTCAGACCTATTATCGGAACCTTTCGGAGCAGATCGCCCGCGCCGATTTTGCAAAGAACGGCCCGACGGCCGGGGTCAATCCCGAGGCGCTGGCCGCGTCGAAGAAAGCACGCGAATACGGCGAAGCGCTGGCGGCGGAAACCGGCTTTGAAACTCAGCGCGTGGCCGATGACAAGCGCCTAACCACGGAACTCAAATCGCAACAGACCGATATGGTCACCGCCACGAAAGCCGCGCTCAAGGAAAGGGTGGCCGCCGAGAAAGCGGCTACGTCGGAACTCAAAAAAGCCAAGGATGCTCAGCTAGACACCGAAAAACGCTACACGTCCGCGCTCGCCAAGCTGCAAGCCGGACCTGCGGCCGAGGCGTCGTATGGCAGCGCCAGCGCGCTCAAAGCGGCCGCGCGTAAAGCGCTTTCGAATGGCGATATCGACGGCGCCAAGAAGAAGGCACAAGCCTCGCTTGCGGTGCTGCAACAGTTGGCCGATGCCGGGGAAAACACCTACGGGTTTGAGGGGTTTATAAAAGACCTGCAAGGCATCGAGAATCAAGCCGATCAGATGCTCGTCAGTCGCAACGAAGCCAAGCAAAAGGAACTCGGCGACCAGGTCACCGAGCTGAAAGCGGTGCTTGCTTCGCTGACAGCGATTCAGATCACGCCGGTGATGTCGGAGACGGCGAGGGCGCAGGCGGTGGCCGATATGCAGGCGCTCGCCAAGGAACTGGGGTCGCAAATGATCATCCCCGTTCGGATAACCCCTACGGCAGAAATGCAGACTATCGCCGGCGATTTGGGTGGGGGTAAAGTCACGTTCCCTGATGCAAACGCCCCGACCGCTGCGCTTGTTCCGCAACTGACTCTCACCCCGACGCCGGCCGCTGCCGCCAAGAAAAAAACCGGGCTGAATCAGCTGGGGACCAACGCCTACGGCCAGTTTCCTGCCACGGTCGTGGACGTCGACCCCGAGGTCGACGCGGCCGCCATGGAAAAATTGCGCCAGCAAATCACCGACGCGGCCAACTTGACCGTGCCGGTCGAGCCGGTGATCGCGACGGGTGTTCCGCCCCTTGAGCCGCCCGTGGTTGCCACTGTTGACCAGGCGGCGGTGACTGCCGCGCAAAACCAGCTCGCGATTGTGTCAGAGCAGTTGCGGCAACAGTTCGTGATTCCGGTGATCCTCAAGACCCCGGGCGCGCCGGCCGCAAATGATTTGACGATCCCCATCACCGGCTTTGCCCGGGGCGATATGGTGCGCGGCGCCGGTACCGGTACCAGTGACAGCATTTTGGCTCGACTCTCAAACGGCGAGTTCGTAATGAGGGCCGCGGCGGTGCAGCACTACGGCCCCGACCTGTTGCGTCAGCTGAATGAGCGCCGGTTGCCTCGGTTCGCCGAGGGTGGGTATGTCGGGTTTACGCCCTCGATCGATGCGCCGAATCCGGCTCTGTTGCAACAGCTTGCCCCGGCCGTGCCCGAGCCGTTCGCCAATCTGGCGCTGACCGTGGGCGGCAACACCTACAACGTCAGCGCGCCTAAGCAGGAATTTGACCGAATCATTCGTGATCAGCGAATCAAGTTCGGCAAGTCATAGGCTCGACGTGTCCGCCTCGGCGGATTCCTTTTTTGTTAGGAGTTCAAAGGATGAGCCTGCCACTTATCACCCTCGGCGGCATTCCGATTGTTCTGCATGCCGGCGCGCCCGACCAGACCGATACACCTTTGCTCGGCGAGGCCGTGGTGAGGTTGTCGGGTGGGGAGGGCGTAAAAATGACGCACTGGGGCAAGGCCGCCGGCACCATCAGCGGTCAAGGCTGGATGCCCCCGGGGCTCGACGGTCTGGATTACAGCCAGCCGCTAGAGCTGCGCCTGACCGCGCAGGAATGCATTGTCGGCGACGATCGCCTGTTTACCCTGACAAGTGTGCCGCGACCAGATCGAGCGCCGTGGGCGCTCGCCCTGGTGGGCGCGCAGTGGATTGAAACGCCTTGTGATTTGGTGGGCCTGGTCGTCACCGCCGAGCCGGTGATCGGTGCGTCGAAATATTTGGTCCAGTGGCAACCGGTCTACAGCGTTTTTGTAAGTCGCCCGCAGAAAAACCAAAGCGCAGGCGCGGGCGGTTCGTTCGGCTGGTCGATCAACTGGGAAGAAGTCTAATGTTGATCAACGCAACCCCGCTCAATTCGGGCGCCTTGAACAGCTTCGGCGGTGCTTCGGCGCCGCCTGATCCTCAGCCTATCGTGCCCGGTCGCGCCTATCGCTGGCGGTTGGTGGTAGTGGTGGGTGGACTGGATATGAGCGCGCGGCTTACCGGTACCGTGTCGGTCGACCGCGAACGCGGTGCGGCCGGCGTGGCGTCCTTTACTCTCCAGCTGGAGCCCGGCCCGGTGCTGCCGATGGACTGGGTAGGTCGTACCGTGACCGTGGATTACATGACCACGGCGCTCGGCCTGACCACGCAAACGCGGCGCTATAGTGGCCGCGTGATCACCACGGAATGGGATCCGCTAATGCGGCTGATGGTCTGCCACTGCGGCGACCAGCTCCAACAGCGTGTTGAGAAACTGACCATCACCCAAGTGGACGCGCTGACGCCGTCTCACTGGGCGCCCGAGGTGTTCGAATCGCCCGAGGGGCGCAGCCGCTGGGATTACCTACAGGAACGAATCAGCACGATTCAGGCGAGTCTCGATTCCTCACCGCTGGGCGATCTGCGCCTGACAAGTTGGTACGCCGCGTGGGCAGACTTCACCTTTGACGCCGGCAGTACGATTTATAACTCGGTCAAAGTGTCCTATGCCGACCTCACCAGTCTGACCAATACGGTCGAGGTCGAGGTGAACTATAGGTTTTCCCGGCTCCAGCAATCGAGCCAGCGCTACGTGTGGAATCTTGGCCTTGGTAACTTCTGCCAGTGGCGGCAATCCACGACGGAGTTGCCCGATGTCCCCATGGTAGTGGGTGCGGTCGAAGGCGCGGGCTTTAGCATGTTCAGCGTGGGCTATGACCGACTGCCGCTGTCGAGCCCTGACCCCTGCGGGAACGGGATTCCATGGACAAACATCTATCCCGATCTGTTGTTGGGCGCGAACTTTCTCGCCGGTCGCCGCTGGACTCAGGCGGTGACTGAGAAATACCCCCTGAGCGTGGTCGCCCCGGGTAGCGTGGCGCAGGCCGGCGCGGTGATTAATCGCAGCTCGCTGGCGGTTGAATACACCTCGGAATTGAGCAAGACGTGGGAAAGCACGCCGTTCGGGGTAGGGGTCGATAAGTGGTACACCCTTCCCGATCTAGGCACCGATAACGGCCATTACGACGACCGCGACCCGCTCCAGCGTGCCCGCGCGATCCGGTGTGTACTCAACCAGGCAAAGACCTCGATCATCCTGGCGCACACCGGCACCTCGGTCAGCTGGGACGTTCCCACCAGCATGGTGGTAGCGGTCGACCTGGTTCACACCCTGCGCATTTCTGACCAAGGAATCACCGCGCAAGCGCGTTGCAACCGCGTGTTGGACACGTTCGAACTGACTGCCGGCACCGCCGTCACGACGCTATCCATCGGCGTGATGCGCGGCGGGGGTGATGCCAATGATTCGTTGGTCGCGCCGCCCCCTTCGACGATCGAGCAGCCGGATAACCCGGACAACATCGGGTTGGCCACTCAGCTCGGGCGCCGCAACGACTCGCCGCCTTACGACGAAACGCTCGACGGTTTCGCCGGCAACTGGGACAACGGCAACCCGACATTGGAGGCCTTCCCGCGTCGGTTCCAGATCACAGCGCCGGAAATTGCAGCCACTGAAAGGGATGAATCCACCGTCGAGATTCCAGCGGTTTACCGCGTGGCCATCCCCAACGATATTTTGGAGCTGTAGTTATGTCCCTTGAAAGCGAACGCAAGGCCAGCGGGGCCGCTATCGCCTCCAGCCGCCGCGCCACTGGCCAACAGATCAACAGCGAGCGCCAGGCCACGGGCGCGGGAATGGAAGCCGAGCGCCGCACTATCGGCCGGCAGATCACCGAGGATCTGAACCGTCTGGTGATGACGCCGACCCAGCCCAAGAGGCTAGCGCCGCTGGAGAAACGCGGGGCGCTGGAGGCCAAGACCGGCCAAAGCGTGTACGACCCTAAGAACGCGCAGCGCCCTGGTGGTGGCGGAATTGCTAGCCCCCTGACCGAACCCGATTACAGCAAACGTGAATATTGGCCGGCCGGGATACTGAGCAGCGACGGCCTTTTTCAGTCGCCAGCCATCAAGGTTCTGAAACTGACCGACGCCGACGGCGCCGAGGTGGTCATAAACCTCGCTCAGCCGGTCACGCCGCCCCCGGTAACACCATAGGGAACCATCGCTATGCGCTACGTGAACAACTGGCTAACCCCGCTGACCGAAGGGTTTGCGCCGGGCGATACCGTATTGCCGGTTTCCGGCCAAGCGCTGGGGCAGATGGCCCCGGGTGACTACCTGCTAAGCCTGACCACCTCGACCAATCCGGCCGAGCAAACCGCGTGGGAAATCATCGCTGTGACGGTCACCGGTGGCCTTGCCTCGGTCACGGCCCGAGGTCAGGAAGGGACCATAGAACAGGAATGGTTTCCCGGCGCCTTGGTTTACTGCGCCGTCACGGCGGGCACTCTCAATGCGCTGTCAATCGGCCTTACGGATCTACAAACGCAGCTCACTGATTTGGTGACTGCAATCGGCAACGAGCTGGTGGGTGTAAGCCAACAAATACAAGCGCTGACCCTGCGGGTCGCTGCCCTCGAAAGCGGCACGCCACCAGATCCAGGCGGCGGCGACGGTCTGCTCGCCGACAGCGCCGGCAACGTCCTCACCGATGACCAGAACCGACCGCTTCAAGCGGCCGCCGCTGAGCCAGAAATTCCGACTTGAAGCGGGTAGCGCCAGACATCACGCCGCCCCGTCACCCCTCACTGCGCAGGAAAAACCCCCATGGCCAATATTCAACACACACAAGCCGGCAGCGCCAACCCACTCGATACGCCGCCCAGCATTGGCGCGCACTATGTAAACACCGCGACTGGTCAGCGCTGGATTTCCAAAGGCACCGCTGCGCCGAGTGACTGGGGGAAACCGCTGCCGGGCTCGCCTGTCGAAGTACCCAACAGCGTCATGGATTGGACTGTTGACCCCCTGTTGCCATCGGTTGTGTGGTCGATCACTGGCGGCGGAGCGCGCTCGATCGTTTTCCCCGCCACGGAAATACCCGGCCTGACCATCGTCGAGCTGTTGATCGACAACGCAAACGGGCAGGAGACCATAATCGACATTGACGCCGGCGGCGGCTTGCCGATCCTCGGTCGCACCCGGTTTGTGTTGTACCCCGACAGCCGGAACTATTTCCGGTTTGCCTGCTATGTCAACGCCTACGGCGCTGCGACTTGGCAGATCCTCGACGAAACAGCTTTGGGCATGCAGGCCAACACGGTGCGCTTTATTCCAGGTTCGTGGGAGACGGCGACCCTGACCCCGACCCCGCAAACCACGCTGTGGAACATCGACGGCAACCGGACGTTGACTCTGCCGGAAATCCCGCTCGATCAGTTCCCCATGTTCATCGAGCTGAACGTAATGTTTAACGCCAAGTACGCCGGCGAATGCGTGATCACCATCGACCCCAACGGCCTGCCGCTCAATGGACACGCGACGCTGACCATCCCGGCCGACAGCGCACAGCTCTACAAACTGGCGTGTTTTCTGGACAACGGGATTTACTTTTGGTCGGTCGTGAGCGTCGCAAACCTGACGGGGTAATGACCTTATGAATCGCTTGCTTGTAGCGCCTTGGCACGGGTTGATTTCAGACGACCTGATCCACTTGGCCAACGGCGAAACGAAAGCTGTTCGCCAGCCGCCGAATAATCCGTGGGGCGTCAACGGCCCGGGCGATACCCACAAAATCAGCGTTCCCGGGATTGCCGCTTTGACCCCTGAGGAAGTTGCGGCCACGCCGCTAGGCGGGTTTTACCGTGTGGGGGAGGCGCTGATTTCCGGTGATCAGTTGTATGGGGTGACCGGCCTATCGTGGATTTACCAGGATGAGGCCGGCGGCAAGTGGGCGATCCAGATTGACAACGCCAGCGTGTTGGCCACGTTTAGCAGCATCAGGTTGGATTTCAGCCGCTTCGGTGAGTTTGGCAAAGCGGCTGAGGTGTACAACCGGCCTTTCATTATTCCCAAGGGCCAGCCGAATGGCTCGGACCTAAACCGGATCTTTGTCCCGAAGGGGTTCAACACGGGCGCGGTGCGCCTGCATGCGGTAAGCGAGTCCGGCCGGACGGCCATCGTGACCTTGTCGGCATACAACGCCCCGGGCACAGAGGCCAACACCGCCAAGACTGACACCCGTCGCCGGGATTATTTCTACGTGAAGTTTTCACTGAGCGGCACCGGCCCGCAGGTCAACGCCGAAATGTCGATTCTGTACAGCGACGCGGCGATCTATTCCAACACCGAGCTGGAGTTTATCGGCGGCTGGGCGCAAATGCCTTATGGTGAGCCGCCATGGGAAGAAATCGACCGCGAGCCCCTGTATACCGAGGAAGGTGAACACTACGCCGACCGGGTTTCTTACGAGTCAAACGGCGCGGTTCCCATGCGTGAGGTCAATCCGTCTGGCAACTACTTACGAACATCGTGGCGTTATTCAACGCTGGAAAAATGGTTGGTGCGGGTGCAATTCGACGGCGAGACACCGGTGCCGTGCTACATCAAAAACCTGCGGATTCTCGACTCCAGTGAAATTGCCTTGAGTCAGCAAACGCTAGAGCCTCAGATTTCGATTCAGTACGTCAGAGGCGGTGACCAGACTGAGCAGTATATGAAGACTGTGAGAACAGGCGGCGGCAGTGTTACCGGTTCCAGCACGCTGAGTTGGGATGGCCCCGGCGAATCGTGGTCGCGGGTTATGGGGTTTGCCTCAAGTGCGATGTATGACGGCGCGGCTACGCATATCACCACCACGCGGGACGGGGTAACCGAGTCATTCGTTCAACCCTATCTAACCGACATGCACTATGAGGAATTCCCGCTCGACACTTCGCCGTTACCCAACTTCGTCGGCCAGCCCGGCGTGCGCGACTGGCGGCTCGTTTTCTACAGCAACAACCTGTTGGCGATCATCCGCACCAAGGCGGACAACACCGCGCGTTTTGACAGCGTGATCACGATCGAGGGCGCCGAATCCCACGACGCCCCGTGTCCGCAAGACCAACGCCATTTTGGAAGTTACAACCCGATCACCGGCGAGTTTGTGGTCGGTTCCCCGGTGCCCGTCAGCTGGGCGTGATCCCCCCCGAAACCATTGCAAGGAGTCGCCAGCATGCAGCCGGCCCGCCAAGACCTGCCCGTCACCCCGGGAACCACGTACCGCGACACCGTCAGGATCATGCAGCCGGTTAACGCCTATCGCTCGATAACCTCGATCGCCGGCGCCCCGGCTGTTTTCACCGTTCCCGCTCACGGACTTGATGCCGATTGGCCCGTGTGGGTGCGCGGTGTTCAGGCTATGCCCGAGGCCAACCGCGAACCCTTCCAGCAACTGCCGCACCGGGCCAAACGACTCGACGCTGACAGCCTGGAAATAAACCAGCTGTCGGCCACCGGTCACAAACCAAGAGGTGGGGAACTGATCTACCAACTGCCGGTTGACCTGACCGACGCGGCCGCGTGGTTTTCCGTTTACCGCGGCACTGAGCTGTTGTTCGAACTCACCGCCGGCAGCGGCCTCACCATGACCGCCCCGGGCACGCTCACGCGCACCATGACCACCGAACAAACGGCACTGCTCACCGGCGTCTCGCTTCACTACACGTTTGATATCCAGTACCCGGGTCAGACCACCGTCCGCTATGGCGAGGGGGCGATCCTATGAGCAGCTTTGCGCAAGTTATAGCGCTGGATTTTCAGAATCCCGAAACCGCCCAGCTTGAACGCGAGTACGCCGTGACGCTGGAAATCCCCGAGGTGACGGTCGTGGTTCAAGGCGAGCAGGGGCCGCCCGGCGTGGCCACCGTCAGCGCTGACCCCGACAACCGCCTCACCTACGGCACCGACGGAAAATTGTTTGTGCCCGACACGCTGTCGCCCGATCCCCTTATGTATTACATCCTTGCTCGGAGCTGAAAATGACTATTGAAACCAAACTGATTGCACTGGCGCAGGCTATCGGCGCGGATGTTAAAGCGCTCAAGGCGGCCGACGGTGACCTCACCGCCCTGTCGACCACTGCCAAGGGCAGCTTGGTCGCCGCACTCAATGAAGTGTTTAACCTGGTCGGTCAGGGCGGCCCCAGCGGCCCGCAGATCGACGACAACGCCGGCACGGGTGACACCTCCGTCGTTTGGTCGGCAGACAAAAGCGTAACGTTTGTCACCGACGCCGTGGCCACGCTTGAAGCCAGTTTGATGGGCGGCGCGGGCGAGGCTTACGACACCTTTAAAGAATTGCAGGATCTGATTCTCGCCGATCAGTCCGGCCTCGCGGCCCTCGCGGCTGACATTCAGAACCGCGTGCGCTTCGACGCCGCGCAGATCCTTACAGGCCCGCAGAGAACGCAAGCCCGGGACAACATCGGCGCGGTGTCTCAGGCCGATGTCGACGCCACGATCGTGGCCACGGTGGGCGACGTCGACCACGATTTTGTTGCGGACTATGTCGCCGCGAAGGCGTAAACCATGCCAACCCTAACCGAAAAAATCACCGCGTTAGCCAGGAGCATCGCCGCCGACGTCAAGGCGCAGACCAACGCTTTGACCGGCAAGCAACCTTTGCACGCAAAGCTGACGTCTTTGTCGGCAGCTGTGCTAGCAGCCAACCAAGTGTTGATTGCGACGGGCACCAACTCGGTGGGGACTTTGACCACTGGGGCCAAAGGCCGGGATCTGATTGCACTGAACACCACGGCAGAAGCCCAGGCAGCTTTAGACCTGGTGCCGATGTCGTCAACCATGGACGTTACGGCCAACCGTGTGGTGCGTGTGGGTGACTTTGGTGTGGGAGCGCCCATTAACCTGAACAGCCTGAGTATCAATAATCAGTTGCCGACCGGGTTTTACTACTGCAACAACGTCACGGGCGGCCCTCAGCCGTATGGGTGGTTGCTTCACCAGTCGATTTCTAGCAATTACATGACGCAGACCTTCACCGGCCAGAACGAAGGCAAGCAATACACTCGCAGCATGATCGCCGGAGTCTGGTCGGTATGGCGCGAAAACCTGGTGGTGACTTCTTTTGGTTTGGGGGCCCAGCCGTCAGAAATTCCGACAACCACCAATTTGAACGGAGCCACCTCGGTTGGCTTTTACAAGTTTGTGGGCGGTGCTACCGGCGCCCCTGTGGCAGGCGCCGGGGGTAGTTTGATCACCCATAGTTTGGGTGGTAACTACATTCAACAAATTGTCATGACGGTGACAGGCTCGACATCCAAACCCAACATGTACTATCGGCACTTTGACGGTATCGGTAACCCCGGGCCTTGGGTTTCTGTTATCAACTCGGCCACCGCAGTGGGGACAGTCTCTTTTAGCGGGGAAAGCAACGGCGCCGTCATTGAAACCGGCACCAATGCCAATGGCACCTATGTGCGGTACGCAGATGGCACCCAGATTATTCGGGGAGTTAGTCGCATGCCTACCGGGGGTATTTCGTCGCAGCTGTCGGTGGTGCCAACGTTCCCCGCCCTGATGTTCAACACCTCTTACGACGTGGTGTGGAGCGCTATCACCTGTGTGGGAACAGGGGCGCAACAGGACATTGGCCACTTGCATGCAAACGGTGTGTACCTCGCCAAGTACACCGACGGCATCATGTTCGCCTGTTACACCTACAAATTTCCCCAAGGTGCCCCGGTTGATTTTTCCTGGATTGCGATCGGTCGGTGGAGAGCGTAATGAAAATAAAACTGAGTCCTCAACGTCGTGACGACACGTTGGAAGTGAGAAAAAAAGGCGACCGTCTGACCTTGAACGGAGAGGACTTTGATTTCTCCTTTATGCAGGTCGGGGACACGTTGCCGAGAGCGGCGGTTTCATCGGTGTGGGTCGCGGGCGACGTACACAAAGACGCTACAGGCCTTCAGATCACCCTGTTTCTCCCGCTTACCAATCGGCCCAGTCTAGAGCAGCTGTACCCAGTCGACTTGCTGAATGTGCCGGATGGTTTGGTGGTATTGCCCCAGCCTGAGCCGGAGTCATCTCCAATAGAGGCGCCGGAATGAATATCGACCGTAGCCAAGTGATTACCCAAGTAATCAAAGACGCTGAAAAACAGGAACAGACCTTGGGGTTGATTGCCGCTCGCCGTTATGACGCGGAGGTCGGAGGCGTAGAGTTCAACGGCATCCAGCTCAACACTGAGCGAGACAGCCAAGGTTTGATCCTCGGCGCGGCGCTAGAGGCGTTTATGAACCCTGACTACCACGTCAATTGGAAAACCCCGGCCGGGTTCATCTCGTTGGATGCCTCGACGGTGTTGCTTGTTGCGAAGACCATCCGGGCGCATGTTCAGGCTTGTTTTGATCGAGAGGCCGCGCTGATCGCCGCGGTAGAATCAGGCACTTATACCGGCGCCATGCTCGATGAGGGTTGGCCGACGTAGCCCATGCAGAAAAATACAGAAATAAAGACACCGCCCTCGAGCGGTATTTTTTTGCCCGGAGAAAAGTATGACCGTCACTGAACGAGACCGAGACATCCTTGCGCGCACCCTGTGGGGCGAGGCTCGCGGCGAAGACTTCATCGGACAGATTGCCGTAGCCTGGACGATCCGCAACCGGGTGGAGATGGATTTGCACAACGATGGCAAACCGGATTGGTGGGGGGAGGGCTATGCCGTGGTGTGCCTGAAACCTTTGCAGTTCAGCTGCTGGAACCAGAACGATCCGAACTACGCATACCTGAGCGGCGCGAAGCCAATCCCTGCCCGCGAGTTCGCTCGAGCGCAAACTGCCGCTGACCATGTGGTCGACAGCACGGCGCCGGATCCAACCAACGGAGCAACGCACTATTACGCGACGACCATGCCGCGTTCGCCGACGTGGACGAAGGGCGCCAAGCAAACACTCAAGCTTGGGCAACACGTTTTCTTCAAGGATGTGCCGTGAGTTAACAGCGGTGTAGCGGTTTCAGCCGGGTGGTTCTAGCGATGGACGGCAGCGGCCTAGAGCGGACGTTGGTCAACGGTTCTGGGGGAACCGTCGGCCCAGCATAGCCCGGGTCTGTGCACAGGCGACGCAAAATATAAGCTCTTGAAGTCTCAGATTTGGTATATGTGCTGGGCGATGAGTTGATCTATACGCCCAATAAATAGCGGTAAATTTCGACTATTAGCACCTGCTGGAATATTATCAGGGGCGTCGCCGGTGAATTCGACGTTGGAGAGAATCGAGAAAGTGAATGTCAATTGGGAAGGTCTGCTACCGATTCTAGGTGAAATCGTTATCGTCGAAGATGACCCGACGCTCCGCGAACTGATGGTGCAGATCGTAGAGGAGGTAGGCGCAAGCGCTCAAGCATTTGAAACCGCAGATGACGCACTGACCTATCTTTTGCAAGCGCATTTTGAATGCCGGATGGTAATCGCCGATCACGGTCTTCCTGGGCAAGTCCAAGGCACAGAATTCATTGAAATGGTCAGAGGAAGGTGGCCTTCCATTACGGCGATACTGACTTCAGGCTACATGATAGATCCCGCATCAGTTCCAGCTTCAACCATCTACTTGCATAAGCCTTGGTCTCTGGATGAACTGATCGTTGCGATAGCATCCCTCCTCCAGCCTGGCTTAACGATCCATAAAGCACAGAATTAGAACGCTGCTGCTCAATTCGCTTTTGCTCGTCAGCGAGCACGGTCGAGTTCATCGGCAACGCCGCTTTAAGGCCTGGATCAGTTAGGGGCTGTAAAGCATCCTACCCTTGCCCCTGTGTGCTGCCATTTCAGACCGAAGCTCTCCAATCAAATTTGCAATGGCTCAGCTGGGCGTCAATTGACTGGTTGTAACCGCGCGTTTGATTGTTCCGTCCAACACTAGACGGATTGGGGCTGAGGAAACGTTCGCTATCGCCCTGGGGTCTCGGTATTCATAAGATCTCTTCCTATTCATACAAAAGAGCGGAGCAATAGACAAAAACTCAAAGCAATTTGCTGACTACGTAGACTGTGGGTTTTATGTTTCGGATTGCCTTCAGCATTCCGAGTGAGCGGTCTCGGAGTCCCACTTGGAATGCAACGTGCCAGAACGGCACAATGCTTGGACGCCCCAAATGAGAAGCGCAGCCTTGTAGGCTGCGCTGCTTATTCATTTCTTGGCTTCTAAATTCGGATCCTCTGAACGTACGAGGAATGCTTCAGTCAGTTCAGGAAGGTGTTCAAGTAGCCATTCGGCCATGGCAATTTCTTGCGGAAGGATTCGCTCGCACGCAACGAGTGTCTGCTTATCTCCTGCAGCTTTTGCCGCAGCAATCAGGACAGTGTAAGCCGCAATTTCAACATTCTCGAAAACATAGCCAGCCATTGCTCCTTTGATCACCTCGTCGCTCATCAAAGAACCGCCGACGGCCTGTCCAAAAGCCATGAGCTTGCCCGTCATATCTTTAATGGTAGATGAGTCTCCACCGAGTCGAGCAAGGCATTCGTCAATCAATTTTTGTTGGCCGAGAGTCTCTTGAATGTGCTGATCGATCCGTGCCTTCAGCTCAGGGTAGTGCTCTAAACGCTTGGACTGAGCCGTTAGCATGTTCTCAGCCTGTTGCTCCATCGCGTGCGCATCGCGCAGCCAGTCGAGCAGGTTTTCTTGTGGAGTTGCCATCATAAGATCTCCTCATCGGGGGTGTAATGAGGTGGATCGCCTGGTGAGCCCGACAGTTCATGATATTTGCTGCCTTCAGACGAACTGCCATGAACTTGCGCCTAAGCACTTGATAGAGCTATTTTATTACAGGCTGCTGCAGTGTGCGGCAGACAGTGGCGGGCAGGCATAAAAAATGCATCGTATAACTGCCGTTACCGTTGGTCTGTACGCGGCGCATTGTTCGAAAACTCAATGAACAGTTCTTACATGCCGGGTATCTCAAGACTAAGTCTGCCACGGTAAGCAGACTGCTCATGTAACTCCTCCTGTTGCCCGCACTTGTGCGGGCTTTTTAACTACGCTGGAGGATGACGCCTTCTTCCCAAGCTCGGTTTCAAACTTAGCGGGTATGGAGCGGCAAGATGGTCAGCACAAGCTCTAAACGAATTACGCATAACTGCGCGCATCCTTATATCCGCAAAGGATATTACTTAGGCTTGCAGGCGGACGTGTTTGTTTGCGTGAGTTGCGGGGAGCAACGGCCGGCTGCACATTGGGATAAATTTGACCTCCGTCGTGCTCCCCCTCGTGGGCTTATGAACGAGGCGAGAAGCTAATGCGCCCCGGTTTCAGGTTCTACCATTTTCTTTTGGGTTGCAGATTAGGGCGCCCGCCATACTGTTCACGGAGAGACTGATTGCGCCCCAGCAAGGTTTTGACTGGCGACACCATACGGCGTCTGCTTAGCTGCAAATACTCGATTACGCGTCTGTATTGCGTTGATCAGTCAACACCATCAGTGCTAACTAGCAGGAGATATATGGCTTGACTGAAACGCAGCGTGGGAACCGGCAGAAAATAACCGATTCATGCCTTCCGCCAATGACAGCTATGGGTCGACCGGGGCCCGTGAGGTTTCAGTCCGGTGTCATCAGTACCGCGAGCGTCAGCTTGATGAAATCTTCATTCTTATCGATGGTCTCCAGTGCGCCGCGCACGTTGTCGGCCACCTCGGAAGAACCTTGCTGCGCGACCCAGTTGGACAGCTCCATGATGGCCGCCTCGAGCGCGAGCTGGTTTTCGTTGATCTTGTAAAGCAGGGAAGGGAGCAGGTCTGAATTGGGCATGGATGTGTCCTCCTTGGAAGAGGACAGAATAGCAGTGGCTGGACTGATGCTACGGATTTGGATCTTTCATCCATTTATCAATTGCTGCCTGACGCCAAGCGACCGAGTTGGGACCTATTCTTACCTGCTGAGGAAAGGTGCCTTCTTTGATCCGGCGGTAAACTGTATTACGACCAAGGCCGGTGATGTGAATTACTTCGCTGAGCCGCAGAAAACGATCGGTGCCTTCTGTCATCTCTTTATATCTCTCAGCGCTAGCGGTGACTTCCGAGGCCTCCCGACCTTCGGGGCCTTATTCTCCCCATCCCGGCAGGCGCGCAGGAACTCCCGAACGTCCTCTTTTAGCCAGCAATGTCTGGTGCCCATCCTGAAACCCCTTGGCAGCCAGTCAACGCCACGGCGAATTCCCTCTCTGACCGATGCCTCAGTCCGGCCAAGCATCTTGCCCAAACCAGCAACGAACGCCACTTCGCAGTCATCGTCCATATCCGGTCCCAGTTAGCCCTCAGTGGGCAGCTTTTGGTTCTCGAGCTTTTTCCGCTGGCGATTTTTTTTGTTCCCCGACCTCCCCAAGATCTCATCCACCAATTTATAGAAAACCTCTGATGCGGGTGGTTTATAGGCGGCTTTGCCAGTGGGCCAGCCTGCCATATGCATGCTGGGCTTGTTACGCCCTACTTGCGGTGCGGCGACAGGAAGCGAGGCCGACTCTGGGTTCATTTGTTTATGGATCGAGTGCGCCGCGATGTACGCATCCGCCCACTTGTCGAGTTCCAAGCGGTCAAAGCCAATTCCTTGCTTGCCAATCGGAAACTCGCGCACGTATGGCCGCACTGCTTTGTTGAAGACCTCCCGGCACATGCCCAGATAGCTTGGCGCCTGGAAGGCTCGCAAAATCCGCGGCTGAGGAAGGAGCTTGGTCATAAGGCACCCATGTAGGAGCAGGCACGACCCCCAACTGCGCAGCGGGCGACAGAATTGAGAAACAGAGGAGGTCGTACCAGATCAGACGATATCACCGCCTTGGTCGTCAGGATAATAATCCGCCGGCCGGTAACCCGATAGAACTATGCAGGACGCCGAGTACGTTGTCGCCCACTATGGACGAACTCTACTGCTCGACCCAGTTGGACAGTTCCAAGATGGATGCGTGGAGCGCGAGTTTATTTTCGTTGATCTTGTAGCGTAGGGAAGGGAGCAGGTCTGAGTTGGGCAGTTCGCGTCCTCCGTTCATGGGGACAGAGTAGCAGTCAGGCCGAGCGAGAACACCGAATCGATGATTACTCAAGCCGTACCGCCTGGCGGACGGATTGTTGTCGCGATGACGGCGGCGCTGATGCTGAACGAACGTCTTTAAAGTGAGGTTTCCGAGAATGACGCCTCAATTTCTTGAGTGTCAAATTCGATAACGGCTAGTCCAGAGTTTATAAAGCCGCAAGTGTAACCGAATAGCTGTTTCGTTCCGAAAATCTGATGCAGTCGCCTAGCGGAAAAATCACCATCTTCAAGATCTTCAAGATTAAGCCCTGCGTCTAACAAAACCTCTGCCATAGTAGATATGATTGATTCATTCAGTTTAAATAAATTCTCTACTCTGCCTTTGACCGTATTAGTTGAAAATGAAAGGTTGCTAGATAAGTGAGCGAAGTCATTTCTCAATCGCCGGCATATTGTCAGTGATTGAACAAGATGTGGGTTTATCAGCTTGAGTCTTTCGGCTATCAATATTTTGGTGCCGAAGTCTCCTAATGCTTTTCCGGGACTTAGCAAATCTTCTTTGTCCGTTTCCTTGAATAGTTTTTTCAGAATATTTGTCAGAGATTCATCCAGCCAAGCTGCTGCCAGCACGACGGTTCCGCGATCAGACTCATCTTTGAGCGCGGTCACAATGTCACGGAAGCCGTTGGCCATAGCAATGTTGCGAGGTTCATCCACGATCAATCCCTTATCCGAGGTATCTGAAAGAGAAAGTTATCACAGTCTAGAATTTTTCTGCATGAGCTAAGGTCAGATTTACATTTGCATAGGTGCTAGTTAGGAAAGTGCACTTTATGCCGCGGTCTTCTTTACATCATTGGCAATTATCGAAAAAATACTTCGCACGTTCTTAACCTGCGACGCCGCTTCCCCGCTGCTGATATCGAGTTCAAAGAAATAGTCCGCCCGCACTCTTAAAGAGTGCATGACATGAATACGAGCCCCAATTCTACGTATCACGCTTTGAAGCGTTTTATCTTCGCATATGTAGCTGCTCAATGAGGAAGAGAGCTTGATGTGAGTGCCGCCAACCATGCTACTTACGCCTAGTTGCAGAGTGTTGTCTGCAAGATCGAGTGCTTCGTGGTATGCGCTATAATACGCTCGGCTCACAATAGAGCGATGATCAATCTCGGTCAGTTCTGAGGATTTTAATAAATTTTCAGACCAGTCCAGAAAACAACTATTGGATATAGGCATGCTTCAAATCCGTTGAGCAGTTCGGTGTCATTACTTCTTTTGTTATTGGCGTATGCGCGACAAAGACGTAGGTGAGATCCTTTAGAAGGTGAGACGCATCCATATCAACTATTCGATCACAAAAACACTCGTTCAATCCGTGAATGAACTCCGGTTCTCGAGAAAGCTCAGCATAGAAAGTGAGAGTAGAAGATCCGTACATTCCAGTCTTTCGAAAGTACCCAGACTCAATCTCTAAGTTGTGCTCTATGAATAGCTCTTCGGCTGCTGTATAGACGCTATTAGCGTCGTCATCCGACAGGCCAGCCTCTTCAAACAGATTAGAAATTCGTATAATTCGCTTTACATCAATATTCTTTGAGAGCGTTTCTTCATCGGCTTTATGCTTGTTTCGTTTCAATACTTCCATAAACTCTTGAGGTCTACATATTATCTGCGACGTCTCAGCAAGGTCTATCAAGAATTCAGTGGACTCAGCCGCGCCATCTGCAGCGATACGATAGTGAACGTTGGCAGCGTTGGCCATGCGTAGTTTTGCGAGGGAATGCGCGTAGTTTTGATGAAGGTTTACATCGTCAGGTGTATATCTGAGAAGCTCCTCAAATTCAGACAAAGCAGCGTCAGCGTCACGCTCGATGGTGTACAAGATTCCCAAGCACAGGTGTGCTGCCATGAAATCGGCCTGCTCGAGTTTTGCAATTTCGCGACGCAGTCGAGCGGCGGTAAATCGGTCAGGACGTGTGGCAGACGTCGAGTATGCATTTAGCTCCTCGAGGACCGCTTCGCATATCGTCTTGGCTACAGCCATTAGCCGCTCCTGGCAAGTAAAAAAGTAGAACCTTCCACCCCGTGAGCAAGGTAGCTTGATCGCTCCAGCGCTGCAACACCGTAGTGGGGCCATTGGTCCTTCGTGCTGTCATAAAGCTGGCATTCCCCAGCCAATTCAGCCCATTAGGGCACAAAAAAAGCACCCGCGAGAATCGCTAAGTGCTTGATCTGTATAGCTAGTTTGGTGGAGCCGGGGGGATTTGAACCCCCGTCCGCCAGTACTCCGCTGTCGGTACTACATGCGTAGCCGTTTCTATTAAGTTAACCCTCAGCGACCCGAAGGGCAGGGTGCTTTGGGCGAGTTGTGTAAGTTTTAGCCGCTTCGTCCACAACGTACTGCACGGCGATTCTGTTCTATATGACAATCACTTTGGGTTTACAGACATCCCCTGGTGATTGCTGAACCCGAAGGTATCAGAAGGGAAGGGCTAAGGCTGCTTACGCAGCGAGAGCGTATTCCCCGTAGGTTTCGTCATTGGCAACTATAGAAAGTTGCAACAGTGGATTTACGAGTTCTGTTACCAACTCGGCATGCACCTAAAGTTTCGCAACCGGCGTCGAATCCTAAACGGCCCCGAGCTTGCTGCTGCGTGAATCAATGTGAGCAGCAAGCGTGTGCAGTGTACGACAACGACGCTCAGAAGGCCAACCCGAAGGTTGGCGCCCTGATCAAAGATCAGTTATTGGAGCTACTGGTTTTCTGCAATTCCTGGATGGTCCGCTGGGTTTCAGCGATGCATTTCTCAGTGCCATCCTTGGTGTTCATTGCCTGATGCGCCTTGGCTTGCTGGACGCTGGCGTCTACCTGGCTCTGCATATTCTTGGCTTGAATCTGCGCTTTGGCATTTTCGATGGTCTGCAGATTGGTTGCGCAGAGGTCTTCCGATGCCGCAAACGAAGTGGAAGCCATCATGGAAGCAGTAACGAACAGACCTAACAGTACAGAACGGTTCATGTATTTCTCCTTGGTCTGAAGGTCCAGGCATCGCTGGCCGTCAGGACGGGCTGCCGATTGGGTAGGGCCTGGCATTTTGCCGGGCTTACTCAGTGGACTACAGCGACACGTCAGGGTTCTATTTTTTCTTCAGCCCGCCCTTGCCTGAGTGACGCGGTCTACCAAATAGACCAGCCCGTGGTAGTCGATTTCGCCGTGCTGCGTCAGACCGATCTCACAGGTGCGGCTGGTGGAAATACCCTCGCTGCAATATTGCACAGCGTCCTTCAACGACCTCAGCGCGTGTGCGTTTAACTCCGGCGTGGTGAAGCCTTTGTCGCCGGCAAATCCGCAACAGTGAATCCCTTCGGGGATGACCACGGTTTTGCTGCACTTGCGCGCCAGATCAATCAGCGCCTGGCTCTCTCCAAGATGCTGAGTGCTGCAGGTGACATGTACGGCAATCGGCGCTTCTTGCGGCGTGAAGTCCAGTCGATCCATCAGGTGCGTACGGATGAAACGCACTGGATCGTAAAGGTCGAGTCGAACCTCTCCCAGGTCTTGAATCAAGCGCAACGTGCACGGGCTGGTGTCGCAATAAATCGGATCGAGTCCGCCGCGACTGGCGTGCAGCAGTGCGCCGATCAGCTCCTGGCGTTTGTGTTCCGCCTGCTCAGCGTAGCCTTTGGACGCAAAGGGCTGACCGCAGCAGAGACTGTCCTGATTGTCTGGAAAAACGACCTGGTAACCGGCCTTTTCCAGCAATCCGCGGGTTTTGTCGTACAGGGACATTTGTTCTTTATCGCCGGCCGCCGGGCCCATGACGCGCGACACGCACGCCGCCAGATACACCACGCGCGGGCGCTCATCCGAGACGCTGGGGCTGAACCGAATCGCTCTCTCGGGCTGGGGCATGGCGCTGGACCATTGCGGGACACGCCCTCTGGACAGCTTCGTCAGTGTGGCGGAAAGTTTCGCCAGTCGCGGCGCTCCCAACAGCATTCGCGCGCCGTTGGCCGCATGCAACGTGAAGCGCGCGCCTTGCATGGCGGTGGCGAAATTTCCTTCAAGCCAGCTGGCGGTTTTCGTATGCGTCGCTTTACGGCTACGCAGCTTTTTCACCAGCTCGCCAGTATTGATGCCTACAGGGCAACGTTGAGCGCAGAGACCGGTCGCGGCGCAGGTGTCGATGCCTTGATAATCGTAAGCCGCTTCCAGTTCAGTGGTATCGACGCCCGCACGCTTCTTCGCCTGAATGTCGCGCCAGATGACGATGCGCTGGCGCGGGCTGAGGGTCAGTCCTTTGGACGGGCAGACCGGCTCGCAGAAACCGCACTCGATGCACTTATCCACAATCTCGTCGGCGGCCGGTAGCGGTTTCAGGTGTTTGAGGTGGATCTGCGGATCGTCGCTGAGCACCACGTCCGGATTGAGAATCCCGTTCGGGTCGAGCAGGCGTTTGAGCTGCCACATCAACTGGTAAGCATCGCTGCCCCATTCCAGTTCGACGAAGGGCGCCATATTGCGGCCGGTGCCGTGCTCGGCTTTCAACGAGCCGCCGAACTCCACCGCGACCAATTGCGCGACGTCGTCCATGAACGCCTGATAGCGGGCGATTTCCTGGGAATTGTTGAAGCCCTGGGTGAAGACAAAATGCAGATTGCCTTCCAGTGCGTGTCCGAAAAGGATCGCTTCGTCGTAGTGATGTTTGTCGAACAACTCGATCAGGCGGTTCACACCAATGGCCAGTTGTTCGACCGGGAAGGTCACGTCTTCGATGATCACCGTGGTGCCGGTTTTGCGCACGGCACCGACAGCGGGAAAGGTGTCTTTGCGGATCGCCCAGAGTCGGGCGTTTTCCAGCGGGTCCTCAGTGAAGTCGACTTGTTTTTCCACCGGGAATGACGCCAGCGACGTCATGATCTGCGCCAGTTGTTCACGCAGTAGCGTGGACGTTGCTGCGCGGGATTCGATCAGCAGCGCACAGGCATTATTCGACAATTGCTGTACGAAAGCGGGCATGCCGGGTTTGTCCTGAACCGAGCGCAAACTGCGCCGGTCGAGCAGTTCCACGGCGGACACCGGTTGGCTTTTCAGCACCGTGACGGCATTGCAGCAAGTTTCCACATCCGGGAAAACGATCAGGGCCGACGCCTTGTTCGGATGATCGATCACCGTGTCGTAAGTCACGGCGCTGATGAAGCCCAGCGTGCCCTCGGATCCCACCAGCAAGTGGCTCAAGATATCCACAGGCTCATCGAAATCCACCAGCGCATTGAGCGACAGGCCGGTGGTATTTTTCAGACGGTATTTGTGGCGGATTCGTGCAGCCAGTTCGGCGTTGGCGCGAGTCTCGCGACCGAGCGTCGCCAGGCTTTCAAGCAGTGAGGCGTGGCTCTCATGAAATGCGGCAACGCTGGCAGCGTCTTCGGTATCGAGGCGGCTGCCATCGGCCAGCACCAGACGAATGCCAGCCAGTGTGTGATAGGTGTTTTGCGCCGTGCCGCAGCACATGCCGCTGGCATTGTTGGCAACAATGCCACCGATTTTGCAGGCGTTGATCGAGGCCGGGTCAGGGCCGATCTTGCGTCCGAACGGTGCCAGCCACGCGTTGGCCTGTGCGCCGATCACACCGGGTTGAAGGCGGATCTGCGTGCCTTGCCCGCGTATTTCACGACCGTTCCAGTTATCCCCCAGGACGATCAGCACCGAATCACTGATCGCCTGGCCGGACAGGCTGGTGCCGGCGGCGCGGAAAGTCACCGCGACCTGATCGCGCTGCGCCAGTTGGAGCAACGCCACCACTTCATCTTCAGACTCGACGCGGATTACCAGCTGCGGAATCAACCGATAAAAACTCGCGTCGGTGCCGAAAGCCAGGGTCGACAGCGGATCATCGAAACGCCGCTGCGGTGGAATCAGTTGCTGCACATCACGCAGGAAAGCCGTCGGTAAACTCATTGGTCCTCCAGAATCAAAACCACCAGGTCTTTCGGACCGTGGGCGCCATACGCCAGCACCTGCTCGATATCGGCGGTCTTCGAAGGGCCGGACACCAGCAGCGCATTGGTCGGCATGCCGTCGGCCCAGCGCAACTCCTGCTGCACCTGATAGAAGTTGTCGCGGATCGCACTGGCCTTGAGCAGGGCGAAATGCACCGGCGGCACCAGGCTCATCAAGCGCGGTTCTTCCCGCGTCGGCCAGAGAATCAGACTACCGGTCGCAGCGATTGCTCCCAGCGTAGTCGTCAGGCTGGCCGGCGTGTCGTTGAACAACTCGGCTTTCCATTCTTCGACCGGTCGATCGTAGGGCGTCAGCGCTGGCAGACCAGGATTTTTCGCCCAGTGCTGAGTGACACGCGCTCCGTGAGGTGTCGTCGGTGCGATCAGCAGGCTCGGCAGCTGACGATCGTGCAGCAGTTGCGCCAGCAGTGCTGGCCACCCTTCGTCGCAGGTCAGATGGATTTCCGTGTGCACGGCCTCCATCAGTTTGCGCAATTGCGGGATGCGCTGTTCCGCCGTGTAGGTGTAGGGCGCCGTCACCAATTCGACGTCGAACTCGTCAGGGACCGGTGTAGTGCCTGTCAGACTTTTCCGTAGCTTGGTGAGGATATTTTGCTTGGCACTCATCGACGATCTCCCTGTTTGGTCAGATGCTCACGGGCCATGTCGTGCAGTGTGCGAGCGGCGGGTTTCGGGGCGCTGTGATTTTGCGTCCACGGGCCGACGTTGCCTGGCGTTAGAGCGCGTAACCGCGTGGCGAAAAATCCGAACAGGCGATACAGGGTGGGCGAGCTGTTGAGCCTGGCCCAGGCGTTCCAGATAAAGCGTTCCTTACGCGAATATTTGCTGCCCTGGCCGCGCATGATGTGCTTCGGATCATTCGGGGCTTTGACGTTTTCTTCGCGCAGTCGACGCAGCAGCGCCGGGATCGGAATCTTCACCGGGCAGACCTCACCGCACGCGCCACATAGCGACGAAGCGCTCGGATGGTCGGGGACTTTCGCCAGGCCGACCATGTGCGGGGTGATGATTTTTCCGATAGGCCCGGGGTAAACCTCCCCATAGGCGTGGCCGCCGATTCGGGTGTAGACCGGGCAATGGTTCATACACGCGCCGCAGCGGATGCAGTTAAGGGTCTGGCGCAATTCGCTGTCGGCAAACGCCTGGCTGCGACCGTTGTCCAGCAACACCAGATGCACTTCCTGCGGGCCGTCGAGTTCATGTGCCTTGCGCGGGCCGGAGATCATGTTGACGTAGGTGGTGATCGGCTGGCCGAGTGCCGAACGGGTCAGCAGCGACAACAGTGGCACCACGTCGCGAAGGTTTTCCACGACTTTTTCGATGCCGGTGACGGCGATGTGCACCGGCGGCACCGTGGTGGTCATCCGTCCGTTGCCTTCGTTTTCAACCAGCAGCAGCGTACCGGTTTCAGCCACGGCGAAGTTGACGCCGGAGACGCCGATGTCCGCTTCAAAGAATTTCTGTCGCAAGACTTTGCGACCGATCTGAATAAGTTGGTCAACGTCCTTGGTGTACTCCACGCCAAGTTTGTCGTGGAACAAGGACGCGACCTGACCGGCATTCTTGTGGATCGCCGGCATAATAATGTGTGAAGGCTTCTCGTGGTCGAGCTGGACGATGTACTCGCCCATGTCCGACTCCAGGCATTCAATGCCACGATCAGCGAGGAAATGATTCATTTCCATTTCTTCGCTGACCATCGATTTGCCCTTGATCACTTGCCGCCCCTCGTGAGCGCGGATGATCGACAAGACGATGCCATTGGCCTCGTCCACCGTTTCCGCCCAGTGCACTGTCACACCGTTGCGGGTCAGGTTCTGTTCAAGCTGCTCGAGCAGGTCGGGCAACTTGGATAAAGCACGGGCGCGGACTGCATTGCCCAGCGCTCGCAGATGTTCTCTTTCGTGGGCATCGCTGAAGGACGCTGCCCGTTTGGTCATCAATGAATCCATCGCGGTGCGAAAGTTGTTTCGCAACTGCTTGTCGTCCAGGGCCTTGTGAGCCCGAGCGCGGAAGTCTTCTTCTACGGCAACCGTAGGAATAATCGCGGAAGCGTTCATTGGACGCCTCCGGTTCTTTGCCAAAGGAAACTGGCCAGATGCTGGCCGCGCAGCGCTTCCTTTTGTTTCTCCAGCGCGCCGTTGATGTTCATCAGGCAACCACAATCGGCACTGAGCACCATGTGTGCGCCGGAGTCTTTCAGCGACCGGGTCTTGTCGGCCACCATGGCGCCGGAAATGTCTGGCATACGGACGCTGAATGTCCCGCCGAAGCCACAGCATTCACTTTCATGGCTGTGCTCGACCCGTTCCACGTTGCTCAACTGCGCCAGTAGTTCGCGGCCGTGCAGGTGAGTGTTCATCTCCCGACGTGCCGAGCACGATGTGTGCAACGCCACTTTCACCGGTTCGCCGCTGTCCTTGAGCTGCACCTTGCAGACAAACAGCAGAAACTCGGCCAATTCATAGGTTCGAGCGGCCAGCGCCTGAACCTGTTTCAGCATCTGCGGCTCGTCCTTGAACAAGTCGGCATAATGTTCGCGCAGCATGCCTGCGCACGATCCAGACGGCACCACCACCGGAAAATCACCGGCAAACAGCGCCAGTTGCGAGCGCGCCACGGTCCGGGCCTGATCGGTGTAACCGGAGGTGTACGCCGGTTGCCCGCAGCAACTCTGCCCTTGCGGATACTCGACACGAATGCCTTCGCGCTCCAGCAGACGAATCGCATCCATCCCGGCTTCCGGGTAGAACAAATCCACCACGCAGGTCCCGAACAGATAGACCCGCGACGGTTTCTCGCTGGGGTATTGCCGAGGTTCGGGCAGTGGCGGGGCGACACGGGTCGCGTTCGGCACGGCGTTGTAAAAAAGCTCGCTCATCAGGCGTCTCCGGGTGGGCCCGGTTATCCGTCTGCTGAGGCTGCTGAATATAAAGAGCGTTGCTTTCAGCAGCCTTACAGACCGGGTGGTGAATAGCTGACGCCGGAGTCGTGGTCCGGCGTCGGTTTACGTTTCTACCCGTAGTCCGTCAGTGCACCAGCATGCCGGTGAGCCAGTAGGCCTGGACGTAAGTAATCACGCCGACAATCGTTGCAAAGAACAGGCTGTGCTTAAGGGTGAAGCGAAACAGATCCGATTCTTTGCCCACCAGGCCGGTCGCGGCGCAGGCCACGGCAATCGACTGCGGCGAGATCATCTTGCCGGTTACGCCGCCGCTGGTGTTTGCCGCTACCAGCAAGGTATCGCTGACACCGATCTGGTGCGCAGTGGTCGCTTGCAGCGAACTGAACAGGGCGTTGGACGAGGTATCCGAGCCGGTCAGGAACACGCCCAGCCAGCCCAGGAATGGCGAGAAGAACGGGAACGCCGCGCCTGTACCTGCCAGTACCAGAGCCATGGTCGATGACATGCCGGAATAGTTGGTGACGAAAGCGAATGCCAGCACCATGCCGATGGACAGAATCGGCCAACGCAGCTCGTACAGCGTCTCTTTGAAAGTGGTAAGACCAGTTTTGACATTGATCTTCAGCACCAGCATCGAGATCAGCGCGGAAAAGAAAATCGCCGTGCCGGTGGCCGAGATCGGGTCGAGTTTGAACACCGCCGGGATTGCAGTGGGTGCAGTCACGATCGGCGCGACTTTGATGACCATCTGGTCCAGATGCGGAATCGCGAAGTTGAAGACCCAGCTGTACATCGAGCCGCCGGCGGCAAACATTGCCTTGAAGGGCTTCAGGGTCCAGATCGTCACAAGCACGGTGAGAATCAGGAAGGGTGACCACGCCTTGAGAATTTCGCCAAAGCTGTAAGGCGATACCACCGTGCTGCGCGGCAGGCCGAAACCACCGGCGCTGGCGCTCACCACGGAAGCCGAAACAGCGCCGGCAATGTGCTGGCCGGCAGCGCGTTTTGGCTGCCAGACCTTCAGGAACAATGTCAGAGAAATCAGGCTGGCCAGGGCCGAGGTGATGTCCGGCAGTTCCGGGCCAATGAAGTTGGAAGTGAAATACTGGGTGATGGCGAAGCTCAAACCCGCCACAAGCGCCGCTGGCCAGGTTTCCTTCACGCCGCGCATGCCGTCCATCATGAACACCAGCCAGAACGGCACGAACAGCGACAGCAATGGCAGTTGCCGGCCGGTCATGGCACCGATCTTGAAGGCATCAATGCCGGTCACTTGGCCGGCGACAATGATCGGAATCCCCAGTGCGCCGAATGCAACCGGTGCGGTGTTGGCGATCAGGCACAGGCCCGCGGCGTACAGCGGATTGAAGCCCAGTCCGACAAGCAGTGCAGCAGTAATCGCGACCGGTGCGCCGAATCCGGCGGCGCCTTCCAGGAAGGCGCCGAAGCAGAAACCGATCAGCAGCACCTGCAGGCGCTGGTCATCGGTAATCGACAGGACCGAGCTGCGGATCACTTCGAACTGCCCGCTCTTGACCGTCAGTTTGTAGAGGAAAACCGCCGCGACAATGATCCACGCAATCGGCCACAGGCCATACGCGAACCCGTATCCGGCAGCGGCAAATGCCATGTCAGCCGGCATTTGGAAGGCGAAAATGGCCACCGCGATCGACAAGGCCAGCGTGATGCTGCCGGCGACGTGACCCTTGAGGCGAAACACCGCCAAAGCCAGAAAGAAAAACACGATGGGAATGACGGCCGCGAGTGCGGACAAGCCAAGGCTGCCGAGCGGACTGTAGAGCTGTTGCCAGGTTTGCATATGGGGTGGCCCCTAATTGTTGTTGGTCAGGCACTGATCAGCGTGCTTGGATAATTGGTAATACCAATTTACAATCGCTGTTGGCTAGGGTAAAAGCCTTGTATGGGGTGTGTCAATTTGCCGCCCTAAAACTTTTGTCGAATAGGCGGTGCTGATGGCGTCCGGCTTTGTCATCGCTACGCTGTCTGGCAGGTGCCTGTGTCGGGCTGATAGGCCAGAATAGAGAGCCCGGCGAGCCGTCGGGATCGTGGAGAATGAGTTATGGCTTTTGATCAGATTCGTCAGCGCCGTTTGTCTGACGATATTGTCGAGCAGCTCGAGGGGATGATCCTTGAGGGCACGCTCAAGGCTGGTGAGCGCTTGCCGGCGGAGCGCGCGCTGGCCGAGCAATTCGGCGTTTCACGCCCCTCGTTGCGCGAGGCGATTCAAAAGCTGGCAGCGAAGGGGTTGCTGGTCAGTCGCCAGGGCGGCGGCAATTATGTCGTCGAGTCGCTGGGCACAACCTTCAGTGATCCCCTGCTGCATCTGCTCGAAAGCAATCCCGAGGCGCAACGTGATCTGCTGGAATTTCGCCATACGCTGGAGGCCTCCTGTGCCTACTACGCAGCGTTACGAGCGACCGATGTCGATCGTGAACGGCTGACGGCGGCGTTCAATGAGTTGCAGGATTGCTACTCGCGTCACGATGACGTCAGTCGCGTGGAAGAGGGCGCGGCTGACGCGAAATTTCACCTGGCGATCGCTGAGGCCAGCCACAACGCAGTTCTGCTGCATACGATTCGCGGGCTGTTTGATCTGCTCAAGCGCAACGTGGTGACCAACATTGGCGGCATGTACAAACAACGCACGGAAACTCGCGACATGCTGATCACTCAGCATCGAGAGCTTTACATGGCAATTATTGAGGGGCGGGCGGAACAGGCGCGAGAGGTTTCCAGCCGACACATTCTGTATGTGCAGGAAGTGCTCGAGGAGGTGCGTCAGGAAGTGCAGCGCATGGCCCGGGCAGAGCGGCGCAAGGGGATGTAGCAGCGATTGCGATTCAATGTGGCGAGGGAGCTTGCTCCCGCTCGGTTGCGCAGCAGTCGCAAAAGCGAGGGCTGCTTCGCATCCCAGCGGGAGCAAGCTCCCTCGCCACAGTCATCGCCACAGGCGCGGAAAATTAATCTTCCTTGCCCTTGTTCCGCACCGCGCGTTGCAGTTCTCGGCCGGCGTCGCGCTCGCGCTCGGTATCGCGCTTGTCGTATTCCTTCTTGCCCTTGCCCAAAGCAATTTCGCACTTGACCATGTGCTTGCTCCAGTACCAGGACAGGCATACGCAGGCGTAACCCTTTTGCTGCACGGCAGCGGCCAGCTTCTCCAGCTCGCGCCGGTTGAGCAGCAATTTGCGGGTGCGGGTCGGATCAGCGATGACGTGCGTACTCGCGGTCATCAGCGGCGTGATGTGGCTGCCGAGCAGCCAGGCTTCGCCATCCTTGAGCAGTACATAACTGTCAACCAGCAGTAGCTTGCTTGCCCGCAGACTTTTTACTTCCCAGCCGGCCAGGACCAGACCAGCCTCGAACCGATGTTCGATGAAGTAATCGTGTCGCGCCTTTTTATTCTGCGCGATGGTCCCTGTTGGGTGTTTCTTCTGTTTAGCCATAGGGGCGGTATTATAGGGAGTTGCGCGCGAGTCGGCTACGGTATCGCTACGTGCTTGAGCAGGTTGATTGAATCCCGGACAATGCGCCCTCTTTTTTGAACGCTTGGGCGTGATAACGATGTCGACAGACAAGGTTTCTGTCCACGGCAGTTGGGCTAGCCGCTGGGTCTTCATACTCGCCGCGACCGGTTCGGCCGTGGGCCTGGGTAGCATCTGGAAATTCCCGTACATGGTTGGCGTCTACGGCGGTGGCGCCTTTGTGCTGATGTTCCTGGCATGCATCGCGTTGATCGGTGTGCCGGTCATGCTGGCGGAAACCCTGATCGGCCGCCGCGCGCGGCAGAGTCCGGCCAACGCGCTGAAGGTGCTGGCGCTGGAAGCGGGGCATTCGGCGAAATGGTCCTGGGGCGCATTCGCCGGGATGATCACGGCGTTGCTGATCCTGTCCTTCTATAGCGTCGTCGGCGGCTGGTCACTGGATTACATCATCGACATGGGGCGTGGCGACTTCCAGGGCGTCACGCCTGATCAGGTCGGTGCGTATTTCGGCAATGTGATCGCCGATCCATGGCGCCTGACACTTTGGCACACGGTTTTCATGCTGCTTTCAGCACTGGTCATTGCCCGAGGAGTGGTTGCAGGTCTTGAACGAAGCCTGCGCATTATGATGCCGTTGCTGTTTGTAATGATTCTGGTGTTGCTGGGTTACAGCATGACCACCGGGCATTTCATGGAAGGCGTGCACTTCATGTTCGACTTCCACCCGGAAAAGGTCCTCGACGGTTTGCTGCCCGCCATGGGGCACGCTTTCTTTTCGCTGAGCGTCGGCGTGGGTTCGATCATGATCTACGGCGCTTACATGCCGAAGCATTCGTCGATTTCGGGTACCGTAGTTGGCGTCGCGCTGTTGGATACCTTCGTTTCGCTCGTGGCCGGTCTGGCATTGTTTCCGATTGTTTTTGCCGCGGGCCTGAATCCGAGTGAAGGGCCGGGTTTGATGTTCGTCAGCCTGCCTTTTGCGTTCGGTAACGTCGCGTTCGGCCAAGTGATGGGCGTGGTGTTTTTCGTTCTGGTGGCGATCGCCGCGTGGAGTTCGGCCATTTCCTTGCTTGAACCCATGGTGGCTTACCTGGTGGAGCGCTCTAAACTGAGCCGCGCCTGGGTGACGTTCTGGCTCGCATTTACGTGCTGGTTTGTTGGCTTGGGCACGGTGTTTTCCTTCAATATCTGGAAGGAAGCGAAGTTTTTCGTGAACGAAGGCGGGGCGTTTCATCTCTATCAATGGGGAGCGACTGGAGGTCTGGACTTCTTCGGCGTGATCGATTTCTTCACCTCGCGAATCATGTTGCCACTCGGTGGTTTGTGTTTCGTGGTGTTTGCAGGCTGGGTGATGGGCCGCGAGGCGGTGCGCGACGAATTGTCGATCCGCAGCCCGGTGTTGTTCGCCTTCAGTCTTTTCCTGATGCGCTATGTGGCGCCCATCGGCATTCTCGTAGTGTTTGCCGCCCAGCTGTGGAAGTGACGCTGACATGACGACACACATTCAACGTTCGGCCCTGCTGCCGTACCCGGCGCAAGCTCTGTATGACCTGGTAAACGATGTGGCGCGGTATCCGGAGTTTCTGCCGTGGTGCTCGTCGGCCGAAGTTCTGGAGAGCTCTGACGAACATATGCGCGCCAGTGTTGGCGTGGCCAAGGGTGGCCTCAGTCAGCATTTCGTCACGCGCAATACGCTGGTGCCGGGGCAATCGATCGAAATGAATCTTGAAGAAGGCCCCTTTACTCAGTTGCATGGCATTTGGGTATTCAAGGCGCTCACCGACAAGGCCTGCAAAATCAGTCTTGATCTGTCATTCGACTACGCGGGGCCGATCATTCGCGCGACGCTGGGGCCGTTGTTCAATCAGGCGGCCAACACGCTGGTCGATGCGTTTTGTCAGCGGGCGAAGCAGATGCATGGCTGAGGCGACGGTGGAAGTTGAGGTGGTCTACGCCGCTGTGGAGCGGCAGGCGCTCCTCACTGTCGCGGTGCCTGCTGGCACCGCTGTGCGTGCGGCGGTTGCGATGTCCGGAATAGGTGACGCGTTCCCGGAGCTGGACCTGAGCAATTGTCCGGTCGGTATTTTTGGCAAGGTCATTACCGATGCCGACACTCGAATCGTGCAGTCGGGGGATCGGATCGAGATCTATCGTCCGCTACTGGCAGATCCCAAAGAGATCCGCCGGCTTCGCGCCGCCAAGGCTGCCGAGGCTAAAGCGCGTAATCAGTAAGCCCGAGCAATCGCCAGACAATAAAAAACCCGGACATGCCGGGTTTTTTATTGCGTCGCAAATTATTGCGGCGAGGTGTCCAACGGTTCTGGAGTCGGGACCGGAACGGTTTCTACACCGTCGACGTCCTTCTGGATTTGATCCAGCAACGAGCCTGGCTTGGCCGGAGTCTCCGGTTTCGGCTGCTCGGCGTTCTGCGCAGGATCAGTGACGGTTGTGTCAGTGTCCTTGCCGAGAATGGCATCGTCGCGACTCACGCCTGGCATGAAATCACCAGAGAGGCTGACAAGTTGGTCATTTGGGTTGAAGATAACGCTAATGCGTTCCTGTTGGCGTTCACCGCCACCCGGTTGCAGGCTGTACAGATAATCCCAGCGATCGGCATGGAACGTGTCGGTCAGCAGAGGGTTACCCATGATAAACCGTACTTGCCGACGGGTCATTCCCGGGCGTAACTGGTCTATCATGTCCTGCGTGACGACATTGCCCTGCTGGATGTCGATTTTGTAAACCCCGGGGAATGAACAACCGGCGAGTGCGAGCAGTCCCACAAAGGTGAAACTGGTTAGCAAGAGCTTGGTGTTTTGCATCGGTGGGCGACTTCCACTATCTTGGCTGGGACAACGTAAACGCCGATCATACCCGCATTAAGAGAAGCTGCGAAGCAGCATCGCGAGAAAGCTGACCATGGTTGAAAATAGCGAACTACGCAAAGCCGGCCTCAAAGTGACCCTTCCAAGGGTCAAGATTCTGCAAATGCTCGATTCCGCCGAGCAACGCCACATGAGTGCCGAGGACGTTTACAAGGCGCTCATGGAGGCTGGTGAGGACGTCGGTCTGGCCACGGTTTACCGTGTTCTGACTCAGTTCGAGGCAGCTGGCCTTGTGGTGCGGCACAACTTCGACGGAGGCCACGCGGTCTTCGAACTGGATGACGGCAAGCATCACGACCACATGGTCAACGTCGAAACCAGTGAAGTGATCGAATTCTTCGACGAAGAAATCGAGCGTCTGCAGAAAGCCATCGTCGACAAGTATGGCTTTGAGATGGTTGATCACAATCTTGTGCTGTACGTGCGCAAGAAAAAGTAAGCATGTCGCGCGAACATGGTGTTCGCGAAACGAGCGAAGGCGACCCCAGGGTCGCCTTCGTGCTTTTTGCCGTCTTTAAATTTTCGCGTTGACGACCATTTTCTTCGCGTGCGCCAAGGATTCCTTGGTCAGGTCGATCCCGCCCAGCATCCTCGCCACTTCCTCCACGCGATCATTTTTACTCAGTTTGGAGACGGCGGTGCGAGTGGCATCTTCACCTCGTACCTTGTGCACAAACAGATGTTGATGCCCTTGAGCTGCCACCTGCGGCAGGTGAGTCACTGTCAGCACCTGGCCACGTTCGCCCAGGCGGCGCAGCAACTGACCAACGATCTCGGCCGTCGGGCCGCCGATGCCTACGTCCACTTCGTCAAATACCAGCGTTGGGACGCGTGACGTTTGTGCGGTGATCACCTGAATCGCCAGACTGATTCGCGACAACTCACCGCCCGACGCCACCTTGGCCAAGGCTTTCAACGGCTGACCAGGGTTGGCACTGACCAGTAATTCAACTTGTTCGAGGCCGTTCGGCAGCAGCTCGTCGCTGCTGTTGGGGTGCAACTCGATGGTGAAGCGGCCGCCCGGCATGCCAAGGCGCTGAATTTCCTGCTCGACCGCGCTGGCCAGACTGCCGGAGGCCTGATGACGCAGATCGCTCAGTTCCCTGGCTTTCTCCTGATAATGGCGGGCATAAGAGGCCAGTTCATCGCTGAGACGTTCGATCGATTCATCATTTGCATTGAGGGTTTCTATTTCGCCCAGCAGGCGCTGTTGCATCTCGGCAACCTCGGTCGGCTGGATGCGGTGCTTGCGCGCCATGGTGTAGATCGAATCGAGACGCTCCTCCAGGTATTGCAGGCGCGCCGGGTCGGCGTCGAAATTGTCGAGGAAGCGGTTCAGCTCGCCAACGGCTTCTTCCACCTGAATCTGCGCGCTGGTCAGCAAGCTGCTGGCTTCGCCGAGCGCGCCCACCGAGGTGGTAACGCTCGACAGACGGTTAAGGCTGGCGGTCAGCGCATTCAAGACATTGCCGGAATCACTTTCACTGCATTGCTCAACCACTTGCCGGCAGATACCGAGCAGGGTTTCCGCGTTCGTCAGGTTCTTGTGTTCCTGTTCCAGCTGCTCCAGTTCGTTTTCACCGAGACCGAGGTTCTCCAGCTCTTCGAGCTGATAGCTGAGCAACTGATGGCGAGCACGTTGTTCGTCGCCGGAATTGGAAAGGCGTTCCAGTTCCTGGCGGGTCTGGCGCCAGCGTTGGGCTGCAAGTTGCACTTGGCGGGCAAGGTCCGTGGCACCAGCGTATTCATCGAGCAGGCGGCGGTGCGTATCGGTCTTGAGCAGCGATTGATGCTCATGCTGACTGTGGATATCAATCACCAGTTCGCCCAAGGCTTTGAGGTCGCCGAGCGGGCAGGGTGTGCCATTGATATAGCCTCGCGAACGCCCTTCGGCAGTGATGACCCTTCGCAGGATGCACGGGCCGTCGCTCTCCAGATCACGCTCAGCGAGCCAGGCGCTGGCTTCCGGGATGTCGACCAGATCGAACGTAGCAAGGATGTCTGCCTTGTCCGCGCCTGGACGGACCACGCCGCTGTCGGCACGGTCGCCGAGCGTCAGGCCCAGTGCGTCGAGCATGATCGACTTGCCGGCGCCGGTTTCACCCGTGATCACGCTCATCCCGCGATCAAGTTCGAGATCGAGATGTTCGACGATGGCGTAGTTGTGTACGGACAGGTGCACCAGCATAAAGGCCGCTCCCAGGCTTGAGGTCTGGTTATTTATACAGTGTTTTGTTTTGGCCTGACAATGCCCATTTTCAGCATGATTTGTACGGACCGACGAAATGCCGGCGGCGGTGACGGGCAATGTAGCTGTTTTTGTAGGGTTAATCGCGACGGACCCTTGAAGCAGGATTTTGCGGCCCCATATATCGGGACAGAAGCGCGGGTTGAGCTCGCGGACGTTATTGAAAGGAGAAATCTATGGCTGACGAACAGACAGTGGATACGCAAAATCTAGACGGCGACCAGACTGCCCAGGATTCGGGCAACGATCTGGCGGCTCGTGTACAAGTGCTCGAAGAGCAACTGGCTGGCGCTCAGGATCAAGCCTTGCGTGTAGCGGCTGATCTGCAAAACGTCCGCCGTCGCGCCGAGCAGGATGTAGAAAAAGCGCACAAATTCGCTCTGGAAAAATTTGCAGGCGATTTGCTGCCGATCATCGACAGCCTCGAGCGCGGCCTGGAACTCTCCAGCCCGGATGACGAAAGCATCCGTCCAATGCGCGAAGGCATCGAGCTCACCCTGAAAATGTTCCAGGACACCCTGAAGCGTTATCAGCTGGAAGCGATAGATCCGCACGGCGAACCGTTTAACGCTGTTCAGCATCAGGCCATGGCCATGCAGGAAAGCGCCGACGTCGAGCCGAACAGCGTACTCAAGGTGTTCCAGAAGGGCTATCAGCTCAATGGTCGCCTGCTGCGCCCGGCCATGGTCGTGGTCAGCAAGGCCCCGGCACCGCTTTCGCCTTCTATTGATGAGCAGGCTTGAAATCGGCCACAAGGCCCCCATTTATAAGTCAAGCGTTTAAGTGCTACCGCAGTTAGCCACCACTGCTGCGGCAACCAAATCCAAAGTTTCGGGAGAGTTAACATGGGCAAAATTATCGGTATCGACCTGGGGACTACCAACTCCTGCGTCTCCGTGCTGGAAAACGGCAAGGCTAAAGTTATTGAAAACGCTGAAGGCGCGCGTACCACGCCGTCGATCATCGCTTACGCCAACGATGGCGAGATCCTGGTCGGCCAGTCCGCCAAGCGTCAGGCAGTGACCAATCCGCATAACACCCTGTACGCGGTGAAGCGTCTGATCGGTCGCAAGTTCGACGAAGAAGTCGTACAGAAAGACATCAAAATGGTCCCTTACAAAATCGCCAAGGCTGACAACGGCGACGCGTGGGTAGAAGTGAACGGCCAAAAGATGTCGCCGCCACAGATCTCGGCTGAAATTCTGAAAAAAATGAAGAAGACCGCCGAAGACTACCTCGGCGAGCCTGTGACTGAAGCGGTAATCACCGTTCCGGCCTACTTCAACGACAGCCAGCGTCAGGCGACCAAAGACGCCGGCCGCATTGCCGGTCTGGACGTTAAGCGCATCATCAACGAACCAACCGCAGCCGCACTGGCTTACGGTATGGACAAGGCCAAGGGCGATCACACCGTGATCGTTTACGACCTGGGCGGCGGTACGTTCGACGTGTCCGTAATCGAAATCGCTGAAGTTGATGGCGAGCACCAGTTCGAAGTATTGGCCACCAACGGCGATACATTCCTGGGTGGTGAAGACTTCGACATTCGCTTGATCGACTACCTCGTTGACGAATTCAAGAAAGAAAGCGGCATGAACCTCAAAGGTGACCCGCTGGCGATGCAGCGCCTGAAAGAAGCTGCTGAAAAAGCCAAAATCGAGCTGTCTTCGAGCAATTCGACCGATGTCAACCTGCCGTACATCACTGCAGACGCTACCGGTCCCAAGCACTTGAACGTGAAGATCTCGCGCGCCAAGCTCGAATCGCTGGTAGAAGACCTGGTTCAACGCACCATCGAGCCATGCCGCATTGCCCTGAAAGACTCCGGTATTGACATCGGCGCGATCAACGACGTGATCCTGGTAGGCGGTCAGACCCGTATGCCGCTGGTTCAGAAGCTGGTTACCGAGTTTTTCGGTAAAGAAGCTCGCAAAGACGTGAACCCGGACGAAGCCGTTGCCATGGGTGCTGCTATCCAGGGCGCAGTATTGGCCGGTGACGTGAAGGACGTTCTGCTGCTCGACGTCAGCCCGCTGACTCTGGGTATCGAAACCATGGGCGGCGTGATGACCGCGCTGATCGAGAAAAACACCACGATTCCTACCAAGAAATCGCAAGTGTTCTCGACTGCCGACGACAACCAGGGCGCTGTGACCATTCATGTCCTGCAGGGCGAGCGCAAGCAAGCCGCGCAGAACAAGTCTCTGGGCAAGTTCGATCTGGCCGAGATTCCACCAGCACCACGTGGCGTGCCACAAATCGAAGTGACCTTCGACATCGACGCTAACGGCATCCTGCATGTTGGCGCGAAAGACAAGGCTACCGGCAAGACTCAGTCGATCGTGATCAAGGCCAACTCCGGTCTGTCCGAGGAAGAGATTCAGCAGATGATCCGCGATGCGGAAACCAATGCTGACGAAGACCGCAAGTTCGAAGAGCTGGCCGCTGCCCGTAACCAAGGCGATGCACTGGTTCACTCGACGCGCAAAATGGTCGCCGATGCTGGCGACAAGGTGAGCGCTGAAGAGAAGACTGCGATCGAAGCGGCAGTGGTTGCGCTGGAAGTCGCTGTCAAAGGCGACGACAAGGCTGCCATCGAAGCCAAGGTTGAAGAGCTGTCGAAAGTCTCCGCTCCAGTGGCGCAGAAAATGTACGCCGAACAGGCCCAGCCTGCTGAAGGCGCTGCACCGCAGGACGAAAAGGCTGAAAAGGCTGACGACGTTGTCGACGCTGAGTTCGAAGAAGTAAAAGACCAAAAGTAAGTTGTTGGTCGCCCGGTTGACTGCCTTCAGGCGGTGACTGGTAGGATGTCGCCGCGCGGGAGCCTGCTCCCGCGTTGGCGTGTCTGGAGTACGCGAATTTTTACAGCATGCGACAAGCGTTCGTTTGCTGCTGGTATGGCCGGGAATGCTCCTGCTTTTCGTGCCGAAAGTACCGTATCGAAACAAGACCAGGATCGTTGAATTGACGTGAGTTGGGTCCGGGCCTGTATTGGGGCTCAACGAGTTTGGCGAAGCTCAGGAGGGGTTTGCCGAACGTCCTTAAGAGTGCAAAAGACTTATGGCAAAGCGTGACTATTACGAAGTATTGGGTGTTGAGCGCGGCTCAAGCGAAGCAGACCTGAAAAAGGCCTACCGTCGCCTGGCAATGAAACATCACCCGGACCGTAATCCCGATGACAAAGCGTCGGAAGAACTGTTCAAGGAGGCCAACGAGGCCTACGAAGTGCTGTCCGATTCCAGCAAGCGCGCAGCGTACGACCAGTATGGTCATGCCGGCGTCGACCCGAGCATGGGTGGCGGTGGTGCAGGCTTCGGCAATCAGAACTTCTCCGATATCTTCGGTGATGTTTTCAGTGACTTCTTCGGTGGCGGTCGCGGCGGCGCCCGTGGCGGTGCCCAGCGCGGCAGTGATCTGCGCTACACCCTGGAGCTGAATCTGGAAGAAGCGGTTCGCGGTACCACCGTGAATATCCGCGTTCCGACACTGGTCAACTGCAAACCGTGTGACGGTTCGGGTGCGAAGAAAGGCTCTTCGCCGGTTACCTGCCCGACGTGTGGCGGTATCGGTCAGGTTCGAATGCAGCAGGGCTTCTTCTCTGTGCAGCAGACCTGTCCGCGCTGCCATGGTCAGGGCAAGATCATTTCCGATCCGTGCGATTCCTGCCACGGCGAAGGTCGTGTCGAAGAGTACAAAACCCTTTCCGTGAAAGTGCCGCCTGGTGTCGATACCGGTGATCGCATTCGTCTGTCCGGTGAAGGCGAGGCGGGTGCGCAGGGTGGCCCAACGGGCGATCTGTACGTGGTGATCAACGTGCGCGAGCATGCGATCTTCCAGCGCGACGGCAAGCATTTGTTCTGCGAAGTACCGATCAGTTTCGTCGATGCTGCACTGGGCGGCGAGCTGGAGATTCCGACGCTCGATGGTCGGGTCAAGCTGAAGATCCCTGAGGGGACCCAGACCGGCAAGCAGTTCCGTGTTCGCGGCAAGGGCGTGGCCCCGGTTCGTGGCGGCGGTGCGGGCGATCTGATGTGTCGTGTGGCGGTAGAAACCCCGGTCAACCTGGGTCGTCGTCAGCGTGAACTGCTCGAGGAATTCCGCAGTTCTCTGGCGGATGACAACAGCCACTCGCCGAAAACCACCGGTTGGTTCGAAGGCGTGAAGCGCTTCTTCGGCGATTTGTAAGGAGTCGGCATGCGACGTATAGCTGTGATGGGCGCTGCCGGGCGCATGGGTAAAATCCTCGTCGAGGCGGTGCAGCAACGCGCGCCGCTGACTGGTCTGACGGCGGCCATCGTCCGCCCTGGCAGCACGCTGATCGGTGTGGATGCTGGTGAGCTGGCGTCGCTGGGCCGTATCGGCGTGCCGCTTTCGGGGCACATCGAAGCGGTGGCTGAAGAGTTCGACGTGTTGATCGACTTCACGCTGCCGGAAGTCATGCTGAAAAATCTCGCATTCTGCCGCAAGGCTGGCAAGGCGATGGTCATCGGCACGACCGGGCTGGACGCTGCGCAGAAGCAATTGCTGGCTGAAGCGGGCAAGGTCATTCCGATCGTGTTCGCGGCCAACTTCAGTGTCGGTGTGAACCTGTCGCTGAAACTGCTCGAGATGACCGCTCGCGTGTTGGGCGATGATGCTGATATCGAGATTATCGAAGCGCATCACCGGCACAAGATCGACGCCCCATCAGGAACGGCGTTGCGCATGGGCGAAGTGATCGCCACTGCGCTGGATCGCGATCTGCAGGAAGTGGCGGTCTACGGTCGAGAAGGTCACACTGGCGCGCGCGCGAGGGAAACCATTGGATTTGCCACCGTGCGCGGCGGCGATGTGGTCGGCGACCATACGGTGTTGTTTGCCTGTGAAGGTGAGCGCCTGGAAATCACTCATAAGGCATCGAGCCGGATGACTTTTGCCAAGGGCGCGGTCCGTGCAGCCTTGTGGCTGGATGGGCGTGAGCCTGGTCTCTACGACATGCAAGACGTGCTCGACCTGCGTTGAGATGCGCCTGAAACAGGGTTCAAACTTACGGTTTGAGCCCGGTTTTAATCCGCCAAGCGACGGCCTGTCGCATCCAAGGGTCTTTAAGGCTCATTGGCGGTAGACCAAAAATGCCTTTTTCTGTAAGCTACAGCTTTAGTGTGTTCACTAAAAGCGCGCAGAATAATTCAGTGAATGAGCGGGGTGACGTGTCCATACGTCACTCCGCTTTTTTACACCTGCGATCGCCCTTTCAGGCTTTATTTACGGGAGGTCTTCTTGACTAAGCCAGCCATACTCGCCCTTGCTGACGGCAGCATTTTCCGCGGCGAAGCAATTGGAGCCGACGGTCAAACCGTTGGTGAGGTGGTGTTCAATACCGCCATGACCGGCTATCAGGAAATCCTTACTGATCCTTCCTACGCCCAACAGATCGTTACCTTGACGTATCCGCACATCGGCAACACCGGTACTACACCGGAAGATGCCGAGTCCGACCGCGTCTGGTCCGCAGGCCTGGTCATCCGTGACCTGCCACTGGTTGCGAGCAACTGGCGTAACACGATGTCCCTGTCCGATTACCTGAAAGCCAACAACGTGGTGGCTATCGCCGGTATCGACACCCGCCGCCTGACCCGCATCCTGCGTGAAAAGGGCGCGCAGAACGGTTGCATCATGGCCGGTGACAATATTTCCGAAGAAGCTGCGATCGCCGCCGCTCAGGGGTTCCCTGGCCTGAAAGGCATGGACCTGGCGAAAGTCGTCAGCACCAAGGAAACCTACGAATGGCGCTCGACTGTCTGGGATTTGAAAACCGACAGCCACGCGACGATCGAAGCCTCCGAGCTGCCTTACCACGTAGTGGCCTTTGACTACGGCGTGAAGCTGAACATCTTGCGCATGCTGGTCGAGCGCGGTTGCCGCGTTACTGTAGTGCCGGCGCAAACGCCAGCCTCTGACGTGTTGGCACTCAACCCGGACGGCGTGTTCCTGTCCAATGGCCCGGGCGACCCGGAGCCTTGCGATTACGCCATCCAGGCGATCAAGGATGTGCTGGAAACCGAGATTCCGGTGTTCGGCATCTGCCTCGGCCACCAGTTGCTGGCCCTTGCTTCCGGCGCCAAGACCGTAAAAATGGGCCACGGCCACCACGGTGCCAACCACCCGGTCCAGGATCTGGACAGCGGTGTGGTTATGATCACCAGCCAGAACCACGGTTTTGCGGTAGACGAAGCGACCTTGCCAGCCAACGTCCGGGCGATCCACAAATCGCTGTTCGACGGCACCCTGCAAGGCATCGAGCGTACCGACAAGAGCGCGTTCAGCTTCCAGGGTCACCCGGAAGCCAGCCCTGGCCCTAACGACGTAGCACCATTGTTCGATCGCTTCATCAACGAGATGGCCAAGCGACGCTGATCGCTGGCCTTGATGCAGCAACGCTTGAGGGCGGTCCCGAAACCGGCGGCCCCCTCAAGGTCTCACAGATTGAACAAGACGGCTTGCCGACTGACCTGCGGATTTGAGTGACAAACCCATGCCAAAACGTACAGACATTAAAAGCATCCTGATTCTCGGCGCTGGCCCGATCGTTATCGGCCAGGCTTGCGAATTCGACTACTCCGGCGCCCAGGCCTGTAAGGCCCTGCGCGAGGAGGGTTACCGCGTCATTCTGGTGAACTCCAACCCGGCGACCATCATGACCGACCCGGACATGGCCGACGCCACCTACATCGAGCCGATCAAGTGGCAGACCGTTGCCAAGATCATTGAGAAAGAGCGTCCGGACGCGTTGCTGCCAACCATGGGCGGGCAGACCGCCCTGAATTGCGCACTGGACCTGGAGCGCGAAGGCGTTCTGGAGAAGTTCGGCGTAGAGATGATCGGCGCCAATGCCGACACCATCGACAAGGCTGAAGACCGCTCGCGCTTTGACAAGGCGATGAAATCCATCGGCCTGGACTGCCCGCGCTCCGGCATCGCCCACAGCATGGAAGAAGCCAGCGCAGTGCTCGAGAAGCTCGGCTTCCCGTGCATCATCCGTCCGTCCTTCACCATGGGCGGCACCGGTGGCGGTATCGCTTACAACCGTGAAGAGTTCGAAGAAATCTGCGCCCGTGGCCTGGACCTGTCGCCGACCAAAGAGCTGCTGATCGACGAATCCCTGATCGGCTGGAAAGAGTATGAGATGGAGGTTGTCCGCGATAAGAAGGACAACTGCATCATCGTCTGCTCCATCGAAAACTTTGACCCGATGGGCGTGCACACCGGTGACTCGATCACTGTTGCGCCGGCACAGACCCTGACGGACAAGGAATACCAGATCATGCGTAACGCCTCTCTGGCGGTACTGCGCGAGATCGGCGTGGAAACCGGCGGCTCCAACGTCCAGTTCGGCATCTGCCCGGACACTGGCCGCATGGTCGTCATCGAAATGAACCCGCGGGTATCCCGTTCCTCGGCCCTGGCCTCGAAAGCCACCGGTTTCCCGATTGCGCGGATCGCTGCCAAGCTGGCGATCGGCTATACCCTGGACGAGCTGCAGAACGAAATCACCGGCGGCGCTACCCCGGCGTCTTTCGAGCCGTCGATCGACTACGTCGTCACCAAACTGCCACGCTTCGCTTTCGAGAAATTCCCGAAAGCCGATGCGCGCCTGACCACTCAAATGAAGTCGGTCGGCGAAGTCATGGCGATCGGCCGCACATTCCAGGAATCCCTGCAGAAAGCCCTGCGCGGTCTGGAAGTCGGCGTTTGCGGTCTCGACGAGAAGCTCGATCTGAGCAATCCGGAAAGCATGAGCGTGCTCAAGCGTGAGCTGACCGTGCCGGGCGCCGAGCGTATCTGGTACGTCGCTGACGCCTTCCGTGCCGGCCTGTCGGTCGAAGACATCTTCGGCATGAACATGATTGATCCGTGGTTCCTGGTGCAGATCGAAGATCTGATCAAGGAAGAAGAGAAGATCAAGACCCTGGGTCTGGCCAGCATCGACCGCGACATGATGTTCAAGCTCAAGCGCAAAGGCTTTTCCGACATGCGTCTGGCCAAGCTGCTGGGTGTCACCGAGAAAAACCTGCGTCGCCATCGTCACAAGCTCGAAGTGTTCCCGGTCTACAAGCGCGTCGACACCTGCGCAGCCGAGTTCGCCACCGACACCGCTTACCTCTATTCGACGTACGAAGAAGAGTGCGAAGCCGCGCCGTCGGGCCGCGACAAGATCATCATCCTCGGCGGCGGTCCAAACCGTATCGGCCAGGGCATCGAGTTTGACTACTGCTGCGTACACGCGGCACTGGCCCTGCGCGATGACGGTTACGAAACCATCATGGTCAATTGCAACCCGGAAACCGTTTCCACCGACTACGACACCTCCGATCGCCTGTACTTCGAACCAGTGACCCTGGAAGACGTGCTGGAAATTTGCCGCGTCGAGAAGCCAAAAGGCGTCATCGTCCAGTACGGTGGCCAGACCCCATTAAAACTGGCTCGTGCCTTGGAAGAAGCCGGCGTGCCGATCATCGGCACCAGCCCTGATGCCATTGACCGTGCCGAAGACCGTGAGCGCTTCCAGCAGATGGTCGAGCGTCTGAATCTGCGTCAGCCGCCTAACGCCACCGTGCGCAGCGAAGACGAAGCTATTCGTGCTGCCAGCAAGATCGGTTATCCGCTGGTGGTTCGTCCGTCCTATGTACTGGGCGGTCGCGCGATGGAAATCGTCTACGAAGAAGAAGAACTCAAGCGCTACCTGCGAGATGCGGTGAAAGTGTCCAACGACAGCCCGGTGCTGCTCGACCACTTCCTGAACTGCGCCATCGAAATGGACGTGGATGCAGTCTGTGACGGCACCGACGTGGTGATCGGCGCAATCATGCAGCACATCGAGCAAGCGGGTGTTCACTCCGGTGACTCCGCGTGCTCCCTGCCGCCGTACTCGCTGCCTGCGCACATCCAGGACGAAATGCGCGAGCAGGTCAAGAAAATGGCTCTGGAACTGGGCGTTGTCGGCCTGATGAACGTTCAGTTGGCGCTGCAAGGCGAAGACATCTACGTCATCGAAGTCAACCCCCGCGCTTCCCGTACCGTACCGTTCGTGTCCAAGTGCATCGGTGTTTCCCTGGCGATGATCGCGGCTCGCGTGATGGCCGGTAAAACCCTGAAAGAAATCGGCTTCACCAAGGAAATCATTCCTAACTTCTACAGCGTGAAAGAGGCGGTGTTCCCGTTCGCCAAATTCCCTGGTGTGGACCCGATCCTGGGCCCTGAGATGAAGTCCACCGGTGAAGTGATGGGCGTCGGCGATACCTTCGGCGAAGCTTTCGCCAAGGCGCAGATGGGTGCCAGCGAAGTGCTGCCAACCGGCGGTACCGCCTTCATCAGCGTGCGTGACGACGACAAGCCATTGGTTGCAGGCGTGGCCCGTGATCTGATCAACTTGGGTTTCGAAGTGGTTGCCACCGCCGGTACTGCCAAGCTGATCGAAGCCGCAGGCCTGAAAGTGCGTCGTGTGAACAAGGTGACCGAGGGTCGTCCGCACGTGGTCGACATGATCAAGAATGACGAAGTCACTCTGATCATCAACACCACCGAAGGTCGCCAGTCGATCGCCGATTCGTACTCCATTCGTCGTAACGCGCTGCAGCACAAGATCTACTGCACCACGACTATTGCTGCTGGCGAAGCCATCTGTGAAGCGCTGAAGTTCGGTCCAGAGAAGACTGTACGCCGCTTGCAGGATCTACACGCAGGATTGAAGGCATGATCAAGTACCCAATGACTGTCCAGGGTGCGAAAGCCCTGGAAGAAGAACACGCTCACCTGACCAAGGTCATCCGTCCGAAGCTCAGCCAGGACATCGGGACAGCCCGTGAACTGGGTGACCTGAAGGAAAACGCCGAATACCACGCTGCTCGCGAGCAGCAAGGGATGGTCGAGGCGCGGATTCGGGACATCGAAGGCCGGATTCAGAATCAGGTCATTATCGATGTCACGAGCATTCCGCACACTGGCAAGGTGATTTTCGGCACTACTGTGGAAATCGCCAACGTCGAGACGGATGAGCGCGTCACTTACCACATCGTGGGTGAGGACGAAGCTGACTTCAAACTCGGCAAGATTTCCGTCGGCTCGCCACTGGCTCGCGCCTTGATCGCCAAGGAAGAGGGTGATGTGGTTGCGGTGAAGACGCCGGGCGGCGTCATCGAATACGAGATTGTCGAAGTTCGCCACATTTGAAAGCTCGCGCCCGCTTCGTGCGGGTGCCATGCTTTGGTGGCAGATCTGCAAGCGGTGTCGGGTCAAGTTGGCCCGGTGCTGCTTTCGATCAGTTGAAAGTGGAGTGGCAGGGTGCGCGAAGCACACCCATGACCCTTGTCATCACTTGAAGCGATGGACGTTCGACAGCTGCTTGTTGACGCTGAAGTTCTTGCGGTAAATCAGTGCCATCTTGCCGATGACCTGAACCAGATCCGCTTTGCCGACCTTGCACAGTTCTGCAATGGACGCCAGGCGAGCCTCGCGGTCGAGGATGTTAACTTTGATCTTGATCAGCTCGTGATCCGCCAATGCGCGTTCAAGTTCGGCTACCACACCTTCAGTCAAACCGTTGTCTGCCACGATCAAAACCGGTTTCAAATGGTGGCCAATGGATTTGTACTGTTTCTTCTGCTCTTGAGTGAGCGGCATAATCTGACCCCTGCGTCTGATCTTGTAAAAAGCGGCGGCCAGTTTACCCGAGCGAGTCCGGGACCGCCCAGTTAATCACGACCCGTTTTATTTTCGAGGTGGCCTGTGGCCCGTTCCAAGACAAGCCTTAAGTGGTTGCAAAGACATGTCAATGATCCCTATGTGAAGCAGGCGCAGAAGGATGGTTACCGCTCGCGTGCGAGTTACAAGCTTCTGGAGGTCCAGGAGAAATACAAGCTGATCCGTCCGGGTATGAGTGTCGTTGACCTGGGCGCGGCCCCCGGCGGCTGGTCGCAGGTGACTAGTCGGCTGATCGGTGGTCAGGGACGTCTGATCGCCTCGGACATCCTGGAAATGGACAGCATTCCGGACGTGACTTTCATCCAGGGTGACTTTACCCGGGACGAAGTGCTCGCTGAGATCCTCGAAGCCGTGGGTAATTCGCAGGTGGACCTTGTGATTTCCGATATGGCCCCCAATATGAGTGGTACGCCTGAAGTGGATATGCCTAAAGCCATGTTCCTATGTGAACTGGCTCTTGATCTGGCGGCTCGGATACTCAAGCCGGGTGGTAATTTTGTGATCAAGGTGTTTCAGGGCGAAGGGTTTGACGCTTACGTGAAGGATGCTCGTCAGAAATTCGACAAGGTCCAAATGATCAAGCCGGATTCCTCCCGTGGCAGTTCCCGCGAGCAATACATGCTGGCTTGGGGCTACCGCGGTCGTAGTGAGTAAATCGAGGTTTTTCTGCGGGTCGATAGGATTTTCGTATTTCGCCCTGTAGGAAATAGCGAATATTGTGTAGGAAGTGTTTCACAAAGGGTTACAGACGGCGTCTGCCAGAGTCGTGGGTAATGTAGTAAGTTAGGCCGGTGAATATCATGCGAAGCACGCGCCATTAGCGGAGCTTGCTTCAGAGGGTAGTTAATTGAACGATATGGCAAAGAATCTGATCCTGTGGTTGATCATCGCGGCTGTCCTGGTGACGGTGATGAACAACTTCTCCAGCCCTAACGAGCCGCAGACCCTCAACTATTCCGACTTCATCCAGCAGGTCAAGGATGGCAAGGTCGAGCGCGTAGCCGTCGATGGCTATGTGATTACCGGCAAGCGCAGCGATGGCGACAGCTTCAAGACCATCCGTCCGGCAATCCAGGATAACGGTCTGATCGGCGACCTCGTTGATAACAACGTCGTGGTCGAAGGCAAGCAGCCTGAGCAGCAAAGTATCTGGACTCAACTCCTGGTCGCGAGCTTTCCGATCCTGGTGATCATCGCTGTCTTTATGTTCTTCATGCGGCAGATGCAGGGTGGTGCCGGCGGCAAGGGCGGGCCGATGAGCTTCGGTAAGAGCAAGGCGCGCCTGCTGTCCGAAGATCAGGTAAAAACTACGTTGGCTGACGTTGCCGGTTGCGACGAAGCCAAGGAAGAAGTCGGCGAGCTGGTCGAGTTCCTGCGCGATCCGGGCAAGTTCCAGCGCTTGGGTGGCCGTATTCCTCGCGGTGTGCTGATGGTCGGTCCTCCGGGTACCGGTAAAACCTTGCTGGCCAAGGCGATTGCCGGTGAAGCCAAGGTGCCGTTCTTCACCATCTCCGGTTCCGATTTCGTTGAAATGTTCGTCGGCGTCGGTGCCAGCCGTGTTCGCGATATGTTCGAACAGGCCAAGAAACACGCTCCATGCATCATCTTCATCGACGAAATCGATGCTGTTGGTCGCCATCGTGGCGCTGGCATGGGCGGTGGTCACGACGAACGTGAGCAGACCCTCAACCAGTTGCTGGTAGAGATGGACGGTTTTGAGATGAATGACGGCATCATCGTTATCGCCGCTACCAACCGTCCGGACGTGCTCGACCCTGCATTGCTGCGTCCAGGCCGATTCGACCGTCAGGTCGTGGTAGGTCTGCCGGATATTCGCGGTCGTGAACAGATCCTTAAAGTTCACATGCGCAAAGTACCGATGGGCGACGACGTTGCTCCGGCAGTAATTGCCCGTGGTACCCCGGGTTTCTCCGGTGCCGATCTGGCGAACCTGGTCAACGAGGCGTCGCTGTTCGCCGCTCGTACCGGTAAGCGCGTCGTCGAGATGAAAGAGTTCGAACTGGCGAAAGACAAGATCATGATGGGCGCTGAGCGCAAATCCATGGTCATGTCTGAAAAAGAGAAGCAGAACACTGCTTATCACGAAGCTGGCCACGCCATCGTGGGGCGTGTCGTGCCTGAACATGATCCGGTCTACAAAGTGTCGATCATCCCGCGCGGTCGTGCGCTGGGTGTGACCATGTTCCTGCCGGAAGAAGATCGTTACAGCCTGTCCAAGCGAGCGTTGATCAGTCAGATTTGCTCGTTGTACGGTGGCCGTATTGCCGAAGAGATGACGTTGGGCTTCGATGGCGTTACCACGGGGGCCTCGAACGACATCATGCGCGCCAGTCAGATTGCGCGGAACATGGTCACCAAGTGGGGTCTGTCGGAAAAACTCGGTCCATTGATGTACGCCGAAGATGAGGGTGAAGTATTCCTCGGTCGCGGCGGTGGTGGTCAGAGTGCAAGCTTCTCCGGTGAGACAGCCAAGCTGATCGACTCCGAAGTGCGCAGCATCATTGACCAGTGCTATGGCACGGCCAAGCAGATCCTCACGGATAACCGTGACAAGCTGGATGCCATGGCAGATGCCCTGATGAAGTACGAAACAATTGATGCCGAGCAGATCGACGACATCATGGCGGGTCGTGCGCCTCGCGAACCTCGCGATTGGTCGGGCGGCACCGGTACTTCCGGGACACCTCCAGCAGTACAGGGCGAGCGTCCGGAAACCCCGATCGGCGGACCTGCTGCTGACGTTTAAGGTTTGAAATGACTTCTGTTCAGTCCTCAACCCGGTTACCTTGCGGCAACCGGGTTCTTGATTTAACCCAGACGCATGTCATGGGTATTCTCAATGTCACTCCCGATTCCTTCTCCGATGGCGGCCTGTACAGTCAGCTGGACGCCGCAATGCGCCACGCTGAAGCAATGGTTGTCGCCGGCGCGACGCTGATTGATGTCGGTGGTGAATCGACCCGGCCCGGTGCCAGAGCGGTTTCTCCCCTTGAAGAGCTGGAGCGTGTAGCGCCGATCGTCGAGCGCATCAATCGCGAGCTTGATGTGATCATATCTGTTGATACCTCGACGCCAGCGGTCATGCGCGAAACTGCGCGGCTGGGTGCGGGATTGATCAATGACGTGCGCTCTCTGCGCCGTGATGGTGCACTGGATGCAGCGGCAGCAACCGGTTTGCCGGTCTGTCTGATGCACATGCTTGGTGAGCCGGGCGATATGCAGGACAATCCGCATTATCATGATGTGACCAGAGAAGTAAGCGAGTTTCTCGCCGAGCGCATGGCGCAATGTGAACTGGCAGGGATTCCCGCAGATCGGATCATCCTTGATCCGGGCTTCGGCTTCGCAAAAAACCTGCAGCACAATCTAAGCTTGTTCAAACACATGGAAGCCTTGCATGTTCTCGGGCGACCCCTGCTGGTCGGGGTTTCGCGCAAGAGCATGATCGGTCAGGCCTTGAATCGCCCGGTCGGAGAGCGACTGCATGGCGGTCTGGCACTCGCGGCGCTGGCTTCATTCAAGGGTGCGCGTATATTGCGCGTGCATGATGTCGCCGAAACCGTCGATGTAGTGCGGATGATCGCCGCAGTGGAATCAGCCGAATAAGAATGATGGAGCAGTTATGAGCAAAAAATACTTTGGCACCGACGGCATTCGCGGTCGCGTCGGCGAATATCCGATTACTCCTGATTTCATGCTCAAGCTTGGCTGGGCGGCAGGCATGGCGTTCCGCAAAATGGGCGCCTGCAAAGTCCTGGTCGGCAAAGACACGCGAATTTCCGGCTACATGTTCGAGTCGGCGCTTGAGGCCGGCCTGACCTCGGCAGGCGCAGATGTCATGCTGCTGGGGCCGATGCCTACCCCTGCCATCGCTTACCTGACGCGTACCTTTCATGCAGAAGCCGGTATCGTGATCAGTGCCTCGCACAACCCTCACGATGACAACGGCATCAAATTCTTCTCCGGCAAGGGCACCAAGCTTCCTGACGAAGTCGAGCACATGATCGAAGAATTGCTCGATACCCCGATGACTGTGGTTGAGTCGAGCAAGATCGGCAAGGTATCGCGAATCAATGACGCGTCGGGCCGCTATATCGAATTCTGTAAAAGCAGCGTGCCTACCGGAACCAGTTTCGCCGGTCTGAAGATCGTGCTCGACTGTGCTCACGGCGCTACCTACAAGGTGGCTCCAAGCGTATTCCGCGAGCTGGGCGCAGACGTCGTGGTCCTCTCTGCACAGCCGAACGGTCTGAACATCAATGAAAACTGTGGTTCGACCCACATGGGTCAGCTTCAGGCTGCCGTGCTGGCTGAGCACGCGGATCTGGGTATTGCCTTTGATGGCGATGGCGATCGGGTTCTGATGGTCGATCACACGGGCGCCATTGTTGATGGCGACGAGCTGTTGTTCATCATCGCTCGCGATCTGCATGAGCGTAACAAATTGCAGGGCGGTGTCGTAGGCACCTTGATGAGCAACCTGGGACTTGAGCTGGCCCTTGCGGATCTGTCGATCCCATTCGTGCGCGCCAATGTCGGTGACCGTTATGTCATCGCCGATCTGCTGGAGCGTAACTGGGTGGTGGGTGGCGAGAACTCGGGCCATATCGTCTGCTTCAATCACACCACCACCGGTGACGCGATCATTGCTGCGCTGCAGGTGCTGATGGCATTGAAGAGGCGCTCGGAAGGCCTGGCTCAGAGTCGTCAGGCGCTGCGCAAGTGCCCGCAGGTGCTGATCAACGTGCGCTTCGGCGGCGGTGTGAACCCGCTTGAACATCCTGCGGTCAGGGAAGCCAGTGATCGCGTTACCCAGGCCATGGCTGGTCGTGGGCGGGTGCTGTTGCGCAAGTCCGGGACCGAGCCATTGGTGCGTGTGATGGTCGAAGGCGAAGACGAAACGCAGGTTCGTGGTTACGCTGAAGAGCTGGCAAAACTCGTTACTGAAGTTTCTGCCTGAATTCGGCTTGCCAGCCATGATTGTGTTGGGTAACATCTGCGCCCACTTTGACCGACGAGGTACAGCATGCGTCGCCCTATGGTAGCTGGTAACTGGAAGATGCACGGTACCCGCGCCAGCGTCGCTGAGCTGATCAACGGCCTTAGTCACCTGGCCTTGCCGAGCGGTGTTGATGTTGCGGTATTCCCGCCCTGCCTGTACATCAATCAAGTGATTGATGGTCTGGAGGGCACGTCGATTTCGGTCGGCGCGCAGAATTCTGCGGTGGAATCGAAGCAAGGTGCGCTGACCGGTGAAGTTGCACCGAGTCAGTTGGTGGATGCAGGGTGTTCCCTGGTACTTGTCGGGCATTCCGAGCGCCGCCAGATTATGGGCGAGCAGGACGGGATGCTGATTCGCAAGTTCGCAGCGGCACAGGCATGTGGCTTGATTCCGGTGTTGTGCATAGGGGAAACCCTGGAGCAGCGTGAAGCCGGTAAAACTCTTGAGGTTGTCGGGCGTCAGCTGGGCAGCATCATCGAGCAGCTGGGTGTCGGTGTCTTTGCCAATGCAGTCATAGCTTACGAGCCGGTCTGGGCCATTGGTACCGGGCTGACTGCTTCGCCGCAACAGGCGCAGGATGTGCACGCAGCCATCCGCGCGCAGTTGGCGGCAGAAAATTCTGAGGTCGCGCAAGGTGTGCGGCTTCTATACGGCGGCAGCGTGAAGGCGGCCAATGCGGTCGAACTGTTCGGCATGCCGGATATCGATGGGGGGCTCATTGGTGGAGCTTCCCTGAATGCAGATGAGTTCGGTGCGATTTGTCGCGCCGCGGGAAACTGAAAAAATGCTGGAAACAGTCGTAGTCGTTTTTCATCTGCTGGGTGCATTGGGCGTAGTTGCTCTGGTATTGCTGCAGCAGGGTAAAGGTGCGGATGCTGGTGCGTCTTTCGGTGCAGGTGCTTCAAATACTGTATTCGGAAGCCAAGGTTCCTCTACCTTTCTTAGTAAGTTTACTGCTATACTTGCCGCCGGTTTCTTCATAACCAGCTTGGGGTTAGGTTACTTTGCTAAAGAGAAGGCTCAACAGCTGACTCAAGTAGGTTTGCCAAATCCAGCAGTGTTGGAAGTTCCAAAGCAGCAACCGGCTTCTGATGATGTCCCGGTGCTTCAAGAGCAAAAGTCGGCTACTCCAGCGACTGACGTGCCTCCAGCTCAAGAGCAGAAGTAAGAAGGTTTCAAACGTTGTATTGCCGAGGTGGTGGAATTGGTAGACACGCAACCTTGAGGTGGTTGTGCCCATAGGGTGTAGGGGTTCGAGTCCCCTTCTCGGTACCAATTATCAGGAAAGCCCGCTGTTGCGGGCTTTCTTGTAGGTGGAAGGTTACATTGATTCTTTAGAGGATCGGTCGTATACTTCCGCCCCAGCTTTGTCGCGGGGTGGAGCAGTCTGGTAGCTCGTCGGGCTCATAACCCGAAGGTCGTCGGTTCAAATCCGGCCCCCGCAACCAGTTTAAAGAGCCCCTTTTAAGGGGCTTTTTGTTAGCTGGACACTTTCAACGCCGCTGTTCGACGGCGTTTCAAGGATGGGCGTTTCGCCCATTTTTTTATTTTGCATAGCATGCACATACATGCACGAGGGGGTTCAGGTGTCGAGCAAGCTAGAAGAGTTGCAGGCCTTGCTGGCCCCGGTGGTCGTGGCCCTGGGCTATGAATGCTGGGGTATTGAGTTTTCGGCTCAAGGTCGCCACTCAATGTTGCGCGTTTATATCGATAAAGAGGGCGGTGTGCTGGTGGACGATTGCGCCATTGTCAGCCGTCAGATCAGCGGTGTTCTGGATGTTGAAGATCCGATCGCCGTTGAATACACCCTCGAAGTTTCCTCGCCTGGCATGGAACGCCCACTGTTCACTATTGAGCAGTTCGCAAAATTTGCCGGTGAACAAGTGAAGATCAAGCTGCGCTCGCCTTTTGAAGGTCGACGCAACTTTCAGGGCCTTCTGCGCGGTGTAGAAGAGCAGGACGTCGTGGTGCAGGTAGAAGACCATGAATTCCTGTTGCCGATCGATATGATCGACAAGGCCAACATTATTCCCAGTTTTGACTGAGACGTGCCAGAAACTGCGGATCCCGCGGATCCAATGGCTTGCGAAAGGCGAGGCGTACGATGAGCAAAGAAGTACTGCTGGTTGTTGAGTCGGTATCCAATGAAAAGGGCGTACCGGCCAACGTAATTTTTGAAGCGCTGGAGCTGGCTCTGGCCACTGCTACCAAAAAGCGTTTCGAGGACGAAGTCGATCTGCGTGTGGAAATCAATCGCCACACTGGTGCTTACGAGACATTCCGTCGCTGGACTGTCGTCGAAGAAGCAGATCTTGACGATCCGGCCATTGAAACCTGGCCGAGCAAGGTTGCTGAAACGCATCCTGGTGCTCAGGTAGGTGACGTAGTCGAAGAGAAAATCGAATCCATCGAGTTCGGTCGCATCGCAGCACAAACTGCCAAGCAGGTCATTGTGCAGAAAGTACGCGAAGCCGAGCGCGCTCAAGTCGTTGATGCTTATCGCGAGCGCCTGGGGGAAATCATCTCCGGCACCGTGAAAAAAGTGACCCGCGACAATGTGATCGTCGACCTGGGCAACAACGCTGAAGCGTTGCTGGCTCGTGAAGACATCATTTCTCGCGAAACTTTCCGGGTCGGCGTGCGCTTGCGTGCGCTGCTCAAGGAAATCCGCACCGAGAACCGCGGCCCGCAGCTGATCCTGTCGCGTACCGCGCCGGAAATGCTGATCGAGTTGTTCCGCATCGAAGTGCCGGAAATTGCTGAAGGCCTGATCGAAGTGATGGCTGCGTCCCGTGACCCGGGTTCGCGCGCCAAGATCGCGGTCCGCTCCAAGGACAAACGCATCGACCCGCAAGGCGCTTGCATCGGCATGCGCGGTTCGCGTGTCCAGGCAGTGTCCGGCGAGTTGGGCGGTGAGCGTGTTGACATCGTGCTGTGGGACGATAACCCGGCCCAGTTCGTGATCAATGCAATGTCGCCGGCTGAAGTGGCGGCAATTATCGTTGACGAAGATGCCCATGCAATGGACATCGCCGTTGGCGCAGACAATCTGGCTCAGGCCATCGGTCGCGGTGGTCAGAACGTGCGTCTGGCTAGCCAGTTGACTGGCTGGACCCTGAACGTGATGACCGAATCGGACATCCAGGCTAAGCAGCAAGCAGAAACCGGCGACATCCTGCGCAACTTCATCGACGAGCTGGAAGTCGACGAAGACCTCGCACAGGTGCTGGTAGATGAAGGCTTCACCAGTCTGGAAGAGATTGCCTACGTACCGTTGGAAGAAATGCTCAACATCGACGGCTTTGACGAAGAAACCGTCAACGAGCTTCGCGCTCGTGCCAAGGATCGTTTGTTGACCAAAGCCATCGCTACTGAGGAAAAGCTGGCAGACGCCCATCCGGCCGAAGACCTGCTCTCGCTTGAGGGTATGGACAAGGATCTGGCGATGGAACTGGCGGTGCGCGGCGTAATTACCCGCGAAGACCTGGCCGAGCAGTCTATTGACGATCTGCTCGACATCGACGGCATTGACGAAGATCGTGCCGGCAAGTTGATCATGGCCGCCCGAGCCCATTGGTTCGAGTAATTAGGCGCGGCCTGAGGAGAGAAGTGCATGACGCAAGTCACGGTGAAACAACTGGCCGATGAGGTCAAAACACCGGTAGAGCGCCTGTTGCAGCAGATGCGTGAGGCAGGTCTGCCGCACACCGCCGCCGAAGAAAATGTGACTGACAGTGAGAAGCAATCTTTGCTGACTCACTTGAAAAGCAGCCACAAGGCGAAAGTGGAAGAACCACGCAAGATTACACTGCAGCGTAAAACCACCAGCACCCTGCGTGTTGCTGGCAGCAAAAGCATCAGTGTTGAAGTCCGCAAGAAGAAAGTTTTCGTACAGCGCAGCCCGGAAGAAATTGAAGCCGAACGCAAGCGCGAACTGGATGAACGTCGTGCAGTAGAAAATGCTGCCCGTCAAAAGGCTGAAGAAGAATCCAAGCGTCGCGCCGAAGAAGACGCGCGTCGCCAGCCTGCTGCTGCGCAAACCGCGACTAACGACGCTGTTGCTGCACCGGCTGCAGTTGCCGAACCAGTACGTGAAAGCGCACCGGTGACCACTGCGCCAGCGCCTTCTGCAGATGTGCGTAACAAGCAGAACGAACAGCGCCGTCCGGACAAACCACGTGCAGACGATAACAATCGTCGCAGCGGTGGTGGTGGCGACGGCGAGCGTAAAAACGCTCCGCATCGTGCCTCGGTTAAAGAGAAAGCGCCTGCTCCACGCGTTGCCCCACGTACTACCGACGAAGAAAGCGACAGCTTCCGTCGCGGTGGTCGCGGCAAGGCCAAGCTGAAGAAACGCAACGCTCACGGTTTCCAGAGCCCAACCGGCCCTGTCGTGCGTGATGTGCAGATCGGCGAGACCATTTCTGTTGGCGATCTCGCCAATCAGATGTCGGTCAAGGCAGCTGAAATCATCAAGTTCATGTTCAAACTGGGTACTCCAGCGACGATCAACCAGGTACTCGATCAGGAAACTGCTCAGCTTGTAGCTGAGGAGTTGGGCCACAAAGTGACCCTGGTCAGCGACACTGCCCTGGAAGATTCCCTGGCCGAGTCCCTGAAGTTTGAGGGTGAGACGTTCTCCCGTGCGCCGGTTGTGACCGTAATGGGTCACGTTGACCACGGTAAAACTTCGCTGCTCGACTATATCCGTCGTGCGAAGGTAGCTGCTGGCGAAGCCGGCGGTATCACCCAGCACATCGGTGCGTACCACGTTGAAACCGAACGCGGCATGGTCACCTTCCTCGACACCCCGGGTCACGCTGCGTTTACCGCAATGCGTGCTCGTGGTGCCAAGGCGACCGACATCGTGATCCTGGTAGTTGCAGCGGACGACGGCGTAATGCCGCAGACCATTGAAGCTGTCCAGCACGCGAAGGCTGCTGGTGTTCCACTGGTTGTTGCAGTGAACAAGATCGACAAGCCGGGCGCTGATCTCGACCGCATCCGTAGTGAACTGTCGGTTCACGGCGTGACCTCGGAAGAGTGGGGCGGCGACACCCCGTTCGTATCGGTTTCGGCGAAAGTCGGTACCGGCGTGGACGAGTTGCTCGAAGCTGTCCTGCTGCAAGCTGAAGTTCTCGAACTGAAAGCGACGCCTTCGGCTCCTGGCCGTGGCGTCGTGGTTGAATCGCGTCTCGACAAAGGTCGTGGCCCGGTTGCAACCGTTCTGGTTCAAGACGGTACCCTGCGCCAAGGCGACATGGTGCTGGTCGGTTCGAACTATGGTCGCGTACGTGCCATGCTCGACGAGAACGGCAAGCCGATCAAGGAAGCCGGTCCATCCATCCCTGTCGAGATCCTCGGCCTGGACGGTACCCCGGACGCTGGCGACGAGATGAGCGTGCTGTCGGACGAGAAGAAAGCCCGTGAAGTGGCTCTGTTCCGTCAAGGCAAGTTCCGCGAAGTCAAACTGGCTCGCGCTCACGCTGGCAAGCTGGAAAACATCTTCGAAAACATGGGTCAGGCAGAGAAGAAGACGCTTAACATCGTCCTCAAATCCGACGTCCGTGGTTCGCTGGAAGCGTTGAACGGTGCCTTGAACGGCCTGGGTAACGACGAAGTGCAAGTGCGTGTAGTGGGCGGCGGTGTCGGTGGTATCACCGAGTCCGACGCTAACCTGGCACTGGCTTCCAACGCTGTACTGTTCGGCTTCAACGTGCGTGCCGATGCTGGTGCACGGAAGATCGTCGAGCAGGAAGGTCTGGATATGCGTTACTACAACGTCATCTACGACATCATCGAAGACGTCAAGAAAGCCCTCACCGGTATGCTGGGCAGCGATGTTCGCGAGAACATCCTGGGTATCGCTGAAGTGCGTGACGTGTTCCGCTCGCCGAAGTTTGGCGCGATCGCCGGTTGCATGGTTATCGAAGGTGTTGTTCACCGTAACCGTCCAATCCGTGTACTGCGTGAAGACATCGTTATCTTCGAAGGCGAGCTGGAATCCCTGCGCCGCTTCAAGGATGACGCTGCCGAAGTACGTGCCGGCATGGAATGCGGTATCGGCGTCAAGAGCTACAACGACGTCAAACCTGGCGACAAGATCGAAGTCTACGAGAAGGTTCAGGTTGCTCGCAGCCTCTAACTCGCGCACTTCAAGGGTCACTCGGGGCCGTTGCATGAAAATGCACGGCGCCGCGTCAGGACTCTAAACGCAACGCCCGGTCTGGCTTTTGTCAGGCCGGGCGTTTGCCGCTTTCAGACCCGTCGGGTTTCACCGTCGGGCAGTAACAGGTAACAAGACATGGCAAAAGAATACAGCCGTACCCAACGTATCGGCGATCAGATGCAGCGTGAGCTGGCACAGCTGATCCGTCGTGAAGTCAAAGACCCGCGCGTCGGCCTGGTCACCATTACCGCTGTTGAGGTCAGCCGTGACGTCGGTCATGCCAAGATCTTCATCACCGTGATGGGACAGGACAGCGCCGAAGACATCGCGCAAAGCATCAAGGTGCTCAACTCGGCCGCCGGTTTCCTGCGCATGCAGCTGGCCCGCGAAATGAAGTTGCGCAGCGTTCCACAGTTGCACTTCCACTACGACGAAAGTGTCGTGCGTGGCGCGCATCTGTCGGCCCTGATCGAACGTGCGGTGGCTGAAGACAGCCAGCGCCCGGAAGCGACAGCACCCGAAGACACCAAGGAGTAATCGGTGGCTCAGGTCAAACGTATCCGTCGTAACGTCAGCGGCATCATCCTGCTCGACAAGCCGTTGGGGTTTACCTCCAACGCCGCGTTACAGAAGGTTCGCTGGTTGCTGAACGCCGAGAAAGCCGGGCACACCGGCAGTCTTGATCCGCTAGCCACCGGTGTATTGCCGCTGTGCTTCGGTGAGGCCACCAAGTTTTCGCAGTATTTGCTCGACTCCGACAAGGGTTACGAGACCCTGGCGCAACTGGGCAAGACCACCACCACGGCAGATGCCGAGGGTGAGGTTTTACAGGAACGTCCGGTGACCGTTGGTCGTGCCGACGTTGAAGCGGTGTTGCCGAAATTTCGCGGCCAAATCAGCCAGATACCGCCCATGTACTCGGCTCTCAAGCGTGATGGCCAGCCGCTGTACAAGCTGGCGCGTGCAGGCGAAGTAGTGGAGCGCGAACCGCGTTCTGTTACTATTGCGCGCTTGGAATTGCTGGCCTTCGAAGGTGATACTGCGCGGCTCGCGGTGGATTGCAGCAAAGGCACCTATATCCGCACCCTGGTGGAGGATATCGGTGAGCAACTCGGTTGTGGCGCTTACGTTGCTCAATTGCGACGTACCCAGGCCGGGCCTTTCACGCTGGCGCAGACGGTAACGCTGGAAGAGCTGGAAGCGGTCCATGCCGAAGGTGGCAACGAAGCGGTTGATCGCTTCCTGATGCCTTCGGACAGCGGGCTGCTGGACTGGCCATTGTTGCAGTTCTCGGAGCACAGCTCGTTCTACTGGCTTAACGGCCAGCCGGTACGAGCCCCGGATGCACCGAAGTTCGGCATGGTACGGGTACAGGATCACAACGGTCGCTTCATTGGAATCGGTGAAGTGAGCGAAGACGGGCGCATCGCGCCGCGTCGACTGATTCGGTCGGAATGACCGAAACCAGTCTGTGTCAAAGCAGGCTGGCGAGGGTGGCTGTCAACAGGCACGGTCACTACTCATTTATAGATACAGGGATTTGTCCCTGGCCTGTTGAAACTGTTTTTCTGAAACAGTTTCCTGATAAAAGGATTGCCTCATGGCTCTCGACGTTCAAGAAAAAGCTCAAATCGTTGCTGACTATCAGCAAGCTGTTGGTGACACTGGTTCGCCAGAAGTGCAAGTTGCACTGCTGACCCACAACATCAACAAACTGCAAGGTCACTTCAAGGCCAACGGTAAAGATCACCACTCCCGTCGTGGTCTGATCCGCATGGTTAACCAGCGTCGCAAGCTGCTGGACTACCTGAAAGGCAAAGACGTGAGCCGTTACAGCGCTCTGATCGGTCGCCTGGGTCTGCGTCGCTAATAAGCGATTGCGCTATGAGGTTGGTTGTTTGCTGTGCGTCAGCGGGTTTCCCGCTGGCGCATGGCAGGCTCCCAGCCTCAAGTTTTGTCTGGATACACGTTTTACCCTGGACAGGCGTTGGGCCGATTCCCGACATTGCCCAAGAATTTCGCAAGAAGACAAGTTCCCCAAGAGCCACAAAGAAGGTAGGACACCGTGAACCCGGTTATCAAAAAATTCCAGTTCGGTCAGTCGACCGTTACCCTCGAGACAGGCCGTATCGCCCGTCAAGCCTCCGGCGCAGTGCTGGTTACCGTTGATGATGACGTCACCGTATTGGTGACCGTTGTTGGCGCCAAAACCGCTGACCCAAGCAAAGGCTTCTTCCCTCTTTCCGTTCACTACCAGGAAAAAACTTACGCTGCCGGTAAGATCCCTGGCGGTTTCTTCAAGCGCGAAGGCCGTCCTTCCGAGAAAGAAACCCTGACTTCCCGACTGATCGACCGTCCGATCCGTCCGCTGTTCCCAGAAGGCTTCATGAACGAAGTGCAGGTTGTGTGCACCGTCGTTTCCACCAGCAAAAAAACCGATCCGGACATCGCGGCGATGATCGGTACCTCGGCTGCGCTGGCGATCTCCGGCATTCCTTTCGATGGCCCGATCGGCGCTGCCCGCGTTGCGTTCCACGAAAGCACTGGCTACCTGCTGAACCCGACTTACGAGCAACAGAAAGCATCGAGCCTGGACATGGTCGTTGCCGGTACGTCGGAAGCTGTGCTGATGGTTGAATCGGAAGCCAAAGAGCTGACCGAAGACCAGATGCTGGGCGCCGTACTGTTTGCTCACGACGAGTTTCAGGTGGTGATCAACGCCGTTAAAGAATTGGCTGCCGAAGCTGCCAAGCCGACCTGGACCTGGGCTCCACAGCCTGAAGCCACCGCTCTGCTGGGCGCTATCCGTGCCGAGTTCGGCGACGCGATCTCCCAGGCTTACGCCATCACCGTCAAGGCCGACCGTTACACTCGCCTTGGCGAGTTGAAGGATCAGGTCGTTGCCAAGCTGTCCGGTGAAGAAGGCCAGCCTTCCGCAAGCGAAGTCAAAGCGGCGTTCGGCGAAATCGAATACCGCACCGTTCGCGAAAACATCGTAAACGGTAAGCCGCGTATCGACGGTCGCGACACCAAGACCGTACGTCCGTTGAACATCGAAGTCGGCGTGCTGCCAAAGACTCACGGTTCGGCACTGTTCACTCGTGGCGAAACCCAGGCGCTGGTCGTTGCAACACTGGGCACCGCCCGTGACGCGCAACTGCTGGATACTCTGGAAGGCGAGAAAAAAGACCCGTTCATGCTGCACTACAATTTCCCTCCGTTCTCGGTGGGCGAGTGTGGTCGCATGGGTGGCGCTGGTCGTCGCGAAATCGGTCACGGCCGTCTGGCCCGTCGCTCGATTGCAGCCATGCTGCCTGCTGCCGACGTGTTCCCGTACACCATCCGTGTTGTGTCGGAAATCACCGAGTCCAACGGTTCGAGCTCCATGGCTTCGGTCTGCGGCGCTTCCCTGGCTCTGATGGATGCCGGCGTTCCAATGAAAGCACCGGTTGCCGGTATTGCCATGGGTCTGGTTAAAGAAGGCGAGAAATTCGCCATCCTGACCGACATCCTGGGTGACGAAGACCACCTCGGCGACATGGACTTCAAAGTAGCGGGTACCGCCAAGGGTGTTACCGCGCTGCAGATGGACATCAAGATCAAAGGCATCACCGAAGAAATCATGGAAATCGCTTTGGGCCAAGCCCTTGAAGCGCGCCTGAACATTCTCGGTCAGATGAACCAGATCATTGGCCAGTCGCGTACCGAGCTGTCGGAAAACGCTCCGACCATGATCGCGATGAAAATCGACACCGACAAAATCCGTGATGTCATCGGTAAAGGCGGCGCGACCATCCGTGCGATCTGTGAAGAGACCAAGGCTTCGATCGATATCGAAGACGACGGCTCGATCAAGATCTTCGGCGAAACCAAGGAAGCGGCTGAAGCAGCACGTCAGCGCGTTCTGGGCATCACTGCCGAGGCCGAGATCGGCAAGATCTACGTCGGCAAGGTTGAGCGCATCGTCGATTTCGGCGCATTCGTCAACATCCTGCCTGGCAAGGACGGCCTGGTTCACATCTCGATGCTGAGCGACGCTCGCGTTGAAAAAGTGACCGACATCCTGAAAGAAGGCCAGGAAGTGGAAGTACTGGTACTGGACGTGGACAACCGCGGCCGTATCAAGCTGTCCATCAAAGACGTAGCAGCAGCCAAGGCTTCGGGCGTTTAATCGCGCCCCACGCCTGATCGCTTCAACGTTGTAAAAAATGCCCCGCCGTGCAAACGGCGGGGCATTTTTTGTGTCCGGAAAAGATTTGTTTTTAAAGGTAAGTGAAGTTGCCTGACCTGTTGGTCAGTGCTAGGTTTAGCCCACCGCCCGTGTAGCTCAGCTGGTAGAGCAGCGCACTCGTAACGCGAAGGTCGCAGGTTCGATTCCTGTCTCGGGCAAAAAAGCGACACGTTGTTTTCAGATGATCCCCGAATGGTTCTGAAGGCCAGAAAAACCGGGCTTCACCCGGCTATTTGCGTCAGAGAGATCCTTGATGATCCAGTTCCATCTTCCATTCCCCCGATCAGCGAGAACGCCATGACCGTTAAAGAATTGACCCAGGAAGCACGTCACGAAGAAGCGCTGAAGAAGTACGTGCAGGACACGCCTCAGCTAGCTGACGAGATCAAAGACCTGCCCGCCGACGACCAGAAAGACCAGATCCAGTGGGCATTCGAGGATGAGGCAGAGTCTCAGGGCTTGCAGCCTTGGGAACTGACGCTCAAGTACACCTCCACCCCGGAAGAGTTTGAGGCACAGCGCCTGGTATTGCATAAAGAGGCGGCCGAAGTGCTAGGCGTCGAGTGGGACGAGTACTGCGAGATGAATAATCTGGTGGTCTGACCCGGTATCAACGCAACACCTGTGGGAGCGGGTTTGCTCGCGAAGAGGTCGACACATCTGACAATGATGGTGCCTGACACAACGCCTTCGCGAGCAAGGCCGCTCCCGCATTTTTCGTCAGAGGCTCAAGCGCATCGACAGGTCCACGGCCTTCACATCCTTGGTCATCGCACCAATCGAAATGTAATCCACCCCGGTTTCCGCGATCGGCAACAGTGTGTTCTCGTTGATCCCGCCACTGGCTTCCAGTTTTGCCTTACCGGCATTCAGGCGCACTGCTTCGCGCATATCGTCCAGGCTCAGTTCGTCGAGCATGATGATATCGGCACCCGCCGCCAGCGCTTCTTTCAGCTCCCCCAGACTTTCCACTTCGATCTCCACCGGTTTGCCCGGCGCGATCCTGTGCGCTGCGTTGATGGCTTCAGCGATGCCACCGCAGGCGGCGATGTGGTTTTCCTTGATCAGGAACGCGTCGTACAGGCCGATGCGATGGTTGTGGCAACCGCCGCATGTCACCGCGTACTTTTGCGCCAAGCGCAGGCCAGGGAGGGTTTTGCGGGTATCGAGCAGCTTCACTTGGGTTTCGGCAACGAAATCCGCCAGGTATTGCGCTCGCGTGGCTACACCGGAAAGCAATTGCAGGAAATTCAGCGCGCAGCGTTCGCCGGTTAACAACGAACGTGCCGGGCCTTCCAGATGAAACAGCGCCTGATTGGGATTCACCCGATCACCGTCGCGTACCTGCCAATGCACGGCAACACGCGGGTCCAGCTGCCGAAAAACCGCGTCGACCCACGACGTGCCTGCAATAACGGCGGCATCGCGGGTGATGATGGTGGCTTTGGCCAGGCGTTCGGCCGGGATCAGCTGTGCGGTGATGTCGCCGCTGCCGATGTCTTCGAGTAACGCGCGGCGCACGTTGGCTTCGATTTCGGCAGTCAAATCGGCGAGACGTAGGTTCGGCATAACGGACTCCACAAACAAAGTGGCCCGATTATAGGGCCATGGCCCGCAGCAACCCAAGGCATGCGGCCCTCTCAAATGGCTCTGAATGGTGCATTTGGTCGATTTCAGCGTGTGCGCTTGCTAACTTGTTGCCGGCAGCAGACGTCTGTTTCAATACAGGTCCAAAGCCCGCTGGCAAATGTAACGTCTTTTATCCGATAATTCGCCTCACATTTGACGTCATGACTTTGACAGGCTGTATGCTCGGTCATAGATGACGATCCCCGCATCATCGGTTCAGGAGGCCTGGATGCACAATGACGGCAATGTAGTGCCCCTGCGCAAGGCCGCAACCGAGCATTCGGATGACTCGCCGCTTGCCCGCATGCCGCTGATTCTGCTGCAGGTTCGCGACTCGGTCGCGCAACAGCTCGGGCATGGCCTCCAGCAACTTTTCGAAAATGCCGACGACACGCTGTTCGAAATGGCTGACCGGGCACGGAACGATGTCGACCAGAACATCTTCTTCGAAGCCATGCGCGATTTGCGCCTCAAACGCAAAAGTATCGAACGGGTATTTTTCGAGCAGTTTTTCGACTCTTTCATTCGCCTGACGCAAGACAAAAACAGCAAAACGCCCTCTGTGCTGGCAGTCGATGTGGCAGGGTGCTCACCCGATGACCTTGAACGAACAGTGGCGGTAGAGGCGATGGTCGGCAAAGTGCTGAACCGGGACGGCTACGCGCTTGACCAGTTGACCGCCAGACTGAGCATGCTAGTGGGCCGAAAACTCATCGCCGGGCATAACCCGATGGGGCCGGCGATGATCTGCGAGTATTTTGTGCAGGCCGCACAGACCCTTGGCGTGGTAATCCAGGTCAAGCTGGTCATCCTCAAACTCTTCGAGCGCTATGTCCTAGGCGACGTCGATCTGCTGTATTCGCAAGTTAATCAGTTGCTGATGAGCAACGGCATCCTGCCCGGCCTCAAACCGGCCCCGGCGCGACCTGTCAGCGATCCCGCGACTGCCGGTGTCCGTAGCAAATCCGTGGATGCCCACCCAGCCGTCAGCGTGCCCCTCGATAGCAGCGTTCAAGCGGTTTTCGCCGCCCTGCAGACGCTGTTGTCTCACGTGCGCGGCAGCGTGGCGCCCACTCTGGAAGCCAGTGCGCCCGCGCAACCGATTTCCACCCGCGACCTGTTGCGCATGCTCTCGCATTTGCAGCAATACGTGCCTGAACCTGCAATACAGGACGACTTCGACCTGCGCAACCAGCTCGAACAGTTATTGACCCGGGTCAGCGTCAAGACCGGCACGTCACGCGTGGTTGCCGTGGCTGACGAGGATGTCATCAATCTGATTGCGATGCTGTTCGACTGCATCCTTGATGACCGCAACCTGCCGGACTCGCTCAAGGCGCAGATCGCGCGTTTGCAGATCCCGATGCTGAAAGTTGCCGTCCTCGATAAAAGCTTTTTCAGTCGCAGTAGCCACCCGGCGCGGCGTCTGCTCAATGAGATCGCGGACGCTGCGAAGGGGTGGGGCGAGAGCGATGATGATGCACGCGACAGCCTGTATGTACGCATCGATCAGGTCGTGCAGCGCTTGCTGAGCGATTTCGTTGACGACCCGGCTATTTTTTCCGAATTACTGGCTGATTTTTTGGCGTTCACCAGCGACGAACGCCGGCGCAGCGAGCTGCTGGAACAACGTACCCGCGACGCTGAAGAAGGTCGCGCGAAAACCGAGCTTGCCCGTCAGCGCATCCGGCTGGCAGTGAATCGGGCCTTGCTGGGCAAGGTGTTGCCACAACGGGTTGTGACGTTCGTGCAGGAAGCTTGGGCTCAGGTCCTGTTGCTGACGTTTTTGAAGCACAGCGATCAGTCGGCTGAGTGGCACGCCGATGTGCACACCATGGAGCAATTGATCTGGAGTGTGCAGCGTCACGACGAGCCCGATGCGAACGTGCGTTTACTGGCGTTGGTGCCGAGCCTGCTGAAATCGTTGCGCGATGGCTTGAGCGCCTCGGCGTTCGATCCATTTGCTACCAGCGAGTTTTTCAGCGACCTGGAGACGTTGCATCTGCAATTGTTCGAGCGCGCGGACCAACCGCTGACACTTGTGAGAGCGGCCGATGCGGCGATGGTAGAAGTGCGCGAGGACGTCGTCCTGCAGAACGCTGAAGCCGCAGAGGCTTTGGCCCGATTGCCAACCGATGATGCCGGCCTCCAGCAGGTCGATCAACTGGTGCCGGGCAATTGGGTCGAGATCGAGGAAGACCAGGAAAACACGTTGCGCTGCAAGTTGACCGCAATCATCGACGCTACGGGCAAGTACATTTTCGTCAACCGCACCGGCCTGAAAGTTCTGGAGCGCAGCCGTACGGAGTTGGCGCACGATTTTCAGCGAGGCGCAGTGCGAGTCCTGGCTGACACGTTACTGTTTGATCGCGCGCTGGAGTCGGTGATAGGCAACCTGCGGCGGCTCGATCACGGCAAGTGATCGCCCGTTGAGGACTATCGCGGCATACTGAGCGCCAACACTGTCGTCGCTGAAGGAACCTGTATGCAGTTGGACCCCGCGAGTGGTTGGTGTCAGGAAGTGCAATCGTGCCCCTCACCCAACTTCAATGCGCGCCCCACGGACGAAATTTCCCTGCTGGTGATTCACAACATCAGTCTGCCTCCGGCGCAATTTGCCACCGGCAAGGTGCAGGAATTTTTCCAGAACCGGCTGGATGTCACAGAGCACCCCTACTTTGAGGGGATCGCTGACCTACGGGTGTCTGCGCATTTTCTGATAGAGCGAGACGGCACCGTCACCCAGTTTGTCTCTTGTCTTGAGCGCGCCTGGCATGCCGGCGTTTCGTGCTTTGAGGGGCGGGAAACCTGTAACGATTTTTCCATAGGCATCGAACTCGAAGGCACCGATGATCTGCCGTTCACCGATGCGCAATATGCTGCGCTGACGGCATTGACCGTGCTGTTGCAAAGGACCTTCCCGGCGATCACCACGCAACGCATTTGCGGGCACAGCGACATCGCGCCGGGGCGCAAGACCGATCCGGGGCCGGCGTTCGACTGGGTTCGCTATCGCGCTGCTTTGGCACAGGCTGTAAAGGAAAAAGAGGAAGGACAATGAGTTTTCTGGTGTTGCTGCTGGCGGTCTGGGTCGAGAAATTCTCGGCACTGCGCCATCGGATTCAACGTGACGGCGGCTGGGTGCGAGAGCTGCACAAGCTCGAATCCAGTACGCGTATGGCGCCCCGTCCCTGGCTGATCCTGACGATTCTGGTGTTGCTGCCGGTGGCGTTGCTGGGTCTGTTGTTGGTGGTGCTGGAACCGGTGGCGTATGGGCTTCTGGCACTGCCGGTGCATTTGCTGGTGGTGATTTACAGTCTGGGCCGCGGCGATCTGCTGGCCGGCCTCGGACCGTTTCGCGACGCCTGGCGCCGTGAAGACCTGCAAGCGGCCGCGCACGTGGCCCAGCGCGACCTGGATATCGGCGCCGACAGCGGTGAACAATTGCTGGAGAAGGTTCAGGGCCATTTGCTGTGGGAGGGTTATCAAAGCTTTTTCGCCGTCATTTTCTGGTACTTCTTGCTGGGGCCGGTCGCGGCATTGAGCTATCGACTGCTGGCGCTCGCCGAAGAGCACGGGCAAAACCCGGCGGTCGTGGAACGTGCGGGGCAATTGCGACATGCGTTCGATTGGGTGCCGGTGCGTCTGCTGGCCGCCAGTTTTGCCCTGGTCGGCAACTTTGTGGCGGTCAGCCGCGTGATGCTGCACGAACTGCTGAACTGGAACATCAGCGCCGCGCAATTGATCGAGAAAGTCGGTCTGGCGGCCGGTGAGATTCCCGCGCCGGTGGCGGGACCGGATGGCATCAACAGCCTCGACAGTCTTTGGGAATTACTGCTCCGCGCAGCTGTGCTCTGGTACGCCGGCTTCGCGCTGTGGACAGTTCTCCCCTGAACACCACAAATCCGTAGGAGCCGGCTTGCTGGCGAAGGCATCAACGCGGTGTTCCTGAAGCACCGAGGCGCAGCCATCGCCAGCAAGCCGGCTCCTACGGCCCGTGTTGTCACGCGCAGCATGTAATAGGCAGGTCCGTTTCCTTCAATGGCGGGACTCGCTTGGCCCCCGTTAACCTTAAGTTACAAAACCTCCTGCCGATTTAAGCTATACAGAGCTGGCGCAAAATAGTGGCTATCTGCCGCTGGTCTGCGCCTGCCATATAAAAACAAGAAAAATCAGAAAGGGAGACTTCCAGTGAAGAGCTTGCTCTATCCCGCCGTTGCACTGATGAACCGCCTGAGCTTCGGCATGAAGTTCAGCCTGATCAGCGTGCTTTTCCTCATCCCGATGCTGGTCACTAATTTTTATCTGGTGCGCGATTCCTATCGCGAGTTTCAGGGTACCCAGGTCGAACTGCAAAGCCTCGACCTGCTCGGTAGCAGCCTGACCCTGCGGCGTGATCTGGAAACCCTCAACAATCTGGTGCAGATCAACGTCTACCTTGGCCAGGCCGGCAAGGCCAGTAATGTCGAGGCGCAAATCGGCAGCCTTGAACAAAGTGTGTTGGCGCGTCTTGAGGGGCTGACGGCCATGACCACCGATCCGGAGCAGATCGCGGTTTTCGATGCCAAGCGCGATGAAATGATCACTGCGTTCAAGGTTCAGCAAACGGAAAACTCCCTGCAAAGCAAAAGCGCGCTGATCGGCAAGTTGCTCGGCAATGCGCAGATTTTCAGTCAGATCATCGCCAGTCAGGCCGGTTTGAGCCGCGACCATCAAAGTGACATACGCCAGCTCAGCGAACTGATCACCCACACTACGCCGGCAATCACTCAAACCCTGGGCGATGGTCGGGCGATGGGCTCCTACTCCCTCGGCCAGGGCTTTCTCAACTCGTCTTCGAGCACCCGTTTCGATGAGTTGATGGCGCAGATCGAAAAGCTGCAGGCCGAGTACGGCCTGAAGTTGCAGGACGCGCTGGGCTCAAGCAAAGCGGCGCGCGAGCATTTGAGTGCCCCTGCGCAAGGCAGCCAAGCGTCGCTCAAACAGGCCAGTGACCTGTTCGAAGAACAAGTGGTGATGGCCGATACGCTGGATGCACCGTGGCAGGCCTTTTATGATCAGGTCACCGGTCTCATGGACCAGACCTACCAACTCAACGAAGCCGCTCTGAAATTTCTTGGCACGCAGTTGCAACATCGGCTGGAGCAGAACCGCACTCACATGATTCTGCAGGCCGTCGCGTTGTCGGCGGTGTTCGTGCTGATTTTCTATCTTTACGGTGGCTTCTACGCGTCGACCCGCACCACCCTCAGGCGTCTTGGCGCGGTGATGGACAGGGTCGCGGCAGGCGACATGACGGTGACGTTCAGTGCCAACAGCCGTGATGAACTCGGCGAGTTGGGCGAGGTGTTCAACGGCACCGTGAAGAAAATTCACGACCTGATCGAGCGGGTCGGGCAGACAGTAGAGGAGGTCGAGCGTCAGGCCGGGCAGGTCGAAAGTGTCTCCTCCCAAAGTAACCAGGCCGTGGCGGGGCAGCGCTCGCAGATCGAGCAAGTCGCTACGGCGATGAACCAGATGTCGGCCACTTCGCTGGAGGTGGCGCGCAGTGCTGCTGCGGCCGTCAGCAGCGCTCACAGCGTCAACGACGAGACCCTCAGCGGTCGCACGCTGGTGGAGTCGCAACAGGGCAGTATTGCCGCACTGGCCAGCGAAATCGATCAGTCGGTGCTGGTGATCAATCAACTGGCCAGCGACAGCCAGTCGATCAGCCGCGTGCTGGAAGTGATCAAAAGCATCGCCGAACAAACCAACCTGCTGGCGCTCAACGCGGCCATCGAGGCGGCGCGCGCCGGTGAGCAGGGGCGAGGTTTTGCGGTGGTGGCGGACGAGGTGCGCACGCTGGCCAAACGCACGCAGCAGTCGACCGAGGAAATCGAGCAGATGATCGCCAAGCTCCACAGCGGTGTCGGCGCGGCGGTGAAAGCGATGGGCAGCAGTCATCAAATGGCCAATGGCACGGTCGGGCAATCGGAAAAAGTCCAGCAGGCGCTGGACAATATCCTTGGCGCCGTCGGCATGATCGTCGATCAGAACCAGCAGATTGCCGCTGCGGTGGAGCAGCAGACCGCCGTGGCGCATGACATTGATCAGAACATCGTCGAAATCAACCGCGCGGGCGAGCGCACGGCTGAAGGCGCGCACCAGACCGAAGATGCCAGCCGGGCGTTGTCTGTGCAGGTGGTGGAGCTGAAACAGCTGATCAGTGCGTTTCGGGTTTAGTTTGCCAACCGGTTTACTTGTGGGAGCGAGCCTGCTCGCGATGGCGGTGTAACAGTCAACAAAGAAGCTGACTGTTATGCGCTCATCGCGAGCAGGCTCGCTCCCACAGGATTTGTGTGGGGCAGCAAGTTACCAGTTGAACACCTCACACGCATTCGCCGTGCTGACCGCCGCCAACTGCTCGGGACTCACCGCCATGATCCCCGCCAGTGCGGTGCAAATCGCCGGCAAATGCACCGGGCTGTTGCGTTGGCCGGGGAACATCACCGGCGCCATGTCCGGCGAGTCGGTTTCCAGTACCACTGATTCCAGCGGCAATTCTGCCAGCACGCGGTGCATACGCAGCGCTTGCGGCCAGGTCGCGGCGCCGCCGAGGCCGAGTTTGAAGCCTAACTTGATGTATTCGCGGGCTTCCTCCCTGCTGCCGGCGAACGCGTGGATGATGCCTGCGCGCTTCAACTTGAAACGCTTGAGCGTCGCAACCACCGCTGCATGGCTGCGCCGCACATGAATCAACGCCGGTAGATTGAAGTCCGCCGCCAGTTGCAGCTGTGCTTCGAACAGCGTCTGCTGCCGTTCGCGATCAAGCGATTCGATGAAGTAATCCAGACCGATTTCGCCCACTGCACAGAGCTGTCGATGTCCGGCGAGCCGCTTCAGCCAATCGGCGAGTTCGGACAAATGTTCAGGCCGGTGATCATCCAGAAATACCGGGTGCAGACCAAACGCCGCGTGCAGGTCCGGATCGCTTTGAACCAGTTCCCAGACCCGCTGCCAATTGCCCTGATCAACGCCCAACACGACGATTCTGCGGACACCGACGGCGCGACTGTCGGCGAGCAGCGCCGAGCGATCGGCATCGAAGTCCGGAAAATCCAGATGCGTGTGGGTGTCGATCAGCTCCACGGGCTACTCCTGACGGATACGCTGCTTGAACGTTCGCGCAATGGCGTGCACGCCGGGCTGATAGTCGGATTGCTCAATGGCGGCCAAGGCCAGGTCCAGCGCTTTGTCGGCGATCAACTGATGCTGCTGGGCCATGGCATTGACTGGCAGCGGCAAAAAATCCAGCAGTTGCGTATCGCCGAATGTGCCAAGACGCAGCGGTCGGTTCTTCAGCGGGAAATCGTGCAACGCATCGAACACACCCTGAAGCAGCACGTAGGACGTCGTCACCAACGCTTCCGGCAAATGACCCAGGCGTTGCAGCAATTCTTCCATCAGTTGTTTGCCGCACTCGCGGCTGAACGATTCCGCATGTTCGATGAGGATTTCGCCGGTGAAGCCGGCCAGCGCCTCTTTGAAACCAGCGGCGCGCTCCTGACTGATGCTCAGTTCAGGCCGCGCGCCGATCAGGACGATCTGCCTGGGCAGCGGCTCGAGCAGACTGCGCGTGAGTTGCAGGCTGGCTTCACGGTCGTCGCTGATCACCGAGCAGAAATGCTCGGGCTTCATGACCCGGTCGATGGCAATGATCGGAGTGCCCTTGGCCTGCAACTGACGATAACTGTCATCGTCAGCCGGCAGGCAACTGGCGACGATCAACGCGTCGCAACGACGGGCGCGAAACAATTGCAGCAACTGTCGTTCGCTGTCCGGGGCGTCATCGGAGCTGGCAATCAGTAATTGATAGCCGCGCGCCCGGGCGCCTTGTTCCAGCAATTTGGCAATGCGCGCGTAACTGGGGTTTTCCAGGTCCGGCAGGATAAAGCCCAACGTGCGAGTGTGCCGACTGCGCAACCCGGCGGCCTGCGGGTTGGGCGTGAAGCCATGCTGTTCGACCACCGCGCGCACGCGCTCCACGGTGGCGCTGCTGATCCGCTGCTGCTGGGCCTTGCCGTTGATGACATAACTGGCGGTGGTCACGGACACGCCGGCCAACTGTGCGATATCACTGAGTTTCAACTCGGGTTTCCTTGTTTTGTCGAGCTTGCCCGATAGTTTCGCCAATCCTAACCGATTCACGCACACGACCACTGTCGCAACGCTTCCGACAAGTTGGACTTCAAGGATGGGACATAATCGAGTAACGTGCCAATCATTCTAGATTAAACGTTTCAGCATTAGCGTTTTCTACCAGATAAGGGCATTTGGCCGGTTCTGCCGTGAAACCGCCAAAAGTGAAGCCCAAGCGCCTAAGCTGAAACAGTCAAAACAATACCTGGCGTCATCAGGCGCCAAAAAGGAGAACGCATGCTCGAGCTCACCATAGAGCAGATATCCATGGGCCAGTCGGCCGTGGACAAGCCCGCCGCGCTGCAATTACTGGCTGCACATCTGGTCGCCGACGGCCTGGTTGCCGAGGGTTACCTCGCCGGGTTGCAAGCGCGCGAGGTGCAGGGCTCGACCTTTCTCGGGCAAGGTATTGCCATCCCCCACGGTACCCCGGAGACCCGCGATCAGGTGTTTTCCACCGGCGTGCGCCTGATGCAGTTTCCCGAGGGCGTGGATTGGGGCGATGGTCAGATCGTTTATCTGGCGATCGGCATTGCGGCCAAATCCGATGAGCACCTCAGACTTCTGCAACTGCTCACCCGCGCTCTTGGCGAGACCGATTTAGGTCAGGCTCTGCGCCGTGCCGGTTCCGCCGAAGCACTGCTGAAACTGCTGCAAGGCGCGCCGCAGGAACTGGCGCTGGATGCGCAGATGATCGGCCTCGGTGTGTCCGCTGACGACTTCGAAGAACTGGTCTGGCGCGGCGCCCGTTTGTTGCGCCAGGCCGATTGTGTGAGCAATGGCTTCGCGGCCGTGCTGCAACAAGTCGAAGCGCTGCCGCTGGGCGACGGCTTGTGGTGGTTGCACAGCGAGCAAACGGTGAAACGTCCGGGGCTGGCCTTCGTCACTCCGGACAAACCGATGCGCTACCTCGGTCAACCGCTGAGCGGTCTGTTCTGCCTGGCCAGCCTGGGTGAAGCGCATCAGGCATTGCTCGAACGTCTGTGCGCGTTGCTGATCGAGGGGCGCGGCCACGAATTGGGCCGTGCGACCAGCAGTCGAAAAGTCCTCGAAGTGCTTGGCGGCGAACTACCCGCCGATTGGCCGAGTGCGCGCATCGCCCTGGCCAATGCCCACGGTTTGCACGCACGACCAGCGAAAATCCTCGCGCAGTTGGCGAAAAGTTTTGACGGCGAAATTCGCGTGCGGATTGTCGATGGCCAGGACAGCGCGGTATCGGTGAAGAGTCTTAGCAAGCTGCTCAGCCTTGGCGCCCGTCGCGGTCAGGTGCTGGAATTCATTGCCGAGCCGAACGTTGCCGCCGATGCGTTGCCGGCCTTGCTGGCTGCGATCGAAGAAGGCCTCGGCGAAGAAATCGAGCCATTGCCTGCCGTCAGCCAACAGCCCGAAATGCTCGCAGACATCGCCGAAGTACTGCTCGCGCCGGCGTCCGGCAGCCTGGTTCAAGCGATCCCCGCGGCCCCGGGCATCGCCATCGGCCCGGCGCATATTCAAGTGCAGCAAATCATCGAATACCCGCTGCGCGGCGAATCGGCGACCATCGAGCGCGAGCGACTGAAGCAGGCGCTGGCGGACGTTAGACGCGACATCGAAGGACTGATCGAACGCAGCACCTCCAAAGCGATTCGCGAGATTTTCATCACGCACCAGGAAATGCTCGACGACCCGGAATTGGCCGATGAAGTCGAGACCCGCCTCAAGCAAGGAGAGAGCGCCGAAGCAGCGTGGATGGCGGTGATCGAAGCCGCTGCGAAACAACAGGAAGCGCTGCAGGATGCGTTGCTGGCTGAACGCGCCGCCGACTTGCGTGACGTTGGTCGCCGGGTGCTGGCGCAACTGTGCGGCATCGAAAACCCGGGCGAGCCCGAGCAGCCGTACATTCTGGTGATGGACGAAGTCGGTCCGTCCGACGTTGCGCGGCTTGATCCGGCACGTGTAGCTGGCATCCTCACCGCACGCGGCGGCGCCACCGCGCACAGCGCCATCGTCGCCCGTGCGCTCGGGATTCCGGCGCTGGTGGGGGCGGGCGCAGCCGTGTTGCTGCTGGCGCCGGGCACGCCGTTATTGCTCGACGGTCAGCGCGGTCGCCTGCACGTGGACGCCGACGCGGCCACCCTGCAGCGCGCCACGCAAGAGCGCGACACCCGTGAGCAACGCCTCAAAGCGGCCGCCGAACAGCGTAATCAACCGGCACTGACCCGCGATGGTCACGCGGTGGAAGTGTTCGCCAATATCGGTGAAAGCGCTGGCGTGATCAGCGCAGTCGAGCAGGGCGCTGAAGGCATTGGCCTGCTGCGTACCGAACTGATTTTCATGGCCCACTCGCAGGCGCCGGACGAGGCCACCCAAGAAGTTGAATATCGTCGCGTCCTCGATGGCCTCGCAGGTCGGCCGCTGGTGGTGCGCACGCTTGACGTCGGCGGCGACAAACCGCTGCCTTACTGGCCGATCGCCAAGGAAGAAAATCCGTTCCTCGGCGTGCGCGGCATTCGCCTGACCTTGCAACGTCCGAAGATCATGGAAGCGCAACTGCGCGCCTTGCTGCGTGCCGCCGACAACCGTCCGTTGCGGATCATGTTCCCGATGGTTGGCAGCGTCGACGAGTGGCGCCAGGCGCGAGACATGACCGAGCGTTTGCGCCTGGAAATCCCGGTCGCGGATCTCCAACTGGGAATCATGATCGAAGTTCCGTCGGCGGCATTGCTGGCGCCAGTGCTGGCCAAAGAGGTGGACTTCTTCAGCGTCGGCACCAATGACCTGACCCAGTACACCTTGGCCATCGACCGTGGCCATCCGACCTTGTCGGCCCAGGCGGACGGTTTGCACCCGGCGGTTTTGCAACTGATCGACATCACCGTGCGAGCGGCGCACGCCCATGGCAAATGGGTTGGCGTCTGCGGCGAGCTGGCGGCCGATCCGCTCGCGGTGCCGGTGCTGGTCGGCCTGGGTGTCGATGAATTGAGCGTGTCGGGGCGCAGCATCGCCGAGGTCAAGGCGCGCATCCGCGAACTCAGCTTGACCCAGTCTCAAACCCTTGCCCGACAGGCCCTGGCCGTCGGCAGCGCTAATGAAGTGCGCGCATTAGTGGAGGCCCTGTAATGGCCAGGATTTTAACGCTGACCCTCAACCCGGCGCTCGACCTCACGGTCGAATTGCCGCGTCTGCAGCCCGGTCAAGTCAACCGCAGTGAAGCGATGCACACCCACGCGGCCGGTAAAGGTGTCAACGTCGCGCAAGTGTTGGCCGACCTCGGGCATCAGCTCACGGTCTGCGGTTTTCTCGGCGAGGATAATCAGCAAGCGTTCGAGGCATTGTTCGCCAAGCGCGGGTTTGTCGATGCCTTCATCCGCGTCCCCGGCGAGACCCGCAGCAATCTGAAACTCGCGGAAAGCGACGGCCGTATCACCGACATTAACGGCCCCGGGCCGATGGTCAGCGACGCGGCGCAACAGGCGTTGCTGGATCGTATCGACCAGATCGCGCCGGGGCATGACGCGGTGGTCGTCGCCGGCAGCCTGCCGCAAGGCATCAGTGCGCAGTGGTTGCAGGCGTTGATCGTGCGCTTGAAAGATCTCGGCGTGCGGGTGGCGCTCGACACCAGTGGCGAGGCCTTGCGCGCCGCGCTTGAAGCCGGACCGTGGCTGATCAAGCCCAACACCGAAGAGCTTGCCGATGTGCTCGGCATCGAGGCGACTTCGGTGACGGCGCAAGCGCAGGCCGCGAGTCGTCTGCACGCCCAAGGCATCGAGCACGTAGTGATTTCCGACGGCGCCGAAGGGGTGAACTGGTTCAGTGTCGGCTCGGCCCTGCATGCCACGCCGCCCAAGGTCACTGTCGCCAGTACGGTCGGTGCCGGCGACTCGTTACTGGCCGGCATGCTCCATGGTCTGCTCAGTGCCGACACGCCTGAACAGACCCTGCGCACCGCCACGGCGATTGCCGCGCAGGCGGTCACCCAGATTGGTTTCGGAATCGCCGATGCGGCGCAATTGGCGCAGCTCGAACAGGGTGTGCGCGTGCGTCCCCTGACAGAACAATAAGAGGGTTTGTGATGAAGTTAGCCATTGTTACGGCCTGTCCGAACGGCATGGTCACCAGTGTGCTGTGCGCCCGTTTGCTTGACGCTGCAGCGCAACGTCAGGGCTGGAGCACCAGCGTAGAAGTGGTGGATGCGGCGCATCCCGAGCGCGAGTTGTCGGCGGCCACAATCGAGGCGGCCGAGTGGGTATTGCTGGTCGCCACCGGAGCGGTGGACATGACCCGGTTCGTCGGCAAACGCGTCTTTCAGATTGCCCCGGCGCAAGCCCTGCAAGATGTCGAAGCAGTGCTGCGGCGCGGTGCAGAAGAGGCGCAGGTTTACGTCGCGCCCGATGCGCTCGACGCACCTGAAACCATCGCCAAGAATGCACCGCGTCTGGTCGCTATTACGGCGTGCCCGACCGGTGTAGCCCACACCTTCATGGCGGCCGAAGCCTTGCAGCAAGCGGCCAAGCGTCTGGGTTATGACTTGCAGATCGAGACCCAGGGCTCGGTCGGCGCGCGTAATCCACTGAGTGCAGCTGCGATTGCCGATGCCGACGTGGTGCTGCTGGCGTGCGACATCGAAGTGGCGACCGAGCGTTTTGCCGGCAAGAAAATCTACCGTTGCGGCACGGGCATTGCCCTCAAGCAAGCCGAAGCGACGCTGAACAAAGCCTTGGCCGAAGGTCGTCAGGAGAGCGCGGCAAACGCTGGAACAGGTCCGGTTAAACAGGAGAAAACCGGCGTCTACAAACACCTGCTGACTGGCGTCTCGTTCATGCTGCCGATGGTGGTGGCGGGCGGTTTGATGATCGCGTTGTCGTTCGTCTTCGGCATCAGCGCCTTCAAGGAGGAGGGCACGCTGGCCGCCGCGCTGATGCAGATCGGTGGCGGCACCGCGTTCAAGCTGATGGTGCCGCTGCTGGCGGGTTACATCGCCTACTCGATTGCTGACCGTCCGGGCCTAGCGCCGGGAATGATCGGTGGCCTGTTGGCGAGCACCCTGGGCGCCGGGTTTATCGGCGGGATCATTGCCGGTTTCATCGCCGGGTATGCGGCGCAGGCGATCAATCGTTATGCGCGTTTGCCGCAGAGCCTGGAAGCGCTGAAACCGATTCTGATCATCCCGTTATTTGCCAGCCTGTTCACCGGCCTGGTGATGATTTATGTCGTCGGCAAACCGGTCGCCGGCATGCTGGCGGGGCTGACGCAGTTCCTCGACAGCATGGGCACCACCAATGCGATTCTGCTCGGTGTGTTGCTGGGCGGCATGATGTGCGTCGACCTCGGCGGGCCGATCAACAAGGCGGCTTATGCCTTCTCGGTGGGGCTGCTGGCCTCGCAGAGTTATGCACCAATGGCCGCGACCATGGCCGCCGGTATGGTGCCGCCGATTGGCCTGGGCATCGCCACGTTCATCGCCCGGCGCAAATTCGCTCAGACCGAGCGCGAGGCCGGTAAGGCCGCGTTGGTGTTGGGCCTGTGCTTCATCTCCGAAGGCGCGATTCCGTTTGCCGCCAAGGACCCGTTGCGGGTGATCCCGGCGAGCATTGCCGGCGGCGCGCTGACCGGTGCCTTGTCGATGTATTTCGGCTGCAAACTGATGGCGCCGCACGGCGGGCTGTTCGTGATGCTGATCCCGAATGCGATCAACCATGCGCTGCTTTATCTGCTGGCGATTGTGGCGGGGAGTCTGGTGACGGCGGTGGCCTATGCGTTGCTCAAGCGGCCGGAGGTTGTTGAGCTGTCAGTTGAGCCGGTCAGCGCCTGACGCCCTGTGTTGCAGAGGTTCATTCCCAGGTGGACTGATCCAATGGTTTATAGCCAAACAGTATAAATTACTGTCATTTGTTACAGGTTCATTGTGAAGGAGCCTGCTTGAAGATTTGGTTTCAAACTTGGCAGGTATCAAAAAATGAAACCTATGAACGGAATGAAAATCTGCGCATGGAAGACAGTTCTAACGCTGATCTTCTCCACTTTTTTCTTGACGGCTTGCAAGCAATCCAACGAAGCAAGTGCCGGAATATGTAATGGCAATTGGGCTATCGCCGGAGGGTATTACTGCGACTTGTTGCCAATCGGTGGAGGGCAAGTACTGTGTATTTTCCTTGGCCAGGATAATGATCGAAACGGGAAATTCCAAAGTGGTACTAGCGATAAGTGCGTTGTTGATTCAGGCGATGGGGCTGCTCCCATCGACTGCAACAGAATGTGCGAGCTGAACAATGATTGCTCCAGGATCCAATGTCCTGCGGGCGAGAAACTTGAGGAGCTCAACAATCGACTAAGTAAGCCATCGATAGATTTGATCAAAAAGCCCTGAGTCCGTTTGTGTCTTGAAACATCGCCCCCCGCAGAAGCGGGGGACGATGGGTTTGGACGGGTCAGTAAACATCCCGGCGGTAGCGACCCTGCTCAATCAGGCGATCGACTTCTTCAATGCCGAGCAGCTCGTTGAGCGCGTGATCCACGCCCGAAGCCATGCCTTGCAAACTTCCGCAGATGTATATCACCGCGCCGTCCGCCAGCCACTGCTTGAGTAAATCAGCCGACTCGCGCAATCGATCCTGCACGTAAATCTTATCCGCCTGATCCCGCGAAAACGCCAGGTCCAGCCGCTCCAGATCGCCTGAAGTCAGCCATTCCTCCAACTCGTCGCGGCACAGGTAATCGAATTCGCGATTACGTTCGCCAAACAACAGCCAATGGCGTTGTTGCCCATCGGCGATACGCGCCTTGAGCAAACTGCGCAACCCCGCCAGGCCGGTGCCGTTGCCCAGCAGAATCATCGGCACCGGTTCGACCGGCAGATGGAAGCCGCTGTTGCGCCGCACCCGCAGGCTGATGGCGCTGCCCACCGGTGCGTGTTCGGTCAGCCAGCCTGAGGCGATACCGAGGCTGCCGTCGGGGTGCAGTTCCTGACGCACGATCAGCTCCAGCACACCGTCGGCGGCAATCGAGGCGATCGAGTATTCGCGCATCGCCAATGGCACCAGCGCATCGACCAAGGCTTGCGCATGCAGGCCGACCAGGTGAGTTCGATTCTCCGGCAATTGGCGAGTGGCGAGCGCTTGCTCCAGCGGTTGTGAGAAACCCTCCAGCGTCACCGCCGCGCGACCATCGATCCCCAGACCATCCAGGAAATGCTCGATCGCCCACGGGCAGTTGCGCGGCAGGACTTCCACCAGGTCACCGGCCAGCCAGCTGCTGGTGGTCGGAGCGCTGAGGCCGAGCAGATAGACCGGCCCGCCGCTGCTGCCAGGGTTCATCAACTCGCGGCGGGTTAGCGTCCAGTTGTCGTAGCTGGGTGCCTGCCAGGTGTCTACGGGCGCCTGTCCGGTCAGCAGGCCGAGTTGCTGCTGCCAGTGACGCAAAGCGTAGGGGTCGCCGCAGTCGACTTCCACCGGGGCGAACAGATGCTTGCCGCCGTGTTCGCTAAGCCAGGTGTGCAGGCGTCGAGCGAAACCGCAGAAATGCTGGTACTGCCGGTCACCCAGTCCGAGCACGGCGTAGTTGAGGCTGCCCAGGCTCGAGTCCTGGCTCAGCACTTTGCGTTCGAACCCACGGGCGCTGTCGGGTGCTTCGCCGTCGCCGAAGGTGCTGACCACGAACAGCGCATTGCTTGAGTCCAGCAGATCCTGCTCGCTGACTGTCGCCAATGGCTGAACCTTCACCGGCAGTCCGGCGGCCTGTAATTGCCCGGCGGTCTGCCACGCCAGTTGTTCGGCAAACCCGCTCTGGCTGGCAAAACCGATCAGCCATGCCGGTGTGTCGCTGCCCGGTTGCATAAGGCCTTGGCGCGCGTCCCTGATCTGCTTTTTCTTGCGTCGACGGTCCAGGTAGAGCAACCAGCCGGTGATGAAAAACAGCGGCATGGTCAGCGCACTGAGCGTCAGGATGATTCGCCCGATCATGCCGAAATAACTGCCGACGTGCAGCGCGTAGATACTGGTCAGCAGTTGCGCCTTGAGGCTTTTGTCGCTGTAGCGATCGTGACGTTTGACGATGCCGGTCGCCGGATCGAGGCTGATCTGGTTCAGCGCGCGGTCATGCGGCGAGGAGTTCAGCAGGTAGAACACCGTGGCTGGTTGGCTGGCCACGGGTGGCATGCGGATGTTGTAGGAGCTCAATGCCGGGCCGGCAGCGCTGTAGATGCTGCTCCACATCGCCGCGTAATCGGCGGTCGGCGCCGGACCGCTGGGGGCCGGGCCGCGACCACCACGAACACGCTCGCTCTGTGGCGAATCGGAGAGCAAGCGGGTCAGGCCTTTGTTGTACCACTCGTAGGACCACGACAACCCGGTCAACGCTGCCAGCAGGTAAAACACCAGGCACCATGTGCCGGCGACCGAGTGCAGGTCCCAGTTGAAGCTACGGCCTTTTTTCTTCCAGTCGAGGGTCAGCCAGGCGCGCCAGTTTCTCCACTGGCGTGGCCAGCGCAGGTACAGGCCGGACAGGCAAAAGAAAATCAGGATCAGCGTACAGGCACCGGTGATTTGCCGACCGGTGTCGCCGATGGCGAGGAAACGGTGCAGGCGCAGCATCAGGCCGAAGAGTTCCTGGCCGGTGGCAGCGCCCATGAACTCGCCGGTGTAGGGATCGAAGTAACGCATCTCGCCACGCCGCTCGCCGGGCGGCGGAGTGAAGAACACCCGCGCGGCATTGCCGCTGTCGGTCTCGACCGTGAGCATCGAGACTTTCTTGCCGGACGCGCCTTCGATTTTTTCCACCAGTTCGGCGGGCGGCAGGACGCCGGCAACCTGCTTCTCCACCTGCAACACCGAGGGGTTGAGGGCGCGCAGGATTTCATCCTGGAACGACACCGTCGCTCCGGTGATGCCCATCAGGGCCAGGACCAGCCCGGCACTGATGCCGAAGAACCAGTGCAACTGGAACAGGGTTTTCTTCAACACATCACTCGCCTTGTTCGTTCGAAAATGATCATCACGGCGGGCATTATGCCGTGGGTTGTCGAGAAGCTTGGTGTTTACGCACAAAAGCCCCGTTCATGCAGATGAACGGGGCCTGGCTCTGATCTGCGATCCATGTAGGAGTGAGCCTGCTCGCGATAGCGGTGTGTCAGCCAACATTGATATTGCCTGACCCACCGCGATCGCTGGCAAGCCAGCTCCTACTTGGGTTGCGTGGCTGACAATCAAAAGTGGAAGTTAGTGCTCACCAACGCTGTACGGCCCGCCGCCTGATTGGCGAAGTGGGTCGAGAACGCTTTGTCGTAGTAGGTTTCGTCGGTCAGGTTCTGCACGTTCAGCTGCAGGTCGAGGTTTTTGCTGACCTTGTAGCTGGCCATGGCGTCGTAACGCACATAGGAGTCGACCATGGTGGTATTCGCTGTACTGCCGTACACGTCGTCGACATAGAACGCGCCGCCGCCGATGGTCAGCTTCGGCGTGATGGCGTAAGTCGTCCACACGCTGGCGCTGTTCTTCGGCGTGTTAGGCAACTGGTTGCCGTCGTTCGCTGCACCCAATGGGCCACCGTCAACCTGCTTGCCGTCGAGGTAGCTGTAACCGGCGAACATTTGCCACTGTTCGGTGATCTTGCCGGTGGCCGACAATTCCAGACCGTCGACGCGGGTGGTCCCGGCGTTCTCGTACGAAGTGGTATCGACCTGCACGCGAGCGTTGTCTTTCTCAGTGCGGAAGATCGCAGCGGTCAGCGACAGACGATCATTGAGCAGGTCCCACTTGGTACCGATCTCGTAGTTCTTGGTGGTTTCCGGCTCCATGTCGCTGCTCAGCAGATTGCCGGCCCGATCGGTGGAACCGCCCAGCGGATTGCCTTCCTGACCTTCGCCCAAGGTCGCGCCCGGTGGCGTTGCCGACGTGGCGTACGACGCATAGATGCTGCCGTTCTCGGTAGGCTTGTACACCACGCCGAACTGACCGGTGACGAACTCGCTGACATCATCGCCCTTGGCGGTAGTGGTGCCGGCGGCGTTGTAGGTTTTGTAATCGGTGTCGAAATGGTCGTATCGCAGGCCCATGTTCACCAGCCATTGCTCGGACAACTCCAGGGTGTCGAAGGCGTACAGCGCGTAGGTGTCGGACTGGGTCTCGGTGCCGGCGTAGTTGCGCGAGATCGCACCATTCCACGGATCGTTGGCGTTCGGGTTCGACAGCGAGGTGCAGTTGTAACCGCTCGGCGCACCGATGATTGCCGGACGGCAGTTGGTGGTGACGGCAGCTGTCGCCGGCGTCGTATCAGTGTTGACGTTGTAAGAGGATTTCTCGCTTTGTTCACGGCTCAATTCGATGCCGGTGGAGAAGCTGTTCTTGAAGCCGGCGATGTACACATCACCAAACAGATCGGTCTGGTTGGTGGTGGTCTGAGTATTGCTCACGCGGGTATTCGCCCGACGCCAGACGGTGCCGTTGTTGACGTTGCCCTTGCTGTCGTCCGGCTGGGTGAGGATGTAATCCTGCATGCTGTTGCCGTGGCGCAGGGTGTTCTTGACGGTGAGCGCGTCGCTCAGGTCATGCTCGATGGCGAAGGTCGCGGTGTCGGTGCGGCCCTTGCGGAAATCGCGGCCCAGGCCATAGAAGTTGCTGTCATCGCCACCGGCATAAGGCTTGTCCGGGTTGGATTTTGTGCGCGCTGCGGAACCTGCTACAGGAATGGAATACGGAATGCCCGAGTCCGGCGTGTCGTTGCTTTCCAGATGGTAGTAATCGAGATTCACGCGGATGTCGGTGCCCAGGCCGAAGACCAGCGATGGCGCGACGCCCCAGCGGTCGTAATCGACGCTGTCACGGCCGGCGACGTTGCTTTCGTGGCTCATCAGGTTCAGACGGCCAGCGGCGGTGTCGGTGAACTGATAGTTGCCGTCCATGGTGTAGCGCTGGGTCTGATCGGAACCCCAGGTGAAACCGCCATCGAACGAGTTGCCGGCGTGCGCTTTCTTGCTCACCAGGTTGATCGTGCCGCCCGCCGAGCCACGGCCACCGATGGCCGAGTTCGGGCCTTTGCTGACTTCGATCGATTCAACGGCAAAGATTTCGCGGCTCTGCGAACCGGTATCACGCACGCCATCCAGGTACGTGTCGCCCTGGGCATCAAAACCACGAATGAACGGACGGTCGCCCTGCGGGTTGCCACCTTCACCGGCACCGAAGGTAATGCCCGGCACAGTGCGCAGCGCGTCCTGCATGTTCAGCGCACCGGTGTCCTTGAGCACTTGCTGCGGGATCACCGTGACCGAACGCGGCGTGTCCACCAGCGGCGCGGTGTACTTCGGTGAGGAAGCTTTTTCGACGTTGTAGCTGGTCTCATCCTGGGTCTCGCCGGTGATGGCGGTCGCGTCCAGGGAAATCGCATTGTTCGGCGCTTTGTCGTCAGTCTTCTCGGCGGCGAAAACCATGTGGCCCGCGGAGCCGGCGGTGATAGCCACGCCAATTGCAGAAGCGAGCAAACGCGGTGAGCTGACAGGTAGTTGTGGTTGTTGGCGTGACATGTGGATTTCCCCTCCCCAAGGATTTGAGGTCGCGGAATATAGGGTAGACGCGTATGGGTATCAATTGCGAAACGTTACTATTTGCACTGAATTTACATTCTTTACATTTTGCCCTTACGGTTTTGGATGATTCGTTCGTCGCGATGGTTTTACATGGGCAATAAGAATCAATACCATTGCCATCCTTTCGATATCAGGTGTCGTCTCATGCTGCTGCACATTCCCGGCCTGTTCGCTAAAGAAGAAGTGCAGCGTATCCGTGAGGCACTGGAACAGGCGGATTGGGCCGACGGCAAAATCACCGCGGGTTTCCAGTCCGCCAAGGCCAAGCACAATCTGCAATTGCCCGAGGGGCATCCGCTGGCCAAGGAAATTGGCGCGGCAATGCTGGAACGGCTGTGGAAAAACCCTTTATTCATGTCGGCAGCGTTGCCGCACAAGGTCTTCCCGCCGTTGTTGAACTGTTATACCGCCGGTGGCAGTTTCGATTTCCACATCGACAATGCCGTGCGCCAGCCCAAGGGCAGCATCGAGCGCGTACGCACCGATCTGTCGGCGACGCTGTTCTTCAGCGAGCCCGAGGATTACGACGGCGGCGAACTGGAAATCCAGGACACTTACGGCACCCAGCGCGTGAAGTTGCCCGCCGGTGACATGGTTCTGTACCCCGGAACCAGCCTGCACAAGGTTAACGCGGTCACACGTGGCACACGCTTCGCTTCATTTTTCTGGACGCAAAGTCTGGTGCGCGAAGACAGCCAGCGGGCGCTGCTGTTCGAGATGGACGCAGCGATCCAGCAACTGACCCGGGACGTGCCGGACCATCCTTCGCTGATTCGCCTCACCGGTACGTATCACAACCTTTTGCGCCGCTGGGTCGAGGTATGACGTTTCAATTGCGCCGCGAAGAAGTGCTTGATGGTGATCAGCTGAAATCCATGCTTGAGGAAAGCCCGGCGCGGGCGGCTCAGGCCATTCTGATGGCTGCCGGTGAAGGGGTGGTCGATGCCCAAGCGTTGCTCGGGCAGATTCTGTTGGACGGGCGTGGCATTTCCCAGGACCAGCCGCTAGCCGTGCGCTGGTTCAACATTGCCGCGCAGCGCGGGCATCTGATGGCGCGCAACATGCTCGGGCGTTGTCATGAGCATGGTTGGGGATGTGTGGCGGATGCTGCGGTGGCTGCGCGGCATTATCGAATGGCAGCCGAAGCCGGGCTGGATTGGGCGATGTATAACTACGCAAACCTGTTGGCGACCGGCCGCGGTGTGACGGCCGACCCGTTGCGGGCGTTGAACCTCTATCGCCGGGCTGCGGAACTGGGCCACGGCAAATCGATGAATCTGCTCGGACGTTATCTGGAGGAGGGGCAGGTTTGTCCGGCTGACCCACAAGCCGCACGCGATTGGTATCGACGTTCGGCGCTCGCTGGAGATTTTCGTGGGCAATTCAGTCATGCCGCAGTGCTGGCGGATGAAGGTCTTATCGATGAGGCAATGGTCTGGTTGCGTGCGGCGCTGGCCGGCGGAAATCTGAATTTCCTGCGGGTGGCGAGTAAAGCCTTATTGAATGCAGCCGATCCGCAGATTCGCACTCTTGCCACCGACTACGATCAGCGTCACGCCGAGCTGAAGCTGGAATCCGATCGCTTGTAGGAGCCGGCTTGCTGGCGATTGACGAACACGCGGTGTGTCTGGTGTACCGCGGGGTCTGGATCGCCAGCAAGCCGGCTCCTACGGGGATTGCGTTTAATTCCATATACAAAAAAGCCCATGACAGGTCATGGGCTTCTGATTTTTACGTGCAGCGCTTTACAGGTAAAACGACTTCAGCGGCGGAAAGCCATTGAATTCCACCGCGCTGTAACTGGTGGTGTAAGCACCTGTCGACAGCCAGTACAGACGATCACCAATGGCCAGATTCAGTGGCAAACCGTACTTGTAGTTTTCATACATGATGTCGGCGCTGTCGCAGGTAGGGCCGGCGATGACGACTTCTTCCACTTCGCCTTTCTTCTCGGTCCAGATCGGAAACTTGATGGCTTCGTCCATGGTTTCGATCAGGCCGGAGAACTTGCCCACATCCGTGTACACCCAGCGCTCTACGGCAGTACGGGATTTGCGCGCCACCAGCACCACTTCGCTGACCAGAATACCCGCGTTGGCAATCAACGAACGGCCGGGCTCAAGAATGATTTCCGGCAGGTCATCACCGAAATCTTCCTTGAGGAAACGGATGATTTCTTCAGCGTACGTTTCCAGGCTGTTGGTGCGGGTGATGTAGTTGGCCGGGAAGCCGCCGCCCATGTTGATCAACTTGAGAACGATGCCGTCTTCTTCTTTCAGACGCTCGAAAATAACTTTGACCTTGGCAATAGCCGCGTCCCAGACGCTGATGTCACGCTGTTGCGAGCCGACGTGGAACGAGATGCCGTAAGGGACCAGGCCCAGGTCACGGGCAAGAATCAGCAGGTCCATCGCCATGTCGGTCTGGCAACCGAATTTGCGCGACAGCGGCCAGTCAGCCGTGGTCGAGCCTTCGGTGAGAATGCGCACATAGACTTTTGAACCCGGCGCAGCCTTGGCGATGTTGCGCAGGTCGGCTTCGGAGTCGGTGGCGTAAAGGCGCACGCCCTTCTCGTAGAAGTAACGAATGTCTTTGGATTTCTTGATGGTGTTGCCGTAGCTGATGCGATCCGGGCCAACGCCCTGATTCATCACTTTGTCGAGCTCATAAATAGAGGCGATGTCGAAGTTCGAGCCTTTTTCCTTGAGCAGATCGATGATCTCGACGGCCGGGTTGGCCTTGACCGCATAGTAGACCTTGGCGAATTCGAAACCGGCGCGCAGGTCGTCATAGGCCTTGCTGATCATCGCGGTGTCGATCACCACGAACGGGGTTTCCTGCTGGTCGGCGAACGCCTTCATTTTCTGAAAGGTATCGCGCGCAAAATAGTCATCGACGTTGATCGACATGCTGGGATCTCCTGCTGGCAAACTTGAATGAACAATGGGTGCAATGAACGTCCTCCGTATCCCCACTTTGGTTCGCCTACTTCCCAAGGCATGTCGCCGAAAGCAAAAAGGCCACGGGAGGCGGTGCTGCCCTTGGCCTTGCTGTCTCGTCGTCAGTACTTGAGCCGGATGGATCGTTTCCAGCATGGACGTTCGGCGCGAACTTTAGGGCGTGAGAGGCTCGAGATCAACAAAAAATGTCGCGTTTTTGCACGGTTCCGTCGTGCGGTCGTGATCAGCTATTGAAGTAACTGACCTGCATGACAGAGTGATGTCCCCGTAGGGAATATGCACCGCGTCCATTGTGGCGAGGGGATTTATCCCCGCTGGGTTGCGAAGCAGCCCCATAAACTGAAACTACGGCGTGTCTGATACACCGCATTCTTTAGTTTTGGGACTGCTCCGCAACCCAGCGGGGATAAATCCCCTCGCCACAGGCTTCATCCAAGCCTCAGGCTTACGCAGTCTCGGCCGGCGAAACAATGCTGGTTTTGCCGCCACGGGATTTACCGGAACTCAGGTACTCGGCAATCGACTCCTGCGTCACTTCTCCGAGGAACACTCGCTCGGCATCCATCACCGGCAACCATGAGCGGTTGAACTCGTACATGCGCGACAGCAGGATGCGCAGGTGCTCGTCGTACGCCGCTGTGGCGTTGAACTCGCGAAGGTATTGCGCGCAGGTACCGGTCTGACGGTGCAGGTCGCGACGTCGTACATAACCCAGTGCCTTGTTCTCACCATCGGTGACCACGACATAACGACGGTCATGTTCATCCATCAACTCCAGCGCATCGGCCACCGGGGTTTCCGGGCTGACCGACGGCGCGTTGTCCGCGGCGTCCTCGGCTTTCACCAGCAGCAGACGCTTGAGCGTGCTGTCCTGGCCGACGAAGTTGCTGACAAATTCGTCTGCCGGGTGGGCGAGCAAGGTGTCCGGGTGATCGATCTGCAGCAGCTTGCCTGCACGGAAAATCGCAATCTTGTCGCCCAGCTTGATCGCTTCGTCGATGTCGTGGCTAACCATGATCACCGTCTTGTTCAGCGCGCGTTGCATCTCGAAAAATTCGTTCTGGATCATCTCGCGGTTGATCGGGTCGACCGCACCGAACGGTTCGTCCATCAACAGCAAAGGTGCATCTGCCGCCAGCGCCCGAATCACACCGATTCGCTGTTGTTGGCCGCCGGACAATTCACGTGGGTAGCGCGTCAGGTACTGCTTGGGTTCAAGCTTGATCATGCTCATCAACTCGCGGGCGCGGTCGTGGCATTTCTGTTTGTCCCAGCCGAGCAGGCGCGGAACGATGGTGATGTTTTCTTCGATGGTCATGTTCGGGAACAGACCGATCTGCTGGATCACATAACCGATGTTGCGACGCAGGGTCACGGCGTCGAGGTCGGTGGTGTCTTCGCCATTGATCAGGATCTTGCCCGAGGTCGGTTTGATCAGGCGGTTGATCATTTTCAGCGTGGTGCTTTTGCCGCAGCCCGATGGCCCGAGGAACACGCAGATCTCGCCTTCATTGACGGTCAGGCTTACCGAGTCCACGGCTTTGACATCTTTGCCGTTGCTTTGGAAAGTCTTGCTGAGGTTTTGAAGTTCGATCATTTCAGGAGTCCTTTTGGAGTCAGCGTGCGTTGCAGCCATTGCAAAAGCAGGTCGGCGAAGATGGCCAGAAGACTGACCAGCACGGCACCGACGATCAGCATCGACATGTCGCTGCGGCTGATGGAAGCAAGAATGAGTACACCGAGGCCACCGGCGCCGATGGTCGCGGCGATGGTCATCACACCGATGTTCATGACCACAGCGGTGCGCACGCCGGCGAGAATGACCGGCACGGCGATCGGCAGCTCAACCATGCGCAAGCGCTGGCCGAACGTCATGCCGATGCCGCGAGCGGCTTCGCGAATACCCGGTTCCACGCCAGTCAGGGCCAGGTAGGTGTTGCGCATGATTGGCAGCAGCGAGTACAGAAACACCGCGGTGATGGCCGGCATCGGGCCGAGGCCCTGACCAAATTTCGAGTAGAACGGCAGCAACAGACCGAACAGGGCAATCGATGGCACAGTCAGCAGTACGGTGGCGCTGGCTTGCAAGGGACCGGCGAGCGTCGGGAAACGCGTCATCAAAATGCCCAGAGGCACACCGACGACGATTGCCAGGGTCACGGCGATGCCGACCAGGGTGATGTGCTGCCAGGTCAGGTGTGCGACCTGTGCCCAGTCGAGGTGGGAAAAGGCGTTCAGAAATTCCATGTCTTTTCCTCCTTAGTTGAGGGGATGCTGGCGCAGGAAATCTGCGGCAACCGATGAAGGGCTCTCGTGATCGACATCGACCCGCGCGTTGAGTGCACGCATGGTTTCATCATCGAACAGTTCAGCCAGTGGCTTCATTTGTTCGGCGAGTTTCGGGTTGGCGTCGAGGAATGCCTGGCGCACCACCGGGGCAGCGGTGTAGTCGGGGAAGTAATGCTTGTCGTCTTCCAGCAGCTTCAATTTGAAGGCATTCAAACGCCCGTCGGTGGTATAGACCAGACCGGCAAACACCTGGCCATTGCGCAGCGCGGTGTAGACCAGCCCGGCATCCATCTGGCGGATGTTCTTGCGGGTCAGGTTCATGCCATACAGCTCGACCATGCCAACGAGACCGTCAGAGCGGTTGGCGAACTCGGTATCCAGCGCGACCAGGTGATTTTTCTTCGCCTGCGCCTGCAGCACTTCGTTGAGTTGGCTGATGGTGTTGATCTGCGGGTATTCATCCGCAACGTTTTTCGGCAGCGCCAGCGCGTAGGTGTTGCTGAACTTCGACGGGGTGAGCCAGACCAGGCCTTTTTTCGCGTCGAGTTCTTTCACTCGGGCGTAGGACTGTCCGCTGTCGAGTTTTTCCGTGACGTGGTTGTAGGCCACCAGCGAAACACCGGTGTATTCCCAGAGCATGTCCAGCTGGCCACTTTCATGAGCACTGCGCGCCAGGTTGCTGCCCAGTCCGCCTGTTACCTGAACGTCGTAGCCTTTGGTGCGCAGGTATTGCGAGGTGATTTCCGCCAGCAGGGTTTGTTCGGTGAACACCCGGGCGCCGATGCGCAGCACCGGTTTTTCAGCGGCTTGGGCGATTCCTGCGAACAACAGGACGCAGCCCAGCAATAAGGTCAGTCTTTTCATAAATATTCCTTTGCCGAGGCTTAAGACGGGCGTAAGCCGCGTTCGAGCCAGAGGCGGCTGGTGAGTGTCACCAGACCGTCGAGCAGCAAGGCCAGCAAGGCGGTGCAAGCCGCGCCGAGCAGCAGCTGCGGCTGATTGTTCAGGGCGATGCCCGGGAAAATCAGGCTACCCAGACTGTTCGCGCCAATCAGGAAGGCCAGCGGGGCGGTCCCGACGTTGATCGCAAGGGCCACGCGCACGCCACCGATAATGATCGGCACCGCGTTCGGCAATTCGACGCGCCAGAGCACCTGAGCGGGTGTCATGCCAATACCGACAGCGGCTTCCTTGAGCGAACCCTGAACGTTTTTCAGGCCTTCATAGGTGTTGCGCACGATGGGCAACAACGAGGCGAGGAACAGGGCAAAAATCGCCGGGCCGCTGCCGATGCCGAGGATGCCCAGGGCGATCGCGAGTACGGCGAGAGGCGGCACGGTGTTGCCGATGTTGAAGATCTGCATGAAGCGTTCGGCGCGGCCAACCATGCTTGGGCGGCTGAGGAAGATGCCGGCGGGGATGCCCACGACAAGGGCGGCCAGCATGGAAGCGAGGACGAGAATCAGATGAGCTTGCAGGTAAAACAATAAATCGTCGCGGTAATGTTCGATCGTGTCGATGCCGATCCAGTGGACCAGCAGGGCCAGAAGGGCGACGACAACCGCTCCTCCTATCAGCCCTTTGCCATAGCGAATAGCCACAGGCAGACTCCTTTTTCTTTGTCGGCGAACGCAGTCCTGCTTGGCATGCCATTGCTGGCTGCCGGATTAAACGTTCGCGAGATGCAGCTCTACCATCACCGGTAAGACGGGATGACATCGAGCCATAAGCGCAGCCTCGTCAGGCCAACTTGCAGGTTTTTCAAACCCTGCTACGAGAGCTGTAACAGGGGAGTGGACGCCTCCACCTTTTAAAAGGTTCCATAGTTAGCAGCATTTAGCCACCCTTAATGCCAGGCCACATTTCTGTAGGAGCCGGCTTGCTGGCGATGCCATCCCCTCGGTGCGTCTGTCGGATGAAGGCGCGCCTATCGCCAGCAAGCCGGCTCCTACAAGGCGATGCGGTGTTTGGGGAAGCCTACGGGCGGTGGTTCGTGACGGTCGGTTTGCGCTATACTCGCCGCCCTTTTTTGAATCACCTGCCAGGCGATTTCCCATGACCAAACAGGCCGCCGAAGTCGCGAAACGCCGCACTTTCGCCATTATTTCCCACCCCGATGCCGGTAAAACCACCATCACCGAGAAGCTCTTGCTGATGGGCAAGGCGATTGCGGTTGCCGGCACGGTGAAGTCTCGCAAGTCCGACCGCCATGCCACCTCCGACTGGATGGAAATGGAAAAACAACGGGGTATTTCCATTACCACGTCGGTCATGCAGTTCCCGTATCGTGATCACATGATCAACCTGCTCGACACCCCGGGCCACGAAGACTTCTCCGAAGATACCTACCGCACCCTGACAGCGGTCGACTCGGCATTGATGGTTCTCGACGGCGGTAAGGGTGTAGAGCCTCGGACCATCGCGCTGATGGACGTCTGCCGACTGCGCGATACGCCAATCGTCAGCTTCATCAACAAACTCGACCGCGACATCCGTGACCCGATCGAATTGCTCGACGAGATCGAAGCGGTCCTCAAAATCAAGGCAGCGCCAATCACCTGGCCGATCGGCTGCTACCGCGATTTCAAGGGCGTTTACCACCTCGCCGACGACTACATCATTGTCTACACCGCTGGCCACGGCCACGAGCGTACCGACATCAAAATCATCGAGAAGCTCGACTCCGATGAAGCCCGCGCTCATTTGGGTGACGAGTACGATCGCTTCGTTGATCAGCTGGAACTGGTGCAGGGCGCCTGTCACGAATTCAATCAACAGGAATTCCTCGACGGCCAATTAACCCCGGTATTCTTCGGTACTGCGCTGGGCAACTTCGGTGTCGATCACGTGCTCGACGCCGTGGTCAACTGGGCGCCGAAACCCTTGGCCCGTGTTGCCAACGAGCGCACCGTGGAACCGGTCGAAGAGAAATTCGCCGGCTTCGTGTTCAAGATCCAGGCGAACATGGACCCGAAACACCGCGACCGTATCGCCTTCATGCGCATCTGCTCCGGCAAGTACGAAAAAGGCATGAAGATGCGCCACGTGCGCACCGGCAAAGACGTGCGGATCGGCGACGCGCTGACGTTCTTCTCCTCCGAGCGTGAACAGCTTGAGGAAGCGTTTGCTGGCGACATCATTGGCCTGCACAACCACGGCACCATCCAGATCGGCGACACCTTCACCGAAGGCGAAGTCCTCGGCTTCACTGGCATCCCGCACTTCGCCCCGGAACTGTTCCGCCGCGTGCGTCTGCGCGATCCGCTGAAATCCAAGCAACTGCGTCAAGGTCTGCAGCAGCTTGCGGAAGAGGGCGCGACTCAAGTGTTCTTCCCTACGCGCAGCAACGACATCATCCTCGGCGCCGTGGGTGTGCTGCAGTTCGATGTGGTCGCCAGCCGTTTGAAAGAGGAATACAAGGTCGAGTGCTCATACGAGCCGATCACCGTGTATTCCGCACGCTGGATCGATTGCAGCGATAAAAAGAAGCTCGAAGAATTCCAGATCAAGGCCGTGGAAAACCTCGCCATCGACGGCGGCGGTCACCTGACCTACCTGGCCCCGACCCGAGTGAATCTGGCGCTGATGGAAGAGCGCTGGCCGGACGTGAAATTCCGTGCGACGCGTGAGCATCATTAAGCGCTGAGTGGTTACACCGAAAACCCCGGTCGCGAAAGCATCGGGGTTTTTTGTTGCTTGCTCAAAGATCAAAAGATCGTCCGAACGTCGTCCGAGCCTTCGGGCGATCTTTTTATTTTTGATTCATCCACCGTCAGGGATTTTTGTCCCCTGATGAAAAACCATTTTCCATTGCTCGCGCTGCATCTGCCAGATTGAACTGCGCAAGCTGTTGGCGGGCCGGCGCTGATCTATTGAACCTGTCTGGCAGCGGTAAGTCACCAAGACCGTGTTTTCAGATAAAGATCTAACTTCGAATTCGCTAATTGTGCGCGGTGTAAAAGACTGATGGGGTAGTTGCTCAACCACTTGTTGTTTGTTCCAAATGCTGCCGCTTGCGCCGAACTCAATGAATTCTTCAGCGAGTAAGTAGGAGATTTCTGCGGGATTACATCGTGTGAGCTGTGCCAAGAGGCGCTGCTCCAGCAGCAGGAGGGTTTGAATCAGCTCCATGGCGGTTTGCCTTTTTTCCAAGAGGTAGGTTTCACCATAACTTACTGAGCGCTGGATTACATCGGTATCTCAGGAGCAGTCGGAACTTACCATGGACCAAGCCCTACCAGATTTGCGTGTAGGATAATTCTGTAAGCGGCTTTTCCGAATTATGTAGCTCGTGTCTGGTTTTCAGTTCTGCCTGTTTTTGCCAGCGACAAGGAAATGTTCGACGTCTAATGTTCGTCGGACATTCGCTGCAGCGACTTTTCCATGCGCAGGAGCACAGGGTAATGGCTGTTATAAAAAAAAATATGGATGTGCTTGAGAATCCGCGACCTCAGATTCCCTTTCCAGTTATCGAACACTATTACGATCTAATCGTCAGCAGTGCTTCTGCCTACCAAGTCAGCGGCAGCGACGAATCTTTTGAGCCTTCCATGAGGCTGGCTGAGCTGGATTCCCGCATGCGAAGCTTTCTTTCGGTAGCCACAGCCCAGTTTTTTGAGCTGGGCAAATACAGGGATATGCCTCTGCGTTTATTCGACCTCAGGCAAAATGCCGGTACTCAGACTACAAAGACTTTTGCCTCAACGTTGATCGTAGCGAGAGCCATTAGGCATATTCAGGAAACAGGCGAAAATGTCCTCTTGTTCTCCCCGTCCTCGGGCAATAAAGCAATTGCACTGCGAGATGCGGTATTGCGTGCGGTACAGACAAAGCTAGTGCACCGGGAACAGTTACGTATTATCACGCTAACGCCCGCTCAGACTGTCAGCAAATTGCGAAAAACCGAGCTCTACGATGATCCCGGCTTGCGGATTTTGAATCCTGTATTCGTGCTTGATACCTAATCGCCGGAAGCAGTGAAGGTCGTCGGGCAGCGATTCAAGGAGCTGTTCAATCATAGTCCGTTAATGGATTCGAAATTGTGGCATTCACTGCGACTTGAGAACTACCGGTTTTCCGACCAGGCCCGTGCATTTTTTGACTTCGAGTATGGCGACGCATGGAACACAGATCGCAAGACTGCACATGTGCATGCGGTGTCGAGCGCATATGGGCTGCTGGGTTATTGCTCAGGCATAGAAGAGTTGAAGCGGCAGAGAACCCAAGTTTCCAGCCCTGCGTTTTTGTTAGTCCAGCATCTGGCCACTAGTGACATGGTTCTGCACTTGCTCGACGGGAATTTCGAGAGAGGGTCTTTCCCGCGTTACACGCAGACAGTTAACGGCCTGTGGGAGCAGTCGGAATCTGCGCACTTTCCGGCGACAACCTGGGATCCTGACGAGGTTCTTGAACCTACGTTTTACACACACCTGCCACCTACCGCAGTAGAAATGACTGCGTTGGTCAAAGCGAATGGCGGGTCAGGAATTGTAGTCTCGCTGCATGAGTGCATGCAACGGTATGCCGAGTGCGTTCAGTTGCTGGCAAATACGCCTGTCAGGTTGCCTAACGATCCTCGAGACTTGAAAGAGTGGTCTTTGGCGATGGCCATGACGGGCTGCTTGAACGCAATTGATCGAAAACTTCTAAAGGGAATAGACGGTTGCACCATTCACGCATCGGGCAGCTACTGCCGTGGGGAATATGAAGCCATCCCGGCTGACGGCTTGACCGTTATAGGCAGCGCTGAAGAGATGATGGATTGGTTTCGCAGTCCCGTTCACCTATGAGCACTGAACCCTTCGCACGTTTGGAAGTTGTATGCCATTTCTGCATTTACAAGGGCCGGTCTAAAACCGGATCGGTTGCATCCCTTGTTTATGTGGGGCTGGAGGAAGGCTTGGTCTATATCGCCCCGTTCGTGGCGCAGTGTTTTTTTGAACATTCAATTTCAGAGAGGGAAGGCATCCTGGAGTGGAGCGAGCTTGATGATTTCATAGCGCATCAACAGACCGAGATTTGCTTATTGCTGGCCCCTAAGGAGCTTGTTCGGCATTGCCACCGCAGTGGCGATATCTTGGGAGTAAGCAGGATACATCAGAAAGTCGATGTTTCTTCGGGATGGGAGCACACAATTCGCCAGCTCTCCAATCGGGAAAATAAGCGTCGCGTTCAATTGATAGGTCAAGGCTTCGATTTTGATGTGTCACATGATGATGGAGACTTCTTGGTTTTCTATCGCTCCATGCATGTTCCAACAATGCAGACTCGCTACGGCTGCCACGCCCGCAGCGTGCCGGAGGAAAAAGCGTATCTCGACCTGTTTAAACGGGGAGTGTTGTTTCGAATTAGTTTGAAGGGGGAATGGGTGGCAGGGAGTATCTCGCAGATAGATGAGGCAACACGCACGCTTAACGCCCGCCTTATTGGCGTAAAAAATGGAGCGACCATTTACCGATCAAACGGGGCACAGAATTACGTCTATCACTCGATCCTTGAGTGGGCATCCAGCCAGCCGTCGATAGATTGTGTCGACTTTCAAGGATGCGAACCATTTCTAAGCAAAGGAACTTTCCAATACAAGAAGCGCTTCGGTGCGATGGCGGTTATTCCTGAAAATGCATTCGGTGCATAGCGTTTATTGATACGAGCAAAGATGGAGTCCTCATCCGTCAGACAATTTCTCATAAACAACCCGCTGATCGGTGTAGACGGCGCGGGTCATTTGCAGGCGCAGTACTTTTTTGACTCACAGCATAAGGCTCGATTGGACATCCCTTGCGCGTCAAAAGGCATCGCCAGCGAAATCCTGCACAACCTGGATCAATGGCATGTCTGATCGGTTCATGCACGTATTCCGGCCGGAGGGCTATTTCTGTTCAATGGCCTGGGTGTTGGCTGCGTTGATATTCATCAGCCGGTTGAGCGCCATGGTCAAACTGTTCATGGCGCTATATCTACGCCAGGCGCTGGGGTTGCCGATTGAAACAGTGGGCTGGATGTTGTCCGGGTACGGTGCAGGGTTACTGATCGGGTCGATGGCTGGAGGAGTGTTGAGTGATTATTTCTCGACAACTCGCCTCACAGCCGCACTGTTTTTTAACTCTGCCTGGATTCTGGTTTTGTTGGGACTGGTCACTGATGTGTTCTTGCTGGCCGCATTGCTTATTGTCAGCGGGGTACTTGATGGGGCGATTCGCACACTCCATCAGCGGTTGATCATGGAGTATTGCGAGACCGAACGACAGGCTCGTGCGCAATCATTGAACCGGGTTGCGAGCAATCTCGGCATGGCTGTCGCGGGAGTCGTGGGGGGCAGTCTTGCGCACGTTGATTTTCGCTGGGTATTTTATCTCAGCGCCGCAATGACCCTGTTGGCGTTAGCCTGGTTTGTCAGGGCGACACTGCATCGAGGGGTCATGCGGGCGGATGAGATGCGTCCAAGTGCAGCGGGGTCGAACGTACCTTTCAGAGATAAGCCTTTCCTCTGGTTAGTGAGCGCAGCAGTTTTGCTTGGCCTCGCGTTCGAGCCCGTCTACAGCATGCTGGGCAACTACTTACTTGACTATTACCGACTCGGTACTGAAGTCATCGGATGGCAATTCGCGCTCAATGCAGTGCTGGTGGTGGTACTGCAAATTCCGATCTCTCATTGGAGTGAGCGATGGGGGCCCCGCTGGCAACTGCTGGCGGGCAGTATGCTGCTGGCCTGTGGTCTCGGTATGTTGCCCTTAGGCTCGGGGGTAGTTTTTCTCTGCCTCTCAACGGTTATCTGGACACTGGGCGAGATTCTCTTCATGCCGACCTTGAACGTGCTGGTGATGCAGCACGCACAATCCCGGAAAAGCGGGCAGTACTTTGGGCTTTTCTCGATGTGCTGGAGCGCGAGCGCGTTGCTTTCACCGACGCTGGGCGGTCAACTTTACGGTCACTTCGGCGGGCACAGCGTCTGGGTGGCAAGTGCACTTTTGGCGCTTCTGTCTACACCGCTGATCTACATGGCCACTGCCAGGAAACATCCAGTCTTTACCTGATCTGGCTATACCCATTATTCCAAACCATTCTGCCGATGCATTAAATTCACGCCCATCATCACAGTCCTACTCTGAGAACCCGAAGCGGTTTACAACCAGATTTCTTGCAACGTCACGGCGTACGGGTTCGCTGCTGACAAGCAGGAGGGATCGGCTATGAATATGTTTGTACGAGGTGTGGTGTTGCTGAAGGTGTTGGTGCTGTTGGCGCTGGGTTCGTCATCGGCCTGGGCCGAGTGCCCGGATCATGACAAGCAGGCGTCGAACGGGCAGAGCACTTACAGCGAAATGATGATCGCCGCGACGACCACTGATACGGACGATGAAAGCGGGGATGATGACGATACGATGGACGATGACGATAGCCAGACTTGATTTGCGGGCAAAAGAAAACCTCTGCTATCCCGGCTTATTTCCAAAGTCGGAGTAGAAGAGGTTTTTTGAGCAGGACACCAATCCCTGTAGGAGCTAGCCTGCTAGCGATTACGGTGTGTCAGTCGGCAGAATTATTGACTGATTTATCGCCATCGCTAGCAGGCTAGCTCCTACAGGTTTTGCATCTGCCTCCGGACTTGCTTACGCAGCACCATCCACAAATTGCTCGGCGTAATGACACGCCACCTGCCGACTGTCGACCAGACGTAACAGCGGCTCTTCCGTGCTGCACCGCTCTGTCGCATACGGGCAACGCTTATGAAACGCGCAACCCGACGGCGGATTCAGCGGATTCGGCAATTCGCCTACAATCTTGATTTTCGGTTTGTCCGGATCCGGGTGGATGGTCGGAGTTGCCGACAACAGTGCCTGGGTGTACGGGTGCAGGGGACGGGTATAGATATCCTCTTTCGGGCCCATTTCCACGGGGCGGCCGAGGTACATCACCATCACATGGTCGGCGACGTGACGCACCACCGCCAGGTTGTGCGAAATGAACACGTAGGCGGTGTTGAATTCCTGCTGCAGATCCATGAACAGGTTCAGCACCTGCGCCTGAATCGACACGTCCAGCGCCGAAGTCGGTTCGTCCGCCACCAGCACTTTCGGCTGCAGCATCATGGCGCGGGCGAGGGCGATCCGCTGGCGCTGGCCGCCGGAGAACATGTGCGGATAACGCTGGTAATGCTCAGGGCGCAAACCAACCTGCTTCATCATCGCCTGGACTTTCTCGCGACGTTCGCTGGCGCTCATGTTGGTGTTGATCAGCAGCGGTTCGGCAAGTTGATCACCGACTTTCTGTCGTGGGTTCAACGAAGCGTACGGGCTTTGAAACACCATCTGCACGTCTTTGCGCAGCTGTTTGCGTTGAGCCTTGTCGGCGCCGGCCACTTCCTGCCCGGCGATTTTCAAAGAGCCCGAGGACGGTTCTTCGATCAGCGTCAGGGCACGGGCGAGGGTGGATTTGCCGCAACCGGATTCACCAACGACAGCGAGGGTCTTGCCGGCTTCCAGTTCGAACGACACACCGTTCAAGGCGCGCACGGTCGCATGGCCCTTGAACAGGCCGCGGGACACTTCGTAGTGACGGGTCAGGTCGCGGGCGGTAAGTACGACGGCCATTACGCCACCTCCTGATTCAGCGGGTAGAAGCAGCGGGCGAGGCTGTTGCTTTTCGGGTCGAGGGCCGGACGTTCGGTGCGGCAGTTGTCCCGCACGTAGGGGCAGCGTGGCGACAGCAGGCAACCTTGCGGGCGGTCATAACGGCCAGGAACGATGCCCGGCAGCGTGGCCAGGCGCGACTCGCCGAGGCTGTGTTCCGGAATCGCCTTGAGCAGCGCTTCGCTGTAAGGGTGCGCCGGAATGTCGAACAGTTGCGGCACCTGACCGACTTCCACCGCTTGCCCGGCGTACATCACGCATACGCGCTGAGCGGTTTCGGCAACGACCGCGAGGTCGTGGGTGATCAGCACCAGGCCCATGTTCTGTTCTTTCTGCAACGCCAGCAGCAGGTCCATGATCTGCGCCTGAATCGTCACGTCGAGGGCCGTCGTCGGTTCGTCGGCGATCAGCAGTTTCGGTTCGCCGGCAATCGCCATGGCGATGGCGACACGCTGGCTCATGCCGCCGGACAGTTGATGCGGGTAAGCGTCCATACGGCTCGCGGCGCCCGGGATCTCGACTTTTTCCAGCAGCTCGATGGCACGTTTACGCGCCTGCTTGCCCGACATTTTCAGGTGCAGACGCAGCACTTCTTCGATCTGGAAGCCGACGGTGTAGCTGGGGTTCAGCGCGGTCATCGGGTCCTGGAAAACCATCGCCAGGTCCTTGCCGACGATTTGCCGACGCTGACGATTGCTCAGCTTGAGCATGTTCTTGCCGTCGAAATTCAGCGCGTCAGCGGTGACGATGCCCGGGTGCTCGATCAGGCCCATCAGCGCCATCATGGTCACGGATTTACCCGAACCCGATTCGCCAACGATGGCCAGCACTTCGCCCTTGTCGACGGAGATGTCCAGCCCGTCGACCACCGGCACGGCATTCTTGTCGCCAAAGCGAACGTTGAGATTCTTGATTTCCAACAGTGACATTTTTGAATCTCCTCAGGCGGCGTTCTTGAGTTTCGGGTCCAGCGCATCGCGCAGGCCGTCACCCATCAAGTTGATTGCCAGCACGCTGAGCAAAATGGTCAGACCCGGCAGACTTACCACCCACCAGGCGCGTTCGATGTAGTCGCGAGCCGAAGCCAGCATGGTGCCCCACTCAGGCGTTGGCGGTTGTACGCCAAGACCAAGGAAGCCCAGTGCCGCGGCATCGAGAATCGCCGAGGAGAAACTCAAGGTAGCCTGAACGATCAGCGGCGCCATGCAGTTGGGCAGCACGGTGATGAACATCAGACGGGGCAGGCCGGCACCGGCGAGGCGGGCGGCGGTCACGTAGTCGCGGTTCAGTTCGCCCATCACCGCAGCGCGGGTCAGGCGCACGTACGACGGCAGGGACACCACGGCGATAGCGATCACGGTGTTGATCAGGCCAGGGCCGAGGATGGCGACAATCGCCACGGCCAGCAGCAGTGAAGGCAGCGCCAGCATGATGTCCATAAGACGCATGATGGTCGGGCCGAGCAAGCGCGGGAAGAAACCGGCAAACAGACCCAGCAGGATGCCCGGAATCAGCGACATCACCACCGACGACAAACCGATCAGCAGCGACAGGCGCGAACCTTCGATCAAGCGCGACAGCAGGTCTCGACCCAGCTCATCGGTGCCGAGCAGAAACTGGATCTGCCCACCTTCCAGCCACGATGGCGGGGTCAGCAGGAAATCGCGGTATTGCTCGCTCGGGTCATGCGGTGCGACCCACGGGGCGAAGATCGCGCAGAACACGATCAGGGTCATGAACATCAGGCCGGCAACGGCGCCTTTGTTCTTGGAGAAGGCTTGCCAGAATTCTTTGTACGGCGACGGGTACAGCAGGCTTTGATCGACTGCTACCGATGGAGTTGGAGTGGTCATGGTCATGATCTCAGCGCTGATGACGGATGCGTGGGTTGGCAAAGCCGTAGAGGATGTCCACCACGAAGTTGACCAGAATCACCAGGCAGGCGATGAGCAGGATGCCGTTTTGCACCACGGGATAATCCCGCGCGCCAATGGCTTCGATCAGCCACTTGCCGATGCCGGGCCACGAGAAAATGGTCTCGGTCAGCACCGCACCGGCCAGCAGCGTGCCGACTTGCAGGCCAACCACGGTCAGTACCGGAATCAGCGCGTTGCGCAAACCGTGCACGAACACCACGCGCGTGGGCGACAGGCCTTTGGCGCGGGCAGTGCGGATGTAATCTTCGCGCAGCACTTCGAGCATCGAGGAACGGGTCATCCGCGCAATAACCGCCAGCGGAATGGTGCCGAGCACGATGGCCGGCAGGATCAGGTGGTGCAGCGCATCAAGGAACGCGCCCGGCTCATCGGCCAGCAGCGTGTCGATCAGCATGAAACCGGTGCGCGGCTCGATGTCGTAGAGCAGGTCGATCCGCCCGGACACCGGGGTCCAGCCCAGGGATACCGAGAAGAACATGATCAGGATCAGCCCCCACCAGAAGATCGGCATCGAATATCCCGCGAGGGAGATGCCCATCACCCCATGGTCGAACAGGGATCCTCGTTTGAGTGCCGCGATCACACCGGCCAGCAGGCCCAGAATGCCGGCGAACAGCAGCGCGGCCAGGGACAGTTCCAGGGTCGCGGGGAACAGAGAACTGAATTCGTTCCAGACGCTTTCACGCGTGCGCAGGGACTCGCCAAGATCGCCTTGAGCCAGTTTGCCAATGTAATCCAGGTACTGGGCATACAACGGTTTGTTGAGACCAAGGCGTTCCATTGCCTGAGCATGCATTTCGGGATCGACCCGACGTTCGCCCATCATCACTTCCACGGGGTCGCCGGGGATCATGCGAATCAACGCGAAAGTCAGCAAGGTGATGCCGAAAAACGTGGGGATCAGTAACCCCAGTCGGCGGGCAATAAAACTAAACATCGTGTGGTGTACCTCATCAGCCGGTTAGGCGTGCCTGGCGTCCCTGGTGTCAGAGACGCCGGGAGTTTTCTTATCTACTTCACCTGGGTGGTGGCGAAGTTATTAGTGGTGAGGGGGCTAATCTGATAGCCCTCTACGTTGTTGCGCATTGCGGTGAACATTCTAGTGTGTGCGATGCTGATCCACGGTTGATCCTGATTAAAAATAACCTGGGCCTGTTCGTAGAGTGCTGCGCGTTCAGCCTGATCAACCTTGGCGCGGGCCTGATCAAGCAGGGTTTGAAACTTGTCATTGCACCAGCGCGCGTAGTTTTCGCCGTTCTTCGCCGCTTCGCAACTGAGCATAGGCGTGAGGAAGTTATCCGGGTCACCGTTATCGCCCGCCCATCCGGCAGACACCAAATCATGCTCGCCGTTCTTCGCGCGCTTGAGCATTTCGCCCCACTCCATCACGCGGATGTCGATCTTGATGCCGACCTTGGCGAGATCGGCCTGCATCATTTGCGCGCCGAGCATAGGATTCGGGTTGGTGGGACCGCCGCCGTTACGGGTGAACAGGGTTAACACCGTGCCTTCCGGTACGCCGGCTTCCTTCAACAGGGCACGGGCCTTGTCGAGATCACGCGGCGGGTTTTTGAGGCTGTGGTTGTAGCCCAGCAGGGTGTCCGGGTACGGGTTGACCGCGACCGTCGCATTACCTTTGCCAAACAGCGCGTTGACCGCCGCTTCCTTGTCGAAGGCGATGTCGATGGCTTTACGCACGCGCACATCACTCAAATATTTGTGGGTGGTATTCATGGCGATATAGGCGACGGTCATCGCGTTCATTTCATCGACTTTCAGGTTGCTGTCTTTCTTGATGCTCGGAATGTCGTCTGGTTTTGGATACAACGCCACCTGACATTCGTTGGCCTTGAGTTTCTGCAGGCGCACATTGTTGTCGGTGGCAATCGCCAGGATCAGCGCATCGGCCGGTGGCTTGCCGCGGAAGTATTCCGGGTTGGCCTTGAAGCGCACCTGCGCGTCTTTGTTATAGCGCTGGAAAATGAACGGCCCGGTGCCGACGGGTTTGTTGTTGAGGTCACCGGTCTTGCCGGCCTTGAGCAACTGGTCGGCGTATTCGGCGGAGTAGATCGACGAGAACGCCATGGCAATGTCTGCCAGGAAAGGCGCTTCGCGACGGGTCAGGGTGAACTTGACGGTACTGTCGTCAACCTTCTCGACACTTTTCAGCAGCTCCTTGAAGCCCATGCTTTCAAAGTACGGAAAGCCCACGCTCGACAACTTGTGCCACGGGTGATTCGGGTCCAGCTGACGCTGAAAACTCCAGACCACATCGTCGGCGTTCATGTCGCGGGTCGGCTTGAAATATTCGGTGGTGTGAAATTTGACGCCTTTGCGCAGGTGAAACGTGTACGTCAGCCCGTCTTCACTGATGTCCCAGGAATCGGCCAGCGCTGGGATCACGTCCGTAGTGCCCGGCTTGAAGTCGGCCAGACGATTGAAGATGGTCTCGGCCACGGCATCGGCGGTGACTGCAGTGGTGTACTGGACCATGTCGAAGCCTTCCGGGCTGGCTTCGGTGCAAACCACCAGCGGTTTGGCCGAAACGCCGACCGCCACACTCAGCAACGCGGCCGCAATGGCCGCACGTAGGGGAAGCATTTTCATCAAGAACCCTCTGCAATCAGTTGAAGGACAAAAGCCGAACGGCCGACTCATCACTGAATCCGCCGTTCGGCAGGGGTCTTACAGAATGTTGAACGGGATGGTCGTCACGAGACGGAACTCGTTGATACTGCCATCGGACTGGTTCTCGCTGGCGCGGTGAGCGGTGTAGGTTGCGCGCACAGTGGTGGCTTTGAGCGGGCCGCTTTGCACGGCGTATGTAGCACCAATACCGTATTCGTAATGGTGTTCGCCATCCTGCTCCTGGACACCGTCGTAACCTTTGCCAATCACGCCTTTGTTGCCGGTGTAGTGCGTGCCGTCGATGCCCCAGCCGCGTGCCTGATAGATGTTGAACTTCAGGCCCGGCACACCGTATTCAGCCATGTTCAGACCATAGGCGACCTGGAACGATTTCTCGTTCGGGCCGTTGAAGTCGGACAGCAGGGAGTTGGCCAGGTAGATGCCGTTGGTTTCGTTCAGGTAATCGAAGTATTCGTTACCGTTCACTTCCTGATACGAGAAGGTCAGGCTGTGGGCCTGGTGGGTCAGACCGAACGAGAGGGAGTAGGTGTCGTTGTCGATGTCGCCGATCAGCGCTTTGCCTTCTTCCTGAGTCTTGTAGTAGTTGAAGCCGGTGGTCAGGCTCAGCACCGAGCTGTCGCCCAGCACGTGAGTGGCGCCGAAGTAGTACTGGTTCCAGATATCTTCGGCCTGGGTCGCCCACAGGCTGGTGGTCAGGCTGGCGAATGGCGTATAGGTGATGCCGCCGGTGTAGATGTGATCAGCTTCTGCACGACCGTTTGCGTACTCGGTGCGGAATTTGCGCAGGCTCTGCTCGGTACGCGGCGAGACGCGGTCGAAGGTCGCGGCGTCAAACGTCAGGTTTTCCAGCTCCGCGACATTGAGGCTCACGCCCTGGAAACTCGAAGGCAGTGCGCGGTTGCCGATGGTGTCGACTTGCGGGCTGCTGTAGCTCTGGCGGCCGGCGGTCAGGGTGGTGCCGGAGAAGCGCGCCTTGACGTTGGCCAGACCGAGTTTGCTCCACTGGCCCACGGCATCGCCGCCTTTTTCGGTCAGCGTACGGTTGTTACCCGAAGCAACGCCGGTTTTCGGTGCGCCGCCATTGCCTGAAGCCATGTTCTCGCGATCGCGCTCCAGCGCAACAGCGTTGTACGCGGCGACTTCAGTGCTGAAACCGACTGTGCCTTCAGTGAAGCCCGAGTTGTACTTGAGGATGGTGCCCTGGACCCAGTTGATACGGCGATCAGTCTCGGCCAGCGAACCGTTTTTGGTGTAGGCAAATTTACCGCCACGCTTGAGTTGCTCGTTCGCATACCAGTTACGCGTGGTGCCGGTGATCGATTGACCTTCGACGAAGCCGGTGGCTTCGCTCTGGGCGCTCTTTTCCTTCACGGTTACCGGAGTGAAAGCCTGGCTTTGAGATTCTGCGTAGGCCGTAGCGGTTACGCTGCTGATGGCCAGGGCCAATAATGCGGTGCTGCTCAGTTTCATGGGTAAAGCTCCTTGGTTTCTTTTTTTTATTGCCGGTCTTCTTGGCGATCCGGCTTATTGGTGTGGAACTCTTCAGGCATCGCAAACGTTTGCTCAACGCCAAACTGGCGAATTGCGGCAATACGCTCGCTTGGGGGCGCACTGCGCCCCCGGCGTTTCAAATGACGATTATTTTTCCAGGCTGACACCCGAGAACACGTTGCGGCCGAATGGACTCACTTTGAATCCTTCAATTTTGGCGCTCAACGGCTGGTTGACCGTTGAGTGCGCGACCGGTGTGATCGGTACTTGCTGCTTGAGGTACTGTTGCGCCTGTTTATAAAGCACGGTGCGCTGGTCGCGGTCGGTGACAATCTTGGCCTGCTTGATCAACTTGTCGTAAGCCGGATCGCACCACATGGAGTAGTTGTTGCCGCCGATGGCGTCGCAGCTGTACAGCGTGCCGAGCCAGTTGTCCGGGTCGCCATTGTCACCGGTCCAACCGATCAGGCTGACGTCGTGCTCGCCATTCTTGGTGCGCTTGATGTACTCGCCCCATTCGTAGCTGACGATTTTCACCTTGAGGCCGATTTTCGCCCAGTCGGCCTGCAGCATCTCGGCCATCAACTTGGCGTTCGGGTTGTAAGGACGTTGCACAGGCATCGCCCACAGAGTGATCTCGGTGCCTTCCTTGACGCCGGCAGCCTTGAGCAATTCCCTGGCTTTTTCCGGGTTGTAGGCGGCGTCCTTGATCGTCTCGTCGTAGGACCATTGCGTCGGCGGCATGGCGTTGACGGCCAGTTGGCCAGCACCTTGGTAAACCGCGTTGAGAATGCCTTGCTTGTTCACCGCCATGTCCAGCGCCTGACGCACTTCAAGCTGATCGAACGGCTTGTGGCGCACGTTGTAGGCGATGTAGCCGAGGTTGAAGCCAGGCTTCTCGATCAGTTTAAGTTTGCTGTCGTTCTTCAACGCCGCGACATCGGCCGGGCGCGGGTGCAGCGTGATCTGGCACTCGTTGGCCTTGAGCTTTTGCACACGTACTGAAGCGTCGGTGTTGATCGCGAAAATCAGGTTGTCGAGTTTGACCCGGCTCGGGTCCCAGTACTGCTTATTGCCGGTGTAACGGATGTTGGAATCTTTCTGATAGCTCTTGAACACGAACGGGCCAGTGCCGATCGGCTTCTGGTTGATGTCGCTCGGCTTGCCTTCGGCCAGCAACTTGTCGGCGTATTCGGCGGACAGGATCGCTGCGAAGCTCATGGCGATGTTCTGGATGAACGCAGCGTCAACGCTGTTGAGCGTCATCACCACGGTCAGCGGCCCGGTCTTCTCGACCTTGGCGATGTTCTTGTTCAGGCTCATTCCGTTGAAATACGGGAATTCGGTCGGATAAGCCTTACGGAAAGGCTGTTGCGGATCAAGCATGCGATTAAACGTGAACAGCACGTCGTCGGCGTTGAAATCACGGGTCGGCGTGAAGTACTTGGTTGTGTGAAATTTCACGCCTTCGCGCAGGTGGAAGGTGTACTTGAGGCCGTCCTCGGAAATGTCCCAGCTTGTCGCCAGGCCTGGTACGACATTGGTCGCGCCTTTTTCGAATTCGGCCAGGCGGTTGTACAACGGCTCGGCGGCATCGTTATCGGTCGCGGTCGTGTATTGCGCGGTGTCGAAACCCGCCGGGCTGCCTTCGGAGCAGAACACCAGGCTGTTGTTGGCGGCCTGGCTGAACGAACTGGCGGCCAGCAGGCCAGTGCACAGCAGTGCGGAGAAAACCAAGGAATGGCGCATATCGCTCTCTTATTCAGTGTTTTGACAATGTGCTGACCTTCCGCCCGGAGACGCAGGTCGGCACCATTGATTTCAAGCCATGCCACGCAGCGAAAACCGAGAATCCACAAGAGCACTGGTCGGATCCCGACGGTATGAACCGTGGCTCCGGCAGTAAATGCGAAAAGTCCGAATGACTTGTGGGAAAAAGCGACGCGTCCTAGAACCTGGCTGATTGCGCAGAGGATTTGGACGTAGGCGTATTCCTACATTCTCGACAGAAAAAACAACGGCGACGTCATAAACGCCGCCGTTGCCATCTCTTATTTGCTGACGCTGACGCCGTAGAAGGAGTTCAAGCCAAATGGGCTGATCTTGAAGTCCTGCACATTGTTGCGCATGGGTTGGAACACCGTCGAGTGAGCGATAGGTGTCATCGGCACGGCGTCCTTGAGGACGTGTTGCGCCTGTTTGTACAGCTCAGTGCGTTTGCCCTGATCCGAAGTGCGCTTGGCTTGTTTAACGATGTCGTCAAACTTCTTGTCGCACCATTTGGAGAAGTTGTTGCCTTCCAGCGAGTCGCAGCCGAACAGCACGTTGAGCCAGTTGTCCGGGTCACCGTTGTCGCCGCTCCAACCAATCAGCATCGCGCCGTTTTCGCCGCCCTTGGAGCGCTTGATGTACTCGCCCCATTCGTAGGTCACGATCTTCGCCTTGATGCCAACCTTGGCCCAATCGGACTGCAGCATTTCAGCCATCAGTTTGGCGTTCGGGTTGTAAGGACGCTGAACCGGCATCGCCCACAGGTTGATCTCGGTGCCTTCCTTGATGCCGGCTTCCTTGAGCAACTCTTTGGCTTTCTCAGGGTTGTACGGCGTGTCCTTGATGGTGGTGTCGTAAGACCACTGGGTCGGTGGCATGGCGTTGACCGCCAATTGACCAGCGCCCTGGTAAACGGAGTCGATGATCTGCTGTTTGTTGACGGCCATATCCAGTGCCTGACGCACTTTCAGTTGGGCCATCGGGTTTGGCTGATCACTGCCCTTGATCTTGTCCATCACGTTGTAGGCGATGTAACCCAGGTTGAAACCGGCCTGTTCAGGCAGCTTCAGGGTCTTGTCTTCACGCAATGCTTTCAAATCTGCCGGACGAGGGAACAGGGTGACCTGGCACTCATTTTTCTTCAGCTTCTGGATGCGCACCGACGGGTCGGTGGTGATGGCGAAGATCAGGTTGTCGATCTTGACGTCGTCAGGCTTCCAGTAATCCTTGTTGCCGGTGTAACGGATGTTGGAGTCCTTCTGGTAGCTCTTGAACACGAACGGACCCGTGCCGACCGGCTTCTGGTTGATGTCCGCAGCCTTGCCGTCCTTGAGCAGCTGGGCAGCGTACTCGGCGGATTGCAGCGAGGCGAAGCTCATCGCCATGTTCTGGATGAACGCGGCGTCGACATCTTTCAGAGTGAACTTGACGGTGTGGTCGTCGACTTTTTCGATATTGGTGATGTTGGTGTCCATCCCCATGTCGGTGAAGTACGGGAATTCGGTCGGGTACGCTTTGCGGAACGGGTCATCCTTGTTAATCATGCGATTAAAGGTGAACAGCACGTCGTCTGCGTTGAATTCGCGAGTGGGCTTGAAGTACGGGGTGGTGTGGAACTTGACGCCTTCACGCAGGTGGAAGGTGTACGTCAGGCCATCGTCAGAGATGTCCCATTTGGTCGCCAGGCCAGGAATCACGGCGGTGCCGCCGCGCTCAAACTGGGTGAGGCGGTTGAACATGGTTTCTGCAGAGGCGTCGAAGTCGGTTCCGGTGGTGTACTGACCAGGATCGAAACCGGCCGGGCTCCCTTCGGAGCAGAACACCAGGTTAGTCGCCGCTTGGGCGAAAGGTGCGCTGGCTAACAAGCTTGCGCCGACTAAAAACGGAATGACCGCGTGTTTAAGCATGGTGGCCTCATGATTTGTTGTCATTTTTGGAATTAGAGGACGACCTCGTGAGTCGTGCCTGCGGATACTTATGCAGGGGCCATACCCAATGCAAGTTCCAGAGCGGTTGCGGGCCTTAAACAGTGGCACGGGCGTACCTTAATGTCGCATATCTGTAAATTTTGGCGCATTTGACCGTTTGCGCGGGTTTTTTTCGGTGCAACCTGTGCGCTTGGGAGGGGCAACCGGGGTGGCTTATGCACTGTCATGGCGCGGGGTGTTACTTATTTATACCTGGGTGGGGGGAGGGTTTTTGTCCCTTTTTCGGTGTGACGATGTCTGCGGAGTTGGTGTGTCAGGTGGCCGTGAGTTTGGTTCCGGTGTGCATATCCGTTTTTTCAGTGAAGCGGATATGGGTTCCGCTTTTACAGCGGGTCACTTGGAGAAGCGCCAAGTAACCAAGCGCTCTTGTTCCTGACGTCCGGTGGCTCGCTTAGGCTCGCCATGCCCTCGCTCCGGTCCTGCTCCGTGGGCCCGGCGCGATCGGCCATCCTTGGCCGTGCGCGCCTAACCCGGCATCCATGCCGGGTTACCCACTGCGCAGAACCTCCACTCGGCCTTCCGAGGGGACGCCAAGATCAAGGGCGACAGGCGAGCTAACGCTCGGCCTTGAGTGGTTAGAAGGGGGGGCACGCGGGATGCATTTGATCTGTAGGAGCAAGCTTGCTCGCGATGGCGTCATTCGCCCCTCCGAAATCTCCAGCCACAGCGCACTCTTCAATCCCAACCGTGCAAAAAAAAACGGCGATCACCTCGGTGATCGCCGTTCTGTCATGCGGGTAATGAAATCAAGGCATCAACACTTCAATCGACCCATCCGCCGTCATGCTGACCTGGCTGGTGCCGGCTTCAACTTCAGGGGTGACCGGGGCGGAATCCATGCTGGCCGCTTTCATCATCATCGGCCCACGCATGTACGGTTGTGGGTAGCCGTTGCTGTTGAGATTCAGGTTGACGATTTTGTAGCTCTTGCCGCCGAGTGCATCGGTAGCCAGTTGCGCGCGGGCCTTGAAGGCGCTGACGGCTTCTTTAAGCAGTGTGTCTTCGCTGGCTTTGCGGGTTGGTGTGGCGATGGCGAAATCCATGCCGCCCATTTTCAGGTCGGTCAGCAGTTCGCCGGTCAGTTTCGACAGGGCGGCGAAGTCGGAGCTTTCGAGGCGCAGTTCGGAGCGCTCGCGCCAGCCGGTGATTTTCTGGCCTTTGGTGTCGTAGATCGGGTAGCTGTTGCGGCTGCCCTGGCGCAGGGTGATGTCTTTGACTTGCTTGGCCTGGGCCAGGGCCTTATTCATAGTGGTGCTGACGTCGGCAGCGAGCTTGGCCGGGTCGGTGTTTTGTTCTTCGGTATAGAGCGTCACGATCATCAGGTCGCGGGCGACTTCCTGACTGACTTCGGCACGCAGGGAGATCTGGTTGTAATGCAGCTCGTCGACGGCCAGGGCCGGGAGGCTGGCGACGGTGCCAGCGCTGAGTGCAAGAAGGGCGGCGCTGCGGCGGAAACTGTGCATGAAAACTCCTTGGACATTGCGCAGGGGTAAGGTCCCAACCTGCGTCAAAACCATCAGACTCTAGCGTTATTGATCCGGTTCGCACAGTTACAACTTCTATACAGATGATTCGGCTGGTGGTGGTGGCTTTTTGTGGCGAGGGAGCTTGCTCCCGCTGGACTGCGAAGCAGGCCTGAACCGGCTTCGGCGATCCAACAGTCGAACCGAGCCAGCCGATTTGCGTCTGCTGCGCTGCCGAACGGGAGCAAGCTCCCTCGCCACAGTGAAAATACTTCGCGGGCACCATGTGGCCGTTTGCCGCACTTTTGCCTGCCAGCCCCCGCGCTTGGTTATACTCCCTGCGATCCGCCTGCAGCGCTCATCAGGAGAGCTCATGCTCGCCCCCGTTCAAATCACTTCCGCGACTCGTCAGAACCTCTGGCGCCTGACCTTTATCCGCACGTTGGTCCTGGCCGCGCAGGCCGGTTCGGTGGGTCTGGCTTACTGGCTCGACTTGCTGCCGCTGCCCTGGTTCCAACTGGCCGCCACCCTCGGCTGCTCGATGCTGCTGTGTGCGTTCACCGCGATTCGCCTGCGCACCAGTTGGCCGGTCACCGAGCTTGAATATGCCGTGCAACTGGCGTGTGACCTGTTTATTCACAGCGCCTTGCTGTACTTCTCCGGCGGTTCGACCAACCCGTTTGTCTCTTATTACCTGGTGCCGCTAACGATTGCTGCGGTGACGTTGCCGTGGCGTTATTCGGTGATCCTCTCGGGCATTGCGCTGACGATGTACACCTTGCTGCTGGCGCGCTTCTACCCGCTGCAGACTTTTCCGATCGCTCGGGAAAACCTGCAGGTCTACGGGATGTGGCTGAGTTTTGCGCTGGCTGCTGCCGTCATCACCTTTTTTGCTGCACGCATGGCGGAAGAGCTGCGTCGTCAGGACGAACTGCGTGCAATTCGTCGCGAAGAAGGCTTGCGCGATCAGCAATTGCTAGCCGTCGCGACCCAGGCTGCAGGCGCCGCCCATGAGTTGGGCACGCCGTTGGCGACCATGAGCGTGCTTCTCAAAGAGATGCGTCAGGACCATCACGACCCCTTGCTGCAAGACGACCTCAGCGTGCTGCAGGATCAGGTCAAACTGTGCAAGGAAACCCTGCAGCAGTTGGTGCGCGCCGCCGAGGCAAATCGTCGTTTGGCCGTGGAAATGCAGGACGTCACCGACTGGCTCGACGAAGCGCTGAACCGCTGGCACCTGATGCGTCCGGAGGCCAGCTATCGCTTCCAGCGTCTCGGTCAGGGCGCCGTGCCGCGCATGGCGCCGCCGCCGGACCTGACACAGGCGCTGTTGAATCTGCTGAACAACGCCGCCGACGCCTGCCCCGACGGGCTGCAGGTGACGCTGGACTGGAATGCCGAAGACTTGACCATCAGTATTCGCGACCACGGCGCCGGCGTGCCGCTGGCCATTGCCGAACAGATCGGCAAACCGTTTTTTACCACCAAGGGCAAAGGTTTCGGCCTGGGCCTGTTTTTGAGCAAAGCCAGCGTGACACGCGCTGGCGGCTCAGTGAAACTCTATAGTCATGAGGAAGGCGGCACGCTCACCGAGCTGCGCCTGCCCCGTGTCGCCCGAGGAGACGAACATGAGTGACGAGATCCAAGTCGAAGGTGAAGAACTGCCGCATTTGCTGCTGGTAGATGACGACGCCACGTTCACCCGCGTGATGGCCCGCGCCATGGCCCGTCGTGGTTTTCGCGTGAGCACCGCCGGTTCCGCCGAAGAAGGCCTGACCATCGCCCAGGCTGACATCCCGGATTACGCCGCCCTCGACCTGAAAATGGACGGTGATTCGGGCCTGGTGCTGTTGCCGAAACTGCTCGAACTCGACCCGGAAATGCGCGTAGTGATCCTCACCGGTTATTCGAGCATTGCGACCGCCGTCGAGGCGATCAAGCGTGGTGCCTGCAATTATCTATGCAAGCCGGCGGATGCCGATGACGTTTTGGCCGCACTGCTTTCCGAGCATGCCGACCTCGACACGCTGGTGCCGGAAAACCCCATGTCGGTGGACCGCCTGCAGTGGGAACATATCCAGCGCGTCCTGACCGAACACGAAGGCAACATCTCCGCCACTGCACGGGCCTTGGGCATGCACCGCCGTACCCTGCAGCGCAAACTGCAGAAGCGCCCGGTCCGTCGCTGAACCTGCGCTGAACGAATGCCGGTCACGCCTCGCGACAATCCGAACCGATCATCTATGATCGGTTCGTGTGCGTTTCCTTTCTTATCGAGCCTTCACCATGAATCAGAACGCTGAGTATTCCGCGGTCAACGATCGCGTGCGCGGGGATTTTTTTCGCAAGGTCTGGGCAATGATCACGCCTTACTGGCGCAGCGAAGAGAAGGGCAAGGCCTGGACGCTGCTGATCGCCGTGATTGCACTGTCGTTGTTCAGCGTGGCGATTTCGGTGTGGGTCAACAGCTGGTACAAGGATTTTTACAACGCGCTTCAGAAAAAGGACGAGGCAGCGTTCTGGCAGTTGATCCTGTATTTCTGCGGCATCGCCACGGTGGCGATTCTGGGCGCGGTATATCGGCTCTACCTGACCCAGATGCTGACCATTCGCTGGCGCGCCTGGCTGACCGAAAAGCATTTCACCCGCTGGCTCAGCCACAAGAATTATTATCAGCTGGAGCAGGGCGGTTACACCGATAACCCGGACCAGCGAATTTCCGAAGACATTAACAAATTCACCGCCAATACCTTGGGCCTTGGCCTTGGGTTGATCCAGAACATCGTTAGCCTGGTGTCGTTCTCGATAATACTTTGGGGCGTGTCCGGCAGCATCGAAGTGTTCGGCTACACCATTCCCGGCTACATGTTCTGGTGTGCGTTGGTGTACGCCGCCGTCGGCAGCTGGCTGACGCATCTGATCGGGCGTCGCCTGATCGGCCTCAGCAACAATCAACAACGCTTCGAGGCGGACCTGCGTTTCTCCATGGTGCGCGTTCGCGAGAACGCCGAAAGCATCGCGCTGTACAACGGCGAGCCGAACGAAAACCGTCGTTTGAGCGATCGCTTTAGCCTGGTCTGGCATAATTTCTGGGACATCATGCGCGTCTCCAAGCGTCTGACTTTCTTTACTTCCGGCTACGGCCAGATCGCAATCATCTTCCCTTTCATTGTTGCCGCGCCGCGCTACTTCACCGGCAAGATCGAGTTGGGCGAACTCATGCAGATCAACTCGGCTTTCGGCAACGTCCAGGAGAACTTCAGCTGGTTTATCAGCGCGTATCAAGTCCTCGCCGAATGGCGCGCTACCTGTGATCGCTTGCTGAGTTTCCGACAGGCGATGACTGACAATGAAGAGCGGGCACCGGCTATTGATGTGCAGCATGCCGGTACTACGTTGCAGGTTCAGAACCTGGGGCTTGATCTGGCCGATGGTCGCCATCTGCTGACCGATGCAGACATGACGGTGGAGGAGGGCGACCGGGTAATGGTCAGCGGTCGTTCCGGCAGCGGCAAATCGACCTTGCTGCGTGCGATGGGTCATTTGTGGCCGGCGGGCCACGGCAGCATTCGTCTGCCGGCGGCGCGGTATCTGTTCCTCCCGCAAAAGCCTTATCTGCCGATTGGCACGCTGCGCGAAGCGTTAAGTTATCCACAGGCTGGCGATTCTTACCCGGACGAGCGTTACGTTCACGTTTTGGAAACTTGCCGCCTGCCGCATCTGTTATCGCGTCTGGATGAAGCCAATCACTGGCAACGCATGTTGTCGCCCGGTGAGCAACAGCGTCTGGCCTTCGCCCGGGCGCTGCTGTTTGCTCCGCAGTGGCTGTACATGGACGAAGCCACATCGGCGATGGATGAAGAGGATGAAGCAAGCTTGTATCAAGCGCTGATCGATGAAATTCCGGGGTTGAGCATCGTTAGCGTCGGCCATCGAAGCAGTTTGAAACGATTCCATCCGCGGCACGTGCGAATCGAGAACGGGAATTTGGTGGACCAGACTGTGATCGCGTAATTGTCGCGACTGCTACAAAGTACGTCGCCTGTCTCACAGCCACCCACCCAAACGGTATTGTTCCGTTTTGGTGAGTGGCGGATATTCTGACCATTCTAATCAAATGGGCGCTTGGTTCATTCAGGGATTGATATGCAGGCCGCGGTATCCTGATTTTCCTAGCGGGTCGTTGCCGATCCTGACTTCATACGAAATCCTGACGGACTGATCCACTCGCTTCTCAAATATTTCTTTGGACACCTCATACGTGATGGTTTTGCCTACGTCCTGCTCGGCTACAGGGCGCTCATAAGTTATTGTTTCGCTATGGCTAAGAAACTCCAGAGTCACTTTGAGCAAATGTTCTTTAGCCATGTCGTCGTATGGCGGAATCAAAACACCGACAGAGCCTTTAACCTCGCTTAAGTAGAGGTCAGAATTTGAAGTTTCTCTAATGTCAGGTCGTTTTAGAGTCGCTAATTCGCTTGTCATGCTTAAGTCCTTTTGAATGTCGCACGCCATATTGAGGAGATGTGAAAACGAGTCGGCGGCTTAACTCCTGATCAAGTAGAGCTTCCGCATCCACAAGCAGCTACTGTCAGAAATACCAGTTCAGACAACAGGTAGTTTGAGGGTTGCCTGCTGTACTATTTTGCCGGGTGATCGTACAACCCGCATGAGATATGATGCGCTTTCAGCCGAATCCTCGAGACAGACGTTCACCATGGAAAACCCGATCGACGTGCCACGCCTCCCTCGCAAGCGCCGCAGCCTCGCACAGGAATTGGTGACGGTGCTGTCCGAGCAGATTCGCGACGGACAACTCAAGCGTGGCGACAAATTGCCTACCGAGTCGGCGATCATGGATGCCCATGGCGTCAGCCGCACTGTGGTTCGCGAGGCGATTTCCCGTTTGCAGGCGGCCGGGCAGGTGGAAACCCGTCATGGCATCGGCACCTTTGTGCTCGATACGCCGAGCCCGAGTGGCTTCCGTATCGACCCGGCCACGGTGGTCACCCTGCGTGACGTGCTGGCAATTCTGGAACTGCGCATCAGCCTTGAAGTGGAATCTGCCGGGCTCGCTGCGCAACGCCGCAGCCCCGAGCAGTTGGCTCTGATGCGCGCCGCGCTGGATGCGTTGAACGAAAGCGCGGCTCACGCCAGCGATGCCGTGGCGTCGGACTTCCAGTTTCACCTGCAAATTGCCCTGTCCACCGGCAACCGCTACTTCACCGACATCATGACTCACCTCGGGACCAGCATCATTCCGCGCACGCGCCTTAACTCTGCGCGCCTGGCCCATGACGACCAGCAACACTACATGGGTCGCCTGAGCCGTGAGCACGAAGAAATCTATGAAGCCATTGTCCGCCAGGATTCCGATGCCGCACGCGCGGCAATGCGCCTGCACCTGACCAACAGCCGCGAACGCCTGCGCCATGCGCATGAAGAGGCTGAGGCCCAGCGAGGCTAATGGGGGTAAGAGAGACCGTGCCCATGCACTGCATGGGAACGATCACATCATCAGGGCCTGATATGCAGCAGTACAGGCTCCGAGTAGGGTTCCAGGCTCGACTCGTCGGCGAATTTGTAACGTAATTCGATTTCCATATTCCGGTAATCCTCCAGTACTGCTTTCGGGATTTTCAGCTCAATCCCGGTGAGTTTCACCGCTTCATCAATTCTGTCGTTCCAATACCCGGCCGGCTCCTCGACACCCGTCCAGTCGGGTTCGTCCGGATCCATCCCGAGGATCGGGTACACATCCCAGTTGGGCGCGATGCCCTCATGATCCGGCACCTCGACGATCAGGTAATCCTCCAGCATCGACAGGCTGATAACAGCTGACACGTCGATGTCGTCGACGGTGAATCCGGTAAGGGTCGGTGACAGAAAGTCCATGTTCGATACGCTCCGTGCGAAGTTTCCACGATCCATTCGTGGCAGGGGCTCGACTTTACCGGGCGATTTCAGCGCGTGCAGCAATGGAGTTTGACCAAGCGTTTCTGACGCCCATGGCGGCTGCCAAATCCAGAATGCGCGGCCAAAAAAACACGATGAGCGGTGCAAATTTCACTCACAACGATGAAATGCAGTTGACGGTTGTTTTTTAAGTTGTACGATGACCTACAACTTCAGCGCAGGCTGACGGTTTATCCACACACAAACAACAACGTAGCTACTCAGGGTGTTCGAATAATGAATCCACAAGAACTGAAGTCCATCCTCTCTTCCGGTCTGCTGTCTTTCCCGGTTACCGATTTCGATGCTCAGGGCGATTTCCATCGCGCGGGCTACATCAAGCGTCTCGAATGGCTGGCCCCATACGGCGCCTCTGCGCTGTTCGCCGCAGGCGGCACCGGTGAGTTCTTCTCCCTGGCAGCCAGCGAATATTCTGAAATCATCAAGACTGCCGTCGACACCTGCGAAACCAGCGTGCCTATTCTGGCCGGCGTCGGCGGTTCGACCCGCCAGGCCATCGAATACGCACAGGAAGCCGAGCGTCTGGGCGCCAAAGGCCTGTTGCTGCTGCCGCATTACCTGACTGAAGCCAGCCAGGACGGCGTTGCCGCTCATGTTGAAGCCGTGTGCAAATCGGTAAAAATCGGTGTGGTGGTTTACAACCGTAACGTCTGCCGCCTGACCGCTCCGCTGCTGGAACGCCTGGCCGAGCGCTGCCCGAACCTGATCGGCTACAAGGACGGTCTGGGCGATATCGAATTGATGGTGTCGATCCGTCGTCGCCTCGGCGATCGCTTCAGCTACCTGGGTGGTTTGCCGACCGCTGAAGTCTACGCCGCTGCCTATAAAGCACTGGGCGTGCCGGTCTACTCCTCGGCGGTGTTCAACTTCATCCCGAAAACCGCGATGGATTTCTACCACGCCATTGCCCGCGAAGATCACGCCACTGTCGGCAAGATCATCGATGACTTCTTCCTGCCTTACCTGGACATCCGTAACCGCAAGTCGGGCTACGCGGTGAGCATCGTCAAGGCCGGGGCGAAAATCTCCGGCTATGACGCAGGTCCTGTGCGCGCGCCGCTGACCGATTTGACTGGCGAAGAGTATGAAATGCTCGCCGCGCTGATCGACAAGCAAGGCGCGCAGTAATCCGGTTAAACAAGGCCGCTGAGCAATCAGCGGCCTTTTGTCTTCAGGACTACTTTCAAAGGGGTAAGCCACGTGGCTGATACAAAGCGTTTCGATAACTACATTAACGGTGAATGGGTTGCGGGCAGTGATTACTGCGCCAACATCAACCCGTCCGAATTGAGCGACACCATCGGCGACTACGCCAAGGCTGATCTGGCTCAGGTTCACGCCGCCATCGACGCCGCCCGCGCTGCGTTCCCGGCCTGGTCCACTTCAGGCATTCAGGCACGTCACGATGCACTGGACAAAGTCGGTACGGAAATCCTCGCCCGCCGCGAAGAACTCGGCACCTTGCTGGCCCGGGAAGAGGGCAAGACCTTGCCTGAGGCCATCGGCGAAGTGACCCGCGCCGGTAACATTTTTAAATTTTTCGCCGGTGAAACCCTGCGACTGTCCGGCGACTATCTGCCGTCGGTGCGTCCGGGTGTGAACGTTGAAGTCACTCGCGAAGCCTTGGGCGTGGTTGGCCTGATCACCCCGTGGAACTTCCCGATCGCGATCCCGGCATGGAAAATCGCCCCGGCCCTGGCCTACGGCAACTGCGTCGTGCTGAAACCGGCCGATCTGGTGCCGGGTTGCGCCTGGGCGCTGGCTGAGATCATTTCCCGCGCAGGCTTCCCGGCTGGCGTGTTCAACCTGGTGATGGGCAGCGGTCGTGTGGTTGGCGATGCGTTGGTGCAGAGCCCGAAAGTCGACGGCATCAGCTTCACCGGTTCCGTGGGCGTTGGTCGTCAGATCGCCGTCAGCTGCGTCACGCGCCAGGCCAAGGTCCAGTTGGAAATGGGCGGCAAAAACCCGCAGATCATTCTCGACGACGCCGACCTCAAGCAAGCGGTCGAGCTGTCGGTGCAGAGCGCGTTCTACTCCACCGGTCAGCGTTGCACCGCGTCCAGCCGCTTTATCGTTACCGCCGGCATCCACGACAAGTTCGTTGAAGCCATGGCCGAGCGCATGAAGTCGATCAAAGTCGGCCACGCGTTGAAAACCGGCACCGATATCGGCCCGGTCGTCTCGCAAGCGCAGCTTGACCAAGACATGAAGTACATCGATATCGGCCAGTCCGAAGGTGCACGTCTGGTCAGCGGCGGCGGACTGGTGACCTGCGATACCGAAGGCTATTACCTGGCGCCAACGCTGTTTGCCGACAGCGAAGCCGGGATGCGTATCAGCCGCGAAGAGATTTTCGGCCCGGTGGCCAACGTGGTGCGCGTAGCGGATTACGAAGCGGCACTGGCCATGGCCAACGACACCGAATTCGGTCTGTCGGCGGGCATCGCCACCACCTCGCTGAAGTACGCCAACCACTTCAAGCGTCATTCCCAGGCCGGGATGGTGATGGTCAACCTGCCAACGGCCGGCGTGGATTACCACGTGCCGTTCGGTGGGCGTAAAGGGTCCTCTTATGGATCCCGCGAGCAGGGTCGCTACGCGCAAGAGTTTTACACCGTCGTAAAAACCTCCTACATCGGCTCCTGATACACCGCAATACCTGTGGGCCCCCCATACCTGTGGGAGCTTGGCTTGCCAGCGATGGCATCACCGCGTTGTGACTGACACTGCGCGGTGTCTTCATCGCGGGCAAGCCCGGCTCCCACAGGAAAATCGGCGCCTGCAGAACACCGTTATTACCCGCATAAAAATAATCAGTGGGAGTACATCTACATGCAAGCGACCAAGCCGACCCACGTCCGCTATTTGATATTGCTCATGCTTTTCCTGGTGACCACGATCAACTACGCCGATCGGGCCACCATCGCCATCGCGGGCTCCAGCCTGCAAAAAGACCTCGGTATCGACGCGGTCACCCTCGGTTATATCTTCTCCGCATTCGGTTGGGCCTACGTGGCCGGGCAAATTCCCGGCGGCTGGTTGCTGGACCGTTTTGGCTCGAAAAAAATCTACGCACTGAGCATTTTTACCTGGTCGCTGTTCACCGTGTTGCAGGGTTACGTCGGCGAGTTCGGCATGTCCACCGCCGTGGTTGCGTTGTTCATGTTGCGCTTCCTGGTGGGCCTGGCCGAAGCGCCGTCCTTCCCCGGTAACGCACGCATTGTCGCGGCCTGGTTCCCGACCGCAGAGCGCGGCACCGCGTCGGCGATCTTCAACTCCGCGCAATACTTTGCCACCGTGTTGTTCGCTCCGTTGATGGGCTGGATCGTCTACAGCTACGGCTGGCAGCACGTGTTCATCGTCATGGGCGTGATCGGCATCATCTTCTCGGGCATCTGGCTGAAAGTGATCTACAGCCCGCGCCAGCACCCGATGATCAACGAAGCCGAGTTCAAGCACATCGCCGACAACGGCGGCATGGTCGACATGGACCAGGACAAAGGCAAGGGCGCCAAGGCTGACGGTCCGAAGTGGGATTACATCCGCCAGTTGCTGACCAATCGCATGATGCTCGGCGTGTACCTGGGCCAGTACTGCATCAACGGCATCACCTATTTCTTCCTGACCTGGTTCCCGGTGTACCTCGTACAGGAACGCGGCATGACCATCCTCAAGGCTGGTTTCATCGCCTCGCTGCCGGCGATCTGCGGGTTTATCGGTGGCGTGCTCGGCGGAGTGATTTCTGATTACCTGTTGCGCAAGGGCCATTCGCTGACCTTCGCCCGCAAGGCGCCGATCATTGCCGGTTTGCTGGTATCGAGCAGTATCGTTGCGTGCAACTATGTCGATGTGGAATGGATGGTCGTCGGCTTCATGGCACTGGCCTTCTTCGGCAAAGGCGTAGGCGCGCTGGGTTGGGCGGTGGTGTCCGACACCTCGCCGAAGCAGATCGCCGGCCTCAGCGGTGGCTTGTTCAACACCTTCGGTAACATCGCTTCGATCACCACGCCGATTGTCATTGGCTACATCATCAGCTCCACCGGTTCGTTCAAATGGGCGCTGGTGTTTGTCGGTTGCAACGCACTGGTCGCAGTGTTCAGCTACCTGGTCATCGTCGGTCCGATCAAACGTGTGGTGCTCAAAGAGCCACCGGTCAGCGGACCTGAAGCCTCCACTTTGTCTCAAGCACATTCCTGAGGAGCGGCGTCATGCAGTTGATTGAACATTCTGACTCGCCGCGCTACATCCGCCTGCACGAGCGGGACAACGTAGTGATTGTGGTCAACGACCAGGGCGTGCCGGCCGGCACTGAATTTCCAGACGGCTTGGTGACCGTGGATTTCGTGCCGCAGAGCCACAAAGTCACGCTGGAAGATATTCCCGAAGGCGGCCAGGTGATTCGTTACGGCCAGACCATCGGCTATGCGCTGCAGCCGATTCCACGGGGCAGTTGGGTCAAGGAAGACCAACTGCGCATGCCCACCGCGCCACCGCTGGACAGCTTGCCGCTGTCGACCGAAGTGCCGGCGGCGCAAGCACCGCTCGAAGGCTACACATTCGAGGGCTATCGCAATGCCGACGGCACCGTTGGCACGCGCAATATTCTGGGCATCACCACGACCGTGCAGTGCGTGACGGGGGTGCTCGATCATGCGGTCAAGCGCATCAAGGATGAATTGCTGCCGCTGTACCCGAATGTCGATGACGTGGTGGCGCTGACCCACAGCTACGGGTGTGGCGTGGCAATTACCGCCACCGATGCGTACATCCCGATTCGCACCGTGCGCAACCTGGCGCGCAACCCGAACCTGGGTGGCGAAGCGTTGGTGATCAGCCTGGGCTGTGAGAAATTGCAGGCCGGGCAGGTGATGCACGAGGGCGACAGCTCGGTCGACCTGAGTGATCCGTGGTTGTATCGCCTGCAGGATTCGAGTCACGGGTTTACCGAGATGATCGAGCAGATCATGCAGTTGGCCGAGACCCGTTTGAAGAAGCTCGACCAGCGTCGCCGGGAAACCGTGCCGGCGTCCGAGCTGATTCTGGGCATGCAGTGCGGTGGCAGTGATGCGTTCTCCGGCATCACCGCCAACCCGGCGCTCGGTTACGCCTCCGACCTGTTGCTGCGCGCCGGTGCGACGGTGATGTTTTCCGAAGTCACCGAAGTGCGCGATGCGATTTACTTGCTGACATCCCGCGCAGAAACCGAGGAGGTCGCGCAGGAACTGGTGCGCGAAATGGACTGGTACGACCGTTACCTGGCCAAGGGCGAAGCGGACCGCAGCGCCAACACCACCCCTGGCAACAAGAAAGGCGGGCTGTCGAACATCGTCGAGAAGTCGTTGGGCTCGATCGTCAAATCCGGCAGCAGCGCGATCAATGGGGTGCTCGGCCCTGGCGAACGTTTCAAACGCAAAGGGCTGATTTTCTGCGCGACGCCGGCCAGTGATTTTGTCTGCGGCACGTTGCAACTGGCCGCCGGGATGAATTTGCATGTGTTCACCACCGGGCGTGGCACGCCGTACGGGTTGGCGATGGCGCCGGTGGTCAAGGTGTCGACGCGAACTGAATTGGCGCAGCGCTGGCCGGATCTGATCGACATCGACGCCGGGCGAATTGCCACCGGGCGGGCGTCGATCGAGGACCTGGGGTGGGAGTTGTTCCACTATTATCTGGATGTGGCCAGCGGGAAGAAGCAGACGTGGGCTGAGCAGCATAAGCTGTATAACGACATTACGTTGTTCAATCCGGCGCCGATTACCTGAGACCGAGTCGCCTGCATCGCTGGCAAGCCAGCTCCTACGAAAGTGTGTCGTATTCATATGCTGTGAACGACAGTGATTTGTAGGAGCTGGCTTGCCAGCGATAGCGGTCGACCAGACGCCGGAGTCCTCAGTGGCTTATCATTAGCCCCCTAACGACGCTCACCCAAGGTGATCCCGGCATGCTGGCTATTTTCCTAGAAACCCTGAACATCACCGCGCCGGTGTTTGCCATGCTGTTTTTGGGTGTGCTGCTCAAGCGCATCAACTGGATCAACGACAATTTCATCCACACCGCGTCGTCCCTGGTGTTCAACGTCACCATGCCGGCGTTGCTGTTTCTGGGCATCCTGCATGCCGACCTGCGCGCGGCGTTGCAACCGTCGCTGCTGATCTATTTCTCGCTTGCCACGCTGGTGTCATTCGCCATTGCCTGGGGTTGGGCGATCTGGAAGTGCCCGCGCGAGGATCGCGGGATCTACACCCAGGGCGCCTTTCGCGGCAACAACGGTGTCATCGGGCTGGCGCTGGCAGCCAGCATGTATGGCGATTACGGCATCTCCCTCGGCGCGATTCTCGCCGCGTTGGTCATCCTGTTTTACAACACGCTCTCGACCATCGTCCTCGCGGTGTACAGCCCGGTGATCAAGTCCGACCCGTGGAGCATTTTCAAAAGCGTGATGATCAATCCGCTGATCATCAGCGTTCTCGCGGCGGCGCCGTTTGCCTATTACAAGATTGGTTTGCCGGGTTGGCTGGAGACGTCTGGCCAATACCTGGCGCAGACCACGCTGCCCTTGGCGCTGATCTGCATCGGCGGCACGCTGTCGCTGGCGGCGATGCGCAAAAGTGGCTCGATGGCGCTCAGTTCAAGCCTGGTGAAGATGATTGGTCTGCCGGTGCTGGCGACGCTGGGCGCGTGGCTCTGGGGATTTCGCGGGGCGGAGCTGGGAATTCTGTTTCTGTACTTCGGCAGCCCGACGGCGGCTGCGAGTTTTGTCATGGCCCGGGCAGCGAATGGCAATCATGAGCTGGCGGCAGCGATTATCGTGATCACCACGTTGATGGCGGCGATCACGACCAATGTCGGGATCTTTTTGTTGCAGTGGGGTGGGTGGATATAGCGTCAGAATTTGTAGTGTTCTTCCAGGCCTCATCGCGAGCAGGCTCGCTCCCACATTTGGAATGCGTTCCCTTGTGGGAGCGAGCCTGCTCTGGGCGGCATTCCGACGATGACGGTCTGACTGTCACCCAATAAGCCGGCGAGTTACTCCGGCTTCTGATAACTCTCAATCACTTCCTGCGCCGCGCGAAACGCATCAATCGCCGCTGGCGCACCGGCATACACCGCGCAATGCAGCAGCGTTTCGCGGATCTCTTCAACCGTGCAACCGTTATTCAACGCGCCGCGCACGTGGCCTTTCAGTTCCTGCGGGCACTTCAACGCGGTCAGCGCGGCGAGGGTGATCAGGCTGCGGGTTTTTAGCTCCAGGCCTTCGCGATTCCACACGCTGCCCCACGCATGTTCATTCACCCAATCCTGCAACGGTTGGGTAAATTCGGTGGCATTGCCCAAGGCGCGATCGACAAAAGCATTGCCCATCACTTGGCGCCGAACTTCAATCCCGGGTTTTTTATTGTCGGTCATGGCAATTCTCTCTTGTGGTGTTGACGACGCCAGGCGCGCAGCGAGGTAAACAGCAGAAACGCCACCAGCGCCGGAAGAACAAAAAACAGCATCAGGTGTTCCAGCTTGCCCGCCAGCGGCATGCCGGTGGTGAACGAAACCACGTGCAGCCCGTACGCCAGGTACAAACCCAGGAACAGCAAGCCCTCGGCGCGAGTGACCCGGTATCCGGAATAAAATACCGGCAGGCATAACACCGCGACACCGAGCATCACCGGCAAGTCGAAATCCAGCGCGTTCGGCGAGACCGACAGCGGTGACGGCGCGACCAGTGCAGTCAGGCCCAGCACGCCCAGCAGGTTGAACAGATTGCTGCCGATCACGTTGCCCACGGCGATATCCCGCTGCCCGCGCAGCGCCGCGATCAACGAGGTGGCCAACACCGGCAACGAGGTACTCACCGCCACAATTGTCAGGCCGATGATCCGCTCCGACAGGCCCAGATCGGTGGCGACCGACACCGCCGCACCCAGCAGCAAATGCCCGGCGTAAGCCAGCATCGCCAGCCCCACAACGATCATCACCAGGCTGCGCAGCCAGGGTATCTGCAGTGTTTCACCGTGAGACAGCGGACGCGACGAGTGCTGCGACTGGCGTAGCAGCAAACCGAGATACAACACCAGCGCCGCAAGTAACAGCATGCCGTCGGTTCGCGTCAGCTCCTCATTCCAGGCCAGCACGAACACCAACAGGCTGGCGCCGATCATCAGCGGGATATCCAGCCGCACCAGTTCTCGCGACACCCGCAACGGAATGATCAACGCCGAGAGGCCCAGCGTAACGAGGATGTTGAAAATGCTGCTGCCAATCACGCTGCCGACCGCGATGTCCGCGTTATGTGCCAGGGTGGCTTGCAGACTGACCGCCATCTGCGGCGCGCTGCTGCCCAAAGCGACAATCGTCAGGCCGATAATCAGCGGTCGCACGTGCAGGCGGGCGGCCAGGCGCACAGCGCCGCGCACCATCAATTCGGCGCCGGCAATCAGCAACAGCAGGCCGCCGAACAATTCGATCACGCTGATCAGGGGTAAATCGGCAAGTCCGAAAATAGTCGCGGCTCCATGGGTTAATCGAGGGCTTGCACGCGAACCCGTGCGGTGCCGCTTCTGAGCATACCCAGTTGTTCGGCCGCTTCGTGTGAAACATCGATCAGCCGACCGCGAGTATGTGGCCCGCGGTCGTTGATGCGCACCACGCAGGACCTGTCGTTATTCAGATTGGTGACCTTCACCCGGGTGCCGAATGGCAACTGGCGGTGGGCGGCGGTCAGGGCATTCTTGTTGAAACGCTCGCCACTGGCGGTGCGTTTGCCATGGTGTTTGCCGCCGTAATAGGAGGCGGTGCCGGTCTTGCTGTAGCCGTGCGGATCGATGATCTCATTACTGGCGCAACCGGCCAGAAGAGAGAGCAGGGCGAGAGTGCCGAGTAGACGCTTCATTCAAGGGTTCCCTGAAACAAATGTGGCGAGGGAGCTTGCTCCCGCTGGAGTGCGAAGCGCTCCCAGTCTGCCAGCCTCGATCTTTCTGAAGGACTGAGGTGTCTGGTTTGCGGTTGCTACGCAACCGAGCGGGAGCGAGCTCCCTCGCCACAGGGGAATGGAGCCGGGTTCGAGAACGGCTCCATGCGCTCATCAGCTCTCAAGCTTGCTCTTGAGCAGTTCGTTGACCTGTTGCGGGTTGGCTTTGCCTTTGGAGGCTTTCATGGCCTGGCCGACAAAGAAGCCGAACATCTTGCCGCGTTTGGCTTCGTCTGCCGCGCGGTATTGCTCAACCTGCTCGGCGTTGGCCGCGAGCATTTCATCCAGCACCGCCGAAATCGCGCCGCTGTCGGTCACTTGCTTGAGGCCGCGCTTGTCGATGATCTCGTCTGCGCTGCCTTCGCCATTGGCCATCGCTTCAAACACCACTTTGGCGATTTTGCCGGAGATGGTGTTGTCTTTGATGCGCAGCAGCATGCCGCCCAGTTGCTCGGCCGACACCGGCGATTGCTCGATGTCCAGGCCTTGCTTGTTCAACAGGCTGCCCAGCTCCACCATCACCCAGTTGGCCGCCAGCTTGGCGTCGCCGCTGATGCTCACGACTTTCTCGAAGTAATCCGCTTGCTCACGGCTGGTGGCCAGGACGCTGGCATCGTAAACCGACAGGCCGAATTGCTCCTGGAAACGCTCGCGCTTCTGCGGCGGCAATTCCGGCAGGGTGGCGCGCACGTCATTCAGGAACGAGTCCTCAATGACCACCGGCAACAAGTCCGGATCAGGGAAGTAACGGTAGTCGTTGGCTTCTTCCTTGCTACGCATCGGACGGGTTTCGTCTTTGTTCGGATCGTACAGACGCGTCTGCTGGATCACCCGGCCGCCGTCTTCGATCAGCTCGATCTGACGCTGCACTTCGGTGTTGATCGCCTTCTCGATGAAACGGAACGAGTTGACGTTCTTGATCTCGCAACGCGTGCCGAATTCAACCTGGCCCTTCGGGCGGATCGATACGTTGCAGTCGCAGCGCAGCGAGCCTTCAGCCATGTTGCCGTCGCAAATGCCGAGGTAGCGCACCAGCGCGTGGACAGCCTTGACGTAAGCCACGGCTTCCTTGGCGCTGCGCATGTCCGGCTCGGAAACGATTTCCAGCAGGGGCGTGCCGGCGCGGTTCAGGTCGATGCCGGTAGCGCCGTTGAACTCCTCGTGCAGACTTTTACCGGCGTCCTCTTCCAGGTGCGCGCGGGTGATGCCGACGCGTTTGACCGTGCCGTCTTCAAGGGCGATGTCCAGGTGGCCTTTGCCGACAATCGGCAATTCCATCTGGCTGATCTGATACCCCTTCGGCAGGTCCGGGTAAAAATAGTTTTTACGGGCGAACACGTTGTGCTGACCGATCTCGGCGTCGATAGCGAGGCCGAACATCACCGCCATGCGCACCGCTTCCTGGTTCAGCACCGGCAGTACGCCGGGCATGCCGAGGTCGACCAGGCTGGCCTGGGTATTCGGCTCGGAGCCGAATGTGGTGGAACTACCGGAAAAGATTTTCGACCGGGTGGTGAGCTGGGTGTGAATCTCCAGCCCGATCACGACTTCCCATTGCATGTGTTTCTCCTCAGAAGCCGGTTGGGGTGCGGGTGTGCCAGTCAGTGTTCAACTGATACTGATGGGCGACATTGAGCAGGCGGCCTTCCTGGAAATAAGGGGCAAGCAGTTGCACACCGACCGGCAGACCGTCGACAAAACCTGCGGGCATGGACAAGCCCGGCAGACCGGCGAGGTTGGCGGTGATGGTGTAGACGTCTTCCAGATAGGCAGCAACCGGGTCGCTGTTCTTCGCGCCGAGCTTCCAGGCCGGGTTCGGCGTGGTCGGGCCGAGGATGATGTCGACCTCGTTGAAGGCCGTCATGAAGTCGTTCTTGATCAAGCGACGGATCTTTTGCGCCTTCAGGTAATAGGCGTCGTAGTAACCGGCGGACAGCGCGTAGGCACCGACCATGATCCGGCGTTGCACTTCGGCGCCGAAACCTTCGCCACGGGAACGTTTGTACAGGTCGATCAGGTTTTTCGGGTCTTCGCAGCGGTAGCCGAAACGCACGCCGTCAAAACGCGACAGGTTCGACGAGGCTTCCGCCGGCGCGATCACGTAGTACGCAGGGATCGCGTGCTGCATGTTCGGCAGGCTGATTTCCTTGATTACCGCGCCGAGCTTTTCCAGCTCCTTGACGCTGGTGTGGATCAGGTCGGCGATGCGCGGGTCGAGACCGGCGCTGAAGTATTCTTTCGGCACACCGATGCGCAGGCCTTGCAGCGAATCATTGAGGCTCGCGCTGTAATCCGGCACGGGCTCGTCAATGCTGGTGGAGTCATTGGTGTCGAAACCGGCCATGCCTTGCAGCAGAATCGCGCAGTCTTCGGCGGTGCGCGCCATTGGGCCACCCTGATCGAGGCTGGATGCATAGGCAATCATGCCCCAGCGCGAGACGCGACCATATGTCGGTTTCAGGCCGGTGAGGTTGGTCAGTGCAGCGGGCTGACGGATCGAGCCGCCGGTGTCGGTGCCAGTGGCCGCCGGCAACAGGCGCGCCGCGACGGCCGCTGCCGAACCACCGGAGGAGCCGCCCGGAACATGTTCAAGATTCCACGGGTTTTTCACCGCGCCGTAGTAGCTCGACTCGTTGGCCGAACCCATGGCGAATTCGTCCATGTTGGTCTTGCCCAGCGTTACCGCACCGGCAGCCGCCAGTTTGGCGACGACAGTGGCGTCGTACGGTGCCTTGAAATTGTCGAGCATCTTCGAGCCGCAGCTGGTGCGGATGCCTTGGGTGCAGAACAGGTCTTTGTGCGCGATCGGGGCACCCAGCAGGGCGCCGCTTTCACCATTGGCCCGGCGTGCGTCCGCGGCTTTCGCCTGCTGGAGCGCGAGGTCTTCGGTGACGCTGATGAAGCTGTTGAGCTGCGGATCGAGCTGGGCGATGCGCGCCAGCAGATTTTTGGTCAGCTCTTCGGAAGAAAACTTTTTGTCGGCGAGTCCGCGGGCGATCTCGGCCAGAGTCAATTGATGCATTGCAGGCTCTTTCCCTTTAGTCGATGACTTTCGGAACCAGGTACAGGCCGTTTTCGACCGCTGGTGCGATGGACTGGTACGCCTCGCGATTGTTGCTCTCGGTCACGACGTCTGCACGCAGGCGCTGGCTGGCTTCCAGTGGGTGGGCGAGCGGCTCGATACCATCGGTATTGACCGCCTGCATTTCGTCGACCAGCCCCAGAATGCTGTTCAGGGCCGAAGTGATATGTGGAAGATCGGCATCATTGAGGCCAAGGCAGGCCAGATGAGCGATTTTTTCCACGTCGGAGCGTTCAAGCGCCATGGGAATCTCCAGTGGAAAACAGAACGGACGGCGTCCGTGTGTTAGATTGTCGGAACACTACCGCATTTCTACGGTCATAAGGCCGCGATTGTGGGGGTTGGTGCCAAGAAAAGCGGCCAATTTAACATATTGGCGCCTTGCCCAAAATCCCTGTCGTTGTTAGAGTTTGCCGCACTTTTTTACCCACGCGTTGCCTAGGGTCCCTTTCCCATGTTCAAGAAACTGCGTGGCATGTTTTCCAGCGATCTTTCCATTGACCTGGGCACTGCCAACACCCTTATTTACGTGCGCGAGCGCGGCATCGTCCTGAATGAGCCATCGGTTGTGGCCATTCGGACACACGGTAACCAGAAAAGTGTCGTTGCTGTCGGCACCGAGGCCAAGCGCATGCTCGGTCGTACGCCGGGCAACATTGCAGCCATTCGTCCGATGAAGGACGGCGTAATCGCCGACTTCAGCGTGTGCGAAAAGATGCTGCAGTACTTCATCAACAAGGTTCACGAAAACAGTTTCCTGCAGCCCAGCCCTCGTGTGCTGATCTGCGTCCCCTGCAAATCCACCCAGGTTGAGCGTCGCGCCATCCGTGAATCGGCACTCGGTGCCGGTGCCCGTGAAGTGTTTCTGATCGAAGAGCCGATGGCCGCTGCGATCGGCGCCGGCCTCCCGGTCGAAGAAGCGCGCGGTTCGATGGTTGTCGATATCGGTGGCGGTACCACTGAAATCGCCTTGATCTCCCTGAACGGTGTGGTGTACGCCGAATCCGTCCGCGTTGGTGGCGACCGCTTCGACGAAGCGATCATCACTTATGTGCGTCGCAACTACGGCAGCCTGATCGGCGAATCCACTGCCGAGCGCATCAAGCAGGAAATCGGTACTGCCTACCCAGGCGGCGAAGTTCGCGAAGTCGACGTTCGTGGCCGTAACCTGGCCGAAGGCGTTCCACGTGCCTTCACCCTGAACTCCAATGAAGTGCTGGAGGCTCTGCAAGAGTCGCTGGCAACCATCGTTCAGGCTGTTAAAAGCGCGCTGGAGCAATCGCCGCCGGAACTGGCTTCCGACATCGCCGAACGTGGTCTGGTACTGACCGGTGGTGGCGCCTTGCTGCGTGACCTCGACAAGTTGCTGGCCCAGGAAACCGGTCTGCCGGTCATCGTTGCCGAAGACCCGCTGACCTGCGTAGCGCGCGGCGGCGGTCGTGCCCTGGAAATGATGGATAAACACACCATGGACCTGCTTTCCAGCGAATAAGTCGTTGGGTTGCATCTATGCTGTTGGCGCGCAGGCAGCACTTTGCAGTGCTGCCTGTTGCGTTTATCTTCTGTCAGTCTGTATCCAGGCCGGTCTGCCGTATGAATAAACAAAACATTTGCCTGGGAGGAGCGGCTTATTAAACCGCTTTTCACCAAAGGGCCTTCACTGGGCGTGCGCTTGTTGGTGCTGGCCGTGCTATCGGTCGCGCTCATGGTGGTCGATGCCCGCTTCACACTGCTCAAGCCAGTGCGTAGCCAAATGTCGCTGGCATTGATGCAGTCTTACTGGATCACCGACCTGCCGCAGCGGTTATGGCAGGGAGTGGCCAGCCAGTTTGGCAGCCGGACCGAACTGGTCGCCGAAAACGAAAAACTCAAAACCGAAAACCTGCTGTTGCAGGGGCGCATGCAAAAGCTTGCCGCCCTGACCGAGCAGAACGTTCGGCTGCGCGAGTTGCTCAACTCTTCCGCGCTGGTCAATGAAAAGGTCGAAGTGGCCGAACTGATCGGCATGGACCCCAACCCCTTCACCCACCGCATCATCATCAATAAAGGTGAGCGCGACGGTGTGGTCCTCGGCCAGCCGGTGCTCGATGCCCGCGGCCTGATGGGCCAGGTGGTTGAGTTGATGCCATACACCTCGCGGGTTCTGTTGCTGACCGATACCACCCACAGCATTCCAGTGCAGGTGAACCGCAACGGCCTGCGCGCGATTGCCAGCGGCACCGGCAACCCGGAACGTCTGGAATTGCGCCACGTCGCCGACACCGCTGACATCAAGGAAGGCGATCTGCTGGTCAGTTCCGGTCTCGGCCAGCGCTTCCCGGCCGGTTACCCGGTGGCCACAGTGAAGGAAGTGATCCACGATTCCGGCCAGCCGTTCGCCATCGTCCGCGCCGTGCCGACCGCTGCCCTGAATCGCAGCCGCTATTTGCTGCTGGTGTTCACCGACAGCCGCACTGCCGAAGAACGCGCCAACGAGGCTGCGCAGGCTCAGGAGGCGCTGGACCAATACGGTGGCGGTCCGATGATTCCAGCGAACATGCCCCGTCCTGCCGGCGTCCTCCCGGCTGCCGTTGCGGCACCGGCTGTTCCGGCAGCCGCTGACGTGCCAGCCGCCGCGACCCCGCCCAAACCTGGCGCCAGCCAACCGGTCGCTAAACCACCGGCAGCGGTGAAACCTGCCGCCAAGCCGCCGGTTTCCACGCCTGCAGCCCCCAGGGGAAGAGAATAATGGTCGGTGCAACTGCCTCCCAAAACGGCTGGATCGTCTGGCTGACATTCGCCATCGGTCTGTTGCTCAGCGTTTCGCCGTTGCCGCAATTCATGGAAATCCTGCGCCCACTGTGGCTCGCCTTGCTGCTGGCATTCTGGGCGCTGGCCCTGCCGCAGAAAGTCGGGATGGCTACCGCGTGGTGCCTGGGTCTGGCTGAAGACGTTTTGTATGGCACGTTGCTCGGGCAGAACGCCTTGATCCTCACGCTCATCACTTTTCTGGTGTTGTCGCTGCAACAGCGATTACGCATGTTCCCGATGTGGCAGCAGAGTCTGGTGATTCTGGTGATTTTCGGCCTTGCCCAACTGGCTCAATTGTGGCTCAGCGCCCTGACCGGCAATCGTCAGCCCACGCTGGCACTGGTCCTGCCAGCATTGGTCAGCGCATTGCTTTGGCCATGGATCAGCTACGGTTTGCGCGGTCTGCGTCGGCGCTACAAAATCAACTGATTCGCTCAGACATTTGCCGGTGCAGGGCACTAAACAGGGAGATGTCTTGATGAAACAGCTGTATCTCGCCTCAGGCTCACCGCGTCGGCGCGAACTGCTTACGCAGATCGGCGTGCCGTTTTCCGTCATCGGCGCGGACATAGATGAAACCCCTCTGAATCGCGAAACCCCGGCGGCCTACGTCGAACGCCTGGCGCGCGGCAAGGCCGAGGCCGGGCGCGGCACGCTAGTGTCCGATGTGGACGCCTGCGTGTTGGGCGCCGACACGGCCGTGGTGCTGGACGGCAAAATTCTTGGCAAACCGGTGGACGACGCCGAGGCATGCGCCATGCTTATGATGCTGGCGGGCCAGGAGCATGAAGTGTTGACGGCGATCGCCGTGCTGGAAGGCGAACGCTGTGAGTCGCGCGTAGTGCGCAGTCTGGTGCGTTTTCGCGCCATTGATCGCGATGAAGCGGCGGCCTACTGGGCCAGCGGCGAGCCACGGGACAAGGCGGGAGGCTATGGCATCCAAGGACTTGGCGCGGTGTTTGTCGCCGGCCTCAATGGCAGTTATTCCGCCGTGGTCGGCCTGCCGTTGTGCGAAACCGCAGAATTACTTGGCCGTTTCGGCATACCCTGTTGGCAAACCCTTAACGCGCGCTGAGCGTCGTACTGACAAGATGCGGCCATAATCGTGAATACGCCTGAACGAGACCCTGCCATGAGTGAAGAGATCCTGATCAACATCACGCCGATGGAATCGCGCGTGGCGGTGGTTGAAAACGGTGTTCTGCAAGAGGTTCATGTCGAGCGCACGCAAAAACGCGGGATCGTCGGCAACATCTACAAGGGCAAGGTCGTGCGGGTTTTGCCCGGCATGCAGGCCGCGTTCATCGACATCGGTCTGGACCGCGCCGCGTTCATTCATGCCTCTGAAATCTCCTTGCGCGAAGGTCCGGCGGTAGAGAGCATCAGCGCGCTGGTTCACGAGGGACAGAGTCTGGTCGTGCAGGTCACCAAAGACCCGATCGGCTCCAAGGGCGCACGCCTGACAACGCAGCTGTCGATCCCTTCGCGCTATCTGGTGTACATGCCGCGCACCGCGCACGTCGGTATTTCCCTGAAGATCGAAGACGAAGGCGAGCGGGACCGACTCAAGCAAGTCGTCACCGATTGCGTCGCCACAGAAGGGATCAAGGAAGCGGGTGGATTCATCCTGCGCACGGCCGCCGAAGGTGCCGGAGCCGATGAAATCCTCATGGATATCCGCTACCTGCGCCGCCTCTGGGACCAGATCAACGAGCAAATCAAAACCATCGGCGCGCCGAGTGTGATTTATGAAGACCTCGGCCTGGCGCTGCGCACCCTGCGTGATCTGGTCAGCCCGAAGATCGAAAAGATTCGCATCGATTCCCGGGAAACCTTCCAGAAAACCACGCAATTCGTCGCTGAACTGATGCCGGAAATTGCCGACCGTCTTGAGCATTATCCGGGCGAGCGGCCGATTTTCGATCTGTATGGCGTTGAAGATGAAATCCAGAAAGCCCTTGAGCGCAAAGTGCCGCTGAAGTCCGGCGGGTATCTGGTGGTCGACCCGGCAGAAGCCATGAGCACCATCGACGTCAATACCGGGGCGTTTGTCGGCCATCGCAACCTCGAAGAAACCATCTTCAAGACCAACCTCGAAGCCGCGACCGCCATCGCTCGCCAGCTGCGCCTGCGCAACCTGGGCGGGATCATCATCATCGACTTCATCGACATGGAAGATGAAGAACACCAGCGCCAGGTGTTGCGCACGCTCGAGAAGCAGCTGGAGCGCGATCACGCCAAGACCAACATTATCGGCATCACCGAGTTGGGCCTGGTGCAGATGACCCGCAAACGCACGCGTGAGAGCCTCGAACAGGTGCTCTGTGAGCCGTGCAGCAGCTGTCAGGGCCGCGGCAAATTGAAAACTCCGGAAACCGTTTGCTACGAAATCTTCCGCGAAATTCTCCGCGAAGCCCGCGCCTATCAGGCGGAGGGCTATCGTGTATTGGCGAACCAGAAAGTCGTCGACCGTTTGCTTGATGAAGAGTCGGGCAATGTCGCCGAACTGGAAGGATTTATCGGACGCACCATTCGATTCCAGGTGGAAACCATGTATTCCCAGGAACAATACGACGTGGTGTTGCTCTGATTCGCTGTGCTTCAACCTTACCAGAACAGCTGGCCTCAGCTTTTTGCATTATTTTAGCCATGGGAGCCGACTGACATGGAGCGTCTGACACGCATTTTGGCCGCGCTGACCCGTTGGGGTCTGGGCCTGTGCGCGTTGGTTTTGGTCTTGATGGCGTTGTACGTCAGTCTCGGTCGAGAACTGACGCCGCTGGTGGCCGAATACCGGGCTGAAGTCGAAAGCAAAGCCTCCACTGCCTTGGGCATGCCCATGCACATCGGCGAGCTGGAAGGTAACTGGCGCGGTTTTGCGCCGATCCTGCTGGCCCACGACGTGATGGTAGGCGAAGGCGCTAATGCCTTGCGCCTGGATCAGGTGCGCGCGGTGCCGGATCTGTGGGCCAGCCTGCTGGCTCGCGAGGTCCGAATTGACCATCTGGAACTCAGCGGTCTCAAGATCAGCCTTAAAGAAGGCGAAGATGGCAAGTGGGCGCTGGAAGGTTTCCCGGTGCAGCAGGATCAACCCCTCGACCCGGAGCAGCTGTTCAATCGTATGCAGATGGTTCAGCGTTTGTCGGTGCTCGACAGCCAGGTCACGTTGCAGCCATTGGATCACCCACCCCTGACCCTGACCTATGTGGGCGCCAGCCTGAAAACCGGCGCGAGTCGCCAGCGCCTCGATGCGCGGCTGACGCTGCCGGACGGCCAGCCGATGGCCATGAGTTTGCGCACGCGGATTCGCGCCAGTCAGTGGAAGGACGGTGAAGCCGACGGCTACCTGAGCCTGCCGCAAAGCGACTGGTCGAAATGGCTCCCCGAGCGCGTTACCCAGCAGTGGAATTTTTCCGAGATCAAGGCCGGTGGCGAGCTCTGGTTCAACTGGAAAAAAGGTGCTTTGCAGAGCGGCGCAGTTCGTTTGAACGCGCCCCTGCTCAAGGGCGCATACGCCGAGCGCAAACCGATCCAGATCAACAATCTGGCTCTCAACGGTTACTTCCAGCGCAACGCTCAGGGCCTCGTCGCGACGTTCGATTCCCTCGCCATGAGCCTGGGGGAGACGCGTTGGGAATCTCACCTGCAACTCAAGCAAACCGCAGCGACCGACAAGGTCGAGGAACTCTGGCATCTGCAGGCCGATCGCCTCGACCTCACCCCGATTACGCCAGTGCTCAATGCGTTGGGGCCGCTGCCGGAGGGCGTGAGCAAAGCCGTCGAACAACTGAAGGTCACCGGTGGTTTGCGCAACGTGTTGCTCGATTTTCGCCCTAACGCCACCGACGACAGCAAATTCGCCTTCGCCGCCAACCTCGACAACGTCGGCTTCGATGCCTATCACGGCGCGCCAGCAGCACGTAATGTCAGTGGCAGCATCAGCGGTGACCTCGGCAAGGGCGAATTGCGCATGGACAGCAAGGATTTCGTCCTGCACCTGGACCCGATCTTTGCCAAGCCATGGCAGTACATTCAAGCCAACGCACGGCTGACCTGGAAACTCGACAAGCAAGGCTTCACCCTGATTGCGCCCTACCTGAAAGTGCTCGGCGAGGAAGGCAAAATTGCCGGCGACTTCCTGATACGCCTGAATTCCGACCAGAGCCAGGAAGACTATATGGACCTGCGGGTCGGCCTGGTCGATGGCGACGGTAAATACACCGCCAAATACTTGCCCGAAGTCCTCAGCCCGGCGCTGGACGAGTGGCTTCGCACGGCAATTCTCAAAGGTGCGGTGGACGAAGGTTTCTTCCAGTATCAAGGCTCGCTCAACCAGGGCGCTGCCGACGCTGCGCGAAGCATTAGCCTCTTTTTCAAGGTTCACGATGCCGAACTGGCGTTTCAGCCAGGCTGGCCACACGTCAAAAAAGTCAGCGGTGACGTCTTCATAGAGGACAGCGGCGTACGTATTCTGGCCAGCAAAGGGCAGCTGCTCGACACCCAGGTCAGCGATGTTTACGTCAATATTCCTCACGTCGCGGCTGGACAGAAAACCCACTTGTTTCTCGAAGGCGCGTTTGCCGGCGGGCTGGGCGATGGCCTGAAAATTCTCCAGGAAGCGCCGATAGGCACCGCCGAAACGTTCGCCGGCTGGGAAGGCGAGGGTGATCTGCGCGGCAAGCTGAAACTGGACATCCCGCTGGATAAAGGGGAAGAACCGAAAATTCTGGTCGATTTCAAAACAGCCAAGGCGCGCCTGAAACTGGCCGAGCCGGTGCTGGAGCTGACGCAGCTCAAAGGCGATTTCCGTTTTGATAGCACCAAGGGTTTGAGCGGCCAGAACATCACAGCACGGGCCTTCGATAAACCGGTGACTGCGCAGATATTCGCCGACGGCAGCCCGGGCAAACCCAAAACTCGCGTCGCAGCCTCGGGCGAGGTGGAGGTGAAGAAGCTCACCGACTGGCTGAGCGTCACCCAGCCATTGCCGGTGTCCGGCGTGATTCCGTATCAGCTGCAACTCGATCTGGATGGCGCCGACAGCCAGTTGATGGTCAATTCCAGCCTGCTGGGCGTCGCAGTCGATCTGCCAGCGCCGTTCGGCATGGCTGCGGATGTCGGGCGTAACACAACATTCCGGATGACGCTGCAGGGAGCGGAGCGTCGTTATTGGGTTGATTACGGCGACCTGGCTGATTTCACCTTCGCGGCACCTGGCGGCAATTTCGCCGACGGGCGCGGCGAGTTGTTTCTCGGTGCGGGCAATGCACTGCTGCCTGGCGCCAAGGGACTGCGGGTGCGCGGCGAGTTAGCGGAACTGGATGTTGGCCCGTGGAAAGAGCTGGTGGACAAATACGCCGGTCAGGATCCAGGCGGCAATGCCAAGCAATTGCTCAGCAGCGCCAATTTCCAGGTTGGCAAGCTCAGCGGCATCGGCACCACGCTCGATCAGGCCACGGTACAGTTGAACCGTAAAGCGGCGGCCTGGGCTTTGCAGCTCGACAGTCAGCAGGTCAAGGGCGGGGCAAATATTCCTGATGCGAAAGCGGCGCCGATTGCGATCAACCTGCAATACGTAAAATTGCCGGCGCCTGATCCGACCGTTCTCGCTGATGAGAACTCGCCCGACCCGCTCGCTGCTGTAGACCCGACTAAAATCCCGGCGCTGGATATCACCATCAACCAGTTATTCCAAGGGCAGGATCTGGTGGGTGGCTGGTCGCTGAAAGTTCGTCCGACCGAACGGGGCATTGCTCTCAATACGCTGGATCTGGGACTCAAAGGAATTTTGTTGCAGGGCAGCGGCGGCTGGGAGGGGGTACCCGGCTCGACCAGCAGTTGGTACAAGGGCCGCATCAGCGGCAAAAACCTCGCCAACGTGCTCAAGGGCTGGGGATTTGCGCCCAGTGTCACCAGCGAAGAGTTTCATATGGATGTCGACGGACGCTGGCCCGGTTCTCCGGCCTGGGTGGCGACCAAACGTTTCTCCGGCACGCTCGATGCTTCGCTGAACAAAGGACAATTCATTGAAGTCGAGGGCGGTGCGCAGGCACTGCGGGTCTTCGGACTGCTGAACTTCAACTCCATCGGGCGCCGCTTGCGCCTGGATTTCTCAGACCTGTTCGGCAAGGGCCTGAGCTATGACCGGGTCAAAGGGCTGCTGGTCGCCACCAACGGTGTCTACGTCACAAAAGAACCGATCCGGTTGACCGGGCCGTCGAGCAATATCGAGCTTGACGGTACCCTGGATCTGGTCGCAGATCAGGTCGATGCGAAATTGCTGGTGACTTTGCCGGTAACCAACAACCTGCCGATTGCTGCGCTGATCGTCGGGGCGCCGGCCATTGGCGGCGCGCTTTTCCTGATCGACAAGCTCATCGGCGATCGCGTTTCGCGTTTCGCCAGCGTGAAGTACACCGTCAAAGGCCCGTGGAAAGAGCCGAAGATCACCTTCGACAAACCTTTTTGAAACGAGCCGATGGAGTAGCATGGCCGTAATCAGATTCCGTGTAGCAGCCTGCGTCCGGCTGCGAAGCAGTCGTGAATCCGGATTGCACGAAGCGTTCGATAGGTCGTGGTGTCTGATTTTACGGCTGCTGCGTCCGATCGCGGCCCGAGCCGGACGCAGGCTTCGCCAGCTGCTACAGGTTGGCATGCAGACTTCGAGTAAGGAGAGCCCATGTCTTTAGCGGTGATTCAAATGGTCAGCCAGAGTGATGTGCCGGCCAATCTGGCCCGGGCGCGTCATCTGCTCGAACAGGCTGCCGCCGGTGGCGCGACGCTGGCCGTGCTGCCGGAAAACTTCGCTGCAATGGGCCGCCGTGACGTCGCTGACATCGGCCGAGCCGAAGCCGCTGGTCAAGGACCCATCCTGCCATGGTTGAAACAGGCGGCCCGCGACCTCAAGTTATGGATAGTGGCGGGTACCTTGCCGTTGCCGCCGGTGGATCAGCCGACGGCCAAGGTGCATGCCTGCTCGTTGCTGGTCAGTGATCAGGGTGAAATCGTCGCCCGTTACGACAAGCTGCATCTGTTCGATGTCGACGTAGCGGACTCGCGCGGACGTTACCGTGAGTCCGATGACTATGCGTTCGGCGGTGACGTGGTCGTGGCGGATACGCCCGTCGGTCGGGTTGGGCTGACCGTGTGTTACGACCTGCGCTTCCCCGAGCTTTACAGCGAATTGCGTGCCGCCGGTGCAGAGTTGATTACCGCGCCGTCGGCCTTTACTGCCATAACCGGCGCGGCGCATTGGGACGTACTGATCCGCGCACGGGCCATCGAAACACAATGCTATGTACTCGCGGCGGCTCAAGGTGGCACCCATCCCGGGCCGCGCGAAACCTTTGGACATGCCGCAATCATCGACCCATGGGGGCGAGTGCTGGCGCAACAGGATCAAGGCGAGGCCGTGCTGCTGGCCGAACGCGATAGCAGCGAACAGGCGTCCATCAGGGCGCGGATGCCGGTGTCCAGTCACCGGCGCTTTTTCTCGCAGGGCGCACAGCGGCCTGCCCGGAACGACGAATTTAAGGCGTAAAACATATGAGCGAGTTGTTGTCCTCAGTCAGTGAACACCTACTGGCGCCCGGCGGCGTAACGATCGAGAGCCTGCAAGGCGTGCTTGGCGATCTGGCCGGCCCGGGCATCGATGCCGCCGACCTGTATTTCCAGGGGCAGATTTCCGAGTCCTGGGCGCTGGAAGACGGCATCGTCAAGGAAGGCAGTTTCAACCTCGACCAGGGCGTTGGGGTGCGCGCACAGTCCGGCGAAAAAACCGGTTTTGCTTACAGCAATGCAATCACGCTCGAAGCCCTCGGTGCCGCCGCCCGCGCGGCGCGCTCGATTTCCCGTGCCGGGCAGAACGGCTCCGTGCAAGCGTTCACCACGCAGGATGTCGCCCAGTTGTACGGGCCGGACAACCCGCTGGAAGTACTGACCCGCGCCGAGAAGGTCGAACTGCTGAAGCGCATCGACGTGGCCACCCGTGCGCTGGACCCGCGTATTCAGCAGGTCACCGTGAGCATGGCCGGGGTCTGGGAACGCATTCTTGTGGCTTCCACCGACGGCGGCCTGGCGGCAGATGTGCGGCCTCTGGTGCGCTTCAACGTCAGCGTGATCGTCGAGCAGAATGGTCGCCGCGAGCGCGGCGGCCATGGCGGCGGCGGTCGGACCGATTATCGCTATTTCCTCAGTGACGACCGCGCCATGGGTTATGCCCGTGAAGCGTTGCGCCAGGCGCTGGTCAACCTGGAAGCCATTCCGGCGCCGGCCGGTACGTTGCCGGTGGTGTTGGGTTCAGGCTGGTCCGGAGTGCTGCTGCACGAAGCGGTCGGCCACGGGCTGGAAGGTGATTTCAATCGCAAGGGCAGCTCGGCGTACAGCGGCCGCATGGGCGAGATGGTTGCTTCCAAATTCTGCACCATTGTCGATGACGGCACTTTGGCCGGTCGCCGTGGCTCGCTGAGTGTCGACGATGAAGGCACGCCGACCGAGTGCACCACCCTGATCGAAAACGGTGTGCTCAAGGGCTACATGCAGGACAAGTTGAACGCGCGTCTGATGGGCGTGGCCCGCACCGGTAACGGTCGGCGCGAATCCTATGCGCACCTGCCGATGCCGCGCATGACCAACACGTACATGCTCGCCGGCGAAAGCGATCCGGCCGAAATCATCGCCTCGGTGAAGAGGGGGATCTACTGCGCCAACCTCGGTGGCGGTCAGGTCGACATCACCAGCGGCAAGTTCGTGTTTTCCACCAGCGAGGCTTATTTGATCGAAGACGGCAAGATTACTGCCCCGGTCAAAGGTGCGACGTTGATCGGCAACGGGCCGGAAGCCATGAGCAAGGTATCGATGGTTGGCAACGACCTGTCGCTGGACAGCGGCGTGGGCACGTGCGGGAAAGACGGGCAGTCGGTGCCGGTGGGTGTCGGCCAGCCAACGCTGAAGATTGATGCGATCACTGTGGGTGGCACAGGGTCGTAAGGGGATAAACACCCTTGTAGGAGCTGCCGCAGGCTCGGGCTGCGATCTTTTGATCTTGATTTTCAAAAATCAAAAGATCGGCCGATCGCGGCCCGAGCCTTCGGCAGCTCCTACAGGGCTGAGATGACTCAGCGCAGACCGCGTTGACTCTCGTCCAGCTCACGGATGTATTTGAAGATTTTACGGCTTGAGGCAGGCGGCTTGTTGGTCGCCAGTTCGTGCTGGGCCTGACGGATCAGGGAGCGCAACTGCTGACGATCAGCCTCCGGGTAGTCGAGCACGAACTTCTCCAGGACTGCATCGTCGCCCGCGATCAAGCGATCGCGCCAGCGTTCCAGGCCATGGAAACGTTCGTTGTACTGCCGGGTGGAGGCATCGAGTTGATCGAGCAGGGTCAGAATGGCGTCAGTGTCCTGATCGCGCATCAGTTTGCCGATAAACATGAGGTGCCGTTTACGCGCGATATTCGCGGTGTGCTTGGAGGCATCGCCAAGAGCCCGGCGCAAAGCGTCGGTCAACGGCAATTTTGCCAGCAAGTCAGGCTTGAGCGTTGTAAGGCGTTCGCCGAGGTCAACCAGAGCATGCAGCTCGCGTTTGACCTGGGATTTGCTTTTTTCTCCCGTATCGAGGGAGTCGTCGTAAGAATCAACCATGGTGGCCGTCCGCAAAGAAACGCCGCCATGATAACCAGTCGGGGGCCGCTTGTCCGGCCCGGTCGCTCGAAGGCCATCACCGAAAGCAGAATTTGAGTGGAGAACAGCATGAGTGCAGTTGAAAGCGTCGGCCCACAAGCGTTGCCGGCACTGCAGGAGCAAGTCGAGCAGATCATCGCTGAAGCCAAGCGCCAGGGTGCCAGTGCCTGTGAAGTGGCGGTGTCGCTGGAGCAGGGCCTGTCCACGACCGTGCGCCAGCGCGAGGTCGAAACCGTTGAATTCAATCGCGATCAGGGCTTTGGCATCACCTTGTACGTGGGTCAGCGCAAGGGCTCGGCAAGCACGTCTGCCACCGGTCCGGACGCCATTCGCGAAACCGTTGCCGCTGCGCTGGCGATCGCCAAACACACCTCCGAAGATGAAGCGTCCGGCCTTGCCGATGCCGCGTTGATGGCCAGGGATCTGCAGGACTTCGACCTGTTTCACGAATGGGACATCACCCCCGAGCAAGCCATCGAAAAGGCTTTGCTTTGTGAAGCTGCCGCGTTCGATGCTGACAGCCGCATCAAGAATGCCGACGGCACCAGCCTCAGCACTCATCAGGGTTGCCGTGTTTACGGCAACAGCCATGGTTTTGTCGGTGGTTACGCGTCCACTCGCCACAGCCTGAGCTGCGTGATGATCGCCGAGGCCGAGGGCCAGATGCAGCGGGATTACTGGTATGACGTGAGTCGCCAGGGCAATTTGCTGGCCGACCCTGTGATCATCGGCCAGCGTGCTGCGCAGCGTGCAGCGAGCCGACTGGGCGCACGTCCAGTGCCGACCTGCGAAGTGCCTGTGCTGTTCTCCGCTGAACTGGCGGGCGGTTTGTTTGGCAGTTTTCTGTCGGCAGTGTCCGGCGGCAGCCTGTATCGCAAGTCCTCATTTCTTGAAGGCACGCTGGGGCACAAGCTGTTTCCTGAGTGGTTGACCATCGACGAGCGCCCACATTTGATGCGTGCGATGGGCAGCTCGGCGTTCGATGGCGATGGCCTGGCGACGTACGCCAAACCCTTTGTCGAAAAGGGCGAATTGGTCTCTTACATCCTCGGCACCTATTCCGGTCGCAAGCTTGGCATGCCGAGCACCGCCAACGCCGGCGGCGTGCACAACCTGTTCGTCACCCATGGCGATGAAGATCAAGCCGCGTTGCTGCGGCGCATGGGTCGCGGGCTGCTGGTCACGGAGTTGATGGGGCAGGGCTTGAACATGGTGACCGGCGATTACTCGCGTGGCGCTGCGGGTTACTGGGTCGAGAATGGCGAGATCCAGTTTGCCGTTCAGGAGGTGACAATTGCCGGCAACATGCGCGACATGTTCAAGCAGATTGTCGCGGTGGGTAACGATCTGGAGCTACGCAGCAATATCCGCACCGGCTCGGTGTTGATCGAGCGGATGACTGTCGCGGGCAGCTAATCCCCGACCGATGCACAAGAAGGCGCGCCACCCGATCGGGTGGGGCGCCTTTTTTATGTGGCGTTCAACCGGTTTTGGCAGCTGCACGCGATCCCTGTAGGAGCCGGCTTGCTGGCGAAGGCCGCTAACTAACGCGCGCTGTCCGGATCAACGCGGCGCCCTTGCATACATCGCCAGTAAACCAGCTCCGGCAGAAAATATAGCCGTATCTTTGGCGGGGTTGTTTTGGTTCTCATTATCATATAATAATAAATCTCATTGCCGAGCGAGCCCGGATCAGTCAAGCATTCGAATAGAACGTGATGCTACCGATCGTCGTCATCAACGCAACCGCTTTGGAGCTACATCATGGAGCACTGGAAACGCACGATCGAAAGGGCAAACCGTTGTTTCATGCTGGGCGAACTGGTTGATGCCCGGGAGGCGTACTTGCAGGCACTGGCGTTGGCTCAGGTGCTGTACGAACGCTGGGCAGATGCTGACGAAGCGGTGGCCGCTTGCGTAATTTCCCATCACAACCTCGCCGACCTGCATCTGCGTCTTAACCAGCCGGAAGAGAGCGCCGAATATCTGTGCGCAATCCATCAACGGTTGTTGCAGACCATGCAGGACCCGCGACTGGCCCCGGCACTGCGCGAAGCGGCCCTGCGTCAAAGCAGCAAAACCTACGTCGAGCTGCTGAATTTCATCAGCGAACACGGCGAATATCCACGCACTCACCGGCTGCTGCATATCGGTGCTGCGTTGCCCCCCGCGCCTGTCCATCATGGAGTCCATTGAAATGGCTTTTACCCTGCCTGCCTTGCCCTACGCCTACGATGCCTTGGAGCCGCACATCGATGCGCAGACCATGGAGATCCATTACACCAAACACCACCAGACCTACATCAACAACCTCAACGCTGCTGTCGAAGGCACAGAGTTTGTCGAATGGTCAGTGGAGAAACTGGTCGCCAGTGTTAATCAGCTTCCGGAAAACCTTCGCGCTGCCGTGATCAATCAGGGCGGCGGCCACGCCAACCACTCGTTGTTCTGGAAGGTCATGACGCCCAATGGCGGTGGTAAACCCGACGGTGAACTGGGGAAGGCAATCGACGAGCAGTTGGGCGGTTTTGATAGTTTCAAGGAGGCGTTCACCAAAGCCGCTCTGAGCCGGTTCGGTAGCGGTTGGGCCTGGCTGAGCGTGACGCCGCAGAAAACCCTGGTTGTGGAAAGCAGCGGCAATCAGGACAGCCCGTTGATGAACGGCAACACACCGATCCTCGGGCTGGACGTCTGGGAGCATGCCTATTACCTGCATTACCAAAATCGTCGTCCGGAATACATCAGCGCGTTTTACAACGTGATCAACTGGCCTGAGGTCGCTGCGCGTTACCAAGCAGCGCTGGTTTAAGTCTCCTGCAAAAAATCCAGGGCTGACTATGGGCACTGAAACACTGGCGATCGGAAGTGGACGGATGTTTCGTTACGCGTTGGGATCGCTGTTGCTGCTGGCAGGCCTGACGTTATTGGGTGCTCAGGGGCTAGCCTGGCTAGACCTTGAGCCAAAACTGTTGCGCGCGCTGCAAGGCGGGGCCATCTGCGCTTTGGGCACTGCCCTTGGCGCAGTGCCGGTGTTAGTCATTCGGCAGATGCCCCAGGCGCTAAGCGATACGCTGCTCGGCTTCGGCGCTGGGGTAATGCTCGCGGCGACAGCCTTTTCGTTGATTGTTCCGGGGATTGCTGCAGCGCAGAATCTCGGCCTGACGCCCTGGACGGCCAGTGGCCTGATCAGTTTTGGCATCATGCTGGGCGCGTTCGGGCTGTTTCTGGTGGATCGCAAGGTGTCCGGCACGTCGCCGGAAATGCTCGTCGGTACCGTCGAGCATCCACCGATTCCACCGCGAATCTGGCTATTTGTGTTCGCGATCATTGCCCATAACATCCCTGAAGGCATGGCTGTTGGCGTGTCGGCTGGGGGAGGCTTGGTCGATGCCGATAGCCTGGCAATGGGCATTGCGTTGCAGGATGTGCCGGAAGGCTTGGTTATCGCGCTGGTATTGGCCGGGGCAGGGATGTCGCGGGTCAGAGCATTTTTGATCGGCGCGGCGTCAGGCCTGGTCGAACCGGTCTTTGCGCTGTTGTGCGCGTGGCTGGTGAGCCTGGCGCAATTGTTGCTGCCGCTCGGCCTGGCGTTAGCGGCGGGCGCCATGTTGTTGGTGGTTACCCATGAGGTTATCCCCGAGTCGCGGCGCAATGGTCACGACAAGCTGGCAAGCTTGGGGTTGCTGGTGGGGTTTTGCTTGATGATGGTGATGGATACAGCGTTTGGGTGATCTGCCGGATCAAAAGATCGCAGCCTCGGTTCCCTCGACAGCTCCTACAGGGCCTGCGCCGCTTCTTGTAGGAGCTGTCGAGGGAACCGAGGCTGCGATCTTTTCATTCACCTTCGTCAAAATAATTATTGATCAAATTAACCAGGGCTCGCAGCGCCTCGTCGGCTTCCTCGCCTTCGGTACTCAAATGGATCCTGGTCCCTTTGCCAGCAGCCAGCATCATCATGGCCATGATGCTTTTGCCATCTACCGTGGATTCCGGCGTACGACCCACCCGGATTGAGCAATCAGGGAACTTGCCAGCAACCCCGACAAATTTTGCAGAAGCGCGAGCATGCAGGCCCAGCTTGTTGATGATTTCGATTTCCAGAGCAGGCATCGCGATGTGAATCCTTTAGCTGAGGTCGCGGTGGCGGACCTGGACGTTCTTCAGGGTTTTTTGCAGAACCTTACCTAGACGTTCGGTCAGGTAGACGGAGCGATGGTGACCGCCGGTACAGCCAATCGCGATGGTGACGTAGGCGCGATTACTCGCAGCAAAACGCGGCAACCATTTGAGCAGATACGTTGAGATGTCCTGAAACATCTCCTCGACATCCGGCTGAGCGGCCAGATAATCGGCAACCGGTTGTTCCAGCCCTGAATGCTCGCGTAGTTCCGGCTTCCAGTAGGGATTTGGCAGGCAGCGCACATCGAATACCAGATCGGCGTCGACCGGCATGCCGCGCTTGAAACCAAAGGATTCCACCAGAAACGCAGTGCCAGGCTCCGGCTGATTCAACAAGCGGAGCTTGATGGTATCGCGCAGCTGGTACAGGTTGAGATTGGTGGTGTTGACCTTCAGATCAGCGAGGTCGGCAATCGGTCCGAGCAGTTTGGTTTCATCGCTGATCGCTTCGGCCAGCGAGCGATCGGCACTGCTCAGGGGGTGGCGCCGACGGGTTTCCGAGAAGCGCTTTAGCAAGGTTTCTTCGTCGGCATCCAGGTACAGGACATCACACTGGATGTGACGGCTGCGGACTTCTTCGAGCAGTTCCGGAAAGCGCGACAAATGACTCGGCAGATTCCGCGCGTCGATGGACACCGCAACCAGCGGCTGCGCCAGCTCGGTGTGAATCAGCGCCCGTTCGGCCAGTTCCGGCAGCAACCCGGCAGGCAGGTTATCGATGCAGTAGTAGCCGCTGTCTTCGAGAACGGCGAGCGCGGTACTTTTACCTGAGCCGGAGCGGCCGCTGACGATGATCATGCGCATGATTAGTGCCCGTTTTGCTCGTCCAGGACAACCTGATACAAGGCTTCATTACTCGGAGCGCTGCGCAGTTTTTCCCGCACTTCCTTGCGATCGAGCATGCTGGCGATCTGGCGAAGCAACTCCAGGTGAGCATCGGTTGCCTTTTCCGGGACCAGCAGGACAAACAGCAGGTCTACCGGGGCACCGTCGATGGCGTCGAAATCGATGGGGGCTTCCAGATGAACGAGCGCACTGATTGGTGCGGTGCAAACCTTGAGACGGCAGTGAGGGATGGCAATGCCGTTGCCAAAACCGGTGGAACCGAGTTTTTCACGGGCAACCAGAGCCTCGAAGACATCCTGCATTGCCATATCCGGCACTTCGCGGTGGATAAGGTTGGCGATCTGTTCGAGGGCTTTTTTCTTGCTGCCACCCGGCGCGTTCACTTGGGAACGGCCGGGGGTCAGGATGGTTTCTAGTCGGATCATGGATTGGGGGTGTTAACGACCGGTCGCGCCCTGGAGGAGGCTCTGGGTCTTTTCCTTATGCTTTTTGAGTTGGCGATCCAGCTTGTCAGTCAGCAGGTCGATGGCGGCATACATATCCGCATGCTCAGCGTTGGCGACTACTTCTCCGCCGGGAATATGCAGTGTGGCTTCGATTTTCTGTAGCAGTTTTTCGACATTCATCGTGACTTGCACGTTGGTGATCTTGTCGAAATGCCGCTCTAATCGGTCGAGTTTTTCGCCGATGTAGGTGCGAAGAGGTTCGGTCACTTCCAGTTGGTGTCCACTGATGTTGACTTGCATACAGCTTCTCCTTCGTTGCCAGTGCATAAAGCGGCAGGCTGGGTTGCCTGCCACTGGAACGCTGTAACGTGACTCTACATCAACCGCTTGCGTTCGCTCGAAGGCGCGATCCCGAGGGACTCGCGGTACTTGGCGACGGTGCGGCGAGCCACCTGAATGCCTTGTGCCTCCAGTAAACCAGCGATCTTGCTGTCACTCAACGGCTTTTTCTGATTTTCCGCCGCAACCAGTTTTTTGATGATTGCGCGAATCGCCGTGGACGAGCATTCACCGCCTTCGGAGGTGCTGACATGGCTGGAGAAAAAATATTTCAGTTCATAAATGCCCCGAGGGGTATGCATGAATTTTTGCGTGGTCACCCGGGAAATCGTCGATTCGTGCATGCCCACCGCCTCAGCGATGTCATGCAGCACCAACGGCTTCATGGCTTCGTCGCCATATTCCAGAAAACCGCGCTGATGCTCGACGATCTGGGTGGCAACTTTCATCAGGGTTTCGTTGCGACTCTGCAGGCTCTTGATGAACCAGCGCGCCTCCTGCAACTGATTGCGCATGAAGGTGTTGTCTGCGCTGGTGTCGGCGCGACGGACGAACCCGGCGTATTGGGCGTTGACCCTCAGTCGGGGCACCGATTCCTGATTCAGCTCCACCAGCCAGCGTTCACTGTCCTTGCGCACGATCACATCCGGCACGACGTATTCGGCTTCGCTGGACTCGATCTGCGAACCCGGGCGCGGGTTGAGGCTCTGTACCAGTTCGATCACCTGGCGCAGTTCATCTTCCTTGAGCTTCATGCGGCGCATCAGCTGGCTGTAATCGCGGCTGCCGAGCATGTCGATGTAATCGCTGACCAGCCGCTTGGCTTCGGTTAACCAGGGCGTCCTGGCTGGCAGCTGGCGCAATTGCAGCAGCAGGCATTCGCTGAGATTGCGGGCGCCGATACCGGCCGGTTCAAATTGCTGGATGCGGTGCAGAACGGCTTCGATCTCGTCGAGTTCGATGTCCAGTTCGGGATCGAAGGCCTCGAGGATTTCATCGAGGGTTTCGTCCAGGTAGCCCTGGTTGTTGATGCAGTCGATCAGGGTCACGGCGATCAGGCGATCGGTGTCCGACATTGGCGCCAGGTTCAGTTGCCACAGCAAATGGCTCTGCAGGCTTTCGCCGGCGGAGGTGCGGGTGGTGAAATCCCACTCGTCGTCGTCATTGCTCGGCAGGCTGCTGGCGCTAGTCTGGTAAACGTCTTCCCAGGCAGTGTCGACCGGGAGATCGTTGGGAATGCGCTCGTTCCAGTCCCCTTCCTCGAGGTTATCCACCGTCGGGGCGGTTTCCTGATAGGAGGGTTCCGAAACATCGGCGTTGGGCGGCTGTTCGACCTTGTCGGCCAAAGGGTCGGCGTTATCGAAATCGTCGCCTTCTTCCTGACGTTCGAGCATCGGATTGGACTCCAGCGCCTCCTGGATTTCCTGTTGCAGGTCCAGGGTCGACAATTGGAGCAGGCGGATGGCCTGTTGCAGCTGCGGTGTCATCGTCAGCTGCTGGCCCATTCTCAAGACTAGCGATGGTTTCATGGCAGGGGCTTAACACCTTATTCGCCGGCGCGCATGCGCCATCCACTACAGGGCGCCGAAGCGCCAAACTTAAGCAAATTATATGCCTGAAACTGAAGTGTTTGCCTAGAGCGCAGTAACAATAAAACACACAGAGGTGCTCAGTGCTCCAGGCGCTTGGACGACCAGCCAGACACCTCAGCGCTTACAGGCGGAACTCGTGGCCCAGATACACTTCCTTCACCAGATCGTTGGCCAGGATGGTGGCGGGGTCACCCTCGGCGATCAGTTGGCCATCGTTTACGATGTAGGCTGTTTCGCAGATATCCAGGGTTTCACGAACGTTGTGGTCGGTAATCAGCACGCCAATGCCCTTGGCTTTGAGGTGGTGAATGATTTGCTTGATGTCGCCAACGGAAATCGGGTCCACACCGGCGAAGGGTTCGTCGAGGAGGATGAATTTCGGATTGGTGGCCAGGGCACGGGCGATTTCCACGCGACGGCGTTCGCCACCGGACAGGCTCATGCCGAGGTTGTCACGAATGTGGCTGATATGGAATTCCTGCAGCAGGCTTTCCAGCTCCTTGCGGCGCGCGGTCTTGTCGAGTTCCTTGCGGGTCTCGAGAATGGCCATGATGTTGTCGGCCACCGAGAGTTTGCGGAAAATCGACGCTTCCTGCGGAAGATAGCCGATACCGGCCTTCGCTCGACCGTGCATTGGCTGGTGGCTGACGTCCAGATCGTCGATCAGTACGCGACCCTGATCGGCCTGAACCAGGCCCACGATCATGTAAAAGCAGGTGGTTTTGCCGGCGCCGTTAGGGCCAAGCAAGCCGACGATCTGACCGCTTTCGATGGACAGGCTGACGTCGCGCACGACCTGGCGGCTCTTGTAGCTCTTGGCCAGATGCTGGGCTTTCAGAGTTGCCATTAAGGGGCCTTCTGCTCTTCGGTTTTCTTCTTCGGCTGGATCACCATGTCAATGCGCGGACGCGACTCGGTGACCTTGCTGCCCGTAGCGCGACCGGCGCTGGCGAGCTTTTTGTTGGTGTCATAGACGATTTTTTCGCCCTGGGTGATGTTGCCATCCTTGTCGATGACCTTGGCGCGGTCGATCAGCACGACGCGGTCTTGCGAGGCGTGATACTGGATAGTCACCCCGTAGCCCTGCACCGGCTTGGTGTCGCCGGCCGTTTGCAGTTGCTCGAAGTAGGCGAGGTTGCCCACCGAAGTGACCACGTCGATGTCACCGGCCTGGGTGCGGGTCATGGTCACGGTATTTCCGGTGACCTTCATCGAGCCCTGGGTGATGATCACGTCACCCTTGTAGGTGGCAATACCGTTCTTGTCGTCCAGTTGGGCATCGTCCGCCTGGATGCGGATAGGCTGCTGTTGATCGTCCGGCAGAGCCCAGGCGCTCACGCTTCCCAGTGCTGCGCTCAGACCGAGCAAAATAGGGAGAGTTTTAACGAGCCTCATACTGTCCTCTTACGTTCGATAGCAGGTGTATCCTGCTTTCTTTTAAATACGCTTTCATTCCGTTACCAGTCGAGACACCGCCAGCGCCGTCGATTCTAACGGGTTGAGCGGTCTCCGCATATTGCCGCTGCGGGAACACTGTCATGCGGGTGGAAGTAATCAGGGTCTTACGGTCTTTTTCATCAAATCGGGTGATCCGCACCGAATCAATCAGCTCGACCTGAGTGCCGTCCGGGTTGACCTCGCCACGCTCGCTCTGAACATGCCACGGGAACTGGGTGCCGCGATACAGGTTCAAGTCCGGATTGGTCAACAGCGTTACTTCGGTCGCTTTCAAATGCTCGACCTTGTCGGAGGTCATTTCGTATTGCAGCTTGCCGTCCGGCAGGAATTGAACGCTGTGAGCGTTGATCGCGTAATAGTCGATTTCGGTTTCATCGACCTTGGCCACTGGCTTGTCGAGGAAGCGTTCCGGGCTGATGTTCCAGTAGCCGACCGCTGCAAATATAGCGGCGATGCAACTGAACATCAGGGTGTTGCGAAATTTCTTGCTCAGCATAGTTGGCTCACAGGTACGCGGCGTTGGCCGCATCAAGACGGCCCTGGGCGCGCAGGATCAATTCGCAGAATTCGCGAGCGGCACCTTCGCCACCACGGGCCTGGGTGATGCCGTGGGCATTTTCACGCACAAAGCTGGCGGCGTTAGCCACTGCCATGCCCAAGCCGACGCGGCGGATCACCGGCAAATCCGGCAGGTCGTCACCGAGGTAGGCTACTTGTTCATAGCTCAGGTCGAGCTGAGCGAGAAGCTCGTCCAGCACCACCAGTTTGTCTTCCCGGCCCTGATACAGATGGGGAATACCGAGATTCTTCGCGCGCCGCTCGACCACCGGGGTCTTGCGCCCACTGATGATAGCGGTCTGCACGCCGGCTGCCATCAACATCTTGATGCCCTGGCCGTCGAGCGTGTTGAAAGTCTTGAATTCGCTGCCGTCTTCAAGGAAGTACAGGCGACCGTCGGTCAATACGCCGTCGACGTCGAATACTGCCAGTTTGATCTGTTTGCCGCGTTGCAACAGGTCTGCGCTCATTACATTACTCCCGCACGCAGCAAGTCGTGCATGTTCAAGGCGCCGACCGGACGGTCGTCGCTGTCAACCACGACCAGTGCATTGATTTTATGGTCTTCCATGATTTTCAAAGCCTCGGCGGCGAGCATGTCGGCGCGGGCGGTCTTGCCGTGGGCGGTCATGACCTGATCGATGGTGGCGCTGTGAATATCGATGCTGCGATCCAGTGTGCGACGCAAATCGCCGTCGGTAAAAATCCCGGCGAGCGTGCCGTCGGCTTCCAGAATCACTGTCATGCCCAGGCCCTTGCGGGTCATTTCCATCAGCGCATCCTTGAGCAGGGTGCCGCGCTGAACGTGCGGCAGTTCCTGTCCGGCATGCATGACGTTTTCCACTTTCAGCAACAGGCGGCGCCCAAGCGCGCCGCCGGGATGCGAAAAGGCAAAGTCTTCGGCCGTAAAACCACGGGCTTCCAGTAGCGCCACTGCGAGGGCGTCGCCCATCACCAATGCAGCAGTGGTCGAAGAAGTAGGCGCCAGGTTCAACGGACAGGCTTCGTGCTCGACGTGGACGTTGAGATTGACTTCGGCAGCCTTGGATAAAGGCGAATTGGGGTTGCCGGTCATGCTGATCAACTGGATGCCCAGACGCTTGATCAGCGGCAGCAGGGTGACGATTTCATTGGTGGAGCCGGAGTTCGACAGGGCCAGGATGATGTCGTCGCGAGTAATCATGCCCATGTCGCCGTGGCTGGCTTCAGCCGGGTGCACGAAAAAAGCCGTGGTGCCGGTGCTTGCGAGGGTCGCGGCGATCTTGTTGCCGACGTGACCTGACTTGCCCATGCCGACCACGACCACACGGCCTTTGCTCGCCAGAATCATTTCGCAAGCGCGTACGAAATCTGCGTCGATTTGGGGTAGCAAGCCTTGGACGGCTTCCATTTCGAGGCGGATAGTGCGTTGAGCTGACTGAATCAGGTCGCTGGATTGGCTCATGTCTGAAATCGTATAGCCTGATGAAAAGGCGGCGATTATAGCGGCATTAAGTAAAACCCTCACGCAAGTTCGTCAGGCTTTGTCATTCCTTGTTGCGCTTAATACTTTGGTATGAACCTTCAACCCCGTCATGTGGCCGAAGAAGGCGGGCGTAGGCCTTGGGCGCTTGGCCTTTGCGGTGATATAGTTCGCCGCCAGTTCGGCCCGCCCGAATAGCTATGTGCTTTCGCCAGAAAGTCAGGCGTCCGAGTGAGAGGCTGCATCGCAAGGAGTTTAGATGAGTGCCGATAACGCCTACGCGGTCGAGCTGAAGGGACTGACCTTCAAGCGCGGTGCGCGCAGCATTTTCAATAATGTCGATATCCGAATACCGCGCGGAAAGGTCACCGGCATCATGGGGCCTTCCGGGTGTGGCAAGACCACATTGCTGCGGCTGATGGGCGCCCAGTTGCGGCCTACCAAGGGCGAAGTCTGGGTCAACGGTCAGAATTTGCCAAAATTGTCGCGCAGCGATCTTTTCGATGCGCGCAAGCATATGGGCGTGTTGTTTCAGAGCGGGGCGCTATTCACCGATCTCGATGTGTTCGAGAACGTTGCCTTTCCGCTGCGCGTGCATACCGAACTGCCGGAAGAAATGATCCGCGACATCGTCCTGCTCAAATTGCAGGCGGTGGGCTTGCGCGGTGCGATCGACCTGATGCCCGACGAGCTGTCCGGCGGCATGAAGCGACGCGTAGCGCTGGCCCGGGCGATTGCACTCGATCCGCAGATTCTCATGTATGACGAACCCTTCGTTGGTCAGGACCCGATCGCCATGGGCGTGCTGGTACGCCTGATCCGCCTGCTCAACGATGCGTTGGGCATCACCAGTATTGTGGTTTCCCACGATCTGGCCGAAACAGCGAGCATCGCCGACTACATCTATGTCGTGGGCGAAGGCCAGGTGTTGGGGCAGGGCACGCCCGAGGAGCTGATGAATTCGCAGGAGCCGCGGATTCGCCAGTTCATGACAGGCGAACCCGACGGTCCGGTCGCATACCACTTTCCAGCGACGGATTACCGCGCAGATCTCCTGGGGAAGCGCTGATGCGCAAGATTTCACTGATTGAACGCGTACGTCGCTTTGGCCACGGCGGTATCGACGTGCTGGCGGTATTTGGCCGTTCGGCCATCTTTTTGTTTCATGCCTTGTTCGGTCGCGGCGGCATCGGCGGCGGTTTCGGGCTGTTGATCAAGCAGCTGCATTCGGTGGGCGTGATGTCCCTGGTGATCATTGTGGTCTCCGGGGTATTCATCGGCATGGTGCTGGCGCTGCAAGGCTTCAACATTTTATCCAGCTACGGTTCGGAACAGGCGGTCGGGCAGATGGTTGCCCTGACCCTGCTGCGTGAATTGGGCCCGGTGGTCACCGCGTTGCTGTTTGCCGGTCGCGCAGGTTCAGCCCTGACGGCCGAAATCGGCAACATGAAGTCCACCGAGCAACTGTCCAGTCTGGAAATGATTGGTGTCGACCCCCTCAAGTACATCATTGCCCCGCGCCTGTGGGCCGGCTTCATTTCCCTGCCGGTGCTGGCGATGATTTTCAGCGTGGTCGGGATCTGGGGTGGTTCGTGGGTGGCCGTTGACTGGCTGGGCGTCTATGAGGGTTCTTACTGGTCCAACATGCAGAACAGCGTGACGTTCACCGACGATGTGCTCAACGGCATCATCAAAAGTATCGTTTTCGCCTTCGTCGTGACCTGGATTGCCGTATTCCAAGGCTATGACTGCGAGCCCACCTCCGAGGGGATCAGTCGTGCCACTACCAAGACCGTGGTGTATGCCTCTTTGGCTGTACTCGGCCTGGACTTTATTCTGACCGCCTTGATGTTTGGAGATTTCTGATGCAAAACCGCACCCTGGAAATCGGTGTCGGCCTTTTCTTGCTGGCTGGCATCCTGGCTTTGCTGTTGCTGGCGTTGCGGGTAAGTGGCCTGTCACCGAGCGCGACCACCGATACTTATAAACTTTATGCCTATTTCGACAATATCGCCGGTTTGACGGTCAGAGCTAAAGTGACCATGGCCGGTGTGACCATCGGCAAGGTCACTGCGATCGATCTGGACCGCGACAGTTTCACCGGTCGAGTGACCATGCAGCTGGAAAAGCGGGTTGATAACCTGCCCAATGACTCCACTGCATCTATTCTCACCGCTGGCCTGTTGGGCGAGAAATACATCGGCATCAGCGTGGGTGGTGAAGAAGCCTTGCTCAAGGAGGGTTCGACCATCCATGACACCCAGTCGTCCCTGGTGCTTGAGGACCTGATCGGTAAATTCCTGCTCAATACCGTTAGCAAAGACGCCAAATGAGGAGCTTTTGAATGATCTCTACCTTGCGACGTGGCCTGTTGGTATTACTCGCGGCGATGCCGTTGATGGCTAACGCTGTGGCGGCACCTTCGGCCCACGACCTGGTTAAGGACACGACTGACCGGTTGCTGGCTGATTTGTCCGCCAATAAAGAAAAGTACAAGCAGGATCCGCAGGACTTTTACACGGCGCTGAACACCATCGTCGGTCCGGTGGTGGATGCCGAGGGCATTTCCAAAAGCATCATGACGGTCAAATATTCGCGCAAGGCAACTCCTGCGCAAATGAAAACCTTCGAGGAAAACTTCAAGCGCGGCCTGTTCCAGTTCTATGGCAACGCCCTGCTGGAGTACAACAATCAAGGGATCATCGTTGACCCTGCCAAAGATGAGTCGGGCGACCGCACCAGCGTTGGCATGACCGTCAAAGGCACCAACGGTGCGGTCTATCCTGTGTCGTACACGCTCGAGAAGATCAACGGCGAGTGGAAACTGCGTAACGTCATCATCAATGGCATCAACATTGGCAAACTGTTCCGTGATCAGTTCGCTGATGCGATGCAGCGCAATGGCAATGACCTGGACAAAACCATCAATGGTTGGGCCGGGGAAGTCGCCAAAGCCAAGGAAACCACCGAGAATCAGGCGCAATGAGTGTGTCGGCCATTCGCATGAGCGAATCCGGCGAGCTGTTGCTCAGCGGCATGCTCGACTATCGCACCGGCCCCGGCTTGCGCAAGCAGGGTCAGGCGCTGATCAAGGCGAGCAAGGCGGCGGCGCTGGTGGTCGATTGCTCGGCGGTGCTGAAATCCAGCAGCGTCGGTTTGTCGTTGTTGCTGTGTTTCATGCGCGATGCGCAGGCGGCCGGCAAGGCGCTGACCATCCGTGCGATGCCCGAAGACATGCGTGAAATCGCTCAGGTCAGCGAATTGACCGAGCTTTTGGCGCATCCCCAATAGCATCTGCTAAAAAAGCCCTCGGTCAGAGTCCTGCTTCGCGGGGTTCGCAGGCGCGGGGCTTTTTTGTATGATGTCCGACCCGCGCGCACAGGGCGCCGATTGAGGTTGAGCATGCAGGCCGTAGAAGTGAAGAGCTTCCTTGAAGGAAAGCTGCCCGGAACGTTGGTAGAAGTTGAAGGCGAAGGCTGCAACTTTCAGCTGAACGTGATTAGCGATGAACTGGCGGCTTTAAGCCCGGTGAAGCGTCAGCAGCAGATCTATGCCCATTTGAACCCATGGATCACCGATGGCAGCATCCATGCGGTCACTATGAAATTTTTCAGCAGCGCGGCCTGGGCCGAGCGCACCTGAGCCCAAGGGCGTCGAGATTCTTATGGATAAATTGATTATTACCGGTGGCGCTCGTCTTGATGGCGAGATCCGCATTTCCGGGGCAAAGAACTCTGCCCTGCCTATTCTGGCAGCTACCTTGCTGTGCGATGGCCCGGTGACGGTTGCCAACCTGCCGCACCTGCACGACATCACCACCATGATCGAGCTGTTCGGTCGCATGGGCATCGAGCCGGTGATCGACGAGAAGCTCAGCGTCGAAATCGACCCGCGCACCATCAAGACCCTGATCGCACCGTACGAGCTGGTTAAAACCATGCGTGCGTCGATCCTGGTGCTAGGCCCGATGGTTGCCCGTTTCGGTGAAGCCGAAGTTGCACTGCCAGGTGGTTGCGCGATCGGTTCGCGTCCGGTCGACCTGCACATCCGTGGCCTTGAAGCCATGGGCGCGGTCATCGACGTCGAGGGCGGCTACATCAAGGCCAAAGCGCCTGAAGGCGGCTTGCGCGGTGCGCATTTCTTCTTCGACACCGTCAGTGTGACCGGTACCGAAAACATCATGATGGCCGCGGCGCTGGCCAAGGGTCGCAGCGTTCTGGCTAACGCCGCGCGCGAACCTGAAGTCATCGACCTGGCGAACTTCCTGATTGCCATGGGCGCGAAGATCAGCGGCGCCGGCACCGACACCATCACCATTGATGGCGTCGAGCGTCTGCACCCGACCACGTACAAAGTGATGCCTGACCGTATCGAAACCGGTACGTACCTGGTTGCTGCTGCCGTGACCGGCGGGCGTGTGAAAGTCAAGGACACTGATCCGACGATTCTCGAAGCCGTTCTGGAAAAACTTCGTGAAGCCGGCGCCGAAATTACCTCGGGCGAAGACTGGATCGAGCTGAACATGCACGGCAAGCGGCCGAAAGCCGTCAACGTGCGCACAGCTCCGTACCCGGCGTTCCCGACCGACATGCAGGCGCAGTTCATCTCGCTCAACGCCATTGCCGAAGGCACCGGTGCAGTGATCGAGACGATCTTCGAAAACCGTTTCATGCACGTTTACGAACTGCACCGCATGGGCGCCAAGATCCAGGTCGAAGGCAATACCGCCATCGTCACCGGTACCGAGAAGCTCAAAGGCGCGCCAGTCATGGCCACCGACCTGCGTGCTTCGGCCAGCCTGGTGATTTCGGCGTTGATCGCCGAAGGCGACACCCTGATCGACCGCATCTACCACATCGACCGTGGTTACGAGTGCATCGAAGAGAAACTGCAGATGCTCGGCGCCAAAATTCGCCGCGTACCGGGCTAGTCCCGGGACTGCGAATACTGTCATTGTGGCGAGGGAGCTTGCTCCCGTTGGGCGCGAAGCGGCCCGAAAAAATGGGACTGCTACGCAGTCCAGCGGGAGCAAGCTCCCTCGCCACAGTACGGTGTCTGCTGTTAACTGATTTGTTTCAAATCGAGGCTGCTTTCATTGTAGAAGCAGCCTCGATGTATGTCCGGCGCCGTTTGCGACCCGACAGCAATAGCCTGATGAAGGACTGACGTTTCCCATGTTGACCATCGCACTGTCCAAGGGCCGCATCCTTGACGACACCCTGCCGCTTCTGGCTGAAGCGGGCATCGTGCCGACCGAGAATCCGGACAAGAGCCGCAAGCTGATCATCCCCACGACCCAGGCCGACGTGCGCCTGCTGATCGTGCGTGCCACCGATGTGCCGACCTATGTCGAGCATGGTGCCGCGGACCTCGGCGTCGCCGGTAAAGATGTGTTGATGGAATACGGTGGCCAGGGTTTGTACGAGCCATTGGACCTGCGCATTGCCCTGTGCAAGCTGATGACCGCCGGCCGCGTCGGTGATGTCGAGCCCAAAGGCCGTCTGCGTGTGGCGACCAAGTTCGTTAACGTTGCCAAGCGTTATTACGCCGAGCAGGGTCGTCAGGTCGACATCATCAAACTGTATGGTTCGATGGAGCTGGCGCCACTGATCGGTCTGGCGGACAAGATCATCGACGTGGTCGACACCGGCAACACCTTGCGCGCTAACGGCCTGGAACCTCAGGATTTCATTGCCGACATCAGCTCCCGGCTGATCGTCAACAAAGCTTCGATGAAAATGCAGCACGCCCGTATTCAGGCGTTGATCGACACTCTGCGCAAGGCAGTGGAGTCACGACACCGCGGCTGATTCACTTGCGCGACGCCAAGTCGCGCCGTCTATCCGCCTCATAGCCAGAATTCTCAGGTGCCCAAGCGGATCGAATGTTAGCTTCGGGCGCCTGAGTTTTTGCCAATCCTATGAGGCTCTCGCTATGACCGCACCGACTGCAATTCGCCGACTCAACGCTGCTGACCCGGATTTCGCCCATCATCTGGATCATCTGTTGAGCTGGGAAAGCGTGTCCGATGACTCGGTCAATCAGCGAGTGCTGGACATCATCAAAGCGGTGCGCGAGCGGGGCGATGCGGCACTGGTGGACTACACCCGGCAGTTCGACGGGCTGAACGTTGCCTCCATGGCGGACCTGATTCTGCCACGCGAGCGCCTGGAACTGGCGCTGACGCGAATCACCGTACCGCAGCGCGAAGCCCTGGAAAAAGCCGCCGCGCGGGTGCGCAGCTATCACGAAAAACAGAAGCAGGATTCCTGGAGTTACACCGAGGCCGACGGCACGGTGCTGGGCCAGAAAGTTACGCCGCTGGATCGCGCCGGCCTGTATGTGCCAGGCGGCAAAGCGTCGTACCCGTCTTCAGTGCTGATGAACGCGATTCCGGCCAAGGTTGCCGGGGTGACTGAAGTGGTCATGGTCGTACCGACGCCGCGCGGTGAACTCAACGAACTGGTGCTCGCCGCCGCCTGCATCGCCGGCGTTGATCGCGTGTTCACCATCGGTGGCGCGCAAGCGGTTGCCGCGCTGGCTTACGGCACCGAGAGCGTGCCGAAAGTCGACAAGGTGGTTGGCCCGGGCAACATTTATGTCGCCACTGCCAAGCGCCATGTGTTCGGCCAGGTTGGCATCGATATGATTGCCGGCCCGTCGGAGATTCTGGTGGTCTGCGATGGCCACACCGATCCGGACTGGATCGCGATGGACCTGTTTTCCCAGGCCGAACACGACGAAGACGCTCAGGCGATTCTGGTCAGCCCGGATGCCGAGTTTCTCGATAAGGTCGCGGCAAGCATCGCCAAGCTGCTGCCGACCATGGAGCGCGCAGAAATTATTGAAAGCTCGATCAATGGCCGTGGCGCATTGATCCTGGTTCGCGACATGGAACAGGCCATCGAAGTGGCCAACCGCATCGCGCCGGAACACCTGGAGTTGTCGGTCGCAGATCCGCAAGCCTGGTTGCCGCAGATTCGCCACGCCGGGGCAATCTTCATGGGCCGTCACACTTCCGAAGCGCTGGGCGATTACTGCGCCGGGCCGAACCACGTGCTGCCGACATCCGGCACAGCGCGCTTCTCGTCGCCGCTGGGTGTGTACGATTTCCAGAAGCGCTCGTCGATCATTTTCTGCTCGGAGAAGGGCGCGTCCGAACTGGGCAAGACCGCTTCCGTGCTGGCCCGTGGCGAGTCGCTGACGGCCCACGCCCGCAGTGCTGAATACCGCATTGTTGATGAGCAGAAGGGGAACTGAATATGAGCAAATTCTGGAGCCCGTTCGTCAAGGATCTGGTGCCTTACGTGCCCGGCGAGCAGCCGAAACTGACGAAACTGGTAAAGCTCAACACCAACGAAAACCCGTATGGCCCATCGCCGAAAGCGTTGGCGGCCATGCAGACAGAACTCAATGACAACCTGCGGTTGTACCCGGACCCAAACAGCGACGTGCTCAAGCAAGCCGTTGCCAGGTACTACGGCGTGCAGGGCAATCAAGTGTTCCTCGGTAACGGTTCGGACGAAGTCCTGGCGCACATTTTTCACGGCTTGTTGCAGCACGATAAACCACTGTTGTTCCCGGACATCAGCTACAGCTTCTATCCGGTTTACTGCGGGTTGTACGGCATCGAATTCGACGCGGTGCCGCTCGATGAGCAGTTCCAGATCAACCCGGCAGACTATGCCAAGCCAAACGGCGGGATTATTTTCCCCAACCCGAACGCGCCGACCGGTTGCCTGTTGGCACTGGACGCCGTCGAGCAAATCCTCAAAGCCAGCCCGGACTCTGTGGTTGTGGTGGACGAGGCTTACATCGATTTTGGTGGCGAGACGGCAATCAGTCTGGTTGACCGCTATCCAAATCTGCTGGTGACGCAGACGCTGTCCAAATCACGTTCATTGGCGGGCTTGCGTGTCGGTTTGGCGGTCGGGCATCCGGACCTGATCGAGGCGCTGGAGCGGATCAAGAACAGCTTCAACTCCTACCCGCTGGATCGCATGGCCAATGTCGGCGCAGCGGCGGCGTTCGAAGACCGCGAGTATTTTGACAAGACTTGCCGTCTGGTGATTGAAAACCGTGAATGGGTGATTTCACAGTTGCAGGCGAAGGGCTTTGAGGTGCTGCCGTCGGCGGCCAACTTCATTTTTACCCGGCATCCGCAGCATGATGCTGCGGGCTTGGCAGCGAAGTTGCGCGAGCAGGGCGTGATTGTCCGGCACTTCAAGCAGGAGCGGATTGCGCAGTTTTTGCGGATCAGCATTGGCACGCCTGAACAAAATCAGGCACTGATTGATGGCCTCGGCGACCTTTAGACCGCTTTCGCGAGCAAGCTCGCTCCCACACTGGATCTTCTGCGAGATAGATATCAAGTGTGGGAGCGGGCTTGCTCGCGAAGAACGATAACGCGGTGCACGTGATGCACCGCGGTGTTGCCATCGCGAGCAAGCCACGCTCCTACAAGGTTTTGTGAATCACTCGTGATGCGGTTCGCCCAGAAAGGTCAACGAAGTGAAAAGCCCGCGGCTGTTCACATCAGCACTGTCCTTCACCGGCACCTCAACCTGCGCTGCAATCACATTCAGCCCTTCATTGCGTACCAACACCTGCGCTCGACCGTCTGCGTCAGTCTCGGTGCTGACCGTGCCCGGCGCACTGCGGTAATCGCCGATCAACTTGACGCCCGCCGCCGGTTTCCCATCCAGTAAAACCCGTACTGGCAACGACTTGCCCGGCCCAACCGTGAGCGGGTCCACTTCCGGCAGAATCAGCAGTTTTATCTGATCAAGCTTTGGCACCTTCGCCCCTGGTTGATAAATCGCCAGACTGTATTTGAATGTCTGAGTCGACTCGATCGCACCCGGCACTTTGCTGCGCCCTTCGTTGATCCATTTCTTGTCGGCCGTCTGCGACCACATGCCGTTATCCAGTGCCACCGCCATCACGGCGGGCGATTTCAACGGCTGCAGGCGGGCGTGATCCACCAGCCGCTGCACGGTCACCGGGATCATTCGGCCGGCGCCGTCATACGCCCAGGCGCCGCTCACTTTCATCGGTTTGAACGCATTGTCTTCTGCGCCATGGCCGTAGATCACTTCAATGTTGCCGCGGCGTTGTTCGGTCCACAGACCATGGGCCGACGCTTGGGTAGCGATCAGCAGGCCGAGCAGCGCGAAGGGTTTGAGCAATTGCATGAGGACGTCCTTTTACAGATTGAGTGTCAGGCTGACGGTGAAATTGCGCGGCTCGCCGGGGTTGACCCAGTAATTGCTGTAAGCGCGCTCGAAGTATTTCTCGTCGAAAAGATTGTTCAGATTGAGCCCAACGGTGACGTTCTCGCTGGCCTTGTAATGCGCCAGCAGGTCGACGGTGTGATAGGCCGGCAGCTCGAATTCGCCGCCCGATTCACCGGAGCGATCACCGACGTATGTGAATGCCGCGCCGACATCCGAGCCGCGCAAGTGGCCGTCCTGAAATTCGTAAACCCCGAGCAGGCTGCCGCTGCGTTTGGCTACGCCGAGAATCCGGCTGCCGGCAGGAATGACCTTGTCGCCCTCGGTCACTTCCGCGTCGATATAAGCGAAGGCGCCGATCACTCGCACCGCTTCAGTCAACTGCCCGGTGACTTGCAGGTCGAAACCCTGACTGCGCGCCTTGCCCATCGCGCGGCTGGTGTCCGTGCCGGGGTCGAGCGCCAGCACGTTTTCCTTTTCGATATGAAAAGCGGCGAGAGTGCTGCTCAAGCGCTCGTCGAACAGCTCACTCTTGATTCCGACTTCGTAGCCGACACCTTCCTCCGGGTTGAAAGACTTGCCAGAGGCGTCGAGCCCGTTATTGGGTTTGAACGAGGTGGACGCGTTGGCAAACACGCCGACTTGCGGCGTCAGTTGATAAAGCAAACCCACCCGTTGCGTCAGAGCGTCGTGGGTTTGCCGAGTGGTGGCGCCACGGGTGTGGTCGTCGATGCTTTGCTCGAAATGTTCGAAGCGCGCCCCGACCATGCCGCGCAGTTTTTCGGTGAAGACAATCTGGTCCTGCAGGTTCAGCGCCTGACTTTCCACGTGCTCGAAAAAATCGCTGCCCGAGCGCGCGCCGTTCGGTTTCGGCTGGCCGTAGACCGGTCGGTAAATGTCGATCGGGTAGGCGCTACCGGCAATGGTCGTGACCCGTTCGTTTTTGCGATAGTTCTCGTATTCCGTGCCGATCAACAGTTCGTGCTGCCAGCTGCCAAGGTCGAACAGGCCGCGCAATTCAAGTTGCGTGATGCTGTCGTGCCAATCGCTGTCGCGCTCGCGATAACGGCGGTTGACGGTGTGGCCGTCGGTATTCAACGGGCGCGCTTCGGAGGCGAAACCCCAGAGTTTGCCTTCTTTGTAATGGCTGGCCAGACGCAGTTTCCAGGCGTCGTTGAGGTGATGTTCCAGCGCCGCCTGCAACATGTTGTTGTGGTTATCGATGTCGCCGTCATCGGGCTCGCCGAGGAACGTCGAACGCGAGACTCCGCTCCATGTGTTGTTCGGCGCAACGATGCCGCGATCAAATGTCGAGCTATGGCGTACGAACTCGCTTTCCACCAGCAGGCTGGTGTCCGGGTTCAGTTGCCAGCTGAAGGACGGCGCGACGAATACCCGCTGACTGTCGACGTGATCGCGAAAGCTGTGGTTGTCCTCAACCGCCAGGTTGACGCGGGACAGCACGTTGCCGTCTTCATCCAGCGGCGTGTTGACGTCCAGCGCGGTGCGGTAACGATCCCAGCTGCCGGCGCTGGTTTGCAGCGTCGTGAATGCATCAGGCTGCGGTTTTTTGCTGACGATGTTCACCGTGCCGCCAGGATCGCCACGGCCGTACAGGCTGGCGGCGGGGCCTTTGAGGACTTCGATACGCTCGATGTTGGCGGCGTCCGGCGTGGTCGGGTAGCCGCGGTTCGCGCTGAAACCGTCCTTGTAGAACTCGGAAGTGGTGAAGCCGCGCACGCTGTATTCGTACAGGGTCAGCCCGCCGAAGTTGTTCTGCTTCGATACGCCACCGGCAAACTCCAATGCGCGCTCGACGCTGGTACTGCCCAGATCCTTGAGCACGCTGGCGGGGATCACGCTTATTGATTGCGGGATATCGCGAATGGCTGTGTCGCTTTTGGTCGCGCTGGACGATCGCGTCGCGCGGTAGCCATTGACCGGGCCGGTGGGCGATTCGTAGTCGGACGTGACGCTGATGGCGTCCAGTTCGAGGGGCGCAGATTCTTCAGCGAAGACCGGATCTGCCAGCAGGCCGAAGGCGAGCGCTGCGAGGGAAGCCCTTTTTCGAGACGACATGTTATGTTGTTCCAATAGTGATATTGAAACAATATAACATGACCGTTGAGAATGTCTTGTATTAGTGCGGGATGCTTACTCTTCGGATTTTTCCTTGACGGGTGCCGGCGCCGGTGGCGGACGCAGGCCAATTTCAGCCGTCAGATTGATTTCCTTGCCGTTGCGCATCACCAGGATCGTGACTTTGTCGGTCGGTTTAATCCGCGCTACCTGATTCATGGAACGACGACCATCGCCGGCCGGTTCGCCATCAATCGCGAGAATCACATCACCCAGCTGCAGGCCGGCCTTCTGTGCCGGGCCATCACGGAAAATGCCCGCGACAACAATGCCGGGGCGTCCCGACAAGCCAAACGATTCGGCCAGTTCCTGGGTCAACGGCTGCACTTCAATGCCCAGCCAGCCGCGAATCACCTGGCCGTGTTCGATGATCGACTTCATGACTTCCATCGCCAGTTTCACCGGGATCGCAAAGCCGATGCCCTGCGATCCGCCGGACTTGGAGAAGATTGCCGTGTTGATACCGGTCAGGTTGCCGTTGGCATCCACGAGTGCACCGCCGGAGTTGCCGGGGTTGATCGCCGCGTCGGTCTGGATGAAGTCTTCGTAGTTGTTCAGGCCCAATTGATTGCGCCCGGTGGCACTGATGATGCCCATGGTGACGGTCTGGCCGACGCCGAACGGGTTACCAATGGCCAGGGCGACATCGCCAATACGGATATTGTCGGAGCGGCCAACGGTGATCGACGGCAGGTTTTTCAGATCGATCTTCAATACGGCGAGGTCGGTTTCCGGGTCGCTGCCGATCACCCGGGCAAGGGTTTCACGGCCGTCTTTCAGGGCCACGACGATTTGATCGGCGCCGCTGGTAACGTGGTTGTTGGTCAGCAAATATCCTTCGGGGCTCATGATCACGCCGGAGCCGAGGCTCGATTCCATGCGTTTCTGCTTGGGCGAGTTATCGCCGAAGAAACGACGGAACTGCGGATCCTCGAACAGCGGATGGTTCGGCTTGTTGATCACTTTGGTGGTGTACAGATTGACCACCGATGGCGCGGCCGTGGTCACTGCGTCGGCATAGGACACCGGGCCCAGTTGCATCGTGGTGGTTTGCGGCGCCTGCTGAAGGTTGACGTCGAGGCTTGGAAGCCCGACCCACTCCGGGTAACGCTGGATAATCAACAGAGCGATAAGCACGCCGGCCAACAGCGGCCAGCCGGAAAAACGCAGCGCCTTGAGCATTAAGCACGTCCTGGAAGGTTGCAGGCGGAATGAGACCGCCCATAATGTCGCGCATTATACGAGGCGGCGCACGCCTCTGAACGGGATATTTAGGAGTCTTTTATGGCCGTCGCTCTGAGCACCCTGGTCGAAGAAGCCGACCGTTACTTGAACAGTGCAAAGATTGCCGATTATTGCCCTAACGGATTACAGGTTGAAGGCCGGCCGCAGGTCATGCGCATCGTCAGCGGCGTGACGGCGAGTCAGGCTTTGCTCGATGCCGCCGTCGAGGCCCAGGCCGATCTGGTGCTGGTGCATCACGGTTATTTCTGGAAGGGCGAGAACCCGTGCATCACCGGCATGAAGCAGCGGCGCTTGAAAACGTTGCTCAAGCACGACATCAGCCTGCTGTCCTATCACCTGCCGCTGGATCTGCACCCGGATGTCGGCAACAACGTGCAGCTGGCGCGTCAGCTCGACATTACGGTCGAAGGCCCGCTCGATCCGGATAATCTCAAAATTGTCGGCCTGGTCGGCTCGTTGAACGAACCGATGACGCCACGGGATTTCGCCCGGCGTGTGCAGGAAGTCATGGGCCGCGAGCCGTTGCTGATCGAAGGCAGCGCGATGATTCGCCGCGTTGGCTGGTGCACGGGCGGCGGTCAGGGTTACATCGATCAGGCGGTGCTGGCCGGGGTCGATCTGTACCTCAGCGGCGAAGCCTCCGAGCAGACGTTTCACAGTGCGCGGGAGAACGACATCAGTTTCATCGCTGCCGGTCACCACGCTACCGAGCGCTACGGCGTGCAGGCGTTGGGCGATTACCTGGCGCGGCGTTTTGCCGTCGAGCACATCTTTATTGATTGCCCGAATCCGATTTAAAGAGGGCTGATATCCCGGTAACGCAGGATCAAAACGGTGGGAGCGAGCCTGCTCGCGATGACGGCCGCACATCCAACATTTGTGTGGCTGACACACTGCCATCGCGAGCAGGCTCGCTCCCACATGGGTATATTCATATACCCTTTCGATCTAGTCGGCGCCCTGATTAGAAGAGGTCGCTGTGCTAGGATTCTTCGCTCGAACACGGCCCGCTGGCCGTCCACAAGATCGTTTTCGTGAGTAGCCATGGTCGACAAACTGACGCATCTGAAACAGCTGGAGGCGGAAAGCATCCACATCATCCGCGAAGTCGCCGCCGAGTTCGATAACCCGGTGATGCTGTACTCCGTCGGTAAAGATTCCGCCGTGATGCTGCACCTGGCGCGCAAGGCATTCTTCCCGGGCAAGCTGCCGTTCCCGGTGATGCACGTCGACACCCGGTGGAAGTTCAAGGAAATGTACGCGTTCCGCGATCGCATGGTCGAAGAGCTTGGCCTTGACCTGATCGTGCACGTGAACCCCGATGGCGTCGCGCAGGGCATCAACCCGCTGACCCACGGCAGTGCCAAACACACCGACATCATGAAAACCGAAGGCCTAAAGCAGGCCCTCGACAAGCACGGTTTCGACGCCGCTTTCGGTGGTGCTCGTCGTGACGAAGAAAAATCCCGTGCCAAAGAGCGCGTGTATTCCTTCCGCGACACCAAGCACCGCTGGGACCCGAAGAACCAGCGTCCAGAACTCTGGAACGTCTACAATGGCAACGTCAACAAGGGCGAATCCATTCGTGTGTTCCCGTTGTCGAACTGGACCGAACTGGACATCTGGCAGTACATCTACCTCGAAGGCATTCCGATTGTGCCGCTGTATTTCGCCGCCGAGCGCGACGTCATCGAGATGAATGGCACCTGGATCATGATCGACGATGAACGCCTGCTCAATCACCTGAGCGACGAAGACAAGGCGCGCATCGTCAAGAAGAAAGTCCGTTTCCGTACGTTGGGTGACTACCCGCTGACCGGTGCGGTCGAGTCCGAGGCCACCAGCCTGACCGACATCATTCAGGAAATGCTCCTGACGCGAACTTCCGAACGCCAGGGCCGGGTCATCGATCACGATGGCGCAGGCTCGATGGAAGAAAAGAAACGTCAGGGGTATTTTTAAGCTTTGAGTTACAAGCGGCAAGCTGCAAGTTAACGGCGGTGTGCGTAGCTTTGTAGTTTGGTGCTTGTGGCCGGTTGCTGCGAGCCGTTTTCGGATGACTCGCAATGGATTTCGAGAAGCTGATTGTCTGGCAGAGAAGCAAATGTTTAGCGGTGAAAATTTATCGGGAGTTTGCTCGATGTGGGGACTTTGGCTTCAAGGATCAAATCACCCGCTCCGCACTGTCGGTACCTTCCAATATCGCTGAAGGGATGGAGCGTTGCGGTTCCAAGGAAAAAGCACATTTTTTCTTTGGGTAGCAAAAGCATCGTGTGGTGAGTTACGAACTCAGATCCTCATAGGTCGTGAAATTGCCTACATCGCTGACTCTGTGGCTGACGATTGGATTACAGAAACCCGCGAGCTTTCAAGAATGCTAAGCGGCTTGATCAACAAAATTTCTGAGTAGCTGTACGCCGAAAAGCTTGCCGCTTGAAGCTTACAGCTTGGAGCTCGAATGCAATGAGTCACGTATCTGATTTGATCAGCGAGGACATCCTCGCCTACCTGGGCCAGCACGAACGCAAGGAAATGCTGCGCTTTCTGACTTGTGGCAACGTCGACGACGGCAAGAGCACCCTGATCGGGCGCCTGCTGCACGACTCCAAGATGATCTATGAAGATCACCTGGAAGCCATCACCCGCGACTCGAAAAAAGTCGGCACCACCGGCGAAGACATCGACCTGGCATTGCTGGTCGACGGCCTGCAGGCCGAGCGCGAGCAGGGCATCACCATTGATGTCGCTTACCGCTATTTCTCCACCGCCAAACGCAAATTCATCATCGCCGACACCCCGGGCCATGAGCAGTACACCCGCAACATGGCCACCGGTGCGTCCACCTGTGACCTGGCGATCATTCTGGTCGACGCCCGTTACGGCGTGCAAACCCAGACCCGTCGCCACAGTTTCATCGCCTCGTTGCTCGGCATCAAACACATCGTGGTCGCCATCAACAAGATGGACCTCAATGGCTTCGACGAAAGCGTGTTCGAGTCGATCAAGGCCGATTATCTGAAGTTCGCCGAGGGCATCGCCTTCAAGCCGACCACCATGGCCTTCGTGCCGATGTCGGCGCTTAAGGGCGACAACGTGGTGAACAAGTCCGAGCGCTCGCCGTGGTACACCGGCCAGTCGCTGATGGAAATTCTCGAGACCGTCGAGATCGCCAGCGACCGCAACTACACCGATCTGCGTTTCCCGGTGCAGTACGTCAACCGTCCGAACCTGAACTTCCGTGGTTTCGCCGGCACCCTGGCCAGCGGCGTTGTGCACAAGGGCGACGAAGTTGTGGTGCTGCCGTCGGGCAAAAGCAGCCGCGTGAAGTCCATCGTTACCTTCGAAGGTGAGCTGGAACACGCAGGCCCGGGTCAGGCGGTGACGCTGACCATGGAAGACGAAATCGACATCTCTCGTGGCGACCTGTTGGTGCATGCCGACAACCAGCCGCAAGTGACCGATGCCTTCGACGCCATGCTGGTGTGGATGGCTGAAGAGCCGATGCTGCCGGGCAAGAAGTACGACATCAAACGTGCGACCAGTTACGTGCCCGGTTCGATTACCAGCATCGTCAACCGCGTCGACGTGAACACCCTGGAAGAAGGTCCGGCCAGCTCGCTGCAATTGAACGAGATCGGTCGGGTCAAGATCAGCCTCGACGCGGCCATCGCGCTCGATGGTTATGCGAGCAATCGCACCACCGGTTCGTTCATCGTCATCGACCGTTTGACCAATGGCACCGTCGCAGCCGGCATGATCATCGCTCAGCCGTTGGCGCATGGCACCAGCACCCACCACGGTAAACTGGCGCACGTGGCGACCGAAGAGCGTGCACAACGCTTCGGCCAGCAACCGGCCACCGTGTTGTTCAGTGGCCTGTCGGGTGCGGGTAAAAGCACGCTGGCGTATGCGGTTGAACGCAAACTGTTCGACCTGGGCCGTGCGGTATTCGTGCTTGATGGCCAGAACCTGCGTCACGACCTCAACAAGGGTCTGCCGCAGGATCGCGCCGGGCGTACCGAGAACTGGCGTCGTGCCGCGCACGTTGCGCGTCAGTTCAACGAAGCGGGGCTGCTGACACTGGCTGCGTTCGTTGCACCGAGTGCCGAAGGGCGCGAGCAAGCCAAGGACCTGATCGGCAAGGAACGCTTGCTGACGGTCTACGTGCAGGCTTCGCCGACGGTGTGTGCCGAACGTGACCCGCAAGGTCTGTACGCGGCCGCAGGGGATAACATCCCGGGCGAGTCCTTCCCGTACGACGTGCCGCTGAATGCCGATCTGGTGATCGATACCCAGTCACTGTCGCTGGAAGAAAGCGTCAAGCAAGTGCTGGATCTGCTGCGTCAGCGTGGCGCGATCTAGGATAGGAGCAGCGGTTAGCCTTTAGCTTCAAGCTGCAAGAAGAAACCCGCCGATGAGTGATCATCGGCGGGTTTTTTTGTGTCCTTGAGATCGCCTTCGCGAGCAGGCTCGCTCCCACAAGGTCAGCGTGCACCGAAGACCAAATGTGGGAGCGAGCCTGCTCGCGATGAGGCCGTAACAGGCGCCTGATTACTTCCCAGGATACTCCCTATGCATCTGCTCCAGCAGCGCATCCTTGTCTTCCCACAACTGATTGATCCACCCCTGAAACTGCAGGCGATACTCGCCGTCCTGGTCGTAATTTTTACCGATAAACGCCGGCGGGATCTTCAGCTCCTGAAAATGCACTACCACGTCATTCACATTCCCACAGAGCAAATCCCAGTACCCCGGACGACCGCCCGGGTAATGAATCGTCACGTTGACGATCGACTCGAGTTGCTCACCCATGGCGTCCAGCACAAACGCAATGCCGCCAGCCTTGGCTTTCAGCAAAAACCTGAACGGTGATTGCTGCTGCGCATGCTTGCCTTCGGTGAAGCGCGTGCCCTCGACGAAATTGAAAATCCCCACCGGGTTATTGCGAAACTTCGCGCAGGTCTTGCGCGTGGTTTCAAGGTCTTTGCCTTTCTTCTCGGGGTGCTTTTCCAGGTAAGCCTTGGAGTAACGCTTCATAAACGGAAAGCCCAGCGCCCACCACGCCAGACCGATCACCGGGACCCAGATCAGCTCTTGCTTGAGGAAGAATTTCAGCGGCTGGATGCGACGATTGAGCACGTACTGCAGCACCATGATGTCGACCCAGCTCTGGTGGTTGCTGGTGATCAGGTACGAGTGCCGATAGTCCAGACCCTCGAGCCCGCTGAGGTGCCAGCGGGTGCGGCAGACCAGGTTCATCCACGCTTTGTTATTGCTGATCCACGCTTCATGGATGTGGCTCATCAGCCACAGCGTGAAGCGTTGAGTGAGGGCGAAAGGCAACGCTTTGAAAATCGCCACGCAGAACAGAATCGAGCAAAGCAGAATAGTGTTCAGTGCCAACAACAGCGAGGCAATCACGCCGCGCACGGGAGCAGGAAGAAAAGCCAGCATTTAGAGATCCATAGGTCGGTTGGCAGCTTGAATCGCAGTCAGCGCGATGGTGTACACGATGTCATCGACTTGCGCACCGCGCGGCAGATCGTTCACCGGTTTACGCAGGCCTTGCAGCATCGGCCCGAGGCTGACGCAATCGGCGCTGCGTTGCACGGCTTTGTGCGTGGTGTTGCCGGTGTTGAGGTCGGGGAACACGAATACCGTGGCGCGACCGGCGACCTGGCTGTTCGGCGCCAACTGCCGCGCAACGCTTTCGTTGGCGGCGGCGTCGTACTGCAACGGGCCGTCGATCAGCAGTGAATTTTGCTGCTCGTGAGCGAGCAAAGTCGCCTCGCGGACCTTCTCGACTTCTTCGCCGCTGGCCGATTCGCCGCTTGAGTAGCTGATCATCGCCACGCGCGGGGTAATGCCGAATGCGGCAGCAGAGTCAGCGCTTTGCAGGGCGATCTCGGCGAGTTCGCTGGCGCTTGGGTGCGGGTTCATCACGCAATCGCCGTAGACCAGCACTTCTTCCGGAAACAACATGAAGAACACCGACGAGACCAGCGTGCAGCCCGGCGCTGTTTTGATCAGTTGCAGGGCAGGGCGAATGGTGTTGGCGGTGGAGTGAATGACCCCCGAGACGAGGCCGTCGACTTCATCCAGCGCGAGCATCATCGTGCCGATGACCACGGTATCTTCCAGTTGCTGCTCGGCCATTGGCGCGTTGAGACTTTTGGATTTGCGCAGTGCGACCATCGGTTCGACGTAGCGCTCACGAATCAGGTCCGGATCAAGAATCTCCAGCCCCGGCGGCAGCTCGATATCGTGCGCGCGGGCCACGGCTTCGACGTCTGCAGGCTTGGCCAGCAACACGCAGCGGGCAATGCCGCGTGCCTGACAGATCGCCGCTGCTTGCACGGTCAGCGGCTCGCTGCCTTCGGGCAACACAATCCGCTTGTTGGCGGCCTGGGCGCGCTGAATCAATTGGTAGCGGAACACCGCGGGCGACAGGCGCATTTCCCGTGGCGTACCACAACGCTGGTGCAGCCAGTTGGCGTCGAGATGGCTGGCGACGAAGTCGGTGATGATCTCCGCACGCTCACGGTCGTCGATCGGGATTTCCTTGTTCAACCCGTTCAGCTGGTTGGCGGTGTCGTAGGAGCCGGTACTCACCGATAACACCGGCAGGCCCGCCTGCAACGCGCCACGGCACAGGTCCATGATGCGCGGATCGGGCAGGGTGTCGCTGGTCAGCAACAGGCCGGCCAGCGGCACGCCGTTCATGGCGGCGAGGCTGACGGCGAGGATGATGTCGTCGCGATCGCCGGGCGTCACCACCAGCACACCGGGCTTGAGCAGCTCGACGGTGTTGCGCATGGTGCGCGCGCAAATGATGATTTTGCTCATGCGGCGGGTTTCGTAATCGCCCGCATTGAGGATTTGCGCGCCCATCAGATCGGCAACGTCGCGGGTGCGCGGCGCGTTGAGTTCTGGCTGGAACGGGATGCAGCCGAGCAGCTTGAAATCGCCGCTGCGCAGCAAGGACGAATGCTCCTTCAGGCGCGCGGCAAACGCTTCCATGCTCTCGTCAGTCTTGACCTTGTTGAGAATCACGCCGAGGACCTTGGGGTCTTTGGGGCCGCCGAACAGCTGCGCCTGCAACTCGACGCGCCCGGAAAGCTCGGCCAGCACTTCGTTTTCCGGCGCGGAGACCAGGATCACCTCAGCATCCAGGCTCTTGGCCAGATGCAGATTGACCCGCGCGGCGTAACTGGCGCTGCGCGTCGGCACCATGCCTTCAACGATCAGTACGTCTTTGCCGATAGCGGCCTGCTGATACAGGGTGATGATTTCTTCGAGCAATTCGTCAAGCTGGCCGTCGCCGAGCATGCGTTCGACATGCGCCAGCCCCAGCGGCTTGGGCGGTTTCAGGCCGTGGGTGCGGGCCACCAGTTCGGTGGAGCGTTCAGGCCCGGTGTCGCCCGGATGCGGCTGTGCGATCGGTTTGAAAAAGCCGACCTTGAGGCCGGCCCGTTCGAGCGTGCGCACCAGCCCGAGGCTGATGGAGGTCAGACCCACACCGAAATCGGTGGGCGCGATAAAAAAAGTTTGCATGCGGATTCTCTAAAGGAGCATGGCAATGGTGACAACCTATGACTGGCCGTCTACCGCAATTCAGTCGCCAAGGTTAGCGCTAACCGAGCCTTGTGCGCACCAACCACAAGCAAAGGCTTGGCCTATTTTTTCAAGGCGTTGCGCCGGGTCCAGCACCCAGGCGCGTGATTGCCACGGCGGCTGGTGGCGCAGGTGCTGCGTATGGCCGCAGGACAGCTCGGCAACCCAGTGCCCATCCTCGTCCTGATGAAAACCTGTGACCGTCGAGCCTGGCGCCGCGTTCCGTCTGTCCGGGTTGTGTTCGCTTTCGGACGATTGCTTCGCTAAACTTGGTCTTTCTATATTCTTCTGCAAAAGGTCTCGCCCCATGCTGATCGCCGCCAATAAGGCTGTCTCCATCGACTATACCCTGACCAACGACGCTGGTGAGGTCATCGACAGCTCCGCCGGCGGCGCGCCGCTGGTTTACCTGCAAGGCGCAGGCAACATCATCCCGGGCCTGGAAAAAGCCCTGGAAGGCAAAGCAGTCGGCGACGAGCTGACCGTGGCTGTTGAACCGGAAGACGCCTACGGCGAATACGCCGCCGAACTGGTCAGCACCCTGAGCCGCAGCATGTTCGAAGGCGTGGACGAACTGGAAGTGGGCATGCAGTTCCACGCTTCCGCGCCGGACGGCCAGATGCAGATCGTGACCATCCGCGATCTGGACGGCGACGATGTCACCGTTGACGGCAACCACCCGTTGGCCGGTCAGCGCCTGAATTTCCAGGTCAAGATCATCGACATCCGTGAAGCCAGCCAGGAAGAAGTCGCGCATGGTCACGTGCATGGTGAAGGTGGCCATCAGCACTGATTTCTGCGCTAAGCTTTCGAGTACTGGAGAGGCGCCCGCGGGGCGCCTTTTTTAGTCCGCGGCTGTCCCTGGTGGAATCACCAAGAGGCTGTTTCGAGAAGAACACGGGAATTTGGAGTTCGTCATGAGTGCTTTTCACGACCTTAAACTGAAGGCCCTGGATGGTCAGGAGCTGCCTCTTGCGCCTTTCAAGGGGCGCGTCGTGCTGGTGGTCAACGTTGCTTCCAAATGTGGCCTGACCCCACAGTACGCGGCGCTGGAAAAACTTTACCAGCAATACAAGGATCAGGGTTTCAGCGTGCTGGGTTTGCCGTGCAACCAGTTTGCCGGACAGGAACCGGGCACCGAGCAGGAGATTCAGGCGTTCTGCAGTCTGAACTATGGCGTGACCTTTCCATTGTCCGGCAAGCTGGACGTCAACGGTCACGACCGTCATCAGTTGTACCGCCTGTTGGCGGGCGAGGGCGCGGAGTTCCCGGGCGACATCACCTGGAACTTCGAAAAATTCCTGCTGGGCAAGGATGGTCGCGTGCTCGCGCGATTTTCGCCGCGCACGCCTCCGGATGATCCCAGCGTCATTCAGGCGATTGAAAAAGCGCTGAGCTGATTCCCCACTGTAGGAGCCGGCTTGCTGGCGATCCGGGCAGCGCGGTTTACCTGAACCGGGTTGTTTCAATCGCCAGCAAGCCGGCTCCTACAGACTTCTGATCCTTAATCACCGCAATCAATAGTGCTATTCATTGCCGTCGCCTCCCCATATTATCGCCGTCATAAAGTCATTCTTCGTGGAGCGTCCCCATGCCCGTAAAAGCCCTGTTCAAACCGTTCCATCTCGGTAGTCTCGAATTGCCGAGCCGCGTGGTCATGGCGCCGATGACCCGTTCGTTTTCGCCGGGTGGCGTACCCAATTCCAAAGTGATCGAGTACTACCGCCGCCGTGCTGCAGCGGGTGTTGGTTTGATCATCACCGAGGGCACCACGGTTGATCACAAGGCTTCCAACGGTTATCCGAACGTGCCGCACTTCTACGGTGAAGCCGCGCTGGCAGGCTGGAAAAAAGTTGTCGACGCCGTGCACGCCGAGGGTGGCAAGATTGTTCCGCAACTGTGGCACGTCGGCAGTGTGCGTCGTATTGGCACCGAGCCGGATGCCAGCGTGCCAGGTTACGGTCCGTCGGAAAAACTCAAGGACGGTCAGGTCGTCGTTCACGGCATGAGCAAGCAGGATATTCAAGACGTGATTGCCGCGTTTGCTCAAGCGGCCAAGGATGCGCAGAGCATCGGCATGGACGGCATTGAAATCCATGGCGCCCACGGTTATCTGGTCGACCAGTTTTTCTGGGAGGGCAGCAACCAGCGCACTGACGAATATGGCGGCAGCCTGGCCAACCGTTCGCGCTTCGCTATCGAATTGATTCAAGCGGTGCGTGCGGCGGTCGGTGAAGGTTTCCCGATCATCTTCCGTTTCTCGCAGTGGAAACAGCAGGACTACACTGCGCGGCTGGTGCAGACCGCGGAAGCGCTGGGGGAATTCCTGAAGCCGTTGTCCGACGCCGGGGTGGACATTTTCCACTGCTCGACGCGACGCTTTTGGGAGCCGGAGTTCGATGGTTCCGAGCTGAACCTCGCAGGCTGGACGCGCAAGCTGACCGGCAAGCCGACCATTACCGTGGGCAGTGTCGGCCTGGACGGGGAGTTCCTGCAGTTCATGGTCAACACCGACAAAATCGCGCAGCCGGCCAGCCTGGAAAAACTGCTCGAGCGTTTGAATAATGACGAGTTCGATCTGGTGGCGGTAGGGCGCGCGCTGCTGGTCGATCCGGATTGGGCGCAGAAAGTGCGCGACGGTCGCGAGGAAGAGATTCTACCGTTCAGCCGTGAGGCGTTGATGACGCTGGTTTAAGTACCACTTGCACTGACGCTATCGCGAGCAGGCTCGCTCCCACATTGACCTCGTACTGCCCGGAGTATGCGGTCACCTGTGGGAGCGAGCCTGCTCGCGATGGCGGCGTCAAGGTCAGCGAGAAATCAAGGTCCGGTAGGTGCATTCGGCACTACCATCTCCCCAGCACAAGCCCCCCGCAACTGCCCCTCGAACTGCTCGATAATCGTCGCCCAGCCCTGACGGCTTGCGTGCTGTCGCGCATTCAGGCGTACGCATCGCAGTGATTCGCGCTCCTCGAGCAACCACACTGCCGCCTCGCAAAACGCCTCCTCATCCCCCGGCATCGCCAGCACGCCGTTGTAGCCATGCCGTATGTGTTGGCCCGCAGCCGCCTGATCGTAAGCGACCACGCCCAACCCCGAGGCCAGCGCCTCGAGCACCACATTGCCAAAGGTTTCGGTCAGACTTGGAAAAACAAATACATCCCCCGAGGCATAGTGGCTGGCCAACGCTTCGCCGCGTTGAGCGCCGCAGAAGATCGCGTACGGTAATTGCTGCTGCAAAGCGGCCCGCTGAGGCCCGTCACCGACGACGATCAGCTTAAGGTTGCGTTGTGGATAAGTGCTTTGCAGCCGCTCGAAGCAGCGCTTGAGTACACCAAGGTTTTTTTCCGGAGCCAGGCGTCCTACGTGGATAACGGCGATGTCATCCTCCCCCAGACCCCATTGCTCGCGCAGCGACTGCAGGCGTTTGACCGGATTAAACAGCTGGCTGTCGACCCCTCGGGACAACAACGCCAGCCGCTCGAATTGCCGTCGTTCCAGTTCCAGCCTCTGGCTGACGCTAGGCACCAGAGTCAAGGTCGAGCGATTGTGAAACCAGCGTAAATAATGTGTCAGCAAACGCGAGAGCATCCCCAACCCATATTGGCTGGTGTACTGCTGAAAATTGGTATGAAAGCCACTGACCACGGAAATCCCCAGGCGTCGTGCGGCGCGCAATGCAGATAATCCCAACGGGCCTTCGGTGGCGATGTACAACACGTCCGGTCGATGACGCTGCCACCGCCGCAACAATTTGTGCATCGACGACTGGCCCCATTGCAGGCCCGGATAGCCCGGCAGCGGCCAGCCCCGGCACAGCAGCAGATCATCGCTGCTGCCTGTTGGCGAGTCGCAACCCTGTCGAGGTCGCACCAGCTCCACTTGATGCCCGCGCGCGCGTAGACCGTCGCACAAGCGACCAAGGGTGTTGGCCACGCCGTTGATTTCGGGAGGGAAGGTTTCGGTGATCAGGGTGATATGCAGAGCTGTAGTCATGACCTCAGTGTCGGCTGAGGCCATTGCGTCGTTGTGACGGTTAGATGATGGATTTGTGACTGCTTAGCGCTGGGTCACCAGGTTTTCCGCGCCGCGCTCACGCACCCAGAACAGCGTCGCACCCGCCACGGCCGCCGGCATCATCAGAATATTGACCACCGGAATCAGCAAAACCAGATATACGCTGCCGCCGAAACTCATGCTCTGCCAGCGCTTCTCGCGCAGCCAGGCGAGCATCTCGTTCCAGCCCAGCTTGTGGTTATCCGCCGGGTAGTCGATGTACTGGATCGCCATCATCCACACGCCGAACAGTAACCACAGCGGCGCGGCAATGATGTTGAGCACCGGTATGAACGAGAGAATGAACAGGCCGATGGCGCGTGGCAGGAAATAGCCCAGTTTGCGCATTTCTCGCGACAGCGTGCGCGGTATCATGGCGATCAGTTCGCCCCAACTGAAGGCGGGGAAGTCGTCTGTGCCGCGCACCACCACTTCGACTTTCTCGGCGAGGAAGCCGTTGAAGGGCGCGGCGATGATGTTGGCGAGCATGGTGAACGTGAAAAACACCATGAAGGCCACCAGCACCACAAAGATCGGCCAGAGCACGTAGCTGAGAAAACTCAGCCACTCCGGCAGCGATGGCATCAGCGTATCGACCCACAGGCTGAACTGATGGCCAGCCAGGTAAATCAATCCGACGAACAGCACCAGGTTAATGGCCAGTGGCAGCAAGACGAATAAACGCAGGCTGGGACTCAAGACCAGCTTGAGTCCTTCGCGCAGGTATTGTGGGCCGGACAGTACGGGTGCAGGCATATCATGCTCCGAGCAAGGGGAAACGCGCCGACCTTACCGGCTTTGCCCCATCGGCGAAAGCACGGCGACAGCATCGACATCAACGGTAACAAAGGCGCCTATATATTCGTGGTTACCGAATAGAGACCGCCTATGAGCTGGATTGTTATTCGGTATTTCCTTAATCTTCGCCCCCTCGATACGCTGCACCCAATCTTTTACAGGACTGTCGAGTTCAAGCCTTCCCCAAGCGCTTTCAACGGTCCTTTTTTATTTCCGCCGGCCAACCCGGCGTTCCGCGCCAGGTGTTCGGGCCGGTCAACAGGAGCAGGTCATGTCTGAAGTCCGTCATTCGCGAGTGATTATTCTCGGTTCCGGCCCTGCCGGTTACAGCGCCGCGGTCTATGCGGCCCGTGCCAATCTCAAGCCACTGCTGATCACCGGCATGCAGGCCGGCGGTCAACTGACCACTACCACCGAAGTCGACAACTGGCCGGGCGATGTCCACGGTCTGACCGGCCCGGCATTGATGGAGCGCATGAAAGAGCACGCTGAGCGTTTCGAAACCGAGATCGTCTTTGATCACATCAACGCAGTGGACTTCGCTTCCAAGCCTTACAGCCTGACCGGCGACAGCGCAACTTACACCTGCGACGCGCTGATCATCGCCACTGGCGCAAGCGCTCGCTATCTGGGCCTGCCGTCGGAAGAAGCGTTCATGGGCAAGGGCGTGTCAGCCTGCGCCACCTGCGACGGTTTCTTCTATCGCAACAAGCCGGTTGCCGTGGTTGGTGGCGGTAACACCGCTGTCGAAGAGGCGCTGTACCTGGCCAACATCGCCAGCACTGTGACCCTGATTCACCGCCGCGAGACCTTCCGCGCCGAGAAGATTCTGATCGATAAGCTGCACGCACGGGTCGCTGAAGGCAAGATCATCCTCAAGCTGAATGCGACGCTGGACGAAGTATTGGGCGACAACATGGGCGTCACCGGTGCCCGTCTGAAGAACAACGACGGCAGTTTCGACGAGCTGAAAGTCGACGGCGTGTTCATCGCCATCGGCCATACCCCGAACACCTCGCTGTTCGAAGGTCAGCTGACGTTGAAAGACGGCTACCTGGTGGTGCATGGCGGCCGTGAAGGCAACGCCACTGCCACCAACATTGAAGGTATCTTCGCCGCCGGTGACGTGGCGGACCACGTTTACCGCCAGGCGATCACCTCGGCCGGCGCCGGCTGCATGGCCGCACTGGACGCCGAGCGTTATCTGGACGGCCTGCAGAACGCTTCGTTCTGATTGTGCAGAAATGAAAAAAACCGGCTTCGGCCGGTTTTTTTTGTGTTTACGGAAAGTGCGGTCAACACACAACCTTGTGGGAGCTAGCCTGCTGGCGATGGTGTGTCAGCTACATTGATGTGACTGACACACCATCGCCAGCAGGCTAGCTCCCACAAGGGTTAACAGTGTTTGCGGAAATTGTGCTCAACCGCGAAGCCTTTCCTGCACAAAATCCATCACCTTCAGCGACTGATAAATCGCATTCGCCGCCACACGGCCAAACGGCCCGCCGTTCCAGTCGAGCAGGTAGGGCTTGAACAGCTCATACCGTCGACTTTCCCCGAACACCGCTTCAGCGATCACCCGACCGCAGATAGAGCCGGTGTTCAGCCCGTGGCCGCCAAATGAAGTGCACGCCCAGACGCCGGGCTCTAGCAATCCCAGGTTCGGCATCTTGTTGGTGGAATAACCCATCAAACCGGACCATGCCAACTCGATCCTGACCGGCGCCAGTTGTGGATACACCGCGACCATGTCGGCTTTGAGCATCGCTGCCAGGGCTTTTTCATTTTGCTCGTTGCGGGTGGTGATGCGTCCGCCCCAGAGCAGGCGGTCGCCCTCGACCACGCGGTAATAATCCGAAGCGCGTCGGTCATCGGAGAACGCCGCGGCGGAGTCGAGCACGTTCTTGATCGAATCGCCCAAGTGTTCGGTCAGCACCACGTAGGTGGCAATGGGCAAATAGGCGCGGCTGAGTTTTTGCAGCTCCAGTCCGCCGTAACCACCGGCGCAGAACACCAGGTCCTGACAGTGCACGCTGCCCTGCGCGGTCTCGACCACTTTATCGCTACCCTCATGACGCCAGGCGAGCATTTTCGAGTGTTCGAAAATTTCGCCGCCCGCCGCCTCGATGGCCATCGCCAGGCCCAGGCAATAATTCAGCGGGTGGAAATGCAGCGCATTGGGGTCTTCGACGCCCTGGAAATAGCGCAGGGTGTGCGCCCGCTCCCGAACCTGAGCGGTGTCGAGAAAATTCACTTCATAGCCGAAGTCACGACGCATCGTTTCAATGTGGCTCTTCACCCCGGCAGCGTCATCGTAGCGCTTGACCCGAATGGTCCCGGCCGATGGTGCGCAACCGCTGAGCGCCAGTTCGCTGATGTTGTGGCGCACGATGTCTACACCTTCGACCGACATCCGGAACAACGTCCGTGCCTGTTCAAGGCCAAGCTTTTTGCGGATAGCCCCCGAGCCTTCGGCCCAGCCCGGCGAGACCACGCCGCCATTGCGGCCGGACGCGCCCCAGGCGACCTGATGCGCTTCGAGGATGACCACGCGTTTGCCGCGTCGGGTCAGTTCGAGGGCCGCGGTGAGCCCCGCAATGCCGGCACCGATGATGCAGACGTCGCAGGTTTCGTCGGTTTTCAGTTCGGACCTGGCTGCGCGCGGCAGCGAGGTTTGGGCATACCAGGTGTTGGGGAAGGACATGGTCGATCCTTGTGAAATTGCCGGTCGAGTGTGGGAGCTGCCCTTGTGGCGAGGGGATTACTCCCGCTCGGGATCGGTGCTGGTTATTTAATGGTCGAGTAATCGACGCCGTACCACTTGTCCGACAGCCTGGTCAGCGTGCCGTCCTTGTGCATCGCGGCGATGATTTCCGCCAGTTTGGCTTTCAGCTCCGGGTCACCCTTGTCGGTGGCCACGGCCAGCGGTTCGTAGAACGCCACGTTGTCATCGACGGCCCGCAACGGGTAACCCTTTTTGACGGCTGCATCGAGCGTGCTGCGTTGCGTGAGAATGGCGTCCAGGCGTGCGCCATCGCCCAGACGCAGATCGTCCAGCGGGCCGACGGAACCAGCGTAGGTTTTCATTTTTTCGGTTTTGACGTCATAAACCACAGGCGGCACGTCGGTGGTTTCAATGGCCAGCGCCTGGCTGAAATAGTCCTCGGAGGTGGTGCCGCCTTCGACGCCGATAGTCTTGCCATTCAGTGCTTTATGATCAGTGACCTTGGATTTGTCATGCACGGCAAACACGTACGGCACGTAGTAGTAAGTCCCGGGGAAATCGAGAATTCGTGCGCGACTTTTGGTTGCAGTCATTGAACCCACGGACACGTCCCAACGGCCGTTCCACTTGCCGGCGGTAATCACGTCCCAGTCTGGCGTGATGAATTTGGCCTCGACGCCAAGACGCTTGGCGATTTCTTTCGAGACGTCGATGTCAAAACCGTCGATTTCATTCTTGTCATTGATGAACCCTTGCGGCGGCCAGGTCGCCGACGTCGCGACGGTCAGCGTCTTGCTGCTCTGGATCTTGTCCAGCACCGCACCGGCATTGGCGGCGCCGACGAACAACAGTGACATGGCGGCTGCGAGGGTGATTGCGCGTTTTTTGCTGAGCATGTCCATCTCCACTTTTCGTTATTGTTTTGCGGCGGTAAAACGACTCTCAGTGACCGATGATCTGCGACAGGAATTTCTGCGCGCGTTCGGTCTGCGGATTGTTGAAAAATTCTGCCGGTGTCGCTTGTTCGATCACCTGGCCCTGATCCATGAACAACACGCGGTCGGCAACCTTGCTGGCAAAACCCATTTCGTGGGTCACGCAAATCATGGTCATGCCATCGGTGGCCAGTTCACCCATCACGTCCAGTACCTCGTGGACCATTTCCGGGTCGAGCGCGGACGTCGGTTCGTCGAACAGCATTACCTTGGGATTCATGCACAGCGCCCGTGCAATCGCCACGCGTTGTTGCTGGCCGCCGGACAATTGCGACGGATACTTGTGCGCGTGTTCGGCAATGCGCACGCGCTCCAGGTACACCTGCGCACGTTTTTTTGCCTCTGTGGATGACACGCCTTGTACCAGTTGCGGCGCCAGCGTCAGGTTGTCCATCACGCTCAGGTGCGGGAACAGATTGAAGCTCTGGAACACCATGCCGATTTCACTGCGCACGGCGCTGACACTTTCCGCTTCGCTGGTGAGGGTGATGCCATTGACCTTGATGTGGCCTTTCTGAAAATTCTCGAGGTGATTGATGCAGCGAATCATCGTCGATTTACCCGAGCCCGACGGCCCGCACACCACCAGGATTTCACCGCTGGCGACGGTCAGGTCGACATCGCGCAAGGCGTGAAAATTGCCATACCACTTGTTCAGGCCGGCGATGGAAATCATCGCCGGAGCGGTCGGCGCAAACGGCGTCGGCTGGAGTCTTTCGGCGGTACTGGTTGGAGTCATCACGATCAGCTCCTCACGGTGGAACGGTTGACCCGTTTTTCGATGCGCGCCTGCACCCGTTCGAGGATGAACGACAGCGCCCAGTAAATCATCGCAGCGGTGATCAGCATTTCCAGGTGGCGGAAATCCGCTCGGCCCTGGGTCTTGGCCAGGTACATCAGTTCCCACACGCCGATCACCGAGACCAGCGAACTGTCCTTGAGCATGGCGATGAACTGGTTCCCGGTGGGCGGGATGATCACGCGCAAGGCCTGGGGCATGATCACTTTGCTCAGCGTCTTGAACGGACTGATGTTCAACGCCCGCGATGCTTCCCACTGCCCGACGGGAATGCTCTGGATACCGGCGCGGAAGATTTCCGTCATGTACGCGCCGTAGCACAGCGACAGCGCGAGAATGCCGGCGGGCACCGCGTCGACCACATAACCGAGTTGCGGCAGCCCCAGGTAGATCAGGTAGATCTGAATCAGCAACGGCACGCCGCGAAAAAACGAGGTATAGAACGACGCGAGCGCGTTGGCCAAGCCGTTGTTCGACAGCTTGGCCACCGCGCCGATCAACGCCAGCACGAAGGCAATCACGATGGCGATCGCGGAGATGTACAACGTGGTGGCGGCGCCCTGAATGATCAGGAAGCCAACCTTGTCGAGGATGAAGCTGTAGGAGAGGTCGAAGGTGTCGAAGAATGCGAGGAACAGGATCAGCAATTCGATCCACACCACCGTGGTCTGCACTTTGAACTTCAGGCGTCCGAGAACGTGGAAGTTAAGCGTACCGAGGACTGCAATGCCCAGGCCGATGGTGATGTTGCGTGAGGTCAGGCTGTCCGGGGTATCGCCCAGCAGCGGATGCAGGAAGTGACTGAGGCCGCTGTTGCCGAGGTTCATCAGGTAGGAGCCGAGGAACAGCACCACGGCCACGCCGAGCAGGAATTGAGGATCGTTGGACTTTTTCTTATAAATTATATTGTCGTGATACATGGATGCCTCGGCTGGTCGGTACTGATGATCTCGCTAAGTAAAAGGTTTATCGATTCTGTAGCAGCGAGCTTGCTCGCGATGAACTTCAGGGCGACGCGTTTATTCAGAACATACTCGTTAACGTCCATCGCGAGCGAGCTCGCTCCTACACCGAGTATTGCGACGCAAAATCCGGGGCGACAAGCGAACATAATTCGCTATGTCATTCCCGAATTGCAGTTTGCTATCAAGTCAGCTCAGCTTCGCCAGGCACGCCTCGAGAATGTCCAGGCCTTCCTCCAGCACAGCCGCTTCGGTGGTCAGTGGCGCCAGCAGCCGGATGATGTGGCGCGACTTGCCGCTGGGCATCAGCAACAGGCCGGCGTCGCGGGCCAGCGCCAGCAATTGCGTCAGTTGTGCCGGGGCTGGCGTGCCATCAGCATGGGCCAGTTCGATACCGCGCATCGCACCGACGCCGGTCAGACGCCCCAGGTAAGGTGACAGGTTGCTCGCGCGCCAGGCTTGATAACGGCTGACGATCGCTTCTTCCTGCTGCGAGCCCCAGGCCTGCAGGTTGGCGTCGCTCATTTCATCCAGGGTGGCCAGCGCTGCAGCGCAGGCGATGGGGTTGCCCGAGTAAGTGCCGCCGAGTCCGCCCTTGGGCAAAATATCCAGCAGCGCCTTGCGTCCGACGACCGCACCCAGCGGCACGCCGCCGGCGATGCTTTTGCCCAGGAGGATCAGGTCCGGCTCGATGCCCAGCCGCGAAAACGCGAAGCGTTGCCCGGTGCGACCGAAGCCTGACTGGATTTCATCGGCGATCAGCACGATGCCTTTCTCGTCGCAGAAGCGCCGCAGCGCTTGAGCAAACTCGACGTCCAGCGCCAGGAAACCCGCTTCACCCTGCACCGGTTCGATGATGAAACAGGCTACGTCGTCGACATCGATTTCGACGCTGAACAATCGGTCCATCGCCTTCAGCGCCTCGGCGCAGGTCACGCCGTTGTCCTTGCTCGGGAAGGGCAAGTGATACACCGGCCCCGGCAATACGCCGACTTTTTGTTTGTACGGGGCGACTTTGCCATTGAGGTTGAGCGTGGCGAGGGTACGACCGTGGAACGCGCCATCGAAGGCGATGACCGCCGTGCGACCGGTCGCGCCACGGACGATCTTCAAGGCGTTTTCCGCCGCTTCCGCGCCGCAGTTGGTGAGCATGCCGCTGACGGGATAATCGACGGGAATAAACGCGGCGAGCCGATCCATGAAGTCGAGGTACGGCACATGCGGGGCAGCGTTGAAAGCGTAATGGGTCAGCCGGGTGGCTTGATCACGAATGGCCTCGACGATGCGCGGATGACAGTGGCCAAGGTTCAATACGCCGATGCCACCGACGAAGTCGATGTAGCGTTTGCCATCGGTGTCCCAGACTTCGGCATTTTTGCCGTGGCTGAGGGTGACGGGATGAACGATGTTGATCGACCGGCTGATGGTTTCGCTGCTCATGGATGACCGACTCAGAAGATGGGAGGCTTCTTTTATCTAAGCCGTGAGCGGTGCTGGCGGGCAAACGAAATAAAGTGGGTGGGTCAATCTTAAAAGTCGGGATGTGTGGTGGAAGATCAGAAGATCGCAGCCTCGTTTCACTCGACAGCTCCTACAGAGAAACACGAACGCTGTAGGAGCTGTCGAGTGAAACGAGGCTGCGATCTTTGATGTTGAATCAGCGGCGGGTCAGGGGCTGTTGCGCAAATTTCACGCCGGCCAGACCATGCGCAATCAGTGCGCGAATATTGCCATGATCGCTGCCTTCAGGCGTTGCCACCACCGAGCGGTAATGCTCACCGAATGCCAGCAGCGCTTCTTCATCGCTCAAGCCTTCCAGCAGCGCCAGACCCAGGGTCTTGCACGAACCTTCGTTCTGCCCGGCCGCATTCTCCACGCCGCCATTGGTGAACGCCTGAGGCTGGTAGTCGTAACCGGCCGCAATGAACGCCAGGGTTTCGGCGAAATTGTGTTCGCCGCTGTTGAGGCTGGCGCGCAGGGTGTTCAGATCATTCATTGGGTTTTCCTTTGGCAAACGCCGCCTGTTGTTCGGCGCTGGCTTCCTGCTGGTATTGGGCTTTCCACTCGGCGTACGGCATGCCGTAAACCACTTCGCGAGCGTCATCAAGGCTGACCTCGATCTGGCGTTCGTCGGCCGCGGCCTTGTACCACTTGGACAGGCAGTTACGGCAGAAACCCGAGAGGTTCATCAGGTCGATATTCTGCACATCCTTGCGGCTGTCGAGGTGCGCGACGAGCCGGCGAAAGGCGGCGGCTTCAAGTTCCAGGCGTTGCTGATCGGTCATGACGGCCTCTGTGGGTCAATGGTTGGCGCGGATGATAAAAGCCTGACGACCAATACGCCAGACGCGATCAGCGACCCGCCGCCAGCGTAATCGACACCGAGTCGGCAAAGCGCAACGCGTGGGGTTTGTCGACTTCGACTTCGGCGTATTGCACTGATTCATTGACCATCACCAGATCGAGAATCTCCTGGGTCAGCCGTTCCAGCAACGCAAAGCGATTGCCTTCGACATGGGCGATGATCGCCTTGGTGATGGTGCGGTAATTCAGCGCGTGCTCGATGTCGTTGTCGCGCACCGCTTCCTGGGCCGCGTACAAAATGGTCAGGTTGATCAAGACATCCTGCTTGTTGAGGATTTCATCCTCGTTGATGCCGATAAAGGTCCGCAGGCACAGGTCCTTGACCCGGATGCGTGCGGTGCCTGGTTGAAGTTGTGGCATTGCTACTTGCTCCGTCCAATCAATTGCAGAAACTCCTGACGGGTGTTGCTCGAGTCGCGAAAGGCACCGAGCATCACCGAGGTGTTCATGGTCGAATTCTGTTTCTCGACACCGCGCATCATCATGCACATGTGCCGCGCCTCGATGACCACCGCGACACCAGCGGCATCGGTCACCTGCTGCACCGCATCGGCGATTTGCCGGGTGAGGTTTTCCTGAATTTGCAGGCGTCGGGCGAACATGTCCACCAACCGCGCAATCTTCGACAGCCCCAGCACTTTGCCCGTTGGAATATAGGCCACATGGGCCTTGCCGATGAAGGGCAGTAAATGGTGTTCGCACAGCGAATACAGCTCGATGTCGGCGACGATGATCATTTCATCGGTGTCCGAGGCAAACAATGCGCCATTGACGATTTCTTCGACACTTTGTTCATAGCCATGACACAGGTACTGCATGGCTTTGGCCGCGCGCACCGGTGTATCGCGCAGGCCTTCGCGGTCGGGATTTTCACCCAGGCCGATAAGAATGTCGCGGTAGTTCTCGGGCAGGGAATTGTGGTGCAGGGATAACGTCATGGAGCATCCTCGCGGGGCCGCTTATTTGATGTGCCGGCCGCCATTGACGGTCAGGGTAGTGCCGGTGACATAAGGGTTGTCGAGCAGGTAGCGCAGGCTCTGGTAGATGACTTCGCTACCGGGTTCGATGCCCAGTGCAGATTTCGCCAGCGCCTTGCTGCGGTACGCCGCGTCGTCTTCAGGGTTGAACAGTAGCAGGGCCGGCGCGATGCCGTTGACCTTGATGGCGGGCGCGTACCGGGCGGCGAAGGACAGCGTCAGGCTGTCGAGCCCGGCCTTGCTCGCACAGTAGCCGATGTGTTTGCTGCTGCCCTTGCGGGTCACGTCGTCGGTGATGTGCACGATGTCGGCCGGGGTTGACCGGTGCAGCAGGTCGGCGCAGTGCAAATTGATCAGGTAGGGCGCCAGCATGTGCACGTTGAACATACGGGTAAAGGCTGCAGCGTCGGTGTCCGGTGATTCCGCCAGCCACTCGGATGCGTTGTGCACGATGGCGCGGAGGCTCTCGGTATGCGTTGTCAGTTCGTTGATGAAGGCCAGGATGCCCGCTTCAGTGGCGAAGTCCGCGAACAGCGCCGTCGCCCCGAGGTCGCGCAACGTCTGCACGCCGCTGCGCTCGCTGCGGTAGGTGAAAATCACCGGGTGGCCGTCTTCGAGCAAACGCTGTGCGCAGTGCAGGCCGACACGCTGGCCGGCACCGGTGATGAGGATCGGGGCAGATGAAGAGGTCATGAACGGCTCGCGTCGCGGTGAGAACAAAAACTATACCAGCGACGGGGGCTTCTCACCTCTATGGGCGCAAAGCCTGGTGGGAGCAAAGCTTGCTCGCGATCAATGGAAACACGGTTCCGTGGGATGACCGCGTTATCGTTCTTCGCGAGCAAGCTTGCTCCTAGGGGTTAATGGTTTTGCGGAGCGTCGTCGGGGTGTTTAGCCAACCGGCCAGCAGTCTGGTCGAAAGCGGGATAAACAGGTACACCATCAACGGCGTCAAGCACAGCGTGCTGATCAACACGCGTGGCAGCAGGCTCAACTCATCGAGCAACGGCCCCAATCCAAAGTTGAACATCAGCGACACCGGGAAGAATGCCAGCCAGATTGCCACTGCCTGTTTCCAGCGCGGTGGACGCTGGCCAGTCGCGCCAAACCAGCCCTCGATGCCACTGACCCGATGCTCGGTGGGATCGGCAAACAAGTCACTGCCGCGCTCCAGCCAAGCGGTCCGCGAGGCGGAATGCTCCCAGGCGTGCATCGTCTGTTCATCGGCGAAACGAAAAATGATCTGGAATTCATCATCCTCGGGTGGCGGTGCAAGCACGCCAGAGCCGAGATAACCTTGAAAATCGGTGGCCAGCTGTTCGCCTTCGCGCAGCCAGACCATCAAATCCTGATAACGACCTTCGGCAACGCGACGAGCGACCATCAGCGTGACGGGTGAGGTAGACATTGTGTATCTCCATGAGACTGATGCGTTGCTCCGGGTAGGAGCTACGCAGGCGCAACGGGGGTAGGGAGCTGCGCCTGTGCAACCAGCAAAAAACGTTCCGCATTCTATAGGTATGGCCCGCACGGCAGGTCAATCATCGGTGCCTTGAATTATCCCGGCCGCAGAAGGTTACAATGGGATCCAAATCGTACAAGGACGTGAATTGTTAAATGCCTGTCATCACTGACACTGCCCCGGCTCTTCAGCCCGGTACCGCACCTGGCCCGGAACTGCTGCATCCCATTCGTGAGGTGGCGCGACTGACCGGTGTCAATCCGGTCACCTTGCGTGCCTGGGAGCGCCGATACGGCCTGATTCAGCCAACGCGCACTGATAGCGGGCATCGCCTGTACTCAATGAGCGATATTGAACGGGTGCGCACTATTCTCGACTGGATCGATCGCGGCGTCGCCGTCAGTAAAGTCGGCAAGATACTGGTCAAAACCGCGCCGCTGCAGGTTTCATCGCACAACCTTCCCCGTGAGCTGGTGCAAACCGATCATGCGCAATGGCAGGAGCAGCTCAAGTCTGCGGTCAGCGATTTCGATGTGGTGCAACTTGATCAGGTCTATGGACAGATTTTTTCCAGTTACCCGCTAACGGTAGTTTTTCAGCACATCCTCCTGCCGTTGTGGAAGCAATTACAGCATCGACAGGAAGCCTTCGGACACGCCAGTGAATGGATTTTCTTCGATGGTTTTTTGCGCTCGCGTGTAGTGCAACGCCTGTCGCTGGCGCGCGTGACGGTCGCCCGAAGAGTCGTCGTTTGTGCCCTGGACGATCGCTGTCACGAACTCGAACTGTTAGTGGCGGCGTTGTTGCTCAGTAATTCCGATTACGCGCTTCAGGTCATGGCAGTCGGGCAGCCGTTCGATGAGCTGACGCTGGTGTGCGAAAGGATCAAACCCCAAGCGCTCGTGCTTTTCTCCAATCACGCACCCGCCGCCCAGCTGTCACATCTGCTGAACCGACTGGCGCTGAGCATTGATTGTCAGCTGCTGCTGGCAGGTGAGGTCGCCGAACTGGCGCAGGAAAACCTGACCGGATCATCAATCGGCTGCTTGGGAAGTGAGGGAACGCAGATGCGCCAGCGTTTGAAACAGTTCCTGGCTGGCGGCCTGGACACTTGAGGCGGGCGAAGTAAATCAGAGGTGCAGAGCGGGGTGGGTGAGGCGATGCTGCTGAAGGATGTACTGGCGCAGGCGTTCGGTTTCGTCTTTGTCGCCCTGGTTCAACTGATAGGCAAAGTAGCCGCGATCGGTTTCTTTTTCGAAGGTGCCACGCAAGGCAATGCGCTCATAGCCCGAAGGGCTGAACCAGAGCGCGAAATGCTTGGGAGGTTTGGTCTTGTTGCGCACTTCCAGCAGAACACCTTTGAACGACACCTCGTGCACCCACATCGTACCGGGCTGGCCGTTGGCATTCTCCAGCGCTACCGGCTCTTCAAGGACTAACCGCCAAGGCCGAATCATCGGGCCGTCTTCGTAAATGCTGGGAACGCCCAAACGAAGATGCAGCGCATGAAATTCGTCTTCCACCAGGTGCAGCGGAAAGGTCATTTGTTGATTGTCGAAGTTGGCCTGAATAGTCACTTGCTCATTTGCAGCAAGGCGCGTCAGCAGATCACGAATCTGTGAACCCCCGTTGACCAGCAGGCTCGACGTCGCATCCCGTACATTGAGTTGCGGGTTGTGCTGCATGGTCTGGATGAAATCCAGCTCATCCTGGGTCAAGAGCGTGTCGCGTTGCATGATCTACTCGAAAGAAATGGCCACAAAGTCATCGGTGATTGTAGTTAATGACTATTAATTCGCATTTTAGTTTGCGCCGTTGGTCGCTTTTAATGCGGACAACTCCCTTTTAAGCTCTGCCACTTGCGCTTCGAGCTGCGCTACGCGCTGTTGAGCCTTGACTTGCAGAGTGACATCTTTTTGCACTCCGACGAAATAAGTCTGGCCATCGCCCGGATTTTTTACCGTTGAAAGCGATAACTCGTTCCAGAACGGCGTTCCATCCTTGCGATAATTGTGCAGGATCTCGCGGCAGGAGCCGCCATGATCGAGCGTTTCGCGAACCACGCGCAGGGACGCTTGATCCCGATCTCCAGCCTGCAGAAAACGGCAATCCTGATAGAGGATTTCTTCGCTCGAGTAGCCCGTCAGTCGCTCGAATGCGGGGTTCACGTAAATCAGGATGTTGTCCTGCTCGCCTTCTTTTTCAGCGATCACAATGCCTTCGTTCGACGCATCGATAATCATTTGCAGCAATTGCGCGTTGATCATTTGCAGAGTCCTTTGCGGGTGATTGATCGTCTGCATTCTAAAAGAACATTCAGGGTCGTGCTGTTAAGATCCTTCCCTTTATTAAGCTTCAGGACCCGATTGATGAAAGTTGCCATCCTTTCCGGCTCGGTGTACGGCACGGCCGAAGAAGTTGCCCGTCATGCTGCCAGCATTTTGAAAGCTGCCGGTTTCGAGACGTTCTACAACTCGCGCGCGACCCTTGCAGAGCTTCAGGCGTTCGGCCCGGAGGCTTTTCTCGCCGTGACGTCGACCACCGGCATGGGCGAGCTGCCCGACAATCTGCAGCCTTTGTATTTTGCCATCCGCGATCAGTTGCCGGCGGCGTGGCGTGGTTTGCCGGGGGCCGTGATCGGCCTGGGCGATGCCAGTTATGGCGATACTTTTTGCGGCGGTGGCGAGCAGATGCGTGAACTGTTTGCCGAGCTGGGCCTGCGTGAAGTGCTGCCGATGCTGCGTCTGGACGCCAGCGAAAGTGTCACGCCGGAAGCCGACGCAGAACCGTGGCTGGCTGAACTGGTCGATGCACTACACCAATGATCTGACACTCATGAATCCAGTAATTCCGGGCCTTTCGAGTTCCTGACTCGCTAGGCCATCAAGCTGGCTGGCAATGCAACTACCCGAATACCGAGGGCTGACTAGACTGCTTCACGTGTGCATAAAAACAAGAACAGGAGTTTCCTTGCCGTGAGCGTAGCCCCCATCCAGTCGCCATCCAGCGTTCAGCATCAGGTCAGTGCCGCCGAGTGGCAGACCCGCGTCGACCTGGCGGCCTGTTACCGTTTGGTCGCCCAGCATGGCTGGGACGATCTGATCTTCACGCACATCTCGGCCAAGGTGCCAGGCACCGAAGATTTCCTGATCAACCCGTTCGGCCTGATGTTCCACGAGATCACCGCATCCAGCCTGGTCAAGGTCGATCAGGCCGGACACAAACTGATGGACAGCCCGTACGAAATCAATCCGGCGGGGTACACGATCCACAGTGCAGTGCACGAAGTGCGTCACGATGTGGTTTGCGTGCTGCACACGCACACGGCGGCAGGTGTTGCGGTGTCGGCGCAGAAACAGGGCATCTTGCCGATCAGCCAGCAGTCGTTATTCGTGCTGTCCAGCCTGGCTTATCACGCCTACGAAGGCGTCGCACTGAATCACGAGGAGAAAGCGCGGTTGCAAGCCGACCTCGGTGAAAACAACTTCCTGATGTTGCACAACCACGGCCTGCTGACCTGTGGCAGCACCGTCGCCGACACCTTCCTGATGATGTTTACCTTCCAGCGCGCCTGCGATATCCAGGTGCTGGCGCAGAACGGAGGGGCGGAATTGATCGCCATCGAACCGCAGATTCTGGCGGGCGCCAAGGCGATGATTGCGGGCGTCACCAAAAGTGCTCAAGGCATGGGGGGCGCGCTGGCCTGGCCGGCGTTGTTGCGCAAACTCGATCAACTGGATCCGGGATATAAATCCTGATGCCTCTCGCCGAGATCCCGTTGTGTGTCTGGCGCAAGCGCAGCCAGACGTTCATGTTCCATGGTCATGCCATTCGTTACTGGACGGCAGGGCAGGGCGAACCGCTGTTGCTCATTCATGGTTTCCCGACCGCCAGTTGGGACTGGCATTTTCTATGGCAACCGCTGGCTCAGCGCTACCGTTTGATCGCTTGCGACATGCTGGGTTTCGGCGATTCAGCCAAACCGGTTAATCATGAGTACAGCTTGCTCGAACAGGCTGATTTGCAACAGGCACTGCTCGAGCACCTGAACGTCGAAACGCCTGTGCACATTCTCGCCCACGATTATGGCGACAGCGTGGCGCAGGAATTGCTGGCCCGGCATTATGAGGCGCGCATCGAGCTCGCCAGTTGCGTGTTCCTCAACGGTGGCCTGTTTCCGGAAACCCATCGCCCGGTACTCATGCAAAAACTGCTGCTCAGCCCATTGGGCTGGATGATTGGGCGGGCCTTCTCGCGCGAGGCGCTGGTGAAGAGTTTTCGGCAGATATTCGGTCCGCACACCCGCCCTACGGAAAGCGAGATGGATGATTTCTGGAGCCTGATCGATAGCAATCACGGGCCGCGCATTATTCACAAACTCATCGCATACATCCCTGAACGGCGAATTCAGCGGGACCGCTGGGTGCTGGCGATGCAGCGTGGCGAAGTGCCGTTGAGGGTGATTGATGGCGAGGTCGATCCGATTTCCGGAGCGCACATGGTCAAGCGTTACCAGGAACTGATTCCAGACGCTGATACCGTGCTGTTGCCCAGCATCGGCCATTACCCGCAGACCGAAGCGCCGGCGCAGGTGCTGCAGCATTATCTGGCGTTTCGCGGCCGGTTGATCCCTTTGCCGCGTAAGGTGGCTTTTTCCTGAGTCGATGCTGAAAGATCGCAGCCTCGTGTTACTCGACAGCTCCTACAGGGATATCGGTGATCCCGATGTAGGAGCTGTCGAGTAACACGAGGCTGCGATCTCTAATGGTCCCCCCAATCCCAAAACCGCATCATCCCCCAGCCTTATCGAACACCATTCAGACTCACCCGTGTTCGTTGTGACCCGCAGCGCCGTGCCTGACACTCGGACGCACTGTCCCCTTGGCCTGCTGGAGTCCCCCATGAATGAATCTGTGCGCTTCGAAGATAAAGTCGTGATCATCACGGGGGCCGGTGGCGGCCTCGGACGCGCGCATGCGTTGCTGTTCGCTGCGCAGGGCGCGAAGGTGCTAGTCAACGATCTCGGTGGCTCGGCTCAGGGGGAGGGCGCTAACGCTTCGGCGGCAGACCGCGTAGTGGCGGAAATTCGTCAGGCCGGCGGCATTGCCGAGGCCAACCACGACTCGGTCACCGACGGTGACAAGATCGTGCAGAATGCGCTGGATGTTTTTGGCCGTGTCGACGTGGTCGTCAACAACGCCGGGATCCTGCGGGACAAGACCTTCCACAAAATGGACGACGCCGACTGGGATCTGGTTTACCGCGTCCACGTTGAGGGCGCCTACAAAGTCACCCGCGCCGCGTGGCCGCATCTGCGCGAGCAAAACTATGGCCGCGTGATCTTCACCGCCTCCACTTCGGGCATCTACGGCAACTTCGGCCAGTCCAACTACGGCATGGCCAAGCTCGGCCTTTACGGCCTGACCCGCACCCTCGCTATCGAAGGTCGCAAACACAACATCCTCGTCAACGCCATCGCCCCCACCGGCGGCACGCGCATGACCGAAGGCCTGATCCCGCCGCAAGTATTCGAACAGCTAAAGCCGGAACTTGTCAGCCCGCTGGTGGTGTATCTGGCCAGCGAAAACTGTCAGGAAACGTCGGGACTTTTCGAAGTCGGCGGTGGCTGGATGGGCAAGGTTCGCTGGGAGCGCAGCCTGGGTGCGGGTTTCGATCCCCGGGTGGGTTTCTCGCCGGAAGATGTGGCGGCGCATTGGGCGCAGATTTGTGATTTCGAGGGTGCGGCGCATCCGAAAGATAATATTGAAGCGTTGAAGGAGATGATGGGGAATTTGCAGAGGTTTTCGATTTAAGGGTATGAGGGCCCCAAGCCGCAGTGTGCGACTTGGGGCGTCATTTTTATCAGCCGTATTTTCTTTCTGTTACAAATAGTGGAGCTTTCCAGTTAGGTCCTTTAACGGCAATCGGACCAACGCCGTTAGCCAGAACATCTTCTTCGAAAAGCCTTCCTCGGTGTAGAGTTGGCTGGGTCATAAGCCAAACCGTCAGGTTGCGACGGCTTGGCGTTTGGTAACTATTCAGGTTTGAAGCCTGGCTTTCCGTTTGCTGCTCGCCAATCTTTGATGGCTTTTAAAACCCCTTCCGGACTGTCTTCAACTCCGTCTTCTGGGTAATACAAAATGCCCGTGCCGTTTGGATGTTCCGAAGTGGATACAATATTTTCGACTATGGCGTCGTGCTCTTCCTCTGTTGAATAATCGCCTACGACCAGTCGATTGATGAGGTGGATATACTCCGATTCGGTATATTCTTCGAATTTGCTTTTGAAATTCATTTAAAATCTTCCTCTATTGGAGTGGGTTGCGATGTGCTGCTTCGGGGTCAATACACGAAGATTGTCTACGTCGTAGACCGAGCCGCCTTCGCTGATTGGTATGGTGTGATGGATTTCAAGTTTTTTTCTCCCGCCTACTTGCTCTGAAGGATGAGCGCTTGGTGATAAACCTTTCTGAATATCGTATTTGTTGAACAATGTGAACTGCCTAACCAACACGTCGTCATTCGCCACTGCTCTCCAGAACTCCCTGCGAAACGCCTTAAAGCTTGAGAATTCTCTTCCACGGAGTTTATCTGCAATTTGAGCGGGAATAGGCGCCCCTTCCGGTGTGGAGGTAGCCCCCGTCCAACTTCCCGATACAGACTGTCCAACACCGCTCGCAACACCCGGCTCGCTTCGCCGATCCCTGAACATCACATACTGAGGCGGAATTCCCGATTCGATCGGGAAAACAGTAATGAAGCCTCCAAAACTGTAGTGCTCAAGCTCCGGGAACGTATCAATCCTGCCTTCGCCAGCGGTCAGGAGAGTACCGTCGTAGATCACGATATTCGATACGGCCGCCGGCAACGTGGTGGAGGCGTTACTCGGCGAAGCAATTGGCGTCCAGGTCATGCCGATTGACGGGGTATCCGCTTGGTAGGACCTGTAGGCATTCAGTTCTGGATCGAAAGTGGCGAGTTGCACCGGTGCGGTGCCAGGCACCGTAGTGCCGTTTGTGGCAACGACGAAGAACTCGGTGGTGTTGCCCACCGTTTTGGAGCCGATAGCGACTGGCAGTTCGACCACTCCACCGGCTTCGGCAATGGAGTACAAGTTGTCGGGGTTGTGGGGTATCAGGTCCGAGAGAGGGACGCTCAAGGCGTGCAGACTATCGGGCTCGTAATCCGACAGCACGAGGCTCCAGGCCTGGAGCTTGTCGGGCTCCAGATCCGAGAGGGGCACGCTCATTTGACGGCGATCACCGTTACCCAATGACGAGGGAAACACTAGCGCCGCGAATCCGACAGCGACCGCGGAACCGGCTAATGACGCTGCGGCGGCACCGGTCTGAAGAGCGGCTCTGACTGCCAGGGTCATTGCAGCACTGGTTGCCAGACGGCCAGTTGCCAGCGTGATTACCGGGCCGGCTGCCGCGGCCGAGCCAGAAACAGGAAATGGGCGACTGGCTTGGGCGGCGTCCCGTGCGTCGAACATCGCTACCAGTGCATCTACTTGAGCGCGATCCTCCGCACGCTTTTGTGCCTTTAACGCCTCGCGTGCCGCCTCATTCTGCCGTTCAATTTCGGCTTGCGCTGCTAACCTAGCCTGTTCCACAGCGATCTGTTTCGCCTGCGCTTGCGCTGCAATTCGGGCTTGCTCGGCTGCTATTTTTTCAGCTTCGGCCAGAACTGCAACCCGGGCTTGCTCAGCCGCCACTCGCGCGGATTCGGCCAGTGCCGAAATTCGGGCTTGCTCGGCTGCTAAGTGCATAGCTTCGGCCAGTGCTGCAACACGCGCTTGCTCAGCCGCAGCGATCTGTTCTTGCACTTGTGCAGCGGCAAGCAGGCTTTGTACGTGTGCTTGCTGATTGTTTAATAGCTGAATCTGCTCAGTTAGCAGTTTAGCCGTGTAGGCAGACTGGTAAGAGTTTGCCCATTTTGAATAAGCAGGCCCATAGGGGGTAACCGATCTGTCCAGAGCATGAGCTCGGAATAGATAATCCGCGATAGTTGCATTGAGCGGACTGTGGCCGTAGAAATCATTAGCCTGCACCGTATAAGCGTAAAGTGCGGCCGTCTTTTGCTGTATTAATATGTTCCTGATATTGAGTTCGTGCTGATATGACTGTGTAAGTGTAGTCACATGCGCCGGATGTAACCCTCTTGCAGTAGCGAGCTCAACGTCAGTTAGCCTCGGCAAGTCCTGAGACTTCGCCGAGTAATCGTTTTTTACCCATGCCTGCGTGGCTTTTATTTTATCTCTTGTTTCACGTCTGAGGCCTTCGGTATGGGTGATGCCTGAGCCCATTCCGCCAGGGCGGGTTGGCGGAACACGAAAACCTCCACCTGCTGGATTTGTTCCGGGCTTTGGTTGTTTTCCGACGTAGGTGGTGTCTAGATAGACGGTACTGTTTTCTCCGTTAACAGTTGTCTGTGCCAGGTCCAGCGGAGGACCGTGTTTCTCGATCATGATTTATCTTCCTTGAGCAATAAGTGGGTAATGCTCAATCAGATGACTTTAAGGCACATCAAACTGGGTCTGAACTGGTTGTGAGGAGTTCGATATAGAAATTGACTGAAAATTCACGGGTTAGACATGTAAGGAGAATTCTCTTACGTCTTATCAGATATTTCTTATGTGTTTGCAGGATGATTCTTGTGAGATATGTTTAAGCAATAAGGAAATTCTCGCTCTGCAAAAAAACCAGCGCACATAAAAAAGGCCGCTGCAAACGCAGCGGCCAAAGTAAGACGTGGATCAAGGAGCAACAAATCAACGTCAGAGAACACGGGGGAGGCGATGTGGTAACAACGCCTCGAATGCTTTGCTGACAGACCGGATTAACCTGCCTGATATTTCACGGCGATTGCCGTGACAGCCCGTCAAGAATAAGCCCTGGTGCGCACAGGAAAAATATCGATTCCAGACATGCACTGTTACAGCCTCGGCAACAGTGCGCGCCTCCCTCGTGCGCACCACCATCCCTTGTAGCAGCTGGCGCAGCCTGCGTCCGGCTGCGCAGCAGTCGCCGGTTTGTCGTATCCAGTCGATGTCATCGGTAGCTTGACGGCTGCTGCGCAGCCGGACGCAGGCTGCGCCAGCTGCTACGGGATGGTGGTGCGCATGACGCAGGCTTCGCCAGCTGCTACGGGGATGTTGGTCGCCTGCCTCATGCATTGCGCTGATGGCGCTCCATCCAGCCCGCCCATACCCTGCGCAAATCCCCCCACCACAAGGCCATTCATCCTTTAGAGGTACACGGCAAATACCTCCTTCGTGCGCTTATCGCTCTCGGCGTGCGGCAGTAGGGTGGGGCCTTCTGTCACTCACCGGGGAAGACGCATGACAAAAACAACAATGCGCGCCATCTTCAAACCGCACGCGCTTGCCGCTGCGGTGGCCATGGGTTGCTGTGCCCAGGCACAGGCGGTTTCATTCAATATCGGCGAAATTGAAGGAACGTTCGATTCCTCGCTGTCCGTGGGGGCGAGTTGGGGCATGCGCGATGCCGAGAGCTCGTTGGTGGGCATTCCCAATGGCGGAACCGGCCAGGCGTCGACCGGTGATGACGGGCGTTTGAATTTCAAGAAAGGCGAAACCTTCTCCAAGATCTTCAAGGGCATCCATGACCTCGAATTGAAGTACGGCGATACCGGCGTGTTCGTCCGTGGCAAATACTGGTACGACTTCGAACTGAAGGACGAAGACCGCGAGTTCAAGCCGATCAGCGATCGCAACCGCAAGGAAGGCTCCAAGTCTTCCGGTGCGCAGATTCTCGATGCCTTCGTCTATCACAATTATTCGATCGGCAATTTGCCTGGCACTGCCCGCGCCGGCAAGCAGGTGGTCAGTTGGGGCGAAAGTACCTTCATCGGCAACTCCATCAACAGCATCAACCCGGTGGACGTTTCCGCGTTTCGACGTCCCGGCGCGGAGATCAAGGAAGGCCTGATTCCGGTGAACATGTTGTTCGCCTCGCAGGGGCTGACTGAAAAGCTCACCGTGGAAGGTTTCTATCAGCTGGAGTGGGATCAGACGGTTCTCGATAACTGCGGTACTTTCTTCGGCGGAGACGTAGCAGCAGACGGTTGCACCACTGGCTACACCGTTGCCAGCCCGGCGATTGCGCCGCTGCAACCGATAGCGGCTGCGTTCGGCCAGGGCTTCCAGGTCAGCCGTGAAGGCGTGATCGTGCCCCGTGGCAGTGACCGCGACGCCCGCGATTCCGGGCAATGGGGCACAGCGTTGCGCTGGCTCGGGGATGACACCGAGTACGGTCTGTACTTCATGAATTACCACAGCCGCACACCCAACGTCGGCACCATGACGGCGGGCCCGGGCACGCTGGCGCGGATACCCGGCATCACCGCTGCGGCCAATGCCATTGCGCCCGGCAGCGGTGGGGGATTGGCCCAGAGCGTGATGCTCGGTCGCGGTCAGTATTACCTTGAGTACCCGGAAGACATTCGCCTGTACGGCGCAAGCTTCTCCACCACACTGGCCACAGGAACGGCGTGGACCGGCGAGATCAGCTACCGGCCCAACCTGCCCGTGCAGATCAACACCAATGACCTGACCCTGGCTCTGCTCAACCCTATCGCCGGCGGTGCGGCATCACCGATCGCCAGCGCACCTGGCGCCGACAACAAGGGTTATCGGCGCAAGGAAGCAACTCAGATTCAGAGCACCCTGACCCACTTCATCGATCAAGTGGCAGGTGCCGATCGGCTGACCCTGGTGGGCGAGGCGGCAGTGGTTCATGTCGGCGGGCTGGAAGGTCGCAGCAAGTTGCGTTACGGCCGCGATTCGGTCTACGGCCAATACGGTTTTGGCGGTGACACCGACGGCTTTGTCACATCGACATCCTGGGGCTACCGGGGCCGCGCGATCCTTGATTACAACAACGTGATTGCTGGCATCAACTTCAAACCCAACCTGTCCTGGTCACACGACGTCTCCGGTTATGGCCCCAATGGCCTGTTCAACGAAGGCGCGAAAGCGATCAGCGTCGGCGTCGATGCCGACTACCGCAACTCCTATACCGCGAGCTTGAGTTACACCGATTTCTTCGGCGGTGACTACAACACCCTGGAAGACCGCGACTTCCTGGCGCTGAGCTTCGGTGTGAACTTCTGATCTGGCTGAGAAGGATGATTTCAATGCGCAAGATGATTCTGCAATGTGGTGTTCTGGCCCTGAGCCTGTTGGCGGCCAACGTGATGGCCGCGGTATCGCCGCAGGAAGCCAGCAAACTCGGGACCAGCCTCACGCCGCTGGGCGCCGAAAAGGCCGGTAACGCCGACGGCTCGATCCCGGCCTGGACCGGTGGTATCGGCAAGAATGCGGGAGCGGTGGACAGCAAAGGGTTCCTGGCCGACCCGTTCGCCAATGAAAAACCGCTGTTCACGATCACCGCGGCAACCGTGGACAAGTACAAGGACAAACTCTCCGATGGCCAGATAGCGATGTTCAAGCGCTATCCGGAAACCTACAAAATCCCTGTTTACCCGACCCATCGCACGGTGGCCGTGCCGGCGGATATCTACGAATCGGCCAAACGCAGCGCCCTCAACGTCACGCCCATCAACGACGGCAACGGGCTGGCCAATTTCACCGGCAATCGCTATTACGCGTTTCCGATTCCGAAAAATGGCGTCGAGGTGATCTGGAACCACGTCACCCGATATCACGGCGGTAACCTGCGCCGGACCATCACCCAGGCGACGCCGCAGTCCAATGGTGATTTCACCGTGATCCGCTTCAAGGATGAAGTGGCTGTGCCTTCGTTGCTCGGTGACTTGAAGCCAGGCAGCGAAGAAAACGTACTGAGTTATTTCAAGCAGGAAGTGACTGCGCCGGCGCGACTGGCGGGCAATGTGCTGCTGGTTCACGAGACGCTCGATCAAGTCAAGGAACCGCGCAAGGCGTGGATCTACAACGCCGGCCAGCGACGTGTGCGGCGTGCTCCGCAAGTGGCGTATGACGGCGTCGGTACGTCGTCGGACGGCTTGCGCACCACCGATAACTTCGACATGTTTTCCGGCGCGCCGGACCGCTACGACTGGAAGCTGGTCGGCAAGAAAGAAATGTACATTCCCTACAACAGTTACAAACTCGACTCGCCCAACCTCAAATACACCGACGTGATCAAGGCCGGGCATATCAATCAGGACCTGACCCGCTACGAGTTGCATCGCGTCTGGGAAGTAGTCGCTACGGTCAAGCCTGGCGAGCGCCATGTGTATGCCAAGCGCCACATGTACATCGACGAAGACAGCTGGCAGGTGGCCCTGGCCGATCATTATGACGGTCGCGGCCAGCTCTGGCGGGTTGCCGAAGGGCACGCGCAGTTCTATTACGATCATCAGGTGCCGGCTTACACGGTAGAAGCACTGTATGACCTGATCGCCGGTCGTTACATCGCGCTGGGCATGAAAAACGAGGAGAAGCGCAGCTTCGAATTCGGAATCGACGCCAAAGCAGGGGATTACACGCCAGCAGCACTGCGGAGTACAGGGGTGAGGTAAACAGTCCTACAGGCATCACAGAAAAAGGTGACTTTGCGGTCACCTTTTTTATGGGGACCAATAAGCGTTTTGAATACTTCTCAACAAGCTGCGGAGAGAGGGCTAGGGTAATGGAACAACTATAAGCAGGCGCCTTCCTATGACCGCCATGACCCCGTGGCCAGACCTTCCGGGATTTCTGCCCCGTTTGTCGTCCCATCATTTGTCGCGCAAGCGCTTGATCGAACCGTTACTGGCGTCGACAGCGCGGGTAAAATTGTTGTGCGCACCCGCCGGCAGCGGCAAGAGTGCGTTGCTGGTCGAATGCCTGTTGCAGGCGCCTGCACAGTGCCGGGTCCACTGGCTGCCAATGTCCGGTGCCGCGATGAGTGCTGGCGATTTACAGCAGCGACTGGCCCAGGCGCTGGGGCTGGGAGCGTTCGATGAGGCAGCACTGGTGGATTGCCTGAGTCGTTTGCAAACCCCGACCTGGCTGTTTCTCGATGATCTTTGCCGCGTCCCCAATCCTGAATTCGACCGCTTGCTGGATCGTCTCTTAGCCATCGCCAGCCCGGCGCTCACCTGGTGGTTGAGTTCGCGTCGACGTCCGGGATGTAACTGGCCGAGGTTGTTGCTGGATGACGAATTATACGAGTGCGAAGGCCGCTTACTGGCATTGACCGAAGCCGAGATCGAACAGTTGCTCTGCCGTAACGAGCCTTCCTCAGGATTACTCAACAGTAAAAAACTGTACGAGCGCACGGGCGGCTGGTGCGCCGGAGTGCGCATAGCACTGCTGGAAGGGTGTCACAAAGCGTGCGAGCAGGGGCGTTCTGCGACGCTGCTTGATTACCTGCAACATGAACTGTTGAACACGCTGCCTGCTGAGCTGGTTGAGGTCTGGCAAGTGCTGGCTCACCTGCCACGTTTCAACGCCAGCCTGTGCGAGCATTTGTTCGGCACCGGTGAAGGTGCGCAGTGGTTGCACGCGTTGCAGGAAATGGGTTGTTTCATCGAGCCGTGGGAAGACTCCGCCGATTGGCTGCGGATTTTCGTGCCAGTGGCGCTGGCGATGCACGATGAGCGAAACACCGCCGGACGTTCCTGGCATCGGCGTGCGTGCCAGTGGTTCAGTGCCCGGGAGGACTGGCAGGGTGCATTCGAACAGGCTTTGCTGGCGCAGGAGTTCGAATCGGCTGTCAGCCTGTTGCAGCATTTTAGCTTCGAGCACCTGTTCACGCGTCAAAACGTGACCTTGCTATTGCGCCTGCATGAGCGTTTAGGCGATCAGCTGACACTGGGCACGCCGCAGCGGATCGGGCTCATTACGGCAGCTTTGCTATTCGCCGGGAGGTTCGACCAGGCCGCTGCGTGCATCGAGCAAATGGCCCGGTTTGCTCCGCAACCGAGTGAAATCCTGCAACGGCAGCTGCTCGCACGCTGGCAGGCGCAACAGGGTTGGCTCCTGCATCTGCAGGGGCGCATGCCGTCTGCGCGCGCGCACTTCAGTGAGGCACTCGAGGCGCTGGACTCCAGCGCCTGGTCGGCCCGACTCCTGTGCCTGTCCGGTTTGACGCAGCAGGCGCTGCTCAATGGCGACCTCGACACGGCGCAGACGATAAATCGCGAAGCGTTATGCCTGGCGCGGGCGCACGGTTCGCTGTTGTTCGAAGGGCTGCTGGAACTGGATCACGCGCAGTTGCTGGAACAACGCGGTGCCCCTCGACGTGCCGAGCGGCTACTCGCCGACGTGCATGAAAGGCTCTGTCGTGAAGCTGACCGGCCGACACCTTTGATCGGCCGGGTCGCTTTGCGTAGAGGCCGACTGGCGCTGTGCCAGGGGCAGGATGAGCTGGCCGGGGTGTTCTTCCATTCCGGGCTGGAAGATTGCCTGCAAAGTGAGGACAAACGCGCCTTGTATGGTTTTCTCGGGTTAGCGCAACTGGCGGCCAACCAGCGAGATTACGCTCAGGCCTTTGATCGCTTGCGAGAGGCCGAGCGATTGATGCAGCAGCGGCAGATACCCGACACGGTCTACCGTGGCGCTTTGTTGCAATTGAGCAGTCATATCTGGCTGCAACAAGGTCGCCCGGAATTGGCCCGCGAAGCGTTGACCCGCGTCTTGCGTCATTACCATGGGCCTCATGCGCGACAAGCGCCGCCCGCAACGCTGGCACTCATTCCGCGTATCGAATATCAACTGGTACTGGCGCAAACCTGTCTGCATCAGGCGCACAAGCCTTTAACGCGTTTGAGCGAGTTGCTTGATCACGCGCAGCGCCACGGCATGCTGGCGCTTGAAGCCGAGCTGCATTTGGCGATGTGTGAAGTGGCTGACCTGATCGGTGAGCCCGCGCTGGCACGCTCGGCGCTGGACGCAGGGCTGGAGCTGGTAAGCCGCTGCAACGTTCAACAGGCGTTGCGGGAATTGCAGTTGCGGACGCCAAACCTGCTCTGCCGCTTGCAGGGCGAACCAGTCGACGCGGACATCGTTGATGCGGGAGTGCTCAGTGCTCGCGAGCTTGAAGTGCTAAGTCTGATCGCCTTGGGCAACTCCAATCAACAAATCGCCGAACAACTGTTTATCTCATTACATACAGTCAAAACCCATGTTCGACGGATCTACAGCAAGTTGGGCGTTCAACGACGTACACAGGCAGTTGCCAGGTTAAAGGTGATGGGGGTTGTTTGTTAAATACTCATTGCTCATGATTTAAAACATGTTTTTGATGTTTTTGTAAGTCCTGTCCGTTGTATGGTCTGTTTCGGCGGCAACCAAGTGATAGTCCTCGACTGAATCGAGTTGGTTGTTTTCGGCCAATTAAACAATTCAATCATTTCACAGGTCGAACAAGACGTTCGAACCTGAAAATTGACAGGACGTTAATAATGAGTTCCGATTTTTTTTCCTTCAAGAAACTTGCGGTCCTGAAGAGTATTCGTACCGAGTTCGCGGTCCGGGTCCTTTTGATCGAATGCCTGAAAAAGCATGCGCTGGGTCCTTTCAACGCTTACCTGAACACGATTGACTTTCGCACTGACGAAGTAATTGCATCGGAAATGCTTTTCGATGAAGCGCTGAAATATGTCAGGCGCGACGAAATACCTAATTATGATCAGGGCATAAATGAAGTATTCAGTCGTCGCTATTCTTTCAATCCCAAGGACCGTATCAAGGGTTTCGATGTGATAGCGTTCGAGAGCATTGTAATGCGCATTATCAGCGCATTCCGCGGAGTTGACGCTGTCCAATTCAGTGATCGTTCCATCAAGTCTGTCAGCCTTGAAGAAATTCACGCAGCGCTCAAACATCGTGTGCCGTCGGTAGATATTGATAACGTGTACGTGACAGGATTCATGGACGCTCATGGTGAGCGCAAAGTCATTCAGTCGAAAACGCTCGCTGAGGATATCCACGCACATCTTCGTGATAATGAAATCCCGTATTACTATGGCGACAGGATCGGCGTTTACACTGTTGCGTACAGCGCACAGGAAGAGCATGTTCACCCGAATCTGACAGCAGATGACATCAACATCCTGGTGATCGAAATCATCCCCGGCTTTCTAATCTGACGCGCCGCGCTCTTCAAAGCCCATCCGCCAACTCACGGCTCGCGTCGCCGCCAGCAATCGCTGCGCCGCCGGGCCGTTTTCGTCCGCGTGGAACAGCGAAGTCGGCCCGACGATCGTCATCACAGCCGCTACGTTTCCAACCGCATTGAACACCGGAGCCGACAGCGCGTCGACTCCGGGCATCAACAGGCCGTGCACATGGTGCAGGCCGCGATCGCGTATTTGCTGACTTAATTGGGCGTAGTCCTGATCGTCAGCCAGTGCGTGAATGTCGCTGGCCTGCAGCTCTTCTGCGCGCAAGTCCACGGTTTCGCGTTTCGGCAAATACGCAGCGAACACCAAGCCTGTTGATGAGGTAAGCAGCGGCAATACCGAGCCCAATTGCGTCACGACCGTCACCGCGCGCACCGCCGGTTCGATATGCACCACGGTTGCACCCTGATTACCCCACACGGCCAGAAAGCAGGTCTCGTTCAATTCATCGCGCAGTTCCGCCAAGGGCAGGGCGGCAACCTTGAGCACGTCCATACTGTTAAGCGCGGCCAGCCCGACACGCAGGGCTTCGCGACCCAGACCGTAGTGGTTGGTGGCCGCGTTCTGTTCGGCAAAACCGCTGGCAATCAGCGCCTGCAGATAGCGGTGAACCTTGCTCGCGGGCATCTGCACGTGGTCGGCAAGCCGCGACAATGAAGTGGAGGGCGACAGCTCGGCCAACGCCTTGAGGATGTCAGTGCCGACCTCCGCCGAGCGGACTTTTTGCTTGTCGTTGTTGCGCGGCGTTTCCATGAAGGTGGTCGATCCCGGGACGAATGGGCGTCTTTATAACTTGACGGTCATAACCAATCAAATTACGTTATGCGTAATCGAATTACGACAACAATAACCGGGCATGCCGATCCTCTTGTACCGAGTGACAGGCCATGCCTGATCCCTGTTCAGGAGGCTCCATGAACCTCGATTCAACGGCGACCGAGCTCGCTTATCAGTCCGGCTTCGGCAACGAATTCAGCAGTGAAGCACTGCCCGGCGCGCTGCCCGTCGGCCAGAACTCTCCGCAGAAAGCCCCATACGGTCTCTACACCGAATTATTCTCCGGTACCGCGTTCACCATGGCGCGCAGTGAAGCGCGGCGGACCTGGTTGTACCGTATACAGCCGTCAGCCAATCATCCGGCGTTTGTCAAACTGGATCGGCAACTGGCAGGCGGACCTTTGGGTGAAGTGACCCCTAATCGCTTGCGCTGGAATCCGTTGGAGATTCCTGACGAACCCACCGATTTCATCGATGGCATGGTTAGCATGGTTGCCAACTCGAGCCCGGAGAAACCGGCCGGGATCAGCATTTACAGCTACCGCGCCAATCGCTCGATGGAGCGCGTGTTTTTCAATGCTGACGGCGAATGGCTGCTGGTGCCGCAGCTGGGCCGTCTGCGTCTCGTCACCGAACTGGGCGTGCTGGAAATCGAGCCGCTGGAAATCGCCGTGCTGCCTCGCGGTCTGAAGTTTCGCATCGAACTGCTCGACGCACAGGCGCGCGGCTACCTTGCGGAAAACCACGGTGCGCCTTTGCGTCTGCCGGATCTGGGGCCTATCGGCAGCAATGGCCTGGCCAATCCACGAGACTTTCTGGCGCCGGTCGCGCACTACGAAAACCTCAAGCAGCCGACCACGCTGGTGCAGAAATTCCTCGGTGAATTGTGGGCCTGTGAACTGGATCATTCACCCCTGAATGTGGTCGCCTGGCACGGCAACAACGTGCCCTACAAATATGACCTGCGCCGATTCAATACCATCGGCACGGTGAGTTTCGATCATCCCGATCCGTCGATTTTCACCGTCCTGACTTCGCCCACCAGTGTCCACGGGCTGGCCAATCTCGACTTTGTGATCTTCCCGCCACGCTGGATGGTGGCGGAGAAAACCTTCCGTCCACCGTGGTTTCACCGCAACCTGATGAACGAATTCATGGGCCTGATCAAAGGCGAATACGACGCCAAGGCTGAGGGTTTTCTGCCCGGCGGTGCTTCGTTGCACAGCTGCATGAGCGCTCACGGGCCTGATGGCGAGACGTGCACCCGCGCGATCAATGCCGAGCTAGCGCCGGCAAAGATCGACAACACCATGGCGTTCATGTTCGAGACCAGCCAAGTGCTGCGCCCCAGCCGTTTCGCGCTGGACTGCCCGCAGCTGCAAACCAGTTATGACGCTTGCTGGGCGACCTTGCCCGCCACTTTCGACCCAACCCGGAGATAACCCATGACTCAGACTTCCATCGCTCGTAGCTGGGTTGCCTCCGCCAACGATCACACCGATTTTCCGCTGCAAAACCTGCCGCTGGGTGTGTTCAGTGTGCAGGGCTCGGCGCCTCGCAGTGGCGTGGCTATCGGTGAGCACATTTTCGATCTGGAGGCCGCGCTGGACGCAGGCTTGTTCGATGGCGCAGCGAAAGCCGCCGCCGAAGCGACCCGTGGCGGTCAGTTGAATGCTTTTTTTGAATTGGGCCGCGCCGCGCGTGTTGCCCTGCGTGAGCGCCTGATGGAGCTGTTCGCAGAGGGCAGCACCCTGCACGGCAAGATCGAAGCGCAGGGCGCAAAATTGCTGCCACTGGCGGCGGATTGTGCGATGCACCTGCCGGCGAAAATCAACGATTACACCGACTTCTACGTCGGCATCGAGCACGCGCAGAACGTTGGCAAATTGTTCCGTCCGGACAACCCGCTGCTGCCGAACTACAAATACGTGCCGATTGGTTATCACGGTCGCGCCTCGACCATTCGCCCGTCCGGCACTGACGTTCGTCGTCCAAAAGGCCAGACCTTGCCGGCCGGGCAAACCGAGCCGACCTTCGGTCCATGTGCGCGCCTGGATTACGAGTTGGAACTGGGGATCTGGATCGGTCAGGGCAACGCCATGGGCGATTCGATCGCCATAGGCGACGCTGCCGAGCACATTGCCGGTTTCTGCCTGCTCAACGATTGGTCGGCGCGGGACATTCAGGCCTGGGAATACCAGCCGCTGGGTCCGTTTCTGTCGAAGAGCTTCATCACCAGTATTTCACCGTGGGTTGTGACGGCTGAGGCGCTGGAGCCTTTCCGTCGGGCGCAACCGGCACGGCCTGAGGGCGATCCGCAGCCTTTGCCGTATCTGCTCGACAAACGCGATCAGGCCGCCGGGGCTTTCGACATCGAGCTGGAAGTGCTGCTGCTCACCGAGACCATGCGCGAGCAAAATCTGCCGGCCCATCGCCTGACTTCCAGCAACACCAAACACATGTACTGGACCGTGGCGCAAATGGTTGCGCATCACAGCGTCAACGGCTGCCAGTTGCAGGCCGGCGATCTGTTCGGGTCGGGCACTCTATCGGGGCCGGAAAACGGACAGTTCGGTAGCCTGCTGGAAATCACCGAGGGCGGCAAAAAGCCGATCGAACTGGCCTCGGGCGAGGTGCGCAAGTTCCTCGAAGACGGTGACGAAATCATCCTGCGTGCGCGCTGCACCCGGGAAGGTTTTGCGTCCATCGGTTTTGGAGAATGCCGCGGCACCGTGACGCCGGCGCGTTAAGAGGACCGAGCCATGCAGCTTTATACCTACTATCGCTCAACCTCGTCGTACCGCGTACGTATCGCGTTGGCACTTAAAGGGCTGGACTTTCAGGCATTGCCGATCAATTTGATCGCGCCGCCTGGGGGGGAGCACAGGCAGGCGCACTACCTGGCGATCAACCCGCAAGGTCGTGTGCCGGCCTTGCGCACCGAGGAGGGCGAGCTGCTGATTCAGTCGCCCGCGATCATCGAGTATCTGGAAGAGCGTTATCCACAGGTGCCTCTGCTGTCCCGAGACCTTGCAGCGCGTGCGCGTGAACGGGCGGTTGCGGCGGTGATTGGTTGCGATGTGCATCCGCTGCATAACGTCAGCGTGCTCAACAAACTGCGCCAGTGGGGCCATGACGAAACGCAAGTGGTTGAATGGATCGGCAACTGGATCAGCCAGGGTCTGGCGACGGTTGAGCAGATGATCGGGGATGAAGGTTACTGCTTTGGTGCCGAACCGGGCCTGGCGGACGCTTATCTGATTCCTCAGCTGTACGCAGCAGAGCGTTTCAATATTTCTCTTCAGGCGTATCCAAGGATTCGGCGGGTGGCGGAGTTGGCCGCAGCTCATCCAGCGTTTATTAATGCGCACCCGGCCAATCAGCCCGATACGCCTTAAAGGCTTACGTAAACCCTGTGGGAACCGGGCCTGCCCGCGATGAACGATTATGCGGTTTATCTGATGGACCGCGTTGTCTGAAATCGCGAGCAAGCTTGCTCCTACGGATTTGATTTCGATTACTCATCTATGCTTCGACCCAGCTCACTGTGGGAGCGTGGCTTGCCCGCGATGGCATCGACGCGGTTTGCCTCATGGACCGCGCCGCCTGTATCGCGAGCAAGCTTGCTCCTACGGATCGTGGGGCTCAGTGGACGATTGAGTTGGGGGGTAAATGCCCCAGGCGCTCCGTCAATCGAATCCGCTGAATCGGGTCATCGCTGAGCATCAGCGCGTGCTCCAGATCAAATCGTTCGGCGTTGGGGCAATCCAGTCGCTGGTACAGGCTGGCCCGCGCCAGATAGTCCGCCGCACTGGCGTTACCCAATTCCAGCACACGCTCGGCGTCAATCAACGCGCCGATGTAATCATCGTGAGAAAGGTGCAGCTGGCGCAGGTTGCGTGACAGACGCTGAAGCATTTGCACCGGCTGGGCGGTGAGCAAATGGTCGGCGCTGAGCTTCATGTTCGGGCCATATTGGCGTTGCAACAATTCGCGACAATCGTTGGGGTACAGCCGGCGGCCGCCGCACGGGTCGAGCAGGTGATCGGCGCCCGGCACCCGCAGCAGAAAATGCCCCGGAAAGTTGACCCCTGCCAGCGGGATTTCCAGCCCTTTGGCCAGTTCAAGTGCAATCAACCCCAACGCCAATGGCTGACCACGGCGACGTTCCAGCACCTTGTCGAGCAACGCGACCTGCGGGCGCAGCGGCGTGAAATCATCCTGGGCGTAACCCAAATCATTCAGACGTCGCAGTAACGGCTGAGCCAGTTCGCTGACCGGCAACATGGGCAAGCCATAACTGACGCGCTGCTGCAGATCCTTGAACTGCGCCATGACTGCCTGCGGATTCACGTCCTTGTCGTGCTCGACCGCAATCCATAGCGCCGCCTCGAACAGCGCAGGCGGTGATCGTTGCAGGCAATCGAAGAAGTGTTGGCGCGGTGTCATCAAAATCTCCGGGGGATGCCTCGTTTTTAGCCTCGTCTGCGGCATTCGTCCAGTGCCATGCAGGGTTATGTCTGAAAGCCTGAAGAACGGCAGCGCTTATTCCGGTGCGCTCCTGCAATTTTTGGGTGCAAGCCTATACTGGCGACTACAAGAAGTGATTCGGGAGCCTTACGATGTTCGCTCTCATGCAAAGCACTCGCCTTGAATCGCTGCATCTGAGCGTCGACCCGGCCACCGGGTTGAAGGCGGTCATTGCCATTCATAACAGCCGTCTGGGGCCTGCCCTGGGTGGCTGCCGTTATCTGTCCTATCCTGACGACGAGTCCGCAGTCGAGGATGCCATTCGCCTGGCCCAAGGCATGAGTTACAAGGCGGCATTGGCCGGTCTTGCGCAGGGCGGCGGTGTGGCCGTGATTATCCGGCCGGTCCATGTAGAGAGTCGTGGCGCACTGTTCGAAGCATTCGGCCGCTGCATCAATCAGCTCGACGGGCGCTACATCACCGCCATCGACAGCGGCACGTCGGTGGCAGACATGGATTGCATCGCCCAACAGACGCAACACGTCACCAGTACCACATCGGCGGGCGACCCGGCGCCGCATGCGGCCATGGGTGTATTCACCGGCATTCGCGCGACCGCGATGGCCCGTCTAGGCAGCGACAATCTTGAAGGCCTGCGCGTGGCCATTCAGGGTTTGGGCAATGTTGGCTTTGCCCTCGCCGAACAGTTGCACGCCGCCGGCGCCGAACTGCTGGTCAGCGACATCGATCACGGCAAGGTGCAATTGGCGATGGAGCAAATGGGCGCACATCCGATTGCCAACGATTCCCTGCTCAGTACGCCGTGCGACATTCTGGCGCCGTGCGGGCTGGGCGGGGTGCTCAACAGCGTCACGGTCGCGCAGCTGCGCTGCTCGGCGGTGGCGGGGTCAGCGAATAATCAGCTGACGCATCTGGACGTGGCCGATCAGTTGGAGCGGCGCGGCATCCTTTACGCGCCGGATTATGTAATCAATGCCGGCGGGCTCATCTACGTGTCGCTCAAGCACCGGGGCGAAGAGCTGACCACCATCACCGCGCACCTGTCGAAAATCAGCTCGCGGCTGACCGAAGTCTTCGCTCATGCCCAAGCGGAGAAGCGCTCCCCGGCGCGGGTAGCGGATGAGTTGGCGGAGAAAGTCCTGTACCGCTGAGTAAAGGATCGCAGCCTTCGGCAGCTCCTACACAAGAATGCGTGCCGCGACTCTGATCAATTATTTGCCATGAAAAAGGCCCTGAGCCATTCGACTCAGGGCCTATTCAATTCTGTGGTGCTTATTTCGCAGCCTTTGCAGCCTTGGCGGGTTTCACCGGCGCCACTTCCGCCTCATCAGGTTCAGGTTCAGCCGCTGCAACCGGCTCGATCACTTCGGCTGGCGCGCTCAGCAATTCGGACAAGGCGTCCGGCTGGCTCTTGAACGCTTTGGCAAACACATCGCGATTTTTCGCCATGTAGATCCCGGCTTCTTCCACCTGCTGTTCGCTCAGGGACGGCACGGCTTTGTGCAACACTTCAGCCAGCAACTCGGCCAGTTCGAGCATTTTGTCATGACGGTCAGCTTCGGCTTTATCCATGAACAAGCGCTCCAGATCTCGGCTGCTGCGGTATACCACTTCGACGGCCATTCACCACCTCACATGCCTTCACAAAAGTAGCCTTAAGCGACTACTGTATTTATATACAGCGAAAAGGATAAGCGAATCGCTGCGGTTTGGGTAGTGGCTTTTCAATGTAGACGCAATTCAGGTTTTGTCAGGTCCGTGTGGAGCCGTTTGCGGGCAAGTCGGATCGCCCACCGGCTCGTTCGTCCGGATCCGGATAGCCCGCAGGGTGCGACCAAACGCCACGGCGCTTGTTTCAGGGCGTCTCGCCATCATATGGCAGCCTTGAATGGCCTTTTTTCTGCATGCAGAACCGTCACGTCCATCGCGCATCATCCGCTCGAGCCGAGCTAAGGAAGTATCACTGTGAAAATCAACTGGGCCGAGAAACTACGGCAGAACGTGCATCAACTGGCCGAGTCGCTGGGCAACCTGTTCGTCGAGACGTTCCATTACCTGGCGCTTTTCGCCATCGGCGCAGTGACCGCATGGGCAGCGGTGATGGAATTTTTGGGAATGCTGGAGGAGGGGCACATCAAGATCGATGACATCCTGTTGCTGTTCATCTATCTGGAATTGGGCGCGATGGTCGGGATTTATTTCAAGACCAACCACATGCCGGTGCGCTTTCTGATCTACGTGGCGATTACCGCACTGACGCGGTTGCTGATCTCCAACGTGTCGCACCACAACCCGCCCGATCTGGGGATCATTTATCTGTGCGGCGGGATTCTATTGCTGGCGTTTGCGATTCTGGTGGTGCGTTACGCTTCGTCGCAATTCCCCTCGGTAAAGATCGAGCACCCGCAACGCAAGGTTGGTGCGGGTTCCGGTGAACATCCCGAGGTCGAGAAGGGCGAGATTTAAAGGCCCATCGCAGGTCGTGGCTGATCTTTGACGGGTGGCGGCGGCAGCGCGCGGCTGTCGCTATCGGTCATGGCTTCGAGGATCGACATGGCGCTATGGCCCTGCTCGATGGCGATGCCGAACTGAATGCTTTGCACAAGCCGCTTCAGACGCTCGGGGTCGTTGCGCTGTTCAGCGCTGATCATCCGCTTGGCAACGACGCGGCCGCTGTTGGACAGGGTCAGCATGATGCGACCGTCGAGCCCCTGAATGCTCAGGTTGATCTGATAATCCGGCGCAAATACATCGGTAATGAGCTGAAAAGGGTTGTCCATGTTGCGTCACCGCCTGATTGAACGTGCAGTTGTTGACGACCGCGATCGGGATTAGTTCGCAACACCGGACCATCGGCTCGTACAGCGCTTACCTTCAGGGGTGATCTAGCAAGGGGCATGCCGCAAACATTGTCGGACAATGTCATGGCCGACTCAGGGCTATGTGGGTTTGTAGCAGCTAGCGAAGCCTGCGTCTGGCTCGACGGGAGTCAGACGCAGGCTTCGCCAGCTGCTACAGGGGCTGCGTTGTGGCACAAAGGTTTTATGCATCCGGTTGCCGCTTTCTGCCCGTTTCCGGGCAAAAACAGGGAAACGTCCTCAAGCGGTGCGATCAGCACTCCACCCAGTTCACGGCCAGGCCACCGCGCGAAGTTTCCTTGTACTTGTCGTGCATGTCGGCGCCGGTGTCGCGCATGGTGCGGATGACCCGATCGAGCGAAATGAAGTGTTTGCCATCGCCGCGCAGGGCCATTTGCGTGGCGTTGATAGCCTTCACCGCCGCGATTGCGTTGCGCTCGATGCACGGGACCTGAACCAGACCGCCGACCGGGTCGCAGGTCAGACCGAGATTGTGCTCCAAACCAATTTCGGCAGCGTTTTCCAATTGTTCCGGCGTCGCTCCGAGGATGTCCGCCAAGCCAGCAGCCGCCATGGCGCACGCCGAACCGACTTCGCCCTGACAGCCAACTTCCGCGCCGGAGATCGACGCATTTTTTTTGCAAAGAATGCCGACGGCGGCAGCAGCTAAAAAGAAGGCGACGACGTCATCGTCCGAGGCGTCCGGATTGAACTTCATGTAGTAGTGCAGCACCGCCGGAATAATCCCCGCCGCGCCGTTGGTCGGCGCAGTCACCATACGCCCGCCGGCCGCGTTTTCTTCGTTCACGGCCAGGGCGAACAGGTTGACCCATTCCATCGCCGACAGGGTGGAAGTGATGACATTCGGCTTGCCGATTTCCAACAGGCTGCGGTGCAGTTTCGCCGCACGCCGCGGCACATTAAGACCGCCCGGCAGGATGCCTTCGTGACGCAAGCCCTGCTCGACGCATTCGCGCATCACCGACCAGATATGCAACAGGCCCTGACGGATCTCGGCCTCGCTACGCCAGGCCAGTTCGTTTGCCATGATCAACTCGGATACACGCAAGCCGTGCTCATTGCACAACGTGAGCAACTCGGCGGCGGTGGAGAAATCGTAGGGCAGGACGACGTCGCTGTCGGGCGCGATGCCCGACTCGGCTTCAGCCGCTTCAACGATGAACCCGCCGCCGATGGAATAGTACGTCTGTTCCCACAGCTCACCGCTCTCGCCGAAGGCGGTCAGGGACATGGCGTTGGGGTGGTACGGCAGGCACTCGTCGAGCAGCAGCAGATCACGCTGCCAATCGAAGGCAATGGTGGTTTTCCCCGCAAGGTTGAGTTCACCGGTTTCGCGCAACGCCTGGATCCGGCTGTCGATGGTCGTGGGGTCGATGCTGTCCGGCCATTCGCCCATCAGGCCCAGGACGCAGGCGCGGTCGGTGGCGTGGCCGACGCCGGTGGCCGACAGCGAGCCGTACAGGCGAATTTCGATGCGACGCGTGTCCCCGAGCATTTGCTGGTCGGCGAGCGCATGAGTGAAGGTCGCGGCAGCACGCATGGGCCCGACGGTGTGGGAGCTGGAAGGACCGATACCCACTTTGAACAGATCGAAAACACTGATAGCCATGCTAAACCCTATACAAGCAATGGAAGAAAAATCGCTGCCATTTTTGTAGGACGAGCGCAATGTCGACGATACTGAGCTGCAATGTCCTACGTGACCAACGAAAATTCCTAAGACAGCCTTTAGCAGGACTAAACGATGAGTCGTCAATTGCATGCGCAGACCTATGTCTGGCTGCACGTGTTTTCCTGTGCGGCCCGGCACCTCTCGTTCACGCGATGCGCCGAGGAGCTGCACATCACGCCGGGTGCGGTCAGCCAGCAGATCCGCCAACTGGAAGAACGCCTGGGTTTTCGCCTGTTTCATCGCCGCGCGCGCGGCGTTGAACTGAGCGCGCAGGGGCAGCGGCTGGCCATTACCGTCAACGAGGCTTACGGCAGCATCGATGCCGAATTGCGCCGACTGGATGCGGGCATGATCAGCGGCATCTTGCGCGTTCGTTCCATTCCCTCTTTCCTGAGCAAATGGCTGACGCCGCGATTGCCCCGGTTGCAGCAGCGCTTTCCAGACATTCAGTTGCGCCTGGTCGCGGAAGACAGCAGCGTGCCGTTGCATGAGGGCGATTTCGATCTGGCGATCGACTTGAACGACGGCAGCTATCCCGGTTTGTTATCCACAGCCTTACTGGATGAACAGATTTTTCCGGTATGCGCGCCGAGCCTGTTGCGCGGTCGTCCGCCGCTGCACGGGCCGGCGGACTTGATGCATTTTCCGCTGCTGCACGACATTACCGCCTGGCGTGGCAGCTACGAATACGCGGAGTGGGAGTTTTATCTCGACGCTATCGGTTTTGAGGGCGCGGATGTCCGGCGCGGTCATACCTTCAACCGTAATCACCTGACCATTGAAGCGGCCATTGCCGGCATGGGCGTGGCCATTGCGCGACGAACGCTGCTCAACGATGAGCTGGAGCGGGGCGCGTTGATCGTGCCGTTTGGCCTGGCGGTGCCCAATCACAAACGCTACGTGCTGCTGTATGCGCCGGGTGCTCTGAGCCATCCGGGCGTGCGCGCGGTGCACGATTGGCTGGTGGAAGAGGCGGGCGTTTTTCGCAGCTTGCATCCATTGGCGGAGCAGCAGATGTGAGCAATTCGGGGCAGGAGCGGGGCGACCCAACTCCCGACCTTAACAGCGCTTTTAACGGTTGTCCGGCTTTTTTTGCGAATGAATATTTATCTTTTTTCAGGGGTTGAATTGTTCGCCGGACGAACCGATTGTGTAAGTAAGAGGTCACAGTGATGACGCCCAAGGGCGAGCTGAAAGGCCTCTCGCGAGCTAGCTGAAATAAGGGATGAACTATGCAAATCCAAGTCAACAGTGATAACCATATTCAAAGCAGCATCCGACTGGAGGAGTGGGTACGTACTACCATTGAGAGCACGCTCGAACGTTATGAAGAGGACTTGACCCGCATCGAGGTCCATCTGCGGGATGAGAACGGTGACAAGCCCGGTCCCCACGATATGCGCTGTCAGCTGGAAGCGCGGCCAAAAGGCCATCAACCGATTTCTGTCACGCACAAGGCTGATTCCCTGGAACTGGCGATCGACGGGGCGGCTGAAAAACTGGAGCATGCGCTGGAACATTTGTTCGGCAAGCTGCGGGGCAAACCACGTGCCGCTGTCGTGCCATTCGAGCGTGTAGAGGCTGACGCACTGCTTGAAGACGAGTTTCTGGAAAACGAACAGGCCGCGCAAAACGGCTGATGCCTGATTGCTCTTTCCCTTCCCAACGACAACGGGCCTGCAAACGCAGGCCCGTTTTTGTTTGCGCTTGATATAAATCGGCAGCGCCTGAACCGCCTGCGAATCACCGATTTCGTCCGAAGCCTTTTGCGTATGAGAATATTTATCATTATTATTGCGCCCATGCTGGCGCCGTGATTTGCACGAGGCGTCATCCCGTTTCGGGTTGAAACATGAAAGGCAAAACCACCACGCTCCCTGTTTCCTATCGCATGGCCGTCGCCTCGCGGGCGCTGGCCGCTGTGCTGGGCGGTTATGCCGTCGCCGCGCTGGCCAGCGTCTGCCTGACGATGTGGTTGCCCATGGCCCGCGCCGACGCGGTGGTGACCGGGATGATGACGTCATTCTTGGCTTATCTGTGCGCGGTGCTCTGGTGTTTTGCCTGCCATAGCGCCTGGCGAGCCTGGTACGGGCTGATCGTAGCCAGCCTGTTGCTGGCGGCGGCTGCCGGTTTGGGCTACTGGGCGGGCCAGCCATGAAAGAAGGTTTTCGTCAGGCCATGGCCTGGCTGCACACTTGGGCGGGGTTGATATTCGGCTGGCTGCTGTTCGCGATTTTCCTGACCGGCACGCTCGCCTACTTCAAGGACGAGATCAGCCACTGGATGCAGCCAGAGATTCCGGTGCGCTCCGTCAGCTCCGAAGCCAGCCTGGCCTTGGCGCAAAACTATCTGCAGCAGCATGCAGCCGGCGCCTCGCGCTGGCTCATTGATCTACCCGATGCCCGTGAACCAGGCTTGTCGGTGCGCTGGCAGCAAACCACGGCCAAGCGCGGTGAGCGCGGTCAGTTCACGGAAAGACACCTCGACCCGCAGACCGGTGCCGAAGTGCAGGGCCGCGCGACCATGGGCGGCGAATTCTTCTACCGCTTCCACTTTCAGTTGCAGATGCCGCACCCATGGGGCCGCTGGCTATCCACCATCGCTGCGATGGTGATGTTTGTCGCATTGATCAGCGGGATCATCACCCACAAGAAAATCTTCAAGGACTTCTTCACGTTCCGCCCGCGCAAAGGTCAGCGTACCTGGCTCGACGGGCACAACGCGGTGGGTGTGCTGGTATTGCCGTTTCACTTGATGATTACCTACAGCAGTTTGGTGATCTTCATGTCGATGGTGATGCCGGCGAGCATTCTGGCTTCGTACAACGGTGATGTGCGGGCGTTTTATGATGAGAGTTTCCCGGCGTCGACCACCCCGGAGGTGGCGGGTAAACCGGCCGCGCTGGCGCCGCTCGCGCCGCTGTTACAACAGGCGCGTGAGCAGTGGTCGGGCGGTAATGTCGGACGGATTACGGTGAATAATCCGGGCGATGCCAACGCTTCGGTGGTGCTGCTGCGCGATGCAGCCGATCGCCTGGTTTACGATTTCAGCAGCGCGGTGACCTTCAACGGTGTGACCGGGCAACTGCTCGGCGCGACGCCTGAGCAATCGCTGCCGCGAGCCGTCGCGGGTGGTTTTTACGGCTTGCACATGGGCCGGTTTGCCGAGCCAGTGTTGCGCTGGATGTACTTTATCTGCGGGTTGGCCGGCACGGCGATGATCGGTACCGGGCTGGTGATCTGGTTGGGCAAGCGTCAACTCAAACATTTGAATAGCGGCGTCATGCCGTTCGAGTTGCGCCTGGTGGAAGTGCTGAACATCGCCAGCATGTCGGGGCTGATGATCGCCGTGGCGGCATTCTTCTGGGCCAATCGCTTACTGCCGGTCGAGCTGGCCGGGCGCTCGGATTGGGAGGTCAACAGCTTCTTCCTGGTCTGGGGGCTCAGTCTGTTGCACGCCGTGGTCCGCCGTGGGCGCGCGGCATGGGTTGAGCAGCTCGCGTTGGCGGCACTGTTGTTCGCCGCGCTGCCGCTGTTGAATGGGCTAACCACGCCTTATCACTTGGGCTTCACGTTGGCGCAGGGCGATTGGGCCATGGCCGGGTTTGATTTGACGTGCCTGGCCAGCGGCCTGTTTTTCGCCTGGGCTGCGTGGAAAATGCAGCGCGCAGGGCGGCCAGAAATCGTCCTGCGCCAGCGTCGGCAATCGATCATTCTTGAGCAAGAGGCGAACTGATGTTGCTGGCCCTGTTGCTCTGTTACGGCGGCTTCACCGCACTGTGTTTATCGATGGACCGGCACCATGCCGAGCTGCTCGGACGCAAGCCATCGGCTGCTCGTCGCCGGGCGCTCAAAGTGGGCGGAGGGTCGCTGTTGGCGTTTTCCTTGTGGGCGGCGGTGGCTTCGGCCGGTTGGGGCCTCGGCGTTGTCGAGTGGTGTGCGGTATTGATGCTCAGCGCTTTGCTGCTGGTATTGCTGCTGCCATATCGCCCGCGGCTGGCCATGGCGTTGGGCGGATTGAGCCTGCTCGCCAGCCCCGTCGCGGCATTTGCGCAGTCTTGAGCACGTGATCGCCAGTCCACCGGATTCGCACGATGAGGAACCTCGGGGAGCTCGTGCGCATTTTCTGCAGGTGTTCCTGTCTCAGCGCGCGCAGATGGAAGCGCTGATCAATCGGCGTGTGGGCTGTCGGGCCACGGCGGCGGATCTGGTGCAGGATCTGTTCCTGCGTTTTTGGCGCCGGCCGCTGGTGCAGGTCGAGGAGCTCAGCACCTATTTGTTGCGCTGTGCCGGCAATATCGCTATCGATCACCTGCGCAGCGAAGGTGCGCGGGTGCGGGTGAGCGAAGGCTGGTTGCCGGAGCAGGCGGACAGCCACGGCAGCGAACCACAAGCGGCGCTGGAAGCGGGCAACGATCTGCGTCATGTCGAGGCGGCGTTACGCGCATTGCCCGAGCGTACGCGGCAGATCTTTCTGCTCAATCGCATCCATGGTCGCAAATACGCCGAGATCGCCAAGGCCATGGGTGTGTCCCAAAGTGCTGTGGAAAAACATATGATGCGCGCCCTCGACGCCTGCAAGGCCAGCTTGCGCGAACCTCAACCGCGCACGCCAGGGAAAGCACCGTGAAGCAGCCAGAGCGAATTATTCCGACACTCGCGCAGGAGCAGACGGCTTTCGCCTGGCTGGGCCTGCTGCATGACCAGCCGAGCAGCGGCGATCAAGCCACCTTCAGTCATTGGCTGCAGGCTGATCCGGCGCATGCCGAAGCCTATGCCCAGGCGCAGGTGGTGTGGGAACTGACTGAAGCACCGGCCCGCACGCTGGCCGATGAAGACGCATCAGCCCTGCAGGGCTACCTCGATGCCATGAACCCTTCGCGCCGCAACAGCGTGCGACGCTGGTCCGCTGCGTTGGCGATGGCGGCGTGTCTGCTGCTGATGATCGGCATCGGCGCTGGCTGGCAGCCGTCGCGCTGGATCGATGATATGGGCGCCGATTACGTCTCGGCACCGGGCGAGATTCGCACTGTTACGCTGGCCGATCAGTCGCAGGTCACGTTGGATGCCGACAGTGCCATCGCTGTGGATTTCAGCGGCGGCGAGCGCCACGTGCAACTGCGCCGCGGGGCCGGTTTTTTCCGCGTGACGCACAGCCGCGAGCCGTTTGTGGTCGAGGCTGAGAAGGGGCAGGCGCGGGTGTTGGGCACACAATTCGAAGTGCGTCTGCAACCTGACGGCGCGCAGGTGACGGTGTTGTCGGGGCGCGTCGCAGTGACAGCGGACCCGCAGGCCGAAGCGCAAATTCTCAGCGCCGGCGAGCAAGTCGCATACGCCGACGGCACAGCGCAGCAACTCCACGCCGTGGACAGCGAAGCGCAGCTTGCCTGGCGCCAGGGTTGGCTCAATTACTACAAGGCAACCCTGGCCGACGTGATGGAGGATCTGCGCCGGTATTACCCGGGACGGATTGTGCTGCTCAACGATGAAATGGCGGCGCGGCGGGTGAGCGGAAGTTTTCCGGGCAAGGATCCGCAAGCGGTGTTGAATTCGTTGCAGGGCGTGTTGGGTTTTGAACAACATCGATTGGGGCCGATGATTATTGTGCGTTGAGGCTGCCGGCGTCATCGCGAGCAAGCTCGGCTCCCACAGGGACAGGCGCTGATCGCTCGAATGTGGCTTGACCTGTAGGAGCCGAGCTTGCTCGCGATGACGGCAGACCAGACCCCAAATTTCTCAAGCAGACCTTATTTTCAACTTTCTGATGAGGTAAATCCGGCCGCCATCCGTGTAGTGACTGAAACTGCGAGTCATTCGCATCCGTAACGGTTCTACACAGGTCATGAGCAATGAAGTCCAGGGCGACATCCGGTTCGATGAAACAGTGGTTGAGTGCATCTGCGCTGGGCATTTCGATGCTGGCCTGTTTGCCGGTCAGCGTGGCGCTCGGCGCTGATCAATCCACTGCGCAGCACGCGCAATTTGTCTTTGCGATAGCTGCCAGACCGTTGCCGCAGGCGCTCAGCGACTTCAGCCGGATTACCGGCACCAGCGTGGTCTACACCGATGAAGCGCCCTACGGCGTAACGGCGCCCGCGCTTAATGGACAGATGACAGCCGAGCAGGCGATCCAGCGCTTGCTCAGCGGTTCGGGTTTCACCTTCCGCCGCAGCGATGACCACACGATCGTGCTGGAGCCGCTGCCAAGCCAGGGCGCGCTGAACCTCGGCGCGACCACTATTACTTCGGTACTGGACCAACCTATGAGCTACCAACCGCCGCCCACCAGTTCGGTGATGCGTTCTTCGGCGCTGCTCCAGGAAATCCCGCAGACGGTCAATGTGATCCCGGCCCAGGTCATTCGTGATCAGGCGCCGCGCAACCTCGATGATGCGTTGGCCAACGTCAGCGGCATCACACAGGGCAACACGCTGGGCGGCACCCAGGATTCGGTGATGACCCGTGGCTTCGGCGACAACCGCAACGGTTCGATCATGCGCGACGGCATGCCGGTGGTGCAGGGACGTGGCCTTAACGCCACGGTGGATCGGGTGGAAGTGTTGAAGGGCCCGGCGTCGTTGCTGTACGGCATCCAGGATCCGGGCGGTGTGGTCAATATGGTCAGCAAGAAGCCGGAATTGCAGCAGTACAACGCTCTGACCCTGCGCGGCTCGACTTACGGCGACGGCAAAAACGGCAGCGGCGGCGCGTTCGACAGCACCGGCGCGGTCGGCGATTCCGGGTTGGCGTATCGCATGATCGTGGACCACGAAGACGAAGACTACTGGCGCAATTTCGGCACCCGGCGCGAAACGCTGGTGGCGCCGTCGCTGGCATGGGTCGGCGAACGCACCCAGCTGTTGTTTGCCTACGAGCACCGCGAATTTCTCACCCCGTTCGACCGCGGAACCCTGATCGATCCGCGCGACAATCACCCGCTGGACATCCCCCGCGACCGTCGCCTGGATGAGCCCTTCAATAACATGGAGGGCCGCTCGGACCTGTATCACTTCCAAGCCGATCACGAACTCAATGACAACTGGAACGCGCATTTCGGCTACAGCTGGAACCGCGAAACCTACGATGCCAGTCAGGTGCGCGTCACGGCCATTGACACCGACCGGGGCACGCTGACGCGGAGCATGGACGGCACGCAGAACGCCGTCAGTACCGACCGCTTCACCACCGCCAGCCTCGAAGGCAAAGTCAATGTACTGGGCCTGCAACATGATCTGGTGTTCGGCGTCGATGACGAGTACCGCAAGATTTATCGCGAAGACCTGATCCGGCAGAAAAGCCTCAGCACGTTCAGTTACCTCAAACCGGTGTATGACCGCGAAGTGGCGGGCTCCACGGTCAGCCCGGCGGACAGTGCTCAGACTGACGAGCTGCGCAGCAATTCGCTGTTTCTGCAGGACTCGATCCACCTCACCGATCAGTGGATCCTGGTGGCCGGCGGGCGTTTCCAGGAGTACGACCAGTACGCTGGTAAAGGCGTGCCGTTCCAGGCCAACACCGACAGCAACGGCCAGAAATGGGTGCCACGCGCCGGCCTGGTGTATCGCTACACCGATGAGTTGTCGTTCTACGGCAGCTATACCGAATCGTTCAAACCCAACTCGACCATCGCCCCGCTAAGCGGCAGCAGCACAGTGCTCGACTGCAGCATTGCGCCGGAGGAAGCCAAGTCCTGGGAGGTGGGTGCCAAGCTCGATATACCGGGTCGTGTCACCGGTAATGTCGCGCTGTTCGACATCAAGAAACGCAACGTGCTGGTGGCCAATGCCGAAGGTCCGGTGACCCTCTACAGTGCCGCCGGCGAAGTGCGCTCGCGCGGGTTGGAAGTGGATCTGACCGGACAGTTGAGCGACCGCTGGAGCATGATCGGCAGTTACGCTTACACCGATGCCGAGGTCACTGAGGACCCGACCTACAAAGGCAAAAAGCTGCAGAACGTGGCGAAGAATTCGGGTGCTCTGTCGGCGGTGTATGACTTCGGCACCCTTGTCGGCGGCGACCAGTTACGCATCGGTGCGGGCGCTCGCTATGTCGGTGAGCGGGCGGGGAACGCGGTGAATGATTTTGATCTGCCGAGTTACACCGTGGCCGATGCTTTCGCCACTTACGACACTCGATTTGACGGGCAGAATGTCAAGTTTCAGTTGAATGTGAAGAACCTGTTTGACCGTACTTATTACACGTCGGCGGCGAGTCGGTTCTTTGTGTCAATGGGGGATTCGCGGCAGGTTTCGCTGTCCGGCACATTGGAGTTCTAGGGGAAGACTACGTCATCGTTCTTCGCGGGCAAGCCTCGCTCCCACAAGAGTGACGCGAAAGACTCGGACTAACGCAAAAACGCCTGTCGATATTCCCCTGGCGTGCCGCCCAGCCCCTGGCGAAAACGATGAGTGAAATGACTCGCGCTGGCAAATCCGCACGCCAGCGCAATTTCCCCCAACGGCCTCGACGTGCTGCGCAGCAATGCCTGTGCCCGATTCAGGCGCCGTGCCAATAAATACTGATGCGGCGGCAAGCCAAAACTCGCGCGAAACATCCGCGCGAAGTGATATTCCGACAACGCGCACAATCCCGCCAATTGCCCCAGGCTAATCGCCTCTGCCAGATGGTTGTCGATGAACTCGACCAATTGCCGCCGCTGATGCGCCGCCAACCCGCCCTTGAGCCGCAAGCCGTCGCGCTGGCCCACTTGACTGAGCAGCGCGTGGCTAAGCATTTCATGGGCCAGGCTGCTGGTCAGCAGGCGTTCGCCGGGCTCGTCCCAATTGAGCGTGATCAACTGCCTGAAACGGCGCGCCTGCACCGCATCATCGAGAAAGGTGTTTTCGCGTAGCTGCAGCTCGCGAGGCTCGCGGTCCAGCAAGGTAACGCAGCCGAGGGCAAATTGTTCGGGACTTAAGTAGACGTGGGCGAGGCGAATGTCGCCATTGATCACCCACGCCGACTCATGACCGGCCGGCAGCGTGCACAGTTTGTCCGGCGCACCCTTGGTGCCGGGTTGATCACGGCGGAAGGTGCCGGTGCCACCCGCGATGTAGCACGACAGCGTGTGATGACTCGGCCCGGCGTAATCCTGCGCGTCATGATGGTTGCTCCACAACGCCGCAGCCATGCCGTCACCGAGCTCGGCACTGTGCTCGAGTCGAGCATGGGGCGAGCGGTTAAGGGCTTGAAAGACTTGCAGTGTTTCCAGTGCGGGCATGATCGGTTCTCTCTGACGCTTTGCATCCTACTCCGTAGGCCCTGGCCTGCCAGCCCGTCCGCTGACAAAAGCGCAAGATTACGCAACTGCGGCATGGCATCAGCCAGGACACTGAGCGCCTATCGAGGAGCGTTGCCATGAACCTGTCGTTGTATTTGCTGACCGTGCTGATCTGGGGCACCACCTGGATTGCCCTGAAATGGCAGCTGGGCGTGGTGGCCATTCCGGTGTCGATTGTCTATCGCTTCGGTCTCGCCGCGCTGGTGCTGTTCGTGATGTTGGTGCTCAGCCGCAAGCTGCAAGTGATGAACCGTCGCGGGCACCTCATTTGTCTGGCGCAGGGCTTGTGCCTGTTCTGCATCAATTTCATGTGTTTTCTGACGGCCAGCCAATGGGTTCCGAGTGGCTTGATCGCCGTGGTGTTTTCTACCGCAACCCTGTGGAACGCGCTGAACGCTCGGGTCTTTTTTGCGCAGAAAATCGCCCGCAATGTGTTGATGGGCGGCGCGCTTGGCTTGATGGGGCTAGGCCTGCTGTTCTGGCCTGAGCTGGCCGGCCACACCGCCAGCCCGGAGACATTGCTGGGCCTGGGTCTGGCGTTGCTCGGCACGCTGTGCTTCTCCGCAGGCAACATGCTTTCCAGCCTGCAGCAAAAAGCCGGCCTCAGACCCCTGACGACCAACGCCTGGGGCATGGCCTACGGTGCGGCCATGTTGTCGATGTGGTGCCTGATCAAGGGCATTCCATTCGAAATGGAATGGAACGCGCGCTACATCGGCTCGCTGCTGTACCTGGTGCTTCCCGGTTCGGTCATCGGCTTCACCGCTTACCTGACGCTGGTCGGGCGCATGGGGCCGGAGCGTGCGGCGTATTGCACCGTGCTGTTCCCGGTGGTGGCGCTTAACGTCTCGGCTTTCGCGGAGGGCTACCAATGGACCGCGCCGGCCCTCGCGGGGCTGGTGTTGGTGATGCTGGGCAATGTGCTGGTGTTCCGCAAACCCAAAGCCCTACGGGTGCAGGAACATCGAAGCCTGGCCTGAGATGGATCGGGCAATCAGCGCTCAACGTTCGATCCTGAGGGCCACATACATCATCAATGGCATTACGAAGTCGACAATATGTCGCGCCCAGTCTTTATAGTTCCAGCGGTCCGATTCATCCATGTTAAACCATTCACCACCAATAACCTGGAAGCCAACATAGTAAATGGCGATTGCAATCAGTAACCCGATCAACGCGAACTTCTTTGCCTCGTGAAATTTTTTGGCGCTGCTGTTTAAATGCTTGTACAAGTGGTAAGTGCCCACTACGCAAAAGCAGGTAGATAGCACTTCAAGTGTAATGATCAACCAGTAGATACGGTGATGGGCCATCGGTGAAGTGATGGCGCGGTACTTGTACAATTCATCAGCTCGGACCGTGTCCATGCTGAGGATATGGCCCAGGTATTCATAATTGGTGGGGTAGTCGGTGAAGTTGCTGTACATAACCAGTAATCCGAAGATGCTTATGTACAGCATGAGCAAGACTTTACTGATTCTTATGGTCTGAGCCGTTGTCAGATAGTTCACGATACGATTTCTCCAAAGTTGGTTCCCGTCATAATGGGCAAGTAAGGAGAGCTTATCGTGTGGCCCGTTTATTTGGGCGGCGGCTGAATTGCAAAGTGTGTATCAGCAATTATTTGGGGGTATGAAATAATGGGCAGGGGTTAGTTACGCCTGCCCGTTTTGTATCAGCCTTTCCAGACTTGAGCGTTCACCAAGTCCTGTGGTCGCTCACCCGACAGGGCGCTGCGCAAATTCGCTACGGCGCGATTGGCCATCGCCTCACGGGTTTCATGCGTGGCGGAGCCGATGTGCGGCAGGGTCACGGCATTTTTCAGCTTAAAAAGCGGCGATTCGGCCAACGGTTCTTTTTCGTACACGTCCAGCCCGGCGCCGCGGATGCGGTTGCTTTGCAGCGCTTCAATCAGCGCGGTCTCGTCCACCACCGGGCCACGCGCAATGTTGATCAGAATCGCGCTCGGTTTCATCAGTGCCAACTCACGGTGGCTGATCAGGTGTTTGGTTTTTTCGCTGAGCGGCACTACCAGGCAGACGAAATCCGCTTCGCCCAATAACTCGTCCAGGCTGCGCATTTGCGCGCCCAGTTCTTGCTCAATCTCGGTTTTGCGGCTGTTGCCACTGTAGATGATCGGCATGTTGAAGCCGAGGCGGCCACGGCGGGCGATCGCCGCGCCGATGTTGCCCATGCCGACGATGCCCAGGGTTTTGCCATGCACATCACAGCCGAATAACGGCGCGCCGACGCTGGCCTGCCATTCACCGGCCTTGGTCCAGGCATCCAGTTCAGCCACGCGGCGGGCACTGCTCATCAGCAAAGCGAAAGCCAGGTCGGCAGTGCTCTCGGTGAGCACGTCGGGGGTGTTGGTCAGCATGATGCCGCGCTCATTGAAATAGCCGACGTCGTAGTTGTCGTAGCCGACCGAGACGCTGGACACCACCTCAAGCTGGCGCGCATTTTCCAGTTGCGCACGGCCGAGCTTGCGACCGACTCCGATCAAACCATGTACGTGGGGCAGGGCTTCGTTGAACTGGGCATTGATGTCACCGTTTTTCGGGTTCGGCACGATGACGTCGAAGTCTGACTTCAGCTGTTCGATCATGTCAGGCGTGATGCGGCTGAAGGCGAGGACAGTCTTTTTCATGGAGGAAGGCTCGTCGGGCGTGGAGATGCCAAGCACGCTAACATTCTTCGCGGAGGTTGCGCGAGTGCCAAGCTTTCGGACGCGCGGGGACTTTTCAGGAGCTGGCTTGCTGGCGATAGCGATCGTGGCCTGAACATGAGGGCTGGTTGGCCGCCATCGCCAGCAAGCCGGCTTCTACAAAGGAGGAACTGCTTCCCGGGCTAATTCGCCAGCCGCGCGCCGCCCAGACTGCCGCTCAATTCATAGGCCACCAGTTCCGCCTGATGCGCGGCCAGAATTTCCGGCAGCGAGCCCCGTAAATACTCGACCCAGGTTTTGATCTTCGCATCCAGATATTGCCGCGAAGGGTAGATCGCGTACAGGTTCAGTTCCTGCGAGCGGTAATTGGGCATTACCCGCACCAGCGTGCCGTTGCGCAAGCCTTCGATCGCTGCATACACCGGCAGAACGCCAACGCCCATGCCGCTGATGATTGCGGTTTTCATCGCGTCAGCGGAATTCACCAGAAATGGCGAGCTGTTGATGGTGACCATTTCCTGGCCTTCCGGCCCATCGAACGTCCACTTTTCCAGCGGAATCACCGGGCTCACCAGGCGCAGGCACGCGTGGTTGAGCAAGTCGCTGGGTTTGTGCGCGCAGCCGTTGGCTTTGACGTAAGCCGGCGAGGCGCAAACGATGCTGTAGGTGATGCCCAGGCGCTGGGACACAAAGCCCGAGTCCGGCAGCTCACTGGCCAGCACAATGGACACGTCATAGCCCTCATCAAGCAAATCCGGGACACGGTTGGCCATGGTCAGGTCGAACGTGACATCGGGATGCGTCTTGCGATAACGGGCGATCGCGTCGATTACGAAGTGCTGACCGATGCCGGTCATGGTGTGCACCTTGAGCTGCCCGGCTGGACGTGCATGGGCGTCGCTGGCTTCGGCTTCGGCTTCTTCGACGTAGGCGAGGATCTGTTCGCAACGCAGCAGGTAGCGTTTGCCGGCCTCGGTCAGGGCGATGCGCCGCGTTGTGCGGTTAAGCAGGCGGGTTTGCAGATGGGCTTCGAGATTGGAGACCGCGCGCGAAACGTTGGCCGTAGTGGTGTCGAGCTGCACGGCGGCGGCGGTGAAACTGCCGGCCTCGGCCACGTAGCTGAAGGCGCGCATGTTTTGCAGAGTGTCCATGGGGTGCTCTCGGTTGCGATGGCAAATTGTGACACAAGGTTTCAAGGTCTGAGACCCCGACCAAGGGATTATCGCTTGAACGGTAACAAAGATTCACAAGTTTGCCGGCTTATCGCCATTTCAGCCGAGCCCTAGAATCGCGCCGTTGTAACAACCGGGCTTTTGTGCCGACACGTGTGTGTGGTGAGGGGGCTGGTGTGGCGAGGGGGCTTGCCCCCGTTCGTTTGCGCAGTAAACGTGAAATCAGCGAATGCGATTTTCATGAACAACGCGCGGTCAAGACTTGGGGGCGCTGCGCAACCCAACGGGGGCGAGCCCCCTCGCCACATGAAGCCAGCACCGGTGAGCCTCGTACGTCCTTCCATTTCAGGAAATCTCAGCAGTGCCGCGTCGCATCAACAGAGCGCTTAAGACGCTCAGTCTTTTGGCTTTAACTCTCATCATCAGTGGCTGCATCGGCACCGGTGGCATTGCGCCGCAGGGCAAGGTGCACGCACCCGATTCGCTGGCTACTGACGAAGCTATTCGCAGCGCTGAACAGGATGCGCACTGGCCTGATGCTCAATGGTGGCAAGCCTACGGCGACCCGCAACTGAATCGCTGGATCGACCTCGCACTGCAAGGCAGCCCGAGCATGGCCATGGCCGCCGCGCGGGTGCGTCAGGCCAGGGCCATGGCCGGCTTGGCGGAATCTGCCGAGTCGCTGCAGATCAATGGCCAATCCACCCTGAAACGACACAACTGGCCCACCGATCAGTTTTATGGGCCGGGCGGACTGGCCGACACATCCACTTGGGACAACAACGCTGCACTGGGTTTCAGCTACGCCCTTGATCTCTGGGGTCGTGAAAGCAATGCCAGCGAGCGGGCCGTCGACATGGCGCACGTGAGCGCGGCCGAAGCGCGCCTGGCGCAACTCGAGTTGCAGAGCAACGTCGTGCGCGCCTACATCGAACTCTCGCTGCACTACGCACAACGGGACATCGTCGCCGCGACTCTGCAGCAGCAAAAGCAGATGCTCGAACTCGCACAGAAACGCCTCGACGGCGGGATCGGCACTCATTTCGAAGTCAGCCAGGCCGAGACGCCTTTGCCGGAAACTCATCGGCAGATCGATGCACTCGACGAAGCCATCGCCCTGAGTCGCAATCAGCTGACGGCGCTCTCGGGGTTTGGCCCGGGGAAAGGCGCGCAGTTGCAGCGGCCAACACTGGCGCTGGGCGCGGCGCTGAAACTGCCGTCGAGCTTGCCTGCGCAGCTGCTCGGGCAACGCCCGGATGTTGTCGCCAGTCGCTGGCAAGTGGCCGCGCAGGCGCGCGGCATTGACGTCGCGCATGCCGGTTTTTATCCGAATGTGGACCTGGTCGGCAGCCTTGGCTACATGGCCACGGGCGGCGGGGCGCTGGAGTTTTTGACCGGCAGGAAACTCAACTACAACGTCGGGCCGGCGATCTCGCTGCCGATTTTCGACGGCGGGCGGTTGCGCGCCGAACTCGGCGAAGCTTCCGCCGGTTACGACATCGCCGTGGCGCGGTACAACCAGACGCTGATCAATGGGCTGAAAAATATCTCCGACCAGTTGATCCGCCGCGAATCGATGGACAAGCAGCAGATGTTCGCCGCCGAATCGGTCGCGACCGCGCAGAAAACCTACGACATTGCGATGATCGCCTACCAGCGCGGCCTCACCGACTACCTCAATGTGCTCAACGCGCAAACGTTGTTGTTCAAGCAGCAGCAAGTCCAGCAGCAGGTTCAGGCCGCGCGTCTCAGCGCGCATGCCGAACTGGTGACAGCCCTCGGCGGCGGGCTTGGCGCGGGTGACGATGCGCCGCAAGACCGCCAGATCAGCGCACCGAAAACTCCGGTCCTTTTGCGTTAAACGCACACCCTGTGGGAGCCAGCCTGCTGGCGATAGGGCCCTGACTGTCAACACAGCAAGCTCGCTCCCACAAAGTGAGTGGCCTGTCTTCACCAATTTCAATGACTAAGCAGGAATCCATGACCCCGTTGCTCGCACCCTTGCGCTGGCTGTCCTCCCTGGAATGGCGCCGGGGTTTCTTCGACTGGGCACGCAGCGACGGCGTGACCTGGGTGTACATTTTCAAAGTCTTGCTCGCGGCATTTCTGACGCTGTGGCTGGCGATGCGTCTGGAGTTGCCGCAGCCGCGCACGGCGATGATTACCGTGTTCATCGTCATGCAGCCGCAAAGCGGTCAGGTGTTCGCGAAAAGCTTTTATCGCTTTCTGGGGACTCTGACCGGCTCGGCAGTGATGGTTGCGCTGATTGCCCTGTTCGCGCAGAACACTGAACTGTTCCTCGGCTCGCTGGCGATCTGGGTCGGCATCTGTTCCGCCGGTGCCGCGCGTTACCGCAACTTCCGCGCTTACGGTTTTGTGCTGGCCGGGTACACCGCTGCAATGGTCGGCCTGCCGGCGCTGGCGCATCCGGACGGCGCATTCATGGCGGCGGTGTGGCGCGTACTGGAGATCTCTCTGGGCATTCTTTGCGCCACACTGGTCAGCGCCGCGATCCTCCCGCAAACCGCCAGCGCGGCAATGCGCAGCGCCCTGTATCAGCGCTTCGGCGTGTTCGCCTTGTTTGTCACCGACGGCTTGCGCGGTCGCAGCCAGCGCGAGGCTTTTGAAGCGAGCAATGTGCGCTTCATCGCCGAGGCGGTTGGCCTTGAAGGGCTGCGCAGCGTTACCGTGTTCGAAGACCCGCACATGCGTCGACGCAACGGCCGGCTCAGTCGATTGAACAGCGAATTCATGAGCATCACCACGCGTTTCAACGCCCTGCATCAGTTGCTCGAACGCTTGCGCAGCAGCGACGCGGATCATGCAGTGGCCGCGATCAAACCAGGCTTGCAGGACCTTGTCGAAGTGCTCGACGGTTTCAGCGGTCGCGCCTTGACCAGTCCCGACGCGGCGCGTTTGGTAACTGCGCTGATTGCCTGCAAGGAAGGTTTGCCGGCGCGGGTTCGCAGCCTGCGTGCGGCATTTCAGCAAAGCCACCCGAGCGAAGCGCAGCTGCTGGATTTTCACACTGCCTATGAGCTGCTCTATCGCTTCGTCGACGACTTGCACGGCTATGCGCAAACCCACGCGTCGCTGGCCGATCACAACCATATTCGTGAACACTGGGACGAGCCCTTCACTCCGCAAACCAACTGGATGGCGTCGGCAGCCTCGGGGATTCGCGCGGCATTCATTCTGGTGGTGCTCGGCAGTTATTGGGTGGCCACGGCCTGGCCGAGCGGCGCGACCATGACCTTGATTGCGGCAGCCACCGTTGGCCTGTCCGCGGCGACGCCCAACCCGAAACGCATGGCGTTTCAGATGGCCTGCGGCACTTTGCTCGGCGCGCTGATCGGCTTCTTCGAGATGTTTTTCGTGTTCCCGTGGATCGACGATTTTCCACTGCTGTGCGTGATGCTTGCGCCGGTCATCGTGCTGGGCTCATTTCTTTCTTCGCGCCCGCAATACGCCGGTGTCGGCCTCGGTTTGCTGATTTTCTTCAGCACCGGTTCGGTGCCCGACAACCTGACGGTTTACAACCCGTACGCGTTCATCAACGACTACATCGCCATGGTGCTGGGCATGTTGGTGTGTGCGGCAGCCGGCGCGATCATTCTGCCGCCGAACAGTCGCTGGCTGTGGCGCCGTCTCGAGCAGGATCTGCGCGGGCAAGTGGTGTATGCGATCAGCGGCAAGCTGAAGGGGCTGGCCTCGAGTTTCGAGAGCCGCACCCGCGACTTGCTGCACCAAGCTTACGGCTTGGCCGTCGGGCAGCCGCAGGTGCAATGCGACCTGCTGCGCTGGATGTTCGTAGTGCTGGAGGTCGGACACGCGATCATCGAACTGCGCAAAGAACAGGCGATCCTCCCGGTACACCCTGCCTATGCCGAATCACAACCGTGGCGTCAGGCCATTCGGGTCATGGGGCGCTCGCTAATGCGGCTTTTTGTGCAACCGAACCAAAGCAATCTCGAACGCGCCCTGATCGCCGTCGATCATGCGATCAGTCGCGTGCAAGCCACCGATGAGCCGTTCGCGCCGCACTTCGGCACCTCGGCATTGCGCCGGGTGAAAAGTTATTTGCACTTCATCCGCACCTCGTTGCTGGACCCGCAATCACCGCTGGCAGCCTATGTGCAAGCGCCGCGCGAAGGACTCGAACATGCCTCGTGAAATTGCTTTCCACGGCGTGTACATGCCGACCATGACGCTGATGTTTTTTATTGCCGCAGCGCTGGCCTGGGCGCTTGACCGGTTCCTGTCCGGATTCGATCTGTACCGTTTTTTCTGGCACCCGGCGCTGCTGCGCCTGAGCCTGTTTGCCTGTCTGTTCGGCGCCTTGGCGCTGACCGTCTACCGTTGAATCTCCATCACTGAAGAAGGCCCTGATGAAAAAACTGTTCAGCCTGCTCGCCACGTTGTTGGTGCTGGCCCTCGCCCTGTGGATCGGCCGGACCCTTTGGGTGCATTACATGGACACGCCGTGGACCCGCGACGGCCGGGTGCGCGCCGATATTATCAACGTCGCCGCCGACGTCACCGGGGAAGTGGTCGAGGTGCCGGTGCGCGATAACCAGTTGGTAAAAAAGGGCGATCTGCTGATGCGCATCGACCCCGAGCACTACCGCATCGCGGTCAAACAGGCGCAGTCGCTGGTGGCTTCGCGCAAGTCGACCTGGCAAATGCGCAAGGTCAACGCACACCGCCGCGCCGACATGGACAACCTGGTGATCTCGCGGGAAAACCGCGACGACGCCAGCAACATCGCCGACTCCGCCCTGGCCGATTATCAACAGGCCCAGGCGCAACTTGAAGCGGCACTACTCAATCTCAAACGCACTGAAGTCCGCGCTGCGGTGGACGGCTACGTGACCAATCTGAATGTGCATCGTGGCGACTACGCACGTGCCGGCGAAGCGAAAATGGCCGTGGTCGACATGAACTCGTTCTGGGTTTACGGCTTTTTCGAAGAAACCAAACTGCCGCACGTGCGGGTCGGCGATAAAGTCGACATGCAATTGATGAGCGGTGAAGTGCTGAAGGGGCATGTGGAAAGTATTTCTCGCGGCATCTACGACCGCGACAACCCGCAAAGCCGTGAGCTGATCGCCGACGTGAACCCGACATTCAACTGGGTGCGATTGGCGCAACGGGTGCCGGTGCGGATTCACATTGATGGAGTGCCGGAGGGCGTCCTGTTGGCGGCGGGAATTACGTGTACGGTGGTGGTGAAGCCGGGTGAGGGTGCGTAACCGGTGCACCGAGTCGTCGGCCTTCGCGAGCAAGCCCGCTCCCACAATTGACCGAAACCGGGCATGCATCCCCAATCTCCTGTGGGAGCGTGGCTTGCCCGCGAAGGCGTCACCTCGGTCTCACAGCTGCCCCTTCAACCCGAACCGCTTCATCAGCCCCGCTTGCAGCAAGCCCTTCGGCAGCAACGCCGCCATCAACGGCAACGCACGACTACCGTTGCCCAATCGAATCAGCCGCGGTGGCTGGCTTTGCTGCACAGCCTTGAGCAACCCCGCAGCAAATTCACTGGCCGGCGTCGGATTGTCCTGGGACGCTTTGGCCCGCGCGCGAATACCTTCACGTAGCGGAAACCAGGGCGATTGCTCGCTGATCAACTGCTCCGCCTCGTGCCCGGCATTCTTCGCGAAACTCGACGCGATGGCCCCCGGCTGCACTTCCATGACCTGAATGCCAAACGGTGCGAGCTCCATGCGCATGGCATCGCTCAAGGCATGCACCGCCGCTTTTGACGCACAGTAGGCGCCGGCAAATGGCGTGACCAGAACCCCGGAGACGCTGCCGATATTCACCACCAATCCTTTACCTCGACGCAACACCGGAAACATCGCCCGGGTCACCCCGACGATGGCGAACACATTGGTTTCAAACTGCCGCTGCATGGCCGGCACACCGCCATCGAGCAGTGGCCCCATCGCGCCATAACCGGCGTTATTGATCAGCACATCGAGGCCGCCCGTTTGCAGGTTGATCCGTTCGCTCAGTTGTTCGAGCGCAGCGCCGTCATTGACGTCCAGTTGCACCGCTGTGAATCCGACGGCGGCCAGTGCCGCCACATCTTCAGCCTTGCGGGCGCTGGCCCAGACTTCATAGCCGGCCGCTTTGAATGCATCAGCCAAGGCGCGGCCGATGCCGCTGGAACATCCAGTAATCAACGCAACGGGCATGGCGCGGTCCTTGTGCAAAAGAGGGAAAGGGATCAGTCGGAGAAACTACCCTGCAGTCGCTCAGCGCGAAACTCCAGGGTTTGCGGCCGATAACCGGGTCGTAGCGGAGGCACTGGTAAACAGTCTTGCCAATTGGCACCGGCCTGCAATTCACCGGGGCCGCGATAGCGTGGCGCGGTGTATTGATTGTCGGCCAGGTTCACGGTATCGCCGGGCGCGTAGGCGGCGATGCGCCAGCGCAGTTCGGTCAACGGCACGTCGTTGCCGTTGTTCATGGTCAATTGCAGCGGACGGTCGGCAGGGCATTGCTCGGGGGCATAAGTGATGCGCAGTTCCAGACGCGCGAGTTGCTTGACCTCGCGGTTGTCCATCCAGATCACCCAGGTTGCCACCAGGCCCAGGCCGATAGCGGCTGCCACGGAAACGGGCAAGGCCTTCGCCGGGTAACGCAGCAACAGGACTAACCAGGTGAAAACCAGCAGGACGCCGATGAACATGGAGCAGACCTCTGAACAGGGAGGAGGCCATCCTACCTGAAGTGGGGGATGAAGTTACGTCCTGCAGCCGAGATCAGTCAGGGGCTTGAGTAGAGCAAGTGCGCTATCGGGCGGCCGGTCCAGACTGTTCAGATGAAAGTTTTATGCATTTGTCGGCACTGTAACTTGTGACAGTAGTCCCGTCGCCAATTTGGGTGTTAGCTCATAAAAAGGGCGGAATAACTGATGCTGTATCTGCAGACCATACACGACAATACCCCGACTTTAGCGGCAATCGACCCGCGCGGGATGGTCGCGCGTGCTGTCCAATACGACTGTGCCGGTGCTGCTGGCACCGCGCAAACTCGAGTTGATCGCACCGTCCATGATGCGGCAGGGCATGCTGTTGAATTGTGGGATCCGCGCTTATTCGTGCTTGGGTCGGGCCCGTCTAATTTGAGCAATATCTACTCGCTGTCCGGCGCTATTTTGGCTTCGAACAGCGTGGACGCCGGGCTGCGGATCACTCTGTTTGGCGAGGCGGGTCAACCGGTGCTGGGTTGGGATGGTCGCGGTTCACAGTGCTGGATGCGATACGACGAACAACTGCGCCTCAGCGAGTTATTTGAGCAAGCCGCAGGAGGCGATTCGGTTTGCGCCGAGCGTTTGGCTTACGCGAGCAACGATCAGGCATTCGCCGACCATAACCAGTGCGGTCGACTGATACGTCATGAAGATCCAGCAGGTGTTTTGCTGTGCAACGATTATGGATTGAATGGCACGGTATCTGAGCAGGAGCGGCGTCTTTGCCCTCAAAAGATGGAGGGCTTCATTACGCACTCACAATTCAATCCACCCGGTAAGTTGATCTCCGTCACAGATGCCCGAGGTAACCAGCAGCGATTTCATCAAACCATCGATGGATCATTGCGCGCCGTGGATTTGCGCTTGAACGACACGCCCGAATGGTTGCCAATGGTGCGCACAGTCACCTATAACGCTCATGGCCAGGTCGAACAGGAAGTCGCGGGCAACGGCGTGATCACCACTCTCGAATATGGTCCCGAAGACGGGCGACTAAAACGTTTGCTGTCCCGCCTCGATACCAACGCTCCTCTGCAGGATCTGCATTACATCTACGACCCGGTCGGCAATGTACTGAGCATCGAAGATGCCGCGCTGCCCATCCGCTTTTTCGCCAATCAGCGCATCGAGCCGATCAGCCACTTTCTATACGACACGCTGTACCGATTAGTCCAAGCCACAGGTTGGGAGGCCGGTGCCGTGAAACATGGCCCGTCAGCATCTCAATCCGCCGATCCCGCAATGCCCTGCAACTACCGCCAAACCTACCGCTATGACGCCGGCAACAACCTGCTCGAACTGACCCATGTCGGCGCGCAGGATCCCGGCCACCGCCTGGTCGCCGAAATGCACAGCAATCGTTGTCTGCCGGTGCGTGATGGCGTTGAACCCTCGGAGCAGGATTTCCTGAACAGCTTCGACGCCAACGGTAACTTGCTTCAATTGCAGCCGGGGCAGACTTTGAGTTGGGACGTGCGCAATCAGTTACGAGAAGTGCGCCCGGTCGAACGCAACGGAGTCGACGACGATATCGAAAGGTATGAGTACGGCGCCGACGGCATGCGCGTGCGCAAAGTCGGTTCATCGAAAATGGGCTCACAAACCAACCTCATCGAAACCAGATATCTGCCCGGCCTGCAAATCCGCACTCACAGCGGCACCGGTGAGGAACTGCACGTCATTGAAGTGTTGACCGGGCGTGGCAGTGTTCGGGTGTTGCATTGGAAATCTGAACAACCGACAGGCATCCCCAATAACCAGCAAAGGTACAGCCTGACCGATCATTTGGAGTCGAGCACGCTGGAGCTGGATCAGGACGCCAACGTCATCACTCAGGAGCGCTATTACCCGTTTGGCGGCACGGCGTGGTCGAGCGGGGAGGCGGTGCAGGTTAGTTATAAAACGGCGCAGTATTCAGGGAAAGAGCAGGACGCGACGGGGCTTTATTACTACGGTCTGCGTTATTACATCGAGTGGAGGCAACGCTGGTTGAATCCGGATCCTGCCGGTTACGCGGCCGGTTCCAACCTCTTCGGGTTTGTACGTGGCAATCCGATGAAATACAGAGATCTTCACGGCCATGTCGAGATCGACGTGAACGCACTGACCCCGGAGCAGAGTGGTGCGGTAGGCCTGGATGGAGTGCAGGTGTCAGCCGCCGATAAATTATTTGATACAGCGGGCGGGGCCCGGCCATCCGGCAGGCTCATGCAAGTAGACGACAAGACGATGAGATCGCTCAAGGCGGCGCATGTAGCTAACCTGGTAACCAAAATGTTACTGGTGGATGGAGCTGCAAATCAGGCCGTCGATATATGGAGAGCACGCCAGGAGCCTCTAGAGGTGGCCCGGAAGCTTCGCGAGAGCCGCGGTCGCTGGTTTAACCGTGTACAAGGCGCTATTGACGGTGGGGTTGGTAATTGTCACGAACATTCGCGGATAAATTTCAATCTTCTGGCTAGCGTCAAAACCGAATATCCAGTTTTTCGGGTTTCAGCCGCCAAGGATGTGGATCACGCGTTTGTGGTCATAGGGGACCATCGTGAACTCCCTCTGGAGAAAATTGTGATCGCGGACGCGTGGCCAACATTTCCCGGCGCGCATACCGCAGAGGTAGGCAGATACGAAATTGGAGATACCTTGGAGTCAGCGACCGCCGGTTCTCACCGTTGGTACGCAATAGATGATGCAAAGCTGATTGAGCACAGTCAGATCGTATTTGAGGAAAACTGGTCACAGGCGCGTCTTAAAGACATTTGGAGAATGGACGCCCACACCGTTTACTTTTCTACTAATGAGGACTCGCTTGGCATTGATTATCATGGAGAGAGTTTTCCAAGTGGGCGATTTAATCAGCTGCCGATAACGTATGTTTTGGATCGCGTGGTGCAAATCAAAGCCTTGAACAGCATGGTGCAGATCACTAATAAGCCGTAATTGGTGGCTGCGCTCACCGACTCATCCATCGCAAGGCCTGTTCGACCAAAACAGCTATCGAAAGGCAAGCGATCCGATCTAACGGTCGGAACTGTAACTTATGGCAGTAGTCCCGCCGGCGATTTTGGTGTTAGCTCATAAAAAGGGTGGAATACCCGATGCTGAATCTGCAGACCATACACGACAATACCCCGACTTTAGCGGTGATCGACCCGCGCGGGATGGTCGCGCGCGCTGTGCAATACGACTGTGCCGGCGCTGCTGGCACCGCGCAACCTCGGGTTGATCGCACCGTCCATGATGCGGCAGGACGTGCGATTGAATTGTGGGATCCGCGGTTGTTGGTGCTTGGGTCGGGTCCGTCTAACTTGAGCAATATCTACTCGCTGTCCGGCGCTATTTTGGCTTCACGCAGCGTAGACGCCGGGCTGCGTATCAGCCTGTTTGGCGAGGCGGGGCAACCGGTCCAGGGTTGGGATGGTCGCGGCTCGCAGCGCTGGATGCGATACGACGAACAACTGCGCCTCAGCGAGTTATACGAGCAAGCCGCAGGAGGCGATGCGGTGATTGCCGAGCATTTGACTTACGGGGCAAACGATCAGGCATTCGCCGACCATAACCAGTGCGGTCGACTGATCCGTCATGAGGATCCAGCGGGTGTTTTGCTGTTCAATGATTATGGATTGAACGGCGCAGCAATTGAGCAGGAGCGGCGTTTTACCTCGCAAAAAACTGACCGTTATGTAACGCGCTCACGTTTCAGTCCATCAGGCGAATTGCGCGCTCAAACAGACGCCCGAGGCAATGAACAACGGTTTCATCAAACCCTCGATGGTACATTACGCGCTGTGGATTTGCGCTTGAACTACTCCCCCGAATTTCTGCCAATAGTGCGCACCACTGCCTACAACGCTCACGGCCTGGTCGAACAAGAAGTTGCCGGCAATGGCGTGATCACCACTCTTGAATATGGCCCCGAAGATGGACGGCTAAAACGTTTGCTGTCCCGCCTCGATGGCAATGCTCCCCTTCAGGATCTCCGTTACACCTACGACCCGGTCGGCAATGTACTGAGCATCGAAGACGCCGCGCTGCCAATCCGCTATTTCGCCAACCAGCGTATCGAGCCGATCAGTCGTTATCGTTACGACACGCTGTACCGATTGGTCGAAGCCACGGGTTGGGAGGCCAGCGCCGTCAAACATGGTCCGTCAGCATCCCAGACCGTCGATCCCGCAATGCCCTGCAACTACCGTCAAACCTACCGCTATGACGCCGGCAACAACCTGCTCGAACTGACCCAAGTCGGCGCGCAGGATCCCGGCCATCGCTTGGTTGCTGAGGCCCACAGCAATCGTTGTCTGCCGGTGCTTAACGGTGTTGAACCTACAGAAAACGATTTTCGAAACGGTTTCGATGCCAATGGAAACTTGCTTCAATTGCAGCCGGGGCAGACGTTGAATTGGAACATGCGCAACCAGTTGCGCGAAGTGCGCCCGGTGGAACGCAACGGTGTCGACGACGATATCGAAAGGTATGAATACGGTGCCGATGGCATGCGCGTGCGCAAAATCCGCTCACTGCAAACCCATACCCAAACCAACATTATCGAAACCCGTTATGTGCCCTGCCTGCAAATCCGCACTCACAGCGGCACCGGTGAGGAGCTGCACCTCATTGAAGTACAGACCGGGCGGGGCAGTGTTCGGGTGTTGTACTGGAAATCAGAACCACCAACAGGCATCCCCTACAACCAGCAACGCTACAACCTGACGGATCATTTGGGATCCAGCACGCTGGAGCTGGATCAGGGCGCTAACATCATCACTCAGGAACGTTATTACCCATTTGGCGGTACGGCTTGGTCGAATGGGGAAGCGGTGCAGGTTAGTTACAAAACGGCCAGGTATTCAGGGAAAGAGCAGGACGCGACAGGGTTTTATCACTACGGACTTAGGTATTACGCACAGTGGTTATGGCGATGGTTAAATCCTGACCCGGCCGGTTATAAAGATGGGGCAAACGTTTTTTCTTTTGTTAATGGCAATCCTCTGAGATATATCGATCATCGAGGTGCAAAAGGAATTGATATCAATGCGCTCACGTCTGACCAGCGTAAAACTATAGGGCTGGATGGGCCTCAGCGTGCGCCCGCTTTGGAATTGTACGAGGCCGGAATCGAGTTTGATACTGCACCTTTCACCGTTCATGAGGAGGTTGACGCAGATATTTTTGCTTCCTTGCAACACGCCCATACTACGAACTTGGTGACTAAAATGTTCATTGTGGACGGTGCTCCAAATCAGGTAATTGATCTTTGGAGGGCGCGTAAACCAACGGGATCTTTATTAAAAAGCCTCGGTGTGGTGCGACGTGTAAAATCAGAAAACAATCGGTTGGCTGCAATCCTGGTAGCGGGGGTGGGCAATTGTACTGAGCACTCTTGCGTAAGCTTTAATATTTTAGCAAGTGCTCAAACTAAGGAGCCGATATTCAGAGTAAGTGCCGGGCGTGGTGTCAATCATAAGTTTAATGTCATAGGTGACTATCGCGAGTTGTCACTGGACAAGCTGGTGATAGTCGATCCTTGGGCTGTTTTTCCGCAAGCTCACCTTGCAGACATCGGAGAATTTGAAATAGGGAATATTCTCGATAGTGCTTCTGCTGATGCGGACCCTAAATATCAGCTAGATGACCGGTTCCTTATAGTCAACTCTAAAGTCGTGTTTCCAGATACACCACCTGCAGAGAGAATGGCTGAGATAGTTGCTCGGCCCAAAATGTGGCTGCAGTCGTTTTCAACGCAGAGCGATTATCGAAGCATGGACTATATGTCGGAGGGGCGGAATGGCCACTTTAATGAGCTCCCGGAAAAATTTGTTCGGGATCGCGTTAAAAGTTACTCAGGCTACATAGCCGCATAACACAAGTGTAATTCAGAAAATAGCGGAACTCGCGATGCCAGATCAGTTGCAGGCTCACAGCGCTAGCCCGACGCTGACGGTAAGCGACCCGCGCGGTCTGATCGCGCGCTCAGTTCACTACTACCGGGCCGGTCCCGCTGACGATGCAGAAATTCGGGTTGATCGCACCGTTCATGACGCGGCCGGGCGGACACTTGAGCAGTGGGATCCCCGAGTGTTTGAGTGCGCGTCGGCCGCAGCTAATTTGATCAACATTTATTCGTTGTCAAAAGCGATCTTGGCATCGAACAGCGTAGACGCCGGAATGCGTTTGAGTCTGGCTGGCGAAGCAGGGCAATCAGCGCATGAATGGGATGGCCGGTGTTCGCAGCGCTGGATGCAATACGACAAGCAATTGCGCCTGTGCGAGTTATACGAGCAAGCCGCAGGAGGCGGTCCGGTAATTGCCGAGCGTTTGACTTACGCGGCCAACGATCAGGCATTTGCCGACCACAACCAGTGCGGCCGATTGATCCGTCATGAGGATTCAGCGGGTGTTTTGCTGTTTAACGATTATGGATTGAACGGCGCAGCAATTGAGCAGGAGCGGCGTTTTACCTCGCAAAAAACCGACGGTTTTGTAACGCACTCGCGCTTCAGTCCATCAGGCGAATTGCGCGCTCAAACAGACGCCCGAGGCAATGAAAAATGGTTTCATCAAACCCTCGATGGCACATTACGAGCTGTGGATTTGCGTTTGGAGGGCACGTTCGAATGGCTACCGATGGTGCGAGCAGTCACCTATAACGCTCATGGCCAGGTCGAAAAGGAAGTCGCCGGCAACGGCGTGATCACCACTCTCGAATATGGTCCCGAAGACGGGCGACTAAAACGTTTGCTTTCCTGCCTCGATACCAAAGCTACGCTGCAGAACCTGCGATACACCTACGACCCGGTCGGCAATGTACTGAGCATCGAAGACGCCGCGCTGCCGATTCGCTTTTTCGCCAACCAGCGTATCGAGCCGATCAGTCGTTATCGTTACGACACGCTGTACCGATTGGTCGAAGCCACGGGTTGGGAGGCCAGCGCCGTCAAACATGGTCCGTCAGCATCCCAGACCGTCGATCCCGCAATGCCCTGCAACTACCGTCAAACCTACCGCTATGACGCCGGCAACAACCTGCTCGAACTGACCCAAGTCGGCGCGCAGGATCCCGGCCATCGCTTGGTTGCTGAAGCCCACAGCAATCGTTGTCTGCCGGTGCGTGATGGCGTTGAACCCTCGGAGCAGGATTTCCTGAACAGCTTCGACGCCAACGGTAACTTGCTTCAATTGCAGCCGGGGCAGACTTTGAGTTGGGACGTGCGCAATCAGTTACGAGAAGTGCGCCCGGTCGAACGCAACGGAGTCGACGACGATATCGAAAGGTATGAGTACGGCGCCGACGGCATGCGTGTGCGCAAAGTTCGTTCGCTGCTAACGGGCTCACAAACCAACCTCATCGAAACCTGTTATCTGCCCGGCCTGCAAATCCGCACTCACAGCGGCACCAGTGAGGAACTGCACATCATTGAAGTGTCGATCGGGCGCGGCAGCGTTCGGGTGTTGCACTGGAAAGCAGGAAAACCGAAAGACATCCCCAACAACCAGCAACGCTACAGCCTGACTGATCACTTGGGGTCGAGCACGCTGGAGCTGGATCAGGACGCCAACGTTATCACTCAGGAACGGTATTACCCGTTTGGCGGCACGGCGTGGTCGAGCGGGGAGGCGGTGCAGGTTAGTTACAAGACAGTTCGATATTCAGGCAAAGAACAGGACGCGACAGGGCTTTATTACTATGGGTTCCGCTTTTACGTGCCTTGGGTGCAACGGTGGTTGAATCCAGATCCTGCTGGAACGATTGATGGTTTGAACGTCTTTGCTTTTATAAGCGGGAACCCATTGCGATTTATTGATGCTGATGGATTGGACGCAATTGATGTCGGTAATTTAACTAACTCCCAGGAAAATGCCTTGGGTCTCTACGGCGGATGGATCAGGCCGAGCAGAAATCCGGCCAGGTACCCCGATCCAAGGAAAAAATCCTCTAGGTTAGTGAATGTTTCAGATGAAATTTTTATAAGTCTCAAAGACGCCCAACTTTCGAATTTGATTACCAAGTCTATAATTTACAAGGGTTCAGAGAATCAAAGGCTCGACTTGTGGCGTACAGGTGAAAACTTGAATTTGGTAATGAGTTTGGTTCGGCCTGACCCTTCCGCTTACGCTTCTCTATCTTCGATTCAAGAATACGGTGTAGGTAATTGTGGTGAGCACGCTTCAGTCAATTTTCATTTGCTAGCAAGTACCGAGACGAAGAGGCCCGTTTTTCGGGTGGGCGCTGCTAATGACATAGATCATTCTTTTGTCGTGATTGGCGATCCTCGTGGTACACCAAGAAGTGAACTGGTTGTCGCGGACGCGTGGCCTTTCTTTCCTCTGGCTCATACGGCAGATCATGGGCAATTTGGCATAGGCACGATATTCGAGCAGGCGGGTGCAAACGCGGACCCGAAATACGCCGTTGACGGAGCTTTGTTGGAGCAACATAGTGCTATGACTTTTCCGGTTTTGAACAAGTCAAATCAGGAGGATCGCCAGTTTTTTGAGTGGATACAAAAAAAGCCTAAAACGTATGTCCAGGTATATTCGAGAGAAAATGAATATATAGGGGTGGACTACGTTAATGGAGAAGGGGCGCAGAGAGGAAGTCATCTTCTTCCTGAAAGTTATGTTGATGAGCGAATGGCCCACTACAAAAGTTATCTGAAGTGAGCGCGCCTTAAACTTCCCAGGCACACCGAGCAATTTCCTTGGGCAGAAAAAAGCCCCCACCCAAACCACTGCGGATGGGGGATCGCAATGGGCTGAGCAGGGGCTTCTTTTTTGCTTAACGCTTACTGCGCGATGGTTTTCACCGATACGCCACGTTCGATCGGCGTAGACCGGCCGTAGATATCTTCAAAGCGCTCGATATCGTCTTCACCGAGGTAGCTGCCCGACTGGACTTCAATGATTTCCAACGGGATCTTGCCCGGGTTGCGCAGACGGTGAACCGAAGCGATCGGAATGTACGTCGACTGGTTTTCACACAGCAGGAACACGTTTTCGTCGCAGGTTACTTCAGCGGTGCCGCTGACCACGATCCAGTGTTCGGCGCGGTGGTGGTGCATCTGCAGGGACAGGCACGCGCCCGGTTTTACCGAGATGTGCTTGACCTGGAAGCGGCCGCCCATGTCAACCGAGTCGTAGGAGCCCCACGGACGATAGACTTCGCAGTGGTTCTGGGTTTCGGTGCGGCCCATTTCGTTGAGGGTGTTGACCATCTGTTTCACGCCTTGGACCTTGTCCTTGTGCGCGATCATCATGGCGTCCTTGGTTTCAACGACGACGATGTTTTCCAGACCGATCACCGACACCAGTTTGCCGTTGCCGTGGATCATGCAGTTTTTGCTGTCCTGAATGATCACGTCGCCTTTGGTGACGTTGCCGTTTTCGTCTTTGGGGTTCACTTCCCACAGCGACGACCAGCAGCCGACATCGCTCCAGCCTGCAGTCAATGGCACAACGCAGGCGCGCTGGGTTTTTTCCATCACGGAATAGTCAATGGAGTTGTCCGGGCAGCAAGCGAAAGTCGCTTCGTCGATGGTCACCGTGTCGGCGTCCTGTTGGCTGCGCTCGAGCGTCAGCAGGCAGGTGTCGTAGATATCCGGATCGTGTTTTTTCAGCTCTTCGAGGAAGCGGCTGGCGCGGAACAGGAACATGCCGCTGTTCCAGAAGTAACCGCCAGACTGGACGTATTCAGTAGCGCGCTTCACGTCTGGTTTTTCAACGAAGTGGGAAACACGGCTGACGCCTTCCGGCAACAGCGAATCGTTGGTCGACTTGATGTAACCGTAACCGGTTTCCGGTTTGGTCGCCGGGACGCCGAACAGCACCATTTCGCCGTTTTCCGCAGCAACGGTGGCCAGGGCCAGCGCGCGTTGCAGAGCTTTCTGGTCTTCGAGAACGTGGTCAGCCGGCAGCACCAGCATCAGCTCGTCACGACCTTCGTTGACCAGCATCATCGCGGTCAGCGCGACGGCAGGCGCAGTGTTGCGACCGAACGGTTCCATCAGGATGCGCTGGGTCTGCAGTTTGCGGGCGCTCAGCTGCTCGTTGACGATGAACCGGTGGTCCTTGTTGCAGACCACGATGGGGGTGTCCATGCCTTCAAACACCAGGCGTTCCAGAGTTTGCTGGAACAGCGTGTGTTCGCCGGTCAGGGCGAGGAATTGCTTAGGGAATTGCTTACGGGAAAGCGGCCAAAGACGTGAGCCACTACCACCTGACAAGATCACCGGAATCATGTTTGTTACTCCTCGAAAATCATATGGGTTAGAGCTACTGCGTTCTGTCGTTTCACTCTTGTTTTTGTTTCGTCGCCCGACTGACACCTCAGCCCTTGTGGGAGCTAGCCAGCTAGCGATTGCATCACCTCGGTGCAGCTGTAAAATCGAGTTGCCTGCATCGCCGGCAGGCCGGCTCCCCTATGGAGCCGGGTCAACCGGGCAAATTTGTTAGCGCGTCGAAACCGGGCGTTTTACCCAGACTGGCGACAGGCTGCTGCCGGTGCCGGTAACGTAAAGCACGGCGGCCTCACCACGTTCCAGGGCAACTGGCTTCAGGTCGCTGACTTTTTTCTCGCCATCGTAAAGCGCCAGGCTGACCTTCACCGGGTTGATCTCACGCTCGCCACGGCCTTTGGCAGCGACGGTCTTGACCACTTCGGTCTTGCCATCTGCGGTCTTCAGTGTCAGTGCCTTGTCGCTCAGGTTCTGTACGCGAACCAGGGATTTCTGCTTGTTCCGGAACGGTGGCTCTTCGATCAGTTGCGGCGCGCCGCTGGCGTTGTTGACCAGGGTGTAATAGTGGTCGCCTGCGAGTTTCACCGGCAGGGTCTGGCTACCGACTTTGGCGCTGTAGTCGCCGCCCGGCATGAAGCTGAAGTCGGTGCTGGACAGCGGCGCGACGTCGGCCAGGTTGGTGCTGCCGACAGTAGCGCTGACTTCAGCGTTGGCAGCGTTGTAGACACGTACAAAGCTTGAGCCTTTCGGTGCGGTCGGGCCGTAAAGTGCTGCATCGCCGGCGAAGGCTTGCAGGGACAACACGCTCATGCCTGCAACGAGTGCGAAGGTCTTGGCGAGACGGCGAGGAGTAGTAGTGAAAGTCATGTAAGTACCTCTCTTTCAGTTTTGCGCCCGGTCGGGCGTCTCGGATTTTGTGTTTGCGGCTACGTTTTGTTGGCGCGCTCCAGCTTCTTTGAGCTCTGCGACCCAATTCGGGTCGGCGTCGCCGATATCGTTGTTCACAGGCAGATAACGTTCAGGGAACTCCCAGATCAGCACCTGTGGCGGGCTATTCTTGAAAGCATCGCTTTTCAGGTAACTGAGCATTGGCTGAATCGGGCCGTGGCCGTCTTCGGCGTAATTCACCACATCGCTGTGCAGCGCTTCTTTCAGCGCTCCGACGAAGTTCCAGTTCGGGTTGGCGCTGTAGCTTGTGCCGATCAGTGCTACGGGCACTTCGGTGTCGGCGAACATCGCGTCATCGCCAATGGCCTGACCCTCGGCAAGCACTGTGTTGCGCTTCTGCAACGGTTCGGTGGGCGGCATCATGTTTTCGAACAGCGGGTCCAGCGGCAGAAACAGACGCAGGTCACCTTTGTGAGTTACTTCCTCTACCTGCTCGGTGACAAAGCGTTGCGGCTCGCCACTGAGAGGGGTTTGTTCGGCAATGGTTTTAGCCAAGGTCTGAGCGGCGATTTGTGCGCCGTCCGGAGTCCAGTGAGTGTCGGTGCGCAGGAACACTTGCTGACCGTTGAGCTTGCCCTGTTGCAGCGGGACAAGCAGGTCAGGGGCGATGATCTTGTTGGCCGCCACATGAGCGTGGAAGTCTTGGTAAAGATTGGCGTGAATGCTCGAAGGCTTCACGTCGCCCAAGTGTTCCGGGTACAAGCGAGTCTTGGCCGGCAGGATCGCCATCACCAGTTTCACGCCTTTGTTTTTCAGTTCCTGACGGACGCCTTCTACGAGCGCGTAATTGCCTTGCAGGTTCAATTCTTCGTTAACAATCGGATCAAATTCTTCGTCGCTGAACAACCACTGATCGTGACCGAGCACGACGCCCGGACGACCTTCGTTGAACAGTTTGTAATCCAGCGCAGCCCAGAGGTTGGTGCCCAGACGTTTGATCGGAAACTCTTCGTCGTAATGCGTCTCGACGGCCTTGGCCCAGCGACCGTTGAGCACGGTCGCATCGGCGTTGGTGCTGAAGCCGAAGAAGCTGCGCGTCGACCACAGGCCGAGGACGACCAGCGTCACCATGAACAGTGCGATGTAGAAGAGGCGTAATGAGCGGGTCATGTTCAGATCCCTCAGAACTGGAAGTAAAGGAACGGCGAGAAGCTTTGCGCCGAGAGTTTGAAAATCGAGGCGATGAACAGCACCAGTACCAGCGTGCGCATCACATAACGCGACCAATCTGCAGTCCAGTAAGCCGGCTGCACGGTGGCTTCAACGCCAACGGTGTAGCCCGGTTCGTGGATGCTGGCCGGGTTGTCGCCCGGTACGGCTTTGATCATCCCAGGCGTCGCAGTGGCAGGGCCATCGGCCTCGACCTTGACGTCCGCGGTGCTCTTGGCCGGCGGCCGATTGCTGTAGAAATCACGAATGCCGAAGAACGCCAGGGTGGCGTACGCCACGAACATCGTCGCCACTTGCAGGCCGGTGAGGTTGGCCTGAGTGAGTTCCGACAGCGACCATTGGTCGAAGCTGAACATCGCGCCATACATGCGGCCGGCGACGTGCAGGTTTTCTGCGCGGAAGATTACCCAGCCCATCACCACCAAGAGGAAAGTGAAGGCCCAGCGGATCGGGTTGATGCTGCGCGGCGAGGTGTTCAGACCGACGGCTTTTTCAATCGCCAGCCACATGCCGTGCCAGGCGCCCCAGATCACATAAGTGATGTTCGCGCCATGCCACAGACCACCAAGCAACATGGTCAGGAACAGGTTGCGATAGGTCATCAGCGTCCCTTTACGGTTACCGCCCAGCGTGATGTACAGGTAGTCACGCAGCCAGGTGGAGAGGCTGATGTGCCAGCGACGCCAGAACTCGGTGATCGACTGGCTGATGTACGGCTGTTTGAAGTTTTCCATGAAACGGAAACCCATCATCAAGCCCAGGCCGATGGCCATGTCGCTGTAGCCGGAGAAGTCGAAATACAGTTGCGCGGTGTAGGCCAGGGCGCCCAGCCAGGCGTCGCCCGTGGTCGGGTTCTCCAGAGCGAAGCAATGGTCGGCCACCACCGCGAGGGTGTCGGCGATGAAGACCTTCTTGATGAAACCCTGCATGAACCGCGTGCAGCCCTCGGAGAACTTGTCGACGGTGTGGGTGCGGTTGTTGAACTGGTCGGCGAGGTCGCGGAAACGCAGAACCGGGCCGGCAATCAAGTGCGGGAAGATCGCGACGAATGCAGCGAAGTCGATCAGGTTGCGCGTTGCCGGCGTGTCACCGCGGTAGACGTCGATGATGTAGCTGATGGACTCGAAGATGTAGAACGAGATACCGATCGGCAACAGCACGTGAGTCAGGATGAACGGCGACAGGCCGACCGAGGTCATCATCGCGTTGATGCTGTCGACGCCGAAGTTGGCGTACTTGAAGTAGCCGAGAATGCACAGGTCGACGCCCACGCCGAGCAGCAGCCAGCGCTGTGCCGGTTTGGTCCGCACGCCAGCGGCGCCAACCTTCAGACCGATCCAGTAGTTCCACAGCGTGACGGCTGCGAACAGCGCAAGAAAGTCCACTCGCCACCAGGCGTAGAACACGTAGCTGGCCAGCAGCAGCAGCAGATTGCGATAGCGTATTCCGCTCAAGTAGTACATGCCGAGAAAGATCGGCAAGAACAGAAACAGGAACACGTTGGATGAAAATACCATCCCGATCTCTCCAGTTTTAACCAACAGTCAAGGGCCGCAGCCCCCCCAAACCCCCCACCGTAAAACCGGGGGGCTAACTCAAAAAACCCAAGACTTGCACTGACCCTGTGGGAGCGAGCCTGATCGCGATGGGGTGTATCAGTCGACATCATTGCTGGATATCAGACCGCAATCGCGAGCAGGCTCACTCCCACATGGGATCGTGTTCGGCGTCAGGAACCTTTGCCTTTCTCACTCGCCGGGTCGTAGACCTTGGTCAGGTCACCCCCCAGGCGGAAGGTTTTGAAGGGCTGCATCTCGTGTTTCATTTTCAGCACGTCCGGCGAGCAGGTGTAGAGCGTGCAGTACGGTTCGAGCCAGGAGAATTTAGAGTCGACTTTCAAGTCGGTCATGTCCTGTTTCTCGCCGTTTTTCTTCTCGAAATCATCCGGGTCTTCAACGCCGGAGAGCACACGCTCACCCAGACGTTTCAGTGCGCCGTTGTTTTCCTGACGCAGATCCACACCATTGACCTGAGCGAAACTGGCGATCATTGCCAGCGGCGGCAACGAGTAGTTGTGGTAGGCGAGGGCGCGTTGCTGGCGCTTCAATTCGTTCGGCAGGTAACCCTCGGCATCGACCTGATTGACGCCAACCTTGTATTCCTTCACGGCCCAGTCGAACAGGTCACGACGGTTGGTGGCGATCGACGTTGCCATCACCGACCAGGCGGCCCAGTACGAATGGTTGTTGGTTTTTTCCAACGGCAGGTTGTCCCAGTCGCTGACCACCTGATCGCCCATCTTGCTGAACCAGGCCTCGATCAGCTGCGATTCCTGCTGACGGTTCGCCAATGGATGCGATTCCGAAAACTTCAAGCGGATGTACGCAGACGCCATGCTGCCCAGCGCCCACTTGCGCATGGACTTGCCGGTGTGGTTGAACTCCTTGGACATCAACGCATCGGCCTTGGCCCAGGTGGTCAACCAGTTCAGCGTGCATTCGAGCTGTTCCGGGCGACCGTCGCGCATGAACTGCATGACGCGCTTGCTGGTGCCGCGCTCTATTTTGGTAATGTCGGCGGTGCTCTCGCGGAAGGCTTTTTCCGACTGCTTGTTCAGGGTCGAACGAGCCTTGTCGGAACCTTCGTATTTGCTGCGAAATTCCAGCGAACCGGTGTACGGCGTCGGCGTCGCGTCACAGCTGTCCTTGTGGTCGCCGGTTTTGACTTTCTCGATCGGCGCAAAGTAACCCTGTGGCGGGCGCAGTGGCGCGGCGGCCTGAGTGGCGCCGGCGAACATCGCCAGCGTCAGCAGGGAGGGCGCGAGCAATCTTTTCAAAGTTCGGGTTTGCATAGTTGCCTCATTGCCCGGCCTGAGCGGTTTTCAGCCCAGCGCCCGGGAATACGTTGCGTTTGCAGATTTTCGCTTCGACTTTCTGAGGTGCGGCACCCGGTTGCGGGCCCTGGATTTCGACAGCCAGCAGGTTCTGCGAGGCCCAGTCGGTGTCCGTACGCATCTCAAAGGCGAAACGCCCGTCAGTTTCGGAGGTTTCCGGTTTTTCCAGCTTGATGTCCTCATGGCGACCGTTCATGTACCAGAGGGTGGCTTGCAAGGTTTTCACCGATGTATCGGCGAAACGGATGTCGAGCTGATGATTGCCGTTTTGCAGGTTCAGGTTGTTGCTGTTGACCATCACTTCGTTCTTGCCCGGTTTCAAAGTCTTGCTGGCGGTCAGTTGAGCATCCTTACCCTCGCAGCCGTTATCCAGCAGCGCCATCACCTGGCGGTACATGTTTTCCTGGTCGAGGGGGTAAAGCGGCGAGAATTCCCAGATCAGAATCTTCGGCGGCTTGGTCTGGAATTCTTCACTGCCCAGGTACTGCAGCATCGAACCTGACAGGCCACCGCCGGGGAACGCCACGTTAAGGATGTCAGCGCCGATGGCCTCCTGGAGGAAACCGGCGAAGTTGTAGTTCTTGCCGCTGTGGCTGGTGCCGACCAGGGTGATTTCCGGATTGCCGGAATCACTGAACAGGTCGCCGTCGCCGGCCTCGCCTTTTGGTTCTGTGGTGAACTGGTCCATGTACTGGACCGCGTAGCTGGTGCCACAGAGTTGACCAGCCATGTTGTGCAATGTTCCGGTCTTGCCCATGCGACCCGACTTGTGGGTCTCGAATTCACGCTTGGGTATGTCAGCGAAAGCCGGAAGCTGTTTGACCTTTTCACCGACGATTTTCGCCGTGCGCTGAGCACCGTAAGGCGTCCAGTGCTGGTCGCCACGGAAGTAGAAGTCGTGGGCGGGCAGGGTTTCTGGCAGCGATTCGTTGGTCAACGGCGACAGGTCCGGCACGACATAACCCATGGCGGCCAAGCGGCCGAGCATGGTCTTGTAGTTCTTCAGTGCCTTGTCGAAATCAAAGGCAGCCTTGTCCTGAGGATTAAGCTTGTCGCGGTTCACCAGACCACGGGTCGGCTGGTAAACCAACACCAGTTCTACGCCTTTGCTCTTGAACGCATCGTGCAATTGCTGCATGCGTTTGAAGCCTTCAGGCGTGGTGTTGAACTCGGTGCGCAAGTCTTCCTGGGTACGGAACAGCCAGTCGCCCTGAGCCTGCACCAGCGTGGTGAAGTTCTGCTGATAACGCGTGGTGTAATTCTTCGCGTCGTGGGCGGCCGGGCACAGGTTGCAGCACGGCTCAGCCGTGAATTTCGGCGCCTGGACTTCATCCGCGCGAGCTCCGGTGCTGGCCGCGAGAATCCCGGCGGTCAGGGCCGACAGGCTGAGTAATTTGATCAAGTGTGGGTGCATAAAATTATCCTCAGTCCTGCAGGTCGGTCTGGCGTTCGACAGGGTCGATCAGCACGGCTTTCTGCTGGCGCACCAGCAGGTCAAGAATTTCGTCCTGACGCTCGCCAAGAATCCCGGTGAAGCTGATGCCACTGGATTTGGTCGGAGCGAGCATGGACACGCGATACAACTCGACACTCAAGGGTGAGTCGATGGACAGCGGGCCGCTGCCGTTGCCGGCCAGTTCGCCGCCAACGATGATCAACGACACCTGGGCATCGAACGGATCGAGCTTGAAGTCGCGGTCGGTGTCGCTCAGGTCTTTGATGTGGCCGTAGACGCCAGTCAGGCCGTTGGCCATGGAGAGGTTTTCGTAAAGGCGAATGTTTACGCTGTTACGAACCCGGATACCGTGGCGACGGTTGCTGATCACTTTGTTGCCGTACAGCAGGTTGTCACCACTCTCGTAGAGCGTGATGCCGTCCGTGTGGTTCTTGTAGATCTCGTTGTAGGCAATGATGTTGTTCACGCTGTTACGGTCGATCACCAGGCCCGACAACTTGTTGTCGTAGCTGCGGTTGTTGAAGATGAAGCTGTCGTTGACCTCACGGGAAATAATGATCCCGTGCTTCTTCTTGGTCCCGTAAACGGTGTTGTCGGCAATGATCAGACCGTGGGAACGGTCATGCGGGTCAATGCCATACACGATGTTGTCTTTGTAGGTGTTGCCCTTGACGATAAAGTCGCGGGTTTCGTAGCAGTAGAAGCCATACCACATGTCCGAGAACTCGGAATCGATGATCCAGCCGCTCGGGTCAGGACGCTTGAGCACCTTGGCCATGTTCGGCGTGTATTGGGAAATACTGACGCCGTAGGACTTACTGTTGGCGTAGCCGAAGCTGGCCATCTTGCTGTTGGAGATGTAGGTCTCGGTACCACCCCAGGACAGCAGAAACGGACGGAAAGCATTCGCCGACTTGAACGTCGCCGGGCCGTTGGCCTTTTCACGCCAGCCAGTGATTTTGGTATCACGCACAAACAGCTGGCCGTCGTTGACCAGGAATGAGCCGGCCTCTTCGGACAGGCGCAGTTCCTGAGTCTGCTTGTCGATTTCAAGGATACCTTTCTGGCCGACTACAATCGGCAACTTCGCCAGGAATACACCGGGCGAGGTTTCGCTGAGGTACTGCTTGGGCACCTTCTTTACGAGGTCCTTGAGGTTCATGTAGCCGTCGTCGATGAAGATCGCCTGCGGGATGCCGTGCTGACGCACTACCCATTCGGCCATCTTGTTGTCACCGCCGATGAAATCCTTGAGCGCGTTTTCCTGCATCATCCGACGCACACTGACCTTGCCGACCTTGGTGCGAACGATCTTCGCGGCGATGGCCTGGTCGGTGTAGCCCGTGATATCGGGCATGACCGGTTTCGCCAAGTCCAGCGGCGCAGTCGGAGCGCTGCTGACGGTGTACGTCTTGGCCTCTTGCAGTTCTTTTGCCATGGTAACCGGCTTCGCCGGCTCCACTTTGGCGAAGGCGGCCGAGCTTGCCAGCAGCATGGCGCCGGCCAGCAAGGTCAACGAGCCTCTCTTTGGTCTGTTCATGTGAGGAACTCCCTTCGCGGTTTGCATCAGAAGCGCCAAATCACGTCGACAAACGCGCGGTGCATGTACGAATCGACTTCTTTGCCATAAGCATCGCCCGGCTTGAACACACCGCCACGGAAGCGCACGAGGGCCGAAGGCTCATCGATCGACTGGCTCAATGCGGCTGGCAGCAGGCCTTGCTTGAAGTATTTGGTGACCACCAGGTCCACTTCCTGGCCGAGGTCTTTTTCGCCATCCTGCAGCGGCAGCGACGAGGTCGAGAGAATCGCGCCGGTTGGATCGGTGTTGTTCTCGACGGCGTTGATGCCATTGCTGCCGACCGGCTTGTTGCCGTCGACACGCCAGAACTTGTGGTAGACCAGGCTGGCGTCGTAATCGTCGTTGAGCATCCACGAACCGAACAGCGTCGCGGTTTGCATGTTGTTCATTTCGCCACGGAAGGCTTCGCCGAAACGGTGAACCCGCGAGCGAGTGCCGGTGTAGTTCGAGCGGTTGCTTTCCAGGCCGTTCTGTTGGTATTCAGCGCTGGCGCGGGCATAGGCAGCGCCGACTTGCCATTGCGGATCGAGGCGCAAACGTACGCCGATATCAGTGGCCCAGCCGTTGAGATCTTCACCACGTTTGGCTTCGGTCGGGCGCGTACCATCAGCGTTCAGCGCATTGACCGTATCGGTGTCACCACTCATGCCGGTGATGCTGCCCCAGTAATTGAGGGTGTTGGTGTTGCGGTAGTTGTAAGCATCGCTGTCGGCGGTGAGGCCGAGCCAGCTGATGTCACCGTTCTGTTTCTTGTCCAGCGAATCACCAGCAACACCCGGTTCCGGGTAGTCGAGCTTGCCGTCATCATAGGTTTGATGACCGCGAATGCCGACCCAATTGCCCGGCATCCATTGATAGGCGGCATCGGCGTAGAGGTGCAGGCGATCTTCGTCTTGCGGCGACAGCTCTTTGAGGTCTGTGCGGTATTCGCTGAAGCGTTCGGCAACACCGACGTTGGCGCGCAACAGGGTGGTGTCGAAGGTCCAGTTCAGGGCTTCGATGTTAGTGTCGCGCCATTGGCCGTCGTCATTGCGCAGGCGTTGGCGACCCAGCTTCAACTGCTCGCCCGGGTACGGGGTGAGGCCGCGATAGCCAATCCAGAATTCACGCATGGCCAAGTAGTTTTTCTTGGTCTCGCGATCGCTGTTTTGAGTGGCCTGGGTGGCACTGTCGTCAGACTGCTGCAAGGTGTCGGTTTCGATGATATCGGTCGACGTGACAGCCTGACCCATCGCGTAGGCGCTCCACGCACCACGTTCGCCGTAAATCCATGGACGCAGGTCAAGGCCGACGCCGCTGACGTCGCCGCCGCTGGCGGTGCCAAGGTCACGGTCGTCTTCGGACTGGCCGGTGATTTTCACATCCAGACCGAAATTTTTGGATTCGGTCAATGCCGCCAGGGTCGGGCACGACCACAGCAAAGCGCACGTCAGGCCGATACCGGCCTTCACAAATGGGTTCAACTTCATAGGGCTTCCTCGCCTTCTTCTTCTTTCAGGGCGTGCAGTTCCAGCGTGTTCTGGCTCGAGGTGCCACGAATGGCCTGTTCTTGTTTCAACAGGCGTTGGGCCTCGGCACGTTGGGCAGGCGGCAATTGGGCTTCAAGTGTTAGTGCAAGCTCGGTGGCCTGCGGGGTGTTCTTGGCCTTGGCCAATTGGCTGAAGACGTAGGCATTCAGCGGATTGGGCTTGGTGCCCCGGCCTTGGGAAAACAACTGGGCGAGAGCAAAGTCGGCGCTGTTCTGACCGTTGCGTGCAGCGGTCAGCAAATGATCCAGCGCTTTTTGCGGATAGACCTGACCCAGGTAACCGCGACGATAGATTTGGCCGAGGTAGTAGTCGGCGGCCACTTCGCGGCCAACGGCTTTCTGAAAATGAGCTACGGCCTGGTTGGCGTCCGCCGGTACCATTTTGCCTTCGTAGTACAGCTTGCCAAGCAACAGTTCAGCGCGCGGTTGGTCCGCAGCCCGGCCGTTGTCGAGGTACTTCATCATCTGATCGACATCGCCCAGTTCAGGGAAGTCGTAGAGCAATTGCGCCAGGCTCACCCACGAAGCGGGGTTACCCGGAGCAATGTCTTCCAGCAGCGCCTGGGCAGTTTTTTCGTCGGTCTTGCCCAGGGTGGCGTCGCCCAGCACGCGCGCGACACTGTCCACGCGTTGCGCGGAAACGGTGCCGCGGCTGTAGCCGGCCTGCATCTGCTTGATCAACTCGGCTTGCTGCTCCGGTTTGCCTTGTTTCTGGTAAACCGTGGCCAGTTCGACGTAGCAGATGTCGGTGCTGTTCAACGCGGCTTTGCAGATGGTTTCGACTTCGTCCAGATGCTGGTCGTAAGTGCCCTGGGTGCGATAGAGCAGCACCTGGGCCAGACCCGCTTCCGGCTTGCCTTCAGCGCGCCATTGGCTGATCTGCTGTTGTGCGTTGACGTTGGGGAAACTGTGTGGGTATTGCAGGTAGAGCATCGCCAGCGGGATCAGCGTGTTGCCTTCGCCTGCGGCCGAGGCTTTCTTCAACAGGCCTTCGGCTTCGTGCTGTTCGGCTTCGGTGGAACCGGGCTTGGCCACCAGCAGACGACCCAGGCGAGCCTGGGCCCGCGGCGAAACGCTGGCCGCAGCGCGGTAAGTCGCCTCAGCCTGTTTCATCTGCGCCGGGTCACGACTGTCGACCTGGATATCGGCGAGGCCCACTTGGGCCTCGCTGTAACCGAGGTCGGCCAGTTGCTGATAATTCTGCGCCGCCAGCGCGGTGTCGCCGCGCTTGAGGGCTTCGTTGGCCAGACGCTGGTCGGGCAGACCGGCGCAACCGGCCAGGCTGACGGCCAACGCCACTGCACACAACGCATAACCTTTGTGGACGCCAGTCTGCTGGCGATTCACGCGCGCAGATGCTTCAGACAGATCGCGCCGATCCCATCGCGAGCAGGCTCGCTCCCACAGGGATTGCGGTGTTCTGAGGATAAATGGAATCGTCACAGGCATGTCCTCGACTTAAAGACCGGAAGCCATGGCTTTGTCGATCAGCCAGTTCAGGTTAGGGCCGCGGTCGCTGTTCACTTCAACCGGGCGACCGGCGAACTTGCTGTCCAGTGGCTCGTCCGGCTGGATCAGGACGCGGATGTCGGAAGACAGGTCGGCGCTTTTCAGGCTGGTGCTGCTGACGATTTTGCCGGTGCGGACGGTGTCTTCGCCGGCGATCTGGAAGCTGACCGCAGAGCCTGGACGCACGTCGGCGAACTGACGGTAGGTGAAGCGGGCTTCAACGTTGGCTTCGCTGTTGCGCGGTACCAGTTGGAAGATCACGTCACCCTTGCTGGCGTATTGACCATCGGCGACCAGCTGCTGCGCCACGGTGCAATCGCACGGCGAAGTGAGGGTGCCGGTCATTTGCTTGCCGAACAGGTCTTCGACATTGGCTGGTTTCAACTGATCTTCGTTCAGATGGCCTTTGAGCACGTCGAGCATGCTGGTGCTGAAGGTCGCCAGCGGGGCGCCTTTGGCCGCAACGCCATCAGTTTTCACCAGGCTTTGCACGGTGCCGTCACGCGGCATGGTGATGTTCATGCCCGGCACGCTGACCAGACCGGCCTGAGCGTGGCTGACGAAGTACATGCCGTATACCGATTTGAAAATGAAGCCGAACGCCGCCAGACCGACCAGGAAAATCGCCAGGCTGAAGGTCACTGCACGCAGACGACCGAACGCGCTCATGCCGTGGCCGCCGTCCTTGACCTTGCGCGCTTTGGTGAAGTTGTCGCGCTGCAGAGTCGCCAGCACTTCACCCACGCTGACGACGTCGCCGGCCAGGTGCGAAGTGATCAGGTGACGCAGGGTCGAAATGTCCTGCGGCTCCAGGTTCTGGAACTGGCAACCGACACGACCGGTCGGGCGGTCAATGGAACGAACCTGCAATTCGACGTCCATGGCCAGGCCAAGGTTATCAATCACGAATTGCAGACGTGCCTTGTGCACATCGCCCTCTTTCAGCGGTAGCTGACCGGCGTTGAACGCCAGGCCACCGGCGGAAAGGTCGAGCACTTTGGCTTCAAGCGGCGTCCGGTCAGGACCGAAAAAACGCAGCTTGGCCGGAATTTTCACTCGGGCGTGCTGGCGCTGGGCTTCTGATTCGTGCACTACGTTAGCGTTGACGGCGGTATTCATAGGGGCAATTTCCTTGTTAATTCAATAAGGGGCGGTCAGACCATCATCAGCAGGACGGCGACAAAGATGCTGCCGGCGGAGAAGGTCATGGTCCGAGACGACCAGGTGTTGAACCAACGTTGAAAGCTGGCGAGATCACGGGTCAGGGTTGTGGGTTGGCGAGTCCATGATTGTTGGTCGAGGCGGAAGAACACGTAGATCTTCACCAGCGCGCCAACGATCTGGTTGTAATAGAGAATCGCCGGGTAGGCCGGGCCGATCGTGTGACCGGAGCAGGCCAGCAACAGGGTCAGGATCAGGCGGGTGATGCCGATCCACAGCAAGTAAACCAGGATGAACGCGGTGCCGTACTTGAAGGTGGCGATGATTGCCACAGTCAGGCCCAGCAGCGAGGTCCACATCGAAACGCGCTGATCGAACAGCACCACCGAGGTGAACATACCCAGACGTTTAACACCCAGGCCCAGCGCGCGAGCGTTCTGACGCAGGTTGTTGCCGTACCAGCGGAACATCAGTTTGCGACTGGCCTTGATGAAGCTTTTTTCCGGCGGGTGTTCCACGGTGTGGATCGCCGCGTCCGGCACGTAAAACGTGTCGTAGCCCAGGCGCATCAGACTGAACCAGCTCGACTTGTCGTCACCGGTCAGGAACTTGAAGCGGCCCAGGCGCCAGTGCTGCAGCGAGTCGCTCTCAACGTCGGCGATGAAGTCCGGATTGGTCACCACGGTAGCGCGGAATACCGACATCCGGCCGGTCATGGTCAGGACGCGTTTGGACAAAGCCATCGAGCACATGTTGATGTGGCGTTGAGCGAAGCGCAGTTTGTGCCACTCGCTCATGATGTAGCCGCCGCGTACTTCGCAGAACTCGTTGGTGGTCAGGCCGCCGACGTTGCCGAACATCTGGAACCACGGCACGGTCTTGAGCACGACGCCTTCAGCGAGCACGGTGTCGCCATCGACCACAGCCACAACAGCGCGGTCGTCGGGCATGTGCCGCGAGATCGCGCGGAAGCCGTAAGCCAGGCCATCGCGTTTGCCGGTGCCAGGAATGCGCACGAAGTCGAGCTTGACGCGCTCCGGTGGATTCATCCGCGACCACAGGCTTTTCACCAGCAGTTCATCGGACATTTCCACGATCGAGCACACCACCGTGGTTGGCAGGCCGCAATCGATCGCTTCACGAATCACCGAGCTGTACACCTGCGCGGTGGTCAGGGCATCGATACGGAAACTGGTGACCATCAGGAACACGTGCGACGGGTCCGCCGCTTTACCCAGCTTGCGCACTTTGCGCCGCAGGTGCGGGTAGACCACGTACAGAAACAGCATGCCGCGCAGAAAGTGCGTGGCACCCATCGAGTAGCGCCAGATACCGACGATACCGATCAGAAAAATGAAGTCCTTCGACTGAGAGTCGAACGTGGACATAGGCAACGCCATGGCGAGGCCCATTAACAAAATCAGGTAAAACAGCCAACCGGCGGCCTGTAGTAGGCCGTGCTTTAGCCTGTGCATAATCTGCATCCGTCTCGATCTCGGGCGAGCCTGTGGGGTGGCCCGATGGGGTTAAGGCAGGCGTAAAATGCCGAAGGTTGTGGCGTCCTTGGGGACGCTACCGCCCGCAAGCCGGCTCCTACAGAACCGAGTTGGTCTGTAGGAGCCGGCTCGCTGGCGATCAGCGCAAAGCGCTTACAACCTGCCGGTTACCAGCAGATGCCTTCAGTCCGGCCACTCACACTGGTGGCTTTAGACATGAAACCGACCAGGTCGATCACTTGCTTGCCTTCCGGAGCGTTCTGCGCCAGGGCGCGGAATTTCTCGTCCCGGTTGCCAAGGATGATCACGTCGGAGTTGTTGATCACTTCATCGAAGTTGGAGTTGAGCAAGGACGAGACGTGAGGAATCTTCGACTCGATGTAATCCTTGTTCGCACCGTGAACTCGGGCGTATTCAACGTTGGCGTCGTAGATGCTCAGGTCGTAGCCTTTGCCGATCAGCATTTCTGCCAGATCAACCAGCGGGCTTTCGCGCAGGTCATCGGTACCGGCCTTGAAGCTCAGGCCCAGCAGGGCAACTTTGCGCTTGTCGTGGCTGGAAACGATGTCGAACGCGTTCTGCACCTGGGATTCGTTGCTGCGCATCAGCGAGTTCAGCAGCGGCGATTCCACATCCAGAGCGCCAGCGCGGTAGGTCAGGGCGCGTACGTCTTTTGGCAGGCAAGAGCCGCCGAAGGCGAAACCAGGACGCATGTAGTACTGCGACAGGTTCAGTTGCTTGTCCTGGCAGACCACTTCCATCACTTCACGACCATCGACGCCGCAAGCTTTGGCGATGTTGCCGATCTCGTTGGCGAAGGTCACCTTGGTGGCGTGCCATACGTTGCAGGTGTACTTGATCATCTCTGCAACAGCGATGTCCTTGCGGATGACCGGTGCGTCGAGCTCTTCGTACAGCGCTTGCAGAACGTCACCGGATGCAGTGTCGAACTCGCCGATAACGGTCATCGGAGGATGATCGTAGTCAGCAATCGCGGTGCTTTCGCGCAGGAATTCAGGGTTGACGGCTACGCCGAAATCAACACCGGCCTTCTTGCCCGAGCAATCTTCGAGAATCGGGATGACGACGTTTGCGACGGTGCCCGGCAGCACGGTGCTGCGAACCACGATGGTGTGGCGGGTGGTCTTGTCACGCAGAACAAAACCGATCTCGCGGCACACGGCCTCGATGTAGTTCAGTTCCAGATCGCCGTTCTTCTTGCTCGGCGTACCAACGCAAATCATCGACACGTCGGTGTCGCGGATCGCTTCGGCGAAGTTGGTCGTACCGCGCAGTTTGCCGGTATCGATACCTTTCGCCAGAAGTTCGCCCAGACCCGGTTCAACGATTGGCGATTTGCCGGAGTTGATCATGTCGATCTTGTCTTTGGCAACATCCACGCCTACGACGTCATGGCCCCGAGCAGACAGGCAACCGGCACATACTGCACCCACGTAACCCAAACCAAATATGCTGATGCGCATCGCATTTACCTCTCGTTAATCGAAATCAAGACTGTTTTCAACAAGCCATTAGATGGCTGAAGTTATGGTGTCCAGTGGTCATAGCGCACTCGGAAGTGTGGCAAGCAAGCGCCACGGTGCCGTGTGCAGGCATCTAAGTTCCGAGTGTCCAAATAAATGCACTCAAGATGTGCGCAACTAGGCCTTATTGTTATGACTTGCCCTGTTATGCAGCTGGATCCTCTGGCCTGAGGTCCTTTGTGCAAAAATCCTGCTCGCTCGACGTCAGGCCCATCGCCCAAAAATCAAGCGGTTAGGTGCTCCGAAAAGCACGCTGTCAAAATGTCGCCTCGGCTGTGCAGGGGGTGACAATGGTGCAATCCTGCGAGTCAGCCGGCGGTGCCCGAGGCAGAGCTCATTTAGCCAAAGTTATTGTGACAACTTTGCTATGTGGGTTTCAGCCCTGCGTAAGTTATCTCGTACATGTTCAGAGATAATCGGTACCGGTGGTATGAGCTGCGAGTGTAGACATAGTTCCTGGCCGCCCATCGCGAAATTCGAAATTTTTTGAAATATTGAACTGTATGGCGGTGGTTTCAAAATGCTGGCACATCCGTCGCAGCCTTTGTAAACAGGGGTTTAGAGGTGTGAGATATTTTTGTGCCACTATCAAAAAAATTTTTTCGTGCCAGCACAAAAAAACTCGAAAGATGTCGAGTGAAATAAAAGTTAGATAAGTAGTTGTTGTTTAATTGGCGCCAAGAGCTTGGCAAACAGTAGCGGAAGTTGTTGGACAGTTTAACGAAGGCGCACTACCAAGTTTGAGTTGCAGTGCGCTAACAGGGTGCGCTACTCCGGTGCGCGGTCGCGCAGGAATACCAGGTTGTCCGGCGTGGAGTGCCCGGTGCTGTAGCGGTAGCCCTGAACATCGAACTGCTTGAGTCCCGCGTAGTCATCGATACGCTCGTCAATGACAAAGCGGCTCATCATGCCGCGAGCCTTTTTCGCGTAAAAGCTGATGATCTTGTATTGGCCGTTTTTCAGATCCTTGAACTCGGTATTAATGATGCGGGCCTTCAAGGCGCTGCGTTTGACGGCCGAGAAGTACTCGTTGGACGCCAGGTTCAGCAGCACGTTATCACCCTGATCGGCCAAGGCTTCGTTCAACCATTCGCTGATTCGCGTGCCCCAGAAGGCGTACAAATCCTTGCCGCGCGCGTTAGCCAGTTTGGTGCCCATTTCCAGACGATAGGGTTGCATCAGGTCGAGTGGGCGCAGCAGGCCGTAGAGTCCGGAGAGCATGCGCAAATGTTGTTGAGCGTAATCGAAGTCGGCTTCACTGAAGGTTTGCGCATTCAGCCCGGTGTAAACGTCGCCCTTGAAAGCGAGCAATGCCTGTTTGGCATTTTCCGGGGTGAAGGCGGGCGTCCAGCTGCCGAAACGCGCGGCGTTGAGGCCGCCGATCTTGTCGGAGACATGCATCAACTCGCTGATCTGCGCCGGGCTCAACTCGCGCAATTGCTGGATCAGCTCTTGGGAATGGTCAAGGTATTGCGGCTGAGTAAAGCGCTGGGTCGCCGGCGGTGTTTCGTAATCGAGGGTCTTGGCTGGGGAAATCACCATCAGCATGAAGTCGTCTCCTTTAAACGTGGTGGCGATTCTAGGGGGTAGAGCGTGTTGACTCCAGCTATGGGTTTCATAGGTGATCAGTGGTGTCATGCAAAAGATCGCAGCCTCGCGATGGAGGAACTCAACAGCTCCTACAGGGGCTCAAGTTTGTAGGAGCTGTCGTGCCCCCCACCGCGAGGCTGCGATCTTTTCATCTACCCGCGATATAGTGCCGCGCGGGTTTTGTTATGGAGACATCCCATTGCGTATTGTTCTTTTATTCTCGGCGTGGCTTCTAAGCTGCGGTGCCCTGGCGGCGCCGGGCGACGTGGCGACGCTTGATCGCAGCACCTGGCCGGAGCAGCTCAGCAGCCCGACGATGTTCGACGTCGCGTCGCGGGCGGAAATTCTCATGTTCGCGCGCATTCTGCTGGCCACCGAATCCCTGGATGAAACCAGCCTGGCCCAGCGCCTTAACCTGCGCACGGTCAACGTCGACTCGATCAACCGCCTGCGTCAGCGCATGTGGCAGCGTCTGCTGAGCAATTACAATTTCGCCCAACAGAGCTGCGATCAGGATGCCTCTTTCTGTTTCCTCGTCGAAGACATGGACACTTTGCGTCAGCAAGCCGCCAAGTTTCAGATCAGCGACGACAGCTATTACATCAAGTGGGCCGAACCGAGTCGTGTGTTCCACGTCCTGTACCTGGACGAACAGTTGCGTAAAGCCGCGCTGTTCCCGCAGACCAGCAGCGAAGTCGATCTTTTTGGCGACCATGAGCGCAACGGCGAGGCGATGCATGACCGGCTGTTTCTGCTGTCGTTCGACAGTGCCGCCAATGCCGCGCCGGACAATACCGCCTGGCTTGCGGATTACCTGCGCAAAGCCAACCTGAACGGCACCTTCTTCGTCCTCGGCAAGGACATTCAGGCGCGTTTGGCGCAAAGTTCGGTGGCCAGCCTGCAAGCGCTCTATTCAACGCAATGCATCGGCGTCCAAGGCTGGGAGTTCCGCTCCCACAGCCATTGGCAGGATTGGCAGGATTCGGTGCGGCGCAGCGTCGAACTGGTCAAAAGCAAATTGCCGGAGAACTTCGTGCCGCTGTTCCGTCCGCCCGATGGCCAGCGCCGTGCGGATGCTGAAGGCTTCTTCAAGGCCCAGGGTTTGCAGGTCGCGTTGTGGGACATCGATGCCCAGGACGGCGCTGGCAAGCTCAAGGCCGAGCAGAGCGCGCAACGCGTTCTGACCCTGATGCTGCTATGGCGCCACGGCGTGATCAATTTCAATGCGAAGCAGGACGGCGTGAAGACGGCAGTGCCCTGGCTGATGACGCAAACCGCGCACAGCGGAATCGGCTGGGAGGATTGTCAGGAGGCGTTTCGCTGAGTTCGACAAAGCCCGGGAACATTGGGCCAAAGGCGATTTTGAAGCAGCATTCGATGCAGGCGGACTTCCGACTTTAACGGGGTGATGGCCTACCGCCAAGTGTTATTGGTCACTCTGAAAAATAAACTTCAAAAAAACGTCAAAGTGCTTTTTCCTGTCACATGTTTTGGAGTATTACGAAAGCAGACCGCCGAAACCTGCAACACAGGTGGCGTCTCCCAAGACCCAGTTTGTGTGTGCAGTTCACTTGATCCCTTGCAGGTGAATTCGGCAGTCACTTCGAGGCGCAGCACCGCTCAGGTATTGCGTCTAATGGCTCCCACAAAGGTGACCGAGTATGGATGACCACGGACGTAGTTCTTCCTCCAACCAGCCAATCCTTTATGTACTCGATACCAACGTATTGATTCACGATCCAAACGCCCTGCTTAACTTCGAAGAACACCACGTCGCAATTCCGATGACCGTGCTGGAAGAGCTGGACAAGCTCAAGAGCGGGCATCACAGCGTGGCTGCGGAATGCCGTCAGGCGATTCGTCTGATTGACAAGACCCTGGGCGATGCCAGCCCGGAAGACGTCGAACTGGGCGTGCCGATTCAGCGCGGCAAAGGCGGGCCCAAAGGTTTGCTGTCGATTCTGATGAGCAAGCGCGCCGAGCCCAATATCATTCTGCCCGAACACCTGAACGACAACATCATCATCAACCAGTTGATCGACCTGCACGCTCGCGAGCCCAAGCTGCCCGTGGTGCTGGTCACCAAAGACATCAACATGCGCCTCAAGGCCCGCGCTTGCGGGATCGCGGCCGAGGACTACAGCACCGACCAACTGGTCGACGACGTGTCGCTGCTGCCCAATGGTTACCACAACATGGACGGGTCCTTCTGGGACCGTGTGAAGAATGTCGATACCCGTCAGGACCATGGCCGCACCTGGCACCAGGTGCAACTGATCGACAACCTGCCGGCGGTGCACATTAACGAGTTCATCATCGACGAGCAGGGGTTTGTCGGCTGGATCAAGGAAATCGAAGAAGACAGGCTGCTGATTCTCGACCTGCACCAGGAACCCTTGTTGCACCAGGAAGCCTGGGGTCTGAAACCGCGCGACATTTATCAGAGCCTGGCGTTGTACGCGCTGCTGGATCCGGACATTCACCTGGTCAACCTGACCGGCGCGGCGGGTTCCGGTAAAACCATCCTTGCCCTGGCCGCTGCGATCGAGCAGACCATGGTCAGCAAACGTTATCGCCGCATCATCGCCACGCGCAGCGTGCAGGGTCTGGACCAGGAAATCGGTTTCCTGCCCGGCACCGAAGCGGAAAAAATGGAGCCTTGGCTGGGCGCCATCACCGACAACCTCGAAGCCTTGCACATGGATGACGAGAACACCCATGGCAGCGTCGATTACATCCTCAGCAAAGTGCCGTTGCAGTTCAAATCCCTCAACTACATCCGGGGTCGCAGCTTCCAGCAGAGCCTGATTCTGATCGACGAATGCCAGAACCTCACGCCGCACCAGATGAAAACCATCATCACCCGTGCCGGCGCTGGCTCCAAAGTGGTGTGCCTGGGTAACCTGGCGCAGATAGACACTCCTTATCTGTCCGCGACCAGTTCCGGGCTGACCTACCTGACAGAGCGCTTCAAGGACTTCCCGAACGGCGTGCACATCACGTTGCAAGGGGTGCCTCGGTCGATTCTGGCTGAATACGCTGAATCGCATTTGTAACTGCATCACCCAAACCGGGTGGCCGTCACAGGTCGCCCGGTTTTTTTTGTGTTCAACACAAATCAAACTGTGGGAGCCAGCCTGCTGGCGAAGCGTAGTGTCAGCCAATATCTATGGCGACTGACACTCTGCAATCGCCAGCAGGCTGGCTCCCACAAGGGGATCTGCTGCGATCGGATAAACTTGCGTGCGGAAAATTGACCCGCAGGTTTACAATCGCCACTCCTGATCAGGAGTAACTCCGTGCTGACTCATCTCGATTCCCAAGGTCGCGCCAACATGGTCGACGTCACTGAAAAAGCCGTGACTTTCCGTGAGGCGACCGCGCAAGCGCTGGTGCGCATGCTTCCTGAAACCCTGCAGATGATTGTCAGCGGCGGTCATCCCAAGGGCGATGTGTTCGCCGTGGCGCGCATCGCCGGCATTCAGGCGGCGAAGAAAACCAGCGATCTGATTCCGCTGTGCCATCCGCTGATGCTTACCGGCGTCAAGGTCGAACTCAGCGCTGAGGGCGATGACACCGTGCGCATCGTCGCGCGTTGCAAACTGTCCGGGCAGACCGGCGTCGAGATGGAAGCGCTGACCGCCGCCAGTGTCGCGGCGCTGACGATCTACGACATGTGCAAGGCCGTCGACCGGGGCATGACCATCGAGAGCGTGCGCCTGTTGGAAAAAATCGGTGGCAAGAGCGGGCATTTTCAGGCGGATCAGGCATGAACATTACCGTGAGGTTTTTTGCCCGTTATCGTGAAGCGCTCGGTGTGGATTCACTGGAAGTTTCCGGCGATTTTGCCACCGTTGATGACGTGCGTGAGTTATTGGCCCGGCGTGACGGCGCCGTGGTGCTGACCGAGCAGAACCTGATGTGTGCGCGCAACGAAGACCTCTGCCAGCTGGGCGAACCGGTCAGCGACGGTGATGAAGTAGCGTTTTTTCCGACCGTAACCGGGGGCTGAGCCATGGCGATTCGCGTGCAACCCACGGCTTTCGACCCGGGTGCTGAAGTCAACGCCATGCATGCTGCCAATGTCGGGGTGGGTGCGGTGGTAAGTTTTGTTGGTTATGTGCGCGACTTCAATGACGGGCTCGATGTCGCCGGGATGTTTCTGGAACACTACCCGGGCATGACCGAAAAGGCCTTGGCCAGGATTGCCGCCGAGGCCGAACAGCGCTGGCCGCTGCTCAAGCTGGAAGTGCTGCATCGCATTGGCTCGCTCGAGCCGGGTGAACCGATCGTCTTCGTCGGCGCCGCCAGTGCCCATCGCCAGGCCGCGTTCGATGCCTGCGCCTTTGTCATGGATTACCTGAAAACCCGTGCGCCGTTCTGGAAAAAGGAAAACACCAGCGACGGGCCGCGTTGGGTCGAAGGTCGCGACAGTGATCATGCCGCGGCGGATCGCTGGAAGTAGATTTGCTCTGCTCTCAGGAATGCCATCGCGAGCAGGCTCACTCCTACAGGGTTCTTTATTGAACACCGAATCTGTGTTCACGCCGATCCGCTGTAGGAGTGAGCCTGCTCGCGATGAGGCCTTCACATCCACCGCTCAATCCTCCGACAACTGGCCAATCACCCAATTGACGATCAGTACGCAAAAGTCCAGTATGGAATTATAAGTACAAAAAAGATCGTCCCCCGCTTCAGCTCTTCTTCCATCTTGCCAAACCAACAACAAACCGCGAGAGAACGAACATGAAGAAACTCCCCCTCATCACCGGTCTGGCCTTCAGCCTGCTGACGTGCTCCAGCCTGTTCGCTGCTGAAAAACCGCTGCGCATCGGCGTCGAAGCCGCTTACCCGCCGTTCGCTTCGAAAACCGACAAGGGTGAAATCGTCGGCTTCGACTATGAAATCGGCAATGCGTTGTGCGCGCAGATGAAGGCGCAGTGTGTCTGGGTCGAAGGCGAATTCGACGGCCTGATCCCTTCGCTGAAGGTGAAGAAGATCGACATGGCGCTGTCGTCCATGACCATTAATGAAGACCGCAAAAAGTCGGTCGATTTCAGCCACAAATATTACTTCACCTCTTCGCGTCTGGTGATGAAGGAAGGCGCGTCCGTCGACGATCAGTACGCCAGCCTCAAAGGCAAATCCGTTGGCGTGCAACGTGCGACCACCACCGATCGTTTCGCCACCGAGGTGTTCGAGCCCAAAGGTGTCACCGTCAAGCGTTACAGCAACAACGAAGAGATCTATATGGATCTGGCTGCCGGGCGACTCGATGCCATTTTCGCCGACACCATCCCCTTGAACGACTTCCTGAGCATGCCGCGCGGCAAGGGCTATGCCTTTGTCGGGCCGGAACTCAAGGACCCGAAATACGTGGGCGAGGGCGCCGGGATTGCGGTGCGCAAGGGCAATACCGAACTGGTCAGCAAGCTGAACACGGCTATCGACGGTATTCGTGCCAGTGGTGAGTATCAGAAAATTTCCCAGAAGTATTTCAAGTCGGATATCTACGGCGACTGAGCCATCGCATCGCCAGCAGGCTGGCTCCCACAGGTAAGTGCATTCCAGAGTGGGAGCCTGCGGGCTACCCCTCGCTCAGCAATGCATCAACAGGCTGGTTCCCACTCGCGAATCCATTTAACTGTGGACCAGCCCCCGCCAGGTCTCGCCTTGGAACACGCTCAACTGTGGGAGCCAGCCTGCTGGCGATTCGATCGTGTGATCATGCAAATCTCAGGAAATAGCCCAAATTTAATCCCTTCTTAACCGCCCTGGCGTTTATTCCCCGTCATCCATTCCATGCGTCTCGGGCTCTCCAAGGTCTGGGCCAGCGTGTAAACTGGCGGGCATTCGAAATTCAGAAGGGAAACGCGATGAGCGAAGAAACAATGCGGTTGGGCCGTGAACGGCGCTATCTGGTGCTGTTGGGCATCATCTGCCTGGCGTTGATCGGCGGCGCCCTCTACATGCAAGTGGTATTGGGCGAGGCGCCGTGCCCGCTGTGCATTCTTCAACGCTACGCGCTGCTGCTGATCGCGATCTTCGCCTTCGTCGGCGCGGCCATGCGCACCCGCCGCAGCATTACCGTGCTCGAAACCCTGGTGGTGATATGCGCTATCGCCGGCGCTGCGGTCGCTGGTCATCACGTTTACACGCAATTCTATCCAGCGGTCAGCTGCGGCATCGATGTCCTGCAACCGATTGTCGACGGCCTGCCGTTGGCGAAAGTCTTCCCGCTCGGTTTCCAGGTTGATGGTTTCTGCTCCACGCCGTACCCGCCGATCCTCGGTCTGTCGCTGGCCCAGTGGGCGCTGGTCGCCTTCGTGTTGGTTATCGTGCTGGTGCCGTTGCTCACCTCGCGCAACCGCAAAGCCCTGCGCTGAGCTCAGTCGCCAAAACGGCCATCAGCTGCAAAAACGCCCCGGTCTTCGTAGAGAGCACCGGGGCGTTGTGCGTTTCAGAGCTCACGTAAAAAGTTTGTGATGTATGGCAATCGGAGGTGTGGCACATGTGCGACATGTTGTCACAGCGGTGCGGTCGTAGGGCGTTGCGAAGGCACGGATCTGTGACGACGCAGCAACCGAATCGGGTCATTCGCAGGCCTTGCGATTACAAACGTAACAATCCTGAACAGGCAGTTTTAACAGCCTTTGACAAATTGCCAGAGGCCTTGCCCGATAGGGGCTGCGGCGGTGTCGCAGGGGGCCGTAGAGCCGTGGATGCTGTCTGAATTGCGGGCGATACACCTACTGAATTTGGTGTTTTTATTGAGAATCGATTTCGATAACATGGGGTGCTTTTGCAATAACTGCGAATGATTGTTGCTGGAATGGATATAAATTATTTCGGGATGAGACGTGGTTTCTGCATCGCTACCTAACTACAATCGCCCGCACTGAATTCCCGGCACTGCTCACCTTTGAGCACTTAACAGGGCGTCGAGAAGCGCGTGTGCTTCGTGCGACTCCCGGTGTCGGTGCCTTCCCATTATCCGCACCAAATGGAATTGGTCTGTAACCAGGCCTTTGACCACGAATTCGAATAAGAACTCACCGCTGACCCAGGATTTGTCGAACAGCGTCTGACGCGCGACGGGCAGCCCTTATTCAATCAAGAGAAATGCCAACCCTTGGCAGGGTGAAGTGTTGGCGATCAAAACCCAACTGCATTGCGCAAGCTGCTTTAGAGGTCGTGAGATGAGTAAAAACAGGTACCCCAGACTACTAGGCTTATTGCCGCTGCTCAGCATGCTGTTGCTGGGAGGCTGCAACATGACCTTGCTCAATCCTACGGGCCAGGTTGGCCTGGAGCAGCGCAACCTGATCATCACCGCAACGTTGCTGATGCTGTTGGTTGTGGTCCCGGTCATCGTCATGACCTTCCTGTTCGCCTGGAAATACCGCGCGACCAACACCAACGCCGTGTACACGCCGAAGTGGTCGCACTCCACCAAGATTGAAATCGCGGTGTGGGCTGTTCCAGTGCTGATCATCATTGCCCTGGGTTACGTGACCTACGTGTCGACCCACGAACTTGACCCGTACCGTCCGCTGGAATCCGACGTCAAGCCGATCACCATCGAAGTGGTCTCGCTGGACTGGAAGTGGGTGTTCATCTACCCGGAACAGGGTATCGCCACGGTCAACAAGATCGTGTTCCCGACGAATACGCCGGTTAACTTCAAAGTGACGTCGGACTCCGTGATGAACTCGTTCTTCATCCCGGGCCTGGGCGGCCAGATCTACGCCATGGCCGGCATGCAGACCAAGTTGCACCTGATTGCCAACCGTGACGCTGAAATGGAAGGCATCTCTGCCAACTACAGCGGCGCAGGTTTCACCGGCATGAAATTCAAAGCGATCTCAACTTCTCAGGAGAATTTCGACGCCTGGGTAAGCGAAGTCAAAAAGGCACCTAAACAGCTGGAAAAAGCTGAGTACGAAGCCCTTACCAAACCAAGCCAGAACAACCCAGTCGAGCTCTACTCCTCGGTCACGCCGGGCCTGTTTCAGATCATCGTCGACAAGTACGAAGGCATGAAACCAGGCAAGCCGATGCACCACGAGAAGAAAGAGAAAGACGTGGCGCACAACATGGAAGGGATGGACATGAGTTCGCATTCAGCTGCCGGGGCAGAGGAGTAAACGATGTTTGGTAAATTAAGTTGGGAAGCGGTCCCGTTCCACGAACCGATCGTGATGATTACCATCGCCATGATCGCGCTCGGTGGCGTGGCGCTGTTCGCTGCGATCACTTACTTCAAGAAGTGGACGTACCTGTGGACTGAGTGGCTGACATCGGTCGACCACAAGAAAATCGGCGTGATGTACATCATTGTCGCCATGGTCATGCTGCTGCGCGGTTTTGCCGACGCCATCATGATGCGTACCCAGCTGGCCATGGCCACCGAGGGTTCGCCTGGCTACCTGCCGCCTGAACACTATGACCAGATCTTCACCGCTCACGGTGTGATCATGATCATCTTCATGGCGATGCCATTCTTCACCGGCCTGATGAACCTTGCAGTGCCGCTGCAGATCGGCGCGCGTGACGTTGCCTACCCGTTCCTGAACTCCTTGAGCTTCTGGCTCCTGGTGTCGGGCGTCGTGTTGATCAACCTGTCCCTGGGCGTCGGCGAATTCGCCAAGACCGGTTGGGTTGCCTATCCGCCGCTGTCGGGCCTGCAATACAGTCCGGGCGTGGGGATGGATTACTACATCTGGGCACTTCAGCTATCCGGGCTGGGTACGACGCTGACGGGGGTTAACTTCCTGGCCACCGTGCTGAAAATGCGTACCCCGGGCATGAAGCTGATGGACATGCCGATCTTCACCTGGACCTGCACCTGGGCCAACGTCCTGATCGTGGCTTCGTTCCCGATCCTGACCGCTACCCTGGCTTTGCTGACACTTGACCGTTACATGGATTTCCACATTTTCACCAATGAACTTGGTGGCAATCCAATGATGTACGTCAACCTGTTCTGGGCCTGGGGTCACCCCGAGGTGTACATCCTGATTCTGCCGGCGTTCGGGATCTTCTCCGAAGTCATCTCGACCTTCACCGGCAAGCGTCTGTTCGGTCACCACTCGATGGTCTACGCATCGGGTGCGATCTCGATCCTGGGCTTCATGGTCTGGCTGCACCACTTCTTCACCATGGGTTCGGGTGCGAGCGTCAACGCCTTCTTCGGTCTGGCGACGATGCTGATTTCGATCCCGACGGGGGTGAAGCTATTCAACTGGCTGTTCACCATTTACCAGGGCCGTCTGCGCTTCACCAGTCAGGTGATGTGGACCCTGGGCTTCATGGTCACCTTCGCCATCGGCGGCATGACCGGCGTACTGCTGGCCATTCCGGGTGCGGACTTCGTACTGCACAACAGCCTGTTCGTGATCGCTCACTTCCACAACGTGATCATCGGCGGCGCGGTATTCGGTTACATCGCAGGTTTCGCCTTCTACTTCCCGAAAGCGTTCGGCTTCAAGCTGCACGAAGGTTGGGGCAAGGCAGCGTTCTGGTTCTGGATCACCGGCTTCTTCGTCGCATTCATGCCGCTCTACGTTCTGGGCTTCATGGGCATGACCCGTCGTTTGAACGCCACCACCAACCCCGAGTGGGTGCCGTACCTGTACGTCGCCATGTTCGGTGCGGTGATGATCGCTGTGGGCATCGCCTGCCAGCTGATCCAGCTGTACGTCAGTGTGCGTGACCGCAACAAGCCGGAAAACATGTGCGAACACGGTGACCCGTGGAATGCCCATACGCTGGAATGGTCGACCTCGTCGCCACCACCGTTCTACAACTTCGCGGTACTGCCAAAAGCAGAAACCATCGATCCGTTCACCGAAGCCAAGGAAAACGGCACCGCGTACCAGGCTCCGGCCAAGTACGAGCCGATCCACATGCCAAACAACACCGCGACCGGTGTGGTCATGGGTGCTCTGTTGACCGTGTTCGGTTTCGCGATGATCTGGCACATCTGGTGGCTGGCGATCGTTAGCCTGGTGGGCACCGTGGTGTATTTCACCATCCATGCCGCCCGTGACGATCAGGGCTACATGGTGCCGGTGGATGTCATCGAGCGCATCGAAGCCGAGCAGCACAAACGTCTGGTAGCGGCCGGGAAAATTCCTGCCAATGCCACCCGTGTTGAAACCTCGTTGGAACAGGCTTAAACCATGTCGAACTTAGTGACCAATGCTGGACACACCCATGTCGATGGACATGGGCACGATGACCATCACCACGACTCGGGCGAGATCACCGTATTCGGTTTCTGGCTCTACCTGATGACCGACTGCATCCTGTTTGCGTCGATCTTCGCGGTGTACGCGGTACTGGTTAACAACGTAGCGGGCGGCCCGTCGGGCGCCGACATCTTCGAGCTGCCGTACGTACTGGGCGAAACCGCTCTGCTGCTGTTCAGCTCGATCACCTACGGCTTCGCCATGCTGGCGTTGTTCAAAGGCAAGAAGAGCCAGGTACTGGGCTGGCTGGGCATGACCTTCCTGCTCGGCGCCGGCTTCATCGCCATGGAGATCAACGAGTTTCACATCTTGATCGCCGAGGGCTACGGCCCTAGCCGCAGCGGCTTCCTGTCCGGGTTCTTCACCCTGGTCGGCACCCACGGTCTGCACGTGACCAGCGGTCTGATCTGGATGGCGATCATGATGTATCAGGTGCAGAAAAACGGCCTGACGGCGACCAACAAGACCCGTCTGAGCTGCCTGAGCCTGTTCTGGCACTTCCTGGACGTGGTGTGGATCTGCGTATTCACCGTTGTTTATCTGATGGGGACTATGTAAATGGCTAACGCTCATTCCCACGATAGCCACGACGCCGGCCACGGCAGCGTCAAGTCTTACGCTATCGGTTTCATTCTGTCGGTGATCCTGACCGTCATTCCGTTCGGCCTGGTGATGTACCCGACTCTGCCGAAAGCCATGACCCTGTGGATCGTACTGATCTTCGCAGTGGTCCAGGTGCTGGTGCACCTGGTGTACTTCCTCCATCTGGACCGCTCGGCCGCTCAGCGTAACAACGTGATCGCGTTTGTGTTCGCTGCGATCGTGATCGTCCTGTTGGTTGGCCTGTCGCTGTGGATCATGTTCAGCATCCACACCAACATGATGGCGCACTGAGGAAACTCCGAATGTCCTTTAAGCACTTTATCCAAATCACCAAACCGGGGATCATTTTCGGTAACGTGCTTTCAGTGGCAGGCGGATTTTTCCTGGCCTCCAAAGGGCATGTCGATCTGGCCATTTTCCTGGCCGCCATGATCGGCACGTCCCTGGTCGTTGCTTCCGGTTGTGTCTTCAACAACTGCATCGACCGCGACATCGACGTGAAGATGGAGCGCACCAAGAATCGCGTGCTGGTCCAGGGCCTGATCTCCCTGAAGCTGGCGCTGATCTATGCGACCGTCCTCGGCGTTGCCGGTGTTGTGCTGTTGTACAAGGTGGCCAACCCGTTGGCCGCTTTGTTCGCGGTGATCGGTTTCGTCATCTACGTCGGTTTCTACAGCCTTTACCTCAAGCGCAAGTCGGTGCACGGCACGCTGGTGGGCAGTCTTTCGGGCGCGATGCCGCCGGTGATCGGTTACGTCGCCGTCAGCAACTCGTTCGACATGGCTGCACTGACGCTGCTGGTGATGTTCAGCCTGTGGCAGATGCCGCATTCCTACGCTATTGCGATCTTCCGCTTCAACGATTACCTGGCCGCCTCCATTCCGGTGTTGCCCGTGAAGCGCGGCATCAAAGTTGCGAAGCGGCACATCCTGCTCTACATCCTGGCCTTCCTCGTGGCGACCTTGATGCTGACCTTCAGCGGCTACGCCGGCATGAGCTACCTCGCCGTCGCCGCCGCCATGGGCATGTACTGGTTGTACATGGCCTGGACCGGTTACAAGGCAGTGGATGACACGGTCTGGGCACGCAAGCTGTTCGTGTTCTCGATCTTCACCATTACCGCGTTGAGCGTGATGATGTCGCTGGATTTCAAAGTGCCGAGTGAGTTGTTGCTGACTTACGCGCCTTGAGATTGGGTTGCTGAATTGAAAAGCCCCGCCTTCGAGAGAAGAGCGGGGCTTTTTGTTGGATGATTTTTTGGAACCGGATGTTTCAGTCGCGTGCAGGCTGGCTGCCACAATTGACTCAGTGTCGCCGCGATTCTTGTGTTCGCCTCCATTCCTTTGGGAGCGAGCCTGCTCGCGATGGAAGTATTGAAGGGGGCGGAGCAGCTTGTCTGAGGGCTCATGCTGCAATTGCCAAGCTGTGAGCAAATTGCCTATAGTTTGGCCATGCAAACTGTCTTCTTTGAAACCACATCATTCACTGCCACAGTCGGCAATTATCTGACTGATGACGAGTATCGAACGCTGCAAAATCATATGCAGCTGAATCCACACGCTGGCGACGTCATGCCTCGGACGGGTGGCTTTCGCAAGCTGCGCTGGGCTGACGGTCGCAGAGGCAAAGGCAGGCGAGGTGGCTTGCGGGTAATCTATTATTGGCTTATGAATAATGGCCAATTCTGGATGTTTGCCATTTATGACAAAGACGAGCTTGAGAATCTGACGGCCGACCAGGAAAAGGCTCTCAAGAAAGCCATAGAAACAGAGTTGAAAGTACGAGGTACCCCATGAAAAAGCGCGACCTGTTTGCAGAATTGATGCAGGGCGTTGAAGAGATGGCAGCTCAACGCGAAGGCAAGATCACGCTGCGCAACACGTCGGTGGTAGATATTCCGCCTCCAGATGTTGGGGCACAAGAAATCGTCGCACTGCGGACCAAGCTACACATGTCTCAGGCTGTTTTTGCCAAGCGTATTCGGACCAGCCCGAGCACACTGAGAAACTGGGAGCAGGAAAAGTCGAAACCTAACGCCCAGGCTGCCTTGTTGATCAGGTTAGTGGAGAAGTTCCCTGACATGGTTGATCGACTGGCAACTGTATGAGCTGTATGAATGGATAGTCGAACTGCGTAGACGCACGCTCGCCGCTACGGGTCCTCGCGTTGCATGTCCAGCAACCGCAAAAACCGCTCCCGCACCTGGACGTTGTCGCTGTGCGCGACGTTGAAACGCAGGAACTGGCTGGCGTCCGGCGCTTTGCTCAGCAGGGTCCCGGGCGCCAGTACCAGGTCGATGTCCAGACCTTTCCTGGCCAGGGTTTCGGCATGAAAACCTTCCGGCAATCGCGTCCACAGAAATAACCCTTCGTGCGGCAGCGATGACAGTGAGCAGCCAGCTTCGAGAAGCCAATGGGTGACCCGGCTGCTCGACTCATAAAGGCGATCCACCGTGCGCCGGGTGTGTTTGGCATAGCTGCCGTCGCTGAGCATCGTGCAGATGATCTGCTCCGCCAGCTCCGACGTCATGCCACCGCAGGCCATTTTCAGGGTGATCATGCGGGCGGCCAGTGGCGGTGACAGCACCGCGAAGCTGACGCGGCTGTTGGCGGTCAGGGTTTTGGAGAAGCCGGAAACGTAGCTGACGTTGTCCAACCCGCCCGCAGCCAGGCGAGGGGTGCTGCGTTGTTGCAGGTCGCAATACAAATCATCTTCGACGATGTGGAAACCGTAGCGGTGGCTCAATTCCAGCAAGCGATACACCTGGGCCGGAGTGAATGAGTGCCCGGTCGGGTTGTGCAGTACGTTGTTGGTCATGTAGAGCACGGGCCGATGCACGATCAGCAATCGCTCGAAAGCCTCCAGGTCCATACCCTCCGAACCACGGGGAATGGTAATCACCTTGGCGCCGTGCAAGGCCAGATTGGTGTGCATGGTGAAATAGCACGGATCGTCGAGCAGCACCGTATCGCCGGGTTTGACCAGCAGGCGCATGAGCATATCAATGGCTTGCACCGTGTTGGCCGTGGTGACGATCTGGTCCACGGGCGCTTCGATGCCGATGGCTGCCAGTTTGACCTGCAACGCTTCGCGCAGCGGCACGTAACCGGCGGCTACGCCATATTCCCCCATGCGCAGGGAAGTCGCGCGCAAGGTGCCGCGCACGGCTTTGAGCAATTCATCGGCCGGCAGCCACGAAGAGGGCAGAAAACCCGCGCCGGGCCGTAACGCGCCGGTGTCCTGCAGCACCGCACGGCGCACCACGCTGAGGGTGTCCTGCGGTTGCAAGTCCGGGCCGGCGTCGGTTTTCAGCGTGGTGCTGGAGCGGTGCACGTAATGCCCCGAGCCCTGGCGTGAAACCACCAGGCCTTTGGCGCGTAAGCGGTCCAGCGCATCCACCACCGTCGACTTGCCCACATTCATCAGGTCAGAGAGCTCGCGAATCGGCGGCAGCTTCGCGCCGTGCGGCAACCCGCCCTGACTGATTGCCGTTGATAACTGATCGACGATCTGCTGCACCAGCGGCACTCCCGGCTGGAACTCGATCGCGGCGATCACTGCGCGCTGCACCTGCATTTTACTGGTCTCTCCGGCAGTAAACTTCGTTCGATTCTAATCAGATTTGCTCTGATCAGAACAAGCCTGTGTCTCTACCATCACCTTACAGACTTTCCCGATTGTTCGCGCTGGACGCCTGAACAATCGATGTTTCCAGAGGTGTTGCATGAGTGCTCCAACCACACTGGCGGTTGCCAAACCAGTGATCAACATCCGCCTGTTCACGATCCGGATGATCACCGCTGTTTCGCTGTTTGCAGTGCTGGGCAAGGCCAACGTCTGGCTCGATACGGCTACCAATAGCATCCTCGCCCTCGGCTATCGCGCCTTGCTGTTGTTGCTGCCGCTGACGTTGCTGGTGCTTGGCCGTCGCTCCCTGAGCGTCACGCTGATGTGCGCCGCGCTCGGGCTGGTGCTGCTGGCGGTCACGAGTAATCAGGGCATCGTCATGTTCGCTGCGGCCTTGTTCGCCTATGGCATCGCTATCGCCGGTTACCTGATCAAGAGTGAAGCCGCGCAGACCAAAGAGGGCGCCGCCTACAACCGCGTGGCCATGAACATGGGCAGCCTGGTGGCCGGGTTGATCCTTTTGTCGCCGCTGCTTACGCCAACCCTGTTCTTTCTCGGTGCCGCAGGGTTTGTCCTGCTCTGTCTGCCGATCGCCATGGGCGCGACGTTCACCACGCAGCCCTTGGTTGCCAATCCATCGAGCCATGATGGCAGCGGGTGGCGCAACAAACTGCCGTGGGTCATCGCCGGCCTGATCATGGGCATCAAGCTCTTCGGCGTGTTCTCGATTCTGCCCCAGGCGATCCTGCTGAAGACCGGCGAATTGCCCGCCTGGTATGGCTTGATGCTGATCCTCAACAGCGCGGTGGTGGTGTTCGCCCAGATGCCGGTCATGAAACTGATCGAGCGTACCGGTCGCTTCAAGGTGGTCGCGGTCATCGCCATCATCATCGGCGGCTTCCTCGTCCTTTCATCACCGGCCGCATTTCATGTGGACACACTGATCGGCGCGCTGATCTGGGTTGCATTGCTGTCCCTCGCCGAATGCGCGTTCAGCTACCTCGACTACTTCTCGGTCAAGCAGAACAACATGTTCGTCAAGGAAGTCTCGCTGGGCGTTGGCGCCGGGCTGACGGTGCTGATCATGCGCGTCGTTCCACCGCCCTACAACGCCTTGATCCTGGCCGCCATCGGTGCGGGCGGCATCCTCGCCTGGTACTGGCTCAACCGTAAGTCCAACGCGTCACTGCACGACTGAGTCATTGCGTTTGCGTTTTTACTCCATAGTTCGGAGGCTTCATGAACACCACGTCATGCGTAGTAGTGGTCGGTTACAACGGCAATCGGGTAGACGATATCCGCAAGCTGCGTGACCTCTGCAAGACACTGTACAACGCCCGGTTGATCCTGGTGGTCGATGGCATCCGGCCCGGCGACGATCAGGTAGCCGACCACGTCTGCAGCGCCTCGCTGGCGCCCGAAAGTGTGGTCGATTCCCTCGAATGGGTGGCGGGTTGCCTGAGTGCCGACTGCTGGAAGCTGATCGGTGTGTTGCCGTTTTCCGACCGTGGCGTGCTGCTCGGCGCGGCGCTGGCGACGCATTTCGGTTTGCCGGGGATCACGCCCGCCGAGGCTCGCGCGGGATTGGACAAACAGATATTTCGCCAGCTGGAAGCCCGCTCGATCAGCGCGCCGCAAGACTACCGGCCGGTATTCTCCGCGCGCGTCGAAAGCCTCGGCGAACTGCGCCAGCGAGTGGTCGAACTGGGCGGCAAAGCCTTCATCAAACCGGCGTGCGAAGGCGCGAGCCGAGGGTGCCGCGTCATCCATCATCCGTGCGAATGCGAAGAAGCCTGGCTGGCGCTCAAACCGTATCGCGCCGGCGGTATCGTCATTGAGGAGTTGATCCAGAACGCCCGCGAATACAGCTGGGATTTTGTCGCGGGCAGCACTTGGGTCACCGAGAAGACCACCACCGATGGCGCCTATCGCGCAGAAATCCAGCAGGTCGTACCGGCACCGTTGACGGCAGAGGTACAGGCGAGGCTCGCTGCGGCCGGGCAGCACATGTCGGCGCTGGTCTCGCTGGATAACGGCGCTTATCACAATGAAGTGTTCCTGCGCAGCGACGGCCTGACCTCGGCCGTCGAAACCAACATGCGCCCCGGCGGCATGCACATCTGGGACCTTGCGCGACAGGCGTTCGTCGATTTCGATCCTTGGGAGCACTGGGTCCGCTGGGCCGTGGAAGGTCAGCCGGCAGCTCATCAACCGGTGGCTCGCGGCTATTGCGGCATCCGTTTGCTGCGCGCCCCAGCCGGCGGCCTGTTGCGCGCCGCCCCCGACATTGAATTGCTCGCCCGGGAACTGGGTATCGAGCTGGTGGAAGCGGTGTACAGCCGACGCATCGGCGATTCGGTCAGCGCTGTGGTGAAAGACAACATGTCGTTCATCGGTCACATCGTCCTGTTCAACGAACACTACGCACAACTCAGCGACGACCTGCTGCGTTTGGCCGAAGCCGTTGAATCACGCATTGAAATCAACTGTCTTGCAGTACCGGCACGGGCAGCGGGCTAATTCTTCAGGAGTATGCGTCATGAGAGTACAAAGAATGTTTGCGCAAAAAATGTCCTGTGATGAACGCTTTATCGCCCTGGCGAAAGAGTTGCGTTACGACATCTACGGCGAGAACACCGCTGGCGGCCATTACGCGCCGCTCGTCAGGCATCACGATGAACTGTACATCAGCGGTATGGTGCCGCGCATGAATGGGGAAATTCAGTACCCGGGGCGAGTGGGCATGGAACTGACCCTGAGCGATGCCCAGACGGCTGCCAGTATCAGCGCCATGCGCGCGCTCGCACTGATCGTCGATGCGATCGGTTCGCTGGACAAGATCAAAGCGCTGCTGCGCGTTACCGTGTACGTCAAGTCCACGGCAGATTTTGTCGACCTCAGCGAAGTCGCCAACGGTGCGTCGGATGTGTTCAGTCATGTGCTCGGCGATGCGGGCAAACATACCCGTACCACCGTGGGCGTTTATCAGCTGCCGAAAAATGCTGCCGTCGAAGTGGATATGATTGTGGCGCTTCGCCCTTCGGCAATATGAAGGCAAGTGGCGTGACTTTAAAAGCGTTAGCTTTTGGCCCTGTGTCGAATGATCAAATGGATAATAAGCCGGTGTGTGTGCATGAATGATAGTAAAGGCGAATATTTTCCGTATCAGGAATTTCGCGAGAGTTTGAACCGGCCGCCACAAACTGCAAAAGTGTGGAGGTGTGATGAGCTTGCGCAAGTGCGCCAAAGCCTCGAGTCCAGCGATGTCGATATTGTCGCGCTGGCTCATCACAACAGCACCGATGGCTGTAACCTGATGCCAGGGATGGCGGTGTCCATGCAGTGGCTGAAGCCCGGCGGGACACTCAATGGCCATGCTCATGCCTGGTGGCACCTGTTCATCATTCAGTCCGGTAGCGGTGAGTTGACCTTAGGCGACGCCCAAGCGGTCAGCGTCAGCGTCAGCATCGGCGATGTGCTGCTTGTGCCGGCCTGGACCCGGCACGGATTCGTCAACAGCAGCGATCAGCCACTGGCGATGCTGAACATGAGCAACATGCCGCAAATGGCGCAACTCTGCAGTTCCGCCGAGGCAGTGGTTTGATCGTCCCGGAATAATTTCTCTTCGCTATAAAAAGGGAGTTTGCTTTGCAGACTCCCTTTTTTATTTCTGTCGCTTTTAATTTCTGTATCCGTCGAAACAAATAAATTCTGTATCTATTCAGCGAAAAGCCAACTCAATACGATCGTTCCCAAGCAACCTCTTGTGAGGTTAGAGCAAAGGAGCGTTCTATGGAAAGTACCAAGCTTGAGCTGTATCTAGGCGCCGATTATGTCAGCGCATTTGCAATGTCGGTATTTGTAGCGTTGAAGGAAAAACAACTTTCGTTTGAACTGGTCACGCTCGATTTAAAGGCACGCGAAAATTATCAGGCCAGTTATCGCGATATTTCCATGACGTGCAAAATTCCCACGCTGGTACATCAGGGTTTTGCCTTGTCGGAATCGTCGGCGATCGCTGAATACCTGGAAGAACTGGCGCCGGGGCACAACAAACTTTATCCGCTCGACATCCAGCAACGTGCTCGCGCCCGGCAGCTCCAGGCCTGGCTGCGCAGCGATCTGCTGGTAATTCGCAAGGAACGCCCCGCAGACCTCATCTACTTCGGCAAGAAAGACACCCCGCTGTCAGACGACGCCTTGGCGGCCGTGGGCAGACTGTTCTTCGTCGCCGATCGGCTGCTGGAAGAGGGCGCCGAGCATCTGTTCGGTGCCTGGAGCATTGCCGACACCGACCTGGCAATCATGCTCAACCGACTGCTCGCCAACGGCGACCCGATGCCCGCACGACTTGCCGACTATGTCCGCCGCCAGTGGGACCGCGACAGCGTTCGGGCATGGATGGACATCGAGCGCGCAGCGCCCCCCATTCAGTAGTCACCGCCACAACGATTCAGGAGCGTCGCTATGCAGGGACTGTCGGAGCACGAGAGATACAAGCCCTATAACTCGCGCACCATTCGCGAGACGCCTTACTGGAACAGGCTGACGCCAGCGTTGCAGGAAGCCATGAACGTCGTCGCCAGGGTCATGCCGTTTCGCACCAATGACTATGTCCTGAGCACGTTGATCGACTGGGACAATATCCCGGACGACCCGATTTTCCGCATGACCTTTCCGCACAAGGACATGCTGCTGCCGGACGAATACGCCTCGCTCAAGCAACTGATCGAGGCCGACGATGCGGTCGCGATCAAACGTCGGATCGAGGCCATCTGGCTGCGCATGAATCCGCATCCGGCCGGGCAGCTGACGCACAACGGCGCGATGTTTGAAGGAAAACTCCTGTCGGGCATTCAGCACAAGTACCGCGAGACCGTACTGTTTTTCCCAGGCGCCGGTCAGACGTGTCACGCCTATTGCACGTTCTGTTTCCGCTGGGCGCAATTCATCGGCGAGGAAGAGCTCAAGTTCAATGCGCGCGAATCGCAAGAGCTGGTGAGCTACTTGCGGGTGCACACCGAAGTCACCGACGTGCTGATCACCGGTGGCGATCCGATGATCATGAACACCCGTTCGCTGGCCGCTTACCTCGAGCCGTTGCTGTTGTTGCCTCATCTGAACAGCATCCGCATCGGCACCAAGTCCGTGGCGTACTGGCCGCAGCGCTTTGTCAGTGACAAGGACGCGCCGCAACTGTTGGCGCTGTTTAAACGGATTGTCGCGGCGGGCAAACACCTGTCGATCATGGGGCACTACAACCACCCGGTTGAGCTCCGCCAGGACATCGCCCGGCAGGCCGTCGAACGTATTCGTGCCACGGGAGCAACGCTGCGCATGCAGGCACCGGTGATTCGCCACATCAACGACAACCCGGGCGATTGGGCGGCGCTGTGGACGGAAGGGGTACGCCTCGGTGCGGTGCCTTATTACATGTTCGTCGAGCGCGACACCGGGCCCAGCCATTACTTCGCGCTGCCGCTGGCCCGTGCCTTCGAAATCTTTCAGGCGGCCTACCGCAGCGTCTCCGGGCTGGCGCGCACGGTGCGCGGGCCTTCCATGAGCACCTTCTACGGCAAGGTGTTGATCAACGGCATCGAAACCGTCGCCGGAGAAAAAGTCTTCGTGCTGCAGTTTTTGCAGGCGCGAAATCCGCAGTGGGTGTTGCGCACGTTTTATGCGCGTTTCGACCCTCACGCGACGTGGTTTGACGAGTTGCGTCCGGCCTTCGGCGAGCGGTGTTTTTTCTTTCAGACCGACTCAGTGGCAGCACCCGAATTGATACCGGTCCTGCTCGAAACGGCGTAGGACGATTCATCAGGAGATGGGGAATGAATGGCATCCCGTTTGATCAGCGAGAAGGTTTTATCTGGCTCGATGGCGAGTTCGTCGAGTGGTCGCAGGCGCGCCTGCATGTGTTGAGCCATGGTCTGCATTACGCGAGCACGGTGTATGAAGGTGAGCGCGTGTATAACGGCAAAATCTTCAAATTGCGTGAACACAGCCAGCGTCTGTATCGCTCGGCGCAACTGATGGATTTCGCCATTCCGTTCGAGCTTGCCGAGCTGGAAGAGGCGAGCCATGAACTGCTGCGGCGCAATCAGGTTGTCGACGGGTATCTGCGCCCTGTGGCGTGGCGCGGCAGTGAAATGATTGCCACCTCGGCGCGGTTTAATCGTGTGCACGTGGCCATCGCCTGCTGGCAGTGGCCGAGCTATTTCGACCCCGCCGGGCACATGGCCGGCATCCGTTTGAAAACCGCCGAGTGGCGCCGGCCGCCACCGAGCAGCAGCCCGTTCGAAGCCAAGGCTTCCGGGCATTATCAGATCGCCACACTGAGCAAACATGAAGCCGAGAACAACGGCTTTCACGATGCGCTGATGCTCGACTGGCGCGGCAACGTCGCCGAAGCCACCAGCGCCAATGTGTTCTTCGTCAAAGGCCGCGCGCTGCACACGCCGCTGCCCGATTGCTTCCTCAACGGCATCACCCGGCAAACCGTGATCCAGCTGGCCGAGGCGCTGGATTATCAAGTCGTCGAACGCACGATTCTTCCTACTGAGCTGGGCGACTTCGACGAGTGTTTTCTCACAGGCACTGCAGCCGAAATCACACCCGTGCAGAGCATTGATCATCAGCGCTATCAACCGGGCAGTGCCTGCCGCGACTTCATTGCCGCTTACACCACAACCGTCAACGCCTGATAACCGCCAGGAACTTCACCATGTCAGATCAAGGGATTGTTGCATCCAAGCCTTATGTTGCACTGGGCCACCGCCACGAAGAATTGGCGGCACAAGGCTGGGCGGTGTTGACGCCGGACGAGTTTGCCGATGATGTTGTAGGCACACTGCAAACGTTCGGTCAGATCATTCCGCAGTTCAACGGGCAAATTGCCTTCGCCATTACCCGCAAGCCGGGCTACGAAGAATTGCCGTATTCCCAGAGCATGAACGGCATCGGCCCGCACACCGAAGCGCCGGTGTACGGGCCGCCGCCGCGCTACCTGGCGTTGCATTGTCATCAACAGGCAACCTGCGGCGGCGGGCACACAGGGTTGGTCGACGGCTACCAGTTTCTACAGTTTCTGCAGCGCACCGAGCCCGCGTTGCGCGAGTGGCTTGATGACACGCCCGTGGAGTTCGTCGCTACTGCCAAACCCGGCGAGGCCGCGCAGCGTCGGGTCAAGGAGTACATCCTCACACCGACCGAGGACGGCGACATCTTCCGCTTCAGCTACAACCAGTTTCACTACGGCGATGTGAACCCGTCCAGGGCTGATTTGCAGCGCTCGAAGGTCGCTGGCAGCTCATCGCCGCTGGCTCGATTCGCGAAGCTGGGCGAAGCCTATTTTGTGCAGCACAACACGCCGGTGCTGATTCCTGATGGCTGCCTGCTGATCTGGGATAACTGGCGCATGATCCACGCCCGCAGTCGTTACACCGATCCGGCCCGGAACCTGACCCGCTATTGGCTGGCCTGATGTATCCGTCGTGCACTTTTCAATTGGCGTACCCCGTGCGGGTACGCGTCCTACAGGTAACGTGTCATGCAAACAGCAATCGAGATCGCCAAGGTCGATCATCAACTGGTCGTGCGGCTCAATCAGGCCTGGACCAAAAGGGCGACCGTGTGTTCGCCGGACAAGCTCGCAGTCAGCGAAGCATTCGATCCGGCGTTGGCGGACTACCCGGAATGCATGGTGCCGTTTTTCCACCATCCGACCTTCCAGGCGCTGAGCGATGAGCTCAAAAGCAGCGTGCTGACCTGGGGCTGGATCGGCTACAACCTGCGCACCGTCACTGCCGAGGAACATGTGGTCAACCCGGCCCTGAGCGTCATCGCCAATCAGTATCTGGGCAAGGACGACTGGCATTTTCGCGAGGCGATGCAACAGACGCTGATCGATGAGCACTACCACACGCTCATGCACCTGCGCGCCATCGAGCGAACCAGAGAGCAGCGGTCGCTTGATCAGGATCTGGACCTGCCGCCGTCGGTGACCTACCTGCGCCTGATCGCCTTGCGCGAAGAACTGCCGGAGCAATGGCAGCGTGATCTGGCGGCGATCACGTTTGCAGTGGTGGCCGAAATCAGCGTCAACGCGTACCTGGATTTGCTCGCGGATGACCACACTATCCAGCCGCAAAACCGTCGCGTGGCCGAGCTGCACAATCGCGATGAATATGCGCACAGCAAGATTCTCGCCGAGGTGGCCAAGGTCATGTACGCGAACATGCCTGACGTGCAACGCAGCTTTTTCGCACGCACCTTGTCGGTGGCGCTGAGTGCTTTTGTCGCCCAGGACTACTCGATGTGGGAAGCCATTCTGACGCAGCTTGGCGTCAAGGGCGCCGCGCAGATCATCGCTGACACGCGGGAGAGCAACAAGAACGCGACGATCATGCGTGACTACAGCGGCCTGCATCGTTTGGCGGAGGATCTGGACATTCTTGAGCAGATCGACTTCGATTTTCGACCGACCCTCAAAACCACTGCCGCAGCGTGAACCGGGAAGTGAAAATGACCATTCCTGTGTACGAAGTGTTCGCCATCCGTGTCGGCGCCAATGCCCAGCGCACCGCGCGGGAAAACTTTCTCTACGATGCCTGCTGCGGCGACCCTAACGCGTCGATGCCGCTGGATTATTACTTCTGGGTGATTCGCAACGAGCAGCGCGTCATCGTCGTGGACACCTGTTTTCAGCCGGCGACGGCGCAGCGGCGAGACCGTCAGATGTATCGCCTGCCGGAAGAATCCCTACGCTTGCTGGATATTGATCCGACGCAGGTTGATGATTTGATCCTGACGCATCTGCATTGGGATCACGCCGGTAATCTGGGCTTGTTTCCGAAAGCGACGGTGCATCTGCAGGAAGCGGAACTGCGTTTCTGCACCGGGCCGAAAATGGCCCATCGCACGGTAAACAAAACCTACGAGGTCGAGGACGTGATGTCGGCGTTGCCGCCGTTGTTCGAAGGGCGGATGCGTTTGCACAATGGCACGGTCGAGGTGCTTGCGGGCGTGTCGCTGCACTGTGTCGGCGGGCATACGCCCGGCAGCCAGGTGGTGCGTGTGCACACCGAGCGGGGCTGGATTGTGTTGGCCTCGGACGCAGCGCATTTGTGGGCGAACATCCGCCAGCGCAGCCCGTTTCCGATTCTCGATGACATGGCGCAGACGCTGGAAGGGTTCAGCCTGATCGACCGTCTGGCCGATGGCGAAAATCATGTGATCCCCGGCCACGACCCGCTGATCGCCGAGCTGTTTCCGCACTGGAACGACGATCCGCACATCATCTGCCTGCACCAGAACCCGAGCTGAAAATCACTCGAGCCCCGTGGGAGCAAAGCTTGCTCGCGAACAACGATCACGCGGTCCTTCTGAATGACCGCGTCATCGTTCATCGCGAGCAAGCTTGCTCCTACGGTTGGTGGTGATTAACGCTGGTGTTTCAGCAGTTGCCCCAACGTCGCCAGCGCTTCATCTACCTTCGGCGAATACGGTGCGCCGCAGCCGATACGTACGAAATGGTTGAAACGGTTGTCGTTGGAAAAGATATCCCCAGGCGAAATCTGGATACCGGCCTTTAACGCTTCATGAAACAGCGCCATGGACGAATACTCACGAGGCAGTTCCACCCACAGCAGCGTGCCGCCACCGGGGCGGGTGACACGGGTGCCTTCGGGAAAATACCGCAGGATTGCCGCGCTCATTTGCTCGCGTTGCCGGGTAAGCGTTTTCCGCAAACGTCGTAAGTAACGTTCGTAAGACGGCGTACTCATGAACGCACTCACGGCCAATTGCGCCAACGTCTCGCAACTGCGGGACTGCGTATGCTTGAGCATTTCCACCCGGGCATGCCACCGGCCCGCGCTGACCCAGCCCAGCCGCAGGCCTGGCGCGAGGGTTTTGTTCAGAGACGCGCAATAAATCACGTTGTCGGTGCGGTCCCAGTGCTTGAGCGTGGAACACGGCTGGTCGGTATCGACCAATTCACCGTAAGTGTCATCTTCGATCAGCACCGTGTTGTACGCCGCGCACAGTTGCACCAGCCGCGCCTTATGGGCGTCGGGCATGATGCTGCCCAGCGGATTCTGCAGGTTGGGCATAACGATCAGTGCCTTGATCCGTTCCGGGCCATTCAACAATTGTTCGAGGGCGAACAGATTGATCCCGGCGTGGGCGCTCGTCGGCACTTCCTTCACCCGCAGGTTCAGGCTTTCGATGATTTGCAGCAACCCGTGGAACGTCGGCGATTCCACCGCCACGATGTCGCCGGGCCGGGTGACCGCGCGCAACGCCAGGTTCATCGCTTCCGTCGCACCGTGGGTGATCACAATCTGCTCGGCGCTCAGGTGGGTTTTGGCGGTTAGCGCTCGTCGCGCGAGCACGGTGCGTAATGCGATGTGGCCAGCGGTTGTGCCCGTCGTGCCCAGCACTGCCGGCGCTCGGCGCAGGGCCTTGATCATGTGGTCCTGCAGGGTTTTCAACGGATAGAGTTCCGGCGCGCAGTAGGCGCTGGCGAAGTTGACCTTGATCGTCGCGCGCTGGCTCGCCCTGAGCACCAGCGACACTTGCTCGTGAATGCCCGCATAAATATCCCTGTCCAGCGGGGGAGGAGGGGCTGTCTTGGGTTTGATCAAGGTGTCGGGTTGGCGAATGTAATTGCCGGACCGCGGTCGGGCCTCCAGCACACCACAGTCCTCGAGCTCGCGGCACACCTGCACCGCCGTCGACAGGCTGACCGCGTGTTTTTCCATCATCAGCCTGATGGACGGGAACCGTTCACCGGTTTTCAAGGTGCCACTGCGGATCGCGTCGAGGTAGTGGTTGGCTAACTGACGGTATAAAGGGGTTGCGTGCATGATGACCTCAGCAATCGCACCACTGAAGTCTTGGGCTGGAAAGTGAGTTGACGCTCCCCGCAGGCGGACCCGTGGTGCTCAAGGGTTGGGGAAAGTAATTCTGGTGCCGTTACGGGACAGCGTAGCGGCGAGGATCAGAATTGACTGCTGAAGGATATGGCACTTTGCAACCACCTTTTGGCGGGTGCTTTAGGTGGTGGTTTCTGGAAAGCCTGAGGGCGCATCAAGCAGGCAATAAAAAGCCCCACGCTGCAGGGCAACGTGGGGCTTGGGTGTTTCTGCGTTATTGCGCGGTGATGCTGTACCCGTCGAACGCAGTCTGCTGCTGCAGCGCGGTGATGATGTTCTTGCGGTTGACCGCTTGCTCGGTCCCGGCATTGTCGAGGAAGGTATCGCCTTCCAGCTCTGCCTCATCGCCCTCGCCGACGAAGGTGAAGCCAAGGAACTCCAGCGCTTTACGGTCCACGTTCAATCGCGAGCGCGGCGTGCGCAGCGGCAACGTCACACTCTCGCCATCCTTGCTGATGGTGAACACTTCGGCGTCTTTCTTCGCGCGAGCCGCTTTGCTCTTGCCGCTGGTCGGGTTGCTGATCGCCTGGTGCGTTTGCTTCAACACCTTCAGCGCCAGCCCGTAAACGATTTCCTGAAACGCCGGGTCGTCCTTGAAGCTCGACAGAATGCGACTGATCGGGAACTTGCTGCTCAAGTCTTCCAGAGCGGCAATGTCCGCCGCTTCGGCGTCTTTGAGTTGCTTGAGTTCGCCCATCAACTCGTAGGCTTTATCGTCGTCGAAACCGTCATGCGCCTGACGGATGGCGGCGCGCAGTTCGCGGATCTGCTCGCTCTCACGGGTGGACTGGAACGCGTCCAGGACCATCTCGCTGATGGTCTTGGCCTGTGGCGCGTGCTGTGAAAGATTGATGGAGTTTTCGTATTCCGCTTTGGACGACAGGGTAACTACGGATTCGGCGGTATTGGAATCGGACATTGAAATTTCACTACTTCTTTTAACTTGAGTTGAGGCGAGAAAGCCTTGGGCCTTTTCAGGGCGCCTAATCTATTGGACCTTCGCGGCGTTGTCACGAATCAATGACCCTCACGCCGAAATCACATTCTTGCCCGCGACTTTCGATCGAAACAGCGCCTGATCGGCTCTGGCGAGCAGCCCGGATTGCTGTTCTTCGTCAAAGCGCTGGACCACGCCGAAGCTCAGGGTCAGGCGAAAATCACCCACCGCAGGCAGGCTTGCCAGGCAATGGCGTATTTCTTCAGCGAGCAGTCTGGCGTCGGCCAACGGCGTGTCGGGCAGAATCAGGATGAACTCGTCTCCGCCCCAGCGCGCCAGCAGATCGCCCTCGCGCACGCAGCGCCTGACGCTCTCGACCACTTGCACCAGGGCCGCATCGCCCAGGGCATGGCCGTAATGGTCGTTGATTGCCTTGAAGTCGTCGATGTCCATGGCGATCAGCGACAGTGGCTGGCGGAAACGCTGAGCACGGTCGCACTCCTGCGGCAGGGCTTTGCTCAAGAGGTAACGGTTGGCGATCGACGTCAGTGCATCGGTTTCCGCGAGTTTGCGGTTTTCTTCCAGTTGGATTTGTAACTGTTGATTAACCTGGGACAGCTCACGGGTACGTTCTTCGACGACGGCTTCAAGCGATCGATTGCGCAACTCCAGCGCCTCGAACAGACGCTTTTTGTCGTCGATGCTGCGATGCGCGCCGACCATCCGCGCCACCGAACCGTCAGGGTTGCGGGCCAGCACGTAACCACGGTCTTCGATCCAGATGTAACTGCCGTCCTGCATGCGGCAGCGGTATTCGGCTTGATAGCGGGGCACGCGCTCATTCAGATAATCATCGAAGACCGCCATCACCCGCGGGTAATCATCCGGGTGGATCACGCTTTCCCAGGTCAACACCGTGTTGTTCAGGGAGTGAGGAGGGTAGCCGAGCATCTCGTACCAGCCGGGATTGCGGTAAACGAACCCGGTGTTGGCGTTCCAGTCCCAAATCCCGTCGCTGACCAGCTCCAGAATGGTGTGCAGCATCCCTTCGTTCAGATCCGACAGATTGAGCTTCAGTGACTCAGTGTTCGAGGTCTGCACCATCACACTCTCCTTGTCGCCTTGATCACAGTGAGCTGCCAGTGGCGCAGATTAGTTCAAGGCGAGTCGGGCCCGCTAGTGGTCGCCCCATTTCTGCAGTGCAAAATCGACGAAACTGCGTAATTTTGGCAAACGGTAGCGATCCTGGGCGTACATCAAATGCATCGGCCGGCTCGGTGGCCGGTAATCTTCCATCAGGGCGACCAGTTTTCTGTCTTCGAGGTCTTGCTCCACCAAAGCATCGGGCAGCATCACGATTCCCATTCCGCTTCGCGCCGCTTGATGCAGGCCCGCCGAGCTGTTGATCAGCATCGGGCCGCTGACCGCCACGGTGACTTCACCTTCCGGCGCGTTCAGGCGCCATTCCTTCTCCATCGAATACCAGTCATCCCCGGCCGGGTAGGCGAAGGACAGGCAGTCGTGCAGTTGCAAATCGGCGGGTTGCTCGGGGATACCGCGGCGGGCCAGGTACGTCGGCGATGCGCACATGGTCAGGGTGTACGGCAGCAGCGGGCGGGCGATCAGGTTGGTCTGCTCGCTCACGCCCAGCCGAAACGCGACGTCGAAGCCGTGATCGAGCAGGTCGGGGCGGCGGTTGGTCAGCACCACGTCCAGTTTCACCCGCGGATGCAGCAGGGTGAATTCACTCAGCGCCGGCGCCAGTTTCTCGGTGCCGAAAGTCAGTGGCGCGGTGATCCGCAGCGTGCCGCTGGGTTCATCAAGTGCTTGCTCGGCGAGGCGCTCGGACTCGGCGACCAGCCCCAACACTTCGAGGCAGCGCTGATAGTAAGCGGTGCCAAATTCCGTCAAACGTTGACGGCGGGTCGTCCGGTTGAGCAGGCGCACGCCCAGGCGTTTCTCCAGTGCGCGCAGATGATTGCCCACCATGGTCGTGGACATTTCGCACGCTGCGGCGGCGCCGGTCATGCTTCCGGCTTCCACCACTTTGACGTAAACGGTCATTGCCTGGAACAGATTCATTATCAAGCTCTGCTTTTAAAAGATTGAAGTTATGCAGCGTTTATCCAGCTGAGGTGGCTAACCATACTGCAAATCACTGACCTGTGATGGAGCTTGATGTCATGACCGCCGCCTGCCTGATGAGCACTTACCAACCGCTGGCCCTGAGTTTCTGCAAAGGGCTGGGCACGCGCCTGTGGGATCAGGCCGGGCGCGAATACCTCGATGCGGTGGCCGGGGTGGCGGTGACCAATGTCGGTCATTCGCACCCCAAAATCGTCGCTGCGATCAGCGAACAGGCCGGTCTGTTACTGCACACTTCCAACCTTTACAGCATCGACTGGCAGCAACGCCTGGCGCACAAGCTGACGCAGCTGGCGGGTATGAACCGGGCGTTTTTCAACAACTCCGGCGCAGAAGCCAACGAGACTGCGTTAAAGCTGGCGCGGCTGTACGGCTGGCGCAAAGGGATCGAGCAGCCACTGGTGGTGGTCATGGAAAACGCTTTCCATGGCCGTACGCTCGGCACGTTGTCCGCCAGCGAGGGGCCGGCGGTTCGTTTGGGCTTCAGCAAACTGCCGGGGAATTTTGTCAAAGTGCCGTTCGGAGATTTGCCGGCGCTGGACCAAGTGCAGCAGGCGCACGGCTCGCGCATCGTAGCGATCATGATTGAACCGATTCAGGGCGAGAGCGGCGTGCACCTGGCTCCGCCCGGTTACCTCAAGGCCCTGCGTGAAAGGTGCACCCGGCACGGCTGGCTGTTGATGCTCGACGAAATCCAGACCGGAATCGGTCGCACCGGCGAGTGGTTTGCGTGCCAGCACGAAGGCATCGTCCCGGACGTCATGACCCTCGCTAAAGGTCTTGGCAATGGCATTCCCATCGGCGCCTGCCTGGCCCGAGGCAAAGCGGCCGAACTGTTCACCCCCGGCAGCCACGGCAGCACCTTTGGCGGCAATCCACTGGCGTGTCGCGTGGCCTGCACGGTGCTGGAGATCATCGAAGAACAGCAGCTGTTGGATAACGCCAGGCTTCAGGGCGAACGGCTGCTGGGCAGATTACGCAACGAACTGGCGGACAATCCGAATGTGCTGGCCATTCGAGGACAGGGCCTGATGATCGGCATCGAGCTCAAACAGCCCATCCGCGACCTGACCCTGATCGCCGCACGGGATCACGGCCTGTTGATCAACGTGACGCGCGGTAAAACCATCCGCCTGCTGCCGCCGCTGACGATAGATCAGCGGGAGGTCGAGCTGATTGTCAGAGGGGTTGGTCGGGCAGTCTGTGAGGGGTGATTAATTCAGTAATGGTATCTGCACAGCACCACCAGTATCTCTTCGTCCTGAACTGCATAAACCAATCGATGCTCGCCAGTAATTCGGCGTGACCAACAGCCGCTCAGGTTGTGTTTGAGCGGTTCAGGTTTTCCGATGCCTTCGAACGGCTCACGCTTAATGGCTTTGATCAGCAAATTGATTCGTTTAAGCCGTGCCTTATCGTTTTGTTGGAACCACAAATAGTCTTCCCAACCTTCAGTCGTGAACTGAATGTTCATTCTTCGATGAGTTGGCGAGTTTCAGTGTTCCCCGCACGCAGATTGGCCATCGATTTGATCAGGCGTTCAGCATTGGCGGGTGAGCGGAGCAAATAGGCGGTCTCTTCGAGCGCGTTATATTCCGCCAGGGACATCATCACGACCGGCTCGCCCTTCTGACGAGTTACCAATAACGGAGCACGGTCTTCGTTGACGCGATCCATGGTTTCGGCAAGGTGTGCACGTGCAGTGGTGTAGTTGATGGTTTGCATTGAATAGCCCTCGCTTGATGCAAGGAACGTACAGAAATGAGTACAGGATGACAAGGCGATACCTACGAGTGGTCGTTACGCAAACGGTGCATCTGCGTCTGGACTGAGTATCGTTGAAGATGCCCCGAGACGTTTCTGTGATTGTTGTAGTCCCCGCTCAACGCATCGGCGAACTGCCGCCATCCTCCTCAGGCGCGACCATCCGCGTCTTCGGCGAGCCGTCCGCATTCAACTGATAAATCTCCCGCGGCTGTCCCTTTTCATTAAAGAACACCTGCCCGACGCCTGCCGAATTCCACAACCGTTCACCTGCTTCAGCATGCTCGGGAACATGCGGAACGATGCGCATCCGCCGCCGTTTGGTCAGCCAGTTCAGTGGCGAGCGGGGCGAATACAGCCAGCGGTTCAGGCGGTCAAACCACTCCAGCAGGCTTGGCGGAAATTCGTTTTTGATGCCGCTGCTGGTCACCTGCCAGATTCTCGGGCCGGCCGTGCGGTGTCGGATCAGTACCTCGTAGACGAAGGAATAATGCACATCACCGGACAGCACCACGTAGTTCCCGGGCGTTCGCGAGTGTCGGAAAATGTTCAGGATCACCTGCGCTGCGCCGCGATGGGCCATCCAGTTTTCTGCGTCCACCAGTAACGGAAAACCGAACCAGCTGAACACCCGTTGCACGGTTTCAATCAGCTTGACGCCGAATACCGGCGCGGGCGAAACGATGATTGCCGACGGGTGATCGAGCAGCTCCTGCTGCAGTTCGCTGAGCGCTTCCCAGTCGAGCAAACCCGACGGTTGCTTCAACGTCATCTCACTGCGCCAGCGCCGGGTGCGGGTGTCGAGTACGACGACGGCCGGGCTAGTCGGCAGCACGTAATGCCAGCGCTGAAACTTCAGCAGATCATCGATCAGCTCGTCCTGCACCGGGCTATCCAGATACCGGTCGTCCCCGGTCGAAATCAGCCCGGCGGTCTTCTTCAGCAGCGTGCCGAACGCATCCGGATTGTTGCCCCAAGCCTGGCACAACATATAAGCAATCAGCGCGTTGCCGATGATGCGCTTTGAGAACGGATGGCCGTAGGCCGTTTCCTCCCATTGCGCGGAAAGATTCCAGTCGTCCGTAATATCGTGGTCATCGAAAATCATCAGACACGGGATGTGCGCAAAGGCCCGAGCCACGCCGGGCAGCCCGGCCTTGAAGTCGTCGATACGCGTCTGCTCCAGCGCATAACGCTTGCGCCGTTCGGGGATCAGTTTCGGCGGCTTCGGTGCGATCAGTGTCCACGGTGTCGGCGACCAAACCAAAAAGTACATGGCCATGACTTCGGCAAACGTCACCAAGTGATTGTCGGCGCTGCTGCTGGTGAAAATCGGCTTACGCGCGCCGCCGAAAAATCGCTCACGCAACGTCTCATTACCCTGCAGCGCGGGTAATAAATCCGCACGGTGGTAATAACTGGCGGCATGTTCGTAGAGCTTGGCGCTATCGCTGACCACGGCACCTTCAAGTTGCTCCTCGAACAGGCCAAGCCGCTCGATCAGGGCATGGATCGCGCGCAGCGTCGGGCCGGCGACATCGTCGGCGTACACCTGATCGCCGCTCATCATCAACAGCGCCGGGCGATCTTTCGCTTCGTGCTCCGCCGCCAACAGACGGTCCACACACAGCAAACCATCGGCCGCAGGGAAGTGCGGTTTGCGGCAGGAACCGTGCAGCAGCTGATCAATGTTTGAGCGAACAACCAGATTGGGCGACCGCGCCTCGCCGTACAACAGATGCGGCGCCCACTCGGCGATACCCGTCGCGGCGTCATCAATCAGCAGGTCGTATTCGATCAACGTATCGCAGGGCAGGGCGGTGTCCAGCGCCACGTCGATCAAATGAACAAACGCATGCGCGCCCACCGGAATGATCGTGCACTGCCCGGCATCCAGGCGCATATCGGCACGGTTTTGCAGACGCAACGTCAGCGACAACGCCCGCGACCCGACCAGCCACAACACCACCCGCGTTGGCTCAAGACGCCGCAACAGCGGGCCGACCAGGACGGGAGGGAGGGGGTGAGAGGCGTCGGGGAGTGGCGAAGGCATGGACATCCGATTCAAAAACCAAGTGCGAAGGCGCCAGATAATACCGCAGGTGGTGTCAACGAATTGTTGCCAATGTTGCTGGAACGCAGATGTCGGTCGTGGAAAGGGTGCAAGGTTAAATATTAAACAATTGTCTGGGGAAGCCAGCCTCATTCGGCAAGCCCAGCGCGGTGAATGGACAGCCAGGCACCTCCGGCTTGGAGTCGATGACGTCAGCTACTTGGGATATCCATTTTGAATTGGCGCCGATTGCTTTGACGAGATACCAAATAACTGCGATCAGCCCGTAGAGACGAGTGCGTGCATTTGCGTCCAGGGCGAGATGCTGAAAGTAAGGCTTCTCAGGCACGGTGGGCAGTGGGTTCGTCGAGACCTGATTCCAGATACGGCAGTGATGGGCGCAGCGGTTGCGGAGCGTGTTTATTTCCTGCAGCCATTCTTTGAGAACCTTTGCGTTCCTCAGGCCAAGCCGTTGGCTGATTCTGTTTCTATACGAGTCCTTGAGGATTTCGAAATACTTCGATGCGGTTCCGAAATCCCATGCCTCGACTACTACCCAGAAGGGCATCGCTTTACCGTGAAGTCGATGCCATTCGATGCTGTCATCGCGGCTGCGCCCTATCTGTTCTGTTTGGCGGCTGAGTCACTCATTCCAGATGTTACGCTGCCGGCCCTGCCTGTTACTAAACATCCGGGTCTGCGATGGATTGATGAATCTGCTGCTTTGGTACGCCAATGGATCGTGATAACCCACCTCGTGCGCGATCACTGAACGTACGTGCACCTCAATACGCTCTATGGCGTCAAGCATCAACTGGCGCAGTTTTTTATCAAAAAGGTAGATTTCAAACGCAGCATCAAAGTGGGTGCCTGGCGTGAAGATATTCTGTCGCAGAGGTTTTCTGCTGACATTACAGATGACCACTTGGTCATCAGCATCGCGCAAGAACTCTCGGCATGGGTACCAAAAACCGCTTAGTCGATAGTAGCCAACTTGACTGAGTTTGCGCTCGGCGCGCACTACATCGGTGATCTGCATTCCTCGCTTGATGAGGAGTGCAGAGAGTTCACGATAGGACCGGAACGGTTTCGGCGGGGCTGATTGCTGCAACATTCCATGTCCCAGAAAAAAGAAGGCCCGAACATAATGCCGGACTAGCCAGCACCAGAGGTCTGGGCGCGATTGCGGTGATTTTCGGCGACGGATCCCCTGGAGTCAATGCGATGAAGCGTGTTGGAGCGGCATTTAGGCTTAAAGTATGTAACCGGGTTTTGGCAATCATTTTCAACAATACATCATCGTCACTCGGTTCCCGATCTGACCACCTCCAACTCCCCATTCGCCACCAGCCACCGAAACACATCGCTCACCATCACCGTATGACTGCGCTCGATCCACCGCACCAGCGCCGGGCCGTAGTGTTCGGTGTAGCGGCTGAGCACCAGTTGGCGACAGTCCGGCGATAGACGCAGGGTGATTTCCCGGCAATGCAGGTTAGCCGGGTCCTGCCAGGCCACCCGTTGCTGCAGAATCAGACTTTGCTGTTCAGAAGCCATCGGCCGATGCTCCTATGCATTGCGGTTTGGTGTTATCCGGTGAGCCTTGCTTGCCATCGGCCACGAACGCCGCGCGATGCTCGGCCACCACGTTGCGCAAGGCGCTGTAATAGTCCGGCAGTTTTTGCAGGCTGTCGGTCAGCGGCAAGGCTTCTGCGCGACCGTCAATGATGCCGCCGACGGTGTTGATCGTGGACAGCGTCTCGACGGTGTCGCTGTTGCTGCCCAGGGGGTCGACCACAAAACTCAGCACTCGTCCGGCCGCATCGCGGCTGTTGGATGTGCCGAATAACGGCAACTCGAGAATCGGTCCGTTACCGATGCCCCACACGCCGAACGTCTGGCCGAAGTCTGCCTCGTGGCGCGGTATGCCGGCCATGCCCGAGACGTCGATCAAGCCGAGCACGCCGACCGTGGTGTTAAGCGCGAAGCGTCCCAGCGTGTTGACCGAACGCATTGGGTTGCCTTGCAGCACGTCGTTGATGAACACCTTTGGCTCACCGAAGTTTTCCACGAAGTTATGCACACCCGTCTGGAAAAAGTTCGGCAAGTAGCGATAGCCGCGAGCGATCGGTGCCAGGGCGTAATCGTCAACGACCCGGTTAAAGGCGAAGACCCCGCGATTGAGCGGTTCAACCGGGTCGTACACCGAATAGGCAATGTCGGCGCAATTGACCTGCGTATCCGCCGGCGACTGGCTGCTGCAACCCGCCAGTCCTGCAACCATCATGACAATCGAAGTGTTTCGGGCCAGCCAGGGAGCACAGTTGAAAGGCAGCATGGACGCAAGTCTCGGGTGGGAGGAAGTGGCCGTGATGCTGGGCCCCGAGGCTTGCGCGAAGATGTCTGGAATGTTGCGGCGCTGACGCTTTATTGCAGTGTTGAAATATATGACGCGACGCCGTTAATGGTTTTAGATGACGCTTCCATTCGGCCCTCAAGTGACCTTCGGTGAACAGCCTTTTAATTGTCGACGACGACCTCGAAGTTCTCGATCTGCTGAAAAAGTTTTTCGTGCAGCACGGCTACAGTGTCGCCGTCGCCACCGACGGCGCGTCGCTGTGGGCGGCCATCGAGGGCCAGCCGCCGGACCTGATCATTCTTGACGTGATGTTGCCCGGCGACAGCGGACTGGTCCTGTGCCAGCAATTGCGTATTCGCCACGCGATACCCGTAATCATGCTCACCGCCATGGGCGAGCTCAGTGATCGGGTCGTCGGCCTTGAACTCGGCGCCGACGATTACCTGACCAAACCTTTCGACGCCCGCGAACTGCTGGCCCGCGTGCGCGCCGTGTTGCGCCGCGTCGACGATCGTCGGCCGCTGACGCAGGAACGACCCCGGCCGCTGATCGACTTCGCCGACTGGCACCTGGACGTCACCCGCCGCGAATTACGCTCGCCCGACAACGTGATGATCCCGCTCTCGGCCGGCGAATTCGATTTGCTGCTGGTCTTCGTCGAACACCCCCAGCGCATCCTCACCCGCGAGCAACTGCTGGACCTGGCGCGCGGGCATTGCCACGACGCGTTCGATCGCAGCATCGACGTCCAGGTCAGCCGCTTGCGGCGCAAACTCGAATCCGACACCAAGCGCCCGGCGATGATTCGCACCGTGCGCAATGGCGGTTATCTGTTCACGCCCAGCGTGACCCGGCGATGAATTGGCTGAGGTGGATTCGCCGCGATACGGTGGCGCGCTGGATCGCTTTGACGATCCTCTTGGCGATGCTGATTTCGCTAGTGCTCAATGGCTTGTTTATCCAGCTGGCCGGCGTGTGGGCACGTCCTTCGCTGACGGAAATCGGCTTGCTGGAAAAGGCTGCGGCCGTCACTCGCATCATCGAAGCCGCCCCGGCAGCGTTGCGTGGCCAGTTGGCCCACGCTGCCAGCGAGGAGGGCTTCATCGTCAGTTGGCACCGTGATCGACAGGGTCTGAATCTGCCGCCCGTGGAGGACCAGATTTCCGAAGACGGCTCCAGAATTCTGCAACCCTTGCTCAATTCCGCGAACCGACGCATCGAAACCTACGAGCCCAGCGACTGGGCCGAGCCCTCGGCAGACGCGCGTTACGCGCTGCTGATAGAACTGACCGATGGCTCGTGGCTGATGTTCTCGCCGCCCGCCCGCAGTTGGGGCCTGGATGAAACGCCACGCGTGCTGATCATCATGTTGCTGGCGCTGATTTCCACGGCCCTGGTCGCACTGATTGCCACGCGCCGCCTCGCCACGCCCCTGCAACACTTTACCGAAGGCGCGCGCCGTTTCGGTGTCGACTTTCGTGCCCCACCCATCGAGCCGCTCGGCCCGCAGGAAATTCGTCAGGCCATCCTCGCCTTCAACGCCATGCAGGCCCAACTGCAACACTTCATCCGCGACCGCACGCAAATGCTCGCCGCCATCTCCCATGACCTGCGCGCGCCTTTGACGCGAATGCGACTGCGCGGCGAATTCATCGAAGATGCCGCGCAACAGCAGCGGCTTTTCAGCGACGTGGATGAAATGCAGGCGATGATCAATTCGGCGCTGGATTTTTTCCGCGACGATGCGCGACTGGAACCGGCCACCCACTTTGACCTGGCGGAACTGCTGCAAACGTTGCTGGATGATTACCGCGATCAAGGTGCCGACATTGCCTTTGAAGGGCCGGCGCGGCTGGTGTATTTCGGGCGGCCGTCCGGGCTCAAGCGCGTGATGACCAATCTGCTGGATAACGCGATCAAGTACGCCACTGAACCGGCGGTCGAACTGTTTCCCACTGCTGGGGAAGTGCGGATCAAAGTACTGGATTGTGGGCCGGGGATTCCGGAAGCCAGCCTTGAACAGGTTTTCGCACCGTTCTTCCGCCTGGAAGGCTCGCGAAACAAAAGCACCGGCGGTGTCGGTTTGGGATTATCCGCGGCGCGTGCGATTGTGTTGGAACACGGCGGCGAGTTGAGCCTGCGTAATCGGTCTATCGTTGGCCTGGAAGCGCTGGTGGTACTGCCCGTGCATTCGGCTTAGCTGTTCATTTGAAAACAGGGAATTGCAGATGATTGATTTCAACAACAAAGGCTTTTTCAAGCTCAAGCAAAACGACGAATACGCTGAGCGCGTCACCGCACTGTTGCTGGACGACGAGCGAGTTATCGACTCCTATAAATCCATGCGCGACGGCGTGGTGTTTACCAACAAGCGCATCATCGCGGTCAACGTGCAGGGCCTGACAGGCAGCAAGAAAGATTTTACTTCGCTGCCGTATAAAAACATCGTCGCGTACTCGGTCGAAACGTCCGGCACGTTTGATCTGGATTCAGAACTGGAGATCTATTTCTCGTCGCTGGGCAGAGTGAAGTTCGAGTTCACGGGCAGGACGTCGATGGTCGAGATCTCCAAATTGATCTCCCAGCATTTGCTCTGAGTCTTCTCAAACACAACCCCGGTAGGAGCGAGCCTGCTCGCGATGAGGCCAGCACATTCAACATCAATGTTGGCTGACTTGACGCCATCGCGAGCAGGCTCGCTCCCACAGTGTATGGATGCGTACTCTAGTTGGGGTTCGACCATGCCTATTGTGGTAGCGAGCCTGCTCGCGATGGGGGCATTCACCATTTCGGGTGGCTGATACAGCGTTATCGCGAGCAGGCTCACTCCCACAGGTTTCAGGCCAGGCTTGAGAGCGTCAAGCTCCCCAACCCGCCCCGCTGACTGCCTCCTGCGCCAGCGGATGCAACTCCGCGCCCTGATGCTCGGTCTGCCAGGCGAGCAATTCCTTGCGCATGCTCGGCGCCCAGAACATCTGCAGGTGATTGCGCACGCCGAGTACCGCCTGTTCATGGTCCGTCTGGCTGGCGAAGTAATTGGCGATCTGGTTGGCCATTTTGATCAGGTTGGCAGTGCTCATCGGCGTACCTCCGCTTTCGCCCCACGGGCCTGCCGGCGATCCTTGAGCAAACGGTCCTGTTCATCACTGAACGCCTGATAGCGTTTTTGCCACTCGGAAGGGTGGTAGACGCGGCTGACTTCCACAGCGGTGACCTTGTACTCGGGACAGTTGGTGGCCCAGTCGGAGTTGTCGGTGGTGATGACGTTGGCACCCGACTCCGGGAAGTGGAACGTGGTGTACACCACGCCCGGCGCGACCCGTTCGGTGATCCGCGCGCGAAGCACGGTCTGCCCGGCGCGGCTGCCGATGCCGACCCAGTCACCTTCATTGATGCCACGGCTTTCCGCATCGGTCGGGTGAATTTCCAGACGGTCTTCAGCGTGCCACGCGACGTTGTCGGTGCGCCGCGTCTGCGCGCCGACGTTGTACTGGCTGAGAATGCGCCCGGTGGTCAGCAACAGCGGATAGCGACCGTTGACCTTTTCCTCGGTGGGCACGTAGCCGGTGAGCATGAACCGTCCCTTGCCGCGCACGAATTGCTCGATGTGCATGGTCGGCGTGCCGTCTGGTGCGGCGGCGTTGCACGGCCATTGCAGGCTGCCGTGTCGCTCCAGTTCGGCGTAGCTGACGTTGCTGAAGGTCGGCGTCAGGCTGGCGATTTCATCCATGATTTGCGAAGGATGCTGGTAATTCATCGGGTAACCCAAGGCGTTGGCCAGCGCCACAGTGCCTTCCCAATCGGCCTTGCCGCCCAGCGGTTCCATGACTTTGCGCACCCGTGAAATGCGCCGCTCGGCGTTGGTGAACGTGCCGTCTTTTTCCAGAAACGAACTGCCCGGCAGAAACACGTGGGCGTACTTGGCGGTTTCGTTGAGGAAAATATCCTGCACCACCACGCATTCCATGGCCGACATCGCCGCGGTCACGTGCTGGGTATTCGGGTCGCTCTGGACGATGTCTTCGCCCTGGCAATACAAACCCTTGAAGCTGCCGCCCAGCGCTGCTTCGAACATGTTGGGAATGCGCAGCCCCGGCTCGGGTTGCAGGGTGACGTTCCACGCCTGTTCAAACTGCGTGCGCACCACCTCGTTGGAGATGTGCCGGTAGCCGGGCAACTCGTGCGGGAAGGAGCCCATGTCGCAGGAACCCTGCACGTTGTTCTGCCCGCGCAACGGGTTCACGCCGACGCCTTCGCGGCCGATGTTGCCGGTGGCCATCGCGAGGTTGGCGATGCCCATGACCGCGGTGCTGCCCTGACTGTGCTCGGTGATGCCCAGTCCGTAGTAGATCGCCGCATTGCCAGCGCCGGCATACAAACGGGCGGCGGCGCGAATGTCGGCGGGGTCGACGCCGCAGACCGGGCCGAGCATTTCCGGCGAGTTGTCGGCGCGGCTGACCATTTCACTCCAGCGAGCGAAATCGCTGCCCTCGCAGCGTTCATCAATGAAGGCCTGATTGAGCAGGCCTTCGGTGACGATGACGTGCGCCAACGCGTTGAGCATGGCGACGTTAGTGCCCGGCCGCAGCGCCAAATGCAGTTCGGCGCGGGCGTGCACCGAATCCACCAGATCAATGCGGCGTGGGTCGATGACGATCAGCCGCGCACCTTCACGCAAGCGCCGTTTCAATTGCGAAGCGAACACCGGGTGGGCGTCGCTGGGGTTGGCGCCCATCACCAGAATCACATCAGCCTGCATCACCGAGTCGAAACTCTGCGTACCGGCCGACTCGCCCAGGGTTTGTTTCAGGCCATAGCCGGTCGGCGAATGGCAGACCCGCGCACAGGTGTCGACGTTGTTGTTGCCGAACGCAGCGCGCACCAGTTTTTGCACCAGATAAGTTTCTTCATTGGTACAGCGGCTGGAGGTAATCCCACCAATCGAATCGCGACCGTAGGTTTGCTGCAGCCGACGGAATTCACTGGCGGCATAAGTCACCGCTTCGTCCCAACTGACTTCCTGCCACGGGTCGCTAATGTGTTTGCGGATCATCGGTTTGGTGATGCGATCCGGGTGAGTGGCGTAACCCCAGGCAAAGCGCCCCTTGACGCAAGAGTGGCCGTGGTTGGCCTGACCGTTTTTGTCCGGAACCATGCGCACCAGCGTGTCGCCTTTCATCTCGGCGCGGAACGAACAACCGACGCCGCAATACGCACAGGTGGTGATCACGCTGTGTTCCGGCTGACCCAGTTCCACCACGCTTTTTTCGATCAGCGTCGCGGTCGGGCAGGCTTGCACGCAGGCGCCGCAAGACACGCATTCTGACTCAAGGAAATTATCGCCACCGGCCGCCGCGATCCGCGATTCAAAACCGCGCCCGGTAATGGTCAGGGCAAACGTGCCCTGGGTTTCTTCACAGGCGCGTACGCAGCGGTTGCAGACGATGCACTTGCTCGGGTCGTAATCGAAATATGGGTTGGATGTGTCTTTGACATCGGCGAGATGGTTGTCGCCTTCGTAACCGTAACGCACCTCGCGCAAGCCAACCTGGCCGGCGACGGTTTGCAGCTCGCAGTTGCCGTTGGCCGAGCAGGTCAGGCAGTCCAGCGGGTGATCGGAGATGTACAACTCCATGACGTTGCGCCGCAGCGTCGCGAGCTTCGGCGTCTGGGTGCGCACGTTCATGCCTGCAACCACCGGCGTGGTGCAGGACGCCGGATAGCCGCGCATCCCGTCGATTTCCACCAGGCACATGCGGCAGGAACCGAACGCTTCCAGGCTGTCGGTGGCGCACAGTTTCGGAATGGTGGTGCCCATCAGAGCGGCGGCGCGCATCACCGAAGTGCCTTCGGGCACGCTGATGCTGCGGCCATCAATGTTCAACGTGATTTGCACCTGGCTGTCGCGCGCCGGAGTGCCGAGATCGATGTCGGTTTTCGGGTCGAAGAGCGTGATCATTGGTCGGCCTCCGAGGGCTGCAGACCGAAGTCGGCGGGAAAGTACTTGAGAGCGCTGGCCACCGGGAAAGGGGCCATGCCGCCCAAGGCACACAGCGAACCGTATTGCATGGTGTCGCACAGGTCCTTGAGGACCAGCGCCTGCTCGTCGCGAGCACTTTGTTCGGGCGTGGCGAGCAAGCGATCAATCACCTCGACGCCACGGGTCGAACCGATGCGGCAGGGCGTGCATTTGCCACAGGATTCCTCGGCGCAGAACTGCATCGCAAAGCGCGCCATCTGCGCCATGTCCAGACTGTCGTCCGCCACCACCACGCCGCCGTGGCCGAGCATTGCGCCGATGGCGGTGAACGCTTCGTAATCCAGCGGCGTATCGAATTGCGACGGCGGCACCCAGGTGCCGAGTGGGCCGCCGACTTGAGCAGCTTTCAGCGGACGACCACTGGCGGTGCCGCCGCCGTAGTCTTCCACCAGTTCCCGCAACGTCAGGCCGAAGGCGCGCTCCACCAGCCCGCCGTGCTTGATGTTGCCCGCGAGTTGGAAGGGCATCGTGCCCAGCGAACGGCCCATGCCGTAATCGCGATAGAACTGCGCGCCTTTGGCGAGAATCAGCGGCACCGAGGCCAGCGTTATCACGTTGTGCACCAGCGTTGGCAAACCGAACAAACCTTGCAATGCAGGAATCGGCGGCTTGGCGCGGACGATGCCGCGCTTGCCTTCGAGCGAATCCAGCAGTGCGGTTTCCTCACCGCAGATGTACGCGCCAGCACCGACGCGCACTTCCATGTCGAAGGCGTGGCCGCTGCCGCCTACGTTCGCGCCGAGATAACCGTTGGTTCGGGCGATGTGTAAAGCCTCGTTCAACGTGGCCACGGCTTGGGGATATTCCGAGCGCACGTAGATGTAGCCATAGCTGGCGCCGACGGTTATCCCCGCGATGGCCATGCCTTCGATCAGCAGGAATGGATCACCCTCCATCAGCATGCGGTCGGCGAAGGTGCCGGAGTCGCCTTCGTCGGCGTTGCACACGATGTACTTTTGCGCCGCCGGGGTAGCGCGCACCGTGCGCCATTTGATCCCCGCCGGGAACGCCGCACCGCCCCGGCCACGCAGGCCTGAATCGAAGACTTCAGTGGCGGTCTGTTCGCCGCCGATGTCGATGGCCCTTTTCAAACCCTCGAAACCTTTGTGTGCCAGGTAATCGTCCAGCGACAGAGGCCGGGTAACGCCGGCGCGGGCGAACAACAGGCGTTGTTGCGATTTGAGATACGGCAACTCTTCCACCAGACCCAGTGCCAAAGGATGCGCGGAAGGCTCGCTTTGCAACGCATCCAGCAGCGACGGCACATCGGCCGCCGTCAACGGCCCGAAGCCGATCCGGCCTTGCGGGGTGTCGACTTCCAGCAATGGCTCCAGCCAGTACAAACCGCGAGAACTGGTGCGCTGAAAGTCCAGCGGCAACTCGCGCTGCCCAGCCTGAGTGGCAAACGCCACGGCCACCTCATCGGCACCCACGGCCCGCGCAAGCGAATCACCGGGCAAATAGAAACGCGGCATCATGCGTCCTCCCGACAGGCGTCGAGCAACGCATCCAGACGCTCGGCACTCAGTCGCGCATGCACATGCCCATCCAGCTCCAACGCGGGCGAACACGCGCAAGCGCCTAGGCAATACACCGGCCGCAAACAGATGCTGCCATCGGCGCTGCTGCCGTGATCGTCCAGTTGCAAACGCTCGCGCAACTGCGCTGCCAACTGCTCGGCGCCGCGACTCTTGCACGACTCGGCGCGGCACAATCGCAGGATATGCCGGGCCGGCGGCGCAGTACGGAAGTCATGGTAAAAGCTGATCACCCCGCGAATCTCCGCCTGACTCTGATTCAGCGCGTGGGCAATTTCGGGGACGGCGGCAGCGGGGATGTAACCGATGCCCGCCTGAATCTCATGAAGAATGGGCAACAGCGCACCGGGGGCGCTTTTGTGACGCTCCAGCAGACTGCTGACCATCGGCAGGTGCAACATCTCATCAGGCATACAGCATTCCTCACGGTCACGGACAAACCAGGCGGTTGTCGTTCGTCCGAAAGTGTCGGCTGCGGCACTCACACCACGTCACGGTATCGTGGCAATTTCAGGCCGGTGGCCAGGGCACCCTGAACGGGCATCTTGTTGTGCCCGATGCGGTCTTCGCCGCACCTTGGTAAGGGCATTAAGGCAGCTTGCCATGGTGGTTTTGATTGAACGGCACCAAAGCGACGTGTTTGGTTCTGCTTGCGACTACGTATTGAGTCTAGATGAGACTGGCGGTCGGCGTTTGCTCGATGGGCTGGGGCGCTGCTCGCGTCTGGATGACCGACGTATACCCGCCATCCCAAGTGAGAAACAGCATCCGATTCGTGCGCAATCTTAGGAGCCGAGCGCTCAATGAACGCGCAGTCAATTACCGCCGCTCACCTCAAAATAACCCTGAAATTCCGGGCTACCCCCAAATGCCAGCCAACCCACAAATCCTCTGTAGGAGCTGGCTTGCCAGCGATAGCGCCCGCCCAGCCACCAGTGATCTCAAGGGTATCGCCACAACCCCTCAGCCCAACCACAGGCTCGATGCCAGCCACCGACCGACATCAACCCCATCCCACCATCATCAAACCGCTAAGCGCCAAACCCCTCCGCCGCCCACTCAGCCTTCGCCGCCGCAGAAACCCGATCCCGAGTAAGCACCTTCACCGCATCATCCACCAACGCCTTACTCAACCCCGTCAAATAATGCGCAGCCCAGGCGTGGCGGTCGGTGTCTTTGGCGTAGGCGGCATCTTCGGTGAGCTGTTTGGCGAGGGATAGGAAGTCGGAAGCCATTGATAATGCGTCGCCGAGAGGGACGCCGCGGGTGACGTGGAATAGGGCTTGATCACCGCAGTAGATAGCGGGGGTGAGGCCGATGGTTTTGAGGTCTGATTGATCGGTCACTTGCCACCTCCGATGAGGGAGATGTGGTGAGGGAGGGCGTTACGCGATTGGGGATTGCGCAGAGGGGAAAGGCAGATTTTGAGCGGATTTGTTCTGGTCATTGGCAAACTTCCTTGATTTGAGGAGCTGCCACGTTCGTTTCCACACGAATGGGTGACAGCTGTGCGCGGGGTGGAAAACCGGTAATCAAGGAAACCGGCACGCCCGAAGACGTCCCACGCACAGCCGCCATAACTCACGCTGCCGGCGTAAAAAAAGCGCCGGCAAACGTGATTGGGGCGCTGTTGCGCCTTGATTTGAGCGGGTTTCCACACCCGGTCGCTGAATTGGCAGCGACGGTGGGAGGTTATCGCGCAGCCGTCATCGCTGCAACTGCGCAATGTCAGCAAGCATTGCTCGCCGTGTCAGCATGCATAGTTTCGGTAACGGTCCTAATCTGCGCGCTGTTCTAGCTGCCGCAGGGCGGAACGATGCCAGATGCACCAATGGCACAAAAAAAATGAGGATGATGGGCAAGCTCGGTATTCTGGTGACTGCTGCTCTTGCTTCTTATCAAATCCTCAGTGCTGAAAACAAAACGAAAGAGACGGCGCGTCAAGGCATCATAATTGGAAGCGGTGCGGTGGGTGGTCTCCTTGCGGGGCTTGGAGTTAGCGCTCTCTGTGGTCCAGGTGCACCAATTTGCGCGTTTGCCGTTGTAATCGCAGGAACGATTGCTGGAGGCGTAGCAGGCGAAGCGGTAACGGACTCGCTCGATGAGGAATTAGACGAGTTTTCACATTGGGATATTCTTTGACTCAGCCTGAGTTGACAAACATCAGAGTCGCACTCTCGGACCCGTTTAATGATTTTCCGGTAGATTACGACTCAATCGCCAAGCAGGTAAGAGGCGTGGACCTTGAAACACTCTACGAAATACTTTACTCAGAAGTAGCTCCGGTTTGCTTCACCAATATTGCAGCTGCCGTTCCTACGGTATGGACGGGCTTCGATCCGGATTCCCTCAATGCCATGATTGAAGAGCGGCGGGTGGCTAGGGAGAACAATTGGTTTCGCAGGCAATTCGATAAGCTGCTTGTGCGTTGGCTGGAATATAACTACGGATATATTTGGAAGGAGATCGCTTCTAGGTTGGAAAAATAGACCTTTGCCTGTTTTTCTCAGAGATTGAATAAAACGATGCAGCGGTTGGAGGCAATGTAAAATCAATTTCCCGGGCGGTACCACTTCCCAACGACCAGAGCCGATATTTTCCGACCTGATCCGACCCTCTGAGGGAGCATTCATGTCCGTTGTAGACACGAAGATCGTCGATATAATTGCAATGCCCGAGTGGGAGCCAGACTCCGTCGTGCTCGTCATCACTGACCACCTAGAATGGGGCGACGCAGCGCAGCAAGGCGAGCACTTGCTGTTGCTTCAGGAGAAAATCAACACATACATCGCTTTCATTGAAAGCGGTGAATTGCTGGAAAGCTACTCGCCGGCCAAAGGTAAAAATCCGAAAATTCGTATTAATGGCCTGTACGCATTGCCCCAACAAGGCGAGTCCTTTATTGATCGCGTTACCGAAGTGTTGAAGGGGGCAGGTATCGAAATGGAGTTCGTGCTTAAGGCGGATGAAGCCATACGTAATATGTGATTCACGCAATTTCCGGTAGGGAGCCGGTCAAACTAGGCACCTGGCCGAGGACATCTTGCCCCGCGATCTGAAAGACCTGCTTGGCCAGATCGACCGCAAGCTTGCGCAGGCCGACACATCGTAGGAAGCACTGGAAGTGCTGAATCGCGAGGTGAAACGTAAATTCATCATCCCTAATACTTGCGAGCAGCTTAACGTTCCGTTTTTGAATACGTTTGAGTTGTTGCACAGGCTTGAAGCGCGGTTTGTTTTGCATGCATAGAATGTAAACCTAGGGAGATTCGAACTACTCCCTCGGCTGCCTCATCCCGCTGTCAGACCTGAAGCCTTAGCGTTGTGAGCAAGTGTGCTCGCGAAGGCCCTCAGGCCTCATGCCGATTCCCCAATGCACCACCACTGAACTGCGACCTCATCGTCGGGTTGAGTGACGTCATGCCCGTGCTCGATGAAATTCGCTGGTACGTGCAATGCGAGATCATGGCTGATCCGCTCTGGCATGAGCGCGTTAGCTTCACCGAGAAAACTCAGATAATAGTCTCGGTCATAGAAGACGGTTACTTCGCTCCCATAGACCCATGGCCACGTCAGCAGGCAAGCGACCCGATAGTAACCTTGTGAGTGGTCAGCGGCTTTGGACAGGTGATTAGCGGCTTCGAGGAGTTGCTGAATGCAAAAGGCCTGAACTTCGATCCTGGCTTGAGGGCCTTCGACCAAAGCCTCGTGCACCGCGATCTTCCAATGTGCGTAGCGCTCCATGCGCTCGGATCGCGGGTAAAACTCGTCGCGAAAGCTGGCGGCCCAGCGTTCCAGTGCGCGAAGGCGGCGGGGAATGCCCCTGAGTTGTTTGTTGCTGAGGGCGATCTGCCGCATTGGTACGTCCTTGTGATGCCGAATAGGTCTGTCGTTGCGGTCTGCTGACGCAATCAACAGCTGGACGGATATGTTTTCATATCCGCCAAGACCCTAGCCACTGGCTAGTCGGTGTAAAGGGTTACCAAACTTTCCATAACGTGATTATTCACTGAATAGCTTTCAAATAGTCCTTCAACGCGATCAGCGGAGCATCAAGCTGCTCCATCGTCTGCGCATTGCTGACATCAGCTGACAACCGTTGCAGTTCGCGCCCAAGCGGCGTATCAGCCCCGCCTATAGCGTCTAGAGCAATACCTGCGCAGTGCGCCACTCTAAACTGAATATTCTCGAGATCACCCCGGCGCACCAGCAAGCCAAATACCTCCCGCTCATAATCACTCATGATCGGATCATCCCGCAGAATCGGACTCGCCCCCTCCGTTTCGTAAGCGAGCTTGAGAGAGAAGAGGGCGACAGTTTCCAGCAGCAGTTCCATGGGGTGAATCCTTGAGAATTGTCGTACCAACCGAGAACGAGAAGATCAAAAGCATCGCCGGCAAGCCGGCTCCTACAGGTCGGCGGCGTGCCAGTCACTTTCCTACAGGCGAGAAAAAAGGCCTTGCAAAGCAAGACCTTTCTTAATTTTGGTGCCCGAGGGAGATTCGTGCAACCTATATAATCCGTGGCCTGCAGAGTGATTTCTCGTTCGTGATACACGCTGCTTCCTACTGGCTACCATTGGGATTCATCAAGCTACGGTAAGACTGCTACTAGCGCTTGGGATAAGTGATGATTGATAAGGGTCCCATTTCCCAGCGATCTACAAATCGAAATCCATTACGCCAGCCAGGTACCTGAATCCAGCCTAGGTGGGACTTGGTTATCGACTTCTGATAGGGTCGGTTTTCATAGATCATCATGACAAGGAGTCAGTTGTGGCAAAGCCTGCAGCACGTTTAACCGATCCGACCAGGTGCCCAATGCCTGGACATGGCGCCAAAGCTATTGCATCCGGTTCTTCTGACGTATTTTTCGATGGACTTGCCGCCGCTCGGGAGGGGGATACCTGCACATGCGGCAGCGCGTTGGTTTCAGGTGTTTCAGCGACCGTTTTCATCAATGGAAAAAACGCTGCACTCGTCGATAGCGTAGGAACACACGGTGACGTCGTAGTCGGCGGATCCGGCACCGTAATCATCGGGGATTCACATACGCCTGCTCCGTTCGTACCTCCGGTTCCTCTTGCGATCCAGAAGACCTACGGTCAAGCCTTCAGCATTACCGACAGCGAAACCGGTGCTCCGTTGGCTTTTCGCGACTTCGTGGCGAAAGTCAACGGCGTAGAGACCACGGGCGTAACCGATGCCAACGGTATTGCACACGTAAAGACGCCGACTCCCGACGCAAAGATTTCACTGCACGTCATGTTCAACGCTCCGGCTCGGACACTCCATGAACTGGCGGAGGGCGCGTAATGACTAATCCATTTGCAACTCAAGCCACCGCCCAGGAGATCAAGCCCGGCGAATTCATGTGTCCGATACCGATTACCGTGAATGATCGCGCCGCAACGCGCGAAGCGATAATCAAAAAGGTCCGTTCATTGAACACGACATTTGTAGAGCGATCATCGTGGGGAGCGGTGAAAGGCAAACCAGATATGGTGATGGATTGGGACTACGCCATGATCGCGCTGCATCACGCCGGCCGTAGCCACAGCTGTACGCCTGGTGCTGAGCAGATGCAGGAAATCCAGAAAGGCCACCTCAGCCAGAAGTACGACGATATCGGCTACCACTTCGGTATTGATTGCACAGGGCAAGTCTATGAAGGTCGCGACATTCGGCTTCAAGGTTCGAGCGTCTTGAAGTTCAATACAGGTTTGATAGGCATTGTATTGCTGGAGAACCTGACGACTCCAGAGGAGGGCGGGGATTGGGTCGCCAAGGGCCGTGCAGCGCTCGACAGCCTCGGATACAGCACTACCAACGTGATACCTGCTGCACAGATCACTGCGTTGATGCACCTGATTGATGCGTTGAAGAGTGTGTTTGTGATCAAGCATTTCGGCGGACACCGGGAATACCCAGGTCAAGCATCTGAAGGCAAGATCTGTCCCGGAAATATAGGCATGGAGTTGGTCAGGAATCTCAGGGCGAAGACACAACTACTCCCCCCTCCGGCGCCGCAAGAATGAAGAAGCTGATTGCCTCGATTGTTTTAGTTCTGGTGACTGTGCTCTACGTTGGGTATTACGAAGCGCTGGAAGATGGAGACATCGAAACCATCCTTTTCATCAAGAAGCATCCGACGTTTCAGATGAAGTTTTACAACATCCACGCCAATGACGGGGAGGTTCGTCAAGTCGAACGACTCACTGAGCAGGAGCGTAACTGGATCATCGATTACTGTAGGTATCGCCTCGGCATCGACACCGATCTGAAGGCGCATAACGACATTGAAAGTTGCAGGAAAAAATAGCTGATTGGGATAAAAAAGGGCCTCGGTTGAGGCCTTTTCTCATCGTGTGTTACTTCGCCAGCCAGCTTTGGCCGCATCGATAGCTGCAAGCGTCGTGTCTGCGAGAGGGCGGCGCTTGATGTCTGCGCGCTTCATCCTTGTATCCCAAAGTTCGGTATTTTTCTCAGGATACAAGCAGGGATACCACGGATACGGGGATGCAGGGGTAAATAGCCAGACACAAAAAAACCGGCTCAAGTGGCCGGTTTCTCTGGGTCTGAAAGTCTGGTAGAGACTTTCAGATACTGCTATATGGTGCCCCGAGGGAGACTCGAACTCCCACTTCTTGCGAAAACGGATTTTGAATCCGCCGCGTCTACCAATTCCGCCATCAGGGCTCAATGGCGGCGAAGTATAGAGATGAGATTACCGTCGGTCAATCAGGTACATAGAGAATTTTTGATATTTCCGCTAGACTTCCCGGCCCTGCTAGACGAACCCCATCATGCGCGTTGCTGACTTTACTTTCGAGCTCCCTGATTCGCTGATTGCTCGCCATCCTTTGGCCGAGCGTCGCAACAGTCGCCTGTTGACCCTTGATGGGGTCAGCGGCGCCCTGGCACACCGTCAATTCACTGATTTGCTTGAGCATTTACGCCCGGGCGATTTGATGGTGTTCAACAATACCCGGGTGATTCCGGCGCGGCTTTTTGGCCAGAAAGCTTCCGGCGGCAAGCTGGAAATTCTGGTCGAGCGGGTGCTCGACAGTCATCGCGTGCTGGCGCATGTGCGCTCCAGTAAGTCGCCGAAACCGGGGTCGAAGATCCTGATTGATGGCGGTGGCGAGGCCGAGATGCTGGCGCGTCACGATGCGTTGTTCGAACTGGGGTTTGCCGAAGAAGTGTTGCCGTTGCTCGACCGCGTCGGGCACATGCCGCTGCCTCCTTATATAGACCGCCCGGATGAAGGCTCGGATCGCGAGCGTTATCAAACCGTGTACGCCGAGCGCCTGGGCGCGGTGGCGGCGCCGACGGCGGGGCTGCATTTTGATCAGCCGCTGCTGGAGGCGATTGCCGCCAAGGGCGTCGAGACGGCGTTCGTTACGCTGCATGTCGGCGCGGGTACGTTCCAGCCGGTGCGCGTCGAGAAGCTCGAAGATCACCACATGCACACCGAATGGCTGGAAGTCGGCCAGGACGTGGTCGATGCCGTGGCCGCGTGCCGCGCTCGCGGCGGTCGCGTGGTGGCGGTGGGGACCACCAGCGTGCGTTCGCTGGAAAGTGCCGCGCGCGATGGCGTGCTCAAGCCGTTCAGTGGCGACACCGACATCTTTATCTACCCGGGCCGGCCGTTTCATGTGGTCGACGCCCTGGTCACCAACTTCCATTTGCCCGAATCCACGCTGTTGATGCTGGTTTCGGCGTTCGCCGGTTATCCCGAAGCCATGGCCGCTTATAAAGCCGCCGTGGAGAATGAATACCGCTTTTTCAGCTACGGTGATGCGATGTTTATCACCCGTAATCCCGCACCGCGTGGCCCTGAGGACAAAGAATGAGTCGCCAAAGTCGTATGTCGTTTGAGTTGCTTGCTACTGACGGCAAGGCTCGTCGCGGTCGTTTGACCTTCCCGCGCGGTACCGTCGAGACCCCGGCGTTCATGCCAGTGGGCACGTACGGCACGGTCAAGGGCATGCTGCCGCGGGACATCACCGCGACTGGCGCGGAAATGATTCTGGGCAACACGTTCCACCTGTGGCTGCGACCGGGCACCGAAGTGATCAAGAAGCATGGCGACCTGCACGATTTCATGCAGTGGAAAGGCCCGATTCTTACAGACTCCGGCGGCTTTCAGGTCTTCAGCCTGGGCGCGATGCGCAAGATCAAGGAGGAGGGCGTGACCTTCGCTTCTCCGGTCGACGGCGCCAAAGTGTTCATGGGCCCGGAAGAGTCGATGCAGGTCCAGCGCGATCTGGGCTCGGACATCGTGATGATTTTCGACGAATGCACGCCGTACCCGGCTGATGAAGACGTCGCGCGCATTTCCATGGAGTTGTCATTGCGTTGGGCCAAGCGCTCGAAAGAGGCGCATGGCGACAACACGGCGGCGCTGTTCGGCATCGTTCAGGGCGGCATGCACCAGGATTTGCGCATGCGTTCGCTGGAAGGCCTCGACAACATCGGCTTTGATGGCCTGGCCATTGGCGGTCTGTCGGTGGGCGAACCCAAGCATGAAATGATCAAGGTGCTGGATTACCTGCCGGGGCAAATGCCCGCTGACAAACCTCGTTACCTTATGGGCGTTGGCAAACCGGAAGATCTGGTTGAGGGTGTGCGCCGCGGTGTGGACATGTTCGATTGCGTGATGCCAACCCGTAATGCCCGCAATGGGCATCTGTTCATTGATACAGGCGTGCTGAAGATCCGAAACGCGTTCCATCGCCATGATGATTCGCCGCTCGATCCGACCTGCGATTGCTACACCTGCCAGAACTTCTCCCGCGCTTATCTGCATCACCTGGACAAGTGCGGCGAAATGCTGGGTAGCATGTTGAATACCATCCACAATTTGCGCCATTACCAGGTGCTTATGGCTGGTTTGCGCGAGTCTATTCAACAGGGTACATTGGCCGCCTTTGTCGATGCCTTCTACGCCAAACGCGGACTTCCCGTTCCGCCTTTGGACTGAGTTTTCTGACCCCAAGATTCAACATTTGCAACTGGAGTGCTAAATGAGCTTTTTTATCTCTAATGCCATGGCTGACGCCGCTGCACCTGCTGCTGCCGGCCCAATGGGTGGCGGTTTTGAGTGGATTTTCCTGGTCGGCTTCCTGGTCATCTTCTACCTGATGATCTGGCGTCCACAGGCCAAGCGCGCCAAAGAGCAGAAGAACCTGCTGAGCAGCCTGCAAAAAGGCGACGAAGTTGTGACCACCGGTGGTATCGCCGGCAAGATCACTAAAGTGGCTGACGACTTCGTGGTTCTGGAAGTTTCCGACACCGTCGAAATGAAATTCCAGAAAGGCGCCATCGCCGCCACGCTGCCAAAAGGCACGCTGAAAGCGATCTAAAGTTCCAACTTCTACTCAATCGACGGGGCGCGCAAGGCGCCCCGCGTCATAAGCGGGCGGCGTGATGCTGAACAAATACCCTCTGTGGAAATACATTCTGATCCTGGCAGTGCTGGCGGTCGGTCTGGTTTATTCCGCTCCCAATTTATACCCTGATGACCCGGCCATTCAGGTCAGCGGCGCAAGCACTGCGCTGCAGGTCAATCAGGCTGATCTGGACCGTGTGAGCGCAGCGCTCAAAGCGTCCGGGATCAACGTCAAGGCTGCCACGCTGGCAGAAGGCGGCAAGGGCGGTCTGATTCGCCTGACCAAGGCTGAAGACCAATTGCCAGCCAAGGATGTTGTGCGCAAGGCGTTGGGTGATGACTACGTCGTCGCACTGAACCTGGCACAAACCACGCCGCAATGGCTGCGCAGCCTCGGCGCGCACCCGATGAAGCTGGGTCTGGACTTGTCCGGTGGTGTGCACTTCCTGCTGGAAGTGGACATGGACAAAGCCCTCGACGCACGTTTGAAAGTCTACGAAGGCGACGTCAAGAGCCTGTTGCGTAAAGAGAAGCTGCGCTATCGCAGCCTGCCGCAACTCGATGGTGCCGTTCAGCTGGGCTTCACCGATGAAGCCGCTCGTGAGCAAGCACGTACGCTGATCCGCAAGAGCTTCACTGATTTCGACATTGTTCCGGCCGACCTCAATGGCCAACCGGTACTGCGTCTGGCGATGACCCCGGCCAAGCTGGCGGAAATCCGCGAATACTCCATCAAGCAGAACTTGACCACGGTACGTAACCGCGTCAACGAGCTGGGTGTTGCCGAGCCGATCGTTCAGCGTCAGGGTGCCAACCGCATCGTGGTTGAGCTGCCAGGCGTGCAGGACACTGCAGAAGCCAAGCGTATTCTCGGCAAGACGGCCAACCTCGAGTTCCGTCTGGCCGCCGAGCCAGGTGCTTCGAAAGCCACTTCCGAAAGCTTCGAGTTCCGCGAAGGCGGTCGCCCTGCGGCGCAGATCGAGCGTGGCCTGATCATCACCGGTGACCAGGTAACGGACGCCAAGGCTGGCTTCGGCGAGCAAGGCACGCCAGAAGTGAACATCCGTCTGGATGGTCACGGTGGCGAGCTGATGAACCGTGCGACGCGTAACAACGTCGGTCGCAGCATGGCGGTGATCTTCATCGAGCAACGCCCGGTGACGACTTACGTCAAGCAAGTGGTTAACGGCGTCGAGAAAGACGTTGCGGTGCAGACGTTCAAGGAAGAGAAGAAGATCATCAGCCTGGCGACCATCCAGTCGCCGCTCGGTGCTCAGTTCCGCATCACTGGCCTGAACGGTCAGGGTGAGTCGTCCGAACTGGCGCTGTTGTTGCGTGCCGGTGGTCTGGCGGCGCCGATGTACTTCGCTGAAGAGCGCACCATTGGCCCGAGCCTGGGTGCCGACAACATCACCAAGGGTATCGATGCATCGCTGTGGGGCATGCTGTTTGTCTCGCTGTTCATCATCGCCATCTACCGCTTCTTCGGCATCATTGCCACCGTCGCGCTGTCGGTGAACATGGTGTTGCTGCTGGCCCTGATGTCGCTGCTGGGTGCAACGCTGACCCTGCCGGGTATCGCCGGTATCGTCCTGACCATGGGTATGGCGGTCGACGCCAACGTGCTGATCTTTTCGCGGATTCGTGAAGAGATCGCCGCGGGCATGACCGTCCAGCGCGCCATTAACGAAGGCTTCGGCCGGGCATTCACCGCGATTCTCGACTCCAACCTGACCACATTGCTGGTCGGCGGGATTCTCTTTGCCATGGGCACCGGCCCGGTCAAAGGTTTTGCGGTGACCATGTCCCTCGGTATCTTTACCTCGATGTTCACGGCCATTCTGGTGACCCGCGCTATGGTCAACCTGATCTTCGGCGGTCGTGACTTCAAGAAGCTGTGGATTTAAGGGGCTGCCATGTTACGTACAATCAACTTTATGGGCGTTCGCAACGTTGCGTTCGGCGTCACCGTGCTCCTTACCCTGTTGGCGTTGTTCAGCTGGTTCACCAAAGGTCTGAACTACGGCCTGGACTTCACCGGCGGTACGCTCATCGAGCTGACCTACGAGCGTCCGGCCGATGTCACCAAGGTGCGCGAGCAGCTGGTTGCTTCGGGTTATCAGGACGCCGTGGTACAGAACTTCGGCGCGACCACCGATTTGCTGGTGCGCATGCCGGGTGAAGATCCGCAGCTGGGTCATCAGGTAGCGGAAGCGCTGCAGAAGGTCGGCGGCGATAACCCGGCCGTGGTCAAGCGCGTCGAGTTCGTTGGCCCGCAGGTCGGCGAAGAGCTGCGTGACCAGGGCGGCCTGGGCATGCTGATGGCGCTGGGCGGGATCATGATCTACCTCGCCTTCCGCTTTCAGTGGAAGTTCGCGGTCGGTGCCATCGTTTCGCTGATCCACGACGTGGTGGTGACGCTGGGTATCCTGTCGTTCTTCCAGATCACCTTCGACCTGACGGTTTTGGCGGCGGTGCTGGCGATCATCGGTTACTCGCTCAACGACACCATCGTCGTGTTCGACCGGGTTCGTGAGAACTTCCGCGTGCTGCGCAAGGCCACCCTGATCGAGAACATCAATATCTCGACCACGCAAACCCTGCTGCGGACCATGGCGACATCCATCTCCACATTACTGGCGATCGCTGCTCTGTTGTTCTTCGGTGGCGACAACCTGTTCGGTTTCTCGCTGGCGTTGTTCATCGGTGTTCTGGCGGGTACTTACTCGTCGATCTACATCGCCAACGTGGTGTTGATCTGGCTGAACCTGAGCACCGAGGATCTGATTCCCCCGGTGGTTGCCGATCAGGAAGTTGACGACCGCCCATAAAGGCGATTGTTTTCCAGTTGTCGGCCAAAAGGGCGCGAGTGTTGAACTCGCGCCTTTTTTTATGCTCCAAGGCTGGGAGAAGCGCGGGCTATCCCGCATGTGATGGTCAGGAGGTTCATGTGAACAAGTCGTTGCTGGTTGGTGCGGTATTGGGTGCTGTCGGTGTAACTGCCGGGGGTGCTGTTGCCACCTACAGCCTGGTTAATAGCGGCCCTGAGTATGCGCAAGTATTAGCCGTTGACCCGGTCAAGAAACAGATCAAGACGCCACGTGAAGTGTGCAAGGACGTAGCGGTGACCCGCCAGGCACCGGTCAAAGATCAACACCAGATTCTCGGCACCGCGCTTGGTGCGGTTGCGGGCGGTCTGTTGGGTAATCAAGTCGGCGGCGGCACGGGCAAGAAGATTGCCACGGTGGCGGGCGCAGTCGGCGGTGGTTACGCGGGCAACAAGGTGCAGGAGGGTATGCAGAATCGCGACACCTACACCACGACCCAGACACGCTGCAACACGGTGAATGACATCAGCGACAAGATTGTCGGCTACGACGTTCGTTATTCACTGGATGGCAAGGAAGGCAAAGTGCGGATGGATCGCGAGCCGGGTGACAAGATACCGGTCGACAAAGAAGGCAAGTTGATCCTGTCGCAGAACGAGCCGGCTCAGTAAGCCTCGATTCAAGGCATATAAAGAAGCACCCTGCGGGGTGCTTTTTTGTGTCCAGGATTTAAGCGACACAGCAAAACCCCCTGTAGGAGTGAGCCTGCTCGCGATAGCAATCCATCATTCGAAATAGGTGGTGACTGTTACATCGCTATCGCGAGCAGGCTCACTCCTACATTGGGTCTGTGGTGAGGCATGGGCAAATTTCAGGCATAAAAAAAGCACCCCGAAGGGTGCTTTTTTGTGCCCGCAAACTTAGCGTTTCAGCGAGGCCGGCAGGTGCGGCTGGATCGCCGTCAGCACTGCTTTGAAGCATTTGGTGTTGCCAGCAACGATGTGGCCCTTCTCAAGGAAATCGTGACCGCCGGTGAAGTCGCTCACCAAACCGCCGGCTTCCTGAATCAGCAGGGCGCCTGCAGCCATGTCCCACTCGGACAGGCCCGACTCCCAGAACGCATCGAAACGACCGGCTGCAACGTAAGCCAGGTCCAGGCTCGCCGAACCGGCGCGGCGGATGCCGGCGGTCTGGCCAACCAGGGCGCGGAACATGCCCAGGTAGTTGTCGAGGTTGTCCATCTGGTCGTCACGGAACGGGAAGCCGGTACCCAGCAGGGCGCCGTCAAGGCTGGTACGGCCGCTGACACGCAGACGACGACCGTTCAGTTGAGCGCCGCGACCACGGCTGGCGGTGAATTCTTCCTGGCGAACCGGGTCCAGAACAACAGCGTGTTCCAGGCGACCGCGGTATTTGCAGGCAATGCTGACAGCGAAGTGAGGAATGCCGCGCAGGAAGTTGGTGGTGCCGTCCAGTGGGTCGATGATCCACAGGTATTCTTCGCCTTCGATCCCGGTGCCGGCGTGCATGCCGGTTTCTTCACCCATGATCGAGTGATTCGGGTAAGCCTTGCGCAGCGCATCGATGATTTTCTGTTCAGCGGCGCGATCCACCTCGGATACGTAATCCTTGGCGTCTTTTTCGTCGACCTTGATGGTATCCAGGCGCTCGATGGAGCGGAAGATCAATTCACTGGCGCTGCGGGCGGCGCGCAGCGCGATATTCAGCATGGGCTGCATGGATGTGTCACCTAAGGTTGTTAAAGAAAGCCGGGCATTCTACTCAGAAAGTTTCTACAGGTGAAGGACGACGTTCGCTTTCATAGCTTAACGGTAGGTCTCGCTGTAAGATTCTGCTCCCCTTTATTGTGTTCGAGAGCGCCTCCCTTGCTGCATAACATTCGTGTCGTCCTGGTCAATACCAGCCACCCCGGCAATATCGGCGGGGTAGCGCGTGCCATGAAGAACATGGGCCTGACGCGGCTGGTGCTGGTCGAGCCGCGGTTGTTTCCGCACCACGAGGCCGATGCGCGAGCCTCGGGCGCCGGCGACATCCTTGAAAACGCTCAGGTCGTCGCCACCCTGGAAGATGCCTTGGTCGGCTGCAACCTGGTGCTCGGCACCAGCGCCCGCGACCGTCGCATTCCCTGGCCACTGCTTGATCCGCGTGAGTGCGGAACGAAAGTGGTCGAGGAAGCAGGGCAAGGCGCCGAAATTGCCTTGGTGTTCGGTCGTGAAGATTCCGGCCTGACCAATGAAGAGCTGCAGCGATGTCATTATCACGTGCACATCCCGTCAGACCCTGAGTTCAGCTCGCTGAACCTCGGGGCGGCGGTGCAGGTGTTGAGTTATGAAGTGCGCATGTCCTGGCTCGCGGCCCAAGGCCAGCCGAGCAAGGTTGAAAAGGAAGAAGTCGCCTCGACCAAGAGCGCCGAACTGGCGACCATGGACGAGCTGGAGCGATTCTATGAGCACCTGGAGCAAACCCTGGTGGCCATCGAATTCCTCGATCCGGAAAAACCCCGCCACTTGATGGCGCGCCTGCGCCGGTTGTACGGACGAAGCTCGGTCAGCCGGGCGGAAATGAACATATTGCGTGGCATCCTCACGGAAACCCAGAAAGCGGCCCGTGGCGAGCTTCTAAAGCGGAAGGATTAATAATGTTCGAGCGTTTGCGTGAAGATATCCAGAGCGTTTTCCATCGAGACCCGGCGGCGCGTAACGCTTTTGAAGTCCTGACTTGCTACCCGGGCATGCACGCCATCTGGATCCACCGATTGTCGGCGGCCCTGTGGCGCGCAGAGCTGAAGTGGCTGGCGCGGCTGGTGTCGAATTTCGGCCGCTGGTTGACCGGGATCGAGATCCATCCGGGCGCCAAGGTTGGCCGTCGGTTCTTTATCGATCACGGCATGGGCATCGTAATTGGTGAAACGGCCGAGATTGGCGACGACGTCACGCTTTATCAAGGTGTGACGCTTGGCGGCACCAGTTGGAACAAAGGCAAGCGTCACCCGACCCTGGAAGATGGCGTGGTGGTGGGTGCCGGCGCGAAAGTGCTTGGCCCGTTTACCGTGGGCGCGGGGGCGAAGGTTGGCTCGAACGCAGTCGTGACCAAGGCGGTGCCTGCCGGTGCGACCGTGGTCGGCATCCCGGGACGGATTATCGTCAAGCCTGACGAAGAGCAGGACGCCCGACGCAAAGCCATGGCAGAGAAGATCGGTTTCGATGCTTACGGCGTTGGCGAGGACATGCCTGATCCGGTGGCTCGGGCCATCAACCAATTGCTCGATCATCTGCAGGCAGTCGACGGGCGTCTGGAAGGCATGTGCGGCGCGTTGAAGGATCTGGGCAGCAATTACTGTGCGAAAGATCTGCCTGAGCTGCGCGAAGAAGACTTCGCCTGCGTGAAAGACAAGGATCAGAGCCAGGCCGGTTAACCGAGTCGACTTCATCGCGAGCAGGCTCACTCCTACATTTGAAATGCGTTTCCCTGTAGGAGTGAGCCTGCTCGCGATGAACGATAACGCGCAATCACTGGCTGCATCCCCTCGGCCTTTGCTATGATGCGGCCGCTCTTTTGCGGGTAAACCTGACTAAAGCACTAGGTCTTATAGTTGACTTAAATACTCGGGAATTGCATACTCGCCCCATTCCGAACTCCGTGGTAATTGTCCATGCGACTGACTACAAAAGGCCGATACGCCGTGACCGCCATGCTCGACCTGGCGTTGCACGCGCAGCACGGGCCGGTGTCCCTGGCCGATATCTCCGAGCGCCAAGGCATCTCCCTGTCCTACCTCGAACAGCTGTTCGCCAAGCTGCGCCGCAGCAACCTGGTTTCCAGCGTTCGCGGCCCCGGCGGCGGCTATCAGCTGTCGCGGGAAATGCAGGGCATCCAGGTGGCCCAGGTGATCGATGCAGTCAACGAATCGGTTGACGCCACCAAATGCCAGGGTCAGGGCGATTGCCATCAAGGCGACACCTGCCTGACGCACCACTTGTGGTGCGACCTGAGCCTGCAGATTCACGAATTTCTGAGCGGTATCAGCTTGGCTGATCTTGTCACTCGCCGTGAGGTGCAAGAAGTAGCCCAGCGTCAGGATCAGCGCCGTTGCAACAGCAAGGCGCCGCGCCTGGACAAGATTGAAGCGTCCGCCGTCGAATGACAGCCATAGAGCCAGCGGCACGCCAGCCAGCCTGATTTAGGAGAGAGTCCATGAAATTGCCGATTTACCTTGATTACTCTGCGACCACCCCGGTTGATCCGCGCGTCGCGCAAAAAATGAGTGAATGCCTGCTGGTCGACGGAAACTTCGGTAACCCGGCGTCCCGTTCCCACGTGTTTGGCTGGAAAGCTGAAGAGTCCGTCGAAAACGCTCGTCGTCAGGTGGCCGACCTGGTCAATGCCGACCCGCGTGAAATCGTCTGGACCTCCGGTGCCACCGAATCCGACAACCTGGCAATCAAGGGTGCGGCGCATTTCTATGCCACCAAAGGCAAGCACCTGATCACCACCAAGATTGAGCACAAGGCTGTCCTCGACACCATGCGCCAACTGGAGCGTGAAGGCTTCGAAGTCACCTACCTCGAGCCGCGCACCGATGGTCTGGTCACTCCAGAGATGATCGAAGCTGCCCTGCGTGACGACACCATTCTGGTCTCGGTCATGCACGTGAACAACGAAATCGGCACCATCAACGACATCGAAGCGATCGGCGAACTGTGCCGCTCCAAGGGCATCCTGTTCCACGTCGACGCCGCTCAGTCCACTGGCAAGGTCGACATCGACCTGCAGAAGCTGAAAGTCGACATGATGTCGTTCTCCGCCCACAAAACCTATGGCCCTAAAGGCATCGGCGCGCTGTACGTCAGCCGCAAGCCGCGTGTGCGCATCGAAGCGACCATGCACGGCGGCGGTCACGAGCGTGGCATGCGTTCCGGCACCCTGGCGACCCACCAGATCGTCGGCATGGGTGAAGCTTTCCGTGTAGCCAAGGAAGACATGGCGGCCGAGAACGTGCGCATCAAAGCCCTGAGCGACCGTTTCTTCAAGCAGGTCGAAGACCTCGAAGAGCTCTACGTCAACGGCAGCATGACCGCCCGCGTTCCACACAACCTGAACCTGAGCTTCAACTACGTTGAAGGCGAGTCGCTGATCATGGCGCTCAAGGATCTGGCGGTGTCGTCCGGTTCGGCCTGCACCTCGGCGTCGCTTGAGCCTTCTTACGTATTGCGCGCCCTGGGCCGCAACGACGAACTGGCACACAGCTCGATCCGCTTCACCTTCGGCCGTTTCACCACCGAAGAAGAAATCGACTACGCCGCGCAGAAAGTCTGCGAGGCCGTTACCAAGCTGCGCACCTTGTCGCCGCTGTGGGACATGTACAAAGACGGTGTCGACATTTCGAAAATCGAGTGGGCGGCACACTGATTTCAAGTCGCCGCAAACCGGCCCTGCCAGCCTCCGGGTGCAGGGCTCAAAGAGCGACTATCTGATGAGTGAGGATTAAGAATCATGGCTTACAGCGAAAAGGTCATCGACCACTACGAGAACCCGCGCAACGTCGGCAAGATGGACGCGGAAGATCCTGATGTCGGCACCGGCATGGTCGGCGCTCCGGCGTGCGGCGACGTGATGCGCCTGCAGATCAAGGTCAACGAAGCCGGCATCATCGAAGACGCCAAGTTCAAGACCTATGGCTGCGGTTCGGCAATCGCTTCCAGCTCCCTGGCGACCGAGTGGATGAAGGGCAAGACTCTGGATGAAGCAGAGACCATCAAGAACACTCAGCTGGCCGAAGAACTGGCTCTGCCGCCAGTGAAAATTCACTGCTCCGTGCTCGCGGAAGACGCTATCAAAGCGGCCGTTCGCGACTACAAGCAGAAGAAAGGCTTGATCTGAATTCCAGGATTTGGCGACGAGTAAGGAGTCACCGATGGCTATCAGCATGACAGAAGCGGCTGCTCGACACGTGCGGCGCTCCCTCGACGGGCGCGGCAAGGGTGAAGGGATTCGTCTGGGTGTTCGCACCACAGGCTGTTCCGGCCTTGCCTACGTGCTGGAGTTTGTCGACGAGGTGGTTGCAGAGGATCAGGTGTTCGAAAGTCACGGCGAAAAAGTGATTATCGACCCCAAGAGCCTGTCCTACCTGGACGGCACCGAGCTCGATTTCGTCAAGGAAGGGTTGAACGAAGGCTTCAAGTTCAACAACCCCAACGTACGCGGTGAGTGTGGCTGCGGCGAAAGCTTCAACATCTGAGGCTATTTGTGGGTACTCCTTGTCATTTCGCTTTATTTGAGCTGCAGCCGAGCTTCAATCTGGACCTCGACCAGCTGGCTACGCGCTACCGTGAGTTGGCGCGTGGCGTTCATCCTGACCGGTTTGCGGACGCTTCCGAGCGCGAGCAGCGGCTGGCGCTCGAGCAATCCGCGAGCCTCAACGAGGCCTACCAGACGCTCAAGAATCCCCCGAAACGCGCGCGATACCTGCTTGCGATGAATGGGGGCGAGTTGCCGCTGGAAGTTACGGTGCATGATCCGGAGTTTCTTCTGCAACAGATGGAATTGCGTGAAGAGCTCGAAGATCTGGCTGATCTGGACGGGGTTGCTGCGTTCAAGCGCCGCCTGAAGCTCGCCCAGGATGAACTCAACCAAAGTTTCGCAGCCTGTTGGGATGACGCAGCGCAACGTGAGCAGGCCGAACGCCTGATGCGACGCATGCAGTTCCTCGACAAGCTGACCTACGAAGTGCGCCAGTTAGAAGAGCGCCTCGACGATTAACCCAGTGCCGCTCCGGTCGCACGCCTGATATACAGATAAGTCCTGATCACGATGGCCCTACTGCAGATCGCCGAACCCGGCCAAAGTCCTCAACCGCACCAGCGTCGTCTGGCTGTGGGGATCGACTTGGGCACTACCAATTCGCTGGTCGCTGCGTTGCGCAGTGGTCTTTCCGAGCCTTTGGCCGACGCTGAAGGGCAGGTCATCCTGCCATCGGCTGTGCGCTATCACGCCGATCGCGTTGAGGTCGGCGAGTCCGCCAAACTGGCGGCCGCTGCCGATCCCTTGAACACTGTGCTGTCGGTCAAACGCTTGATGGGTCGTGGTTTGTCCGACGTCAAGCAATTGGGCGATCAACTGCCGTACCGCTTTGTCGGCGGTGAGTCGCACATGCCGTTCATCGACACCATTCAGGGGCCGAAAAGTCCGGTCGAAGTCTCCGCCGATATCCTCAAGGTGCTGCGTCAGCGCGCCGAAGCGGCATTGGGTGGCGAGCTGGTCGGTGCGGTGATTACCGTGCCGGCGTATTTCGACGACGCCCAGCGGCAAGCGACCAAGGACGCGGCGAAACTGGCCGGTTTGAACGTGCTGCGCTTGCTCAATGAGCCGACCGCTGCGGCAGTGGCTTATGGGCTGGATCAACATGCTGAAGGCCTCGTCGCGATTTACGACCTGGGTGGCGGCACCTTCGATATTTCGATTCTGCGCCTGACCGGCGGCGTTTTCGAAGTCCTGGCCACCGGTGGCGACAGTGCCCTGGGCGGCGATGATTTTGATCACGCCATTGCTGGCTGGATCATCGCCAGCGCCGGTTTGTCGGCCGACCTCGACCCTGGCGCGCAACGGCATCTGCTGCAAACCGCGTGTGCTGCCAAAGAAGCGCTGACCAATGCCGACTCTGTTGAAGTTATTTACGGCGACTGGAAGGCCCAGCTCACCCGCGAAGCCTTTAACGCGCTGATCGAGCCGATGGTCGCTCGCAGCCTGAAAGCCTGCCGCCGTGCGGTACGTGATTCCGGCATCGAGCTGGAAGAAGTCCACGCTGTGGTCATGGTCGGTGGTTCGACCCGTGTGCCGCGCGTTCGCGAAGCGGTGGCTGAAGCCTTCGGTCGCGAGCCGCTGACGGAAATCGATCCGGATCAAGTGGTGGCCATCGGGGCTGCGATCCAGGCTGATACGTTGGCAGGCAACAAACGCGATGGCGGCGAATTGCTTTTGCTCGATGTGATTCCGTTGTCCCTGGGACTTGAAACCATGGGCGGCCTGATGGAGAAGGTGATTCCGCGCAACACCACCATCCCCGTTGCCCGCGCCCAGGATTTCACCACGTACAAAGATGGCCAGTCGGCCATGGCGATCCACGTGTTGCAAGGCGAGCGTGAGTTGATCAGCGATTGCCGCTCTCTGGCCCGCTTCGAATTGCGCGGCATTCCGGCCATGGTGGCTGGCGCGGCGAAGATCCGTGTCACCTTCCAGGTCGATGCCGACGGTTTGCTCAGCGTTTCTGCCCGCGAGCTGGGTTCAGGCGTTGAAGCCAGCATTCAGGTCAAACCGTCTTACGGTCTGACCGACGGCGAAATCGCCAAGATGCTCAAGGATTCGTTCCAGCACGCCAACGACGACAAAGTCGCCCGTGTACTGCGCGAGCAGCAGGTCGATGCGCAGCGCTTGATCGAAGCGGTACAGGCGGCGCTCGATGTCGACGGCGAGCGCCTGCTCGACGCTGAAGAGCGCGTGGTCATCGAACTGCAGATGCAGGAACTGACCGAACTGATGAAAGGCACCGATGGTTTCGCCATCGAGCAGCAGACCAAGCGACTGTCGCAAGTGACTGATGCCTTTGCTGCCCGCCGTATGGATTTGACGGTGAAAGCCGCTCTGTCGGGGCGCAACCTGAATGAAATCGAGGATATCTGATGCCGCAGGTCATTTTTCTGCCCCACGACAAGTTTTGCCCGGAAGGCATGGTGGTCGAGGCTGAGCCCGGCACTTCCATTCTCGAACTGGCGCACGAGCACCACATCGAGATGGAAAGTGCCTGCGGCGGCGTCTGCGCCTGTACCACCTGTCACTGCATCGTACGCGAAGGGTTTGATTCGCTGGAAGAAGCGGACGAGCTGGAGGAAGATTTCCTTGATCGTGCCTGGGGTCTGGAGGCGCAATCGCGTCTGGCCTGCCAGGCGATCGTCGGGACTGAAGACCTGACCGTCGAAATTCCGAAGTACTCGCTCAACCATGCGGCCGAAGCGCCGCACTGATTCAAGGAAATGTCATGAGCCTGAAATGGGTTGATGTACAAGAAATCGCTATACAGCTTGCCGAGGAGCACCCGGAGGTTAATCCTCTGACGGTCAACTTCGTTAAACTGCGTAATCTGGTCATGGCGCTGCCCGAGTTCGACGATGTGCCGGACCGGGGCGGGGAGAAGGTTCTTGAAGCGATTCAGACCTTGTGGATCGAAGAAGCAGACTGACCCACCACCGCACGCAGTTAGGCAATACCCAAGAACCCGCGTATAATTCGCGGGTTTAATTTTTCACAAATTACCGTTTCTGGAGTTACACCATGGCTGTTCAACGTACTTTCTCCATCATCAAGCCTGACGCTGTTGCAAAAAACGTCATCGGCGAGATCACCACTCGTTTCGAAAAAGCTGGCCTGCGCGTTGTAGCTTCGAAACTCAAGCAACTGTCCAAAGCTGAAGCTGAAGGCTTCTACGCTGAGCACAGCGCTCGTGGTTTCTTCGGCGACCTGGTTGCTTTCATGATCTCCGGTCCTGTTGTCGTTCAGGTTCTGGAAGGCGAAAACGCTATCGCTCTGAACCGCGAGCTGATGGGCGCTACCAACCCTAAAGAAGCTGCTGCCGGCACCATCCGCGCTGACTTCGCTGATTCCATCGACGCCAACGCTGTGCACGGTTCGGACTCCGAAGCCGCTGCTGCTCGCGAAATCTCGTACTTCTTCGCAGCTACTGAAGTAACCACTCGCTAAGCATTGGCTTAAGAGTGAAGGTGAATCCATGACTACATCGACTGTAAAAACCAACCTGCTGGGTCTGACTCAACAGGAAATGGAAAAATTCTTCGACTCGATCGGGGAGAAGCGTTTCCGTGCCGGTCAGGTAATGAAATGGATTCACCACCTTGGCGTCGATGATTTCGACGCCATGACGAACGTCAGCAAGGCCTTGCGCGACAAGCTCAAGGCTATTGCCGAAGTTCGCGGTCCTGAAGTCGTCAGCGAGGACATCTCCACCGACGGCACCCGTAAATGGGTGGTGCGTGTGGCGTCCGGCAGCTGCGTCGAGACCGTTTACATTCCCCAGGGCAAACGCGGCACCTTGTGCGTTTCGTCCCAGGCAGGCTGTGCCCTGGATTGCAGTTTCTGCTCCACCGGCAAGCAAGGATTCAACAGCAACCTCACCGCCGCCGAAGTCATCGGTCAGGTGTGGATTGCCAATAAATCGTTCGGCAGCATCCCGGCGACCGCCGACCGTGCCATCACCAACGTGGTGATGATGGGCATGGGCGAGCCGCTGCTGAACTTCGACAACGTTGTTGCGGCCATGCACTTGATGATGGACGACCTCGGTTACGGCATTTCCAAGCGCCGTGTGACCCTGTCGACCTCCGGCGTGGTGCCGATGATCGATGAGCTGTCCAAGCACATCGACGTCTCCCTGGCGTTGTCTCTGCACGCACCAAACGACGCATTGCGTAACCAATTGGTGCCGATCAACAAGAAATATCCGCTTAAGATGCTGCTCGAGTCGTGCCAGCGCTACATGTCGTCCCTGGGCGAAAAACGCGTGCTGACCATCGAGTACACCTTGCTCAAAGACATCAACGACAAGGTCGAGCACGCGGTCGAAATGATCGAGCTGCTCAAGAACATCCCGTGCAAGATCAACCTGATTCCGTTCAACCCGTTCCCCCATTCCGGTTACGAGCGTCCGAGCAACAACGCAATCCGTCGGTTCCAGGATCAGCTTCACCATGCAGGCTTCAATGTCACCGTGCGCACCACGCGTGGTGAAGACATCGACGCTGCATGTGGTCAACTGGTAGGGCAGGTGCTGGATCGCACCCGTCGCAGCGAACGCTATATCGCCGTGCGCGAGTTGAGCGCCGAGAACGATCTGGCGCAGAACGCCGCAAACAACACGTAAGAGAGGATCTCTATGTCATTGCGCTTTGCGCTGCTTGTGCTGATGGCCAGTCTTTGTACTGGTTGTGTCCTGTCGGGCGATTTCAACCCGATGAAGACCAGCAAGGGCCGCGACGAAGCGCGTGCTGCTTACGTGCAGCTTGGCCTGGGGTACTTGCAACAAGGCATGACCGAGCGCGCCAAGGTTCCGCTGAAGAAAGCCCTGGACCTGGACAGCTCCGATCCCGACGCCAATGCCGCGCTTGGGCTGGTGTTTCAAGCGGAGATGGAACCGGAGCTGGCGGACGAGCATTTCCGCAAGGCGCTGTCTTCACGGTCCGGTGATGCACGGATTCTGAACAACTACGGCAGTTTTCTTTTCGAGCAGAAGCGTTATAAAGAAGCCTACGAGCGCTTCGAACAGGCTGCTGCCGATACCCTGTATCCCGAGCGTTCGCGAGTGTTCGAAAACCTCGGCATGACGGCTTCGAAGCTCGGTCAGCGAGATCTTGCCCAACAGCAACTGGAAAAAGCCTTGCGCTTGAACCGGCAACAGCCACGGGCATTGCTGGAAATGGCTGAGTTGTCTTATGAAGACAGGCATTATGTGCCAGCGCGTGACTATTACGACCGTTTTAGCCTGCTCACCGAACAAAATGCACGTAGTCTATTGCTCGGCGTTCGGCTGGCAAAAGTATTTGAAGATCGCGACAAGGCCGCCAGTTTTGGCCTGCAATTAAAACGACTCTATCCCGGTACGCCGGAATATCAGCAATACCTGTCGGAGCAATGATGAAAGCGGCGCATCCCGAAGTTGTAGCAGCGAATCGCGTTAACCCCGGTGAGACATTGCGCCAGGCCCGCGAAAGCAATGGCTGGTCGCTGGCCGAAGTGGCCCTCAAGCTCAACCTCACCGTCAATTCCCTGAGCAATCTGGAAGCCGGCGCTTTCGACAAGCTGCCGGGGCATACTTTCGCTCGCGGTTACATTCGCGCGTACGCCAAATTGCTCGGTATGGATCAGACCGTTCTGGTTCAGCAATTCGACCAGTCCACCGGTACCGACTCCCAGGGCAGCAGTGTTCACAGCCTGGGTCGTATCGAAGAGCCGGTTCGTGTTTCCCACACGATTCTGCGAATTGTCAGCCTGCTGTTGCTGATCGCGGTCATCGGCGGTGGTTTCTTCTGGTGGCAGGATCAAACCTCCCAGCGCGCCAAGGAAGTAACCACCCTGAGCCCGGAGCACGTTGAAGTCGAAGGCGCCGACGGCACTACCCAGATCCATCCGCTGGACGAGCCGGAAGACCAGGCCGTCGTGGAAGGTCAGGCTGAAGGCACCACTGAGCTGGCGTTGCCACAAGCCGAAACATCTGCTGAAACGCCAGCGGCTGCTGAAGCGGCCGTGCCTGTTGCGCCCACAGCACCGGCTCCGGCAGCGAGCACTGCGCCGGTTGTCGCGGCCCCGGTCACGCCAGCCCCGACTTCACCGACTGCCCCGGTCGTGCCAAACCCGCCGGCGAGCGCTTCGGTTACGCCGACCATTCCTGCTCAGGCCGCAACGGCTCCGGTTGCCGGTCAGGGCCAGGTGCAACTGCAGTTCACCGCCGATTGCTGGACGCAAGTCACCGACGGCACCGGCAAGGTGCTGTTGAGCGGCCTCAAGCGCAAAGGCGAAAACGTTTCCGTCAGCGGCAAGCCACCTTTTGCCGTGCGTCTGGGCTATGCCCGTGGCGCGCAGGTCAGCTACAACGGGCAAGTGGTTGATGTCGCTCCGTTCACCAGTGGCGAGACTGCTCGCCTGAAGTTGGGTCAATAAGTCATGCACGGCGAATCTCCAATCAAACGTCGCGAATCCCGCAAGATCTGGGTGGGTAACGTTCCTGTGGGCGGCGATGCGCCTATCGCTGTGCAGAGCATGACCAACAGCGACACCAACGATGTGGCCGCCACCGTCGCGCAGATCAACCGTCTGGAAGCCGCTGGCGTCGATATCGTTCGGATCTCCGTGCCGGACATGGACGCCGCAGAGGCGTTCGGCAAGATCAAGCAGTTGGTCAAAGTGCCGTTGGTTGCGGATATCCACTTTGACTACAAAATCGCTTTGCGAGTGGCCGAGCTGGGCGTTGATTGCTTGCGCATCAACCCGGGCAACATCGGTCGCGAAGACCGCGTTCGCGCGGTGGTAGACGCCGCCCGTGATCGCGGGATTCCAATCCGCATCGGCGTCAACGCCGGCTCCCTCGAAAAAGACCTGCAGAAGAAATACGGCGAGCCAACGCCGGCCGCATTGGTCGAGTCGGCCCTGCGCCATGTAGAGCACCTTGAGCGCCTGAATTTCCATGACTTCAAGGTCAGCGTGAAAGCTTCCGACGTGTTCATGGCCGTCGCCGCGTACCGCTTGCTGGCCAAGGAAATCGTCCAGCCGCTGCACCTGGGCATCACCGAAGCCGGTGGTCTGCGTTCAGGCACGGTGAAATCCGCCGTAGGCCTCGGTATGCTGCTCGCCGAAGGGATTGGCGATACTATCCGCATCTCGTTGGCGGCCGACCCGGTCGAGGAAGTGAAAGTCGGCTACGACATTCTCAAATCCCTGCACCTGCGTTCCCGTGGAATCAACTTCATCGCCTGCCCGAGCTGCTCGCGGCAGAACTTTGATGTGGTGAAAACCATGAACGAGCTGGAAGGGCGCCTCGAAGACCTGCTGGTGCCGCTGGATGTCGCGGTCATCGGATGCGTGGTCAACGGGCCGGGTGAAGCCAAGGAAGCCCATATCGGCTTGACCGGCGGCACGCCAAACCTGATTTATATCGACGGCAAGCCGTCGCAGAAACTGACGAATGACAATCTGGTGGATGAGCTTGAACGCTTGATCCGCCAGAAAGCGGCCGAGAAGGTCGAGGCCGACGCAGCAGTTATCGCGCGCGGCTGAGCCCTACTTAAGAGTCGAACGGCTGAAGAGCCGAACGAATAAGGATTTATAGTGAGCAAGTCTCTGCAAGCCATTCGTGGCATGAACGACATCCTGCCCGAACAGACGCCCCTGTGGCGTCACTTCGAAGGCACTGTTTCGCGTTTGCTGGATAACTACGGTTACAAGCAGATCCGCATGCCGATCGTGGAATTCACCGAGCTGTTCAAGCGCTCCATCGGTGAAGTGACCGACATCGTTGAAAAAGAGATGTACACCTTCGAGGACCGCAACGGTGATTCGCTGACCCTGCGTCCCGAAGGCACTGCCGCGTGCGTGCGTGCCGTACTCGAGCACGGCATCACCGGTGGTGGCCAGGTACAGAAACTGTGGTACATCGGGCCGATGTTCCGCCACGAACGTCCGCAGAAAGGCCGTTATCGCCAGTTTCACCAGATCGGTGTCGAGGTGTTCAACCTTGATGGTCCGGACATCGACGCCGAGCTGATCGTGCTGACCTGGCGCCTGTGGGGCGAGCTGGGCATCCGTGATGCGGTCAAGCTCGAACTCAACAGCCTGGGCACCAGCGAGTCCCGTGGCCGTTACCGCGAGGCTCTGGTCGAATTCCTGTCTGCTCACCTGGACAAGCTCGACGAGGATAGCCAGCGCCGTCTGAAAACCAACCCGCTGCGGGTATTGGACACCAAGAACGCTGACACTCAAGCGATCCTGGTCGACGCGCCGAAAATGGCCGATTACCTCGACGACGAATCCCGTGTTCATTTCGAGGGCCTCAAGGCGCGCCTTGATGCCGCGGGCATTCCTTACGTGATCAACCCGAAGCTGGTGCGCGGGCTGGATTACTACAGCAAGACCGTTTTCGAATGGGTCACCGACAAACTCGGCGCTCAAGGCACCGTGTGTGCTGGCGGCCGCTACGACGGTCTGGTAGAGCAGATGGGCGGCAAGCCGACCGCTGGCGTTGGTTTCGCCATGGGGATCGAGCGCCTGGTGCTGTTGCTGGAAACCCTGGAGCAGATCCCGCAAGAGATTTCCCGTCAGGTTGACGTCTATCTCTGTGCATTTGGCGAGGCCTCCGAGTTGGCTGCGCTGACGTTGAGCGAGAAAGTACGCGACGAATTGCCCAACCTGCGCCTGCAGATCAATGCCGGCGCCGGTAGCTTCAAAAGCCAGTTCAAGAAAGCCGACAAGAGCGGCGCGTTGTACGCGCTGATCCTCGGTGACGACGAAATGGCCCAGCAAGTGGTAGGTTTCAAACCCCTGCGTGGCCAGGGCGAACAACAAAGCATTGCCTGGGATGCGCTTGCTGCACACCTGGCCACCTGCGTCGTGCAGGGTTGAAGCTGTCAAACAGCCGATTTAGCGATTAAGGAGTATTGGGGTGTCGAATACCGAAGACGAACAGCTGGCGGATTTGAAGGACTGGTGGACACGCAACGGCAAGCCCCTGGTCACTGGCGGCCTGTTGGCGCTGGTCATCGTGTTCGGCTGGCAGGCTTGGCAGAAGTATCAGAGCAATCAGTCGCAGGGTGCGTCGATTCTCTATCAGCAGTTGCTGGAAACCACGCTGACGCCTGACGGCAAGCCTGACGCGGCCCGTGTTTCGGACCTGGCTGGCAAGCTCAACAGCGAGTTCGGCGGTACCGCGTACGCGCAGTACGGCAGCCTGTTCGTGGCGAAAGTTGCCGTCGACAGCGGCAAGCTGGACGACGCCGCCACCGAGCTGAAAGCCATTATCGCCAAACCGGCCAAACCGGCGCTGGGCGAGATCGCCCGTCAACGTCTAGCCCAGGTTCTGGCTGCACAAAGCAAGGCCGATGAAGCCCTGAAGCTGTTGGAAGGCGATGCCGACATAGCGTTCCTGGCCACTCGCGAAGAACTCAAGGGCGACCTGCTGGTGCAGTTGGGTCGTACCGACGAAGCAAACACCGCATATCAAAAAGCCAAGGCGGCACTGTCGGATGAAGCGGCGGTCGGCGGCTTACAAATCAAGCTGGACGATCTGGCCAAAGGGGATGCGTGACGTGATTCGTTGGAAACATGCAGCATTGCTGGCTCTGGCCATTTTGGCCGCGGGTTGCAGCAGCAACAGCAAAAAAGAACTGCCACCGGCCGAGCTGACCGACTTCAAAGAAGAAGTGGTTCTGCAAAAGCAGTGGAGTCGTTCGATCGGTGACGGTCAGGGCGAAACCTACAACATGCTGGTTCCGGCGATCGAGGGCGATACCATTTATGCCGCGGACGTCACCGGTGTGGTGATGGCGATGGATCGCAGCAATGGCGACGTCAAGTGGGAAAAAGATCTCGAACTGCCTGTTTCCGGCGCCGTTGGCGTGGGTTACGGTCTGGTCGTTTTCGGTACCACCAAAGGCGAGATCGTTGCGCTGGACTCCAGCAGCGGTGAAGAGAAGTGGCGCACGCGTGTGTCCAGTGAAGTACTTGCACCGCCGGCCAACAACGGTGACGTTGTCGTGGTTCAGACTCAGGACGATCGTCTGATCGGCCTGGACGCTGCCACCGGTGACCAGCGCTGGTTGTACGACAGCACGCCGGCTGTCCTGACCTTGCGTGGCACCAGTGCGCCGATCGTAACCAACCGCCTTGCGGTGGCTGGCCTGTCGACCGGTAAAGTGGTCGCGCTCGATATTTCCAACGGCGTGCCGGTGTGGGAACAGCGGGTTGCGATTCCACAAGGCCGTTCGGAACTGGAGCGTGTGGTCGATATCGACGGTGGCTTGCTGCTGTCCGGCGGTACGCTGTATGTCGCCAGCTATCAGGGTCGCGTTGCGGCACTGGACCTGGAAAGCGGTCGTCAGCTGTGGCAGCGTGATGCTTCCAGCTATGCCGGTGTTGCTCAGGGTTTCGGCAGTGTTTACGTGAGCTTGTCGTCAGGCACCGTTGAAGGTGTCGACGAGCGTTCCACCTCTGCATTGTGGAGCAATGATTCGCTGGCTCGCCGTCAGCTCTCGGCGCCGGAAGTGTTTTCCAGCTACGTAGCCGTTGGTGACATGGAAGGCTACCTGCACCTGCTGAGCCAGGTGGACGGTCGCTTCGTCGGCCGCGAACGCATCGACAGCGATGGCCTGCGTGCCCGACCGCTGGTGGTGGGTGACATGATTTATGTGTATGGCAACAGTGGCAAACTGGAAGCCCTGACCATCAAGTAAAGATTTGACTATGCTTGGGTTAAACCCCAAGCGGCTTCATCTGTGGTGATAAATGTGGGAGCGAGCCCTGCTCGCGATGGACGTCAACGATAACGTTGGCATCCTGAATAGACGCTGTGCCTTTGCGTTTTTTCGCTGGCGAACCAGCTCCCACAATTAAACACACAGTGATGCCCCGAGCACCAGCCGCTGCCTCGCAGCGGCTTTTGTATTTTCTGAAATAACGAAGTGGAGAGCCGCATGGTTCCCGTAATCGCCCTGGTGGGCCGACCGAACGTCGGCAAGTCCACCTTGTTCAACCGCCTGACCAGGACTCGTGACGCCATCGTTGGCGACTTGTCCGGTCTGACCCGTGATCGCCAATACGGTGAGGCCAAGTGGCAAGGGCGTTCCTACATTCTGGTCGACACCGGTGGTATCTCCGGTGACGAGCACGGTATGGACGAAAAAATGGCCGAGCAGTCGCTGCTGGCCATTGAAGAGGCCGATGTGGTTTTGTTTCTGGTAGATGCCAAGGCCGGTTTCACCGCCGCCGACCAGATGATCGCCGAGCATTTGCGCAAACGTAACAAGCGTTCTTACGTGGTTGCCAACAAGGTCGACAACATCGACCCTGAAATGGCCCGCGCCGAGTTCGCCCCGTTGGGCATGGGCCACGCGATTCCGATCGCCGGCGCCCACGGTCGTGGCATCACGCAGATGCTCGAAATTGCCCTGAGCACCTTCCCTAAAGACGAAGAAGAGCCAGAAGACGGCGAAGAAGAGATCGTTGCTGAAGGCGAGGAAGCCAAGCGCATTCCTGGCCCGAGCGAAAAAGACGGGATCAAGATCGCCATCATCGGCCGCCCGAACGTCGGCAAGTCGACCCTGGTCAACCGTATGCTCGGTGAAGACCGGGTCATCGTTTATGACGAGCCCGGCACCACCCGCGACAGTATCTACATCCCGTTCGAGCGTAACGACGAGAAGTACACGCTGATCGACACCGCGGGCGTGCGCAAGCGCGGCAAGATCCACGAAGAAGTTGAAAAATTCTCCGTGGTCAAAACCCTGCAGGCGATCAAAGACGCCAACGTGGTGATCTTCGTGATGGACGCCCGCGAAGGCGTGGTGGATCACGACCTCAACCTGCTGGGCTTTGCCATTGAAGCGGGTCGTGCGCTGGTTATCGCGATCAACAAGTGGGACGGCATGACGCCGGGCGAGCGAGACTTCGTCAAGGTCGAGCTGCAACGTCGACTGTTCTTCGTCGACTACGCTGACATCCACTTCATCTCGGCCCTGCACGGCACGGGCGTGGGCAACCTATACGCTTCCGTACAGAACTCGTTCAAGTCTGCGGTCACCCGCTGGCCAACCAACCGTCTGACCACGATTCTGGAAGATGCAGTTGGCGAACACGCGCCGCCGATGGTCAACAACCGCCGGATCAAGCTGCGTTATGCCCACTTGGGTGGCGCGAACCCGCCGATCATCGTGATTCACGGTAACCAGATCGAGAAGGTGCCGAAGTCTTACGTGCGTTATCTGGAAAACACTTACCGTCGTGTCCTGAAGCTGGTCGGTACGCCGATACGCATCGAGTTCAAGGGCGGCGAGAACCCGTACGAAGGCAACAAGAACTCGCTCACCGACCGTCAGGTCAACAAGAAGCGTCGCATGATGTCGCACCACAAGAAAGCCGACAAAAAGCGCCGAGATAAGCGCTGATCCACAGCCGCGCACGCCTTTGTGTGCGGGCTTTTTTGGCGAGGGAGCTTGCTCCCGTTGGGTGGCGCAGCCGCCCCAAAAATCATCCACTGCGGTTTTTCCAGATAAACCGCGGTGCAGATTTACGACTGCTGCGCAGCCGAGCGGGAGCAAGCTCCCTCGCCACAGGGTTATGGGTTGGTCGATAGTAAAAAGGGTGCCGGAAGGCGCCCTTTTTTTATGGGCGCCTGATGGGCTATCCTCAGGCTCTCCCGCGCCGCCGTTAGAGCCGGGTGTAGAGCAGGGAATCACCGATGATCACCAGTAAGCTGCCGAATGTCGGCATCACTATCTTCACGCAGATGTCTCAGCTCGCGGCGCAAACCGGCGCGATCAACCTGTCTCAGGGTTTCCCCGATTTCGATGCACCGCAGGCTCTGTGCGATGCTGTCGGTCGGCATATTGCCAGTGGCCACAACCAGTATTCACCGATGACCGGGCTGGCAGCGTTGCGTCAGCAGGTGTCGGCGAAGATTGCTCGCAGTTACGGCGTCAATGTTGACCCCGACCACGAAGTGACCATCACCCCCGGCGCGACCCAGGCGATTTTTTGCGCGATCCAGGCGGTTATCCACAGCGGCGACGAAGTGATCGTCTTCGATCCTTGCTACGACAGTTATGCACCAGCGACGGAACTGGCCGGTGGGCGCTGCGTGCACGTGCAGCTCGGTCTGGACGACTTTTCCATCGACTTCCAGAAGCTCGCCGACGCAGTCACCCCGCGCACGAAAATGATCGTCCTCAACAGCCCGCACAACCCGAGCGGTGCCCTGATCAGCCGTGCCGAACTTGATCAACTGGCGAATTTGATCCGTGATCGCGACATCTATCTGATCAGTGATGAAGTCTACGAACACCTGGTATTTGACGGCGTCGCGCACGTCAGCGTGCTGAACCACGAGGAGCTGTATCAGCGCGCGTTCGTGGTCAGCTCGTTCGGCAAGACTTACCACGTCACCGGTTGGAAAACCGGATATGTAGTCGCGCCACCGGCGCTCACGGCCGAACTGCGCAAGGTGCACCAGTACGTCAGCTTCTGCGGGGTGACGCCGCTGCAATACGCCTTGGCCGACTTCATGGCCGAGCACCCGGAACACGTTGAACAGCTGCCGGCGTTTTACCAGGCCAAGCGCGATCTGTTCTGCGATCTGCTGACACCGTCGCGCTTCAGCTTCAATCGCGTGGCCGGCACCTATTTCCAGTTGGTCGACTACTCGCAGATTCGCCCCGACCTCAACGACGTCGACATGGCGCTGTGGATGACCCGGGAACACGGCGTGGCAAGCATTCCGATTTCAGTATTTTATCAGTCGCCGCCCGAAGGCCAGCGGCTGGTGCGACTGTGCTTCGCCAAGCGCGAAGACACCCTGCGTGATGCGGCGGAGAAACTATGCGTGATCTGAGTGCACTGCCCAATCTCAAACTTGCACTGATTCAGACGACGCTGGCGTGGCATGACCGGCAGGCCAACCTCGAACATTTCGAATCCTTGCTGGAGCAGGCGCGCGGCGCCGATCTGATCATTTTGCCGGAGATGTTCACCACCGGTTTTTCCATGGAATCGCAGACGCTGGCAGAAGCTGAAAATGGCCCGACCAGCAAATGGCTGCGGGCACAGGCGGCGAAGCTGAATGCGGTGATCACCGGTAGTGTCATCGTGCAGGCCGCTGACGGCAGTCATCGCAATCGCTTGCTGTGGGCGCGGCCGGACGGTGAGGTGTTGCACTACGACAAGCGCCACCTGTTCCGCATGGCGGGCGAGCACAACCATTACACGCCGGGCGAGCGTCAGGTGCAGTTCGAGCTCAAGGGCTGGCGCGTGCGTCCGCTGATTTGCTACGACCTGCGTTTCCCGGTGTGGAGTCGCGATGCACAGGACACCGACCTGCTGCTGTACACCGCGAACTGGCCCGGTGCGCGGCGTCAGCACTGGAACCGTCTGTTGCCGGCGCGGGCCATCGAAAATCTGTGCTACGTGGCGGCGGTGAATCGCATTGGCACGGACGGCAAGGGGTTTGCGTATACCGGCGACAGCCAGGTGCTGGATTTCCAGGGTGAGACGTTGCTCAGCGCAGGGGAGGCGGACGGGGTGTTCGAGGTGGTTCTGGATGCGGCGGAACTGGCGGCGTATCGCACCCGGTTCCCGGCGAATCTGGATGCGGATACGTTTGAGTTCACCTGATATCTTCGCCGCCTGAGCGGACCCCATCGCGAGCAGGCTCGTTCCTGCAGTGGATTTGTGTTGGGAATACGATCAAATGTGGGAGCGAGCCTGCTCGCGATGGGGCCATACCGGTCAATACATAAACTACAGGCAAAAAAAGGCCCCGAGGTTCACACCCCGGGGCCTTTTGCATTTCAGCGATGGCTTACGCCGCTTTCGCTTCCGGTTGACTCAGCGAGCGGTTCAGCGCGCTGAACAGCGCTTTGAAGCTTGCGGTGGTGATGTTCTCGTCAATCCCCACACCGTGTACCGCACGCTGGCCGTCCACACGCAGTTCAATGTACGCCGCCGCTTTGGCATTCGTACCGGCGCCAATCGCGTGTTCGTTGTAGTCCATGATCTCCACCGGAATCGGCAGCCCGGCAACGAGTGCTTCCAGGGCACCGTTGCCTTTGCCACGCCAGTGCAGGTTGGTTTCGCCCTGGCCCTTGCTGGCCACTTCAACTTCGACGGCGCTGTTGCCGTTCTCTTCCTGCAGACGATGGCTGACCAGCGCGTACGGGGTGTTGGCCTGCAAGTACTCGCTGTGCAGCAAAGCGTGGATCTGCTGGGCCGTCATCTCGAGGCCCAGACGATCGGTTTCACGCTGCACCACCTGGCTGAATTCGATCTGCATGCGGCGTGGCAAGCTGATGCCATATTCCTGCTCCAGCAGGTAAGCGATACCGCCCTTGCCCGACTGGCTGTTGACGCGAATCACCGCCTCGTAGCTGCGGCCGATGTCGGCCGGGTCGATTGGCAAGTACGGCACTTCCCACAGGCCATCCGGTTTCTGCTGGGCGAAGCCCTTGCGGATCGCGTCCTGGTGCGAACCCGAGAACGCGGTATGCACCAGGTCGCCGACGTACGGATGGCGCGGGTGCACCTGGATCTGGTTGCACTCTTCGACGACTTTGCGCACACCGTCGATGTCGGAGAAATCCAGCTCAGGGTGAATGCCTTGGGTGTAGAGGTTCAACGCCACGGTCACCAGATCGACGTTGCCGGTACGTTCACCGTTGCCGAACAGGCAGCCTTCGACACGGTCGGCGCCGGCCATCAGGCCCAACTCGGTGGCAGCAACGCCAGTGCCACGGTCGTTATGGGTGTGCAGGCTGATGATCACGCTGTCACGACGGTTGATGTGACGTCCGAACCATTCGATCTGATCGGCATAGATGTTCGGGGTCGCGCACTCAACCGTAGCTGGGAGGTTGAGGATCATTTTGTGCTCGGGCGTCGGGTTCCACACTTCGATCACCGCGTCGCAGACTTCCTTGGCGAACTCCACTTCGGTGGCGCTGAAGGTCTCCGGCGAGTACTCGAAGGTCCACTCGGTGTCCGGCTGTTGCGCGGCGTATTTGACGAACAGTTTGGCCGCGTTCACGGCGATCGCTTTCACGCCTTCCTTGTCCTGATTGAAGACAATACGGCGGAAGGAAGGGGAGGTTGCGTTGTACAGGTGAACAATGGCTTTCTTCGCCCCGCGCAGGGATTCGAAAGTGCGCTCGATCAAGTCTTCACGACCCTGGGTCAGCACCTGAATGGTGGTGTCGTCCGGGATGTGGTTGCCTTCGATCAGCGTACGCACGAAGTCAAAATCGGTTTGCGAAGCGGCCGGGAACGAGGCTTCGATTTCTTTCACGCCGACTTGCACGAGGGTTTTCCAGAAGCGCAGCTTTTTCACCGCGTCCATCGGCTCGATCAGCGACTGGTTGCCGTCGCGAAGGTCGGAGCTGCACCAGATCGGCGCCGCGGTGATGGTCTTCGATGGCCATGTACGGTCCGGAATATCAATGGTCGGGAACGCGCGGTACTTCGAAGACGGGTCTTTGAGCATGCTCATCGGGAAATCCTTATTGTATTGGCCGAAAAAAGGCGGCCTGCCGGTGGATCAAATGTTCTTGGGGAAAAGCTCAGGACGAGGTACCGCGATTCAGCCCGGCAGTCGTGCACTGACGAGGCACAGACTGCGGTGCTGACGAAGCTGGATGAGGGTGTGAGAGGTTTTCATGCCTTCAACCCTAACCGCGAGGGTGAAGGTTGGCAAGCAGTCGAAAAAAATTGAGAGAAGTTCTGCTTTTATTAGTGTTTGCGAGATTTAATCGCGCGTATTTGTGCGTGATGCATTAATGATTGCGGTGATGGTTGAACGTCGGCAATTGAAGGATGGTAGTGATACGGCTGCCGCCTCCGTCGGAATGCCGCCCAGAGCAAGCTCGCTTCCACAGTGATGTGTGACACGCCGCAGACCACTGTAGGAGTGAGCCTGCTCGCGAAAAGTTCTTAAGCCTCACCAACACATTTACGGCTGAAAAGCGCCAATGAATATCGCCGGATCCACCCGCGCATCATTCAGGCTGATGTTCCAGTGCATGTGCGGCCCGGTCGCACGCCCGGTGGCACCGACTTTCCCGACCACGCCGCCTCGGGCCATCTGCTGGCCGACCTTCACGTCGATCTTCGACATGTGGCAAAACATGCTGATGAAGCCCTGGCCGTGGTCGACAAATACTGTGTTGCCATTGAAGAAATAGTTACCGATCAAAATGACTTTGCCCGCCGCCGGCGTCTTGATCGGCGTGCCTGCAGGTACGGCGAAATCCAGGCCCGAGTGCGGATTACGCTCTTCACCATTAAAGAAGCGGCGCACGCCGAACTTGCTCGACAGCGGCCCGTTGACCGGTTTGTCCAGCAGCAGGTTGCTCGGCGTGTTCGGGCTGAACAGACGGTAGGCCGCAATTTGCTCCGCCAACTCCTTCTCGATGCGCTTGAGATTGGCCGGATCAGGATTCACCTGCTGGGTGTTCTTCAGGGTAATGCGTTGCTCCGGGTACTTCTTGTTGCCCACCGTGAAACTCAGATTTCGCCCACCGCTGGTGACTTGTTGCGTGCCGGGCTTGACCGTCAGAGGTACGCCGACAATCGCCAGCCAGTTGTTCTGTTCCTTGACCACCAGCACCGGTTTGCCTTGATAGCTGGCTTTCGGCGCCTGCGCAGAAGCGCCGAGATCGACGACCGCTACACCGCCCGGCACCGGTTTGTTCAGCAGGCGAGTGATGTAACTGTCAGCGTGGGCATTGAACGTCAGGCACAGCAAGAACAACGGAGCAAGAAAACGCGGCATGGATCAATCCAGTAAAGAGAGGGTGACGGGCGTCAGGTGATTGTCTTCGACCCGAACGTGCAATTCGCCTTCGCCCAGGCGGGCTTTCAAACGCTGGCCGTTGTGGGTTTGCGCAGCGCTGCGGATCGCGTGACCGCGTTCATCAAGCAAAATGCTGTAGCCACGCGCCAATGTCGCCAGCGGGCTGACCACTTGCAGCGTCTGCACTTGACTCTGCAAGGCCAGCCGCCGCGATTTAAGCCTTTCGCGCATGGCGCGGGGCAAGCGCTCGCCGAGGCTGTCGAGGCGCTGACGAAGCATCGCCAGTTGCCGTCCCGGATGTTGCCCGGCGAGGCGGGTTTCCAGGCGGATCAGTCGTTCGCGCCGAGTGTTGAGGCTGCGCTCGAAAGCGCGGCGCATGCGCATGTCCAGATCGTCCAGACGTTGCGCCTGCTGGCGCAGACGTTCACCGGGATGCCGCAGACGTCGTGCCATGCCTTCCAGACGCAGGCGATCACGCATCAAACGGTCGCGGATGCGCATCACCAACCGGCGATGCAGGCTTTCGACCCGCCGAACCAGATCGCTGGAGTCCGGCGCGAGCAGTTCGGCGGCGGCGGACGGTGTGGGTGCGCGAACGTCGGCGACGAAATCGCTGATCGATACATCGGTTTCATGGCCCACAGCGCTGACAATCGGCGTCACGCAGGCATCCACCGCGCGGGCCACGGCTTCTTCGTTGAAACACCAAAGGTCTTCCAGCGAGCCGCCGCCACGGGCCAGGATCAGCGCATCGAAACCACGGGCATCGGCGAGTTTCAGCGCGCGGACAATCTGCGCGGTGGCTTCGCGGCCTTGCACGGCAGTCGGGATCAGCGTCAGCTGGACCTGCGGTGCCCGGCGGCGGAATACGCTGATGATGTCGCGAATCACCGCGCCAGTGGGCGAACTGATAATGCCGATGCGCTGCGGGTGCGCCGGCAGCGGCACTTTGCGTTCGGCACTGAACAGGCCTTCGGCGCTGAGCTTTTCTTTCAGCGCATCAAACGCCAGTCGCAAAGCGCCATCACCGGCAGGTTCGACGGTGTCGAGGATCAGTTGATAGTCACCGCGGCCTTCGAACAGCGAAACCTTGCCGCGAACCTTCACCGCCAGGCCGTCTTTCAGCGCCTGACGCACCCGCGCAGCGTTTTGTCGAAACAATGCGCAACGCACTTGGGCGCCGCTGTCCTTGAGCGTGAAGTACACGTGGCCGGACGCCGGGCGGGCGAGGTTGGAGATTTCGCCTTCGACCCATATATTGCTGAACACGTCTTCCAGCAACACCCGCGCGCGGCCGTTGAGCTGGCTGACGGTGAGCACTTCACGGTCCAGGCCGAGTCTTGCAAAGGGATCTTTAATCATGGGAGGCAGTTTAAAGGCATTTGGCGGTCAATCTCCATGAGCCAGCGCAAATCGCTCGCCGGTGCGGCCAAGACTTGACCCAGTTTCGTCAGCGATTAAGCTGCCGGCCGTTCTGACGCCTTCGCGAGCAGGCTCGCTCCCACAGGGGGTTGTGCCGACAGCAGACCCTGTGGGAGCGTGGCTTGCTCGCGAAGGCTTCAGACAGCGCGGCGCAGAACATCCATTTGACGTAGTAGGCTGCAGCATGAATTCGCAAAGCATCATCGTCCCGAAAATCTCCACGCTGCCGGTGCACGAGCCTCGGGCGCGGGCGATCGTGCGTTGGCTGGCGCGCAAGAACATCATCAAGGAAGAGCTGACCACTTGCGGGCGGACCGGCAATCGCATGGGCCACGCCATTGCTGACGGCGCGCGCGCGGTGGTGTTACATCCACAGGCGCTGCCGTTCGGCGAGCCGATCAATGGCCTGGAAATCATCACCAAGCGCTGCATCTATACGCCGGCCAAAGGGTTTCTGGGCGAGGCGGGCTGCGCCGAGTGCCGCAAGGAGGTCGGCGAGGCGTTGTTCGAAAGCCTGGAAGAGTGGATGCCGGGGCGCACCGACAACTTCACCTGCCCGGAATGCGGTCATGAAGATGACATCAACGGGTTTCTGTTTTTACAGGAATGCGGATTTTCCAATTTAGGCTTCATTTTCAACAACTGGGCCGAGGCGGGTTTCAAGCAGAGTTTTATCGACGAGTTTGCCGATTGGCTGGATCAGCCTGTGAGTTGGGTGAAAGTGGAGTTGTAGAAACGTGGTGCTGGTAGCAAGGAACACCCCCCTGTGGCGAGGGAGCTTGCTCCCGCCGGGCTGCGAAGTGGCCCCGGCCTTTTGGCGGTCGCTACGCAACCGAGCGGGAGCAAGCTCCCTCGCCACGTGTTCTGCGTTCGAATGGGGTGCGGTAGTTTTAGCCCCTCAATCAGTCCGGCAATAATAGACAGAGTTTTACATTGAACCCGAGGGGGTGTCTGACTATAATGGCGCGCTTCCAATTTCCCGCTCGGGAGCCCCCGCGATGCTGCGTATCAGCCAAGAAGCTCTGACATTCGACGACATTCTCCTAGTGCCCGGTTATTCCGAGGTGCTTCCTAACGAAGTCAGTCTCAAGACCCGCCTAACCCGTGGCATCGAGCTGAATATTCCTCTGGTTTCTGCCGCAATGGACACCGTCACTGAAGCCCGTCTGGCAATCGCCATGGCTCAGGAAGGTGGCATCGGCATCATCCACAAGAACATGACCATCGAGCAGCAAGCTGCCGAAGTGCGCAAGGTCAAGCGTTACGAAGCCGGCGTGGTCAAGGACCCGATCACCATCGAGGCAGATGCCACGGTGCGTGAACTGTTCGAACTGACCCGCCAGCACAACATCTCCGGCGTGCCGGTATTGCACGATGGCGACCTGGTCGGCATCGTCACCTCCCGCGACGTACGTTTCGAAAACCGTCTGGAAGCCACTGTCCGTGAAGTGATGACGCCTAAAGAGCGTCTGGTCACGGTCAAGGAGGGCGCCGACAAGAACGACGTCCGCGAGCTGTTGCACAAGAACCGCATCGAACGCGTCCTGATCGTCGACGACAAATTCGCCCTCAAAGGCATGATGACCGTCAACGACATCGAAAAAGCCAAGGCCTACCCGCTGGCCAGCAAGGACGATCAAGGTCGTCTGCGCGTCGGCGCTGCAGTCGGTACAGGTAAAGACACCGGCGACCGCGTTGCTGCACTGGTTAATGCCGGTGTTGACGTGGTGGTGGTGGACACCGCACACGGTCACTCCAAAGGCGTGATCGACCGCGTTCGCTGGGTCAAACAGAATTTCCCTGACGTACAAGTCATCGGCGGCAACATCGCCACCGGCGCTGCGGCCAAGGCCTTGGCCGAAGCGGGCGCTGACGCCGTCAAGGTCGGTATCGGCCCTGGCTCGATCTGCACCACCCGCATCGTCGCCGGTGTCGGCGTTCCGCAAATCAGTGCTATCGCCAATGTCGCCGCGGCCCTTGAAGGCACTGGCGTTCCGTTGATCGCCGATGGCGGCATCCGTTTCTCCGGTGACCTGTCCAAGGCCATCGTGGCCGGTGCTTCCTGCGTGATGATGGGCTCGATGTTTGCCGGTACTGAAGAAGCGCCAGGCGAAATCGAACTGTTCCAGGGTCGTTCGTACAAGGCTTATCGTGGCATGGGTTCGCTGGGCGCCATGTCCCAGGCTCAAGGTTCTTCCGACCGTTACTTCCAGGATTCGTCGGCCGGCGCCGAGAAACTCGTCCCGGAAGGCATCGAAGGCCGTGTTCCTTACAAGGGCACCCTGAGCGCCATCATCCATCAGCTGATGGGCGGCCTGCGTTCCTCGATGGGCTACACCGGCAGCGCCGACATCGAAGAAATGCGCACCAAGCCCGAGTTCGTGCGGATCACCGGTGCCGGCATGGCCGAATCCCACGTTCACGACGTGCAGATCACCAAAGAAGCGCCAAACTACCGCGTAGGTTGAGCCTTCAAGCAAATCGTTAAGCAACCGGGGCTGTGTTATTCAGCCCCGAGTTGTTTCTGAATCACGACTGTTTCTGAATTTCTAGACGAGACTGAATCATGGCCCTCGACATTCACGCCCACCGCATCCTGATCCTCGATTTCGGTTCCCAGTACACCCAGCTGATTGCCCGCCGCGTGCGTGAAATCGGCGTGTATTGCGAGCTGCATCCGTTCGACATGGACGACGAAGCGATCCGCGAATTCGCACCGAAAGGCGTCATCCTCGCCGGTGGTCCCGAGTCCGTGCACGAAGCCAACAGCCCTCGCTGCCCGCAAGCGGTGTTTGACCTCGGCGTACCGGTCTTCGGTATCTGCTACGGCATGCAGACCATGGCTGAACAGCTGGGTGGCAAGGTTGAAGGTTCCGAGCTGCGTGAATTCGGTTACGCCCGTGTCGATGTAGTGGGCAAGAGCCGCCTGCTGGACGGCATCGAGGACCACATCGACGCTGACGGCCTGTTCGGTCTCGACGTGTGGATGAGCCACGGCGACAAAGTCACTCGCATGCCGCAAGACTTCCACATCCTCGCCAGCACCCCGAGCTGCCCGATCGCCGGCATGTTCAGCGATGAGCGCCGCTACTACGGCGTGCAATTCCACCCGGAAGTGACCCACACCAAGCAGGGCGGCCGCATCCTGTCGCGTTTCATCCTCGACATCTGCGAGTGCGAAGCGCTGTGGACCCCGTCGAAAATCGCTGAAGACGCCATCGCCAACGTGCGCGCTCAGGTCGGTACCGACAACGTTCTGCTCGGCTTGTCCGGCGGCGTCGATTCCTCGGTGGTTGCCGCGCTGCTGCACAAAGCCATCGGCGACCAGTTGACCTGCGTCTTCGTCGACAACGGCCTGCTGCGTCTGCACGAAGGCGAGCAAGTGATGGCCATGTTCGCCGAGAACATGGGCGTCAAAGTGATCCGCGCGAATGCCGAAGACCAGTTCCTCGACAACCTGGCCGGCGAGTCCGACCCGGAGAAGAAGCGCAAGATCATCGGCCGTACCTTCATCGACGTATTCGATGCCCAGTCGAACAAACTGGACAACATCAAGTACCTCGCGCAAGGCACCATCTACCCGGACGTGATCGAGTCGGCTGGCGCGAAAAGCGGCAAGGCCCACGTGATCAAGTCGCACCACAACGTGGGCGGCCTGCCGGAAGAAATGAACCTCAAGCTGGTCGAACCACTGCGCGAGCTGTTCAAGGACGAAGTCCGTCGTCTGGGCCTGGAACTCGGCCTGCCGTACGACATGGTCTACCGTCACCCGTTCCCGGGCCCGGGCCTGGGTGTGCGGATCCTGGGTGAAGTGAAAAAGGAATACGCCGACCTGCTGCGTCGCGCCGACCACATCTTCATCGAAGAACTGCGCAAGGCTGACTGGTACCACAAAGTCAGCCAGGCCTTCGTGGTGTTCCAGCCGGTGAAATCGGTTGGCGTGGTAGGCGATGGCCGTCGTTACGCCTGGGTCGTGGCCCTGCGTGCGGTGGAAACCATCGACTTCATGACCGCACGCTGGGCACACCTGCCTTACGAATTGCTGGAAACTGTTTCCGGCCGCATCATCAATGAAATCGAAGGTATCTCGCGCGTTACTTATGACGTGTCGAGCAAGCCGCCTGCGACGATTGAGTGGGAATGACCCCGCACGCAGATTGATGACTGATTGAAATAACCCTGGCCCTGGCCAGGGTTTTTTTTCGTCCTCAGTATCCTGTTCACCTCAGCTCGGTAAGCGACTTTGTAAAGTCATACCTCGCCGTTCAAGCGCATGGGACAACATGTCCAGCGACGAGAACCGAACCTGATTGACATCGGTCCAGGACGGACGGTTGATCGAGTATCCGCCATCGGCCGAGTGTTCAACCCAAGTGCGGACGATCCCTCCGTGTTGACTACGATGGTGCAAAATAAATACATCGTCTGATTTCTCGAACAGGTACATGCCCGGGCGCGTCAGCAGTTTTTCGATTTCTAATTCGGTGCGAACCAGCAGTGGTGCTTCCATCTGAAGCAACAGATCGGCTTGCAGGGTATCGAAAGTGCCTCGCATCGGACTGGTCGCAGAGGGAACGGTAGTCACTTCCAAGCCGGGGTCTATTGCAATACGTTGCCCTTGGCCCGGGTTGACCTCTTCAATCCGTACGCCAATACCACCTTCCAGTTCGCTGATGCCGGCAAGGCCTCTGAATGTATTAGTGTTTTCAGCTCCGGTCAGCACAACCCACTTTCCATCTCCGTTGACCAGTCTGTCTGCGGCGAAAATTTCATTGGTCAAATGGTTCGCGGCCATTTGCTCCAGGTAGCCCGCTTCTGCCAGACCGGGATATTTAGAGACGGCCGCGCAGTTGGTCGCCTGAACGCGAATGCCGTGCTGCCTGGCCTCTATGACAATTTGCAGTTCATTGAATTGCCCTGAAGGATCGGTGCCGAGTGACGTCAGGTATTCCCCTAGATCGCCAGGCATAACGCCAGTCTCAAAAAACGAGTTCAGATCAGACTGAATGAAATCATTGACCAGACGGCGCATGTAAATAGTCTTCACTCCCTGCCTGGCCAGCGTCGGCAGGTTCTCGATCATGAACCGCATACTGCTGACTCGATCAAGACTTTCACCGACGACCAGCCCCGGAGCGCTCTCGAAAATCTGCTCGATAAGGCGAGACGTCGTGGTGAGTGGAGTTACTTGCGGGATGACTGGACGTGGCGGCAAGTTGGCCCAGACGAGATTCTTGTAAAAGAGTGCGGAGCCGCGCAGAAGCCTTTGTCGTACCAGGGCATAGTCCAAGCGGTAATGATCGACCGATATCAGCCGATTACTGATCGGGTCTACCCGAACCTCCACATGGGTTTGTCGCAGTCCCAGTGCCCATCTTTTCTGCGCCCATCTGGAACGAGCTGTATACGACGTAACCACAACGCGAACGTTGCGCGGGGTAGGTTCCACCTGCTCGACCTCTGCCGCTTCGCTTGCGTCGAGGTCCGCTTCCGGAATGCATGCCTTGCCTATGCACTGACCACCTGCCTTCAGCCCCAACCGAGGCATCCGTTCCCAGTCGCCTTCGGCATTCAGTCGCACCGGCAGTGAGTGTATGAATTGATTCGGTCTTGCCGGATCGACGATTGCCCAGTGTCCGCCTCCCTCAGCATCGGGGAAATAGTGAACGTTGTACGCGGTGTCGTTCATCATGATCGCGTAGGGGGGATCCGAGTCCAGCCTGTAGATACCCTGAAACTTTCCGGGCTCGTCGATCGGTGAATATCCGTCCAGCAGTTCATTAATCTGGTAGTGCCGCGCAACTTCCTCAGTTTGCGCAGTTTCAGGCGTTGTAGCGGGTAACCCTTCAATAATGGGCAGCCCTTCTTCCGGCTCTTCAGCTGTCATCAACTCCGCCGGTTGTTCTGGCGCTTCGGGTGTTTCCGGCAATTCGTTGGGTCCCAGCAAGTCAGCCATTTCAGCGGCTTCGACGGCATCGACGGATTCGCCGACTTCTGCCAATGAGCCAGTACCTTTCAAGAACGGAATATTAAACACGGCATCAATGCCGTTGAGCACCGCCCCGATAACGCCATTTTTACGCTCGGAGGCAGTCCTGCCATTCACGGCCTGATCAATGTTCAAGCCCATGTTGATCAGGCTGGCACCGATCACAGGCAACGCCACTGGCCAGCCGATCGCCGCCATCGGCCCGAATACCTTCAAACCTGCGCTCAAGTATCCGACCCACAATTTTTTTCGTAGATCGCCATTCGAGGTCAGGGACAAGTCAGCTTCCGCGAACATCGCGGTCTGGGTGGAATCGCGCAACCAGGTGAAAGCGTCGCCCGTGATGCTCTGGTCTTTTTGATTGATCAGGTGATGATCAGAGTGACCCCAGGTACTCACCAGACGATCCATCAGGTCGGAGATGTTTTCGCCGATGGCGTGGCGATCTGCCAGACGGAAATGATTCATGAAGGCTTGGCGCGGCGCTTCATCGTTCATGTGTTGCAAGGCCCACCAGTGCATATCCGCTGGTGTTTCGAGCACTTGAAACGGTTCGGCTTCACCCGGCGAATAAATGATCTGTCGACCCTTGGGGTCAACGATCCGCAGAATATTGGCCGAGACATAGCCAGCGATGTCCAGCGTGCAAATTCGCACCGCAGGATCAGCCGGGGTTTCTGCTTCAAGTTTCTGAAGGTTCACTGGCCAGGTCATCTCGCCAGTGACGGCATTGACGACAGTCTGGAAATCGTCTGTGGTCAACCGCCCGCTTTCGCAGGCGTCGATGGCTTTGCCGAGAAAATTGCACTTGGCCAACGTGCGAAAATCATCGGAAGAATCCTTCCAGAATGTTTGTAGCTTGGTGCGGTAAAGGTCGCTGAAGTTGATACTCCAGAAGTCCTTCAATACTTCATTGCCATGCAGGCGCACTTCATTGCTCTCGTTGAAATCGTCTGCCTGCGGTCCTGCGGTGTAGAACCCAGCGTAGAGGTCGAGGAGATCTGCGTTGTCCTGATCGGTAGCACGGAAGCGATGAATCACCAGTTGTGTCAGGGTCATGGACTCATAAGGTTTTTCGCGAAAGTGTTCCCAACCGGTGAAGGTCTTCGGGTTGCTTTGGGCGAGCCTGAACCGATGAAAATAAACCTGATCCGGGTCCAGGCCGGTGACCCCGTATTTTGTAAGGAGGCCGCTGGCCACTTCGTGGGCGGTGTCTTGCAGACTTGGGCAGGCCGTCACGATTCGGGCGGCGATTGCCTTCAACGTGGCTTTGTCGCTGGCATTGGGCATTGGTGCGGCGGTGATCGAGCTCATGTGTTCTCTATCCTTGAGAAATGGGCGCTCAAGATCGCCCGTTCGCTCAAGGAGTGTGCACTACATAGTTATGCCCAAAAACTGTTCTGAATCGGGTAGCCGATGGCCTGACAGGCTTTACAAAGCGCCGCGTGAAACCAGGTTTCTCGCGGCTTTTTTGTGGGTGCTTACAGCGGGCCCGTCCAGCCGGCCAGGGTCAAGCCGCTTTGGTCCAGCGCCTTGAGCAGGGCTTCGATGCTGGTGAAGCGCTTCTCATGCAGCGTGGGCCATGTCGGACGTTCGATGAAGAAACGCCCGGATTCGGCGTGAATGGTCGTGCTCACAATGAGATTGTCGCGACCGCGATGCATCAGTCGCGTGCCGCGCGGGTCGCGCTGGAGGGTGTACATGCCGGGACGGCTCAGCAATTTATCGATGTCCGGTGTTGTCTGAGCTGACCAAGGTGTTTCCATTTGCAGGCGCAGATCACTTTTAACCATCGCGGTCGGACTGTCATTGTCCTCGACATAGGTTCTGCCAGGGTCCGGTTCGGTCCCTGCGGATTTGCCCTGAGTCACATCTTCGAAGCGCAGGCCAAGGCCCTGCTCCAGCTCACTGACACCCGCCACACCGTCAAAGGTGTTGGCGTGTGAATTACCCACCAGCGCCACCCATTTGTGTGGGCCACTTGCAGACTGGTCGGCCTCGATGACCGTGTGGGCGAAGAAATTCATGATTTTCTGCCGGGATGTTTTCTGCAGGCCGCGCATGCCTTCGAGCCGGTAACTGGCCATGCAGTCGATGGCTTGAATGCGCACGCCTTGCCCGTTGGCTTCCTTGACCAGATTGAGGAAGGTGTAGCGGCCCAGCGGGTCGGTCATATGGCCCTGATCGAGGCTTTCAAGGTACAGCTCAAGATCGCGAGGCATCACTAAAGTTCTGGCGAAGTTGTCCAGCGCCGGTTGATGGAAGTCGGTGAACAGGTGCTCCATGTACAGGGTTTTCACGCCTTTGCGAGCCAGTGTCGGCATCTGCTCGATCAGCCATTGTTTGCTACCGATATCCGCATGACTTTCGCCGATCACCAAGCCATTGAATTGCTCCAGCGATTGCTCGATGAACGCCTCGGCGGTCGTAGTCGGGGCGATGGGCGAGAGGGGCGGGCGCGGCGCAAGCTGCAGCTCGGCGTAAAAGCGCGTGGTGTCTGCATGCAGTTGTTGGCGCAGGGCCTTGAATGTGTCGAGAGGCGTGTTGCCTTCAAGCGTCACGACGTTGTCCCACAGAGAACGGTCGCCTGGGCTGGATGCCCTGGCGCTAAGTTCGTTGCGAAGCTGCGATGGAATGTCGTAAGGCGAAGTAATTCGTGGCACGTCCGGAATCAACGGCGCAGGCACGGCATTGGTGTCGGGCACTGGCGCCACGGGTTCAACGGCCGTTTCACCCGGCTTGGCCGAAGGATCAATACGCACGCGCCTGAGGCTCAGGCCTTCATCCTCAAGTGCGGTGGCCAACTCATGAGCGCTGGCAAAATGACGGCCGCTGACCGTGGTCCAGCGTGGACGAACGATGAACAGGCCGCCGGCATCCTGCTGGATGTTGGTAGTGACTAGCGTCCCGTCACCGCTGCGGTGGATCAGCGTGGAGGGCTCCTGAAACAGAAACATGCCTCTTCTCGGTAAAGCCTCGTCGACGGTGCGAGCGGTGGCGGTCGCAGGCGAAGCTGTCACTTGCAGGCGCAGATCGCTTTTGATCAGGTCTACGGGGCGGCCGAACAGGTCCAGCACTTTTTTGCCGGGATCGGCCGACAGCCCGCTGGCTTTTCCCAAGGGAATTTCCTCGACGCGCAACGCCACGGCGCCCTGCCTCTCACTGATGCCGGCAACGCTATCCAGAGTACTGGCGCGTCCCTCATCCACCAGCGCTACCCAGCGATGAGTACCCCGCGCAGCCTGATCGGCGCGGATCGTCTTGTCGGAAAAATAGTTGAGCATCTTCTGGCTGCTGACCTCGGACGTTTGCTCCATGTGCGGGAAGCTGCGGCTGGCCATGCAGTCGATGGCTTGCACGCGCACATGGTTTTTCTGCGCGGTCTGCACCAGTTCGGTGTAGCTGTGGGGGCCGCTCGGGTCGGTTCCGAGCCGGGTGTCCAGGCTCTTGAGATAATCTTCCAGCGCTGGCGGCATCGTGCCGGTGGTGTGAAAGGTGTCGAGGTCCACCTGATGAAAATCAGTCAGCAGACGATCCAGATACAGGGTTCGGACTTTCTGTTTGTTTAGCACCTTGAGGTTATCGATCAGCAATTGTCGGGCGGCGATGGAGGCACTGTCCTGCCCGATCACCAGCCCCGGCGTCTCCTTGAGCAGCCGCTTGCTCGCCTCGGCGAACGGGGTGGCCGGTTTGAAGACCGGCACCGCCGGGCGCGGTGGCGTGGCGGACTCTGTGGGGGCCCTGATTGCGTCGTCGTACAGGCTGCGACGCAGTGTCTTGAAATCCTGATAAAGGCTGTCGCTGGTGGTGACGCTGTCCAGCGGGAAATCTTTGATCCTTGATTCGGCGACTGAGCGCAGTGCCTCCCTTGACGATTGCGCCACGTCATAAGGCATCGGTTGCGCCACCACCTCGGGCAAAGGATCGGCGGTGTGACCCCAGGGCCAATCGCCGAATATTTTCATCCCGCCCCGCAGACCTGGCCGGGCGGTGGGTTGCCATTTCAACGCTTCGTTCAGGCGTACCGGCACATTACGATGAAAGGAGTAAGGATTGGCCGGGTCGACGATCACCCATCCGCGCATCTGTTCAACGTAGCGCACCTGATAAAACCCGTCCGAGCCGGCGCGTCTCATGTAGATGTAAGTCCTGCCCGAGGGGGTCTGAAGGATTTCCTGAAACTGTGCACTGCCGGGTTCAATCCGCGAGTTTTCTTTGATCTCGGTCTTGAACGAGGCGAGAAAATCTTCCGGCGCGGCGGGCAATACCTGATGCGGTGCGATCTCTTCCAGGGTTGGCAACGGTGGGCGGGCAAGGGCGGCTTCGGCGAGTTTTTCTTCCTGCGCGACAAACGCCTCGGCCGCTACCTCGCCCTCGATTTCGGCAATTTCCGGTAGGTGTTCGCCGCCCTTGATGAACGTAGCGTTGAACAGCGTATCGATGGCCGCGAAAATCGCGCCGGTGACGGCTGCCTTGCGCGCCCCCGGCGTTTTGCCATTGACCGCCTGATCGATCTGCAGGCCGACGGTGGCCATGCCCGCGCCGACGACCGACAGCGCCACCGGCCAACCGACGGCAGCCATCGGGCCAAACATGCGGTTGAACGCATTGAGATAGCCGATCCACAGTTTTTTCCGCAGATCGCCGTTGGAATGCATCATGAATTCCGCATCACCGATCATGCGGATATGAAGAGCCTGAGCCAAGAAACTGAAGGCATCTCCCTCGATAGACGCGGCGGTGTGTTCGATCAGGGAATGGTCGGCGCTGTCCCAGGTACTCACGAGCAAGTCGAGCGTATGGCTGAGCCCGACGTTCTCGATATGCGGTTCGCGCGTCAGCTCGGCGATAACGCCCACGATCGGAATCAGGGCCAGCAGCCAGCGCTCTTTCGCAGCGTTGCGCCATGAGGTGTCCTCCATGATGTCGTGGTCGGACACCTGGAAATGCGCCATGAAACGTTTGCGGTCCGAGGGCTTTTTGATTTGCGACAGCACCCACCAGTGCAGATCACGTGCTGACTGCAGGGCATGCACGCCCCAGATTTCGCCGGGCACATAGAGAATTTTCCCACCTTTGCTGTCGACGATGCACAGGATGTCAGTGGCCACGAATCCGCCAATCTTAAGCAGCGTCACTTGCGGCGCCTGAGTGACCGGGCATTCGTCTTCGAGCATCTGCAGGGTCACCGGCCAGCTGACATTGCCGGCCACCGCGCGAACCACAGTCCTGAAATTGTCATCCGACAAACGACCGCTTTCACGGTCTTCCGTAGCCTTGGCCAGAAAGGTGCATTTGGCCAGCGAGCGGAACGTCTTGCCGTGCTTGCTCCAGAAAGCGCTGGTTTTCTTGCGGAAGCGATCAGCGAAATTGATCGCCCAAAATGCCTTCAGCACATCGCTGCTGTGCAGGCGCACTTCGTTGGTTTCGTTATAGGTGCCAGCGTCAGGCCCGGCGGTGTAGAAACCGGCATCGGAGTCGAGCAGGTCGGCATTGTCCTGGTCGTGCACGCTAAAACGCTGGATCACCAACTGCGGCAAGGTCATCGACTCGCGGGGTGATTCTTGCAGATGCTCCCAGCCGGTGAAGGTTTTCGAACTGCTCTGGGCCGCGTGAAACCGATGCCAGTGAACCAGTTCGGGATCCAGATGCTCGAAGCCGTGTGCGGTCAGAATTTCGCGAGCGACCGCGCAGGCCATTTCGTACATGTCGGGGCAGGCCTGAACCAGGGCGGGCACCAATGCCTTGAGTGCCAGTCGGTCGGCAGCATTGGGTAGTTCAGTGTTTTGCGGGGTGTCCACAGTCTCTCTCCTTGATCGTGGTGATGAAAATCCACGGCGATGATTTCAAGGATGAGCAGGATCGGTCTGTCAGACGGTCGGAAGAACAGCTGTGGTATCGGGCGACGGTCCGCATGGGAAAACACCCGCTGGCGGGGAATTTTTCGAACTCGTGCTCAACGCCGCGCGATATCCGAGAAGTAAAACTTGTCCAGCGTATGCCGCGACTCGGTGTATTCGAACTGCCGACCGTCCTGCAGGAAGGTCTGATTGCTGACCACAATCACGTGGCTCTGGCCGTCGAGGTCCAGGTGCTGGTGATCATCTTTGCTGCGCGGCACCGCTTCGATGGTGCGCTGTGCGTAGGCAATTTGCAGTTGCAGTTGCTGCTCGATAAAGGCATAGATCGAGTGTTCGGCAATATCCCGCGTCAGGCCCGGAATCACGTCGCTGACAAAATGGTTGATGTCGAGAATCACGCGTTTACCGTCGATCCGCCGCACCCGTTTGATCCGGGTGATCAAACTGCCTTCCTGCGCCTGAATGTGTTCGAGCAACGGGCCTTCGAGCGGCAGCTGTTCGAACTCGACCACTTCGGTGCTGACGTCATTGCCCAGCCCGGGTTCGGTTTCCTGAAAGCTGACGATGCCCCCCAGCTGAAATTCGATCGGGTTGGTCGACAGCACGAAGGTGCCTTTGCCGTGAATTTTTTGCGCGAAGCCGCGCTCCTGAAGTTGTTCGATGGCCTTGCGCACGGTGCCGCGACTCGCCTGATAGCTGTCCATCAGTTCGGTTTCGGAAGGCAACCGCGCGCCGCGTTCCAGACGTTCGGTCGTGATACTGGCAAGCAGATCGTTGTAGATCTGGTTGTATTTACTCATGGGAATGGCTCTGTGCCGGGATGCTCAAGGTGTCGAACCTTAAGGGCAGGGTAGGCAATTGTCCATGCGGGTTTTGGGTTCCTTCCCTTTTATTAGTAGGAAAAGTCATCGCGTGATTTACGCGTAATAAACAAAATCATACTCGTCTGTACCAGTTGTTGATTTAACTCGTACAGACGAGTACTTTTCACGTCGGCGTGCTGCCAATAACAAAAACCCATAGCGGAAGAACAAGCATGAGCCACGACTACCCGAACATCGTCACCGAACTGCTGCAAAGCCTCGGTGGCAGCGGCAACATCGAGCAGGCCGCGCACTGCGTCACGCGGCTTCGCCTGTCCCTCAAGGACCCGGGCCTGGTCAATAGCGCCACGCTGAACCAGGTCGATCTGGTGAAAGGGTCGTTCTTCACCGGCGGCCTGTATCAAGTGGTGATCGGCCCCGGTGAGGTGGAAAAGGTCTACGCCGAATTGCGCAGACAAACCGGTCTTGCAGCGGCGACCATTGCCGACGTCAAACAGAAGAGTGCCGACAAGATCAATGCGATGCAGCGTCTGGTGCGGGTGTTTTCCGATGTATTCATGCCGATCCTGCCCGCCCTGATCGTCGCCGGCTTGTTGATGGGCATCAACAATCTGATCGGGGCCAAGGGCATGTTCATTGACGGGCAGACCCTGCTTGAAGCCTACCCGTCGCTCGACGGGCTGTGGAGCCTGATCAACCTGATGGCCAATACTTCGTTCGTGTTTCTGCCGGCGCTGGTGGGCTGGTCGGCCGCCAAGCGCTTTGGCGGCAGTGAAATTCTCGGCATCGTTCTCGGCCTGATGCTGGTTCATCCGGATCTGCTCAACGCCTGGAACTACGGAAAGGCCGTGGCAGGGCTGGAGGGTCAGCAACTGCCGTACTTCGACATTCTGGGGCTGTTCCAGATCGAGAAGGTCGGTTATCAAGGGTAAATCCTTCCGATCCTGCTGGCCGCGTACGTCATGAGCGTCATAGAAAAATGGCTGCGGGCGCGGGTGCCGAACGCGGTCCAGTTGCTGGTGGTGCCGATTACCACCATCGTCGTCACGGGCGTGCTGGCGCTGGCCATCATTGGCCCGGTCACCCGGCATCTGGGCATTCTGATCACCGAAGGCCTGGTCACCCTGTTCGAATTGGCGCCAATGGTCGGTGGTGCGATTTTCGGTCTGTTATACGCACCGCTGGTGATCACCGGCATGCACCACATGTTCCTCGCCGTTGACCTGCAGCTTATTTCCACTGAGGGCGGGACGTTCATCTGGCCGATGATCGTGATGTCCAATCTCGCCCAGGGCAGTGCGGCACTGGCGGTGTTCTACATGGCCCGCAACGCGCGGGATAAAAGCATGGCATCGACGTCGGCGATATCCGCCTATTTCGGCATCACCGAACCGGCGATGTTCGGGGTCAACCTGCGCTACAAATTTCCGTTTTACGCAGCGCTGACCGGGTCTGCGCTGGGTTGCATTTTTCTGTCATTGAACAAGATCCAGGCGTCGGCCATTGGTGTCGGGGGCTTGCCGGGCTTCATTTCGATCATTCCTCAATACATCCCGATGTTCGTCATCGGCATGGTGATTGCCATGGTCGTACCGTTTGTACTGACCTGCGTGTTGAGCATGAAGATTGTCCGGCCCGGATACAGGGTTGCCTGAGACATCGCACTCACCCGTAGGGGTTGTGCCAAATTGAAGAAGGAATCGCGCCATGCAAGACTGGCAACGCTCGGTGATCTACCAGATCTACCCAAAGAGCTTTCACAGCCACGCCGGTAACCCCACGGGCGATCTGCTCGGCGTCGTCGCCAAACTCGATTACCTGAAGTGGCTCGGTGTCGACTGCCTGTGGCTCACACCCTTTCTGCGCTCACCGCAGCGCGATAACGGCTATGACATCAGCGACTACTACGCCATCGATCCGAGCTACGGCAGCATGGCCGATTGCGAGTTGCTGATCGCCGAGGCCGACAAGCGCGGGATCAAGCTGATGCTCGATATCGTGGTCAACCACACGTCCATCGAACATAGCTGGTTCCAGCAGGCGCGCAGCAGTCTCGACAACCCTTACCGCGACTTCTATATCTGGCGCGATCAGCCGAACAACTGGGAATCCAAGTTCGGCGGTTCGGCCTGGGAGTACGAAGCACAGACCGGTCAGTACTATCTGCATTTGTTTGATCACACCCAGGCCGACCTGAATTGGGAAAACCCGCAGGTACGCGCCGAAGTGTTCAGGATGATGCGGTTCTGGCGCGACAAAGGCGTCGGCGGTTTTCGTCTGGACGTGATCAACCTGATCTCGAAACCGATGGATTTTCCGGACGACGAAAGTGATGGCCGGCGCTTCTACACCGACGGCCCTAACGTCCATGAATATCTGCAGCAAATGCACCGCGAAGTCTTCGAAGGCCATGACCTGATCAATGTCGGCGAGATGTCATCGACCAGTCTTGAACATTGCATCCGGTATTCGCGGCCAGAGTCGAAAGAGTTGTCGATGACGTTCAACTTCCATCACTTGAAAGTCGATTATCCGAACCTGCAAAAGTGGGTTCGCGCTGACTTCGACTTTCTGGCCTTGAAGCGGATTTTCTCCGACTGGCAAACCGGTATGCAGGCTGGCGGCGGGTGGAATGCGTTGTTCTGGTGTAATCATGACCAGCCGCGCGTGGTTTCGCGTTTCGGTAACGACGGCGAGTACCGAGCACTCTCGGCGAAGATGCTCGCCACCGCGCTGCATTTCCTTCAGGGCACGCCGTTCGTTTATCAGGGTGAAGAGTTGGGCATGACCAATCCCGGTTTCGATCACATCGATCAATACCGCGATGTCGAGACGCTGAACATCTTTCGCCTCAAGCGCAACGCGGGGACCAGTGACGCCGACAACATGGCGGCGATCATGCAGAAATCCCGCGACAACGGCCGCACGCCGATGCACTGGAATGCCGAGGTGAACGCCGGTTTCAGCGTGGCGGAACCATGGATCGGCGTGCCGGCGAATGTCGCGCAGATCAACGTCGCGGCTCAACTCGATGACCCGGATTCGGTGCTGCATCACTATCGCCAATTGATCGCCTCGCGTCGCACCGAGACCCTGATGTCCGACGGCGTCTACCAGCAAATTTTGCCGGAGCACACGCAGATCTGGGCGTATGTGCGCGAGGGTCATGGAGAACGTTTGCTGGTACTGAATAATTTCTACGGCACACCTTGTGAAGTGCTACTGCCGCCTGACGTGCTCAGCGAAACGATGGCGCAACGGGTTGTCATCAGCAACTACCCGGACTGTCCACCACGTAAACGGCAGATCGTACTAAGGCCATATGAGTCTTTGGTCTTGCACATGACCGACTGATCCACCGCTAAAAAACAACAACTTCAAAAACACGCAGAACGCTGCGCGGGGGATTTTTGCGCGTCGATTTTGCTGCTGCACAGAATAAAAATAATGGAGTGGCTCATGAACAGAACAATAAAACTCGGCTTCGCTATTGCCGGCGTGTCCCTCGCAATGCCTTTTTCCGTCGAGGCGCTAGAGTTTGGCGGCTACTTGCGCAGTGGTGTCGGGACCTCCCTGAACAGCAGCAACCAGTCGTGTTTTCAACTGCCGGGGGCACAGACGAAATACCGATTGGGCAACGAATGCGAACAATACGGCGAACTCGAACTGCGCCAGGATTTATTCACCCTGGATGACGGTTCGACACTCAGCGTCGACGGAATGGCTTCGCTGTATAACCAATACGATCGCAACCTGACGTTCAAGGGCGATACCGGCTCGGTACGCATGCCGCAGTTGTTTGCGCAATGGTCAAACATGCCTGCTTTCAATGGCGGATCGTTGTGGGCCGGTCGGCGTTATTACAAGCGCAACGATATCCACATCTCCGACTTTTATTACTGGAATCAGAGCGGCACGGGTGGCGGTATCGAGGACGTACTGATCGGCGATCTGAAATACAGCTACGCCTTCTCTCGCAAGGACAACCTGTACCAGAAGGACTACATCAATCGCCACGATTTCAATGTGAGCGGTTTCGATACCAATGCCGGTGGAGAACTGGAGTTCGGCCTGAGCTACATCGACAAGCCTGACCGCCGCGATACACACCGTGGCTGGGCGATCAGCACTCAGCATGTGCAACAGGGATTTCTGGGTGGCAAGAACAAACTGGCTTTTCAATACGGCGAAGGGCCCGGCACCGGGCTGGGCTATACCGGTAATGTGCGACTGGATGACAGCAATAAGAGCTACCGGATTGTAGAGTTCTTCGATTGGCAGACAACGCCGCGATTCGGCGGACAGGTTCAGGCGGTCTATCAGAAAGACATTCGGGCGGGCGGTCGCGATCAGAACTGGATGTCCCTCGGCGTGCGTCCCACGTATGCGCTGACCGAGCAGTTCAAACTGGTCACCGAACTGGGTCATGATCAGGTCGAGGCCTCGGGTGGCACACGCAAGCTGAGCAAGTTCACCGTGGCGCCCACCTGGTCGCCAAAGGGGCCGGAATTCTGGGCGCGGCCCGAGGTACGGTTGTATTACACCTACGCCAGTTGGAACCAGGCAGCCAAGCGTGCGGCGAATGAACTGGCGAAAGGGTCGGCGTTGTCCGACACCGGCGCATTCGGCCGCGCGCGCCACGGTGCGAATGTCGGTTTGCAGGTCGAGTACTGGTGGAAATAATGACCCATCAATCAGACGCCCCGAGATCGCAAGTCTCTTCAAAGAACAGAACTCCAGGTGATGTCATGGCCATACCTCAACCCTTGCAACTGCTCGCACCATTGTCCGGCCTGCTCATGCCTCTCGACCAAGTGCCTGACCCGGTGTTCTCCGGTCGCGTGATCGGCGACGGGCTGTGCATCGATCCGACCTCGCAGACGTTGTGCGCCCCCTTGGCTGGCGTGATCAGCAATGCGCCGGCGAGTGGGCACGCCATCAGCATCACTGACGACAATGGCGTGCAGGTTTTGGTGCACGTCGGGCTCGACACGGTAAACCTGGCCGGCAACGGTTTCACGCGTCTGGTCGAGCAAGGTCAGCGGGTGAGGGCGGGCCAGGCGCTGATCGAATTTGACGCCGATTACATCGCCCTGAATGCGCGCAGCCTGCTGACCTTGATGCTGGTGGTCAGCGGCGAAGCGTTCACCTGGCTGACACCGGACGAGGGCCTGGTGGAATGTGGTCAGCCGCTGATCGGTTTGCAACCTGGGGAGCCAGTCACGCAGGTGACACTGCCGGAAGATGAAGGAGAACTGGCCTCGACACCGGTGACATTGCCCAACCCGAACGGTTTGCACGCCCGTCCGGCCGCCGTGTTCGCTCAAGCGGCGAAAGGTTTTTCAGGAAACGTCTACCTGCACAAAGGTCAACACAAGGCTAACGCCAAATCCCTGGTGGCGATCATGGCGCTGCAGACGGCTTTCAACGACATAGTGCACGTCAGCGCGATGGGGCCCGACGCCGATGTGGCCATCAAGACTCTGGTGGACCTGCTCGTTGCAGGGTGTGGTGAAGAGGCGGCCGCAGCACCGGTCGCGGTGGCGACACTCAAGGATTCATCGCCGACAGTTTTGCGCGGTATCTGTGCCTCAGCGGGTTCGGCGTTCGGCCACGTGGTGCAAATTACAGACAGTACGCTTGAGGTCAATGAGTTCGGCACAGACTTGCAGGCCGAGCGGGAGCATCTGTCCCGCGCCCTGATGGCTGCGGATATGGATTTGCAGCAGTTGGCGCAGGCAAAGACCGGAGAAGCTCAGGCCGATATTTTCAAGGCGCATCAGGAGTTGCTACAGGACCCGAGTCTGCTGGATCAGGCGCAGACCCTGATCGGCGAGGGCAAGAGCGCAGCGTTCGCCTGGCGTACGGCAACCGAGACGACGGCTGCATTGTTCATGAATCTCGGCAGCCCGTTGCTGGCCGAGCGCGCCGCCGATCTGTCGGATGTCGGTGAGCGTGTACTCAAGCTGATTCTCGGAGTGCAGGATTACGCACTGGACTTGCCGGACGGGGCGATCCTTATCGCCGAGCAACTGACACCGTCCCGGACGGCCGCACTCGACACAAGCAAAGTGCGAGGGTTCGCCACGGTCGGTGGTGGCGCCACCAGTCACGTCGCGATTCTCGCGCGGGCGGCTGGACTGCCGGCGATCTGCGGCTTGCCGGTGCACGTGCTGACGCTGGCCACCGGTACGCAAGTGTTGCTCGACGCCGACAAGGGCGAGCTGCATCTTGACCCGGAAATTGCGGCCATCGAGCAGCTTCAAGCCCAGCGTCAGCAACAACAGCAACGTCAGCAACAGGCGCTGGCCCATGCCTCGCTGCCGGCGTGTACCCGTGACGGTCATCGTATCGAAGTGACCGCCAACGTTACCTCGCTGAGCGAAACCGAACAGGCCGTCGCGCTGGGTGGTGAGGGCGTGGGTTTGTTGCGTTCGGAGTTTCTGTACCTGGACCGCAATCACGCGCCCAGCCATGCCGAACAAACTGCGACCTACGGCGCGATCGCCCGGGCATTGGGCCCGATGCGCAATCTGGTGGTGCGCACCCTGGACGTCGGCGGTGACAAGCCATTGGCCTACATGCCGATGGAGCGTGAAACCAATCCGTTTCTGGGGATGCGCGGGATTCGCCTGTGTCTTGAGCGCCCGCAGTTACTGCGTGATCAGTTCAGGGCAATCCTCGCCAGCACCCGTCTGGCCCGCTTACACATCATGTTGCCAATGATCACGCAGCTTTCGGAGCTGCGCATGGCTCGCCGGCTGCTGGAAGAGGAGGCCCAGGCGCTCGGCCTCGCGCAATTGCCGCAACTGGGGATCATGATCGAAGTACCCGCAGCCGCGCTGATGGCGGACCTGTTCGCGCCCGAAGTGGACTTCTTCTCGATCGGTACCAACGACCTGACCCAGTACACCCTGGCCATGGACCGCGATCATCCGCGCCTCGCGAGCCAGGCCGACAGTTTCCATCCCTCCGTACTGAGGTTGATCGCCGGTGCGGTAAAGGCTGCCCATGCTCACGGCAAGTGGGTGGGCGTGTGTGGCGCGCTCGCTTCGGAAACCCTGGCGACGCCGTTGTTGCTCGGGCTCGGGGTGGATGAGTTATCGGTGAGCGTGCCGCTGATTCCTGCGGTGAAAGCCGCCGTTCGCGAGGTGAATCTACTTGACTGTAAGGCTATCGCCGAGCAGGTGCTCGGCCTGGAAAGCGCCGAGCAGGTGCGCGAGGCGCTGCGGATTTATCACGAGGCAACGGTCGATACTTCACCGGTTCTGGAGGGCTGAAAATGTTCGAGAAAATGCAGCGGGCGTTCTGGAAGGCGTTGACGCCGGATCTGGTGGTGGATGAGTCGCAGGTGACCGCGCCGCCGATGTCTGGCCTCGCGCCGCAGATTGTGGCGGCGTTGGGGGGTGAAGATAACCTCAAGTCGCAGCAACCTGTGGCGCTGACCAGGGTTCGCGTGGAGTTGCGTGATGTGGCGCGGATGGATCGACAGGCTTTGAGTCTGGCCGGTGTGCCGGCAGTCATGGTGCTGAATGACGGCATTTTGCATCTGATCACCGGCCACGCGCACTGATCGTTATGCTGTGAACAGGTCTTGCTGTGGCTAAGAGGCTTGGCGAAACTTTGCAGCGTTGTGTTCGGCTGCTCGGCGGCTTGAAAACGGCTGACGCGGCTCGGCTGGAAGAATGCCGGGGGCGCTTCGCGCCCCAACGGGGGGGCAAGCCCCCTCGCCACAGTGGGTATACAGACCGATACCCTGCGGCCATCCGCCGCCCCACCCTTACTGTTTCTCAACCGCAGGTGTATCGTATTCGCCTTTTACAGGCCCTCGGGCCTGATGCTGATTCGTGAGGTAGTTGAGTTCATGTCCTTTACCCGTCGCCAAATCCTCGGTGGCCTGGCCGGTCTTGTTGTCGTTGGCGTCGGAGCGGGGGGCGCGTCGCGGTACTGGCTGGGCAAGATGGCCGATGCGGACGCCGGTCACGACTATGAACTGATCGCCGCACCGCTGGATGTCGAGCTGGTCGCCGGGCACAAGACTCCGGCATGGGCCTTCGGGCCGTCGGCGCCGGGCACCGAGTTGCGCGTGCGTCAGGGCGAATGGCTGCGGGTGCGGTTCATCAATCACCTGCCGGTCGCCACCACTATTCACTGGCACGGTATCCGCCTGCCGCTGGAAATGGACGGCGTGCCTTACGTCTCGCAGTTGCCGGTATTGCCCGGCGAATACTTTGATTACAAATTCCGCGTGCCGGACGCGGGCAGCTACTGGTATCACCCGCATGTGAACAGTAGTGAAGAACTCGGTCGCGGCTTGGTCGGCCCGTTGATCATCGAAGAGCGCGAGCCCACCGGTTTCAAGTACGAACAAACGCTGAGCCTGAAGAGCTGGCACGTCGATGAAGACGGCGCGTTTGTCGCGTTCAGCATTCCCCGTGAAGCAGCGCGGGGCGGTACGGCGGGGCGGCTGTCGACGATCAACGGTGTCTCGCAGGCGGTAATCGAATTGCCGGCCGGGCAGATCACTCGCGTTCGTTTGCTCAACCTCGACAATACCCTGACCTATCGCCTCAATATTCCCGGCGTCGAAGCGCAGATCTACGCGCTGGACGGCAACCCCGTCGAGCCGCGCCCGCTCGGCAAGGAGTACTGGCTCGGCCCCGGCATGCGCATTTGTCTGGCGATCAAGGCGCCGGCCGCTGGCGAGGAATTGTCTCTGCGTAATGGCCCGGTGCGCCTGGGTACGTTGCGCTCGGCAGCGAACAGCGATGCGCCAGCTCAATGGCCACCGGCGCTGCCGGCCAATCCCGTGGCCGAGCCGGACCTGGCCAATGCCGAGAAGCTCAACTTCAATTTCGAATGGGTCGGCTCGGTGTCGGTGAACGTCGATAACGGTCGGCCGCCGAGTCTGTGGCAGATCAACGGCCAGGCCTGGGATATCACCGACAAGACCTGCGCCGACCGCCCGATCGCTAAACTCGAGAAGGGTAAAAGCTACATTTTCGAATTGAAGAACATGACCCAGTATCAGCACCCGATTCACCTGCACGGCATGAGCTTCAAGGTCATCGCCTCGAACCGGCACAAGGTCATCCCGTATTTCACCGACACCTATTTGCTGGGCAAGAACGAGCGCGCCCAAGTCGCGTTGGTGGCGGATAACCCGGGCGTGTGGATGTTCCATTGCCATGTGATCGACCACATGGAAACCGGCCTGATGGCCGCCATCGAGGTGGCGTGATGCGGCAGATTCGACCCGCAGCGATCATTGACCGCAGCCGTGATCGCGACTTCATGCGCGAAGCGCTGGCGCTGGCGGCACAAGGCGCGGCGCTGGGCGAAGTACCGGTGGGTGCGGTGCTGGTGCAGGATGGCGAGATCATCGGTCGCGGCTTCAATTGCCCGATCAGCGGCCACGACCCGAGTGCCCATGCGGAAATGGTCGCGATTCGCGCCGCTGCGTTGGCCGCCAGCAATTACCGCCTGCCGGGCAGCACGCTCTACGTGACGCTTGAACCGTGCAGCATGTGCGCCGGGCTGATCGTGCATTCACGGATTGCGCGAGTGGTGTATGGCGCGCTGGAGCCCAAGGCCGGGATCGTGCAGAGTCAGGGGCAGTTTTTTGCCCAGGGCTTTTTGAACCACCGGGTGTTGTTTGAGGGTGGGGTGTTGGCGGAGGAGTGCGGGACGGTTTTGAGCGATTTCTTCAAGGCCCGGCGCGCCAGACCCGCAGACTAGACCTAAAACCCAATGTGGGAGCGAGCCTGCTCGCGATGCGGTGTGTCAGCCAACATTTTTGTTGGATGTGAAACAGTCATCGCGAGCAGGCTCGCTCCCACAGGGGAATCTCCATTGGTCTGGAACTCGGGGTTTACTTACGCGCCACGATCACCGCACGCATCGGCGCCGGCAAGCCCTCAATCGTCTTGCTGTGATCTTCAGGATCGAGAAAATCACTCAACGACTGAAACTTCATCCATTGCGTCCCGCGCTGTTCCTCGACCGTGGTCACGCTCACGTCGACACAGCGCACATCAGTAAACCCGGCGCGGCGCAGCCATAGCATCAGCGCCGGCACCGACGGCAGAAACCACACGTTACGCATCTGTGCATAACGGTCTTCCGGCACCAGCACCTGCTGTTGATCGCCTTCGATCACCAGGGTTTCCAGCACCAGTTCGCCGCCCTTGACCAGGCAATCCTTCAGCGCCAGCAAATGCTCGATCGGCGAACGACGGTGGTAAAACACGCCCATGGAAAACACCGTGTCGAAGCCTTCGAGTTCCGGCGGCAGGTCTTCGAACGGGAACGGCAAGTGCCAGGCGTTCGGTTCGGACAGGTAACGCTGAACCGCCTGGAACTGGCAGAAAAAAAGCCAGTTCGGATCGACGCCGATCACGCTGTCGGCCCCGGCGCCGAGCATGCGCCACATGTAATAACCGTTGCCGCAGCCGACATCGAGAATGCGTTTGCCCTGCAGATCCAGGTGCGGCGCGACGCGTGACCATTTCCAGTCCGAGCGCCATTCGGTGTCGACGTGCACGCCAAACAGATCGAACGGGCCCTTGCGCCACGGCGACAAGCCCATCAGCGCGCTGCGCATTTGCGCGCGGGTTTCATCGTCGCAATCGGTGTCCAGTGTCAGGCCGTTGAGCAGGTCGACTTCGCTTGGCTGGATCTTCGGCAGCGCGTCCAGCGCGCTTTGCCAGCGCTCCAGATCGCCGTGACCTTTTTCCATTTTTTTGTCGAGCTGCGCTTGCAGAGTGTTAGCCCAATCGGCCAGCGGTGTGCCGGCCAGACGGCGGGCGAGGGGAGACAGATCAATCATGGCAAGGCAATCAACGAGGCAAAGTTAAGACACTGGAACCACGGCACGACTTTCGAGAAACCGGCAGCCAGCAGGCGCTCGCGGTGTTCTTCTAGGCTGTCGGGTTTCATGACATTTTCGATGGCGCTGCGCTTCTGGGCAATTTCCAGTTCGCTGTAGCCGTTGGCGCGCTTGAACGCGACGTGCAGCTCGGTGAGCAGCGCCTGTTCTTCAGGGTCGGTGAAACGCAGTTTTTCCGAGAGAATCAGCGCGCCGCCGGGCAGCAGCGACTGACGGATACGCGCGAGCAACGCGGTGCGCTGATCCGGGGCGATGAATTGCAGGGTGAAATTGAGCGCCACCACCGAGGCTGGCTGGAACTGCAGGGCAAGGATGTCGCCCTCGATCACTTCAACCGGCAGCAACTCCTGGAACATCGAGTCCTGACCGTTGAGGTATTCGCGGCAGCGTTCGACCATCGCCGCCGAGTTATCCACAGCGATCACGCGGCAACCGTCGGTGCGCACGTGACGGCGCAAGGCCTGAGTCACCGCGCCCAAAGATGAACCGAGGTCGTACAGCACGCTGTTCGGCTGGGCGAATTGCGCGGCGAGCACGCCGAGGTTTTCTACGATGGTCGGGTAACCCGGCACCGAGCGTTTGATCATGTCCGGGAACACCCGCACCACGTCTTCGTTGAAGGCGAAGTCAGGCACCTGGGCCAAAGGCTGGGCGAAAAGGCGATCGGGTTCTTTGCTCACGGCGGTTCCGGCGGCGTTGGTGGAAAAGGCCGGCATTTTAGCCAAGTTGGCGCGGGGATGCGCGGGTTGTCTGATAAACCGATGGTGTCGCCCTCGTGATAACGGCGAAGTGCTGTTGTGGCGAGGGAGCTTGCTCCCGTCCGGCTGCGCAGCAGTCGTAGACCGGCCAATCAGGGATCAGATAGAACTCGTTAGCCTGGTTTTGGGCCTGCTTCGCAGCCCAGCGGGAGCAAGCTCCCTCGCCACAGGGGTTAAAGCGATTTCTGCTTGAACGCCGATGCTGCGATCGCCCATTGCCCCAACCAATAACTGAGGATTATCACGTAAGGCGCAGCATGAAACGGCGCAACAAAGCGGTCGATGCCGATCACACTGTCGGAAAATACAAATGCCAGTGCGCCCGCCGCTGCCAGCCACGCTGAACGCTTCGGCACGTCGGTGCCCAGCCGTGCCAGCGCCCGCCAGAGCATTGCGCTGATCGCCACTGCGTAAACAATCACCGGAACCAGCAATGGGCCGAGGTCATTGGCAATCAGGACACCCAGCAATAAAGCTCCGACGCCGGAAGCGATCATTAGCGGTAGCGGCGCAAGGCGCCGGCAATCACTCAAATAGGCTTTCAGGTAAGCCAGATGAGCGACCAGAAACGCTCCCAGCCCGAAGACGAATAGATCCCCCGGCCACGCCAGTAACACGTCACCCAGCAGGGAAAAGATCAGGCCGAGGCTGATCCAGCGCCGGTAATCGCTAGGCGGCGCGTCGTGCAACCAACCGAGCAATGCCAGCACCGGCAGCGGCTTTACCAGCAGGCAAAGCAGCGCGGCGTGCACGGTCAGGCCGTAGACAAAAGTCACCGCGCCCATCAACGCCAGGATCAGCCATCCCACGATCAGTTCACCGAAATGGCACAGTCGAATGTATCAACCGGCAACACTTCTGGCGCCCAGGGTTGCTGCGAGGTCAGGCGCAAACGACCGGTACCGGGGGCGAATGCCTGAAAGCGCCAGGTGGAAACCCCGGCAGCACCGACGACGCCGGCATCTTCCGGGTTGCGATAAACTTCGGGCCCCAAAGCGTGCAGCACGCCACCAGCAGAATCCTGAATAGCCCAGCGATAGCCCGTGGTCGGGTTGCTCGGCAGGGTCAGGATCAGGTTCTGACCGTTGCGCATTTTCAACGGGCAGGCGCTCTGTTTTTCCACGGTCAGGTTTTGTTTCGATTGCGAGGCACAACCCGCCAGCAAGACGAGGGCGAGGGGGACCAGCAGGCGGGTGGGGGACATGGGATCAGCGGCTCCGGATGTTCACGACGAACGGCGAGCATAACCGAAGATGAGACAAATTGTGACGGCACCTTGGTCAGGGGTGACCGCGCAGACGCCATCGCGGGCAAGCCCGGCTCCCAGAGGGATTGGCGGTGGTGGCCGTGCCCGTTTCAACTGTAGGAGCGAGCCTGCTCGCGAAAGCGGTGGGTCAGCCAATAATCAAAGCCTGATAAACCGCCATCGCGGGCAAGCCCGGCTCCCACAGGGATTGGCGGTGGAGGACCGTTCGCGTTTCAACTGTAGGAGCGAGCCTGGTCTGGGCGGCATTCCGACGAAAGCGGTGGGTCAGCCAGTAAACCAGAGCCTGACAAGCCGCCATCGCGGGCAAGCCCGGCTCCCACAGGGATTGGCGGTGGTGGCCGTTCGCGTTTCAACTGTAGGAGCGAGCCTGCTCGCGAAAGCGGTGGGTCAGCCAATAATCAAAGCCTGATAAACCGCCATCGCGGGCAAGCCCGGCTCCCACAGGGATTGGCGGTGGTGGCCGTGCCCGTTTCAACTGTAGGAGCGAGCCTGCTCGCGAAAGTGGTGGGTCAGGCAGTAAATCTGAGCCTGACAAGCCGCCATTGCGGGCAATCCCGGCTCCCACAGGGATTGGCGGTGGCGGACCATGCGCGTTTCAACTGTAGGAGCGAGCCTGGTCTGGGCGGCATTCCGACGAAAGCGGTGGGTCAGCCAATAATCAAAGCCTGACATGCCGCCATCGCGGGCAAGCCCGGCTCCCACAGGGATTGGCAGTGGCGGACCATGCGCGTTTCAACTGTAGGAGCGAGCCTGGTCTGGGCGGCATTCCGACGAAAGCTATCGAGCAGGCACTACATCACTGTCTGAACAATATCTTCGCCACATCCGCAAAGCGCTTGGCAAAGTGCACGGTTATCCCTTCCTTCAAATAATCCGGCAATTCATCAAAGCTGCCACGGTTCGGCTCCGGCAGTATTAATTCAAAGATCTTCTGCCGCCGCGCTGCAATCACTTTCTCGCGCACACCGCCAATCGGCAATACATGCCCGGTCAGCGTCAGTTCGCCCGTCATGGCCACGCCTTTTTTCGGCGCCTGGTTGCGGGCGAGGGAGAGCAGGGCGCTGGCCATGGTCACGCCGGCGCTCGGGCCGTCTTTCGGGGTGGCGCCTTCAGGAACGTGCAGGTGGACGAAGGCTTCGTCGAAGAACTTCGGATCGCCGCCGAACGATTTCAGGTTCGAGCTGACGTAGCTGTAGGCGATTTCCGCCGACTCTTTCATCACATCACCGAGTTGCCCGGTGAGCTTGAAGCCACGGTTCAAGGTGTGGATACGTGTTGCCTCGATTGGCAACGTCGCGCCGCCCATGCTGGTCCAGGCCAGACCGGTGATCACGCCGGTGCCCGACAGCACTTGCTCGTTGCGGAATACCGGGTGGCCGAGGGAGGCTTCGAGGTCTTTCGGCGCAATTTTGATCACGGCTTTCGGCTCGTCGATCAGCTTCACTACCGCTTTTCGCACCAGTTTGCCCAGCTGTTTCTCCAGCTGACGCACGCCGGCTTCACGGGCGTAACCATCGATCAAGGCTTTGAGTGCGCTGTCGCTGATTGCCAGACTGCCTTTCGAGACACCGGCTTTTTCAAGCTGCTTGGGCCACAGGTGGCGTTTGGCGATGGCGATCTTTTCTTCGGTGATGTAACCCGACAGGCGAATGATTTCCATCCGGTCGAGCAACGGCCCGGGGATCGAGTCGAGGGTGTTGGCGGTGCAGATGAACAGCACTTTCGACAGGTCCATGCGCAGGTCGAGGTAGTGGTCGAGGAATTCGACGTTCTGTTCCGGGTCGAGGGTTTCCAGCAGCGCCGAGGCCGGGTCACCCTGGTAGCTCTGGCCCATCTTGTCGATTTCGTCGAGCATGATCACCGGGTTCATCACTTCAACGTCTTTCAACGCCTGCACGAGTTTGCCCGGTTGCGCGCCGATGTAGGTGCGGCGGTGGCCCTTGATTTCGGCTTCATCGCGCATGCCGCCGAGGCTGAAGCGGTAGAACGGTCGGCCTAGGGATTCGGCGATGGACTTGCCGACGCTGGTTTTACCGACGCCAGGCGGGCCGACCAACAGCACGATGGAACCGCTGATTTCGCCTTTGTAAGCACCCACGGCAAGGAATTCAAGGATGCGGTCCTTGATGTCATCCAGGCCGGCGTGGTGTTTATCAAGCACTTTGCGCGCGTGCTTGAGGTCGAGTTTGTCGTCGCCGTAGACGCCCCACGGCACCGAGGTGGCCCAGTCGAGGTAGTTGCGGGTGACCGCGTACTCCGGGGATCCGGTTTCGAGGATCGACAGCTTGTTCTTTTCTTCTTCAATGCGTTTCTGTACCTGAGGCGACAGCACTTTACCTTCCAGGCGCTGCTCGAACTGCTCGATGTCGGCGCTGCGGTCGTCTTTGGTCAGGCCGAGCTCCTGCTGGATGACCTTAAGTTGCTCCTTGAGGAAGAATTCGCGCTGATGTTCGCCGATCTTGCGGTTCACTTCGGCGGAGATTTCTTTCTGCAGACGTGCGACTTCGACTTCCTTGCGCAGCATCGGCAAGACTTTTTCCATGCGCTTGAGCATCGGCACGCAGTCGAGCACTTCCTGCAGTTCGTTGCCGGTGGCCGAGGTGAGCGCGGCGGCGAAGTCGGTCAGCGGCGACGGATCGTTGGGGCTGAAGCGGTTGAGGTAATTCTTCAGCTCTTCGCTGTACAGCGGATTGAGCGGCAGCAGCTCCTTGATCGCGTTGATCAGCGCCATGCCGTAGGCCTTGACCTCATCGGTCGGCTCGGTGGGCTGATGAGGGTATTCGACTTCCACCAGGTACGGCGGGCGATGGTGTTTGAGCCAGGTGCGAATCCGCACGCGGGTCAGGCCCTGGGCGACGAATTGCAGTTTTCCGTTTTCGCGGCTGGCGTGGTGCACCTTGACCAGCGTGCCGTAGAGCGGCAGGGCGGAGGTGTCGAAATGGCGCGGGTCTTCCTGGGGGGTGTCCATGTAGAACAGGGCCAGGGAGTGGTGATCGGATTTGCTGACCAGGTCGAGGGTTTCGGCCCAGGGTTCTTCGTTGACGATGACCGGCAGGACCTGGGCCGGGAAGAACGGGCGATTGTGGATCGGGATGATGTAGACCTTGTCCGGCAGATTTTGGCCGGGGAGGGCCAGGCCTTTACCAGTGGAGGGATGTTCGGCGTTTTCGGGATCGGCGTATTCGCTCAGGTCTTCGGGCAATTCTTGCTGGTCGCTCATGGGGCACCTGCACAATGGAGTATGGCTCTTAGATGGGGCAGGTGGTGGGTGGTTTCAATGGCAGGGGTAATATCGATTGGTGAAGCTGGCCTTCAGCGGGCACAAAAAATGGGCGACCCCTTCACAGGAGTCGCCCATTTCAATATCTGCCGCTAAAACTTACTCCGACAGTTTGTACGCAATCACATAGTCACCTTGCTTGGTGCCCAGCGAACCATGACCGCCAGCCATGACGAGCACGTATTGCTTGCCGTCCTTGCCGGTGTAGGTCATTGGCGTGGTTTGCGCGCCGGCCGGCAGGCGGCCCTCCCAGAGTTGCTTGCCGTTTTTCATGTCGTAGGCGCGCAGGTACTGGTCGAGGGTGCCGCTGAGGAAGCCAACGCCGCTGGCGGTCATGATCGGGCCGCCCAGGCTTGGCACGCCCATGCTCAGCGGGATCGGGACTGGCGAGCTGTCACGCACGGTGCCGTTCTTGTGTTTCCACAGGACTTTCGACGTGGTCAGGTCGATGGCGGCTACGTAACCCCAGGCAGGTGCCTGGCACGGCAGGCCCATTGGCGAGAGCAGGGCTTCGAGGACGACGCCGTACGGCGCGCCTTTGTTTGGCTGCACGCCTTCGGTTTCACTTTTACGCGGACCTTGGGCGGCGATTTCGGCGGCCGGGATCATTTTCGATTTGAACGCCATGTAGCTCGGGTTCACGAAAGCGAGCTGGCGCACCGGGTCAACCGAGATGCCGCCCCAGTCGAACACACCGAAGTTGCCTGGGTAGACGATCGAACCCTGCAGCGATGGCGGCGTGAACGGGCCGTCGTAGCGCATGGATTTGAAGTCGATCCGGCAGATCAGTTGATCGAACGGGGTCACGCCCCACATGTCGCGTTCCTGCAACGGTGGCGGCATCAGGTGCAGATCGGATTTCGGTTGCGTAGGCGAGGTGTGGTCGCCTTCGACCGCGCCTTGTGGCACCGGCACTTCCTGAATCGGCACGATCGGCTGACCGTTGCTGCGGTCCAGCACGTAGATGCTGCCTTGCTTGGTGGACGCGAGCACCGCTGGCTTCACGCCGTCAGCGGTTTTCAGGTCCATCAGGGTTGGCTGGCCACCGACGTCCATGTCCCACAGGTCATGGTGGGTGAACTGCATGTGCCAGCGCACTTTGCCGGTACCGATGTCGAGGGCGGTCAGGCCGGCGGCATGCAGTTCCGATTCAGGGGTGCGCGCACCGCCGAACTGGTCCGGAGTCTGGTTGCCCATCGGCAGGTAGAGCATGCCGAGTTTTTCGTCGACGGCGAACATGGACCACATGTTCGGCGAATTGCGGGTGTAAACCTCGCCTTCGGCAATTGGCGCCGTGTCGTCCGGCTTGCCGCTGTCCCAGTTCCACACCAGTTGGCCAGTGTGCACGTCGAACGCGCGGATCACGCCGCTTGGCTCGTCGATGGAGACGTTGTCGGTGACGTGACCGCCGATCACGACCAGGTCTTTGGTGACGGCCGGTGGCGAGGTGGAGTAGTAACCACCGGCATTGAAGCCGCCGATGTTGGCGCTCAGGTCAACCTGGCCACCGTTGCCGAAGTCTTCGCACATCTTGCCGGTGTCGGCGTTCAGAGCGATCAGGCGAGTGTCGGCGGTGGGCAGGAAGATGCGACGCGGGCAAGCGTTGGCGGCCGGGGCCGGGCTGGCGGTGCCGGTCGGGCTTTGCTCGGAGGCGTAGACGGCGTCATCGTGGTACGACACGCCACGGCAGGTCATGTGCGCCCATCCCTTGAAGTTCGCCGCGTTCTGCGTGGAGAGCTTCGGATCGAAACGCCAGATTTCCTTGCCGGTGTCCGGGTCCAGTGCAATCACCTGGCTGTGCGGCGTGCACACGTAGAGCATGCCGTTGACTTTCAGCGGGGTGTTTTCGGCAGTGGTTTCGCCCGGATCGTTCGGCCCAGGGATGTCGCCGGTGCGATAGCTCCAGGCTTCCACCAGCTTGTGGGCGTTCTGCGGGGTGATCTGCGCCAGTGGCGAGTAACGATCACCGTGGGCGCTGCGGCCGTAGGAATTCCAGTCACCGTCCGCCATGGGCGGGGCGGTGTTGGTCATGCCCGGCACGCTGTCGCGGTCCAGTTGGCCCTTGATTTCGCCCGGGTTGGTGAACTGGCTGGCCAACGCGGTAACGCCGGCCAGTACCACGGCCACGCTCAGTGCGGCGGTGCCCATTTTCGCTTCGCCGCTGCGCAACAGCGGACGGCGGAACCACGGCAACAACATGACGAGGCCCAGCGCAAACAACAACGCCAGACGCGGCACCAGTTGCCACCAGTCGAGGCCGACTTCCCACAATGCCCACACCGTACTGGCGAACAGCACAATGGCGTACAGGCCCAGCGCAGCTCGGCGCGCGGCGATCAGCAGCGCACCGGTCAGCGTCAGGCCGATACCGGCCAGCAGGTAGTACAACGAGCCGCCAAGCATGCTCAGCTTGATTCCCCCGGCCAGCATGGCCAGGCCCATTAGCAGAAGCAAAATGCCGAGCAATGTCGGCAATAGACGGCTTCGACTCAAAGCACCATCAGTGCTCATAGTGTGGTTCTCCGTGACGTTTTAAGTGTTCCCGCAAAGGTTCACTGTAGATGACGATCCTGTGCGGGCATGGTTCAGATAAAAAAAGTGAAACTGTCCGCGGTCCCTGCCAACGGCCTGGAACACCGCTGGCCTGTGGGAGCAAAGCTTGCTCGCGAAGGCGTTTAGTCATTCACAGTCGTTGTCGACTGACACACCGCCATCGCGAGCAAGCTTTGCTCCTACGGGCCCGGCGGTCAGAACGACGACTGGATTTTGATCCCGCCAATCAGCGCGTCATCGACCTTGTCCACGCCACCAGGGTGGCGGATGTATTGCAGGTTCGGGCGCACGGTCAGCCAGTTCGTCACGTGCACGCCGTAATAAAGTTCAGCGCTGTATTCGGTGTCCTGCGGCGGCAGGAAGCTCGGGTCATCGTAGTCGTACACCGCGCGCGCCTGATTGGTCGCTTCTGCGTTTTTACGGAATGCCGGGTTGACGTGCACGCGAGCCATGGCGAAACCGATGTCGTCCTTGGCACGAGCATCGAACAGGCCTTTGTAAACCACCCCGGCCTGCACGTAGTTGTCGATGGCGTTGGTCTTCTTGTCGTGCATCGTCGCGTTGGCGAACACGCTCAAGCCCCGCGAGTTATCGCTGGCGCGGCTGGTCAGTTGTTGCTGCACGCCGAGCCACATGCCGTGCTTGCTCGATGCACTGCGATAAGCCTCGCCACTGAGCGCGGCGGGCTGACCATTGCTGTCTTTGTAGGCATCCGTGGCTTTCGCATTGCTGTAGTAATAACCGGCGCGGTATTCGCCCGGCAGGCCGTTGAACTTGGGCGACCAGACCAGTTCGACCGGCAGAATCGCGCCCTGAGTGCCGCTGCCGCTGAGCTTGAACCCGTTGTTGCGATCAAGGTTGGAAGGGTTTTGCTCATACACACCGACCTGCGCATACAACTCTGGCGTCAGGTGATATTTGACGCGCATTGCCCACTGGCTGACCGGCCAGTTGTACCAGATGCCACCGACCCAGTTGCCGACCTGCGAGCCGCAAAACGCCAGGTTCTGGAAGTCGCACGGGAAGCTGTTGAAGTCTTCGCCTTCGCCGAAGCGGCCGATCTTGATGTCGAGTTTCTGATCGAAGAATTTCTGCTGATACCACATCTGCGTCAGTCGCCAGGTCTGCCCGCGACCCCAGACTTCCTGGGCCGACGTGAAGCCACCGACGCGCGGGTCGTTGATGCGGTCATTGCTGATGTTGTTGCCGCTGCGCTCGGTGATCGTCAGCTGAAACTCGGCATCGTCCCAGCCGAGAATCTTCTGCAGGTCCAGGTGCGTACCCAAGCCGAACTGGTCGCTATAGCGCGCCGTACGATCGTGGTCGTAGCCACCGTGCAGATTACTGCCCATTTCGCCGGTGTAATCGAGTTTGAAGTCGTAGCCTTTTTCCGAGAGTTCGCTGCGCGTGCCGTTCCAGTCACCCAGCATCCATGGCGAGTCGCTGTCGAACGCGGGGGCCGCCTGTGCGCAGGCGGAGCAACCCAACGCGGCGAGCCCGCCGATCAGGTTGAAAGTGTTTCGACTGGCAACAGTCGTGCGGACAGCGCTGTCTCGCGAAAATGGAAAATAAGGCATAGGGAAATTAATTCTTGATCTTTTATGGGAGATGAACTGGAGCGGCGCTTTGTCGCGGGCAGAAGAAGCGTTTCAGCTTGACGGGCGCAAGGATAATGTTCTGTTACAAATAGCGAAAGCCCTTTTGCCGAGATGGATACTTTCAGATTCGGTAACAGTGCGGAGGGGGATCGATATCTGAGGCGCGAGCGATGCGGCGACCCGACTTGCCGGCGGAGGCCATTTCATCGCCGCGAAAAGATCGCAGCCTTCGGCAGCTCCTACAGAAAAACGCTTTCCAGCGTAGGAGCTGCCGAAGGCTGCGATCTTTTCAAGCTCACCTACATTTACAACAGCACTACAGATCACTTCCCCCCAACGAAGCCCTCGGCTAAGGTGCGCGGCTTCCAATCCCCACAACGCTTGAAGGCCCGGCATGACCGAACACCATGACAACCCGCTGCACGGCGTGACGCTTGAGCAGATTCTCAACGCCCTGGTTGAACATTACGAATGGTCGGGGCTGGCCGAGCGCATCGATATCCGCTGCTTCAAGAGCGACCCGAGCATCAAGTCGAGCCTGACCTTTTTGCGCAAAACCCCGTGGGCACGGGAAAAGGTCGAGCGCCTGTACGTGAAGTTGATGCGCACCAAGCGACCGGTCTGAGCATGCTCATTCAGTCGGCGGCGCGTAGTCGTTTTGTCGCCGTGGCGGCCTTTCTCGCCTGGGCAGGATTGATCATTCAGCTGTATCTGATTCTGTATTCGCGTTGGAGTATCGAGGCGAGTCTGCTCGGTGGGCTGATGAGTTTTTTCAGCTATTTCACCGTACTGAGCAACACCCTGGTGGCGACGGTACTGAGCTTTGAACTCACGGCCCGTCAATCAGCTGCGCGACGCTGGTTCTTGCAGCCTTCGGTCAGCAGTGGCATCGCCGTCAGTATCGCAGTGGTCGGCCTCGGCTATAACGTGTTGCTGCGGCATTTATGGCAACCGGAAGGCTGGCAGCGGCTGGCCGATGAATTGATGCACGTTGTCACGCCGCTGCTGTTTCTGGGCTATTGGTGGTGGTGCGTGCACAAAGGCCTTTTGCGCATCCGGCATATCGCGCTGTGGGCGATTTATCCGCTGGTGTATTTCGCCTATTCGCTGGTGCGCGGGCATGAGCTGGCGGTTTATCCGTACCCGTTCATTGATGTCGACAAGCTGGGTTATCCACAGGTGTTTATCAATGCGCTCGGCTTGCTGGTGGGGTTTGTGCTGATTGCATTGTTGGTGATCGGCGTGGATAGATGGCGCGGGAATCGGCGCCAGTAGAGTTGCTTCATTGTGGCGAGGGAGCTTGCTCCCGCTGCGCTGCGAAGCGGCGCTAAAGGGTTCAGGACTGCTCCGCAGCCCAGCGGGAGCAAGCTCCCTCGCCACATAAAGCCCAAATGTTTGCGCAATTCGAACTTCACCGTCGGTGCGGGCGTGGCTCACTCCTCGTCACTGTCATCCAGCCGCCAATAGCCGGCCGCTTTGACAAATTGCTCATCCAGCCCGTGCTCATCGAGCAACACCCGCCGGATCTGCCGCGACACTTTACTCTCGGTCGCCACCCACGCGTACAGATTGCCACTGGGGATCTGCACTTGGCGCACGGTGGTCAGCAGGTGATCCTTGCCGCCCTCACGCAGCACCCAGATCACATCGACTTCAGCAGCACTGTGCAGCACCTGCTGTTCCTTGCCGTTCTCCACTTCGACAATCACCAGCGCCCGCCGGTTGGCCGCCAGGCCTTCCAGTCGTCTTGCGATGGCGGGCAGGGCCGTTTCGTCGCCAATCAGCAGATAACTGTCGAAGATATCCGGCACGACCATCGAGCCCCGTGGCCCGCCGATGTGCAGAAACTGCCCGGGTCTGGCCTGCTCAGCCCAGGTCGAGGCAGGGCCATCGCCGTGCAACACAAAGTCGATGTCCAGCTCCAGCGTGTCCAAATCATAGCGGCGTGGCGTGTAGTCGCGCATCGCTGGCTTCGGCCCGTCGTCTTTACCCGCGCCGAGCACCAGCGTTTCCAGAGCGGCCTGTTCCGCCGCGTTCTGCGGGAACAGCAATTTTAAGTGATCGTCGGTGCCGAGACTGACGAAGCCCGCCAGCTCAGGGCCGCCCAGCGTGATGCGGCGCATGCGTGGCGTCAGGTCGACCACGCGCAGCACTTCCAGGCGACGGCGTTTGATTTCATGCATCACGCGGTGGATGGTGTGCTCGATCATTTCGGTCATTCGGCTTTCTCCTGAACAGGTTGCACCGCCGGACCGTCGACGATGGCTCTGGCGGTGTTGTTGAGCAAATCGCGGACCCGCAGGATTTCGTCCGGGCTCCAGCGACCGTGGTGCATCTGCAAGGCATGCCGCAGGTTGTGCACCGCTTCGTGAATTTCGGCGGGGCGATCATGGCCGCGCAATGAACGCTTGCTGACGTCAATCCGCATGCGCACGCCGTCCAGCGCAATCGCTTGCTCACTCAAGGAAAGACGACCGGCATCGGTCACGCTGTAACGTTTTTTGCCTCCGTCGGCGTCGCCCTGGATCATTTCGCTTTCTTCCAGAAAGGTCAGGGTGGGATAGATCACGCCGGGGCTGGGGCTGTAGGCGCCGTCGAACATGCTTTCAATCTGGCGGATCAGGTCATAGCCGTGGCAGGGCTGCTCGGCGATCAGCGCCAACAGCAACAATTTCAGATCACCGGGGGCGAATACACGGGGGCCGCGGCCGCCGCGCTCTCTGCCTTGACGCTTTTCGAAGGCGTCTCGGCTATCGCCGTGATCGCGGTGGGGGGAATGGGGGTCTCTCATTTTTTCTCTCTCTTGTCGTGTTTAGATACAACTTAAGATATATCTTGCGAAGAGATCAAGGCGTTTTTTGTCTTTGACCTGGCTGATCGGACGAGTGGGTTACGAGTGATCCAGGTGATTCCGGGGTATTTGGGTCTGACTTTTTTCAGCTCTGGAATTAGAGCTATCACACTAATATTAGTTGAGTATATATTCTAAATTCTCCCAAGTGCCCGGTTTTAAAAGTCGCTTTGACTGTATGGTTTTTTTATAAAAACTGTATGTAAGGCGCAACTTACAGGCATAGTTTGCCAGTTTGATTATTTGCACTTTTTTCCGTATTGCCTGGAGGTCATTGAACTACGCACTCATCGGAAGTTGCCTGCTTACTTTCCAGAGCGAACACTTGATCATGTCCCGGCGTTGAAAGTGCAAATAAAACGACCTGTCATCAGGCGTTATTTGTATTTTCAATGAACCGACCCTTTAAAGAAAACAGGTACTCAACGATGTTCAAGAAATTCGCAATCGCTGCCCCTCTGGCCGTCCTGGCGCTGGGTTCGTCTGCGGTGTTCGCCGCTGGCGAAGCTGCTCACTCCATCAGCATTGTTGCTCATGTGCCCTCCAAAAGCTTCTACGTGCTGCCTGTCGATCCTGACCTTGTGACCAAGGATCAGGACATGAGCTATGTAGAGTCGACCAACTCAATGAAGACAATTAACAGTTTCTTCGACCTTCATAACAGCAACGGCTCAGTACATAGCAGCCTGGCTTATATGCCAAAACTGTATGCGGGTGCCTCGGTTATCCCACTCAAAGTTGAAATGAATGGCGTCGAACTCTCGCTCACTCCGCAACAGATCGTGGGCGAAGAGGAATCCAATACCAACTATCGCGCGCCATTTAAGATCAGTGCCGTAGGTACCACATTCAATCCGGGTGATTACACCGGCACCGTGGCCATGACCTTCGATGCCGTGCTGCCAGTCGGGCCTTGATCGAGCAATTGCGCACTAAGCGCTGACGGTCCAGTTAGCGATCACCGGTGGGGCAGAGAGTTGTTTGCCCCACCGGACTTCACGTGTTCGACCCAAGAGTAAGACTTCATGTTCCCGATGACACCCATCGCGGCGGCGCTTGCGCTGCTGTTTTGTGCCAGTGCCGCGGCGGCTCCCGCTTCTTCCGCGGGTACGACACCGCGAAGTCTGCTGGCCCAGGCCAAAGGTCTGCCGGCGGATTTCGAGGAGCATTTTTTTGATGTGCCTCTGGCTGTTCGGGTAGAACTCGATCAACAGCCGCTGGGGGAGGCCATGGTGGTGTTATCGCGCGATGATCGCATCACCCTGCTCGAATTTACCGACACCAGCGAAAACCGTTTTGGCCCTGCCGAGCGAGAAAAATGGGCGAGTTTCCTCAAACCGGGCGTGCTGCTGGGCAGCTGCACTGGATCGTGTCCGGACCAGGTCCTGGCCGTGCATTACAACCTGGAGAATTCGCTGGTCTCGATCCTCACGGAAAATGCCGAGCGCGATGTCCAAGCCAAACGTTACTTCGAGCAGCCCGAGGGTGGCAGCAGTGGCCTGATGGTGCGCAACCAGCTCAACCTCAACGGTGGCCAGGACCAGGATCTCGGCGGACGCTATGGCCTGGAAGCCAGCGCCAGCCTCGGCAACTGGAGCCAGACATTCAACATGCAAATGGCCCGCCTCGGCGGCCCGGATACGCAGCTCTATCATGCAGTACATGAGCTTTACACCCAGCGCGAACTGCAAGGCAGTTTCTTCCGTCTGGGCTATTTCACCCCCAATTCCGAAGGGCTGACACGCCAACCCCGCGCGTTTGGTTCCAGCCCCGACACCGCCGTCGGCGTCATGTATGGCAGCTCGGACAGTTTGGCTATCAACACTCCGATGCCGAGCGTCTATCCGATCTATGTCACGGCCAATCGCCAAGGCTCGGTGGAGATTTACCGCGACGGCCTGCTGATCAATACCCAATCGGTGCCCGCCGGTTTGCAAACGCTGGACACCCGACCGCTGCCCGGTGGCATTTACGAGGTGGAAGTGCGTTTGGTGGAGGACGGTCAGATCACCTCTACCACCCAAGAGCTGGTGTACAAACCCGCCAATTGGCGCAACCTCGACGAGCGCTGGCGCTACAACGTGTTTGCCGGAGAAGAAAGCAAACTCTGGAGCAACTGGGACCAGCAGGCCAGCGGCAGCCTGACCGCAGGCGCCGCGGTCAATTACCTGATGCATCCGCGGGTCATTCTCGGGCTGTCGGCACGTCAGGTTCGCGAAACACTGCAGTACGGCACGTCCATCGACTGGACGCTCGCCAATCAACTCAGCCTGTACGCCAATGCCTACCAGACTCAGGACCACGGCACCGGCCTGGACCTGCAGAGCCTCTATAACTACGGCTCCGGCAGCCTGGTTATCAGCCACAACCGCAGCTGGCTGGACACCACCAATCTCTATGAAACATTGCCGGACGGGACGCGGGTGCGGCAACGCAATGTGTATATCGGCAAGACCAGCAACTCATCGCTGGCGCTCAATCACAGGATCAGCAACAAGAATTCGATCACCGCCCGGGTGTCGCACAGTGAAGGCAACGTCGAGGGTGTGGCGCTCGACCTCGGGTGGAACCAGCGCACTACCCTGTTCGGCAGCAATGGAAACTGGCGGCTGTCGTTGTTCGACCGGCCGGGCAGTTACAGCAGTGGTAATGCGCGCAACCGCGGGGTCGACCTGAGCATCAATCTGGCACTCGGCGCGCCGGGTCAGCAGATCACCGGCAGCATCGGCTCTCGTACGGCCCGAGACGGTGGCCGCGATAACAATGCTTCCCTCGGCTGGCGTCAGGACTTCAAAGATCATGTGCTGCAAAACGTCTCGGTCACTGGATTGACTGATACGTACGGGATCGGTGTGTCGAGCCTGGCTAATTTCCGCACCGATGCCATCAATGGCGATGGTTTCGTTCAGCGTTCCTCGTACAACGGTAACTTCAGCGGCGGCCTCAACCTGGACAGCACGCTGGTCCTGGGCGGTCAGCAGATGCTGCTGACCAGTCAGCATGAAATGCGCGGCGCCGGGATGATCGTCGACGTGGAGTCGGACATCGATGACATCGCTCTGCGCGCCGACGACTACAGCGGCGGCAGTGCGGCGCTCAAGCCGGGGCGCAACTTCATTCCCATCACCGCCTACCAGAACAGTTCGGTGAGTTTCGACTTTCAAGGCAATAACGTGCCGGCGGCCACCATCGAGCCGGCACGGACCCGCTATCACCTGAACAAGGGCGGTGTGGAGTACCGCAAGATCCGCGTGATGAAAACCCTGACCGTGCTCGGGCGGCTGGTCGATGAGCACGGCCGACCGCTCAAAGGGCATCACGTAATCAATCACGCCAGCCGCGGCGTTACCGAAGTCGACGGGTTCTTCTCGATGGAAATGAACGCGGGCTCGCCGACGCTCGAGGTGCGCCAAGGCAATCAGTTGCTCTGCCAGTTCCGTCTGGAGGCTAGCCGCCATCGCCTTGAAAACAATGTACTGATGATCGGTGATCTGCGGTGCACACCGGACACTTTGGCCGACGTCACCTTTACCGACCAGAAGGCGGGTTAACCATGAAGAAGTACATGTGCTGGCTGGGTCTGTTGGCGGTGTTGATCGCACCCCCGGCGCACGCGGTCAACCAGGAAATCCGCGCACTGTTCCGGCCGGACCCGGCGCAACCGAACAAGAACGTGTTTGTGAACCAGACCCCCAACAGCGGGTACTGCGCAGATTATCCCGGCGAGTGTGCCAGCAACGGTATGTTCAGTATCCAGTTGCCGCTTAGCTTTACGTCCAGTCGGCCACTCAATCTGGGCGCCGGTGTTTTGATATTGGTGCCGGTCAGCTGGAAATCGCTGACGGTGACCAATGTCGAGACGCTGAAAACCGAAACCGTCGAGGTGCGTTTTGTCGGCGTCGGCTCCACATATGTACTGAGTGATTCCGCTGTCAGTCTGACAGGCGCGGCGAATGATCGCGAAGGCCACCAGAAACTATGGATCGGCAGCAGCTGGAATTACGCGCCTGCCCCTTGTCAGTACAGTGGAATGGGGGCTTTTAGCGCCAATACGTACCGGTTTTTCTGGAAGACGCCGCAGCACGCACATTGCGGCAAGCGGAACTACGTGACCATTCCGGGCATCTCTTTCGAGAACCTCGACTTCGCGTATGAATTGCGCACGCCCAATCCGTTGGGCATGAGAAACGGCCTTTACAAAGGCTCGTTGACCTACAGCGTCGCGCATGGCGGTGACATCGATCTGGGACCGGTATTGGTGCCCAGTGACAGCAGCCTGACCCTGGACTTCGTCCTTGAAGTTCAGCACACCCTCAAGGTCGAGCTGCCACCCGGCGGCAACAGAGTGGTGCTTGAGCCTGCAGGTGGATGGCAGCCGTGGATCGAAGGCGGACGCAAACCTGACAGGATTTATCGGGCAGCGCCGTTCTACATTTCAGCGTCGACACCCTTCAAAGTCAGCATGCTCTGCGAGTCCTCCAGCAGCAGTCGTTGCAATTTACGCAGCCCGAGCGGGAACGTCACTCAGGTCGGCGTCAAAATCAGAATGCCACCCGGGTTCGGCTTGCCAGACGACTATGAACAGCCGTTGGCGATCCACGCCTGGTTCAATTATTGGCCTTCCCAGTACGTGGACAGACAAGAAGGCGCGGTGATTTTCGAGATGCCCAAGGACGTTATCGACAAGCTTTTGGTGCCTGGATTCAGTGACACGTTCTACGGCGATATCACCATTATCTGGGACTCGGAAGCATGAGCTCCGGGGCCGTCCATTTTCATTTTTCATTGGGGTTGAGGACGATGAACCGTCTGTTTTTACTAGTGCTGTTGTGCATGTCTGGCGTTCCGGTTCAAGCCGGACCGCAAATCAATGTCGGCACGGTGTACGACTATCTGGATGCCGATAAAAGTACCTACTTGAAGCGAGTATTCAACAGTGGCGACAGCACCGCGTTCGTCAAGGTCAATGTGCTGGAAATCGTCTATGACAGCGACGGTAAGTCGCAGGAAATCCCGGTTGTCGCTGCCGCCAACGGTGTGTCGCGCAACGGCCTGATGGCCAGCCCTGCCCGGTTGATCGTGCCGGCTCAGGGCATGCAGGGTACACGGCTGCTGTACATGGGCGCGCGAGATCGGGAACGCTACTTTCGCGTGCGTTTTGTGCCTGTGGTGCCGGAAAAGGAAGATGAGTTTGCGGTTTCCGTTGATGAACGCGAGGACTACAAAAAGAACCTGTCGGCCGGGGTCAACGTGATGACCGGTTTCGGCACGATCTTTTTCGTACGACCCAAGGACGCTCGTTTCGAGACAGCCATCAATGAATCCGACAGCCGTTACGAGCTGCGCAATAACGGCAACACGGTCATCGTCATTGACGAGTTCAAAAACTGCTCATTGACTGACGAGACCGATTGCGGTGCGACCCTCAAACACCACGTCATGGCGGGCAAGACGTTTGGCTTTGATAAGGACAAAGGACGCGAATACCGTTTCAAACTGATTGAAGGCGAGCAGAAAAAAGACCTGAAAGTCGTGAGCCGATAAGCGAGATTTCCATTGACGCGGTGGGTAGTAAACATGATCAAGCAATGCGCCATCGTCGCCATGATGGCTATCACTTTATTGACGGGCGCAATGGTCTGGGCCGCCCGCGAAGAACACACCTTCGAAGTGTCCCTGACTGTTCCCAATCGCTCCTTTTATCTGTTGCCGACAGAGCCTGGCTGGATTCACCAGGCTCAGCAACTCGAGTGGGATTATCCTACATCGACCCTGGGTAGCCTTCGGAAAAGCTTCGACGTTCGGCACGATACCAGTGCGATCGAAGCGCGCATGGAGACATCCCCTTATTTGTCCAATGGCAAGCCTGCCGGCATCATTGAACTTTGGGTGCGCTTCAATGGGGTGACGCTGATCGGGGGCATGCCTGCACGGGAAGTGGTGTCGGCGGAGGACGCGACGGTCGGCAAGCGCGTGTGGCTCGAGATTACGCCGTTAAAACCAATCCATGGCTATCAACCGGGGGATTACAGCGGCAACGTGCTGTTGGTGTTCAATGCAAAGGCACCGGGGGCTTGAGTGCTCGCCCATGTGACCAGTACGCCCTGAAGACTGCCCACCCGGCCAGTCTTCAGGGTCGCTTCGATTACAGGCCGGCTCTCGCTAACGCTTCACGCGTCAGCCTTCGAGCCAGGTCATCGCGCTGATAACCCAGTTCCGATACCCTATGGTCGTAGTTCTCTTTGCTCATTTCTTCGCCGCTGAACACTTCGCTTTGTGCAACATTCAATTTGCCGGCCAGGTCTTCCATCTTGCGTTTGAGCGGGCCCAGGTCCTTGACGTTTTTGGTTGTGGCCCACTCTTTCTGAGCATCACGCAAGTCTTCAAGCCACTCCAGCTTCTGCTCAAAAACGCGATAGTTTTCGGCAAATTCCGCTGGGTAGATGGTGCGCAGGTAGTGGTCCCAAAACGGAACTTCAACCAGGCCGAGCATTCTGTTGGCCAGTCCATCACCTTTTTCACGATCGATCACTGTCTCGAAAGCGGTGTCGATCTTGGCATCGGTGACCCCCGATCGTGGTCGGTACAGTTGCCTGTCGGAATGCCACGGCAAATCCAGCCGCTCGCCAAGTCCCGTCTCGAAAGCCAGGTGCACAACGATGTCATCGGGTGGGTTTTTCAACGGATCGGCCTGGTGAGCTTTCCTCTGGCTGATAATCTCCTCCCTGGCAATGTCCCCCACAATTTCCAGACGCGCCGCGCCACGTGCAAGTTTGACCAGCGTGCTTTCCAGTTGAACCGCATTGGCTGATTCTATCGGAGCCCGCGCCACCAAGACCCTCAAGCCCATGTTATTGAACCGTTGCGCGCCGGCGTCCGCGCAGGTCTGTGGTTCTCTGGCCCGTTCGAACAGTTCCTGGCGCAACTCGGTGTCCAGGGCGGCGGCCTCGATCATTTGCCAGACGCGGCTGGTCAGTTGGCGGCGCGCTTCGGCGTTCTGAAAATCCGCGGTTTGCCGCTGTTGGCGAATGACTTTGAAAAAATCACCCGAACCGGGTTCCGCCATCAAATCCTGCCAAAATTCTTCCCGGTCCAGGGTGTATTTTGCCGAGGGACTGAACACCGACCGCTGATCATCCGGAGCCTGCGGCCAGTGACGGATCTCGTCTGCCGCTGCCGGAAGGAAGACCTGCTCACGGGCCAAACCGACGGACTCGCGATAGTCGCCGAAACGAATCTTGTCGGCTGCCGACAACGCGGTCGTGCTCATACGAGCGCGAGCCACAATGAAGGCCTGATCGGAACCCGCAGTCACCTCGGGCAGGTTTTTAATCGGACAGTCGCGCAGATCGAGATAAAAATCACGAGGGCGACGTTTCGCTCCAGCACTGTCGCTGACCAGGCCGGCCGGCCAGTCTTCGAGACCGGTATTGGCCAGGCGCAGTACGGTCAGATTGGGCAACGCGCTGACATCCGGGGGATGGCTCAGTGGATTGCCGTCCAGTCTCAGGGTTTTCAACCGGCTCAAGTCCTTCCACGGGTCAGCGGAGTCAGCCGTCAGGCGAATGTTGTTGTCGGTCAGGCTCAGCGATTCCAGCGCGTGCATTTTGCCGATGCCGGGCGGCACCTCGGTCAGCCCGCTGCTGACGATCGACAACTTGCGCAGGTTCGCGAAGTCGCTCAACAGGCCTTCGGTATCCGGCGTGAAACGAGCGTTATCCAGATGCAGTGTGCTGATTTGATCGAGGTATTTTTCCATCGCAGGATAGTCCCGCAGATCCTCCCACCACCTGTCGAGGTCTGGCCCCAGCAAGTCCGAAGACAGGTTCAGCGTGTAGCCACCATCGGGGTGATTGTCGCCCCCTTCGAATCCCTGACTTTTGCGCTGGAAGCAATCAAGGAGTCGCTCTTTGATGAAGCTTCCACCGTTTTGCAGGAAATCGAATCGGTCGTCGAGAGCGCTGGAGTCGTCCGAATCTCCATCGGGAAACTGGTTCTCCTCCCAGGCATTCAGCGTTGCTCGCAAGCCGTCGAGTTCTTCCTCCAGCACTTTGATGCCTTGCTCCAGATCGCCTTTGGCGCGCAGGGCTTCGACAAAGCGTTCCACCTCCACATCACTCAGCTGCGGATACAGGTTTCGAATCCTGCCTTCCGGGGTCTTCGGTGCCTTGGATAACATCGGGCCGCGTAACAAAGTGAGGGTTTCAATGCTGGCCGCAGGGCGAACGGGTGGTTCTGCCAGCAATGTCCGCCGTTCGCCCGCAGGCGCGCTGAGTTCCATGATCCACAGTTTGAGCAGGCTGCCTTGACCGTGTTGATAGCCCAGTTGCGCACGTTTCTCTTCGGGCAGGCTGCGCAGAATCGCTTCATAAAAATCGCCGGCCTTATGCAGCTGCTTGTTGTCGCCATCGAGCACTTCGTACAGGCCATGTTCATTCCTGATCAGCCGCCGAACCGTCGAGGCGTTCTCCGCGCCGACTCCGCAGCGCAGCGTGCCGTCATGGGTGCCGTCACGCGTTTCAATGCGCAGGTCAGCGAACGTGTCGGTGTAGAGTCTCAGCGTTTTGAGCGCCAGCCGCTCTGTGTCCGGAACCACGCTTTGATCTCGATAAAAACCGTCGTAGGCCCGAGCGGCGCCCGCTTCGAAATCCAGTTCTCTTGCCTGGGTCTTCATCCGTAACGGCAGGCGATTTTCATCGTTCATTATTTTAAGTTCGTCAGACTTGGCGTTGCTCAGGACTTTTTCAGTGAGCGCGAGGGGTATGTCCGGGAATGTCTGTTTCAGCAAATGCACTTGCGCTTTGTCTGAACGCTCTGTTGCCTGATAAATGCGAAGGGATATTTCGCCCTGTCGCTCTTCGACGGTGTCCGCGAGCAAATTGCGTAAAAGCTGGACGCGTTCTGCGGCGGGTGCATCGCGACCGAGCAAGGTCGCCAGTTCGGCGTCGTTCAAAAAGGCCACGGTGCGGTCAGGTAATTGGCCAGACGTGATGTCGGCAATGCTTATGCTCAGCGTGTCAGCCGCCGTTGCATTGGCATTGCCGTAAGTGCGCGAAGATCCCGTCAAATCAGCCTTTTCATAGACTTTCACCGCCCGTTCGGCAGGCCAGCCGGGGAGCCCGGTCAATATCGGTTCAAACCAGACCGATGTCGCGTCTATCGCTCGCCCGGTGCGGATATTTGCACTCGCCAGTTTGACCTCGTCATAGGCCCTGAAACGCTTGATCGTGTCGGCAAGCAGGGGCGGGGTCGGCGCATTCTCAACGTACATGCGGCGCAGCGCATCCTCCTGCGTACCGCTGCTTATACGGATATGTTCAAGCTCAATGGTCTCGAAACGATCAACGCTGTGGCCGAGGCGTTGCATCAACGTTGCGCCTTCCCAGTTCGCCGGGTTCTCCGCTTCGTGCACCCAGGCCCCGCTACCGTTGTGTTCGACCTTGGGCCAGTAGGCGTTGGGGCGGGAAGGGTGCTTGACCCGATGGGTGCGCGAGGTCGGCTGTTTCGACGCTTTTTCGACGGCGTAAAGTTTGCCTTCCAGACGCAAAATGTTCTGGTCAGCGTGTCGGTGCAGGCCCTGTTCATCGGGTCTGGCATCCGTCGCCAGGGTGAGATTTTTTTGTTGGTAAGGTTCGAGGTCGGGATGCCACAGCGTCTTTCTGCCATCGGCCAGTTTAACCGGCTTCATGCCCTCGACCAGCTGCGACACTTTCAGTCGAAACAGCTCGCCAATGTCGGTGCCCGCTTTGAACGCCACCAGTTGAATGACATCCGTGACCACGCTGAACACATGCTCGGCCGCTTGCTGACCCAGGCCTTCAGCCAGATCGACGAGGCCTTCGATCACATCGCTGGTCAGTTGGTAAACGGTGTAAGCCATCATCAGCTCACCCAGTCCGGGCACGAACGGTGTTGCGACCAACAGGGCGACGTTGAAGATATCCGAGACGATTTTCTTGAAATTGTCCCACCAGGCCCAGCGCTCCTTGGTGTCGGTATCCGCGGTGGACACGGCGATGACGCGTGCATCGTTGAGGATCTTGTTAAGTTGTTGCTGGTAGGCGTGCTTCCAGTAATCCACAGGCACCGACAATCGCTCGAATTGCAGGTGAGGGTTGGTACGGGGTTCCTTGCGCCAGGTTGGACGCTGATCGGTGGGATCATCTTTTGTATGGTGTTTTGTCTCGAAAAGACGACTTTCCAGCTCCGCGAAAAAATGCCCGCGCTGCTGATGGTCGACGAACTGACTGAAGAACTGCCGATAACTTTGCTGGGTCGATGCGCCGACTTTGTCCTCGCGCAACTGCCGCGCCAGTTCCGTCATGAACGCATTCGGCGACTCGTACTCCTTCAACGGGTGATCCGGATCATGCGGCACATACACGATAATTCTGCCGATGCCTTTGGCGTCCAGTTTCATCGGCGCAACCAGCATGATGCCGGTCAACTCGGTAGCCATCATGGACAGGCCGCCGCAGCCCATTGTCTTTCCATTCAGCAGCAGCTCAGGTTTGCCTTCGATCAGCGCGAGTATCAATTTGTAGGCGTCGTACTGGAGATTGCCGGTGGTCAACGCCAGTTGCGCGGCGACCGCGAGCGCGTCTTTCTGGCTGGTGACGACTTTCTGTTCCAGTACGGCTTTGACCACCGGTTCGTCGGATAACAAATGGCTGTCGAGGTGCTGTTTGTACAGCGCGCCGATATCCAGTTCACGGCAAAGTGTCTGGAATTGCTGGATGCTCATTTTGTCTTTGATCGGCACGACGTCGAAGTGCTGGCGCTCGTCGGGGTGGGTGATGTATTGCGAGTTGGCATGCGCCTGTTCGCTCTTCGCGAAGTTGTGCAGTGCCGCGTCCAGAAGCGAAACAGTTCGGGACGAGAAACCCGGCAAGTTCTCACGCGCATACCAGGGCAATTCCTTGGGCATGTACAGGCGCAGGTAAGTGGTCTTTACGTCATCTTCGACGCCGTATTCATCCTTGAGTTTTTTCTGCAGCAGAGGTGCGGCAAACGAATGAACGTCTTGCAGGTCTTTGAGGTGTTCGTCGACCTGATTCTGTGAAGTCCAGGCCTTGAGGTTGGCTGCTTTGAGTTTGTCGTGGTGAGCATCGGCGGCAGTTGCGTACCACGGTTCAATCTTCAGTTTAGCGGCCGCCAGAGATTGGCCTCGGCGAACGGAGGCGTTTTTGAACGGGTCGCTGAGGGTGTCCTTGATGAACGCGTAGTGCCGGCCTTTATCGGCATCTTCGGCAGGCGTGGAGGGGGCAGACATGATCATCATCCTTGATTGATTTAAGAATGATCAGCCTACCTGTAGGGGTTCAAAACAAAAGCCTGAATATCATCGCTGAATCGGTGTTTTTGCCGGTTAAACCTTTGGATATTCGAATCGGAAAAATAACTAAATACCACCTGCTGCAGGAAACTTCTGCAGCGCTATATGGATTTGGCTGTTGCCAGCGATGTACGTTCTACCGGGTGGCATTGTGTGGTGCTGCCCGGTTGCAGATATGGGGTCAGAATCGGCGCCATGCCCTTGAGTACCTGTACCGGCAATGCCGAGGTAAATTTGAAGGTTTCTGCGGAGCGACCGGGCACGAACGCGGTCATGGTGCCGAAGTGGGTATCGCCAATGAAGAACACGAACGTTGCCGTGCGGTTGATCGATTTCGAACTGAGGATCCGGCCACCCGAGCCCACGGCTTCGATACGGTTGTCGCCGGTACCGGTCTTGCCACCCATGGCCAAAGGGTGGCCATCGGGGGTGATGAAACTGCCCGACACGCGCTTCGCAGTGCCGGCATCAACCACCTGCGACAGAGCTTCGCGCATGGCCGTGGCGACTTCGGATGGCATCACCCGTTTGCCGACATCCGGGTCGTTCACAAGGCGGGTTTCATAGGGGGTATTTGCCGCGAAGTGCAGGGTGTCGATGCGCAAGGTCGGCATGCGCACGCCGTCATTCAGAATGGTGCCGATCAGTTCCGCGAGGGCTGCCGGGCGATCACCCGAACTGCCAATGGCGGTGGCCAATGACGGGACCAGGTGATCGAACGGGTAGCCGACTTTCTGCCAGCGTTGATGGATGTCGAGGAATGCTTCGATCTCGAGCATGGTGCGGATGCGGCTGTCGCGAGCGCCTTTGTGCCGGCTTTTGAACAGCCAGCTGTAGACTTCCTGACGTTCGAAACGGCTGGCTTTGACCACCTGGCTGAACTTGGCGTCGGGGTTGTTCAGCAGGTAGCCGATCAGCCACAGGTCCAGCGGGTGAACCTTGGCGATGAAGCCTTGATCGGGCAGGTCGTAGGCGCCTGGACGGTAATTTTCATAGAGCCGTTCGAGGCGTTCATCCGTGAGTTTTTCGCTGAGCTTGGCGCCCTTGAGGTGCGAGCGCACGAAGGTATTGAAGCTTTCCTGGCTGGCCTGAGGCAGTAAATAGCGATGCACTGCAGCGAGGCGAATCGGTGTCGGCCGCATGCCGTCGAGGAAGGTTTCGAGCCGCGCCTGGGTGTCCTTGGTTTTGTACTTTTTCCAGAATTTGAGCAGGAACGAGGTGCCTTCGCGGTCGGCGAACGAAGCGAGGTATTCCTGGCGTCGCGGGTCGCGATCATCCTTGAGCAGCTCGGCACTGTTGCTGGGCCCGGAGTAGGTGGTGTAGCGAACAATGTCGCGCATCAGCCGAATGAACGGCAGGTTGATCGACTCGCGCAGGGAATCGCGCAGGGTCGGCAAGCGACCGTTGTCTTCCTTGCGAAAGTTGACGAAGGTGTGCAGCCCGCCGCCGGTGAAAAAGGCTTCACCGGGGCTCGCCGAGTATTTGCGATCGAGTGCGGCACCGAGCATGGGTTGCAGATTGCGATCCTTGTTCTGAATCAGGTAATCCACGGCCCAGCGGCTGAGGCGGTCCTGATCCGGGACGTCGACTTTTTTCAATTCGGGGACGGTCATCCCGGCGTACTTTTCATGCAGCTCGGCGATGATTTGCAGGTAGGTGGTCATCACGCGCATTTTCGCGGTAGAGCCCAGTTCCAGTTTGCTGCCTTCGTTTATGTCGAACGGCTGATCGGTGCTGTCGGTTTGCACCCGCACGCGCGCGCCGTCCGGGGTGCGCTCGAACAGCGTGAAGCTGTAACGCACCTGAGCCGTGCTGGTTGGGGTCAGCAAGCGTTCGCCCATCAGACCGATCTGCGTCGCGAACGCCGGGTCGGCCAGTTGCTTGAGGTAATCGGTGGCCTGGGTTTGCAGTTCGCCTTGCAAGGTACTGGTGGCCGAGAGGTCGAGACGGTCGAGGTCGTACAGCGGGCGATTGAGCAATCCGGCCAGACGACTGCGCGCGACGCTGATGCCCTTGTTGGTTTCGATCGGCTGGATGGTCGGCTGAGTCGCCCAGTCGCGATAGGTCACTTTGCTGGCCAATGACGCGGCGGCGAGAGGCGCGTCGATGATACCGTTTTGCGCGAGCAGGCGAATGTGGCTGTCGGTCAGGCTGGCCAGTTCATCTCGGCCTTTGGTCAGGTAGTGGGAAGGGCGGCGCTGGGCGATCATCAGCGAGAGCATTTCTCGCAGGGCCAGACCTTTGTCTGCCATGGTTTTCGCATCTGTCTGCGGGCTGGCCAGACGTTCATTGGCCTTGTTGAAATCGGCGCCGTACCAGACGCGTAAACCTTCGGCCATGCCATGCACTTCACCGTGGCCGGGCACGGCGGACAACGGCACGCTGTTGAGGTAATCGCGCACGACATTCTGCCGCGCCACAAGCGTGTCCGGCCCGGCCTGATAAGCGCGGACGGTGGCGGAGAACATCTGCCGCAGTTTCTCTGCGCCTGACACGGTGAGGCCGTCCGGGGAGTGCCGATATTTTTCCAGTTGCGTCGCCAGGGTGCTGCCACCGGCGGACTGGCCGGGCAAATGCAGCAGCTTGGCCACTTGCGACCACGCCGCCATGCCGAATCGCGGCCAGTCTACTGCAGGGTTGGCCTGGGGTTGCCTGGGGTCGAGCAGGAAACGGTTCTCGATGAACAACAGGCTTTTTACAACGACTGGCGGGATCGAATTGAAGTCTGAATAAAGCTGCTGCGGGTAGTGAAACTGATACAGCGGCGCCGCTCGGCAATCGGTGATTGACAGGCCGGCCTGGATCTTCTCGGCGTAGGGCACGAAAAAACCGTTGTCGTTGTAGTCCATCAGGCCTTTCGAGAAGCGTGTCTGTGCCGCAATCACGTAGTCGCGCTTGAGCAGGCGCGGCAGGAATTCGTCCATCGAGCTGTAACCCAGACGCAAATCGAAAGGCCCGGCGCCGGGGTATCGAATGGCGTCGCTGGGGCCGGGTTGCATGTCGTAGGTCAGGGTGGCGGCGAACTTGCTGATTTCCCGGGATTGAAACTGCGCGGTACGCATTTCCTTGGCAGCCGCCAGCCCCACGACAATCGCGATAATCACCAGCAACAACCAGAACGCGCCCCAGCCGTGCCGGGAACGACCAGGTTTTTCAGGTAAAGGCGCTTCATCCACTCGTTCAGTCGGAACCACAATTTTACTCGAATCGGTTTGCCACAAAGCGCCCATAGTCGATTGATCCATTCACGCAGATTGATCGGACTTGTTTGAAGCTTAGCCGGTGGTTGGGTTTGGTGAAAAAATTGTGAAGAGGGAATTGCCTCTTTTCTTGTGCGGCGAAACTTTTACTGTGGTGAGAGGATTCATCTGTGGTGAGGAGGTTTATCTGTGGTGAGGAGGTTTATCTGTGGTGAGGAGGTTTATCTGTGGTGAGGGGATTTATCCCCGTTCGGCTGCGCAGCAGCCGTAATACCTGCGCACGCGGTGCAGCAGAAAGAACGCGGTCACTAAATCAGGGCGGCTGCGCCCCCCAACGGGGATAAATCCCCTCACCACAATCAGAGTCAGGCGCTACATCCAGCAGGTATCCAACGGGGATAAATCCCCTCACCACAATCAGAGTCAGGCGCTACATCCAGCAGGTATCCAAAGGGGATAAATCTCCTAACACAATCGGTGTTTGGCACTACAGCCAGCAGGCATCCCACAATGGGTAATCGCCGATTTTTTCCACCAATCCTGCGCGCAGAGGGTTGGCAACAATGTACCGCGCGAACGGCAGAAGGTCTTCGCCATCACGTATTGCCCGATCGTGGAACCCCGTTTGCCACAATGGGCCGTGCCGACCGGTGAGTTTGTTAATAGCGTGGCTGCAGCGTGCCTTGGTGGCGCCGATGACCCTGCCAAGGTTGCTGCCCTGAAGTTGCATCAACCAATGAAAGTGGTCAGGCATCACCACCCAGGCGATTGAGTCCACAGATCCCTCTTCCTGAGCGCGCCGAAATTCTGAAACCAGCAGACGTCCCATTCGCCAGTCGGAAAATATGGGCTGGCGGTTGTGAACGACAGCGGTGACGAGATAAGCGCGACCGGGCTCGGAATGTCGGCCAAAGCGCAGACGGTGGGAGTTAGGTTGAGTTGGCAATCCATTGCTTCCTTGCAAGGGGTTAATTGATGCTTTCAGGCTAGTAGGCAGTGACCTTCAAGGATGCTAAGACTGTTGAGTGAAATGTCTGATTCCTGTGCAAGATCCAGCGAAGTGACCAGCAGAGGCGTTTCCGCGAAGGCATGCCAGTGGCGAGGGGACCTTTGTGCCAAGCGGGCTTGATGTGGCGAGGGGGCTTGCCCCCGTTGGATTGCGCAGCAGTCCCCCCTCAAAACTGCGACGTTGAGCAAGACGTCTGCTGCGCAGCCGTACGGGGGCAAGCCCCCTCGCCACAGAAAGCCCAGTCACCACATGAAGCCCTCTCCCCACAAAACTCCAACCGCGTGCTACCAGCCATTACCAATCCCTCCACACACCCATGACGATGCACCAATGCTGTGCAATAATCCGCGCCGTTTCAACTGCGAAAAATCCTACGCGTCACAGGTAATGCCCCTCCGCAAACCGCTGTTTCCCCGAGACTTCTCGCTGAATGTTGTGGTTTATAGAGTGAAAAACCCTGTGCGAAGCTTTTTATACTGCTCGCCCCGCTGATCTTGCAGGCTTTGTCCTACAAGACGGTGCTGCCCACGAAGCAGCACCGGTTTCACACAGGCACATGGCTTACCGGCCTGCACCTGGACACTCGGTGGTCATATCCAATAACAAGACGAGGTTGTACCCCTATGCCAGTCGGCAATCATCTGCCCCAAGGCGAGACCGCTCAGGGCGGCCCGCTTAAACGCGAACTCGGCGAACGGCATATACGCTTGATGGCGCTTGGTGCCTGTATCGGTGTCGGTCTGTTTCTGGGTTCGGCCAAAGCCATCGAAATGGCCGGCCCGGCCATCATGCTGTCCTACATCATCGGCGGTCTGGCGATCCTGGTGATCATGCGCGCCCTCGGCGAAATGGCCGTGCACAATCCGGTCGCCGGCTCGTTCAGCCGTTACGCTCAAGACTACCTCGGCCCTTTGGCCGGTTTCCTCACCGGCTGGAATTACTGGTTCCTGTGGCTGGTGACATGTGTCGCCGAGATCACGGCAGTCGCGGTGTACATGGGCGTGTGGTTCCCCGATGTGCCGCGCTGGATCTGGGCACTCGCCGCCTTGATCAGCATGGGCTCGATCAACCTGATCGCGGTAAAGGCCTTCGGTGAGTTCGAATTCTGGTTCGCCCTGATCAAAATCGTCACTATCATTGCGATGGTCATCGGTGGTATCGGCGTGATCGCATTCGGCTTCGGCAACGACGGTGTTGCCTTGGGGATTTCCAACCTCTGGGCCCACGGCGGCTTCATGCCCAACGGCGTGCAAGGCATATTGATGTCCCTGCAAATGGTTATGTTCGCCTACCTCGGCGTCGAAATGATCGGCCTGACCGCCGGTGAAGCAAAGAATCCGCAGAAAACCATCCCGAACGCTATCGGCTCGGTGTTCTGGCGGATTCTGTTGTTCTATGTCGGCGCGCTGTTTGTCATTCTTTCGATCTATCCGTGGAACGAGATCGGCACCTCCGGCAGTCCGTTCGTGATGACCTTCGAACGTCTGGGCATCAAGACCGCGGCCGGCATCATCAACTTCGTGGTGATCACGGCTGCACTGTCTTCCTGCAACGGCGGCATTTTCAGCACCGGGCGCATGCTTTACAGCCTGGCGCAAAACGGCCAGGCCCCAGCCGGTTTTGCCACGACTTCCAGCAATGGCGTACCACGTCGCGCACTCCTGCTGTCGATTGGCGCCCTGCTGCTGGGCGTGCTGCTCAACTATCTGGTCCCGGAAAAAGTCTTCGTCTGGGTGACTGCAATCGCCACCTTCGGCGCGATCTGGACCTGGGTGATGATCCTGCTCGCCCAGCTCAAATTCCGCAAAGGCCTTAGCGCCAGTGAACGTGCCGGCCTCACCTATAAGATGTGGCTCTACCCGGTCAGCTCGTATCTGGCGCTGGCGTTCCTGGTGGTAGTGGTTGGCCTGATGGCGTACTTCCCGGACACCCGTGTGGCGCTGTATGTCGGCCCCGGTTTCCTGGTGCTGCTGACAGTGTTGTTTTACGTGTTCAAGTTGCAGCCGACCAATGTTGCGCAAGGTGCGGTGCGTTCGGCTTCGTAAATTGAAGTGTTGAAATGCAAAAAGCCCCGGTCGTCGTGACCGGGGCTTTTGTGTTTCTAGCGGGGGGAGGTGTGGTGTGACGAAGGGTTCAACCCGTTCTTATGGGTACTTACGCTTGTCCGGCGCCGGCGGGAAATACTGATACAACCAGGTTTCGCTCAGCGTCCGGTCATTGGTGCGGATGAACAGGCGCATTTCCACCGGCTCGACGCTGTCGCTGGTCGGGTACCAGTCGAACAGAATCCGGTAGCCCTTGATGTCATCGAGCACCAGTACGCTGAAATCCTTGACCTCGCCGTGGGAGCAGGTCACCACCGGTTCAATGCCCGTACCCTCCGGCAGGCGGTCCAGACCACCGCCATTGAAATCGACGGCAAAGCGGCGCGCCCAGACCGGCGGATAATGCTCGCCCGGGGCCCAACCTTCGATAAAGCCGCCCATCCCGGAACGGGTAGCGTTGACTCGGGCCAGCGGTGTACTGACCGGCGGCAACGCGCTCCAGTAAAGCTTGTAACCGTAGTTCAGGGAATCGCCTGCGGCGACCGGTTTCTTCGGCGTCCAGAACGCGACAATGTTATCCATCGTCTCGCCGGTTGTAGGAATTTCCAGCAAATCGATAGAGCCTTCGCCCCACGCGGTTGTAGGTTCTACCCACAGGCTCGGACGTTTGCTGTACCAGTCGACCGTGTCCTGATAACTGGCGAATTCGTGATCGGTCTGCACCAGACCGAAACCTTTAGGGTCGGTGTCGGCGAAGGCGTTGAATTGCAGGGTGGCCGGGTTGTTCAGCGGGCGGCAGATCCACTCACCGTTGCCGCGCCACATCGCCAGACGATCCGAGTCGTGGATCTGCGGGTGAATCGTGTCGCACATGCGCCGTTCGTGCGTGCCGCAACTGAACATACTGGTCATCGGCGCAATGCCCAATTGATCGATCGCGGTACGCGCATTGATGTGGGCGTCGATGGCCATGACCACCTGGCTGGCCTGGCAATCGATATCGAAACGGTAAGCGCCGGTCGCGCTCGGTGAGTCGAGCAAGGCATATACGACAAAACGGGTGCTGTCCTTGTCCGGGGTCTCGAACCAGAACTTGGTGAAGTCGGGGAATTCCTCACGCTTTTTGGCGTACGTGTCGATCGCCAGACCACGGGCCGACAGGCCATATTGGCCAGTGGCATCGACTGCCCGGAAATAACTCGCGCCGAGGAAGGACAGCACATCATGCCGGTCCAGCTCCGGGGCCTTGAACAGCTTGAACCCGGCAAAACCCAGGTCACCCTTGAGCTGTTTGGTGTCGACTGTGGTTTTTTCATAATTGAACAGGGAAGGGCGAAAGTGCACTTCGCGAGACTGACGCGTCTTCGGATCGACGCTGTACATGCGCACCGGCTGCTTGAAGCCCATGCCGACGTGGAAAAACTGCACATCCAGCTGACCTTTCAAATCCTTCCACAGGGAGTGATTGCCGTCGTAGCGAATCGCGTTGAAGTTCTGCGGCGTCATGGTTGCCAGCGTCGGCGGCAACACCTGCTTGGTGTCCAGATAACCCTTGCCGGCAAGCTCCTTGGCCTGGGACTTGAGCGTTTCGAAGTCAAACAAATGCGCCTCGCCATCGGCGGTTTTATCACCGGCCCAAGCGCGTGCTGCAAGCAGGCCGGAGGCCGACAAACCGGTGTAGGCAGCGATGGCCATGGAAGCTTTGAGCAAATTCCTGCGGTGCATAAGTACAACCTGTCGTGAACAATCCCGCGCCGTTCCTGGCACGTGCTGGATCAGAAATGGAGGTTCGGACATGCCTTCGGCCAAACGCAACGGACTTTAAACAGATGCCAAATAGCTTAAACGGTTCGCTTGGGGAGAAAAATTGGTTGATGGCTGGATGATAGCGTAGCAATGAAACAAGACATTTCCGGGTAACGTTTCTGACAGCCTCTTCTGATTTTGAGGGCATTTCTGCTTTTTTTGACTAATTACTCTAAAAACTCCTTTTCAGCGCTGGGATAGTTCCTATTCTATGGGCATGACCGGTTTCTGCCCTCAGACCGGTGGGGTTCAGTTGGCACGAGGTCGCTGCTGAAAAATGGAAGGGCGATGCGGTATTGGAAGTCATCTTTAACGGATAGAAGGACATCGTCCATGTCAAAAGTACAAGGCTTCACCCAGATGTTAGGAATTTTGCCCTGCCTGGCGACCGCTCGGCGAAGGCGCAGTTTGAATTCAGAGGAAGCGAAGCTGCTTGAGCGCTATCGCGAGTTATCGGAGAGCGACCAGATAGCGATGCGCTATCTGGTCGACGCAATGCGCAGTGTTTCGCGCTTCTGAGGCGTAAAGGGCACTGGCCGCGACGAGCGTCGCGGCCAACACTTGAAATGGCGCTTGCTGCGTCAGCCGATCTCTCCGACCGCGCGATACGCTTCATCGATTGCTGCATGCGCATACGCGCTCCACGCGGCATCCGAGTTGGCAATGCTCACGCGCCCAACCGGCTTACGCGCCAGGTTCATCAATCTTTCGCTTTCATCGGAGTCGTCGTACAGGCTGTTGGAAAAGTACGCATAGCCGTGCGACCAGCGGTTGACCGTAATAGCCAGAATGTCGGTTTCGTGTTTGAAGCCGCCAGGGCCGAGCATCCGTTGCAACTGGTCGCGCAGTTGCGCTTCCAGCTGTTCAAAGGACTGACCGTAAAGGCGACCACGTCCGGCACGGGCCTGATCGCGGGCGTTCATGCCGCTGTTAGGGCTGGTCGGCACGTAAACCATGTGCAAGCCGATTGGCTGTTTCGGATCACGCGGGTGATCGTAACCGCCCATGCTCACCGGATAGTCGAGCTTGATGCGGCTGTACGGCTGGGTCGCCGCGTAGATCTCGTGAACGCCCAGTTTCTGGAACGACTCCCAGTTACGGATCACCACTTTGGTGTACACCAGCGGGAATTTCACGTTCTGGCTCAGAGCATGGGACTGCTCGGCGGACAGGTCGCGCAGCAGGTACGGGATGATCATGTTGTAGCAAGCCATGATGCAGTGTTTGCCGCGCACTTGGCTGAGCTGGCCGCCACGGCTGTAGCCGACGTTTACGCCGCTGCCGACGTTGCGCACGCTGACCGCGGTGCTGTTAAGGCGGATGCGCACGGGCGCATTCGGCTGATCCAGCCTGGCGTAATCGAATGCAGCGAGCACGACATCGTCCATCGTGTGCCCCGGTGCCACCGACGGGATCAGGCTGCGCACCAACAGGCGAGCGAGCGAGGCATTGCCGTCGGGGAAGTGGTAGATGTAGGGCTCTTCCATTTCTGCCCGGGCTTCTTCACTGATCGGCTCCAGATTCATCGCACTGAAGCCTGGGAAACCGAACGAATAAGCGTCGGCCGCGGCGACGGCATCAATGCTCAGCGCCATGAAGTCATTGGTACGGCTTTGAAAATACTTCACGGCCTGAGCCGAAAGTCCTACGTCCTTGAGCAGGAAGTCCTGGTAACTGGTGGACTCCAGGTGAGTGTTTTTTTCCTCGATGGTTTTGCCGGCGAGGTAATCCTTGGGCGCGGTGTGCAATGCGATCAGGGCAGCGCGATCGCTTTGCGGCAACGGGAAATCGTTGATGAAATCGGTGATCGAGCGAGCGTGCAGTTGATCGGGTGCGATGTCGTCAGCCACCATCAGCGTGGGGTCGCCGCTGACGAGTTTGTCTTCGCCGAAGTTTTCTTTGTCGAAGAATACTGCGCGCGACAGGCCCAGGTCGGGGTAGAACTGGCGGTCGAAGGCCGTCTCGAAGCGGTTGATGTTGACGCCGAGATTTTTCAGCAGGCCGTTCACTTCTTTGCTGAAAAGATGAGTCGGTGACTGAAAGGCTTCACTGCCGCCGTAGCCGATGATCGTGCGGCCGCCGGCAGAGAATTCGTTGCGCTTGGCATGACCGCCGAAATCGTCATGGTTTTCCAGAATCAGAATGCGCGCTTTCGGGTGTTTCTCACGGTAAAACCAGGCGGCTGACAAACCGCTGAGACCGCCGCCGACCACCACCAGGTCATATTCATCACTGATTGGCAGCTTGTCGGTATCAAAGACCTTCTTTTCCCAGCCGAGCTGGTGAGAGATTTCGAACGAGCCGACGTGGCTGCCACGCAAGCCGGTGAGCGCGGGTGGGTAATAACGCCCATCGGGCGCGGCCTGAAGAATCTGCAGCGGGGTCATGCCCGCAGCGATGGTGACTGCAACGCCGTTGAGGAAGTCGCGGCGGGTGATATCCATGTTCAATCCTTGTGGGTGTCTTGGGTCGCTTTGGTGCCGGAGGGACGCCATCGCCGGCAAGCCGGCTCCTACAGGTGCGGAGTCGAATAGCAATCATCTGAACGACACCAACCCTGTGGGAGCGAGCTTGCTGTGGGAGCTGAGCTTGCTCCGGGCGGCGTTCCGACGATGCTGTTGCTTTCTTGCAGCTCAACACTTGCCGCTTGCAGCTTTCTTCAATGCTTGAACATCACATGCCGAACCACGGTGTAATCCTCCAGCCCATACATCGACATGTCCTTCCCGTACCCGGAAGATTTCTGACCGCCGTGGGGCATTTCGCTGACCAGCATGAAATGCGTATTCACCCACGTGCAACCATACTGCAGCCGCGCCGACAGGCGATGCGCGCGACCGACATCGGCGGTCCACACCGACGACGCCAGGCCGTAATCGGAATCGTTGGCCCAGCCCAGCACCTGCGCTTCATCGTTGAACCTGGTCACCGACACCACCGGCCCGAACACTTCGCGGCGAACGATTTCGTCGTCCTGCTGCGCATCCGCCAGCACGGTTGGTTCGAAGAAAAACCCGTTGCCTTCGACCGCTTTGCCGCCAGTTACCAGACGGATGTGAGACTGCGCCACGGCGCGTTCGACAAACCCGGCCACACGGTCGCGGTGTTGCGCGGTGATCAACGGACCAAGCTCGGTGGTCGGGTCGTCCTGCAAACCGTATTTGATGCTGCTGACCGCTTCACCCAGTTTCTCGACGAATTTCTCGTAGATACCAGCCTGCGCGTAGATGCGGCATGCGGCGGTGCAATCCTGCCCGGCGTTGTAGAAACCAAAGACGCAGGGCGGTCAGCGGGGTTTGTTCCGACGATAGATTCGCTCAAGTGTATATCTTTTTATTCGAACGACTGGCCCCCACCTTTATTAGCTATCAAGGAACGAGCAACATCTGGAAGCACACTCGACGGCAGCGTCAGGGCACTTCGCACTAGGCTGATGGCCTGATGATCCAGTTACCTTTCGTGGAGACAGCAAAATGAATACGCGTGGCTTGCTTGATCAACTGCTTAAATCCGGCCAGGACCTGTTGCAGAACAAGGCCGGCGGCTCACAGAACAAATCCTCCAGCAGCGGCCTCGGCGGGTTGCTCGGCGGCGTCGGCAAATCCGGTGGCTTGGGCGGACTGCTTTCCGGCGCGGGTGGGGGTGCGCTGTCGGCCGGTGCTATCGGTCTGCTACTGGGCAACAAAAAGGCGCGCAAGATGGGCGGCAAGGTCGCCATCTACGGCGGCCTCGCGGCGCTGGGCGTGATTGCCTACAAGGCGTACGGCAACTGGCAGGCTCAGCAAGGCAACGTCTCGAACATCGAACCTCAAACTGTCGACCGTCTGCCACCGGCCCAGGTTGAAGAGCACAGTCAGGCGATTCTCAAGGCGCTGGTCGCAGCGGCCAAGGCTGATGGCCACGTCGATGAGCGCGAGCGCGAATTGATCGAAGGCGAGTTCACCAAACTCGACAACGATCAGGAATTGAAGCAATGGCTGCACGCTGAACTCAACAAGCCGCTCGACCCTGCCGATGTCGCGCGCGCCGCCAGCACCCCGGAAATGGCTGCCGAAATGTACATCGCCAGCGTGATGCTGGTGGACGAAGAGAACTTCATGGAAAAGTCCTATCTGGATGAGCTGGCGCGCCAGTTGAAGCTCGAGCCAGGGTTGAAGGCCGAGCTGGAGAAGCAGGTTCGTCAGGCCTCCGTTTAAGGCAGGAAATCGCTATCGCGAGCAAGCTTGCTCCTACGATTTTGGGTCGATCACACATTTCGTGATCCACTCCTGTAGGCGCCGAGCTTGCTTGCGATGGCACCATCCCTCACACCACTCATCTTCAGGCCAGCCCAAATTTTCCGCCAAAGATGAGACCTGCCCCACATCCGCTCTAAATTTGAAACACGCCCCTCGGCTATACTCCCCAGCATTTGAAACAGCCCCGAGGATTGACTGTGAAGAACTGGACGTTGCGCCAACGGATTTTGGCGAGCTTTGCGGTGATCATCGCCATCATGCTGCTGATGGTCGTTGCGTCTTATTCGCGGCTGTTGAAGATAGAAGAAAACGAAACCAGCGTTCGTGAAGATGCGTTGCCGGGGCTTTATTACAGCTCAATGCTTCGCAGCGCCTGGGTTGACACTTACCTGCACACTCAGGAAATGCTCGGACTGAAAGAAGGGCAAGGGTTCAGCGCCGAAGAGGCCGAAAGCTTCAAAGGGTATGCCCAGCGCGTGCAAGAGCAGATGGCCAACTACCAGCACACGGTGACCACCGAAGAAGATCGGGTCGAATACGCGCTCTTCGAGAAGATTCACGAGCAATACAACAAGGTCCTCGCGTCGGTGCTCGACCTGCGCAAACAGAATCAGGACGCCGAAGCGATCAAGTTGTTCCATGAACAACTCACGCCGGCCTGGACCGCCGGGCGCATGAAGCTCAATGACATCACGCGAGTAAATAAAGCAGTCGCGGATCAGGATGTCACGGCCATCTTTGACGCAGTCATCTCCGCCAAAGCCGTCATGGGCGTGTCTCTGCTGGTTGCGGTGCTGGCCGCAGGTCTCTGTGGTCTGCTACTGATGCGCGCGATCATGGCGCCGATGAACCGCATCGTGGAAATCCTCGAGATCATGCGCACCGGCGACCTCAGCGGTCGCTTGAATCTGGAGCGCAAGGACGAATTTGGCGCCGTTGAAACCGGCTTCAACGACATGATGGCCGAGTTGACTTCACTGGTTTCGCAAGCGCAGCGCTCCTCGGTGCAGGTCACCACCTCCGTCACCGAAATCGCCGCCACCTCCAAACAGCAGCAGGCCACCGCTACCGAAACCGCTGCCACCACCACGGAAATCGGCGCGACGTCCCGTGAGATCGCCGCCACTTCCCGTGACCTTGTGCGCACCATGATTGAAGTCTCCACCGCTGCCGACCAGGCCTCGGTCGCCGCCGGCTCAGGGCAACAGGGCCTTGCGCGGATGGAAGAGACCATGCATTCGGTGATGGGCGCAGCGGACCTGGTCAACGCCAAACTGGCGATCCTCAACGAAAAGGCCGGCAACATTAATCAGGTGGTGGTGACCATCGTCAAAGTTGCCGACCAGACCAATCTGTTGTCACTGAACGCCGCCATCGAGGCCGAGAAGGCCGGTGAATACGGTCGCGGTTTTGCCGTGGTCGCCACCGAAGTGCGACGTCTGGCCGATCAGACCGCCGTCGCCACTTACGACATTGAGCAGATGGTGCGCGAGATCCAGTCGGCCGTGTCGGCCGGGGTCATGGGCATGGACAAGTTCTCCGAAGAAGTGCGTCGTGGCATGTCGGAAGTGCAGCAGGTCGGCGAGCAGCTGTCGCAGATCATTCACCAGGTCCAGGCGCTGGCACCGCGCGTGTTGATGGTCAACGAAGGCATGCAGGCGCAGGCTACCGGCGCCGAGCAGATCAACCACGCGCTGGTGCAGTTGGGTGATGCCAGCAGCCAGACCGTCGAATCCTTGCGCCAGGCCAGTTTTGCCATCGACGAATTGAGCCAGGTCGCCGTAGGGCTGCGTGGCGGCGTTTCGCGATTCAAAGTCTGATGAGCGAGATCACCCTCAAGCGCAGTGCCGTGAAGTCGGCTATGCAGGTGTTGTTTCTGCTGTTTCGCATCGGCAAAGAGCGCTACGCCTTGCCGGCCACCGAAGTGGCGGAAGTGCTGCCGCGGTTACCGCTGAAACCGATCGCCCACGCGCCGGATTGGGTCGCGGGGGTGTTCGCCTACCGAGGCGTCGTGGTGCCCGTCATCGACCTCGGCGCATTGACCTTTGGCGAGCCGGCGCAGGCGCGCACCAGCACGCGTCTGGTGTTGGTGCATTACCGTCCGGCCCCCACCGGGAAGGCGCAATTGCTCGGGCTGATTCTTGAACAGGCCACCGACACGCTGCGCTGCAATCCTTCGGAATTTCAGCCGTATGGCCTGGACAATCGCCAGGCACGTTACCTTGGTCCCGTGCGTGAAGATGCCCATGGGCTGCTGCAATGGGTGCGCGTAGCCGATTTGCTCGATGAGCAGGTTCGCGGGCTGTTGTTCCCCTCACCGCCACGGGATCCTGCGTCGCTCGAGGAGCGCCCATGAGCAGTGATCAGCGTTTTTTCGATTTCCTCAAAGAGCGCATTGGCCTGGACGTGACGTCGGTCGGCCCGGCGATCATCGAGCGCGCCGTGCGCCAGCGCTCGACCGCATCACAGGCACAAACGGCGGATGAGTACTGGCATACGCTGCAAGGTTCGTCCGATGAGCAGCAGGCGCTGATCGAAGCGGTGATCGTTCCCGAGACCTGGTTTTTTCGCTACCCGGAGTCGTTCGCCACCCTGACGAAACTGGCTGCGAAGCGCCTCGACGACATCAACCACTTGCGCGCGCTGCGCATCCTCAGCCTGCCGTGTTCCACCGGTGAAGAACCCTATTCGATAGCGATGGCGTTGCTCGATGGCGGTTTCAAACCGCATCAGTTCAAGGTCGACGGCATGGACGTCAGCCCGCTCTCGGTGGAAAAGGCCAGGCGAGCGCTGTACGGCAAGAATTCATTTCGCGGTCAGGACCTCAGCTTTCGCGAGCGTTACTTCAGCGCCGAAGGTGACGGCTATCGGCTCAGCGAACGCGTGCTTGAGCAAGTGCGATTGCAGGTCGGCAATCTGCTCGATCCGACCTTGCTTGCGAACGAGCCACCGTACGACTTTGTGTTCTGCCGCAACCTGCTGATCTATTTCGATCAGCCAACCCAGCAGCAAGTTTTCGCAGTGCTCAAGCGCCTGACCCATGTCGACGGTGTACTGTTTATCGGCCCGGCAGAGGGCAGTTTGCTTGGGCTTCTGGGCATGCGTTCAATCGGCATCGCGCAGTCTTTCGCGTTCAGTCGGCAGCGTGCGCCCGAACCTGTTGCGGCGTTCGCTGCAACGCCGCTGCCGGTGCGCCAGCCGTTGCCGGCAAAACCTTTCGCCAGCAGTGCGCCACCTACCGTGCGCCGACCCTTCGCACCGGTCACGCCGCTGCCGCGGGCGAAAAAAGCCGCCAGCCCGGACGCGGCCACGTTACTGGCGAACATTGCCGCGCTGGCCAACGAAGGCAAAAGTGCCGAGGCCCGTGTGGCGTGTGAGCAATACTTGCGTAGCCACGAACCCGTGGCCCAAGTGTTTTACTGGCTGGGATTGCTCAGCGATGTCGCCGGCAGCACCCTCGAAGCCCAGGGTTTTTACCGCAAGGCGTTGTACCTCGACCCGCAACATGGCGAAGCACTGATGCATTTGGCGGCTTTGTTGCAGTCGCAGGGCAACGCGGCCGGAGCCCGACGTTTGCAAGAGCGCGCAGCGCGCACCGCCGACAGCGAGCGTAAACGATGACTGGGGCCGACAGCTTTAGCCTGATTCATGAAGATGCCCAGGCCATCGACGATTGCTGGAACCGCATCGGCATCCATGGCGACAAATCCTGCCCGTTGCTGGGCGAGCACATTCATTGCCGCAATTGCGCGGTGTACGGCGCCGCGGCCACGCGCCTGCTCGATCGCTACGCCTTGCAGCAGGAGGACCGCGGGCAGATCGCGGTCGAACTGCAAAGCGACGTCAAAACCCGTTCACTGTTGATGTTTCGTCTCGGCGAAGAATGGCTCGCTCTGGCCACGCGCAGCCTGGTCGAAGTGGCACCCCTGCAGGCCATTCACTCGCTGCCGCATCAGCGCTCGCGAGCCTTGCTCGGCGTGGCGAACGTGCGCGGCGCGCTGGTGGCGTGCCTGTCATTGGCCGATCTTCTGGGCCTGGACAGTGCGAGCAGCGTCACACCCGGAGCGCGCGTGACGCCACGCATGCTGATCATCGCCGCGCAGGGCGGGCCGGTGGTGGTGCCGGTGGACGAGGTGGATGGCATTCACGCCATCGACGAACGCCTGCTCGACGCGGCGTCCCGCTCGGGCAGCCACGCCAGCGCCAGATTCACCCGGGGCGTGTTGTCATTCAAGGGCCGCAGCCTGCGTTGGCTGGATGAAGAACAACTGTTGTCCGCCGTGTCCCGGAGCCTCACATGACCCCCGAGCAAATGCGCGACGCCTCGTTGTTCGAGCTGTTCAGCCTGGAAGCCGAGGCCCAGACACAGGTGCTCAGTGCTGGTCTGCTGGCGCTGGAGCGCGATCCGACTCAAGCCAATCATCTTGAATCGTGTATGCGCGCAGCCCATTCACTCAAAGGCGCCGCGCGGATCGTCGGGGTCGAGGCCGGTGTCAGCGTCGCCCATGTGATGGAAGATTGCCTGGTCAGTGCGCAGGAAGGGCGCCTGTACCTGCGGCCCGAGCACATCGACGCGTTGCTGCAGGGCACCGATATGTTGATGCGCATCGCCACGCCGAACGCTGCGCCGACGCCTGCCGACATCGAACACTATGTGGCGCTGATGGCAAAGTTGCTGGACCCTCTGGCACTGGCGGCGCCGATCAGCACGCCGATCGCGCCATTTATGGCCGAGTCGCAAGAGGCGGTGATCGAAGTGCCGGTGCCCGTAGTCGAGCCGCCGACTGTCGCGCCGGTCGTTCCTGTCGATCCGCCGCGCAAAACCAGACGCACTACCGAAAATGGCGAGCGTGTATTGCGCGTTACGGCCGAGCGCTTGAACAGCCTGCTCGATCTGTCGAGCAAGTCGCTGGTGGAAACCCTGCGGCTCAAACCGCACCTGGCGACCATGCAGCGTTTGAAGCGCATGCAGGGCAACGGTCTGCGCGCACTGGAAAATCTCAACGTGCAGCTCAAGGAAATGACCTTGAGCCTGGAGGCGCGGGAAGCCCTCGAAGATGCGCGCCGTCTGCTGACGGAATCCCAGCAGTTGCTGGTGGAGAAAAATGCCGAGCTGGATGAGTTTGCCTGGCAGGCCAGCCAGCGCGCGCAGGTGCTCTACGATACGGCGCTGGCCTGTCGCATGCGCCCGTTTGCCGATGTGTTGAGCGGACAGGTGCGCATGGTTCGCGACCTCGGTCGCAGTCTCGGCAAACAGGTGCGCCTGGAGATTGAGGGCGAGAAAACCCAGGTTGATCGCGACGTCCTTGAAAAGCTCGAAGCGCCGCTCACGCACCTGTTGCGCAATGCTGTGGATCACGGCATCGAATCTTCCGAGCAACGGCTGCTGGCCGGCAAACCCGCCGAGGGCGTGATTCGCCTGCGTGCCTCACATCAGGCAGGCCTGCTGGTGCTGGAATTGAGCGATGACGGCCAGGGTGTCGATCTGGAGAAGGTGCGCCGCAGCGTCATCGAACGTCAGCTGTCCCCCGCCGAAACAGCTGCGCAGTTGAGCGAAGATGAACTCCTGACGTTTCTGTTTCTGCCGGGTTTCAGCCTGCGCGACAAGGTCACAGAAGTGTCCGGTCGCGGCGTCGGCCTGGACGCAGTCCAGCACATGGTGCGGCAACTGCGCGGCGCGGTGGTGCTGGAACAGACGGCGGGCGAGGGCAGCCGCTTCCATCTCGAAGTACCGCTGACACTGTCGGTGGTGCGCAGCCTGGTGGTAGAGGTCGGCGACGAGGCGTATGCCTTTCCGCTGGCGCACATCGAACGCATGTGCGATCTCGAACCTGCAGACATTGTTCAGCTCGAGGGCCGGCAGCATTTCTGGTACGAAGGCCGGCATGTTGGCCTGGTGGCCGCGAGCCAGCTGCTGCAACGCCCGGCGAGCCAGCATAACCAGCCCACGCTCAAAGTCGTGGTGATCCGCGAGCGCGAGGCGATTTACGGTGTGGCGGTGGAGCGCTTCATTGGCGAACGCACGCTGGTAGTCTTGCCGTTGGACGAGCGTCTGGGCAAAGTGCAGGACATCTCCGCCGGTGCGCTGCTCGACGACGGCTCGGTGGTGTTGATCGTCGATGTTGAAGACATGCTGCGTTCGGTCGATAAGCTACTCAATACCGGGCGCCTCGAACGGATCGCACGGCACAGCAATCAAGCGGTGGAAGCGGCGCGCAAACGGATTCTGGTGGTGGACGATTCGCTCACTGTGCGCGAATTGCAGCGCAAGCTGTTGCTCAATCGCGGTTATGACGTGGCCGTCGCGGTGGACGGTATGGATGGCTGGAACGCGCTGCGTTCGGAGGATTTCGACCTGTTGATCACCGACATTGATATGCCGCGCATGGACGGTATCGAGCTGGTATCGCTATTGCGCCGCGACAACCGCCTGCAATCGCTGCCGGTGATGGTCGTGTCCTACAAGGACCGCGAGGAAGATCGGCGGCGTGGCCTGGACGCCGGCGCCGACTATTATCTGGCCAAAGCCAGTTTTCATGACGACGCCCTGCTTGATGCAGTGGTCGAGCTAATTGGAGGCCCGCGCTCATGAAAATCGCCATCGTCAACGACATGCCCATGGCGGTCGAGGCTTTGCGCCGCGCCGTGGCATTCGAGCCGGCACACGAAGTGGTCTGGGTCGCCGTCAATGGCGCCGAGGCGGTGCAGCGTTGCGCCGAGAACACCCCGGATCTGATCCTGATGGACCTGATCATGCCAGTCATGGATGGCATCGAAGCGACGCGGCGCATCATGGCTGAGACTCCGTGCGCCATCGTCATCGTCACTGTCGACCGTCAGCAGAACGTGCACCGGGTGTTCGAGGCCATGGGCCACGGTGCGCTGGATGTGGTCGACACGCCGGCACTGGGTGCCGGCAACGCTCAGGAAGCTGCCGCGCCGCTGTTGCGCAAAATCATGAACATCGGCTGGCTGATCGGCGACCGTGCTCAGCGCGAGCGGCCCGCGCCCAGCTCTCTGCGCAGTTCCGCTTCGCGTCAGCGGCTGATTGCCATCGGCTCGTCCGCTGGCGGACCGGCGGCGCTGGAAGTCCTGCTCAAGGGTTTGCCACGGGATTTTTCCGCAGCCATCGTGTTGGTGCAGCATGTTGATCAGGTGTTCGCTGCCGGCATGGCCGAGTGGCTCGCCAGCGCCAGCGGCCTCGACGTGCGTCTGGCCCGGGAAGGCGAGCCGCCGCAACCCGGCACGGTCCTGCTGGCTGGCACCAATCACCACATCCGTTTGTTGAAGAACGGCACGCTGGCCTACACCGCCGAGCCGATCAACGAAATTTATCGACCGTCGATCGACGTGTTTTTCGACAGCATAGCCCATCACTGGAACGGCGATGCCGTTGGCGTTTTGCTTACGGGCATGGGCCGGGACGGTGCGCAGGGGCTCAAACTCATGCGCCAACGGGGTTACCTGACCATCGCTCAGGATCAACAAAGCAGTGCGGTATATGGCATGCCGAAAGCGGCTGCGGCCATCGACGCCGCCATGGAGATTCGCCCACTGGACAAGATCGCACCACGATTGCTGGAGATTCTCGGCCAATGACTACTTTAGGCAGCAATCCTGGCCCAAGCACCACTCAGGTGATCGCACATGAATGATCTGCAATTCGACGGCATCAAGACTGACGAAAACGCCGCCATGGTGTTGCTGGTGGACGACCAGGCCATGATCGGCGAAGCGGTGCGCCGCGGGCTGGCGAGCGAAGCCAATATCGATTTCCATTTTTGCGCTGATCCGCATCAGGCGGTGGCGCAGGCGATTCGCATCAAGCCGACGGTGATTCTGCAAGACCTGGTGATGCCCGGGCTCGATGGCCTGAGCCTGGTGCGCGAGTACCGCAACCACCCGGCGACCAAGGACATTCCGATCATCGTTCTGTCGACCAAGGAAGACCCGCTGATCAAGAGCGCGGCGTTCTCGTCCGGGGCCAATGATTATCTGGTTAAACTGCCGGACAACATCGAGCTGGTGGCGCGCATCCGTTATCACTCGCGTTCCTACATGACCCTTTTGCAGCGAGATGCGGCTTACCGCGCGTTGCGGGTCAGCCAGCAGCAGTTGCTCGACACCAATCTGGTGCTGCAACGCCTGATGAACTCGGATGGCCTGACCGGGCTGTCGAACCGCCGGCATTTCGACGAATACCTGGAGCTGGAATGGCGCCGCGCCTTGCGCGACCAGAGTCAGTTGTCATTGCTGATGATCGACGTGGATTATTTCAAATCCTATAACGACAGTTTTGGCCATCTCGAAGGCGATGAGGCGTTACGTAAAGTGGCGACCGCCATTCGCGACGCCAGCGCACGGCCGTCGGATTTGCCGGCGCGTTATGGCGGCGAAGAGTTTGCGCTGGTCTTGCCCAATACCTCGCCGGGTGGCGCCCGGTTGGTGGCTGAGAAGTTACGCCAGTCGGTGGCGGCGCTGAAGATTCCGCATATTTCGCCGATTGAAGGATCCAGCCTGACCATCAGCATCGGCCTCTCGACGATCGTCCCGCAACAGGGCAGCGACTGCCGGCAGCTGATTTCGGCGGCGGACAAGGGGCTGTACCTGGCCAAGCATAATGGGCGCAATCAGGTGGGCATTGCCTAAGGCACTTGGAATGCGCCTTTGAACGCGCCCTTGTGAATGCGCATTTGTGAATGCGCCCGTATGTAGCAGCTGCCGAGCCTGCGAGGCTGCGTTCGAGGACGCAGTCCTCGCCAATCCTGTACACGCGGTTTGCCTGGGAGACCGTAGTGTCTGGTTTTACGACTGCTTCGCAGCCGACGCAGCCTCGCGGGCTCGGCAGCTGCTACAAGTTGAACGCAGCCTCGCGGGCTCGGCAGCTGCTACAAGAGCATCGTCGCTCGCTCGAATCCATTCGCTGGTAAAGCCGCCAGGCGGGCTGCCGTGACAGCTTGATTACGGTATACTCGCCGGCTTTCAAAAGTTCGCCAACGAGTGCTGCCCGCCATGGAAATCAACCCGATCCTTAACAGTATCAAGGACCTGTCCGAGCGCTCCGAAACTATTCGGGGGTATCTTTGACTACGATCAAAAGCATGAGCGTCTGACTGAAGTCAATCGCGAGCTTGAAGATCCGGCTGTCTGGAACAACCCGTCGTACGCTCAGGAACTGGGCCGCGAGCGGTCGCTGCTGGCACAGATCGTCGATACCCTCGACGAAATGCACAGCGGTCTGGCCGACGCCAAAGATTTGCTGCTGATGTCCGCCGAAGAAGAAGACCAGGCCGCCGTCGATGACGTCGCTGCCGAAGTCGAACGTCTGCGCGAGTCGCTGGAAAAACTCGAATTCCGGCGCATGTTCAGCGGCGAGATGGACGCCAACAACGCCTACCTGGACATCCAGGCCGGCTCTGGCGGTACCGAGGCTCAGGACTGGGCCAACATCCTGTTGCGCATGTATTTGCGCTGGGCTGACAAACGCGGTTTTGACGCGACCATCATGGAACTGTCGGCCGGTGAAGTCGCCGGTATCAAAGGCGCCACCGTGCACATCAAGGGCGAGTACGCCTTTGGCTGGCTGCGTACCGAAATCGGCGTGCACCGTCTGGTCCGCAAGAGTCCGTTCGACTCCGGCAACCGTCGTCACACCTCGTTCTCGGCCGTTTTCGTGTCGCCGGAAATCGATGACAACATCGAAATCGACATCAACCCGTCGGACCTGCGCATCGACACCTACCGCTCCTCCGGTGCCGGTGGTCAGCACGTAAACACCACCGACTCGGCCGTACGGATCACCCACGTACCGACCAACACCGTGGTCAGCTGCCAGAACGAACGCTCCCAGCACGCCAACAAAGACACCGCGATGAAAATGTTGCGGGCGCGCCTGTTCGAGCAGGAAGTGCAGAAACGCAACGCCGCCTCGCAAGCGCTGGAAGACACCAAGTCGGACATCGGCTGGGGTCACCAGATCCGTTCGTACGTGCTTGATGCCTCGCGGATCAAGGATCTGCGCACCAACATCGAACGCAGCGACTGTGACAAGGTGCTCGACGGCGATATCGACGAATACCTGGTGGCAAGCCTGAAACAAGGCCTGTAACCCACACATCGATCCCCCCTGTAGGAGCCGGCTTGCTGGCGATCCCCGGCCACAGGCCGGGGACAACGAACCTGATGGATATTTAAAGACATGAGCGACCTAGAACTCGACCCGCAAGCCCTGCAACAGGAAGAAAACTCCCTGATCGCCCTGCGCAAGGAAAAGCTGGCTGCCGAGCGCGCCAAGGGCAATGCCTTCCCGAACGACTTCCGCCGCGAAAACTACTGCAGTCAGTTGCAGAAACAGTACGCGGACAAGACCAAGGAAGAGCTTGCGGAAGCTGCAATCCCGGTCAAGGTTGCCGGTCGCATCATGCTCAACCGTGGCTCGTTCATGGTGATCCAGGACATGACCGGGCGCATCCAGGTTTACGTCAACCGCAAGACCCTGTCCGAAGAAACCCTGGCCTCGGTGAAAACCTGGGACATGGGCGACATCATTGCCGCCGAAGGCACTCTGGCGCGCTCCGGCAAGGGCGACCTGTACGTTGAAATGACCAACGTGCGCCTGCTGACCAAATCCCTGCGCCCGTTGCCGGACAAGCACCACGGCCTGACCGACACCGAACAGCGCTACCGCCAGCGTTACGTCGACCTGATCGTCAACGAAGACGTGCGTCAGACTTTCCGCGTCCGTTCGCAAGTCATCGCCCACATCCGCAGCTTCCTGATGCAGCGCGACTTCCTCGAAGTCGAAACACCGATGCTGCAGACCATCCCCGGTGGCGCGGCGGCCAAGCCGTTCGAGACTCACCACAACGCGCTGGACATGGAAATGTTCCTGCGCATCGCGCCTGAGCTGTACCTCAAGCGGCTTGTGGTTGGCGGTTTTGAAAAAGTGTTCGAGATCAACCGCAACTTCCGTAACGAAGGCGTTTCGACTCGTCACAACCCTGAATTCACCATGTTGGAGTTCTATCAGGCGTACGCCGATTATGAAGACAACATGGACCTCACCGAAGAACTGTTCCGTGAACTGGCGCAGCTGGTGTTGGGCAGCACCGACGTGCCTTACGGCGACAAAGTGTTCCACTTCGGCGAGCCGTTCGTGCGTCTGTCGGTGTTCGACTCGATCCTCAAGTACAACCCTGAGCTTACCGCCGACGACCTGACTGACATCGACAAGGCTCGCGCCATCGCCAAGAAGGCCGGCGCCAAGGTGCTGGGCTTCGAAGGTCTGGGCAAATTGCAGGTGATGATTTTCGAAGAACTGGTCGAGCACAAACTCGAGCAGCCGCACTTCATCACCCAGTACCCATTCGAAGTGTCGCCATTGGCGCGCCGCAACGACGAGAACCCGAACGTCACCGACCGCTTCGAGTTGTTCATCGGCGGCCGTGAAATCGCCAACGCCTACTCCGAGTTGAACGACGCGGAAGATCAGGCAGAACGCTTCATGGCGCAGGTGGCCGACAAGGATGCCGGTGATGACGAGGCGATGCACTACGACGCCGATTTCGTCCGCGCACTCGAATACGGCATGCCGCCAACCGCCGGTGAAGGCATCGGCATCGACCGTCTGGTAATGCTGCTGACCAACTCCCCGTCGATTCGCGACGTGATCCTGTTCCCGCACATGCGGCCGCAAGCGTAAGTGTTTCAAACAAAAAGCCGCCTATAACAGGCGGCTTTTTATTGCGCGTCTGGTACAAACGTATCAATTGGTTACTTTTGAAGTTGAGAGAGGGATAGCGGTCGTGAACCTTGCAATTGCTCAAGAAGGTGCAGCAGGCATCGCCACTGCGGTCGCTGAAAGTGTTCAGTACCAGGGTCGCAAGGCCAGCCGACAGGGCAGCGAGCAGCGGCGACAGGATATTCTCGATGCCGCCATGCGGATCGTCGTGCGTGATGGCGTGCGCGCCGTGCGCCACCGTGCGGTAGCTGCCGAAGCCGCTGTGCCGCTGTCGGCAACGACTTACTATTTCAAGGATATCGATGACTTGCTCACCGATACCTTCGCCCAATATGTTGAGCGCAGCGCAGCCTATATGGCCAAGTTGTGGGTGAACAACGAAGGCCTGCTGCGCGAGATGGTGGTCAGCGGCGATGGCAGCCCCGAGTCGCGGTCGCGTTTGGCGGACGACATTGCGCAGCTGATGGCGGACTATGTGCACCGGCAGTTGATCAGCCGGCGCGAGCACTTGATGGCCGAACAGGCGTTCCGTCAGGAAGCGCTGCTGAACCCGCGTCTGGCACTGTTGGTGCGTTCACATCAGCAAATTTTGCTGCAGGGCACGTGTCAGCTGTTTCAGGTATTGGGCTCCCGGGAGCCACAACAGGATGCCAAGGTGTTGACGGCGATAATCGGTCGGATGGAATATCAGGGCCTGCTCAATGACGCCGAGCCTGGGGCCGAAGCGGAAATGCTCGGCACTCTCACGCGTTATATGCACCTGGTGCTGGCGTCGGTATAAGTTGAGCGAGATCCATGTAGCAGCTGCCGAAGGCTGCGTTCGGCCGCGCTGCGGTCGCAATCTGAATATTGGATCAACCAGCGCGGACGCAGGTTTATGACGACTTCGTCGCCGAACGCAGCCTTCGGCAGTTGCTACAGGTTCATGTGAGTTGGCGTCGTGTTCATAGGGAGTAAAGAATGAAAACCTGGCGTGTCGCTGTGATCGCCCTGTCGTTCCTGCTGCTCAGTGGCTGTCTGGTGACCTTTCGCGAGCCGTTGCCCGCCAGCGACCCCGCGCCCAAAGGTTTGCTCGGCCAGTGGACCAGCACCAACGCCTGGGGCGAGCCGATGAATCTTGAACTGACGCGCACTGGCGACAATCGCTACCAGGCCGTCAGTTACTTCAGAGCCAAACCCAAAGAGCGCGAAGCCTATCCCTTCACCGTTTCGCGCCACGGCAATCGCTGGTATCTGTCGGCGAAGGTTCCGGCGCAGTTCGGCGGGCACTTCACGATTGCCGGTTTCGAACTCACTGACAAGCAGGAACTGGTGGTCTACAACCTCGACCTCGAGCAGATCAATCAGGCCATGGGGCAGAACGTCCTCAGCGGCGAAGGCTTTCAGACCGACGACGGCGACGGCGTACTGGTCAACACCGCGATGGATCAGGTTTTCGCGTACCTCGACAACCCGGCCAATTCCGACGTGTTCGTTGAAGCCGTGCGCTATCAGCGCCAGACCAAAGCCAAATAACGGTTTTTCTACAGGAGTTTCGGGTGGACGATTACCAGCAGACGATACGCATTTTGTCCGATCGCATTGTGCTGGCACAGACGCCGATACGCGTCCTCGACGCGGTCAAATGGGATGACAGCATCCGCAAGGGTTTCCTCAAGGCCAAGGGCAAGGAAATGCCGGCTGTCGACCGCGATTACTACCTCAACCGTCCTCTGGCGTTCGACTCCAGCAAAGTGAAACTGGAATTTCAGAACATCGAGCGTGACATCACCCGTCAGCTTGGCCAGTTTAACCCGGTCGGCCAGATCATGCGGCGCATGTGCAAGGAATACCGGATGGTGGTGCGCATGCTCGAAGCGCGCGGCACGGAAGATTTCGGCCTGATCTCTCAAGAGTTGTACGGCGCTGCTTCCGATGCGTTTCATGCCGGCGATCCGACGCTGTCCGACCTGGGCCTGATGCTTTCCGATTACCTCAATAACATCGACGGTCGCGGCGATTTGAAGGACGAGCCGAAAATCCTCACTGCCAAGGACGCCGTGAATATGTTGCAGACCCGCTTGAGTAGGGTGTTCGGGGAGGCGGAAGAGACCATTCGCGTGTTCGAGTCTGACGGTATCGTCGCCGACGCGGCGGCCGGTGCCGACTACATCAAGATTCGCACCGACGCGATGTTCAACGAGCGCGACGTCCGCGCCCTCGAAGTCCACGAAGGGCTGGTGCATGTCGGCACCACGCTGAACGGTTTGAATCAACCGATCTGCACCTTCCTGTCCAAAGGGCCGCCATCCTCGACGGTGACCCAGGAAGGCCTGGCCATCCTGATGGAAATCATCACCTTCGCCTCGTACCCGAGTCGCTTGCGCAAACTCACCAACCGCACCCGCGCCATTCACATGGTCGAGGAGGGCGCAGACTTCCTGCAGATCTTCGAATTCTTCCGCGAGCAGGGTTTTGAAATGGCGGAAAGCTACGGAAACGCCAGTCGGGTTTTCCGCGGTTCGGTGCCGACCGGTCTGCCATTCACCAAAGACTTGTCCTACCTCAAAGGCTTTATCATGGTTTACAACTACATTCAGTTGGCCGTACGTAAGGGCAAACTGGAGCAGGTGCCGCTGCTGTTCTGCGGCAAGACCACACTGGAAGACATGCGCACGTTGCGCCAGTTGGTCGATGAAGGTCTGGTGGTGGCGCCCAAGTACCTGCCGGAACAATTCCGCGACATGAACGCGCTGTCGGCGTGGATGTGCTTCTCCAACTTCCTCAACCACCTGAGCCTGGACCGGATCGAAGCGGATTATTCCAACATTTTGTAAAACACAAATCACCCTGTAGGAGCGAGCCTGCTCGCGATAGCGGACTGACATTCAATATTGATGTTGCCTGATACACCGCTATCGCGAGCAGGCTCGCTCCTACAGGGAGTTGTATTTCAGTTCATCTTCTTGCGAGGTTTCACCGGATGAGAATCCTCGGCATCCTCTGCCTATTCCTGACCTTGAGCGGCTGCAGCTCGCTGCTGTTCTACCCCGAGCCCGGCCAACTCTTCACTCCCGCGAAAGCCAAACTCGAATACCGCGAAGTCACCCTGATCACCGCTGACGGCCTCAAGCTCAACGCCTGGTGGCTGCCAGCCAAACAAGGCGTCGACGTCAAAGGCACGGTCCTGCACCTGCACGGCAACGGCGGTAATCTGCCGATGCACCTGGGCGGCAGTGGGTGGTTGCCGGAAGAAGGCTATCAGGTGTTGCTGATTGATTATCGCGGTTACGGTTTGTCCGAAGGCCAACCGAGCTTGCCGGCGATTTATCAGGACATCGACGCGGCCTTCAAATGGCTCGATGAGGCGCCGCAGGTCAAAGGCAAACCGCTGATCCTGCTCGGCCAGAGCCTTGGCGGTTCGATGGCCGTGCACTACCTGGTGCAGCACCCGCAACGGCAAAAGCAACTCAAGGCGTTCGTGCTCGATGGCGTCCCGGCCAGTTACCGCAGCATCGGTCGTTTCGCCCTGAGCAATTCCTGGCTGACCTGGCCACTGCAAGTGCCGCTGTCCTGGCTGGTGCCGGACGGCGACAGCGCGATCAATTCCATGGCGCAGCTCAACGGCGTGCCGAAACTGATCTACCACAGCATCGACGATCCGATCGTGCCCCTTTCCAATGGCATCCGTCTGTATCAAGCTGCGCCGCCCCCGCGAGTGCTGCAACTGACCCGTGGCGGTCATGTGCAAACATTCGCCGACCCGGTCTGGCGCAAAGTCATGCTGCGTTATCTCGACGATCCGCAGCACTTCGACGGTTTGCGCCGACTGGGTGAAATCCCCAATTACCCGGCGCCATCGAATCCTGTAAACGAATCACCAGAGAGTCCGCAATGACTGAAGAACGCAACGCCATCCCGCTGATCATCACCGGTATCTGCAGCATCCTCGGCACCGTCGGTGCCCTGTGGTTTTACGGTTACCTGCACTTTGCCAAGCCTGAAGACGCGCTGTTGCTCAGCGACTTCACCATGCTCAAGACCGTGCCGGGCGAAGACTACAAAGTATCTGTGGAGCCGGCGGCACAAGTGGCGCAATGCGTCGATGGCGTGCTGGTGATGTTCGACACTGAACAGAAAGGGCTGAGCGGCGTGTTGATCAACAACAAGAAAAGAGCCGTGCGCTGCATGGGCGAAGAAACCCCGCAGAAGTTGCAACCCTAGCGCGGCCGAAAAGATCGCAGCCTCGTTTCACTCGACAGCTCCTACAGGAGAACGCAATCCAATGTAGGAGCTGTCGAGTGAAACGAGGCTGCGATCTTTTGATCATGACAAAAAGCCCCGCCTGATCGACTCAGGCGGGGCTTTTGTGTTCCAGCGTGGAGCTTAGTTCGAGCTAACAGACGAACGCGGCGCCACGGGCTGGTTGTCGTTGGAAATGGTCACTTCTACACGACGGTTCATTGCACGACCCGAAACGCTGCTGTTTTCAGCAACCGGGTATTCCTTGCCGTAACCCTGAGCAACGATGCGCGCTGGATCAACGCCCATTTTCACCAGAGCCATGCGCACGGAGTTTGCGCGGCGCTCAGACAGCGACTGGTTGTACGAAGCCGCGCCGGTGCTGTCGGTATAGCCTTCGACAATCACTTTGCGGTCCGGGTTTTCCTGAAGGAATTGCGCCAGTTTGTTGATATTCACCAGACCGCTGGATTTCAGGTCAGCCTTGTTGGTGGCGAACAGTACGTCACCGAAAGTCACCACGGTACCGCGATCGGTCTGCTTGGCGTTCAGACTGTCCTGCAGCTGCTTGATCTGCTGATCACGAGCGTCCAGACGCGCCTGGGCACGTTGCGCCGATGCATCCTTCAAGTTGGCTTCTGCGGTGCGCAGGGCGATGGTCTGTTTCGCCACTTCTACGCGCTGATTGGTCAGATAAGCCAGTTGATCAACTTTGTACTCGTCTTCTTTGTTCAGATAAGCCTTGTCGGCCTTGTCCAGATAATCGCTGGCATCTTTGGTTTCCAGCGCCGCAACTTTGCTCGCCTGCGGGTTGGCTTGCAGACCGCTGTAGTTGGTACGGGCCTGTTCCAGATTCTGGTTAGGCGGCGTCGAGCAGGCAGCCAGTGCAACACTTGCGGCCAGCAGGGCAGGGATCATCAATTGTTTACGCATGTTGGTTTCGTCCTTTTAAGTCGAATAAGAAGTACGTCGCAGCAGAGCGCTTATTGCACGGTGCGCTGGCTTTCCTGACGCAGTTCCTGAACCCCTTTCTGGGAATCCTTCACAGCCTGTTCGGCTTTCATCGCTTGAGCTTTGCGCTCGGCAACGCGAGCGTCCCACTCAGCCTGTTCGGCCAGAATGCGCGCTTGTTCGTAATCCTTGTCGTGCATGGCCAGTTCGGCCTGCTTGAGTTTGTCCTGAGCGGATTTCATTTCCACCGCTGCAAACTCGGTACCGCCAGCGCTGACGGCGCTGTTGACTGCCGATTGGGTGACAGCGTATTGCTCGCTCGGCGGGTTGCCGGCGCAACCGGCCAGTACGAAGGTGCTGCCGAGTGCCAAGGCTGCCAGCTTCAAACCGCGCAGTGAAGTAAACGAGGATTTGGCAGTTGGGGTCTTCATGGTTTTCAACTCCATTGTGATAACTCCTGAAAAACAAAAAATCCATCCTGGGTGTGGAGCCGCAACCGTTATTTTCCGGGGTATTTTGAAACGGTCGTCCCAGGCGTGGTTAATGGCTGTGACCCGAGACGTTTTTCAAAAGTTCAGCAAGTATGGCCAATCGCCTGAAAAAAATTCCGACCAACTGGACAAGGCCCTATGTCGGGAACTTTGACGATGGGAAGGGGTACGCGCGGGGAAATTCGAGTGAGATTTTTGGGCGATCACACACCCCTGCAGGAGCAAGCTCGCTCCTACAATTGAGGTCGGACGCAATCAGTGCTTCTAATCGTCCCCCGACACCAAATCATGCAGATGCCGACGGGACAGCGCGAGAAAACGCGGCGTCGGACCGACGTCTTCGTACAGCGGATCGCCTTCCTCATCAGTGGCTACAACCGTCGAACCCTTCACATACGGAAAGCTTTTTTCCAGCTCTTCCAGCGCCGCGCCGATCAATTCGCCGAGCAGTTCTTCCGGGTGTCGCTTGGGGTACATCTCGGTAATGGCCGCCAGCCGGGCAGCCGCTTCCATGTCCAGATGAATCGTGTACCCGGTGTCGGTCAATCGACCCTTGGCGTTTTCTTCCCAATGCTGGGCAAGTTCGCGGATTTTCATAATGACCTCATGGCGCTCCTGCTCGTGGCAGGCCCTGTGAATGTCCGGCATCTGGCCGGCTAAAGCCGTTGTGTGGCTTACCCTTGAGACTAGCTTTAACGCCAAGGGTTTAAAGTCCCTTCGTCGTTTGCTTGTAAGAAGCGGCCCGGGACGGCACTCTTTGAGGTCTTGGCTGACCGGATTTTTCGCTGGAGAACTGCTGATGACCGATATTGACGCACGCTTGCGCGAGGACGTTCACCTGCTGGGTGAGCTGTTGGGCAATACCATTCGTGAACAGTACGGGGATGGCTTTCTCGACAAGATCGAGCAGATCCGCAAGGGCGCCAAGGCGGACCGTCGTGGTTCGATGGACGCGGAGCTGAGCGCCAGCCTCAATCAACTGAGCGAGGAAGAATTGCTGCCGGTCGCGCGTGCGTTCAACCAGTTCCTCAACCTGGCCAATATCGCCGAGCAGTATCAATTGATTCACCGGCGCGAAGAGTCGCAGCCGGCGCCGTTCGAAACGCGCGTGTTGCCGGAGCTGCTCGCGCGTCTGCTGGCCGAGGGGCATAAACCCGAGTCGCTGGCCCGGCAATTGGGGCGACTGGAAATCGACCTGGTGCTGACTGCGCATCCGACTGAAGTGGCGCGTCGCACGCTGATCCAGAAATATGACGCCATCGCCGCGCAACTCGCCGCGCAGGATCATCGCGACCTCACCAGCGCCGAACGCGAGCAGATCCAGACAAAGCTGCAGCGCTTGATTGCAGAAGCGTGGCACACCGAAGAAATCCGCCGCACCCGGCCGACTCCGGTCGATGAAGCCAAATGGGGTTTTGCGGTGATCGAGCATTCGTTGTGGCAGGCGATCCCGAACTATTTGCGCAAGGCCGACAAGGCCCTGCACGACGCTACCGGTCTGCACTTGCCCATGGAGGCGGCGCCGATTCGCTTTGCCTCGTGGATGGGCGGCGACCGTGACGGCAACCCGAACGTGACTGCTGCCGTTACCCGTGAAGTCCTGCTGCTGGCGCGGTGGATGTCCGCCGATTTGTTCGTGCGCGATATCGATCACCTGGCGGCCGAATTATCGATGCAGCAGGCCAGCGACGCGCTCAAAGCCAAGGCCGGGGACAGCGCCGAGCCCTACCGCGCGGTACTCAAACAGCTGCGCGAACGCCTGCGCGCCACGCGTAGCTGGGCTCACGCCTCCCTGAGCACAGCCACCGCCGTCAGCGCCGATGTGCTGCAAGACAATCGCGACCTGCTTGATCCACTCGAGCTGTGTTACCAGTCGCTGCACGAATGCGGCATGGGCGTGATCGCGGACGGACCGCTGCTCGATTGCTTGCGTCGGGCTGTGACGTTTGGCCTGTTCCTGGTGCGCCTCGATGTGCGCCAGGATTCGACTCGACACTGCGCCGCCATGACCGAAATCACCGACTATCTGGGGCTGGGTCGCTACGAAGACTGGAGCGAAGAGCAGCGCATCGACTTCCTATCGCGCGAACTGAATAACCGTCGGCCATTGCTGCCGGCGTATTTCAAACCGTCTGCCGATACCGCGGAAGTGCTCGCCACCTGCCGCGAAATCGCAGCGGCACCCGCTGCATCGCTGGGTTCCTACGTGATTTCCATGGCGGGCGCCGCTTCCGATGTGCTGGCCGTGCAACTGCTGCTCAAAGAGTCCGGCGTATTGCGACCGATGCGCGTGGTGCCATTGTTCGAGACCCTCGCCGACCTCGATAACGCGGGCCCGGTTATCGAGAAACTGTTGCTGCTGCCGGGGTATCGCACGCGTCTGCAGGGGCCGCAGGAAGTGATGATCGGTTACTCGGATTCGGCCAAGGACGCCGGCACCACGGCGGCGGCGTGGGCGCAGTACCGGGCGCAGGAGCGTCTGGTCGATATTTGCCGCGAGCAGCAAGTCGAACTGCTGCTGTTCCACGGTCGCGGCGGCACCGTGGGTCGTGGTGGCGGTCCGGCACACGCGGCGATTCTGTCGCAGCCACCGGGTTCGGTCGCGGGGCGTTTCCGCACCACCGAGCAAGGGGAAATGATTCGTTTCAAATTTGGCCTGCCGGACATCGCCGAGCAGAACCTCAATCTTTACCTGGCGGCCGTCCTTGAAGCGACGCTCTTGCCGCCGCCGCCACCCGAGCCGGAATGGCGGCATCTGATGGACGAATTGGCGGCAGACGGTGTCAGCGCTTACCGCGCCGTGGTGCGGGAAAATTCGCAATTCGTCGAGTATTTCCGCCAGTCGACGCCCGAGCAGGAGTTGGGGCGCTTGCCACTTGGCAGTCGTCCGGCGAAGCGTCGCGCGGGCGGCATCGAGAGCTTGCGGGCGATCCCGTGGATTTTCGGCTGGACCCAGACTCGCTTGATGCTGCCGGCCTGGCTCGGCTGGGAAGCGGCGCTGAGCAAGGCGCTGGACCGCGGTGAAGGCGAACTGCTGGGGCAGATGCGCGAGCAGTGGCCGTTCTTCCGCACGCGCATCGACATGCTGGAAATGGTCCTGGCCAAAGCCGACGCCGATATCGCACAGTCCTACGATGAGCGTCTGGTCGAGCCGGAACTGCTGCCTTTAGGTGCGCATTTACGCGACCTATTGTCGCAGGCGTGCGCTGTCGTGCTTGGGCTGACTGGCCAGTCGCAACTGCTCGCGCACAGTCCCGACACCCTGGAATTCATCCGCCTGCGCAACACCTACCTCGACCCGCTTCATCTATTGCAGGCTGAGTTGCTGGCGCGGTCGCGGCAGCAGGAAGTCGCGCAGGGCAGCCCCGTGGAACAGGCGTTGCTGGTGTCTGTGGCGGGGATTGCCGCTGGATTGCGAAATACCGGCTAAGGTTTCGCTGGGCGCGCGCGGCACTCGGTAATGGGCTCAAGTGCCGTTTTCAATTGGCGCGGGAAGTACTGCCAAGCGACAGTTAATGATGGGGTTGCGACTTGGTGCACCCCCTCGCAAGGTCACGCAAGGCGCGGGTTTCTCCGACTTTCGGCGGCTTGTGTGGTCCGGGCCTGCTGTGTATCTTGATCAGCCTTTGGCCGTTTGGGCGGTCACGACCCTGTTTTTTTAGATTCGCCCCACGAGGCGAATCCGTTGTTATCTATATAAAAATTTGAGGAGCACATCGATGCGCGTCATTCTGCTGGGAGCTCCCGGGGCCGGAAAAGGTACTCAGGCAAAGTTCATCACCGAAAAGTTCGGCATCCCGCAAATCTCCACCGGCGACATGCTGCGTGCTGCGGTCAAGAACGGCACCGAGCTGGGCATCAAGGCCAAGAGCATCATGGATGCCGGTGGTCTGGTCTCCGACGATCTGATCATTGCACTGGTCAAGGACCGTATCGCTCAGTCCGACTGCGCCAATGGTTTCCTCTTCGACGGTTTCCCGCGCACCATTCCGCAGGCCGAAGCGCTGGTTGATGCCGGTGTGGAGCTGGACCACGTTGTCGAAATCGCCGTCGATGACGAAGAAATCGTTCAGCGCATCGCCGGTCGTCGTGTGCACGAAGCCAGCGGTCGCGTTTACCATACCGTCTACAACCCGCCGAAACTGGCCGGCAAAGACGACATCACGGGTGAAGCACTGGTGCAGCGCAAGGACGACACTGAAGAAACCGTGCGTCATCGCTTGTCGGTCTATCACTCGCAGACCAAACCGCTGGTTGAGTTCTACCAGAAGCTCTCCGCTGCGACTGATGGCAAGCCGAAGTACAGCCACATTGCAGGCGTCGGCTCCGTTGAAGCGATCACCGGCAAGGTGCTCGAAGCGCTGAGCTGAATATCGCTTGATCTTCTACGGCCCGCTTGCGGGCCGTAGTTGTTTATACTGGCGCACTTTTTCTGACCTTTCTTGTGGAAACATCGATGAGCACCTTGCTGGCCCTGGACACCGCGACTGAAGCTTGCTCCGTTGCCTTGCTGCATGACGGCAAGGTTACGAGCCATTACGAGGTGATCCCGCGCCTGCACGCGCAGAAGTTGTTGCCGATGATCCAGCAACTGCTCGCCGACGCTGGCACCACATTGCAGGCGGTGGATGCGATTGCATTCGGCCGTGGACCGGGCGCGTTTACCGGGGTGCGAATTGCGGTTGGCGTGGTGCAAGGGCTGGCGTTCGCGCTGGATCGTCCGGTTCTTCCGGTATCAAACCTTGCCGTGCTGGCGCAGCGGGCTTATCGCGAACACGGTGTCAGCCAGGTCGCTGCCGCCATCGATGCGCGCATGGATGAAGTGTATTGGGGCTGCTACCGCGAAACGGACGGGGAAATGCGTCTGGTCGGCAATGAAGCAGTGTTGCCACCGGAAGCGGCAGGACTGCCCGCCGATACCAGCGGCGAATGGTTCGGTGCGGGCACCGGTTGGGGGTATGCCGAACGCATCGCCGTCAATCTGAGTGGCCAGGATGCAGCGATGTTGCCGCATGCCGAAGACTTGCTGACCCTGGCGCGATTTGCCTGGGAGCGCGGCGAAGCGATCGTCGCAGATGACGCTCAGCCGGTTTATCTGCGCGATAAAGTGGCAACCCCGAAAGCGCGTTGATCTGGCAGACCGAGTCGGCCCCATCGCGGGCAAGCCCGCTCCCACAGGTTTCGAGTCGACCGCAAATTGGTGAACGACACAGACCTTGTGGGAGCGGGCTTGCCCGCGATGGCGGACTCACATCCAACGCCAATCGTCAGTTTCTCCCCCCGTTTTTAAACCTTTTCGTATTTCTGTGTTCTAGTTATCACTCGGCTGTTTGCGAAGTGTGCTGCGCGCCACTAAACTGCCATCATTGATACCGAGCCTTGACGTTATGCGTATAGACGGCCTTTCCTCCCAGTCCTACCCCATCAAGCGCAAGCCTGCCAGAGGGCGTGTGGTCGAGGACGACTCCATTGATATCGATGGCGAACTGGAATTTCCCTCCGAAGAGCAAATGGCCGCTCGTGCCGCCAAGGCTTCCGCGCAACGCCTGAGCAACCTCCCGGCCCGTCAGCAAGACATGCTTTATCACCGCGCCATGAGCAAGAGCGTCGCGATGGCACTGGCCAGCTACCTCAGCACCGCCGGTTTTGTCGATTGGGATGCGGATGTGCTGGGTCTCGACCTGTACATCTGACGGTGCTGCCTTACTTCCTCGGCTGCCCGTCGTGGAGTGAAAACGCATGGCGTGATTACCTTTATCCGCCTGATGCAAAGCCTGCAGAATTCCTCGGTTTCTATTCGCAAATATTCAATGCCGTGGAAGGCAATACGACTTTCTACGCGAGCCCGGCTGCGTCCACCGTGCAGCGTTGGGCCGAGGTCATGCCGGAGCATTTTCGCTTTACCGCCAAGTTTCCCCGCGACATCAGCCACGGCGGAGATTTGCGCGAACAAATGACCGCCGCCGAAACATTCCTTAACTTGCTCAGTCCACTGGGCGCTCGCGTGTCGCCGCTGTGGTTGCAGCTGTCGAAAGGCTTCACGCCGCAACGCTTGCCCGAACTGGCGGCGTTCATCGAAGCCGTTGACCGACCCCTGGCCGTCGAAGTACGCCACGATGAATTTTTCGCCAAGGGTGACGCCGAGCGCGCGCTAAATCGGCTGTTGCTTGAGCGTGGCGTCGAACGCATTTGCCTGGACCCGCGCGCACTGTTCAGCTGCACATCGACCGACGCCGCCGTGCTGCACGCGCAATCACAGAAACCCCGAGTGCCGCCACGTCCGGCGGCCTTCACGCAGTTTCCGCAGGTGCGCTTCATCGGCCATCCGCAGCTGGAAGCCAATGATCCATTCCTCGAGCCCTGGCTGCAGAAATTCGCCGAATGGATCGAAGAGGGGCGCACGCCTTACATCTTCCTGCACACCTCCGACAATCTGTTCGCAGCGAAACTCGCGCAACGTTTCCACGCACAACTGATGCTGCGTTTGCCTGGCCTGCCGCCGCTGCCTGAGTTATACAGAGAGCCCGCCGCCGAACAACTTGGCTTGCTCTGAGGCGTCCCCGTCCCTTCTTCAGGAGCCTGCCAATGGATGCGCAAACCCTTCGAGCCCAAGCGTTCAAAGCCCTGCACGAGCGCGACGGGGCATTTGTCATTCCCAACCCGTGGGACGCCGGCTCGGCAAAAATGCTCGCCAGCCTTGGCTTCGAGGCATTGGCGACCACTAGCGCCGGCTACGCCTTTTCTCAGGGCAGACCAGATGGCGGCCTGACGCTGGACGACACGTTGGCCAATGTTCGGGCCATCGTCGCCGCCACCGATCTGCCGGTGGCAGTCGATCTGGAAAACGGCTTCGCCGATGACCCGGCGCAATGCGCACAGAGTATCTTGCGCGTTGCGGATGCAGGGGCCGTTGGCGGTTCGATCGAAGACGCCACGGGCCGCGAAGACGCACCGATCTACTGTTTCGAGCACGCCGTTGCGCGCATCGAAGCCGCCGTCGCCGCCGCCCGCAGCTTGCCATTGCCCTTTACGCTAACGGCGCGGGCCGAGAATTTCCTGCACGGCAATCCTGATCTGGACGACACCATTCGCCGCTTGCTGGCATTTGCCGACGCCGGCGCTGATGTGTTGTACGCGCCGGGGCTGCGAAGTGCTGAAGATGTTTTGGCGGTCGTGCGTGCCGTGGCACCCAAACCGGTCAACGTGCTGATGTCCGGCGGGCTGAAACTGACGGTCGAGCAGTTGAGTGAAATGGGCGTCAAACGAATCAGCGTCGGGTCTGCGTTTGCGCTGGCCGCGTATGGCGAGTTCTTTCGCGCCGCCCAAGAGGTCAAGACGTCCGGCACCTTCGGCTTCACCTCGCGCTCAATGCCTTTCGCGCAGGCCAATCAATTGTTCAAGGGCTGAAGATGCGGTTTCGTTGGGGCCTATGGCTGATGGTATTGATCATTGGCGGCGCAACATTGAGCGTCTGGCGAGGCTGGGTCACGCTGCCGCCGCAGTGGAATCCGTGGGCACCGCTGGACGTCAGGGCGGATCCTAACTTTCTGACGCGCTACAAATTGATGCGGCTGCGCGCCGACCCGCAACTGTGCGATCAGGTCCTGAGCACGGCCGGGTTACGCGTGTCCCGTCAGGCCGACAGCCCTGACGCGAAATGCCCGTTGATTAACACGTTGCGCGTGCAGGGAGGCGAGGTCGGGCTGAGCAGCAGCTTCCTTGCCAGCTGCCGCCTGGCGGTGTCGTTTGCGCTGTTCGAACGTCACGCCCTGCAACCGGCGGCTCAAGCTGTTTACGGCCAATCGGTGAGCCGTGTCGATCATCTGGGCAGCTTCGCCTGCCGCAACGTTTACGGTCGTGAGAACGGCCGGCGCAGTCAGCATGCCAGCGCGGACGCATTGGACATCGCCGGTTTTCGCCTGGCCGACGGCCGCGTTATCAATGTGCTGAAGGACTGGCCGAAGGATAATCAGGACGCGAAGTTTCTACGCCAGGTTCGCCAAGGCGCCTGTGACACGTTCAGTGTGGTGCTGAGCCCGGATTACAACGCCGCTCATCGCAATCACTTTCATCTCGATGTCGGGCCGTGGTCGGTCTGTCGTTGAGGTTCAGGCGGCGATGCGCAGGTTCTGCAGCACGATCGGGCGCGCCCAGCCGATGTCGAAATCGAAGTTCTTCTGTTGTTCCACCAGTTCTTCGGACGAGAACGGCGGGAACGGCTTGTCGAGCAGATCCAGTTCGAATTCTGCGATCGGCAGGTGCAGCGAACGTGGTTGCGGTGCCGCGCCAGGTACTGGCATTGGCTGGCCGTGAGTGAGCACGATCGGGCGAACCCAGCTGCTTTCGAAGTCCTGTTGCTTCTGTTGAGCAACGATCTCGTCGGCCGGGAACGGTGGGAAAGGCTTGTCGGCCAGGTCCATCTCAAATTCGGCAATTGGCAGGAACAACGGCTCAGGCGGCTTGACCGGGGTTTCGGTCACGTTACATTCGCGTTGCGAAACGATATGCGCCAGCAACTCGCTGCCGACGGTGGGTTCTTGCGGACTTTCAACATCAACGGGCGGAAAGTTCAGCGATTTGGGCAGCACATCCCCCGACTGCTCGGCCAGCGCCCGGGCAAAGAAATCTTGCCACAGGTGACTGACACCGCTCAGTGCTTGGGTATTTCGCAGGCTGTAATCGCCGTAGGGCGAAATGAAGCCTGTGAATGTTGGTTGAATGTCTGACATTTTTATCGGTCGACGCCCAGCTCTGGCAAAATGCTCGTTAGTTTTGTTATCGGCCGTTTTTGCCGATCATTAATTTTTTGAGCGTGTTTTCCCATGATTGAGCAACCGGCGGCTTGCCGCATCCATGTCGAAGCCCTGAGCGCGGCATTTCAGCCCCAGGCCGAGCAGTGGGCCGCGTGCCTGAATCTGCCGCTGCAGGTCGCCGATAGCGAATTTGCCTTGCAGGTGGGTGAGCAGGGTTTGCAACTGCAGCAACTGGGACCGGACGCCCCGGGGCCGGTGCGGGTGGACTTCGTCGAGGGTGGCGCGGCGCATCGACGATTGTTCGGCGGTGGCACCGGGCAGATGATTGCCAAAGCTGTCGGCATCGCGCAGGGCGTGCGTCCAAGGGTGCTGGATGCTACGGCGGGGCTAGGCAAAGATGCGTTCGTGCTGGCGAGTCTCGGTTGCGAGATGAGCCTGATCGAGCGTCAGCCACTGATCGGTGCTTTGCTCGAAGACGGGTTGGCGCGCGGCGCCGAAGATTTCGAGGTGGCGTCGATCGTGGCGCGGATGCGTTTGCTCAAGGGCAATTCGATCGAGGTGATGCGCAACTGGCAAGGGGAGCCGCCGCAGGTGATCTACCTCGATCCGATGTTCCCGCACCGTGAGAAAACTGCGCTGGTGAAGAAGGAAATGCGCCTGTTTCGACCGCTGGTGGGCGATGACCCGGACGCGCCGGCCTTGCTTGAAGCTGCGCTGGCGCTGGCCAGCCACCGAGTGGTAGTCAAGCGACCGCGCAAGGCGCCGTGCATTGCCGGGCCGAAACCGAGCCATGCGCTGGATGGCAAATCCAGTCGGTATGATATTTATCCGAAGAAGGCGCTGAAGCCCTGAGACCGCGTCGCCTCCCTCGTCGGAACGCCGCCCGGAGCAGGCTCGCTCCCACACTGGATGTGTGTCGAGTGAAGATCAAATGTGGGAGCGAGCCTGCTCGCGAAGGGGCCAGCCGGGACGACCGAAAGTTATTAGGCTGACGCTGGTCGATAAGCCCGCATAAACAACCACACCACTTCCTGTACATGGCTCTCGGCCGCCGCCCCGGTCAACGGTTCGCCGCAGCCATACAACAAGCGAAAATTCGCCGCACCCTTGAGCAGGCAAAAGAAATGTTCGGCAGCGTTGTGCGGCTTGTCGATGCTCAGCGCGCCAATCTGATCAACCTTGCTCAGTAGCCGCTCCATGCCCTGCAGCATGCGCTGGGGCCCCGCCTCGAAAAAAATCTGCGACAGCTTCGGATCCTGGCTACCCAAGGCCATCATCAACCGATGCAGGTTCACCGATTCGTCGCTGTTGATCAGCTGGTGAAAGCCTCGGGCGATATTGATCAGCACCGCTTCCACGCTGATCCCGTCGGGCAATTCGAAGAACAACTTAGGCAATTGCTCCTCGCACTTGGCAACAACTGCGGCTGAGAACAAGGTCTCCTTGTCGTTGAAATGGCTGTAGACGGTCAGCTTCGACACGCCGGCCTCGGCGGCGACGGCATCCATGCTGGTGCTCGCATAACCCTTGGTCAGAAAGAGAATTTTCGCCGCATCGAGGATCGCCTGGCGCTTGGCCAGATCCTTGGGGCGTCCCGGACCATTCGAGGTTGGAAGATTGTTCGACATTATTCGCTTTTAATACTGGACTGGTGAGTTTGCTATTAATAACATACTGGCCAGTATAATTATTCCAAGCACCATTAGCGAAAGGTCCGTCACCATGTTCCGCTATGCCTCGCCCCTCGCGTTGCCAGTCGGTCTGGCTTTTTTATTGTCTGCGTGCGGGCATGAGGAGGCACCTCAGGTCAGCGTCCGACCGGCAATGGTGGTGCAACCGGAGCCGTCCGCCCAGGCGATGGAAAGTTTCCCCGGTGAAGTGCGAGCGCGCTATGAGCCGGAACTGGCCTTCCGCATCGGTGGCAAAGTAAGCCGACGGCTGGTCGAAGAGGGGCAACGGGTAAAGGCCGATCAGCCGTTGGCCGAACTCGATCCGCAGGACGTACGCCTGCAACTGGAAGCGACCCGTGCGCAGGTCACCGCTGCCGAAGCCAACTTGAGCCTGGTGCGGGCCGAGCGGGACCGTTATAAAACGCTGATGGACCGTCAGATGGTCAGCCGTTCGCTGTACGACAATGCCGAAAACCTTTACCGCTCCGGTGAAGCGCGCCTCAAGCAAATCAAAGCCGAATTCAATGTCTCGACCAACCAGGCCAGTTACGCCGTGCTGCGTGCCCCTCAGGACGGTGTGGTGGCCAAACGTGCGGTTGAAGTCGGGCAAGTGGTGGCCGCCGGGCAAACGGTGTTTACCTTGGCCACCGACGGTGAGCGTGAAGTGCTGATCAGTTTGCCGGAGCAGAGTTTCGGTCGCTTCAAAGTCGGCCAGGCAGTCACTGTGGAATTGTGGACGCAACCTGATCAGCGCTTCGCCGGGCGCATCCGCGAGTTGTCGCCCGCGGCCGATCCGAAGTCGCGCACGTTCGCTGCGCGTATCACCTTCACCGCCGGCAAGGTGCCTGCCGAGCTCGGTCAGAGCGCTCGGGTTTTCATCCAGACCGCCGAGGTGATTGCCCTCTCGGTTCCGCTATCCGCCGTTACCGCTGAAAACGGTGCCACTTTTGTCTGGGTGCTCGGGGCCAACAACACGTTGAAGAAAGTCCCGGTTCGGGTCGGTGCCTTCGGCGAAAAAACCGTGCCGGTGCTCGAAGGCCTGAACGCCAGTGACTGGGTGGTAGCCGCCGGGGTTCATGTGCTTCTCGAAGGACAACAGGTGCGACCGGTGGATCGCTCCAACCGCGTGGTCAATCTGGCGGACAAGGAGTAATTCCCGATGGGTTTCAATCTTTCCGAATGGGCGCTACGTAATCGCCAGATTGTACTGTTCCTGATGATCCTGCTCGCGGTTGTTGGCGCACTTTCCTACACCAAGCTTGGACAAAGTGAAGATCCGCCGTTCACCTTCAAAGCCATGGTCGTGCGCACGATCTGGCCGGGGGCGACCGCGGAAGAAGTCTCGCGGCAGGTCACCGAGCGCATCGAAAAGAAGCTGATGGAAACCGGCGAGTACGAACGCATTGTCTCGTTCTCGCGCCCCGGTGAATCGCAAGTGACGTTTATTGCCCGCGATTCCATGCATTCGGTGGACATCCCCGAGCTCTGGTATCAGGTCCGCAAGAAGGTCAGCGACATCCGTCACACCCTGCCGCCCGGGGTGCAAGGGCCGTTTTTCAACGATGAATTCGGCACCACGTTCGGCAACATCTACGCGTTGACCGGCGACGGTTTTGACTACGCCGTGCTCAAGGACTACGCCGACCGAGTGCAGATCCAGCTGCAACGGGTGAAGGATGTCGGCAAGGTCGACCTGTTGGGGCTGCAGGACGAGAAGATCTGGGTCGAACTGTCCAACGTCAAACTGGCCACCCTTGGTTTGCCACTGGCGGCAGTGCAGCAGGCGCTGCAGGAACAGAATGCAGTGTCGACGGCGGGCTTTTTCGAAACCACCAGCGAACGATTGCAGCTACGGGTGTCGGGCAATTTTCAGACAGTTGAAGAGATAAAAAACTTCCCGATCCGCGTCGGCGATCGCACGTTCCGTATCTCCGATGTCGCCAATGTGCGGCGCGGTTTCAACGATCCCCCTGCGCCACGCATGCGTTTCATGGCAGAGGACGCGATCGGTCTGGCCGTCGCCATGAAGGACGGTGGCGACATTCTGGTACTGGGCAAGGCGCTGGAAGTCGAGTTCGCGCGGATCCAGAAAAACCTGCCGGCGGGCATGCAACTGCGCAAAGTCTCCGATCAGCCGGCGGCGGTGAAAACCGGAGTCGGAGAATTCGTCCAGGTGCTGGTGGAGGCCTTGGCGATTGTGTTGCTGGTGAGCTTCTTCTCACTCGGCGTGCGCACCGGCATGGTGGTGGCGCTGGCGATTCCGCTGGTGCTGGCGATGACCTTTGCCTGCATGTATTACCTCGGCATCGGCCTGCACAAGATTTCTCTCGGCGCGCTGGTGCTGGCGTTGGGGTTGCTGGTGGACGACGCGATCATTGCGGTGGAAATGATGGCGATCAAAATGGAGCAGGGCTTCGACCGGGTGAAAGCCGCGAGTTACGCCTGGACCAGCACCGCGTTTCCGATGCTCACCGGTACGCTGATCACTGCCGCCGGTTTCCTGCCGATCGCCACTGCGCAGTCGGGCACCGGGGAATACACCCGTTCGATCTTCCAGGTGGTGACCATCGCGCTGCTGGCATCGTGGGTGGCAGCGGTGGTTTTTGTACCGTATCTGGGGGAAAAACTCCTGCCCGATCTGGCGAAAATTCACGCCGCCAAACACGGTACCGCCAACGGCGAGTTCGACCCTTATGGCACGCCGTTTTATCAGCGTGTGAGGCGACTGGTGGAGTGGTGCGTGCGACGCCGCAAAACCGTGATCGTGCTGACCGTTGCGTTGTTCGTTGCGTCGGTCGTGCTGTTCCGGTTTGTCCCACAACAGTTCTTCCCGGCATCCGGTCGTCTTGAATTGATGGTTGACTTGAAACTGGCCGAGGGCGCGTCCCTGAGCAACACCGCCGTTGAGGTCAAGCGCCTGGAAGCGCTGCTCAAGGACCATGCCGGCATCGACAACTATGTGGCCTATGTCGGCACCGGTTCTCCGCGATTTTACCTACCGCTCGATCAGCAACTTCCTGCGGCGAGCTTCGCCCAGTTTGTCGTCCTGGCCAAAACCATCGAAGAGCGCGAGACGCTGCGCCTGTGGCTGATCGAAACGCTCAATGAGCAATTCCCGACCCTGCGTTCGCGGGTCACTCGACTAGAGAACGGCCCGCCCGTGGGGTATCCGGTGCAGTTTCGGGTGACCGGTGAGCACATCGAGGAAGTGCGCGCGCTGGCAAGAAAAGTCGCCGCCAAGGTTCGCGAGAATCCGCATGTGGTCAATGTCCACCTCGATTGGGAAGAACCGAGCAAGGTCGTCTATCTGAATGTCGATCAGGACCGCGCGCGGGCGCTCGGCGTGAGCACGGCGAACCTGGCGAAGTTTCTTCAGAGTTCGCTCACGGGGTCGAGCGTCAGTCAGTATCGCGAAGACAACGAGTTGATCGAGATTCTGCTGCGCGGCACCCTGCATGAGCGCACCGAATTATCGTTGCTGCCGAGTCTCGCGGTGCCCACTGACAACGGTCGCAGCGTGGCCTTGTCGCAAATCGCCACGCTCGAATATGGCTTTGAAGAGGGCATCATCTGGCATCGCAATCGGCTGCCTAACGTCACGGTCCGCGCCGATATTTATGGCAAGCAGCAACCGGCGACGCTGGTGCAGCAGATCATGCCGACGCTGGATCCGATTCGCGCGCAACTGCCGGATGGCTATTTGCTGGACGTGGGTGGCACGGTGGAGGACTCGGCGCGCGGGCAGAATTCGGTGAAGGCCGGGGTGCCGCTGTTTATCGTGGTGGTGCTGACGTTGCTGATGCTGCAACTGCGAAGTTTCTCACGCACGGTGATGGTGTTTCTGACGGCGCCACTGGGGTTGATCGGGGTGACGTTGTTTCTGATGGTGTTTCGTCAACCTTTCGGGTTCGTGGCGATGCTGGGGACGATTGCGCTGTCGGGGATGATCATGCGTAATTCGGTGATTCTGGTGGATCAGATCGAGCAGGACATCGCGGCGGGGCTGAAGCCTTGGCAGGCGATTATCGAGGCGACAGTGCGACGCTTCCGCCCGATCGTTTTGACGGCGCTGGCGGCTGTGCTGGCGATGATTCCGCTGTCACGCAGCGTGTTTTTCGGGCCGATGGCGGTGGCGATCATGGGCGGGTTGATCGTGGCCACCGCGTTGACGTTGTTGTTTTTGCCGGCGTTGTATGCGGCCTGGTTTCGGGTTCAGCGGGAAGCGTAGTGTTGAAAGAAGAGGGCTTTACGCGTGACATACGTATCGCCCTCGAGACTGCGACCAGTCCTGACTCCTACAAAATTTTCGGACCTGTCCGATATTGAGTGAGGCCCCCGTGGATGCTGTACTCATAGCTCATTTCCAGAAAATTTCTTATGAGAAAGCCTCCATCACTGACGGGCAGATCCGACCCGGTGTTTGACCTGTTGATAAGGTCGCCGCACAAAGAGCGGCTTGCGGATTATCTCGCGCTGTTGAAGCCGCTGGATGACCAGGGCCGCTACCTGCCGTTCGATAAATTGCGTTTTCGGTGGGGTTCCGGGCTGGATCCGCATTTGTGTTGGGCAATGGTCAGGAAAGCACGAACTGCGCAGCACCTGAGTCTTCTGCCTCTGGGAGAACCGCTTCAGTGGGGACGGTTCATGTGGACTCCACTGGCGCAGAAAGCCATTTCTGCAGTGGATCGGCAGACGACCACAGCGGCACTCGAGTACATGACGGGCCAGATCGGCGAGCGTGCCCATTTCAGCTATCTGTTGAATGATCTGATCGAAGACGAAGCCATCAGCAGCAGTCAGCTTGAAGGCGCGGCTACCACCACGCGGGTAGCCAAGGACATGCTCAAACGTCATCGGCTGCCACGCACCCCCGATGAGCGGATGGTCATCGGTAATTTCAAAATGATGACTTTTGCTTGGGAGCAGCGCTACGAACCCTTGAGTCCAGAGCTGATTACTGCGATGCATCGCGTGGGTGTAGAAGGTATAGACGATGCGCAGTATTCGCCCGGAACATTGCGGTGCAATGATGAAGTGGTGGTTCAGGATCACGAGGGCAATACCGTGCACATGCCGCCTCCCGCTGCCGGGGTCCGCTCACGGCTGAAGTTGCTGGCAGACTGGATCAATCAGTCTCATGGCGACCCGGCTCAAGCCAGTTACCTTCATCCACTGATCAAGGCCATTGCCTTGCATTTTGCGCTGGGCTACGAACATCCGTTCCGCGATGGCAACGGTCGAGTGGCGCGGGCGCTGTTCTACTGGTTCATGTTCAAGAACGATTACTCAGCGTTTCGCTACATCGCGATCAGCATCCTGCTGCGCAATGCCCCGGTGAAATACGCGCGCTCTTATCTGGATAGCGAAGCAGATGATCTGGATCTGACGTATTTCATCGATTTCCAGTGCTCAGTGGTGCTGCGCGCCGTGGGGGGATTTACCGAGGTCTACCGCAGAAGTCTGGCGGAGGTGGACCGCTTTGACCGGTGGCTGCTGGCATCCGGTTTTCTTGATCGCCTTACAGAGAAACAACGAGCCGTGTTTCAGGTGGCGAAGAGTGGCATGGCGAAAGAGTTTACGGCGAGCAATGTGCAGGAGAACCTGGGCTGCTCCTACAACACCGCGTCGGCAACACTGAATGGACTGGTGGCCGTCAATGTGTTCGAGAAACGCAAGATGGGCCGTGAATGGGTGTACTTCCTGCGGGCGCAAAGCCCCGATTTGTAGGAGCAGAGCTTGCTCGCGAAGGCGGCGCACCCGTCATGAACGTGTGTTCTGACACCCCGCCATCGCGAGCAAGCTTTGCGCCTACCGCAGAATCAAAGCGTACCGAACACTTTCTTCGCCAGACTGGTCGCTGCAGCCGCCGGGTTCTGGCGGATGGTTTCTTCCTGTTTGCCGATCATTTCAAACAGGCCATTCAGCGCCTGTTCCGTCACATAACCTTCAATATTGGCGCTCTTCGTATCGACGACACCAAAGGCGGCCGCCTGTCCGGCAAACGAGTTGTACTGCCTGGCCAGACCGACCTGATCAGTGGCTTTTTTGACGATCGGCAGGAATTTCAGGCGGATCTGTTCACGGCTGGTCTGGCTCAGGTATTGCGTAGCCGAGTCGTTGCCGCCGCTGAGGATGCCTTTGGCATCTTCTACGGTCATTTTTTTCACCGCGTCGACGAGGATTGGCTGGGCCTGAATCACGGCGGCCTCGGCGGCCTTGTTCATACTGGTTTCCAGTTGATCGACTTGAGCGCCCATGCCGAACGCTTTCATCTTGCTGGCGACTTTGCCCAGTTTGCCCGGCAGTTCGATTTTCACCTCGGGATTGTTGCTGAAGCCGCCCGGTGCGCCGAGTTGTTTGACGGCCAGTTGTGCACTTTGCGTCAGTGCATCTTTCAATCCGCCGGTAGCATCCTTTTGCGACAGGTCATTGAGCGACAGTGCAAGCGCGCTGGCGGAAATCATCAGGCCTGCGCACAGGCCGGCAAAGCGTAGGGTAGGGCGGAGCATGGCGGCTTCCTCTCAACAAAAACGGATGGGGCAGCGGTTGTACACCGCTGCTTTTGAATCAGGCCTCGGGCGGTACGGCGGGCAGGTCCGCCGCATCTTCACTGCGATGCAGCGCCACCTGACGGATCGACAAACGAATTTCCGCCGGCAGTACCCGTTTGGCCGCACCCTCGGCGAGTTCGCCAAGCAACGGGTGATAACTCAACTTGCCCGCTTCATCGCGCCGGAGCACATCGAGGTCGAGCAGCGTCTGGATGAAGTGGCGGAACAGGCTCTTGTCGAAAAATTCCGGTGCGTTCAGACCATGCAGGATCGACAGGCGCTGGGCCATGACCGTGCACAAGTCTTCCAGTTCTTCGGCGCTGAGGCTGTTCTGGCCGCTGTTGAGCAGCAGCGACACGGTCATGTAGAAGCGCTGCAAGGTTTGCGCAATGCTTTTCGAGAGCAGCGTCAGCAACACGAAATGCCGCGAGCTTGGCGCCGGACGCAAATAGACATCGTTTTCGAAACGCAGCAGGCCTTGTTCGACGAAAGCTTCGAGCCACTGATCGACCACCGCATCCAGTTCGTCCAGCGACCAGCGAATGAACAGCTCCGATTGCAGGTACGGATACAGCGCCCGGGTGTACCGCAGGATCTGTTCACGGCTCATGCGCGACGTGCTCTGGAAGAAGCTCGCCAGCAGCGCGGGCAACGCGAAAATGTGCAGCACGTTGTTGCGGTAATACGTCATCAGGACCGCATTCTGCTCATCCAGATACAGAATCTTGCCCAGGGCATCGTTCTGTTCAGACAGCAGATCCATGTCCTTCACGTGTTCTATCAATGCTCGGCCATCACCCTCCGGCAGCGTGGTGTGCGGCGAGTACGGCACCTTGCGCAGCAGCGCCAGGTAGAGATCGAGCACCCGCGCCATGGCGCGATCATCCAGGGCCAGACGCGTGGTGGACAACAGCGCCAGCGCGACCAGATTGACCGGGTTGATCGCCGCCGCTTCGTTCAGATGCTGCGCGACTTTCTCGCCCAAGCGGTTGGTGGTTTCGTTGAGCCAGGCCGGTTTGAACTGCGGGCCGAGTTCCTGCTGGCGCCAGTCGGGCTGTTCGCTGTCGAGGAATTCAGCCAGCTTGATCGGCTCGCCGAAGTTCACCGCGACTTGACCAAAACGCTGCTTCAACGCGCCGATGACTTTGAAGATGTCGAAGATCGATTCTTTCTTCTTGGTGGCGCCGCGCAGTTCGCCGAGATAAGTCCGCCCTTCAAGCACGCGTTCATAACCGATATATACCGGGATGAACACAATCGGCATCCGCGAGGAGCGCAAGAAGCTGCGCAGGGTGATCGCCAGCATCCCGGTTTTCGGTTGCAGCATGCGCCCGGTGCGCGAGCGGCCACCCTCGACGAAGTACTCGACCGGAAAACCTTTGGTGAACAGGGTGTGCAGGTATTCGTTGAACACCGAGGTGTACAGCGGATTGCCCTTGAAGGTGCGACGCATGAAGAACGCACCGCCGCGCCGCAGCAGGCTGCCGATCACCGGCATGTTGAGGTTGATGCCGGCGGCAATGTGCGGCGGTGTCAGGCCGTTGCGGAACAGCAGATAGGACAGCAGCAGGTAGTCGATGTGGCTGCGGTGACACGGTACATAGATGACCTCGTGACCCTGGGCGACCTTCTGCACGCCTTCGATGTGGTTGACCTTGATCCCGTCGTAAATCTTGTTCCAGAACCAGCTCAACACCACTTCGAGAAAGCGGATCGCGGTGTAGGTGTAATCCGATGCGATTTCGTTGCCATAGCGCAGCGCCTGGGCCTTGGCTTTCTCGGGGGAAATGTTCTCGCGCTCGGCCTCATCAAGGATCGCTTGCCTGACCAGCGGTTGATTGAGCAGACCTTTGACCAGGTTGCGACGGTGAGAAATGTCGGGGCCGATCACGGCGGCTTTGAGGTTGCGGAAGTGTACGCGCAGGATGCGCTGGGCCATGCGCACGGTGCGCTCGTGGCCCTTGTTGTGATCGATCAGCTCGCGCAGATGGATCGGCGCGGAGAACTGCACGCGGGTCTTGCGCCCCAGCACGATGATGCTGAGCAACCGGCGCAACCGCCCGGTGACCGCCCAGCTGTCGGCGAAGAGCAGTTTCCACGGGCTCGATTCGCTGTCGGGCGACTGGCCCCAGAACACGCTGACCGGGATGATCTGCGCATCTTCGGCGGCGTTCTGGCTCAGGGCGCTGACCAGACGGGTCAGGGTCGGCGGTGCGCCGCGTTTGTCCTGACGACCGAGCCAGTCGGGCTCGGGCGTCAGGTAGAAAAACGCAGCGGGTTCGAGCAGTGTCCCCACTGACACCGGCAATACCGGCCGGGGCAGGCCGGCCTTGGTGCATTCGGTATCGACCACGGCAAGGTCGGTCATTGAAGGGTTTTGCAGGACGTAGAACACCGGGCGGCTGCGGTCGAGGTTGAGGGTGAACGACGACTGATTGATCGTCTCCGAGCGAACCCAGAGGTACAACAGCCGGCGCAGGGTGCCAAACACAAGACGACGGAACGGGGAGCGGGTCATACGGCTTCTGCGTGAGTGAATAAAACCGAGCGTTTGCTCGGGGTGCGACAGTGTGCCGTATTCGCCGAAAATCGGCAAAAAAGCGCGGAAGTAAAGTTGAGTTGAGAGATTACGGGGCTGACCTATACTCGCCCGCTCAACAATAAAAACAAGGGGCAGCAACTTATGGCTACGCGCGTAACCGGCAATGTGAAGTGGTTCAACGATGCCAAGGGCTATGGCTTCATTCAGCGTGATGACGGGGTGGACGTGTTTGTGCATTACCGCGCGATCCGCGGTGAAGGGCATCGCTCGCTGGCTGAGGGTCAGCAGGTTGAGTACGCTGTGGTGACGGGGGAGAAGGGGTTGCAGGCTGAGGATGTTGTGGGTTTGTAACTCACTCCTCAGATCACCCATAACACCTGTAGGAGCGAGCCTGCTCGCGATGACTGACCGGCATTCAACATTGATGTTGACTGAAAGGGCGCTATCGCGAGCAGGCTCACTCCTACAGTTGATCGGGGTACAGCCTTTATGCAGTTTTCCAGGTGATCTCTTCTTCACCATCAGCACTGATCCGCATCCAGCGATCGGCTGTTTCTTCACCTTCTTCCTCGACCCAACTCCCCGGCGCGCAACGCACTTCGACATTCAGTGCGGCAAACGCGGCGCGGGCGCAGGCGATGTCGTCTTCCCACGGCGTCTGGTCGCTTTCCAGGTACAGGCTGTTCCATTTTCCTACAGCCTTGGGCAGCCAGGTCACCGGCACGCTACCCGCCTTGCATTTGTACGTTTGGCCTTTCTGCACCCAGTCAGTGCACGGACCCAACGCGGTGCTGAGCCAGGCTGCGACGGCCTTGTAGTCGGCGTCGGCGTCTTTCAGGTAAATCTCGATATCGGGTTGGCGCATGGATGTCCTCACTGCGGGTCTGAAAAATCCATTCGCGGATTTAGCCGGCTTCAAGCGGTCGCTCAAGGCCATAAATTATTGAAGTACGAAGTAATCGTAACGCATCGACACGGTCACCTCGAACGGCTCCGCCTGCTCGATCACCGCCGCCCGTCGTTCGGCACTGGCGCGCCAGCCGTGAGGCGTCATCGCCAGCAGGTTGGCGCGATCCTGGCCGCTTGCCAGCGTCAGTTTGAATTCAAGCGTCTCGCTGTGTTGCAACGCCATGCCTTCGGGCACCAGCGCCAAATGCTTGTCATCCGTGTACTCACGCACTTCGTCGTAAAGACGTTCGCGCAATTCCATCAAATGGCCGCTGGTGGGACCGACTTTCATCAGGCCGCCACCGGGGCTGAGCAGACGTTTGGCTTCTTCCCAGTCCAGAGGGCTGAAGACGCTGGCGAGAAACTGGCAACTGCCGGACGCCAATGGCACGCGCGCCATGCTGGCGATCAACCAGGTCAGCTGCGGATCACGTTTGCAGGCGCGTTTGACCGCTTCCCGCGAGATGTCCAGCGCGTAGCCATCCGCCTGCGGCAAGGCTTCGGCGATTTGCGCCGTGTAGTAACCCTCGCCACAACCGATGTCGAGCCAGCGTTGCGGCGCGTATCCGGCCGCCAGTTCGGCGAGACGTTTGGCCACCGGTGCGTAGTGCCCGGCGTTCAGAAAGTCACGGCGGGCTTCGACCATCGCCAGGTTATCCCCAGGGTCGCGGCTGTTTTTGTGCTGCACCGGCAGCAGGTTCAGATAACCCTGACGCGCGCGGTCGAAACGATGCCCGGCGGGGCAGGCCACGCCATTGTCGACCGCATTCAGCGGTTCACTGCAGATCGGGCAAGCGAGCATCAGGCGAGCAACTTGATCAGGGTCTGGTAGTAGATTTCGGTCAGCACATCGAGGTCTGCAGCGAGGACGCGTTCGTTGACCTGATGGATCGTCGCGTTGACCGGGCCCAGTTCGACCACTTGCGTGCCCATGGTCGCGATGAAGCGTCCGTCAGACGTGCCGCCGCTGGTGGATGCTTTGGTTTCCCGCCCGGTGATGTCCTTGATGCTCGACGCCACGGCGTCCAGCAAGGCGCCCGGCTCGGTCAGAAACGGCAGCCCGGACAGCGCCCAGTCGATGTGCCAGTCCAAACCATGTTTATCGAGGATGTCGGCGACGCGTTTCTGCAGACCTTCCACCGTGGATTCAGTGGAGAAACGGAAGTTGAACACCGCCACCAGATCACCCGGGATCACGTTGGTTGCGCCGGTGCCGGAATTGACGTTGGAGATCTGGAAACTGGTCGGCGGGAAGAAATCGTTGCCGTGGTCCCAGTGTTCGGCGGCGAGTTCGGTCAGCGCCGGGGCGGCGAGGTGGATCGGGTTTTTCGCCAGGTGCGGGTAGGCCACATGGCCCTGGATACCGCGCACGGTCAGTTTGGCCCCGAGCGATCCGCGACGCCCGTTCTTGACCACATCGCCCACCAGGGTGGTGCTCGACGGCTCGCCGACGATGCACCAGTCCAGACGTTCCTTGCGCGCAGCGAGACGTTCGATCACCGCTTTGGTGCCGTGGTGCGCCGGGCCTTCTTCGTCGCTGGTGATCAGGAAAGCGACCTTGCCCTTGTGGTCCGGGTAGTCGGTGACGAAGCGTTCGGCGGCCACGGTCATCGACGCGAGACTGCCTTTCATGTCCGCGGCGCCACGGCCGCAGAGCATGCCGTGTTCGTCGATGACCGCGTTGAACGGGTCGATTTGCCATGCCGTAACGGGACCGGTCGGGACCACATCGGTGTGACCGGCGAAGCACAGCACCGGACCGTCATGTTTGCCGTGGGTCGCCCAGAAGTTATCCACATCTTCGATGCGCATCGGCTCGAGCTGAAAGCCGGCATCGCCCAGGCGCTGCATCATCTGCTTCTGGCAATCGGCGTCGACCGGCGTCACGGAGGGACGGCGGATCAGGTCGATGGCGAGTTGAAGGGTCGGCGAAAGGTCGGCGTGGGCCGTCATGGAAAACTCCGGAAATCATGAATGTGGGCGCGGACTAATTGTGGGAGCCAGCCTGCTGGCGATGGCGGTGAGGCAGTCAACATAAACCGGGATTGTTACGTTGCCATCGCGAGCAGGCTCGCCCCCACAGGGATGGATATCACGCCAAGCCCTGCAAAATGGCGGTTATCTTAAAGCAAAACGGCGACCATTGGCCGCCGTTTAGTGCATCTGTACAGATTTAGACTGCCGGTGCCGTCTGCGCTTCGAGTGCCGGTTTCGGCAGCGAAGACAGGAACGCCATGATCAGCGCCGCCAGATACGGCAGCGACTGCACCAGCAACATGATGACCCAGAAGCGCATGTCATTGCTTGGCATGCCGTTCACCAGATAAATCCCCAGCGCCGCGCCCCACAGCAGCAGCATGATGAACACTTCTTCGCGGGCCTCCGAGATCGCCACCCAGAAACCGTGGTTATCGGCGTTCTTCGGTGTGCGGAAAAACGGAATGCTCGTGGTGAAGAAACCGTACAGCACCGCTTTGGCGATGGTGTGCGACAACGCCAGACCGGCGAGTGCGGCGCAGAAAGCATCTTTCAGATTGACGCCCACCGCGCGACGGTACAAGAAGATGATCTTGCCGACCTTGAACACGAACAGCGCCAGCGGCGGGATTGCGAAGATCAGCAACGGCGGATCGACCCGCTGCGGCACGATGATCATCGCCGCCGACCACAACAGTGCGCCGACGGTAAAGAAGATGTTCATGCCATCGGCGACCCACGGCAACCAGCCCGCGAGGAAGTGATAGCGCTGGCCACGGGTGAGCTCCGAACCCTTGCCGCGCAACAGGCTCGCAGTGTGACGCTTGATGATCTGAATCGCCCCGTAGGCCCAGCGGAATCGCTGTTTCTTGAAGTCGATAAACGTATCGGGCATCAGGCCTTTGCCATAACTGGTGTGGTAGTACGCAGCCGACAGACCTTTCTCGAACACACGCAATCCCAGCTCCGCATCTTCACAGATGCACCAGTCGGCCCAGCCGAGTTCCTCGAGCACTGAGCGACGGGTCATCGTCATGGTGCCGTGCTGGATGATTGCGTCGCGGTCGTTGCGGGTGACCATGCCGATGTGGAAGAAGCCTTTGTATTCCGCATAGCAGAGCTTTTTGAAGGTGCTTTCGTTCTGGTCGCGATAGTCCTGCGGCGACTGCACCACGGCGATTTTCGGATCGGCGAAGTGCGGCACCATGTGCTTCAGCCAGTTTGGATCGACGCAGTAGTCCGAGTCGATCACGGCAATGACTTCGGCATCCTTGGCGGTGTGCGGAATCAGGTAATTCAACGCGCCACCCTTGAAACCTGCCAGCGGTGCGACGTGGAAGAACTTGAAGCGCGGGCCGAGGGTTTCGCAATAATCGCGCACCGGTTCCCAGACCGCCGGGTCCTTGGTGTTGTTGTCGATGATCAGGACTTCGAAGTCCGGATAGTCAAGCTTGGCCAGCGCGTTGAGAGTCTGTTTAACCATCTCCGGCGGCTCGTTGTAACAAGGCACGTGAATCGATACTTTTGGCCTGTAGTCTGAATCGCCCTCCACGGGCAGGAATTCCCGACGCCGCTTGTGGGTCCAGACCGCTTCGGCCAGTTCATGTGCCTCGGTCAGCAGGACGATAAATACCCCGAGTGCACCAAGGGCCAGCAGTATTCCTACAGTCAGGCTGAACCAGGTGCTGTATTGCAGGCTGTAGTCATAACCGATCCACACCAGGACCGAACCGCAAAGAAACGCGATAAAGGTCAGGAAGGTGCGGCCACGTTGACGCAGGGCAGAGCCGTCGATCATCAGCAGGGTCAGCGACAGCAGCGCCAGCACCACAGAACCGACCGCCAGTACGCGCCATTGCGGAATGGCCACGACTGGCCCTTCGAAATTGAATTTCTGCTGGCGTGCAGCGTTGAACACGCCCCAATAAGCGCCCACCGAACCTTCATCGCTGGCCTTCCACGGCTGGTCAAACGCTTCGATCACGAAGTAGTTGAAGCCTTGGCGATTGAGCTTGTTAACCAGCGTGCGCAGGTAGATCGCCTGATCGGCTGGCGACGCATCCGCACCACCGCGCATGCGACCGTTGCTCGGCCAGCCGACCTCCGACAGCAGCAGGGGCTTTTTCGGGAACATTTTCTTCAGATCGCGAGCGCGATCGAGGACGAATTGGCCCGATTGCTCCATGGGCACGTGTTCCCAGTAAGGCAGCACGTGGGCAGCGATCAGGTCAACGTGCTTGGCCAGGCTCGGGTTCTCTTCCCAGATGTGCCACTGCTCGGACGTGGTCACCGGCACTTTCACGGCGGCGCGAACGCGGTCGAGAATGATGCTGAGCTCGGCAGCGGTAATTTCCTTACGGAAAATCGCCTCGTTGCCTACAACCACGCGAACCACACTACGTGAGCTGTTGGCAATTTCGATGGCTTTGAGGATTTCCCGTTCGTTGCGCTCCTCGTCCGGGCTGATCCAGATGCCCAGTGTTACCCGCAGACCGAATTCTTCAGCCAGTTTGGGGATGTTGCCCAACGGGCCGTCGACCGAGTAAGTCCGGATGTTGTCCGTGAGCTTGCTCATGATCTCCAGGTCGCGACGCATTTCATCGTCACTCGGGTACTGATCTTTTTGCGGGTATTGGCCTTGCTGAAAAGGCGAATAGGAAAAGCCGGAGATTTGTTCAGGCCAATTGGGGGCGGTGACCGGGCGATTGATCAGCGCCCAGAAGCCGGTAAACAAGGCAGCGATGGCGAGCACCACGACCAGGTTGAGTCCAAATTTACGCGATGACATAACTTTTTCGGGTTCCAGGGGCTGCTGAACGAAGGAACGGTCGGCGGCTGACTGCCTAGGGGCATGGGGCGCGCATCCTACACTGGGCGTTCACTGACCGTACAGCGGACAGGGAAAAGCCCGACATTGGGCACTCGAACTTACCGTAAGTTCTTAGCTTGGACCTTGTAGGACAATTCTTGGTTCTGTCTTGCCTGAATAAAGCCGTTCATACACCAAAGATGCTCTTGGCCGCTGACGGCCCTATAATGCGCGCCGGTTTTTTAGGTAATGGTCATGAGCACAGAAGATCCGCGGTTTGCAGGCATCGCCCGGTTGTACGGCATCGAAGGTCTAGAACGCTTGCGCGCCGCGCACGTGGCGATCGTCGGTGTCGGCGGCGTTGGTTCCTGGGCGGCGGAAGCCATCGCACGGTGTGGTGTGGGCGAAATTTCGCTATTCGATCTGGACGATGTCTGCGTCAGTAACGCCAACCGTCAGTTGCACGCGTTGGACAGCACCGTCGGCAAACCCAAGGTCGAAGTCATGGCCGAGCGCTTGCGCGGCATCAATCCAGACTGCACGGTGCACGCGGTGGCGGATTTCGTCACGCGCGAGACCATGGCCGAGTACATCACGACGAACATTGATTGCGTGATTGACTGCATCGACAGCGTCAATGCCAAGGCCGCGCTGATCGCCTGGTGCAAACGCCGCAAGATTCAGATCATCACCACCGGCGGCGCGGGCGGCCAGATCGACCCGACACTGATCCAGGTCTGCGATCTGAACCGAACGTTCAACGATCCGCTGGCCTCGAAAGTGCGCTCGACCTTGCGCCGCGATTACAACTTCTCTCGCACCGTGACTCGCCACTACAGTGTGCCCTGCGTTTTTTCCACCGAACAACTGCGCTACCCGAAACCGGATGGCAGCATTTGTTTGCAGAAGAGTTTTGTCGGTGATGGTGTGAAGCTTGACTGCGCCGGCGGGTTTGGCGCGGTGATGATGGTGACGGCGACCTTCGGCATGGTCGCGGCGACCAAGGCTGTGGATAAGATTGTGGCAGGCGTGCGGCGGCCGGCAGATCGGGTCAAGCCGGCGGTTTAATGATTGTGGCAGCAGACGCCATCGCGAGCAGGCTCGCTCCCACATTTGGAATGCGTTTCACCTGTGGGAGTGAGCCTGCTCGCGATGGCGATCAACCCGCCAACTCATTCATCCGCTGAAGCACCGCATTCAGCCCATTACTGCGCGAAGGCGACAACTGCCGACTCAGCCCCAATTGGCTAAACCATTCCGGCAAATCCACCGCACGCAATTCGCTCGCCGACAACCCGTTGACCCGCACCAGCAACAACGCCACCAATCCGCGAATCAACCGCGCGTCGCTACTGGCGGCGAATTGCCAATGTCCATCCGTCAGCGAGCCGATGAGCCACACCTGACTTTCACAGCCATGCACGCGATTGGCTTCAACCTTGTCGGCGTCGCTTAACGCTGGCAGCCGATCCCCCCACTGCATCAGCAGGCGCGCGCGTTGTTCCCAACCCGCCGCATTCTGAAATACATCCAGTGCCGCAACCGCCTCGGCAGGCAAACTCATCGCAACAGCTCCAGGGCCTGATCCAGCGCTTCAAAAAATCGTTCGAGGTCTTGCGAATCGTTGTACAACGCCAGCGACACCCGAATCGCTCCCGCCAGTTCGAAGCTTTTCAGTAATGGCATGGCGCAGTGATGACCGGCACGCACGGCGATGCCTTGTTCGGTCAGCAAGTGTGCAAGATCGGAGTTATGCACACCCTCGACGACAAAGCTGACCAACGCCAAACGCGGTTTGCCTAATAAGCGGATGCCGTTGCGCGCCCGAAGGCCCTTGAGCAGGTAGTCGTGCAGCGCTGCTTCATGGGAAGACACGGCGTCCTGATCCAGTCCCGCCAGATAATCCAGCGTCGCACCAAACCCGATCGCACTGGCAATCGGCGGCGTGCCGGCCTCGAACCCCAGCGGCGCCGGGCGGAAGCGAGCGCTGTGATAGTCCGCGTCCAGCACCATTTCGCCGCCGAACTGCCAATGATGCAATTCCTTCAGGGCCTCATTGCGAGCGAACACCACGCCCAGCCCATCCGGCCCGTACAGCTTATGGCTGGAAAACACATAGAAGTCACACCCCAGCGCCTGCACGTCGTGCCGCCCGTGGACCACTCCTTGCGCGCCATCAACCACGCTCAGTGCGTCATGAGCTTTGGCCATCGCCAGCAGTGCCGGCAGAGGTTGCCACGCGCCGAGCACGTTGGATAGCTGACTGACTGCCAGTAAACGGGTGCGCGGCCCGATCAACGCTGCGGCAGAATCAAGGTCGATCAAGCCGTCGGGATCCAGCGGCAGAATCACCAGTTTCACGTCGCGACGGTGGGCCAGTTGCTGCCATGGCAGCAGGTTGGCGTGATGCTCCAGGGCGCTGATGGCGATTTCATCGCCCGGATTGAATAAATGCTCCAGGCCGTAGGCGAGGAGATTCAGTGCAGAGGTCGCGCCGTGGGTAAAGATGATCTGCCCGCTTTCGCCTGCATTCAACCATTGTGCGACTTTGCTCCGGCTGTTCTCGAACGCTTGAGTCGCATGGGCGCCGGGCAAGTGCTGCGCCCGGTGCACGTTGGCTGCGCCATTGGCGTAGTAGTGCGTGAGCGCATCTATCAGGGCTTGCGGTTTTTGCGTGGTGGCGGCGTTGTCCAGATAGGTCTGGTCTTGCCGTTGCAGCGCGGCGATAGCTGGAAAATCGGCGCGCCAGGGGGAGGGAATCATCATGGAATGCGGCCCTGGTGAACATGGGCGAGGGGAACGCCTGACCTTGACCTTGTGGGAGCGAAGCTTGCTCGCGAAGCTTTTGGCGGCCTCAAGGGCCCCTTCGCGAGCAAGCTTCGCTCCTACAGGTGATCGTGTGACGCTGTCAGCAGCAAACTGTGCTTAGTTGTGAGCGTGAAGCGCTTCGTTCAGTTCGATAGCCGATTTGTGGGTTTTGCATTCCACCGCACCGGTCTCCGAATTGCGACGGAACAGCAGGTCCGGCTGACCGGCCAGCTCACGCGCCTTGACCACTTTGACCAGCGCATTGTTTTCGTCCAGCAGCGCGACTTTGGTGCCGGCGGTGACGTACAGGCCCGACTCGACGGTGTTGCGGTCGCCCAATGGGATGCCGATACCCGCGTTGGCACCGATCAGGCAGCCTTCGCCGACCTTGATCACAATGTTGCCGCCGCCCGACAGGGTGCCCATGGTCGAGCAGCCGCCGCCCAGGTCCGAACCCTTGCCGACGAACACGCCCGCAGACACACGGCCTTCGATCATGCCAGGGCCTTCGGTGCCGGCGTTGAAGTTGACGAAACCTTCGTGCATCACGGTGGTGCCTTCACCCACGTAAGCGCCCAGGCGCAGACGGGCAGCATCGGCGATACGCACGCCGGCCGGGACCACGTAGTCGGTCATTTTCGGGAATTTGTCGACCGAGAACACTTCCAGCAGATCGCCACGCAGACGAGCTTCCAGTTGACGCTCGGCGACCTCGGCCAGGTCTATCGCACCCTGGCTGGTCCAGGCGACGTTCGGCAGCAAAGGGAAAATCCCGGCGAGGTTCAGGCCGTGCGGCTTGACCAGACGATGGGACAGCAGGTGCAGTTTGAGGTAAGCCTCTGGGGTCGACGACAATTGCGCGTCATCAGCCAGCAAAGTCGCGACCAGCGGCTTGTGGCTTTCGGCCAGGCGGGTCAGCAGCGCGGCCTGAACGGAGTCGACGCCTTTCAGCGCGTCAGCCATCTGCGAGGCCTGGGTGGTGGTGAACGTGATGGCCTGGTTGCCTTCGCTGTAACCCAGAACAGGCGCTACGGCCGCAACCAATTCGGCCGACGGATTGAGCAGTGGCTGCGCGTAAAACACTTCCAGCCATGCGCCTTGACGGTTTTGCGTGCCGACACCAAAGGCCAGGCTGAACAGGGTAGTGGACATGTGAATACCTCTAACAAATTGAACGGGCTGCTTACTTGAGGGCGGCCGCGTAGATATCTGGCTTGAAGCCAATCAGGGTTCGGTCACCGAGATCAAGTACCGGGCGCTTGATCATCGAGGGTTGGGCGAGCATCAACTCGATGGCTTTCGACTGGTCGAGATCGGCTTTGCGTTCGTCTTCGAGCTTGCGAAAGGTCGTGCCTGCACGGTTCAACACCACTTGCCAGCCGTGCTCGTTGCACCATTGGATCAAGTGTTGACGGTCGATTCCGGCCGTTTTGTAATCATGAAAGTCATAGCTGACAGCGTGTTCATCGAGCCAGGTGCGCGCCTTTTTCATGGTGTCGCAAGCTTTGATGCCGAAAAGGTGCAACGTTTTGCTTGAAACGGTCAAGGAATTGCCCCCTTTACAGGTGCTGAAAAAAAAGGTGAAGGATTATGCCATGGCCTGCCGGTTAGCGGATAAAACCTGTGCCAGCCGGTTTGCTCGCGACAGCGAAAATTCAGTCAGCCTGGGCGCTGGCTAACACATCGCCTTCGCGAGGAGGCTCGCTCCCACCGGGGTCTTGGCTGCGTGCGACATTGGTGTAAAGGCCAGTGAGCAGTGTAAGCGGCTAATATGGCACTTCATGTTGCCGACACTGCGGAACCTCGCTTTATGCAAACTGCCTACACCGTCCTGATTCTGTTGATGCTGGTCAGCGTCTCGCGTTTGGTCGGACGAGTGATTCCGTTGCCGTTGCCGCTGGTGCAGATTGCGGCGGGCGCGTTGCTCGCGTGGCCGACCTTGGGCCTGCATGTTGCCCTCGATCCGGAACTGTTCCTTTTCCTGTTCCTGCCACCGCTGCTGTTTTCCGATGGCTGGCGCATGCCCAAGCGCGAATTGTGGCGTCTGCGCGGGCCGATCCTGACGCTCGCGGTAGGGCTTGTGCTGTTCACGGTGGTCGGCGCCGGGTATTTCATTCACTGGCTGATTCCGAGCATTCCGCTGCCGGTGGCGTTTGCTCTGGCGGCGGTGTTGTCGCCAACGGATGCCGTGGCCTTATCGGCGATTTCGCAAAACCGTCTGCCGACCCCGCTGATGCACATGCTGCAGGGCGAGGCCTTGATGAACGACGCCTCGGGCCTGGTGACTTTCAAATTTGCCTTGGCGGCCGCGGTCACCGGGGTGTTTTCTCTGGCCAATGCCAGCGTGACGTTCGTGCTGGTGGCCGTCGGCGGTCTGGCGGTTGGGGTTGTGTTGAGCTGGCTGGTCGGGCGCTTGCGCTCGTGGATGGTTGCGCGCGGCTGGGACGATCCGGCGACCCACGTAGTGTTCATGTTGCTGCTCCCGTTTGCCGCCTATGTGCTGGCCGAACGCCTCGGCGCCTCCGGCATTCTTTCAGCCGTCGCCGCCGGCATGATGCAGAGCTGGCTCGATTTGCTGCCGCGTCAGACCAGCACCCGACTACTGAATCGCAGCGTCTGGTCGCTGCTGGAATTCGCTTTCAACGGCCTTATCTTCCTGCTGCTGGGCCTGCAATTACCGGACATCATCAAAGCGGTGGTCAGCCACGAAACGTCCTTGTGGCCGACATTGCTCCACCGCTGCCTGGATGTGGTGGCGATTTTTCTAGTGCTGCTGGTATTGCGATTCGTCTGGGTGCAAAGCATCTGGCGCCTCTCGGGGCTGCTGCGACGCCTGCGTGGCAAGGGGCAGATGACCCAAGTGCCGACTGCGCGCTCGTGCTGGTTGCTGACCGTGGGCGGCGTGCGCGGAGCGGTGACGTTGGCCGGCGTCTTGTCGGTGCCGATGTTGATGGGCGGCGCTGCGTTTCCTGAACGTGATTTGCTGATTTTCATCGCAGCCGGAGTGATTCTGCTGTCCTTGATTGCGGCCTGTATCGCGTTGCCGCTGTTGCTGCGCGGCATCCAGAAAAGCCCGGACGACCAGCGGCGCGGTGAAGTGCGCGATGCCTGGCGCAAGACTGCCGAAGCTGCGATTCATGCATTGGAAGCCGAGGAGGCCAAACCCCAGGATGCCGCCGAGGCCGCGTTGGCCACAGAACTCAAGGCTCGGATCATGTCCGAATATCGGCATCAACTGGAGGTGTTCAACGATTCGGCCGAAGCCCAGGCGCTGGCGTTCCAGATGGATTTGCTGGAACGGCGCCTGCGACTCAAAGCGCTGCGGGCGCAGCGCCTGGAGTTATACAAACTCAGCCGACTCCATCAGATTGGTGATGATGTGTTAAGGGAAGTGTTGGGTGAACTTGATTTGAGCGAGGCGAATTTGGGGGCGGTCAAATAATCGCGAGTTGATTGCCTGCAGCCGAATCAATCGCTCTCCGTTGGAGGGTAAGGATAAACCTCCGCCATAAAGGCTTTGTCCTTATCACTGAGTACCCAGTTAAGGTCGACTTTGAAGTCGCCATGCGTCCATTCCTGCCGGACAACATAATGCATGATCGACCGAGGATCGTAGGGCGAGTTTTTTACTTCATTTGCGTCAAGCAGGTTGAAATAACGATCGTCCACAGTTTGACGAGTGAGACTATCCTGGCCGGTATCTTCGTCAGGATCTTCGGGCAGCCAATGCGATGCATAAACAGCTGGCTTGTTCCAGGGGATATTTGCCGCAGGATTTAGTTGTTCATGTTGCGCCCCAAGTACATGGCCAAATTCGTGCGTGGCATTGGCGACGAAGTATTTTTTTGAATGTTGATAGTCCGTTGCCAAGGCCATGGTTGGAAGGCTTTGATCTGTCACTGTCAAAGCGTCGGTGCCAATGTAGGACCAATAAACTCCCTGCTGACACCTGATGCGAATATCGCCTTCTGTTCCTTCAACAAACTCTAAGTTCAAATTGATATGGGGCTGCCAGTTTTCAACAGCACTCTTGACGGCTTCCTTGAATTCTTGATCGCCGTTCAGAAATGCAACGCGCAACGTGCGACCTGGTGCCCAGAAGCGAGCGTGTTTGCCAACGGCGCGTTTTTTGCGGCCGGGTGCGGAGTCAGAGCGATTGGCAGGGTTCTCGGCGATGGCCACTTGGTAAGCAGCATCAGGGTCCAGCGGGGTTTTAACTTGGCAGCATGATTCAATGTCCATAAAAAACATCCATTGTTTTTATCGTTTAAATTAGTGTTTTTAAGTTTGTGCGCGAACTTTATAAAAGTGTAGATGCGCAATTAAGAATAAGCTCATTGCTCGCCGAAAGTGAAGTCGGAAGTAAGTTGGTGATATTACTTTATGTTTGTTGGTGCCGCACAGCATTGCGCCGTGCGGCTATTCAATTTCAGAGACGTTGGCGAATGATATATTCGCGTATACGTTCTGCCGCCTCAACACATTCCGCCAACGGTGCAACCAGCGCCAGGCGCACGCGGCCGGCACCGGGGTTAAACCCGTCAACTTCGCGGGAGAGGTAAGAGCCCGGCACGACCGTCACATGTTCTTCAACAAACAGATCACGGCAAAACGCTTCGTCATCGCCATTCACATTCGGCCATAGATAAAAACCGCCGTCCGGTCGCTGCACGTCCATCACCGGGCTGAGAATTTCCAGCACGGCGTCGTATTTCTCGCGGTACAGGTCACGGTTGGCGCGCACGTGTTCTTCATCATTCCACGCGGCCACGCTGGCCAGTTGCGTCTGCACTGGCATCGCGCAGCCGTGGTAGGTGCGGTAAAGCAGGAAGCCTTTGAGAATGTCGGCATCGCCTGCAACAAAGCCCGAGCGCAGGCCCGGCAGGTTGGAGCGCTTGGACAGGCTGTGAAACACCACGCAACGCTTGAAGTCCTTGCGACCCAGTTCCACGCAGGCGCTGAGCAGGCCCGGCGGCGGCGTTTGTTCGTCGAAGTACAGCTCGCTATAGCATTCGTCGGCGGCGATCACGAAGTCATATTCGTCAGCCAGCGCGATGAGTTTTTTCAGTGTGTCGAGCGGAATCAGCGCGCCTGTCGGGTTGCCTGGCGAGCACAGGAACAGGATCTGGCAACGTTTCCAGATGTCTGGTGAAACGGCGTCGAAATCCGGGTTGAAACCGTTTTCATCCAGGCACGGCAGGTAGTGCGGCTTGGCCCCGGCCAGGAACGCGGCACCTTCGTAGATCTGGTAGAACGGATTCGGGCTGACCACCAGCGCGTCGTCGCCACGGTTGACCACGGTTTGAGTGAAGGCGAACAGCGCCTCACGTGTGCCGTTGACCGGCAGCACATTGCGCGCCGGATCAAGCCAGCCGGTTGGGACATCGAAGCGACGTTCGCACCACGCAGCGATGGCTTCACGCAAAGCCGGAACGCCGAGGGTGGTCGGGTAGACGGCCATCTGATCCAGATTGTTCGCCAACGCTTCAGCGACGAAGCTTGGCGAACGATGCTTGGGCTCGCCGATGGACAGCGCGATCGGGCGCTTGTCCGGGTTAGGCGTGACACTGCCGAGCAGGGCGCGGAGCTTCTCGAACGGGTAGGGCTGCAACTGGTTTAAAGCGTTGTTCATCGGTAAATCTCGTTCGGAGTGGAGATCCTGTAGGAGCCGGCTTGCTGGCGATGGAATCGCTGCGGTGTGTCAGATGCACCGGGGGGAAGCGTTCGCCAGCAAGCCGGCTCCTACAGAATGCGAGTCTTCACAGGTTTAAATACTGATCCGCGACAAATTGATTTCGGACTCCTGGTTGACCGTCAGCTGTTCAACGATCGCATCCTGCAAACGGCTGCACAGCAACGGGTCGGACAGCTGCTGATTGTTGGCGTCGGTGATGAAGAACACGTCTTCCACGCGCTCGCCCAGCGTGGCGATCTTGGCATTTTGCAGTGACAGGTCGAACTCGAGGAAAATCGTCCCGATCCGCGCGAGCAGGCCCGGGCGATCCGGCGCGCTGAGTTCCAGCACGGTCACCGGGCGTTGGGCGTCGTTGTGAATGGTCACCTGCGGCGCAAACGCGAAATGCTTGAGCTGACGCGGCACTCGACGCTGGATGATCGTCGGGTAATCGTCCGGGTTGCGCAGGGCCTCGGTCAGCCCTTCGCGGATCTGTTTGACTCGCGTCGGATTGTCGCCGATCGAGTCGCCGTCCGTGTCGAGCACGATATAGGTGTCGAGGGTGAACTGGCTGCTCGAGGTGATGACGCGCGCGTCGTGAATGTTCAGGTTGAGCTGATCCATGGCGGCCACCGTCACCGCGAAGAAGTCGTGCTGGTCCGGCGCATAGATGAAGATCTGCGTGCCGCCCTCGAATTCGCGCTGAGTGGTTTCCTTGATCAGCACCAGCGGGCCGCCATCGGCCGGCTGCTGCAGGATGGCGTCGGTATGCCAGGCGACATCGCCGGCCGTGTGGCGCAGGAAATAGTCATCGCCCAGTTGCGACCACAACTGTTCGACGTCGTCTGGATCCGTGCCGCCGCGCACCAGAATGTCCAGCGCGGCGCTCTGCGTCTGACGGATCTGCATTTCCCGATCCACGGGGTTTTCCAGACCGCGGCGCAAGGCTCGCTTGGTCTCGGTATACAGCTGGCGCAACAGGCTCGCACGCCAGGAGTTCCACAGTGTCGGGTTGGTCGCATTGATATCGGCGACGGTCAGCACATACAGATAATCAAGGTGCGTTTCATCGCCGACGATCTGGGCGAAGTCGTGGATCACCTGCGGGTCGGACAAGTCCTTGCGCTGAGCGGTGGTCGACATCACCAGATGGTTTTGCACCAGCCAGACAATCAGGCGGCTGTCCCACACCGGCAACTGATGGCGCTGGCAAAAAGCTTCTGCGTCCACCGCGCCGATTTCCGAGTGATCACCGTGCCGGCCCTTGCCGATGTCGTGATAAAGCCCGGCGAGGTAAATCAGCTCCGGTTTTGGCAGCTTGGCCATGAGCTTGCTGGCCAGCGGGAATTTCTCCGACACCTGGGTGTACTGCAACTTACGCAAATGTTTGATCAGATTCAGCGTGTGCGCATCGACGGTATAAATGTGGAACAGATCATGCTGCATCTGTCCGACGATAAACCCGAACTCCGGCAGATAACGCCCGAGGATGCCGTAACGATTCATCCGGCGCAGGTTGCGGTGGATGCCGATCTTGCATTTGAACAGTTCGATGAACAGGCTGGTATTACGAATATCGTTGCGGAAATCGTCGTCGATCAGATGACGATTTTCCCGCAGCAGGCGAATGGTGTCGGCGCGCACGCCTTTGATGTCAGGCTGCTGGGCCATCAGCACGAAGATCTCGAGCATGGCGAACGGCGTGCGGCGGAACACGTTGTCGTTGCGCGCTTCGATGTAGCCGTCATGCAGCTGGAACCGTGAGTTGATCGGCGTCGGCGGCGCTTCGTCCTCCGGTGCGAGGATCACTTCTTCGAAATGCTGGATGATCAGGTCGCTGAGCTGGGCAATGCTCATGACCACCCGATAATACTGTTGCATGAAGTTTTCAATGGCTTGTTTGGCGTCGTCGCCTTCGAACCCCAGCAGCCCGGCGATGGAGCGCTGATGATCGAACAACAAGCGGTCTTCGGAACGACCGGCGAGCATGTGCAGGGCGTAACGCACCTTCCACAGGAACTCCTGCGACGAAGCCAGCAGGGCGTTTTCGCTCTCGACCAGAAAACCTTCGCCGGCCAGTGCCCGCAGATTCAGGGTGCCGTATTGACGACGTGCCACCCACAGAATCGTCTGAATATCCCGCAGGCCGCCGGGCGAGCCTTTGACGTTGGGTTCCAGGTTGTATTCAGTGTCGTTGTACTTGTGGTGACGGGCCTTCTGCTCGGCGCGTTTGGCCAGGAAGAATTCCTTGCTCGGCCACATCTGCGCGGTACTGGTGACATCCAGCATGCGCTGGCGCAAACGCTCGGGCCCGGCAATGGTTCGGCTTTCCATCAGGTTGGTGATCACCGTCAGGTCGGCGCGGGCTTCAATCGCACATTCGTCCACCGAGCGAACGCTCTGACCGACTTCCAGGCCGATGTCCCACAACAGCGTCAGAAAACGCTCGATAGAGTCACGAAAAATCTCGTGGTCGGCGCTGTCCAGCAGGATCAGCAAGTCAATATCGGAGTAAGGGTGCAACTCGCCGCGACCGTAGCCACCGACCGCGACCAGCGCGATGTCGGCGTCCTCGCTCCAATCGAACTGCTCCCAGGCCTTTTGCAGGATGTTGTCGACGAACCAGGCGCGATCCTCGATCAGCCGGCGAATGTCCCGGCCGCTGCGAAAGCGCTCATCGAGAACCTCGCGGGCCTGGCGGATCGCTTTCTTGAAAGCCGCGATCGGGCTGGCCTTCAGGGCCAGTTCAGCCTGAAACTGGCCACGGTCGAAGAGTTCGGGATCCACCTGCGGCATTGATTGGCTTTCCTGTCTATAAGGCTGGGAGCAGTGAAACTGTATCAGGCCGAGAGGCGCGCAATGGTGTCGTCGGCCCGCAAAGTGAAGATCTCGTAACCGGTTTCGGTGACCAGCAGGGTGTGTTCCCACTGTGCCGACAGTTTGCGGTCCTTGGTAATCGCGGTCCAGCCGTCGCCCAGTACCTTGGTGTCGGCCTTGCCCTGGTTGATCATCGGCTCGATGGTGAAGGTCATGCCGGCTTGCAGTTCCATGCCGGTGCCCGCGCGGCCGTAGTGCAGGATCTGCGGTTCTTCGTGAAACACCTTGCCGATGCCGTGGCCGCAGAATTCGCGGACCACCGAAAAGCCGTTCTTTTCCGCGTGCTTCTGGATCACTTCACCGATATCGCCCAAGCGGCAGCCGGGTTTGACCAGTTCAATCGCCTTGTACATGCATTCCTGTGTGACCTGCGAAAGGCGCTCGGCCCAGACCGGAACCATGCCGACGTGGAACATGCGGCTGGTGTCGCCGTGGTAACCGTCCTTGATCACGGTGACGTCGATGTTCAGCGTGTCGCCATCTTTCAACGGTTTTTCGTTGGGAATGCCGTGGCAAACCACGTGATTGATCGAGGTGCAGATCGACTTCGGGTAGCCCTTGTAGTTGAGCGGGGCAGGGATGGCTTTCTGCTCGTTGACAATGTAGTCATGGCAGATGCGGTCCAGTTCTTCGGTGGTGACACCGGGTTTGACATGTTCGGCAATCATTTCCAGCACATCGGCGGCCAGTTTGCCGGCGACACGCATTTTTGCGATGTCCTCCGGGGTTTTGAGGGTGACGGTCATACAGGCTCTCTCTGCGCTCGAGGGCGCTTGCTAAAACGAAGCGGGCAAAATGCGATTGATCCTCGCCGCCCGGAAAAACGCGATTCTAACAGACGACAGGGGCAAATCTGAGCCTCTGTACGTCGCTTCTTCTTATAGATAGGCGCATTCTTGAGCGATTCCAAGGGCACCTGCGAACACGCGCATCGGGAATCGAGAATCCGGGTTCCGTTTTTTACAGCCCTGTGATATAAAATGCGCCGCTTTCCGGGGATACCTCGGAAGGCTTAAATCCACACACGTGTCGACACGATGACCTGGGTGCCTTCAGCTGATGCTGCTGGTTGGTCATTGGGATACGTGGAGGCCAAACCCGACTTATTAAGGAACTATCATGTCCCAAGTCAACATGCGCGATATGCTGAAGGCCGGTGTGCACTTCGGTCACCAGACCCGTTACTGGAACCCGAAAATGGGTAAGTACATTTTCGGCGCGCGCAACAAGATCCACATTATCAACCTTGAAAAAACCCTGCCAATGTTCAACGAAGCTCTGACTTTCGTAGAGCGTCTGGCCCAGGGCAAAAACAAGATTCTGTTCGTCGGCACCAAGCGTTCCGCTGGCAAGATCGTTGCTGAAGAAGCAGCACGTTGCGGTTCGCCGTACGTCGATCACCGCTGGTTGGGCGGCATGCTGACCAACTTCAAAACCATCCGTGCTTCCATCAAGCGTCTGCGTGACCTTGAAGTGCAGGCCGAAGACGGTACTTTCGCCAAGCTGACCAAGAAAGAAGCGCTGATGCGCACTCGCGATCTTGAGAAGCTCGATCGTTCCCTGGGTGGTATCAAGGACATGGGCGGTCTGCCAGACGCTTTGTTCGTTATCGACGTTGATCACGAGCGCATCGCGATCACCGAAGCCAACAAGCTGGGCATCCCGGTTATCGGCGTAGTCGATACCAACAGCAGCCCGGAAGGCGTTGACTACATCATCCCAGGCAACGATGACGCAATCCGCGCTATCCAGTTGTACATGGGTTCGATGGCTGACGCAGTTATCCGCGGTCGCAACCACGTTGCTGGCGGCACCGAGCAGTTCGTTGAAGAAGCTCCGGCAGCTGCAGCTGAGTAATTGACGCCCTGGCGTTGACTCAGTAAGCAAAAAGGGGGCTTGGCCCCCTTTTTGCCACCTCGAAAACCATTTGTCCGGTGGCGCAATTACAGCATTTGTAACTTGCAGCTGCTAACAAGGGTGGTTGGGGAAGAATTGATCGCCCGATCGATCGGGTGGAATGGTTGAAAACCTATCCAAGAGGATTTTGAAATGGCAGAGATTACTGCAGCGTTGGTCAAAGAACTGCGCGAGCGTACTGGCGAAGGCATGATGGATTGCAAAAAAGCCTTGACCAAGGCTGGCGGCGACATCGAAAAAGCCATTGATGACATGCGTGCTTCGGGCGCCATCAAGGCTGCCAAGAAAGCAGGCAACGTTGCTGCTGAAGGCGCAATCGCTCTTAAAGAAGACGGCAAGTCCGCCGTTCTGCTGGAAGTGAACTCGCAGACCGACTTCCTGGCTCTGCAGGACGACTTCAAGGCATTCGTCGCTTCCAGCGTTGAAAAAGCCTTCGCTGACAAGTTGACTGACGTCGCTCCGCTGATCGAAGCTCAAGAAGCTGATCGCCTGGTACTGGTCGGCAAGGTTGGCGAAAACGTCAACATCCGTCGTCTGGCTCGCGTAGAAGGTGATGTTGTTGGTGGTTACCTGCACGGCAACAAGATCGGTGTTGCGGTTGTTCTGAAGGGCGGCGACGTTGAGCTGGCCAAAGACATCGCTATGCACGTAGCGGCTACCAACCCGGAATTCCTGCTGCCATCGGAAGTTTCCGCTGAAGCAGTAGAGCGCGAGAAAGGCGTGTTCCTGACCCTCAACGCTGACAAGATCGCTGGCAAGCCAGAGAACATCGTTGAAAACATGGTCAAAGGCCGTATCAGCAAGTTCCTGGCTGAAGCGAGCCTGGTTGAGCAGGCGTTCGTCAAGAACCCTGAAATCAAGGTCGGTGAACTGGCCAAGAAAGCCGGTGCTGAAATCGTTTCCTTCACCTACTTCAAAGTAGGCGAAGGCATCGAGAAGCCGGTCGACAACTTCGCTGAAGAAGTTGCTGCCCAGCTGGCTGCCGCCAAGCAATAAGACAGTTTTCAACTGTCGCCCTGAAGAGGCTGCCCGCTAACGCGCGCAGCCTCTTTTCAAATGGGGTGCCAATTTTGTATTGGTTTCCTTGAGGGACTGGCTTACAAAGCCATGTTCCGATGGCGCTGAAGCAGCGCCAAGCTAGAGTGAACGCCAGCTGTAAACAGCTCGCAAAGAATTTTTAAAATACGCCGCAGGAGAGATTCGCAATGGCTCAGCAGGGCAGTGGTTATCAGGCTCGCTATAAACGCATTCTACTCAAGCTTAGCGGCGAGGCCCTGATGGGCTCGGAAGAGTTCGGGATCGACCCGAAAGTCCTGGATCGCATGGCGCTGGAAGTTGGCCAACTGGTCGGCATCGGCGTTCAGGTGGGTCTGGTGATTGGCGGCGGCAACCTGTTCCGCGGTGCCGCGCTGAGCGCAGCCGGCATGGATCGGGTGACCGGGGATCACATGGGCATGCTGGCCACTGTGATGAACGCCCTGGCCATGCGCGATGCGCTGGAACGTGCCAATATCTCGGCCATCGTGATGTCGGCCATTTCCATGGTCGGCGTGACTGATCATTACGATCGTCGCAAAGCCATGCGTCATCTGAACGCCAAGGAAGTCGTGATTTTCGCAGCCGGTACCGGTAATCCGTTCTTTACTACGGATTCGGCAGCCTGCCTGCGTGCAATCGAAATCGACGCCGATGTCGTGCTCAAGGCGACCAAGGTCGATGGCGTCTACACCGCTGACCCATTCAAAGACCCGCATGCCGAGAAGTTCGATCATCTGACTTATGATGAAGTGCTGGATCGCAAGCTGGGCGTGATGGATCTAACGGCCATTTGCCTGTGCCGCGATCACAAGATGCCATTGCGCGTATTTAACATGAACAAGCCCGGCGCCCTGCTGAACATCGTACATGGCGGCGCTGAAGGGACCCTGATCGAGGAAGGCCAACAATGATCAACGACATCAAGAAAGACGCTCAAGAGCGCATGCAAAAATCCCTGGAATCTCTGTCCCACGCGTTTGGCCAGATCCGCACCGGCAAGGCTCACCCGAGCATCCTGGGTAGCGTAATGGTGCCTTACTATGGCGCGGACACTCCGTTGAGCGGCGTTGCCAACGTCACCGTAAAAGACTCCCGCACCCTTCAGGTCGTGGCGTTCGAGCGCAATATGCTGGCTGCCGTCGACAAGGCGATCCAGAGCGCTGGTTTGAACCTCAACCCGACCAACCTGGGTGAGTTGTTGCTGATCTCCATGCCCGCCCTGACAGAAGAAACCCGCAAAGGCTTCACCAAGCAGGCTCGTAGCGCCGCCGAAGACGCCCGGGTTGCCGTGCGCAACATCCGTCGCGATGCATTGAGTGAACTGAAAAAACTGGTCAAGGACAAGGAAATCAGCGAAGACGAAGAGCGTCGTGCTGCTGCCGATATCCAGAAGCTCACCGACAAGGCTGAGGCCGATATCGACGCGGCGACCAAGCAAAAAGAAGCGGACCTGATGGCCGTATAAGGGTCGCGTTTACATGGAAAAGACCAAGCAGGCTGCGCCGTCCGCGGTGCCGCGCCACGTCGCGATCATCATGGATGGTAACAATCGCTGGGCGAAGAAACGCTTTATGCCGGGTGTCGCCGGGCATAAAGCGGGTGTGGATGCCGTTCGTGCAGTGATCGAGGTGTGTGCCGAGGCCAAGGTCGAAGTGTTGACCCTGTTTGCCTTCTCCAGCGAGAACTGGCAGCGTCCGGCCGATGAAGTCAGCGCCCTGATGGACCTGTTCTTCAAGGCGTTGCGTCGGGAGGCCAAGCGCCTCAACGACAACAACATCTGTCTGCGCATCATTGGTGACCGTTCGCGCTTCCATCCGGAGTTGCAGGTCGCCATGCGGGAGGCCGAGGCCATGACGGCGGGCTCCAACCGCTTTGTCCTGCAGATCGCCGCCAACTACGGTGGCCAGTGGGACATCGCGCAGGCCGCACAGCGTCTGGCGCGGGAAGTTCAGGCCGGCCACCTGCGTCCGGAAGACATCACACCGGAACTGCTGCAAACCTGTCTGGCAACCGGCGATCTGCCGTTGCCGGATTTGTGCATCCGTACCGGTGGTGAACACCGCATCAGTAACTTCCTGCTGTGGCAGCTGGCATACGCCGAGTTGTACTTCTCCGACCTGTTCTGGCCGGACTTCAAACACGACGCCATGCGCACCGCGCTGGCCGATTTCGCATCTCGCCAGCGTCGCTTCGGTAAAACGAGCGAGCAGGTCGAGGCTGGAGCCCGGGTTTAATGCTTAAACAACGAATCATCACTGCACTGATCCTGCTGCCGATTGCCTTGTGCGGCTTTTTCCTGCTTGAGGGTACCGGGTTTGCCCTGTTTATCGGGCTGGTAGTGACGCTCGGCGCCTGGGAATGGGCGCGCCTCGCAGGCTTCACTGCGCAGTCGGCTCGCGTGGGCTACGCTGCGGTGGTCGCGTTGATGTTGTTTTTCATGCATCTCCTGCCGGGCCTTGCCCCCTGGGTGCTGGGGGCAGCAGTGCTCTGGTGGGCGGTGGCGACGTATCTGGTGCTCACTTATCCAGGTTCCGCCGCGCACTGGTCGAGTGCCGCCTGCAAACTGGTGATCGGCCTGTTGATCCTGCTGCCGGCCTGGCAAGGTCTGGTCCAGATCAAGCAGGCGCCGTTGGGCAACTGGCTGATCATGGCGGTGATGGTTCTGGTCTGGGGCGCCGACATCGGTGCGTACTTCTCCGGTCGCAAATTTGGTAAACGCAAGCTCGCACCGCACGTCAGTCCCGGCAAAAGCTGGGAAGGTGTGTACGGCGGCCTCGCGCTGAGCCTGGTGCTGACCGCAATCGTCGGTGTGGTTCGTGACTGGAGCTTGGGCCAGATCCTGATCGGTCTGCTCGGCGCGGCCATCATCGTGTTCATCTCGGTGGTCGGCGACCTTACTGAAAGCATGTTCAAGCGTCAGTCCGGCATCAAGGACAGCAGTAATCTGCTGCCCGGTCACGGCGGCGTGCTGGATCGCATCGACAGCCTGACGGCGGCGATTCCGATCTTCGCGGTGTTGTTGTGGATGGCGGCACCATGAGTCGCCCCCAGCAGGTTACGGTCCTGGGGGCGACCGGTTCGATCGGTCTGAGCACCCTCGATGTCATTGCGCGTCACCCCGATCGTTATCAGGTGTTCGCCCTGACCGGCTTCACTCGCTTGAGTGAGCTGCTGGCGTTGTGCGTACGCCATGCGCCGCGCTTTGCGGTGGTGCCGGAGATGGCTGCTGCTCGCACTCTCCAAGACGATTTGCGCGCTGCCGGCCTTCCGACCCGCGTATTGGTCGGGGAAGCAGGCCTGTGTCAGGTGGCTTGCGCTCCGGAAGTCGATACGGTCATGGCGGCCATCGTCGGTGCGGCAGGTTTGCGTCCGACATTGGCGGCGGTCGAGGCCGGTAAGAAAATCCTGCTGGCCAATAAAGAAGCGCTGGTAATGTCCGGTGCCTTGTTCATGCAGGCCGTGCGCAAGAGCGGCTCGGTATTGCTGCCGATCGACAGCGAGCACAATGCAATTTTTCAATGCATGCCGCAGGACTTTTCCCGCGGCCTTGGTGCGGTGGGTGTTCGGCGGATTTTGCTGACAGCCTCGGGTGGTCCGTTCCGGCAGACGCCGTTGGCCGAACTGGGGCATGTTTCCCCCGAGCAGGCATGCGCGCATCCGACCTGGTCCATGGGCCGCAAGATTTCGGTCGATTCGGCGAGCATGATGAACAAGGGTCTGGAGCTCATCGAAGCCTGCTGGCTGTTCGATGCAAAGCCGTCGCAGGTCGAGGTGGTGATTCATCCGCAAAGCGTGATTCATTCGTTGGTCGACTATATCGACGGCTCGGTTCTGGCGCAGTTGGGTAACCCCGACATGCGCACACCTATTTCCAATGCGCTGGCTTGGCCGGAGCGTATTGATTCGGGGGTGGCGCCGCTGGATCTGTTCGCCATCGCCCGTCTGGATTTCCAGGCGCCGGACGAGCAGCGTTTCCCATGCTTGCGTTTGGCGCGGCAGGCTGCCGAGGCGGGCGACAGTGCCCCGGCGATGCTCAATGCTGCGAACGAGGTCGCGGTCGCCGCGTTTCTCGACGGGCGGGTTCGCTACCTGGAAATCGCGAGTATCATCGAGGAAGTCTTGAATCTCGAGCCGGTGGTTACGGTGGATGATCTCGAGGCAGTGTTTACGGCCGACGCGAAAGCGCGGGTTCTTGCCGGACAATGGTTGAGTCGCCACGGGCGATAGCATGCAGCACTCGACAAGAATGCGGAGAAAGTAGATGAGCGCGCTCTATATGATTGTCGGCACCCTGATAGCCTTGGGCGTGCTGGTTACCTTCCACGAGTTCGGCCATTTTTGGGTCGCACGTCGCTGCGGAGTCAAAGTGCTGCGTTTCTCCGTAGGTTTCGGCATGCCGTTGCTGCGCTGGCACGACAAGCAAGGCACCGAGTTCGTGGTCGCAGCCATTCCACTGGGCGGCTACGTAAAAATGCTCGACGAACGAGAGGGTGACGTCCCGCTCGATCAGCTCGACCAATCCTTCAATCGCAAGTCGGTGCGACAGCGTATTGCCATTGTCGCGGCCGGTCCGATTGCCAACTTTTTACTGGCCCTGTTCTTTTTCTGGGTACTGGCAATGCTCGGCAGCGAGCAGGTGCGTCCCGTCATCGGCGCCGTCGAGTCCAGCAGCATCGCCGCCAAGGCGGGTTTGACCGCGGGCCAGGAAATCGTTTCCATCGACGGCGAGGCGACCACTGGCTGGAGTGCGGTCAATCTGCAACTGGTTCGCCGGCTCGGCGAGAGTGGTTCGCTGCAAGTTCTGGTACGCGAACAAGGCTCAACGGCGGACACCCCTCGCGAGCTGGTGCTGAATGAATGGCTTAAGGGCGCCGACGACCCTGACCCTATTCGCTCATTGGGGATACGTCCGTGGCGTCCGGCATTGCCGCCGGTCCTTGCTGAGCTCGACCCGAAAGGTCCGGCCCAGGCGGCTGGGCTGAAAACCGGTGATCGCTTGCTGGCGCTCGACGGCAAGGCTGTGGATGACTGGCAGCAAGTGGTCGACACGGTGCGGATGCATCCAGATACCAAAATCATGCTGCGGGTCGAGCGCGACAGTGCTCAAATCGATGTTTCTGTGATGTTGGCCGCTCGCGGCGAGAGCAAAGCACCGAGTGGTTATCTGGGCGCTGGCGTCAAAGCGATCGACTGGCCGCCGGAGATGATTCGCGAGGTCAGTTACGGTCCGTTGGCCGCAATTGGCGAAGGAGCTAAACGCACCTGGACCATGAGCATCCTGACGCTCGATTCGCTCAAGAAAATGTTGTTCGGCGAGCTCTCGGTAAAAAACTTGAGTGGACCGATAACCATTGCTAAAGTGGCGGGCGCTTCTGCCCAGTCGGGTGTCGCTGATTTCCTGAATTTCCTTGCTTATCTGAGTATTAGCCTGGGTGTTCTGAATTTGCTGCCCATTCCAGTACTGGATGGGGGGCATTTGTTGTTTTATCTGATCGAATGGGCGCGTGGTCGTCCCTTGTCGGATCGGGTGCAGGGTTGGGGGATACAGATCGGTATCAGTTTGGTGGTCGGGGTGATGTTACTTGCTCTGGTCAATGATCTGGGTCGACTGTAACGCTTCGCTGAATTGCGAATCTGCCGCATTTTGCGGCAGTTTGTTTATTGCCAGTTGGAATAAGAAAGGACTTCATGAAACGTCTGCTGCTAACTGCGGTTCTCACCGTATTGATGATCGCCGAAGTTCACGCCGAGTCCTTCACTATCTCTGATATTCGCGTCAATGGCCTCCAGCGGGTCTCCGCGGGTAGCGTCTTTGGTGCCTTGCCGTTGAACGTCGGTGAACAGGCGGATGATCGTCGCCTGGTGGAATCCACTCGTGCGTTGTTCAAAACCGGGTTCTTTCAAGATATCCAGCTGGGCCGCGATGGCAACGTCCTGGTCATCACGGTTGTCGAGCGTCCGTCCGTCGCCAGTATCGAGATCGAAGGTAACAAGGCGATCTCTACTGAGGACCTGATGAAGGGTCTCAAACAATCCGGTCTGGCCGAAGGCGAGATCTTCCAGCGTGCCACGCTCGAAGGTGTTCGTAACGAACTGCAGCGTCAATACGTCGCTCAAGGTCGTTACTCTGCGACCGTCGATACCGAAGTGGTGTCGCAGCCGCGTAACCGCGTGGCGCTGAAGGTCAACATCAACGAAGGCACCGTTGCCGCTATCCAGCACATCAACGTGGTGGGCAACACGGTTTTCCCGGATGACGACCTGATCGATCTGTTCGAACTCAAGACCACCAACTGGTTGTCGTTCTTCAAGAACGATGACAAGTATGCGCGTGAAAAGCTGTCTGGTGACCTGGAGCGTCTGCGCTCCTACTACCTGGACCGTGGCTATATCAACATGGATATCGCTTCGACCCAGGTTTCCATCACCCCGGACAAGAAACACGTTTACATCACTGTCAACGTCAACGAAGGCGAGAAGTACACCGTTCGTGACGTCAAGCTCAGTGGTGACCTGAAAGTCCCTGAGGACCAGGTCAAATCTTTGCTGCTGGTGCAGAAAGGCCAGGTGTTCTCGCGCAAGCTGATGACCACTACGTCCGAACTGATCACCCGCCGACTGGGTAACGAGGGCTACACCTTCGCCAACGTAAACGGCGTGCCTCAGCCTCATGATGAAGACAACACCGTCGATATCACTTTTGCTGTCGATCCGGGCAAACGTGCTTACGTCAACCGCATCAACTTCCGTGGCAACACCAAGTCGGAAGACGAAGTTCTGCGCCGTGAAATGCGTCAGATGGAAGGTGGCTGGGCATCGACCTATTTGATTGACCAGTCCAAGACCCGTCTTGAGCGTCTGGGCTTCTTCAAGGAAGTCAACGTCGAAACGCCAGCGGTGCCAGGCGTCGATGACCAGGTTGATGTGAATTACAGCGTTGAAGAGCAGGCATCCGGTTCGATTACCGCGAGCGTCGGTTTCGCTCAGAGTGCCGGTCTGATTCTTGGTGGCTCGATCACCCAGAACAACTTCCTCGGTACTGGTAACAAGGTCAGCGTCGGCCTGACCCGTAGTGAATACCAGAGCCGCTATAACTTCGGTTATGTCGACCCGTACTGGACAGTTGACGGTGTGAGCCTGGGTTACAACGCGTTCTATCGCACCACTGACTACGATGATCTCGAAACCGATATCGCCAGCTATGCTGTCGACAGTCTGGGTGCGGGCGTCAATGTCGGTTACCCGATCAGCGAGACCTCGCGTCTGACCTTCGGCCTGACAGCACAACAGGACACTATCAAAACCGGCGTTTACACCGTCGACGAGATTTTCGACTTCGTGAACAAGGAAGGCGACAAGTACCTGAACTTCAAGGCTTCGGCCGGTTGGTCCGAGTCGACGTTGAACAAAGGTGTGCTGGCCACACGTGGTCGCTCCCAGAGCCTGGTGCTGGAAACCACGACGCCAGGCAGCGACCTGTCGTTCTTCAAGCTTGATTACCGTGGCCAGTTGTTCCAGCCGTTGTCCGAAAATTACACCATGCGCTTGCACACCGAGCTGGGTTACGGCGACGGATACGGTTCGACCGACGGCTTGCCTTTCTACGAGAACTACTACGCCGGTGGTTTCAACTCGGTTCGTGGCTTCAAAGACAGCACGCTGGGTCCGCGCAGTACGCCAAGTAAGGGTACAAACCCTGGCACGGCGGAGGACCCTGACCAGGATCCGCTGCCGTTTGGTGGTAACGTCCTGATCCAGGGTGGTGTAGAGCTTCTGTTTCCTCTGCCGTTCGTCAAGGATCAACGTTCCCTGCGCACTTCGGTATTCTGGGATGTGGGTAACGTTTTCGACTCGTCTTGCTCGGATACCACCAATACCGATGGCACGAAGTCCAATACCAAGTGCAACGAAATCAGCCTGAGCAACATGGCCAGCTCCGTCGGTGTGGGTGTGACATGGGTCACCGCACTGGGTCCTTTGAGTTTCGCGTTGGCAATGCCGATCAAGAAACCGGATGAGGCTGAAACACAAGTGTTCCAATTCTCCCTCGGCCAGACGTTCTAAGCGTCTGACCCAAGATAACGACAATGGATTTTGTAGGAGTGCATCGTGCGTAAGTTGACTCAATTGGTTCTCCTGGCAACCGTACTGGTAGCAGGCCCGGCTTTTGCCGACATGAAAATCGCCGTCCTGAATTATCAGATGGCCCTGCTGGAATCTAACGCGGCGAAGAAATACGCTGTGGATGCCGAGAAAAAATTCGGGCCTCAGCTGAGCAAGCTCAAGACACTGGAAAGCAGTGCCAAAGGCATTCAGGACCGTCTGATGGCGGGCGGCGACAAAATGCAGCAAGGCGAGCGCGAGCGTCTCGAGCTTGAATTCAAGCAAAAGGCCCGTGACTTCCAGTTCCAGTCCAAAGAACTGAACGAAGCCAAAGCCGTTGCCGACCGTGAGATGCTGAAGCAGTTGAAGCCGAAACTGGACAGCGCTGTGGAAGAAGTCATCAAGAAAGGTGCTTTCGACCTGGTTTTCGAGCGTGGCGCAGTGATTGATGTCAAGCCTCAGTACGACATCACCCGCCAAGTCATCGAGCGCATGAATCAGCTGAAGTAATCCATGACAGCGACTATGAAACTCGGCCAGTTGGCCGAGTTCCTCGGCGCCACCTTGCGTGGCGACGCGGAGAAGGAAATCACTGGGCTAGCCACTTTGCAAGAGGCTGGCCCAGCTCAGTTGAGCTTTCTGGCAAATCCTCAATACCGTAAATACCTGGTGGACTGCCGGGCCGCCGCGTTGTTGCTGAAGGCCGCAGATGCCGAAGGGTATGTAGGTGATGTGCTGATCGTTCCCGATCCGTACCTTGCGTACGCCCGGATTTCTCATCTATTCGATCCCAAACCCAAGGCAGCCACCGGCATACACCCGACTGCGGTTGTGGCTGACGACGCCGTGGTGGATCCGGCGGCCAGTATTGGTGCCTTTGCCGTCATTGAAAGCAAAGCGCTTATCGGCGCAGGCGTGACCATTGGCGCGCACTGTTTTATCGGTGCGCGCAGCCAGATAGGCAGGGGTGGTTGGCTCGCCCCCAGAGTCACGTTGTATCACGACGTGCGCATTGGCAAGCGGGTGGTGATTCAGTCCGGTGCAGTGCTCGGTGGTGAAGGCTTCGGCTTTGCCAACGAGAAAGGCATCTGGCAGAAAATCGCCCAGATCGGTGGTGTGCTGGTCGGCGACGATGTGGAGATTGGCGTCAATACCGCCATCGACCGTGGTGCGCTGGCGGATACGGTCATTGGTAATGGCGTCAAGCTCGACAATCAGATCCAGATTGCCCATAACGTGCAGATCGGTGATCACACCGCCATGGCTGCGTGTGTGGGCATCTCCGGCAGCACCAAAATCGGCAAGCACTGCATGCTCGCCGGTGGCGTCGGTCTGGTGGGGCATATCGAGATTTGCGACAAGGTTTTCATCACCGGGATGACCATGGTGACCCACTCGATTACCGAGCCAGGTTCCTATTCTTCCGGCACGGCCATGCAGCCGGCTGCCGAATGGCGCAAAAGCGCGGCGCGACTGCGTCAGCTCGATGACATTGCTCGACGGTTACGACAGCTGGAAAAGCGAGTAGGGGAAGTGACCCCTGACGGTAATGCTTCATCAGATGGCTGATACCATTTCCATATCAAGTGTGCACAGCCGCTAGACTGCCTCCTTGATTTGCTAGAGGGGCGCGCGTCAGTCGCGCGCTCCCAATCTTTACATAGGCTTCCCCCCGAAATGATGGACATCAACGAGATTCGCGAATACCTGCCTCACCGTTACCCGTTCCTGCTGGTGGACCGGGTCGTGGATCTGGATGTGGAAGGCAAGCGCATTCGCGCCTACAAGAATGTCAGCATCAACGAACCGTTCTTCAATGGTCACTTCCCTGCGCATCCGATCATGCCGGGCGTATTGATCATCGAAGCGATGGCTCAGGCTGCCGGGATCCTTGGTTTCAAAATGCTCGACGTGAAGCCGGCTGATGGCACGCTTTACTACTTCGTTGGCTCCGACAAGCTGCGTTTCCGTCAGCCGGTTCTGCCGGGCGATCAGTTGATCCTCGAAGCCAAGTTCCTGAGCTGCAAGCGTCAGATCTGGAAGTTCGAATGCCAGGCTTCGGTCGACGGCAAGCCAGTCTGCTCCGCTGAAATCATCTGCGCGGAACGCAAACTATGAGTTTGATTGACCCTCGCGCAATCATCGATCCGACGGCCGTTCTGGCCGCCGACGTCGAGGTTGGCCCATGGTCGATCGTCGGCGCAGGTGTGGAAATCGGCGAGGGAACAGTGATCGGGCCGCATGTAATTCTCAAAGGCCCGACTCGAATTGGTAAGCACAACCGTATCTACCAGTTTTCTTCAGTGGGCGAAGACACGCCGGACCTGAAGTACAAAGGCGAAGAAACCCGCCTGGTCATCGGTGATCACAACGTCATTCGCGAAGGCGTGACGATTCATCGCGGGACTGTTCAGGACCGTTCGGAAACGACCCTGGGCGATCACAACCTGATCATGGCATACGCCCACATCGGGCACGACAGCGTCATCGGCAATCACTGCATTCTGGTCAACAACACGGCGTTGGCCGGCCACGTGCACGTTGCCGACTGGGCGATCCTGTCCGGTTTTACCCTGGTTCATCAGTATTGCCACATTGGTGCCCACAGCTTTTCCGGCATGGGCACGGCCATTGGCAAGGACGTTCCGGCGTACGTCACGGTATTCGGCAACCCGGCCGAAGCGCGCAGCATGAACTTCGAAGGCATGCGCCGTCGGGGTTTCAGCGAAGAAGCGATCCATGCATTGCGTCGCGCCTACAAGGTGGTTTACCGCCAGGGCCTGACGGTCGAGCAGGCGCTCGGCGAGCTGGCTGAATCGTCGGCACAGTTTCCGGAAGTCGCGGTGTTTCGTGACTCCATCCAGTCTTCGACCCGCGGCATCACGCGTTAATCATGGCTAATCTGCGTATTGCGCTGGTGGCGGGTGAGGCTTCCGGTGACATTCTGGGCGCCGGTCTCATGCGTGCGCTCAAGGTCCGGCACCCGGCAGTCGAGTTCATCGGCGTTGGCGGCCCGTTGATGCAGGCTGAAGGGCTGACCTCGTATTTCCCGATGGAACGTCTTTCGGTCATGGGCCTGGTGGAAGTGCTCGGCCGGCTGCGCGAGTTGCTCAAACGCCGCAAGAAGCTGATCGCCGACCTGATCGCCGAGAAGCCGGATGTGTTCATCGGCATCGATGCTCCAGACTTCACCCTCAATATCGAACTCAAACTCCGTCAGGCCGGCATCAAGACCGTGCATTACGTCAGCCCTTCCGTCTGGGCATGGCGGCAGAAGCGTGTGCTGAAGATTCGCGAAGGCTGCGACCTGATGCTGACGCTGTTTCCGTTTGAAGCAAAATTTTATGAAGAGAAGGGCGTGCCGGTGCGGTTTGTCGGGCACTCCCTTGCGGACGCGATTCCGCTCCAAGCTGATCGCGCCGCCGCGCGCGCCGAGCTCGGTTTGCCTGACGGGCCGCTGGTCGCCCTGATGCCCGGCAGTCGTGGGGGTGAAGTCGGGCGCCTCGGTGCTCTGTTCCTCGATACCGCTCAACGTTTGCGCGCTATGCGTCCCGGCGTCCGGTTCGTCATGCCGTGCGCCAGCCCTGAGCGGCGCAAGCAGCTTGAAGAATTGCTGGTTGGTCGAGACCTGCCGCTGACCCTGCTGGATGGCAAATCGCATCTGGCCCTCGCCGCATGCGATGCGGTGCTGATTGCCTCCGGAACGGCTACGCTTGAAGCGTTGTTGTACAAACGGCCGATGGTGGTGGCCTATCGTTTGGCGCCACTGACGTTCTGGATTCTCAAGCGCATGGTCAAGAGCCCCTATGTGTCGTTGCCGAACCTCTTGGCCCAGCGTCTGTTGGTGCCGGAGTTGTTGCAGGACGATGCAACGGTCGAGGCGCTGGCACAGACGTTGTCGCCCCTGATCGAAGGTGGCGAGGAACAGACTCGCGGCTTCGATGAAATTCACCGGACGTTGCGTCTGGATGCCTCCAATCAGGCGGCGGACGCGGTGTTGAAATTGATTGGCGAAACAAAATGACAAAAAACAGCGTGCAGATGGGGCTGGATTTCACCTTGGTCGCCGAGCTCGAAGACATGGTTGCCGGTGTCGACGAAGTCGGTCGCGGCCCGCTCTGTGGCGCAGTCGTCACGGCGGCGGTCATTCTCGATCCAAAGCGGCCGATTCTGGGCCTTAATGATTCGAAGAAACTGACCGAAGCCCGCCGTGAAAAGCTTTATGACGAAATTTGCGAAAAAGCGCTCAGCTGGAGCATTGCACGAGCGGAAGTCGATGAAATCGATCAGCTGAACATCCTGCACGCCACCATGCTGGCCATGCAGCGCGCCATCGAAGGTCTGCACATCCAGCCTAAACTGGCGATGATCGACGGTAACCGTTGCCCGAAGTTGTCCATGCGCGCCGAAGCGGTGATTCAGGGCGATGGCAAGGTTCCGGCCATCGCCGCGGCGTCGATTCTGGCCAAGGTCAGCCGCGACCGCGAGATGGCTGCCTTCGAACTGATTTACCCGGGCTACGGAATCGGCGGCCACAAGGGTTACCCGACCCCTGCACATCTTGAGGCGTTGGCGCGTCTGGGCCCAACCCCGATTCACCGGCGTTCGTTTGCGCCTGTTCGCATGGCGTATGAAGCGCGGGAAATCCTGATCGAGGGTTAGTCGCAAGGCTGATGTTTTCGCCAAGGCCCGGTACAATCCGGGCCTTGTTGTTTTCATGCTCACAGACAGGATCACCATGCCGGCTTCATTCGTTCATCTACGCCTGCACTCTGAATACTCCCTGGTCGACGGTCTGGTGCGGATCAAACCGCTGGTCAAGACCCTGGTCGGCATGAACATGCCCGCCGTGGCGGTCACTGACCAGAACAACATGTGTTCTCTGGTCAAATTTTATAAAGCGGCCATGGGCGCAGGGATCAAGCCGATCTGCGGCGCTGACCTGTGGCTGTCGAACAAGGATCCGGACAACGCCCTCAGCCGGATCAGCCTGCTGGCGATGAACGCCGTGGGCTATCGCAACCTGACTGAACTGATCTCCCGTGGCTTCATTGACGGCCAGCGCAATGGCTCGATCATCATCGAGCGCGAGTGGGTGGCCGAGGCCAGCGAAGGCCTGATCATGTTGTCGGCGGCGAAGGAAGGCGAAATCGGCCTGGCACTGCTCGGCGGCAATCCTGCTGAAGCGGAAACCCTCGCCCGCGAATGGATGGCGGTGTTCCCGGACCGCTTCTATCTGGAAATCCAGCGCACCAGCCGCCCGAACGATGAAGAACAATTGCACGCTGCCGTGGCCCTGGCCGAGAAAATCGGCGCGCCGCTGGTGGCGACCAACGATGTGCGCTTCATCAAGCAGGAAGATTTCGAGGCCCACGAGACCCGCGTCTGCATCGGTGAGGGCCGCGCCCTCGACGATCCGCGGCGGTCGAAGAATTACAGCGATCAGCAGTATCTCAAAAGCGCCGAGGAAATGGCCGAGCTGTTCAGCGACATTCCCGAGGCGCTGCAGAACACCGTCGAGATCGCCAAGCGATGCAATATCGAAGTGAAGCTGGGCAAGCACTTTTTGCCTAACTTCCCGATTCCCGATGGCATGACCATCGACGAGTATTTCCGCAAGGTGTCGTTCGATGGTCTGGAAGACCGCCTGAGTGTTCTGCTGCCCAAAGACACCACCGAAGACTACGAAGCCAAGCGGCAGGTGTACGTCGATCGGCTGAATTTCGAGCTGGATATCATTATCCAGATGGGCTTCCCGGGTTACTTCCTGATCGTGATGGACTTCATCCAGTGGGCCAAGAGCAATGGCGTGCCGGTCGGTCCCGGACGGGGGTCGGGTGCCGGTTCGCTGGTAGCCTATGTGCAGAAGATCACCGACCTCGATCCGCTGGAATATGACCTGCTGTTCGAACGTTTCCTTAACCCGGAACGGGTTTCCATGCCCGACTTCGACGTCGACTTCTGCATGGACGGCCGTGACCGCGTGATCGACTACGTGGCCGAAAAGTACGGCCGTAACGCGGTGAGCCAGATCATCACCTTCGGTTCCATGGCGGCCAAAGCTGTGGTGCGTGACGTGGCTCGCGTGCAGGGCAAGTCCTACGGCCTGGCGGATCGTCTGTCGAAGATGATCCCGTTCGAAGTCGGCATGACCCTGGAAAAAGCTTACGAGCAGGAAGAGATCCTGCGCGACTTCATCAAGGTCGATGAGGAAGCTGCGGAAATCTGGGAGATGGCGCGCAAGCTCGAAGGCGTGGTGCGTAACGTCGGCAAGCACGCCGGTGGCGTGGTCATCGCGCCGACCAAGCTGACCGACTTCTCGCCGATCTATTGCGACGAAGCCGGCGATGGCCTGGTAACCCAGTTCGACAAGGATGACGTTGAAGCCGCCGGCCTGGTGAAATTCGACTTCCTCGGCTTGCGTACCCTCACAGTCATCGACTGGGCGTTGAAAACCATCAACCGCGACCGTGCCAAGGTCGATGAGCCGCCGCTCGACATCGCTTTTATTCCGCTCGACGACAAACCGACCTATCAGTTGCTGCAAAAAGCCGAAACCACGGCGGTGTTCCAGCTCGAGTCGCGGGGCATGAAGGAGCTGATCAAAAAGCTCAAGCCCGACTGCCTCGAAGACTTGATCGCACTGGTGGCCCTGTTCCGTCCCGGCCCGCTGCAGTCGGGCATGGTTGACGACTTTATCAACCGTAAGCACGGGCGTGCCGAACTGGCGTACCCGCACTCAGACTATCAGTACGAAGGCCTCAAGCCGGTGCTGGCGCCGACCTACGGCATCATCCTGTATCAGGAACAGGTGATGCAGATTGCCCAGGTCATGGCCGGTTACACCCTCGGCGGTGCGGACATGCTGCGTCGGGCCATGGGTAAGAAAAAGCCTGAAGAAATGGCCAAGCAGCGCGGCGGTTTCATTGAAGGTTGCGCGACCAACAACATTGATGCCGACCTGGCCGGTAACATTTTCGACCTGGTGGAAAAATTCGCCGGTTACGGCTTCAACAAGTCTCACTCCGCCGCATACGGGCTGGTGTCGTATCAGACCGCATGGCTGAAGACCCACTACCCGGCGCCGTTCATGGCGGCGGTGTTGTCGGCGGACATGCACAACACCGACAAGGTCGTGACCTTGATCGAAGAAATTCGCACCATGAAGCTGCGTCTCGACGCGCCGGATGTGAATACCTCCGAGTTCAAATTCACGGTGAACGACGAGGGCCGGATCATTTACGGTCTCGGCGCAATCAAAGGTGTGGGTGAAGGCCCGGTCGAGGCCATTACCGAGGCGCGCCAGGACGGGCCGTTCAAGGACCTGTTCGATTTTTGCGCGCGCGTCGACCTCAAGCGAATCAACAAGCGAACGCTGGATGGCCTGATCCGCAGTGGTGCGCTGGATCGTCTCGGGCCGTGCTTCCACGACGAGCCGAAGGCCTATCAAGCCAGCATCGACCAGAACCGTGCCATCTTGCTGACGGCCATGGAAGGCGCGATCAAGGCCGCCGAACAAACCGCGCGCACCCACGACAGTGGCCACGCCGACCTGTTTGGCGGGCTGTTCGTCGAAGCGGACGCGGATGTCTACGCCAATCACCGCAAGGCGAAAGAGCTGACGTTGAAGGAACGCCTCAAAGGCGAAAAAGACACCCTTGGCCTGTACCTGACCGGTCACCCCATCGACGAATACGAAGGTGAGATCCGTCGGTTTGCCCGTCAGCGCATCATCGACCTGAAGCCTGCGCGCGACACGCAGACCGTCGCCGGCATGATCATCGCGTTGCGCGTGATGAAGAACAAAAAGGGCGACAAGATGGGCTTCATCACCCTTGATGACCGTTCCGGGCGGATCGAGGCCTCATTGTTCGCCGAGGCTTTCCATTCGGCACAGTCGCTGTTGCAGACCGACGCAATGGTGGTGGTCGAAGGCGAGGTCAGCAACGATGATTTCTCCGGCGGTTTGCGCCTGCGAGTCAAACGCGTGATGAGCATGGAAGACGCGCGCACCAATCTTGCCGAAAGCCTGCGTCTGAAGCTGCAGTCCAAAGACCTCAAGGGCGATCAGCTACGCTGGTTGGGTGAGCTGTTCAAGCGCCACCGCGGCGCGTGCCCGATCACCATGGAATACACGAGCCCCGATGCCAAGGCCTTGCTGCAGTTCGGCGAGACCTGGCGAATCGACCCGGCGGATACGCTGATTCAAGCCCTGCGTGACCAGTTCGGGCGAGACAACGTCTTCCTCCAATACCGTTGACGGTCAGGCTTCATTCTTTGCCATGAAGAGCGGAGGCTGATCTCGACCACATTTTTTAATCTCGACCTGAACGCGCCTGTCCCTTAAGGTAGGGCGCGAATAGACAACCGGCCGGCCCAAGCTCTCTTGGACGTCGACCCTAGACGGACGCCTATGAACCCGAATTTTCTAGATTTCGAACAGCCGATCGCCGACCTGCAAGCCAAGATCGAAGAATTGCGCTTGGTCGGTAACGACAATTCGCTGAATATCGGCGATGAGATCTCCCGCCTGCAGGAAAAAAGCAGCATGCTCACCGAAGACATCTTCGGCAAGCTGACCAGCTGGCAGATCGCGCGTCTGGCGCGTCACCCGAAACGCCCTTACACCCTGGACTATATCGAACACATCTTCACCGAGTTCGATGAGCTGCACGGCGACCGTCACTTCTCCGACGACGCTGCGATCGTTGGCGGCGTTGCCCGTCTCGACGACCAGCCGGTGATGATCATCGGTCACCAGAAGGGCCGCGAAGTGCGCGAAAAAGTTCGTCGCAACTTCGGCATGCCACGTCCGGAAGGCTATCGCAAAGCGTGCCGCCTGATGGAAATGGCCGAGCGTTTCAAAATGCCGATCCTGACCTTCATCGACACCCCTGGCGCTTACCCTGGCATCGACGCCGAAGAGCGCAACCAGAGCGAAGCGATCGCCTGGAACCTGCGTGTCATGGCTCGCCTGAAAACCCCAATCATCGCCACCGTGATCGGTGAGGGTGGTTCCGGTGGTGCGCTGGCCATCGGCGTTTGCGACCAGTTGAACATGCTGCAGTACTCGACCTATGCGGTGATTTCGCCGGAAGGCTGTGCCTCGATTCTGTGGAAGACCGCCGAGAAAGCGCCGGATGCCGCAGAAGCCATGGGCATTACCGCGGAGCGTTTGAAAGGTTTGGGCATCGTCGACAAAGTGATCGGCGAACCGCTGGGCGGCGCTCATCGCAATCCTGCCGTTGCCGCAGCCTCGATCCGCGCGGAATTGAGCTCGCAATTGGCGATGCTCAAGGAATTCGACACCGAAGCGCTGTTGACCCGTCGTTACGAGCGCCTGATGAGCTACGGTCTCTAAGCCGAGCGCGCAGTACCCATGTGGGAGCGGGCTTGCTCGCGAAAGCGGTTTAACACTCAACGGATTGGTTGACTGTTCGACCGCCATCGCGAGCAGGCTCGCTCCCACATTTGATTTGTGCAAAGGGAAAGATATGGATCGGCCCACGATTGATTTGCCTTCCCGGCTTTTGATGAGTCTGAAACCGTGGCGCGAAGCAACGACGTGGCGCGTCGCTTTCTCCGGTGGCTTCGATTCAACCGTCCTGCTGCATTTGCTAGTACACCTCGCAGAAACCACATTCCTCCCCAAACTCGAAGCCATCCACGTTCACCACGGTCTTCAGGCGGCGGCGGATGCGTGGCCGCAACATTGTCAGTCGGTCTGTGACGCATTGGGCGTGCCGTTGCAGGTGATCCGCGTGCAGGTTCAGCCAGGCGCCAGCCTCGAACGTGCAGCGCGAGATGCGCGGTATGACGCTTTCAACGCAGCCACCCAGGCCGGTGACGTATTGCTCACCGGTCAACATCGCGACGATCAGGCGGAAACCTTGTTGTTCCGTTTGCTGCGTGGGGCAGGGGTGAGAGGGTTGGCAGGAATGCCGCGTCAGCGTTCGTTGGGCAGCGGGCATTTGCTGCGTCCGTTGCTGGAGGTCACGCGCGCACAGCTGCAAGCCTATGCCACCGAGCACGGGCTGAGCTGGATCGAGGATCCATCAAACGAGGACCGTCGATTCTCGCGCAACTATCTTCGCCATCAGGTCTTCCCGGCGTTGACTGAGCGTTGGCCCCAAGCTGCGTCGAACATGGCCCGCAGCGCGGCGCACCTGCGTGAGGCGCAGGTATTGCTCGATGAGCTGGCGCGGATTGATCTGGCCTCCGCGCACATCGCCAGCGAATTCGACTGGCTGGGTGTGCCTTCCCTGGAACTGACACCGCTCGCAATGCTGTCCGCCGCTCGCCAGCGTAATGCGCTCAGTCACTGGCTCTCGCCATTGACCAGCTTGCCCGACAGCGACCATTGGTCGGGCTGGGAGAACTTGCGCGATGCCACAGGCGACGCCCGACCGATCTGGCGGCTGTCGCAGGGCGAGCTGCATCGGGCTGGTGGGCGAGTCTGGTGGCTGTCCGGCGCCTGGTTGCTCCATCCACTTGCTTCAACCCAATGGCTGGAGCCAGCAAAAGCCCTGACGTTGCCGGATAACGGCGTGCTGACGATCAGCGGAAGCGCCCCGAATGGACCGTTGCAGGTGCGCTATCGTGAAGGTGGCGAAGTCATGTATCTGCCCGGGCGTGGGCATCGCGATCTCAAGCGCTTGCTCAATGAAAGTGCGGTTCCCGGGTTCGTCCGTGGCAGATTGCCGCTGCTGTATCAGGGTGAGCAATTGCTGGCGGTGGCCAACCTGCGGGGCTTGAATGGCAGCGGGCCGCACGGCTGGAATTTGCATTGGCAGCCGCCGAGCGAAGATCAAGGTTTGAGCTGATAGGGGCTTTCCGGTAGACTACGCTCCCTTCTTGATACAACTTCTGTGGATTCGCCTGAATTGCAGGAGTTGCCGATTACCAAGCAGTCTTTGCTGGGCGATTCCAAAAAATGTGTAGCGAGCAACGTACCGGTGTTTCATTTTCCGGTCTGTCCCAACGCGGCGGTTTTTTCGAAGGTTGCACTGTGATTAATGCAGGTGATCGGGGGCTTCGGCCTTCCTTCGCTTTCCCCGGCGGCTCGGACCGCTTTAACGCAGACTTCTAGGGTTTTTCATGACGCGCTACATATTCGTCACGGGCGGTGTTGTTTCTTCATTGGGGAAAGGCATTGCCTCGGCTTCATTGGCGGCCATCCTGGAGGCGCGGGGACTTAAGGTCACCATGCTGAAGCTGGACCCGTACATCAACGTTGACCCGGGCACCATGAGCCCGTTCCAGCACGGTGAAGTGTTCGTCACCCACGACGGCGCCGAGACCGACCTGGACCTGGGTCACTACGAGCGGTTCATCCGCACGACCATGACCCAGAACAACAACTTCACCACCGGCCGGGTCTACGAACACGTGCTGCGCAAAGAACGCCGTGGTGATTATCTGGGTGCGACCATTCAGGTCATCCCGCACATCACCGACGAGATCAAGCGCCGGATCATCAAGGGCGCCGGCGATGCCGACGTGGCGATGGTCGAGATCGGTGGCACCGTGGGTGACATCGAATCGCAACCGTTCCTCGAGGCGATTCGCCAGTTGCGTTTCGAAGTCGGCGCCAAGCGCGCGATGCTGATGCACCTGACGCTGGTGCCGTACATCGCCACCGCCGGCGAAACCAAAACCAAGCCAACCCAGCACTCGGTCAAGGAACTGCGTTCCATCGGCCTGCAACCTGACGTGCTGGTGTGCCGCTCCGATCATCCGATCGACATTTCCTCGCGCCGCAAGATCGCACAATTCACCAACGTTGAAGAGCGTGCGGTGATCGCGCTGGAAGACGCCGACACCATCTACAAGATCCCGGGCATCCTGCATTCGCAGGGTCTGGACGATTTTGTGGTCGAGCGTTTCGGCCTGCAGTGTGGCGGTGCCGATCTGTCCGAGTGGGAAGCGGTGGTTGACGCCAAGCTCAACCCTGAACACGAAGTGACCATCGCGATGGTCGGCAAGTACATGGAGCTGCTGGACGCTTACAAGTCGTTGATCGAAGCGATGAGTCACGCCGGCATCAGCAACCGTACCAAGGTCAACCTGCGCTACATCGATTCCGAAGACATCGAAAACCAGGGCACTGCGCTGCTGGAAGGTGTCGACGCGATCCTCGTACCAGGCGGCTTCGGCCTGCGCGGCGTGGAAGGCAAAATTACTGCTGTTCAGTTCGCTCGCGAAAACAAGGTGCCTTACCTCGGCATCTGCCTGGGCATGCAAGTGGCCGTGATCGAGTTCGCGCGTAACGTGCTGGGCTGGAAAGACGCCAACTCCACCGAGTTCGATCGCGCCAGCGGTCACCCGGTCGTGGGTCTGATCACCGAGTGGGAAGATGCCACCGGCGCCGTTGAAACCCGTACCGAAACGTCCGACCTGGGCGGGACCATGCGCCTCGGCGCACAGGACTGCCTGCTGGAACCGGGTTCGCTGGTGCACGACTGCTACGCCAAAGACGTGATCGTCGAGCGCCACCGCCATCGTTACGAAGTGAACAACAACCTGCTGCCGCAGATCATGGAAGCCGGCCTGAAAATCTCCGGTCGCTCCGGTGATGGCGCGCTGGTCGAAGTGGTTGAAGCGCCGGATCATCCATGGTTCGTCGCATGCCAGTTCCACCCTGAGTTCACCTCGACGCCACGCGACGGTCACCCGTTGTTCAGCGGTTTCGTCAAAGCTGCTTTGGCTCAACACCAGAAGAAGGCGTAACTCCAATGGCGCAGAAGATCATCCGTGTAGGCGATATCGAAATTGCCAACGACAAGCCAATGGTGCTGTTCGGTGGCATGAACGTGCTGGAAAGTCGCGACATGGCCATGCAGGTTTGCGAAGAGTACGTAAAGGTTACCGAAAAGCTCGGTATCCCTTACGTGTTCAAGGCCAGCTTCGACAAGGCCAACCGTTCTTCCGTGACCTCTTACCGTGGCCCCGGCCTGGAAGAGGGCATGCGGATTTTCCAGGACATCAAGCAAGCCTTCGGCGTGCCGATCATCACGGACGTCCACGAACCGGACCAGGCTGCGGTCGTTGCTGAAGTCTGCGACATCATCCAGTTGCCGGCTTTCCTGTCTCGCCAGACCGATCTCGTGGTTGCGATGGCCAAGACCGGCGCAGTCATCAACATCAAGAAAGCCCAGTTCCTCGCTCCTCAGGAAATGAAACACATCCTGAGCAAATGCGTTGAAGCGGGTAACGACCAGTTGATTCTCTGCGAACGCGGTTCAAGCTTCGGCTACAACAACCTGGTCGTCGACATGCTCGGTTTCGGCATCATGAAGCAGTTCGAATACCCGGTGTTTTTCGACGTGACCCACGCGCTGCAAATGCCGGGTGGTCGTGCCGATTCCGCTGGCGGTCGTCGCGCTCAAGTCCTCGATCTGGCGAAAGCCGGCATGAGTCAGTCGCTTGCCGGTCTGTTCCTTGAAGCGCATCCGGATCCGGACAACGCCAAGTGCGACGGTCCTTGCGCGTTGCGCCTGGACAAACTGGAGCCATTCCTGGCCCAACTCAAAGCCCTGGACGAACTGGTGAAGAGTTTTCCGGTCGTAGAAACCGCGTAACAGCGAATTCCCACCGTAGGAGCCAGCTTGCTGGCGATGGCGATCTTGAACACGCCATCGCCAGCAAGCCGGCTCCTACAGAATTATGTGATCCAAAAGTATAAATCGATCGGTACAGAGCGTTTTCGTCAACTTTGGAGTGTTTACAACAATGGCAAAAATAGTCGACATCAAAGGTCGTGAAGTTCTCGACTCCCGGGGCAATCCCACCGTGGAAGCGGACGTGCTTCTCGATAACGGCATCATCGGCAGTGCTTGCGCGCCGTCCGGTGCTTCCACTGGCTCGCGTGAAGCACTCGAGCTGCGTGATGGCGACAAGAGCCGTTACCTGGGCAAGGGCGTTCTGAAAGCTGTCGCCAACATCAACGGTCCGATCCGCGACCTGCTGTTGGGCACTGATCCAAGCGACCAGAAAGCGCTGGATCACGCGATGATCAAGCTGGACGGTACCGAAAACAAAGCGACCCTGGGCGCCAACGCGATCCTCGCCGTTTCCCTGGCCGCCGCCAAGGCAGCTGCGCAGGACCAGGACCTGCCGCTGTACGCTCACATCGCCAACCTGAACCGCACGCCGGGTGTGTACTCGATGCCGGTGCCGATGATGAATATCATCAACGGTGGCGAGCACGCCGATAACAACGTCGACATCCAGGAATTCATGGTGCAGCCGGTTGGCGCCAAGTCTTTCTCGGAAGGTCTGCGCATGGGCACCGAGATTTTCCATCACCTCAAAGCCGTGCTGAAGGCCCGTGGCCTGAGCACTGCAGTGGGTGACGAAGGTGGTTTCGCGCCGAACCTGGCTTCCAACGAAGACGCGCTGAAAGTCATTTCCGAAGCCGTGGCCAACGCCGGGTACACGCTGGGCACCGACGTGACCCTGGCTCTGGACTGCGCCGCCAGCGAGTTCTACGAAGACGGTAAATACAACCTGTCCGGCGAAGGCCAGGTCTTCACCGCTGAAGGTTTCGCCGATTACCTCAAAGGCCTGACCGAGCGTTACCCGATCATCTCCATTGAAGATGGCCTGGACGAGTCCGACTGGGCAGGCTGGAAAATCCTCACCGACAAGATCGGCGAGAAGGTTCAGCTGGTAGGCGACGACCTGTTCGTCACCAACACCAAGATCCTGAAAGAAGGCATCGATAAAAAGATCGCCAACTCGATCCTGATCAAGTTCAACCAGATCGGCACATTGACCGAAACTCTGGAAGCCATCCAGATGGCCAAGGCCGCTGGTTACACCGCTGTGATCTCGCACCGCTCCGGCGAAACCGAAGACTCGACCATTGCCGACCTGGCAGTGGGCACTGCGGCTGGCCAGATCAAGACAGGCTCGCTGTGCCGTTCGGATCGCGTGTCCAAGTACAACCAACTGCTGCGTATCGAAGAGCAGTTGAACGGCAAAGCCAAGTACAACGGCCGTAGCGAGTTCCGCGGTTAAGCGTTGACTGTTAAAAAGTCAGCGGATAGTGTCGGAAAAATCGCGACAGCGATGGATTTGCCACTAATCTGATGCCTTATCAGCACAAGCCTGGGTTTTCCAGGCTTCGTGCTATCAGATGCTTCAAAGTTTGGCATGGCTGTCTTTTTTCACTGGATACCCGATATTCGATGCGCAGTCCCAATTGGTTGTTCCTCGTTTTGCTCCTGCTGCTGGCGGGCCTGCAATACCGCCTGTGGGTCGGTAATGGCAGCCTTGCGCAAGTGGCCGAGCTGACTCAGCAAATCGCCGAGCAGCACGCTGAGAACGAAGGCTTGCTGGAGCGCAATCGGGTGATGGACGCCGAAGTCAGTGAGCTGAAAAAAGGCATGGAGACCGTGGAAGAGCGGGCTCGTCATGAATTGGGCATGGTCAAGGACGGTGAAACCCTTTACCAGCTCGCACAATGAATTCCTCGATACCGGCCTTCTGGGCCGTAGTTCCTGCCGCGGGCGTCGGTGCCCGTATGGCTGCGGACCGTCCCAAGCAATATCTGCAATTGGGCGGGCGCACAATTCTCGAACACAGCCTCGGCTGTTTCCTTGAGCATCCTGCCCTGAAGGGGTTGGTGGTGAGTCTGGCGGTGGATGATCCTTACTGGCCCGGTTTGCCCTGTGCTTCCGATTCGCGCATTCAGCGGGTAGATGGCGGCGCCGAGCGTTCCGGGTCAGTGCTCAATGCCTTGTTGCATTTACATGCGTTGGGCGCTGACGATGACGACTGGGTGCTGGTGCACGATGCAGCGCGGCCCAATCTGAGCCGCGATGATCTGGACAAGCTACTCAGTGAGCTGGCTGATGATCCGGTTGGCGGGCTGTTGGCGGTACCGGCTCGCGATACCTTAAAGCGCATCGACAAACATGGCCGCGTGGTTGAAACCGTGGATCGCAGCGTGATCTGGCAAGCGTACACCCCGCAGATGTTTCGCCTCGGCCCGCTGCATCGGGCGCTGGCTGACAGTCTGGTGGCTGATGCGCTGATTACCGATGAGGCGTCGGCGATAGAGTGGGCAGGTCTGGCGCCACGCTTGATCGAAGGTCGCTCGGATAACCTCAAGGTCACGCGGCCTGAAGATCTTGAATGGCTGCGGCAGCGTTGGGCTAATCGGCCTTGATTGATTAGGTGTCTGTTATACCGTCATCGCGAGCAGGCTCACTCCCACAGCGTTTTGTGTGTTCACCCAGTGAGTGCCTGCTAAAGATCCACTGTAGGAGTGAGCCTGCTCGCGATAGCGGTGCTCAAAGCAGCACAACTGTCAGCTCCGATACTCCGGCCTTAACGCCAACCCTTCCTTCAAATAATCCACCAACTTTCTCACCTTCGGCGACAGATGCCGTTGCTGCGGATACAGCGCCCAAACCGCTGTATTGGGTGGCTGATGCGCTTCCAGCAGCGAAATCAGCGCACCGCTGCGCAAATGTTCCAGCACGTAGTAATCCGGCAACTGACACAACCCGACCCCTTGTAGCGCCGCCTCCAGTACCGCTTGCCCACTATTGCATCGCCAGTTTCCCTGCACTCGTTGGGAAAACTCCTTGCCGTTCTGTTCCAACTGCCAGACATCCGTACTGCCGATCAGGCAATTGTGCCGGCTCAATTCCGACAAGCTGTGTGGCCGACCGTACCGCTCGACGTAGGAAGGTGACGCGCACAGATACATACGTCGTGGGGCCAGACGCGTCGCTACCAGTCTTGAATCCTGCAAGCGACCGAGGCGAATCGCCAGGTCCAGGCCTTCGTGTACCAGGTCCAGCTGACGGTTGCTCAGTTCGATATCGACGCGAAGCTGCGGATAAATCCCCATGAACCGAGTCACCAGCGGCACGATAAAGCGCTCGCCATACGCCACGGCACAGGTCATGCGCAGCATGCCTTTGGGTTCGCTCGTCAGGTCGCCGACTGCGCGCAAGGCTTCTTCGCGACCATCCTGCAAACGCTGACAGTGCTGCAGAAATGTCTGCCCGGCTTCGGTGAGCGTAACCCGGCGAGTGCTGCGGTACAGCAATCGTGTCTGAAGACGCTCTTCGAGGCGTACGATCTGACGACTGATATGAGAGGAAGAAACGCCAAGGCGCTCAGCGGCTGCGGTGAATTGGCTGCATTCGGCCACGGCGACAAACTCGTCGATGCCTTCCCAGCGGTTCTCTGACATCAATGATTATCCCTGTACGGCAATAATGTTTTGCTTTTGACCGGATTATTCACCTTTGAGCGTCGTATTACACTCTCCTTCTCGCTTATATCCACTGGAGATACACATGATCAAGTCGCGCGCCGCCGTTGCCTTCGAGGCTAAAAAACCGCTCGAGATCGTTGAAGTCGATGTTGCCATGCCCAAGGCCGGTGAAGTGCTGTTGCGTGTGGTCGCCTCCGGTGTCTGCCATACCGATGCCTACACGCTGTCGGGCGCGGATCCGGAAGGCATCTTCCCGTCGATTCTCGGTCACGAAGGTGGCGCGGTAGTTGAAGCGATCGGTGAAGGTGTGACCTCGGTTGCCGTTGGCGATCACGTTATTCCGCTGTACACCCCGGAATGCCGCCAGTGCAAATTCTGCCTGTCGGGCAAGACCAACCTCTGCCAGGCCATTCGTTCGACTCAGGGCAAAGGCCTGATGCCAGACGGCACCACGCGCTTTTCCTACAAGGGTCAGCCGATTTTCCACTACATGGGTACTTCGACTTTCTCCGAATACACCGTGCTGCCGGAGATTTCCGTCGCCAAGATTCAGAAAGAAGCGCCACTGGAAAAAGTGTGCCTGCTGGGCTGCGGCGTCACCACCGGCATCGGCGCTGTGCTCAACACTGCCAAGGTGAAACCAGGTGATACCGTGGCCATTTTCGGCCTCGGCGGTATTGGTCTGTCGGCTGTCATCGGCGCAGTGAAGGCCAAGGCTGCACGGATCATTGCGATCGACATCAATCCGGCCAAATTCGAAATCGCCAAGCAGTTGGGTGCAACCGATTGTGTGAACCCGAAGGGTTTCGATCGCCCGATCCAGGAAGTCATCGTCGACATGACCGATGGCGGCGTCGATTTTTCCTTTGAGTGCATCGGCAATGTTCAACTGATGCGCGCTGCACTTGAGTGCTGCCACAAAGGTTGGGGCGAATCGGTGATTATCGGCGTCGCCGGTGCCGGTCAGGAAATCGCCACCCGCCCATTCCAGTTGGTCACCGGGCGCGTCTGGCGTGGTTCAGCGTTCGGCGGCGTGCGTGGTCGCACCGAGTTGCCAAGCTATGTCGAGATGGCCGAGACCGGTGAAATCCCGCTCGATACCTTCATCACCCACACCATGGGTCTGGAAGATATCAACAAGGCGTTTGACCTGATGCATGAAGGCAAGAGCATCCGTTCCGTCATTCATTTCTGAGGTCGGTCATGAGCCTGGAAAATATCTCCTGCCAGAAAAGTTTCGGCGGCTGGCATAAACGTTACAAGCACCGTTCCGACGTGCTCGGCTGCGACATGGTGTTCGCCGTGTACCTGCCGCCGCAAGCAGAGCAGGGCGGCAAATTGCCGGTGTTGTACTGGTTGTCCGGCCTGACCTGCACCGACGAAAACTTTATGCACAAGGCCGGCGCGATGCGCATGGCGGCTGAGCTCGGGTTGATCATCGTTGCGCCCGACACCAGCCCTCGCGGTTCCGACGTGCCGGATGATCCGGAGGGCGCCTGGGACTTCGGCCTCGGCGCAGGTTTCTATCTGAATGCCACGCAGGAACCGTGGTCCCGGCACTATCGGATGCATGATTACGTGGTGCAGGAATTGCCGGCATTGGTCGAAGCCCATTTCCCGGCATCCACCAGGCGTGGCATCAGCGGCCATTCCATGGGCGGTCACGGCGCGCTGGTCTGTGCGTTGCGCAATCCGGGGCGTTATCAGTCGGTGTCGGCGTTCTCGCCGATCAACAATCCGATGGATTGCCCGTGGGGCCAGAATGCCTTTTCCCGTTATCTGGGCGAAGACCGTTCCAAGTGGCGCGAGTGGGATGCCTGCGCATTGATTGCCGACGCTGAAAAGAAACTGCCCCTGCTGGTCGACCAGGGTGATCGTGATGATTTCCTTGCTACCCAGCTCAAACCCGAAGCCTTGCAGCAAGCGGCGAAACAGGCCGGTCACCCGCTGACTTTGCGCGTGCAACCGGGCTACGACCACAGTTATTTCTTCATCGCCAGTTTCATCGACGACCACTTGCAACATCACGGGCGTGCTCTAAACGCCTAATACTCGCCAAAGCAGGTAGAATCACGCCCTGACAAAAATCGGGGCGTTTTTTTATGCGTATTGGCCACGGCTACGATGTGCACCGTTTCGCTGAAGGCGATTTCATTACTCTGGGCGGCGTGCGTATCGCACACGGCTTCGGGCTGCTCGCTCACTCCGACGGTGACGTCCTGCTGCACGCCTTGAGCGATGCCTTGCTTGGCGCGGCCGCGTTGGGTGATATCGGCAAACATTTCCCCGACACCGACCCGACATTCAAGGGTGCCGACAGCCGCGTGCTGTTACGCCATGTTGTCGCGCTGATCCACGCCAAAGGCTGGAAAATCGGCAACGTTGACAACACCATCGTCGCCCAAGCGCCGAAAATGGCCCCGCATATCGAATCGATGCGCGCGCTGATTGCCGCGGATCTCCACGTTGAGTTGGATCAAGTGAACGTGAAAGCTACCACCACCGAGAAGCTTGGTTTTGTCGGTCGCGAAGAAGGCATTGCCGTGCACTCCGTTGCCTTGTTGCTGCGCGCATGAATGACGCGCAACTGCTCGGCCCGCGCGCCTACGGTCAGGCACTGGGCACCGCGGTATTAAAAGCGACTGCAGAAGATTTCCAGGTCGACGAGGTACTCGATATTCCCCTCAGTGGCGATGGCGAGCACCTGTGGATCTGGGTGGAAAAACGCGGCCTTAACACTGAAGAAGCGGCCCGGCGAATTGCCAAGGCAGCGGGCGTGCCGTTGCGTACGGTCAGCTATGCCGGTCTCAAGGATCGCCAGGCACTTACGCGTCAGTGGTTCAGTGTGCAACTGCCGGGCAAGGCGGATCCGGATCTGACGGCAGCGGAAAACGAAACGCTGAAAATCCTCAAGACCGGTCGGCACAGACGCAAATTGCAACGCGGCGCTCATTCTGCCAATGGTTTCACCTTGCGTCTGACGCACTTTGCCGGCGACAAAGCGACTATCGAAGAACGTCTGCAGTTGATCGCCAAACAAGGTATTCCCAATTATTTCGGCGCTCAACGTTTTGGCTTTGACGGCGGTAATGTCGTCGATGCCCGTGCCTGGGCGGCCCGCAAGGCGTTGCCGGAGCAGCGCAATGTACGCTCGCGTTTGCTATCCACGGCGCGCAGTTTCCTGTTCAACCAAGTGTTGGCCGCACGGGTTGCCGATGGCACCTGGCAGCGTGCTCAAGTGGGCGACCTGCTGGCCTTCACCGACAGCCGCAGTTTTTTCCCGGCCGGTGAGGCCGAGTGCAGCGACCCGCGCCTGGCCATTCTCGACCTGCACCCGACCGGCCCGCAGTGGGGCGAAGGTGACTCGCCGGCCACGGGCGCTGTCCATGAACTGGAGCAGGCGATCGCCGCGCGCGAAGCAGACCTTCGCGATTGGTTGATCAACGCCGGTATGAGCCACGAACGTCGCATCCTGCGACTGCCCATTGCCGGGTTGACGTGGCATTATCCCGAGCCTGACATTCTGCAACTGGAATTCGTCCTGCCGGCCGGATGCTTTGCCACCGTACTGGTGCGCGAACTAGTCGATCTGGTGCCGGTGGGGCAGACGGACAGCCCATGCGTATTCTGATTTCTAACGACGATGGGGTAGCCGCACCCGGTCTCGCCGCGCTTCATGCTGCGCTGGCGGATTACACCGAGTGCGTGGTTATCGCCCCGGACCAGGACAAAAGTGGCGCCAGCAGTTCGCTGACGCTCGACCGTCCGTTGCACCCGCAAATCCTTGCCAACGGCTTTATCAGCCTCAATGGCACGCCGACCGATTGCGTGCACCTGGGGCTCAACGGGCTGCTGGAAGTGGTGCCGGACATGGTGGTTTCCGGCATTAACCTGGGCGCCAACCTGGGCGACGACGTGCTTTATTCCGGTACCGTGGCAGCGGCCCTCGAGGGGCGTTTTCTTGATCGTCCTTCGTTTGCGTTTTCGCTGGTCTCACGGCAGGTCGACAACCTTCCCACGGCCGCCCATTTTGCGCGCAAACTCGTGGAGGCTCATGCCGACCTCGACCTACCGCCGCGTACAGTGCTGAACGTGAACATTCCCAATCTGCCGCTGGACCATATCCGCGGGATCCAACTGACCCGTCTGGGCCATCGCGCCCGTGCGGCGGCACCGATGAAGGTGGTCGACCCTCGCGGCAAATCCGGTTACTGGATTGCCGCTGCGGGAGACGCTGAAGATGGCGGCCCGGGCACCGACTTCCATGCAGTGATGCAGGGTTATGTGTCAATCACGCCATTGCAGCTGGACCGCACCTTCAATGATGCTTTCAGAAGTCTCGATGGCTGGCTGGAGGGACTTCGATAATGGCCCGTGAACAAGACCACATGCTGCATCGCGGCATTGGAATGACTTCTCAAAGAACCCGTGAACGGCTGATCCAGCGGTTATACGAGGAAGGTATTTCCAACGCCAAGGTGCTGGAAGTGATCCGCCGGACGCCGCGTCATCTTTTCGTCGACGAGGCGCTGGCCCATCGCGCTTACGAAGATACGGCGCTGCCGATCGGCAACAACCAGACAATTTCCCAGCCCTACATGGTGGCGCGCATGAGCGAGCTGCTGCTGGAGGCGGGGCCGCTGGACAAGGTGATGGAGATCGGCACCGGTTCGGGCTACCAGACTGCGATTCTGTCGCAGTTGGTGGAGCGGGTTTTTTCGGTCGAGCGAATCAAGGTCTTGCAGGACCGCGCCAAGGAACGACTGATCGATCTGAACCTGCGCAACGTGGTGTTTCGTTGGGGTGATGGCTGGGAAGGCTGGCCGGCGCTCGCGCCCTACAACGGCATCATCGTGACGGCTGTAGCGACCGACGTGCCGCAGGCATTGCTCGATCAGCTCGCGCCAGGCGGGCGTCTGGTGATACCTGTAGGGTCTGGGGAAGTGCAGCAACTGATGCTGATCATTCGTGAAGAGCACGGGTTTTCCCGGCGAGTGCTGGGCTCTGTACGATTTGTTCCCTTACTGAATGGGCCTCTGGCCTGAGCTTTTAACGCATCACGCTGAATTCTATTTGATCGGCTTTGTCTTACAGCGGCGTCGGTCAGTTAAACGGATTGGATCGTCGGGGCGCAAACGTGTGCCCTGCACGATTAAAAACAGAGGCTGCACGGCCCGTATACTTGCGACATTTCATGCCGAATTTCGGCAACCCTATTTTCAGCCACCACAAAGGGAGCGGCGGGTGAGTCTCACAGTCATTGCGCAGCGAATGGGTACAACGAGCTTTCAGCGCCTGGTGACTGGCCTTGTCTTGAGCACCTTGCTGGTTGGTTGTTCCAGCAACAAATCCAGCGACGTGCGCGTCGTTGATCGCAACAAGGCCGCGGCGCAGCGCCCGGCAGTGACCACGGGTCAGTACGTGGTCCGTCCAAAAGACACTTTGTTTTCGATCGCTTTCCGCTACGGCTGGGACTACAAGGCGCTGGCGGCACGGAACAATATTCCTGCGCCATACACTATCCGTCCGGGCCAGACGATTCGCTTCGATGGACGCACTGGTTCAACACCAACTACGGTGACCAGTTCAACAACTTCAACGCCTTCATCGTCGAGTAAAACCACAGTGTTTCGCCGCCCGGCAGCAGGTGCGACCGGGGGCAGTACGGCGGTTATACCGTCCGTCGCAAACAAGCCGTCTGCTGCTCCATTGCCTCCTGCAGGCCCGGCCCCGACCGGCTGGGGATGGCCTTCCAATGGCATTCTGATTGGAAAATTCTCTTCAAACGGCAGTTTGAATAAAGGAATTGATATCGCCGGAGATTTGGGACAGCCTGTTTTAGCTGCGTCTGATGGGACGGTGGTATACGCCGGGAGTGGCTTAAGGGGCTACGGCGAATTAGTCATCATCAAACACAGCGATACCTACGTCAGTGCCTACGGACATAACCGCAGGCTGTTGGTTCGGGAGGGGCAGCAGGTCAAGGTCGGGCAAACAATTGCCGAAATGGGGTCAACGGGTACAGACCGGGTGAAACTGCATTTTGAGATTCGCCGACAAGGTAAACCTGTAGATCCGCTGCAATTCCTGCCGCGTCGTTGATTGCTTTCCAGCCTGTTCCGTCGCGTAGAGGGGACAGGCTCAGCGTTGCCAAGGATCAAGGCGTCGCTTGAGCTTGAGGTCGAACTCACCAAAGGACTATAACAATGGCTCTCAGTAAAGAAGTGCCGGAGTTTGACATCGGCGATGAGGTTCTCCTTATGGAGGCCGATATCGATACGGATTCGATGTCGAATGATGAAGGGGCTGCTCCACCTTCCGTTCGTGCCAAATCCAAAAACTCCACTTCGTTGAAGCAACACAAATACATTGATTACACGCGCGCTCTCGACGCCACGCAGCTGTACCTCAATGAAATCGGCTTTTCCCCTCTACTGTCCCCGGAAGAAGAAGTTCACTTTGCACGTTTGTCGCAAAGTGGTGATCCGGCCGGGCGCAAACGCATGATTGAAAGCAACCTGCGGCTGGTGGTGAAAATTGCCAGGCGCTATGTCAATCGCGGATTATCGCTGCTGGATCTCATCGAGGAAGGGAACCTCGGGCTGATTCGCGCCGTGGAAAAATTCGATCCTGAACGTGGCTTCCGATTTTCTACCTATGCGACATGGTGGATTCGTCAGACCATCGAGCGCGCGATCATGAATCAGACCCGCACTATCCGGTTACCTATTCATGTCGTCAAGGAACTCAACGTGTACCTGCGGGCTGCGCGCGAGCTCACGCAGAAGCTCGATCACGAACCCTCACCGGAAGAAATTGCTAACCTGCTGGAAAAACCGGTTGCAGAGGTCAAGCGAATGCTGGGCCTGAACGAGCGGGTTTCTTCAGTCGATGTCTCGCTGGGCCCGGACTCGGATAAAACCTTGCTGGATACCCTTACCGATGACCGTCCGACCGATCCATGCGAGTTGCTGCAGGATGACGACCTGTCGCAGAGCATTGATCAATGGCTCTCGGAACTGACCGACAAGCAACGTGAGGTGGTGGTACGCCGCTTCGGCCTGCGCGGGCACGAGAGCAGCACGCTTGAGGATGTGGGCCTGGAAATTGGCCTGACCCGTGAGCGGGTCAGACAGATTCAGGTCGAGGGGCTTAAACGCCTTCGGGAAATTCTCGAGAAGAATGGTTTGTCGAGCGAGTCGTTGTTTCAATAAATGCGCTCTGCAACTACAGAACGCCCCGACTGGTTTGGGGCTTTTTGTTGCCTGAAATTCCAGTCAATGAGTGCTGGGACTTGTAGCCTCAAGCTGTAAGCCTTGGATTACTCTCTTGTAAGTGTTCGTAATCTTTACACATCGGTGCACTGCCATCAGACCAGGCGAGTATCGTCCAAACTGCTGATTAATATGAATATATTAGAGTTCGCGTGAAGTTTTACCTGTCAACATCCGTCCGCTACCCCGATTGCTCTTGTTTGAAAACCCTCTAGTATCAGGGTTGTGCCGACGGACAGGCACGACCTTCAGGGATGAGGGTAAAGGACATTGCAGGACGCAATTCATCAGGACGATGCAAAGGAACACAGGGAATAGGGAAAAATGTGGGCGGGTCAAACCGCCCCTTTTTTTTGCCTGCAGAAAAGTAAAAAGGCCCGCAGGGGGCCTTTTCGGAACGCGGTAAAATCAGCGTTCGAGGTGTTCGATCTTGCCTTTCTTGCCATCCCATGCCGCAGAATCGGGCAGTGGATCTTTACGCTCAGTGATGTTCGGCCAGATCTCAGCCAGCTCGACGTTCAACTGAATGAAGTTCTCCATGCCTGCAGGCACTTCATCTTCCGAGAAGATGGCTACGGCAGGGCATTCCGGTTCGCACAGTGCGCAGTCGATGCACTCATCCGGGTGAATCACCAGGAAGTTCGGGCCTTCGTAAAAGCAGTCCACCGGACAGACTTCTACGCAGTCGGTGTACTTGCACTTGATGCAGTTGTCGGTGACGACGAAGGTCATTTCTAATTCTCTCCTCAGGCGGCTGCAGCGGAGCCCCTTCACGTTGGGGTCGCCGGGTTTGGGAGCGATAGTCTGCAAGCCAGGCTGTAGCCTGCAGCATCCCAAACCGCGCGAGATTCTAACAGCTTGCAGGCAAGTGCGTTAGATCCGTGTCTTTAGTGCATAGAGCATTTCCAACGCACGGCGCGGGGTCATGTCATCCAGGTCGAGTTTAGCCAGGTCATCCAGCACCGGATGCGGCAGGCTGGCGAACATGTCGCTCTGCTGTGGCGCGGCCGGTTTGCCTTTGACCGGCTTCGGCACCTCATGCGGCAGGGCTGTCGCTTCCAGCCGGCCGAGGTGCTCGCGGGCTCGCACGATCACTTCGCTTGGCACACCGGCCAGTTGCGCAACCGCCAAGCCATAACTCTGGCTGGCCGGTCCCGGCAATACGTGGTGAAGGAAGACAATGCGCTCGTTGTGTTCGGTCGCATTAAGGTGCACGTTGGCTACCAACGGCTGGGCTTCCGGCAATACCGTCAGCTCAAAATAATGGGTGGCGAACAACGTATAAGCACGTAGATGCGCCAGACGTTCAGCTGCCGCCCATGCCAGGGACAGGCCGTCGAAGGTGCTGGTGCCGCGTCCGACTTCGTCCATCAGCACCAGACTGCGCTCGGTTGCATTGTGGAGAATGTTCGCGGTTTCGCTCATCTCGACCATGAACGTCGAGCGCCCGCCCGCGAGGTCGTCGCTGGAGCCGATCCGGGTGAAAATCCGGTCGACCAGCGACAATTCGCAACTCGCCGCCGGGACAAAGCTGCCGATGTGCGCGAGCAGCACGATTAGCGCCGTCTGCCGCATGTAAGTGGATTTACCGCCCATGTTCGGACCGGTGATGACCAGCATGCGGGTGTTGTCGTCGAGGCTCAGATCGTTAGCCACGAACGGGGTGGTCAGCACTTGCTCGACCACCGGGTGGCGCCCCTGATTGATACGCATGCACGGTTCATCGACGAAGCGTGGGCAGTTCAGGTCCAGGTTCAGTGCGCGCTCGGCGAGGTTGCTCAGAACATCCAGCTCGGCCAACGCAGCAGCGGTGTCCTGCAGCGGAGGCAATTGGCCAATCAGGTCTTCGAGCAGCGCCTCATACAACATCTTCTCGCGGGCCAGCGCTCGGCTTTTCGCCGACAGGGCCTTGTCTTCGAACGCTTTCAGTTCCGGCGTGATGAAGCGCTCGGCACCTTTGAGCGTCTGTCGCCGAATGTAATCGGCCGGCGCGGATTCAGCTTGTTTGCTCGGCAGTTCGATGAAGTAGCCGTGAATACGGTTGTAACCGACCTTCAAATGCGACAGACCAGTGCGTGCCTTCTCGCGCGCCTCCAGGTCGATCAGGAACTGTCCGGCGTTTTCACTCAACGATTGCAGGTCATCGAGTTCGCTGTCGTAACCGGTTTTCAACACGCCGCCATCGCGGATCACTGCGGGCGGGTTGTCGACGATGGCTTTTTCCAGCAGCGCCGCCAGTTCCGGATAGGTGCTGGTGGTCGTCGCCAGTTGAATGATGTGCGGAGCTTCCAGCTCGGTCATCGCCTGTTGCAACTCGGGCAGCGCGCCCAAGGCATCGCGCAGCCGTGCGAGGTCACGCGGGCGGGCATTGCGCAAACCGATCCGCGCCAGAATCCGCTCGATGTCGCCGATCTCCTTGAGCTGCGGTTGCAGCTTTTCGAACCGATAACGGTCGAGCAGGCACGTGATCGAAGTCTGCCGTGCCAGTAGCACCGTCAGATCCCGCAGCGGCCGGTTCAGCCAGCGCGTCAGTAAGCGGCTGCCCATGGCGGTCTGGCAGCGATCGACCACCGATTGCAGGGTGTTTTCGCGGCCACCGGCCAAGTTAGTGTCCAGCTCCAGATTGCGCCGACTTGCACCGTCCAGCACGACCGTGTCGTCCAGGCGCTCATGGCGCAGACTGCGCAAATGGGGCAGGGCGGTGCGCTGGGTTTCCTTGGCATAGCTGAGCAGGCAACCGGCAGCACCGATCGCAAGGGTCAGGTTCTCGCAGCCAAACCCTTTGAGGTCTTGCGTCGAGAACTGCTGGCAGAGACTTTTCAGCGCCGAGTCGCGCTCGAAATCCCACGGCGCACGACGCCGAACCCCACGACGTTTTTCCGCGGGCAGATCTTTCGGCCAGTCATCCGGGATCATCAGCTCCACCGGATTGACCCGCTCCAGTTCCGCCAACAGGTTTTCCCAGCCCTTGATCTCCAGCACGGTGAAGTTGCCACTGGTGATGTCCAGCACCGCCAGACCAAACAGGCGCTCGTCACCCAACACCGCTGCAATCAGGTTGTCGCGGCGTTCATCGAGCAAGGCCTCATCACTGACCGTACCGGGAGTGATGATCCGCACTACCTGCCGGTCGACCGGGCCTTTACTGGTTGCCGGATCGCCGACCTGTTCACAGATCACCACTGACTCGCCGAGTTTGACCAGTTTCGCCAGATAACCTTCTGCCGCGTGGTAAGGAATCCCACACATCGGAATCGCCTGACCGGCAGATTGCCCGCGTGCAGTCAGGGTGATGTCCAGCAATTTGGCGGCTTTCTTTGCGTCTTCGTAGAAGATCTCGTAGAAATCGCCCATGCGATAGAACATGAGTTGGTCGGGGTGCTGGTTCTTCAGGCGCCAATATTGCTGCATCATCGGCGTGTGAGAGGACAGGTCGGCAGAGAGTGCTTTATTCATCGGATATCAGGCAATTCGTTGAAAGGTGTAGGGCAAAGGAGGGACGTTGGCCCGGCTTTTCCGCGATGGGCGCAAGGTTACCATGGGCAGTCGGAGTGACGCAGGCATCAAAGGCCGCCAAGCGCAAAGCCCTCGCTTAAGTGAGACCTGATGATGCGGCTGATCGGTGAGAACTCCCGGTTTCTGCAGGTCCTGCACCCTGCGTTCTTCCCGCTAACATTTTGATCGACCCTGTGCCTTGCAAGCGCAATTTGCTCGTGTACGGTAGATCGCAATTCCGCTCGCTCTGGAGATGACCGTGAAAGAAATCACTCAGCTCGCCGCTGAACTTGGCAGACGCCTGCAGGTTCTCAACGCTCATGTCACCGCAGCGGAGTCCTGTACAGGGGGCGGGATATCGGAGGCGATCACTCGCATTCCGGGGAGTTCGGCGTGGTTTGAAGCCGGCTATGTCACGTATTCCAATCGGCAGAAAACCGAGCAGCTGAATGTCCCGCCCGAGTTATTTGCGACGGTGGGAGCTGTCAGTGGCGAGGTGGTGGAGGCGATGGTGCGAGGCGCCCAGGAGAAAAGCCGTGCACATTTCGCCGTTGCAGTCAGCGGTGTCGCCGGCCCGGATGGAGGCTCGCCAAACAAGCCGGTGGGCACCGTATGGCTGGGCTGGGGCGTGGGCGAGCGGGTATTTAGCGAGGTTCAGCATTTCCCTGGCAACCGTGACGAAGTTCGCCGACAAACGGTGAAGGCCGCGCTAGAGGGGCTGCTGCGCCACGCGATGGGAGAAATCTCAAATCAGGGGTAGGCGATCTTGAAGTGCTGTGGAATAATACTGTCTACTTATACAGGTGTTGGCCGTCAGGCCTTATTGATTACGTGAGGACTTTAATGGACGACAACAAGAAGAAAGCCTTGGCTGCGGCCCTGGGTCAGATCGAACGTCAATTCGGCAAGGGTGCCGTAATGCGTATGGGCGATCAGGACCGTCAGGCGATCCCATCCATCTCTACTGGCTCTCTGGGTCTGGACATTGCGCTGGGCATTGGCGGCCTGCCAAAAGGCCGTATCGTTGAAATCTACGGTCCAGAATCCTCCGGTAAAACCACACTGACACTGTCCGTGATCGCCCAGGCTCAAAAAGCCGGCGCGACCTGTGCGTTCGTCGATGCTGAACACGCCCTAGACCCGGAATACGCTCTCAAGCTTGGCGTTAACGTCGATGACCTGCTGGTTTCTCAGCCGGACACTGGCGAGCAAGCCCTGGAAATCACGGACATGCTGGTGCGTTCCAACGCGGTTGACGTGATCATTGTCGACTCCGTGGCAGCGCTGGTGCCAAAGGCTGAAATCGAAGGCGAAATGGGTGACATGCACGTGGGCCTGCAGGCTCGTCTGATGTCCCAGGCGCTGCGTAAAATCACCGGTAACATCAAGAACGCCAACTGCCTGGTTATCTTCATCAACCAGATCCGTATGAAAATCGGCGTGATGTTCGGCAGCCCGGAAACCACCACCGGTGGTAACGCACTGAAGTTCTACGCATCGGTTCGTCTGGATATCCGCCGTACTGGCGCGGTGAAAGAAGGTGACGAAGTCGTTGGTAGCGAAACCCGCGTCAAGGTCGTGAAGAACAAGGTTGCTTCGCCATTCCGTCAGGCCGAATTCCAGATTCTTTACGGCAAGGGCATCTACCTTAATGGTGAGATGATCGACTTGGGTGTGCTTCATGGCTTCGTCGAGAAGTCCGGTGCCTGGTATGCCTATGAAGGTACCAAGATCGGTCAAGGCAAGGCCAACTCGGCCAAGTTCCTGGCAGACAATCCGGAAATCGCCACCAAGCTTGAGAAGCAACTGCGCGACAAGTTGCTGACGCCCGCCCCGGACGTTAAAGCGTCGGCAGACCGAGTCAAAGCTGAAGATCTGGTTGATGTGGATGTTTGATTGATCCGATGACCGCCGTACTCGATACACCCGTCGCAGTGCGGCGGACCGCAATGGACCTGCTCGCGCGACGCGAGCACGGTCGAGTCGAGCTGACGCGTAAACTGCGTCAGCGCGGCGCACTCCCCGAGATGATTGACGCAGCACTCGACCGTTTGACGGAGGAGGGCTTGCTCTCCGAATCCCGATACCTCGAAAGCTTTGTTTCCTATCGGGCCCGCTCCGGTCACGGCCCTTTGCGTATTCGCGAAGAGTTAGGCCAGCGCGGTCTACAGCGTACAGATATCGAACTCGCTATCCGCGAGAGCGGTATCAACTGGCAGGAGCAACTGGAGGATACCTGGCGACGCAAGTTCTCCGGGCACCTACCGATAGATGCACGGGAACGCGCCAAGCAAGGCCGCTTCCTGAGTTATCGAGGTTATTCCATGGAGATGATCAGCCGCTTGTTCAGTGGTCGAGGAATGGACGATTAATCCAAACGGCCCGCTATTTGAATAGCGGGCCGTTTTTTTTTGCTTCACGTAACGTGTATCGGTTCCCGCGAATGCTGCTGGGCACCGGGTTTGGTCGTCGCCCAATTTTCCGGCAGGTTGATAAAGTCCACCAGTTCGCGCAGGCGTCCATGATTGCGAGCGTTGAAGGTAAAAGCCAAACGCGCCAGATGGCTGAACTGCTGCTCGTCATGTTCTTCACCGTTATAGGCGTGCTGATGAAAATGATCGCTCAGGCACAGGTCGGCAAAGCTTTCCTGCATCTGATTAAGCGCATCGTCGCTTAGCTTGTGGTTCATGCGAATCACGAATTGATGCTTGAGCCAGCGGCTCGAGTGGAAGTTGCTGTAGAACTGGTTGATTTGCTCGACTGCCTCTTCGGCGCTGTAAACCAGGCTGACAAGCTTCATGTCGGTCGGCAGAATGTAACGGTTTTCTTCCAGTTGATTGCGAATGAAATCCAGCGCGCTTGACCAGAAATTACCGCCAGGTGCATCCAGCAGCACCACCGGCACCAGCGGACTTTTACCGGTTTGGATCAGCGTCAGAACTTCGAGCGCTTCATCCAGCGTGCCAAAGCCGCCGGGGCACAAAACCAGCGCGTCGGCTTCCTTCACGAAGAACAACTTACGGGTGAAGAAGAAGTGGAAGGGCAGCAGGTTGCTGGTGCCATTGACGGTAGGATTGGCATGTTGCTCGAACGGCAGAGTGATATTGAACCCAAGGCTGTGTTCGCGTCCCGCACCTTCGTGGGCCGCGGCCATGATGCCGCCTCCGGCACCGGTGATGACCATCAGGTCGGAGCGCGCCAGCGCAGTACCGAGTTCTCGGGCCATTGCATACAGCGGATGCTCGATCGGTGTTCGGGCCGAACCAAAAACGGTGACCTTGCGTCGTCCGCGAAACTTTTCGAGCACGCGGAAGGCTTGCTCGAGTTCGCGCAGGGCCTGCAGGGTGATTTTGGCGTTCCAGCGGTTGTGATCTTCCTGGGCCATGCGCAGCACGGTCAGGATCATGTCGCGGTAGATCGGGATGTTCTGGCTGTTGGGTGAAACTAGCTTGAGTTGATCTTCAACCTTGCTGATGAGGTCGTGGCCGCTTTCTTCGAAATGACGGCTGAGGAGGTCATTCGGTTGGTAAGGCATTCAACTTCTCCTTCTGCACAAAGCCCTTGGCTCCGACGAGGCAGTTATCGGAGCCGCAATACCTGGTGTGTCCCTGTCAGCCCGGACTGGCGCCTGGACGGTCCAGCTAGGGCGCAAATCCGGAACCTCGTGTTGATAGTCGCTGCAATGATCATTGCGCCGCAAAGTCTTTCCTGGCAACTGCTTATTGACGTTTTCAAGGGGAGTTCACCGCTCGTCTGACGGCGTACCGCCAGCCCCACACTCTGATTTACTGAATCAAGGACGTTACACGACATCTTTGGGTCCTGCGGGACGCACAGTACAAGCGGGTAAAGGATTTTTCGCTCAAGCGAGGGCGACGAGCAGGGAGCCGAAGTGATGGCCAGAGTCATTCTGGAGATCGATACGCAACTGTATCGATTGCTCAAATCATCAGCCGAGACCAATAACCTGAGTCTTGAAGAGGAGTGCTGCCGACGTCTGGAGGGCACCGATCGGCGCTCCAGATATCTGCAGGCGTTGTTGGCAGAACTGCGCGCCGAGGATGAACAGCGACGCGCTAATGCCCGATTGCGTTAATTACTTCTTTTTGGCGGGCGTTGCCTTGGGGCAATCCGATTCCTGATAGCTGGCCGAGCCGACCGAACGGTTGGTCTTCACCTCAGTGAAGTCGTAACGCATGACCGCCCCTTTGGCCATCAGCTTGCGGAATGACGGGTTGTTGCAAACAGAGGCGCCCAGCTGGAAGTACACGGCTTTGGGATCGGCGCGCATCTTGTCGGCATGGCTGCTCTGCACGCTCAGGTGATTGATCAGCACGTTGCCTTCGGCGGTGTAGCCCTGATCAAGAATGTCTTCATTGATTGCCCGTGGAGTGCCAGCACTGCTTTGTGCGGCGACGTTTCGCAGCTCCCGGTTTAGATTCTGCTCACTCAAGGAAGCAGCCTGAGCGCTGAAAGACGATGCCAGCAAAATGGCAGCGGTGGGAACGATAAGGCGCAGCATGAAACTCTCCTGATTCAGTGACGGGTGCTCAGTGACAGGTGGTTCGACCCTTCACATGACTGTGCGTTCAGTGGCGGCAAATTATAGGGGACGGGGCCTGGACGGTACAGGCTTGCGCCGGCTGCTCTGATAAACTGCTGGCACTTTCTGCCCATCCGAGTGTGTTTTGTGTCGATTTTCCTTCCCCGCAGGACGTGCCTGCGATGAGCCAGCCCTTTGCATCGAACGCCGTCGCCCGCCTGCGCGACCAGCGCGAGGAAGAGGGCATCAAGCCGATTCAGGCCCGTGGCTGGCGTGCGCCGCGATGCCGCGCCTGTCGTGTGATCGAGAGTCATTGCCTGTGTGCCTGGCGTCCGCAGGTCGAGACCCACGCCGGCGTGTGCCTGATCATGACCAACAAGGAAGTGTTCAAACCCAGCAACACTGGCTGGTTGATTGCCGATGTGGTGCGCGATAACCACGCGTTCATCTGGTCGCGGACAGAAGTCGATCCACGGCTGGTGGCGTTGCTTGCCGACCCTAAGTGGCAACCGTATCTGGTATTTCCCGGCGAATACGTTGAGCCGGAGCGAGTGACGCACAGTGTTGACACGTGCAACACCAAGCGGCCGCTGTTCATTTTGCTGGACGCGACCTGGACCGAAGCACGCAAGATTTTCCGCAAGAGTCCTTATTTCGACAAGTTGCCGATTCTCAGCCTGCTACCGGAAAAACTGTCCCGCTATCGTTTACGCCGGTCGACCCGCAGCGAGCATCTGTGCACTGCGGAAGTGGCCGCGTTATGCCTCGATCTGGCCGGCGACAACGCGGCGGCATCGGCACTGGACGCGTATTTCGATGTGTTCAGCCAGCATTACCTGGATGCCAAGCATCAGCTCGACATGGACGTGTCCACCCCGGCACATGCCGAGCTTAAGCCCTTTGTACAAAACTCGGGCGCCGTCATCTGCTGATTGTCGCCCATACTGCAAAAGTGTGTACCGAGCACGTCGCTTGACCACCCTGTCTTCGCTGGGCATGCTTGGCGCCGATTAGGGCGCGGCCGCAGTTTGAAACGCCGTTTTTTGACGTGATTGGCGTTGATCGTGCTCTGTTGGTGCAGTTGCGTGGCTGCACCTACAGTTGTTTGAAAAACAGGATCATTAGAACAATGGCCACATACGAAATCCTGATTGCCGATGACCATCCGCTTTTTCGTTCCGCGTTGCATCAGGCGTTAACTCTGGGCCTTGGCCCTGAAGTTCGTTTGGTGGAAGTGGCGAGCATTGCCGAGCTGGAGACCCGTCTGGACGAAAAGGCCGACTGGGATCTGGTATTGCTGGATTTGAACATGCCCGGCGCCTACGGTTTTTCCGGGCTGGTGCTGTTACGCGGGCAGTATCCGCAGATTCCGGTCGTCATGATTTCTGCCCAGGAAGAGGCGACGATCATGGTGAAGTCCCGTGAGTTCGGGGCCAGCGGTTTCATTCCCAAGTCGAGCGACCTGAGTGTCATTCAAAAAGCCGTGCGTGCAGTGCTCGATGGCGACGTGTTCTGGCCACCGCAAGCCTTTGAAGCTGTCAGTGTTTCCGCCGAAGCAAAAGCCGCCAGTGAAGGCCTTGCCAGTCTGACGCCGCAACAGTTTCGAGTACTGACCATGGTGTGTGAAGGCTTGCTGAACAAGCAGATCGCTTATGAGCTGAGCGTTTCCGAAGCAACCATCAAAGCTCACGTCACGGCGATATTTCGCAAGCTCAATGTGCGGACCCGCACTCAGGCTGCTTTACTGCTGCAACAGCTTGAGTCAATTTCCAGCCATTAGGGCTGGGCGTCTTCACGCTTTTTTGACTTTGGTTCATCTAGCTTCCCCACTCTCTTTTGGTCAGTTGCCCAATCTATGTCTCCTTTCAAAGGCCAGACCGGCCTGAAACGCATCCTCAATGCCTCCGGTTATTCACTGGATGGGCTGCGCGCCGCCTTCACCGGTGAAGCTGCTTTTCGACAATTGGTGTTGCTCAACGTCGTTTTGATTCCGCTGTCGTTTTTTTTGAATGTCAGCCGCGTCGAGCAGGCGCTGCTGATCGCCGTGTGTCTTCTGGCCTTGATCGTGGAGCTGCTCAACTCAGCGGTCGAAGCGGCGATCGACCGTATCTCGCTGGAATTACACCCACTGTCGAAAAACGCCAAGGACATGGGCAGCGCCGCGCAGTTTGTGGCACTGACCATGATCGGTCTGGTGTGGGCATTGATTCTGCTTTAAGCAATATTAGGCAATACGATCTCGTCGCTGCGCTGCACCCCGGCGGTGAAGGCGCGGCAGAGGTCGAGGAATTCGCGCATTGCCGAGGTCTGGTATTTCTGTTTGTGCCAGATGAAGTAGAACTGCCGGGCGAGGTCCAGATCCGGCGTTTCCACCGGCACCAAGCTGCCACGGCGAAATGCGTCGCGTAGCGCCAGTCGTGATATGCAACCAATCCCCAAGCCTGATTCCACCGCGCGTTTGATCGCTTCGGTGTGCTCCAGCTCGAGACGAATATTCAACCCGCTGCGGTGATGACGCATGGCCTGGTCGAAGGTCAGTCGCGTGCCTGAGCCCTGTTCGCGCAAGATCCACGCTTCCTGGCTAAGTTCGTCCATCGTCGCTGCGCCGCGCTTGGCCAGCGGATGTTGCGGCGCGCAGAACACCACCAGCTCATCTTCGACCCAGCTCTGCACTTCGATGTCCGGGTGGCTGCAATCGCCCTCAATCAGACCCAGATCAATTTCGTAGTGGGCGACTTGTTGCACGATGTTGGCCGTGTTCTGAACGTGCAGCTTCACCTGGCTTTCCGGGTGGCGCTGCATGAAACTGCCAATCAACAAGGTCGCCAGGTAATTGCCGATGGTCAGGGTGGCGCCTACCGCCAGCGAGCCGAAACCGGACTTGCCGGCGAGCAGGTCTTCGATCTCCTTGGCCTGATCGAGTAACGCCACAGCTTGTGGCAACAGCTGTTTACCGAGGGCGTTGAGGCTAAGCCGTTTACCGGCGCGATCAAACAGCTGGCAGCTGGACTGGCGCTCCAGTTCGGTGATCGAGGTGCTCGCCGCCGATTGTGAGAGGTTGAGAAAGCCCGCAGCACGGGATACGCTTTCCTGCTGGGCGACGGCGACGAATACTTGAAGTTGACGGAGAGTAAATCGCATATCTATATAACCGATAACCCTTATCTTAATAATCCATTTAACAGATATTGTTACTGCTATTAGAATGCGATGCAATTGCGCGCAACTGTTTTTCAAGCAGCAGGCGCCCAGCACGCGCAGACCAAATTCCCAGGAGTCCCACGTACATGAGCAACATGAACCACGAGCGTGTCCTCAGTGTTCATCACTGGAACGACACTCTGTTCAGCTTCAAGTGCACCCGCGATCCGGGCCTGCGCTTCGAGAACGGTCAGTTCGTGATGATCGGCCTGCAACAGCCCAACGGCCGGCCGCTCATGCGCGCCTACTCGATTGCCAGCCCCAATTGGGAAGAGCATCTCGAGTTTTTCAGCATCAAGGTCCCTGATGGCCCGCTGACTTCCCAGTTGCAGCATCTTAAGGAAGGCGACGAGATCATTATCAGCAAGAAGCCTACCGGTACGCTGGTTCTGGATGACTTGAAGCCTGGCAAGCATTTGTACCTGCTCAGCACCGGTACCGGTCTGGCGCCGTTCATGAGCGTTATCCAGGACCCGGAGACCTACGAGCGTTTCGAGAAAGTGATCCTGTGCCACGGCGTGCGTTACGTCAACGAAGTCGCTTACCGCGAGTTCATCACCGAGCACCTGCCGCAGAACGAGTTCTTCGGCGAGTCCCTGCGTGACAAGTTGATCTACTACCCAACCGTGACCCGTGAGCCGTTCGAGAACGAAGGGCGTCTGACCGACCTGATGCGCAGCGGCAAACTGTTCAGCGACATCGGTCTGCCACCGATCAACCCGCAAGACGACCGCGCCATGCTGTGCGGCAGCCCGAGCATGCTCGACGAGACCAGCGAAGTGTTGAACAGCTTCGGCCTGAAAGTTTCGCCACGTATGCGCGAGCCGGGTGATTACCTGATCGAGCGAGCGTTCGTCGAGAAGTGACCCCTCTGCATCACCCAAAAAAGCCCCCAGTGCCCTAACCGGCGCGGGGGCTTTTTCATGTTCGGCGCAAAACTTTGTAGGAGCTGTCGAGTGAAACGAGGCTGCGATCTTTTGATCTTGTTTTAAATGCACCATCAAAAAGATCGCAGCTTCGTTTCACTCGACGCTACGGGTCCGAGGCCGGAATAACTTCGAGGACCCGGATCAGACCCGCCTCGGGGTAATGCCAACGCACATCCACATTCCACAATTGTGCGCCGTATTCGCGCTCCGGCACCGGCGTTTGATACGCAGGGCGCGGATCTTGCGCCAGGCATTGCTCAATCAGGGCTACCAAGGGCTCGTCAAGGCGCTGAGCATGCTCGTGAGCCTGGATCAGCGCCGCGTCCGTCCACTGCACAGGAATCAGCTGCGGCGCTGCGCTGGCGATGGTGTTGGTGGCCGATTCGATGATGTCGGCGTAGGGCACGTACGGCTTGATGTCGAGAATCGGCGTGCCGTCGAGCAGGTCGATTCCTGATATCCACAGCCGATCAGCAGCCACCTTGTCCAGTTTGACCACGGATTGGCCAATACCATTGGGCCGATGGGTCGCACGGGTGGCGAAGACGCCCATGGATTTGTTGCCGCCGAGGCGAGGAGGGCGGACTTTCAGGCGCGGCTTTTCCTCCAGCGCCTGATGAAACAGGAACAGCAGCCAGACATGGCTGACCTGCTCGAGCCCTTGCACGGCATCGCTCTGATCGAAAGGCGCGACCAGTTCCAGGACACCGCGAGCGGCCGGGGCCAGTTGTGGCTGGCGCGGGATGGCGAACTTCTCCTTGAAGCAGGAGCGCACGAAGCCGATCGGGGAAACGCTGTAGGTCATGGTCTGGAGTCGAGGCGGGAATCAGGGCGGGCATGATAACCCGATCAACTTGAATTCAGTGCTGCCGGTGCCGGCCCCTTCGCGAGCAGGCTCGCTCCCACAGGTGATCTATGGTGCAAAGGAGATCCAGTGTGGGAGCGAGCCTGCTCGCGATGGCCGCAACGCGGATTACAGACTGAACCCACCATCCAGCGGAATAATATTCCCGGTCATATACGCTCCGGCCGTGCTCGCCAGACTGATCGCCAGCGCCGCCATCTCTTCCTCGCGCCCCCAGCGCTTCATCGGGATCAGCGCGGAATCCTCCGCGAGCGCCTGCTCATCGTTGCCAATATGCTGGGTCATCTTGCTCGGGAAACGTCCCGGTGCGATCACGTTGACGTTGATGTGCTGACTGACCAGCTCCCGCGCCAGAATTCGCGACAATTGATGCAGCGCTGCCTTGCTCGGCCCATACGCGTAAGCCTGTTCGCCGAAGGACGAGATCGCCGCCACCGAGCCGATGTTGATGATCCGCGCCGGATTCGCGGCCGAGCCGGCCTTGCGCAGCAGCGGCAGGAACTGCTGGATGCAGTTGAACACCGAGGTCACGTTGAGCTGCATGACCTTCTCCCAGCCCTTCACCGGATAACTTTCCAGGGGTGCACCCCATGTGGTACCGGCGTTGTTGACCAGGATGTCGAGATGCGTGATCTGTTGGCTCAACCGCGTGGCGAGTTGCTGAACGCCTTCTTCGGTAGCGAGGTTGGCTGCGACACCGTGGCATCTACCGAGCGCGCTGAGTTCGTCAGCCGTTTGCTGGCAGGCCTCGGCATCGCGCGAGCAGACGTAGACGATGGCGCCGGCCTCGACGTAGGCCTTGGCAATCATTTTGCCGATGCCACGGGTGCCGCCGGTCACCAGAGCGGTCCGGCCTTGCAGGGAAAAGTATGAGTGCATGGCGAATCCTGAGAGCTGAGGGTAATTACACCCTAGTCGTCAGCCGCGTGAAGCGGAGCCATTATTTTTGCGGGGAATGGGGGTTCATACAGAACCCGACTTTGTAGGAGCCGGCTTGCCGGCGATGGCCATTCTTGAAACGCCATCGCGAGCGAGCTTGCCCCTACGGGGCCGCAGCGTTCTGGAAATCGCCAGTGCCGGCGGCTATTACTGCGGGCGAACGCGCAGGGTCAGGCCCTTTAGGAAGTTGCGCAGCAACTGGTCGCCGCACGGGCGATAGTTGGTGTGGCCGAACTTGCGGAACAGTGCGCTCAGTTCTGGCTTGGACACCGGGAACTCGGAGGCTTTGAGGATGGCGTGCATGTCGTCCTCCTTCAGCTCGAAGGCCACACGCAGTTTCTTCAGGATGATGTTGTTGGTCACCGGGGTTTCGATCGGCTGCGGCGGACGGCTTTCGTCCTTGCCACGTTTGAAAATCACCAGGCCATCAAGGAAATGCGCCATGACCTCGTCCGGGCAACGTACGAAACCTTCTTCGTCTTCCTCTTTCTTGTCGAGGTAGGTCAGCAAGTCTTCGAGGCTCACGTCCATGCCGCCGATCTTAATGATCTCGATGACTTTCTTGTCGCTGATGTCGAGCATGTAGCGCACGCTGCGCAGTACGTCGTTATGAATCATGTTGTGCAATCCTGATATTCAGCAGTGGGCGCCGCTTACACAGCGACGCCGAAAAAGTGGGGCGGCGTGACAAGTCTTAGAACTTCTCTTTGCCGGACAGGTAGCGCCATTGGCCCAGTGGTACTTTGCCAATGGACACGCCACCGATGCGGATGCGACGGATGGCAACGACCTTCAGGCCTACGGCCTGGCAGAACAGGGCGATGACCCCCGGTTGCGGGTTCTTCATCGCAAAGCGCAGACGGTTTTCGTTCTGCCAGCTGGCTTTCACCGCCGGCAGCTCCTTGCCCTTGTACGTCAGACCGTGATTCAGGCGGTTGAGGCCGTGAGCCACCATCTCGCCTTCAACTTCGACCACGTATTCCTGCTCGATTTTCGCGGCATCGGCGGTGAGCTTGCGCAGGATCTTCCAGTCCTGAGTGAACACCAGCAAGCCGCTGGCATTGGCCTGCAAGTCGGTGCTGGCGGTCAGGCGCAGGAAGTGGCCCTTGAGCGGACGTTTGCTGAAGCGATGTTCTTCGCTCAGGGTTTCGGCGCTGATGGTGGCCATGGCCGTTTCCGCGTCCATGTCTGCGGGGACGTTGAACAGGATGGTCACTGGCTCCGGTGCCGTGGCCTTGGCTTCAGGGTCGAGCTCGACTTTGTGCGTATCGACCTTGAATTGCGGCTCGTCAATGACTTCACCGTCCACGGTGACCCAGCCGCCCTCAATGAACAGCTCAGCCTCCCGACGGGAACAGCCGACGAGTTCGATGAGGCGTTTGGAGAGACGAATCGGGTCAGTCATGACAGGGCCGTAACAAAAAAGGGGTGAGCATTGTACCTGCCTGGCGCCGGTTAATCGCGGGTCCATTTCAGTACGGCTGAATTTCCTGTGGGAGCTGGCCTGCCAGCGATTGCATCACCTCGGTGTATCTGACAAACCGTAGCGTCTGCATCGCTGGCAGGCCAGCTCCCACAGGGGTTCTATGGTGTCAGGCATGTTGTGAGCGCTGCTGATTTTGGCGCATCCGCATATGCAGCAACGGATATGGCTGATCCATCCCGTCCACCTCCGAGCGGCCGACCACCTCAAAACCCTGCTTGAGGTAGAACGCCAGCGCCTGCGTATTCTGCTCGTTGACGTCCAGCTGATCAGCGTTGAACTGCTCCATGGCGTAGCGCAGCAATTGTTTGCCCAGGCCTTGGCCACGATGCGCCGGATCGATGAACAGCATTTCAATCTTGCCCGCAGCAACTCCGGCAAAACCGGTGATGCGCTGCCGCGCGTCTTTGGTGCAGACCAGCATCACCGCATCAAGGTAGCGGGTCAGGACCAGATTTTTCAGCAGTTCAATGTAGCTGTCCGGCAGAAAATCATGGGTGGCACGCACCGAGGCTTCCCATACCTGCGTGAGTTCCTCGTAGTCGCGCTGTCTCGGCGTGTGAATGACCGAATGTCCGCGCATGGTCGGGGCTCCTTGAATCGTTGATGTCATGCGTCCTTTTTCACCCTCAAACGATAGACCTAAAAAAGCCCCGCATCTCGCCAGGAGAGCAGGGCTTTCATATTTTTTGCGTTTAGATCTGTTCAGCCCACAGGTCGTATTCGTCAGCGTCGGTCACTTTGCACCAGACTTTATCGCCCGGTTTCAGGTTGCTGCCGTTATCGATGAACACGTTGCCGTCGATTTCCGGGGCATCGAAGAAGCAGCGGCCGACCGCGCCTTGCTCGTCGACTTCATCGACCAGCACTTCGATTTCACGGCCGACGCGCATTTGCAGGCGTGCCGAGCTGATCGCTTGCTGGTGCGCCATGAAGCGGTCCCAGCGATCTTGCTTGACGTCGTCCGGTACGATGTCCAGGTCCAGCAGATTGGCCGGCGCGCCTTCAACCGGCGAGTACTGGAAGCAGCCGACGCGGTCGAGCTGGGCTTCGGTCAGCCAGTTCAGCAGGTACTGGAAATCTTCTTCGGTTTCGCCGGGGAAGCCGACGATGAAGGTCGACCGGATGATCAGGTCCGGGCAGATCTCGCGCCAGTTCTTGATGCGCGCCAGGGTCTTGTCTTCAAACGCCGGGCGTTTCATCGCCTTGAGGACTTTCGGGCTGGCGTGCTGGAACGGGATATCCAGATACGGCAGGATTTTCCCGGCAGCCATCAGCGGAATCAGCTCGTCGACGTGCGGGTACGGGTAAACGTAGTGCAGGCGCACCCACACGCCGAGCGTGCTTAATGCTTCGCACAGTTCGGTCATGCGGGTTTTCACCGGCATGCCGTTCCAGAAACCGGTGCGGTATTTCACGTCGACGCCGTAAGCGCTGGTGTCTTGCGAAATCACCAGCAGCTCTTTGACGCCGGCCTTGACCAGGCGCTGGGCCTCGTCGAGCACGTCGCCGACCGGACGGCTGACCAGTTTGCCGCGCATCGAGGGGATGATGCAGAAGCTGCAGCTGTGGTTGCAGCCTTCGGAAATCTTCAGGTAGGCGTAGTGACGCGGGGTCAGCTTGATCCCTTGCGGCGGCACCAGATCGATCAGCGGGTTGTGATCCTGACGCGGCGGCACGGCGTCATGCACGGCGTTGACCACTTGCTCGTACTGCTGCGGACCGGTCACGGACAGCACGCTTGGGTGAATCTTGCGAATGTTGCCTTCTTCCACACCCATGCAGCCGGTGACGATGACCTTGCCGTTTTCCTTGATCGCTTCGCCAATCACTTCCAGCGACTCGGCCTTGGCCGAATCGATGAAACCGCAGGTGTTGACCACCACGACGTCGGCGTCCTGGTAAGTGGACACGACGTCATAGCCTTCCATGCGCAGCTGGGTAAGGATGCGCTCGGAGTCGACCAGTGCTTTGGGGCAACCCAGGGATACGAAGCCAACCTTTGGATTGGCCGGCGCGGGAGCTGTGGACATGTCTAACCTCGGTATTTGTGACGCCTGATGCCGAGGGCGGCAAGGCGGCTGACGGGCACTTGGCATGCCTCTGATCAAAAAGTGCGCAATTCTAGCGATGAGGCGCGCACTTGACCAGCTTTATGCAGGGAAATACGACGAGTGCTGCGCTATGCTTCGCGGTTTTGAGCTTTATCGATTTTTCGCAGTCAACAAAACGTCTGTAACAGCAAGTAAAACAGCGCATGCTGCGCAGCAAAGCATAGTGCTTCTTCCGAAGAAGTCCGGTCTGGGTATCAGGAGTGTGGGATGGGTCAGGCAAGTAGTCAGACGGCGGGCGCGGAACATTCGGCGGCGAAGCCGATCGGCATGTTGGTCGCAGCGGTCGGGGTAGTTTATGGCGACATCGGCACAAGCCCGCTGTACACCCTCAAGGAAGTGTTTTCCGGAGGTTACGGCGTGCCCGTCAACCATGATGGCGTGCTGGGGATTCTGGCGCTGATTTTCTGGTCGCTGATCTGGGTGGTCTCGATCAAATACATGATGTTCGTGCTGCGCGCCGACAACCAAGGCGAGGGTGGCATCATGGCCTTGACCGCGCTGGCACGGCGCGCAGCGGCGGGCCATGCCAGGTTGCGCAGCCTTCTGGTGGTTTGCGGTCTGATCGGCGCGGCGCTGTTTTACGGCGACAGCATGATCACCCCGGCGATTTCTGTGCTGTCGGCGGTAGAGGGCCTGGGTTTGGCGTTCGAGGGCATCGACCATTGGGTGGTGCCATTGTCGCTGATCGTGCTGGTCGCGCTGTTTTTGATTCAGCGCCACGGCACTGCGCGAATCGGCATCCTGTTCGGACCGATCATGGTCACCTGGTTTTTGGTGCTGGGCGCGCTGGGGGTCTACGGCATCCAGCAACACCCGGAAGTATTGCAAGCGATGAACCCGGTCTGGGCCGTGCGCTTTTTTGTCGTGCATCCAGGCATGGGCGTGGCGATCCTTGGCGCCGTGGTGCTGGCATTGACCGGCGCCGAGGCACTGTACGCCGACATGGGACACTTCGGCCGCAAGCCGATTGCCCGCGCCTGGTTCATCCTCGTGTTGCCGGCGCTGATGCTGAATTACTTCGGGCAGGGCGCACTGCTGCTCGGCGACCCGGAAGCGGCGCGCAACCCGTTCTATCTGCTGGCGCCAAGCTGGGCGCTGATTCCATTGGTCGGCCTGTCGACCATGGCCACAGTGATTGCCTCGCAAGCGGTGATCTCCGGTGCGTTTTCCCTGACGCGTCAGGCGATCCAGCTCGGCTACATTCCGCGCATGCACATCCAGCACACTTCCAGCGCCGAACAGGGCCAGATCTACATCGGTGCGGTGAACTGGTCGCTGATGGTCGGCGTGATCCTGCTGGTGCTGGGCTTCGAGTCCTCCGGCGCGCTGGCCTCGGCGTACGGCGTGGCCGTGACCGGCACCATGCTGATGACCACCATCCTGGTGTCGGCGGTGATTCTGCTGCTGTGGAAATGGCCACCCATTCTCGCGGTCCCACTGTTGCTCGGTTTCCTGCTGGTGGACGGTCTGTACTTCGCCGCCAACGTGCCGAAAATCATTCAGGGCGGCGCGTTCCCGGTGATCGCCGGTATCGCACTGTTCGTCCTGATGACCACCTGGAAACGCGGCAAACAGTTGCTGGTCGAGCGCATGGACGAAGGTGGGCTGCCGCTGCCGATTTTCATCAGCAGTATCGCCGTGCAACCGCCGCACCGCGTTCAGGGTACCGCCGTGTTCCTCACTGCGCGCCCGGACGCTGTGCCCCACGCGTTGCTGCACAACCTATTGCATAACCAGGTGTTGCACGAACAAGTGGTGCTGCTGACGGTGGTATACGAAGACATCCCGCGCGTACCGCCGACCCGTCGCTTCGAGGTCGAGTCCCACGGTGAAGGCTTCTTCCGGGTGATCCTGCACTTCGGCTTCGTCGACGAGCCGGATGTGCCGCAAGCGCTGACATTGTGTCACCTGAGCGACCTCGATTTCAGCCCGATGCGTACCACCTACTTCCTCAGCCGCGAAACGGTCATCGCCTCCAAACTCGAGGGCATGGCCCGCTGGCGCGAGGCGTTGTTCGCGTTCATGTTGAAGAATGCCAATGGCAATTTGCGTTTCTTCAATCTGCCGCTGAATCGGGTGATTGAGTTGGGGACGCAGGTGGAGATGTAAGGCTGCGGCATCAAAAAGCCCCCATTGCCGTGAAGGTGGTGGGGGCTTTTTTGTGCGCGGGCGTTGACAGGCGGTCGCTCATGCTCGGCTGGTGGTTGCTGAATGTCTAATTCAACGCGATACTTTGCGTAGAACTCTGTGTTCTATTTTGCATTTCTATGTAGAGAGGTGAGTATGACGGCATTACTAGAGCGTGCTGACCAAGCGATATCTGTAACAGCGATGGTCAGGGGCTTCAGCGCGAGGCTTAAGGAGATTTCCAGTCGCGCCACTGAGCGATTGGTCATTTTCAAAGACAATCAACCAGCAGCCGTGATTCTGAATGTCGACGCCTATCAGGAAATGCTCGACGAGCTGGATGACCTTAGGATTGAAGTCGCCGCTCGGGAACGCTTGACCGGTTTTGATGAGGCTCGGGCAGTCAGCCATGACGATATGCGGGCACGGTACGCCAGGAAAGACTAAAGGAGCTGCGGATGGTTTGGGGCGTGATCTATCACCCGGATGTTCAGAAGGATCTGGATCTACTGGGAGCTGTTGCGGCAAATCGCATTCTGGATGTGATCGAAGAGCGGATTATCAACGGTGAGCCAGGCAAGAGCGGTAAACCACTGAGAGCGAGCCTCGCAGGTTGTAGACGAATTCGAACTGGCGACACGCGGATTGTTTATCGAGTTAACGGGAAGGCGATCCAGGTATTGATTGTTGCGGTCGGTGCTCGACGTGACGCAGAGGTTTATGACGCCGCAGAGCGTCGATTGTAAGCAAAAGCCCTCGTTGCCTTCACGGTAGCGGGGGCTTTTTGTTTGCGGCTCAGATCACTCTTGAGCGACTTTGCCCTGCCGCTTCTCGATCACATCCACCAACCGCTTGGCCAGCGCCGGGTAGTTCTCGTCGAAGTGATGACCGCCCGGCAGCTTGATTGCTTCGCCCACAGCCGTCTTGTCGGTGCAGCCGCTTTCATCGGTTTCCTCTTCGCCGTAGATACACACCACTTTCACAGCAGGCAATTTGGCCATTGCCGGGCCGGTGGCGGCTTCTTTGCCGGCGTTGCCGAGCCAGCCCTGAACTTCAATTTCGAAGCTGCCGGTGCGGGCGAAGGCGAGCAGGATGATGGCGTCGATGCGCTGCTGCTCTGCCGTTTCCAGACGGTTGTAGATCGCCGGAAGGACATCGGCGCCGAAGGAGTAGCCAGTCAGGATGAAGCGTTTGGCGCCCCATTTTTGCCGGTAGTGCTGCATCAACTCGGTCAGGTCCAGCGCGCTTTGCTCGGGGCTCTTGTGCTGCCAGTAGTAGCGCAGGGTGTCGATGCCGACGACTGAATAGCCGATCTTGGCCATTTCACCTGCGACGTCTTTATCGAGATCCCGCCAGCCGCCGTCACCGGAGAGGAACAGGGTGACGGTGTCCTTGGGCTGACCCGCCGGCACTTCCACGACCGGGATCTGCAAGCCGCCAGCGGCCTCGTCACCACCGACGAGAAGCTTGCGCAGTTCATTGTTCAGCACCTGCGACAGATTGATGTCGTAGTCGCTGATGCTGGTTTCGGCATTCGGTTGGTCGCGTACGAAACCGGCGCTGGTGTCGTCCGGGTTGTCATTCCAGGCAACCAGCCAGTGGCCATGGGTCGCGCTTTTAGGCAGCAAGTGGGTGCAGCCGGGTTTTTCCAGGGCCAGGTCGACCGAGACAGCCTGAGCCTTGTTGTCCTTTTGCTCGGACAACCAGCGCCAGGCCAGCACAGCGCCCGGGCCGATACCACTGACCAGCGTCGCCGGGCTGTTCAGCGCTCGCAGACCGGTTTGCAGGGCACGACTTTGCAGTAGGCAGTCTGTCGGCAGGATGACCTGGACGATCTGCGCCGAGCCTGAGCGGCTCAGCGTCATCAATTGTTTGTCGCTGAGCTTCTGCTCGGCACTCACTGCCACCAGCACTTGCGCGCGCGGTGTGTTTCCGGGGATGACGCGGGTCATGGCAGGGCCGTCGGCCGCGGTCAGCGTTTCGAGTGTCGGTTCGGGTGCAGGGCGGTTCATGTACCAGTAAGTACCACCGACAATCAGGGCCAGCATCACCAGCGTGGCCAATACATAGCGCAAGGAGCGTCGAATCATCAGCGTTTCACCAATCCAGTCAGGCCGCCGGCAATCAGGGCGGCAGTGTCGGCCAGCGCAACCAGCGGATCGAGTCCGGCGGGTACGGCCATATAACGGGGTTCCCAGTCTGGCTGGAACTTGTCTTTGAAGCGGCGCAAGCCCTGGAAGTTGTAGAGCTGCTCACCACGGCGGAACACCATCGAGCCCAGGCGCTGAGTCAGTGGTGCGCCACGCCGGGGCTGCAACCCCGACAGCGGCACCATGCCCAGGCTGAAGCGTGCGTAGCCATGACTCTTATAATGTTGAAGCAGGCCGACCATCATGAATTCCATGGTCAGCTTGGGGGCTTGCGGGTGTGCGCGCATCAGGTCAAGGCTGGCCAGATCGTGACTGTAGGTCTCAAGCAGGTTGGCGAACGCCACCGGACGCCCTTCGAAGCGAATCACCGCGATGCGGAAATGTTTGAGGTAGGCGTCGCTGAAGCGGCCGAGCGAGAAGCCCTTCTCGCGCACATTCTTGCCGGTGAGCCAGGCATCGGAAATCACCCTGAGCTCATCCATCGGCGCTTGCCCGGGTTCATGGATCTCCAGCGACAGGCCGTCGCGAGTGCCACGATTCCAGGTGTACCGAAGGTCTTTCATCTCTTTGCCTTTGGCTTCGAGATCAAAACGCAGCAAATCGACCCGTGCCTCTTCGCCGAGTTTGATCGCCGTGAGACCGATGTCCATGTAGTAAGGGAGGTTCTCGGCGCGCACTTGATAGAACACGGGACGGGCGTGGTGCAGGTCGCACAGGTCACGGAACTGCCAGATCATTTCTGCGCGTTGCAGGCCGGGACCGATCGGATCGTATAAGGCCACCAGGCTGCGCCCCCGCCGCGCATACATCAGAAAGGCTTCGTCGTTGGGATGAAACAGTAGCGCCTTGTCACCGGCCAGGGCCAGGCCACCATCCGGTTGCGCAGAAGCCATCAGGATTTTTGCCGCCCGATCCAGTTCATCCGGTGTCGGCAGGTGGATGACCGGGCGTGCAGTGCGCAGCAGCCAGGTCAGCGAGACCACCAGCAACAGCACGGCCGCTCCCAGTAGCGAGCGCAAACCGCGCGGCGCATCGGCGTCCAGGGTGAACTGCCACCACAACTGATGGCTGTAAGGAACATCTTGATACGCAAACAGCAACAGCCAGATCGATGCCCCGATGACGCACAGGCTCGACACCAGATACAGCGGCGAAAAAGGCAGTTCAGTCAGGCGGCTGGGGCGATAGAACGAGCGCCGAAAAACGCCCAGCAAACTCGCCGTCAGCGTCATCAGGCAGGCTTCTTCCCAGTCAAAACCTTTGAGCAGGGAGAGCAGGGCGCCGACCAGCAGCAAAATGGTGGTTAGCATCCACGCGGCCGACAAGCGTCGGCGCAAGCCCTGAGCCAGTAGCAAGCACAGCACACCGACCAGACTGGCGCCGAAGTGCGAAGCGTCGACCAGTCGATGCGGGATTAGAAATCCGATGTGTTCCAGGCGGGTGTCTATCTCCGGAGTCACACCGGAAAACAACAGCACCACACCGGACAGGAACACCAGCAACGCAAGGATCGGCGCGGCCATACCGGACGCTGCGCGAAGGCTTTGACGTGTCTGGAACAGACGCTGGCCTTCGTTGATCAGCAGCAGCAAACAGGCGACCAGCAGCGGCAGCACCACATAAATCAGCCGATAGAGCAGAAGCGCAGCAGCAAGCGGAGCGGCGCCAAGCTTATCGGCGAAGGCGGCCAGCAGAATGGCTTCGAAGACGCCCACTCCACCGGGCACATGGCTGAGTACGCCCGCGGCCAGGGCCAGCAGGTACACCAACAGGAATGCGCCGAACGGTGGCGCTTCCGGCAGCAACAAATAAAGCACGGTCGCAGCGGCTGCAACATCGAGAGCGGTAATGATCAGTTGCAGCAAGGTCAGGCGGCGACCTGGAAGACGCAAGGTGCGGCGCCCGGCCTTGACCAGCAGATTGTCCGGGTAAGGCTGCTCCGGCAGGCGACGACGGTAGATACCGATGGCCAAGGCAGCGAACAGCGCCAGCACAGCGGCAGCGACTGTCCCTAGCAGTGTTTGCGAAAAACCCAGCGCAGCGGAAGCGGCGGGAAGGCTGCTCAGTGTTGCCAGTGCCGCCAGCGGGGGCAGGGCGCAACCGAGCGAGAGGCTGGCAAACACCGTCATGTGCGCGACTTCCGACGCTCCCAGGCCATGACGTGCGTATAGACGGTAACGAACCGAGCCACCTGACAGCATCGAAAGCCCGATGGCATTGCCGATCGCGTAGGCGGTGAACCCGCCCAGCGCGAGAGTGCGCGGTGCCAGTGTCACGCGGGCATAGCGGCTGGCCGACCATTCGTATCCGAGCAGGATGATGAAACCGACAACAGTCGCCGCTATTGCACCGACCAACGCCGGTTTGGGTACGTTGAGAATCGAGTCGTGCAGCGCGTACAAATCGAGTTCGCTGAGCAAATGACGACAGGCAATCAGCGCGATAGCGAATAACAGCAGCGTGACCGCCAGGCCGATGGGCTGACGGTATTTGCTGACACGATCGAGCAAGCGCAAACGCTCGGCTTTGATCGGTTGTGTCGCGGTGACGGAGTCATGTGAATCAGACGAGTTGGCGCGCATCAATCACCTCTTGGATCGTGCGCGACAGAATGGGGGTATCCAGCCAAGTTACCAATCCCTGCAAGAAAAAATAATTCAAAATATTACGCTGCTCGCTGTCTATCGGCGATGGCGATGAAGCCTCGAGCGGGTGTCTTGTACAGGTATCAGCGTAGTTTCTGCTTGGAAAATTGCTCCCCAGGGCAGTGTGTCGAAGCGTGACATGTCATTGTTGCGGAACGACATTTTCAGCGGACACAAAAAAGGCCACTCTTTCGAGTAGCCTTTTTTGATGTTTGGTTGCGGGAGCCGGATTTGAACCGACGACCTTCGGGTTATGAGCCCGACGAGCTACCAGACTGCTCCATCCCGCGTCTGTGTGGCGGCATTCTACAGACCAGCGGCGAGGTGTCAACCGCTAATACTTAATAAGCGTCAATTACTTACGTATCGCGTCAAACGGTCGCAGGGGAGGGGGCAGTTTGGAATACTGCTAATTCTTGCGGGCAAGGTGGGATCTTCGAACAAGCCTTCTACAAAACAGGCGCGCACAAAAAAGGCCACTCTTTCGAGTAGCCTTTTTTGATGTTTGGTTGCGGGAGCCGGATTTGAACCGACGACCTTCGGGTTATGAGCCCGACGAGCTACCAGACTGCTCCATCCCGCGTCTGTGTGTCGGCATTCTACAGAGGATCGCCGGGCTGTCAACCTACGATTTAGATAAAACTGTTCAGGTTCAAGCGCTTAGCAAAAATTCATTCTGGGGCGGCCGGGCTCAAAGGCGCGTATGGCAAGGGCTGCAGCTCTATTAGCCTGTGCGTGTCGATTGAGAAAATAAATTCATCGGTTACGCTTCCTACGCAGTACAAAGAAGATTCGCAGTACTGGTGCTATATACAGGTGTCAGTGAGATACTGCGCAGCCTACGCACTTTAACTCCGTTTCCGCCTGATGAATGCTGCTTGATATGACACAGCGAAAAATCATTCACGTCGACTGCGACTGCTTTTATGCGGCCATCGAAATGCGTGACGACCCTCAGTTGGCCGGGAAACCGCTGGCGGTGGGCGGCTCGGCGGATCGCCGGGGGGTTATCGCTACCTGTAACTATGAAGCGCGGGCCTATGGCGTCCGTTCTGCGATGTCTTCGGGGCACGCGTTAAAACTGTGCCCGGACCTGACCATCGTCAAGCCGCGCATGGACGCATACAGAGAAGCATCGAAGGAAATCCACACGATCTTCCGCGATTACACCGAGTTGATCGAACCGCTCTCCCTTGATGAGGCTTACCTCGATGTTTCCGACAGTGCGCATTTCGGCGGCAGCGCCACGCGCATCGCTCAGGAGATCCGACGGCGCGTGTCCAACCAGTTGCACATCACCGTTTCAGCTGGCGTCGCGCCGAACAAATTTCTCGCCAAGATCGCCAGCGACTGGAAGAAGCCCAACGGCCTGTTCGTCATCACGCCCGATCAGGTCGAGGATTTCGTCAGCGGTCTGCCAGTCAGCAAGCTGCACGGCGTCGGCAAAGTCACCGCGGACAAACTGAGCAGGCTCGGCATCGTCGACTGCTCGCATCTGCGTGAGTGGAACAAGCTGGCGCTGGTGCGTGAATTCGGCAGCTTTGGCGAAAGACTCTGGAGTCTGGCCCGTGGGATCGATGACCGGCTGGTGCATAACGACAGCCGTCGGCAGTCCATCAGTGTCGAAAACACTTACGACGTCGATTTGCCGGATCTGGTCAGTTGCCTGGATAAATTGCCGGAGCTACTGGAAACCCTGGCGGGGCGAATGGCGCGCATCGATAGCAGCTACCGGCCGGGCAAGCCGTTCGTCAAAGTGAAATTTCACGACTTTACCCAGACCACGCTGGAGCAGGCCGGGGCAGGGCGGGATCTGGGGAGTTACCAGCTGCTGTTGACTCAGGCATTCAATCGCGGCGGGAAACCGGTGCGGTTGCTCGGGGTCGGGGTGAGGCTGGAGGATTTGCGCGGCGGGTTTGAGCAGATGGAGTTGTTTGAGCGGTGACAGCCAGAAACAAAAGATCGCAGCCTGCGGCAGCTCCTACGGGGAAACGCATTCCGATGTAGGAGTTGCCGCAGGCTGCGATCTTTTACAAATGTTAATTCGGACCCGGATCCGCGACCAATCGTCCAGCATCTTTGGTCAATGACTTCAGAAACTCGGTCTGCAACTCAGGATCATTGCGGGTCAGCTCGATGAGGCTCTGCTCCAGCTCGCTGGCTTCTTCCTCCAGGCCCAACTCCGACAGACGTTTGACCCGGTGCACCCATTGGCTCACTTCGTCATCTTCAAGATCGTCGTAAATCAGTCCGTGTGCCTCGACCAATTTGCCGCGCAGCGTACTGCTCAATGCCAGAGTGGAGTCGGAATGCACATCGTCCTGGCTGTCGGTGACGATGATCTGCAGTTTGCCCAGATGATTGAGATCATGTTCGGCAAACGGGGTGTCCAGCAGATTGATGCGCAGGACGCCATTCTTGTCCGTGGTCAGCTCGAACGTTTCCTTGCCGGCTTTGACCTCAACCGGGCGCTCGCTCCATGGCAGGCTCGAGTACTCAGTGCGCGTTTCGAGCTGCATTTCGTCGATGCCAGCCAGGTTCTGCTGCGCGCGGCCGTTGGACTGCGCGTTCATGAACGGGTTGAGCCCGGCGAAACCGTAACTGAACCATTCGCGGGTCACGCTATCCGGAAGGTTGCCGAGGGCGAACACGTTGACCACGTTGGCGCCAACGCCACCCAGCACCGCCACTGCGCCCAGCGGGATCTCGTAGACTTCACGCCAGGGTTGGTATGGGGTGTAACGGTCGTAGTGGCGAGTGACTTCGAACTCGGTGACCTCGAACGTTTTCTGCTCGTGGATTTTGACCCGACGTTGCGGCAGCTCAAGCACCTTGGGCTCGCCGACGTCAATCTGCAGGCTGTGGTTGAGCAATTTTCGCTCGACGCGTGCCTCGTGTTCGCTGCGTTGCGACATCTGATTGGCGCAGCCGCTGACCAGCAGGGTGCCGCACAAGGCGGCACCACCGAGGCCTAAGGTGTTTCGCTTGAACATGACGTCTCTATCTGGTGTCAGCGGCGGATACGGGCCTGGAGGAAGGACAGCACGTCGGCAACCGCCAGCGCTTGCGCTTCAGGTTCGGTGCGGCTCTTGTATTCCAGGTTGCCTTCGGCGAGGCCGCGGTCACTGACCACGATCCGGTGAGGGATGCCGATCAGTTCCATGTCGGCGAACTTGATGCCCGGGCTGGTTTTCTTGTCGCGATCGTCCAGCAGCACTTCGAAGCCGGCGGCAGTCAATTCTGCGTAGAGCTTGTCGGTGGCTTCGCGAACCTGTTCGGTTTCGTAGCGCAGCGGCACCAATGCGATCTGGAACGGCGCGAGGGTGTCGCTCCAGATAATCCCGTTGGCGTCGTTGTTCTGCTCGATGGCAGCAGCCACCACGCGGGAAACGCCGATGCCGTAGCAGCCCATTTGCAGGGTGACCGGCTTGCCGTTCTCGCCCAGCACTTCGCACTTCATCGCTTTGCTGTATTTGTTGCCCAGCTGGAACACGTGGCCGACTTCGATGCCACGTTTGATTTCCAGCGTGCCTTTGCCGTCCGGGCTCGGATCGCCGGCCACAACGTTACGCAGGTCGGCAACGGTAGGCACTGGCAAGTCGCGCTCCCAGTTGACGCCGAAGTAGTGCTTGTCGTCGATGTTGGCGCCGATGCCGAAGTCGCTCATCAGCTCGACCGAGCGGTCGATGATGATCGGCAGGGGCAGGTTCAGCGGGCCAAGAGAGCCGGCGCCGGCACCGATGGCGTCGCGCAGTTCCGCTTCGGATGCCATGACCAGCGGGCTGGCGACGCCTGGCTGGTTGGCCGCCTTGATTTCGTTCAGCTCGTGGTCGCCACGAATGATCAGCGCAATCAGCTTGCCTGCTTCTTCAGCGTGAACCACGAGGGTCTTGATGGTTTTTTCGATCGGCAGGTTGAAGCCTTCAACCAGTTGCGCGATGGTCTTGGCATTAGGCGTGTCGACCAGACGCAATTCCTCGGCCGCAGCGGCGCGAGAAGTTTCGCGGGGCACGGCTTCGGCTTTTTCGATATTGGCGGCGTAGTCGGAACCGTTGCTGAAGACGATGTCGTCTTCACCGGATTCAGCCAGCACGTGAAATTCGTGGGAGCCGGCGCCGCCAATCGAGCCGTTGTCGGCTTCGACCGGACGGAAATTCAGGCCCAGACGCGTAAAGATGTTGCAGTACGCCTGGTGCATGCGGTCGTAGGTGATCTGCAACGAAGCCTGGTCCGCATGGAACGAGTAGGCGTCCTTCATGATGAATTCACGGCCGCGCATCAAACCGAAGCGTGGGCGGATTTCGTCACGGAATTTGGTCTGGATCTGATACAGGTTGATCGGCAGCTGTTTATAGCTGCTCAACTCGTTGCGCATCAGGTCGGTGATCACTTCTTCGTGGGTCGGGCCGGCGCAGAAATCGCGACCGTGACGATCCTTGAAGCGCAGCAACTCAGGGCCGTATTCTTCCCAGCGACCGGATTCCTGCCACAGCTCGGCCGGCTGGGTGCTCGGCATCAACACTTCGAGAGAACCGGCGGCGTTCATTTCTTCACGAACGATGGCTTCGACCTTGCGCATTACCCGCAAGCCCATCGGCAGCCAGGTGTACAGGCCCGAGGCGAGTTTGCGGATCATGCCGGCGCGCAGCATCAACTGATGGCTGATGACGACCGCGTCCGAAGGTGTTTCTTTCTGTGTGGCGAGCAAAAATTGACTGGTGCGCATGGTTGGCCGTTGTCGGTTGCTGATGACGAGAAATGACGGAGCATTGTACGGGCGAGATCTGCTGGCGTACAGGCGCGCGGTCGACGGTGTGGCGGCAGGGCGGGAATCTCCGCGCCCTTCGAATTCTTACGGGTTCAAGCGCCTACGATTCTTCCACAACCTGGGTTGGCGTTGCTTCAGGCTTGGGCGTCAGGCGCTCGCGACGATTCTCCTGATACCAGTGCAGGGCGATCAGTACCAGCGTCGGAACTCCCAGCAGCGCAGTAATCAGGAAAAAATTGTGGTAACCGTATTTTTCCACCATGACCCCTGAGTAGCCGCCGATCAAACGCGGCAACAGGAGCATGATCGAACTGAGCAAGGCGTATTGAGTCGCGGAGAACTTGAGGTTGGTCAGGCTCGACAGGTAAGCGACGAAGGCCGACGTCGCCAGTCCGGAACTGAAGTTGTCTAGGGAAATGGTACCGATCAACATGTTCAGGTTGGCGCCCATGTCGGCGAGCATCAGGAACAGCAAATTGGTGCCGGCCGACGTGACACCGCCGATGAACAGGATCGGCAGAATACCGAAGCGCACGATCAGCAGGCCGCCCATGCCCGCGCCCACCAGCGTCATGATCAGGCCGAAGATTTTGCTGACACTGGCGATCTGATCCTTGGTGAAACCCTGGTCGATGTAAAACACGTTGGCCATCACGCCCATGACCGTGTCCGACATCCGATAGGTAGCGATCAGCCCGAGCAGCAGCAGCGCTTGCCAGCGATAACGCAGGATGAAGTCATTGATCGGCGTGAGCACCGGCGCCAGGCCGCGGCGGCCGACCGCGGACAGGCACACGGCAGTCAGCGTGATGTAGAGAATCGCCCGCAGGAAGGCGCGGTCTTCGAGCAGCAGGTCCAGCAGGCTCATGTCGCCGAACAGCACGCTCGCAAAGTCGGTGTTGTAGAGCTGGGTAAACATGGCCGGTACGGAGACCAGCAATACGATCAGGACGAACACCGAGGCCAGTTGATGGACAAAGCTGTAGCGTCCGGCTTGCAGCTGCGTGCGCAGCGGCACCGGTGGTTCGCGCATGAAAAAAGAGGTCAGCAGCGCTGGAATCATTAATGCGCCGAAGAGGATATAGGTGCCGGCCCATGCCGAATGCTTATAGTTGAAACCCGTGGAGCCAAAGCCTTCGGCGAAGAACAGCGCGCCGGCGGTGGCCAGCAGTGCGGCAATTCGGTAACCGGACATGTAGCTGGCGGCGAGTGCGGCTTGTCGGCTGTCGTCGGCGATTTCCAGGCGATAGGCGTCAACTGCGATGTCTTGCGTTGCCGACGCGAAGGCAACGACCACAGCGATAGCGATCAGCCAGGAAAGATGTTTTTGCGGGTCGCAGAAACCCATCCCGATCAGGCCGAGTATCACCAGCGCCTGTGAAAGCACCAGCCAGGAACGTCGACGGCCGAGCTTGCCCAGCAATGGCAGGCGCCATTGGTCAAGCAGTGGCGACCAGACCCATTTAAAGGCATAGGCCAGACCGATCAGGCTCGCATAGCCAATGGTTTCGCGAGCCACGCCGGCTTCACGCAGCCAGACCGAAAGTGTCGAGAACACCAGCATGTAGGGCAGGCCGGCAGCGAAACCGAGCAACAACAGCACAAGTGTCGAAGGGCTGGCATAGGCGGCGAGCGCGGCGCGCCAGGTTTTACGGGGCATGGGCTGAAGTCTGCCTCAAGGTTGCGGAAACAAAGCGCGCACTCTAACCGCTGTGCTCTACCGGGCGCCAGCCATGACGCTGAATATCAACACGATTATTCAGGATACTGACACCTTCGGAGCGCAATCTCGCCCGTTGTTCATCGCCTGAAGGGCTGCCCAGTGGCAGGCTGATCCGACCGCCGGCCCCGAGTACCCGGTGCCAGGGCAGCTTGCTGTCGCCGGGAAGCTGACTGAGTGTGCGGCCAACCCAGCGAGCGGCGCGGCCCAATCCGGCAAGCTCGGCGAGTTGGCCATAACTCACGACTTTGCCTTCGGGCACCTGGGCCAAAGTGAGGTATAGCGCCGCGCGTCGGATTTGCGCGGCGCTTTCGTTTTCAGCGGTGGGATCGTTCACGGGCTGGGCCTTGGGTTGTTCGCATTACCGTTTGTAGAGTAATCCCCAAATACGGGGATGAGAAAGGAACTCAATAGAATTAGTTGAGTCAGTGCATGCTAGGGTCTTATTCCTCCGGATAATTCCGACTTTTTTTCGCAATCTTGAGCCTGTATTTGCTTATGGTGTCCAGAACTCTGCTGTGCCTCGCTGTCCTCAGCGCTTCCACTCCTTTGCTCGCTGATACCGTCTGGTTGAAGAACGGTGACAAGTTGAGCGGCAAGATCACCTTGTTCGACGGCGGCAAACTCCTGATCCAGACCGAATACGCCGGCGCCGTGCCGATCGACTGGAAGCAGGTCAAAACGCTGGAGAGTGATCAGGAATTGCTGGTCAAGCAGGATGCCTACACCGGCGAGAAGGCCAAGTCGCTGCAAGCGGCAGACGATGGCAAGGTGACGCTGGAAAACGGCGATGCACCGAAGACTGTCGAGTTGGCGAGTATCCAGCAGATCCTCAAGCCCAAACCGGTGGTCGAAGACCTGGTGTGGAAGGGCAATGTCGACATGGCGCTGGATTATGAGCGAGCCGAGAAAGACACCGACGATTACGATATCGACTTCAAGACTTCTGCCCGTCATGGCAAATGGCGGCACACCGCGGAAGGCGAGTACAACCGCGAATTCCAGGATGACGTGGTTACCACTGATAACTGGCGCGGCGAATACTCGCTCGACCGCTTCCTGACCGAAAAATGGTTCTGGCAAGGTCGCGCCGTCTATAAGCGCGACAAGGTTGAAGACCTGGCCCGCCAGCGCACCGTCGGTACCGGTCCGGGTTACCAGTTCTGGGATGACGAGTTGGGCGCATTTTCTCTGGGCTCGCTGCTCAATCGCACGGATTACGAGTACGCGGACGGCGGCAAAGAGAACTTCTACTCCTTGGCCATGAAGTGGGACTACAACCGTTACCTGATTGGCAAGCAGGTTGAGTTCTTCACCAACGGCGAGGTGGGCAAGCCGCTGTCGGGCGTGGCGGATTACGCGCTGGATGCCGAGGTCGGCCTGCGCTACAAGGTCACCGAGTGGGCATCGCTTAACCTGAAGGCCGAGCGAGACGTCATCAGCGGCACCAATGATGCTGATCTGGAGAAGACCCGTTACACCGCTGGGTTTGGTGTGGCCTGGTAAGCAGGTAAGGCTTTATAGCTGTTAGATCAAAAGATCGCAGCCTTCGGCAGCTCCTACAGGACGAATATGCCTGGTAGGAGCTGCCGAAGGCTGCGATCTTTTTTTGTGCCTGGCAAAAACCTGCAGGCACAAAAAAGCCCCGCTTTTGAGGGCGGGGCCTTTTACTAAAGCAAGTACAAGTTAGATAACTTGAACTTCTTCAGCTTGCATGCCTTTCTGACCGCGGGTAGCGATGAAAGAGACCTGTTGGCCTTCTTTCAGGCTTTTGAAGCCGTCGGATTGGATGGCTTTGAAGTGAACGAACAGGTCGTCACCGGATTGTGGAGTGATGAAGCCGAAGCCTTTTTCATCGTTGAACCACTTAACGGTACCAGTTTGGCGATTAGACATGGTGTAACTCCTTGAACAAAGATAACTGCGACGCAGGAAGAACCCTGGCCGAGACTGAGTGCAAAGAGCATGAAAAATTCTTGTAGATGGTTGGATCGAAATTCAACATATCGTGTAGAGATTCTCTGTGACACAAGCAGTTCAGTGGCGCCACCTTAACCCTTTTTCCGGAGTGTGCCAATGCTTCTTGCGAAGGTTTCTCTGATTTCGTGACTGGCGGTGCTTCGTATTGGCGCCAAGTCCCGGAATTTACGGGGGATCGACGAGAATGCTGCCGCAGAACTTTGAACCGGCCGCGCGCCCCGGTAAGATGCCGGACAGATATTTTCACCTTCGCTATTCAGGACACCCGCCATGAGCATCAAATCGGACAAGTGGATTCGCCGCATGGCGCAAGAGCACGGCATGATCGAACCTTTCGTTGAACGCCAGGTGCGTGGCGAAGGCGCCGAGCGAGTGATTTCCTACGGTGTATCGAGCTACGGCTACGATGTGCGCTGCGCTGATGAATTCAAAGTGTTCACCAACATCAATTCGGCGACCGTCGATCCGAAGAACTTCGACGAAAAAAGCTTCGTCGACGTAAAGAGCGACGTCTGCATCATCCCGCCCAACTCGTTCGCTCTGGCGCGCACCGTGGAGTTTTTCCGCATCCCGCGCAACGTTCTGACCATCTGCCTGGGTAAAAGTACCTACGCGCGTTGCGGCATCATCGTCAACGTGACGCCGCTTGAACCGGAGTGGGAAGGCCACGTCACTCTGGAGTTCTCCAACACCACCACATTGCCGGCGAAGATCTATGCCAATGAAGGTGTCGCACAGATGCTGTTCTTTGAATCCGACGAAGAGTGCGAAGTCTCCTATAAGGACCGTGGCGGCAAGTATCAGGGTCAACGCGGCGTCACTTTGCCCCGCACTTGATCGGATCTTCCGACGGGGCTTGGGAATTCTTCTGCGCGGAAACACTCTATTGGGTGTACTGCCCGGTTAGCGCACAGCTAACCGGGCCAATGCTCAGGAGTGCTTTATGAAGATCGACCCGCGAATAAGTGCCGAACTGGCAAGGCTTGAGCCCAATCAGGTTGGCGTCATGGCCTGGTCCTTGTTGGCACATCCACCACTCAGCATGGCAGGGGGCATTCCCGGCCAGCCTGATCCTGATACCCCAAATGAACAACCGAGTGAACCGGGCGTACCTACCCTTCCGGACGAGCCGCCACCGGCGCCGGTTGCCTGACAGATTTGTCATACCGCCGGTCGCATGACCGGCGGATTTCTGTAGGAGCAAGCTTGCTCGCGATTGCGTTGTATCAGTCACTAGGTTGCTGACCGATTTACCGCATTCGCGAGCAATCTTCGCTCCTACAGGATGCTGAACTTCAACTGACCGGCCATATCTGGTTATCCCCGATCACGAAAATCCTGCAGCTCTCATCCCGCTCGACCTGATATCCACCTGTAAACGCCCCAAACGCAGGCAGTAGGCTGATCTTCCCGCCAAACTTGAAACATGCCAATCGCAGACTCTGTCGCCCGCGTCCATGCAACCGGTAAACGGGATGCACGTGCCCAGCCAAAACGTGGCGACTTGGGTGCGTGTCAGGCTCGTGCTGCAGCGCGAACGGTCCCAACAGCAGCGGCTCCGGCACCACGCGAATGTTCAGGGAAGCGGGTGGGTCGCCGGCGCGTTTGTCATGGTTGCCGCGAATCAGCGTCATCGGCAGGTCACGATGCTGCTCTCGCCACTCGGCCAGAGCGGCCAGTGTGGCTTTCGCGTGAGATCCGGGGCCGTGCAGGAAGTCCCCGAGGAAAATCAGCTGGCGGCAGGGCAGAGTGCTCAGGAGCGTGTTCAGCACAGCGATATTGCTCGCAGTCGTGCCTTGAGGCACCGGTTGGCCAAGACTTCTATAAGCAGCGGCCTTGCCGAAATGCACATCGGCGATCAGCAACGCCTCCTGCTCTGGCCAGTAGATGGCTTTTTCCGGGAGCAACCAAAGCTCTTCACCCGCCAGCTTTATTGGATACGGCGTGCTCATCAATCCTTCCCTGTTTCGGCAGTTTTCTCGAGATCGCTGACCATGCGCCTGATGCGGTCGGCGAGTTTTTCCGAACTCATGCTTTCGCGCATGCGCTCGACCAACAGCGGAAACCCCAAGGGGGTAGGACGTTTGATGAGGTGCAAGTCCATTTTCAATGTGTTGAGCCGCTCCAGTGTCTGCTCCAGGCGATGAATATCCAGTTCTTCTCGCAGGACTTCTTCCCCGGCCTGCGCCAGCAGAAGATTGCCTGCGTCGTACTGTTTGAACACCTGAAAAAACAACCCGCTCGACGCCTGAACCTGGCGCGTACTTTTCGGCGCGCCCGGGTAGCCGGCGAACACCAGCCCGGCGATGCGCGCAATTTCGCGAAAACGTCGCAAGGCAAGTTCGCCGGCGTTCAAGCTGGCGAGTACATCCCTCAACAGAAATTCGGGACTCAACAACTCTGCATTCAAATGTTCGGACCAATCGATGTACGTAGCGCTGAGCAATTCCAGACCGTAATCGTTGACCGCAATGGAAAACGTCACCGCCACGCGCTGACTCACCCGCCAGGCCAACAAACTCGCCAGGCCTAAATGCACCTGGCGACCGGCGAAGGGGTAGAGAAACAAATGCCAGCCTTCGCGAGACTTCAGTGCTTCGGCCAGCAGGCTGTTTTCGGTCGGTAATCCTGACCACTGTTGTTGTACTTCAAGCAGGGGGCGCAGAGCGCGCATTTCCGGACCCATGAATTCGCCCCGCGCGGCTGCACCGAAGCGTACGACCACGGCATGGGCGAGCTCGTTGGATAAGGGCATGCGTCCGCCATTCCAGCGCGGCACGGCGGCTTTCTTCGCGGTGCTGCGTTTGACGTACGCCGTCATGTTTTCCACCCGCACCAATTCCAGCAAGCGACCGGCAAACAAAAAGCCGTCACCCGGTTTAAGTCGCGCGATAAACCCTTCCTCGACGCTGCCCAGCTGTTTACCGCCGCCACCCTTGCTCCAGAACTTCAAGTTGATACTTGCGTCGCTGACGATGGTGCCCACGCTCATGCGATGACGTCGGGCCAGTCGCGCATCAGGTACGCGCCAGACGCCGTGCTCGTCCGGCTCGACCCGGCGATAATCCGGATACGCTGTCAGCGAAAGCCCGCCGTGACGTACGAACGCCAGCGCCCAGAGCCAGTCCTCAGGCGTGAGATCACGGTAAGCCCAGGCGCCACGCACTTCTTCATACAAATCATCGGGCAAAAAACCACCGCCCAGGGCCATGCTGACCAAATGCTGAACCAACACGTCCAACGGTTTGTGCGGTGAGGCGCGCGGCTCGATGCGTCGTTGCGCGACGGCGTCTTGCGCGGCAACAGCTTCAATCAACTCCAGGCTGTGGGTCGGCACCAGCGTCACCCGCGATACCCGTCCCGGTGCGTGACCGGAACGCCCGGCCCTTTGCATCAACCGCGCCACGCCTTTGGCGGAGCCAATTTGCAGAACACGTTCCACCGGCAGGAAATCCACCCCAAGGTCCAGGCTCGAGGTGCACACGACAGCCTTGAGCTGACCGTCCTTGAGTGCGCGTTCGACCCAGTCGCGGGTCTCGCGCGAAAGCGACCCATGGTGCAAGGCAATGATGCCTGCCCAGTCCGGGCGAGCGTCGAGCAAGGCCTGATACCAGATCTCGGACTGCGCACGGGTGTTGGTAAACACCAGGCAACTGGGGCTGGAGTCCACCTCGGCGACCACTTGCGGCAGCATCTTCAAACCGATATGTCCCGCCCAGGGAAACCGCTCGGTAGCCGGCGGCAATAAGGTGTCGACGCGCAGATCCTTGCTCGACTTCCCCTGCACGCTGATCCCGCCACCCTGCGGGATCAGCACCTGTTCGGCGTGAGCCTGATTACCCAACGTCGCGGAAACACCCCAGACGATCAGTTCCGGGTTCCATCGACGTAAGCGCGCCAGCGCCAGCTGCAATTGCACGCCGCGTTTGTTGCCAAGCAATTCATGCCATTCATCGACCACTATCATGCGCAGGGTCGATAACACGGTGTGCGCGTCAGCGCGGGCGAGCATCAGGGTGAGGCTTTCGGGTGTGGTGATCAGTGTGGTGGGCGCGCGACGGCTTTGCCGGGCACGCTCACTGCTGCTGGTGTCGCCGGTACGCACGCCGACGCTCCACGGGATCTGTAAATCAAGTAGTGGCGCTTCGAGTGCGCGTGCAGTATCTGCGGCGAGGGCGCGCATGGGGGTTATCCACAGCACCGTCAGCGGTTCGGCGACCGCTTTGCGTTTGTGTGGTTTTTCAACGGGAGGAGTCAGGCGCGCGAAGCGATTGAGCGCTGCGAACCACACTGCATAGGTTTTACCGGCGCCGGTGCTGGCATGCAGCAAACCGGACTGACCGTTTTTGACAGCTGACCACACCTGTTTCTGAAAGGCGAAAGGCTGCCAGCCACGAGCGCTGAACCATTGTTTTGCGAAGTTGGGGGTTTTTCCCATGCCGGCCGTGTGCGCTCTGAAAGTGTTCTTTCAGTGACCACGGCGAGCCATGAAAGGTTTAAAGACTAATGCGATCCTGTAGGAGCCGGCTTGCTGGCGAAGCTGTGTCAGTCACCGACTATGTGTCTGAACCATCTTCGCCAGCAAGCCGGCTCCTACAGGTGTGGTATTTACTTAAGGTTGCCGCTGAGGAATTGCTGCAAGCGTTCGCTTTTCGGATTACCCAGCACGTCTTCCGGCGCGCCTTCTTCTTCGACCAGTCCCTGGTGCAGAAACAGCACCTGACTCGACACCTTGCGTGCAAAGCTCATTTCGTGGGTGACCATGATCATCGTCCGGCCTTCTTCTGCCAGGCCCTGAATCACCTTAAGCACTTCGCCGACCAGCTCTGGATCAAGCGCCGAAGTCGGTTCGTCGAACAGCATGACTTCCGGTTCCATCGCCAGTGCGCGGGCGATCGCCACGCGCTGCTGCTGACCGCCGGACAGAAACGCCGGGTACTGATCCGCCACGCGAGACGCCAGGCCAACCTTGTCGAGATAGCGTCTGGCGCGGTCTTCAGCTTCTTTTTTGTCACAGCCCAGTACGCGGCGAGGGGCCATGGTGATGTTTTCCAGCACCGTCATGTGGCTCCATAAATTGAAGTGCTGGAACACCATTGCCAGGCGTGTGCGGATGCGCTGCAACTCGTCGGCATCAGCCACATGAATGCCGTGGCGATCCTTGACCATGCGGATGTCTTTGCCATCCAGGCTCATGGTGCCTTCGTTGGGTTGTTCGAGAAAATTGATGCAGCGCAGGAAGGTACTCTTGCCGGAACCGCTGGCGCCGATCAGGCTGATCACGTCGCCGGTGTTGGCCTTGAGCGAAACGCCTTTGAGCACATGGTGGTCGCCATAGCTCTTGTGCAGGCCTTCGATGGTCAGTTTGTACATGGGACGTGCATCCTCAAGGCGAAAGTAGGTAGCCGCTGCGATAGGCTTCGGTGCCCGCGACGTGGGCGATCACCATGCCGGCAGTGGCCATGCGCCGCAGCGAGCGGGCGTACATCAACCCGGCGGCGGTGCAATGAATGGGGGTGACGCGGTTCAGGATCGGGTCAATGATTTCCGCGATCAATTGCCCGGCCTGCAGGTACTCGCCGGGCTGCGCGGTGAACACCAGCAGGCCGCCCACGGGCGTAGCGACGGGTTCGACGGCGGCGAGCGGAGTCGCGGGGTAGGGCAGGTCCGGCAGCGGCCGCAGCTCGCCGGCGATGGCGCCAAAATGAATCAGGTAGTCGATCAGCGCCTGACAGTCGAGGCTGGCCAACGGGTGATTGACGTCCCCTTGCCCGCGCAATTCGACAGTCACCGAAAAGCTGCCCATTGGAATCTTGAACTGTTCGCCAAAACGTTCGCTCAGTTGCCACCACAGCAGGGTGAAGCACTCATCGAACGACTGGCCGCCGGAATCGGTCGCCAGCAGACTCGCCTCGGCGCGGATGTAGCGGGCCAGCGGTTCGACTTGAGGCCAGGCCTGCGGCGTGGTGTAGAGGTGCGCAACCGCTTCGAAATCGCAGTGCAAGTCCAGCACCACATCGGCATCACAGGCCAATCGTTGCAGGATCAGTCGTTGGGATTGCAACTGAGTGCCGGCGGTCTGCCGCGCCAACGCATGGCGCAGGCTGGTGCGGATCAATTCGAGGTTGCGCTGCGGATCGTCGCCGAGCTGGCCTTCGATCTCATTGCCGACCTCTTCACTGAGGTCGACGAACCAGCGATTGAAGTTTTGCCCGCTCTCCAGATCGTAGCGACCCAGCGGTACGTCCATCAGCACTTGCTCGAGACCGACCGGGTTGGCCACCGGCACCAGCACGATTTCACTGCGCAGGCGGCCGGCAGCTTCCAGCTCTGTCAGGCGCTGTTTGAGGTGCCAGGCCACCAGCATGCCGGGCATTTCATCGGCGTGCAGAGACGCCTGGATGTAGATTTTGCCTTTTGCCGAGGTCGGGCCGAAGTGGAAGCTGTGGATCTGTCGCGCGGTCCCCGGCAGCGGGGCCAGCAAGTCATGAATCTGGTGGCGCATGTTTCTTTATTCCTGAAGCGGGTCTTAGTGGGTCGGCCCGAGAAAGGCCAGCCATCGGCGTTCGGCGAGGCGAAACAAGCCAACCAGCGCAAAGGTAATGGTCAGGTAGATCAGTGCGGCAATGCCGAACGACTGAAACGTCAGGAAGGTCGCCGAGTTGGCGTCCCGCGCGACTTTCAAGATGTCCGGTATGGTTGCAGTGAATGCCACGGTGGTCGAGTGCAGCATCAGGATCACTTCGTTGCTGTAATAAGGCAACGAGCGACGCAAGGCTGACGGCATGATCACGTAGGCATACAACTTCCAGCCTGTAAGACCGTAAACCTTGGCCGCCTCGACTTCACCGTGGTTCATGTTGCGAATCGCCCCGGCGAAAATTTCCGTGGTGTAGGCGCAGGTGTTGAGGGCGAAGGCGAGAATCGTGCAGTTCATCGCATCGCGAAAGAACGCATCCAGTATTGGCTGCTCACGTACGGCCGCCAGGCTGTAGATACCGGTGTAGCAGATCAGCAACTGTATATAGAGCGGCGTACCGCGAAACAGGTAGGTGTAGAACTGCACCGGCCAGCGGATGTAGAAGTGTGGCGATACGCGGGCGATGGACAACGGAATCGACACCACAAAACCGATCAGGATCGAGATGCTCAGCAGCCACATCGTCATGGCCAGGCCGGTGATGTTGTAGCCGTCGCTATAAAGGAAGGGTTTCCAGTATTCCTGCAGGAGTTCCATCATCGTACGGCCTCCCGGGAACCGGCGGCGTAACGGCGTTCGAGCCAGCGCAGGATCAAGTTGGAAGCACTGGTGATCAGCAAGTAGATCAACGCGGCCAGCACCAGAAAGTAAAACAGTTGATAGGTGCTTTTGCCCGCGTCCTGAGCGGCTTTGACCAGGTCGGCGAGGCCGATGATCGACACCAGCGCGGTGGCCTTGAGCATCACCATCCAGTTGTTACCAATGCCGGGCAGAGCGAATCGCATCATCTGCGGAAACACAATGATCCAGAAGCGCTGGCCGCGCTTTAGGCCATAGGCGGTGGCTGCTTCGACCTGACCACGGGGAACCGCAAGGATCGCGCCGCGAAAGGTTTCGGTGAAATACGCGCCATAGATGAAGCCCAGGGTCAGCACGCCGGCACTGAACGGGTTGATCTCGATGTATTCCCATTCCATGAAGTCGGTGAAGGTGGTCAGCCATGTTTGCAGGCTGTAGAAAATCAGCAGCATCAGCACCAGGTCCGGTACGCCGCGGATCAACGTGGTGTAGAGCTGTGCCGGCAAACGCACGAGTTTGACTTTGGACAGTTTGGCACTGGCGCCCAGCAGGCCGAGCATCACGGCCACCAGCAGCGACAACGCCGATAGTTTGATGGTCATCCAGGTGCCTTGCATCAGCAACGGGCCGAAGCCCTGCAGGCTGAAAGCGGAGAGCCCCAGATTTTCCAGGAGGTTTTCGAACATGGAAACAGCAACCTGATCAGGAGAAAAAAGCGCCCATCGGGAGATGGGCGCCGGGGCATTATTTGCCGCTGTAGAGATTCAGATCGCCGAAGTGTTTCTTCTGGATGGTGGCGTAGGTGCCATCATCATGTAACGCTTTGATACCTTTATCCAAAAGCGCTTTCAGCTCGGTGTTACCTTTACGGATGCCGATCGCGGTTTTCGAGGGCAGCAATTCGCTGTCGACCGGTTGGCTGACTTCATAGCCTTCACCTTTTGGCGACTTCAAAAAGCCCAGTTCGGCTTGCAGCATGTCCTGGATGGCGCCGTCGAGACGACCCGAAGTCAGGTCCGAATACACCTGATCCTGGTTCTGGTAGGCCTGGGTTTTCACCCCGGCCTTGTCCAGAACAGCCTTGGCGTAAGCTTCCTGAATGGTGCCTTGCTCGTAGCCGACGGTTTTGCCTTTCAGCGAAGCGGGGTCTGCGCTCAGGCCGGAACCCTTCTTGAACACGTAAGCGGTAGGGCCGGAGAACAACTCGTTGGAGAAGTCGATGACTTTTTCGCGGGCCGGGGTGACGGTCATCGAGGAGATCACGCCGTCGAATTTGTTGGCCTTGAGGCCGGGAATCATGCCGTCGAAATCGCTTTCAACCCATTTGCATTTGACCTTCAGCTCGGCGCAGATCGCGTTCCCCAGATCGATGTCGAACCCTACCAGATTGCCGTCAGCCGCTTTCGACTCGAATGGCGCATAGGACGGGTCAACACCAAAACGCAATTCCTTGTATTCCTTGGCCAGCGCGGAGCCGGCGGCCACGCACAATGCCAGTGCAGAAAGGGTCAGCAATGCTTTTTTCATTATTTAATCCCTAAGAACCAATATGAGCGCTTGTGGCGCAGAATTATTGTTACTGCAAAGCGTAAGACCCGTTGGAGGTAGCAATTTCCGAACCACAGTCCCGAACAAGTGTTTTAAAAGGTGATTCAAGAAGTGGCAAGGAGAAAATGGTGCGTGGAGATGTTCGCGCGGAAATTGCTGCACCAAATCAGTTCAAGACACTGAGATACCTGTAGGAGTGAGCCTGCTCGCGATTGCGATCTGTCCGCTACATTTGTATTGGCTGACACACCGCTTTCGCGAGCAGGCTCGCTCCTACAGGAGTTTTTGTTAGCCCAGCAGATCCTGCAGCGTTGCCAGGTTGTCGGCTTCTTCGACAGTCTTGTCCTGGCGCCAACGCAACATCCGCGGGAAGCGCACGGCAATTCCGCTTTTATGCCGCTTGGACAAGGCAATCCCTTCAAAGCCCAGTTCAAACACCAGGCTCGGCTTCACGCTGCTGACCGGTCCGAATTTCTCAACCGTGGTTTTGCGTACGATGCTGTCGACCTGACGCATCTCGGCATCGGTCAGCCCGGAGTAAGCCTTGGCGAACGGCACCAGCGTGCGCTCGCTGGATTCCAGAGGCCCGTCCCACACGGCGAAGGTGTAATCGCTGTAGAGACTGGCGCGTCGTCCATGTCCGCGTTGCGCATAGATCAGCACGGCATCGACGCTGAACGGGTCGACCTTCCATTTCCACCACACGCCCATGTCTTTGGTGCGGCCGACGCCGTACAGCGAGTCGCGCGCTTTTAGCATCATGCCTTCAACGCCCAGGCTGCGTGACGCTTCGCGCTGGCGTGCGAGATCGAGCCAGTCTTCACCGGCCAGTACGGGCGAGGTCAGCAGCACCGGGTTGGCGCAGTCGGCGATCAACTGATCCAGTCGTTCACGGCGCTTGGCTTGAGGCTGATTGCGCCAGTCTTCGCCCTGCCATTCCAGCAAGTCGTAACCGAGTACGACAACAGGCACATCCTCAAGGATTTTTTTGCCCAGGGTTTTACGGCCGATGCGCTGTTGCAATAAAGCGAACGGTTGTACAGAGGGGACGGCCGGCGCCTGAGGATCAAAAGCGTCTTCGGTGTTCGGCGACGGCGCTTTCCAGACGACGATTTCTCCGTCGATCACGGTACCGTCCGGCAGGCAGTGGACCAGACTGTCGAGTTCCGGAAAACGCTCGGTCACCAGCTCCTCGCCACGGGACCAGACCCACAGGCGGCCGTCGCGTTTGACCACCTGTGCGCGAATGCCGTCCCACTTCCACTCCACTTGCCAATCGCTGGCCGGGCCGAGCAACGCTTCGAATTGTTCGACCGGTTGCGACAGCGCGTGAGCGAGAAAAAACGGATACGGCTGGCCGCCGCGCTGGGCATGCTCGTCGGACGATTCCGCAGCGATCAGCTTGAGATAACTGGCCGCGTTCGGCCGATTGGACAGGTCGGTGTAGCCCACCAGTCTCTGAGCAACCCGTTTGCTGTCGAGTTGAGCCATGGCGGCCAGCGCGCGGGTCACCAGCAGTTTGGAAACGCCAACGCGAAAGCTGCCGGTGATCAATTTGATGCACAGCATCAGGCTGTGACGGTCCAGCTGTGCCCACAATTCTGGCAGTCGCTCGCCCAATACTTCGGGTGATTCGCCGCGCAACGGCAGCAATTTTTCTTCGATCCACGTGGCCAGGCCGTCGGTGGAACTGTGCAGGGCCTCGGGCAGTACCAGCGAGATAGTCTCTGCCAAATCGCCGACCGCTTGATAGCTTTCTTCGAACAGCCAGGTCGACAGTCCTGAATATTCAACAGCCAGTTCCCGGAGGATTTTGGCCGGCACCAGTTGCCGCGGACGTCCCCCGGACAAAAAGTACACAGCCCACGCGGCATCTTCGGGCTCGGCCTGGGCGAAGTAGCGCTGCATCGCTGCCAGTTTGGCGTTGCTGGAGGTGGTGGCGTCGAGATCAGCGTACAGCTCGGCGAAAGCCTTCATGCCTGCACCTCGGCGCTTTCGATGACTCCGTTCTCTTCGTCTTCATCACCGTATTCGGTATTGAAGCCTTGAGCATCGAGGCCTTTTTCGCGCAGGTGGCGCACCAGCACGCCGATCGAGCCGTGGGTGACCATGACGCGTTCGGCACCGGTCTGCTCGACGGCCCACAGCAAGCCCGGCCAATCGGCGTGATCGGACAGGACGAAACCACGGTCGACGCCACGCCGCCGTCGGGTACCGCGCAAACGCATCCAGCCGCTGGCGAAGGCGTCGCTGTAGTCACCGAAGCGCCGCATCCAGGTGCTGCCGCCGGCGGACGGTGGGGCGATGACCAAAGCTTTACGCATCATCGGGTCGGTTTTTTTGACGTCGCCCGCATAGATCGTCGGCGGGATATGGATGCCGCCCTCGCGATACACCCGGTTCAGCGGCTCGACCGCACCGTGAGACAGAATCGGCCCGATGCTGGCGTCGATGCCGTGGAGAATCCGCTGGGCCTTGCCGAACGAATAGCAGAACAGCACGCTGGCCTTATCCACAGCCGCATTGGCTTGCCACCACTGATTGATTTCGTCGAACACCTGCGCCTGAGGCTGCCAGCGATAGATCGGCAGGCCGAAGGTCGATTCGGTGATGAAGGTGTGGCAGCGCACCGGTTCAAACGGCGCGCAGGTTCCATCGGGCTCAATCTTGTAATCGCCGGAAGCAACCCAGACTTCACCACCGTATTCCAGCCGCACCTGGGCCGAACCGAGGACATGGCCGGCGGGATGGAAACTCAGGGTGACGCCGTGGTGCAGCAAGCGTTCGCCGTAGGGCAGGGTTTGCAGGTTGATGTCCTGACCGAGTCGCGACCGCAGGATCCCTTCGCCGGGTGCGGCGGCGAGGTAATGCTGGTTACCGCCCCGGGCATGATCGCCGTGGGCATGGGTAATCACCGACCGTTCGACCGGGCGCCACGGGTCGATATAAAAATCTCCGGCGGGGCAGTACAAACCTTCGGGGCGAGCGATAACAAGATCCATGGGCTGACCAAATGGATGGATTTGTTAGGTATGAGGTGGAGGCGAGGGGAGAAGTTCTATCGAGATATCTGCAGCGTGGCGCAGCCCCTGTGGGAGCCAGCTTGCTGGCGATGGCGGCGTGTCATTCACCAAAAAAGTGTCAGACAGTTCCTCATCGCTAGCAGGCTAGCTCCCACAGTAGGGTGGATTATTTGCCGGGAGTCAGGGTCAAGCGCTTGTTGCCATAGGCCTTGTCGAAGTTCTGCGGCTGCATCGGCAAGCTCATGTACTTGCCCTTGAGCCACGGATCAACGCTATCGAGGTAATTGGGGCTGGCAGGATTATCCGATTGCCCCGTGCCGTTCTGCCCCATCAGCGGCTCGGCCTGGCCGAAGTCGACGATGAAACGCATAGCCGGTGCCAACGTGGTGTTGAAGTCCTTGGCCCAGGCGAACGCAGCGGTATTGAGCGTCGTGTGATCGCCGCCCGCTGCTAGCGGACCGCGCACGGTCTGGCCACTGCTGTTTTTCCATTCGTAGCGGTGCAGTTTGCCCCATTGCCAGGCTTTGTGATCGCCGCCCAACTGGCTGTCGCCAGCGGTTATCGCGGCCGCGAGGGCGCGTGCGAGGATTACCGGTTTGTCCTCTTTTTGCGGCGTGCGCAGGTCATCCCAGAATGGGCTGTCTTCGCGACTGAGCAAGTGATCGGCCTGTGCAGAGTAGGACAATTCCCCGCTTGCGATAAACGCTTTCCACGCCGGACCGCTGTCCGAACCCAGTTCGTCGAGGAACGTCTGTCGCGCACTTTCCTGCAGGAATAACTCATAAATCGCCGCATCTGCGGACGTCGCCGCGAGTCTGCCGTCGAACGCCATTAAGCGAGCCAGTGCCTCGCGAGCCTTGGGCTGATCGCCTGTCGGCAACGCTGCAATGGCCTGTTTGAGCGGTTGCACCATGCCCGGCGCGGCGAACATTTTCTTCAGTTTGGCGGCGAACGTGGTGGTCTGATCGTATTGCATGGCGATCACGCTGCGGGTGTCGTGCTTGCCCCCACCGGCCAGCTCCGCCATGCGTTCGCCACGTTCCGGCGCCGACCAGGAATTGGACAGTTGCATACCGTAGCCATCAGGAATGACTCGCTGGTTAGCGGTGCCTAACCAGCCCTGCGCCGGGTCCTGATCGTAGGGGTGCAGCATCGGATCGGCATAACCGTCCCAATCGTATCGACCTTCCCAGCCCGGCGATGGCAGCAAGCCTTCGCCTTCACGGCGATTCGGGTAGCGACCGGTGACTTGCCAGCCAATGTTGCTGGCGTCGGCGAACACCAGGTTCAGGGTCATGGCGCGAATTTCACGGCTGGCGTCTGACGCTTTCTCGACGTTCTGCGCCCGGGACAGGTCGAAAAACGCGTCCAGCGATTTGTCATCGGTGAAGTTCGGCGTTTGCAGGGCCAGACCGAGGCTGTTGCCGAGCGCGGTGCCCTGGGCACTGTTGAGAAGCGGGCCGTGGCGGGTTTCGTACACCGCTTCGCGAATCGAGCGCTGACCTTTGACGAAATAGGTTTCGTTGCGCACGATCACCGGCTGCCATTTGCCGTTGACCTCGTAAGACAAACCATTGCCCTGGCGTCGGATTTTTTCCAGGAACAGGTCCTGGTTGTCGCCCATGACCGACGTCATGCTCCACGCCACTTTGCCGTTGAAACCGCCCAGCACCATCGGCAGCCCGGCGATGGTGACGCCGGCGGCCTGATATTTCGGCGCTCGGATTTGCACATAACTGAACAACGACGGCACACCCAATGGTGCGTGGCTGTCGCTGGCCAGCAGGCTTTTGCCACTGCGGCTGCGTTGCGGCGAGATCGCCCAGTTATTCGATGAAGTGGCGCCCAGCAAATTCATATCTGCCAGTTGCCCGGTGGCTTTACTGATTTCAGCAAGACCGGCAATCGCGCCATTGAGCTTGATGCCCTGAAGTTTCTCGGCTTCTCCAACCGGCAGCTTTTCATCAGGCGCGGACGGCGCCAGCCAGGCAAGTTTGTCGGTGGAGACCGTCTGCGCGAGCACCAGCGAGGAAATCTCCTCCGGCAGGTTCGCCGACTGGCTGAAATTGAGCAGGCAGAAGATCAGCGCCGAATCTTCCGGCTTCCAGTATTCGGGCTTGTAACCGGTGGCCGCGAGGTCGGCCGGGAGTTTGTCGCGATAGCGGAACAGATAGGCATTGACCCCGCGCGCATAGACTTCGAAGAAGCGTTTCAGGCGTGGTGAAGAGGCCTTGTAGAGCTCGCCGGCGTTCTTCTTCAGGTTGACGGCGCGCATGTAGCGGTCGGAATCAAGCAGGTCGGCACCATACATCTCCGACAAACGGCCCTGCGCCAACAGGCGCAGGGTAGCCATTTGCGTCATGCGGTCGGTGGCGTGCACATAACCGAGGGCGAACAACGCGTCGTGAAAGTTGCTGCTTTCGATCAACGGCATGCCCATGGGATTGCGGCGCACCGAAACGTTTTGCGCCAGACCTTTGAGCGGCTGCACGCCAATGGTGGGCGGGAGGGTGTCCTGAGTGTTCCAGGTCTGACAACCGGTCAGGCTCAAAACACCGGCCACTGCTGCGGCAACGCCGAACCGGGGAAGAAAATGTAAGAGGGCTGGCGAGGCCATGGCGAAGCTCCTGCGGGGGTAAAGGCGCAATAAAGCCGCTACGTTAGAGAGCAGGAGGTGGCCGCGCAAGCGGGGTTTCAGGTTATTTCAGGATTTGCCCGCCGAACCGCAATAGATCGCAGGCTGCGCCAGCTTTTGTAGGAGCTGGCTTGCCAGCGATGGGGCCAGCAAATCCAACTTCTAACCGCCAGCCCCATCGCCATCGCGGGCAAGCCCGGCTCCCACAGGTCTGGCATATACTGGGATCGTTCGCGCGAACCCTTGTAGGAGCTGGCGCAGCCTGCGATCTTTTGATCTTCTTCTAGGGCTTCGGCGGATTCACTTTGGCCACCAGTTCATACGCCTTCACCGTCGCCGGGCGGTTCTGGATATGGTTGAACCAGCGCAGAACATTCGGAAAATCCTCAAGGTTCTGGCTCTGCCACTTGTGGGAAACGATCCACGGATAGATCGCCATGTCGGCGATGCTGTATTCACTGCCCGCGACAAAATCATTGTTGGCCAGCTGCTTGTCGAGCACGCCATAAAGCCTGGCCGTCTCGTCGATGTAGCGCTTGATCGCGTAAGGAATTTTCTCCGGTGCGAACTGGCTGAAGTGATGATTCTGCCCGGCCATTGGCCCCAGTCCGCCCATCTGCCAGAACAACCATTGCAGCGCCTGCTGACGACCACGCAAATCCTTGGGCAGGAACCGGCCGGTTTTCTCCGCAAGGTACAAAAGGATGGCGCCCGACTCGAACAGCGCCAGCGGTTCGCCGCCATCAACCGGCTGATGATCGACAATCGCCGGGATTTTGTTGTTCGGCGAGATCTTCAAAAACTCAGGCTTGAACTGGTCGTTCTGACTGATGTTGATCGGGTGAACGTTGTAAGGCAGGCCGGCTTCTTCCAGGAAAATAGAGATTTTGTGGCCGTTGGGGGTGGTCCAGTAATACAGGTCGATCATGAAATACTCCAAATCAAGGGACGTCATTACTTTCGGACAGCAAATGCCGGCATCAGGTCGTCCTGTTTGCCTTGCCTGTAGGAGGAGGTGATGCTGAAGTGTGGAAAATTCAATGACACTGCGTGAGAAAAGTCGGCATGGAGCTTCAGAAAAGTGCGGCCCTGATCATCATCGATCAGCAAAAAGGCATCCTTCACCCCCGACTGGGTCGCCGAAACAATCCTCAGGCCGAGGAGCGAATCGTGGAGTTGCTGGCGTTTTGGCGGCGAACCGGGCGGCCGGTGATTCACGTGCAGCACCTGTCCCGTTCGCCGGACTCGGTGTTCTGGCCAGAGCAATCGGGAGTGGAGTTTCAGGAGCGATTTTCCCCCCGGGCCGGTGAGCACCTGATTCAGAAGCAGGTGCCGGATGCATTTTGTGCGACGGGGCTGGAGACCAGTTTGCGCGAGGCGGGGACCGAGCAGCTGGTGATCGTCGGCGTCGCTACCCACAACTCGGTGGAGTCGACCGCGCGCACGGCCGGCAATCTCGGTTTTGCAACGTGGGTGGCGGAGGATGCGTGTTTTACCTTCGACAAGGCCGATTACTTTGGCAACCCGCACTCAGCTGAAGTGGTGCACGCCATTTCGCTGGGGAATCTGCACGGGGAGTACGCCACGGTCGTCGCCAGCGCAGATATTCTGAGGGCCAGGTGAAATTCTTGTGGGAGCGGGCTTGCTCGCGAAAGCGTTGTCATTGAAAAGTTGATGGTGAACAGGCTCACGCCATCGCGAGCAGGCTCGCTCCCACATGTGATTCATATAACGGCGTAGATCCTCTGCGGACCTGCCCACGTGGGCGATTCAACGGGCGGAGACAACCTCCGCCCCAAGCATCAAGCGCCGTGGCACTTCTTGAATTTCTTGCCGTTACCGCATGGGCAAGGGTCGTTGCGGCCGACGTCTTTCAAAGCGTTGCGCACCGGTTCCTGGTGAGCGTGGCCGCAGTTCGGACCGTGCACATGGCCATGGTCGTGATCATGGCCGTGATTATGCTGCTCTTGATGGTCATGATCGTGGTTGCAGTCAGGGCCATGAACGTGAGGTTGCTGGGTCATCGGGTTTGCTCCGGAATAAAATCGGCGGGGATTATCACGCCATTACGCTCCAGGTGCACGTAGTGCGCGATGAATAGGCCGGTTTCCATTTCGCCTTCCAGACGATAGGGAATTGGCTGGTCGGATTTTTTCAGCAGTTTCACCAGCTCCCGCACCTTGGGCCACAGGTTGGTGCGAATAGGCACCTTGAAATAGGCGCTGCGCTTTGGCCCTACCGTAAACCAGTGTTCATGTTCGCCTTCGGTCAGAAGGATGTTGCCCAGATGAATCCGGTATTCCAGGCCTCGCACGGTCAGGTCGCTGTCGTTGGGATTGTCGACGCGAAAATGCAGCAGGAAACGTTGCTGCATCAGTTTGGCCTGAACGACTTCAACCCTGACCAGATGCACCTGCGGCTCCGGCCGGTCGTCGTCAAACCATGAAGCGCAGCCGCTGAGCCCTGATATCAAGAGCAGGCCGAATAGATAAAGTGCACATCGCTGGGTGATCATGGCTTTGTTCTCCCTTGAACCCCAGTTTAGCCCGCAAAGAATCGCAGCCTTCGGCAGCAATGTGAACCGAACGCAGGCTTCGCCAGCTGCTACAGGGCGCTAACTGCCGAAATACCCTGCGCAGCACTTCTTGAATTTCTGCCCGCTGGCGCAAGGGCACGCATCGTTGCGCCCGGCCTTGAGTTGCACGGTCGGGTCGATGAAGTACCAGCGTCCGCTGTTCTGCACAAATGAGGAACGTTCGCGGTGGCTGTGCTCGCCACTGCCGTCGTGCCAGCGTGCAGTGAAGGTCACGAAGGCATGCTCCGGCTGACCGCCCAACACTTCGGAACCCTCCACTTCAAGCCCCAACCAGGTGCTGCGGGCACTCCAGTCGCTGATCGACTGACGGTCCAGCCCTTGCTGTTGCGCCGGCAGAGTAGTCACCACCAGGTAGTCAACCAGTCCCAATACGTAGGCGCTGTAGCGCGAGCGCATCAACGCCTCGGCGCACGGTGCGGGGTGCCCTGCATGGTAATGGCCACAGCAGGCGTCGAGCAGGGTGCCGCTGCCGCACGGGCAAATGGATGTACTCATTGCGTTACCACCAATATTTCCCAAAGTTTTCCGGATTGGCCCAGAAGCGTGAATTGAGCCAGTCGGGTACCTGTTTGTAATCCAGCAAATCATAAGTGAACAGGGTCAGCACCTGGTCGTCGCGCTGAAAACGTTCGCTGGCTTGCAGTGCCAGCGAGAAAAAATCAGTCTCCTGCCAGCCGCTGGCCTCAAGGTCCGCCAGCACCGCGATGCGACTCGCGTTGAGATTGCGGATCCCGCCTAATAAATTAAGGCCATCGCGCTTGGGCAAATGTTCCAGGCAATCGACCGCCAGCGCAAGGTCGAACCGGCGCGCGGCCAGCTCGGCGGGCAGCGGGCCGGGTGCGGCATGCGCGACACAGGTGCCCGGGTGCGCGAGCTTGAACGCCTCGAGTGCGGGGAATTCGCTGGCGCCGATCAGCAACAGTTGCGTCGGGGCATAACGTTCCAGCAGCGCGGCCACAGCCTGCTGTGGCGTGCGCGAAGAAATACCTGCAGTCATCGAAGATCCTCAATCAGAATCTCAAGACTAGCCTGCCCGAAGGTCCAGACATAGAGCCATCTCGCAGCAAAAGAAGCGATCCACCGCAAACGCGGGGCAAATCAGCAGTGGCCTAGTGCTGGCGGAGATTAAAACTCGGGTCTTTACTCCCTGAATCGGTTTCAAGCCGATCCTCAAGGAGAAAACTAGATGAACATAGTTCGGACAGCACTACCCCTGGTTCTGCTAACCAGTGTGTTGACTGGTTGCGCAGGTTTGCAGAAGACAGACTGGCCGACCTGTGCGGCGGTCGGTGGTGTCATCGGTGCCGGCCTCGGCGCGACCGAGGCATCATCATGGGCAGGTTATGGCGCACTGCTGGTCGGCGGTACGGCAGCGGCCTATTGCTGGGTTCACGGTGACGCGGATGAAGACGGCGATGGTGTGCCGGACAGCCGCGACAAGTGCCCGGGTACGCCTAAAGGCGTGCAGGTCGACGCCGATGGTTGCCCTCCGCCTGTACCTGCACCTGTGGTCGAGGAGGTGGTCGTGGTTGAGGAAGAAACCATCGTCATCCGCGATGTTCACTTCCAGTTCGACAAAGCCACCCTCACACCGTCTGACAAAGAAGTCCTCAACACCATCGCAACTCGCCTGAAACAGGAAGCTGCCAGTGCTCAACTGACTGTGGTCGGTCATACCGACAGCGTCGGCAGCGACGCCTATAACCAGCGCCTGTCGGACAAACGTGCACACTCGGTGGTCGACTATCTCGTTCAGAGCGGAGTGCCGCGCGCCAGTTTCGTCTCTGTGGCCGGTGCCGGCGAAAGCCAGCCGGTAGCTGATAACAAAACGGCTGACGGCCGAGCGATGAACCGTCGTACGGAAATCAAGATCAAGCGTTAAGCGCCTCGCACACCGCACTCCGCGCTTGTGTTGGCGCGGATGCGGGTCTTTAATCCTGTGTAACCGGCATCGGCCGGTAACACAGGAGTTTTCACTATGAGCGTTCTCACGAGGACCGTCTTGCCGGTTCTGCTATTTGGCAGCTTGTTGACCGGTTGCGCTACCCACAGCGATGGCACTGCCCCCCTCAATCAACGGACCTGGCCGGTTTGCAGTGTGCTCGGCGGCTTGGTCGGAGGAGGCTTGGGTGCTCTGCAAAGTGGGGGCTGGGCGGCCGGCGGAGCGGCGCTTGGGATTGTCACAGGAGGCTTGATCTGTTTCGCCCAGGATGGCGACGAAGACGACGACGGTGTCTTTGACCGGCGCGACCGCTGCCCTGATACACCCGCCAACACACCCGTCGAACACCACGGTTGTCCGCTGCCGCAATATCCGGCCAGGGTGAAACCCGAACCTGCACCTGCGCCTTCCGAAGTCGTCACGTTGAGCGATGCCAACGACGTGCTGTTCGCCTACAACAAATCTGACGTGACACCCTCAGCCCGCAGCGAACTCGATTCGTTGATGGCGAAATTGCAAAACGCCGATGTGGTGAGCATCAAGGTAATCGGTCACACCGACAGCGTCGGCAGCGATGCTTACAATCAGGGTCTCTCGGAACGTCGCGCCAGCAGTGTCGCTGGCTATCTGTTGAGCCAGGGCCTTGCGCCGAACAAACTCACCAGCGAAGGACGCGGTGAAAGCGAGCCGATAGCAGATAACAATACCGATGAAGGTCGCGCGAAAAACCGTCGCGTGGAACTGCACATCAACCGCTGAACCACGAAATAGAGCCGTCGCGCAGCGATGACTGCCGCTGCGACGGCCATTCGGCGGCCCTCATGAAGAATTTTCATTGCCCTCTGGCTTATCCCGCGTGGAAGCCGTTACTGTGCGCGCAAAGAATAATTCTCCACGGGGGAGCGTATGAAGGTCTTTTGGGGATTGGGCAAACTGTTGACCCTGCTGTTCTGGTTGGTAGTACTGGTCAACCTGCTGTCGCCGTTCGTGTATCCACTGCACCAGCTGATCAATGCGGCGGGCGCTGGGCTGGCGGTCCTTCATCTGCTGGAAGCAGTGTTTTGTTTACGCAGCCTTCGTGGTCGCCCTCATCCGTGGCGTGACCGTTTGAACATCCTCTTTTTTGGTGTTTTCCACCTGCAAACCCTCCCGGCTCCGACCGCATCGAAGGCTCCCCATGCGTAAACTCTGTCTGCTCGCTGCACTCATCAGTCCGTTGGCTTGCGCCCAAGTGGTCAGTGTCGAAACCAACTCGCTGATGCGCCTGCCCAACACCACCAGCACCTTGCAGCTCGAACGCCTGGATGTGGCCGATTACGGCACGTTGCTGATTCCTTCGAACGTGACCGAGGTGTCCGTGGGTGAATTGCACTTGGGTAAGGATGCGCGGATCGCCATCGTGCCAGGTGAACAGGCACTGGCGTTGACGGTCAGCCGTGCGCAGTTGTCCGAAGGCAGTCAGATCACCGCTCGGGGGGCGCCGGGCACTTATCTGAAGGCCGCACGTGCGGGGCGCAATCTGAATCTGCAGATAAAGGCGCTTGACGCACCGCAGTTGTCGATCGATGCGCGCGGCGGTGCGGGTGCGCCGGGTTTTGTCGGTCTTGACGGCGCCAACGGTCAGGCACCGGGTTGCACCTGGGGTCAGGCGGGGCGCGGTGCCAACGGCAGCGACGGCAGCGATGGCCAGCCGGGGGCGCCGGGCGGCCTGGTTCGTCTGGAAGTGCCGCGCGATTACCCGGTCGAACAGATCAAGGTTCAAGTCGCTGGCGGCGCCGGTGGTCTGGCAGGACCCGGCGGCAAGCCGGGGGCAGGCGGCAAGGCCAAGGGCTGCTTCGTTTACAAGGCAGATGGCGGCAAGAGTGGGCGTCCCGGGCTCGACGGGCAGCCAGGGCCTGCCGGCGCAGAAGGCGCGGTGACCCTCCAGCGGATGTAAGGGCACTGCTTTCCTGTGGCGAGGGGACTTGTCCCCGTCGTGCTGCGAAGCGGCACCCAGATGGCGTCAGCGGCGCATGGATTGCGACTGCTTAGGGGCCGCTTCGCGGCCCAACGGGGATAAATCCCCTCGCCACAGGGGGCTGCGCACCGTCTTAAAACATTGGCCTGGCCGCAGCAATCGCCACCAGCACCAACCCGACTATCAAATTAACCCCCACCAACCGACGAATCCGCCCCAGCACCGCAGCGCCCGCTGGCCAATCCTTAGCCACGACCGCTGTGCGTAATTCCGGCAACATCAACGCTTGAATGCGAATGAACAGCGCCGTCATCACCACATACAACCCCATCATCACCTGCACGTAACGCGGCGCGGCTTCGAAGCCGGCGTACTGCAGATGAATCATGCCCACACCGCTGATCGGCAAAAGCACCACCGCCACCCACACCCAGCGAAAGAAACCCTGAAACACTTCCACCCATAGCGTTAACCGCGCAGGGCCTTCCAGCGCCTTCATCGCCGCGGGCCGCAGGACCATCCAGGCGAAAAACATGCCGCCGACCCAGACCAGGGCCGAGAGGACATGCAGGGTATAAACGATGCCAAAAGGTGTCATTGAGGTACTCCGTTCTGCGCGGGATTAATTAGCGCGGTATGATAGCCGCCAATCCAAACCACTGAAAATTTATCCAGCGTTTTTGCGCCCGACAATTCATGATCAGCACCGAACTCAAAACCACGATCCAGGGCGCTTATACGCGTTTTCTTGAAGCCAAGAGCCTCAAGCCGCGCTACGGGCAACGCCTGATGATCGCCGAAATTGCCAAAGTCCTCGGGGCCATCGACACCGACGACGAAGGCCGGCGCAGTGGCGACCCCGCAATTGTTGCGGTGGAAGCCGGCACCGGTACCGGTAAAACCGTGGCCTACAGCATGGCGGCGATTCCCACGGCCAAGGCCGCTGGCAAACGTCTGGTGATCGCAACGGCCACCGTCGCCCTGCAGGAGCAGATCGTCTACAAGGATTTGCCCGACCTGATGCGCAACAGCGGGCTGAGCTTTACCTTCGCCTTGGCCAAGGGCCGCGGTCGCTACATGTGCCTGTCCAAACTCGACATGTTGCTGCAGGAAGGCCACGCCCAAACGGCTACCGCCCAACTGTTCGAAGAAGAAGGCTTCAAGATCGAGGTCGACGAGGCCAGTCAGAAACTGTTCACCAGCATGATCGAGAAGCTGGCCGGCAACAAATGGGACGGCGATCGCGACAGCTGGTCCACCGCCCTCGAAGACGCCGATTGGGCGCGCCTGACCACCGATCACAGCCAGTGCACCAACCGTCACTGCCCCAACTTCGGCCAGTGCGCCTTTTACAAGGCCCGCGAAGGCATGGGCAAGGTCGATGTGATTGTCACCAACCACGATATGGTGCTGGCTGACCTGGCCCTCGGCGGCGGCGCTGTGTTGCCCGATCCGCGCGACACCATTTATGTGTTCGACGAAGGCCATCACCTGCCGGACAAGGCTATCGGCCACTTCGCCCACTACACGCGCCTGCGTTCCACGGCCGACTGGCTGGAAACCACCGCAAAAAACCTCACCAAACTGCTCGCCCAGCACCCGCTGCCGGGCGATCTGGGCAAATTGATCGAGCAGGTGCCGGAGCTGGCCCGCGAGATCAAGACCCAGCAGCAATTCATGTTCAGCGCCTGCGAGCAGGTTGCCGATTTCAAGCCCGGCGAAGACGTCGAAGGTCGCGAGCGGCCGCGCCATCGCTTTGTCGGCGGGGTCATTCCCGAGCACATGCGTGAGATGGGCGTCGAGCTGAAGAAAGCCTTTGCCCGTCTAACCGACCTGTTCACCCGGCTCACCGAATTGCTCAAGGAAGGCATGGACGGCGAGGTCAATATCGGTATCGCAAGCAATCAGGCCGAAGAGTGGTATCCACTGTTTGGCAGCCTGTTGTCGCGCTCCTCGGGCAACTGGGAATTGTGGACCGCCTTCACCGCCGAAGACCCGGAAGACAACCCGCCCATGGCCCGCTGGCTGACGCTGGCAGAGAGCGGTTCGCTGTTCGATATCGAGGTCAATGCCAGCCCGATCCTCGCCGCAGAAATGCTCCGTCGCAATTTATGGAACGTGGCATACGGCGCGCTGGTGACCTCGGCGACTCTGACTGCGCTGGGTACGTTCGACCGTTTCCGCATGCGCGCCGGTTTGCCGAAAAAAGCCGTCACTGCTGTGGTACCGAGCCCGTTCCACCACGCCGATGCCGGTGTGCTGCGGGTGCCGGACCTCAAAGCCGATCCGCGGGATGCGCCGGCGCACACTGCCGCGATCATCCGCGATCTGCCGCAACTGGTCGAAGGTTCGCGCGGCACCCTGGTGCTGTTCTCTTCCCGCAAGCAAATGCAGGACGTGTTCGACGGGCTCGACCGCGACTGGCGCAAGCAAGTGTTCATTCAAGGCAACCTGTCGAAACAGGAAACCCTGAACAAGCACAAGGCGCGCGTCGATGGCGGCGATTCCAGCGTGCTGTTCGGTCTGGCGAGTTTTGCTGAAGGGGTCGACTTGCCCGGCGCGTACTGCGAGCACGTGGTCATCGCCAAGATTCCGTTTTCTGTCCCGGATGATCCGGTCGAAGCGGCGCTGGCCGAGTGGATCGAGGCGCGGGGTGGCAATCCATTCATGGAAATCTCGGTGCCGGACGCCTCGCTGAAACTGGTCCAGGCCTGTGGCCGCTTGCTGCGTACCGAAGAGGACCGCGGCACGATTACCTTGCTCGACCGACGATTGGTGACCCAGCGTTACGGCAAGGCAATCCTCAACGCATTGCCGCCATTTCGTCGCGAAATTTCCTGATACAGCGGTGGGCCATTTCGCCCGCCGCGTTGTCTATCCTTCTGTCATCGCATTTCCACTGGCCCATTGAAGGTCGTTAGGGAGAACTTCGTTCTTATGATCCGCCGTTCGTTGCCCGCTGTTTTCGCTCTGATGTTCGCAGCCCCTGTGCTGGCCGCGCCTGCCGGTCAGCAAACGCTGTTCAACTTTGTGCGCCCCGCCGATGTCGTTCAGGTGGCGACTCAGGACGCCAGCCTGCCGCAGTCCAACGCGGAGCAAACGGCCGAAGGCGAAGTATTGCGCCGGGTGACCTTCAATCCGGTGGCTGAACCGACCTTGCGCCTGACTCCGCAAACGGGAGCCTGGGACTGGTCACAGTCCGGGGTGATGAGTTTGCGCATTCAGAGCGCAATGAATTGGGCCGTCACGCTGTACGTGAAAATCCAGAGCAATGACGGCAAGACCCTGATCAGTCGGGTCGACTTGCCGGCCGGCCCCGCGCAAACCCTGTTGGTGCCGCTGCAGCCGAGCTCTCCGCTGGGCATGGGCATGAAGGCTGGTCCGCCGATGCCGATGACGTTTGACGGCCAGCGCGTATTGCTGGCCAGCAGCGCCGGCGAACTGGATCGCAGCCAGGTAGTGTCGGTGACCCTGTCGATGGATCAGCCGAAGGTGGCACAAAGCATTTTGCTGGAGCGCTTCGGTGTGCAAAACGCCGAGGCGGTCACTCAGGCCGCTTATGGCGGACTCGTCGACGCTTACGGCCAATCGACCCGTACCAAATGGCCGGAAAAGGTCAGCAGTGACGAGCAGTTGAAAAGCGCCGCAGCCAAGGAACAGCAACAGCTGAAAACCTGGCTGGCGGAACGTCAGAAGGGCTCGCTGGACAAGTACGGCGGCTGGACTCAAGGCCCGGCCTTCAAGGCCAGCGGTTTCTTTCGCAGCGAAAAACGCGACGGCCGTTGGTATCTGGTGACACCGGAAGGGCACCCGTTCTATTCGCTTGGCGTTAACACCGTGTCGCCGAACGTCAATCAAACCTACGTTGCCGGGCGCGAGTGGATGTTTGAATCCTTGCCTAAGCCGGACGACGCGTTGGCCACTCATTACGGCGAAGGCGATAACCGCGGCGGCAACGGCGCCGACAAGGGAAGGGGTTACAACAGCGGACGCTGGTACGATTTTTACGGCGCCAATTTGCAGCGTCTGTATGGCGATCCCTGCTCGCTGGGAAGCGATACCAAGGCCGGGGTCGCGGAGGCGGCCAAGGCGGATGCGGTCGAAGCCACAGTCGAAAAAGCCACTGAGCAACCCGTCGCCCCTCCGTCAGAAGCGAAGGCCGGTGTCGCCGAAGCGGCGAAGACTGACGCGGTCGATGCAACCGTTGAGACGGCGGCCGCGCAAACGGCCTCGGAAACCTGCAAAACCGTGGTCGATGAGAAAAAGTGGGCTCATCACACACTTGATCGCCTCCAGGCTTGGGGTTTCAACACCATAGGCAACTGGAGCGCGCCCGTGTTCGACAACCTCGATAGGGTGCCCTACACCTTGCCTTTATCAATTGTCGGCGATTACGCCAGCATCAGCACCGGCACCGACTGGTGGGGCGGCATGCCTGACCCGTTTGACCCACGGTTTGCCATGGCCACTGAACGCGCCGTGGCCATTGCCGCCCGCGACCATCGCGACGATCCTTGGCTGATCGGTTACTACGCCGACAATGAACTGGCCTGGGCCGGCCCCGGCAATGATCAAAAAGCTCGCTACGCCCTGGCCTACGGTACGCTGAAAATGACCACCGACGTGCCGGCCAAGCGCGCGTTTCTCAAGCAACTTCGCGACAAATATCGCAACCAGGCTGGTCTTTCCAAGGCCTGGGGCATCGACTTACCGGCCTGGGAGTTGATGGAAGACCCCGGTTTTGTGCCGCCACTGCCAAGCGCGGAGTACCCGGAAATAGAGGCCGACTTCAAATACTTCCAGAAGGTGTTTGCCGACACTTACTTCAAGACCATCGCCGATTCGCTGAAATGGCACGCGCCAAACCAGCTGTTGCTGGGTGGGCGTTTCGCCGTAAGCACGCCTGAAGCCGTCAACTCCTGTGCTCAATACTGCGACGTGCTGAGTTTCAACATGTACACGTTGCAGCCGCAGGACGGCTATGACTTTGCAATATTGCGGAACCTGGACAAGCCTGTGCTGATCACGGAATTCAACTTCGGTTCGGCTGATCGCGGCCCGTTCTGGGGCGGCGTGACGCAGCTGGCCAAGGAAGAAGATCGCGGTGCGGCTTATGCCAACTTCCTCAAACAGGCCATCAGCGAGCCATCGATTGTCGGCGTGCACTGGTTCCAATACCTCGATCAGCCGGTAACCGGTCGTTTGCTGGACGGTGAGAATGGTCACTTCGGGCTGGTGGGCATTACCGATCTGCCGTTCCAGGGTTTTGTCGAGACTGTGCGTAAAAGCAACTTGCAGGCGGTTGACGGGCTCGTCAACGCAACAGAGAAAGCCAAGGCTGAACCAGAGAAGGCCAGCCAGACTGGCGACGCCCGCTGAGCCTTGCTACCCCGCGTAGGGTTTTTCGCGAGCGGGCTTGCTCCTGCATGAGATCGTTTATACGAAGATCCATTGTGGGAGCGAGCCTGCTCGCGATGGCGTCCGTCAGCTCACTAATTGTTCAAATCCTGCACATGGGCAAACAACCGCCCGGCTCAACCCTGTTCCCAAAACCGCCAATGGCTGGAACAATGCGGGCCACAGCGTAGAGCGTTCAACCGAGGAAGTTGCGGGTGCAGATTCAGGGTCATTACGAGCTTAAGTTCGAAGCGGTACGTGAAGCTTTTGCGGCGTTATTCGACGATCCTCAGGAGCGCGGCGCAGCGTTGTGTATTCAGATCGGTGGGGAAACCGTGGTCGACCTCTGGGCCGGCACCGCCGACAAGGACGGCAGCGAAGCCTGGCACAGCGATACCATTGCCAATCTGTTCTCCTGTACCAAGACGTTTACCGCGGTCACTGCGCTGCAACTGGTTGCCGAAGGCAGGTTGCAACTGGACGCGCCAGTTGCTCGCTATTGGCCCGAGTTTGCCGCTGCCGGCAAGGAATCAGTCACGTTGCGTCAGTTGCTCTGCCATCAGGCAGGGTTGCCGGCGCTACGCGAATTGCTCGCCCCCGAGGCGCTTTACGACTGGCAAACCATGGTCGATGCTTTGGCCGCCGAGTCGCCCTGGTGGACGCCGGGTCAGGGCCACGGCTATGCCGCCATTACTTATGGCTGGCTGGTTGGTGAATTGTTGCGGCGCGTCGATGGCCGCGGCCCGGGTGAGTCCATTGTGGCCCGCGTGGCCAAGCCTTTGGGGCTGGACTTCCATGTCGGTCTGGCGGATGAAGAGTTTCACCGCGTGGCGCACATCGCTCGGGGCAAGGGTAATGCCGGCGATGCCGCTGCCCAGCGTCTGCTTCAAGTCACCCTGCGCGAACCCACCGCCATGACGACCCGGGCATTCACCAATCCGCCTTCGGTACTAACCAGCACCAACAAACCTGAATGGCGGCGAATGCAACAGCCGGCCGCCAATGGTCATGGCAATGCGCGCAGCCTCGCAGGTTTTTACGCCGGCCTGCTGGATGGCAGCCTGCTCGAAAGCGAGATGCTTGATGAGTTGACCCGCGAACACAGCATTGGCGAAGACAAGACTTTATTGACGCGGACCCGTTTCGGTCTGGGTTGCATGCTCGATCAACCGGATGTGCCCAACGCCACTTATGGCTTGGGCTCGCGCGCGTTCGGTCATCCGGGGGCAGGCGGCTCCATCGGGTTTGCCGACCCTGAGCACGATGTAGCGTTCGGCTTCGTCACCAATACGCTGGGGCCTTACGTTTTGATGGATCCGCGCGCGCAGAAGCTGGCCCGGGTGATGGCCACTTGTCTGTAAAATGCGCCGATGGGTTCCAGGGCCGGAACCCAAGTGCCTTAATGGTTTCAAATTGCCTGTTTATCCGGTTCATGCCGGCCTGATTTTTTTATGACTTCATCTTTGTGGATATCCAATGTCATCTAACAAAACTTTCGCCTTGGCCCTGTGTTTCGCCATTACCGGTTGCGCACAGACTCCGCAAAATGATGCCGATGGCAGTAGCTGGTGGCCGTTTGGTTCCTCTGACAAGGTCGCCGCAAAGGAACCGACTCCGGCTCCGGCACCGCTGAAACCTGCTGCAACTGCCCCGGTCGCCAAGGCTGAGAGCGCCAATCCATGGTATTGGCCATTCGGTTCTGAAGAAGTGCTCGACAAAAAACCTGAGATCAAACCTGAAGCCAAACCGGTCGAAGTGGCCAAGGCTGAAGCCGCAGCGGGTGGCAAATGGTGGTGGCCTTTCGGTGGTAAGGATCAGCCGACCGTCAAGGCTGTGCCACTGCCGGATCCGAAGGTGACCCAAGCCTGGCTTGACGATTACGAACCACGCCTGCGTACCGCAATCAAGGACAGCAACTTGCAACTTGAGCGTCGTGAGAACGTATTGGTAGTGACCGCACCGGTTGAAGGCTCGTTCAACCCTGACCGTCCTTCCATGCTGCTGCCGGTCACACTGGGCCCGTTCACCCGTGTCGCGAAAATTCTTGAACTCGATCCAAAGACTGCAGTGTTGGTACTCGGCCACAGTGATACGTCTGGCGCTAATCCGGCCAATGTCAAACTCAGCCAGGAACGCGCACAGGCCGTTGCCTCGATTTTCCGTCTCAGCGGTTTGCAGCGTGATCGTCTGATGCTGCGTGGCATGGGCAGCGAAGCCCCGCGCGCCGCCAACGACAGCGTTGAAGGCCGTGCCTTGAACCGTCGCGTGGAACTGTTGGTGACGCCGCAGAACACCATGGTCGCACTCCTAAGCAAGTACAACATGCCGGCACCGGCGCCAATCCGCATGGTCGCCGCGCAGGATGTCAAACCAGCCGTGGTGCCGGTTGCCCCAGCGCCTGCCGCAAAGAAAGTCGCCCCTGCACCTGCCGCGAAGAAAGCTCCGGCGAAGAAAGCGGCTGCCAAGGCTCCAGCGAAAAAAGCGCCTGCCAAGGCTGCGACCCCGGCGAAGAAAACGGCGCCGGCCAAAGCCAAGGCCCCAGCCACCGACAAGAAAGTCGCAGCTGCTGACGCTGCGAAGAAGTGATTCGTTAACCACAAGGAATGCGCCATGACCCAGGGCCTGGCTGATATGCGTCGCGACTACACCCGTGATGGCCTGACCGAGGCGCAAGCCCCGGCCGAGCCTTTCGCACTGTTCCACCAGTGGTTCGCCGACGCGGTGAAAACCGAGCAGGCGCCGGTGGAAGCCAACGCCATGACCCTGGCCACCGTCGACAAGGACGGTCGGCCGCATTGCCGCATTCTGCTGCTCAAAGGCCTCGACGAGCAGGGTTTTACGTTTTTCACCAATTACGACAGTGCCAAAGGCCAGCAGCTTGCCGCGAACCCGTTCGCGGCAATGACGTTCTTCTGGCCAGCCCTGGAGCGCCAGGTGCGGATTGAAGGTCGGGTCGTGAAAGTCACGCCTGCTGAATCCGATGCTTATTACCAGGTTCGTCCGCTGGGCAGCCGCCTGGGAGCCTGGGCTTCACCTCAAAGCCGGGTGATTGCCGACCGTGACGAACTTGAAGGGTTGCTGAAGAACACCGAGCAACGATTCAGCGAAACGCAGCCGCATTGCCCTGAGCACTGGGGTGGCTATCGCCTTCTACCTGAACGCATCGAATTCTGGCAGGGCCGACCGAGCCGTCTGCACGATCGCCTCAATTACCGTCTACAGAGCGCAAACTGGATTCTTGAACGTCTGGCACCCTGAGTAGTCTACCGAGCGGGATAGCTGACCCTTCAAGTCTGCGGCGCAGAAGACGCCATTTGGCGCTACTGTGTGGTGAATTCGCGAGACGTCTGTACCGGAACTGAATGAAACCAATTTTATCCGGGCGATACCGTGACAGGCGTCAAGCTGCGGAGTTTAATGGATACCTGTCTTTTTGGAGTTGATGCTATGCGTAAGTCTGTTCTGTTGGTTGCTTCCTTTTCCACGATGGCAATGTTGCTCACTGGCTGCCAATCGAACCTGACCGGTGACTCCTATTCCCGTGACGAAGCGCGTCGCGTGCAGACGGTTCGCATGGGCACCATCGAAGCGCTGCGACCGGTGAAAATCGAAGGCACGAAAACCCCTATCGGCGGCGCAGCGGGTGCCGTTGTGGGCGGTGTCGGCGGTAGCGCCATCGGCGGCGGTCGTGGCAGCATCGTTGCCGCAGTGATCGGCGCAGTCGCCGGCGGCCTGCTGGGCTCCGCCACAGAAGAAGGTCTGACTCGCACCCAAGGTGTTGAAATCACCGTTCGCGAAGACGACGGCAGCATGCGCGCCTATGTGCAGCAGGTTCAGGAGAACGAAGTGTTCCGTGTCGGCGAACGTGTGCGAATCGCCACGGTGGATGGCACGAGCCGCGTTTCGCACTAAGCGGGAACGAGCGGAAAAAGAAAACCCCGATCAGGTGACTGGTCGGGGTTTTTTACCAGTGGTCTCTATAGATGAATAAGATCTAGTAGTTGTGAGTGGCGGACTGGATCGATGTTGAAACAATGGGCCCGCCTAACGTGCATCGAAGAAGTGACGCTTATCGCACGCTCACCCAGCGCAGGTGCCCATGTAGAACTCCAATCCTTCAGGAAACGAAACACCCAAAAGCTTGGCAAGATCCGAAACTTGTTCGTCAGTTAAAAGCAATTCCCCAGGTTCAAGGTCTTTCAGCGCTTTTCCTTCAATCAGTTGGGCAACTCGTTCGTTGAGTTCGCTGCCGTGAATGTCTAGGTCAAACTGCAGGCTGTCGTCTTGTTTCTCGTCTGGATAAAACCCAGTGATCAGTAAGTAGCGCATCGAATAATCCTGTATCTTGAGGTTTTTCTGCCAGGCTTGGCCGGTTTCGTCTGGTCGCCGGTGATATGGTTGTACTCTCCCAGATGATTTCCCAACTTGTCATATTTCTCTACTGCATTGCTCTCGTAATCCCATTCATATATTCGCCCTTTCCGGTCGACCCAACGTGCGCGTTGCTTACCGCCGCCTCGAACAGATGATTTTGACTTTACCCGCTTGGCATCAGTGAACGCAGGCAGATATTTAGGATGATTGTGGTAGTCATGATCTCCATTTTGATTCATGACAACATAAACCGGCCGAACCCCCGATCCCACCGGAAACACAAGAATGAAATCCTTGTACTCCGGCGGATACACCGGGTTCACGATGATGCCGTCTGCCTGCTTGGTCGGCGGGTACACCCAGATGTGTGGCGCCTGCGGTGCGGCTTCCAGCGCAGGGATGCCGAGGGTGTCTGAACCGTCCACGGCCGGCGTCCAGATCAGTTCAACGCCCTCGCCAAGGTCCGCGACATATTGACTGCCCCGCGCAGTGAACTGCACGACGTCGACCATTTCCCAGTCGCGATTTTTACCTGTGTAAAAACCGTATCCCTTCTGGCTGCCATTAGCGTCCTGCTCGATATGCAGACGCATACGCGTCCTGGCTTTCTCCAAGGCACGCAATTGATCTTCGGTATAGAGCGCGCTGTCGCCAAGGCTGGGTGACCAGACCATGGCCACCACCGCGGCCAATACGGCAGTTCCCGTGGCGCCGATGGCCGCAATTGGCACGGCGAGCGCCGGGGTCGTCAGTGCAAATCGGCCAATGCCGAGCGCGACGGTGCTGGCGCTGATGGTTTCGAGATTGAGCAGACCGTCGTCGTCTGCAGCGCGGGCGCCGAGCCAGGCGACTTCGCCGTAATCCTTGAGACTGTCGGTCGGCACCATTCCCGAAGGATTCGAGTAATCGATGATGGCGTCCGGCAGCTTGCAGGACTTGGCGAAGACGCATCCCGCACGGATCGTTGGGTCTTTCGCTGCGGTGACCTCACGGCCGTGCTCAAAGGTCTCTTGCCGCGCGAGCATGGCATCGTAAGCACTTTGTCGTGCATCGCGCTCGGCCAGTTCAGTGGCCGTCATCAGGCGGTCCGTGACGATATGCCCGTCGCCTGAAGGTGGGTTGCGAACCCGGGGAATGTCCTTATTGCCAGCCACTGATCATCCTTGCGTTCGTACGTCGCCGGCCCCGGTGCGGGGTGGAGCGACGTTAACGAACGAGGTTGATCGTGGCTGTAGGACGCGTCTCTAAAGACGGGAAGATTTGTCTCGGTTTATCAGGATTGCAGGGCCGCGGGTTTGCGACTGGCGGCCGCCGTCACTGCATAGCCAATCAACGCCGCCAATATCGAACCGGTCAGAATCCCCATCCTGTCCATCCCGGCGTATTCACTCACCCCCGGCACGAATGCCAGCGAACCGACAAACAGGCTCATGGTGAAACCGATCCCGCACAGGATCGCCACGCCCAACACCTGGCCCCAATTGGCACCTTGGGGCAGGGTGGCTATGCCGATTTTCACCGCGAGCCAGGTCAGGCCGAAAACGCCCACCATCTTGCCCAGCAACAGACCGACCGCAATGCCCATCGGCACGTCGTGGGTGAAGCTTTCGACAGTCACACCGCTCAGGGACAGACCGGCGTTGGCGAAGGCGAACAGCGGCAGAATGCCGTAAGCCACCCACGGATGCAGGCCGTGTTCGAGGGTCAGCAGGGGCGAAGGCTCCGCATTCTTCGTGCGTAGCGGAATACAGAAGGCGAGGGTGACGCCGGCCAGCGTGGCGTGAACACCGCTTTTGAGTACGCAGACCCACAGAATCAAACCAATGATCATGTACGGTCCGAGTTTCACCACGCCGAGCCGGTTCATGCCGATCAGTGCCGCAATACAGGCCGCGGCCAGTGCCAGCGAGAGAGTGGAGAGCGCGCCGGAATAGAAGATCGCGATGATGATGATCGCGCCAAGGTCATCGATGATCGCTAGCGTCATCAGGAACAGCTTCAGCGAGACTGGAACACGCTTGCCCAGCAGCGCCAGCACACCGAGTGCGAAGGCGATGTCGGTGGCGGTGGGGATCGCCCAGCCGTCCAGTGCTGGCGGGTTGTCGCGGTTGAGAAACCAGTAGATCAGCGCCGGCACGACCATGCCGCCAATCGCCGCCGCGCCGGGCAGGACGATCTGCGAGGGCTTCGACAATTGACCGTCGAGCACTTCACGCTTCACTTCCAGCCCGATCAGGAGGAAAAACATGGCCATCAGGCCATCGTTGATCCATAGCAGCAAGGGCTTGGCGATTTTGAGCGCGCCAATCTGGGCCACCACAGGGGTGTCCAGCAGACCGTTGTAGAGCCAGGACAGCGCCGAGTTGTTAATGATTAAGGCCAGAACGGCTGCAGCGATCAACAACAGGCCGCTGGCCGCTTCCAGCTGAAAGAAACGCGTGAACGTGCTACGCAGAGGCAAGGTCGCTCTCCATCGATGAATTCAAAAGGTGGTCCACCCTAACCCGTACGGTTAGTTGTTAAAACAAAAGTTATATTCTTTTTTGTTATATACCGTTACAAGCATGCAGGCCTTGGAAGAATTGAGCCTAGCACTTGCCAGACTTATTCAGACTCAGCTGTATCTGTGCGTGTTGTAGGTTTTTTCCTAAGCTTGTGGACTGAGCCTTGCGACAAGGCCGACTCAACGAGAAAAACACATGAGCGACAACCGACAGTGGGCCCGCGAAGCGATCCGTATCATTGAAGCAGACTTCCAGCGCAGCGCCGATACGCACCTGATTCCCTTGCCGCTACCGGGCTTTCCCGGCATCGAATTGTATTTCAAGGACGAGTCGAGTCACCCCACCGGCAGCCTCAAGCATCGTCTGGCGCGCTCTCTGTTTCTCTACGCTTTGTGCAACGGCTGGCTCAAGCCTGGGGCGCCCGTGATTGAAGCGTCGAGCGGTTCGACGGCGATTTCCGAAGCCTACTTCGCCCGCCTGCTGGGTGTTCCGTTTATTGCAGTGATGCCGGCGACCACCTCCAGGGAGAAGATCGCGCAGATTGAGTTCTATGGCGGCAAGAGCCATCTGGTGGAGGACCCGACGCAGATCTACGCCGAATCCGAGCGACTGGCGCGTGAGCATGATGGTCACTTCATCGACCAGTTCACCTACGCTGAACGCGCCACTGACTGGCGGGCGAACAACAATATCGCCGAATCGATTTTCCAGCAGATGCGTTTCGAGTTGCATCCCGAGCCGAGCTGGCTCATCTCCAGCCCCGGCACCGGCGGAACCACCGCGACGCTGGGCCGTTACGTGCGTTATCGCCAGCATTGCACACGCGTGCTGTGTGCCGATGCCGAGCGTTCGGTGTTCTTCGATTACTACCTGACCGGTGATGCCAGCCTGACGCTGGCACACGGGTCGCGCATCGAAGGCATCGGTAGGCCACGGGTAGAAGCGTCGTTCCTGCCCAAGGTGATCGATGCGATGGTCAAGGTGCCGGACGCTCTGTCACTGGCGGCCATGCATTATCTGGCGCAGCACCTGGGGCGCAGGGTCGGCGGATCGAGTGGGACCAATTTGATCGGTGCCTTGATGGCGGCGCAGCAAATGGCAACGGCGGGGGAGTCGGGGTCAATCGTGGCGATTTTGTGCGACGGCGGCGAGCGTTATGAGACCAGTTATTACAATCAGGACTGGCTCAAGGCACAGGGCTATGAGCTGAATGAGGTGATGGGAATTGTCGCGGCCTGCGTCGAGCGCGGTGAGGCGCTGCCGGCCAGCGTGTTGCGCGCGAATATCTAAAATTTTTCAGACACTGATACTTCTGTGGGAGCGAGCCTGCTCGCGAAAGCGGTTAAGCATTCAAGAAAGATGCTGAATGATCTACCGCTTTCGCGAGCAGGCTCGCTCCCACAGGGGATTTGTATCAGGCCTCGAGTCCGAGAATATCTCGCGCCACCGCCTCGGCAATCCTAATCCCGTCGACACCCGCCGACAGAATCCCGCCCGCATAACCTGCGCCTTCACCGGCCGGGAACAGCCCCTTCACATTCACGCTCTGCATCGACTCATTGCGGGTAATCCGCAGTGGCGAAGACGTACGCGTCTCGATCCCGGTCAGCACCGCGTCATGCAGCGAATAGCCGCGAATCTGCTTCTCGAACGCCGGCAATGCTTCGCGAATGGCTTCGATTGCAAATGCCGGCAAGGCCAGGGCCAAATCGCCCAAGGCAACGCCCGGCTTGTAGGACGGTTCAACACTGCCCAATTCGGTCGACGGCTTGCCGGCAATGAAATCGCCAACCAGTTGCGCCGGCGCTTCGTAATTGCTGCCGCCCAGCACAAATGCGTGAGACTCAAGACGTTCCTGCAGCTCGATACCCGCCAGCGGACCGCCCGGATAATCAACCTCAGGGGTGATCCCGACGACGATGCCCGAGTTGGCGTTACGCTCGTTGCGCGAATATTGGCTCATGCCGTTGGTGACCACGCGGTTCGGCTCGGAAGTCGCGGCGACCACCGTGCCTCCCGGGCACATGCAAAAGCTGTACACCGAGCGGCCATTCCTGGCGTGGTGCACCAGTTTGTAATCGGCGGCCCCGAGCTTCGGGTGCCCGGCGTATTTGCCGAGGCGCGCGCGGTCGATCAGCGACTGCGGGTGCTCAATGCGAAAACCCACCGAGAACGGCTTGGCTTCCATGAACACGCCACGCCCGTGGAGCATGCGGAAGGTGTCCCGGGCGCTGTGGCCGAGCGCGAGAATCACGTGCCTGGAGTGAATTTGTTCGCCGCCATCGAGCTCGACGCCGACCAGTTGGCCGTCCTCGATCAGTACATCGGTGACACGCTGCTGAAAGCGCACTTCGCCGCCCAATGCGCGAATCTGCTCACGCATGTTTTCCACTACACCCGTCAGACGGAACGTACCAATGTGCGGTTTGCTGACGTAGAGAATTTCGTCCGGCGCGCCGGCTTTGACGAACTCGTGCAGGACTTTGCGACCGATGAACTTCGGATCCTTGATCTGGCTGTAAAGCTTGCCGTCGGAGAATGTCCCGGCGCCACCTTCACCAAATTGCACGTTGGACTCGGGATTGAGCACGTTTTTACGCCACAGGCCCCACGTGTCCTTGGTGCGCTGACGCACTTCGGTGCCGCGTTCGAGGATGATCGGCTTGAAGCCCATCTGCGCCAGCAGCAACCCGGCGAAGATCCCGCACGGCCCGAACCCTACGACTACCGGGCGCTGTGCCAGGTCGGCTGGTGCCTGGCCAACCGGCTTATAGCTGACATCTGGCGCTACGTTGACGTTGCGGTCGTCGGCGAACCTGTGCAGCAACACCGCCTCGTCGCGAACGTTGAGATCAATGGTGTAGATAAAGCACAGCTCGGAGGATTTTTTGCGTGCATCGTAGCTGCGTTTGAACAAGGTGAAGTCGAGCAGATCATCGCTGGCGATGCCCAGGCGCTGCACGATGGCAGGGCGCAGGTCTTCTTCGGGATGGTCGATAGGCAGCTTGAGTTCAGTGATTCGTAACATGACGGGATCCGGTTCGCGGGGCGCACAACTGCGCCAAGGCGTTTGAAGGCGGCGATTATAAGCCGCAACCGCCGCATCCCGTGAGGCTAAAACGATCAGTCGTCGCGCGAGCCGCCGAAATACCCGCAGCCGCGCTGCACCTGACCATCGATGCGCAATTCGGCGCTCATGTGTTGAACACTGCCGGTGCTGCTGTCGACGCAACGTTGCGGCGCCACCCACAGTTCGATGTGCTGATTATTGATTTCGGTGCTGAGGTTGAAGCGGCCATCGCCCAGTTGTTCCTCGACGTAAGGCACGGCCAAGGGTGGTTGACCGGCGCGGTCGATGATCATGCCTTTGCCACTGACTTGGACATTCCACTCCGGACCATGGCCGGCAGCCCGCAGGATCAGTTGTTTGAAGTTCGGATCGTTGCACGCTGCGCCTGAACGTTCGACACGGTAGAGTTGTGCCAGATCGATTCGGCTTTCATTGCCGCTGCTGACCACTCGCCCGCGCACATCGGCGAACAGCTTGCCTTGAGCATCGGCCAGGGTCGCGGCCTCTTGCAGAACGCTGGTGCCAGCGGTGTCGTTGACCACATAGCTGCGCTGCTCGCCGCACGGCTGGAACAGCAATTTGCCGTCGGCGGCGGTCAGTTGACCCTGCAGGCGGGTCTGGCCCACATGCGAGGCGCTTTCCCGCTGGCCATCAAACAGCTGACAGGCAGCGAACAGCGGCAGCAGGGTAACAAGGACTAAGGAACGGGCAACGCGCATCTTTGGCTCTCCTGACAAGTGCCGCCACGTTACTGAGCCTGGCCGTTCATCACAACCCCGGCGATGTCCGATCTCAATCGTAGGAATCCCCGTGGGAGCAAAGCTTGCTCGCGAAGGCGATTTCAAAAACCCCATCGCGAGCGAGCTTTGCTCCTACGATTGTGTTGATTTTAACTTACATGAAACGTCTGACCCGTCTGCAGGCCTTCAACACTTTTCGCGTAGGCCAACGCCACATCGGCTGCCGGAACCGGTTTGTAGCCGCGGAAGTACGGCGCGTACTTGCCCATGGCTTCGAGCAATACTGTCGGGCTCACCGAGTTAACGCGCAAGCCGCGAGGCAGCTCAGTGGCCGCAGCACGCACGAAGCTGTCGATGGCGCCGTTGACCAGCGCTGCCGAGGCGCCAGTGCGAATCGGGTCATGACTGAGCACGCCGGTGGTGAAGGTGAACGAGCCGCCATCATTGGCAAATTCCCGCCCAATCAGCAGCAAATTGACTTGGCCCATCAGCTTGTCTTTCAGCCCCAGCGCAAAACTGTCTTCAGTCATTTCGCCCAAGGGCGCGAAGGTCACGTTGCCTGCCGCGCAGATCAGTGCGTCGAATTTGCCGGTCTGTTCGAACAGCTTGCGAATCGAAGCGCTGTCGCTGATATCCACCCGATAGTCCCCGCTATTGCGGCCGATGCGGATGATCTCATGGCGTTCGGCAAGCTCTTTGTCGATGGCTGAGCCGATAGTGCCTGTGGCGCCAATCAAAAGAATCTTCATGTTGCTGTTCCTCGTAGTGAATAAACGAGTCGTCAGTCTAGGGTGATTTTTTCTGCGGATAAGTGCACTAATGGGCAACCTTTGGTTTTCAAATGGAAACAATCCATGAGCGAGATGGATGACCTGGCGGCGTTTGCTGTGCTGATCGACGCCGGCAGTTTCACCTTGGCGGCGCAGCAGTTGGGTTGCAGCAAGAGCCTGCTGTCAAAACGCATCAGTTTGTTGGAAGCACGGTTCTCTGTCGTCTTGCTGCAACGGACCACCCGCCGACTCAGCCTCACCGCGGCGGGCGCGGCCCTGCTGCCGCAAGCACAAGCGCTAGTGGTTCAGGTGGGAAGGGCGCGTCAGGCTTTGGCACGCTTGAAGGACGACATGGCCGGGCCGGTGCGTATGACGGTTCCAGTCTCGCTGGGTGAAACCTTCTTCGACGGTCTGTTGCTGGAGTTTTCTAAGCAATACCCGGACGTGCAGATCGAGCTCGACCTTGCCAACAGCTATCGTGACCTGTCCCGTGACGGCTTCGATCTGGCGGTTCGCTCAGAGGTTGGCAATGACGAGCGCCTCGTGGCCAAGCCGCTGCTCGCCTGGCATGAGATGACCTGCGCCAGCCCTGCGTATCTTGAACAATACGGCGAGCCATCCAGCCCGCACGACCTGGCCGAGCATCGCTGCCTGCTTAACAGCCATTACAGCGGGCGTGAAGAATGGCTTTATCACCAGCAACACGAACTGGTGCGGGTACGGGTCTCAGGGCCGTTCTCCAGCAACCATTACAGCCTGTTGAAAAAAGCGGCATTAGCCGGTGCTGGAATTGCGCGCTTGCCTTCGTACCTGCTGCAAACGGAACTGGCTGACGGCCGATTGCGCTGGCTCCTGCGTGATTATCAGACGCGGACCATGCCGATGTACCTCGTGCACCCGTATCAAGGCGGGTTGCCAAAACGCACGCAGGTGTTGGCGGATTATCTGATTGGGTGGTTCAAGCGCAGTGGCGAGGCGTTGGACAAACTCTGACACGGCACACACCCCCTGTAGGAGCTGGCTTGCCAGCGATCACGTTCTAGCATTCAAAAAACACGTTGAATGACACATCGCTATCGCTGGCAAGCCAGCTCCTACAGGGTTTTGGGTGTTCTGGGGGTGTGGGCGCGCACAAAAAAACGGCCCGAGGGCCGTTTTCTTTTTACCGCAAAGACTCAACCGCCGAGATACGCTTCGCGCACTTTCGGATCAGTCAGCAGCGACTCACCCGTACCCTGCATCACCACGCGGCCGTTCTCCAGAACGTACGCGCGGTCAGCGATTTTCAGCGCCTGGTTGGCGTTCTGCTCGACCAGGAACACCGTCACACCGTCCTTGCGCAGCTGTTCGATGATGTCGAAAATCTGCTGGATGATGATCGGTGCCAAGCCCAGCGATGGCTCGTCGAGCAGCAGCAGCTTCGGCTTGCTCATCAGTGCACGGCCGATGGCGAGCATTTGCTGTTCGCCGCCGGACATGGTGCCGCCGCGTTGGGCAAAGCGTTCTTTCAGGCGTGGGAAAAGTTCGAGAACCTTGTCCATCTGTTCCTGATAATCGCCTTTGTCAGTGAAAAATCCGCCCATGGCGAGGTTTTCTTCGACGGTCAGGCGAGCGAATACCCGTCGACCTTCCGGCACGACCGCAATGCTTTTGCGCATGATCTGCGACGAGTCCAGGCCAACAAGTTCTTCACCCATGTAACGGATGCTGCCGCTGTGGGCTTGCGGCGAACCGCAAAGCGTCATCAGCAAGGTCGACTTGCCGGCGCCGTTGGCGCCGATCAGCGTGACAATTTCGCCCTGACGGACTTCAACGTTGACGTCGTGCAGGGCCTGAATCTTGCCGTAGAAGGTGGAAACGTTTTCAAATTGCAGCATTTACGCTTCCCCCAGGTAGGCTTTGATCACTTCAGGATTGTCGCGGATCTGTTCCGGCGTGCCGTCTGCCAATGGTGTGCCCTGGTTGATCACGACAATGCGGTCGGAAATGCTCATGACCAGCTTCATGTCGTGTTCGATCAGCAGCACGGTGACGTTGTGCTCTTCGCGCAACATGCTGATCAGTGCTTTCAGGTCCTCGGTTTCCTTCGGGTTCAGGCCGGCGGCCGGTTCGTCGAGCATAAGGATCCGCGGGCGGGTCATCATGCAGCGAGCGATTTCCAGCCGACGTTGCTGACCGTAGGCCAGCGTGCCGGCCGGACGGTTGGCGAACGCTGTGAGGTTGACCTTGTCGAGCCAGTACTCGGCAAATTCCATTGCCTCGCGCTCACTCTTGCGGAAGGCTGGCGTCTTGAACAGACCGGACAGGAAGTTGGTGTTCAGGTGACGGTGCTGCGCGATCAACAAATTCTCGACCGCCGTCATGTCCTTGAACAGCCGCACGTTCTGGAAGGTGCGCACCACGCCTTTGAGAGCAATCTTGTGGCCGGGCAGACCTTGGATTGGCTCGCCGTCCAGCAGGATGCTGCCACCGCTCGGCTTGTAGAAACCGGTCAGGCAGTTGAACACGGTGGTCTTGCCGGCACCGTTAGGGCCGATCAGGGCAACGACCTGTTTTTCCTTGACGGTCAGGGCGACGCCGTTGACCGCCAGCAAGCCGCCGAAGCGCATGCTCAGATTTTCGACTTTAAGGATCTCGCGACTCATTTACGCAGCTCCATGTGTGGACGTTGCATAGGCAGCAGGCCTTGAGGACGCCAGATCATCATCAGCACCATCAAGGCGCCGAACATCAACATGCGGTACTCACTGAATTCACGCATCATTTCAGGCAGCAGGATCATCACCACGGCAGCCAGGATCACGCCCAGTTGCGAGCCCATGCCACCCAGTACGACGATGGCGAGAATGATCGCCGACTCGATGAAGGTGAAGGACTCCGGCGTCACCAGACCCTGACGGGCGGCGAAGAAGCTGCCGGCGAAACCGGCGAAGGCAGCGCCCAGGGTGAAGGCCGACAGCTTGATCACTGTAGGATTGAGACCCAGCGCACGGCAGGCGATCTCGTCTTCACGCAACGCTTCCCAGGCCCGGCCGATCGGCATGCGCAGCAAACGGTTGATCACGAACAATGCAGCCAGGGCCAGCAACAGCGCAACCAGGTACAGGAAAATCACCTTGTTGATCGAGTTATAGGCCAGGCCGAAGTACTCGTGGAACGTCTGCATGCCTTCTGCCGCTTTGCGCTCGAAGGTGAGCCCGAAGAACGTCGGCTTCTCGATGTTGCTGATGCCGTTCGGGCCACCCGTAATGTCGGTGAGGTTACGCAGGAACAGACGAATGATTTCGCCGAAGCCCAGGGTCACGATTGCCAGGTAATCGCCGCGTAGACGCAGTACCGGGAAGCCGAGCAGGAAGCCAAAGGTGGCCGCCATCAGGCCGGCGATCGGCAGACAGATCCAGAAGCCCAGACCCAGATAGTGCGACAGCAATGCATAGCTGTACGCCCCGACGGCATAGAAACCGACGTAACCCAGATCGAGCAGACCGGCGAGACCGACCACGATGTTCAGGCCAAGACCGAGCATCACGTAGATCAGCACCAGCGTGGCGATATCCACCGCACCGCGAGAACCGAAGAACGGCCACACCAGCGCGCCGGCAACCAGCGCAATGATGATCCAGCGCTGAGTGTTTGGCAGGGTCAGGAAGTTGCTGGCCTTGGCCGGGATTAACGGCATGTTGGGCGAGGAACGCCAGGCCGAGCTGATCTGCTGGTCAAACAGCACCCGCAGGAACATCAGCACCGAGCACACCGCGATCGTGATCAAAGTGGCGCTGCTGGCGCCGTGTACTTCCAGGTGGATGCCGACGATGGTCAATTTCAGACCCAGTACCGGGTAAGCCACGGCCCACACCAGCAAGGCACTGAACAGTGCCTGTTTAAGATTCCTAGTCATACTTTTTCAACCTCCGGACGGCCCAGGATGCCGGTCGGCCGGAACAACAGAACCAGAACCAACAAGCCGAAAGCCACGACGTCCTTGTACTGGTCGCCGAAGATATCGGCACCAAAGGCTTCCGCCACCCCTAAGACCAGCCCGCCGAGCATGGCGCCGGGGATGCTGCCGATACCGCCCAGTACCGCTGCGGTGAACGCCTTGAGTCCAACGAGGAAACCGGCGTTCGGGTTGATCACACCGTATTGCATGCTCAACAGGACGGCTGCGATGGCTGCCAGAGCTGCACCGATGACGAAGGTCAGGGCAATGATGTTGTTGGTATTGATACCCAGCAAGTTGGCCATCTTGATGTCTTCGGCGCAGGCGCGGCAGGCACGTCCGAGGCGAGAGCGGGAGATGAACATTGTCAGGCCGAGCATGGCGACGAAGGTCACCACGAATACCACGATTTGCATGTAGGAAATCAGCACTTCCTGTGCACCACCTGGCCCGAAGGTAAAATTGCCCGGGATCAGGTTGGCGATGGATTTGTCCTTGGAGTCTTGCGCCAGCAGAACCGTGTTCTGCAGGAAGATCGACATGCCGATGGCGGAAATCAGCGGGATCAGACGGTTACTGCCGCGCAAGGGGCGGTAGGCGACGCGTTCGATGCTGTAACCGTAGGCACTGGTCACGACGATGGTCGCGATGAAAGCAGCGGTGATCAACAGCGGCACGCTGTCGAGTCCCAGCATGGCCAGCCCGGCGATGGCGATGAAGGCCACGTAAGAGCCGATCATGTACACCTCGCCGTGGGCGAAGTTGATCATTCCAATGATGCCGTAAACCATCGTATAGCCGATGGCAATCAGGGCATACGTACTGCCAATGGTCAGGCCATTAACCAGCTGTTGGAGGAAGTGATAGATGTCAGGCATTACAGCGCTCCTAAAAACCTGATACGCATTTCACTGGTGGAGTCATTTTCCTGCTCGAGCCCCGTGGATCTGCACCCACTTCGAACGCGAGGTTTGCCAGCGAACCGCTGATGACGGTTTTGAGATTTTCAGGTGGGGAGACTGGCGGATCACGCCAGCACGGCCCAATACGTTCGTAAAACAAAGCCCACGGCACGCCGTGGGCTTTATTGGCAGTCAGTCAGGCAAGGCCTTACTGAGGCGAAGCTTCAGTTTTTGGTTTACCGAAGTGCCACTCGTAAACCACAAATTTGAAGTCTTTCAGGTCGCCCTTGGCGTCGAAGCTCAGGTCGCCAGTCGGGGTCTTGAAGGTACCGGCGTGAATGGCTTCAGCCACCTTCGCAGCGTCTTCGCTCTTCGCAGCCTTGATGCCTTCTGCAATCACGGTTACCGCCGAGTAGGACGGGAACACGAACGGACCGCTTGGATCTTCTTTCTTGGCTTTGAATGCGTCAGCCAAGGCAATGTTGGCTGGATCCTGATCGAAGGATTTCGGCAGGGTCACCAGCAGACCTTCGGAGGCCTTCTGAGCGATCTGCGAGATCGAGTCGTTGCCCACGCCTTCCGGACCCATGAACTTGGCTTTCAGGCCTTTTTCATCAGCCTGACGCAGGATCAGGCCCAGCTCAGGGTGGTAGCCGCCGTAGTAGACGAAGTCAACGTTGGCTTGTTTGAGTTTCTGGATGATCGAGGAGAAATCCTTGTCGCCGGCGTTGATGCCTTCGAACACGGCAACCTTGGTGCCTTTGGTCTCAAGCGTTTGCTTGACGGCGGTAGCGATGCCTTCACCGTATTGTTGCTTGTCGTGCAGCACAGCAACGATTTTCGGTTTGACGTGATCGGCAATGTAGTTACCGGCTGCAGGGCCCTGCGCGCTGTCCAGACCGATGGTACGGAAGACCATTTTGTAACCGCGGGAGGTGATGTCCGGGCTGGTAGCAGCCGGGGTGATCATGATCACGCCTTCGTCTTCGTAAATGTCCGAAGCCGGTTGAGTGGAGCTGGAGCACAGGTGACCGACCACGAACTTGACGCCGTCGTTGACGACTTTGTTCGCAACAGCCACGGCTTGTTTCGGATCGCAGGCATCGTCGTATTCAACGGCTTCGAGTTTCTTGCCGTCGACGCCGCCCTTGGCGTTGATTTGCTCGATGGCCATTTTAGCGCCACTGAACTGCATGTCGCCGTATTGGGCTACAGGACCGGTCTTGGGGCCGGCGATGCCGATCTTGATCGTGTCAGCTGCGAACGAATGGCTGGCAACCCCTGCCAGAACCATTGCGGCAAACAGTTTGGAAATCTGCTTAGTAGCCTTAGTCATAGTGCTCCACTCTTACTGTTGTAGTTTTTATAGTCCTGGCGCCGTAGCAGCAGAACCGGGTCAGATATCTTGGATATCCTCCGGAAAATGCCCCCGACAACTGTACCGGTACAGTGTAGAGCGCCGATTGTTAGCCTGGGAAGCTGGCGCCGGGGGGCAAAACCTGAGGGTGTCGCGTATTTGAAAGAAAAAGACAGAATGGCGGCGGGGTTATAGCTGACCTGTCAGCAATCCTTGGCTTTCCTGCACTTCTCAATCGGTGACTCAATTGCATCCGGGTTTTTCTGACGGACCACCGACGTTATCATTCACGCCGATTTCTTCTCCGGACAGGACCCATGACTCAAGAACCTAGCACCCTCTATGCCAAGCTGCTTGGCGAGACCGCAGCAATTACCTGGAAAGAGCTAGAACCGTTCTTTGCCAAGGGTGCCCTGTTATGGGTCGATCCGGCTCTCGATTTGATTGCAGCCGCCGAGGCAGTGGCCACGGACGACGGTCAGAAAGTCGCTGCCTGGTTGACTGCCGACGAGGTTGCCAAGCTGTCTGAAACACGGGCGCTGGATCTGTTCGAGCGCGATCCGGAATTGTGGGCAGTTGTAGTTTCGCCGTGGATCCTGATCCAGGAAAGGGCGACGAAATGAAGCTTGCACCGGTTTGGTGCTGGCGGTTTGTCGTGAGAAGTGTGTAGCCGAGTAGCGTGATGGCACGTTGCCGTGGAGAAAGGCCACAGGCCCGATTGGCATAACGGTGACGTAAACGTAACGGGCACAGTTGATGAGGTAACCGATAGGCTGCTTAATTGTTTCTGGATATTAAGTTTACGTTGTATGCATTGTCCCCATCGCGAGCAGGCTCGCTTCCACATTGGATCGCCTCCTTTCCAAAGCAATGCGATCCTTGTGGGAGCGAGCCTGCTCGCGATGGGGGCAACACTAGTTCAGGCCGAAAACGTCTTGCCCGTATGGTTGTTCAACGAAATAACCTTGGTCTTGCCAATGCGATGACGGTAAATCTCGCGCAGGTATTTGATTGATTTCTTCACGCAATCTCGCGACAGGCGAATGTCGTTGATCGAGACAAACTTGTCCTTGTCGTTGATCAACTCGCGGTACTTCTTCTCGTACATCGGCTTGATCGCATACCAGTTGGTGTCGAGAATCTTCGCCGGGTTTTCAAACTCGTTGAGTAGTTCATTGATCCGGTCTTCGTCGAAGTCTTCATTGATGATGAAGTCGAGGATCGAGTTGTCCAGCGTGTCATCGAAGCGGTACGGCGTTTTCGCGAAGCAGCGCTTGATGAACGCCACGATCAACGTCAGGAAATCGTCCGACAGGCAAGGGCTTTTGGCAATCAACGTGGTCAGCGACAAGTTGGCCGACGCGCCGATCACCAGCGCATAACGCTTGAGCGTAGTGTTCGGGAACAGGCTGTTGAGGTGCGTCTTCAACCGGTTCAGGTCCATGTAGGACAGCTTGTAATCTTTGGGCAGCGAAACGATCGACACCACCGACGAGCAGTTCTTGAAAAAGTGCAGGTCGTGCAGCGCGGCCGCGTCATAGCCGGAATTCTTGTATTGCTCCAGCGAGGCGCGATAACGCTTGGATTCAATCGGCAACAGGCTGATGCCTTCGATTGCCTGAGTCACTTTGTTGAAGTGCGGCAAATCGATCGAGCGGAAGAACAGGTCATCGATGTTCAGGCGCTGCGGCTCTTTCTCGAAGACTTTGAACTTGTCATTGCTCGGCGGCGGGGTTTCCGGCACGACGGACTCGGCGTAGGCAATCGCCACTGGTCCGGCCAGACTCATGAACAGGTCATTGGCGTCGAGGCGGATGGTTTCGCCGATGTCGATGCCGGCGCGACGGAAATAGTTCTGGTCGTAGTCAGTCGTGACTGCCTGCGCTGTCAGAATGTTGAAAATCTGTTGTGAGATGTATTGGTTGGCGTGCTTTTCCATCGCGTTGACGTCGATGTTCTGGATGTTGCCGTCATCGCTTTCTTCGGCGTACCGCATGATGTCGTTGGAGATCAGCATCATCGCATTCCACGGGCGGATACGACCCATGACGCTGGCTTCGCTGCTGTCTTCATTGGCAAAGTTGTAGGAGAAGTCCCACTCTTCAGACAGGTACTTGCACAGCAGGCGTCCAGCGTTGATGTGCAGCGCCTCGGACATTTCGCTGCGGTGATCGGAGATGTTCGGCAGCACGCAGATGCCGCTGGTGAAGATCGGTTCGAAGACGAAGGAATGGCCGCTCTTGCCGTCGTGTTCATCCATCGGTTTGGTGTCGAACGTTTTGTTCATGTACGAATGTTGCTGGGCCAGGCCAAACTCCGAAGCCATGCCCGAACCGGTACCGCCGCCGGCACTGAAAATCGAGAAATACAGGCGCGACTGGTTGGCCTTGATCCCGCAGCTGTCGATCAGGTACGAGTGAATCATCTTCCAGTCCGGGCTGGAAAAACGCTGGGTGTCCTTGTTCAGGATGATCTTCGCCAGGTACTGGCCGAGGATCGGTGCGTTGCCGGCGCCACCCGCATGGACTTCCGACAAGTCCATGATTTTCATCTTGCTGTAGTCGCGCAGAAAACCGCTTTTTTCGCCCTTGCGCGAGAAACGAATGCGCCCGGCGATGTCCTTGTCGAGGTCGCCGAGCATCACCAGTGGTTCCACCAGAAACACCGGTTTGGCAGCCTTGTTCGAACCCAGGCGCAAGTTGTTGCGAATCCACTGGGCCGGGCTGTAGCCTTTTTCGGCGTAATGTTTGTCTGGCGAAGAGCGGTCTTCGTTGTTGAATTCGTTGAGGTAGAACTTGCGGGCGTTGTACACCAGTTCGGCAACGTCCAGCGCAATGTTCGAACCGCAGCGACCCAGGCCGATCAAGCACACCGACGGGAATTCCTGAGCACTGTGCTGCTCGCTGTCGCCTTCCAGATGGGCCGGGCGCGGGAACACCATATCCCGCAGTCCGTCGAGGTTGTCGAGGATGCGGTCGGTGTTGGTTTCGGTGAAGTACAGGTATTGCTGGCTGGCCAACGGTCGCGCCTGACTCGCCGGTTTCGGAGATGAGGGGCTGTTCGCCGCAGGGCTGAGAGTCAGGTCGGGTATCGCGGTGGCCGGATTATTTTTGGAGGTCATTGTGCGCCATGTACCTGGACTGGGAGGCCGGCGACCTGTGTCGTCGAACCATCACGGATAGGGTCTCGCGTCTGTTTTCAGCGAGTGTTTGGCCCAAGCGTCAGGGCCTGAGCCTGGATGTCACTTGGGGGAATCCTTTCCTTGGTCTCGATGAATCGGCCACTATTCAGCGATCTTTAATCAAAAGGAGGCGAAATGATGTCAACCATACCTTCGTTGGGATTTGCCGGAATCGGTCTGATGGGCCTGTCGATGTGCCAGCGTTTATTGGCTGCGGGCTATCCGTTGACGGTGTGGAACCGCAACCCGGACAAATGCGCACCCTTGGTTGAAGCGGGCGCACGGCAAGTCGCAACGCCGGCCGAGCTGTGCCAGCACGCCGACGTGGTGATGTTATGTCTGGCCGACACTTCGGTGGTGCGTGAGGTGGTATTCGGTTCGGGTGGGGTTGCCGAAGGTGCGAAAAGCGGCCAGTTACTCGTGGATTTTTCTAGCCTGGAGCCGACTGCCACGCGGGAAATGTCCGCGCAGCTCGCCAGCCAAACCGGCATGAGCTGGCTCGATGCGCCGGTGTCTGGCGGAGTGGTCGGCGCCGAGGCGGGAAGCCTGGCGATCATGGTCGGTGGCGATCCGGCCGATCTTGCCCGTGTGAAGCCCGCGTTACTGGCACTCGGTCAGCGCGTCACGCACATGGGTGGCGTCGGCGCGGGCCAGGTGACCAAGGCCTGCAATCAGATGATCGTTGCCTGCAATGCGTTGGTGATTGCGGAAGTGGTGGCCTTGGCCGAACGTTCCGGCGTTGAAGCCGGGCTGATCGCCGAAGCGTTGGCAGGTGGCTTTGCCGATTCAAAACCCTTGCAGATCCTCGCTCCGCAAATGGCACGCAGTCAGTTCGAACCGGTGAAATGGCATGTGCGAACCTTGCTCAAGGACCTCGATAGCGCAGTAAAATTTTCCCGTGAACAAGGTTCGGCTACACCAATCAGCGGATTGGCCGCACAACTGATGCGCCTGCATGGAGGCCAGGGCTTTTTGCAAAAGGACCCGTCAACGTTAGTGCAGCTGTACCGCCAGCCAGACTCAACAGACTGACCGCCCGGAAGGGTTTGCGCTGATCGATGTCGGTCAGTGCCGAGTGTAATTCCGCCAGCGGCACGGGTCGGCTGAGCAGGTAGCCCTGAACGAAATCGCAGCCGTTACGCTCGAGAAACTCGAACTGCTCGATCGTTTCGACACCTTCCGTGACAACTCTCAGATTGAGGGTGTGGGCCATGGCGATAATCGCCTGGACGATTTCCATGTCCTGAGTCGCTCCGGGAATGTCTTGAATGAACGAGCGATCAATTTTCAGCGTGTTCAACGGCAGGCGTTTGAGGTAAGCCAGGGATGAGTAACCGGTGCCGAAGTCGTCGATCGACAACGACACGCCAAGGGCGCGAATCTGCCGCAACAACACCAGCGTGTTGGCAATGTTGCCCATCAATGCGTTTTCAGTGACCTCCAGCTCCAGGCGGTGCGGCGGCATGCCGGTGCGCCGCAATGCCTGCTCGATTTCATCGGTCAGTTCTTCCCGAGCCAGGCTCAGGGGCGAACAGTTGACGGCGATGATCAGATCGTCGCGGCCCTGACGCGACAGTTGCGCAAGGTCTTCACAGGCTTGGCGAAGTACCCAATTGTCCAGTTCGGCAATCAGGCCATTGGCCTCAGCGATGTTAATGAAACGGTCCGGCATCAGCAGCCCGTGAACCGGGTGCTGCCAGCGAACCAGTGCTTCGAGTTTGCTGACCCGCGCGGTTTCCAGGTCGTAGATCGGTTGGTAGCAGAGCATCAGCCCGCTGTTTTCACGCAGGGCATGGCGCAGTTCTTCTTCCAGTTGCAGCTCCAGCGTGGCGCGGGTTTTTAGGTGGGCGCTGAAGAAATTCAAACCGTTTCGACCACTGCCTTTGGATTGATAGAGCGCCAGATCGGCGTGCTTCAGCAGTTCCTCGCAGGTATTGCCGTCTTCTGGAAACAGGCTGATGCCGATGCTGGTGGTCATGACCATGCGCCGCCCGGCCAACTCGATCGGCTCCTTCAGGTTCGACATGATGCGCTGCGCCAGGTGGCGCGCTTCTTCAGGCTCGTGCAAGCCGATCAGCAGGCAGAATTCGTCGCCGCCGAAACGCGCCACCACATTCTCCTGACTGCGCACCGAAGCCTTGATGTGGCCGGCGATGACCTTGAGCAGTTCATCGCCAGCGTCATGCCCGAGGCTGTCGTTGATCCGCTTGAAGTGGTCGATGTCGAGAAACATCACCGCCAGTCTGCCGCCGTCGCGGGTTTTTTCGCTGAGTTTCTCGGCAAAAATCTGATTGAAACCGCGGCGGTTGAAGAGGTTGGTGAGGGCGTCGTAATGCGCCACCTGTTGCAGTGACAAGCGCGCCTGGTCGAGTTGGCCGAGCAGGGTATTGACCCGCTGCAGATCGCGCTCCTTGTGCTGAAGTTTTTTATCCGCCAGTGCCGCGCTGATGCTGCTGCCGATAATCAGCAGCGTCATCGTCGCCACCGTCAGCGCCAGTTGCAGGTGATTGTTGTCGCCGGGCAGTGTCTGTGCACTGTCGGTCGGCAGCACCAGACTGAGCGCGGCCATACCGGTGAAGTGCATGCTGATGATGCCGGCCCCGAGAATCAGGCTGGCGCTGTACTTCAACAATTGGTGAATGAGGCCGCTGCCGTTGCGTAAATGACTCGACAGCAGCAGCGCCGCAAGGCTGGCGCCGATGGCAATCGCAATAGAGAGCGCAAACAACCCGGGTTGGTAATAGGCCTGCGCATTCGAGCGCATTGCCGCCATGCCCACGTAATGCATCGCAGCAATGCCCAGCCCGATGCACACGGCCGCCTGAACGTATTGCCACAGGTTGAGATCGGGGTCACTGAGCGTGTGCATTGCCAGCCATGAAGCGAGCAGCGCAATCAACAGTGAGAGCAGAGTGACAGGCATTTCGTAGTGGATTTCAATGGGCGCCTGGAATGCCAGCATGCCGATAAAATGCATGGCCCAGATGCCGCCTGCCAGGCATGCCGCGCCGACGCCACGCCAGAGCCACTGGGAGGTGGGCTTGTCCGTATGCCGCAGCCGTTCGGCCATGTCCAGCGTGGCAAAGCCTCCCGCGCACGCCACCAGATAGGCCAATAGCACGAGAGAATAGTCGTGTGTGCAATTGAGTATTACCTGCCCGTCGATCGGTAGCTCGGTAATAAAATGAAAACCAAGCCACTCCATAGCATGCCCGTCCATCTTTCTGTTTAGCGCCGTAACACCGGGCGATTTCTTGGGAGTATAGGAAGAGTGCAAGCAATAGTGGCACTTTGGTGTCATTTTTTTTTGGAATGAGGGTTAGCGCGTTACGAAATTAAAAAGCTACGTGGCCCCTGCGACGCGCCATGGTTGGATATCAGCTTTACGAATAATTACAGACAGCGTGCACGAGCGTGACTAGATTGCATGCTCCGGGCTCGGATGCATTGGCAGTGAAGCCCCAATAACAATAAACGAGACGGACCCATGCAGAACTCGACCCAAGCGGCGAATGCCTGGCGCATTCTGTTCCTGCTGTTCCTGGCCAACCTGTTCAACTTTTTCGACCGCACCATCCCGGCCATCATCATCGAGCCGATTCGCATGGAATGGTCCCTCAGTGATTTTCAGCTGGGGATCATCGGCACGGCATTCACCATCGTTTATGCGATCGCCGGCCTGCCCCTGGGGCGCATGGCCGATACCGGCTCGCGCGCCAAACTCATGGGCTGGGGCCTGGCGGCCTGGAGCGGGCTGACGGCGGTCAACGGACTGGTCGGCAGTTTCTGGACGTTCCTGATCGTGCGCATGGGCATCGGCATCGGCGAAGCCAGTTACGCACCGGCCGCCAACTCGCTGATCGGCGATCTGTTCCCGGCTCACCGCCGCGCGAGGGCGATGGGCATCTTCATGCTCGGTCTGCCATTGGGCCTGTTGCTGGCGTTCTTCACCATCGGCTGGATGGTCAAGGTGTTCGACAGCTGGCGCGCACCTTTCTTCATCGCTGCGGTGCCAGGGCTGATCCTGGCCGTCTTCATGTTCTTCATCAAAGAACCCAAGCGCGGCGCTGCGGAAGCGGTGCAGGTGTCGCAAGAGCGTGTCGACCGGCCGATCCGCCGTGTGCTCGCGGTGCCGACCTTCCTCTGGCTGGTGATGGCGGGGTTGTGCTTCAACTTCGCCACCTACGCTTGCAACTCATTTCTGGTGCCGATGCTGCAGCGCTATTTTCTGATGCCTTTGCATGAAGCGGCAGTGGCCACCGGCATCATCGTCGGCGTGACCGGGCTGTTCGGCCTGACCTTGGGTGGCTGGGTCGCGGACAAGATTCATCAGCGAGTTGCCAATGGCCGGCTGCTGTTCGCCGCGTTTAGCCTGATCATCTCGACCGTCTGCACCGCTTGGGCACTGCATGCCGGGCGCATTGAAATCGGCCTGTTTGTCGGTGTGTTCAGTCTGGGCTGGTTATTCGCTTACAACTTCTACACCTGCGTTTACACCGCTATTCAAGACGTGGTCGAACCGCGCCTGCGGGCCACGGCCGTGGCATTGTTCTTCGCCGGGCTGTATTTGCTGGGCGGTGGTTTGGGTCCGGTGGTGGTGGGTGCTTTGTCCGATCACTTCGCTCACACGGCGATGCTGGCTGCAGGCGCCGGGCAGATGACCGAAGCGTTCAAGGCCGTGGGCTTGCACGACGCGATGTACCTGATTCCGGTGGCGCTGCTGCTGACCATGGTGTTTCTGTTCATGGCATCGCGCACTTTTGTGCGCGATGCCCAGCGGATGAAGGATGGGATGGTGGCGGTGGTTGAGCCTGCAGGTTCAGCGGCGACGGCTTGATTCCCGCGAAGAGGCCGTCTGCATCACCTCGGCAATTAAGCGCACAAAAAAAGGCCCGCATCGCTGCGGGCCTTCTTTTTTTACCGGTGGAGCAGGGCGGTTAACCCGCGACCAACACCCGAATCGCTTCCAGTCGCAACGCCGCTTTGTCTAGCATCGCCAGACCTTGCTCGCGCTGTTGGCGCAGGGCCACCAGCTCGCTGTCGCGCACCGTCGGGTTGACGGCTTGCAACGCGGTCAGGCGCGCCAGTTCTTCATCGGTGTCGGCAGCCAGACGACGCTGTGCTTCAGCGACACGTTCGGCGTGACGCGGGAAGATTTTCTCTTCACCGGCATTGATCCGCGGCGTCAGCTGGTCGCGCTGAGCCTGGATGAACTTGTTGGCGCTGGCACGCGGCACGCTTTCGAGCTGATCGTTCAGCGTCTCGAAGGCTACCCGCGCCGACAGGTCGTTGCCGTTGGCATCCAGCAGGCAACGCAGTGCAGCCGGCGGCAGATAACGACCCAGTTGCAACGAACGCGGTGCAACTACTTCACTGACGTAAAGCAGTTCGAGCAACACGGTGCCGGGCTTGAGCGCCTTGTTCTTGATCAGCGCCACAGCGGTGTTGCCCATCGATCCGGACAGGACCAGGTCCATGCCGCCCTGAACCATCGGGTGCTCCCAGGTGATGAATTGCATGTCTTCGCGAGACAGCGCCTGATTGCGGTCGTAAGTAATGGTCACGCCTTCGTCGTCGCCCAGCGGGAAACTGGCGTCGAGCATTTTTTCGCTCGGCTTGAGGATCAGGGCATTTTCCGAATGGTCTTCGCTGTCGATGCCGAACGCATCGAACAGGGTTTCCATGTAGATCGGCAGGGCGAACTGGTCGTCTTGCTCAAGAATGTCTTCTACCAGTGCATCGCCTTCGCCAGCGCCGCCGGAGTTGAGCTCCAGCAAACGGTCGCGTCCGGTGTGCAGTTCGGCTTCCAGACGCACGCGTTCGTCGCGGGCTTCGTCGATCAGCGCTTGCCACTCGCCGTCATCGGCGTTTTCCAGCAGGGGCAGCAGGCGTGCACCGAACTGGTGTTGCAAGGCGTTGCCGGTCGGGCAGGTATTGAGGAAGGCGTTCAACGCTTCGTGGTACCACTGGAACAGTCGCTCTTGCGGGCTGGTTTCCAAGTACGGCACATGCAGTTCGATGATGTGCTTCTGACCGATCCGGTCAAGACGCCCGATACGCTGTTCCAGCAGGTCCGGGTGCGACGGCAGATCGAACAGCACCAAGTGATGAGAGAACTGGAAGTTGCGGCCTTCACTGCCGATTTCCGAGCAGATAAGCACCTGCGCACCAAATTCTTCATCGGCAAAGTAGGCGGCAGCGCGGTCACGCTCAAGGATGTTCATGCCTTCGTGGAAGACCGTGGCCGGGATGCCGGAACGCACGCGCAGGGCGTCTTCCAGGTCCATGGCGGTTTCGGCGTGGGCACAGATCACCAGCACTTTGGTGCGCTTGAGCATCTTCAGCGTGTCGATCAGCCATTCGACGCGCGGGTCGAATTTCCACCAGCGTTCTTCTTCGCTGGCCTCCGGCTGGGCCTGGAAACTGACTTCCGGGTACAACTCGGCGTGCTCGCCCAGTGGCAGTTCGAGGTACTCGTCCGGGCATGGCAGTGGGTAGGGGTGCAGTTTGCGTTCCGGAAAACCCTGCACCGCCGCGCGAGTGTTGCGGAACAACACACGGCCAGTGCCGTGACGGTCCAGCAACTCACGCACCAGACGCGCGCTGGCTTCGGTGTCGCCATCGTTGACGGCGGTCAGCAGCGCCTCGCCTTCATTACCGAGGAAACCGTGGATAGTCTTGTGCGCTTCGGGGGACAGACGTCCCTTGTCCATCAGCTCCTGAACGGCTTCGGCCACCGGGCGATAGTTTTCGCTCTCGGCGCGGAAGGCGTGCAGGTCATGGAAACGATTGGGATCGAGCAGGCGCAGACGCGCGAAGTGGCTGTCCTGACCGAGCTGTTCCGGGGTCGCGGTAAGCAGCAAAACACCCGGAATCACTTCAGCGAGTTGTTCGACCAGCGAATATTCCTTGCTGGCCTTTTCTTCGTGCCAGACAAGGTGGTGGGCTTCGTCGACGACCATCAGGTCCCAACCGGCGGCGAACAGCGCGTCTTGCGCCTTCTCGTCGTCGACCAGCCACTCCAGCGCAACCAGGGCGAGTTGAGTGTCTTCAAACGGGTTGGTGGCATCGCTTTCGATGAAGCGTTCTTCGTCGAACAGCGCAACCTGCAGGTTGAAGCGGCGGCGCATCTCGACCAGCCACTGGTGCTGGAGGTTTTCCGGAACCAGAATCAGCACGCGGCTGGCGCGGCCCGAGAGCAATTGACGGTGGATCACCAGGCCAGCTTCGATGGTCTTGCCCAGACCCACTTCGTCCGCCAGCAACACCCGCGGTGCAATGCGGTCGGCGACTTCACGGGCAATGTGCAATTGGTGCGCGATCGGTTGCGCACGCACGCCGCCCAGTCCCCACAGCGAAGACTGCAATTGGCGGCTGGTGTGTTCCAGCGTGTGATAGCGCAGCGAGAACCAGGCCAGCGGGTCGATCTGCCCGGCGAACAGGCGATCGCTGGCCAGACGGAACTGAATGAAGTTGGACAGTTGGGTTTCAGGCAGCGTGACGACTTCGTTCTGTGCGTTGAGGCCGTGATAGACCAGCAGGCCATCGACGTCGTCGACTTGCTGGACCGTCAGCTTCCAGCCTTCGAAATGCGTGATCGAGTCGCCCGGCGAAAACCGGACACGGGTGAGTGGCGCGTTCCGTAGCGCGTACTGGCGAGTGTCGCCAGTGGCCGGATAGAGCACGGTCAACAAGCGGCCGTCCTGTGCCAGAACGGTGCCCAAACCCAGCTCGGCTTCGCTGTCACTGATCCAGCGTTGCCCCGGTTGATACTGCTGCGCCATGCTGCCTGACTCCCACCTTGAAAAAGCGGGCTATCTTAACGGAATGCTGGCTTGAGGGCCAAAGGACTCTCATAAAAACTGACGTGTTTACGATAGTTGAACAATGCAAGTGGCGTCGATCGGGCACCAATGAGTGCCAATCAGGTCACAGTTTGCGACCGATGGCTCAAGTCGCCATCCGCGCAGCCGACAGACTGCTGACAGGAGACTAATCATTATGTTGCCACCCATGCTCCCTTTGAGCGCCGTGCCCATCACCTCACAAACGGATCCGGTGCGCCAGCGCCCCGAGATTCCGCCCGTTGTGCCAGTGCAGGAAAGCTCCAGCGAAAGCACCATCGACCTGCAGCAACGGGACGCGGAAGAAGCGGCTTACCAACTGCGCGAGGAACAGCGGCGCAAGCAGGAGCGAGAGAAGCGTCGCCATGAAGCTGATGAAGATCCCGAACAACATCTGCCGATCCCCGGCCACGTGCTGAACGCTGACAACACGGTGCCGGTTGCGCCGCTGATCGATAACGAAGAGCGCCAGGGGCTTTGGGTTGATATACAGGTTTGAGCCAGTGACTGTTCAACGCTGTCGCCAGACCGCATTATTGTGACAACCCTGCCAAGCGACGCACCGAACGCCATGAGCCAAGACGACAAACTGATCGACCTCAACACCGAACGCGCAAAGCGTGTTCATGACCTCAACGACAAACGCCTGAACGAAGTGCGCCAGGCTTTTGAGCAGGCCATGCCGTTGGGTAAAGCCAGGAAAAAACCGAAGAACAAACCGAAAAAGCGTTAAATCGCCTGAATTGTTTGATGCAGGTCAGTTTTACCCCTCCTTTACGCCCATTCTCGGGCGACATTGATCCCGGTCAATTTTCTCTCCTGCCTGATTGGTTAACTTAGCCCTATCGCAACAGGGCAAGTGCTGGAGGCCAGTCATGTTTTTCGACAACGTGGTGATCGCCGGAGTGCTGACCGTCAGCCTCATGGTTGTGTTTTTCGCAGGGTTTGGATTTTTTATCTGGAAAGATTCGCACAAGCGCAAGCCGTAGGTCTTTCTGGATGTAGTGAGCACGCAAGGCATTTTGGGCAACTTCGGTTGCCCTTTTTTTTTGTCCGCGATTTTGTGGGAGCCGAGCTTGCTCGCGATGAGGCCATTGCATTCAACATTTGCATTGACTGAAAGCCCGCTATCGCGAGCAAGCTCGGCTCCCACACGATGTGGTGTTCGTGGGATATCCATCAGCCACAAAAAAGGCGCGAACCTCACGGAACGCGCCTTCATCATTGCAGCAACGTATCAGCTGCCCAGCGCCTTCGACGCCAGCCAGAACAGGCCGGCCGATAGCGCCACGGTGGCCGGCAGGGTCAGGACCCAGGCCAGCAGGATGGTTCTCACGGTGCCGCCTTGCAGGCCGCTTTTGTTGGCGACCATGGTGCCGGCCACGCCCGACGACAGCACGTGAGTGGTGGACACCGGCAAGCTGAAGATGTTGGCCATGCCGATCAGGCTGGCGGTGGTGATCTGCGCCGACATGCCTTGGGAATAGGTCATGCCTTGCTTGCCGATTTTCTCGCCAATGGTCAGCACCACGCGTTTCCAGCCGACCATGGTGCCCAGGCCCAAGGCCAGTGCGACCGCCAGAATCACCCAGAACGGCGCGTATTCAGTGGTGGCTGTCAGGTCTTTGCGCAGCTTGTCCAGGTCAGCCTTTTCACGGGCTGCCAAGGTAGGCAGCTTGCCGACTTTCTTCGCGGTGTCGTCCAGGCAGAGCAGGTAGCGACGTACCTCAATGCGGCTGTCCGCAGGCAACGAACGGTAGTCCGCGACACCTTTGAGGGTGTCCAGCAAAGCAGCGATGGTCGGTTCGGTCTGTTGCGTGTTGCAACGGAATTTCTCCGGCAGATCGCCTTCCACGCTTTTGCCAAGGGCCAGGTACTCGCCCAGGGTGTCGGCGTTACGCTTGTAGAACTGACTCAGGTGCAGGGTCGCATCGCGGGTCCGTTCGATCTGGTAAGTCGAGCTGCCCAGGTCCAGTACGAACTGCGCAGGGACGATACCGATCAGTACCAGCATGATCAGGCCGATACCTTTCTGACCGTCGTTGGAACCGTGCACGAAGCTCACCGCCATGGCCGAGATCACCAGTACCAGGCGATTCCAGAACGGTGGATGCTTTTTATCGTCGATCTTGCGGCGTTGTTCCGGCGTCTTGTGCATCTTCGACAGCGGACGCCACCATTTAAGGCCGATCAGAATCAGCGCAGCGACCAGGAAACCGGCCATCGGCGAGAATACGAGAGAGGCACCGATATCGATCGCCTTCTGCCAGTTCACGCCATCGGCCAACGGAATGTCGTTGATCAACGCGTTGGCCAGGCCGACGCCGAGGATCGAGCCGATCAGCGTGTGGGAGCTGGAGGCCGGGATACCGAAGTACCAGGTGCCCAGGTTCCAGGTGATGGCGGCGGCGAGCAGCGAGAACACCATGGCCAGTCCGTGACCGGTGTTCACATTGATCAGCAGTTCCACCGGCAGCAGGTGGACGATGGCATAGGCTACGCCAACACCGCCCAGCAGCACGCCGAGAAAGTTGAACACGCCGGAAAAGAATACTGCCAGATGTGGCGGCATGGCCTTGGTGTAAATAACGGTGGCCACCGCGTTAGCGGTGTCATGAAAGCCGTTGATGAACTCGAAGGCGAGGACAAAGGCGAGGGCGAGCAAGAGGCTCACAAGCACCCAAGCATCCAGTCCGCTGAATAAATCGATCATGAAGGTTTTCTGACCCGGTCGTAAGGGGGCGCGATTATGCCAGAAAAGTGTGAAAATCGATGCATTGAGTGCTCATCGGTAACATCCTTCAACGAATTAATTGGTCACGGCGCCCTATAACCCAGCGGTTCGGCGGGTTTGGCAAGTCGTTGAATTTATTTCAAAAGCAAACAGGCAGGAGCGTTTTGCTCGCGTTTGCAAGAAGCTTCGCAGCTTGTGAGAAATTTCTGAGAAGCGGGCCGGATATGAGTCATTCGCCTCATCCTATAGATGAGTTGGCCGCGGCCGCTCATGGCTGGCGCGGATGGCTCCGTCGCTGCTTCCCGCTTTTAGCGAGAGCAGTCGCCGACCCTTGGAGGAAGTCAGGCCGAGGCTTCAAGGCTCTTCGGCTTTGAGTTCCTTTTCCATCTTCTGCAATTCCTGGGTAAAAGCCTGATCCTGAACGGTGGCGCGTTTACGCCAGGGTTTGCGTTCCGGTTCGGGCTGTGCGGCGTAGGTGGTGACTTCCCCGCCGTAAACTTCCTTGTAACGTTGTTCCTGGCGCTCAAGTTCCGCGCGCAGTTCGTCTTTCGTCACAGTGCTACCTGATAGGTTGAGATTTAAATTCTGGTTATACGCGCTGCAACAAACGTATCGGTCGCATTCGCCAAAGGTCGACGCCGATAAAGACCTCGATCAGCAGTAATACGATTAAATACTTCCATGTTGCAGGCGCGGCCACGGCACCAGAGCAAACAGCTGACGTAGCATCAGTATCCTGTTTCAGCGCGCGCTGTGAAGCAGGTGAAAAGGGCAACAACGCGCGAGCTGAAGGCAACGGCGATGGACCATCGCGCTACCGGGCGGCACAACCGACAAATTAACCGGATGACCTGAATTGCATTATAGCGGCCGATTACGAGAACACTATCTCCAATCAGTTAAAAATGGATCTTGATGTGTGATTTGCTTCTTACTTGTAAGTTTCATCAAGCGATGACTTTCTGGCGTCATTAAGTCGGACAAACTTGGCTGTTAAATGGGGGCTTTTATCTGCGTTTCAAGCGTAGGCTGAAACTTGTTCGGCTTCGGCGCAAACGACGATGTACCTCGACGCTCAAGGCAGCGACGATTTGCGATAATCGGGCGGGCGTTCGATAATCGCCCGACGTACCTGCTGTTGATTTTTTGATAAGGGTTCTGACATGAACGATCAGATGCGCAATTCCTTCGCTTCAGTGGCACCACCCATTGTAGCGTCGCCCGCCAAGCGTATTCAGGCCCTGACCGGTGATCCGGACTTCATGACGTCCCTGGCCCGCGGTCTTGCCGTGGTGCAAGCCTTTCAGGAGCGCAAGCGGCACCTGACCATTGCGCAGATCAGTCACCGCACGGAAATTCCCCGCGCTGCTGTGCGCCGTTGCCTACATACGCTGATCAAGCTTGGCTACGCGACCACCGACGGTCGTACTTATTCGCTATTACCCAAAGTACTGACGCTTGGCCATGCCTATCTGTCCTCGACGCCGCTGGCAGTTTCCGCACAACCGTACCTCGACCGCATGAGTGAGCAACTGCATGAGGCCTGCAACATGGCCACCCTCGAAGGCGATGACATTTTATACATCGCGCGCTCGGCGACTACTCAGCGCCTGATTTCGGTCGACCTGTCCGTGGGCGGCCGCCTGCCGGCTTATTGCACCTCGATGGGCAGGATTCTTCTCGCCGCGCTGGACGACACGTCTTTGCGCGAATACCTCGATCATGCCGATATGCAAGCCAAGACCAGCAGGACCTTGCACACGCCGCAAGCCTTGCTCGAATGCCTGCAGGAAGTGCGTCGGCAGGGTTGGTGCATTGTTGATCAGGAACTGGAGCAAGGCCTGCGTTCAATTGCCGTTCCGGTGTACGACGCTTCCGGGCAAGTGGTCGCGGCGCTGAATGTCAGTACCCATGCCGGTCGGGTTAGTCGCAATGAACTCGAACAGCGTTTCCTGCCTGGGCTGCTGGACGCGAGTCGCAACCTTAGTTCGCAGCTGTTCGCTTAAGCTGTTCGATAACCGCACAGACTTGCGTTTATCGAATTGACGGTCTTTCCCCATGATCACTAATGTCGCGGCAGCGTCAGCCTTGGCTGACACCGTCCCGACTGCGTTCTCGTGTGGAATAAGAATAATGAACCAGCCTCAGTCTGCTGTAGGAAACTGCCTCGACGTGCAGTCCTTCATCAATGCTCAACCCATTTCGCGCTACCAATGGCGGGTGGTGATTTTGTGTTTTCTGATTGTCTTCCTTGACGGCCTCGACACCGCAGCGATGGGCTTCATCGCCCCGGCGTTGTCCCAGGACTGGGGCATTGACCGCGCCAGCCTGGGCCCGGTAATGAGTGCCGCGCTAATCGGCATGGTCTTTGGTGCACTGGGCTCCGGCCCTTTGGCTGACCGCTTCGGACGAAAAATCGTACTGGTTGGCGCGGTCCTGTTGTTCGGCGCGTTCAGCCTCGCATCCGCGTATGCGACCAACGTCGATCAACTGCTGCTCTTGCGTTTTCTCACAGGCCTGGGCCTTGGCGCCGGCATGCCCAACGCCACCACATTGCTCTCGGAATACACCCCTGAGCGGAAAAAATCGCTGCTGGTGACCAGCATGTTCTGCGGCTTCAACCTGGGCATGGCCGCCGGCGGATTCATTTCGGCAAAGCTGATCCCTGCGTACGGCTGGCATAGCCTGCTGCTGATTGGTGGGATTTTGCCGTTGATCCTCGCGGTCGTACTGCTGTTCTGGTTGCCGGAATCGGCGCGCTACCTTGTAGTCCGCAACCGTGGCACTGAGAAAGTGCGCAAAACTCTGTCGCCGATTGATCCAGTTGTCGTCGCCCAAGCGTCCAGCTTCAGCGTGCCGGAACAGACATCCGTGAAGGCGCGCAACGTCTTCGCCGTGATTTTCTCCGGCACTTACAGCGCCGGCACCTTGCTGTTGTGGCTGACCTATTTCATGGGCCTGGTGATTGTTTACCTGCTGACCAGTTGGCTGCCGACGCTGATGCGTGACAGCGGCGCGAGCATGGAGCAGTCAGCCTTTATTGGCGCGTTGTTCCAGTTCGGCGGTGTCCTGAGCGCAGTCGGTGTCGGCTGGGCGATGGACCGGTTCAACCCGCACAAGGTCATCGGCATTTTCTACCTGCTGGCAGGGGTGTTTGCCTACGCCGTGGGGCAGAGCCTGGGCAACATCACGTTGTTGGCCACTCTGGTGCTGGTGGCAGGGATGTGCGTCAACGGCGCGCAATCGGCAATGCCATCTCTGGCGGCGCGGTTTTATCCGACGCAGGGCAGGGCGACGGGTGTTTCGTGGATGCTCGGGATTGGCAGGTTCGGCGCGATCCTTGGGGCATGGATGGGCGCGACGTTGCTGGGATTGGGCTGGAATTTCGAACAGGTGCTGACCGCGTTGGTGATACCGGCGGCGTTGGCGACCACGGCCGTGGTGATCAAGGGCATGGTCAGTCATGCGGATGCGACCTGATCCAGCTCTGAAACAAATTGCGGAAAAGATCGCAGCCTTCGGCAGCTCCTACGGACGTGATCGTTCCCACGCGCGTGGGAGCGATCGGGTCGACTCGTCTGTAGGAGCGAGGCTTGCCCGCGAAGCTTTTTCTAATCATTAGCCAAGCGACAATATGTTCGATAAACGAACACTTAGTCGATTATCGGATTGTTTGGTGATTTTCATCAGCTTAACCTTCAGTCATTCCGGTGCTCAACCTCGCGCCTTTTTATCCACAGTCGGTTAATAAAAAACGGGAGCCTGCCCCATGGCTGAAATCATTTCGCTGCACGACGCGGTGAAGCAATTCGTCAACGATGGCGATACCGTCGCGCTCGAAGGCTTCACCCATTTGATTCCTACGGCCGCCGGGCATGAAATCATTCGTCAGGGCAAGAAAGATCTGACGCTGGTGCGCATGACGCCTGACCTGATCTACGACCAGTTGATCGGCGCCGGTTGTGCGCGCAAATTGATTTTTTCCTGGGGCGGCAATCCAGGCGTCGGTTCCCTGCACCGCCTGCGTGACGCCGTCGAGAAGCAGTGGCCGCATGCGCTGGAAATCGAAGAACACAGCCACGCCGACCTGGCCAACGCCTATGTGGCTGGCGCTTCCGGCCTCCCGTTCGCGGTGCTGCGTGCCTACGCCGGCTCGGACCTGCCGAAGGTCAACCCACTGATCAAGACGGTCACGTGTCCGTTCACCGGCGAAGTATTGGCCGCCGTGCCTTCGGTACGTCCGGACATCACCGTGATCCACGCACAAAAGGCCGACCGCAAAGGCAACGTGCTGCTGTGGGGCATTCTCGGCGTGCAGAAAGAGGCAGCGCTGGCGGCCAAGCGTTGCATCGTCACCGTCGAAGAAATCGTCGACGACCTCAACGCGCCGATGAACGCCTGCGTATTGCCGACCTGGGCCCTGAGTGCGGTCTGCCACGTCCCGGGCGGTGCACATCCGTCCTACGCGCACGGTTACACCGAACGTGACAACCGTTTCTATCAAGCCTGGGACCCGATTGCCCGCGACCGTGAAACGTTCACCGCGTGGATCAACGAGTACATCCATGGCTGCGCTGACTTCAGCGAGTTCCGGGCCAAGCTGGCTAACGCTTCGGAGGCGAAGTAATGACGTACACCACCAATGAAATGATGACCGTCGCCGCCGCTCGCCGTCTGAAAAACGGTTCCGTGTGCTTTGTCGGCATCGGCCTGCCGTCAAAAGCGGCCAACCTGGCCCGGCTGACGTCGTCGCCGGATGTAGTCCTGATCTACGAATCGGGTCCGATCGGTGCCAAGCCGAGCGTACTGCCGCTTTCGATTGGTGACGGTGAACTGGCCGAGACTGCCGACACTGTCGTTCCAACCGGTGAGATTTTTCGCTATTGGCTGCAGGGCGGCCGCATCGACGTCGGGTTCCTCGGTGCTGCGCAAGTTGACCGCTTCGGTAATATCAACACCACCGTCGTCGGCGATTATCACCAGCCGAAGGTACGTCTGCCAGGTGCCGGTGGCGCGCCGGAAATTGCCGGTTCGGCGAAAAGCGTGCTGATCATCCTCAAGCAATCGGCGCGCTCCTTTGTCGACAAACTCGACTTCATTACTTCGGTTGGGCACGGCGAGGGCGGCGATTCGCGTCAGCGTCTGGGGCTGCCGGGGGCTGGCCCGGTTGGCATCATTACCGACCTGTGCATCATGGAACCGGAGGTTGATACTCATGAATTTGTGGTCACTGCTCTGCACCCAGGCGTGACCCGTGAGCAAGTAGTGGCAGCCACCGGTTGGGCGATCCGCTTTGCCGATCATGTTGAGCACACGGCAGAGCCGACCGAGGTTGAACTGAAGGCGCTAAGGGATCTGGAAGCCCGCACCGCCGCGGCCCATGGCCAAGCACCCGGAGAAGCGTGATGCGTGATGTGTATATCTGCGACGCGATTCGCACACCGATCGGCCGCTTCGGTGGCGGCCTGTCGGCAGTCCGCGCCGACGATCTGGCTGCGGTGCCGATCAAGGCATTGATGGAACGTAATCCCTCGGTCGACTGGAGCGCGGTGGACGAGGTATTCCTCGGCTGCGCCAACCAGGCCGGCGAAGACAACCGCAACGTGGCGCGCATGGCGTTGTTGCTGGCGGGCCTGCCGGAGACCATTCCCGGCGTGACCCTCAATCGCCTGTGCGCTTCGGGCATGGATGCCATCGGCACTGCGTTCCGCGCCATTGCCAGCGGCGAAATGGAGCTGACGATTGCCGGTGGCGTCGAGTCGATGTCCCGCGCGCCGTTCGTGATGGGCAAGGCGGATGCGGCGTTCTCGCGCAACATGAAGCTGGAAGACACCACCATCGGCTGGCGTTTCATCAACCCGCTGATGAAAGCGCAGTACGGCGTCGACGCAATGCCGCAGACTGCCGACAACGTTGCGGACGATTACCAAATATCCCGGGAAGATCAGGACGCTTTCGCTCTGCGCAGTCAGCAACGTACTGCCGCTGCGCAGGCTGCAGGATTTTTCGCTGAAGAAATCGTTGAAGTGCGGATTGCCCACAAGAAGGGTGAAACCGTGGTCAGCCAGGATGAGCATCCTCGCGCCGATACATCGCTGGAAACCCTGGCCAAGCTGAAACCGGTCAACGGCCCGGACAAAACCGTCACCGCTGGCAATGCATCGGGCGTCAACGACGGTGCCGCCGCGATGATTCTCGCCTCCGCCGAAGCGGTGAAAAAGCATGGTCTGACCGCCCGTGCGAAAGTGTTGGGCATGGCCAGCGCCGGTGTAGCGCCGCGGGTCATGGGTATCGGCCCGGTGCCGGCAGTGCGCAAGCTGACCGAGCGCCTCGGTCTCGCGGTCAGCGATTTCGATGTGATCGAACTCAACGAAGCGTTTGCCAGCCAGGGTTTGGCGGTGCTGCGAGAACTGGGCATGGCTGACGACGCGGCTCAGGTCAATCCGAACGGTGGCGCCATTGCCTTGGGGCATCCGTTGGGCATGAGCGGTGCGCGTCTGGTGTTGACCGCTTTGCACCAGCTGGAAAAAACCGGTGGCAAGAAAGGTCTGGCGACCATGTGCGTCGGCGTCGGTCAGGGTCTGGCCCTGGCGATCGAACGCGTCTGACGCGCAGCAGTGACAATAAGAACAGAGGAAAGCGAAATGACTGACAAGCCTGGTTATCGTCGCCCGCAAGAGGGCACCCAGCCGGAATACCTGCACCCGGCCTATCAATCCACCAATCGGCGTTCGCCGTCCAAGCCGTTGGTGTTTTTGCCACATTCGTTGTCGGAAATTACTGGCCCGACCATCGGCGCTGACCGTGTCGACGAGAAGGACAACGACCTGACCGCCCAGCATCAAGGCCAGCCGCAAGGCGAGCGAATCATCGTCCACGGCCGCGTGCTGGATGAAGACGGCCTGCCGGTGCCGGGCATTCTGGTGGAGATCTGGCAAGCCAATGCGGCCGGCCGCTACAACCATGACCGCGACCTGCATGATGCGCCACTCGATCCGAATTTCACCGGCACCGGCCGTACCGTGACCGACGCCGATGGCTGGTATCAATTCCAGACCATCAAGCCCGGCGCCTATCCGTGGGGCAACCACCACAACGCCTGGCGCCCGGCGCACATCCACTTCTCGTTGTTCGGGCCGAGCATTTTGACGCGCCTGGTCACGCAGATGTATTTCCCCGGCGATCCGTTACTGGCTTTCGACCCCATCTATAACTGCGTGCCGGACACCCGCGCCAAAGAACGTCTGATCGCCAGTTTCGACCTGGAAAAAACCGTCCCTTCCTACGCCCTCGGTTATCGCTGGGACATCGTCTTGCGCGGCCGCGATGCCACGCCGATGGAGAAATAAGATGACGCTGAACGCGACCACGTCCCACACCGTCGGGCCGTATTACCACATCGGCATGACTTGGCTGAACCGCGAAGACCTGACCGTCGAACACACCCTGGGCGAGCGCGTGGCGATCACCGGGCAAGTCGTCGACGGCAACGGCGATGTCGTCAACGATGCGATGCTCGAAATCTGGCAGGCCAACGCTGCCGGCAAATACGACCATCCCGAAGACGACCAGGACAAACCGCTGGACCCGAACTTTGAAGGTTTCGGCCGGGTGCCGGTGGACGCCGAAGGGCGCTTCCGATTCACCACGATCAAACCGGGCACCGTGCAAGGCCTGAAGGGCACGACCCAGGCGCCGCATCTGGTGGTGTTGGTGTTTGCGCGCGGGCTGGTCAAGCACTTGCTGACGCGGATCTACTTCGATGGCGAAACGGCGAATGTCGACGACCCGCTGCTGGAGTGTGTACCGGCCGAACGTCGCCAGACGTTGCTGGCGAAGCAGGATGCGTCCGGTGTTTACCAGTGGAATGTGATTCTGCAGGGCGCTGACGCCGAGACGGTGTTTTTTGATTATTGAGTGAGCACCGTATCTGTGGCGACAAGCTTTTGTGGCGAGGGGGCTTGCCCCCGTTTCGGCTGCCAAGCAGCCCCAAAACATAGATCCGATGCGTTCAGGGGTATCGCGGTTAAACGGTTTTGCGACTGCTTCGCACTCGGACGGGGATAAATCCCCTCACCACAGGAGTGCTCTCAGGTTCATACGCTTCTGTGGAACGGGAGTGTTGCAAAGTGTGTCTAGACACTCACCGGTCCCCAAAGAGTGAAAACCCATGACAACCACAACCTCTCATTACACCGGCGAAGAGCGCAAGAAGCGCATCTTCGCGATTGTCGGTGCTTCGTCAGGTAACCTCGTCGAATGGTTCGACTTCTACGTTTACGCCTTCTGCGCGATCTATTTCGCCCCGGCGTTTTTCCCCTCTGATAACCCGACTGTGCAGTTGGTGAATACCGCAGGCGTATTCGCCGCCGGTTTCCTGATGCGTCCTATCGGCGGCTGGATATTCGGCCGTGTGGCGGACAAGCACGGGCGCAAGAATTCGATGCTGATTTCGATTCTGATGATGTGCTTCGGCTCACTGCTGATCGCCTGTCTGCCAACCTATAAGGATATCGGCGTCTGGGCGCCGATCATGCTGTTGTTCGCACGCTTGCTGCAGGGCCTGTCGGTCGGCGGCGAGTACGGCACCACCGCGACCTACATGAGTGAAGTCGCCCTCAAAGGTCAGCGCGGTTTCTTTGCTTCGTTTCAGTACGTGACATTGATTGGCGGGCAGCTGCTGGCGGTGTCGCTGGTGGTCGTGCTGCAGCAATTTCTCAGCGAAGATGAACTGCGTGCCTACGGCTGGCGGATCCCGTTTGTCGTGGGTGCCGTGGCCGCATTGATTTCGCTGTTCCTGCGTCGCTCGCTGAAAGAAACTACCAGCAAAGAGATGCGTGAGAACAAGGACGCCGGCAGCATCGTCGCCCTGTTTCGCGACCACAAAGCGGCGTTCATCACCGTGCTCGGTTACACCGCCGGTGGCTCGCTGATTTTCTACACCTTCACCACGTACATGCAGAAATACCTGGTGAATACGGCAGGCATGCACGCGAAAACGGCGAGTTACATCATGACCGGCGCGCTGTTTCTTTATATGTGCATGCAGCCGCTGTTCGGCATGCTCGCGGACAAGATCGGGCGCCGAAACTCGATGCTCTGGTTCGGCGGCCTCGGCACCTTGTGCACCGTGCCGATCCTGCTGAGCCTGAAAAGCGTCGGCAGTCCGTTTCTCGCGTTTGTGCTGATTACCCTGGCGCTGGCGATCGTGAGTTTCTATACCTCGATCAGCGGCCTGGTCAAAGCCGAGATGTTCCCGCCGGAAGTGCGCGCGCTGGGTGTTGGTCTGGCGTACGCGGTGGCGAACGCGATCTTCGGCGGTTCTGCGGAATACGTGGCCCTGAGCCTGAAGGCCGCGGGTATGGAAAACTCGTTTTATTGGTACGTGACGGTGATGATGGCGGTAGCGTTCCTGTTCAGCCTGCGTCTGCCGAAGCAGGCCAAATACCTGCACCACGACCTTTGACCCACCCCGCGTGGGCCACACCGGCCCACGCTTGCAAGGACCGTTTATGAACCAGCTGTTCGATGCCTACTTCACTGCCCGTGACATGCGTGAAGTGTTCTGCGATCACGGCCGGATTCAGGCCATGCTCGATTTCGAAGCGGCGCTGGCCCGGGCAGAAGCGCGGGTCGGATTGATCCCGCACAGCGTCGTCGTGCCCATCGAAGCCGCGTGTCGCGCCGAGCATTATGATTTCGTCGCGCTCGGGGATGCGATCGCGACCGCGGGCAATTCGGCGATTCCGTTGGTCAAGGCCTTGGGCAAACGGCTGGCGGCAACTGATGCCGACGCCGAGCGTTATGTGCACCTGGGCGCGACCAGTCAGGACGTGATGGACACGGGGCTGGTGCTGCAAATTCGCCAGGCGCTGGTGTTGATCGAGCAGGAACTGGCGCAGCTCGGTGAGATTCTCGCGACGCAAGCGCTGCGCTATGTCGCCACGCCCCTGGCCGGGCGAACCTGGTTGCAGCACGCGACGCCGGTGACGTTGGGGATGAAGATTGCTGGCTGGCTGGGCGCGGTGACGCGCAGTCGGCAACGTCTGCAACAACTCAAGCCGCGCTTGCTGGTCCTGCAATTTGGTGGTGCTTCCGGAACGCTTGCGGCCTTGGGCGACCGGGCCATGCCGATTGCCGAAGCGTTGGCCGAGGAACTGCAACTGACGTTGCCTGATCAGCCGTGGCACACCCAGCGTGATCGTCTGGTGGAATTCGGCGCGGTGCTCGGCTTGATCGCCGGCAGCCTCGGCAAACTGGGTCGCGACATCAGTCTGTTGATGCAAACCGAGGCGGGCGAAGTGTTCGAGCCCTCGGCGCCGGGCAAGGGCGGCTCCTCGACCATGCCGCACAAACGCAATCCGGTAGGTGCGGCGGTGCTGATTGGCGCGGCGACGCGGGTGCCTGGTTTGCTCTCGACGTTATTCAGCGCGATGCCACAGGAACACGAACGCAGCCTCGGCCTATGGCACGCCGAGTGGGAAACCCTGCCGGAGATTTGCTGCCTGGTCTCGGGTGCGTTGCAGCAAGCGCTGCTGGTCGCCGATGGATTAGAGGTGGATGCCGAGCGTATGGCCCGCAATCTTGACCTGACTCAGGGGCTGGTGCTGGCTGAAGCGGTGAGCATCGTCCTCGCGCAACGGGTCGGCCGCGACACCGCGCACCATCTGCTCGAACAATGCTGTAAACGCGCGGTGGCCGAGCAGCGGCATTTGCGTGCAGTCCTCGGCGACGAGCCGGAGGTCACCGCTGAGTTATCTGTCGCTGAGCTCGATCAACTGCTGGACCCCGCGCACTACCTCGGTCAGGCCCACACGTGGGTCGAGCGCGCGGTGGCCGAACATTCTGCAATGACTGCTTGAAGGAGATTGCTGTGGCTTTCGTACAACTCGCCGAGGGCGAACTGCACTACCAAATCCAAGGGCCGCAGTTCGATGGCCCCGAGGATGCACCGGTGTTGGTGCTGTCGAATTCTTTGGGCACCGATTTGCACATGTGGGACAAGCAAATCGCCGCGTTCAGCCAGCACTTTCGCGTGCTGCGTTTCGACACCCGAGGGCATGGTCAATCGCTGGTGACGCCGGGGCCTTACAGCATTGAGCAACTGGGGCGTGACGTACTGGCGTTGCTGGATGCGTTGCAGATTGAACGTGCGCATTTCTGCGGTTTATCGATGGGCGGCCTGATCGGTCAATGGCTGGGGATCAACGCCGGTGATCGTTTGAACAAGCTGGTGGTGTGCAATACCGCAGCCAAGATCGGCGATCCATCGGTATGGGACCCGCGCATCGAAACCGTGCTGCGCGACGGTACGGCGGCCATGGTGGCGCTGCGCGACGCGTCGATTGCCCGCTGGTTCACGGCGGATTTTTCTGAAGCCAATCCGGCGGCGGCGAAGAAGATCACCGACATGCTGGCGGCGACTTCTCCCGAGGGCTATGCGGCCAACTGCGCAGCGGTACGCGATGCCGATTTCCGCGATCAACTGTCGTCGATCAAGGTGCCGCTGCTGGTGATTGCCGGCAGCGAGGACGCGGTTACGCCGCCGTCGGGCGGGCACTTTATTCAGCAGCACGTGCAGGGCGCCGAGTACGCTGAGTTCTACGCCGCGCACCTGTCCAACGTGCAGGCCGACAAGGCGTTCAGCGAGCGTGTTGTGGCATTCCTTTTGGGCCGTTGAGGAGTTACCCGTGGACGAGAAACAGCGTTACGAAGAAGGCATGACCGTGCGCCGCGCAGTGCTTGGCGACGCCCATGTCGATCGCAGCCTGAATGCGTTGACCGAGTTCAACTCGGAGTTTCAGGAAATGATCACCCGGCACGCCTGGGGTGACATCTGGACCCGCCCGGGCCTGGAACGCCACACCCGCAGCCTGATCACCATCGCCATGCTGATCGGCATGAACCGCAGCGAAGAACTCAAACTGCACCTGCGCGCCGCCGCCAACAATGGCGTCAGCCGTGGCGAGATCAAGGAAGTGATCATGCAGAGTGCGATCTACTGCGGGATTCCGGCGGCCAACGCCACGTTCCATCTGGCGGAGTCGGTGTGGGATGAATTGGGGGTTGAATCGCGGGAGTGATTCGCTGGTTTAGCGGCGCCTGACCGCGCCCCATCGCGAGCAGGCTCGCTCCCACAATAATCCAGTGCGAACGCCAAGTTTGTGGTCTTCGAAGATCCTCTGTGGGAGCGAGCCTGCTCGCGAAAGCGGTGCGCCAGTCGCTATTGAGATTGACTGACCCGGCCCCATCGCGAGCAGGCTCGCTCCCACAGGTTTTGCGGATAGAGCAAGTTTGCGGTTCTGCCACGGATTCTGTGGGTGCGAGCCTGCTCGCGATAGGCCAGACCAGATACCTCGGCTTTCCCGCAGCCAACAAAAAGCCCACCAAAAGGTGGGCTTCGTGTTTACAACATCATCAGAACAACTTCAGTTCCGGCGCTTGTTCTTTCTGGCGCTGGACCTGGGCGGTCTGCTCGTTCCAGCCGCCGCCCAGTGCCTTGTACAGATTGACGGCACTGTTCAGCTGCGCCAGACGGTCGGTGATCAGTGATTGCTGGGCACTGAACAGCTGACGCTGGGCATCGAGGAAGGTCAGGTTGCTGTCGACACCGATGCGGTAACGACGCTCGGCCAGACGGTAGTAATCCTGGTTGGCCTGGACGAAATCACGCTGAGCCTGCAACTGATCGGTGTAGGTCTTACGTGCGGCCAGGCCGTCGGCGACTTCCTGGAAGGCCGTTTGAATGGACTTCTCGTAGTTCGCCACGCTGATTTCTTTCTGGATTTTCGAGTAATCCAGGCTGGCGCGCAGGCTGCCGGCGTTAAAGATCGGCAGGTTGATCTGCGGCTGGAACAGCCACGTGCCCGAACCACCCTTGAACAGGCCGGACAGGTCCGGGCTGAGGGTGCCGGCATTGGCAGTCAGGCTGATGCTCGGGAAGAACGCCGCCCGTGCCGCGCCGATGTTGGCGTTGGCCGCTTTCAGGTTGTACTCGGCCTGAAGAATGTCCGGACGACGCTGCAGCAGATCCGACGGCAGGCCGGGCGGTACTTCGCTCAGCAAGTCATCCGAGAGTGGCTTGGCCGGTTGCAGATTGGCCGGGATCCCGGTACCGAGCAGCAACACCAGACTGTTTTCATCCTGAGCCACCTGACGCGTGTAGCGGGCCAGTTGCGCGCGGGCGTTTTCCACCGACGTGCGCGACTGCGCCAGATCCAGCGCCGAGGCGACACCGACTTCGTTGCTGCGCGAAGTGAGCTTCAAGCTCTCTTCAAACGCACCCAGCGTATCTTGCGTCAGCTTGAGCAGCTCTTTGTCTGCCTGCCAGGTCATGTAGGCATTGGCGACGTTGGCGACCAGACTGATCTGCGTACTGCGGCGGCCTTCTTCAGTGGCGAAGTATTGTTGCAGCGCTTCCTCACTGAGGCTGCGAACCCGACCGAACAGGTCGAGTTCATAGGCGCTGATGCCGACGGTCGCCGAGTAGGAACTGACGATGCCGGCTTCACCGGTCTGCGAAGCATTCGCCGGAACCCGCTGGCGGCTGCCACTGCCATTGGCCGAAACGGCCGGGAACAGGTCAGCTCGCTGGATGCGGTACTGCGCCGCGAAAGCATCGATGTTCAGCGCCGCGACACGCAGGTCACGGTTGTTTTCCAGCGCGACCTTGATCAGCTGCTGCAACGCCGGGTCATGGAAAAACTGCTTCCAGCCCTGTTCGGCAGCGGCCTGGCTCGGCGCCTGGGCCGGCGAGTAGGCCGGCCCCTGTGGATATTGCTGCGCCACCGGTGCGGCGGGCTGCTGATAATCAGGTATCAGCGAGCACCCACTCAGCACGAAGGCGGCGACGGCGAGGGAGAGTAGCGACTTGCTCATTGGCCAGCCTCTTTTGGAGTTTCAGTAGCATCATCCTGATCGGCTTTTTTGCGCTGGCCGATGGACGACACGGTGACAAAGAACAGGGGTACCCAGAAGATCGCCAGGACCGTCGCCGTGATCATACCGCCAATAACGCCGGTACCGATCGCATGTTGGCTACCCGAACCTGCGCCGGTGGAAATCGCCAATGGCACCACACCGAGCACGAAGGCGAGCGAGGTCATGATGATCGGACGCAGACGCATCCGGCACGCTTCAATCGCAGCATCGCGCAGGCTTCGCCCTTGCTCATGCAGTTCCTTGGCGAATTCGACGATCAGGATGGCGTTTTTCGCTGCCAGCCCGATGGTCGTCAACAGGCCCACCTGGAAGTAAACGTCGTTGGACAGGCCGCGCAGGCTGGTCGCCAGCAGCGCACCGATGATCCCCAAAGGCACCACCAGCATCACCGCAATCGGGATCGACCAGCTTTCATACAACGCTGCCAGACACAGGAACACCATCAGCAGCGACAACGCGTACAACGCTGGCGCTTGCGAACCGGACAAGCGTTCTTCGTACGACAGACCTGTCCAGGAAATACCGACACCGGCCGGCAGTTTCTTCGCCAGCGCCTCGACTTCGGCCATGGCTTCACCGGTGGAATAACCCGGCGCCGCAGCCCCGAGGATTTCCATCGCTTCTACGCCGTTGTAACGCGACAGTTTCGGTGCACCGTAAATCCACTCTCCCTTGGCGAAGGCCGTGAAGGGCACCATGGTCCCGGCGCTGTTACGCACATACCACTTCTTCACGTCTTCAGGGCTCATGCGCGCATCAGGCTGGCCTTGCACGTACACCTTTTTCACCCGACCGCGGTCGATGAAGTCGTTCACATAGCTACTGCCCAAGGCGATCGACAAGGTGTTGTTGATGTCGGTGAGCGTCACGCCGAGGGCGCTGGCTTTTTCGTCATCAATTTCCAACTGGTATTGCGGCTCGTCGTTCAGGCCGTTCGGACGCACTTGCGAGAGCACTTTGCTTTGCGCCGCCATGCCGAGGAACTGGTTACGCGCTTCCATCAGTTTTTCGTGACCGATACCGGCGCGGTCCTGCAGGAACACGTCGAAACCGGTGGCGTTACCCAGTTCGAGTACGGCCGGCGGCGCAAAGGCAAACACCATCGCATCACGGAACGTGAAGAAGTGCTGCTGGGCCCGGGCCGCCAGACTCGACACGCTGTTTTCAGCGTTACGCTCATCCCACGGTTTGAGCATGATGAACGCCATACCCGAACTCTGACCACGGCCGGCGAAGTTGAAGCCGGTCACGGTAAACACCGAGGCCACCGCATCGCCTTCACCGCCATCCTTGGACGGACGCAGCAGGAATTCCCGCATTTCGTCCACGACCACCTGGGTGCGCTCGGCACTGGAACCGGCGGGGGTTTGCACCTGGGCAAACAGAACGCCCTGGTCTTCTTCCGGCAGGAATGCCGTTGGAATGCGGGTGAACAGCCAGATCATGCCGACCACGATGATCAGGTAAGCCAACAGGTACGGCGCCTTGTGCGTGAGCATGTTGCCGACGCCGCGCTCGTAACTTCTGACGCCACGGTCGAAGCTGCGGTTGAACCAGCCGAAGAAGCCGCGTTTCGGCGTGCCGTGCTCGCCTTTCGGAATCGGCTTGAGCATGGTCGCGCAGAGCGCCGGGGTGAAGATCAATGCAACCAATACCGACAGCGCCATGGCCGAAACGATGGTGATCGAGAACTGCTTGTAGATCACACCGGTGGAACCGCTGAAGAACGCCATCGGCAACAGAACCGCAGACAGCACCAGGGCGATACCCACCAGTGCACCCTGGATCTGCCCCATGGATTTCTTCGTGGCCTCTTTGGGTGACAGGCCTTCTTCGCTCATGACCCGTTCGACGTTTTCCACCACAACGATGGCGTCGTCCACCAGCAAGCCGATGGCGAGCACCATGCCGAACATGGTCAGGGTGTTGATGCTGAAACCGAACGCCGCGAGGATCCCGAATGTACCCAGCAATACCACTGGCACGGTCATCGTGGTGATAACGGTGGCGCGGAAGTTTTGCAGGAACAGGAACATCACCAGGAACACCAGCACGATCGCTTCGACCAGGGTTTCGACCACGCCCTTGATCGACTCGGTCACGACCGGAGTGGTGTCATACGGGAACACCACTTCCATGCCTTCCGGGAAGAAAGGCTTGAGCGTTTCGATGGTGTTGCGCAGGGCTTTTGCCGTGTCGAGGGCGTTGGCACCGTTGGCCAGTTTCACCGCCAGACCGGACGCCGGGCTGCCGTTGAACTGCGCGCTGATCGAGTAGTTCTCACCGCCCAGACCGACATCGGCAACGTCACCGACACGCACTTGCGAACCGTCGCTGTTGACCTTCAACAGAATCGCCTTGAACTGCTCGGCAGTCTGCAGACGGGTCTTGCCGATGATCGTTGCGTTCAACTGTTGGCCTTGCACGGCAGGCAAGCCACCGAGCTGACCGGACGAGACCTGGACGTTCTGCGCGGCGATGGCGTTTTTCACGTCAACCGGCGTCAGGTTGAAGTTATTCAGCTTGGCCGGATCGAGCCAGATACGCATCGCGTACTGGGCACCGAAGACCTGGAAGTCACCGACACCGGCGGTCCGCGAGATCGGGTCCTGCATGTTCGACACGATGTAGTTGGACAGGTCGTCCTTGGTCATGCTGCCGTCGCGCGAAACCACGCCGATCACCATCAGGAAGTTTTTCACTGCCTTGGTGACGCGGATCCCTTGTTGCTGCACTTCTTGCGGCAGCAGCGGGGTGGCCAGGTTCAGCTTGTTCTGCACCTGAACCTGCGCGGTGTCAGAGTTGGTGCCCTGCTCGAAGGTGGCGGTGATGGTCATGTTGCCGTCGGAGTTACTCTCCGAAGACACATAACGCAGGTTGTCGATGCCGTTGAGTTGCTGTTCGATCACCTGAACCACGGTGTCCTGCACGGTTTGTGCAGACGCGCCCGGGTAGGTTACGGAAATGGCGATCGCCGGAGGCGCAATGCTCGGGTATTGGTTGATCGGCAACTTGAGGATCGAGAGTGCCCCGACCAGCATGATCACCAGGGCAATTACCCAAGCGAAAATCGGACGGTCGATAAAAAATTTCGACATGGTTTACTCCCCTTTGCCGCTGGAAGCCTTGTCAGCTGCCTGTGCGGGGGCCGGGTTCTTGGTGCCGACGTTGGTCGCTTCAGTGGCTTTCACTTCCGCTCCTGGTTTGACGTATTGCAGCCCTTCAGTGATCAGTCGATCGCCGGCCTTCAAGCCGTCTTCGATCAACCACTGGCTGCCAACCGTGCGGCTGGCCTTGAGCTGACGCAGTTCAACTTTGTTGTCCGGGCCGACGACCAGTGCGGTCGGGGCGCCTTTGAGGTCGCGGGTTACGCCTTGTTGCGGCGCCAAAATGGCTGCCGTGTTCACGCCGGCCTGCAACTGTGCATGCACGAACATACCTGGCAACAAAGTGTGATCCGGGTTCGGGAACACGGCGCGCAGCGTCACGGAGCCGGTGGTCTGATCCACCGACACTTCGGAGAATTCGAGCTTGCCCACTTGTTTGTATTCGCTGCCATCTTCGAGGGTCAGCTTTACCGCGGCGGCGGTGTCGCCAGCCTTTTGCAGGCGACCGCTTTCCAGCTCGCGGCGCAGCTCCAGCAGTTCCACCGACGATTGGGTCACATCGACGTAAATCGGGTCGAGCTGCTGAATGACCGCCATGGCGTCGGTCTGACCGTTGGTCACCAGGGCGCCTTCGGTGAACGAAGAACGACCGATGCGCCCGGAGATAGGCGCATAAACCTTGGTGTAACGCACGTTGATCTGCGCGCTCTGCAGGCTGGCTTCCGATTGCATGCGGTTGGCCAGTGCGGTGTCGTATTCCTGACGGCTCACTGCCTGCTCATCGACCAGTTGCTTGTAGCGATCAGAGATCGACTTGGTCTGCTGGAAGTTGGCCTGGGCGCTTTTCAGCGTGGCTTCATACACGGCCGGATCGATCTGATACAGCTGCTGGCCGGCCTTGACGTCGCCGCCTTCCTTGAACAGACGCTTGAGAATGATGCCGTTGACCTGTGGGCGAACTTCGGCGATGCGGAACGCGCTGGTGCGGCCCGGAAGTTCGGATGTCAGGGTGAAGGCTTGAGGTTGCAGGGTAACAACGCCGACCTGAGGAGGCGGTGCGGCAGGCGCCGCTTCTTCCTTTTTACATCCGCTGAGCAGCGATGCCAGGGCGACGGCAGTAACCAAAGCGGTAACAGCTGGCTTGAATTGCATGAAAATCCTCGGGTCAGGCGCGCTGTGTGCGCACTCGAAATGTGAAAGGGTGAAAAATGTGCGCTGAGTGGATAAGTAGCTTGCTAAGAAATATACTTACGTTCATGGTTGTTTGTAAATACCTTTGCTGCGTATCCTTCTCGTTACAAAAGCCGTGCAAAGGTTCGAATTGTAGGCCGGGGACAACGCCCAAGAGCGCTCGCTCCACTTTTATTCAGCTGATATTCAGACATCACTGAAGCACCCTGATTGAGGTTGTACTGCCATGGTCCGTCGTACCAAAGAGGAAGCCCAGGAAACACGTAGCCAGATACTCGAAGCGGCAGAGAAAGCCTTCTTCGAGCGAGGTGTGGCGCGCACGACGCTGGCGGATATCGCCACCCTCGCTGGCGTGACGCGCGGTGCCATCTACTGGCATTTCAGCAACAAGGCCGACCTGGTGCAGGCCATGCTCGATACGTTGCATGAGCCGCTGGATGAAATGGCCAAAGCCAGTGAGAGCGAAGATGAACTCGACCCGCTGGGGTGCATGCGCAATCTGCTGATTCATTTGTTTCAACAAGTTGCTCTGGACCCGAAGACCCGGCGCATCAATGAAATTTTGTTCCATAAGTGCGAGTTCACCGATGAAATGTGCGATCTGCGCCAGCAGCGACAGACGGTCAGTCTCGATTGCAATGTACGCATCGCTCTGGCCCTCACCAATGCGGTGAATCGCGGCCAGTTGCCAGAAAATCTCGACACGACCCGCGCGGCCATCAGCCTGCACGCGTACATCGACGGTATGCTCTATCAGTGGCTGCTGGCCCCGGAGAGCTTCCAGTTGCACATCGACGCCGAACGGTGGGTCGACACGGGCCTGGACATGCTGCGCCTGAGCCCGAGCCTGCGCAAATGAAACAAACTGCAAAATGCTGGAGGAAAGCTCAAGCGCCTGAACCGATTAATTCGCGCTTGATGTAGCAGCTGACGAAGCTTGCGTCCGACTGATGCGGTCTCCCTGACGCGCACAAGGATGCTTTTATATACGCACGTCCCCCCCGATGACAGGGCGCGGCCCCGGTATTTTGTAGGAATTTTGTGTCGTTTGTGTGAGTGCAGGTTAGCCGCAGACAGCGAAATAACCCGTCAAAGCGTCAGGCTCATGCGCCGCTCATAGCCAATCCTGCCCCTGTAGGCTTCGCCGCGATCCACCCAGCCGAAGCTTGCATACAGCGCAATGGCCGCTTCGTTATCGGCATCCACCGACAATTCCAGTGCGCTGATTTCCGGAAACGTCTGACGCGCCTGCTCGGGCAATGCCTGCAGGCAGGCTTTGCCATACCCGTTGCCCTGAGCGCGCTGATCAACTTGTAACGCATGCAGGGTCGCGCTGTGCTCATCGGCCCAGGCGGGCAGGGCGGGCGGACGTTTAAGCAGCAGGAAAGCGACCGGAATATCCTCGACCAACAAGGCAAAGCCTTTGACCCCGGGTCCTGGCTTGGACAGCAAGGTGTGCAGCGCACCGTGAATATCGCCGCTGAATTTCAATTGTGCCTGATGAACTTCAATCGTCTCGACCTGCTGGCGCTGCAGCGCGTTCAAGCTTTCGTAAGGCGTGAGTCTGGCCGTCACTGGACTGTCCTTTTTCCTACATGAATGAGCCTCGGATTCTAACGAGTTTGCGTCCATGGATTATTGTTAATTTGATTGTCGATCCGGCTCCTCGCCAGACGACTAAGGGTGTCTTCATACAAAAACAACGGAGAACCTCCATGAACGCTACCCACGAAATCGAAAGCTTGATCGACACTTATCGACAGGCCGTGATCGCCAAGGATGTCGAGCAGCTGATGACCCTGTATGGCGACGACATCGTTTCCTACGACGCGGTCAAGGCGCTGCAATTTCGCGGCAAGGCGGCCTACCGCGCGCACTGGCTCGAATGCATGGAAATGTGCCAGGGTGCGCACAAGATTGACTTCGACCAAGTCAACATCGTCGTCGACGAACACATCGCCTTCGCCCACTGGCTGGCGCATTGCGGCGGCACCAATGAGCAGGGCGAAACCCAGGCCTGCTGGATGCGCGTGACTGCGTGCTATCGGCGCGACGCCGGGCAGTGGCGCATCGTCCACGAGCACTGGTCGGCGCCGTTCGACATGATGAGCGGCACAGCGCTGTTCGACCTGCAACCGTGATCGTTTATCGGGAAGCGGCGCCAAATCGCCGATCTGAGCCATAGTTGATCAGTTGGATTGCGGAGGTCACATGAAGTACTTATGCCTGGTCTACAGCAATGAACAGGAGTTGCATGCGCTGCCTGAGAGCCCCAAGGACGCCGAGTGCATGGCCTACGCCGAATCGATTCAGGGCAGCGGCCGCATGCTCGCCGCCGAGGCGCTGGAGTCCGTGCAGACTGCAACCACTGTGCGCATGCGCAACGGCAAAATGTCGATCACCGACGGGCCGTTCGCCGAAACCAAGGAGCAGTTGGCCGGCTTCTACCTGATCGATGCCAAAGACCTCAACGAGGCCCTCCAGGTCGCCGGCAATATTCCGGCGGCGCGAGTCGGCAGTGTCGAGGTGCGACCCGTTCGCCAGTTGAATCCCTGAATAACAAGCACAACACAGGAGTTCCCCATGAGCCCGCCACCCGTGTCACTCACACCCGCGACATTCGAGTTATCCATCAGTCGTCTGATCGACGCACCGCGCAGGCGACTCTTCCGCGCCTGGACCGAGCCGGCGTTGCTCGCGCAATGGTGGGGGCCTCATGGCATGACCACGCCCGAGTGCGAAATGGACCTGTGGGTTGGCGGCCAGTTTCGTACGCTGATGCGTGCACCCGATGGCGCCGAGTACCCGACCATGGGCGTTTTTCTTGAGATCGTTGCGCCTGAGCGACTGGTGTTCACCGATGCCTTTATTCCCGGGTGGATACCGTCGGGCAAACCGTTCATGGCGGCCGAAGTGACGCTGCAGGAACAGGGCGGCCAGACGCTGTACACCGCCCGCGCCATGCACTGGTCGGAACAGGATCGGCAGGCCCACGAAGCGATGGGCTTTCACGACGGCTGGGGGCAGAGCCTGGATCGGCTGGAAACCCTGGTGACCCAAGGCATGCCGGACTGATGACCGGCGCGTTGGTCTCGGCTCGGGTCGAACAGATATATCGGGAAGAATCGCGGCGGATTCTGGCGACGTTGATCCGTTTGCTCGGTGATTTCGACCTTGCTGAAGAGGCCTTGCACGAGGCCTTTTTTATCGCGGTCGAGCGTTGGCAGCGCGATGGCGTACCGGACAACCCGCGGGCGTGGCTGGTCTCCACGGGGCGGTTCAAGGCGATCGATGTACTGCGGCGGCGCGCCCGTTTTACGGCATCGCGGCCGCTGTTGATCGCGCAACTCGAGGCGCTGGAGCAGGCCGACTGGAGTGACGAGGACGTGGAAGACGATCGCCTGCGCCTGATCTTCACCTGCTGTCACCCGGCACTCGCGGCGGATGCGCAAGTGCCGCTGACGTTGCGCGAAGTGTGCGACCTGACCACAGAAGAAATCGCCCGGGCCTTCCTCTCCGCGCCCAGCGCAATTGCCCAGCGCATCGTGCGCGCCAAGGCGAAAATCCGCGACGCGAAAATCCCCTACCAGGTGCCCACTCTGGCGGAATTGCCCGAACGCCTCGACAGTGTTTTGCGGGTGATTTATCTGGTGTTCAACGAAGGCTATTCGGCCTCTGTCGGCACAGAGTTGACCCGCGAGGATTTGACTCGTGAGGCGATTCGTCTGGGCCGTTTGCTGATGGAGTTGTTGCCGGAGCCGGAGGTGATGGGGCTGTTGGCGCTGATGCTGCTGCACGAATCGCGGCGACCGGCCCGGACGTCTGCCAGCGGAGAGCTGGTGGTGCTGGATGAGCAGGACCGTTCGCTGTGGGATGGCCGGATGATCGCTGAAGGCACCCTGCTGGTGGAACGGGCGCTGAGCCAGGGGCGCTTCGGGCCTTATTGCCTGCAAGCGGCGATCGCGGCGGTGCATGCGGAAGCGCCAGCGGCGGGGGAGACGGACTGGGTGCAGATCGTCGGCCTGTATGACGTTTTGCTGCGCGCGGTGCCGTCGCCGGTGATCGAGCTGAATCGCGCCGCGGCCATATCCCGGCGGGATGGGCCATTGGCGGGGCTGACGTTGATTGAAGGGATTCTGGCGCGCGGAGAGTTGCTCGATTATCACTTGGCGCATTCCGCGCGGGCTGATTTCTGCCGGCAGTTGGGGCGTAACGACGAGGCGCGGGCAGCCTATGAAAGAGCGCTGGAACTGACCCAGCAAATACCGGAACGACGGTTTATCGAGGCACGGATCAAGGCGTTGCGCTGAGGTGTACCGGCACGCAAAACCCTGTAGGAGCGAGCCTGCTCGCGAAGCGGTGTGTCAGTTATCGCATCTTCACTTGTTGCACCGCATCGCGAGCAGGCTCGCTCCCACAGATTATTCGATGGTTAGAATTTTTTTGATCTCAGTAATCCTGCCGCTTGCGAAACGCCCAACGCCCGCCAACCAAGGTGAACGTCGCCACCAGCGCGACCAGAATCCAGAAGCCATGCGCATCCCCTGCCAGCGGTACACCACCCACGTTCATGCCAAAAAAACCGGCAATGATGTTGATCGGCAGCGCCAGTACCGTGACCACGGTGAGAGTGAACAGCGTGCGGTTGCTCTGTTCGTTGAGATTGGCAGCGATTTCTTCCTGCAACAATTTGATCCGCTCACCCAGCGCCGTGAGGTCGTTGATGATCAGCGCAAACTCTTCGGTGGATTTGCGCAGCTCTTTCACGTCCTCCTTCTGCAACCACTGCGGCGGGCGATTGAGCAGGCGCAGCAACGAGCCCGGCTCCAGCGCCAGCAGGCGTTGCAGGCGCACCAGCACCCGGCGATTGGCGCCCAGTTCGGCGCGGTTGGTCGACAGGCGCGAGGACAATAATTGATCTTCGATCTGATCAACGCTGAGGCTGGTTTTGCGCACGATCTGCGTCAGCACCTCGCCCTGATCGCGCAGCAAATGCACGAGCAACTCCAGCGGCGAGCGAAAGCGCTCACCGGCCTTCACCGATGAACGCAACTTGTCCACCGAGTGCAGCGGCTGCAGACGCGCGCTTACGATCAGCCGACTGCGTGCGCAGACCCACAGCGTCGACACGTCCGAAGAGATCATGCTACTGAGGTTGAACACCACATCGTTGACCACCGCCAGCAGCGCGGAATCAACGTGCTCGATGCGCGTTGAACGCGAGCCCTCGTGCAACGCTTCGAAAAATTCTTCAGGCAATTGCAGATGGTTTTTCATCCACCGCTCGCACGCGGCGTGGGCGAGGTTGAGGTGCAGCCAGAGAAATTCATCGCTGTCGTCCGATTGTTGCAGACACTGCAGCGCCTGCGCCGAATCGATCTCGCGACCACGCTCGCCAGGACGAAAGCGGAAACCGTACAGCAGACCGAAGAGGTCCGGGTCGCGATGACTTTGGTCGATGCTGTGGTTCATGGGTTCTCGCAATAGGCAGGCGCGCTTGTCAGCGGTTTTGCCGAATATTTCAGGTTCACGTGAGCCGCATGATCGCAATTGCCCATGACGTTTTTGTGACAAAAAAATAACTGTTCTGACACTGCTACCGACGGTCGGATTTGCCTCAAGAACCGCTCTGGCACGCCGATTCCGCTTAGGTTAAGTTGCGCGGCGTCGGCCCTGGTTGCCGGCGTTGAAGACAGGGACGTTCTGACATTTCTCACGCCTTTTTCAGGCGTGCCTCACTTCTGTCATGAGTACCGTCCATGTTTTTGCAAAAGTCGTTGAGAGCGCAAATTCTCGCCCTGTTGAGTGGCAGTCTGTTAGCGATACTGTTGATCGCGCTGGCCTGCTTTCATTTCCTTTCCCAAGGCGTGCAGAGCTACGCCAACCTGATCCAGGGGCCGCTGCGCACCTCGCAACTGATCGATGAAGCCAACCTGCAATTCAAGGTGCAGGTGCAGGAATGGAAAAACGTTTTGCTGCGCGGCAAGCAACCGGCGGATCTGGACAAATACTGGAAACAATTCGAAGACCGCCAGCGCGATGTGCAGGGCATCCTCGGCGAACTGGCCGGTCAGAAGGGCATCGAGGCGCAACTGAAGACCCGCATCGAACGCTTGCGTGACGAACACCGTCAGTTAGGCGCGGCCTATCAGAAAGGCCGCGACGCCTACGTCGCGGCGGGCGGTGATCCGACAGCGGGTGACACCGCAGTGAAGGGCGTTGACCGCGCGACCAGCGAGCAGATGAGCGCGTTGGTCAGCGAGTTGCGTCAGCAGGGCAGCGAGCAGTCGAAGCTGATCAGCGCCAGTGCCGATCGCACGGTGTTTCTCGGGATTATCGTCATGCTGGTCTCGGGCCTGTTGATCGGGTTGTTCAGCCTGTGGCTGGTCAACCGCAACCTGGTCGAGCCGATTCGTCGGCTGATCGAATACGTCGCGCAACTCAGCCAAGGCAAGTTCGCCGAGCGTGTGGCCAGCAGCCGTCAGGATGAACTCGGCAAACTGGCGATCGCCGCCAACACCCTGCGTGATTTCCTCGCCGAGACCTTCAGCCGTTTGCAGGCCAGTGCCAAGGATCTGGACAGCGCCAGCGGTGAACTGAAATCGATTGCCGGGCTCATGGCCAGCGGCACCAACGAGCAATTCAGCCGCACCGATCAGGTGGCCACTGCGATGAACGAAATGTCTGCCACTGCGCAGGAAGTCGCGCGTCATGCCGCCGACGCAGCACGCGCTGCCGATGATGCCGACCAGTCCGCGCAGCAGGGCGAAAAGGTCATGCAAGGCACCATCCACACCATCACGCAGATGCGCGCTGAAATCGCCAACACCGCCACCGTGATTCGTCGTCTGGAAACGGACAGTGGGCGTATCGGCAAGGTGCTGGAAGTGATTCGCGGCATCGCTGAACAAACCAATCTGCTGGCGCTGAACGCCGCTATCGAAGCCGCCCGGGCCGGTGAGGCCGGGCGCGGTTTTGCCGTGGTCGCGGATGAAGTGCGCAGCCTCGCGCAACGCACGGCGGCGTCGATCATCGAGATCAATCAGATCATTCAAACCGTGCAGACCGGTGCAGTGGATGCAGCGCAGGCCATTGAGAGCGGGCAGTCGCGCAGCGAAGAAAGTGTTGAACAAGTGACTCAGGCTGGGGCCATGCTCGAGCGCATCACCCATGCGGTGGAAGCGATCCGCGACATGAACCGGCAGATCGCCACGGCGGCCGAGGAGCAGACCTCCGTGGCCGAGGACATCTCGCGCAACCTCACTGAAATCACCAGCATTGCCAGCACCAACCTGGACAACGTGCAACGCACCGAAGCGGCCAGCCACAATCTGCACGGTTTGTCCGGGCAGTTGAACGAGGTGACGGCTCGCCTCAGCGCTTAATGGCGTGACCAACTGAAAGTGCCGGGCACAAAAAAGCCGCACGATTCGAAGATCGTGCGGCTTGTTGTGTGATGTATCAGGTGTCTTGTTTGTCGCTCAGTACTTTGCCAGTGGTGGCATCGAAGTCCACATCAAATTCTTTGCCGTCGGCAGTTTTCAATTCCACTTCGTACTCATAGTTATTGAAGTGGTTATCCAGATCCGTATCGGTGATGGTCGCACCTGGGTGCAATTTCAAAGCCGCCTGGTTCATTTCTTCCAGTGGCTTGATCTTCCCGCTTTTGACCAGCTCAGGGATCTGGTCGACGCGAACATCAGCCTGCGCCAAGCCTGCGGTGAGAGTCAGGGCAGCAGCGGTAAAGAGGGCAGTTAATGTTTTCATCGGTTCATTCCTTGGGTTGCTGTTTAAGTGAGTCCACAGTAACTGGGGCAACTTAATCCATCCTTAATTCCCAAAAACCTTAGATTCGATGATCTTGGACTTGTGGGAGCAAGGCTTGCCCGCGATGCAGTCACCCCTGTTTCAATCAATACCCATTATTCGTCAGCACTTGCGCCACACTCGCCGCCGCCGGGCGTTTATAGAACTTGAGCAACTCGCTGGCGCGGTTGGTAAAGATGCCATCGACCCCGGCATTCATGACTTTCTGATAATCCACGGCATCGTCAACCGTATAGACGTGCACCAGCAGGCCCTGATCGTGGGTGTATTGATTCATCCACGGTTTCACCAGGTCCGAATAACTTTGATCGCCACCCTTTGTCAGCGCTGCAGACGGTCCGGTGCCGATGGCGCCCTGGGCCTTGGCATAGTCGACCCAGCGCTGAAATTCGGCTTTATCTATCGGCTCCTGTTTGGCGTAGTAAGTTGCCTTGTCCTTGTCACCAGACTCGGCAAACTTCACCTTGGACTTTGGCTCGATGCTGCCTTCGCCCACCCACAGCAGGAGGATTTTCGGCACTTGCGGCATCTCTTTCTGCAGCAATTCGAGGCTGCTTTTCTCGAACGTTTGCAGCACGACCTTGCCTTTGCCCTGGCCGACGCCGAGGGCGCTCTTGGCCAGTTTTGAACCGGTCGGGCTCAACCAGCCGCGATCATGCAGCTTTTCCTTGAGGTCGCGTTCGAGCCCGGGAAACTGCTTCGCTTCTTTGGTTTCGATGTACAGGCCGGGTTTGTGCAGCGGGTTGCCCTGAGCGATGTCGATGATTTCATCGAGGGTCAGGACTTTCAGGCCCACGTACGAAGGGCGCGCGCGATCCGGGTACGCCGTGTTGAACCAGCTGCCGGCATCCAGGGTTTTCAGTTCGGCCATGGTGAATGCGTTAGCCGGGCTGTCCTTGCGCTCGGGGAATTTGCTCGCGACGTCGGTGGTGCGTTGCAGGTTGTCGTCATGCAGCGCGAACAGCACGCCGTCCTTGCTGCGTTGCAGGTCCAGTTCGAGATAATCGGCGCCGAGGTCGCGCGCCAGTTTGTAGGCAGGCGCGGTGGATTCCGGAGCATCGAAAGACGCGCCGCGATGAGCAATCACCGCCGGGTGCGGTATGCCGGAACGGGTGGCCAGCGCGGTCGGGCTCGGCTCGTTGGCGGCGTGGGCGTGGCCGATGCCGAGCAGCACGCTCAGCAGGAGGGCGCTCTTGGTGAAGGAGACAGGCATGGTCGAGATCCTTTCGCAGAGATTTTCGAAGACGTCCCTTTTAACAATTGATGGCGGCAAGCGCTATCGCCAGACCGACATTAAGCATGTCACAAGAGAATTTTCCGGTCCTTTTGTGCGGTGCTTTGCAGTACTCTTCGACCTGGCAGTTTCCCCGGCAGAGGGAAAGCCCCCATCACTTGCGTGTAAACCCAAGATCACTTTTCTGTGAGGTTTATCATGCGCATCACGTCCCAACTCATTTGCCAGGCCGCTGACCAGCTCAAGGGCTTCGTTGGCCTTAATCGCAAGACCGGCCACTACATTGTGCGCTTCAGCGAAGATTCATTCGGCATGGACATTGCGGATGACGGCATCATCCCGACCAGCGAATTCGTTTGGGCAGCAGGCCCGGGTGAGGCAATGACGCTTAAGCGTGAGCGGGTCCAGTTGCTGCTGGATCAGAATATAGATGACCGGATCAACATTACCGAGCCGTTGCGGGTGTACATGACTCGACAGGAGGTGCCGGAGATTTCGGCGGTGCGCAGTCTTGTGCAGGGTTGAGCTTGCACGCAACGCTCTTGGCAGGGCTGCGAGACTGATCGTCTCTATAGCCCTGCGCGCGAGCGGCGTAGCTGAATCAAGGTTGAGGCGTTACCCGCTTCAACCTGGCAGACGCTCGTTGGCGAACATGCTCACCGCCTGCACAGCGTTGCTCGCACCATCGCGTATCTGCAGGATCACCGTACCGGCCTGATTGGCCAGTTCGACACCTTCTGCCGCCCGATCACGAGTGCCGTCCATGCTCTTGATTGCCTGGCGGGTTTCACTCTGGATCAACCCGATCATGCTGGAAATCTCCGCCGTAGAGCCACTGGTGCGAGCGGCCAGCTGGCGCACCTCGTCGGCCACCACGGCGAAGCCACGCCCTTGTTCCCCGGCACGCGCCGCTTCGATGGCCGCATTGAGCGCTAGCAGGTTGGTCTGGTCGGCGATGCCGCGGATGGTGTTGACGATGGCGGTAATCTGCTCCGAGCGCTCGCCCAGTTGCGCAATCAATGTCGACGACTGTTCGATGTTGGCGGAGATTTCGCGCATTTCACTGGCCGCCTGCTGAATCACCTGCGTGCCTTGCTCGGCGATTTTGCGCGTCTCTACCGAGATGTGATACGCCTCGCTGGCACTGCGGGCATCCCGGTCATGTTGCTCAACCCGCGCCGTCACGTCGGATGCGAACTTGACCACTTTGCACAAACGCCCGCTAGCGTCGTACACCGGGTTGTAGTTGGCCTCCAGCCAGACACTTTGCCCGCGCTTATCGACTCGCTGGAACTGGCCGTGGAAAAACTCACCGTGATTGAGTCGGCGCCAGAAGTCCTCATACGCGCTGCTGTTGATCAGCTCGGCCGTACAGAACAGGCGATGATGTTTACCTTTGAGCTCGGTGAGGGTGTAACCCATGCGTGTCAGAAAATTCTGATTAGCGCTGATGATAGTGCCGTCGAGGTTGAACTCGATCACCGCCATGGCGCGGTCGATCGCCTGCAACCGGGCAGCGGATTCGCTTTCGTGCTGCACTCTGGCGGTCACGTCCATTGCATATTTGACCACCTTCACGACGTTGCCCACCGCGTTAATGATCGGGTTGTAACTGGCCTCCAGCCAGATCGCTCGCCCGTCGCCGCCCACCCGTTCATACGTCCCCGACTCGAATTGGCCGCTCTTAAGTCGCGCCCACAGCTGCGAATACTGCTGGCTGCGCGCGTACTCGGGTGGGCAAAACTGCCGATGAGGTTGCCCCAGCACTTGATCACGCCGATAGCCCATGGTCTGAAGAAAGTTGTCGTTGGCGCGCAGCACGACGCCATCGAGATCGAATTCGATCACTGCCATGGAGCGATCAATCGCTTCCAGCAGGGCATTTTGGCGGTCCAGGTTTTGCTGAAGGGCGTCGACGGTGGATTTATGGCGAGTAAATAGCATGGCTGCAATGCTCGGGAGGATGAAAAACACGGGGTCGTCCCTGTTCCTGCGCCTGCTAACCGAAGGCAAGGCAGCCTTCGGTGTTGTCTGCTCAATGTCAGCGGTCCATGACTGACAGGGAAATACTTATACAAAAATACAAATACTTGTACAAGGTTTGTATTTTTTTGATCTCTTTGTATAAGTTTTTTTCGGCGAGCAGCCGTGTTTCATTGCCCGTGATTGAGAGCAGGATTTGCCATTCGATGATGTGGGCGCGGCCAGCAATGCGTTCAGCGTTGGTAGCAGGCGAGGAACATGTCTAGCGCAGACTCGACGACGGTGCTTTGCATCTCGGGCGCGAGGGCAGGCAGCCCCATGGAAATCTGTGGCCAGAACGCGAAGGATTTGAGCATCCCGTGAACCTGTTGCGCGGCGAAGGCGGGGTCGGCCGGCTTCAAGCGCCCATCCGCCTGAGCGGCGCGAAGCCACACGGTCAGGCCTTCTTCGCGTTCGCCCATTCTCTCGACCATATTCTGCGCACGCTCCGGGGAATGGATGGTTGCCGCGATGGCTACCCGTGCCAGATCGAGAAAATTATCATCGGCCATCATCTGCATTTTTGCCATCAGCATGACGCGCATCTGGTCACGCAACGGCAGGTCTGCGCGGTAGCTGATTTGCTGCTCTGCCGTCACCCGCGCCCATAGCTGGTTGAGAATCTCGGAGAACAACTCTTCCTTGCTTGGGAAGTGGTTGTACACCGTGCGCTTCGACGCGCCCGCAGTAGCGGCAATCTTGTCCATGCTGGTGACGTCGAATCCGTGGGCACGGAATTCAGCGATCGCCGCTTGAATAATGGCTGCGCGTTTACGGTCGGTGAGGCGCTGTGGGGCAGTCATAAATACGCTTCGGCAGAAAGAAGTGGAGAATTACACTTGGCAGTTTACTTGTGATCAGCTTTGATGCAACCTTGAAACTACACTGTGCAGTGTAATGTTTCGTTAATGCTGTGCAGCCAACATTAGAGTCTCGGGCTGATGCGTGCGTGCTTTGGCCAATTATCATCCTACCGCTGAAACCGGGCATCCTGCGGTTTCCTGGAGTCATTCAGTCATGGTCACTGCCAAAAACATCGCTGAGCCTGAAGCTTCTCGTCAGGTAGAAGGGCAATTCAAAAACCATGCGCCGGTGCAACGTGAAGGTGTTCGAAAAATGCTCCGGATAATGTGGAACATGATCTTTCACAAACCGCGAAGCACTCGGCCGAGCGCACCTGTTCCGGTGCAACGCCTGACTCGCGATGCCTTGATCGCCGCACCAAACCATAGCGTTTATCGTCTCGGCCACTCCACCGTATTACTGAAACTACGGGACAAATTTTTCATCACCGATCCGGTCTTCGCCGAGCGCGCCTCGCCGGTGCAGTGGGCCGGACCGAAGCGCTTTCACCAGCCACCGATCAGCCTGAAGGACTTGCCGCCGATCGAGGCGGTGATCCTGTCTCACGATCACTATGATCACCTCGATTATCAGGCTGTTCTGGCATTGGCGGAGAAGACTCAGTATTTCCTCACCCCGTTGGGCGTTGGCGATACGTTGATCAAATGGGGCATCGATGCCAGCAAAGTGCGGCAACTGGATTGGTGGCAAGGCACAGAGGTTGCCGGCATCCAGTTCGTTGCCACGCCATCGCAGCACTTTTCCGGTCGCGGGCTGTTCGATGGCAACAGCACGCTGTGGGCGTCTTGGGTGATTCTCGATGACGCCACGCGAATTTTCTTCAGTGGCGACACCGGCTACTTCGACGGCTTCAAACGCATCGGCGAACAGTACGGCCCGTTCGACCTGACGCTGATGGAAACCGGCGCGTACAACGTGGAGTGGCCGCACGTGCACATGCAGCCTGAGCAAACCCTGCAAGCGCACATCGACCTTAAAGGTCGCTGGCTATTGCCCATCCACAACGGCACGTTCGATTTGTCGATGCACGCCTGGTACGAACCGTTTGACCGCATTCTGGCACTGGCCTGGGAGCGCAGTGTGTCGATTACTACGCCGCAAATGGGGGAGGCGTTTAATGTGATTCATCCGCAGCGGGGTGAGGCTTGGTGGATGGAGGTGGAAGGTACGGCCGGCGAGATGGCCGCTCAAAACACCTAATATTCAGCTACTCGCCTAGCTGAATACCACTTCAATGCGCCCCTCTTTCCTTGACCGAGGGGCCGACTTGACGACGATTTGAATGTCTCGTCCAAGCAAGGAAAGGCACTCCATCATCTTCACTTCGCTGATGCCTCGAAACTTTCCGCGCAACATTTCTGAAAGTTTCGGTTGGGACATACCGAGAATTTCGGAGGCCTGAACTTGAGTCAGGTGTCGAGCCTTGATGATTTCGCCAATTTTTGCGGCCAGTTGCGACTTGACCCGCATTTCATTGGCGTTTGGTGTCGAAAGGTCTTCATAGACGTTCCCGGAGCTTTCCTCGATTTCAATCATTTCCTGGTCCTCTCGCATGGTTTTGCGCCGCTTGGAACCTCTTGCGGATTACATCGATGTCGGACTGCGCGGTTTTGATACCTGAAGCCGACTTTTTCTGGAAACAGTGCAGAACGTAAATGGCATTGCTAAACCGGACTGTGTAAACCGCCCGATAGGTGTTGGTGTCGAAATTTTCCACCACCTCAAGCATTCCAGCGCTGCCATACCCTTTCAGCGGCTTAGCGTCAGGATGTTTAGCACCACTTTGTGCCAAATCCAGTGCGTACCCAAAAACGTCCTGTACGTCAGCGGGCATCTGTTTGAGATCTTTTTTACTGCTGCAGATCCACCAGAGTGACTTCCTTGTACTCATGCGAAAATATACCTATATGGGAATAATCGTCAATCGGTGAGTTTATTCACTCACCCATCGCATAATCCGTACGCCCACCCGAATCAACCGCCGACCCTTTCCCGCTCATCCCACGCCCCGGCGCAAAGCCCGGGAAGAACACCAGTCCTTCAGACTCGAACCGGTACGCCAGCGCCAGCCGATCTGCATCCGGCACGTCGCGCTTGGCCTCAAACCGCTCAACTGCATCTACCGAAACGCCAGACTCTCGCGAAAGCTGCTCGACGCTCCAACCCACCATCGCTCGCGCCTGAGCGCAGTGAGCCGGGGTGAACTGGAAGAGGGCAATACGCTCCAGGGTGATTTTCATCGCATAAGAAGCCATGGTGTTCTCCGGGCTCAAGAGTGCTAATTCGAAAAGTACTGTGATTTTGTACAGTTGTTTTGCGCCCGGATCAAATGGATTTTTTAATTTCTGTTAGGTTGCCCCGGCCATCCAGACGGACGGTGCATGTCCCAACACGCGACGAAACATTGTCGAGAACGCAGCCGGGCTGTCGTAGCCGAAATCCAGGGCAATTCGCGTCACCGGTTCGCCTGCGGCCAATCGCGCGAGGGCCAGCACCACGCAGGCACGCTGGCGCCATTGACTGAAGCTCAGGTCCGTCTGCTGGCGGAACAGTCGGTTGAACGTGCGCAAACTGATATGCAAATGATCGGCCCATTGCTGCGGCGACTGGTGCACATCGGGCCGCTTCAGAAAGCCCTGACACAGCGTCAGCAGCCGTGCGTCTTCGGGCAACGGAATGTGCAGCGGCAAATGCGCACTGCGCGCCAGTTCGTACAGTAAAAGGGTTATCAACGCCCCATCGCGTCCGGCCTCTTCGTACGCCGGCGGAATCTCCACGGCCTCCATCAGCAAGTGCCGCATCAGCGGCGACACACTGATGACCTGACAACGGCTGCCCACATCTACCGCGCCGGGCTCGATATACAAACTCCGCGTGCTCACCCCCAGCATCAGCACCTCATGCGCCACCCCGGGCGGAATCCACACCGCCCGCTGCGGCGGTACCACCCAATTGCCGTCGTGCGTGCTGACCTGCATGACCCCGGTGGCCCCATACAACAACTGCGCCCGCCGGTGCGTATGACGGGGCAACACCTGGCCGTAGGAATAATCCGAACCGATTGCCACCACCGAGCGTGGCGTTTCATCCAGTTGATTGATCGAAACATTGCGCATCGTGGTGCTCTCAGCAGTTGGCGTAAACGCGAATATTATTGGCTGACTTACTGAGGCGGGCCAAGTGGGTTCGCTCTAATGTCGACTGCTCTTAACCCACGGACGACGCACCATGTTCTATCTCTTGCTCACACTCTTCGGCTGCATGACCGGCGTCACGGCAGTGCTGTTCGGTTTTGGCGGCGGGTTTGTCGTGGTGCCATTGCTGTACCAAATGCTCATTGCCAGCCACGGTGCAGACGACCCGATTGTGCAATCAGCGATGCATATTGCAGTGGCCACCTCGACCTGCGTGATGATCGTCAATGCGTTGGTCTCCACCGGAAAACACCACCGCGCCGGTAATCTGATTCGCCATTACCTGTGGCCTTTAGGTGGCTTCATTGGCATGGGCGCTGTGATCGGCGCCATGGCCGCGATGTGGGCCACTGGCGAAGTGATTCGCTATGCGTTCATCGTTTACCTGGGTGTGACGATTATAGATTGCCTGTTCAGACGCGGATTTCTTACGCACAACGACAACAAAATCCCACGACGACTGGGTAGGGTGGAAGTGTCGGGGGGAGGCGTAGGAATCGGTGCAATCGCTACATTTCTCGGTGTAGGCGGCAGCGTCATGACCGTGCCGTTGTTGCGCCGTTGTGGGCTGAGCATGAGTCAAGCGACGTCCATGGCCAATCCGCTAAGTGTGCCGGTGGCAGTGGCCGGGACGCTGACATACATGGCAATGGCCGGGTTTACCGAATTTGATCTGGGCGCCTGGTTTATTGGGTATGTGGATTTGCTGGCGTTTGCGGTTTTAACGATGGGGTCGCTGGTGGGCATTCGGTTGGCTACACCGTGGATTGGGCGGATTCCGGATCGGACGCATGCGTGGGTTTATATTGGATTGCTGATAGTGGTAATGGTGAGCATGTGGCTTGGCTGACCGTTATCACACTGGATTTTATCGATTCTTAAACGCCGGTTCGCCATAATCGGTTTTTTCCTGCGAGCAAATACTCGCTGCATTTAAGGACGATTTGATGTGTAAGGGACTGTTCTGTCTGGCCGGTGCTCTTGTATGGGTGTGTTTGACGTTTTCTGGGATGTTATGGGCTGACAGCGGCAAACAGGTCTACACCGGGACTCTGGGCAAAATGCCAATTGTGCTGGAGGTAAGCGCTGATGGAAGTGAAGGGCGTTACTTTTACGAAAAATACCACAAGGACTTGATGCTCAGTGGCTCGCAGGCAGGCGACACGCTTGTACTGCAAGAGGGGGCCCAGAGTTATGGAGAGGACAGACCTCTTCCGATCATTCACTTACGACCCAAGTCCGATGGTTGGTTCGGACAATGGTCCAGCCCGGATGGCAAAATTTCGAAGGTCGAATTGCAGCTGGCGAAACTTCCTCCGGTTCCCGCCGACACGTTGCCCTATCTGGTCAGACTTCACGACAAGGCGCCCTACGAATACTTGCGATTAAAAGGCATGAAACTCACTCAAGGCAGGACCGAGACCTTCATGGGATACACGCTGCAATGGTGGAGCGAGCCACAGTCCAACGCCGAATTGTTTGAAGTGGTTTCGGGCTACAGTGCGGACGAGCGTAAGCGCATTAATCAGCAATTGATGGGCCGTTTGTGGCAGGAGGTCGTTGGGTACTATGGGTGCTTCGCCAATTACGCTGATGCCTTCTACTCCCAGACCAGTCAGCCTCTGTGGATGACGCCTAACGTCATGAGTGTCCGTGTCTCCACCGAGTATTTCTGTGGTGGGGCTTATCCGGATCAAATTAATGCCTCGCTCAACCTCGACACCAAAACAGGAAAATCTTTGACACTGGATGATGTGCTCTGGGTGGGACAGGGAAAACCGCTGCATTACGAGGAAAACTACGACGCCTATATTTCCTCGCCTGGGTCATCCGATGCGTATTCGGAGTACCGCACTAAGGAGCTGGCGCCTTGGCTAGTAGCGCAATTGCTCACGCTCTATCCCAAGCAAATGAATGAAGCGGCCGAGGGGGAAAACGACTGCGAATACGGTGAGGAAGATCGCTGGAGTTTCCCCTCCTGGTATTTCACGAAACAGGGAATCAAATTGGATCCTGCCTTTCCTCACGTCGCGGCGGTGTGCGCCAATGTTAGCTGGGGTGTCTTGCCGTATAGCCTGATCAAGCAACATCCTGGCGGCGTAGCGCTCCAGTTGCCCTAGCGGTTTATTACGTACTCAATAACCCCGGTGCCTCACGAATAATAAAGTGATCCAGGTTCTCAATATTCGCACTGAACACCCCGAACGTTTGCTCGGGGTTTTTCTTGCTTGGCACTTGCTTCAACTCCGGCGTCACGCCGTAGAAAAAACAGAACAGCTCTTTGTCACTGTCGACGGCGTGTTTGATCTCTTCCAGAAACGCTTTGCGTTTGCGGTAGTTCTCGATCAACTTCTTGCTCAAGTAAACGTTAACTGAGTAAGGCTTCTTCTTCGGCTCATCCGCCTGCTTGAACCAGATCTTTTGCTCGAAATCGATGCGAAAGCTCTGGGTGTAATCCTTGATCTCCTTGATCTTTCCCCAGTAAATCAGCCCCTTGTTGTCCGTCAGGTATTCGATCTTTTTAAAGAACGAGGAGTACGGCGCCGAGTGCTCGCCGATCTTCAATGGCATGCGCTTGAGCAGGTCTTTGTCTTCGAAGTTGGAAACAAAGCACTCCACTGGATGAGCGAACACGGTGGTCTTATCGGGCGCTGTTTCAGGGCCTGAATGCGCAGCGTCATTGTTCGTTACAGTGGTTGTTGGGAATTCTCGAGTTGCATTCTCTGCGGCCGCTCGATCCGATGGCTTACGCACATACTGACGCCGAGTCAGCAACAACTCCGACGGAAAATGCTCCTCACGACTGTCATCTGTTTCCGCACCGTCCGCGTCCACACCGGACGCCGGCGTTTTGATACTGACGTAAGGGCAGTCCGTTACATGCCGCGTGCTAGGCGTGTTCTTGAAGTGCGGTGTGCGAACGTAATTGACGTTTTTGGCGTTGAACGTCGTCAACACATTCGCGGCCTCGAAGGCGGATCTGCAAGCGTCATTGGGACATCGGAAGTGTTCCTTGGCGGAATCGAACTCGATCGTCTCGTCGAAATTGAGATCGCGTACGTCGTAGATCGACAGTTTGGTGTCGAGGCTGAGGCAGTAGGCGAGGTCGAATTTCATGGTGGGCTTCGGTCCTTGCATGGGAAGGGTATTAATAGCGGGAGGCGGGGCGGGTTGCACTGAAAGTTTTCAACGCAGTGCAAATTTTTCGCAGGGCACGCTGAGGAGTCGTAGCGGTGCTCTATGAAGGCTTGCTAAGGCAACTGTGTTCACAATCGGCAAATCTTCAAATACGATCGGGATCCGACATGGTAGTTATTTTCAGCGTTTTGCTTCTTTTTTATGCTTTTGAAATTCGCTTTAAAGTCTGAATTTGTCGACGTCAACTGTCAGAAATGACAGTAGACGTTCGTTGTTTTTTGCAGGACCTTTACAGCTAGATGGTTCACGCGCCCCTCAGAGTAGAGGAAGGAAGTTCGCGTCTAGTGTGTAGCTTTTTTCCTTCCTGGGGCATGGCGCGCAGCGCAATGTGTTGCGCAGTGCCTGGTTGCAATTCATGGAAGGGCATTGTGAAGAAAATTATTGTATCCGGTGTGCTTGGTATTTTGTTCGGCCATCCTGCTTTCGCTGAAGTGCTACCGAGTACCAGCCCCAAAGAAAAATTTGTTGAGCACTTGCTTGAACAAATGACGGTAGAAGAAAAAGTTGGCCAACTACGGCTGATCGCTATTGATGACAACATGACACCCGAAAGGATCCGTCAAGAGATCACCGCCGGGCGAATTGGAGGGACATTCGGCTCTGTGACCCGTTACCAAAATCGCCCTATGCAGGACGCGGCTCAACGTAGCCGCCTGAAGATACCGATGTTTTTCGGCTGGGACGTGTTACACGGTCATCGAACCATATTTCCCATTGGCCTGGCTTTAGCCTCCAGTTGGGATATGGCCGCTATTGAGTTGAGCGGTCGGACGGCGGCAAAAGAAGCCAGTGCAGACGCTATCGATTTGACCTTCGCACCGACAATAGATATTGCCCGTGATCCTCGTTGGGGGCGCACCTCCGAAGGCTTCGGTGAGGACACCTACCTGGTTTCACGTATTGCCAAAGTGATGGTTCAGGCATACCAAGGCAAAAGCCCAAATGAACCGGACAGCATCATGGCCAGTGCCAAACACTTTGCGTTGTATGGTGCTGTAGAGGGTGGGCGCGACTACAACAGCGTCGACATGGGCATGGTCAAGATGTATCAGGACTACCTGCCACCTTATCGTTCGGCGATTGATGGGGGAGCGGGAGCCGTGATGGTGGCTCTTACTACAATAAATGGTGTGCCAGCAGCGTCCAATACATGGTTGATGCAAGACCTGCTTCGCAAGACGTGGGGCTTCAAGGGACTGGTCATCGGCGACCATAATGCAATCTCCGATCTGGTTCAGCATGGTGTTGCGAAGGATCATCGCGAAGCTGCCATGCTCGCAATCAGGGCTGGCATTAATATGAGTATGAACGACTCATCTTATGGTCAAGAGCTATCGGGGCTGCTTGCAACAGGATCTATTGCTCAGAGCAATATTGATAACGCGGTGCGGGAAGTACTGGGTGCCAAGTACGATATGGGACTGTTCGAAGATCCTTATCGGCGCATTGGCATGCCCGGTGAAGACCCCGCTGACAATAATGCCGAAAACCGTCTACATAGAGCTCAGGCCCGTGATGTGGCCCGCAAGACATTGGTGCTGTTGAAAAATGAAAACCGGCTCTTGCCGCTAAAAAAAGAGGGCGTGATTGCGCTCATAGGTCCATTAGCAACAAGTTCCGTGGACATCATGGGCAGTTGGTCTGCGAGCGGTGTGGCCGCGCAGTCGGTAACGATCTACGACGGACTGAAAAACGCGATGAACCAAGGCTCACTGATCTATGCCCGAGGGGTCAATCTCACAGAGGATCTTGAGGTTATTAAATACTTGGGAATGTCCGAAGTTGACAATGACCCTCGTGCGGCAGCAGATATGATTGACGAAGCGGTCAAGGTTGCACAGCAGGCCGATGTCGTCATTGCAGTGGTGGGCGAACCCCGCAGCATGTCCCATGAAGCAGCCAGTCGAACCAGCCTCGATCTCCCTGGGCGTCAGAGTGAGTTGATCACAGCGCTGGAAGCCACCGGCAAGCCGTTGGTGCTGGTATTGATGAACGGCCGGCCTCTCTCCATCGGCAAGGAGCAGAAGCAGGTCGATGCGATTCTGGAAACCTGGTATAGCGGTACCGAAGGAGGTAATGCAGTCGCCGATGTGTTGTTCGGTGACTACAACCCGTCCGGCAAATTACCCATCACCTTTCCACGCTCCGTCGGGCAAATCCCAAATTACTACAGCCACTTGAACACTGGCCGGCCCTACCTGCCGGATGGACCTCGCATCTACACGTCTCAATATTTCGATCAATCCCATGGCCCGCTTTACCCCTTCGGCTATGGGCTGAGTTACACCGATTTCAGCCTGTCTGAAATCACACTCTCAACTCAAACGCTTAAGAGCAGAGGCAACATCAATGCCAGCGTCACCGTTCGAAATATTGGCCAGCGCGATGGCGAAACGGTGGTTCAGCTTTATATCCGCGATGTCGTCGCATCCATCAGCCGCCCAGTTAAAGAATTGAAGGACTTTCAAAAAATCATGCTCAAGGCTGGAGAGGAGAAAGAGGTTCATTTCAGCATCGATGAGAGCGACTTGAAGTTCTTCAACGCGCAATTGAAGTATGTCGCCGAGCCGGGCGAGTTTCGTGTGCAAATCGGCCTGGATTCCCAGAATGTCAGAGAGCAAAGTTTCGAGCTGTTGTAGGGTGGGCGCAAGCGTCTGATGGTGATCTCTGGCCGAAGGACGGAAGCGGCTTAAGTCGGTGCCAGCAACATATCATCTGCAGAAAAATCGGAAAAAAATGTGTAGTGTTTCGTGTTCTCTATGAGCCAGAACGCTTGTGTATCGAGGGTCGTAGGCCGAAAAAACCTGATAATAAATGTGCGGCTATACGATCTTTGTGGCCAACTCCGATGAGTTTAGCTGCGCTCATTATGTGTCTGCCCTGCACAAAAGGAGCGAAGCTTGCTCGCGAATGATCCTGAGTACAGCCCTCGGCATCACATCGTATGTATTTTCAGTCCCAACACTTTGCCGCCTGTTAATTCTTCACCGACGGCTCGCCGACGTCTTGCCAAAAAATTTAGTCTGGCTTAGTCTAGCTTAGCTAACGGTTTTTCGAGGTCTCGTATGAACGAAGTGGTGCAAGTAAACATGCATGAAGCGAAATCCCAACTCTCCCAGCTCGCGGAGCGCGTATGGCATGGCGACAAGGTGGTGATCGCCAAAGCCGGCAAGCCCTATCTGGACCTGCTTCCTCATGTCGATACACCTCGGACGCGTAAGCCTGGGCGGTTGAAGGGGAAAATTCGGATTTCTGCGGATTTCGACAAGACGCCTGAAGACATCATCGCAGGATTTGAGGGCACTCTATGAGGCGCTTGTTACTGGATACCCATGCGTTTCTTTGGTGGCTGTCCGATGATCCTGCGTTGGGCGCAGATGCTCGGCAGATGATTGAAGAGCCACGTAATCAGGTGCTGGTGAGTGCCGCTTCAATTTGGGAAATTTCGATCAAGCAGGCCAAAGGAATGCTAGAGGCCCCAGAGGATCTTGAGGCGTTGGTTGAAGACGAGGGCTTCACCAAGCTGCCTATTTCTCTTTTCCACGGACAGCAGGCGGGCAAATTGCCGGAGATTCATCGCGATCCGTTTGATCGGATGTTGATTGCCCAGGCTCAGGCAGAAGGCCTGGAGTTGGTGACAGCGGACGGGATTATTCCGCAGTACGGAGTACGGGTCGTACCAGCAAGGTTATGAAGGGGGGCAGACCACGGACTTTCCAATCCTGCCGCCGATCCCGGAAGCGAATCTGCTCACGATTCGTAAAGATCGCGAGTTTTCGTTTCTCACCAAACGAAGAAAACGCGTAATAAACCCGATCAGGAGATTGCTCGGTTTTTTTGAATCTTCATTCCGCTATCACTTCGAGTGCCACTTGTCTCGATAGACGAACGCCACTTGGTAATCATAAGAGTGCAGCTGGATGACATGGTGGAAGTGGAGCTGAAGAATGCTTGCCCAGTCGCGGGAGACGTTGAAACCGCCGTTGTTCACATTGTTTTCAATCGGCATGCCCAACGCTTCAATAACAGACCCATCATCGCCAAGGTCTTCCGACAATTCCTCGCCTTCGCCCATCTCGGTTTGTTTGTCATACCATTCCAGCCTGATTTTCAGTCCCATAACATCCTCATAAATATTTTTTGATGCTTCGATTTGTTCCGGTGGGTCAAGCTGTTCGCCTGTTTCGTGATTGTCAGTCAGTTGCTCGACCCTCAGGCGAACGCGGGTACGGGCCTGTTTGAGCGCACGGAGTTGGTCTTCGGTATAAAGCGAGCTGTCGCCCAGACTCGATGGTGTGATCAGTGCAACGAGGCCAACCAGCGTCGCTGTTACTGCGCTCGCCGCAGCGACGGGAGCAGCGGCGAATGCCGAGCCGGCGAGAGCCAGGGAGCCAAGACCGACGGGAATCGCTGTGCCACTGATCTTCTTCAGTGGCACAGCGCCTGATTCATCTGCTTCGCGAGCTCCCAGCAGAATCAGGTCACCGTAGTCTTTGAGATTATCGGTCGGCACCATCCCTGAGGGATTCGTGTAATCGATGATGGCGTCCGGCAGTTTTCAGGACTTGGCGAAGACACATCCGGCTTGAGTGGGCCTGTGCTTTTCCGCTATGACCTGATGGCTGCGTTCGAAGGCTTCTTGCCTGGCCAGCATGGCCTCGTAGGCGTCTTGTCTGGCGTCCCGCTCGGCCAATTCGGTGGCGGTCATGAAGCGGTGAGTGACGTGATGCCCATCACCGGAGGGCGGATTCTTAATCCGCGGAATGTCCTTGTTGCCAGCCACTGATCATCCTTTCGTTCATCCGTCGGCAGCCCCGGAAAAGGGGCAACGCGACGTTAACGAACGTGGTTAATCGAAGCTGTAGGACGAGTCTTGAATAACTCGAAGCGTTTTCGCTATTTTCCGTACGCCGAACAATCCACGGCAGCCACAAAACCTGTGGGAGCGAGCCTGCTCGCGAAAAACCTCAGAGCACCTCCGTCTAACAGATTCACCCAACTCCAAACAAAGCCGCTTAAGATGACCAAACCCAAAATGGACCCTCTCAACCAAAGGACTGGACACCCATGCAAATCCCCCTCTCTCAACGCCTGCACAATCGCCGCTTCACCGTAGCCGGCAACACCCACGGCTTATCCGGTACAGGCACCGTGTTTCATTACCAGGTTGAAGGCGATGCCATTTCGAGCACCTACCAAGGCGGCCGAATTCGCACGGGTCATCAAGTTGGCCGCGTGACCGGCGCCGATACAATCGAGCTGCTTTATCACTGCATCACCACCGAGGGCGAGATCCTGGCCGGCTGGTCGCGTGGCACGGTGGGTGTTGATGAGGCAGGGCGTACGACGCTGGCGTTTGTATGGGGTTGGTTGTCGGGGGCGGAGGGCGGTGGGGAGTCGAGTTATGTTGAGTTGATTGCGTAGTGACTGAGGATTTTTGATCTGCGCGGTAGCAACTCTGAAATATCAAACGTCCCCCGCGTCAGCTAAAAAAAATCCGCTACTTGAAAATTCAAGCAGCGGATCGGTTGGCCCGTTTGAGCAGTCAGAATCCGCGCAACACCCGCGACGCCTTCCGCCACCAAGAACCACGCTGATTGAATGGATCATCCGCCAACACATAAGGCATATCCCGCAATCGAATCCACGGTTCATCCTGCCAGTGCAACATGCACAGAGACATCTTCGGCCAATCCAGCACACTCAACGTCGGACGCTCAATCGACCTGGATGGGCGCGCATCACGCAGCGCTGGAACGACCAAATGAGTCAGCCATTCCCGCAGCAGCCGATACTCAGGGCAATAGTGATAAACCAGCAATGCGTAGACGCCGGACTCGCTGATCATCAGTCGTTCTTCCACCGTGCCGTGAGCCTGCAGAAGCATCATCCGGCGCTGGTCGGGATCGAGCTTGCGAGACATGCGTTCATCGAGATACTTGCCCATCAATCGACCAAGGTCGTGAGCGCAGAACCAGGCCTGGTTTTCCACGAGCAGCGCATGAAGATGGCTGCCGTGACGAGTGAATACGGTTGGGACAAGGCAATCAGGCATGGTGTACCTCCAGATTCGGAGGTGAGCAATGGAGTGTTCGGGTACGAAGATTCACCTTCTTCATGAAGGTCGGATAGTCAGGCATTTCCTTTACCTCTGGCTGCTTTCTTAGGGCATTCGTTATGGGTGTCGGGAGCTAAGAAACCCACCAGAGACGGGCCGGACATATTCCCCTTTCGGGTCTTGTATTCGCCCACTCCCGACATAACGGGGATTTTCTCGCAGGCGTAGAGAAACCGCAGACGAAAAAAAGCCGCATGACTGTCGGGTGCGGATGACCGCTCTGGTTTGAAGAGTTTCTTAGGCTCGGAGACGAGGGTAGGTGGATCAGAGGCAGTCGTCAATCAGCGACTTTTCCTACTTCTCAGGAAACAAAACGAAATCTGGACAACGGCAGAGAGTAAATTATGCTGTGTTTATATCCAGTGTTTATGCCACCTATTTCTTGCCTTGTCTTAACCCCGTGCGCCACCCCCATGTCACGGATCCGGAGAAATTTCATTTACTTTGAGGTTTCTAGGGCTAGAATGGTGACCAATCGTCACAGCTTTGACCCAGAGGAATTTCGGGCTCATGAATCTTTTTGAAACGCCATCTTTTGAATCTCTGAGCGAAATGACTTCAGGCTCGTATGAGCCAGACACTCATCCTGTGACCGATCTTGCCCTGCTCCATAAGTTGCTGGAGATCTACGACCAGGGGCAGCTTGCCGAGATTCTCAACGATGTGAGCCCAACCCATTGGTGTCGTGAAACGATCAATCGCTGGGTCAAAGGCAAGGCTTCGCCGAAGCTTTCCCACATTGAATTCACTCGCCTGGAAGCGCTGCTCCCCAAGCGTTTGAATCACAAACCCTCTTTTACCTTCATCGATCTATTCGCAGGCATTGGCGGCATCCGAAAAGGTTTTGAAGCCATCGGTGGCGAATGCCTTTTCACATCCGAGTGGAACAAGTACGCGGTCAAAACCTACAAGGCCAACCACTTTTGTGATCCAGTTCGCCATCGTTTCAACCTCGATATTCGCTCGGTTACGCTTTCCGACAAACCAGAAATCAGCGACGAAGAAGCTTACGAAAACATCAGGCGCGAGATTCCTGATCACGATGTCCTCTTGGCAGGCTTCCCGTGCCAGCCATTCTCCCTTGCCGGTGTTTCCAAGAAAAACTCCTTAGGGCGTAAACATGGTTTCGAATGTGAGACCCAAGGCACTCTGTTCTTCGACGTAGCCCGCATCATTGCCGCGAAAAGGCCTGCCGCATTCCTGCTTGAAAATGTGAAAAACCTGAAAAGCCATGACAAGGGCAACACGTTCCGGATCATTTGCGAAGCGCTGGATGAGCTGGGCTATGAGGTCGCAGATGTAAACGCGCCGAAGGGTTCAGACCCCAAGGTCATCGATGCCAAGCATTTCGTTCCGCAGCATCGTGAGCGAATTGTGCTGGTAGGTTTCCGTCGTGACCTGAATGTTCACCAAGGTTTCACGTTGCGTGACATCAGCAAACTGATACCAAAGCAGCGGCCTAGCTTTGGCGATTTGCTTGATAAGGATGTGGATGAAAAATACATCCTCACGCCGAAGCTTTGGGACTACCTCTATCGCTATGCCGCAAAGCACCGTGAGAAGGGCAATGGTTTTGGCTTTGGCTTGACCCGTCCAAACGACGTGGCTCGCACCCTCTCAGCGAGATACCACAAGGACGGCTCGGAAATTTTGGTTGACCGTGGGTTTGTGGAAACCTTGGACTTCAACAGTGAGCTGAATCATCTCAATCGTCCTCGACGACTGACGCCTCACGAATGTTCTCGCCTGATGGGATTCGACAAACCGGGTGAAAGTACCTTCGTCATACCTGTATCCGACACCCAGGCATACCGCCAATTTGGTAACTCGGTAGCGGTCCCGGTTTTTGAAGCAGTTGCTCGTCTGATGAAGGAGCGTATTTTGGCGGCAAAGGAAAAGACAGCTGACGCAGAGCGACCCCAGCTTGAGTTTGCGCTGCCTGACTGAGGGATGTGTTTAGCTCCATCCATAGAACCGGCGCGTACACGCGCCGGCACTCCTAGACGCATTAGAAAACTCAAATCCAACCTTGAGAGCGGTGCGGCTCAAGGTATACAAGGGAGTTGAGCTTTCGCAGACATTAGGGGTGGATCTTGGTCGACGTCGTAGATGTAGCTACACGCTCTAGAATGATGTCCGGTATTCAGGGTAAAAATACAACACCAGAGATTTTGGTCCGTAGAGCGCTGCATGCGCGTGGCTTTCGCTTCCGTCTGCACGTTAAACACCTTCCCGGTAAGCCTGATCTGGTTTTACCAAAATACAATGCAGTGGTATTTGTTCACGGCTGCTTTTGGCATGGACACACCTGTCGATACTTCAAGATTCCCCAGACACGACCCGATTTTTGGCTTGAGAAGATAGGTAAAAATCAGATCAGGGACAGCGTTCAGGAGGCTTCTCTGTTGGGCCAAGGGTGGAGAGTGCTTGTCGTCTGGGAGTGTGCGGTAAGGTCAATGAAAAGAGAGAAATCGCTTTTATTGGTTGACCTCATAGCTGAGTGGCTGATAAACGGTAATGAACATTTACAAATCGATGAGAACTCATGTTCAGCGACCGCATTAGCGATTACTTTGAAGGTGTAGCTGCCAAATATCTGAGCGCAGTGGATGCTGATCCCGCCCGTTCTCATCAACATGAAATTGGCGGCCTGCCTGCTGCGGGATTCAAGCAGTACCTAGGTACCCCCGGGAAGAGCGAGGAGTATCGATTTAAAGCAAAGCAAATTTATATCACGGATGAGTCTGTTGCGCCGGACATCAGCGAGGGTCTGGTCACTTGGTACGACTGTCGGCGAAAGCAGCCTCATCGAAGTGCTGAATTTCGTCTCTATTACAATAAGAATGCGGTGACTGAGCTGCTCGAAGAGGGAGATTTCCATCTTGTAGCGAAAATGCGTGACGGTTCATTGCTAATGATATTTACGCCAGCAGGTAGCACGATTGAAAGCCAGTTGCGGCTTCTGTTCGGTCTGAATCACGTAGACGAAAGATTCACATCGGGAACGCTGGACTCTGTTCAGTTGCTTTTACCATTACGGTTAATGTTAGAGGAGTTGGGTATTGAGTTAAGTCCCGTTGAAACGGGCGATGGCGTTTGGCTTGAGCAGCTCATTAATTTGTTTGGCGGGAAGGCTTTTCCAACAACATCTGAGTTCTCGGTTTATGCGAGAAAATCTATTGAAGAGATTGTCGACCCTATAGCTTGCTCTGATCAGACCATTGTTGATTGGATGGAGCATGAAGAAAAACTTTTTCGTATCTACGAGCGGCATTTGGTTCAGGAGCAACTTCGCAGTGGCTTCGGCGAGGCGGGTGACGATGTTGATGAGTTCATCAGTTTCTCTTTGAGCGTGCAAAACCGTCGAAAATCTAGGGTGGGCCACGCGTTTGAGGGGCATCTAGACGAAATTTTCCGATTGCACGGTTTGCGCTTTCAACAGGGTCGAGGTAAAGGGTCCGTGACCGAGAATAATTCTAGACCTGATTTTATTTTTCCAGGTTTTTCTGAGTATCGTGACCCTGAGTTTCCCGATGGGAAACTAATAATGCTAGGGGCTAAGACAACATGTAAAGATCGGTGGCGGCAAGTATTGTCCGAGGCTAACAGAATTCCCGTGAAACACTTGATTACTATGGAGTCGGCGATTAGTGAACATCAGACTATGGAGATGCAATCTCATCGTTTAAACCTAGTAGTGCCAGAAAAAATTAAAGCAACATATACTGGCACGCAAAAAAAGTGGTTGCTAGGTCTTGGCGAGTTTGTAGAGTTGGTTAAGCAGACTTCAGTGTAAGAATTATTCATATCGGTTTTATGAAAACTCTTCCATACATCAAAAAACGGCTGGTGAACGATCCCGGCTCGGTAACCTTTGTGTTCAACGCGCACGCCCTTGTTGGCAAGTCTCCACCTGAAAAGCTAACGTCTTGATCAATGCCCTTTAGAAAGCAGCTCAACGATTATCCATGAAAGATTGAGTCGAAGATCTGAATTTTTTCGTCATTCGACACTGTCACCGTAGCCAGAATTTTCTCTGTGCCACTCTAGGGCTCTCAGGTCTGGCTCAAGTTTTCGTACTGTTGGTGTGGAGATTTTCCGAGTATGAAGCCTGGTAATGTCTTTATTTTCTTTCATTTCTCTAATTATCTGCGGTACATGTATTTCTCGTTTTTCATCAATCCAGAAAAGTCCTCTGTCGAATGCCCAGTGATGAGCTTTGCAGAGCGCTATTCCATTTCGTGCGTCATTCGCTCCTGCGTAGCTCCTAGGAATAATATGAGCAGCGTCGACTTCTCTTAGTCCAGTAGGGCAAGTGAGTCCTTTGCGGCAGGCTGCACATTTATAGTTATAAAGTTTAAGCACTTTTTCCCGGAAAGCTTTGTCTCTGCAATATTCGGTAATGATGGATCGTGATGTATTGGGGTTCTTTTCTACAGGATGAAAATCATTTTTTTCTAAGATTTCTTCTAGTTTTTTAGCTTCCTCTGCATGTTTCGTAAAAGACTCTGGTGGGGTTTTATCGTAGATTGGGCCTATAGGAGCGTTCTTGGTGGTTCTTATTAGTTTTTTGAATAGAGGATTTTTTTTGGTTATTAAAGTAAAACGGTAGTCTGTCGTAGAATTTTGCCGGCGTTGCATCACCAGAAAATCACCTTGTGACGCGTTTTCAAAAAGCTCGTTCATATTTCTTGTTATTCGTTTTTCCTGCTTGAACTCACCGTTTCTCTTTATCTTTTTAGGCCATGACTGTATTTGATATCTTACAGACACCCTATTTAGCTGGAGATCGCCATTCCAGAGCTCTGCATTTAGTGGGATAGATACAGCAGACTTGAGGTCGGTAGGCTTGGCTTGGATTGGAGGCAGGAATTCTTGAATTTCGATATTTATTAGAGGGCCTGATTGATTGCTGTCATGGCCCGTATCGTTTTTTGAGAGTCTTTTGAAGAAGCCGTAATCCCATACATCATTTGCCTTAAACATATCGCTCCTTCTAGTTTGGCTCCATGGAAAGCTTCATATGGGAAGTCATAACTCAAGATAGACCGTGGCGGCGTTGCCGCCACGGTAAAATCTTAATCCCAGCTCAAAGCCCCACCAGTCTGATACTCAATAACTCTCGTCTCAAAGAAATTCTTCTCTTTCTTCAAGTCCATAATCTCGCTCATCCAAGGGAACGGATTCGTAGTCCCCGGATACTCTTCTTTCAGACCAATCTGCGACAAACGACGATTAGCAATAAACTTCAGATAATCCTCCATCATCGCCGCATTCATCCCCAACACCCCACGAGGCATGGTGTCGCGGGCGTATTCGATCTCCAGCTGAGTGCCTTGCAGAATCATCTGCGAAGCTTCTTCCTTCATCTCGGCATCCCACAAGTGCGGGTTTTCGATTTTGATCTGGTTGATCACGTCGATGCCGAAGTTCAGGTGCATGGATTCGTCGCGCAGGATGTATTGGAACTGCTCGGCGACGCCGGTCATTTTGTTGCGGCGGCCCATGGAAAGGATCTGGGTGAAGCCGCAGTAGAAGAAGATGCCTTCCAGAACGCAGTAGTAGGCGATCAGGTTGCGCAGCAACTCTTTGTCGGTTTCGACGGTGCCGGTTTCGAACTTCGGATCGGAGATCGAGCGGGTGTATTTGAGGCCCCAGGTGGCTTTTTTCGCGACCGACGGGATCTCGTGGTACATGTTGAAGATCTCGCCTTCATCCATGGCCAACGATTCAATGCAGTACTGGTAGGCGTGGGTGTGGATCGCTTCTTCGAAGGCTTGGCGCAGGATGTACTGGCGGCATTCCGGGTTGGTGATCAAGCGATAGACAGCCAGCACAAGGTTGTTGGCAACCAGGGAGTCGGCGGTGGAGAAGAAGCCGAGGTTGCGCATGACGATGCGGCGCTCGTCGTCGGTCAGGCCTTCCGGGTCTTTCCAGAGGGCGATGTCGGCGGTCATGTTGACTTCTTGCGGCATCCAGTGGTTTGCGCAACCGTCCAGGTATTTCTGCCAGGCCCAGTCGTACTTGAAGGGCACGAGTTGGTTGAGGTCGGCGCGGCAGTTGATCATGCGCTTTTCGTCAACGGCGACACGGGCGGAGGCGCCTTCGAGTTCGGCCAGGCCTTCGGCGATGTCGAGGTTGTCCAGTGCAGCCTTGGCGCGAGCGATGGCGGCGGAGTCAGACGCGGTGACAGCGCGAGCTTCTTGGGCAGCAACGCCACCGGCGGTGTCGAGGCGGTCCATGTTGGCTTCAGTCGCGTGGCCGGCGTTGGCGCCTTTGACCACGGTTTCAGCGCTGTCTTCTTTGTCGAATTCGTCCCAGCTCAGCATGACGTGTCGTCTCCTGCGTGAGGGCCAGATGCCCATGTGATGGTGATTCACACGGTCGGTCTGGCCGCGTTGGATAAAGGTCGTTTTTCAGCAGCTATACGCAGGCATCAAACAGAATTTTGTACGGGGTTCCGAGAGCCTCTGATAGCGCAGGCTGCGACGGACGCGGCTGCGGGGCTTCAGACTGGCTTTTCGTCCCTGTAAGGGAATATTGCGGGCCCGTTTAGGCGGCATTATAAGGAAGTTTTTGCCGGCGTGGTGCGGCGAATCGGCTCATGGAGGGGCCGAGAGGGAGGGTTTTCCGAGCAAAGCGAGGTAATACAGGGCTTTGGCTGATGCAAAAATTTTTTCGCTGATTTGGACGCTGAACAGATGTTGTTCAAAAAACATCCAAAAATGCCGTTTTTCACTACATCTTGTGTTTTGCAATGACTTTTTGCGCTTCTCAACACAACTGAGCCCGGCCGGAGCCGGGCTGGAATCGACCTGCAGCGACGCGCTAAAAAGGCTCGATTGCGGGCAGTCTTGGTCAGCCGTTGGAGCAGCCGTTGCCCATGACGGTGTAGCGCATGATATGGCGTTGGCCTTTGGAGTCGTCGTATTCCATTGTCACCGGCACAACTTCACACACATTGGGGATATCGCTCATGGAGATAACTTTGGCGATGTCCGGGTGACTTGAGTAAGTGTATTGCTCGACGATCGGTTGTTGCTGGGCGACATCAGTCGGGACCTCGTCTGCCATGGCGGTGGCGCACAGGCTGGAGAGGGCCAGAACTAATAGAGCTTTCATTTCAGATTTACCTTTTTGAGGTCGAATGGGGTCACGCAATCTTTTTGGGATTGCGTGTGGAACTGGATATGGAGTTTTTTTGATTAACTGCCTTCGTGGGGGCTGCAACCTGGTTAATCAGGGTTTGCCGTGTTGGCGGGACAGATTCTAAGCGTGGGGGAGGCATTCATATAGGTGGGGTTTTGATAAACACTTTTGACAGATTTTGTAACAATCATCGAATAACTCAGCTGTCGCGCGGTTTTTGTAGCAACTGCCGAGCCTGCGAGGCTGCGTTCGGCTGCGCAGCAGTCGCCGATCGGCAAAACGCTATTTGCTGAAAGACCGCGTCGACGGATCTTGCGACTGCTGCGCAGTCGGACGCAGGCTTCGCCAGTTGCTACAAATTCGCGGTGGCGGCTGCTATCCACGACAATTTGTAGGGCCTTGTTACTACCATCGTCGAATGGTTCTATAGGCCCGGCCCCGTTACAACTGGGCCCATACAAAAACAACTATTCCACCGAGGTAAGAAAGATGAGTGCGGCTTCTCTGTATCCCGTTCGTCCCGAGGTAGCAGCCAACACGCTGACCGACGAGGCAACCTACAAAGCCATGTACCAGCAGTCGGTCGTCAACCCCGATGGATTCTGGCGCGAGCAAGCCAAGCGCCTCGACTGGATCAAACCTTTCACCGCGGTAAAACAGACGTCTTTCGACGATCACCACGTCGACATCAAGTGGTTTGCCGATGGCACCTTGAACGTTTCCTACAACTGCCTCGACCGTCATCTGGCCGAGCGCGGCGATCAAATCGCAATTATCTGGGAAGGGGATGACCCTTCCGAAAGCCGCAACATCACCTACCGCGAGCTGCACGAACAAGTCTGCAAGTTCGCCAACGCCTTGCGCGGCCAGGATGTGCACCGCGGCGACGTGGTGACGATCTATATGCCGATGATCCCCGAAGCCGTGGTCGCCATGCTGGCCTGCACCCGGATCGGCGCGATTCACTCGGTGGTGTTCGGTGGTTTCTCACCGGAAGCCCTGGCCGGTCGCATCATCGACTGCCGCTCGAAAGTGGTGATCACCGCCGACGAAGGCATTCGTGCCGGCAAGAAGATCCCGCTGAAGACCAACGTCGACGATGCGCTGACCAATCCGGAAACCAGCAGCATTCAGAAAGTCATCGTGTGCAAGCGCACCGGTGGCGACATCAAGTGGAACCAGCATCGCGACATCTGGTACGAAGACCTGATGAAAGTGGCGGGCAGCGTTTGCGCGCCGAAAGAAATGGGCGCCGAAGAAGCGCTGTTCATCCTTTATACCTCCGGTTCGACCGGCAAGCCTAAAGGCGTGCAGCACACCACCGGCGGTTATCTGCTTTACGCCGCGCTGACCCACGAGCGCGTGTTCGACTACCGCCCGGGCGAAATCTACTGGTGCACCGCCGACGTCGGCTGGGTCACCGGCCACACTTACATCGTCTACGGCCCCTTGGCCAATGGCGCGACCACGCTGCTGTTCGAAGGCGTGCCGAACTATCCGGACATTACCCGGGTGGCGAAGATCGTCGACAAGCACAAGGTCAACATCCTCTACACCGCACCGACCGCGATCCGCGCGATGATGGCGTCGGGTCAAGCGGCGGTTGAAGGCGCTGACGGCAGCAGCCTGCGCCTGCTCGGTTCGGTCGGTGAGCCGATCAACCCGGAAGCGTGGGACTGGTACTACAAGAACGTCGGAAAATCCCGTTGCCCGATCGTCGATACCTGGTGGCAGACCGAAACCGGCGGCAACATGATGAGCCCGTTGCCGGGCGCTCATGCCTTGAAACCGGGTTCCGCCGCGCGGCCGTTCTTCGGCGTGGTGCCGGCGTTGGTCGACAACCTGGGCAACATCATCGAAGGCGTCGCCGAGGGCAATCTGGTGATTCTTGATTCGTGGCCAGGTCAGGCACGTACGCTGTATCGCGATCATGACCGCTTCGTCGATACGTACTTCAAAACCTTTCGCGGCATGTACTTCACCGGTGACGGCGCCCGTCGCGATGAAGACGGTTATTACTGGATCACCGGTCGTGTGGACGACGTGCTGAACGTGTCCGGCCACCGCATGGGCACTGCCGAAATCGAAAGCGCGATGGTTGCGCACCCGAAAGTCGCCGAAGCGGCTGTGGTGGGCGTGCCGCACGACATCAAAGGGCAGGGCATTTATGTCTACGTCACCTTGATCGGCGGCGAAGAGCCGAGCGAGCAACTGCGTATCGAGTTGAAGAATTGGGTGCGTAAAGAGATTGGGCCGATTGCTTCGCCGGACGTCATCCAGTGGGCACCGGGGCTGCCGAAGACCCGTTCGGGCAAGATCATGCGCCGCATCCTGCGCAAGATCGCCACGGCTGAATACGATGGGCTGGGCGATATTTCGACCCTGGCGGATCCGAGCGTGGTGCAGCATTTGATAGATACGCACAAGACGATGAATGTGGCGTAAACCCTATTCATGAGTCATTGAAACCCCGTCTGGCGGCGAGCCTGACGGGGTTTTTTCTTGCCTGGGTTTCATGTTGGTCAGGCCGGCCTCATCGCGAGCAGGCTCACTCCCACAGTTGAGCTGCAGCGAACCCAGAATGTCCGCCTGACTCAACTCCCCTGTAGGAGCCAGCCTGCTGGCGATGGCCATCTGTCAGACACCGAATAAACACCAGCCAATAATTATCGACATACCCTGTAGTCCATTTCCCTCTGTTACCCGCTGCCCTTCAAGTAACCAAATGTGTAACCACCCGCGCCGATACGGGGCGATGGGAAACGCAATGCCTCGCTCCAGAGCACCCTTTCCCTCAATAAAAAATTTGAATCAACGCCAAGCTTGCCGGATTAGAAGGCTTTGCCAATAATAGGCCCGCAATTTGCAGCATAGATCGGTTTAATCTCTTTTGGTCTTGCATGAAATTGCAGGGCTGTCAACGTGCCCAAACGGCTTTCTCGGTGCTTCTGTAATTTGTTGTCGCATTGAAGAAATATCGACTTCGGGCCTGTCGTTAGAATGCCGATCACTCGCTCGTCGTTGCGTGTGTTGAAAACAACGTACGCTTGGCATGACGCAGCAACCGCTTTCCGGTTCCACTCACTCGCATATTGGGCTGTCGCTCACTCTGCCGTTTTTGCCCTTTACCGATGGAGTCCAAAGATGAAGAAACTCGTGCTGCTTGGCGCCTTGGCACTGTCCGTGCTGTCTCTGCCAACCTTCGCTGATGACAAGCCTGTAAAGATTGGTATCGAAGCGGCGTACCCGCCGTTCGCTTCCAAAGCTCCAGACGGCAGCATCGTTGGTTTCGACTACGACATCGGCAACGCCCTGTGTGAAGAAATGAAGGTCAAGTGCGTTTGGGTCGAGCAAGAATTCGACGGCCTGATTCCGGCCCTCAAAGTGCGCAAGATCGACGCCATCCTGTCCTCGATGTCGATCACTGAAGACCGCAAGAAGTCTGTCGACTTCACCAACAAGTACTACAACACGCCGGCACGTCTGGTGATGAAATCGGGCGTTCAGGTCAGCGACAGCCTGGCTGAGCTCAAAGGCAAGAACATCGGCGTGCAGCGCGGTTCGATCCACGAGCGTTTCGCCCGCGAAGTCCTGGCTCCGCTGGGTGCCGAGATCAAGCCGTACGGTTCGCAGAACGAAATCTACCTCGACGTGGCTGCCGGTCGCCTCGACGGTACCGTGGCAGACGCCACCTTGCTGGATGACGGTTTCCTGAAAACCGACGCCGGCAAAGGTTACGCCTTCGTTGGCCCGGCCTTCACCGACGTCAAATACTTCGGCGATGGCGTAGGTATCGCCGTTCGCAAAGGTGACGCGCTGAAAGAAAAAATCAACACCGCGATCACTGCCATTCGCGAGAACGGCAAATACAAGCAAATCCAGGACAAGTACTTCGCCTTCGATATCTACGGCAAGTAATAACGTCCCGGCGACAGTCCGAAATGGCGCAAGCAACAGGATCTCTGAGGTTTGCGCCATTTTTTCATCCGAACATTCGAGGACCTGAATCATGTTGAAAGGCTACGGGGCTGTCATCCTCGATGGCGCATGGCTGACGCTTCAGCTCGCCTTGTCGTCCATGGCCCTGGCCATCCTTCTGGGTCTGATCGGCGTGGCATTGCGGCTGTCGCCGGTGCGCTGGCTGGCCTGGCTGGGCGACCTGTATTCCACGGTCATCCGCGGCATTCCCGATCTGGTGTTGATCCTGCTGATTTTCTACGGTGGTCAGGACTTGCTCAACCGCGTGGCGCCGATGCTCGGTTATGACGACTACATCGACCTGAATCCACTGGCGGCCGGTATTGGCACCTTGGGTTTCATTTTCGGTGCCTACCTGTCGGAGACTTTCCGCGGCGCGTTCATGGCCATTCCCAAAGGCCAGGCCGAAGCGGGCATGGCGTATGGCATGAGCAGTTTTCAGGTGTTCTTCCGGGTGTTGGTGCCGCAGATGATTCGTCTGGCGATTCCGGGTTTCACCAACAACTGGCTGGTTTTGACCAAGGCGACCGCGCTGATTTCGGTGGTCGGTCTGCAAGACATGATGTTCAAGGCGAAGCAGGCGGCAGATGCCACCCGCGAACCTTTCACCTTCTTCCTCGCAGTGGCGGCCATGTACCTGGTGATCACCAGCGTCTCGTTGCTGATACTGCGTCAACTTGAGAAGCGCTACTCGGTAGGCGTAAGGGCGGCTGATCTATGATCTTCGACTACAACGTCATTTGGGAGGCCCTGCCGCTGTACTTTGGCGGTTTGCTGACGACCCTCAAATTGCTCGCGATTTCGCTGTTTTTTGGTCTGCTGGCGGCCTTGCCGCTGGGGCTGATGCGCGTCTCGAAAAACGCCGTGGTCAATATGTCGGCGTGGCTGTTCACCTACGTGATTCGCGGCACGCCGATGCTGGTGCAGCTGTTTTTGATTTACTACGGGCTGGCGCAATTCCAAGCGGTGCGTGAGAGCTTCATGTGGCCGTGGCTGTCCAGCGCGACGTTCTGTGCGTGCCTGGCATTCGCGATCAACACCAGCGCCTACACCGCCGAAATCATCGCAGGCAGCCTGCGCGCGACGCCGAACGGCGAGATCGAAGCGGCCAAGGCGATGGGGATGTCGCGCTTCAAAATGTACAAGCGCATCCTGCTGCCATCGGCCTTGCGCCGGGCACTGCCGCAGTACAGCAACGAAGTGATCATGATGCTGCAGACCACCAGTCTGGCGTCCATCGTCACGCTGATCGACATCACCGGCGCCGCGCGCACCGTCAACGCGCAGTACTACCTGCCGTTCGAGGCGTACATCACGGCGGGCGTGTTCTACCTGTGCCTAACCTTCATTCTGGTGCGCCTGTTCAAACTGGCCGAGCGCCGCTGGCTGGGCTATCTGGCCCCACGGAAGCACTGATATGGAACGCATCGATCATGCATTGCCGTGGAACAACCTGGGCAGCGAACGGCAGATTTCGGTGTTCCGCTTCGGCAGGGGCGAGCGCAAGGCCTACATTCAGGCCAGCCTGCACGCCGATGAATTGCCGGGCATGCGCGTCGCCTGGGAGCTTAAAAAGCGCCTGAGCGAACTCGAAGCTCAAGGTTTGCTCAACGGTGTGATCGAACTGGTGCCGGTCGCCAATCCACTGGGCCTGGGGCAACTGCTGCAAGGCAATCACCAAGGTCGTTTCGAGGCGGGCAGCGGCAAGAATTTCAACCGCGATTTCGTCGAGCTGAGCGCCCCGGTGGCGGCTGCGCTGGACGGACGCCTGGGTGATGACCCGCAGGCCAATATCCGCTTGATCCGCCAGGCCATGAGTGATGTGCTCGACGCGTTGCCGCCCGCTGCCAGCCAGTTGCAAGGCATGCAGCGCATCTTGCTCGGGCATGCCTGCACCGCCGACGTGGTGCTGGACTTGCATTGCGATACCGACGCCGCGCTGCACATGTACGCCTTGCCGCAGCACTGGCCGCAATGGCGCTCGCTCGCCGCGCACCTGGGTGTGAAGGTCGGCCTGCTGGCGGAAGATTCCGGTGGCAGCTCGTTCGACGAAGCGTGTTCGCTGCCATGGCTGCGCCTTTCGCGGCTGTTCCCGGAAGCGCAGATATCACTGGCGTGTCTGGCGACGACCATCGAGCTGGCCGGCCAGGCCGACACTGATCGGGCTGATGCCGAAGCCTGGGCCGAGGGCATCCTCGCGTTTCTTGCCGAGCAGGGCTTGATCAGCGGCGACTGGCCGACACCTGCGCAAGACGCTTGCGAAGGCCTGCCGTTCGAGGGCACCGAGTTGCTGTTTGCGCCGCATCCGGGCGTGATCAGTTTCCTGCGTAAACCCGGCGAGTGGGTGGAGGCCGGTGACGAAATTTTCGAAGTGATCGATCCGTTGGCGGATCGCGTCAGCACGGTGTGTGCTGGTACGTCCGGGGTGCTGTTTGCCATTGAACGGCTGCGCTACGCCCAACCGGGTTTCTGGCTGGCCAAGGTGGCGGGGCGCGAAGCGCTGCGTCACGGGCGCTTGCTCAACGACTGACTGACTGTTTTTGTGAGAACCGACCGCATGTACAAACTTGAAGTCCAAGACCTGCATAAACGCTATGGCAGTCACGAAGTGCTCAAGGGCGTGTCCCTGAAAGCGGCGGCCGGCGATGTGATCAGCATCATCGGCTCCAGTGGCTCCGGCAAGAGTACGTTCCTGCGCTGCATCAACCTGCTCGAACAGCCGCACGCGGGCAAGATTCTGCTCAACAACGAAGAGCTGAAACTGGTGGCGAACAAGGACGGCGCGCTGAAGGCCGCCGACCCGAAACAGTTGCAGCGCATGCGTTCGCGCCTGTCGATGGTGTTCCAGCATTTCAATCTGTGGTCGCACATGACCGCGCTGGAAAACATCATGGAAGCGCCGGTCCACGTGCTCGGCATGTCCAAGGCCGAAGCCCGCGAGAAAGCCGAGCATTACCTGAACAAGGTGGGCGTGGCGCACCGCAAGGACGCCTACCCGGGCCATATGTCCGGCGGCGAGCAGCAGCGTGTGGCGATTGCCCGTGCGTTGGCGATGGAACCGGAAGTGATGCTGTTCGACGAACCGACCTCGGCACTTGACCCGGAACTGGTCGGTGACGTGTTGAAGGTCATGCAGGCCCTGGCGCTGGAAGGCCGGACCATGGTGGTGGTCACCCACGAAATGGGCTTCGCCCGTGAAGTGTCGAACCAGTTGGTGTTCCTGCACAAAGGTATCGTTGAGGAAAGCGGCAACCCGCGTGAAGTGCTGGTCAATCCACAGTCCGAACGCCTGCAACAATTCCTCTCGGGCAGCCTCAAGTAAACCGAACGCCCGTTGCGCACCGGGATAGTGCATGCTTCGCAAATCAGGAGCTGACCCCGCTCCCCTGTAGGAGCGAGCCTGCTCGCGAAGCGTTGTGACATCCAGCATGGATGTTGGCTGATCCACCGCTTTCGCGAGCAGGCTCGCTCCCACAATGGATCTTTGTTGGTTTCAAGATTTGCATTCACTTTCGGGCTAGCATTGGCCCATGCCTTCATCACTGTTTGAGTTTCGGATTGCCCGCCATGCCTGCCCATCGAATTGGTTTCCTGATTTGGCCCAGCACTAAAGCACTGACGCTTGCGCTGGCTGAGGAGGCCTTGCGCGTTGCTCAGCGTGTGCATCCGGACGTGGTTTACGAACTGTCGTTTCTGCAGGCCGAACCGCCAACCGACGGCGCTTGGCAATTGCCGGGTGAGCCGTGGGCCGGCAAGCTGGAAAACTTCCAGAAACTGTTCCTGCTGGCGGATGAGCCGCCGACGAGTCTGGCGCCAGCGCTCAGCAGTTCTTTGAAACAACTGGTGCGCGCCGGTTGTGTGATCGGCGGCTTGTCGGCCGGTGTCTATCCGTTGGCACAACTCGGTTTGCTCGACGGTTACCGTGCCGCGGTGCACTGGCGCTGGCAGGACGATTTCGCCGAGCGTTTTCCGAAAGTCATTGCCACCAGTCATCTGTTCGACTGGGATCGTGATCGTCTGACCGCGTGCGGTGGTTTATCCGTACTCGATCTGTTGCTGGCCGTGCTGGCCCGTGATCACGGCGCCGAACTGGCCGGTGCGGTGTCCGAAGAACTGGTGGTCGAACGCATCCGTGAAGGCGGCGAACGTCAGCGTATTCCCCTGCAAAACCGCCTTGGCTCAAGCCATCCGAAACTCACGCAAGCCGTGTTGCTCATGGAAGCCAACATCGAAGAACCGCTGACTACCGACGAAATTGCCCAGCACGTGTGCGTGTCCCGTCGGCAGCTGGAGCGGATCTTCAAGCAATACCTCAACCGCGTGCCAAGCCAGTATTACCTCGAGCTGCGGCTGAACAAGGCCCGGCAGATGTTGATGCAAACCAGCAAGTCGATCATTCAGATCGGCCTGTCGTGCGGTTTCTCTTCGGGGCCGCATTTCTCCAGCGCCTATCGCAATTTCTTCGGCGCCACGCCGCGGGAAGATCGTAACCAGCGGCGCAGCAGCAGCCCGTTTGAATTGTCGTCGGTGCCTTCCGAGCGCGGCTGACGCTATCCTCGCGGCCACGGGAAAATCTTGTCCCATGGCCGGAGGGCGTTCTCGTCACCAACCCGCCATTTCTTACATCAGTCTTTCCTCACTGGCCAACAGGCTTTGCCTTCTGGCGTTGTATATCACCAGATTCAGCTGGCTCGGCGGGGACAGCGGATTACCGCTGAAATCCAGCTCTGCGGTATTGGTGGGGTTAGCGGTCAGCAAAGCTTCCGGCAATTCGATGATGGAATTACCCGACAGATCCGCTTTTCGCAAACGGCCATGGCTGAACAAGCCCTGCGGTACTTCGGTAAGCCCGGCGTTGCTCACATTCAACGTCGTCAGCTCGCGCAGCGGGCTCAGGGCAGGTATCTGGCCCAGTGGATTGTTCCGCAGATCAAGCACTTTGAGTTGGTCGAGGGCAGCCATGGCATCGATGGCCAGCGGTGTCAGAGTGATCTGGCAATCAACGAGGCTCAAGCTGGTCAAGTCACGCATAGCGGTGATTGCTTCAGGCAAATCCGCCACTTGATAACCCTGCACACTCAGATTTTGCAGGTTGGGAAAACGCTCCAGAAAGCGCCCCAGCCTGGGAGCGATCCTCTCGGTACTGACCAGGTTCAACTCCTGAACGTGTCCGAAGTCTGCGGTCAGCGTCGGGAGTTCGCCGGCCATCGAGAGGTTGAACTCGAAGCGCTGGCGGCTGGTTAACCCGTCAGTCGACATTCGGCGCCAGCACTGCTCCAGGCTATCTTTGAAGACGTTTCTTTTTTGCAGCTCCTCCAGCAGACGTTGCCCACTAAGCGGCTCGCCCGCGTTCGAATGCGCCGGCACATCCGCCGTCCACGCTTCAAGGTCGGCTTTCAGTGTCGCGAGCTCGACTTGCCGACGGGCCACTTCGGCGCGGCCATCGACCAGCGTGCCAGGCAATTGATAAATGAATTTACTGGCCTCTTCGTTGGTGCATTCCGGATACAGGGTTTTCAACTCATCGATATCGTTTTGCTCGGCGAGTACTCCCAGATCTTCGCCGGTTCGCTGGTAGTAGTCTTTGACCTGTTCCCGGGTTGCATCGGATAGCGGGTTGATGCCGAAATCGAAGCCGGCACTGTCCTCGGCATGCATGCTGAAGATTTCGGACGGCAGTTCGGTGATGCGGTTGTGGCTCAGCAGGGCAAATTCGAGTCTTGGATGACTGGCGAGGCCGGCGGGGACCTGATCGAGACCGGTGCTGGAAAGGTCGATAAACACTAGCGACGGCAGGGCTGCCACATCCGGAGACTGGTCCAGCCGGTTGGAGAAAAGATCCAGCGCCTCCAAACGAGTCAGCGAGGAAAGTGCGGCTTGCCCTTGCGCATCCAGCACAACACCACTGTTGCTCAGCGTCAGCCTTTTCAGGGAAGGCATAGCGGTGATCGCCTCCGGTACGCGACCCAAGGAAAAGTGGCGCAGCTCCAGATGTTCCAGGCCGGTAAAACGCGTTAGAAACCCGGAAGAGATATTCAGGCTTTCATTACCCTGCAGACCCAGCGCCGAGACATGGCTGAAGTCGGCTGTCAGCGCGGGCAGATCACCTGTGAAACCCAGGTTCGACATGAACTTGTCTGCCCTGATTTCCGGTTCATTGTCGAGGCGCTTGCGCCAGAACGCCTGAAGTTGTTCGCTGAAATCGACTCTTGCGACGTTCTCTGCGATTTGTTCGACCACGCTTAAGGCGGCCCCGGTCGAGGGGTGATGCGTGGGGCCATCGTTGGCCCAAGCGGTCAGGTCCGCGCCGAGTTGAGTGATTTCCGCCTCCCAAAGTGTTAGCTGCGTGCGGCCGTTTGCCAGTGTGCCCGGCAGCTTATAGATCAGGCGACTGGCCTGTTCGCTACCCAGTCCGGGAAACAAAAGCAGCGCTCGTGCCATATCGGCGGGTTCGGCCAACACGGCGAAGTCCCTGTTGTAACTGGCGTAGTAAGTTTTTATCCGGTCTCGACTGATTTCGGAAAGAGGGTTGTTGGCAAGGTTAACTCCCTCGGCGAAATCCGGGTCCAGCTCAAAGAAGTTTGCGGGAAGTTCGCTGATCAGATTGCCATTGAGCAGAGCGGTCCTCAGGTGCGGATGACCGGTGAGACCGACCGGTACTTCGGTGAGGCCGGTGTTGGAAAGCCTGACGTCGTTCAGGTCCGGCATGGCCGTCAAGTCAGGGGCTATCCCCAGCGGGTTATCGCTCAGGTTCAACGAGTGCAGGCCGGTTAACGACGACAGTGTGGCCTGACCTTCCGCCGTGAGGGTGATTCGACAATTGTTGAGTGCCAGTCGCCCAAGGCTTGGCATACGGAGGACGGCCTGAGGCACTTGATCGAGGTTGAAGTTGCGCATTTCCAGACTGCGCACGGTCGGAAACAGATCAAGGAATGGCCCGGTCGCGCTGATTCCGGCGTTGCCGTTGAGGGTGAGGCTGGAGACATGTTTGAAATCGGCGGCGAGCATCGGAATATCGCCTGTGAAACTCAGATCTGCCGCAAAGTGCTGATCTCGCAGGCGGGAGATACCCGGCCGGGCGCGCCAGAAGCGTTCGAGTTTTTGCTTGAATGCGGCTCTGGCTGTTTGCTCGGTACTCGCCTGCTCGGCAGTAAACGGGCGACCGGTGTCAGGATGCAGATCCGGAATCTGCGTTTGCCACCTCGTCAGCGTTTCGCTCAGTTGCGCAAATTCCGTTTCCCAGCGCTGCAGCTGTGCGCGGGCGTCCGGCAGCGTCCCCGGCAGGTCGTAAATCACATCGCTGGCGTCCTGCCAGTCCAGAGCGGGAAACAATGCCTTGGCGCGTTCGACATCGGCTTTATCCGCCTGCACGCTGAAATCTTGTCGTTGTTCGCGAAAGTAGTTTTTTATCTGCTCGCGAGTGGCCGATGAAAGCGGATTGTCATTCAAATCAAAACCGGCAGTGCGACCCCCGGGAAGATTGAACAGGGCATCGGGCAGTTCGGTGATGCGGTTGCCGGTCAAAATGGCGGTTGTCAGCTTTGGATGTTCGGCCACCCCAACGGGAACGCTGGTGAGGCCACTGTTGGACAGGTCGAGGTACGTCAGTTGTGGCAGCGTGGACACGTCCGGGGCGACGCCTAACGGATTGTCGATCAGTTCCAGCGTCTGCAGGTGCGTGAGAGCGCCGAGTACGGCATGGTTCTCAGGTGTCATCACTACGCCGCAATCGTCCAGAACCAAAGTCCTGAGCTCGGGCATGTGCGTGAGTTGCTCTGGCAAATCACGGAGGGCAAAGTCGCGCAGGTCCAGACGACGCAAAGCCGGGAAGCGTTGCAGCAACGGATCGACCGCGGAAAGGGCGGTGTTGCCCGTCAGGTTCAGGCTGACGATATGGCTGAAGTCCACGCCAGGGTCGGGCACCTCCCCGATGAAGCCTGTTGAAGCGACAAATTGCTCACTCTTTCTGCTGCGCCATGCGGCTTCGAGTTTGCGCCGGAAATCGGCTCGTGATTCGCGCTCGTAAAGCCGCTCCTGGTTATCCAGCGGCAGTCCCGTCGTTGGGTGATGTTCTGGAATCTCGTTGGCCCATTGCGCCATTCGCGTATTCAGTTGAACAGCGTCTGCCTCCCATTTCGCCAGTTGCAGCCGACTATGCTCAAGTGTTCCGTGCACGCGATAGAGCAGGTCAGTCGCTTGAACCGCGTCGAGGTCTGGAAACAGTGCAATCGTGCGCTGGATGTCCGCCGGGTCAGCCAAAATCCCAAAATGTTTTCGCGTCCTGCTGTAGTGCGCTTTGACCTTTTCTCGGGCGGATGCGGAGAGCGGATTGTTGGAAAAATCGAATCCGTCACTGATTGAGGTCAACACGCTGAACAGTGCATCCGGCAATTCGGTAATGCGGTTGCCGTCGAACCTGCCAATGACTAACTCAGGATGAACAACGAGGCCCGCAGGCAGTGTGGAAATCCCGGTATTCGCCAGATTGAGCCGGCGCAGTGCTGGCATCGCCAGAATGTTGGGTGGCGATGACAGCGGATTGTCTTGAAGGTCCAGCCAGGCGAGGTCGGGGAGTGAAGCAAGCGTCTGCTGATTGGCAGCAGACAGCGTGAGGCCGCAGTCGCGCACGATCAATTGCCGCAGCAACGGCATCGAATCGATCGAGGACGGCAGATTGGACAGAGGAACATTCTTCACTTCCAGCAACAGCAGGCCTGTGAAGCGCTGTAAAAACGGCTCGATCGCCCGGGTGCTGGCGCTGCCATGGATCGACAAACCGCTCACATGTGCGAAGCTCGCCCGCATTGTCGGCAAATCTCCGATCAACCCTTCAGGGATGTGCAGCAGGTAGCCCGAGGCTCCGCCTGTTTCTCTGCGCCAACATTTGATGATTTCATCCTTCAAAATCCTCCGGTCTCGCCACGCCGCTCGTTGTTGGATCGGTGTCAGCGCCCGGCCGTTGGCAGGGTCTATGCGCGGTATGTCGTTGGTCCAGCGGCGCAGGTCGTCGACCAGGCCCACGTATTCATTGGTCAGGCGCAACAGCCCGTTTTCCAGCCCGTCCGGATGCGCCCTCAGCGTGGCAATCAACGCCCGAGCTTCCGCTGCGGTGTACGCGGGATAGACTTCTCGCACCCGGTCTTCAAGGGTGATGTCTTGCACGGGGTCCAGCGGCTGGAAGACGTCAACGACGCCGGTGACCGGAGTGTGTTGCGGGATGGCCGGGTCTTCGAAAAAGCCCGGCGCGTCAGGGTCGGGCATGGGTCGCCCGGCAGGTCGATAGCGCGCATTGCCGACCAGTCGCAGGGTATCGGCCGCTGGATCGAGCGGCGCAGCCGACATCGCCAGCCGCAACTCGCTGCGCTGCACCGGCTGCTCACGAATCGCTTTTTTCAGCTGCTCACCCTGACCGATGTGGAGGTTCAGCGAATCGCGCTCCGCGTCGGGCAGTGCGCGCAGCACGCTGGAATAAAAGTCGCCCGCCGAATGCAGTTCCTGGCCACGTTCATCGAAAGGTTGCCAGGTATCATCGGCGCGTCGCACCAGGACTTTCTGAATCGGTGCCTCGGCCGCTCCGGTGCTGTCGAGCAACGGACCGTCGACATCACCGTCACGGATTTCGAAGCGAACGTAGCCGGTCCAGCCCGGCAGATTTTTCAGGCTGTGCAGCGCCAGAGTGTCGCTGTCCGGGTTGCTCACAGACGCCAGCTCCAGCCCTTCATAAGCGCGGGTGAGGCGCACTTCCTGATCGGCCAGTTGCATGAGTTGCTGCTGTCGCGCGGGCAGCTGTCCTTCGCTGATCTGCAACAGTTCAGAGCCGCTGGCGGTGTCGAGCAATTCACGGGTCACGCTGGCGGGTAACTGGGGATCGTATTGCGAGAGGCGATCCGCCAGCGGGTCTTCGTTACGCTCAAGTGCCTGGTAACGCGCCTCGAACATCGACGTCCGTTGTTGCCCGGCCAGCTCCACCAGTTGTTTTCGCAGGGTCCGGGTGCGCAGTTCGAGACTGGGCGTGGGGCCGCCGAAGGCTTCGCCGAGCAATGCCTTGCTGTCCTGTTCATCCAGCGAACGCAGCAGCGTTTTGAGGACATCGCCATCGATCAGGCGGTCACCGCGAATGTCCGTCACGGGCAAGCTTTGGTCGACGGAGGATTGCCAGTTGATCTCGCCCTCATTGCCCACAAAGCGCAGGTTTTTGCGCGATGGCCAGCGTCCGTGTTCGGCCAGGATCTGCAGCTGCGTCAGCGGGTCGGCGCGCAGATATTCGTTGGGCACATCGCTGTCCAGCCGCTCGGCAAATTGCTGGAGTTGCTGATCGATTCTGAACCGCTTGATGCTGTCGGCCAGCAACGGTGGCAGCGATTCCTGATTGACGTGCATCCGCCGCAACGCGCCTTCGTTATAGCCGCTGACTTTCAGAATGGTTTCGCGCTGAACGGGCGAAAACGATTCGACAGCGTGGCCGATGCGACGCAGTAATGTGGCTTTGTCCCACTCAAGTGGCCGCTCAAGTTCGGTGTGCCAGGCGCCATCGCCGTTGTGTCGCAACTGTGGCTTGTAGGCGTCCGCTCGGGTTGGATGGTCGATCTGGTAATCGCCCGGATGCGCGCCTTCGCTGACGGCAAAATGCGCATCTTCCAGAGGCAACAACTGTTTCCCTTCGTGCTGGTGCAGGCCCTTGTCGTTGGGCCTGGAATGTTCGGGCGGGGCGCCTTCTTGTTGGTAACGGCTCAGCTCCGGATCCCAGTAGCGGGTTTGTCCGTTGGCCAATTGCACAGGTTTGTAGCGGTCGATGAATGCCACCACTTCGGCGGGCAATACCTTGCGGAACTCACCGGCAACAATCGCGCCACCCACTGCGAACATACCCAGCTGGATCATGGATTCCACAGTCCCCATCAGGTGCTCGAACGCTTCAGTGGTTCGCCCTTGCGCCCATTCGACGATGCCATCGAAAGTCTGGTCGAGCATCTGATAAGCCATGTAAGCCATCATCGCTTCACCCAGCACGGGCACGAACGGCGCGATCACGAACGCCGCCGTTTCGAGAATCGTCGAGGCAATTTTCACCAGCGAATCCCAGACCGCCCAGCGCGCCGCTCGATCGACCGCGGCAGTCGGCACGGCCTGCACCGCCGCATCGTTGAGGATCTTGTTGAGCTTGGTTTGATAAAGGTGCCGCCAAAGATCGCCGGTAATGGGTGAGACAGCGAACTGCAGATTCGGGTTGTCGACCGGCGCTTCCCGCCACGGTGGCCGGGAGTCGCCCGGCACCGGTGGATGCCATTTTATTTTGCTCAGACGTTCATTCAGGTTGGCGAAGAAAAAACCGCGGTGGTCATGGTTCACAAAACGGCTGAAAAAACGCTGGTAATCGTTGGAGCGCAATTGCCGGGTCAGTTCAACGGCCATTTCGGCGGTCGATGCGTATTCCTTGATCGGGTGCTCCGGGTCATCCGGCACGTAGGCCACAACCCTGACAGTCTTGCGCGCGCTTTCAGGGTTGGGCGCAAAGATAACGATGCCCGTCAGCGAGGCCGACATCATCGTCAGGTCATGGCAGGCCAACGCCTCGCCGTCCACGCGAATGCCTTGCAGACCATCGAGCAACCCGTTGATCAACAGAAAAGAAGTTTCGCGAATGTCGCGTTTCAGGCGGGCCATCTGCAGGGCGGCTTTCAACGCGGCTTTTTGGCTCTGGTCAATCTTGTCCCGCAATGTCTTCGCGGTGCTCGCATCGGAAATGCCGAGGTGGTCTTCGAGGTAAGTTTTGTACTGGCCGCCGATGTCCAGTTCTCGGCACATTTTGATGAAGGTCGGGATCGGCACTGTTTTCTTCAGGGCAGGCAGGGTGTCGAACTGGCCGGTAGTTGAAGGCGCGGTGATGAAGGTCGAGTCGGCCTCGTAGGCCGTGTCGGCGCTTTCATCCTTGTCGAAGTTATGCAAAGCCGCATCCAGCAGCGACACGGTCCAGGCACGGGCGCCGGTCTTGATCGGAAACAGCGCAGTGCTCAGCGGTACGTAAAGACGCAGAAAAGTGCTCTTCACGTCCAGTTCCAGGCCGTAGCGGCTTTTCAGTGCTTCTTTGAGCAAGGGTTCGGCGAAAGCACTGGCGTCCTGAAAGTGCTCGAGCTGCTGGTCGACGTCATCCTGTGCCGCCCAGTGCTCGGCGTTGAGTGCCACCAGCGCTTGATGTTGTGCCTCGGTCGCGCTTTTCAACGCTGGGTGAAGGTCGGGCTGAATGTTCTTCAGCGCCGCGCGTCTGGTCGATGAGGTGTTGCCCAACCATTGCGGGATGGCTTGCTGAAGATGTTGATAGTGATTGTCTGGGCGTGCGACCGTTCGAGGGTTTTTGCGCGGCTGATCTACTGGGGGTTGCATCGGGCCAATCCTTGGACATTAAAAGAATGCCCAGCAGATCAGTTACCGATGGCGGCGGTGCGGTACATAGTTATGGCGCGGGTTTATGGCGCGGGCAGGCCTGCGAAATCTAATCCCGACAATCCTGCCGCTGAAGCGGTGCGCAGTTTAAACTGCGCCTTTGCGACGCTATATGTCGCATTGCCGTAAACCCGGCTGAAACCGGGGTTGGCGCTATAAGAAGTTGTCGCTTGGCGGCAAGGCCGGGCTGAAAACTGTCCTTACAATCCCCCCATCGCTCGCCAGTTTCCGGCGAGTGTTCCTCTTCAGGAGACTCCGATGTCCGTTGAGCACGCTGCGGTAGAACGCGCCGATTTCGACCAGGTAATGGTTCCCAACTATGCGCCTGCCGCCTTCATCCCTGTGCGTGGCGCCGGTTCCCGCGTGTGGGACCAGTCTGGCCGCGAGCTGATCGACTTCGCCGGCGGCATCGCCGTCAACGTATTGGGCCATGCGCACCCGGCGCTGGTCGGTGCCTTGACCGAGCAAGCGAACAAGCTGTGGCACGTGTCCAACGTGTTTACCAACGAGCCTGCGCTGCGCCTGGCGCACAAGCTGATCGACGCGACTTTTGCCGAGCGTGCGTTCTTCTGCAACTCCGGCGCCGAAGCCAACGAGGCCGCGTTCAAGCTGGCCCGTCGCGTCGGTTTCGACCGGTTCGGCAGCGAGAAGTACGAAATCATCGCCGCGCTCAACAGCTTCCACGGTCGTACCTTGTTCACCGTGAACGTGGGCGGCCAGTCGAAATATTCCGACGGCTTCGGCCCGAAAATCACCGGCATCACCCACGTGCCGTTCAACGATCTGGCGGCGCTGAAAGCGGCCATTTCCGACAAGACCTGCGCCGTTGTGCTTGAGCCGATTCAGGGCGAAAGCGGCGTGATTCCTGCCGAACTCGACTACCTGCAAGGCGCCCGCGACCTGTGCACCGCGCACAACGCGCTGCTGATTTTCGACGAAGTGCAAACCGGTATGGGCCGCAGCGGCAAGCTGTTCGCTTACCAGCATTACGGCGTGACTCCGGACATCCTGACCAGCGCCAAGAGCCTGGGCGGCGGTTTCCCGATCGCGGCGATGCTGACCACCGAAGACCTGGCCAAACATTTGGTCGTCGGCACCCACGGCACCACGTACGGCGGTAACCCGCTGGCGTGCGCAGTCGCAGAAGCGGTGATCGATGTGGTCAATACGCCTGAAGTGCTGGCCGGTGTGAACGCCAAGCACGACAAGTTCAAGGCGCGCCTTGAACAGATCGGCGAGAAATACGGCATGTTCACTCAGGTTCGCGGCATGGGCCTGTTGATCGGCTGCGTGCTGAACGACGCCTGGAAAGGCAAGGCCAAAGACATCTTCAACGCCGCCGAGCGTGAAGGCCTGATGATTCTGCAAGCCGGCCCCGACGTGGTGCGTTTTGCCCCAAGCCTGGTAGTTGAAGATGCCGACATTGATGAAGGCCTTAACCGTTTCGAACGCGCTGCGGCGAAATTGAGCCAAGCTTGATAGACCGTTCGACGCCTGACTTTTTCACGCGTCGAACCCAATTGTTACGCCGGACCCGCTTCTCTGTAGGAGTGAGCCTGCTCGCGATGGTGTGTCAGTCGACATCAATGTTGCTGATCCACCATCGCGAGCAGGCTCACTCCTACAAGGGTTCGGCTTATTTCCCTCAAGAGTATGAATAAGGAGTGACACCATGCTGGTGATGCGCCCCGCGCAAATGGCTGATCTGGGCGAGGTACAGCGCCTGGCTGCGGACAGCCCGATTGGTGTCACTTCCTTGCCGGATGATGTCGAGCGCCTGAGCGACAAGATCGCCGCAAGCGAAGCTTCGTTTGCCGCTGAGGTCAGCTTCAACGGTGAAGAAAGCTACTTCTTCGTCCTCGAAGACAGCGCCACCGGCAAACTGGCCGGCTGCTCGGCTATCGTTGCCTCGGCCGGTTATTCCGAGCCGTTCTACAGCTTCCGCAACGAAACGTTCGTGCACGCTTCCCGCGAGCTGAAGATCCACAACAAGATCCACGTGCTTTCGCAGTGCCACGACCTGACCGGCAACAGCCTGCTGACCAGTTTCTACGTGCTGCCGGAGCTGGTGGGTTCGGCCTGGTCGGAGCTCAACTCGCGCGGGCGCCTGCTGTTCGTCGCCAGCCATCCGGAACGCTTCGCTGATTCGGTTGTGACCGAAATCGTCGGCTACAGCGACGAGAATGGCGACTCGCCGTTCTGGGACGCGATCGGGCGCAACTTCTTCGACCTCAACTACGCCGCTGCCGAGCGTCTGTGCGGGCTGAAGAGCCGCACCTTCCTCGCCGAACTGATGCCGCATTATCCTATCTACGTGCCGTTGCTGCCGGACACCGCGCAAGAAGCGATGGGCCAGGTGCATCCGCGTGCGCAGATCACGTTCGACATTTTGATGCGCGAAGGCTTCGAGACCGATCATTACATCGATATTTTCGACGGCGGCCCGACCCTGCATGCACGTGTGTCGGGGATCCGTTCGATCGCCCAGAGCCGCGTGGTGCCGGTGAAAATCGGCGAGACGGTCAAAGGCGTCGGCCGGCAATACCTGGTGGCCAACGCGCAGTTGCAGGATTACCGCGCGGTGTTGCTCGAGCTGGATTACGCGCCGGGCAAACCGGTGGTTCTGGACCTGGAAGCGGCCGAAGCCCTGGGCGTCGGTGAAGGTGCCAGCGTGCGCCTGGTCGCGGTTTAACGCCTGCTGTAAAGAATGCTGAAAAGCAGCGAGTTTCACGGGTGGCGCAAGCGGCCCGTTTGAGGAGATAGCATGATCGTTCGTCCCGTACGCAGCAGCGACTTACCCGCTCTGATCACCCTGGCGCGCAGCACCGGCACCGGCCTGACCACGTTGCCGGCCAACGAAGAGCGTCTGGCCCACCGGGTTGGCTGGGCTGAAAAGACCTTTCGCGGCGAAGCCGGGCGGGGCGATGCGGACTACCTGTTCGTGCTCGAAGACGATGAAGGTCGCGTGGTCGGTATTTCCGCCATTGCCGGCGCCGTCGGCCTGCGTGAGCCTTGGTACAACTTCCGTGTCGGCCTGACAGTCAGCGCTTCGCAGGAACTGAACATCTACCGCGAAATTCCGACGCTGTTTCTGGCCAACGACCTGACCGGCAATTCCGAACTGTGCTCGCTGTTCCTGCACGCCGATTACCGCAACGGCCTCAACGGTCGCATGCTGGCCAAGGCGCGCATGTTGTTCATTGCCGAATTTCCGCAGTTGTTTGGCAACAAGATCATCGCCGAGATGCGCGGCGTGTCCGACGAAGCCGGGCGTTCGCCGTTCTGGGAAAGCCTGGGTCGGCATTTCTTCAAGATGGAATTCAGCCAGGCCGATTACCTGACGGGCGTAGGCAACAAGGCATTCATCGCCGAACTGATGCCGAAATTCCCGTTGTACACCTGCTTCCTGTCCCCGGATGCGCGCAACGTGATCGGTCAGGTTCACCCGGACACCGAACCGGCGCTGTCGATGCTCAAGAGCGAAGGCTTCAGCTATCAGGGCTACGTCGACATCTTCGACGCCGGCCCGGCGGTGGAATGCGAAACCGGCAAGATCCGCGCCGTGCGCGACAGCCAGGCATTAGTGCTGGCCATCGGCACACCGGGTGACGACGCCACGCCGTTCCTGATTCACAACCGCAAGCGCGAAGACTGCCGGATCACCGCAGCTCCCGCCCGCTTTGCCGCCGGTACGCTGGTGGTCGATCCACTGACCGCCAAACGTCTTCAACTCAACGCCGGCGATCAAGTGCGCGCCGTTCCGTTGTCCGCAGCACGGGAGTCGAAATAATGAATTCGCTATACATCGCAGGTGAATGGCTGGCCGGGCAGGGCGACGCGTTTCAGTCGCTGAATCCGGTGACCCAGCAAGTGCTGTGGGCCGGTGAAGGGGCGACGGCCGCTCAGGTCGAATCGGCCGTACAAGCCGCGCGTCAGGCGTTTCCGGGCTGGGCGCGACGCACGCTGGACGAGCGCATCGCGGTGCTGGAAGCCTTCGCCGCCGCGCTGAAAAATCACGCTGACGAACTGGCCCGTACCATCGGTGAGGAAACCGGCAAACCCCTGTGGGAATCGGCCACCGAAGTCACCAGCATGATCAACAAGATCGCGATTTCCGTGCAGAGCTACCGCGAGCGTACCGGCGAGAAGAGCGGCCCGTTGGGCGACGCCACCGCCGTCTTGCGTCACAAGCCGCATGGCGTGGTTGCTGTGTTTGGCCCGTACAACTTTCCCGGTCACTTGCCCAACGGCCACATCGTCCCGGCATTGCTCGCGGGTAACAGCGTGCTGTTCAAGCCGAGCGAGCTGACGCCGAAAGTCGCCGAGCTAACGGTCAAATGCTGGATCGAAGCAGGCCTGCCAGCGGGCGTGTTGAACCTGCTGCAAGGCGCTCGTGAAACCGGTATTGCCCTGGCGGCGAACCCGGGTATCGACGGGTTGTTCTTCACTGGATCGAGCCGAACCGGCAATCATCTGCACCAGCAATTCGCCGGCCGCCCGGACAAGATCCTCGCGCTGGAGATGGGCGGCAACAACCCGCTGGTGGTCGATGAAGTGGCGGATCTCGACGCCGCTGTTTACACGATCATTCAGTCGGCGTTCATTTCCGCCGGTCAGCGCTGCACCTGCGCACGTCGCCTGCTGGTGCCGCAAGGCGCCTGGGGTGATTCGCTGCTAGCGCGTCTGGTCGCTGTCAGCTCGACGATTGAAGTCGGCGCGTTCGATCAGCAACCGGCGCCGTTCATGGGCTCGGTGATTTCCCTAGGCGCAGCAAAGGCCTTGGTGGATGCACAGGAACACTTGCTGGCCAATGGCGCGGTGGCGTTGCTGGAAATGACTCAGCCACAGGCGCAAGCCGCGTTGCTGACGCCTGGCATCATCGACGTCACGGCCGTGGCTGATCGTCCTGACGAAGAGCTGTTCGGCCCGCTGCTGCAAGTGATCCGCTACGCTGATTTTGAAGCGGCGATCGCTGAAGCCAATGACACTGAATATGGTCTGGCGGCTGGATTGCTGTCGGATTCCGAAGCGCGTTATCAGCAGTTCTGGCTGGAAAGCCGCGCCGGTATCGTCAACTGGAACAAACAGCTGACCGGCGCCGCGAGCAGCGCGCCATTCGGTGGCGTCGGCGCCTCGGGCAACCATCGCGCCAGTGCCTATTACGCCGCAGATTACTGCGCGTACCCGGTGGCCTCGCTGGAAACCCCGAGCCTGGTGATGCCGGCTGCTTTAACGCCTGGCGTGCGAATGGCGTAACGGCCATTCGCGAGCAGGCTCGCTCCCACAGGTTCAGTGGTCGTCACACATTTTGTGTCCGACGCAACCCCTGTGGGAGCGAGCCTGCTCGCGAAGGCCGCGCCGCGGTCCAAAAGAATAGTAACTGAAGCCATACACCCGATTCCCGTGGAGCCTCGCTGATGAAATCCTGTGAAGTCAATTTTGACGGTCTAGTGGGGCCGACCCATAACTACGGCGGTTTGTCTTACGGCAACGTCGCCTCCCAGAGCAACAGCCAGCAATCTTCGAACCCGAAGGAAGCTGCGCTGCAAGGCCTGGCCAAAATGAAAGCGCTGATGGAAATGGGCTTTCAACAAGGTGTGCTCGCGCCGCAGGAACGCCCCGACGTCGCCGCGCTGCGCCGCCTCGGCTTCAGCGGCAGCGACGCTCAGGTGATCGAAAAAGCCGCGAAGGAGGCGATGCCGTTGCTGGTTGCCAGTTGCTCGGCGTCGAGCATGTGGGTGGCCAACGCCGCCACTGTCAGCCCGAGTGCCGACACCGCCGATGGCCGCGTGCATTTCACCGCCGCCAACCTCAATTGCAAATACCACCGCAGCATCGAACACCCGACCACCAGTCGCGTGCTCGGCGCGATGTTCGCTGATCAAAAACACTTCGCCCACCACGCCGCATTGCCGGCAGTGGCGCAGTTTGGTGACGAAGGCGCGGCCAACCACACGCGTTTCTGCCGGGATTATGGCGAAGCGGGCGTCGAGTTTTTCGTGTTCGGTCGCAGTGCCTTCGACAACCGTTATCCGGCGCCGCAGAAATACCCGGCGCGCCAGACGCTCGAAGCTTCGCAAGCAGTGGCCCGTCTGCACGGCCTGAGCGAAGACGGCGTGGTCTACGGTCAGCAGAATCCGTCGGTGATCGATCAGGGCGTGTTTCACAACGACGTGATCGCGGTGGGCAACGGCGAGGTGTTGTTCTATCACGAGGACGCTTTCCTCGACACCGAACAGATGCTGGATGAATTGGCACACAAACTCGCCAAAGTCGGTGGGAAATTTCAGTCTGTGTGCGTACCGCGTTCCGCCGTGACCGTGGACGACGCGGTTCGCTCCTACCTGTTCAATAGCCAGTTGCTGTCACGTCCTGACGGCTCGATGCTGTTGATCGTGCCGGAAGAATGCCGTGGCAACGAACGTGTCTGGCAATACCTGCAGGGTTTGACCAGCACCGGCGGGCTGATTCGCGAAGTGAAGGTTTTCGATCTCAAGCAAAGCATGCAGAACGGCGGTGGCCCTGCTTGCCTGAGGTTGCGCGTGGCCCTGAATGAAACCGAACTGGCGGCCGTCAACCCAGGGGTTATCATGACAGCACCGTTGTACGGCACGCTGACCGAATGGGTCGACAAGCACTACCGCGACCGCATGGCCGAAACCGATCTTGCGGACCCGCAATTGCTGCTTGAATGCCGGACGGCACTGGATGAACTGACGCAAATCCTTAAACTTGGCGCGGTTTATCCATTCCAGATCAATTGAAAACCGGCGCGCGCTGCTTTTCCTGCGCGCCGATTTATCCCCAGATGAGAGCTTAAAAACATGAGCGATACCCTGCAGCTGATCCTTGAAGACACCGACGGCACGCAACTGGAAACCTCCTGCACCCGCGTCGCGGTCATGTGGCAAGGCAAAGAGCTGTGGATTCAGCAAGACGGTCGCGGCCAGCTGCTGATCGGTGTGGACGTTGAAGAAGGTGACGCTGAATACGCCAACCTGCTGCTGCGCCCATTGGCGACTAATCTGGTAAGTCTGCAACTGGAAATGGAACCGGCCGACGTCGGCGACGACGAGGACCACGTGCACGGCCCGGATTGCAACCACGACCATTAAGGAATCGCTCTATGCTCGCCCTCGGCAAACTGCTTGAACTGACCCTCGCCGGCCGCGAACCGGCGGAGAAGACTCAACTGACTGTCGAAGGCGTGCGGATGCGCTGGTTGAGCGAAGGTGCGCTTGAAGTCCGGCCACCGCAAGCTCGCGACAATGGCCTGGACCTGCTGCTGTCAGCCGGCATCCACGGTAACGAAACGGCGCCGATCGAGTTGCTCGATCGCCTGTTGCATGACATCGCTCGCGGGGATTTGAAGCCGCGTGCACGCATTCTGTTTCTGTTCGGCAACCCGGAAGCGATTCGCAAAGGCGAGCGCTTCATCGAGCAGGACGTCAATCGGCTGTTCAACGGCCGTCACGAGCAAACCAGCGGTTTCGAAGCGTTGCGCGCTTGTGAACTGGAGCGGCTGGCGGCGAGTTTCTTCAGCCTGCCTGACCGCGAGCGTCTGCACTACGATTTGCATACGGCCATTCGCGGTTCGAAAATCGAGCAATTCGCCTTGTATCCCTGGGCCGAAGGTCGCCAGCATTCCCGCCAGCAATTGAGCCGCTTGCGCGATGCCGGGATGGAAGCGGTATTGCTGCAGAACAAACCCTCTATCGTTTTCAGCTCGTACACCTACGACAAACTGGGTGCCGAGTCTTTCACCCTGGAACTGGGCAAGGCGCGGCCGTTCGGGCAAAACGACGGGGTTAATGTCGATCTGCTGGAAACCAGAATCAAGCAGATCATTGACGGCACCGAGCCGCCAGGTGAGGAGCATCTGGACGGTTTGCAGCTGTTCAGCGTGGCCCGGGAAATCATCAAGCACAGCGACAGTTTCCGTCTGAACCTGCCAGCGGACATCGAGAATTTTTCCGAATTGGAGAGGGGTTACGTGCTGGCCGAAGACATCGCCCAGACGCGCTGGATCATCGAGGAAGAGGGCGCCCGTATCATTTTCCCCAACCCCAAGGTCAAGAACGGCCTGCGCGCGGGCATCCTGATCGTGCCGGCCACCGATGAAAACCTTGCCTGAACCCGTTCTGCATACGGCATGAATCCTCTGTAGGAGCCGGCTTGCTGGCGATAGGGCCAGAACAGTTGATGATGAGTCGCCTGTTCGATTGCAATCGCCAGCAAGCCGGCTCCTACAGATTCGGTGACTACACGGCTACCGCGCGTGGCTCGCTGCGACGCAATGCCCGCACCTTCTGCAACGTATCCGCACACGTCTTCGCCGCTTCCTGTCCCTTGTGCACAAAGTGCTCGAAGAAGAACTTCTGATGCTCTTCGCCGGCATGGAAATGATGCGGGGTCAGCACCACCGAGAACACGGGCACTTCGGTTTCCAGCTGAACCTGCATCAGGGCGCTGATCACCGATTGGGCAACGAATTCGTGCCGGTAGATCCCGCCGTCGACCACCAGACCTGCCGCGACAATCCCGGCGTAGCGGCCGGATTTGGCCAGCAGCTTGGCGTGCAGCGGAATTTCAAACGCGCCGCCGACTTCGAAGAAATCGATCTCCGATTCCTGATACCCCTGAGCGATCATTTCGGTAACGAAGCCCTGGCGACTCTGGTCAACGATTTCCTTGTGCCAGCAGGCCTGGATAAACGCGACGCGCTCGCCCTGATGGTTTTTGCTTTTGCTGTCGATTGCGGTGGGTTGCATGTTCTGACTCCTGTTTATGTAAAAAACAGGGCATATGAATCGAAGGGGATTCAAGGGTGCGCACGGCACGCACGAATGCGCGCGGACGGCCCTCTGGTGTCAATCCCGTTCTCTCTTCATCCGGACTATGACCGTCGGCCCCGGGATCACACCGGGTCTGCTGACCTTGCCGCCCGACACCGCCAAAACCGTGTCTGCCGCCAAGCGCTCGCGGGCTATACGCATTGCGCGCAATTACCGCCGGTGGGGAGTTGCACCCCGCCCTGAGAACGTTTTTGCCGCCGGAAAGTGTGGCGGCGAAGCGTTTTTAACACATATTTCTCACGCCTGCATTGCGCCTGTTTGATGATTGCTATCGCCTTTTCTGCTGAATCAATCCGCTCTTTCCTACGGCGAGGGTTGATTAATCGACGGCAAGGCCGCAGTAATTCCATCCTGAAAAGAAACTCCTAAATTTCAAAGAGGCCGGATTCATGAGCGTTATTGATCTTCGCAGCGACACCGTCACCCAACCTTCCGCCGCAATGCTCGACGCAATGGCCGCAGCGGCCACCGGTGACGACGTGTATGGCGAAGATCCGACGGTCAATCGGCTGGAAGCGGAGTTGGCCAAGCGCCTGGGGTTTGCCGCCGCGTTGTTTGTGCCGACGGGCACCATGAGCAACCTGCTCGGGCTGATGGCGCACTGCGAGCGCGGAGACGAATACATCGTCGGTCAGCAGGCGCACACCTACAAATACGAGGGCGGTGGCGCGGCGGTGCTCGGATCGATCCAGCCGCAACCGCTGGAAGTGCAGGCCGACGGTTCGCTGGACCTGGCGCACGTCGCCGCGGCAATCAAGCCCGACGACTTCCATTTCGCCCGCACCCGCTTGCTGGCACTGGAAAACACCATGCAGGGCAAAGTGCTGCCACTGGAGTATCTGGCCGAGGCGCGACATTTCACCCACGCGCACGGTTTGGCCCTGCATCTGGATGGCGCGCGGTTGTACAACGCAGCGGTCAGACTCGGGGTGGACGCCCGCGAGATCGCGCAGCACTTCGATTCGGTGTCGGTTTGCCTGTCCAAAGGCCTCGGCGCGCCAATCGGTTCGGTGTTGTGCGGTTCGGCCGACTTGATTGGCAAGGCCCGGCGCCTGCGCAAAATGGTCGGTGGTGGCATGCGTCAGGCGGGTATTCTGGCTGCGGCGGGCCTGTACGCGCTCGATCACAACGTTCAGCGCCTGGCCGATGACCACGCCAATGCCGAACGGCTGGCCGAAGGTTTGCGTGCTGCCGGTTATGAAGTAGAGCCAGTGCAGACCAACATGGTTTACGTGCAGATGGGCGACAGGGCAGAAGCGATCAAGGCTTTCGCCGCTGAACGCGGGATCAGGTTGAGTGCGGCCGGTCGTCTGCGCATGGTCACGCACATGGACGTCAGCCGCGCGCAAATCGAGCAGGTCGTCGCGACATTCGTCGAGTTTTCCCGCAACTGATCGCGTTAGCCGTCCAATTGACCGTTTCTATCGTATAAACACGCTGTACCCCGCGCGCAGGGCCGATATAATGCGGCCCTTTGCCGTCGCTTCGTCTGTTGACGTTTCGCACAGGCCTTTGGCCGCAGCCTCCGTGGAAGAACCTATGAAAAGCGCAGAAATCCGTGAAGCCTTCCTTCGCTTCTTCGAAGAGCAAGGCCACACCCGTGTAGCCTCCAGCTCTTTGATTCCAGGCAACGATCCAACCCTGCTGTTCACTAACGCGGGGATGAACCAGTTCAAGGACTGCTTCCTGGGCCAGGAAAAGCGCGCGTACACCCGCGCCGTTTCGAGTCAGAAATGCGTGCGCGCTGGCGGCAAGCACAACGACCTGGAAAACGTCGGTTACACCGCCCGCCACCACACGTTCTTCGAAATGCTGGGCAACTTCAGTTTCGGCGACTATTTCAAGCGCGACGCGATCAGCTACGCCTGGAACTTCCTGACCTCGGACAAGTGGCTGAACCTGCCTAAGGAAAAGCTCTGGGTCACCGTTTACGCCAGCGATGACGAGGCGTACGACATCTGGACCAAGGAAATCGGCGTCCCGGCTGAACGCATGGTTCGCATCGGCGACAACAAGGGCGCGCCCTACGCCTCCGACAACTTCTGGACCATGGGCGACACCGGTCCGTGCGGCCCTTGCACCGAGATTTTCTACGATCACGGCGCCGACATCTGGGGCGGCCCACCGGGCTCGCCGGAAGAAGACGGCGACCGTTACATCGAAATCTGGAACAACGTCTTCATGCAGTTCAACCGCACCGCTGACGGCGTGTTGCACCCGTTGCCAGCGCCATCGGTGGATACCGGCATGGGCCTGGAGCGCATCAGTGCCGTGCTGCAGCACGTGCATTCGAACTATGAAATCGACCTGTTCCAGAGCCTGCTGACCGCCTCGGCCAATGCCATCGGCTGCACCAACGACAATCAGGCTTCGCTGAAAGTCGTGGCTGACCACATTCGTTCGTGCGGCTTTCTGGTGGCCGACGGCGTGCTGCCGTCCAACGAAGGTCGTGGCTACGTGTTGCGCCGGATCATTCGTCGCGCCTGCCGTCACGGCAACAAACTGGGCGCCAAGGGCAGCTTCTTCTATCAGATCGTCGGCGCGCTGGTTGCCGAGATGGGCGAAGCTTTCCCTGAGCTGAAGTCCCAGCAAGCGCACATCGAGCGCGTGCTGAAGGCGGAAGAAGAGCAGTTCGCCAAGACCCTGGAACAAGGTCTGAAAATCCTCGAGCAGGATCTCGCCGAGCTCAAAGGCGACGTGGTGCCAGGCGACGTGGTGTTCAAACTCTACGACACCTACGGTTTCCCAATGGACCTGACCGGCGACATCGCTCGCGAGCGCAACCTGACGCTCGACGAAGCGGGCTTCGAGCGTGAAATGGAAGCCCAGCGCGTCCGTGCCCGTTCCGCCAGCTCCTTCGGCATGGACTACAACAGCCTGGTCAAGGTTGATGTGGCCACCGAGTTCACCGGTTACAAAGCCACCAGCGGTTCGGCGAAAGTGGTTGGCCTCTATAAAGAAGGTCGGGCGGTCGACGTATTGAGTGAAGGCGAAGAGGGCGTGGTCGTTCTCGATCAAACCCCTTTCTACGCCGAATCCGGCGGTCAGATTGGCGACAGTGGTTACCTGCAAGCCAGCGGCGGTCGTTTCGATGTGCGTGACACCACCAAGACCGGTGGCGCGTTCCTGCACCACGGCGTGTTGGCATCGGGCAGCCTGACCATCGGGGCGCCGGTTGAGACTCATGTGGAAGCGGAAGTCCGTAACGCGACGGCGCTCAACCACTCGGCGACGCACTTGCTGCACGCCGCTTTGCGCAAAGTGCTGGGCGAGCATGTTCAGCAGAAAGGCTCCTTGGTTGACAGTCAGCGCCTGCGCTTCGACTTCAGCCACTTCGAAGCCATCAAGCCGGAGCAACTGAAAGCACTGGAAGACATCGTCAACGCCGAGATTCGCAAGAACTCTCCGGTTGAAACCGAAGAAACCGACATCGAAACCGCCAAGCAGAAAGGCGCCATGGCGCTGTTCGGCGAGAAGTACGGCGACAGCGTGCGTGTGCTGAGCATGGGCGATTTCTCGGTCGAACTGTGCGGCGGTATCCACGCCAATCGTACCGGCGACATCGGCCTGCTGAAAATCATCAGCGAAGGCGGTGTGGCTTCTGGCGTGCGTCGTATCGAGGCTGTCACCGGCGCTGCGGCACTGGCGTACCTGAATGCTGCAGAAGAACAACTCAAGGAAGCGGCCAACCTGGTCAAGGGCAGCCGCGAAAACCTGATCGACAAGCTGTCGGCTGTGCTGGAGCGCAACCGTCTGCTGGAGAAGCAACTCGAGCAGTTGCAGGCCAAGGCCGCCAGCGCGGCGGGCGACGATCTGTCGGCCTCCGCGCTGGATGTCAAAGGTGTGAAAGTGCTGGCCGTGCGTCTGGACGGTCAGGACGGCAAGGCGCTGCTGGCGCTGGTCGATCAACTGAAAAACAAACTCGGCCGCGCAGTGATCCTGCTCGGCAGTGTCCATGAGGAAAAGGTCGTTCTGGTTGCAGGTGTAACCAAAGACCTGACTGGCCAACTCAAAGCCGGTGATTTGATGAAGCAAGCCGCTGCGGCAGTGGGCGGGAAGGGCGGTGGTCGTCCAGACATGGCGCAGGGCGGCGGTATTGACGCTGGCGCACTGGATGCCGCATTGGCCCTGACCGTTCCATTTGTAGAGCAGGGTCTATAAGGCAGCGTTTCCGGCCCGCGGTCCAGTGCGGGCCGGAACGTTGTTTGATTGATTATTTGGGCGCCCTTCATGGGCTGAGGCGGCTTTGAAATGGCTTTGATCGTACAGAAATTTGGAGGCACCTCGGTCGGCACTGTCGAGAGAATCGAGCAGGTCGCCGACAAGGTTAAGAAATTCCGCGATGCCGGCGATGACCTGGTGGTCGTGCTGTCTGCAATGAGCGGCGAGACCAACCGTCTGATCGATCTGGCCAAGCAAATTAGTGGTGACGACCAGCCGGTTCCGCGTGAACTGGATGTCATCGTTTCCACCGGCGAGCAGGTGACGATTGCACTGTTGGCCATGGCGCTGATCAAGCGCGGTGTGCCGGCGGTGTCTTACACCGGCAATCAGGTGCGGATTCTGACGGACAGCGCGCACAACAAAGCGCGTATCTTGCAGATTGACGATCAGAAAATTCGCGGTGACCTGAAGGCCGGTCGTGTCGTAGTCGTCGCCGGTTTCCAGGGCGTCGACGAGCACGGCAACATCACCACCCTCGGTCGTGGCGGTTCCGACACTACCGGCGTGGCGCTGGCGGCAGCCTTGAAGGCTGACGAATGCCAGATCTACACCGATGTCGATGGCGTCTACACCACCGACCCGCGCGTGGTTTCCGTGGCTCAGCGTCTGGACAAGATTACCTTTGAAGAGATGCTGGAAATGGCCAGCCTCGGTTCCAAGGTGTTGCAGATCCGTGCGGTGGAATTCGCCGGCAAGTACAACGTACCGCTGCGCGTTCTGCACAGCTTCAAGGAGGGTCCGGGCACCCTCATTACTATTGATGAAGAGGAAACCATGGAACAGCCGATCATTTCCGGCATCGCTTTCAATCGCGATGAAGCCAAGCTGACCATCCGTGGCGTGCCAGACACCCCGGGTGTTGCGTTCAAGATTCTCGGCCCGATCAGTGCCGCGAACATCGAAGTGGACATGATCGTGCAGAACGTTGCGCACGATAACACCACCGACTTCACCTTCACCGTGCACCGTAACGACTACCAGGCCGCCGAAGCCGTGCTGAAAAAGACGGCTGATGAAATCGGTGCTCGTGAAGTGGTTGGTGATACCAAGATCGCCAAGGTCTCGATCGTCGGCGTCGGCATGCGCTCGCACGCAGGCGTGGCCAGTCGCATGTTCGAATCCCTGGCGAAAGAAAGCATCAACATCCAGATGATCTCGACTTCGGAAATCAAGGTTTCCGTGGTCATCGAAGAGAAGTACCTGGAGCTGGCTGTGCGCGCCCTGCACACGGCTTTCGAACTGGACGCTCCGGCCCGACAGGGCGAGTGATGCGTTTGCCGAAGGGCGCGGTCTAACCGCGCCCTTTTGTTTTCTTGAATGGCGCGGCGAACCTGTTCTTTTGCCTGCGCTGGTCAATACTCAGGCATGTAGGGCTGCGACCGCTCAAGGTTGTGGGTCGAGTGCCTTTTTTTTGCAGACTGTTGTCCCTGAAATGAAATGCGTGAGGAGAAAGGTATGCTGATTCTGACTCGTCGGTCCGCAGAAAGCCTGATTATTGGTGATGGCGAAATCACCGTGACCGTGCTCGGCGTTAAAGGAAATCAAGTGCGCATCGGTGTCAACGCCCCGAAAGAGGTTGCGGTCCACCGTGAGGAAATTTACCTGCGTATAAAGAAAGAGAAGGACGAAGAACCAAGCCATTAATTTTTATCGTTTTTTATGTTTGCAAACGGGGAAGAAGCTGGTTAATATACGCCCCGTGTTGCGGAGAGCTGGCCGAGTGGCCGAAGGCGCTCCCCTGCTAAGGGAGTACACCTCAAAAGGGTGTCGGGGGTTCGAATCCCCCGTTCTCCGCCATTATTTGCGTAGTACGTTGTAATCTGGCTTCTCCGGTAAGTGGTTGAAATTACTAGAAAAAGCGCTTTACAAAAAGATTCGACGGCCTATAATGCGCGGCAACAAATGCACTCGTAGCTCAGCTGGATAGAGTACTCGGCTACGAACCGAGCGGTCACAGGTTCGAATCCTGTCGAGTGCACCATTTAAGAGTTGTTTGCAGTAACGCAAATGACTTGGCTTCAACCAGTTGTGATCTGGTATAAAACCACATATGCACTCGTAGCTCAGCTGGATAGAGTACTCGGCTACGAACCGAGCGGTCACAGGTTCGAATCCTGTCGAGTGCACCAAACACCAAAAAGCCTGCGTCTAACGCGGGCTTTTTGCTGTCCGGGATTTGGCTTTTTCCCTGGTGCATCCTCTCTCGTCAAATTCGATATGCGCGCTGCGTCCTCGCTTCGTGTCGTACCGATAACTTGTAGCGGAATTGCGAATGCTGACCTTGTCAGGTTTGCCCAATGCGCTTTCCACATCTTGCAGGCTCATACCAGCGACAATCCGCTGGTTGATGATTGCTTCGCGCCGTTCCCTGGCGCTGATCAAGGTGCCGCACTTGTCTTCGCTACGGCCGACGACAGTTGGTTCTCTCCTTTTGATTGTCATACCTGATGTTTCGCGTGACTCTGCCTCCGGCATCATTCCCACGATGGATCCCGGCGTAAAGGTGCGCACCTCCTGAACCAAAAAACTTTCCCCGGCTGCGCAGCTCAGTGTCGTGAACGTGACGCGCCCGTCGCTGGCTTCGCATCGGTGCACAGTGCTCGCACTGACTGCGAACGGCAGGCAGGGCAGGGCGATCAGCAAAAAGCAGCGAATAAGCAGTGACATTCAAGCGTCCTCCATGACGGTTTGCTGCAAAGCGTAGCTGCTTCATTTTTGAATGCGGGTGTGTTTTCTTTTCAGGATGAGTCGTCGCATTTGCAGGCATCAGACCGCTGCTCAGGTTTGTCTCGCAAGCGCTTGTTTCAGCCGCGATTTTTTAACGTTAAAAACCGTCGGGCGGTGTATCATTGCGCCCGTCAGCCCCGCCGGGGCTTGTGGAATACCTCCATGGACTTACCCAGTAGTTACTCAGTAAACCGTTTTTCCAATCATGAATTGACTGATTGATCCTTCCGGCGTGCCCCGCTGCTGGGAGTGGAGTTCGCCTATGTCTGAAGTTGAAGTAAAGAAAACACAAGAAAGCCTACAGGACCGCCTCGCTCAAGTTGTTGAGCTGTTGCAGCGTCAGCGCGTGGTCGAAGACCTGACGCATCGTCAGGAAGGCCCGAATCACGACCGTATCGAGAACCTGGTTCATCGGCAGAACCTGGTCGAGCTGCAACGCAAGCTCGATGACCTGCACTCCGCCGACGTCGCCTACATCCTAGAAGCCCTGCCGCTGGACGATCGCCTGACGCTGTGGCAGCTGGTCAAAGCTGATCGCGATGGCGACATCCTGCTTGAAGTGTCCGACTCGGTGCGTGAAACGCTGATCGCCGACATGGATGATCATGAGCTTCTGGCCGCCGCCAAAGACATGGACGCCGATGAACTCGCTGATCTGGCCTCCGAGCTGCCGCGAGATGTCGTCCATGAGCTCATGGAAACCCTCGATAGCCAGCAGCGCGAACGCGTTCGCTCGGCCTTGTCCTATGACGAGGAACAGGTCGGTGCGCTGATGGACTTCGAGATGGTGACGATCCGTGAGGATGTCAGTCTCGAAGTCGTTTTGCGGTACCTGCGCCGCCTCAAGGAATTGCCGGGGCATACCGACAAGTTGTTTGTGGTCGATTACGACGGTGTGCTCAAGGGCGTGCTGCCGATCAAGCGTCTGTTGGTCAACGACCCGGAGAAACAGGTGGCCGAGGTCATGGCCAGCGACCCGGTGAGTTTCCATCCCGACGAAGATGCCTACGATGCGGCACAGGCATTCGAACGTTACGACTTGATCTCGGCTCCTGTCGTCGACAAGAACGGCAAGCTCATCGGCCGTCTGACCATCGATGAAATGGTCGACCTGATTCGTGAAGAGAGCGAAAACGAAGTTCTCAACATGGCGGGTCTGCGTGAAGAGGAAGATATTTTCGCCTCGGTCTGGAAGTCCCTGCGTAACCGTTGGGCCTGGCTGGCGGTCAATCTGGTCACTGCGTTTATTGCTTCTCGAGTCATCGGTCTGTTTGAGGGCTCGATCGAAAAACTGGTGGCGTTAGCGGCGTTGATGCCGATCGTGGCCGGTATCGGCGGAAACTCGGGTAACCAGACCATCACCATGATTGTTCGGGCCATGGCGCTGGATCAGGTGAGCACCGGCAATACATCACGCCTGATGCGCAAGGAGCTGGCAGTCGGTTTGATCAATGGTCTGGTCTGGGGTGGGGTGATCGGTATCGTTGCCTATCTGCTCTATGACAGCTGGTCTCTCGGTGTGGTGATGACCGCAGCCATGACGCTCAACTTGTTGCTTGCCGCTTTGATGGGCGTGTTGATCCCCATGACTCTGGTGCGGCTGGGTCGCGATCCGGCGATGGGCGCCAGTGTGATGATCACCGCCATGACCGACAGTGGCGGCTTCTTCATCTTCCTGGGGCTGGCGACGATCTTCCTGCTCTGATTTTAAATGCCAAAAAACCCGCCAGATCGGCGGGTTTTTTTTGCCTGAATTTCGGACAAAAAAAAGCCGGCAATCAAGCCGGCCTTAAGTGTTCGGGTGTATCAGGAAGCGTCTGCGGCCAATTCTGCGTCATGAGCAATCAGCGACACCAGAGCATTCTGCTGGCGGTGCGAAAGCTGACGGAAACGTTGCAGCAGTTCACGTTCGTGGAGTGACAGCTCAGGGCTGTCCAGGCGCATGCTCAGTTCTTCGCCCAGTGCGCCTTCCTGAATCAGGCTTTGCTCAAGGCGCGCGATGATTTCGGAGTTCATGCTGCGATGATGATTGCGAGCCACCTCGGCAATGCGTTCACGCATTCCGTCTGGCAGACGTACGACGAACTTGTCAGCCGTACGGCTGGAATAAATTGCCTGTTTCAATGGGCGCATATATTTAACCGGTTAGTTCAGGGGAGCGGTTCTCGGGATTGGCCGCAGGATGTCTGATAGGACAAGAGCTCTGGCCAAATGTTCAACCTGGATTGATAAGGGCTCGCATCATGCCTTAAAGCAGCCAGTTCATTGGCGTCAATTCTGTGACAAATATTGAACTGAATAGAGGCTTTGTGCCAGCACCAATTGTCAGAAATGCGGACTGGTTGGAAAACTCAAAACATCCACATCACCGCCGCGTCCGATTGCACCCCGCGAACGCCAGAGACGTCTAAAGGTGCAAGATCTGCGGATTCAACCACCGTTCCCTACGGTATGGAGGATAGTGGCAATTGGCCGATTTACTAGTGGCATTTTGACAAAGGCTGCAAATCACGATGGACGGCAGTGCGGCACACTCAGAATAGGGCGTGACGATGTGTTGAGGGCAAATCTGAGGGAAAGATCGGGAAGGTAGCCGTAGCGATATCAGCGCAGCACCGGATCAAATTTGAACTTGCGCCCGGCTATTAGCGCCAGAAGGAAGAATGTCGAGAAAATGCCGCAGGCAATCAGGGGCAGGGTCAGCTCCGCAGTCTTCACGACGGTGAAATGGATCACGCCGCTCAATAGGGCCAAAATGAAAAAACCTGCTGCTGATTTCGACATGCTGCACTCCTGAAAAAATGAATCAAAATACCAAACGGTCGGAAGTTGGTGCGACTGGCAGCGGACTATGCTGACTGACTTCCTGGCCAACGAATCCACGTTGGTCACTCATGACAGCCAGTTGCGGCGCCTTTTGTACCTGGAGGTAATGCGGCATGTGCTGGGCTACTGGATTGGTGCTTTTATCCTGGGCAAAGTGAAACCCCACCAAAACTGCCAGTGCGACCGCATTCGAGAGTAAAAGGGCGCTGTTCATGAGCCTGCCTCCGTTGTTCTTGTGAACAGCAGAAGCAGCCTCCGTGCCAAGAGTCTAAAGCCTATTAATTCCTTTAAAAACAGTAAATTAGAGGATTTTCGGTAGGCTGGCACATTGCGTTTTGCATGGCAACGATTCCGGGGTCATGCAATTTGCACGGCGGGCGAATTCCAGGTGGATGCGTACCGCTTGCCTACACTTAAAAGGCCCCACGGACTACATGACAAAAACGGGCTTGGCCGTTACCATGCACGGCGTCCATCGCTGCTCGCTTTGCAGCTGCGATTTGTGTCTCAGTAGCTCAATTGGATAGAGCATCCCCCTCCTAAGGGGAAGGTTGCAGGTTCGAACCCCGCCTGGGACACCAACTACTTCTCGCCTCTCAAGGCTTCCCCCTTACCGATCGATTAGCGGTAGCGGCAGGGCGGCAGCATCAGGCAAAAGAAAGCCCCGCCGGGTCATACTCGTGCGGGGCTTTTTTATAGCTAATATCTGAAAGCCACTATTTCAAATACCACCCCCACGGCTGGTCACCGATGTACTCGGTCACCTGTTTGACCTCCAGGTAATTGTGCAATCCCCACTCGCCGAGTTCTCGGCCGATGCCGCTGTGTTTCATCCCGCCCCACGGCGCCTCGACGAAGGTCGGTTGCGAGCAGTTGATCCAGACAATCCCCGCCCTCAGTTGGTTGGCCACACGTGCGGTGCGTTGCAGATCCGCGCTCATGACCGCTGCAGCAAGACCGAAGCGGCTGGCATTGGCCATTTGCACGGCTTGCTCTTCGGTCTTGAAGCGTTTGATGCACAGCACCGGGCCGAACACCTCTTCGCGCCAGAGAATGCTGCTGTGTCCCGGTTCGTCGAAGATCGCCGGTTCGATGAAATAGCCTTCAGGCAGATGCGGCGGCCGCCGGCCGCCAGTGAGCAGGCGGGCGCCACTGGCAAGGCCCTGATCAATGAAACCGAGAACTTTATCGTGTTGGCCTTGGCTGACCAGCGGGCCAAGCAATACGCCCGTTTCCATCCCCGGACCTATGGTGATCTTGCGGGTTTCTTCGACCAGTTTTTCGATCAATCGCGAGGCGATGTTTTCCTGCACCAACAAACGTGAAGTAGCGCTGCACACCTGGCCCTGGTTCCAGAAAATGCCGAACAGAATCCACTCAACTGCGGCGTCGATGTCGGCGTCGTCGAACACAATGAACGCAGACTTGCCGCCCAGTTCGAGGCTGAGGTTCTTGATGTCGCGCGCGGCTGCCGACATGATTTTTTGCCCGGTGGGCACGCTGCCGGTGAAGGCCAGTTTGTCCACACCGGGATGCTCGGTCAGCGGACTGCCGGCATCGGCACCGAGCCCTGTCACCACGTTCAGCACCCCGGCCGGTAAACCGACGCGGTCAGCGGCCGCCGCCAGTTCCAGCGCGCAGAGCGATGTCAGCTCTGAGGGTTTGAGCACCAGCGTGGCGCCGGCGGCCAGGGCCGGCGCGACTTTCCAGGCGGCCATCAGCAGCGGGTAGTTCCATGGAATGATCTGCCCTGCAACGCCAATCGGTTCATGGCGAATGCGGCAGCGAAAGCGTGCGTCCGGCAATGCCAGCGGTCGATCCTGCTGCTGATCCAGTTCGCGGGCCAGGCGAGCGTAGTAGCGAAAGCAGCCGATGGCATCGCCGACATCCCACTGGGCTTCGGGCAATGGCTTGCCGTTGTCGCGCACTTCCAGTTCGGCCAGTACCTGCTGGCTGCTTTCCAGTTCGTCGGCCAATGCTTCCAGCCATTGCGCGCGCTCGGCACCGGTGGTTTGGCTCCAGCCGTTATCGAACGCGCGTCGGGCGGCGCGCACCGCGTGATCGATGTCTTCTTCGGTGCCCGCCGCCACCCGATGGAAAACCTGTTCGGTGGCCGGGTCGATGACATCCAGATAGCCACCCAGATCCGGGCTGACCCACTCTCCGTTGATGTAAAGCTGATCACGCATGGTCTGACTCCTGAACGCCGGTGCGGCGGTTTTGCAGCGAGCGGGAAGTGAATAGCAGCGCCAGTGAAGCGCAGATGATGACGGTCGAGACCGCGTTGATTTCGGGTGTCACACCGCGGCGGATCGATGAGAAAATGTAAATCGGCAAGGTCGTTTCCGAGCCAGCGACGAAAAACGCGATGATGAAATCGTCGAAGCTGAAGGTGAACGCGAGCAGGAATCCGGCCATGATCGCCGGGCTGATCTGCGGCAGGGTGACCCGCCAGAACGTTTGCATCGGCGGCGCGTACAGGTCCGCCGAAGCTTCGAGCAAGGCCTTGTCCAGGGAGTCGACACGGGTGCGCACGATCACCATCACTAGGGCCATGGTGAACAATGAATGCGCGGCGATCACGGTGAAGAAGCCCATGTTCAAGCGCGGCACGCTCGGTAGCCAGGTCATCAGCATCGGGTTGATCAAGTCGAACAGCGTGATGAACGCAATCAGTGTCGAGATGCCGATGACGATGCCCGGCACGATGATCGCGCAGTAGGTCAGCGCATCGAACAACAGGCGCACTTTCTTGCCTGCACGTTGCAGCCCGAATACTGCCAACGTCCCGAACAGGGTGGCGATGACCGCCGACGTGAAGGCAATGAACGCGCTATTGCCCAGCGCTTCCATGATGAACGGGTTGCCGAAGGCGCGACCAAACCACTGCACCGAACAGCATTCAAACGCCAGGCCACTGCGCCCGGCGTTGAAGCTGAACAGCACGATCAAGGCAATCGGTGCGTAGAGAAAAAGGTAGAGCGAAGTCGAATAGCTGCGCAGCCACATGTCACACACCTCCATCGGCAGGGCGGCCGCCGTAGCGCGCCACCAGTTTCAGATACACACCGATGATCAGCAGCATCATCGCCACCAGGGTCATTGCCAACGCGCTGCCGAAAGGCCAGTTGCGCGATTGCAGGAATAGATCGACCAATGCATTGCCGACGAAGAACACTTTGCCGCCACCGAGAATCGCCGGGATCAGGAATTCACCCATCAGCAAAATGAACACCAGCATCACCCCGGTAATGATCCCAGGCGCGGACAGCGGCAGAGTGATCCGCCGAAAGCTTTCGAACGCGCTGGCACCGAGGTCGGCCGAGGCTTCGAGCAGGCATTTGTCGAGTTTTTCCAGGCTGACGTAAATCGGGAACACCATCAGCGGCAAGTAGCCGTAGACGATGCCGATCAGCACCGCCCATGGCGTGTTGATCAGCCGCACGTCTTCCAGGCCCAGGCTGGCGAGCAAAGCCGGAATGCCTTTGCCGCTGAGGATGAAGATCCACGCGTACGTGCGGATCAGGAAACTCGTCCAGAACGGCACGATCACCAGTGTCAGCAACAGCGAGCGGTTGCGGGTGACCTTGACCGCCAGAAAGTACGCCAGCGGGTAGGCGGCCACCAGGCACACCAGCGTGCCCAGCGGCGCCAGCATCAGCGTGTTGCTGAACGCTGCGCCACGGGAGCCAAGGTTTAAATAATTGGCCAGGGTGAAGCCACCGGCGTAACCGCCCACGGCGCTGCGCTCGCCGAAACTGAAGACCAGGATGATCACCAGCGGCATCAGCAACAGCAGCAGGAACCACAAGGTAGAAGGCAGGAGCATCAGCAGGGTGATCCGTCGGCCGAGGCTGCGCCGCTGGCGAACCCCAACTGACAGGACATGGCCCGGCGACACCGTTTGCGGGTGGGCGGCGGTGTTCATGGGTGACTCCTCATTGGCCATGATCAGGCGGACTTGAAGCGCGCCATCAGTTCGGCGCGTGCCGGGCTGGTCAGCGTGGCGGCGGCGCCGAACTCCAGCGGGCTGAGCGCTTCGGCGGCCGGGTACATGATCGGATCGTCGAGCATCGCGGCGGGCAGCAAGGCATCGACGCGTTTGTCGCCGCTCGGGTAGCCGTGGCTCAACACTTCGAGCTTGTTGTGCTGCGGATCGAGCAGATAATTGATGAACGCGTAAGCCGCGTCCTTGTGCTCCGAGCTTTTCGGGATGGCGAAGAAATCACTCCACAACTCGCCGCCTTCCTTGCCCAGTGCGAACTGCATCTTCGCGTTGTCGCGATGCAATTGGGAGGCATCGCCGGTCCAGGACATCGCCAGCCAGGCATCGCCACTGCGCATGGACGGTTGGATATCGGAGTTGATCGCAAACAGGTGCGGCTTGACGTCGATCAGCAGTTTTTCGGCATCGGCCAGTTCTTTCGGGTCGAGAGAATTGAAGCTGTAGCCGAAGCTTTTCAGGGCGTTACCGATGGCGGTCAACTGGTAATCGTGAACGATCGTCCTGCCGCTGGCAGGGCCTTGCGCGGCCGCCCAGAACTCTTTCCAGCTGGCAGGGCCGTTCTTCAGTTTGCCGCTGTCGTAGAGCATGCCCGTGGTGCCCCAGTTTTTTGGCACCGCGTAAACCTTACCGTCCACTGTGCCTTGGGCCATGAACTTTTGTTGGAACGCCGACGCATCGAAATTGGGAATGCGCGACAGATCCAGCGGCTCGATCAATCCCAGGCCCACGTAGGTGCTGATGGTGTAGTTGGTGGGCACCAGCACGTCCCAGCCGCTGCCACCGGCCTGCAACTTGGCGAGCATCTCTTCGTTGGACCCGAACACGCTCATGGAGACGCGGGCGCCGGTGGTTTTGGCGAAGGCGTCGAGGTTTTCCTGACTGTGGTAGTTCGGCCACGTCGCCAGCGACAGGCGATCACCCAGCTTGGCCTGCTCGGCCGCTTGCGCACTGGACATCAGCAGGCCGGGCACGTTGACCGCGACCACCGCTGCGGCAATCCCCAGGCCCGTACGGCCAAGGAAATCGCGGCGGCTGATCGAGCCGTTCTGCCAACTGCGCAGGGTTTTGATAAAGGTCTTCTGGTCCATAACGCGCTCCACATCCGGTTGATGAATCGAGTCGATGATTTACAACGCCATGGCCAGGCCGTTGGCGTGATCCCAGCCGACGCTCACTGCCGCGCCGTGTTCGAATGCATGACTGCCGTGATCCTGCTGGCGCGGCACTCGCACGCACACCACGCCAAAGGCTTCGGTGCGTACGCGGTATTCGGTGGAATTACCGAGGTAGATGCGGTCTTCCACACAGCCGTGCAGTTTCACCTCGCGGGCCAGGTCGGCATTGGCGCCTGCGATGCTGATCAACTCCGGGCGCACGGCAATGCAACCGGCGGCGTCGGCGCTCAAGGCTTTGCCGGTGGGCGTCAACGGGCTGGTCAGTTCCAGGCCGTGTTCGGTACGCAGCACTACCGAATTGCCGTGCAGGTGGCGGACGGTGCCATTGAACAGATTGGATTCACCGATGAAGTCGGCGACGTAACGGCTGGCCGGGGCTTCGTAAAGCTGTTCCGGGGTGGCGGTCTGGATGATCGAACCGTTGTGCATCACGCTGATGCTGTCACTCATCGACAAGGCTTCTTCCTGGTCGTGGGTGACCAGCACAAACGTGATGCCGACCTCGCGTTGCAGACGCAGCAATTCCGATTGCATTTCCTTGCGCAACTTGCGATCAAGCGCTGCCAGTGGCTCGTCGAGCAGCAATACGGTCGGCTTGTTGACCAGCGCCCGCGCGAGGGCGACGCGTTGTTGCTGACCACCGGACAGCTCACTGGGCTTGCGTTGGCCGAAGCCGCTGAGCCGCACCATCTCCAGTGCTTCATCGGCCATGCGCAGCTGGGTTTTCTTGTCCGGCCGTGGCGTGCGATAGCGCAGGCCATAGGCGATGTTCTGCGCCACCGTCAGGTGCGGGAACAGGGCGTAATGCTGGAACACCATGTTCACCGGTCGCTCGAATGCCGGTACACCGGCGACGCTTTTGCCGGCCAGGCGCACTTCACCGCTGGTGGGTTGTTCGAAGCCGGCGATCATGCGCAGGGTGGTGGTTTTGCCGCAGCCCGAACCGCCGAGGAAGGAATGGAACGAGCCACGGCGTACCGCGAAGTTCAGGCCATCGACGGCCGACACCTCGCCATAACGTTTGACCACGTTGCAGAATTCGATATCGCTTGGCGGGTTGTCATTCACGGTGCGGGCTCCCTTGCAGTGATGAATCATCGCGTCGGGAATCAAACTAGCAATCGTGGTTTTGCGCTGTATATATCCCTTGGGGGATAGAGTCGCTTTCAGGTGTCAGGCTTCGACAAGGAGCTCCTGGCCGGTGAGGTCGCGGATAAACAAGCCGAGCAATTCGGACTGGCTGCAGATGCCGAGTTTGGCGTAGATGTGCTTGCGGTGAATCTTCACCGTGCCGGGGCTGATGCTCAGTTGTTCGGCCACCGAGGCACTGGAGTGGCCACGCAGCAGCAGCTGGACAATCTCCTGTTCACGGCCGGTGAGGATGTGCGCGCCGAACTGATCGAAAGCTTCGCGGATTTTGAAATCGAGGTCGTGCGCCGGACGCGGTTCTTGCGCCTGACGCAAGCGCCAGGCCTCGTTGATCACCTGTTCGACGACCGTTTGCGCACACTCGATCAGTTGCATTTCCTCACGGCTGAACGCGCAGCTGGCCGAGGAGCGCATCAACGACAGGACGGCCATGGCACCGCCGCCGAGTTCGACGAAAAACGCTACCTCTTCGGCAAGACCGGTCTGCTGGTAATAGGTCAGGTAGTACTCGCCAAGGTAGAAGTGATCGGGCGCGAACTGACGCAATCGCCACAGCCCGGGCGCCTGCCCGCGAATGCAGGCGAGGTAGAAAGGATCGAGCAGATACGGCCCACACTGATAATCATCGACGTACACCGCACGCTTGTCGGCGGCAAAGGTATCGAACAATGCCAACGGCCGATGATTGCCTTCATAGACGAACAGGACGAAATGGTCGACCGGGCACACCTGGCGCAACCAATGGGTTAACGCCGCTAAGCGTGCATGTCCCGCAGGCAGGTCAAGCAGATGGGCGACACCGGTGATCCACAGTTTGAGTTCCTTGGGGCGCATGGCGATTTCAGGCAAGAGTGGAGTGGGTTGAGATGCACAAATTACGCCATGGTTGTATGCGCCTTTGCAGGGCGGGGCGGGCCAGAGTGCGTCGCTGAAAAGACGCACCCTGATAGCGCCGAATGTTACCGAGTGCTACATGGGTGGTAGCAGAATTGGTGCATTGAGATGAACGGCTCGGCGGGTCGCGCAGAGCCGGGACCTCAGCGCAGCTTTTCCAGCATCTGGTAATACCACATGCCTGCCGCCAGCATCGGGTTGCCGAAGACGTCGCCGAACGGCACCTTGATGTGCTTGCAGCTGGCGAAGGTATCGAAGCGGCCGAGGCTGCCGGTGATCGCTTCGGCCATGATTTCGCCCATGATATGGCTGGTGGCGATGCCGTGCCCCGAATAACCCTGGCAGTACCAGACGTTGCTCGACAGCTTGCCAAGCTGTGGAATGCGGTTGACCACGATGCCCATGGCGCAGCTCCACTGGTACTCGATGTCCACACCCTTGAGCTGTGGAAATGTACGTTCGATACAGGGACGCAGTTCGCCGGCAATGTCCCGTGAGTCACGTCCGGAATAGTTGGCGCCGCCACCGAACAGCAAGCGGCCGTCGGCGGTCATGCGGTAGTAGTCGAGGACAAAACGACAGTCATAAACTGCCAAATCGTAGGGGTTGAGTTGTCGGGCCAGGACACCCAGAGGCGCGGTGGTCACGATGCCGCCCATCGCCGGGAAGATTTTGCCCTTGAGCTGCTTGGGTTCGAGCGCGTGATAAACGTCACCGGCCAGCATCACTTGTGTTGCATTGACTCGACCCTGTGCGGTGATGACAGCCGGACGGTCGCCGTGGACGATCCCCAGCACCTCGGAGTGCTCGTAGATCTGCACACCCAGACTCTCTGCCGCGCGTGCCTCGCCGATGCACAGGTTGAGCGGGTGCAGGTGCAGATTTCGGGTGTTCTTCAGCGCGCCCAAATACTGCTCGCTTGCCAGGTGGTTTCGTATTTCGGCGCGGTCCAGCAAGGTGACGCTGTCACCCAGGCCGCGACGTTGCGCTTCATCATGGAAGCTGCGCAGCTCGTTCATATGAGCGGGTTTCATCGCTGCATGCAGATGACCGTGCTTGAGGTCGCAGTCGATGCCGTACCTGGCGACGCGGGACTCGATAATTTCCTGGCCGCGCCAGCGCAGGCACCAGATAAAGTCGTCCACTTGCGTGCCGAGCGACTCGCGCATCTGCTTGCGCATGGCCTCGTCGCCAGACAGGCTGCTGGTGACCTGACCGCCGTTGCGACCGCTCGCCCCCCAGCCGATTTTGTGAGTTTCGATCAGGGCGACTTTGAGGCCGCGCTCGGCCAGTTCCACCGCGCTGGCAACGCCCGTAAAACCACCGCCGATGATGACGACGTCAACACTCACTTCACCCTGCAAGGTCGGGTAGTCGGTCTCATGCTTAAGGGTTGCGCTGTAATAGGAATTCGTCCGCTCGGCGGCGGGGATGACGGCATTATTCATGGCGGTCATGGGTTCGCTCTTCATTGGATTGTGTTCGGCCGTGTTCGGCAACGGTTTCACATGAATGCGAGGGCTGTGTCTGGTGGGCGCGCATGACGGCAGTGCCACAGGGTGCAAAAAGCCAGAATGATATGGAGCAGGAGATCTTGCCACGGACGGGCTCGCACCTTCGGGAAGGAAGGGCGAGGATGGCGATGGATCAAGCACAGGAGCGAAATCATGGTCCGCGATGCTCCTACCCTTTGAATGTTCGTTAAATCAGTATTTGTGAACCTTTAGTTATTGCCCGATTAAACAACCGCGGCGACCTGCTGACCACCGCGGCTGAACGTAAAGAATCAGAACGCCAGCGATGCGCCGTCTTCCGGAATATCTACGCGACTCTCGATACCCTGCTTCTTGACATAGGTGCGCAATTCTTCACGGGTCAGGGACATATGGTTGATGGCGTCCATGTGCACGGCGACGATTTTCGCGTCTTTGGCGGCCTTTGAAGCGCGCAGAACGTCCTCTTCACCCATGATGATCGCACCCTCAAAGCCGGTCATTTTTGCTTTCCCGGCATTGAGCACGATGACCTCGGGGTGATATTTCTCGATGGTCTGGTCGACCTCTTTACGCCAGATAGTGTCACCGGCGAGGTAGAGCGTCTTGTAGCCTGGCGCTTGAAAAACCACGCCCATGGCTTCGCCCAGAGGTTTCGCAAGCGCGGGTACGGCATACATTTCGTCGGTGCCATGCTGACCACCGGTCTTGGTGATTTTGACGCCGCCGAATTCAGCTTCACCAGTCAATACCCGCACATTCTTGAAACCCTGGGAGCGAATCAGCTGTGCATCTTCTTCATGTTGAGCGAACAGTGGGATGTCTTTGGGCAGCGCTTTTTGTGCAGCATCGTCCCAGTGGTCAAGGTGCGTATGCGTGACGATGACGGCGTCGACGCCGGCGATCACTTCTGCGGGCGATTCGGTCAGATCAACCAGCGGATTGCGCAGGTTGCTGCGGTAGGTATTTTCAAACCCTGGGTAGGCTCCCTTTTTGGCCAGCATCGGGTCGATCAGGAAGGTCGTGCCGCCGTAGGTGATTTTCACCGTGGCATTACGAACTTGCTGCAACTCCACCTTATGGGATGCATCTGGCGCATTGGAGACGTTTGAGCCTGCAAATGCGGGTGTGGCGGCAGCCGCGCAAGCAAGGCTGAGAGCAAGAGGAAGCGTTCTGAAGTTCATTTGATTAATCCTGTTGATACGTCGAGAACACCATTCTTGCCGAATACTTTGAAGCCTGACAGTGGCCCGAGTGACATATTGCGATATAATCGGGCCAACTGACGAATCTTCCCTGAGGCTGCCTGATGCAATCCATACGTGTTGCCGTGCTGGCTTTTAACGGCGTGAGCCTGTTCCATCTTTCTGTGCCGGGAGTGGTGCTGGGGACTGCTCAATCCGCGCAGGATGAACCTCAATATGAGGTCAGTTACTGTGCGGAAACGCCGGGCATGGTGAGTTGCGACCAAGGCATTGGCCTGGAGGTCACTCAAGGTCTGGAGCTGATGAAGACCGCTGAGGTCATTGTCATTCCAGCGTGGGGTGATCAATCGGTTGCTGCATCTGCAACGCTTGTTCAGGCGCTCCAGCAGGCTAATGCCGAGGGAAAGCTCATCGTCGGGCTATGTTTGGGCGCATTTGTGCTCGGAGATGCCGGGTTACTCGACGGGAAAGAGGCAACCACTCACTGGGCCGTCCGGGACGAGTTTGCGCGACGTTTCCCTGCGGTTCGCTTCAGGCCCGAGGTGCTCTACGTCAGCGATGGCAATATCGTGACCTCTGCAGGAACCGTGGCGGCGATCGATTGTTGCCTTCATCTGGTCCGCCAGCGACTGGGTGCTGATGTGGCGAATCGCACAGCGAAGATGCTGGTGACACCGCCGTACAGGCAGGGCGGACAAGCTCAATACGTTGAGCATCCCGTGCCGCAACTGTCCAGCGAGACTCATCTGTCGGATGTGCTGATATGGGCCCGGATGAATCTTGCCAGTGATCTGTCGCTCGACGTCCTGGCGGACAGGGCGAAAATGAGCAGGCGCACGTTCACTCGCAAGTTCAAGGAGGCGACGGGCAGTACCGTCTCGCAATGGTTGAACGCTGAGCGCGTTGTCAGAGCGCAAGAACTCCTGGAAACGACTGACTTGCCGATTGAATGTGTTGCCAGTGAAGCGGGTTTTGGAACTCCCTTGTCGTTGAGGCAGCAATTCGGCCTTCACCTCGGCACGTCACCTTCTGAATATCGGCGAACGTTTTTTCGCGAGATCAAACCTGCCCGGAAAGCGAGCGGCAGTGAGGGTACGGCCTGATCGCTCTCAAAAATGCCTCGTAGGATCAATCCTCACGGGGCTTTTTTGCGCCTGCAATTAACACCTTACTCACCACCAACCCAGTCAACATCCGCACGCAAAATCTCACCCCCGCGCCTTCAATAAATGCCCCCGCTGGCCGATAACCCGAACAGTCATGACCTCTCCAATAAATTGTCTGGAAATCCTCGATGCTGTCGTATCACCAAAAGCGTTTTCTGATCGTCGATGATTTCTCGGATTTCCGCAGTTCCGTGCGTTCGATGCTGCGCGAGTTGGGCGTGAAGGATGTGGACACTGCTGATACTGGCGAGCAGGCGCTGCGCATGTGTTCACAGAAGGCCTACGATTTCATCCTGCAGGATTTCCACCTGGGCGATGGCAAGAAGAACGGGCAGCAGGTGCTTGAAGACCTGATGATCGAAAAGCTGATCAGCCATGAAGCGGTGTTCGTCATGGTCACGGCCGAAACCAGTCAGGCGATGGTACTCAGTGCCCTGGAACACGAGCCCGATGCTTACCTGACCAAGCCGTTCAACCGTGCAGGTCTGGCGCAACGGCTGGAGCGACTGGAGCAGCGCAAGACGTTGCTCAAGCCGATCCTGCAAGCGCTGGATCGCGGCAAACCGGTGGAGGTATTGAATGCGTGTATTGCCCTGTGCAAACAGGACGCGCGCTATTCGCCGTTGTGTCTGCGCTACCGCGCCGATGCGTTGCGTGATCTCAACCAGAACGAAGCGCTGGAACGTCTCTATGACAGCATCATCGCTGATCGACCGCAGCCTTGGGCGTTCGCGGGTTTGGGTAAATTGCTGCACAAGCGCGGCCAGATCAGCCAGGCCAAAGGCGTCTACGAGAAAGCCCTGAAAGTGTTCCCGATGATGCCGGCGCTGTACGACGGCATGGCCGATGTGCTGATAGCCGAAGGTGACAGCAAGGCTGCGCAGGAGATTCTCGAGGAGGCGATTCGCCTGTCACCGCTGGCGGTGCGTCGTCAGGCACTGCTGGGCAAACTGGCGATGGCCAACGAAGATTTCGAGACCGCTTCCAAAGCCTATCGGCAGGCCGTGAGCCAAGGCGCGCAATCGCGTTTCAAGGATGCAGAAAGCAACCTTGGCCTGGCCCACGCGCTGATCAGCAAAGGCAGTGACAAGGGCCTGGATACGCGCACCCGGCTGGAGATCAACACCACGCTGAGTGCAGTGGCCAAGGACAACCCGACCGATCCGGGCCTGCAAATCCGGGCTCGATTGATGAAAGCCACCAGCCTGCTGCTCAACGACGCCGAAACCGCCGAGAAGCTCACGGAGCAGGCGATGCAGCGACTCGATGGCATGGAGCAGTTCATGAGCGCCGAAGCCGCGCTGTTGGTGGCCAAGCAGTTGCAGGTGCTTGGCCAGCCTGAAGCCGGTAATTCGATGCTGAAAAACTGCGCGGAAATTTACGGTGACGACCCCGCGGTGATGCAGGGCATTGCCAAGCTGACCGACGACCCGAGCATCCTCAATTCCGGTAACGCGGCAGCCGACCTCAACCGGCAGGGCGTGCGGGTGTACAAAACCGGCAATCTGGTGGAAGCGCGTGAGGTATTCCGCAAAGCCCTGGCGCTGCAGCCGAAGAACATCAGCATCGCGCTGAACATGGCCCAGTCGCTGCTGCACGGCACCGATACCAGTGTGCCGTCGGCGGAGCTCGAGGAATGCCGGGCCTGCCTCAAAACAGTGGGCCTGATGCCTGATACCGACGCGCGTCATGCGCGCTTCCAGAAACTGAAACAAAAGGCATTCGGCGAATGAATCACGACGACCCGGCACTCGATTTTTCCACGGTGATCGCCTCCACCGTGCACGACATGAAGAATTCCTTGGCGATGTTGATGCAGGCCCATAGCCAATGGCTGACGCGCTTGCCCGACTCCGCGCGCAATACGCCGGAGCAAGGCGTGATCGACTTCGAATTCGCCCACCTCAACAGTATGCTGGTGCAACTGCTGGGGTTGTACAAACTCGGCGTTAATCAGATGCCATTGCAACCGGCATATCACGAGCTGGACGACTTCATCGAAGCGCAACTCGCCTGCCATCAGGACGTATTTGCCAGTCGCGGGATCATGGCCACCTATGAGGTCGATCCGCTGTGCCCGCTGGGTTTTTTCGACCGCGAATTGATCGCCTCAGTGCTGGCCAACACCATCAACAACGCCATTCGTTTCGCGCGCCATGCGCTGCTGATCAGCGTCAGCGATGAAGCCGGTCAGTTGGTATTGACCGTCAACGACGACGGTGACGGTTACCCGCCAGAAATGATCGAGCGCCAGGCCGATTACGTGCAAGGCATCAATCACAGCAGCGGCAGCACAGGGTTGGGCTTGTATTTTGCCGGCCGCATTGCCGCGTTACATCAGCGCAATGGCATTGGCGGGCACACCGAGATCAGCAATGGCGGAGCCTTGGGCGGCGGCGTGTTCCGCCTGTGTCTGCCTTGATATTTCTTTTTGTTTTAGCTGCTTGATATTCTGAACACGCGGAGCCTATTTTGTGCAGGTCGCCGTTCGCGGCTCGTACAACAACAAGGATTGCGTCATGACAACCGATGGCCAGGGTTCACTCGCGCAGCGATTGGCCGGCATTGATGAGATTGAATGTGTCACGCCGGATTTGAACGGCGTACCACGCGGTAAGGTAATGACCGCCGAGGGTTTCCTCGAAGGACGACGTTTGCAGCTGGCGCGGGGCGTATTGCTGCAATGCATCATGGGCGGATATCCGCCGGCACGGTTCTACGGCAGCGATGACGGCGACCTCGCGTTGATCGCCGACCCTGCACAGATCCACCGCTTGCCCTGGAGCAAGCAACCACGCGCCCTGGCCATCTGCGACGCCGATGAGCTGACCGGCGAAAGCTCCAACCTGTCGACCCGTGGCCAGCTCAAAGCGGTCATCGCCCGTTACGCGGCGCTGGGCCTGGCGCCGGTGGTGGCGACCGAGCTGGAATTTTTTGTCTTTGCGCCGAACACCGATCCCAACCAACCCTTTCAGCCGCCGGTGGGTCTGGACGGCCGACGCGAAGACGGTCATTCGGCGTTCAGCATCAGCTCCAACAACGGCTTGCGTCCCTTCTTCAGTGAAGTCTATGAATGCATGGCGGCCCTTGATTTGCCCCGCGACACGTTCATGCACGAAATGGGCGTCAGCCAGTTCGAGATCAACTTGCTGCACGGCGATCCGCTGTTGCTGGCCGACCAGACATTCCTTTTCAAACATCTGCTCAAAGAAGTTGCGCTCAAGCATGGCCTGACCGTGGTCTGCATGGCCAAGCCGCTGGCGCACACCCCGGGCAGCTCGATGCACATTCATCAGAGCATCGTCGAGATCGGCAGCGGGCGTAATGTGTTCAGCGACGATAAAGGAGAACCGACCGCGACCTTCCGTCACTTTATCGGCGGTAAGCAGGCCGGCATGGCCGACTTTACCGCGTTGTTTGCGCCGAACGTCAACTCGTACCAGCGCCTGTGCCATCCCTTCGCATCGCCGAATAATGCCTGCTGGTCACACGACAACCGCGCCGCCGGACTGCGCATTCCGGCCAGTTCGCCGGCCGCTCGTCGGGTCGAAAATCGCTTGCCGGGGGCCGATGCCAATCCATACCTGGCCATCGCCGCGAGCCTGGCCGCCGGTTTATATGGCATCGAGCACAAGCTGGAGCCCAGCGAGGCGATTCAGGGCGTATTCGAGGTGCCGGACAATCTTTCGTTACCGTGTACCTTGCACGCCGCTCTCGAGCGTCTGAAGCGTAGTCAATTGGCGAAGGAACTGTTCGGCACGGAGTTCATCGAAGGCTACGTCGCTTCGAAGTCCATGGAATTGACCAGCTTCTTCGATGAAATTACTCCCTGGGAGCGCCGTGTTCTGGCCGCCCAGGCCTGACGATTCGTCGTCATCAGGCTATCTTTTCGGATAGCCCGAACTCCATTTCTGCAGGAGCGAGGCTTGCCTGCGAAGACGTTGGTACATTCAACATTCATGTTGACTGACACACCGTCATCGCGGGCAAGCCTTGCTCCCACAGAGTGACTCACTGCAAGGAGCCGCTCGGAACGCCGATGCGCCAAATCTGGAAACCTTTTCGAGCGCTGTATTTCTCCTCGCTGATGATGCTGATCGGCTCTGGTTTGCTCAGCACTTACCTTGCCCTGCGCCTGGCTGCCGACAATGTCGACAGCCTGTGGGTCGGCGCGTTGATGGCGGCCAACTATTTTGGCCTGGTACTGGGCGGCAAGATCGGCCATCGGTTGATCGCCCGGGTCGGGCATATTCGAGCGTACTCGGCCTGCGCCGGGATCGTCGGCGCGGCGGTGCTGGGCCATGGTCTGGTGGACTGGCTGCCGGCGTGGATATTCCTGCGGGTCATCGTCGGCCTCGGCATGATGTGCCAATACATGGTCATCGAAAGCTGGCTGAACGAGCAGGCTGAAGCGTCGCAACGCGGGGCGGTGTTCAGCGGCTACATGATTGCTTCTTATCTGGGGCTGGTGCTGGGTCAGCTGATTCTGGTCATGCATCCGGGCCTCGGTCCGGAACTGCTGATGCTGGTCGCGCTGTGCTTCGCCCTGTGCCTGGTGCCGGTGACGTTGACCCAGCGGATTCACCCGGCGGCACTGCATCCGGCCCCCATGGAACCGCGGTTCTTTATGAAACGCGTGCCGCAGTCATTGAGCACGGTGATGGGCGCGGGGTTGATCATCGGCTCGTTCTACGGTCTGGCGCCACTGTATGCCTCGCAACAGGGGCTGAGCACCGAACAGGTCGGTCTGTTCATGGGTAGCTGCATTTTTGCCGGGCTACTGGTGCAGTGGCCGTTGGGCTGGCTGTCGGACCGTTATGACCGGGCGCTGTTGATTCGCTGTTTTGCGCTGGTGCTGGCAGTGGCGGCGTTGCCGCTGGCAATCATGAAAGATGTGCCGCTGGAGGTGTTGTTCGTCACTGGCTTCATTTGTTCATTGGTAAAATTTTGCCTGTATCCACTGGCGGTGGCGTTTTCCAATGACCATGTCGAGGCAGATCGCCGGGTATCGCTGACGGCCATGCTGCTGGTGACTTACGGCATCGGCGCGAGCATCGGACCGTTGGTGGCCGGTGTATTGATGAAAGTGTTGGGCAGTCAGATGCTCTATGCGTTCTTCAGTTTCTTTGCCTTGGTGCTGGTCTGGCGGATCCGTCCGAAAGCGGTCACTAACCTGCATCAGGTGGAGGATGCGCCGCTGCATCACGTCGCCATGCCGGACAGCATGTCGAGTTCGCCGCTGGTGGCCTGCCTCGACCCGCGGGTTGATGAGCAAGTGGTGCACGAGCAGATGCATAACCCTGTTGAGCCGGAACCAGAGCCGGAGCCAGAGCCGGAACCTGCGCCCGAGACAGAAACGCCGCCGGAAGACCCGGACGCGGGGCGCGAGCAGAGTTTTACCGAGGCCAGGCCTTAACCTGCTGGCGTGATAAAAGCGAAGGCATAAAAAAACGGGCAGTCACCGCAAGGGACTGCCCGTTTTTGATGGAGCTGCGTATCAGAAGTCGTCTTTGTCGAAGCGTCGTGCTTCACGCTGCAACTGGTAGACGAAACGCTCGACTTGACGCTGCACCAGGCCGCTCATGTTATGAAAACGGATGCCGGCGAAGGTGGTGGAGATTTTTTCTTCAAAGTGCAGATAACGCAACTCGACCGGAGCACTCATCTTGCCAAACGGCAGGTCAACGGCGAAGCGGTCGTAAACCTGACCAAGCTGCAAACTGCTGGTGATGTCACCCTCGAAACGCAACTTGCAACCGGTAGCCGAGATGTCGAGCAGCTTGCCGCTGATGGGTTTCTTCAGCTTCTCGCCGTCCAGATCGACGCTCACCAATTGCGCGAGTTTCAACGCTGCGCGAAACGCATTGCGACGTTGGTGGTAAACCACCTCGTCAGGCAAAGGCCCGCGGTAGCAGCGACTGTCGCCCGATTCATCGAGGCTCAAGGGGCCGTTGCTGTCCCAGGCGATGCGCACACCGTCGTGAAAACCTTCGACCTTGAACGGTTCGCCGGCCAGCAAAAAGCGTTCGCCATCACGCGGGATCATTTCATCGAAAGCGATGGTGCCACTGTCCCGGTCAACATCAACCAGATAGCTCTGGAAGCGATGGGTACGCTCCAGAAAGGTGATGATCAACGGGTCATGACTGTCTTGCAGCTGGCGCAGGTTGCCGGAGATTTCCAACGGTGTGCTAAGCACCTTGGGTGGCTGCGGCGCATCTTCCGCGTTGAGGGCATTGGACACGGTTCATCAATCTCCAGACAGAATAAGACTACGGCTGGCCAGTATATTGCCAGCAAGTGTCGCGTCTTGATAGGGCGAGGGCAATAGCAGCTTCAAGCCTGGCTGAGCGGCCGAGGCTTCGACAGCTTGGCGGTAGATCCACGGGCATCATAAAGTGCTGGCGGTTCACCGCCGGTGAGGATTTTCAGCTGATTGGCGGTCGCCGCCTGCTGGACCAGAATCGATTGGCCGTTGTTGCCGTTTGCGGCCTGGCATTGAGCCAGAAGATCCGTCAACACGTCACTCTGCGCCAATAACTGATCGCCGATGCTCGACTGGCTGGCGAGTTGCTCCAGACCACTGCGATCGGTCGGCAGGTTGAGACTGGCGAGGAGTTCACTGCGCTTGCGGCCATGCTGTTCAAGCAGAATGATCATTGCCTGCTTCTGCGCCAGAATTTCTTCGAGCAAAGGCATGTCGCGACCGTGCAAGGCGATGGATTCGGTTTGCAATAACTCCAGCAAATGTTGCGCTGGAGCAAAGTCGTCGGTGATCAGTTGCAGTAGATTAGTGTCGTGCATGGCTGGCCTTGGGGTTTAAGCGTCCAAAAGCCTGGCGCAGGCGGTGGCCTAGCGCTGGGCTTCGAAGTTGAGCAGTTTGCTGGCTACACGGTTGCTGTCGACTTTATAGCTGCCATCGGCAATCGCGGCTTTCAACTCGGCCACACGGGCTTTGTCTACGGCGGGCTGATCGCGCAGCTTGTCAGTGACCTTCTGCAACTGTTGAGCCTCATTGCTGAGGTGTACCGATTCCCCGCTCTTGGTGGCATTGGCCTGTTCGGCCGGGGTAGTCAGCGGCGCGGATTTGCCTGCTTCGGCAACGTCCTTGGTGGCGCTGGTACGTGTAGTGCCCGTTAGTGGCGAGGAGCTGTTTAAACGGCTGAAATCAATGACCATGATCGTAAAAACCTCTAGGTATTTGGACGCTTGCCATGTTTTCGGCTCTCCCTTGGAAAACTTTAGGCCCATTTTTCAAGAAATGAGCCCGCACGCGCCAGCAATTCTCTGCATAGGCACAGTTTAGGGAACAGCCTCGGGCAACGCCACTTTTCACCGGCAGAGAATCCTACATGGACACTTCCACTTGGCCAGGCGCGGTGACCTGCGCCTTGATGACTCGCTTGGAGTTGAGGTTTTTTACGCGAATCTGCTCGCTCATGCCACCGTTGGCCATGGCCTCGCCGGGCATGCGCACGCTGAGCGTGCCGCTGCGGGCGGTGATCACTACCTGATCGCCTTTGCGAATGACTTCGGCCTGCTCCAGGTGGACCAGCGTAATGACCTGATCGGCGACCATTGGTCGGGTCAATCGTTGCCCGATCGCCTGGTCCAGCGTGGTCAGGTAGCCCTGACTGATCAGGCTGATGTCGCGTTCACGCATCCCGACATCTTCGGGCTGAACAATATCGGCACGTCTTAACGGACGAGTGGTCGTCACAATCTCTCGAAACAGGCGGACTTGAGCGGGTACGAACACCGTCCAGGGCGAGGCACCCTCGCAGCGAACCTTGACCGTTACCCGTCCCAGTGGCTTCGCCGGACTCTCCAGAGACGCTGTCAATTCCTTGTCGCACATGGGCATGCGCAACCTTGGATCAAGCTGGTTGACCTGTATCTCGTAGCGGCCTTCCGTTTGACTGGTTGCCAGATAGTCCTCTACGGTGAATTCAAGAAAGCCCTGGGTCACGCCGATAAGCATATCAGGCAAGGTAACCGCGTCAGCATGGGCAGGGCTGCCAGCGTTGAACAGGCAGACGGCCGACATCGCACAGAGCAATCTGCGCAAGGTTGATGTCAGGCGTCGGAAAAATGTCGGTTCTGAGTTCATACGGGTTAAAAAGCAAGCGCCGTGCCGTTTAGTGATGAATGTGCGTCGCAACACACTTAGAGCGTTGATGTAGGAGTCTGGGCATGGCTGGGGTAATGGATTCAGTAAACCAGCGCACGCAACTGGTGGGGCAGAATCGCCTTGAGCTGTTGTTGTTCCGTCTGGACGGGCAGCAGCTGTACGGGATCAACGTGTTCAAGGTTCGCGAGGTGCTGCAATGCCCCAAGCTGACCCTGATGCCCAAGTCCAGTCCCGTCGTGTGCGGTGTGGCCAGTATCCGGGGGGCGACCATTCCGATCCTCGATCTGGCGATGGCGACCGGTTCGGGTGCACTGAAAGATCAAAGCAATCCGTTCGTGATCATCACGGAATACAACACCAAGACGCAGGGTTTCCTGGTGCGCTCGGTGGAACGTATCGTCAACATGAACTGGGAAGAGATCCATCCGCCGCCCAAGGGCACCGGGCGCGATCACTACCTGACGGCGGTGACTCGGGTCGACAATCAGTTGGTCGAAATCATCGACGTCGAAAAGGTGCTGGCCGAAGTAGCGCCAACGCCGGAAGCGATTTCGGTGGGTGTGGTCGATGTCGAAACCCAGCACAAGGCGTTGTCGTTGCGGGTATTGACGGTCGATGACTCTTCAGTGGCACGAAAGCAGGTCACGCGTTGTCTGCAGACAGTCGGTGTCGAAGTGGTGGCGCTGAACGACGGTCGGCAAGCGCTGGATTACCTGCGCAAGCTGGTTGACGAGGGCAAGAAGCCGGAAGAAGAGTTCCTGATGATGATTTCCGACATCGAGATGCCGGAAATGGACGGGTACACACTCACGGCTGAAATCCGCAGCGACCCACGCATGCAAAAATTGCACATCATCCTGCACACTTCGTTGTCGGGCGTGTTCAATCAGGCGATGGTCAAGAAAGTCGGAGCCGATGACTTTCTCGCCAAGTTCCGTCCTGATGACCTGGCATCCCGGGTAGTCAACCGGATCAAAGCAGCAGATAACAGCTAGGGACCTTCTGTCCCTGGCGGTCAACACGATTTAAGAGGCGGCATCTTTGTCTACGGGTAATTTGGATTTCGAACAGTTCCGGGTCTTCCTGGAAAAAGCCTGTGGCATTCTGCTCGGTGAAAACAAGCAGTATCTGGTCTCGAGCCGTCTCAACAAACTGATGGAGCAGCAAGGCATCAAGTCGTTGGGTGAGTTGGTTCAACGCATCCAGACCCAGCCGCGCAGCGGTTTGCGCGAGATGGTGGTGGACGCCATGACGACCAACGAAACCCTGTGGTTTCGTGACACCTATCCGTTTGAAGTGTTGAAGAACAAGGTGCTGCCGGAAGCGATCAAGGCCGCTCCGGGCCAGCGTCTGCGTATCTGGTCGGCGGCGTGTTCGTCGGGGCAGGAACCGTATTCGCTGTCGATGTCGATCGATGAGTTCGAGCGGGTCAACATGGGTCAGCTGAAGTCAGGTGTGCAAATCGTTGCCACTGATTTGTCCGGCACCATGCTGACCAACTGCAAGACCGGCGAGTACGACAGCCTGGCGCTCGGCCGTGGTTTGTCGCCCGAGCGTCTGCAGCGTTACTTCGACCCGAAAGGGGCGGGACGCTGGGCGATCAAGGCGCCGATCAAGAGCCGCGTGGAGTTCCGCTCGTTCAACCTGCTGGACAGCTATGCGAGCCTCGGCAAGTTCGACATCGTGTTCTGCCGCAACGTGTTGATCTACTTCTCTGCCGAGGTGAAGAAGGACATTCTGTTGCGTATCCACAGTACGTTGAAGCGTGGTGGTTATCTGTTCCTTGGCGCATCCGAAGCGCTGAACGGTTTGCCGGATCATTACCAGATGGTCCAGTGCAGCCCGGGGATTATCTACCAGGCGAAGTGATGGTTGGCGGTACGAAAAACGGGAGTCCTCAGCGGCTCCCGTTTTTTTTTTGCCTGCCAACCACCTCCCTGGCACCGCTGCCACTGTAGGAGTGAGCCTGCTCGCGATGGCGTCGTGTCAGTCGACATGTTATCGGCTGTAACTCCGCGATCGCGAGCAGGCTCACTCCTACAAGGGGCAGGTCGTGTTCTTTGGAGGGTGATAAGCGGCAGAAAAGCGGCGGGCGGCGGACATCCGTTGCCGCTTTTCTGGCATTGCCGCTTCGCCGCTCCCCGCAAAGCCCCGGTTTCCGGGCGTTTTCAAATTGGCACGCAGCTTGCTATGTCTCACTTACGAAAATTCAGGTCACCCAAAGGTTTCCCGACATGAGCATCAGCTTCGATAAAGCGCTCGGTATCCATGAAAAAGCCCTAGGCTTCCGCGCTCAGCGTGCCGAAGTCCTGGCCAACAACATCGCCAACGCCGACACCCCGAACTACAAGGCTCGGGATCTGGACTTCTCCAAAGTGCTTGCCGCACAGAACGAGAAAACCAAGACCGGCTCTTTCGCCTTGAACATGACTAATAACCGTCATATCGAAGCCGAAGGCCTGGGCAATGGCGACGAGTCGCTGATGTATCGCACGCCGATGCAGCCGTCGATCGACCAGAACACCGTGGACGCGCAAATCGAGCAGTCGAACTACGCCGAAAACGCGGTCAACTTTCAGGCCAGCTTCACCCTGCTCAACAGCAAATTCAAAGGGCTGGTTTCCGCCCTTCGTGGAGAATAATTCATGTCCCTCGCCAGCGTTTTCAACATTGCCGGTAGCGGCATGAGTGCCCAGACCACTCGCCTGAACACCGTCGCCAGTAATATCGCCAACGCAGAGACGGTCTCGTCGAGCATCGACCAGACCTACCGCGCGCGTCATCCGGTATTCGCCACCATGTTCCAGGGCGGCCAGACCGGCGGCAGCGATTCGCTGTTTCAGAACCAGGACGCTGCAGGGCAGGGTGTGCAGGTGCTGGGCGTGGTCGAAGACCAGAGCAATCTGGATGCGCGTTACGAGCCGAACCATCCATCGGCCGATGCCAAGGGTTACGTCTACTACCCCAACGTCAATGTGGTGGAAGAGATGGCTGACATGATTTCTGCGAGCCGTTCTTTCCAGACCAACGCCGAAATGATGAACACCGCCAAAGCCATGATGCAGAAGGTCCTGACCCTCGGTCAGTGATAAGGGGCGACTCAGATGAGTGTTACCGATTCCACCAGTGGCTTCAGCCTCAACGACATCCTGGCCAATTCGTCGATCAAGACCAACACCACAGACGATAGCCTGGCGTCGGCCACCGGCACCGCCACGGGCAAGAAGGAACTGGGCAAGGATGCGTTCCTGCAATTGCTGGTGACGCAATTGAAAAACCAGAACCCGCTGGAGCCGCAGGACAACGGCGAGTTCGTTGCCCAGTTGGCGCAGTTCAGCAGCCTGGAAGGCATCACCACGCTGAACGACACGGTTTCCGGGATTGCCGGCAACTACAACTCGTCTCAGGCATTGCAGGCGTCGTCGCTGGTCGGACGTTCCGTCATCGCGCCGGGCGACAAGGCCGTGGTCGATACCTCCAAGAGCCTGAACGGCACCGTTGCCGTGCCGGTCTCGCTGGATGCGGTGACGCTGAAGATCACCAACACCGAAGGCAAGGTTATCCGCACCATCGACATGGGCAGCCAGTCGGCGGGCAACGCCAGCTTTATTTGGGACGGCAAGACTGATGCGGGCGAAGTGGCACCGGCGGGTACTTATACCTTTGCGGCCACTGCCAACATCGACAACAAGGCGACCTCGCTGATAACCAATCTGCCAGCGACTGTCAGCAGCGTAACGATCAGCCAGACGGGCGGCGAATTGATGCTCAATCTGGCCGGGCTGGGCAGCATTGCCCTGTCCAAAGTTCAAACCATTGGTATATAGAGCCGACTAACCCGGCAAAAGGAGTGGAATATGTCTTTCAATATCGGCCTTAGCGGTCTCTATGCAGCCAATAAACAACTGGACGTGACCGGCAACAACATCGCCAACGTGGCGACCACCGGTTTCAAATCGTCCCGTGCAGAATTCGAAGATGTCTACTCGGCGACCAAGCTGGGTTCGGGCAGCAAGACCGTCGGCAGTGGCGTGCGCCTGGCCAACGTGGCCCAGCAATTCACCCAGGGTGACATCAACAACACCGGCAACGTGCTGGACATGGGCATCAATGGCTCCGGTTTCTTCGTGCTGAACGACAGCGGTTCGTTGTCTTACACCCGTTCCGGCACGTTCAAGGTCGACAAGGAAGGTTACGTGACCAACAGCGACGGCTCTGCGCGTCTGCAGGGTTACGGCGTGGATGCCAATGGCAAGATCCAGAACGGCATCCTCACCGACCTGCGCATCGATACGTCGAACCTCGCGCCGAAATCCACCAGCGTGGTGTCGTCGACGATCAACCTGAACTCCACCGCGGCGGTGATCGATCAGGCCGTTGTCACCAACAAGTTCGATCCGACCAAGACCGAGACCTTCACCAAGCAGTTCAGTACGCCGGTATTCGACAGCCAGGGCAATCAGCACCAGATGGACCAGTACATGGTCAAGACGGGCGCGAACACTTGGGACACTTACACCCTGATCGATGGCCGCAACCCTGACGGCAGTGATCCTAAAGTGACCGGTCCAGTGCCGTCGACCATGGTCTTCGACACCTCGGGTAAACTGGTTTCCGTCACCACGCCAGCTACCCCGGCCCCGATCGTCAGCCCTGATCTGAAAGTCACCGGTTGGGTCCCAGGCACTGTTACTGACGGTGTGTGGACGGCCAACGGCGCAGCGGCGAACCCGGACGGTGTGACCATTTCGATGAGCAACACCACCCAGTTCAATGCCGACACCGCGCGTTCGATCCCGGCGCAGAACGGTTACGCCACTGGCCAGATCACCAACCTGACCATCGACGGCAGCGGTGTGATGCTGGCCAACTTCAGCAACTACCAGACCAAGCCGATTGGTCAGATCTCGCTCGCCAGCTTCACCAATGAGCAAGGCTTGCAAGCGGTGGGCGGCACCAGCTGGAAAGAAACTTACTCGTCGGGCATCCCGGGCTACGATGCGCCGGAAACCGGCACCCTGGGCCAGATCCGCTCCAACGCGCTGGAAGAGTCCAACGTCAATCTGACCAGCGAACTGGTCGACCTGATCAAGGCGCAGAGCAACTACCAGGCGAACGCCAAGACCATCTCCACCCAGAGCACCATCATGCAGACCATCATTCAGATGGCTTGATGCGGGTGGGTTGAAAATGCTGCACAAGGAGCCCCTCGAGAGAGGGGCTTTTTTGTGGGCGGGATTTTTATGGCTGGGGCAGGATTTTGTGTGGTCGGGGAGGGCCTCTTCGCGGGCAAGCCATGCTCCCACAGGATTTGTGGTGCTCACACATCCATCAAACGATATGAATCCTGTGGGAGCGTGGCTTGCCCGCGATGGCGTCGTACCGGCCAGCACATTTCCATGGGCAAAAGAAAACCCCCGACCATCAACAAGACTGATCGGGGGGTTCGAGGTCAGCGCCTTGCAGCGCCTACCGGCTCAGCTTATTGGCAAGCTTCGCAATCCGGCTCGTCGATGGCGCAAGCCTTCGGCACTGGAGCAGGGCCGGCTGGCGCTGCCAGGACCGAATCGTCACCGTGGTTGCCGCCGCTGGAAACAGCGTTCAGCTTGCCGGTGTTGATGGTCGACTTCTCGGTGCTGGTCGCGGCCAGGGCACGGAGGTAGTAAGTGGTTTTCAGGCCACGGTACCAGGCCATGCGGTAGGTCACGTCGAGCTTCTTGCCCGAAGCGCCGGCGATGTACAGGTTCAGCGACTGAGCCTGGTCGATCCACTTCTGACGACGGCTGGCCGCGTCAACGATCCACTTGGTGTCCACTTCGAACGCAGTCGCGTAGAGCTCTTTGAGTTCTTGCGGGATGCGCTCGATCTGCTGCACCGAACCGTCGTAGTACTTGAGGTCGTTGATCATGACCGAGTCCCACAGACCGCGAGCCTTCAGGTCGCGAACCAGGTACGGGTTGATCACGGTGAATTCGCCCGACAGGTTCGATTTCACGTAGAGGTTCTGGTAAGTCGGTTCGATCGACTGCGAAACGCCAGTGATGTTGGCGATGGTCGCGGTCGGTGCGATGGCCATGATGTTGGAGTTACGAATGCCTTTCTGCACACGGGCGCGAACCGGTGCCCAGTCGAGGGATTCGTTGAGGTCAACGTCGATGTACTTCTGGCCACGTTGCTCGATCAGGATCTGTTGCGAATCCAGCGGCAGGATGCCCTTGGACCACAGCGAACCCTGGAACGTCTCGTAAGCGCCACGCTCGTCGGCCAGGTCGCACGAAGCCTGGATCGCGTAGTAGCTGACCGCTTCCATCGACTTGTCGGCGAACTCGACGGCAGCGTCGGAACCGTAAGGAATGTGCTGCAGGTACAGCGCATCCTGGAAGCCCATGATGCCCAGACCGACCGGACGGTGCTTGAAGTTGGAGTTCTTCGCTTGCGGCACCGAGTAGTAGTTGATGTCGATCACGTTATCGAGCATCCGTACGGCGGTGTTCACGGTGCGTTCCAGCTTGGCGGTGTCCAGCTTGCCGTTGACGATGTGGTTCGGCAGGTTGATCGAGCCCAGGTTGCAAACGGCGATCTCGTCCTTGTTGGTGTTCAAGGTGATCTCGGTGCACAGGTTCGAGCTGTGAACCACGCCGACGTGCTGCTGCGGGCTGCGCAGGTTGCACGGGTCTTTGAAGGTCAGCCATGGGTGGCCGGTTTCAAACAGCATGGACAGCATTTTGCGCCACAGGTCTTTGGCCTGGATGGTCTTGAACAGCTTGATCTTGCCCGGGTACTGGGACAGGGCTTCGTAGTATTCGTAGCGCTCTTCGAAGGCTTTGCCGGTCAGATCGTGCAGGTCCGGCACTTCGGATGGCGAGAACAGAGTCCACTGGCCGTCATCGAAGACGCGCTTCATGAACAGGTCAGGGATCCAGTTGGCGGTGTTCATGTCGTGGGTACGACGACGATCATCACCGGTGTTCTTGCGCAGCTCGATGAACTCTTCAATGTCCATGTGCCAGGTTTCCAGGTAGGCACACACAGCGCCTTTGCGCTTGCCACCCTGGTTAACGGCGACGGCGGTGTCGTTCACCACTTTCAGGAACGGCACGACGCCCTGGGATTTGCCGTTGGTGCCCTTGATGTACGAACCCAAGGCACGAACCGGCGTCCAGTCGTTGCCCAGGCCGCCAGCAAATTTCGACAACATGGCGTTGTCGTGAATCGCGTGGTAAATGCCCGACAGGTCATCCGGCACGGTGGTCAGGTAGCAGCTCGACAACTGTGGACGCAGGGTGCCGGCGTTGAACAGGGTCGGGGTCGAGGACATGTAGTCGAAGGACGACAACAGGTTGTAGAACTCGATCGCACGGTCTTCCTTGTTCTTCTCTTCGATCGCCAGGCCCATGGCCACACGCATGAAGAAGATCTGCGGCAGTTCGAAGCGGATACCGTCCTTGTGGATGAAGTAACGGTCGTACAGGGTTTGCAGGCCCAGGTAGGTGAACTGCTGATCGCGCTCGTGGTTGATGGCCTTGCCGAGTTTTTCCAGGTCAAAAGTGGCCAGGATCGGGTTCAGCAATTCGAATTCGATACCCTTGGCGATGTAAGCAGGCAAGGCCTTGGCGTACAGGTCGACCATTTCGTGGTGGGTCGCGCTTTCGGCAACGTTGAGGAAATTCAGGCCTTCGGCACGCAGGGTGTCCATCAGCAGGCGGGCGGTGACGAACGAGTAGTTCGGCTCACGCTCGACCAGGGTGCGGGCGGTCATCACCAAAGCGGTGTTGACGTCGGTCAGGGCCACGCCGTCGTAGAGGTTTTTCAGGGTTTCGCGCTGGATCAGGTCGCCGTCGACTTCTTCCAGGCCTTCGCACGCTTCGGTAACGATGGTGTTCAGGCGACCCATGTCCAGAGGCGCAAAAGTGCCATCGGCGCGAGTGATGCGGATCGACGGGTGAGCGTTGACCGCTTCCTCGGCCGGCGCGTGGGCAGCGCGTTCTTTCGAACGACCGTCACGGTAGATCACGTAGTCGCGCGCCACTTTCTGCTCGCCGGCACGCATCAGGGCCAGTTCGACCTGGTCCTGGATTTCTTCGATGTGGATGGTGCCGCCCGATGGCATGCGACGCTTGAACGTTGCGGTGACCTGTTCGGTCAGGCGCGCCACGGTGTCATGGATTCGCGACGAAGCGGCAGCGGTGCCGCCCTCAACTGCGAGAAACGCTTTGGTGATCGCGACGGTGATTTTGTCGTCGGTATAAGGAACGACAGTGCCGTTACGCTTGATCACGCGCAGCTGGCCAGGCGCGGTGGCGGACAGATCCGAATTCGAATCAGCGGCCTGCGGCAAGGTGCCCTGCGGGTTCTCGCGAGTTGTGTCGGTTTGCATGGGGGGTTGTCTCCACATTCTCTATGTTTGTTTGGGCACCATCACGGTGCCCACCGTTCTGTCCTGAAGCACTACAACCGACGGGCGTCGGGCATAACCACTTCGGGACAGTAGGAAAAAGCTAATGATGCCGCTTCCGTGCCGAAGTCTTTGGTGCCGAGCCTGGGCCCGAAACCGGATTCCTTTCAGGGTGTGAGTCTTACTGCAACACCCGTACCGTTTCGGCAATTTTTGGCCTGAAAAACGGTGCCATCCGCAGAGGCGGTATGGGCTTGAAAAATCACGCTGGTCAACCCTAAACAGGCAATTAAAGCGCTTGAGTTTCTGGTCTGAAATGTGGTTGGTCTTTTAAGCTAAAACCCTACATGTAGGGTTTTTTTCGCGACGGGCTACAAGATAATGCGTTTTGGGGGGTGTTGCAACGTACTACCTGTGGATAAGCCTGTGCGTAAATTGTGTGTGAAAGGTGGAACGTGCGTGTAAGCCGCGACGCTACTGGAGCGGACCCTTTTTCAGGGTTTTTCAGTGATTGAAAACGGTCCGTCGGTTTTTCAAGGGCGCGAACCTGATCACAGAAAAATCGACGTTTTCGGATGCATTTATCGGCTTGTGTTCTCGGCGGCCGGCGTTTATACAATCGGCCGATGCACACGCATTCTTATCCTCCCCAATCATTACAAAAAGACGGGCGGATCCTTCTTTATTGATGTTGTTGGCTAGCAGAGGTCACCGTGGAGCAAGAAGCCTGGCAGGTATTGATTGTCGAGGATGACCAGCGACTGGCCGAACTGACCCGCGATTACCTGGAAGCCAATGGCCTGCGTGTTTCGATCGAGGGCAATGGCGCACGCGCGGCGGCGCGCATCATCAATGAGAAACCAGACCTGGTGATCCTCGACCTGATGCTGCCCGGCGAAGATGGCCTGAGCATCTGCCGCAAGGTTCGCGACCGCTACGACGGGCCGATCCTGATGCTCACGGCCCGCACCGACGACACCGACCAGATTCTCGGCCTCGACCTGGGGGCCGACGATTACGTGTGCAAACCCGTGCGCCCGCGCCTGTTGCTGGCGCGCATTCAGGCGCTGCTGCGGCGTAGCGAGGCACCCGAAGCGGCGCCGGAAAAACAACGGCGTTTGCAATTTGGACCGCTGGTCGTCGACAACGCATTGCGCGAGGCCTGGTTGAACGACAACGGCATCGAACTGACCAGCGCCGAATTCGATCTGCTCTGGCTATTGGTCGCCAACGCCGGGCGCATCTTGTCTCGCGAAGAGATTTTCACCGCTCTGCGCGGCATCGGCTATGACGGCCAGGACCGCTCGATCGACGTGCGCATCTCGCGCATTCGCCCCAAAATCGGTGACGACCCCGAGCATCCGCGCCTGATCAAGACCATCCGCAGCAAAGGCTATCTGTTCGTCCCTGAAGCCTGCGTAGACGCTTCGTTGTGAACTCGATCTTTCTGCGCATTTACGGGGGCATGTGCGCTGCGCTGATTCTGGTAGCGGTGCTCGGCGTGCTGGCCTTGCACCTGCTCAATCAGGTGCGTGGCGAGCAATACCGCGAACGCCTGGCCCACGGCACGTTTTCGCTGATGGCCGACAACCTGCAACCCATGAACGAAACCCAGCGCCACCGTGCGATTCTGGGCTGGGAGCGGTTGCTGGGGATTCCGTTGGGGCTGAAGACGTTCGCCCAGACCGATCTCGATCTGACCCAGCGCACCCGCGTGCTGCGCGGTCAGGCGTTGGTGGAGCAAACCGGGCCACACGCGGCGAAGGTCTATCGGCTGGTCAGCGAGAAGGAACAGCTGGTGCTCACGGGTGAGGTGCAGCAGATCAGCGAACAGCTGGCGCGGGCGACCATTTATTTGCTCGCCGACGAACTGGTGCGCGTGCCCGTGGCCGATCAGCCCAAACGCCTCGCGCAGTTAAAGGAAGAAAAGGGCTTCGGCTTCGATTTGCGCCTGGTCACGGTCGATCAGGCCGACATGGATGAAGACCAGAGCCGCCGGGTTTCCGAGGGCGATACGGTGATGGCGCTGGGCAAGGGCGGCGATTCAATTCGCGTATTTGCCGGCATGGTCGGCACGCCGTGGGTCCTGGAAATCGGGCCGCTGTATCAGATGAACCCGTATCCGCCGCAATGGCTGGTGTTGATCGCGGCCCTCGGTCTGAGCCTGATCGGCCTGATTGTCTACTTGCTGGTGCGACAACTGGAACGTCGCCTGCGCGGTCTTGAAGCCGCCGCCACACGCATCGCCAAGGGCAGCCTGGAAACCCGCGTGCCGACACGCGGCGCCGACTCGGTCGGGCGTCTGGCCTCGGCGTTTAATGGCATGGCTGAGCATCTGCAGCAGTTGCTGGCGATTCAGCGTGAACTGGTGCGCGCGGTATCTCACGAATTGCGTACGCCGGTGGCGCGCCTGCGTTTCGGCCTGGAGATGATCGGCTCGGCGACCACGCCCCAGGCACTGGAAAAGTACCGCGAGGGCATGGACCACGACATCGAAGACCTCGACAAGCTGGTCGATGAAATGCTCACGTACGCACGGCTGGAGCAGGGCTCGCCGGCGCTGATTTTCCAGCGCATCGATCTGGATGCGCTGGTCAATCAAGTGATCGAAGAGCTCGCCCCGTTGCGCGCCGACGTCAGTGTGCAACGCGGTTTGTGCCTGTCGGCGGCCGATTGCGACGACGCCTGGGTCGAGGCCGAGCCGCGTTACCTGCACCGCGCGATTCAGAACCTGGTGGGCAACGCCATGCGTCATGCGCAATCGCGGGTGACCGTTAGTTATCAGGTTGGCCAGCAGCGTTGTCGGGTCGACATCGAAGACGACGGTCCCGGAGTGCCGGAATCGGCGTGGGAAAAAATCTTCACGCCATTCCTGCGCCTCGACGACAGCCGAACCCGGGCGTCGGGCGGACATGGGCTGGGATTGTCGATCGTGCGTCGCATTATTCACTGGCACGACGGACGGGCGTTGATCAGCAAGAGCAAGAGCCTGGGCGGCGCGTGTTTCAGCCTGAGCTGGCCGAGGAATCAGGAGCGGCGCTGAGGTAGTAGGGGGTTATTACCTGCGGTTGTGGGAAAGGACTACCGTGAGTCTTCCCATGCTTTCCCGGAGGACTCTTCCCCATGGCTGCCAAGAACATTCTGATGCTGGTCGGCGATTACGTCGAAGATTATGAAGTGATGGTGCCGTTTCAGGCGCTGCTGATGGTGGGTCATACGGTGCACGCCGTGTGCCCTGACAAAGCCGCCGGGCAAACCGTGCGCACAGCGATTCATGACTTCGAAGGCGACCAGACCTACAGCGAAAAACCTGGACACCTGTTCGCCTTGAATTTCGACTTCGCCCAGGTGGCCGAGGCGGACTACGATGCGCTGGTCATTCCCGGCGGCCGTGCGCCGGAGTACCTGCGCCTGAACGAAAAAGTTCTCGAACTGGTGCGAGCCTTCGACAAGGCCGGCAAACCGATCGCCGCCGTGTGCCATGGTGCGCAATTGCTGGCGGCGGCAGGCATGCTCAATGGTCGCGAGTGCAGTGCTTACCCGGCCTGCGCCCCGGAGGTGCGGCTGGCCGGTGGCACGTTCATCGATATCCCGGTGACGCAGGGCCACGTTCAAGGCAATCTGGCGACTGCTCCGGCTTGGCCGGCGCACCCGAACTGGCTCGCCGGTTTTCTCGGCTTGCTGGGCACCAAAATCACCTTGTAACGAAGGCCCTGTCATGTGCGAGCTGTACGTCAAAGCCGATCCGATTCTCTACGAATCGCGCTCGCGCTCGTTGCGCATCCGTGGCGTGGTGACCACGTTGCGCCTGGAGAATCAGTTCTGGGACATCCTCAGTGAGATCGCCGAGGTCGATGGCATGACCACCAACCAGTTGATCGCCAAGCTGTATGAAGAGGTGATGGATTATCGCGGGGAGGTGGTGAATTTTGCTTCGTTTCTGCGGGTGAGTTGTACGCGCTATCTGAGCCAGCGGCGGGCGCAAGCGCCGGCGTTGTCGGTGGTGCGCTCGGCGGTGAAGTAGCGTAGACCGCGTCGCTCACACTGCCGAATTTTACTGGAGGAACGAGCCTGCTCGCGATGGTCTGAGCGCCGCCGCGAGCAAATTCGCTTCCAGTCAGTGGGCGAGGCCCTGAACATCACCGCAGCGCTTTCAACAAGCTTTGCAATTGATTGCAACCTGCCTCACTCAACGGAAACACCGGCAGCCGCGGATCGCCCACTTCCAGCCCTGTCGCCCGCAAGCCCGCCTTGATGGTCGCCGGCAAGCCGCCCTTGAGGATGAAATCCAGCAGCGGCAACTGGCGATAGAACAGTTCACGCGCCTTGCCCAGATCTTTCGACAGCGTTGCTTCGTACAGGTCGAGGTTGAGCTGCGCAATCAGGTTCGGCGCCGCCGTGCACCAGCCTGCAGCGCCTGCTGCGAACGCTTCCAGCGCCAATGGGTTGCAGCCGTTGTAGAAAGGCACCTGACCTTCGCCCAGCAGTTGCAGCCTGTGCATGCGCTGAATGTCGCCAGTGCTTTCCTTGACCATGGTCACGTTTTCCACGCCGTTGACGATTCGCAGGATCAGGTCGACGGACATGTCCGTGCCGCTGGTGGCCGGGTTGTTGTAGAGCATGATTGGCACGCCGATGCTGTCGCCGATGGCGCGGTAATGGGCGAGGATTTCCGCTTCGGTCAGCTTCCAGTAGGACGTCGGCAACACCATCACCACGTCGGCGCCGTGGGCCTCGGCAAAACGGGCGCGGCGCACGGCTTTGGCGGTGGTCAGGTCGGACACGCTGACAATCGTTGGCACGCGCTTGGCCACGTGCTTAATGCTGAATTCGCTGACCTGATCCCACTCGGCATCGCTCAGGTAAGCGCCTTCGCCAGTGCTGCCCAGCGGGGCGATCGCATGCACGCCGCTTTCGATCAAGCGGTCGATGGAGCGGCCGAGCGCGTCGAGGTCAACGCCTTCGCCATTGGCGCCGAACGGGGTGATGGTGTAGCCGATGATGCCGTGAATGTTTGGGTTCGACATGGTGTCTCTCCTTTGAAAAGGGTGGGTTCAGTTCAGGCAATCGGCGTGTTGGCGCAGGTTCTGCCGAGCGTAATAGTTGAAAGCGGCGGCGTGGCGCTTGGGCCGGGCAATCCAGTCGTGAGCTTCACGGCCGAGTTCGGGAATGATCGGCTTGATGGTGCCGGCGCTCATTGCCAGCAGCTGCAACCTGGCCGCGCGTTCGATCAATTGCGCGATGACACACGCTTCTTCAATGGTGCTGCCGGTGGACAGTTGGCCGTGGTGCGAAAGCAGCACCGCGCGCTTGTCGCCAAGAGCGCCGGCGATCAGATCGCCTTCTTCGTTACCGACGGGCACGCCCGGCCAGCCTTGCAGAAACGCGCAGTCGTCGTAGAGCGGGCAGAGGTCCATGTGGGAAATCTGCAGCGGCACTTCGAGCATCGACAGCGCTGCGATGTGGGTCGGGTGCGTGTGGATGATGCAGTTCACATCCGGCCGGGCGCGGTAAACCCAACTGTGGAAACGGTTCGCCGGGTTAGGCATGCCGTGACCCTCGAGCACTTCCAGATCTTCGTTGACCAGCAGCAGGTTGCTGGCGGTGATCTCGTCGAAACCCAGCCCCAGTTGCTGAGTGTAATAGGTGCCGGGCTGCGGGCCACGGGCGGTGATTTGCCCGGCCAGGCCAGAGTCGTGACCATTCTCGAATAGAATACGGCAGGTCAGGGCCAGCTTTTGCCGGTCGGTCCACGTATTATCCGCCAGGGTATTTTGCATCTGCGTCAGGGCTTGCTTGACCAGTTGTTCTTTGGGTAGTGCTAAGGTCTTGGCCATATCGGTGTCCCTTGGTGCGTTCAATGGACGTCGGGTTTGCCGTTCACTCGTTGCTCGCAAAGTCTTCGGTGAATGCAAATGACACGAATGATGCTATATGACACTTTGTGTCATTGGCAAGGATAAGTCGTCACTTCCTTGATGGATTAATCGCTGCGCATGTCTATCCGTTTGAAGTTATTGAGAAAAAAACTTGGCGTGACGCTGGAGGCCCTGGCCGAAAAGTCCGGCATGACCAAGAGTTATCTGTCGAAAGTCGAGCGGGGGTTGAACACGCCGTCAATTGCGGCCGCGCTGAAACTGGCCAAGGCGCTGAATGTGAAGGTCGAGGAATTGTTCTCCGAAGACAGCGTCAGCCTCGACAGCTACAGCCTGGTACGCAGTCACGAGCGCCAGTCGCTGGCGGCCAACGACCAGAGCCCCGGTTATGCGGTGCTGGCGCATCAGGTCAGCGAGCGCAGCCTGCTGCCGTTCATCATCTACCCGCCGACCGAGTTCACCGACAAGGCCTTCAAGGAGCATATGGGCGAAGAGTTTCTGTTCGTCCATGAAGGGCAGGTGGAAGTGGATTTCATGAACGAGCGCGTGCTGCTCGATCGCGGGGATGCGCTGCACTTCAACGCGCAAAAACCGCACCGGTTGCGCTCAGTGGGTGAGGTGCAGGCGCAGTTGTTGGTGGTGGTGCATAGCAGCGAAGAGTGAGTTGACTGGGCTGACGCCATCGCGAGCAGGCTCGCTCCCACAGGGGATCTTCAAGCACCTCAAGTCCAATGTGGGAGCGAGCCTGCTCGCGATGGCGTCAGCCGCATCTGCGCTAAACCTCGACGGGCACCGCCAGCTTCGAGCTCCCCAACGCGTGTGTCTTCGCATCAAAGAACCGCAGCTCACACCCCGTCCCCTCAAACAGCTTCGCGTAATGCCGCTTCTGATGCTGGATGAACGCCTTGCTGCGCGGATTGATCGAGATCGCCACCACGTTCGGTTTCGCCTGGCGCAGCGCGTGCACGATGTGGTTGTCCTGCTCACCCAGCGCGTGACCAAACACGCATAAACCCTCGCCATGCCCCAGCAACTGCTCATAGCAGAACGACAGATAATCCGAGCTGCGAATGGTCTTGAGTTTGTCCGCACTCGGCCCTTCGTTCACAAACAGTGGCACGTCATCCAGCGTCTTGATTGTGTTGTTGATGGCGAAACTGCCGAGCAACGTGCCCTCTGTGGACATCAGTTTGCGCGCGGTGCCGTCCTGATTGCGCACCAGGTGCAAACCGCCATGCAGGTACAGCAAGCGGGTCTTGTCGGTGACCGTCGCGCTCAAGTCAAAACCAGGTTCAGCACCTTGAAACAGATCGGTGATCGCCTCGGGCTGCTGCTGGATCGCCCAATAGCTGAGCAAATCATAGTTGGTGGTGAACACCGTCCGGTAGCGACCGAATTCCTGACTGATCGTCGCCAAGGTTGTCGGCACCACCAGCCGCCATGGAATGTGCACCGCGTGCACGGTATTGATCAGTGCTTCCTTGATCGCGTAGTACCGATTACGCGGCGCGGCGGAACTGACCGCCAGCGCCTTGTTCACGCGGCTGGTGATTTTCAACGCGCTAAGCACTTGCTCAAAGCTGCGGGTCTGCAAGGCTTCAAACACGCTGAGCTCGGACTGGCTCAGGGGTTTTTCTTCAACGGTGCGGGCGTTCTCGAACAGCGAGTCGTAGCCAAAATCGTCCCACACGGCACGGCTGGCGCCGTTGCCCACCAGCAGGCCGCTGAACGAAGCGGTGGTGCGCAAGGCGTTCCAGTCTTCAAGTTGGGCATCAACATCCTGGAAATCGGTCATTGCGTTGGTCGTCTCGAAACTAAAGGTCGGATGGGCGGCGACTTTATCACGACGCGGACTTGCGCCAGATCAACATCCGCTGCTGCAGGTGAGCCGATGCTGTGTGTACCCGCGTAATCGGCATTGCTGATTCGGCCACTCGTCTGGAGATTCGCTCATGAGCAGCACATTTTTCATCCCCGCCGTGAACATCATGGGCATCGGTTGCCTCGACGAAGCGATGACGGCCATCGGCAAATACGGTTTTCGCAAAGCCTTGATCGTCACCGACACAGGACTGGCCAAGGCTGGCGTGGCGAGCATGATTGCCGAGAAACTGTCGATGCTGGACATCGACTCGGTCATTTTTGACGGCGCCAAACCCAATCCGAGCATCGCCAACGTCGAAAGCGGCCTCGGTCTGCTCAAGGAAAGTCACTGCGATTTCGTGGTGTCGCTGGGCGGTGGCTCGCCCCATGACTGTGCCAAAGGCATCGCCTTGTGCGCGACGAATGGCGGGCAGATCCGCGATTACGAAGGTGTTGATCAATCGAGCAAACCACAGCTGCCACTGATCGCGATCAACACAACTGCCGGCACCGCCAGCGAGATGACACGCTTCTGCATCATCACAGATGAATCGCGCCACGTGAAAATGGCCATCGTCGACCGCAACGTCACGCCGCTGCTATCAGTCAATGATCCAGCGCTGATGGTCGCCATGCCGCAAAGCCTGACTGCCGCCACCGGCATGGACGCGTTGACCCACGCGATCGAAGCCTACGTGTCGACCGCTGCCAACCCGATCACCGACGCTTGTGCGCTCAAAGCCATTACCCTGGCCAGTAACAACCTGCGCTTGGCGGTGCGCGACGGCAGTGACCTGGCCGCCCGGGAAAACATGGCTTACGCGCAGTTCCTCGCAGGCATGGCGTTCAACAATGCATCGCTGGGTTACGTGCATGCCATGGCCCATCAACTAGGCGGTTTCTACGATTTGCCCCACGGTGTCTGCAACGCAGTCCTGCTGCCGCACGTGCAAAGTTTCAACGCACTGGTCTGCGCCGCGCGCCTGACCGATGTCGCTCACGCCATGGGCGCCGATGTTCGCGGCTGCACCCCGGAAGAGGGCGCGCAGTCAGCCATCGAAGCCATCCGCAGCCTGTCGCAGGACGTGCAGATCCCCGCCGGTCTACGCGCCCTCGGCGCCCGCCTCAACGACATACCGACGCTCGCCACCAATGCCCTGAAAGACGCCTGCGGTGTCACCAATCCAAGGGTGGCGGATCAGCGGCAGATCGAGGAAATATTCCGCAGCGCTTTTTAAAAACTGTCCCGTGTGGGCGCGAGCTTGACGCAGAGCAGCGCGCCTATCGCGCATACCGGTAACGCTGGTATCCCCGCGCGCCCGCACCTCCCAGGCAATTCATCAGCCCGCCGTCGCCAACGCCTTGCCCATCGAATCCCCGAACTGAATCAACACCACCCCCGCAATCAACAAAAGCGCGCCGAACAATCGTGGCAAGGTCACCTGCTGCTGCACCAGCCCGAACCAGCCGAAGTGATCCAGCAACAGCGATGCCACCACTTGCCCGGCCAGGGCCAGTGCGATGAATCCCGACGCGCCAAGCTTGGGCAGCAGCACCAAGGCCAGCGAGATGAAGACCACCCCGAACGCGCCGCCGGTCCACATCCACAACGGCGCTTTGCTGATGAAACCCAGTGACGGCAAAGGCAGGCGCAACGCCAGAATGATCGGCAGCAACACCAAAACGCTCACCAGCAATGACGCCAATGTCGCCCATAACGGATGGCCAAGACCGCGCGTAAGGTTGGCGTTGATCGCACTTTGAAACGGCACCACCGCGCCGGCAATCACCGCCAGCATCAGTAGACCTGCGTAATACAACGAACTCATGGTGTTATTTCCTGAAGGATTTACTGGACTCTAGATCATTCGTCGCGCAAATTTAAATTCCATATTGCTATCCAGAACATGCAGCAGATGAATGATCTACGACGCATCGACCTGAACCTGTTGGTGATCCTCGAGGCCCTGCTCAGTGAGCAACACGTCACCCGCGCGGCCGAGCGTCTGCACCTGAGTCAGCCTGCCGTCAGCCATGCGTTGGCGAGACTGCGCGACGTGCTGGGCGATCCGCTGCTGGTGCGCGCCGGTGCCGGGCTTGTGCCCACGCCGCGTGCACTTGAGCTGATCGCGCCGCTGTCTGAAGCGCTGGCTCAAGTGCAATCGCTGCTGGCACCCAACGCGTTCGATCCGGCCACGGCCGAGCGCACCTTTCGCCTGGCGATGTCTGACTACGGCGCGGCCATCGTCCTGCCCGGATTGATCCGCACCTTGCGTCGCGAAGCACCGGGTATCGATCTGCAAATCAGTCATGCCAGCCGAGAAGGCATGCTCGACGCCATCCTCAATGGTGACATCGATCTGGCAGCGGGGGTCTTTCCGGAATTGCCCAGCGAAGTGCGCAGCACCCCGCTGTTCGACGAGCATTACGCCTGCCTCGTCGACCGCAACAGCTTGCCCGCCGAGGGTGTTCTGGACTTGCCGTCTTACCTGGCGCGGCCGCATGTGCTGCTGGAGATGCGCGGCAGCGGCACGCCGGAAATCGAGCGTGCGCTGACGGCACTGCGCGAACGCCGCCGCGTCGCGATCAGCCTGCCGCACTGGAGCGTCGCGCCGGACTTGATCAGCGGCACCGACCTGATCCTGACTGTGGCCTCAAGCGGCTTGCGCGATATTGACGAGCTGTCGCTGGTCGTCGTGCCGCCGCCGTTTCATATTCCATCGTTCAGCTTTGTGCTGGCATGGCATAAACGTCGAGGTGGGGATCAGGCGTTGAACTGGTTGAATGGGCGGATTGGCAAGGGGATAAAATCCCTGTGATTTCGGTGTCGCTTTCGAAGCTTATCAGTGATTGGGAGGCAGGCGTCGAGTATGAAAAATTCTGAGCACTTGCGATGGTTCAGGCGAACTCTGTAGGGAATAGAGAGTTGCTTGCTCCCGAGGCTTGATCCGTTCCACCGTTCCACCGTTCGTCGCGTCGGCAGCCGATTTTCGAACCTTTGCCCTGAAGAAAATTCTCAACCTATGCGGGTTTCTGCCCGCTTCGAATTTTTTCAGGAGGAGGGCGCGACCATGAGCCGGATGGCCACCCGTTTACGTACTACCATTTTCGCTTCGATGTTGGGCCTGTGCGCGACCAGCGCGTTTGCCCAGTCACCCGCCGAATTCATCAATGATGCCTCGGCCAAAGGCATGGCCGACATCGAAGCCAGTCGTTTGGCGCACCAGAAATCCGAGTCCCAGCAAGTCAAGGATTACACCATTGTCGTCATCAACGACCGCACTACGGCGAACCAGCACCTGGCGAAGATCGCCAAGCAACTGGACCTGCCGGTGGCGCCACGTGAAGAGGTCGTCGACAAAGCCAAGGCGCTGATGCCGGAAGTCAAGGATGGTACGACTTACGATCAGGCCTATGCCGCGAGTCAGGTGAAAACGACTCAGGAAGCAATTGCACAAATTGAACAGGTTGCGCAGAACACTGACGTACCTGAAATCAAAGCGTTCGCTGAGGAAACCCTGCCCAAGTTGCAGAACCACTTGCAGATGGCGCGGGCACTGCAAGCCAGTCGTTAATAGCTGGTAAAAAAAACGGCGCGTGATTCAGATCACGCGCCTTTTTTTATTCAGCATTCTTTCCAATTGGGCTTTTGCTTGCTGGTGGACACCAGGCCTTCGAGCTCGAACACTTCACTTTCTCCCATCGCACGGTAATGTCTGCGCAGGGCTTCAAGTTGCTTGAGGTCAAGTAATTCCAGGCCCAGCATGGCGTTTTTCGCTTCTTTGTTAACTCTCAACAGTTCATCGATTTTCAGGTGCAGGATATCGGTGTCGCGGTTTTGTGTGTTCTGAATCAGAAACACCATCAGGAACGTGATAATGGTCGTCGACGTGTTGATGATCAGTTGCCAGGTGTCGTTGTAATTGAAGATCGGCCCGCTCAAGCCCCACAAGCCGATCAGAATCAATGCGCCCATGAACGTCTTCGGACTGCCGGCCCACAGGGCGAGTTTCTGCGAGATTTTTGCGAATTTCATTGCCGTCTTCCTTATTGGATGCGCCTGAGTTTCAGACAGCGTGGCGATCTGGAAAATTCTGCTTACATATTCATATTCTGAGATAGGCATGGGTTTGCTCCGGAAATTCAGTGCAACCAACCAGAGAAGAACGGGTCACTACATCAGGTCCATCAATCCGGAGAACACCATGAACCTCGCCCGTTTGCTCTGCCTGTGCGGTTGCCTGTTCGCGCTGCAAGGCTGCTTCGACAATTCCGATAATGAAACCAAGGACAACACCGACGGCACCAAGTCCTCGGTGCAGATGCAGGACAAAGACGCTGCGGACAAGTAGCAGCCGGCCCACTCGGGTATGGTGAGCGACTCCCTTGCCATGCCTCGACAGGAGAACCCGATGAGTTGGTCCGCCAAGCAATACGTCGCTTTTGAAGATGAACGCACACGTCCGGCCCGTGACTTGCTGGCGGCGATTCCCGGCACAGACGTACGGAGGGCCATCGACATCGGCTGCGGCCCGGGCAATTCCACCGAGTTGCTGGTGGAGCGCTTCGCCGGTGCCGAGGTGCGCGGGCTGGACAGTTCGACCGACATGATCGAGGCCGCCCGCAAGCGCTTGCCGCAGGTGCGATTCGACGTCTCTGATATTGATTGCTGGGATGAGAGCGGGCCGTTCGACGTGATTTTTGCCAACGCCGTGCTGCAATGGGTGCCGGATCACGCGACGCTCTTGCCGTCGCTGGTGAGCAAGCTCGCGCCCGGCGGCAGCCTGGCAATGCAGATGCCCGATAACCTCGATGAACTGACACACCGCTTGATGCGCGAAGTCGCGGCCAATGGCCCGTGGGCGGAGAAGCTCGCAGGTGCCGCCGGGTTACGAACGAAGAGAGAGAGCGCCTGCGCCTATTATTCGATGCTGAATTCGCACTGCGCGCGGGTCGATGTCTGGCGCACCACCTATCACCATCCGCTCGCAGGTGGCGCGGCGGCGGTGGTTGAATGGTTCAAGGGCAGTGGTTTGCGACCGTTCCTCCAACCGCTGAATGACGCTGAGCAAGTTCAATACCTGGAGCAGTATCAGGCGGCAATCGAACAGGCGTATCCGACGCTGGAAGATGGCTCGGTGCTGCTGCCGTTTCCGCGTTTGTTCATCGTCGCGACGCGCTAGGTTTCCAAGTCGCCCACCGACATCCGATCAGTCGCACTTTTGTAGCAGCTGGCGCAGCCTGCGTCCGGCTGCGTAGCAGCCGTCAAGCCAGAAGGCGCGGTATTCTTGCGACCTCACGCTCGGGTTGACGAGGCGATATTCGAACGCGATTCCAGCCAGACGCAGGCTTCGCCAGCTGCTACAGATCGGGTGCCTTTGGGTGCGCGTTAAAACGCGAAGGGCGCCCCTCAAGGCGTTTCTTCAAACGCCGAACGCACAGCCTCCACGACGCGTTGTGCAACACTGTCATCGTCAAGTTGCGGATAGCCTTTCTTCAACTTCCCGGAGACCTTCCAGCCATTCTCTTTGATCGAGCGAATGATCCGGTTCGCATCCTGATTGGGCATCTCTAGCACTTCTTTCAACTGTTCCTGAGCTCGCTGAAAAATCACCAGCACCCTGGCTTCGTCCGCCATTTCCGTTCGAATGGTGTGCTTTACGACGTTTGCGGTGTACAGGACGTGTTCGGTCAAATCCGGATATCGCCAGGCAAAGCGCGCGTCTTCGTAATCATCAAAGAGGAAGTTGCTGGGTGTGCCATCCTCGTACGTCACGAGTTCGCCGAACCGATAGGCTGTCGCGTAGCGTCGCATGAACGGTCGCGAGAACACTTCGAGCGTTCGATCGTAGCCAGCCTTGAAATCAATCGAGCTGGTAATAGTGGCTGACACCGGCAGGATCACACCGTCGGGCACCGCTTTATCCCGAATAAGGGTGTCATTGATCAGGAAGCGATGAATTCGACCGTTGCCATCGCGCATGGGATGGATATACACAAAGCCAAATGCCAATACCGCAGCACGTGCAAGTGACTCCGCTCCACGGGTTGCGACCTCGAACTCGTTGAGTCCTGCCAGTAACTGCGCGAGGTCGGCGTAATGGGGTGCAATATAATGAACGATGTCTTCGCGCATCGTCGCTTGACCGACAAACACGGGAGAGCGTCGCAAGCCCAGTCCGATCGCGTCTTGCCCCAGAATCCCGGCTTGCAGGGATTGCAGACTGGCGTTGCTCAACGGGTTTTCAATATGCCCGCAGTGCTGAGCAATGACATGCGCAAACCGCTGGATGCGGTCGGCCTGATCAGCCTCTTTTTCGATGAGAAAGCTCGCGCGCGATTCCTTGAACGTCAGCCAACTGGCGGTCCGCAGCAAAATATCGCGGCCGAAGGTTTGATCCAGCTCAGCCAGTGCTGCGCGCAGATCAAATTGCAAAGCTTCCTGCAACGGTCCGGTGCGCCGCACCACGGGGCAAAACTCAGCCGTCCCGGGCAGGTTGTTATTGACTCGCCAACGTCGCGCTCGTATTGGGTCACGGCGAGTCAGGTAACTTTTTGAAGAAATGGCGTCGACGTAGCCGCCATTGGTCACGTCTGGCACATCCAGACGTTCTCCTCTCAGCCATTCGTAAAGGAACCCGGTGCGACGCGCGTACTGGCCAAAAGGCTCCCGTCGACACCAGTCTTCTATCGGCTGCGCGCCTGTTTTTTGTGGGGATTTAAAACGCTAACAGGATGTAAATTTTGATATTAATTTAGGTGGTTTACGAGAAAACGCTAACGAGCAGAGTCGCAATGGTTATTGGGCACAGAAGCCTGGTCGCCCATTTCGAGCATTGTTCGAGTATGCGTCTAACGCGAAGGGCGCCTTTCAAAGGCGCCCTGATAGACGACCTACTTTTCTGCATCCATCCGGCGCGCCACTACATCCAGCACATCGCAACCATCGCGCAGCGGTATGCAGCACAGCATGGCAAAGTCACTGAGAATGACCGAATCAGTGTTGATGTCGCTGCGCATTGCGAGGTTTTCGAGCACCTGCGTCACCGCGTCAATTCTGTAACGGGCGGTGCTAAGCAGTGAGTGCAGTGGTTGAGTGGTGTTTACGTAGAGCGAGGGGAGGTCGTCGGCGTTGCTGGTTAAAGCCATATATTCGTTCATGAGTGCTTACCGTTTTGTAGGTGAAAGACCTACCACTCGATCGTCGCCAAACAATAGGGTGGTAGCTGTACGCGGGTTGGCGAACCGGACAACGGTAAAACCGGCAGACCCGAGGGTCTCCCACGCACAGCCACCAAAAAAGTGCAGCAAAGTGCAGTCAGCGAGCTTCGAAAAAACTTGAAAGCCGCTGGGTCGTTGTCATCAGGTCGCCAAACCCGACACGCCATTTGGGCGTGACCGGACTATAGGCTTCGAGACAAAAACACAGCAATGCGCAAGTGTACGGACAATTCCCAGAGTAGTGTAGGACGTTGCCTATTCGACCGTTTCCCATGCTTTGGTCGGAGGAGAGAGCGCAATCACCACCCGAATTTGATGCACTTAACAGCAAATATCAGCAGCCCGCCAAATCCCGCTCACAAAAAAAACCGGCCAATCGTGGCCGGTCCTATGTATGGCAAAAACTTTCAGCTCTGTTGCAACACCTTAAGCGCCGCCGAAGCCAGAAACCCGGAACGGCTCTTTTCTTCCGGATGATGCAGAACGTATTCATCAATGCGGTTTAGCAGGTAGCCAGGCAGGGTGATATTCAGCTTCTGGGCCTTGCCGAGATATTTGGTGACGTCTATATCGATCAGCGCCCAGGTGCAGCCCGCATATTTCGGATTGCTTGCATGTAAAGTAACTTTGTTCGCGGGCGGTATCGGTGCACTGTCTTCCGCCAGAATTTCGAAATGCCCTTCAATGGCTTCCCGAGCCATCGCCATCGCATCATCGAGATCCTCACCAGCCGAAAAACAGCCCGGGATATCCGGCACCTCCACGCCCCAGGCGTGATCCTCATCGCCCATTGAAATCGCAATCGGGTAAAGCATGTGATTGTCCTCTTGAGTCGCCGCGTCCGACATCGGCAAAGCAGCGCCTGTTGCAAAATACTCAAAGCCGTTTTTTTGAGCAGATCCTTTTTCGGATGAGGAACCGTCACCAGCCCCGGCTTGTTCGGATGCTTGAAATGATGGTGACTGCCCCTGATCCGAACCAGATACCACCCATCCGCAACAATTTGGCTAATCAAAAAACGACTGTTCACATCACCTCCATGTGGTGTGCTTCGGTGGTTACTATACCTACCTTATTTTGGTGATCAACACTATAACCACTAAATCTTCCGTGGACCCAAAGGTTGATGGGCTGAAAGTCTAATCATTGATGGGGAAGGGCGAAGGAGAGATGGACGAATCTGTATTTCAGCGTTTTGCGACTCTGATCAACGAGGGGGCAACCCTTTGTGCTCTATGCGAAATTTGATCGCCTCGCTCGGATCGGAAAACGGCATCGGGAAATGCTCGTGTTCATATTTTTCTATCAGCGGCGCCGTATTTCCAGCTCGTCACCCTCAGGCGATCTGATCTCCGCCCCACAGATACTCAATCCAGGTAAGCGCCGCGGTCAGGTCTGCTTGGCTGTGAATAGGGTTAATGTTCATACCCGGTCTCCGCGTTGATCTGGTCATAACGGACGTCGGGCTAAAAAAGGCGTAAACCTGTATCAGAACCAGACACCGCGCTAAGTTGCAAAAGCTAATTTTTGTAGTGTTTGGATATCTCTCGCCATATATATTTGTATCGAAACTCAAGCCAGCGTATTAGTACTTTGTCTTTCTGTCGCCGTAAATAACTGTTTTCTCTGGCTTCTAGCGAATTTTTGATGTCCTCCTTCAAGTTTTCTAAATTGAAGGCGGACCATATTATTGGAATCACTGTCTCGAGATTTGTATGGCAGATCGGTGCCACTTCTTGATAAAGAATTCTTCTAATCTCTTCTGGGTCATAACTTTCGGTTTGGCGTGCAATGGCTTCATAGTCCACTTCAGTATCAACAAACGCGTCGGACAGAGCCCAGTAGACGTCGGAGCGTTCCTCGTTAGTCATTGGACATCCCATGACAGAAACTCCTCAAGTTCTTCGTCAAGACTGTCCGCGACGTAGTCGCCAACAACGCCGCCTGCAATACTGCCGGCGATCACCACTGCGATAGCGCAAACAGGAGCCGCAGGACCGCACAGCATTGAAATGCTCAGCCCAGCCAAGGCTCCACCGGCTGCGCCACCACCCAGAATGATTCCTTGGCGTCCAGTTTCCTTGGTTTTATTGTCGGCTGTGTAAATCTCTGAGGCGGCAAAGGCTGCGGTCACGATCCACGCGACTTTTCCTGCCACATTCATTCTCATGGTGCCGCGGGTAACCTTGGCGTTGTCGACGCCAGATTTTTTCAGAATTAGATAATGTACTTTTGATTTTTCCACGTCGGTTAAAAGATCAAAATTTTTCTTGTAGAGCGAGTGCGCATATTTATCCAAAGTGGTTTGCAGGGTTGGCCCGTTGAGCTTGATATATTCCGCAACGGCCACACCTTGAGCAGACGTAAATTTCCGATGCTCGTTCATGATGTTGTTACGCATTTCTTGGCAGTATGCCACACCATCTTTCGCAGTAACGTTGCCCGCCTGCACCTCGGCTTCAACCAGTCGAGACATCTCTTTGATTTTACGTTGGTAATTCAAACGGGTATTGGCGTCCTTGATCGCGTCAGTGGCAAAGCGTGCTGCAGCTCCTTCCATGCCGGCAATAGCCATCTCCAAAGGTGAGCTATGCAGATCATGATCTTTTTTTAAGATGTAACTGCCCGTAATGAGCATGGGTTCCGTCATGAGAAGATCCTTATCTCTGGATGGTGCGAAGGATGGATTCGAGAATCGAAGCGCTCCTGGACGTTTCTTCAATCCCGTAATCGACTGCAATACAGGTGTTACCTGTGGGGTTTGAAAATTTGACGGTGTTATTTGCGTCAAACACGCCTTGCATCACCGATCCGTCCTCGAAGTGTGCAACACAGGAAAGCCCTTCATAGCTTTCAACGGAAGGAATCTTAAAGCCTATCCAGTTCCCATGAATGACCATGGGCGTAGGCGGAGTGAAGGGGACGGGTGTGTGGGAGCTTCCGATAATGACCGTACCAGAACCGCCGATCACGACGTCGCCATGGGTGCCGACACTGTCGACCAGTGCAGCATTTCTGCCGTTGATGAACACCGTACCTGACACTTCCGAGGCTAATGCGCTGCCGCAGGTACACGTGTCACCTAAGCGAGCGGCAGCAAGTCCATCGAAAAACACGTCGGGAGATCCGGAGGCGATGGCTTTTGGGCCGTGCCCAGGTATTGGGCAATTGGTGGGATCGGTGATGCGTGCGGCTGGCTTTGCCATGCTTGACTCCCTGTCAGCGAAATTACCAGAGCCGACTGTATCAGACTTGCTCTGGAATTTGGCGGGCGAAGATGTCCCTAAAGCAATGCCTCAGGCGGTGACGGGAGTGACGTGTCGGAGTCATACGACCAAGCGTGATCTGCTGTGGTTGGTGGCATGACAATAGTGTTGGGACGAGTTGTTCAAAAGAAGCGGGAGGGACGTAATGGATTTCTAGTGTCTGGTTAAATTTGGTCGAATGATGTTGAAACCAGATTTAGACATTTACAGACATGGGACGAAGCCGGGGAGGCTGCAACCTTGAAAAAGTGGAGCGGGTGAAGGGAATCGAACCCTCGTTATCAGCTTGGGAAGCTGGAGTAATGCCATTATACGACACCCGCTCAGAGCGGCTGACTTTGTACCAGATGTGCGCATGAAAATGAAGTTTTTCTTTGCGTCGAGTGCTCTGGCATCGGGCTGTAGTCACGCGAAATCCGTGTGATGGCCATTCGCGGGCAAGTCGGGTGCCGCACCACTTGCTCCTACAAAATCGATCAGCATCTGCAGGACCCGGCTTGCTCGCGACGACGCGGTTTCAGATGGACAATGCATGTTGGTCCTGAACGTAGTGATAACGCGGTCGGCTTGCCTGTTGCGCAGGCTTCAGGAAACCCATCAGCGCGTTTCGACTGTCGCGGCAGGCGGCTTTGTGTTCCATGTCGAGAAAGTGGCCGGTCGCTTCCACCGTTGTAAACGAAGCGTGCGGCAGGTGGTTGGCAAATAACCGGGCGCCGTCGGCGGCGGTGTACTCGTCCCATTCGCCGTTAACGAACAACACCGGCACCTTGATTTTCTCCGAAGCCTTCAGGAAATACTGCCGGTCACTGTGCAGCAGGTCGCTGATGTGGAAGTGCATCTGCCCATATTCGTGCTCGGCCAGACTGCTGACGTGGCGATAGTTGAACCGCTTGAACAGCGTCGGCAGATGTTTGCCGATGGTGCTGTTGACCAGAGTGCCGACCCGGCCACCGTCCCGGCTGCCGAGGTAATCGACGCCGCGCTCGAGGTAATCGAGCATGTGCGCGTTGATCTCTGGCGAGAACGAACTGATCACTGCTTTTTCGATGCGTCGTGGCTGTTGGGCGAGGGCGACCAGCGTTGCGGCGCCACCCCAGGAAAACGACAGCACGTGCTCGGCGGCGAAGTGGTCGATCAACTCCAGGAGGATCTGCCCTTCGGCTTCCTTGGTCAGCATTTTCTCATGTCGGTTGTGCGCCTTGGACTGGCCCGCGTAGGGCTGGTCGTAGCAGACTACGTTGAACTCCGGGTGCAGGTTTTTCACAGTTTGTGCAAACGACGCAGTCGTGGCCATCGAGCCGTTGACCAGAATAATGGTCTTCTCTGCGGCGTCTGCGCGATAGAACTCCGTGTAAACCCGAAACTGACCCTGTATATCCAGCACAGCGATTTCTGGCCTCATGTCATAAGACTCCTGGCAAGCGGGTATGCGCGCAAATCAGATTGCACGAGCTTTGTGACAGGTAGGCATATGCCTGAGAATTTCGGGGGCCCATGTCGATCCAGTGCAGTCCGGTCGACGGGTATTGTTATTGGCGGGCAATCTGCCGGAACAAGGCGGAACCTGAAGGTTCTCGACCGGCAAAAAGTTTCTTAGAGGTATGTGGTGACTCGTCAGTCACATTTCGGCTGACGACCTGATTCAAGCAGGGGCCACGGGACTTCGCAAGTGCCGTTGGTAAATTGTTCGACAACTTCTGCTGAGCGGTATCCCGCTTAGATCAATTCGATCTCATCGGCACGCAAAGGCCGGTATTCGCCCGGTTTCAGCGAAGGATCCAGCGTCAACGGGCCCATGCTTTCACGGTGCAAACGCAGGACTTTGTTATCGAAGTGACCGAACATCCGCTTCACCTGGTGATAGCGGCCCTCGACGATGCTCAGGCGCGCGGTATTCGGCCCCAGTACGTCCAGCTCGGCGGGTTGGGTGGTGAGGTCCTCAAACGCGAAGTACATCCCCTGATTGAACGTGGCGGCGTACTGCGGGCCTATCTCTTGTTCGGTCTCGACGTAATACACCTTGGGCAGTTTGGTCTGCGGTTGCGTCAGGCGACGCGACCAGCTGCCGTCGTTGGTGATCAGCATCAGGCCGGTGGTGTTGAAGTCCAGACGTCCGGCGATGTGCAGATCGTCCTTGTCGGGCTCATGGATCAGATCAAGCACCGTCGGGTGTTCGGGATCGCGCGTGGCGCTGACGCAGCCGGCCGGTTTGTGCAGCATGAAATGGCGCAACGGTTTGCCGACTTGGAGGATTTCGTCATCAATCTCTATGCGACTGAATTCGCGTACCTCGGCATGGGGATCGCTGACGATTTTGCCGTCGACCCGGATGCGCTTTTCCACCAGCAACAGACGAACCTGCTTACGGTTGAAGCGCGGCAGGTTGCTGAGGAATCGGTCAACACGCATGACAAACGATCGGCAGGAAAGGGCCGCGCATCTTACTTGATCGGCTTGGCAACTGTTTGCAGCTGTGCCTCGACCTGAGCGCAGCGCGGACACAGGCACGAGACTTTACGCAGCTCCGCCGGCAGTTTCTCGAGCACTGCCGGATCAATGCTGACGCTGTAGCACCAACAGGCGCGAGCAGCGGTGCGCGGATCAGCCAGGGTGCAGTCGTTGGAAGCGCCGCAGGCCGGGCATAGGTCGGGGGTTTTCATTGATAGCCATGATCACGGGTGTTTCAGGATTCTACACAGGCCGCGTTGAGATGAATCGCGGAATGACCAATGAAAAGCCTTTCATCGGCGACTTGTTTCAACGTATTGCGAGAACGCACCAGATTCTGAAATCGATGTCTTATCTTTCGACAGTCCCCGATTGATTGACTGTCGCCCGCCAGCGTCGCTGGTGTGGTCACTCGCGGTCCAGGAGGCCGCCATGTATCGCCGACTTCTTCTGATAGCTGTACTGGGTTTGTCTGTTAGTGCTTGCGTGCCCTATGCCGATGGAGGAGGCAGCTACTACCGTTCCGAGGTTTACACGTCCCCGGCGCCGTATTATTCGAATGGCGGGGCCTATTACTCCAACGGTGGTTATTACACCGCGCCGCGTCGGTACTACGCGCCGCCCGCTCGGCATTACCAGCCGACACCGCGCTATTACCACCAGCCGCGGGTTTATCAACCGGCGCCGCGTTACTACCAGCATTCGCCGCGCGCCGATTACCGGGTTCATCAGAATCGTGGCTGGGAGGGTCGCAGTCGTGGCGGTTGGGATGGGCGTGACCGCGGTGGCCGTAACGATTATCGAGGTGGTCATGGTGGGCGCGACAATCGGGGCGGGCGGGGCGACCACAATGGTCGTGGTGGCGATGGCAGAGGCGGTCACCGCTGATTCACCCCAAAAAAAACGGCGCACGAAGCGCCGTTTTTTTGTGCCCGCGATTTAATACTCCGTCAGATCCGCCAGCGGATGCCGACCTTCCCAGGCCTTGTGAAAATGCGCTTCCACCACCGCTTCCGGCACAGTATTAACATCCGGCCAATGCCAATGTGGCTTCTGATCCTTGTCGATCAACCGCGCTCGGACGCCCTCGCTGAACTCCGGATGACGGCAGCAATTGAGGCTGACGGTGTATTCCATCTGAAAGACCTGCGCCAACGAGAGGTGGCGAGCGCGAACGATCTGTTCCCAGACCAGATGAGCGGTCAACGGCGAGCCTTCGCTCAGGGTTCGCGCTGCGCGACTCAGCAGCAGGTCCGGGTCATCGCGCAACGGGCTGATGGCCTTCCAGGCGCAACGCACATCACTGACATCCAGCAATTGGTCAATTCGCTCGCGACGCGGCAACCACTGCGCGGCGGGCATTTGCGGCAGTGCTTCCTGTTGCAGCGCCTTGAGCAGACTGTTTAGCTGCATCGGCGTCTGTTCCTGCCAGTTCAATTGCAGCAAGCCCTGAATCAGATCCTCCTGCTGCTCGTCGAGCAGGAAGCGATCGGCGAGGTCCAGATCGATCGCGTCGCGACCGTTCATGTGCGCGCCGGTGAGGCCGAGAAACAAACCGAGCTTGCCCGGCAGTCGCGACAGAAACCAACTGGCGCCGACGTCAGGATAAAGGCCAATGCTGATTTCCGGCATCGCCAGGCGGCTGCTTGGTGTCACGATGCGAATGCTCGCGCCTTGCAGCAGGCCCATGCCGCCGCCCAGCACATAGCCGTGGCCCCAGCAGATCAGCGGTTTCGGATAGGTGTGCAGGTTGAAATCGAGCCGGTATTCCGCCGCGAAGAAATTTGCGGCCAGCGGCGGCACTTCGCCGGGTGTCGCGCGGCAGGCTTCAACCAGGCTGCGCACTTCGCCGCCGGCGCAAAAGGCCTTGGCGCCGTTGCCGCGCAACAATACGCACACAATCTGCGGTTCTCTGGCCCAGGCATCCAGTTGATCGCGCAGGGCGTTGATCATCGGCAAGGAGAGGGCGTTGAGGGATTTCTCGGCGTCCAGCGTGGCGATGCCGATGCGTGCGCCGTGGGTGCCGGTGAGTTCTTCGAAGTGCAGATTCATCGTGACCTCAATCGGGTTTTTGAACGATCAGTATGATCGCTGTACTGGAAAGTGCCGGATCTGCGTCAGATCAATTGACAAGCGTGACGGGCTTTCCTAGGGTTCGCCCCATTGTCTTTGCCGGATGTAACCATGACTGCTGACGACCGTATCAAACTCGAACCGAGCTGGAAGGAGGCACTGCGTGCTGAATTCGACCAGCCGTACATGGCAGAGTTGCGCAACTTCCTGCAACAGGAGCGTGCGGCGGGCAAAGAGATTTATCCACCGGGCCCGCTGATTTTCAATGCGCTCAACTCGACGCCGCTGGACAAGGTCAAGGTCGTCATACTCGGTCAGGACCCGTATCACGGTCCGGGCCAGGCACATGGCTTGTGCTTTTCTGTACAGCCGGGCGTGCCGGCGCCGCCGTCGCTGGTGAACATTTATAAAGAACTGAAGCGCGACCTGAATATCGATATTCCCAGCCATGGCTACTTGCAGAGCTGGGCCGATCAGGGCGTCTTGATGCTCAACACCACCATGACTGTTGAGCGCGCGAGTGCCAATGCGCACAAGGATAAAGGCTGGCAGTTTTTCACCGACCGCATCATTGAAATCGTCAGCCAGCAGCAGCCTCATTTGGTATTCATGCTCTGGGGCGCACATGCGCAAAGCAAACAGAAACTGATCGATGCGACCAAGCATCTGGTGCTGACGTCGGTGCATCCGTCGCCGCTCTCCGCCTACCGTGGTTTCCTGGGGTGCGGGCATTTCGGTCGGGCCAACAAATTTCTTGAGCAGAATGGTGAGGCGCCGATCGAGTGGCGGTTGCCGCCGGTTTGATGCGGTGACAGCACCGGCCCGATCGCGAGCAGGATCACTCCCACAGGGACATCGCGAATTCTGTGGGAGCGAGCCTGCTCGCGATGGGGCCGACTCGGTCTCTATTCAGCATCCCGATTCCAATACCTGAACAACGGCTCCGCCAGAAACAACACAAACAACAAACGCATCACCTGCATCGCTGTCACCAGCGGCACGGACAATTGCAGTGTTTCCGCCGTCAGGCTCATTTCGGCGATCCCGCCCGGCATCATGCCTAACGTCAGTGAACGCAGATCCAGATGTGTCAACGCACTCAATCCCAGCGCCGCCACCGTCGCGATCAGCATGGTCAACACGGTGCCAAGCAACGTGCGGCCCATGAACGATGGCGCGCGCCGGAAGAACTGCCGATTGAAATGACAGCCCAGTCCGCTGCCGATCAGCAACTGACCGATCTGGCTGCCACCAGCCGGCAGACCGATGTGCAAATCCCAACCAATACTGACCGCCGCGCTGACCAGCAGCGGCCCGAACAGCCACGGGTTGGGCTGCCGAAGACGTTCCCAGATCAACGCTGCGACTGCGCCTGCCGGTAACAGCAGAGCGAGCCACCACCAGTTGACGGCGGCCGGATGAAACATCGGCGCACCGTCACCCAGCAGATATTTGAAAGCGGCGGGTACGCAGAGGACGACCACCAGCACGCGCAAGCTTTGCCCCGCAGCGACGCGACTGAGCACCGCGCCGTTGCGTGCGCCGAGGTTGACCATCTCCCCGGAGCCGCCGGGCATGCTGGAGAAGAATGCCGTGGCGCGGTCCTCACCGGTGCGCCGCATCAACCAGACGCCGACCACCGCCGAGAGACTGGTGATCAGCGCACCGAAGAAGATCAAACCGAAGTGGCTCAGCACCTGCTCCATCACCACGGGGGTGAAGTGCAGGCCGATACCGATGCCGATGACCCATTGACCGCATTTGCGGCCGCCGGGAATTTCCGCCAATTGCCACGGCGTCAGGCAGCGCACCAGGATAATTGCCAGCAATGAGCCGACCATCCATGGCAGCGGCCAGCCCACCAGACTGGCGAGGTAACCGCCCAGCGCGCCTACTAAAGGCGTGCCCCACCAGGCGTTGAACGGTGTTCGATCAGACATCGGCCAGGGTGCGCCGGGCAGCCGAACGTTTGCGCCAGATCCGCACGATCGGCATGAACAGCATGATCACGGTCAGTACCCACACGCCTAAAGTGATCGGGCTTGACCAGAGGATCTCCAGCGCACCGTTGGAAATCGACAGCGCCCGACGCAGGTTCTGCTCCATCAAACCACCGAGGATGAAACCCAGCAGCACCGGCGACAACGGGAAGTCCAGCTTGCGCAGGATGTAACCGAAAATGCCGATCCCGATCATCAGGAACAGGTCGAAGGTGGTGGCGTGCACTGCGTAAACGCCGATCCCTGTGATGATCGCGATCACCGGCACCAGCGCCCAGTTAGGCACGGCCAGGATACGGGTGAAAATACGGATCATCGGGATGTTGAGGATCACCAGCATGGTGTTGGCGATGAACAACGACGCGATCAGCCCCCAGACGATGTCCGGTTGCTGTTGGAACAGCAGCGGGCCCGGTGTGATGTTGTACAGCGAGAGTGCGCCGATCATCACCGCCGTGGTGCCCGAACCTGGCACGCCCAGCGTCAGCATCGGCACCAGTGCACCGCAGGCTGCACCGCCGATGGCAGTTTCCGGAGCGGCGAGGCCGCGCATGTCGCCTTGGCCGAAGGTGCCCTTGGCGCCGGCGATGCGTTTCTCGGTCATGTAAGCCACGGCACTGGCCAGGGTCGCACCGGCACCCGGCAAGACACCCATGATGAAACCCAGCACGCCGCAACGGACGTTCACCGCGAACACCGCCGAAGCTTCCTTGAAGTTGAACATCATCCGGCCAGTGGCTTTCACCGCTTCCTGACCCCGGTGGGTTTTTTCCAGCAGCAGCAAGATCTCGCTGATGGAGAACAGGCCGAGCACCAGCACGACAAACTGAATACCGTCAGTCAGATGGATGTTGTCCCCGGTGAACCGGTAAACGCCGCTGTTGGCGTCGATGCCGACGGTCGACAGGAACAGGCCGATCAACGCTGCGATAAACGTTTTCAGCGGACGATCGCCAGCCATGCCGCCGAGGCAGACAATCGCGAACACCATCAGCACGAAATATTCCGCCGGTCCGAAGGCAATCGCCCATTTCGCCAGCAGCGGCGCAAACAACACCATGCCGCAGGTGGCGATAAATGCACCAATGAACGAGCTCCACGCCGACAACGACAATGCAACGCCGGCCATGCCTTTGCGGGCCATCGGGTACCCGTCGAGGGTGGTCATTACGGTGGAAGCTTCGCCTGGAATATTCAGCAGAATCGAGCTGATCCGGCCGCCGTATTCGCAACCCAGGTACACCGCCGCCAGCAGAATCAGCGCCGATTCCGGCGGCAGGCCGAGGGCAAATGCGATCGGGATCAGCAGCGCCACGCCGTTGATCGGACCCAGGCCCGGCAACAGCCCGACCACGGTGCCGATGAGGGTGCCGCACAAGGCAGTCACCAGATTGTACGGGCTCAGCGCAACGCCAAAGCCCTGACCCAAATAACCAAGCGTATCCATGTCAGTTCTCCAGAACGTCGAGCACGCCCAAAGGCAGTGGCACGTCCATGACTTTGTCGAACAGCAGATAGAGACCGATCGCCATCAGGCTGATGATCACGGCACTGGGTAGCCAGCGACCGCCGTACAGGCGAGCCATCGGTACGCCGATCAGGATGCTGGCGACGATGAAACCGAGGGGTTCGAAGGTGCCGGCGAAAATCAGCAGCAGGACGACACAGATGCCGATCTTGACCAAGGTGTCGCGGTCCAGCTGCGGGTCATCGTCGCTGTGCACGATCGGTGTCGGACGAAACACCATGTAGAGCAAACCGAGACCCATCAGGCCGAGCATCAACAGCGGAAACGCCCGAGGACCGACCGGTTCGTAGGAAAAAGCCGCCTGGTACGGCCACGCCATCAGTGTCAGGCCGATGCAGGCCAGCAATAGCACCGAGGCGAAAATGCGTTGTACGAGCATGAGAAACTCCTGCGCCGCGGCCCCGATCACTCGGAGCCGCAGCCGCTAGAAAGAGGCGATCACTGGATCAGGCCGAACTCTTTGGCCAGCACTTTGTAGTCGGCAACCTGCTTCTTCACGTAGGTGTCCAGCTCCGGGCCGGTCATCGCGAACGGAAACAGTTCACGCTGATCGCGCAGCTTGGCGAACTCGCCGGACGCAAGCATTTTGTCGAAGGCATCTTTCCACCAGGCGTAGTCTGCGTCGCTGACCTTAGGCCCCAGGTAGAAACCGCGAACCACTGGCCAGACGATGTCGTAGCCTTGCTCTTTGGCAGTCGGAATGTCTTTCATTTCCGGCTCGTCCAGACGGTTTTCAGAGAACACTGCCAGCAAGCGCATGTCGCCGCTCTGGATGTGCGGCATGGAGTCGGAGATGTCGGTGCTGCCGACCTGGATGTGGCCACCCAGCAGGGCCGTAGCAATTTCGCCGCCGCCTTCGAGGGCGACATAACGCAGCTCGCGTGGGTTGATGCCGGCGGCTTTAGCGATCAGCGCGGTTTGCATCCAGTCCTGGCTGCCGACGGTGCCGCCGGAACCGATGACCACCGAGCCCGGATCTTTCTTCAGCGCTTTAACCAGATCGTCCAGCGTCTTGTAGGGCGAATCGGCTTTCACCGCGATGGCACCGTAGCTGGTGCCGACTGCCGCGAGCCAGCGCACGGCGTTTTCGTCAAAGCGGCCGAATTTGCCTTGGGCCAGGTTGAGCAGCGAACCGCTGGACCACGCCACCAGCGTTCCGGCGTCGGCCGGGCGTTGCGCGACCACGGCGTTGTACGCCACAGCGCCGACACCGCCGGGCATATAGGTCACACGCATCGGTTTGCTCAACAGCTTTTCATTCACCAGCGCGCTCTGCACCAGCTTGCACGTCAAGTCAAAACCGCCGCCCGGGGAGGCCGGGGCGATGCATTCAGGGCGTTTGGGCTCGGCCATCAGCTGGCCGGCAAACAGCACACAACTGGCGGCGAGGGCGAAACGGCGCATTGATCGGTTCATGGGTGTCTCCAGGGGAGTTGTTGTTTTTGGGGATGTTTCAGGTGCGACGATTTCGCGCTGCGCAGCCAATGCCGGCGCTGGCACACGTAAATAGTGAGAGATGAGGAATAGAGTAGGGCGGGCAAGCCTGAAGCTTTGGAGCCAGCATGATGCGTACCTCGTTTTATTGTTCTTATTGGCGAAAACGCTTCGTGGCGTTTTTCGGGAGCTACATTTCAAAGCACGGTTGATGGTGTGTTCAAACCATCCGTGGCCCGACTGTAACGGGCGAACCTTTCAGCAACCTTTCATCAGCCTGTCACCGGGATATTCGCGTTTTTCAGGCTTCACAGCGACGTACGCGGCTGTAAACTCCGCGCCAGAGGCTGGCGTTGAACATCCCTGAATGAGGTAAAGATCCATGCGTGTTCTGCTCGTCGAAGACCATCTGCAATTGGCCGACAGTGTGGCCCAGGCGCTCAAGAGCACCGGTTTGACCGTGGATGTGTTGCACGATGGCGTCGCGGCCGACCTGGCCTTGAGCAGCGAGGAATACGCTGTGGCGATCCTTGATGTCGGCTTGCCGCGCATGGATGGTTTCGAAGTACTGGCGCGTTTGCGGGCGCGGGGCAAAAACCTGCCGGTGCTGATGTTGACCGCGCGCAGCGACGTCAAAGACCGTGTGCATGGCCTGAACCTCGGCGCGGATGACTACCTGGCCAAGCCCTTCGAACTCACAGAACTGGAAGCTCGGGTCAAAGCCCTGCTGCGCCGCAGTGTGCTCGGCGGTGAACGTCAGCAGACCTGCGGCGTGCTGGCCTACGATCTGGACACCCGACGCTTCACCCTCGGCGATGAATTACTCACCCTGACCTCCCGTGAGCAGGCCGTGCTCGAAGCCTTGATCGCCCGGCCTGGTCGCGTGATGAGCAAGGAGCAACTCGCTTCGCAAGTATTCGGCCTGGACGAAGAGGCCAGCCCCGACGCCATCGAGATTTACGTCCATCGTTTGCGTAAGAAACTCGACGGGCAGCCAGTTGCCATCGTCACCTTCCGCGGGCTTGGTTATTTACTGGAAAGCCGCGATGCATAAGGCCAGCAGCCTGCGCTGGCGTTTACTGTGGAACCTCGCAGTGTTGCTGGTGGTGTTGATGCTCGCGAGTGGTCTGAGTGCCTACTGGAACGGTCGCGAAGCTGCCGATACTGCGTACGACCGCACGTTGCTGGCCTCAGCGAGAACCATCGCTGCCGGCTTGTCCGAGCGCGACGGCAGCCTGAGTCTCGACGTGCCGTATGTGGCGCTTGATACCTTCGCGTATGACAGCGCCGGGCGAATTTTCTACCTGGTCAACGACATCAATCAGAAGCTGATCTCCGGTTACGAAAACCTGCCTGCGCCACCGCCGGGCACGCCGCGCACCGATGACTATCCGGCCCTGGCGCGTTTCTACAATGCCGAGTATCAGGGGCAGAACGTCCGTGTGGTCAGCCTGCTCAAACCCGTCAGCGAACCGAACATGAACGGCATGGCGGAAATCCGCGTGGCGGAAACCGATGAGGCCCGGGTAAGCATGGCGCGCAGTCTGGCCGCAGACACGTTGCTGCGGCTGGGCATGCTGGCCATCGGAGCATTGCTGATGGTGTGGTTTGCAGTCAGCGCGGCGTTGCGCCCGCTGGAGCGTTTGCGCACGGCGGTGGAAGAGCGTCAACCCGACGATTTGCGGCCGCTGCCATTGGTGGAAGTGCAACATGAATTGTGGCCGCTGGTCAGCGCTCTTAATCACTTTACCGAGCGACTGCGCGGGCAGTTCGAGCGCCAGGCGCAGTTTATCGCCGATGCCGCGCATGAGTTGCGCACACCTCTGGCGGCGCTCAAGGCGCGACTGGAACTGGGGCTGCGCGCGACCCAAGCCGACACCTGGCGCGAGACCCTGGAAACAGCGGCGCAGAACACTGACCGCCTGACCCACCTGGCCAATCAGTTACTCTCCCTGGCGCGGGTCGAGAACGGCGCTCGGGCGATTGCCGAGGGGGGCGCACAGTTGCTCGACCTCAGCCAGTTGGCGCGCGAACTCGGCATGGCCATGGCGCCGCTCGCGCACAAGCGCGGCGTAGCGCTGGCGCTGGAAGCGGATGAGCCAGTGTGGCTGCGGGGTGAGCCGACCTTGTTGAATGAACTGCTGAGCAACCTGGTGGATAACGCACTGGCGCATACGCCGCCGGGCGGCAACGTGATTCTGCGGGTGTCGGCGCCAGCGGTGCTGGAAGTTGAAGATGACGGCCCGGGCATTCCGCTGGAAGAGCGCGAACGGGTGTTCGAGCGGTTTTATCGGCGCAATCAGCAGGTCGCCGGGTCAGGCCTGGGCTTGGCGATTGTCGGCGAGATTTGCCGCGCGCATCTGGCGCAGATCAGTTTGCATGATGGCGAGCAGGCGGGCTTGACAGTGCGTGTGAGCTTTATCGCCGGAGACTGAACGCTACCCTGTGGCGAGGGGGCTTGCCCCCGTTGGACTGCGAAGCGGTCCCAAAACGGCTGCCGTGGTTACTTGAATATCGAATTAATCACTGTCACGACTGCGTCGCAGCCGAACGGGGGCAAGCCCCCTCGCCACAAGATTTAATGAAACATCGAACGCGATTCTTCCAGGTCTCTGTGCATCGCTTCGTGCTCCGGATCAATCTTCAGCTTTTTGAACGCCGGGACGTTCGACGCATCGATCCGCGCGAGAGGATGATCGGTATATTTGTGGCAAAACAGGCTCGCGACCTGTACCAGGTCAACGTAATCGACCCGCTCGGAGTCGCGCTCGAAGTCCAGGTACAGTCCCGGAACCTTCACCAGTTTTTCCGGAAAATCCCAGACCCGCAGCAACTTCTCACCAATCACCGGATGAATCTTGTCGATCACATGGTTCAAGCTGACCGGGTCCGCCAGCAGTTCATTGTGATCTTCGGCGTAGGTCAGAATCGGCAGGACGCCGATCTGATGCACCAAACCACCCAGGGCAGCTTGATCGGGCTTCAGGTCAGTGTAGCGGCGGCACAAGGCGTAACTGACGCCGGCAATTTCCAGGCTCTTGCGCCAGACGTCGCGCATTTTCTGTTCCACCACCTCGGAGCGCGCATGGAATATCTGTTCCATCACCAGGCCGATGGCCAGGTTACTGCTGTAATTGACCCCCAGCCGCGTGATGGCGGTGTGCAGGTCCGTGACTTCCTGCGTGGCGCGCAGCAGCGGGCTGTTGACGATTTTGATCAGGCGCGCCGACAGCGCCGTATCCCGGCCGATCACTTTGCTCAGGGCACTGACGCTGATTTCCGGATCCTCAGCAGCCTTGCGAATCTGCAGGGCAACTTCCGGTAACGTTGGCAGCACCAGGTCATCATTACTGATGGCCGCAACCAAATCCTGTTGGACCTTATCCGCCAGCTCGCTCATTTCGATTCTCTAGGATTACGGCAATGCTGCATCAGCGCTGGATTTCGCGATCGCGATCCAGGTCGTAAGGCAGGTCGAGCAACTGCAAAGCGGGCCCTTCAAGCGCGCCAAGATGGATATCGCAACCTTCAGCTGCTTCGGCTTGCAGTACAGCCAGGAGTTCAATATTACGCTCCGCGTGCGCGGCGATCACCACTTCGCCGATCGAGCTGCCGTGCGAAGGCGAAAACAGCGGTGTGCCCGGCTCCGGCAATTCGCCGGCGGGCAGGCTTAGCCGATACAAACGGCGCTTCAGTTTGCCCAGGTATTGCATCCGCGCGACGATTTCCTGGCCAGTGTAGCAACCCTTTTTAAAGCTCACTCCACCGACGGCTTGCAGGTTAAGCATCTGCGGGATGAACAGTTCGCGAGTCGCCGGCATCACCTGACCGATCCCTGCGCGGATCTGACCCAATAGCCATTCATTCAGATCGCCCGGCGCCAGTACGGCCGACAGCTTGCCTTTGACCACGTCAGCTTGATCAGCAGGCACCCAGAGTTCCGCACGGTCCGGCGAGACGCGCACGGCAATCAGGTCGCCATGGCGCACAACGCTGTCGGTGTCTGCCGGCAGCTCGAGACCCAGATCTGCCAGCACGGTGTCGCCTAGAACGACGCCGAAGCGCACCCACGCTGCGCTTTCATCGGTGAGCTTCGATTTGGAGAACACTGCGTATTTTTTCAGGTCCGCCAGCTGCGGCTCCAGCAGCTCGGTGGCCATGGCCATCAGCACGCCGTCACCCTGCAACAGAATGCGGAAACTCGATTGCATCCGGCCTTTCTGCGTACAGCGCGCACCGAGGCTGGCCCGATGTTCACTCAGATAATCGAGGTTGCAGGTCAGCTGCCCTTGCAGGAATTTGCCGGCATCGGTCCCGCGGACCGCGAGTACGCCTTCGTGAGACAGGGTGCAAAAAAAAGCAGAGTCGGCCATGGGTCATCGCAGGGTAAAGAGTCTGGGGCACATCATAAGGGTGTGCCCATGAAATGGGTAGTTTCCAAAGGTAGGTGATGCCCGACCAAAGCCGACTGTTCGGTGGCGTCCGGGACTGTATACTTGCCGCCTATTTGAGGAGCGCTCCATGGTCGAAGATGTTGAACTGAATCGCCTCTACTGGCACAGCCGCCGCGGCATGCTTGAGCTTGACGTATTGCTGGTGCCGTTTGTCAAAGAGGTCTATCCGCACCTCAATCAGGTTGATCGCGACTGCTATGTCCGCCTGCTCGAATGCGAAGATCAGGACATGTTCGGCTGGTTCATGGAGCGCGCCGAATCGGAAGATCCGGAGCTTCAGCGCATGGTTCGGATGATCCTGGATCGTGTCCAGCCCAAGTAATGCGTTCGAATGCCGCTGGCATGCCTCGCGGCAGTTGCTGGCGGTGTATCTGTTGGCTCAGCTGTTCGCGCTGGGTTCGCTGTTTCTTCTTTCCATTCCCGTCTGGGCAAGCGTGCTCGGCATTCTCGCCTGCCTGGCGCATGGCGCGTGGACCCTGCCACGGCAGATTCTGCTGACACATCCCAAGGCATTCATGGGGCTGCGACGCGATGCCGATGGCTGGCAGTTGTGGAATCGCGCGTCGGGCTGGCAGCCTGTACAGCTGAGGCCAGACAGTCTGGCGCTGCCGTTGATTGTGGTGCTGCGTTTCCGACTGCAGAGCGAGCGACGGATCCGGTCGATCTGCGTACCGCGCGATTCGCAGGCGGCAGATCTGCACCGTCGCCTGCGAGTCCGGCTTACGTTCAGCCGGCGTAGGTGGGCGGCACCAGAATAGTGTCGAGCGCCTCTGGCAGCATGTCCGGATAATCGAGGGTGTAATGCAAACCCCGGCTTTCCTTGCGTTCCATCGCTGACAGAATCATCAGTTCTGCGACCTGAGCCAGGTTGCGCAGCTCGATCAAATCCCGGCTGACCTTATAGTTGCTGTAGAACTCGTCGATCTCGTCCAGCAACAGGCGCACGCGATGTTGTGCTCGTTGCAAACGCTTGTTGGTGCGAACGATACCCACGTAGTCCCACATGAAACGCCGCAATTCATCCCAGTTGTGCGCAATGATCACGTCTTCGTCCGAATCGGTAACCTGGCTGGCATCCCAGACGGGCAGGGCGACGGGCGTCGAGATCTGCGGCAATTGCTCAAGAATGTCCGCGGCCGCGGAACGTGCATAAACGAAGCATTCCAGCAGCGAGTTGCTGGCCATGCGGTTTGCACCGTGCAAACCGGTGAAGCTGGTCTCGCCGATGGCGTAGAGGCCTGGCACATCGGTGCGACCCTGCTGATTCACCATCACCCCGCCGCAGGTGTAATGCGCTGCAGGAACGACCGGAATCGGTTGTTTAGTGATGTCGATGGAAAACTCGAGGCAGCGTTCGTACACCGTCGGGAAGTGCGTCTTGATGAATTCTTCGGGCTTGTGGCTAATGTCCAGATAGACACAGTCAATGCCCAGGCGCTTCATTTCATGGTCGATCGCCCGAGCGACGATATCGCGCGGCGCCAGCTCGGCACGGGAGTCGAAACGCTGCATGAAGCGTTCGCCATTGGGCAGCTTCAAATGTGCGCCTTCGCCGCGCAAGGCTTCGGTCACCAGAAAGCTCTTGGCCTGCGGGTGATACAGGCAGGTGGGGTGAAACTGGTTGAATTCCAGATTCGCCACTCGGCAACCCGAACGCCAGGCCATGGCGATGCCATCACCGCACGCGCCATCGGGGTTGCTGGTATAGAGATAAACCTTTGCGGCCCCGCCCGACGCAAGAATGACGAATCGGGCGCCGTAGGTGTCCACCTCGCCAGTCCCGCGATTAAGAACGTAGGCGCCGAGGCAGCGGTCGCCTTGCATGCCCAATCGTTTTTTGGTGATCAGGTCCACGGCGACTCGTTGTTCCAGCAGTTCTATGTTCGGACGCTGTCTTGCCTTGTCGAGCAAGGTTTTGAAGATGGCCGCGCCCGTAGCGTCGGCTGCGTGGATGATGCGCCGATGACTGTGACCGCCTTCTCGGGTCAGGTGAAACTCGAAGCCACCGTCTTCGGTGCCGGACTGTTCGTCGCGAGTAAAGGGCACACCTTGGTCGATAAGCCACTGAATCGCTTCTTTACTGTGCTCGACCGTGAAACGCACGGCGTCTTCATGGCACAAGCCGCCGCCGGCGTTCAGGGTGTCATCGACGTGGGATTCTACGGTGTCGGTATCATCGAGAACGGCGGCAACCCCGCCCTGCGCCCAGAACGTCGAGCCGTTGGCGAGATCGCCCTTGCTCAAAACCGCAATGCGCAAATGACCGGGCAAGGTCAGCGCAAGGCTCAAGCCGGCAGCGCCGCTTCCTATGACCAGGACATCGTGTTGGAACTGTTGGCTCATCTGGAAATTTCCGCTCAAAGCGACCCGAATCTGGGTTGGCGCACGACTACTGTAACGCCGAGGCAACGCAACCACACAGCCCACTAGTATATAGAGGGGGGGAGCGGCACAATAGCCGGACACATATGGCAATTTGAAACTACGGTAAACTGAAAATGGTCGACACTTCGTCGGATGGTTTTTCCGCCGGTTCGGCGACACGGCGACTGTATCGTGGATTTAACACTGGTTTTCCGTTCAAGGTTGCACAATGTGGCGCGGACACGGCTAGAAATAATTGGAACTTTTGCCGAAAGCCCAAGATCAATAGACCGTTGCCTGAATCAAGGGACAGCATCGGATTTATGTGCGGGGTTGTTTCGATCCTCGCCGCCGGTCCGATGAAAAGATTATTCGCGCAGCCGGATTATTTCGTGCTGCGCTTTTCGTGCGTGCCAAATCAGAGCCCGCAGGAAACTTGCTTGGAAGGGGGAGAACTTTTGCGAAAAGCCCGAGTCTATGTTTGCAAGTCTGGTCGTTTAGTTATGCAAGCTTCCTCCGAGCTTATCGAGGAGAGTTCATGCTAACCCAGGAAGAGGATCAGCAACTGGTCGAACGCGTTCAGCGCGGCGACAAGCGAGCTTTCGATCTGCTAGTGCTGAAATATCAGCACAAAATTCTCGGGTTGATCGTGCGTTTTGTGCACGACACCCATGAAGCCCAGGATGTGGCGCAGGAAGCCTTTATCAAGGCGTACCGAGCGCTAGGAAATTTTCGCGGAGACAGTGCGTTTTATACGTGGCTTTACCGCATCGCCATTAACACGGCGAAAAACTATCTGGTTTCACGCGGCCGCCGGCCGCCGGATAGTGATGTAAGTTCCGAAGATGCCGAGTTCTACGATGGCGATCATGGCCTCAAGGATCTCGAGTCACCAGAACGTGCATTGCTGCGGGATGAGATCGAAGGAACTGTCCATCGAACCATCCAGCAACTGCCAGAAGATTTGCGTACGGCTTTAACTTTACGTGAATTCGATGGTCTGAGTTACGAGGACATTGCGAGCGTCATGCAGTGTCCGGTGGGTACCGTGCGCTCCCGGATTTTCCGCGCTCGGGAGGCCATCGATAAAGCCCTGCAGCCGTTGTTGCAGGAAAACTGAGACAGCGGCGATAGCCAAGAGAGGAACGCCATGAGTCGTGAAGCCCTGCAGGAATCGCTGTCCGCAGTGATGGATAACGAAGCGGACGAACTGGAACTGCGTCGAGTGCTTAACGCCTTTGACGATGTTGAAACCCGTGAAACGTGGGCTCGTTATCAAATCGCTCGGGCAGTAATGCACAAGGATTTGCTGCTTCCACGTCTGGACATTGCAGCGGCAGTTTCTGCTGCGCTTGCCGACGAGGCCGTACCGGCAAAAGTTACCCGTGGTCCATGGCGCAGCCTGGGTCGTCTGGCGGTCGCTGCTTCGGTTACCGTTGCTGTCTTGGCTGGTGTTCGTCTTTACAACCAGGATGAGATTGCCGGTGCTCAGCTGGCTCAGCAGTCGACACAACCCGGTTTGGCAACCCCGCAAGTCAAAGGCCCTGCAGTATTGGCCGGCTACAGCGAGAGCACGGAAGCCACCGGTCCTATGGCCAACGGTGTTTTGCAGGGTCAGCCAGGTTGGCATGATCAGCGTCTGCCAAGCTACCTGCGTCAGCATGCGCAACAAGCTGCACTGAAAGGCACCGAGAGCGCTCTGCCTTACGCTCGTGCGGCAAGCCTGGAAAACCGTTAAGGAGGATCATGCGCGCCATACCTCTACTTACGCTTCTGCTCGGTGGCTGGTTCGTTGTTCCAGCCCACGCCGACGAAGCTCAGGACTGGTTGACTCGTCTTGGTCACGCCGAGCAAGAGCAAAGCTTTCAAGGCACCTTCGTTTACGAGCGCAGTGGCAGTTTCTCGACCCATAACATCTGGCATCGTGTTCAGGATGGCAAGGTCCGCGAGCGATTGCTCCAGCTCGATGGATCTGCGCAGGAAGTCGTACGCGTTGATGGACTGACTCAATGCGTCAGCGGCACCCTGATCGCGGGCCTCGGGGATTCTCCCAGCGCTGCAGCTCGTACCCTTGATCCAAAAAAACTCAAAAACTGGTACGACCTTGCCGTTATTGGCAAATCGCGCGTGGCCGGTCGCCCGGCAGTCATCGTTGCCCTGACGCCACGTGATCAGCACCGTTATGGATTTGAGTTGCACCTGGATAAAGAAACCGGTCTACCCCTCAAGTCGTTGCTGCTGAATGACAAAGCGCAACTGCTGGAGCGGTTCCAGTTCACTCGACTTGAGACAACTGGTGTTCCTTCCGAGACTGATTTACGTCCGGGAGCCGATTGCAAACCGGTTGCCATCAATAGCAGCAAGGCGTCCGCAGAGAAAGTCGCGCAGGCGTGGCGTTCGGATTGGTTGCCACCTGGCTTTGAACTGATCAACAGCACTGCCCACAAGGACGCCGTAACCAAAACACAGGTCAACAGTTTGATGTACGACGATGGTTTGGCCCGTTTCTCGGTGTTTCTCGAACCGTTGAATGGTGCCACCGTTACCGACACCCGCACTCAGCTGGGACCAACGGTTGCGGTATCCCGGCGTCTGACGACGCCGCAAGGCGAAATGATGGTGACCGTCGTCGGCGAGATACCGGTCGGCACCGCTGAGCGTATTGCTTTATCCATGCGCAAAGATGATGCCACCACCACGCAGTGAGTCGAGATCGAAATGTTTGGTGAGCATTTCAGTTTGCAAATCCCGCCCAATTTTCTTATAGGTCAGAGCCTCTCGGCTCTGGCCTTGTTTTTTGTTCCCGGAACAAAAATACCGGCGTATCGTTCCGGTGTTCCTTTGCTCCATATCGCTTAACCATGCTCGTCGTAACGGGAGCCGTATGTCGATACCACGCTTGAAGTCTTACCTCTCCATATTTGCCACCGTGCTGGTGCTCGGTCAGGCGGTCGCTGTTCAAGCGGTCGAACTGCCTGACTTCACCCAACTGGTCGAACAGGCCTCGCCTGCAGTAGTCAACATCAGTACCACGCAGAAACTTCCAGACCGCAAGGTCAATCAGCAGATGCCCGATCTTGAAGGCTTGCCGCCGATGTTGCGCGAGTTCTTCGAGCGAGGCATGCCGCCGCAATCGCGCTCACCTCGTGGTGATCGTCAGCGCGAAGCTCAATCCCTGGGATCGGGTTTCATCATCTCGCCAGACGGCTACATTCTGACCAATAACCATGTGATCGCCGATGCCGACGAAATTCTCGTTCGTCTGGCAGACCGCAGCGAATTGAAAGCCAAGCTGGTTGGCACTGACCCACGTTCCGACGTGGCACTGCTGAAAATTGAAGGCAAAGACCTGCCGGTGCTCAAGCTCGGCAAGTCCCTGGACCTGAAGGCCGGGCAGTGGGTCGTAGCGATTGGCTCGCCGTTTGGTTTCGACCATACCGTGACGCAAGGCATCGTCAGCGCCGTTGGGCGCAGCCTGCCCAACGAAAACTACGTGCCGTTTATCCAGACTGACGTGCCGATCAACCCGGGCAATTCGGGTGGTCCGCTGTTTAACCTGGCGGGCGAAGTCGTCGGTATCAACTCGCAGATCTACACCCGTTCAGGTGGCTTCATGGGCGTATCGTTCGCGATCCCTATCGACGTCGCGCTGGACGTTTCCAATCAGCTGAAGTCGGGTGGCAAGGTCAGTCGTGGCTGGTTGGGCGTAGTGATTCAGGAAGTGAGCAAAGACCTGGCCGAGTCGTTCGGCCTGGATAAACCGGCCGGAGCACTGGTCGCGCAGATCCAGGAAGATGGTCCGGCTGCCAAAGGTGGTCTGCAAGTAGGCGACGTCATCCTGAGCATGAATAGTCAGGCGATCGTCATGTCTGCTGACCTTCCGCACCTCGTTGGCGCACTCAAGGCAGGCTCCAAAGCCAACCTGGAAGTGATCCGCGATGGCAAGCGCAAGAATGTCGAGCTCACCGTTGGCACGATACCCGAGGAGGGCGACGAACAAAGTTCGCTGGCCAAATCCAGCGCCGAGCGCAGCAGTAATCGCTTGGGCGTTGCGGTCGCCGAGCTGACAGATGAACAGAAGAAAACCTTCGATCTGAAAGGCGGCGTGATTATCAAGGAAGTTCAGGACGGTCCTGCTTCCCAGATTGGCTTGCAGCCTGGCGACGTGATCACTCACCTGAACAACCAGGCGATTGGCTCCTCCAAGGAATTCACCGACATCGCCAAGGCTTTGCCGAAGAACCGCTCGGTGTCGATGCGGGTTCTGCGTCAAGGTCGCGCCAGCTTCATCACCTTCAAACTGGCTGAATAATCCGGTTGCAGGTCAAACGAAAACCGCCTCGATTGAGGCGGTTTTTTTTGCCTGCGCAAAAGTGTCAGCCCATCATGTCCTTGACCATGCGCTCCTGTTCCATCAATTCACGTTGACGCGCATCGATGCGCGAGGACAGCGGGAAGTTGGTACCGGCCTTGCGCTTGGCAAAGTCCAGTTGCTGAATTGCCTGGCGATAATCGCCGACCAATGCAAAATACTCGGCACGGGCCTGGTGCAGGCCAATGATGTTGCCCGACAGGCCACGAGTTTCCGCGACCATGTACCAGACGTCCGGGTCGTCCGGGCGGCTCTTAAGCAAGTTTTCCAGCGCTTTTTCAGCTTCCGCAGCACGGTTCTGTTTGAGCAGCAGATCCACTCGAACCGAATTCAACGGGTAATTGCCTGGATACATCGTCAGCAAGCGGTCGACTCGTGATTGCGCATCGGGCAGGCGATTGTTGGTGATGTCGAGATCGACCTGGGCGAGGTTGTAGATAATCTCGTTGGGTGATTTGGCCAGCAGCACCTTGAGGTTTTCTCGAGCCTCGTTCAACTGTCCGCCCTTGATCTGCGCGATGGCCAGGCCGTAGCGGGCCACATCGTTTTTTGGATTTTCATCAAGTTGCGCACGGAAGCGCTTGGCACCCAGCCCTGGCGTTTCTTCGTAGATCAGTTGCACCCGCGCACGAACCAGTTGGTAGCGCACGGTGTCTTCGATACCGCCTGCTTTGGCCTGTTCAGCGCGGTTGCGGGTGTCGGCGATCCGCGATTCGGTCACCGGGTGAGTCAGGAGGAATTCCGGTGGCTTGGCATCGAAGCGATATTGCCGCGCCAACCGCTCGAACATGCTCGGCATCGAGCGTGGGTCGTACCCGGCTTTTTCCAGATTGAGGATGCCGATGCGGTCGGCCTCCTGCTCGTTCTGGCGCGAAAAGCGTCGCTGTTCCTGGATGGCGGCTGCCTGCGAGCCGGCAATCGCCGCGATCCCGGCATCGCCGGCCCCGGCCGCAGCAATCACAATGCCCGCCAGCAGTGCGGCCATCATCGGCACCTGCATGCGCTGTTGCGCTTCAACGCCACGGGCGAAGTGCCGTTGCGACAAGTGAGCCAATTCGTGAGCCAGTACCGAGGCAAATTCGCCTTCGGTCTGGGCGTTGAGAAACAACCCCCCGTTGACCCCGACAATCCCGCCCGGCGCAGCAAAGGCGTTGAGCTGTGGACTGTTGATCAGGATGAATTCGAGGCGCCGGTCATTGACCTGGCTGGTCTCCACCAGTCGATAAACACTGGATTCGACATAGTCCTTGAGTTGCGGGTCGTTGAGCTGGGAGACCTGGCTGCGCAACAGCGCAAGCCAAGCCCGACCCAGTTGATATTCCTGTTGCGGCGAGACTATGGCAGAACTGGCATCGCCGAGTGACGGCAGGTCGTCGGCGAAGCCCGGTGAGGCGAGCAGGCAAGCGAGCGTCAGCAGGGTAGGGCGCAGAAAAGTCATGCACAAAGCCTTAGTCGACAAAGACCTTACTGTAGCCGGACAGTACGCCCGGGACCAGATATTCTAAGCGGCTCGACCCCCGACCCGGAGTGATTCAATGACCGACGCTGTAGCCCATGACGCTGAACTTGACGCCAGCGGCCTGAATTGTCCGTTGCCTTTACTCAAGGCCAAACTGGAGCTCAATCGAATGGCCAGCGGCGCGGTGCTCAAGGTGATCGCCACGGACGCGGGCTCCCAGCGCGACTTCCGCACCTTCGCGCGATTGGCCGGTCATACGCTGCTGCGCGAAGAAGACGAGGCGGGCGTCTACCGATACTGGTTGAAAAAAGCCTGAGTTCTGCGGCGTACGTGAATAAGGATTATTGATGTTCAAAGTATTACGCGACTGGATCCAGCGTTATTTCTCCGATGAGGAAGCGGTGGTGCTGGCGGTCCTGCTGGTTCTGGCATTTACCGCCGTGCTGACCTTGGGCGGCATGTTGGCACCTGTGCTTGCCGGAATGGTGCTCGCCTATTTGATGCAGGGTCTGGTGGTGACGCTTGAGCGTCTGCGCATGCCGGGCGGCGTGGCGGTGGGCTTGGTGTTCGCATTGTTCATGAGCGTGCTGCTGGTATTCATTGTGGTCGTGGTGCCGTTGTTGTGGCATCAACTGATCACGCTGTTTAACGAGCTGCCCGGGATGCTCGCCAAATGGCAGTCGCTGTTGTTGTTGCTGCCCGAGCGCTACCCGCACCTGGTGTCGGATGAGCAGGTACTGCGCGCCATTGAAGTGGCGAGGGGCGAGATCGGCAACTTTGGCCAATGGGCGCTGACGTTTTCGCTGTCGAGCCTGCCGTTGCTGGTCAACATCATGATCTACCTGGTGCTGGTGCCGATTCTGGTGTTCTTCTTCCTCAAGGATCGGCAGATCATCGGCGAATGGGTGCGTGGGTATCTGCCCCGCGAGCGTGCGCTGATCACTCGGGTCGCGCATGAAATGAACCGGCAGATCGCCAATTACATCCGCGGCAAAGTCATCGAAATCTTCATCTGCGGCGGGGCGACTTACATTGGTTTCGTCGTGCTCGGGCTCAACTATGCGGCGCTGTTGGCATTGCTGGTGGGGGTGTCGGTGGTGGTGCCGTATGTCGGGACTGTGCTGGTGACCGTGCCGGTGCTGCTGATCGCGTTGTTCCAGTGGGGCTGGAGTGACCAGTTCATCTATTTGATGGCGGTCTACGGGATCATCCAGGTGCTGGATGGCAACGTGCTGGTGCCGCTGCTGTTCTCCGAGGCGGTCAATCTGCATCCGGTGGCGATCATTTGCGCGGTGCTGCTGTTCGGTGGGTTGTGGGGCTTCTGGGGCGTGTTTTTCGCGATTCCGTTGGCGACCTTGTTCAAGGCTGTGCTGGATGCGTGGCCGCGCAGGGAGGCTGTTGTGGCGCCGTTGTTGTAAAAATCCGCGGGGAGACCGATGGCGTCTGAGAAGACGCCACATCTATCAAGCCTTGTTTAGCGCCTGAGCAGCCGCCAAAACCGCATCCACATGCCCCGGCACTTTCACGCCACGCCATTCCTGGCGCAGCACGCCGTCCTTGTCGATCAAAAACGTGCTGCGATCAACGCCCATGTATTCCTTGCCGTACAGCTTCTTCAGTTTGATCACATCGAACAACTGACACAGCGCTTCTTCCTTGTCGCTGATCAATTCAAACGTGAACGCCTGTTTCGCCTTGAAGTTTTCATGAGATTTCAGACTGTCGCGGGAAACGCCGAACACTTCGGTATTCGCCGCTTTAAACGCATCCAGTTGATCGCGAAAGCCCTGACCCTGAGTCGTGCAGCCCGGCGTGCTGTCCTTCGGATAAAAGTAGATCACCACCTGCTTGCCTTTGAGGCTCGCGAGGCTGACGGTCTGCCCGCTGGTGGCAGGTGCTTCGAAGTCGGCAACCGGTTGGTCGATGGCAACGGCCATTAGAGCTTCCTTACATTGGGTTCTGTGGGCGCCACGGTTCGATCAGCGCGTCCAGGTTCAGCGCATCGGCAAAATCGAGGAACTGATCGCGCAGCCAGCTGATTTGCACGCCCGCCGGCAATGTCACGGTAAAGGTGGCATTGAGCATGGTGCCGCCGGTTTGTGGCGCCTGATAAGTATCGCAGGTCAGGTTTTCCAGCTCGACGTTGTGGTCCATGAAGAACTGGCACAACTCGTTGATGATGTCCGAGCGGTAGGCCGAGCTGACGTAGGCGACGTAAGGCAGCGCCTGAGGACGATTCTCCAGGGCGGCGCTGCGCACCACGTTGACCGTGAAGGCGTGTTTCTTGGCCAGGGTCGACAGGCTGCCTTCAAGGCGCGCCAGCGCGTCCCAGCTGCCGGAAATCTCAAGGACCAGCGCACTGCATTCGCCATGACGGGTCAGGCGGGAAGTGACAACGGCGCAGCGGTTTTCATGGCTGGCGCGGCACAGGACGTTAGTCAGCTCCATGGGGTTGGCGCCGAGGGCACTGATGACAAGGAATTGTTCGCGGACTGTGGGGGTGGACATGCAGCATTCCTAAAGCGATGAGCGGTCGGTAGATGAGAAGCAACGATTGCGGGCAACGCCTGCGCAGGCCCGATCAGAAAACCCCGGTGGTGCATCGTGACATGCTCCATTAATAGCAGGAGCGCGCTGATACGACGCTGGCACGGGGCCTGGGAGGCCAAAAAGGGAGGCGGTAACCCGACGAACAAGCTGATCAGTACCGATCAAAGTCTGAAGGGTAGCGAAAAGCAACGCCGAGGGGAATGGCGGCGGCGCAGTACTTTGCTTGTGCAAGCATCTTGGCGCCAGTACCATTACCGCTCTCTTTTTCCGGCAGGAGCGGTTTCATGATTGCGGGCAGTATGGTGGCACTGGTCACACCCATGGATGCACACGGGCGTCTTGACTGGGACAGCCTCAGCAAACTCGTGGACTTCCACCTTGAAAACGGCACCCATGCCATCGTCGCGGTCGGTACTACCGGCGAGTCGGCCACCCTTGATGTGCAAGAGCACATCGACGTCATCCGCGCGGTAGTCAAGCAGGTCAACGGGCGGATTCCGGTCATCGCCGGCACCGGTGCCAACTCGACTCGCGAAGCCGTCGAGCTGACCCGCAACGCCAAAGAAGCCGGGGCTGACGCTTGCCTGCTGGTTGTTCCTTATTACAACAAGCCGACTCAGGAAGGTCTGTACCAGCACTTCAAGCACATTGCCGAAGCGGTCGACATTCCACAGATTCTCTACAACGTTCCCGGCCGCACTTCTTGCGACATGCAGGCCGAGACCGTGATTCGCCTGTCTACCGTGCCGAACATCATCGGCATCAAGGAAGCCACTGGCGACCTGAAGCGTGCCCAGGCAATCATCGATGGCGTGAGCGAGGACTTCATCGTGCTGTCCGGCGATGATCCGACCGCTGTCGAACTGATCCTGCTGGGCGGCAAGGGCAACATTTCCGTCACCGCCAACGTCGCTCCGCGCGAAATGGCCGACCTGTGCGAGGCCGCGCTCAAGGGCGACGCCGATACCGCACGGGCCATCAACGAAAAACTGATGCCGCTGCACAAAGATCTGTTCATCGAAGCCAACCCGATTCCGGTGAAGTGGGCTTTGGTCGAAATGGGCCTGATGCACGAAGGCATTCGCCTGCCGCTGACCTGGCTGAGCGCACCTTGTCATGAAACGCTTCGCACGGCCCTGCGCCAGTGCAGCGTCCTGGTTTAATTGAGGAAATAAGACGCATGAAGCGATTGGCCGGACTTTCCGCACTTGCCTTGATTATCTCCAGCACCAGTGGCTGCGGATGGGTCTGGGGCCCGGAAGGTTATTTCCGTGACCGGGGTAGCGACTACCTGGAAGCGCAACAGACTGCACCCATGCAATTGCCGACGGACGTGAGCACTGCCAAACGTCTGGATCCCTTGCTGCCTATCCCGCGCAACGTTGCCGATGACAGCGTCAAGGGCGAGTACATCGTGCCGCGTCCGCAGCCGTTGACCGCGGGCGCCGATGCCAGCGCCTACTCGCTGCAGAAGAGCGGTGATACTCGCTGGATCGTCGCGCAAAACCCTCCGGCCGAAACCTGGCCAGTGGCCGTGCAGTTCTTCCAGGACAACGGTTTCCGTCTGGACGAGCAGCGCCCGCAGACCGGTGAGTTCACTACCACCTGGCAGCACTCCGACGAGTTGTCGGCTGCCATGGCCAAGCGTCTGAGCGCAGCCGGTGTCAGCACTGACAGCGAGGTGCGTGCTCGCGTTCGCATCGAGCCGGGCGTGCAGCGCAACACCAGTGAAATCTACGTGGTGACCGCTGAACGTCCTGCAGGCAGCACTGCCGATGTGGCCTTTACCAACCGCTCGGTCAACACCGGCCTCGACGCGGCACTGGTCGATGACATGCTCGCGAGCATGAGCCGTGTTTCGGAGCAGGGCGGTTCGGTGTCGATGCTGGCTTCGCGTGATTTCGATACGCCAAGTCGCGTCAGCCTGAGCGAAGACGGCAGCGGCAACCCGGTTCTGAACGTCGGTCCTGATCTGGATCGCGCGTGGTCGAGCGTAGGTCGCGCGCTGGAACAGGGTGAATGGCGCGTTGAAGACATCAACCGCAGCTTGGGTCTCTACTACATTAACCTTGCCGAAAAAGCCGAGAAAGCCGACGACAAACCCGGCTTCTTCAGCAGCCTGTTCGGCAGTGCGCCGAACAAGGAAGAAGTTGAAGCCCGCGCCGAGCGTTATCAGGTTCGCCTGAGCAAGGTGGGTGAAAACGTTCAGGTCACCGTCGAGAAAAACATCAACACCGTGGCGCCGGCTGACGTAGCGCGCAGAGTGTTGAGCGTGATTCAGGACAACCTGGGCTGATCACATGCGTTTTGCCGTTCTCGGCAGCGGTAGCCAAGGGAACGGCACGCTGATAGCCAGTGCTGATACGTACGTGCTGGTGGATTGTGGTTTCTCCCTGCGGGAAACCGAAAAACGCTTGCTGCGCCTGGGTGTTCACCCAGCGCAGTTGAGCGCGATACTCGTGACCCACGAACATGCCGATCACGTGCATGGCGTGGGTTTACTGTCTCGGCGCTACAATCTGCCTGTCTACCTCAGCCGCGGCACCCTGCGCGGGATGCGCAAACCGATTGAACCGGCCGGCCTGCTCGCAGGCGGCGAGCAACTTCAGATCGGCAGCCTGGACATCGGCGTCATTGCCGTGGCCCATGATGCACAGGAACCGACGCAATACGTGTTCAGTGACGGTGAGCGGCGCTTCGGCCTGCTGACTGATCTCGGCTCTTATTGCGACAGAGTGTTGAACGGCTATCGTGACCTCGATGCGCTGATGATCGAGGCCAATCATTGCCGTGACATGCTGGCTCGCGGTCACTATCCGTACTTTCTGAAGCAGCGGGTAGGCGGCGAACACGGACATCTGAACAACCATCAGGCGGCATTCCTGGTGGCCGAGTTGGGCTGGCAAGGCCTGCAACACCTGGTCCTGGCCCATCTAAGCAGCAAGAACAACCTGCCGCAGCTGGCCCGGCAATGTTTTGTCGACACCCTCGGGTGCGACCCGGACTGGCTGCAACTGGCCGATCAAGATTCAGGGCTCGACTGGCGCCACATCGCCTAGCCCACCTACTTAGCAAGCGGAGCCCATCATGGAAAAACGTGAAGAACTCTACCGCGGCAAAGCCAAATCGGTTTTCAAGACCGATGACGCTGACCGCTTGATCCTGTTGTTTCGCAACGACACTTCGGCGTTCGACGGCAAGCGCATCGAGCAGCTCGATCGCAAAGGCATGGTCAACAACAAGTTCAACGCCTTCATCATGCAGAAACTCGAAGCCGCCGGCGTGCCGACCCAATTCGACAAACTGCTGGGCGACAACGAATGCCTGGTGAAGAAGCTCGACATGATCCCGGTCGAGTGCGTTGTGCGTAACTATGCTGCCGGCAGTCTGGTCAAGCGCCTGGGTGTCGAAGAGGGCATGAAGCTCAACCCTTACACCTTCGAGCTGTTCCTGAAGGACGACGCCAAGGGCGACCCGTTCATCAACGAATCCCACGTTGTGGCGTTCGGTTGGGGCACCGCTGAGCAACTGGTTCGCATGAAAGAACTGTCGATCAAGGTCAACGAAGTCCTGAGCAAACTGTTCGACGACGCCGGCCTGCTACTGGTCGACTTCAAACTTGAGTTCGGCGTGTTCTCCGACGGCTCCATCGTCCTGGGTGACGAGTTCAGCCCGGACGGCTGCCGTCTGTGGGACAAGGCCACCGGCAAAAAAATGGACAAGGACCGCTTCCGTCAGGGCCTCGGTGACGTTATCGAAGCCTACGAAGAAGTCGCCAATCGCCTGGGCGTACCGCTTTAATCGACGCAAGCATCTGATAGCACGGAAAAATTTCGGTTGGGGGGTTCGCTTCCGGCAAAAGTGTTGTTATGATGCGCGCCGTTGGAGAGATGCCAGAGTGGCCGAATGGGACGGATTCGAAATCCGTTGTACCTTCACCGGTACCTAGGGTTCGAATCCCTATCTCTCCGCCATATTTAAAGGCCCCGAGCGCTTAATCGCCTCGGGGCTTTTTTGTATTTGGGGCAAATTTGGTGCAATTGGCGCAAATTTCACTCCCCCAGGCTTACCGCAAACCCGCCGTGCAGATTCTTTGCTGCCACTTGATAGGCTACCTTCGCTTCTTCCAGCGTCGCGAAAATACCAAGCTCGATCCTTTTTCCTGAAACCCTGATCCTCGCCCTGAATTTGCTGCTGGCTTTATGGAAGTCAACGCCACGCACCCTTGTCGATGAGGATGCGAGCGGGCCAACGTTTCGCAGGTTTTCAGACCTCGATGCTTCGCGGAGATTCTCAATCCTATTGTCAGATGGATTTCGATTGATGTGGTCGATGTCTTCCGCAGGCCATTCGCCCGTCATGTAAAGCCAAGCAAGCCGGTGTTCAAAATAAGACATGAGATTTATTCGTATCTCCCTGTAGCCATTCGGTCTCGTTTTACCCGCCTGGCTGCCCATCGAAACCTTCTGCTTTCTAATAATCCATGTGAACCGGCCTGTATCCGGGTCATAGGACAGCTGGCGCTTCAGTTCTTCTTGGGTGAGCATAAATATCTCCACTGGTGTGTTTGAAGTGTAGGTTCGTTTCGGCTACCGTTCGCCAATGGCATCTTACGAAAAGCGCGGCGACGCATGGCGGGCTCAAATCCGCCGCAAAGGATACCCCCAGCTTTCAGCCACCTTCGACACCAAAGCAGAAGCCCAGCGATGGGCATCTGAAATCGAGGGCGATATGTCGCGCTCGCGATTTGTTGACACCCGGGAGGCAGAGAGCACCACGCTCAATGAAGCGCTGACCCGGTACGTCAATGAGGTGAGCGAGGCGAAGAAGGGATCGGCTCAGGAGAAGGTGCGCGCCAAGAAGTGGCAGAAGTCGGAGTACGCCAGCAAATCACTGGCGGCGATCCGCTCGAGCGACATGGCAGCATTTCGCGATGCCGAGCTGAAGGCCGGGAAATCCACGGCAACCGTCAGGCTCAACCTTGCGCTGATCAGCCACCTATACACAGTCGCGGCGAAAGACTGGGGAATTCAGGGATTGAAGAATCCGTGCACCGCTATCCGCATGCCGAAAGGCAGCAAGCAGCGGGAGCGACGGCCGAGCACTGCTGAGCTCAGGTCGCTGTACAAGCATGCCGGCGTCATCAATGCCGAGCTGCCGGTCATTATCGAGCTTGCAGTCGAGACGGCAATGCGCCGGTCAGAACTGGTAATGCTCAGGAAAGATCAAATCAGGGGGAGAGTCGCATTCCTCGAAGACACGAAGAACGGCGAGCGCCGATCCGTCCCGCTATCAACACGGGCGGCGGAGCTCTTGGAGGGATTGCCGACGCCAATCGACGGCGGCAGGTTCTTTCATTTGAAGCTGGACAGCGTGAGCAACTATTTTGCGCTGGCCTGTGAAGCGGCGGCGATCAAAGACCTCCGCCTTCACGATATGCGCCATGAAGCGACCAGCCGCCTGTTCGAGCGCGGCCTTTCCATCATGGAAGTGGCGAGCATCACCGGACACAAAACTCTGGCGATGCTCAAGCGATACACACACCTTTGCCCGAACGATCTCGCCGAGAAGCTGGGGTAGCATCACGCCACCCCGCGCAGTGTCGGCGGTGGCAACCGCTTCCGCCCGACCTTCGGCGCTTTGTTCTCCCCGTCGCGGCACCCACGCAGAAACTCCCTCACATCCTCTTTGAGCCAGCAATGCCTGGTGCCCATCTTGAAACTCTTGGGCAGCCAGTCAACGCCCCGGCGAATCCCCTCTCTGACCGAAGCCTCCGTTCGGCCAAGCATCCTGCCCAACCCCTCTACGTAAACAATCTCTGCTTCATCGGTCATACCTTCCTCCCTGCTTCACGCTGCGCCTTGTTCCAACCGTCCGCCCATCTCTGCTTTGAGAATGGAGACGTGTCGTTTTCCGTATCAAACGGGTTCTGCTTGAGGCTGACACCCTTGAGAAACGCCGCGTAGCCCTGTTCGAACGAGTTGATTTTCTGGCCGTGCAATTCAGCAGTTGCCATGGTGATGCTCCATGCCGCGCGTGGCGGCAGAAGGTGGTGATAGGGTTTATGCGGCTGGCGCTGAATCGTGAAACACGTCCATCTGCGCCGCGCCGTCGAGCCACGCAGCCGAGATCCGGCGTTGAGCCATGGCGGCATAGTCTGGGTTGAGTTCGCAGAGGATCGACTTGCGGCCCTCCTGCATGGCGACAACCGCTGTGGTACCGGCGCCGCCGAAAGGGTCCAGCACTACACCGCCGCGGGGAGCCCCGGCCAAAACGCATGGCCGGATCAGGTCGGGCGGGAAAGTAGCGAAGTGCGCGTCTTTGAAACTGTGGGTTGCCACGGTCCACACGCTGCGCTTGTTCCTCGTAGCGGTATCCCATGTGCTTTCCTTCCGATCTGGCCGGTGCGTGCCTTTGTTCTGGCCGGGGATCGCCTGCTCTCGCTTCGAATCCTCTCGCTTCGAATCCTCTCGCTTGAAACTGTCGCGCCGCGCCCGCTCCGCACCTTCCTTGTGAAAAGCGCCGTGTCCACCGTCCCCGGTTGAGGTATCCCAGCCGGTCGGTACCGTTGCCCGAGGCTTCGTCACCGCGTCGAACCCGTGACCGAAACCGACGCCGGTGGGCGTGGCGCCATAAATCGCCGGCTCGCGTATCGCCTCCATGTCGCAGTGGTACCGCCGCGCCTTGCTGAGCAGAAAGATGTATTTGTGGGCCTTGGTGCACCGGTCCCGCGTCGACTCAGGCATTGGGTTTGGCTTGTGCCAGATAATGTCCTGACGCAGATACCAACCGTCGTCTTGAAGAGCGAACGCCAAGCGCCACGGCATGCCCATCAAATCCTTGGGCTTGTACTCGGCGTGAGTGGTGGCTTTCGCCTTCCTCTGTGATGCCATCACTTGGCGCTGGCTGATAGTCGAGACACCTACGCCCATGTCGTCACGACCGTGCGCACCCCAGCTTCCGGCATAGCTGTCACCCATGTTCACCCAGGCAGTGCCGTCGTCGCGGAGTACTCGACGCACTTCGCGGAACACGTCGACCAAGCGTGCGATGAACTCGGCTGGCGTTGGTTCGAGCCCGATCTGCCCGTCGACACCGTAATCCCGCAACCCGAAGTAAGGTGGGCTGGTAATGCATGTTTGAACTGATTGGTCTGGCAGCGTCCGCATCATGTCGATGCAATCACCAACCAGAATGCGGTGCTGTTCACTCATCGCCATGGCCCTCTATAGATGAGCCAGGCCATGTAGGCGAGGGCAGAGACTGGGATGATCATGGCGTCACCTCGCTGGAAGGCAGCAATTCGCCGGCGAGCTCGGCAGCCAATCCAACCGGCCACCAGTACCGTGCTCGCTGGTAGTCCGGATAGGACTCCTCGCGGATCACCAGCCCTTTCCCGCGCAATGCTTTGAATGTGCTCAGCACGGAGGGGGCGCCTATCCCGAGGCGGTGTCCAACCTGATACGTCAGACCGCCCATGCCAAACACACACGCTTGGTCGCCCCTGGCCAGCTTCTCGCAGTCGGTCTGGTGCAGGTACGGTTGAGTGTCGAGATAGCGGTAGGCGTTTTCCCGGCCGATCTTTCGAAGCTCGTGAAGGACGGCTTGCTGTTTCTCTGTGAGGTTCATGGCGTCACCTTCAGGCCCAGCCGTCTGGCGCTCCGCTCGAAGAAATCACGCATCTCGAACGGTGTGTAGTTGTTTACCTTTATGCAGGTGTCCGAGGGCAGCTCAATCACCAGCGCCTCGCGAGAGGCCTGCCAGCCAAACCAGTAGCGCTGGACATGCTGATTCCGGTAATCCCCAGAGTTATATTTCTCGTGGGGTGGATCGCCCGCGACAACGCCGCGGTGCCAGGCCTCGAATTCATCGCGGATCTTGTCGTTCATGATGTCTCCCATAGGGTAAGTGGAAGCCAGACGAAGAGGGTGCAGCCGGCGATGCAGGTGAAGATCACGGCGTCACCTCTGACGCTTCTGGAATATCCTCGAACTTGTAAGCCTTGATGACGCGCTCTTCGACACCGGAGACCTTGATGAATTTGGCCTCTTCAACCCAGGGGTAGGCGTCTGGTTCGCCATGTTTGCCGCCGCCGCTCATCTCACAAAAGGCGAGAGCGCGGCCATCGGGCAGGATGAAGGCCTTCACATCGACGTCGTAGTTGCGCTCCCAACTGTAGTGGCACCAAGACGGAATTCCAGGGGCGCCCACTGCGCAGTAACGCACCTCGTTGACCGCATCATCGTGCGAGCTCTCATCGTAAAGCTGATCCAGATCCTCGCCGGACATGGATGCCAAATAGTCAAGCGTAACGATCCCCTTTGAAGCATCGCCCACGCTGTCGTACTTGTAGCCAAAAGCATCGATTCCGTGACGCATCACCAACAGCTTGGCCATCTGGCTTGCAGTGAGCGTGTTCAGTGAGCGATGGATGTTTGCATCGAGCATGCGGATTCCTTGCCGCTATAGCGGCTGACTTTGAGTTAATGAAAAGTGAGGGGGAGGGGCGGGAATCAGGATTTTCTGGGGGGAGTGAAGATTTTCTGGGGTGGGTTATCTTTGCTGGCAGAAATTATCCGGGTGAATCTTTGCCCGTAGAGCCTCGACGATTTTAGTATCAAGCTCATACCGACCCAGAAGAATGTCGAGCGACTGGGCTTTTGCGTTCAACCAGGCAGCGTGCGCAGCGGCTTCTGTCTCGAAGTAGCCGAGTGATTGGCGAACATCTCCAATTTTGCACTGGGATTTGAATTTCCCCGACGCCTTATCGAAGCTCGCTCCTACCAACCCAACGGACTTCGGTTTGCATCGCGTGAAAAAGAGATTGACGGCTTTAGGGATGAAGCAGCATGTTTCGGGAGAGTAATGGCTTCCGTCGCCGAGAATATCTTTATCCAGCTCATTGCCTTGCCATGGCATTGCCTGCATCCATTCACGGAATGTGGAAAACCTCTGCCATTCATCGCTGACCGTTACGTGCAAATAACTAGGGTGTACCGCTTTGTGTTGAGCGCTGATGCTTCGTCTAAGCATGTCTGCCCAGCGTTTATAGAATGGGCACTCGAATAAGTAATTCACTTTCCTTGCGCCGTTAACTCTGGTTGTCTTACTGACTTGCACGGTATAGCCCGCGTCGTTTATTCCCCAGCCGTGAATCAAGCTACTCATGACTGGCAACCCTCATGCAAAGGATCTCATTCTTGAGGTCGTCGACACGCTGATCCGCTGCGTTCAGGAGCAGCTGCAAGGCGTCACGCTCGGCGGTGACCCGGTCGAAGTCTGCTGCGAGAACCATGCGCTCGCTGCGGTCGCTGTGATTGACGGTGTATCGAATAACTTCGCTCATGTTGGAGTCCTATGCCGGGTCATGCCCGGGCGGTGGAAGGGTTCAGGATTTTTAGAATTGGCGGAAATGCGCGCATAGATTCTTGCGCTGCTGGAGGCCGAGCATCAGCGTGCTGACCTTGGTGCCTTTGAGGAGCACCGTGGCCGGCGGCAGCTTCACGTCACATGGCAGCACCTGCTCGCCGCGGGCAAGCGACTCTTCAACGTGCCGCGCCATCTCTGACCAAACGTGAATCTCAAGTCGAACTTCGGCGCGCACTGCTTCGATGATCCACATCGGCACGGTTACCAAGCGCTCGTCGCGCGGGGCTGATGCTTGTTCAGTGGGCATGGTGATCCTCGCCGGCTGGCGTGATTCGTAAAGAAGAGGGGGTTTGATTCAGGCGAATATGTCGAGCTGCTTTGACGATGCCTGCTTGTTCAGCAGCTCAAGGCGCGCCGCTCTTATCTCGGCGGCATGGTGGTCGTTGTCGGACTCAATGAGGACAACCGATCCATCCGGTCGCCGTATCTTCCGGTTGCCGCGTTCACCGCGCTCTATCGCATAGCCGAGGCGCAGCCATAGCCCGTTTGGACTTTCGGGTTGAGGGGTCATGCGGCTTGCTCCAGGCTTTCGATTTCGTCCCCGGGGTCTCGTCGTATTTCCAGCAAGCTCTGGTTGTGAAATTCACGCGCCACGTTTTCACTGATTACAATATCGTGGCGCTGATTCAACGCATTGCGAGCGCCTTCCGGCCCAAGCGAGTGGACATAGCGCAAGCAAGCCTCTATGACCGAGGCCTGCTCTTTATCCTCGTTCCAAGCCATGAGCGTTTCCAGCGTCTGCCGAGTGCCGAGCCGGCAGCGATGCCGCAATTCCTTCTCGTCGTACTCGACTCGCTTTGCTGCAGCTTTCGCCGATCTTTCCTGTCCGGTCTTGGCCATGGCTTACCTCTTCTATTCCGCTGGCCGGGATTCCCAGCCAGGTCTGTCGTTTGCGTTGCTGAACTCGAGCGATCCTGCGCATTAGCCTGTCGCCGGGAAGTCGAGGGCGAAGTCATTGATCAGCTTTCGACAGAGCGTCTCGCTGATTTCCAGATGCCTGCTCGCCTTGTACCGAGACATGCCGGCCGCTTTGCACTCCATCAGCCGCACAGCCAACGCCTCTTTCTCGGCTGTGCTGATGATCCGGCCACGCTTTGATTTGACCGGTGCGATTCGCCCGTACCCGTAGCGAAGTGGCGGCACTTCTGGTGGCGATAAGCTGTCTTTGCCGACGCCGCGAGGGATGTGCTGGATTGATCCGTTGGCCGCGAAGAACGCAGCTTTCGCGACATCCAGTTCACATTGGCGCTCGGTGCTTTTTACTATTGCTGGGTCCATATCAGTCTCCTTTCGATCGACTGTCGATATCGATGTGATGGATTTCCGCGAGCTCGCGAAGCACGAACCGGGTCAATCCCAGTGCCGCGCAGATCTCCACCTGAGAGCGAGTGCCGGCCAGCGCTTTGATCTGAGCGACCATTGAGGCCCTCTTCTGTCGGCGGGCTTCCATCGTCTTGGCGGTGCAGGTCGAGAACTGGACGCCATGCTCGATGGCGATTCGGTTGAGAGAGCGGGTGGAGCGATGCAGCGCCTTCGACGCGGCGAAGATTCCCGCGTCAGCGAACTGATGCAGGGCTTGGGCGATGGCCGGCTCTGCGGCCTTGTGGGCGTCCCATCTCATGCTGCTTTGCTCCTCATCCGTTCGCGCATTTCCTTTTCAAGCCCTGCCAGCTCTTCAAGGAAGGCCTTGATCTCGGCTTCCATCTCGCGACCACGCTTGAAATCGAAGTCGTAGCGAAAGCATATGTATTGCAGCTCTTCAGGAAGGCGGTCGTCGTAGCTCACGAAGTCGGCCCAGTGGCGGCCAGTGCAGGCCATCTGGGCAAGCATCTGCCATTCGTATTGCGGATCGTGACGTCCTGACTGCATCGTCGCGATATGGGTTGCCGTGTTGGGGCACTTGATCTCCAGCACGCCATCGTCCCCGGCAAGGCCGTCAGGTGATGCCCCGAATCCTTGGATGGTGGGGTGCATGACCAGCCCGGTTTCGACGACCATCAGACCCTTGTCTGCCTCGTAGGCCATGCAGGCGAATGGCTCAAGCTCAACGCCGCGCTGCACTGCGGCATTACGCGAGAGGTCGGACCCGCCTTGTTGGCCGGTAAGGCGTTCGCACAGCAGCTCCATCATGTAGTTTTTGCGAGTGGCAGACGGCGCGCTGCCTCGCCCGTTGGCCATGACATCCTTTACGCGGCTGGCCGTGACGTTTCCGAGACGTGCCGCAAACCATTCAGCGCTACGCTGCTCCATCTAAAACCTCCTCGGCCTGGCCTTCGATTGGCGCAGCCTCTGCTTTCAGGGTTTCGCTGCGCTTGGTCACTTCCGACTTAAATCGGGAATGACCTGCAGCGTCTTTGGCTTGCTTCATGGCTGCGGTGCCTTGGTGGTAAACCTCGGCGAGCGCTTCCAGGCTTCCAGCCTTCAGGGCTAAGTCGATCCAGCTGTTCACCATCTCAGGATCGGTCGGCGCCGAACCGGGCATGCCGGCCAAGCCTTCGCCGCCATCCGTGTTCAGGTGGTGGATGGCCTGTTCGAGTCGATCAGTCTTCGGCCAGTACTTGTAGCCGCGCTTGACGACGGTCTTCTTGGCCATCTCGCCAGGGTCAGTGACCCACGGGCAAGACTTCTGCTTACTGACCCATGCCTTCCAGGCGCTTGACCGGTCGCGGATGGCGTTGACGTCATCGATGCTCATCGTTTCCGTGAGGTAATCGCCGTCGGCGGTTTTGACCACCACGTAAACGCCAATGGCGTCGCCGCGATCCTTGGCGAAGGGGTTGTATGAGTGGGAAGGTGGTTTGTCGAAGCCGTTCAGAGTGAATGAATCGGCCGCATAGACGAGTTCAGCCTGAGCCCAGCGGATCGCGCCGGTTGCCATCGCCAAATCCATCAGGCCGATGTAACTGATGTCGAGGCAGATCTTGCCGTCGCGAGGGACCAGATAGGCCTGTTTTTTGGCCGGGTTTAAGCTGATGCCGATCGCAGCGATGTTCGTGATCGCATTGGCTACCGACTGCCGGTTCTGCATGGCGATTTTGGTGGCGTACTCGCCGGAGGTAATGACCTGAATGGCGAACTCAGCTTCGCGCTCGAAGTTAAGCGAACGATCAGTCAGGACGTTGGCGAACTGGTTTCGCACCGCATAGATGTCTTGCGTGATGGTTGCGATTGCTGTGCTCATGTCGTCCTCAGTATTGAATGCTGATTGCTGGGATAAAGCCGCTGGCGATCACTTTCACGGCCAGGCGGGCGCATTCCTCGCTCATGCCGTTGGCAATGAAGGCCTCTTTGGCTGCCTTGTAGATGGCGCCTTTGTGCGCCTTGTCAGCTTCGCGGGCCTGAGCCTGCTCCAGTTCAAACGCTACGGCTGCGGCTTGGCGGGCCAGTTCGTTCTGACGCGCTTGCTCGACTGCTTGTTCTTGGCGCAGCACTGCGGCGACTCGTTCCTGCTCGGCTCGCTGTTCGGCGGCAACACGACTGGCTTCGGCCTGCGCCGCTGCTGTGCGGGCTTGTTCGGCCTGTAGTTCCAGTTGCATGAGCTGGCGTTCGGCGGCGGCCTCGGCGTCCCGTGCAGCCTGTTCAGTGGCGCGTTGCGCGACTGCTGCCTGATCAAGTAGCTCCTGTTCTCTGCGTGCTGCGGCATCACGTTCAGCCTGTGCCCGCTGCTCGGCTTCGATACGAGCCTGTTCAGCAGCAACGCGGGCAATCTCTGCCTCACGGTCACGCCGTGCTTGCGCTTCGGACTCGGCGCGTAACCGGATCAGTTCGGCCTGCTCGGCTTCGTACTGGGTGCGCTCGGCCATCAGAACGCGCAGCTTGGCAAGCGTCTGATCCTTCACCTGGGCGGCCTCAGCAAGAAACTCTTCCCAGCTGTCATCCATCGGCACCAACTCGAGGTTGGCAATGAGCTGACCAACCTCTGCGGCGGTCGGCGTGGCATCCAAAACGAGCAGGTCTCTCATGCTCTGGATGCGATCGACGTGTCCGTCAGTGCGGGCAAGCTCGGCCTGCTCCCATTCCGTCAGCGGCTGGCGAGTGGCATCGCGGAGGGCGTCCATCTTGGTGACGAACTCACGCAATTCAGTCTCGACCACCTTCGGCATTTCCTTCAGGCGCTTCAGGTAGTCGCGGCCCGGCTTTTCGACAGCAGCCTTTGACTTGCTGACCTTCGCAGCCAGCGAGGCAATGCGCTCCCGGCCTTTGCGGGTGGTCAGGTCTGGCACTTCTGCGGAGACTTCAGCAGCTACCGCTTCTAGGAAGCGACCCAGGCCGCCAGTAACGTAGATGGCCGGCGCGTTATCGGCGCTGATGTCATCAATGGTGATGACTTGCTGTTCTGCGGACATAAGGAATCCCTGCCGCGATGCACGCAGCGTTTGAAGGTGGGGTTATTGGGTGATGCAATCAGCGAGGGCGCTGAGCAACATCACGAGAGTGGTGCCGGCCAGAACGATTCCCGAACCTCTCCAGAGGTAGATGCGCTTGGCGCGCTGGTAGGAGGTCACTGCGCTGCCTGCTTACGCCATCCCGCGTCGTACAGTCGACCTGCCTGAATCAGCGCAAACGCGTTTTCATCCTGATAGCAGTCTTTCAGCAGTTGCCGGCACGCCGCCTCCCGTTCATCCGCCGCTATCCGCTCGGGGGTCCGAATGGGGCGCATACGCCTTCCTTCATCCGTGTACATCGCCAGCTTGTTTCCGAACTTGACTACGCAGAATTCTTCGCGGCCTTCCGGGTCTTCGCCAACAGCTACGCAAACACCTTTGTGCCACATCTCGAATTCTTCGCATGCAAAGCCAGCTTCCAGCTCAGTACCAACAGGCGGCAGGCCTTCGCCTGTCCAGACAACAGGTCGCTCAGTTAAGCCGTGAAACGCAGAAAGCTCGTATCCGGTAGTGCCGAACTCCCAGATACCTATGTCCTCAACATACTGATAATTCTTTTCGCCAATCCAGGCGGCCTGGTTAAAACTATTGAATCCATGCCGCTTCGCCCAGTGCGGCGCCTTGCTCCAATCAATATTCATGCCTTCACCTCATAAGCCACAGTCCACTCACCACACATGCAGGCCCGACCACTCCATGCATGCACGTTCGGGATGCCGGCATCGTGGGCCAGCGACAGGGCGCCCAGCCACTTGGTATGGGTAAAGGCGAGGATCATGCGGTCGGCGGCCAGCTCTTCAATCTGCTCGTCGATCAGCGATTTAACCGGTGCAGTCGTCATGCAACCCTTCCTTGTCGGCGCTCATAAACACGGCGCAGGCGTTCGGTGTAGTGGGCTTCTTCGTCCGCAGTGATAACGCTCAGGGTGCGGAAGATCAGCAGGGCGGTGTTGGCCGAAGCCCTCACTGCGATTGCGCTGCATTGCGTGTCGATCATGCTTGCGACATAACCGTCGAGCATGCCGATGGCCAGATCGTGGCTGCTGGTGCTCATGCCGCCCACCGACCATTCTTGCGGCGTTGCATGGCGTCAATCTCAACCCACAGTGCGGTTTCAATCTGTTGGCCGAACTGGTGAGCCACCACCGGCAGCTGATGCGGCCTAACGTCCATTGGCACGCCATCATCGTCATAGCAGATGGCCGACTCGACTTTGAACTCCAGCTCGCGGCTGCCGTAAAAGTCCCAATCGCTGTTCCAGCTGTTAAAGCAGGGCGCGATATTCTCGCAATGGGTCACCTCCACCTGGAGGACGAACCCTTCAACAATCACTTCGTAAGTCATGGTCGCCTCCAAGTGGCGGTTGGTTGAATTCACTCGGCTGCCTTCGTTCCTGCCAGTTGCCGTTGGGCGCAAGGGAAGGCATGCGACTGAGTTCAATAAAAAGGCCCAGTCGAAACCGGGCCTTTCCCTCTTTACGTAACAGCCTGCGGAGCCATGTGGGCCGCGCAAGTATCTGAAGTTCACATGGCTGCCAATCCTCCGTACTGGTTTTCAACTGCAGCGGCGTGCTCTGGCAGCTGGGTGCAGGTGGGCGGTTATAGGCCGCGATTTCGTCCGCATCGGTAGATCAACTGACTTCATAGCTCGACCCGCTTCGGCATGCGCATGAGCGGCGGGGTTGTCCTCGACCAGTTGATCTACCGATGCGGCCTCTTTCGAGGTCATCGGGTGGGTTCAAGGCAGCTTTCAGCGTGACCACCCACGCTCCCAACCATCGCTGCATAAGGGCAGTTTTCGTCAGGCTGACGTGGAGCAGGCCCATACATTCCGTTTCAAGTGCTGCCGACGACAGCTACACGGTTTGCAGTGGGGCCTGACATTCTTACAGCGTCAGCCCGTGCTCAATGCAGAACTGAATCTCTGCGTCGTATCCAGCACGGCTCAGAACCTGCTGTCCGTTCTGGTCGTAGATCGCTCGGTGGAAGCCAGGGCCATTCCGGCGCGGTGTCCGCTCAACCGTATAGCCGTGGCGCTGGTAGCAGTCGTTGGGGCTGTTTGGGTTAGGCATCGTCTTACCCTCCAGGGTGTTTGATTTCCCGTCTGGCCCTGTCGCCAAGGCCAGCCAGTGAAATCTGTTTTCTCCACCACGCGCATCGCCTCGGTTTCCCCACCTGGCCGGGTCACACATTTCGTGTGCAGTGTTATTCCCGGCTGGCTTGCGTGGTTTCGCGTACTCACATCTGGTGAGCACGGCCAGTTCCAGAGCTGGCATGGCATCGACTATTTGTTGCTCGCACTTACCGGATCGGGTCCGGGGTAGTCGATGGCGAGGATCCTGAACTGTTAAAGAGCGGTGGGTCTGTTGAGGCCCTGTCCAACTGCTCTTGTGTTTGAAGTGCAAGTCGGCTTGCATTAATAAAAGCATGCTGGTGTTTCGAATGCAAGCACGCTTGTATTTATTTTTCGTACTGTACGGATATACAGCAAACAAAAAGGAGGTTTTATGGCAAAGCAGAAGGGTGGCGCGGCACAGGCTCAACGGCATGTAGTGAGCGGAATAGAGCGGCTGGGCTTGAGGGTTTCGTCAATGATCAACCATCCAACCGCGCAGCATCAGCGGTGGGTGACCATTCACAGATTGGACACGGACGGAGATCGGGAGTGGGACGAGGTGATGGGGTTATTGTCCGAGACGGACGATCTAGAGATGACATTCAACGATGACGATTCAGTCACGCTGAAGTGGGAAGCGCGATCTGATGAGGATCGAGTGGTAGAAGCAGAAGATTTTGAAGTGGCGGCGGAGCCCGCGCCGTTCTGACATACAAAAGGCCCGCATCTTGGCGGGCCCTCGCAACCTCAGTTAAAGGCTTTCCAGCCGAGCCAGCCGAAGAAGCAAAGGCCGGCCGCGACAGTGAGCATGTCCTCCATCTTGGGTCTGGTCCTCTCGGTCAGCGCCGACAGCAGCGCACCGGCCAAGAGCAAAACCATCCCAGCGGTGAACAGCTTCCCTGATGAGTCGACGTTGAGGGCGTAAAGGCACAGCTCCAGCAAGACCATGAGGCCGCCGGCGAGAAACGTCATAGTGGTGAGCAGAGAAGCCTTGGTGTTCATCTGTGCGAGATCAGTGGTCATGGCCATCCCTCAAGCTTTCTTCGCGTTCCAGATCAGCAGAACCTTGGCGTGGATCCTGACGTCATCAATCAGCGCCTGCTGGTTTTCGTAGTGTTTGTTGTCCGAGATGAGCAGGTAGTGGTCAGCATCGATCATCTGCAGACGTTTGATGTAAAGCAGGTCGTGCCAGGTGATGACATATAGACCTTCACCAATAAACTCGGACACGCCACGATCAACCACGACGGGGTCCTTGTCATTGATCGTGCCTTCCATGCTCTGACCCCAGCCAGTGATCAGTGCCAGGGCTGCGGCCGACGTGTAGGTCACTCCCTTCTCGCGCAGGACATCTTCGCGCACCACCAGGTTGCGGATGGCTTCATTGTAATCGGCCGGCACCTGTCCATGACCCATCGCGGCACGGATGTCGTACTGTGGGATCAGGATTTCGTCGGCTGTCGCTTTGATGCCCGAGAAGTCCGCCGCGATTACATTCCCCGATCTCACCTCAAGCGCCGTCTCTTGCACTGCATCAGCGATTTTCTGCCGAGCGTCTTCCGGTAAATTCTTCCCGTGCTTGGCCAGCATCTGGCGAACGATGTCAGCCGACGACTGGGTCTCGGCCTGAATCGTGACCAGCTCCCTGCGGCGCGGCGGCTCGCCCTTACCGGAAAGCAGCCAGTCGACGGTCGTGTCGTAGCCCTCGGCAATCGCGCTCAGGTTTTCATTCTTTATGTTGCTGGTGTCGCCGGCAAACCACTGGCGCACAGCTTCATAACTGACCCCGCAAGTGGTCGCGATGTCTCGCTTAAAGCCGCGAGCGCCTACCTCGGGCTTTCTGGCTAAAACGAGTTTCGTAATTCGATCAGTAATTTTCATGCGAGCAATCTACAAGAGAGCTTGTCAAGCATGCTTGCCTTGCAAACACAAGCATGCTTGAATATGGGTAAGCAAAGGAGGTCGGCATGACCAAAACACAAGCAATCAAGCATTTCGGCTCCGTCTCGGCGCTGGCTAAAGCACTCAGCGTCACCTACGAGGCCGTCCGCCAGTGGGACGGCGTGCCCGAGTTGCGCCAGTACCAGATCGAGCGAATCACTCAAGGTGAGCTGAAAGCTGAGCAGAAATCCCAAGCTGCGTAGCCGTGCCGTCCTACTCAACATTTCTGAACCTTCAAAAGCCGCAAGGAGCAACACATGTACGAAGACCCTAAGCACTTAAATCACAACGAAACAAAGGTTCGTTTGAGCGATGAATACGACAGCTATCTGCGATCGCTCGCCAAGATCCACGGAACCCAGAAAGCCGTTCTGGCGCGGGAAATTCTGAAAGCTGCCATTCAGCAGATGAGGGATGAGCTTACCCGTGTTCAAGACATGGCCTGAAGGCCCGCAATGGAGGCTCTATGCCTGAGAACCAGAGCGATCTGTCTTTGGGACAGCTCGCGGATGCTGAAGACATCCAATTCCTTGAACAGGCAGCCGCCGAACTTGGAATCACGCCACAACAACTGGTGAAGGAATTGATTGAGCGCCACATCGTTGCCAGGACAAGACCGAAGACGATGCCGGGGACAGTTCAGCCATTCCGGCGACCGTACAACCCAGCGAGAGCTGGGCCTGATGAGGGCCTGAAAAGTGAATGAAGCCAAATCGCAGACACAAAAAAGCCGGGGCGCAATCCCGGCTTTTCGTGCTGCACATAACTTGAAACTCTGTGAGGCCGATTATGCATACCTCTGACATTGATGTACAGGGCCTGAAAAAGTCCGCGACACATTTTCTGCAATCGCAAAACGTGTCGCGCTGCAATTTCCACCTCGACGCAGCAATGAGCGCCGCGAAGCAGATTCGCTTCCAGTACTCCAAGCCATCCAAAAATAAGCTCGTGCGCGAATGCCTTGATCATCTCCAGGCTTTCCTGGCGTCGTCGGAAGGCGCTCGCCCATGAACAATGTCATTCCTCTCAAAATCACCGGGGGTTTCACCCGGATGGAAAACAAGCTCATCGAAGCCTTGATGGTTGTCGATCTGCCTGGGCGAGAGCTGAAGGTTGCACTGTACGTGGCCAGAGCCACCATAGGCTTCCATGTGCCCGAAGCTCGCATCCAGGCTACCGAGATATCCAAGGCGACAAACATTCATCCTGACGTCGCTTCCAAGGCCATCAGCCACTTGCTCAAGCGCCGGATTCTCTACCGCGTTGGAGGAGCCCGTGGCGATATCGGTATCAGCGACCCCTCTGAATGGATCTTCTACGACACCAAAAATGAATGTCCGAATCAGACCATATCGTCCGACTCGGATCATTCGGACCGAGTCGTCAGTATTGCGAGACAGACCAAATCCGACGACTCCCTTCTTTATACAAAGAAAGAACCCCTAGTAACTGTTTCTACGAAACAGATTACTGCCCCCCAAGGGGCGAAACCCACCCAGCCTGAAATCAAAACCGAAAAGCCAGCAGCTCTGGTTTCGTTCGATGGTGAAGATTTCGAAGTCGACGCCACCCTGATCACCAAGTGGGCAGAAGCCTACTCGCCGACCGATGTTGAGGCCGAGATCAAGCGTGCCGCCGCCTGGGCCAGTGGGAGCAAGCCGAAAAAGGACTGGCGCCGCTTCCTGGTCAACTGGTTGGGTCGCGAATTCAAGAAGAATCCAAGTGGCGCGTCTGAGGCCGGCGTCCCGGTGGACAAGATCATCGACCTGTACCACAAGGTCTGCCCGAACCTGCCGGCCGTCACCGTGGCGAGCGACAAGGTTTTGCGCAGCATGATCGCCGAGCGCTGGAACGAGTCGCCGACTCACCAGAGCGGGCAGGGCTTCTGGCTCCCGTTCTTCCAGAAAGCAAACAACCGAAGCCAGGTGTTCTTCCGTGGCGCCAACGTCGCGCCGCGTCTTGAGGCCCTCGTTAGTCGCGCAGTCTTTCGCGAAGTGTCGGAGGCATCCCAATGATGGAACTTCGAAGCCTTGAGGCCGAGCACGGCGTGATTGGCGCCATGCTCTGCCAGCCCCACCTGATCGATGTGCTCAGCGACCAGCTATCCGCTGACGCCTTTTCGTGGGATGACAACGCCGAGCTGTACCGCCTGATTCTGGAAATGCATGCCGATGGCCAGCCAGTCGACATCGTAACCCTGAACGACCGCCGCGCTGAGCTTGCGAGTGGTGTACGTGTCATGGCGTATGCCGCCGAGATCCAATCCAACACGGCCAGCGTTGCTAACGCGATGGTTTACGCAAAGATCATTCGCGAGCGGGCCGTCTGCCGCCTGATGTCAGCTGCCGCCGCAAGAATCAACGAGGTGGCGCACGAAGAAGCCAGCATCGAGGACAAGATATCCCTCGCTCAATCGATCGTGCTTGGCCTGGACAGCAGCGGCAGCGATGGCGAGTGCCAGATGGTCGGCGACATCCTCATGGAGCACGTCGAGATCCTGCAGGATCGGCTCGACAAGTTCGCGGCGGGCGTAGCCATCGACGGTCTCGGTACCGGGCTCCCTGATCTGGATGGATTCACGCAAGGGCTTAAGTCCGGGCAGATGATCGTAGTTGCCGGGCGTCCTGCAATGGGCAAGACAACCCTGGCAATGAACATCGCCGCAGATGTGGCCATCAACCAGAAAAAACCGGTTCTGGTCATCAGCCTGGAAATGAGCAAGACCCAGCTCATGGACCGTCTGCTTGCCGCTGTTGGAGGCATCCCGCTTCCGTCGCTGAAAACCGGTGAGTGCAGCAACGACTATGTAACCGAGCTGAACGCTGCCGTGCTCAGGCTTCGCGACGCGCCGATAGCGGTGTCCGACGTGCCAGTCATGACCATGCCTCGCATCCGCTCAATTGCCCGCCGCCAGTCCCACCGCATGGGCGGCCTCGGCCTTGTCGTCATTGATTATCTCGGGCTCGTCGAAGGCGAGGGCAAGGGTCGCACCGAAGATGTCACCGCCATGTCTCGCCAGATCAAGCTGCTGGCTCGCGAGCTGGATTGCCCGGTGATCATCCTGTCCCAGCTCAATCGCGGCTGTGAAGGCCGACCAGACAAGCGCCCCGTGCTCAGCGATCTGCGTGAGTCGGGGGCTATCGAGCAGGACGCCGACATCGTCATGTTCGTGTACCGGGACGAGGTCTATCACCCGAACACTCAGGACAAAGGCATCGGCGAAATTCTCATCCGCAAAAACCGGGATGGCGAAATCGGCATGGTGCCGACCGCCTTCCAGGGCGCCAAGTCCCGCTTCCTTCCGCTGGCCAGCCACGCCCGCCAAGACAACGTCGTGAAGGTGAATTTCTGATGGATACCAACAAGCTTAAATATCTTGCCCTCGAAGAGATGAGTCTGCGCGACTGCACTAACAGCGAGCAAATTGAAAAGTGGGTGCAATCCGTAAAGATGTTGCGCATCGAAATCCCTGACTGGTGTTGCGTGGTGCTGGAGTTGATCGCTGAAAACGAAGTATTGCGCGCGAAACTTGAAGCAGCGGAGCAACGGACATGACCACTAAAACCCAAATCGGATTTGCTTGCGGCCTTGCTGGCTTCGGCATCGGTATCTACTGCGTCCTGATCACAATGGCGGTGACAGCATGATCATCACCTGGGAACAACTGAAAGCCCTGCTCAATACGTCGGTAGTAATTCACGACGGACGTGATGGGTATTCCTTCGCGAGGGTGGTGGCATGACTGACTACAGCGAATTGAAAATTATTGCCGAGGCGTGCCAGCAGCATCAGCCGCTTCGTTTCATGCGCAGTCACGGCGCGCTTTACATCCGCAACGACAACGGCATCGTCTTTGACGTGCATCAGAACCGGTCATTCCCCGAGTTCATGGCACAGAACAAGGATTACGCGGATCTGGTGCTCGCCGCCAATCCTGCGACGGTCTTGGCCCTGATCGCCGAAAACGAGCGCCTATCTGCCGATATCGAAGGTTTCGAGTCCGGCGAGCACGCTGCCCAAGTTGCTGAGGAGCTTGGACATCAGTTGTGTGCTGCGCAGGCGATGCTGGAAACGGCATATGCCGAGCGCGACCACCTCAAGGCCGAAAACGCAGGCCTCAAGACCGGCTACGAAGCCTATGAGCAGGTAGTGCAGGGGCTCAAGGCTGAGAACGAGGTTCTGCGCAAGCTCGTCCCGAGCAAAGAAATCATCTGGTGCGCCTGCGGTGACGGCCATGCGGCCAACAGCTACGGCGCGGGGTTCATGGATGCGAACAACGGCGTGTGCGCGAATTGCGACGCCGCCATGAGCAAGGAGCCTTCCCATGGTTGAGATAGTCATGCGTCACCGCACAGACACCAGCCGCCTCAATGGCTTCCTCGACGGCACAGATTTCACGAAGCCGAAGAAGATCATCATCAAGGATCTCGACCGCAGTGGGGAGCAGAACAAGAAACTTCACGCATCGCTGACCGACATCGCCAACCAGGTGGAGCACGCCGGCCGCAAGTGGGACGTGCTCATCTGGAAGCGCCTGCTGACCGCTGCGTGGTTGCGCGAGGCCGGCGATCAGCCTCAGATGATTCCTGCGGTCGATGGCCACGGGTTCGACGTGATCTACGAACGTACGTCGAAGCTGACCGTGAAGCAGTGCGCAAGCCTGTTGGAGTGGATCGCAGCATTCGGCGCCGAGCACGATGTCCGCTGGACGCAGAAGGATTTGTGGGAGGGTCGTTACTGATGCTCGCCACCAAACAACCGAAGGCCAAGACCTGCAAGAACTCAGTATGCAGGGCCTCTTTCGTGCCTCAGCGCCTCGAGCAGGCGGTGTGCAGTCCTAAGTGCGCGCTGGCCACCGCCGACGTGAACCGCGAGAAGGCACGCAAGTCGCTGGCCCAGATCGAGCGCAAAGAGATCAAGGTCCGCAAGGAGAAGCTGAAGAGTCGCGGCGACCACATCCGCGAAGCTCAGCAGGCTTTCAACGAATACATCCGCGCACGCGATCAGGCCGCCGGCCACCTCTGCATATCCAGCGGCAAGCCATTGGACTGGAGCGGAAACGCGGTAGATGCCGGCCATTACCGCAGCGTCGGATCCGCGCCGCACCTTCGCTTCGATGAGCGCAACTGCCATGCCCAGAGCAAGCAGGACAACCGGTTTCTCTCGGGTAATGCCGTGGATTACCGGATCGGCCTGATTGCGCGCATTGGCCAGGAGGCCGTCGACGCGCTGGAGTCCGACCAGAGCGTACGCAAGTACACCGTGGAAGAGATCAAGGCCATCAAGGCTCACTACCGGGCGAAGACCAGAGAACTCAAGAGGGCGGCAGCATGAGAGACGCAGAAGATCTTTTGACCCAGTGGGGCCGCTGGAGCCGTCAGCAAGTGGGTGTTCCTCGCTGCACCTCCCCCTCATACGTCCTGATGCGCGATAACGTTGAGCAAATGGATTGCCTGCCCGCCGCGAGTATCACGGACGAAGATGCGCTGATGATTGATCGACTGGTCGCTGTGATGGGCCGCAAACGCCCTGACATGGCCGCATGCATTCGCGTGTATTATCGGGGGATAGATAAGACCATGGCAGAGGTCGGCAAGGAATTGGGCTTGGCGCGGCTGAAGGTGCGCGAGCTGATCATCGCCGGCCACGCGTTCATTGAAGGATGTCTCGAGATGAGGATGGCGGCATGACAGATCTCGACCAACTTGAAATGGACCTCGCGACCTATCACTGGTCTGACGTCGCGAGCGAGAGCTTATTGCGGGAACTGGTATCGCGTTTACGTGCCGCCGAGAGAGACGCCGAGCGGTATCAGTGGCTGCGCAGTACGGGCTGCTGGGAGGATGAAGTTGATAAAATACCGTGGAGGGAGCGGCCAGATTTTCTTTGGGTCGCTTCTTCCAGGGAAGAAGTAACAAATAATGATGGCGAGAATCTTGATGCCGCGATTGATTACCTCATTGCAAGGAGCAAAGTATGATTCGTCGAGCCGGAGGATCGTCATGACTGACCGTGAATTATTGGAACTGGCAGCTATCGCTATCGGCGGCGAATATCGAGACCATGCATTAGGTCATCAATATCTCGCATTCCCTCCACACTGGAATGGAAGCGCGTGGAATCCGCTCAATGACGACGGCGATGCGCTGCGCCTGGCGGTGATGCTGGACTTCTGCGTCGAGATGAATGGGCAAGGCCCTTATGTGAATGATCGCTTCGGTAAAAGTCTGGCTGCGCACCAAAGTTGCTCGGAAGAAAACCATCTTCAAGTTGTCAGGCGTCAGATTGTCCGCGCCGCTGCCGAGATCGGTAAATCCATTGACGTGTTAACTTGAAAGTGGCACATTAACACCAGATTGCGGTTTTACCGCTTCAGATAAGCCCGGCCATTGAGTCGGGCTTTTTGTTTTATGCAGATGAATGCTCAGGCTGATGAGCAATAGCCGGTCGCGACGGTAGCGCGCTTGGGCGAACAGACGAATCAAGCAAGCCGGGGATCAGCGCCGGCCATCTGCACCCAGCTCCACCGGCAGTGAAACAGCATAACGCTGCGGATCAGACCGGAACGCACCGCCGGGTGGAAACATTCGGCGCCGGATAAAGGTAACCGGCAAAGCCCAGCCCTAAACCAGCTGGGCTTTTTTATTCCCCAATTTTGGCGAATCCGCCCCCTCGGACTTACGCCAGGCCTCGCAGGCCTTCTTATCGCCTACATCCCGAAAGGGAATACCTGAGATGCCAAAGATGACGCCTGATAAAGACCCCACGTTATGGGCAGAAGCCTTGCGGGTCTTGAGAAGTATCGTCGGCGATCCCCTTTGGCAGGGAGCAATCATGGCCGCGACTATTTCTCTCCTTCGCGTGCTGTACGACGCCAAGGAAACGAAGGTGTGGCGGGTGATCTTGGAGTCGCTCATCTGCGGCGGACTCAGCCTCTCGGCCAGCAGCATCATCAAGTGGATGGAATGGCCTGACGGGCTCTCAGTAGCGGCCGGCGGGATGATCGGATTCCTTGGCGTAACCGCCATCAGGGAATTCGTCCTCAAGTTCATCGGCAAAAAGGTGGACGTGGCATGACCGGCACCCGCGGAGTCAGGAACAACAACCCCGGCAATATTGATTACAGCCCGGCGAACAAATGGAAAGGACAGCTGGGGGTTGAGCTTGGAACGTCCAAGCCCCGATTCGCCCGCTTCGATTATCCCGAGAACGGAATCCGCGCCCTCGCCAAGCTGCTCCTGACCTACCAGAACAAGCACAACCTTAAAACAGTCAAGGCGATCATCAATCGTTGGGCGCCCAGCGTCGAGAACGACACGGCCGCATACGTGCGAGCAGTGGAGAAGAGTACCGGTACCAAACCTGGGGCCGAGATCGATCTCAAAGACGAAGCGGTTATGAAGGGTTTCGTGAAAGCCATCATCCACCACGAAAACGCCGGCTTCGAATATTCACAATCAATTCTGAATGAAGGTGTGCGCCGGGGGCTGGCATGAACGTCCTCCGAGCGATGGCGCTTGCTGCCGTGATCGCCCTGGTAGCCGTATTACTCATCGGGATACAGCAATACCGCGTCATGGCTCTCCAGGCGTCGGTCACCTTCGAGCAGGGTGAAAAGACCAAAGCCGTACAGGCCAACGCCGAGAGCCAAGCCACCATCACCACGCTACAGGCCGAAGCCAAGCGCAACGCAGCGTTTCAGGCGGACCTGAGCAAGCGCATCAAGGCCAGCGAACAAAAGGCCCGCCAAGCGAGGAAAGACTTTGAAGACCTCAAACGCAACAGCAAGCCTGTTCGTGATTGGGCTGCTCAGCCTATTCCTGGCGGCCTGTTCAAGCCCGCCAGTAGTGACAAAGACAAGCGCGCTACTAATTGAATCGCCTGAACTCGTTCCGTGTGAGCGAGTGACCACGGAAGACGCCGAGCTGCGCACCAACGGTGACGTCTGGAGCCTCAAGGATCGGGCGATCAACCTTCTCGACACCTGCGCCGATCAGGTAGACGCATCCATTCAGCGGAGTAAGAGCAAGTGACCAAGTATTTGATCAAGACCCATGACGGCGTGGTGCACACCATCAACGCCGCCACGTACGTGCAGGACTCTCTCGGTCTGCGCTTTGTGGGTGACGCTGGTGCGACCCAAGGCCTGTTCCCATTCTTCGAGTGGATGAAGGTATCCGAGGAAGAAGAGCACAGCACAGACGATCAAGCCGCGCCGCAGACTGACGAAGCCGGCACCGCCTCGCCCGAATTGGCCGGGGAGTAAGACGTGGCTGATAAGATCACGCCGGACTGGGAGCGCATAGAGCAGCTGTACCGCGCCGGCCTGCTGTCCGTACGCGAGATTGCAGCATCACAAGGCATCACGCACGGCGCCATCAACAAGCGCGCCAAGCGGGATGGTTGGGTGCGCGACCTCAAAGCGAAGATCAAAGCCAAGGCTGATTCACTGGTATCCAAAAGCCTGGTATCCACTCCGGTATCCATGGATACCATTAAATCGGAGCGGGACACGGTAGAGGCAAATGCCCAAGTAATCGCCAGCATCCGCATTGGGCATCGAACCGACATCGGCCGTTACCGCAGGCTGGCCAACAAGCTTCTGGATGAGCTTGAAGGGTTGACTGATAACCGCGAGTTGTTCGAAGAGCTTGGCGAGCTGCTGGAGCGCCCAGATGACAACGGCATGGACAAGCTCAATGACCTGTATCGCAAAGTTATCGATCTTCCTACTCGCACCAAAACACTGAAAGAGCTGGGCGACACTCTGAAGAACCTGATCGCGCTTGAGCGCCAGGCTTATGACGTCGGCGCCGAGCAACCAAATGACGACCGCAGCAAACTGACGGAAGACGAACTTGATCGCAGAATCGCCAAGCTCTCAGGTCAGCAAGGCTGAGAAACTTGAGCTCCTGGCGCTGCTTGAAGAGAAAGCGCGCCGGGATGCTCAACGGCGACACTTGCTTCAGTTCGAAACGCTGTACGAGTGGCAGCACAAGTTCGTAAAGGCCACGGCCGACAACACGTCATGCATGCTGATGGCTGCGAACCGGGTTGGCAAAACGCGCACCGGCCTGACCATTGATGCCATGCACTTGTTGGGCGACTACCCGGATGACTGGGAAGGGCACAAGTTCAGCCATGCGCCGATGTGCTGGCTGCTGGGCTTCTCGATGGAGAAGACGCGTGACCTGCTTCAGACGCCGCTGTTCGGCACGCTGGAAGGTGGCAAGTGGTCTGGCGGCCTGATACCTGCAGACCGGATCGTTGCCCACCTGTCCGCCACCGGCACATCAGGCGCGATGCGACAGATCACGGTCAGGCACAAGACCGGCAGCATAGCCACGGTGCAGTTCTGGTCCTACAGCCAGGGCCAGCACGCAATCATGGGCGACAGCGTCGACTGGTACCACATCGACGAAGAGCCGAGAGACAAAGCGATCTACCCGCAGGTTCTGACCCGCACCGCAACCGGTGATAAGGGGCAGGGCGGTCGCGGGATCCTGACGTTTACGCCGGAGAACGGGCGCACCGAACTGGTAGTTCAGTTCATGGACTGCCCGGCCGAGGGCCAATACATTCAGCGCGCCACTTGGGCCGATGCACCGCACTTGACTGCTGAGACGCAGCGCAAGTTGCTTGGCATGTATCCAGAGTGGCAGCGCGACATGCGATCCAAGGGGCTTCCATTGCTGGGTACTGGTCTGATCTTCGACTTCGGGGATGAGGACATCAAGTGCCAGCCGTTCCCGTGCCCCGATCATTACTGGGTCATCAACGGCATGGACTTCGGCTGGGATCACCCGCAGGCACACGTGCAGCTGTGGATCGACATGGACTCGGACACGATCTACCTGGCGCATGCCTGGAAGAAGTCCAAGGTCACACCATCCACGGTGTGGGGCACCATCAAGGCCTGGGCGCAGAACGTGCCGACGGCCTGGCCATCGGACGGGTTGCAGTCGGAGAAGTCCTCAGGCGAGCAGCAGAAGGCCGCCTACGTCGATGCGGGATGGCAGATGCTGCCCACGCACGCGACATGGCTGGACGGCGGCGTCGGTGTCGAGATTGGCCTCGTCGAGTTGTACGAGCGCATGACCACCGGCCGCTTCAAGGTGTTCTCGCACCTGACCGACTTCTTCGACGAGAAGATGAGCTATCACCGCGACGAGAACGGAAAGATCGTCAAGCTGAACGACGACATCCTCTCTGCGGCCCGTTACGCCTACATGATGCGGCGATATGCCCGTCAGAAGTACCAGTGCAAGCCTGCTCAGCACGGCACACACCAAACCGATTACGACCCCTTCAACCAATAGGAGAGCAGCCATGTGTGGCGGAGGCAAACTACCAGGCACTGACTTCATCAAGAAGTGGGACCCACTGCGCGGCGGTGACGTGATCCTCGACAAACTCGGCCTGCCAAGCGTGCTGGGTGATGAGCACGGGATGATGAATGGCAACGAGCCCGAGGTGAACGCGACCGGGACCACGACCATTCCGCAGGAATCCAACGTGCCGGAGGAAGTGCAGTCGGCCCGCGATGCAGAGAAGCGCCGTCGCGCGGCTGCGTCGGGCATGTCCTCGACCATCCTCGGCGGCTCTACGGCCGGCACCACCACCGGGACCAAGTCCCTGCTGGGGCAATAACCTATGGACGAGACTCCACGTCAACGCGCAGACAAGCGCCTCACGATGCTCAAGAGCGAGCGTCAGCCGTGGGAGATCACGTGGAAGGACTTGTCCGATTACGTCCTGCCGATGCGCTCGAAGTTCCTGTATGACGGCAAGCCTCAGGGTGATCGCCGCAGCAAGAAAATCATCAACAGCACCGGAACCAAGGCGAGCCGCACCCAGTCCGCCGGCATGGTGTCGGGCATCACTTCACCGGCCCGCCCATGGTTTCAGATGAGCACCGAGTCGCAGGAGGCGATGGAGTTCGGCCCGATCAAGGCCTGGCTGTATGACGTCACCCAGCGCATGCGTGACAAGTTCCTCAAGTCGAACCTGTACAGCGCATTGCCGGTTGTGTACGCAGAGATGGGCACCTTCGGCATTGGAGCCATGTCGATCGAGGAAGACGAGGACGAGGTGTTCCGCTTCGAAGCCTTCACCGTCGGCCAGTATTACGTCGCAAACGGCGCCAACGGCAAGGTGGACACGTTCTACCGTGAATTCAAAATGACCGTGGGCCAGCTGGTCGAGAAGTTCGGCAAGGAACAGTGCTCCGCCCGGGTGAAATCAGAGTGGACTGCAGGTCGTCGTGACACGTGGGTCGACTGCGTCCAAGCCATCGAGCCGAACAAGTACCGTGAAGACGGCAAGCGCGACAGCAAGAACCTGCCGTTCTCCTCGATCACCTATGAGGTTTCGGCCGAGAACCCGAAGGATCTGCTGGAAGAGAAGGGCTTCCACGAATTCCCGATCATCGCCATTCGTTGGGACATGCTGCCCGAGGATGCGTACGCCACCGGCCCAGGCCACGTCGCGTTGCCAGACATCAAAGCATTGCAGCTCTATGAGAAGCGCTCGGCGCAGATGGTTGATAGAGGGTCTGATCCGGCCCTGCAAGCCCCGTCAACGCTTCGTGGGCAGCCAAGTTCGATGATTCCCGGTGGCATCACCTACGTGGATCAGGTGGGCGGCCAGAACACCATTCAGCCGATCTACACGCCGAACCCTGCTTGGCTCGGCCCTCTTCAGCAGAAGATCAACGACCTAGAGCAGAGCGTCAAAGAGTCCTACTTCGCCGACCTGTTCCTGATGATCAGCCAGTTGGACGACGTGCGCAGCGCTACCGAGATCGTTGAGCGCAAGGAAGAGAAGATGCTGATGCTCGGCCCAGTGCTCGAGCACATCAACGATGAGGGCCTTGATCCTCTGACCGACCGCTGCTTCAACATCATGCTGCGCCAGTCGCTGCCGATCTGGCAGGGGGTTATCGACGGCATCCCGTTGCTGCCGCCGCCGCCTGAAGAGTTGAGCGGTATCGAGCTGAAGGTCGAGTACGTGTCGATCCTGGCCCAGGCACAGCGTGCTCTCGGCGTTGCCAGTCTTGAGCGTTACGCGGCGTTTGTGGGCAACCTCTCCGGCGCGTTCCCGAATGCTGCCGACAAGATGGACGCCGATCAGCTCATTGACGAATACGCCAATGCGATTGGTGTTGTGCCAACAGTCGTGCGCGGTGATGAGCAGGTTGCCGAGATACGCCAAGCCCGCGCCCAGCAGGCACAAGCAGCACAAGCACAGCAGGTGCTCGGCTCCGGTATCCAGGGCGCCAAGCTCCTTTCCGAAACCGAAGTCACGCCGAACAACGCACTCGGCCAAATGCTCGGAGCCTAAATGTTTGATGACGACGATATCCAGCGCACTGAGCTGGAGGCCAAGCAGCGCCTTGAAGAAAGGCGTGAGGTCGATGACTTCCTTTGGCTGATGGGCGATCTGCGGGGCCGGCGCATCGTCTGGCGCCTGCTGAGCCAAGCCCGGATCTTCCACTCCACCTTCGACACCCACGGCGGGCGCATGAGCCTGAACGAGGGCGAGCGCCAGTCCGGCCTGCGCCTGATGGCAAAAATCAACCTCCTGTGCCCTGACCTTTACCCGGCCATGGTCAGGGAAAACACAGTGAAACAAGAGGAAAAGATCGATGACTGACGTAACCGAGGCAACCACCACCACAACCGTAAGTGGTGCCGAGACCGCTCCGTCACAGACCGTCGCAGCACCAGCAGTTGCACCCGCAGTAACAGCGCCCGCTGAACCTGCCGCAACCGCTCCAGCCGCGACGGAACCACCTGCCGAAGCCACAAAGCCAGCGGGCGCACCTGAGAAGTACGAGTTCAAAGCGCCAGAAGGCTATGTGCCTGACGCGCAGCTGCTTGCCGGGTTCGAGTCTCTTGCCAAAGAGCTGAACCTTCCGCAAGACGCGGCGCAAAAGCTCATGGAGTTCGACGCCAAACGACTCGCCTCATCCCAGGACGCGGCTGCGGCTGATCAGAAAGCGCAGGTGGAAGCGTGGATCGGCGAACTGAAACAGGACAAGGACTTCGGCGGTGCCAACTTCGACGCGAGCGTCAAGGTTGCCCAGAAGGCCATGGCCGATTTCGGAACGCCAGAACTGCGCCAGATGCTGGATGCGTCGGGTCTCGGGAGTCATCCCGAAGTCGTCCGCTTCTTTCATCGAGTTGGCAAGGGCTTGGGTGAGGGTTCGATTCACAAAACCACCACCGAGCAACCGGCCGAGCGCTCGCTCGCCGAACGCATGTACCCAAATTATCCAGCTTAAGGAGCGCCATACATGGCCACTATTGGTAACACCGTACCGACGCTGCTCGATGTAGCCAAGCGTATGAACCCGGACGGCGGCGGCATCATGCCGATCGCTGAAATGCTCACCCAAGAAAACGAGATGTTGCTCGACATGCCATGGTACGAGGGCAACCTTCCTACCGGCTCGCGCATCACCACCCGCACCGGTCTGCCGTCGGTCATCTACCGCAAGCTGAACAGCGGTGTGCCGCCAAGCAAGTCGACCACTGCACAGGTTGACGAGTCCTGTGGCATCCTCGAAGGCCGCGGTCAGGTCGACAAGGATCTGGCGCTGCTCAACGGCAACACCGCAGCGTTCCGCCTTTCCGAGTCCAAGTCGTTCATGGAAGCGATGAACCAGGAAATGCAGCGCGGCGTGCTCTACGGCAACACCGACGTGACGCCTGAGTCGTTCACCGGCCTGGCTCCACGCTTCCCGACTGTACTGCCTGCCACTGCGCAAACCGGCGCGAACGTGATCGATGCCGGCGGCACTGGCTCGACCAACACCTCGATCTGGCTGATTGGCTGGGGCGAAAGCACCGTGCACGGCATCTACCCGAAAGGCTCGAAGGCCGGTCTGGTTCACAACGACCTGGGCGAAGGCGATGCGTTCGACGTGAACGGCAACCGCTTCCGCGCGCTGATGGACCAGTACCAGTGGAAGTGCGGTATTGCGGTCAAGGACTGGCGTTATGTGGTCCGCATCGCAAACGTCGACGTGGCCACCCTGACCAAAAACGCCGCCACCGGTGCAGACATCCTCGACCTGATGACCCAGGCACTGGAATTGATCCAAGGCCTGACCGGTGTTACTCCGGTGTTCTACGTCTCGCGTCGTGTGCGTTCGTTCCTGCGCCGCCAAACCGTCAACAAGGTTGCATCTGGCACCCTGAGCTACGACAACGTCGCGGGCAAGCCTGCGCTGATGTTTGGCGAAGTGCCGGTGCGCCGTGTTGACGCCATCCTCAACACCGAAGCCCGCCTGGTTTAAGGAGCTCACCATGTACGTTGATAAGCAAGCCGAGTTCTCGGACAGCCAGGTCGTCACTGCGACGGCCATTTCCACCAATGTTTACGACCTGTTCCCGGTCGGTAACGGGGTGAACAGCAACACCGTGCGCGACATCGGTGTGGGCGAAGACGTTTATCTGGTTGTTCAGGTAGACGCCGCAGCCACCGCCGCGGGCGCCGGGACTGTCACTGTCACCCTGGAGTCGTCCACCACTGCGGATCTGGCAACCGCGCCAACCGTTCACTTCTCCTCGAAGGCGTACGCGCTGGCTGAGCTCACGGCCAACAAAACGCTGATGGCGATCAAGCTGCCAGCGGACGCATACAAGCGCTACATCGGTGTGCGTTACACCGTGGGTACCGGTCCGCTGACTGCCGGTTCGTTCTCCGCGTTCTTCGCGAAGGATATCCAGGCGTTCCGTGCGTACGTCAAAGGCTACAACTTCTGAGGATTGAGTCATGACCAAGAAGACTGAAGAGCCTGACCTGAAGTGGTACGAGGTATTGGAGCCGAGCTACATCGGTGACCGCCTCTGCCAAGTCGGTGAGCAGGTGCAGTACGCCGGTGAAGTTGGCTCGAACCTCAAGCCGATCTCCGCCAAGGAAGTTAAAGCCCACCAGCAGGAAGAACAGGAGCCGGAAGAAGAGGACTTGAATGTCCGCGAAGCCGACCTGAACAAGCGCGAAAGCGATGTTGCTGAGCGTGAAAAGCTGGTCGCAACCAAGGAAGAAGAAATTAATGGGCTGGCCGAGGCGAACGATCTGCGCGCCAAGGAGCTTGACGACCGCGAGGAAGTGGTCGCAGCCAAGGAAAAGGCGCTGATCGAGAAGACCAAGAAGTAACACCACCCGCAACACATAGGGGCCTTCGGGCCCCTTTCTTTTTGCCCGAGGAATCCCATGGCCAGTGTCGTCGAAATCTGCAATATGGCGTTGTCGCGCATCGGCAACAGCCAGCGCATTGACAGCCTGACCGAGCGCAGCGTTGCCGCTGAGCAATGTGCGCTGTTCTATGAGCAAACCCGCGACATGGTGCTACGCGACAAACCGTGGCCGTTCGCTACCAAATTCGTAAGCTTGGCGGAAATTGCCGTCAATCCAGATCCAGCCTACCCCTACAGCTATTCGATGCCGGCTGACTGCCTGATGGCGCGCCGCATTGTGAATGACGTGTTCCCGATCAATGCCTGGCCTTATCAGGGGTACGGCTGCGGTATTGATCTGCCGCAGGTTCCGGCGATCCCATTCCGCATCATCCAAGGCGAATCCACCAGGCTGATTGCAACTTCGGTATCACCGGCAACGCTCGAATACACCGTGCGCGTGGAAGATCCTGGATTCTTCGACCCCATCTTCGTCTCGGCGCTGGCCTACAAGCTGGCGGTCGAGATCGCCGCGCCGCTTTCCAAAGACCCGAGCATCGTCAATCGTTGCGAGGGTGCGTATCAGTCCCTTGTGGCTTCCGCGTTTGCCCAAGGCATGAACGAAGGAAGCACCGACCATATGCCGGAATCGGTGTTTATCACTGGTCGGGGTTGCTCATGACCGAAGCCATTCAACCATCCTTCAGTAGTGGCGAACTGGCCCCGGCGACCTATGCGCGTGTTGATTTGGGCCGCTATTACACCGGGCTGCGCACCTGCCGAAACTTCATGGTCATGCCAGAGGGGGGCGTTCGTAACCGGTCAGGGACCAAGTTCATCGCCGAAACCAAAGTGAGCGCCACCAGAACCAGACTGATCCCGTTCCAGTTCAGCACTGAGCAGACCTACGTGCTGGAGTTCGGCAACGGGTACCTGCGCTTCTACACCAATGGCGGTCAGTTGCTGAGCGGGGGATTGCCCTACGAGATCGCCACCTGGTACGCAGACGCCGATCTGTTCACGCTGAACTACACGCAGTCGGCGGATGTGCTGACCATCGTCCACCCGAACTATGCGCCCGCAGAGCTTCGGCGCCTTGGGCCGACCAACTGGACGCTGACGGTCATCAACTTCACGCCGACCATTGCCGCGCCGGCTGGATTATCAGCCACAGCGCGAACCGGTGGCGCTGGCGACACCACACCATTTCGCTATGAAGTGACCGCTGTATCAGGCAGCGAATCGGCGGAAGAGTCTCTGCCTTCTTCGCCGGCCAGCGTCTCAAGCTGGGACAACAAGGCCGGGGCGAACCTGAGCTGGAGCGCCGTGGTCGGTGCTGCAAGCTACAACGTCTACAAGGAGAACAACGGCAGCGGGATATTTGGCTTCATCGGGCGCGCCAGCGGCACCACCTTCACGGACTTGAACATCGCGCCAGAGAAGACCGACACGCCACCGTCCTACGACAACCCGTTTGCAAGTGGCAACAACCCGGGCGTGGTCGCTTATTACCAGCAGCGCCTGGTCATGGCCGCCAGCAATGCAAATCCTCAAACGATTTGGATGAGCCGGGTCGGGTCCTTCCACAACTTCGGGTTCTCCACGCCGACAAAGGACGACGACGCGATCACGCTGACGATTGCCTCACGCCAAGTGAACAGAATTCGCAACATGGTCGCCCTGAAAGAGCTGCTGGTACTGACCTCGGGCGCTGAGTGGACTATTTCTGGTGATGCGACCGGCCTGAAACCAACGAACGTTCAGGCCAATGTGCAAAGTTACATCGGATCAAGCTCTGTTCCCCCGGCGGTCTACGGCAATACCGCGCTGTACGTCCAGGCGCGTGGGCAAAAGCTCGCCGATCTAGCCTACTCATACACCAGCGACGGCTTTCAAGGGCAGGACCTGACCGTCCTGTCGTCCCATCTGGTGCGCGGATTCGAAATCAAGGACATGGCGCTGGCTCAGGTGCCGAACAGCGTGCTCTGGTCCGTTCGCAATGACGGTGGGTTGCTCGGGTTCACGTACTTGCCGGCGCAACAGGTGTTCAGTTGGCACCGCCACGACACTGACGGCCAGTTTGAGTCGGTGGCCAGCGTGCCAGAGGGTGACGAGGACGCGGTTTATGTGGTGGTTCGCCGTCTCATTGGCGGCGTTGTCCGTCGATACGTCGAGCGGTTCGCCTCCAGGCAGCTCAGCGTGCCCGGCGAAGATACGCCGCTGGACCGGGCGTTCTTTGTCGACAGTGGCCTGACCTATGATGGGCGCGGCCCGACACCGTACTACCTGACGCTTGTTTACGGCACCGACTGGAAATATCCGAATCCGCTCACGCTGCTGTCAGGAACCGCCGCGTTTACGGTTGGCGACGTCGGGACCACGATAAAGCTGGTGGGTGACGATGGCGAGAACGTCCGCGTGGTCGTCACGGCCTACGTCGACGCCAAGACGCTCACCGTCATTCCGCAGTCCATCGTACCGGCATCGCTTCGCGGGCTGCCGTCCATGCGCTGGGGGCGGGCGAAGACCACGTTTAGCGGTCTGTCTCATCTCGAAGGCAAGACCGTCAGCATCCTTGCCGATGGCAACGTGGAGCCACAAGCAGTGGTCACCAGTGGATCGGTCAGCATTCAGCGCCCGGCCATGCTGGTGCACATCGGCCTGCCGATCACCAGCGACTTCGAAACGCTGGACATGACCTTGTCCAATCAGCCGAATTTCCTCAGCGCTCAGAAGCGCATCAATGACGTGACGATCATCTGCGAGGAAAGCCGGGGCATGTTCGCCGGCAGCGACGAAAACAACCTGTACGAGTTCAAGCAGCGCAACAGCGAGAACTACAACGACGCCATCAAGTTGCTCACGGGACAGGCAGAAATTCTTATTTCCGCTCGATGGGAGAAGCCTGGACGGGTATTCGTGCGCCAGGTCGACCCACTGCCCACCACCATTTTAGGGGTCATGTTCAATGTCCAAGCCGGAGGCTGAGTTGGTGGCGCTGGAGCACTGGCATATCGCCGCGCTTCTGGCTGATCTGCGCGAAGCCGATCGCGTTGAGCTGGAGGCGATTCGTGGCTGGACGGCAGAGCAGGAGCTGAAACACGCCATCGCCAGCACGAAGTTCGTACGCGCCTGCCTTTGTGAAGGGAGGGTATTGGCCATCTTCGGTGATACCAAGCACGACGCCACCTTTGGGCTGCCGTGGATGGTGACGTCGACGTGGGTAGAGAGTTGCGCGCGGCCTTTCATTTCGGTCTGCCGTGGCGCCCTTGTCGAAGCGCGAGCCCGGCACGTGCAACTGATCAACTTCGTCGAGATACACAACCTGCTGGCGATCCGCTGGCTGAAGTGGCTCGGCTTCGAATTCGCAGCGCCTATCCCCTACGGGATCAATGGCGAGCTTTTTTACCCATTCCAGATGGAGGGCACTCTATGTGCGCAGTAGCGGCAATCCCGTTTGCAATCATGGCTGTAGGCGGCCTGATGCAGGCTCAGGCAGCGAAGAAAGAAGGCGCGGCGGCAGCGTCTGCGGCCCTGCAGAACGCTCAGTTTTCCGAGGCTTCGGCGGCGGACACAATCAAGCGCGGTGATTTCGAGGCTGATCAGCAGCGCATCCAGACTCGCGATGCAATCGGCTCCCAGCGCGCAGGCTTTGCCGCCAACGGCATCGACGTCAATAGTGGTACTGCCGCCAATGTCCAGGACGACACGGCCATGCTCGGCGAACTGGATGCCCTGACCATCAAGAACAACGCCGCACGCGAGGCCTGGGGCTACGGCAACCAGGCCACCCAGTTCAAGACCTCGGCCGCGAACTCACTCAGCACCGGGCAAAGCAACATGTTCGGGTCGCTGCTGAGTTCCGGCGCCAATGGTGCGCGTGCTTACAGCGCGATGGGGAGCTGATCACATGGCAGCAGTCCCTACTTACCGGCGCCAGATCTCGACGCAAGGTCTGCCGCAGGCGCGCGCGATTGCCGAAGGCGGCGACACCTCCGGGCTGCAGCGCGGCCTGGCCGATTTGTCGAATGTCGCTTCGCAGATCATGGAGAAGCAGCAGCAAGAAGCCGACACTACCTCGCTGTTAGAGGCCGATAACAAGCTGACCGAGTGGCAGAACAATGCCTTTTACAACCAGGAAGGCGGCGTCTTCACCAAAAAGGGCCAGCACGCCATCGATGTGACCGGGAAAACCCTGGGCGAATTCGACAAGGCGCAACAGGAAATCGGCTCGTCGCTGAGCAACGACCGCCAACGAGCGCGGTTCAACCAGGTAGTGCAACAGCGCAAGCAGTCCATCTCCAACGACCTGAACCGTTATGAGTACGGCGAGCACCAGCGCTACATGGACGACGTTGATACTGCGTCGGTGCAACTCTCGATCGATTCTGCGGCCCTGAATCCGAATGACCCGAACAAGGTGGGGTTCTACAAGCAGAAAGCGCTGGACGTTGTGCAGAATCGGGCCGATCGCCTTGGGTGGTCTGCCGAGGAAACCGAGCTTCAGAAGCTGAACACCAGCAGCAAGCTGCTCACTGGCGTCATCGGTCGTGTTGCCCAGGAAAACCTCGGCACAGCCAGGCAGATGTTTGAAGCCAACAAGGACGGTTTGAGCGCCGATGCGCAGTTGCGCCTGACCGACCAGTTTCAGCAGGAGCAGCGCCGGCTTCAGGCCGAGGCCCGCCAGCGGCAGGTCGAGGCCCGGCAGATGCAGGCAATCAACCGGATGGAGCTAGGCAGCCGAGTGCAGGATGCGCAGGCAGCGTATATGCAAGGCCTGGACTTCAAGAACCCGCCATCCAAAGCGGATTTCGTAGCAGCCTACGGTCCTGAAAAAGCAGCCGAACGATACGAAAGCGAAATCGCCAAGCCTCAAGCGATTGCGCCTGCCATCCGTGAATTCGCCACGGCCGATCCGCAAGAACGCCAAGCCATTCTGGACAAATTCAATCCCGCCCGCACATCGGCGGGGTCATTCTTCGGTGACAAGGGCACCGGCATGCTGGAGCAAGGCAACATCGATCTTAATGCTCGCCCCACCGTGAAGAACTCCGACGGATCAATCAGCACCGTGCGTTCTATATCGGCGAACTTCGACGGGAAGGAGGTATTGATTCCGACTGTAAGCGATGACGGCAAAATCCTCAGTGACGAGGATGCGATCAAGGCCTATCAGAAGACAGGCAAGCACTTAGGGAAATTTGATAACCCTGACGATGCCACTGCTTATGCAGAATCCCTGCACGAGCAACAGGCCCGGCAGTACGGCTCTGGCGGAACGCCTACAGTTGGCGAGGGTTTCAAGGAAGACCAGCAGCTTTACCAGCACCTGACCAGCGTTGGTTTGCAGTTGATGAAGCAGCAGCAAACCGACCCGGCCGGGTATGCCGTCAAGTACAGCCCCATCGTGCAGAAGGCTTTCGAGACCGCACAGAACGATGGCTCGCCAGAAGCGTATCAGGCCTATGCAGTCGCCACCGCCGCCGAGCAGCAGCGCTTGGGCGTGGTACAGCCGAAGCTTTTGCCGGAAGCCGCAGCCGACCAGTTCGCCGCCTCATTCAGCCAGAAGATGGAAGGCGGAGAAAATGCCGCAACCATGATCGAGCAGCAGGCTCAGCTGTGGGGCAAGGACTTCCCCGCAATCCTGCAGCAAGTGGGCAACAAGCTGCCGGCAGAGGCACAGGTTATTGCTACCGGGCTGCCGAAGGATGTGGCTGAACGCATGGCCACGGTGGCGAACATCAAGGACACCGATCTGTATGCGGGGCTGCAGAAGGGCCAGAAGGACGAGATCGGCCAAGCAGTGCAGGGTGAAATGCAAGCCTTCGCCGAATCCCTTCAAGGTCAGTCGGGCGGGATCAACACCTTCAGCACCATGTACAAAGCCGCTGTCCGCACCGCCAGTTCGTACGTTCTCCAAGGCGAAAGCCCGAAAGATGCTGCACAGCGAGTGGTTAAGGGGATGATCAACGACAAGTACGATTTCTTCGGCACATACCGTGTGCCGAAAACGCTAGATACCCAGGCCGTTAGCCGCGGCGCCGAAGAAGCGCTGAAGCGGATCACGCCCGAAGAGTTGATGCCGCTGCCAGGTATCAGCGGGGTGCTGGAGTCCGAGAACGCTCGCCAACTGCACGAAGCGCTTCAGTCCGGTGGGCAGTGGGTGCCGACCAACGATGAAAGCGGTTTGGCGCTGACCTTGAACGGGTACCGCGTGCGTGACAAAGATGGGAAGCCGCTCGTCAAGAGCTGGGCTGAGCTGCAACAGGAGGGCGTCACAGCCCCGACCAGATCCAAAGGGCCAGCGATGGGGATTTACAATTGACCATCTTCGCAGGCGACGCGCCGGTTCTTGATCGGCGCACGATGCTGGACATCCCGGCCGAGTCCGGTGAGGTGTTTGACGCAGCGTTCGACAGCGCCTTTTCCACCAACCCCACCACCTCGCTGGTGCGCACCGAGGAGCTGGCCGAGCAGGCGGAAGGCCGGGCCGTGGTCATGGGCCCCGAGTCCTACCTTGCCCCGAACGCTGGCCGTCTTGAGCCTGAAACGCCGCTGCTTGAAGCTCAAGCCGCCCGCGACCGTGTGGCCGGCATGGGGCTCGAAATCAAAATCCCGGATCAGGGCATTCGCCAGGGCGCGCTGGATGTGCTGGTTGAGCGCCACCGTGAACAGGCTGCACGCCAGCAGGTCATGGCGCGGGCCAACGGCGGCGCCATGGGCACACAGATCGCTGCGAGCCTTGCCGCTTCGTTGCTCGACCCTCTGAATGTCGCCTCGGCATTCGTGCCGGTGGTGGGCGAGGCGCGCTATGCCGCGATGCTGAGCCGCGCCGCTTCACCTCTGGGTCGTGCGGGCGTGCGCGCTGGCGTGGGTGCGGTTGACGGTGCTGTCGGCGCCGCGATCATCGAGCCATTGCCGCTGATTGCTGCGAGCATGGATCAAACCGAGTACGGCCTCTCCGACTCGCTGGCCAACATCGCGCTGGGCGGTGTGCTCGGCGGGGGCCTGCATTCCATTGGTGGGGCTGCATCTGATGCGCTGCGCCGGAGAATGGCGACCGAGACACCAGCGGCCGACGTGGCACCGAACATTGCCGAGCGGCAATCATCTCCAGCAGCGCAGACCCAGTCCATCAGCGCCGCTGATTTTGACCGGCTGTTTGATCAGGATCCGGACATGGCTCTGCGTGCCTCCTTAGCTCGCAGTCTTGAGGAAGATGGCGCGACCCTCTACCGCAATGCTCAGCGTCAAGCAGTGGACGAGATCCGCCCGACATTGAACGGCGAGCGCGTAGGCAATGTGGCTGATTTGCATAACGAACGACTTTCACTGACCCAGCAGGCTATGAAGCTGGACGATACGTTCAGAGACGTAGCAAAGCAGTATCAGGGGCAGGGCTTGAGCCGCAAGCAGGCCGAGCGCGCAGCTCGTGACAGCATTGCGGCCCAGCGAGAGCAGATCGGCGCACGTCAGGCTGAGATCAACACCACACTCGAGCGGAACCGCGCTGGCGAATTTGACCGCCGCGACCTCGGGTTGATTGAGCGAGGTGAAGTCCCTGAGCGCCTGAAGTCGCAGATCGATGCCCGCGCCAAGCAGATCATGAGTGGCTACCAGCAACGGCCATTGGGTGCTGCCGTGCGGACCGCGCGCGAAACAGCCGCTTCTGCCGACTGGACCGTGCGCGACAGTGCGTTGCGCAGCGCCGTGGCCCAGGCCGTCAGCGGGCGCGATATCGACGTCAACGCGCTGTTCGACCTGGAAGCCCCCGGCAAGTCAGGTGCGGCGCTGGAATACGTCAAGCGACCTACCGCGCGCAGTGTTGATCCTCAAGGCCAGACCGAAAGCCTGCGCTCGGACAGCGAGATAAAAGCCCAGGGTCAGGACGACTTCGAGTCAGCCAGACAAGCCTATGAGGAAGACGAGGCGCTGGTGGACGAGATGCTGGCGCAGTTGCCTGAGGCGGATCGCACCGCCGTTGTGGCCGCCGGGCGTGAAGAGGCGCAGGCCGCGCAGCTAGAAGCCGACCGAGCCGAACAATATTCGAAGGCATACCGCGCTGCGGCCGTGTGCGACATAAGGAATGGACAATGACCCCTTGCATCGACGCCGTGCGGGCTGCCGCTGGCAACCTGGACGATCAGGAAATTTCGGAGATTTTCGAGCTGCTGCGCGGTCGCGCCAAAGAAATCATGGCCAGAGAGGGAGCACTGGGCATGGAGCAGGCAACGCTGCGGGCCGCCGATGAACTGGGCAAGCAGGCAGAGCAGGCAGCCTTGATCGAGCGCCGCAATGCATTGATCAACCTTCGCCGGCGCGCCGAGGTGGTGTCGTTCGTGCGCAACAGCTTCCCGGACCGGCCGGACCTCGGCATCGAATCGTTTCTGGTGGGCACCAACGTTGCGCGCCAAGGTTCCAGGCTGTCGGTAGCGGCTGAGCAGAAGTCGCTGGGAGATGCCTATATCGGCGGGTTGATCCACGACCTTGAAGCCAAAGACCTGACAGCCATCCTCGCCAAGGGTGATTCCGACATCGACATTGCCGACGCGCTGTGGAAGCTCGGCAACGATCTTGACACGTCCAAGCTGAATGACCAAGTGGTCGACATCGCGAAGGTGATCCAGAAATACCAGGAGACGTCGCGCCTTGATGCGAACCGGGCCGGCGCCAGCATTGGCAAAATCCCCGGATACATTGCCCGCCAGAGCCATGACAGCGAAAAGATCGGGTCCGCCGGCTACGACAAGTGGGCCGAAGACATCCTGCCGCGGCTTGACCCCAAGACCTTCGACGGCGTGACTAATGAGGCGCGATTCCTCAAGGGCGTGTTTGATGGGCTGGTATCGGGCGATCACCTAAAGTCCGCTGACGTACCAAAGCCAAATGGGTTTCGTGGGCCGGCCAACATCGCCAAGAAGCTCAGCCAGGAGCGGGTGCTGCACTTCAAGGATGGCGTGTCGTGGCACGAATACAACCAGCAGTACGGCACCGGCAACCTGCGCGAGGCTGTCATGCGCGGCCTGGATCTCTCGGGGCAGAACACCGCCATGATGCGCCGGCTCGGCACCAATCCAGAAGCCAACCTGAACATGGCCATGGACATCCTGAAAGAAGACATCCGCAAGGGTGGAGACACCGAGGCGCTGAGCAACTTCAACACCGCCCGCGAGACGATGATCAAGAACCGCTTTGCTGAAGTGAGCGGACAGACGCGAATTCCGGGCAATGCCTGGCAAGCGCGCATCGCGGCGAACGTCCGGGCGTGGCAGTCGCTGTCCAAGCTGGGTGGCGCGCTGCTGTCGAGTTTCACGGATTTGCCAGTGGCCGCCAGCGAAATGCGCTACCAGGGCAAGAACTTCCTCGGCTCGCTGGGCGAAATGACCGCAGGGCTTGTCAAGGGGCGCGGGAGCAAAGAACAGAAGGAAATCCTGTCCAGCTTTGGCGTGTATGCCGACTCGATGCGCGGCGAGATCATGCGCCGCTTCTCGGCCGATGACTCGGTAGGTGGCAAGATGAGCCGGGGTATGTCCCTGTTCTTCAAGCTCAACGGCCTGTCGTGGTGGACTGACGCCAACAAGGCCAGCGCCGGGCTGATGATGTCCCACAATTTGGCACAGAACAAAGGCAAAACTTGGGGCGCAATGGACAAGGACTTCACGCGCACGCTCAGCCTGTATGACCTCGACGCTGGCAAGTGGGACCTGTTGCGCAGCATGGATACGCGCATGGCGGATGGTCGGGACTACATGACGACTGACGGCATTCCCGGCATACCGTCCGGGCGCATTGGTGAATATCTGGCGTCACAGGGTCGCAAGGTGTCCGAGTCGGCAATCCGCGAAACCCGCGAGGGTCTGGAGCGCAGCCTGCGCGCCTACGTTAACGACCGGGTGAGTTACGCGGTGCTCGAACCAGACGCACGCACGCGCTCGATCATGAACCAAGGCACCCGGCCCGGCACCACGATGGGCGACCTCAACCGCTTCCTGACCCAGTTCAAGAGCTTCCCCGCTGCGTATATGCAGAAGACGCTCGGGCGAGAGCTGTACGGCCGAGGTTATGCGCCTACTCCGCTGGGCGAGGGGTATCGCGGGAGCAAGGATTTGATGGCCGCGCTACGCAACGGCAATGGCGAAAAGCTCGGGCTGGCTCAGCTGCTGCTATGGACCACCGCCTTTGGCTATCTGTCGATGGCGTCCAAGGATGTCGTTAAAGGTCGCGAACCTCGATCAGTCGACGACCCCAAGACGTGGGTGGCGGCGATGGTGCAGGGCGGTGGCTTCGGGATCTTTGGCGACTTCATGTTCGGCGAGGTGAGCCGATTCGGCAACAAGCCGCTGGAAACGCTGGCCGGCCCAACGCTCGGCACCGCTGCCAGCGCCGTCGACCTGTGGAGCAAGGTTCGCTCCGGTGATGACGCTGCTGCATCCGCCTTACGGCTTGCCCAGAACAACACGCCTTTCCTCAACCTCTTCTACACGCGCATCGCCCTGGATCATCTCTTCCTTTATTCAGTACAGGAAGCGATGAACCCCGGCTCATTGCGCAGAACCGAGCAGCGCATCCAGAAAGAGAACGGTCAGCAGTTTCTGATCAGGCCTTCGCAGTCGTACCAAGACCCTCTCGGCATCGCTCGATAAGAGCCAAGCCATCCCAAAGTAACCCCGCCAAGTGCGGGGTTTTTGCATTTAAGGAGTAAGCACTTTGACCGTCTCCAACACGACAAGCGTTGTCCAATACAACGGTAACGGCGCAACTGTGGCCTGGCCAACAGGGTTCAGGTTTTTTAAGAACACCGATCTTGTTGTCACGAAACGCTCGGTGTCGGGTGCTACTACGCTGCTGACGCTGAACACCGACTATTCCGTAACCGGGGCTAATTCGGTAACCGGTGGCACGGTCACCACGACCAATCCGTTGCTGGGCGGGCCGGCGCCTGAGCTGCTGACGATTGCCCGGGTGCTCACGGTTCAGCAGCTGACGGATCTGCGCAACCAGGGCGATTACTTCGCCGAGATCCACGAAGACGTTTTCGATTACCTGACCATGCTGGTTCAGCAAACAGGCGAGAGCGATTCGAGAGCGCTACGGCATCCGCGAGACGCTGAGCACTATCAGGCCGAAGCGCGGCGCATCGTTGATATGGAAGACCCCGTCGACCAGCAGGACGCCACGACGAAAGGTTGGGTGAGCAATCACTTTGCCAGCCTAATCGACCAGGTGACTGGCCTGATCAACACCACCACCGGCATCATCTACGACGCTGGCACGCTGTTCGACCACCTTCGGTTCGGCGTTGCGCGGACCGTCGATAGCATCGCTGCACTGAAGTCGCTTAGCAGCGCCCGTAACCAGCGCGCTTTCGTCATGGGCTACTACGCGGCCAACGATGGCGGTGGCGGCCATTACCGTGTTCGTGTGGGGGATGTGTCCACTGCGGACAACGGCGGGACCATCATCGTGGCAAACGACGGTGCGCGCTGGGAGCTGGTGGTTACCGACCGGGTGTCGCTCAAGCAGTTCGGTGCCAAGGGCGATGGCACCACTGTGGATTCGACATTCATCCAAAAGGCGTTCGATTCTGGCTTGCCGCTGTATGCCGGACCAGGGACATACATTCTGACCCTGTGGCAGACGATGCAGATGGAGGGTGGTTCTACCTTCGCAGCGCTGAAGATCGCTTCGAGCCTTAACCTGCAGGGCGCTGGTCGAGATCTCGTTTCTTTCAAAATGAAGAACAACGAGTCAACCGACGCAAGCCCTAAATATTTCAACATGATAGGAATTAACACCGTCGTTCAAGGGCTGTACATCGACGGCATCACCTTCGACCTTAACGGTCAAAACAACAAGATCAGTCCGGACCGTGCCGGGTTGGTCTACAACTACTTCAACTGCGCCGCCTTGATGGTATCAGGCAGCTTTGGAACAGTAGGGCAAGACGCTCGCCTGATTAACGCAACGTTTACGAACAACCGCGTCAAAAATAGCCCAGGTGTCACGGCGATTTCTCTGGGGCAATCCAACGCTGCCGGTTACACCCTCGGCAACAACATCGAGATCGCTTACAACATCTTTCAAGACAACGGCTTGGACTGTAACGACCACAGTTCGATTTATATGTGGGCGAACAATGTGAAGGTTCACCACAACCTTTTCACTAACTCCGTAATGTCGAGTGGCGTTCAAGGCCCTTTGGCCGCCGCAGAGCTGCACGGTTCTCAGAACTGGTTCCATCACAACACCGTCAACAATTATCTATGGGGCGTTTACGTTGCCGGCAACTTCTCGGGCATTTCTCGCGGTCAGTTCGTGCATGACAATGAATTCTTCGTGGCTCAGAAGGCGGTCATCTTCTTCAATGAGACCATTGCAGAGCCAGGGATGGCCGACATCAATATTCACGACAATCATGTGTGGCTTACAGACGACTTCCGTCATCTGGGTGGTGAACCGAAACGCGCTTTCGACTTGACGCCATCGCAAGGCAATGTCGACGGGGTAAAGGTGCATGGAAATACCCTTCTGTGCACCGACCTGTATGGCGCGATTGCGATTCACATCGGCGTGCTGGCTATCGGCAGGTCGATCAAGAACGTCAGCGTTACCAACAACGAGACAAAAGGATTCGCCACGCCGATCCAGTTCGGGACCACAGGCGGCGGAAGCGTCGAAGGACTGAGCATTGATAGCAACCAGCTGCTTGACATAAAGCCGAACATCACAGCCCCGACGTTCACTATCGCCATCTACGGCAAGGCCGCAAACGGGTCGGTAAAAATCTCAAACAACAAAGGGCAGGGCGTTACCTCTGCTCACCCATATTTCGGGGTGCTGCTCGATACCGGGACCATGTCGAACCTGGACATGCAAAACAACCAGTTCGACGCTGGTACAGCTGCTCCGATCTCGGACACTGTCATCGTGGTTGGCCGCCGGTCGGGAGCGCAGGCGTTACGTTTCGCCGCGCTGCCTACCCAAGGGACGTGGACAATCGATCAGGAAATTGACAAGATCGGCGCAATCGAAGAAGGCACCGCCGGCACCAAATACATGATTCTGGGATGGCGCCGCATGACCAACGGGACTGGCAACACTGGAACCGACTGGCTCCAGCGTAGAGCGCTTACGGGTAACTGAAACCTAGTGAAACACTTGGGCGTGGGGTATCCTTTGCGAACCGCTGACAATACGCTCACCAAGGTTCCCAACCTTGCGCAGTGCTTTGCCGGCGGTTTTTAGAGCTGGTGCATGGCCGCTTGGCTTCCTCCTCGTGGACTTGCATCAACTCATTTATCTATCCAGGAAGGGTTAGAATGTCTGTTGCGCAGAAGATCAATTCTATAAATGCTGACAGGGGGATACTTGTTCCCGTTATTGGCGCGGCTATGTCACTACCCATTGTGATGTTCTCACTGATGGGCTACGACATTAACCCAGCATTTTTGCTAGCACCGCTGATTGGGATAGCTTTCCTGATGAACTTCGGTCGTACAGGGCTAGCTTATATTTCGGCTATGGTTCTTGGGCTGGTTTCAATCGTAGCCGCTAGCAAATTGTCTCCTGATGGCGAAATGGTACGGCATGTTTTTTCGCTGATTCTTATCATGTTTGCTCCGTCGTTTATCTTTCTTGGCAAATACGTATCGAAAGAGCACGACATTGCGAAGGTCTTCTATTGGCTTTCTCTATTTTCAGCGCTCTTTCTGATCTTTGTTACAGTTCGGATATTTTTCTTAGAGCAAGCCGTCCGCATATATGTCGGACCGCTAGGGCTTGCCGCAATGAACGCCGAGTTCTTCGGCCTCCCGGTTTTTGCAACGTTTGGCGTCTTGAGCCTCGCACACTTGGTGTGCCTGCAAGCGTTGATTCTGTGCGGGACACTCATTGGCGGTAAGGCGAGCAGGCCGGTGTCTGCCGTGATTTGGATCGCGCTGTTTTGCGCAACCTTCCTTATTATCGGTAGCGACTCTCGCAGCGCCCAAATCCTGTTGGTGTGGATTCTCGGTTCGGTAATCGTCTACGCGCTCCGCAATGCTTCAGCCCGGCTCATGTGCGGCGCTGCCGTCCTCGCAATGCTTATGGCTTTCGGCGTGACGTATGTAAGAGGGATGAGCGAAAGCCGCCTGGTAAGTTCTATCGAAGTCCTATCCGGCTATGAGGAGCCTGGTGTTTCGAGTGCGCCTAGCGTGCCTGGTGACTCAGGTGGTACGGATGAAAAAGAAGACACTAAACAGATGGTGGAAAAGGCCGACCAGTTCGCAACTGGCCGCGTTGAACTCGCTATCGCGGGCGTGAAAGAAGTCATAGCGAGCCCGTTCATAGGCAACGGTTTCGGTGGGTACGGTCGCTACAACTCTGAAGGCATGACGCCGGCGCTGGAAGCGAACAGCTCGACGCACGTCTATTACCTCACCTTGCTATGGAAAGGTGGGCTGATCTTCTTCATACCATTCGTGGCAATGATCCTGCTCAACCTGAAGTCAGCTATCACCCGCACAAAGTCCAGCGGTGCATCAGCTGAGCGATTCTTCGCTTGGGCTGCCGTGTTGATGGCGTTCGGACCGATGGCGCTGGCCTGGGACATCCTGATAGTCCCGAGCGCTGGGGCGCTGGCTTTCTTCCTGTTCGGCATGCTCGCGGCTCGCAAGAAAGTTTAAACACTGAGCTACGGAAACCGCCTTCGGGCGGTTTTTTTTCGTCGGCAGAAACACATGCTCGCATCGGAATTGGAATAGACTGCTGTTTGCACATACAGTACTGAGCCGCCATGAACGCCCCTGACCACCTTGAAATCTCTCTTGATGAAATGCTGAACGTCCGAGATCCAGGCACGTACCTGGTGATGTGTGAGGGCGACAGCATGAAGGACGCCGGTGTGTTCAGTGGCGATTTGCTGGTGGTAGACAAAGGGCGTGATCCGGTTGCTGGAAACATGGTGATCGGCGTGATCAACCAAGAGCCGGCTGTGAAGTTTCTTAGCTACCTCCACGGCCGGCCTGTCCTAAGGTCTGCCAACAGAGGCTACCCAGACCGGCACATCCTCGAAGGCGACACCTTTGAGGTGTGGGGTGTGGTCACGCACAGCATCCGTGATCACTCAGTCGGCGGCACCTAGCGCCCATGGAATTTTGCGCTGGGGGAAATTCGGGGGAATGGTTCCCCCAAATGATGTGGATTGGTGTTGTGTCGGTATGCGTTGAAAGTGAGGCCCTCAAAGGGTCCGCAAGATTTAGCGTCAACGATCATTTAGGCTGAAAACGGATTCGAAATCCGTTGTACCTTCACCGGTACCTAGGGTTCGAATCCCTATCTCTCCGCCATACATAGAAAAACGCCGTAACTCAATGAGTTACGGGGTTTTTTCGTTTAGGGATGCTATGTCCATTTCGGGACTCAGGGTTCCCAACCAGGCCACTAGCCCCACAATTAAAACCGCCGCCGATAATTCAACCCACACACTGCGCCTTAACGAATTAGCAACCGCCTGATACTGGTCCTTGCGTAATGACCTCTGCAAAAACGGGCCAAGGTGAAACCGGTTGAAGGCGGCCAGCACCAGCATGCCGGCAAACAACACCACTTTGATGATCAGCAAAGCTCCATAGGTGCTGAGGTATACGTCATCGAGTTTTGGGCCCACGATGAACAGATAGTTCACCACGCCAGTGACCGAGATGACGACTACGATCAAAGCGCCCACCGATCCGAATCGGGTGATGGCCCGAGCCAGCAATCTGATGCGCTCTTCGGTTTTTAGCGTGTCGAGCCTTGCCATCCAGGCCAATGCGACTAATGCGCCGAGCCAGGCTCCAGCTGCCAGCAGGTGCAGTATGTCAGTTGCAAAATGCCAAAAACGACGACTGCCTTCATCCATCGCCCCATGACCGTTCCAAGCCAGACTTGCGAGGGCGACACCCCCGGCAATAGCTGCGACCGATAAGCTAAGGCCAGGCGCACGTTGAAGGGGTATCACCGCTAAACCGCCAACGATCAACGCGATGATTCGCACGACGCAGGCCAGCCCTATGTCCGTCTCAAATACCATGATGTCGATATGTGGACGCAGCTCAGCGAAATCTGACTCTCCACTCATGGAGCTCGCCATCATCACCATGCTGGCGACAGACACCAGCACGCCGAGCGCCGACGTCCCCTTCACCAGCGACCGAAATGGCAACACGGTACCCGATACGCGCTCTCGTCCTTTAAGGCTGTACAAGCCGAAAAGCGCCACGCCAAACAACAGCATCAAATCCAGGTACAAGCCGAAGCGCAGGGCAATGCTGGCCCAGTCGCTCATCAATTACTTCACTTTGAACGTAACGTTGCCGGTGATCGGGTGAGTATCTGATGACACTGCGCGCCATTCGACTTTATAGCTGCCGGCGGGCAAAGGAGAGAGGGGTGTGATAACCATGGTTTTCGGGTCGCTGCCGCCGGAAACTTTGGCCTTCATGGGCATCGGGGCGTGGGCCATACCGGGCATTTCGGTCATCACCAGTTTCGCGCCAGAGAACTGGGTCATGAGGTTTTCGGAAAAGTGCAGTTCGATCTTGCCGGGGGCCGGGCCGTCCGCGCCTTCCTGCGGGGTAGAAGAGAGCAATTTCGGGTGCGCCTGAGCAAATGTGCTCAGCAGCAGCCCGGTGGAAAGTGCGACGGCAACAACGGTGGTTTTGATGGGGCGCATACAAGACCTCTCACCGCTTCGAGCGGTATTTATTGTGATCGTTAAGTTGACGCGTTCTAAAACCACAGCCGAACGCCAAGGACGAGTCGTGCTTCATTACGATCCTCGCCGTCGTCGTTGGCATAATCAGCTGTCTTGCCGTAGGTGCGGTTCCAGGTCACGCCGATGTAAGGCGCAAATTCTCGACGGATTTCATAACGCAGTCGCAGGCCCGCTTCTGTGTTGGACAGACCGGATCCGATGCCTCGTTGCGGGTCGTTTTTGCTGTAAAAATTAAGTTCGGCCGTTGGCTGCAAAATGAGTCGGTTGGTCAGCAGGATGTCGTAGTCGCCTTCCAGTCGCGCGGCGGTTTGACCACCTTCACCGATGAACGCTGTGGCCTCGGTCTCAAAGTTGTACACCGCCATGCCTTGCACGCCGAACGCCGCCCAGGTTTGGGAAGCGCCAGGTTTGAAATCTTGCCGAACGCCTGTTACCACGTCCCACCACGGTGAGATGGCGTGGCCCCACAGTGCCTGGACTTCGGCCTCTTCGGTCTTGCCATTGGTGCGTTCGCCTTCGGATCGCAGCCACAGGCGGTCGATGTCTCCCCCGACCCAGCCGGAGATATCCCAGGCCAGGGTGCTGCCGGCATCGGCATCCTGCCATTCAAGCTTGTCTGCGAGAAAGTAAGTGTTGAGCGCGGAGTCGTGCACGTTATGTCCACCCGGGCTGACGAACACAGCGGCGCGATCGGCATCGGTCAACGCCGGGATCGGCGTGCGGCTTTCGGTCGGCGCGGCAGGCTGCATTTGGCCATCGTCCATACTTTGCATCTGGCTGTGGTCCATGCCCTGCATCTGGGTATGGTCCATGTTCTGCATGTTGTCCGTGGCGGCCATCGCCGGGGAAAGTGTCAGGCTCGCGGTCACGAGCGCCAAAGAAATCGGAGTGATCCTGATCATGGGTAGCGCCTCATTCTTCCACGCGAACTTCACGGAACATGCCCATTTCCATGTGGTACAGGAGGTGGCAGTGATAGGCCCAGCGGCCGAGCGCGTCGGCCGTCACCCGATAACTGCGCCGTGAGCCTGGCGGCATGTCGATGGTGTGTTTGCGCACCATGAACTGGCCGTTCTCGTCTTCCAGATCGCTCCACATGCCGTGCAAATGGATGGGGTGAGTCATCATCGTGTCGTTGACCAGCACGATGCGAACTCGCTCGCCGTACTTGAGGCGCAGCGGTTCGGCATCGGAGAATTTCACGCCGTTGAATGACCATGCGAACTTTTCCATATGGCCAGTGAGGTGCAGTTCTATGGTGCGGCCGGGATCGCGGCCGTCCGGGTCTTCGAAGGTACTGCGCAGGTCGGAATAGGTCAGGACCCGACGACCGTTGTCACGCAGGCCGAGGCCAGGGTCATCAAGCTTGGGTGAAGTGGTCATGGCTTGCATGTCCACCAGCGGGTTGTTGCTTTCGGTCGCGGGGTGGGACTGCATTTCGCCCATTCCAGCCATGCCGCTGTGATCCATGCCTGCCATCTGGCTGTGATCCATGCCCGTCATGTCGCCGCCCGTACTACCGTGATCCATACCGCCCATACCCATGTCATCCATGGTCACCAGAGGCCTCGGGTCCAGTGGTGGTATCGGCGCGGACACACCCCTCTTCACTGCCAGCGTGCCCCAGGCATAGCCAGTGCGATCCATCGACTGGGCGAACAAGGTATAAGCATCCTGGGTCGGCTCGACGATCACATCGAAAGTCTCCGCCACCGCGATGCGAAATTCGTCGACGCTCACCGGTTTGACGTGCAGACCGTCCGCGGCGACCACCGTCATTTTCAGACCGGGAATGCGTATGTCGAAGTAAGTCATGGCGGAGCCATTGATGAAACGCAGGCGCAGTTTCTCGCCGGGCCGGAATATCCCCGTCCACTTCATGTCAGGCGACTGGCCGTTCATCAAGTAGGTGTAAGTCGCGCCGCTGACGTCGGCCAGGTCCGTGGGATTCATCTTCATTTCGGCCCACATCTTTCGATCTGCGACCGTGGAATCCCAACCTTTCTCACTGACGTCGTGGATGAAGTCGCCCACGGTGCGCTTGTTGTAGTTGTAGTAATCCGACTGTTTTTTCAACGTCTGCATTAGGCCGACTGCGTCTTCGTCGGTCCAGTCGGTCAGCATCACCACGTAATCGCGGTCGTACTGGAACGGCTCCGGCTCCCTGGCGTCGATTACCAACGGGCCGTAAACGCCAGACTGTTCCTGAAGCCCCGAATGACTGTGATACCAGTAAGTGCCGTTCTGCCGAACCTTGAACTGATAGACATACATTCCACCCGGTTCAATGCCATGAAAGCTCAACCCTGGCACACCGTCCATGTTGGCCGGCAGCAGAATGCCGTGCCAGTGAATGGAGGTGTCGGCGTTGAGTTTGTTCCTCACTCGCAACGTGACCGTGTCGCCTTCACGCCAGCGCAGCAGGGGCCCGGGTAGGCCGCCATTAATGGTCATCGCGGTGCGCGGGTTGCCGGTGATGTTGACCGGGGTTTCGCCGATGAACAGGTCGAAATCAGTACCGGCCAGGACATGCGCCTCGCCGGGGCTGGTGATTGCCCAGACAGGTGTGCGCCATAGCCCCAGGCCACCGAGGATCCCGGCGGCGGCGAGTCCCTTTACGAAGGTTCGTCTTGATGTTTCAGGTTGCATGGCGCTTTGTTCCAGTCAGTCGGATGACAGAGCAAGCAGGAGATACTGCCAAGTTCGATGAAGAGGGTAATGGGTACAACCTTTCAGAAGGCTGAGCGAAAGATTACGGTTTTGTCAGGTTCGCCCGCAGCTCTGGCCGTGATTCACTCTGATTCTGCCTTACGCGTTTCTGTTTCTGAGTGAGCATGCGCATCGATCATAGGGCAGGGGCTTCTGGCGCACCGCTATCCTGAGCAACTGTCACCATTACGGAATGGAACAAGGAATTATTCTGAATTTGGTCATAGTCGAGTTACTTGGTTTTACAGGATTGGCAGTAGCTCTGTGCAACAACTTGGAATACAACGCCATGTTGATAAGAAATCATCCAGCGCATGACGCATAGGTGAGTAGCAAAACGATATTCTGATCGAGCATTAGCTTGAGTGAGAATGTGAACCTGTTGTTAAGCGAATTAAGGATTCAGCCGCAATACGGAGCAGCTCGGACGCTGAGACTAAAAGGTGTGCGCGGGCTACAGTTTGTTAGGACGTTTCGTACATTTTCTTGCGCGGTTTCGCATTGCGATTTTTTGGGTGTGGTGATTATCTAGTTGGCGGGCGCCGTTAAATGGCGGGCTCATTATTTAACCCAAGGAGGGTATCATGGCTAATGGAGTGACGTTGCCACCACTTAACATCAATGCAGTCGCCCCTTTTGTCTTTTTAGTCGTTAATTTCAAGTGAGGACGATGCATTGGCAGCCCAAAACAATTTTATGGTAAACGACTCCGTTTTCTCGATTTTGATATTTAACGTGGTGACTTTGATTCCTTGGGTGGCAGTTTTTATCCATAGTCTGAATTATTCGGCTGGTGAAGATGGTCCTGCATCGATGTTTCTGCTGGTTGTTGCGGCGGTAGGTACGTTATTCGTCTTACCGTTCTACAGTTTGGCGATTTATCTGAGCAAATGTTTTAATTTGAAGCCTTTCTTGAAGTGCTTCGTTGTTTTTTCCTTAACTGTGGTTGCGGTGTTTTGCATTTGCTCATCATTTGTTTGGGTGAAAGTGGGGGCTGGTGGCGCAGTGGGTTTTCTATTCGCTGCGCTAGGATACGCCGTGTGCGTTATAAGGTTGCTCAAACAAATTGCTGGGGTGATCAAGATTGACGCAGGAAAATGATTAATTTTTGAGTCACTCACCTAGGCTTCTATTTGGCCAGGCACAGAAAGCCCCGTAGATGAAAATCTACTGGGCTTCTTCGTTTTCGCCCGACTTGTTCAGAGCATTTTTTCAAGCCGCCGCATGGCGGAATTCGACGAATAGGGCGTCAGCCGAACCATTGCAACTGCGTAGGAAAGATAAGCCTGTTCCCTGGAAAAGTTACTCCCGCCTGTCATGCTTTTCTCCAGGCCTCGTGCCTACTGGTTACTCCGCAGAAGCTGCTATGCAGGGCGAAATATCCCCTGACATTGAATGTCCTTGCCTCCTCAAAACTTCATCTACTCTGGGTTCGCAGGTCCCGATCTGCAGTCATTACCTATCGCAAGGAGCGAACCATGTATTTTGAGATTTATCGGCAAACCCGAGGCACCCCCAGGACAGGACAAGGCCAGTGGCGCTGGCGTCTGAGGGCTGGCAATCATGAGACGATTGCCAGCGGCGAGTCCTACACCAACAAGGCGGACTGCGTGCACGCCATCAGCTTGATCAAGGGAACTCAGGAACAGACACCTATCAAGGAAATCTAGATTGAACACCGTAAAGCTGCTCGGATTGAGCAGCTTTTTCATGACCCTCTCATCGGGTTGAAGATCTACTGTTTAGGTCGCATAGACGCCACTTGCGCCGCTTACCTAAACTGTCGGTAGTTCTGGGATGGGGTTAACGGATGAATCGCAACGAGCTTCGCAAGGCCGATATCAATCTGATGGTGGTGTTTGAAACACTCATGCATGAACGCAACGTCACGCGGGTGGCGGAGAAACTGTTTCTCGGTCAGCCAGCCATCAGCTCGGCGCTTAACCGCTTGCGTACCCTGTTCAATGACCCGCTGTTCATTCGTGTCGGCCACCGGATGGAGCCGACGGCGAGGGCAGAGGAGTTGATTCAGTATCTGTCGCCAGCGCTGGACTCGTTGTCGATTGCCTTGAGCCTGACCCACGATTTCGACCCCGCCAGCAGCACCATGACGTTTCGCATCGGGCTGTCGGACGATGTCGAATTCGGACTGCTGCCGCCCTTGCTGAGAGCGCTGCGTCAGGAGGCGCCCAAAGTGGTGTTTGTTGTGCAGCATGTCGATTATTGGCGGATTCCGGATTTGCTCGCCTCAGGTGACATTACCGTAGGAATCAGCCAGACGCGCGGGTTGCCGGCCAACGCCAAGCGAAAATTGTTGCGGCATATCCAGCCCAGTGTGTTGCGTGCCGATGCCTCTGACACGCCGTTGACGCTCGATGAATATTGCTCACGCCCGCACGTGCTGGTCTCTCACACCGCCAATGTCAGCGGCTACGCCGATGAATGGCTGGCGGAAATCGGGCGGACACGCCAGGTGGTGCTGTCGGTGCCGCAATACAGCGCGTTGCCTGCCTTGCTCGCCGGTACTGATCTGATTGCCAGCCTGCCGGATTACACCGCCGCTGCCATGGCCGCATCCGGTCTGCTGTTCAAGGAGCCGTTCCCGTTCAAAACGCCGACACTGGATTTGTCCATGGTCTGGCTCAGTCACGTCGACACCGATCCCGCTGAACGTTGGCTGCGCTCGCGCCTTGAAAGTTTCATGAGTGAGCGTGCCGTCTTGCCGTTGCCCGAGTGATCGGGGCAATGCTGTGTTATATGTACGCCCCTTCCACCCAATTTCAGGAGCCGACTCATGCCTCATCTGCACATGGAATACACCGCCAATCTGTCTGATCTGAATGCCGATGTGGCATTGATCAGGCTGAATAATGCGCTGGTGGCTTCTGGACAATTTGCTGCCGAATTCGACATCAAGAGCCGTGCGGTGAAGCTTGAAACCTTCAAGGTCGGCACTGCGATGAGCGAGCGCGCGTTTGTGCACGTGAAGCTCGCTTTGCTTAGCGGACGCTCGCCGCAGATCAAAAAGCAGTTGTCCGAGAGCCTGCTGGCGGTGGTGCAGGATCTTTGTCAGTGGCCTGCAGGCGTCGAGGTCCAGCTGGCGGTGGAACTGCTGGACATTGATCGCGAGTCTTACAGCAAAGTGGCTATCGGGCACTGAGCTGCAAGCCTTGCCCCAGTTGTCGCGTCAGGACGAGCGACTACGTCCCGGCGTGACATTGATTGATGCATTCGATCATTTTCAAAACGTGGGGATACATGGCGGAGGCCTTGGGAGTCGGTCGCATGCCCGCGCGAGTATTGATGAACAGTTCATCTTCGAAACTGTTCCGAAGCTTCTTCAGGCAGTAACTGACGGTTGACTGACTGACACATAGCGTGTCTGCCACACTGGTCACGCTGCGTTGCTCATGCACGGCGAGGAAGACCAGGAAGTCTTGCATGTCGAGTTTTCTAAGCAAGTTACTGTTCAGCATCCATTCTGTCCCGCTAGGTCATCGCGCTTCATGCGCAAGTGGTGTAGCTGATCGTAAACGAAACGATGGTGCCAAGTGAATGCTTTACTCCACGTTTCGACATTTGTTTAGTCATTGCTCAACCAAGGTTCTTCAAATCCCGCTTTAACGACCCATCTCTCCGTGTGACGCTGCAGCTCATCTGCCTGCTGCGGTTTTCCCTATGGACGCTTGTCCAGTCGCTTTACCCTCCGAGCTCGCCTTCTGGGCGTTGTGGCACTGTCGCCACGCGCGCCCACCCGATTCCTGTCTTCTCCACTGAGTGGTCCTACAGGTCCCGCGCCGAGCGCCGGACAACTCGGCATCGCGTTGTGCAGATGCCTGACGTATCAAGCAGAGAATTCCCATGAGTTGCGCCACGACCTCCTTCGCCACAAAGCAAGAAGCCCTGACTTTTCTTGAGCAGCATCCCGATATCGAAATGTTCGAGCTGTTTATCATCGACAACAACGGCGTGCCTCGGGGCAAGCTGTTGCATCGAGATGAATTGCTGGCGGTGTATGAAAGCGGGCGGCCGTTGCCGAGCACCATTCTCGGTTTGACGATCAATGGCGACGACGTGGAAAACTCAGGTCTGGTCTGGGATGTCGGCGATATCGATTGCCGGGCGTACCCGATCAGCGGCAGTTTGACGCGCATGCCCTGGCGCCTGATTCCCACTGCAGCCGTTCAGGTGAGCATGCACCCCAAGGAGGGCATGCCGGCAACCATCGCCGACCCGCGCCATTTGTTGGCGAGCGTCATCGAAGGGCTTCAGGCCGATGGTTACTACCCGGTCATGGCGGCGGAGCTGGAGTTCTACCTGCTCGATCAACAACGTGACAGCAACGGCCGGCCGCAACCGGCGCGGGACGTTGATGGCGGCCGGCCTCGCGGGACACAGGTGTATGGCTTGCGTGAACTGGAGCAGATCGAACCGTTCCTCGCCGATCTCTACAGTGCCTGCAAATTGCAGGGCATTCCGGCGCGCACGGCGATTTCCGAATACGCGCCGGGGCAGGTTGAAATCACCCTGGAACATCGCAGCGATGCGTTGCAAGCGATGGACGAAGCGGTGCGCTACAAGCGCTTGGTCAAAGGTGTGGCGCATAAACACGGGATGACCGCATGTTTTATGGCCAAACCTTTTGATGATCTGGCGGGCACCGGCATGCACATGCACGTCAGCCTCGCGGACAAGGACGGCAACAATCTGTTTGCCAGCGAAGCGCTGGATGGCACACCGCTGCTCAGGCAGGCGGTGGGCGGCATGCTCAGCACCTTGCTCGATTCGTTGCTATTGTTCTGCCCTAACGCCAACTCGTACCGGCGCTTTCAGACCAACAGTTATGCGCCCTTGGCGGCCACGTGGGGTGTGGACAACCGCACCGTGAGTTTGCGCGTGCCCGGCGGTCCGGCGTTCTCCCGGCATATCGAACACCGCATCTGCGGGGCCGACGCCAACCCTTATCTGGCGGCGGCAGCCATTCTGGCCGGCATTCATCGTGGCATCCGCGAACAGCTCGACCCGGGTGCGCCCGTTGAAGGTAACGGGTACGCCCAAGCTACGGAATTGTTGCCGACCGACTGGCTGACCACCTTGCGCGCACTGGAAGGGTCGAGCTGGGCGAGGGAAGCGTTTGGCAGTGAATTCCTCGGCGTGTATCTGGCCGTGAAGAGAGCAGAGTATCGACAGTTCATGGGCGAAGTCGGTGAGCAGGATTGGCGCTGGTATCTGCATCAGGCCTGAAACGTTCCAGGCACGCTCGCTGGCTGCGGCAAAGAATGAATGAGTGGGCGCGCGGAAGTCGTCGGTAGCGATATATACTGCGCGCCATTCTTCAAGGGAGAGCCGTGTGGCCATCGATATTCACTGGATTCGCGACAACGATAGCCTCGGTCAGTTTTGCGCCGAGTGGCAACAGCTGCCATTCGTTGCCCTCGACACCGAATTCATGCGGGTCGACACCTTTTACCCGATCGCAGGCCTGCTGCAGATTGGCGATGGCGTACGCGCTTACCTGATCGACCCGTTGACCATCGATAACTGGCAACCGTTGTCGGCTCTCCTGGAAAATCCGGCTGTCGTCAAAGTCGTGCATGCGTGCAGCGAAGACCTTGAAGTGCTGTTGCGCCTGACGGGCAGCCTGCCGGCGCCGCTGTTCGATACGCAGCTGGCCGCCGCTTACCTGAACCTCGGTTTCTCCATGGGTTATTCGCGGCTGGTGCAGGAAGTGCTCGGCATCGACCTGCCCAAAGGCGAGACCCGCTCTGACTGGCTGCAACGTCCGCTGTCGGAAACGCAGATCAGCTACGCCGCCGAAGATGCTTTGCACCTTGCGGAAGTTTTCATACAGCTGCGTCCGAAATTGTCTGACGACAAATACGCATGGGTCCTGGAAGACGGCGCCGAGCTGGTCGCCAACCTGCGTCGTGAGGTCGATCCCTACGAGGTCTACCGCGACGTCAAACTCGCGTGGAAGCTATCCCGCGCGCAACTTGCCGTGCTGCGTGAACTTTGCGCCTGGCGCGAGCGTGAAGCCCGCGCCCGTGATCTGCCGCGCAACCGCATCGTGCGCGAGCACTCGCTGTGGCCCCTCGCGCGAACTCAGCCAGACAACCTCGGCGCACTGGCAAAAATCGAAGACATGCACCCGCGCACCGTGCGTCAGGACGGTGAATTTCTGCTGGATCTGATCAAACGCTCCGGTAATGTACCGCCTGAGCAATGGCCGGCCGCTGTGCCGGAGCCGTTGCCGGTGGAAGCCGCTGCGGTAGTCAAACAACTGCGCGCAATCGGTCAGGCCGAAGCCGAGCGCCTGAATATCGCGCCTGAACTGATGCTGCGCAAGAAAACCCTGGAAGCCTTGCTAAAGAGCGGCTTCCCCGACGGTCCTTACCAACTGCCTGATTCGCTGCGTGGCTGGCGCCGCGAATTGATGGGCCAAGCGCTGCTCGACAGCCTGGCCACCCCCGGAGAACAGCCTTGAAACGTATTTGCTCCATCTATCGAAGCCTGAAGAAAAACGAGATGTACCTCTATGTGCTCAAAAGCGATGCACTGGAGCGCGTTCCGGAAAGTCTGATGGCCGCGTTCGGCAAACCGCATCACGCCTTCGATCTGGTGCTGACGCCTGAGCGCAAGCTGTCGCGGGAGGACATCACCGTGGTCCTGGAAAACCTCGAGAAGCAGGGCTACCACCTGCAAATGCCGCCGGCCGAGGACGAGTACATTGAGCACTTGCCGGAAGAATTGCTGCGGCGCAACGATCCGATGTGATCGGCAGACAGGTTCTGTTCAGAATCTGCCTGAAACACTGGAATGATTTTGGCGATGGCCGCTGCGCTGGAGCGCTGCTCCGCCGGCGGCCGTTTGCACTGCTTTTGAAAGGTTTGAACCATGCGCGTTCTGATTGCTGAACACGATCACCCTGTGTACGCCCAATTGCTGCGCCAGGCAGCACCCGATCTGGAAGTCCTCACCAGCGGTGATTCTGCCGAGCTGGCTCGTCAGGCAGCGGATTGTCCGATCTGGCTGGGTCAGCCGGACTTGCTGGCCACCCTGCTGCGTCAGGGGCACCAGCCACAATGGCTGCAGTCGACCTGGGCCGGCATTACGCCGCTGTTGGCCGATGGCTTGCCACGGCATTATCGCCTGACACGGGCGGTAGGAATTTTTGGTCAGGTAATGGCCGAATACGTGCTGACCTACATGCTTGGCCATGAGCGCGAGGTGCTGCCGCGTCTGGTCAGCCAGGTTGAGCGCAAGTGGGACAGTCGCCAGGGCCAGAGCCTGACCGGGCGCAAAGTTTTGATCGTTGGCACCGGGGACATCGGCCAGACCGTCGCGCGCTTTTTGCTGCCGTTCGGCGTCGAGTTGTACGGTATTGCCAGCGAAGCGCGAGAGCTGGCGCCATTTGTCGAAGTGGGAACGCTGGCCGATCTGCCGCGTCTGGTTGGTGAGGTGGATTATGTGATCAATCTGCTGCCGAACACACCGACGACTCACGACCTGTACGACGCGGCACTGTTCAAGCAATTCAAGCCGACCGGGTTGTTCATCAACGTCGGGCGCGGCGTCGCGGTGGTCGATGCGGATCTGGTCGAAGCCTTGAAAGAAGGGCATCTGGCGGGCGCGGTCATTGACGTTTGCCGGCAGGAGCCGTTGCCGCAACGCCATCCGTTCTGGACGGCTTGGGGATTGCTGCTGACCGGCCATAGCTCGGCACCGACCTCGCCCTCTTTGATGGTGAAGTTGTTTGTCGAGAATCTGCGGGCCTATCAGGCGGGCGAAGCATTGCGCGGCGAAGTGGATTTCAATCGCGGGTATTGAAGGCTCTTTTTCATCGCCGAGTTTACCGGCAGTCGCCAATCTTTTGCCGACACGGGCCCAGGCACTAGACTGGCGGCCTTTTCACCACCTTGATGTTGATGCTCGAGCCATGGCCGCCAAAGTCGAACCGTTCTGGATACGCAAAACCCTCGATCAACTTGATCAGCAGGAATGGGAATCGCTGTGCGACGGCTGTGGCCTGTGCTGCCTGCAAAAACTCGAGGATGAAGACGACAACAGCGTCTATTACACGCGCATCGCCTGCAAACTCCTCGATCTGAAAACCTGCCAGTGCAGCGATTACCCGAACCGTCGGGATTTCGTGCCGGACTGCATTCAGCTCACCCCGGGCAAGGCCGATGAATTCAAGTGGCTGCCGCCGACCTGCGGCTACCGGCTGGTTAGCGAAGGCAAGGACCTGCCGCTGTGGCATCACTTGGTCTGCGGCGATCGCGACGCCGTGCACCACGAACGAATTTCACAATCAGGACGCATGCTCGCCGAAGGCAGCGTGGCCGAAGACGATTGGGAAGACCACCTGATATTCCGCGCGGGCTGAAATTTACAACGGAGTGTATATGGCTGTGGGATTACGGCTGGGGTTGGCCGCTGCGCTGTTGGCCGTGGGCTCGTCGGTGTGGGCGGCGAAAAAGGTCGATCTGGATTACCACGTACGTTTGTTGCCGAAAAGCGATCAGGCGGAAGTGCGCCTGACCCTGGCGCAAGGCTCGGCGGTCAGAAGCCTGGATTTTGATCTGGGCGATGGCAGTCGTTACAGCGATTTCAAGGCTGACGGCCAATGGCAACTCTCGCCGGGCAAGTCAACGCGCGGTGTCTGGCAGCCAGCCGTCGACAAGGCCAGCCTGACGTACCGCGTGCATATCAGCCATGGCCGTAAAAACGGCAGCTTCGACACACGCATGACTTCGAACTGGGCGTTGATGCGCGGCGATGATCTGGTCCCGCCGGCCCGGCTTGATCAACAGGACGGCATTGAGCTGGTGTCGCGCCTGGAGTTCGAATTACCCGGCGGTTGGAAAAGTGTCGAAACCGCCTGGCCGCGAATTGGCAAGAATCGCTTCCGCATCGACAATGTCTCGCGCCTGTTTGATCGCCCCACGGGCTGGATGCTGGCCGGTCATTTGGGCACCCGACGCACGCGTCTGGCGGAAACCGAGATCACGGTTGCATCGCCGCGCGGGCAGGGCATGCGGCGCATGGACGTGCTGACCCTGCTGACCTTTGTCTGGCCGCAAGTGCAGGCGGTGTTCCCGCGCCATCCTGGAAAACTGTTGATCGTTGGCACCAATGATCCGATGTGGCGCGGCAGCCTGGCCGGGCGGGAATCGGTCTCTCTGAACAGTCGTTTGCCATTGGTCAGCGAAAGTGGCAGCAGCGCATTGTTGCGTGAATTGGTGCAGGTAGTGGGCCGGGTTAACGATGAACATCGCAGCGACTGGATCAGCGAGGGGCTGGCCGAATACTACGCCATCGAATTGCTGCGCCGTGCCGGGGGGATGAGTGATGAGCGCTATGAAAGCCTGAAGGCGAGGATGGCCAAAGACAGCCGCACGGTCAGCTCGTTGCGCGGGGAGCAGGTTGATGCGGGGCAGGTGGCCAAAGCAGTGTTGCTGCTGCAGGAACTGGATCGGGAGATCCGCCTGAAGACACGCAACAAGCGCTCACTGGATGATGTGATGCGCGGGGCGATGCGACTCGAGAATGTGGACACGGAGGCATTCGTTGGGCTCGCCGAAAGTGTTCTAGGAAGCTCATCGGCGGTTCTGCACAGCAATCTGATCCAGTGACAGATCAAAAGATCGCAGCCTGCGGCAGCTCCTACACTGGGGCGTTAAATCCCTGTAGGAACTGCCGCAGGCTGCGATCTTTTTTGTCTTAAATGCCGGTTTTGGGCGAAGTCAGCGAATCATTGCCGGTGACTGTCGCAGTGCTGGTCGCCGCTTCCGCGTTTGCCTTCAATCGGGTCAGATCATCACCAGCTCGTTCGATTTTCGCGCGCACGGTGTTCATCTCATGACGGCTCTTTTCCAGCAGGCTCTTGGCCGAGCAATGGCCGGTAATGCCGCGTGCCAGTGCCACGCCGCCGATTGCGAGCTGAATCAGGCCGAAAATGCCGCCGCGGCGCAGGCCTTTGCCCATCATCACCACGCCACCCGCCAGAGACCCAGCGCGTTCCCAGCCGTGGACGTTGCGCTCGGAATGAGTCTGAAACGGAGTGGATTCGATAGGTTCTACGCGTTTGAAGTCGGTCATGATCTGTCTCCTGGCGAAAAGGGCTGCTACAAGAATAGATAATTAGCTGACTGCTGCGGCGGGCGGCTTGTTCCATCGAATATTCGTTGCTCAGCGAAATTTTGCCCCGGAGCGGGTATTCAGGCCTTTGGCCATGCGATCGTAAAGCACGACGTTGACCGTGGCAGCCAGGTTCATGCAACCGGTGGTCGGGATGTAGACGACATCTTCGCACCAGTCACGAATCTCTTTATCCAGCGAGCCGTCTTCCGGGCCGAAAATGTACAGCGCGCGGTCCGGGTGCGTGTACTCGGGAAGCGAGCGAGCGCCTTCGACCAGTTCCACTGCAACGGGAACGCAGCCCAGCGGCAAGATTTTTTTCAGGTCATCGATGCCGATCAGCGGGATGTCGTAATGGACCCGCTTGGTGTCGGTGACAAAGTCGGCAGCACGCTCGTAGCGCTTGCCGGTATAGAACACGGACGCCACGCCATAGCAGCCGGCGGCGCGCATTACCGAGCCAACGTTTTCCGGTGATTTAGGGTTATACAAACCAATGCAGCTATACCGTTTGTCTGCCACGAGCGGGGTGCCTTCGGGGGAAAAGCGGCGATTATACGGGGATTGGGGGAGGGGTGTTCGGTTGAGATCGGCGGCGCCTGAACCATAGCTATCGCCATCAGGCTAGCTCCCACTCTGGAGCCAGGGCGGTCCCACATACGATGTGCACCGAAAGGCCTGTGGGAGCGAGCCTGCTCGCGATTGCGCAGTGTCAGCTTGAACAAAGGTGACTGGCACACCGCAATCGCGAGCAGGCGCGCTCCCCCGTTGGATTAC